>CAWHDJ010000023.1:0-622151 GCA_963827955.1 uncultured delta proteobacterium | reverse complement strand
AACATCACGGCGACGTGGGTTCCAGCGGACCTCACGCCCCCTCCCGGTTGCCATACGGCCACGCTCGTCGTCTCGCACCTCTTCGACGAAAAGCCGGGCTGCCCTCGGTGCGACGACGACTACAGCTTGCTGACCTGGACGGTGCTCGCGTGCAGGATGAGCACGAAGCCTGGCATGCCCGGCAACTGCGACGACCTTCCGGTGACGGGGGCGATGAGCGGTGTCATGTCCTGTCCCGACCCCATGCCCCCGCAGACCTGCGACGCGGTGGATCCGCCGGCGAATCGGATGTGCCCGGAGACCGTCGCCGACGCAGGCGCGCCCTGAGGGATCAGGCCGGCGCCAGGTCCACGCGCCCCAGCTCCTCGTTCGACCCGGCGATCTCCACCTCGATCGGCTCGCCCACCACGTAGCGGCGCGCCTCCCCCGCCGCGGCGTACCCGCCGGCCTCGACGCGGTAGGGCCCGCCGGGCAGCGCCTCCATCGCCACCGTCCCCGTCGCGCCGGTGCCCTTGAGCTGCACCACGAGCCCGAACGGCTTCACCGCGACCACGTTGCCGGAGAGGCGCTCGCCGACGTGTCCCGCGAACCAGCGCGCCACCACCATGTGGTGCCGCTCGGCCTCGGCCTTCGAGGCGCGGTAGGCGAGGCGGTTGCAGTCCTCGGCGATCGCCTCGTGCGCCGCGTCGCCCGCCGCGAGGGATCGATCGCCGGCGAGGTAGCGCTTGACGATGCGGTGGACGGCGAGGTCCGCGTAGCGCCGGATGGGGGAGGTGAAGTGCAGGTAGAGGGGAGCGGCGAGGCCGAAGTGGGGGCTCGGGTGCACGGTGTAGCGGGCCGGGCCCAGCATCTTGCCGAGCACGGTGCGCACGGCGGGGGCGACGGCGGTGCCGTGGAGCTGCGCCTCGAAGGCCGCGAGCCCGCGGGGGCTCAGCTCGGGGCCGAAGCCCGCCTCGACGCCGAGGTTGTGCGCGAACTGCGAGAGCATCTGGACGCGGTCCGCCGCGGGCTGCTGCGTGCACGCGGAAGACGCCCGGCTGGCCGCGCGTCGTGAGCCACGCGGCGACCGCCTCGTTGGCGGCGACCATCAGGCGCTCCACCAGCCGGTGCGCCTCGTTCTCGCCGCGCGGCTCGATGGCCGTCGGCTCGCGCGTGGCCGGGTCGAACGAGACGTACGCCTCGTCCCGGCCGAGGTCGACGCCGCCGCGCGCGGCGCGCACCGCCGAGAGCCGCGCCGCCGCGGTGCGGAGCCAGCGCAGCGTGGGGACGACCGCCGGGGGGACGGCCGAGGAGGCGCCGGTCGAGAAGAGCTCGGCGACCGCGTTGTACGTGAGGCGCGCGTGCGAGCGCATGAGGCTCGTGTACAGGTCGACCGCGGTGACGTGCCCCTCGGGATCGATGCGCAGCTCGGCGGTGAGCGCCGGCCGGTCCTGGCCCTCGCGGAGGCTGATGGCGTCGCTGGAGAGCACGTCGGGCAGCATCGGGATGACGCGCCCGGCGAGGTAGACGCTGGTCCCACGGAGGCGCGCCTCCTCGTCGATCGGCGAGCCCGCCTGGACAAACGCGTCGACGTCGGCGATCGACACGAGCACGCGGAGCGCGCCGTCCGGGCCGGCCGGGAGCACGGCGAGCGCGTCGTCGATGTCCGTGGTGGACGCGGCGTCGATCGTGACCGTGGGCACGGCGCGGAGATCGCGCCGCGCGCCGGGCTCGCCGTGGTCGGGCGAGGCGGCGGACGCGCGCGCGGCCTCGATCACCGCGTCCGGGAAGACGCCGCGGATGCCGTGGCGGACGACGCATCGCTCGAGGCCGAGGTCGGCGCCCGCGGCGACGACGCGGAGGGGCACGACCTCGCCGCCGCGGATGGCGGCGACCACGAACGCGCCCTCCGCGAGCCCCTCGGCCGCGCCGTCGGCGAAGGGCCAGTCGGTGTTGGCGACGACCCGATCGACGCGGAGGAAGCGGCGGCGGCCCCGCGCGACGACGGCGCCGAAGAGCTCGGTGCGGCGGCGCTCGACGAGCGCGAGCGCGGTCGCGGCGGTGCGCCCGCCCTCGGAGGCCGGTGATCACGGCGCTCACGACGTCGCCGTCGAGGAAGGGGTTGAGGTCGGGCGGCGCGACGAACGCCGCGTGCTCGCCCTCCGGGCCCTCCACGTTGAGGAAGCCGAAGCCGCGGGGGTGGACGGAGATGCGGCCGGTCTGGCGAGCGTGACCTTGGCTCGGTTGCATGGACGGGCAACCTACCCCAAAACCCCATCCGCGTTAGCCTGCCCTGCGCACGCTCCTCCCCATTCCGAAAACCCGTCGACGAGCGCCCATGACCCCCGAACCCCCGCGCGCGGCCCGTCCGTGGCCCCCCCTGTGATCGTCTCGGCCGCAGTCGTCGTCTCCGGAGGCCGCGTGCTCCTCTCGCAGCGCAAGGGTGGGACCCACCTGGCCGGCGCGTGGGAGTTCCCCGGAGGAAAGGTCGAGCCCGGCGAGGACCCTCGCGACGCGCTCGTCCGCGAGCTCCTGGAGGAGCTGGGCGTCACCGCCACGGTGGGCAACGTGGTCGAGGTGACCTTCCACCGCTACCCGGCGAAGGACGTGCTCCTCCTGTTCTACGAGGCGCGCCTCTCGCCCGGCTCGGCCGAGCCGAGGGCGCTCGACGTCGCCGCCGTCCGCTGGGCGGGCGCGGGCGAGCTCCGCGGACGAGCTCTTCCCGCCGGCCGACGTGGCCGTGCTGGCCAAGGTGCGCGCGATGCTGGGCCGGGCGGGCTAGCGCTGCGGGAGCCGGAGCGGGGAGAACGCGGCGATGTCGTGGGGCTGGCGGCTCGCCCAGGACCAGCGCCGCGACGATCTCCGCCGGTCACCGGCGCGAGGAGCACGCCGTTGCGGAAGTGCGCGGTGGCGACGATCAGACCCGTGCGACGTCCGTGGGCCCGAGCAGCGGCAGCTCGTCGCGTGTGTAGGGCGGAAGCCCGCCCAGGCGCGCGTCACGGTAGCGGCGGCGAGCGCGGGCACGAGGCGGACGGCGCCCGCGAGCAGGTCGCGTACCGACGGCCGCCGTCGCGCCGCGGACGTACCCCGCGAGCTCGACGGTCGAGCCGACCAGGACGCGGCCGTCGTCGCGCGGCGACAGGTAGCGCCCGTGCCCTCGACGACGCCCCGGAGGATTCTGGCGAGGGACCTCCAGCTCCACGATCTGCCCGCGCGCGGGCTCGACGCTCCCGCCCGGGAGCGAGGCGCCCTCGACCAGCGACGACCAGCTCCCCGCGGCGACGACCACCGCGTCCGCCTCGATCACGCCCCCGTAGGCCAGCTCGACGCCCCGCGCGCGCCCGTCGCGGACGAGGACGCGGCGCACCTCGGCGCCGGTGCGCAGCTCGGCGCCGGCGCGCTCGATCGCGGCGCGCAGGGCGGCGAGGAGCGAGGGCGGGTCGATGCGCGGCTCGTCGGGGAAGCGGAGCGCGCCGACCATCTCGGGGCTCAGCGCCGGCTCGACGGCGGAGGCCGCCGCGGCGTCGAGCCGCTCGACGCGAAGCCCGGCAGGCTCGTGCCACGCGGCCTCCGCCGCGATCGCCGCGAGCTCGCGCTCGTCGAACGCCGGGCGCAGCACGCCCGCCGGGCGCAGCTCGACGTCGAGGCCGCTGAGCTCGTGGACGCCCGCGACGAAGGAGGGGTACAGAGCGCGGGAGGCGATGCACAGCCGCGCGAGCGGGCCGTCGCGCGTGCGTCGCCACCTGGGCGCCCAGGATGCCCGCCGCCGCCCAGCTGGAGCGCCCGTCTCGCCCGGCGCCTCCGTGCGCGCCGTTCCCGCGCTCCAGCACGATCACCTGCGCGCCACGCCGCGCCAGCGAGAGCGCCGAGGCGCACCCGATGACGCCGCCGCCGATCACCACGACCCAGGTCACGGCGCCGGCATAGCACGTCTACGCCGGCCGAGGCTGCGCGGCCGCGGAGGCGGCCGGCTGGCTACTCGTCGCTCTCCTCTCTTCCTCTTCCTCGGTCGCGGCGGCCGCGGCGCCCTTCGCGGCCCTTCTTGCCGGTGTTGCGGGCGATCGCTTCGCGCTCGCCCTTGCCGACCGCCTGCGGGTGGCCGTAGGGGAACGCGGCGGTGCCCGCGGCGCTCACCCCGAGCCGCGTGGCCTCGGAGTCGGTCTTGGGCGTCGGGGGGGCCGTCACCGGGCGCGGCGCGCGGAGGCGATCCGGCAGACCGGCCTGCGTGTAGATCTGCACGTCGCCGAGGATCCGCGTCTTGTTCGCGAGGCGGCGCCAGCCCCGGACGCCGCGGAGCTTCTCCCAGAAGCTCGGCGCCGAGACGCAGCCGTCGGGGCCCTTGACCCAGATCGTGTAGTTGCCGATGCCGGTGCCGGCAAACTCCTCGCGGCAGACGGCGATCCCGAGCTCGGCCGCGACGTCGCTGACCTTGCGGCCGGCCTGCACCTCGATGGTGCGGTTCTCGTTGACGAAGGTGACCTTGGGCATGGACGGCGGCAGAGGGTGGGGTGACCGCGCCTTCGCGTCAAGCGCCCACCGTTACACGCGCCGCCGTCGCACGGGCTACTGGTCTTCGAGCGGGGGGTTTGGGGGGGTCTCGGCCCCCCCAAACCTGGAGATGCGCTCGTCACGCACCCGGGCGAGCACGCGCGCTACGCCCGCCACGTTCCACACGGCGAAACCCGCGAAGAGCAGGGCCAGCGCGACGGCCCAGCGCGACGCACGCGGAGAGCCGCCGTCGATGAGCAGCCAGGCCCCCTCCGGCACCTTCACGTCCGTCTGCGCCTCGACGGCCTTGATCAGCCCGACGTGGCGCACGCCGGCCTTGCGGAAGGGCACCAGCCTGCCCGCGAACACCGTCGGCGGGACGAAACGGGGGCCCTCGAAGCCCTCGGGCACCCGGATCTCGACCCAGAGCGCGGCGTTCCCCGCCACCGGTGCGAGGCGGAACGAGTCGCCCTCGGCGGCGCGACCGTAGCGGATCGCCCCTGTCGTCCCCAGGAGGCCGCCGGCGCGGACGTAGCGGTTCGCCAAATCCGCGATGGCGGGGCCGGGCGCACCCGGCGCGACGCGGAGGCTGGTCAGGTCGCCCACGTCGAACGGCTGCCCGGGCGTCAGCGCGTAGCGCGCCTCGCCGAAGAGCGCCGCCGCCATCCACAGCGCCGCGGCCGCGGTGAGCAGCATGAGCACCACGGCCGCGGTCCGTTCGCGCTTGGGCGGCGCGGGCAGGGAGAGCAGCTCCGGATCCACCTCGGCGGCGAAGCCGGGGGGAGTCACAGGGGGCTCGCCCCCCCCGAGCGTGACGGGAGCGCCCACGGTGGGCAGGGGTGTCGAGGGGTTCGTGGGCACGGTCGTGGGCTCGCCAGGAGTATAGCCGCTCCGACAGTGCCACCAAGGCTCCGTTCCCGGGAGCCAAAAAGCCGCGGAGCCTTTCCGGAGAAACGTCGGGCGACCCGGGCGCCTCCGCCATGCCCTTGCCCCGCCCGGCCGGGTTGCCTAGCCTAACCGGCCATGGCCGCGGCGAAATCCCCGACATCCGTGAACTGCCCCTCGTGTGGCGCGAAGAACAGCCCGGTGCCCGCCAACGGCCGGTGCGTCTCCTGCGGCGCGAACATGGAGGCGCTCAAGCCCATCCGCACCGCCGAGTCCGAGAGGGCGCGCCGCTACCAGCAGGAGGGGTTCAGCGTCCTCTGGATGGCCATCGCCCTCCTGGTGCAGAGCGTGCTGACGGCCGCGCTGGTGGTCGGCCTCCCCATGGTGGTGAGCGCGCTCGACTTCGAGGGCTCGGCGGGGATGATGGTCGCCATCCCGGTCTGGTTCCTGGGCGGGATGCTGCTCGGGATGATCTCGCCCGGCAAGACGTTCATCGAGCCGGTGGTCGCCTCGTTCATGGTGGCGATCCCGACCGTGTTCTACCTGGCCCGGAGCCAGACCGTGCGGACGATGCCGCTCTTCATGTACATCATCATGGCGGCCATCGGCGTGCTCTTCACGCTCATCGGCTCGTACATCGGCGAGCGCATCCAGATGGGCCCGCCCCCCAAGACGGCGGAATGACGGGCTCGAACGGGGCGGTGAGGCCGGGGCTCGGTCGGGCCGTACTGTCGGCACGGCGGTTGTGCTAACAGGTACGCGCCATGTTCGACACGCTCGCAAAAGGCTTCCGCCAGGCCCGTAACCGGCTCGCCGGGCTCACCGAGCTCACCGCCGCGAACGTCGAGCCCGCGCTGCGCGAGGTGCGGCTGAGCCTGCTCGAGGCGGACGTCGAGATCGGCGTGGTCAAAGCCTTCCTCGCCCGGGTGAAGGAGAAGGCGGTCGGCCAGACGCTGGAGAGCCGGGTCAAGCACCAGGGCAACGTCCACGCGGTCTCGGCGAGCGATCTCTTCGTCAAGATCTGCCACGACGAGCTCGAGGCGATGATGGACTCGAGCGACGAGGAGCCGATCGCCTTCGCCGACTCCGGGCCGACGGGCATCATGATGGTCGGCCTCCAGGGCTCCGGGAAGACGACGACCTGCGCCAAGCTCGCGCGCTACCTCGAGAAGCAGGGGAAGAAGCCGCTGCTCGTCGCCGCCGACATGCAGCGCCCCGCCGCCGTCGAGCAGCTCAAGGTCCTCGGCGAGCAGCTCAAGATCCCCGTCTTCAACATCCCGGGCGAGTCGCCGATCGCGATCTGCGCCGCCGCCCGCGCGGAGGCGAAGAAGCAGGGGCGCGACGTCATCGTCTACGACACCGCGGGCCGCCTCGCCATCGACGAGCCGTTGATGGCGGAGCTCGGCGAGATCAAGAGCAAGACCTCGCCCGAGAACATCTTCCTGGTCGTGGACTCGATGATCGGCCAGGACGCCGTGAAGACGTCGCGTTCCTTCCACGATCGCCTCGAGGTGAGCGGCGTCATCCTCACCAAGCTCGACGGCGACGCCCGCGGCGGCGCCGCCATCAGCATCAAGGAGGTCACCGGCGCGCCCATCGTCTTCGCCGGCATGGGCGAGACGACCGACAAGCTCGAGGTCTTCCGCGCCGACGGCATGGCCAGCCGCATCCTCGGGATGGGCGACGTCGTCGGCCTGATGCAGGGCTTCGAGGAGGTCATCGACGAGAAGAAGGCCGAGGAGGACGCGGCCCGCCTCCTCCAGGGGGAGTTCTCGCTGGACGACTTCCTCGAGCAGGTGAGGATGATCCAGAAGATGGGGTCGCTGAAGGACCTCGTCGACAAGCTCCCCCTCGGCAACATGTTCCCGGGCGGCCTGCCGCAGGACGCCAACCTCGACGATCGCGAGCTCGTGCGCGATCCAGGCGATGATCCAGTCGATGACGCGCTTCGAGAAGAGCGACCCCTACGCTCTGATCCGCGAGCCCGGACGAGTCGACCGCGTCGCCAAGGGCTCGGGGTCGAAGCCCGAGGCGGTGACGGAGCTGGTCCAGAAGTTCCTGTTCATGAAGCAGATGATGGGCGGCCTCGGCCAGAACCTCGGCCTCATGGGCAAGCTTCCGGGGATGAAGCAGATGGCCATGGCCCGGAACATGAAGAAGATGATGGCCGGCGGGGGCATGCCGGGCATGCCGGGCATGCCGGGCATGGGCGGCTTCCCCGGCATGGGCGGGTTCCCGGGGATGGGAGGGTTCCCCGGCATGGGCGGGTTCCCGGGCATGGGCGGCCCCGAGGGGCCGAGCATGACGAAGATGAAGACGCTCAGCGCGACCGAGCGCAACGCGAAGAAGGCGCAGCGCAAGCGCGAGCGCGACGCACGCAAGAAGGGCCGGCGCTAGTCGCGACCCATGAAGCCTCTCCGACGCCCCGGCCCTCGCTCGGCCCTGATCGCGCTCGCCCTCGCCGCCTCTCTACCCGCCTGCTCTCGCAACGAAGCGCCGCGCCCCGGCGCCGCGCAGACCGCGCGCCCGGCGCAGGCGCAGGCGGCGGATCCCCGGCGCGTGATCAAGGAGCTCGAGGTCCACAAGCTCCCCAAGGGCGCCGCGATCACCATCGACGGGCACCTGGACGAGCCCGCGTGGGCGCAGGCGGCGGCCACCGGGCCCTTCGTCGACGTCGGCTCCGGGCGGGAGAACCGCGCCATTCCCTCGCAGGGTAGCGCCCGCCTGCTCTGGGACGACCAGTTCCTCTACGTCGGCTTCGACGTCCTCGAGACGAAGGTGCGCGGCGGCTGGCCCCTCAACAGTGCCAAGGAGCCGCACCTCTGGGAGAAGGACACGGTCGAGATGATGCTCGACCCCGACGGCGACGGCGACAACAAGGACTACTACGAGATCCAGATCAACCCGCAGAACCTCGTCTTCGACACCCAGTACGACGACTACAACTCGCCGAACGGCAACGGCCATGGCCCCTTCGGGCACGAGGAGTGGAGCGCCGAGCTGACGAGCGCCGTCGTCGTCCACGGGACGATCGACGACGACTCCGACGTCGACCAGGGATATACCGTCGAGGCCAAGATCCCCTGGGCCTCGTTCAAGAAGGCCCAGCACGCGCCGCCGCGGCCCGGGGATACCTGGCGCATGAACTTCTACGCGATGAAGAACAACGGCGGGACGGCGTGGTCACCCATCCTGGGGATGGGGAACTTCCACCGCGCGTCGCGCTTCGGCCGCGTGCGCTGGGTCGAGCCGTAGGCGGCGCGGCCGCGGGCAACGCGTCGCGCGCGTCGCCGGCGCCGTGTGGCGAGCCGGGCCTCAGCGGGGGAAATAACAGGTCGCGCGCTTGCGACCTTTCGAGGTCAGCCGCTTCTTGTTCATCAGCTTCCGGAGTGGCAGGGTCAATTCCTTCGTGGGCATGGCCAGCGCTCTGCCGATGTGCTCGACGGGCTGGCCAGGGTTCGACCTGATGTAATCGAAGAGCCGCTCGACGAGCTCTGCCAGCTCCTGCGGCGTGCGCTTCTCACCGGGGCGGCGCTTGGCCGCCGCGGGAGCGAAGGCGCGGGCCCGCGGCGGTGCCGCCGCCCTCGTCGGGCGGCCGCCCGCGCGGGCCGGAGCGGCGGAGGCGCCCTGCCCCCGCTCGATGTGCGCGCCGATGGCCTCGACCGCCTGGCGGCGCACGAGCTCGCTCAAATCGTTCACGAACGCATCGACGATGGACCGGAGCTCGTTCTCGATTTCGCTCATCGGGTCTCGGCTCTCATGAAAAACGATGGCTGTCAACTCCGACCCAGGAAGGGCCGCCGCCCGGATCCTCGCGTGATGCCGAGGCCTCTCCGGGCGCGCCGTGCAAGCGGAGCACGGTGATCTCGGGGGCCGCGCCGAGGCGGACGGGCGGGCCGGTCGTCCCGAGGCCCGGGCTCACGTAGAGCATCGCAGATCCGTTCCGGTAGAGCCCGGCGTGGTGAAGATAGGAGAGCCGAGACAGGTTGTACCGCGCGGCGAAGAACGGCACGGCGACCTGACCCCAGTGCGTGTGTCCGGAGAGCACCAGCGCCGCGCCCCGGCGCGCGAGCTCCGGGAAGAGCTGCGGATCGTGCGCGAGCACGATGATCGGGTGTGCTCCGGAGAGCCCCCCGAGCGCGGCGGCGACGTCGGCGCGGCGGCTCCAGGTGTCGTCGATCCCCGCGAGGGTGAGCGCCTCCGCGCCGCGCGTGAGGGGGATGTGCTCGTTGCGCAGCACGGAGACGCCGCGGGCGCGGAGGAGCGCGACGAGGGGCTCGCCGTCGCCGAAATAGTCGTGGTTGCCCATCACCGCGACCGCGCCGTCGCGGCCTCGCAACGCCGACAGCACCGCGGCGATGTCCTCGTGGAACGCGGTGCCGTGGGTGACGTAGTCGCCCGTGAGGGCGACCAGGTCGACGTCGAGGGCGTTGACGTGCTCGACCCAGCGCCACGCGCGCGCGCGTGGCCACAGCCCGCCGATGTGCAGGTCGGAGAGCTGCGCGATGCGATAGCCCTCGAACGCCTGCCCGAGGCCCGGGATCGGGACGTCGATGGTGCGCACCCGCACCCTGTGCCGGCGGACGAAGACGCCGTAGGCCGCGAGCGCGAGCCCCGCGACGTACGCGCCGAGCGCGGCGCCGCCCAGGCCGAGCCCGGCGTACACGGCGGGGATCGCGGCGAGGAGGAAGATGGGCCACGAGGCGACGGTCGCGCACCAGTGCGCGTAGTAGGGCTCCTCGATCAGCAGCACGCGCCACAGGGCGACGGGGCGGTCGGCGAGCGCCCGCGAGAGCCGGCCGCGCAGCCCGTAGACGAGGAGCGCGGCGACCGCCACGGCGACCCACCCGGCGCCGGGCACGCCCAGACGGGCGAGGCCGAACGCGAGCCCGGCGGCGAACGGCGCGTGGGAGACCAGGGTGATGGCGTAAATGACGATCCAGGATTCGACGCATGATCGCGGCCCGAGCCCGCCGAGCCCATCGTCACGGCGCCTCAGCGAGGTCAGCGTGGCCTCGACGCGCGAGGCCGGCAAGCGTGTCGAGCGGCGCGGGCGAGCGCGGTCGCCGATCGCGTGCCGCTGCCGTCGCCGACCGCGCCCGGCCGGGGTGCTTTTGCGGCGCGGGGCGCGACGTGGTAGGCGCTCTCGTCGCATGAACGATCCGCGTTACGTGCCCGTCAGCGTGAAGGCTCCGCACGGCGCCAGGGTCATGGAGATCCGGTGGGCCGACGGGCACACGGCCATCCTCCCTCACGAGATCCTGCGCGGCTATTGCCCGTGCGCGGCGTGCCAGGGGCACGGCGGCACCCGCAAGTTCGTGCCCGGAGGCGATCTCGACATCCGCGAGATCCACGAGGTCGGCAATTACGCCCTCCAGTTCACGTGGGGGGATCGCCACGACACCGGCATCTACGATTTTCCCTTCCTGCGGTCGCTCTGCCAGTGCGACGCGTGCAAGCCCAACTTCAACCTCGAGGGCGCCCCCTGAGCTCCAAGCCCGGATCGGGCGGGGGCCCGCGGCCTGCGCCGACCGCTCGCGGCCCCGCGCCCGAGAAGGATCCGCACCGGATCGTCGACGCCTCCTTCCTCGCCGGCGCCGGGCCGGGCACGTCTCTGCCGCCGCCCACCCGCCCCGAGATCGCGTTCGCGGGCCGGTCGAACGTCGGCAAGTCGAGCCTCATCAACACGCTCCTCGGGCGCAAGGGCCTCGTACGCACCAGCTCGACGCCCGGGTCCACCCGCCAGATCAACCTGTACGAGGCGCGCGCCGCCGACGACGCGACCTTCCACCTCGTCGACTTGCCGGGCTACGGGTTCACCCGCCGCAGCAAGGCCGAGCAGGGTGCCTGGGCGGCCCTCATCGAGGGCTACCTCGGGAAGCGACCGACGCTCGCGGCGGTCGTCCTCCTCGTCGACGTGCGGCGCGGTCTCGAGGACGATGATCGCGAGCTCGTCGCGTACATCGACGCGGCGAAGCCGCCCTCGCGGCGCCCCGTCGAGGTGATCCTGGTCGCGACGAAGCTGGACAAGGAGCCGAGGAGCGCGCGCAAGACGGCGCTCCGCCGGCTCGCAGAGGGCGCCGGGCGCCGCGCGATCGGCTTCTCCTCGGTGACGGGAGAGGGCCGCGAGGATCTGTGGCGTGCGCTCCGGCGCGCCGCCCTGGGCGAGGCTGGGCGCCGCGGCGCCGAGCACGCGGCTCCGCCCCGGCCCGGCGATCATGACGGCGACGACGGCGGCCCGGATGCCTCCGCCCCGGGTGATCACGATGAGGGGATCACCAAAGCCGCCACGTGACACCGATCGCGTCGAGGGCTCCGTCCCGAGGCGCCGATCAGGGCCGCTCAAAACGGTTGACGCTGGCCGGGCGAGTCCCTTTGCTGGGGCGCGGTATGGGTGATGGGGACACCATCAGCCGGGTGGCACGCGACGCGCTCGATCTGAGCGCGATGCAGCGCATCCTTGCGGGCGACGACTCCGGGCTGGAGGAGCTCTACGATCGCCACGCGCCGCTCGTGTTCGGCGTCGCCCTCAAGATCGTCCGCGACCAGACCGAGGCGGAGGACGTCGTGCACGACGCCTTCGTGACGATCGTCGAGCGCGCGGACCAGTTCCGGCCCGACCGTGGCAGCGTCGTCGCCTGGCTCGTCACCACCGTGCGCAACCTCGCGCTCGACCGCGCCCGCCGCCGCGCCCGCCGCGCCCAGATCACGGACGAGGAGCTCCGGCACGAGCCGGTCGAGCCCGTCCCCGATCCCGAGGCGCTCTCCTGGCTCGAGAAGCGCCGCGAGGCGATGGTCGCCGCGCTCGATCGCGTCCCGGAGGCGCAGCGGCGCACGCTCGAGATCGCCTTCTTCGAGGGCCTGAGCTACCCCGAGATCGCCGAGCGCGAGGGCGTCCCGCTGGGCACGGTGAAATCGCGCGCCGCGCGGGCGCTCGCCGCGCTGCGGGCGGCGCTGGAGGGGGAGCTCGGCCAGGACGAGGGCGAAGACACCTCCGAGGCGTGATCTCCTCGGTAGCCCGGCGCCCAACCAGCGCGCCGTCGAGCCCCGGAGGTGGGCGGCGTGACCGTGTGATTGCGAGAGCGCGCGCGCGATGGATCGCGTGATCTGCGCGGAAAGCCCGTTCAGCCCCCCGCCTCCGCCACGTTCCGACGCATGGAGCCCAACCGAAATCGCGAAAATCTCGCGCTGGATCAGCCTGCCCCAGGCCTTGACCCCGCGTCCACCGCTCCGCTAACGTTCGCCCGCCTTGGCGGTCGCCCCCTCGCTCCGGAAAGGGGTGACTGGGCGTCATGTGGTCGAAATCCATGAGGATTTCGATGCCCTCGCCGAGGCCCGCGCGGCTCGCTTCCGAACCCGCGAGCGATCCACCCCCGCCCCTCAAGGCGCACAGCGATGTCCGATCTCTCCGGCCAGCTAACGTACGTCGAGCTGCTCCGCGACTCCCCTCGTCTTGATCCCGCTCCTCCCGTTCCTGGGCGCGGCGACCAACGCGATCTTCGGTCGCCGGCTGCAGAAGAGCGACGTCGGGAAGGACCTCGCCAAGCGGCTCCACATCGGCAGCTTCGGCGTCTCCGCCGTGGCCGTCGGCGCCATGCTGCTCGCGTTCGCGGTGACGGTCTTCAACTTCGTCGCCCTGCTGAAGCTCGAGCCCGGCCACCGCTACCTGTACTCGCACGCGTGGCAGATGGTGCGGATCGGCTCCCTCGACGTGAACTTCTCGTTCGCGATGGACCCGCTCTCCGCCCTGATGGCGCTCATCATCACGGGCGTCGGCTCCCTCATCCACATCTACGCGTGCTCGTACATGGAGACGGAGCCGGCCTTCTGGCGCTTCTTCACGTACCTGAACCTGTTCGTCTTCTCGATGTTGCTCCTCGTCCTCGGGGACAACCTCTTCGTCATGTTCTTCGGCTGGGAGGGCGTCGGCCTCTGCAGCTACCTGCTCATCGGCTTCTGGTACAAGGACTACAAGAAGGCCACGGCGGGGATGAAGGCCTTCGTGGTCAACCGCGTCGGCGACTGGGGCGTCATCTGTGGCATGGGCCTGCTCTTCTGGGGCCTCGGCGGCGCCTGGACCGAGCACGGGCGCTTCCATCCGGACTTCCGCTCCCGCTTCGCCGCGGTCGAGATCGAGCCGCTCGCCGAGGGCGAGGAGGCGGCCGAGGCCGGGCACGCCAAGGCGGAGCCCGACGATGATGATGAGAAGGCCCCTGCCGGCCAGGCCGCCCACAAACGCGACGTCCGCACGGAGAACGAGGAGAAGGCCCGCGAGCACGGCAAGCCGGCCGTCGGCGCCGACAAGCTCGCGCCGCGCGACGTCCACGCCGGCCCGAGGAAGCCGCACCGGACGGGGACCAGGGGCTACCTGACGATGACGACGTACCCGGGCGCCAAGGTGTACGTCGGCATCCCGGACGCGCTCGCGCTGAACAACCCGCGGGTCCAGCCCTTCGCCGTCTCGCCCTTCCTCCGGAAGGAGGTCTCCCCGGGGACGATGAACCTCGTCATCGTGCCGGGCGACGGCGCGACCGTCGCAGGCGACGGCGTGGAGGCCGCGCTCGTCGAGCACGTCAGCTTCGACCCGGGGGAGGAGAAGGTCATCACCCCCATCGGCCCCACGGTCACGTTCCGCGAGATCCACGACCAGCTCGCGATGAAGGACCGCCAGGGCCACGCCTTCCTCAAGACCGCGCTTCAGGAGAAGACGGTGTGGGGCGGCATGGGGCTCATCACCCTGGCGTGCCTGCTCCTCTTCGTCGGCGCCACGGGCAAGAGCGCGCAGCTCCCGCTCTACGTCTGGCTCCCCGACGCCATGGCCGGGCCCACCCCGGTCTCCGCGCTCATCCACGCGGCGACGATGGTGACCGCCGGCGTCTACATGATCGCGCGGCTCAGCTTCCTCTTCTCGCTCAGCCCCACCGCGTGCGGCGTCGTGGCCATCGTCGGCGCGCTCACCGCGCTCTTCGCCGCCACGATCGGCTTCTTCCAGTACGACATCAAGAAGGTGCTCGCGTACAGCACCGTGAGCCAGCTCGGCTTCATGTTCATCGGCGTGGGCGTCGGCGCGTACTGGGCCGGCGTCTTCCACCTCATGACGCACGCCTTCTTCAAGGCCTGCCTCTTCCTCGGGTCGGGCTCGGTCATCCACGGCATGCACGCGGTCGAGCACGACGAGGTCGCCGTGCAGGACATGCGCAACATGGGCGGCCTCCGGCGGGTGATGCCGATGACGGCGCGCACCTACTTCATCGCGTGCCTCGCCATCACCGCCGCGCCCATCCCCTTCTTCGCCGGCTTCTGGTCCAAGGACGAGGTTCTCTGGCGCGCCTTCACGACGGAGAACACGGGCTTCATGCCCGGCCAGCTCGTGTACCTGATCGGCCTCATCGCCGCGCTCGGCACCTCCTTCTACATGTGGCGCAGCTACTACCTCACCTTCGAGGGCCCCCACGCGCGGAAGGAGATCGCCACGAAGGTGCACGAGTCGCCGCTCACGATCACCTTCGTCCTGATGGTCCTCGCGCTGCTCTCGACGGTGGCGGGCTTCATCTTCGGCTTCTCCAAGCACATCATCGGCGGTGGGGAGGCCGAGCCGCTGCTCGAGGAGTGGCTCAAGCCCGTGCTCTCGCTCGCCAACGGGCAGGTGCACTTCGCCGACCCCGGCCTCAACCTCGAGCTCGGCCTCATGGCCCTCTCGGTCGGCGGCGCCATCGGCGCGTGGGCCCTCGCGCGGGCGCGCTACGGCGCGGGCCGCTCGGCCGACTGGGCCGTGGAGGAGCGGAAGCTGCCCGGCTTCACCCTCATGCAGAACAAGTACTACGTGGACGAGATCTACCAGGGCAGCGTCGTGAAGTGGTTCATGTCGCTGCGGCTCGTCCTCGCCGAGATGGATACGTGGATCGTCGACGGCATCGTCAACGGCGTCTCGGTGACGGCGCGCCTGGTGTCGTGGATCAACGGCGCCATCGACACCTACATCGTCGACGGCCTCGTGAACTTCGTCGCCGAGGGGACGCTCACCGCAGGGTCGAAGCTCCGCACCCTGCAGACGGGCCGCGTCCAGAACTACGTCTACGGCCTCCTCGGAGGGGTCGCGTTCTTCGCCATCGTCCAGTACTTCCTCGGGTGATCGCGCCCGCCAAAGTCCCCGGAGCTCTCCAGGTCCAGCGTGGAGACGTGATGTCCAACGTTCGCAAGCACAAAACGGTCAAGATCCTCGGCTCCCTCCTCCTCGCTCTGGGCGTCCTTCTGGGGCTCGGGCGCGCACAGGCGCAGCCGACGTGGGGGCAGATCGATCTCCACCCCCAGCGCGGGCACGTCGACGAGTCGGTCGAGCTGCACGGGCGACGCGGAGATGTCCGGCGCCTTCGAGATCGAGAACCGCGGGGAGGGTGCCCTCCACGTGGCCCGCGTCGTCGTGCGCACCTCCGACAAGGACGTGCGCACCCCGCCCGGCGTGACGGTGGAGCTGGAGGGCGGCGGGCAGCAAGCGACGATCGCGCCTCACCAGAGCAAGAAGGCGATCGTCAAATGGAACCCGGGCGCCGCGCGCGCGCGGCAGCTCTACGGCCACGTCCTCGTCGAGTCCGACTCGATGACCCCGGGCTCCACGGAGCCGGGCCGGCCCGCCGCCATCGGCATCCACGGCGAGCGCGGCTACGGCATGGGCTTCATCGGCGACCACATCCTCTCGATCATCACGTTCCTCCCCCTGCTCGGCCTCGTCGCCATCTTCATCGCCCACCTCGTCGGCTACAAAGAGGACAAGAACCTCCGCCTGTTCGCCGTGGTGCTCATGGCGGTGAACCTCGTGCTCGCGACCTGGCTCTACGCCAAGTTCGACACCGGCTTCACGAAGTTCGACGGAAACGACGGCTACCAGTTCATCGAGCACGGCGTGTGGATTCGCTCGCTCAACGTCGAGTACTTCATGGGCGTGGACGGCGTGTCCATCTCGATGGTCTTCCTCACGGCGCTCGTCTCCTTCGTGGGCGTGCTCGCGAGCTTCAGCGTCAAGGAGCAGCTCAAGGGCTACTTCGCCATGTACTGCCTGCTGGTGACGGGCATGTACGGCGTCTTCGTCTCGCTCGACCTCTTCCTCTTCTACGTGTTCTGGGAGGTCATGCTCCTGCCGATGTACTTCCTCATCGGCATCTGGGGCGGCCCGAGGCGGCAGTACGCGGCCATCAAGTTCTTCATCTACACCCTGGCCGGCAGCGTCTTCATGCTGCTCGCCTTCATCTGGTTCTACCTGAACTGCGACCCGGGCTACCTCGTCGACGGCACATCGGTCACGCGCCTCTTCTCGATCCCGGAGCTCTCGCGCGTCGCGTGGACGGCCAAGGGGCTGACCATCCTCGGCGTGATGGCGGTCAAGATCGTGTGGATCTGGCTGTTCGTCGGGTTCGCCATCAAGATCCCGATGTTCCCCTTCCACACGTGGCTCCCCGACGCGCACGTCGAGGCGCCCACGGCGATCAGCGTGATCCTGGCCGGCGTGCTCCTGAAGATGGGCACCTACGGCATCCTCCGCATCAACTTCACGCTGCTGCCGGAGGCGACGCAGTGGGCCGCGCCGGCCATGGCCGTCTTCGGCGTCATCAACATCCTCTACGGCGGCTTCTGCGCCATGGCGCAGAAGGATCTGAAGAAGCTGGTGGCTTACTCCTCGGTCAGCCACATGGGCTTCTGCCTGCTCGCGATGGCCGCGCTGACGCCGCAGGGCATCCAGGCGTGCATCGTGCAGATGTTCAACCACGGCCTCATCACCAGCATGCTCTTCACGCTGGTCGGCGTGGTCTACGACCGCGTGCACACCCGCGACATCGACAAGTTCGGCGGCCTCGCGAGCGAGATGCCGCTCTACACCGCCCTCGTGGGCTTCGCCTTCATGGCCTCCCTCGGCCTCCCCGGCCTCTCCGGCTTCTGGGGCGAGGCGATGACGTTCATCGGCGCGTTCCCCCGCTACCGCGCGCTGACCATGCTCGCGGCGACCGGCGTCGTCGTGACGGCCGCGTACCACCTCTGGGCGCTCCAGCGCATGTTCCTCGGCAAGTTCCGCGAGGAGTGGCGGCACAACAAGTACCTCGAGCCGTTCGGCGGCAAGTTCCCCGAGATCAACGCGCGCGAGCTCGCCACCCTCGCCCCGCTCGCCGTCCTGGTGCTGGTGCTCGGCTTCTGGCCGCGGCCGCTCCTCAACCTCATCGACAAGGGCTCCCTCGACATGCACCGCCTCGTCGACCGGCCCGGCCCCACGCAGGTGGCGGAGGCGCCGTCGGCGCACCAAGGCGCGCTCGCGACCATCACCAGCTCGGGTAAGTGATCGTGGAAACCCAACCGCTCGACAACGTGAGGAGCCTGGCGTACTTCTCGCCCGAGCTCGTCATCATCGCGGCCGTCCTGCTCCTGATCGTCTGGGATCTGGTCTCCTCGCCGCGCACCAAGACGACGGGCCTCGTGGTGATCAGCCTGGTGGCCTTCGCCTACTCGGCGGGGACGAGCGGGTGGCTCATCGCCCACGACGCCAAGCCGCAGAACCTCTTCTTCGGCCTGCTCGCGTTCGACCACTTCTCGAACACGTTCCGCATCCTCTTCGCGCTGGTGAGCGGCGCCGTCGCCATCTTCTCGATCCCGCCCATCCCCGCCGGCCACACGATGCCCGACCGTGGAGTGAGGGAGGACAGGCGCGATCAGGGGGAGTTCTTCACCCTGCTCATGGTGCTCACCCTGGGCATGAACCTGATGGCCGAGAGCCGCAGCCTGCTCATGATCTACCTGTCGCTCGAGCTGGTCAGCGTGATCAGCTTCGTGATGGCGGGCTTCAAGATCAACGACGCCAAGTCGAGCGAGGCCGCGCTGAAGTA
Source organism: uncultured delta proteobacterium (assembly GCA_963827955.1). GTDB lineage: Bacteria > Myxococcota_A > Polyangia > Polyangiales > Polyangiaceae > CAWHDJ01. The sequence continues at coordinate 603,933 of CAWHDJ010000023.1, read as the reverse complement.
CGTCATCTTCGGCGGCGTCGCGTCGGGGATCATGCTCTACGGGATGAGCTGGATCTTCGGCCTCACGCAGTCGCTCTACCTCGGCGAGTGCGCCCACAAGATCGCCGAGATGACGCGCGCCCAGGGCAAGGTGCCGGAGGTCGTCTTCGTCGGGACGGTCTGCATGATGGCCGGCTTCGGCTACAAGATCAGCGCCGCGCCGTTCCACATGTGGACCCCGGACGTGTACGAGGGCGCCCCCACGCCCGTCACGGCCTTCCTCTCCGTCGGCCCCAAGGCCGCCGGCTTCGCCGTCCTGGTGCGCTTCTTCGCAGACGCGCTCGGGGCCCTCACCCCGCAGATGAGCGCCACCGGCGCCGTCATCGCCACCCCCTGGCCGGTCATCGCCGGCTGCCTCGCGATGGCCACCATGACCGTGGGCAACCTGTCCGCGCTCGGGCAGGACAACGTGAAGCGCATGCTCGCGTACTCGAGCGTCGCGCACGCCGGCTACATGCTCCTCGGCTTCTCGGTGTTCAGCGACGCCGGCATCGTCTCGATCGTCTTCTACGTCGTGACGTACTGCTTCATGAACCTCGGCGCCTTCCTCCTCGTGATGGCCGTCGCCGAGAAGAGCGACGGCGACGAGACGCTGGCCGCCTTCCGTGGGCTCGGCCGGCGCGCGCCGGTGATTGCCGGGATGATGGCGCTCTTCCTCTTCTCGCTCACCGGGCTGCCGCCCTTCGCCGGCTTCGTCGGCAAGTTCTATCTCTTCGCCGCCGTCGTGAAGGCGGGCGGGACGTGGAACTGGACGGTCGCCGTCGTGGGCGTCCTCAACAGCGTCATCTCGCTCTTCTATTACGCGCGCGTCGTCCGGGCGATGTTCCTCGAGAAGGGCGATCGCACCGAGCCAACCATGGTCCGCCCCCTCTTCGGCGCCACCAGCGTCGCGCTCGCCGTGCCCACGCTGGTGCTCGGCATTTACTGGGCCCCCGTCTACGACTTCGTCGCCCGCTCGCTCACGATGGTGCGCTAGCAGCTCGCGGGATCGTGCCCGCGCCTCGCGGGTGGTGCCCGCGGCTCGCGGGCGAGGGTTCACGGCTCGCCACGCCCGCGCAGCGAACCGGGGCCCATCATGCTCCGCCGGGCAGCACGATCGTCCCGAGCGCGGCGAAGAGATCCGGGACGATCCGGTCCGCCACCGCCTCGAACCCACGTCCTTCCCACGCCCCTTCGGGCACCGCGATGACGAACATCCCGGCGGCGCGCCCCGCGGTCGCCCCCGCCATCGAGTCCTCGAACACGGCGCAGTCGGCAGGCGCGACCCCCAGCGCGGCGGCAGCGCGCAGGAAGATGTCGGGCGCCGGCTTGGGGTGCGCGACCTCCTGCCCCGAAACCACGGCGCGGAAGCGGGGCGCGAGGTCGAACCGTGCGAGCACCCCCTCGATGAGGCGCAGCGGCGACGACGAGGCCACGGCGAGCGGGAGCCGCCCATGGGCCGCTTCGATCAGCCCGCGGCAGCCGGGCTTGAGGGCGAGATCGGCGAGGCGAGCGAGGAAGCGGTCCGTCATCTCCGCGGTGTCGCGAGCGAGGTCGACGGCGAAGCCGAAGCGCTCCCCCATGACCCCGAGCGTGTAGGGCGTGCCGCGTCCGGTGCACCCGAGCGCGAGGTCGTGCGTCCATGCGCCGCCGCGCGCCGCTGCAAAATCGCGCTCCACCTGGAACCAGAGCGGCTCGCTGTCGACCATCAGGCCATCCATGTCGAGCACCAGGGCCTGCGGCGAGAATCGGTCGGTGGATCGGGCCATCGGAGGGGCGGGAGGATAATCGCTTCGCACGGAAAACGCTTGCCACCCCCGCCCGCGACGCGTGACCATCTCGGCCCTCCACGAAAGGACACGAAGCATGCGCGTCACGACCTTGGCTTGGGCGATTGGAGCGGCGACGATTCCTGTCTTTTCGGTGTTCGCCGGCTGCGGCGGGACCGTGGCCAACGCCTCGGCCGGCAGCGGGGGTGCGGGCGGCCGCCCGGGCACCTCGGGCCCCTCGGGCGTGGTGGTGGGCGTGGGCACGTCGATGGCGGAGGCGACCGCCACCGCCACGAGCACGTCGACCACGACCGGCACCGGAGGCGGCGGGGGCGGCGGGGGCGTGGTCGGCTCCGGGGGCGGGGCGACGGACGCCGGCTCGCCCTGTGAGCAGGCGTGCCAGCACGCAACGAGCTGCGGGTTCGACATCTGCTCGATGTTCGGGATCAGCTGCGCCACCGTGTCCCCGATGTACGACTGCATCCTCACGTGCATCGACGGCGTGCCCTGCAACAACCTCCAGCAAGGCGGGTTGGCCTGCTACCAGATGTGCCAGAACATGGGGAACGACGGCGGCGGCCCGCCGCCGTTCGACGCCGGCCCGCCGCCGTTCGACGCCGGCCCGGGCATCGCCTGCGGGCAGTGCCTGGCAAAGTCGTGCAAGCAGCAGACGTTCGCGTGCGGCAAGGACATGAGCGCCGGCGGCTGCCTCGGGTGGCTCGAGTGCCAGGCCGGCTGCTACCAGGCGAACCCGGTCGACCCGGCGTGCTTCGACAACTGCGACGCGATGTACCCCAACGCCGCGCCGGAGTACGAGCCGGTCTACGCCTGCGTCTGCGCGAGCTGCGGGACGGAGTGCGCGTCCGGCTATCCGTGCAGCCACACGGGTGACGGCGGCACCGTCACCGGCACGGGCGGCTCGGCCCCCGACGGCGGCTGAGCTAGAGGCCGAACCTGCCCGCGTTCTCGCGCAGGAAGGCGATGTAGACCTCGGCCGGCTGGTGCGAGGCGACCTCGCCCTGCTCGACGCACGCCTCCAGCGCCTTCTTCAGATCGCCGATCTTCCGGGACGGCGGCAGCCCGAACGCCTTCATCATCTCGTCCCCGATCCCGCTCGGCAGCGGCGGCACCACGGCGTCCTGCTCCGCGATGATGCGCACGCGCTCGGCGAGATCGCTGATCTGCTTCAGGCCCTTCCGCTTCTTCTCCGGGCGCTTGGTGGTGATGTCGGCGCGGGAGAGGGCGAGCAGGTCGTCGAGGCCGTCGCCCATCTCCTTGGCGAAGCGGCGCACGGCGCTGTCGGTCCACGACGCTTCGTACTGGCTGGCCCGCAGGTGGTTCAGGATGAGGAAGCGCACCGAGCCCTTGAACACCTCGTCGGCGGTGAAGAGCGGGACGCGGCGGTCGATCTTGTCGAACATGCGGGCGCCCACCTCGGCATGGCCGAAGAAGTGGACCTCACCCTCGGGGGAGATGCTCCTGGTCTTCACCTTCCCGATGTCGTGGAGCAGCGCCGCCCAGCGGACCTCGAGGCGCGGCACGGCCTGACGGACCACCTGCTTGGTGTGCTTCCACACGTCCTTGTGGCGCCACTCGCCGTCGCCGAAGCCGACCATGGCCTCCACTTCGGGCAGGATGGCGGAGAGCGCGCCCGCACGCGCGGAGGGCGTCCAGGCCCGCCTCGGCGTCGCTGGCCATCACCACCCGGTCGAGGCGCGCCCGGACGTCTGGCAGCCAGAGCTCGGCCGCCTTGCGGAAGTCGGCCCGCGAGGCGGCGACGACCTCGCAAGTGCCTCCCTCTGCCTGCACCGCCGCCTGCTCGAGCGCGTCGATGGCGCGCTGGGGGTTGGGGTCCTGGTTGACTGACTCGTCCACGGCTCGGCGTCACCCCGGGGGGCGCGCCCGTTGCCTCCGGAGGTCAGGGCGGAGCCCCGCGGGGGGTGCGGGCGAGTCGCGCAGCGCCGTCGAGGCCCGCGCTAGCTGCGCAACAGCCGGCTGATGTGCGCCCGTTCCCAGGCCAGGCGCGGTCGAAGTCGCGGAAGAGGCGCTCGCGGGCCTGGAAGATGGGGGGGTGGAGCATGCGCCGGCCGTTCCCCTGGCTGGAGGGGATCACGTGGTGGAGCATCTCGTGGTAGACGATGTAAGAGACGAAGTACCGGGGAACCCAGGGGCGGTCGAGCGCCGGGTGCACGCGGATGAGGCGCTCGGTGGCGGAGTAGCTGCCGAGCTTGATCGAGCGCCGGGGCGTCCTGGTCTTGCCGTCGCTCCGCACGCGCCGCCCCCGGCGGCCCCACGTGATGAGGGCGTCGACCGCGCCGCCGAAGTACTTGTCGTTGATGCCGTGGAAGAGGACGTAGAGGTCGTGCGTGGCGCCCTGGGTGACCAGGGGCCGGGACACGGGGCGGCTCGCGCGGATGCGGAAGCCGTTGTCCTCGATGTACTTGCCGACCATCTGGGAGGAGGCGCGCTCCCCCTCGATCACGTAGCGGACGAGCGCCTCCTGCACGACGCGCGGGCGCGTCGAGGAACATGTGGTGGAGGCGGATCTGGAGGATGCCGCTGGTCAGGCTGTGCGAGACCATCTGGCGCACGTTGTCCGTCATCGAGAGCATGACGGGCCCGCCCTCCGCCAGGAACAGGCGACGCTCGAGCGCCTGGCGCGCCCCCTCGTGGACGAAAATCTGCGGGTGGCCGGCGGGGAACCGGATCGCCAGCGGCATGTGGCGCGGGTCCGGCACCCGGACCGCCGCGTGCGAAACGCGCGGGGCCAGCGCGCCAAGCAGCCGCCCTACCCCGAGCGATGCGCCCGAGAGGGGCATGAGCGAAAGGGAAGACCAGCTGTCCCGTCACCTCAAAGCCTCCTTAATCGGCGTATTCGCGGGGTCGAACCTTGTCAAGGCGACGCCCGGAACACATTGGAATCATTGAGTTTTGCTCGAGCGGAAGTGGGCCGCCCGGAGGGGCTGGGACCCCTCGCCGAAATGGCCCAAAACAGGGCCGACGCGGAGGGTATCCCTCAGGATTCCCCCGGATTCTCCCCAGGGAGACCCCGGCGCAGCTCAGCCGGCGAGCTGGTGGGGGTCGACGACCCACGCGAACCCCCAGGGAGCCCCCCCGGCGAGGGGCCCGCCGGGGCCGCCGCCGCGCTCCAGCGCGAGGATGGTGGCGGTGCGAAAGCCGGCCGGGAGCGGCACGCGCGCCGGGTGCAGGAGGGTGCGCGACCAGCGCCTCGACGGCGGGCTGGTGACCGACGAGGAGCGTGTCGGGCCGCTCGGCGAGCGTGTCGACCAGATCGAGCGGGCAGGCCCGCGTCGACGGTCAGGTCGTCGTGGATCTCGACTCGGCGCGCTCGCGGGCGTGGAGGCGACAGCGACCCCGACGACGGTCTCCGCCGTCTCGCGGGCGCGGCGGGCCGGGCTCGACAGGACGCGGAGCGCCCCCTCTCGGGCGCCCCGAGCCTTCCGGAGCGCTCGGGGCGGCCCTGCGGACGACCTCCCGCCCGTCCCGGGTCAGCGCGCGGTCGACGTCGCGACCCGTCGCCGCGCGATCCTCGGCCGGGCCGTGCCGCATCACGTAAAGGAGCATCGCGGCCCGGTCAGTTCGCCTTCGCCGGGCTCCGCTTCCCCTCGGGCGCGGCGCCCGCCTTGCCGGCCTCGGCCGCCGGCTTGCCGTTCGGCGTGGGCGCCGGGGCCGCGGCGCCACCCCGGGTGACGCCGTGCTTGGCCAGGACCATCGCCTCGATCTTGTCGAGGATGGCGGGGTGCGACTCGAGGAAGGAGCGCGCGTTCTCCCGGCCCTGGCCGATGCGCTCGCCATGGAAGGAGAACCAGGCGCCGCTCTTCTCGATGATGTTCGCCTCGACCGCGAGGTCGATCACGTCGCCGGAGTGGCTGATGCCCTGACCGTAGAGGATGTCGAACTCCACCTCCCGGAACGGCGGGGCCATCTTGTTCTTGACGACCTTCACCCGGGTGCGGTTGCCGACCACGTTCGGCTCCTTGCCGCCGGCGGCCGCCTCCTTGATGGCGCCGATGCGGCGGATGTCGAGGCGCACCGAGGAGTAGAACTTGAGCGCGTTGCCGCCGCTGGTCGTCTCCGGGCTGCCGAACATGACGCCGATCTTCATCCGGATCTGGTTGATGAAGACGAGCAGGCACTGCGACTTGGCCACGGTGGCGGTCAGCTTGCGGAGCGCCTGGCTCATCAGGCGGGCCTGGAGGCCGACGTGGCTGTCGCCCATGTCACCCTCGATCTCGGCCTTGGGCACCAGCGCCGCGACGGAGTCGACGACCACCAGGTCGACCGCGTTGGAGCGCACCAGCATGTCGGCGATCTCCAGCGCCTGCTCGCCGTAGTCGGGCTGGGAGATCGAGCAGCTCGTCGGTCTTGACGCCGAGCTTCTTGGCGTAGTTGACGTCGAGGGCGTGCTCGGCGTCGATGAACGCCGCCGTGCCCGCCCTGGCGCTGCACGCTGGCGATGGCGTGGAGGGTGAGGGTGGTCTTGCCGCTCGACTCCGGCCCGTAGATCTCCACGATGCGGCCGCGCGGGTAGCCGCCGATGCCGAGCGCGATGTCGAGGCCGAGCGAGCCGCTCGGGACCGAGGCGATCTCCTCGTAGAGGGTCTGCCCGTCCTTGAGCCGCATGATGGCGCCCTTGCCGTACTCCTTCTCGATGCTGGCGATGGCGAGCTCGAGGTCGGCGTTCTTCTGCTTGGCTTGTTCTTGTCGTCCATGGGAGGCTCCGGGCCGGGAGGAACGGCGGGAGGGGCGGGGATAGGGGCGAGGCTGGCCGATGGCCCTCCTAGCCCGTCGCGGCCGCGGGGCGGATGGCCGAATTCGGAGGGTGACGTTACTGCCCGGCCGTTCAGCTAGCAACCCCATGCCCCGAAACCGGGACATAGGTTGTCCGTAGCAGGACATGAGCCGCCGAGCGGGGCGGGATGACGCTGGACGCCGTTCCCTTCCAGTGGGCCCGCGCTCGGGCTACCTTGCACGGAGACCTCGATGAAAGGAGGAGCTGGGTGAGCAACCTCGAGCCGGGCACCATCTTCGGGCGCGACTTCAGCATCGTCCGGGCACTGCGGGAGGGCGGGATGGGGGCGGTGTACATCGCCGACCAGATCAGCACCGGCAAGCAGCGGGCGCTCAAGGTCATGGCGGCCGAGCTCGCCGTCGACCCGGCGACGCGGGAGCGCTTCGTGCTCGAGGCCCGCGCCGGCTCCCGGATCGAGAGCGATCACGTCGTCGAGATGGTCACCGCCGGCGTCGACGAGGAGACGGGCGCCCCCTTCCTGGTCATGGAGCTGCTGAAGGGAGAAGAGCTGGCCGACGCCGCGCGCGGCTCGGGCCGCTGCCCCTGGGCGACGTGGCCGAGGTGCTCGCGCAGATCGGGCACGCGCTCGAGCAGGCGCACGCGCAGGGCATCGTCCATCGCGACCTCAAGCCCGAGAACATCTTCCTCGCCACCTCGCGCCGCCGCGACGTCGCCTTCACCGCCAAGATCCTCGACTTCGGCATCGCCAAGCTGGTCGAGGACAGCCGGCAGAAGACCGGCACCCAGCCGCTCGGGACGCCCCTCTTCATGGCGCCCGAGCAGACGGACCGGCAGGGCCGCATCTGCGCCGCCACCGACGTGTGGGCCCTCGGGCTCATCGCCTTCAAGCTGATCACCGGGCGCGACTTCTGGCTCGAGGCCGAAGGCGGCTCGCTGGCGATGCTGCTCCGCGAGATTCTGCGTCGAGGCCATCCCCTTCGCCTCGACCCGCGTCGCCGAGCTCGCCGCGCGCCCGCTCGAGCCGGGGCAGCAGCCGTCCCGGCGCTGCCGCCGGGCTTCGACGCCTGGTTCGCCCGCTGCGTCAACCGCGACGTCGACGCCCGCTTCCAGGACGCGGGCGAGGCGGTGCGCGCGTTCGCGGAGCTGGTCACCGACGGCGGACGCCCCGCGGGGTGCGCTCGTCGCCGATGACGGGGCCGGTCGACTGGGCCACCATGGGCAGCGCCGCCGCCGCGGCGAGGAGCGCGGCGCAGAGCGCGATGCGCATCCGGACGGGCGGCGACGCGTCGGTCGACGCGCCGCGGCTGCCGTCACCGGCCTCGGCCACGGGCGCGGCCGACGGCGCAGCCCCGCGCCCAGTCCTCGGGCTCGTACCGGGGCCAAGGCCGGGGTCGTCGCCGGCGTGGTCGCGCTCGGCGCTCGGCGGGTTCGGCGTCTACCGCTGGCTCGGTAGCGCCACGCCGCCTCCGCGCGCCCCCGGCCAGCGCGAGCACGCCGACGGCGACGGCGACCAGCAAGGACACCGCCGCCACGACCGCGACGGCCGCTGCGTCGCCGCGAGCCGGCCACCTGCCCCGAGGGCATGGCGCTCATCCCCGGCGGCAAAGCCTTCCTCGGCGCGCGCGATCTCGCAACCCGGACACCAGCCCCCGCACGAGGTGACCATCAGCGCGTTCTGCCTCGACAAGACCGAGGTGACGACGCGCGCGTACCTCGCCTGCGTTCGAGAAGGGCGAGTGCGAGCGGCCGCCCGACAAGGTGAGCTGGCCGGGGATCACCCCGCAGCAGGTCAAGCTCTACAGCTAGTTCTGCAACGCAGGGGCGAAAGACCGGGCGAGCACCCGATCAACTGCGTGGCGTGGACGATGGCCGACACGTTCTGCAAGCATCGCGGCGCGCGCCTCCCCACCGAGGCGGAGTGGGAGTTCGCGGCGCGGGGCAGCAACCAGCGCAAGTACCCGTGGGGGGACGAGGCGCCCTCGGGCAAGTACCTGAACGCGTGCGGCAAGTCGTGCGCGAAGTGGTTCCAGGATCACGGCGAGAAGCACGGCATGATGTACGACGACGACGACGACCGCTTCGTCGGGACCGCGCCGGTCGGCTCCTTCCCCGCGGGCGCGACGGCCACCGGCGTCCTCGACCTCGCGGGCAACGTCTGGGAGTGGACGGCCGACTGGTACGCGCCCTACACCGACGCGCCCGTCACCGACCCCAAGGGGCCCGCGACGGGCACCCAGCGCGTTGTCCGCGGCGGCGATTTCACCGGGTCCATGGCCGACTGGGCGCGGCCCGCCTACCGCTGGAAGACCGACCCCGAGACGTTCAACCACGCCATCGGCTTCCGCTGCGCCGGCGCGCCGCGCTGAGCGTGCCTCACCCGCGCGCCGGGCCCGAGCGGAGCGGGCTCGGCGATCACTTCGCCAGGAGCAGCGCCAGCACCACGACGACGAACAGGGCGATCGCGGAGAGCGAGAGCACCACGTTGCGAGGAAGGCCGAAGATCGTGGGCTGGAAGCTCACCGGCAACGTGCTCAGGTCGATGGCGCCGGCACCCAGCGGGGGGCCCTGAGCCGGCGCGGCCGGAGAAGGCGAAGCCTGGAGCCCGAGGCCCGGCGGCGGGCCGATGGAGGGCGACCGCGGCGCCGAGGGATGGCTCGGCGGCGCCGCCATGGCCGGCACCGGCGGCGCCTGCGGGATCGGCATCGGAGCCATCGGCGGCTGCACGCTCACCGCCGCGGCGGGTACGGTGGACAGCGGGGCCGGAGGCGGGGGTGGCGGCGGAGCGGGGAGCCTGGGAAGGTCCGGGATGAGGTTGAACGCCGGCGAAGGCTGGGTCGTGACCGCTTCGGGGTAACCGGCGGGCGGCGCGACGGACGCCGCGCCCGGCGGGCGCAGCGAAGCCCCAATCTCGCCGACCGGAAACCTCCCGCTCTGCAGGTCTTGCTCGAGGGTCCGCGCCTCTTCGAGGCGCATGATCGCGACGGCCAGCCCCGAGGTGCGCAGGAGCCGCAGGGCGTCGGCCGCGATGGCCGCCGCCTCGCTCGCGACCTTCGCCGCCGCGGCCTTGCGCTCGGCTCGGAGCTGCGCCGCCCGCGCCTCCTCGCTGCGTCGCACCGCCTCGATCGACAGGCGATCCGCCTCCGCGACCACCGACTCCTCGCTCACGAGCTTCGCGTGCGTCCCGTGGCGATCGATGACCTGCACGTCGTCGGACGTTTGCTTCGCCTGCTCGGGCGCGAAGGCGGCGTCCGCCGAGCGGGGCGGCGCCTCTGCGCGCGCGCCGGCGCCGGGGGGGCGGGCGGTGGTGCGGCTCGGCTTCTCGACCGCCGCCGTCTCGCTGGGACCGGGGGCATGCGGGACGGGCGGCGGCGCTGACCTGGAGTGTTGCGGGGGCGGGGGCGCCATCCCGATCAGCCGCTGCGGGATGTCCGGCGGGGGCGGGATGGCCGAGCGGATTGGCGTGCTCTTCGCCTTCTGCGGCTTGATTGGCGTCGGCGCCTCCGACAGATCGACGGCGGCCTTCTTCTGCGAAGCGTCCAGCGGGAGGGGCGCCGTCGGGAGGTCGGACTCGGGATTCTGCGACGACGAACGCGGGAGCGTGTCCCGCGGCCTCCGCGGCCGACCTCGTTCTGGTTGACCTCGGCCCGGAGCGCCTTGATGCGGGGGTCGTCCTTCTGCACCAGCGTGGGCAGCTCCTCGCCGGCGTCGTCGTTCTCGTCGTCGTCGGCGGCGGCGGCCCGAGGGGGCCGCGGCGTGGGCATTCGGAGCGAGGGGTCGAGGCGGAGCTGGACGTCCGTCGGATCGCCGTCGTCATCCTCGTCGTGCAGGGATGGGAGCCGCCGGGCGCGGGCGCGCGGGGGCTCGACCGGGGGCGCGAGCTTCTTGAGCTGCTGCACCGCGTTCGCGGCGCGGATGGAGCGAGGGTCGGCGGCGGCGGCAGGGCGGGGCGGGACGAGCGGACGCGCCAGGGCAGGCGCCGGGGTGGTGGGCGCGGAGTCGAGCACGGGCCGCGGTGGCTTGGTGTGCTCGGTGTAGGTGGGCACCCGAGGCGGCAGGACGCGGCCGACCTTCTCCGCCAGGATCTCCCCGGCGATGGCGCGCTCGAACCAGCGCATCTGCCGCATCGCGTTGCGCCGCACGAACCGGCCCAGCGCCTCCTCGTTGTCCTCCTGGTACCCGTGGACGGTGAGCCACTCGTCGAGGCGCGCGGCGATCTCGTGCGCGCTCTGCCAGCGCGCGGAGGGCTCCCTCTCCAGGCAGCGATTGACGACGTTGACGAGCTCCTTGTCGATTCTTGGGCCTCAGCTCGCGGAGATCGGCCGGCGGCTCGCGCGTCGTGATCTGCACCATGTCGTAGTCGCTCTTCGCGATCCACGGCCTCCGCCCGGAGAAGAGCTCGAAGAGCATCACGCCGAGGGAGAACAGGTCGGCGCGCGCGTCGATGTCGTCGCTCGACGCGATCTCGGGCGCCATGTACGTGGGCTCGCCCTTGCGCATCCCGGTGAGCGTCTTGGTGAGCCGTTGCTTGGCCTTGGCCATGCCGAAGTCGGCGACCTTCACCTCGCCCTTGAACCCGCAGAGCACGTTGCCGGGCGTGAGATTGCGGTGCACCAGGTTGAGCAGCTCGCCGCTCTGGGCGCGGAGCGAGTGGGCGGCGGCGAGGCCGCGGCAAATCCGGGAGGCGATGTACACCACCATCCGCTCGGTGAACGCCTCGCCCGTCTCGAAGATCGTCTTCATGAGGCGGAGCAGCGACACGCCCTGGACCAGCTCGAAGGCGAGGTACTGGCCCTGCTCGTCGCTCCCCCACCCGACGACCTCGACCACGTTCGCGTGGCTGAGCGAGGCCGTCATCCACACCTCGTCGAGGAACTCCTTGGCGAAGGTCGGATCCTCCGCGACGTGGGGGTGGAGCCGCTTCACCGCGATGAGCCCGCTCGCGCGCCGGTGGGGCGGGAGCACCCGGCAGAGATCCACGCGCGCGGTCTCGCCCGTGGCGATCTCGGCGAGGGTCTCGAACGGGATCGCGCCCTGCAGCGCGCCGGCCTGCGGGCGGCCCGTATCGCCGACCGTGCGGCGGTCTGCGCCGGCAGCGGGCTGCGCCGGGCGAGGGGGGAGCGGCGGCATGCCGCGCGAGTCTATCAAACGTGGGCGCGCGCGGCAGCGATCGCCTGCGGGACACCGCCGATGTCGGCCTTGAGGTGCAGGTCGAGGTGATCGTCCTTCGTCTTGAGCGCGCGCACGCCGAGCACGGGCGTCACAACCTCGAGCGCGTGCTTCAGCCTGGGGTTGCCGGCGATCTTCGGCACCTTCATCAGGTCGACGACGATCCGATTGTCCTTGGCGTCCACGAGCGCCGCGGGCCGCTTGGGCATGAAGGCCACGAGGTTGCCGGGCTTGGAGAGGTCGAGCGCGCCCGACTTGATGAGGCCCGCGATCGGCGAGGACGCATCGCCCAGCACCGTGAGCGTCAGACCCTCGAGGCGGACGCCGACGCGTAGCTCGGACGTACTGATGCCCAGCTCCTCGACGTAGATCACCGCGACGGCGCGGAGCGGCGTCCCCATCGCGTCGACGGTGGCGGCGAAGCGGATCCCCGGGGGCGCCGCTTCGATCACCACGTCCTTGGGCGCCTTCGGCCCGCCGCCGAGCTCGCGCGCAAGATAACGCACCGCGTCCATGGGGACGCCGAAGCGAAGCCCGACCGCGCCGCGAACGATCCGCAGGATCTCCTCGGGATGGCGCTTGAGGTAGTCGGTGGCCTGGCGGGCGAGGGCTTTGGATCGACTTTGGGCATCCTGGGGGCGGGAGCTTGTCAGAACCCACGTCCGGGGCGCAAGCGGTCTTCCACGCCCGGTGAGTCCTCCCGTATCGGTGCCACCGTCGGCGCGACCGTCGGCGCGCCGCTGCCGCCTCGGCGGGCGTGCAGGGCCGGCCGTCCGTGACGCCACGGCGGCGGCCCGCTAGGCTGCGCGGCAAAGAGGTGCGCATGGCGGAGGGCGAGGCCCCACAGATGAAGCTCGGCGTCGGCGACCTGCGCGGGATCGTCGTGGACAGCGACGGCTGCAGAAGGGGACGCGCCTCTTCGACGACAAGGGGCTCACGAACCTCGCCCGCCAGGGGAGCAAGCTCTTCTGCGAGGCGAAGGGCTCGGGCCTGGCGCCGTACCGCGTGTCGCTCTCCTTCGGCGGCACCGGGGCGCTCGACGTCAAGGCAAGGTGCACCTGCCCGGCCGCGCGCTCGCGGGCGTTCTGCAAGCACGCCGCGGCGCTCCTCGTGGCGTGGGCGCGCGCCCCCGAGGCGTTCGTCGAGGGCGCTCCCCCGGGCGCCGCTGGCGAGGCGAAGAGGAAGGCCGTCAAGCGCGGCAGCGCGGAGGCGGCCGACCTGATGAAGCAGGGCGCCGCGCAGATCGTCACGCTGGTGCGCGACCTCGGCGTCGCCGGCGTGGCCGCGATGGGCGACGATCGCGCCCCGCAGGTGAAGACGCTCGGGGAGAACCTGCGCGAGTACAAGCTCCGCCGCCTCTCGGCGAAGACGCTCGACCTGACCCTCCTGCTCGAGGCCGCCGCGGAGCGCCGAGGCTCGCTCCCCGCCGTCGCCTACACCGACCTCTGCGCGGACCTGCTCCTCACGGCGCGCAAGCTGGAGAAGCACCTCACGGGCGGGGAGCCGCTCGACAATCGGCACGTCGAGGAGCTGGTCGGCAAGACGTGGCAGAAGGCCGATCGGCGGCCGATCGCGAGCCTCGACCTGCTCGAGTACGCGTATGTCTCGCGGGTCACGAGCGACGCGTTCGTCATCCGGGAGAGCCGCTTCATCGACCTCGCGTCGGGCGCCCACTTCAGCGAAAAGCAGATCGTGCCCGGCTTCCTCGCGCGGAGCACGGACCCGAAGCCGAGCCGCGGCGGCGCCGTCCTGGCCGGCGTGCGCGGGTCCACGTACCCGGGCTACTCCCCGACGCGCCTCGAGGTGGCCGACCTCGGTGACGCGCGCCCCGTCGATCACGCGGCGCTCGCCCGCCTCGTCGAGAAGGCGCTGCCCAACGTCGGCGCGGCGCTCGCGGCGCTCGTGGAGCACCGCCGCGACGTCTTCGCTCCCGATCTGCTCCCGGCGGCGATCCGCGTGGAGACCCTCTTCGCCCGCGCGGGCCGCATGCAGGCCGTCGACGCCGGCGGGCAGGCGCTTCACCTGCCCGACGATCGCGCGCTCATGGACCGGCTCGCGTCGTCGCTCGGTGGGGCCAGGCTCAGGGCGCTGGTCGGCGACGTGGGCGTCGACGCGGCGCTGCCGACGCTGTGGCCGATGGCGGCCGTGATCGAGGGCCCGCTCGGCCTCGAGATGCGCAGCCTCACCGCGCCGGAGGGCGCGAAGCCCCGCGTGGCCGCGCCCCTCCTCGGGTCCGCCGCGTGGGCGGACGCGGCGCGCGCCGCGGGCGCGTCGAGCGCGGCGATCGCGCTCGCCGAGGTCCGGGAGGAGCTCGCGGACGCCTTCACCGTGGGGCTCGCCACGCTCGGCCCGCGAGTCACCGGCGCGCTCGAGGCGCGCCTCCGCGACCTCGGGCTCGACAAGCAGGCGGCGCTGCTCCACGCCGTGGCGGAGCGCGCGGACCCGGAGGACAAGCTCGACGACTTCGTCAAGCTCTACCAGGTGCTCGGCATCGCGCTGGTGCGGCTCGCGGGCGCGACGACCGTCGATCCCGCGGCGATGGAGCGCGTGCCGACGTACGAGAGCGTCTGCGTGGCGCGCCCCGCGCGCTGGCTCGCGCCGCCCGAGATCGCGGCGGAGCGCGCCCGGGGCGCGCTCGACCGCTACGAGGCGGCCGTGCACTACGCCCGCCACTACGAGGGCCTGCCCCCCGAAGAGCTCGCGGCGAGCATCTATCCCACGTGGGCCGACGGGAGCGCGGCGCCCTACGTGGTCCGCGTCTTCGCGATGGCGAAGGGCGACCGGCGCGAGGCGGCGCTCGCCGCGGCCCAGCGGGCCCTCGCGGGCAAGCGCGGCCGCGTGGCCAAGATCACCGCGCTCCGCGTGCTCGCCGCCGTGGGCGGGCTCGAGGCCGAGCGCATCCTCCACGAGGCCGCCGCGCACGAGAAGGACGTCGGTCTGCGGGCGCTCGCGGCCGACGCGATCGACGCGATGGAGCTCGCACCCTCGGCGCCGACGCGGTGCAGCGCCGGCGCGCGCCCGCGCTGCAGAGGGTGGCCGACGTCGCCCGGATCCTCGCCACCGCGCCGACGAAGGACGCCCGCGAGGCCGCCGTGCACGCCCTGGTCGAGCTCGGCCACCTCTCGGCGATCCCGGTCCTGCGGCAGGCGTTCTTCACCGACTCCGCGCAGGACGTGCGGCGCGAGGCCGCGCTCGCGCTCGCGCTGCTCGGCGACACCGAGATGGTGGACGTGCTCGTCGAGATGCTCGCGCGCCGCGGCGAGAGCGATCGCGACGCCAAGGTCGCGGCCGACGCGCTCGGCCGGCTCGGGGACGTGCGCGGCCTGCGCGAGCTTTTGGCGGCGTACGCGGAGGGTTACAAGCCGGCCGTGATCGGCGAGGCGCTGCGCGCCATGGGGCCCGTCGCGATCGTGCCGCTCATCGAGCTGATCGAGACGCACCCGCAGATCGCCGACCGGCGCGCGGCGCTCTCGGTGCTGGAGCAGCTCCCGGACCAGGACCTCGCCGCCACGCTCACGGCGAGGCTCGCGGAGCGCGCGGGCTCCGCCGGGTTCGCGGAGCGCGCGACGCTCTACCTCAAGCTCGCCGGCGTGCACCCCGACTGCCGTCGCGCCGTCGGCAAAGCAGTGCTCGAGTCCATCCCCGACCCCGGCGCCGAGAAGCTGCTCGTGAAGGCGGCCAAGAAGGCGACGTGCTAGATTCGCCCTTGATGCGACCCCTTCACGTGCTTTGCCTTCGCGCCGTCGCTGCCCTCGCGCTCCTCGGCGCCGCGTACCTCGCCCCAGGCTGCGCGGTCTCGGACCTCATCTCCTCCGGGGAGGATTGCAGCACCGCCTGCAACGCCCTCAACAAATGCGGCCTCATCAAGACCAGCGACTGCGGCGGCTACTGCGCCGGCCTGGAGTCGAGCGCCCTGCTCGCGGGTTGCAGCGACCAGTTCGCCGCGCAGAACTCGTGCGGCGCGGCCAACACGCAGTGCACCGCGTCGTCTGCCCAGATGTGCGCTCCCCAGACGAAGGCGCTCACCCAGTGCATCAAGAACTACTGCGACAACCACCCAGGTGGGGAGGGATGCCCCCTGGGCGGCGGCGACGCGGGCACGGACGGCGGGTCCTAGCGCGCGGTCAGAGCTCCGTCCCCGCCTTGGGATTGGGAATGAACTTCGTCATCCCCGCGGGGGGCGGCGCCGCGTTCTTGGTGATCACCGCGGCCAGCTTCTTCGCGAGCCGCTCGCCGTCCTCCGGCGTCCCGCCGCGGAGCGAGTAGTAGATCGCATAGCGCTCCGTCGTGGCCGGCGGCGTCGGGCCCTCCGGGTCGACGAGCGCGATGTCGAGCCGCACCACGGCGTCCTTCTTCGCGAGTACGACCCGCATGCGCCCCCGCTGCACGCCGGCGATGTCGCGGACGACGAAGCCCCCGAGCTCGCTGCCCGCCGCGAGCGGCGCGACGACGGCGAGCTCCTGCGGCGTCGCGGGGGCCACCGTGTGCGCCGGCTCTGCGCTGTTCGCGATTGCCGACGCGGAGCCGAGCGGAGGCGCGGGAGCGTGCGATTTACGGCAAGCAACGGTGGTGGCGAGGGCGAGCACGAGCGCCGGTGCGGCGCCGATCGTGAGCCACTTCATACGGTGGTGCACGGTCTCGACACTAGCACGTCAGCAAGCACGTCAGAACGCGTGCTTGACCGGCTCGTCGTCGGCGCCGTGCGACCCGCTCGAGGCCGCGATGACCCCGAGGAGCAGCGCCAGCACGATCACGATCCCGGCAGCGATGAGCGTCGTCCGGCTGCGCTGGGAGCGCATGCCGGGCGGGACGCTGAAGGTCGACGGGGACGCGGGGGCCGGCGCGCCGTTGGAGCCAACCGGGTCGGGGGGCGTGCGTGCACGGGGAGCATCGTTGTCGGCCGGCGCCGCGGAGGGCTCGGGCGCGGAGCGCCCCCCGGCCGCGCTCGGTGCCTTGCCGCCGAGGAGCGCGCGCACGCTCCGGATGCCGGACGATCCCCTCCTGGTAGACGGGCCGGACGCCGAGGTTGACCGGGCGGATGTCCTTGCCGGTGCGCGTGCGCAGCGCGTCGCGGATCGCCTGCTCGCGCTTGTCGGCGCGCGGCGCGCACAGCTCGCTCAGGTAGGCGCCGAGGACGCTGTTGCCGTCGGGCGACGAAGGTACGGCCCTGTCCAGCGCGCGCGAGAACTCGTGCATCGTCGCGAAGCGCTGCTCGCGCTTCTTGGCGAGCGCCGTCAGCATCGCGTCCTCGAGCGCGGCGGGCAGGTCGGGTACGTGGCGGCGCGGCGGGTCGGCCGGGTTCTTGTCGCGGATGCGCGCGAGCGTGGCGAACTCGTTCTCGCCGCGGAACGGGTGCTTGCCGGTGACGAGCTGGTAGAGCACCACCCCGAGCGCGAAGATGTCGGTGCGCCGGTCGACCGGGTCGCCCATGGCCTGCTCCGGCGCCATGTACGGCACCTTGCCCTTGAGCTGGCCGACGTTGGTCCGCTGAAGGTTCGACTCGGCCTTGGCGACGCCGAAGTCGATCACCTTCACGATCCCGTCGTAGCAGACCAGGATGTTCTGCGGAGAGACGTCGCGGTGCACCAGCCCGATGGGCTTGCCGTCGTCGTTGCAGAGATCGTGCGCGGCGTGGAGGCCGGCGGCGGCCTGCTGCGCGATGCGGATCGCGATCGGCAGCGGCATCCCCGCCCTCGCCTCGCGCATCACGACCTGGAGCGGCTCGCCCTCGATCCAGTCCATCACGATGAAGAGCAGGTCGTCGACGTCGCCCAGCTCGATGACGGTCCCGACGTTGGGGTGGCGGATGCGCGAGACGATCCGCGCCTCGTCGAGGAACATCGACTCGGCGTCCGCGTCGGAGTCCGCGCTCATGTCGGTGGACATGGCCTTGATGGCCACGATCTTCTCGATCGCTCCCGGCATGCGGGCGGCCCAGACGTCGGCCGTCGCGCCCGTGGCGAGCGGCACGAGGAGCTCGTAGCGCCCGAGCTTTCGGCCGGCATGGACTCGCCGCCGAACTCGGTCATCCGCTGTCCCCGGAAGGTTGCACGCCCCACCATCCTAGCGAGTGCAGCCAGCGCCCGTCGACTCCCAAGCGCCCGGCGGACGGCGCGCAATCGCCGGCGTGGGGCGACGCCGGACGCGGGTCAGGCGGTGGACGGCGCCGGGATCACCTTGCGCAGCGCCTTGAGGTGGCGCTTCGTCACGCCTGTCACGGCGAGGATGCGCTCGTCGCTCGCGGCCCTCAGGCCCGCCATGGACCCGAGCTCCCGGAGCAGCACGCGCCGGGTCTCGGCGCCGAGGCCGGGGATGTCGTCGATCTCGGATCGGAGGCGCCGGGCCTTGCCCAGCTTCTTGCGCGCGTGGTTGGCGAAGCGGTGCGCCTCGTCGCGGGCACGGGCCAGGAAGAAGAGCGCCGCGCTCGTCGGCCGCAGGGGAATCCCGTTCTTCTGCCCGGGCAGGTACACGCGGTCGACCATCTTCTCGCCGGCCCTCGTCTCGCGCTCCTTGGCGAGCCCGACGATGGCGAGATCGTGCATCCCGAGGTCGCGCGCCGCGGAGAGCGCCACCCCGAGCTGCCCGCGCCCGCCGTCGACGACCAGGAGGTCCGGCAGGTCCCACGTCCCCGGCTTGCCGGCGGCCTCCTCCAGCTCCTCGCGGGACGCATCCGTCGCCCCGTCGCCCTCCGCCTCCGTGGCCTTCGCCTCCGACAGCGCGGCGGCCGCCTTGCCGCGGCGGAACCGGCGCGCGAGGACCTCGTACATCGCCGCGTAGTCGTCGCCGTCGGCGACGCCCTTCACGTGGAAGCTCCGGTAGTGCTTGCGGTCGGGCACGCCGTCGAGGAGCGACACGATCGAGCCGACCGTGTCCCCGCCACCGAGGTGGGAGATGTCGCAGCACTCGATGCGCCGAGGCAGGTCGGAGAGGCGCAGCCGGTCGCGCAGCTCCTCGAGGCGCGCCTCGAGGTCGTCGGTGCTGCGCTGCTTCTCGCGGAAGGCGTGGGCCGCGTTCTCCTTCGCCATCGCGAGCAGCTCCACCCGCGGGCCGCGCCGGGGCACGAGCAGCGCCACCTTCTTCCCGCGGCGCTCGCCGAGCCACTCGGCCACGCCGGCGGCGCCGTCGGGCAAGATTGGCAGGAGGACCTCGTCCGGGATCATCGTCGCCGCCTGCGCGTCCAGCGCGTAGTACTGCGCGAGGAAGCCCGCGAGCACCTCCTCGTCCGGCATCTCGACGCCGCGGAACGAGAACGAGAGCGTGTCCTTCACGTGCCCGCCGCGGACGATGAGCACGAGCACCTCGACCAGGTTCCCCTCGCGGTAGAAGCCCACCACGTCCTGGTCCACGTCCTTCACGGCGACGACGCGCTGCTCCTGGCGCACCGCCTCCACCGCGCGGAGCTGGTCGCGGTAGACGGCCGCGCGCTCGAACTCCATCTCGCGCGAGGCCTCCTTCATCCGCTGCATCAGCTCGCCCGTCAGCTCGTCGTGCCGCCCTTCGAGGAAGAGCCCGACGTTCCGCACCTGCTCGGCGTACGCGGCCCTGTCCACGTTCATCACGCACGGCGCGGGGCAGCGCTTGATCTGGTACTGGAGGCAGGGCCGGCGGCGCGAGGCGAGATCCGCGTCGGAGCAGGTGCGGAGCTGGAAGTGCTTGTTGACGAGGTGGAGCGTTTTGCGCGCGCTCGAGGCCGAGTGGTACGGCCCGAAGTAGCGCGCCCCGTCCGCCGAGGGCCGGCGCACGGTCTCCAGCCTGGGCCACTCCTTCTGCGTATCGAGCCGCAGGCAGAGGAAGTCCTTGTCGTCGCGCAGCTTGACGTTGAAGCGCGGCTGGTGCTGCTTGATGAGGTCGTTCTCGAGGACGGCCGCCTCCTTCTCGGTGGCGGTGACGACCGTCTCCAGGTCGCGCACGATCCGGCGCAGGATGGGGATGAAGTAGCGAGAGTCGCTCCCCCCCTCCTGGAAGTAGCTCTTCACGCGCGAGCGCAGGCTCTTCGCCTTGCCCACGTAGACGACGGCGCCCGTCTTGTCCTTGAACAGGTAGCAGCCGGACGCCTTCGGCAAGCCGTCCAGCTTGGCCGCGAGCAGATCCTCGGCGGCGCTCTCCGCCTCGTCCTCGCCGCGCTCGCCGGCGGCGCTCTCGGGCTTCTCTTCCTCGTTCACGACGGGGCAGCGTTCTAGAATTCACGGGCCGCGAGGGCAAGCGTCCGTCCGTGGCCGCACGCTTGCTCGGAGCACGGAACGCCGGTACGTTGAGGCATGGCCACCGCAGCACCGCTCGCCACCGCGCCGCACCCCGACGCCAGCATGCGATCCCTCTGCCCGGCGCTCGAAGCGCTGGCCCGCGCCCCGCTCGGCGAGGAGGACATGACGCCCGATCAGCAGGCGGCCTTCGCGCAAATCGTCGCGGACTTCGAGGCCGGCCGCGCGCGGCTGGTCGACAACGACGACGTGCCGGGGCTGCTGTACGAGATGGCTCGAGCGCAAGGGAAATGACCCTCCGCGTCGCGTGGGACTACCCCGCGCTCACCGCGTTCTACGCGCTGCACCCGTACGAGGCCATGGTCGTCGACCGGGCCGTCATACGCTTCGCCGAGCAGGGCGAAGGCCACGTTGAACGCGTACCTCCTTACTTCCGCCTCCACGCGGGCCGCTATCGCATCCGCTTCGCCGTCGACGTCGAGGGCGGCCGCATGACCGTCCTCTACGTGTACCGCGTCGCGTGACCCGCCCGCGACGTCGCGCGCCCGCTGCCCGGCTGCTACTTCGGTGCCTCGGGCGCGCCGCGCTCGGCAGCCTCGATCAGCGACCGCATAGATCGGCGCGCCTCCAGGACCTTGGAGCGGGCGAGGACGCGGCCCAGCTCGCGGCGGCCCAGGGGGCGGGTGGCGTCGTCGGCGGCGGCGAGGAGGTCGTGGAAGTTGCAGTCGAGGGCGCGGAGCCACTCGCGCAGCGCTTCGGGGTCGGTGAAGTCGAGCGGCTCGACGGCGCTGGCCTCGACCTCGGCGCGTTCCTGGATGGAGGCGAGCCAGTCGGCGAGGTCGTGGATGAAGTCGTTGAAGTCGGGGAGGGTGGGTGGGTACGCGGTGCCGTCGAGGATGGGGTCCCACGTGTCGCGCAGGACCTTGGCCGCCGCCACGAAGGCTTCGAGGCTGTGGATGGCAACGGATGGATCGCGGCCTTTGCGCCCTGAGAGGCGCTGATGTACCTCGGCCATGTCGGACCTCATTTCAGGATGGGGTTTCGACGAGCCGCCTGCGCGAGCGAGCAACTCGCTCAGGCGGCGCTTTGGCGCGGCTCCGCGTCGGACCAAGCACGGAGCACGCCCGATCTGTGTGTGGCTCTTATACGTGCCACATCATCCATAGGCAAGTGCAAAGTGACCGAAGACCTGAACCTCCTGCTCAACCGGATCGGCTTGCAAGTCCTCCGGCGTCGTCAGGAGCTGGGCCTCTCGCAAGGCGAGCTTGCGAAGCGGATCGGGAGCCAACGGTCGAACCTCGGCCGCATCGAGCGCGGCGAGCAGAACGTCACGCTCGGCACACTGCACAAGATCGCGACGGAGCTGGACACCACCGTGCTGGACCTGCTCGACGCCGAGCCGAGGAGCGCGGCCGGCAAGCGCTGAGGGCTGGCGACGTCTCCGGCTGGCGGCGTTGATGGCCAACGTCTAGGCTCACACGTGTGAGCGAGCAGAACGTTGCCCAAGCCGCAAGGCCGTCGCTGCGGGTCGCCAGTCTGTCCATCGAGAACTTCCGGACGTTCCGGAAGTGGACGACGCTCGACTTCCCGAAGACATCGGGAGCACCGGACGCACTCATCACGTTCCATGGCGACAATGGGTCCGGCAAGTCGAACGCCATCGCTGCCCTGAGCTTCCTGTTCCGCAGCTCGATCTTTTTGCTGGAGCACGAAACGAAGCGCATGCAGGTGCGCTGGGATGATGCGGATGAAGAGCTCACCGTGTCCTACCGCGATTTGCCGACCGGCGCGCGTAGGCCGATGGTGATCACCGCTCACTTCGCCGATCCCACGCTTAAAGCCCTGACCGTAAAGGTGAGCCCGGCGGGTAGCGCGGCGGAGTTGGAGCTCACCAGCACCCCTGATGGGCCGCTCAAGCAGCTCCGTACCTGGATTGAAACCCCATTCGGTTCCACCAGTCGACCGATCGCTGTGCTTAGCGCTGCGCGCAAAGCAGCATGGCTCGACGACCAGAAAGCGGGCGAACCGATCCAGCCGGCGTTGGCGGAAGCGCTGCTGGAGTCCCGTCTGTCGCGCGACCCCAAGGTGCGCGCCCGCTGGCGCGACTTCGAGGCCGCGCTCCAGGCCATCCCGGCGTTCGCCGGCATGGACATCTCCATTGACCGCCGCCTACAAGGAGGCGACCCCGAGCTGACATTCGAGCGCCGCAACGAGATCGTCCTCGGCCTCGAAGAGCTCAGCTCCGGCGAACGCCAGTTGGTCATCCTCTTCGGCGCCGTTCTCCTCGCCAACGCGCCCATCATCGCCATCGAGGAGCCCGAGCTGAGCCTCGACGCCAAGAGCCAGCAGCTCTTCCGCAACTTCCTCCAGGACCTCGTCCAGAAGCGCCGCATCGACCAGGCCATCATCGAGAGCCACGTCGCCGCCTTCGACGGGCCCAACGTCATCCGCTTCCAGCGCGACCCCGGCGGTGCGACCACGGTGAGCCGGGCTCCGAGCGAGAGCGCCGAGAGCGCGGCCCTCACCAAGAAGGCCAAGGAACAGGGGGCCGATCGCGCGTGGGTCAGCCGCGACGGCTACACGGAGCTGCCCGAGAACATGCGCAAGGACCTCCAGCTCATGCAGGGCGGTGGTCTGTGGTTCTTGAAGGGCGAGCGCTGGGAGGCGTGGCCGGACCGCGACGTGAACCAGATGCTCGGAGGGGACGACACGGCGGAGCCCGATCGTGAGTAGCGCAGAGCTTTGGGTAGACTCCAACGTCGCGCGCAGCGCCGAGAAGGTGCGGACGCTCGCAAGGCTCGCGAGGACGAAGGGGATCGCGGTGCTCGCGCACGCTCAGGTTCACCTGGAGCTGTGCCGGCAGGCTCGGATGCGCAAGGGGGCCGCGTTCGACCCGACATGGATCGACTCGCTCCTCGAAGGGCTCGGCATAACGATTGCCGAAGCGAAGCTCGACCGCGCCGCCGCGGAAGCCTGGGCCGAGCAGCTCCACGCCCGCTATCCGACCGACGGCGACTGGAAGCGGGCCAAGCTCAGCAGCGTGCGGGCCAGCCTTCCGGATGACGCCGGCGTCTCCGCCGACCGGGTGCCCTTCACCACCGACTGGCTCGTCGCCCTCGAAGTCGAGCGCCGCGGCGTCTTCATCGCCGTCGAGGATCGCGGCGAAGAGTGGCGCGCCCTCCGCGAAGCCAGCCCGAAGCGCGCCCTCACGTACGACGAGGCGCTCGCCTGGCTCGCCTCGCACCAGGACGTGCAAGCGCCCCCCGGCTGACCGCCCCCCACCGGCCAGGACTTGCCCCTCGCCGGCGGGCACTTGCCCCCCGCCCGGAGGCACTTGCCCCCCGCCCGCCGGGACTTGCCCCCGCCTCAGCCCCCCGTGGCCGCCGGAACCGTCGTCGTGGCCGCCGCGGGCGCCGGCGTCGCCGTGCTTCCTGCCGTCGCGGTCGCGCCGGCCGCCGCGGGAGCCGGCGTCGCCGCCCTCTTGTGGGGCGCGAGCACCCGCCGCGTCCCGCTCCCGATCGGCAGCGACGGCACCGCCGGCGTCTTGCTCCGCGCCTTCTCGAACACGCCCCGGACCGCCTTCATCTCGAACAGCACCCGCCCCTCGGCCAGGTTCACCGCCGGACCGTCCTTCGGCTGCGCGCGCGTCCCCACCGCGGAGCTCGCCGCGTCGGTGAGCGCCTGCGCCGCCTGGTTCGCCGTGTCCACGTCGCCCGCCGTCAGGTTCACGCTCGCGACCAGCGCCTCGTCCTGCGGATTGCTGCTGGCCAGCCAGGTGCTCGCCAGGCTCGCCAGCGCCTTCACCGACTGCACGAGCGCCGACGCCGTCTCCGTCGTCCCGAAGGCGGCCTGTAGCTCCGCCATCGCGGCGGCGTCCTGACCGGCGAGCAGCGCCAGCTTCTCGTCGAGCGCCTCGCGGGCGGCGAGCGCCGCCTGCCGCGCCGACAGCTCGTTGCCGCGCGCGGCGCCGACGGAGCCCGCGCTCTGTTGCTGCGCCTGCGCCGCCTGCGCGAGGCCCTGCGCGCACTCGACGAACCACGCGAAGCGCGCCGGCGTGTACGCCTGGAGCGGCCCCGCGAACGTGACCAGCGCGCCCTGGATGATCTTGGCCCAGGTCGTCGCCTCGCGGAGCACCAGCGCGCTCTGCGTCTGCGCGCCGAGCGACGCGCACTCCGCGTCGCCGATCCGGCTCCGGAACGCGGCGCGCTGCACGTCGGTGAGCGCGGGGAGCTGAGCGAGGATGTTGTTCAAGGTCTGGAGCTTCGACGTCGGCGCCGCCTGGAACGGCCTTCGCGTGCGCTGCTTTCGCGGGCGCGGTCTTCGCCGGAGCGGCCTTCGCGGGTGCGGCCTTCGCAGGTGCGGCTTTCGCGGGTGCAGCCTTCGCGGGCGCGGACTTTGCGGCCTTGGCTGGCTTGCCGCCGGTGGCCTTGGCCTTCGTCGGTGCGTGCGGACGAGGAGCGGGTGACTGCTTCTTGCGGGTGCTGGACATGAACGTAAAGGCTAACTGGTCGCGGCGAGCGTGCAAGGGCTCGCCTTACTCCCCGATCGGCGCCATCAGCGCCCCCCACCCCACCGTCACCGGCCTCCCCGCGCGCTCGAACTTCACCGTGTAGAGCCCCGGGTCGTCGATCCGCTCCACCGTCGCCCGCCGCATCTTCCCCGCCGACTCGGCCCACACCACCGCGTGCAGCTTGGGCTTGTACTTGAGCGGAATGGGCCGGAGATCACGCTCGGACACGACCTTCGCCGCGCTCGCGTAGCCGAGCACGAACCAGCGTTTCGCCTCGCCCTCGCCCGACGACGAGACCAGCATCACGTGCGACCACCCGTCGTCCTCGCGCAGCGCCGCGTAGTTGCCGGGCGCGAAGCCCTCGACCTGGCGCACGAAGCGCGCGGCCTTGGAGGCCCCTTCGTGCGTGGGCGCGCCGCTGCCGCCCGGGAGCTGCGCTTCCTGTGTGCGCGGCTCGTCGCCGACGAAGCGGACGAGGACCTTGTCCTTGACGAATCGGACGACGACGGCGTGCCGCAGGAGGCCGCCGTGCTCGGTGAGCACGGCGTCGCCCGGGCGGATGTGCGGGGCGTCGGGCACGGGGATGACGTACGCGGGGTGGACTTTGTGCGGGGGGCCGTTGCGGCCTTCGACGATGAGGTCGTCGCCGTCGAGCCCGGTGACGATCGCGGTGCCGAGGATCATCGTCTCGCCCGGGCGCGCCGCGGCCATCATGCGGTCGGAGAAGGTGAAGATGCGCTTGCCTGCGTCGAGGTTGATCTTCGCCGGCGGGAGGCCGAGCGGGTTCGCGGACGTGACGGCGGGCGCGCCCGGGTCGCGCGGCCGTGCCGAAGCGGACGCGGACGCGGGCGCGGCGGGCGGGCTCGACGATGCGGCGGCGTCCGTGGGCTTGGCGCGGTTGCCGCAGGCGGCGACGAGGAGGGCACCTCCGAGGAGCACGGTGGAGCGGGCCATCGGGGGGCTACCGTAGTCCATGGACGGGCGATGGAGGAGCGCGAAGGCCGGAGGCACCCGGGGTGCGGCGCGGTACGATCGCGGCATGGCGGCGAAGAAGAGGGCGGCGCCCAAGGCGAAGGCGGAGTCGGGCGAGGCGAAGCCGAAGCGGGCGCGGAAGAAGGCGGTGGAGGCCGCGTCGCGCGGGCTCGCGGCGGCGGAGGTGGGGGGCGGGGACGCGCCGGCCGAGGTGAAGGCGCTCGCCGGGGCGATCGCGGGCGACGGGGGCGCGGCGCTGGCGACGTACCGCGATCCGATCGGGGGGCACTGGACGGTGCTGGCCGCGGTGCCGATCGAGCGCGTAGCGCCGACGCCGTTCCAGCGCGACCTGTCGGCGATGCACGTCGCGCGGCTCGCGGACGTGATGGCGCGGCTCGACCGCTTCCTGGACCCGATCCTGGCGGTGCGGAACGAGGACGGCACGTACTGGACGCCGAACGGTCACCACCGGACCGCGGCCGTGCGCGCGATCGGCGGCAAGTCGATCGTCGCGCTCGTGCTCCCGGACCGCGCCATCGCGTACAAGATCCTCGCGCTCAACACCGAGAAGGCCCACAACGTGCGCGAGAAGGCGCTCGAGGTGGTGCGCATGGCGCGCTCGCTCGCGGAGATCGAGCCGCGGCCGGAGCGCGACTACGCGCTGGAGTTCGAGGAGCCGGCGCTGATCACGCTGGGCATCTGCTACGAGCAGCGCGGGCGCTTCTCCGGCGGCGCGTACCACCCGGTGCTCCGGCGCATCGACGCCTTCCTGGACGAGCCGCTCCCGCGCGCGCTCGAGATCCGCGCGGCGAGGGCGGCGCAGCTCTTCGCGCTGGACGAGGCGGTGACGGCCGCGGTCCACGCGCTGGAGGCGCGCGGGCTGACGAGCCCGTACCTGCGGGCCTTCGTGGTGGCGAGGATCAACCCGCTGCGCTTCCAGCGCGGGGCGACGGCGCCTTACGAGGCGACGATGGAGAAGATGCTGGAGGCGGCGAAGGCGTTCGACGCGTCGAAGATCCGGCCGGATCATCTCGCGAAGGCCGCGGGGCCGCCTGCGGAGGAGTAGGCGTCAGGGCGCGGTCGGGACGCCTCCGGGGACGCTCGTGGCAGCGGAGTCCGGGTGCGTGGAGAGCGCCTCCGCGCCGAGAAGGACGAACGCGACCCAGACGAGATCCGCGACCAGGAGGTGGACGATTTGGAGGGCGACCGGCGCCTGGAGGGCGAAGTTCACCATGCCGAGCAGGAGCTGGGTGACCATGCACGCGGCGAGGATGCGCGAGAAGCGCGCGGCGGCCGGTCCGCGGCCGGCGGCGATGGGGCCGCGGGCGTAGAGGACGAAGACGGCGGTCACCATGGCGGCCATGGGGTGGAGGACGCGGAGGCGCTGGAGGAAGTGCGGCGGCGGCGAGAAGTCGTCGGCGATTCCGCGGGCGAGGGTCGGCGCGGTGAAGAGGGTGTCGCCGAGCGCGGTGACGGCGCCGCTGACGCCGGTGAGCACGAGGCCGAGGGCGCCGACCGCGAGCAGCACGCCGGCGAGGCCCTGGCGCGGAGCTTGAAGGCGCGGCGGGCGCCCGCTCGGAGGCCCCAGTAGGCGGTGCAGGCGATCGCCGCGACGAGGAGGAAGGTGTTGGTGAGGTGGAGCGAGGTCCACGCGGCGCGGGCGACCGACTTGTCGCAGGCGACGTGCTCGAAGAGCACCAGCGCCGCGCCGACGGCGCCCTCGCTGAGCCATGAAGAACAGCGACGCCGCCGCGCCGGCGCGCCGGGGTGGCGCCGCGGCAAGGCGACGAACGCCCGCACCACTCGATCGAGGCACGAGCACGCCGGAGAGGCCCGAGGTCGCGCGGTGGGTGTACTCGACGAGCGTGGCGACGGCTCCCGAGCGCGGGATGATCTCGCCGTTGCAGTCCGGCCAGTGGCTGCCGCACCCGGCGCCGGAGCCGCTCGCGCGCACGTACGCGCCCCAGAGGATCACGGCGAAGGTCACGCCCAGCGTGGCCCATGCGAACGTGCGGAAGCGCTCTCTGTTCATCGGCCGGCGGAGGTCTACCCCATGCGGCCGCCGGGCGCAGCGGCTGCCCCGCAGAGCAGCCGACCAGGAGCGGGCGCGCGCGTGCTACATAGCGCGGCCAAGGATGGCGCTCCGGGACGCCTACCTCGACAAGCTCGACGGCGGCAGCTTCGACGTCCTCGTCCTCGGCGGCTGGCATCAACGGAGCGGTCTCGGCCGCGGCGCTCTCGGCCCGCGGGGCGCGCGTGTCGCGCTGATCGACCGCGGCGACTTCGCCGGCATCACCAGCCAGCAGTCGTCGAACCTGGCGTGGGGCGGCATCAAGTACCTGGAGAACTTCGAGCTCGGCCTCGTCCGCAAGCTCTGCGTCTCGCGCAACCACCTCATCCAGAGCTACCCGTCGACGGTCCAGGAGATCCGCTTCTACGCCGCGCACGAGCGCGGCTTCCGCCACGGGCTCTGGAAGCTCGTCCTCGGCACCTGGCTCTACTGGCTCATCGGCGCCTTCTTCACGAAGAGGCCCCGCCGCCTCTCGCTCGCGCCACCATGGCGCGGGAGGAGCCGATCCTCGCTCTCGACCGCTGCGACGGGGGCTTCGAGTACTCGGACGCGTACCTGCACGACAACGACGCCCGCTTCGTCTGGAACTTCGTCCGGCGGGCGCTCGACTACGGGTGCGTGGCTGCAACTACGTGGAGTGCGTGAGCGCGCGGCGCGAAGACGGGCGTGGGCGGTGAAGGCGCGCGACGTGATGACGGGGCGCGAGATGGCGCTGCGCGGGCGGGTGCTCGTGAACGCGTGCGGGCCCTTCGTCGACGAGCAGAACGCGGTCGCGGGGCAGGCCACGCGCGCGCGCCACGTCTTCTCGAAGGGCGTGCACCTGCTCGTCGAGCGGCTCACGCGCACCAGCGCGTCCTGACCTTCTTCGCCGACGACGGGCGCCTCTTCTTCGTCATCCCCATGGGCCCCTGCACGTGCATCGGCACGACCGACACGCGCGTGGAGAGCCCCGTCACCCACGTCACCCCGGAGGATCGCCGCTTCATCCTCGCCAACATCAACAAGCGCCTGAAGCTGCCCCAGCCGCTCACCGAGGCCGACGTCATCGCCGAGCGCTGCGGCGTGCGCCCGCTCGCGGTGTCCGGCGAGGGGAACGGCGCCGACTGGCTGATGATGTCCCGCAAGCACGTGATCGAGGTCGACGAGGGCACGCGCCACGTGAGCATCTTCGGGGGCAAGCTGACGGACTGCATCAACGTGGGCGAAGAGATCGACGCAGCACGCGCGCCGCCTCGGCGTCTCGCTCGCGTGGCCGACGCGGCGCTGGTACGGCGAGCCGGGCGAGGACGTGCGCGACGAGCTCTTCCACCGGGCGGAGCGGATGGATCTCGACGCGCTGACGCCCCCGCGGTCGTCGGAGAAGCTGTCGACGCGGCTCTGGCGCCGCTACGCCGCGGAGGCGTTCGGCCTGCTGGAGGACATCCGGGCCGATCCGCGGATCGGGGAGGTGCTGATCGAGGGCGCGGAGTACCTGCGCTGCGAGATTCGAGCTCGCGGCCCGGCGGGAGATGATCGTGAAGCTCGAGGACTTCCTCCGCCGTCGCTCCAAGATCGCGCTGGTGATCCGCTTCGCCGAGGCCCTGCGCGACGCGCCGGGCCTCCCGGAGGCGTGCCGCATCCTCTTCGGCGACGCCGCGGACGAGAAGCTCGCGGAGTACCTCCGCGACCACGCGCCCGCGGCGCCGGAGGCGTAGCGCTCAGCCTCGGCCGAGCAGCTTCGCGGCCTCGACCCGGCCGGACGGGGTGCTCACGTCGACGTAGACCTCGCCGGCGCGCGTCGCCCGCGCCACACCACCGCGCTCGAGCCAGGCGTTGACCAGCGCGCCGAACGATGCGTCCGCGCGCCCGCGCTCGACCCACAGGCCGTGGAGCGCGCGCAGCGTGGCGCCGTCGAGCTTGAACGCGCCCCAGACCCAGCGCGAGCCGGGGTCCGCGCTGCGCACGCGGATCTCGCGCACCTCGCCGTCCTCGCTGGCCACCACCGCCTCGAAGCGCTCGGGCTCGGCGACGGGGAAGCACAGGAAGGAGAGCCCGCCGTCGCCGAGCGCGCGCAGGGCGCGCTCCGGGAACCAGAGGGTGTCCGGGAGCGCGACCACGGCCTGCTCCTCGGGCCGGATCAGCGGGAGCACGCGGAAGATCGCGTCGCAGAGCCCGAGGGGCTGCGGCTGGACCGCGTAGAACGTGGGCACGCCGCGCGCCGCCGCGCCGTGCCGCGTGACCAGATCCCGCTCGCTCGGCGGCGGCGCGCCGGCATCCTCGGCCTGCGCGAGCACGAAGCAGAGGCGCGTGACCCCTGCCGCCACCATGCGGTCGACCAGATGGTCGCTCGTCGACTCGACTACGCCCGGAGCGCCGCCCGCACCGTGTGGACGCTCGCCACGCTCCTCGCGCCGGCTGCTCACCGGCTGGTTGCTACCCCCGACCCCGGTTGCCGGAACAATCCCCCACATCGCTGGTCTCCTCCTCGCTCGCGCCCTTTCAGTCGAGGGGAGCCTGGGGCCGGCGAGCCGGCACGGCCGTCGTGCCAATCCTGCAAACCCCATCGCCACGCGCCCTCGCCGCGGAAGGGGCGACCCGAGACCCGAGCGCACGCCGCGTCCGCCACGTGCTAGAGGGGGCCTTCCGGTGCCGACGCACGCATGAGCAACCGTCCCCTCCACGAGCTGCGCGAGGAAGCGCGATCGGCCAAGACGCGCGGCGACCTCGCACGCGCTCAGGGCGCCCTCTACGCCGCGCTGCAGCACACGGTCGCGCGCGAGGAGGATTACGTCGCCGCCACCGTCGAGCTGCGCGACGTTCTCGCCCAAAACGGCGACCACCGCGCCGCCCTCACGCTCGACTGGTACGCCGGCAACGAGCCGACCCAGCGGCAGCTCGTGGCGAAGGTGCCGCCCATCGACCGGGCGCGCACGCTCCTCGCCTGGGCCGACCGCGACTCGGACCGCGACCGCGCACGCCGGATCTACGCGAAGGCCGCCGACGAGTACGAGTCCGCCGGCCTCGTCGCGCAGGCCGCCATCGCCGGCGAGCGCGGCGACGACTTCGCCCGCGCCCGCGCGCTCTGGTCGCGCCTCTCGCACCTGCTCACGTCGTCCGGCGCCGACCTGTACGCCGCGGGGCTCGCGCGCTTCAACCTGGCGCGCACCTCGCTCCGCACGGGCGACGCGGCCGCGGCGCGCGAGGCCGTGGTCTCCGCCGTGCACCTCCTGGAGGAGGCGGCCGATCGCTACGAGACCATCGGCCAGCGCGAGCGCGCGTTCGACTGCTACCAAGTGCTCATCGCCGTGGGGCGCGAGAGCCGGGAGTTCGAGCACGTGCTCGAGGGGTACGTGAACGTGATCCGCATCCTGCGGGAGGATCACCTGCGCTACTACGCGCTCCAGTCGTACGAGGAGGCCCTCACCGCCGCGGAGAAGCAGGGCGAGGTCTCGGCCGCCGCGACGCTCGCGCGGGAGATGTCCGCCTACGCGCGCAAGGAGGGGCTCGCCGAGGTGTCGAGCTTCGCGACGCTGGCGCAGGCCCGGCTGTGGCAGGAGGTCGCCGCCGCCTCGGCGAAGCGCCGCGCGCCGCCGGAGATCGCCGAGAACGCGCTGCTCGCCGCGGTGATCGCGCTCGGCGAGGCCGGGCAGTACCAAAGGTCGGCGCCGTCTACCGCGCGCTCTCGGAGCTGCCGCTCGAGGACGCGCGGGTCAAGCACTACGCGCGCGCGACGGAGCGCTACAGGGAGGCGCAGGACCTCGCCATCAACGCCGCGCCGCTGCCCGCGCACCTGCGCTACGAGGTCGGCTTCCCCGAGGTGTGGCACGTGGACCTGGTGGAGTGGGAGCAGCGCGGGAGCGCGAGCCAGGCCTGCGGGGACATCATCCTGAACCCGAGCGAGTGGTCCGAGGTCACGCGCCGCCGCGCGATGCTGGCGCGGCTCACGGCGATCAACCTCGAATCACCGCCAGGCCCCGAAGCGCCGCCGATGCCCCGCTCCCGGCCGGGCGCCACCGAGACCTGGGTGCGCCTCACGGAGCAGCTCGCGCTGGTGGAGCTCTACACCATCCTCTCGCCGCTCGAGCACCTCTACCGGCGGCCGGAGTCGGAGGTGCGCGCCGGCGTCGTTCGCGCGCTCTCCCGCTTCCTCTACAAGCGCACCTTCATCACGCTGCGCGAGGCGCTCGCCGACACCGACGCGACCATCGTCGCGGAGGCCGCCAAGGCGCTCGAGGAGCTGCGCTTCCCCCACGCGTTCGATCCGCTCGCGCGCATCTACCGCGAGTCCCAGTCGGTGAACGTGCGCGCCTCGGCCGTGCGCGCGCTGGCCAAGATCGACACCTTCGAGGCGGCGGAGATGCTGCTCGGGATCATCCAGCACGACGGGACGCAGGAGCGGTCCGCGGCCGTGGAGGCGCTCAAGCGGGCGCGGGGCGTGCGCTTCGTGGAGCTCGCGCGCGAGCAGCTCAAGCAGCTCGCCGGACCGGCGCGCGCCGCGGTGCGGGAGGTGCTCCAGGCCCGCAACATCAGCCTCCCCGGCGGGTGAGCGCGCCGGAACGTCCCGCGCAGGGCGTGGGCCGTGCATCGCGGCGGGCGTGGAGTCCCCTCGCTCGGCCGCCCGCCGCTCTCAGCTCTACGACCTCTACGCCTGCACCTTCACCGCCGCCCTCGTCGGGCTGCTCGTGTGGCTCGTGTTCGCGTTTCCGTCCGCGGCCCTCGTCTCCGGCGCGACGTTCATCGGGAGCGGCCTTCTCGTCCTCCTCTCGCGCCGCAGCCCGGCGTCGGGGCTGGCCGAGAGCCCCGCCATCCGCGGCGCGCTGCTGCACGCCCACGGCGTCGCGCTGCTCGTCCTGGGGGGGCTGCTCCTCCACGCGGGGATGTCAGCCATCGCATACACCGCTACACAGCCAGCGCCGTCAGCGCTACCGTCAGCATCCATACCGCCGCCCGCCTCGGGAGGGGACTTCGGACGGAGGAGCAGCGCAGGTGCAGCACCTTTCGGCCCCGTGGCGGAACGGCAGACGCAGTGGATTTCAAAATCCGCAGCCCACACGGGCATCCCGGTTCGAGTCCGGGCGGGGCTACCAGACGGGAGTGACGGCTACGGGGCGCCCTTGGCGGTGTCGGCGCCGAGGTCGTGGAGCACGCGCTCGCGGATCAGCGGCACCGGGGGCGCCCCGTGCGAGAGGAGCGCGTCGTGGAAGCGCTGGAGCGAGAAGCGCGGCCCGAGGCGCTTCCTGGCCTCGTCGCGGAGCGCGAGGATCTGCATCTTGCCCAGCGTGTAGGCGAAGTACCCGGGGTCGAACGCGCCGCGCGCGGCCTGCTCGCGCGCGGTGGCCTTGTCCTGGTGGCAATCCTGGATGAAGCGCCGCTCGGCCTGCGCGAGTGTCATGTGCTTGGTGTGCAGGCCGAGCGAGACCAGCACGCGGCAGTTCCGGAGCAGCGCGTCCGAGAGCTGGCCCAGCCTGGCCTCGTCGGCGTTGCCGCCCTCGCCGGCGAAGCCCTGCTCGATCATCATCTGCTCGCCGTAGTGCGCCCACCCCTCGACGAACGAGTAGCTGGTCAGGATCTTCTGCGCCCGCGTGGGCGCGCGCTTCAGCCACTGCCCCTGGAGGAAGTGCCCGGGGTACACCTCGTGGATCGTCGTGGAGAGGAGGATGCCGTGCGGCGTGAGGTAGTCCTCCTGCTCCTTCTTGGTCCACGAGGGGTCGGGCAGGGTGATGTAGAAGAGGCCGGGGAGCGCCTTCTTCTCGAAGACGCCGGGCCAGTCGAGGAACGCCGCGTTCCAGCGCATGAACGGCGGCGTCTCCTTCACCACCGCCTGCTCCGTGGTGGGGATGGTGACGAGCTTCTTGTCGACGATGAAGCGCCGCGCCGCCGCCGTGAGCTGCTCGGCGTCGTGGAAGAGGTCGGCCTGCTTCGTCGGGATGAGCTTGACCCTCTTCCTGACCAGCGCCTCGTACGCCTTCTTGTTCTCGGCGAGGTTGTCCTCGCCCATCTTCTCCAGCTCGGCGAGCGGGATGGTGAGCCCCTCCTGCACCTCCAGGAGCTTCCTGTAGCGCTCGGGTCCGAGCACGTGGCTGTTGTCGCCCTTCTTCGCCTCCCTGGCGAGGCGCTCGGCGATCGCCGTGGCCGCGGCGGCGAGCGCCTCGTTGGCCTTGGCGAGCCGCTGCCGGAGCGCCGGCGAGACCGTGCCGTCGAGCTGCTTGGGGACGTCGTTGCGCAGGTAGTCCGCGTAGCCCTTGTAGATCTTCGCGGACGTCTCCGCGATCGGCCTGGAGAGCGGGCTCGCGAGGTTCTTGTCGACGTTGGCGACCTGGGCGAGCGCCGCCTCCTCGTGCGCGAGGAGGTGCTCGGCGCGCTCGGCGACCGGCGCGTAGTCGCGCTTGAGGTAGTCGTCGACGCTGAACAGCTCCTCGTACGTTTGCGGGTTGCGGCGGTAGACGTCGAGGTCCCTGCCCTGGAACAGGGTCATGTCGGCCTTCTGCAGGAGCAGCGCGAGGTCGAGCGCCTCGTCGGGCGTGAGCTTGCGCCGGTCGACCGCCGCGAGCTCAGCCCTCTCCTTCTCCACGCGCGCGAGGCGCCCCGAGATGCCCGCGGCGGAGTAGTCGGCGACCCTGCCGTCGTACTGGTGGAGGCCGGCGGATCGCCCGAGCGAGGGCTCGTCGGCGAGCCAGCGATTGAGGATGCGGTCGCGGAGCCGCGCGAACGCCGAGAGGGGCTTGCGCGCGGTGTGCACGCGCGACGTGGGCCCGGGATAGGCCGGGATCGTCGACACCGGCGGGGGCGACGGGGGCGGCAGCTCGCCGCACGCGGAGAGCGCGCAGAGGGTCGTGATCGACGCGAGCCCGAGGCGCCCGAGGGCGCTCCGGCGGGGATTTCGGGGGCGAGCCTCGCCTTGGTCCATGTGGGTGGCGCGGAGGGTCGCAGAGGCCCCCGAGGGGGTCAACCACCCCGGGCGTGCGTCAGTGTACGCCGCCGACCAGCCACGCCTGCGCAGGCACGAGCACCTCTTCCGGCGACACGCCGCCCTGCGTGGCCGGGCCGGTGGCGCGGCCGTCGAGGGTCGACGGCAGCCGGAAGCCGTGGTCGCCGAAGAGGAAGACCAGCGTCCGCGGCGGCAGCGTCTCCACGTACTTGACCAGGATGGGCGCGACCTCGTCGGCGAGCGCCTCGATCCGATCCTCGTAGCCCGGGCCCGCGCCGCGCAGCCGCGCCTCCACCAGGTCCAGCTTCATCACCTCGCGGGCCCCGACACGATCGCGCCGCAGCGTGCCCACCGCGCGCCCGCGGACGATCTCGGGCTCCGGCTCGCTCGGCGGCTCCGCCTCGCGCAGCCCCTCGGGCCCGCGCGCGAGCAGGCCCATCTGCACCGGCGTGGTGGTGGGGAGCGCGGCCCAGAGCAGCATGCGATCGACGCAGATGGTCCGGCCGGCGAGGCTCTCCGTGAGCCGCGCGCCCACCCGCTCGGCGACGTCGAAGCGCATCGCGTCCACGACCAGGAGCTTGGTCGCCCGCGCGCCGTTCAACCGGGCGATGCGGGCCGCGATGTCGGGAGCGTCGAAGACCATGGGCGGCCGCTTGCCGGTCACGCGCAGCGCCGAGAACGCCTCGCGGTAGCTGTGCTCGAAGCTGGTCCGCCAGCCGTCGATCACGCCCCGCACCGTTCCGTCGGCCTCGCCGCGCGCCACCGCGCCGACGAGCGGCATGTACCGCGACGCGAAGAGCCGCTCGATCACGGCGACGGGCTTGGGCCCCCGCGCGTTGTCCAGCTCGACCGCGTGCTGGCGCCACTCGGCGGCGTCGACCACGCGCCGGGCGGTCTCGCGCCGCGGCGCGGGCGGCGCGATCTCGGGCTCCTCGACTGCGGGCTCTGCGACGGGCTCGGGCGCGGGCGGATCCATCGGCGGCACCGGCGCCATCAGCGCGGCGGCGGTGCGGAGCACGGCCCGATCCGGGCGCGGCGGATTGGGAGCGGGCGCCGGGGCGAGCGGCGCGGCTGCGGCTGCGGGCTCCGCGACGGGCTGGGAGACAGGCTCGCGAACCGTCTCCGGCGGGGGCGTGTCGTCCACCACGGGCGCGGCCTCGACGCGGAGAGACCGCTTCCGCATCACTCCGCGGCGCGGCATGCTCAGCACCGGCGGCGGGGGCGCCGGCAGCTCGGGAAGGCCCCGGCCGCCCACCTCCTGCTCGCCCGAAGGCGGCGGGGTGCTGTCGGAGGCGTGCGCCGCGCTCGAGCCGACGAGATCGCCGATCGCCGTCGGAACGAGCACGCGGGCGTCGCGATCGCGCTCGTCCAGCACCAGGAGGAGCGGCGCTCGCTTCGACGCCGCAATCCACGCGGAGAGCGTCACGCCGTCGGCCACGTCGAGCGCGCCCCCCTCGTCGCCGAGCCGCGGCAGCGCGAGGGCCAGCCCGGCCGCCCCGAGCGCGCGCGCCCGGAACACCTGGTCCCGGATGGTCGCGTCGAGGCCCGCCTCGCTCCCGGCGCCCGGCGGCAGCGCTCCGCGCTTCTCGAGCGCGCCCTCCACCGCGTCCTCGACCGCGTGACGCAGCCGGCCCGGCTCCGGGGTGGCGACGGGCGCGACCAGGTAGCGGCGCCCCCGCAGCTCCGCGCACGTCTCCGCGAGCCGCGGCGCGGCGACGAAGCACACCCTTCCGGCGGGGGCGGGGGCGAGGGGGGTCCGTTCGGCATGGGCGCCAGCGAGCGACATGCGGGGCACCTAAGCAGACCCGTCGGAAACGGGCGAATTTTCGGCGTACCCGGCGCCGGAGCCGGGCTAGCCTTCGTCCCATGCGAGTGGCTTCGATTCTGAGCTCCGCCCTCTGCGCTGCCCTCCTCTCCACCCTCGCCGGCTGCTCGGAGAACGCCGGATCCCCCGCGCCCACGCCCGACGCGGGCAGCTCCTCCGGCGCCGGTGGCAACTCCCCCGACGCGGGCGTGAGCAGCCCCCTGGGCGACGTCCCCGGCCTGCCGATCGACTCCACCATCAACCTGAAGAACCTCTCCGGCCCGGTGGACGTGGTGCGCGACAAGTGGGGCCGCCCGCACATCTATGCCACCAGCGCCGCGGACGCGATGCGCGTCGAGGGCTACCTCGTCGCCCTCGACCGGACGATGCAGCTCGAGTTCTTCCGCCGCGTCTCCGAGGGGCGGCTCGCCGAGATCCTCTCGGACCTCTCCCCCGCGACCATCGACCTCGACATCACGTACCGCCACATCGGCCTCGCGCGCACGGCCAAGGCCCAGTACGCCGCGCTCCAGCCGGGCCCCGTCAAGGACGCGCTCGACGCCTACGCCGACGGCGTGACGCAGGCGTACCACCAGATCCAGGCCGGCAAGGCCAAGCTCCCGCCGGGGATCGACGGTGCCATCCCCACGTCGGTGTTCACCGACTGGACGGGCGCGGACTCGCTGGCGGTCGGCCGGTTCGAGACCTACGAGCTGTCGTACGACGCCGACGTGGACGTCGAGAACCAGGCCTTCTTCGACGCCGCGCGGGGCACCTTCACGACCAGCAATCCGGATCCCCTGGTCGTCAAGCGCGCCGGCCTCGAGCGCGACCTCTTCCGCTTCGCGCCGGCGGACCCGACCACGACGACGACCGGCTACCCTTCGTCGGCGAAGCAGAAGCACGCCCGCGCTCCGCAGCGCGCCGCCTCCCCTATGCCCGCGCGCGCCGCCGGGCACCGGAAGCACCACGACCTCCTCTCGCAGGTGAGCGGTTACCTCGCGGCCATGCACACGATGCGGCGCATGTTCACGCGCGAGGGCTTCGGGTCCAACAACTGGGCCGTCGCCCCGTCGCGCAGCGCCACCGGCCACTCGCTCGTCGCCAGCGATCCCCATCTGTCGCTCAGCGCCCCCGCCGTCTTCTGGCCGGTCTCGATCCACGTCGCGGTCCCGCCGGGCGGCGACACGTCGCAAAACCTCGACGTGGGCGGCATCTCCTTCCCCGGCATCCCGGGCATCATCCTCGGCCACAACGAGAACGTCGCCTGGGGCGCGACCGTCGCCGGCTACGACGTGAGCGACGCCTACGAGGAGCAGCTCACCCCCGACGGCAAGGGCGTCGTCTTCAACGGCAAGACGGTCGCGCTTCAAACGATCGACGAGGTGATCAAGCTCCAGAGCGGGCCGCCGATCACCTACCCCGTGGAGATCGTGCCCCAGCACGGGCCCATCCTCCCCAACATCGTGAACCACATGGTGGTGCCCCCGGATCCGACGATGCCCGCCATCAGCATCAAGTGGACGGGCATGCAGCCGACGACCGAGCTCGAGGCCGTCTTCGACCTGCTCCACGCCACGGACGTCGACTCCGCCCAGCAGGCGCTCGTCAAGTTCGGCGTCGGCGGGCAGAACTGGATGATCGGCGACACGTCGGGGAACATCCTCTGGACGTCGCACGTCCTCGTCCCCACGCGCGACCGGCGCGCCTTCCAGTGGGACGCCTCGACCTACCAGGGCACCCTCCCGTGCTTCGTCCTCCCCGGCGACGGCACCGCGGAGTGGACGGGCTTCCTCCCGGACGACCTCGTCCCGTGGGAGAAGAACCCGGCCGCCGGCTTCATGTCCACCGCCAACAACGACCCGATCGGCAACACCCTCGACAACGACCCGTCCAACGACACGCTGCCCGACGGCACGCCCATGTACCTCGCGTGCACGTACGACCTCGGCTTCCGCGAGGGCAAGATCCACAAGCGCATCCAGGCGCACACCGCGCCGCTCGCGACGGCCGACCTCTCGACCATCCAGGGCGACGAGCAGTCCTCCATGGGCACCGGGCTCACGCCCGCGCTCGTGACCGCGCTGGAGAACGCGGCGGCCGAGAAGCAGACCCCCGGCACGCACCCCGACCTGACCACGGTCGTGAGCGATCCCGCGTACGACCCGGCGCAGATGAAGACGATCCACGACTGGCTCGTCGCCTGGGGAGCGGCCGGCTACCCCGCCTCCTCCGGCGTCGACCCCGACACCAACAAGCCCCTGCCGGCCAGCGGCGCCAGCGCGGCGGAGGTCGCCGCGTCCCAGGCGACCATGATCTTCAACGCCTGGCACGTCCGCCTCCTGAACCGCGTCTTCGACGACGAGCTCGCCAAGATGGGCGCCTCGTTCGACGACCAGCAGCAGGAGTCGCGGGCCATCCTCCGGCTCGTGAACGCCGACCCGACGACGCTCGCCACCTACGATCCCGCGACGGGTGACTCCGCCCTCTGGGACGACCTCGGCACGCCCACGGTCGTCGAGAGCCGGCAGGATCGCATGGTGCGCGCGATGCTCGACGCGCTCGCGGATCTCGCCACGGCCGCGGGCTCCGACATCACGCAGTACCGCTGGGGCGCGCACCACACCATCACCTTCGAGGCCATCATCCCGCTCTGGAGCAACCTCTCCATCCCGCCGGCGAACGATACGGTCTTCGGCGCCACCGGCTTCCCCCGACACGGGGACAGCTACTCCATCGACGCGTGCGACTACGCCTTCGTCCCGCTCGGCACGCCGTTCGACTTCACCTACGGCGCCGGGCCCACCCAGCGCTTCGTGGTCGACATGGACCCGTCCGGCCCCAAGGCGTTCAACACCCTGCCCGGCGGCGAGATCTGGAACCCCGAGAGCCCGCACTTCCGCGACGAGGCCGAGCTCTGGCGGCGGAACGAGACGCACCCGGTGCCGTTCCTTCTGCCAGATGTGATCAAATACAAGGAGAGCCGCACGCTCGTGTCTCCCTGAACGCATCGGCCTCCCCCGTCGCGCACAGCCCCGGGTTTCCCGCCGGGAGCGGTGCTATCAGGGGCGCCATGATCTCCCGCCGCCTCCTCTACCCGATCGCCCTCGTCCTCACGCCGCTCCTCGGCTGCGGCCCCGAGCCCCCGGTGGAGGCGCCCCCCGCGCCGGCCCCGCCGCCGACCGCCGTCGCGGCTGCCACGCCCCCCCCGCGCCCGCGCACCAACTTCGAGGACCCGGGCGGCATGTGGATGCCCGAGCAGCTCGCGCCGCAGGCCGACACCTTGAAGTCCCTCGGCCTGGAGATCGACCCGTCCGCGCTCACCGACCCCACCTCGCCGACGCTGGGCGCCATCGTCAGCCTGGGCGGCTGCTCCGCCTCGTTCGTGTCCGACGACGGCCTGGTGATCACCAACCACCACTGCTCCGTCGGCGCGCTCCAGTACAACTCGAAGCCCGGGCAGGATCTGCTCCGCGATGGCTACCTGGCCAAGAGCCGCGCGGACGAGAAGTGGAACGGGCCCACGGCCCGCGTCCTCGTCACGCAGAGCATGAAGGACGTGACGCGCGAGGTGACCGACGGGCTCGCGGCGATCAAGGACGACATCGCGCGCGACAAGCAGGTCGAGGATCGGAAGAAGGCGCTCGTGACGGCCTGCGAGAAGGGGCGGCCGTCGATCCGCTGCAACGTCGCCGAGTACTTCGGCGGCGGGCAGTACCGGCTCATCGAGCAGCTCGAGATCAAGGACGTGCGCCTGGTCTTCGCCCCGCACGACCAGATCGGCGACTTCGGCGGCGAGGTCGACAACTGGCACTGGCCGCGCCACGACGGCGACGTCGCCATCTTCCGCGCCTACGTGGGCAAGGACGGTAAGCCCGCCGAGCACTCCGAGGACAACGTCCCGTACCACCCCCCGCACCACATCAAGCTCGCGCAGAAGCCCCTCGCCGAAGGCGACCTCGTCCTCGTCGCCGGCTACCCCGGCACCACCAACCGCCTGCGAACGGGGGCCGAGGCGGAGGAGGCGACGAGCTTCATCTATCCGCACGACATCGCCTGGTTCGACGACAACATCAAGCTGCTCGACCAGCTCCGCCTGAAGTCGGAGGACATCAAGCTCAAGGCGACGCCCCTCTGGCGCGGGATCAACAACTACCGCACCAAGTTCGCGGGGATCCTCGACGGGATGGTGAAGGGCGGGCTCCTCGCGCAGAAGACGAAGCTCGACGCCGATCTCACGGCGTTCATCGACGCCGACCCGGCCCGCAAGGCGGCGTACGGGGACGTGCTCGATCGCATCAAGGCGCTCGTCGAGAAGCGGAAGGCGACGCGCGAGCACGACGCCTCGCTCCACGAGATGAACCGGCTGGTGAGCCTCTACGGCGCCGCCGCCAAGATCGTGCGCATGGCCGAGGAGCGGCCCAAGCCCGACGCGGAGCGCGACCCGGCGTACCAGGAGCGCAACTGGGAGCGGCTCGACCAGGAGCAGTCCGCGATGCAGAAGCGCTACGACCGCACCATCGACACCGCGCTCTTCAAGCTGGCGATCCAGCGCGCCCTCCGCCTGCCCCCGGCCGAGCGCCCCGAGCTCGTGGCGGCGCTCTTCGGCAAGCTCAAGGGCGAGGTCGCCGACGCGAAGATCGACGCCGCGCTCGACAGTCTCTACGGGAAGACGGGCCTCGAGGACGAAAAGGCCCGGATCAAGCTGCTCCGGACGGCGACCACCGCCGAGCTCGAGAAGAGCAAGGATCCGCTGATCAAGCTCGCGCTCACGCTGCGCCCCGCCCACAAGGCCGCCGAGGACCGGGACAAGGCGTTCGCCGGCGCGATGCTCCTCCTCCGCCCGCGCTACGTCGAGGCGCTGCAGAAGATGAGCCCGCGCCCGATCGCCCCCGACGCCAACGGTACGCTGCGCATCACCTACGGCACGGTGCGCGGCTACAAGCCCACGCCCGACGCCAAGGAGTACCGCCCCTTCACCACCGTCTCGGAGGTGGTGAAGAAGAACACGGGGACTTACCCCTTCGACGCGCCGGCGTACCTGCTCGACACCATCAAGGCCGGTAAGTTCGGCCCCTACGTCGACCCTGCGCTCGGCGAGGTGCCCGTCGACTTCCTCTCCGACCTCGACATCACGAACGGGAACTCGGGCTCGTCGACGCTCAACGGCCGCGGCGAGCTCGTGGGCCTGGCCTTCGACGGCAACATCGAGTCGATGGCCTCGGACTGGATCTTCCAGCCCGCCATCACCCGCACCATCCACGTGGACATCCGCTACATCGAGTGGCTCCTCGACGCCGTGTACCCGGGCCACAACATCCTCGCGGAGATGGGCGTCAAGCCGGCGTTCTGAGCCGCGACCCCTCGAATCCACCGCCGCGGGGGCGCTACGGAGCGCCCCCGCGAAGCGGGCTCCGGGCCCGCACCCCCCAATCCGCGGAGAGAGGCTCCTCTCCTGCCCGCAGTTGGGCTAGGAGACCGGGGCATGATGTGGACACGGGACTCGATCCGGAAGGAGCTGCTCGCGCTGCTCGGCGAGCACGCTCAAGGCGGCACGGCCATCCATGAGGACAGCCACCTCGTCGGCGATCTGGGCATCGACTCCCTCGGGGTGATGGAGAGCGTCGCCGCGATCGAGGACAAGTTCGGCCTGAGCATCCCGGACGACGCGCTCCGCAACGTGGAGACCGTCGCCGACGTCGCCAAGGCCATCGAAGTCCGGCTTCAGAGCGAGGGAAGGCTCGAGGGATGAGCGGGTCCTCCGCGCGCACGGTCGTCCAGGCCATCGAGGACGCCGCGGCCAGCACCAAGACGGGCTACCGGTTCATCGACGAGTCGACGGACAGGCGCGAGGCGGAGACTCTCCCCGCGGAGCCTTTCTTCACCCACGCCGGCATCGAGCGGGCGAGCGCGCGCTACGGCGGCGCCCTCCAGGCGCTCGGCGCGAAGAAGGGGGATCGGGTCGCGCTCATCCTCCCCGACAACGCCAACTTCGTCTTCACCTTCCTCGGCGCCATCCGCGCCGGCCTCGTGCCGGTGCCCATCTACCCGCCGACCGGCCTCGGCAAGCTCGCCGGCTACCTCGACAACACCCTGCACGTCGTCGAGAAGAGCGGCGCCCGCCTGCTCGTCACCAACGGCGACATCAAGCGCATGCTCGGCACCATCCAGGCCCGCGCGCCCGAGCTCGCCCGCGTGGTCGCGATCGAGGGCGTGCGCAGCATGCGGGAGGAGCTCAAGCCGGCCAAGGTGGCGCTCGACGACACCTGCTTCCTCCAGTTCACGAGCGGCTCGACGTCACGCCCCAAGGGCGTCGTCCTCACGCACGCGAACCTCGCGGCCAACGTCAAGGCAATCATGCCGCAAGGCCTCGGCATCCGCGACTCCGTCGACTCCGGCGCCTCGTGGCTCCCGCTCTACCACGACATGGGCCTCATCGGCTTCGTCATCGCGCCGCTCTACCACGTGAACACCATCACGTTCCTGCCGCCGCTCCTCTTCCTCAAGCGGCCCGTGCGCTGGCTGGAGACGATCTCCCGCTACCGCGCCAGCATCTCGTTCGGGCCCAACTTCGCGTATGCGCTCTGCGTGAAGCGGATCAAGGAGAGCGAGATGCAAGGGCTCGATCTCTCCGGGTGGCGCGTCGCCGGCTGCGGGGCCGAGCCCATCCGGGCCGAGAACCTGCGCGCCTTCGCCGAGCGCTTCGCCTCCGTGGGCTTCAGCGAGAAGGCGTTCGTCTGCTGCTACGGGATGGCGGAGTCGACGCTCGCGGTCTCGTTCAGCAAGCTGGGCTCTGGCGTTCCGGTCGACGTGGTCGACGGCGCCTCGCTCTGGGGCAAGGGCCGCGCAGTGCCCATCGACCCGGCCACCGCGCCCGAGGGCGCAGCCGCGCCGATCACCCAGTGCGGCGCGGCGTTCTCCGAGCACGACATCCAGGTCTTCGCCCCCGAGGACGAGGCGAGCGAGCACCCGCTCGGGGAGCGGGAGGTGGGCGAGGTCCGCCTCCGCGGGCCGAGCCTGATGAGCGGGTACTTCAACGAGCCCGAGCTCACGCGCGCCGCCTTCGCCGGAGGGTGGCTCAAGACGGGGGACGTCGGCTACCTCGCGAGCGGCAACGTGCACATCTGCGGCCGCGCGAAGGAGGTCATCATCGTCAACGGCCGCAACTACTACCCGCAAGACCTGGAGTGGGAGACCGGCAAGGTCGAGGGGGTGCGGAGGGGCAACGTCGTCGCCTTCGGGACGATGAAGCCGCACAACGACCGCGAGCGGGTCATCATCTGCTTCGAGACCAACCTCACGGGCGAGGCGGAGCGCACCGCGCTGAAGGCCGAGGTGCGCCGCGCCGTGCAGCAGGCCCTCGGGCTGACGGTGGACGACGTTGTCCCCCTCGGCGTCGGCGTGCTGCCGAAGACCTCGAGCGGCAAGCTCCAGCGCCGGATGACGCGCGAGCTCTACGAGACGGGCTCGCTCCTCGACCGCGGCTCCGCGCGCGAGGTGGATCCCGTCACGCTCGCCAAGGAGCTCGCGAAGAGCCAGGTCGGGTACTTCCGCCACGCGATCTTCGGGAGCAAGAAGGACGATTGACCGGCCGCCGGCCGGCTACTTCTTCGGCGCGATCTTCACCGACACGCTCTTCGCCCGGGCGTCGGCCTGGACGAGCAGCTCTCCGGTGTGCGTGGCGTCGTAGCAGGCGCCCGTGACCTCGACGTCGAACCCCTTGGGGTACGCGCGCGCGGGGAGGGAGACCTCGGTAACGGCGCCCGAGGCCGAGGGGGCGTAGCTCAGGGTGAAGGTCTCTGTCGTCGTGTCGAACCCCGAGGTGAAGGCGTCGGCGGCGACGGCGCGGGCGAACGGGCGGATGACGGCGGCGGCGACGGGGTACTCGGTCCCGTCGGCGCGCACCAGGCTCGCGGTCTCGCTGTTCCACTCCTCGGCGGCGACGCTGTACTCCCACTCGGTGCCGCCGAGGCCCAGCGCGTCGAGGGCGTCGAAGTGCGCCGTCATGAAGGCGAGCGTGCCCGCGTCGTCGTGCGATGCGCCGAACTCGCCGACGAAGACCGGCGCGTCCCAGCTCTTGCCCATCGCCGCCCAGCTCGCGGACATCTCCATCTCGACGCCGGTGGGGGTGTGGACCACCGGGTAGAAGTGCGGCGCGAACACGAACCCGTCGCCCGGCGGCCGCTTCAGGGTGGTCGTCAA
Source organism: uncultured delta proteobacterium (assembly GCA_963827955.1). Taxonomy (GTDB): domain Bacteria; phylum Myxococcota_A; class Polyangia; order Polyangiales; family Polyangiaceae; genus CAWHDJ01. Next base: position 559,539 of record CAWHDJ010000023.1, on the reverse strand, counting down.
GCTCACCCCGTCGACGCCGAGCGGGTCGACGAAGACGAGGGAGCTCGGCGCCGCGGCGCGGATCCGGGCGACCATGGCGGCGTGGAACGCCGAGAGCGTGGTGGCGGCGAAGGTCGCGGCCATGGCGCTGCCCGGGGAGGGCTCGTTGATGGTCTCGAAGCCGATCACGCCGGGCTTGTCCTTGTAGCGCGTGGCCATGCGATCCCAGAGCGATCCGAAGGCGGCCTGGACCGACGAGCCGGAGGCCCAGAAGCGGTCGAAGGCGTTCACCACGTCGGGATCCTGGAAATACTCGAGGCTCCAGTCCGGGCAGTCGTGGTGCGGGGCGGGCGGCGTGCCCTGGATGGTCCACGCGGGGAAGCCGTCGCCGCAGAAGTTCTCCGCGTACACGTCCTGGTGGAAGTCGACGACCGTCCAGATGCCGTGCGCCCAGGCGGCGTCGAGGAGGGCGTCGTACCGCTTCAGGAAGCCCTCGTCGTCCATCCCCTGCGTGGGCTCCACCGCCGCCCACACGAAGGGGACGCGCATCACGTCGATGCCCCAGCCCTGCGCCCGCTCCATGTACGAAGCGAGCGTCTTGTCGAAGCTGCTCGACGTGTAGTCGAAGGGCATGTTGGGCGCGAACTTGCTCCGGCCGCCGGCGTTGACGCCGCGGAGCATCACGATCCTGTCCAGCCCGTCGCGGAGGCTCGTGCCGTCCGCGTGGAGGCGCCAGTCCGCGGGCTTGGGCTGCGCCAGCGTGCACGTCGGCAGGGTCGGACCGGGTGGCCCGGGTGGCGCGCTGGGCGGAGAGCTGGAGCAGGCGGCGCAGGCGAGCGTGGCGCAGACCGGGAGGATGCGGCGCATGGATGGATGGTACCCAACCCCGCCAACCCGGACGCACCGCCGTCTGGTTGTCCTGCAAGATCAATAGGTTGTCGGCACATCCTCGATGAGACGACGCACCCGCTAGCTCGTGCGTCGCACCCGCTAGCTCAGAGGACGCACCAGCTAGCTGGTGCGTCGCATCAGCTAGCTGAGAGGACGCACCCCCTAGCGCGTACGCCGCACCCGGTAGCTGAGAGGACGCCCCAGCTAGCTGGTGCGTCGCATCAGCTAGCTGAGGGGACGCACCCCCTAGCTCGTGCGCCGTACCGGGTAGCCGAGAGGACGCACCCCCTAGCTCGTGCGCCGCACCCGGGAGCCGAGAGGACGCACCCCCTAGCTCGTGCGCCGCATCTGGTAGCTGAGAAGACGCACCCCCTAGCGCGTGCGCCGCACCTGCGAGCTGAGAGGACGCATCGCCTAGCGCGTGCGTCGCACCTGCTAGCTGGGAGGATACACCCCCTAGCTCATGCGATGCCCCGTGTGCTTGCCGCGGGGCGCCGCGCTCAGAGCTGGCAGTCGACCCAGGACACGAACGCGCTGCGGTTGATTGCCTCGGCGGTGCACTTCGCGCGGTCCCGCGACACGTTCCAGTCGCAGTACTCCTTGCCGAGCTGTGCGAACTCGTTGCCCAGCCAGAGGAGGCCGACCTCCTTGTCGAGGTCCGGCTCCTTGAACTTGTCGGAGAGCAGGAAGAGCACCGAGTTCGCGCGCTTGTGCGACAGCGCCCGGTTGAAGTCGGGCGTCCCCGTCTTGGACGCGCGCGCGACGACGAAGAAGTAGCGCGCACCGCGCCGGTCGACCCAGAGATCCTCGATGAGCTTCTTGGCCCCATCGTCGAGCTTCTCCGAGTTGTCGTCGAACATGATGACGGCGCCGCGGCTCTTGAGCGGGGTGAAGAGCGCGTTGAAGTCGCCGTCGCTGATCTGGGCCAGCGACTTCACGTCGGCGGGCTGGCATCCGCGCCGCGAGTCGGCCCCGACCAGGCCGCAGGCGTGCAGCACCCGCTCGAGGACCTGCTTGAAGGCGGGGGTGCAGTAGGGCGCGTCCGCGTCGTTGGCGATGGCCACCTTGGGCTTCTCCGCCTCCGCGACGCCGGTCTTGAGGCGCACGGCAGCCTTGCCCACCTGAGCGTCGACCTCCAGCGCCGTCGTCGCGAGTAGCGCGCAGCCGGCGGCGAGCCCGATGATCCCAGCGTGCTTCATCTGTCCCGGAGCCCAGGGGCGAGGCGGCGGATGGTGTAGGAGAGCCCCATGTCGGTGTCCTCGTCGCAGAGACGCGTCTCGCCCAGGAACATCTGCGGGGTCGACACCGGGAGGTGGTTGTTGACGATGTAGCGGAGCATGTGGTCGAGCCGGAGCCTGGTCTCCTTGGAGTCCATGCAGGCCTCGAGGCCGGGCCACTGCTTGCGGATCATGGCGTGAACGTTCGCCGTGCCGGCGCCGGCCTTGGCCGCGGCGAGGATCTCGTCCTGGTTCTCGTACGCCCACTCCAGCACCTGGAGCGCGCGGTGGTCGCCGCAGAGGACGGCCTTGGAGACGAGGCACGAGCCCGGGTGGACGGGCCGATCGAGCATCCAGTTGCACTCGCTGTCGAGCGGGAAGAGCACCAGCGTGAGGTCGAGCTTGTCGAGGATGCCCTCGGTCGCGAGGCGCTGGTGGAACGCCTTGCACGTCGGGCAGAGGGGATCGACGAAGAGCGTCGCCGGCTGTCGCGCGCCCGGGGGGGTGATGTGGATCAGCTTATCCGTCGGCTCGGCCGGCTTCTCCAGCTTGCCGCAGGAGTTGATGTACTTGCCGTAGCTGGGGAGCGCGCCGACGTAGAGCAGCGCGGGGACGGACGCGAACGCGGCCAGCGCGAGGGCCCAGACGCCGAGGAGCCAGAGGGGGCCGTCGGAGCGGAGGGGCTCGCCGTCGACCACCGTCGGCGCGACCCCGCCCGAGCCCCCGCCGTACCCGCCATAAGGCGGGCCGTCGAGGGAGCCGCCGTAGCCCGGGTGCGGCGGAGTGGCCGCCTCCCGCCTGACCGCGGCCCATCCGGCGATGGCCGCCGCGGCGAGCACCAGCGACGACGCGTAGATGCCGACGCAGGTCTTGCAGAAGTGACCGAGCTTGAGCGCCGAGATGGTGGCCATCACGCACGACGCGAGGAGCGGCGTGACGGAGAAGATGGCGAAGAATAGGACAGCGCGCCGGGGCGCGAGGCGGCCGGCGAGGAGGAGGTAGAGCGCGAACGCCGCGAAGAAGCCGAAGGCGCCGACGGCGAAGAGCGAGATGGGGATGCCGCCCCAGAAGTGCTCGCGGAGGATCGACGAGTACGGGCTGTACATGGCGACCCGGCAGGCGTTGTCCGCGCTCTGCTCGGCGCCGAGGCCAGGGATGTAGCTGCAGTGGATGTCGTGGACCTGGCGGTCGAGGTGCTGGATGTAGTCCAGCGAGGACAGGCTCCCGAACGTCAGGCCGAGGAGGGCGGCGGCGAGGGCCAAGGCGGCCGGCCAGCGTTGGCGAAAGCCCGTCATGGCCAGGGCTTACGCGCTCCAGGGCGGCCGGTCAAATCGCGCCGGGGCCGCTGGACATCCGTTCGAGGGCTGGTTACTTGCAACTGGGGTCGCGTTCGACGCGTATCTCATGACCATGGATAACGCCGCGCTGCACGATAGCCTTCCGCTGATCGTGCCCGGCGTCCTCTCCAGCCAGGGTTCGGCGGAGGCTCGCCGAGGTCGAGGCGCACGCCTCCGCCGGCTGCTCCCGTTGCGCCCGCGCCCTCGTGAACGCGGCCGATGTGGGGGTCACGCTGGCCGAAGCCAGTTACGATGGGGGGAGACCCCCCATGCCCCCCGGCCCAGCCGGCGATGCAAGCAAACCTCGGGCCGCCGTTCGCGACCGTATGCTTGCCGACGCCCGATCCCGCCGGGGGGGAGGGCGCAATACATTCCCCGCCCCCCCGAACCAGCCGCCGCGGCGCTTCTTCGACCCTGCCGGGGAGGTCGCGCGCCTCCACGTCGGCGCGCCCGGCGACGCCGAGCGCACCCAGGAGATCGACGCGCTCCCCTTCGGAGCCCCGTCCGAAGGAGACGCCTCTCCCCGCTTCCTCGCCCAGATCCAGCGCATCCTCGGCTTCCCGCTGGCGTTCGTGAGCGTGGTCCGCGGCGAGCGCACGGGATACCACGCGCAGATCGGGATGGTCGAAGGCGCCGGCCGCAGCCGTCGCCGGGAGACGACCTTCTGCACCCACACGGTCTCCAGCGAGGCCCCGCTGATCGTCCCCAACGCCGCCGTCGAGCCGTTCTTCCGCGGCAGCACCATGGTCCAGCGCGAGCGCGTGAAGGCGTACCTCGGGGTGCCGCTCCGCACATCGCGCGGCGTCATCATCGGCACGGTCTGCGTCATGGATTGCGTCCCGCGCTACATCGGGGCCGCGCACGTGCGCGCCCTCGACCTGTTCACCGAGCCCATCGCAGCCGAGATCGAGCGGCAGCGCCGGGGCGGCGAGGGGGCGTGGCCTCGCACCACGGCAGGTTCGCCGTTTCACCCGGAGGGGTGGTTCGACAGGCTGATCCGTGCCGCGACGGCGGTCCTCGATCCAGGGCGCGAGCCGGCGCTCGTCGTCGCGTCGGGCGCCGGCGCGGAGGCGCTGGCGGACCTCGCCCGGGACCACGAGCCGGCCGGGGCCTTGCCCCGATCCGAGGGCTCCGTCGGGCTCCTCCTGATCGACGAGCCCCGCGCCAACGCCGAGCGCTTCGCCGAGCTCCGCGAAGCGCTGACGTCGCGTGCACGAGGCGCGGAGCTGACCGCCTCCGCTGCGCTGCGGCTGGCGCCGCTCATCTGCGGCACGGAAGGGATCGCCAAACTTTTCCGGTGAGGCCGCCGGGCCTCCGCGTAGAATGCGCGCGACCATGCGTATCCTCGTCTGCGAAGACCAAGACGCGATCCGACACATGATCGAGACCCTGGTCGGCGCGAGCGGCCACGAGGTCGTGGGCGTCGCGCTCGGGGCGCATGCGGTCGAGCGCGCGCGGGCGGAGGGCTTCGACGTCCTGATCCTGGATCTGATGCTCCCCGGTGCGCTGGACGGCTTCGCCGTGATCGAGCACCTCCGCGCGGACGACGCCACGCGCGCGCTGCCGATCGTGGTGGTCTCCGCCCTCGACGACGAGGAGTCCCGCGCCCGGGCGACGGGGCTCGGAGCCAACGCCTTCTACGGCAAGCCCTTCCGGCCGCTGGAGCTCCTGGAGCACCTGAAGCGCTTCGAGCCCGCGGGCTGACCGCGGGGGCTTCGCTGACGCTGGTGCGAAGGGCCGGCCCGGGGTAGATGGGGGGCCGATGAACGCGATCTTCCGATCCAGGGGCCTCTCCTCCGTATCGCTGGCTGCGACGCTCGTGCTCGGGTGCGCGGCCCTCGCCGGCTGCACGGAAGAGAAGAAGACCCAAGTCGAGGCGGGCGACGCCGGCGCCGAGGGGCCGCAGAAGCCCGTGCTCGACAGCAAGCTGGCGGCCGCCGTCGCGGCGGCCGAGTCGGCGCACCCCGCCGCTTCCGCCAAGGGCGACGCGAACGGGCCGCCCGAGAACGGGGTGTTCGCGCCGGGCGCAGCGGACAAGGCGTTCCCGCCGGGCGCGCCGCCGAAGATCGAGCTGCTCGGCGCGGGCAACGCGCCGCGGGTGCACCTCGCGCCCGCGCCCGCCGACGAGCAGAAGGAGACGGTGAGCGTCACCGTGCGCCTCCAGGGCGGCGCGATCCCCGTCGAGTACGGCCTGGCGCTCAAGGTCGACAAGCCCAAGGACGAGAAGAAGGCCGAGGGGCCGAAGACGTGGCGCGTCGCCGGCAAGGTCGCAGCGATCGCGGTGCCGCCGCAGCTCCCACGCGACCTCTCGGACAAGCTCGGCAAGCTCAAGGGGACGGAGCTGCGCTACACCATCGGCGCCCAAGGCGCCGTGTCCGACCTCGGCTACACGCTGACGAAGGAGGCCGACCCGGCGCTCGGGGAGACGGTGGTCAAGGGGCTGATCGACGCGATCGGCGTCTCGATGCCGCCGTTCCCGTCCGATCCGGTGGGCGTGGGTGGCTACTGGATGGTGACGGATCGCGCCGCCACGATCGGCGCGGAGGTGGTGCGCTACCGCGTGTACCACGTCGAGAAGATCGACAAGGACAAGGCGACGCTCTCCGTCGACGTCCGCCAGTACGCGACGAAGGAGGACGCGGACCTCGGCGCCCTGGCCAACGTGCCGAAGCTCCAGATCGTGCGCTTCGAGTCGACCGGCAACGGCAAGGTCGACTGGACGGCGTCCGGCCTCCTCCCGGCGCAGGGGGACACGACGCAGCGTGCGGGCTTCGCCGGCACCGTCCCTGCGGCTGCCGGGCAGCAGCCGCAGCAGGCGGTCCTCCAGACGGAGGTCACCGCGCGCTTCACGGCCGAGGGCGGCGACAAGAAGAAGTAGCGGCGGGTCTAGGGCACCGCCGGGCACGTCGGGACCGGCGTCGCCTTCGCCACCTTCGCCCCCGCGGCGCCGCAAGAGGTCGCGCACGCCTCGGGCCCCGTCGGGCACACGCCGTCGACGCAGAGCTGCGCGGCCCCCGGGCCCCCGCTCAGGCCGACGCACGTGCACTCCCAGCACCCGCAGTCGGCCGCGGTCGCGCAGGGCTGACCAGGGGGCGTGGAGCCGGGCCCGGGGCCGCCCGCGGCGCTCGAGCACGCCGAGGGTGCGACGAGCGAGAACGCGATCGCGAGGAGGCGGCCCTTGCCCACGCGCGGACGCTACCCCAACCGCGCGCTGATGGGGAGCAGGCCGGGGGATTGGAGCGCCGCTAGACGCCGATGTAGAGCCGGTGAGCGAAGTTCCGCTCGAGCTTGGCGCGCAGCACCTTCTCCGCGGCCGTCTCGATGTCGTACTCGATGCGCTTGAACTCGAAGCGCTTCGCGTCGCTGTCGTAGATCGTGTAGCTCGCGCGGTTGTCGTAGTCGCGCGGCTGGCCCACGGAGCCCACGCTGACGATGTACTTCCTGCCCGACTCCAGCGAAAAGTCGATGGGGGGCAGCTCCTCCACCGTGGTCTGCGTCAGCGCGAAGACCTTGCAGAGGTGCGAGTGACCGATCAGCGTGATGTGGCCGAGCTCGTTCCACATCGGCAGGCACTCGCGCGCCTGCTCGGGCGCGAAGATGTACTCGAACTCCTCGAGCCGGACCGGCGAGCCGTGGCACAGGTCGACGTCGATGTCGGTCAGCTTCTCCTGGTACGTCAGGCTGCGTAGCCACGCCGCGTTCTCGGGCGTGAGCATCGCCGCGTGCGTGTCGAGGGCCTGGCGCGCCGCCTCGTAGTAGTACGAGTAGTCCATGCGCCCGGCCACCGCCGCGTCGTGGTTGCCGAGGATCGTCTTCTTCGCCACCTTGCGCACGAGGTCGGCGCACTCGTTGGGCGAGCCGCCGTAGCCGACCGTGTCGCCCAGGCAGTAGTAGACGTCGATGCGCTCGCGCTTGTAAGCCTCCAGCACCGCGCTGAGCGCCTCGTAGTTGGCGTGCGTGTCGCTGAAGATTCCGAGCCGCATAGAAAACTGCGGGAGTCTAACACGAGCCGTCTCCCGTTACGGAAGCATTATCGTGGAGTGGTTACGCCGGTGCGGCGGCCAGCCAGCCGAAGGCGGCCAGCTAGCCGGAGGCGGCCAGCCAGCCGAAGGCGGCCAGCTAGCCGGAGGCGGACGGCCAGCGAAGCGGACCGCTCGACGGAGATCGCTTGCGCATGGTAGGCAGCGCAACGCGCCTCCACCCTACACGAGCGGGCGGGCCATCGAAAGGACGAGAAGCCGTGAAATCGAACGGCGCCGGACAGAACGGGAGCGGGGGAGGCGGCGTCCGCCTGGATCGGTGCGCCGAACCGCCCCCCGAGCGGGTCCGCGAGCTGGCGGAGGCGTGCGTCCGCTTCGTCGAGCGGGCGGTCGGGGTGAAGCTCGACTACACGCCCGAGACCCTCCCCATCGTCGATCATTACCTGCTCCAGGCCCGCGAGAGCCTCTCGAAGGCCACGTCGAAGCCGGAGGCGGGGGCGCTGGTCGCCCACGCGGCGGGGGCGTACTTCGGCGAGGTCGTACGCCGGCAGCACCCGTCGTGGTGGCGGGTCGCGGGGGACGATCCCGGCGCCTGGCGGATCGAGCTCGAGCCGGTGTACCTCGCGTTCAGCCCCGTCGAGCTCGTCGCGGACGCGCTCGTCCGCGAGGCCGAGGCCGCGGGCGACGGCGAGCCGGAGGCCACCGCGCGGCTCGAGCTGGAGGAGGAGGACCGCGCCGTCGTGGCCGAGCGGCTCGCGAACCTGCCGCCCGTGGACGAGGACACGTTCCACGCGCCGTCGACGTGGCTCGAGGTCATCGACATCGCGGTCGACGCCATCCGGGCGCGCCGGCTGGGGGAGGGCGAGGAGGCCGACGGCGTGCTCGGGCCCGACGACTACGAGCCGCCCGTTCTCCTGAAAAGGCCACGTCCGCCGGAGAGCGGTGATATCGTCGACCCGTGTGGTGGATCTTCTCCGGTCTCCTCATCCTGATCATCTGGGCGCTGGAGTTCATCTTCAGCTGGAACATCCTGTTCCCCGTCATCGCGACGGCGATCATCGCGACGTTCGCCCTGGCGCTCTTCATCTTCCGCTTCATCCAGGCGTCGCGCTCGGCCGCCGCGCTGGAGAAGGCGATCGCGGCGCAGGGCGCGCAGCAGGCGCTGAACGCGCGCCCTGAGCGCCGCGCGGAGATCCAGGAGCTGCAGAAGCAGGTCCAGGGCGGCATCGCCGCGCTGAAGACCTCCAAGCTCGGCGGGAAGAAGGGGGGCGCCGCGGCGCTCTACTCCCTCCCCTGGTACATGATCATCGGCCCGCCGGGCGCCGGCAAGACGACGGCGATCAAGCACTCCGGGCTGGTCTTCCCCTTCCAGGGCGCGGGCGGCGGCGCCGTCCGCGGCGTCGGCGGCACGCGCAACTGCGACTGGTGGTTCACGAACGAGGCCATCCTCCTCGACACCGCGGGCCGCTACGCGACCGAGTCCGACGACCGCGACGAGTGGCTCTCCTTCCTCTCGATGCTCCGCAAGTACAGGTCGCGGCGGCCGATCAACGGCGTGCTCGTGGCCATCAGCATCGCCGAGCTCATCGACGCGAACGAGCAGCAGCTCGAGGCGACGGGCAAGAAGCTGCGCGCCCGCATCGACGAGGTGATGACCCAGCTCCACATGGTGGTGCCGGTCTACGTGCTCTTCACCAAGTGCGACCTGATCGCCGGGTTCAACGAGTTCTTCGGCGACATGCGCAAGAGCGATCGCGCGCAGGCGTGGGGCGCGACGCTCAAGCTCGACATGGACAAGTCGAACCCGGGCAAGATCTTCGACGACGAGTTCGAGGTCCTGCGCAAGCAGATCCACGCCCGCGCGCTGAAGCGCCAGGCCACGGAGCGCAACCGCGAGGCCCGCGAGAAGATCTACCAGTTCCCCCTCGAGTTCGCGGGGGTGAAGCGCAACCTCTCGGAGATGATCGCCGCCACGTTCGCGGTCAACGCCTTCCAGGGCACGCCCATCTTCCGCGGCTTCTACTTCACGAGCGGCACGCAGGAGGGGCGCCCCCTCGATCGCGTCCTCGGGCGCATGGGGCAGGCGATGGGCATCCGCCCGCCGGAGGCGGCGGCGCAGCAGCAACAGCAGCAGGTGGTGGAGTCGAAGAGCTACTTCCTCCACGACGTGTTCATGAACGTCGTCTTCCCGGACGGGCTGATCGCGGCCCGCTCGGCGGGCGAGATCCGCAGGCAGCGGCTGATGCGCGTCGGCATCAGCGCGGCCGCGGCGGCGCTCGCGATCATCATCGCCGCCCCGAGCGTCAGCTCGTTCATGAGCAGCCGCACGATGATTCGCGGAGACGCTCGAGCTCGCCAAGGCCACGGAGGCGATCGACTGGAGCAACCACGACCCCCCCGCGCCGAAGATCGACAAGCTGCTCCCCATGCTCGAGCGCCTCAAGGCGATCGACGACGAGAACAAGAACCTGCCCTACCGCTTCAAGTGGTGGAAGTGGATGTACCAGGGCGACACGATCGACGGCCCCGCGGTCTCCGAGTACATCAAGGTGCTCCAGACGGCGATGGTCTCGCCGGTGAAGACGAAGCTCGAGGCGCGGCTCAAGCTGGCCAAGGCCACGGAGGACACGTACCTGGCGGATCGCACGCTCCTCCGCACGTACCTGATGCTCAGCGACGTGGAGAACCTCGACGTCGACCCCAAGGGCGACGACGATCCCAAGAACGACGGCACGGAGGTCGGCGCCATCACCGCGATCTGGGCCGAATCACCAGCAGTTCTCCAACATCCCGGAGTTCGAGCTCAGGCAGAAGATGCGCCCCCACGTGCGCTACTACCTGAAGCTCCTCAAGACCCAGCGCGTCAAGCCGCTGCCCCCCAACGAGAAGCTCATCGCCGAGGTGCGCAAGAAGCTCCAGGGCGTGCCCGTGGCGAAGCGCTACTACGCGCTCTTCGTCAACTCGCTCATCGACGAGAAGTACGACGAGGGCGCCGAGGACACGCGCGCCAACCAGAAGTACCCGCCCATCACGCTGGCCGACCTCTTCGCCGATCGGCCGGAGGTGCTCAAGCTGGTGAAGAGCGCTCAGTTCCAGAAGGAGAAGCGCTACAAGCAGGTCGACGGCCCGTACACGGAGAAGGGGCACTACCGCGTCCTCCGCAACGTCAAGGAGGGCGCCGGGCTCCTCGAGCGCGAGGAGTGGGTGGTGCCGCTCACCAACGACGAGAAGGGCGAGCGCGTGCCGGTCAACCTCAAGCGCCTCGCCGAGGACTACGACGACCGCTACGAGGAGCAGTGGACCGCGTGGCTGCGCGACATCACCGTGGATCCTCCGGCGAACGTGAAGGAGGCCATCGAGCTCTACGGCCTCCTGGCCCGATCGCCGCGGCCGTACCTCATCATCCTGCGCGCGGTCGAGGACAACACGCAGTGGAAGGACCGGAACAAGGCCGCGCTCGAGAACGAGGAGCTCAACCGTGAGGCGAAGCGGCGCGTCAACGCGAAGCTCGGGAACCTGACGAAGGGCCTCGTCCGCTTCGACATCGATCTGAAGAAGATCGGCGAGCGCACCAGCAACGTGCCCGGCGCCTTCAAGGGAACCACCGAGTTCGGCATCCCGCCGCCGAGCGCCACCGGCGACTCGCCCCTCGAGAAGTACCTCTCCCACCTCGAGCTGCTCCGCGGGCAGCTTCAGAAGGAGGAGGACACGCGCGGGCCCAACCTCGATCCGCGACTCGTCGGAGACCGCCTCGACGACGCGACGAAGCAGGCGCAGGACCTGCTCCAGCCGCTCGACGAGAAGGCGCGGCTCGTCCTCTCGCCGCTGCTCCTGAACCCGCTCAAGATCGTCACCAGCAGGCTCGGGCCGGGCGGGCCGAACAAGGTCAACATGCCGGGCAGCCGGCACTTCGGGCGCTTCTAGCCCCGATCGCCGCTACGCGACCGCGGTCAGGCGGCCGTCCACCCCATCCGCTCCACCACCGCGCGGTGCCGCTCCACCCACTCCGCGATGCGCTCGCGCGTCGTGCGGTAGGCGTACTCGAGGATGGCGCGCCGGGCGTCGAAGTTGACCGGGTTGTCGAGGAAGAGCAGGACATCGGTCGGCTCCGGCTCGAGCACCAGCACCTGCATGCCCGCGCCCCGCATGCGCGCGACCTCCTGGTGCAGGCGGGCGTGCGCGCCGACGCGCATGGACTGGTTGAACACCCAGAGCAGGCCCTTGTCGCGCACGCTGCGGCGCACGCCGTGGCCGGTGGGGACGGCGCCGTGCGCGGTGGAGACGGGCACGAGCGGGTTGACGACGACGACGAGCGAGGCGCCGAGGGCCTCGGCGACGTCGAGGTGCGCGACCGAGCCGAGGCCGCCGTCCAGGTAGTGCCGGCCGTCGATGCGCACGGGCGTGAAGAAGAGCGGGAGCGCGAGCGAGGCCGCGCACGCCAGCGAGACGGGGACGTGGGCGCGGCGGTCGGCGCCGAACATCACGCGCTCGCCCGAGTCGAGGTCGTGGGCGGCGATGCGCAGCGTGCGGGGCATGTCGCGGAAGTCGTTCGGGATGCCGCGGCGGAGGAAGACCTGCGCCAGGAGCCGCTCGTAGCGATCGAGCGAGAAGAGCCCGGCGGGGAGCGAGTCGTTGAGGCGATCGATCTGCTCCCAGAGGAACAGGTGCGCGGGCGAGCCCGTGGCGCGGTCCCCGCGCGCGGCCATGCGGCCGAGCGCGTGGCGGATGGCCGTCGCGCCGGTGGTGAGCGCGCGGCGCCACTCGTCGAGGTCCACGCGCAGGAGGTGGCCGCGATCGAGCGGGAAGAAGTTGTCGACCGGGTCGAGGAGCGCGCGGTAGAGCCGGTCGACCGCGATGCCCCCCGCGAGCGCGGCGGCCACCGAGGCGCCGCTGGAGCTGCCGATGTACGCCGCGTAGCGGTGGCAGCCCGGCGCCGCCCCCTCCTCGCCCCGGACGCGCACGCCGTCCTCGAGCGCCGCGAGCGCGCCGATCTGGTAGAGCGCGCCGGTCAGCCCCCCGCCGGGGAGCGAGAGCGCGCACACCGGCGGGCCCGGGTGGGCGGGGCGCGACGAGACGGGCGCCTCGTCGGGGCTCACTGGCGGTCGAACTCCTGCGCGATCGCCGCCTCGATCGAGCGGTCGCCGAGCCGGCGGATGGCCGCGAGCAGCGCGAGCCCGACGACGCAGCTCGCGGGCACCGTCCAGGCGGGCGGGGTCCAGTCCCAGCGGGCGGCCATGGAGTAGAACGAGACGGCGTTGAAGGTGGCGTGGAGCACGACGCCGGGCGCCAGCGAGCCGCTCTCCCGGCGCAGGACGCCGAGCGCGAGCCCGACCACGCCGATGGGCAGGTAGAGCTGCCACGCCGGGTGCGCGATGGCGAAGAGCGTCGCGGTCACCACGATCACCATCGACGGCGGGTGCACCTTCAGCATCGGGCGGAAGAGCGCGCCGCGGAACAGCACCTCCTCGAGCATGGGGCCGAAGAGGATGACCACGAGCGCGATGAGCGCCTGCCGCCCCGGCCCGGCGGCGTGGAAGATCTCCGCGAGGTGGTCGTCCACCTTGTGGCCGCTCCACCGCTCCACCACGTCGTAGAGCGCGTTCGCGGGGATCACGAGCGAGACGCCGAGCAGGATCGCGAGCGGGTAGAAGAGCACGTGCGTCGGCCGCAGGCCGACGAAGTCGCGGATGCCGGTGTCCGGCGCGTGGACGCGCAGGATGACGAAGAGCCCGGTCAGGTAGGCGATCGCCTGGCACAGGAGCCCGCTCACGACGTCGTTCTCGGAGCCGGGCCTCGCCTTCGCGAGCGCGACGGCGAGGACGAAGAACGCGTACGTGATCCCCAGCGCCCAGCCCGTGGCCGTGAGCGCCGTCATCGGCCGCCCGCCGTGTGGTGAGAGCGATTCGGGCGGCTCGGAGGTCGGCGGTTTGCTCATCGGTCTCGGAGGTGGGGGGCGACGCCTCGCTTGACGACCGTGTCGACGGCGAGGCGCGGGTCGGTCTCGGGGTAGTCGAGCATGGAGTGCAGCCCGCGGCTCTCGTGGCGGGACGCGGCGCAGCTCACGATGAGCTCGGCGACCGTGGCGATGTTGCGGAGCTCGAGCAGGTCGCGCGTGACCAGGTGCTTCCAGTAATACTCGCGGATCTCCTCCTGCAAGAGGGAGATCCGGCGGGCGGCCCGGCGCAGGCGCGCGTCGGACCGGACGATGCCGACGTAGTTCCACATCGTCCGGCGGAGCTCGTCCCAGTTGTGGGCCACCACGACCTCCTCGTCGCTCGGGACGGCGTTGCCCACCTGCCAGGCCGGCACGTCCGGGAACGGGCTCCGGCGCAGCTCCTCGATCTGCGCGCCGAGGCGGAGGGCTGCGCGGTGGCCGAAGACCATGCCCTCGAGCAGCGAGTTCGACGCCAGGCGGTTCGCGCCGTGCAGGCCGGTGCACGCACACTCCCCGATGGCCCAGAGGCCGGGGATGCTCGTGCGGCCGTGCAGGTCGGTGCTGATGCCGCCGCACATGAAGTGGGCCGCCGGCACGACGGGGATCGGCTGCGCGGTGATGTCGATGCCGAACTTGAGGCACTCGGCGTGGATCGTGGGGAAGTGCTCGCGGATGAAGGCCGCCGGCTTGTGCGTGATGTCGAGGTACACGCACTCCGAGCCCGTCTTCTTCAGCTCGAAGTCGATGGCGCGGGCCACGACGTCGCGGGGCGCGAGCTCCTTGCGCGCGTCGTGGTGCTCCATGAACGCCGTCCCGTCCCCGAGCCGCAGGATCGCGCCCTCGCCCCGGAGCGCCTCGCTGATGAGGAAGCGCGGCGCGTCCGGGTGGTACAGGCACGTGGGGTGGAACTGGTAGAACTCCATGTTGGCGATCTCGGCCCCCGCCCGGTACGCCATCGCGACCCCGTCGCCCGTCGCGACGTCGGGGTTCGTCGTGTAGAGGTAGACCTTGCCCGCCCCGCCCGTGGCCAGCACGGTCGCGCGCGCCAGGTAGGTCTCGACCACGTGGCTCTTGCCGTCCCGCGATCCGCCCGCGCCGGCGGACTCGTCGAGCACGTACGCGCCGGCGCAGAGGTCCGGCCCGCCGAAGCGGGAGAGGATGATGAGATCGATCGACGTCTGGTGCTCGACGATGCGGATGTTGGGGTGCTGGCTCGCCCGCTCCACCAGCGCCCGCTCGACCTCGGCGCCCGTGGCGTCCGCCGTGTGCACCACCCGGCGCGCGGAGTGCCCGCCCTCGCGCGTCAGGTGCACGCGCCCGCCCTCCTGATCGAAGCGCGCCCCGCGCTCGACCAGCTCCCGCACCCGGTCGGGCCCCTCGCGCGCGCAGATCTCGGCGACGACCTCGTGGCAGAGACCCGCGCCGGCCACGAGCGTGTCCTTCACGTGGGCCTCGGGCGAGTCGCCCTCGGACATGACCGCGGCGATGCCCCCCTGCGCGTAGCGAGTGTTCGCCTCGTCCCGTGTCCGCTTGGTGATGAGCGTCACGGTGCCCCGGTCCGCCGCGTCGAGCGCGAAGGTGAGGCCCGCGATCCCGCTCCCGATGACGAGGAAGTCGGACGTGGTCGGCACGGTCGGAACGCTAGCACGGCGCGGCCACAAAGACGGCGCGCCGGGGAAAGCCAAGGAAACCGAGGGAACACAGGCCGTTACGGTCGTCTTGACGCAAACCGGCAAGCCTGCCATTAGCCACGCCTCGATAGGAGCGCTCACCACCGTGAAGATCCTCGTCCCGCTGAAGCGCGTCGCCGATCCGGACAACGCCAACAAGGTCAAGATCCCCCCTCCGGCGAGAAGATCGAGACCGCCGGTCTCGAGTGGAAGCCGAACCCCTTCGACGAGTACGCCCTCGAGGCTGCTCTCCGGCTCACCGAGGACGGCAAGGCCCCCAAGGTGCGCGCCGGCGAGGTCGTCGTCGTCACCTTCGGGCCGAAGGAGACGGAGCAGTCGCTCCGCGCCGCGCTCGCGACCGGCGCCGACCGGGCGATCCGCATCGACGCCACCGACGACAAGCTCGACGGCGACCTCTGTCGCCCGCGCCCTCAAGGCGCTGGTCGAGAAGGAGAAGCCGGACGTCGTCGTGATGGGCAAGCAGGCGGTCGACGGCGACTCCAACCAGGTCGGCCAGATCCTCGCGGAGCTGCTCGACTGGCCGATGGCCACGTTCGCCGCGACCATCAAGGAGGAGCAGGGCGCCCTCCTGGTCGGGCGCGAGGTCGACGGCGGCGTGCTCAGCCTCCGCGTCAAGCTCCCCGCCGTCGTCACGGTCGACCTGCGCATCGTCGCGCCGACCAGCGTCTACTCGCTCAAGACGGCGCCCACCTTCAAGTACAACGACGGCGTCCGCTTCGCGGCCCTGCCCGCGATCATGGCCGCGAAGAAGAAGCCGCTGGTCGAGGTGAAGCTCGCCGATCTCGCCGCGGACCAGGCGCTCAAGGTGCAGTACCTCAAGTTCGAGGCGCCGCCCGCGCGCAAGGCCGGCATCAAGGTCAAGGACGTCGCGGATCTCGTGAACCGCCTCCAGACCGAAGCCAAGGTTCTCTAAGAAACCCCCCAAGAGAAGCAGAGGAAGACGACGATGGCCGACGTTCTCGTGGTGGCAGAGGTCGCCGAGGGCAAGCTGAAGAAGCCGACGCACTCGGCGGTGACGTTCGCGCGGCGGGCCGCCGCGGCGCTCGGGGGGAGCTATTCGATCCTGGTGATCGGCGGCGGCGCCGCAGGCGCAGCCGAAGAGGCGGCGAGCCTCGGGGCGGCGAAGGTGCTGCTCGCCGACGACGCCTCGCTCGCGCACTACGTGGCCGAGCGCTACGCGCCCACGGTCGCCGACGTGGGCAAGGGCTTCGCCGTCGTGGTCGGCACCGCGAGCGCGTACGGGAAGGATCTCCTCCCCCGCGTCGCCGCCCGCCTCGGCGCCGGCTACGCGACCGACATCAGCGACGTGATCGCCGACGGCGGCGCGCTCACCTACAAGCGCCCGATGTTCGCCGGCAACGCGTACGGCATCTGCAAGATCACGACGGCCATCCAGGTCGTCAGCGTCCGCCAGAGCGCGTTCTCCGCGGCCGAGCCCGCCGGCTCCGCCTCCCCGGTGGAGAAGGTCGCCGTCTCCGCGCCCGAGGCCTCGGCGGCCCGCGTCGAGTTCGTCTCCTTCGACCAGGTGAAGAACGAGCGGCCCGAGCTCACCGAGGCGCGCGTCGTCGTCTCCGGCGGCCGCGCGCTCAAGGAGCGCTTCAACGAGGTCCTCGCCCCGCTCGCCGACACGCTCGGCGCCGCGATGGGCGCGAGCCGCGCCGCCTGCGACGCGGGCTACGCGCCGAGCGACTACCAGGTCGGGCAGACGGGCAAGGTCGTCGCGCCCTCGCTCTACTTCGCGATCGGCATCTCCGGCGCCATCCAGCACCTCGCCGGGATGAAGGGCTCCAAGGTCATCGTCGCCATCAACAAGGACGGCGACGCCCCCATCTTCCAGGTCGCCGACTACGGCCTCGTGGCCGACCTCTTCAACGCCGTCCCCGAGCTGGTGAAGGGCATCCAGGCCGCCAAGGCCTGACGCGCACCTTCCCCCAGGCCTGCTATACGGGGGTTGCCATGAGCGACCCCTCCTCCCGAGCCCTCTTCGAGCGCGCCCGCGCCGTCATCCCCGGCGGCGTCAACAGCCCCGTCCGCGCCTTCCGCGCCGTCGGCGGCGAGCCCGTCTTCATCGCCCGCGCCGAAGGCGCGCGCATCCACGGGCAGGACGGCCGCGCCTACGTCGATTACGTCGGCTCCTGGGGCCCCGCCATCCTCGGCCACGCGCACCCCGACGTCGTCCGCGCGGTGCAGGACGCGGCGACGCGTGGCCTCTCGTTCGGCGCGCCGACGGAGGGCGAAGTCCGCTTCGCCGAGACCGTGCGCGGCCTCTACCCGAGCATCGCCAAGCTCCGCGCCGTCTCGAGCGGCACCGAGGCGACGATGAGCGCGATCCGCGTCGCCCGCGGGTTCACCAAGCGCGACTTCGTCGTGAAGTTCGAGGGCTGCTACCACGGCCACGCCGACCACCTCCTGGTCAAGGCCGGCAGCGGCCTCGCCACCTTCGGCGTGCCCGACTCCGGCGGCGTGCCCGAGGGCACCGCCCGCACCACGCTCACGCTCCCCTTCAACGACGTGGCCGCGCTGCGCGCGCTCTTCGCCGATCGCGGCAAGGAGATCGCGGCCGTCATCGTCGAGCCCGTCGTCGGCAACATGGGCTGCGTCCCGCCCGAGGACGGTTTCCTCGCCGAGATCATCTCGCTGTGCACCAGGCACGGCGCCGTCTCGATCTTCGACGAGGTGATGACCGGCTGCCGCCTCGCGCGCGGCGGCGCGCAGGAGCGCTTCGGCCTCGTCCCCGACATGACGACGCTGGGCAAGGTCATCGGCGGCGGCATGCCGCTCGCGGCCTACGGCGGGCGCGACGACATCATGAGCACCATCGCGCCCCTCGGCCCCGTCTACCAGGCCGGCACCCTGAGCGGGAACCCGATCGCCGTCGCCGCGGGCCTCGCGACCATCGCCCACCTCGTCCCCGAGCTGTACGCCAAGCTCGAGCGCCTCGGCGCTCAGCTCGAGGAGGGCCTCCGTGCCGCCGCCGCCTCGGCGGGCGTCCCTGCGACGGTGCAGCGCGTCGGTTCGATGATCACCCTCTTCTTCCGAGAAGGCCCCGTACGGTCCTGGGCCGACGCCGCCCCTTGCGACACCGCCCGCTTCGCCACCTGGCACCGTGGCCTCCTCGAGCGCGGCGTCTACTGGCCCCCGTCGCAGTTCGAGGCCGCGTTCCTGAGCGGCGCGCACACCGAGGCCGACATCGCCGCGACGGTCGACGCCGCGGGCGAGAGCCTCCGGGCGATCACTTCGCGGTGAACGTGATCTCGACGGAGCCGGGCGCCTTCACCTTCACCTCCTGCGTCCCGAGCTTCTCCTGCCACGCCCCGAGCGTGTACTCCCCCGGGACGAGCCCCTTGATCTCGAACGCGCCGTCCGCCTTCGTCACGGCGAAGTAGGGGTTCTCCATCACGCCCGCGTAGGCGCGCATCCACGGGTGGACGTCGCACTTGATCGTCGCCATCACCGCCGGGTCGCCGAGCTTCATCGTCTTCCTGGCGCCGAACGGGAAGGCCTGGTTGAACTCCGGCGACTTCACGTTGTGCATCAGCCGGTCGTCGTTGCCGATGGCGAGCGGCTGGTCGGCCATGATCCCGAATACGCGCGGCGAGAACTCGCACCCCTTCTGGGTGAACGTCACCGGCTCGGCCGGCGTCGGGTAGGAGCCCTTGGGCAGCCCCGCCTTGACGTAGACGAAGACGTCCTCGAGCTTCCCGTCCGCGACCTTCACGAGCTGGATGGTGTCGCCGTGGAACGACTTGCACTCCGTGCTCGCTCCGCCCCAGGGCACCGGCGCCGGCACGGCGCCCTCGAACTTCACGACCCCCTTCACCACGGCGCTCCCCGTGGGCGCCGGCGCCTCGTGTTCCGCTTTCGCTGTACCGGCGGTACCCGCCTTGCCCTTGGGCTTGTTGTCGCAGGCCGTGATGGCGGCGGCGAGGACGAGGAAAACGGCGGCCGAGCGGGGCAGTGCGGAGCGGGTGTGGTGCATTTGGGACTGCGCCGACTGTAATCCGGTCCCCCGGTGGCTTGGCCTGGAATTTGGCGTGGGGACGGGGCCGACACGGCAGGCGAGCGGCAATCCATGAAAACGGGGCCCCGTTCATCAAAGCGCAGCCTCGCTCTGGAAAGCGGGGCGGCGTCCATGAAAGCGCACACGTGTCCATGAAAGCGCGCACGTGTCCATGAAGGCGGGTCCTCGCCCATCTGAGCGGGCCCTCGCCCATCGGAGCGGGTCCCCGTCCATCTGAGCGGGTCCCCGTCCATCTGAGCGGGTGCTCGTCCATCTGAGCGGGTGCTCGTCCATCTGAGCGGGTGCTCGTCCATCTGAGCGGGTGCTCGTCCATCTGAGCGGGTGCTCGTCCATCTGAGCGGGTCCCCGTCCATCTGAGCGGGTGCTCGTCCATCTGAGCGGGCCCTCGTCCATCTGGGCGAGTCCTCGTCCATCTGAGCGGGCCCTCGTCCATCTGAGCGAGTCCTCGTCCATCTGAGCGGGTCCTCGCCCAACTGAGCGCAGGCTCGCCCACCAAAGCGAGGGCCGGTTCCCCGGGCGCGGGCGCCGGCCGCCTGGTCTTGGTATGCTCCGGGCGTGCCGCCTGGCCTGTCCTTCGTCTTCGCTGCGCTGCTGCCGATTGCGCCCGTTCCTGCTGGGCTCGGGCATGGAGCCGGGCTCTCGGCGGCGGCGGCTGCGTCTGGTCGGCCGCCGGAGTGCAGCTCGGGATCCCGGCGGGCGCTCGCCAAGGGGCCGAGCATCTGGGAGCTGGCGCGCGTGCCCACGCTCCAGCAGTACTGCGACCTGATGGCGAAGGCGCAGGCGGCGCTCCCGACCCTCCCGGCGGAGGCGAAGAAAGCCGCGGAGGAGGCCGACCTCGCCCTCCCCGGGCGCGCGGCCCCCGCCGTCGTCGTGGCGCGGGCGGCGCTCGCGCTGGGCTCGGTCGACGAGGCGGCGCGCGCGTTCGAGAAGGCGCGCGCCCTCGACCCCCGGAGCGTCGAGGAGCCGGCGACGATGCACGATCTGGCGCGGGTCCTCGTGAAGACCGGCAAGCGCGACGAGGCGCTCGGCGTCTACCGGGCGCTGGTGCCCCGCATCGATCTGCTCGCCAGCGGGGACCGGCGGGTCTCGGTGCTGCTCGAGGCGGCGCACCTCTCGATGACGGAGGAGGGCGCCGCCGGCGCGCTCGCGAGGCCGGGCGAGCTGGCCAGGCCCAAGGCAGCGCCCAAGCCCAGGCTGGACGAGGCGATCGCCTACCTGCGCGAAGCGAGGCAGCGCCCCCCCACGCAGCTCGCAGGCGACGTGCTCCTCTCGCTCGCGCTCACGCTCGACCGCGCCGGCACGCGCGAAGAGGCGGACGCCGCGCTGATCGAGGCCGACAGGACAGGGGCGAAGCTGCGCAGCGGCCCGCTGAGCTACCTGGTCGCGCCCGAGGACCGGGCGGCGCTCGAGGCGCTCTCCGCCGAGGGCAGCGATCGCGCGGCGGCCCAGAAGGCGTGGGAGGCCTACCTGGCCGGGCCCGGGGGAAAGGGCCCCTGGGCCGGCGCCGCGCGGGCGCGGCTCGAGCTGCTGCGGAGGGGGGGCGGCGCGCGAGCGAAGGTGGCCCCGAGGCCGAGGCCGCGATGAAGAGCGTCCGGGCTCGCCGCGTGCTTCGGGCGGCAGCCGGCGTCGCGGCCGCCGCGGCGATCGCGCTGCTCGCGCAGGGAGCGCAGGCGGAGCCCGGGGTGGCCAGGGTCGAGACGGTGTGGGGGCGCGCGCGGCGGCCCGATCTGGCGCGGCCGCGCGACCTGGTCGCCGAGGCGGAGAGCTACATCCTCAAGTACGAGCAGGTCCAGGGGGCCCGCGGCCGGCCCCAGCAGGTCGAGACCGACGTGCTCGGCGACAACTACCTGATGCTCGCGTCCGAGCGTCCTCGTGCGGGCGGGCGCGGAGACCTCGCGCGACCTCTACCTGCGCTACCGCCTGGCCGAGGTGTACTCGCTCCGCGATCAGAACACGCGGGAGATCGCCACGCTCGAAGGCATCGCGCGGGCCGACCCGCCGGCGCCCCTGCGCGCCCAGGTCTTCGCCGATCTCGCGGTGGCGTACGCGCACATGGGGCGCGTCCAGGACGAGATCAAGGCGTACGGCGAGGCGCTCGCGGTGCAGCCGCTCGCCGGCGAGCGGTCGCGCCTCATCGCCAATCGCGCCGAGGCGTACATGCTCCTCGGCGACGCCACCACCGCCGTCGCGGGCTACCGCGCCGCGCTCGCGCTCCTCTCGAACGACTATCTGATGTTCGGCAGCGGGGCGACCACGCTCTGGGGCCTCGCGGTCGGGCTGGACCGCGCGGACGACCTCGACGCCGGGCTCGAATCCGTGCGGCTCGCGCGGGTGTACGATCCCGGGGACAAGCGCATCAACGGCCCCGGCTGGTTCTACCTCCCCGACTACGACCGCCACTGGTACGAGGCGCTCGGGCACTGGCAGGTGGCGCGCAAGGCGGACGTCGACACGTCGGTGCGCGCGCGCGCGTACGCCGCCGCCCTGTGGTCGTGGGCCCGGTACGTCGACTTCGCCGCCGCGGACGACAAGTGGGTGAAGCTGGCGCGCGTGCGCTTCTTGCAATGCGCGCGCGAGCGGGCGGAGTTCCTCAAGCGCCGGGACGTGCGCGAGCTGGGCAGCACCCCGAGGCCGTCGCCTTTAAGCGCCTCGTGGATGGGCTGCACGGCAAGTCCCTCGACGAGGCGCGCCTCCTCCTGCAGGCCTTTATGGCGCACCATCCTGCGCCGGACCTCTGAGCCGGAGTGCGCCGGGGTGCCCGGGTGCGCCGGGGTGCCGGGGGCGCGTCCGGATCTGCTTTTTCTCGCCGTCCCCTTTACGGGGCCCCTCCGAAGGGCCAAAGTTGAAAGGCCCGGCTTCGTCTAAGCGGAGGAGGCTTTCCTGGTGAGACGCGACTCGCTCTTCGGTGAGCCGGTCCTCTGGTCGGGACGACCGAAGGAGGTCTCCACCCCTACGCTCTACCGCGTCGCCGCGCTGGTCTGCGCGGCCGCCTCCGCGATCTCCACGGCGGCGGAGGTGGCGATGGCCACCGCGCTGGGGGTGCGCCCGGGGGGGCTGCTCGCATTCGCAGCGTGGATGGCGACGCTCGCCGTCGCGTTCGCCTTCGGCCCGCGCTGGTGGCGCAGCGAGCTCGAGTTCCTGGTCACCGATCGCCACGTGATCATGCGCCGCGGGCGCTTCCGCCGCTCGATCGAGATCAAGTCGATCAGCTACGCCCGCATCCTACTGGAATCCGCGTCGTCCCCGGCATCGGCGACCTGGAGCTGGTCCGCGCCGTGCCCACCGGCGCGCTCCGCCGGCGGCTCACCATCGTCTTGCACGGGCTGGTCGCGCCCGACCGCGTCTGGGCCATCATGCGCGGCGTACCCCTCCACCGCCCCCGCGGGCGACGGTCACCGCCTGCTCGCCCAGCGCCTCGACGAGGGCGAGCGCGTCCTCTGGGCGGCCCACCCGGTGCTCTCGTGGCGGAACTGGGTGCCGATGGACGGGCGGAGCGTCGCGTCCATCGCGATCGCCCTGGGCCTCGGCTGGGCGGCGAAGCTGGTCTCGGCGCACGGCGTCCACGCGCTTCGCCTCCTGGCCGCCGGGGGCGCCGCGCCGGGCACGCCCCCGTTCGTGGCCTTCGTCGTCTGCCTGTCCCTCGTCATCGTGCTCCTCACCTCATCGTGCCTCGGCGTGCTCTACACCGTGGTGATCCGGCCGGCCCGCCTCGCGGCGCGCACCCGCTACCTCATCACGGACTGCCGCGTCCTCATCCAGCGCGGGGACGACGAGCTGCACCTCGATCGCTCCCGCATCGTCGACGTCATCGACGCCCCGGCCGAGGGCGGGCTGCACGACATCTTCCTGGTGCTCGACGGCCCGCGGGCGCGCGCCGTCGCCGCGAGCGGGGCGTTCGGCGAAGCGCGAGGCCAGGGGCTACAGCCCGTCCTGCACCGCGTCACGGACGTCGACGCCGTGCAGCGGATCCTGCAGGAGTCGCGCGAACAGGCTGTGCCGCGGGCCGCCTGAGGCTCCCGCCGGCGCCACCGCTTGGCGCGCTTGGCGCGCGCCGCGCTCGTGGCTGAATCGTGCCGCTACGAGGTGTCCCCCATGATCACCGTCCGCCCCTCCGACGAGCGCGGCAGCGCTCGGCTTGGCTGGCTCGACAGCCGTCACACGTTCTCGTTCAGCGACTACCACGACCCGAAGCACATGGGCTTCCGCGCCCTGCGCGTGATCAACGAGGACAGGGTGGCGCCGGGTCAGGGCTTCGGCACGCACGGCCACCGGGACATGGAGATCGTCTCGTACGTCATCGAGGGCGCGCTCGCGCACCGCGACAGCACGGGGACGGGCTCCGTGATCCGGCCCGGGGACGTCCAGCGGATGAGCGCCGGCACGGGCGTGCGCCACAGCGAGATGAACCCCTCCCAGGCGGAGGCCGTCCACTTCCTCCAGATTCTGGATCCTGCCCGAGAAGGCCGGGCTGCCGCCGAGCTACGAGGAGAAGCGCTTCCCCGGCGAGGAGCGGGCGAACCGGCTCCGCCTGGTCGCGTCCCGCGACGGGCGCGACGGGTCGCTCACGGTGCACCAGGACGTCGAGATGCTCGCGGGGCTGCTCGAGGCAGGCGCCACCGTTCGCCACGCCGTCGCCCCGGGGCGCCACGCCTGGGTGCAGGTCGTCCGCGGCGCGATCGAGCTCGGGGGAGAGCGGCTCGCCGAGGGCGACGGCGCGGCGGTCAGCGACGAGCGCGAGCTGGCGATCGTCGCCCAGGAGGCGTCCGAGCTGATCGTGTTCGACCTCGCCTGACGCCGCCGGGCCCCGCCGCGGGCGTTGCCCGTTGTTCGCCGCGCGCGGCGCTGCTACGGCTCTCGCCCATGTCAGACATGAGGCACCCCACGATCTCCGCTTGGCAGAGGCATGAGGACGGCCAGTACCACGCCGAGATCGGCGGCTGGTCTCTGCGCGTCGTGTGGCACCCGGAGTCGAGGCAGGGCCGCGGCTTCTCCTGGGTCGCCGAGCGGGAGGACGAGCGGCTCAAGTCCGAGGAGATCTACGAAGAGATCGAGGTCGCCATGGGCGCCGCCGAGGCGATGGTGAGCCCCGACCCGGCGCTGAGCGAGAAGGCCGAGGAGGCCGAGGCCGAGGCCCACGCAGGGCACCACTAGTCGCCGGCGGGGCAGAGGGAGGATTGGACGCGTCGCTGACGCGTCGCTCGCGTCGCTGACGCGTCAGCCCGGGGTCTCGGGCTCGTGTTATCCTCGCGCGGCATGTCCGGACGCACGTTCGCCATCGGGGACATCCACGGAGACGTCGACTCGCTCTACCACCTCCTCGGGTGCTTCCCCGAGCTCGACGCGAACGACACCATCGTCCTCGTCGGCGATTACGTCGACCGCGGGCCGAAGTCGAAGGAGGTCATCGCCTACGTGCGTGGGCTGCACGCCCAGACGCCGGCCAAGATCGTCGCGCTGCGCGGCAACCACGAGGACGCGTGGCTCCGCGTCATCGACCGGGGCTGGCCCGAGTTCTCGCTCCCGGTCACGAACGGCTGCCTGGCGACGCTCCGCTCCTTCCTGGGCCACGCGGCGCCGGACGACGGCGAGCCGATCCGGAGCGAGGAGGTGCCCGCGATCCTCCACGGCACCTTCTTCCCTCCGGACGTCGTTGAGTGGATGCGATCGCTGCCCCACTACTACGAGGACGAGCACGCGATCTACGTGCACGCCGGCCTCCCCCACGACGACGACGGCTTCACCCATCCCGCGCAGGTGAAGACGCCCACCGCCCTGCTCTGGTGCCGGGACGAGGCCTTCTTCCGCAACTACAAGGGGAAGCTCGTCGTCTTCGGCCACACCGCGACCGAGCTGCTCCCGCCCGAGCTCTCGTCTTACACACCCGAGGATCCGACCGACATCTGGGCGGGGCCCTGCACGATCGGCCTCGATACCGGGTGCGGGAAGGGGGGCTTCCTCACCGGGCTCGAGCTGCCCTCCCTGCGCGTGTACGAGTCGCGGTGAGCGGGATCAACGTCGTCACGCTCGCGCCGTTCCCCGCGGGCGCCCTGGTCTGGGAGGCGCAGCCCGGGCAGCTCTCGCTCACGGTGATCGTCAAGGCGACCTTCACCCTCGCGCCGGGCGAGGCGGTCGTCGCGCCCGCGCAGGATCCGCTCGGGGACGAGCGGCACTGGGACGACAACGGGCTCGCCAGCCTGCACTCGCCCGGCGATTTCGCGCCGTCGAAGCGGCGCGTCGACGTGATGCTCGTGGGTCACGCGTACGCGCCGGAGGGGGCGCCGGCGACCTCGCTGGTCGCGCGGCTCGGCGTGGGCGACCGGGTGAAGGCGGTGCGCGTCACCGGCGATCGCGCGTGGGTCGTCGTCGGCGGTGGGCGCCTCCAGGCCGGCCCGCCCGCGCCTTTCCAGAAGCTGCCGCTGCGCTACGAGCGCGCCGCGCTGAGCGCCGACAACCCCATCGGCATGGACGAGCACGCGCTCTCTGCGATGGCGGCGCCGGGGGTGCCTGCGCTCCCCAACCTCGAGGACGTCGAGGGGGGCGAGGGGGTGCCTTGCTTCGGGCCGGTGGCGCCGACGTGGCGCGCGCGGCGCCGCCTGCTGGACGAGGCGGCCACGCTCTGGGCCTACGGCATCGCCCGCGATCCGCGCAGCCTGGCGCCGCCCGTGGGTCCCGCGCCGCGCGTCGACTTCGCCTTCTTCAACGCCGCGCCGTCCGATCAGCAGATCGACCTGCTCCGCCCCGGCACGCCCGTCGTGCTCGAGAACCTCCACCCGAGCCACGCTCGGCTCGAGACGCGGCTCCCCCCCATCCGCCCTCAGGTCTTCCGCGTCCCGCCGCCCGACGTGCCCCGGGCGCGCGTAGAGGAGATCATCCTCCGCGCCGACACGCTCTGGATCGACACCGATCGGGGCGTGGCCGTGGTGACGTGGCGCGGCCTCACCGACGTGGGGAGCCGCGCCGAGGAGATCGGCCAGCTCGTGGTCACCGCCGATCTGCAGGGCAAGAAGCTCCGCTGGGAGCAGGTCTCGAAGCGGCTCGGGGAGCGGAACGCGCCCACGCTCCGCCTGCGCGCCGACGGCCTGACGCTCGAGGGAGATCCCGACGAGAGCCCGCCGCCCGACCCGCTCGCCGTGCGGTACGACGCGGTGAAGGGCCAGCCCGCGCCGGAGGGCGCCGCCGCGCTTCCACCCAGCGTCCCCGTACCCACGGGAAAGCCCGTGCGCGCGGAGGTGGACGACGCGCCCACGGATCCGATCGACCTGAGCGACGTGCCCACCCATCCGGGGCCTCTCGCCCGTGAAGAGGCGCTCGTGCAGGGCGGCGAGGACGAGCGCACCCAGGCGCTCCCCGAGCTGTCGCGTCCACCGCCGAGGAGCAAGCGCGCGCCCGTCGTCGTCCCGGCGCCCAAGGGCGCGCCGCCGCCCGTCGGGGCCGAGCCACCTTCGAGCCGCCCCGCGGGCACCCGCCCGATGATGGCCATGGGCTCGCCGCTCGGTCGGCCCTCGCTCGGCTCGGCTGTTCCCTCGCCGGTGCCGCGCCCGAGCCCGGCGCGCGGGCCGGGGCCGGCGCTCCGCAAGGACCTGACGGCGCAGCGCTGCGCCGAGATTGCCGCCGCGCTCGCGCTCCAGGGAGCCGACCGGGCCGCCGTGCTGCGCACGCACCTGCTCACCGAGCCGGCGTGGGCGATGGTCGAGCAGCACTGGAAGAAGGCCATCGCGCGCGAGGCCGAGACGGGGGGGCACGCGACCGCCGACCTGTTCGACGATTCGTACGTGGCAGCGCTGGAGAAGCTGCGGGGGCCGCTCGGCGTGGCGGACTACGCGCGCCTCCTCGTGCGGGTCGAGCACGGCGACGCGGAGCCGGTGCTCCGGGAGCTCGGCCTCGCCCAGGGGGAATTGGAGCGGCTCCAGCGGGTGTGGGCGCGCCGCGTCGCCGCCTCGGCGGAGGTCGCCGCCGCGTTCGATCGCGCGCTGTCCGAGGCGCGCGCGGCGGAGAGCGCGCGGTGATGGGCGAGCGCGGGAGGCGCCTCAGGCGACCTTTCGCAGCACCAGGATCAGGCGCCACGCCGCCGCGTGCTCGAAGGAGACGCCGACGTTGAAGTCCCCCAGCGTGGCCACGAGGCGGAGCTCGGGCACGCGCTCGACGATGGCGCGCCAGCCGGCGAGGTCCGGGATGAACCAGCGATCCTCCTGCCGGAGCCGCGGGGAGCGTGCGCGCGAGCCGGCGGCCCCGTCCTCCACGGCGCCCTTCTTCCCGGTGGTGCGGACCTCGAGCGTGACGGGCACGACGCGGTCCGCGCCCATCCGGTCGAGGCGCATGCGGAAGCGCGCGTCGATGGTGGTGTCGCCGCGCACCTCGGTCCACTCGGTGTGGCTCACGCCCGAAGGGGAGAGGTCGGCCGGGTGCGTCGCCTCGATGACGTGCAGGCCTCCGGGCTCCAAGAGCGCCGCCGCGACGCGCAGGTGCGCCTCCATCGCGGCGGGCGCGGTGAGGAGGTGGATGGAGGAGAGCATGACGAACGAGAGGTCCGCCGGGATCATGGGAGGATCGGCGGACGGGCGCTCGTCCAGGGCCGCGCGGACGAAGCGCACCTCGGGCCCGCTGCGCGCGCCTGCGATGCGCTGGGCGTAGGCGATCATCGCCGCGGAGGGGTCGGTGCCGACGCCGGCGATCCCGGCGTCGGCGAAGGCCCGGAGGTGGCGCCCCGTGCCCGACGCGTACGCGAGCACGCGGCGGACGTCGCGCCCACCGAAGCGGCGCGCGCAGGCGAGGAGAAAGTCACGCTCGGCGGCGAAGTCGCGGTAGCCGAAGGCCGCGTCGTAGAGCGCGGCCTCGTCGCCGCCCCCCGCGTCCGCTTCGGCGGTGGCGCCGACGCGCCTCGTGAAGATGATGAGGTCGTCGCCGGGCGCGTAGAAGTCGGGGATGGTCGGCGGTGCGGGAGAAGCCCACCGCGTCGTAGAAGTGGACGGCCGCGCCGTGCCCCTCGCGGCTCCCCGTCTCCACGCGGATGAGCCCGCCGCCCTCGCGGGCGATCTCGCTCTCCAGGCGCACCACGAGCCCACGCGCCACGCCCGAGCGCGCGTACGCCGGGGAGGTGACCGATCCAGTAGAGATCGTACGTCGAGCGCGTCATCGGCGTGCGGCCGTAGCAGAGGTACCCGGCGAGCTCCTCGGCGCCGCCGGCGCCCGGCGTCGCCACGCTGAGGACGAAGCGGTAGTCGTCCGAGGTGGGGTGCGCGAGGCGGTGGTCGACGAGCTCGAGGGCGACCGCGCGCTCGTCCGCGGTGAACGCGGTGAGCGACTCCAGCAACGCGGCGATGCGCGGGCGGTCCTGCGGCTCGAGGCCGCGCTGGCGGATCACGACGCCTCGGGCATGGCGAGGGCGGCTTCGCCTTCGCTCACGGAGGGCGGCACGGCGTGCCTCCTGAGCCGCCGGAGCGAGGCGCGCGGCCAGCGCCCGGCAGAGGCGAAGAGCTCGGCCTCGTCGGCCCGTCGGCGGAGCGCGCCGCGGAGGATCTCCCAGATGCTCTCGGCGTACGAGAGCCCCGCGCGCGCGGCGGCGAGCGCGAAGCCGCCGCCCTCGGAGAGATCGCAGTTGGGGTTGACGTCGATGACGTAGGGCACGCCCCGCTCGTCGAGGCGCACGTCGACGCGGCCGTAGTCGCGGAGGCCGAGCACCTCGAAGGCGCGCCGCCCGACGGCCGCGATGCGCCGGAGCTCGGGCGGGCGGAGCACCGCGGGCACGGCCGGGGTGCCGGTGCAGTCGATCGACTCGGGGTGCCACTTCGAGGCGAAGGTCAGGATGTGCGGGTGGCCCTGCGGCAAGCCGCCGAAGGAGATCTCCCCCGGCGGGAGCGCGCTCGGGACCGGCCAGCCCAGGAGGGCGACGGCGAGCTCGCGCCCGTGGATGTAGCGCTGCACGACCACGGGCTGCCGCAGCGTCTCGACGAGCTCGGCGACGCGATCGCGCAGGCTGCGCGCCTCGTACACGACCGAGTCGCTCGCGATGCCGGTGGACCCATCCTCCCGCTCCGGCTTGACGATGACGGGGAACGCGACCTTGGGGAGGCGGTCCGGGCTGTCGACGCGTACGGTGTGGGGCACGCGCACGCCGGCGCGCGCCAGGATCTGCGTGGCCTCCACCTTGTGGAGGCAGTGACGCAGCGCGTGGTAAGGGCTGCCGGTGAAGGGCAGGCCGAGCCGCTCGAACAGCCACGCCGCGTGCACCTCGAGGCGGCTGTCGCCGCCGAGCGCCTCGCACAGGTTGAAGACCACGCTCGGGCGGTAGTCGCCGATCGCGGCGAGCACCTCGCTCGGGTGGAAGACGGTGCGGTGCGCGACGCGGACACCCGGCATGCGCGCGAGGGTGGACAGGACGCTCGCCGCGACGGGGGCCACGCTGTCGGCGCGCACGCCGTGCTTGCCCGGGAGCTCGCCGCGATCGGGCTCGCCACCCAGTGGGGGCTCGTCGAGCAGGTCCTGTTGGTCGCGGTTGGAGAGGAGAAGAATTCGGGGTTCGGCGCCCACAGGTCGCCCATACTTCAGCGGTCTATCGTTCACCGCGCAAGAGGGAACACGGGGCGGCGCGAAATTCTCCGCTCCCGCGAGGACGGGGTCGCGGTCGTGCTCACCGGCAGGGAGCGGGGCGAGGCGGCGCCGAGCGACGTCAGAACGTGACGGCGACGCGGGCGCTGAGCTCGTGCATCACCTGGCCAGCGCCGGCCGACCCGTTGGCCTGCTTCACGAGGTTGGCGGCAACGAGCGCCTCGTTCGTGCTCGTCCCGCTCCCCGGCGTGAGGTAGGCGGAATAGTAGACGCCGAAGCGGGCGTGCTTCGTGTGCCAGTAGTTCGCGCCGAGCGATAGCTGGTAGACGGTCAGATCGCCCATCGGCGTGTTGGCGTCCGGGGTGGAGAGGAGGCGCGTCGCGCCCTGGTACGAGCCGTTGATGCCGGAGACGAGCGCGATCACCTCGACGCCGCTCGTGCGCGCGCCACGGGCCGCGCTCGGAGAGGTCGAGGTGGCGGGGCCGGTAGAAGCCGGGCTCGGGCGTGAGGAACGCGTCGCCCCAGGGCCAGGCGGAGAGCTGCGCGTACCACCCGACGCCCAGCAGGCGGCCGAAGCGCTCGGTGTTGGTGAGCTGGTGGCCGTCGATGGCCTCGCGCGTGTCGTTGACGAGGTAGTAGGCCTCGCCCTGGAGCGCGAACCGGCCCGCCCGGAGGCGGAGCTCGCCGCCGATCCAGTTCTGCGCGCCGGAGGGGATGACGTGCACCAGGCGGCCGAGGCTGTCGGTGTACGTGGGCTTCCAGAGCGCGAACCCCTGGCCGGTGGTGATGGCGGGCATGTCGTAGGCGACCGCGGTCGGAGTCGCGATCGCCGTGGCGGGCGCTGACGCCGATCTGCGTGTACTTCTCGAGGTCGCTGGTGCCGCCCCCCGCGAAGGGGCGCATGAAGATCGCGGCCCATGAAGTCGACGCGGGCGTCGACCGAGGGCCGGTTCTGCCCGTCGCCGCCGAAGACGCCGAGCTCGTAGTTGAAGACCTTCGGCCCGAGCTCTCCCCAGATGAGCCCGCCGATGTCGCGCGGGCTCGGCATCACGAAATTGCGGATGGCGACGGGGCGCTCGAGCATCGGGTAGTAGTCGTCGCCGGTGCGGTTATCGAGCGAGAAGGGCGCGTTGAACTGGCCGATCTGGATGTTGAAGCACTTGCAGACGCTGTAGCCGATGTACACGTCGGCCGGGATCGGCGCCGAGGCGACGGCCTGCACGGGGGCGTAGCGGCCGGTCGTGGCGGTGGGCGCCGAGCCAGGCGCCGCGGCAGAGGTCTCGAGGGTGCCGTTGGTGTCGGAGAGCGCCTGGCCGCCGAACTCGATCAGGGCCGTGACGCTCCAGCGCCGGAACAGCTCGGCGTCGAACCCGACGCGCGCGCGCCGGATGGAGAGGCGCGGCTTGAGCCCCGCCGCGACGTCGGGGGCCGAGACGCTGGTCACCCCGGGGCCGAAGCTGCTGTAGAAGTCGGCCTCCGCGAGGAGGTGGGGGTAGAAGCGGACGTGGTCGTGCGGATCGCGGAGGTAGAACCCGTCGCTCCAGCCGGCGATGTCGACCCGCTCCTCCACCGGCTCGTACGAAGGCGAGGCGGAGCGGTCGGCTCGGCGCGGCAGGAGGGGACGGCGGGGGAGCGGCCGGGGGGGCGGCGACGCGCCCGCCTGGGCGAGCGCGGCGCCCGCGCCGGAGGAGCAGTGCACGGGCCATGCCGACCAGGGCCGAAGTCGCTATCCTCATGCCGTCGCGACGCTCGCACGCGACGAAAGCAAGGTCAACGCCCCCGGAGCTCGGCCGTCCGTCCACGACCCCGGCCCGGCTTCAACCCACGCACCCACTACGTAGAAGTTCATCATGAGCGCTCTCCGCATCACCGCCGACGTCGAGGTGCTCGACAACGCCACCCTGGTCGCGCTGGCCGGGGTCGGCAACGAGCACCTCAAGATCGTCGCTCGCGCCCTCTCCATCGACTGCGGCGTTCGCGGCAACACGCTCCGGCTCGCGGGCGAGGCCAACGCGGTCGCCGTCGCCGAGCGCTTCCTCGCCGAGGCCGCGGAGCTCATCCGCGGGGGCACCGCGCTCGAGGCCGCCGACTTCGCGCGCGGGATCGCCGCGCTGCGCGACGACCCCTCGCTCAGCCTGCGCGACCTCTACGACGACGCGCTCCTGATCACGGCGCGGCGCCGCCCGATCCACGCCAAGGGCCTCGCGCAGAAGCGCTACATCCAGGCGATCCGCGCCAACGATCTGACCGTTCGGGATCGGGCCGGCGGGCACGGGCAAGACGTACCTCGCGATGGCGATGGCGGTGCACGCGCTCCTCGAGCGCCGGGTCAAGCGGATCATCCTCGCGCGCCCCGCCGTGGAGGCGGGCGAGCGGCTCGGCTTCCTGCCCGGCGATCTGGCGGAGAAGGTGAACCCGTACCTCCGGCCTCTCTACGACGCGCTCCACGACATGATGGACCCGGATCGCGCGCAGGGCCTCCTCTCCCGCGGGCAGATCGAGGTCGCGCCGCTCGCGTTCATGCGCGGGCGCACGCTCAACGACTGCTTCGTCATCCTCGACGAGGCGCAGAACGCGACCAGCGACCAGATGCGCATGTTCCTCACGCGGCTCGGCTACGCCTCGCGCGCCGTCGTCAACGGCGACGTCACCCAGGTCGACCTGCCGCAAGGCCAGCGGAGCGGGCTCGCCGAAGCGCGCGACCTGCTCCAGGGGATCGAGGGCATCGCGTTCTGCACCTTCACGGAGGTCGACGTCGTGCGTCACCCGCTCGTGCAGCGCATCGTCGTCGCGTACGATCGACGCGACGCCGAGCTCAGGCAACGGCGCGAGCGGGCGGCGGAGGCGCCGAAGTCCCCTCCGCAGCAGACGCCGCCGGGGGAGGAACAGTGAGCCGATGACGACACCGATGATGGCCCCGCCGCCGATCGTCGCCCAGGTCGCCGCCATCGGGGCGCGCCTCGCGGCCGACCCGCGCCTCGCCGACCGCGTCGTGGCGCGCCCGCACCCGCTCCTCGTCCTCGTCCGACAGGGCGGGCTCTTCGTGGTCTGTGGCGCCCGGCCGTCGTCTGGGAGCGCGGCCGCGACGCGCTCCGCCCCTTCGGCCGGGCGTTCGCCGAGGGCGATGCGGTCTTGATCCTGGTCGGTCGCCCAGCCGAGCCAGACCTGGCCCAGGCGCTCAATCGCGGCCTCGCTGCGCTCGTCTCCGCCGACGCGGACGAGCGCGCCGACGAGCTCTTCGTCGCCGTCCACAACGCCTTCGAGCTGCTCGAGGCGAAGGCGCGCGCGGAGAGCCGCGGCAAGTGGCTGAACCGGTACCGCTACGAGCTGGGCGAGCTGATCGAGATCGCCAAGGCCATCTCCACCGAGCGCGAGATTGACAAGCTCCTGGGCCTCATCCTGGAGAAGAGCCGCTTCATCACGGGCGCCGACGCCGGGAGCCTCTACGTCGTCGAGGGCGACGATCCCGAGCCCTACGCGCGCACGCTCCGCTTCAAGCTCTCGCAGAACGCCTCCGTCGCCTTCGACTCGCGCGAGTTCACGGTGCCGATCAGCCCGCGCTCGATGTCCGGCTACGTCGCGCTCCACAAGAAGTCGCTGAACATCGCCGACGTGTACGATCTGCCGGCGCTCGCGCCCTACGGCTTCGACCGCTCGTTCGACGCCAAGGTGGGCTACCGCACCAAGTCGATGCTGTGCGCGCCGCTCCTCTCCCGCGTGGGGGACGTGGTCGGCGTCATCCAGCTCATCAACAAGAAGCGCGATCCGGAGAAGAAGCTCCTCACGGAGGAGGACGTCGCGGAGCAGGTGGTGCCGTTCGACGATCGCAGCGTGGAGCTCCTGGTCACGCTCGGCGCCCAGGCCGGCATCGCCCTGGAGAACGCCATCCTCTACGCCGAGATCCAGCGGATGCTCGAGGGTTTCGTGCGCGCCAGCGTGGAGGCCATCG
Source organism: uncultured delta proteobacterium (assembly GCA_963827955.1). Taxonomy (GTDB): domain Bacteria; phylum Myxococcota_A; class Polyangia; order Polyangiales; family Polyangiaceae; genus CAWHDJ01. The sequence continues at coordinate 525,994 of CAWHDJ010000023.1, read as the reverse complement.
AGCAGCGCGACCCGACCACGAGCGGCCACTCGCGCCGCGTCTCGGAGCTGACGCTCGCGCTCGCCCGCGCGGTGGAGAGCGCCGACGCGGGCCCCTACCGCGGCGTCAGTTGGTCCGCGGACGACCTCCGCGAGCTCGAGTACGCCTCGCTCCTCCACGACTTCGGCAAGATCGGCGTCCGCGAGGAGGTGCTGCTCAAGGCGAAGAAGCTCTTCCCCGCCGAGCTCGAGACCCTCCGCGCGCGCTTCGAGTTCGCCACCCGCTCGGCGGAGGTGGACATCCTGTCGCGCAAGGTGCGCGCCCTGGAGCGGGGCGCGAGCGCGGCGGAGCTGGAGGCCCTGGACCAGGAGCTGCTGCGGCGCCGCCGCGAGAGCTCGACGTGGCGTTCGGGCTCGTCCTCGCGGCCAACGAGCCGACCGTGCTCAAGGGCGGCGACTTCGCCGCGCATCGAGGCGCTCGCGCGCGAGACCTACGTCGGCCTCGACGGCGACCTGCTCCCGCTCCTCCAGCCCGTCGGAGGTCGCGTGCCTCTCGGTGGCGCGCGGCTCGCTGACCGCCTCCGAGATCGACGAGATCCGCAGCCACGTGTCCCACACGTTCACGTTCCTCTCGCAGATCCCTTGGGGAAAGCAGTTTCGGCGCGTCGCCCACATCGCGGGGGCGCACCACGAGCGCCTCAACGGGACGGGCTACCCCAACCGCCTGCGCGCAGAGGAGATCCCGCTCCAGTCCAAGATGATGGCGGTGAGCGACATCTTCGACGCGCTCACCGCCAGCGACCGGCCGTACAAGAAGGCGGTCCCCGTGGAGAAGGCGCTCGACATCCTCGGCCTGGAGGTGAAGGACCAGAACGTGGACGGCGACCTGCTCAAGATCTTCATCGATGCGCGGGTCTGGAGCTGCCTCGCCCTCGCCCCCGCCTCGGTCGGCACGCCGGCGCCGGGCCGCGGATGACGATCGGCGGCCGAGGCGCAGGGCGCGCTCACTTCTTCCGCGCGAGCTCCACCGTGGACTCCCGGATCATGGTCCCGTCGGGCCCGGCGACGTGCAGCTCGCACGCGAGCGCCTCGCCCTTGCGCTCACCGACGAAGATGCCGGTCATGGCGTGCGCGGCATAGGGATCGGTGGGCCGGACGACGGCCCGGACCATCCCCCCGTCGAGCTTCCCCGTGATCTCCGCCTCGCCGAGCGCGCCGCTCATCTTGCCGCGGACGTCGCCGTTCGCGAGGATCGCGACCTCGATCGACCCTTGCCCGACCGCCGCCGTGCCCTGGTCCGACGCGAGGCCCTTGTCCTTGACCTTGGGTGGGAGCGCGACGGTGCCCTTCTTGGCGTCGTAGCGCCCGACCCAGACGCCGGCGAGCTCGCCCGCGCCGCCGTCCGTTACCGCCGGCGCCGAATCGATCGCGGCTACGCCGGCGCTCGGCCCAGGCGGAGCCGCGGCTCCGGTCGCCGAGCTCGTCGGCGATGCGGACAGGGCCGCCGGACGTGGCGGTTGGGGGGGTGGCTCACGACCGGGCGCGTCCTTCGAAGACTGGCATCCGAGGACGAACGCGATCAGGGCGATGGTGCTTGCTCTGCTCACCTTCGGAGATCCATCGACGCGCGCTCTCCTTCGCCCCTCCGGGGGACCGTACATGGGCGCCATCCTTCCGCCACGGGGCGGCCGGCGTCAACGTGTGCGCTCGAACGATCGCGCCCGGGCTCGGCTCAGGGCGGGCCCCAGTTGGTGCCCCCATCATCCGAGACCATCACGAACCAGCCGCGTCGCGTCGTGCCGGCCACCTCTGCGGAGACGAGGATCAGCGCCCGCTTGCCGAAAGACACGAGGGCGCCCAGCTCGAGCCGCCCTCGCGCGCCGTTCCCCTCGCCGATCACGCGGGGGCGCTCGTAGACGGCGCCGTTCTCGGGGCCCTGGGCGAGGTAGAGGCCCCATCGATCGCCGGCGCGCGCCGACATCACCCCGATGATCCCCTGCTCCGTCACCGTGGTCATGATGGTGCGCTTGTGCTGCTCCGGCCACGGCCGGAAGGGCGCGTTCTGTGGGGTCACGCACTTGCCCGCGAGGTCACAGCCGAGGAGCGTGGGGACGTCCGGCTGCGAAGGCCACGTCGCGGGCGGGCCCGACTTCGCGGCCACGGCCTCGACCACCACGTGGCCGGCGCCGCATCCGACGCGCGTGGTCGGCGAGACGGCCTCCGGCAGCGGGAGGACGACCGTCTTCTCCTCCGAGACGCCCAGGACCACTAGGCCCTTGGGCTGCTTCACGGGTTGAAAGGACCACCCGCCCGCCTCGCACGAGGGCGGCAGCGAGAGCTCGGCGACAAGCGTCGGCGTCGAGGCGATGCCGGGTACCCGGATCGGCTTGTCCAGGGGCTTGCCCGGCGGGGGAAAGGGGCGCTCGATCAGGTCGTGGCCCTTCACGGAGAGCAGCGAGGGAGGCCGCCCGTAAGGCACGGCGACGATCTTTTCGCCCGCCGGCAGCTTGAGCGGCGGCACCGCATCGGCGCCGGGCTTGCCACCGTAGAAGACGAACGCCTTGTGCGCCGACTCGACGCTGATCAGCGCCGCCGAGCCTGCCCCGAGCGCGGCCGGAACCGCGCTCTCCGTCTGGAGGACGCCGTCCACCGGGCCGCTGGCCGTGGGGAAGAGCGGGATGGGCGCGGTGAGGGACGGCTCGTCGAAGCTCGCGAAGGAGAGGCGGGCGGCCGAGAGGGCCGCCGACGTGGGCGTCGGCGCTCCGTCGCGCGAGCCGAGGCCGAGGACGATGGAGCCTTTTCCACCCACGGCCCAGCCCGACCAGGTGTCCCGATCGCTCTTCAGCGAGCGCCACGTGGCGCCGGCATCATCCGTGAAGAGCGCGACGGTCGAGCCGACCACGTCGCCCGCGATCAGCGCGCGCTTGTCGTCGATCGCGAACACGTGCGTCCACGTGACCGAGGTGAGCGCGAGCGTCTCGTCCAGACCGCGCGCCGAGCCGATCTGGGTGGTTAGCTCGTCCGCCGACGCGGCGCCGCGCGGCGGCGGCGGCGGCAACGGGGCCTCCTCCTCCTTCTTCTTGCCGCAGCCGGCGAGGAGCAGTGCGGCGAGCCCGATGGAGAGCGCGCGCCTCATCATGGCCCGGCGCTACTCGACCCGCTCTGGATCCATGCAGCAGCGGAACCCCGTCGAGTAGTCGTGGTAGGTGAAGTCGTGCGCGGTCGTCTGGTACGAGCAGCCGTCGCCATTCTTCGTCGTGTCCATGTAGTAGCCGCCGCGGAACGTCCCATGGGCATCGTCCACCCACTCGTGCAAGTTGCCCACCATGTCGTAGACGCCGTACTCGTTGGTGCACTCGGCCCGCGCGCCGGTGGGCAGGAGGGTGTTCGGGAGCTGGTTGATGAGCGCCAGGTTCATCCCCTCGCGCCAGAGCCGTTTCCCTGCGATGCCGAGGAGCCGTCCCACCTCGGCGACGGGGTGCAGCGGCCTGACGTCGTCGTTGCACGCCCCCGCGCGGCGCTGGTCGCCGTACGGGAACTGGTAGTTCGACGGGCCGCGGCAGGCTCGCTCCCACTCGTCTGCGGCGCAGAGCCGCTTGCCCGACGCGAAGCAGGCGAGGCTCGCCTGCTTGCCGCTGATGTACGCCTGGGGGAGGACGCCGGCCTTCGAGACGGCCCGGACGTGACGCTCCTGACCGTCGACGGGCAGGAAGGGTGACCACGACCTCTCCATCATCCCGGCGCCCGCGCGGACACGCTCCACCAGGGAAGCCTCCCAGCGGTCGACGCAGACCCTCCCGTCCACGAGCGCCATCTCGGCCGGGCAGCGGGCGCTGGCGCTGAGGATGGCCGCCGTTCGATCTTCCAGCTCCGGCTCACCGCTCTTGACGGGGCTCACGCGCTGCGTGAGGTAAGCTGCGCCTTCTGCCCGAGGCGAGCTCCGCCTCCAGCGCGGCCGCCTGGAGGGGGGAGGGGGCGAGGGTGCCTCGGCCAGCCGCGACCCGAGGCTGGAGATCGACCGCGCCGGCCGCACACCCGAGGCCGCCTGCGCTCCCCGCCAGAAGGCTGCCCAGGACAAGGACGAGAGTCGCCGGCCTCCGCATCGGGCAAGAGGGTCGCCGGGGCTGTCGATGATTGCAACCCTGAACAATGAGGACGGCCGCCGCTCCGGCCCTCGTGATCGCGCCCGTTGCCCGTGAACGGTACACCGTCGTCCGGTGAAAACGCGATTCGGCTTGCGAGGAGAAAAAAAGGTTGCTAGACAGCGCGCTCCGTTTCTCCAGGGCGCTAACCACGTGGTCCGGCGCCCCAGCCATTGGCAGCGCGAGCGCCGTAACGGCGGCTCGAGCTTCGTCCGCCTCCTCGGCCGCCGCGGGACACCCCCCGGTGACGCGAGGAGGGACCCTCGTCGGGCTCGCCCGGCGTCGGGCGGATCCTCGAATCGTACGACGGCCTTCGAGATTGGTTGCTGGACGCCCGGGCTCGGTCCGGACGATGCGCGCGCTTTCGTCGCGCCCGAGAGGTGTCTCGAGATGAGAAGCAAAGCCAGTGCGAGGTTCTCGCGGATCGCTCCGCGGAAGGCGCGGATGATCGCCGATCTCGTGCGCGGCCGCGACGCGGCCGAGGCCATCCAGCTGCTCCAGTTCACGCAGAAGAGCGGGGCGCCGGTTCTCAAGAAGATCATCGAGAGCGCGGTGGCCAACGCGCGCCAGGACGGTGCCGACATCGACGCCCTCTTCGTGAGCAAAGCGACGGTGGACAAGGCGCCGGACAAGTTCAACCGGCGATGGCGGCCTCGGGCCATGGGCCGCGCGACGCGCATCACCAAGGGCGTCTCGCATATCGTGATCGAGCTCGACGAGCGCAAGTAGAGGATCTGAACTCATGGGACAGAAGACCCATCCGTACGGCTTCCGCGTCGGCGTAATCAAGACGTGGAGCAGCAAGTGGTACGAGGACGGCGCGGCCTACCAGAAGTGGCTGCACCAGGACATTCGTATCAAGCGCGCGATCAAGCAGTACCTCTACAACGCGAACATCGCCGGCGTCGAAATCGAGCGCGCCGCGAACCGCGCCAAGGTGATCGTGTACACGGCGCGTCCGGGCATGGTCATCGGCAAGGGCGGCAAGGGCATCGAGACGCTCAAGAGCGGCAACCTCGACACCCTGACCAAGGGTGAGACCCCCTTCCCCGGCGTCTCTTCGTTCACGGACAACGAGGTCTTCATCGACGTCCAGGAGGTCCGCAAGGCCGAGACGAACGCGCAGCTCGTCGCGGAGAACATCGCGACGCAGCTCGAGCGCCGGATCGCCTTCCGCCGCGCCATGAAGAAGGCGGTCTCCACCGCCATGAAGTTCGGCGCCAAGGGCATCCGCGTGCGCTGCGCCGGCCGCCTCGGCGGCAGCGAGATGAGCCGCGTGGAGACGTACCGCGAGGGTCGCGTCCCGCTCCACACGCTGCGCGCGGACATCGAGTTCGGCCTCGCCGAGGCCCGCACCAAGGTCGGGATCATCGGCGTCAAGGTCTGGATGTTCAAGGGAGAGGTCCTGCAGCGCAAAGCGCGGCGGATCCAGTAGCCGTCCACCCTCCACCCCCAACCACCAACGGCGATGCTCTCTCCGAAGCGAACCAAGTACCGCAAGATGCAGAAGGGCAACAACCGCGGCATCGCGACCGCGGGGAGCGACGTGTCCTTCGGCGACTTCGGCCTGCAGGCGGCCGAGGCGGCGCGCCTGACCTCGCGCCAGATCGAGGCCGCGCGCATGGCCATCCAGCGCCACGTGAAGCGCGCCGGGAAGCTCTGGATCCGCGTCTTCCCCGATCGCCCGGTCACCAAGAAGCCGCTCGAGGTCCGCATGGGTGGCGGAAAGGGCGCGCCCGAGGAGTGGGCGGCCCAGGTCAAGCCCGGACGGGTGATGTACGAGATCTCCGGTGTGACCGAGGACGTCGCGCGGGAGGCGTTCCGCCTCGCGTCGCACAAGCTCCCGATGGAGTGCAAGTTCCTCGTGCGCGGTGTGGTCTGAGCGAGGTTGAACGATGAAGGCGAAGGATCTGCGCGAGCGCACGAGCGAGCACCTCAAGGAGCTGGAGAAGCAGCTCACGGGCGAGGTGTTCCAGGCTCGGTTCAAGAACTTCACGAGCCGCCTCAACGACACGGCGAGCATCCGGAAGACCCGGCGCGACCTGGCCCGGGTCAAGACCATTCTCACCCAGCGGCTGGGCCAGCCCGCCCAGGCAGCGGCTGAAGGCGTGGAGACCGAGGCGAAGGAATAGCCATGGCGAAGAAGAAGCCAGAGACGAACGAGGCCGCGGCGCCCAAGCCGGCCGAGGTCGCGCCGCCCGCGGCGCCCCCCACCGAGGAGACGGCGGTCGCGGCGCCTCAGGCGCACGGCTTCCGTCGCAAGATGGTGGGTCGCGTCACCAGCAACAAGATGAACAAGACGGTCGTCGTCGAGGTCGTCCGCAGCTCGCTCGATCCCGTCTACAAGAAGTATGTCCGCTCCCGCGCCCGCTACAAGGCGCACGACGAGACGAACCAGTACAAGGTCGGCGATCGCGTCGAGATCCAGGAGCACCGCCCGATCTCGCGTGACAAGCGCTGGATGGTGACGCGGCTCGTGTCGCGGCCGGTGGAGGAGTAGCCATGATCCAGGTCACGACCCACCTCGAGGTGGCCGACAACTCCGGCGCGCGCATCGTCAAGTGCATCAAGGTGCTGGGCGGCTCCCGCCGCAAGTACGCTGGCCTCGGCGACGTCATCGTCGTGTCGATCAAGGAAGCCCTCCCCGGCACGAAGGTGAAGAAGGGCGACACCGCGCGCGCGGTCGTCGTGCGCACGGCGCGCGAGTTCCAGCGCTCGGACGGCAGCTACATCAAGTTCGACACCAACAGCGCGGTGCTCATCAACAAAGAGAAGGAGCCGATCGGGACCCGCATCTTCGGGCCGGTCGCTCGCGAGCTCCGCGCGAAGAAGTTCATGAAGATCATCTCGCTCGCCCCGGAGGTGCTGTGATGAACCGGCTCAAGGTGGGCGACCAGGTGCAGGTGATCCGCGGCAAGGACCGGGGCAAGCAGGGCAAGATCACCAAGGTCCTCGCGGAGGAGGACAAGGTGGTGGTCGAGGGCGTCAACACGGTGACGCGCCACATGCGCCCGACTCCGCGCAACCAGCAGGGCGGCAAGATCACGAAGGATGCTCCGATCCACGCGTCGAAGGTGATGCCCATCGACTCCCAGACCGGGAAGCCGACGCGCGTGAAGATCAGGACGGCCGAGGACGGGACCAAGACGCGCGTGGCCAAGAGCGGCGCGACGATCACGGCGGGCTGACCATGGCGGACGACAAGAAAGAAAAAGCGGCCAAGGACAAGGCCGCCAAGAAAGAGGGCGGCGGCGCCCCCAAGGCCGAGGCCCAGAAGGGCGGCGGTGCGTCCAAGGGCGGCGGCAAGGGCAAGGAGGGCCGTGAGGCCAAGGGCGCCAAGCCCGCCGAGCCCACCGACGAGGGCAGCGAGAAGCTCGACCCGGGCTACAAGCCGCGCCTCCGGCTTCACTACCAGAAGTCGGTGATCGCCGCCCTGACCAAGAAGTTCGCCTACAAGAACCCCATGATGGTGCCCCGCCTGGAGAAGGTGGTCATCAACATGGGCCTCGGCGCGGCGGTGGGGAACCCGAAGATCATCGACTCGGCCGTGGAGGACATGCGCGCCATCGCTGGCCAGAAGCCGATGGTGACGCGCGCCCGCAAGTCGATCGCCACCTTCAAGCTCCGGGAGAACCTCCCGATCGGCGTGATGGTGACGCTCCGCGCGGAGCGGATGTGGGAGTTCGTCGATCGGCTCATCACGTTCTCCCTGCCCCGGGTTCGCGACTTCAAGGGCGTGAGCACCAAGGGCTTCGACGGGAAGGGCAACTACACGATGGGCCTGCGCGAGCAGATCATCTTCCCCGAGATCGACTACGACAAGATCGACGTGGTGAAGGGGATGAACATCTCCTTCGTCACCACTGCGCGCACCGACGAGGAGGGGCGCGCCCTCCTCACGGAGCTGGGCATCCCGTTCAGGCACTAGGCGAGGAATTCGTTAGATGGCCCGCGCTAAAGAGTTTGCAAAGCTGAACCGCCCGCAGAAGTTCGCCACGCGGCATCGCAACCGTTGCAAGGTCTGCGGTCGCTCCCGCGCCTACTACCGCGACTTCGAGCTCTGTCGCATCTGCCTCCGTATGTTCGCGCTGCGGGGGGAGCTCCCGGGCGTGATCAAGGCCAGCTGGTGACGCCATGATGACCGACCCGATCGCCGACATGCTGACCCGGATCCGCAACGCTGGTCTGGCGCGGCACGACCGTACCGAGGTCCCCGCCAGCCATCTCAAGGCCGCGGTGGCTCAGATCCTCAAGTCGGAGGGCTTCATCGCCGACGTGCGCCCGAGCGAGGGCGAGGGGCAGAAGAAGCTCACCATCGTGCTCAAGTACGGGCGCGACCGTCAGAGCGCGATCGACGGCGTGCGCCGCGTCTCGCGGCCCGGTCGTCGCGTCTACGTGCGGCACGACCGGATCCCGCGCGTCCTCTCGGGTCTCGGGATCTCGATCCTGAGCACGTCGCGAGGGCTCATGAGCGATCGGGAAGCGCGCCGGCAGAAGGTCGGCGGCGAGCTGATTTGCGAGGTATGGTGATGACTACCCCGGCTGCGACCACCAGCACCAGCAAGACGTCGCGCGTGGGCAAGCGCCCGATCGACGTCCCCAAGGGCGTGACGGCCACGGTGAACGGCAAGAACATCGAGGTGAAGGGCCCCAAGGGGGCGCTCGCCCGACCGATCACCGAGACCGTCTCGATCAAGGCCGACGGCGGCAAGTTGCACGTCAGCTCGACCGCGCCCGGCCGGGACGCGTCTCGCCTCCAGGGGCTCGTGCGCGCCATCGTCGCGAGCATGGTCAAGGGTGTCGCCGAGGGCTACGAGAAGATCCTCGAGCTCAAGGGCACCGGCTACCGCGTGGAGCTGAAGGGCACGACGCTCAACTTCGCGCTCGGCTACTCGCACCCGGTCGATCTACCCCCTGCCGAAGGGCATCACCGCGACCATCCCCGCCGACTCCAAGGGCACCGTGCTGGTTCTGAACGGCCCCGACAAGGAGCTGATCGGCCAGACCGCCGCCAAGATCCGCGGCTTCCGCCCGCCCGAGCCCTACGGTGGCAAGGGTGTGCGCTACCGCGGCGAGCGGGTGCGCGAGAAGGCGGGCAAGGCGGGCAAGGGCGGGAAGAAGTAGCTGCTAGCCTCGCAGCGGGTGGCCCAGGGGCCTCCTCACGCGAGAGGGATGAACTGACCATGGGCATGAAGATTGTCGGCAGGGAGCGCCGCAAGCTCCGCATTCGCAAGAAGGTCAGCGGGACGCCCGAGCGCCCGCGCCTGAGCGTGTTCCGCAGCGCGAGGCACATCTACGCCCAGGTCATCGACGACTCCACGGGCGTGACCCTCGCCCACGCCTCGACCCTCTCGAAGGACCTCAAGGGCACCCTCGAGGAGGACCACAAGGTCGCGGCGGCGAAGAAGGTCGGCGCGCTCATCGCCAAGATTTGCAAGTCGAAGAAGATCGACAAGATCGTCTTCGACCGCAATGGATACGCATACCACGGGCGCGTGAGCGCCCTCGCCCAGGCCGCCCGCGAGGCCGGCCTCGAGTTCTAGGGCAACAAGTACGGCATCAGCCGGAAGAAGGTTCGTCATGGCGTTCGATCAGGTGGACGAGGAAAAGCTCAAGGAGCGCGTCATCCACATCAACCGCGTGGCCAAGGTCGTGAAGGGCGGCCGGCGGTTCAGCTTCTCGGCTCTGGTCGTCGTCGGCGACGAATCGGGCCACGTCGGCGTCGGGCTCGGCAAGGCGAACGAGGTGCCGGAGGCGATCCGCAAGGGCAACGACCAGGCGCGCAAGAACCTCTTCCGCATCCCGCTCGACGGCGTGACCATCCCCCACGACACCTTCGGTCACGTGGGCGCGGGGAAGGTGCTCCTCAAGCCGGCCAGCCCCGGGACGGGCGTCATCGCCGGCGGCGCGGTGCGCGCGGTCGTCGAGTCCGCCGGCATCCACGACGTCCTCTCCAAGTCGCTGGGCACGAGCAACGCGCACAACGTCGTGCACGCTACGGTCGCCGCGCTCAAGGGGCTCCGCAGCCCGGAGTCGGTCGCGAACCGCCGCTCGATGCAGCTCGACGACCTCGGGTACCAGCGGCGCGGCGCCGGCACGGTGTCGACGCGCAAGCGCGCCAGCATGGCCCCGCCCCCGGCAGCCGGCGGCCCCAAGGCCGGTGAAGGAGGCGCCGAATGAAGCCGCTCCTCCGCGTTCGTCAGAAGGGCAGCACCATCGGCCAGGTCGAGCACACGCGCAAGGTCATCCGCGGCCTCGGTCTGCGGGGTCCCGGGTCGCAGGTGGTCGTGGCCAACACGCCATCGTTCCGCGGCATGGTCAAGAAAGTGATCCACCTCGTCGAGTTCGAGGAGATTGAGGCCGAGGCAAAGAAGTGATGTCGCCGGGCGGGGCTCCTGCCTCGTCCTGAAGGTGGATCCGATGGATATCCTCTCCAAGCTCCAAGCCCCCGAGGGCGCCAACACGAAGAGGCTCCGCGTCGGCCGTGGTGTCGGCTCCGGCCTCGGCAAGACCGCCGGTCGTGGGCAGAAGGGCCAGAAGGCCCGCTCCAAGGGCAACATCAACAAGAAGCACTTCCAGGGCGGACAGACCCCGATCCAGCGCCGCCTCCCGAAGCGTGGCTTCCGCAACCCGCTCGCGGACAAGGTCGCCAACGTGAACGTCGGCGACCTTGAGGTGTTCGCCGATGGAGCCGAGGTCAACGCCACCACCCTCAAGGCCTCGCGCCTCGTGCGCGGCCGCTACGACGTGCTCAAGGTCCTCGGCGAGGGGGAGCTGACCAAGAAGCTCACCGTGTACGCCCACCGCTTCTCCAAGGGCGCGGTGAGCAAGATCGAGAGCGCGGGCGGGAAGGTGGTCGTGATTGCGCCGCCCGCGGCCAAGGGTAAAGCTGGCGGAACCTCGCCGGAGGCGTAGCCCGCCGCGCGGGCCCCCTACCCACCGAAAGGCTCCATGTCGACTCTCGCGGGAATCAGCAATTTTCACAAGGTCCCGGAGCTCCGGCGACGTGTGATCTTCACCCTCGGGATGCTCGCCGTGTACCGCGTCGGTGCGTTCATCACGGTGCCTGGCGTCGACCGCAACGTCATGCGCCACGAGATGGCGAAGTCCGGCGGCATCCTGAGCTTCTTCAACATGTTCACCGGGGGAGCGCTCTCGCAGCTCTCGATCTTCGCCCTCGGGATCATGCCGTACATTTCGGCGTCGATCATCATCCAGCTCATGGGGATGGTCTACAAGCCGGTCGACGAGCTGCGCAAAGAGGGGCAGCAGGGCCAGCGCAAGCTCGATCAGTACACGCGCTACGGCACGATCGCGCTGAGCGTGTTCCAGTCGTTCGGCATCGCGAAGTTCGCCGAGGGGATCTCCAGCGCCGACGCAGGCGGGGCCGGCGTGGTCATGAACCCGGGCCTCGGCTTCCAGATCCTGACCGTGATCACCCTGACCACGGGGACTGCGTTCCTCATGTGGATCGGCGAGCAGATCACGGAGCGGGGCGTGTCGAACGGGATCTCCCTCCTGATCTTCGCCAGCATCATCTGCGGGGTGCCTGCAGGGATCTCGCAGTACGTCGCCCAGCACCAGGGCGACTTCCAGCCGCTGAACGCGGCCGTCATCGTCGCCTTCGTCATCGGCGCGATCATGGTCATCACGTTCTTCGAGAACGGCCGGCGCCAGATCCCCATCGTGTACTCGCGGCGCCAGGTAGGCCGCCGCGTCTACGGTGGACAGGAGGCGCACCTGCCGCTCAAGGTCAACACTGCAGGGACCATCCCGCCGATCTTCGCGTCGTCGCTGCTCTCGTTCCCGGCGACCCTCGTCCAGCTCCACATCCCGGGCGCCGAGGGGCTCTCGCGGATCTTCGATCGCGGTGACTGGGCCTTCAATACGGGCTACTTCCTGCTGATCATCTTCTTCTGCTACTTCTACACGAACGTCACCTTCCAGCCGGTGGACGTCGCCGAGAACCTCAAGAAGCAGCAGGCGAACATCCCCGGTATCCGCCCCGGCAAGCAGACCGCCGACTACATCAACAACGTGATGCAACGCATCACGTTCGGCGGCGCCGTGTACTGTGCCGTGGTGTGCGTGTTGCCGATGATCCTGGGTGACCTCGTGCACTTCCAATTCCGCTGGGGAGGCACGTCGCTGATGATCGTCGTCGGCGTGGCGCTCGATACGGTGAACCAGATCGAGGCGCAACTGGTCCAGCAGAGCTACGAGGGCCTGACCGGGCCCGGCGGCGGGCGCATCCGTGCGCGCCGCCTGCCTGAGGGATGAGGGAGCTTCCCATGGCTAGCAGCCCAGAGCGAACCGGGGGCGGGGCCCCGATGGTGATCGTCCTGGTGGGTCCGCCCGGATCGGGCAAGGGCACGCAGGCCAAGGGCTCTGCTCCCGCTTCGGCATCCCGCAGATCTCGACCGGGGACATGCTGCGCGCCGCGAAGAAGGCGGGCACCTTGGACAGGGAGCTGCTGGAGATCATGGACCGGGGTGGCCTCGTCCCCGACCAGGCCGTCATCCAGCTCATCGACGGCCGCGTCGATGCTCCGGACGCCCAACCTGGCTTCCTCCTCGATGGGTTCCCCCGCACGGTCCCCCAGGCCGAGGCCCTCGCCTCACTCCTCTCGCGTCGCGGGCGGAGCCTGGACGCCGTGGTCCAGCTCGACGTTCCCCGGCACCTCCTCGAGGAGCGGCTCGTGCACCGCCGCACCGACAAAAGGACTGGACAGATCTATCATCTTGTATATAGTCCCCCGCCCCCTGGGGCCGATCTGGAGCACCGTGCCGACGATCGACCTGAAGCCGTGGGCAAGCGCCTCGACGCTTACGAGGAGATGACCGCGGCGCTCCTCCCCTACTACCAAGCCAAGGGCCTCCTGCGCCGTGTCGAGGGGGTCGGGAAGCCGGAAGAGGTCACGGCGAGGGTGCTGGCGGCCCTCGGAGCGTGAGCCAAGCATGAGGCGAAGAAGAGACAGCGGGACGAGCGGCCCGAAGGAGCCCAAGGGCGACAAGCTCGAGTTCGACGGCATCGTCCAGGAGGCGTTGCCGAATGCCATGTTTCGCGTGAAAGCGGACAACGGCCTCGGCGTGCTCGCGACCATCAGCGGTCGGATGCGGCAGTACTACATCAAGATCCTCCCTGGCGACCGGGTGACGGTCGAGGTCTCCCCTTACGACCCGACCCGCGGCAGGATCACCTATCGTCACAAGTAGAGGAGCCCAGCGATGAAGGTGCGGCCCAGCGTCAAGAAAATCTGCGACAAGTGCAAAGTCGTGCGCCGCCGCGGCGTCGTGCGGATCATTTGCGAGAACCCGCGCCACAAGCAGCGGCAGGGGAACTGAGCGTCAACTTCACGCGAGCTCGCTAGCTCGCCGTCGGACATGCCGGGCTCAGCCCGGGATCAACTCGAGTCGGAGCGTCATCCATGGCCCGTATTGCCGGTGTAGACCTGCCTCGCCGCAAGCATCTCGCGTACGCGCTGCCCTACCTTTACGGGATCGGGCGCGCGACTGCGAAGGAGATCTGCAAGAAGGCGAAGATCCCCGAGAACAAGCGCGTGGAGGAGCTCTCGGACGCTGATGTGAAGCTCATCCGCGAGATCCTGGACGCCGACTACAAGGTCGAGGGCGATCTCCGCCGCGAGGTGCAGCTCAACATCAAGCGGCTCATGGACCTCGGCTGCTACCGCGGGCTGCGTCATCGCCGCGGGCTCCCGGTCAACGGGCAGAGGACGCACACCAACTCGCGCACCCGCAAGGGCCCGCGCAAGGGCATGCTGCAGCGGCGTCCGGCCGCGGCGGCCCCGAGGCCCTAGGTCACGCGAGGAGCAAGCGAGCCATGGCAACGGCGAAGACGGCTACCAGCAAGGTCAAGCAGAAGAAGAAGGTCCGCAAGAACGTCGCGGCGGGGATCGCGCACATCCAGTCGACCTTCAACAACACCGTCGTGACGATCACGGACATCAACGGCAACGCCGTTGCCTGGTCGTCCGCGGGCGCGCGCGGGTTCAAGGGCTCGCGCAAGTCGACGCCGTTCGCCGCGCAGCTCGCGGCGGAAGAGGCCGCGCGTCGTGCCCAGGAGCACGGGATGCGCTCCGTCGCGGTGTTCGTGAAGGGTCCGGGGGCCGGGCGCGAGAGCGCGCTGCGAGCGCTCCAGACCGCTGGGTTCAAGGTGACGCTGATCCGTGACGTCACGCCCATCCCGCACAATGGTTGCCGGCCGCCGAAGCGGCGCAGGGTCTGAGGAGTTCGAAATGGCTCGCTACGTTGGTCCTGTCTGCAAGCTCTGCCGCCGCGAGGGGATGAAGCTCTACCTGAAGGGCGAGCGCTGCTACTCCGAGAAGTGCGCGTACACGCGCCGCCCGTACCCCCCCGGTCAGCACGGGCAGGGGCGCATCAAGCTGAGCGAGTACGCGGTGCGCCTGCGCGAGAAGCAAAAGGTGCGGCGCGTCTACGGGGTGCTGGAGCGTCAGTTCCGCGGCTACTACCAGGTGGCCACGCGCCGCAAGGGCCGCACGGGCGAGGAGATGCTCGCGCTCCTCGAGCGGCGCCTCGACAACACGGTGCACCGCCTCGGCTTCGCCGCCTCCCGCGCGGAGGCTCGGCAGCTCGTTCGCCATGGGCACGTCCAGGTCAACGGCAAGCGTCTCGACATCCCGAGCTACATCGTGCGCAACGGTGACACGCTCACGCTCACCGAGGGCGCGCGCAAGTTCAAGTTCGTGGCCGCCGCCATCGCGGGTGCCGACAAGCGCCCGCCGACCTCGTGGCTGGACAGCGACCGCGCGAACTTCACGGGCACCGTCAAGGGTGCGCCCGTGCGTGAGGATCTCAACGAGCCAGAGATCCGCGAGCAGCTCGTCGTCGAGTACTACTCGCGGTAACCCGAGAGCACGCAGCAGAGAAGTACGCGGGCAGGAGACGGCGCCCGGGGCCGAGTGCGACCCCGGGCGTGGGCTCTCCGCGCGAGCCATCACCGAAGAGGAGCCGACACGATGACGATGCAGAGCCCCAACATGACGATGGTCGCCCGCAACTGGCGCGACCTGATCCGGCCCAAGGGCATCTCGATCGACACCGAGAGCGTCACGGACTTCTACGCGAAGTTCACCTGCGAGCCGCTCGAGCGCGGCTTCGGTATCACGGTCGGCAACTCGCTCCGGCGGGTGCTCCTCTCGTCGCTGCAGGGCGCGGCCATCACGGCGATCCGCATCGAGGGCGCGCTCCACGAGTTCACCAGCGTGCCTGACGTGGTCGAGGACGTGAGCGACATCATCCTCAACCTCAAGGAGGTCGTCTTCAAGGCTGCCCAGCCCAAGACGTACACCGTCCGCATCGACAAGGAGGGGCCCGGCCCCGTCTACGGGCGCGACATCGTGCTGGTCGACGGCCTGCAGGTCCTCAACCCGGATCACCTCATCGCGGTGCTCGACAAGAAGGGCCCGCTGGCGATGGAGCTCACCGTCAACGTGGGTCGCGGCTACGTCCCGGCGGAGCGCAACAAGACCCCGACGATGCCGATCGGCACGATCCCCATCGACGCGCTCTTCTCGCCCATCCGCAAGGTGAACTACATCGTGCAGAACGCCCGCGTCGGGCAGGTGACGGATTACGACAAGCTCACGCTCGAGGTCTGGACGAACGGCTCCGTCGCCCCCGCGGACGCGGTGGCCTTCGCGGCCAAGATCCTCAAGGAGCAGCTCTCGATCTGGGTCAACTTCGAGGAGTCCGAGGAGACGGCGTACCCCATGCCCATGGGCGACGACGAGCCGCTCAACGAGAACCTCTTCCGATCCGTCGAGGAGCTCGAGCTCTCCGTTCGCTCCGCGAACTGCCTGCAGAACGCCAACATCACGCTGATCGGCGAGCTGGTGCAGCGCACCGAGCAGGACATGCTCAAGACGAAGAACTTCGGCCGCAAGTCGCTGAAGGAGATCAAGGAAATCCTCGCGAACATGGGGCTCTCCTTGGGGATGAAGATCGACAACTGGCCGCAGCTCCTCGAGCGCTGGAAGGCGCAGCAGGCCCAGGCTTAGCGGCCGGCGAGGGCGCGGGAGAACACGAACATGCGGCACAAGAAGTCGGGCAGGCAGTTTGGGCGTGACACGTCGAGCCGTCGGGCAATGCTCCGCAACCTGGCGGCGAACCTGATCACCCACGAGCGCATCGAGACCACCGACGCCAAGGCGAAGGAGCTGCGGCGCGTCGCCGAGCGGCTGATCACCAAGGCGGCGCGCCTCGGCAAGGTCGCGCACACCGTCCAGAGCGAGCTCTCCGCGGCCGACAAGGCGCGCCGGCTGCACGCGTCGCGGCTGGTCGGCGCGTTCGTCCCCCGCTGGGGCGTCAACGGCGAAGGCCACAAGGTCGACATCGTCGAGAAGGTCCTGGTCGATCTGACCAAGCGCTTCGAGGGACGGGCCGGCGGTTATACCCGCATCATCAAGCTCGGCCCGCGCCGTGGCGATGGTGCGCACATGTGCATCATCGAGTTCATCGACGCGAAGCCGCCGGAGGACAAGGTTGTCGCTGCGCCCACCGAGGCTGGCGCGACCGCCACCGCTGCGGAGCCCAGCGCGGCCGCGACGACGACCACCAGCGAGTAACGCTCGCGGGTCACGCCGCGCTCGCGGCGTCTGCTCCTACCCTGCCGGGGCTCCCCAGAGCGGGCCCCACCCCCCACAGATCAAGGCGTCGGCGCCGGCTTCGCCGGCGGACGACGCCGTCCGAGCACCAGCATCGCGAGCAGCGCCGCCACACCGATCGCGCCTGCGCCCGCGTAGCGATGCAGGTGGCTCTGTCGCTCCACCGCCTTCTCCTCCAGCGAGGAAAGTCCCTTCCGGGCGCACTCGCTCTTCGGATTCGAGCGTGAGCGCGCGCTCGAACGCGGTGCGGTCGGGCGCGCCCTGGGTCACGGAGATCTCCCCCTCGAGACACGCGATCTCGGCCTCGATGCCGCGGGCGCGCTCGCTCTTCGGATCGAGCCTCAGCGCCTTGCGCATCATCGCCAGCGCCTCGTCCCGGTGGCCGTCCCCGAGCTGAGCCGCGCGCGCAAAGTAGGTGGGCGCCATCTCGCGCCGCCGCTCGTAGAGCGGGGCGCGCGCCAGGACCTTGTTGAAGGCCTCCACCGCCGCCGCGAGGTTGCCCGCCTCCGCCGCGTGGGCCCCCTCGTCCATGAGCTTCTGGATCTCCGACAGCCGCTGGTGATCGTAGAGCGCGAAGAGCTCGCGGGCGAGGCGGTCCCACGCCCAGGCTCGAGGCGGCTTCTCGCCGGTCAGGCCGAGGTACTGATCGCGGATCTGCCACACGGCGGCCTCGCCGATGGCGGAGAGCGCCTCGCGCGCGGCCTCTCGGAGCTGCACACGGTCGCTGTTGCAGAACGAGAGGATGACGCGCACCGCATCGACGTCGCGCGTGCGACCGTAGGCGCGGAGCACGTCGGCGAGGAGCTGGGTGTCGTTCGACGCCACCGCTTCGCCCGGGATCGCGCGACCCAGGACGTCGAGCTCCTTGTTCGCCCATCGCTGGACCACCTTTGCGTCGTTCTGGCGCGCCTCGATGAGCGCGGGCACCGCCTTGTCGCGGAGCTTGGCGATCTGGCGCTGCAGGTCGATCCGCACCAGGTCGCCGAAGTGTGCGTAGATCTGCACCATCTCGCGCACCGCGGGTGTGGTGCCGACCGCCGTCAGCATGCGCGTCATGCCGAAGAGGCGCACCAGATCCTGCCAGGACTTGTCGCCCGGATGCGGGCTCGCGAGCAGGAAGTCGAGCCAGTCGCCGTCGTCGGCCTCGTCGTCCCGGTGCGCCTTGCTCTTCTTCTCCTTCTTGCCCTCGCCCTTGCTGGCGTCCCCCGCCTTGCTCTCCTCCTTGCCCTTGCGCGCCTTTCGCCCGGCCTTGCGGGCAGCCTCGAGGACACGCGCGGCGCCCTCACGGTCGATCGTGGAATGCACGTCCTTCACCCGCTGACGCACCGCGGGGACGATCGAGGGGCCCACCTCGGCGAGGGCATTGCGCGCGTCCGTGCGGGCGCGCGCGTCCTCGGAGCCGAGCCGATCGAGCAGCCTGTCGAGCTCCTTCAAGGCAGCGGGATCGGGCTCGGGGAACGTGATCGGCTGGAGCCTGGGCAGCTCGGGCAGATTGGCTGCCGGCGCGGCGGTCGCGGACGCGGCGGCGGAGGGCGCCTCGGCGCGCGCCGACGCCGGCGTGAGCAGCAGCGCCAGCGCGAGGAGCAGCGGGATCGAACGACGCGCCGGGAGCTTCATGTGCACGAGAACGACCCGACGTCGCGAACCCTTCCGTCACTCGACGATGCGAAAATCGGAGAAGTCGCCGACGAACCCGCGCCAACGCACGTCCACGCGTTCGACGCGAGCGGCGCTGGGGCCGCGATTGGCCCACCCGATCAGGTCCTTCAGCCCCTCCTCCTCGCCCTCGGCGAGGATCTCGACCGCCCCGTCGGGCCGGTTCTTGACCCAGCCCGTGAGACCGAGACGTCGTGCCTCACGCTGGGTGGAGGCGCGGAAATAGACCCCCTGCACGCGCCCGCGGACGAAAAGGTGAACCTGCTTGAGCGCCATCCTCCGAACGACACTTAGCCGCGCGTCCGACGCGCGGCAACCGCCGTGCGGGCATGTGCCATCCGTCCGCGGCGGTGCCCCGCGGCAACGCCGGGCCAATGCTGGGCCGCGGCGAGCACGCGCCGCGCATTGACAGGCAAGACCTGCCTGATAGAGTCCCGCGCAATCCTCGCCGAGAGCGACGGACCACCTCCGAGGGCCGGTATTCACGGCTCTCGTTTTCGTCACGCATCCGTGGGCCTCCACGGGCATCCCGTGAGCGAGCCTGGACCTCGGGCAGGCTCACGTGCGCGAACCTCACCCGACACAACCGCCTCATCCCAACGACCACGACCGAGCGCTCGGCGCCGACGGTGCGCCTGGCCAGTCACACTCCCGGAGTATCCGATCGATGCACCTGCGCGAACTCAAGCAGAAGCCGATGGCCGAGCTCGTCCAGCTTGCCAAGGGGTTGAACATCGAAGGCGCCGCGGGGCTCCGCAAGCAGGAGCTCATCTTCGCGCTGCTACAGGCGCACGCGGCGCAGGACCAGGCCGTCTACGGCGACGGCGTCCTCGAGTGCCTCCCCGACGGCTTCGGCTTCCTGCGAGCGCCCGACTACAACTACCTGCCGGGTCCGGACGACATCTACGTCTCCCCGTCGCAGATCCGGCGCTTCGGCCTCCGCACCGGCGACAGCGTGAGCGGCTCCATCCGCCCGCCGAAGGAGCGTGAGGCGTACTTCGCGCTGCTGAAGGTCGACAAGATCAACGGCGAGTCGCCGGAGGTGGCGCGCGACAAGATCCTCTTCGACAACCTCACGCCCCTGTACCCGCAGGCGAAGTTCAACCTCGAGAACGGGACCAAGGGCTTCTCGACGCGGATCATCGACATGCTCTGCCCCATCGGCAAAGGGCAGCGCTGTCTCATCGTCTCCCCTCCCCGGGCGGGCAAGACGGTCCTCCTGCAGAACCTCGCCAACTCGATCAGCACCAACCACCCCGACACCGACCTGATCGTCCTCCTCATCGACGAGCGCCCGGAGGAGGTCACCGACATGCAGCGCACCGTGAAGGGGGAGGTCATCAGCTCCACCTTCGACGAGCCGCCCACCCGGCACGTTCAGGTCGCCGAGATGGTCATCGAGAAGGCCAAGCGCCTCGTCGAGCACAAGCACGACGTGGTGATCCTGCTCGACTCGATCACCCGCCTCGCCCGCGCCTACAACACCGTCGTCCCCCCCTCGGGCAAGATCCTCTCCGGCGGCGTGGACTCGAATGCCCTGCACAAGCCCAAGCGCTTCTTCGGCGCGGCGCGCAACGTCGAGGAGGGCGGGTCGCTGACCATCGTCGCCACGGCGCTCGTCGACACCGGCTCGCGCATGGACGAGGTGATCTTCGAGGAGTTCAAGGGCACCGGCAACAGCGAGATCCACCTCGACCGCAAGCTGATGGAGAAGCGCATTTTCCCGTGCCTCGACATCAACAAGAGCGCGACCCGGAAGGAGGAGCTGCTCCTCCCCGAGTGGATCCTGCACCGCGTCTGGCTGCTCCGTTCGCTCCTGCACCCGCTCAACGTCATCGACTCGATGGAGTTCCTCACGGACAAGGTCAGCCGGACCGAGACCAACCAGGAGTTCCTCGAGAGCATGAACCAGTAGCGCCGGCGTGCCCGCGGCGGCCTCGGGAGGCCGCCGCGGTGCTGATTTCGTGCCCTGGGCCGTGTTAGCGTCATGGACGTGACCGCCAAGGGCGATCGCAGCCAGCAGCGCGAGGCTCGCATCCGTGAGCTAGAGGCGACCCTTGCGCGCTCGGAGAAGACGGTCCAGGCCCTCCGGGACGTGGGCCTGGCGCTCGGGAGCACGCTCGATCTCGACCAGCTCCTCGAGCTGATCCTCAACAAAATCACGGAGCTGCTCGAGGCCGACCGGGCCACCCTCTACCTGCTGGACGAGCAGCGCGGGCGGCTGCTCTCGCGCATCATGGTGGGCGAAGAGGCGCACTCCATCGAGCTGCCGCTGGGCGAGGGCATCGCCGGCTACGTCGCGAAGACGGGGCGCGTGGTCCGCGTCAAGGACGCCTACCGCGACAAGCGCTTCCTCCGCCAGTGGGACGACCTGACCGGATACCGCACCCGGTCCATCCTGGCCGCGCCGATGAAGAACCACGTCGGCCGCACCATCGGCGTCATCCAGGTGCTCAACAAGAGCCAGGGCGAGGGCGAGTTCTCCCAGCACGACGAGGAGCTGCTCTCCGCCCTCGCCACGCAGGCCGCCGTCTCCATCGACAATTCGCGCCTCTTCCTCTCGGTCATCCAGAAGAACACCCAGCTCGTCGAGACCAAGGAGCAGCTCGAGCACCGCGTCGCGGATCTCAAGCTCCTCTTCGAGCTCGAGACCGCGATGAGCGGCGCCTCCACGATGGAAGAGCTCGCCCGCGCGGTGCTCATCGAGGCCGCGCGCGCCTGCGACGCGCGCGCGGGCGCCCTCCTCGTGGACGAGCAAGAGGCCGGGGTGTGGCTCTACTACATCGACATGGTCGACGGCCGGCGCGGTGACGGCGCGCTGCTGCACCCGCCTCCGGTCTCGAGGAGCGCACCGCCCGCCGCCGGGCCCTCGCCCTCGCCCATCGTCGACGACGGCGCGCGGCCCGGGGATTGCGCGACCGCGACGGGCAGATTCCCAGACCGCCGCGGCGGGCGCCCGCGGCGCGGTCCGCACCCCGGAGGTCAAGCGCGTCGCCGTCAAGCGCAACGAGGGCCTCATCGGCTGGGCCATGGTCCACAACGAGGCCGTCTGCCTGCCACGGGACGCGGCGCGCCTCGGCGAAGAGAGCGACGGCCCCGTGTCGGCCCGCGTGGGGCAGATGCTCCAGCTCACGGCGAGCTCCGCCATCGCCGTCCCGCTCGAGGGCGAGGGTGACGAGGCCGTCGGCGCCATCGCCCTCTACAACTCACGCAAGCCCTCGGGCTTCTCGCAGGACGATCGCGCGCTCCTCCGCCTCGTCTCGGCCAACGCGTCGACCGCGGTGCGCCTCTTCCGCTCGCGCCTCGAGCGCGAGCGCAGCGAGCGGCTCACCACCATCGGCCGCCTCCTCTCCGGGGTGATGCACGACATGCGCACCCCCCTCACCGTCATCAGCGGCTACGTGCAGCTCATGTCGACGGCGACCGATCCGGCGCAGCGCGGCGAGCACGCGCGCCTGATCCTCAAGCAGTTCGACCTGATCAGCGCGATGCAGCGCGAGGTGCTCGAGTTCGCGCGCGGCGAGCGGAGCATCCTGGTGCGCAAGGTCTACCTCACCCGCTTCTTCGACGACATCGAGCGGCAGCTCCGCCACGAGCTCGACGGGACCGGCGTCGAGCTCGTGCTCCAGCTCGAGGATCGCGGCACCGCCCGGTTCGACGAGGCCAAGCTGACCCGGGCGATCCACAACCTCGCGCGCAACGCCGTCGAGGCCATGGGCGCAAAGGGCGGCACCCTCGTCCTCCGCGTGGCGCGGGAGGAGGGTGAGCTCGTGGTGAGCGTGAGCGACACGGGCAAGGGCATCCCCAAGGAGATCGAGGACAAGCTCTTCCAGTCGTTCGTCACCTCCGGCAAGCGCGGCGGCACCGGCCTCGGGCTCGCGATCGTGAAGAAGATCATGGATGAGCACGGCGGGTGGGTCACGGTCCAGTCGACGCCCCAGGGCGCGACCTTCACGCTCCGCCTCCCGCAGGAGGGCCCGCAGCCGGCCCAGGCGGACAGGCCCCAGGTCGGGCGTACGCCTGGCTAGCGAGCCCCGGACCCGGGCGCTCCGCTGACGAGGCGTGACGAGGGCTTGCGCGGCGGTCCGCCAACCACGACACTCCGAACGGTGTCCCCCCTCCGCCTCCCCATGCTCGAGCCGCACCGCGCCGCGTTGGAGACGTGCGTCTACTGCCCGAAGCTGTCACGCGCCGCCTGCCCGGTGTCCAACGTCGAGCACTCCGAGACGGTCACGCCCTGGGGGAAGATGTCGATGGCCTACTTCGTCGCCCGGGGTGACGCCCCGGTCGACGCGGAGCACGCCGCGCCGGCCTGGGCGTGCACGGGCTGCTACGCGTGCCGCGAGCGCTGCGATCATCGGAACGACGTCGCCTCCGCGCTAGGCGCCGCCCGCGCCGAGATGTTCGCGCGCGGGGCCGCCCCCCTCGCGGCCCAGCAGATCGCGGCGCGGTTCCCCGAGCGCTCGGCCGTCACGGCGCGCGTGCTGGACCGCCTGCAAGCGGACCCGGACGATCCCGCCGCCCCCGTCGCCCTGATCGGGTGCGGCTACGCCCGCCGCGCGCCGGAGGTCGCGGCCGACGCCGCCCGCGCCGTCGCTTCGCTCCTCGGCCGCCCCGCGCGCCTCCTTCGCGCCTGCTGCGGCCTCCCCCTCCTGCACGCCGGCGACCACGCCGGCTTCGCCGCGGCGGCGCGCCGGCTCGTCGACGAGATCGCGCGCGCCTCGCGCCTCGTGGTCGTCGATCCCGGCTGCGCCCGTGCCCTCCTCGTCGAGTACCCGCGGGTGCGCGTCGAGGTCTCTGAGGCAGGCTCCCCGCGCGCGGTCCCCCGCCCGGAGCTGTTCGTCGACCTCGCCGCACGCCACCGCGACCGCCTCGCGCCCCTCGGCGGCGCGCCGACGTTTCGCTGGCACGACCCGTGTCAGCTCGGCCGCGGGCTCGATCGGTACGACGAGCCGCGCGCCGTCCTCGCACGCCTCGCGGGCAAGCCGCCCCTCGAGCTCCAGCGCACGCGGCGCGAGGGCGAGTGCAGCGGCGGCGGCGGCCTCCTCCCGGCGACCCGGCCCGAGAGCGCGAACGCCATCGCCTCCGCGCGCGTCGCGGAGCACCGCGCGCTCGGCGGCGGCGTGCTCGTGACCGGGTGCGCGCAGAGCCTCCACCGCTTCCGCCGCGCCGGCGAGCACGCCGAGGACATCGTCACCCTCGTCGCGCGCGCCCTCGGGGGATGAGCGTGCCGGCGCAGCGAGGGCCGGCGCCCCTCAGCCCTCACGACGCGGGCGGAGGCGCCGAGCCCGGCCTCGCGGCACCGCCCCTGCGGCGGCGCACCGTCGCCGAGCGCCTCCTCGGGAGCTACCTCCTCGTCCTCATCGCCTTCGCCGTCACGGTGGGGTGGAGCTTCTCGGCCCTGCGCGCCGCCGCGCGCGACGCCGAGCTGCTCTACGCGGGCTACGACCCGCTCCTCCTGCGCATCGGCGAGGCGCTCGCCGAGCAGAACGTCTTCGACGCCCAGCTCAACCACATCACCGCCGCCAAGAACCCGACCGACGTGCGCGAGTGGATCGAGACCGCGCGCCGCGCCCGCCCCTTCACCTTCTCGCTAGTCCGGAAGGCCGCCGAGCGCGGCCAGGCCGTCGACGCGGACGCGGCCGTGCTCGGGTTCTTCAACGACATCATCAGCGAGGCCTCGGCCATCGAGGCCGCGCTCGACAACGATCCGGAGCGCTTCTCCAAGCTGTACCAGGCGCTCGACGTCGGCGATCGGGAGGGCGCGGAGCGGGCGCGGAGCGAGCTGGTCAAGCGGGAGGCCGAGGGGGCGCAGCGCCTGCGCGCCATGCGCGCGCGCGTGGAGGGGGCGATGGAGAGCCTCACGGCCACGGCGCGCCGCCGCGAGGAGCGCAGCATGGAGCTCCTCGTCGGGCTCGCGCTCCTCACGCTGCTCGTCGGCCTCATGACCTCGGTCTACGCGCGCCGCGTGCTGGCGCCGCTCACCGCGGTGACGGCGCGCGCCAACGCCGTCGCGCGCGGGGATCTCACCCCGCGGGAGGTCGTCGACACGAACGACGAGATTGGCGAGCTCGCCACCACGTTCGAGGGCATGGTCGCCGCCATCCAGCGCGCCCGCTCGGAGCTGGTGCAGGCCGAGCGCCTCGCCACCATCGGCAAGATGGCGGCGCACGTCACCCACGAGATCAGGAACCCCCTCTCGGCCATCGGCCTCAACGTCGAGCTGCTCGAGGAGGAGGTCGCCAAGGCGGGCGAGAAGGAGTCGATGGCCCTAGTCCTGGCCGTCAAGTCCGAGGTCGACCGCCTCTCGCGCATCGCCGAGCAGTACCTGAGCGTCGCGCGGCGCCCCCACCCTCACCTGGAGCGGGAGCGCGTCGACGACCTGGTGCGCGAGCTCTGCGCCTTCGTCCGGCCGGAGCTCGACCGCGCCGGCGTCGCCCTCCGCGTCGAGGCGGTCGAGGATCTCCCCGAAGCGGACCTCGACGAGGCGCAGCTCCGGCAGGCGCTCCTCAACCTCATCCGCAACGCGCGCGAGGCCATGCCCAAGGGCGGCGAGCTCGTCGTGAGCGTCGTGCGCGCGGCGGGGAGCGACGGGGGCTCCGGGTCCCGGCCTCCGCCCGCGGAGTCGGCCGGCGTGGAGATCCGCGTCGACGACAACGGCGCCGGCGTGCCGGAGGAGCTGCGCGCCTCGATCTTCGACCCCTTCTTCACGACGAAGCAGCGCGGGACCGGCCTCGGCCTCGCGGTCACGCGCGAGATTGTCGAAGCTCACCACGGGACGATCCACTGCGAGCCGCGCGCCGGGGGCGGCACGCGCTTCCGCATCGTGCTCCCCGCGCCCTCCGCGGGCGCCGACGTCAGCGCGTGAAGAGGGCCATCGCCCCGGCCACCACGGCGAAGCCCACGAGCAGGAACCCGACCAGCACCACCAGGATGGGCACTCCCCGCTTGGGCTGCGTCGCGAGGCTCGCGTTGCCCCCGGCGACCTTCATCCCCTGGGCCGGCGGCCTCGCCGCGCTCCCCGCCCCGCCCGCCTCCGGCCCAGGGCTCGCTTGCGAGCCCGACTCGGGCCGAGTGATTGCTTGCACGCCCGACTGGGGCCGCGGGCTCGCTTGCACGCTCGACTGGGAGCCAGGGCTCGGCTGCGCTTGCGGGTAGGCGGGCGCGGGCGAAGTCGCGACGGGGGGCTTGGCCTCCGGCGCCGCGCTCGCCCCGTCCTTCCCCGAGCGACGCCCTGCCTCGTCGGGCCGGTAGACCTTCGTTCGCGCCTCGCCGTCGCTCGCCGGAGCATCATCGTACGCGACCGGCAGCCCCGAGCGCCCCGTCGCCACAGGCTGCGACGCCCCCTGAGCCTGGGCCGGCCCCGCCGGCGTGTAATACCCGACGGGCTGCGCCGCCGCGTGGGCAGCCTTCGCCTCGCCGGGCGGGGCCTCCGGCACCTTCAGGTGGTCGAGCGCGCGCCCGACCACGACGGGCTGCGTACCCCCCGGGCCCACCGGCACGCGCGGCGCCGCGACGCCCGCGACACCGCCTGCCCGCATGGGCGTCGTGTGGCCGATGGAGGCGGCCGCCGAGTCGACGCGCGGGGCGAGCGGAGGCGTGACCTGCGCCGCCGCCCCCCGCTTCGCGACCCGGTGGATTGGCATCGCCAGCGTGGCCCCCGTCTCGTCCGACGTCGCGTCGTTCCCCTCGCTGTTCACGCGGGGCAGCGGCCCCGCGCTCTCCATGATCACCGGCGCCGGAGCGGCGCGCGGCACCGAGACGGGCGCGCTTCCGCGCGGCGGGGAGAGGTGGGGGTCCACGGAGCCCAACCCCAGCGGCGTGTTCTCGGTGATGACGGGGGGCGAGGCGTTGGGGGGCGGCTGGCTCCGCGTCCGGACGGCGCTCTGCGGCGGGGCGGGCTGCGATGAAGCGGGCGCGGGGCGAAGATCGCGCCACGCGGCGAGGGCCTCGACGGCGGTGGAGAAGCGCTGGGCCGGATCACGCGCGAGGCCGCGGGCGACGAAGGCCTCGAGCCTCGCATCGACCGGGCCGCCCATGGCGTCGCCGAGCTTGCGGGCGTCGGTCTTGCTCTTCATCTCGACCATCACCAGGATGTTGCGCGCCGAGTAGGGGAGCTGCCCGCTGAGCGACTGGTAGATGAGCGTCGCGCACGCGTAGATGTCGGCGCGGTGGTCGACCGTCTTGGCCTTGCCGATCTGCTCCGGCGGCATGAACGAGAACGTGCCGAGGCTCTGCCCCATCTCGGTCAGCGTCTCGCCCCCCGCCTCCTTGGGCACCTTCGAGATGCCAAAGTCGAGGATCTTCACCCGCGTCGAGCCGTCCGGCCGCCGCTCCAGGAAGACGTTGGAGGGCTTGAGATCGCGGTGGATGATCCCCGCCCGGTGCGCGTCGGCGAGGCCCAGCCACACCTGCTCGATGATGGGCCAGAGCTCGTCGAACGGGATCGGGCCCGTGCGCTTGAGCCGGTCGATCAGGCTCTCGCCCTCGAGCAGCTCGAAGACGAGCACCACGCCGTGCTCGGGGTCGTCCTCGACGTCGAGCACCTGCGTCACGTGGTCGCTGTTGATCTGGCCCGCGGCCCGGGCCTCCTGCCGGAAGCGGGCGATGGCGGTGGCCTTCGTCTTCGCGTCCTGCCGGAGCAGCTTGATCGCCACCGGGCGCCCGGTGCGGATGTTCTCCGCGGCGAACACCTCCCCCATCCCCCCACGCCCCAGGGGCCGCGAGATGCGGTAGCGGTTCGCGACGATCGTGCCCGGATCCAGATCCAAAAAGCCGCCTCTCGGTTCCTGCCGTGCTGGGTAGGGTAGCGCGGGTCGGTCTGGGGCGTGAAGAAAGAGCCCGGGTGGAGGCGCACAGGCACCCTTGCACGGACGTTCTCCGGTATACCCCACCTCGCCCGGCGCCACGGCCACTCGCGGGTGGGCGGGAAAGACGGCGACGGGGCTCAGCCCGCGGGCATGCTCACGAGGGGAGTCGAGGGCAGCGGCGCCCCCCGGATCCCCTTCACGCGGTCCTCGAACTCCTTGCGCGCCTCGGGCGTGATGACCTCCCCCCCGAAGCGCGCGCGCAGGTAGACGTCGGTGAGCTCGAGGACCTCGTCCGCGAGGGGGTGCCCGAGCTCGTCGAGCGCCTCGGCGTGGCGCAGCGGCGGCACACCCGGCGGCCGCGGGATCCCCTTCTGGCTCATCGCGGCGTCGAGCCGCTCGTAGAGCTCGGTCGCGAGCAGCGCGCTCGGCGAGCGAGGGTCGCCCCGCTGCTCGCCGTCGCGCGCCCGCCGGCGCCGCCGGCGGCGGTACAGGTAGAGGCCGAGGCCGCCGGCCGCCGCGGCCAGGATGGCCGCGATCACGCCGGACCGGGGCCGGCCCCACTTCTGCGAGAAGAAGGTGCTGCCTTTGCGGTTCGTGAGGGCCTGGAACAGGCTCACCTGCTGGTTGAAGTCGTACCCGACCACGTGGCGCTCCCACCGCTGGCTGGTCCACTCGAGGAAGTCGCGCACGTACGCCCAGGCGCCGACCAGCTCGCTCTTGGGCTGGGCGTCGCCGGGCGGGGTCGGGTCGAAGGTCTTCCAGCCGTAGTCGTCGACGAAGACCTCGACCCACGAGTGGGCGTCGCCCTGCCGCACGGCGTAGAACTTCCCGAACCTGTTGTACGTCCCGCCGATGAAGCCGGTCACGTTGCGCGTCGGCACCCCGAGCGTGCGGAGCATCACCGCCATGGCCGTCGAGTAGAACTCGCAGTGCCCGCGCTTCGACTCGAAGAGGAAGTCGTCGAGGGGTTGCTTGGAGCGACCCGACGGCGAGCCGAGGTCGTAGCGGTACTCGGTGCGCAGGTGGTGCTCGACGGCCTTGGCCTTCTCGTCCGCGCTCGCGAGCCCGTGCGTCCACCGCTCGGCCAGGTCGTGGATGCGGGAGGGCAGGTCGGCGGGGAGCGTGAGGTAGCGGGCCCGCTCGCCCGCCGGGAGGCGCTGGAACGCGGGGAGCGCCCGGTAGGAGAGGAAGACGTCGTACTTGAGGCCCCGGTCGTCGAGCGGCTGGTAGCGCATCTCGCCCTCCGGCCCTCGCGTGGCGGGCGGCGTCTCCAGCCCGAGCTGCCCGCGCGGCTTGATGCGCAGCCCCGATGCCGTGGGCGGGAGGAAGATCACGGGCGGCTCGATCGGCTCGAGGTCGATGTGCATCACCTTGTCGTCGGGCGAGACCGCGCGGTCGAGCGAGATCACCCCGCCGTCGGCCTCGGTCGGGCGCTTCCACGACTCGCTCTGCGACCAGGCGCGCCCGTCGTAGGCGTCGAGCGCGGTGCCCCGCAGGTGGAGCGGCCACCGGGCCGGGGGCGGCTCGGGCAGGTCCGGGATCTCGACGCGCATGGCGAGCGTCGGGTCGCTGCGGAGGACGCCCACCTCGCCGAGATCGACGTGCGGCGAGAACCCGATCATCCGCCCCGTGTGGGGCCGGTTCATGAGCAGGAGCGAGAGCCCGACGCGCGGGAAGAGGACGAAGAGCAGCGCCGTGAAGATGAAGATGGGGATGGAGATGAGGCAGGTGACGGCCAGGAACGATCGGCCGACGACCCTCCTCGACCGGAGGATGCGCGGGACGTCGACGGGGAGGCCGGTGCGGTCGCGCGCGCCCTGGCGGTAGTTGCCCTCCACCTCTCGCCGCAGGTGGCTCAGCACGAGCGCGCCCGGCGCGACGACGAGCACGCCGAGGAAGGTGAGCCCGTACCCGAGGCCGCCCCCCAGCACGGTGCCCGCGATGAGGTGCAGGAGGGCGAGGACGATGATCTGCTGATCGTGCGCGGCGCCCTTGCGCGTCGCGAGGCGGATGATTTGCAGCGCGGCGGCGAACTCGATGAGCACGTCGAGCACCTGCGCGTCCGTGAGCACCCGCGCGATCTGCACGGCGAGGACGAGGAGCAGCGCCGCGGTGTCCAGGTGCCGGAACGCGGGGTGGCGCTGCCACGACTCGCGCACCGAGAGCGCCGCCGCCAACGAGATCAGGATGATCGCGCTCACCGTGCGCGAGAACTGCCCCGAGAAGATGAGCGCCAGCACGCCCAGCGTGGCGAGCGCGTCCGTCATCACGCGGTGGACGAAGCCGAACCTCACGCGCCCGCTCCTGCCGGCCGCCCGCGCGTCATTCGGCCCACTCCGCCTCGTCGCCCTCGCGGGGCTTGCCCGGGAGCCCGGCGCGCACGGCGCGCGCGCCCCTCGCGGGACGGAGCGTCTCGACCCTGGCCTCGTCGATCCAGTCGAGCAGCGCGAGGAAGCGCAGGATCGGGTCGGCGCCCAGGTTCTTGTCGCCGCGCACCCGCTCCCCGAGCGTCGTGCTCACCATCACGCCGTCGCCGCGTTTGATGTGCGCCACGGCGCGCGACGCGACCTCGCGCACGCGCCGCTCGAACTGCGCGGCGAACGCCTCGCTCTCGGGCTGCCGCGAGGCCGCGGTGGGGCGCACGGTGTCGACGCAGAGCAGCGATGTCGGGGCGCGTCTCCCGCGCGCGCTCGCGGAGGATGAGCTGGTCGCCGAGGGTGCTCTTGCGCCAGTAGATGTCGCGCGGATCGTCCCCGTCGCGCATGGGCCGGAGGGCGTAGGTCTCGTCGCCCGCGCCGCGCCCGTTCGCCGTCGCCCCGCCCGCGCGGCGCCCCGGGTCCTCCGGGGGAGGCGCACCGGGTCCACCGCCGGGTAGATGATGAGCTCGCCCTCGGCCTCCACCTCGCGCGACTTCTCGAAGAGGCCGAAGGGGAAGCGCGTGGCGATGCGGAAGCCGGTGTGGCGGTCGCGGCCGCGGCGGGCGGGCGTGCGCCGGTAGGCGGCCACCTGCGCCGAGGACGGGCTGATTCTTGAGGAAGAAGCAGCGCTTGTCCGCGGGCTGACCGGCGCGCAGATCCTCCACCTCGATGGCGTAGGAGGGCACGCGCTTCTTGTGGTTGTAGACCTCGATCTCCACGAGGTGCGCGCGGCCCACCTGCGCCCGCACCGGCAGCCGCCGCGTCACCGTGAGGCGGCGCAGGGAGAGGTCGCTCATCACGCCGGAGACGAGCATGAGCGAGAGCAGCATCCCGAGCAGCAGGTAGAGGAGGTTGTTGCCCGTGTTGATGGCGGCGAAGCCGACGCCGAGCGTGATGCCCAGGTAGTACTTGCCCTCGCGGGTGAACTTGAGCTTCCGCGGGGGGCTGAGGAGGCGCAGCAGCCGCTCCCACCGCGAGCGTGCTCGATTGGCGCGGGCGCGCGCCGCTCCTCGACCCGCGCCTCACGAGGCCGGCGCCGGAGGGGGACCCGGGGGAGGGGCGACCGGGACCGCGGTGCGGAGCGACGATGGGCCGATCGCGAGCCGTGACCCGCCCGGCGCGCTCGGCGTCCCTGGCTCGGGGGTCTCTGGCCCGCTCGTGCTCGGAGCCCACCCTCCGCCTCCTCCCGCTCAGAGCGGGACGGGGATGCGCGCCACCAGATCGCGCACCGCGTTCTCGCACTCGTCGCGGCTCGGCACGTAGCCCTCGGCGTGCGCGGCGAGGCGGACCCGGTGGGCGAGCACCGCGACGGCGAGGTCGTGGATGTCGTCCGCGATGCAGTAGTTGCGGCCGTGGAGCACGGCGCCGGCCGCGGGCGGCGCGCGCCAGGTTCATCCCCGCGCGGGGCGAGGCGCCGAGCGAGAGCGCCGGGCTCGAGCGGGTGGAGGAGAGGACGGCCTGGAGGTACGTCGCCAGCGACGCGTCGAACTCGACGCGATCGACCTCGCGCTGGAGCGCGACGAGCTGCGCCGGATCGATGACCTGCGGCACGTGGCGGGCGCGGTCGTAATCCCCGCCGTGGAGGAGGAGCCGCATCTCCACCGCCGGGGGCGGATAGCCGATCTTGATGCGGACCATGAAGCGGTCGAGCTGGGACTCGGGCAGCGGGTAGGTGCCCGCGAAGTCCTGCGGGTTCTGCGTCGCGATGACGAAGAAGGGCTCCGGCAGGAGCGTCGTGGTGCCGTCCACCGACACCTGCCCCTCGTTCATCGCCTCGAGCAGCGCGGACTGGGTGCGGGGGCTCGCGCGGTTGATCTCGTCCGCGAGCAGCACGTTCGTGAAGATCGGGCCCTGGCGGAACATGAACTCCCCCAGCCGCTGGTCGTAGACGCTGACGCCGAGCACGTCGCTCGGCAGCAGATCGCTGGTGAACTGCACGCGGCGCAGCTCGCCCCCCACGGCCTTGGCCAGGGCCCGGGCCAGCGTGGTCTTGCCCACACCCGGGACGTCTTCCACCAGCACGTGACCGCGCGCGAGCAGGGCGATCAGCGCCAGCTCGACGGCGTCCGGCTTGCCCTCCAAGGCCTGCTCCACGGCGCCGCGGAGCTTCGCCAGGACCGGGGAAGCGTCGCGTGCGATAGAGATCGCCGACGTCATCAGACCCCGATGCTAGCACGACGCCCCGCGCTGGCTGGTCTTTCGCTTCCCTCGGCTGCCGGTCGAGCACCGTGCGGGGATCCCGGGTGGGTAGGTCGGCGTCCGGTGCCGGTGGGCGCGTCCGCCGTACACCCTTTCCGGCGATCGGGCTTTCTGGTCAGCCCCCCGGGTCCTGGCTATGCTGCGCCCCACTGTGGCGGCCCCCAGCCCCCTCCACCAAGGCACCGAGGCCGCCCTGACGAGCGCCGGCCGCGCCGAACGAATCCAGCCCGCCGTCCCCTCGTCGAGCCCGCCGTCCAGCGATCCGCCGGAGGGCATGGTCCCCGTCATCCCCGCCTCGCGGGAGGGCACGCTGCTCTGGCGGGTACGGGGGGTGATCCGCACCATGCGGCCCGCCCAGTGGGTGAAGAACCTCTTCGTCCTGGCCCCCGTCGTCTTCGCCCAGGAGCTGACCCGCCCCTCGTTCATCATCTCCGCCCTCGGGGCTTTCGTGATCTTCTGCCTCCTCGCCGGGGCGGTCTACACCCTGAACGACCTGGTTGACGCCGACGCCGACCGCATCCACCCCGTCAAGCGACATCGCCCCATCGCCTCCGGCTGCGTCCCCGTCCCGCTGGCGAAGGTCATGGTCGTCGTCCTCGTCGCGTCGTCGCTCGGCAGCCGCGCTGTTCGCGGCGGTGACGGCCCATCGCTGGCCCTTCTTCTTCGTCTCGCTGGCCTATTTCCTCCAGAACGTCGCGTACTCCTTCCGCCTCAAGAAGGTCGCCTACGTCGACGTCTCGTTCATCGCCCTCGGCTTCGTCCTGCGCGTCCTGGCGGGCGGGTACGCCACGGCCACGCCCATCTCTGCCTACATGATCGCCTGTACGGCGCTGCTCGCGCTCTTCCTGGGCTTCGGCAAGCGCCGGCACGAG
Organism: uncultured delta proteobacterium; assembly: GCA_963827955.1. Taxonomy (GTDB): domain Bacteria; phylum Myxococcota_A; class Polyangia; order Polyangiales; family Polyangiaceae; genus CAWHDJ01. The sequence continues at coordinate 493,277 of CAWHDJ010000023.1, read as the reverse complement.
CTGGCGGGGGCCAACGCCGCGAAGCAGCGCGCGGCGCTGGAGGCGTACTCGCAGCGGGCGCTCACCGCGGCCCTGGCCATCACGGGCGTCGGCGCGGTCGGCGTCTACCTCGCTTACACCTTCGACCCGCCCTCGTTCTTCCACCACACGCAGTGGCTCTGGCTCACGACCGTCCACCCCATCTTCGGCGTGGTGCGCTTCATCGAGCTGGTGGTCAACCGCCCCAAGGCCGAGTCGCCGACCCAGGAAATGCTGAGGGACGTGCCCTTCGTCCTCAACCTGGTGCTCTGGGTCGCGGAGATCCTCGCGATCATCGGTTACGTGAGGTTCGCGTGAGCGGAGAGGGCGCGGAAAAGGCGGCGGACCCCGCCCTCGCCCGGAAGAGCGACCCCTGGACGGACCTGGCCCTCACCCTCCCGATCTTCGTCGTCTACCACCTCGGGGTCATCTTCCTCCCCTTCCGGAACGCGGCCGACGTCGTCACGTCCGAGCTACACACCCTCTCCAAGCACAGCCTCCCCGCCTACGCCGCCCTCACGCTCGGCGTCGGCGTCGTCTTCGCCGGCGTCCTCTTCACCGCCGGCCGCCGCCAGGCGCTCGAGCCCTCCCGCTTCGCCCGGATCGCCGTCGAGGGCGCGGTCTACGCGGCCCTGATCCGGCTCGCCGGCGCGTACGTGGTGGGCGCGATGCGCCTGGCCAAGGCGACGCCGGTGGAGGACAGCACGTTCGCCAACGTGGTGATGGCGATGGGCGCCGGGTTCTACGAGGAGATCGCCTTCCGCGTGCTGCTCTTCGGCGTGGGCGCCGCCATCCTGCGGAAGACTCTTCGCCTCCGACAGGATGGGGGGAGCCCTCGTCACGGCGGCTTGGGGCGTCATCGAGGCGTGCGCCTTCTCGTACTGGCACTACACCGGCTCGCTCGGCGAGGAGTTCGACACCCGCTCCTTCGTCTTCCGCGCCGTCTGCGGCCTTGTGCTGACCGCGATCTTCGCCTTCCGCGGCTTCGCCCCCGCCGTATGGGCGCACACGTTGTACGACGTGTGGGTGATGGTGTTCGAGTAGATGGGCGCTGACGGCGCTCGGCTGGTTGTTCTGTAAGATCAGCTGGTTGCGCGCGCAGCCTCGACGGGACCACGAACCATCGAGGAGGTTGGCGTCACCTCCTCGTTCCCGACACGAACCATCGAGGAGGTTCGTGTCACCTCGTCGTTCCCGACACGAACCATCGAGGAGGTTCGTGTCACCTCGTCGTTCCCGACACGAACCATCGAGGAGGTTAGCGTCACCTCCTCGCTGATGACACGAACCATCGAGGAGGTTAGCGTCACCTCCTCGTTCCCGACACGAACCAACGAGGAGGTTCGTGTCACCTCCTCGCTGATGACACGAACCATCGAGGAGGTTCGCGTCACCTCGTCGTTCCCGACACGAACCATCGAGGAGGTTCGTGTCACTTCCTCGTTCCCGACACGAACCAACGAGGAGGTTCGTGTCACCTCCTCGTTCCCGACACGAACCTGCACGCCCTACGCCCTCGCGGTCACCGCCCGGAGGATCTGCTTCTGCGCCACGGCGAAGACGGCCAGCACCGGGAGGCTCAGCATCACGTTCCCCGCCATGACGACGTGCCAGCGCACCCCGGTGCCCTGCTCGCGGAGGAGCGCGATGGCGAGCGGCAGGGTGCGCACGTGGTCGTCGGTGGTCATCACCAGCGGCCAGAAGTAGTCGTTGTAGTGGAAGACGAAGCTGAACAGGAAGAGCGCGGCCAGCGTGGGGCGGATCATCGGGGCGAGGAGGCGGTAGACGATGGTGATCTCGCCGGCGCCGTCCATGCGGGCGGCCTCGATGATCTCGTCGGGCACGGAGAGCAATGCCTGGCGGACGAGGAAGGTGCCGAGCGCGCTCGCCCCGAAGGGGAGGACGAGCGCGCCGAAGGTGTTCACCAGGCCCGCGGCGCCGAGCATCGCGAAGACAGGGACGAAGGTGATCTGCGCCGGGATGAGCAGGCACGCGAGGACGAGGGCGAAGGCGGCGGGCCGGCCGACGAAGCGGAGCTTGGCGAGGGCGTAGCCGGCGGGGAGCGCGAGCGCGATCTGGAGGGCGGCGATGGCGAGCGCCATGGCGAGGGTGTTGGCGAGGTAGCGGCCCACCGGGACGGCGGCGAGCACGTCGCGGTACGCGTCGAGCTGGATCGAGGCAGGGACCGGGTAGGCCGGGGCCCGGACAGATCTCCGGGAGCGTGCGCAGGGAGGTGAGCGTCATCCACACGTACGGGCCGACCCAGAGCAGCGCCGTGAGGAGCAGCACGCCCGTGCGGAGGGCGCCGCGGAGGCGATCGCCGCGCTCGATCACCGCGCCTCCTGGGCCCGCACGCGCCGGAGCGCCCAGAGCTGGATGCCCGTGAGCGTGAGCAGGAGCGCGAAGAAGACGACGATGAGCGCGCTGGCGCGGCCGACGCGGAGGTTGACGAAGACGTCCTCGTAGATCGCGTAGACGAAGATCGTGGTCGATTTGACGGGCCCGCCCTGGGTCATCACGCTCACGACGTCGAACGCCTGGAACGAGAGGATGAGGCTCGTGACGCCGACGAAGGCGGCGCTCGGGCGGAGCATCGGCCACGTGACGTGGACGAAGCGGCGGCAGGGGCCCGGCGCCGTCGAGCGCCGCGGCCTCGAGGAGCGAGGGGGGGACGTCCTGAAGGCCGGCGAGGAAGATGACCATGGAGTAGCCCGTGATCTTCCAGACGCTGACGAGGGCGAGGGCGTAGAGCGCCACGGACGGGTCGCCGAGCCAGCTCCGCGTCGGGGCGCCCACCGCGCGCAGCGCGGCGTTGAGCAGCCCGCCGTCGGCGTCGAGGATCCACATCCAGAGCAGCGCGACGGCGACCCACGAGACGACGTACGCGCTGAAGACGGCGCCGCGGACGAAGGCGTAGACGCCCCCCGGGCGGTCGAGGGCGAGGGCGAGGGCGAGGCCGAGCGAGACGGAGAGCGAGACGACGACGGCGCTGTACGCGAGCGTGCGCCCGGCCGTGCCGGCGAGCTCGCCGCTCGCGATGATCGCGCGGTAGTTGGCGAGGCCCACGTCCCGGGGCGGCGTGAGCAGGTCCCACGCTTGGAAGCTGGTGCGCGCGGCGAGGGCGAGGGGGTAGAGGAAGAAGAGGCCGAGGAAGAATCGCCGTCGGGGCGAGCAGCAGGTAGGGGTGGAACGCGCGACGCGGCCTCACGCCTCAGGGCTCCCGCGCGATGCGTCGCGCCTCGTCGAGGACCGCGCGCGCGTCGCGCCCGGCGAGCACGGCCTCCTCCAGGCCGGGCTGCACCGCCTCGCGCTCGATGCGGAAGAGGTCCGGCGACCAGGGCCAGGGCTCCGCGCACGCGAGCTGGTCGAGCGCAACGCGGTCGTTCGGGTGCGCGCGGTAGTGGCCGGCGGGCTTCGAGCTCGGCGATGCCCGCGCGGGAGACGGGGATGTACCCCGTCCTCGTCGCCCAGGCGTTGGCCTGCGCGGGCTGCATCATCCAGCGGAGGAAGGCGAACGCGGCCTCCTGCTCCGCGCGCGGCGGGCCCTTGGGCAGGACGAACAGGGTGCCGCCGGATCGGCACGGAGGCGCGCACGTCGCGGGGGAGCGGGGCCGCGCCAATCCTCGAACGAGGCGTTCTCTTCGAGGTAACGGAGGAACGCGGTCGAGGTCCAAATCATCGCGGCGCGGCCGGAGAGGAAGTCGGTGTTGGCCGCCTGCCACGCGTTGTAGTCGCGCCCGGGCGGCGGCCGCATGCTGCGGTCCTCGTTCACCATCGTCTTCCAGAGCTCGATCGCCCGGACGCCGGCCTCCCCGCCGAGCGAGGGCGTGCCGTCCGGCTCCACCACGGCCCCGCCCGCCTGCCCGACGAGCGCGGCCCAGAACCACCAGTCGATCGGGCACTCGAAGCCCCAGCGCGTGGAGGCGCCGGCCGCGGTTGCGCGCCGGGCGACGGCGCGGCAGCTCGTCCCACGTCGACGGCGGCGTCAGCCCGAGGTCCTGGAAGGCGCGCTTGTCGTAGTACGCGATCGGGGTCGATCGGTTGAACGGCAGCCCGTAGAGGGGCCTCGCCCCGCCGGAGACGTAGCCGCCCTGCTGCGAGAGCTGCGGGACGAGATCGAAGGCGCCGGGGTCCGTGAAGGCGTTGAGAGGCTGGAGCACGCCGGCCTCCGCGAGGTAGGGGAGGACCTCGCCGATCACGTGGGTGAGCGCCGGGGCGGCGCGCGCGGCGAGCGCCGTCCGCAGCTTGGCGAGCGCCTCGAAGTAGTCGCCCTGGTACGTGGCGTGGATGGAGTAGCGGCCCTGCGCGGCGTTGAACTGCTTCACGAGCGCCAGGAGGACCTCGCGGTTCTTGCCGCCGTAGGCGAACCAGAGCGCCGCCTCGACGCGCCCGTCGCGCGTCCGCGCGCGCAGGGCTGCACCCGCCCGCGGGCGCGAGCGCCGCGGCGATCGAGCCGGCGAGGGCGCGCAGGGTGGCGCGGCGGTTCACGCCTTGACGACGTTCGGGCGCGGCGCCCGGTACACGCCCCGGGTGTCGATGACGAGCGGCGCGTGGCGCGCGACGAGCTCGTAGTCCACGGCGGTGTGGTCGGTGACCACGATGGCGGCGTCGTGCGCGGCGAGCACCTCGGCCGTGAGCGGCTCCGAGCTGAGCGGGGGCAGGTCGGGCCACGAGCGCATGCGCGGCGCGCGGGGCACGTGCGGGTCGTGGTACGCCACGACCGCGCCCAGGCGGTGGAGCAGGTGGATCACGTCGAACGCGGGGCTCTCGCGCGGATCGTCGATGTCCTTCTTGTAGGCCAGGCCCAGGATCAGGACCTTGCTCCCCTTCACGGCGCGGGCGCGGTCGTTGAGCGCGAGCATGAGCTTGTTCACCACGTACTCGGGCATGCGCACGTTCACCTCGCCGGCGAGCTCGATGAAGTGCGTGGCCGCGCCGTACTCGCGCGCCTTCCACGATCAGGTAGAACGGGTCGAGCGGGATGCAGTGGCCGCCCCAGCCCGGGCCCGGGGTTGAAGCGCATGAAGCCGAAGGGCTTGGTCGACGCCGCGTCGATCACCTCCCACACGTCGATGCCCATCGCGTCGTAGACGACCTTCAGCTCGTTGACGAGCGCGATGTTCACCGCGCGGAAGATGTTCTCCGTCAGCTTGACCGCCTCGGCCGCTGCGGGCCGACGAGACCGCGACCGTGCGCGCGATGACCTCGTCGTAGAGCGCGCGGGCCACCTCGGCCGAGCCCTCGTCCACGCCGCCGACCACCTTGGGGATGGTCGCCGTCTGGTACCTGGCGTTGCCCGGGTCCTCCCGCTCGGGGGAGAAGGCGAGGAAGAAGTCGCTCCCGGCGCGGAGGCCCGTCTTCTCGAGGATCGCGCGCACCAGCTCGTCGGTCGTGCCCGGGTAGGTCGTCGACTCGAGGACGACGAGCTGTCCCGGGCGCAGCGCCGCCTCGATCTTGCGGGCCGTGTCCACGACGTAGGTCATGTCCGGCTCGCGCTGCGGCGTGAGCGGCGTGGGGACGCAGATCAGGATCGCGTCCGGCTCGCCCAGGCGGGCGAAGTCGACCGTGGCCGAGAGGCGTCCGGCGTGCACGGCGGCCGTCACGCGCGTGGGGTCGAGGTGCTTGATGTACCCCTCGCCGCGGCCGATGGCGGCCACCTTCTCGGGATCGACGTCGAAGCCGAGGACGTTGAACCCGCGCTCGGCGAAGGTGAGCGCGAGCGGCAGGCCCACGTAGCCGAGGCCGATGATGCCGACGAGGGCCTCGTGCGCTCGGATGCGCTGGGTCAGCCCTTCTCGCGATGACGTGGCTTGGGTCACGGGGACACTTCCCTCCATCCGGCGCTGCTTTGTCAAGCGCCACGAATGCCCGAGCCCCCTCAGGGGGGCCCGGACACCTTCCACGCAGAAATGCAGAGGCGATTCGTTGCTCGACGACGACGGCGCGTTCAGGGCCCGGCCGAGTGTGCCGGCCCCTGCCGTCGGCTAGCGTCCGGCGTCTGCTCGCCTCCGGGAGATCGGCACCGTGCGCGTCCTCCACGTCCTCCATACGTCGATACCGGCGCTCGCCACCGGGTACTCCGTGCGCTCCGACTACATCATGCGGTTCCAGCGCGAGCGGGGCATGGAGTCGGCGGCGGTGACGTCCGCCCAGCACCCGAACGGCGAGACACCGCACGAGGTCGTGGACGGATTCGCGTTCTGGAGGACGCCGGCGCTCACGGGCAAGCCGCCCGTCGGGGTGCGCGAGCTCATGCTCGTCCGGAGGCTGCAAGCACGCATCGAGACGGCCATCCGCGAGTGGAGGCCGGCCATCGTCCACGCCCACTCGCCGATGCTCGTGGGCATCCCCGCGGTCCACGCGGCGCGGCGCTTCGGCCTGCCCGTCGTCTACGAGCTGCGCGATCTCCTGGGAGAACCCGTCGGTGGACCGCGGCAAGTTCAAGGAGGGCTCGGCCCTCTACCGCGCCGCGCAGCTCTTCGAGAACTACGTCCTTCACCGCGCGGACGCGCTGGTGACCATCTGCGCGACGCTGAGGGACGCGATCGAGCCTCGCAAGGGCAAGGACGTGCCGGTGTACGTCGTCGACAACGGGGTCGACGTCGACAGGTTCACCCCCCGCCCCGCGGACGAGGCGCTCCGCGCGAAGTGGAAGCTCGGGGGAAAGAAGGTCGTCGTGTACCTCGGCACCTTCCAGCCTTACGAGGGGGTCGAGCTTCCTGGTGCGCGCCATCCGGGGCGTCGCGAATCGTGTGCCCGGCGCGCACCTGCTCGTCGTGGGCGGCGGCGGCGAGCACCCGCGGATTGTCGAGCTGGCGAAGGGGCTCGGCGTCGAGGGCCTGGTCACGTTCACCGGCCGCATCCCGCACGACGAGGTGGCCTCTGTGTTCCCGCTGGGCGACCTCTTCGTGTACCCGCGCCTCCTGACGTACACGACCGCGCTCACCACGCCGCTCAAGCCGCTCGAGGCCATGAGCATGGCGCGCCCCGTGCTCGTCAGCGACATCCCGCCGATGCGGGAGCTCATCGCGCAGCCGGGGGAGTCGGGGCTGCTCTTCGAGCCCGGCGATCAGGAGGACCTGGAGCGACAGATCGTCGCCGCCCTCTCCGATCCCGTGGCGCTCGAGCGCCTCGGCGCCGCCGGGCGGCGGTACGCGGTCGCCGAGCGCGCCTGGCCGAAGCTCGTCGCGCGGTACCACGACATCTACACTGCTGCGATCGAGCGCAGGCAGGGCTCCGCGGGGGAGGGGGCGCGCGCCGCCGTGCGCGCATGAGGCGCTCATGAGGCGGGTCCTCGTCCTGACCTCGCACCACCCTTCGCGGCGGGAGCCCGCGCGCGCCGTGTACGGGTACTACACCTACCAGGCGCTCGCCCGGTACTGCGACATCCGGTTCCTCTCGCCCGTGGCGTGGTGGACGCGCGCGCGCTGGCCGGCCGATCTGGTCCGCGCGCCGCGCGAGCGCTGGGGCGAGCTCGAGATCGAGTACCCGGCGTACTGGTCCCTCCCGGGCGCGCCCCCGCTGCACGGGCTCGCCCTCGCCGCGTCGCTCGCCCGGCGCGTCTCCGCGCTCCACCGCGCCGCGCCCTTCGAGGCGGTGCTCACGGCGTGGGCGTACCCCGACGGGCTCGCCGCGGCGACGCTCGCCGGCCGCCTCGGCGTGCCGCTCATCGCCACGGTGCTGGGCAGCGACGTCAACGAGCTGCCCAGGCGCCCGGCGCTCCGCTGGCAAATCCTGCGGGGGCTCCGGCGCGCGTCGCGCGTGGTCTCGGTCAGCGAGGCGCTCCGGGACGAGACCGCGCGCATCGGGGTGCCGCGCGAGCGGATCGTCGTCGCCCACAACGGCGTCGACGGCGAGATCTTCAGGATCCGGGATCGCGACGAGGCGCGCGCCGCGCTCGGCCTCTCGGGCGACGGGCCGCTGATCGGGTACGTCGGCAACCTCGCGGCCGAGAAGGGCGCGGACGTGCTCGTCGAGGCGATGGGGGCGCTCGCGCACCGAGGCCGTGCGGCCGATCTCGCCGTCATCGGCGCGGGGGCGCTCGAGCCTGCGCTGCGCGCGCGCGTGGCGGCGCTGGGGATGGAGGGGCGCGTCCGCTTCCTCGGCCGGCGGGTGCACGACGAGGTCCCGCGGTGGATCAGCGCGTCCGACGTCCTCTGCCTGCCGAGCCGGCGCGAGGGTTGCCCCAACGTGGTCCTCGAGGCGCTCGCCTCGGGGAGGCCCGTCGTCGCGTCCGCCGTCGGCGGCGTGCCCGAGCTCCTGCGCGCAGACAACGGGATCCTCGTCCCGCCGGAGCGCCCCGACGCGCTGGCAGACGCCCTCTGCCGTGCCCTCGACCGCACGTGGGACGCAGCGGCGCTGCGCGCGACCGTCCCGAGCCTCTCGTGGGACGCCGTCGCCCGGATCTACCGTCGCCTCGTCGATGAGGTCGTCCTGGAGAGCAGCCCACGGAACGGGGGAACGACATGGCCGTCAAGGTGATCTGCGTCGCGGGCGCCCGCCCCAACTTCATGAAGATCGCGCCCATCCTGCGCGCCTTGCGGAGCCGGCCCGCGTTCGACGCGCGCCTCGTCCACACCGGGCAGCACTACGACGAGAAGCTCTCCGCGATCTTCTTCGACGAGCTCGCAATCCCGCGCCCGGACGTGGAGCTGGAGGTCGGCTCGGCCTCCCACGCGGTGCAGGCGGCCAGGATCATGCTGGCGTTCGAGGGCGTGCTCGCCAGGGAGCAGCCCGAGTGCGTGCTCGTCGTGGGCGACGTCAACTCGACAATCGCGTGCGCCCTCGTGACGAGCAAGTTCCAGCTCGAGCGGCCCTTTTCGAGCAGCTTCGGCCCGCGGCGGAGGCCGCTCATGGTCCACGTGGAGGCCGGCCTCCGGAGCTTCGACGACGATATGCCGGAGGAGATCAACCGCAAGCTCACGGACGCGATCTCCGAGGTGCTCTTCGTCTCCGACCCCGCGGGCGTCGACAACCTGCGGCGGGAGGGGGTGGCCGACGAGCGGGTCCACTTCGTCGGCAACGTGATGATCGACACGCTCCTCGCCGCGCGCGACAAGGCGATCGCCTCCCCGATCCTCGAGATCCTCCGCGTCTCGCCCCAGGGGTACGGCCTCGTCACGCTGCACCGCCCCAGCAACGTGGACGATCCGGAGAGCCTCGGCGCCCTGCTCGGAGTGCTCGACGAGCTCGCGCGGCGCATCCCGCTCGTCTTCCCGGTGCACCCGCGCACGCGGGCCCGGCTCGCGTCGCTCGGGATCACGCTCGACCCCGCCCGCTGGACGCTCGTCGACCCCGCCGGCTACCTCGACTTCATCAAGCTCACCTGGGCGGCGCGGGTCATCCTCACCGACTCGGGCGGGATCCAGGAGGAGGCGACGGTGCTCGGCGTGCCCTGCGTGACGCTGCGCGAGAACACCGAGCGCCCCGTGACGATCAGCGAGGGCACCAACATCCTGGCCGGCACGCGGCCCGAGGGGATCCGGGCCGCGTTCGAGCTCGCGATGACGCGCCGGACGGCGGGGCGCAAGCCGCGCTTCTGGGACGGCAAGAGCGCGGAGCGCATCGCCGACGCGCTGGAGCGGATCTTCGCCGCCTGAGGCCCGCGTTACGCGAGCGGCGCTAGGCGGCGCCCGCCATCCAGGGCTTCGAGCGCGGTGCGATCCTTGACGCTGCCGCCGGGGTTCATGTGCTCGCACTTGACCAGGACGGGCACGGGGAGGCCCTGCCCGACGCGCCGGAGCGGGACGAGCGGCGTCCTGCCCACGTGATCGAGGATGGAGGCGCCCACGCGGTCCGTGCTCAATCTCCGGCCCCGGCGGGGGGCGTCGGCTTCACCTTGACGCTCTTGTAGCGCGCGAGCGAGACGAGCCCGGCGGGCGCGCCGCGGGGCTTCGAGACGTCCGAGGCGCGGCAGTAGTGGACCTCGACGCGTGGGGCGCCGCGGGCCTTGGAGTACCAGGCGGCGAGCTCGGCCGCGCGCTCCACGACGCCGCGTGGGACCTCACCCTTCTCCGGGTTCTTCACGACGACGTGGCTGCCGGGCGTGCCGCCGCCGACGTGCAGCCAGAGATCGTGCGGCTCGGCGACGTCGAACGTGAGGTGGTCGTTGTCTTCCTCGCCACGCCCCACGAGCACCTCCCACCCCTCGACGTCGACCGTGCGGTACGGCCGGCCCTTGCTGCCCACGCTCACCTCCGCCGCGCGGCGTAGATCCCCGGGCGGGCGGCGTCGAGCCCGATGACGCCGCGCCCCCGGACAAAACGCGACGGGGCCGGAGATCGCGGAGAGACCCTCGAAATGGATACCCTGCGATCGGTGTGATAAGAGGCTCCCCATGCGGGAGCCCTTCCGTCTCGCCCTCTGCCTCGCCGCGTTCGTGCCCGCCCTCGCCTGCGCGGCGAGGCCCGCCCACGCGGTGGTCGTCGAGCGAGTCATCGCGGTGATCGGCGACCGGCCCATCCTGATGAGTGAGCTCCGCACGCGCGCGCGGCCCTTCCTCGTCGAGATCGCCAAGAAGATGCCGCCGGGGCCGCAGCAGGCGGCGGCCGAGTCGGAGATCTTCAAGGAGCTGCTCCAGAAGATGATCGACGACGAGCTCGAGGATCAGGCCGCGCAGAAGGCGCACATCTCCGTCTCGTCGGACGAGATCGACGCCGCGCTCCGCCAGATCGCCGGCGCGCAGGGCCTCTCGCTGCCCGATCTGGTGAGGAACGCTCAGCGCTCCGGCCTCAGCGAGCAGGACTACCGCGACGAGCTCCGGCGCCAGCTCCTCGAGGGCAAGATGCTCCAGCTCCGGGTCAAGGGCCGCGTCCGGATCACGGAGGAGGACGTGAAGCAGATGTACGAGCGCCAGCTTCGCGAGGAGCGCAAGCGTCGCGAGTACCAGGCGCGGTGGATCGTGCTCCGCGTCTACCCCGGCTCCAGCCCCGACGCGATCGTCCAGCGGCAGGAGCTTCGCCCACGAGCTGGTGGCGCGCGCCCGGAAGGGGGAGGACTTCGGCTCGCTGGCGCAGCACTACTCGGACGACTCGCCCACGCGCGCGACGGGGGGCGACCTCGGCATCCGCGCTCCGCAGGGCTCGCCGCAGGTGCTGGCCAAACGGCGCGAGTCCCTCGCGCCGGAGATCGACTCCGCGGTGGCGAACCTGGAGCCGGGGCAGGTGACGGAGCCGATCAAGGTCGCGGACGCGATTGTCATCGTGCAGCTCATGGACCGGCAAGCGTCCCACTACACCGGCTACGACGCGGCGAAGAACGAGATGCTCCAGCGGCTCCAGACGGAGATCCTGGACAAGGCGAAGCGCAAGTGGCTCGACGAGCTCAAGGCGCACACGCACCTCGACGTGCGGCTCTGATCCATCGTGATGGGGGTGGACGACGTCCCCGAGTGCACGGCCTGCGGCGCGTGCTGCTTCTCCACGCTCCCCGAGTACGTCCGCGTCTTCGGCTGCGACTGGGATCGCATGAACGAAGAGGCCCGCGCGCTCACGCACTTCCTGGGCAACCGGTGCTACATGCGGATCGAGGACGGCCGGTGCGCCGCCCTCGTCATCGATCCCGCGGGCCCGCGCTTCCTCTGCGCCGTCTACGAGGTTCGCCCCGACGTGTGCCGCGCGCTCGAGCGCGGGCGCGGCGCCTGCCGCAGCGATCGGCACGAGAAGGGCGAGCGCCCGCTCCTCGCCGCCGCCCGCCTGCTCCGGCGCGAGGGCTGAGCGCCGCCCTCACGCCACGGCCTCGTCCCCCGGGTCGACCCGCACGGTGACGAAGGTGCCGTAGCTCATCACCGTGAGCGACTCGTCGTCGACGACCATCACGCGTACGCAGCACTCGGGGGCCGGCTCGAGGAGATTGGCGTAAGGGTTCGCGGGCGCGTCCGGAGAGGGCGGGAGCGCGGCTTCGAGGAAGCCGCGCAGGCGCTCCCGGTGACCGAGGATCACGCTCACCCCCTCGTCCACCTGCTCGTCGAAGAAGAGCCCGTGCGCCTCCGGAGCAATCACGAGCACCGCGACGTCGGTCACGTCCATCGCGGTGCTCGCGCACGCCTCCTCGATGCGCGCGCAGACCTCGCTCTCCACGCTCTGGAAGATCGAGATGCGCTTCCGCTGCCCGGGGGTGAGCGACGCGTCGTCCAGCGAGGCGCGGAGGCCGTCCGGCTCGGATTGCTTGGCGTGGTCGTGCATGATTCGCCCTCGGACCGAGGGCATGCACAGGCGCCGCCAAGCGCCCAGGGCGTGAAAGGCGAAGGCGAGGGCGGATTGGGAGGACGGCGAGACGCGGGCGAGGCCGCCGGGCCGGCGCGGGTGGGCGGGCTCGGTCTACAGGCCGGATCGTGATGGGAACGGAGAAGGTCGGCTTCGCGAAGGGACCGACGTTCGCGCCCTTGATCGCGGCCTGAACGCAGCCGGTCTTGCCGTGCGCCGCCGCCCAGCCGCCGACGCTCACGCTGCTCACCGTGCCCGCCGAGGAGAACGTGATCGTCGCCGTCGAAGCCTCGTCTGCGCCGGCGACGCACGCCTTGGCGCCCCCGCGGACCGCGTTCACCGCCGACGCGATCGCGCCCTGCGAGGGCTGCTCCGGCACGTTCTGGCTCCGCGTGCCGCCCGAGGCCGGCTCCGGCGTGGGGCCGTCGTCCGCGGCCTTGGGCGCATTCGTGACGCCCACGGCGGCCGCCATCTCGTGCTGGAGATCGCCCGGCTTCCCAGGCGCCGCGCCCTTCGCGTCGGGCGCCGCTTCCTTGCCCCGCGGCGTGGTGCCCGGCGCCTCGGTGGGCGCCGCCGCGAGCGCACCCCTGCCCGGCTCGGTGGGCTTGCCCTCCGATCCCGCGGCGGGCGCGGGCGCAGCCCCCGGCTCCGCCGCGGCCTGCGCGCTGGGCGTCGCGGGAGGTTGCGGGTGCGACTCGGGTTGCGCGGGCGCGCTCGTCGCCTTGGGGGCCGGGGCCGCGGCGGGTCGCGCCTCGGCGACCACCGGCGCCGGCGGCGCCTGCGTCGTCTTCTTGCTCTGCACGATGGCGTAGGCCGCAGCGAGGCCGAGCGCGGCGATGACCACCCCTGCGATCGGGCCCGTGCGGTTCTTCTTCGCGGCGACGACGGTGACGCTCGCGGCCTTCGCGGGCCCGGGCTTCTGCACCGGGCTCGGCGCCGATTCGACGGTAGGGTCGTCGTCGAACACCCCCGCCTGGGCGGGCTGCGCCTTCTCGGCCGCGGCGATCTGCTGCGCCGTCGCCGACGCGGCCACGACGCCGAGGTCGATGACGCCGGAGTCTTCCTTCCCAGCCTCGGTCGGGCGCGGCGGCACCGTCCGGAGCGAGGGCTTGGGAGCGACGCTCCCCTCGTCTTCGGCCTTCGGCGCCTGCGAGGGACGCGAAGCCGAGATGGCGGCCGGCGGTACGCTGGGGGCGCTGGGGCGGGCGCCCGCCTGGCTGGCCTTCGCCGCGAGCTCCTTGAGGCTCCCGGTACGCCTGCGCTCGGCGGGCAGGGGGGTACCAGAGTCGGACGCCTTCTTCTCTCCCGAGAGCATCACCACCCCAGACCCACCGGCTTCACCGGGCTCTCCGTGCTCCACAGCGAGGGGAGGCGCGGCCAGGAGGGCGTCGAGGGCCTCCCCCGGGATCCCTTCCCCCCCGGACGCGACCGCCGCCTTCACGATGACGTCGGCCCGATCCTCCCAGCGCCGCTCTTCGTCGGGACCGGGGCTGCCCTGGGAGGCAGGCCACTTCGCGAGCAGGGCGTCGAGGTCCTTCTTACGCCGAGGTTCATCACGCCTCCTCCTCCGAAGCCGCGCGACTCCAGGTACTCGCGCAGCTTCCGTCGAGCTTCGTGCACGCGCCAGGCCACGGTGCCCTCGGGGCAACCGAGCACCCTGGACGCTTCCTCGTGCGCGAGGCCGTCGATGCACACGAGGATCAAGGTGGTCCGCAGCGTGTCCGAGAGGCGCGTCGATGCCCTCGCAGAGCGCGGCGGCGAGCTGCTTCTGCTGCGTGGCCGACGCCGGATCGCGGCCGTGGCTCGGCCGCGTCTCCGTGAGCAGCGCCTCGATGCGCGGGTCGTCGGAGGGGGTCGAGCCCCGGGTGACCTTGCGGGCCCGGAGCGTGTTGAGCGAGAGGTTCACGGCGATGCGGTAGAGCCAGGTGAACGGCTCGCTCCGCCCGTCGAAGCGGCCGATCGCCTGATACGCCCGCACGAATGTCTCCTGCGTCACGTCCTCTGCCTCCGCTCCCGAGCGCACCAGGTGGAAGGCGAGCCGGAAGATCCGCCTCTGATAGCGGCGGACCAGCACCCCAAACGCCAGGTTGTCCCCGGCTTTGGTCCGCTCCACGAGCTCACGGTCCGTCGGGTTGGACATCCTACCCCGTGCGCGCCTGCCCCACGGGGGGCGGAGGAGACCGATGGATGTGGGTGGCATCCCGCCGAGCCGCGCCCGCGACGCGGCTCCACTGGCACGGAGAAAGGAGGCCTAGGCCCACGGTCAGACGCGCGAAGATAACCGAACACTCCCCTTTGGACAAACCATGCGCCCTGGCCTTGGGAGGGAGCCGCCGGAAGTGGCGTCGGAATCGTGCCAGGGCCGGGAGGGCGAGGGCCCGAGGGCCCGGCACGAGGATTGCGCTGGGATCCTGCTATCTTCGCCGGATGACGCATCGTCGGGGATGGCTCCGCACCGCGGGCCTCGTCGCCGCCGCCTTCGCGGGCGGCGTGGTGACCTCGCACTTCGCCCACGCGACCACGCAAAGCGCGAACCCGTACTCGCCGCTGGATCAGCTCGCGCGCGTCCTGGTCATCGTCGAGAACGAGTACGTCGAGCCCACCCAGCGCGCCAAGCTCACCGAGGGCGCCGTCAAGGGCATGGTCGCCGAGCTCGACCCGCACTCGGCGTACCTTCCGCCCGAGGAGTTCGCGCAGTTCCAGGGCGAGACCGCCGGCAAGTTCGGCGGGGTGGGGGTCGAGGTCGACTTCCGCAACGACGACGTCACCGTCATCGCCCCCATCGAGGGCTCGCCCGCCGCGCGCGCGGGCGTCCGTCCGGGCGACCAGATCGTCGCGATCGACGGGAAGCCGCTGCGCGGGGAGCACCTCGACAAGCTCGTCACGCATGATGCGCGGCGTCGCGGGCTCGCGGGTGGCCATGACCGTCCGCCGAAAGGGCGTGCCGGATCCCCTCGTCTTCGACCTCACGCGGGAGGAGATCCACGTCCAGAGCGTGACGGCGAAGCCCCTCTCGGGACAGGTCGCCTACGTCCGTATCCGGCAGTTCCAGGAGGGCACGCACGACGAATTCCTGCGCGCGGCGGCGAAGCTCCGCGCCGAGGCCAAGCGCGAGATCCTCGGCGTGCTGCTCGACCTCCGCAACAACCCGGGCGGCCTCGTGGAGGAGGGCGAGGGCGTGGCGGACGAGCTCCTCGACTCCGGGCTCATCTACACGACCCGCCACCGCGGGAAGATCATCGACGCGGCGCACGCGCACGAAGGCGGCGCGTTCGCGACCGTCCCCATCGTGGCGCTCGTGAACGAGTACTCCGCGAGCACGACCGAGCTGCTCTCCGGCGCGCTCCAGGACAACCACCGGGCGACCATCGTCGGCGCGCCCACGTTCGGAAAAGGCTCGGTGCAGACCATCTTCCCGCTGCCCGGCGGCGCCGGGATGCGCCTCACCACCATGCGGTACTACACGCCGAGCGGCCGCTCCATCCAGGCCGAGGGCATCCGGCCGGACATCCTCATCCAGCCCAGCAAATCCCCCGCGCCCGGCGAGGTCGTCCGCGAGCGGGACCTCGACGGGCACCTTCCGGCCGAGAGCGACACGTCCGCCGTGGCCCAGCCCCCGCGTCCTCCGCCGCTCATCGTCGAGGGCAAGGGCACGACCCCTGCCGTCTCGATCGGGGACGTGCCCGTCGATCCCCGGCAGGGCGACGACCTCTCGCTCTCCATCGCCTACGACGCCCTGCTCAAGAAGATCGCGGAGCAGCGTGCCGGGCACCCCGCGCGCGTAGCGGCGTCACTTCTGCGTGATCACCACCCGGTTGTCCTCGCGGTACGAGACGAACCCGGACTCGCCCCGGCAGTCCCAGCAGAGCGCCCACGAGAGCCGCTTGCGGACGTAGTTGTTGGTGCCGAGCACGATGGGGCCCTTCTCGTCCTTCAGGATGAACGACGAGCCGATGCGGTAGCGGTCCCCCGGGCAGACGGTAGAACGCGACGATGAACGAATTCTTCTGCGCGCGGCCGGCGACGACGAGGATCTCCTCACCCGGGACGGGGCTCCACAGGATGGGCGCGGTCGTGAACGACGTGTTGGGCACCGACCCCGACGCCGGCGTCCCCGCGCGAGAGGACCTGGCTCACGTCCTCGGGCTCCTTGAAGAAGGTGATGTCGTGCGCCGAGATCCTTGAGCTCCGGCACGGAGGCGAACATCTCGGCCGCCTGCGACGCGGTGAGCTCGGCCTTGCGGAACGTCTGCTGCCACTGCGGCGGGGGGATCGTCGCGGCGTTCGGCGCGCCGTGGCAGCAGCGGAAGCCGAGGTCGTCGCTCGGCGCCGTGCGGCGTCGACGGCGGTGCGGTGGGCGCAGCGGTGATCCCAGGCGGCCGCGTCCCCGCGCGCGCCGCGGACGGCGGCCCCCTTGATCTGCACGTTCTCGATCGGCGCGACGTCGCTCGCCGTCCACTCCCGCACGGGCCCGCCCATCCCCAGCACGCCGAAGCCCGAGGCGCAGTTCTCGGGGTGCGCGGGCGCACGCCGCGTCCCAGCGCCGCGCCGCCGGCGAAGGCCGTGCCCTCCGGGCCCTTGCAGGCGCGCTCCCACTCGAGCTCCGTGCAGAGCCGCCCGCCCGCCTGCTGGCAGAGCTCGGCTCGCGCGCGAGCGCGTCACGCCGGTGAGCGCGGGCTTCTGGCGGGATCGTTGGGGTAGGGGACGCGATCGATCGAGAACGCGCCCAGGTCCACGCCGAGGAGCAGCCGGGCTCGAGCGTGCGGGTCGCGCCCCCGGTCGCCGGGCGTGCTGCCGGCGACGAGCTTGCCCGCGGGGATCTCGACGCGTGCGCCCGCCGCAGCCGGGGCCCGCGGCGCCGCGCGCGCGGCGCCGCCCTGCGCGGCGCCCTCGTTCTCGGCCGCCTCGAGCACCTTGCCCTGCGGCGCGATCGTCACCGGCGCGGCGAGAGTCGTCGTTGCCGGCGTCGCCGAGCGGCGCGGCCGAGCCCTCGTTCTTGTTGCCCGCAGGCGCCGAGGAGGGCGGCGAGGAGCAGCGGGAGAGCAGACGAGCGCATCGGTCGGCGCTTCATGGCGCGGCGCGCGCAGCCCGTCAAAGCGCATGACGCGGGCGTGCCTGACGCGGCGGGCGGAATCCGCGCTTCTCGCGCCTGGAATATGTCGTGATTCGACGTTGGCAAGCCCCTTGCTTGGAGCGGTGCTCGCCTTAGTTTCGGAGGCGCCATGAGACTCGACCGACTGACCACCAAAGCCCAGGAAGCCCTACGCACCGCCGCGGATCTCGCCAGCCGCCGCGGGAACCCCGAGCTCTATCCCGAGCACCTGCTCCGCGCGATCGTCGACCAGGAGGGCGGCGTCGGCGGGCCCGCTCCTGCAGAAGGCGGGCGCCGACCCGGCGAACGTTTTGCGCCTGCTCGACGCAAAGATCGACGGCTACCCGCGCGTCAGCGGCGGCGGCGAGCCCAACCTCTCCCGCCGCGCCCTGGCCGTGATGCAGAAGGCCGAGGACGAGGCGAAGGCACTGAAGGACGAGTACATCTCCACGGAGCACGTCCTGCTCGCGGCCGCCAAGGTCGACAAGGACGTGATGGGCGATCCTCGAGCAGCGCAGGCCTGAGCCACGACAAGCTGCTCCAGTCCCTCGCCTCCGTACGCGGTAACCACCGCGTCACCGACCGCGATCCCGAGGGCAAGTTCCAGGCGCTCGAGAAGTACACGCGCGACCTCACGGCCATCGCCCGGCGGGGCAAGATCGACCCCGTCATCGGCCGGGACGAGGAGATCCGCCGCGTGATGCAGGTCCTCTCCCGCCGGACCAAGAACAACCCCGTCCTCATCGGCGAGCCCGGCGTCGGCAAGACGGCGATCGTCGAGGGCCTCGCCCAGCGCATTGTGCGCGGGGACGTGCCCGAGTCGCTGAAGGACAAGCAGCTGGTCGCGCTCGACCTCGCGGCGATGGTCGCGGGCTCCAAGTTCCGCGGCGAGTTCGAGGACCGGCTCAAGTCGGTGCTCAAGGAGATCGAGGCCGCCGCAGGGCAAGATCATCCTCTTCATCGACGAGCTGCACACGCTCGTCGGCGCCGGCGCGGCCGAGGGCGCGATGGACGCCGCCAACATGCTCAAGCCCGCGCTCGCGCGCGGCGAGCTGCGCTGCATCGGCGCGACCACGCTGGACGAGTACCGCAAGCGCATCGAGAAGGACGCGGCGCTCGAGCGGCGCTTCCAGCAGGTGGTGGTCAAGGAGCCGACGGTGGAGGACACCATCGCCATCCTCCGCGGCCTCAAGGAGCGCTACGAGGTGCACCACGGCATCCGCATCCAGGACGCCGCCCTCGTCGGCGCCGCGGTGCTCTCGAACCGCTACATCACCGAGCGCTTCCTGCCCGACAAGGCGATCGACCTCGTGGACGAGGCCGCGTCGAAGATCCGGATGGAGATCGACAGCCTGCCCACGCCCATCGACGAGGTGGAGCGCACGCTCCTCAAGCTCCAGATGGAGGAGCAGGCCCTCAAGCGCGAGCACGACAAGGCGAGCAGGGCCCGGATCGAGGACGTCCGGCGCGAGATCGCCGAGCTCCGGGGCAAGCGCGACGCCATGCGCGCCCAGTGGATGCGCGAGAAGGAGCTGATCAAGGAAATCCGCGAGGCGCAGCCCCGGATCGAGGAGCTGCGCACGGAGCAGGAGCGCGCGCAGCGCGCGGGCGACCTCGGCAAGGCGGCGGAGATCGCCTACGGAAAGATCCCCGACCTGCAGAAGAAGCTCGAGGGCGTACGCGCGACGCTCGCGCAGGTGCAGTCGAAGCAGAGCTACCTGAAGGAGGAGGTGACCGACGAGGACATCGCGGCCGTCGTCTCCAAGTGGACCGGCATCCCCGTCGCGAAGATGCTCGAGAGCGAGATGGTCAAGCTCCTCCACCTCGAGGAGGATCTGGGCAAGCGCGTCGTCGGGCAGGAGGAGGCCATCCGCGCCGTCTCCAACGCGATCCGCCGCTCGCGCGCCGGCCTCGGGGAGGAGCGCCGCCCCATCGGCTCCTTCCTCTTCCTCGGCCCGACCGGCGTCGGCAAGACAGAGCTGGCGCGAGCCCTCGCCGAGCTCCTCTTCGACGACGAGCGGGCGATGGTGCGCCTCGACATGAGCGAGTACGGCGAGCGCCACGCGGTCGCGCGGCTCATCGGCGCGCCGCCCGGCTACGTCGGCTACGAGGAGGGCGGTCAGCTCACCGAGCCCGTCCGCCGCAGGCCGTACAGCGTCGTGCTCTTCGACGAGATCGAGAAGGCCCACGCGGACATCTGGAACACGCTCCTCCAGGTGCTCGACGACGGCCGGCTCACGGACGGCCAGGGCCACACGGTCGACTTCAAGAACACGATCATCATCCTGACGTCGAACCTGGGCACGCCCGCCGCCGCCGCGATCGAGGAGCGCCAGAACCTCGACCCGGAGGACAAGGCCGAGCTGATCAAGCGCGCGGTGCTGGAGGAGGTGCGCAACCACTTCCGCCCGGAGTTCCTGAACCGGCTCGACGACATGCTCGTCTTCCGTCGCCTCTCCCGCGATCGAGATGGAGAAGATCGTCGACATCCAGCTCGGGTCCTTCGAGAAGCGCCTCGCGCGCCGGGGCCTCTCGATGCAGATCTCGCCCGCGGCCAAGGCCATGCTCGTCGATCAGGGGTGGGATCCGCAGTACGGCGCGCGCCCGCTCAAGCGCGCCATCCAGCGCCTCGTGGAGGACGAGCTGGCGAAGCGGATCCTCGCCGGCGACTTCGCGCCGGGCGACACCGTGAGCGTGGGCAGGAGCGGCGACGCGCTGACGTTCACCAAGCTCCAGGTCAACTGACGACGCGGGATCGGCTCGCCCGGGCTCCTCAGAAGCCGGATCCGGGCGAGCCGGCGCCGTGCCGCGCGGCGCCGGGCTTGCCCGCGACGGCGCTCGCCCCGAGCGCCGCGAGCTTCGGGTGCTTCTCCAGGAGGGCCCTCACGTTGGCGCACGCGCGCTCGCTGCCGTCGTCGCAGCCCTTGCGGTAGAACGAGAGCGCGCGCTTCGGGTCCGCCTTCGTGCCGAGGCCCTGCTCGTAGAGGTTGCCGAGGTTGTTGCAGCCCGTCGCGCCGTCCGCGTCGCAGGCCTTCTTGTAGAGCTTCGCTGCCGCGGCATAGTCCTGGCCGACGCCGCGCCCCTGGTCGTAGAGGATGCCGAGGTTCGAGCACCCGACGGGCCTGTCGGCGTCGCACGCGTGCTCGTAGAGCCGGGCGGCCTGCGCGTAGTCGACGTCCACGCCGTAGCCGTGCTCGTAGGCGAAGCCGAGGTTCGTGCAGCCCTCGGCGGTCGGCGTCTGGCAGTCGAGGCGCAGCTTCTCGATCGCCGCCCCGCGGTACTTGCAGCCGTCGGCGAGCCCCGCCTTGCACGCCTTGTCGTAGAAGCGCACGGCTTGCCCCATGTCCTCTTGGCGAACGCCCCGCCCCTGCTCGTGCAGCACGCCGAGGTTGTTGCAGCCTTGCGCGTTCTCGCCGTCGCAGCCCTTCTCGTACAGCTCGACGGCCCTCGCCAGGTCCTCGGACACCCCGATCCCCTTCTCGTAGTGGAAGCCCCAGCTCGTGCACGCGTTCGCGGCGCCGAGCTCACATGCCTTGCCGAAGAGGGCCGTCGCGCGCGCCTGATCGACGGCGGTGCCCTCCCCCTTCTCGTACATCATCGCGAGGTTGTTGCACGCGCCCGGCTGGTCGGCGTCGCAGGCGCGCGCGTAGAGCTCGCGCGCGCGGTCCATGTCCGCGTTCGTGCCCCGGCCGTCGTGGAACATCACGCCCGCGTTCTTGCAGGCGAGCGGGCTGCCCAGGCAGCAGCTCCTCGTGTAGAGCTCGACGCTCCGCTCCTTGTCCACCGGGACGCCCAGGCCGCGCTCCAGCATGTAGGCCCAGTCGTTGCAGCCGAGCGGGCTCCCGCCCTGGCACGCGCGCTCGTAGAGCTCGGTCGCCTGCCGCTGGTCCTTGGCCAGCGTCCCCCGGCCGTCGTCGTACGCGCCGCCGAGCTGGTAGCACCCCTCCGCGTCGCCGCCGTCGCACGCCGCCTTGAAGAGCTGGACCGCGCGCGGCTCGTCCCTGGGCCCGCCCTTGCCGGCCTGGAGCATGCTCCCCAGGTCGGCGCAGCTCCGCGCCGTGCCGGCGCTGCACTGCTGCTCGCACTCGGCGCGCGACACACACCCGGCGCCGCGCGGAGGGGGCGCCTTGCCCACGGCCGCGCACAGCGGGACCGCCTTGCAGCGCGCGCCGTCCCAGGCCTTGCCCCTGGGACAGTCCGGGGCCGGCGGCGCGGGCGGCGCGGCCGGCATCGCGATCACCACCGGCGGGGGCGGCGCGCTCGCACAGGCGGGGACGAGGAGCGCGGCCCACGGCAAGACCAGGAGGACGCTTGCACTCCGGGGGCCATGTCGTGATCGCATGGCCCTCCAGGGTATCCGATGTCGGGGCGCTAGCGTGCCTGGCTGCGGTACCAGCGGACGAAGCGGGCGAGCCCCTCGGAGAGGCTCCACCTTCGGGTCGTACCCGAGCTCGGCGCGCGAGCGGGCGAGCCCGGCGAGGGTGTTCGGGACGTCCCCGCGCACCTCGCCCACCGGCTCGATGCGCGGCACCTTCCCCAGCGCGGCCCCGATCTTCGCCACCAGATCGTCGAGCCGCGTCCCGCGCGAGCCGCCGAGGTTGTACGGCCGGAACCCGGGAGTCTCGCGCTCGATGGCCGCCACCGTCCCGTCGATGATGTCGTCGACGTACGTGTAATCCCGGCTCGTCGCCCCGTCGCCGCGGAGCAGCACCGGCTCCCCCCGCTCGATGGCGCGGGTGAACTTGTGGATGGCCATGTCGGGCCGCTGCCGCGGGCCGTACACCGTGAAGTAGCGCAGCGCCGTCACCGCCATCCCGGTCGTGTGCGCCCACGCCTTGAGCGCCAGCTCTCCGGAGCGCTTGCTGGCGGCGTAGGGGCTCACCGGGTCGTCGATGCGATCGTCCTCGTCGAAGGGCACCTTGGTGTTGGCGCCGTACACGGAGGAGCTCGAGGCGAAGATCATGCGACGGACGTCGTGGCGGTGCATGGCCTCGGCGAGGCGCATGGTGCCCTCGACGTTGACCTGCATGTAGCGCGCGGGGGCCGCGAGGCTCGGCGTCACGCCGGCGAGCGCGGCGAGGTGGACCACGGCGTCGAATCGGGAGGCGCCGAGGACCCGGTCGAGCAGGGCGGCGTCGAGGATGTCGCCCTCGACGAGCAGCCCCGCGGGGAGGAGCGCGAGGTTCGCCTCCTTCGTGCGGCGGTCGTAGAAGAGGTCGAAGTTCTCCAGGCCCGTGACCTGGTGGCCGTGTGCGAGCAGGCGCTCGGTGAGGTGCGAGCCGATGAATCCAGCCATTCCTGTGACGAGGAGCCGCATCGGGGGCGGCGAGCCTAGCACCGTGGTCCACACCTCCCAAGCGCCGGGAGAGGATCAGCCAGGCCGATCTGCTATGGTGCCGCGCGTGACGATCCAGGACGCGAGCACGACGGCGGAGGAGCAGGACCCGAGAGACAGCGACGTGCTGCGTCGGACCGCCCCGCTCGCCAAGGTGGTCCTGCCGGTGTCGCCAGCGTCGCCCACGGCGCTCGCCTCGGAGGCCCCGCCCGAGGTGTCGATCATCGTGCCCGGCCTCAACGAGGCCGATAGCCTGGCCGAGCTGGCGAACCGGATCCGGCAGGCGCTCGACGGCCGGCGCACCTACGAGCTGATCTTCGTCGACGACGGGAGCACCGACCGCACGTGGGAGGTCATCGGCGAGCTGCGCGCGGAGGACGCCCGCGTGAAGGGGATCCGGCTGCGCAAGAACTTCGGCAAGGCGATGGCGCTCTCGGCCGGGTTCCAGCGCGCGAAGGGGGCGATCATCGTCACCATGGACGCCGACCTGCAGGACGACCCCGTCGACCTGCCCGCGTTCATCGCGAAGATCGAGGAGGGCGAGGACGTCGTCGTGGGGTGGAAGGTGACGCGCCTCGACCCCACGAATCGGCTGGTCCTGTCGCGCATCTTCAACGGGACGGTGCGCAAGGCGACCGGCGTCAAGCTCCACGACATGAACTGCGGCTTCAAGGCGTACCGGCGGGAGGTGCTCCGCACCATCCCGGTGTACGGCGACCTGTTCCGCTTCATCCCCGCCTTCGCCGCGTGGGAGGGGTTCCGCGTCGCGGAGGTGCCGGTCAAGCACCACGCCCGCAAGTACGGCTCCTCGCGCTACGGGCTGGAGCGCATCCTGCGGGGCTTCTTCGATCTGCTCAGCGTGATGTTCCTCACCCGGTACCAGCGCAAGCCGATGCACCTCTTCGGGTTCGTCGGCCTGCTCCTCGCTGGGGTCGGCCTCATCACCGAGCTCTACCTCACGGCGCTCTGGTTCAGTGGGCAGAAGATCGGCAACCGTCCCCTCCTGCTCCTCGGCGCGCTGGAGATCATCGCGGGGATCCAGTTCTTCTCGATGGGCTTCATCGGCGAGTTCCTCACGTACCAGAACCAGAAGCGCGCCGACCGCCAGGATCTGCCCATCCGGGAGGAGCTGAACTGAGCTGAGCTAGCCCCCCTCGGCCGGCGCGCTCGCGTCCGGTTTGGGCGCCTCCCGCTTCGGGGCGAGGCGCAGGAGGGTGGTGGCGAGGCTCAGGACCGCGGCGCACGCGACCATCATCGCGTGGTAGAGGAAGGCGTTGGCCACGGCGAGCTCCCACTGCCAGCCGACGAGCGTGAGGGCGTACGCCCAGGCGGCCTGCATCGGGCCGACGCCCGCGACGCCGTTCACGGGGAAGGCGAAGGTGATCGACTGCGCGGCCGTGGCGAGGACGGCGTCGAGCGGCGGGTTGTGCGCGCCCATCGCGCGCATCGTGACGAGGCTGCAGGCCGCGAGCAGGCCCCAGATGGCGAGCGTCAGCCCGAGATAGGCGGCGTGCTGCCGGGGGAGGCGACCGTACGGCAGCCCTCGAAGAGCTTGTCCATCAGCGCGAGGACGCGCCCGCGCCGGGTCAGCTTCTGCACGAGGTCGTGCGCGCGAACGACGATGATCGGCAGCACGACGAGCGCGATCGAGGCGATGGCCGCGGCAGGGAGGCTCAGGCGATCGAGCGTCGAGGCCTGGTTGTGCCACACCGCGGTGAGCACGAAGCCGCCGAGGGCGATCACCATCAGGAGGTCCAGCACCCGGCTGTAGACGAGGACGCCGATGCTGGTGGCGTAGCTCGTGTCGAAGCTGCGCTTCGCGAGGACGGGGAACCGAGATCTCCCCGTCTTGAAGGGGAGCATGAAGTTGAGGAACACGAGCAGGGCGCAGATGTGGAACATGCGCCCCGTCGTGCCGGGGCCCCGCGTGCCGAGCGCCATCTTGAAGCGCGCGGCACGCACGAGGTTGAGCGCGATCGTGAGCGGGAGCACCAGGGCGAGGACGAACGGGTCGACCCGGGGCACGACGTCGCCCAGCGTGTGCACCATCTCGGCGGTGAGCATGGCGCGCAGGCACAGCGCCGTGACGGCGATCGCCGCGGCGGTCCACGCGGCGATCTTCAATCTGTCGGCGCGCACGGTCGGGCGCGTTGTGTAGCGGAGCGGCTGGAGCATGTCCAGCCGCGGCCTCCCGACCGCGCGGCGTGGGCCAGCGGGGTCACCCGCCGCCTGGCCGAGGCTTGACAGGCCGAGCAAAGTAGACAAGGACGCGTTGCCCGTGCTCTCCCGTGTCCGGACCCGGCTGTCTGACGTCGCGGCCTCGATGGACGCGGCCTCCGCGCGCCTCGGCCACGCCGTACCTCTCGCCCTCTGGCCCGCGCTCTACGCGGTGACCCTCGGGGAAGGCTTGTTCGCGCTGCGGCACCTCGGTGATGTGCCGCACCTCGAGAACAACAAGCTCCCCGAGCCGGAGACCGTCCAGCTGGCCATCTGGGTCGGCGTGACGCTGGCCGCGCTGCGGCCTCGTCTACGGCGTGACGCTCGCCGTCGCCCGCCTCCTCGCGAAGCGCCGCGGCCGCCCGCGGCCGAGCGGCGCGACGGTGGTCGCCGCGGTCAACCGCCGCCTCCGCCTCGTGCTCGTGCTCCCGCTGATCCCGGCGCTCACGCTCCCGAGCATCGAGCGCGACAGCCCGAAGGAGACGCTCTTCCTCATCGCCCTCGACCGGCGCCATCGCGGGCTTCGCCCTGTACGGGTGGCTCCCCCCGGCGCGCGCCCCGGTCGCCGCGGCGGAGGGGGAGGGAGACGCCCCCGCTGCGGCGGCGCGGGAGGGTGGCCTCGATCGCCGCGGCGGCGGCGCTCGCGGCGATCTGGGCGGCCTATGGGTACTTCTTCTCGCGCATCTCGCTGAACAACCACCATGCGCTCCACACGAGCATCATCGACCTCGGCTACTACGACAACATCTTCTGCCAGTCGGCGCACGGCCGCCCCCTGGCGTGCTCGTTCATCAAGGCGGGCTACCACGGCTCCGCGCACTTCGACCCGCTCCTGGTCGTGCTCTCGCCGCTCCACTACCTCTACCCGCGCGCCGAGCTCCTGCTCGTCCTGCAGTCGGTGTGGCTCGGGGCGGGCGTCGTTCCCCTCTACCTCATCGCCCACCGGAGGCTCGAGAGCCGCCTCGCCGCCGTGGCGCTCGCGGCGATGTACGCGCGTGTACCCGGCGCTGCACGGCGCCAACATGTACGAGTTCCACTCGCTCACGTTGCTCACGCCGGTCGCGCTCACGCTCCTCTACTTCCTCGAGTCCGTCGAGGGCCTCGGCTACTGGCTCGTGCTCGTCCCCATGCTCCTCGTGCGGGAGGACGTCTCCCTCCTGCACGTGCTTCATCGGCGCATACGCCATCCTCTCCCGGCGGCCGGGTGCGGCTCGCCGCGGCTGGGTCACGATCGCCGATCTGCCTCGTCTACTTCGCGATCGTGAAGCGCTTCTTCATGACCTCGAGCCGACATCTTCAACTCGGGCAAGGACTCGTACTCGTTCGCCTACTACTACGAGGACCTCATCCCCAACCACAACGGGGCGAAGGGCTTCCTGATCTCGCTCGTGACGAACCCGGTCTTCGTCCTCAAGACGGCGCTGGCCGAGGCGAAGATCCTCTATTTCCTCACCCTCTTCCTGCCGCTCTTCTTCCTCCCCTTCTTCGCCCGGCCGGGGCGGCTGATGCTCGCCTACGGTCTCTTCTTCTGCCTGCTCGCGACGCGCACCGCGGTCTTCTCGGTCCACTTCCAGTACTCGAGCCTCCTCATCCCGATCGCCTTCGCGCTCACGCCGTCCGCGCTCCGGCAGGTCGAGGAGGGGCGCTTCGTCCGCGTTGCAGGGCTCGACGGGGCGCGCTACTGGCGCGCGCTCCTCGCGGCCGCGTTCGCCGCCAGCCTCCTCGTGTCGTGGAAGTTCGGCGGCATCCTCGAGAACGCAACCTTCCGCGGCGGCTTCGTGCCCGTCGCGCGGTCGCTCTCCGCCAAGGAGCAGCAGACAGTACGCGTGGATCCGGGAGCAGGTCGACCGGATCCCCATGAGCGCCAGCGTCGGCACGACCAACCGGGTGGGCGCACACGTCGCGGATCGCAGGGAGGCCGTCTTCTACCCCGAGCACACGAACGTCGACTACCTCTTCCTCGACGAGGCCGAGCTGAAGAGCTCCGAGGTGGACGAACTCCGCAAGTCCGTGCAGCAGGGGCACTTCGACTCGTCTCCAAGCACGACAAGCTGGCGATCTACCGGCGCAGGAAGCCGGCCCCATCGCCGCCCCCTGCGCCCACCCCGAGCGCGCCGCCGGCCCCGGCGCCTGCAGCCCCGCCCCCCGCGGCCCCCGCTTCGGCGGCTCGGCTCCGGCGCTCCCCGCTCCTGCGATCCCCGCTCCGGCGGCCCGGGCTCCGGCGCCCCTCCCTCCTGCGGTCCCCGCTCCTCTAGCCCCTGCTCCGGCGGTACCCCCGAAGAAGTAGCGATGGGCATCGTCGTCCGCGATCTCTGCAAGTCGTTCGGTGCGGTGAAGGTCGTGGACCACGTCTCCTTCGAGATCCCGAGCGGCCAGATCACCGCGCTGCTCGGGCCGAGCGGCGGCGGAAAGAGCACGGTGCTGCGCATGATCGCCGGCCTCGAGGTGCCCGACGCCGGGGAGGTCGTGCTCAACGGCGTGGTCTCGACGAAGGCCCGGGTGCAGGAGCGCGCGGTCGGCTTCGTCTTCCAGCACTACGCGCTCTTCCGCCACATGACGGTGCGGCAGAACATCGCGTTCGGCCTCTCCGTTCGCGGGCGCCCCCGGGCGGAGATCGACGCCGCGGTGCGCGAGCTGCTCGAGCTCGTCCAGCTCGGCACCCTCGGCGACCGCTACCCCGACGAGCTCTCCGGCGGCCAGCGCCAGCGCGTCGCCCTCGCGCGCGCCCTCGCGCCGCGGCCCTCCCTGCTCCTGCTCGACGAGCCGTTCGGCGCGCTCGACGCCAAGGTGCGGATGGATCTGCGCGAGTGGATCCGGCGGCTCCACCGCGAGCGGGAGATCACCAGCGTCTTCGTCACGCACGATCAGGAGGAGGCGATCGATCTGGCCGATCGCGTCATCGTCCTCCACAAGGGTTGCGTGGAGCAGATTGGCACACCGGAGGAGATCTACGATCTGCCCGCCACCGAGTTCGTGGCGAGCTTCGTCGGCGCGAGCAACGTGCTCCAGGGCGAGGTCAAGGGGGGCGCACCGCGTTCGGCGCCCTGGCGGTGAGCGCGCCCCCAGGCGCAGGCGACGGCGCAGGCGTGCGCGCGTTCGTGCGGCCGCACGACGTCGAGCTGACGCTCGAGGAGGGCGCGCCCGGCACGTCCGTCGCGCGGGGCCGCGTCGAGCGGATGACCCGGGTGGGCTTCACGATCCGGATCGAGCTGACGCTCGACGACGGGCAGTCCCTCTCCGTGGAGCTGACGAAGGACCGCGTGGCGGAGCTCGGGATCTCCGCGGGGGACCGGGTGTTCGTCAACCTGCGCGAGGCCAAGCTCTTCGTGCAGGATTACGCGATTCTAGCTCGCCGGCTGGGCACGCCGGAGCGGGGCGTCATGGGGCGTCCGGCTCGTCACGGGCGCGGCTCGGAGCGTGGTGCTACGCTCGGAGCATGCTTGCGATCTACCTGCACGATGTGAAGCGGGCGATGTGCGGCGTTGGTCTTGTCGCGCTCGCGCTCGCGAGCAGTAGCTGCTCGGCCATTGTAAACGGGACGCACGACACGACGTTCGACTTCCTGGTCGCGCCGCTCCCAGCCGGCACCTTCCAGGGGTGGACGGACATCACGCTCGGCGAGGACATCAGCTCGTTTGGTCAGGCGGAAGCTCTACGGCGTGACGCTCAAGGTGGAGAAGCCCCCGACGATCACCGACATGAGCTTCATGTCCTCGCTCACCGCCTATGCGGTCAACGCGAGCGGAGAGCAGACGCAGGTGGCCCACGTGGAGAGCTTCGATCGCGGGGAGACGAGCGTGCAGATGCACGTCGACTACTTCGGCGACCTCCACCCGTTGTTCAAGGACGCGCACACGATCCACATCATCTGGGTGGGGAGCGCGAACCCCGCGTTCACCGCGTGGCCCTCCGACGGCATCTGGGTCTCCGGCGACGTCACCATCAACCTGGACTAGCGCCCCCCGGGTTGCCGCGAGGCGGCGCCACCCAGCGCAGCCGCACCAGACCTGCGCCGGCGCGCAGCATCGCCTGGCACGCCAGCCGCTGCGCCGGCGGCGCAGCGAGGCGCCCTAGGAGCGCCCGCTCGTCCTCGCGCGCAGGCTCGAGCAGCTCCGCGCCCGCGAGCACCTCGACGCGGCAGGTGCCGCAGTCGGCGGAGCGGCACCAGAAGCCGATTGGCGCCCGGTGGTCGTCGCAGAGGTCGACGATCCGGCCCTCGCCCTCCGTCGTCACCGCGGGCCCCACGGGGCTCTCTACCGATCTCGAGGATGGGCACGCCGAATCCTACCGTCACTTGCACGCCGGGTTCCGCGCCAGCCCATCGAGGAGCTTCCGGCACGTCGTCTTCAGCGTGACCTCGCCGTCGGGCGACCCGGAGAGAAAGTCGAAGCTCTCCCGCTGCGCCTTCAAGGCCTCTCGCGCCGCTGCGCGCTCCGGCTCTGCGATGCGGGCGAGGCACGCCTCGTACCGGGCGACGTACGCGTCGCACTCGGGGACACTGGACGCGCCCGCGCGCGTCGCGCTGGCCTGCAGGCCCGCCGACGCGTCGAGAGTGATCGCGTCGCTCCCCTCCGTGCAACCGGTGCCGCCGACCGGCGCGAGCCCGGCCATCAGCGCGAGCAGCGTCGCCTTCACCCCAGGAGCAGCTCCTTCCGGATGGCGCCGGCGGCCCATTCGGCCACGTTACACCCGGCCGCTGATGCACAGAAGGCCGCACCCGCCGTCGCGGTCGTGCGGCCCTCCGATTGGCGGAGCGATGTGTGCCCGCCGCAGCAGCGCTACTTGCACATCGGGTTCTGCGCGAGCGCGTCGAGCGCCGCCTTACAGCCGGTCTTGAGGCCGTCCTTGCCGGCCGGCGTCTTGGCAGCGTTCTTCCAGGCCTCGGTCGTCGTCTTGAACGCCTGCTCCTGCGCGGTCTTCGCCGCGGCCGGCATCTTGTCCATGCAGGCCTTCATCTTGGCCATGTAGTCGTCGCACTCCTGGACGCCGATCTTGTCCCCCGACGCCGCCGAGTCGGTCTTGGCATCGTCCTTCTTGTCGCAGCCCGCGCCGAGCGCGATCAACCCCATCCCGAACATGACCGCCACCAGAACCTTCTTCATCTCGCTTAGCCTCCGTAATCGCCGGCGCGTCGTGCCACGGCGGCGACATGGTGCCACACGTCTCCCGGCATTGAGCAAGGAATTAGGTGGTGACGCCGGAACGTCACCCGCGGTGCTGCTCGAACTGCCCGGATTTTCGCCGGGTTTCCCCCGGGGCATTCCGTGCTTCGCGCGGTGTCAGCAGGATGGCGTGCTCCGCCCGCGGGCGCCGGGAGAAGGCGTGCGCGCTCCGCGTGTGGAAGTGCGGACGCGGCTGGGAGGCGGCCGCGCGCAGGGTGAGCCCTGCCCGCGAGGCCACGGAGCGGACGAGGTCGACCGCATAGACGGGCGCGCCCGCGACCACGCTGTCGGCGAGGAGGATCACGGCCGCGCCGTCGTCGGCGAGGGCCCTGCGGACGGCGCGGAGCACCGCCTCGATCTCGTCGCGCCAGCGCGCCGTCCCGCCCTCGGCCCCGAGCGGATCGAGGTGCCGGCGCGCGCCGATCTCGGCGCGATCGAACCGATCCGGCGGCAGCCGCAGCCAGCGCAGGCGCGCGGCGTGGTGCGCGAGGTAGTCATAGTTGCCCGGGTAAGGCGGGGACGTCACGGCGAGCGCGACGGACCCGGCGCGCACGCCGTCGAGCCGGCGCGCGTCGCCCTCGAGGACACGGGCCAGACCGGCGCCTTCCGGTGCGCGCGCGGCGGGCAGGGGCGCGGCGAGCGCCGTGGCCACCTCGGCGAGGCGCGCCAGGCAGCTCCTCCGTCTTGCGCACGAAGAGGCGCGCCGGGTAGCCGGCCGCGATGCGCTTCTCGACCGCGCGCTCCTGCGTGTCGGCCTCGCGCCGGCTCACCTTGGTCAGGATGGCCGACAGGACCAGCTCGAGCGCGCCCCTCGCCTCGGCGTCCGCGATCCGGTCGAGCCCCGCGCGCAGCCCGTCCATCTCCAGCAAGACGTGGGGTGCGAAGAGCGCGACGTCGTCCCTGTCGTAGCGGCGCGTGGGCCCCGCCCGGGCCTCGCGGCGCGCGTCGGCGAACGCCGCGACCTCGCGGGCGGCCGAGATCCACGCCGCCCGCTGCTCGGGCGTCGTCGGCGTCAGCTTGAGCCGCGCGAGCCGTACCGCCAGGGGGTTGGCGTCGACACCCACGGCCGCGCGGCCCGCGAGGCGCGCCTCGACCAGCACGGTGCCGCTCCCGCAGAACGGATTGAGCACCGCGTCGCCCGGGCGCGAGAACGCTTCGACGAGGCGGCGCGCCGTGAGCGGGTGCATCCGCGCCGGGTAGCTGTGGAAGCCGTGCACGTGGGCGCGCGCGAGGTCCTCGGCCTCGGCCGAGGAGGGCACCGAGACCGCGGCGGCGAGCACGGCGGCGTCGGCGGCGTCGCCGTGCAGCGTGGCCTCGCCACCGACGTTGGTCAGGGAGCGACGCTCCGGTGAGCCGGGCCGCGTCGCCATCAGGGCTTGCCCGGGCTCTGCGCCCGGCGCGCGCTGGCCTCGGCCGAGACCTGCTCGGCGAGCGCCGCCTCCTCCTCGCCCTCCGGCGCCTCTGCCGCGCGGCCGGCGTCGATGCGCACGCGCGGCCCCGCGCCCACCGCCGCGTTGACGTCCAGCAGGGCCAGCAGCTCCTCGGCCTGCGGCTCCTGGATCCCGAGCTTCTCCGCCAGCGCCGGGGCCGTGATGCCGGGCGCGATCTCGGCCACCTCGGCGGCGACCGCGAGCCAGGCGGCGTCGAGGGCCGGCGCGATCTCGCCCCCGCGGGTGGCCGCGCGGCGCAGGGCGAACGCGAGGAACGCGCCGATGGGCGCGACGCAGAGGAGCGTGAGCGTGACGAGCACCGCGCTCGGCCCGAAGACGAGCAGCAGCAGCCCGAACATCGCCAGCGTGATGGGGAGGAGCAGCCCGCCCGCGATCGCCGCGGCGCGCCACCCGGCGCGCGCCTTCCGGGCGGCGTCCGCCTTGCGCAGCATCGCCGCTTCCCGCCCGCCGTAGCGGATGGCGCGATCGAGGTGCGGCACGCGGGGCCCGCCGCAGACGTCGCAGGCGTAGCGCAGCTCCGTGTGCGGCGATGCGCCCGCCTCGGCGCGGCAATGGGGGCACGGATTCGAGCGGACCGACGGCGGCGCTGCAGCGCGGGCAGCGCCCGGCGGCCTCGGGCACCTCGAAGCCGCATGCGCGGCAGCGCAGGGCCGCGGCGGCCGTCATGCAGCCGCCGTGGGCGCGGAGGCGGCCCGGAGCACGGCGTCGAAGATGGCGCGCCCGTCCGCGCATCCGAGGAAGGGCTCGCTCATCCGCTCGGGGTGCGGCATCAGACCGAGCACGTTGCGCCGCGGCCCCCCGTACACGCCGGCGATGTTGCCGACGGAGCCGTTCGGGTTCGCCTCCGCGGTGACGGCGCCCTCGCGATCGCAGTACCGGAGGGCGACGCGCCCCTCGCGCTCGAGGCGCTCGAGCGTCTCGGCGCTCGCCTGGTAGCGGCCCTCGGCGTGCGCGATGGGCAGGCGGAGGACGCGCGGCAGGCCCGCGGTGAAGGGGCCCTGGGCGTCCGGCGTGACGAAGATGTCGCGGCACTCGAACCGGAGGTGCGCGTTCCTCGTCAGCGCGCCCGGGAGCAGGCCCGCCTCGGTGAGGATTCTGGAAGCCGTTGCAGACGCCGAGCACCCAGCCGCCCCGCTCGGCGTGGCGGCGCACGGCGGCGATGATCGGGCTCGTGCGCGCGATGGCGCCGCAACGCAGGTAGTCGCCGTAGGAGAACCCCCCCGGGATGGCGACGATCTCGGTGCCGGCCGGAAGCTCGGCGTCGCGGTGCCACGCCGTGCCGGTGGAGACGCCCACGACGTCGCGCAGGGTGTGGATCATCTCGGCGTCGGCGTTGGACCCCGGGAACACGACGACGGTCGCGTGCATGGAGCCGGTCTAGCCCGGCCCGTCCCGGCCGGCCAGGGCTTCGTGGCCCCGGCCTCCCTCACCGTGGCCGGCCGGCCGGCGCTCGTCCTCCACAGTTTCATGCCCCCCGCGCTCGTGCCATGATGCGCCCGCATGCGGCCGACGGCACGGCTCGACCGCCCCATCGGGGGGCGCGGGGGATTCAGCGGGGATGGAGCGAGGCCGTCCTCCGGGTCTCGGGCGGCTACGTGCTGCTCGCCGTGCTGGCGACGGCGCTCGCCCTGGCGCTGCGCGACGGCCTCCCCTGGGCGCACCCGGAGCCCTGGCTCCCGGCGCCGCCGGTCGTGGCGATGGCGTCGAGCGCCGTCCTCGGCCTCGCCGCGGCGACCGCGAGCATCGCCTTCACGCGCGTGACGGTCCGGCGCTTCGGCTGGGCCCAGCGCCTGCACAGCGAGCTGCGCCCGGTCGCCCGCGACCTGACCATCGGCCAGATCCTCGTCGTCGCGGGCCTCTCCAGCCTTGGGGAGGAGCTTCTCTTTCGCGGCCTGCTCGTGCCCGTGCTCGGCGTGGCGCTCTCGGGCGTGCTCTTCGGGCTGGCGCACCAGATCAAGGGGCCGAGCCGGTGGGTGTGGGCGGGCTGGGCCACTGCGTTCGGCCTGATGCTCGGCGCCGTGTTCGCGCTGACCGGGTCGCTGGTCGGCCCGCTGCTCGCGCACGCCATCGTGAACGCGGCGAACCTCACCTACCTCCGGGATCACGACCCGGCGTACTGAGGCGTCAGCCGCGCTTCTTCTCCGTGTGCGGGGTCGGCGGCGCGGGCACGGCCGCCCGGAGCGGCGGCTTGGGCGCGTTCCCCGCTCCTGGCGAAGCCCGCGGCGGCGGAGGGGGCGGGCGCGGCATGTTGACCCTGGGCGCAGGCGGCGGCGCGGCAGCCCGCCCTGCGGGTGGCGTCTCCTCGACCGCGGGGGGCGCGGGCGGCGGGATGGCCCGGTGGCTGGCCTGCTGCGGTACCACCGAACGAGGCGCGTCGTCCGCGGGCACGATGTCGGCGGGGATCTCCCACTCCGCGAGCTCGGGATCGAGCAGGAGCGAGAGCTCCGACGGGCGCGGCGTGCGCGTCGAAGGGGGCGCGAAGTCCGCGGGGGAGGACGCCGGGCCGCCGAGGGCGGGGGCCGGGATCTTGGTGTCGATCTTGGGCTCGTTGATCCGGCGGCGCGAGGGGGGCAGCTCGAGCTCGGCGCGCGCCGCTTCGTCCTGCAGGCGGAGCGCCTCGATGAGGAAGGCCCCGAGCGACTTGTTGCTCTGCGAAGCCGGCGCGTCCCGGTGCGCGCTCGGGACGAACGAGAAGCGCCCCACGTTCCACGTCAGCATGGTGCGGAGCGCCGCAAGCGCCGACACCTTGGTGCCGCCCACCGTCCCCTCGAGCACGCAGCCGGACGCGATCTCGAGGTGCGCGCGCCGCTTCTTGCTCACCACCTCGAACGTCCCGGTCCGCCGCTCCATCTCCAGCACGGTGAGGACCGTGGCGATCGACATCTGCCCGAGGTCCCCCTCGATCGCGGTGCCCTGCCCGCCCATCGGCGGGATGGAGAGCATCGAGTCGCGCCGGGCCCGGAGCCGCGTCGCCATCTGCACCAGCGCGTCGATCTGGGCCACCACCTCGTCGACGCGGAAGGGCTTCGTGATGTAGACGTCCGCCCCCACGTGGAAGCCCTCGATGCGCGACTGCTCGTCGTCGAGCCCGGAGAGGAAGAGGAAGGGCGTCACGGAGACGCGCGAAGGGTGGGTGCGCACGTGGCGCGCGACCGAGAAGCCGTCGGCGTCGGGCAGGTCGATGTCGCAGACGATGCAGCCCGGGCTCTGCGCGAAGGCCGCCTCGAGGCCGGACTTCGCCGTCGAGCAGACGACCACCTCGTATCCCGCCTCCTGGATCGCGCTCTGGAGCAGGCGTGAGACCCACTCGTCATCTTCGATCACGAGCACGAGCCCGCGGGACATCTCGAAGACGCTATCACGCGCCGTGAGGGCAGGGGCAAGCGGGCGCATCCACGGGGGCCCCGGGGGAGACCCGGGGGAGACCCGGGGGAGACCCGGGGGAGGGAGGGCGGCGGAGGGGCCCAGGAGGGCCATTTGGACCGTACTCCCGGCTTCCCAAGAGAGGCGCTTGACATAAAGGCCACCGGCTTGTAGACATTGCGCCCCTTTTTCGAGCCGGCGTTTCCCCGGCGCGGGGCCAGCGATGAATCCTCAGCAGAAGACGTTTTCAGCCAAGCCGGCCGAGGCTCTCACGGAGCGGACCTGGTGGGTGATCGACGCGGAGGGCAAGCCGCTCGGCAGGCTCGCCAGCGCCATCGCCACCGTCCTGCGCGGCAAGAACAAGCCGAGCTTCACCCCCCACGTCGACACGGGCGACTTCGTCATCGTCGTGAACGCGAAGAAGGTGAAGCTCACCGGCCGCAAGCTGGAGCAGAAGCTGTACGTCCGCCACAGCGGCGAGCCCGGCGGCTTCCGGAGCGAGCCCTACGGCGCGCTCCTCGAGCGCAAGCCCGAGCTGCCCATCCAGAAGGCGGTCAAGGGCATGCTGCCCAAGAACATCCTCGGCCGCGAGCTTCTGACCAAGCTCAAGGTCTACGCCGGTCCGGACCACCCCCACGCGGCCCAGAAACCGCAACCCCTCGCTTACGCACGCGTGACCCCCATGGCTGAGACGACCTCCCCGCCCACACCGAACAAGATCTACGCGACGGGCAAGCGCAAGACGGCGGTGGCGCGCGTCTTCCTCGCCCGGCTCCGGCCAGCTCACGGTGAACCACCGGCCCGCCGACGAGTACTTCGTCCGCGAGACGAACCGCATGGTGATGCGGCAGTCGCTCGAGCTGATCGAGGTCCTCGACCAGTACGACGTCTCCGCGACCGTCGTGGGCGGCGGCCACAGCGCCCAGGCCGAGGCGATGCGCCACGGCATCGCGCGCGCCCTCATCCTCGCGGATCCGGAGCGCCGGTCCTCGCTCAAGCGCGCCGGCTTCCTCACCCGCGACGACCGCAAGAAGGAGCGCAAGAAGTACGGCCAGCCCGGCGCCCGCAAGCGGTTCCAGTACTCCAAGCGGTAAAGCGGTCGTGGGTTGGCGCGGCTCTTGAATGGGCCGCACCCCATGACCCGCATCCTCCTCGCTTCCCTCGCCCTCGCCACGGCCCTCGGCAGCATCGGCTGCGGAGGCACCTACCGTTACCGCGCGCGCTACGCGTACGGCTACTACTACGTACCGGCCTACGCCTACGTCCCCCAGGCGGCCCCGCCGGCGCCTGCGGCCCCGCCCACGCCTCCGCCGGTTCCCGCCGCGGGCCCGCGCCCGATCATCGTGCACGCGAACGCGCCCAACACCACGATCGTCGTGATGAACTCCGGGTCCGGCAAGGCTCGCGTCCGCGTCGTGCCCCAGGGCGCAACCGCGGTGGAGCCTCAGGTTCAGCCCCAGCCGCAGGAGGTCGAGCCTCAGGTTCAGCCTCAGCCGCAGATGGTCCAGCCGCAGCTGCAGGTGATCCAGCCTCAGCCGCCGCAGCAGGCCCAGCCGCCCCAGCAGCAAGGCTGGTTCGACGGGGAGTGAGAACGAACGGTCACGACCCCGCCGTGTCGGCGCGTGCTCACGCCGTCTGGGCCGGCGGATCGCCCCCCGGGGTGGCTGGCAGGTCGGCCGGGTACATGCGGGCGAACTCGCGGACCCAGCGCGGCTCCTCCTCGTGGTACGCGTCGCCGGCGAGTATCGAGGTGATCATCGCCCGCATGAGCGGCCGCTGCTCGGGGGCGAAGAGGACGGGCAGGAGGCTCTTCCTGTAGAACGCCTGCACCGCGCCGACGAAGATCTCGGTCGCGCGGCGCTGGCGCTTCTCGTACGGGAGGAAGCGCTCCCGCGACACGTCGCCGGCGGCGATCGCGCGGTCGACGAGCGGCGCGGCGATCGCCGCGCCGTGCAGGCCCAGGTGCACGCCGGTCGAGAAGAGCGGGTCGACGAAGCCGGCGGCATCGCCGAGCGCGAGCCAACCGTCGCCGACGATCTCGCCGACCCGGTAGCTGAAATCGGCCGCGGCGCGGACCGGGAAGACCGGGGAGGCGCCGGCCATGAGGCGGCGCATCGGCGGCGACGCGTCGCAGAGGGCCGAGAACGTCGCGGCCGGGGTCGCCCCGTCCGCGCGGGCGATGGCCTCCGGCTCCAGCACGGCCCCCACGCTGGTGCGCCCGTCACGGAAGGGGATGACCCAGAACCAGCCGGCCGCATCGATCACGATGCGGATGTCTCCCGCCTCGACGCCCTCCGGCCGCGGGACACCGTGGAACTGAGAGAAGACGGCGAGCGTGCGATCCAGGAGCGGGAGCTTGCGCTGCGATCGGTCGGCGTGGGCGCGCAGCGCGAGGCGGCCCGTCGCGTCGAGGGTGCACGCGGCCGCCAGGGTGCGCTCGCGGCCCTCGGGGTCGCGCGCGAGCACGCCGGCGACGCGCCCCTCGCGCACGATCATCCGCGTGGCCTCCCAGCCGTGGCGGACCTCGGCCCCGAGCGCGGCCGCGCGCTCGAGCAGCACCTGGTCGAAGCGGTCGCGCGGGACCTCGAACGCGTAGGGGCTCGCGGCGCGCAGCGCGTCGGAGAAGGAGAAGCGGCTCTCCCGGCCCGTGGCGGCGTCGATGAAGCGCGCCCCGTACTTGCGGAGGAACTCGGCCTCCATCGCGGGCATCACGCCCAGGCGCTCGAGCACCGGGACCGAGCACGGGAGCAGCGACTCGCCCACGTGGAAACGGGGGAACGCCTCCCGCTCCAGCACGAGCACGCGCCGCCCGGCGCCGGCGAGGAGACAGGCGACGGCCGCCCCCGCCGGCCCGCCGCCGAGGACGACCACCTCGTAGCTCTCCGGCACCTCCGGCGCGATCTCCACCCTGCCTGCCTACTATGAACGCAGCCCAACGTCACCCGCCGGTGCCGAGGGAGGAGGCCGAGGCTCGACGAGCCCACGCGGCGCCCCCCAAGCCCCTCGGACTCTGCTTGAATGTGGGTCTCCGATGAGCATGGCCACCGCCCTCGTCCCGTTGGCGCTCTCCCGCATCGACGACCTCCGAGGCGACGACGCGAAGGAGGCGGCGCTGCGCGTCCTGCTCCGCGCCGTGAACGAGGCCTCCACGCCGACCGCGGCCCTGGCGGACACCTTCGAGCGCATGCTCTCCGCGTCCCGCGCCTTCGCCGGGCGGGCCGGCCGCGGGCGCGCGTTCTGCGACGTGTGCCAGGCGATCGCCGGCTCGCCCCTCCCGCTCGGCGCGCGGCGCGACCTGCTCGATTGCGCGCTCAACCTGGCGCTCGCGTGCACGGACGCCGCCGAGCGCGTCGCCTCCGCGACCGCCGCGCTCGACGCGCGCCTCGACCTCCGATGGGGCGAGCGCGCCGCCGTGGTGCTGGAGGAGCTCCTGCCCGTCGCCTCGGGGCTGGCCGGCGAGGAGGCGAGGGGGCGCGCCCTGCTCGCCGTCGTCACTTCCCTCGCCAGGGCGGGCGAGGTCGATCGCGCGCTCGCCGTCGCCGCGACCCTCGCTGCCTCCGGCCGCCGCGCGCTCGCCTTCGCGCGCGCCGCCCTCGCGCTCGACCGCGAGGGCCTCGAGGGCGAGGGCGCCGCGCTCTTCGAGCGCGCCCTCGTCGAGATCCGCGCCGCTCCTGCCTCGGCCGAGCGCGCCCAGGCCCTCTCTGCGCTGGCGACCCACGCCGCCGAGACGGGGATGTCGCTCCCCCGCGGGAGCGCCCTCGAAGCCGTGCTCGACGCCGCCGACGTCCTCGCCGGCGGTACGCAGGAGGGCGCCATCTCCGGCGCGATCGGAGCGCTCCACGGCGCCGCGATCGACGCGGACGCGCGCGCGGCCGCGTTCGCGCGCATCGACGCCTCCATCGAGCGCGTCGGCGAGGGCACCGTCCGCATCGGGCTGCGCGGCAGGCTCGCGGTCGCCCTCGCCGCGCTCGGCGACGCGGAGGCCTCCCTCGCCTCCTTGCGGGCCGTCGCCGATCTCCACGATGCGCCTCCGCGCCGAGGGCGTCACCGGCCCGGACGTCGCGCTGCCCATCGTCCTGCCCCTCCTCGAGATCCTGGGCGTGCTCGCCGACGCCTCCGAGCCCGCCGAGCTGGAGGGCTTCGCCGCGTCGGCCCTCGACCTCGTGGCCCCCCTCCCCGATCCCCCGGGCGTGGCCGCGCTCCTCGGGGAGCTGACCCGGTTCTTCGCGAGCCCCGGGCTCTTCTACACCGCGAGGGTCGCGCTCCTCGACCGCGCGCTGCACATCGCGCAGGACATCGTCGCGGACGACACCCGCGTCGACGCGGTCGCGCACATCGCGAACGCGCTCTCCATCGCCGGCGCGACCGAGCGGGGGGACGCCCTCTTCGCCGGCCTGGTGAGCGGCGTGGGCCCGGCGCGCGCCCGGCCGGTGCGCCTGTCGCGCGCCGTCGCCCTCGTGCGCCTCGGCCGCACCGCGGACGCGCGCGCCGAGATCGCCGCGGCGGCGGCGGTCACCGACCCGTCCTCCCGCGCCGAGGAGGATCTGGCCATGACCATGGCGCGCTGCGGCTTCCTCGGCGACATGCTGGCCGAGCTCCCGCGGATGCCCGCCGCGTGGCAGCACGAGGCGCGGGCCCAGCTCGCCGACAGCCTCGTGGAGGCCACCTACCTCGACCCGCACCTGCGCGAGATCGGACTCGTCTCGCTCCTCGAGGGCACCGCCGGCCCTGTCCACGACACCATCGCCTGCCTGCTCGATCAGGTGCGGGTGCTCGAGGGCCTGGGGGACATCGAGGAGACCCTCGCCCGCGCCTTCGCGCGCACGGCCGCGATCTCGGATCGGCGCGCGGCCGCGATCTTCGACCGCCAGCTCGTCGACGCGCTCATCGAGCGGATCCGATGCGCGCCGCGGGGCGTGGGGGGTGGATGAGCGAAGCAGTCGCGCCCCCGCCGGACACGCTCTAAGCTCGCGCCCGCACCCGGTGCCTCGGCTCTTCTCCTTACTCGTCCTCGCCGCGGCGCTCGTCGTCTCGGCGCCTGCGCGCGCCGCCGGCTTGCCGCTCCTGGTCGTGCACCGGACGGAGGACGCCCTCGGCTGCCCGGACGCGCGCAGCCTCGCGGCGCTGGTCGCCGAGCTGATGAAGGCGCCCGCGCTGCAGCCGGCCCCCGAGGGGACGCCGGAGGCCGACCGCGGCCTCGACGTCCAGATCTACCGCAGCGAAAAGGGCTACACCGCGGTGATCCGGGCGAAGGGCAAGACCCGCCAGCTCTCGGACGACGGCGCGAACTGCCGCAGCCTCGCGGCGGCGCTGGCGGTATCCATCTCCGTCCAGCTCGACAACGACCCCCTCCCCCCGCGCCGGAGCCGCCGTCTCCTCCGCCGGAGCCGCCGTCTCCGCCGCCGCCCCGGCCACCGCTCTCGAGGACGACGTGGGACTCGGACCCCGAGAACCCCGTCGTCGTGGAGCCCCCCATTCGCCCCAGGGTCGTCGTCTCGGCCGGGCCGGTCATCACGGTCGGCCTGCTCCAGTCGTGGGCGGGGGCCGTCACCAGCGAGGTCGAGGTGCGCCTCGGGCGCTTCTCCGTTTCGGGCGGGGTGCTCGTGCTCCCCGGTCAAACGCTCTCCGTGGACGCGGGGCAGGTCACCCTCGACCTCACGCTCGGCCTCCTGCGCGGATGTGCCGCCGTGGCCGAAAAAGCCACGCTGCGCCTGGCGCTCTGCGTCAGCCCCTACGTCGGCGCCATCCGCGGCGAGTCGAAGGGCTTCGCCTCCGACCGGACCGGCACCTACCCCTGGGTGGCGGCCGGGACGAGCGCGGTCTTCGAGCAGAAGATCTGGGGCCCGCTGTCATGGGGGGCACGGGCGGGGCTCGTGATTCCGCTCGATAAGTGGCAGTTCACGGTGGACAATAAGGTCGCTTACAACCCCGCCCCTGCCGGGGGCGCCTGGGACGCAGAGCTTCGGGTGTCGATTTGGTGATGGCGACGCAGAGATCCTCTCCACCGACCTGGCGTGTGCTCATGACCGAGCGCCCGAAGCGCCCGGGGGCCGACGGCAGTCGCGTCGGCGCCCCACCGCCTGGGCCGCCTCCGGAGGAGGCTGGTGAGCGCATCACCTCGTTCAAAGAGGTGTACGACGAGCACTTCCGCTTCGTCTGGCGGTCGTTGCGCAGGCTCGGGGTTCCAGAGAGTGACGTCGCCGACGCCGTGCAGGACGTGTTCATCGTCGTGCACCGCCGCCTCGGCGAGTTCGAGGGGCGATCGAAGGTGACCACCTGGCTCTACGGCATCTGCTACCGCGTGGCGCGCGACCGGCGCCGCCTCGCGCACGTCCGCCGGCAGGGTCGACGACGAGGGGGCGATCGACGAGCGGGCGGACGAGCGGGCCGACGTGGCGGCGGCCGCCGAGCGGAGCCAGGGGCTCGCGCTGCTGGAGGGCATCCTGGACGAGATGCCCATCGAGCAGCGGGCGGTCTTCACGCTGTTCGAGATCGACGCGATGGGCGGTGACGCCATCGCGGAGATGCTCGAAATCCCTGTAGGCACGGTATACTCTCGACTACGCATCGCGCGTGAGCAGTTCCGACGCTCGCTCTCGCGGATGCAGGCGCGGGATCGGTTCCGCGTGGCAGGAGGCGAGCGATGAGCGTCCCCAGGAGATGGATCGACGACGGAGGCGGCTCGACGTCCGCCGAGCGCGATCTCCTGCGCTCGGCGCTCTCGGTGGAGCCGCCCCCCGGCGCCCAGGGCGAGGTCTGGGCGGCCCTCCTCGCCAAGCTCCCGCCCCCCGGCGGAGGGGCGGGTCGGCCATGCCGGCGCGGCAAGCAAGGCCGCGGCAGGCGCCAAGGCCGCGGGCGCGGTCGCCGTCGGCGGGGGCATCGTCAAGGCCTCGCTCATCGGCGCGGGCGCCGCGCTCGTGCTCATCGCCGGCTACATGGGCGGAAGCGCTCTCCGGTCCGGGTCGCAAGCGGCCCCGGTTGCGATTTCACCCACCCACCCGCAAACGGTCCCGAACCCCGGTCCGGCAGCGCCCGCCCAGCGGTCCGCTCCGAACGCGGCCGCACCGGGCGTCGTTTCACCCGCCGCCCCGCTGGCGGCCCCGAACCCCGGTCCGGCAGCGCCGGCACCCGTCACGGTTTCGCCGACCCTCCCCCAGGCGGCCCCGAACCACGGGACTGTGGAGCCGGCCCAGCGGCCTGCCTCGGCCGCAGCGGCGCCGGCGGAGCCTGCCCTGAACGGAGCGCACCCCGACCCCGGCGCCGAGCGCGAGACGATGCTCCAGGAGGAGAGCCGGGAGATGCGCGACGCGCGCGAGGCGCTGCGTCGCGGGGACGCGGCCGGCGCGCTCACGATGCTCGAGCAGATCCGCGCCCGCTACCCCGGCGGCGTCCTGAGCCAGGAGCGCGAGGCCCTCGCGATCGAGGCCCTGGCGCGGAGCGGCCGCCGGGCCGAGGCCTCCACGCGCGCCGCCGCGTTCCTCAAGGCCTACCCGACGAGCACGCTCGCCGAGCGCGTCCAGGTGTTCGTGCAGCCGTAGGCGAGGCGCTCGCGCCGGGCGGCGTGTCCGCGCATACTTCTCGGGACGATGCTCCGCGAGATGCTCAACCAGGTGGCCTCCCACTTCGACACGGCCGCCGGCGCCGCCATCTTCCACCGCAGCGCCCGGTCGCGGGCGCGCTCGCGATCCGAGTCCCTCGGCCACGCCGACCGCCTGCGCGCGCTCGCCGAGATCGCGGCCCTCTACGACCGCCCCGAGCACCACGCGCCCGGCGGCCCCTTCTTCGCGCCGCCCCCGCCCATCGCGCCGAGCGCGTCGCCGGTGCGGCTGCTGCGCGGGGGCGAGGTCGTCGACTGGTCCTGGCCCAGCGCGTTCACGCTCCACTGCGAGGACGTCGCCGACCGCTACCTCGCCGACGAAGCGAACGGTACCGCCGCTGCGCGCCTCTTCCTCCACGGGGACCGCCCCCGCCCCGCCGTGCTCCTCCTCCACGGGTACCGCGCCGGCCAGTTCGCCGTCGAGGAGCGCGTCTGGCCCGTGCAGTGGCTCTTCGACAAGGGCCTCGACGTCGCGCTGCCCGTCCTCCCCTTCCACGGCGTGCGCCTCGGGCGCGGCCGCGGCCCGCTCTTCCCCGGGAGCGACCCGCGCATCACGAACGAGGGCTTCCGCCAGGCGGTGCTCGACGCGCGCACGCTCGCGCGCCACCTCCTCGACCGGGGCGCGCCCGCCGTGGGGGTGATGGGGATGAGCCTCGGCGGCTACACCACCTCGCTGCTCGCCACGGTCGAGCCCCGGCTCGCCTTCGCCGTGCCGATGATCCCGCTCGCGTCGATCGCGCACATGGCGCGGACCCTCGGCCGGCTCACCGGCAGCGCCGGCGAGCAGCAGGCGCAGTTCGAGGGCCTCGAGGCGGCGTACCGCGCGGTGAGCCCCCTCGCGCGGGCGCCGAAGGTCGAGCCGGAGCGGGTGCTCGTGCTGGCGGCGGAGGGCGACCGGATCACCCCGGTCGAGCACGCGCGCTGGCTCGCCGCGCACTTCCGGGCGAGGCTCCACCTCTTCCACGGCGGGCACATCCTCCAGTTCGGCCGCGCCGGCGCGTTCCGCGAGGTCGGCCGCCTGCTGGGGGGTCTGGGCCTCCTCTCCGGCTGATCCGGCTGACGAAAATCAAGGCTCCCCCCGCCCTACGGGCCGCGCTAGGGTCCCCGCCCCGCTGTGTCCGTCGGCCTCAATCCATCGCAGCTCGCCGCCGTCGAGCACGAATTCGGGCCCATGCTCGTGCTCGCCGGCGCCGGCTCGGGCAAGACCCGCGTCGTCACGCACCGCATCGCGCGGCTCATCGAGCGCGGCACGGCGGCGCGGTCCATCCTGGCCGTCACCTTCACCAACAAGGCCGCGGCCGAGATGCGCGAGCGCGTGGTCTCGCTCGTCGGCAAGCAGGTGGCGAAGGAGCTGCACGTCTCCACCTTCCACCGCTTCGGCCTCGACGTCCTGGGCGCCGAGACGCGCGCGCTCGGCCTCCGAGGCAACGCCTTCGCCATCTTCGACCAGGCCGACCAGGCCGGCGTGGTGCGCGAGATCCTGCGCGACCTCAAGACCGGGAAGAACTACGACGTCGGCGCGATCCTGGCGCGCATCTCCAACGCCAAGAACGCCTTCCTGACGGCGGAGGAGTGGGAGGAGGCCCAGCGGCAGGGCAAGGGCGTCGACGACTACGACGAGGTCTCGATGCTCGTCTACCCGCGCTACCAGGCCGCCCTGCGGAGCTTCCAGGCCTTCGACTTCGACGACCTGATCTGCGAGGTCGTCCGCCTCTGGCAGCGCCGGCCCGACGTCGTCGCCCGCTGGCAGCAGCGCTTCCGCCAGATCATCGTCGACGAGTACCAGGACACGAACCGGGCGCAGCTCGAGCTGGTGCGCCTGCTCGGCGCCGAGCACCGGAACGTGATGGTGGTCGGCGACGACGACCAGTCCATCTACGCGTGGCGCGGCGCGGACGTGCGCAACATCCTCGACTTCGAGGAGCACTTCGTCGGCGCCAAGGTCGTCAAGCTCGAGCACAACTACCGCTCGGTCAAGGCGGTGCTCGACGTCGCCAACAGCGTCCTCGCCGCCGGCGGCGGGCGCCGGCACAAGAAGACGCTCATCGCCACGCGCGACTCCGAGCACCGCATCCAGGTGGTCATCGCCGCCGATCCGGACGTCGAGGCCAGCTTCG
This sequence comes from uncultured delta proteobacterium, assembly GCA_963827955.1. Taxonomy (GTDB): domain Bacteria; phylum Myxococcota_A; class Polyangia; order Polyangiales; family Polyangiaceae; genus CAWHDJ01. The sequence continues at coordinate 448,722 of CAWHDJ010000023.1, read as the reverse complement.
TCGGCTCGGAGATCCAGAAGCTCGTCGAGCGCGACGCCGTGCGGCCGAAGGAGATCGCGGTCCTCTACCGATCGAACCTCCAGGCGGCCCCCATCGAGTCGGCGCTGAAGGAGCGCGCCATCCCCATCCGGATGATCGGCGGGCAGCAGTTCTACGAGCGCAAGGAGGTGAAGGACCTCATCGCCTACCTGCGCGTCATCCTCAACCCGGGCGACGAGATGTCGCTCCGCCGCATCGTCAACTACCCGGCGCGCGGCATCGGCGACGTCGCCCTCGCGCGCATCGCCGCCTACGCCACCGCGCACGACCTCACCCTCTGGGCCGCCGTCAGCAAGCCCCACGCGGTGCGTGACCTGCCCCCCGCCGCCATGGAGGGGTGCCGCCAGCTCGTCCGGCTCGTGGAGGCGATGCGCCTCCGCCTCGAGACCTTCACCCCCGCCAGCGTCGCGCGCGCCCTCGTCGGCGAGATCGGGCTCAAGGAGGACATCACCGCCGGCAGCACCACCAACCAGGCGGCGGCCCGCCGCTGGGGCAACGTCGAGGGGCTGCTCAACGTCTTCTTCCGGCGGGAGGAGCAGGGCAAGGGCGACCGGGAGAGGTTCGCCGAGTTCCTCCGCCTCCTGGCCCTCCGCCAGGACGGGGACGAGGAGGAGGCGACGGACCGCGTGACGCTCACGACGGTGCACGGCGCGAAGGGCCTCGAGTGGCGCTACGTCTTCCTGATCGGGCTGGAGGAGGGGCTCATGCCCCACGCCCGCACGCTCGACGATCGCGCCACCGACATGACCCCGGACGGCGACGCCGCCGTGAGCCTGGAGGAGGAGCGCCGCCTCTTCTACGTCGCCGTCACCCGCGCGCGCGACCGCCTCTGGCTCTCGCGCGCCAAGGTCCGCGGCCAGCGGGGCAAGCTGGTCCCGCGCACCCCGAGCCGCTTCCTCCTCGACGTCCCGCGCGAGCTCTACGACGAGCGGGAGGAGGAGTCGCCCGTCGCGCCGGAGCTGGAAAGGGTGAAGGCGGGCGCGGCCGGCGTGCTGGCGGCGATCCTGGCCGAGGGGGGTGGGACGGGGGAGATCGGGTTCATCCCCAGGCCGGGCGGCCCGCCCCGCCGGCGGGCGCGTTAAAGCGGCGTGCGTTTGCATTGGGTACGCACCTACCGAACCGCGAGCGCGAGCGAGCGGGTGCCAGAAGGCGCGACGCTTTCGTGCCCTCGCATGCGTAGCGCTACAGGCAGCGCGACGCGGGCAAGGGCGTGGCGCGTAGGCGCCCTCTGGCACCCGCTCCCTGGCGGTCGCGGTTCGGTATGTACTCATCCCGAACGCACGCCGCTCTAAAATGGCTCCCCCGCACCCGACGAGAGGGGCCGCGCACCGCATGGCGGGGTCTGCGCACCGCATGGCGAGGTCCGCACGCCGCACGGCGGCGTGCGGACGCCACACGGCGGCGTGCGGACGCCGCACGGCGAGGTAAGCGCACCGCACGGCGGCGTGCGGACGCCGCATGGCGAGGTAAGCGCACCGCACGGCGACGTGCGGACGCCGCACGGCGAGGTAAGCGCACCGCACGGCGACGTGCGGACGCCCCATGGCGAGGTAAGCGCACCGCACGGCGACGTGCGGACGCCGCACGGCGAGGTAAGCGCACCGCACGGCGACGTATGCGCACCGCACGGCGAGGTATGCGCACCGGTCCGCGGCGCGGTGACGATATCGCCCCAGCTACGGCCAAGGAGGGGTTGACGCCGCTCCCGCCCGCCATTCATCTCGTCGCGTGGCTCACCGCGTCACCGCCTTGGTAATCCTCGCGCCCTTGCTGGCGGGCTGCCCCACCGTCAACGGGGCCAGCTCCCTCGGCATCCCCGCCGTCAAAACGCAGGCGTCGACGGACCTCGACTGCCCCCAGAGCGAAATCCGCGTGACCAAGGACCTCGCGGGCAATTTCCACGTGTTCGGCTGCGGCCAGAAGGTGACGTACAGCGCCCTCTGCAACGGCACGGGCTCGCCGACCCAGGGGATGACCGACGGTTTCCACTGCGTCGCCGCCCCCGCGGGGCAGGTCGTGCCGTGGGCCGCCCGCCCCGACCCGACCCCCTGAACGGAAGTGCGCCAAGTGCCGAGCGATATGTGGAACACCGGCCTGACGGCCGGGGTTCTAGCGTGTAGGTCCCGGCTGCCGGTAGGGCAGCGAAAACGCTTCGCTTGCCGCGAATCCCGTCCCGCCCTAAAACAAAACCCCCGATGCCCTACATCATCACCGAGAACTGCACCGGCTGCACCGCCTGCATCAAGCGCTGCCCCACCAACGCCATCACCGGCGAGCGCAAGCTCCTGCACGTGATCGACCCGGAGCTGTGCATCAACTGCGGCTCGTGCGGCGTCGTGTGCCCGGACGAGGCGATCTACGACGACGAGGGCAACCTCTGCGAGATGCTCAAGCCCGCGGCGCGGCCCAAGGCGTACGTCGACCTCCAGTCGTGCGTCGGGTGCGAGTGGTGCGTGTGGGCCTGCCCCTTCGACGCGCTCCAGATGGGCGACTTGAAGAGCAGCCACCACTTCAAGGTGGCCGAGGTGATCACCAAGAAGTGCGTCGGCTGCACGCTCTGCGAGCTCGACTGCCCGTACGACGCCATCCACATCTTCAAGGGCGACTCCGACCGCGCCACCGCGCAGGAGGAGCGCAACGCCCGGTACGAGGAGGAGATCGGCACCCGGCCGGCCGCCCCCGCGCCGGCGGGGGAAGACGAGAAGGCGGCGTGAGCGACGACGCGGAGGAGAGCACGTCTCCGCCCGTCGAGAAGCGCTCGAAGAAGAAGCGCCGCCGCGCCCGGCCCCAGCAGCCCGAAGCCGCCGGTCACGATGGGCCCGAGTCGGCCCCGCCGGATCCGCCCGCTCCGGAAGACGAAGAACGGATCCCCGCCTTCGCTCGGAGCTTCCCCCGCGACGCGGAGCTCGACACGCTCGTCGCTGCGTTCGAGGCGGGCGATTACGCCCGTGTGAGACGCGAGGCGCCGGCCCTGGCGCGGCGCACCGAGGACGACGCCGTGCGCCGCGCCGCCCGGGAGCTCCGCCGCCGGCTCGACCCGGATCCCGGCGCGGTGTACATGCTCCTTGCGGCCGCCACGCTCCTCGTCTTCCTCGCGGGCTGGTACTGGCTGCACCCCCACCTCCCGTGAAACTCGCCCTCCCCGCCTGCGCCCTCGCCCTACTGCTCGCCGGCTGCGGCGGCGCCAAGGAGGGCGCCGCGGCGGCCGCCGAATCCCCCTGGCTCACGCCCGGCAACGGGCAGGAGAACGCCAAGTCCGGCACGCGCGCCGAGAAGTTCTTCCCGCTGCTCGACGGGATGGTCTACACGTACGCGACCATCAACGAGGTGGGCGAGCCGGGGCTGCTCGTGGCGCGCGTACACCGCACGGACCAGTTCCACGGCGAGCTCCGCTACCCGAGCGGGGCGAAGGCCTTCTCGCTCATGCCCGACGGGGTGATGGTGAACAGCCACGGGACGGACTCCTACGTGCTCAAGCTGCCGCTCCTGGCCACCACGACCTGGCGCGGCGAGCACGGGGGGCAGAGCAAGATCCTGGACGCGAACGTGTCGGTCGACACGCCGGCGGGCCACTACGACGGCTGCGTGCGGACGCTCGAGGAGCGGATGGGCGACCGGCCCACGCGCTACTCGACCACGTTCTGCCCGGAGGTCGGCGTGGTGCAGATCGAGGTCGCCACCGGGGTGAACTACGAGCGCGCCACGCTCAAGAGCTACGCGCCCCCGATGCGGATGCGCGAGGACGGCACGGACCGCATCCGGACCACCGCGCCCGAGACCCCCGGCCCCTGATCCTCGTCAGCTCGACGGCACGTGGAGCTCGCCGCGCGCGATGCGCCCGGCGAGCTCCGCCACCCGCTCCTTGACCTCCGGCGGGATGGCGGCGGCGTGGGGCCCCCCGTCGACGTAGCCCACGCCCTGCTCGGCGAGCCCGAACGAGGAGAGCCCGCCGTGGAGCGCGCTCCGCGTGGTCGCGACGATGGTGTCGAAGACCGCGACGTCTCCCCGCTTGATCATGCTCGTCACCACGGTGCCCGGCATCTCGTCGTACTGGTCGGAGTCGACGCCGATCGCCTTCACGCCCATGTCGCGCGCGGCCTCGAAGACCCCGTGCCCCGTGGTGCCCGACGCGTGGAAGAGCACGTCGGCGCCCGCGGTGATCTCGGCGATCGCGAGCGCCTTGCCCTTCACGGGGTCGCGGAAGGCGTCGGGCGTGGTGCCCGCGTAGGCGACGTGGACGGTGCACGCGGGGCAGACCTCGCGCACGCCGGCCCGGTAGCCGGCCTCGAACTTGTGGATGAGCGGGATGTCCATGCCGCCGACGAAGCCGACGTGGTGCGTCTTGCTGACGAGCCCCGCGACGGCGCCGACGAGGAACGAGCCCTCCTCCTCGCGGAACGTGAGCCCGATGACGTTGGGCGGCGCGCGGTGATCGGCGGGCGGGGCGTAGTCGATGCATGCGAACCACGTCTTCGGGAAGGCGGCGGCGACGACGTTGACGTCCGTGGAGAAGATGAACCCGACGCCGATGACGAGGTCGAACCCGCGCGCGGCGAAGAGGCGCATCGCGGCCTCTCGGTCCTCGGCGCCGCTCGGCTCGAGGATCTCGGTGGTGACGCCGAGCTCGCGCGAGGCGCGGCTGATCCCGTTCCACGCGGCGTCGTTGAAGCTCTTGTCGCCGCGGCCGCCGACGTCGAAGACGAGGCCGATGCGGTAGCGCGCGAGCGGGCCTCGCGCGGCCGGCGCCTGGGTGCGCGCGGGCAGGAAGCACGTGAGGAGCGCGAGCGCCGCCGTCACGGCCACCGCGAACGAGAGCCGGGAGAGGCCCGCCATCGCGCGAAGGCTAAACAATCGCCGCGGTCGCGGGTAGAATCGGCGGTGTGACCCGCCTCCCCCGAGCGCGCTCCTCCTCGCGCTCCTCCTGCCGCTCCCCGCCCGCGCCGACCCGCCGGCGACGCCCGCCCCGGCGGCGCAGCCCGCGCGCGACGCGGCCGGCCCGGCCTCGGGGGCCCTGCTCGATCGCGTGGTGGTGCGCTGGTACGCGCCCGAGACGGGCGGGCCGCAGCGGCCGCAGTTCATCTTCGATCGCGAGCTGGCCTTCGAAGCGAGGCTGGAGTCGCTCGCCGACCCCGATACGGAGCCCGGGCCGTACCACGACCGCCACGTCCGCGCCGCGCTCGACAGGCACATCGCCGAGAGCCTCCTCGCCGCGCTGCCAATCCTGCCGGCGCCCGACCCGAGGATGCTGGCGGGCCAGGTCGAGGTGGCGCGGAGCGTCCTCGAGCAGCGCGTCCACGGCCGGGCCAAGCTGCTCGCGGCGGCCGAGGCGGAGGGGATCGGCCCCGACGAGATCGCGGGGGTCCTGGAGAGGAAGGCGCGCGCGGGCATCTACCTCGATCGGATGATCGCCCCCATGCTCCGGCCGAGCGAGCTGGAGCTGCGCGATCTCCTGCGCACGGGCTCGACCCCGTTCAAGGACATGCCCTACGACCAGGTGCAGTCGGCGCTCGAGCGCTGGTACGTGGGGCAGCGCCTCGCCCAGGCGACCGACGCGTACTACCAGAACGCGCGGGCGCGCGTGGTGATGTACGTCGCGCGCAGGGTGCGAGGCGCCCGCTGAGGGGCAGTGGGAGGGGATGGCTTGATCGGGATCCCGCCCTTCCGATCCTAACCGCGCCCGGAGCGAGCCGCCGTCCACGGCGGCTCGCGGAGGAAGCGGGGGCTGCAGGTTGCTGCAACGTGCTGTGTGAAGTGGGGCCCCCGCTTCCTCCGCGAGCCAGCCTTCGGCTGGCTCGCTCCGGGCGCGGTTAGGATGATTGGGGGAGCGCGACGGGGCTCAGGCGCTGTCGCTGCGGGAGTCGTTCGCCGCGATTTCCTGCGATGCCGGGGCCTCCTCCTCGGCCGGCTGGGCGGCGTCGGTCGCCTCGTGGGCGTCGGAGACCTCGTGCAGGTGGTGCGAGAACGAGCGGGCGGCGCGGCGCGCCTTCAGGAACTCGGCGAACGCGGTCAGCGTGTCGAGGTCCCGCGGGCCGAGGGCGTCGGCAATCTCGCGCAGGTTCTTGCGCAAGGTCTCCACGCTCTTGCCGCGGCGGGGGGGCGCGGCGGGAGGTGCCTCCTCCGGAACGCTCTCGGCGCCGGGCGCGGGGGGCACGGTGCTCGGCGATTCCGACCGCGCCGGAACCTCGGGCACCCAGATGGGCCGGGGGACGGGGTTGAGGGCGTGCGCGCTCAGCCACGCCTCCATGAAGATGCGCAGCCGCTCGCTACGGAAGGCGAACCAGCGCTCGCGCTCGGGCGCGTAGGCCATCAGCACGTCCTTGAAACGGCGGAAGGCGCCCTTGCCGTCGATGGCCTGGCTCAGCTTCGCCTGGAGGTCCGGATCCTCCACCATCGGGATGTAGCGCTCCATCCAGCGGTACTGTTCGCGCGAGCTGACGGGATCGATGCGCAGGTAGTTGGGGTCGGCGGCGATGCGGGCGTGCATCTGCGGATCGGCCACCCCGTCCACGACGCGAAGGACGTCGCCCGTCACGAGGTGCAAGTACGAATGAACCTCGGGGGCGTTGTTTTCGAAGGCGTCCTCCAGCGCCTCCCAGTCGATCGGGATGTCGCGCACCGCGGCCCCGCCGGCTGAAGTGTTCTCGTTGGTCATGGCTTCCTCGTCGAACGACACGATGCGGCGCAGCGCTTTTCGCTCGAACCTGGGCAAGGGCACAAGATTGGAACGCGGACTCGCCGTGCTGCTCATAGAACTCTACGCTGGTTGGGGCTCGTTGGGCTCAACTCTCGCAACATAGGGATGATTCCCCGTCCCGGAAGTTGCGGGCGCGCCGGCAATGGCGGTTGCGCCGGCCTCGAAAACCAGGGGCCGACGGGGCTCCCGGGCCAGGCGGAGCCCCCTGCACGGGGAAATCCCGGTGCCCGACCGAGGAGGTTGCCCCAGGAGGTCGCCCGAGGCGGCCGTGGGCCCGCTCGGCGGGCCCCGGGAGCGGCCTACCGGGCTCCGTGGGCGCGGGTCCGCCCGATGGCGTCGGCCCAGCGGGCGCGGTGGGCGGCGCGCTCGTCGGCGCTCATCTCGATCTCGAACGTGCGATCGACCCGAGACATCCCCGCAGCGTCCGCCACGGTCGGGAAGAGCCCGGCGCCCACGCCCGCCAGCATCGCGGCCCCGCGCGCCGTCGACTCGAGCTCGGTGGGGCGCTCGATCGCCACCTCTGCCACGTCCGCCTGGAACTGCACGAGCAGGTCGTTCGCCGCGGCGCCCCCGTCGACCCGCATCTTGCCCAGGGGCTTGCCGAGGTCGTCCGCCATCGCGCCGAGCAGGTCCCCCACCTCCAGCGCGACGCCCTCGAGCGTCGCGCGGGCGAGGTGCGCCGCCGTCGACCCCCGGGTGAGGCCGCAGATCAGGCCCGCGCGCGTCCGGATCCCAGTAGGGCGCCCCCAGACCCGAGAGGGCAGGCACGAAGGTGACGCCCCCGCTCGAGGGCACGGAGCGCGCCAGCCGCTCGAATCTCGGAGGCGCTCTTGATGATGCCGAGCCCGTCGCGCAGCCACTGGACGGCGGCGCCCGCGATGAACGCGCTGCCCTCGAGCGCGAACGCCGACCTTCCCGCCCGCCTTCCACGCGACCGTGGTGAGCAGCCCGAAGCGGCTCGCGATGGGCGCGTCGCCGATGTTGACGAGGACGAACGCGCCCGTGCCGTACGTGCACTTGGCGTCGCCGACGCCGAAGCACGCTTGCCCGAAGAGGGCCGCCTGCTGGTCGCCGGCGATGCCGGCGATGGGCACGCCGTCCGGCAGGTGGGGGAAGCCCCGGGTCACCGCGACCTTCTCGGCGGAGCCGGCGATCCGGGGGAGGATCGCGCGGGGCACCGAGAACAGCCGCGAGCATCGCGTCGTCCCAGTCGAGCGTCTTCAGGCTCATCGAGCAGGGTGCGCGAGGCGTTGGTCACGTCGGTGACGTGGGCGCGCGCGTCGCCCGAGAGCATCCAGACCAGGAAGCTGTCGACCGTGCCGAAGGCGAGCTCGCCCTTCTCCGCGCGGACCCGCGCGCCCTGCGCGTTGTCCAGGATCCACGCGAGCTTGGTGCCGCTGAAGTACGGGTCGAGCACGAGGCCGGTCGTGGCGCGCACCTGGTCGGGTGGCCCGCGGCGCGCAGCTCCGCGCACCGGGCGCTGGTGCGGCGGTCCTGCCAGACGATGGCGCGGTGGATGGGCCGGCCCGTGGCGCGCTCCCAGACCACGGTCGTCTCGCGCTGGTTCGTGATCCCGATGGCGGCGATCCGCTCGCCCGGGGACGCCCGCGGCCTGGAGGGCCCCCTTCACGGCGTCGAGGACGCTCTGCCAGATCTCGGCGGGGTCGTGCTCGACCAGGCCAGGTTCTGGAAAGTGCTGGGGAACTCCCGCGTCGCCCTGCCGACGGTGGCCCCCGACGTGTCCATGACGAGCGCGGTGGAGCCCGTCGTTCCCTGATCGATGGCGAGGAGCAGGTCGCTTCCCATGCCGGGCTGGGTAATCCGGCCGCCGACCGATGGGAAGGTTCCGGTGGGGCCCGGGGTTGAGCCCGGGTGGCCGGGGGCGTCCCAGGGTTCCCGTCCGGGTCGTCCCGCTCCCGCCCTGAACGAGTGTCAGGTGCCTGACCGTGCTTTCCCGTTCCCGCCGATTGTGGGATGACGCTGCCTGGGTAATCTGAGGGCTCGATGGCTCGCCTGATTCTGCAGACCGCTGAAGGCCAGCAGGCGATTGATTTGCGCGCGGTCAACTCGCTCGGGCGCCACCCGAACAATTCCATCCAGCTCCTCGACAAGATCGTCTCGAAGGATCACTGCATCATCGAGCTCCGCGTCGACCGCTGGTTCTTGCGCGATCTCGGCAGCCTGAACGGGACGTTCGTCAACAACGAGCGCGTGCGGGGCGAGGCCCCGCTGAAGCACGGGGACGAGATCGCGCTCGGCGCGACGAAGGGCCGCTTCGACGACGGCGGCCCGCTGCCGGCGGCCTCCGGTGCCCGCTCCGGGTGCCTGGGGTCCGGGCGCCGTCGCGTCGTCCAACCAGCCGTCTCCGCTCGCCCAGTCGCAGCACCAGGTGCCGCAGCCCGGCCAGGGCTTCCCCAAGCCCCCGCCGATCGCACCTGCCAGCCCGGCGTCGGTACAGCCGCCGCCCATCTCTCCCGGGCAGCCGTACCAGGCCTACCAGGCACCCCGGGCCCGCTGTTCCGATTGGCCCGATTGGCCCGCCCGGCCCGCTTGGCCCGCCTGGCCCGCCGCGCTCGCCCTTTGGCGAGGGGCAGCCGGGCCCCGGCGGTACCGGGCCGATGCCGCTCCTCAAGCCCCCCGTTCCCGGCGGCCACTCCTACCTGCACCAGGGCACCCGGATCGACCTCAACGACCAGGCGCGCGCCATCGGGACGCAGATCGCCGCGGTCGACAAGGGCTTCCTCCCCTTCGAGCGGCTCGCCAGCGACAACAACCAGCTCCGCGCCGACTACGAGCGCCTCCGCCTCTCGCACGAGCTCTCGCGCGAGATCGCCGCGGAGCGCGACACCAACAAGCTGCTCGAGAAGATCCTGTCGAGCGTCTTCAAGTTCATCCGCGCGGACCGCGGCGTCATCTTCCTCCGGGACGAGGAGGGCGAGCTCACCCCGCGCGCCTCGCAGCGGCGGGACGGCACGCAGGCGCCGATCAGCGTCTCGTCCACCATCCTGAACCACGTAGTGAAGGAGCGCGCCGCCGTCCTGACGCACGACGCGGCGATGGATTTCGCGGCCTCGAAGGGCAAGAGCATGATCCTGAACCGGATCAGCTCGGCCATGGTCGCGCCGCTCCTCCACAACAACGAGGTGCTCGGCGTCCTCTGGCTCGACTCGGAGACGCTCGCCCAGTTCCAGCCCAAGGATCTGGAGCTGGTCACCGCCATCGCCAACCAGGCGGCGATGTTCATCGAGATCAACATCCTCGGTAAGAAGGTCGAGAACGAGATCGTCACGCGCGAGCGCTTCAGCCGCCTGCTCTCGCCGAACATCGCCGAGCGCGTCATCAGCGGCCAGCTCGAGGTGAAGCCCGGCGGGCAGCGCGTCGAGCAGTGCACCGTGTTCAACAGCGACATCCGCGGCTTCACCGCGATGAGCGAGAACACCCGGCCGGAGGAGCTCGTCGAGATGCTCAACGAGTACTTCGAGCTGATGGTGGACACGATCTTCAAGTACGAGGGCACGCTCGACAAGTTCATGGGCGACGGCATCATGGCCCTCTGGGGCGCGCCCGTGGAGCACCCGGACGACGCGGTCCGATCCGTGCAGTGCGCGCTCGAGATGGGCGAGGTGCTCGGCGAGTTCAACCGCCGCCGGATGGCGAAGGACCAGGCCCCGCTCGCGGTGGGCATCGGCATCCACACCGGGCCCCTCGTCGCGGGCTACATCGGCAGCTCCAAGGCCCTCTCGTACACGGTCATCGGCGACGTGGCGAACACGTCCGCGCGCCTCTGCTCGGTCGCGCTCGCCGGCCAGATCGTGATCAGCGAGGACACGCACGAGGCCCTCGGTGGCCGCTTCGAGATGCGAGGAGCTCCAGCCCGCGAAGGTGAAGGGGAAGGAGAAGCCCCTGCGCGTCTTCAACGTGCTGCGCGCCCGCCCCTCCGTGCAGGTGCCGCTCCAGGCGTTCACGAGCGAGCCGACCACGACGCAGCAGTAACCGCGCCGGAGGAGTGGTATACGCTCCGGCGCCTTGGCTGCGTTCGTCCTGCCCTTCGAAAAGCCCGTCGTCGACCTCATCGAGAAGGTGAGGGAGCTGCGCGTCCTCGCCGCCACCGACAGCCGGTTCGAGCCCGAGCTCCTCCGCCTGGAGGAGAAGACCTCGCGCCTCGCGCGCGAGATCTTCGCCGACCTCACGCCGATGCAGAAGGTGCTGCTCTCGCGGCACCACGGCCGGCCGTACACGCTCGACTACGTGAAGCGCCTCTTCACCGACTGGGTCGAGCTCAAGGGGGATCGCCGCTTCGGCGACGACGCGGCGATCGTCGCCGGCATGGCCAGCTTCCACGGCAAGAGCGTGGTCGTCGTCGGGCACCAGAAGGGCCGCAGCACCAAGGAGAACATGAAGCGGAACTTCGGCATGCCGCACCCCGAGGGCTACCGGAAGGCGATCCGCATGTACGAGCTCGGCGACCGCTTCGGGCTCCCCGTCCTCACGTTCATCGACACGCCGGGCGCCTACCCCGGCATCGGCGCGGAGGAGCGGGGGCAGAGCGAGGCGATCGGCGCCGCGATCGCAGCGATGGCCAAGGCCAGGGTTCCCATCATCGCGACGATCATCGGGGAGGGCGGCTCGGGCGGCGCCCTGGCGCTCGGCGTGGCCAACCGCGTGCTCGTCCTCGAGTTCGGCTGCTACTCCGTGATCTCGCCGGAGGGCTGCGCTGCGATCCTCTGGAAGGACGGCAGCCGCGCGGACGAGGCCGCCGCGCAGCTCAAGATCACCGCGCCCGACCTGCTCCAGCTCGGCGTCGTGGACGCGGTCGTCGAGGAGCCGGCCGGCGGCGCCCATCAGGACCACGACGCCGCGGCGGCGCGCCTCGATCGCGCGATCTCGGCGGAGCTCGCCCGGCTGTCCCCGCTCTCCCCGAGGAGCTGGTCGAGGACCGCTACCGCCGCTTCCGCGATCTGGGCGCCTTCATCGCGTGATCACGGTGGGGCCCCGATCGCCCCCCTGCCCAGGCGGGCTCGCAAGCGAGCCCTGGATCCCCGGCCCGGCCGAACGCGCCTGGCCCCCGTCCCCGCTCGAAGGTATAGCCGACGCGGCGATGGACCCCGGCAAGCTCATGCGCAACATGCTCGTGGGGAGCGCGACGCTCCTCGCGGTCGCGTCGATGTTCTGGATCCAGTCCAAGTTCGACGCCGCCGACCGCAAGGCCGCCGTCGCCGTGGTGCACGACTACCGCTCCCGGGACGGCTGGACGGTGCCGGAGGTCGCTCGAGGCGCAGCACCCCGGCCGCCCAGCCACTGGTCGGTGGAGACCGAGCCCGCCTGCCTCCACCACTACGAGCGCGTGCTCGATCGAGGTCGACGGGGTACCCTACCAGTTCATGGTCGACATCGACGGCCCCTCCATCCACCCGGGCAACCACGAGTCCGAGGCGGTGCTGCGCCAGCTCGATCAGCCCAAGCCCGCGCAGGCGAGCCCGGCGCCCGCGCCGTCCGCCTCGCCCTCCGCGTCGAGCACCGCATCGGGCGCCGCCGCGCCCGCGCCGCCGGCACAGGGCGCCAAGTGAGGGTGCGCGTCGCGCTCGTCGGGTGCGGTGGTTGGGGGCAGAACCTCCTCCGCGTGCTCGTCGAGAGCCGGCGCGCAGAGGTCGTCGCCGTCGCCGATCCCTCGCCGGCCCGCCGTGCCGTCGCCTCCGCGCTCGCGCCCGCCGCCGCCGTCGTCCCTTCCCTCGACGACGCCCTCGGCCACTCGGGCGGCGTCGACGCGGTCCTCGTCGCCACGCCGCCCGCCTCCCACACCGGCCTCGTGCTCGACGCGCTCGCCGCCGGCGCCGACGTCTTCGTCGAGAAGCCGCTCGCCACCTCCGTCGCCGACGCCGAGCGCTGCGCCGCCCGCGCCGCCGCGCTGGGCCGGGTCGCCATGGTCGGCCACCTGCTCCTCTACCACCCCACCGTGGTGCGCCTGATCCACCTCGCCCGCGAGGGCGCCCTCGGCGAGACTCCTCGGCCTCGAGGCCGCGCGCCTCTCCATCGACGGCGATCGATCGGCCTCCGCGGCGTGGACGCTCGGTCCGCACGACTTCTCCGTTCTCTCGGCGCTCGATCCGAGCCCCATCCGCGCGCTCTCCGCGCGCGCCGCGCCCGGCGGCAATCCCGTGCTGATCCGGGCCGACCTTTCGTCCGGCCTCGCGGCATCGATCGCGCTCTCCCGCGCCTCGCAGGTCAAGGAGCGGCGCATCCGCGTCGTCGGCGCGCGGGCGGCGGTCCTCTTCGACGACGTGCGGGCGCCCGATCGGCTGCACGTCGACGGCGCCGAGGTCCGCGTCGCGTGGCGCGAGCCGCTGGCGGTGGAGGTCGAGCACTTCCTCGACTGCGTGGCGCAGCGGGCGCAGCCGCTCACGCCCTTCGAGGAGGGCGTGCGCGTGGTGCGCGCGCTCGCCCAGGTCGAGGAGATCTGCGGCGCCCTCGCGCCGGGCTCACCCGGAGTTTCCGCCGGGGTGAGCCCTGGATGAGCCCTGGATGAGCCCGGGATCAGCCTCGGATCGAGGCCTGAACGGGCTACCCCGTTGACAGGCGCCTCGCTGCGAATAGACTGCGCGCCCCCATGGTTTCCTCCACCCAGCAAACTTCCCGCATCCGCCGCCGCAAGGCCGCGCGGGCGGGTGCGCGCCGCAAGCGCAACGAGCGGGCGCACGGCACGCCGCCGTTCGCCATCCAACCCGAGGGCTACGACGCGAAGGCCCCCGATGCACGCCCCTCGGGCGAGCAGGCTAGCGCGTCGCCCAAGAAGTAGCCCAGCCGCACTCAGGAGTCGTTCATGGCCAACCATGCATCCGCCGTCAAGCGCAACCGCCAGCGCATCAAGAGGACCGATCGCAACCGCGCCGCGAAGAGCGCGCTCCGCACGACGCTGAAGAAGGCGCGCGCGGCGATCGCGACGCCCGGCACCGCCGCGGAGCCGATGAAGACCGCCGTCAGCGCGCTGGATCGCGCCGCGTCGAAGGGCACGATCCCGGCCCGCCGCGCGTCGCGCCTGAAGGGGCGCATGGCCGCCGCGCAGCACAAGGCCGCCAAGGCCGCCGCGGGCTGATCCGAACCTTCCAGGGGAGCGCGCGAGCGCACTCCTGGAACCACGCCGCGACTCTGGGCACCGCGACCTCACGGTCGCGGTGCGTGCGCTTTTTGTAACTGGCCGACGCCCGGCTACGTGTCCGCCCAGGTCAGGCCTGCGCCCACGTCGACGACGAGCGGGACATCGAAGGGGTGGACCGTCTCCATCGCCTCCTTGATCCTCGCCTTCGCGGCCTCGACGTGCGCGTCCGGCACCTCGAACGCGAGCTCGTCGTGCACCGTCAGCACCATGCGCGCGCCCGGCGCCACCGGCTCGGCGAGGCGCACCATCGCGATCTTCAACAGGTCCGCCGCCGTGCCCTGGATGGGCGTGTTCTGCGCGATGCGCTCGGCGTAGGAGCGGCGCTGCCGGTCGGTGTTGCGGAGGTCGGACACGCTGCGCCGGCGCCCGAAGAGGGTGTGGACGACCTCGGTGCGGCGGGCCTCGGCGAGCGTCTTCTCCATGAACGTGCGCACGCCCTCGTACCGCTCGAAGTACGCGTCGATGAAGCGCGCCGCCTCGGCCCGCGGGATGCCGAGCCGCTTCGCGAGCGCGCTCTCGCCCATCCCGTAGATCACGCCGAAGTTGATCGTCTTGCTCCGCGCGCGCATCTCGTCCGTCACGTGGGCCGCGTCCACGCGGAAGATCTCCATCGCGGTGCGCACGTGGACGTCCTGCCCGCTCCGGAACGCATCGACCAGGACCGGATCGTGCGAGAGGTGGGCGAGGACTCGGAGCTCGATCTGCGAGTAGTCCGCGCTCACGAGCTTGTGACCCGGCGGGGCGACGAAGGCGCGGCGGATGAGCTTGCCCAGGGCGGTGCGGATGGGGATGTTCTGGAGGTTCGGGTCCTGCGAGGAGATGCGCCCGGTCGCGGCGACGGCCTGGCTCCACCGGGTGTGGATGCGCCCCGTCTCGGGGTGCACGAGCCTGGGCAGCGCGTCGACGTACGTGCCCTTGAGCTTCGCGATGGCGCGGTGCTCGAGGATGATGCCGGGGAGGGGGTGCTCCTCGGCGAGGGCCTCGAGCACCTCGGCGTCGGTGGAGCGGCCCGTCTTCGTTCGCTTCGTCGACTTGAGGCCGAGGTGGTCGAAGAGCACGGTCTCGAGCTGCTTCGGCGACCCGAGGTTGAAGTCCTGCCCGGCGGCCTGCTTCGCCTTCTCCTCCAGCGAGGCGAGCTCCTTCGCCATCTCGCCGCCGAGCGCGTCGAGCGCGCCCGGATCGATGAGCACGCCGGCCTGCTCCATCCCGGCCAGCACGTGCGAGAGCGGCAGCTCCAGCTCGCCGAGGAGGCCGTCGATCTTGTCCGCGCGGAGCCGAGGGGCCATGCGGCCCTCGAGCAGCAGCGTGACCTCGGCGAAGCGCGCCGCGTGGGCCGCCGCCTCGCCCACCTCGATCTCCTCGAACGTCGGCGCGGGTTGCCCCCGCTTCTTCGGGCCCGCGACGAGGGGCGCGAGCTTCACCCCGGCGTCGCGCTCGGCGACCGCCTCGAGCGTGTTCGGCGCCTCGGGATCGACGAGGTAGCTCGCGAGCATCGTGTCCATGACCGCGCCGGCGAGCGGCATCCCGTGGCGCGCCAGCACGACCTCGCTGTACTTGAGGTCGTGGCCGACCTTGCCGATCGCGGCGTCGGCGAGGAGCGGGCCCAGCGCCTCGCGCACCTCGGCGACGCCGAGCTGGTGCGGCGCGCCGAGGTAGCGGTGGGACAGCGGGACGTAGGCGGCGTGGCAGGCGCCGTCCGCGAGCTTCGCCGCGAGGGCGATGCCGGTGACGTGCGCGCGCATGGGCTCGGGCGAGGTGCCGAGGACGGCGAGCGCGAGGCCTCCCCGGGCGCGCGCCTCCGCCGCGAAGCCGTCGAGCGCCGCCCGCGTGAGGATGGTCTCGTACGAGGTGGAGAGCGACACGGGCTTCACCTCCGGCGCCGGCAGCGCCTTGAGGAAGCGGGTGAACCCGAGCTCGGTGAAGAGCCCGCGCAGCCGCTCGTCGTCGGGGCTGCCGTAGCGGAGCGCCTCCAAATCGAAGGCGACCTCGGCGTCGGCGCGCAGCGTCACCAGCTCGCACGAGATGCGCGCGTCCGCCTCGTGCTCCCGGAGCGACTCGCGGATCTTGACCTTCTTCACCTCGTCGAGGTGCGCGTAGACGCCGTCGAGCGTCCCGAACTGCTCGAGCAGCTCCGCCGCCGTCTTCGGCCCCACGCCGGGCACGCCGGGGACGTTGTCCGAAGTGTCCCCGACGAGCGCGAGGAGGTCGCGGAGCTGATGCGGGGGGACGCCGAACTTGGCGACGACCTCGGGCGGGCCGTAGACGCGGTCGCGCATCGCGTCCCAGAGCATCACGGCGTCGTCGTCGACGAGCTGCATCAGGTCCTTGTCGCTCGAGGCGATCACCACCCGGAGCCCCTTCTCGCGGGCCCGCGCCACGGCGACCGCGACGAGATCGTCGGCCTCCAGCCCGTCCGCGATGAAGATGGGGATGCGGTACGCCTCGACGAACTCGCGGCTGCGCTTCATCTGCACCACGAGATCCTCCGGCGGCGGAGGGCGGTGTGCCTTGTAGCGCGCGTCGATGCCCGAGCGGACGCGCGGGCCCGGCGCGTCCATCGCGACGCCGAGGTAGACCGGCTTGCGCTCCTCGATGAGCCTCTGCAGCATGGCGACGGTGCCGTAGGTCGCGTGCGTCGGCTCCCCGCGCGGGCTCGAGAGGGGGCGATGGCGTGGTAGGCCCGGAAGACGTAGCCCGAGAAGTCGACCAGGTAGAGGACGTCGGGCGCCCCTCTGGGCGGGAGCACGGTGGGCCGCGAGGACATGGGCGACGTCTAGCACGGGGCTCCGGCGCCGGTGGGGCTCGCCTCGCGCCCCGGTCTGCGTTAATCCCAAGTGGCCGTGCGCCCGCGACACCTCGTCACCTCTCCGGTCCCTCGCTCGTGGCTGCTCCCCCTCCTGGCCCTCGCGCTCGCGGGGGGCAGCGGATGCGATGAGCGCGCCGACGCGAGCCCCGCCTCGCCTCCACCGCAGGCGGCGTCACCGCCGACCGTGCCCTCCTCCCGAGCGGCCTCGCGGCCGAGCCCCGGTCCGCTTCCTCCCGGGCAGGGCTCCGCCTCCGCCAAGGACTGCGAGCTCAGGGTGCTGAAGTCCGTCTTCACGTCGGAGGTGAAGAACAAGGAGCCTGCCGACGTGCTCACGTCGGCGAAACCCGGGCAGCGCGTGTGGGCGCACCTCACGGTGCGCAACCGATGCGCCACCTCGCGCACGCTCTCGCTCGTCTTCCTGGTCGGCGGCGCGGAGCGCTCGAAGGTCGACCTCGACATCCAGCCGTCATGGTCTTACCGGACGTGGGGGTACGTGACGCTCCGCGCGGGTGACACGGGGAAGATCGATCTCGCGATCAAGGACGAGGGCGGCGCGGTCCTCGTCGAGAGCACCCTGCCCATCAAGACCGACGAGCCCGCGCCCTCGCCTTCGCCCAACAAGCGCTAGCTCAAAGGCACAGGACACCTCAGAGACATCGCATGCCCCCCGCGATCCCCACGTCGTCTTCATCACGGGCGCGTCGTCCGGTTTCGGCGCCGCCATCGCCCGCAAGTTCGCTGCCGCGGGCGCTCGCCTGGTCCTGGCTGCCCGCCGCGTCGATCGCCTGGAGGCGCTCGCGGCCGAGCTGCCCGCGCCGGCGCACGTCGTGCCGCTCGACGTGCGCGACCGTGCCGCCGTGGCGCGCGCCGTCGCGGCGCTGCCGGAGGGCTTCGCGGCGATCACCGTCCTCGTGAACAACGCGGGCGGCGCCTTCGGCCTCGAGCCCGCCCAGGCGGCGGACCTCGACGACTGGGACACGATGGTGGACACCAACTGCAAGGGCCTGATGTACGTGACCCGCGCCGTCCTCGCCGGGATGGTGGAGCGCGATCGCGGCCACGTGATCAACCTGGGCTCGGTCGCAGGCACCTATCCGTACCCGGGCGGCAACGTGTACGGCGCGACGAAGGCCTTCGTCGAGCAGCTCTCGCTCAACCTGCGCGCCGACCTCAGCGGCAAGCGCGTCCGCGTCACGAACATCGAGCCCGGCATGGCCGAGACGGAGTTCTCGCTGGTGCGCTTCAAGGGCGACGAGGCCCGCGCCCGCGCCGTCTACCAGGGCTTCCCGCCGCTCACGGCGGAGGACGTGGCCGAGGCCGTCTACTGGTGCGCCTCGCTCCCCGAGCACGTCAACGTCAACCGCCTGGAGCTGATGAGCGTGATGCAGTCGTTCGCGGGCTTCTCCGTCAAGCGCACGCCTTGATCGACGCCTACTGGGCGTCCTTGCAGCAGCGGAAGCCCTCCTCGTAGCCGTAGTCCTCTTCCTTGTGGAAGCCCACCGTGGGCCGGCACCGCCCGCGCACCGGGCCCCACCAGCCGCCCTTGAGCCCGCTCCGGTTGGGCCGC
Organism: uncultured delta proteobacterium; assembly: GCA_963827955.1. Taxonomy (GTDB): domain Bacteria; phylum Myxococcota_A; class Polyangia; order Polyangiales; family Polyangiaceae; genus CAWHDJ01. Next base: position 430,463 of record CAWHDJ010000023.1, on the reverse strand, counting down.
TTCTCCTTGGGCAGGAACACCCACTCGTTGATGTTCCCGTTCAGATCGTAGACGCCGAACGGCGAGACGCACTGGGGGAGCGAGCCGGCGGGCAAGCGCTGGTCGAGCTTCTCGAGCTCCTTCTTGCACGCCGGCTTCTTCATGCACGTCGCGTACTTGAAGAGCTTCCGCTCCCGCTTGCGGTACGGGCGGTCGATGTTGCACTTCGTCGCGTCGCGCACGTACCCGTAGGTGTAGGGGAGCATCGCTTCGCCCTCGCAGGCGAAGTTGTACTCGTCCTCGGTGCAGAGGCGCTTGCCGATCTTCTCGCACGTCTTCTTCGCGTCCACCCACGAGACGAGCAGGGCCGGGAGCGCGCCCTTCTCGTTGGGCCACTCGTAGCGATCCATGCAGAAGCGCATCGGCCGGCGCTTCTTCGACAGGCACTCGGTAGGCTCCTTGTAGCGGAGGCAGCGCTCGCTCACCGTGCTCTTGCCCACGGGCTCGCCCTTGGCGCGCAGCTCCTGCTTCCTGGCCTCGTCGCGGTCGTACTCCTCGTGGTGCTGGAGGCAGACCTCGTCGACCTCGGGGCAGTAGTCGCCGTGGATCAGCACCATGCCGTCGGAGCAGCCCTCGGACGTGCCGGGGAGCCCGGCGTCGGGCGCTGCATCGGGCGCTGCGTCGGCTGCGGCGTCGGCGAGCTCGACCGCGGCGTCGGCGAGCTCGGCCGCCGCGTCGCGGGCCTCTGCGGCGGCCGCAGACGATGCGGCTGCCTCCGACGAGGCGACCGGCGCGGCGGTGGCTGCGGCGTCGGGTGCGCTGGACGAGGTGGTGCAGGCGCCGATCGCGATCACGGCGATGGGGGCGAGGAGATGGCGCGCGCGCATCGCTCTCGGCTCACCTGCCCGGCGCAGGGACGACCTTCAAGGGGAGGCGCTTGCCCTCGCGCTCCACTTCGATCACCACCTCGCGGCCCGGCTCGAGGTCGCCGAAGGCGAACATGTAGTCGTGAATGTTGCCGATCTCGTGCGGGCCGACCTTGACGATGACGTCGCCGCGCGCGAGCCCGGCGCGGGCCGCGGGGCCGTCGGGGCGAACGCCGTCGAGCTTCACCCCTTTGCCGCCGTAGCCGTAGTCCGGGATGGTGCCGAGCGAGACCCTGAACCCGCCGCGCATCCCCCGGTGCGGGTCGGCCGGCGCGTCGACGAAGGCGAGCCGCTCGGGGGCCTCGGCCACACCGAGCGCGAGGCGGGCGGCGAGGGTGGCGACGCGCTCCTCGCCCTCGGCGTTGATCTTGTCCGCGGTGTCGCTGGGCCGGTGATAGTCCTCGTGCACGCCGGTGAAGAAGAAGGCGACCGGCACGCGCACGGCGGTGAACGAGGCGTGATCGCTCGCGCCGAACCCCTCGCCGCCGAAGGCGAGGTCGAAGCCGAGGCCCTGCGCCGCCGTGTCCACGAGCGGCTTCCACGCCGGAGAAGTGCCCACGCCGTCGACGACGAGGCGGTTGTCCCTGAGGCGGCCCACCATGTCGGCGTTGATCATGGCGACCACGTGGTCGAGCGGGAGCGTGGGGTGCTCGACCCAGTAGCGCGAGCCGATGGCGCCAATCTCCTCGGCGCCGAAGGCGAGGAAGAGGACGCCGCGATCGAGGCCCTGGGGGAGCGCGGCGAGGCGGCGCGCGACCTCGAGCAGGAGCGCGGTGCCGGAGGCGTTGTCGTCTGCGCCGGGGTGGATGGCGTGGACGCCGGGCGCGCGCGAGTACGGGCCACCCCAGCCGAGGTGGTCGTAGTGCGCGCCCACGACGACGACCTCGCCGTCCTTCGGGGCGCCGGCGCGCGCCGGGAGGAAGCCGGCGACGTTCCAGGCGGTGGCCTCGACCGGCGTGATCTTCGTCGTCACGCGCAACCGCGCACCGGGCAGGTCGGCCGGCTTGCCGGCCTTGGCAGGCCGCCATGCGCGCGCGTCGCGGAGGCGAAGGGTGGGGAAGAGCGCAGCCGCGAGCTGCCGCGGGGCGATGACGGCGGGGATGCCCATGCTGCTCGCGTCCACGAGCGGCGCCGAGGCCACGTCGTCGCCCGCGCGGACGATCACCGCGCCCGCGGCCTTGTGCTCGCGCGCCGTGCGGAGCTTGTACCGGACGCTGCCGAAGTCACGCAGCGGGTTAACCTCGTGGGCCGCGTCGGCCCCGGGCTTCTTCGGCGCGTCGGGCACGCCGTCGAGGATCACGGCGATCTTCCCCCCGAGGATCGGCGCCCGCGTAGTCGTCCCAGCCCACCGCGGCCGCCGTGATGCCGTAGCCCACGAACACGCCCTTGCCCGCGGCGGCGCCGTTCGCCGCGCCGTCCGCCGCCGCGACCTCTCCGTGCGCCGGCTTGCGGGCTGCCGGGCCGTGCTCGACGTCGAGCGAGGCCTCGTCCACCTTCGCGCCGACGCGGGCCTGGAACGCCTGGAGGTACGAGGGCGGCGCGCCCTTGTCGCGCGCGCCGTACGGCGCGAGGTGCAGATCCTCGAAGCGCTTCGTGATGAAGTCGGCGGCGAGGCGCGCGCCCTCCTCGCCCGTGCCACGGCCGGCGAGCGCCGGCGAGGCGAGGTAAGTGACGTCGGCGGCGATGCGCGCCGCGGCCGCAGGGTCGTCGTCGACCGCGGGGGGGTGAGCGGGCGGTGCCGCGAGCGCCGCGGGAGGGGGCGGAGGCTGGGCCGCCGGCGCCGCCGGGCCGCACGAGGCTAGCGCGGTGAGCGCGAGGAAGAGCGCCGGGCCGCGCAGGGCGGCGCGCGGCGTCAGCGTTCGTTTTGCTGCGGCGGCCGGCGAGACCACGGCGCGCTCACCAGGGCTGGCCCTTGTACGCGCCGCGCACGCAGCTCCAGCGAGCGGCGGCCCATGTACTCCTCGACGTCCGCGGGCGCGATGTGCCGGTCCTTGGCCATGTCGAACTCGCGCGGCTTGCCCTCGCCGAACGTCACCTTGATCATCGCGCTCTCGCGCACCAGCTCGAGCTTGATGCCGAGGTCGCGCAGCGCGAGCCGGTAGTGGTCCCGCTCCTCCGTCAGCTCGGCGGGCTGGCCCTTGTCGCGCAGCCGGTCCCGCGTGAAGCGGAGGGCCTCGATCCCCAGGGCCATCGCCGCCTCCGCCGTCGTCGAGCGCCTCCTCGACGCGCTTTCGGTGGCGCTCCGCCTCCTCGGCCTCGCGCTCGGCCTTGCTCTTCACCGCCTCCACCAGCTCATCGCGCCAGCTCGCCATCGCTCGTCTCCTGGCCCGGCTCCCGCCTCGGCGCGGCGGGTATCTTCCAGAACGAGGCCGCTGTCCAGGGGAAGGGCGCCGTCGGGCCGCCCCCGATGCCGAATCAAGAGACCGGTCAGACCCCGCAGGAGACGTTCTTGGTCATCAGCGCCTGGGCGCGCGTGTCCCCGACGAGGGTTGCCTGCGTGAGGAGCCAGCGGAAGATGGCGTTCGCCAGCGGGCGCTGCTTGAGGTCGTTGTAGAGCCAGACCCCGTAGTTGCAGGTGTCCCCGAACACCTTCGCGAACGCGAGCCGCCGGAGGTCTTCCCCCGCGCTGCGTACGCCGCGCTCGTAGAGCGCGCACAGGCCGGCCCACTCGCGCCACTCGTCGGCGGCGGGGAGGGCGCGGCGCTCGTCGTAGCGGCGCCGCATCGCGTCGGACGCCGACCTCGATCTCCGTGAGCAGCCGTCGCGGAGGCGCGCGCGGACGCGGGCGGCCACCTCGCCGCCGTCGAGATCCTTGAGCGCCATCCCCGAAGCGAGGACGACGCGCGTGAGGTCGTCCTCGATCGTCGGCGCGCATGCGGGCGAGCGCCGCGTCGGCGCCCGAGGCGCCGACGACGAGCGCGCGCTCCAGCAGGATCCGCGGTGCGGCGGTCCCCGAGAGCGCGGCGTCCCACGCCTGGCCGACGGCGCGTACGTCCTCCGGCCGGAGGGCGTCGCTGGGCCGCGTGAGGACCGCGGCGTGCAGGGAGAGCGCCGTGCGGATGGCGTCCCCGCCGGCGGCCGAGGGTGCTGGCGCGATGGGCGGCTCCTCCTCCGGCTCGATGAAGGCGCCGTCCAGGGCGAGGACAGCGCGGCGGACCAGCGGCAGCGTCGCGCGGCGGTGCGGGCTGACCGCCCAGCGGAGCCAGAGGCCGAGCTTGCCGGGGGACATGGGCTCGAGCAGCAGCGACTGGGCGATCGCAGAGAGCAGCCAGCCGAGGCGGCCGCCCTGCCTGAGCGTAGTTCCCGATCTCGGCGGTGCGCGCCCAGTCTCCGCGTTCGGCGGCGTCCGCCGCGAGCCACCCCGTCGCGATGCGCCGGGCGGTGGGCGGGCAGGCCTTGGGGTCGACCTCGAGGACGGCGCCCACGAGCGCGCGCGCCCCCTCGCAATCACCCCGCGCGGCGAGGAGCAGGCCGCTGGCGAGCAGGCCGGCGCCGCGCAGCGGGCGCCTCCTTCAGCGAGCTTGTCCGAGAGCCACTCGGCCGTCGCCTCGTCGGGCCTTGCTGCCTGCACAGGGCCCACGCGCACGGCCACGGCCGCGCCGCCGTGTGGGTCGAGGCGGAAGGTGACGTCCGACGTGCGCGCGACCCAGTAGGCGAGGCGAGCCAGGCCGAGCGGTACGAGCACGAGGCGTGTGAGGGGCCAGGGGAACGCGAGGACCGCCAGCGGATCGCCACGACGGGGGCAGCGAGCGGCGCGACCGCGATGGCGACGAGGCCCGTCGGCACCAGCGCGAGGAGCACGAAGCACCCCAGCCGCCGATGCGACCCGGCGGGAGGCCGCCGGGCGGCCGGCCGTTGGGCCCGCTGCCATACCTCGCGGCGGCCCGTGTGGCGTGGACGGCGGCGAAGATGACGGCGGGGCTCATCGCGGGGCGCTCCAGCCCAGCTCGGCGAGCGCGTCCGGCCAGGGAGCGTCGGCGCGGCGCCGCGGGGCGGCTCGGGCTCCGGAGCGGGCGCCGCGGCCGGTTCCAGCCGCGCCCAGAGCTCGTGCTCCAGGCGGCGCTCGGGGTCGCGCAGCTCGGCCATGGCGCGGCGGACCTTGTCCGCGGTGCGCTCGCCGGGGCCGACCGGCGTGGCGTAGGCCTTCGCGCTCTGGAGGCCCAGCTCGAGCATGCCGAGGAGCTTCTGCCCCTCGCGCTCGATCTCGGCGCGCGCCGCGGTCGGCGGCACGCCGAGGACGTAGAAGGGGTTGTCCCGGATCCGTTCGACGGTGCCCTCCGCGTCCGCCATGGCTAGCGAACCCCCGAATCGTAGCCGAGCCGCTTGGTCTGCGCCGAGACCGGGAGGAGCCTGAAGAGGTCCTCCACGATCGGGCGGAGGGCCGCCGTGTCGCCGCGCGCGATCGCCTTCCGCCCATCGCGCACCAGCGCCTGCGCCTTGACGAGGTTGGTGGCCTGGTCGGCCAGCGACGCGGCCCGCTCGAAGCTCTTTTCCCATGCCTTCGGGTCGCGGTGGTACGCGGCGACGCGGAGGTTCGTCACCAGCCGGAGCTGGCGCTGCAGCTCCACCGGCTGCCGCGCGGCGCGCGCCTTCTCCACCGCGCGCGTGACCTCCTCGAAGAGCTGCTTCTCCGCCGGCACCCCGTAGAGCCCGATGATCGCGGACGCGTAGGCCAGCTCCTCCCGCGCCTCCTCGTCGATCTCGAGGCCAGCGCTTGTCCGCGTCGGCCTCCTCGAGCATGCCGTCGATCTCGAGGAGCGTGCGCCGGGCCTTCTGCGCGGCGTCCGCGTCCCCTCCGCGCGCGGCGGCGATGTTGCTCTCGACCTCGACGAGCGAGACCTCGACGAACGTGAGCTTGCCGATCACCCGCTGCGCGTCGCGGCGCGCGGCGTCGGCCCGCAGCTCCCGCGCCCGCTCCCGCGTCGCCCGCACCGTCTCCTCGAGCGACTCGGGCGTCGCGTCCGGCACGAGCAGGTGGGCGACGTGCTCGAAGACCTGGCTCAAGGCGGGCACGAGCGCGCGCGCCGAGAGGTGGCCGCCGCGGTCGAGCTCGAGCGTGACCTCGACCGGCGAGCCCGCCGGGAGGCTGGCCTTCACGGCCGCGCCGCCGATCTCGAGCGCGCCCACGAGGCGGCAGAGGTGCGCTTGATCCATCTCGCCCTGCACGATGGGGATCTTGAGCAGGCAGCTCGACGAGCCCCTGGCCACGCTCTCGACGGTGTGGAGCATGAAGGTGCGCCGCGCGGGCAGCGGCGCACCGCGCTCGAAGAAGACGCGCACCTGATCGCTGGCGAGCGCCACGCCCACGGTGCGCGACAGCGGCGGGTCGCTGATCGTCATGCCCTGCACGATGGTGAACGTGGAGGGCGAGATCCGCACCGCCGCGCCCGCCGCCGTGGTCGCCTCGACGTGGAAGACGTTGGGCCGGCGGGGCAACAGATCCACCGTGAGGACGAAGGCGCCCTCGGCGTCGACGCTCGCCTCCGGGCTCGTCCAGAGCCCGTCGCTGCGCACGAGCTTCACCTTGAGCCCCTCGGCGGCGGGGCCTGCGTCGACGAGCCGCCCGATCACGTGCGGCGTCAGGTCCGACGACATGGCCGGGTACTGGAGCCAGACGCGGCGGCCGGGGGTCTCCACGATCGCGGCGGAGCGCGCGTCGAGGCCGGCCGTGGCCGCGTAGATGGCGGCGCCCTGCGCGACCAGGGACATCGGATCGAGCCCCTCGCCGAACGGGACGCCGAGCACGTCGCGCACGCGGGCGCGCAGCGAGGGCATGACCGTCGGGCCTCCGACCAGCACGATCCGGCCGAGCTGGCTCGGCTCGAGCCCGTGCGCCGCGAGCAGGCGCTGCACGACGTCGATCGAGCGATCGACGAGCGGCGCCGCCAGCATCTCCAGGGTGAGCCGCGTGACGACCATGTTGACGTCCACCGGGTTGCCGTCGACCTCGAACGCGCCCGGCAGCGTGAGCGACGTCTCCTCCGCGCGCGTGAGCTCAATCTTCGCCTCCTCGACGGCGAGCTTGAGCTTGCGCACCGCGGACGCGTGCCGGGGATCGGATCGCGCTCACCGTCACGCCCTGCGCGCGCCCGAGCCTCGGCGAGGACCCAGTCGCAGAGCATCCAGTCGATGTCGCGCCCGCCGAGGAAGTTGTCGCCGTCGTGCCCGACCACGCGCAGGAGGCCGTCCCGCGTCTCGAGCAGCGAGACGTCGAACGTGCCGCCGCCGAGGTCGTACACCAGCCAGCTCCCGCTCGCCTCCTCGGCCGTCCAGCCGGCCGCGAGCGCGGAGGCGACGGGCTCCTGGATCAGCTCGACCTTCTCGAACCCGGCGAGCCGCGCCGCCTCCGAGGTGGCGGCGCTCTGCGGGAGCTCGAAGAGGGCGGGCACGGAGATCACGGCGCGCGCGGGGACGAAGCCGAGGTGCTCCTTCACGTCCGCGCGCAGCGACTTGAGCACCTCGGCGGCGAGCTCTTCCGGCTTCCTGGCCTGCTTGGCGGCGGCGAAATCGATGGCCTGCGCCGTGCCCATGAGGCGCTTGAACTCCGCGCGCGTGTTCGCCGGGTCGCTCTCGAGGAAGCGGCGGGCCCGGGCGCCGACCGTGAGCGTGCCGCGCGCGTCGATGCGGACCACCGACGGCGTGAGCGTGGCGCCCTGCGCGTTGCGCACGAGGGTGACCTTCTCGCCGTCGAAGACGGCCGCGGTGGAGTTGGTGGTGCCGAGGTCGATGCCGACGTAGAGCGGGCCGGTTGCCATCGGTACAAGGATACACGGCAGGGGGCCGTCCGCCCGTGGATCCGAGCCGGGAGCGCTTGCCTGGGCCGGCCTCGGCCCTGTCTCGGCTAGAGCTTCTCCGCCAGGAGCCGCGTCCCCGCCGCCGTCGACGCCTCGTCGAACAGGAAGGGCAGACGCACCGAGGGCAGGTCGATTGCCCGCGCCAGCCGCGCCAGGCTCTCCGCCTGCACCCTCTCGCGGACGGCGCGCCGCGCCCCGGCGACCACGGCGCTCTCGCTGGTGCCAGCCGCCTGCGCGGGCGCGCCGATGTCGAGCAGGGCGGGATCCGAGAGCAGCGCCTCGCGCTCCTCGGCCGAGAAGAGCGGGTCGAGCACGCCGTTGACGACGAGGCCCATGATGGGCAGCCCGAGCTCGCCGCGGATGTTCGTGCAGAGCTCGACGGTCTCGGTCGTGGGCATCTCCTCCGGCAGGGTCACCACGAGCACCCCGCTCTGGGACGGATCGCGGAACATCTTCCACGCCGCCTCGGCGTCGCGGCGGAGCACGCCGGGCGGCACCACGTCGAGGATCACCTTGGGCACGCGCAGCATGTCGAGCCCGTGCCCCGTGGCCGGCGCGTCGAGCAGGACCACGTTGAAGCGGTTCGACCCATCCTCGAGCTGCTCGGTGGTGTGCCACCACGCCTTGCCCAGCATGGCCCACTCGTAGAGCCCCGGCGTGGCGCGGAAGAACGTCTTCGTGTAGCGGTTCTCGAAGATGGCCCGCGCCAGCGCGCCGACCTTGAGCACCATCTCTCCGTACTCGCGAAGCGCGATCTCGGGCGAGAGGTTGACCGCGGAGACGCCCTCGCCCACGCGCATGATCTCCGGGCCGATGGGCCGGGTGCCCAGGATGGCCGAGAGCCGCTCCTTGGTGTGGCACATGGCGACCAGCACGCGCTTGCCGCGCGCGGCGAGCGCCAGGGCCAGCGCCCCGCAGACGGTCGTCTTCCCCACGCCGCCCTTGCCGGTCACGAACACGAAGCGGCGCGCGCCCACAGCTTGCGCGGGGCCGGCCTCGAAGGATGACGGCGTATGGCTGGTCATGCGTCGGGCCGACCTTCCGTAGGCGACGGGGCCCCGCGATGCAACCCCTCCGGCGCCGAGCGTCGTCCTCTGCTATGACGGGGTGAATGCGCGTCCGCCAGGAGGACCTCGCCGGGCTCAACGACCGATTCCGGGACGCCGCGCCCATCGACCTGCTCCGCTTCGCCGCGGAGGTCTTCGGCGCCCGGGCCGCCGTCCTCTCCAGCATGCAGCGGGCGGACACGGCCCTCTGTCACCTGGCCGACCGTGCAGGGCTCCGCTTCGACGTCCTCTTCGTCGACACGGGCGTCCTCCACGCCCAGACGCTCGCCACTCGCGACGCCCTCGCCGCGTCGCACCCCAACCTCCGCGTCCGGACCTTGGCGCCGGCGCGCACCTTCGCCGAGCAGACGGCCGAGGACGGCGTTCTCTACCTGAGCGTGGAGGGGCAGGAGCGCTGCTGCGACCTGCGCAAGAGCGCGCCCCTCCACGCCGAGAAGGGCCGGTACGACGCGCTCGTCAGTTCCATCCGGCGCGACGAGGGGGGCTCCCGCGCGGGCGTCCTGCCGTTCTCCCTCGATCCGGAGATGCACGCCCTGCGCATCCACCCCTTCGCCTTCATGCCGCGCGCCCACCTCGACGCCTACGTGGCAGAAAACCCGGACGTCGTGGTCAACCCCCTCCACGCGATGGGCTTCCCCTCCATCGGCTGCTTCCCCTGCACCACCCCCGTCCTCCCGGACGAGCCGGAGCGCGCCGGCCGCTGGCGCCATCTCGCGAGCGTGCAGTATTGCGGGATAAATCCCCAAGATCGTGGTCCAGACACCACTTCGATCGATCTGCCCGATCACTACGCGCAAATCCTCGCCGGGCGGCACCGCGAAGTGTGATTCGCGGTGTCCCTCGGGCCCCGGGGGCCATGGAAACCCTTGACGGGGCGGCTTCCCAGGGAGATCCCCCGGGCCCCATGGCGGCGAGCTACTTCGACGTCGACGGCACGCTGATCACGACCAACCTCGTGCATCCGACCGTCTTCTACATGCTCAATCAACCGACGCCCCTCCACAGCATGGCCAAGCTGGGCCGGGCGCTCCTCAAGGCGCCGTGGATGGCGCTGGCCGAGGTGCAGGACAGGCGCACCTTCAACGAGCTGCTCTTCAGCTCCTTCGCCGGGGTCTCGGAGGACAGGCTCCTCGCCCTCGCGAAGGAGGCGTTCGAGCGGGTGATGAAGCCGAACATCTACCCGGGCGCCAAGGATCTCGTGCAGACGAGCCTCGATAAGGGGCACGACGTGATCATCGTCTCGGGCGCGCTCGACTTCTTGATGAAGCTCCTCGCCGAGCACCTCGGCGCCACGGGCATCATCGCGAACCGGCTCGAGATCAAGGACAGGTTCGCCACCGGCAAGCTCCTCCGCCCCGTGGTCGCCGGGCCCGAGAAGGCGCGCCTCGTCCGCGAGCACGCGCGCGCGAAGGGCCACGACCTCGACGAGTGCTTCGCCTACTCCGACAGCTACTCCGACGTCCCCATGCTCTCCGTCGTCGGCCACCCCGCAGCCGTGAACCCGGACCGGAAGCTCTCGCTCCTCGCCAACGCGTACCACTGGCCCATCATCCGCCTCGCGGCCTAGCCACCCCGCGGGGTGCCCGAGAGCGCCCCGCGACCCCGGACGATCATGACCCACCCCTGCCTCGTCACCATCGACAGCAAGAGCGCTCCCCGGACGCTCTTCTCCGGCGACCGGCTCGTCGACGTCGACCTCCCCACCGGCACCCGCGTCGTCTACTCCAAGCCCCCGCTGGAGCCGCTGAAGGACGTCGACGCCGCCATCCGGTACGCGATCAACCACCCGTACAACTCGGAGCCGCTCTACGCGAAGCTCCGGCCGGGGATGAAGGTGACGATTGCGATTGACGACATCTCCCTCCCGCTCCCGCCCATGCGGCGGCCCGACGTGCGCGAGCGCGTGCTCACGGTCGTCCTCGACCTGCTCGCGGACCACGGCGTCGACGACGTTGAGATCATCATCGCCACGAGCGTGCACCGCCGCATGAAGGACTGGGAAGTGCGGCACGTCGTCGGGGACAAGATCTTCAACGCCTACTGGCCGAAGAAGCTCTACAACCACGACGCCGAGAACGCCGCGAACATGAAGTACATCGGCGCGACCGATCTCGGGGAGGAGGTCGAGCTCAACAAGCGCGCCGTCGAGAGCGACCTCGTCATCTACGTCAACCTCAACCTGGTCCCCATGGACGGCGGGCACAAGTCCGTCGCCGTCGGCCTCTGCGGCTACCGGAGCCTGCGCGCGCACCACAACCCGAAGGTGATGCGCAACTGCCACTCCTACATGGACCCGGCAGCTCCGAGCTCGCCACCAGCGTGGAGCGGATGGGGCGCCTCACCAACAAGAAGCTCAACGTCTTCACCATCGAGACGACGATCAACAACCGCATGTTCGATTGCCCCCTCGAGTTCCTCGCCAAGAACGAGGACGACCTCACCACGACCGAGAAGAACTCGCTGCGCGCGCTCAAGTTCACGCTCGACAAGCTCCCGCAGCCGGCGCGCCAGGCGATCTTCCAGCGCGTCCCCTCGCCGTTCGGCGTCACCGGCGTCTTCGCCGGCGAGACCGAGGCGGTGCACGCCCAGACGCTCAAGCGCTGCTACGAGCAGTACCTGGTCCCGGTGGTCGGCCAGGCCGACATCTTGATCACGGGCATCCCGTACATCAGCCCGTACAACGTCAACTCGTTCCTCAACCCCCTGCTCGTGCAGGTGATGGCGAACGGCTACCTCTTCAACCTCTACAAGGGCGTACCGATGGTCAAGAAGGGGGGCACGATGATCGTCCTGCACCCCTGCACCGACCAGTTCGACAACGAGCACCACGCCCCGTACATCGAGTTCGTCCACCGCCTGCTGCCGGAGACGCGCGACGCGATGGAGCTGCACCGGCGCTACGAGGCGAAGTTCGCGGCCAACCCGGCGTACATCGAGATGTACCGCGCCGGCAACGCCTACCACCCGACGCACCCGTTCTTCATGTGGTACTGGGGCGAGGCGGGGCGGCAGCACCTCGGGCGGATGATCGTCGTCGGCGCCGACAACGAGTACATCCCCAAGCTCCTCGGGTGGGAGACCGCGCGATCCATGGACGAGGCGCTGCGCATGGCGAAGACGACGGCGCCCCCGCGCCCGGAGATCCTCGCGCTGCACGCGCCCCCCATCATGATGGCCGAGACGTCGCTGGAGCGCCCGCGCAGCTCGATCCTCCCCGAGAGCGCGCACGGCTGAGTCGCGTCGTGACGCAGGATCTGTCCGCCCCCCGCGACCTCACCATCCCCGAGCCGGGCTCCACGACGGCGCGCGACGTCCTCTCGCGCGCGATGGCGGCCACGCTCGGCGATCTGCGAACGGCCCCGCGCGAGGCGCCCGCGGGCGCGCGGGAGGAGGCCCTCGCGCTCGTCAAGCTCGGCCGCGCCGCCGCGTCGAGCAAGCCGCTCATGGGGGCGCTGCTCGCCGCGCTCCGCCGCCCCACGGTCGCCGGTCCGCTCCGCTGTCTGCGGAGCCGGTCCTTGCCGGGCCGGCAGGCCGTGTTCGTCGAGCTGACCGCGCAGCTCTGCTTCGCCCTCGCCCTCTCGGGCGTCCTGCCGGAGCCTGTCCGTCTGCCGCGCGCCCCGACGCGCCTCCTCTCGATCCCGGCCCGCCTCGCGCTCGCGATCGAGCCCGGGGCGACGGGGCTCGTCTTCGAGAACGGTCGCGTCACCGTGGAGCGCGGGGGCACGGCGTCACGCGTGGATCTCGCCGCCCCGGCGTCCGCTCCCGGGGTGGTGGTGGAGCGGCCGTACCACGCGCTCTCCGGCGAGATTGTCCTCGCCGTCGCGGACAACAACCCGCTCGCGCTGGTCGAGGCGCACCCCGACAAGTCGGGCAACGCGATCGACCTCGGCGGTCACCCCGTCTCCGAGTGGACGGCCGCGCTCGGCACCGCGTTCGACCGCATCGGCCGCCACCTCCCGGACCTCCGCGCCGAGATGGATCTCCACCTGTCGCAGGTCGTGCCCGTCGGCTGGGATCCCGAGAAGCACCTCTCGGCCTCCTACCAGGAGATCCTCGGCACGGTGTACCTCACGCTCCACCCCAACCAGATGACCCTCTCGGAGGCGCTCATCCACGAGTTCTCCCACAACAAGCTCAACGCCCTCTTCGAGCTCGACGAGGTCCTCGAGAACGCCTGGAGCCCGCTCTATTCCTCGCCGGTCCGCCCCGACCCGCGCCCGCTCCACGGCGTGCTCCTCGCGGTGCACGCCTTCCAGCCCGTGGCGCGGCTCTACGAGCAGATGATCGCCGCCGGAGACCCCGAGGCGCAGCACGAAGGGTTCCGCCGGCGGTTCGCCGAGAATCCGCAAGATCAACCGGGAGGGCGCAGAGGTCGTGCTCGGGGCGGGGCGCCCCACGCCCGTGGGGCGAGGCCTGCTCGACGAGATCCGCCGCTGGGACGAGTACTACGCGGGTTTCGACAAGGGCTGAGGCGGGCCCGCCGCCTCGGCTCCGCTCCCCGGCCGGCGCCACCGCACCACGAAGCGCGCGCCCCCCTCCGCCCTTCTCTCGTGGCGGATTCGAGCTGCCGTGTCGCTCCACCCAGCGCGCCGCGATGGCGAGCCCGAGCCCGGTGCCGGGGTGCCTGGCGTCGCGCCCGCGCCCGGTCACGAAGGGCTGGAACAGCGTGGCCTCGATCAGGGTCGGGACGCCCGGCCCGTCGTCCTCGACGCGGACCTCCACCCCGTCGGCCACGCGCGCCGCCGTCACCCGGACGCGCCCGCCGTCCTTGTCGAAGGTAGCGATCGCGGCGTTGTGCATGAGCACGGTGGCCACGTCGTTGAAGGCCCCGCGATCGGCCTCGACGAAGAGCGCGCCTGCGCCGTCGATCGTCACGTCGATGGGCGGCGCCCCCTCGCCGATGACCTGGCGGACGCCGGCGGCGGCGAGGGAGAGCGCGGGGAGCACGTCGATCTCGGAGAAGCTCCAGGGGGCGCGGCTTGCTGTAGCGGAGCAGATCGTCGAGGAACCGGCGGGCGCGGTCGATCTGGGCGCGCAGCGACGCGACCGTCTCGGGCTTCGCGCCCTGGCGCTCGAGGAGCTTGGTCTGGGCGGCGATGACGCCGAGGGGGTTCCTGATCTCGTGCGCGACCGCGCTCGCGAGGCGCCCGATCTCCGCCAGCCGCTCGGCGTGGTCGGCGCGCACCTCGATGCGCTCCACCTGATCGGTGAGATCGCGCACGCCGATGGGGTTGGCGAAGAGGCGCCGGCCGGCGTTCTCGACCACGAGGAGGCGCACCGGGTCGAGCGGCAACGCGGCGAAGAAGACGACGAGCACCGTCCAGGGGACGCTCTCGCCACCGTCCGGCGCGAGGTACGGCATCAGCCGGAAGAGCGCGGTCAGGCCGATGGCCGAGAGCGACGCCGTGAGCACGGCGTAGGCGAGGCCCTGCAGGACGATCTCGCGCGAGCGCCCGCGCTCGCCGCTCAGCACCGCGTACGCGGCGAGGATGATCGAGACGAGCATGAAGGGCGTGGCGAGCCACACGTCGCCGAGGCCGTAGACGCGCAGGCCCACGACGCCGCCTCCGCCGAGGGAGCCGAAGGTGGCGGCCAGCGTCAGCGCGCCGCGGCGGCGGCGCTCCGGGCCGCGGGCTTCCAGGGTCGAGCGCGCGAGCCAGGCGACGAGCGCGCAGGAGGTGATCGCGGAGATGAGGGCGATGGGGACGAAGAGCGGGCCGGGGGTGCGGGCGCCCGGGCCGTAGAGCGCCCGCGGGGCGGCGGCGCCGAGGAGCGCGACGGCGCCGGTGGCCAGGTACGCGCCCCACACGGCGCGGCGGAGCCCTCGGACGTCGACGTCGGCGCCCGCGTGGACGAACCCTGCGGCGAGCAAGATGCCGGCGGGGACGACCCGTTCGGCGATCGCGGCCGTACGGGGGCCCTCGAGGAGGATCAGGCCCGTGACCCAGAGCGCGAGGAAGAAGCAGAGCGCGAGGAGCCCGCGGCGGGTACCTCGGCCGAGGCGGAGGACCGTGACGAACACGGTCATGGCGACGGCCCAGAGCGGATAGAGGGCGACGGCAGCGAACGCGGTCATGCGGGCGAGGCTCGAGCTATCGGTCGGGCTGCGGCGCGGGGCAAGGCCGGCCTGCTCGCGGCCGGGCGCCGACGTCCGGGGCGCGCGCCGCATTTGAACGCGCCGCCGTGCGTGCTTTGCGGTAGAAAGCCGGGGTGATGACCTTCCAGAACCTGATCCTCAGCCTGCAGAAGTTCTGGGCCGAGCACGGCTGCTTGATTGTCCAGCCCTACAACTCCGAGGTCGGCGCTGGCACCTACAACCCGGCGACCTTCTTCCGAGCGCTCGGGCCGGAGCCCTGGAACGTGGCCTTCGTCGAGCCCTCGCGTCGCCCGAGCGACGGGCGCTACGGGGAGAACCCGAACCGCCTTCAGCAGTTTCATCAGTTCCAGGTCATCCTCAAGCCGAGCCCGGCCGACATCCAGGAGCTCTACCTGGAGTCGCTCCGCGCCATCGGCACCGACCCGCTCAAGCACGACGTCCGGTTCATCGAGGACGACTGGGAGTCCCCCACGCTCGGCGCGTGGGGCCTCGGCTGGCAGGTGTGGCTCGACGGGCAGGAGATCTCCCAGTTCACCTACTTCCAGCAGATTGGCGGGTTCGACTGCCGCCCCGTCTCGGGCGAGCTCACGTACGGCATCGAGCGCATCGCCATGTACCTCCAGGACAAGGACAACATCTACGACGTCATCTACTCCGACACGACGGCCCAGCCCGTGCGCTACGGCGAGCTCTATAAGCGGGCGGAGTGGGAGTGGTCCACGTA
The DNA here is from genome assembly GCA_963827955.1 of uncultured delta proteobacterium. Taxonomy (GTDB): domain Bacteria; phylum Myxococcota_A; class Polyangia; order Polyangiales; family Polyangiaceae; genus CAWHDJ01. The sequence continues at coordinate 414,876 of CAWHDJ010000023.1, read as the reverse complement.
CAACTTCGAGGAGGCGGAGGTGGCCGAGCACTTCGCCGCGTTCGATCACTGCGAGGCGGAGGTGAAGCGCCTCCTCGCCCACGGTCGCGTCGGGGTGGACCCGCAGGCCAAGGCGGAATCCGATGAAGGCGCTCGTCCTCCCCGCGTACGACTTCGTGGTGAAGGCCGCCCATCGCTTCAACGTGCTCGACGCGCGCGGCGCCATCAGCATCACCGAGCGGCAGCGCTTCATCGGCAGGGTCCGCGCCCTGGCCCGCGCCGTCGCCGAGGCGTGGCTGGCGCAGCGGGAGGCGCTCGGCTACCCGCTGCTCCAGCGGAGCGCGCTCGCGGCGGAGTAGGCCCGGCGCCGGCGCGCCCGCGCCGCGTCAGCCGCAGCTGCTGTTGTCGAGGCAGATGACGTCGTTCGCGATCCCTGGGAAGCTGCAGCACGTCATGCCGCCGCTGCACGAGCTCGAGCCGCAGCTCACGGGGACCGTGTAGTCCCTGCACTGCCCCGAGACGCAGAGCTGGGTGGGGGCGCAGACGGCTCCGCACCCGCCGCAGTTGAACGGATCGCTACCGAAGTCTGCCTTGCTGTAGCAGCCGCCGTTGCTGCAGGCAGTGCCGCCTGCGAGGCCGCACTCCGTCATCGTGATGCACCCGGACAGCGTGGTGGTGCTGCCGCAGAGATTCCCGGACTGGCACACCTTGTTGTTCGGCCCGCAGTGCATGGGGTCGTGCTTGACGTCGTAGCAGCCACCGAACATCGCCGCGAGCGGTGGCCGGCACCCGCAGACGCCTCCGGCGCACGCCTGTTCGTGGTCGCACAGCTTGCCGCACGTGCCGCAGTTCGTCGGATCGAAGGTGTCGTTCACACAGGTGCCGTTGCAGTCGAGCCCGCCGCCGGGGCACGTGCACTTCCCACCCGAGCACGTGTCGTTCGGCGCGCACGCGTTGCCGCACGTCCCGCAGTTCTTGGCGTCGCTGCTGACGTCGACGCACTGGCTGTCGCACATCATGAGCGGCGGTACGCACGTCGGGCTGGTCCCCGTGGACGTCGCGCTGGTCGCGCCGGTCATCGCGCCCGTGCCGCTCGTCGCGCTCGCCGTGGCGACGCCGACGCTGCCCGTCGCGCCGCCGCCGGAGCTGGTCGTGGTGGTGCTCGTGCTCGCCGCGGCCTTGCTCCCGCCCCCGGTGGCCGCGGTGGAGCTGCTCGCCCCGCCCGTGCCGCCCGACGACGAGAACGGGGCGCCGACGCACGCGACGACGGGCAGGCCTACCAGGGCCGCGACCGCCCAACCCATCCCGAAGCCAAGCCTCATCGAGATCTCCTCCAGACCCGCCTCGTGTCGCGAGGCGCAACCCGGCCGTTCATTCTACACGGAACGATCCGGCCCCAGCGGTGGCGTCACTTCCCGGTGAACGTCGCCTTCGCCTTCTCGACGAAGGCCTTCATCCCGGCGCGCTGATCCTCGGTGCCGAAGAGGGCGGCGAAGGCCTGCGCCTCGAGCTCGCAGGCGGCGGGGAGGTCGATCGCCTCGCCTCGGAGCATCACGCGCTTCGCCGCAGCCACCGCGAGCGGGCCGCGGGAGGCGATCTTGAGCGCGGTGTCGCGGGCGCGGGCGAGGAGCTCGGCGGCGGGGTACACGGCGTTGACCAGGCCCATCGCCAGCGCCTGCTCGGCGGTGATGATGTCGCCGGTGTAGATGAGCTCCCGGGCGCGCGCGGCGCCGACGCGGCGCATGAGCCGCTGCGTCCCGCCGAAGCCCGGCACGATGCCGAGGTTGACCTCGGGCTGGCCGAGCTTGGCGCCCTCGGCGGCGTAGATGAAGTCGCAGGCCAGCGCGAGCTCGCAGCCGCCGCCGAGCGCGAAGCCGTTGACGGCGGCGATGACCGGGAAGCTCACGCCCTCGATGAGCGCGCCGAGCGCGTGCCCGGCGTCGGCGAAGCGCTTGGCTTCGAGCGGCGAGAGGCTCGCCATCGCGGCGATGTCGGCGCCTGCGACGAACGCCTTGCCGGCGCCCGTGAGGATCGCGGCGCGCACCGGGTCAGCGCTCGCGGCGAGGGCGCCGAACGCGGCGGTGAGCTCCGCCACGACGCGGGCGTCGAGGGCGTTGAGCTTGTCGGGGCGCTGGATGGTCACGGTGGCGACGGCGCCGTCCCGCTCGACGGTGACGAACTGGTGGGTGTCCATGCGCCTCGGGTTAGCAAGGCGCCCCGCGGAGGGGAAGCGCCGCGCGCGAGGAGGAGGCGTGGGGGCTACCTCTTCCGCACGATCTCCGCCGCGAAGCGCCCCGCGTACTGCACCATCCGCCGCACGGCGTCGGCGACCTCGGACGCGTCGAGCGACTCGGTCGGGAGCTCCGCGCAGAGCACCACCGCGCCCTCCTTGTCGAGGGCGAACTTGGCGAGGCGCATGTCGCGGTTGGCGGCGAGGAGGCGCCGGCCCAGATCGTCCGGGCGGTAAGCGTCCGGCCCGAACATCGGGAGCATCGAAAGCAGCACCCAGTTGTCGCTGAGCTGGACGAAGAACGGCGGGTGCGCTTCGCCTCCGGGGGCCGAGGCGGGCGCCCCGTGCGCGGGCCGCGGGCGGAGGCGCAGCGTGCTCGGGCCCTCGGGCGTTGCCTCGTAGCCGACCGCTTCGATCCAGCTCCGCAAGGTGGGGGCGTCAATCACGGCGAACAGCGTCCCCCGCCCGGCGCTCCGTGGCAAGCCTTAGCTCAGAGCGCGAGCACCGCCGCGGCGCCGCGCTCGGCGATCCGGGCCTCGAGGAGCGTGAGCAGGGCGGCCCGCCGCTCGTCGATCTCGACGAGGACGCGCGGTGGGAGGAGCCAGCTCTCGAAGGCGCCCGCCTCGAAGATGGAGGCCGCATGCGCGCGATCGAAGCGCGCCAGCGCATCGCGGAGCCCGCGTGGGAAGCGGCCGAACGCGCGGAGCCGCCGGAGCATGGCGTCCAGCGTGGGCGCGTCGGGGTGCGGCGCGAACGCGAAGGTGTTCTCCGCGAGGACGAGCGCGCGCCCGGAGCGCAGCGCCGTTCTGCGCCCCAGGTTCGCCGCGAGGTAATCGAGCACCCTCATCTCCACGTAGTCGCGGAGGAGGCCGTCGTCCTCCCCCGGCGCCGGGGTGGCCGCGCTCGCCCAGCAATCCCACGCGGCCACCTCCGGCCCGCCGTCCACGGCGACCGGGGCCCCGCGTGGCGCCTCCCAGGGTGAGCCCGCGGACGCGCTGGCCCGCGTGGCCAGGAGCACGTCGACGGTGCCATCGTTCTGGATCCGCAGCGTGCGCAGCACCGCGGCGCTGCCGCCGTGCCCGTCGAGCGCGCTGCCGAGGTCGCTCACCGCGACGGCGCGGAGCACGGTGACCGGCACCACGCGCATGCCCAGCGCGTGCGCCAGGCGATAGAAGGCGACGGACACCTTGTACGCGGCGGGGGCCGCAGCCAGCGCCGGCTCGGCCACCGCCTCTCGCCTCCCGCCGGCCACCTCCAGCACCGCGTCGTACACCCCCACCCGCGACCCCGGCCCGCGGTGCGGAACGAGCTCCTTCAAGGCGCCTCGCCGGAGCACATCCTCGTCCGCATCGGCAACGGCACCCTCGCCACGAGCCCCACCATTCGTGCTCGCGCTCGCGCTCGCGCTCGTGCTCGTGCTCGCGCTCGTGCTCGTGCTCGCGCTCGCCCCCGCGCGGGCCACCTCCGGATTTTCCTTCCCGCACCCTGCGAGCAGCCCCATCGCCGCCCACGCGAGCGCGCCCCGGAGCCTCACACGTCCAGGCGCTCGTGGAGGAACTTCTCCAGCCGCGCCGCCACGAAATCCTTCCGCTCCAGCGGGACCACGTGCGTCCCTCCCTGCACCATCACGAGCTCGGCCCGCGGCATCGCGGCGGCCATCTCCTCCGCGTACTGCGGGGGCGTGAAGGTGTCGCGATCGCCCGCGATCACCAGCGCGGGCACGTCGACCTGGGACAGGAGATCGGCCGCCGAGTGCTCGCCGGCGGAGCGGAGCATCCGGAGGAACATCGGCACATCGATGTCGACCATGTGCTTCATGTAAGGCATGAGGTCGTCCGGCCGGATCGCGGCCTTGTCGACCTCGCCGGTGAGCAGCGCGACCTGGAGCGCGATCTCGGGTGGAACGCGGCTCCAGATGGCGCGCGCGATCTCGGGGAACGCCTCCACCCTCGCGATCACGCCGGGCAGCACCTGCGCCATCACGTTCGACCCCTTGAAGGTGTGGGTGATCCGGCCCGAGGAGCCGCAGATGAGCACGATCCCACGGACCTTCTCGCGGCGGAGGCGGAACCCCTCGAGCGCGACCTGGCAGCCCATGGAGTGGCCGAAGAGCACGATCTCGGGGTCGTCGATGGCCTCGCGCACGGCCGTGAGGTCGTGCGCGTGATCGACGAGCTCGATGGCGCTCGCATCGACGGGGAGCGCGCTGCGGCCGTGGCCGCGGTAGTGCCAGTGCGCGACCGAGATGGTGCGCGCGAGGTCGTCCCAGAGGTACTTCCAGATGAAGCCGTCGCAGGCGATCCCGTCGCACAGCACGGCGGTGACCGCCGAAGGGCCGCGGCGGTGGCGGACGTGGATGCGGGTTCCGTCGCGCCCGGTCGCGAAGAGGGCCTCCGCCATCAGTAGACCGTATCGAGGAGGGTGCCGGGCGGGAGGGACCCGGCGCCGCCTGGATCACTCGCCGGTGTCGTCCTCGTCCCCATTGATGTCGTTGACGCTCGGTAGCCGCTTGATTTCCAGCCGCGCAAGCTTCCACGCCCGCTGGACGACCCAGGACAGAGACCGGTCGAGACGCGCTGCTTCTTCCTTGATCTCCTGGAGCATCGACTCGGGAAAGTACAGACTTTGCTTTCGCTTGTCCGTCTTCGTCGCGTCGTTCTTGAGGGCATCCTTGTCGTTCATGCGGTGGCTGCTCCTGCTCCCTCCCAGCCGGGGGACTAGCCTACGCAAGAAAATGTAGGAGGGAACCTGTTTTTGTCGGAGGCGGGCGCCACCTTGCGCACCTGCCCGTTCATGACGTGCGCCGGCCGCAGCGGGCGCGTGCGCCGGCCGTTGAGGTGAGCATGACCGGGGCGGCCAGGGTCCGCCACGGGTTCGCCACGACGTCTCCCCCGATCTTCCCGGCCGACGCCGCGCGCCCGCCGCGACGCTCGCGTACGAAGGCGCTGCGCGATGCCTTGGTCTGCCAGCTCACGGGCGGCGGGCGCTCGGTGATATCGTCGCAGAGACGCACATCGCATGAGCAAGCACATCCTGGTCGTCGACGACGAGGCTCGCATCCGCGAGGTGCTCCTCTACGCGTTGAAGAAGGAAGGGTTCGGCGTCACCGCCGTCGCCGATGGGCCCGCCGCGATCGCCGCGGTGGACGCCGGCGGCGTGGACCTCGTGGTGCTCGACGTCATGCTGCCCGAGCTCGACGGCCTCACCGTCTGCCGTCGCATCCGGCAGCATCACCGCGTCCCCATCCTCTTCCTCTCCGCCCGCGGGGAGGAGGTGGACCGCATCGTCGGGCTCGAGCTCGGCGGCGACGACTACCTCACCAAGCCCTTCTCGCCGCGCGAGCTCACGGCCCGCGTCCGCGCCGTCTTCCGACGGGTGGAGGCGCCCCCGGCGCCCGCGTCCGCGGCCCGGCCCTCTGTCCTCTCCCACGGCGAGATCGAGGTCGACACCGAGCGCCACGAGGTGCGCTACGCAGGCCGCCTCGTCTCGCTGACGCCCACTGAGTTCGGCGTGCTCGGCGCGCTGCTCGAGCGCCCGGGCGTGGTGCTCTCCCGCGCGCAGCTCATGCAGCGCGCCTACCGCTACGACAACCTCATCACCGAGCGGACCATCGACACCCACGTGCGCCGCATCCGCGCCAAGTTCCGGGCCGCCGGCGGCGATCCGATCGCCACGGTCCACGGCGTGGGATACAAGGCGAGCGGTGCCTAGGGGGGCGTGGTGGCGGCGCGCCCTCGCGGCCGCGCTGCGCATCCGCGTGCGCCTCCTGCTCGTGAACGTCCTCGCGCTCCTCGTGCCCGTCGTCGGGCTGGAGTTCGCGCGCATCCACGAGCGCCAGCTCCTCGACGCGCTGGAGCGCGACATGAAGAACCAGGCGGCGCTCGTCCGCGCGATGGTGGAGGAGGACCTCGAGCGCGGCGGCTCCCTCGGCGAGTCCTGGCAGGCAGAGATGCTCACCGCGGCGGCGCGCTCCACCCGCACGCGGATCCGGCTCCTCGACGAGCGCGGCGCGGTGGTCGTCGACTCGCACGAGCACGGCCCGCCCGAGGGGCCCGAGCCGCCGCCGCCGAGCATCCTGGGCCGCGCGCGCCACGATCGCGCGCAGATCCCGATCTCCCAGCTCCAGCGAGATCCCGCGGATCCGAAGGCCTGGCCCGAGGTCGCGGATCGCTTCGAGGTCCGCGCCGCGCTCGCCGGCGCGCCGGCCTCGCGCACCCGGATCCGCGCGCGCGACCCGGGCGTCTTCCTCTTCGTCGCCGACCCCATCCGCGCGGGCGACCGCGTGGTCGGCGCCGTTTACGCCGTGCGATCGACCCGCCCGGTGATGGTGGAGCTCTACCGCATCCGCGAGGGGTTGATCCGCGTGCTCGTCGTGGCCTTCTGCATCACCGGCCTCTCCACGCTGCTGCTCGCCTGGTCGATCTCGCGCCCGCTCGCGAGGCTCTCGCGCGCGGCCAAGCGCGTGGCCGCCGGCGAGCCCTCCGTGACCATCCCCGTCGGCGGAGGCGGCGAGATCCAGGAGCTCGGCGAGTCGTTCGCCTCCATGAAGGAGCGCCTCGACGCGCGGCTGCGCTACATCGAGGGCTTCGCCGCGGACGTGGCGCACGAGTTCAAGTCGCCCCTCACCTCCATCCGCGGCGCCGCCGAGCTGCTCGGCGAGGGCGCCGCCGACGACCCCGAGGATCGCGCGCGCTTCCTCCGCAACATCGAGCTCGACGTCGCGCGCCTCGACCGCCTCGTCTCGCGCCTGCTCGAGCTGAGCCGCATCGAGGCGTCGAGCGAGGCGATGACGCTCGTCGACCTGCCGGCCTTGATCCACCGCGTCATCGAGCGCGCCAGCGTCCCCGATCGCGCGATCGAGCTACGCTTCGCGGGCACGCCGGGCGTCGAGGGGCCGAGGCCCCCGCTGCGCCCACTGCGGGCGCGCGAGGCCGACCTGGAGACGGCGCTCTTCAACCTGCTCGACAACGCGGTGCGCTTCTCACCCCCCGGCGTGCCCGTGGAGGTCGAGGTCGCCTCCGGGCCGCGCGTGGTGCGCGTCGCCGTCCGCGATCACGGCCCCGGCATCTCGCCGGCCAACCTGCCCAGGATCTTCGACCGCTTCTTCACCACCGACGCGGACCGCGACGGCACCGGGCTGGGGCTCGCGATCGTGAAGACGGTGGTCGAGGCGCACGGGGGGAAGATCGCCGTCGAGACCGCGCCGGGCGGAGGGGCGGCGTTCACCGTGACCCTGCCGGCCCGCAGGTAGCGGCCTGCCGTCAGGAGGCCTTGGTGACGCGCAGGCCCGCCTGCTTCTCGTGGATCACCTTCTCCGCTTCCTCGACGGAGACGACGTTCACCGTGATGTCGTCGTACGGGCTCGCCTCACGCGCCAGCCGGGTTGCCTGGAGGCGGGCGATGCTCGAGTCCGAGAGGTGTACGCAGCAGACACAGCCGCGCTCCCTGCCGTACTTGATCATCTCGCCGAAGAGCTGCGTCGCGTCGGGGGCCAGGGGGGCCATCCCGCGCATGTCCGCGAGGACGATGTGCGGCTCGCCGTGGAAGCTGTCCGTGGCCCACTTCGCCTCCTCGACCATCGTCTTGAGCTCGTCGACCGTGATCGTGCCGCTTCCACGAAACGTGATCAGCCGCCGCGTACGGTTGACGCTGGCCTCGTACATGTTGCCTCCTTCAGGCCCCAACCGGACGATGGTGCCCGTTCCGCGCCCGGGCCGTCAATCGCTGACGCGTGACCCGGATGCCATTCTCGAATCCGGGCGCGACTTCGCGGTGCTCGCCGGGCCCTCCCCCTCGGGCCCTCCCCGTCAGATCCCCCTCAGCCCCTCCAGCCACGCGGCCAGGTCCTCCGGCCACCCGCTCTCGAACCGGAGCGGCTTGCCCGTGCGCGGGTGCCGGATCCCGAGCACCGTCGCGTGCAGCGCCATGCGCGGCGGATCTGCCGGGCTCGGCTCGCCGTAGCGACGATCCCCGAGGACCGGGTGCCCGAGGTGGCGCGCATGGATGCGGATCTGGTGGGTGCGGCCCGTCTCGAGCCGGCAGCGCACGAGCGTCGCCCCGGCGAAGCGCTCGACAACGGTGACGTGGGTGACCGCGCGCCGGCCGGCGATGGGCAGCTCGACCGTGTGGGCGTCGCCTGCGAGCACGCCGCGGAGGGCGGCGAGGTAGACGCGCTCGATGTCGTGGGCGCGGAAGCGCTCGGCGAGGACGCGGTTGGCCTCGTCGTCGAGGGCGAAGACGAGCAGCCCGCTCGTCTCGAGGTCCAGGCGGTGGACCACCGAGACCGAGCGCGCGAGGCTGCGCGCGAGGGCGCTAGCCAGGTTGCCGCGATCGCTCTCCGGCGTGGGCGCGGTGAGGAGGCCGGAGGGCTTTTCGACGACGACGAGATCGTCGTCCTGGTGCACGATCCGGAACGGGGGGAGCCCCGCCTCGTCCCGCGCGCGGGCCTCGGCGCCGACCTCCTTGGTGGCGCGCTCGAGGGCTCCGCCGATGTGGGCGACGACCTCCTGCCCGGCGCGCACGGCGCGGCCGGCGACCTTGGTGCGCGCGCCGTCGACGAAGACGCCGCCGAGGTCGATCGCGACGCGCGCCCGCCGCCGCGAGAGCCCGGGGACGCGGGCCGCCAGCACCTGGTCGAGGCGCCGGCCCTCGTCCTCGGGCGAGGCGACGAAGCGGAAGCGCTGGAGGCGATCGCTGGGCGCGCTCATGGGGCTCGGAGCTCGCACGGCGCGTGGGCCATGGACCAGCGCTCGGGGCGCGCGACGCCCTCCGCGGTGAAGTAGGCGGCGGACGCTTCACGGGCCAGGCTCGCCTCGGCGGCGTCCGGGGTGAGCGCGGCGAGCCCGTGGCGCGCGCTCGCCGCGTGGAGCGCCATCCCGATCGCGTCGAAGCGCGCGATCGCGGCGCGCAGGCGCGGGGTCGCGGCGGGCCGCTCTCCACGTGCCGCGGCGACGCCGGCGCGGAGCGCGTCCGCCATCGCTTCGGTGTAGGGCATGCGCTCCGCGGCGAGCGCTCGGGCGTCGCGCTCGGCGGCGACGAGGTGCGCCGCGCGCCCGTCGCGCGAATGGGCGACGAGGGCGGCGGAGCCCCGGAGGTAGACGAGGTTCACGCGGCAGACCTGGACGCGGAGCAGGAGCGAGCGCTCGAGCGCCGGCCAGCTCTCGGCGAGCCGGGCGCGCGCGCGCGCGCCGTCGCCCTCGTACAGGTCGGTGAGCACCTCGTGCCAGAGGGCCAGGTAGTGGACGACCAGGAACGATCCCGGCTTCCACGGCGCGAGGGCGCGCGCGATGGAGGCGCGGGCGCCGGCGGGGTCGTCCGCCGCGAGCCGCTCCTTGGGCGTCGCGGCGGCCCGGATCCACGTCTCCGCGAACTGATCGCCGCGCGCCATGGCGTCGGCGAGCTGCGTCGTGGCGCGGACGGAGAGCTCCCGGAGCCTCCCCGCCTGGATGAGCCCCAGGCGCGCCCAGTGCTCCGTGCCGTCGAGCTCCCACGTGACGTCGGCGCACCGCTCGCGCAGGATCCGCGCGGCGTCGTCGAGGATGGGGAGCGCGTCGTGGAACCTGCCCTGGAACAGGGCGGCGACGCCGGTGGCCATCCGGGCGCGCCCCATCGCGCGTGGGTGATCGAGGCGCGCGGCGATGGAAGCTCGCGGTGGCGAGCAGCGCCTCGACACGCGGTCGCGTGGGCCCGCCCTCGGTCGCGAGGTGGCTCGCGTAGTTGCACAGCCCGAGCGCGATGCGCGACGGCTCTCCCGCGGCGAGGGCGAGCAGCAGGTGCCTGGCCTGGAAGTCTGCGGCGGCGGGCACGTCGACGAAGGTCAGGCCCGCCGTGGCCGTGAAGCACGCGTCGACGCGCGCGAGCTCGGCGCGATCGATCTCGGCCTCGGCGCGCTCCCGGAACCCGAGGCCACGCAGCCGGAGCTGCGCCGCCCGCGCGAGGAACGAGACCAGCGCGCGCCCCGGCGAGGCGGGGAGGCTCATCCCCACCGCGCGCAGCACGCCGTCCAGCGCGGCGAGCCCCTCGTCGAGCCGTCCGCTGATGAGCAGCCCCTCCGCCGCGCGCCGGCGCAGCTCCTGCGCGGCCTCCGGCTCGGCCCGTGACGCGGCCTCGAGGTAGGGGCGCGCGGCCTCCGCGCCGCGGCCGCACCGCGTGAGGGCGTCTCCGAGCGCGACACGGATCGGGTCCAGCGCCGCCGCGCCGCCCGCGCCGCGGGCCTCGTCGATCTCGATCCGCCGCAGGTAGAGCTTGGCGGCGCGGTGGAACGCGAGCGCACGCGCGGCGTCGTCGGCGGCGGCGAGCGCGAACGAGGCGGCCCGATCGAGATAGCCGGCCGCCTGCCAGTGCTCGGCGAGGACCTCGGCGTCCGCGCCGGCCGCCTCGAGCGCCGCGGCGAGCTGCCGGTGGTGCTCCCGGAGCGCGCCGGCCGTGAGCGCGGCGACGGCGCCCTCGCGGATCCGGTCGTGGTACGCCTCGACGGTGTCGGTGTCTCGGACACCCTCGGTGCGGATCAGGCCCTCCGCCCGCAGGACGCGGAGCGCCGCGCGCGGGTCGGCCACCCTGGCCGCCTCGAAGGCGACTCGCTGCGCCGTCGGCCGCCCGGCGACGGCGATGATCTCGAGGAGCCGGCGCGCCTCCGCCGGGAGGCGCTCGATGCGCATCGCCACCACGCGCTCGAGCGTGGAGGCCGCGGCGTCGCCGCGCACGCGCGCGAGCTCGCCAACGAAGAAGGGGATGCCCCCCGCCTCGCGACCGATGGCGCGGGCGCGCGCCTCCGCCGCGCCGTCGTCGGCGGGGAGGAGCGCGCGGGCGAGCTCACCGTCTCTCCGGCCGAGAGGGGCGAGAGCTGGATCCGGAGCGCGTCGCGGCGCGACAGCTCGCGGAGGAGGGGGTTCTTGTCGGCCTCCTCGCTGCGGTACGCGCCGACGACGAGCAGGGGCGGCGGCTCGGGTGGCGCGAGGAGCGCGTCGAGCATGCGCGCGCTGTCGGCGTCGCCCCACTGCAGATCGTCGATCGTGAGCACTAGCGGCGCGATCGAGGCGATCCCGCGGAGGATCCGGCGCAGCGCCGCGTACGCCCGGGCGAGCCGCTCGCGCTCGTCGCGCGCGTCGCCGCCTTCGGGCGGGGGCACGGCCGGGACGCGCCGGAGCGCCGGGAAGAGCCGGGCCAGCGCGCCCGCGTCGCGCGGGATCAGCGCGGCCGCCTCGTCGTCGGGGAGCCGGCGGAGGTGCTCCGCGAGGCGGTCGACCAGGCTGTCGAAGGCCTTGTACGGCACGCTCTCGCGCTCGTAGCAGCGCCCCGAGAGCACGACCACGTCGGAGCCCAGCTCGTCGGCGAAGTGGCGGAGGAGCGCGCTCTTCCCCATCCCCGATCGCCCGTGCACGAGGGCCAGCGTCGCATGGCCGGCGAGGGCCTGCTTCAGCGCGAGGTCGAGCTCGCGGAGCTCCGCCGCGCGGCCGATGAAACGCGCGCGCTGCGCGAGGGGCGGCCCCGCCAGAGGCCCGGGCTCGCCGCCGACCCTCCGAAGGATCTCCTCCCCGCTCGGGCGGGCGTCCGGATCGCGGCGCAGGAGCGCGGCCGCGAGATCGCAGAGATCCTCGGGCGCGTCGGGCGCGAGCGCCCTCGGCGAGGGCGCCTCCTCGATCTGCTTCGCGAGCATGACGCGGAGGGGAGCCCCCGAGAACGGCAGCTCGCCGGTGAGCGCCTCGAAGAGGATCACGCCGACGGCGTACCAGTCGCTCGCCGGCCGCGCCCGCCGCCCCCCACCCTGCTCGGGCGACATGTACGCGGGCGTGCCCATCACGACGCCCTCCGCGGTCATGCCGAGCCCGCCGCCCACCCGGTCGCTCACGAGGCCGAAATCGAGGATGACGACGCGACCCTCGGCCGTGACGAGCACGTTGGAGGGCTTGAGGTCGCGGTGGAGCTTGCCCGCGGTGTGCAGGGCGAAGACGCCCTCCGCGAGCTGGCGGAGGGCCGAGCGGAGGAGGCCCAGGTCGAGCGCAGCGAAGCGCGCCCCGGGCGTCGAGGGGGAGCCGACGTGGACGAGGACGCGGGGCGCCGGGCCTTCCCCTGCGACCTCGTCGGGCGCGACGGTGGAGTCCATGGAGGCGTCGCCGCCGCGGGCGCCGCGGACGTGGGCGATGAAGTCCACGCCCTCCACGAGCTCCATCGTGAAGTAGAGGCGCCCCTCCTCGGCGAGGAGCTCGTGCAGCGCCACCAGGTTCGGGTGGCTCACGTCGGCGAGGGCCCGGAACTCCTGCTTGAATCGGTAGACCGCCGCGGGCTCGAGGCCGATCAGCGTCTTGAGCGCGACGGCGGCGCCGAGCTTGTCGTCGTGCGCCTCGTAGACCACCCCCATCCCGCCCTGACCGATGCGGCGCCGGACGGCGAACCGCCCGCCAGCCTTGGGCCCTGGGTCGGCGCCGCTCTCCACGCGCTACCCCGAGCCCAGCGCGTGGAGCACGTCGGAGATCACGTCCTCCGTCTCCTCCACGCCGACGGAGAGCCGGATCAGGCCCGGGTCGATGCCGATCGCCGCGAGCGCCTCGTCGTCGAGCTCGTGGTAGCTCATCACCGCGGGCTGCTCGACGAGCGTCTCCACGCCGCCGAGGCTCGGCGCGATCGTCGCGAGGCGGAAGCGGTCGATCGCCCTCCCGGCCGCGGCGCGGCCGCCCGCGACGACGAAGCTCACGACGCCGCCGCCGCCGCGGAGCTGGGCCGAGGCGACCGCGTGATCGGGGTGGGAGGGCAGGAGCGGGTAGTAGACCCGCTCGACGCCGAGCTCCCCCGCGCGCGCCTCGAGCGCCCTCGCCACCGCGAGCGCCGTCGCGTTCTGCCGCTCGACGCGCAGGCCGAGCGTCTTCATCCCGCGCCCGACGAGCGCCGCCGCGTGCGGGTCGGCGACGCCCCCGAGCACGCCGCGCATCTCCCGGATCAGCGAGATCGAGCGAAGCCGACCCGCTCACCGTCCCGCCCAGCACGTCGTTGTGCCCGCCCAGGTACTTGGTCGCGCTGTGGATCACGAGATCCACGCCGTAGGAGAGCGGCGCCGCGTTGAGCGGCGTGGCGAAGGTGGCGTCCACGACGGCCTTCACGCGCCGCGCGCGGCACACCGCGGCGAAGCGGGCGAGGTCGACGCAGCGCAGGTACGGGTTGGTCGGGAGCTCCGTGAGGGCGAGGCGCGTCGCGGGCACGATGGCGCGCTCGAGCCCCTCGAGCGAGGCCGGCTCGACGACCGTGTGCATGATGCCGAGGCGCGCCAGCGTGCCGACCACGAACTGCCGGGTGCGCCGGTAGCCGTCGCGGAAGAGCACCACGTGGTCGCCCGCCTTCAGCAGCGCGAGCGCGGCGGTGGTCACCGCGGCCATGCCGCTCGCGAAGAGCAGCGCGTCCTCGGCGCCGTCGAGCGCGGCCACGCGCCGCTCCACCTCCAGCACCGTCGGGTTGCCGTAGCGGCCGTACTCCTGTCGATCGGGGTCCGCGTCGCGCCCGTCGAAGTACCGCTCGAGGTCCGCCGTGTCGCGGAAGGTGTACGTCGCGGTCTGCGCGACGGCGGGCGCGAGGGCGTGGAACGGGCGGGCCTCGGGGGTGCCGGCGTGCACCGCGGCGGTCCCGTTCGGGGTGGTGAGGGGCTTCACGTCGGCCATTGTCGCACTGGCTCGGTCAGGTTGCGCTCCAGGCGGTCCCATTTCGGCGGGCGAAAGGTTTTCCGGTGGTCATTGTCACACTGGATTGGTCAGGTTGCCCCCAATATGCTTCGCGTCATGTCCAATGCGCCGGAGCGGCTCATGGCCGCGATCGACGAGCACGCCGAGAACGTCGCCCGGTTCAAGCGTGGCGAGATCACGCCCGATCAGTTCCGCCCGCTGCGCCTCGCGATGGGTGTGTACGCCCAGCTCGCGCACGTCAAGCACATGCAGCGGATCAAGATCCCCGGCGGGCGCATCACGGCCGACCAGCTCGACGCGCTCGCCGACGTGGCGGAGCGGTGGGGGCGCGGCATCTCCCACGTGACCACCCGCCAGGACGTCCAGCTCCACTACCTGGACATCGAGGAGACCATCGAGTGCCAGCGCGAGCTGGCGCGGGCGGGGATCACCACGGTCGGCGCCTGCGCGGACACCCTCCGCAACGTGACCGCCTCGCCCTACGCGGGCGTGATCGAGGCGGAGGCCTTCGACGTGACCCCGTACTGCCACGCGGTCACGCAGCACTTCCTCTTCCACGAGCACAACCGGAAGCTGCCGCGAAAGTTCAAGGTCGCGTTCTCCGGCAGCGAGGCCGACCTCGCCCAGGCGATGATCAACGACATCGGCCTCTTCGCCGAGGTGCGCGACGGCGAGCGCGGCTTCCGCGCGTACGTGGCCGGCGGCCTCGGCTCCACGCCGGAGATCGCCCACCTCTGGCGGGAGTTCATCCCCGAGCGCGAGATCCTCGCGGCGTGCGAGGCGGTCGTGAGCGTCTTCTTCCGCGACGGCGAGCGGAAGAACCGGAAGAAGAACCGCCTCAAGTTCCTGCTCCGCAAGCTGGGGGAGGCGGAGATCCTCCGCCGCTTCGACGAGGAGATGGCCCGCATCCTCGAGGCCCGCGGGCCCGCGCTCGCCGCAGAGCTCGATCGCTGGGTCTCCGAGTTCGCGGAGGAGCCCGCGCCCCCCGCCGATCCGGGTGGCGCCGCGCTCGGCGACGCCGCCTTCGCCCGCTGGCGGCGGACCAACGTGGTGAAGCAGAAGCAGCCCGGCTACTTCGCCGCGACCGTGAAGCTCCCGCTGGGCGACGTCACCTCGCCCCAGCTCCGCGCGATCGCGGAGGCCGCCCGCCGCTTCGGCAGCGCCGAGGTGCGCGCCACCAACACGCAGAACTTCGTCCTCCGCTGGGTGCCGGAGGCGCGCCTCGTCCTGCTCCACCGCGCGCTCGGCCTCGTGGGCCTGGCGGAGGCCGACTCCGACCACATCTCCGACGTCGTCGCGTGCCCCGGCGGCGACTACTGCACGCTCGCCGTCACCCGGAGCATGAAGATGGGCGCCGACATCCGCACCCACCTCGTCCCCCACGGCTCGCGCGCCGAGGCGGACGACATGGTGCGCGCCGTCGGCCCGTTCTCGATCAAGATCTCCGGCTGCCCCAACTCCTGCGGGCAGCACCACGTCGCCGACATCGGCATGACGGGCCTGATGGTGAAGGGCGCCGACGGCGTTGAGCGCCCCCACTACTCGCTGCGCGTCGGCGGCGGCGTCGGCCCCGCCGCGCGCGTCGGGGACCGCCTCGACGGCCGCGTGCCGGAGGAGGACACGCCCCGCGTGGTCGCCGCGATCGCGCGCCACTACGTGACGGAGCGCTGCGACGGGGAGAGCTTCCAGGAGTTCGTGGCGCGGGTGGGCGCGGCGGAGATCTCGCGCGTCGGGTTCGCGGCGGCGAGCGGGGTGATTCTGAAGACTTCCGGATCCGGAGGAGGCTCGCATGGCGTTCTACCTGGCGGAGTCGAACGGCTACAGCGTCGAGCACGGCGGAAGGAGCAGCGCGGGGGTGCTCGGGGAGCACAAGGGCAAGGAGAAGATCTACCTCCACGTCCTGCCCGTCACCGACGCCGAGATCGAGAAGCTCGGCCCCAGGGTCGACGAGGACGGCAACAAGCAGCACGACAGGCTCGCGCTGCCCCGCAACGAGGAGTGGTGGATCGCCGTGGAGGGCGAGGCGGCGTGGCCAGGCGTTCACCGCCCCAGGGTCACGTCGCGCTGCACGGATGTTGCTTCCAGGCCCAGGCCGGTGCCGCTCTCGGCCGAAGAGCTGGACCGGCTGCGCAAGGCCGGGCTGAAAGGCGTCTAGCCAGTCCGGCCCCTGGAGGCTCGAGCCTCCATCCCTGAGGGGCGCCGCCTTCAGCGGAAAAGTACGCTCTTGTCCTACCCGACCACCGGCCGCGTCAGCGACGCCAGCTCGATTGTCGGCTCGAACGCCTCGTCACGCTCGGACACGGCGGCTTCGTCGAGCTGCTCGGCATCGCCGAGGAAGATGCTGGAGCAGCTCCTCGATGTAGATCTCGAACGTCTCCCTCTCGAAGAGGACGAACTCCACCTCCCGGAGCTGGGAGCCCCCGAGCAGGACGTGCCAGTAGAGCGCCGTCGCCGTCGCGTAGGCGCTCGACTCTCGCGCCACCTTCGCCGCGCCCGTGCCGAGCGCCGGGAACGCGAGCGAGCGCAGGCCCAGCTCCTCCGCCAGCAGGAGGGCGCGCTGGCTCGCGCGGGCGATGCACGAGGCCTCTTTCCATGCGCTCACCGCGTGCAGCACCTTCTTGCACCGGAGCGTGCCCGAGCCGGTCGCGACGCACTCGCCGAGCGCCCGCTTGCCCCCCTGCCGCGCCTCGTCCTCGATCTCCTTCCCCCCGCGGATCCGCAGCGCCGCGCCGATGCCGGACCGCATCCACATCTCGTCGTTGGCGCTGTTGACGATGCCGTCGGTCTCCGCCGTGGCGACGTCGCCGAGGCGGCAGCGCACCCGCAGCGGGCCGAACTGGATCTCGCCGTGGGCGAGCGGCACGCCCTGGGGTTTGGGCCGGAGCTGGTACCCGAGCGGCGCGAGCTGGCGGCGCGCGTGCTTGACCGTGGGGAAGCGCTCCTCCGGGTTGCGCGCGAGCATGCGGCCGAGGACGTGCTGAAAGTACGCCTCCTCCGGCCGGCGCGCGGCGGGGAAGGGGACCGGGCCGCCGGCGAGGATTCTGGTCGAGGTCGGCGAAGGGGGGGTGGCCGTAGTACAGGTCGTAGGCGGTGGCCCCGAGGGAGTAGACGTCCCAGCGGCGCGTGGGGGGCGCGTTGTGGAAGGCCTCGGGGGCGAGGAAGCGGAGCGTCCCGGCGCTGCGCTCGGCGGCGGCGGCGTCGAGCGCGGTGGCGATGCCGAAGTCGCCGAGGCGCATGCCCGTCTGGGGCGAGCCGAAGATGTTCGAGGGCTTCACGTCGCGGTGGAGGATGCCCGTCTGGTGCGCGCTCTCGAGGGCGTCGCCGATCGCGTCCACCGCCCGGCACACGAACCAGAGCGGGAGCCCGCGGGAGAGCGCGGCCCGGCGGCGGCGGTCGAGCTCCGCGAGGTCGATCCCGTCGACGTACTCCTCGACCAGGTACGGCGTGTGGTCGTGGATGCCGATGTCGATGGCGCGCACCACGCGGGGGCTCGGGATGCGGGCGGTCAGGCGCGCCTCGTTGCGGAGGCGGGCGTACGCGTCGCCCTGGTCGTCGAGGAGCGTCTTGATGACGGTGGGCGTGCCGAGCTCGCGGTGCCGGGCCAGGAACACGCGGCTCATCCCGCCTTCGTTGATCGGGCCCCACACCTCGTAGGCGCCGCAGGTCTTGGCTGTCAGGTTCCATCCGGCGGCGGCATCATAGCCCGCCCGCGGGGCGGGGGGGTGAGGGGGCCTCAGCGCGGCGTATGGCCCGTCTTCCGCGCAGGCATCGCGGGGGCCGTGGGCGACCGGCGCATGATGGACTCCGGCGGGATGGAGGCCGAGGTCGGGTTGACGCCGCTCTGGCGCGGCGCGTGCTCCGGGCACGTGTGCCGCCGGTTCGGCGTCGCGTCGAAGGAGACGCGCCCGCAGTTGTCGCAGACGCAGAGCTGCCGATCGAAGAACGTCCGCTCCGTCAGGACGGGCACCGCGAAGAGGCTGAGGACGATGCCGCTCAGCGGCGCGGTCGGCTCCGGCCGGGCCACCCAGCGGCCGTCCTGCCGGCGCACCCGGCCGAGGAAGATGGCGGCGCGCAGGAAGCGGTCGTCGGAGGGGGAGGCGATGAGGCCGCGCAGCGCGTCGACGACCCGGAGGCGGGCGGTCGAGACGACCCGGGGCAGGTCGGCGTTGGACACGGCGACGGCGCCGGTGCCCGGACGGAGGGCGACCGTCCCCGCGGGGGGCTCGAGCACCACCGTGGGGCGCGCCATGCAGCCGGTCGCCACGACGTGGTCTTCGAGCCACGTGGACAGCCCCGCGAGATCGAGCATCCCGGATTCCGTGACCTCGAGGAAGGTCATCCCGGCGAGCAGGGAGCGGCTTTCGCCTGCACCGCCGAGGTACGGCAGGGTCGGGGTCATCCGAGGCGTCGTCATGACGGGTCGTCTTCGCAAGCTTCAGGCCACCCCTGATACGCCCCGCTGCCCCACCTGGATCCCCGAGATCGGCCTCCGGCGAGGTCACGGCGGCGGGCACCGGCCGGGCACGTGCCGCAGGCACGTGCCTGTGCCCGTCACGCCCGACCCGTGGCCGCGACCGGGGGCTCGCTCGCGCGCGGCTCCCCGCCGTTCGTCCCCACCTTGGCGGCGGGCGCGGGGGCCGGTGTGGCGGGCTTGAGCGGGCGGTACCCGCGTGCCGCGGCCGCAGCCTTCGCCCGCTCGCGGGCGAGGATGCGGTTCAGGGTGCGCCGGTCGATGCCGAGCATGTCGGCGGCACGGGTCTTGTTTCCCCCGTTCTTCTCGAGCACCTCGGCGATGTAACGGAGGCGGAGCACGTCGAGCGTAGGCCAGTCGTGGGTCAGCATTGCCTTTTGTTCCCCGCACGGATGGCCGACCTTCACGGGGGGAGATGCCCGAGGTGCTTCGTCACGTCGCGTCGTGGCCAAGCTGATCATTCGCACAGCTATCGCCTCCCCATCGGCTATCCTTTCGGAATGGTGCGCCCTGTCGACAACCCGCCCAACCCCTGGTCCTCGACCCACGTCGAGTGGCTGGAGGCGCCGCCCAACGCCACCCTCTCCGTCTACGAGGAGGAGGCCCGCTCCGTCCTCTCGGAGAACGACAGCCCCGACCTCCCCTTCCGCTTCAGCGTGAACCCGTACCGGGGCTGCCTCCACGCCTGCGCGTACTGCTACGCCCGCCCCTCGCACCAGTACCTCGGCTTCGGCGCCGGGAGCGACTTCGACCGCAAGATTGTCGTCAAGAAGAACGCGCCCGACGTGCTCCGCCGGGAGCTCGAGCGCCCCTCGTGGGCCGGCGACGCGATCATGTTCTCGGGCAACACCGACTGCTACCAGCCGCTGGAGGCGAGCTACACGCTGACCCGGCGCTGCCTCGAGGTCTGCCTCGAGTTCCGGAACCCCGTCTCCCTCGTCACCAAGAGCGCGCTCGTGCGTCGCGACGTCGAGCTGCTCGCCGCGCTGGCCACCCGCGCGCGCGCCACGGTGAACCTGAGCGTCGCGTTCGCCCGCGACGAGGTCGCGCGCAAGATCGAGCCCTATGCCAGCCGGCCCTCGAACCGCTTCGAGGTGATGCGCCTCCTCGCCGACGCCGGCGTTCCCACCGGCGTCCTCGTCGCGCCCATCATCCCGGGCCTCAACGACAGCGACGTCCCCGAGCTGCTCGAGCGCGCCAGGGACGCCGGCGCGAGCTGGGCTGGGATGACGCTCCTCCGCCTGCCGGCCGAGGTGCTCCCCGTCTTCGACGCGCGGCTCGAGGAGGCCTTCCCCGAGCGGGCGCAGAAGGTGCGCAACGCCGTGCTGGAAGTGCGCGGGGGCAAGATGAACGAGAGCGCGTTCGGCGCGCGCTTCGAGGGCCGCGGGCCGCGCTGGGCGGCGATCGAGCGGATGTTCGAGGTGCACGCGCGGCGGCTGGGCCTCACCACCGGAGAGCGCCTCGCCGTCGCGGCGGGGGCGACGACGTTCCGCCGGCCGAGCGCGCAGCAGGAGCTCTTCGACCGCTGAGCCCCGGGCGGGCTCGCTCGACGTGTGGAACCCCGGGCGTGAGCCCGCGGACCGGAGCCCCGCGCGCGAGCGCGGGGACCATGGCGTTCAGCCCGCGAGGATGCGCCGGCAGCCGTCCGCGGCGCGCGAGATCACGTCGGGCCGGGCGCCCTCGCGCCCCTTGCCGCAGAGGACCGCCTCGCACCCGTCGAAGGAGAGCGTGCGGACGAAGACCTCGGGCTCGATCGCCGCGAGGCGCGCGCTCACCGCCGTGCTCCCGACGGTGCCCGGGGAGGCGAGCAGGGGCGCGAACGCGGCCAGCTCCTCGCAGATCGGCCATGCGCCGGCGCCCGCGATGAGGCAGCCGGTGTCGTCGACGAGGACGACCGCGGAGAGGCCGGCGTCGGAGCGGGTCTGCGAGAGCTGATAGTGGAGCGCGGTGATCGGGTCGTCGCTCCGGCGGCGGCGACGCTCGCCGGTGACGGTGAGCGTGGACGCTTTGTCTAGTTCTCGGGCAGCGGGCTCGGTCAAGCGTTACCTCCGGGGTACGGAGCATGGGGGAGGCGGCCTTTCTCGGGCAAGTTAGTGGGAGGGCGTCGCGCCCCGCGATGCGCTAAGGTTCCCCGCCCCGATGCGCGGCTTCATCGATCTGCACAGCCACTGGGTCGCCGGTATCGACGACGGCGCCCGCGAGGTGGAGGACAGCGTCGCGCTGCTCCGCGGGCTCGCCGAGGTCGGCTTCGACACGGTGGTGGCCACCCCTCACATGCGCCCGGGCATGTTCGACAACACCGCGGAGGACCTTCGCCGTGCGTACGACCGGACGTCGGCGGCACTCGCCTCGGCGCGCGGCCTGCCGGAGCGCCACCTCTCGTCCGAGCACTTCTTCGACGACATCGTGTTCCAGCGCTTCATGGACGGGGACGTGCTCCCCTACCCGGGCGGCCACGCCGCGCTCGTCGAGTTCCCCCCGTACGCCTTCCCCGCGCGCGTCACCCACCGCTTCTTCGACCTGATGCGCCGCCGCGTCCGCCCCGTGATCGCCCACCCCGAGCGGTACGAGCCCGTGTGGCGCGACGCCGCCGTGCTCGACCCGCTCCTCGACGGCGGCGCCGTCCTGCTCCTCGACGTGGCCGCGCTCGCCGGCAAGTACGGCCGCGCGCCGCGCCGCGCCGCCGAGCAGCTCGTCGAGGCGGGGTGCTACCAGGCGGCGTGCAGCGACGCGCACGGGGTGAAGGACGTGAAGGTCGTGGGCGAGGGCATCGCGCGGCTCTTCGACATGGCCGGCCCCGAGGAGGCGGGCTTCCTCCTCGTCGACGGCCCGCGGGAGATCCTGGAGGGGCGCGTCGAGGATTGACGCGGCTCAGTGCCGGCGAGGCAGCCCGAGCGCCGAGAGGCCGGCGCCGGACGCGACCCAGATCACCTCGCGAGACGCGTCCCAGGCGATCGCCGCGGGCAGCTCGGCGCTCGGGATCTCGCCGATGCGCTCGGCCCCGCCGGAGGCGCTCACCTGCACGACGAACGCCGGCGAGGGGCCGCCCGGCGCGGCCTCCGGCACGACCAGGGCGAGGAGCGGAGGGTCCGCCGTGTCGCCGGCGAAGGCGATCGCCGTCGCGCGGCCGACGTCGACGAGGGTGAACGTCGCGCCGCCGTCGCGGGAGACGGCCACGCGCTCCCCGTCGCCGAGCGCCAGGCAGCGCCCGCCGGCGGCCGCGGCGAGGAGGGTCGCGGCGGGGTCCCGTTCGACGAGCGCGCGCGCGGGGCCGGGGAGCGGCGCCTCCATGCCGCCCTCGTCGTCGCCGCGGAAGCGCTCGATCGCGGGGCCCGAGGGGCCCATCGTGACGGCGACGAGGGCGCCGCCGCTCGCGGCGACGGCGAGGACGCCGCGCTCGCGCAGCGTCGTGTGCGGGGTGGCGGCCGGGCGCTCGGCGATCGCGGCGCACGAGAGCGCGCCGCCGGCGCGGATCCAGAAGCGGCCCGACGTGGCGGCGAGCTGGACGCGAGCGGCCGCGCCGGCCGCGCGCCAGACGCCGAGCGCCAGGATCTCGGCGCCGCCGTCGCGCGAGGCGAAGAGCTGCCCCCGGGCGGTCACGGCGAGGAGCCAGTCCTCGGCGAAGGCGACGGCGACGACGCCCTGGAGCAGGGCGGAGACGATGCCCTCGCTCTGCGGGAGCTGCCGCGCCGCGAGGGCGCCCTCCTCGACGAAGAGGAGGACCTCGCCCGCGCCGGCGACCCGCCCCGCCGCGACCGCGACGTCGCGGCACGGAACCATGGCGCCCGCGCCCTCGATCGGCGCGAGGCGCGCGCGCGCCCACGGCGGCAAGGGGCCCTCCGCCTCCGCGAGCAGGGCCTCGGCGAGCGCCTGGTCGCCCTCGTTGTCCTCGCCGTCGTCGATCTCCGGCAGCTCGGCCTCGTCCACCTGATCCTCGGGGCGCTCGCTCGTCCCCTCGGCGCCGGCGTCGTCGCCCTCCGTCGACTCGTCGACGACGATCCCCTCCTGGTCCGCGACGCCCTCGTCCTCTGCCGCCGCCGCGGTGCCCTCGCCCTCGTCGTCGAAGTCGAGCCCCTCGTCGAGCGCGCCCACGTCCACGTCCCTCTCCGCCTCGCCGCGGGCCGCGCCCTCCTCCCCGTCGAGGTTCTCGAGCGGCTCGCCCACGTCGAGGTCGGCCGCCGTGCTGTCGTCGAGCCCGCCTCGGTGCTCGCCCTCGTCCGCGGCGACCTCGTCCTCCTCCTCCTCCGCCGCCGCGGGCTCGTCGCCCTCGTCGGTATCGAGCGGGGGTAGGTCGAGCTCGTCGTCTTCCTGGTGCGCCATCGTCCCCTACATAGCAGCGGCCCCGTGGCCGGCCCACGGGATCGACCGCCCGCGCGCGTACCGCCGCGCCACGCCGCCCGCTTGGCCCTTCCCCGCGGCCCGGCGATATTCTCTCACCACGATGGATCTCCGCGATCGCTTCGCCGCCCACTTCGCCGCTGCCCTGGTCGACGCGCTCTCCGTCCCCGCCGACGTCGCCCGGCACGCGTACGACCTGGCCGAGGCCATGATGGTCGAGCGGGCGCGCCGCGCGTCCACGGAGGACGAGCGGGCCGCGATCGAGGAGGAGCCGCACCTCCTCGCGTCGCTCCCCCCTCCGGCTCCGCCCCTGTACCACCCGGCCCTCCTCGACGAGCCCGAGCCCCCCTACGAGATGGACGCGGGTTACGACGAAGACGAGCTGGATCCGCGCTGGCTGGAGCCGCCCTACGACCCGAGCTGGGACGTCGAGACGCGATGGAGCGGCGACCACGCTCCCGAGGGGGAGCCCTCGCGCCCTCCCGTCCAGGGCCCCGGCCTCGCGCGCACGCGGCCCGAGACCGAGGAAGAGCAGCGCAAGGAGCGCCTCGCATAGCCCCGGGCGGAGCGAGGCTCGCGGCATCGGAGCGAGGGCTTGCGTTCGCACGCCCGGCGACCACGTTACTCGCCGGGGGTGTGACGCATGGAGAGAAGAGCCGCGCTCATCGACGGATACAGCCGTTCTGCGCCGATCTACGACCAGACCGCGGGCATGACGTACCTGGGCGCGCTCTGGAAGCTACTGCCCCGCGTGAAGGTGGCCCCGAAGCCCTCCATCCTGGACGTCGGCTGCGGCACCGGCATCAACCTCCTGGAGGCGGCGCGGGTGCTCAGCCCGTGCTCGCGGCTCCTCGGCATCGACCTCGCGCCGGGGATGGTCGAGGAGGCGCGCAAGAAGGCGGCGGTCGCGGGCCTCGCGGCCACGTTCGTCGTGGGCGACGCCGACAAGCTCGAGGTCGAGGACGCGTCCGTCAATCTCCTCCTCTGCAACAGCGTCTACCACTGGTTCCCGGACCGCCGGCACACCGTCGCCGAGTTCGCGCGCGTGCTCCGTCCCGGCGGCCAGGTGCTCATCAACTGCGTCGCGAACCCGGGGTTCGAGGAGTGGATCTCGGTCGTCGACGGGGCGTACAAGAAGCTCTTCGGCGGGCCGCGCGAATGGCTCCTCCCGCTGCCGACGCCGAGTGAGCTGATGGGCGACCTGCGGGCCGCGGGCCTCTTCGTGGAGCACCTCGAGTACGAGATGGACCCTGCGCCGGTCATGGACGCGCAGGCCTTCCTGCGGATGATGACCGTCATCGCCCCCACCTGGATCTCGGGCGTCCCCGCGGGCGGCGCCCGCGCGTTCATGGCCGCCGTCACGCAGGCGCTCTCCCCGGTCGCGGGGCGCCCGTTCTTCGTCACCGGTGCGGGCGTCGCCTCCGTCTCCCGCAAGCCGAACTGATCCGCTCAGCCCACGAGCCCCGCAACCTCGTCCGCGGTGAACCCCACCAGCACCGGCTCGGCCACGAGCGCCACGCCGAACCGCTCCTGGCACGGCATCGCGCACGCGGCGCGCGAACGCGACGATTTCGGCCGCGGTGGCGCCGCCCTTGTTGACCAGCGCCAGCGCGTGGCGCGTCGAGATGCCGACCGCGCCCTCGCTCGTCCCCTTGTGGAAGCCGGCGTGCTCGATCAGCCACGCCGCGGAGAGCTTCGACCCGCCCGCCCGCGGCGGGGTGCTCGGGCATCGCCTCGCCGGGGCACCGCGTGGGCGCGGCGCGCTCGCGCACGCGCGGCAGCTCCTCGGCAGAGACCGTCGGGTTCATGAAGAACGACCCCGCGCTCTTGCCGTTCTCCCCGGCCGGATCGAGCACCATCGACTTGCGGTGCCGGAGCGCGATCACGGCCTCGCGCACCTCGGCGAGCGAGGGCGAAGCGGTCCCCGCGAAGCGGGCGGCAGCTCGGCGTAGCGGAGCTTGGGCGCGCCGCCGGGGCGGAGCGCGAAGCGCACGGCCAGGATCACGTAGCGATCCCTGCGCCTCGCGCTTGAAGACGCTGTCGCGGTACCCGAAGCGGCACGCCTCGGCGTCGAGCTCGACCACCTCCCCCTTCACGCGGTCGAACGGCGCGCACCCGCAGGATGGTCTCGGCCACCTCCTGCCCGTAGGCGCCGACGTTCTGTATCGGCGTCGCGCCCACCTCGCCGGGTATGCCGGAGAGGCACTCGATGCCGGCCCAGCCGCGCGCCACGGCGTGCGCCACGAGATCGTCCCACACGCATCCCCGCGCCGGCCTCGACCTCGACCACATCGCCGTGCTCGCGGACCGCGACGCCGCGCACGCGCACGCGCAGCACGACGCCATGGAAGCCGCGGTCGGCCACGAGCAGGTTGGAGCCGCCGCCCAGCACGAGCGTGGGCAGGCCCTGTGCCTCCGCGAACGCGGCGGCCTCGGCGGCGTCGACGTGGCTGGCGACGGAGGCGAAGAAGCGCGCGGGCCCGCCGACGCCGAGCGTCGTCAGCGGGCCGAGGGGGACGCCTTCGCGCATGTCGGCGCTCACTTCACGTGGATGCGCGTCCCCGCCATGAAGCCGTCGTCGATGGCCTGCACCTTCTCGACGAAGGCCTGGTACCGCCCGGCGGGGACCGTCCCGGTGGGCAGGCTGAGCGTGAAGTCCTCCTCGAGCGTCTGGCCCGTCTGCGTCACCGAGCGGCGCGCGGAGACGTTGGGGTCGACGACGGCGACCGCGGCGGGGGCGCGCGTGACGGTGGCCCCGGCGGGGCAGCTCGATGCGGCGGTGGAAGTGGTACTGGATGGGGTTGTCGATCGCGAGCGCGTTCTGCCGCGCGGCGCGCGACGCGTAGCTGGCCCCGAGCGTCCCCGCGCCGCCGCGGTGGACGGGCTCGAGCCCGGCGAGGACCCACGTCTTGCCGTTCTTGCCCTCGGGCCGGCCGAAGCCGTGGATCGCGATCGTCGCGCGGAGCGCCACCTCCCACGAGCCCTCGGCGGAGGAGAGCGCGACCTCGTCGACGTCGGCCCAGGGCAGCCAGCCGAGGACGACGCGGCGGAGCATCTCGCGCCGCTCGGAGCCGACCACGGTCTCGAACGCGTCGGCGAGCGACTGCGCGGTGCGGCCGTGGAGAAGGACGGTGAAGGTGCCGCGCGCGTCGCCCTTGTCGTCGAGCGTGAGGCGGACGTCGGCCTCGTCGCCCACCTCCCCGGCCGTCCCCTGCACGGTGATCGTCGAGCCGTCGGAGAGGAGCGCGGTGCGGCCGCGCAGCTCGGGGCTGATGCGGCCGGGCGGCAGCGGCGGGCCGTCGACGTCGGCGTCGATCCAGAGGTCGCCCTCCGCGCCGAGGTGCGCGACGACCAGCGGGTGGCGGAAGCGGCCGACGTGCGGCGGGTAGGAGGCGACGGCGCTCCAGGGCTCCACCTCGGCGATGGCGATGCCGGCGTCCACGCCGAGCTGGCGCAGCGCGCGGTAGATGACCCACGAACGGCTGCCCTGCCCGAGCTCGAGGATCGTGCGGGCCGTCGCGTGCTGCGAGCCGCCGCCGTACATCGCGGCGATGTCGGAGAGCTCGGCGCCGCCGGCGACCTTGATCTTCTTGCCTGCGGCGGCGACCACGCGCGCGACGAGCGACTTGCTCGGCCTGCGATCGGGGCCGGCGACCTCCTCGGCCCAGCGGACCACGTAGGGATCCTTGTCCTCGAGCGAGCGGATGGCCTCCTGGAACGCGCGCCCGACCTCGGCCCACGTCTGCGTCCCGAGGCTCACCGAGACGCCGCGCTCCATCCTGGGCACGCCGTCCTCCATCCGGCGCGGGGCCTGGTCCCGGAGCCGCCACACGCTCACCTTGTAGCCGCCCTCGCTGTGCTCCTCCGGCGCGCCGAGGAGCGGGTGCGCCCAGACCGAGAAGGGCACGCCCTCCGCGCGGCGCACCTCGATCACCGCCTCGCGCACGCTGGTGCGCTCCGGCAGGAGATCCGGCGTGTCGATGATGATCTGGCCCGTGTCCCCGGGCAGCGCCCAGCCCTCGGCGATCTGCTCAACGTAGTCGCCCTGCTCGAGCTGGGAGAGATCGCTCGCCTGGGAGGCGTTGGCCGCCGGGTCCGGCTCGAGGATGCGACCGTCGCGCTTGTGGATGCGCTTGCGGAGCAGGCGCGGCGCGGATCGGCCCTCGATCGACGGGCCGTAGGCGATGGCGCCCTCGGCCACGTCCGTGGTGCCGGAGACGCGGCGGAGGTCGTACTCCACGAAGTGCACGAGGCCGCTCGCCTCGATGCCGTACCGCTCGATGTGGCGCAGCACCGCCGTGCCCGCGCCGGGGAGGAAGGTGGAGCGCTGATCCGCGAGCACGAGCCTCCGCCCTTCCTCCTCGAGGCGCGGGGCCGGGTCGGGCTCGACCCCGAGCGCGCGCACCAGCGTCGGGATCGAGTAGGGGCTGTCGCGGGACGTGATCCGGTCGCGGACGAGCCGCCCCCGCGCCTCTCCCGGCGCGAAGCTGCCGGCGAGGCCGAGCGCCTCGAGCATCCGCCGGGAGCCCGGCTCCATGGAGTCGTACACGGCGAGCGCGCCCTTCACGTCGTTGGAGAGGATGCGGACCGAGATCTCGGCGTCCTGGTACGCGTCCGGGGACTCGCGCAGCGCGCGGAGCCGCCCGAGGTCCGCGAGGGCCCCGCCGAAGTCGCCGCGGTCGCGCAGCGCCTCGAAGCAGTCCGTCTCGGAGCGGCGCAGGCCGCCCTGGCAGGCCGCCTGCACCGCGTCGGCGCCCGTCCGGGTGTGGAGCCGCCCGTCCACGTAGGCGAGGAGCGGCGAGCCCGGCGCGAGGCGGTTCACCGCGTCGTACGCGGCCTCGGCCACGTCGAGGAGCTGCGACCGCTTCGCGATGACCGCAACGTACGCGGCGACCATGGCGTCGCTCGGCTTGAACGCGGTGCCGGGCGCCGCGCCGAGGGAGCGCAGCGCCTCGGTGATCCCCTCGCCCGCGCCGCGCCGCCGCTCGATGATGCGCGCGTGCCCGATCCGCGCCTCCCAGGCGCTCGGCCACGCGGCGAGCGCCCGCTCCATCGCGGCCCGGATGCGGTCGGAGGCCTTGTTGTCGGGCATGTCCTCGGCGCTGTCGATGGCGCGGGCGTAGAGCAGATCCATCGCGGGCGACCGCACGGCCGCCTCCCCGGGCTCGCGGCGTAGGGCTCCGCAGGAGCCCGGGGTTTGGGGCCGCTTGCGGCCCCATCGTGACCGGGCTCCAGGAGGTGCTCGGCGGCGCGCGCGTCCCCCGTCGCGAGCAGCCCCGCGGCGGCGACCACCGCGCCCGCCGGGCCGGGCGGCGGCGTGATCTCCACCGCCTGGGCGCTCTTGGCGAGCGCCGTCGCGGCGGACCCGGGCGCGGGCGCGCTCGAGGCCAGCGTCGCGCCGTCCTCGCCCCAGCGCGTCAATCTCGATCGGGCCCGTGTCCCCGCGCTGCGCCACCCGCGCGACGACCCGCACGGTGCCCGCCGCCGGGATGGTCACCCGGGCGAAGCGCAGCACGGCCTGCCCGCCCGCCTCGAACCCGCGGCGGATGGCGCGCGCGCCGCCGACGTCGAGGACCGCCGCCGACGACGACGTGAGCGAGACGCTGATGGTCTCGGGCCTGGGCACGGTGAGGTCGACGACGACCGCGCGGGTGCCCTGGAGCACGCTGGTGGAGGCGACGTCGAGCTGGCAGGCGTCGGCGCCGACCACGACGGGCGCGACCTGGGCGCCGAAGGGCGGGATGCCGGCGTAGCTCTTCGCGAGCGGCTGGTCGGCCGCGATGGGGGAAGGGTCCTCGAGCCCGCGGAGGGGCGTCCAGTCGATCGGCCCGACCACGGTGGCCGCCTTCACGCAGCCGCGGCGCGCGGACCAGGTGCGCTCGGCCCCGGCGTCGCCGGTGAAGAGCGCGAGGTTGTGGAGCGCGGAGGCGACGGCGCCGCGGATGAAGGGGAGCGTGGGCGAGGGGTGCTCGGACGCCGACGCCTCCCAGGCGCGGCGGAGGCGGCCGTTCACGAGGCCGAAGACGTCGCGCGACCGGTACGCGAGCGCGTGGGGCCCGACGAGGTCGAAGCCCGGCAGGGAGACGGAGGTGAGGGCGTCGACGGCCGCGAGCCCTGCGGGCAGCGCGCCGGGGACCTCGGGGTTCGCGACCGCGAGGTCGACGAGGTCGAGGTACGGAGACGCCGACGTGCGGCGTCGAGGGCCTCGGCCTGGAACGCCGACGCGTGGGCGGCGGCAAAGTCCGGCGGGGGGCCGCCCGAGGGGGCGACGGGCTCGGGCGCGGAGGCGCAGGCCACGAGCAGGGGGAGGGCGAGGAGAGGGAGGTGGCGTCGGGGCATGTGGGAGCAGGCCGGAAGGAGCCGGGAGCTTCGTCGCTCGCGAGCCCATCGTGGAGGGAGAGGCGACCGGTAGCACCGCGCCCGTGTGTGCGAAAGCAGGTGGCGCCTCCGCGCGAGCACGAAGCCGGTACGGCGCGGAAGCCCGTGAGCCGCATGCCTTGGCGTCGGGGGGCGCAACCTCGCCCTGGACTCCTTGACGCCGGGGGCCCCGTACGAAATTCTGCGTTTACCGTTTCATGGATCCCGCCGCCGACCAGGCCGACGCCCTCCAGGCCCGGGCTCGTGCCCGTGTCGGCCAGGTGCTGCGCGAGAAGTGGCGGCTGGATCAGCTCCTCGGCGTGGGCGGCATGGCCGCGGTCTACGCGGCGACGCACGTGAACAACGGCCGCCGGGCCGCGATCAAGCTCCTGCACACCGAGCTCGGGGCGAACACGGAGGTGCGCACCCGCTTCCTCCGCGAGGGCTACGTCGCCAACAAGGTCGACCACCCGGGCGCGGTCGCGGTCCTCGACGACGCGGTGGCGGAGGACGGCTCCGTCTTCCTGGTCATGGAGCTGCTCGACGGCGAGACGCTCGAGGACCGGCGCGAGCGCTCCGGCGTGCTCCAGGCGCACGAGGTGCTCTCCCTCTCGGACCGGCTGCTCGACGTGCTGGCGACGGCGCACGCCAGGGGCATCGTCCACCGCGACATCAAGCCCGAGAACGTGTTCCTCACGCGCGACGGGCAGGTCAAGGTGCTCGACTTCGGCATCGCCCGGATCCGCGAGATGTCGGCGACGCGGCTCACGCTCACCACGGCGGGCGCCATCGGCACGCCGGCCTTCATGCCGCCCGAGCAGGCCCGCGGCCGCTGGGACGACGTCGGCCCCCGGAGCGACCTCTGGGCCGTGGGCGCGTCGATGTTCACGCTCGTCACGGGCCGGCTCGTGCACCAGGCCGAGACGGTGAACGAGCTGATGCTCGCCGCGATGACGAAGCAGGCGCCCCCGGTCGCGTCGCTCGTGCCCGGCCTGCCCCCGGCCGTGGCGGCGGTCATCGACCGGGCGCTCGCCTACGACCCGGCCGCGCGCTGGCCCGACGCGCGCGCCATGCAGGCCGCCGTGCGCGCCGCGTACCAGGACCGGCTCGGGAAGCCGGGCGCGCACGCCGCGTACGCCGCGCACCCTGGCATCTCCGGGGCCCACGCCGCGGTCCCTGCAGGGCCGCCGAGCATGCCGATGGGGGCGAGCCCGCAACCCGCGCTGGGCGGGCTCCCGCCGGTCTCGCAGCAGGCGCCCATGCCGGGCGGCCCGACGCCCATGGCGATGATCGGAGGCGCGACCCGGGTCGTGTCCCAGCGCAAGGAGAAGCTCGCGATCCTGCCGGTCGTGAGCGGGCTCCTCGTCGCCGTCGTGCTCGGCATGATCGTGCTGATCGTGGTGGTGAACATGCGCAAGCCGGCGGCGGAGCCCGCGAGCGCCGGCTCGGCCTCGGCGCCCGTGCCCGCGGCGAGCGCGACTCCGGCCGCGAGCGGAGCGCCTGCGGCCGGCAGCGCCGGCGACGAAGCGACCGCCGCGCCGGAGGCGAGCGCGCCGGCGGCATCGGCTGCGTCGGCCGCGACGGGCGCGCCGGCCGCACACGGGCCCGGGAAGCGGCCCGACTTCCTGCACCGCAAGGGCAGGTAACGAGAGATCGAGAGGGGGGGTGCGAGGCGGCGCGCTCCGGGAGAGCGACGCCGCCTCGCGAGGTGGGGGGAGCCTCTATGCGAGGCAGAGGGGCGGGAGGATCACGGGAACGTGATGAGCACGGGGATGCTCCAGTCGGACTGGAGCTGGCCCCTCACGCGGGCGAAGCGGACCCAGATCTTGGTGCCGCTCGCGCCCGTGAGGTTCCGCGCCTTGCCCGTCCCCGGCAGGCTGACCCACGTGGTCGGGCCGATGGGGTCCGGGCTCCACTCCGCGAGGTAGCGGCCCTTCTCCCCTCCGGTCTCGTGGACCGTCGCCTTGGCACGGCCGCGGCCCTTCTTGGGGATCACCACGTCGATGACGTCCGGCGTGGCGGGCGGCGACTTGACCACCACCGGGGCCGGCGCGACCTGGAAGGCCAGGCTGGCCACGTCGGCCGCGTTCTTGGCGTTGCTCCCCACGAGCGCCGCCAGCGTCGCGACCTCGCCCTCGAGCGCCCCGCGGGAGGTGCCCAAGGCGGTCTTGTCGTTGCGGAGCTTCTCCTCGTCGGCCTTGACCGTGTCGGAGTTGCTCTTGAAGGTCGCACCCTTCGAGCTGACCGCGGCGACGCTGGTGGCGATCGACGCGATGCTGATGAGCGAGCTCTGGGGAGCGAGCGCGGTGATGGCGACGACGAGCTGCAGCAGCTCCTCGTCGCTCATCCCCGACAGGTTGAGCGCGATGCGGATCCTGTTGAGCGCCTGTGTCATGGCGTCCTTCCTTTCTCCTGGATGGAGGTGCGCCGCGCGATGACCGGGATCGGCCCCGCATGGGCCGCTCGTATCGTCGCCCGCCGCCCTCCGATGCCGAGCTAGAGCACGCGCCGTGCCACCGGGCGATCCCGCGCAAAATTCCGAGGAATCGCGCTCCCAGCACCGCGTGCCCCGTCGATGGAGCCGGGGGACCGGTACGGTATTGCTCCACGCTGGTACGTGGATGCGCCACGCCGCGAGAGGGGTTCGTGAGCGGCCTCGTCGGCGGGGCGAACGATCACACCGCGCGACGCTCGGCAGGTGCCTCCGAGGCGGGACGCTCGGGTGCCGGAGCGCCGCAGCACACCCAGGCGAGGCCTCGGTGAGCGCACCGCGACGGGCCCCTCATCGCCCAGCGCTCCCCGTTCGCCGACCTCGACATCCCGTTCGCCGGCGGCGCCGTCCGTTCGCCGGGATCGCCGGTCAGTCGACCGGGATCTCCCGCCCGTCGACCCGAATCGTACGCCCGTCGACCGGGATCGCCGTTTCGTTCACCGGAGAGCGCGGCGCCTCGACGGAGACGCCTGTCCTCTCCAGGCGAGACGCGCGTCGACTCGCCGGAGCGTCGTCTCCGTTCGCCGGCGGCGCCGCCCGTTCGCCGGGATCGCCGGTCCCCTCGACGTCCAGGAACGCCGCCTCGACGGACATGACAACCCGTTCGCCGCCCGCGCCGCTCCTTCGACGAACCGGACAACCCGTTCGCCGCCGGCGACGCCGCCTCGCCGGACATGACGATCCCTTCGCCGACCTGCAATTTCGCCTCGACGGACAGCGCGTTCCGCTCGCGGGCGCGACGCGTCCGGCGAAGGAACCGGCGCGCCGCTCCGCCGGGCAGGACGTCTCCCTCCGCCGGCGGTGACCTCCGTTCGCCGTCGGTGACGGGCGTTCGCCGGGATCGACATCCCGTTCGCCGTCCCGTCACGGCGCCTCGACGGGGACGCGATCCGGGTCGCCGGCCACGACTTTCGGGTCGCCGGCCACGACATCCCGTTCGCCGTCCTCGATTGTCGACTCGCCGGGCGTGCCGTCGCTTCGACGGAGATGACGCCGCTTCGACGGAGATGACGGTCGCCTCGACGGAGATGACGGTCGCCTCGACGGAGATGACGGTTGCTTCGCCGGCCGTGACGGGGCGCTCGACGGAGCGGGCGGTCGGTTCGCCGGGCGTGACGCTTCCTTCACCGGCGGGCAGCGCCGCCGCCGGAAACGTGCTCTCCCCTCGTCGGACGCCCCGGGCGTGTCACGCTAGCGTGCTCACGGGCGTGCCCGGAGAGCGGCCGGGAGCACCCCTCGATGTCCTTCTCACCGTGCCATGCGCCCCTCTTCGACGACCCCGACGAGCGTGCCGTCGTCCAGCTCGGCGCGCAGCTCGCGTTCGAGAACCCCTTCGCCCCGGAGCGCATCCCGTTCGATCCCGACGGCGTCGCCACCATGATAGGGCCGCTCGTCGAGCGCGCCCGCGGCCGGCTCTTCGCGGGTGCCTCGCCGAGCGACGCGGACCGCACGCTCTACGTCGAGGCAGGCACCCTGGTGCTCCGCACCCGCCACGCCGCGGCGCTCGACGCGTGCGTCCGAGCCCTCCCATCGCGGGTGGCGTCGTACGGCCCCTTCGCGCGCGAGCACGCGCGGCTCTTCGACGTCCCCGGGCTCCGGCTCGACGCGCCGGCGCCGCCGCACCTCTTCTCGTGGCTCGTCCAGCACCGGCGCGCCTCGCACATCATCTCCACGACCCTGCGCGGCGGCTCCGCGCCCGCCGTGCGCCTGCGCGGCTCCCTCTGGACCGCCATCTTCACGCACGACATGCGTCGCTACGTGCGCTCCCTGTACGCGCGGATGCAGGACAACGCCACCTTGATCACGGGCCCGACCGGCACCGGCAAGGAGGTCTGCGCCCGCGCCATCGGCCTCTGCCCCTACGTGCCCTTCGACCTCGCCCGGGAGGGCTTCGTCTCCGATCCTGCCGACGGCTTCCACGCCCTCAACCTCTCGGCCCTCGCGCCCTCGATCCTCGAGTCGGAGCTCTTCGGCCACCGGCGCGGCGCGTTCACCGGCGCCGCCGGCGATCACGCCGGCTGGTTCGAGGTGTGCAAGCCCGGCGGCGCCGTCTTCCTCGACGAGATCGGGGAGGTCGCGCCGCCCATCCAGGTCAAGCTCCTGCGCGTCCTCCAGGACCACCGCTTCCAGCGCCTCGGCGACACGCAGGACCTGCCTTTTCACGGCCGCATCCTCGCCGCGACCCACCAGGACCTCGGCGAGCTCATCCGGAGCGGCGCCTTCCGGCAGGATTTCTACTACCGCCTCTGCTCGATCCAGATTCCGCACGCCGTCGCTGCGCGAGCAGCTCGACGCCGCGCCCGAGGAGCGCCGCGCCTTCGTCCTCCACATCGCCGAGAAGGTGGCCGGCCCCGTCGAGGCCGAGGTGCTCGCCACCGAGGTCGAGGCCTGGATTGACGAGCACATGCCCCCCGACTACGCCTGGCCCGGCAACGTGCGCGAGCTGGAGCAGTGCGTGCGCAACGTGCTGGTGCACCGCTCCTACCGCCCGATTCGAGCTCCCCTGCCAGGAGGACGAGGACATCGCCCGACTGATCAACGAGGGGCAGCTCCCCGCCGAAGACATGCTCGCGCGCTACATGAACGTCGTCCGGGCGAAGACGGGGAGCGTGCGAGAGGCCGCGCGGCGGCTCAAGGTCGACCGGCGCGCGCTGGCGGCGCGGCTGGACCCGGAGCTGGTGGAGAGGCTGATGCGGCAGCGGAAGGAGCGGGACGGGGGCTAGGGAGCGCTCGTCGCTCCCCTCCTCCGTGAGCCAAAAACGCGCGGTCTGGCCACTGTTAGACTAGGGCCCGTCCACCCTGCACGAGAAATGCCTACCCCGAGCAAAGTTGTCCGTCTGCGTGACGCCCGGAAGGCACGCCCCCGCGTCGAGGACGCTCCGGCCGACCTCGCGCAGGCGCTGCGGGCAGGCGAGCGGTGGGCCGCGCACGCACTCCTTGAGCAGTACACCCCGCA
Source organism: uncultured delta proteobacterium (assembly GCA_963827955.1). GTDB lineage: Bacteria > Myxococcota_A > Polyangia > Polyangiales > Polyangiaceae > CAWHDJ01. Next base: position 380,388 of record CAWHDJ010000023.1, on the reverse strand, counting down.
CGTGGAGCGGATCCTCACCCGTATCCTGGGCGGCCCGGGTGACTTCGACGATCTGGTGCAGGAGGTCTTCGTGCGCGCGTTCCTGCGCGTGGAGGAGCTCCGCGCATCCACGGGCGCTGGCGGCGTGGCTCACGTCGATCACGGTCTTCGTCGCGCGCGAGGCGCTCCGCGCGAGGACGCGGCGGCGCTGGCTCTCGTTCGTGGCGCCCGAGGAGACGCCGGAGGTCGAGGCGCCCGTCGCGTCGCCCGAGGTGCGGGCCGCCATCCGCGCGTTCTACCAGGTGCTGGGGCAGCTCGAAGCGGACGAGAGGATCGCGTTCACGCTGCGGTTCGTCGAGGGGATGGATCTCGCCGACGTGGCCGAGGCGTGCGGCGTGTCGATCGCGACCATCAAGCGGCGGATCAAGAGCGCGGAGGCCGAGTTCGCCGAGCGCGGGCAGGCGCACGAGGTGCTCGCCCAGTGGTTCGCGGAGGGGACGCGATGGCACCGGCCCTAGACTCGAGGCGCCTGGGCCGCACGGTCGCCGACGGGCAGGACGCGGCGCTGGCCAGGCGGCAGTACGCGCCGGCGGCCGGTCGGATGGCACGGATCGACGCGGCCGTAGCCCAGAGGGTCCGCGCGCACAAAAAGCGTTCGCTGCGCGCGCCCGTCGTCGCCGGCGCGGCGCTGTGCGCCGCCGCGGCCGTCGCTCTCCTCCGGCCGTCCCGGAAGCCCCTGCGCTTCGAGGTGGGCGAGCCCTCGGTGCCCGGCCTCGTCGGCGTGTGGATCGCGCCCCCTCCCGAGCGGCCGACGCCGGTCGCGTTCTCCGACGGGAGCCGCATCGTGGTGGGCTCCGGCGGCCGCGCGCGGGTGGCGGAGGTGAGCGATCGCGGCGCGCGCGTGGTGGTCGAGCGGGGCGCCGTGCACGCCGACGTGGTCCCGCGCCCGGGCAACGACTGGTCGGTCATCGGTGGCCCCTTCGAGATCCACGTCGTCGGCACCGAGTTCGACGCGACGTGGGATCCCGCGCGGGAGGAGCTGTCGATTGCCATGCACCATGGGCGAGTCGTCGTGCGCGGCCCGTGCCTGACGACGGAGCGGGCCTTCGCCGGCGGCGAGAGCGGCACCGTGTCGTGCGCGCCCGTCGCCCGCGACGCGAGCAGCGCAGCGCCGGTAGCCCCGGCGCCCGCGACGACGGAGCCGCCGCGAGGCCCGCCGCCGGGTGCGCCCGAGATCCCGGAGCGCCCGCGGCCCGCGCCCTCGTCACGGGCCGCGCGGCCAGCGACGACCGGGGGACCGATCCCGTCGGCGATCCCGGCGCCGCCGCCCTCGTGGCGCGATCTCCGCCGGCGCCGGCCGGTACCCGGAGGCGCTCGCTGCAGCCGAGTCCCAGGGCTTCGGGCGTCTCTGCGAGGAGCTTCTCCGCGGGCGACCTGATGGAGCTCGGCGCGGCGGCGCGCCTCGCGGGGCGCGCTGCGCAGGCGACGGAGGCGTACGGCGCCGTGAGGCGGCGCTTTCCCGGCGGTGAGTTCGCGGCCACGTCCGCGTTCCACCTCGGCCAGCTCGCGTTCGACGGGGCCGGCGCGTTCGTCGTCGCGCGGCGCTGGTTCGAGACCTACCTCGCGGAGCGCCCCGCGGGCGCGCTCGCGCCGGAGGCGCTCGGCCGCGTGATGGAGGCCGAGCAGCGCATGAACGACCTCCCCGCGGCGCGCGCGACGGCGGCGGAGTACCTGGCGCGGCACCCGATGGGCGCTCACGCGGAGCTGGCGAGGCGCCTGCTCCGCCCATGAGGGGTCGTGTCTCGACGCGAACGGTCGTCCGCCGCGCGCTCGCCTGGGCGCTCGCGGCGTCCTCGGTGTGCGCGCCGGCGACCGCGCGCGCGGAGGCCCCGCGCATCCTCTTCGTCGCGCCCGCCGGGAGCCGCCTCAGCGCCCGCGTGCGCGCCGAGATCCACGCCCTCGGCTTCACGATCGAGGAGGCCGGCGCCCCCGGCGGCGCGCGCGCCGCGAGCGCGGTCGCCACCGCGCGTGTGATTGAGTCGCCTCCGCGTCGTATCGAGCTCTGGACCGCGGACGCGTCGCGCGGCCGCCTCGTGCTCCGCGAGGTGATCGAGCTCGACGGCGACGATGACTGGTCCACCGCCGCGGTACGTGCGTCCGAGCAGCTTCGAGCCTACCTTGAGCCGCTGCGGGATCCGGACGCCGGCCGACCGGACGCGACGGGCTCCGCGCACGATGGCGCGCCTGCCGCCGAGCCTGCGCAGCGGTCGACGGCTCCACCCTTCGATCGCGCCCCTCCCGCGACGAGCGCGCCGGGCGCCGCGGCGCCGCGAGACGCCACGGGGCCCCGCGCCGCCGCGCCCGCGTCGCGCTTCTCGGTGACCGCGGCGATCGCGGTCCCCGTCCAGCTCGGGAGGCCCGGCCTCGACGTCGTGCTCCGCGGCCGGTGGATGGCGACGCGCGTCATCGGCCTCGGCGGCCTCGTCGCCCTCCCGCTCGCCCCCTCCAACGTGGACACCGCGGATGGATTGCTCGACATACGGGCGCTGGTCTTCGGCGCCGAGCTGTCGGCGCTGCTCCTCGACGCCCCCCGCGTCGGCCTCTCGGTGAGCGCGGGCTTCGGGGGCGCGTGGCTGCGCACCACCGGGGCGACCGACGCCGGCGCGCCGATGGCCGCGAGCGCCCCCACCATGCCGCTCCTCAACAACGTCGTGACGGGCCTGCCGTTCCTCGGCTTCGAGATTGCTCCGCGCATCACGGCCCGCGTGCGGCTCGTGCTGGCGGGCCACCTCGGGGTGTCGACCGCGCAGGCGAGCATCGTCCAGCCGGGCCAGACGGCCGGAGTGTGGGGCCGCCCGCTCGGGTTGTTCTCGCTGGGGTCGAGCGTCGATTTCTGAGGCCGCCGTGAGCCCTCGCGTCGCGTCGCGGCCACTATAGGTCAGGCGCCCCTCGCCACGCGCCGACGACGAGGGCCCGCCGGATCGCGCCGCGGAGGGAGGCGCGCAGGACCGGCGCGCGCGGCTCCGGCGCGGCCGCCCCTCGTCCGAGACCACGGCGCGCAGCCGCAACCATGCACACCCGCACACGCCTGCCGGCGCTCGCCGCCGCGATCCTCGTCGCCGCGCTCGCTCCGCCCCGCGCCGCCGCGCAGCCGGCGCCGGCGCCGGCCGTCGCGCCTCCCGCGCTCGTGCCGCCGCGGCCGACCGCGCCCCTCCACGCGGACTACCCCGCCGGCGGAAAGGGAGACGCGGAGGTCGTCGTGCTCGTCATCGTGGCGGCGGACGGCAGCGTGCGATTGGCGCGCGCGCTCGCAGGCGACGAGCCGTTCGCGTCGGCCGCGGTCGCTGCGTCCGCGGCGTGGCGCTTCGCGCCGGCCACGCGCGACGGCAAGCCGATCGTCGCCTCCATCCGCGCGCAGATCCGCTTCACGGCGCCTGCGCCCGAGGCCGCGCCCGCGCCGGCGGGCCCGGCGCCCGCGCCCGGCGCGCCGGCGCCGCCGCGTCCTCTGGAGGTCACCGTGAGCGGCGCGCACCCGCCAGGCGCGCTCTCGCTCTCGCGCGCCGAGGTCCGGCTGCTCCCTGGCGCGTTCGGCGACCCGTTCCGCGCGGTCGACGCGCTGCCGGGCGTCACGCCGATCATCTCGGGCCTACCGTACTTCTACGTGCGCGGAGCGCCGCCGGGCGACGTCGGTTACTTCCTCGACGGGGTGCGCGTCCCGCTCCTCTACCACGTCGCCCTCGGCCCCTCGGTGGTGCACCCCGCCATCATGGATCGCGTCGATCTGTACGCAGGCGGCTACCCCGCGAGCCTGGGGCGGTACGCGGGCGGCGTCGTCTCCGGCGAGACCAAGGATGCGCCGGCCGGGCTCCACGGCGAGGCCAACCTCCGCATCGTCGACGCCGGCGCCATGATCGAGACGCCCATCGCGGGCTCGGCAACATCCCGTTCCTGAAGGGCCTCGACGGCGTGAGCGGGAGCTTCTTCGCGGCCGGCCGGTTCTCGTTCACGGCGCTCCTGCTCTCGGCCATCGTACCGAGCGTGAGCCTCGATTACTGGGACTACCAGGCGCGGCTCTCGCTCGACGTCACGCCCCGCGACACGCTGACGATCTTCGCGTTCGGCGCCCACGACTTCCTCGGCACTACGAGCAACGGCACGCCGAGCACGCTCTTCGACACGACGTTCCACCGGCTCGACCTGCGCTACGACCATCGCTTCGGCGGCCCGGAGGACCGGATCCGGCAGGCCGTCACCCTCGGCTACGACGAGACCGGGCTCGACAAGGGCAGCTACGCGAGCGATCGGTCGATCGCTTCGCGGACGGAGATCACGAAGCGGGCGAGCGATGCGGTCCTCGTCCGGGCGGGCCTCGACGCGCAGCTGGACGGCCTTCAGGCCGACCTCGGCGGCGGGTTCTTCGGCTCGGACAGCCCGAGCGCGGCCGCGTCCTTCTCGGACCGCTTCGAGGTCACGATGGGGGCGCGCGCGGACGCGGTCATCGCCGTGACGCCGCGGTTCGAGGTCACGCCCGGTCTCCGCGTCGACTACTACGAGTCGAAGGGGCGGTCGGCCGCCGGCGTGGATCCGCGCCTCGCCGCGCGCGTCGCGATCACCAGGGACCTGCGCCTCGTGACGCTGACGGGCCTCGCGTCGCAGCCGCCGAGCTTCGTCCTCCCCCTGCCGGGCTTCACGATGGACCTGACGGGGGGGCTCCAGCGGAGCTGGCAGTCCAGCATCGGCGTCGAGGCCGACCTGCCGTGGGACGTCACCGGCACGCTCACCCTCTTCCGCAACGCCTTCTTCGACATGACGGACGCGCTCGGTCAGGGCCAGGGCTGCACGACCGTGACCACGACCGGCCCCCTGGGGGGCACGGGGACGTCGTGCAGCGTCGTCCCGAACCTCGAAAAGCGCGTCGACGGATCGAGCATCGGCCTCGAGGTGATGCTCCGCCGCCGCCTGACGCGCCGCCTCGGCGGCCTCGTCTCGTACACCTTCTCACGCTCGGAGCGCATCTTGCCGCAGGGGGTCGTCGCTTCGGCGTACGACCGCACGCATGTGCTCAACGTGGCGGGCAGCTACGACTTCGGCCACGGGTACCGGGGTGGGACGCGGATCGTCTTCTACACCGGGACCCCGGTCGATCCCTCGCAGCCCGCGCTCGGGCGTATCGAGCCGTTCGGTCGCTTCGATTTCCGCTTCGAGAAGCGCTGGAGCATCGTGTCGGGCCGGGCGTGGATCTCGTTCGTGATCGAGGCGCTCAACGCGTTCGCCGCCGAGGAGACCACCCAGGAGCAGTGCGTGAGCGTCACGAAGCCCTGCCAGTACTCGCGCATCGGGCCCGTGACCATCCCGAGCATCGGGGTCGAGGGCGGCTTCTGAGCGGATGTCGCACAACGCGGCAAGACGTGTGGGATCATCACAGCTACGCCGGGGTGGCCCACCGCTCGAGGTACACCCGGTCGTCCTCGAACAGGAACGCGGCCACCTCGTCCACGGCGCCCGCGCGGCTCTGCGGCGCGCCGAGCCGCAGGGCGGCCGCCTTCGCCACGGCCGCCACGACGGGGTGCGGCGCGGCCACCAGGTCGAGGAGGTCCGGCACCAGCTCGCGCGCGCCGAGGCGGGCGGCGAGGATGGCGGCGAGGGGGCGCGCGTCCGCGTGGCGCTCGGCCTGCGCGTCTCCGGCGAGGACGGCGTGGAGCACGGCGCGCGTCTCGGGGCCGGCGGTGCTCGTCGCGAGCGAGCGGTAGCCGCCCGGGGGCAGGCCGAGGAGCAGCGCGCCCTGGGCGCTCGCGCACAGGTCGTCCGCGCGGGCGAGCAGCTCCTGCATCACCGGCTCGGTGGCGCCGTCGCCCGCCTCGCGCGTGCCGTCGAGGTCGAGCGCGATGGGACGGGCCGCCTCCTCCGCGTAGGCGCCGAGGTTGGCGACGAGCCCCTCCAGCCCCGCGGCGCCCCAGGTGCGGCCGGCGAGCAGCTCGCGCCCCGTGTCGACCGTGACGACGCTGGCGATCACCGCGGGCGTGCCGCCGCTGATGCTGTGCGAGACGTCCACGGTGATCCGGCGGATCGCCGGCCAGTGCAGGACGCGCGGCTCGGTGTCCGGGTTGACGAGGACGCCCCACGGGACGATCGCCATCGAGGCCTCGCGCGCGCCGAAGCGGGGGCGAGGGCTCTTCCCCTTGCTGCCCATGAGCGTGCCGCCCGCGAGCGCCGCGCTGGTCAGGAGTATTCCGGTCGCGAGCGGGTGGTGGCTCGTGCTCCAGAGGAGCATCCCCAGCCCCGTCGAGAGCGCCGTCCCCGCCGCGATTGCCGCGCGGACCGAGGCCGTCGCTGGCATCAGCCAGACGTAGCGGAAGTCTGGTGGGGGTACTCTACGGGCCACGCTACAAGGGGCGAGGTTACCACGCTTACACCTCGGCGCCCAGACGTGGCCCGGTGCTTCAGCGCGGCTTCGGCTGGCGGGCCTCGCCCGAGACGGCCCTCAGGGTGGGCTCGTGGCCGGCGGGGCGAGGCGCCGCCTTCCCGTCGGGGACCAGCCGCACGGTGCGGTGCATCAAGCCGTCCACGCGCTGGAGCCAGGCGCGCCACTTCGCGTACTTGTCGAGCGGGATGGTCGCGAGGTCGAAGACCACGCTGCGCGTCACGACGACGGTGCCCTTGCCGGTGCGCTTGAAGTCGAGCTTCGCCTTGCCGAACTCGCCGCCGGCCACCTCGCCGTTGGGGGGCAGGTCCGCGAACGCGTAGCCCGCGGGGGCGACGATGGTGATGGTGCGCGTCTCGTGGGCGGGCGCCACGCGCGGGGGCAGGACGACCGGGAGCGTGCGCTGCACCAGGGGCGCGAGCTGCGAGGTGAGGGTCGAGCTCTCGGCGAGCGGGACGGCGAGCTCGTCGCCCTCGCGCCGGCCGAGGCCCTCGGAGTGGGCGCGGTACTTGAGGATGGCCACGCCCTTGGGCAGGTCGGGCTTGAAGTCGATGTCGCCGGTGACCTGCACGGTGGGGAACCAGCCGGAGGCGAGGTACTGCTCCACCCACTGCGCGCGGGCGTCGGGCTGCTTCAGGTTCATCCGCAGCTCGAAGGCGGCGTCGCCGGAGTGCCGCTCGTCGGCGCTGAGCTCGCCGGCGCCGGAGGGGGAGAGGGTGATGGTCCAGTTGGCGTCGACGCCGTGCTCCTCGGGCGAGCTCGCGGGCGTGTCCACGACCTTGGCCGGGCCGTCGTCGATGAAGAAGGCCACGGTGCGCGCGTCCATCGACGGCAGGGGGCCGAGGCGGCTCTCCGGGCTCGTCGCGTCGAGCCAGATGCCGGGCTTGCCCTTCTCGCCGGGCAGGTACGCGATGCCGTGGTCGAAGAGGGGGATGGCGGCGTGCTCGGCGCGGAGGAGCGAGGGCTGCGCGGTGTAGCGCGTCTGCACCAGGGCCTCGTTGGCGTGGATGCCGACGGCCTTGAGCAGCGTGATGAGGAGCATCGCCTTGTCGTCGCAGTCGCCCTGGCGGCGGGCGAGCAGCTCCTGCGGGCGGTTCGGGAGCCACCACTCGCCGGAGACGTAGTTCACGTAGCGGATGTCGTCGGCGACGAACTCGAAGATGGCCTTGAGCTTCTCGTCGCGCGTCGTCTTGCCGGCCGTCAGCTCCTCGGCCTTGCGCCGCACCTGGTCGTCGGGCTCCGTGAAGCCCTTGACGGCGGCCTTGTACCACTCGCGGAAATCGGCCCAGCTCGCGAAGGTGGAGCCGACGACGACCGGGAGCGACTCGGTCTGCTTGGGCGCGAGCGGCTCGTCGGCGATGGTCGGCGGGTTGTCCCACGCGAAGGTGGTGATCACGCGGCCGTTCTTCTTGACCGTGGTGGCGCGGTCCGGCTTGCCGTGGAGCACGTCGACGGCGAGGGGATGGTCCTCGGGCGAGTCGACGACGACCTCGTTGAACAGGATGGGGTGGGTGTCCGTGGAGCCGGCGTAGTCGACGAACGAGAAGGGCGCGTCGCCCCGGAGCCCGACGGGGCCGGCCGTCCACGAGCGCACGGCCACCTCGACGATGTCCCCGGTGTGCAGCTCGGGCCAGCGGATGTAGGGCCGGCGGCCGCCGGAGCTCTGCTCCTCCGGCTGGAGCACGGCGCCGTCCTTCTTGTAGAGGCGAGCGAAGAGCAGCTCGGTCTCGTCGCCCTCGGAGGGGACGTTCTCGTAGAGATCCTGCTCGGTGCGCGGCTCGATGACGATCTCGCGCGAGTAGTGCATGAGCTGCGAGACGCGGTGGTCCGGGTGGTAGGTGACGACGCGCACCCAGTGGATCTGCCGGTCGAAGATCTCGCCCTTCCTCGCCGGCTTCTCGCGCGCCATGCGGAGGAAGACCTCGGGCTTCACCTCGTACGCCTCGTCGGGCTGCACCTCGCGCGCCTGGGCCTCGCCGCCCTGCGCGTCGGGGCCGCGACGGTAGGCGATCTCGGCCTTGAGCGAGGCGTCGCTCGGCTCGAGATCGTGCGCGCGCGCGAGGGCCGACTGCGTGAGCTCGGGCGACACGGACGGGGCGCGCCCGGCGCGCGCGTCGTCGGCGTCGACGGCCTCCTCGGCGGCGGCGAGGCCGGAGAACGCGGCGGATCGGTTGGGGCCGAGCTGGGTGGCGAGGTAGTACGCCTCGCGCGCCCAGGGGTGGCGGCCCTCCTCGAGCAGGGTGTGGGCCATCCGGAGCAAGCCGTCGAGCGAGGTCTGGTGGGCGAGGCACTCGGCCGCGGCGCGCTCCATGGCGGCGTCGCCCTGGAAGCGGAACGCCTCCATGTAGCCGGGCCCGCGCTCGTCGGTGTCGGTCTCGACGAGGCGCTGCGCGACGCGGAGGTGGAGCTCGGGCTGCGAGTACGTCAGGCCGTACATCTCGCTCAGCACGGCGATGGAGGTCCTGTCCTGCTGCGCGGCCTGGATGCCGAGCATGTCGTCGAGCGCGGCGCGGGCGAAGCCGCTCGACCCGAACTGCTTCTTGACCAGCGCCTTGATGAGGATCGCCTCCGGGTCCGTGGCGGAGGCGAGCGGCTCCTCCTGCGCGGAGGCGACGGCCCAGTCGACGTAACGCGAGGCGAGGTGCGCCGCGACGAGCCGGCGCTGCGCGAACGCGGACGCGCCGACGTCGTGCGCCGCCTCCGCGCGGGCGCGCGCCAGGTTCAGCCACCCGCTGCGGTTGGCGCCGAAGGGCGAGATCCACCCTGCGATGGCGAGCTCGTCCGGCGTCGTCTCCGGCGCGCGGCCCACGCGATCGAGCAGGCCGGGCGCGCGGGGGGATCGGGCGTCGTCGGCGCCGCCGAGCGTGCGGAGCACCGCGGCCTCCAGGGCCTCTGGGACCGACGGGTCCTCGCCCACGGCGAGCGCTTGCTGGAGCGTCGTGCGCAGGACGGTGGCGCCCGGCGGCGGCACGATGTCGGCGGCCGTCACCTCGACGGCGGGGGGCGCGGGCGGAGGCGCCTCCTGGGCGAGCGCCTTCGCGCCCTTCTTCCCACCCTTGCCGAGCCTGGCGTGCTTCGGCGCAGGCGGCGCGTCTTCCACGACGTCGCCTTTGGGGGCGTGCTTCTTCCGCGTCCCGGCCGGCTTGGCGTGGGCGGGCTCCTCCTCCACGTGGTGGGCCTCTGCCCTCGCCGTCGCCGCGGCGCGCGCCCTGTCGCGGAGCGCGGCGGCCTGGGCCAGCGTGGAGGCTTCGATTCCCAGCTTGCTCAGGTCCGACGACGTGGCGAGCGGCAGGGGGCGGCTCTGCTCGTCGGTGAAGCGGAGGCGGACGCGCCCGTCGTCGCCCACCGCCGCGGAGCAGACCTTCACGGCGACGAGGTGATCGCCGGCGGCGGCGTCGATGCGGGCGGCGATCCGGTCGAGGACGAGGTTCGGGTGCACGTCCTCGCTCGCGACCACGTCGGCGCCGTCCCAGATCACCCGCACCGCGCCGGCGGCGGCGACGTGGAGGACGACGGGCCGCGTCGCAGGCAAGGTGACGCGGGAGGCGAGGATGGTGCAGCTCTCGGATCGCGGGCTGATGTAGAGGTCGAGCGGGACGCCGCGGGCCGTGACCGAGGCAGGGAGCACGCGGCGCCAGGCGACGTCGTAGACGCCCCAGGCGTAGCGGGCGCGCGTGTCGTTCCACCGCTCGCCGGGGGCCTCGGGGCCTTCGAGGCGCATCAGGCCGCCGCCCGTGTCCTGGAAGGGGCCGAGGATGGCGAGGGACTTCACCAGCCCGTTCGGGTCCGGCGGCGCGTCGTAGGCGACGTTGCCGATGCCCGGCCAGATGCCGGCCGAGGCGATGGGCGTGAGCCGGAGGTCGAGCCAGCGCGCGTCGTCGGCGAGCGGCGAGCCCGAAGCGGCGATCGCGGCGAGGCCGGTCCGCACGCGGCCGAACGAGGCGCGATCGTCGAGCGAGGCGGCGACGACGAGCGAGGCGAGGGCGTCGGGGCCGCCGCGCTTCGCGCGCGCGAAGAGCTGATCGACCATCTCGTCGGGGGTGGCCGCCGTCCAGCGGGCGCCGGGGGCTGCCGGCTCACCGAGGGCGGCGGGGGCGGCGACGATCGCCCCGCCCGGGATCGCGACGGCGGCGAGGATCCACGCGGCGACGTGCGCGGCGGCGCGGCGGAGGCGAGATGTGGAGGCGAGAGGGTCCCGGGAGAAGGGCGTCATGCGTTATCGAGCTCCGAACGCTCTCAATAGCGCGGTCACCCCTGGGCGGCGAGACCAACTGGATGGAAGCCTACGTCAGATCCCCAGCTCCGAATCCTGGTGCGTGATGATGGTCAGATCGGAGCGCGGCATCGTCTTGCACAGCACGGCGAAGCCCTGCGCGATATGCTCGTCGGTGAGGACGAGCTGCTCGGCGCGCTCCACCTTGCCCTCCACGATCTTGCCGGCGCACATCCCGCAGGAGGCCATGCGGCAGCCGAAGGGGAGCGTGACGCCGCTCGCCAGCGCGGCGTTGAGGATGAACTGGTCCTCCTTGCACTCGAAGGTGGCGCTCTCCGCCATGTTCGGCAGGTGGACCGTGACCTTGTGCGCGGGCGCGGTGCTGGTGCTCACCGCCTCGGAGACGATCTTGTCGCCGTTCTTGAGGTCGAGCGTGAGGCGGTTGTTGCGCTTGCTGAAGACGTGCTTGACGAGGTTCGTCTCCTGCACCAGGTTCTGGCTCTGGTACGCGCCGACCTGGCTCATCCCGTAGAGCTTGATCTCGGCGCCGGAGCCCTCCGTCTCCTTCAGGAACGCGTTCACGTAGGGCATGAACTCGTCCTCGTTGATGATGAGGCGCGCGTTGAGGTCGGCGTCGAGGCCGCTCACCTTGACCGGCTGGAGGATGAAGTTCCTCACGCCGAAGCGGTACGTCGCGCGGAAGATCTCGACGAGATCCTTGTAGTTCATCCGCGTGATCACCATCTTGTGCGTGACGCCGATGCGGCGCCGGTCGCGGCGGGCGATCTCGTACATGTTGCGCAGGCCGTGGAGCGCCTCCCGGAGCGAGGCGCCCCCGTCGCCGATGGGGTTCACCTCCTCCTGCTTCTCGAGCGTGGCGGCGTGCAGCGAGATGTCGAAGAACTCGAAGCCGGCGTCGAGGATGCGGCGGGCGAAGTACGGGTCCGCGAAGGCGCGGAAGTGCGACGACATGCCGAAGTACTGGAAGCCGTGCTGCTTGGCGAGGTCGACGTACTCGAAGAGCTTGGGGTGGAGGCTCGGCTCGCCGTTCATGAAGAACAGCATGTTGTACTTGCCGCTGCCCTGGAGGATGAGCTGGTACGTCTCGTCGGACTTGGGGGCGACGGGGTGGTGCGTCGTGAACTTCTCGACGCAGAAGACGCAGGCGCTGTTGCAGAAGCTCTTGCCCCGGATGGTCAGGACCCGGTGCTGCTCGTGCGCCTTCGAATCTCGGGCGGGCTGTAGGGTGGGCTCTTCCATGCGTGTGGCTCGTACCGCGAGGCTCACCCGAGCGTACATCGAGTCGGCCCGCAGTACTATGTGGAAGCCGGGCGTGAGCCCGGTGACCGGCGCTGTCCGGTGCCCCGCCTCCGCAGGCCGAACAGGACCAGGCCCAGGAGCCCCAGCCAGCCGAGGGCGCGTGTCACGCGGTCGGCGGGGCCGGTGCCGTGGTAGCCGTAGTCCTGCGCGGGGACGGTGCAGGGCTCCCGGGCGAGGAGCGCCGCCATCTCCGGGTCGCCGTAGGCCCGCCCTTCGAGGTCGTGGACGACGGTGCGCCCGGCCTTCAGGGCCTCGAGCACGGCGCCTTCGCTGTCGTCCCTGGCGAAGACGAGCGTCCGGCACAGGCCGAGCGGGCTCCCCATGTGGTAGTCCGACGAGCCGATGGCCGTGAGCCGGTGCCCGGAGGCGAGGGCGCGCTCGTAGAAGTCGCGCATTTCGTCCCAGCGCCACCCGCCGCCGCGCCCCATGTCGTAGGCGATGGGGTGCATCACCTCGGCGGCGTCGAGGTTGGCGAGCTCCGGCAGGAAGCGCGCCTGCATGTGGACGACCGGGTGCGCCGCGATGGCGATGCCGCCCTGCCGGTGGATGGCCGCGATGACCTCGGGGATCGGGAGGCTCGCGTCGACGCGCTCCGTCAGGCCCACGCCGATGAGGTGGGCGCCGCGCTTGGTGACCTCCTCCCCGATCAGGATGGTGGGGCCGCCGACGAGGCGAGAGAACCAGCGCCCCATCCTGGCGGGGAAGACGATGTTGTGCTCCGTGATGGCCAGGGCGTCGAGGCCGCGGCGCCGCGCCTGGAGGACGAGGTTGAAGGGGGAGAGGAAGCCGTCGCTGAAGCGGGTGTGGGCGTGGAAGTCGGCCTCGAGGACGCGGTATCCGCCGCGGTACACGGCGGCCTTCGTGGGGACCGGGTCGAGCGCGGTGCCCGCGACGGCGCCGAGGGCCACGAGGAGGGCGGCGATGCGCGGGAGGGCGGTGTGCAGCCTCATGGCGCCCAGGGGAGCTGGGGCTGGATCTGGTTCATCGCGAGGTAGTAGCCGACGATGATGCCGCTGAAGCCCGCGTAGAAGAGCGCGGTCGTGCCCGAGGCCCGGGCGCGCGAGAAGCCGAGGCCGGCGCGGAAGCAGGCGAAGGTGATCACCGCCGACCAGGCGATGGTGCCGAGGAAGAGCGCGGGCAGGACGAGGTGGCCGAGCAGCCAGCGGAGCGTGGCGTAGACGTCGGGGGCGAAGAGGCAGACGCCCGCGATTGAGAGGAGGAAGAGGAGCCAGGGGCCGTGGCCGGTGAAGTAGAGGGTCAGGGCGTGAGCGAGGGGCGGGCGCCGCCCCCGCGGGGCGCCGAGCCGCAGGGCGGCGGTGAAGGCGGCGGCCTGCGCGGCGGGGACGAAGGACCAGAAGAGCATCGTCGAGACGACGTGGAAGGCGACGAGGCGCCCGGCCGTCAGGAGGGAGACGAAGCCGCCGAGGACGAGCAGGAAGAGCGCGACGCGGAGGGCGAGAGGCCGCGCGGCCTGGCCATCATCGGGCGCGGTGGCCAGCTCGGCGTAGGCGCGGAAGGGGTGCGCCATCACGCGCGCGTCGTCGGACCAGGGCATCGGTGCATGAGTAGGCGCGGCGCGGCGGACGCACAAGGCCGGGCGAAGGCCCGGCTCCGCCGGAGGCTATGCGTCCGACAGGTGCGCGAGCATGCCGGCCAGGTCGAGCACCTCTCCGAGGAAGGGGGAGGTCACGTCGACGAAGCGCATCAGGTTGGGCTCCGCGCCCGGGGAGCCGATGGGGGGCCAGGGCGGGGGCTTGCTCTTCCAGCGGCCGTTCGACAGGCGCATGTGCCCGCGGTCCGAGGCGAAGACGGCCGCGAACGCCTCGGCCTCCACCACGCGGAAGCACGGGAGGAGATCGTCCGGCACACCGGCGCGGAAGGTGCGCCGCATGTAGTCGTGTGCGGGCACGGGCACCCCCAGCGTCGTGTCGAGGTCCCACACCTCCCACGGGGCGCCCGCGAGGAGCACCACGTGGTAGTCCCAGAGGATGGGCCAGGTCGAGCGCACCGAGGCGCGCTGGTGCCACATCGCGCAGCCGCCGTGGGCGTTGCTGATGAAGACGACCTCGCGCGGGCGACCCCGGAGCACGGGCTCGCCTGCGAGGTGATAGATGTTCTCTTCGCAGTAGAAGGGGCAGTAACGCAAGGGACGGGCCCGCCCCCTTCCGGACGGCGCTCCGAGCTTACCCTCTCCCGCCACGGAGCGCAGGCGCCGCGGTGGTCAACGTGCGCCGAGGATGCGGACCTTGAAGCCGAGCTCGAGCGAGAGCGCGACCATCTCCTCGAAGACGTCGCCGTAGGCCACGGCGACGTGGTTCGAGAGGTAGTGCGCCATGAGCGTCCCCTGCGAGATGCCCATGTCGGCCGCCATGAACGGCCACTCTCGCGTCGTGCCCTCCCACCACGCGTCGCGCACCGCGGGCGGGAGCTTGGCCACCTCGCCCTTGCCGATGTCCATCCAGAGCACGCCTTCCTTGATGTAGGCGCGCGCCCAGGTCATCGCCCCCGGCAGGCTCTCCCCCGCGAACGTTCCGCCCGGGGTGGGGAAGTAGAGGGAAGGCTGCCGGTAGGAGTGGGCGCCCCGCAGGGTGTCGGGGTCCTGGTTGAAGGCGTAGGCGCCGCACGAGCCCGAGTTGAGCAGCACCCAGAGGAAGCGGCCCTCGTGGACGGCGCCCCAGCGCACGTCGTGGAACATCACCGCCTGGTGCAGGCCCTTCTGCTTCAGGAGGCGCTTCATCAGCTCCATCGGGACGACGTTGCCCTGGTCGGCCTCGGTCGCGCAGGCGATGGTGTCGCCGTTCGTCTCCGGGCGGCAGGTGGAGTTGAAGAGGCCCTCGGCCAGGTCCGAAGGCGGGCGGAGGGGGATGAGGCCGAGCTGGTACTGCCAGCCGAGGCAGTCGGCCTTGAACTCGCCCACCATGTCGAGCACGGCGAGGTAGTCGCGGAGCTGCTCGCGCGTGGCGCGCTCGTCGAAGTCGGCGGCGCCGCCCTCGCCCCAGTGGAAGGTGACGCCCTTCTCCTTCACGAAGCGGAGGGCCGCGTCGATGCGCTTGTCGTCGATGCGCCGGCCGCGGTCGATGATCCACGCCTGGTCGACCTTGTGCTCCGTGAAGCCGTGGCGGTTGAGGAGGCGCGGGCCGAAGTAGCCGTTGATCATCCCCATCGAGGTGTCGCCGAGCATGAGGACGAGCACGCGCCGGCGGCGGATCTCGTCGGCGACGGCGCGCGCGCGGGCGAGCGCGGGCGCGGAGACGGGGGCGGCGTGGGCCACCTGATCCTCCGGGTAGCGGATCGCGCCGGTCGTGAGCCACTCGGAGAGGCGGTCCATGAAGCCCTCGTCCGCGCTCATGTCGGCCGCGCCCGTCCACGCGCGGGAGAATGGGCGGCCGAGGCTCTCGAGGCAGGCGCCCGTGTTGAGGAGGCCCACGAGGCCGGGCCAGCGGCCCGAGAAGTTGGAGGCGAGGAGCAGGGGGTTGTCCTTGCCCACCACGCCGTCGGTGGTGTGCGGGCCGTAGAACCAGTGCACGCACACGCCGATCAGCGGATCCTGGACGGGGCCGAGCTTCTCGATCGCCTCGTGCGGCTTCTCGATGAACCCCTCGATCCGGTACGTCTCGCGGCCGAGCTTGCGCACCGCGCGCTCGATCTGCTGCGTTGCCTCCTCCACGTTGGGGGCCGCCAGCTCGTTCGGTTTGCGGCGCGCGTCGCCGGGCCAGTAGAGCGCGATCTTGGACTTGTGGCTCATGGCGTCACCTGATCTCGTCGCCCCCGCGGGCGACGTTTTCCTTGGTGTAGATCCGGGTGGGGAGGGAGACGTCCTTCGGCGGCTTCTCGCCGGCGAGGATCTTGAGCGCGAGCTCGACCGGCATCCGCCCCGCCGGTGGGGTAGAGGAAGGTGGCGTCGAGGATGCCCTGCTTGACGTACTCGACGCCCTCGTGGGGCAGGGCGTCGATGCCCACGAACATCATCTTGTGGGCCCCGCCGACGCGCCCGGCCTGCTTCGCGGCGAGCCATGCGCCGTGGGCGCCCGGGTCGTTGTGGGCGTAGACGAGGTCGATCTCGCTCTGCGTCGCGAGCGCCGACTCCATCTCGCGCCGGGCGTCGGGCTCGAGCCACTGCATGTCGGCCTGGAAGACGATCTGGACGCCGGGGTCGTGCGCGAGATCGATCCCGTCCAGGAACCCCTGGTGGCGCTTCTGGCCGGGCGTCGAGGTCATGAGACCCTCGAGCTCGACCATCTTCCCCTTCCCGCCGAGCGCGCGGAGGGCGAAGCGGCCGGCCTCGCGCCCGATTCTTCTGGTTGTCGGCGCCGATGAAGGTGGTGAACTTGTCGCCCTCGACGGCGCGGTCGAGCACGAGCACGGGGATCCCCTTCTCGTACACCTCGGCCACCGGCCGCGTGAGGGGCGCCGCCTCCTTGGGGCTGACGATCAGGAGATCGATCCCCTGGCCCGAGGAGCTCCTCCACCTGGGCGCGCTGGGTGAGCGACTCGTTGGCGGCGTCCTTGAAGACCACCTTGACGTTCGGGTGCTTCGCGGCCGCCTGCCGGATGTCCTCGTTCATCTGCACGCGCCACGGCTCGCCGAGGTTGCACTGGCTCATGCCGATCACGTACGGGTCCTCCGGCGTGCCGGCGTGCTTCTTCGGCGCCGAGGCCTTGCAGGCGCAGAGCGGGGCCGCCGCGAGGGCGAGGAGCACGGGGGCGAGGGCGGGGCGCGTCATGGCGTGGCGATGCTGCCGCGAGAAGCAAGCACGCCGCGAGGCGGCGGGTCAACCCGGGGTCAACCCGGAGCCAGCAGATCCGCCACGCGCGCGAGCCGCGTAAGGTCGTAGATGTCGTACGGGAACGCCGGCACCTGCACGGCGAGGCTGCCGCCGTGGGTCTCGTCCTCGAGCGCCCCCTCGAGCGCCATCAGGTGGAGCTGGTCCAACCGTCCGAGGCGGCTCTCGTCCTCGGCCGCGCGGCGGAGGCGTGTGGCCGCCCCGGCGCCGAGGGCGAGCCCGCGCGCCTCGATCGCGCCCTCCACCTCCTGCGCGGCGGGCACGTCGCCGTAGACCGGGTGCACCCGGTTCACGACGAAGGCGTCGCGGCGCATGCTCTGCTCGCGCAGCCGGTCGGCGAAGTAGAGGACCTCGCGCACGCTGAGCGGGTCGGGTGTCGTGACGAGGACGTAGGCGACGTCCGGGCCGCGCAGGGCGCTCGCCACCTCGTCCGCGCGCTCCCGCCAGCTCCCGAAGATGGCGTTGATCTCGGTGATGAAGGAGGCGATCTGCTCCAGGAACCCGCCGCCCGTGAGCTTGCCGATGCCGCGGAGGATGGCCGCCGTGGACTTGGCGAGGAGGTTGAAGCTGAGCTTGCCCGAGCCCTGGAAGGCCTGGACGAACCACCGCGTCGCGGCGCTGTCGAGCGCGCCGATGAGCCGCTCCGGGGCGTCGAGGAAGTCGAGCGCGTTCGTCGTGGGGGGCGTGTCGAGGAGGACGAGGTTGTACGCCGGGTCGCCCTTCACGGCGTAGAGCTTCTCCATCGCCATGTACTCCTGCGTGCCGGCGAGCGAGGTGGAGATGTACTTGTAGAGCACGTTGTCGAGGATCGAGTCGCGCTTCTCGGGCGTGGGGGCGAGCGACTCGATGAGGCTGTCGAACGTGCTCTTGGTGTCGAGCATCATGATGGTCATCGAGCCGGGCACCTCGATGCCGGCGCGGGAGAAGAGCGCCGGGTCGACGCGCTGCGCCGCCGTGGTCATCTGCTCGAAGCCGAGGCTCTGCGAGAGGCGCCGGGCCGGATCGATCGTGAGGCAGAGGACGCGCTTGCCGCGGCGGGCGGCGGCGAGCCCGAGCGCGGCCGTCGTGGTCGTCTTGCCGACGCCGCCGCAGCCGACGACGAGGATCACCCGACGGGTGTCGAGCAGGGAGCCGAGGCCGGGAGCCGGGGGAGGCACGGGCAGGCTTCTAGCACGCCTCAGCGCCGGGAATGGTGCCGGCCTCCGCCGTGCCGCGCGCCGCCGTGGTGCTTCCGCCCCCCGGCCTTCACGCCGCTCCGTGTCCTCGCGCCGCCCTTGAACGCGGCCTTCACCGTCCGGGCGCCGTCCTTCACGGCGTGGCCGACCTCCTTCGCGCCGCTCTTGACGGCGCGGCCGAAGTCCTTGAACGGGTTGGCCTCGGCGCGGCCGGCCCCCAGCGTGAAGGCGGCGGTGAGCAGGGCGGCGGCGAGGGCGGCGAGCAGGGGCTCTTGGGGGCGCGCTCGGGCATCCCCCGATCTTACCCGCCGTCCCCGTCGCTCGCCACGGGCGCCTTTCGCCCCGCGATCGCCAGCAGCACCGTCCCTCGCACCTCGACCGTCGGGGCGCCGTCGGGCCCGCTCGGGCCCGGCTGCGCCGACCAGAACGCCGCCGGGATCGGCGCGGCGCCGTCGCAGCGGTCCTCGAAGGCGCAGTCGAACGCCGCGGTGAGCCGCGGCGCCACGTCCCCCGCCCCGCGGGCCGGATCCGCCTCCGCCTGCCGGATCGCCGCGTCGAGGGCCGCGAGGCCGCGGAAGCCCGGGTCGCCGGCCGCGCGATCGACGAGCGCCTGCGCGGCGGGGCGCGGGGCGCCGAGCGCCTCCATGCGCGCCTGCAGGGCGTCGCGGAAGGGCGCGCTCGCCATCGCCGCCCGGAGGCGCTCGTCCGGCATCGCCTGCTCGTGTACGTAGAGGCTCTTCTGCAGCTCCGCCCGGGGGATCCACGATCGGCCGCCGATTCGGGCTCATGACCTCGACGCGGTCCCCGTCGAGCCGCCACGCGAGCACGAAGTCCTGGGCGTCGTCGGGGCCGTCCACGACGACGATCGCGGGCAGCATCCTCGGCTCCGAGAGCAGCACGTGCTCCGCCGGCACGATGATCTGCGCCACGTCGAGCCCGTACTTGCCGGCCACGTCCTCGAGAACGTCGATGGATGCCCCGTCGTCGTCCACCTTGCACTCCCGCTCCAGCGTCGCCGTGTCGTAGGCGATGCCGTACGCCGAGAAGGCGGCGCGGAGCGCCGCGGTTGCGCGGCCGGCGCCGGTGTCGCGGATCTCGGGGACGTCGGGCGAAGCCGGGGGCGGCGCCCCTGGGGCGGCGTCCGCCGCGGCAGGCTCGACGCTCGAGGAGGGCGCGGCGTCGGGCGAAGCGGTCGACGCGGCGCATCGCTGGCAACCGAGGAGGCCGGCCAGCGCGGCGAGCGCGAGGCAGCGCAGGGTCAGGGAGGAGCGCACGCGTACGAGGGTAACACCCGCGGCCGCGCCACCCCGAGCGCGTTTCCCGCGGGTGCGCTAAGCTCCGCGCCATGCCGCGACCCGGCTACGACGCCGTCCTGCTCGTCACTGGCTTCCCCTCGCTCTACGCGCGGAAGATGGTCCGGCACATCCTCGCCACGGAGCCGGGCGCGCTCGTCTACGCCGTCGTCCCGGCCGGGCACGCGGATCGAGCGGAGGCCGAGCACGACGCCCTCGACAGGGGCGAGCGCGCGCGGCTCGTGCTGGTGGACGGCGACGCCGTCCGCGATGGACCTGGGGCTCTCCGGCGCCGAGTTCCGCCAGCTCACGCGCGAGGTCGACCGCATCCACCACCTGGCGCACATCGCCGCCGGCTCGGTCGATCGGCGGACGGCGCGGGCCATCAACGTCGTCGGCGCGAACGAGATCATCGAGTTCGGCCGCGCCGCGTCGTCCCTCGAGTGCCTCGTCTTCCACTCCACCGCGCACGTGTCGGGCGACCGCACCGGCGTCGTCTACGAGGACGACCTCGCGTCGGGTCAGGCCTTCCGGAGCGAGGTGGAGGAGACGCGCATGCTGGCGGAGTCCCTGACCCGCCGCGCGATGCGCGAGGTCCCCATCGCCGTGGTGCGGCCCACGACGCTGGTGGGCGACTTCGATCCGCTGGAGGACGAGCGCCTCGACGGCCTCTACCTGCTGGTGCTCTTCATCGTCGCCACGCCGACCGAGATCGCCATCCCCTTTCCGGGGAAGGGGGACACGCCGCTCAACATCGTGCCGGTCGATTACGTGGTGCGCGCCGCCCACGCCATCGGGCGCGCCCCCGGCGCCGCCGGTCGCACCTTCCACCTCGCCGACCCTCACCCGCTCTCGGCGCGCCGCGTCGCCGATCTCGTCGCGCGCGCGGGCGGCAAGCGCACGGCCAGGAGCCACATCCCCTCGAACCTCGCCAAGGCGCTGCTCCGCACGCCCGGCATCGAGCGTTTCGTCCGCAGCCCCCGCGCCTTCGTGGAGCAGCTCACCACCGCGGTCCGCTACGACACGCGCAACACCGACGTGATGCTGCGCGGATCCGGCATCGCGTGCCCGCCGTTCGAGACCTACGTGAACGAGCTCGTGGCGGCCGTGCAGGAGCACCTCAAGACGCGGCAGCGGCGCCGCGAGACGCCGGCGGAGCTGGAGGTGGAGATCCGCTCTCCTGAGCCCGGTTCCACGGGCGGTGCGCCGCGCAAGCTCGGGGGCTCGGCCGTGGCCCTCTCGGTCACGCTCGGCTCCGCGCTCGTCGTGGGGACCTGCTCGACCACCCGCGAGCACGTGGCCCCCTCGGTCACGCCGCGGGTGGAGGCACGCTCTCCCGGGGAGAGCGCGGCCGCGGCGGCTCCCCCCGCTTCACGGGAAGACGTCGCGCCCCCGCTCCCGGTCAGCGCCGCCGCGGCGCCCGCGCCGGAGCCCGGGCAGACACCTCCGGCCGCTCCGTTCCCGAACGGTCCGGGCCACGAGCTCGACCGCTTCTACGCCGCCCTGCGCGCGCTCTCGCCCGGCGCGCAGCCGAGGGCCTCGTCGCACGTCCGCGTCGCCTGGCTGGGGGACTCGCACGGCGCGTGCGACCTGTGGAGCGGGCCCCTGCGCGCGGCGCTCCAGGCCCGCTTCGGCGACGGAGGGCCCGGCTTCGTCCACGTGGGGTACAAGGCGTACCGCCACGAGGGGATGAGGATCGAGATCAAGGGTCGGTGGGCGCCCACGCCGAGGGCGCCGGCCACGTCGGCGCACACCGGCGACGGGGTCTTCGGCCTGGGCGGCGTGCTCCTCACCGGCACCGAGGGCCCGCGCGCTTCGCTCACCGTGACCGACCCCGCGGTCCCGCCCTCGCTCGCGTGGGACTTCTGCTACAAGCTCGGCTCGCCGCGCGACGAGCTCGGGCTGAGCCTCACCGGCGCCCCCGATCGCACGCTCACGGCCAGCGCCGGCGAGCCGCTCGGCGTGCTCCGCCACGTCTCCCTGACGAGCGCCGGCGCAGCGCCCACGCTGCGGGTGACGCCGGCCTCCGGGCAGCCGGGGCTGTGCGGCGTCTCCATCGAGGCCGACCCCAAGGCGCAGCCGGGCGTGGTCCTCGACCAGCTCGGCATCAACGGCGCGCGCCTCACGACGCCGCTCGCGTGGAGCGAGGCCGAGTGGGTCTCCGAGCTCTCGCGGCGCCCGCCTTCGCTCGTGGTGATCGAGTACGGGACCAACGACGCCAGCGACTCCGTCATCCAGCCGGAGCGCTTCGTGGACAACCTGCGCAAGCTGATGGCCCGCGTCCACGAGGCCTCCCCTGCGTGCGACTGCGTCGTGCTGGCGCCGACCGACCGCCGGGACACGCCCGAGCGCATCGTCGAGGTGCGCGACGCGCTCCAGGGCGCGGCGAGGGCCTCGGGGTGCCGGTTCTGGGACACGTACGCGATCATGGGCGGCCGCGGGTCCATCCAGAAGTGGCACGAGGAGAACCCGCCGCGCGCGCGGGGCGACGGGGTGCACCTCACCACCAAGGGGTACAACGATCTCGGGACGCAGCTCGCGGCGGACGTGCTGAGCGGCTACCGGCCGTAGTGGCCCGAGGCCGCGGGCGTCACCGCGGGTCGGTCGCGAGCATCCCGAACGTCGCGTGATCGAGCCAGCGGCCGTCGCACCACTCGGCCTGGCGGGCGATGCCCTCGAACCGGAAGCCGAGCCGGGCGATGACCGAGAGCGAGGGGTGGTTGTCGGTCGCGGCGGCGACGCGGACGCGGTGGGCGCCCATGTGCCGGAAGGCGAAGTCGAGCGCGGCGCGGGAGGCCTCGGTCATCAGGCCGCGGTGCGTCGCCTCCTTGCGCAGCCAGTAGCCGAGCTCACAGGAGCGGTGCAGGTGCACGCACGCCTCGAGCCCCACGACGCCCACGAGCGTGCGGTGGGCGCGCTCGCGTAGCACGAAGCGGACGGCGCGACCCTGGTCCCAGTCGGCCGCGCACGCCTCGGCGAAGCGGGTGCTCGCCGCCGGGTCGGTGTGGAACTGCACCCAGGGCAGCCAGCGCTGGAGGAAGGCGCGCGAGCCCGAGACGGCGAGCCAGAGCTCGGGGCCGTCCGCCGGGTCGATGGGCACGAGGAGCAGGCGCTCGGACTCGATGGGGCGAGCACGAAGCTCGGCGCGGAGCGGGATCACGAGCATTTATTTGCACTGTACACGGGCGGCGAAGAGTTCGTTGTGGGTGTACACCCAGTCGACCCAGGCCACGTACCACTCCCCCGGCTTGGTGCCCCGCACGAGGGTGAAGGGCAGCTCGGAGACGGCGTGCGCGATCCGTGTGGAGGGGCCCACGCGGTCCCCCGTGATCGCCGCGGTCAACAGCTGCTTGCCCTCGAACCACACCACCTGCGCGTCGCCCTTCGCCGAGACGGCCACGGTGGCCTGCCCGCCCGTGCGCGAGACTTGCCAGCGCGGGGGCGCCTTGGGGGCCGCGGACGGGTCGATCCGCGCCACCCAGACGCCGCCGGCCGGCTCGACGTGGTAGGCGACGTAACAGCTCCCCCCGCCGCAGGCGAAGGAGGGGACGTCGGCCCTGCTCTTGTCGGTGTTGACGACGACCATGTTGCCGAGGTTCCGCTCCTTGCGCTCGCCCTTCTTGGGCGGCGGGAGGCCGCCCTTGGCGGCGTCCGCGAGGGGGAAGCGGAGGTACTCGACGAGGTGCGTCGGCTCGCGATCGAGGCGAAACACGAGGTGCGCCGAGCCCCCCGCCAGCGCGAGCCACGGGTAGCGCGCGCGCGGCTTGCTCGCCCCGAGCTGGACGAGGTCGGTGGCGCGGATCGGCTCGCCTTCGGGATCGAGGTTGGGGCCGAGGTGGCGCAGGAAGATGTCGTCCGAGTCGCTGTCGCGATCTTCGGTCCAGGCGGCGTAGAAGGTGCCGTCGGGCGCCGGCGAGAGCGAGGGCCAGCTGGCGGTGTAGGGCTTGGCCGCGGAGACCGCCATGGCCGGGGAGACCGCCACGACGGGGCCCGTGAAGCGCCCGTCGGCCTCAAGGAACCGGGCGTGCACGCCGGCCTCGGCGCCCTTGGAGTCGGCGTACAAGAGGAGGAGCTTGTCGCCCACGGGGTAGAGCTCGGGGTTCTGGACGAACTGGGCCTCCGGCGTCACGTCGAGGGGCGCGTCGGTGTCGCGCAGCGCGTCGTCGAGCGCGACGAAGTAGGCGTGCTCGTGCAGATGATCGTAGATGTCGGCCGCGGGGGGGTTGGTCCAGGCGACCACGGCTCCATGGGCCCCCACCGCGATGGTGGGCCGCCCCGGTGACGGGGGCTTGGGGCCGTTGGGGGGGAGGTCGTACGAGCGGGGGCGGGCGAGGCCGGTGAGGTGGCACGGGCCCTTGTCGCCCGCCGCGATCGGGACGTGGACGTGCTCGTAGAGCATCTTGGGCACGTTGTGGCCGCCCATGTGCTCCCACGCGTCCTTGAAGAGCTTCTCCGCCTTGTTGATGTCGCCCTTGGCCAGGGCCTCCTGACCCTCGCGAACGGCGGGCACCCAGGCCGGCGCCGGGGCCGTCGCCGTGGGGCGCGGGCTCGCCGTCGCGCTCGGCGTGGCGCTGGGGGGCGGGGCGGGGGTGCTGCTCGCGGACGCGGACGTGGTGGTGCCCGTTCGTACGGCAGGCGCCTCGTCGATCTGCGTCCAGACGAGGTAGCCGAGCCCGCCGGCCAGGGCCACGCCGCCGACGAGCATGACCGCGCGCCCGAGCGGGCTGGACCGGCGCGCACGCTTCGCGCCCTCGGCATCGGGGGCGGCGAAGCCCAGCTTTGAGGGACGAGGGGAGGGCGGGCCCGCCGGTGAGCCTCGGCGCCGCCCGACCCTCCCGAGCGTGGCCCGCTCGGCGGGTTCGGCACCGAGGTGCGCGGCGGGGGAGGCTCGGTCACTGCGTCGGGGGCCACGGCCCGTTTGCCGCCGCTCGGCACGACGCTCACCTGCTGGGGCGGGGGCGTCTCCGGAGCGCCGGGGCTCGACGGGCCGGGCCCTGGGCTCGAGAGGAACGGGTTCTCCAGCGCGTCCTTCGACAAGTCCCTGAGCAGGGCAGGGGTCGAGACGATGGTGGAGATCTCGGGCTTCTCCTTGTCGAAGACGGCGGCGAACTTCTCCGCGAACTCCTTGGCGGACTGGAAGCGCTTGCTGATGTCGCGGTCCAGCGCCTTGTCGAACCAGGCGGTGAACGCTTCGGGTAGATCGGGCCGGTAGGTGGCGGGGCGCGGGAGCTGGGCGTTGGCGATCTGCGCGAAGGTCATCGCGACGCCCTGCTCGGTGGACCACACGGTGCGCCCGGTGAAGCACTCGTAGACGATGCACCCGAGCGCCCAGAGGTCGGCGCGGTTGTCCACGGCACCCTGCCCGCGCACCTGCTCCGGGCTCATGTAGGCGGGCGTGCCGAAGACGGCGCCCTCGCGCGTGAGGCGAGCCTGCGGGCCCTCGGCGTCCATCGAGGTGTAGAACTTGGCGAGGCCGAAATCGAGGATCTTGGAGAGGAGCTGGCTCTCCTCGTCCTTGGTCAGGAAGATGTTCTCGGGCTTCAGGTCGCGGTGGACGATGTTGGCGGCGTGCGCCTTGGTCAGGCCCCGGCAGACCTGGGTGACGATCGAGACGGTGGTCTCGATGTCCAGCCACCGGATCTTGGTCATCCGCTCGTAGAGCGACTCGCCCTCGAGCAGCTCGAGGACCAGGAAGGGGCGCCCGTCGTCCAGCCGACCGGAGTCGTAGATGTCGCAGATGTAGGGGCTGCGGATGGCCGCTGCGGCCCGGGCCTCCCGGAGGAAGCGCTCGACGACGACCGCGGAGGTGGTCAGCTCCTGCGCGAGGACCTTGATCGCGACGCGCTTGCCGATGTCGACGTTCGCCGCCTCGTACACGGCGGCCATGCCGCCGCGGCCAAGCTCGCGGGTGATGCTTGTACTTGCCCGCCAGGACGGTTCCTACCGGGATCTTCGTCTTGTTCGGCAGGGCCATCAGACGCCGCTCGCGGTGAGCCTATGCGAGCGCACGCGCGCCGACAACAGCGGAGGTCGCGCCGCGCTTTGGAGGGCACTGAACAGCGGGAAACGCGTGGGATCCGCGCGGATCCCGAGGCCCATCGGCGAGGTGGCCGCCCTGTCGGGCGGTGCGCTCCCGCCTCCGGGGGGGCGCCTCGCCGCGCGGGCGGGCGGGCGGGCGGCAAAAAATCTCCCCGCCGTGGGCCGGAAACGTTCCGGAAACCGAGCAAGCCGTACACCACGTCGCCCGGGGACGCGGAGCCGCCCCTCGAGGAGGGCGCATGAAGAAGGTCGAGGCCATCATCAAGCCGTTCAAGCTCGACGAGGTGAAGGACGCGCTCGCCGAGGTCGGCATCCAGGGCATGACGGTCACCGAGGTGAAGGGCTTCGGGCGCACGGGCGGCAAAAAAGAAGTCTACCGGGGCTCTGCCTACGTCGTCAACTTCGTCCCCAAGGTGAAGGTCGACGTGGTGGTCCCGGACAACCTCGTCAACGACGTGATCGACGCCATCGAGAAGAGCGCCAAGACCGGGCGCATCGGTGACGGGAAGATCTTCGTCGTCGCCCGTCGAGGAGGCCGTCCGAATCCGTACCGGCGAGCGTGGCGACGACGCCATCTGAGGCGAGCGCCCGCGCGCCTGCCCGGTCCATCCAGATCCAGAAGAGAGGGAGAGAGGCATGAAGCCGAAAGAGGTCATCCAGTTCGCGAAGGACAACGGCTGCAAGTTCGTCGACTTCAAGTTCATCGACCTGCCGGGGATCTGGCAGCACACGACGGTGCCGATGGCCCGCCTCGACGACGAGATGTTCGAGAGCGGCATCGGCTTCGACGGCTCGTCGGTCCGTGGCTGGCAGCCCATCAACGCGAGCGACATGCAGATGACGCCGGACGCCTCCACGGCGCGGATCGACCCGTTCTACGCCCAGACGACCCTCAGCCTGATCTGCAAGATCAGCGACCCGGTCACCGGCCAGCCCTACGGCCGCGACCCGCGCTACATCGCGCAGAAGGCGGAGAACTACCTCAAGCTCGACGGGCATCGCCGACACCACCTTCTTCGGCCCCGAGGCCGAGTTCTTCGTCTTCGACTCCGTGCGCTACGAGAGCTCGCCGCGCGGCGCCTTCTACTCGCTCGACTCCGACGAGGCGGCGTGGAACACGGGCAAGGAGGGGACGAACCTCGGCCACAAGGTGCGCCACAAGGAGGGCTACTTCCCCGTTCCACCGACCGACGTCCTCGGGGACCTGCGCGCCGACATGATGACCACGCTCATCGACAGCGGCATCGAGGTCGAGGTGGGCCACCACGAGGTCGCCTCCGCCGGCCAGTGCGAGATCGGCGTGAAGTTCTCGACGCTGACGAAGATGGCCGACAACCTCATGTGGTTCAAGTACGTGGTCAAGAACGTCGCGCGGAAGCACGGCAAGTCGGCCACGTTCATGCCGAAGCCGCTCTACGGCGACAACGGCAGCGGCATGCACTGCCACCAGTCGTTCTGGAAGGAGGGCAAGCCCCTCTTCGCCGGCGACGGCTACGCGGGCCTCTCGGACATCGGCCTCTGGTACATCGGCGGCATCCTCAAGCACGCGAAGGCGCTCGCCGGCTTCACCAACCCGACGACCAACAGCTACCGCCGGCTCGTCCCCGGCTACGAGGCGCCCGTCAACCTGGCGTACTCGAGCCGCAACCGCTCCGCGTCCATCCGCATCCCCGTCCAGGCGGGCAACTCGCCCAAGTCGCGCCGCATCGAGGTCCGCTTCCCCGACGCGTCGTGCAACCCCTACCTCGCCTTCGCCGCCATGATGATGGCCGGCCTCGACGGCGTGAAGAACCGCGATCGACCCGGGCGACCCGCTCGACAAGGACATCTACGCCCTCTCGCCCGAGGAGCTGAAGGAGGTCCCCCACATGCCCGGCTCCCTCGACGAGGCGCTCTCGGCCCTCGAGCGCGACCACGAGTTCCTCCTCCAGGGCGACGTGTTCACGCGGGACCTCATCCACACCTGGATCGAGTACAAGCGCGAGCGCGAGGTCGACGCCGTGCGCCTCCGCCCCGTGCCCGTACGAGTTCTTCCTCTACTACGACACCTGATTGCCGGCCGCGCTCGCGCCCGCCCACCCGCGGGCGGCCCCGGGAGCCCCGGGGCCGGCCGTGCTGGCCCTGACCCTTCCCCGTCACCTCGACGATATCCTCCCTCTGGTCGACCTCCGGTCACTGGTGTAACCAGCCACGGACGACGGCCGCCCAACAGGGCCTCCCAGCCATTCTCTCCTGGAATTTGGTGGGGGAGACGCCTTCCCTTGCCGTCGGGGGCCCCCTCCGCGCTATCCTCCCCGGTGCTCCGTTGAATGCCGGCGAACTGATCCAATCCCGCTACCGCCTCCAGCGGCTCCTCGGCTCGGGGGCGAGCGGCTCCGTCTGGGCCGCGCGGAACGAGCTCGATCGATCGCGACGTCGCGCTCAAGATCATGCGCCCGGACGTCGCCGAGGACGCCGTGGCGCTCCAGCGCTTCTTCAACGAGGCCAAGGCCAGCGGCCGCGTGCGCAGCCCGAGCATCGTCGAGATCCTCGACCTGGGCCAGGCGGAGGACGGCTCGCCCTTCCTCGTCTTCGAGCTGCTCGAGGGCGAGGGCCTCGACGAGAAGCTCCGCCGCGAGGGCACCGTCGCGCCGGAGACGATGATGGAGATGCTCGTCGGCGTGGCCCGCGCGCTCGAGATGGCGCACGCGCAGGGCATCATCCACCGCGATCTCAAGCCGGCGAACATCTACGTCTCGCGCGGCGTCAACGGGCGCCCCGTCGCCAAGATCCTCGACTTCGGGATCAGCAAGATCTTCGACACCGGGCACAACTTCACCCTGACGCGCACCGGGACGGTGGTCGGCTCGCCCGCGTACATGAGCCCGGAGCAGGCCGCCGGGCGCGAGGACATCGACGGCCGCGCCGACATCTGGTCCCTCGGCGTCGTGATGTACGAGGCCCTGACCGGCACGCTCCCGCACCAGGCCGCGAACTACAACCAGCTCATGGTCCGCATCCTCACGCAGGACTGCGACCCCGTGACCACCCGCAAGCCCGACCTCCCCCAGAGCGTGAGCGCGATCGTCGACGCCTGCCTCAAGCGCGAGCGCGACGCGCGCACCTCCAACGCGGGCACGCTCGCCAGCCAGATGGAGGGCGCGCTGCGCGAGATGAAGGCCGTGCGCTTCCGCGCGCTCGGCCGGCGCGCGGTCGATCGCAACGCGACCGGCGGGCCCGCCGAGATCCAGCGCCGCGCGACCGACTTCGAAGGCGGCGCCGGCCGCTGACGACCGCAACCGAGGCCAAGCCCGGCACCCTCTCGCAGCGTAACCTGGTGCTGCTCGCCGCCGGCGTGGGCGTCGCCATCGGCGCCCTGGCGTTGCTCTCCTCGCGTGCTGGCGGTGTTCAATGGGGCCGGCGGCTCAAACCGGGTCAGCCGGGCCGCGGGCCTTTGCCCCGGCCCCCAAAGTTGCTACGTCAAGCCCCCGCCTGCCGAGCCGGCGCCCTGTTATGAGCGAGACGCAGCACACCGACGCCGCCGATGGCGGCAAGCCTGCGCGGTCGCGGCCCGACCCGCGAAGGCGCGAGCGCCGCGCGAAGCGGACGAAGGGCAGCGAGCCCGCCCCTCGAAAGGCGAGCCCGCCGCCCGTCCAGGAGGAGCTCGACGACGAGCCGCAGCTCCTCCCGCTCGGCAACCCCCTCCGCCCCATCCGCGGCACGGCCGCCCTGGTGATCGGCGCGCTCGTCGCGTTCTGCATCATGGCCGTGGCGCCGCAGTACCGCTTCGGCGTGCCGCATCGCGCGCTGGCGATCCTCGTCGCCACGTTCGGCGCGCTCGACCTCGCCGGCACCTTCGACGACCCCGACGATCGCGTCGCCGGCCGCGCCACGCTCGCGCGAGCTGGCACGCCCGCTCGCCCTCTTCCTCGGCGGCGCGTTCTCCATCGTGGGGCCTCATCTGCCTCGCGGTCGACGGCCGCCTCTCGGCGAGCTTCCCGATCCTCACCGCGGGCGTGCTCGTGCCCGCGGCTTCCTGATCACGGTCGTGGGCGCGTACCGGATCGCCGGCGCTTCGGCGTCTGGGCGCCCACCGCGGGGGAGGCGCCGCGCCCCCTCCTACCTGCGCCACGGCTTCTGGCTCATCGCCCTCACCACGCTCCTGTACCTGCCCCTGCTCGGCAGCCACTCGCTGAGCGACCCGTGGGAGACGCACTACGGCGAGGTCTCCCGCGAGATCCTCGCCCGTAACGACTGGATCTCCACCTGGTGGGCGCAGGACGGCTGGTTCTGGTCCAAGCCCGTGCTCGACTTCTGGATCCAGGCGCTGGCGATGGCCACGTTCGGCGTCCACTACAAGTCGGACCAGATGCTCTCCGCGGTGCGCGAGGGCCGCTTGCCCTGGCCCGAGTGGGCGGTGCGCATGCCCGTCTTCCTGCTGACGGTGATCGCGGTCTACCTGCTCTACAAGGCGGGGGCCCGCGCCTTCGGCCGGCGCGCGGGCCTGCTGGGCGGCGTGGTGCTGCTCACGATGCCGCAGTGGTTCCTCCTCGCGCACCAGACGATGACGGACATGCCCTTCGTCGCGCCCATGGCGTCGGCGATGGCGCTGCTCCTCCTGGGCTCGCACGAGGATCCGGACGAAGAGGTGCGCGTCTACGAGCTGTCCGTCGGGCCGCTCTGCCTGCGCTTCTCCGCGTTCCACCTCGTGCTGGGGGCCATCGTCGCCTGCGCGATGCCGCAGATCCTCTACCTCGTCTCGCGCAACGTCGCGCTCGACATCCGCGGCTTCCACTGGCAGCTCGACTCGTTTCCGTCCGGGTCGCCGGGCAACTGCGGCCTGCCCGGGGACGAGGCCTGCCGCACCGCGTACCCCGTCGTTCGCGGCCTGCACCCGGCCCTGCAGGCGCTGATCTGGGGGCAGGCGATCGCGCTCGTGGTCTACCTCAACTGGGGCGAGCGCCGGAGGCAGCGGCTCTACTTCCTCGCGGCGTGGCTCTTCGCGGCGATCTCGACCATGGCCAAGGGCCCGGCCGGCTTCGGCCTCCCCGCCCTCTGCATGCTCGCGTACGTCTTCGTCTCCCCGCGCTGGCGCAAGCTCGTGAAGCTCGACCGCGATCTCGGGCCGCTCGATTTCATCCTGTGGCGCATCCGCGCGCTCACGCTGCTCGAGGCCCCCTCGGGCTTGCTCATCCTGCTCGCGGTGGCCCTGCCCTGGTACGTGGCGATGTACGTGCGCCACGGGCAGCCCTTCACCGACCGGCTGCTCTTCCACGACATGTTCAAGCGCGCCTTCACGCACGTGCACGACACGAACGAGGGCGACGACGTCGAGCTTCCGCTTCTACGTGTGGCAGCTCGGCTACGCCACCTTCCCCTGGAGCGGGCCTCGTGCCCGCGGGGCTCCTGTGGTGGCTGCGTCACCGCGAGGAGGACGATCGAGGTGCGGACGCCGCGGTCTTCCTGGTGACGTGGTTCCTCCTCGCCTTCGCGCTCTTCTCGCTGATGCTCACCAAGTTCCACCACTACATCCTGCCGGCGGTGCCGCCCGGCCGCGATGCTCACCGGCGTGCTCCTCGACGGCCTGCTCGATCGCGCGCTGCCCGCCGCGGGAGAGGCCGGCAGGCGAGCGTTCGGCGGGCGCCGGTGGCAGGGCGTCGCGCTCTACGGCGCGGGGCTCGTGGCGGGGATGGTCGCGGCGATCTGGGGCGGCGGGCGGGTCGCCGCGTTCGTCACCGGCGTGCACGGCGCGGATCCGAGGCGTGGCGCTCCTCGGCGGTGGGGCCGCCGCGGCCGGCCTCGCGGCGATCGCCGCGAGCGCCATCTTCTTCGGGCGCGCCGTCGCCCCGGCGCCTGCCGGCGACGACGACCTCGCCTCGCTGCGCGACCCTCCCGCGTCGCTGCACGGCACGCGCACGTTCCGCGAAGGCTTCGAGGGCGTGCTGCTCGGCGCCGCCGGCATCGCCGGCGCCGTCCTCGTGATCGCCGTCGGCCGGGACATGTCGGCGATCTTCGAGGGGCTGCCGAACCAGATCCGGCTGATGCACCTCATCACCTACAACTACCGGCGCCCGTGGCCACCGTCGCTCGACTTCACGCCCACGCTCTGGGCCTTCACCGCCGCCGCGGCGGTCGGCACGTTCGCCCTCGTGGCGGGCCGCGTTGCGCCGGCACGTCGTCTTCGGCCTCGTGGCGCTCGGCATCAGCTTCGGCGCGTGGGGGCTCGACGTCTACTTCATGAAGATCTCGCCGCACTGGGGCCAGCGGGAGACGACCATCGCCTACTACGAGGCCGCGCGCGAGGCGCCCGGGCCGCTCATCGCCTACCAGATGAACTGGAAGGGCGAGAACTTCTACACCGGCAACCACGTGCCCGCGTTCGTCTCCAGCGGCAAGAAGTTCCAGGACTACATCCTCGACGAGAAGAAGAAGGGCGTGCGCACCTTCTACTTCGTCACCGAGCACGGTCGGACGGGCTCGCTCAGCAACGAGCTCGGCGCCACCAAGCAGTTCGAGAAGCTGACGACGCCGGAGCTCGACAACAAGTTCGTCCTGGTGCGGGCGCGGTTCGACTAGTCTCGTCTAGCGCTCCCGGTCGCCGGGCTGCCCACGCACGGTGAGCACCGGAATGGGGCACGAGCGGACCACGTGGGCCGTCACGCTGCCCAGGAGCAGGCGGTTGATTCCGCTCCGCCCGTGCGTGCCCATCACCACCATCTTGGGGTGGAGCTCCGCCACCGCCGCGAGGATCTGCTCGGCGACTTCGCCGTGGCGGAACACCGTCTGGTGCGCCCCCGCCTCCGTCGCGAGGTCGGTGAGCGACTTGAGGGCCGCCTGCTCCACCATCCTCTCGATGCGCACGACCATGTCGTCCGAGAGCTCCGGGTGATCGAAGCCCGGGCGGTCGTGCACGTAGAGCAGCACGAGCTCCGCGTGCAGCGAGCGGGCGAGCCATTGCGCCGTCTCGATGGCCCTCACGGAGGAGCCCTCGAAGTCGACCGGAACCAGGATCTTGTCGTGCTGTTCGCTCATGGCCGTCCTTGCCCTCGCGCTTGCAACCGCCGTTCCGCGCGGCAGTCGTGGCTTCGCGGGGCGACGAGCCTGCAAACGCTGCACTTCGTCTGCCATTCTTGCGCCGCCGCGCCGCCGAACCGAGGGCCGCCGATCGGAGGGCCGCCCTCAGCGCGGGGCGGCGACGATCCCCGAGAGGAGCCGCCCGCTCCGTGCCCCGTCCCGGCGGAACGAGTGGAAGCGGGCCTCGTCGCAGCAAGTACACCCGGCGACGTCGTCGATGCGATCGGGGTCGACCCCGGCCGCCTCGAGCTGAGCGTGCACGATCCGGCGTAGATCGACGCGGAGGCTGCTCCGCTCGGTTCTCCGCTGCTCCTCGCGCCCGGCCTCGCCCCGCGCGGGCTCGCCCGGTCGGACCAGCGCGCGCTCGCCCGCGGTGGAGCAGCCCACGAGCGCCTCGGCCACGTCGTCGCCGACCTCGAAGCAGCACGCCTCGATGTGCGGACCGACCGCCGCGACCAGCTCGCCCTGACCGCCCGCGAGCGCGCGGAGCCCTTCGATCCCGGCGGCGACGGCGTTGGCCACCGTGCCGCGCCATCCGCTGTGAACGGCGGCGACGGCGCCCGTCGAGAGGTCGGCGACGAGCACGGGCACGCAGTCGGCCGTGCGCACGCACGCGGCGACGCCGCGCGCGAGAGAGAGCGTGATGTCGCCCACGGACCGGGTGACCTCGTCGCGGTCCTCCGTGCCCAGGAGCACCTGGGAGGCCGTGCCGTGAACCTGGCTCAGGAAGTAGACCCTCGCAGGATCCACGCCGAGCTCGGACGCAGCGCGGCGCACGTTCTCCGCGACCCTGGCCGGATCGTCACCGACCGAAGCGGCGAAGCTCAGGCTGTCCCAGGGCGGCGGGCTGACGCCACCCCGACGGGTGAAGAAGGCGTGGCGAAAGCCGGCCGCGTCGAGCAGGGCGCTCCTGAGCGCACAGGAAGGTAGAGGCGGCTTTTCCATGGGCCCGTTGGAAATAGACGATAGAAGCGCTCAGCGTGCTATTTTCAGCGCCCCATGACCGCGCAGGACCCGAACATCGGCCGTGACATTCTCGACGGCCAGTTCCAGATCTTGCAGAAGATCGGCTCCGGGGGCATGGGCTCGGTCTACAAGGCCGCGCAGCCGGCGATGAACCGGATGGTGGCGGTCAAGATCCTCCACCCCAAGCTCACCAACCGCAAGGATCTGGTCTCGCGCTTCCGGCGCGAGGCGCGGGCGATGAGCCACCTCGAGCACCCCAACACCGTCAAGGTGCTGGTGTACGGCGAGCTCGACGACGGCTCGCTCTACATCGTGATGGAGTACCTGGAGGGGCGGAACCTGAACCAGGTGGTGCGCAAGGAGGGGCCGCTCGCGCCGGAGCGGGCCGTCCCGATCCTCATCCAGGTGTGCGGCGCCTTGCAGGAGGCGCACCTCCTCGGGATCATCCACCGCGACCTGAAGCCCGAGAACATCTTCCTCTCGACGAACGGCGGCCTGCGCGATTACCCCAAGGTGCTCGACTTCGGCCTGGCGAAGGTGACGGAGCGCGAGCTCAGGCCCGGATCCATCATGCTGACGCAGGAGGGCATGGTCTTCGGCACGCCAGAGTTCATGTCGCCGGAGCAGGCGCAGGGGAAGGCGCTCGACGCGCGCAGCGACATCTACTCGCTCGCGGTCATCCTCTACGAGGTGCTCACCGGCAAGCTGCCCTTCGACGCGAAGACGCCCATGGACTACATCCAGGCGCACGTGACGAAGGCGCCCATCCCGCTCGACGATCGCATCGCGGGGAAGAAGTTTCCGCCGGGCCTCGGCGTCGCGATCCAGCGCGCGCTCGAGAAGGCGCCGGAGAAGCGGTACGCGACCGCGGCCGAGTTCGCCCAGGCGCTCAAGCCGTTCGCGGGGATGGCGGGCAAGGGCTTCACCGCGATGATGCCCAAGGGCACCGCGCAGCAGCTCGCCCAGGTGCAGGAGATCCCCGCCGCCGCGCAGGAGCTGCCGGTCGTCCCCATCGAGCCGTCGAAGCCGTCGGTGCCCATCCGCGCGCCCACGCCCTCGCTGCCGAAGGACGCGGCGATGGCCGCGGCCCCGCCGCTCCCCGTGACCACGCCCGAGGGCAAGGTCCCGGTCGAGGCCCTCGCCGCCGCCGCCAACGCGAAGCGGAGGCGCGCTCAGCCGTCGGCGCTGATGCTCGTGGGCATCGCGGCGGGCTGCCTCGTCGCCGGGATCCTGATCACGATGCTCGTCCTCAGGCTCATCGGCACGGGATGAACAGGGGCCGCGCGCGCGTTGACGGCGGGCAAGCATGGCCACCTCCCAGCACAGCGAGCCGCGCGGTCCCTCGGATCCGTCCGGTTCGCTGGGCGCTCCGCGGAACGCCCGCGCGCCCCGGCTCGTCGTCTGGCTGAAGCGGGCGTGCGTCGCCGCGCTGGTCCTCGCCGTCCTCGCGGTGGTCGCGGTCGCGCTGATCCTCCGGCATTACGAGGAGGGCCTCCCCTCGACGGCGGAGCTCAAGAGCTACCACCCCGCGCAGGTGACGCGCATCCTCGCGCGTGACGGCACCGTGCTGGGCGAGATCTTCGTCGAGCGGCGCACGCTCGTGCCCATCGACGAGATCCCCAGCCAGGTGAAGCTCGCGGCCCTCGCCGCGGAGGACGCGAGCTTCTACGAGCACGCCGGGCTCAACTACCTCGGCATGCTGCGCGCGCTGGTCAAGGACGTGATGGGGCGCGCGCGGCAGGGCGGCAGCACCATCACCCAGCAGGTGGTGAAGAACGTGCTCCTCTCGCCCGAGCGCACCATGGCGCGCAAGGTGCGCGAGGCCATCCTCGCGCGGCGCATCGAGGCCGAGCTGAGCAAGGACGAGATCCTCGAGCTCTACCTCAACCAGATCTACTTCGGCCACGGCCGCTACGGGGTCGAGGAGGCGGCCCGGTACTACTTCGGCAAGGGCGTCCGCGACGTCTCGCTGGGAGAGGCGGCCATGCTCGCCGGCATCATCAAGGGCCCGCACGTCTACTCGCCGCGCGACGACATGGCCAAGGCGCGGTCGCGGCAGCGCTTCGTCCTCGATCAGATGGTGCAGAAGGGCTTCGCCCGGGCCGACCAGGCCGCGGCGGCCAAGCGCGAGGAGGTCGTCATCGCCCCCGAGGCCGACGCGCGGCCGGAGCTCGCGCCCGAGGTCGTGGACGAGGTGAGGCGCACGCTGCGCACGATCGTGGGCCCGGACGCGGACCGCGGGGGCTACACGGTGACGACGACCATCGACCCGACGCTCCAGGCGGCGGCCCGCGCGGCGGTGCGGCACGGCATCGACGACTACGAGAAGCGCCACAAGCTCGTCCCCCCGCTCGTGAAGAGCAAGCGCGATCCTGCGGCCTTCGAGGGCGTGCCGCCGCGCGGGCGGCACGCGCTCTACGGCGTGGTGGCCGGCGCCGACGACGCGAAGGGGACGCTCGACGTGCGGGTCGGCACGCTCACGGGCACGGTCGACCTCGCCGACGCGGCCCGTTACAACCCGACCGGCCTCCGGGCGAGCGAGATCGCCGAGGTCGGCAAGGTCGTGCGCGTGATCGTGCCGGCGGCCGCAGGCGCGCAGGCCCCGGAGGGCTCGACGCCTGCCGCGAACACCGCGAAGGCTACGAGGCCCAAGCTCCACCTCGATCTGGGCCCCGAGGGCGCCCTCGTCGCCCTCGACGTACGCTCGCGGGAGGTGCTCGCGCTCGTCGGCAGCTACGAGGCCGTCCGCGGCGGGCTCGATCGCACGGTCGCGCACCGGCAGCCGGGCTCGACCTTCAAGGCGTTCGTCTACGGCTACGCCATCCACTCCCGCGCGATGACGCCGGCGACGATCGTGGAGACGAACCCGGCCGCGCTCGCCGGCTACCGCCCCGAGAACTTCGACGAGGGCGAGGGCAAGTCCCCGAAGCGCCTGCGCGACGCGCTCGCGCTCAGCGTCAACACGGCGGCGGTCTGGTCGCTCGGCCGCCTGGGGCCGTCCAACGTGGCGGCGTGGGCACGTACGCTCGGCGTCGAGTCCAAGCTGGGCGCGGACCTCTCCCTCGCCCTCGGCTCGTACGAGGTGACCCCGCGCGAGATGGTCGCCGCCTACGCCACCTTCGCCGCGGGCGGCGTCTACGCGGAGCCGATCCTCATCCAGAAGATTGTCGGCCCGAGCGGCGCCGTGGTGGCGCTGCCCGGGCGCGCGGCGGACCGCAGGGTGATGGACGAGGCCGAGGCCTACGTGATGACGAGCCTGCTCACGTCGGTGGTGCGGGACGGCACCGGCAAGCGCGCCAAGCAGCTCGGGCGCCCCATCGCCGGCAAGACGGGGACGTCGAACCAGGCGAAGGACGGCTGGTTCGTGGGCTACTCGACGGACGTCGCCTGCGCCGTCTGGACGGGGTTCGACGATCCGACGCCGATGGGCGCGGGCGAGGCCGGCGCGACGCTGGCGCTCCCGACGTTCGTCGAGTTCATGCGCGAGGCGCACCGGAGGCGGCCTCCGGCGGACTTCCCGGTGCCCGCCGGGATCGTGCGGGTGATGATCGATCCTGCCACGGGGCTCAAGGCGTACCCGGACCAGAGGGACGCGATTGAAGAAATCTTCCTGGCCGGGACGGAGCCGCACGAGGTCGCCGTGCCCGACGCCGGCGCGCCCGCGTCGCGGGGGGGGGCCGACGGCGGCGTCGAGCCGGCCGAGGCAGGCGCGCCCGACGCCATCGTCAAGCCGAGCGAGGCCCCGCCGTTCTGACGGGCCCATGTGCGGATCCCCATTGCACGCGCTGGCTGCGCTTGGCAGTCTCCGCGCCCCATGCCGCGACCGAAGAAGCAAGACACCCCCGCCGCGTCCGCCGACGTGCCCGCCGCGCCGTCGGCTCCCAACGCGATGTCCGACGCCTTCGCCAAGGTCGAGCCGGAGCTCGCCGCGCTCGATCCCGCCGCGCTCGTCCCCATCAGCATCGACGTCGGCGCGGCCGTGACGTCGGTGCTCGCCGCCGCGCCTCGCATCCGCGAGCACCGCGACGCCATCGTCGAGCAGCTCCCCAAGCACGACGTCGACGCCCTCGACAAGCTGGAGAGCTACGCGCACGCCGCCTGGTACGCGCACCTCGTCCACACGTACGCGAGCGGCAGCCCCGAGTCGGCCAAGGCGCTGCTCGACGAGGGCGCGCGGCTGCGCGACGGCCTGCTCATCGCGGCGGAGGCGCTCGCGCACCGTGCGCTGCTCGACGCCGACGCCGTGGCGAAGATCCGCAAGGGCAGCGGCAACGCAGACCTCGCCGGCGATCTCGTGGCGCTGTCCACCCTCTTCAAGGAGGGGTGGAGCAAGGTCAGCAGCAAGACCGCCGTGGAGAAGCACGAGATTGACCGCGCGGCGGAGCTCGGCCCCGCCGTGCTCGTGGCCTCCGCGGCGAAGAAGCACAAGAACGCCGACACCGAGGGGCAGCGCACGCGCGCCTTCACCCTGCTCGTCAACGCCTACGACGGCTGCCGCCGGGCGCTCTCGTACCTCCGGTGGAAGGAGGGCGACGCAGACTCCATCGCGCCCTCCCTCTTCAAGAAGCGCGCGGGGCGAAAGCCGGGGAAGAAGGACGAGGAGGGCGCGGGCGCCGAGGCCGCGGGTGACGCGGTCGAGGCTGCCGAGGGCTGAGCCCGCCGAGGGCGAGGTCGCCGAGGGCGAGGGCGCCGCGGGCGAGGCCGCCGGGGGGGGGCGGAGCCCGCGCTTCAGTCGGAGACGAGCTCGTCGACCGGCCCGGCGCCCTCGCGGACGATCCGCACGTCGCCCTGGCTGAGGTCGACCACCGTCGTGGGCACGGAGCCTCCGGCGTCGCCCTGGTCGATCACCAGGTCGAGCCCGGAGAACTCCTGCTCGATCTCCCACGGGTCCACGAACGGGTCCTGCCCGGGCCGGCCGGCGGTCGTGCTGATGAGCGGCCGGCCCAGCTCGCGCACGAGCGCGATGGTGATCGCGTGGTTGGGGACGCGGATGCCGACCGTCTTCTGCTTGGTCAGCATGACCTTGGGCACCTCGCGCGTCGCCATCAGGATGAAGCAGTAGGGCCCGGGCAAGAAGTGCTTCAGCACCCGGTACACGACGTTCTCCACGACCGCGTACTTGGCGATGTCCGAGAGATCCGGGCAGATGATGGCGAGGGGATGGTCCTTGGGCATCCCCTTGAGCTGGTAGAGCCGGTCGATCGCCTGCTTCTCCCCCAGCGCGCAGCCGAGCCCGTAGACCGTATCGGTGGGGTAGGCGATCACCCCCCCCTCACCGAGGATCTTCGCCGCGCGCTGGATCTTGCGCGGCTCGGGGTGCGCGGGGTTGATGGCCAGCAGCACTACCGCACTATTCCTTCAGCGCCTCGCTGCCGCCGATGATCTCCATCAGCTCCTTGGTGATCGCCGCCTGCCGCGCCTTGTTGTACTGGAGCGTCAGCGCGCCGATCATCTCCTTGGCGTTCTTGGTCGCGGCGTCCATCGCCGTCATGCGGGCGCCGAGCTCGCTCGCCTGCGACTCGTAGAGCGCGCGGAGGATCGAGATGTCGACGTACATGGGGACGAGGCGCTCGAGCAGCGCGGGCTTGTCGGGCTCGAACATGAAGTCGGCGTGCGCGTCCGCGCCCGCCTGCTGCTCCGCGGCGGGCGAGACGGGGAGCAGGC
This sequence comes from uncultured delta proteobacterium, assembly GCA_963827955.1. Lineage (GTDB taxonomy): Bacteria > Myxococcota_A > Polyangia > Polyangiales > Polyangiaceae > CAWHDJ01. The sequence goes on along the minus strand of CAWHDJ010000023.1, from coordinate 341,482 downwards.
GCTCGACGACGACCTGCTGGCTCATCGCGCTCTTGAACTCGTTGTAGACGAGGTAGATCGCGTCGACCTCCGCGCGGTTGAACGGGCGCGAGGATCGCCTTGCCCACGCGCTGCGCCGTCTCGAGCCCGAGGCTTGTCCCAGACGCCCGGGAGGTACTCGAGGATCGGGCGCGCTCGCGGCGGGTCATGTAGTCGCGGCCCTTGCGGCCGACGAGCAGGAGCTGCGGCTCCTGCCCGGCGGCGGTGCGCTCGCGCCACTCGCGCTCGGCGCGCTTGTTGATGTTCGTGTTGAACGCGCCGCAGAGCCCGCGATCGCTGGTGAGCACCACGAGGAGCACGCGCTTCTCGGGACGGCCGACGAGGAGCGGGTGCGGCGGGCTTGTCCGCCCAGCCGCCGGCGTGCCTCGTCGGCGCCCATCGGCCTCGGCGCCGGAGCGCTCGCCCTCGGGGCCCTGCTTCGGCTCGGCCGTGATGCTCGGCGAGCACGCGCGTGCGTCTTCACCGCGTAGGGGCGCAGCTCGAGGATGCGCTGCTGCGCCTTGTTGCAGCCGGCGCCCGCGACCATCTTCATGGCGCGGGTGATCTTCTGCGTCGACTGGACGCTGGTGATCCGCTTGCGAATCGCCTTGAGCGACGGCACGGCCCACTGCCCTTCTTCTTCGCGGCCTTGGCCTTCGCCTTGGCCTTGGGCGCCTCGTCCTCGTCGTCAGCCCGTCGGCCTCGCGATCCTCGGCCGCCTGCGCCTTGGCGCCGCCCTTGGCGTCGTGCACGAACTTCTTCTTGAAGGCCTCGATCGCCGTCTTCATCTTCGCCCTTGAGGTCGTCGTCGAGGACCTTCTTCGCGAGGATGCTCCGGCAGCACCGCCGGGCGCCTTCGGCCTCATGAACTTGTAGAGCTCGTCCTCGAACCGGCGCAGCTCGGAGACCGGCATATCGTCGAGCATGCCCTGCATGCCGGCGAAGATGATGAGGATCTGCTTCTCGACCGGCGAGCGGCACGTACTGGTCCTGCTTGAGGATCTCGACCAGGCGCGCGCCGCGCTCGAGCTGGGCGCGGGTCTTCGCGTCGAGGTCGGAGGCGAACTGTGCGAAGGCCGCCATCGCGCGGTACTGGGCGAGGTCGAGGCGGAGGGTGCCGGCGATCGACTTCATCGCCTTGATCTGCGCGTTGCCGCCGACGCGGCTGACCGAGATGCCGACGTTGATGGCGGGCCGGACGCCCGAGAAGAACAGGTCCGACTCGAGGAAGATCTGCCCGTCCGTGATGCTGATGACGTTGGTCGGGATGTACGCCGACACGTCGCCGGCCTGGGTCTCGATGATCGGCGAGCGCGGTGAGCGAGCCGCCCGAGTGGGGCTCCTTGATGATGGCGTAGTCGCTGGCCTTGACCTTGTCGTCGAGGAGCTGGGTCGAGCTTCTTGGCCTCGTCCTCGTCCTTCCTTGTTCGTCTCCTTCTCGGCGCCTCCTGGCGAGCTCTCCCACTCGGCGGAGGGCCTTGTCGATGATCGCGTAGAGCGCTCTCCTTCGCCTCGCTTCATGCCGTTGGCGCCCGGTGCGCCTTGCCGTCGACGCCGCGGTAGGTGAAGTCGCCGCCCTGCATCTCGGTGCCCTTCTTCACCACGTAGAAGATGTCGGCCATCTTGGCGGCGCGCTCGAGCAGGCGGCTGTGGAGGTAGAAGACGTCGCCCGGGTACGCCTCGCGGCCCGGCGGGCGGCGGAGGAGGAGCGAGAGCTGGCGGTAGGCGACGGCCTGCTTGGAGAGATCGTCGTAGATGCAGAGCGCGTGGCGGCCGGTGTCGCGGAAGTACTCGCCGATGGTGACGCCCGGTGTAGGGCGCGATGTACTGGAGCGGCGCCGTCTCGCTCGCGCCGGACGGCGACGACGGTCGTGTACTCCATGGCGCCGAACTGCTCGAGCCGGTCGACGACCTGGCGCACCGTGGAGAGCTTCTGCCCGATGGCCACGTAGATGCAGAAGACGTCCTTGCCCTTCTGGTTCAGGATGGCGTCGATGGCGACGGCGGTCTTGCCCGTCTGCCGGTCGCCGATGATGAGCTCGCGCTGCCCGCGGCCGATCGGGATCATCGCGTCGATGGCCTTGAGCCCCGTCTGCATCGGCTCCGTGACGGGCTGGCGCTGGATGATGCCGGGCGCCTTCACCTCCACGCGGCCGCGCATCTTGGTCTCGATCGGGCCCTTGCCGTCGATGGGCATGCCGAGCGAGTTGACGACGCGGCCCACGACCGCCTCGCCGACCGGCACGTCCATGATGCGGCCCGTGCGCTTCACGGTGTCGCCTTCCTTGATGACGCTCGTGTCGCCGAAGATGGCGGCGCCCACGTTGTCCTGCTCCAGGTTGAGCACCAGGCCCATCAGCGTCTCGCCGCCCTGCCCGATGAACTCCACGAGCTCACCGGCCATCGCCCGGGACAGGCCGTGGACGCGCGCGATGCCGTCGCCGACCGTGAGCACCGTGCCGGTCTCGGAGACGAGCGCAGCCTTGTCGATGTTCTGGATCTGCTTCTTGATGATCTGGGAAATCTCTTCGGCTCGGAGCTGCATCGGTGCTGTCCTTTTCGAGTTCGCGGACTGACGGGGGGACCTCGGGCCTATTTTTTCGGGCGGGCCCGGGGCCGCGTTCGTCAACGTAGAAGGCTCTCGCGGAAGCCGGCGAGGCGGGCGCGGACGCTGCCGTCGACGACCCGGTCGCCGAGCTTCGTGACCACGCCGCCGATGAGCGACGGGTCCTGCGTGTGGCTCACGACGACCTTGCGCCCCGTCGCCTTCTCGAGCTCCGCGCGGAGCTTGTCGAGGTAGGCGGCGGAGAGCGGCGCCGCGCTGGTCACCTCGGCGCGGACGATCTTCTGGTCCTCGTCCGCGAGGCGGGCGAGCTGCCGCGCGATGTCGGGCAGCGCGGGGAGGCGCCGCTTCTTCGCCAGGAGCCGGAGGGTGTTCTTGGCGACGTCGGAGACGCCCATCTTCCCTGCGATCTCGATGATGATCGCCTCGCGCGAGGCCTCGGGGACGAGCGGGTTGTCGAGGACGCCCGCCAGCTCCGCGTTGTCGGACCAGGTCTTGGCGAACGCGGAGAGGTCGGACTCGAGGCGGGCGACGCTGCCCGTCTCCTTGCCGATCTCGAAGACGGCCCGCGCCCAGCGGCGGCCGATGGCGTCGTAGCTCATGACGGGCCTCCCACGGCGAGCGCCGCGCCGATGGACCCGAGGTAATCCTGGGCCATGCGGTCGTGGTCGCCGCTCGACATCTGCTTCTGCACCATCGCCTCGGCGGCGGCCGTGGCGGAGAGCACCGCCTCGCGGAGCAGCTCGTCCCGCGCGGACTTCATCTCCTGCTCGACGCGCAGCTCGGCGTCCCGGCGCATGCGGGCGCGCCGCTCCTCCGCCTCGGCGAGGATGTGCTTCTTCTCCGTCTCGGCCTGCGCGATGTACTCGGCGCGGGCCTCCGCGAGCTTGGCCTCGATGTTCTCGAGCTGATCCTCGTACTTCTCGAGGCGCTCCTCCGCGTCGTCCTTGAGCTTGGTCGCCGTGTCGATCTCGTTCGTGATCGCGTTCTTCCGCTTCGTGAGCGCGTCGGCGAGCGGCTTCCTCCCGTACCGGTAGAGGATGAGCGCGAGGATGCCGAAGTTGATGAGGCTCGCCAGGTAAGGGGGCGGCTCATTCCGCGGATCGCACGGGGTTCTTCTTGTCGTTGTAGCGCCAGAAGAGCTGGTCGACGAAGCTCGCCGCTCTGGGCTTTGCTCGTTGTCGATCCCGAGGATGCCGTGCCAGAGGTTGGGCGGCGGGGGCGGGTCGGTCGGCCCGTGGCCCGGGCACTCGTGCTCTCCTCCTCCGTGCTCCTCCTCCTCGGCCGCGGCGGCGTGGACCGTCGCGCGGTGGGACGGCGGGAAGCCGGGGCGGCTGCCTGGCGGCGACGGGAAGCCGGGCCGCCCGTTGGGCGGGAAGCCCTGGCGGTTGCCGGGCAGCGGCGGGAAGCCCGGGTGGCTGCCGGGCGGGAAGCCGTGGCGGCTGCCGGGCGGGAGGATGCCGCTCGGGGGGCCGCCGGGCACGCCCTGGGGGCGGCCGTCGGGCCCGATGATGACCGGCTGGGGACGTCCGTTGAAGCCCGGGTGGCCGGGGGGGAGCTGCTGCGCGGCCGGCGCGGGGGCGGGCTGCGCGGCCGGCTGGGCGACCGCGAGGCTGCCGGCCAGCAAGGCCGCGGAGGTGAGCGCGAAGGCGATCCTCTTCACCGGGCCACCTCGCGACCGAGGATGCGCGCGGCGATCTGGCCCGCGAGCTCCGGCTTCTGGGCCTCGAGATCCTTGCGGAGCTGGGCGACCTCGGCCGCGATCCGGGCCTTGCCGCTCTCCAGGATCTCGGCCGCGTCGGCGCGCGCCTCGGCCATGATCCGGGCCTCGAGCTTCGCCGTCTCGGCGCGCAGGCGATCGCGCTCGACGCCCGCCTCCCTCCGCACGCGGGCGAGCTCGGCCTCGTAGCGCGTGAGCAGCTCGCCGGCCTCCTCGTCCATCTTGCGGGCCTCGGCCTTCGCGCCCTCGGTCCGCCGCTCGCGCTCCTCGAAGACGCGGATGAGCGGGTCGAAGAGCAGCGGCTTGAGCAGGACGATGAAGAGCCCGAAGAGCAGGAACTGCGCGATGAAGACAGCGCTGATTCCTCGAGCGAGATGGCGGAGGCGAACAGGTGGAGGGGTGACGCTTGGCTCACGTTTCTTGTTCTCCCTCGTCCTCGCCGTTCACGGGCGAAGGGTCGAGCATGCGCCGAGGTTTCCAGGGGGCGGAGCCCCCATGAAGACCCGGGGAGCCTCTCGGGCGCGGGCGACCTAGCACGTAGGGGGCGCGCTGGGAAGCGATTCTCCTGCGCAGGAGCAGGTGGGTGATGGAGGCGGACGAGCGACGGTCTGGGCCGGCGTCTCGGGAGGATCCACGTAGGCCACCTCGACCCCCCGGTAGGTGCGCAGCACGGTGCGACCCGGCGCCCGCGCGACCACGAAGTCGGGCCCGACGGGCACCTTCCCCATCCCCCCGGGCGTGTCGACGATGAGCCGGGGCAACGCGATGCCCGTGAGGCGCCCCTGGAGCCGCTCCATGATCGCGAGCCCCGTCGAGAGCGGGGTCCGGAGGTGGCCCGTGCCGCGCACCGGATCCATCTGGAGCAGGTAGTAGGGGCGCACGCGCCGGCGGACCAGCCCTCGGAACAGCGCCTCGAGCACGGCGGCGTCGTCGTTCACCCCCCGGAGCAGCACGGTCTGGTTCATCACCGGGAAGCCGGCGTCGGCGAGCCGGACGCACGCGCGCTCCGCCTCCGGGGTCAGCTCCTTCGGGTGGTTGAAGTGCGTCATCACCCACAGGGGGTGGTAGGGCCGCAGCGCGCGCACGAGCTCCGCCGTGATCCGGGAGGGGAGGGTGACGGGGGTGCGCGTGGCGAGGCGGATGGTCTCCACGCTGGGGATGGCGCGGACGCGCGCGACGAGGCGGACGAGGCGCTCGGTCGACAGTGTCAGCGGATCGCCGCCGCTCAGGATCACGTCGCGCACCTCCGGGTGCCCCTCCAGGTACGCGAACGCGGGCGCCAGGCGCTCGAGCGCGACGGCGCCGCCCCCGTCCCCGACCATGCGCGAGCGGGTGCAGAAGCGGCAGTAGACCCCGCACCGGTCGGTGGCGAGCAGGAGCGCGCGGTCCGGGTAGCGCTGGACGAGGTGGGGCGCGACCTCGTGCGCGACCTCGCCCAGCGGGTCGGCGAGATCGCCGGGCACCTCGTGCGCCTCCTCGACGCGGGGCACGCACTGGAGGCGGATGGGGCAGCGCGGGTCCTCCCGATCGCAGAGCGCGAGGTAGTGCGGCGTGATCTGGAGCGGGAGCCCTTCCCGCTCGGCGCGGCGCGCGCCCTCGAGCTCCTCGGGCGTGAGCGAGAGGGCCCGCGAGAGCTCGTCCACCGTGCGTACCGAGGCGCGCAGCTCTTCCGTCCAGCCCCGCCGCCGCCGCTGCTTGGGCTTGCCCTGCGCGATCGGGGGATCCTCCCCGTCGCCACCAAGAGCCGTCGCGGGCCGACTGCCCCCGCCTCCTGCGTCATACCGGGCCCGTCACAACCCGCCGTCCGCTTCCTCGTGGTCCGCGGGGAACGCCGAGTGCTCGGGCTTCTCGAGGCCGGGGGGCAGCTTGACGGCGTCGAGGGCGGTCTCGTCGATCTGGACGGGGAACTGCTTGCGCAGGTCCGCCTCGAGCGCGCGCTCGCGCGCGGCCATCTTCGCCTGGATCAGGAGCACGCGGATGGCCTTGTCCGCCTGGGCCAGCGTGCGGTGGTGCGGCGGGCTCACGCCGGCGAGGCGGACGATGAAGAAGCGCCCTTCGGCCTCGACCAGGTCGGGGGCGAGGTCGTTCACGTCCTTGAGCTGGAAGGCGGCCGCGCGCACCGGCTCCGGCACCCTCAGGTTGCTGCCCCTGGGATCGTCCGGCGGGCCGACGATGCCGAGGTCGCCCGCCAGCTCGGCCGGGTTGGTGGGGCCCTTGTGCCTCGGCGCGGTGAGCGAGTGCTTCTGCACGAGCTCGCCCCACTCGCCCACGGTCTTGGCCTTGGCCGCCTCCTTGAGCACCTTCTCGGCGTCCTTCTTGTCGCTCATCACGATGGCGGCCACGCGCCGCCGCTCCGGCTCGACGAACTTCTCCGGGTGCGAGTCGAAGTAGGCGCGCACCTCCTGATCCGGGACCTGGGCCGGCGTCGGCAGCCCCTCGCGCGACTGCGAGAGCATCGCGTCCCGCAGGATCATGCGCAGCATGTCCTGCGCCTCCGGATCCTTGTCCAGGCCCCGCCGCTTGGCCTCGTCCGCGAGCAGATCGACGTCGATCATCTCCTCGAGCAGCTCGTGCCGGCGCTCCTTGCTCTGGTAACGGAGGCGGTCGTACTGATCCATGCGCTCCACCGCGCGGGCGAAGTCGCCGAGGGTGATGGTCCGGTCCCCGACCTTGGCGACCACGCGGGCGGCCTGATCCGCCGACAGCCCGGCGACGCTCGGCCCCGCGTCGGGCGAGGCTTGCTTGAGCGGATCCTCGTTACAACCCACGAGGCAGGCGGACAGGCAGCCGAGCAGCAGGGCGGACGAGAGGGCTGCGCGCATCGGACGCTTCATCGGGCGCCGATCTAGCACGGTTTCCGGCGGTTGAAACTAGGCGCCTGCTCCCGCCCCCCGCGCGCTCACGCCTTCCCCTGGCGCGCCGCCCGGGGGTACCTGGCCACGTTCCGCACGAGCAGCTCGGTCACCTCCCCCCGCGTGGACGCCTTCGCGCTGATCGCGCGTGGGGCGATGATCGGGGAGAGATCGTACCCCTCGTAGAGCCGGCGCACCTCCGGCGTGTCGCTGTTCGAGAGCGCGAGCAGGCAGCCGCGCTCGTCGAGCTTGCGGAAGACGGCGGCGAGCCGCTCCTGGTCCTTCAGCGTGAACGCGCCGTCCGCGTACGCCGCGAAGCTCGACGTCCTGCTGATCGGCACGTAGGGCGGGTCGAAGTAGATGATGTCCCCCGGCGCGGCCTCCTCGACCACCCGCTCGAAGGGCGCGTGCGCGATGTCGGCGGCGTCGAGCGCGGCGGCGGCGAGGCGGAGCGCGGGCGGGTCGACGATGCCCGGGTTCTTGTGCCGGCCGACGGGGACGTTGAAGCCGCCGTTCTTGTTGGTGCGGAAGAGGCCGTTGAAGCACGTCTTGTTCAGGTAGACGAGCCAGGCCGCGCGCTCGATGCGCGGGGCGTCGCGCTTCTCGTTGAAGGCGTCGCGGATGGCGTAGAACTGCTCGGTCGAGTGGGTGGCCTTGAGCTTCTCCAGCCGGGGGATGAGGGCGTCGACGCTGCGCTGCACCACCTGGTAGGTGGCGACCAGGTTGGCGAGCGCGTCGCTCAGGAACGCCTTGTGCGGCTGGAGGCGGAAGTACATGGCCCCGCCGCCGACGAAGGGCTCCCGGTAGAACGCGGTCGCGCACGTCGGGCGGGAGGAGGCGCTCGATCTGCGGTGCGACCGCCCACTTGCCGCCGGCCCACTTGAGGAATGGATGGGCAGGCACCCGATCGTCCGCGCCGGGGTCGACGTCGCTGCTCGGGTGCGGCTTTCTCATCGGGCGGCGCGTATACCACCGCGCGGTGCGCGCGTGCACGCGTCGCCGAACGCCGAGCCGGAGGGGCGCCCGCGGAGCGCGCGGGCGCCTCGTCCGGCTCCGGCCTGCCTCACTTCACGAGCACCGAGACCGGCGTCGTGAAGTCGCTCGTGCCCTTCGCCGTGCGGCTCGCGGCGCGGGCCCACCAGGTGCCCGGCGCGGGGTCCGGGACGAAGTGGACGGCGCCGTTGCCGTCCAGCTCCTTCCACGAGCTGGCCGTGATCGGGTCCGGGCTGAGCTGCACCACGACGGTGCGCATGCCGGGCGCCCGCTGCACGTGGATGCGCAGCCGGTCGCGCTTCGCGTCGAACGCGAGGTCGACGCCCAGCGGCATGACGAGCGGGTTGATCGTCTTGCCGCGCGCGACGCCGCCGAGCCCGGCGACGTCGTCCTCCGTGAGCGCGTACTTCTCGCCCGTGCTCACGAAGACGTCGTACGCGCCGTCCCACGCGAGCACGCCCGCGCCGAGCGCCGTGCGGGCCTTCACGAACGCCGCGTGCGCCGTCGTGTACGCGTCCTGCAGCGCCTTGAGCGACGCCGTGTCCTTTCCGACCTCGTCGGCCGCCGCCTTGAGGTCCGAGTGTTGCTGGTAGAGCGGGCTCTGGGGGGCCTGGTTCTGGACCTTGACGCCGCGCGCGCAGCGCGTCGCCGCGGACTCCTTGTCGGGGCCCACCAGGAACTGGATCGATGGAACGTGAACGTATTTCATGACGGATCTCCTTGGTCGTGCCGCCCGCGGGCGGCGTGTCCTCTCACTTCTGTATGCCGGCCCCGAAGGGTCGTTTACGGGCGACTCGGTCGATTTTCTTGCCGCCTACAAACAAGTCCGTTTGGCGAGCCAAACGGACACCACCCAATCGACGAGGCGCTTCACTTTTTTCGGCGGTCCCGTTCCGTGGAACAAGACGCTCGGATCCATGCGACGGACGCTCGTCCCCGAACGACGGAGACCCTCGCCGTCACGACGTGCACGCGGGCCACGGCGACGCGCGCTCGGCTCCCGGCGAGCGGGGATCGTCCGCCGGAGCCGGAGGCTCGTTCCTTCGCGGTGACGCGTCGCCTCCTCGTCGCGCGAGCTCCTCCTTGCCGGGGGCACGCTCGTGATTGCGGGGCCCATGCTCCTCCTCGCGCAGCGGAGGATTGTCCCCTCGTCGCGGGGGCTCGTCTGCGTACGGCGACGACCTCTTCCCCCGCGCTGCCGGCTCGTCCTCCGCGTGCGAGGCGTCTCCCTCGGGCCGAGTAGACGCGTTCCCCGAGGGCGAACGTTCGTCTTTCGAGAGCGGAGGCTCGTCCCCCGCGGATGGAGACTCGTCCCTGCGCGACGGCGACTCCTTTTTGTCGAGCCGAGATCCTTTCCCCTCCCCGGGCAGCGCTGCTCCGCGAGGAGACGACACGCTCCCTTCGTGAGAGCGATCGCCTCGCGCGCAGGACGACTCTCGTCGCTTCGGAGGCGGATCGCTCCCCTCGGGAGGCGACTCGCGGGCGAGCGGGGGCGAGCCCTCCGGCGCTTGCGGAGACGCCGGTCCGGAGGCAGAGGAATCTCGGCCCCGGAAGGACCGAGCATCCCCCTTCGGGGACGAACCTCCAGCTTCGGGCGGCGACGCACTCCTGTTCCGCGGCGGCGCTGCGCTGCGCGGGTGCTGATCTCGTCCGCCGCGGGAAGGATCCTCGGTCGAGGGCGACGAGCCGGAAGTGCGCGGCGAGCATCCTCGTTGCCGCCGGGGCGACGCTCCAACGGGCGGGCGACGATCCTTCGCCTTCGAAAGGCGACTCTCCTCACGAGGAGGAAGAGCGTCCTCCCTCGGAAGGACATCTCTCGCCCTCGGAGGACGACTCTTCCCGCTCGCCCCGGGATCCTCGGCGCGGGGGGCCGTGCTCGGCCGTGTCTCCGCGCGGCAAGAGCCGGGCGAGGTTACTCCACGATCCGCTCTTCCCGCGGAGGGGCCGCGTGACGTTCCCCCAGCGCTCCGCGCGTGATCTCGACGTGGCGCACCGCATCTCCGCGCACCACCGTCAGCCGAACGCGCGTGCCGACCTCGCCGCGGAGCTTGGCGCGCACGTCCTTGGCGCTCATGTCCTTCACGTACAGGCCGTCGATCATCACGATCTCGTCGCCCGGCCGGAGGCCCGCCTTCTCGGCGGCGTCGCCGGTGGGCGCCTCGCGGACGAAGAGCGCGCGCGTCTCGTTGTCGCGCCCGAGCACCGCGCCCACCGAGCCGGGGCCGGACGCACCACCGCAGGCCAGGGGCACGGCCGCCAGCACGAGCGCAAGGGCGAGGCGCAAGGGGGGCACGGGGGGATTGTAAGGGAATTGCGGACGGCGAATCGTGCGGGCGACCTGAACACGGGTTGCCGCGAGGCGCGTACTCTGGCACGTGATGTGCGTTGACGCGAGGCGGCTACCGCCTAGAATGCGCGACGCAACCAGGCGGTTCTTTCGACGTGAGCCCATGTAGAGTCGAGCCGCCCTCGGTGGACGAGTGCGGCAGTGCGAGCGGCGGGACGGGGACGACTGGGAAAGTCGGCCTCAGGGGGCGTCTCTCCTCACTTGCCGGGCGCGCGGATCTCCATCACCGGTTCGGGCGAGGCCCCCGGGGCCTTCCCACAACGATCGCGGAGCGGCCATGAGCAAGCGGACCAAGTTCGTCTTCGTCACGGGTGGGGTCGTCTCGTCGATCGGCAAGGGGCTGGGCGCCGCCTCGATCGGCGCGTTGATGGAGGCGCGCGGATTGCGCGTCACCCACATCAAGCTCGACCCGTACATCAACGTCGACCCGGGCACGATGTCGCCGTACCAGCACGGCGAGGTCTACGTGACCGACGACGGCGCCGAGACCGATCTCGACCTCGGCCACTACGAGCGCTTCACCAGCGCCCGGATGACGCGCCAGAACAACTTCACGACCGGCCGGATCTACGAGGCGGTCATCTCGAAGGAGCGGCGCGGCGAGTACCTGGGCGCGACGGTGCAGGTGATCCCCCACGTCACCGACGAGATCAAGCTGCGCGTCCGCACCGCGGCCGAGGGCTCGGACATCGCGATCGTGGAGATCGGCGGCACCGTCGGCGACATCGAGTCGCTCCCGTTCCTCGAGGCCATCCGCCAGCTCAAGGTCGAGTCCGGGCCGCAGAACGCGGTGAGCGTGCACGTCACGCTGGTCCCGTTCATCGCCAGCGCGGGCGAGCTCAAGACGAAGCCGACGCAGCACTCCGTGAAGGAGATGCGCGAGATCGGCATCCAGCCCGACATCCTGCTCTGCCGCTGCGACAGGCCGCTCTCCCGCGGGATGAAGGAGAAGATCTCGCTCTTCTCGAACGTCGCGGTGGACAGCGTGATCTCCGCGGTGGACGTGGCGTGCATCTACGAGCTGCCCATCGTCCTCCACGCGGAGGGGATCGACGAGAAGCTCACGGAGCAGCTCAACATCTGGGCCCGCCAGCCGGACCTCGCCAACTGGCAGCGCGTCGTCGAGCGCTTCAAGAAGCCCTCGCGCGGCGCCGTGCGCATCGGCGTGGTCGGCAAGTACGTGCACCTCCGCGACTCGTACAAGTCGCTGCACGAGGCGCTCGTCCACGGCGGCCTCCACAACGACGTCCGCGTCGACCTCGAGTACATCGACGCCGAGCAGATCGAGGCCAAGGGGGCCGAGACGCTCCTCTCCGGCGTCGACGCCCTCCTCGTCCCCGGCGGCTTCGGGGACCGCGGGACGGAGGGGAAGATCGAGGCCATCCGCTACGCCCGCGAGGCGAAGATCCCCTTCTTCGGCATCTGCTACGGGATGCACTTCGCCGTCGTCGAGTTCGCGCGGCACGTCTGCGGCATGGCCGGCGCCAACACGGTGGAGGCCGACCGCACCACGGCCTTCCCCGTGATCGACCTGATGCCCGACCAGAAGGGCGTGCTCGAGAAGGGCGGCACCATGCGCCTCGGCGCCTACCCCTGCGTGCTCGAGAAGGGGTCGATCGCGGCGGAGGCCTACAGCGCCACGCAGGTCAGCGAGCGGCACCGCCACCGCTACGAGGTCTCCAACAAGTACCGCGAGGCGATGGCGCAGAAGGGCCTCGTGCTCTCGGGGACGTCGCCGGACGGGCGCCTGGTGGAGATGGTCGAGCTGCGCGATCACCCCTACTTCGTGGGATGCCAGTTCCACCCCGAGTTCAAGAGCCGCCCCCACGCGCCGCACCCGCTCTTCTCGCGCTTCGTCCGCGCGGCGATGGAGCGGCAGAAGGAGCGCGCCAAGGGCAGCGAGCGCCCGAAGAACGAGGTCCTGCCCACCTCCACGGTGAACTGAAGCGCAGGGCGGGGGCCCTGTCCTGCAGCGTGACCGGAAACAGGGAACTTGCAGTCCCTGGCAAGGTCCGGCACGCTATTTCACCGATGAAATCGCCTCCCCTCAGGACCGCGGCCGCCGCGGCGGCCATTGCCCTCACGGCCACGCCGATCGCCGTCGGCTGCGGGAGCAACCAGCTCCCCCAGATCCCCGTCCCGAGGAACGACGAGCAGGCCTCGCTCCCCCGCTGGTACCCCGAGCGCCCCTGGTCGGCGAAGGAGGGCGACAGCCGCATCTACATCGAGGGGCGGATCGTCTTCGACACCGACAAGGACACCATCCGCAACGTCCAGAGCGAGAAGGTGCTCGCGACGCTGCTCCAGTTCGTCACGGAGCACCCCGAGGTCACGCTCGTCCGCGTGGAGGGGCACACCGACAACCAGGGCAGCGACGAGCACAACATGGATCTGTCGGCGCGGCGGGCGCTCCGGGTGTGCGACTGGCTCGTCGACCACGGCGTCGACAACACGCGCCTCCTCGCCGTCGGCTTCGGCAAATCGCGCCCGATCGCCCCGAACGACGTCGCCGCCGGTCAGCTCGAGAACCGCCGCACCGAGTTCCACGTCGCGGAGGTGAACGGCCGCCCCTTCATCACGAAGGACCCGACCAACGGCGGCTACGCGCTGGTCGTCAAGTCGGCCGAGGAGCGGCGGCTGGAGCGGGAGGCGGCGCTCCACCCCCCGCAGCCGGTGCACACGGCCAAGGCGTTCGTGCCCGAGTACGACGTCGTGAAGAACATCAACGTGAACCAGGTGCTGCGCGCCCAGGCCAAGGAGCGCGAGAAGAAGGCGCGGATGCAGGGGCCGCAGTCGGGGGGCGGGAGCGGCGACGGGGGCTGACCGGCACCGCCCTCATTTTCCTGTCACAAGCCGCGAGGGGCGCCCGTTGGTCGGTCGAAACGGCCACCACGGAGGCACCTCACATGATGCACGTCCCCTCGCTCTCGCCCCAGATCCCCACCCCGTCGCCCGCGCCGGCCCCGAGCGGGGGCCGGATGGTCTCCACGAGCGGGCGCGCGCTGCCCCTCACCGGCACCGCCGTCGCGGCCGACGCGTCGGGCGGGATCGCGCGCGTCACCGTCGAGCAGCGGTTCAAGAACCCCCACGCCGAGCCCCTCGCCGTCACGTACAGCCTGCCGCTGCCGGCCGACGGGGCGGTGAGCGGCTTCGCGTTCTCGGTCGGCGGGCGCCGCACGGTGGGCCAGGTGGACGGCAGGCGGGCGGCGCGCGAGCGCTACGAGCAGGCGCTCGTCGACGGGCGGAGCGCCGCGCTCCTGGAGCAGGACAGGTCGAGCCTGTTCACGCAGGAGATCGGCAACATCCCGCCCGGCGAGGAGGTGACGGTCGAGGTGTCGATCGACCAGCGCCTCCGCTGGCTCGACGAGGGGGCGTGGGAGTGGCGCTTCCCGACGGTCGTGGCGCCCCGCTACCTCGGCGAGCCGGGCCGCGTGCCCGACGCGGACCGTGTAGCGCAGGACGTGAGCGACGGCCCCCTCGCCGCGCGCTTCACGATCGCGTGCACCATCCGCGACGCCCTCGCCCGCGGCGCGCGGCCCGAGTCGCCCTCGCACGCGATCGAGGCCTCCGACGCCGGCGGCCTCCGGCGTGTCTCGCCGCGCGAGGCCGCGGGCGCGCGCCTCGACCGTGACGTGGTGGTGCGCTGGCCCGTCGCCGCGCCCCGGGTCGGCCTCGCGCTGGACGCCGGCCGCGCGAACGCCGGGCGCGCGCCCTCCGCGTACGCCCACGGGCTGCTCACGGTGGTGCCGCCCTCCGTCGAGGCGGGCGTGAAGGCCGTCCCGCGCGATCTCATCGTGCTCCTCGACACGAGCGGATCCATGTCGGGCGAGCCGCTGGCGCAGGCCGTCCGCGTGACCTCGGCGCTCATCGAGACGCTGCGCGACGGGGACAGGCTCGAGCTCATCGAGTTCGGGGACTCGCCGCGGCGGTGGAAGAGCTCGCCCGTCGCCGCGTCCGCGGCGGCGCGGCGCGAGGCGATCGCCTGGCTGCGCGCGCTCCGCGCCTCGGGCGGCACCGAGATGCGCTCGGGGATCCTGGAGGCGCTCGCCGGCGTGCGCGGCGACGCGCAGCGGCAGGTGGTGGTGATCACCGACGGGCAGATCGGCTTCGAGTCCCAGGTGGTGGGGGCGATCTGCGAGCGGCTGCCCGCGTCCTCCCGCCTGCACACCGTCGGCGTCGGCTCGGCGGTGAACCGCTCGCTCACCGGGCCGGCGGCGCGCGCCGGGCACGGGGTCGAGGTCATCGTCGGGCTGGGCGAGGACCCGGAGCGCGCCGCGTCGCGCCTCCTCGCGCGCACGACGGCGCCGATCCTCGTCGACCTCGCCATCTCCGGCTCGGCCCTCGTCGAGCACGCGCCGGCGCGGCTCCCCGATCTCTTCGCCGGCGCGCCCGCGCTCGTCTCGCTCGCGCTCCGGCCCGATGGCGGCGAGATCCTGGTGCGGGGGCGGACGCTCGAGGGGACGTGGGAGCAGCGGCTCCGGGTGGACCCGGTCGGGCAGGGGCAGGGGAGCGGGGCGGTGGTCGCGCTCTTCGGTCGGGAGGCGGTGGAAGACCTCGAGACCAGGCTCGCGGCCGGCGGGGACAGGCGGGAGATCGACGCGGCGGTGGAGCGGATCGGGATCGATTTCCAGATCGCCACGCGGCTCACCTCGTGGGTCGCCGTCTCGGAGGAGCGGGCCGTGGGCCCGAACGATCCGCTGCGCCGGGAGCGGATGCCGCACGAGCTGCCCTTCGGGATGTCGGCGGAGGGCCTGGGCCTTCGCGCGCCATCGGCGCTGGCGGCGCCGATGGGCGGGATGGCCTTCGGCAGTCTCGCCGCGGGCGGGAGCCTCGAAGCTGCCCTCTCCTCCCAGTCCGCGGCACCGTGGGTCGGCGCGCTGGCGGAAGAGCGAGCCCCCAAGAAGAGTCGACTCGGGATCCTGAGAGGGAAGGCCGCGGCGAACAAGGGGGAGGCCCCGCTCTCCGCGAGCACGGGATCGTATCCCAGCGCATCCGCCCTCGGCGTCACCGCGCCCGCGCCCCTGCCCGCGAAGCGCAAGAGCACGAGCCGCTTCCTGGGGTGGCTCTTCTTCCTCGTGCTCCTCGCGCTCGCCGCGTGGGGCCTCTACGCTCTCCTCCGCCGCTGATGACGGATCTCGACGTCCACTTCCCCGCGATCGCGGCCGGCGACGCCGGCGCCTTCGGGCGCTGGCTCGCCGGGGCGGAGGCCTGCCTCCGGCAGAGTCTGCGGCCCTTCGCCGCGCGCGTCGACACCGAGGCGGTGATCCAGGAGGCGCTGCTCCGCACGTGGCAGGTCGTGCCCCGCCACGCGCCCGACGGCCGCCCCAACAGCCTGCTCCGCCTCGCGCTCCGCATCGCGAGGAACCTCGCGGTGGACGAGGTGCGCCGCGCCCGCGTCGCGCCCACCGACGACGCCGCGCTCGAGGACGCCGCGGCCGCCGATGCGCCTTCGCTACGCGACGGGCCCGACCCGTTCCTCCGTCGCATCATCGAGGAGTGTCGCGGCCGCCTCCCCGGCAAGCCGGCCGAGGCGCTCGCGGCGCGCCTCGCGGGCGGGGGCGCGGAGCCCGACGAGGCGCTCGCGGAGCGGCTCGGCATGCGCCTCAACACGTTCCTCCAGAACTTCACGCGCGCCCGCAAGCTGCTCGCGGAGTGCCTTTCGAAGCGGCGCGTCGACCTCCAGGCGGAGCTCCGGTGATGGGCGATCCCGGCAAGGACAGGGAGATCCTGGTCGAGCAGGCGGCAGGCGCCTTTCGGGCCCGCGATCCGCACGGGCGCGTCCTCGCGCACCCGGCGTGGTACGACCTCGACGAGGCCGGCAGGGTGGAGGCGTTCGAGCTGGCCTCCGAGCTGCGCGAGATGGAGGCGGCGCTCGATCCCGAGGGGCTGAGCGCCACGGCGCGCGCGGTGCTGGCGAGGATCCAGCGCGCGGGCGGGTGACTCAGGCCGGAGGCGGGCTCCAGAAGGACACGACGTCGGCCGGCGTCTCTCCCGCGAAGAGCACCCGGAGCCTCTCGCCCTCGTACCCGAGCACGCGCGGCAAGCCCCGGCTGCAGTGGCGCGACCACGCGCCCAGGGTGTACGCGCCGACGTCGCGCAGGATCACGAAGTCGCCCGGCTCGATGCTGGGCAGCATCGCGCCGCGCTGGAGCACGTCGCCGCCGAAGCAGAGGGGCCCGACGATGGTCCAGGGAACGAGGGCGCCGCGCTTCGCGTTGCCTCCGGCGTCGAAGACCGCGATGTCGTGGTGCCAGTCCCGAGGCTGGTACACCCACCGGACGAAGAAGTCGGCGCCGAGGTGGATCACGGCGGTGTCCTCGTCCCCGACCTTCTTCACGTACTCCACGCGGCTCGCCGCCCACCCGGCCGTCGCGTGGATGGCCCGCCCCATCTCCGTCACGAGCCGGATCGGCGGCTCGAAGATCGACGGCGTCGCCGCCCGGAGCGCGTCGACGTACTCGCCGAGCGAGAACGGGCGCTCCTCGTCGCGGTACGCGACGGGCAGGCCGCCCCCGACGTCGAGCGTCGTCACCTGCGCGCGGCCCGCGCGGCGGTTCAGCTCGTGGAGCAGCGCCTCGACCTTGCGCGCGGCGGTCACCAGCATCTCTAGCGTAGAGCCCTGGGAGCCGACGTGCGAGTGGAGCCCCGTGAGCCACGGGAAGCGGGCGTACGCGCCGAGGAGCGCGCCGTCGTCGATGGGCACGCCGAACTTGGACGACCGGGCGGCGACGCTCGTGATTGCGATGGCGCCGGCGCCGACGAGGGGGTTCACCCGCAGCCCGACCTCGCTCGACGAGCCGACGCCGGCGCGGATCCGGGCGATCCGGTCGAGCTCGGCGTAGTTGTCGGCGTTGACGTGGACGCCGCGCGCGAGCGCGTCGGCGAGCTCCTCCTCGGTCTTGGCGGGTGAGTCGAAGACCACGCGGGACGGCGGGCAGCCGGCCGCGAGCGCGAGGTGGATCTCCTCGATGGACGCGGCCTCGAGGCCCGCGCCGCCCTCGACGGCGACGCGGAGCAGCGCGACGAGCGGGTTGGCCTTCACGGCGACGGCGTGCAGCGCCGACGGGGGAAAGCGCTCGACGAGCTCGGCGATGCGCGCCCGCACGCGCGCGAGATCGTGGAAGACGACGGCCCGCGTGTCCGGGCCGACGAGGCCCCCGGCGAGGGAGGCGCGCAGCACGCGCGAGACGTCGTCGAGGTCGATCCGCTCCGCCCAGGTGCTCATGGCTGGCCCGACCTTAGACCGTCGCGCGCCGCCCGGCACCCCGCGCGCGAGCCGCCGGGCTCTTCCGCGCGGGGCACAGTTTGGCGCCCCGCCCTGCCGTCCGTCTGCTACCACGTCCCCGTGGTCCGCCTGCTTCTCCCCGTCGGGCTCGGCATCGCCATCGCTGCCTGCGCGGCCCCTCCTCCAAAGGCGCCGCCCAGGGTCGCGCCGCCGGCGCCGTACGAGGTTCCGGCCGCGCCGCTCGCCGTGGGCGGCGGACAGGGCAGGGCGGTCGACGTGGTCGCACCTCCGGCGCCCGCGCCCTCGGCGCCCGCGCTCTCGGTGAGCGGCGCCGATCTGTACCGCGTCCCGGTGGGCACGTCGCCGGTCCGGGGGCAGCCGGGCGCGCCCGTGACCATCGTCGAGTTCGCCGACCTGCAGTGCCCGTACTGCGCCCAGGCGGAGGAGTCGCTCCGGGAAGTGACGGCGCGGTACGGCGCGGACGTCCGCGTGGTCTTCAAGAACATGCCCCTCTCGTTCCACGATCACGCCGAGCTCGCGGCCGAGCTCGCGTTCGAGGCACGGGCCCAGCACGGCGACGCGGGCTTCTGGAAGGTGCACGACCTGCTCCTCGGGCGGGAAGGGCGCCTCGATGACGAGGCCCTGGAGCAGGTCGCCCGCGACGCGGGGCTCGACGTGAAGCGGGCGCTGCGCGCCGCGCGGGCGGGCGCGCACCGCGCCGAGCTGCTCGAGGACGCCGAGCTGGCCGAGGACCTCGCGGTGACCGGGACGCCGACGTTCTTCGTCAACGGTCACAAGCTCGTCGGCGCGCAGCCGCTCGAGGGGTTCGCGCCGGTCGTCGACGAGCAGCTCGCCGCCGCGCGGGCGGCGATGGCGCGCGGTGCTCCGCCGGGGAAGGTGTACGAGGCGCTCCAGCAGGGCGCCCACTCCGCGCCGATCGAGACGGTGGACGTCCCGGCGCCCCCCGCGGCGGCGCCGCAGCGCGGGGCGGCGGACGCGAAGGTGATCGTGCAGATCTGGAGCGACCTCGAGTGCCCGTTCTGCAAGCGCGTGGAGCCCACGCTGCGCGATTCCCGGCCGAGTTCCCGGGCAAGGTGCGCATCGTCTGGCACAACCACCCGCTCTCGTTCCATCGGCACGCCACGCTCGCCGCCGAGGCGGTGATGGAGGCCTTCGCACAGAAGGGGGTGGACGGGTTCTGGAAGATGCACGACCTGCTCCTGGAGAATCAGGGCGGCGACGGGCAGGGGCGCGCCGCGGTCGAGCAGTACGCCGCCGCGATCGGGCTCGACATGGGCCGGTTCCGCGCCGCGCTCGACCAGGAGGCGCACGGCGCCTCGATCGAGGCCGACGTGAAGATCGCCGAGGGTGCGGGGCTCGGCGCGACGCCCGGCTTCGCGATCGCGGCGGCGAGCGCGCAGGCGGACCCGCGCACGGGGCTGATCAAGGCCTACCGGATCAGCGGCGCGCAGCCGCTCTCGCACTTCAGGCGGGCGGTCCGTCAGGCGCTTCGAGAGGCGAGGTAGGCGGCGCGATCCAGGCGTCGAGCCGCACGCCCGAGAGGTCCTTGTTGCGCATCGCCTCGAGGATGCGCGGGAGCGCCTCGAGGCTCGCCGGGAGGAAGTCGTCGCGCTCCGCGGCGTCGTGCAGGAGCACGATGGCGCCGTCCCGGAGGCGCGGGACGACGCGGGCCGCGACGCGCTCCGCCCGCGCGCCCTCCCAGCCGTCGAGCCCTCGCACCGACCAGCCCACGACGACGAGGTTGAACCAGGACAGGGCGCGCGAGAGGCGCGGGCTCGTGAGGCCGACCGGCGGGCGGAACAGCGTCGGGCGCGCGCCGGTGATGGCCTCGACGGTGGCGATGGCCTCCGCGATGTCGTCGCCCGCCGTGTCCGGCGAGCGCAGCGTGAGGAAGCGATCGTGCGTGTGGCCGTGGACGCCGATGGCGTGCCCCGCGGCGGCGATCTCGCGCACGAGCTCGGGGTGCGCCGCCGCCTTGCGCCCGATCACGAAGAAGGTCGCCTTCACCCCGGCGGCGGCGAGGAGGGCGAGCACCCGGGGGGTGTGCTCGGGGCTGGGGCCGTCGTCGAAGGTGAGCGCCACGCCCCGCGCCTCGCGGGGCCCGCGCCACACCACGTCCACGAACATGCCGAGCCGGAGGAAGGCCACGCCGCTGCCGAGGAGCGCGACGTACGCGGCGAGGGCCACGAGCGCGACGGTGAGCGGAATGGGGCCCAGGATGACCGAGCGCCCGATGAGTGCGAGGGCGCCGGCGGTGCCCACGTAGAGGAGGATCCGCGCGAGCGGCACGGCGGCTACTTCTTCGAGCGCTTCCGGTCGGACTCGATCTCGAGCTCCTCTTCGTCCTCGCCCTGGCTCTTCACGGCCGGAGCGATGCGCTGCGGCCCCTTCTTCTCGGCGCGCTCGCTCGCCGCCTTCGGTTCGGCCTCCTCGCCGGAGGAGTCGTTGTCGGCCTCGTAGAAGCCGCCGAGCAGCGCGGCGATCGCCGCGAGCGAGCTCATGGCGAAGCCGCCTACCGTGGCGTTCTCGGGCGCCAGCGGGCCGAGGGAGAAGGGCAGCGGGAAGAGCAGCCAGGTCCGCGCGGCGGCCATGAGGCCGAGGGCCAGGAGCGCGCCGACGACCGCCTTCGTGCCGGCCTCGATCTTGGCGTCCTTGGCCCAAATGGGCTTGCCCGCGATGAGGCCGACCAGCACGCCGGTCAGCGCCGCGGCGGGATACGCCCAGAGGGCGCCGGGGATGCCCAGGCCCAGCCTGACCAGCCCGTAGCCGATCAGCGCGCCGAGGATGAGGCCCTTCACAATGCCGATCAAGAGGCGCCCGAACATCGCTCTATCCTTGGCACGAGGGCGGCCTACGTTCAACATGCGGGGCCCCGCACAGGCCAAGCTTTTTATCAGGCGGGCACGCAAGCGCGCCCTAGACGCGCCTAGACTCAGGCCGGTGACGAAGGGACGGTCGGAGCCCTCGTGACGCCGCGTCGGATGGGATCCCACCCCGCGCGCCGCTCCGGCCGCCGTGATCACAGACCTTTGCCACAATCGTCCCCCCCGTGCTCTTCACGACCCTCTCCTACGCCGCCTTCTTCGCCCTCGCGTTCGTCGGCTCGTGGGCCCTCTCCCTGCGGGAGAATCCGGCTGCCCGCCGCGCTCCGGCGCCTCCCCGCCGCGGCTTCGGGCGGCCTCCCCCGCGCGGTCTTCCTGCTGGTCCTCAGCTACTATTTCTACGCGTCCTGGAACTGGCGCTACCTGCCGCTCATCTTCGGCTCGTCGACGGTCGACTTCTTCCTCGCGCGCGGATCGCGCGCGAGCAGCGCCCCCGCGCGCGGCGCGCGATGCTCGCGATCACGGTCGCGCTCAACCTCGGGTTCCTGGGCTTCTTCAAGTACTGGAACTTCGCCATCGAGAACGGGCACCTGCTCGCCGCGGTCCTCACGGGCGGCCACGGCGCCCCCGCCGGCGCCGGCGACGCGCTGAAGGTGCTGCTCCCGCCGGTCGGCATCTCGTTCTTCACGTTCGAGTCGATGAGCTACGTCATCGACGTCTACCGCGGCGAGCTCCAGCCCCATCGGAGCTACCTGCGGTACCTGCTCTTCGTCGCCTTCTTCCCCCACCTCGTGGCGGGGCCCATCGTCCGCCCACGCGACCTCCTGCCCCAGCTCGAGCGGAAGCCCTCGCTCACGCGCGAGATGGGGGGCGAGGCGCTCTTCCTCATCGCCCTCGGCTTGATCAAGAAGCTCGTCATCTCGGACCAGCTCTCGTCGAACCTCGTCGACCGCGTCTTCGAGCGGCCGGCGAGCTTCTCCGCGATCGAGGTCCTCGCGGGCGTGTACGGCTACGCGGTGCAGATCTACTGCGACTTCTCCGGGTACACGGACATCGCGATCGGGTCGGCGCTGCTCCTCGGCGTGCGCTTCCCGCTCAACTTCGACGCGCCGTACCAGGCGACCAACATCGCCGACTTCTGGCGGCGCTGGCACATCTCGCTCTCGACCTGGCTGCGCGACTACCTCTACATCCCGCTCGGGGGCAACCGGGGCTCCGCCTGGAAGACGTACCGGAACCTGATGCTCACCATGGTCCTCGGCGGCCTCTGGCACGGCGCGTCGTGGACCTTCGTCTTCTGGGGGTTCCTGCACGGGCTGGGGCTCGGGATCACGCGCGCGTGGGAGCGCCGGCGGGGCCCCGCCGCGCGCGCGGCGTGGGGCGGCGTGCTGGGGCGCGTCGTCGGGACCCTGCTGACGTTCCACTATGTCTGCCTGGCGTGGATCTTCTTCCGCGCGCCGACGTTCTCGCGGGCGGTCCTGGTGCTGAAGCAGCTCCGGACGCGGACGACGTTCCACCCGAACCTGCCGCCCTACGTGGTCGCCCTCCTGGCGATCGGGCATCGTGTCGCACTTCACGCCGCGCGCGGCCTACGAGCGCGTGCGCCGGGCGTTCACCGAGATGCCGGCGCCCGCGCAGGGGCTCGCCCTCTTCCTGGTCGCGCTCCTCTTGCACGAGGCGGCGAGCACGGCGGCGGTGCCGTTCGTGTACTTCCAGTTCTAAATCAACGAGCACGATCCTCGTTCAAGGAGCCGCTGAGCAACGTATGGAACCCCGGGCGTGAGCCCGCGGACCGGAGCCGCATGCGTCAGCACGCGGAGGCCGCGGCACAGCCCCCTGACGTCATGGTCCCCGCGCTCACGCGCGAGGCTCCGGTCCGCGGGCTCACGCCCGTGGGTTCCATCGTTGTGTCAGGATCGCGCTCGGCCATTTAGACCGGCCGGGCCGGGGGGTCGGGGTGGGCGGGGGGCAGCGAGACCGGCTGCGGCCCCGGGCCGATCGGCTCGGCGGGGCGCGCCTCGGGTTGGGCGGAGGGGGCCGCCTCGCGGGCGTCGATCGCGGGGATCGAGAGCGTGAAGGCGCTGCCCCGGCCGCCTTCGGCGATCGGGCTTTCGACCCGCACGCGGCCGCCGTGGCTCTCGGCGATGTGCTTCACCAGCGAGAGGCCGATGCCGCTCCCGCGCGCGCGCGTCTCCGCGGCGTGCCGCCCGCGCACGAAGCGCTCGAAGATCCGCCCCTGCTCCTCGCGGCGCGATGCCCGGGCCGAGGTCGCTGACCCGCACGTCGACGAAGCGGCCCGTCGCGCGTGACGTCCATGTCGACCCGGCCGCCCTCCTTGGCGTACTTGAGGGCGTTGTCGAGGAGGTTGATCACCGCCAGCTCGACGGCGCGGGCGTCGATCGACGCGAGCGGGAGCGGCCCCTCGGCGCGCAGGCGTCACCTCCATCCCTTCGCGCTCGGCGCGGTAACGGTAGACGTCCACCGCGCGGGCCACCACGTCGCCGAGCGGGCTGGGCGCGAACTCGTACGCCGCCTTGCCGCGCTCGACCTTGGCGAAGTCGAGCACGTTCTCGATGAGCGCGGTGAGCCGCTCGCTCTCGGCGACGATGATCCCGAGGTACTGCCGGCGCTTCTCGTCGCTGGCCACGCGGTCCGGAGAGGAGCATCTCGCCGAACATCCGGACGAGCGAGAGCGGCGTCTTCAGCTCGTGGGAGACGTTGGCCACGAAGTCGCTCTTGAGCGCCGCGAGGCGCCGCTCCTTCACCGAGGCCATGACCACGATGACGACGCCGGCGATGGCGACCAGCGCGGCGAAGCCGACGATCCCCGCCTCCATCACCCGCTGCTGGGCCGCGTCCGGGCCCGAGCTGCTCGGCGGAGGCGAGCGCCATCTGCAGCCGCCAGTTGTACAGCGTGGTGGGGAAGGGCCGGCCGACGGTGAACTCACCGCCCTTGATGGGGGGGCCGTAGACGACGCGCCCCTCCTCGTCGACCACGTTCATGCGGCTCGGGCCGCGGTCGATGTCGCGGTAGAGCCGCGGCATCACGTCGTGGACCAAGGTCGGCAGGTTGTGCCACGCCACGACGAGGTAGCGCCGGCCCTCGTGCTGGCGCTGCCAGTAGCTGATGAGCAGGCTCTCCCCGTCCAGCATGTGGTGCAGGTGGCGGAGCTCGTCGACGCGATCCGCTGCGGTTGATCTGCGGAAAGAGCCGCGTGACGAGGGCGCGGCGGAACGCGTCGTCCTCGGGCCCAGGCCTGCGCGAGACGAAGCTCAGGACCTCGTGCTCGTCGTGGTCCATGTCGAGCACCAGGATCGCGCGCACGCTCGGCGTCTCGCGCGCGGCCGTCGGCAGCCAGCGGCGCGGGATGGCCGAGAGGCTGGCCGGGTCGGCGTGCATGGCAACGACGTTGTCCTGGGCGACGATCAGCTTGTCGAGGCTGTCGACGCGCTCGTCCGCGAGCGTCAGGGTGGCGTCCACGACCGTCTGCCGACGGGCCCGCTCGATCTGGCCCGTCGTGCGGAGCGAGTACACGCCCAGCACGAGCACGGCGAGCACGATCGCGGGGACCAGCGCGAAGTACAGCAGCTTCTCGCGCAGGGCCCAGTGCGGCATCGACGACCTCGCTGGCTCAGCGCCCCTTCTTCTTGGCCGAGCTGGACCCGCCGGGGCTCGACTTCGCGGACGCGATGCCTGGCTTCGCCGTCGCGCTCGGCTTCGCCGCCGCGCCCGGCTTCGCCCCCGTGCCGGACTTCTCCGGGGCCGCGGGGGGGTTGTTCTCGCCGCGGATCTGCTCGTCGTCGACGATCACCCCGCGCGCGGCCACGAACTCGGCGAACTGCTGGCCGATGTAGCTCAGCGCGTTCCCGTCGCCCTCGTTGAAGGCGTGGCCGTCGTTCGGGTTGGCCACCTCGATGATGCCGAGGTAGCGGCCGGAGAGCTCGATCGGGGCGCAGATGAGGCTCTTCAGCTCCACGCCCATGGCGCGCCAGCGGTCGTCCATGGCGCGCGCCGCGCCCTCCGCGTCGGAGATCACGATCGCGTGCCGCTTGCGCATCGCGCTCAGGGCGAGCGGCGCCCTCTCCGGCTGGCGGGCGCACAGCACCGAGGCGGCCCCGCCGGCCTGGCGGACGACCACGAACTCGCGCTTGCCCATGTCGAAGAGCGAGACCAGCCCGACCTCGCTCGGGAGCTTCTCGAGGGTCAAGTTGAGGACGAACTCCGCGCCATCGAGCGTGTCGTGCGCGAAGTGCAGGTCGCCGAAGGCCTCGAAGCAGCTCCGAGATGAGCTCTTCTCCGGTGAAGCGTTTGGTGGAGATCGGCGGCTTGGAGACCCGCTCCGGAGGGGGAACCGACGCAGCCGCGGCGCGGGCGACCGGCGCAGGTGGAGGTGCGGAGCGAGGCGCGGGCGGGGGAGCCGACGCGGGTGCCTTGGAGGCGGTGGCGGGTGCCTGGGGAGCTGCCGCGGGCGCGGGAGCCGCCGCAGGCGCCTTGGAGGCGGCGGCGGGTGCTTGAGCTGCCGCGGGCGGAGGAGCCGACGCGGGCGCCTTGGAGGCGGCGGCGGGTGCCTCGGGAGCTGCGGCGGGCGCTTTGGGAGCTGCCGCGGGCGCCTGAGGAGCTGCCGCGGGCGCTGACGCCGCCACCGGACGTGCCTCGGGCTCCGCAGGAGAGGGCGCCGACTGTTGCTTGGGCGGCTCTTGCTTGGGCGGCTCTTTGCGCTCGGGCTCGGGGGAGACCGCCTTGGGGGCGGGCTCGGGGGGCTCGGGGCGAACGGAGCGCGGGGGGGCTGCTGCGGCAGGTGCCGCGGGTGCGACGACCGCTGGCTCGGGAGGCGCTGCGGCGGGGGGCTGCGGTGCGCTCGGAGCGGGCTCGCGCAGTGCGGCGATGGGCGGCTCGGGCTCGGCCCGAGGCTTTGAGGCGCTCTGCGTGGGAGCGGGCGAGGCGCTGGCGGCGGGCTGCGGCTCCGGCTTCTTGGTTGCGGCGGGGGCCGCGGGGGCGGTGGCCGGGGCAGGCGCGGGGGGAGGAGCCGAGGCGGGCGCGGAGCCCGACTTCGACACCATCGGCGTCGGGGTCTCACCCTGCGCTTCGCGCTGAGGGAAGTGCAGCTCGGGCTCTTCGTCGTTCCAGTCCTTCCACGTCAGCGTGACGAGCGGGCGGCGCTGCGGGCGGCCCTGGAAGATGTGATCGAAGACCGCGAGGCGCACGAGCTTGCCGGAGCGCGTCGGATCCAGCGTCGCGTGCACGTGCATGAAGCGCTCGGCGAGCAGGCGCTGCGCGTCGTCTTCCGACGTCCCTTGCGCCACGGCGTACACGTACTCGCGGTACGTGAGTGGCGAGCCTCGCTGGGGTTGTCCTCCCGGTTGCCGATGACGACGAAGCTGGGAAGGCCGTCGCGTGCGCGGGGCTTCGGCTGCGTCGGCTCGGCCTGCGCCGCCGGAGCCGGGGCGCTCTTCGCGGCCGAAGCAGGCTCCGGCGCTTTGCTGGGTGCCTGCTCTTTGTTCTTCGGCTCGGACGCAGCGGGCGCGGTGGCGGGTTTGGCCGGCTCCGGGCTGGGCTTGGCGGGCTCGGGCGCAGGCTTGGCCGGCTCCGGCGCCTTGGCCGCGGCGGGCGGCTCGGGGGCCGGCTTGGCCGCGGCGGGCGGCACCGTCACCGGCTTGGGCGGCTGGGAAGGGGATCCCGCCATGCCGTTCGCGTTGGTCAGCGGCGCGTTGTCGGGCGCGCGCTTCACGATGTAGCGAAGGCGCGCCATCGGATCGATCGCGCGGTACCCGTCGTCGAGCAGCTCGATCGAGAAGTTGCTGAGCGCGCTGCTGTCACCGCGGAGGGCGCGCGCCTTCTGGAGGGCAGGTTGCCATTGAGGCGCCTCGACGCAGAGGGTCAGCTCCTCACCGGCCTTGGTCCCCATCGGGGAGATCTCGACGTACCATCGCATGTGCGGCGTCCGGTTCCGCGCGCGCGCCGCCTTGACGCTCTGCGCTTCGACGTACTCTTCTACCGGCCGCTCGCCTGGGGGTCAACGCGCCGATTCTGGCGATTCGGGCGATCCGGGCGCTGAGAAGCGCCCCACGGTGAACGAATGGCCGCCGGGCAGCCCCGAGCGCGTTCTGCACCGATGAACGGGCCTCCACGGGATGGCCTGTGTTAGACCCGCCCCGTGCGGCGTCCCGGCGATCTCGAGCGGCGCGAGGCGCGTCCCGATTGCATCGATCGCGTCGCAGGCGTCTGGCCGCGCGTCGACCGGGTGCTCTTCCCCATCTTCGCCGGCGGGTGCGTCCTTTACGCCGCGCTCGTCTTCTACGGGTCGCTCCTCCGGCAGACCCACGGGGACTGGTCGGCGCCGCTGGACGATGTGTTCATCCATTTCGATTACGCGCGCGCTACCGCCCGCGGCTATCCCTTCCAGTGGTCGGAGGGGAACGGCTTCTCCAGTGGGAACACCAGCCTCACGTATCCGTTCGTGCTAGCGGCGGGCTACCTCGCCGGCTTTCGCGGGATGTCGATCATGGTGTGGGCGGCGATCGTCGCATGCCTCTCCACGTTCGGATTCTTCCTCGGCGTCGCCCGCCTCGCCGAGCCGCTGGGCCGCTGGGCCAAGTACCTGATCCCGCCGGCCGTCCTCTCGCTCGGGGCACTCGACTGGTCGCTCTTCAGCGGTATGGAGAACGCGTTCCACCTCGGGATGTGGGCCCTCGCGTTGACGGCCGCGCTCGGCGTGGTCGATGCCGCCGAGAAAGAGAACGCCTCCGTGCCGCTCCGCGGGTGGCTCGCGGGCGCGGCGGGCGCGCTGCTCTTCGCCACGAGGCCGGAGTCCGTGGTGTGCGTCGCGGCGCTGGGCGTGCTCGCCGCGGCGGCGGTGCGGCGCACGAGCGGCCTCCGGGCGGGCGTAGCCACCCTGACGCGAATTGGCCTGCCCGGCGCGGTCGCCCTCGTGGCCCAGGCGGTCGCCAACCGGTTCTTCACGGGCGAGTGGGCGGCCAACGGTGCGATCGCGAAGCTGGGCATCAACGACCCGTACATGCCGGCGCACGACAAGTGGGCGGAGTACGGCTTCCTGTTCAAGTACGTGATCTTCCGGAACACGGAGCACCACTTCACCGATCGCTCGCCGTGGGGCTGGCTCGTGCCCGTGGTGGGGCTCGTGCCGCTCCTTTGCAAACGCACGCGCTCGGCGGCGATCCTGCTCTGGGTGAGCGCGCTCGGCTGGCTGGCGCTGGTCGCGGAGAACCGCCAGGTGCGCTGGCAGAACGAGCGCTACACCATGTCCGCGGTCGCGTGGGTCTTCGTGCTCTTCGCGCTCGGTCTCGGCGTGCTGACGAGCCGGGTCTACAGCGCCGCGCTCGCCACGTTCCTCGGTCGCGCCGAGCGCGCCGTCGCGGCCGCCCGCACCGCCGTCGCGGCCGCCATCGCGGCGCTCTACGCCCAGCACCAGCTCCCGCAGATGCGGGATCAGATCTGGTTCTTCGGTCGCGCGAGCCGGAACATCCGCGATCAGCACGTCGTCGCCGGCCGTCGCCTGGCCCAGCTCCGCCCGCGGAGGGTCCTCGTCGGCGACGCGGGCGCGCTCATGTACGCCTCGGATCGGCCCGGCCTCGATCTCATCGGGCTCGGCGGCTACCACGACCTCCCCTTCGCCCGTGCGGCCGTGCACGGCCTCGGTGCCTCGCTCGAGCTCATCGAGCGCATGCCGCCGAGCGAGCGCCCAGACCTGATGGCGCTCTACCCGTCGTGGTGGGGGGATCTTCCAACGCTCTTCGGCCAGCGCATCGACGAGGTCCCCGTCTACGGCAACGTCATCTGCGGCGGCGCCGAGAAGGTGATCTATCGGGCCGATTGGAGGGCGCTCGACAGGAGCGGCAAGCCCCGCGCGGTCCGCCCCGGCGAGCATGTCGTCGACGAGCTCGACGTCGCGGACCTGCTCAGCGAGCGAGAGCACCGCTACACGTTCCCGCACCCCGCCATGGGCTTCGTCGATTTCCGCGTGCTCGGCGACCCGCGCGACCCGCGGCGGGATCTCTTCGACGCTGGACGCGTGATCCCTGCGGGGCAGACCGAGACGGCCCGGGTGCGGGCCCCACGTGGGCACGGCCGGCTGGTGGTGCGCACGACGGTGGGGCACGCGGGCGCGGTCGAGGTACGGGTCGATGGACGGCTGGTGGGCCGCCTGGAGCTGTCGCCGGCGAACGGGTGGATCGAGCCCGGGATCGACCTCCCGCCCGGCCTCGCGCCGGAGCTGGACCTGGCGCTCACGCCCGTCGGGGGAGACTGGCTCGACTGCCACGTGTGGATCCTGGAGGGTGGAGCCTAGGCATTCCTGGCGGGCGCGGCGGCGCTTCCCTATACTGCGCGCGCTCATGGAATCCGAGGCCGTTTCGCACGAGGTCAACCCCGCCGGCGCCCACCCTCGCGGCGTCCTGCGCTGGGGCTATTTCCTCATCCTCAACGCGATCTCCGGCGTGATCGCGGTCGCCATCTTCGTGGCGGCTCTTCTACGCCGACGGCATCGACCCGTTACATGCGCGGCACGTACGACTGGCTGCTCGGCCACCCGGGGGTGACCAGCATGATGGCCTTCTCGCCGCCTGGCGGCCTCGCTGCTGGTGGGCTGGGGCTACTCGCAGCGCGCCCGGAAGCGCAAGGCGCGGCGCGGCAGCAGCCGCAAGGCGGCCCGCGGCGCCGTCGAAGCCACGGTGTAACCTCGCGGCATGTGCCGCAACATCCGGGTGCTCTTCAACTTCCAGCCCCCGGCGACCGAGGCCGAGATGCGGGCGGCCGCGCTCCAGTACGTGCGCAAGGTGAGCGGGACCCGCGCGCCCTCGCGGGCCAACCAGGCGCGCTTCGATCGCGCCGTCGACGAGATCTCCCGCGCCACGCAGCGCGCTCCTCGACTGCCATGACGACCCAGGCCCCCGCGCGGACCCGCGAGGTCGAGGCGAGCCCGCGCGAAACTGCGCGCCGGCGCGACGCTATCGGCCGAGCTCCGAAACCCGGCTTTCTGGGACGCTCCGCGCCGGCCGTGCAATGATCGCCGCCGCCCGTGACTCCGCAAGCGCCAGACCGCGCCCGCGGTGAAGAAGGACCCCCAACCGCCGCGCCAGCCCGGGGCCGTGGAGAAGCGGCGGGCGGCGCGCCTGTTCAACAGCCTCCTCGGCGAGCAGGGCGCCGGCGCGCCCGACGGGCGCACCGAGCGCCGGCGACGCCGCCTCCTCGACGAGCTGGCCAAGGGGCGCGGCCCGCGGCGGAAAGCGGCAGCTCAAGCCCATCGACGTGCTCGCCCGGGTGCAGGAGCTGCTCGCGCTGGGCGAGCCGCTCGCGGCCATCCGCCGAAGGCGTGCGCCACGGCCGCGCCCGGTCGAGGCGACGCCCGAGATCATCGAGGGTATCCGGCGCATCCACCAGGCGTACGACTTCCCCGCCCGACGCCTACGCTTTCGTGGGGCTCGACGCGCGCGCGCTGCGGCGGGCGGGGGTGCTGCCCGCCGCGAGGCGAAGCCGCGCGGCCGGGGCTCCGCAGCACGCAGACCGCGGCGCCGCTTGACCCGCGCCGCCGCCCGGGGCTAACACCCTCGCCCGATGGGATCTGCCTTCATCCTCCGCCGGCCGCGCCGCGGCTCCTCGCCGCCGGCCTTGCGGCTCCTCGCCACCGTCGCGCCCGCGCGAGGGCCGCGCGCTCGGCGCCGACGCCTCGCCGGTCGTCGCCAGAGTCGGCGCGGTGACCATCACCGCCGCCGATGCTCGAGCGCCGCCTGGCCATGGTCCCGCCGTTCCAGCTCCGCACGTTCGGCGCCACGCCCACCGAGATCAAGCGGAACTTCCTCGAGCGCGTGCTGGTGCGCGAGGCGCTCCTCGCCCAGGGCGGCGCCGAGCGCGGCTCGCCGAGCGCGAAGACGTGCAGGAGCGCACGCGCGGCCGTCCTGCGCAACGCGTATGTCTCGCCAGCTTGAAGGCCGAGGTCGCCAGCTCGACGCACGTCGACGACGAGCCGAGATCAAGGCCTACTACGACGAGAACGCCGCCAAGTTCCACTCACCCGAGCGCCTCGGGCTCTGGCTGATCGCCACGCAGAAGGCGAGGAGGCCAAGGCGATCTGCGACGGAGCTGCACAAGGATCCCTCTCCCAAGCACTGGGGTGAGCTGGCCCGGGCGAAGTCCATCGACCCGGTCACCGCCGATGCGCGGCGGCAACCTCGGCTTCGTCTCCCCCGACGGCACCACCCCCGAGCCGGGCATCGAAGGTGAGCGCGCCGTCCTCGACGCCGTCGCCAAGCTGAAGGACACCCAGATCGGCCCCGAGCCGGTCAACGACGGCAATCGCTGGGTCGTCGTCTGGCGTCGCCAGAGATGAAGTCGGTGGACCGGCCGGTGGAGATCGAGGCCGGATCGATCAAGCAGATGCTGCTCCACATGCGCACCGACGCGAAGATCAAGGACGATCGCTCGCGACGCTGCGCGAAGCAGCACCTGCGCGAGCACGACCCGGACCTGCTCGATCTGTTCGACATCACGCCCCAGGGCGAGCTCACGCCCGTGCGCCGCCCCGGGTCGCTCCCTGCCGGCAAGCGCTGTTCGCGAGCCCTGTGCCCGTCGCCCGGACGATGCGCTGACGTTAATTCACGCGGGCTCGCAGGCGACCGGAACTCAGCAGGACGATCAGCCGCCTGGCGACCGCGACGAGCGCGCCGACGCCAGCGCGGCGACCCAGCCCGCGCGTGCCGGCGCGTCGTGCGCGCGCCGCGCGGTCGGGCGCGAGCTGGTAGACGCCGGTCGAGCAGCGCCGTCGACGCGCGGCCGGGCACGCGCATCGCCACCTCGGCGAGCGAGACGGCGTCGCGGACGCCACGGGTCACCAGCATCGACCAGCGCGCCGAGGGGCCCGCACATCAGGTCCCAACCGCAGGCGTAGAGGCCGAAGCGCACCGCGCGCCGGCGCGCCGGGCGGGCGCCCTGGCGGCGCGCGCCGGCGTCGAGCGCGGCGCCGTGCGTGACGTGGGCGAACGACCATCCAGAGGGCGAGCGCGGGGACGCCGAGGCCGAACCAGCGCAGCGCGCTCGCGCGCGCGGCGGGGCTCTGCAGGACCTCGAGGGCGAGGTTGGGCAGCACCAGCGCGGCGAGCGGGACGAGGAGTCATCGCCATGGAGAGCACCGCGAGCAGCTCGGCGAGCACGGCGAAGCGCATCGCGGGCGGGATCTCCCCGTCGGGCAGCACGGCGAAGAACGCCTCGGCGCCCAGCGTCGTCGCCTTGGCCGTGGCCCAGAGGCGCGTCCACAGGGCGCCGCTGCGCTCCCAGGGGACGATGGCCACCACGCCCGACTCGCGTCTCGCTCGCGGCCGTGCACCCCGGGCAATCGGCCTGGCCGCAGGTCGCGCAGAGAACGGCCGCGGGCACCTCGAAGAACGAGTCGACCGGTCGTCGTCGCGGATCGATGGCGCAGGGCCGCAAGTCTTCGATCGTGCGGCCGGAGGCTCGACCGAGACTCGGCGTCCGTGGTTCTCGCCCATGGCGCACCTCGGGGTGAAATCGTTGCGGAGAACGCGGGCAGAGAGATCGTACGCCAGAGGTGGTCGTCTGTCGACTTGCGGTATCGACGGCGCGCGCGATGGATCGGCGCTCAGTGCAGCGTCTCGTCGCCATGCCGGGATTGCCGGGTGGGGATGTCGTCGAGGCGGCCGCCGAAGCCGAAGGCCGCGAGGAGCGCCAGCAGCGCGACCGCGCCGGCGGCGTAGATCCCCCATTCCCACTCGATGTGCACGGGGCGGAGGCAGCAGCCCTCGGGGGGTGCGCGAGCAGTACGCCGACCGTCACCAGCGCCATGCCTGCCAGGAACGCGACCGCCACGCGCGCGCCCCGCATCTTGTAGATGGAGCGGCGCGTTAGAACGAGCGGGAAGAGCACGAACCATGCGACCGCCGGTGCCCAGAAGAAGCCCGTGAGCCGCGCCAGGCCGAAGCCGGAGAGCACCCGGAGCTCGGGCGCCGACTCGTGCACCCAGGGCGCGAAGAAGAGCGCCAGCCCCGCGACCGCCAAGACCAGGAGGAGCGCGCGGTTGCGGCCCGAGTACGTCCACGGGAGCGTCTCCATGTGGGGCGGGAGCGGCTCCTCGGGGTACTCGAGCGCGGCTTCGTACGAGGGCGGGAGCTTGCCGAGATCCTTGAGGTCGAGGCCGCAGTCGGGGCAGGCCGAAGCTTCGCCCGGCTCGAAGAGCTGACGGCAGAAGGGGCAGGCGACCAGCTGGGCCATCGGGCTCACGAGAGCATAATGCATGGCAACGACCGACAGCAGCCGGGCCGGACAGTTCCGGACCTGCTAGAGTGGGCCCGAGGAGCGGGCGAGATGAGCACGCGCGAGAAGCTCTCGGATGACGTCATCGGGGCATTTCTCAGCAGCCATCCCGGATGGGAGCGGAGCGGCGATGGGCTCGCCCGCACGTTCGATTTCGACGCCTATGCGGCGGGCATCGCGTTCGCGGTGAGGGTCGGCTTCGCGGCAGAGGCGCGCGATCATCATCCGGATCTCCACGTCGGCTGGCGTCGCGTCCGCGTCGTCTGGTCGACGCACGATGCGGGGGGCATCACCGCCGTCGACGTCGAGATGGCCGAACGCACCGACGCCCTCGCTCGCTAGCCCCCCAGGCCCTCCGCCGTACCATTCCGCTTGCGATGAGCTCAAGCCCTCCTGCTTCGCCATCGCGGCCTCGGCCGCTCGCGCTGCTCGATCGCCTCCAGCATCGAGGGCGAGCTGCCTCCACCTCGACGAGGCGCTCACGCACCCGAGCTATGCCAACGAGCAGCGAGGCCGCTGCGCCGACAACCAGCGCCTCGAGTTCCTCGGGGATGCGGTGCTCGGCCTGTTCGTGGGGGAGCTCTTGATGGAGCGCTTCCCCGCGGCGAAGGAGGGAGAGCTCTCGCTCTTGCGTTCGCTCCTGGTCAGCGCCGGGCCGCTCGCGGCGTGGGCGCGCTCGGTCGACCTCGGGCCCGCGCTGCGTGTGGGGAGAGGGGCCGACGCGGCAGGCGAGCGGGGGCGCGACAACGTGCTCGCCGATGCTACCGAGGCGCTCGTGGGCGCGATCTACCTCGATCGAGGCATGGCGGCGGCGCGGCAGATCGCGTCCGCCATCGTGGCAGAGCCGCTGGCCCGGCTGGAGATCGGCGGCGTGGTGGCCCGCGACGCGAAGAGCGAGCTGCAGGAGCGCGTGCAGTCTGCCGGCGGCGCGTCGCCGCGCTACCGGGTGGTCGGAGCGGAGGGGCCCGACCACCGTCGCGAGTTCGTCGTCGAGGTCGAGGCGTTTGGGCGCGTGCTGGCCCAGGGTCGAGGCCGATCGAAGAAGCTCGCCGAGCAAGCCGCCGCGCGCGCTGCCATCGAGCAGGGGGCCCCCTCCGGCCCCGCCGACGGCTCGCCCCCCGCCGAGCCACCTGGAGAGATCCGATGACCCACCGCGTCCTTGCCCTCTTCGCCTTCTTCCTCGCCTGCGTGGTCGCTTCGCCGGCATGGGCAGGGAGCTACCTGGATCGGGCCGCCCTCCTGCTCGACGAGGCGCGCCGCGAGGGTGACATGCTGCAGCCGCGCACGAACGACACGGAGATGGTGCTCGTCGTCAAGGCGCTCACCGAGGCGCGTGCCAAGGTGGCGCGCAAGATGGACGTCCCTGCCGGCGGTGGCCAAGGCGCATCCGCACCTCTTGCTGGTGCTGGAGAACTGCGAGCGCGCGGCGGACGACGCTTCGGAGGGCAACTTCAAGAAGTTCGTGGAGCACCTGCTGGCGGCGCGCGACGAGGAGCGGACGTTCCGCGCGCTGATCGCCGAGCTCGGCTACACCCTGCCCGACGTGAGCAAGCGCTAGAACACGGCGCCGACGTCGACCGCGATCGTCATCTGTCGGTTGACGCTGAGGTACGGGTTCTTGCCCTGGTAGCCGGGGATGCCGTTGATGGTCGAGGTGTCCATCGGGTTGGCCTTGCCGGGGTCGACCACGTCCATCATGAACTGGCCGCCGATCTGGATCATCTGGATGCGCAGCCCGAGCCCACCGAAGAGACGGTGCCGGTTGAGCCGCGCCGGGGCGAACACCACCGTGTTGTTGTAGTCGGCGCTGCTGCCGCCTTTGCAGACCGGCTGGCCGTCGAAGACCGTCACGCCCGGGAGATGGTTGGCCGGCGTGTTCGGGCCGGTGAAGCCGCAGTAGTTGCTCGCGTCGGTGTTGGGCGTCAAATCGATCAGGCCCGAGTCGCCGAAGATGCGCATGAACTGGTAGCCGATCCACGGGGTCAGCACGACGGTGCCGGCGATCGGGATCGGCTTGGAGAGCTCGCCGTCGGCGCTCGCCACGGTGAGCTGGAACTGGTCGGTCCCCGTGATGGTGCGCACCCCGCCGCCCACCGCGAGCTCCGGGAAGAAGGCGGGGACGCCGGTGCGGAAGCCCTCGAAGATGGACCAGCGGACGTCGGCGCCGATCGTGAAGATGCTGCTCTGCGAGAGGTAGCCGAAGTTTGCCGCCAACTCGAAGCCGAACGGCAGGCCCTTGCTGATGTTGAGGTTGTAGAGCTGCAGGAAGCTCGGCGGGGTCTTGTTGATGACGGAGAAGAGCTTGGAGTTCGGATCCTGCGGGCCCTGGGTGCCGTTTTGCCAGTAGCTCGCGCTGGAGTCGATGCTGGTGAAGTCACCCTCGAGGGCGAGCTTGAAGCCGCCGTAGCCCGTCGTCCGCGCGGAGTGCATCGCGGAGGGCGCGACAGCCGCGCCGTACTGGGCGATGAGCTGGGCGAAAGCGCCGTCGTTGGTCCCGCAAGGCACGAACCCGGACGTCGGGTTGTAAAACACGCCCGAGGCGCCAGCGGTACCTGTCTGGGTGGTGCGGCAGTTGCTGGTGGTCACCAGGCGGTTGAGCGCCGGGTCCATCGTGTCCGCCGCCGCCGTGCGGGGCACGGCAACCCCCAGGAGGGCGACCGTGCCTACGAGCCGTGCGACCAAGCCGAGTCCACGCATGAGATCTCTGAGGCCGGAGGCTACGTGTCCGCTCACGCACGCGTCAAGCGAACGTTGGAGCCCCGCCTCGGAGCGCCTGGATTCGCTGGGGCTTGCTCCCCGGCTCGGGGTCGCCGAAGAAGGGGCCGTGGCCAAGGACAACCTGCCGCGTCTCCGCGCAACGCCGCTGGCGAGCCCTTTCCGCATCGTGCTCGTCGAGCCCGAAATCCCGCAGAATACGGGAAACATCGCGCGCCTCGCGGCGGCGACCGGGAGCCCACTGCACCTGGTGGGGCGCCTCGGCTTCCGGATCGACGAAAAAGCGGTGCGGCGCGCCGGCCTCGACTACTGGCACCTCGTCGAGCTCGAGCAGCACCTCGACCTCGCCCACTTCGCCCACGAGCACGCTGGAGCACGGCTCCGGCTGTTCAGCGCCACGGCCACGCAGAGCTACCTGGACGCCGGGTACCAGCCCGGCGACGCGCTCGTCTTCGGCAAGGAGAGCGTCGGGCTCGACCCCGATCTGCTGGGCCGCCACCCTGGCGCCACGTTCGGCGTCCCCACGCTCGGCCCGGTGCGGTCGCTCAACCTCGCCAACGCCGTCGCGATCGTCCTCTACGAGGCGCTCCGTCAGGTCGGCGCGCTCGCTTCGGCGACGCCACGCTGATCGTGAAGGTTCGTGTGCGGTGGACGGCAGTGCGCGAAGGTGTTGGACGGCTCGAACGGTCGGCGCTATGCGGGTCGAGCCGGTGGTCTCCGTGAAACGCGTCGGCGTCTTCCTGTGCAGCGCGCTCGCGTTGGCCGCGTGTGGCCACCGCGCGCCGGACGCCACGCCCGAAGGCGCGGTGCACGAGCTAGTCGAGCTCATGCGGCACGTGCACGGGAACCCGGGCGACGCGAAGGCTGCCTACAGGCTGATCTCGAAGCACGCGCAGCAGAACCTCTCCATGCGGGCCCAGCGCTACAGCGCCGCCAGCGGCAAGGCGATCACGCCGGAGGCGATGATCGCCCCGACGCGGTTTCTCCTGCGGTTCCAGCCGGAGCGTTACACTGCGAAGATCTGGGGTACGTCGGCGCTCGTGGAGGTGCTTGGCGCGTCCGCCGAGGAGCGCGCTCAAGTTCCCTGCGTGTTCGAGGACGGGGCGTGGCGCGTCGACCTGGCCTTGCCGCCTCTTCCGCCTGTCCAGATGCGCCCCGGGAGGGCTCAGCCCTGAAGGGGTACCGGGTCAGTTCGCCATGAAGATCGCTTCGATCTCGGCCTTGACCTGCTCTTCGGTCTGATCGCGTGAGATCGCGATTTCCTTGACGATGAGCGAGCGCGCCGTGTCGAGCATGCGACGCTCGCCGAAGGAGAGCTGCTTGTCCGTCTTGAGGCGGTACAGGTCGCGCAGCACCTCGGCCACGTCGTAGATCGAGCCCGTCTTGATCTTGTCCATGAAGCCGCGGTAGCGGCGGTTCCACGTCTGGTTGTCGAACGCGATGGTACGCTCGCGCAGAATGTCGAAGATCTCCCGGATTTCCTGCTCAGAGATGACTTGGCGGAGACCGACGGCGCTGGCGTTGCTGACCGGGACCATGATCTTGCGGTCGGTGTCCAGAATGCGGAGAACGTAGAAGCGCTGACGGTTGCCGGCGATGTCCTTCTCTTCGATGTTCACGACCTCGGCCACGCCCTGCGCCGGGTAAACCGCCTTGTCCCCGACCTTGAACTGGATCTCCGAACGAGCCTGCATATCGTCTCCCTTTCCCATCGCTCCGCCGCGCCTTACCTCTTGCCCAGGTCGATCGAGCGATCCGCTCTTTCCCCGAGCATCGAAGGGACCGGCGGAAGCCGCGCCCCCCGTTCACGAAATTCCTGTTCAACCGGAGCGGACGAACGTCCGCGCCTCCACCGTCGTATTGCGATTCGCCGGTCTTCCGGCGCTCCTATTGCAGACCGAAACCGGCCACTCCGGCCTCCCATTCCCGAAATTGTCCGTGACACGCACCCGACGTTCCCTTCCTCCGATGCCATGCGATCGAGCGAACCGAGCGGCTCGTGCCAGGGTGCGCAGTGCGAAATTTTGAAGGAGCTGGGAAAACCGTGTACGCGAGGGCCCTCCGGAAAAAGAAGCAGCTTGCGCCAGGCGCGCGCACTCTAGTTAGAGCGCCAGCTTGTGTCAAACTAAAATGCAAACCCGCGTCGTAACTGCAGTCCGGGCGCACTCAAGAGGTTTGCCCCAGTCACCCTCCACCTGCCCGCCATGCCCACCCGAGCAACGTGGTGCAGGTGCCAGGACCGTCACAATGTGAGGACATGCGTTCGGGTTGTCGAGCTTCCCGCCCGTCAATCCATGCCGGCGAGGCGTTTTGCCAGTCCCCACCTGACCCCTCGGTCCGATGCCCGAGCTCGCCCGCCCCTGACCAGGCCAACAACTCCTCGACGAGCACGGCTCCCGCGACGATGACATCGGCGCGCCGCGGATCGATCGAGGGGATGGCGCGGCGTTCGACAAGGGGGGTACCCGACAAGCGCGCGACCGCGTCGGTCACGGTCACGGCAGCGAGCTTCGCCCCATGAACGCGGGCGCCGTCGTACGGCGCAATGCCGAGCGTGTATGCCACGAGCGTCGTCACCGTCCCAGCGACCCCGATCAGCGGAGCACCGACCCAGCCAGCCCCCAGGGAGGCGAGCGCGGTGCGTGCATCGCGTCGCACGGCATCGAGCTCGTGGCGCGTCGGCGGATCGGCGACGATGTGCCGCTCGGTCAATCGCACGCTCCCGATGTCGAGGCTCGCCGCACGCTCTACCGTGTCCGTGGTGCCGGCGATCCCGCGGATGAGCTCGGTGCTGCCGCCACCGAGGTCGAACAGGAGAACCGGCCCTCGCAGGGCGAGGCCGGACAGCGCGCCGGCGAACGTGAGCTCGGCCTCCTCCTCCCCCGAGATCACCCGCGGCTCGACGCTGAGCAGCTCCCCCGCACGCGCGCGGAAGCCCTCGCCGCCCCTCGCGTCGCGCATCGCGCTGGTGCCGACCGCGGCAACCCGGGTCACGTCGGCCTGCTCGATGTCGCGCGCGAAAGACGCGATGCACGCCAGCGTACGTTCGACCGCGTCCGGGTCGAGCGTGCGCGTCGCGTCCACGCCTCTGCCCAGTCTCGTAATCTCGGCGCGCTCGAGGATGGGCACGAGCGCACCGTCGCGCTGCTCCGCGATCAGGAGCAGCGCCGAGTTGGTCCCGATGTCTATCGCCGCGACGCGCATACCTACTGGGTGAGCGCCTTGAGGTCGAGGCCCTCTTCGACGCTGGGCTGTACGACGATCTCGCAGCGCCGATTGGTCTGCCTGCCCTCCGGCGTATCGTCGGACTTCAAGGGGTCCGCGTCGCCGTAGCCCGCTGCGCTCCAGCGGGTCGGGTTGAGTCCGCCGCCGCCCTTGTCGGCTGGCCGCACGAGGAGCGCCAGCGCCTCGCGCGCACGCATCACGCTGAGCCCGAAGCCGTCCTTGAAGCGGCCGCCCGCCGATGCTGCGTCGACGTGCCCGACGACCTGGAAGGAGCGCGTCAGGAGGCTCGGCTCCGCTCGGATGACCTCGGCCACCTTGAGCAGGATCTCACGCCCCTCGCGCCGTAGCGTCTCGGATGCGCCATCGAACAGTGCATCGCCCGGGAGCTGGACCACGAGCCGGTTGTTTCGCACCATCACGGCGACCCCCTGCTTGGCGAGCGGCGCGAGCTTCGTCCGGAGCAGATCGAGCCGCCGCTTGTAGGCGTCGATGAGCTCGCTGCGGCGCCGGTACTCGTCGAGCGCCCGCGCCTGGGTCTCCAGGTTCGCGTTGAGGTTGGAGATGTCGACGCCGGCGATCTTGAGCTGGTGCTTGAGCTGATCGTTCTTGCGGGTCGACTCGTCGAGGTCGCCCCGAGCCTTGTTGGCCCGGTCTTGCTCGGCGACGAGCTTGACCCGGAGCTCATCCATTTCGTGGAGCTTCGCCTGCCACTCCTCCTCCGTGTGCGCGCAGCCGCTCAAGCTCAGACTCACGCCGAGGGCCCCCGCGAGCAACCACGATCGTCCACGAACCATGCCGCGCTTCCTCATCGGAGCGACCTCGACAGGAGGAGCGCTCGCGCGCGCGAGGCTAGCGGGCGGCGGCTCCGTACACAAGCTCGTGTCGTTCGAGCCGAACGCAATGGTATAAACATTTGTCAATAAAATTCGTGTTGATCCGCGTTGCCAGTAAAAGGTTTGCCGGTGGCCGCTCGCCCCTGGGCAGGAAAGTGTGCCCGATGCCCTGATCCGGCGTTCCGCTTCGCAATGCTTGCGGGGCCTTCGCCCAGGAAGCCGCAGTGTACGTTGGTTTAGGGCCTGCAAGATTTTCCTTGACGCATCACCATGCGTGGCAATATATGTCCTGCAACATCTGTTGCCTCGGCATCCCGACAAGGTTTCGTGGAAGCGGGGGCTCTTCAGGAGGATTTCCCATGGCTGCCAAGAAGACTGCGAAGAAGCCGGCCAAGAAGGTGACCAAGACCGCGAAGAAGCCGGCGGCGGCGAAGGCCGGCAAGGTCGCGAAGAAGCCCGCCAAGAAGACGGCCGCGAAGCGCGGCGCGGCGAAGAAGACCGCGAAGCGCGCGGCGCCGAAGAAGCGCGCCACCGCGAAGCGCGCCACCGCGAAGCGCGCCGCGCCGAAGCGTGGCAAGCGCGCGGCGGGCACGAAGAAGCCACGCGGCGCTGCGAAGCCCGCCGCCGC
Organism: uncultured delta proteobacterium; assembly: GCA_963827955.1. Classification (GTDB taxonomy): domain Bacteria; phylum Myxococcota_A; class Polyangia; order Polyangiales; family Polyangiaceae; genus CAWHDJ01. The sequence continues at coordinate 301,240 of CAWHDJ010000023.1, read as the reverse complement.
TCCTGCTGCCCCGCCGGCGACGCACGACGAGTCCGAATAGCTCGGACCGCCCTGCGGAGTACCCTCGACATTTCGCGCACGGCGCGAGACTCGGCGGTTCTCCACGAATGGACGGATGGCATGGCCAGCCGTCCGTTCGCGTTTTGTACGGGATCGAGCGTGCCGCGGACATCGCCCACGGCCGGTCCGGCGGGGTAGCCTCGTCCAGTGATCCGACGACCCGTCGCCATCCTCGCGCTCCTCACGGCGCTCAACCTGCTCAACTACCTGGACCGGTTCTTGGTCATGGCAGTGAGCCCGAGGATCCGGGAGGATCTCGCGCTCAGCGGCGCGCGCACCGGGTGGGTCACCACCGCGTTCATGTTCGGCTACTTCCTGACGAGCCCCATCTTCGGCTGGCTCGGGGATCGCTACCAGCGCAAGCGGCTCATCATGGTGGGCGTCGCGGTCTGGTCGGCGGCGACCGTGCTCTCGGGCCGCGCGGAGAGCTTCGGCGAGATGATCGCGTGGCGCGTCCTCGTTGGTGTCGGCGAGGCCAGCTATGCCACGCTGGGTCCGACGATCATCGACGACATCTCCACGCCCGAGAACCGGAGCCGGAACCTTTCCATCTTCTACGTGGCCATCCCGGTCGGCTCCGCCCTCGGCTTCATCGTCGGCGGCTACCTCCAGCAGCGGTTCGACTGGCGCCATGCCTTCTACATCGCCGGCGGGCCCGGGCTGCTCCTCGCGATGGTCGTGCTCCTGATCCAGGAGCCCGCGCGCGCCCTGCAGGCCGGCGCCCCGGCGGAGGGCTCCTGCGCGAGCTCCGCGCGCTCGCGCTCCTACGTCCTCACGGTGGCCGGCTACATCGCGCAGACCTTCGCGCTTGGCGGCTTCACCGCGTGGGCCGCATCGTTCCTCTACTACGTCCACGGTCTCGAGCTGGACGCAGCCGACGCCTTCTTCGGTTACATCACCGTCGCCACCGGGCTCGTGGGGACCGCGCTCGGCGGCTTCCTCGCCGATCGCTGGCCCGGCGCCGATCGCACGCTCGTCTATCTCCGCGTCTGCGCGTGGTCCTCGATCGTGGCCGCGCCGATAGCGCTGGCCGCCCTGCTCATGCACAGCGCCACCGGCTTCCTCGTCCTGCTCGGCGCGAGCGAGCTCGCCATCTTCGTCAGCGTTTCTCCCGTGAACGCCGCCGTCCTGCACTCCGTGCGCCCCGCCCTCCGGGCGACCGCGATGGCCACGTCGATCTTCCTCATCCACCTCCTCGGCGATCTCATCTCGCCGCCGATCCTCGGTCAGATCTCCGACGCTTGGGCCGACCCGCACCAGGCCGGCAAGGGAGCGCCTGGCCTTCAGACCGGCATGTACCTGCTCCCGCTGGCGCTGGCGATTTCCGGCGCTGCGTGGCTCGCGGGCTCTCGAAAGCGGGCCGTCACGCACCCAGATACAGCTTGAGCGCACGCGCCGCCGCCGGCCGATCGAACACGACGCCGGCGAGCTCGGCGCGCTTGCTGATCTGGTCGAAGAGCTCGGTCAAGAACCCGTAGAACACCTCGCACTCCGCCGCCGCTTCGGCCAGGTGATCGGGATCGAGCAGGTCGGCGTCGGCGAGTCCGTCCATCGCCCGCATGAAGGCGTCGACGCGCGGGTAGTCTCCGACGCGCAAGAGCGGGTACCCCATCGCGCGGAAGTAGCCGAGGAACTCGCGCACGAACGAGAGGTTGTGGCCGACGGACCAGCTCTCCGCGAGCGGATCGGTGTGGCGCGCCTTGCTCGCGAAGGCGCGCGCGATCTGGGCGAACATCCACACGTCACGACGCAGGCGCTCGCTCGTCGCGCGCCGCGCCGCCTGGTCGTCGAACACGCGCCCCTCCTCCAGCTTGACCCCGAGCGAGCGCCCCAGGAACAGGATCCCGTTCTGCAGCGCCGGGCGCACGTTGCCGATCACGGCGCGCACCCGCGCCCGCAGCTCGTGCTCGGGCGTGCCAGCGTCCGCCGCCGGGAGATCGTGCTCGAAGGTGCGCCGCATCTCGAGCCGCAGGTTCGCCGCGAGCCCCGCGAGCGCACCGCGGATGCCCACGAGGCGGTGGCCCTCGGCGAGCAGCTCTTCATAGCGCGCGCCGAGGTCGCGCGCGGGCACGCGGTAGAGGTCCCTCTCGTAGCTCTCGGCGAGGAGCCCGCCGGCGCGGCGGCGCAGGAAGTTGGCGAGGGCGCGCGCGTCGCTGCGGAGCACGGCGAGGATCAGGTAGGCGCGCCCCGCGACGCGGCGATCGGTGTGGTCGAGCGTGATGGCGTCGATGAGCCTGCAGTAACGGAGCATGCGGAAGAGCGAGAGGAAGGTCAGCGCCGTCAGGCGGTGCGCCTGCTCGCCGGGCACGCTCTGGATGAGCCTCGAGCACCTGCGCCGACCCGATGCGATCGAACTCGGGGCGGAACTCGAGCGCGGCCAGAGGGTTGAAGAACGCGCTCTGCGCGATCTCGCGCATCGCCGTTGCCATGTGCGCGTAGAAGAGCCTGTAGGGGAGCCGCGAGAGGCGCAGCAAGCCGCTCGAGATCTCGATGAGGTTGGTGAAGCCGTGCCGCAGCACGAACAGGCTCCCCTCCGGCGTCTCCTGCGTCATCGCGGCGTGGAGGAGCTTGGTCCGCGTGATGTCCTCGGGCACCGCGGTCTCCAGGTAGCGCTGGAACACGAACGCCCGATCCCTGTCCCCGAGCAGCGCGCGCGCGAGCTGCACCACCCGCGCCATGCCATCTCGAGCGTTGGCGAGGTGCTCGCGGAAGTCGAGGCTGACGACCGTCTGCCGCTTCCCGGCGCCCGGGTGGTTCCGCGGGTTGGCGAAGCAGGCCAGACCCTTGAGCAGGATCTCCAGCTCGAAGAGCGTCTCGTCCTTCTTGTCGGCGGCGAGGCGGGCGAACCACGCCTCACGCGCCTGCTGCTGCTCTCGCCGGAGCCCGCGCGTGTCGCGGAGCAGCTCTGCGTAGGCGTTGCGGGTCTGCTGCGGGCCGGGGAGCGGCGCGTCGCCAGGCACGTTCGACACGGGCGGAGGCTACTTCTTCGCCTTGAAATCGAAGGGATAGCGGAACTTCGTCTCTTTGCCCGAGGGCGACGCAGGGTACTTCAGGCTGTTCGCCAGATCGCTGATGCACCCCTCTACCTCCGGCGCGTTCACCCGGTTCGGCGCGTCGTCGAACTCCACGCTCGTCACTGCCCCGTCCGGCTTCAGCTTCAAAACGAGCCGCACCGAGCCTTGCGCGCCCGGGTGATCCTTCGCCCAGACGTCGAAGCAGCAGCGGAACGCGTCGCGCTTGCTCTTGATCAGATCGGTGAGCGCCTCGAGCCGATCCGTCGCGCCGGCGTCCCTGGCCGTCTGCGCGTTGTTGAGCGCCACGGCCCCTGCCGGTGGGTCGTTGGTGATCTCGCTGATGAGCGCCTTGCAATCCGCAGCGGTCCGGGGCGCGGGCTTGCTCGGCGTGGCTTCGGCCGCGACGGGGGGAGGCGCGCCGGGCGTCGCCGGGGTCGGCGACGCCGCGACCGCGTCGGGCGTGGGAGGCGGCTGGGGCGGCGTGGAGCCGCTGGAGCACGCGGCGAAGCCGAGCGTCGCGCAGGCGAGCCCCAGAAAGACGGCGTTGACGGTGGCGCAGGCACGCATGCCGCGCATGGTACGCGCCTTCGTGTCTCTGGTGCACCTGTCCCGCCGAGCGATAAGCTCCGCCCCTCGATGTCCTCGCTTCGCCTCACCCTCGCCCTGCTCCTCGCCGCAGGCTGCCAGGGTTTCCCGCCCATCCAACCGTGCGCAGAGATCCCGCCAGGCGGTTGCCCCTCGGGCCGAGGGGGCACGTGCGACGACCCCACGTGCGAAGCCCTCTATGACTGCGTTGGCGGGGAGTGGACCCGTGTGCAGACCTGCCCCATGCGCGACGGCGGGGCCGGCGGAGCCGGCGGTGCGCACGGGGACGGGGGCGCGGACGCCGGCGGCGGAGACGCCTCCGACGGCGACGCGTGCACGCCGGTGAACATCGACGTCAGCCACGAGGCGATGGACTGCACCCCCGATCTCGAGTTCCCCGATTGCCCCGCCCAGGCCGCGCTCGGCTGCGCGGAGACCGTGTGCTCGACGGGGTGTGACACCTTCTACCTGTGCGAGAACACGAGCGAGGGCCTCGGGTGGGTATCCGTCGCGTACTGCACCTGCGAAGGGCAGCTCGTCGTCCAGAAGACGAAGTGAGCCGCGAGGCACGGCGAGCGACGCCACGCGCGCTCCTGGTATCGGCCCTCGCTCAACGCGCGCAGCGCGGATCCCCAATGCGCACGTGGACGCCCTTGTTCGACGGGACGAGCCCGTTCCATTCGTGCGTCATGGCCGGGTCGCCGGTGAACACGTCGATGTGGCGCCCCACGACCTTCAGCCCGCGGTCCTCCGCGACGAAGCACCCGTCGTGCGGCGAGCCGTCGGCGCGGGGGAGGCCGACGAGCTCCGGCACGTACAGGCGGGTACCGAGCGGGATCACCGTCGTGTCCACGGCGACCGTGCGGAGCGGCGTGATCGGCTTGCCCGTCGCGCCGCGCCCGTTGGGGAAGCGCGCCGGGTCGAGCCGTTCGAAGCAGATGTGCTGCCCCGTGCGGGGGCACACCGCGGCGCACGCGCAGTCCCGACGGGCGAAGCTCACCGTCTGTCCCATCGCGAGGCGGCCGCTCCCCTGCACGCAGACCTGATCGTGGAACTTCTGCGTCACGCGCGCGATGGGCGCGCACGAGGCGTCGAACAGGGTAGCGTCCTTGTCGCCGGCGCCTTCGCGGGGGAAATCGTAGTACGTGTTGCGGAAGAGCTCCCCGTCGCTGGCCTCGACCGTCACCCGAGCGGGGCCCTCGAGCTGAGCGGGGCCCTCGCCTTCGGCCGAGGGCGCTGCGGAGGGCACCGTGTCCGGCGGCGAGGGATCGATCCACGCATCGTCGACCGTCGGCATCGCGCGGGCACGCGGGGGCTCCACGACCACGCTCTGCCGGGCCCCTCCGCAGGCGAGCGGCACGACCAGGAGCGCGAGCCAGGTGGCGGCGGGCACCCTCACGGCGATCCCCTCCGGCGCACCAGCTCCTGCACGAGCTGCTGCACCATCGCGTTCGGCAAGTCGAGCCGGGCCCACAACCCCTGAGGCTCCGCCGTGCGCCCGGCTGCGAACACCAGGGGCGCCTGCCCCTGCGGGGGCGCCGCGCCCTTGGTCATGGCGTCGATGCGCAGCGCGTCGGCCACGAGCACGAACGCGGCGTCGCCGCCGACGGCCGCGAGGGCGCCGGACATCACCTGGTTGCCACCGAGGGTCGACCCGCCCGGCCCTTTGGCGAGGGCGCGCAGGCTGTCCTTGGGATCGAAGCCCCCGGTGGCGAACAGGCCGGAGTCGTCGACGAAGTACAAGAGGTCGATCGACTTCGGCGTCCCGGGCGCGGGCGTGCTGGGCGCGGCCTTCTTCTCGGCCTTGTCGCGCCCGGACTTGGCCTCGGCTTCGGCGCGCGAGAGCCGGACGCGGGTGACGTCGGCGGCCATGTTCTCGACCACGGCCTTGTCCACCGCGAGCTTGAAGCCCACGCCCCCCAGCATCTTCTCGAAGCTCGCCAGGTTGGCGAGATCGACGAGCTGCTTCAGCGCCTTCCGCATGTGGTCGGCGCTGTTGACCGGCGTGCGCACCACGGTGCTCGGCCCGGTGCCGTTGAAGGCGACGCCGAGCGCCTGCCAGTCGCCGCGCGCCTCGGCCGTGGCGCGCAGCGCGCTCGCGATGGACGCCCGCTCCTCCGCGGTAACGTCGCCGCCGAGCAGCCGCGCCAGGGCGTCGGCCTGCTTCCCCGCGTTCTCCGCGCGCGCCGCCGCCGACTCGCGCCAGAGCAGGCCGAGCGACGTGTTGTCGGGCAGATCGAGCAGCGGCTTCACGTCCCCCACGGCGAGGTTGGCGACGACCTTGCTCGCCGGCCCGCCGCCGGGCTTCGGCGTCACGGTGACGCGGCCATGGACGACGGACGGATCGAGCGTCAGGACCAGCCGCGCGCCCTTGCTGTCGGCGAAGACCGTGGAGGCCGTGTCGAGCACCTCCGAGATCGGGAGGAGCGCCGCCGCCGCGCCCTCGGCCCTGCCGCGCAGCGCGCGCACCTCGTCGAGGATGGGCCCGGCGAGCGCCTTCTCCGGGATCTCGAAGGCGACGTCCTCCTTCGGCGCTGGCGCCACGCCGAGGGTGCGCACCACGTACGGCCCGATGGCGTACAGGTCGGCCGGCTGGCGTGCCACGAGCAGGTAGTTGCCGAGGACACCGAGCGCGAGCTTGGAGCTTCCCGGGGGACACCTTGTCGGTGAGCAGCGTGACGTGCGTCGTCGGATCCACCGCGGCGTTGAAGCGCGCGCCTTCGCCGCGCGTGAGCATGTCGACGAAGCGATCGCCCGCCTTGACGTGGACCCCGATCGTGAACGCCAGGGGCCCTGTCCCCTGCCTCGTGGCGGCGCCGATCACGGGCACGGCGTCGTCGATCTCGCCCGCGTACGTGATCGGCATCCCCACCAGGGTGGCGACGAGCGCGCTCCAGCCTTGAGGGAGAAAGAACGCCGGGGCGCCGATCAGGCCGCGCGCCTTGGTCCACGTCGCGCCTGGAGTCGGCAGAAAAAAGTCGCCGACGTGACCCGCCGGGGCGGGCAGGGGGCTCTGATCGAGGACGACCGGGGGCCCCGCGTCGGCGGCGCCGCCGTGGGAGGAGCAAGCGCCCACGCAGAGCGCGGAGAGCGCGAGCACGGGCAGGGCATGTCGAAGGCCAGCGAGGCGAGGCATGGCGCACGGAGACGGTAGTACGGGTTGGCCGGAAGAGCCAACGAAGTGCCGTCGCCTGGGCGGGACCCGATCACCCCGAGGGGACGAGCACGGTGCCGATGGAACCCGGCGCGGTGGCTTCCCGCACCAGATCGCCGGGGGAGAGGCGGCCGACGATGTGGATGCGCCGGACACCCTCGGCGAGCGCGGCGAAGGACTCCTCGAGCTTCGGGATCATCCCCCTCGTCACCGCGCCGGCGTCGATGAGCGCGCGCCCTTCGGCGACGGTGAGGCGCGCGATGCGGGACGCCGGGTCGGCCACGTCGCGGAGCACGCCGGGGACGTCGGAGACGAGGAAGAGCCCCTCGGCCCCCATGGCGACGGCCACGCGGTTCGCGACCGTATCGGCGTTGATGTTGTACACCGTGCCGTCCGCGCCCGCGCCGAGGCAGGCCATGACGGGGACGTAGCCGTGCCCCGCGAGCAGGTCGAGCAGCCCCGCGCCCACCGCCTTCACGTCGCCGACCAGCCCCAGATCCACCGGCGCGTCCCCGGCGCCGGCATAGACCCGCGGCGGCCTCCGCTCCGCCTCGATCAGGCGCGCGCTCGCCCCGTGCAGCCCGACCGGCCTGGCCCCGGCGGCCGAGAGGGCCGCGCAGAGATCGACGTTCAGCTTGCCGGCCACGACCATCTTCATCACGTCGAGCGTGGCCTCGTCCGTCACCCTCCTGCCGGCGACCTGCTTCGGCGTCATCCCCAGCCGCTCCTGGAGCTTCGTCGCCTGAGGGCCCCCGCCATGAACGATGACGACGCGCACGCCGGAGGCGGCGAGGGAGGCCACGTCCCGCGCGACCACGGCGAGCGCCGCGCTCCCGATCACCTCCCCGCCGAGCTTGACGACGATCACGGGAAGCCCCCTGCGTCCGCGAGCGTCGCGTCCTCCTCGAGGCCGAGCGCGATGTTCATCGACTGCACCGCCTGCCCGGCGCCGCCCTTGATCAGGTTGTCGATCGCCGAGAAGCACGCGAGGGTGCGCTCGTTGCCCTCGACCGGGCCGAGCTCGAAGCCCACCTCCGCGTAGTTCGACCCGCTCACCGCGACCACCTCGGGCAGCCGCTTCACGGGCACGCGGACGAAGCGCGCTCCCTCGTAGGTCTTGTGGAAGGCCTCGGCGAGCCGCTCCTTGGTCATGTGGGCGTCCACGCGGACGAAGCTCGTGGCGAAGATGCCGCGCGTGAGCGGCGCGCTCACCGGAACGAAGTGGAGCGAGAGCCCGGTGGCCCCCTGGTCCGTGAGCGTCTGCTGGATCTCGGGCAGGTGCTGGTGCACGAGCGGCTTGTACGTCTTCAGGTTCAGCGCCCGCACCGGGTGGTGCGTCCCCGCCGAGGGCGCCACCCCGCTCCCGCTCGACCCGGTGATGCCCACCGTCTCCACGCCCCCCTCGAGCAGCCCGGTGCGCGCGAGCGGCAGGAGGCCGAGCGTGATCGCGGTCGCGAAGCAGCCCGGGGAGGCGACGAGCTTGGCGCCGCGGATCCGCTCCCGGTTCACCTCGGGCAGCCCGTACACCGCCTCCTTCAGCAGGTGCGGCGCCGGGTGGACGGCGCCGTAGTACTTCTCGTACGCGGCCGCGTCCTCGAGGCGGAAGTCGCCGGAGAGATCGATGATGGTCGCCCCGCTGCCGAGGATCTTCGGCACCGTCCCGGCGCTGACCTTGTGCGGCAGCCCGAGGAACACCACGTCCATGCCGGCCGCCGCCTCCTCCGGCGGGAGCTTCTCGAAGCGGAGCTGGGTCAGCCCCTCGAGGTTCGGGTGCGCGGCCGAGAGGAGCTCGCCCACGTAGTCGATCGACGCCACGCGCATGAGCTCGACGTCGGGGTGCAGGAGGAGCCGGCGGATGATCTCGGCGGCGCCGTAGCCGCTGCCGCCGATGATGGAGGCTTTGAAACGCTTCATGCGTCGTGTCTACCACCGCCCGGGCGCCACCGCGACGTGCGACGTTATGCGATAGTCCACCCATGCCCTCCACGATCCACGACACCCTGACCGGCCGCGAAGCGGCCATGCTCGCCGCCATCGAGCGCCTGGTCTCCGTGAACTCGTTCACGGAGAACGCGGCCGGCGGCGCCCGCGTGGGCGAGATGCTCGCCGCGGAGCTGCGCTCGATCGACGGCGTCGCCGTCCGCAGCGTAGCCTCCTCGCGCTTCGCGCCTCACCTCGTCGCCGCGACGGCCGCGGCGGAGGCCTCGGCCGAGGGGTGCGTGGCGATCGTAGGGCACCTCGACACCGTGTTCCCGCCCGGCTCCTTCGAGGGGTTCCGGCGCGACGGGGCGCTCGCGCGCGGGCCCGGCGTGCTCGACATGAAGGGCGGGCTCGTGCTCGCGATCGAGGCGATGCGGGCGCTGGGCGCGGCGGGGCTCCTCGCGCGCGCGAGGGTGCGCTTCGTGATCGTCTCCGACGAGGAGGTCGGCTCTCCCGAGGGGCAGCCCATCCTGCGGCGCGAGCTCGCCGGCGCGGCGTGTGCGCTGGTGCTGGAGGCAGGGCGCGCGCGCGACGCGGTGATCACGGCGCGCAAGGGGACGGGCGGCGTCCGCGTGACCGCGACGGGGAAGGCGGCGCACGCCGGCAACGCGCACGACAAGGGCGCGAACGCGATCTGGGCGCTCGCCCGCTTCATCGACCGGGCGCAGGCGCTCACGGACTACGCGCGCGGGGTCACGGTGAACACCGGCACGGTGAGCGGAGGCCAGAGCAAGAACACGGTCCCCGACCAGGCGCTCGCCGCGCTCGACTTCCGCTTCGAGCGCGTGGTCGACGGCGAGGCGATGGTCGCGGCCCTACGCGCCGCGGCGGCGGACGCGGCGTCGAGCGTCCCGGGCACGAGCCTGTCCGTCGAAGGCGGCCTCGCTCGCCTGCCCCTCGAGCGGACCGACGCCAACGTGGCGCTCTACCGCGAGTACGCCGCGCACGCACGCGCCGTCGGGCTCGGCGACGGCGAGGCCCCGCTGCTCGGCGGCGGATCCGACGCGAGCACGACGGCGGCGATGGGGATCCCCAGCATCGACGGGCTCGGTCCGCGCGGCTCTGGGTTCCACACGAAGGACGAGCTCATCGAGGTGGCAACGCTCGTGCCCAAGGCGGAGGCGATGGCGGCCTTCATCGCGGCTCGGGCAGCCGCCGTGGGTCGAGGCCGACAAGGGGCTCGCCAAGCGTGACCCTCCCGCACTAGCGTACGCCCCATGGCGAACCCGACAGCGATCCTCGAGACTTCGCTCGGCAACATGAAGGTCGAGCTCTACACCGACAAGATGCCCATCACCGCCGGCAACTTCGTGAAGCTGGCGAAGGGCGGCTTTTACGACGGCCTCCACTTCCACCGCGTCATCAACGGCTTCATGGCGCAGTTCGGCTGCCCCCACAGCCGCGACCCGAAGAGCCCGCGCGCCGGCACCGGCGACGGCCCCGACGGCACCATCCAGGACGAGCACCCCGCCAACGCCAAGCTCTCCAACGAGCCCGGCACGCTCTCGATGGCCAACACCGGCCGGCCCAACAGCGGGAGCTGCCAGTTCTTCCTCAACACGGTCCACAACCCCTACCTCGACTTCTTCACCCCGGGGCAGTCCAAGCACCCCGTCTTCGGGCGCATCATCGAGGGGATGGACGTGCTCAAGAAGATCGAGACCACGCCCACCGACGGCAACGATCGCCCGCTCACGCCGGTGCGGATGAACAAGATCACCGTGATCGAGCAGTGACCTCGCGCGGGCCGCCCGACCTTCGCGGCGCCCCGGTCACGGTTCCACCCACCCACCCGCAGGTGGCCCTCGTCGTCCAGCCCTGGACCTGGGCCCTACCCGTTCGACCTCTTCCGGATCTCGCGAAACGCCCCGGCGTACGTCGTGGCGGCCAGGATCACCAGGATCCCGTCGTACGGCAGGCGCAGCCGCGTCTCGCCGAAGTAGACCATCGCCACCCCGCACAGCGCGAAGACGTGGAGCGCGAGCATCATCGCGCGCGCGCGGCGCTTGCGGAAGGCGAGCACCATGCCGACGAGCGCCGCCGGGAGGATCAGGATGTTGTGGAGGCTCTGCGAGACCTCCATGAAGCTCCTGAACGGGGTCAGGTTCCGATCCGGCCACGCCGTGTTGAAGAACCAGAGCAGCGCCAGGTGGTTCACCGAGTAGCGGGCCTGGCGCAGGAGACCCGTCTTCTGGATGCACTCGTCGGCCATCCGGCGGAGGGGCGGCGGCTCCCACATGTGGCCCTCGAAGTGGAGGTGCTGCCCCATGGCCGGATCGAGCCGGAAGAAGGAGCCCGGGTACGCGGTGTCGCGCTCGGCGAGGGCGCCGAGCGCGGGCGGGGCGTAGCCGCTCTTCCGGTCCGGCGCGCTGCACGTGATGAGCGTCGCGTGGCAGCGGCCGAAGGCATAGTTGAGGGCGCTGTTGTTGGAGACGAAGCCCAGCTCGCCGGTGTGGAAGCGCATGCGCGCGGCCGAGACGACGAGGAGGAGGGCGAGGGGGGCCAGCGCGGCGGGCAGCGCGACCCGGAGGTTCACGCGCCGGTAGGTGCGGCGCCGCAGGAGGAAGTGGAGCCCGTAGAGGGGCAGCGCCGCCAGGATTTGCGGCCGGAAGACCGTTCCGGCCGCGACCGCGACGCCGAAGAGCCAGGCGTCGCGCGCGCGCCCGCGGTCCGCGTAGGCGAGGGCGTGGAACGCGGACGCGTAGAGGAAGGGGGTGAAGAGCGGCTCGCTCAGCACGTATCCGCCGAGCGAGATCCCACGGGTAGTAGAGGACGAGCACGGCGCCCACCGCCCGCGACATCCACACGGCGCGCGTGAGGCGGCGCGCGAGCGCGAAGGCGTAGGCCGACGGAGAGCGCCCCCATGGCGGCGAAGACCACGCCGAACGCGACGCCGTTGCTCGCGGCCCGAAGGCGCGCTTCAACATCGCGGCAAGCAGTGCGTGCCCCAGGGGAAGAGCGCGAAGTACGCGCTGCGGCTTCGTGGGGAAGTCGATGCTCGTCTGGGCCCGCTCCAGGTAGCCGCCCATGTCGGCGAACGTGAACCTGGTCGAGCGGGTTGTGGACCGCGAGGTTCCAGTACAGGCGCACCGCGAACGCGGCGAGCGTGACGACGCGAGATCGCTCGCGACCCTGCGCTTTACCTCGTCGAAGCTCAGGGCTCCCGGCGTAGCCCACGGCAGCGCCGGCGTCAGCAAGCCGCGCAGCGTTCACCGGCTCACATGAGCCCTCTTGTCCAGGGTTCAGGGCAGCTTGCCGCCGCCGAGCAGGTCGTCGAGCACCGCGTCGAACTCGTCCACGCTCTCCGCGCCCACGGCCTTGGCCGCGGGCTTTGCGACGTGGCGCGGGCTCGAGGCGCCGCACGCGCTCGGCCGCGGACCCGCGCATGTCGTCGTACGCCGGGTTCATCCGCGCGACGCGCTGGAAGAAGTAGAGCGCCTGGTCCAGGCTGGCGGCGCTCCTCGTAGCAGTCGCCGATCTCGTAGGTGAGCGCCATCTCCTGATCGGGCGTCTTCACCTTCGCGTGCAGGCCCTTGCTGAACGCATCGATGGCCGCGTCCACGTTGCCGTGCTCGCGGTGAATCATCCCGATCATCCAGTTGCACACGCACTCGCGCCCGGGATCGCGGCGGCGAGCTGGAACTCCGTGATGGCGTCGGTGACGAGGCCCATCTCCTTGTAGGCGACGCCGAGGTCGTAGTGCGTGGCGGCGTCCGACTCCGAGATCGACGCGGCGACGCCGGCCTTGAACTGCTCGAAGACGGACTCGACGCTGACCTGGTTCCCCTCTCGCTGGCCCGTGTCTGCGGGCCCGGCGTCGAGCGCGTCGAGCGCGTCGAGCGAGGCGGCGATGTCGAAGCTCCGGTCCTCGAAGGGCGAGGACCCGGGCATGCCCCCGAACGCCGGGGCCGCGTCCCGCGGGACCGCGCGCGTCCCGCTCGCGTCGCCCTGCACGGCGGCGGCGTGCTCCTGGAGCTCGCGCAGCCGCTCGATCAGGAGCGGGTGGTTGGGCATCCGCCCGAGCTGCTCCTCGAGCAGGTTGCGCGCCTCGTCGAACATCCTGTTCGAGGCGAAGAACTCGACCTCCTCGAGCGCCTCCTCGTCGAGCTGGCCGAGGCTGCGGCGCCGGGACCTTCGACCCCCGCGGCGGCGTCGGGGAGCGGGCCGACGCTGGCTGCGTGGCCGGGGGGAGGCGGGCTTCGGCACGGCGATCTCGGCCGAGTCGCGGTCGTCACGCGGCCCCCTGGCTCCTCCATCGGGAAGCTGGGCAGCGGCGCCTCGCCGAAAGGATCGTCGAGCTGGCTCGGCGCGAAGGCTCGGCGGGCTTCGTGGGCCGCCGCGGAGCGCCTCGTCCGCGCTGACCTCTTCGAGATCGTACGACGGGAGCGGCGCGCTGGGATCGTACGGCGCGGAGATCCCCGTCTCGCCGGGAGGCTCTCCCCGCTCCGCGTAGCCCTCCGGCTGCCCTTCGGCGTACGCGCCCTCCTCGGTGGGGACGGCGTAGCCGAGCTCGCGCAGCATCTGCAGGGCTTCGGGCTGCGCCGGCTCGAGCAGGAGCACCTCGTCGAGGATCCGCGTCGAGGTCTCGATGTCGCCGCTCGCCGGGAGCCACCGCGCGAAGCCCAGCATCTGCCGCACCGCCTCGGCCTGATCCCCGGCCTCGATCAGGACGTCGCAGAGCTTCTCCGCGCAGGTCGCGCGCGCCGGGCAGCGCCTCCACCGCCTCGAAGAGCAGGGCGATGGCGTGGTCGTAGTCCTTGGCGTGCCGGTAGCGTCGACCTGCGACGAGGATCTGGCGCAGCCGCGCGCTCGGCTCCGCCACGCCCTGGTGCTCGTCCGGCGACGGCTGGACTGGCGCAGCGCGAACGGCGCCGCGGACGAAGCCGACGCGAGTCCTCGTCGACGATGACCTCGGCTTCTTCGAGATCCAGCTCGACCGTCGACGGCTGCGGGACCCTGACGACCGCGGCCGGCGCGGCCGGCGCGGCCGGCTCACGGCGCGGAGGTGGCTCCGGAACGCGGACCGCGGGCGGGGGAGGAGCCTGCGGAGGAGCGGCAGGCGGAGGAGCGGCAGGCGCCTCTGCGCCCTCGCGCATCGCCGCGAGCTGCCGCACGCCCTCGTCGAGGGGGGCACGGGTGAGGAGCGCCTCGACCAGGGCGTTGAAGTGTGTCGAGCTTGCCCGCATCCTTGGCGATGCGGGCGGCCTCCTTCTGCACCTCGACCGACTTGGCGGGCTGGCCGAGCTTGTCGAACGAGCGCGCCAGGAGCGCGAGGGTCTCCAGGTCCTTGGGGTTCTCCTTGAAGCAGATCTGGAGCTTGGAGAGCGCCGCCATGGCGTCGCTCGCCTCGCTCGCGCTCGAGGTAGATCTCGGCGGCGACGCGGGCGAACCGGGCGTCGGCGCGGTGCTGGAGGAGGCGCTCGACCACCTTGAGCGCGTCGTCGCGCCGGCCCAGCTTGAGGAGGATCTCCGCCGCCGTGCCGAAGCGCTGGATGGCGCTGTCGACGTCCTTCACCCGCATGAACGCCTCGGCGAGGCGCAGGTGCGGGAGCGGGTTCTGCGGGTCGAGGTCGACGACCTTGCGGAAGACGTCGATGGCGTCGCGATCGCGGCCGGCGCGCTGGTAGCGCGTGGCCACCTCGTCGTACGCCGCGAGCGCGTCGCTGGTCAGCCCGGCTGGGAGTACGTCTGGGCGAGCTTCGGGACGATGTGGCCGAAGCGATCCTCGAGGTGGGGGACGTGCTTGTGGATGATCTCGCGGATCTGCTTGTAGACCGCGATGGCCTTGAGGTGGAGCCCCTGCGCCGAGTAGAACTGGCCGACGCGCTCGTAGGTGCCGATGGCGTCGGCGTGCTGCTCCATCTTGAGATACAGGTCGCCGATCTTCAGGAGCGTGCGGACGTCCTTCGGATCGTCGACGACGAGCTTCTGGTACTCGACGATTGCCTTGTCGTAGCGCTTCTTCTCGACGAGCTTCTGCGCCGCTTGAAGGATCTTGTCGCGATCGACCGCCACGGCGATGAGGCTACTCCTCGGGAGAGCCGAGCCGGGCCGCTGGCGGACACCGAGCCCTCTCTCGAAACACCTATCGAACCCGTTCCCTCGCACAAGCGCGAGGCGAAGAAGCCCGCCAAGCGAAGTCGACCTCGGAGCGATCGCCGCACGATTGCTGGGCAGATCCCCAGCATACCAGGCGCGCCTTCGGGCCGGCTCTACATTGGAATTTTGAAATCGCGAAGAAGGCAGCGCCCGAGCGCCGCCACCGCGAGCACGACCGTCAGGATACCAGCACCTCCGGCCGCCTGCACACTCCCGGCCGAAGATGCGGCCGCGGGATCGGCGGAGTGTCCCGCGGAGAGTCCTGCGGGCCTCTTGGCGCGCGCGCCGATGACGTGGTGCAGCGCGATGACGACCAGCGCGAGGAGCAGCTTGGCGTGCATCCAGTGGCTGTCCCGCAGGTAGTGGCTTGGGGTCCAGAGCCGAGCCGGATCGCCCCGCACGACGAACGAGACGACGAACGCCCGGACCGCCAGACGTCGGTAGATGTCGGATGCGATCTTACCCTCGCACCCTGGGCTCGGCCACGTCGCTGACGTTCATGACGACGCCGACCGCGAGGATCGAGCCTATCCAGACGATGTTGCCCGAGACGTGGAGCCAGATGAGGGCGAGGTCCATGGCCGTCCGGTTAGCCCCTTCCGCCGAATCCGTCACCTTTTCCGTGTCGCGGCGGCTCCTCCCGGACCCTGGTCGGCTCGACCCTGCCCCTTTTCCGACCTAGAGTGCGCCTGCCATGACCACCCTCTCCGTGGCCCCGCACTCGCGGGCGCCTTTCGCACCCGGCGGCGACACCCCCATCGACGCAGCCACCTGCGAGCGCCTGCTCGGCGTCGCGCTCTCCCGCGGCGGCGACTACGCCGACCTCTTCTTCGAGTACCGGGCGGGCGGCGGCTTCAGCTTCGAAGAGGGCATCCTCAAGTCGGCGTCGCGGGGGGTGTCCGTCGGCGTCAGGGTCCGGGTGCAGCGCGGCGACGCCACCGGCTACGCCTATACCGAAGACCTGACCTGGGAGTCGATGAAGCGTGCGGCCGAGACGGCCGCCACCATCGCCACCGGCTCTCCGGCGGCACCACCACCCGTCTCCGTCCGCGCCCGCGCCCTCCCGCGCCGCTACGAGCTGCCGGCCCTGCGCTCGACGTCCCCGGCGTCGACAAGCGCGCCCTCCTCGAGCGGGCGAGCCGGGCAGCGCCGCCTTCGGCCCCGAGATCGTCAAGGCCGAGGCCAGCTTCGCCGAGGAGCTGCGCGAGATCCTCGTCGCCACGAGCGACGGCGTGATGGTGCACGACGTCCAGCCCCTCTTCCGCATCGGCGTGCGCGCCGTGGCCGAGCGTGACGGCAAGCGGCAAGAGGGCTCCAGCGGCGGCGGCGGCCGCATCACCATGGGCTACTTCGACGCGAAGTCGCCCGAGGTGCACGGCCGCGAGGCCGCGCGGCAGGCGATCGCCATGCTCGACGCCCGCGACGCCCCCGCCGGCGAGATGGAGGTGGTGCTCGCGCCCGGCGACAGCGGCATCCTCCTGCACGAGGCGGTCGGGCACGGCCTCGAGGCCGACTTCAACCGGAAGGGCACCAGCAACTACAGCGGGCGCGTCGGGAAGCACGTCGCCAGCCACGCTCTGCACGGTGGTCGACGACGCGACGATGCTCCAGTCGCGCGGCACCATCAACGTCGACGACGAGGGGAACGAGCCGCACCGGAGCGTGCTCATCGAGAACGGCAAGCTCTCCGGCTACATGCACGACCGCCTCTCGGCGCAAGCACTTCCACCTCACGCCGACGGGCAACGGCCGGCGAGAGAGCTTCGCCGCCGTCGCCCCTGCCGCGCATGACCAACACCGTCCTGCTCGCCGGCCCGCACGACCCGGAGGAGATGTTGAAGACCGTCAAGCGCGGCGTCTTCGCCAAGCGCTTCGGCGGCGGCCAGGTCGACATCGCCAACGGCGATTTCGTCTTCTCCCTGACGGAGAGCTACCTGATCGAGGACGGCAAGCTCGACCGCGCCGCTCAAGGGGGTGAACCTCATCGGCAACGGCCCCGAGGTGCTCCGCAACGTGACCATGCTGGGCAACGACCTCGAGACCAGCGACGGGATCTGGACCTGCGGCAAGGACGGGCAGAGCGTGCCCGTCGGCGTCGGGTGCCCGACCATCAAGATCGATCGCATCACCGTGGGCGGCACGAGGATCGGCTGACGCTCCAGGCGCTCAAGGGGAGAGCCCGCACGCCCACCCCTCCGGCCCCTTCACGCACACGTCCGCCCTCCCGTCTCCGTTCACGTCGCAGAGCCTCCATCGTCCCGCGGCTCGTCCCCGGCAGCCAGAGCGTCGCCTTCAGGAAGGAGCGCCCGTCGGAGAGCGCGCACATCACCCCCTCCCGGCTCCACCCGCAGACGTCCGCGCGCCCGTCCCCGTTCACGTCGCCGAGCTGCGCGCTCCCCGGATCGATCCCGGCCAGGTCGCCCTGCGGTCGCGACCTCGCCGGCGGATCACACCGGGGGCCGCGTGCGGCGCGAGCGGGGAGAACCGGAGGACCGGCGCGGCGAAGACGTAGCCGCGGGCGACGAGCGCCGGGATCAGCGCCTCCGCGACGGCGAGCGCGTACCCGGAGCCGACGTGCCCGACGCGATCGTGCACGAGCACGATGCCGTGGCCGGCGGCCTCGATGCGGGACAGGTAACGCTGGGCGATGACCTTCGGCTCGACGCGGAGCTCGCCGCCCGGCGCGGCGCGCTCGCACTCCACCGAGGGGCGCGAGGACCGGCAGTAGAGCGACCCCTCCCAGTCCTTGCCGTCGACGTCCCAGCGCACCGGGCCGACCAGGGACGAGATCGCCGGGTCGGCGTCCACGGCGGCCGAGGCGGCGGCGCTCCACGCCCCGCCGGGCGCGCGGAAGAGGCGGATCCCGCCGGTGACGAACGGGTCGATCCGCGCCTGGTTCTCGCGGAGCTGCTCCACCACCCGGCTCGCCGGCGCGGCGTCGAGCAGCACATGGTTGAGGGTGTGGTTGCCGATGCGGTGCCCGAGCCCCACCAGGTCGCCGAGGATGGGGATGTGCTCGTGCCCGGTCTCGAAGACGCCGCGGCCCCGGCCAGGCTCCTCGGAGAGGCCGTCGATCCACTCCGCCACGACGAAGAAGGTGGCGGAGACCCCCTGGTCGTGCAGGTACTCCGCCAGCGCGAGGGTGCCGGCGTCGGGGCCGTCGTCCCAGGTCATCGCGAGGACCTTGTTGGGGAAGGCGCGGCCGTCGAGCTGCGGGCGGGGAGGGGGGAGGTGGCCCGAGGTGGCGACGGAGGGGGCGATGACCGGGGGCGACGGACGCGCGCGCTCGTCGGGAGCGGGGGCGGTGGGTGCGCACGCGCACATGGCCGCGAAGAGCCCGACGCCCGTGGTGCAGCCCTTCACCTGGGGCACGGTAGCATCGAACGGGCCGGAGCCTCCCGCAGTGTTCCCGCGGTCGCGCCTCTCGTGGAGCGTGTGAATGCCGCCGTCGACCGGGTCGAGCCCGCCGTGCGGCCGGCGGAGCCTGCCGTCGACCGGGTCGAGCTTGCCGTCGACCGGGTCGAGCCTGCCGTCGACCGGGTTCGAGCCTGCCGTCGACCGGGTTGAGCCTGCCGTCGACCGGGTTGAGCCCGCCGTGCGGCCGGCGGACCCTGCCGTCGACCGGGTCGAGCCCGCCGTCGACCGGGTTCGAGCCCGCCGTGCGGCCGGCGGAGCCTGCCGTCGACCGGGTCGAGCCTGCCGTGCGGCCGGCGGAGCCTGCCGTCGACCGGGTTGAGCCTGCCGTGCGCGGCGTCGAGCTCGCCGTCGACGTGCGCGCGTCATCCCGCCCTGTTGGCCGCCCGCCGGAAGCTCGCCCCGAGGTCCCACCCCTCCCCGAGCGTGCTCCGCGCGAGCACGATGTCCGGCACGACGCCGCCGGCGACGCGGATTTCACCGATCACGCCCACGCGGAGCAGCTCGGTCAGCGAGCGCGCGGGGCCGGAGGGGCCGTGGTAGGGCGCCAGGGCGACGTCGCGGGCGCGCGCCGCACCCTCCGCCGCGGCGAGCGAGATGAGCTGGTGGTGCGGGCCGTGCCCGAGGGGGCGCACCAGCTCGATGGCGAGCGTGGCCCGGCCGCGGCGGCGGGCGCATCTCGGCGCGCGGGATGGGCGTCACGCTCACCTCGTGGCCGGGGTTCGAGAGCACGGGGGCGACGGCGCGGGCGACCTCGACGAGGTGGGGCGAGGCGTCGTCGACGAGCAGATCGGCCGGTGGTCCGGTCCAGGATGGATCTCCACCCGTGGAGGGGAGCGGGCCGAGGCCGAGGTGCGCGAGGCGCTCGGGGGGGATGGAGTCGACGAGGCGCTGGGCGGCGCCGGGGATGGACGCCGGGCCCGCGTCGGTGCCGGTGACCAGCACGACCCAGGCGGCGCGACCGAGATCGAAGCGGACGGCGTCCTTGCGGCCGTCGTGCAGGCCCATCCCGAGCCAGCCGAGGTCGTCGAGCCCGGCTTCGAAGTCCCGGAGCGACGTCTTGAGGTCCGGCGCAGGCGCGATCTCGATCGTCTCGAGGAACGCGGGGCCGCGGGCGGCCACCCCGTTCCGGATCAGGACGAGGCCGGGGGGCTCGAACTTCGCGAGGAAGGCGCCGGTGCCGTCGGGCGCGGCCGGGTCGAAGTGGCGGGGGAGCAGGGCGCAGAGCGGCGACGCGAGGGCGCGCGCGAGGTGCACGGGATCGATGGCGCCGAAGTTGGCGGCGAGCGGATCGCCCTTCCTCGGGCGGGGCTTCGGGATGTCGGCGAGCAGCGCCGACGCGCCGCTCGTGCGGGCGCGCTCGACGGAGAAGACGAGGTCCCGCGCGTCGAGCGGCGCGAGGCGCGCGGTGCGCATGCCCTCGCGGAGCCGGACGACCGTCTCGCCCGCCTCGCGCGTGGGCATGCCGGCGGTGAGCGCGGGGTAAGGCACGTTGGTCGCGTCGACGGCGAAGACAGGGTCGGCGACGGCCGCGCCGAAGAGGGCGGCCATCGGGTCGCGGAGGTCGTGCGGGTCGAGCGAGGCGGTGGGCCAGGGGACGTGGAAGGAGACGCGGCCGCCGAGGGGCGTGCGGCCCATGGCCGCGGCAGGCGGCGGGGCGGCGAGCCGCGCGGCGGCGAGCGCGCCGAGGCCGGCGAGGAAGCGGCGGCGCCCCTGGATCACCGCACCACCCAGAGCTCGTCGGTGGTCGCGACGACGAAGGGCGCAGGCCCCGGCCCGTCCGGCGGGCAGACGGCGATCGCGTGCACCCCGGCCGGCGCCGGGATGCGCAGCACCTCGTGGAGGCGGGCCGAGGGGCCCGCGCCGAGCGGGATGGGCGCGGAGCGCGACCACGAGCGGACCACGACCGCGTTGTCGAGCGGGTTCGCCGTGTCGAGGCTGGCGACGATCTCGGGCTCGCCGTCCTGGTTCAGATCGCCGACGGCGAGCTGCGCGCCCACGCTGTCGAGCGCCGTCCTGTGGCCGGCGTCGTCGCGCATCTCGAGCGCGCCGCCCTCGCGCCCGGCCCACACCGTGTAGGGCTCGCCGCGCGGGGAGAAGAGCTCGGCCGACGCGAAGGCGTCGTACCTGCCGCCGATGCTGGCGGCGCGCGGTACGGCGTCGCCCGCGAGGCAGGGGCCGAGGGGGCCCGTGACCGTCAGATCGTGGATGCGCGTGCACGCGGAGGCGGCCCCGTCGGGGACGGCGATGCCGGGGAACGACGTGAGGGTGCGCAGGGCCCCGTCGAGGCGCACGCTCTTCGCGCGGTCCGTGAGGCCGACGTCGACGAAGGAGGCGCCGCCGGGCGCGGCGACGATGGACGCGAAGCCGATGGGCTCGCGGAGCGGCGCGGGCGCGACGGGGGAGAGGTCGGGCCAGGAGCGGGAGCGGAGGATCTGGACGCGGCCGCCGCGGAGGCGGAGGGTGCTCACGCGGCGCCGGCTCACCGCGACGATCTCGGGCGCGCCGTCCTGGTCCACGTCCCCGCAGGCGAGCGCGACCACGTCGCTCTCGAAGTTCCTGGCGCGCTCCACGTGGCCCGCGACGAGCGGCAGCGGCGCGAGGTACGAGCGCACCTCGGCGTCGATGGGCGCCTCGGCGAACGCGTGGGCGATGGGGCCGGGCTCGGGGTTCTTGATGCGCGCCCAGACGTTGCGCGGCACCGGGTAGACGTCGGCGGAGGCCCGGAGCTTGCCGCCGCCGATCTCCACCGTGAGGTGGACCAGCACGCTCTCTCCGCGCGCGGCCTCCCGCGCGGCGGGGAGCGCCAGGGGCTCGGCGCGGGCGTGGGCGGAGGGGCCGCGGCGGCCGGCGACCTGCACGGCGAGCATGCCCGCGAGCTGCGCGCCGCGCGGTGCGGGCGTGTCACTCGTGAGCGGCGCGGCGACGACCAGCGCGCGCAGCGGGGTGCGGGCGAGCGCCTCCGCGAGGGCGTCCGCGATGCGCGCGACGGCGGGGTGCGGTTGCGGCGGCGCCTGCGCCGACGCGGGGGAGGGCGCGGCCACGAGCGCGCCGAGGATCGCGCACGCCACCAGGTGATCGAGTCTGTTCCGCCCGTCCGCCACGTCTCTCCTCGCCCGAGCCTTCAGGGTCGGTGCAAGCGTACATCCAAAACGCGGAGGCCCGCGCCCACGGTGAGCGGCGCCGCGAGGGCCCGGTCGATGCGCACCCGCGCCCAGCGCGCCGCCTCGACCAGCTCCTCCCCCCGGACTGCGCCTCGCCCCGCGCGCGCGGCGAGGCGCCCGGCGATGAGCGAGGCGAGCGTGCACCCGCCGCCGTGAAAGGGCGGAGCGCGCCGCCTGGGCCGGGCGATGCGTACGAGGCGCCCCCCGCGCAGCGCGAGCCAGTCGACCGACTCGGCGCCGCGCCCGTGCCCGCCCTTGACCAGCGCCGCCTGCGCCCCGGCGGCGACCAGCGCCGCCGCCGCGTCCGGCGCCGCGTCCTCGTCGACCGCCCGGCCGAGCAGCGCGGCCGCCTCCGCGAGGTTCGGCGTCACCAGCGCGGCCGCCTCCGCGAGCGCCCGCAGCGGACCCGTGCCGCGCCCGTGGAGCGTCGCCTGCGCCGCGCGGCGCGACGGGATCATCACCGGGTCGACCACGACGGGGACGCCGGGGTGCTCCGCGACGAGCCGGAGGACGGCGCGGGCGTTCGCGGCGGAGCCGAGCGCGCCGGTCTTGAGCGCGCGCACGCGCGCGTCGGCGAGCACCTCGCGGGCCTGGGCGAGGACGAGCGCCGCAGGGACGGCGCGGACGGCGCGGACGCCGCGCGTGGACTGGACCGTCAGGGCGGCGCAGACGGCCGCGCCCCAGACGCCCGCGGCGCCGAACGAGCGAAGGTCCGCCGCGAGGCCGGCCCCGCCCGAGGGATCCAGGCCGGCGATGGCGAGCGCGGTGGGGAGCACGCCCCGAGCATAGGCGACGGCCGCTCGCCTGCAATGGAGCCCTCTCCCGGGACTAGGCCGTGGCCTGTCGCCCCCGCTCCAGATCCTCTTGCAACCTGGTCACCTCGCGCTGGATCAGCTCCGTCCGGCTGGCGGGGATCTCGAGGTAGGCGATGGCGTCGCGCAGGCCCGTGACGGGAAAGGCGCGGATCTGCCGGTTGAACCACGAGAGGGCGGTGACGGTCAGGCGCACCCGCGCGCTGCCTGTGACGACCGCGACGGGCACGGGGCGCCCATCGAGCAAGCGGTTCAGCTTGTCGCGCTGCGCGCTGGTCGGCTCGCCGCCGTCGGTGCGGATGAGCTGCATGGTGCGGTCGATGCCGTGGTGCGCGACCTGGTCGAGGTAGTCGTTCCACTCTTCGTCGGTGGGGTTCGCGGCTCCGTACACCACGAGGAAGAGCCGATCGATGACCTTGATCGCCATGTTCTTCATCGGTCGCTTCACCTTTTGGTCGTTCGCGTCTTGGACGTGAGCACCGAGCCTCGCCCGCGCTTTCCACGTGGCGCTCGCGACTCGCGGTGATTGGATGGTCCGAGTCGGCGTGTCGACCCTCGGGCAGCTTCGGAGGTGCGGGGAAGGGATCACCTCACCCTATGCCTGGGAGAGCACCGCTAGAGGCTGCCCCTCCGGCGTAGTAGGCTCGACACGCCATGATGCCTTCCGACTTACGGAGGCCAACCGGAAGGGCCTCGCCCCCCGTCCCAGCCGGCCGGAGGGGCGGGGCCTCGCCGCGGCGGAGGGGCGAGCCGGAGCAAGAGGGCGGCCGCGCGCGCGTCCAGCGCGCGCTCGGGCTGACGCCGCTCTTCGATCGGGCCTCACGCGCCTCGCGCGAGGCCGCCGCCGCCGCGGGCGTGCTCGAGGTCGTGCCGGGCGGGGCGCTGATCGTGGAGCAGGGGGCTCTGCCCGACGCGCTGGTGGTGATCGGGCGCGGGCGTGCGCGGGTCGATCGGTCGAGCGCGGACGGGCGCGTGGTGCCCCTCGGTTACCGCGGTGCGGGGGAGCTGCTCGGCGCGTCGTGCCTCGGCCGGCCGCCCGCGTACACCGAGAGCGCGACGGCGATGGAAGAGCTGGAGTGCGTCCGCCTGCCGCTGCCCGTCGTCGACGCTCTGCTCGTCGAGGACCCGGAGATCGGGCCGGCGATGCTCTCGCTCCTGCTCGCAAGGCACCGCGAGGTGGAGGACCGCATCGAGTCCCTGCTCTTCCGCAACGTGGAGGGCCGGCTCGTCGAGTTCCTCCTGAAGGCCGCCGACCGCTGGGGCGTCCCGACCCCACGGGGCACGCTCATCTCGGCGCCGCTCACCCACCTCGAGATTGCGCAGTCGATTGGCTCGACGCGCGAGACGGTGACCCTCACGCTGGGCGCCCTCCGCCGCGAGGGGCTGCTCGACGTGGCGGGGCGCCGGCTCGTCGTGCGGGACCGCGAGGCGCTGGCCGCGCGGTGATCACGGTTGGGATACCGGCGCGGGCCGTGCTATCCGGCGTCGCATGACCGCTCCGGTCGACGTGTACCGCATCCGGCTCGAAGGCATCCGCTTCCGGGCGCGCCACGGCGCGTCCAGGGCAGAGCGCGATCTGCCGCAGGACTTCGTGGTCCACCTCGACGTGACGCTCCCCGTCGCGCTCCTGCCGCGCGCCGACGCGCGCGCCCGCGTCTTCGACTACGACAAGCTCGCCACGCTGGTGGTCGACGAGGGCACCCGCGTCTCCTACAAGCTCCTGGAGACGCTGGCCGAGCGGGTGATCGAGCGCGTGCTCGCCGACACCCCGGCCCTCTCCGTCACCGTGCAGGTCAAGAAGTTCGGGCCGCCGACCTCGGCCTCGGTCGACGCCGTGGCGGTCGAGCTCACCGGGCGCCGCGCGGGCGCGTAGCCTGCCGCTGCGCTGCGGCTCGCGGGGCCCGCCGTGTTAGGGTGCGCGCGCCATGGCCACGCACTCAGCCCTCCGCCCCGTCTATGTCGTCGACGCCCTCCGCACGCCCATCGCCCGCTATGGCGGCGGGCTCGCCGCCATCCGGCCGGACGACCTCGCCGCCCACGTGATCGGCGCGCTCGTGGGGCGCGCGCCCGCGCTCGCGGCGCGGCTCGATCACGTGGTCTTCGGCGCCACCAACCAGGCAGGGGAGGACAACCGCAACGTGGCCCGGATGGGGCTGCTCCTCGCCGGCTTGCCGTACGAGGTGCCCGCGGTGACGGTGAACCGGCTCTGCGGCTCCGGGCTCGAGGCCGTCGCCGACGCCGCGCGGATGATCGCCGTCGGAGAGGCCTC
This sequence comes from uncultured delta proteobacterium, assembly GCA_963827955.1. Lineage (GTDB taxonomy): Bacteria > Myxococcota_A > Polyangia > Polyangiales > Polyangiaceae > CAWHDJ01. The sequence goes on along the minus strand of CAWHDJ010000023.1, from coordinate 276,689 downwards.
CGTCGCGATCGCGGGCGGCGTGGAGAGCATGACGCGCGCGCCCTTCACCATGCCCAAGCAGCCCGCCGCGTTCGAGCGCACGCCGCCGCCGGTCTACGACACCACCCTCGGCTGGCGGTACCCGAACCCCAGGATGGCGGCGCGCTTCGAGCTCCAGTCGATGGGGGAGACGGCCGAGAACGTGGCGGCCAAGTGGAACGTCGGCCGCGCCGATCAGGATGCGTTCGCGCTCGAGTCGCACCGGCGCGCGTCGGCGGCGTGGGCCGCCGACGCGTTCGCGGCCGAGATCGTGCCCGTCCCCGTCCCGCAGAAGAAGGGCGAGCCCGTGCTCTTCGCGCGCGACGAGTGCGTGCGCCACGACGCCTCCCTCGACGCGCTCGCGAAGCTCAAGCCCGCGTTCCGCCCCGGAGGGACGGTGACGGCGGGCAACTCGTCGCCGATCAACGACGGCGCCGCCGCGCTCCTCCTCGCCTCGGCCGAGGTGGTGGAGGCGGCGGGCGCGACGCCGCTCGCGCGCGTCGTCGCCAGCCAGACGGCCGGCGTCGAGCCGAACCTGATGGGCGAGGGGCCGATCCCCGCCGTGCGCCGCCTGCTCGAGCGCACCGGAAAGCGCGCTGGCGACGTCGACCTCGTCGAGCTGAACGAGGCGTTCGCGGCGCAGGCGCTCGCCTGTGTGCGCGGCCTCGAGCTCGACCCTGCCCGGGTCAACGTGCAGGGCGGAGCGATCGCGCTCGGGCACCCCATCGGCTGCTCGGGCGCGCGCATCGCCGCCACGCTGCTCCACGCCATGCGCGCGCGCGGCGCCCGGACGGGCCTCGCCGCGCTGTGCATCGGCGTCGGGCAGGGGATTGCGACGCTGTTCGAACGCGCCTAGAGGATGGGCGCCCCTCGCCACGGTGGGGGCCAGAGGACAACGCGAGACAAGGAGAGGGCTTCATGAATTTCCCGGAGATCAACGTCCCAGGGCAGGGCCAGCTCTACGCGCGGCTCCACACCACGCTCGGCGAGATCGTCGTCCGGCTCGAGGAGCAGAAGGCCCCGGAGACGGTGAAGAACTTCGTGGGGCTGGCGACCGGTACCATGGCGTGGAAGGACCCGAAGACCGGCCAGCAGGTGAGCACCCCGCTCTACGACGGCGTGCGCTTCCACCGCGTCATCCCCGACTTCATGATCCAGTGCGGCGATCCCAACTCGCGCTACCGGGAGCTCGCGGGCGAGTGGGGCCGGGGCAAGCCCGGCTACACCTTCAAGGACGAGTTCCACCGCGATCTGCGGCACGACGGCCCGGGCGTGCTCTCGATGGCCAACTCGGGGCCGGGCACCAACGGCTCGCAGTGGTTCATCACCGAGCGGGCCACGCCCCACCTCGACAACAAGCACTCGGTCTTCGGCAAGGTGGTGAGCGGGCAGGACGTGGTCAGCAAGATCGCGCGCGTCGCCGCCACGCGCGACCGGCCGAACGAGGACGTCGTGATCCAGCGGGTGGAGATCTTCCGCCAGTGACCGCTACCCTCGGTTGAGGGGGGCGCGGGCAAGGGCGGGGCGTCGACGATTTGCCCCGCCGATCCTCACATGCACACTCCGCCGCCGGCATCGACCCCGGCATCGAGCCCGGCATCGGGCTCGACCCCGGCGTCGACGGTCAGGCAGGTGCCGCTCGCGCACTCGGAGCCCATCGTGCACGGCTGGCCGGCCACGAGCAGGCAGGTGTTCTTGGTGCAGGTGTAGTTGGTGGCGCACTCGCCCGAGTTGAAGCAGTTCGTGCGGCAGCTCGTGCCGTTGTTGCTGCACGTATAAGGGCTGCAGCTCGTCGTCGTGCCCCCGCCGCACGTGCCGTTGCTGTCGCACGTCTCGCCGCTGGTCAACGTGCCGTTCGTGCACTTCGTCCCGCAAGGCGTGCCCTGCGCGGCCTGCTCGCAGTTGCCGTTGCCGTCGCACTTGCCGTCGTCGCCGCAGGTCCCCCCCGACGTGCACTGACCCATCGGCGCGGCCTTGCCGGAGAGGACGTTGGCGCAGGTGCCGTCCTTGGCGCCGGTGAGGGCGTTGGTGCAGGCCATGCAGTTCCCGGTGCAGTCGGACATGCAGCAGACGTTGTCGACGCAGTGGCCGCTGGTGCACCCGTTGTCCGCGTTGCACGCCTGCCCGATGTCGGCGAGGACGCAGGTGCCGTTCATACACATGTTGCTCGGGCACTGGCCGCCCTGAAGGCACTGCACGCAGTTGCCGTTGTTGTCGCACACGGTGCCGCCCCCCGAGTTGCAGGGCGTCCCGCTCGGCGCTTGGGTGTAGGCGCACGTGTGCATGTTGCAGGCGGCCGTCTGGCAGGCGGACGGGTTGCAGTCGCTGGAGTGGTTGCACCCGGAGGCGCAGTTGCCGTTGCCGTCGCACGCGCCCCCGTTTCCGCACGCCGTGCCCGCCGAGGCGTTGGTCGTGACGACGTTCTCGTTCATGCAGGAGAGCGTCACGCACGGGTTCGAGTTGTCGGGCACGTCGTTGTCGTCGGCGACCGTGGTCACCATCCCGCCCATGCACGCCTCGGTCTTGCAGTCCTTCACCGTGTCGGTGTAGCCGGGCACGGGGCCGTCGGCGACCGAGGTGTGGGTGCACGTGCCCTTGGCGCACGCGTCGGTCGTGCAGGGGTTCATGTCGTCGCACTGGGCGGCCGAGGTACAGCCGCCGCCGCTCGATCCGGTGCTGCCGTTGCTGCTCGAGCTGGTGCTGCTCTTCGTGCTGGACTGGCCCGTGCTGGTGGTGCCGCCGCCGCCGCCCAACGTGCCCGTGCTCGAGCCGCTGGACGCGCCCGTCCCCATCGACGACTCGAACATGTTGAAGTCCTGCGTGCAGGCGATGGGCAGGAGCACCATCGACGCGAGGGAGATGGTCGAGAAAGCAAGGATAGTGGCGCGTCGCACGTCTACCTCCGCCGAAGAGGCTATCACGCGGCGCTCGCGGAAAGCGAGTTGCCGGCGCGGCGCGCCCTGCTCACGGCGCCGTCTCCAGGGGCGCCCTCGCGGGCCGGAGCCGGAGGCGCTCCTCGACCAGGTTGCGGTGGACGCGCTCTCGCTGCCGCTTCCGGGCCCGCTCGAGCGCCTTCTCGACGGGTGCCCGCGTTCCTGCCGGCAGCGCTCGCGCGCGAGAAATGCGCACCATGGCCTGCTCGAGATCGTGTAGCTCGCCGAGCCGCTTCTGCATGCGCGCCGACGACGCGGCGACGGCGGCGGCGCGCTCGCCCAGGAGGGGGGCGAAGATCTCGGCCGCGTAGCGCAGCCGCTTGTACGCGATGCGGAGCGCGTGCATCGCCTGTGCGTCGTGGACGTGCCCGTCGAGCAGCGCGTCGACGGCGGCCTCCGCGGCCGCGAGCGCCTCCTCGCCGAGCGCGCGCGCGCCGTCGGGGCGAGCGTGGGCCCGGCGGTGGCCGAGGCGGCGCTCCAGGCGCGCGAGCGTCTCGTCGAGTGAAGGGTCCGCAGGCGCGGACGGCTCCGCGTGGGGCCTCGTGGGCGAGGATCCCATCGCGATCAGCGCGACCGCATGGCGGCGGCGGGCGCGCTCCTGCCGCGCCCGCCGCTTGAGCCAGGCATCCAGCTCTTTCTTGGCGCGCGCGGGCAGCTCGAGCGCGGTGAGCATTTCGCGCAGGACCTCCTCGTCCCGGAGGGCGCCCGTCGCGCGCGCGAAGCGCTGGAGCTCCGCGGAGATCTCGCGCACCCTCCGCTTGCCGTAGAGCCGCCGAGCGGGGCGGAGGGCCGTGCGCAGGCGACGGAGGGCGACGCGGAGGTCGTGGATGGCCTCCTCGTCGTCGGGCGTCGAGATCCGGAGGGCGCGCTCCCTGACGGCCGCGATCAGGGAGAAGAGCACGGGGGCGAGGAAGTCGTCGGCGCGACGGTCTTCGTGCTGGGGCGGGGGGGTGGGGGGTCTCCCCCCATCATGATCGGCTCACCGCCACGATCACGACCGGCCTCTTGCCCGTGCTCGCCTCCACGGCGCGACGCGCGGAGAGGCGGACCAGGTTGGCCACGGCGTCGTCGTCGCGGAGGGCGCGGGCGTCTCCGCCTTCGAGGGCGCGGGCGACCGCGGACGAGACCTTGCGCGCCACGCCGGGGACCGAGGGCTCGAAGACGCCGCGGCTCGCCACGAGCGGCGCCCCGACGACACGGCCCTTCGCGTCGAGCGCCACCGAGACGGAGACGACGCCGCTCCGGCCGAGCTGCGCGCGCTCGCGGAGCAGCTCCTCGGACAGCTCGTCGCCCGACGCGGTGGCGACCCTGCCCACCGGCACGCGGCCGACCTTGGCCGGCGCGCCTTCGGCGCCGATCTCCACGACCTCCCCGTTCTCGGCGACGAGCACCTCGGCCACGCCGCACTCCCGCGCGAGCTCGGCGTGCCTGAAGAGGTGGTGGAGGGTGCCGTGGAGCGGGAGGAACGCGCGGGGGCGGGTGAGCTCGATCATGCGGCGCTGCTCGTCGCGGTGGGCGTGGCCGCTGGCGTGCACGCGGCGGTCGGTGACGCGCGTGACGAGATCCACCCCGGCGCGGAGGAAGTCGCCCATCATGTCGAAGACCGGGCGATCGTTGCCGGGGATGATGCGGCTCGAGAGGATGACGGTGTTGCCGGGATCGACCCGCAGGAGGTGGTGCGTCCCCGCCGCGAGCCGCGGGAGGGCGCTTCCGCGCTCGGCCTGCGTGCCGCCGGCGACCACGAGGACGCGCTCGCGCGGCATCGCGGCGGCGGCTTCGGGCGCGACGAGCAGGTCGCTCGGCCAGCGGAGGCGGCCGACGGCCTCCGCGGCGCGGACGTGGTTGCCGACGCTGCGGCCGAGGAGGCAGACGCGGCGCCCGGTGCGCTGCGCGATCTCGCCGATGCGCGAGAGGCGCTGCACGTTGGAGGCGAAGACGCCGATGAAGACGCGGCCGCGGGCGCGGGCGACGAGCTCGCCGAGCGCGTCGCCGACGTCGCGCTCGCTCGCCGACGTGCCCGTGGAGTCGACGTTGGTGCTGTCCGAGAGGAGCAGGCGCACGCCCTCCTCGCCGAGCTTCCATGAGGCGCAGCTCGTCGGTGAGCTCTCCGTCGGGCGGCGCCGGGTCGAGCTTGAAGTCCCCGGTGTGGATCACCGTCCCGGCCACCGTTCGCACGGCCAGCGCCGTGGCGTCGGTGATGGAGTGGGTGACGCGGATGGGCTCGATCTCGAAGGGCCCGACGCGGAAGGAGCGGCCGGGCCCGACCGGGGTGAGGTCGAGCTCGGCGAGATCGAAGCCGTGCTCCGCGAGCCGCTGCCTGCAGAGCTCGAGCGCGTGCGGCGGGCCGAAGACGGGCAAGTCGAGCGCGGCGAGCAGGTAGGGGAGCGCGCCGATGTGGTCCTCGTGCCCGTGCGTGAGCACGACGCCGAGCAGCCGATCCGACCGGCCGAGGAGGTGGTCGAAGCGAGGGTGGTAGACGTCGATGCCGAGGTCGCTCGAGGGGAACGTGACCCCGCAGTCGACGAGGAGGATGCCCTCCTGCTGCTCGAGGGCGAGGCAGTTCATCCCGATCTCGCCGAGCCCACCGAGCGCGACGATGCGGAGGACACCCGGGGGAGGCGCGCTCGAGCCCGAGGCCTGCGCGCGAGAGGGAGGAGGGAGCGGAGCCTGCGCTCAAGACGCCGGAGCATACCCAGGGAAGCCCCCTTCGGCTTGGGGACAAGTTGAGGCGAACCTCTGGACATTCTGCGCGGTTGTTCCGCGTTTCCTGTGCGCAGGAACCGGCCGTTCAGAGGCAGGCTCTAGAAGCTCCCGAAACTGCGTGGCTTTCTCGATATGTAGGGGTTACGCTTGACGCCTCCCCCACAGGTTGTGGCATAAGCCTCTTCGCGCACAGCGCGCCGGGTCGCTGAACAAGCGGCGGGGTGGCCGAAGCAAGCCGGCGCTGTGCAGGTATATTTGTGGGGCGGTTTACGCTCTGAGCGGACGGGTTCCGCTTAAGGAGGCGCACGTGGCGCAGTCGACGATTGGCGTAGGCGACGGGAGCAAGCTCACGAACGGTGCCTCCAAGGTGGCGAGCGGCAGGCGGACCTCGATCCCCCCGGCGACTGCTTCTTCTTCAAAGGCCCGCGCGAACGCGCGGACGAGCGCGAAGGCGAAGAAGGGCGCGGCGCGTGGCCTCGGGTTCGAGCGGCGCTTCACGCAGCGCAACGCCGACCCGCTCGATCAGGTCACGTGGGAGCGGCGCACCAGCGTCATCAACAACCCGGACGGCTCCGTCGTCTTCAAGATGGACGGCGCCGAGATCCCCGCCGGATGGTCGCAGCTGGCGACCGACATCGTCGTCTCCAAGTACTTCCGCAAGGCGGGCCTCCACGGCAAGAAGGAGGTGGGCGAGACCAGCGTCCGGCAGGTCGTACACCGCCTGGCGCGCACCATCCGCGAGGCGGGTGAGCGGTTCGGCGGCTACTTCGCGACGGCGAAGGACGCCGACACCTTCGAGGCGGAGCTCTCCTACCTCCTCGTGAACCAGCACGGCGCGTTCAACTCGCCCGTGTGGTTCAACTGCGGCCTCTTCCAGCGGTACGGCATCGCCGGCACCGGCGGCAACCACGCCTGGCGCGAAGGCTCCCGGTCCGGCGACAGCGATGAGATCTTCGAGACCGACAACGCCTACGAGCGGCCGCAGTGCTCGGCGTGCTTCATCCAGTCGGTCCAGGACGACCTGATGAGCATCTACGACCTGGTGAAGGCCGAGGCGCGGCTCTTCAAGTACGGGTCGGGCACCGGGACGAACTTCAGCGCCATCCGCGGCAAGCAGGAGAAGCTGTCGGGCGGCGGGACGAGCTCGGGGCTGATGAGCTTCCTCGAGGTCTTCGATCGGGCGGCGGGCGCGACCAAGAGCGGCGGCACCACGCGGCGGGCGGCCAAGATGGTCTGCCTCGACATGGACCACCCCGAGATTCGTCGACTTCATCAACTGGAAGGTCCGCGAGGAGAAGAAGGCGCACGCCCTCATCGGGGCCGGGTTCTCCTCCGACTTCAACGGCGACGCGTACCACACGGTGAGCGGGCAGAACTCCAACAACTCCGTGCGCATCTCCGACGTCTTCATGCGCGCCGCCATGGCAGGCGGGCCGTGGGAGACCATCTCGCGCACCACCGGTGAGGTCGTCGAGACCCACTCGGCGAAGGACATCTGGCGCCAGATTGCCGAGGCCGCGTGGGGCTGCGCCGATCCGGGCGTGCAGTACGACACGACGATCAACCGCTGGCACACGTGCCCGAACACGGGCCGCATCAACGCGTCGAACCCCTGCTCCGAGTACATGTTCCTCGACGACTCGGCGTGCAACCTGTCGAGCATCAACCTCACCAAGTTCCTCCGCGAGGACGGCTCGTTCGACATCGAGGCCTACCGCCACGCCATCCGCATCTTGTTCGTCGCGCAGGAGATCCTCGTCGACTTCTCGTCGTACCCGACGAAGACGATCGCCAGGAACTCGCACGCCTACCGCCCGCTCGGGCTCGGCTACGCCAACCTGGGCACCCTGCTGATGCTCCTCGGCGTGCCGTACGACTCCGACGCCGGGCGGTCCATCGCCGGCGCGCTGACCGCGATCCTCTGCGGGCACGCGTACAAGGTCTCGGCCGAGATGGCGGGGGCCAAGGGCCCCTTCGACGGCTTCGCGAAGAACCGCGAGCCGATGCTCCGCGTGATGGGCATGCACCGGGACGCGGCCTACGCCATCGACCGCGACCGCTGCCCCGAGGCGCTCTACCGCGCCGCGCGCGAGGACTGGGACGACGCCGTGAGCATCGGCCGCGAGCACGGCTACCGCAACGCGCAGGCGACCGTCCTGGCGCCGACCGGCACGATCGGGCTCCTGATGGACTGCGACACCACCGGCATCGAGCCCGACTTCTCGCTGGTGAAGTTCAAGAAGCTCGCCGGGGGCGGCTACTTCAAGATCGTCAACCAGTCCGTGCCCGAGGCGCTCCGCCGCCTGGGCTACGCGCCGGCCGAGGTGCAGGAGATTGTCGCCTACGTCTCCGGCACCAACACGCTCCTCGCCGCGCCGCACGTCAACCGCGCGACGCTGAAGCAGAGGGGCCTGACCAACGAGGAGCTCGCCAAGGTCGAGGACGCGCTCCCCGGCGTCTTCGATCTCGAGCTCGCCTTCGGGCCGTGGGTCATCGGCGACGAGGCGTACGATCGGCTCGGGATTCGATCGGGAGCAGCGCTCGCGCCTCGGCTTCTCGCTCCTCAAGCACCTCGGCTACACGCCCGCCGAGATCGAGGAGGCGAACGAGACCATCATCGGCCGGATGACGGTGGAGGGCGCGCCCTACCTGCGCGAGGATCACTACCCGGTCTTCGACTGCGCGAACCGCTGCGGCAAGAAGGGCAAGCGCTTCCTCGCGCCGTCGTCGCACATCCGGATGATGGCTGCGACGCAGCCCTTCCTCTCGGGCGCCATCTCCAAGACGGTGAACCTGCCGCGCGACGCCTCCATCGAGGACGTGCAGAAGATCTACGAGGAGGGCTGGCGCCTCGGGCTCAAGGCGGTGGCGCTCTACCGCGATGGCTGCAAGGCCTCCCAGCCCCTGTCGTCGACGAGCGAGAGCAAGGGCGACAAGGACAAGGAGAGCAAGCAGGCGGAGGCCAGGCCCGTCACCGCCATCGCGCTCTCGTCTTCCCAGACGGCGCTCGAGCGCCCCATCCCGCGTTCTCCGACGGAGGCGCGCCGCCAGGGCCGGCAGGACCAGCGCATCCGGCTGCCCAAGAAGCGCCGTGGCTTCACGCAGGAGGCGCGCGTGGGCGGGCACAAGATCTACCTGCGGACCGGCGAGTACGACGACGGAACGCTCGGGGAGATCTTCATCGACCTCCACAAGGAGGGCGCCGCCTTCCGTTCGATCATGAACTGCTTCGCCATGTCGGTCTCGGTCGGCCTGCAGTACGGCGTGCCGCTCGAGGCGTTCGTCGATCAGTACACGTTCACCCGCTTCGAGCCGCAGGGCGTCGTCGAGGGGCACGAGAACGTGAAGATGGCGACCTCGATCGTCGACTACCTCTTCCGGGTCCTCGGCATCTCCTACCTGCAGCGCTACGAGCTCGCCCACGTCCCGCCGGCCGACGCGTCGCCCACGCAGGACCCGATGGACTCGAAGGCGCAGGAGGCCATCGCGGCCACGGCGCTGCCCGCGCCCACGGCCCCGTGGGTCGAGCCCGCGCACCACGCCGGCACCGCCAGCGCGAGCGCCCTCGACGCGCAGCTCGAGGACATGATGGGCGACGCGCCCGTCTGCGACTCCTGCGGGCACATCACCGTGCGCAACGGCGCTTGCTACAAGTGCCTCAACTGCGGAAACTCCATGGGCTGCAGCTAGTCTCGTCCTCGCGATGGGGCCGCGCGCGGCCGGAGACCCCGGGTCCCCCCGGGCTCCGCTGCGCGGCGCCCCGGCCCCATCCGACGTTCCCCACCATCCCATCGCATCCTCGCCGGCGCTCCGGCTCCCCCTTTCGTCTATGCTCGGGGGATGTCTGTGATCCGCGCTGCGGTCGTCGGAGCCGTCGCCTGCCTGTCCTTCGCGACCACGGGGTGCGGAGGGCAAGCGGCGCTCGGGCTCATGCCCGGCGTGCTCAACGACTCGCACAACCGATCGCTCCGCCGCGCCATCCTGGCCGAGGGTGCCGGCAACGTCTGCGATCAGCTCCGCGCGCGCGGCCTGCCGCTCCGCCTCCGCGACGAAGACCCCGTGGTGGGGCGCTTCTTCGTCACCACGTGCGCCTCGAGCAATCTGCCGAGCGGCGCGATCCAGATCCGCTTCGGCGGGCTCGGCTACGTGTGGACCGACATCTCGCAGCGCCTCGGGTTCGAGGCTGCGGGCGCCGTGGACTACGACCTCGACTTCCTCCTCGATGGCTCGACCATGTACGTCTACCTCCGCCCGCAGACGACCGCGCCGCCGACCTTCCGCGCGCACTCCGTCGAGGCCGGGCAAGCGCTGAGCATCGCGGGGATGTTCGGGATGAACGTGGAGGGGATGGTGAACAGCTTCGGCGCGCAGGTCATGCAGGCCCAGCTCGCGCACGGGCTGACGCTGATCCGCGACGAGAGCGGGACGACGGAGCTCGCGCCCGGCGTGGTCCCGCCCGGCCAGCGTCCGACGGAGGCGTTCCATGGTCTGGACCGCGGCAAGCTCGCGATCTTCAACGAGCGCACCATCGTGCAGCCGAACCAGCGCGACTTCCTGGGCCCCTTCGACGTACCCGCGGGCAAGAAGCTGGACGTCTACGTCCACGTCGCCGGCGCGCCCGGGATCGAGGTGGTGGTCCTGCCTCGGAGCGTGGGCGACCCGTGGCTCCTCACCTATGCCAACCAGCCCAAGACCACGCCGCCGCCCGCGGCGCCGCTCTTCGACGAGGTCGCGGCGGGAGGCGCCGTCTACCAGCGTAGCGTCACGGTGCCCCCGGGGTCGTACTACCTCGTCTTGGACAACACGCGCGCCGCGGGCCGTCCGGCGCCCGCGTCTGCCATCGTGAGCAGCGCGGCGCTGCTGGAGTGAGCCGGAGGGTGCCCGTGCCGGGACGGTTGGGGTAGCAACCGCCGGGGCAGCGGCGCAGAAACCCGGCGGGGTGCTTGCCCCCACCCGGGTCGGCGTATACATAACCCTCCTGTTGTCGCCCCCCGAAGACACCCCCCCGACCAGCTCGTCGGCATACGAAGGCCCCGCTTCCGGCCATCCGTCCTCGGCGCGCCCCCCTTCGGCCCCACCGCCCGGTGACGGTGCCGAGGGGCGCTTCATGCGCTTCGTCTTCTACTTCTTCTGGGTCTTCGCGGTGCCGTTCGCGCTGGCGATCGCAAACGTCTGGCTGCTCACGCCGCCGCCCGGCGCCGTGGGCGCGGGCGCGCTGCGCGTCGCCGTCGCGGACCAGCAGATCCCGGCGGCCATCATCTTCTTCACGATCTTCGCGATGATCGTGTGGCGCTTCCGCTACGAGCTTCCCCTCTCCGCCGCCGTCGGTGTGGGCGGCCGGCGGGACGTGCCCGCCTCGGTGCGCGCGCGGTTCGAGGACGCGGCCGCCCTGGTGGACGAGGCGCGCCGCATCCTCCGCGCCCACCACCGCGAGGTGGAGCGCGAGCTCACCTCGGGCGAGCGCGACGCGCTCGCGCAGGCCCTCGCCGCGCTCGAGCGAACGATGACCGGTGAGCGCTTCGACGCTCCCGATTTCGACGCCGTCCACGCGCGCGCCGATCGGCTCGTCGGCGAGCACCTGGCGCGCTGGCGCAAGGGCGAGCTGCGGGAGTACGCCGAGTCGATCGGCATCGCCGTCGCCGTCGCGCTCATGCTCCGCGCCTTCGTCGTCGAGGCCTTCAAGATCCCCAGCGGGTCGATGATCCCGACGCTCATGATCGGCGATCACATCTTCGTCAACAAGTTCACGTACGGCCCGCTCATCCCCTGGACCGACAAGCACCTCTTCACCCACCTCCCCCCTGCTCGCGGCGGACGTGATGGTCTTCAAGTTCCCCGAGAACAAGGAGCAGGACTTCATCAAGCGGGTGATCGCCCTCCCCGGCGACACGCTCGAGGCCGTCAACGGCCGGCCGGTGATCAACGGCTGGCTGGTCCCGCACTGCTACGTCGGCCAGTTCCACTACGAGAACAAGACGCAGGAGCTCTACGTCGAGTACTACGGCGACAAGTCGTACTTCACCCTCTTCGACGCCAACACCGACGAGCAGACCTGCTCCGGCCCGCGACGACTGCAGCGCTCCAGGTTACGTCTGCCGGAGCGGCCTCTGCGGCCAGCTCAAGGGCCCCTTCCACGTCGCGCCGGGAGAGGTGTGGGTGATGGGCGACAACCGCAACAACAGCCACGACTCGCGCAGCTGGCGCGGCGGGCTCGGGGCGGGCGTGCCCGTTCGAGAACATCAAGGGGCGGGCGATGTTCGTGTGGATGAGCTTCCGGCCGCGCGGACGGGGCGGCATCGCGTCGGACCGGCCTGCTCGTGAACGTGCTCGGCCGTCCCACGCTGCCCGCCGACGCAGGAGACCGACGCTCGGCCCCGCCATGGAGAAGTGCCTCCGCGAGCGCCCGCCCGTCTCGCAGACCACGCCTCCTCCGCCGAAGGGGCGTTGATGCGCTGCGCCGTCGTCGCTCGCCCTCGAACCAGGTAGAGCGCTCGGCCTCCGCCGTCCGGCTGGCCGTGACCACCCTGCAGAGGGCCGACGGCCGACGGCTCAGGCAATCACACCGAACTGCTTCCCGACCTTGGTGAACGCCTCCACCGCGCGGTCCACGTGCTCGGGCTCGTGCGCGGCGGAGAGTTGCACGCGGATGCGCGCCTCGCCCTTGGGCACCACCGGGTAGGAGAAGCCGATGACGTAGATGCCCTCGCCGAGCATCGCCGCCGCGACGTCGGAGGCGAGCTTGGCGTCGCCGAGCATGATCGGCACGATGGGGTGGATGCCCGGCTTGATGGTGAAGCCAGCGGCGCCCATCGCCTCGCGGAAGCGCCGCGTGTTCGCCATCAGCCGATCGCGCAGCCCGCTCTCGCGTTCGAGGAGCTCGAAGACGGCGATCGACGCGCCTACGATCATGGGCGCCACCGTGTTGGAGAACAGGTACGGCCGCGAGCGCTGGCGGAGCAGCTCGATGATCTCCTTCCGGCCGGTGGTGAAGCCGCCCGCCGCGCCGCCGAGCGCCTTGCCCAGCGTGGAGGTGATCACGTCGATCGCGGTGGAGCACGCCGTGCTGCTCGGGCGTGCCGCGCCCCGTCTTGCCCATGAAGCCGGTCGCGTGCGAGTCGTCGACCATCACCATCGCGCGGTACTTGTCCGCGAGGTCGCAGATCGTGTCGAGCTTGGCGAGGTAGCCGTCCATCGAGAACACGCCGTCGGTGGCGATGAGCCGCAGGCGCTTGCCCTGCGTCTTGCGCAGCGCCTCCTCGAGCGCGGCCATGTCGCCGTTCGGCGTAGCGGTGGCGCTCGGCCTTGCACAGGCGGATGCCGTCGATGATCGAGGCGTGGTTCAGCGCGTCGGAGATGATCGCGTCCTCCTCGCCGAGCAGCGTCTCGAAGAGGCCGCCGTTCGCGTCGAAGCACGACGAGTAGAGGATGGCGTCGTCCGTGCCGAAGAAGCGGGCGATCGTGCGCTCGAGCTCCTTGTGCAGGTCCTGCGTGCCGCAGATGAAGCGGACGCTGGAGAGGCCGTACCCGCGCTCGGCGAGGGCCCGCTGCGCGGCCGCCGAGCACCGCCGGGTGCGAGGAGAGGCCGAGGTAGTTGTTGGCGCAGAAGTTCAAGACCTCGCGCCCGCCGGTTCGGATGGCGGCGCCCTGGGGCGTCTCGATCACCCGCTCGTCCTTGTAGAGGCCCGCGGCGCGGATCTCGGCGAGCGTCTGCGCATAGACGGTCTGTGCGAGGTCGAACATGGGGGCGTTTATAAATCGGCCGGGCCGGAGGGTCGACGCCCATGCGGCGAGGCGTGCCACCGGCCCCGGGCGAGGTGGCACGCCGAGCATCCCGCGGGGGCGTCGGTCTGCAACCGGACGGGCGCGTCGGGCGTATCCCGTTGCCCGATGCGGCCCGCAAGCTCGCGGCACCGCAACTGACGCCGGTCATCGTTGATGACGCGGTGCGCAGCGAGGGCCTGAGAAACCTCAATCGAAGGGAGGCAGCATGACGGACGCCAGGCTGAGATTGTTCTGGCACCGGGCAGGGCCGTTCGCCGCGGTCACCGCGTTGGTGGCCGTGGGGGCAGCGAGCCAAGGATGCAGCGGCAGCGGTGGGACCGGAGGGTCGGCGACTGGCGGGGAGGGAGGGTCGGCGAGCAAGTCGACGAGCTCGACCAGCATGTCGAGCACGAGCACCAAGTCGAGCTCGACCAGCATGTCGAGCACGACCACGATGTCGAGCACGACCACGATGTCAGCTCGACCAGCATGTCGAGCTCCTCGACGGGGACCGGCGGCACCACCGGCACCGGCGGCACCACCGGGACGGGTGGCTCGCCCGGCACGCTGACGCCCTCGGCCGCCGCCAACCAGGCCAGCGCCTTCGACGCGACGCCGGATCCCGCGGGCACGAAGCTGTACTTCACCGGCCTCGCAGCCTCGGGCCCGCCCTTCGCCGGCGTCTATTCCGCGCCTGCCGACGGGAGCGCCATGACGCCCACCGCGGTGCAGGCCGGCGCGCCGTACGTCTCGCCGTGGGGCATCTCGAGCAGCACCGACGGCACGAAGCTGTACGTGGCCGATCCCGGCGCGGACATCACGCTCGACGCGCACAGCAACCAGATCGCCGGCGGCAGCGACGCGGGCGAGATCTTCGTTCAGGCGGTCTCGGGCGGCGCGCCGACGGCCCTCATGGGCAGCGCCGGTTGGGAGCCGCGCGGCGTCGAGGTGTTCTCCATGAACAACACCGACGTCATCTACTTTACCGGCCGCAACCCGACGACCGGCACGGTCGGCGTCTACACCCTGCCCGCCGCAGGCGCCGCGACGCCCACCACCGTGCTCGAGGGGGCGCCCCTCCGCGACCCGAGCGGCATCGCCATCGCGTCGGACGGCACCGTCTACGTCGCCGACGCCATCGGCCCCGGGGGCGGCCAGGTCGTCACCATCAAGGGCGGCGCGGGCACCCAGCTCGTCGGCGGCCTGCACGTCGGCTTCCCGAGCGGCATCGCGGTCTCGCTCGACGGCAAATCCGTCTACGTCTCGACGCTCGACCCCGTCAAGGCGACCGACATCCTGCTCCAGATCGACGTCGCCGACCCGTCGACCACGACGCAGATCACCATGAACGTCGCCACCAACACCGAGGCCGCGGGCCTGCACCGCGCGCACACGGTCGACGTCTTCGCGTGGGCCGACAGCGCCGCGGGCACGGCCGGCGGTACCGTCTACACCGTGAAGTAGGGCGCGAAAGGCTAGAGGAGGATTTCCATCATGATGAAGCGTGCTTCCGTCATGAGCGCCCTCACGGCGCTCTGTCTCTGTCTCTCTCCAGCGTCGCGGCGGCCTCCAGCCACCGCGAGGCCCCGTCGATCGCCAACGACCCCGCGGCCGACAACACCGACACGTACGCGTGGGTCCAGGGCAACAACCTGGTGATCGTGGCCAACTACATCGGCCTCGAGCTGCCCGAAGGCGGCCCCAACTGGGCGAAGTTCTCGGACGACGTTCGTTACGAGATCCACGTCGCGCGCGGCGGGACGAGCCTGGCCGACGCGCTCACGTACTACGTCAACTTCACCACCGCGGCGCCGACGAGGGCCAACCAGAACGCGACGACGCCGCTCCACGCTGCCCAACACGGGCGGCATCGAGTTCTTCGCCCAGCTCACCGGCAGCGGCGCGTTCGGCCAGACGTACTCCGTCACGCAGCTCACGAACGGCGGGAGCCCGACGATGCTCGCGAGCAACGTCCCCGTGCCCCCGCCGAACGTCGGCCCCGAGACGAACGCGGTCGCGTACGCCATCCCCTCGGGGACGACCTACGAGGCCTTCTTCGTCGACTCCGGCAAGACCATCGGCACCCTGTCGGGCAACAACGGCTCGGTGTTCGCCGGTCCGCGCGACGATCCCTTCTGGGTCGACCTCGGCGCCATCTTCGACCTCGCCCAGCTTCGCCCGGTGGCCAACCCCACCGACGCCGCCGCGCGACAGCATCGCGTACATGAACGTGCACTCGATCGTGCTCCAGATCCCGCTCACCGTCGCTAACGGCGGGGCGGTGACCACGGGCTCCCCCAGCACCGCGCAGACCGTGGGCGTCTGGGCCTCCGCGAGCCGCCGCAAGTCCACCATCCGCAGGAGGAGCGGCGTGGACACGAGCTACGGCCCGTGGATCCAGGTCTCGCGCCTCGGCCTGCCGCTGATCAACGAGGCGGTCATCGGCCTCCAGGACAAGGACTACTGGAACCACCTCACGCCGGCCGACGACGTTGCCACCTTCGCAGGGTACATCCTGAACCCGATTGCGGTGCGCGACGCGGAGGCGATCGGCTTCTACGCCAAGGGCGGCCCGCTCGCGGGGTGCACCCAGAACGGCGGCACCGATCTCGAGTCGAACCGCACGGACGTCATCGACGTCATCAACCTGACGAACATTCCGACGGCGGGCGCGCATAGCATCCCCCTGACCGCGACCGGCGACGTCCTCCGCGTCGACCTCGGCATCCCGTCGGGCTTCCCCAACGGCCGCCTCCTCACCGACGAGGTCACCAGCACCGAGCTCGAGCATGCTCCTCTGCAAGCTGGCCGCGAACGTCCCCGCCGGCCCCACGGCGAACGAGACCGCGTTCAAGACGACGTTCCCCTACCTGGCGCCGCCGTGGGAAGGCCGCTCGGCCAGCCCGCGCCCGGCCAACGCCCCTTAGAGCGACAACTGCGTTCGCGATGACGAGGTCGTCCACGGTTCCGTGGACGACCTCGCCGATCGCGGGTCGCCTGCCGGGTCAGGGTCGCTTCGGGCGCGGAGATGCCTGCGTCGGCGCCTTCGGCAGCGGCCACGTCATCGTGCACGTCTTGCCGCACGTCCCGCCCTTGCCGCCATCCCCCGCCACGCACTTGCCGCGGCACTCCACGTCCCCCTCGCATGCTGCGCCCTCCGCCTTCGGCGTGGCGCACTTCTCCCCGATGCAACGCAGCCCGTAGGCGCACTCCACCGAGCAGGCCTCGCCGGCGCCGGGCACGGGCGCGGACGTACACTTGCCCCCCTCGCAGCGGAGCTTGCCGCACGCGGCGTCGGATTTGCACGCGCCGCCCTCCGCGCCGGCGGGTCGGCAGCGCCTGGCGCTGCACCACCCCTCGCACTCGGCGTGCGCGCGAGCGTAGTGATCCTGCCGCGTGAACGACGCGAGCGTGTCGATCGCCAGGTTGCACTCCCCGCCCGTGGGCCTCGGGGCGCCGCAGACGCCGAGGTCGATCGCCGAGAGCCCGAGGCACCGGAGCCCCGGTGCGCACTCGAGCGACGACCGGCACGTCGCCTTCTCGCGGCGCTGGCCCTCGAGGATGCCCTCGCACGACGGTGGGATCGGCACCGACTTGGTGATCGTCACCCAGTCGCAGCCCACCGTCGCCTTCGTCATCGCTTCGGTGCAGGCGTCGACGCTCGCGGGCGCGATCTTGATGGCGTTCGCGCCCATCGCGTAGCTGAGCATCCGCACGCACTGGTCGGCGAGCCCGGCGCCCACGCCCGGCGCCGTGCCGCAGCACTCGGCTGCGCGCCGGGCGGGGAGCCCATAGACTGCATCACAGAAGCGCTGCGCGAGCGGATCCGGGGGCCCGGCGTCGCGCGGATAGACGGGGCGGATCTCTTCGGAGCCGGGGGACTCGGCCTGCGGCGGAGCGGCGTGGGGCGCAGCCGCGCCTGCGTCGGGGACCGAGGCGTCTCCCGCGCCCGTCGCCTCCGCGCGCGACGCGTCGGGGCCCTTGCAGCCTGCGGCGACGATCCACGCGCCGGCGAGGGCGAGGAGCCCCGAGACGATGGTGCGCCTCCTCCGTGTCGTGTCGGCTGTCATGGTGTGCGCATCCTAGTGACCGGGGTTTCTACCGCAACCGGGAGCTGCTACGGCGCGTAGCTACGAGGTGCGACGCCGAGCACCTGCCGGAGAACCGTGATCCGAACCGCTCTTCTACGAAGCGTACTGCTCCTCGGTTCCCTCTCGCTCGCCGCGGGGTGCCGGGGCGAGCCTCCCTCCGCCCAGAAGCCGCAGGACGCTCCAATCGCGACGGCCGCGACGGCCGCATCGGCGACGTCGATCGCCGGCGAATCCCCCCTCACCGTCGCCCGCCGCCTCGCGCTCTCCAAGGCCGAAGGCAGCGGGCCCATCGACCTCGAGATCCAGCGCCTCCAGAAGAGCCTCGAAGCGCACCCCGACGTCTCGGACACGTGGGTTCGGCTCGGCCACTCCTGGGTGCGCAAGGCGCGCACGTCGAGCGACCCGGGCTACTACCTGAACGCCAAGGCATGCGCCGACGTGGCGCTCGATCTGATGCCGAGCAACCGCGCGGCGACGAACCTCGTCGGCATCGTGCTCGTCAACGAGCACAAGTTCGACGAGGCGCGCGACCTCGCGCAGCAGATCCTGAACCGCGCGCCCATGGACATGATGGCGCTCGGCACGCTGAGCGACGCGTACCTCGAGGTGGGCCGCTACGACGAGGCGACCTCCGCGGCGCAGAAGATGATGGACCTCAAGCCGAGCCTGCCCTCGTACACGCGCGCCTCCTACCTCGCGTGGCTCCGCGGCGACGAGAAGACCGCGCTCGAGAACATCCACGAGGCGATCGACGCTGGCAAGGATCCGAAGGACCCCGAGCCGCGCTGCTGGGTGATGGTGCAGGCGGCGATGATCTTCTGGCACAAGGGGGACTACCTGGGCGCGGACGCCGGCTTCAAGGCGGCGCTCAAGGAGTGCCCCGAGTACCCTCCGGCGCTCGTGGGCGTCGGGCGCGTCGCCCTCGGTCTCGGCGACTTCGAGCACGCCCGGAGCGCGCTGGAGCTCGCCTTCAAGGGGAGCCCGCTGGCGGCGACCGCATGGCTGCTCGGCGACGCGCGCGCGGGCGCGGGGGACGCGAAGGGCGCGGAGGAGGCGTACGCGAAGCTCGTCAAGATCGGCCGCTCCACCGACCGGCGCACGCTCGCGAGCTTCTGGGCGACGAAGGACGAGGAGCACGACGAGGCGTTGAGCCTCGTCGAGGCCGAGAAGAAGGTGCGCGACGACATCTACACGGAGGACGCGCTCGCGTGGGCCCTCTACCGGCTTCGCCGCTTCGCCGAGGCGCGGGCCGCCATCGACAAGGCGAACGCGCTCGGGACGAAGGACGCGCGGCTGATCTATCACGCGGGCGCGATCAAGATCGCGGCCGGCGACAAGGCCGCCGGCGAGAAGCTGGTGAAAGAAGCTCTCGCCTTGAATCCGAAGTTCGACGTCACGGCCTCCGCCGAGGCGGCCAAGCTGGTCGCGGCCGAAGGCACCGCTCGGAAATGAGGTAGCTGTCAGGCGTCACGGGGGGAGACCCCGTGCCCGGCCTCGATCGGCGACAGGTCGAGCTCCGCCCCGCGCTGCGCGTAGCCGCCGGTGAACGGGTCCTTCGCAAGAAGGAGCGGGGTGTCGAGGTCGACGAAGTGGAAGCCGCCGAGCCCCGCGGCGAAGCACGCCGACATGCTCATCGCGAGCTTGGCCTCCAGCATCCCGCCGATCATGAGGCCCAGCCGCTTGGTGCGCGCCATGGCCACGATGTCCAGGGCCTCGGCGACGCCGTACTTCATGAGCTTCACGTTGACCACCTGGAACGCGAACGGCGTCGCGTGCGTCATCAGGTCCACGTGGGACGCGCACCCCACGGTCTCGTCGGCGGCGACGTGCACCTCGCCGCGCATCCGCACCTGCTCCATCGCCGCGTTGTCCGCCGCGTGCACGGGCTGCTCGAAGAGGATGGGAACGATCCCCCGCGCGCGAAGGTCGGCGATCAGGTCGAGCGCTCCCTCCAGGGTCATCCCCGCGTTGCCGTCCAGCATCAGCTCGGCGTCGGGCGCTCCCTCGCGGACCGCGACCACGCGCGCGAGGTCGTCCTTGCCGCCGACCTTCACCTTCAGCCGCGCGAACCCCTGCTCCGTGCGCAGCGCCGCCTCGCGCCGGGCCTCCTCCACCGAGTCGATGGAGATCGTCACGTCGGTGACGAGCTTGCGCTCCGCGCCGCCGAAGAAGGCCCAGAGCGGCATGTTCACCCGGCGTGTCATCGCGTCCAGCACCGCCGTCTCGATCGCGCAGCGCGCCGCGCCGCTCGGCTTCGGCCTGCCCGGGCCCGCCACCTTCTCGACGTTCGCCGCGACGCGCCGCCACGCCCGCACGTCCTCGCCCACCACGCCCGCGCGCGCCGCGAGCACCGCCTCGATCGCGCCGTCGCGCGTCTCGCCGTTGTAGACCGGGAGCGGCGCGGCCTCGCCGAACCCGCGCGTCCCGTCCGCCAGCTCCACGGTCACGAGCGCGGCCTGGGCCACCGGCTGCACGCCGCCCGCGATGCCGAAGGGCTTGTGGAGCGGGATGTCGAGGGGCTCGACGGTCAGGTTGCGAATCTCGGTCGGGAGCGGCATCGCGCGCACCTGCCGGCCTGGCTCTGCCGGGCCTACCGGGGATCAGCGCCCCCGCACCTGCTCGATGACGGCCTGGACCTCCTCGTCCGAGAGGATGTGGTCCGTCCCCTTGGCGCGGGCGAGGATCGCGTCGACGAGATCCTTGGAGGGCTCGATCCTCCGTTGCCGGAGCCAGTAGTTGACGTTGGAGGCCCCCGACATGTACCCGATGCAGATCTCCTGCTTGCGCCCGAACATGCCCGCCGGCACGCCCGAGTAGATCCGGTCCGCGAGCCACGCGTTGCCCTTGGCCTCGGCCTTGATGATGGCGGCGGCGTGCACGCCGGTCGCGGTGCGGAAGGCGTCGCGGCCGACCAGCGGGTAGTTGATGGGCACCTGCCAGCCGACGGCCTGCGCTGCGACGTTGCAGTACTCGAGGAGGTGGGTCAGGTCCTGCCCGTCGAGGAGGCCGAGGAGCTTGAGGTTGAGCAAGATGAGCTCCATCTGCGCGTTGCCGACGCGCTCGCCGATGCCGAGCGCGGTACCGTGCACGCGGTCGGCGCCGAACTCGAGCGCCCAGAGCGCGTTCTCGAGCGCGAGGCCGCGGTCGTTGTGGCCGTGCCAGTCGACGCCGACGGAGGCGCCGGCGCCCGCGACGATCGACTTGGTGAAGGCGATGAGGTTGTGCACGCCGTCGGGCGTCGCGTGGCCGACCGTGTCGGAGAGGCAGAGCCTGGAGGCGCCGTGGTCGATCGCCATCTTGAAGAGCGTGGCGAGCACCTCGGGCCGCGAGCGGGTGGTGTCCTCCGTGACGTAGCAGACGGAGAGGCCGGCCTTGACGGCGACGTCGATCGCCTCCGCCGAGCGGCGGGCGATGGTGGCCAGGTCCCACTCCTCGGCGAGCTGGCGGATGGGGCTCGACCCGATGAACGCGTAGACCTCGATCGGCACGCCGGCGCGCTGCGAGATCTCGATCATGGGGGTGATGTCCGAGACGACCGTGCGCCCGGCGCACGCCACCCGGATCCCGAGCCTGTGGTCGGTGATCTCGCGGCACATCCGGAGGACGTCTTCGAAGGCCCGCTGCGAGCTGCCGGGGAGGCCGATGTCGGCGACGTGGATCCCGATCCTGTCCATCAGGTGGAGGAGCTTGAGCTTGGCCTCCACGTTCGGGTCCGCGACCGACGGGTTCTGCAGCCCGTCGCGCAGCGTTTCGTCGAAGAACGTGACCCCCTTGGGGATGAGCCGACCCTTCCGGCCGACCTCGTTCCAGTCGTAGATGAGCTCGGACGCAGGCAGCTCGGCTCCCGGAGCAGTCATACTCCGATCAGTATAGTCGGGGCGTCGCCGCCTGCGAGAGTATGAAGGTTTGACGCGGAGCGGTAGCGCTCGTCTGCCGCGGCTCACCCGTCTCGTCGTCGGATGGTGCCCCGGCCCCATCCGGAGCCTGGCCGGAGCCCGATTTTTCGAGGCTCGGGCTCCGGCGCGGGCGCGGAGGGTCGACCTCGGCCCGTCCGGCGCCTAAGCTCACGCCCCGGAAGATGTGGCAATCCCTCCCTGAGTTCGGGACCGGCGTGCTCTACGCCATCCTTGTCGCGGCGGCGTACACCCTCGCGATCTCCATCGCCGCCGGAAAAGGGCGCCCCCGCCTGCTCCAGGCAGCGCGCCTCGGCGCCTACGGGACGGTCTCGCTGGTCGGGCTCGCCGTGCTCGTCCTGGCGTACGCCTTCATCAGCCACGACTTCCGCATCACCTACGTCGCCCACTACAGCGACCGCGGCATGGACGTGGGCTACCTCGTCGCCGCCCTCTGGGGGGGACAGGACGGCTCACTCCTCTGGTGGCTGTTCCTGACCTCGTTCTTCACGGGCCTCTGCGTCTGGTGGCTGGGGCGGCGCTACCTGGAATTGCAGCCCTACGTCATCGCGACCCTGATGGGCATCATCTGCTTCTTCGGGGTGCTGATGATCTTCGCCACCAACCCCTTCTCCACCGGGGTGGCCGGCGCGCCCGTGGACGGGCAGGGGCTGAACAACCAGCTCCGCAGCATGTACATGATCGTCCACCCGCCGAGCCTGTACACGGGCTTCACCAGCTCGGCCGTCCCCTTTGCCTTCGCCATCGCGGCACTCGCCACCGGGCGCCTGGACAACGAGTGGATCGTCGCCTCGCGCAAGTGGATGCTCTTCTCGTTCCTGTTCCTGTCGATCGGGAACGTGCTCGGGATGCTCTGGGCCTACCACGAGCTCGGCTGGGGCGGGCCTTGGGCCTGGGATCCGGTCGAGAACGCGGCCTTCCTCCCGTGGCTCACGGCGTCGGCCTACGTCCACTCGATCATGATCCAGGAGCGCCGCGGCATGTTCAAGGTGTGGAACGTCTTCCTCATCTGCGCGACGTTCTTCCTCACCATCTTTGGCACCTTCCTCACCCGGTCGGGCCTCATCGCGAGCGTGCACTCGTTCGCCCAGTCGGGCATCGGGATCTACTTCGTCTACTTCATGGGCGTCATCCTGGCGGTGTGCGCGGCGCTCATCGTCTACCGCCTGCCCCAGCTCGCGAGCGAGGGCGAGCTCGAGAGCGTGCTCTCGCGCGAGACGGCGTTCGTCGGCAACAACTGGGGCTTCGTCAGTCTGACGGTCTTCATCATCGTGGCCACCACCTGGCCGCGGATCAGCGAGGCCGCGCTGAACCAGAAGTCGACGCTCGGGCCCCCGTTCTACAACCTGTGGATCCCGCCCATCGCGTTCATCCTCATCGCGCTCATGGGCGTCGCCCCGCTCCTCGGGTGGAGGAAGACCTCGCCCGAGCTCTTCCGCAAGGGCTTCCGCTGGCCCACGCTCGTGATGGCCGTGACGGCGGCAGCCCACCTCGCCTTCGGCCGGAGCCTCGGCTTCCCCGCCTTCATCAAGATCGACCCGATCTACCCCGGCACCTTCGGCGCCGTGCTCGCCAAGGCCGCGGGCGTCTACCCCTTCATCGCCATCGCGCTCGTCGCCTTCAACTTCGCCGTCGTGGTGCAGGAGTTCGTGCGCGGCGTCGCCGCGCGGCAGAAGCGCGGGACCGAGAGCGTCTTCGCTTCGCTCTACAACCTCGTCGCCAAGTCGCGCCGCCGCTACGGCGGGTACGTCGTCCACGTCGGCATCGCGGTCATGCTCATCGGCTTCGTCGGCCGGGGTTGGAGCCTCGACAAAGAGGCGACGATGGCCAAGGGCGAAACGGTGACGTTCGAGGAGTACACCCTCACGTACGCAGGGCTCGCGCAGGGAGGTCGACCAGGAGAAGATGGCGGTCTACGCCGACCTCGACGTCACGAGGGACGGTAAGCCGGTCGGACGCATCAGCCCGGCCCAGTTCATCTACAAGGCGAACGGCGGCATGGGCGGTGCGCGGACCGTGGTCGCGCGCTACATCACGGCCCGGGACGACCTCTACGTGATCATCGGCATGGTGGACCCGAAGACCAAGATGGCCGCCCTGCAGATGCACGTGAACACCCTGATCTCGTTCATCTGGGCGGGCGGCATCATCCTCGTCCTCGGCGCGATCCTGGCGATGTGGCCCGAGGTGTCGCTGGAGGAGGCCGGCGCCTGGGGCTACGTGCGCGCCGCCGCGTCCGCCACCACCGCGATCCTGTTCGGCGTCCTGCTCGCGGCCGGCTCCGGCCAGGCGTACACGGTGGGCCCGCCCCTGGCCCGCGCGTCGCCTGCGCTCTCGACGGTCGCCCCTGCGATCGTCCTGGGGGCTCCCCGATGAGGTCGAGCGCGGTCTCGCGCCGGGTCTTCCTCCGCTCCCTCGCAACCACGGCCGCCCTCGTGACGGTCGCCGCGCCCGCCGCGGCGCTCGCGCAGCAGCTCGGCGAGGGGATGGACCGGACGGGCACGCTCGACATCCGCAACGACGACGAGCGCCGTGTCTTCGGCGACCTTCAGTGCACCTGCGGCTGCCCGCGTGAGTCCATCGCCACCTGCACCTGCGGCTTCGCCGCCGGCTTCCGGAGCGAAGTGCGGGCGATGATGGCGAGGGGGATGACGGAGGAGGAGATCAAGGCCGAGTGGGTGCGCCGCCACGGCCCGGAGGCGCTCACCGTGCCCACCAACAGCGGGTTCAACCGCCTGGTGTACATCGCGCCGCTCGTCCTGATTGCCGGCTTCGCCGCGTTCGCGATCAGCGTGCTCCGCCGCCTCCGCGAGCGTGAGGCCACGCGCTCCGCGGCCGGTGCGCCGGACGTTGCCGCAGCCAAGCGCGACGAGTACGACGACAAGCTCGACGAGGAGCTCAAGCAGCTCGACGACGAATGAGCCGAGAAGACGTGGAGAGGGGCGGCGCCAACGCCGAGGACGACGGGCGCGAGCTGGACAGGCAGGTCTCGCGGTACCTCCAGACTCGGCCTGCCGGCCGCGACGCTGATCTGCGCGGTGGTCGGCGGCGTGCTCCAGGGAGCGGCGGCCGTCGTCCTGGCGCTCGCGGCGGGCGCGCTGGTGAGCGTGATCGCGATCTTCTGGGCCAGCGTGCGCACGCTGGTGGGGGAGACGGCGCTCTCGGGCGCCGACGCGTACGCGATCGGCGCGCCGCGCGCCGAAGAGGAGCAGAAGCGCGCCGTCCTCCGCGCGCTCAAGGATCTGGAGTTCGAGCGGAGCGTCGGCAAGATCAGCGAGGAGGACTACCAGGCGCTCGTCGCAAAGTACCGCGCCGAGGCCAAGCGCCTCCTCCGCCTGCTGGAGGAGGAGGCGCAGCCCGCGCGCGCGAAGGTGGAGGCGCTGGTGAAGGCGCGCTTGGTCCGGGAGGGGCTCGCCGAGGCTCCGCCGGAGGACCAGGCGAAGCCCCGCGAGGGCAAGGCCAGGAAGAAGAGCAAACCGGCGAAGGGCCCGACCCGAGCCGGGAGCGCGAGCGACCAGGCCCCCGCCGCGAAGGACCAGGAGCCGAAGCAGGCGCAGCCCGCCGCCGACGCCCGTCCGGCGTGCCCTTCGTGTGGGACCCGCAACGACGCGGACGCCGTGTTCTGCAAGAAGTGCGGCGCGCGCCAGCAGGTGGAAGAGGAGAGCGCCGGCGCACAGGACGACGAGTCGGCGACGGCGAGCGAGGAGGGCGCGTCGTGAAGAGCACGCGTGCGCTCCTCTCCCTCCTCGCGGCGCTCACGATCGGCGCGGCCTTCGAGCTCGGCGCGTCCGCGGCCCCGCCCACCGCGAAGCCGTCGGCCACCGCGAAGCCGTCGGCCACCGCGGCCCCCTCTGCGTCCGCCGCCGCCGCGCCCTCCGCGGGCAACCAGGCCGCGCTTCCGCCGGGGCACCCACAGCTCGGAGGCGACGCGTTGCCGCCGGGGCACCCGGCCATGGACGGCGACGACGAGGACGCGCCCCGCGACCCGCACGCCCGCGGCGGCGCGCACGGCGATCAGGGCGTCTTCCGCCCGCTCGAGGACACGGCGGTCGAGGACCCTTCGATCCCCGTCGGCAGCGTCGTCGTCGTCGTGAAGGACGCGCGGGACTTGCCCATCGCGCACGCGCCCATCATCCTCGACGTGGTCCACAACTCCGTCGCCAAGGGGGAGCGGGACGAGCACTTCCAGAAGGACGGGGACGACGCCGGATTCCGCGCGCTTCGACGGCCTCGCGCGCGGCACGGGCAACGGCTACACCGTCACGACGACGCGCGGGCCGGCGAGGTACACGGCCCCGATGTTCGGGCTCTCCGAGCGCGCGGGCAAGCGCGTCACGGTGCACTCGTACGAGGTGTCGAGCGACCTCGAGGACCTGCGCGTCTACATGAAGGGCGAGGTCGACATCGGGCTGCGGGAGGACTCGATCGTCGTCGAGGAGCCCCTGGGGGTGCTCAACCTCGGGCAGGTGGCGTGGGCCGCCAACGCGCCCATCGAGCTGCCGAAGGGCTTCAAGGCCTTCAACAAGGAAGACACGGGCGACGACACCCGGGTCGAGGAGGTGCCCGGCTCGGGCGCCGCGATCCGGGGCACGTACCCGCCGGGGCAGCGCGCGCTCCACTTCCGCTACCAGGTCCCGCTCGACGACGAGGCGAGCCAGACGCTGCACATCCGCATGCCGAGGCAGATGGTGCAAGCGCGGGTGGTCGTGGAGGCGTC
Source organism: uncultured delta proteobacterium (assembly GCA_963827955.1). Taxonomy (GTDB): domain Bacteria; phylum Myxococcota_A; class Polyangia; order Polyangiales; family Polyangiaceae; genus CAWHDJ01. The sequence goes on along the minus strand of CAWHDJ010000023.1, from coordinate 250,552 downwards.
CCGCTCGATGTCGCTCTCCGTCTCCGGCTTCCCCAAGGCGGAGCGCGTCGACGGCCAGAACGGCAAGCACTACCTCCTCACCGAGCAGCAGATCTCGCAGAAGATGCCCGACGTGTCGGACTCTCGACGATCACCATCTCCGGCCTGCCCACGCCGGGCCGCGGCCGCTGGGTCGCCCTCGCGCTGGCGGTCGCGGTGCTCCTCGGCGGCTTCTACTACTTCACTCAGACGGGCAGCGGCCCGCTCGACGAGGATGCGCGGCAGGACATGATCGAGGCGCGCGAGGCCCTCCTCGACGAGCTGTGCGCGCTGGAGCGCGCGCACAAGGAGGGCACGGTCGGCCCCAAGACCTACGCCCGCGTGAGGGTCGCGCTGCTCGACGCGCTCGCGCGCATCGTCGCCATGATCGCAGCCGGAGGCGCCTGCGAAGAAGCGCAGGACGGAGGCGGCGAGGTGAGCGACACGTCCGTGCAGCGCTTCGCGAGGCTGGATCCTCGGGGACGGGCGCCGCGCCTTCGCCCGGCTCGAAGGGGGGCGCGCGCTGATCCTCGACGGCGCCCCGTGGCTCCCCGGCGCGGCTCCGACCGGCGAGGTCGTCGACGGCGTGGACGACGAGGCGCGAAGCTCGTCGCTCACGAGGCGCCTCGCGCCCGTCACGCCGCCCAAGATCCTCTGCGTAGGCCGCAACTACCGCGCGCACGCCGGCGAGCTGGGCAACGAGGTTCCGGCCGAGCCCCTCCTCTTCTTCAAGCCCCCGTCTTCGCTCCTCGACCCGGACGGGACCATCGAGCTCCCGCCTCCTTCGATCTCGGGCCGCGTCGACCACGAGGCCGAGCTCGGCGTCGTGATCGGCCGCCGCGCGCGACGCGTGGGGGTGGAGGAGGCGGCGGCGTGCGTCTTCGGCTGCACCGTCGTCTGCGACGTCACCGCCCGCGATCTGCAGAAGAAGGACGGGCAGTGGACCCGCGCCAAGGGCATGGACACGTTCTGCCCCGTGGGGCCCGTCGTGGTGACCGGGCTCGACCCCCAGGCGCTCGGCATCGCCTGCCGCGTCAACGGAGACCTCCGGCAGAACGGGTCGACCCGGGACATGATCTTCACGGTGGCCGCCGTCATCGCGTACGCGAGCCAGGTGATGACGCTCGAGCCGGGCGACCTGCTGGCCACGGGGACACCCTCCGGCGTGGGCCCGCTCCGCGACGGCGACCGGCTCGAAATCGAGATCCCCGGCATCGGCACCCTCGCCGCGCGCGTCGCCGGCGCCGCCTAGATGAGCCCCCGCCTGCGCGTGGCGCTCGCCGCGGTCGCAGTGGGCGCGGCGCTCGCGCTGGTGGCCGGTGTCGTCGCGCTCGCCCGCTCGCGCGCGGAGCCGCCCGCGCGCTGCGCCCCCGGCATGGTCGCGCTGGGCGCCCGCTGCTGCGGCGAAGGGCAGCACCTGGACGGGGATCGCTGCGCTGGGCCGCCGGTCCGGTGCGCCCCGGGGATGGACGTCACCCCGTCGGGGTGCGTCGCGCCGCCGCGCAGGGTGCGGATCGCGGGCGGCACGCTCCGCGTCGGGCCCGGGGACTGGGAGGCCCAGGGGGTGGTCGCGCCCCGCGCGGTCGAGGTCGCGCCCTTCGAGATCGACGCGCTCGAGGCGACCGAGGCGCGCTGGTCCGCGTGCGCCGCCGCGGGTGGGTGCCCGGCGGTGCCGCTCACGGGCGAGCCTGGCCGGCCCGTCACGGGCGTGACACTGGAGGAGGCCGAGCGCTTCTGTCGCTGGGACGGTGGAGCGCTGCCCACCGCGGACCAGCTCGCCTTCGCCGCCGCCGGGCGCGGCGGGCGGCGTTACCCCTGGGGCGATACGGGGGCCGTCTGCCGGCGCGCCGCATGGGGCCTCGTCGCCGGGCCCTGCGGATGGGGGGCCTCGGGCCCCGAGCTCGCCGGCTCGCACCCCGCCGGCGCGTCCCCCGAGGGCGTGCTCGATCTGGCCGGAAACGTTGCCGAGTGGGCGACCTCGACGGTCGGCCCCGGCGAGGTGCGCGGCGGCTCCTACGCCGACGGCGCCGCGAGCGCCCTCCGGGCATGGCAGCGCCGCGTCGTACCCCCGGTCACCCGCTCCCGCGAGATCGGCTTCCGGTGCGTGCGATCCCCCTCGTAACCCGGGCCTGATCGTTTACATTTCCCGGCCCCCATGACCGTCGCCCTGCTCTCGATCGGCACCGAGCTCACCCGTGGCGAGATCCTCAACACCAACGCCTCGTGGCTCGCCGCCGAGCTCACCGCGGCCGGCTTCAGCGTCGCGTGCATGGAGACGGCGCCGGACCAGGTCGACGCCATCGTGGGCGCGATCCGACGGCTCGCCGCCGGCACGCGCCTCGTCATCGCCACGGGCGGCCTCGGCCCCACCACGGACGACCTCAGCGCCGCGGCCGCCGCGCGCGCCGCCGGCGTCGATCTGGTGCGCGACGAGAGCGCGCTCCTCGCCATCCGCCGGCGCGTCGAGTCGTTCGGCAAGGCGATGAACCCCGGCCTCGAGAAGCAGGCCGACATCCCCGCCGGCGGCGAGGTGCTCCCCAACGTCAACGGCACCGCCCCCGGCTTCGCCGTGCAGATCGGCGAGAGCACCGCCTTCTTCCTCCCCGGCGTCCCGCGGGAGATGAAGCGGATGTTCACCGACCAGGTCCTCCCGCGCGTCCGCCCGGCCGCGCCCAACAACGCCTTCCAGGTCCGCCTCCGCGCGTACGGCATGGGCGAGTCGGCGATCGGCCAGGCGCTCGAGGGGATCGAGGCGGCGCACCCGGGCGTGGTCCTCGGCTACCGGGTCCACTTCCCCGAGGTGGACGTGAAGGTTCACGCCCGCGCCGCGTCTCAGGCCCAGGCGCGGGACGTGGCCCTGCGCGCGGCGACGGACGTGAAGGAGCGCCTCGGCGACGTGCTCTACGGCGAGGGTGACGAGGCCTTCCCGGAGGTCGTCGGCCGCGCCGTGCGCGCCCGTGGCTACCGCCTCGCGCTCGCCGAGTCGTGCACCGGGGGCCTCATCGCCCACCTGCTCACCAGCTACCCGGCGAGCGATTACCTCGTCGGCGGCGCCGTGACCTACGCCAACAGCGCCAAGAGCCGCCTCCTCGGGGTCTCGGAGGACACGCTCCGCGGCCACGGCGCCGTCTCGGCCGAGGTGGCGGCCGAGATGGCCGAGGGCGTGCGCCGCCTCTGCGAGTGCGAGGTCGGCCTCGGCGTCACGGGCATCGCCGGGCCCACGGGCGGCACGGCCAGCAAGCCCGTCGGGCTCGTCTACTGGGCCGTCGCCCACCCCGGCGGCACCGTCGTGCGCGAGCACGTCTTCGCCCACCGGGACCGGGACGAGGTGCAGCTCGCGGCCGCCTACGCGGGGCTCGACCTCCTCCGGCGGGTCACGGCCGGGCTGCCCGAGCGCTGATCACGATGGGCCGGCGGGGCCGGCCCCGGGTCACGGCTCCCTTGCGACCTCGGCCGGCTGGTCGCATATCCTCTGTCACCATGAGTGACCAGCGCGACAAGAAGGACGATCCGGCCGAGGAGCTCAAGCAGGGCCTCACGCACCTGTGGAAGGCGGCCCGCAGCGTGGCCACGGAGGTGAAGAAGGAGGTCGAGCGCACCGACTTCGGCAAGGCGCTCGACGACGCCGGGCGCGAGTTCGTGCGGGCGGCGGCCAACGTCGTCGACCGCATCGCCGACGAGGTTGGCGACATCGCCAAGCCGAAGCGCCCACAGGACGAGCGGCGCGACCCCGGATCTCCCTCCCAGCCGCCGCCGCCCAAGGACGCGCACGAGGGCGCCTCCCCCGCGCCCCCTCACGACGACGACGAGTTCGACGGCGTGAAGCCCAAGCCCAAAGATGCCGGTCACGATGGGGGGAGACCCCCCATGCCCCCCGGCCCGGCCGGTGCCCAGGACGGCGGGTTCCGCATCGCGGTCGACGGCGACGACAAGAAGAAGGGATCGTGACGCGTGGACGTGCTCGCACACAACCGCGACGCCTGGGATCGGAAGGTCCGCGGCGGTAACCGCTGGACGACGCCCGTCGGGCCGGAGGAGATCGCCGCCGCGCGCGAGGGCACGTGGAGCGTCGTCCTCACGCCGCGCGCGCCCGTGCCGCGCTCCTGGTTCCCCTGGGACCTACGCGGCCTCGACGTGCTCTGCCTGGCGTCGGGCGGCGGCCAGCAGGGCCCCATCCTCGCCGCCGCCGGCGCGGCGGTCACCGTCCTCGACGCCTCGCCGGCCCAGCTCGCGCAGGACCGCATGGTGGCGGAGCGCGACGGGCTCGAGCTCAGCGCCGTCGAGGGCGACATGGCCGATCTCTCGCGCTTCCTGCCCGAGAGCTTCGACCTCGTCTTCCACCCGTGCTCCAACTGCTTCGTGCCCGACGTCCGCCGCGTCTGGCGCGAGGTGCACCGCGTCCTCCGCCACGGCGGCGCGCTCCTCTCGGGCTTCTGCGATCCCGTGAGCTTCAGCCTCGACTTCGAGCAGGAGAAGCAGGGCGTCGCGCAGCTCAAGTACGCGATCCCCTACGCCGACCTCACCAGCCTGACGGCGGAGGAGCGCGCGCGCTGGATCGGCGACGGCGAGCCCCTCGCGTTCGGGCACACGCTCCAGGATCAGATCGGCGGGCAGACCGACGCGGGCCTCGTCATCGCCGGCTTCTACGACGACCGCCACCTCGAGGGCGACGTCGTGTCGAAGTACATGCCCTGCTTCCACGCCACGCGCGCGGTGAAGCCCTAGGCCTTGGGCCAGCAGACGCCGCGGCCGTACAGGTCCTCGACCGTCTCGGTGAGGGTCTCGGACGGGTCGCGCGGGGCCCAGCCCAGCTCGCGCTTCGCCTTCTCGGCGTCGATGTACCAGTAGACCTGCGCCATCTCGGCGCTGATGCGGTCGACCGAGGCGTCGATGGGCACGTGGCGGGAGACCTTCTCGAGGAGCGTCGCGCCGGCGCGCGCGAGCGACATGCTGCGCGGCGTGCGGAGGCGCGGCGCCGGCACGCCCGAGATGCGCTCGAGCCGCGCGAAGAACGCCTGGATCGTCAGGTTCTGCGCCGAGACCAGGTACCGCTCGCCCGCGCGGCCGCGCTCGAACGCAATCCGCATCGCCTGCGCCGCGTCGCGCGCGTCGACGAAGCTCATCCCGCCGGCGGGGACGAACGGGATCCGCCGCTCCAGGAAGCTCACGATGTCGCCGGTGGAGGAGCCGTGGAGGTCGCCCGGCCCGAAGAGGATCGTCGGGTTCACGCTCACGACCTCGAAGCCGGGGCCGCTCCGATCCAGCGCGGCGCGCTCGGCGAAGAGCTTGGAGCGGTAGTAGGGCCAGCGCGAGATGCAGGGCCATCGGCGCCTCCGCCTGCTCGTTCCGCACCTCGTCCGGGTCCTCGCTCACGGCGACGACGCCGCTCGTGCTCGCGAGCACCACCCGCCGCACGCCCGCCGCGCGGCAGGCGTCGAGCGTCGTCTTCGTCCCCTCGACGTGGACCCGGTACAGCTCCTCCGCGTCCTCCGGCTTGCGGGAGACCTTGCCGGCGCAGTGGAAGAGCCCCTCGCAGCCCTCGGCGGCGGCGCGCACGCTCGCGGCGTCGAGGATGTCGCCGCGGCGCACCTCGGCGGCGCCGAGGTCTCGAGCGTCGCCGCGGCAGAGGGCGACCACCTCGTGCCCCGAGGCGAGGAGGGTGTGGACGAGGTGGCGACCGAGGAAGCCCGTGGGGCCCGTGACGAGGACGCGGCTCATGCGAGATCGAAGACCTTCTGGAAGGTTTGCAGGAGCGAGATGTCGTTCGACTTCACCAGCCCGGTCATGAACTCCATCGGGCTCGGCGTGTACGCCTCGCGGACGATCTTGGTGAAGATCTCCGGCGTGGTCTTGAGGACGCAGTCGGCCTGCGAGGTCGGCGGCTTGCCCACGTGGGCCGTGCACCCCTCCGGCCCCACCGTGAGCGTCCACTTGGCCTCGTTCTCGGCGCCGAGGGTGAAGTAGTACGTGATCGGCTGCGCCACGCGCCCGGCGACGTAGCGCGTCGTGAGCTCCCGGAACAGCGCCGCGATCGGGTGCTCCTTCGTCTGCTGCGGCGCCTCGAGGCTCTCCATGCGCGAGATGTCGAGCACGCCGCCGTCGCGGAGCGCGACCACGGCCGCCTGCGTCAGCTCGGCGACCTTGCGGCACGCGCTCGTGAACTTCATCCCGGCCGTCAGGCGCTTGAGGTCGCCCACCGCGAGCGGCGGGCCGATGCGCGCCGTGATGTCGCGGCGTGTCGGGATCTTGCCGCCCTTGGGCAGCGCCTGGCGCGTGCCGCCGAGGTACACCGGGAGGATGTCGACGCCGTAGACGAGCGCGAGGTGGCCGATGACGGGCTTGAACTCGTGGATCGCCCCGTCCGGCGAGCGCGTCCCCTCGGGGAAGATCAGCACCGTGCGCCCGCGCTCGAGCACCTCGCCGGCCTGGCGGATGGCCTGGCGCAGCCCGCCCTTCCGGTCGAAGGCGGCGAGGTTGGTGAGGTTCTCGAAGTACGCGCGGCGGAGGCGGCTGCCCTCGAAGAAGTAGTCCTGCGCGGCGAGCGAGACGAGGTTCTCCCCGTAGTTGCCGAGCGCGTACTTGACGAACCCCATGTCGAGGTGGCTCGCGTGGTTCGACGCGACGATGGTGTTGCGGTTGTGGGGGATGAACGCCCGCCCGTAGACGCGCGGGCTCATCACCTTGCCGTAGAACCCCATCTGCACCGAGCCGAGGACGCGCTTGGCCGCGTCCTGCACCGACTTCGGCAGCACGATGGGCTCCTCCTCGCCCTTCCCGGCGCCCTCGATGCTGCGCGTGAGGTCGCGCGCCGCGCCGGAGCCGACGAGCGCCTCCACCTCGCCCACCGTCTCGCAGGTCGCGAGCTTGGCGGTGTCGAGCCCGGTGCCCACCTGCGCCTCGAGCGCGGAGGCGAGCTCCATCGTCATGAGCGAGTCGAAGCCGAGGTCGCCCTTGAGCCGCGTGCCGGCGCCGATCTCGCCGGCCTGCTTGCCGGCGATGGACGCGACCGCGCGGCGCACCGGCCCGCTGCCCGCGCCCTCCCCGTCGGCCGGGGCCGGCTCCGTCGCGCTCACCAGCTTCGCGAGCGTCGTCTTGACCTCGGAGCGCTTCACCTTGCGCGTCGCCGTCCGCGGGAGATCCGCCTCCCAGAGGTGGACGACCGCCGGCTGCGCGTTCTTCGGCAGCCTCTGGAAGGCCTCGCGCAGCGCGCCGAGCGCGCGCTCGTGCCGCTCGCCGCGGCTCGGCGGGGGTGCAGGGCTCGCTTGCGAGCCCGCCTGGGCGGCCGCGTCGAACGACTGGTCCACCGAGGGATCGCCCTCGGGCACCGCGAGGCAGGCGACGCGCTCGCCGCCCTTGCCGTCGTCGACCCCGACGATCGCCAGCTCCTTCACCCCGTCGACCTTGCCGAGGAGGTTCTCGACGTCGTCGGGGTAGACGTTCTCCCCGCTCGTCGAGACGATGACGTCCTTCTGCCGGCCCACGATGACGAGCCGCTTCTTGTCGTCGAGCTTGCCGAGGTCCCCCGTGTGGAGCCACCCGTCCGCGTCGATCGCCTGCGCCGTCGCCTCCGCGTTGCCCGCGTAGCCGACCATCACGTTCGGCCCGCGCGCGAGCACCTCGCCCACCCCGCGATCGTCCGGGCTCTGGATCTTGATCTCGACGCCGGGAACGGCGGGGCCCACGTTGCCGGGCTTGGCCTTGACCGACGCCTTCGCCACCGTCAGCACGGGCGCCGCCTCGGTCAGGCCGTAGCCCTCGGCGAGCGGGAGGCCGAGGCCGGCGAAGAGCTCGGCCGTGCCCTTCGGGAGCGCCGCGCCGCCCGAGATGAGGAACCGCGCGTTGCCGCCGAGGGCGTCGTGCACGCTGCCGAAGAAGACGCGGCCCGCGTTGACGCCGAGGCGCTTGCCGAGGAGGCGGTTGAGCTCGAGCGCCCAGTCGAAGGCCATCGCGGCGGCGGGGCCCTGCTCCTTGACCCGGGCGAGGATGCGCCGCTCCAGCATCTGCCAGAGCGCCGGCACGCCCACCATGCCCGTGATGCGCCCTCGCGAAAGGCCCTCCGAGAGGCGCTCGGCGTTGAGCTCGTCCAGGTAGGTGATGCGCGCGCCGCGCGAGAGCGGCAGGAGCAGGCCGCACGTGAACTCGAAGGTGTGGTGCAGCGGCAGCACGCTGAGCACCCTGTCCGTGGGCTTGAGCGGGAAGACGGGCGCGATGGCCGCGAGCATGGCGGTGAAGTTCGCGTGCGAGAGCATCACGCCCTTGGGGTCGCCGGTCGTGCCGCTCGTGTAGATGATGCTCGCGACGTCGCCGCCCCTGGCCGCGTGCAGCGGCCTGGCGAGCGCCGCCGCCTCGGCGCCGTGGTCGGGCTCGGTGAACTGGACGAGATCGAAGGCGCGCAGATCTCCGAACGCCTCGCGGACGTACGCCCCGACCTTCTCCTCCACGCCGCCGTCCCAGAGCGCGACGCGCGCGCCCGAAGACCGCACGATGTTCGCGAGCTGCTGGCCGGCGAGGCCCGGGTCGACGGGGACGGCGACGGCGCCCGCGTACAGGATGCCGAAGTAGGCCGTCGGCCACGCCGGGTGGTTCTGCCCCGAGAGCACGATGCGGTCGCCCGGGCGGACGCCGATCGCGGCGAGGCGCGCGGCGGTGGCGCGCGCGCCCGTGTAGGCTCGCGGAACGTGGTGCGGGCGAAGCCCTCGCGCTCGAAGCGCTGGAGCGCGACCGCGTGCTCGTGGCGGTCGGCCATCTCGTCGAGCACGTCGAGGAGCGTCTCGTAGGCGCGGAGCGGCTTCAGCTCCTTCTGCATCTTCTCTTCGACGAGCGGGTACACCCACTTCTCGAGGCCGGGCAGGTGCACGTCCCACATCCAGGAGCGCCAGTCGATCTTCTCCGGCTCCCAGTAGAAGCGCTCGCGCTCCTCGGGCGGCATCCGGTCGAAGGCGGCGCGCGTCCTCGCGCACGAGAACACCCAGTCGGCTTCGGCGACGAAGGGCATGAAGATCTCCATGATCTCCGCCGTCTTCTCCTCCTGCTTGGCCGCGCTCTCGAGCGTCTCGACCACGGGCTTCATCAGCGGCCGCAGGGCGCCGTGGTTCATCGCGTCGAAGAGGGCGCTCGCGCCGCGGAGCGCGCCAGCGATGCGCCGCGCGCCGTGCTGCTCGTACTGCTTCTTGGTGAGGCCGATCGACTCGAAGCGGCTCGACACCAGGTCGAAGATCTTCGTCCTCTTCCCCTCGAAGACCTGCCGCCGCTTGTAGAGCCCGGCGAGCTCGAAGTAGCGGTCCATGCGGCAGCCGTTGGTGTCGGACGATCCGTACTGGTAAACGGGCGGCGCCGTGCCCTCGATCAGCTCCGCGAGCGAGGCGATCATCCCGCTCGCGACCATGTCGACGGGGATGATGTCGAGGTGGCAGTCGTGGTCGGCGGGGAACTGCACCTGCCCCTTCGAGGCCATGTAGAGGAAGGGCGCCGAGGTGTTGATGCCCTCGTTCCAGCCGGGGAACGGGTAGACGCAGCTCGACTCGATCACGGCGGGCCGCACGATCGTGAACGGCACGCCCGAGGCGGCGAGGACCTGCTCGCCGATGCTCTTCGTGTACGTGTAGATGTTGGTCCAGCCCCAGAAGTGCGCGCGCTCCTGGCCCGCCTCGATGAGGCGGTCTTCAACGAAGCGCCGCTTCACCTTGGCGATCTCGTCCTCGAGCGCGCGGCCGCGGCACGGCTCGCCGCGCGCCTCGAGCCGCGCCTTCGCCTCGTCCATGAGCGCGCTCTGGCGGAAGGCGTCCTCGCAGCGCTGGCGGGCCTGCTTCACGAGGTCGAGGCACTCGGCGATCTCGCGCTGCGGATCCCAGTGCGATCGCTCGAGCGTGCGCTGCGGGCTCGCGGCGCCGTACCACGTCTCGCCCTCCGCGCGGGGGAAGGGCACCTCGCGCGGGTCCACCTCCTCGATGAGCCCGGCCCGGTAGCCCGCGACGAAGCACGTGCTCGTGTGGAGGACGGGCGCGCCGAGCGACCTCGCCAGCTCGCTCAGGTTGTTGACGCCGAACGCGTTCACGTCCAGCGCCTCGTCGAGCGGGGGGTTGAAGTCGACCACGCCCGCCACGTTGACGACCGCCGCGATCTGCCCGCGCAGCGCCGCCACCCGCTCCTCGCCCAGGCCGAGGAGCGGATCGACCACGTCGCCCGCGACGGGCGTCACCTTCTCGCGCAGGAACGCCTCGAACCCCGACCACGGGGGGTTTGGGGGGGTCTCGGCCCCCCCAACGTGACCGGCGTGGCGCTCGCGGATCGGGTCGAAGACGGGCGACGTCGCGATCTGCGACCAGAAGCGCTCCTCGGCCGTCTGCTCGTCCTTGGGCCGGACCATCAGGTACAGGTGGCCGACCTCCGGGAAGCGGTGGAGGAAGAGCGAGAGCCACACCTTGCCGAGGAAGCCCGTGCCGCCGACGACGACGAGCTTCTTTCCCGCGAAGATCCGCGATGGGACGAGCGGCGGAGGCGAGGCGGGGGATCCCTGGCCGGCGTGGTGGTCGCCGACTCCGTTGGTCGTCTTCTGGCTCATCGCAGGGCTCCGAGCCCACGCTAGTGTCGCCAGCCGCAGGCCGAGTCAAGGCCCGTCCGGCGCGTACGGACGTACGCGCCGCGGCCAGCCGCACCCCGTGCCCCCCGTGCACTGCGTTACCGAACCGCGACCGCCAGGGAGCGGGTGCCTGGAACGCCGCGCGGCACTGGCACCCGCTCCCTGGCGGTCACGGTTCGGTAGCGCCTTTCAGTGGGATTCGAAGGACGGCGCCTCGGTGAGGCGGGGGTGCCATGCGAAGCGCGTCGCGCCCTCGGCCACCCAGCGGTCGCGCACCCGCACCGCGACGTCCCTGTGCTTGTCGGCCACCACCACGAAGCCCTGGAGCAGGCACGTGCCCGGCCAGGAAGGGTACGCGGCGAGCGCGCCCGCGTAGGTGTGGGTGTCGAGCAGGCCGTCGACCTCGGCGTCGACCACCTGGACCACCATCGGCCCGGTGGGGCGGGCCACCGTCGCGGGGTGGGGAGCCCCCCTGGGTGGGCGCCGGACGGCGGGGGCGCGCTGCGTCGTGTGCACGACGCGGGTGCCCATCACACGGGCGCCGTAGCCCTCGGCGATCGGGCGCGCCTCGGCGATGAACTCGGCGAGGCAGCTCTCCGGGTCGCCCTTGCCGGCCGTGCGGCGGTACCAGACGGCGACGATGCCGTAGTGGTCGTCGCCGAAGCGGAACGCGGCCCGCGTGGGGTAGCCCCAGAGCCGGACGCGCTGCCAGTGGCGCGCGTCCGCGAGCGGGATGAGGAGGGTGTTGTCGCGGTCGCGCCGGGTGCTCCAGGGCTCGGTGGCCAGCCGATCGAGGGCGGCGAGCTCGGGATCGTAGGCGTCCCCGCCCGGGTTCTCGACGGTGACGGTCTTCGGCGTGGGCGGCAGCCCGGCGGCGCGCGGCGGCGGCGTCGATGCGCTGCACCCGAGCCCCGCTCCGGAGAGCGCGACGGCGAGGAGGCTCGGGAGCGAGATGCACGAGCGCACGGCCTCTCGATCTTAGCAGGCCGCGCCCGCGTGGGCAGAGCGCACGGCGGTACCTGATAGCGTGCACAGCGTGAGCACCGACGTCCCGCGCGTCGTCGCCATCGAGGCGATGGCGTCGCGTTCGAGTCAGGCGCGGCGCGTTCGAGGCGATGGCGTCGCGAGCGAGTCAGGCGCGGCGCGTTCGGGGTGATGGCGCCACGAGCGAGTCAGGCGTGGCGCGTTCGGGGCGATGGCGCCACGCGCGAGTCGGGCGCGGCGCGTTCGGGGCGATGGCGTCGCGAGCGAGTCAGGCGCGGCGCGTTCGGGGCGATGGCGCCACGAGCGAGTCAGGCGCGGCGCGTTCAGGGTGATGGCGCCACGACCGAGTCAGGCGCGGCGCGTTCAGGGTGATGGCGCCACGAGCGAGTCAGGCGCGCCACGAGCGAGTCAGGCGTGGCGCGTTCGAGGCGATGGCGCCACGAGCGAGTCGGGCGTGGCGCGTTCGGGGTGATGGCGCCATCAGCGAGTCAGGCGCGGCGCGTTCGAGGCGATGGCGCCACGAGCGAGTCAGGCGCGGCGGGCTCACGGAATTCGTGACGCGTCGCGTCGGGGGCTACCCCGCGCTCGCGACCGACTCCGCCACCCGGACGGGGCGCATCGGCAGCACCCGCGCCTTCAGCAACGCGATGACCTCCTCGTCGCTCCGGGGCCGGCCGTCCAGCCGCACGAAGCGCTTCGCCAGCACGCGCCACTGCCCCGTCCAGAGCAGCACCGAGACCAGGAAGAAGTCGATCCCCTCGAAGACGAGGGTGCCGGCGCGCGCGTACGCCTCGCGGTTGGCCAGGAAATCCGCCGGCATCTCCGTCCAGTGCCGGTTGGCCTTGAGGTGGTGGCCGACGTGGTACCCGTCGTTGAAGGCGCGGTGGTTGTAGCCGCTGTTGATGCACGAGAATCGAGTTGGAGAGCCCGTCGTTCGCGCGGTCCGGGTTGAGGAACGCGTGCTGCCCCAGTTGCCCACCATCATCAGGAAGCGCACGGCGAACCAGGGGAAGGCGAAGGCGACGAGCCCCGCCCGCCAGTCGATGCGGACGGCGGCGGCGATGACGGCCCAGTGGCAGAGCTCGCCGAACAGCGCCTTGCGCGCCATCACGCGGCGGCGCTTGCGGGCGAGGTAGAGGGGCAGCTCGATGACGGCGAGGAAGAAGAAGCGCGCGAAGTAGACGAGGAAGTGGAGGAAGCTGTCGCGGCGGAAGCGCTGGGTGGAGGACAGGTCGTCCGGCGTGTTGTCCTCGACGTGGTGCATCCCGATGTGGTGCTGCGCGTACCCCGTCGGGATGCCGAAGAAGAAGCTCATCACGTACGGGTGCGCCTGGTTGAGCAGCTTCGGCCGCCGGATGAAGGGCCGGTGCATCGTGTTGTGGAGCATCAGGATGACGGGCGCCGAGTACCAGGCCCAGAGCCCGAGGTACGCCGCCGCGATCGCCCAGTGGAAGCGGACGAAGAGGACGACCATCGCCGCCGCCATGATCGCGCACGTCTTCAGCGTCAGGCGGACGAACACCTCGTCGCGCGGGTCGTAGAGCGCGCGCTTGCACCAGCGCGAGAGGGGCCCGTCGCCGTAAACGGGCGCCTCGGTCGGGTCGGTCAGCGCGAAGGGCGCCGCGTCGGTCGTCATGGTGTTGCCTTGGTCACGATGCGTCGAAAATCCGTCGCTCGGGGATAGTTGGCAAAGTCCATGACAGAAGACAAGCGCCCGGCGCCCGCGAAGCGCCGTTCGCACCCGCCCTCACAATCCTAACCGCGCCCCGGAGCGTCCCGCCGAAGGCGGGACGCGGAGGAAGCGGGGGGCGGCTTCGCACCAGGCGCGGTCGCGCAGACCTGCGGCCCCCGCTTCCTCCGCGAGCCGCCGTGAACGGCGGCTCGCTCCGGGCGCGGTTAGGATTTCAAGCCCGCGGCCTTGGCGCGGCTCGCCGCGGTGCCCGTGAGCATGCCGTCCCGGATCACCTTCGCGACCGCCCAGCCGACGAGGAGGACGCCGCCGAGGATGGCCCAGGCGTAGTCGCTGCCGAACGAGATGCTGGCGTAGTGGTTGCTGATCATGATGAAGACCAGCGGGATGACGAGGAACGTGTTGTGCCGCGACCGCTGCGGCCCGCGCGCCTTGAGGGCCGCGTCCGGCACCTTGCCCTCCTTGGCGGCGGCGAGCATCCGCCGCTGGGCGGGGAGGATCCGCATCCACACGTTGGCCGCCATGATCGTGCCGATCAGGAAGCCGACGTGGATGTACGTCGCGCGGCTGGACAGGAACTTGCGCAGGAAGAACGTCAGGGCGACCAGCGCGACCCAGCCGATGGCGGCGAGGACGACGTCGTGCTTCCCGACCGGGGAGAGGACGAGCAGGTCGTAGACGAGCCACCCCACGATGACGACCCCGAAGCCGACCGCGTGGGCGACGTGCAGGTTCTGCTCCGGCTCGACGAGGAGGCCGCCGCCGCCGATGTAGTACGTGAGGATGAGCAGCGTGACGCCCGAGAGCCACGTCGTCGCCGCCTCCCACTTGAACCAGTGCAGGACCCGCGGTTGCAGCTCGGGGTTCTTCTGCTTCTCGACGAAGTAGAAGCCGCCGCCGTGGACCATCCAGAGGCTGCCGACCACGTTGGGCCGCGTACCGGCGTCCGCCTCGAGGTTCCGCTCGAACCAGTTGAAGAGGTACGTCTGGCCGATCCACAGGATGGCGGCGAAGACGTGCACCCAGCGCACGATGGCCTTCGCCCACTCGAGGACGTCGTCGAGGCTCATAGGGGCGGCGGAGCGTATCGCCCTAGGCGCGCGCGCCGCAAGAACGGGGGCGAGCGACGCTGGCCGCTCGAGCCAGGCGGACGCTCGTCAGAACGCGAACGGCATGCGCTTGACAGAATATACCGCCAACCACATGCTGACCGTTAGGAGCGGGCCCATGGATGCATACGAACATGACCGAAGTCATCGTCACGGACGAGTTCGAGGACTGGTACGAGTCCTTGGATGAACAGGACGGTGACTCCGTTTACCGCATCGTGGGCATGCTGGAGACGCTGGGCGTACGCCTCGGCTTTCCGCATTCGAGCGCGATCGAGGGCTCGGCGTATGCCCTGAGGGAGCTTCGCCTCCAGTCGGGCGGCCGTCCCTTGCGGATCCTGTACGCGTTCGATCCGAAGCGGCAGGCGGTCCTCCTGCTCGGCGGGGACAAGACCGGGAAGGATCGCTTCTACGAGGAGATGATCCCCCGGGCCGAGCGGCTCTGGAAGGAGTACCTCGCGGAGCTGGAATGACGTTGCTGCTGCCGCATGTGTTGCTGCACGAGAGCCCGAGACATGACGAAGAAGTGGTCGGACATCAAAGGGAAGGGTCGGAGCGCCGAGCACCTCGCGCGCCTCGACGCCGAGGTCGAGCGCGAAGTGCTCGCAATGAACCTTCGAGCGCTCCGGGAATCGGCCGGTAAGACGCAGGAGGAGCTCGCGGTCCTGGTGGAGCTGAGCCAGCCCGAGCTGTCGCGCTTCGAGAAGCGGGAGGACCACCTGCTCTCGACGCTGCGCCGCTACGTGGAGGCCCTCGGCGGGACGCTCGAGGTGAACGCCGTGTTCGGCGACCACAAGGTCAAGCTCGAAGGCGTGTAGCCGACGGACGGCGCTGCTTGCGCGCCGGTTCAGGCACGGGCCGCGCCGAATCGCGCGGCCCGAACTTCACGATCTGCGGTGGAGCTGAAGGGAATCGAACCCATGACCTTCTGACTGCCAGTCAGACGCTCTCCCAACTGAGCTACAGCCCCGGGGAAGGGAGCGGCCTCTTTACAGCATCCGCCCCCACTTGTCCCGCGAAATCGTCCGGACGAGCCTGAACGTGGGTCGATCCCGCTCAGAAGCCCATGAGCTTGGCGAGGTAGTAGCGCATCGTCTCGGTCGTCCCGCCGCCGATGCGCAGGAGGCGCTGGTCGCGCCAGACCCGGGCGATGGGGAAGTCCTCGATGTAGCCCCAGCCGCCGTGGAACTGGAGGCAGTCGTCCGCCACCTCGCTCACCAGGTCGCCGACGAGGCACTTGGCCATCGAGATGAGCTTGACCGTCTCGAGCGAGAGCGGCTGCTTCTTCACGTACCGCTCCTCGTTGTACTGGTCGACGCACTTGTAGACGAACGCCTTCGCCGCCTCGAGCTTCGTCGTCAGGTCGACGAACTTGTGCTGCCAGACCTCGCGCTTGATGATCGGCTTGCCGAAGGCCACGCGCTCGCGGCCGTAGTTGATCGTGTGCTCCAGGGTGACGAAGCTCCCGGCGACGCCGCCGACCGCCGCGATGAGCCGCTCGGTCTGGAAGTTCTGCATGAGGTACATGAACCCCATGTTCTCCTCGCCGAGCAGGAAGCGCCTCGGGACGCGCACCTCGTCGAGGAACAGCTCGGCCGTGTCGCTCGACTTGTTGCCGATCTTCTTGAGCTTCTTCGCGACGTTGAAGCCCTTGAGGTTGGTCGGGACGAGGAAGAACGAGCAGCCGTGGGCGCCGCGGTCGGGCGCGGTCTTCACCAGCATGGTGACGAAGTTGGCGCGCGTGCCGTTGGTGATGAACGTCTTCGACCCGCTGATCAGGTAGTCGTCGCCGTCCCGCTTCGCCACGGTCTGGATGCCGGCGACGTCGCTGCCCGCCGCGGGCTCGGAGACGCCGAGCGAGACGATCTTCTCCCCCGCGAGCGCCGGGCGGAGGAACTCGTCGATCTGCTCCTTGGTGCCGATGTCGCTGATGACGGGCGTCGCCATGTCGCTCTGCACGAGCAGGCCCATGTTCACCCCGGCGAGCCGGCTGTGCACCAGCTCCTCCGCCTTCGCCACGCTGAACCAGTAGTCGAGGCCCGCGCCGCCGTGCTCCTCCGGGAAGTGCGCGCCGAGGATGCCGAGCTCACCCGCGCGCTTGAACACCCAGTTCGGGAACATCTCGTCCGCCTCCCACTCCTCGGCGTGGGGGGCGAGCTCCTTCTCCGCGAACTGCCTCACCGTCTTCCTGAACTGCGCGTGCTCCTCCGTGAACGGCTGCCACATTGCGAGCGCTCCTTTTTCGGGGAAAAAGTCGTATCGACGCCGTAAGCGAGACGTAACGATTCGTACACGAAAGACCTTGGAGAGCAAGGGCCCCGAGCGCTTTCCGTATCTGCTAGGCTCCGGCCCCCCGCATGCGGTTCCTCGTCCTGTCTCGCAACGCCTCGCTGTACTCGACCAGCCGCATCGTGCTCGCGGCCCGCGCCCGCGGGCACGAGGTGAACGTCATCGACCCGCTCGAGTTCCAGATCGTGGTCTCGCGGGGCAGGCCCTCGCTCCTCGCGGGGGGCGCCGCGGTCGCGCGCTACGACATCGTGATCCCCCGCATCGGCGCCAGCATCACCAACTACGGCCTCGCCGTCGTGCGGCAGTTCGACCTCATGGGCGTGCCCGTGCTCAACGGCGCCGTCTCCATCGCGCGGAGCCGGGACAAGCTCCGCGCCCTGCAGCTCCTCACGCGCCGCAACATCGACGTCCCGACGACGGTCTGCGCCCGCAGCCCCGCGGGCGTCGAGGCGGCGCTCTCGCTCGTCGGCGGGTGCCCGGCGATCGTCAAGCTCCAGCAGGGGACGCAGGGGATCGGGACGATGATCGCCGAGACGCCGCAGGCGGTGCACTCGCTGCTCGAGACGTTCTGGGCCATGGGCCAGGACATCGTGCTGCAGGAGTACATCCGCGAGTCCAAGGGCCGCGACATCCGCGTCATCGTGGTCGGCGGCCGCGTCGTCGCCTCCATGCGCCGCGTGGCGAAGCCCGGCGAGTTCCGCTCCAACCTCCACCGCGGCGGCAAGGGCGGCAAGGTCGCGCTGACCAAGAGCTACAAGAGCGTGGCCATCCACGCGGCCAAGGCGATGGGCCTCGAGGTCGCCGGCGTCGACATGCTCGAGGGGAAGAACGGGCCCAAGATCCTGGAGATCAACAGCTCCCCCGGGCTGGAGGGCATCGAGCGGGCGAGCCGAGTCGACGTCGCCGGCGCCATCGTCCAGCACGCCGAGCGCTACGCCGCCGTCCACAAGAACATCAGCAAGAAGGCGCTCGACCAGCGCATCCACGAGGTCATCCAGGACGAGCGCATGCCGCTCGCGCGCACCAACCCCGCGCGCGGGGCGCGCGCTGCTTCGCGGGCGGCGAAGGCTGCGTCGTGAGCGGAGGCGAACCCGGTCGAGAGCCGAGGTTCGCCTGCGCGTCGAGTCGGTGGGCGACGCGGTTGTGCTGACCGTCGACCGGCAGAGCAGCCACAACGCGATCGACGGCGCCCTGGCGCTGGCCCTCGCCGACGCGGTGCGCCTCGCCGCAGAGGACCCGGGCGTGCGCGGCATCGTGTTGACCGGCGCGGGGGACCGCACCTTCACCTCCGGCGGCGACCTGAGGATGCTCGCCGAGCTGACGCGCAAGGGGGCGCAGGGCGACGCCGTCGCCGGCATGGGCGACGAGCTAGGGGTGATCGAGCGCGCCGACGTGCCCGTCATCGCCGCGGTGCAGGGGGACGCCTACGGCGGCGGGTGCGAGCTGCTCCTGCTCTGCGACATGGTGATCCTGGAGAGCCACGCGCAGCTCGCCTTCCGGCACGCCAAGATGGGCCTCTCGCCCGCGTGGGGCGGCCTCACGCGCCTCGTGGAGCGGGTCGGCCCCGTCGAGGCCGCGCGCCTGCTCTACACCGCGGAGAAGATCGACGCCGCGGAGGCGCTCCGCATCGGCCTGGTGAACGAGGTCGTCCCCAAGGGCTCGGCCAGGGCCCGCGCCATCGCCCGGGTCTCGCGCATCGCGGACAACCCGCGCACCACGGTGGCGGCGCTCAAGCGCGCGCTGCGCGAGGTGCGGGAGGCGCGGCGGGGCGCGGCCGTGGAGCGGGAGCGGTCGGTCTTCTTCGATCGCTGGGGGGCGGCCGACCACCGCGACGCGATGAGCGCGTTCCTCGCGAAGAAGTAGGCGCTACGCCTCGCCGGCGGTGTGCATCGACATCATCCCCGCGGGCGTCAGCCCGAGCAGGGCGTACGCCCGCTCCCATTTCTCGGAGAGCGCGACGTCGAAGAGCACGTCCTCGTCGAGCGGCACGGGCAGCCACGCGCCGGCCGCGATCTCGCCCTCGAGCTGGCCGGGGCCCCAGCCGCTGTAGCCGAGCATCACCCTCCTCCGCTTCGGGTCGTCGCGGCTCGGCGCGCGCGCCTCCACGTCGTGGACCAGCGCGTCGAAGGCGGTGCGCGACGAGGTGACCCGGACGCGGTCGCCGACCGGGATGACGCCGGCGTCCGCCGCGGAGAGCGAAGGATCGATGCAGACGATCCACCCCGAGCTCGGCTGCACGGGGCCGCCCAGGTAGACCGGGGAGCCGTCGGTGATGCCCGCGTCGCCGTAGCCCGCCAGCACGAAGAGCTCGCCCAGCGTCATCGGCGCCAGGCGGTTCACGACGAAGCCGAGCGCGCCCTCCTCGCCGTGGACGGCGAGGAGCACGACGGTGCGGTCGAAGTTGGGATCGCCGAGCGGCGGCGCCGCGATGAGCATCCCGGGCGCGAGCGATCCGAGCACGTTCGACATGTGCGTATTGTACCGCGCCGGGTTCGCGCGGGACGGGCCGTTTTCGCGCCCGCCCGAGCGACCTCGGCGCTCATGTGGCGCGCATGTCGGCGCGTCGAGATCGGTCGTCCAGCGCTCCGATCGTCCCGCCCGGCTCGCCGCTGCCCGCGCGCGACGACGATATAGTCGGACGGAGCGCGGAGGGAAACGCACGTAGGGTGTGCGAAATCAGGCGGCGCGTGCGCGGGGCGGGTCGTATGGTCCCCGCATGAACGCCGACGGTGCGGACCCCAGGGGGTGCCGCCTTGCGTCGGCGCCAGGGGGCTGTGACATGGGCTACGCGCAGGCGCGAAGTTCCGGCGACGCGGACTGGGTAGGCGGAGAGAGCGGCGCTGCCCTGGCGCCGAGCATGGAATACTTGGCCCGCCGGTATCCTGGGTCGCACAACGGCGCGATGGAATCCGGCACGTCGCTTGCCCGTTCACGTCGCATGAACGAAGAGCACCCCGCACCCGTCTCGACGCAGCCCATGACGCCCCGCGCCCAGGAAGCGCTCCCCATCGAGGAGGCAGCGCGTCAGGACGAGGAGCCTCAGGAGCTCGACAAGTACGACCCATCGACGCTCGCGTGCACTGACTGAGCCTGCTCCGGCCGAACCTGCTCTGCCCTAGCCTTTCGCCGGCCGAGCCCGCGCCGGCCGAGCCTGCGCGTGCCGAGCCTGCGCCGGCCGAGCCTGCGCCTGCGCTGCGGCGCCTTTGCCGGACCTCGTCTCGACGGGGCCGCGAGCGGCCTTTCTTCCGCAAGGCGCTCGCGCCCGAGACGCCCGTGCCGGAGGCGATGAAGGGCCTCCCGCGGCCCGTCATCGGCTACTTCGGGCTGATGGCGAAGGGCTGGTTCGACCTCGATCTCATGGTCCACGTCGCGAAGCATTTCTCCTCCGGATCCGTGGTCCTCCTGGGCAACG
Source organism: uncultured delta proteobacterium (assembly GCA_963827955.1). Taxonomy (GTDB): domain Bacteria; phylum Myxococcota_A; class Polyangia; order Polyangiales; family Polyangiaceae; genus CAWHDJ01. The sequence goes on along the minus strand of CAWHDJ010000023.1, from coordinate 230,471 downwards.
TGACGATGGACCTCACCCGCCTCACCGCCCTTGCCCAACGTCCACCTCCTCGGGCGGAAGCCGTTCGCCGACCTGCCGGGGTACGCCAAGGCGTTCGACGTGGCCATCAACCCGTTCCCCCTCAACGACGTCACGCGGAGCGCGAACCCGCACAAGGTGCGCGAGTACCTCGCCGCCGGGCTGCCCGTCGTCTCGACGCGCATCCCCGAGGTGGAGGTGGCGAAGCAGGCGCGCGTGGCCGATTTCGAACGAGGAGATTGTCGCGGCCGTCGAGGAGGCGCTCCGGAGCCCGGGGCCCCGCGCCGAGCGCAGCGAGAGCATGCGCGGCGAGAGCTGGGAGGCCAAGCTCGAAGAGGTGCGGCGCGCTGTCGCGACGCTGGGGCAGGGGCAGGGGAGGCGGCGGCCGAGCGTGCCATCGTGTGCCTCCCAGCGCGTGCGTTTGCGCACGGCCGTCATGGCGCGCGTCCCGAAATCGCGCACACTCTAGCCAGGGATTGCCGGTACGGCGTTTGCGTCCGGTGCCCACGCTACACCATGAGGACCGCACTGACCGCCACCGCCCTTCTCGTCGCCGCCTTCGCCTGCGGCTGCGAGGAGACACCCGCTCCCCAAGCGCCCGTCACGGCGGCGCAAGCCCAGGAGATCACGCGCGCCGCCGCCGTCGACATGGCGCGGCGCGACGCCGCGCTCCGGTTCCAGCTCCGGGTCTCGTCGGTCAACGCACAGCCCGTCGGCAAGTTCTGGGTCGTCGAGCTGCGCGACCCGGTTGGACGAGGCGTGCGCTACGGTATCTCGAAGTACGACGGATCGATCCGCGAGCGGACCATGGTCGAGTAGCGCCGCGGGTGGCCCCACGCTCTAGGCGCGGAGCGACATCTCCACCACCCGCCCGAACGGCGGCACCTTCGCCGCCTTCCCCGCCACCACCCACAGCACCTCGATGCGCCTCACCTCGTCCGCCCCCGGAAACCTCCCGTCCAGATCCGTCAGGTACACCACCGTGCAGCGCATCGCTCTCCCGCCTCGCCTCCTCCGCCAGCGCCCGCAGCGCCGGCCCGAAGTCCGTGCCCCCCGCGCCCACGATCCCCACCTGCTGAAAGAGCAGCTCCGCCGCAAACACCGTCTCGTCCCTCGTCACCTCCGCATCCGCCTGCATCAACCGGACCTCGTCGAACCCCTCCGCCGTCGCCACTGCCGCCAGCGATCCGAGGAAGCGCGCCAGCGTCGCCGCGTCGATTGACGACGACGTATCGATCACACTCACCAGCATCCCCGCCGGCACCACCCGCCGCCCCGGCATCGCGACCACGTAGGGCCACTCTCCATCCGGCCCGGCGAGAGCGCTCATGCGCCGCGACGGGCGCATGAAGCTGCGGTCGCTGCGCGCCAGCATCGAAATCGATCGCTGCAGCGTCGCGCTCCACTCGGGCGGCGGCTCGATGGTCGCCTGCACCAGCTCCTCGATCCACGCGGGCGTCCCACCGAACGTCTTGCCGCCGGAGGCCATCTCCTCCTCCAGCGCCGCGCCCAGCCGCATCTTCCATTGCAGCTCGGCGCGCGCGCGTTTCCAGCGGGCTCGGCTCCTCGTCCGTCGCCGTCCCCCATCCTCGGTATCGCCCTCTTCGCCGGGCGCCCCTCGTCGGGATGCTGCTCCTCGCCCTGCCCTGTCGGGATCCTTGCCCTCGCCCGGATCGTCGTCGCCCTCGCCATCATCTTGCCGCGTGAAGTTGCCGGCCGGGGGGCATCCGGGCGGGGGCGGAGGGTCGGCGAGGTCGCACCAGGCGTCGTCGGGGCGGGTGCCCTCGGGCAGTTGGCGTAGTACTCCTCGGCGCTGGCTCCGGGCGGGCAGCTCGAAGCGGGGAGCCCCGCGCCCACCGCCATGCCCGCGGCGCGGAGCAGCGGGTCGACCGCGAGGTCGTGCGCCACGTTCCAGCGCAGCGCGTCGCGCGTGGCGCGGCGGACGAAGGCGCCCAGCGCGGCGTGGAGGCTGATGTGCGCCATGCGCGCGCAGAGGAGGGGGAAGCGCAGCTCGAGGACGACGAGCGCGTTGACCCGCAGCCGGTCGTCCGGCGTGAGGCGGAAGGCAGGGACGGCGAGGGTGGGCTCGACCTGGAGCGCCCGCGCGAGGACGCCGAAGAAGGGCTTCTCCTTCAGCAGCCACACGCGCGCGGCGGCGATCTTGTCGACCGCCTGCGCCGCCGCCGCGCGCCGGGTCCGCGTAGAGCTGGCGCACGGCGCTCGTCGCGATCAGCGCGCCGGCGCCCGCGGCCCCTCGCGCTCACCGGCCGGCGCCCTCGCGGGCGAAGCGGCCGAGGCGGAGCACGTCCACGAGCACCTGCGAGCCGCCGCCGCGCATCTGCTCCTCGAAGGCGGCGAGCGCCTCCGTCCGCCGGGTGCGGCCGAGGGCCGAGTCCACCGCCCACACGGCGACCTCCTTGGACGCGGCGGCGAGCGCGGCCACGACCTTCGCGGCGAGCACGCCGTCGGCGCGGGCGCTCGATCCGAGCCGCGCGAGGCAGCTCGCGCCGAGGAAGTAGATGATCTCGGGATCGCGCGGCACGGCGGCCGTGCCCGCGGCGATGGCCTCGAGCGAGCGGCGCCTCCTTCGCCCGCTTGGCGAAGGCCGCCCACTCGGCGCCCGCGCGGTCGCCGACGCACCCGGCGGCGGCCGCCGCCCACAGGTGCTCGCCCAGGGTGCCGACCACGTCCGAGAGCATGTGCCACGCGCGCGGCGTGGGGTAGGCGGGCGTGCCGTCGTTCGGTGGCATCTCGAAGAGCCGGTCCGGCCGCGCCCGCACGAACGCGAGCACCAGCGCGTGGACCTGGTTCTCCGCGCCCCACGCGAGCCACGCCTCGGCGTCCGCGGTGAGGGCGACGTGCACCATGCGGTTGGCGAGCGCGGTGGCCATGGGGCGCACCGAGGGCGCGATCCTCGACGCGGTTGCCGGCGCCGACGACGCGCGAGCCCGCGGGGAGCACGTAGTCGCCGAGGCGGCGATCGAGGATGAGCGAGTAGAACGCCTTCTGCACGTCGGGCACTGCGCTGTTCAGCTCGTCGATGAACAGGAGGAAGGGCTCGGTGCGCAGGATTGCGCGCGGCGGGCAGAACTCGGTGGCGAAGCCGGTGCTCTCGGTGCCGCGGATGCGCGGGACGCCGATGAGATCCTCCGGCGCGATCTGCGTGCCGAGGAGGGTGACGCAGGGCAGGTCCAGGAACGCCGCCGCGTCGCGGACGAGCGCGCTCTTGCCGATGCCGGGGGGGCCCCAGATGAAGGGCGTGCGATCCGCGGGGAGCGTGACCAGGAGCTCCACCAGCTCCGGCGGCGTGAGCGCGAGCATGGCGGGCTCATAGCACGGCGGTGCCCGCGGGCCGCTGTGGTACAGCTCGAAGCGTGCGCGCCCTCTTCTTCGGAACACCGTCCATCGCCGTCCCTGCGCTCGAGGCCCTGCACGCGATCGCCTCCGTGGTCGGCGTCGTCTGCCAGCCCGACAAGCCCGCCGGCCGGGGCCTCGAGCTGCGCGCCCCGCCCGTCAAGGCGCGCGCCCTCGAGCTGGGCCTCACGGTGGTGCAGCCCGCCAAGATCCGCACGCCCGAGCTCGCGTCGTGGGTGCGCGACGCCGGCGCCGACGTCGCGCTGGTGATCGCCTACGGCCGCATCCTGCCGCCCGCGGTGCTCGAGGGCCCGCGCCGCGGGTGCCTCAACCTCCACGCTTCCATCCTGCCGAAGTACCGCGGCGCCGCGCCCATCACGTGGGCCGTGGTCCGCGGCGAGGCCGAGACGGGGATCTCGCTCATGCAGATGGACGAGGGCATGGACACGGGCCCCGTCTTCTCGATCCATCGCACCCCCATCGGCCCCGAGACGACGGCCGACGACCTCTCGTCGAGCTCGGCCGGCTCGCGGCGGACGTGGTCCGCGCGGATCTGGCGCGCGCGGTGGCGGGCGAGATCCACGCGACGCCGCAGGATCACGCGGCGGCCACGACGGCGCCGATGCTCGAGAAGGAGCACGGGCGCATCGCCTGGAGCGCGCCGGCCCGCGGGGTGCACGACCACGTGCGCGGGATGACCTCGTGGCCGGGCGCCTTCACGACGGTGCAGGGCAAGACGCTCAAGGTGCTGGAGAGCCGCGTGGGCGCCGCCGAGGGCGAGGCCGGGGCGCCGGGGACGGTGGTCGCCGCGGGCAAGCAGGGGATCGAGGTCGCCTGCGGGCAGGGGACGCTGCGGATCCTGCGGGCCCAGGTGGAGGGGAGAAAGCCGCTCGGCGCCGCCGAGCTGACCGGCGGCAGGACGCTCGCGGCGGGGATGTTGCTCGGGGGCTCGCCGCCCCCCGCGGGCGGCGCGGCTTGACACGATCCCGCGCGGAGCCTTGAATCCAGCCCGTCGGCGAGGGTGCGATGAAGCGGTTCCTTCCTGGTGTGCTCGGCGTGCTGGCGGCGGCAGGTCTCACGGCCTGCGGAGGGTCCGCCGTGCTGATCGCGCGCACCGCCGGCGGCGGGGTCATCGGGCTCGACGGCGACCGCGAGCAGGCGCTCGCCGACGCGCGCCGGCAGATGAGCGAGGCCTGCGGGGGCCCGTACACGATCGTCGCCGAGCGCAACGCCTTCGGGGGCACGTACCACGGGCGCACGCTGAGCGAGCACCAGATCCGCTACGTTTGCGCCGCCAACGTGCGCCCGATGCCCCCCTACATCGACGACCGCTGACGCGCGGATTGCCGGCCGGCCCTCCGCCGCTTACGTGCTACCGTTCACGGCGTCATGCTCGCCCGTCTCCACGCCGTCGTCGTCGCGCTCGCCTTCACCTTCGCCCTCGGCTGCGGCGCCGCGCGGCGGCCCGACGGCGGCACCGGCCTCCTGCCCGTCGGCAGCGTCGCCCCCGACCTCGGCGCCACCGATCAGTCCGGCACCCCGCGCCGCATCCACGAGGAGCACGGGCACCCGCTCATCGTCTACTTCTACCCCAAGGACGGCACGCCCGGCTGCACGCACGAGGCGTGCGCCTTCCGCGACGCGTGGGACCGGTACAAGAAGGCCGGCGTGCAGATCTACGGCGTCTCGGCGGACGACCAGAAGTCGCACGAGCAGTTCGCCAAGGAGCAGCACCTCCCGTTCCCCATCGTGGCCGACCCGGGCCACGCCTGGTCCGTGGCCTTCGGCGTCCCCACCACGCTGGGGATTGACTCGCGGGTCAGCTTCCTCATCGACCCGAGCGGCAAGGTCGCCAAGGTCTATCGGGACGTCGATCCCGGCATCCACGCGGACGAGGTGCTGAAGGACGCCGCGGCCCTCGGCAAGGCTCCCTCGCCCTGAGCGCCGAACCTTGGTAAAACGTCTGAGATGCCCTCGATGGTCCAGAGCTCCGGTTACCAGCGCGTCAACGGCCTGCGGCTCTGGGTGCACCGCTTCCGCGACGCGTCGGCGCCGCCGAGCGGGCTGACCATCCTGCTCGTCCACGGCTTCATGGACGCCGGCTCCACCTGGGATCTGGTCGCGCCGGCGCTCGCCCGCGGGGGCAACGACGTGGTCGCGCCCGACCTGCGCGGCTTCGGGCAGAGCGAGTTCGTGGGCGCCGGCGGCTACTACCACTTCCCGGACTACGTGGCCGACCTCGCGGAGCTCGTCGACGCGCTCGCGCCCCGCCGGCTCGCGGTCGTCGGCCACTCGATGGGCGGCACCATCGCCGCGCTCTACGCCGGCGCCTACCCGGAGCGGGTGGAGCGCCTCGCGCTGCTCGAGGGCATGGGCCCGGTGGCGACGGAGCCGCGCGTGGCGGTCGATCGCATGCACGCCTGGCTGCGCACGATGCGCGAGGTCTCCCGCGTGCCCAAGCCCCTGAGCTCGTTGCAGGAGGCGATCGAGCGCCTCGCGCTGCACCACCCCCGCGTCACCCGCGAGGTGATCGAGAGCCGCGCCAAGCTCCTCACGCGCGCCGACGAAACGGGCAGGCTGGTGTGGGCGTACGACCCGCTGCACCGGACCACCGCGCCGACGCCGTTCAACGGGGAGACCTTCAAGGAGTTCCTCCGCCGCATCGAGTGCCCGACCCTGGTCGTGAGCGGCGGCTCCACGGGCTGGCACCCGCCGGACGAGGAAGATCGCGTGGCCTGCCTCTCTCGCGCGCAGCGCGTCGAGCTGCCGAACGCGGGGCACATGATGCACTGGACCGAGCCGGGCGCGCTCGGGCAGCGCCTCGCGAAGTTCTTCGGCGAGGCGCCCACGCACAAGACCCGCGTCTCCCCGGTCGCGGCCTCACCCGCGCCCCCGCCGGTCGCCCCCGCCGTGACCAACGTCGGCACCGAGCTCCCTCTGTCCGTGCCGAGCATCCACCACGCCGCCGGCCACGTCGCCGGTCCGATCTTCGCCGGGGCAGCCGCCACGACGCCGCTCCCGCCGACGCTCGAGACCCCGGGCGTCGCGAGCGGGCCCCCCGCGGGCGGCCCTTCCCCCACGGCGACGACGACGCCGCCCTCCTCGCCTCAGGCGGGCGCCGCGCCGACGCGGCCCACCGGCGGGGGCTGATCACGATTTCACCCACCCGCCCGGCAGAGCCGGCCCCGGTCAGTCCTCGCCGTCCTTCGCCGCGCCGACGAACCAGTCTTCCCGGCGGCCGAAGAGCACGTTGAACGTGGTGAGCGAGCCGTAGCAGGCGGTGATGTACGCCTGGAGCTGCACCTTGTCGACGTCGCTGAGGCCCTCGTGCGCGTTGAGCTTCTGCTCGAGCACGCGGAGCCTGTCGCGCACCATCACGATCTTGTGGAAGAAGGCGTCGAGCGGGACGCGCTTCTCTGCCGTCCCTGCCTTGCCGGGCTTGATCACCAGCTCGCCGCCCTCCCACCGCTGGCCCATCTCGGCGTCCCGGCCGACGCCGAGCTCCTCCGAGAGCACTTCGCGCAGCACGCGCCGGAACTCGCCGATGTCCATGTCGATGTCGATCTCCTTGGGAAGCTGGGAAGCCAGGGGCACCTGGCGGGGGGGCGCCGCAGCCGAGGGGGCGCGCGTCGCCGGGCCCGTGCGCGATCGCGGCTGGCCGGCGGCGCGAGGGGGCGGCGGCGGCGCGACACCGCCGCGCGGCCGGTAGCGGGAGCAGGTCGAGCGCGCGTTCACCGGCGGCGGAAAGACCATGAGCGCGCACTCCCCGACGCGGCCTCGCTCCGGGTCGGTGCGGGCCCTGGTGAACGCGCCGCAGCTCCCGCACCGGCCCTCGTACTCGTCGGTCACGCGGCGCACTTTACCCGCGCACGCCACGGCGAGCGAGCGCCTTTCCTTGCCTGCCGGGCGCACTATGCTGCGCCTCATGCGCTCGCTCATGCGCCGGATCACGCGCCCGCTCCTCCTCGCCTCGCTCACCTCCGCCGTGCTCGCCTGCGCGGAGCCTGCGCCGCGGCCCGCCGCGTCGCCGGCGGCCCCCACTGCGGCGCCGGCGAGCACGGGCGCCCAGCCTCGCGCGCTGCGCTTCGTCGAGGATGATCTCGGCGCCGCGACGGCGCGGGCGCGCGCCGAGGGCAAGGCGCTCTTCGTCGACGTGTGGGCGCCCTGGTGCCACACGTGCCTGAGCATGAAGAACTTCGTCTTCCGCGACCCCTCCCTGGCGCCGCTCGAAGACCGCGTCGTCTTCGCCTCGATCGACTCCGATCGCCCGGAGTCGGCGGCCTTCCTCGCGAAGCACACCATGCACGCGTGGCCGAGCTTCTTCGTCCTCGACCCCGCGTCCGACAAGGTGCTCGGCTACTGGGAAGGCTCGGCCTCGCTGCGCGAGATCCGCGATTTGGTCGAGGCGGCGCTGGCGGAGATGCACGGCGGCGGGGCGGATCCGGCCGGGCGCGCATACGCCGAGGCGCGTGTCGCGCACGCGGCGGGCGATCTCGGGAAGGCGGAGGCGGCCTACGAGCGGGCGCTCGCGGCCGCGCCTCCTTCCTGGCAGGGGCGCGGGCCGGCGCTGGTGGGGTGGATCGAGGCGCTCGCGGCGTCGAAGGCGTGGGCCGAGTGCGCGCGCCTCGGGCAGGCGCGCGCGGGAGAGGTGAGCGGGTCGTCCGCGCCCGGGGACTTCGCGTCGATGCTGCTGATCTGCGCGGACGAGCTGCCGCGCGGGCCGGAGCAGGAGGCGGCGCGCAAGGCGGCGGTGGCGCGCCTGCGCGAGGTCACGGCGCACCCGGCGGCGGACGCCAGCGTGGACGACCGGCAGGACGCGCTCGGCGCGCTCGCCGAGGGGCTCGGGGCGCTGGGCGACGCGGCCGGCGCGCGCGCGGCGCAGGAGGCGCGCGCCGCGCTGCTGGAGCAGGCCGCGCGCGCGGCGAAGACACCTTCGCTCGCGCAGACGTTCGACTACGCCCGCGCGGGCACCTACCTGGCGCTCGGCCGCGGCGACGACGCGATCGACATGCTGACCCGGCGCGAGCGGGAGCTGCCCGGCTCGTACGAGCCTCCGGCGCGCCTCGCGGGGGTGCTCTTCAAGGTCGGGCGGCTGCCGGAGGCGCTCGCCGCGATCGATCGCGCGATCGCGCGCGCCTACGGCCCGCGCCGCCTGCGGTACCTCGAGCTGCGCGCCGACATCCTCCAGAAGAGCGGCGACGCCGCCGGCGCGATCGCCGCCCGGCGTGAAGAGGTGAAGGGCTGGGACGCGCTGCCGCCGGGGCAGTCGAGCCCGAGCGCCCTCGCGAGCGCCCGGCGCCGGCTCGAGGACGCCGAGAAGGGCACTCCGCGTTGAGCCAAACGCCGGCTTGATCCCCAGTGCGCTCCTGGCAAGAGTGCCCACGCTCGAGCGATGAGACCCGGGCACCGTCACACGCCGGCATCGTCTTCATCCTGATCACGGTCCTGCTCGACACGCTGGGGGTCGGGCTCATCATCCCGGTCGCCCCGCGGCTCGTCGCCAAGCTCCTCGGCCACCCCGCGGACGTCGGGGCCGCGGCGCCCTACGTCGGCGCCCTCTTCGCGACGTACTCGGCCATGCAGCTCGTCTGCGCGCCGATCCTGGGCGGGCTGAGCGATCGCTTCGGGCGGCGCGCGGTGCTCCTGCCCTCCCTCGCGGGCGCCGCGGCGAGCTACCTGTTCAGCGCGCTCGCCCCGGTGCTCTGGTGGCTCTTCGCGGGCCGCGTGTTCGCGGGCATGACGGGCGCGAGCTACTCGGCGGCGAGGGCCTACATCGCCGACGTCACCCCGCCCGAGAAGCGCGCCCAGAGCTTCGGCCTCGTCGGCGCCGCCTTCGGGCTCGGCTTCGTCCTCGGCCCGGGGCTCGGCGGTGTGCTGGGCAAGGGCGATCCCAGCCGACCCTACCTCGTCGCCGCCGGGCTCAACTTCCTGAACTTCCTCTACGGCCTCTTCGTGCTGCCGGAGTCGCTGCCGCGCGCCTCCCGCCGCCCCTTCACCCTGGAGCGGGCGAACCCCTTCGCCTTGTTCCGGAACCTGGGGCGGCACTCCATCGTCCTCGGCCTCACGGGCACGATGGCGTTCGGCTACCTGGCGCAGATGATCTTCCAGAGCGTCTGGTCGGTCTCGTTCCCGGTGCGATTCGACTGGGACACCAACGACGTCGGGTTCTCGCTCGTCGTCGTGGGCGTCGCGGCCGCGCTGGTCCAGGGGGGCCTCATCCGGGTGCTCGTGCCGCGCTTCAGCGAGAAGCGCATCCTGGCCTTCGCGCTCGCCACCAACGTGGCGAGCCTCGTCGCCTTCGGCCTCGCCCGGCAGGCGTGGCTCGTCTACGTCATCATCTTCCCGTTCGCGCTCGGCGGCCTCATCGGCCCGTCCATCCAGGCGCTGCTCACGAGCGAGGTCGGCCCCACCGAGCAGGGCGAGCTGCAGGGTTCGCTCGCCAGCCTCTCGAGCGTCGCCGCGATCATCGGCCCGGCCTTCGGCACCCAGCTCGTCTTCTGGTTCGAGCGGCCGGACGCCCCGCGCCGCCTGGTCGGCGCACCCTTCTTCGCCGCCGCGTGCTGCAACCTCATCGGCCTCGTCCTGGCGCTCCGCCTCTTTGCCCGGATGCGCTCCGAGGCGAACGTGCCCGGGTCCTCCTCCCCCTGAGGCGGAAAGGGAGATTTCCGGCCCGGGACGGCTTCCCTCGCCTTCGGTGTCGCCTTCCGCGTTTTCATCTGCTATAGCCGCCCGCCCACGAGATTCCGAGGAAGAGCCGATGGAGATCACCAAGCTGAACGCCACCCCCCGTGCCGAGGCCGGCAAGAGCGCCTCGCGCCGCCTTCGCCGGGAGGACAAGATCCCCGCGATCGCCTACGGCCGCGACCTTGCCGCGACCATGATCGCCGTCTCGCCCAAGGCGCTGCTCTCGGTGCTCACCTCGCCGCACGGGCAGAACTCCGTGGTCGAGCTCGACGTCGAGGGCGCGGAGAAGCTCACCGTCATGGTGCGCGAGTACGCGTACCACCCGGTCACCCGCTCGCTCCTCCACGTCGACTTCATGCAGGTGAAGCTCGACCAGCCCGTCGACGTCGACGTGCCCCTGCTCTGCACCGGCAAGCCCAAGGGCCTCGTCTCCGGCGGCATCCTCCAGCAGATCTTCCGGCGCATCCCGATCCGCTGCCTCCCGGAGAACATCCCGCTCCACGTCGACGTCGACGTCACCGAGCTGGACATGGGCGACTCGCTGAAGGCGAACCAGATCCAGTTGCCGGCGGGCGTGAAGGTCCGGCTCCCGGACGACCAGACGGTCGTCGTCGTCGCCGCGCCCGAGAAGGTCACCGAGGAGGAGAAGGCGCCGGGCGCTGCCGGCGCTGCGGGTGCCGCACCTGCTGCGGGCGCCGCGCCTGCTGCGGGCGCCGCCGCGGCTCCGGCTGGTGGCGGCGCGGCCCCGGCCAAGGGCGCTGCCGCCGCGGCTCCGGCCAAGGCCGCCGCTCCGGCCAAGGCCGAGAAGAAGAAGTAAGCCCGGCCTCGCATGCTCCTCGTCGTCGGTCTGGGCAATCCGGGCCGGGAATACGCCGCGCACCGTCACAACGTCGGGTTCATGGTCGTGGACGAGCTCGCTCGGCGCCTCGGCGCCGATGCGTTCCGCGACCGCTTCTCCGGCGAGTGTGCCCGGGCCGAGATCGCCGGCGAGCCGGCGGTCCTGCTCAAGCCCATGACGTTCATGAACGACTCGGGCCGCAGCGTTCAGCCCACGATGGCCTTCTTCAAGGTCGAGCCGCGCGAGCTCGTCGTGATCCACGACGAGCTCGACATCCCCTTCGGGGACGTGCGGCTCAAGCTCGGCGGCGGGCACGCCGGGCACAACGGGCTTCGCTCGATCATGGCCACGGTGGGCACGGGCGACTTCGGGCGCGTGCGCTTCGGGGTCGGGCGGCCACCGCCGGATTTCCGCGGGGAGGTGGCGTCGTTCGTCCTCTCGGGCTTCGGCGCGGAGGAGCGTGCGAGCCTCCCGGCTCTGCTCGAGAAGGCGGGGAGCAGCGTGCTCGACATCGCGCGGCGCGGGTTCGACGCGGCGATGAAGGCGCGGAACACGAAGCCGAAGCCGCCGCCGAAGCCTGCCCCGTCGGAGGGGCCGCCGGGAGCTCCGCCGGGAGGTCCGCCGGAAGGTCCGCCCAAGGGCGGCGCGTCGGCGTAAGACCCCGGTCGCTTGCGGAGCCGGTTGCGCCTGAGCTACGTTTCGGCCACCTGCCGAAGTGGCGGAATGGCAAACGCGGTGGATTCAAAATCCACTACCCGGAAGGGTTTGAGGGTTCGAGTCCCTCCTTCGGTACCGACGCGGAATCACAGCAAAAAATCAATGGCGCTGCCCTTCAAGTAGAGCCCGAGGGTTCGGAGGCTGGGTCCACCCGTGGGTCCGGCGTAGTGGATGCGGCCCCGCTCTTCGCCCTCGCGCCTGACGACGACGGCAGCGGCGCTGCCCCGCAACCCGACGCACAGATGCCCCAGGACCAGCCGAGCGACCTGGACCAGCGGGGCGACCACCGCACGGCGCTCGTGCAGGCGCTCACTGCTGGCGCGGCGAGAGCGTTCGCTGCCGGCGACACGCGCGCGGCGCTACTCGCGCTCGACACCGTGCGGACCTTGGTTGGCCATGCCGCGCCGGGCACGTCCGCGCCCGTGCGCGATCTCGCAGACGAGCGGCGCAAGCGCGGCGAGCGGTAGCGATCGCTTGGAGCGCCATCCACCCCGAGTTCGGGAAGCTCGCTCAGCCCGGCCTAGAGGACGTGGTACCGTGCCGGGCACGAGGCAGAGACAGAAGTGATTCTCGACTGGGAAGGCGTCAGGGACAGCTACGTGGGGCGGTTCGGGCAGCTCTACGAGAGCGACGCCGTGACCGCCATCAATCGCGCCGCCATGGCGGCTGCCCTGCCCAGCTACGAGGCATTCAAGGCGGCGCAGGCTGCGGAGCCGCCTCCGCGCTTCTGCATGTTGACGTTCTGGAGCCCGGGGGAGGTAGCGAGCCATGTCACCTACGCCTCGTTCGGCGCAGTGGAAGGAGGGATTGGAGACGAGGTCTTCCTCACGGCCGTGACGCCGTACGCTGACTTCAAGGTGGCCGTGGAGGACCTCGCGGCGGGCACGCCGCAAGTGCTCGTGCCTGGAGCCGTTGTCCCCTGCCGCATCCGCCTCACGTCGTTCGCCGGGCTGCTGGTCGCGCCCGCCGACGCCGGCACGTTCGCGTTGGGTGAGCGCGGAGGCCGCGTCCGCCGGGCGTTTCGCCTCGTGCCCGTCACGCGTGCGGAGTGCTTGCTTGCCACACGCGAACCGGAGCGCCTGCTCGAGATGCTGCGCGCTGCCGGTGCGCTCATCGCCGACCCATTGCGGATGTGCGTGGTGTCGCCGGCGAGCGACGGCGCGCGACGCGCAAATGCGGCGGCGCTGCTCACAGAAGAGCGGCGGCGCGTGAGCCGCATGTCCAAGAACCACGAGCGCATGGTGGCGGTCGGCATGCCCGAGGAGGTCCTCCGGTCTGACGAGGAGAACCTGGCGGGGCCGCGGGCGATGCTCGCGTTCCTCGAAGCGCGTGTGCCCGAAATCGTACCCGAGGCCGACGCCCCCGAGCTGCTCAGCCCCGAAGCGAAGGGCGAGCGCATGGGCTCGGTGTTGCGGCCCGTGCTGCACAGCAGCGTGGAGCCCTACGTCGGGCTCGTCCCGCGCCGCGTCGCCGACGTCTTCAGGGCCTTCATGCACCTCGTCCTGACCACGCATCCGCTCGTTTTTCCCCTCCTGTACGAGTCGGCGATGGGGGAAGGGCGGCAGCCGGCGAGCTACGAGCTTTCGGAGGAATTCTACGCCGACGTGCTCGTGGACGGGGTCTCGTCGACGGTGGGCAAGATCATGTCGACGGCGAGCAAGCGTGTGCTTGCGGCGTCCGGGCGCGAGGGCGTCGAACAGGCGCAGGCTACGTTCGCCCCAGGTGGAGGCTTTCCCTGGGAGCTACACGTCTGGGGTGTCGTCGTGCCTCTGCTCTGCGTGCGGGCGGCGGACCTCGGGGCAGCCCAAGGACCGGCCGTCGAGCGCGCCGTGGAAGACGCTGTCGCATTGGCGATGGCCGTGGATTCGGAGCCCCGGCTGCACACCGGGCCCGCTCGCACCCGCCTCGCGCGGATCGCGTCGCACATCTCCAAGGAACTCTACCGCGAGTACGCGAGGGCCGTGCGGAGGATGCTGCGCGCAGGAGTGGCTTCCGACTGATTCGGTTCGCCTCCCTCACGATTCGCGTCTGCGCTTCGCGCCCCCTGGTCGTCGTAGCTCATCCAGCAAGAGCGCTCGGGCCCAGGGTGCCGAGCGCCTGGTCAGCTCCGTAGGGTCGGCCTTGATCTCCTCCACGCGCGGCCCCTCGGTCGCGACGAAGGTGCCGAGCTCGTCCAGAAGCTGGAAGATATGCTCTTCCTCGGCCACGGCAGCTTTCGCGCTCCGCCTTGCGGCAAATCCGACGGCGTTCGCATGTACGAAGTGCCGCACAAACGTGGTGGCGTAGCGGCCGCGAATGTCGAAGCGCCGGAACAGCAGGAGGGCCCAGATGAAGTGCGCCCCCAGCGGGCCAACATCCTCGCCCTCCGGTTCTTTCGCGGCACGGCGGTACATGGCGCCCATGAGCCCCGCGAAGAGCGACGCGAACACGGAATCGAGGAAGCCATCGATGGCGACCGGCGCGGGGGCGTTCCCCATGCGCCGGGAGAGGTTGGCGTCGATGAGGTACCGCAGCCCGGCCTCGGCTTCGTGGAGCACCACGTCGGCCCGGTCCTCGGCCTCCGCCATCGCCCGAGGCCGCAGGCCAAGCTCCGCGGCGAGCGCGCCAAGCATCTCCTTCGAGAACGGCCTTTCCGAAAAGCGCGGGGAAGCCTCGTGCCCTGCGTGCGGGATCGCCGCGAGCCAGCAATCGGCCCCGCTGTGCGTCTCGAGAAGGAACGCGGCGACGTGGTGAAAGTGGGCGACTGCATGGACGGGTAGGATCGCGCGGTAGCGCGCGAGCCTGGGGTCGATGAATGTGTCGAGCTCAACCGGGTCGAAGGCGTGGGAACTCTCTGTGTTCACAGGGGACGAGGATAGAAGCGGAAGCACGCGAAGGGTAGGGCACGCGACGGGCGCTCGCGGAGTGCTCGCACGCCGAGGACCCCACCTGCGAGACGAGCGCGTACCGCTTCGCGATCGAAGAGCTTCCGCGGGCTGTACGTTAGGACGTACGAGGATGCCTGCACGGTGAGCCGCTCGCCGACGATGAGCCGAAGGCGAGCGCGAACTTGAAGATCGTCGGACGGGTTGATCGCGTACGACGACCAGTCGCTCTCGGCATCTCGCCGGGGCTGTAGGTGGGCTGTAGGGCCTCTCCCTCGCCCGTGATCCACGAGGCCCGTCGCGTCGGTCTCCTCCGCCGGTGGTTCCGCTGAGCGAGGCCTGAAGCGCGGGAAGCCGCCGCCGGAAACTTTCCCGGTCTCGCCCACCGTCTCGACGATCGGCGACCGCAGCGGGGGCGGTCCCCGAGGCGGACGGCGAGAAAGGAGAAGGCCCGCGACGGCTGGCACCCGACGCGGGCCTGATGAAGTGCAGCTACGGTTGGAATCGACGCTGATCTTCGAGGAGTACGTTACGGGCAGGGGATGGGAGCAGGCAACTTTGGCGGCGTGCCCGGTGTGCCCGCCGGGGTCCTGTCACTTCCAGCGGCTCGGCACGTACATGCGCAAGGTCCCGGTTGTAGGCTTCGTGGCGCGGTACTACTGCCCGGAGCAGCACACGACGTTCGGCCTGCTCCCTGACTTCTACGCGAGCCGGGTGCCGGGCACGTTGGACGACATCGAGCACACGGTGGAGCGGGCGGAGGCGTCGGCTGGCCTGGAGCACGCCGCGGAGGAGCTGCGTCCCGGCGACGCGCCCAACGCGGTCACACTGAGCACCGCCGTCGTCTGGGTACGCCGTCGGATCGTGTGGGTGCGGGCGCTGCTGGTCACCGTGGCCGGCCTGTTCCCTGACCTCCTTGTGGGCGTGAGGCCGAGTGTCCAGGCCTTTCGCGGGCGTCTGGGCACCTCACGGGTCCTGGTGGCGCTCCGCGGGATCTGCGCGCCGCACCTGTACGCACTGCCCCGACCTCTCGGGCTCACAACCCCCGGGCGTGGAGGACCCTGGCGCGCGGAGGCGGGCGCCAACAATGGGTCGGTCGAGACCCGCCGCCGGACGGCCTCGAGCACGAGGACGGTCGCGGCTCTCGGTACTGCGTGGGCGAGCGAGCGCGCCACCATCCCGAGCCACACGCTCGGTACCTCGCCGCGAGCGGCGGACGTTCGCCGCCTGGTAGCAGTACGGGCAGCCACTGCCGCCGCTCCGGTGGGCCACGCACGCCAGCCACTCGTGGGCCGGGTTGAGCCTACAACGCCACCAGACCTTCTTACCCGAGCGCGGGAACACGGTGGCCGGGGTGAGCGCTCCGTTCCTTGTTGGATGCCACTCGCGGGCCAGCTCCCGGTGGACCGCGGCGAGTGATGCCGCGCGAGAAGGGGTGCGCGGCGGGCGCGGGCACCGCGGGCACCCGGTTGCGTTGACGGGGACCGTCCGATGGCAGACGGCGGTCTTCCATACGTGCGCGCGATTTGCTCGGCAGCGCCACCAGACTTTCTTGTGCGATCCGGCCAAAACGTCGTCGGGCCCGAGCCGCCCGTTCTTTGTCGGGTGCCACTCGTCCACCAAATCGGGTCGCCTGGCGGCCAGGGTCTTGGCTGCCCGGCAGCACTCCGGGCAGCGAGGATCCCTGCTCCGCGCGGCGACGACCGCGCACCATGCGTGGGCCGGGTTGAGCTTGCAGCGCCACCAGACCTTCCGGCCCGAGCCCCACGTCACGCTGTCCGGGGTCAGCGCTCCGTTCTTCGGGTGCCACTCGCGCGCGAGCTCAGGGTAGGCGGTTGCCAGGGAGGATTGGGGAAGCGTGATGCCGCGCGACAGACGCAAGCAGTGCGGACACCCCGACGGCGTCCGGCGGCTCGTCCGCCCGCACACCTCGGCCGTCCATTCGTGTGATGGATCCACCCGGCAGCGCCACCATGCCTTGAGGCTGCTGCCCGGCATCACTTCGGCGGGCGTGAGCCGCCCGTTTTTCTCGGGGTGCCACTCCAAGGCGATTCCCGGGAACCGGACCAAGAGCGAGGTCGCAAGAGTTGCGACCTTGCCCGCGCAGAAGGGGCAGCCCGACCCAAGCCTCGTCCGGTTGTTGATCGCTGCCGGCCAGACGTGGAGCAGGTCCCGGCTGCATTGCCACCACACGCGCCGCGCGGACCCCACCGTGACGTGTTCTGCCCGGGAGCTCTCCGTTGCGGAAAGCGTGCCACTCGGACGCGAGGTCGGGCCGCAGCGCGGCGAGCGAGTTGCGGCTGTCGACTCGCTTCCCAGCGCAGAATGGGCAGCCTTGCCCGCCGACTCGCGCATGCGCGCTCATCTGCCAGACGTGCACCGGCCTCGCGCGACACTTCCACCAGACCTTGCGCGTCGAGTTGGCGAAGACGTCCGCTGGGGTCAGCTCCCCGTTCTTGGTGGGGTGCCACTCGTCCGCCACCTCCGGAGCGCACGCGGCGAGCGACCGCAAGGCCGTCAGGCGTCTGCCGGCGCAGAACGGGCACCCCGTCCCGCGCTCCTTCGTCCGGTTCGCGATCGTCGCCTGCCAAACGTGCGCCGGATCCGCCGCGCACACCCAGGTGACGCGTCGGTCGCTCCTTGCGGTGACGCTGTGGGGGGACAGCGGCGCGTTCTCGGTCGGATGCCACTCGGCGGCGATCGTCGGATGGATCGCCTGCAACGAGTTCGCCCGCGTGACCCTCTTGCCGGAGCAGATCGGGCACCCGCAGCCGGCGACCGCCCGCTCGACGACGGTCGCTTGCCAGACGTGCCTGCGATCCTTGGAGCACCGCCACCAGACCTTGCGATTCGCTCCGTAGGACACCGTTGCCGGGGTGAGCGCGCCGTTCTTGTTCGGGTGCCACTGCGTGGCCAGATCGGGGCGGCGAGCGAGCAGGCTGCGCTCTTCGCGCAGCTCCTTCTCCGCGCACAAGGGGCACCTCTTCCTCCCCTTCGCGCGCATCGCGATCTGCGCGGTCCATTCGTGGGATGGGTCCACGGGGCAGCGCCAGAACGCGAGCTTGTTGCTGTACAGGTAGACGTCGCGCGGGGTGAGGGGGGCGTTCTTCGTCGGGTGCCACTCGGCGGCGGCGGCGCGGTGGGCCGCGAGGGAGTCTCGATGCGCCTCCGGACGCGGTGGGCTCGTCGTCCCGCCCCTTCGCGGCTCGCGGCGTCCACCCCGCACGGGCGTGGTCACAGTCGGCGGAGCTACGCGTGCCGTGGACGACGGCGGGCGGGGCCGAGGCGCGTTCTTCACGTGGATCATCACCCCGCCCCTTCGTGCTGGCGGGCTCAAGCTGAGGTTCCCCCGGACCTCCGGCAACGTCAAGCACCAGAGACGTGGGGGCGGCCTCGTTCTCTCCCACGACACCGGCGTCGCATCCAGGATCCACCCACCCTGCTTCGCTCCCCGCACGTGCGCCGGATCGACCGCCTGCGACAAGCCGTGGACGAAGGTCCCCGACCACCCCCTCCGGCTGCGCCGTCTCCGCCTGCGGGCCACCGCCGACGAGCTCTTGGAGATCGATCGTCGGACGCTGAAGCGGATCCTGGAGCGCGAACGCCGCCTGCGCGCGACGGGCGAGCTGTGCGTGGCTGCTTGCTCGGGCGTGCCCGCCGTCTCGGCCGGCGGCCTGCCCTGCGAGGACGGCTCATCCACGGCTCCTGGAGGGAGCGCTCGGGCAATCTCACGCTGTCGGCGGACCATGAACGGGTTCGTCAAGCAGTACCGCCTCCAGCTCGAGGATGCGCTCGGCAGTCCGCGCGCGGGTGTGCAACGTCGTGACGTCGAGCACTCGGCGCAACGAGTCCGCGCTGAGGCCGGCGATCCGAGCGATCGCGCGCAACGAGATCCCCAGGGAACGAAGCTGAAGCAGGTGCGCGCGTGCGGGGGCCGCCGGAACAAGAAGCATGTCCAGGGACACCATCTGCTCGCGATGAATTGCCCGGCTTTTCGTCGCGCATGTTTCGCACAGAACCGGCTTCCGCCTCCGGGATTGACCTTCGAGCTTCCGCGTCGGCTGCCCGCAGGGACACAGACCCCTGGCCGCCCTCTTCCTGTACGATCGCTGCACGCTTTCCGTGTTTCGCGCAGAGCAGATCGCACACGTTTGCGGCATCCTCCCGTTGCGGGCAGGCCTCTGGGCGACGGGGCGCCCGCACGCGTTCGCGCACATGCCCGCGGTAACCTGCTCCGCGCGCTTTTGGCGCAGCCGTTTCCGCATTTCCGTGACGCACTGCTCGCACAACACGGGCCGCCGACCCTTGCGATGGGCGGAGCCATCGCGGTGCTCGCGTATCGGGCGCCCGCAGAGATTCAAGCAACGACCTGCTGCAACTTCCGCGAGCGCCTTGCGGCGCCTACGCTGAATTTCACGCTCCGTTTTCTTTTTTCGGTGGTGGAGGCAGAACCGGCGGCTGTTCGGTGCGCGCTTGTCATCGCACAGAGCGCAACACCCCGCAGCCAACCGGAGCGCCATGTTGGCTCCCAGGCGAGCTTTTCGCCGCCTCGCCGAGAGGCCGTCCTCAAATCGACGCGCTTCGCGGGCCGCCTGACGGCGCTTGGATCGGATCCACTCGAACGCCTCGTCGATCTCGTGAACGCGGTGAACGAATGGTTCGAACTCCTCGGCGATATCCTCGCGGAGGTTTTCCCACGCCATAGACATTTCCTGTTCGTTCAGCGGCGCCGTCGCGTGCGTCGCCCTGGAGGACAACCCTTGCTGTCGGCCGAGCTACCCGCCGCATCGAGAAGCCCGCCGATGCCGCAGCCGTCTGCCGCGCCGGCCGCTCGTGCGGCGACGTCGATCCTCCACATCGTCCCGGTCGATCGGCGTTGAACTATGGGACCATCGGCCGCCAGAGGCCGAGCACGCAGGTTACGTTGTCCGGCGCTCCGGCCTCGACCACGCATCGGACAAGCGCGTCGACGGCTGGCTGCGGGTGTCGGTAGCGTTGTAACGTGGCGGCGATCGTGTCGTCGTCGAGCACGCGCGTGAGCCCGTCGGTCGCGACGAGAACGCCATCATGCGGGAGTAGAGCCTCAACGCGCACGTCGACCGCAAGGCTCTCCCGCAGGCCGATCGCGCGCGTGAGCGTCTCGGGGTCAAAGGTCTTCATGGCCTCCGATCCGAGCCCGGCGCGTACGACGTCGTCGGTCTGTAGCCGATGATCCGCGGTGAGCCGCTGGATCCGACCCTCGCGGAACCGGAGCACGCGGCTGTGCCCGACGTGACCGACGATGAGGATGTCGCCCTCCTCCATCGCGCACGCAAGCGTCGTCGCCATTCCGTGGAGCTGTTCGTCGGCGGCGCCCTCTTCGCGAACGGTGCGGTGGGCGAAAGCGAACCCGCGCTCGACCCGCTCGCGCGGGTCGGCGAAGAGGGGCACACGCGGGTCGGTCAAGTGGCGGAAGAGCGCGTCGATAGCCGACTCCGCCGCGATGCGGCCCGCCGGCCGCGTCGACACGCCATCCGCCACCGCCAACAGCCCGAACGCCTCGTCGTAGGCGTAGAAGTCCTCGTTCGCGTGCCTCTTCCCGATGTGGCTGGCCCCTGCGATCTCCAGCATCAAGGACAGTCCCTCTCTCGACACGTTCATCCTCTCCTCGCCATGCCACAGGACCCATCGTCGTTTCCGATGTCGAGCGGCGTCGCATTCGCAGCCCTCCGGTCATGCCAGCGACCGCGCGCCGGACTCGACGACGCGCACGACCACGGCCGTGATGTTGTCGGAGCCCCCGCGGTCGTTCGCCCGCTCGATGAGCCTGGCCGCCGTCCGCGTGAGATCCTGCTCGCGACGAAGCTCGGCCGCGATTTCCTCGTCGTCGATCAGCCCGTGCAACCCGTCCGACGAGAGCAGCAGGACGTCGCCCGGCTCGACGCCGATGATGCGGGTGTCGGCCTTCACGTGCTCGTCCGGCCCAAGGGCACGCGTGATGATGTTCCGGAACTCCGAGGTCGCAGCCTCGTCGCGCGTCATCACGCCGCTCTGCATGTAGGCGGCGACGAGGGTGTGATCGTCGGTGAGCTGCTGGAGACGCCGACCGCGCAGGAGGTAGGCGCGGCTGTCCCCAAGATGGGCGATCACGGCGCGCTCGTTGAGGAGGAGGAGGCCGGTGAAGGTCGTCGCCATGCCCGCCAGTGCCGAGTTGCCCGCAGCGGCGGACCACAGCACCGCGTTCGCCTCCTCAACTGCGCGCGCCAAGAGCGACGCGGCGAAGCTCGCGTGCCATTCGGTCTCGGGAGCGTCTCCAGTCCCTGGCCGACCGAGGGCGATGTCCTTGAAGAACCTGACGACGGTGTCGATGGCCATGCGTGAGGCCACCTCGCCGGCAGCGTTGCCGCCAACGCCGTCAGCGACGAGGTAGAGACCCAAGGCGTCAACGACGGCGTAGGCGTCCTCGTTCGTGGGGCGCAGCAGGCCCGGATCCGTAAGCCCGAAGGCTTCAGCGCGCCGCGAGCGCGGGCTTGGCCCCCGCGCGCCAAGCGCGTACGGCGACGAGGTCGAAGGTGACGCAGACATGGAGCCTCCCGTGAATCGAGCGACCGCGTGAACAACGACGAGCCGCGCAAGCGATCTCCCGTGCCGTCCGGACGGGGCCGCAGCGAGGCGAGTGGTGCTGCAAGAGGGACGTCGAACCGGAGGCGGGCTCGGCAGCAAGAAAGTGCATCGGCTCCCGGCGCCACGGGACGCGTGCAGGCCGAACGGCCCCCGGTTCACTTTTCTGCTACCCGCGCGGCGGAGCGGTCGACTTCATCGTCAGCGACGGCACGCTTGCCCCGACATCCTGCCGGAGGTTCGCGCCCCCTGGCTGACGTACGGGCAGGGGCGCGATGCTCCGGATCCTCTTGCTCGCGGAGGCGTTCTTCCCCCTATGATCGCGCCGGTGTGGAAAGAGCACGCACTCCAGCCTGGTGAGCTGGTCCGCGACCCGGGCCACGGGCTCGACTACCGCGTCCTCGAGCTTATCGGCCGAGGGGCGTACGCGGAGGTCTACAAGGCCGAGTGCGTGCAGACCCTCGCGTTGGTGGCGCTGAAAGTTCTCCAACTGAACCGGGCCAAGAACCCGAAGGCGAAGGAGAGGCACCGACGCGAGGGTGACCTTCTCAGCAAGCTCAAGGGCACCCCGAACCTAGTGCAGGTCCACGCCGTGATCGAAGCGCCCGACAAGCGCATCATCATGGTGATGAACCTCATGGACGGCCGGACACTCGCCCAGCTACGCGTTGACCTCGGCGGCAAGCTCCCCATCAACACCGCGCTCGAGATCATGGCGCAGGTGTGCGGCGCGCTCGACGTCGCGCACAGCCTGAAGATCGTCCACCGCGACGTGAAGCCCGACAACATCTTCGTGAACAAGGACGGGTCCGCGCGTCTCTGCGACTTCGGAGCGAGCCAATTCCCGAACGGTTCCCGCATCACGACGGTGGACACGACGCTGGGCACGCCCGAGTTCATGTCCCCCGAGCAGCTCTACGACACCGTCAAGGTCGGCCCGGCCAGCGATCTCTTCGCCGTCGGCGTGGTCCTCTACGAGCAGATCACTGGGCAGAACCCGTTCGCGGTCAACGGCAAGCTCCCCAACAATTTCAAAGAATTGGGCTCTCGAATCGTCTTCCAACCCCACGTCCCGATCAGGTCGCTCGTCGAGGATATCCCCGACGCAGTCGTCGCGATCATCGAACGCCTCCTCGTCAAGGATCCCGAGAAGCGCATCGCGTCGGCCGCGGAAGCCGGGCGATGGTTTCGCGCTGCGTGCGAGCTGTACCTCGACGAGCTGCGGGCGCGGAAGCAAGAGCCGGTGCGGATCTCCTTTGTGGGCCGGCTTCCGCCCGCTGCACCAATCGACACCGACCAGCTTCCGATGGAGCAAGGCACCGCCAACCCGTTTGTGAGCGTCTCGGTGCCGCCCGATCCGCCACGGACAGACTTGTCGCGGCAGCCCTCCACCGCCGAGCTGCCCGACAATGACGACGCAGCTCACTCTTCGCCGGGAGTCTCCTGAGTCGCCCGCCACCGAGCCTCGAACCGAGGCCGGGCTCGGCTCGCCTCGCGCCGGCTCGCCCAGCACGCTTGAGCTACCTGTCGACGCCCACCCCCCCGGACCAGCCTTCACGAGGGTGGCGGCCGAGAGCGGCGCGGGCGGCGAAGCCGAGCGCCCCCCGCCCCTACATCTCGCGCCCGCTGCCGTGCTCCCGCCCAACGGCGGGGAGGTCAGCGGACAACGGCAGCCCCGCGCCGGAGGGGGTACGGTTCGGATGCCGATCTTGGGCGTCGCAGCGTCCGTGCCGTCGGAGGGAAAGCCTACGGATGCGCCATCAGGAGCGGCGCCACCCGATAAATGTGGCGGGACGACGTCCTCCGGTGCAGGCGAACACAGCGTCCCGCTCGACGCGATCGCGAGCCCATCTGCGACGGCCGGACCCACGGCTACAGGCGCCTCGAGCCCGCCGTTGACGCCGGCCGAGTCAAGACAGGCGGGAGCTACCGCGACAGCCGGCGAGCATGCCGCTTCAGCCACGTCGCGCGATGAACTCGTACGCGATCGCCGACGTGAGGAAGCGTCCTCTGCACCGGCGGTGACGCTGCCAGCGCGCACGCGATCTCCGTCGAACGCAGTCTGCCACGGCCAACGCCCGGGACAGCAAGTCCGCCCGCCGGTCTGGCGACGTTCGCGTCGAGCAGCGGCCGGCTCCATCCCTCGTGGGCGCGCAGGGGCGGCGTCGAGCCTCCCCGCGCGCCGCATCTGTAACTGAGACCGTGAGGCGCGCCTCCAGAACCCCGCTCCTCGCAGCAGGCATGGGCATTGTCCTTGTGATCGCGGCGTTCGCGACGTGGCGCTTGGGATGGCTTTCTCATCGCGTGCAGCCGGTCGCGAGTGCGGAAGTGGCGGCCACGCCAGTGCCCCCGGTCTCGACGGCATCGACGGCGCGCCTGCCTTCCCCCTCCCTTGCTGAGCCGGATCTGCCACCGCCTGCGCCGCAGCCCCCCGCGCCCGCCGCCACGACAGCGCCCGCCGCCGCTGGGGCAGCGACTGAGCGACGTGATGACCGGGCCACGCCATCGACTCCCACGCGACCCGTGCCATCGCGTCCGCTTGCTGCGCCCAAGCCAGCGTCAACCTCGCCCTCGGCGAAGCCACCACCTCCCCCGGACACGCCCGCGCTGCCGTCCCCTCCACCGCCGCCGCAGGCGAAGCACCGGGTCTTCGGAACGGAGAACTGAGGAACCGTGCGCCGCCGCGTCGATTTCTGCTACCGCGGCTCGCGCCGCGTCGACGTCTTTGAGAGAGGGCCCCACGTTCCTCTTTGCCCCACAAGGTCTTCATGAGCGACGAACCCGACTCCGACCCCTTCCTCGACGCCGAGGTCGAAACCTCCCTCGCCCCGTACCGCGCAAGAGGCCTGTCCCCCGAGCTGCTCGAGGAGATGGAGCGGATGCTGCGCCTCGCCCTGACCTCGCACGAGGCGGGAAAGCACCTCATGAGCCAGCTTCGGCCGCGTGTCGTCGACGAGAGCGGCACGGCGCGCACCACCGGGCTCCGCGACGAGGACAAGGCACGGAGCGCGTGATGAGACGGAAGGTCAAGCTCACGCGGGACCAGAAGGACCTCGTGCGGAGCGTTCCTGGTCTGGCCGAGCGCGCCGCACGGGCGGTGGTCAAGCGGTTCGGCCTCATCCGGCCGTTCGACGTGCTCGTGGCGAGCGCCCACTACGGGATCGCGCTTGCAGCAGAGAACTTCGACGCCGCCGCCGGAAAGACGTTCCAGGAGTGGGCCTTCTGGAAGGCGGTCCGCACCATTCTCGATGACGCGCGCGCAGACCAGCGTCAGCGGGCCCACATTCTTGCCGCGAGGCTCGCCGCCGTCGAGTTCATGCGGCACGAGCATCGGCCGCCACGCGACGACGATGCCACGGTACCCGAGGAACAGTTGCGGGGTGAGCTCGACGCGTACAAGGCGGGACTTCTCGCGTCCATGCTCAAGGGCGTAGCCGCCGTGGCACCGACGGTCGGTGGAGAAAACGACATGCTCACGCGCATCGATGCCGGGCGCGCCGCCGTAGCGCTCAAGGAAGTGTGCGAGGATCTGCGACCTGAACAGCGCGAGCTGCTGGCCTGCAACGACGAGGCTGCGCTCCAGGCGCTTTCCGAGAAGTGGGGTAAGAGCTGGTGGACCTTGGGTCGTGCCCGCAACAAGCTCTTGAAGGTCGTCGGGGCACGGCTCGCTGGGCGCGGCATGGTTGCCATGCCCGATTGGGACGACGACGTGTGGCGCGTCGTTGCCGGACACGCCATCACCATGGAGACGGTCCCGCACGGCGAGACGCGCCCATGACCGGCAGCAAGGACCCGAACGACGCCGACCTGTCGGGCCCCCCGCCGGAAGCTCCTGCCCTACCTCCACAAGGTGGACTGGCCCGAAGCTCCCAAGCTCGGCGACGACCCTGAGCTCGACAAAGCGGTCGCCGCCTTCAAGGAGCGGGACAGCCAGCTCGGCGCGAGCGAGCCGCCGCCAGCACCAATCCCACCCGCGGCATGGGAAACGCGAGCGCATACGCAAGCGACGTCGAGCTTCCGGCTACACGCGGGCGGCCCGAGGATCTCGACGCGCCGAAGGTGGGCCTGGTCATGCTCGACGTTCCGCGCCAGCTACCGGAGGGCGATCGCACCCGTGAGACCGAAGAGCGGCCGGTGCTGCGTCCCGAGCGAGCGCCGGATGACGACGACACCACGCTCCAACAAGCGCCAAGTAACCGCACGGTGGCCGGAACGGAGCGGTTGCCAGTTCTCAAGACCAGCCCATGGACGGAATGAGGCTAGCCCCCCGCCGATCGCTCCTGTCGAGCTTCCTTCATCGCATGCGCCGTCCGCGGCGCCAGCGTCGACGAGCCGGCGCAACGCCCCGACGCGTAGCCACACTGCACTGTTCGCGTTTGCGGGTGCCGTGATCGTCGTCGCGCTGCTCGCCGTCGTCCGCATCGGGACCACGAGGACGACCCACCCGGCCGCCGAGCCGAGAAGGACCGGGGGGTTGAACCCTCCGGCGGCGACATCGGACGCTTTGCGACCGGCCGCCGCGCCAGTCCCGATCGACACGCGCTCTGCGCAGGAAGCGCCCGCCGCGACCGTGGTCACGCCCCCCATCGCACCGCTCCGTCGCCCGGGGGACCGCCCACCGCCGGAAAGGCGCGCGCTGTCCGAGGATCCCTACCGCGACGCGGCCGTCGTCGTCGGCCCGCGCGCCGCGCTGCCGTCGGTGGTCGCGCCGCCAGTACCCTCACCACCGCCGTTTCCCGCGGTCCCATCTGCCGCCGTCGCGCCGATCACGCCACCTCTTCCCCCGGCCGCGTCCCACCCGCCCGCGCCGAAGCCATCCGCCTCGACGAGCCCGTACGACAAGCCCAACTACGACTGATCCTTGGACCACGAGATGATCCCGATCCGACGTCTGCGACACACCTCCCTCGCGTTGTTCCTGGGCGCCTCCGTCGCGGCGTGGAGTCCGCTGGCGGGCGCTGGGGCGCCGGCCGATGCCGAGGCGGCCGGCGAGCAGGCCGCGAAGCTCTTCCACCAGGGCAACACCGCCTTCGAGCACAAGCGGTGGGCCGAAGCCGAGGCCGCGTACCTCCAGGCATGGAAAATCGCGCATACGTTCGACGTCGCCGCAAACCTCGGCGAGGTTGCGCTCCAGCTCGGCAGGCCGCGCGAGGCGGCGCAGTACCTCGCGTTCAGCCTGCGCTCGGCCCCTCCCTCAGCCAAGCCCGCGCAGCGTGAGCGGACAAAGCACTTCCTCGACGAGGCCAAGAAGCAGGTTGGTACGATCGTCGTGCTCCTGAACCTCCCCGAGGCGCGCGTCACCATCGACGGCGTCGCCGTGGACAAGAACGATCTCCCGTTCGAGCTCTTCGTGGACCCCGGCGCACACACGATCGTCGCGCAGCGCGATGGGTTTGTGGACGCGCACGCGACGATCGACGCGCATGCCGGCGCCGCACAGGAGGTGCCCCTCGTCCTGCACCGTAGCGTTGTCCCCGGGGCAGCCCTGGCCGGCGGCGCGGGCGCTGCCCTGGTTACGGGGGTGGTGCTTGAGGTGGTAGCGGCGAGCCAGCGAAGCAGCGCGACGAGCGTAGGCGCGTCAATCCAGGCCGAGCACCACACCTGCGTGCTCGGCGCCATCAACTACGACGCGCGCTGCGTGGACCTTGCGAACACCGCTCACAGCTCCGACACCTTGCACGACGCGGGGATCGGCGTGCTCGTCATCGCGGGCGCGGCCGCGCTCGGGAGCGGCGCCTACTTCCTCTGGCGGGCCTCGACGCCGGACCGCGCCGTGCGCGTCGCGCCAGCCGTGTCGGTGTCGAGCGCGGGCTTCGTCGTGTCGGGTTCCTTCTAGTGATGCAACGGGTACGAGGATGTCGATGAACACTGCACGCGGCGCAATGGTGGGGGCGGTTCTACTAGGCGCGTCGGCTGCGTACGCCGTGGGGTGCGGGACGGCGTACGAGGATCTCGTCGAGCCGTTGCTGGATCCGGGCACGGCCGTCTTCGCCGATGGAGGGACCGGCGGGCACGACGGCGGTACAGGTGGGACCGGCGGGCACGACGGCGGTACGGGAGGAACCGGCGGCGGCAACCCCGGTTGCGCGGGCGACCCGACCAAGGATCCGACGGTGGTGGCCGATAACTGCGGCGTCTTCGTGAGCGCGGGCGCCGCGCCCGGGGGCAATGGCAAGAAGGCGACCCCGTTCCAGACCTTCGCCGAGGCCGCCGCGACGAAACCGTCGCGCATCTATGCGTGCGCGGGCACGTACGCCGAGACCGGACAGGTGAGCTTCACGGGTGGCGTCGAGATTTACGGCGGCTTCACCGGCTGCACGCCGGCAGGCTGGACGTGGGCGGACGCCATGGAGGCGCAGATCACGACCGCGCCTGACGTGCCTGGCGTCGTGCTCAACGGCGGGGCCAACAAGATCGAGAACGTGAGCGTGACGGCGCCGGCCGCGACGATGCCGGGCGGGTCGTCCATCGCGGTCCTAGTGAACGGCGGGTCGTTGGACGCCACCAACGCCGCACTGGCGGCCGGGGACGCTCAGGACGGGGCCGCGGCAACGTCGTTGATGCCGGACCCGGCGCTGGACGGCGCAACCGGGGCGGGTGGGGTGGATGCGTGCAACACCGGCCTTACGAGTCCAGGCGCCATGGGTTCAACGAACACGTGCATCACGGGAGGGAGTTCGACCGCGGGGAGCGGCGGCGACGGCGGAGACGCGACGGGCGATCCCGCGGGCAGCGGCGTCGACGGCAGCGCGGTGCCTCCGGCGACGGCCCTGGGGATGGCGGACGGCAAAGGTGGAAGCGGTGAGGGTGAGAAAGCAGCACCGCTCTGTACCACCGGCAATCCGGGAGCGCCGGGCACCGCAGGCAGCTCAGGCGGCGGCGCCACGGGGCCCGGCGCGATCTCGGCGACGGGCTACCAGGGCGCTTCCGGCGTGGCGGGTGGAAACGGGATGCCCGGCCAGGGCGGAGGTGGGGGCGGTGCAGCCAAGGGCGCCATGTCAATCACCTGTAATGCCGTGACGACGCCGAGGCTTGGCGCGAGCGGCGGGGCGGGCGGCACGGGCGGCTGTGGGGGAAACGGCGGAGGTGCCGGTCAGCCCGGGGGAAGCAGCATCGCGCTCCTCGTGCTCGATGCGGAGGTGATGCTGACGAACGTGACGCTGACCGCGAGCAAGGGCGGTAACGGCGGGGCGGGTGGCAACGGACAGAGCGGAGGCCATGGCGGCAGCGGAGGCGCGAAGGGCACTGGCACCGGCTCGCTGAACGATGCTTGCCCTGGCGGCGACGGCGGCAAGGGAGGCGTCGGCGGTCCCGGCGGCGGCGGGCAGGGTGGCCATTCCCTCGGGATCGCGTTCCAGGGCACGATGGCCCCGACGGGCGGAACGTTCACGATCACGATGACGAACGCGGGGACCGGCGGCCCGGGGGGTACAGGCAACGCCACAACGAACGCGGGCCAGGGCGCGAACGGGATCGCGGAGAACTGCTGGGACTTCGGTGCTGACGCGGCGTGCAAGTGAGTGGTTGCCGCACCGGCCTCCTGCTTACGCGACCCTCGAAGAAAGTTGCTGCCTCCGCGCCCGTGCCGACGACGTCCATCCAGAGACGCCGCGAGCATTGCCGCACCATGACGCGGCGCTAGCTCTTGGCGCACGTTCCTCCGCTCCGTTACCATCTGCCCCACCTGCGATGATGAGGACGACGCGCATCGAGTTGAGCTGCACGGCTCTCCCTGCCGACAGCCGGATCCTTCGAGCCCGCGGGATCGAGGCGGTCAGCGCGCTCTCGCGCTGGGAGCTTCGCATCCTCAGCGCCGATCCTGACGTGGACGTCGAAGGGATCGTGGGCGCCTCCATTGCCCTTCGTCTTGTCGACGAGGCAGAGGGGACGCAGCGCGACATGGCGCTGATCATTTCGGACGCGGCATACGTGGGAGAGGGTCGTGACGGCAGTCACTACGATCTCGAGCTGGGCCCGCCCGAGGGGCTACTCGCGCACCGCTCTGGCTACCGGATCTTCCTCGACAAGACGACGAAGGAGATTGTCGCGGAGGTGCTCCAGGACGCGGGGATCGCCGCCGGCCAGGTCGTCTGGCGCCTCTCCGCGCCCTACGAGAAGCGGCTCCACTGCGTGCAGTACGACGAGACCGAGTGGTCGTTCATCGAGCGCCTCCTCGCGGAGGAGGGGATCAGCTACTGGTTCGAGTTCGACGACAGCGACAAGCTCGTCCTTGTCCTCGCCGACGACAAGAGCGCCTACGAGGGGATCCGCGGCTCCGTCGTGGTGCCCTACCGGGATCCGAGCGGGGCCGTCGCCTACCGTCACTTCTTCGAGCTCGGCTTCACCGAGGCGATGACGGTCACCAAGGTGTCGGTGCGCGACTACGACGTCCGGGCCCCCGACGTCCACGTCGACGGGAGCGCGGGCACCGGCGACCTCGAGCACTTCGAGTACCCGGCCAACGTGCTCACCCAGGCTGCCGCCGACGCACGCGCGAAGGCGCGCCTCGAGCAGCTCCAGCGCTTCAAGCTCCGAGGGGAGGGGCGGAGCGACTGCATCCGCATCCAGCCCGGGCGCGTCGTCGAGGTCTCGGACTGTGTCGACGGCTGGATGAACGCGCGCTACCTCGTCGTCGAGGTCGAGCACACGATCGACGAGCCGGCGCCGAACGACTCGACCTCCCGCGCGTACCAGAACCGCGCCGTGCTCGTGCCCCACGGGGAGGTCGCCTTCCGCCCCGATCTGGCGCGCGATGTGCCATGCGTCACGGGCGTCGAGCCCGCCGTCACGACCGGGCCCGGCGGGGACGATATCCACGTCGACGACCTGGGCCGCCTCAAGGTGCGTTTCCCCTGGGATCGCTCGGGGATCATGGACGACAAGTCCTCCTACTGGGTGCGCTGCCTACAGATGAACATGGAGGGCTCGATGCTCCTCCCGCGCGTGGGGTGGGAGGTGCCGGTCGCCTACGTCGACGGCAACCCGGATCGGCCCCTCGTCCTCGGCCGGGTGTACAACGCAACGGCCGTGGTCCCTTACGGCCTGCCCGCGGCATCGGCGACGACGACGTTGCAGTCGGCCACGTCCCCGGGCGGCGGGACCACCAACGAGATCCGCATGGGCGACGGGGCGGGCAAGCAGGAGATGTTCATCCACGCCACGAAGGATCACACGGTCTTCGTCGGCGGCAGCGCGACCACCAGCGTCAGCGTCGACGAGACCCACGACGTCGGGCTGTCGCTCATCGCGGACATCAAGGCGTCGCAGTCGCTCACGGTCGGGGGCGCGCAGTCGGTCAACGTGGGCACGGATTACGCGATCACCGTTGATGGCTCCCGCACCGAGATGGTGGGCGGGATGGAGGCGAACAAGATCACGGCGAACCGCGTCGTCACCGTTGGCGGCGCGTACGCGGAGCTCATCGGCGGCCTCTACGGGATCCAGTGCAACCAGTCGAACACCGGCTGCACGGCCGCGTTCACGCAGCTCATCGGCGGCAGCCTGAACGTGGTCGGCGGGCTCGGGGTCGCGCAGACGGTGCTCGCCGCCCGCATCGAGCTCGTGGGGGGCTCGAAGAGCCTGGTCTCGCTGGGGGGCGTCTCCGACAGCGTGACCGGCGTGAAGAACCTGACATCCGGGCCGATGAAGGAGACGGCGGGCGGCGCCATCGGCACCGGGACGAAGGCGGCCGGCTCGATCAAGGTCGGGGCGAGCGCCAGCCTCACGGCGAGCGGGCCGATCGTCCTCGAGGCGCCGACGATCACCATCGAGGCCGCGTCGCTCAAGACGAACGAGGTGACGATCTCCGGCGGGGCCGTGAACGTCAAGAAGGGGACGACGTTCGGTCAAGGGCACCATCAAGCGCCAGGGGGGAGCGCACCTCGACAGCGGCTGACGCGCGCGTGTCGATCGGCAACCTGGCCTGCCCGGGAAGTTCGAGGGCCCAATGCACCAAACGTACTCTCTCGAGATCGACGGCGCCTCGTTCGACGCGCGCATCTGGTCGGTGCGCGGGCGGGAGCGCGTCCACGCGCCCTCCCGCTGGGAGGTGATCTTCGAACCCGTCGTGAGCGGCACTCCGGTCGCGGTCGACCCCAAGACCCTGTTGACCCGGGAGGCCAAGCTCTCCTGGTCCATCGCCGGCGGCGGGATGCGGGAGATCGACGGCCTCGTTGACGTCGTTGACGCCATGCACACGCGCCTCTCCGTCGTGATCGTGCCCAAGATCGCGCTGCTCGCGGATACCGTCGATCACCGCGTCTTCGTCGATCAGGACGCGATCGAGATCATCCAGCAGATCCTCTCCGAGCACGGGATCACCGCCGACGTCCGCGTGCAGCGCTCGCTCCCGAAGCGCGCGCAGTGCGTGCAGCTCTTTGAGAGCGACCTCGACTTCGTTCCGCGGCTCACTGCGGACGAGGGGGCCACCTGGTACATCCCCGGCGGCGCGGCAGACAAGATCGTGATCACCGACCACGCCGCGGGGTACGACGACGTGGACGGCGCACCGATGATCAAGGTCAAGCCGAGTGGCGGCCTGGTGGAGGCGGAGGAGGCCGTCTTCGAGGTGGGGATCCGCGGCCGAACCGTGAGCGACAAGGTCGACGTTCCGCGACTACGACTTCGAGAAGCCGCTCCTCGATCAGACGGCCGAGGCCGACGCCGGATCCGTCGCGCGCGAGCGCTACGAGTACCCGGGCGGATACAAGGACCCATCGCTGGGGAAGACCCGCGCTGGGCTACGGCTCGATCAGCTCCGCGCCCAGCGGCTCGTGCTCCAGGGCTCGAGCAGCTCGCCGAGGCTCTCGGCGGGGCACGTGGTGAAGCTCGACGACCCGGAGCGCGCCCGCATCGCCGGCCGGTGGCTCCTCCTCGATGTCGAGCACCGGGGCGACGACTACCACGTGGAGCGCGCCGACGGTCGTCGCTTCGTCTGCACGTTCACAGCCGTCCCGGCAGACGGCGGTTACCGCGAGGCCCGCGTCGCCGCGCCGCAGGTCGGCGGCATCCAGACCGGCGTCGCGACCGGCGCCAGCGGCGCGGAGATCCACACGGAGAAGCACGGCAGGGTGACGGCCCACCTCCGCTGGGATTGCCTCCGGCCCCTCGATGACAAGTCGTCGACCGACCTGCGCGTCGTACAGCCCCCCACCTCGGGCGGCTTCTTCCTGCCGCGCGTGGGCTGGGAGGCGCTCCTCGCGTTCGAGCACGGCTCGGCGGACGCGCCCTACGTCGTCGGGCGCCTCTACAACGGCCAGGCGCCCCCGCCCTCGGGCCTCCCCGGCAAGAAGGTGGTCAGCGCGTTCGGCACGCAGACGACCCCCGGCGGCGGGAGCGCCAACCTGGTCGAGATGAACGATACCGCCGGCAACGAGGGGATGAATTTCAACGCGTCGAAGGACTTCAACGAGCGCACCGAGAACGACAAGAACACGAGCATCACCACCAACGACTCCTGGAGCGTCGGCGCGGCGCGCAAGCTCATCGTGGGGCAGGTGCTGAGCGTCAAGGTGGGGGGCGCGCAGTCGTACACGATCGGCGGCAGCCGCACGGTCAACGTCACGTCGAACAAGCTGATCGCCGCGGCGTCCGAGACCGTGATGATTGGGGGCCTCCGCACCTTCAACGTGGGCGGCGACTACAAGACGGGCTCGTCCTCGCTCACGAGGCTCGTCGGCGGGGCCAAGGCGGAGACGGCGATCGAGAGCGTAGTGCGCTCGGTGCAAGGCGCGCAGACCGTCCTCGTCGGCGGCTCGTGGCGGACCGTCGCCGGGGTGAGTCACAACGTCGCGGTCTCCGGCGCCGCGACCGAGGTCGTGGCGGGGGCGAAGAGCATCAAGGGCTCCAAGTACCACCTCGCCGTCAAGGGGGCCCTCAACGAGACGCTCGCCTCGCGCTCGGTCACCGCAGGCGGCGACCGGGGGGAGCAGTTCGCCGCTGCCGCCTCCTACAGCATCGGCGCCTCCGCCTCGATGAAGGCCTCGGAGGTCACCGTCAAGGCCGACTCGAAGATCACCATCAAGGCGGGCGGCGTGACTGTCACCATCACGTCCGGGGAGATCAGGATCGACGGTGACGTGAGCTCGAAGGTCGATAGCAGCGACGCCGGCGATCAAGAGTACGGAGACTGAGAGGACACCGCGATGGCCACCAGGAAGACCGCGGCGAAGAAGAAGGCACCCCCGGCGGCGAAGGCCGCGACGATTGCGCCCGGGCTCCACGCCGGCACGATTGAGTTGCGCTCCGACCAGACCTACGGCGTGCGCCTGCTCGACGGCATGGTGGTGCAGGCGACGCTCGACGAGGACGTGGACCCGACCCTGGCGGAGGAGTGCCTCCGCCGCGGCCGGCGGGTGATCGTCGCGGCGGAGGGGTGCGGCGCCGTGATCCTCGGCGCGCTACAGACCGAACGCCCGTTCTCGCGCGAGCGGGACGGCTCCCTCTCGATCTCGGCGAAGAGGATCCGGTTCAAGGCCGAGCAGGCGCTCGTGCTCGAGTCGGGTGACGCCGCGCTCCGCCTCGCGCCCGAGGGCGTGGTGAAGCTCGAGGGCGACAAGATGGTCGTCGACGTCGGCGGCCTCGTCCGATTCCTGTCCGCGCGCGTGGAGTTTCCCTGATGGGCGAGGTCATCATTCACAAGAAGTACGCGGCGACGCAGAAGAGCGGGCACGCGGCGCCCGGCCCGCCCGCCACGAGCGGCATCCTCCCGCCCACCACCCCGTTGGGGACCCCGTTCACCCCGGCGCCCTTCCTCTACATCGCCAAGTCCTCCTCGGCGCACGACGGCACCTGCACCAAGAAGACGAAGAAGCGGCGCGTGCGCTTCCTCATCGAGGGCTCGGTGATGAACGTCGAGCACCCTGCCAACGACCCCTCGAAGCCGGTCCAGCAGACACCGCCCAACGGCTCGGACCTCGTGAGCAAGGTCGCGTGCGGCCAGGCCAAGGTCACGAGCACGGGGCAGTCCGCCGTCAAAGTCGGCCAGTACACGGTCGCCGTCGTCGGCGCCGACGTCGTCCTCAACATCCCCACCGACACGAACACGGTCCACCAATCGCAGAGCAAGCTGCTCGACGCCGCCGGCCTCATCGCGGCGTGGAACGACAGGAGCAAGAACCCGGCGAAGGTGAAGTACACCGGCGATCCCGTCTCCGTCGCGTCGGGCGAGGTCGCAGACTCGGTGGTCGACTTCGAGCTCTACTGGGATGATCCCGTTCGCGTGGACCCGCCACTACGGGAGCAGCCGCAACCGCGAGCGCGGGCCGCTCGGCAAGGGCGGCTGGCGGCACGACCATCAGGAATGGCTCGAGGTCGGCGCCGAGGGGATTCTGCTCCACCGCGGTGACGGGGGTCGCGTCGCGTTCCCGCCGATCGAGGCGCGGGGCCAGGCGTTCAACCGGGGCGCGGGCTGCGGCTTACGCGCAGCACGGACACGTACGAGGTCTACAGCGTGCACCAGCGCCGGCGGCAGGTTTTCTCGCCCGCCTCGCTCGGCGGCGTGCCTGTTCTCCGGGAGATCCGGGACAGCTTCGGCAACCGCGTGACGCTGGCGTACGAGGAGGGGAGGCTCGTCCAGCTCGTCGACACCGCGAAGCGCCAGGTCCGGCTGCTCCACGACGGCGACGGGCGCATCGTCCGGGTCGAGGTCTGGGCGCGCGACGCGCTCCAGGAATTCCTCGAGTACGGCTACGACGACGACGGTAACCTCTCCACGGTCACGAACGCCGCCGGCCAGCGCGCCTACTACACGTACGACGCCCTCCACCGCCTGGTGGAGAAGAAGACGCGCGGCGGCGTCCGCTTCGCCTTCACGTACCACGAGGAGCACGGGCGCTGCGTCCGAAGCACGGCGCCCGGGCGCCTCCAGCGCGTCGATCTCCAGTTCGAAGAGGAGGGCCGGAAGGTCCTGGTCACGGGCAACCCCGCGCCGCGCGAGTACACGCTCGACGGTGAGGGCAACCTCCTGCGCGAGTCGAGCTTCGACGGGTCGTTCGCGCTGGAGTATGAGTACGACGAGGACAAGCTCCTAACGTCGATCAAGGACGCGACCGGCGAGGGGAGCACGTACGCGTACGACGCGCAGGGCTTGCTGGTGAAGTCGACCGACTCCGACGGGTTCGAGGTCGAGATCGCGTACGAGGACGGGCTCCCCGTGAAGCGCCGAGAGGGGCAGGAGGTCACCACCTTCACGTGGGGCCCGCGCGGCGAGATGACGTCGATCACCTACCCTACCGGCGCCACCGTCCACATGCAGTACGACCCGTTCGGCCGCCTGGTCCGCAAGACCGGGCCGGACGGCGCTATCGTCGCGTACAACCAGTACGACGAGGAGCACAACCTCGTCGCCGTCACCGACGGCCGCAACGCGACCTCCCGCTTCGAGGTGGACGCGATGGGGCGGACGACGGCGGAGATCGACGCCCTGGGCCGCAGGGCGACATGGGAGTACGACGCGATCGGGCGCCCGGTCCGCCACGTGATGCGGGACGGCACCCCCGTCGAACTGACCTGGGACGGCAACGACAACGTGACGAAGAGCTCGGACGGGCGGGACGTCGCCGTTCGCTTCGAGTACGCCGGCACGGGGAGCATCGCGCGCCGCACGATGCCGGACGGAAAGGCGTGGGAGACGACGTTCGACACGCTGGAGCGGATCCGCGAGATCAAGAACCCCAAGGGGGAGAGCTACGAGCTTTCGTACGATCGCGTCGGGCGCCTCGCGGAGGAGCGGACGTACGACGGGCAGTCCGTCCGCTACCAATACTCGCGCCGCGACATGCTCTCGCGCGTCGAATTCGACGACGAGGGCTGGATTGAGTTCGAGCGCGACGAGGGCGGGTTCGTCGCGCGGCAGGTCACGCCGCACGGTACTACCGTCTTCGAGCGCGACGATTTGGGGCGCATCGTCTCCGCGGTAGTGGACGAGCACGGCGGCGCCACGGTGGTCGAGGTGGAGTGGGACGAGCGCGGGCTCGTCGCGGCGATGATCCAGGACGGCCGCCGCGTCTCCTACATGCGCGACGTGCGCGGACGGATGACGGCCCGGACGCTGCCGAACGGGGAGACCACGCGTTACCACTGGGACGCGTGCGACGCGCTGGTCGGCGTCGAGCATGAGGGCGAGAAGATCCTGCTCCAGCGCGACGCGCTCGGGCGGGAAATGCGCCGCTACGCGTACACGAGCGGCCTCGACGTCCGCTTCGCCTACAACGCCGACGATCGGCTCACCGAGCAGTACGTCGGGATCACGCGCGGGGGGGAGGCCGCGTTCCTCTGCCAGCGGCGCTGGGAGTACGCGGCGCACGCCCGCGTCGCGGCGATGCACGACTCGCGGTGGGGGACGACGAGCTATCTGCACGACGTGGCGGGGCGGCTCCTGGAGGCGCAGCAGGGCGGGCACCTCGAGCGCTTCGCCTACGATGTGGCGGGGTCGCTGGTCGGGGCCGACGTGGGCGAGGGCGAGGCGCGCTGGCGGGTGGGGATGGGCAACGTCCTGCTCCGCACGCCCGACGCCCGCTACGAGTACGACGTGCGCCGGCGCCGGCGCCGGAAGATCGACGCGAAGACCGGCGCGGTGACGGAGTACCTTTGGGACTGCCTCGGCCGGCTCCGTGAGGTGAAGCTCCCCTCGGGCGAGCGCGTCCTCTTCAAGTACGACGCCTTCGGCCGCCGCGTACAGAAAGCCGTGATCGCCCCGGTGGATCCGGCGTCGACCGAGCCGCCGAGCGCCCGCGTCACCCGCTACGTCTGGGACTACAGCGAGCTCGCGCTGGAGATCGACAGCGCCCGCGGCGAGCGCGTCTTCGTCCACGAGCCGATGACCTTCGTCCCCCTCCTGCAACGCAGCGGAGGCGAGAGCTTCCTCGTCGTCACGGATTGCCTCGGCGCCCCGCGGGAGCTGGTCGACGTGCGCGGGCGCGTGGCCTGGAGCGTCGCGTACTCCGCGTGGGGGAAAGTGACCGACGTCGCCCGCGACGAGGCGCGGAGCGCCGACGTCTCCACGCCCTTCCGCCTCCTCGGTCACTACGCGGACGACGAGACGGGGCTCTTCTATGCCCGCCACCGCTACTTCGATCCCGACACGGCGCGCTGGCTGAGCCCGGATCCTCTGCGTCTTCGCGCCGGGATGGATCTGTACGGCTTCGACGGCAGCCCGACGGAGCGCACCGACCCGCTCGGCCTCTACACCCGCGCGCAGTTCAAGAAGTTCCTTGAGAAGTACGCGGACAAGCGCAAGAAGGCCATGGAGGCGGTCGCAGACAACCCCTCCGGCCACAGCAGCCGAACGATCGCCGCCGACGATCGAGGCAACCTGGGCGAGAACGGCGGCGATCGCCAGCAGGCGCGCTCGCCGTACGGAACCAACCGCGGCTGCGACCCGAACGTGCACGCCGAGGAGAACCTTCTCCAGCCGGGCGGGCGCGCGATCGGCGCGGACAAGCCGCACTGCCCGAACTGCACCAACGACATCATCGGTTCCGGCAACGTGCCCGCCACGAGCATCCACCCCGACTGGAATCCGAAGCAGTCCCAGCTCCAGGGGAAGATGGATCCCCGGGACCCGAGCGCACAGAACAGCTGGTAGCGCGAAAGCGCGAGGAGGATCGAGGCGGGATGGCGAAGGCACGAGCGGATCACCTGACGGACGTGGGCACACGCATGGTCGAGGCGCTGGCGCGCGCGCCCATCGACAACGTTCTGGAAGGTGGTGACCGGGCACGGGCCCTCCGGATCGCGGGTAACGCTGGGATCGAACGGCGAGACCACGGGGCTCGTCGACCAGCGCTTCTCGTCCAAGAAGGCGCTCGCGAAGGCGCTCGGCAAGCCCACGACCGAGCTCTTCAGCGCAGCGCTCCCGCTCCTCGCCGGGATTGACGCCAAGGCCGCGGACGCCGTCTTCGCGCAGCTCCTCGACGAGGACCTCTCCGGGCACCCCGACGGCTCCGTCGGCGCGGCGCTGGCCTACGCGGTGAGCCAGGCGTGGCCATTCCTCGTCGAGCGGGTCCCCGACGAGAAGCTCCTCGCGCTGTGGAGGGCCGGACGCGTGAGCGCCGCGGGCCTCCGGCCGAGCGCGTGGGCGCGGCTTGCGCCGGCGGAGGTGGCCGAGCTGGTCGCGCAGAACCGCGTGGCCATCGAGTCCATCCCTGCCGAGGCGCTGGCCCGCCTCCCCCCGGACGTGCTCCTCGGGCTCTGGCGCGACGGACGCGTCGACGCGACGAGCCTCCCCGCCGGCGCCCTGGGCAGCCTCGGCGCCGAGGCGCTGGAGCAGGCCTTCCGCGCCGGCGGCAAGGCCCTCGGCCTCGCGGAGATCGCGCGCGAGAGCCCCGCGCTCCGCGAGCCCTCGGCGGCCGCGGCCCTCCTCAATCGGCTCGCGGCGGCGGCGCGCGAGGCGCCGCTCGGGGAGGGGCGCGCGCCGTCGCGTCGACTGTCCGCCGGGCAGCTCGATCTGGTGGAGGCCCTCGTCGAATCGGGCCGCCGGCGCCCGCGGCCCCGGCGCCGCCGCGCCGCTGCGCCATTTCATCGAGGTGGGTGACGAGCGGCCCCTCCGCAAGCTGTTCGAGGCTCTGTGCGCCGTCGACGCGAAGGAGGCCCGGAAGGCCGCGACCGACATGCTCGCCCGCGCAAGCCGCGGCGAGATCGACATCAACCGCTTCCTGGCGCCGACCGTCGTCGACGCTGCGCTCGCGGAGGACCCCGCCCACGGCGTCGACACCCTCGCGCCCTTCTTCACTAGAGAGGCGCTGGCCTCCGATGCGGGCCGGGCGACGGCGGCGGCGGTCCTGGGCGTGCGCGGCTGGGCGTTCCGCTTGGGCCGGTCGCCCGACCCCCTCTTCGACCGAGACGCGCGCTGGATCGACGTCGGCGTCCGCCTCCTAGGCGAGCCCGGGCTCGACGCCGCGACCTTCCTCGCGACGTTCGATCACGGCGCGGTCTCCTCCGCCCTGAAGCGCGCCGGATGGAAGGCCCCCGAGCGGCCCGCCGCCCCGAAGCCCCCGCCCCAGAAGCCCCGCTGGCCGGCCCGGTACCAGAAGGGCGAGCACGAGGCCGTGTGGAGCGAGATCCGCGCGCTGGGCGCAGGGGTGCGCGACAAGGTCGTGCTCGCCGAAGCAGAGAAGGTCGCCGCCGAGATGATGGCGCGCGTCCGCGACGACCTCGCGCGGATCGTGCGCGTGCTGGAGGCCCGCGACTACGCCTTCGCCGCGGGGAGCGCGAAGAAGGCGCTCCCGGCGCCGAGCGCGAAGGCCGCCGCGGCGATCGCCTCCCTCGAGAAGGCGCTCGGCGTGCCGCTGCCGATCGCGCTCCGCGCCTTCTACGAGGTGGTGGGCGAGGTGAACCTCTGCGAGGACGTCGACGCCGTGCCCGACGACGACGCGCCGTTCGCCGGGTACGGCCGCCTCGATCCCCTGGTGATCGTCTCGCCCCGCGCCGCGCTCGACCCGCTCGAGAACGAGCGCGCATTCCAAGCGCGCTACCCCCCCGAGCTGCGCCTCCCCTTCGCCCGCGTCTATCTGGGCCCCGATCCGCGCCACAAGAGCGAACCGAGCGTCAACGAGGACGACCTGCCCTACCGGCTCGAGGTCCGCGACGAGGGCGCCGACGCCATCGTAGTCCAGGGCGGGAAGGAGACGCCCTTCGTCGACTACCTGCGGGACACCGTCCTCTCGGGCGGCTTCGCCGCGCTCACCGACGCGTCGAGGCGCGCCGCGCTCACGAGAGGTTCGTCGCCGTTCTGACCAACGAGGCTCGTCATGCCGATTGCGGTCCTCACCTTCAAGGATAGTAGCCTCGCGCTCGACTGCCGCGAGGTCGTTGGCCGCGAGCGGCTCGGGGAGCCGACCGAGTTCACCATCGAGGGCTTCTCGCTGGAACCCGTGGACACCGCGTCAGTCGTCGGCCAGTCGTGTTGCATTGGGCTCGCCAACAGCTTCGGCGAGCGGGTCATCCCCGGCGTTGTGACGGCGTTCACGGCAATCGCCACGTCGAACCCCCAGCCAGGCCGCCGCTACCGGCTCCAGATCCGCTCGGCGATCGCGGTGCTCGAGCTCACCCGGCGCGCGCGCATCTTCCAGCACAAGAGCGTGCCCGACATCGTCGTCGAGGTGCTGCGTGGGGGCGGCTTTTCCGCGTCGAACATCGTCGTCTCGACGACCGAGGCCCACGCGCCCCGCGAGTACGTCGTCCAGTACGGGGAGAGCGACGCGAGCTTCGTCCGCCGACTCTGCGAGGAGGAGGGCCTCTACTTCCGCTTCGAGGCCAAGGACGGCGCGGAGCGCTTCCTCCTCGAGGACACCTCCTCCTCGGCGCCGGCCGCGCTCACGAGGTCGCTCCTCATCGTGGACCGCGCCTCGCTCGAGGCGCCGCGCGAGACGGCGTTCGAGCCGCGCGCGATGCTGCGCCGGCGCCCCGGCAAGGTCACCCTCCGCGACTACAACCAGGAGAACCCGGCGGTGAAGCTCGAAGCGGTCCAGAGCGCCGGGACCGCGATCGAGCAGGGCGTCGAAGTCTACGAGGCGCCCGGCAGGTTCAGCGATCCCGGGCTCGGCGGGACACGCGCGAAGAGGCGCCTCGAGAGCCTCCGCGCCGACGGGGACGTCGTTCTTTTCGCGACCACTGCGTTCGCGCTCGCCCCCGGCACCAAGGTCGACCTCGAGTGCGCACCCGAGCTTCAGAGCACGGCACAGCCGAGCGGCGAGCACTTCGTCGTCGGCCTCCGGCACCGATGGTCGACCTCGGCCGAGCCTCTACCAGCTCGAGGTGGAGGCGATCCCCGCGAGCGTGCCCTTCCGCCTCCCGCGGCGCGCGCCGCGCCCGCGCATCGCCGGCGTCCAGCAGGTCTTCGTCACTGGCGCGCCAGGCGAAGAAATCCACGTCGACGCGCAGGGCCGGGCGCGCGTGCGCTTCCTCTGGGATCGCGCCACGAGCGGCGACGACAAGGCCAGCCTGCCGATCCGCGTGATGCAGCCGAACACGCCGGGGTCGATGCTCTTGCCCCGCGTGGGCTGGGAGATGATGGCGGCGTTCGAGGACGGCGACCCCGACCGCCCCTACCTGCTCGGCCGGACGTACAACGCCAAGTCGCCGCCGCCATTCGGCCTGCCCGCGAACAAGACGGTGACCGCGCTCGGCACCCTCAGCTCCCCCGGGGGCGGGAAGCTGAACCGGATCCACTTCGACGACGCGGCGGGGAAGCAGAACGTCACCATCGCGGCGGGCTTCGGCAAGTCGACCACGGTCGCCAACAACATGGTGACGCAGACGGCGAAGAACGAGGGCCTCACCGTCAAGGCCTCCCAGTCGCGCACCGTCGGCGCGACCGAGGACGTCTCGGTCACGCAGGCTTACCTCAATTCGCTCGGCTCGCAGTCCGCGACCGTGGGCGGGATGCAGAAGATCTACGTGAAGGGGGACCAGACCGTCAGCGTGGGCAGCGAGACGGTGCTCGTCGGCGGCGCGGTGCTCGAGAAGGTCGGCAACCCCGTCTCCGGCGCGCTGGCCCTGGCGAAGGCGGCGGCGATGTCCGGCGCCGGGGCGCTGGGCACGGCGGGCAGCGTCATCACCAAAGCGG
Source organism: uncultured delta proteobacterium (assembly GCA_963827955.1). Classification (GTDB taxonomy): domain Bacteria; phylum Myxococcota_A; class Polyangia; order Polyangiales; family Polyangiaceae; genus CAWHDJ01. The sequence goes on along the minus strand of CAWHDJ010000023.1, from coordinate 188,830 downwards.
TGCAGCTCGGGGAGGCCGGCTACCAGGGCTACCAGAAGGGCGGGCTCGCCGGCGCGGCCAGGGCCGCCGGGGGCGCCGCCGCGAACATGGCAGTGAACGAGGCGCTGAGCGGCATCCCCGGTGCGAGCGATCTCCTCGGCAAGATCGAAGAGTCGCACCCGCCGCCGTGGGCCGAGAAGCCCGCGGCGCCCGGGCCCGACTCGGCCGGCGGCGGCGCAGGAGGGGCCAGCGACAGCGCGGGCGCCGGCGGCCCCGGCCCGGGCTATCGCAACACGAGCGTGACGGGCCCGATCACGGAGCTCGTCGGCGGCGCGGTCGCGATGATCACGCCCGGATCGGTGAACTGGTCCACCATCGGCGTCTCGACGCTGCTCGTCGGCGGCAGCCACTCGATCAAGGCCGGGCAGGCCGGCGCGAAAACGCTGGGCATCGGGTCGGACACGCTCGGCAGCTTCAAGATCACCGTGTCGGGCGGCATCACGCGCGACGTGAAGGGGCCCATCAACACCACGATCGCCGGCAGCCTCACCAGCAAGGCAGGCGGCAAGCACTCGATCAAGGCCGGCGGAGCGCTGACGTTCAAGGTGGGAGGGCCGTTGAAGATGACCGCGTCCAAGGTGAGCTTCGTCGTCGGGGGATCCACGCTCACGGTCACCCCGAGCGGGCTCCTCCTCGACGCCGGCAACGTGGTCGTCACCGGGTTCACCACCCAGAAGAAGCCATCGGATCACTCGTGACGCTCGCGATTGTCGGCATGGGCCTCGTGTCGCCATTCGGCCGCTCCCCGCGGGAGCACGTCTTCTTCCTCCGCGCGGGCGTCCCGGCTCCGACCGCGTTGCCGTTCGAGGCCGACGAGGACACCCCCGTGCGCGTCCATGCCTGTCCCTGGATCGACGCCGCCGTCGGCGCCGCCGAGCGGATGACCGCGCTCGCCGAGGCGGCGCTCGACACCGCGCTCGCGCCGCTCCGCGATGCCGCGCTCCCTGAGCCAGCGCTCGCGATCGACCTCGCGCGCGAGCGTCCCGGGCTCGACGCGAACGAGCAGCGGCGCGTCGTGGACGCCCTCGCACGGCGGTTCTCACCCCCAGATACCGGTCAGGTGTGGGGCGAGGCCGGCGTCTTCACCGCCTTGAAGGACGCGGAGCGACAAGTCGCGCGCGACCCCGCGGCAGCGGTGGCCATCGTCGCGGTCGATAGCCACATCTCGCTGCCCTTCATGACCCACCACGTGCTGCACCCTCCCACCCGCTGGGAGTCCGTGCGGCCCTACCCCTCGGAGGCCGCGGCGGCGCTAGTCGTGATGAGCCCGAAGCTCGCGGCGCGCCAGCGCCTGCCCGTCCTCGGCACCGTCCACCGGAGCGCGGTTGCCGTCGGCGCGGCGAACGACGACAACGACGAGACGGTGGACGCCGCCGCGATGACCTCCGTGCTGCGCGAGCTCGGGAGCGCCAGCGTGCCTTGCGCGTTCGGTCAGGGCGTCGTCGACGCGCTCCGGCGCGAGGAGTGGTCACGCGCCGTGGCCCGGTGCTCCGCGCAGTTCTGGGACTGCCGGCACTTCTGCATCGAGACCTCCATCGGCGGCGTCGGCGCCGCCGCGGGGGCCGCCAACCTCGTCCACGGCGTCGCCTTGCTGCGTCACCGCGCCGCGGACGTCCCCGCGCCGGCCGACGCGCTGATGGCGTGGGCCATCTCGCGCGACGGCACCCGCGGGGCCGCCAGCGTGGGCGTCGAGGCCTCATGAACGCCACACCGATGGAGAGCGTTGGAGCCTTGCTCGACGACGCCCGCGCCGAGGCGGCGCACGTCCCCGAGGGTCCACGCCGTGCGCTGCTCCTCCAGAAGCTCGCGGACGCCACCGCGCTCGCGCGCGAGCCCGCGCGGGATCCGCGCGCCGTCGTCGAGGCGATCCGCGGCGCGATGATGCCGGCGACCGTGCTCGCCGCGGAGGGCGAGGCGGGGCTCGAGATCGCTGGGCTGCTCGGCGACGCGCTCAACGCCGCGCTGGCGCTGCTGGAGGAGCCGCACCTCGCGACCGTGCCGCTCCCTCCGCCCCGTGACGCCCTCGCCACCGTCACCCGCGGCAAGCCCCGCGTGGTCGGCGTCGTGCGCGCGCGCTTCGTGCCGCCGGCCGAGCCCGAGCCGCCGACCGCCGGCACGCCTCCCGCCCCCGAGGAAGAAGGCGAGCCGGAGGCGGCGGCGCCTGCCCTCACCGACGAGGGTATCCCGCCGGCGCCGGCGCGCGCCCCGCGCGAGGCCTTCGTCCCCGTCGCACTGAACGTCCCCGAGGAGCCGCCCATCCGCATCTCGGAGGAGCGCAGGACGCTGACTGTCCCCGGCTACTACGCGGCGATCGTCGAGCAATGCCTCGAGAGCATGACCTCCGCCGCGCGCGATCGAACCCGGGATCCGCTCGCGCTGCGCCACAACGCGGAGGATCGCATCCTCGCGCTGGCAGACGCGATCCTGGTCACGGGCGGGGACTGCGTGAGCACGATCCTGGCCTGGTGGCGGCGCTCCCTCGAGGCGCCCCATGCGTTCGCCACCTGGGCTGCGACCTTCGCCCTGGGCTGCGTCGAGGGCGCCGACGCGCTCATGGCGGTGCGCCACGGGCTTGAGCAGCTCGGGCCCGATGCCGCCGCGCACGCCGAGCAGGCCGCCGAGGCGCTGGCCGTGTCGGCGCACGCCGACCGCCTCGCGCTCGGGCGCGAACTCGCGGCCGCCCCGCACCCCGTCGCCCGCGCGGTCGGTGTCGACGTCCTCTCCCGGGCGGCCCAGCTCCCCCTCGATCGGCTGCGGCCGTGCCTGCTCGACGCGAACCTCCCCGTCATGCTCGCCGCGCTGCGCGCCGTCGCGCGGCTCCCCGTCGCGGACGGCGCTCCGCTCGTGCGGCTGCTCGAGCGATGGACCGGGTTCCCGGACCCGGACGTCGCGTGGCTCTCCGCCAGGACGCTGCTCTCATGGGGGAACGCGGCGCCCTACGACGATGTCCGCCGCGGGGGCCGGCTCGCGTCGGTCCTCGGGGTGCGCAGTCTGGAGGTCTTCGTCCTCGCGGGCTCGTCCCAGGATCTCGCCGCCATCGAGCGGATCGCGAAGCGGGCGCCGAGGACGCGCGCGTTGCTCTCTGCGCTCGCGCGCTTCGGCCACCCCGGCGTCTGGGCCTTCCTGATCCACCAGCTCGCGAACGAGGACCTCGTCGACGCCGCCGCGGACGCGCTCACGGTCCTCTTCGGCGCGCGCCTCGAGCCGGAGTCCACCACGGACGCCGCCGCCTGGCGCGACGTGATCTCGCGGTTGAAGCCGGATCCTGGCGCCCGATACCGCCGCGGCGTGATCTGGCGCCCAGGCCTCGTGGCGAGCGAGTGTACGTCGGGTGAGCTGTCGCGGGCGTCCATCGAGCTGGCCGTTGACGAGCTCTCGGTGCGGACGCGGATCGCGCCGTCCGTGGATCTCACACTCTGGACCGCGGAGGCCGAACCTCTGCTTGCACGCTTCTGCGAAGGGGTGACGCGTTGCGACGAGCGCTGGCCGAGCAACGGCTGGTGAGGTGACGGTCACCTCTTCGAGCGGGTCCGTGAGACGGGGCCGGCCTCGTTCCGCTTGATGAGCCCATCGCGCCCCCTCGGCGCGCGAACCATGCCATGGACCCGGTACGATGGGACTCTCTTGAGCACCGCGGAGCCACGCTGCGCCATCCATCCCCTCTTGATCCGCCGACATGCCCGCTTCGAGTGTTTCGAGGACGGGATCTGCTGCGCCGACATGCACCGGCTCGGCCCGCTCGATCCGAGCGACGTCGTACGTCTGCGAGCGCTCGGTGCCGGGGAGGCGATCGACGATTGGGGCGACGGCGAAGCCGACCTCCGCTGCGTCGACGGGCACTGTGTGCTCCTCGACGGAACCCGGTGCTCGCTCCACGCGATCGCCGGCGCCGACGCGAAGCCGTCGGTGTGCCGCGCCTTCCCGTTTTCGGTCATCACGACGCCGCTCGGTGGGCGCGTCGTCACCGCGCACCGCTGCCCATGTCGAACCATCGGCTCCCGCCCGCCGCTCGACACCGAGCGCGTACAGGAGGCGCTCGCCGGAGCGATCATTTCTGTGCGCGAGGCGCCCGGTCGCCTCCGGCTCGCGCCGCGGACCAGCCTCTCGTTCGCGCAGTGGGCGGCCGTTGAGGCCCCGCTCATCGAGCGGCTCGTCAGGGGAGATCCTCCTCACGAGGTGCTGCGGATCGCGCCGGGGTTGCCGCCCCTTCGCGGCCGCCCGTGGCGCGAGGTGGCTGCCCTGTATCACGCCCGCGGCACGGGCCCTGAGCAGGGTCGGAGCGCGCTCTCCTGGTTCGGCGACGGCATCCTGCTTGTGCTCGGCGACCAGCCCCCGCTCAGCACGCGCCCATGGTCCGCGGGCTTCGATCGTGCCGAGCGGCGCGCAGCGGTGGTGGAGCCACCTGCGCGCATTCTCGGTGACTGGCTGGCGGATCTCGTGTGGGACCTGAGCTGGGCCGAGGCCGGCTCCTTTGCCCACGCCCGGGGGACGATCGGCGCGCTGTGCGCGATCGCGTGCGCCGTAGCGCGTCGCCTCGCAGGGCTCGGCCTCCGCCCCGATCGGGCCATGGCGGAGGCCCTGCTCGTCGCGGAGATTCGCGCCGGCCATCCGCTCTGGGCTGACGCGGCGCTACAAATCCCGCCGCTACGGGAGCGAGGGTGACACATCCTCGCGCAGAACCGATAATCCTCGGCGATGAGCTTCAGCAACGCGACCCGGTTCGCCGCGCTCGACGTCCCGATGCCCGACCATACGGGGCGCGACGTCGTCATCGCCATCCTGAAGGGGACATTCTCAGTGCTCGCGGACGGGCGCGTGGTGCCGAGCGACGAGCAGGCGCCGGTGCGCATCAACGACGAGCTCTACCATCCCGACAGCGCGGAGGGAAGCATCCGCCTGCCCACGGACGTCTGCGTCGCCAAGCACGGGACCGACGTCATCGTCGTCGGGGAGGCGATTCGCCAAAGCCGGTCGCTTGCATGGACGTCGCCGTGCGCGTACGTGGCGTCACGGTGCCGCTCCGCGTCCATGGGGAGCGGGTGTTCTACCGCGGGCTCTTGAACATCGAGATCGGCGCGGCCGCCCCGTTCGAGCGCATGCCGATCGTCTATGAGAAGGCGTATGGCGGGGTGACGGAGGACGGCTGGATCGCCGAGGGCCGGAACCGGGCCGGTATCGGGGTGACCAAGCGGAAGGCCGACCTCGTGGGTAAACCCGCGCCACAGATTGAGCACCCGGCGCGGCCCCACCGCACCGCGAACGATGAGCACCCGCCCGTCGGCCTCGGCGCGATCCGCAGCCACTGGAGCCCACGCCGAGAGCACGCCGGCACCTTCGACGATGCCTGGCAGGCCAACAGGATGCCGGTCATGCCGGAAGACTTCGACGTTCGCGCCAACAACCAAGCCCACCCCTCGCTCATCTTCGACGCTGCCCTCGCCCCCGGCGACGAGATCGCCATCGTGGGGATGAGCACCCGGGGGGTTTTCTCGTTCAAAATCCCCGATCTCGGGCTGGTCTTCCGAGCCCGGTCCGACGCGGGCGGCCGTGTCGAGGCGCCTCCCGTCATCGACACCATCCTGATCGAGCCCGAAGCGCGCAGGATCGAGGTCGTCGCGCGAAGGTCTTTCCCGCAGGGTCGTGGCAAGGACGTCCTCCGCGAGATCCGGATCGACACCGCGGGTTGAACCGAGCGCGGGCTATCCCTTCTGCACCGCGAGCCACCGCTTCTGGTATCGCGCGGCAAGCGCGTGATCCACGGACAGCAACTTCGCCCAATGGCGCGAGAGCCGCAGGTGATCCGCTGCCCGGAGGCCGCGGCGCGCGAGCGCTGCGGCGCCTTTGGTGGCATGCTCCGTCACGAGGTCTGCCCACTCCTCCGGCGTCAGCGCCGGAACGGACCGGAGCGCGTCCTGGTTCCGCGTGAACGCTGCGGTGTAGGCCTCCGCCGTGGCATCATCCTCGGCGAGAAGGTGAGCAAAACGCAACGACGCTTCGCGCCAGGCTTGCGCAGCGAGGCCTCGCGCCGCGAGGATCTCCGGAACCGATCGATCTCCCTCCGCGATGGCAGCGGAGAGCGCGGCGAACTCCTCGAGCGAGAGCCCGACATCTCTGTCAGCGGTCGCCCCAGGGGCCTGCTGAGACATGGCCGTCCAGATCGTATCGGTCGCCGGCAGGGCTGTCGATGGTTCGCCCTCGATCGGCACCTGGTGCACACCTTGACGCGCGACCACGCCGATCTTCCCATGATGTTCGCGAACGATGGCCCGGAAGGTGGCACGTGAACGAAGGTGAGGCGCTCTCCCCGGTGGCTTCGTCGGCGCGCTCTGTGGAGCCCGGTGGGGTCGTGCTGCACGGCGTTTCGCTCTCGCAGTACGCCGCCGTGCAGGCAGGCGTTGGCGCGGGCTTGCCGCTCGAGGCCGTGCTCGCGAGCGAAGGCATCGAGCCAGCCACCTGGGGCCACGCAGAGGATGCGTGGTCGGACCGGATCCTTGAGGACATCGAGCAGGACGGCCCCTTGCAGGACGCCTACGACGAGCACCTCTCCCAAGCGCAGGATCGCGTGGGCCGGCGGGTGCCGCCGCTGGACGAGAACCTCCAGGCGTGGCTCGACTTCGTGCGCCGTTGGTCCGCGGATCCCGAGCCGCAGGCGCTACTGGCGCGTCTCAACCTGCTGCCCTCCGACGTGCTGCGTCTCCACCGCGCGTGGTCGAGTCGCATTGCGGGGGATTCCGGCGCTGGCCCGACGTGCCTTCGAGATCTTGCGCGCCGAACCTGGTGACGTGCCGGATGTCAGGCCGGAGCCCAGGCGTACCATGCACGCTGAGGTCGCACCCGCGGAGGGCGTGCCGCGAGGCATTCCGCCGACGCAAAATGCCGAGGCCGAAGTGGAGGACGAGCGCGAGCCGCCGCTCTTCGCACCACTCCCGTTCGCGAGACACGAGCCGCCGACGGCTGCGCCGGTTGAGAGCCGGGCCACTTCAGGGCGCGATAGCCTGCTCGACGTTTCGTTCTACCGCTACGTTGCAGCAAAGGCTCGCCTCGCCGAGGAACCCGGCAACGAAGCCGCGTTGCTAAAGGAACTCGGGTACGAGGATTTCGCCAGGGTCGACTCTGCCTGGCAGGCGCGCATCAAGAGCGACGCGGAGCTGGCGAGCGATTTCCGCCGCCTCGTGCAGCATGAGGCTGGGAGGATTCGCGCGGCGAAACAGCCGACGGAGGGCACCCTGCGCCGAGCCTGGCGCCACCGCCAGAGGCGCGGCAGAGCCCGCCCAAGCCGCGTGCTGCGCTCAACCTCGCCACCACTGCGCTTGCACTCGACGTGCCGCGCGATCCGGCGCTGCCCTTCAAGGATCCGGGGTGGTTGCTGCAAGGCTTCGCGGCGGCATCAATCGGCACCAAGGCACCCGTCCCCAGCGCAAGACTGGATCGCGACGCTGTCGCTCCGCCGCCCGCGCCGACATCGACGCCCGGCAGAGTACCGGCGGCGCATCCGCTCGCCGCGACCATGGCGCTGCCCGCGCTTACGCCGGAAGCTCTTGGCGCGATTCGAGCATGGCGCGCTTCCGTTCAAACGGAGCGCAGAACCGGCGGCCCCGGGAGGCACCGTCGAGTTCGGGGCGCTTGCGCTCGCTCCGACGCTCCCGCCCACGGAGGGGCGAGCCCCAGGTCAAGGATCCAGTGCGGAGGACGTGGGCGTCGGTCAGACCGCGCCCATGCCGGCGCTTGTGCCGGACGGTCGGTTGCCGTTCGCACCTGCCAACGCGCCGACAGAGCCGAGCGAGACGCCGCCCGGAACCGCGGAAGCACGGCGAGCGCCAACCGGGACGGCGAGCTTTCAGGGCGTCCCGCTCTCGGCGGTCCTGCCCTTCGCGCACTCCACGGGTACGGCGCGCCTGTCGTCGCTGGGCCTGTCTCTGCCACCCGCCGCCGTGGGGGAAGCCACGTCGGACGCCGCGAAGGCCCAGGAGGGGCCCGCGCTGTGTACCACCTGCGAGCTGACGCTCAACCAGTACGCGGCCTTTTGTGCGGAGCTGGAGGTGTGTCTCGAGGACTCCGCGGAAATCTTCCGTCGCTACGGCCTCGGGTCGGCGCGCGACGCTGTGAGGCTCGCGTCGCAGTGGCAACAGCGGTTCGAGGAAAACGCCGCGGAGTTCGAGGAGTGGCAACGGCTCCACCGCCTCTACGTCGACGAGTGCCGTGCGAAAGGTCGCCCGGAGGTGGCGCCCTGAGTCTCGCCATCGCGTCGCCCTTTGTTGTGGGGGCAGTTCCATCGGCGCGCCGGCTCTGCAACCTCGTGAGCCTCGCTCACTCTTCCTTCACCACGAGGTAGCTCTCCCGCGTCACCGGTACGTTGCGCCTCCTGTCGAAGGCGATGAAGTCCAGGCCGCGTTCGAGCAGAACCAGGAAGCGCGACCCGTCCTCTCGCGACCCTTCGATGTAGCGCCGATGCTGTCGGAGCAGCGAATCGGTGGGGAACGGCAGCGGCCTCCAGGTCGAGTCGCCGGAAGCTTGGGCAATGCGGCATTGCTGAGCCGCAGCGGCGAGAGTCCGCTGAGGACCGTATCCGGTTCCTTCCTTGTCCGGGGCAGGTGCGTAGGTCTCGACCTGCACTCGATCGCAGCCTCCCTCCCGGAAGAGCTTCACGACGTCCTCGAGCAGGCTGACCTGCCAGTCGGTATGAAGGTAGGTGCGGTTGTCAAACACCTTCCATCCCAAATTTGCGGACACCCGAGTCGCCTGACGCGAGCGGCGTGAGATCACCGCGGGCTGTCTGACGACGTCCATCGCGAGGGGCATGGGCGGATGCCGTTCGCCGTTCGGGTGTGTGGTGGTGGATCGGCGCCGGTGATCTCACACCTCACGTAGGCGATCAGCTCAGGGGCACGACGTTGGCGATGATGGTGCGCACGGCCTCCTGGCGTTCGCGGTAGGGGACCCGATGGGTCGCGTGGACGCGGCGCGCGGCGGCATCGACGAGGGGCGCGGGGTCGTCCTTTGCGTGGCGGCTAATTTCGTCGGCGACTGCGAGCAGCCAGAAGAGCCGGTCGACGCGGCTGTGCGCGCGCCGGCTCGATGATGGGTTAGCGCGCCGAATGGCTGGATGGGCATCAAGCTGGCGCAGGCGCTGCGCCGGGAGGATGGGCATCATAGAAGCGCGCGGTCGTTCCGGTCCGGATGGGCATCGCCAGACGGAGCGCGACCGAGACGGCCTTGATGGCCATCGGGTAGGGCCACGGCTAGTGGACCACCACGATGGCCGTCGTGGTGTTGGCGGCCGAGGCGAGCCGGGCTCGAGGTCAGTCGAAGCGGGCGAGGCTCTCGCCGACGCGGAGGACGATCTCGCGGTCGATGAGCTTCTTCTTGCGGCGAGCGGCCTCACGAAGAGCTGCGCCTGCCAGGCGGTCGATCTCGCGCAGGGCGCCCTGGGAGAGCTCGTGGAGGGCGGCGAGGGCGTCGTCGGGGAAGAGGTCGCGCTCGCATCCGGCGTGGTGGAGACGGAAGCGGACGTACTCGGCCGTGTCGGCCACCGTCGCGGGCGCGAGCAGGAAGCGGTGATGAATGCGCGTGAGCAGGGAGCGATGAGAGCGGCGCGTGAGATTCTGCTCCAGCTCTGGAAGACCGATGAGGACGAGGGACAGGAGCGCTTTCGCATCCCATTCGAAATTCAAGAGGATGTGGAGGTGCGCCATCATGTCGGGGTGCAGCAGGTGAGCCTCGTCGAGGAGGAAGACCGGGTGCGTCTTGTCGCGCCGGAGCTCCTGCACGTGGGTCTCGACGGCGAGGAAGAGGTTGGCCGCCGAGGAGGTCGGGTGCAGGCCGAGCGCGTGGCAGAGGTAGCGGTAGAAGTCGCGGCGCCCGAGGGTGGCGTTGCGGCAGTAGGTGAGGCGGAAGCCGGCCTGGGGGAGGTTGCGTCGCAGGGCGCGCAGGACGCAGGTCTTGCCGACGCCGGGCTCACCGAGCAGGAGCACGCTCTGGCGCTCGGCGAGGGACTCCTCGATGTCGGCGACGAGCGCGGCCTTGCTCTCGGGGAGCCAGAGGTCGGCGTCGTCGATCTCCTTGGTGAAGGGAGACGAGCGGAGGCCGAAGGCGCTGAGGTCAGAAGAGGTCGCCATCTTCGTCCTCCTCGTCGAGCACGCGGCCGGGGTTGAAGTCGACGGGCCCCTTGGCCCGATTGGGCGGGGGGCGCTTGGGGGGACGACGCGTCTTGGCGTTGGCCATCGGGTCGACGACGCGGAGCGGCGCGGTCTTGCCTTCCAGCTCGAGGACCGGCGTGGTGCTCTCGAAGAAGCAGGTGGCGACGGTGACGACCTGTCCCGGCGAGGTAGCCGAAGGGGACCTCGTACAGGACGCCGCCGAGGCTCAACGTCGAGTCGCGGCGGACACGGCGACGGGTCCGGACGGTGAGCGCGCTCTTGAGCTCTGCCTTGTCGACGCGCACCTTGTCGCCCTCGGCGAACACGGTGGCGGGTGCGCGTCCGAGGATGCCCGCGTGGGGCGCGTCCTGGTAGAAGCGCGAGAGCCAGGTGCGGAGCTTGTGCTCGACGTCGGCGAGGGAGGCGACCTGTCCGATGTGGGCGAGGGCCTGCTCGCGCATGCGTCTCCAGAAGCGCTCCATCTTGCCGCGTGCCGGGGCGTCGTAGGGCTTGGCGTGCAGGAGCGTGATGCCGAGTCGGGAGCACGCGAGCTGGAGCATCTCTCCCCGGTAGGTCGAGCCGTTGTCCAGGTAGAGGCGTCGGGCTTGCCGTGCTCCATCAGGGCCTGCGTGAAGAAGGAGAGCATCGTCTCCTCGCGCTCATCGCCCTGCGACGCGCAGGGCGACGACGTAGCGCGAGGCGTCGTCGAGCATGGCGTGCACGCGCACGTGGACGCGCCGGTCGCCGAGCGTGAGGGTCGGGCCGTGGCAGACGTCGCCGTGCCAGAGCGCGCCCGGCCTCTCGGCCTGCCACTTGAGCCGCGTCTTGCCGCCGTGGCCCTCGTTGCCGTCGACGGCCAGGCAGCGGGCGAGGCCCTTCTCGCAGAACATCCGCCGCACGGTGCACGCCGTCACCTCAGGCCCGATGCGGCCGTCGGCGCGGAGCGTGCGCACGATGAGCGTGACGCTCACCTCGGGGTGCTCGCGGCGGATGTCGCAGAGCAGCTCGCGGAGCGCGGGGTCGAGGTCGCGACCGCGACCCTTGTCCGCGCGAGCCCGCGGTACGAGGGCGTCGAGCCCGTCACGCTTGAAGGCGTAGAGCCAGCGCTCGAGGGTCGTGACGGAGAAGCAGCGGGTCGTGTCGCTCCCGGGCGGGCGCACACGCTGCGCGCTGATGTCGCGGAGCAGCGCGATGCGCTCTCCGTGGGTGAGCGATCGCAGGGCGATCGCGCCGATGAGGCCGTGGCGAAACACCGCCACCTCCTCGCCGTGACTCTTGGGGGTCAAGGGATCCATGGGTCTCCTTCGCGAACCGAGGGGGTCCGCGAAGGGCGTCATGCCGGCGCCGGCGCCCGCCGTGCCCGATCCTCCTCGGTGGACGCGAAGTACCGCAACGCGCCGGCGCAGGACGGACCTCGCGCCGGCTCCGGAGGGAGGCCGTCTCGGGAGGGGCGATCAGGCCGCGATCGCGGCGCCCGCGAAGGCGGCCTCGGCGAGATCGTCACCGAGAGCGCGGCCAGCGCGCCCGGCGAGGGCGAGCACGACGAGCTCGGCCACGCGTCGACGCGGGAGGTCACCGAGAGCGGAGACGCCGAACAGCCGTCCGCCGCCCGCCGCGTCGATCCACCGCACGAGCGTCACCCAACGCTCGCGCGCCGACCCGCCGACGGTGGCGCTGGGGCTCACGCGACGGCGGATGGAGGTGCCGGTCTCGCCCCGTCCGTACGCTTCGAGCGCCAAGGCGATGGCTCCGGCGCCGTACCACCGCCTACGAACCCGCCCGCGGGGACCCACCGTCAGGATGGCCTTGCACGCGCGGCAGCGGTAGCGCCGCACCTGGATCACGAGGCTCTCCGCCTCTGCCCTCGCCGCCAAAGGGCCGCAAAGCTGCCGCTCGACCACGCCGTGCCCGACGATGACGAGCCGACCCCCGACCGGACGTGCCGCCGCCGCACAGCACGGGCACATCGCCGGCCGCGCCTCGGCACACGTCGGCATCCGCGCCATCCAGGACTTGATCCCCAGCGCGCTCGCGACGAACCTCTCGGTGCTCCGTGTCTGCTCGATAGGCCCGAAGCACGACGGAGGGGGGCCTGGCCCGGCAAAGCGCGGCCCTCTCCGTCGCTCTCTCCTCCGTGACCCGCGCTCTACAAGCGCCGCGACCCGGTGGCCATTACGCCCGGCTCGCCGGTGAGGCTCCCAGGGTGACGAGAAGCTCGTCCAGTTGCTCGAACGTCTCGCGCATCCCACCCTCCATCCCGGCGATGGCACTCGTCGAGAGCTTCCTTCGAGGGATAGAGTTCGTGCATGACCAGCAGCGTCTTGCCACCTTTTTCCTCGAAGGTCACCGTGGTGACGGCCCACCGTCGTCACCTTCCTCATTGGTCCAGACGAGGCGCGAGTGCGGTGTCACTTCGATGTACCTGCCGAAGAACGCCATGGGCTTCGAGGCATCGTGGCCGAACACGAAACGGTACCTGCCCCCGACACGAACATCCGCCTCGCAGGAAAGCAGGGACATGCCCATCGACTTCGGTGCCCACCACCGCTTGAGCAGCTCGGGCTTGGTCCACGCCTCGAACACGATGCGCGCCGGGCCGTTGAAGGTTCGCGTGACGACGAGCTCACGCTCGGACTTCCGTTCCACCGTCGTGCGGTTCTTCATGGCGGTGGGCTCACTCTCTCTTCTTGCGTCCATCGACCTTCTCCTTCCGTTTCAGTTCCTCGACAACCTTGTCCAGCTCGTCGAAGCGTGCGGCCCAGAGCTGGCGGTACCTCTCGATCCATGCCGTCTCTTCCTCCAGTCGGCGCAGGCCGAGCTTGCAGGTCCGCACGCGCCCGACCTTCTCCGTGGTGACGAGCCCCGCCTGCTCCAAGACGCCGACGTGCTTCTTCATGCCCGTGAGGGTCATGTGGAACTTCTCGGCAAGGTCCGTGATCGAAGCGTCTGCACGCCCGAGCTGCTCCAGAACGCCGCGTCGGGTGGCGTCCGAGAGCGCGGCGAACGAGGCATCGAGGCGGGCCTCGACATACTGAACCATGTGGTTCAGTATGTAACGCACGGATTGGCGGCATGCAAGGGGAGGCCGAGCGCGCGCTGCGTTGCCAATCTGGAAGGTGTGCAGTATGGCGGTAACCGCGGGGCCCGATCGGGCACGCTTACTTGCTAAAATTACTCGGGTTTTCTGGATGGCACGACCACGTTGTGCTTGCACGGCGGAGGGGGGCCAGGCCCGGCCAAGGACGGCCCTCTCCGTCGCTCTCCTCCGTGACCCGCGCTCTACAAGCGCCGCGACCCGATGGCCATCACGCCCGGCTCGCCGGTCGCCCCGGGGGAGCGCATCCGGCTACCGCCTCGCCACCATGCCCACCATGGAGCCGATCAACGCGTGGGCGCGGGTGAGATGAGCATCGTGAACCGGGATTGGGCGCCGGCTATGCGGCGGCGGCTACGTGGCGCGGTAACACGCGGCGGTCGGCGGCGAGGGCGAGGTCAACGAAGCGGAGCACGCGCTCAGGGACGTCGGGCGTGTCGTCGCGCGCGGCATCTCGTGCGCGGACGAGCGGCGCGAGCATGTGGTCGCGGGCGTGGAGGCGGGCGCGGAGCAGCTCCTCGGCGATGGCGACGCCCTCGCGCTCGTCGCCGAGGTTGCGGACGATGCCGAGCAGGTAGCGGGCGTCGGCGCCTGGAGGCAATGTGCCGGCGCGGCGCTTGCCGGTGAAGATGGCGAGGCCGTCGACGATGACGTCGAGCGGGTAGCGCGCGATGCCGAGGCGGAGATGTTGTTCCGGGTCGAGCAGGGCGAGGCGCTGGAAGGCTTCGTCGAGAAGCGCGCGGACGCGAGGGTCTTGGCGCGCGCTCGCGGTCCTACGTGCCAGCTCCTGCTTCTTGCGCCGCTCCTCGAGCGCGGCGCGAGCGGCGTCGATTTGCTCGCCGCTGACGGGCTCGTTGTAGAGCTCGACGCGCGAGCGTCCGCCGCGGTCGGCGCGCGGCCGGTGGTTGAGCGTGCGCGCCCAGGTCTGGGCGACGAGCCCCAGGACTTGGGCGGCGAGCGCGCGCGGGGTCGTGCCGCGCAGGTCGAGCGGGGGCACGGCCTGCCGAAAGAGTCCGAAGCCGCCCTCGACGTGCGCCTTATTTTGAGGGCGCTGCGTCGTCGCGCGGATGGGAATGGTCACGTCACCGAGGGCGGCCCTGACCTCGTTGGTGTGGTTGGAGGGTTTGTTATCGAGCAGCAGGGCGAGCGGCTCCTCTTGAGTTGTGGTGATGCCGTCGGCGAAGGCCTCCGTCACGGCGGCGCTGTCCTCCTCCTCGCGGATCGACATGCCGACGAAGCCGCCGCTGTACGTGTCGACCATCAGCTCGAGGTTGAAGACGAAGCGCTCGCCATTGAGCGTGACGGCGATCGGCGAGCCGTCGCCGGTCCACTGCGCGCCGCCGAAGAAGGTGGCGAAGGCGTTGCGCAGCGCGTCCTCGTCGGGCGAGCGTCCAGGCCGGCGTCGCGGCCGGCGCTTGCCGTAGGCGGAGAGGATGTTCGAGATAAGCGCGGGCCCGAAGGAGACGCGCTGCTCGTCGCGGAGGTACTTGCAGAAGTCCCGGAAGTTTCCCCTCCATCCCCTCCACGACGCGAGCACCACCTCGATCTCCGCGCTCGGCTGCACCGTGCCCGGCGCGTCCGCGTCAGCATCGTCGTCGCCCTCGGGCACGCCATCACGGCGCCCTCTGCCGACGCCCGCGGCGAGCCACTCCTTCAAGGTGCTCAGCGGGACCATGACCGCCTCGGCGAAGTGCTCGAGCTCCACGTCGGGGTGCTGTTCGCGCAGCTCCAGGACGTAGCGGCGGAAGGCGTCGCCGTAGTAGGTCCGCTCGGGCTTTTCCGAGACGCAGCCGGGGTGGGCCCGGATGAAGGCCATCACGGCGCCGCGCAGCTCGTACGCCACGTCGCGGTTGACCTGGCGTGGCGGCGACGGGGGCCGGCCAACGGGGCGCAGCAACGAGGGCAGGACGCGCCGGAGTCGTCGCTCACCTCGTAGGCGCGGCTACGCGAGACGCCCGTGGCCGAGACGATCTGCTCGACCGTCGGACCGGGCAGCCCGCGGGCGCGCTGGTGCTCGTGCGCCAGCAGGAGCACGCCAGCAACGAGCACGGGGGAGACAGCGGCGCCGATGTCGGCTACAGCCACCATTGGTCCGTCGAGGGGGAGTCTTGCGGTTGCGCAACTCCGTCATGCACAACTCCTCGGTGGACCGCCAAATTTGTCACGTCGCGCCAGCTCCGCGCCGGTGCGACCGTGTTCGTGACCAGAGCGCCCTCGCCGGCGCGGTGCTCGCTCCGAGGTGGGGAGGCAAGCTCCCCACCTCGTCGCCGAGCGCGATCAGGGCCGGGGCGCCCGCCGGCAGCTCGAGCAGGCGCTGGCCCAGGAGCCAAACCTCGGCCACGCCGCCCTTGCTCGTGACCTTGAAGAGCTCCAGGCACCGCTCGCGGAGATCGAGCAGGTCGCCCGCGTCACGGCCCGCGCCCGCCTCGATGCGCGCGAGGACCTCGTTGACGCGCCCATAGTACCTGTCCGCCGGGACGAGCAGACCGCCGAGGGCGTGGTGCGTACGCGCGTGGTTGTACCAGTGGAGGTGCGCCGCGAGACGACGCCGCATCTCGGCGAAGTCGTAGAAGCGGTGGGCGTCGAAGAGCTCCTTGTGGAGGTTGGCGTTGAAGACCTCCACCTTCCCGTTCCACTCCTTGTGCTCCGCCTCGAGGTGATCGGTCCCGAGCTCGGTCAAGAGCGCCGTGAAGCGCGAGACGCCCTTCCACGACCAGAAGGCGGCGCCCTTGTCGCTCATCACCATCTCGGGTCTGCCGTGGCGCGCGACGGCCTCCTCGAAGGCAGCGATCACGAAGTCGGCTCGCTCGCCGCCCTCGTCGACGCCATGGCCGACGACGTAGCGCGAGAAGTCGTCGATCACGATCAGCGTGAAGGTGTTCGCGCGGTGGATGTTGCGCTGCACGAAGTCGAGGTGCCACAGATGATTCGGCCGCGTCGCCTCGTAGCGCTGATCGTGCACCTTGCGCTCCACCTTCGGCGGTCGATACCCCGCCCCCTCCATCACCCGGCGCACCGTGTTGACGCTCGCCCGCACCCCCTTGCGGCGGAGCTGGTTGCGGACCTGGCTCGGCCCGAGCCCAGGGTGGCGGTGCCACTCGTCGAGGATCTCCTTGTCGCGCTGCGCCTCGATCTCTTGCGGCGCGGGCCCGGACGTCGGCGACGGCCCGTTGCCCGCCGCAGCGTTGGAGACCTTCCGCTGCCAGCCGTAGATCGAGTACCGGCTCACGTCGAACTTCTTGCTCGCCTCGGTGATCCCGTGCGCCGCGGCGTGCTCGAGGATCTCCGCCTTCTGCGAGGGCGTATAGATCTTCGCCACCCGGACCTTGAGCGTCCGGCGCGCCGGCTGTTGCCCCGTCGCCTCCACAGCCTCCTCCCGCCTCGTCTCGCCCGCGGGCGGGACCTTGGGATCGCGCTCGGGCTGCTCCGCCACCACAGGCTTCTCGCGCCTCGTCTCCTCCACCAACGGCTCCTTCAGCCTGCGCCGGGGCCGCGCTCCCTCCTTCAACTTACGCGCCCGCGCCTTCGCCCGAGATGCCGACGACGCCGTGGGCGCCACCGCTCGTTGAACACCTGCCGCCTTACCCCAATTCGTCAAGGTGGTCTGCGGGACGCCATGCTTCTTCGCCGCCGCGTTGACCCCAAGCGTGGGCACGTCCGCCAGTACCGCCTCGCGCTGCTCCTTCGTGTAGCTCCGTCGCGCTGCCATCCGGTCCTCCTGCTGCGCGGAGCAACCCCGGGACGTCCGGAGTTTCAGCCCCGATCACGGATGGGCAGATGATGGACAAGCGCAGATAGCGGCTGCCCCCTCGCGGCGAAGCCCATCACGACGCGGCGCCCGCCGAGCCACGGCAGGGCGACCTCGGCCTCATTCAAGCGTTGGAGCAGGGGGCGGAGCCAGGCAGGCTCGGCGCTCGATGAACGCGAGCACGACGAGCAGGTGCGACGGGGTGACGATCAGGTCGGCGTCGCGCATCAGCACCCAGCGCCGTAGTGTGCTCGGGTGGGCGAGGTGGAAGCGAGCGGGGAAGGCGTCACCGCGGGCACGCACCGCCTCCCCGGCGACCGCAGCGATCCAGGCGCAGAGCGTGAGCGGCCCTTGACGAAACCCCGGGCGGTCGGGCCGGCCGCTCTTGGGGTAGCCGCTCGGAGAGGCGTCGATCCACAGGTCGGGGACGCCGATCCGGTGGGCACAGGGCATGGAGCTGCCCCTGCTCGCGGCGGCCTCACCGCTCCAAGGACATCGCCTGCGCGCCGCTCCGCACGCAGCCGTGGCCGCGCGGCGTGGAATCGTGTGGGCGACGATCCTCGACCCATGCCGCGCGCGAGGAGGCTCGATGGCGCCGCGTCACGCCGGTTCGGCGGGCGGCTCCGGCGGCGTCGCCGGATCACCCGCGCGCGGCGCAGGCCGCCCATAATCGCGTTCGTAGATCCGCACGAGCGCCAGGAAGAAGCTCACGATCAGCGGCCCGAGCAGCAGCCCGACGACGCCGAAGACGGCCAGTCCGCCGAGCAGCGCGAAGAACACGACGCCCCCGTGCACGTGCATGCCGCGCTTCACGAGGATCGGCTTGACGATGTTGTCCGAGAGCCCCACCACCACGAGCCCCCAGATGGTGAGGAACAGGGCGTACCAGGGGTGCCCGATGACGAGGAGGAGCAGCGCGGCGGCGAGGCAGACGACCGCGGCGCCGATCGCCGGAATCAACGCGAGGAGGAACGTCACCGTCACGAAGAAGAGCGGCGCCGGTACCCGCGCGATCAAATACCCCACCGTGGCCGCGGCCGTCTGCACACCCGCCGTGACCAGCGACGAGGTCAGCACCGCGCCGGAGACGTGCCGGAACTCGCGCAGGATCTCCCCCGTCTGCCCGCGCTTGAGCGGAGATACGCTCTCCAGCCAGTCGACGAGCCGCCGCCCATCGAGAAGGAAAAAGAAGAGGGCGATCAACATCATCACGAGCTGGAAGAGCAGCGATCCCGCCTTCGCCACCGCTCCCGTCGCCGCCTGCGCCGCCGCAGCGCCCCGTGCGCTGACCTGCGCCTGCAAGGCCGCCGAGAGCCCCCGCCCCTCGATCTCGAGCCACGCGATCCCCCGCTCGGCAAGCCCCTGCAGTGGCCCCGGGACGCGGCTCACGAGGCCCTCCACACCTTCGCGCCGCAGGGTCTCGCCGAGGTAGTCGACCCCGTTCGATCACCTTGGCCACGATGAAGGTCGTGAGCCCGGCGAGCGGCAGGACCAGGATCAGGACGACACCGAAACAGAGGACGCCAGCCGCGAGCGCGCCGTGCCCCCGGAGCCGATGCGTCAGCCGCCGCTGTAGGCCGTGGATGGCTCCGGCGAGCACCGAGGCCAGGAAGAACGCCTTGGCGAAGGGCGAGACGAGCACTACGAGCAGCCCGATGGAGAGCGCGAGGAGCCCCAGGAAGATGCGCTGTGCGCCCCTTTCAGTAGCCACCCGCGGACTCTAGCGCGCTCGCTGCGCCTCGGCCGAAGACGAGCCCGCACTCGCAGCGCGCTGGGTTCGCCTGGGCGCGCCCGGCGGCAGCGGACGAGCCGCCGGCCGATGCGGAGCGCGTCGACGAGGGCATCGAGCAAGCGCACGAAGCGCTCCACGGATGCTGGCAATCCGGCGGTCGGGGCCGCGCTTGCGGTGGCGAAATGGTCGCCTCATGACACGATCGTGGAGTGTGACGCCTACGTCGTCTGGGCATGAGAGCCGTCCACCTCGACGACCGCATCCAGTGGTTGCGCTCGTCACCCTTCCTCCTCGTCCATGTTGCCGCCGTCGTCGGCGTCCTCTGGACGGGATTCTCTTAGTCCGGGCTCGCGCTCGCCGCCGCGCTCGACTTTACGCGCATGTTCGGCGTCACGGCCGGCTACCACCGCTACTTCTCCCACCGTTCGTTCGAGACGAGCCGGTCCTTCGCCTTCCTGCTCGGCGTCCTGGCGGAGTCGAGCGCCAAGCCACGGTACGATGCCGTCTGGAGGCAGCGCATGCTGCGCGCGACCTGAGGAGGAGCGCCGCGGAGGGCGCCGCGAGCTGGTACCCGCCGAACCGCTCGCGCCTGCTCGCGATTGGCCCGCGCCGAGGCCGGTGTTCGTTGCTGGCGTGTTCTTGGTCGGCCCGCGCGCGCTCATCGGGCAACCTCCCGCAGCAGGTGCGCCACCTCCGCCTGCGCGCGGGCGAGCGCTGCGGACGGTGGGCGGACGCCGGTGATTGCCGCGGAGAACTCCGCCGCGAGGGTGTCGGCAAAGAGCGGGTAGTACGGGGTGACCGGGCGCGGGAGTGCGCGCTCCACCGCGGGCAGGAGCGCAGCGATTGTGGGCGCGTTGGCGACGAGACGCGGGTCCTCGTAGCTCCGCCTGCGCGCCGGCAGGCGGCCGTACTCGACGGCGAGCAGGAGGTTCGCCTCGGGCGACGTGAGGTGGGAGATGAGCGCAAGCGCGGCCTCCCGCTTCCATGTCGGCGTCCGCGCGTTGAGCACGAGCTGGTAGCCGCCGAGCGCGCCGTGCCCCGGCCGACCGTCCAGGGTCGGCAGGGGCGCGAGGCCGACTTGCCCGCGCACGGGGGAGCCGGGGCCGTGGAGCAGCGCGAAGGCGTAGGGCCAGTTGCGCATGAACACCGCCGCGCCCGCCTGGAAGACGCGCCGCGCCTCCTCCTCGGCCATTGAGGTCACCGAGGGCGGCGAGATCCCGCTCACGAGGAGCGTGCGCATCAGCTCGAGCGCGTCCCGCGCGCGGGGGGTGTCCAGCGTCACGTTGTCCGGACTGGAGGGCGCGCCTCCGAAGCCCCAGATCATCTCGAAGGCGTTGCACACGAGTGCCTCCGACTGCAGACCCTGCCAGACGTAGCCGTGCACGCTGCGCTGCCGCGCGACGGCCCGCGCCTGCGAGACCAGCTCCGCAAACGTCCGCGGCGCGTGGGGGACGAGGTTGGTGCGGTAGTAGAAGACGCCGACGTCCGCGTACCAGGGGACGGCGAAGGTGCCCCCCCGCGCCAGCACCACGCTCGCCGGGCCGGGGAGGAAGTCCCTGCGGATCCGGTCGGCTGGGAAGGCGTCGCTGATCTCGGCGATCCAGCCAGCGTGCGCCATCTCGGCGACGAGCACCACGTCGGCGACGAAGACGTCGAAGTCGTTCGCCCCGCCCTCGAGCGAGGTGAGCAAGTACTGCTGGACCGCGCCGGGGGCGTTGGGCAAGAACTCCGTCTCGACGACGACGCCGCGGTGCTCACGCTCGAAGGCGCCGAGGAAGCGACGGAAGGCTTGTGAGTCGCCGAGTGGTTGGTATTTCATGACAATGCGAAGAGGTCCGGGTGGGCGCACATCGCTGCGACTGCCGCACGGGACGAGCGCGAGCGAGCCGAGGGTGTAGACGGCCACGCAGATCCGGGTAAACCGGAGGCGTACTCCCGCGCGGGTGGGCGGGCCGGACGAGGCGCCCCTTGCTCGCTCCGCCGAGCGTCGATGCCGTGCTCGGGCGCGTCAATGGTCGGCTGCGCCGCCCGCTTCGCGGCGGTGCCCTTGATCCGGCCTGCGCGCGGCCAGATTGGCGGGCAGCCCCCGCAACACGGATCCCGGACACGCCCGACGAGGTGGCGCCAACGTCAGCGTAGGGGCGGCGGTCCGATCGTGCGCCTCACGACGCGATGTCTCTCTTTACCGTCGTCCGCCGATGGATCCAGGCACGGGAGCCTCCGGGCCGGCGCAGAGCGCTTCGCCTTCCACATCAAGGATCCCGTTGGCGAGCGCGTGGGTGATCACCGATTCGGCTTCCTCGGCCGAGAGGTCAAGGGCGAGCATGCCCAGCGCGCCCGCACGTATGGTCGGACCGATGACGCGGGCCCGAGACCGGACGAGGCCAAGCGTGCTGCACCAGCCGGAGCAATGCCCCAGCCTGCCGCGCCGGCGGCCGGGCCTTGTGAGCTTTAGCGGCCTTCGACTGACCCACCGGGAAGCCGCCGCCGAAGCTCGTGAGCCTGGCGACGTTCATCGCGTACGCCAAGGCGTACGGGCTCGAGGCGAAATGTGGCGCCCGACGACCCTATGGACCGATCTCGGCGAGCGAGCACGCCGAGGCGCTGTGGGTCTCGGGCCGGATTCCGGTTCCCTGCTAAAACACGTCCCATGCGTGGCGAGGCATTCGCCCTCACGTCGCTCCAGGACCGGACCTTGGGGTCAACCATCGCGTTCTTCTTCACGGACGAGCTGGTGCTGTGCTCGTTCGATGTCTTCCAGGCGCTGTGGATGATGTTCGACCTCGGCCCGCATAGCGCCGACGTCGCCGCCTGGTGCGTCGCGATGCGCGCGAAGGCCGAGCGCGTCGTCGTGATCCCCGATCGCGAGATCGCGAGCGTTCGCGTCACCTTCCGGATGATTCAGGATCAGCTCTGCATTGCGCGCGAACGGAGCGGCGTCAGTGCCCCCCGGGTACCGCGCCGTTCGTCGCCCCGAGCCCGCGGTGTACCGCTACCTGCTGGTCGAGCGCAAGGCGGCGGAGGTGGCGATCCAGCGCCTCGCCCCTCGCTTCGGTGCGCGCTTCGAGCTCGCAACGACGCGTGCGTACGCCGTCGCGCACCGCCGTGCACCCTGCCTCACGAGGTAACCGCCAGGCTACGCCGCGTGGCGCGCGACGCGCTCGACGGTCGCGAGCATCACGTCGATGTTGCTCGGCTTCGGGAGCACGGCGGCGGCGTGGAGGCGGTCGGCGATCTCGCGGACCTCCGGCGCGGGGCGGGCCGAGAAGACGATGAGCGGCGAGGGGGCCGGCAGGCCGCGCAGCGCCTCGACGAGCGCCTCGCGCGTCATCCCCGGCAGCGTGAGATTGAGCAGCACCGCCGCGTAGGCGCGCGCGCGGAGGGCGGCCACGACCTCCCTCGCGGTCTCGACGACCTCGACGGTGTATTCGCTCAGCTCGAGCAGCTCCTTCAGCATCTCGCTCGAGCTTCCGATCGTCCTCGGCCACCAGGATGGTCTCGCCCGTCATGCTCGCTCCCTTCGCGCTCACGTGCCCTCCGGCTGTGCCTCCGGGGCGGGCTCGGACGCCTTCTCTGCGCTGCGCGCCGCCCCGGGATCGACCGGCAGGCGCACCGTGAACCGCGTCCCCTTGCCGACCTCGCTCTCGACGGAGATGGCGCCGCCGTGGGCGTCGACGATTTCCTTGGCGATGAAGAGCCCGAGCCCCATCCCTCCGCGCGCCGGGCGTTCCAAGTGCTCCACCTGGTAGAAGCTCCCGAAGATGTGCGGCAGCTCCGCCGCCGGGATACCGGCGCCGTAGTCCTCGACCACGATCACGGCGTCCCCCTTGCCGCTCTCGTCGCGCCGGACCCCGACGTCGATGCGCGGCGTGCCGGAGGCGTGCTTGATTGCGTTGACCAGGAGGTTGATGACGACCTGCTCGAGGCGCGCCGCGTCGCCGCGCACCTCGACCGGCGCGCCAGCCGCCTCGCGGATCTCGATGGTGCCGGCGAGGGAGCGGGCCACCTCGGCCGCGCGGGTGACGACGGCCCGGAGGTCCACGGGCTCCTGCCTGAGCGTGAGCTTGCCCGTCTGGAGCCGCACGACGTCGACCAGGTTGCCGACCAGGCTCGTGAGGCGCGCCACCTCACGCCGCGCCTGGGAGGCGTAGCGGCGCGCGCGCGGATCCGCCCCCGCGTCGAGGAGCTTGCCCAGCATGTCGAGGTAGCCGGTGAGCGGGACAAGCGGCGTGCGGAGCTCGTGGCTGGCCATGGCTAGAAAGCGGTCCTGCAACGCGCGGACGCTCCGGTCCGTGATGTCGCGGATGGTCACCACCCCGCCCGCGTGGCCGTTGGGCCCCTGGATTGGGTTGCCGCACGCCTCGAAGTAGCGCACGAGCCCGTCCGGCGCCCCCATCGTGAGCTCGGCCCGGAACGCCTCGCCCTTCGCCACGCGCGCCCCTGGGGTCCGATTGGGCAGGAGCGGCGCGCCGTCCGCGTCGCGGAGCCGGGCGCCGTCGCCGATCGTCTCGGTGTACGCCCGGTTCTGGAAGAGCGGCTTGCCCGAGGCGTCGACCGCGAGCAGCGCGTCGCCCACGCTGAGGAGCGTGGCCGCGAGCTTCTCGCGCTCCGCCTGCGTGGTCTTGGCCAGCTCCGCGTTTGTCGTGGGAGCGCGACTCGAGCTCGGAGTTCGTCGTGGTGAGCTCCTCGACCGTGGACTGGAGCTCCTCGTTCAGGGCCTCCAGCTCCTCGTTGGACGCCTGGAACTCCTCGTTCAGCGTCTCCACCTCCTCGTGCGCCGCCTGCGCCTCCTCGGCGCGGAGGAGCAGGTCCTCGTTCGCGCTGCGGACTCGCTCGATCGTCGCGGCCAGCTCGTCGTTCGCGGCGGTGAGGCGGCGGTTCGTCTCGCCGAGCCGCTCGAGGGCCGCCTCGCCCTCCCGCTTCGCCGTGTCGGCCGCGTCGCCCGCGGCCCGGAGCTCGTCGACGGTGGCGGCAAGCTTCCGGTTCTCTTCCGTCGTGTGCGTGAGCGTGAGCTGGGTTTCGGCCATCGCGCGGGCGAGCTCGGCCCTCTCGGCGCTCTGGCGCGCGGCCATCCCCTCGATCTCCAGGAAGCGGCTCTGGGACGTGGTGACGTCCGTCACCAGCACCAGGGCGTACTCGTTGGTCGCCGCCCGCGCCTCGAGGTGCTGGGGAAAGCAGGCGAGCTGGAGGTAGCGCGGCGGTCCGGGCTCCTCCGGGTCCACCCGCACGTCGACGGCGGCCGGGGAGGTGCCGTGAAACGCGCCCTCGACGAGATCGAGGAGCTGGCGGTGCGGGACGATGTGCGCCAAGTGAACGAGATCCTCCCCCAGCGCCGGCGTGCGGATGGCCAGGAGGCGCCTCGCCGCGAGGTTGATTCTCGAGGATGTCGTAGTGGCGGTCGATGACCACCACACCGAGCGGCAAGCTGGAGAGCACCGACTCGAACGGCGCGCGCGGAGGAGGCAGCGCCTCGGCGATGGGGCCGGGCGCGGAGGGTGCGGGCCTTGTCGCGCTCACGCGCGCCAGGCTCGTCCGCGGCGGGATCTGCGGCGGCCGCAGGTTCGGGATCGTGGTCCGGCCCCCGCGCCGCACGTAGACCTTGGGGCAGCGCTCGTCGGGGACGAAGATCTCGCCGAGCGGGCTCGCCGTCTCGGCCCTGCCCAGCGCGAGGATCCCCCCCTCGCGAAGCGCGAAGGCGAAGAGCTGGAGCACGCGCCGCTGGAGCTCGGGGTTGAAGTAGATGAGCACGTTGCGGCAGACGACGAGATTGATGCGCGGGAACGGGGCCCGCTGGGCGAGGTCGTGCTCGCCGAACACGATGCAGGACCGGAGCCGCTTCTTGACCTGGTAACGGCCGTCCGGGAGCCTCAAGAAGTACTTCGCCACGCGCTCCTCCGAGAGGCCCGCGAGCGCCGAGGCGGCATAGACGCCCTGCCGGGCCTTCGCGATCGCCTCCGCGTCGATGTCCGTCGCGAAGACCCGGACGCGCGCGGTGTCCAGCGCCTCGCCGAGGAGATTGGCGAGGAGGATCACGATCGAGTACGCCTCCTCCCCCGTCGCGCAGCCGGCCGACCAGACCCGCAGTTCGTCGCCCCGGGCGGCGGCGCGGGCGACGAGCTCGGGGAGGATGCCATCGCCGAGCGTCGCGAAAAAATCCGGATCCCGCATGAATTCGGTCACCTTGATCAGGAAGCAATCGATGAGCTTGGCCTCCTCCTCCATGTGCTCGTCGAGGTAGCGTGCATAGCCCTCGAGCCCGTCCGCGCCCGTGGCCACGACGCGCTGCCGTACGCGCCGCTGGAGCGTCGGCGTCTTGTAGGCGCTGAAGTCGACCCCGCTCCGCTCCCGCACACGCTGGAGGATGCCTGCGAGCGCGCGCTCGTCTTCGCCGCGCACGACAGGCTCGGCCGCGACGCGCTCGAGGAGAGGCCCTAGGCGCTCGGCCGAGGCGGCGGCGTCGACCAGCGCCGGGGGGACGGCGGCGGGCATGGACGGGTAGCTCGCGGTCGACGGGTCCTCGACGAGGACGGTGCCGCCCTGCTTGCTCACCTCGGCCGCGCCCTCGGCGCCGTCGGTGCCCGCGCCGCTCAGGATCACGGCGATCAGGCCCTCACCGTACGCCGTCGCGGCGCTACGGAGCAGGCGGTCGATTGACGGGGTCGGGCCGGGGCGCTCGCGCGGCGTGAGCGCCACGACGTCGCCCGCGACGTCAGCGTCGTGGCCGGGGGGCACGACGTAAACGACACCGGGCTCGAGCGGTCCCCCCGGCTCGAGCAGGCGGACGGGGAGCGCGGAGCGGCGGGCGAGCACCTCCACGAGGTGGCTCGGGTGCGTCGGATCGAGGTGCTGGGCGACGACGATGGGCAGCGGGAACTTGGCGCCGAGCGAGCCCAGCAGATGCGACGCGGACCCGATACCGCCGGCGGATGCGCCCACCACGACCAGCGCTCGCCTGCCCGATCCGACCATCGGTGCCCCCTCTCGAGGTGCGCGGAGCGCGCTGTCGCCTCCGCCGCTACCTCCCGCCCAGAAGAGGCTAGAGATAACGTCCCGCGACGCTAGCGACTTTGCGCGCGATGTCCATCGCGAACTCGTCGTGGCGTCGCGGCGCGCGATGCCGGGCTCATCTTTCGACGGTGTTCGCTCGAGTCCATCCACGTACGAGGCTCGGCGCGATGTAGAACAGCGGCGCGGTCACGAAGAGGACGATGCTCAGGATTGTGCTCACGAGCGAGAGCAACATGGCGATCAGGTAGATCGACGGCGTGGTTAGCACGCGCCAGGTCTCCCGGCGGACTGCCTCGGGCGCGAGCTCCGCGCGCACGAGGCGCCCTGCCCGCGTGGCGTAGGTCCACATCACGAGCTGCGCGGCGCCGACCGCGACGAGGTGCGCGCCGTAGAA
This sequence comes from uncultured delta proteobacterium, assembly GCA_963827955.1. GTDB lineage: Bacteria > Myxococcota_A > Polyangia > Polyangiales > Polyangiaceae > CAWHDJ01. Next base: position 162,679 of record CAWHDJ010000023.1, on the reverse strand, counting down.
GAGCACGACGGTTCGCTGGATCCCGTAACGTGCGAGGAGCGTCGCCGAGAACGGCACGGCCGCGATCAGCATGAGAAAGAGCATGTTCAGCCAGATGAGGATCGGATCCGCCCGCTGGATGAAGTGGAACTGGCCGTGATGCCCCTCCCAGTAGACGCCCAGCACGATGAAGCTGACGACATAGCTGAGGAACTTCGGCCACAGCTCGAAGAGGAGGCGCGGAACGTCGGGGGCGCCCACGATGCCCGACGACGGCACCTCGATCGCCAGGACGAGCAGCGTCATCGCGATCGCGAAGACCCCGTCGCTCAGGAACGCCAGGCGATGCGGTGAGAGCTGAGGCGGCCCGGTCGAGGGCGGTGCTTCCGGCGAGGTGATCCGCTCCGCTGCCCGCGGGCGAGCGGCCGTCATGGCGCCGCCGAGTCGCTGCTCCCGAAGTACCGCTTCACGTAGGCGAGGAGCTGTCCATCCGTCGGATGATCGACGGTCTCGAGCCCCACGACTCTCGGTACGAGCGCGCGCTCGTGCTCGTGCAGGTACCCGATGAGCTGGAGCTTCGCCGTCGACGGCCCGACGACGAGGATCGTGTCGGCCTCGCCGAGCGCCTGCACGACATCGCGGAAGAACCGGCGCAGGTCGTCGGGGTGATGGTGCTCTTCCGTCGGACCCTTCTCGTGGCGATGGACGTGGGCGCGCGGCGCACGAAGCGCCGTCTCGTCGAACGCCCCGGCGTGAACGTGGAAGATGCGGGCTTCGTGGTGATCGATCCACACGGCGGCCTGATGATGGGGGCTCATGAGCTGCCCATACGCACGCTTCATGCCACCGGAGGCCGCGGCCGACGCTCGTCGTGTGGCAGCCCGCGTGCAAGCCTTGCGTCCGCCCGCGATTGAGGGACGCGAAATCCGCCGTGACGAGGCTGGCAGCCATGACACTCGGGCGCGCCACCGCGGAGGCTTGACGGCGGGGCGGCCCTCCTCGACGGATCGCCCCGGTGTCCTCGGCCAGCAGGCCAGAAGGGCCTGACGGGGCGGCGAGGCAACCCTGAACGCCATCATGACACCGCGGCCCGCTCGGAGACCCGAGCGCCAGTCCTCCAACGCGCGTAGCCCCGACACCGGGCAGGAGAGCGCGTCCTCCTCCTCCGCGAAGATTGGACCTCGCCTGGAACCGCGGAGGCCGGCGTGATGGCCGGACCCCTCCCGCCCGACGCTTCGGGGTCGCCCCCGGCGTCGGAAATGCGCACGCCGGAGCCACCTCCCACCACGGTCCTGCCGGCAACCCCTCCGGAGCCCGCGCGGGAGCGACGGGCGCTCGCGGTGCTGGCGATTGTCGCGGTCGCGGTGATCGCGTGGATCAGCCGCCCGGTGGGGATCGGCATCCTCCTTGGCACGCTCAACGCCTTCACGATGCAGCCGTTCTACGAGTGGATGCGGGCGCGCGGGCGCCGGCCCGCGGCGGCGGCGGCGAGCGCGCTCGGTCTCTCTTCGATCGTGATTGTCGCGGTGCTGGCCGGAATCTCGTCGCTGCTCGTGGGCCGGGGCGTGGTGCTGGCGGAGGCGCTCATCGCCGCGCTCTCCCCCGGGGCCCCGGCCCGTGAGCGCATCGTCGAGTGGGCCCAGCGCCTCGAACCGCTCGGGCTACGCGCCGACGATATTACCGCCCGGCTGCACGCTGCCGCAGCCGAGCTCGCCGAACGCGCCGCCGGCATCGCGGCGCTCGTCGCCTCGGCCAGCTTCGGCGCTGTGCTCGACCTCTTCTTCGTGTTGATGACCACCTACTTCGTCCTTCGGCACTGGACCTCGCTCGCGCGCCGCGCGGAAGACATGCTCCCGCTGCACCCACGCCACACCCGCGCGCTGCTCGACCAGCTCCGGGTCGTCGGGCGGACGACGCTCCTCGGCGCCGTGCTCACCGGAATCGCGCAGGGGCTCCTCGCGGCGATCGGCTATTTCATCACGGGGATGCCCGAGGCGGCGTTCCTCGGCGCCGCGACGGCGGTGGCCTCGCTGATCCCCGCGATCGGCACAATGCTCGTCTGGGTGCCGGCGGGCGTGTACCTGATCCTCACGCACCACATCGGCAGGGGAATCCTCGGGCTCGCGTGGGGAGCGCTGGTGGTGGTGGGGGTCTCCGACTACGTGATCCGCCCGCGGCTCGTGGGCAGGGGCGGGAGCATGCCGGCGCTCTTCACGTTCGCCGCGCTGCTCGGGGGGGTGGAGGCGTTCGGGCTGATCGGGCTCCTGATCGGGCCGCTGTTGATGGCGCTGGCGATCTCGACGCTGCGGACCTATGCGGCCGAGACGACGGGGCGGCGCGCGGAGACAAGGGGATCTTGATCGACGAGCGTGAACGTCGCCCCGGAAGTCGCGCGGCTAAATTTAGCCTGGACGATCCGCTGGTGACGAAGGGGTGCTCAGGTCGACCGGGCGTGCGGCTCCCCGGCGCCGAGGGAGGGTTTCGACGCGCGCCGCCCCGTCCCGTCGATTGGCCCCCACGCGAGCTCCATCCACCGCGCGACGTCGCGCCGCTGGAGCATGCCGACCAGCCGGCCGTCCTCGAGCACCGGGAGCTGATTGACGTCACGCTGCGCGAGCTGCTGGAGCGCTTCGGCGAGAGGCTCCTCCGGCGTCGCGGTCGTCACGGACGCCCAGGGTTGCATGACGGCTGCCACGGTGGTCGCTCCCCACTCGGCGGGCGGCACCGCGCGCACGTCCGAGATTCGAGATGACGCCGACGAGCACGTCGTCGCGCAGCACGGGCAGGGCGCGCTCGTCGGACCGTACGAAGTAGTCGTGCACGAGCGTCGTGAGCGGAAGCTCGGGCGAGACCACCGGCGCGCCTCGTCGCATGACCTCGGAGACGACGTGACCGTCGAGGGCCTCGTCGATGGCGAGCCGAGAGTACGCCTGAAGCGCCGCGCTCCGCAGGAACCAGCCGATGAACGCGAGCCACAGCCCGCTGACGGGCCCTGACCCGAAGAACGGCACGTGCATCCCGAAGAACATCGCGATCCCCATCACGATAAAGAGCCACCCGAACATCTGCCCGATGAACGAGGCGCGACGCGTGGACACCCGCAGGTCGCCGGAGAGAGCCCAGAGGATCGATCGCAGCACGCGTCCGCCGTCCAGCGGGAACGCCGGGATCAGGTTGAAGACCCCGATGAGGAGGTTGATCGGGCCGAGCCACACGAAGAGGGTCTCGAGCAGGCTGAGCCGTGCGAACCCGGCCCAAGCCGTCCCGGAGTCACCCAGCGAGAAGTCGGTGGTCAGGAACGCAGCGACGAGGAACCCGACCCCGAGGAGGATGCTCGTGATCGGCCCGACGATCGCCGTGAGGAGCTGCCGCGTTCGGCGACGGCGGCTCCCGCTCGATGTTCGAGACGCCGCCGAAGAGGAAGAGCGTGATGCTGCGGACGCGCACCCCGAAGCGCTTCGCCACCGCCGAGTGCGCCAGCTCGTGCAGGAGGATGCACCCGAAGAACAGGAGGGACGCGGTGAGCGCGACGCCGATCGACCCGTAGATCGGCCATCCCGGGTGCCACGCCGAGAAGACGGCGGACAGGTTCCACGTCAGCAGCACGACGATGAAGAGCCAGCTCCAGTCGATCCGGATGTCGATGCCGAAGATCCTGCCAAACCGAAAGCCGTGCATGATCGTCTCCCTCCGCGGCCGCAAAGCTGGCCGCCCCGTGCAGTTACGTGCCGCGAGCGACCGGACGCTCGACCTCCGGCGCGCGCACGCCTCGCGGCGCACGCGCACCAAACGGCCATCATCGGGCGCTTCGTGCCCTCTTCGCGGCAGCGTCCGCGGCGTCGAGCCGCTTCTCGTCCTCGTCGAAGCGCTTCTCGTCGGCGCGGATCTCCTCTTCGGTCTGCGTGCGAACCTGCCCTCGCGCCGCCTCTCCCTGGTCGGGCCTGTCCTCGCCGAAGAGGGTGCTCGCCGCCTTCGCGCCCAGCCGGTAGCCGAACCATGCGGTGAACCAGCTCGGCATGGTCAGCTCGGCTTCTTCCCAGGGTCGCCGGGCTTGAGGGCGTCGTAGGCGCCCTGGAAGGCCGCCTTGACGTCGTTCCAGGCGTGGTCGGTGCTCTTCTTCACGTCGTCCCACCGGTCGTCGGTGGTCGTGGCGATCGCCTGGAGCCTGACCTTTGCGTCCTCGAGCTTGCCGTGAAGGGCGTCGAGGCAGGGCTTCGCTTCGAGCTTGGCCTCGGCCGTCAGCTTGTCTACGTGGGCGCCGAGCGCTTCGAGCCTGGCGCCCCACTCGTGAATCTGCGCCTCGAACTTCTGCTTGTAGAGCTCTCGGGTTTCCATGAACGCGACCCAGTGCAATCCCTGGACCGCGGGCACGCTGCACGCCCAGCCAGACCTGCCAGGCGGGCGCCTGCTGCACCTCACGGGTAACACGAGGGACCTGGCGCCCTGCCGTGAAGCCGTGAGGCCCGGCGGCGCGTGCTGCTCCGTCGAGAAGACGGCCTGCGCTCCGGGCGCGGAGTGCTGCTCCGGCCTCTGCGTGGGCAGCCGATGCTCATGCGCCGCGACGGGCGCGGCACGCCACGCCGCGCCCGAGGCGGGACGCCGACCCGGTACAGGGCACAAACGTACGCGAGGACGTTCCCCGCGCTGACGCAGAAGCGGAGAAGGCGGCTCGCCGAGGTTGGGGCTCCCGTCGCCCGCAGCGGCGGGAGCCACCGCCCGAACCAGTCCATCGCGCCTTGGAGTCTGGGGCCCAGGGACGCGAGGAGAGCCACCGCGACTGGCAGGACGATGCACATGCCGATCGCGAGAAGGCGCTTCTTCCACCAGGGACGCGAGATCCCGGTCCAAAGGATCTCGGCCCGCTGGAACGGCGTGTAGATCTTCGCTACCCGCATCTTGAGCGGCCGGTGCACCGGCCGTCGCGTGGCCGTCGCCGCGTGCTCCTCGCGCTTCGTCTCGGCCGTCGGCGGCTCCTTCGGATCGCGCTCGGGCTGCCCCGTCACGACCGGCTCCTCGCCTTCGCCCTGGGTGCGGAGGACGGCGAGGGCGATCGACGAACCGTTGGCGCGGCGGTTCGTCGGATCGCGCAGCGTGTGGCTGACCGAGCAACTTGGGTCGCTCGATGGTGCCCGCTTCGCGGCGGTGCCCTTGACCCGCCCTGCGCGCGGCCAGATTGGCGGGCTACGCGAGCGGGCGGGTGGCACGCACATAGGCCGGTTGATTGTCAACCGTGATCCGTCACGCGCGGCGCCGACTGCCCTGGGATCAATCACTTGCGTGCGCCTGCGCGCGGCAGTGACGTCGCTGTAGCCGAGTACGCCTCCACTTTCCCCGGATCGTGGTGGCCGTCTACACGAGGGCACCAAGGGCGTGGCGACGCGTCATCACGCCGGGTCGAGTAGTGGGTTGGAGCGTGGGCGCCAGGCGAAAAGCAGACATCGAAATCGGGAAGGTTGGCGAACAAGAATCGTCGCGTTCTGCCGCTCGCTCCGCGAAGCCGAACACGCCCGATCTCACGGCCCTCGCGACGGGCTCACGCCGGATGAGTTCGCCGTGCGAGCTTCGATGACCAAGCCACGGCGCCTTTTGGCGCAGCGCCGGGTCGGATTCGGAGACAACGGTTGCTTGGCGCACGCGCGTCGCATGCGAGACCCCACCGCTGGCAACCGGACCACCGCGCGTGCGCGCTTGCTCCATCGCTCCACCTTGCGTGCGCGATACAAGCGGCCGCAATCCATCACCCAGGCGCATGCTCTCGTTGCTTACGACGGGGCCCTCTCCACCGTCGCCCCCGAGCTCGAGCGCGCTCGCACGGTGCGAGCTTCGATGCCCGGGCCACGGTGGCACCACGGCCCAGCTCGATCCGATCGTCGCAGTTCGCCGCCGCTGTCGCGCATGGCCATCTTCGGAGGCGGGCCCCACGAACCGCAGGGGGAGCCCAAGCGAAGTCGCGCGCCGCTTGGACGGAACGAGGCATGGCCGAGCAAGGTGTGGTGGAGACTAAGCCGGCGAGCTATCACGACCTGCCCGGAGAGGTGGTGCTCGCGCAGCTCTCGAGCTCGCCGTCTGGCCTGTCCTCGGTCGAGGCCGCCGCGCGCCTCTCGCGCCACGGGCCGAACGTCCTGCCGCGCGCGAGCCGCGAGGGGCCGCTCGCGCTCATCTGGCGCCAGATTAAGAGCCCCCTCATCTACGTCTTGATTGCGTCCGGGACCCTGGCCACCGCGCTCGGCAAGCTCACGGACGGTGCGGTGGTGCTGGGCGTCGTGGTGCTCAACACGCTGATCGGCTTTCTGCAAGAGTACCGCGCCGAGCGGGCGATCGAGGCGCTGATCGAGCTGGTGCCCGAAAGCGCGACGGTGCTGCGCGACGGCGAGCCGATCGTGGTGAACGCCGCCGGCTCGTGCCCGGCGACGTGGTGCTGCTGAGGGCGGGTGACAAGGTGCCCGCCGACATGCGGCTGCTCTCCGTAAAGAACCTGCATGTGGAAGAGGCCGCCCTGACCGGCGAGTCGGTGCCCGTGTCCAAGCACGTGGAGCCCATGCCCGGCGCCACGAGCGTGGCGGACCAGCGGGGCATGGTCTTCGGCGGGACGCTGATCGCGACGGGCACGGCGACAGCCGTGGTGGTGGCGACGGGACTCGCGACGGAGCTTCGGGCGCATCTCGTCGATGCTGCGCGAGGCGACGGAGCTGTCGACGCCACTGACGCGCTCGATGGCGCGTGTGGCCAGCATGCTGACCGCGTGGATTGGCGCGGTGACCGCCGTCATCCTGGTCATCGCGATCCTGCGCGGTTACGCGGTGGTCGACGCGCTCGTGGCCGGCATTTCGCTGGCGGTGGCCGCGATCCCGGAGGGGCTGCCGGCGATCATCACCATCGCGCTGGCCGTCGGCGTACAGCGGATGGCGCGGCGGCGCGCCGTGATCCGCAAGCTGCCCGCGGTGGAGACGCTCGGCTCGACCAGCGTCGTTTGCAGCGACAAGACGGGCACGTTGACCCGCAACGAGATGACGGTGCAACGGCTGTGGGCACCCTCGGGCCTCTACCTGCTGTCGGGCATCGGCTACGCGCCGCACGGAGAGCTCTCGCACGAGGGCGAGGCCGCGCGCGCCGCGCCCGCGGACGTGCTGGCGCTTCTGCGCGCGGGCGCGCTATGCAGCGACGCGAGCCTTCTGGCGCATGACGGGCGGTACGGCATCGCGGGCGATCCGACGGAAGGGGCGCTCGTGGTCGCCGCGGCGAAGCTGGGCCTTGAGATCGAGGCGCTGCGCCGCGCCTACCCGCGCCGTGACGCGATCCCGTTCGAGTCGGAGCACAAGTACATGGCCACGCTGCACGACACGCCCGACAGCGCGCAGCTCATCGTGCTGAAGGGCGCGCCGGAGGTGGTGCTCGCGCGGTGCACAGAGCTCGCAGACACTACGCCGATTGACCGCGCCGCACTGCTCTCGCAGGTGGAGGCGCTGGCGGAACGCGGGCTACGGGTGCTGGCCGTGGCGGCTCGCACACCGGAGCAGCGGCTCGAGGCGCTGGCGCCGGGCGACGTGGCCGGCGGGCTCTCACTGCTCGGGCTCGAGGGGATGATCGATCCCCCGCGGCCCGAGGCCATCGAGGCGGTGATGGCGTGTCAGGAGGCCCGGATCGTGGTCAAGATGATCACCGGCGATCACCACGCGACCGCGAAGGCCATCGGCGTGGAGCTGGGGCTCCTACCGCCCGAGGGCGCAGTGCTCACGGGGCAAGCGCTCGACGCGCTGTCGGACGAGGCGCTGGTGACGGCGTTGCGCGAGGTGAATGTGTTCGCGCGGGTGTCGCCGGAGCACAAGCTGCGGCTGGTGCGCGCGCTCCAGGCGAGCGGGAGCGTCGTGGCCATGACGGGCGACGGCGTGAACGACGCGCCGGCGCTGAAGCAGGCGAACATCGGCGTGGCCATGGGCATCACGGGTACGGCGGCGGCGAAGGAGGCGGCCGATATCGTGTTGACGGACGACAACTTCGCGAGCATCCGCGCCGCCGTGGAAGAGGGGCGAAGGGTCTACGACAATCTGATCAAGGCGCTCGCCTTCGTACTGCCGACGAACCTGGGCGAGGCGCTGATCCTCCTCGTGGCGGTGATACTGTTCCCGCTGGTGAACGGAGCGCCGCTGATGCCGATCGCGCCGGTGCAGATCCTCTGGATCAACCTCGTCGCGACGGTGACGCTGTCCTTGCCGCTCGCCTTCGAGGCAATGGAGCCGAGCGTGATGGCGCGACCGCCGCGGAGCCCGGCGGAGCCCATCCTGAGCGGTTTCGTGCTCTTCCGGACGGTGGCGGTGGCGATCCTGATGGCCGCAGGCGCGGTGGGGTTGTTCCTGGTGGAGTATTTCCGGGAGGCGAGCGCCGGGGCACCGGGAGAGCTAGCGGTGCGCGAGGCGCAGACGATGGCGGTGAACACGGTGGTGCTGTTCCAGGTCTTTTATCTGCTCAACTGCCGAGCGCTGCGCGGATCGCTGCGGAGCGTCGGGTTGTTCTCGAATCCGCTGGTGTACGCGGGTATTGCGGCATTGCTGCTCCTGGAGGTGGGGTTCGTGTACCTGCCGTTCATGAACACACTGTTCGGATCGGCGCCGCTCGGTGTGGTGGACTGGCTAAAGTCGGCGGCGGTGGGGCTCTCCGTGTTGCCGGTGATCGGGCTGGAGAAATGGTGGCAGCGGAGGCGCGCGGCGCGAAGGGCGGCGGCCGGAGGGCCACCGCTGGGGTCGCCCGGGTCGGTGCCGGCGCGGTAACGGGGTATTCGCAATGGAATCTGCCCATCGCCGGGCCGGTGCCGCGCTCTGCGCGATCATCCTCGTTTCCTGTCTCTGGATGATGAAGGGCCTCACATCCCGATTGCGCTCGGCGGTCTCCTAGCACCAAACGTTCCCGCGCTCCGTTTTGGCCTCGCTACCGACTTCCGACCGTCAAAATCCAGGACGAAGCGAGGCGATCGGAAGCGGGATCTGCGTTGACGGTCTCGGTGCGGGAACGTTGGTGCTAGCGGAGCCGGGCCTCGACGTGCGCCGTTTGGCCTTGCTCCTCGTCGACCGCGGTCACGGGGCCCCCGGCCCCTCCCCCCGGCCACGGCCAGACGCGTCGAGACGACCCTCGGTCACGTGCCACGCGCGGGCTCGGCGGCGTAGCCCTTGAGCTTGCGGTACAGGGTCGAGACGCCGATCCCGAGCTCGGCGGCGGCGCGGGTCTGGTTGCCGCCGGTCCGCGCGAGCGTGGCCAGGATTGCGGCGCGCTCGATGGCGGCGAGCGGCTGCGCGGCCGAGAGAGGCGACGCGGGCGGGGGGTGCACGGCGCACCTCCTCGGGCAGCTCCTCGGCCTCGACGCGACGGCCGCCCGATAGAGCGGCGGCGCGCTCCATCGCGTTCTTGAGCTCGCGCACGTTGCCCGGCCAAGCGTGGCGCGAGAGCAGGTCGGCGGCCTCGGGACCGAGGCGCAGAGCCAGCCTCCGCATCCGCCGCGCCGCCTCGTCGAGCAGCGACCGCGCCAGCGGCAGGAGGTCCTCGCGGCGCTCGCGCAGCGGCGGGCACGCGGCAGCTCGACCACCTTGAGGCGGTAGTAGAGATCCTTGCGGAAGCGCCCGCCTTCGACGTCGACGGCGAGATTGCGGTTGGTCGCGGCGACGACGCGCACGTCGATGGGCCGGCTCCGGTTCTCGGCCACCCGCCGCACCGTCCGATCCTGGAGGGCGCGCAGCAGCTTGACCTGCACGCCCTGCGGCAGCTCGCCAACCTCGTCGAGGAAGAGCGTGCCCCGGTGGTCGCCTCGAAGAGTCCCACCCGATCGTGGGCCGCGCCGGTGAACGCGCCGCGCACGTGCCCGAACACCTCGCTCTCCAGCAGCGCCTCGGGGATCGCGCCGCAGTTGATCGCCACGAAGGGCCCGCCCGCGCGGGCGGAGGCGTCGTGGACCAGCCGCGCGATCCGGTCCTTGCCGACGCCGCTCTCGCCGGTGACGAGCACCGTGGAGTCGCTCGCTTATCGCCCTCGATCCGCCTGCGCACCCGCGGCTGCGCAACCTGATCAGCCGGGCCTTCGGCCCCCGCACCATCGCGCGGCTCGAAGGCCGCGTGCGCGCCCTCGAGGATCTCGCCTCCCGCCTCGACGGCGAGGTCGAGGCCGTCCAAGCGTTCGCGACGCCGCTGCCGGCCTTCGTCATCGGCGAGCTGCTCGGCCTCGACCACGGCCTCCACGCGAGCTTCAAGCGCTGGAGCGACGACATCCTCTCGGTCACCCCCGAGCCCCCGGGCGACGCGCACGCCGCGCGCGTGCGCGGCACCATCGCCGAGCTCGACGGGTACCTGCGCGACGTCGTCTCCGAGCGGAGGCGGGCGCCCGCGGACGACACCGTGAGCGATTCCGTGCGCGCCGAGGTGGACGGCCAGTCGCTCACTGATCGGGAGGTCGTCGACTTCCTCGTGGTGCTCCTCCTCGGCGGCTTCGAGACCACGACCCTCTTCCTGGGCAACGCGCTCGTCTTCCTCGCCGAGCGACCCGACGATTCTCGCGCGCCTCGGCCGCGATGAGTCGCTGGTCCCGAGGTTCGTGGAGGAAATGCTGCGCTACGACGGCCCGAGCCAGTCGCTCCCGCGGTTCACGACCGAGGACGTCACCCTCTCCGGGGTGACCATTCCTCGTGGAGCGATGGTCCTCGCCCTGGTGGGCTCGGCCAACCACGACGAACGCTCTACGCCGACCCTGAGCGCTTCGACCTCGATCGCGCCTCCCAGGGCGGGCTCCAGTTCGGCCACGGCATCCACTTCTGCATCGGCGCCACGCTCGCCCGGATGGAGGCGCGGGCCGCGCTCTCGGCGCTGGCCGCGCGCGTTCGAAGCATCCAGCGGACGCCCGGCGAGGTCGTCTACAACCGCACGCTCACCGTGCGCGGGCCGGCCGCGCTGCCGCTGCGGTTCACCCAGGCGTGAGCCGGCGGCCCGAGCTGGCCGTGCTGTCCGCGATGGCGCACGGCGAGGGCGCGCTCGGGGAGCCGGACATCACGAACGGCGTGCTCGTGAAGTCGTCAAGCACGTCGGCTTCACGAACCGCACTGCCTCCTCCTGCGAGACCCGCTGCGATCCCGTTGCCCTCTCCAGCACATCCCCATGCTCGCGCTGCCAGCGCGCCCATGCGTCCTGCGGCGCCTCGTTCGCCTGCGTCGTCGCCCTCTTGGTGCCCATGGTGCCCCTGTCGGCGGCAAGCATCCCACCGGGAAGCCGGTCGGCAGCGGACAGGCTCAGGCCGGGATGATGGGTTGAGGCGGAAGTCCTGGGTGAACGCTCTGGAGGGGGCCGGAGCGTTTGCTGCTAGCTGCGCTTGTCCATCATCTGCCCATCCGTGATTGGGGCTGAAACTCCGGACGTCCCGGGGTTGCTCCGCGCGGCAGGAGGACCGGATGGCAGCGCGACGGAGCTACACAAAGGAGCAGCGCGAGGCGGTGCTGGCGGACGTGCCCACGCTTGGGATCAACGTGGCGGCGAAGAAGCATGGCGTCCCGCAGACCACCCTGACGAATTGGGGTAAGGCGGCGGGTGTTCAACGAGCGGTGGCGCCGTCGGCGTCGTCGGCATCTCGGGCGAAGGCGAGGGCGCGTAAGTCGAAGGAGGGAGCGCGGCCCCGGCGCAAGCTGAAGGAGCCGTTGGTGGAGGAGACGAGGCGCGAGAAGCCTGTGGTGGCGGAGCAGCCCGAGCGCGATCCCAAGGCCCCGCCCGCGGGCGAGACGAGGCGGGAGGAGCCTGTGGAGGCGACGGGGCAACCGCCGGCGCGCCGGACGCTCAAGGTCCGGGTGGCGAAGATCTACACGCCCTCGCAGAAGGGCGAGATCCTCGAGCATGCTGCGACGCACGGGATCACCGAGGCGAGCAAGAAGTTCGACGTGAGCCGGTACTCCATCTACGGCTGGCAGCGGAAGGTCTCCAACGCCGCGGCGGGCAACGGGCCGTCGCCGACGTCCGGGCCCGCGCCGCAGGAGATCGAGGCGCAGCGCGACAAGGAGATCCTCGACGAGTGGCACCGCCACCCTGGGCTCGGGCCGAGCCAGATCCGCAATCAGCTCCGCCGCAAGGGGATCCGGGCGAGCGTCAACACGGTGCGCCGGGTGATGGAGGGGGCGGGGTATCGGCCGCCGAAGGTGGAGCGCAAGGTGCACGACCAGCGCTACGAGGCGACGCGCCCGAATCACCTGTGGCACCTCGACTTCGTGCAGCGCAACATCCACCGTGCGAACACCTTCACGCTGATCATCATCGACGACTTCGCGCGCTACGTCGTGGGCCACGGCGTGGACGAGGGCGGCGAGCGCGCCGACTTCGTGATCGCCGCCTTCGAGGAAGCCGTCGCGCGCCACGGCAGACCCGAGATGGTGATGAGCGACAAGGGCGCGGCCTTCTGGTCGTGGAAAGGCGTTTCGCGCTTCACAGCGCTGCTCACCGAGCTCGGGACCGATCACCTCGAGGCCGAGCACAAGGAGTGGAACGGCAAGGTCGAGGTCTTCAACGCCAACCTGCACAAGGAGCTCTTCGACGCGCACCGCTTCTACGACCTGGCCGAGATGCGGCGGCGTCTCACGGCGCACCTGCACTGGTACAACCACGCGCGCACCCACCACGCCCTCGGCGGCCTGCTCGTCCCCGCCGACAGGTACTACGGGCGCGTCGACGAGGTCCTCGCGCGCATCGAGGCGGGCGCCGGGCGGGACGCGAGCGACCTGTTCGACCTCCGCGAGCGGTGCCTGGAGCTCTTCAAGGTCACGAGCAAGGGCGGCGTGGCCGAGGTGTGGCTCTTGGGCCAGCGCCTCTTGGAGCTGCCCACCGGCGCGCGCTCCTAATCGGCTCGGCGACGACCGGGGAGGTCTCCTCCCCGGTCGGGAGCGTCCTGGCATGCCCAACGAACAGGAGGTGCAAGTCCAAGCCCGGGGCCCTGACGGAGGGAACCCGACACTGAAGAGGCAAGGGCGTCGGCCGCTACGGCCTTGGTTCCCCGCGAGGGGGGCGTCTGGTGGAAGCCATAGGTGCGCGACCGTGTCGAACGCAAGTGAAGCGCCGTGAGGCTCCTGCACCGGGTGAGCCGGCCCGCAGCGGCGAAGCCCAGTTTCCGTTTCGCGGTGAACTCAGGAGTGTGGGCGACGGGATGGTCGCGAAGTTCGTTGGAGCTTACCCAGGGAGGTCTGCCGGGTTCCGTGAAGCGGTAGCCCTTAGGACGAAAGGACGAAGGGCGATGGCCCGGCAGAAGTCAGAGGACCGCACTGTACCGGAAGGCCGTCGAAAGGCGGTCCCAACGCGGCGCATCGAGCGCACCGCGGGAGGGAAAGCGGTCCCGGTCGACGAACGGACGGGGCAGCTAGGACTGTTCACCGGGACAGCCGAAGACCAGGCGGCGCAAGTCGTCCGGGCCGACGGCGAGGCGGGTAGGGGAGCGCCCCTGCCTGCGGCGTCCGCGGTGCCGAAGCCGGTGAACAAGGAGCAGAAGGTCCCGTCGGCGACGATGGAAGAGGTGACGGAGCGACTGAGTGAGGCGTTCCAGAACGTGGCGGCGAACCGTGGAGCCCCCGGCCCGGATGGGCAGAGCATCGACCAGGTGCGGGAGCATCTGGACGAGCTGCTGCCGGAGCTGTCCTCGATGCTGCTCGCGGGGACTTACGTGCCCGGAGAGATCCGGCGCGTATGGATCCCGAAGGCAAGCGGAGGGCAGCGCGGATTGGGGATCCCGAACGTGATCGACCGGGTGGTGCAGGAGGCCGTACGGTTGGTGCTCGAACCGATCTACGAGCCGACGTTCCACGAGGCGAGCCACGGGTTTCGCCCGGGCCGTAGCTGTCACACGGCAATCGCCCGAGCCCGCGGCTATGTGGAGGAGGGCTACGAGTGGGTGGTGGACATCGACCTCGAGAAGTTCTTCGACAAGGTGAACCACCAGCGGCTCATGGCGCGGCTGGCACAGCGCGTCGGCAACCAATGCCTGCTCGTGCTCATCGGCCGCATGCTTAAGGCTCGGGTGGTGATGCCCGACGGCGTGGTGGTGAGCACGGAGGAGGGGGTGCCGCAAGGCGGCCCTCTCTCGCCGCTGCTCAGCAATATCGTGCTGGATGAGCTCGACCGAGAGCTCCACAGCGCGGGCACCGCTTCGTGCGCTATGCGGACGACTGCAACATCTACGTCCGCAGCGAGCGCGCGGGGCAGCGGGTGATGGCGAGCGTGGTGAGCTTCATCGAGAGGCGGCTCCGCCTCCGGGTGAACGCCTCCAAGAGCGCCGTCGCCCGGCCGGAGGAGCGGCACTTCGTCGGCTTCCGTCTGCGGCGCGAGCCGCTGGACGGCGAGGTCGAGGTGCTTCTGTCGAAGCGCTCGCAAGAGCGCATCGACACGAAGGTCCGCGAGCTGACGCCGCGCAACTGGGGAAGCTCGCTCCACGCGTGCATCTCCCAGATCAACGCGTACCTGCTCGGATGGATCGGCTTCTTCGCCATCTGCACGGTCGCCATCAAGCCCACGTTGCAGAAGCTGGACGCGCACATCCGGCGGCGGTTGCGCGCGATCCAGCTCGCGCACTGGAAGACCAAGCGAACGATCACCCGGAAGCTCATCAAGCTGGGCGTCGCACCCCGCACCGCGTGGCGCTCCGTCTATGGGGGCCGCAAGTCCCTGTGGGCACTGAGCCACACGCCCGCGGTCGACCGAGGACTCCGCAACGCGTTCTTCGCCGAACGGGGGCTCGTGTCACTGGCGGGAAGGTGGGAGGTGCTCGCTCAGCGCATCGTCGCCCCGGCGCAGCCTGCGCTGACGCCGGGATGAGCGAGGTCGCGAACCGGCCGGCGGCGGGGGTCGCAACCCGTCGTCCCGAAGAGCCGGATGTGAACAGCACCTGTCCGGTTCTGTGAGAGGCGCCCCCCGGCAACGGGGGGCGCCTACTCGATAGCGAGCACCGCGCCGGAGAGGGCGCGACCGGCGGCGATCACGTCGCACCGGCGCGGAGAAAGTTGGTGGTCCTGCACGATGTTCGGCGGGCGGGCGTGGTGGCAGGACGGGCCAGGCCGGAGGTGCCACCTGCACGGGGCACGCGCATAGCAGCGCGCCGTGGGGGAGGGCCCGTCCCCAGCGATGCCCTCGGCGCCGCTCATTGATCCGCGGTGACCAAGGTGCCGCTGTGACACCCCGCGACACGCTCGAGTGTGCCACGCCCGAGGGCGCTTGCTTGGCACGGCGCCCGCGGGGCCAGGTACGACACGGCAACAAATTGGAGCCCGGCGAGGCGACCGAACGAGCCCTTCGATGAAAAGCGCACCGCCATCGCGCGCGCGTGGGCTCCGACTACACTCACTGTGATGAGGACCTCGATCAACGCGGAAGCCCGTGCGCGCGACGTGATCGTGATCGGCGCGTCCGCCGGCGGGATCTGGGCCGTCATCGAGATCCTGTCCCGGCTCCCCGCCAATCTCCCCGCGGTCGTCGGCGTCGTCATCCATCGTTGGCCCGACTCCCCCGTGGACTGGTCGGCCATGCTCGGGCAGAAGACGAACCTGCGGGTGGTCCAGCCCGCCGACGGCGATTCTTTGGCTCGTGGGGTCGTCTACATCGCGCCCGCCAACTGCCACATGACCTTCACCGGGGAGAAGGTCCACCTCGAATCATGGGCCCAAGCGCCAATACACCCGACCGGCCGTGGATCCGCTCTTCACGTCGGCGGCGCGCGCCTACGGGCCCCGCGTGGTCGGCGTCGTTCTCACCGGCGGGGGCCGGGACGGCTTGCAGGGTCTCATCGACATCTCGGCCGCCGGCGGCATCTCGCTCGTGCAGAGCCCCGCGGAGGCCGAGTACGCCTCAATGCCCGAGAGCGCGATCCTCGGTGACCACGTCGCGGCCGTGCTCCGTGTGAACGAGCTCGGCGACGCCCTGGCCCTGCTGGCGCGCGGCTCGGTCGTGACCGTGCTGCATTGATTCCCAGCCCGCGGGCGAGCGGTGCCTGGAAGCCTTCAAGGTCACAAGCAAGGGCGGCGTGGCCGAGGTGTGGCTGCTGGGCCAGCGTCTGCTTGAGCTGCCCACCGGCGAGCGAACGTAAACGGGGCTCGGCGACGACCGGGGAAGGTCTCCTCACCGGCAGTGGGGAGCGAGCACCGCCCCGGCGAGGGGTGGTCCGGAAGCGCACGGCCGAGGTCCGTTGAGAGGATCGAAGTCCGTCGATTCAGCGTCGAGCCCGACCGACGCCCCTGCGCTGCCGCGGGAGGGCCTCCTGCAAGATGCTCTCGACGGCCGTATCCCCGCCGGAGAGCACCTGGACCAGCTCGCGGGTCCTCTTGACGATCGACTGCAACGGGGCGCTATGGCACTGTCGCTACCAGATTGAGCGCGCCGCATCACGCCTGTGCGGGCGCCTCCGCTCCCCGCGCAATCTCCTGATTGAGCCGGTCCGGATCGATCGGCTTGGTGAGGTGGTCATCGAACCCCGCCTCGCGGGCGCGGCGCTTGTCCTCCTCCTGCCCGTAGCCGGTGAGCGCGACCAGGCGCGTGCCGTCCAGGGTGGGGTCGGCGCGCAGCGCGCGCGCAACGCCGTAGCCGTCCAGCTCGCCGGGGAGGCCGATGTCGCAGAGCACGACGGCGGGCCGGAAGGCGCGCGCCTGCTCCACGCCGGAGGCCCCGGTGTGCGCGACGGCGACCTCGTGGCCCGCGAACTCGAGCGTCATCATCATCGAGCTCGGCCGCGTCGGCGTTGTCCTCGATCACGAGGACGCGCTGCGGGCGCGCGCGGGCCGAGGGCGGGGGCGCCTCGGCCGGAGGCGAGGCCGCGAGGGGCAGGTGGAGGGTGAACGTGGAGCCCTTGCCCGAGCCCTCGCTGCGCGCGTCCACGGAGCCGTCGTGCATCTCCATGAACGATCGGACCAGGGAGAGGCCGAGGCCGAGGCCGCCGCGGCTCCGGTCGAGGCTGCGGTCGGCCTGGGAGAAGGGCTCGAAGAGGCGACCGATCATCTCGGGCTCGATGCCCAGTCCGTCGTCGGAGACGGTCACGAAAGCGGCGCCGCCCGGCTCGGGCGCGACCGCGATCGCGACGTGGCCGCCGCGGGGGGTGAACTTGACGGCGTTGACGAGCAGGTTGGAGACGCTCTGGGCGATGCGGGTCGGGTCGGCGAGGATCCAGAGAGGGCGCTGCGGCAGCGACGTCGTGAGGGCGAGGTCGGCGGCCTCGGCGTCGGGGCGCCGCTCCTCCACGGTGACGCGCACCAGGTCGACGAGGTCGATCCGCTCCTTGCGCAGGGAGATCTTGCCGGAGGAGAGGCGGCCGACGTCGAGCAGGTCGTCGATGAGGTGCGTCATGTGCCGCACCTGGCGCTCGAGGATGTCGCGCGCGCGGCCAAACGCCGGGTCGGCCGCGGCGACCTTGCCCATGACGTGCACGGCGTTGCGGATGGGTGCGAGCGGGTTGCGCAGCTCGTGGCCGAGCACGGCGAGGAAGCGATCCTTGCGCCGGTCGGCGTCCTTGAGCGCCTCCTCGGTCTGCTGGCGCTGGGTCACGTCGAGGAGCGTGCCGATGAGGCGCACCGGGCGGCGGAACCCGCCCGCGTCGGAGAAGAACCCGCGCCCCCAGCCGTCGAGCCACCGCGTCTCGCCGCCGGGCTGGAGCATGCGGTACGTGATGCGGTACTCGCCGGTTCCGCTGGGGTCGAGGGCCCGCAGCATCACCTCCTCGACGGCGCCCCAATCGTCGGGGTGGACGTGCGTGAGGCGGGCCTCGTAGCTCACCTCCTCGTCCCGCCCGAGGCCCCACAGGTCGCGGGCGCGCGGCGAGCAGCTCATGACGCCGGTCACCGTGTCGAGGCTCCAGATGCCCTCAATGGCGAGGCGGAGGCGCTCCTCGCGCTGGCGGAGCGCGTCCACGGCGCGCCGGCGCTCGGTGACGTCGATCATGAAGACGACGCCCTCGGCGCCGTCGTCGAGCCTTACGCCGCCGAGCAGGCTGACGAAGCGGGAGCCGTCGCGGCGGACGCAATCGAGCTCCTGGACCGTGGATTGGCCGCTCTCCCACGTCTCGTCGAGGATGGCCTTCACCTGGTGCGACGCCTCGTGCAAGACGAGCCGGTCGAGCAGCAGCGCGCCGCCGGCGAGCTCGTCGCGCGTGTAGCCGACCAGCGCCAGGAAGGCGTCGTTGGCCTCGGAGATGCGCCCCTCCCGGTCGAGGAAGGCGATGCTGATCAGGCCCGACTCGCTGATGCGGCGGAAGCGATCCTCGCTCCTCTGGAGCGCCCGCTCCGCGCGCCGCTGCTCGGTCACGTCGTGGGCGATCGCCGAGAGCGCCACGACCGCGCCCGCCGCGTCGCGCACCGGCGAGAGGGCCAGGAACACGTCGACGGCGCGGCCGCCCTTGCGGAGGCCGGCGCCGTCGGCGATCTCCACGTGCTCGCCGCGCGCCGCGCGGGCGCGCGCCGCGTCGAGCGCCGCGCGCGCCTCGGGCGGGAAGAGCATGGGGAAGGGCAGGAGCACGGCCTCGCGCGCGCCGTACCCGTAGATGCGCTCCGCGCCCGCGTTCCAGGTGGTGATCGCGCCGTCGAGGGCGACCCCGATGATGGCGTCCTGCGAAGACTCGACGATGGCGCCGAGCCGGGCCAGGTGCTCCTGGGCGCGCTTGAGATCGGTGACGTCGACGAGGGTGATCACCACGCCGTCGATTACGTTCTCGAGCGAGCGGTAGGGGCGGATGCGGCGGCTGTACCAGCGATCGCCATCGGCGCGGTGCACCTGGCGCTCGCTGGGCGTGAGCGAGGCGAGCACCTCGCGCGCCTCGGCGACGAGATCGCCTTCGAAGAAGGTGGACGCGATGTCGCTGACGGGGCGGCCGACGTCGCCCTCGATGACGCGGAAGAGCTCCGTCGCCGTGGGCGAGAAGCGCTTGATGCGCAGATCGCCGTCGAGGAAGAGCGTGGCGATCTGCGTGCTGGCGAAGAGGTTCTTGAGATCGCCGTTGGCCCGATCCAGCTCCTCGACCTTGTGCACCAGCTCGACGTTGACGGTCTGCAGCTCCTCGTTGATCGACTGCTGCTCCTCCTTCGAGGTCTGCAGCTCCTCGTTGGCCGACTGCAGCTCCTCGTTGGTGGAGAGCAGCTCCTCGTTGGCCGACTGGAGCTCCTCGCGCCCCGGCCTCCAGCTCCTCGATCGTCGTCTGGAGGCTCTCGCGGGTGCGGAGCAGCTCCCGCTCGAGATCGGCGACGAGGTTGACGCCGGCCTCGCCGGCCTCGCCTGCGGGCTCGGCGCCGTCCGGCGGGGGCTCCGGCGGCGCCGTCTCGCGGAAGACGACCGCGTAGATGCCCGGCTCCTTCGCGGCGGCGCCCATGGGCCGCACGATCACGTCGAGGTGCCGGACGACGCCGTCGAGCTCGACCGCGAGCCCCCTCTGCTCGGCCTGCTTGCCCGACTTGATGGCCCGGTGCAGCGCAGTGTACAGGCTGGACCGCAGCGGCAGGGGCGCCATGTCGACGAGGTCGGTGCGCGGCATGCCCGGGGGGAGCTGGAGGAAGCGGCCGGTGGGGCCGGAGACGAAGAGGATCTTCCCCTCCGCGTTGACCATCACCGCGGGCGGCGCGAACTCCTCGAGCAGGAGGCGCTCGAAGGCCCGCGTGAGGCCGACCTCGCTGCCGACCGGGCGCGGCGGCGAGGTCACCTGCTCGGCGCGCTCCAGCCGGCCGAACCGCCGCGGCCCCGTGAGCGGGAAATCGCGGCCGGCACCGCCAGCGCCTCCAGCCGCAGGAAGATGCGGTGATCCTTGTCGGCGGCGCGGAAGAGCTCGGGGTGCGCCGCGAGGTTCTCCGACGGCCCGAGGACGAGGTAGCCGCCGGGCGCGAGGGCGTAGTGGAAGAGGGGGACGAGCTTCTTCTGGATCTCGGTCTCGAGGTAGATGAGGAGGTTGCGGCACGAGATGAGATCGAGTCTGGAGAACGGAGGATCGCTGACGATGTTGTGCGTCGAGAAGACGCACATGTCGCGGATCTCCTTGTTCACCTGGTAGCCGCCCGGCGTGCTGCGGAAGAAGCGGGCGAGCCGCTCCGCCGAGACTGCGTTGGCGATGCTGGGCGGGTACCGGCCCTGCCGGGCGAACTCGAGCGCCGGCTCGTCGATGTCGGTGGCGAAGAGCTTCACCGGCGGGAGGAAGTCGACCGACGCCAGGGCCTCGCGGATGAGGATCGCGAACGAGTACGCCTCCTCGCCGGTGGCGCAGCCCGCCACCCAGAGGCGCAGCTCCGTGTCCGCGGCGCGGCCCTTGAGCAGGGCTGGGATCACCTCCGCGGCGAGCGCGGCCCAGACCTCCGGATCGCGGAAGAAGGAGGTCACCCCGATGAGCAGATCGGCGAAGAGCCGATTCGATCTCGCCGGACTTCTTCCGGAGCGTCTCGGCGTAGGCGGCGAGCGAGGCGTCCCCGTGATCCGCATGCGGCGCTGCACGCGCCGGTGCATGGTCGCCGGCTTGTACTGCGCGAAGTCGTGCCCGGTCTTGCGCAGCACCAGGGCGAGCACCGCACGCAGCCCCGCGACCGTGTCCTCCGAGGGGGCTGCCTCGGGGGGGGGTTCCGGGGGGCGAGCGTCGAGGATTCTCGCGTAGGAAGCGATTTTCGCCGGCATCTCGGCGACGCGGAGGATCCAGTCGACCGCGCCCAGCGCGATCGCGCTGCGCGGCATGCTGTCGGTGCGCGCCTCCCCCGGATCCTGCGCCATGGTGACGCCGCCGTGCTCCTTGATGGCCCGCAGGCCGGCGGCCCCGTCGCTCCCCGCGCCCGAGAGGACGATCCCGATTGCCGCCTCGCCGTGCTCCTGGGCCAGCGAGATGAGGAAGCCGTCGATCGAGGCGTGGCGCAGCTTGTGCGCCGCGGTCACGCACAGCCGCCGCCCCTCCATGGTCAGCACCGCGTCGGGCGGGATCACGTAGACCTTGCCCGGCGCGACGACGTCCCCGTCCACGGCCTCGCGCACGGGCACCTGCGCAGTGCGCCCGAAGATCTCCGCGGCCAGGCTGGGGCGGCTGGGATCGAGGTGCAGGATGATGATGACGGCCGCGCCGATGTTCGGCTCCAGCTCGCGCAGGAAGCCCTCGAGCGCCTCGATGCCTCCGGCGGACGCCCCCACGCCGACGATGGGAAAGCGCATGTCCTGCGGCGTCGCCGCGGGTGCCTGCTCGCCTTCACTGGCGGGTGCGATTCCGTTCGAGCCCATGAGGATCGATCACGGTATCCCTCGGCCCACGGCGAACACAAGCGGCCTGGCTCCGACGCACGCTCGACCCCAGCGGCACTTTTGCTAACAGAGCACGTTGCGATGGTGGGGAGCGCGCGAGCAGAGTAGACGATTGTCGTCGGCGCCGGGGTTGCCGGGCTCGCCTGCGCGCGCGCCCTCGCCGACGCGGGCCGGCCGGTGACCGTGATCGAGCCTGCCCACGGCGTCGACGGTCGCTGCGTCACGCGGCGCATCGAGGGCCAGCGCTCTTCGTGGGGCATCGAGCTGCCCACCGGCGCGCTCCTGATTGCGCTCGGCGACGAGGTGGGGAGCTTGCCTCCCCGCCTCGGAGCGAGCACCGCGCCGGCGAAGCGCCGTGATCGCAATCACCGTCGCGCCGGCGCGGTGTGACAAAGTTTGGTGGTCCCACGAGGAGTCGGGCATGACGGAGTTGCGCAACCCATGACCTCTCCCTCGAAGGACCCATGGCGGCTGTAGCCAAGATTGGCGCGGCTGTCTCCCCCGTGCTCGTCGCTGCCGTGTTGCTGCTCGGGTACGAGTACCTGCGCGCGTGCGGGCTTGCGGGTCCCAGCGTCGAGCAGATCACCACGGCCACTGGTGCCTCACGTAGTCGCGTTTACGAGCTGCGCGAGGAGCTGCGCCAGGTACTACCCTCGCTGCTGCGCCCTGTCGGCCGGCCCCCCCGGGCACCGAGCGAGATCAGCCCCGACGTGGCGTACGCGCTGCGCGGCGCCGCGATGGCGTTCATCGTGACCCACCCCGGCTGTGTCTCCACCGGGCCCGATTGGCACCACTACGGCGACTCCTTCCGCCACTACGTTCTCGAGCTGCGCGAGCAGCACCCCGACGTGGAGCTTCGAGCACTTCGCGGAGGCGATCATGGTCCCGCTGGGCACGCTGAAGGAGTGGCTCGGCGCGGGCGTGGGCAACGGGACGCGTGACGGTGCAGCAGACATCGCCGACGACGACCCGGACGCACCGGGCACGGTGCAGCCGAGCGCGGAGATTCAGGTGGTGCTCTCGTCCTGGGAGACATGGCGCGGCACCTTCCGGGACTTCTGCAACCACCTGCGTGAGCAGCAGCGCGTCTCCTTCGGGCCCTCGCTCATCTCCAGCATCCTCTTCGTGCACGGCAAGCGCCGACCGCGACGGCGAGCTGGACGCTCCCCCGACGAGCGCGCGCTGCGCAGCGCCTTCGCGACCTTCTTCGGCGGTGCCCAGTGGGTCGGCGACGGCTCCCCGATCGCTGTCACGATCAATGCAGAACGCTTCGTCTTCAACCTCGAGCTGCATGGTCGACGCCCACAGCGGTGGGTTCGTCGGCATGTCGATCCGAGATGAGGAGGACAGCGCCGCTGTGACGGAGGCCCTCGACGACGGCGTTGCCACGACGGGCGAGGCGCCGCTCGCCGTGCTGCTCGACAACAAGCCCTCGAACCACACGAGCGACGTCAGGGCCGCGCTCGGCGATGTCACCATCCCCATCCGCGCGACGACACAGCGCCCCCAAAACAAGGCGCACGTCGAGGGTGGATTCGGTCTCTTTCAGCAGGCGGTGCCCCAACTCAATCTGGGCGGGCGGACCCCGCGCCAGCTCGCCGCCCAGGTACTCAAGCTCGTCGCCCAGACCTGGGCTCGCACCCTCAACCACCGGCCGCGTGTCGACCGCGGAGGGCGCTCGCGCGTCGAGCTCTACAGCGAGCCCATCATCGCCGAGCAGATTCGACGCCGCCCGCGCCGCGCTCGAGGAGCGTCGCAAGAAGCAGGAGCTCGCGCACAGGACCGCGAGCGCGCGTCAGGACCCCCGCGTCCGCGCTCTTCTCGACGAAGCCTTTCGGCGCCTCGCCCTGCTCGATCCCGACGCCCACCTCCGCGTCGCCATCGCACGTTACCCCCTCGACGTCATCGTTGACGGCCTGGCGCTCTTCGAGGGCAAGCGCCGCATCGGCACCCTGCCCCCTGGCGTCGACGCCCGCTACCTGCTCGGTATCGTCCGCAACCTCGGCGACGAGAGCGAGGGCATCGCCATCGCCGAGGAGTTGCTCCGCGCCCGCCTCCACGCCCGCGACCACATGCTCGCGCCGCTCGTTCGCGCGCGCGACGTGGCCCGCGCTGGCACGCCCGACCTCCGCGAGCGCGTGCTCCGCTTCGTCGACCTCGCGCTCGCCGCCGACCGCCGCATCGATCGCCTCTTCTGGCTGCTCGCGGTAGCCGACGAGATTAGCAGCCAGGCGAAGACCCCCCCCGCGCCCCTCGTTGACGCCGCTGCGCGCCGGGTCCATGCGACGCATCGCGTGACCTACCGCGAGCGCCAGGACGCCGTGCTCACAATCGTCGCCCACATCGTGCCGCTGAGCTGATCGGCGTGCGGCGTCAGATCGCCGCCGCTGATCCGACACTGCACACCCCTCCTCCCAGCCGCGGCCATCCACCACGGCTCCCTCACGACGGTCGACGTCAGGCAGCCCGGGGTGATCTCACACCGCACGCGTCAGGCGGGCGTCCGCCATTTCTCGCTGAAAGGTGTTTGACAAGCGCAGCTAGCACCAAACGCTCCCGCCCCCCTCCGAGCCATCACCCACGACTTCCGCCTCGACCTGACCTCTGCCTGAGCCAGGTCGCTGCCGACCGGCTTCCCGGTGGGATGCTTGCGGCCGGGAGGGGCCATGGACACCGACACGGCGATGATGCAGGCGATGGAGACGCCGCAGGCTGCATGGCTGCGCTGGCAGGGAGCACGCGGACGTGCTGGCGAGGGGCACGGAAGCGCAGCGGATCCTTCTGGAGGCAGCGGTGAGGTTCGTGGCCGCGATCGCGTCGCAGCCGATCCTGCTCCGCGTCGCGGCCTTCTTCCTGCTGCATGCCGGCATGGGCCTGATGCCGGCTCAGGTCGGCGCGGCCGTGGGGCGCACCGACCGCGCGATGCGCACCGTGCAGGCGCTCGGGATGCGCGACATGCTCGACTCGATTGGGTGCAGATCCTACTTTGTAGTAGAGTTCCCGACAGTTACACACGGTCGCCTAAGTCATGTCACGCGGCCTTCTTGAGCTTCGGCTTGGCGTCGTGAGTCCTCGTGGGGATCGGCTGCGACCGCAGCGCGACGCCGTTCTTGGCCGCGAGGAAGCGGGTGAAGTCCTCCCACTGCCTGTTGATGAGGATGCAACGCAGGAGGAGGACCGCCTCCATCCGGTCGCGGCTCCATCGCATGCCTGGACCATCGAGGCGGACGCCGATGAGGTGCCGGACGGCGCCCTCGACGACGCCGCTGCCGATGTCCAGGTCTTGGCGGCGCAGGGCATGGTAGCGCATGCGGTCGGCGTTCTTCGTGAAGTGTGCGACGGTGTTCTCCAAGATCGTGCGGCGGTACTTGTTGCCCGGGCCCGTCCGCGGCGTCGCGTCGAGGATCGCGCGAAGCTCATCGATCACCGCCTGCACTTGACCACGGCGCAGGCGCCGCTTCTGCACGGCAACCCAGGCTTCCAGGCGGTTGCGACTGTTGCGATGCAGAGCCTTGCCGGTCTTCCACAGCTTCTCGACGACATGGTACCAGTCCAGGCACACCTCAACGTTGGGGAAGAACTCCTGCTGGAGATCCCACAGCGTCTCGGCGCCATCCGCGACGAAGAGGATCTTGGTGAACTTCCCGGTGCCGTAGCCGCGCTTCTTCGCTTCGGGCAGCAGCCACTCGAAGAGGGCACGGTAGCTCTCGAAGGTCCCGTAGACGCGCTTGTTGACGGGGCCTTCCAGCCCGTCGCCCGTCTGCCGAAGCGTGTACAGAACGCCCACCCCGGCCATCTTCGCGTTCTTCGACTTCTTCCCCGGCGCGCGTCGCGGTCGCGGCGCTTTGCGCCGTTGCTCCCGTCGCGCGTGGCGCTTCGTCGTACCGCTCTTCGGTTGCCGGTGAGGCTGCCTTCGGCGTGCATGCTCGCGGCTGGAGATCGCGGGCGCGCCCTTGCCGTCCACCTGGATCACGAGCACCTCGCCGTCGTCCGCGGGAGCCGGCGCCTGGTCGAGGAACGGGCGCGCCTCGGCACCTACGCCGTCCACCATGCGCAGCGTCGCGCGTGGGCTCGGGCTCCACTCGAACATGTCGCGGAACGTCGTGCGCGCCGACGCGAACGCCATCTGCGCGCACAGCCTCACCAGCGTCGTCACCGCCAGGAGGCTGAATCCACCGCACAGCCCCAGCTCCCGATCGAGCGGCAAATCTCGAGCGGCACGCTTCCAGCCGACGAGGCGGCCGACCGGGCCCTCGTACTCGATCTTGCCGAAGCGCGTGCCAACCTCGCCCGCCTCGGTCCCCACGACCTCGTAGGTGCGTCGGTCGTGCTCGTACCGGGCCGGCCGAGGCCGCGCGGAGCAGCGCGCGATCCAGAGGGCCATCAGCGCTCGACCGATGGCCAGCACCTCGGTCCACAGGGTCGGCTCGAACACCGCGAGCGGGCCCAGCTCGCCCTCGTTGGCGCGCCGGTATGCCGCATCGAACGCGGTCTGGACGTCTCGCCTCTTCTCGTCGATACTCGTTGCCATCGGGGCCCTCTCCTCGCGGATCGTCGTCGCTCGCAACGCGATTATCCGAGGGAAGAAGGGCGCCGTCTACGCGCACGCCAGCGAGAACTGCGCCGGATCGCGCCGTGTTACGTATGCAAACCGGGAACTGCACCCGACTCGATTTGGGCCGAGCTCGGGCGACACAGACAGCCCAAGCTGCACCCCGAGCACGCCGGCCCGATCGCCAAGTATCTCGTCGACCATCCGCGGTGCACCCAGCCCGAGGTGGCCGCGTTCATCGCCAATGTGACCGCCGCGTGATGCGCCCACGCGTCACAGTCAGGCCGAGCCGGCGGGGGCGCGCGTGTAGGCCGCGGCCGGGTCGATGGTGCGCGACTGGGCCGGCGGCCCGAACCCCGGCACCCCCCGAACATAGAGGTACTGGCATACTGCGTCCGCAGCGAACCTCATAGGGCGCCCGTTGCCCACTGGCGGCAACGCCCCCGCCGCCGCTGCCGCCCGGATCGTCCGCGCGTCGACGCTGGCGAGCGTCGCCACCTCGTCAGCCTCCACGGTCTGGCCCTCCACCAGTGTCAGCCGTGCCGCCGCAGCCACGACCACCACGCCAGCCACCGTCGACAGGTCGGGCTCCCGCCCCAGCGTCTCTCCCGGCTCGAACACCGTCCAGATCGGCGCGCAGCTCCCGGAGCGCGCCCGCCACCTCCTCCGGCTTCCCCTTCCCCGCCACCGCCCACAGCGCGCACACCAGCGCCGCCTTGTGGACCTGCGAGTTGTTGAGAATCGGCGCCAGAGGCACCCTCCCCTCCACCCCAGGCACGAGCAAGCTCATCCCCAACCGGGGCGCATCCCGGTTTGCTCGGTAGTACACGGCCGCGGTCAAGCTCGTTGCCGCACGTTCGGGGTCAATGTCGGACAGGTGGAGAGGCTTCGTCTGTCGCATCCGTCCACTGTAACCATGCCGCGCGCGTCCGCTCGTCGCCACGAGAAGACAGAAGCGAGTGGACGCCGTCCCGCGGGCGTCTCTCAATCTCCGTGCTCCTCCACAAGTGAGCGGAAGCCCGCGGAGACGCCTTCCTCGATCTCCACGCGCCTCCGCGAATGGGGGGAGGCCAGCGGAGACAGGTCCATCCACGTTTCTGAGCTTCCAGGCACCTCTGCGAGCAAGCGGAGGCCGGCAGAGGTAGGTCCATGCGCCTCCGTTGATCTCCGCGCGCCCCCACGAACGAGAGGAGGCCGGCGGAAGCAGGTCCATGCACGTCCCTCGGCTTCCAGGCACCTCCGCGCACAAGCAGCGGCCGGCGGAGGCAGGTCCATGCACCTCCCTTGAGGTCTGCACGCCTCCACGGATGAACGGATCCTGTATCCAACGACGTCCGTTCAGATCACGTCAATACCGCGACGGAATGGACAAGTCGCAGGCGCCGTGATGCCTCCCGATGCTCTCGCGGATGCTGGCCCGAGGGCTCTCCGCTGAACCGCGGAGTTTTCCCCGATGCCTCCCGTACCGTTGTGGTGCGCGACCGGGGGGAAGCGGATTTGGTCGCCGGATTGAGCCGGAGATTGCCGCCGCCCCCAGCCGGGTCACCCCGATGGCGGCGCGAGGCGGAGGTGGGTGCTCCCCGGACAATCGGCGGGTGTCGAGAAGCCACCAGGGCCGACCCAGCCGGCGCCCCCCCAAAGTGTCCGCGCATACCTGTTCGGCCTGCGTCGCCCACTCCATCCCAATGATTGCAACGAACCGATCGCACCGATCAAAGAACAAAACGACCGCGATTCCAAATGCTTGCGCGCGATCCATCGCGCCCCCCCCACGGATCGCGCACCCTCCGGAGATCGATCGCGACCGGGCTGCGATCCGTACGATCGGTCCGCGATCGGTTGTCGACCCAAACCGATCGCGCACGTTGACCTTGATTCGCCGGGAGAATGCGCGGGCTGCGATCGGTGCGATCGGTTGCTCTCTTGTAGGAGAAACGAGCCTGCGGGGGTCTCGTAGGCGCCCAGCTCCCCCAAGAAGCCGGCGCCCATCGAAGCTACGGGACGTCGCGCTCGAGGGTGTGCGCCCGCACGTTCGCGTGGCCTTTGAGGCGACCGTTTGGCGGCGTGTGCCGGATGCCACAGGCACGCAGCATCGGAGCGAGCCGCTTCAACGCGGACGAGAGCCCCTTCGGGTTGTCGGGCCAGCCTTTCCACGCGCGCTCGCCGTTGCGCTGCCGGTTGAGTGCCTGGAGCAACTGGGTCATCGAGCCGCTCCACGGCGGCTGGCCGGGCTTCGAGAAGTCGTCGATCGCAACCAGGACGGGGTCCTCCGAGAGGACTCCCTGCGCGGCGGCGCGACTGTCCAGGTACGCCTGCACGATGGCGCTGGGCTCAAGCCCGAGCGCGGGCGCCGCTCGCACGGCGAACAACGCGGGCGCGCGCATCCGGATGTCGCGGGGGATCGTCGTCGCGTCGCTCGCTCCCATGGCGTGCGCGATGGCGAAGAGCAACGCTCCGAGCACGTGCGGGCGGAGCCGCTCCACGGCGGCCCGGATCTCGTCGTCGTCACGGCGCTCTTCGCGCGCAGGCAACTCGACGATGAGGGCGCGATCGAGGAGGTCGGGGCGCGTCGCGGCGTCGATGATCGACGTCATCAGCATCGGCCGCGCCGCGTCGAAGACGGCGAGGTCGCGGTCCGACCGGAGTTGCCGTGTGTCGAACCCGTCGCCCGTCGCGAGCCGGCAGAGCGCGTCGGAGTTCTCACCCGAGACCATCGACACGTTGTCGAAGCCAAGCACATGGACGTGCTCGGCGCGGATGGCGAGATCGCGCGGGTCGCGGGGAAGCGCGCGCATGTCAGGCCGGCGTGGGTCGATGAGCGAGAGCAAGGCCCTGGCGAGCGTCGACTTTCCCGAGCCTTGCTCGCCACGCACGTAGAGGATCGGGTAGGGGCCTTCCGGCCGAAGCGCGGCGAGGAGCCAGGCGAGGCAGACGATCCACGTTTGCGGCTCGATGCCGAGCACGTGACGCAGCTCTTCCAATGCCGCCGCGGCCGCGGCGATGGTCTTCGGGATGTGCGGCGCTGGTAGGGACAGGGTGCCCTTCGGGCGCGCGAACACGGCATCCGGTGCAGGGAGGATGCCCTGCGCCGTCACCGCGACCGCCGAGTCGCCGAGGTCGAGCGTGATGCGCGAGAGGTCCCCCCGACCCGGATGTGGATCGGCCGCGTAGGGAGACCCGGGCCGCCCAAGGCGCGGACAACATCGTCAATCATGCTCCTCGTGAGGATTCCGTCGTGCTCCTGCCAGAACTCATGGGAGCACCAGCCGATGAAGTCGTCCGAGTCGACGGGGCGCGCGACGCGGCCGGTCAGCGCATAGCTGCGGCCCGTCGGCGAGAGCACCAGCTCGGCCCGCTGCTGAATGAGGGCCGCCAGCCTCTTCGCCTTCCCACCATCCTCGGGGCCGTCGATCGTCGTTTGCGTGCCACTCGTAGGAGGGGGATCGCGCGGCGCCTCCGCAGTCCCTTCGGCGGGGTCGGCGGGGAGCTGCCCGGCGCGGGCCAGATCGTTGTCGTCCATGGCCGCGCCGCGCCGCGTCGCCGGCATCGCGGCACCATCTCGCATCACGGCTCCGTTCCCGGGATCCCTGGCTGCACTGGCCGCGCACGTCGCGCGGCATCGCGTTCGGCCTTGGCCCGGCGACGCAGAGCGCGGCCCTCGGGGTCGCTCTCGCGCACGCTGCACCGCCCTCGCAGCGACGCGACAATCTCGGTGGCGTAGGCATCGCCCGCGTCGTCGGGATCGGTGCGGATAATGACGAGCGAGTCGTCGGGGATCCGGTCCGCGATGGCCTCCGTCCACTGGCCCGAGCCGCCGACGCCAAGCACCGCCAGCATCCGCGGGATCGCGCCCCACGTTGCCCAGGTGAGGAAGTCGGGCTCGCCCTCCGTGATGACGATCCGCCGCTCCGCCCACCACGGCCAGCCGGCGACCGCCAGCACGATCGCAGCCAGAGGGCACGCCATCGAGAGCCCCTTGCACCCGTAGCCGGAGGGGGGGAGCGCTTTGGGCAGGTCGACGCACGACGGGCCGATGTAGCGCGCGCGCACGCTGCGCAGATCGCCCGCCGCGTCGTACATCGGCACGATCGCGCGGTAGCTCAGCATGGCCCAAGGTGCGGGTACTTGGGCCTCCCCGCGGTAACTCGCCCAACGCGAGCCAATGAAGCCGACCGGGAGTGCGCGGGCAAGCCCGAGGCGATCCACAACCGCGGGATCGACGGCGCGGGAGACGAGCCACGCCGCGACGTCGCCATCGGCGGCGCATGGACGACACGCATCCCACAGCGCACGCACCTCGTTCACCGGCGGGGGCGGCTTGGGCGGGGGCGGACGGGACGGCGGGCGGTGGGCACGTCGCCGGCGCTCAAGTTCGACGCCGGCCACGGCGGCGGCGCGGCGGAGCACGATGGTAAAGTCACGCTGGACGTCCAGGCGTTCGACAGCGGCGATGAGGCAGAAGACGTCCCCGGAGAGGTCGCAGCCGTTGCCGAAGCAGACGACGCGCAGCGTCCCGTCCGCGCCTCGGGTGAGGGAGCACGACGGACGGCTCTCGCCATGCGCCGGGCACTTCACCTGGATGCCGCCGCCCTGGCGCTTCGCTCCGTCGGTCAGTCCGAGGCGTGCGGCGACGTCGCAGGGGTCGCTCAGGGCGGCCTTGATCTGATCGATCCGCTCACGGTTGTGCATGGCGCCTCCAGGTCCGACCGCTCGTCATCGGCCCTCCTCGCCATCATCGCGCGAGCGCGCGGCAGACTTTGCAGGCGCGAGGCCGGGGCGCAGGTTGCGCTTGGTCATCTCCTGCTCGTAGTCGTCGACTCCCGGCTCGCGCACCGGGTCGAGGGGGTGCGCCTCAATCCACGCGTCGAGCACGCTTTGACGTACGACGTAGAGAACACCGCGCCCCTCGCCCGTGCGTCGCACACCTTGCAGCTCACCCGAGCGCGCGAGGGCACAGGCAGCTCGCCTTGACGCGCAAGGCCAGCGGGGGTGCGGAATCCACGGGTCTGCCTCGCCCGCTGCGTTGAGCTCCTCCCGCACCGTCTTCCGCACGAACGAGCGGAGCGCGGGCCCGAACGCATCCCCGAGCTTGATGTTGAAGTCGTCCGCGCTCCCTCGCCCGGACCCTGACGTCTTGCCCATGTCCACCTCAGCGAGCGCGCGGCGAGCGGTCCGCACGTCATCGCGTCCGAGCGTGATTCACCCTGCGAGCCCCCTCGAACCATGGCGGTTCGGAGAAGCAACCGTTCGCCGCGAAAGAGGCGGAGCGAACCGCTGGCAAGTGCTGCGCAGCGGCGCCTTCAATCGCCGGGTAAGCCTGCGTTGCCGCACCGTTCGGGAGCAAGGCTCTCGGGGCGGTCGCGACCTGTTTTGCCGGCGGCGCCAGCGGCGGGGGCACTTGCCAGCGCGGCCAGGTACAGCGAGCCCCGGGCCGGTGCGCGCTGCGTTGGGCCCGGTTTCGGGCCGGCTCCTGCCCGGCTCAGGGCGGGCTCCTTCCGGCTCTTTCCGACTACCAGCGCTGAGCAAGCTGGAGGCGGGTCACCACGCTCGGGACAACGACGAAGGCCACGACACAGCGGCGGCGATCGGGAGGGCCAACAGGACGAGCCCAACGGCTGGACGGCGGAACGGCACATCGGTGCAACCGCGACGTGGAGCACCTCGACGACTGCTACGAGCTCGGCGCCGCTCGCCTCGACGGAGTCCCTCACCACCGCCACAGCGCGCGTCTCGGCGGCAAGGTGGATGCTGAGCGCGTCGAGCGATCGGGTGAACGCCAGGGGAACCGGGAGGGGGTTGGTCCGCAGCATCGGTCAGCCTTTCGGAGCGAGCGCCGCTTCCACGAGGTGCAGGGTTCCCCGACGGACCGCGAGACCTGCTGCAACCCGCGCAAGCGCCTGTCGAGACACTCCAAGGCGTTTGGACAGAGCGGAGTCGCCTTCGGTCTTCAGCAGGACCAGAAGGCGTTGTTGGATTTGTGGCGAAGCGGTGTGGGTACCCCGCGCGCAAACGCGATGCTGCATGGCCACTAACCCTGCGCCTTCGACTCCTCGATCGTCAAGGTCCGATGTCCAAAATATAGGGAGGTACGGATGCCGAACCTTCCTTTGAGAGCAAGGTCCGGATCGCGGACCTTGCCGTCTGACTCGGTACCAATGCGGTACCGAGTGGCAAACGCCTTCGACTCCTCGATCGTCAAGCTCCGATGGCTCAAATGTAGGGAAGTACGGATGCCGAACCTTCCCTGAGAGCAGGGTCCGGATCGCGGACCCTGCCGCCTGACTCGGTACCAACTCGGTACCGAGTGGCAAGCTCCAATGACTCAAACTTAGGGAGGTACCGACGCCGAACCTTCCTTTGAGAGCAGGGTCCGGACCGCGGACCCTGCCGCCTGAGCAGGGTCCGGATCGCGGACCCTGCTGCCTGACTCGGTACCAACGCGGTACCGAGTGGCAAGCGACGGATGCCGCGAGTTGCTCGCTTGAGTCGGTTCGGATGTACTCCGATCGCTCGACTCGGTGCCGATGCGGCACCGAGTTGGGGGGCTTCGGGTGTCGTGCTCCCCATCGAGGGAGGTACGAGGCTTGGATCCATCAGCTCGGCCACGCGACGAAGGGGCCCGCGATCGATGTGATCGATCTGCGATCGGTAATCGACCCAAACCGATCGCGCATGTCAGCCTGGCTTCTTCGGTGAAGGCGCACGGTGCGATCGGTGCGATCGGTTGCCTCTTTTTTCAAGAGAAGCAGCGCTGAGTGCGAGGCTGGCCCCCTGCCCTCGACGGCGTCTCCCCCGGCGACGCTTTCAGCGAGATCCTCCTTGTCGCGCCAGAGGGCGGTGGAGTTGCGACTCAGCGACCGCGGCCTCCACCGCGAGGCGCTTGCCCTCCGTGAATGGAGGGGCGGACAAGAGTCCGGTCCGGATATTTTGCCCATCAGTTCGCAAACCCACGACCTCGCGCCCCCGCAGTGTTGGTGGCCTCGGCGCTGCTGTCCGGTACCGGACACTCGGCCACGGCGCGGGCGCGATGGCTCCCCGGACGCGTCGCGCTCCTCAACTTCGACACGGCCATCGTCCAGGAACTCGACGGCGACGGCCTCCAGTTCGGCGACGGCCTCCAGCCCCGCCACCCCCTTGCCGGCCGCCCCGCGGCTCCACGTCGAGGCGAGGGCCGGGGCGGGCGGCGCGAAGGCGCACCTCGGCGCCGTGGCCGAACGAGGCGCACGAGGGTGCGGTCTGTCACCTCGACGCATTCCGCCGCGCCACCGCACCCCACTCGCGATGCCGCGGGCAGCCCGTTCCCGCACGGCATAGCAGGTTCCAGCCAGGCCGACATCACCCGCTCGGTAGCTGGCGCGCGCGGGCTCGCGCGACTACCAGCCCGCGCTCCTGGTGTGCGGCGACGTTGGGGTGCTCTTCACCTTCGAGGCCCGAGCTGCCCGAGCCTGAGCGCAGCATGGCGACGGCGGAGATCGCAACGCCGGGGTCGAGCTGCCCGGCGGGCCTTCGTGCTTCTTGGGGATCAAGCGGAGCCCGCCCACACCGCGACGCCGGCGACCACGGCTGAAGGACGGCGAGCGCCCCAGGCGCCGGGGCCCTGATCCGCAGCGCCTTCATCCTCCGTCGGCCCCCGCATCCCCGCACGGGAAGGGCTGCGGCAGCGGCGGAGCGGTCGGGCCAAGCTGGACTGGGAGGGCGTCGAAGCCGAGGCCGATCGAGATGCCGTCGCAGGTCTGCGTCGGATCCTGCGTGCCATCCTGGAGGATGTCGGAGGCCTCCGCGATCGGCGCGAGCCCGGACTCGCCGCTATCGTCGGGGCACAGGGTGGGCTCAGGGTACACCGCGATCTCGAGCTGCTGGATGAGCGAGCTCGTCTGGATCACCCCGGAGATGATGCCGCGCGTCGCCTTCTGGTGCGCAGCGTCGAGCAGCATCGTCACGACGGGGTGGTTGATCGCCAGGTTCAGCACCAGGCCGGCCGACGGCAACGTGATCACGATGGGCTGGCCGGGGCCCGAGACCCACATGTCGCCGACGACATAGCCGTTCGGGAAAGAGGCCTGCGCGCCCGCGATCACCGGCCAGAGGTCGGTGCCGTCGAACTTGGGCATGCTCCCGAGGTTGCCGCCCACCGCGATCTGCGCCGCGAGGGGGTCGTAGCTCGCGCCGGGCCCGAGCTGGCTCAGGGCGAAGAGGACCGTGAAGCCTCCGTACGCGATGTCTGCGTTGATTCTCGTGGAGAAGCCGGGCTCGAAGCCGAGGGCGAAGAGCGGCACGATGTTGTGGCCCCAGGAGTTCTGCACGCCGCCCGGGCCCTCCTCCTGGACGAGCGGGGAGGCGCCGGCCACCGGTTTGCAGTGCTGGGAGCTTCCCGGGCGGCAGGCCGTCGATGTCGTAGCCGTACTGCTTCCAGGCATCGGGATCCGGCGTTCCATTCCAGTCGGTGTCGCCGAGGTAGAGCTTGCTGATGGCGAAGACGGTGGTCCCCGTCCCGTCGGGCGCGTGCGCCGGCCCTGGCGGTGGAGGGGAGGCGAGCGCGCCCCCTCCGGCGCCACCGCTGCCGGTGCTCGCGCTGCTCGCGGCGCTCGCGCTGCTCGCGGCGCTCCCGCTGCCCGCGCGCCCTCCCGCCGAGGAAGAACCCGCGCGCCCTCCCGCCGAGGAAGAAGAGGAGGACGCGACGCTGGCCCCGAGCTTCCCTGCGGGGGTGCCGCCGCAGGCGGCGCCCCACAGCGCGGCGGCCGTCGGGATCCCCATCACGAAGAAGAAGCGAATCCGCATGGCGACACATCATCCGGTGTCTGCGCCGGCGCAGCAACGTGCTCCACCAGGCGAGCCCCGAGGGGCGCGACGACCGTCGGCAGCGGAGCGGACAGGCTCACGCAGGGAGCATGGGTCGAGGCGGAAGTCGTGGGTGAACGCTCCGGCGGGGGGCCGGAGCGTTTGGTGCTAGCGCGGCGTGGGCGAGTTCGGGTCACCCTCGCGCGCGGAGATCGCGTCCACGATGCGAACGGCACAGCGCAACAGTTCTTGGTCGTCGGCTGCGGTGTCCCCTCGCGCATCTCGTGCCTGTCGCATGCGGTCGAAGCGAGACGCGCGGCGCTCGAGAGCCTCTTGCTGAGAGAGCACCCGCACATCCGGGCGAGGCGTGCCTGGATCGGTGAGGCCGACCAAGTACCGGAGCAGCGCGAGCGATGCCGGTCGCAGCGAGGCCACGATCAGGTGCGTCCCGTTGCTCCGGTCGAGCTCGATGCCAGCGTCGAGTCGCTCGATGGCGGCGCGGTATCCCGCGCGAGCCTCGTCCTCCAGGTCCTCGAAGCCGTCCTCGATCACGTTCGGCTCTCGCAGTGCCTCGGCATCTGCCAGGGCGCGAACGTCGGCCAGCTCCCTACGACCGACTTCGTGATAGGCGGCACGAAACGCACGGGTGGCTCTCGAGACCTCGGGCCCCATGTTAATCGAGAGCCCGCTGTGGGCTGCGTCGCATGCCTCGTAGACAGCGGTCAACAACGGTCCGCGGATGCTCTTGCCGGACGCGCTCAGGCGTCGGAGGCCCTCGACTGCCTGTACCACCTCCGCGGCTTCCCCGGCCGCCCGGGCGGCCTGCCCCCTCACGTGCCGCGCGGCCTGCTGCCAGCCCTCGCCCGTCTTTGCCATCCGGGCGCGAACCATCTTGTCGAAGTTGCTGGGCATGATCGTCTCCAGCCGCGCGCTGCGCACCCCCCTGCTCAGCATCGCGGCGAAACGACCACACGCACAGCTCCGAGGACATCCCTCTTCGCCTCGCGCGAGGGCCGTGGGGGGACGACCGATGCGAGGTAAGGCCAGAGCTGCCCGGCCACGTCTGCGTCGTACATTGTGGGGTCGCCGTCGTCAAGGCGAAGCCCCCAGGGGCCGGGGCCTGTCGCCCGCCTCGGTGCGCCGCCGACCGGCACGACGCGAATTACCGATCATCGAGGCCGCGGCCCACTTGCCCTCGTGCTTGTAGAGCAGCGAGGGCGCGTCTTTCATCAAGGACACGCGTGCCCCCTGAACCCTTCGCCTCAGGGGTAGCTCGTCGCCATCGCCGCTTCCAGCCCGCGCGTCTCGCTCGTCCTCCGCTGGCGCCGCATCGTCCCCGCAGGTACAAGAGAATGGAGCACGAAGCGGCTGGAACCGCCCCGTGCTCCTGACCCGGAACCCCGCACAACCGGAGCCCAGGCTATGAAGCCACCTACCACGCCGCCGCCCCCCAAGTCTCGTGCCAGCGCGATGCCGGTTGGCCGTTCAGAAGAGGCGCCTGGCGCATCAACCGCGTCCGAGGCCGTGGTCTCCACGAGCACCCCCGCGTCCCCGTCGAAGAAGATCACGCGCCGATCGCCGCTCGCATTGTCGGAGAAGAAGCCGCCCGTCAAGCCGCTCGCTGGGCATGTCGAACCGCACGGCGACGCATGGACGCTCCGCGTCCGCATCGACGGCAAGCGCACCCGGATCCGCCTCGGTGCGCTCTCGGAAATGTCCCAACCCCGCGCAGAGGAGAAGGGTGCCGCATGGCGTGAGCGGATGGCGCGCGAGCAGCGCGGGATGGCCCCCAAGCGGCCGGCGGGCATTACCGTCAAGGAACACTTCGAGTCGTGGATCTCGGGTGAGATGTTCCGCAAGTACGGCGCCGTGAACGGGTTGAAGGTCAAGGCGAGCGCCGACCAGGATCGAACGCGGGCGCGCAAGTACATCTACCCCGTCATCGGGCGCAAGCTCGTCGTCGACGTTACGGACGAGGACATCAACAAGGTCATGGCACGCATGCCTCCGGACCGACGCGCCGGTACACGCGCGCGCCTGCACTCTCTCCTGCACCGTGGCTTCGACCTCGCCATCGCCCCGGTCCGGCTCCGAAAGGACAACCCGGTCACGCGCTACCACAAGCCCGCGAAGGATCCGCCCAAGCTCTTCGCGTACCTCTTCCCGGCCGAGGTGCTCGCTCTGCTCGCCTGCATCGCGATCCCGCTGGGTCGCCGCGTGCTGTACGCCTTGGCCGTCTACACCGGCCTGAGAAAGTCGAGCTTGCTCGCCCTCAAGCGCAGCGCCGTGGACCTCGACAACCGGACGCTGCTCTCGCGCGTCAGCAAGACCGGCATCGCGCAGCTCTTCGAGATCCAGCCGGGGCTCGTGTGGGTGCTCCGCGGGTGGTTCAAGGTGTCGTCACAAGACGACCCCGCCGCGCCGATCCTGACCGCCGCCGACCTCGGCGTCCGCGAAGGTCGTCACGAGGAGGCCGAGGCCCTGCGTGCAGACCTGCGGGCCGCGGGGATCACGCGCGAGGTGCTCTTCGCCAAGACGGAGAACATCGAGATGCTCCGCTTCCACGACATGCGCGGCACGTTCGTGACCTGGGCCAAACGCGCCGGGAAGAGCGACGGATCGATCTCCGACCGAACCGGCCACCTCACCGCCGAAATGCTTCAGCGCTACACGCGGGCGGCGCGCACGCTCGAGGATCTGCGGATCGAGCCCTTCCCCGAGCTGACCGGGACCATCCCCGAACTGCTTGAGGTGCTGCCATGTCAGGGCGGGACGCCTGATCGTGATGCCGAGGGGGGCACCGGGAATAGCCCTCCCACCCCGGCCCAACCCGACGGGTCAGGCGCAGGTGCCGCACTACGACAGGCGGACCCACGGGTGGACCCACGCGCAGTTAGACGTCGCCAAACGGGGGGTGGTGCCAAGCAAAAACACCGGGAAATGCGGCGCTTGGTGCCGGCTCGGCGAAGTTTCAAAATCCACTACCCGGAAGGGTTTGAGGGTTCGAGTCCCTCCTTCGGTACCGAGCGGGATTACCCAGCGCGCAAGCTGCGCGGACGGTCGCCCTCACACCCCCGACAGCCCCTCCCGAACGCGCCCCAGCAGATCCCGCGCCTCCTGCTCCACCCCCGCCACCAATCCCGCCGGTGGCGCGGCTGCTGAACCGCCGAACACGCGCGCCAGCTCTGCTGCGCGCGTGAGCGCGTGGGCGTCGGCCTCTGTCACTGCCCCCTGCGGGAGCAGTCGCGCGTACACCGCGCCGAGCAGCCGCGCCGGGTCGTCGCCCGGATCGCCATCCTGCGCAGCGGCCCTGCACCCCAGCGCGAGGGCCTCGCGGAGCATCCCCAGCGCCTCACCGCCCAACCCCGCGGCCGTGAGCGCGCCCGCCGCCCGCACCTTTCGGTCAGCGGCGGCGAGCAGCGCGCGTCGCGCCTCGCGCCTCGGATCTGTGGCGGGGCCCTCCTCGGCCCGGTACAACACCTCCCCCTGCGCCAACGGCGACGCCTCTCCGAGCGGCGCCAGCGCATCCGCGGCGGCCTTGGGCAGCAGCACGGCCGGCAGGTCCGCGATGGGCACCTCCCCCGCCGATCCGCGCACGACCCCGAGCAGTCGCCCGTCGGGCAGCCGCACCACCCGCTCCAGCGCGTCGCCGATCCGCTCGCGGATCAGCTCCACGCCGCTCTTTGGCGGCGCCTCCGCCTTCCCTTCGGCCGTCATACCCGGGCTGGCCCCACCGGCCTCCTCCGCCGTCACACCGCGCGCTGGACCCGTCGACGCTGCGAACTCCGCCCGCATCAGCGTCGCGATCCGGCTCGCCAGCGTGGAGCGCTCGAGCTCGGTCGTCTCGGCGTCGTCGCCCACCGCGGCGGCGAAGAGCGCGCGCTTCCCGTCGAGCGTCGCTTCCAAGCGCTCCTCGAAGCTCGCCTCGCTCACCATCAGCACCACGTTCACGCTGCGGCGCTGCCCGATCCGGTGCACGCGCCCCATTCGTTGCGCGAGCACGGCGGGGTTCCACGGCAGGTCCAGGTTGATGAGGTGGCTCGCGGCCTGCAGGTTCAGCCCGGTCCCGCCCGCGTCGGTCGACAGGAACACCTTGCAGGCCGGGTCCTCCAGGAAACGATCGATGAGCGCCCCGCGCGCCCCCGAAGGTACGCCGCCGTGCAGGCGCACGTGGCCGATCCGCAGCTTTTCGCACACCTTCGCGGCCATCGCCTGCATCCGCTCCCACTCGGTGAACACCACCACCTTGTGGCCGTCCTCCCGGCACAGCTCCTCGAGCAGGCCCGCCAGCTCGTCGAGCTTGGGGGCGCCGCGCGTCTCTTTGTCCACGAGGCCGGCGGCGTCGCAGGCCATTCGCATCCGCTGGAAGGCGCGCATCAGCCGCTGCTCCTCCTGCGGGGTGAGCGGGCGCTTCTTCAGGATCGCGAGCAGGCGCGCGACCGTGCCCTCGGCCTCGTCGTGGAGGGCTCGCTGCTCGTCCCTCATGGGCACGGACAGGCGGTTCACGATCCGTGCGGGCAGCTCGAGCGCGACTTCGTCCTTCCTTCGCCGCAGCATCACCGGCGCGACGCAGGCGCGCAGCTTGTCCAGGTTCTTGTACCCCTTCACGCGGCCCGACGCGTCGAGGTCGGTGTACTCCTCGTTGAAGCGCCAGAGCGGGCCGAAGCGGTGCCGGTCGACGACCTGCATCAGGCTGTAGAGGTCGTCGAGGCGGTTCTCGAGCGGCGTGCCCGTGAGCACGAACGCGAAGCGGCTCGGGATCCGCTTGATCGTGTCCGCCGTCCGGGTCCGCCAGTTCTTGATGCGCTGCGCCTCGTCGACCACGACGAGATCGGGCGCGAGCGCGACCAGGTTGGCTTCGTCGGCGCGGGCCAGCTCGTAGCTCGTGACCAGGATCGCGGGCGGATCCTGGTAGCGCTCCCGGCGCTCCTCACGCGGTCCGTCGACGACGGCCACGCTGCTCGGGGCGAGGTCGGTGAACCGCAGGATCTCGCGCTGCCACTGGCGCTTGAGCGACGCCGGGCAGACGATGAGCGTGCGGCGCACGCCCTCCTTGCGCATCAGCCGCACCATCGCGGCGATCGCCTGCGCCGTCTTGCCGAGCCCCATCTCGTCGGCGAGCAGCGCCCGCCCGCGCGAGGCGAGGAAGGCGACGCCCTCCACCTGATAGGGATAGAGCGTGGCGCGGACGCCGGGCTGCTCCCGGCCGGCGGCGCGCACCTCGGCCTCCACGGCGCGCTGCCGCGCCGTACGCTCGGGCTCGCCGCGAACGCGCTCCGCGAAGGCCGCCACTTCGCGCGGCACCTCGATGAGGGCGTCGGTCGCGTCGCGGAGCAGATCCGCCCACCGCTCGGCGAGGGACCCGGCGAGGAGCCCGTCCGCCGCGAAGTGCTTGATGCGCACCCGCCGCGCGACGGGCCCGGCGTCGGCCGCGAGGCGCACGCCGACGGCGGGCTCGGGGTCGAAGCGGAGGTGGAGGTAGCTCGCCGGCGGGCCCTTGCGAACGAGGGCGGCGAAGCGCCTCTCGGATTGGCTCCGGAGCAGGTGGAGCACGGCCTCGACGTGCTTGCACGTCCCGAGGAGGTTGGTGGCGAGGTCGGGGCAAGTGCAGCCGTTGTGCAGCTCGTCGAGGGCGCGCAGGGTCACCTCGTAGCTGCGCCCGGACGGCGAGCGGACGTCGTAGCGGCCGTAGGCCGTCGTGCCGGGGAAGGGCCTCACGTCGAACAACTCCGAGGCCCCGCGCGCGCGGCGCACCTCGCGCTCGCGATCCGCGGCGACGGCGGCGCGCGGGCGCTCGGGCTCGTCGTCGCCGGCGCCGCCCGGCGCCGCCGCGCCCACGAGCAGGTAGCCGAGCGCTGCCGCGTGCCGGCACGGCCCGCTGGTCGAGGCGCCGCACTCGCACGACGACACGGGACCGGTGGCGCCCCAGGCGATGCGCACGGAGACTTGTCCGCGCCGCTCGTCGGCGACGATTGCCTCGACGGCGTTCGTCCCGATCCGTGGCCTGGCCACGCGGCCCTGTGCCACGTCGAAGAACGCGCCGCCGGCCAGCTCGTCCGGCACCCACGACAGGACGGCCTTCGGGGAGAGCAGATTGACGATGGTCGGGAGTGGACGCGCACGCCGGGCTCGCATGCGCGCGGCGATGGCACGGCGCGGGATTGGGGGCAACGGGGTGGCGTTCGCTGCGCTACGGGGTTCCACCATCGCCGATGCTTCCGCCCGAGCGGCGAGGACTTGCGCCGGTTCAACTCGAGGAGGAGCCGGGCGACTCTCCGCCGCCTCCCGCCTTGTTCGCTCCTCGGCGAACGGCTACCGCTCCGTATTTCCCAGGAATCGGCGCGGCTTGACCAGGCGCCTGGATTCCGGAATCCTCCTCGGAGGCACGCATGACGACCGACGGCCGCCCCGCCGAGCCCCGCGACGGAGAGCCCGCGAACGCGGACCGTCGGACCCGTTTCCGTGACTACATGCGCCGGCTCGACCCGACGGGTGATCCCGTCCTGGCGGTCGAAGGCGGGCTCTACGTGCCGCCGCCCAACGCCGTGAGCCGGCGCATCGCGACGCGGATCGAGCTGGAGCCCGCGAGCAGCCACCTCCTCGTGGGCGGCATCGGATCCGGCAAGACCACCGAGCTCATCGCGATCGAGCGGGCGCTCGCCAAGGTCGACGACCTACGCCCCGTCCGGGTCGACGTGCCCAGCCGTTAACGGCTCGACAAGCTCAAGCCTGGGGTATTGCTCGCACTGGCTGGCATGGAGGCTTGCGCCGAGCTTGAGCGTGCCCAGCGCCAAGGGCTCTCCGTCGAGGCGCACGTCGCGGAGGCGGCCGGTCATATTTCTGCGATCGCGAAGGGATACTGGGACCCGTACGCAGATCATCCGCAGGACGGTGACGATTCCAACTGGGTATATGGGGTCCTGGAGCAGCCCGAGTTTTCGCAAGACGTGAGGGTGCTGTCGGAAGCGCTGCTCAAGGTCCAGGCGATACTCCGTCGAAAGGTGGTCGCTCTCTTTGATGGTCTGGATCGCGTCACCGACCTCCGCGTGCTGGCGTCCCTTTTCGCCGAAGATATTCTCGCGATGGGTCGGGCCAAGGTCGGGCTCGTCCTCGTCGGCCCGCAGAACCTTCGTTTCACCGAGCACCGATCCGTCGAGCAGGCGTTCGAGAACATTCATCTACACGGAGCGATCGGCGCGAGCGGAGAGGAGGGTCGGCGGTTCCTGACGTCCATCCTTCGTGCACGCGCCGACGAGAACATCCTGCCGCTGGAGTCTGCGCAGCGCTTGGCCCACTGGTCGGGTGGACTGATTCGGGACCTGGTTGCTCTTGGGCGAGCCGCCGGCGCCGAGGCATATGCGGGCGGGTCCGACACCATCAGCGAGCAGCATGTTCGGGCCGCGGCTGACCGCTTCGGCCGGGATCTCCTCCTCAGCTGCACCAAGGAGATGTCCGCCAGGCTCAAGGACCTCATGCCGAGGGCCCGACCAATCCCGGCCGCCGCGCCCCCCCCAGCGACCTCCCCGCCTTCACCGTCGCGACTGAGCTGGATCAACGGCTCC
Source organism: uncultured delta proteobacterium (assembly GCA_963827955.1). Taxonomy (GTDB): domain Bacteria; phylum Myxococcota_A; class Polyangia; order Polyangiales; family Polyangiaceae; genus CAWHDJ01. The sequence continues at coordinate 120,581 of CAWHDJ010000023.1, read as the reverse complement.
TCTTGGATCGCCTCATCATCGAGGTCCCGGAGACTCCTGTCCGCTACATCCTTCATCCCACGATCGCCCCGCTGATCGCAGGGCTGGGGAGCTCGTGAGCGCGCTCGGGCTGGCCGAGCTAGCCGACCGGACGCGGATGGAGCCGGGCGGTTGGTCCGTGCTGGTGGTCGACGAGCCCCGCATCGACGCGACCACGGAGGAGTTGAAGGAAGAGCTGGCCTTTCTCCTGGAGGACGAGGGGGTCGGGAGCGTCCGTGTTTTCGCAGAGCAGCTCCGGGGGCCCATGCTCGTCGACGAGCTCGCCCGCCTGGGGCCGGACGATGTTCGCATTGCTGCCGCTCTCCGCGGAGCGGGTCGCACCGGTGTGCCGCGCGCTGGACTTTGGGCGCGCGCGGCTCGTCGGAGGGCCGTTGGGCGTCATCGTCACCGCCGAAGCGTCCGTGCCGGTACTCGCCGCCGAGGGGCCGAGCTTTTGGAGCTGGGTGGGGCCGAGGGTGTGGAGCCTTGATCCCGAGGTGGGACGCCTCGACAAGGAAGCCCGTCTGCGCTCTCTCCGTGAGGGGACCGGCCTCGATGACGCGGAGGTGATCGCGCGCGCTGAAGCCGGGACCCTCGCGCCGGATCCCATCTTCGCGGAGTGGTTGGTGCTCCTGGGACGAGGGGATCTTCTTGGCCATTGACGTGTCGCCGGCGGGAGCCCTCGCGCGCCGGATGGCGCTGCAAGATCGGCTCCGGAGGGTCGCTCACGTCGCGGTGGACGGCGCGCGCAATCCGTCGTCGAGCAAGCGGCTCCATCAGGAGATCCGGAGCTACCTGATCAAGGCGAGCGATCAGCGGTTTCTCGGCGAGGCGCCCGAAATCATCCGCAAGCTCCTCCTCTTTGATGGGCCCGACGGGGATGGTCGCTTCGAGATCGCGATCGGCACGGTGCGCAACTTCGAGCGGGCCATGGATCTTCCACACCTCACGCGCCGCAAGGATGGGCCTGGTTCGACTTCCAGCTCCTCGTGAAAGAGGAACCCGGCCGTGCCGAGATCATCGCCTACGACTTCGAGCTGCGTCTTCCCGCCGGGAGCGGCTTCGAGTTCGTGCGCTTCGACCTCAACCCACCGCAGAGCGCGGCGCGGCCTGGTGGGCTCCCGGAGGACGGCCTCCGGTCTCACGTCCACCTCAACGCCGACGACGACGGGCTGGTTGCGCCCGCGCCTGTGATGAGCCCGTTCGAGATCCTGGACCTCTTTCTCCACGGCATCCGCCGCACCGGCCGCGTTCGCAGGAAACCCCAGCAAGAGCCTTGACCGGGTAACTCCGCCCTCTGCGCCACGGCGCGGGCGTGCGTACCCGCGTCCGTCCTTGCGCGCAGGCCGACCCGGCCGGAGAAGCCGTCGAAGCGCCGCCGCGCTCCGTCGACGCGCCGGGGCGGCGCACGACGCACCGCGCGATCCCCTCGACCGGACCGGCGAAGACGGCGGAGCAACCCCTCGATCCGGCGGCCCGATCGTCGATTCCGGCCGCTCGAACAGCGTGCCGGCTCGACCGAGGCCGCATTCGCCTCGCCCGAAAGTCATCTCCGTCGAAGCGCCGCGACGGCCGTCGAGGCGACTCTCCTGTCCGTCGACCCGATTCTCCAGTCCGTCGACCCGGATCGCATTTCCGTCGAAGCGCCGTGACGGCCGGCGAACGGAGGTCACCGCCGTCGAACGGGAACCGCTGGCCTCATCGCCGGCGCGCCGCGGCCGGCGAGGCGACACGACGTTCGCCGCGAGGGAAAGTCCTGTCCGTTGAACGGAAAGTCCGTTCCGTCGAACGGACCGTCATGTCCGGCGAGGCGCCGTCACGTCCGTCGAACGGACCGTCGAGTCGCCTCACCGGCCGCGCCGGCCGGCGAAGGGAAGTCGTTTCCGTCGAAGGGACCGTCACGCCCGTCGAACGGACGTCGCCGCCGGCTGCCGTGCGCGTCTCGGCCGGCGGCGCGCCGTGTCGTTCCCGTCGACCGGAAATCGCCGCCGTCGAAGGGACCGTCATGTCCGTCGAAGCGCCGTCACGGCCGTCGACCCTCTCGTCGTTTCCGGCGAAGGGACTTTCGATCCGGGTCGACGGACTGCGATTTCGCCTCGCCGTCCGGCGCCGCCGTTCGCCGTTCGTCGTTTCCGGCGAACGGAACGGCGTCTCCGGTGAAGGGGACGGCGTTTCCGGCGAAGGGAACGGCGTCTCCGGGCGGGCTTCACGACCAGGGCACGGCGCCGAGCTCGTCGAGCGCCAGGACGACTTCGCCGAGCATGCGGCCGCGCTCGTCGAGGGCGTGGGGGGTGCACACCGCCGCCAGGGTGCGCAGGCCGCGCTGCTTCCAGGCCGCGTCGCCGGTGATCCGGGCGAGCATCGCGAAGAAGCGCGCCGCCGCGACGTTGTGCACGAAGGGCTGGGTGCGCCGGGCGAAGACGCCCGCCGCCGCCGGGTCGGGCGTGCGGTCCCAGAACGCGCCCGTCGCCTCGTCGGCGAGGTCGCGCTGCATGGCGGCGGCGACGGCGAGCGCGGCCTCGCGGTAGGGCGCCGCGTCGGGGGAGGGGCCGAGCGCCTCCGCGATGCGGGCGAGGGCGCGGCCGAAGGAGGCGGCGTCGGCGAGGTAGCGGGCGCCCTGCGTCGTGCGGCGCACGGCGCCGTCGGGCGCGACCAGGGCGCGGCGCACCACGTCCGCGGCGATCCGCGCGCGCGTGAGCGCCGCCGGGTCGCGCGAGGCCTCGTAGAGCGTGACGAACGCCGCGATGGCGAGGCCGTTCTCGTGCGGGTAGACGTGATCGTCGGTGCGCGGCACGCCGAGCGCGCGGCGCTCGCGATCGCCGAGGCGGTAGTACACGTCGCCGTCCACGAAGGCCTGGCGCGCGTCGTGCGCGCCCACGTCCGCGTCCTGGCTCACCAGGAAGGCGCCGTCCGCGCTGGAGAGGAAGGTGCCCATGTAGCGCGCGATGGCCTGCGCATCGGCGAGGAGCGAGGCGTCCTTCGTGCGGGCGTAGGCGCGGGCGTACGCTTCGAGGTTCGCGGCCTGGACGGTCATCAGCTTCTCGTAGTGCGGCTCGTCCCACGTCGCCCCCGCGGAGTACTGGTAGACCCCGCCCCAGACCGGATCCATGAGGGCGCGCTGCTTCTGCAGCGTGAAGACCGCGCGCCCGAGCGCCGCCGCGTCGCCGTGCGCCGCGCGGGCCAGCGCGACCTCCACGTTGGCGCCGAGGGGCGCCTTCTGCTTGTGCCCCCAGCCGCCCTCGGCCTCGTCGTAGTACGCGTCGAGGTCGACGAGCGCGCGCCCGGCGATCCACCCGAGCGCGGCGACCGGAGGCGCGACGTCGGCGGGCGAGCGGTGGGCCGTCGCCTCGGGGCGCTCGGACGCGCCGGCGCCCTGCTTCACCGCCTCCTCGGCCTCGACGAGGACGCGACGCAGCTCGTCCGCCGGCAGGTAGCCGCGGAACTTGCCGATCTCCTCGGCCTCCGGCGAAAAGAGGATCGTCGCCGGCCAGCCCCACGCGCCGTAGCGCTCGGCCAGATCGGGGTGCTCGTCCACGTCGATGCGGACCGTGACGAAGCGCTCCCGCAGGATGCGCGCCACCTCGGGGTCGCGGTAGGTGGTCTCGTCCATCACGTGGCACCAGTGGCACCACTCCGCGGCGCCATCGAGCAGGACGAGCTTCCCCTCCCGCCGGGCGTCGGCGAACGCCTCGTCCGACCACGCGCGCCACGTGAACGAGGGGGCAGCGCTGCCGCGCCTCGCCCGCGCGGCCGCGATGTTCACCGCCGCCGGCGTCCCCGGGCGCACCAGCCCGCGGGGAGCGCCGGACTCCGAGGCGCCGGCGGGCGCGGTCGGCGTGGCAGGCACGGTCGGCACGGCGCTCGTCGTCGACGCAGCGGGCGCGCACGCGAGCGCGCTCGCGGCGACCAGCAGCGAACCGAGGGGACGGAGCTTCATGCAGGCCCTACGGGCGGGAACACCGTCCGGTTTCCCCGGTCACACTCCCGCCGCCGCCCGCGATGACCCTTCGGAGAGGTCGATGCTGGTACCCAGGCCCCTGTTCGCCGTCCCCCTGATCGCCACGCTCTCGCTCCCGGGCTGCGCAGACGCGCCCCTCCGCGTGCCCCTTCTCCCGCCGCTCCCCGCGCTGCCCGTTGCGGAGCAGCCGCCCGCGCCCGCTGCCGACCCGCCTCCTCCCGCGCCCGTCGAGGCGCACGCCGCGCCTGTGCGGCCTCCGCCGCCGCCGAAGCCCCGGTCGGCGCGGCTCCCGAGCGGCTTCTACAACCCGATGCCGGGGGGCGTCATGGCCGGCTACCAGGCCGATACCGGCCTCGACATCGCGGGGAGCCCCCGGCCCGTCTACGCCATCGCGGCGGGCACGCTGGACTACTCGGAGCCGGGCCACACCCTCTGGACCGGCCCCTCGGACACCGCCAACTGCGTCCGCTTCGAGCTCGACGTGCCCATCCCCTACAAGGGCCACAAGATCACCCACGTGTACTACGCGCACCTCTCCCGGCTCGAGACCTTGCAGCACGAGGGGGAGACGCCGCGGCTCCACGTGGAGGGCGGCGAGCTGCTCGGCTGGTCGGGCGTGGCGCGGCACAGCCCGCACCTGCACATCGGGCTGCTCCTCGACGGGGAGGTCGAGCAGTACTGGGGCACCTTCCTGCTCGCGGACGCGGTCCGGGGGGTGCTCGGCGGCTACCGCAACGGCCAGCGCCTGCCCGCGCTGAGCGAGCGAGCCGCAGCGCAGCGGAGGCGCCGAGCTACGCCGTGGCGGGGGCTTGGAGCTCGGGGTCGGGCTGCTCGAAGCGGCGCGCCACGACGATGAAGAGCAGCGCCGCCACGGCGACGATGGCCGTCTGGATCGCGAAGAAGGCGCCGGCGCGTGACGTGGTTCCAGAGCTCCTTGTCGAACACCCCGGCGATGGAGATCGCCGCCGAAGACGGTGAAGAGGAACGCCGCGGTGACCACGCTCTTGGTGCCGGGCGCCGCGACCTTGAACGCGAACTCGAGGCCGACGACGCTGATGCACAGCTCGGAGAGGGTGATGACCAGGGTGGCGAGGCACATCCACCACACGGTGACCTTGTCCGGCGCCCGCCGCGAAGCCGACGGCGGACATGAGCCCCATGCAGCCCACGACGATGAAGAAGCCGACCAGCATCTTGCGCGTGTCGGGCACGTCGACGCCGCCCCTCCGGCGCTTGAGCGTCTCCCACAGCGTGTTGAAGATCGGCGTGAGCACCACGATGAGCACCGGGTTGAGGCCCTGGATCTGGTCGGGCGTGGTGGAGATCCCTCCGAGGAGGTTCATCGTCATGTGGTCGTTGGCGAAGTAGATCCAGGTCGACGCGGACTGGTCGTAGACGAACCAGAAGACCGCGATGAGGGCGAAGAGCCCGGCGAGATCGCGGACCAAGGTCGCCCGCTCCGCCGTCCGCTGCTCGGGGGTCTTCGGGGGCAGGTCGCTCACGTGCTCGACCGGGTAGTGCTTCTTGCCGATGGCGAAGAAGCCGAAGGCCAGCACCATGAGGGCGGCGGGGATCATCAGCGCGACGGCGTAGCCGCGCTCGAGGCTGCCGCTCGACGCCGCCACGGAGTCGCGCAGCTTCGGCAGGGTCAGCGTCGAGATGGCGGAGCCGATGTTGATGGCGGCGTAGAAGTAGCTGAAGGCCTCGGTGAGCAGGGCGCTCTTCTTCTGCTCCTCGTACATCTGACCCATCAGCGTGCTCGTGTTCGGCTTGATGGATCCCGACCCGAGGGCGAGGAGCACGAGCGCGATGAACAACCCGGTCCGGGTCTCCATGCCGCCGAGGATGATGTGGCCGAGGATGTAAGGGCCGGAGAAGTAGAGGATGGTCTTGTACCGGCCGAGGACGCGGTCGGCCAGCCACCCGCCGAGGAGCGGCGCCACGTAACAGGCCGCGATGAACGCGTGCATGATTGCGGCCCCGTTCTCCTGCTCGAAGGAGAGGACCTGGATCAGGTACAGCGCGAGCACCGTCCGCATCCCGTAGAAGGAGGCGCGCTCGGCGAGCTCGCCCCAGAAGATGAACCAGAAGCCGGTCGGGTGCTCTTTCAATCGGGCGATCGCGCTCATACGTCCATCCAGGGGGGCCGGGATGGGACCACAAACGCCGGCTGAAAGCGACCGCCATCGACGCCGCGAACGCTCGATCCCGGTCCTCCGACCCATGACGGCCCCGGCGCGAGGTGAACCCTCGTGAGCTTCGTGAGCGTGGCCTTTCCCGACAAGGGGTCACACAGGGCTCGCAGCCTACGAAGGGAAGCCGGGCGGCCCCGGTATCTCTCCGACATTCCGACAACGGTGCTCCCGATTGCGTGAGATCGCTCGCTCGTGGTCCCGTGTCGATGCTTGGTGGGGGATCGGCCGCGCGGCCGGTGGCCCGCTCGTGCCCGTCGGGCCGGCGGCCTGCGCGGGCGTGTGTCGTCGCGTCCCCCCGTCGGCTTCGGGAGAGTCTGATGATCACTGCTCACCGCCACCGCACCGCGGCCCTGGCCGCTATCGCCGCGCTCGCCGGCGCCGTGCTCTTCGTGTCCTGCTCCGACTCGTACCGGCCCTACGCGGTCGGCGCGGGCGGGGCCTCGATGCAGACGGCGACGAGCACAGGCGGCAGCAGCGCCGGCGGCCTGGGCGGGCTGGACGCCGCGCAGTGCAATCTCACGTGCTGCCCGTGCACAGCGTGCCTCCCTCGTCTCAGAGCGACATCGGCAAGGTGGACACGGCCCCGCTCGAGTGGATGCTGAACGGCAGGGCATACCTCACGCCGAGGCGGCAGGTGTACGTCGGCCTCGGCGCCGGCACGCGCCTCACGGGCGGCTACGCGCCCGACTTCCGCGCGGTCGCGGTGGTCGGCGCCTCGTTCGCCGACGCCGACACGAACCCGCGATCGCCCGGATCCCGCTACGTGTTCGAGACCTCCGACGCCAAGGACACCGATCACGACGGCATCCCCGACGACGTCGACGCCTGCCCGCTCGAGCCCGGCGAGCTGGACTCCGATCCCACCAAGATCGGGTGCCCGCGCTACATCCGCCGGGCCCCGGGCTCGGACGAGATCGAGGTGCTCAAGCGGATCGAGTTCGAGTTCGATCGGTCGAGGATCCTGCCGGAGAGCTACCCCATCCTCGACGAGGTGGTGAGCCTGCTCCAGGCCAACCCTGCCATCAGGAAGATGGTCGTCGAGGGCCACACCGACGACATGGGGACCGCGGAGTACAACCAGAAGCTCTCGGAGGAGCGCGCCGCGAGCGTGATGGCCTACCTCGTCGACAAGGGCGTCGACGCGGGCCGGCTGGGAGCCAGGGGTTACGGCCTCCGCAAGCCGCGCGCGACCAACCACACCGGCGAGGGGCGGCAGGAGAACCGCCGCGTGGAGTTCCACATCACGGAGCAGAGCGCGCCGGATAAATGATCGTCGCCTGGCGGACCTTGGCGTCGCGCGCCCCGCCGAGGTCGAAGCGTCCGCGCAGGCCGGCGAAGACGAAGGTGCTCACGCTGGGGTTGGAGATCCCCGTCATGTCCGTGCCCGGCTGGCTCCTCCACGGGAAGACGTCCAGGTCGGCGCCGACCATCGGGGAGAGGGCGACGCTGTCGGAGGGCCTGAGGTCGATGCCGAGCGTGAGCTTTCCGACCTCGAAGCCGTGCGTGAGCGTCGACGGCATGTCGCCCGGCGCGACCTCCCACAGCATCCGGTAGCCGGTGCCCAGGCTCAGCCACGGGTCGGCGCGCTCGAAGGGCGCGATGTGGAACGTGGCCTCGACGCCGGCGGCGCCGCCCCGCACCTGCGTGCCCTTCGGGAGATCGTTGCTGGCGTTGAACGCCTGGAACTGGCCGGTGGCGGCGATCGAGATCGTCGGCAGCGCGCGGTAGCCGATGCCCAGGCCGACGCCGATGCCAGCCTCCGCGAGGTCCCGCATGGTGCGGCTTCCGTACAGGGTGCCGAAGCCCTGGGTGTACCCGGTGTCGACGTTGACCTCGAGCGCTCCCCGCGGCGCCGTCATCGGTGCTTGCACCATCTCCCTCTCGACGATGGCCTGCGCGGCCGCCGTCTGCGCGGAGCCGGCGAGCGCCAGGGCGCCTGCCGCGATCCCGATGATCTTCATGCTCGTCCCCCTCGGGGGCACCCTCATGCACGGCGCCGCCCGCGCGACGACCCGAGCATCCCGTGTGCCACCTCCCGGCGACGGGGCGGACGCGCAGCACGGATACAGCGATCCGGCTGGGCAAGCAGCGAGAGTTGGGCGAGCATGGCGGCCCATGACTCCCTGGATCCACGTCAACGGCAAGGTCGCGCTCGTCACCGGAGGGAGCCGCGGCATCGGCGAGTCGATCGCCAGGGCCCTCGGGCAGAGCGGGGCCCAGGTCGCCATCGCGTCGCGCAAGATCGAGGGCGTGAACGCCGCCGCAGAGCGCCTGCAGGCCGCAGGCGTCACGGTGGAGCCCTTCGCGTGCCACACCGGCAAGACCGATCAGATCGACGCGCTGGTCGACGCAGTGGTGAAGCGCTTCGGGAAGGTCGACGTCCTCGTCAACAACGCCGCGACCAACCCGCACTTCGGGCCGATGATCACCGCCGACGACGCGGCGTTCGACAAGACCTTCGAGGTCAACGCCAGGGGCTACTTCAACGTCGCGAAGGCGGTCGTGCGGCACCTCGTCGGCCGCGGCGCGCCCGGCTCGATCATCAACGTCGCCAGCATCATGGGCCTCCGCGCGGCGCCCGCGCAGGGCATCTACGGGATGACGAAGGCGGCGGTCGTGTCCATGACGCAGACGCTCGCGGCGGAGCTCGCGTCGAGCGGGATCCGGGTCAACGCCATCGCCCCCGGGCTCGTGGACACGCGCTTCGCTGCGGCGATCGTGGGCAACGCGGACCTGGTGGAGATGGAGCGCAAGCGCACGCCCCAGGCGCGCTACGCGCAGCCCGACGAGATCGCCGGCGCGGTGCTCTTCCTCGCGTCGGACGCCGCGTCGTTCGTCACCGGCCACACGCTGGTGGTGGACGGTGGGCGGACGATCGCCTGAGCCAACGTGTTGGTTCCCGCGCTCACGCGCGGGGCTCCGGTCACCGAGCTGACGCCCGGGGTTCTAGAGCGGCGTGCGTTCGGGATGAGTACATACCGAACCGCGACCGCCAGGGAGCGGGTGCCAGAGGGCGCCTACGCGCCACGCCCTTGCCCGCGTCGCGCTGCCTGTAGCGCTACGCATGCGAGGGCACGAAAGCGTCGCGCCTTCTGGCACCCGCTCGCTCGCGCTCGCGGTTCGGTAGGTGCGTACCCAATGCAAACGCACGCCGCTCTATCTCGGGCTACTCCGCCGCGAGCTCGACCGTCACCTCGCAGGTGTCGTCGCCGCGCTGCGGTGAGCGCGACTCCAGCGCCTCGAAGCGCACGCCGCTGCGGAAGAGCGCGTCGTACGTGCCCGGCCCGACGGGCTCCCGCGCCTCGAAGTCGACGCTGTCCACCAGGTACATGAGCGCGAGCGCGAGGCCCTGCTGGAAGAAGAGCCGGCTCCGCGACATGCTGCCGTGGCGCGCCGCGTAGTACGCGCTCTCGTGCGTGAGGTTGCTGGCGAGGACGAGCGAGCGCCCGGGGACGACCTCCTGCACGTCGAACGCGCCCCAGCCGAGCGCGCGCGTCAGGCCGACGAGCTGCTCCAGCCGCGCCTCGGGCTCGCGCGCGGGGGGCCCGTGCTCGGCCTGCCAGGCTGGCGAGGCGAGGACGCCGCCGAGCAGGTGGAACGCGCCCGTCTGCGCGGCCTCGCGCACCAGCGTGCCCACGAGGGAGCAGAGCTCCGGGCTGCGCTTCTCCACGAGGTGGAGCGTGTCGAACGTGATCTGGTTCGCGTAGCTCACCGGCACGAGGGCGAGGCGCGCGCCGAAGGCGCGGAGGACGCCGTTCTCGTCGGGGAGCACGGTGTGCAGCATCCTGGCCAGGTCGGCTCCGGCCTTCGCCGCCGCAGGCGACGAGCGCGGCACCTTGTCCGGGCCCCCGTGGGGGAGCTTCTCGACCAGCGGCCGGGTCACCACCGTGCCGAAGCGCGGCCGCTCGGGGCGCCGCGTGAGCGCGAGGACGCACAGCTCGTCCCGGCGGGCGACGCAGGCCGCCTCGTCCGCCTCGAGCGTGCCCCAGTCCGAGGGGAAGGCGAGGCTCGCCGCCGCGGAGACGTAGCCCGCGGCGAAGGTGTCGATCGGGCGGCGGTTCTTGGTCCGCGCAGCGTACTTCTCGCGGAAGCCGGCGCCGTAGTGCAGCTCGTGGGCGCGCACGGTGCCGCCCTCGGCCGTGATGTCGAACACCAGCCGGCCGTGCCCCATCGCCGCGAAGAGCTCGCCGGCGAGCTCGAGCCGCTCCTCCGGGTCGATGATCCCGAACTCGGCGTAGAACGAGGCGAGCAGCGCGTGCGCGGCCTCGAACGCTGCCTGGCGCCGCACGGCCCAGCCCTCGCCGCCCAGCGCGTCGGAGACCGTCTGGTCGAGGAAGAGCGAGTGGTGGTGGCACTGGTAGCTGACGAGCTGGTCGCCCAGGCTCAAGAGCCCGAAGGGCGCGACCTCGCGCACCAGGTGCCCGAAGGGCGTCACGCGATCCTCCGGAGCTCGGCGCGGTCGATGCCGAGGATGTCCTGCATCGCCGTCTCGACGAGCACGATGGCCTCCGGACCGAGGGCCTCGGGCCGATCGAGCGCCGCCAGGGTGAGGCCGGCGCGCAGCGCGACGCGGTGGCGGACCACGTGAGGCTCGGGCGCGTGCGCCTCGAGGTGCGCGAGCAGGCGGCTCACGCGGTCGAGCTCGGCGGGCGGCGGTGGGACGGAGCGGCGGGGCAGGGCCGAGCCGAAGGTGAGCGTCTGAGGCGGCGGCCCGTCCATCGCGCGCAGGACAGAATCCGGAGAACGTGGCCACGGCGCCCTCGCCCTCCTGCGCAGCGTGGGGGTGGGTGGGGAGAGACGCGACCGGTCGGGCCGGAGACGCGGCCGGCTGGGCCGGGGGAAACGGGAGGGCTCCCCCCATCGCCGGCGCGAGGAGCCCTGTGCTCGGGGGCGCGGGGATGGCGACGCGCGCCCTGCCTGCGCCCTCGCTCGGCTCCGGCGCGAGGGGGAGCTCGGGCTCCAGCGCGGCGGCGAGGCGCGAGGCGATGAGGCGCGCCATCCCGAGCGGCATGGCCGCGTCGAAGATGCACGCCACGACGTAGGCGCGGATGCGGCGAAGGAGCGCGAGGCGCTGCGGGAGCTCGAGCGTGAGCAGCGGCGCCGGCGCCTCCGCGCGCGGCGAAGCGACGCCCGCGAGCCGCTTGCCCGCGAACTGGGCCACCCGGTAGGCGTCGCGCAGGGTCGTCACCACGTCCTCGGCGCGCACGCCGCCCTCCGGGCGCACCCAGAGCGCGTGCACGTGGGCGTCCCCGAGGTGGAAGACCAGGAGCGCGTCGAGCAGATTGATGCCGTAGGCGAGGCCGTCGAGCGCGATGGGCCCCGCGGGCGGCGGGGTGGCCCGAGAGGGCTCGGTCGCGCTCAAGGTTCGACCTCCGGCTGGGCCAGAGGATAGGAGGCGTCTCCCCGCGGATAGGAGGGCTCCGCGGCGACGCCGAGCGCGTAGCGGCAGGCGAGGCGGACGGCGTGCGCCTGGCGGAAGCCGAGCGGCGTGGCCCTGTGGAAGCCGACGAGGTAGCTCTCCGATCCGACCTCGAAGCCGATGAGCTGGAAGAAGGGGCCGTCGCCCACGTGCAGCTCGAAGAGCGCCGAGCTGTTGCCCGGGATGGCGGCCGCGAGGTGCGCCACCGACGAGCCGACGACGCCGGCCGCGGCGAGGCGCGTCTCCGGCTCGGCAGCGCCGGCGATCGGCAGACCGGCCGCGTCGGCGATGAAGACCTCGGACGCGCCGACGGCCTCCATGATCCAGTCGATGATCCTCTCGCACCGCACCACGGGGCTCTTCACGTCCGTGAGATCCGGCAGCTTGGGGGGCCGGCGCGCCGTATCGGCGGGGCCGAGCGCCTCATCCGCCGGCGACGGCAGGGCCGCCGCCTCGGTCGAGGCGAACGCCTCCGGCGAGGGGTCGGGCATCTCCGGGTGGGCGGGGGGAACCGCGAACGGCGGCACGGGCGGGAGCGCCGCAGCGAGCGCGTCGGGGTCGATCGATGGATCGGCCTCGCCCTCGTCGACCGGCGGGGGCAACTGCGTGGGCGGCCCCGACGCGGTCGGGCCGAACGAGACGAGAGGGACGCGACGGTAGAGCGCCCCGGGCTGCTCCTCGGGCACGGAGAGGGAGGCGGCGGTCGCGATCGCGCCCGAGAGATCAAACGAGGAGCGGGATTGGGACATCGTCCTCCTCCTTCTTCTCTCCGGGCGGCTCGATGCGGTCGAGCACGTCGCTCGCGAGCTGGTCGAAGACCCGCGAGAGCGGCGGCGGCCGCTTGGACATGAGGAGCAGCGGCGATCCGCGCAGCGACGCCTCAAGGAACGTCTCGTCGCGGGGGATGACGGTGTCGAGGATGATCCCGCCGGGGAACTTGGTCCACAGCGTCTCGGCGACGTCGAGCGACGCCGGGGTCTTGCGGTCGAACATCGAGAGGACCACGCCGATGAGGTGGAGCGCCGGGTTCTTCTCCGCGCGGACGCGATCGATGAGGGCGAGGAGCTGGCCGACCGAGCGCAGCGCCAGCGGCTCGGCCTGGAGCGGCGACATGACGTGGGTCGCCGCCTCGATGGCCCGGGTGGTGACCTTTCCAAGGCCGGCTGGGCAGTCGACGAGCACGAGGTCGAAGTCGGCCACGAGCTTCTCGAGCAGGCCCTGGATGACGGTGCCGCGCGCCAGCACCTCCTCGAACCCGGAGACGGTGGTCGGATCGACGCGGCCGACGCAGAGCACGTGGAGCTGGGGGTCGCGGGTGCGGGTGAGCACCGCCTCCAGCGGCTCGGCGCCGGTCAGGACCTCGGCGATGCCCGGCCGAGCGCGATCCGGCAGGCCCAGCGACAGGCCGAGGCTGCCCTGCGCGTCGAGCTCCATGATGAGCGTGCGGTTGCCGGCTCTCGCGAGCGCGAGGCCGAGGTTCAACGAGATGGTGGTCTTCCCCACGCCGCCCTTCTGGCTGGCGATGGCAATGACGTGCATGACTCTCCGCTGCGCCCCGGAACCGGGGCCCATGCGACGAGCGTACCTGGAGAGGGCCGACGAAGTAAGCGGGTCAGATGAGCGAGATGCGCTTCATCAGCTCCCCGCAGAGGATCCGAGCCCGGGCTCCTCTCCCGCTCGATGGCGAGCCCCGCGCGGAAGATGTTGGAGGCGCTCTCCTCGTTCCCCAGGACGAGGTGGCACATCCCCAGCATTTCATGGTCCGCCGGCTCCTGGTGGGTGCTGACCAGCTCGGTGAGGGCGGGCACAGCGGCCCGGTGGGCCTCGATCATCGCCGCCGTCGGGGTCCGGGGGGCGTTCTTGGCCAGGATCATGAGCCGCAGGGCCTGCCGCTGATCTTCCGGGCGGTAGCCCATGAACGCAGGCGCAGCGAAGATGTCCTTGTACCCCAGGTAGGCCTGGTCGAGGTCCCCCCCGCGGCTCCGCGCGACGATTTGCTTGATCGCGGCAACGAGCGCTTCGTTCGCCATGGGGGGCCTATACACGCGCCCGCTTCAGGCGGCCAGCGCCAGCGGGAGGTGGGAACGGTCCGCCGGGCCGCCCGTGTGCTAAGCGAGCCCCGTGCTGGCGGAGGTGACATTCACCCCGATCGGGGTGGTCCGCACGCCCTTCCCGGACCGGGTGAGCGCGCCGCGCCAGCCCTACGCCGCGCGGGAAGCGCGTGGCACCATCGAGCTCTTCCCCGGGCGGGGGTTCGAGCACGCCCTCGAGGACCTGGAGGGCTGGGACCGGCTGTGGGTCATCTTCTCTTTTCACCTCAACGCCATCGGCGGCTTCCGGCCGAAGGTGCTCCCCCCGCGCAGCGCCGGCAAGCGACGCGGCGTCTTCTCCACCCGCTCGCCGCACCGGCCCAACCCCATCGGGCTCTCCGTCGTCCGCCTCGAAGAGGTGCGCGGGCTCACCGTCCACGTGCGCGACGTCGACATGATCGATGGCACCCCCGTCCTCGACCTAAAGCCCTACGTCCCCTACGCGGACGCCTTTCCGACCGCGCGGACCGGATGGCTCGAGCCGCTCGCGCCCGATCCCGGCGGGACGGCGGCGGCCATGGATCCGGAGCCCGGGTTCACCGTGACCTGGGGCCCGCGCGCCGCGGAGCAGGCGGCGTGGCTGCGCGCCGCGCATGGCATCGATCTGGTGGAGCCGGTGAACCGTGTGCTCGAGCTCGGCCCGCAACCGCACCCGTACCGCCGCATCAAGGCCGAAGGCGCCGGCTTCCGGCTCGCCGTCAAGGACTGGCGGGTTCGCTTCCGGGTCGCCGGGCGCGAGGTGACGGTGGACGCGATCGTGAGCGGCTACCGCCCGACGCAGCTCGCCGCGCCGGCGACGCCCGAGGAGGCCGTGCAGCGTGCGTTCGTCGAACGCTTCCACGAAGGGTGATCCTGGCCCGCCGCGCGGGTCACCCGCGGGCGCGGCGCAGCAGGCTGAAGATGCGCGCGCCCAGCTCCGGTGCGCGGAAGGGCTTGACGACGTAGTCGTCGCCGCCGCTCGCGAACGCCTCAACCATGTTCCTGAGACGAGGCGTTGGCGGTGAGGAAGAGCACCGGCAAGCTCGCGAGGCCCGGCTGCCGGCGCAGGGCGCGGCAGAGCTCGAGCCCCGTCATCCGGGGCAGGTTCCAGTCGAGCACCAGGAGATCGAACGCCTCGCGCGCCACGCGGTCGAAGGCCTCCTCACCGCTCTCCGCCGTGACCACGGCGAGGCCCACCGCCTCGAGCATCGCCGACACGACGTCGCGGATGTCCGGATCGTCGTCCACGATGAGCACGCGGGGGGAGGATCCGGGGGACGAGGGCCGGCCCGTCGGTGGGTGAACGCCCGGCACAGCGCCGCCGGGTATCTCCGCCGAGCGTGCGGTCTCGGGCGCGGCTTCCACCGGAGCAGGCCAGCCTTCTCGCCGGGCGAAATCGACGAGCCGCTTCACGTCGCGCGGCTCGAGGACGAGGCGCGCTCCCTCGGGCGAGGCGGCGCCGCGACCTGCGGCGGAGGTCGCCCTGCGGGCCGGGCCGAGCTCGAATATCGCGAGGACCCATTCTCCGTCGTCCACGTCCTCGCCAGAGGGCAGCCGGAGCTCCGCCTCGATGCCCGCCGTGCGCATCGCGCCCTCGAACTCGGCGAGGTCGGGGAAGCGGTAGAGCACGCTGCGCACAGGGGTACGCTACACCGCCGCTAGCGCCTCGCAAAGGGTCCGACTAAGCTCCGCCGCGCGATGCCATTCCTCCGTATTTCGCTCCTCGCCGCGGTCGTCCTGCTCAGCAGCAGCACGTGCAGCAAGCCCGACGTGGGTGAGGCCAAACCCGCCGCTACGCCGGAGGTCTCCGTCTCTCTCAAGGGGGTCGACACCTCCTCTCTCACGACGCGAGAGCGCCGCGACTGGGCGGCGCAGGTCTCCGAGCTCCTGGCCCCTTGCCCCGAGGTGCCGGTCAGCATCGCGCAGTGCGTGAGCGAGGGCCGCCCCTGCAAGACGTGCTTGCCCGCCGCGCAGTACCTCCTCAAGCAGGTGCAGGCGGGCAAGGCCAAGAAGGAGCGCGAGGACGCGTTCCACGCCCGCTTCGACCCCGGCAAGACGAAGACCATCGTGCTCGACGGCTCGCCCGAGGTGGGCTCGCCCGACGCGGTGGTCACGATCGTCGAGTGGGCCGACTTCGAGTGCCCCTTCTGCCGGGCCTTCTCCCCGGTGCTCGACGAGCTCGTGCACAAGTACCCGTCGCAGGTGCGCCTGGTCTACAAGTTCTATCCGCTCTCGGCGCATCCCCACGGCGAGATCGCGGCGCGCGCCGCGGTCGCCGCCATGCGGCAAGGCAAGTTCTGGGAGATGCACCACATGCTCTTCGACAACCAGGAGCACCTGGAGCAGAGCGACCTCGAGCGGTACGCCAAGACGCTGGGCCTCGATCTCGCCAAGTTCCGCGCCGACTTCGGCTCGAAGGACGTCAGCGACGTCATCGACCGCGACAAGAAGCAGGCGGACGGCCTCGGCCTCGACGGGACGCCGTTCATCTTCATCAACGGGCGCTACGTCAACCTCCAGTACGTCGCCTCGCAGGAGGACGTGGCCGACTGGGTCAAGCTCGACATCGAGCTTCTCCGGCCACGCCCCCGCCGAGAAGCCGCACGCCGAGAAGCCTGCGGCGGCGCTCCCCTCGTCCAGCGCAGCGGTGACGCCTGTGACGTTCGGGGGGGCCGGGACCCCCCCAAACCCCCCGTCCACCACCACTCCCAAGAAATGAGGATCGCCGACCCCTGCGGCTGCTTCCCCACCGGGCGCCACTACCCCGGCATCGCGCACCTCTTGAAGGTGCGCGCCGTCGGCGTCGCGTCCGAGCACGACGCGGGAGCCGCCTGGGTCGACATCCCAATCGCGCTCATCGACACCGAGACGACCGGCCGCGACGCGGCCGCCGACCGCATCGTCGAGATCGGCATCGTCCTCGGCCTGCGGGGCGAGATCACGGGCCGCTTCAGCAGGCTGATCAACCCCGGCCGTCCCATCCCGGCCGAGAGCTCCGCGGTCCATGGCATCAAGGACGCCGACGTCGCCGGCCAGCCCTCGTTCGCCGAGATCGCGGGCGAGCTCATCGACTTCCTCGGCAACGCCGTCCCGGCGGCGTACAACGCCGCCTTCGATCGCGGGTTCGTCCTCGCCGAGCTCGAGCGCGCCGGCGTGCGCCCGGAGGCGCCCCCGCCGGCGATGCGCCGGGAGGTCGACTGGATCGAATCCGCTCGCGTTCGCGCGCGAGCTCTACAAGCACGAGGAGAGCCGGGCCCTCGGCGACATGGCCGCGCGCCTCGGCATCGAGCTCGAGCGCGCCCACCGTGCCACCGACGACGCCGAGGCGGCGCTCAAGAATCCTCTACACCTTCGCGAAGGATTCCGCGCGTGCCGCGCGCCTACGGAGGCCTCATCCAGGAGCAGCGCCGCCTGCTCCGCCTGCAGGACGAGGCCCGCAAGCTCTGGCGCCGCCCCAACTGATCGAGGGCACGATGCGCGAGCCCGCCCGCGGACCCACGCCCCCGAGCCCCCGGGCACCCGGCGAGAAGCGTCGCCTCCCCGTGCTGCGGGAGCCCGAGGTCGCGGCCCCCGGCGACGAGGATCGGCCGCCCTGGCACTGGTCGGCGATCGGCGCCGTCGGCGTGTTCGTGCTCTGGCTGCCGCTCGCGTTGCTGATCAACGGCGCGCTCACGGGGGTCGGGCAGGCAGTGGCCGCGGCCCTGAACGCCGCCGCGTTCGCGCTGGCCGCGTTTGCTTCCGGCTTCCTCGTCGGCCGCTTCGGCGGCAGCGCGGGCCGGCGGGAGGCCACCGTGAGCGGCATGGCCGCCGGCGCCACGGCCTGGCTCATCGCCGCTTCCCAGGGGATGCGGGGTGCGGTCACGTGGGCGCTCCTGCTCGCGATCATCGTGGCCCTGGGCGGCGGCGCCGCGCGCGTCGGCGGCGCGCTCGGCGTCTCGAAGCGCAAGGCTTGATTGTCAGGGCGGGGGCGCTTCGGCGCCGCTCCCGCCCGGCGGCGCGGCCTCGATCCGTGCGCGCACCGCCAGCACGTTGGGATCGCCGGGCCGCCGTGCGTCGGCCTGGTCGAGGAGCCGCAGCGCCGTGGCGCGATCGCCCCCGGCCGCGACCGCCGCGGCGGCGAGCGCGATCACGCGGTTGTCCTGGAAGCCGTCGCTGACGGCGCGCAGGAGGGGCGCCGCGGCGAGCGCCGGTGGGACGAGGAAGGCGCCTTCGTCCGGATCCACGCCCGGGATCGCATGGCGCGCGGCGACGTCCGCGTTGGGGCCTTCGCGGCGCACGAAGATCTCGCCGGCGTCGCCGAAGCCGACGAGCGCCCAGCGCGGGCTCTTGGCCAGGAGCTGCCGGAGGTTCTCGCGGCCGCCCTCGAACGCGCGCTCGCCCGGCGTCGTGTACTTGAGGAGGACGAGCTGTACTCCGTAACGATTGAGCTGCTCGTCCCAGCCGGGCTCGCCGTAGCGGATGCTCCGGTAGACGTCGCGTACGAACGCGGGCGAGTACGCCTCGAAGCGCGGATCGAAGAAGGCGCGCTCGCGCGGGTAGAACGCGCCGAGGAAGGGCCCGGCCCAGCCGTCGCTGACGAAGGCAGGGCCGGCGATGTGCTGGTCGGCGATGAACCCGAACATGGACGTCGGCCAGACGGACTCGACGATGCCGACGCCGGGCGGGACGAAGGACCAGCGATCCACGGGGAGGCCCAGCGCGAGCAGCGCCAGGGCGAAGAGGCCGAGCGCAGGCGCGCGCGCGAGGGGCGGCGCGAGGAGCGCGTCGAGGGCGACTGCGAGCGTGGGGGCGGTGACGATCGCGAAGGCGTCGACGGCGCGGGCGTAGCGGAGGGAGAGCGCCGCGAACGCGAGGAAGGGGACGAGGAGGCCGGCGGAGAGGCGGCCGGCGTGGCGGAGGATCATCGCGGCCGAGATCGCCGCGAACGCCCAGTAGAGGTGCAGCGACGCGAAGGGGAGCGCGAACGGGGAGCGGTACTCGACGACGTGCTGGCGGAGGTCCGGGTCGGAGCCGAGCTGGAACGGGACGAGGAGCGGGCGCGCGCCCTGGGGGTGGTAGAGCGCGAGCGTGAGCGCGGCGAGGGCAACGGCCCCGGCGGCGACACCGGCGAGGCGGGCGGCGGCGGGGAGGTACGCCGCGGGCGCGGGGCCGATGCCGCGGGGCTCGTCGCGGAGGAGGCGGGCGCGCAGCGGCTCCACGGCGAGGCCGGCGGCGACCGCGCAGAGGAGCGCGAACACGGTGATGGCCCCGGCGTGGACGTGGGCGGCGACGGCGGTGACGAGGCCGGCGGCGACGACCCGGCGGGAGCGCCGGCCGCCGGACGTGCGGGCCGCGTCGGTCAAGAGCAGAGCGCCCGCGGCGAGCGCGAGGTCGGAGAAGATTCTGAGGGCGCTCCGAGAAGCGGATCGAGGCGGCGCCCGCGCCGAGGATCGTGGCGAAGCCGGCAGCGAACGAGGACGCGCCGAGGCGGCGCGCCGAGGCGTGGACCAGGAGCCAGGTCGCCAGCAGGACGACCAGCTTGATGGCGAGGACGCCGCCCGCGCCGGAGCGCCGCCACGCCAGCTCGAAGAGGACGGCCGGGATCCACTCGTGGAGGATCCAGGGGTGATTGGGCTCGGTGAAGGAGAGGACGTTCGTGGCGGGGATGCGGCCCAGGTCGAGGATCGCGCGCCCGGTGGCGACGAGGAAGCCCAGATTGGGGCTGGCCATGTGCGTGAAGCCGAGCCCGAGGACCGCGACGGCGACCGCCGACCACGCAACTGGAGCGGACCACCGCGGACATCCAGGGGACGGCATCGGTCGGGGAGGATAGGCGAAGGAGTGACCGACCACGACGGTGGGCCAGGGGCCCCGGTCGGTGCCCGAAGCACGAATGCTGCCCCCCGGTTGCGCAACGATCCGCGCTAGTCTTGATGCAATCGCCGGTGCAGCCGATCCTCCCCAACGACCAGCTCGCCCCACCTGGAGAGGGTCAGGCCCGGGGCCGTCGTGTGAGGCGCCGCCTCTCCGACGCGCGCGCGGAGAAAGGGGCCGATGCGCAGACCGCGGCCGGCGTGCTCGTCGCCGTCGCGGTGGCGGGCTCGGTCCTCGCGATCGGCGCCGTCCATTTGCCCGTCCTGCTGGTCGTCGCGGCCATCTCCTTCGCCGCCGCGGCCGTCGCCCTTCGCCGCGCGGCCCTCGGCCACGACGGCCTCGTGCTCCCGGTGCCGGCGCTCGTCGCGCTGTGTCTCGCTGCTTACACGCTCCTGCAAGCCACCCCCATGCCCATGCGCTGGTTGGAGGCCCTCTCGCCGATCTCCGCCGATGTGTGGGGGCGCTGTCTGCTGCCGTTCGGTGGGCAGGGGCCGAGCTGGGGGTCGCTCTCGCTCGATCCGGGGGCGTCCATGGTCGAGGCGCTCAAGTGGGGGACGTACGCCGCGGTGTTCGCGGCGGCGGCCGCCGTCTCCGCGCGCCATGGGGCCGCATGGGGCGTGGCGATGGTCTTCGGCACCGCGGTGCTCGCGGCGCTCACCACGGTCGGCCATGGCATGGCCGGAGCGACCCGCGTCTACGGGCTCTACAAGCCGAGCATCGACATCGTCTCCGTGGCACGTCGGTCCGCTCCTCAACCCGAACAACCTAGCGGGCTACCTCAACCTGGGCGCCCTCTGCGGCCTGGGGCTCATGCTCGGCGAGCGCCCCATCCTTCCCCGCTGGCTGACCGGCCTCGGGGTCGCGCTGATCCTGGGAGTGGAGGTCATCGCGGCCTCCCGCGGCGGCGTGCTCGCGCTGCCCATGGGCGTGGGGGCCCTCGCGCTCCTCACCCGCGAGCGGGATCGCACGCGCGTGCTGGCGCGCCGCATGTCGATCGCGATGATCGTCGTCGTGATCGGGGGCGGCGCCGCGTTCGCGATCCTCGGCGGCACCGACAAGACATGGAGCGAGCTCTACGAGACGGACGTCTCCAAGCTGGAGATGATCCGCTGGATCACGCCGATGGTGCGCGACTACCCCGTCTTCGGGATCGGGAGAGGGGCGTTCGAGACCGTCTTTCCCGCGTATCGGATCCTACCGGGCGGAGCCGTCTACACCCACGCGGAGAACTTCGTGCTGCAGTGGGTCACCGAGTGGGGCCTCCCGGTGGGGCTCGCGGCGCTCGTCGCGGGGGCATGGGCGTTCACTCCGCAGAGGCTCGGCGCTCGGCGCAGCGCGCTGGCTGCGGGCGCGTGGTGCGGCGTGGCCGTCCTCCTGATCCAGAACCTCGTCGACCTCGCCCTCGAGGTGCCGGGCGTGTGCATCGGCGCCGTCGTGGTCCTGGGCTCGCTCTGGGGCGACTCCCGCCGGGCGCAGGTGCGCGAGGCGCTCCGTCGCCCGGGGCCGCTCCCGCCGCGCGTGGGGGCCGTCGTCGTGGCGGCGGCCGGCGCCGTCGGCGCGGCCCTCTGCGCGGGCGCGGTCCTGGAGGGGTGGCACGACGTCGACTCGGATCGCCGAGCGGCGCGCGAGGCGCTCCAGGAGGCCACCGGCGGCAAGCAGGAGCCCGCGGTGGTGAGCAGCGTGCTCCACGCGGCCATGTCGAGGCACCCGTCGGAGCCTTACTTCTCGCTGGTCGGCGCGACGCTCGCCTACAGAGCCCGTCCCGGCAGCGCCATGCCATGGCTCGAGCGTGCGATCGAGCGCGCCCCGCTCAACGGCCGCGCCCACCTGCTCATCGCCGAGGTGCTCGCCGCGCGCGGTGCGCGCCAGCAAGCGTTGCTCGAGCTGCGCCTCGCGACCGACGACGATCCCACCGTCCTCGCGCGACCGCGCCGCTCGCGGTGCGCTGGTCGGGAACCTTCGAGGACCTGCTCGTGGCGGTCCCCGAGGGCAAGGCCGGGAACGTGATGCTCGCCTACGTCGGGCAACTCATGCGCATCGGCGAGCAAACGGGTAAGGCCACCGCGGCCGAGATCGCGCTCGGGAGGCGGTGCGACAGCGAAGCGATCCTCCGGGATCCGACCGTGGTCGAGCCCCGCCTGCGCGAGGCGCAGGAGCGGCTCGAGGCGATGGGCTCGGGCAAGGAAGGCGGGCTCTGCGCCGACCGCGCGGCGTGCATCGCCAAGATCCACGAGCACGCCGACGCCATCGCCTCCCTCACGCCGGACTCCTCATGGCCGTCGATTCCTCCGCGCCCGCGTCCTCGTCGCCGAGGGCGAGCCGGAGGAGGCGGTGAAGGTCCTGGAGAAGGCGTGTGAGCGTGTCGTCGAGCGCGTGTTCTGTCTCCAGGAGCGCGTGATGACGGCCGCGAGAGTCCACGCACCGGACGCCATCGACGCCGCGAGCAAGGAGCTGCTCGGCGCGGCCTGCACCTCCCCGACGACGTGCGCGGACATGGCGAGCTGGATCGCTTCCACCCGCATGTCTCGAGGCGAGAACGGGGTCGCCCTCACCCTCCTGGCTCGCGCAGCCCGCGAGGAGCCGGGCAAGGACGAGCGCTGGCTCAAGCTCGCCGAGGTCGCGAGCCAGGTCGGCGCGCACACGCAAGCGGCCGAGGCGCTCGAGCGGGTGGCGAGGCGACATGGCGGCGCCAACGCCGAGCTGAAGCGGCGCATCGACGCGGAGCACGCCCAGGCCCTGGGCGGGATGCTGGGGCAGTGACAGCCCCCGCGCCGCTGTGACGTCGGCGCGTGAACGAGCCCGGGGTCCTGCGCAACCAAGCCCGGGAATGCACCTTGCAATCCAGCCGACAGCGCTGGGGATTCGCCTGGGGCCGGCGCCCCTTGGCCGGCCCAGGCGCGGCCGTGCTAGCGTCCCGCCCCTCCGAGATCCACGACGCATGAAACGAGCGCTCATCACCGGCATCACCGGGCAAGACGGCTCCTACCTCGCCGAGCTGCTCCTCGACAAGGGCTACGAGGTGCACGGCATCGTCCGGCGCTCGAGCTCCTTCAACACCGAGCGCATCGACCACCTCTACCGCGACCCGCACGAGCGGGGCGTGCGCCTCTTCCTCCACCACGGCGACCTGAACGACGGCTCGTCGCTCCAGTCCATCGTCGGCGAGGTCCGCGCCCGACGAGGTGTACAACCTCGGCGCGCAGAGCCACGTGCGCGTCTCGTTCGACATCCCCGAGTACACCGGGGAGGTGACGGCGCTCGGCACCATCCGCCTGCTCGAGGCCATCCGCAAGCTCGGCGTCCCGTGCCGCTTCTACCAGGCCAGCTCGAGCGAGCTCTACGGCAAGGTCGTGGAGACGCCGCAGCGCGAGACGACGCCGTTCCACCCGCGCAGCCCCTACGCTGCGGCCAAGGCGTACGCCTTCTACGTGACGCAGAACTACCGCGAGGCGTACGGGGTGTTCGCGGTCAACGGCATCCTGTTCAACCACGAGAGCGAGCGCCGCGGGGAGACGTTCGTCACCCGCAAGATCACGCGCGCGGTCGGCCGCATCAAGCACGGCCTCGCAGCGCGAGCTCTTCCTCGGCAACCTCGACGCCAAGCGCGACTGGGGCCACGCCGCCGACTACGTTGAGGCCATGTGGCTGATGCTCCAGCAGCCGGAGCCCGACGACTTCGTGATCGGCACCGGCGAGACCCACTCGGTGCGCGAGTTCCTCGAGCTTGCGTTCTCCCACGCGGGGCTCGACTGGCGCGAGCACGTGAAGATCGACCCGCGCTACTTCCGCCCGGCCGAGGTCGACCTGCTCCTCGCCGATGCGACCAAGGCGAGGCAGCGGCTCGGCTGGGCACCTCGGGTCACGCTTCCCGGAGCTGGTCGCGCGCATGGTCGACTCGGATCTCGAGCTCGCGGCTCGCGAGAAGCGGGCGCGCGGCTGACGCGCGAATAGCGGGCGGAGCTCCCTCGTGTGCGGCATCTTCGGCTACCTGAGCGCTGATCCGGGCCTCGACGAGTCGCGCGCCCTGGCGACGGCCGTGGAGGCGATCCGGCACCGCGGCCCAGACGATCGCGGGACCTTCCGCGGGGAGCATGGGCGGCATCGCGTCGGCTTCGCCTTCACGCGGCTGGCGATCATCGATCTGTCGCCGAGCGGGCACCAGCCCATGACGACCGAGGACGGCCGCTTCACGATCGTCTTCAACGGCGAGGTCTACAACTTCCAGGAGATCCGGGACGAGCTCGTGAAGCTCGGCGCGGTCTTCCGGTCGCGCTCCGACACCGAGGTCGTCCTCAGGGCGTATGCGCGCTGGGGCCGCGAGGCGGTCACCCGCTTCCGCGGCATGTTCGCGCTGGGGATCTGGGACGCGCTCGAAGGGACGCTCTTTCTCGCGCGCGACCGCCTCGGGATCAAGCCGCTCTACTACGTGCACGGGCGCGCTGGGCTCGCCTTCGCGTCGGAGGTGCGCGCGCTCCTCGCGACCGGCTTCGCGGAGCGCCGGCTCTCGACGCGGGCGCTCGCGGGCTATCTCACCTTCGGCGCCGTTCCGGGGCCCGAGACGATCGTGGAGGGCGTCACCGAGCTCCCGGCCGGGCACTCCCTCCTGGTCCGCGACGGCGAGCTGGTGGAGCGCGCCTACTGGGCGCTGCCCATCGTCCCGGAGCGAGGCTCCTCCTTCGCCGAAGAGGTGTCCGCGATCCAGCCTATCCTCCTCGACGCGGTGCGCCTGCGGCTGATCGCGGACGTGCCCGTCGGCATCTTCCTCTCGGGCGGCATCGACAGCTCGGCGCTCGTCGCGCTGGCGACGCGCGCGTCCGGGGTGCCGGTGCACACCTTCACCGTCACCTTCGACGAGGAGCGGTACAGCGAGGCGACGTACGCCGCCGAGGTGGCGCGCCGGTACGGCAGCGAGCACCACGACGTCCGCCTCCCCGCCGAGGAGGCCATGAAGAGCTTCGGCGACGCCGTCCGCGCCCTCGATCAACCCTCCGCCGACGGGGTGAACACCTACTTCGTCTCCAAGGCCGCACGCGCGGCCGGGCTCTCGGTGGCGCTCTCCGGCCTCGGAGGCGACGAGCTCTTCGCGGGCTACGGCGCCTTCCGTTCGTTCGGCCGCCTGCAAGCGCTCGCCCGCGGGGTGGGCCGGCTCCCCGGCGGGGCGCGGCGGGCGCTCGACGCCTCCACGTCGCTGCCGTTCGCGCCGGCCCGCTTGCGCAAGCTCGGGATGGTGCTCGCCGGAGGTGGCTCGATGGCCGCGACCTACGCCGCGCTCCGGGCCATGTTCACGCCCGACGAGCGGCGGGCCTTGCTCGCGGCGGACGTGGCGGCCGCGCGGGACGCTCCGCTCGACCTCGGCGTCCTCGTGCCCGGAGATCTCGCGCGGCTCGAGGCCGAGGGGCGGATCGGTCCGGTCAACGCGTACGCCGCCCTCGAGCTCTCCAATTACCTGCGGATCATGTTGCTCCGCGACACGGACGCGATGAGCATGGCCCACCCCATCGAGGTGCGCGTGCCGCTCCTCGACCACGTCCTCGTCGAGCGGGTGATGCGCTCGCCTTCCGCGCTCAAGCTCGCCTTCGGCGAGAACAAGCCCATGCTGACCGCGGCGGCCGGGGGCCTGCCGGCGGCCGCCGTAGACCGGCCCAAGATGGGCTTCACGCTCCCCTTCGACGCCTGGTTCAAGGGGCCCCTGCGGCCCCTGATCGAGGACGTGCTCCTCGGCGACGCCGTGCGCCGCGCAGGCTTCCTGGACCGCGAGGGTGTCGCGGAGCTCTGGCGGGCATTCCTCAGTGGCGACCGCCGCACCACCCACTGGCGCGTCTGGTGCGTGACGGCGCTCGCCTGGTGGTGCAACGTCAACGGTGTCGGGCTGTGACGGGCCCGACGTGGTGTAGATCGGCCATCCGGTGCCGAGCGGCTTCGACGCCTTGACAGGAGTGACACGATGACGACTGGCAGCGAGCGCTTCATCCCCGTCGCGGCGCCGATCATCGGCGATCGCGAGGTCGCCTACGTCACCGACGCCCTCCGCTCGGGCTGGGTGTCGAGCATCGGCCCGTACATCGACCGGTTCGAAGGGGAGTTCGCCCGCTACATCGGCGTGAAGCACGCCATCGCCGTGACCAACGGCACCGTCGCGCTGCACCTCGCCCTCCACGCGATGGGCGTCGGGCCGGGGGACGAGGTGATCGTGCCCGACCTCACCTTCGCCGCCACCGCCCACACCGTCCTCCAGACAGGGGCGGTCCCCGTCCTCGTCGACGTCTCGCCGGAGACCTGGTGCATCGACCCCCGCGCCGTCGAGCGCGCCCTGACCCCCCGCACGAAGGCCATCGTCCCCGTACACCTCTTCGGCTTCCCGGCCGACGTCCCCGCCCTGTCGCGGCTCGCCGCGTCGCGCGGCGTCCGCGTGCTGGAGGACGCTGCCGAGGCACACGGCGCGACCCTCGATGGGGTGAAGGCCGGCGCCCTCGGCGACGTCGGCGCGTTCTCGTTCTACGGTAACAAGCTGATGACGACGGGCGAGGGCGGCATGCTCACCACGAACGACGACGCGCTCGGCGCGTCGCTGCCGCTTCCTGAAGGACCACGGCATGAGCCCGGAGCGACGGTATTTCCACACCGAGCTGCGCCTTCAACTACCGCATGACGAACCTGCAGGCCGCGCTCGGCGTCGCCCAGCTCGAGCAGCTCGAGGGGTTCATCGAGAAGAAGCGGCAGATCATGGCGTCGTACCGCGCTGCGCTCGCCGGGGTGCCGGGCATCACGCTCAACCCCGAGGCGGAGGGCGTTCGCAACGTCTACTGGATGGTGAGCGTCGTGCTCGGCGACGAGATCCGCCTCACGCGGGACGAGGTCTGCGCGCGCCTCAAGGCGCGCGGGATCGACACGCGCCCCTTCTTCGCCCCCATGAGCGCGCTCCCGCACCTCGAGCGATCGCGCAGGGCCGGCGTGTCGTCGGAGGGCTGCCCGGTGAGCGCTCGGCTCTCCGCGCGCGGGTTCAACCTCCCGAGCGGCTGCGGGCTCTCGTCCGAAGACGTGGCGCGCGCCGCCGACGCGCTGATCGGGGTCCTCGCGTCATGAGTCTCGTGCGCCCCAAGGGCGCGACGGCGCCGCACCCGGCGTGGAGAAGTCCTCCCGTCGGCGTCGTCCGTCGCCCCCTTCCGGGCGCCTCTCCGCGCATGGATCCGCGCCTCCGCCGCGTCGGGGGCAGACCCCTCGGCCAGGCTCCGCGGGTCTCCGGGGTGTTCGCGTACGTCGTCTCCCAGCTCTCGTGGCTGACGGCCCTCATCGCCATCGGCTGTCACCTCGCCCTGGCTGCCGACGACATCCCCCTCGTCGCACGCGTCTTCGGCGTAGTGCCGGCGCTGATCATCATCGTCGAGGCACGCGCGTACCTGAGGAAGGAGAGCAACGAGCTGCCCTTCATCCTGTTCGCGATGCTGCAGTTCTATGTCTTCTTCGGCTTCCCGGTCTTCGTCGAGACCAGGTTCTTCGACCTGACCGGCCCGGTGCTCTTCACCGATACGATGCGCAACGCCGCTGGTCTGGCCGTGGCGCTGGGCGCGCTGAGCCTGTGGGCTGGCGGGCGTGTCGGCTTCCGGTGGGGCCGCCGGTTCGCGTCCTTCGCAGAGAGGGCCATGCCACCGGCGGAGTCGCCGAGCGGAAGCTGGGACCTGGCGTTCTACATCTTCGCCGGCGTGACGGTTCTGGTGAGCATCGTGTCCTCCTTCGCTCCTAACCTGATCCCCAGCCAGATCGGCCAGGCCGTGGGTGTGACCTTTCAGCTCGAGTTCGCCATCGGGCTCGCGATCGTGCGTGCGCCTCGTTCGCTCGGCCGGCGTTCTGGCGACGCGCTGCTCGTGTTCGGCGCCCTCGTCGGCATGGCGCGCGGGATGATCAACCCCATCGCCCGCAGCGGCATGGCGTACATCGCGGGCCGGTGGGTCACCATGCGGCGCCTTCCAATCGTCGCCATCGGGGTCATGATCGCGCTCTTCGCCATCCTCCAACCGGCCAAACAAGCCTATCGCGCGCAGATCTGGAGTGAGGAGGCCCGCACCGGCCAGTCGACCAACGTCTCCCAGCGCGTGACGGCTTGGCAGAACGTCTTCACGAGCGCTCCCTCGCAGTACGAGGCGCATGGGCAACCCGAGGAGAGCAAATGGTCCCGGCTCTGCGCAGCTCGACCCGTTGATCAACGCGATGCAGGTCGTGCCCCAGCGCGTCCCCTTCATTTACGGTAAGAGCCTCCTCGAGGTCGTCTATGCGCCGATTCCCCGGCTGATCTGGCCGAACAAGCCGACCACGATCGACTCGATGACCCAGCACTACGCCGTGATCTTCGGCATCCAGACCGAGCGCGGAGCCCAGAGCACCGCCATCGGGATGAACATGCTCGTGGAGGGGTACTGGAACTTCGGCTGGCTCGGCATCGCCTTGCTTTGCTTCGCCGCGGGGCTCGTCGTGGGTGCTTCGCAGTCGGTCTTCTCGGGCAAGCACTGGGCGCTGTGCGCCATCGGGATCGCGCAGATCTCGACGCTGAACATCCCCAGCACCGTCGTCGTCACCTATTCGTCGCTCTTCCAGTTCGCGGTCGGGCGGCTCATCGCCGTCTGGGGCATCGACTGGCTCGCGCGGGTGCTGGGCTCGAGGACGAAGCGTGTGCGGGGCGCTGTCATCCACCGCCTCGCGCGCAGGTGAGCGGAACACAAGGAGAGTCATGGGACTGGGATCATCACGGAGAACGGCACTGGTTACGGGCGCGGCGGGTTTCCTGGGCTCGCACCTGGTCGATCGCCTCCTCGGGGAGGGCTTCGAGGTGGTCGGCGTCGACAACCTGATGACCGGCGACCTCGGCCGCCTGCACGACGCCGGGCGCGACCCGCACTTCCATTTCCAGCTCGGAGACGTGCGCGAGCCGATCCATGTCTACGCCGAGCTGGTCTTCAACTTCGCGTGCCCCGCCTCGCCGGTGCACTACCAGAGCGACCCCTACGCGACGACGACCACGAGCATCCTGGGAGCGCTCCGCCTCATGGAGATGGCGCGTGGACGCCGCTGCACGATCGTGCACGCGTCGACCTCGGAGGTGTACGGCGACCCGACCGTGCACCCACAGGACGAGAGCTACTGGGGCAACGTCAACCCGATCGGCGAGCGCGCATGCTACGACGAGGGCAAGCGCTGCGCGGAGACGCTGTTCATGGATGCGCGGCGACACCGGGGCGTCGACGCACGGATCCTCCGCATCTTCAACACGTACGGCCCCCGAATGGCCTTCGACGACGGGCGCGTGGTGTCGAACTTCATCGTGCAGGCGCTCCGGGGAGCGCCGCTCACCATCTTCGGCGATGGGCGGCAGACGCGCTCGTTCTGCTACGTGGACGATCTCGTCGAGGGGGTGCTGGCCATGAGCCGGGCCGACGCGGTGACCTCCCCGATCAACCTGGGCAACCCGACGGAGTTCACCATCCTCGAGCTCGCACGGCACGTCGCAGAGCTGATCGGTGCCCGGGTGGCGTTCGCGGAGGCGCCGCTCCCCGCCGACGATCCGCGGCAGCGCAAGCCCGACATCACCCGCGCGCAGCAGATCCTCGGCTTCGAGCCCAAGGTACCGCTCCGCGAAGGGCTCCTCCGCACCATCGAAGACTTCCGCCGGCGGCTCGACGCTCGCGCGAACGATGCCGGCGCGAATGCGTCGGCGCGCAACGGCAAGCAATAGCGAATGGAGGCGAAGATGACCTGGCAAGCGGAGTACCTCGCGCGGTTCTACGATCCTGCGCGAGGCTGGGTCGACGGCACCCGAGAGTTCCACGAGCTCTGCGCCAAGGCGATCCCGACGGGCTCCCGGATCCTCGAGGTGGGCCCGGGGCCGAGCAATCGCACGTCGCGCTTCCTCGCCACGCTGGGCGAGCTCCACGGCCTCGACCCCAATCCGGAGGCGAGCCACAACGACGCGCTCACCGCCTTCGAGCGGCTCGACGGGCCGCGTTTCCCGTTCCCCGACGCCTCGTTCGGCGCGTGCATCTCGAGCTACGTCATCGAGCACATCGCCGATCCCGACACGCACCTCGCCGAGGTCGCGCGGGTGCTCCAGCCGGGCGGAGTCTACGTCTTTCGTACCCCCAACCGCTGGCACTACGTCTCGCTCTTCGCGAGCCTGACGCCGCACTGGGTGCACGAGCTGCTCGCCAATCGGCTGCGCGCCCGCTCGGACGCCGATCACGAGCCTTACCCTACCTTCCACGCGCTCAATACGCGCGCGGCGCTCGAGCGCCATGCCCCCCGTGCCGGGCTTCACATCGAGAGTCTCCGCCTCGTCGAGAAGGAGCCGTCGTACGGCATGGCTGCGCGCCCGCTCTTCATCGCCTTCATGGTCTACGAGCGGGCCGTGAACGCGACCGAGCGGGCGGCCTTTCTTCGCTCGAACATCTTTGCGGTCCTGCGCAAGGCGATGGCCCGCCCGAGCCCGTCGCCAAGTATCGGCGGGTCATGAGCGAGACCAGCCCCTCTCCGGAAGCGGGGCTCGCGCCTCCACGTCCCGGTTCCCGATGTGGCGCGTCGTCGAGGGGCGTCAGGCCGTCGCGCCGCGGGCCACCGAGCGCACGTAAACGCTGTCAGCGACCTGGACCAGCGCGGGCACCCGCACGCTCGCGGCCCTCAGCGCGTCGGACGCGTGGCAGACGAGGCGGTGGGATAGCCGCATGTGCGCCACGTCGGTGCTCTGGATACCGAGCCCGAAGAAGCCGTCCACGCTGACGGCAGAGGGCCCAATCGCCCGCTCGAAGGCCCCCCTCATGTCCGCGATCCGCCAGTAGCGCACGTCGAACCCGCCCTGGTCCCGGAAGCCGCGGCGGGCCTGGTGGTACAGGCTGCGCACGCCGAGCGCGTTGGCCAGTTGGATGAAGCTCACCCCTCCCGATTTCAGCACGCGTGCGATCTCGTCGAGCGTTCTCTCGACGTCCTCGCGCGCGAAGTGCTGGAGCACGCTGTACGAGAAGACGACGTCGAAGCGACGTGTGGCGAACGGGAGGCGCCGCGCGTCCGCGACCACGAACTCGGCCTCCACGCCGAGCTGCGCCGCCACGCGCTTTGCCGCGAGCACCGCGCCGAGCGAAGGATCGATCCCCACCACCCGGTACCCCTTCCGCGCAGCGGCGATGCACCAGCGCCCCCAGTTGCAGCCGATCTCGAGAAAGAGCTCACCGGACGCGGCGGGGAGCCGCAGCTCCGGGATCGGATAGGACGCGTAGCGACCCTGGCGCGCGGCGTAGAGGTGGCCGGATGTCCCGGGGATGATCATCGAGACGACGGGATCGACCGGCCCCTTCGGCAAGGTGGCGAGCTTCGCCCGCTCCGCGTCCGAGATGCCGAGGGTGTCGATGAAGCGGTCGTCCGCAGGCCGCTCCGCCGCGTGGGCCGCGGCCTCGCGTGAGGCCCGCATCACCCAGAGCGTGGGAATCCGGATCGTCGGCGAGCATCACCGGGACGCCCTGCACGACCGGATAGACGTGAAGTTCAGCGCACACCAGCCGACCGCCGTCGGCGTGGAGCTCGCCTCCATCCAGTGGGCATCGCAGCAGCGTCGAGAGCTCCGGGCCGATCATGACCGGACCTCGCGCTTGCTGCCGTGCTGCGGGGTGACCCCGAAGGAAGGTGCCGTCTGCATGGGGTTTGCCCGTGAATAGTCGGCTTTCATCCGAGGGGCAACGTGATCAGGCGTCGCGGCGAGCGCAGGACCATCGGGCCTCCTCGTACATTCGAGCCTCCCGCTCACCCGATGGCGCGCACCTGAGCGCGGAGCTCCTCCGGCCAGGCGTCGACGTCTTCCGGGGCCGGACCCTCGAACACCCGCTCGCGCACGCTCTCGGGGCGCGCGGGGCCATGGAAGTGGTCCGGGTGCTTCAGCACGATCGCTTCGGACAGGAACGCTCCCCAGTCGCTGAACGAGCTCCCCGGCGCGCCGAGGACGACCCGGCTCCGTGAGAGGAGCAGCATGTCGACGATGTCCGCCGTGGCAGGCGACCTCGTCACCGCAGGCAGCGCGAGCAGCTCCGCGAGATCCTGATCGTTCCCGTCCGAGAAGAGCGTGACCGGGAGGACCTGGCCGGAGACCTTCCGGAGCCCGAGGATGCGCGCCTTGAAATACGAGAGCGGCGCTTGCACGTGCCCCCCGGGGAACGACTCGCCGGGCCGGAGTGGGCGGAAGTCCCCCTGGCGCACGTGGACCCCGATGACGGGCGCGGGCAAGGCCGCCAGCTCGCGGCGGCGGCGGTCCACGAGCATGGCGAAGAGCTCGTCCCGCACGCGTGCGCGGTGCTCGCGGATCCCCTCGAAGGGCCGGGACCAGTGCGTCGGCTCACGGAAGACGTAGACCGTGAACGGCGCCTCGGCGCGCGCGTCGGGGAGGCGCTCGAACACCGGGTCGATGACGTTCTCTCCGAGCCGGAGCAGGAGCTGCCCGCGGAGCGGATCGACGGCGCGCGGATCGTCGAAGGTGTCGAAGTAGAAACGCGTCTGACGCTCCCCCCGCAGGATCGGGCCGATCTTGAGCTGCGGCCACGGGGAGACGAGGACCGGAAGGTCGTTCGTCCACCCGAACGCGAGCCCCCTCGCCCACACGAGCAGGCGGTGACCGAGGCCCGCGCGGGGCAGGTCCACGTAGCAGACGCGGCTCTTGCCGAAGCGGGACGTCAGGGTGTGGCGGGCGAAGCGGGCGAGCAGGGGGATCTTGGGCATGACGCTCGGCGAAGGACTCCTCCGGGCGCAGCGTAGCAAACGGCCGCCGCGGCCGCGCAAGCCTCTCGCGTCGTCGCGCGCGGAGCGCAGGATCTTTGCGCGGTGAGCGCGGCGTAGTAGGGATGCCGCGTGCGCTCGGGTGCAGAGGACGAACCCGCGATGAACGCTCCGCTGTTCCGTGCGGTCGCCGCGTGCCCCGCGTGCGGCGCGTCCGCAGCAGCCGCGCGCGAGCTGTTCGACGTGCCGTTCCTGGGCGAGAGCGCCCGCGTGCTCGAGTGTCGCGCGTGTGGCCTGCTCTACAAGAGCCTCTTGCCCACCGACGCGGGCCTCAGCCGGATCTATGCCGGCTCCTACGAGCACTTCCAGGACGCCGGTCCCCTCGATCCGGGTGAGGTCTACTCTGCCAAGCAGAAGCTCACGAGCGCGCGGCGCCTCCTCGGCGCCGCCCGTTCGACGGAGGACGTCCGCGTGCTCGACATCGGCTGTGGGCACGGCCGCTTCGTCGACCTCGCGCGCCGTCTCGGGTACGCCGCCGACGGCATCGACCCGTACCTCCCGCCCGAAGCCGAGCGCGATCACGTCCACCGAGGCGAGCCCGGCGACGTCCCACCGGCGACCTACGACGTAGCCCTGATGCTCAACGTGGCCGAGCACGTCGTCGACCCCCACCCAATCTTCCGGGCGGCGCGGCGGCTTCTGCGGCCGGGGGGCGTGCTCCTCCTCACGTGTCCGTACGGCGGCAGCCTGGCGCGGCGCGTCCATCGCGCGCGATGGGTCCACCTGGCCCTCGACGAGCACATCCTCTTCTGGACGCCGCGATCGCTCTCCCGGGCGCTGCGCGCCGATGGCTTCCTCGGCCCGAGCCGGTATCGCATCTCGGGCTCCCCGTTCCCTTATGGCCGGTGCGCGCCCGCCATGCCGGCCGCGCCCCAGCCTGCCGACGCGGCGCAGGCCGAGCCTCGCGGCGCTCCCGCACCCGTGGTGAGCGCACCCCCTCCGCTCAGCCACCGAGCGCAAGCGGCAGTGTGGCGGGTCGCGCGCGCGCTGATGCGGAGCGAGCCGGCGTCGAACGCTGTCCGCAGGGCGGTGCACCTCACCCAGACCGGGGATTATCTCGAGCTCTTGGTGGGGACCGGATGAGCGAGCGGGCAGGGAGCACGTCGCGCCCGGGCGGGGCGTTGCGGCGTCACACGCCGGCCCTGAATGTCTGGCCCATCGCGCTCAACCAAGGGGCGGATGGGAGCGTAGCCTTTTGAAGATCGCGCTCGAAGCCGTGCTGGTCGCGCTCGTGGTCGTGACCGGGCTGATCCCGGCGGCCCGGTTCGTCGCCCGGCGCCTCGGCGGACCGTCCGACGCGTCCCCGGCCCGTCCGGCACGCGGGGCGACCGGCGTCGCCATCTGCGGTGGCTTCCTGGCGGCGATGGCGGCGCTCTTCCTCACGGCGCCGGCGGCGGCCGAGCTCCTCCACTCCGCTCGGTCGCCCATCCTGGGCGTCGTGCTCGGTGGCGCGGCCGCGTGCGGGGTTGGTGTCATCGTCGACAACGGGGGCGTCCACGCCGCCCACAAGGTCCTCTTGCAGAGCGCGCTCGCGGTCTTCGCCTATGCGTGCGGCTTCCGCCTCCTGGCGGTGCACGTCCCCTTCGTCGGCGACCTCGACACCTCCACGTACGCGCTGCCGATCACGGTGCTCTGGATCGTCGGCATCATCAACGTCGTCAGCTTCATGGACGAGCTCGAAGGCCTCGCCGCCGGCGTCGCGTTCTTCGCGGGCGCGACCAACCTGGCCGTGGCCCTGTTCTCGGACGCGCTCCTCGGCACGGTGCTCTCCGCCGCCCTCACGGGCGCGGTGCTCGGGGCGCTCGTCTACGTCCTACGCCCCACGCGCGTCCTCGCGCGCGACGCCGGCTCGGTCGGCGGTTTCGTGGGCGCGTCGGGGAGCTACTTCGTCGGCTACGTGCTGGCGACGATCGCCCTATCCGCGTTGCAGAAGGCTTCCACGGCCCTCTCGCTGCTCGTTCCCGTCCTGGCGCTGGGCGTGCCGATCTTCGACACTCTCTTCGCGATGGCGCGCCGTGTGCTCGAACGGCGCAGCCTGTTCTCGCCGGACCGTGGCCACATCCACCACCGCCTGGTCGACATGGGGATCACCCGCGGCCGGGCGGTCCTCATCATCTATGCATTCTGCGGCGTCTTCACCGCCGTCGCGATCGGCGTCTCGGTCGGGCGCACCTGGCAGGTCGGCGTGGCCCTCCTCGCGGCCACCGTGGCCCTCGTGGGCCTGGCGCGCTTCGTCGGCTACTTCGATCACATCATCCGGGCGCCCTCCCGCGCGCGCCCTCTGCCGCCGGAGGCGGAGCTGCTCCGACGCGCCCTGCCGGGGCTTCCGCGGCGCTTCGCCGAGGCCTCCACGGAGGATGATCTCCTCGGCGAGCTCTTGCGCTTCGCGGAGGAGGCCGGGCTCTGCTCTGCGGAGGTGCTCGAGACGCGAGGCGAGGGCGAGCGCTGGCTGGTCTCCTGGTCATGTGCCGACGAAGAGCCGGGCCCCCGGCGAGATCGCGGCGCGGCCGCGAGCTATCCGTTGGGCAGCGGCACGGCGAGCGCCTCGGTTCGCTTCGGCCTCCGGTGCGGCGAGGTGCCGCCACAGGCCGAGATCCTGCTCCAGATCGCGGCCGATCTCCTGGCGCACCACCTCGTCCGCCTCCACAGCGCCCTCATGCTGGTAGACGAGCCGACCCCAGAGGTCGACGCGCCGGACGACCTGCATGCACGGCCCAGCCGCGCTTGACCTGCTCCGCGCGCCGCGTCGCTACGCCGGAGGCGCGGCAGCGTCTCGGAAGTAGCGCTGCACGAAGCCCAGATCCTCGCCAGAGAAGCGGCTCGCCCCGGCCACGGCCGCGTTGATGCGGACGTGCGCCGGCGTGAACATGGAGCAGACCGCGACGTCGATGCGTGTGTCGTGGAGCACGCCGTTGATGGCGAGGTCGCTCATCGTCGGGCCGTCGAGCACCGTGAGGCGACGGCGCAGCTCGGCGGGCGTGTCGTCGCGCTCGCGCAGATGCTCGAGCATCGCGCGCATCCGAGCGAGGCCACCGCCGCCGGCGAAAGGTTGATGCGCCATGGTGCCCACGCCGCTGGCCGCCGGCTCCGCCGCGATCTGCGCGGCGTCCGACTGCTCGAGCAGGCTCTGGTGGAACTGCGCTGCCCTTATCCTCGCGCGGCGGCGGCGCAACGCCTCGGTAATGACCGCCGCGCTCGAGGCGACGCCGCATACGCGCACCTTGCCGGCGCGGACGAGCTCGTCGAGCCCCGCGAAGAGCTCGTCGTCGTCGACGGCGGGCACCTGGCAGCCGTGGAGAAAGAGCACGTCGATGTAATCGGTCCTCAGCTCGGACAAACTCGTCTCCACGCTCCGCCTCATCTCCGAGACGGAGAATGCTCCGCGCGAGAACTGCGCGCCCAGCTGTGGCGCGGCCACCTGCCGCAGCTTGGGCGCGGCATTGAAGACCCGCCGTGCGACCGCCTTGAGGAGTCGCCGCGCCGCCGAGCTTCGAGGCGCGTTGATGCCGAACTTGGTGGACACGACGACGCGGTTGCGCTTCCCACGGAGAAAGCGCCCGAGGATGCGCTCGGAGTCGCCGTGACCATATGCCCGTGCGGTGTCGAAGAGAGTGATCCCGCTGTCGTAAGCGGTGTCGAGCGCGCGCAAGCTCTCCCTCGTACCGTGTCGGCTGCCCATCGGCGCGGTCCCGAAGCCGACGACCGACACGCGGAGACCTGTATTCCCGAACGGTACGTCTCTCATCTTGCTCGCGTCGCCCGGAGGGGGCGACCCTCCAGTGGACGTTAGGACTGACGGGCACTAGCGTCAAGCAGCCCGGTCCCAGCCCGGGTGTCGCGGCTCACTCACGGCGTCCATCCCCGAGGCTCACG
Organism: uncultured delta proteobacterium; assembly: GCA_963827955.1. Lineage (GTDB taxonomy): Bacteria > Myxococcota_A > Polyangia > Polyangiales > Polyangiaceae > CAWHDJ01. The sequence continues at coordinate 84,398 of CAWHDJ010000023.1, read as the reverse complement.
GCTTGAAGGTCGAGACGAGACCGTGCTACGTTGCCTGCCAGGGCAGCGGTGAGCCAGGTCGCGTCATGAATGCGCGCCCGACGCGCAGCACCCAAGAGCACAGGTGTTCATGGTCCGCAGCTTCGCAAGACAACTCGTGAGCTCGCTCCAGCAGCGCGGCGCCACCGACACGCTTTCCTACGCTCTCGGCCGATTCGCAGCCGTCCGGCGAGGCTACGGGCTCGGAAGCGGTCTCCTCCAGAAATGGCATGGTGGGGCCGATGGCGAGCGCGGAGAGCCCTCGATTTTTTCGCGTATCGATCTCGTGGCCGCGGCCGCGGCGCTGAGTGAGACTGCCCTCTACGCGGGCCTCCAGCTCCCGCCCGACACCGTGGTCGAGATCGTCAATTGGGCCAAAGAGAGCAAGCTCAGGCCCATGTCCAAGCGTTCACAGGACGACTCGTTTCGTTACGACGAAGTTCGTGGCGGGCGCACGCCGAAGGGCGATCCGGCCGTCGTGGCCGCCGTGGTGAAGGCCGAGCAGAACCCGCTCGTCGAGAGGATATCGAAGGACGCGCAGGTCATCGAGATCGTACGCCGTCACCTCGGCTACCGGCCTCCTCACAGCAACGTCCGGCTCGTGTGGAGCTTCGTCACCGACTGCTCCGACGACGAGCGGCGGGCCGCGATGCAGACGATCGATTACCACTTCGACGTCCATCACTACAACTTCATGTATGCCAACTATTATCTTCTCGACACCGATATGTACTCGGGCGCGCACGGGATGGTCCTGGGGAGTCATCGGGACAAACCGATTCACTGGCTATTCCGCTCCGCGTGCCAGTCCGACGCAGCGATTCGGGCCCATTACGGCGCCCGGCGGGAGCTCGTCATCGAGGGGCGCGCCGGATATGGCTTCATCCAGGACGCGTCCTGTTATCACAAGGCGCTCGCGCCCACGCAGCGGGAGCGGCTCCTCCTCCAGATTCGATATTGGTGAGGCGTCCCGCCGGTCATCACTTCGCCCGCGCCCGATCCTGCTCCACGCGGATCGTCCCCGCGGGCACGTGCCGCTCCAGGAAGGCGAACGTCTCCCGCCAGAACGCCTGCGCGTTCGGCCGCCATACGAGTGCGTGGAAGGCGTGGATCTCCCCCTCGTAGTACCGGGTCTCGCACGTCGCCCCGAGCCGATCGAGCGCCGCCTTCAGCCGGCGGGTGTCGTCGAGGAGGGGATCCGCCGTCCCGACCCCCGTGAAAAATGCCGGGAGCGGCCGCGCGGGAGGGACCGCCTGCTCCAGCCATACCAGCGGATCCAGGAGATCGCGCGCATCTCCGTCGGGCCGGATCGCGGGCACGTACGCCTCCTCCACCTCCCGCAGGCGGTCGTGCAGGAACGCCGGGAGCCGCTTCCGCCGGGCGAACCGGTCGACGTCCGTCACCTGCAAGAGGCCGCACGCCGGCACCGCCGCTGCCGGCCTCGCCCCGACCTCCCACACGCGCCTCGCCCAGGGCTCGGGCCTCGGCCAGCTCGCGGCCACGGCGAGCGCGGTCGTGAGGTTGGCGCCGGCCGACTCCCCCGCGATCACCAGGCGGCCCGCATCGCCGCCGAAATTGCCCGCGTTCTGCATGACCCAGACGAGCGCCGCGCACGCGTCCTCGACCGCCGCGGGGTAGGGGTGCGTGGGCGCGAGGCGGTAGTTGATGTTGAAGACGACGTAACCCTTCCGCGCGAAGGCGATGGCCATCAGCCAGTGCGTGTCCTTGGAGAGGATGCGGAAGCCGCCGCCGTGGATGTAGAGCACCACCGGGAGGGGCCCGCGCTTCGCGTTCGGTCGGTAGACGTCGAGGGTGTGGTGGGCGTGGCCGGTGTCGACGTAGGGGACGTCGGCGATTCGCTCGACCCCGTGGCGCTCGGGGCGGGCGTTGGGGAGGCGGCCCGCCTGAGCGATGGCGCTCCAGGCGGTGTCGGCGACGGCGCGGCCGGCGCGGGCGCGCAGGCTCTCGAGGAGGGACGGGGAGGGCATCCTCGTGATGATGCCGCAAGGGCGAGGCGAGAGGAGAGGTGTTGGAACGCGTCCCGGTCCGATCCATCCTTGTCGCCATGCCCAAGGCGGTCGGCATCGATCTCGGCACCACCCACACGGTCGTGGCCTGGGCCGACCTGACGGCCCCCTCCACACCCACCGTCTTCCCCATCCCACAGCTCGTCGCGCCCGCCGAGATCGCGGCGCGTCCGCTCTTCCCGTCGTGCCTCTACGCGCCTGTCCCGGGCGAGGTCGTCGCCGACCCCTGGGGTGAAGCCCCGTGGACGAGCGGCGAGCTCGCGCGGCGCCGCGGCGCCGAGGTGCCCGGCCGCCTCGTCGCCTCGGCGAAAAGCTGGCTCTGTCACCCAGGCGTCGACCGCGCTGCCCCCATCCTCCCCTGGGGCGCGGACGAGGGCGCCGCCGATCTTCCGCGCATTTCGCCCGTCGAGGCGAGCGCCCGCTACCTCACCCACGTCCGCCTCGCGTGGGACGCTGCCTTCCCGGGCGACCCGCTCGCCGAGCAAGAGGTGGTGCTGACCGTGCCGGCCTCGTTCGACGAGATCGCGCGCGAGCTGACGCTGGAGGCCGCCGCGCGCGCCGGGCTCCCGGTCCGCCTGCTCGAGGAGCCGCAGGCGGCGTTCTACGACTTCATGGCGAACGCGGGCGACGCCGGGATGAGGGCGCTGCTCGACGGAGCGGGCGGCGAGGCGCTGGTCCTGGTCTGCGACGTCGGCGGGGGGACCACGGATTTCTCGCTGATCCGCGTGGTGAGGCGCGAAGGGGAGGGGGCGGAGCCCTTCGCGGTCGAGCGCGTCGCCGTAGGGCGTCACCTCCTGCTCGGCGGGGACAACATGGATCTCGCGCTGGCGCACCTCTGCGAGGGCCGCCTGGGGACCAAGCTCGACGCCGCGCGCTTCGGTCAGCTCGTGAGCGCGTGCCGATCCGCGAAGGAGCGGCTCCTCTCGGAGGGCGCGCCCGAGAGTGTTCGCGTCACCGTGCTCGGCCACGGCGCCCGCCTCGTCGGCGGCACGCTCACCGCCGAGATCTCGCGAGAGGAGGCCGAGCGCGTCGTGCTCGACGGCTTCTTTCCCCCGCGTCCAGGGACGCCCGGCCCGAGCGGGCGAAGAGCGCGCTGGTCGCGTTCGGCCTCCCCTACGAGCGCGACCCCGCCGTCACTCGCCACGTCGCCTCCTTCTTCGCGCGGCACGCTTCCCGCGATGGGGCGTCGACCTCCTCGGGCCCCAGCGCCGTCCTGCTCAACGGCGGCGTCTTCCTCGCCGCGCGCATCTCCGCCCGACTCGTCGACGCGATCCGCGCCTGGGGCGGCCCGCCGATCGCCGTCCTCCCGCACGCCGACCCCGACCTCGCCGTCGCGCGCGGCGCCGTCGCGTACGCGCTCGCGCGCCGGGGCAGGGGCGTGCGCATCGGGGGCGGCGCCGCGCGCGGCTACTACGTGGGTGTCGAGGGCCCGCCGAAGGGCGCCGCACGGCGCGCGGTCTGCGTGGTGCCCCGTGGCGCGGAGGAGGGCGTCCCCCAGGTCGTCGCCGGGCGCACGCTCGCGCTCCAGGTGGGGCGGCCGGTGCGCTTCGAGCTCTTCGCGTCCGACGAGGCGAGCGACCCGGCGGGCGCGGTGATCGACCTCGACGAGGAGCGCTTCGAGGCGCTGCCCCCCGCGTTCGTCACGTTCGGCGCCGCGCGGAAGGGCGAGGAGGAGGTGAAGGTCGGGCTCGAAGGCGAGCTGACGGCCATCGGCACGCTCGACCTCGCCTGCGTCGAGGCCACGGCGAAGGCCGAGGCCGCGCCGCGCCGCTTCCGCCTCGCGTTCCAGCTCCGCGAGGGCGCGGAGCCGCCACCCGCTCCGCCTCGTCCGGCGACGCTGCCGCCGCGCACCGGCGCGGGGGGCAAGCGGGTCGAGGAAGCGCGTGAGGCGATCGATCGCGTCTTCGGCAAGGGACGATCCGACGTCGCGCCACGCGAGGTGAAGGACCTCATCCGCGAGCTGACCCGCCTCCTCGGCGAGCGCACGACCTGGACCACGGAGGTCTCCCGCGCCCTCTTCGACGCGCTCGCCCCGGGCCATCCCGCGCGCCGCCGCTCCGCCGATCACGAACGCGTCTTCTGGCTCCTCGCGGGCTATTGCGTCCGCCCCGGCTTCGGCGATCCCCTCGACGCCCGCCGCGTCGCCGCGCTCGCGCCGCTCTTCGCCGAGAGGGTCGTCTTCCCCAGCGAGGCGCGCAACTGGCAGCAATTCTGGATCGCGTGGCGCCGCGCGGCAGGCGGGCTCGACGAGGCGGCGCAGGTCGCCATCCGCGACGTCGTCGACCCGCTCCTCGCCCCCGCCGAGGCCCGCCTCAAGAAGCCCAAGGGCTGGAAGGCCGAGGCGCCCGACGATCTCCCTGGCCCTCGCGGCGTCGCTGGAGCGGGTGCCGGCCGCGCGCAGGAGCCAGCTCGGGGGCTGGATCCTGGAGCGCACGTGGACCTCGCGTGACCCGATCCTCTGGGATGCCATCGGACGCATCGGCTCGCGCGAGCCCGCGTACGCGAGCGTGCACCACGTCGTCGCGCCGTCCGTCGCGGAGCGCTGGCTCGACCACCTGCTCCGCGAGAAGTGGGACGGCCTCCCCACGGCGCCGGAGGCCGCCGTGCGGCTCGCGCGCGTCACCGACGACCGGGCGCGCGACGTGTCCGAGCGCGCCCGGCGCGAGGTGGAGCGGCGCCTCGTCGCCGTCTCGGCCAAGGAGGAGCAGGTACGGGTGGTGCGGGAGCACGTGCCCGTGGCCGAGGCCGAGCGGGCCAGCTTCTTCGGAGAGGGGCTGCCGGTGGGGCTGCGGCTCCTGGATTGAGGGAGCGCTCAGGGGCCACCTTGCGGCCCGGGGTTTGGGGCCGCTTGCGGGTGGGCGGGTGAAACCGTGACGCCTGCTAGGCGACCTTCGTCGCGCCGTGCAGCATCGCGCTGGCGATGAGCTCGAACGCCCTGCGCCAGGCCCCCTCCTCCTCCGCGCTCCAGCTCTTGCCCGCCGTCTGGGCGAGCGCGATGAGCAGGCTCTCCTTCACGGCGTCGTAGTGCGCAGGCACGACCCCGTACGCGAGGTGGATGGCGCCGAGCCCCTGGAGGTACGCGCGCAGGAAATCGGGCTGCTCGAGGTGCCGGACGACCAGCGCCAGCGCGCGGATCAACTTGCGGCGCTGCTCGTCGAAGCGGACGCCGTCGAAGAGCGGAAGGGTGTCCGGGTGGTTCTCGAAGAGGATGTCGTAGAACGACTGCGAGAGCGCGTCCGCCCGCGGGACTAGGCGGCGAAACGAGTCGCGCAATACCTGGATGTCCGTGCTCATCGGTGTGTCCACCCGTCTCCAGCATATCCCCCTCTCGCTCGCTCGCCAGGTGAAACCACACGGCGAATGCGCGGGTCGGACCGCTCCCGTCCAGGGCGAGCGTCGGAGCGTCGCCGCTCCGGCCGCGCCCTCCCGGCTCCTAGGGCTCCACCCAACCTGGCGATCGGGCGGAGGTGGACGTGAGAAGGCTGCTTCCCCGCATGGGGCGGTGTCCAGCACACTGCTAGGTTCATCCACCTTGATCTCCGATGTCGGGCGCGCTGCCCGAGGCACCGGAGCGTGGAGCGCCGCGACGCCGTGCGGAGCCCCGGCGCGCGAGCACTGGAGGTGTCCAATGTCCGCATGGATCAGCGATAGTCTCCCGATCATCGATCCGGCCGCGGCCGCCGCGCTCGGCGGATCCATCAAGCGGAACGACGAGTCCATCCCGCCCTCCTCGCGCGGCCAGCTACGCGAGCCAGACCCGCGCCGCCGCGCCGAGGGCGGGATGGCGCTCGAGACCATGCTGGCCCGGCTCCACACCGCGCAGGGCTCGCACCCGTTCTGGGACAACCGCATCTTCCGCGCGTGCGCCGCGGGGGCGCTCACCAAGGACGACTTCCGCTTCTTCTTCTCGCAGTACTACCTCTACACCCAGAGCTTCACGCGGTACCTGGCCGCGCTCATGGCGAGCTGCGAGGACGACCTGCACCGCGCGCGCCTCTCCGAGAACATCTGGGAGGAGGGCGGCGGCGCGGCCCCCGAGCGGCGGCACGCCGAGATCTTCCGGCGGTTCCTGCGCGACGGGCTCGGCATCGACGCCGGCGACATCGACTTCCTCGACGCGACGCGATACTTCGTCCGCGAGTACCTGGATTTCTGCCTCCACTCGCACCCGGCGGCGGGCAGCGCGTTCCTCTCCCTCGGGACGGAGGGCATCGTCCCGCGGATGTACGGGATCCTGGTGAACGGGATGCTCAAGGCCGGCGTGGCCGAGGAGCACGTCGCGTTCTTCCGCATCCACATGGACTGCGACGACGAGCACGCCGAGACGCTCGAGCGGATGATGGTGAGCTACAGCCGCACACCCGACTGGTTCAACACCTGCCACCGCTCCATGGACTATGCGCTGAGCCTGCGGCAGCGCTTCTTCGAGCAGCTCTACGATGCCATCGAGGCGAACCGCTTCCGCGGCTTCCTCGACCGCATCCAGCGCGGCGAGTCGCTCGCGCCCCAGGAGCCGACGCCGGCGGAGGTGCGCTACCGCGTCGGCGCGCCCGGCCTCCCGCTCTACGAGAACGAGCGCGCCGACCTCGGGATCCGCTTCTCGGTCGAGCGCGTCCCGTTCAACACCGACGTGTTCGACGCCCGCGTCCTCCGCGTGGCCGCCGGGTCGAGCACCGAGAAGCACAAGCACCCGCACGAGTCGCTCCTCTACGTCGTGTCCGGGCGGGGGAGGGTGGAGGTCAACCGCGGCAGCTTCGAGGTCGAGGCGGGCGACCTCGTCTTCGTCCCGCGCTGGGCGGTCCACCAGTCGCACAGCCTGGGCGAGGAGCTGCTCGTGCTGGCGCTCACCGATTTCGGGCTGACGGAGCGGGCCTTCGTCGGTAACCACCTGAAGGTGACGCGGCTCAAGGGAACCCAGGCGCCTCGCGAGCCCGCTCCGTAGGGTGGCCGCGGCGGCGCCGCGTGCCCTATGCTCCCGGCCCGATGCACGTCCACTTCATCGCCGTCGCCGGGACAGGGATGGGCGCGCTCGCCGGCCTGTTCAAGGCGGCTGGGCACGACGTCTCCGGCTCCGACGTGGCCTTCTACCCGCCCATGGGCCCCGCGCTCGAGCGCTGGGGCATCCGCCTCATGACCGGCTTCGACCCCGCGCACCTCGAGCCGCGGCCGGATCTGGTCGTCATCGGCAACGTCTGCCGGCCGTGGAACCCGGAGGCGAAGGCCGCGCGCGACGGCGGCCTCTGCACCACCACCATGGCCCACGCGCTCGCCGATCACATCCTCGAGGGCACCGCGCCGCTGGTCGTCGGCGGAACTCATGGCAAGACGACGACGAGCGCGCTCGCCGCGTTCCTTCTCCACGAGGCCGCGCGCGACCCCGGCTTCCTCATCGGGGGCATCCCGAAGAACTTCGACCAGAGCTTCCGTCTGCCCGGTCGCGGCGTCGCGCCGGAGCTGCGACTGCCGCTCGCGGGGGCCGAGCCCGCCGGCCACGCCGGGCGGCGCACGCCCTTCGTGGTCGAGGGCGACGAGTACGACACCGCGTTCTTCGAGAAGACGCCCAAGTTCTGGCACTACCGGCCCCAGATTCGCGATTGTGACCTCGATCGAGCACGACCACATCGACATCTACCCCGACGAGGCTTCGTACCTGGCCGCGTTCCGCGGGTTCGTCGAGCGTGTCCCGAGCGGCGGGCTGATCGTGGCGGCGGCCAGCGACGCCAAGGTGGTCGACGTGGTCTCCTCCGCGGCGCGCGCCGAGGTGGCGTGGTTCGCGCTCGAGGGCGACGACACCCATGGCCAGCCGCCGCACTGGCTCGCCGCGCCGGCGGCCGCAGACGCGAACGGGCAGTCCTTCGACCTCTACGCCGGCGGCGTGTACGCGGGGCGCGTGGGCATGCGCATCCCGGGGCACCACAACGTGCGCAACGCGGTCGCCGCGATTGCGGCGGTGAGCCAGGGCTACGGCGTGCCGCTCACGACGGCGACGGGCGCGCTCGCCCGCTTCCAGGGCGTGCGGCGCCGCCAGGATCTCATCTTCGAGGCGCGCGGCGTCCGCGTGTACGACGACTTCGCCCACCACCCGACGGCGGTCGACGAGACCCTGCGCGCGCTGCGCGCCCGCCACCCGGAGGGCGCGCTCTGGGCCGTGTTCGAGCCGCGCAGCGCGACCGCGTGCCGCGCCCTCCACCAGGAGATGTACGCGCGCGCCTTCGGCGCCGCCACGCGCGTCCTCTTCCCGCCGCTCGGGCGCAGCGACATCCCCGAGCCGGAGCGGCTCGACCTCGACCGCCTCGTGCGCGACCTCGGCGACAAAGCGCGGGCCGCCCCGTCGGTCGAGGCCATCGTCGCGACCCTGGCGGCCGAGGCGCGGCCGGGCGACACCGTGGCGCTGCTCTCGAACGGCGCGTTCGGCGGCATCTACGACAAGCTCCGCGAGGCGCTCTCGTGAGCCCCGGCGGGACGTCGGCCTCGCAGCGCGCCGACTTCGCCGCGATGGCGCTCCTCGTGGCGGAGGAGGCGGCGACCCTCGTGGCTGCGGGGTATCGGTCCCGCCCGCGCCCCGACAAGAAGGGCCGCCACGATCTCGTCACGGCGTTCGACCGCGCCAGCGAGAAGCTCCTCGTCGCGCGGCTCTCCTCGCTCTCGCCGGGGATCCCGATCGTCGGCGAGGAGGGGGCGGGGGACGAGACGCCGCACAGGGGTGGGCTCGTCTGGTACGTCGACCCGCTCGACGGCACGACCAACTTCGTCCATGGCCACCCCTTCTGGTGCGTCTCGGTCGGCTTGATGGAGGACGACCTCCCCGCCGCGGGCGCCGTGGTGGCGCCCGTGCTCGGGTTGCGGTGGTACGGCCACGTCGATCCGAGCGCGCCCCTCGGGCCTGCGCAAGACGCAGCGCAAACCCCGGGGTCGGGGCGGCGCGCGGGCGTCGCGCTGCGCAACGGGGCCCCCTGCGCGGTCAGCCACACGACCGATCTCGACGACGCGCTCATCGCCACCGGCTTCCCCGCCATCCGCGACCGCGCGCCTCAGAACAACTTCGACTCGTTCATCGCCGTGAAGCGGGCCGCCCAGGCGGTGCGCCGGTGCGGCAGCGCGGCCATCGACCTCTGCATGGTCGCCGACGGGACGTACGACGCGTACTGGGAGCGGCGCCTGCACGCGTGGGACACGGCCGCGGGGAGCGCGATCGTGCTGGGCGCGGGCGGGTCGATCACCGCCCTCGACGGTAGCGCGCCGGACTACCACGTCGGCCACGTCGTCGCCTCGAACGGGCTCCTCCACCGCGCCCTGCTCGAGACGCTGCGGAGCTGATCGCCTGCGCTCCGGTGCGGCTGGCGGAACTGATCGCCTGCGCTCCTGCGGCTGGCGGAGCTGACCGCCTCCGTTGCGCTGCGGCTGGGCGGAGCTGACCATTGACCGGCGACGGGGCCTCGTTATGATTGCCGTGTTCCCTCTGCCGGCTCCGTGAGGTGATTGACGATTGAATCCCGAGTAAGCAGAACCAGGGGGCCCACATGCATACCGTGGTGAGCTAGGCCCGGGCTCTTTCACCGGGAAGCCTGAAGCGGTACAGAGGCTCCCACCTAGCGGCTACGCTAGGGGTTCAAGTCATTCGACCCACGTCCTCGGTGGTAAGGAACATCTCGCGGGCCGGCGCTGCAAGGCGACGGCCCGCGGCCTTTTGTGCGGTCTCGACGCCGCTCGCGCCCCCATCGCGTCGGGGGCGCTGTCCGGCGCCCCCTTCCGTTCCTGGGGGCCTTCCGGTACCGTCCCCTTCCTCATGGAGACGAAAACCCCGGATTTTCCAGCCGCGCGCCGTGCGTTCCTCGGCGGTGCGCGCCCGAGGATCGGGCGCCGCTCACCGCCTCGGCTGCGCCGAGGCTCGCGTCTCTTGCGCCTCGCGGCCGCGAGCATGCTGGGCCTCGCGCTCCCGCTCGTGGCGAGCGCGGCGGGGCCGGTCACGGTCAAGGGCAAGATCGTCGGCGCCAACAAGCTGATGAACCCCGTATGGAACGAGGCGAAGGACGCCAACCTCCACCGTTTCACGTTCCGCGAGCCCTCCGCCACCGTGACCCCGGAGGCGCGCACCCTGACCGCGTACTTGCCCACGGAGCTGTGCATCGCGGCGCTCGTCCCCGGCGATGGCAAGCCAAAGGGGCCCAGGCTCATCGTGATCGCCGGCGGCCGCACCTCGCGCGTCACGCTCGTGGTGGCGCCCGGCCAGCAGATCCAGTTCGAGAACCAGGATCCCTTTCCCCACAAGCTGTACGTCTTCGGCGCGGACAGCAAGGGGTTCGGCCCGGTCGAGCAGGCGGCCGGCAAGGCCCGGTCATGGACGCCCCCCGGCCCCGGAAAGTACGAGATCCGCGACGAGCTCGCGCCGAGCGTGCGCTCGTGGATCGTCGTCGAGCCCCACGTCGCCAGCGTCGGATACGTCGGCATCCCCTACCGGGCCGGCGAGTTCCAGATCGACCTCGATCCCGGCAGCTACACCCTGCGCGGGTACTTCGACGGCGAGCCCATCGGTGACGAGCTCCCCATCACCGTGGCGCCCCTGCCCGTGCAGCAGACGCTCATCGCTCCCCTCGCGGTCGGCGCAGACGAATCGGCAGCCGGCAAGCCCGCCCCTGGCAAGCTCGCCCCTGGCAAGCTCGGCAAGCACGGGGGCGGAGGCTAGGCGATGCTCCTCTCCCGCTTGTGGATGGTGCTGCTCACGCTGGTCGGCGGCGCGTGCGTGTTCACGCTCTTCGTCGCGGCCAAGATGTACAACCGCGTGGGCGAGCAGACGATGAACGAGGCGCTCCTCGCGAACTCCAGCGCCGTCGGCTGGTACCTGCGCGACGACGCGCGCACGCGATTGAGCGTGCTCATCAAGTTCGTGCTCTCGAAGGACGTCGTCGAGGGCCTGGCCAAGGCGTCGGGCGACGCCAAGATCGACGAGCCGACGCGGACGAAGGTCAAGAGCGCGCTCACCAAGCTGGTCGGCGAGGTCGATCCGGCGCTCAAGTTCGACGCCGTGTGGGCCGTCGACGTGAACGGGCGCGTCGTCGCGAACGTCGGCTTCGACCACAGGGGCGACGACTGGGAGCTCGGCGGCTACTCGAGCGTGGCCGACGCCATCCACGGCTGGATCCGCGACGACGCGTGGGTGTGGAAGGGCCGCATCTACCGCGTCGTCACGCGCCCCGTTGAGCAGGGCGGGCAGGACGCGCCGGTGGGCGCCATCGTCGGCGCCAAGATCGTCGACGACACCTTCGCCCGCGCCGTGTCGCGGCGGACCAACGCCGCCGTCGGCTTCTACGCGGACAACGCGCGCGTCGCCTCGGGCGCGCCCGAGGGCTTCGACAAGGCGAACCTCGACGAGATCACGAGCGATCTCAAGGCGCTCGAAAAGGACAAGGACTACCAGGAGAAGGGCCGGAGCGAGCCGCGCGTGCTCGGCCAGCACCTCGGCGTCGTCTACGCCCGCATGCCCGGAGAGGCGTGGGACCTCGGCGCCGGCTACGCGGTCGGGCGCCTCGCCGCGTCGGTGGACGTGCCGACCGACTTCGTGAGCCTCTCCGAAAACGGCGACAAGGCCAAGGTGCCCCGTGTCCTCCTCGTCCTCGCCGTGCTCGGGCTGATCGTCGTGGGCCTCGGCTTCACCGTTGCGGAGTACAACCGGCCGCTCGCTACCTTCCAGCGCGAGGTCGCGCGCATGGCCAAGGGCGAGATCGACGTGTTCTCGCCGAGCAGATTCCAGGGCGTATACAAGAAGATCGCGGCGGACCTCAACGACGGCATCGAGAAGGTGGCGGCCAAGGGCGGCGCGCCGCGCCGCGCCGCCGACCTCGAGCAGGTGCTCGGGCCCATCCCGGCGCAGCCGCAGATGAGCGCGTTCTCGGTCCCCGGCGGGCCGGCCCCCGTCGAGTCCCCGACGTCGAGCGGGAGGCCCGTGCCCCGGCCGCCGCCGGGAGCCGACCGCAGCGCGCCCCGCCTTCGCAGCGGATCGAGCGGGCAGGTGCCGGCCGCCGGTCTCGGCGCCGGCGAGGTCTCCGAGCACGACGTCCGGATGTCCGCGCCGATGCCCGCGCCTGCCCCGGCGCCCGGCGGCCCGCGCCCCCCTCCCGCGCCCAAGCGCGCCGCAGCCCCGGAGCCTGCGCCTGAGCCGGCCGCGCCTGCGCCTCCTGCGGCTGAGCCTGCCGCGCCCGTTGCCCAGGACGCGCCCGCCGCCCCCGCGGGTGACGAGGTCGACGAGCTCGACGAGTGGCGCCGCGTCTACGAGGATTTCATCGCGCTCAAGAAGCAGTGCGGCGAAGACAGCACCTCGCTGACCTTCGAGAAGTTCAAGGGCACCCTGCAGCGCAACAAGGACGCGCTCGTCGCGCGGCACGGCTGCTCGCGGGTCAAGTTCACGGTCTACGTCAAGGAGGGCAAGGCGGCCCTCAAGGCATCCCCGGTCAAGTAGTGCGAAAAGCGGCGAGGAGCACGATGGGACGACGACGGTGGTCGAAGCTCGCAGGCGTTGCCGCGGGGGTCTCGTGTGTCGCGTGGGCCGGGGTGGCCGCGGCGGACTCCGGGATCGACTCGCCCGAGAGCGGCGTGGTCCAGGTGGGCCGCGGCAGCGCCTGGGTCGCGCGCGCCGACGACCCGCTAGCCGCCTATTTCAACCCGGCGGCCATGGCGTTCCAGGCGAACGGTGTCCACGCGGGCGTGCAGCTCATGATGCAGAACCGCTGCTTCACCCGCGTCATGCCCGGCCAGCCAACCCAGGCGTACGCTCCCGGGCCGGGCACCCCAGCGCCCCTGCTCCCGGGCCAGACGTACACGCCACAGTTCTCGGGCGACCCGACGGTGCTTCCGCAGGACCAGGTCTGCGCCGGGAGCGCCGTCTTTCCCAACCCGCAGCTCGCGGCGGTGTTCCGCGTCCACGAAAAGGTGGCGGTCGGCATCGCCGTCGTCGCCCCCCACGCCTCCGGCGCGAACAACTGGCCGGAGTCGCTCTCGTACACCAACTCGTTCGGCGTCCAGACCACCCAGCCCGCGCCGAACCGCTACCAGCTCGTCAGCTCGAACGCGCTGATCGTCTACCCCACCGTCTCCGTCGCCTACGCGCCGCTCGACAACCTCTCGTTCGGCGTGGGCTTCGTGTGGGGCATCGGCACCGTCGACTTCGTGACCTTCTCGGAGGGTGTGTCGCCCGTCCCCGCGGCGGGGACGGTCCCGACCGATCACTTCACCAACGACGTCAAAGCCGAGCTCAAGGCGAAGGATTGGTTCATCCCCGGCATCATCCTGAGCGGGCTCTGGATGCCGACGAGCAACCTCGACGTCGCGGCCTGGTTCAAGTGGCAGGACGCGCTCCAGGCCAGCACCGATCTCAGCCTCACGTCGCTCTACTTCGACTCGAGCGGCAAGGTGAACATGAACCCCTGTGCGGCGCCCCTCAAGCCCGGGTGCAACGTCACCAACGCCACCGACGCCGGCACCGTCAAGTTCCAGATCCCCATGGAAGCCAAGATCGGCCTCCGCTACCACATGCCGCGCAAGGAAATCCTCGCGCAGCCAGGCTGGGCCAACGTACCGAATCGCAAGGTGCGCGACCCGATGAGCCAGGACATCTTCGACATCGAGCTCGACTTCACCTGGTCCAACAACAGCGCCGTGCAGGATCTGGATCTCCAGTTCCGCACGATGCCGCCGATCAAGATCGCCGACGGCACGCCGGGTGGCATCGGCTCGGTGCCCGCGAACGGCAACATCCCCCACAACTGGAAGGATGTCGTCGGCGTCCGGCTCGGCGGGGACGTGGCCGTCGTGCCCAACGTCCTCTCGCTGCGCACCGGCGCGTGGATCGAGACCAAGGGCGTGGACGACAAGTACCTCTCGCTCGACTTCGACCTGGCGCAGAAGGAAGGCATCGCCGGCGGCGCCACCGTGCGCGTCGGGCCGATGGACCTCTCCGTCGCGTACCAGCACACGTTCTACGGGACGCTCGACAACGGGGGCAACGGGGGAATCTACGCGCTCTCGGGCGACGCCAGCGGCGTGAGCAACGGGAGGTGCGGCAGCAGTCCCATGACCAACCCGACCATCGGGCCGGGCTGCTTCCGTAGCTACCAGCCGGTAAACGGGGGCAGCCTCACGAACAGCCTCAACGAGGTGGGGTTCTCCGCGACCGGGCACTGGTGACGTAGGCATGCTGTGGGCGCGCAAGCGCGCCCCACACCACGGCCGCCGCCGTCTGCCGCCGCTGCACGCTTTCCGCCTCCGCTGCGCGGAGGATCGCGGGTCGCCCCGGGGCGCGTGATCCCGAAGCTGCCGGCGGAGGTCGACGCGGGCAGGGTCCACGCCTATAACCGCGCCGATATGAGCGAGACCCACGTCCGAAACGTCGTCATCATCGGCTCCGGCCCCGCCGGCCTGACGGCCTCCATCTACGCCGCGCGCGCCAACCTCAAGCCCCTCCTCATCGAGGGCTTCAGCGCCGGCGGGCTCATCCCCGGCGGCCAGCTCATGTTCACGAGCGACGTCGAGAACTACCCCGGCTTCCCGGAGAAGGTGACGGGGCAGGAGCTGATGGCGCGCTTCCGCGAGCAGGCCGAGCGCCAGGGGACGGAGATCGTCACGGCCGACGTCGACCGCGTCGACTTCTCGGAGCGGCCCTTCAAGGTGTGGGTCGAGGAGACGCTCTACCTCGCCAAGACCGTGATCATCGCGACGGGCGCGCGCGCCAACTACGTCGGCCTGCCCAGCGAGGAGGCGCTCAAGAACAAGGGCGTCAGCGCCTGCGCGGTCTGCGACGGCGCCCTCTTCCGGGGGGAGGATGTCGTCGTCGTCGGCGGCGGCGACACCGCGATGGAGGAGGCGACCTACCTCTCCGGCCTCTGCCGCTCCGTCACGCTCGTCCACCGCCGCGACGAGTTCCGCGCGTCGAAGACCATGGTGACGCGCGTGGTGGAGAACCCCAAGATCAAGATCCTCTACAGCCACGTCATCGACGAGGTGCTGGATCCCAAGGAGGATCGCGTGACCGGTGTCGTGGTGAAGAGCACGAAGACGGGCGAGAAGCAGACGATCCCCGTCGCCGCGATGTTCGTCGCGATCGGGCACACGCCCATGACCGAGCTCTTCGTGGGCCAGCTCGATCTGCACCCCAACCTGTACATCAAGACCGCGCCCGGCTCGACGCGCACCAGCGTGCCCGGTGTCTTCGCCGCCGGCGACGTGCAGGACTTCACCTACCGGCAGGCCGTCACCGCCGCGGGCACCGGCTGCATGGCCGCGCTCGACGCCGAGCGCTGGCTGTCGTCGGAGGGCGCGCATTGACCGAGGCCCCGGCGCCCACCGCGGGCGAGGTCGACCCGCGCGCGGAGCTCGCCGAGCTCGCGGCCGCCGTGCACGCGTACGTCGAGTGGCAGGCGGACACCGGCGCGGTGGGCCTCCCGGTGGAGGGCGCGGCGGCGAGCGTGCTCGCCTCGCTCGGAGGCGGCGTGCCGTCTCCAGGTGCGGGCGGCGCGCGCCCCCGTCCCGCCAGCCCCCCGGCCTTCGCGCAGCCCTCCTTCGCGATTTCACCCACCCACCCGCAAGCGGCCCCGCCGTTCCAGTCGCACCCGCCCGCCTCGCAGGCGAGCCACGCACCGGCCCCGACCGCGCCCCCGCCCGCGCCGCCTGCGCCCGCCCCGGCCGCGGCCGCGGTGCCGGCCCCGATCGCGGACGCCCCCGACGAGCGCCGCACGCGCCTCGCCCTCATCGCCGAGGAGACGCGCGCGTGCACCCGGTGCGTGCTCCACGAGAATCGCCACCAGGCGGTGTTCTCGCGCGGGGATCCGTTCGCCGAGCTAATGTTCGTGGGCGAGGGCCCCGGCGCAGACGAGGACGCGCGGGGCGAGCCGTTCGTCGGCGCCGCGGGCCAGCTCCTCGATCGGATGATCGCCGCGATGGGCTACCACCGCGACGCGGTGTACATCGCCAACGTCGTCAAGTGCCGCCCCCCCAACAACCGCAAGCCCGAGCCGGAGGAGATGGCGTCGTGCGTGCCGTTCCTGACCCAGCAGCTCGCCCTGGTGAAGCCCAAGGTCATCGTGGCGCTCGGCGCGACGGCGGTGCAGGGCCTCTGCGGGACGTCGGAGGGGATCACGAGGCTGCGCGGGAAGTGGAAGCTCTACAAGGGCTCGATCCCGATCATGCCCACGTTCCACCCCGCGTACCTGCTCCGCAACCCGCCGGCGAAGCGAGACGTATGGAGCGATCTGCAGGAGGTGATGAAGCACCTCGGCAAGGAGCCGCCCCGATCGGGCGGCTCGGCCCCCCGATCCCCGCCGCAGGGGTAGCGGCGATGCTCCCCCGCGCGCTCAGGGTCACGTTCGTGATGATGGGCGTGTTCCCCTGGGCGCTGCCCTTCCTCCGCGCGTGGCTCCCCCTGGGCGTCTTCGGCGACGCGCTCGACGCCGCCTTCGTGACCATGTGCCACCGCCTCCCCGAGCGCACCCTCGTGCTCGCCGGCGTGGCCATGCCGATCTGCAGCCGCTGCGCCGGGATCTTCGCGGGCCTGGCGGTGGGCGCGCTGGTCGTGCGCCCCGTCCTCTCGGCGCGCACGTGGCGGTGGGTGATCACGGCCGGGTTGGCCGCGATGTCGATCGACGTGCTGACGCAGGACCTGGGCATCCACCCCGTCTGGCACGCGACGAGGCTCGCGAGCGGCGCCTTCTTCGGCTACGCGGTCGCGGTCGCGTGCCTCACGGCGCTGCGGAGGGAGGCCGAAGCGGCCCAGCAAGCGGCGTCGGGTGGGGTCCCCGCGCCGCCTGCTTCGTAGGAAAGCGTCGCTCTACTTCTTCGGGCAGAAGGGGCGGCATTCGCCGACCGGGCCCTTGGTCGCCGTGTGCACGCAGGCGCAGTACGCGTCGACGCCGTCCTTCCAGTGCCCCGTGTCCTGAAGCGCGACGCCGAGGTACAGGTAGCCGTTCGCGTCGGTCGGATCGGCCGCGATCGAGCTCCTTCGCCTTGTCGGCCGCTTCCTTCTCCCGGCCGCGGTTGAGGAGGCTGAGCGTCTCCTTCCGGAGGGCGTCGGCGTCGGCGCCCGACGGCGCCGGCTTCTCGTCCTTCTTTGCGTCTTCCGGCTTCTTGTCGTCGGCCTTGGTGTCTTCGGGCTTCTTGTCGTCGGCCTTGGCGTCCTCGGGCTTCTTGTCGTCGGCCTTCTTGTCGTCGGCCTTGGCCGGCTCGGCGACCGCCACCTTCTGCGGCTCCGCGGCGGGCTTCTGCGTGGCCGGCGGCGCCGGCGCCGCCGGAGCGGCGGGGGGCGTCGGGTCGTGCTTCACCTCCATGACGGCGACGGCCATCGGAGCCTGCGCCCGCTTCGACGCGAAGACCGCCTTGCCGACGACCGCGATGGAGATCACGCCGGCGCACGCGACCACGCCGGCCACCATGCGGCGCAGCCGGGCGCGGCGCGCCAGCGCGGCCGGGGACAGGATGGGGGCGGCGGCCACATCCTCCGGCTCGTCGTGCTCCTCCACCGGGGGCACGGAGTCCTGATCCTTGCGGAAGAACTGCGCCGAGATCGACGACGGATCGAGCTCGTCGTCGAACGCCTCGCCCTTGCCGTGCGGCACCGCGCGCAGCGAAGCGGGCTTGCGCGAGGCGGGCTCGACGTCGGCGCGGCCCATCTTCTTCGACGGGACGGACTTGGGCTCGTCCTTCGCCTTCCTGGGCTCTTCGGCCTTGGGGGCAGCCTTCTTCGGCTCCTCGACCTTCCTGGGCTCTTCGGCCTTGGGGGCAGCCTTCTTGGGCTCCTCGACCTTCCTGGGCTCTTCGGCCTTGGGGGCAGCCTTCTTGGGCTCCTCGACCTTCCTGGGCTCTTCGGCCTTGGGGGCAGCCTTCTTGGGCTCCTCGATCTTCCTGGGCTCTTCGACGACCTTGGCCTTGGGCGCCTCGACGGTCGCGGGCTCGAGCTTCGGAGCCTCCGTGCGCATCGTCACCGCGAGCGCGTTCGACTCCTCCGCCAGCGGCTGGGTGGCCTTGGTGGGCTTGAACGATTCGCTCGCGGCCGGCACCTCAGCTTGCGTGGCCTTCGGCGCTTCCTTCTCCACGAGCGCGGGCGCGCTCGGTTGCGTGTCCGACGGCGGCGAAGCTTCCGGCTGGGCCGTGACCGGTGGCGGGGCCGGGGCGGGCTCGGCAGCGGGCTCCGTCGCGGCCGGCTCGGGTGCGGCGGCGGCCTCCGTGGGGGCAGCCTCCGTCGCGGCCGGCTCGGGCGCGGCCGGCTCGTCCTCCTTGGTCTCGTCGTCGGGGACCCGCGCGGCGACGGCCGGCTCCCTCTCGGTCACCCGGGCGCGGAGGTCGTTCGAAGCCGAGATCTCGGCGCGTTCCGGCTGGGCGGAGGCCTCGGCGGGCGCCTGCTCCTCCATCGGGGGCGGGTTCGACGAGAGCGGCTGCGCGGCGGCTTCCGGCGGCTGGGACGGCGTTGCGACGGGCGCGTGGGGCTGAGAGGTACGGGGGCGAAGATTGCGGCCCTTGTTGGCAGCCCGCGTCGATGCGCGAAGTCGCTTGGACATGACGGAATCCATCCTCCGTGGGCGTTACCCGCTTGACGGCGAGGCGCCCGTACTACGAACCGCATTCACGAACCGCGCCGATTCGCTGGAAGCGATGTAGAACCGAATCTATCAGCTCGCCAGTGGCGTTTCCATGTGCCGGAGCGTGCCGCCGGTTGCCGCGGCGATCACGATGGGGGAACGGTTGGCCGGTCTCGCCTCGCTGATCGGACAGGGCATACATTGTCTCCATCCAGGCTCGAACGCGCCCCTGACGCGCGCCCTGGACCTTGAATGGGCGCAGGGGCGCGCCGCCATCACTGCAAATGCACGCGAGCGCCCCCCAGCTTGTCGCCGGGGCCGCCGGACCTTCAGTGCTTGCGGAGCGACACGGGTCGCCCGGCGACCGGCTCCTCGGCCAGGAGCACGAACGTCTCCACCCGCTTTTTCTTGTCGGAGACGCTGATCGTTCCAGCCAGATTGAACGCCGACTCCCATCCCACGCTGTCCTCCCCGGAGAAGAAGGCCGTCGTCGAGTCGCACGCGGCGAGGTCCTTCTCGAGCGTCTCGCCGGTGTGGGACAGATCCGGCCCGGCCAGGCCCTTGCGCTGCTTCTTCGCCTGGGTGCCCTTGTAGGACCACACGGCCGTCGAGAGATCCTTGAGCACCGTCGCCACGATGCTGCACCCCGCGACGTTCGAGAGGCGGGCCTCCGGCGTCACGGTCAGCTCCGTGGGCAGGTCGTTGCGGCCGTCGGTCTTGATCTTGATGCTGGGCGCGCCGGCGTCGCCGAGCGCCGTGACGACCGCCGCGACGACCGACACCTTCGCTTTCTTTTCGACCTGGAGCGTGACCGGCTTGCCGTCGATCGGCAGGTCCTTGACGATCTTGGTCAGCTTCTCCGGCCCGGAGGGGTCGGTCATCGTGACGCGGCGCCCCCCGAGGTAGGCCCCGTCCGAGTCCACGATGAGCTCCGGCATCGTCTTGGGCTTGGGCGGGGTCGTCGTCGTGGCGGTCTTCGGGGCGGTCGTCGTCGCGGCGGCCGAGGCTGCGCCGCCGGCGGGCTTGGGCGGATCGTCGCAGGCCGCGAGGGCGGTGGCCGCGAGGGCGCACGCGAGGAAAAACGATGGGCGGGACATGGCGCCGGAGCATACCCGAAACGCGCGATGTGGCAGAGCGCGCCCCTCGGCGGCGAGTGCGCCGCGCCTTGGCGCGGGGGGCGGGGTACAAACGGCCCGGCGCGGAGCACGCGGAGCCGGCGCGGGGTGCGCGCACCCGGAGAGTGGCGCGCGCGCCTGGAGGGCGGCTCGCGACTAGCTACCGAACCCGTAGCAGGCGGGGGAGCCGGTCCCGAGGGTGATTCTGGTCGGCGCAGATGCCGGACGTGGCCGAGGTCGGGAGGCAGAAGCCGCCGACGCACTCGCCGTCGGCGTTGCACGGCGTGCTTGCGCCGTGCGGCTGCGCGCACGTCCCGGTGCTGGCTTCGCAGTACAGCCCCGCCGCGCAGGGGACGTCGGACCCGCAGATGTGTCCCAGCGTGGGGTTGGCGATGCAGTCGTGCCCGCCGGTCTGGGTGATGAAGGCACAGTAAAAGGTGTCGGTGGCGCCGGTCTGGTCGACGCACTGCGCCGCGGGGGCGTCGCACGAGGAGCCCGGGGGTACCGGGTTCGGGACCTGGCACGTGCCGGTGAAGGTGCCCTTGGTGTCCGCGCCCTGGTGGATGATGCAGTAGAGCCCGCTCCCCACGTCGCAGTCGCTGTCCGCGGAGCACGGCACGCCCGTCTGCTGGCCCTTGTTGAAGACGGGGAGGCACGCCTGCTGCATCTGCTGGTAGAGCGTCGGGTCGAGCACGTTGTTCGCGTAGAGGGCCTGGTGCGCGGCGATGCACCCGTCGGCGGCCTCGGGGTGGTACGTGAGCTGGCCCGGGTTGCACACTTCGGGAGACGTGCGGGTGCTGACGCACCGCTGCGTGGACGTGTCGGTCGCGGAGCCGAAGCACGCCCCGACGATGGGGCCGCTGCAGTCGACCTGCGCTGCCGCCTGGCAGAAGTCCTGCTGGGTGGGGTAATCGAACCCGGTGCTGCACCCGCCCCCTAGCAAACCTCCGGCCAGCGCGAGCAGGGCGCCCGCCACCACGAGCCTGACCTTGGGGTAACCGAAGTCGAACGAGCTGCATCCGCGTGTCTCCTCGCCGCAGGGTACAACACCCTCATCTTCGTTGTACGGAGGCGGGGGCGGTTTCCTTCCCTCGCTCTGGAAGGCCAGGCGGTGTACGTACGGGGCCCGACGCCGATGCGATCCCCGTTCCTCGCCAGGTTCCAGGAGCTCGTGGGCGACCGCACCGCGATCGAGGACGACCGCGGATTCCCGCACGTACGCCGCCCTCCTCGAGGGGGCGCTCCGCGCCCGGGCGGCCCTTTGCGCGGGGGAGGCGTCGCTCGGTGGCCGGCGCGTCGCGATTCTGCTTCCGCCCGGCGCGGCATGGGTCGAGGCGTTTCTGGGTGTTCTGACCGGCGGTGGGGTGGCGGTCCCCCTCTCGCCCCTCTACCCACCCGGGGAGCTCGCCTTTTTCGCCGAGGACGCGGGCGCCGACACCGTGATTGTCGCCGAGGAGCTCGACGACCGCGCGGCCGCCATGATCCCCGGCCGCCGCCTCCTCCGCCCCGCCGACCTCGCCGCGGCCCCGTCGGCGCCCGCCGCGATGGACGCCGTGGACGCCGCGAGCACCGCGCTCCTCCTCTATACGAGCGGCACCACCGGCAAGCCCAAGGGCGCCATGATCACGCACGCGAACCTGGCCGTGCAGGGCGCGCTGCTCCGCGAGGCGTGGGGCTACCGGCAGGACGACGTGCTCCTCCACGCCCTGCCGCTCCACCACCTCCACGGCCTCGGCATCTCGCTCCTCACCTCGCTCCTCGCGGGCGCGCGGGCGCGCATGCTGCCGCGCTTCGAGGCGCGCCGTGTGTGGGACGAGCTCGCGCGCGGCGGCGTCACGGTCTGGATGGCCGTGCCCACCATGTACCAGAAGCTCCTCGAGGCCTTCGACGCCGCCGATCCCGCGACGCAGGAGCGCTGGGCGCGCGGTGCCCGCGGGCTCCGCCTCGCGACGAGCGGCTCCGCGGCGCTGCCCGTCTCGCTCGCGGGCCGCTGGGCGGCGATCGCGGGCGAGGTGCCGCTCGAGCGCTTCGGGATGACGGAGATCGGCGTGGGCATGTCGAACCCGCTCGACCCCGCGGGCCGGCGCCCCGGCTCCGTCGGCCCGGCGCTCCCCACCGTGGAGTCGCGGATCGTCGACGAGGCCGGGGGCGAGCTGGGTCTCGGCCCGGGCGAGCTGCAGATCCGGGGGCCCAGCGTCTTCGCCGGGTACTGGGCGCGGGAGGCTGCCACGGCCGCCGCCTTCGTGGACGGGTGGTTCAAGACGGGAGACGTCGCGGAGCGCGTGGCCGACGGCTACGTGCGCCTGCTGGGGCGCACCAGCGTCGACATCCTGAAGAGCGGCGGTTACAAGCTCTCGGCGCTGGAGATCGAGGAGGCGCTGCGGGAGCACGAGGCGATCGCGGAGGTCGCCGTCGTGGGGGTGCCCGACGAGACGTGGGGGGACCGGGTGGTGGCGGTGGTGGTGCCCGCGCCCGGGCGCGGCGCCGAGCTCGAGGGCGACGGCCTGCGCGTCTGGGCCAGGGAGCGGCTCGCCTCGTACAAGGTGCCGCGGGACGTCATCGTGGTCGCGTCGCTGCCGCGCAACGCGCTCGGCAAGGTGGTGAAGCCGGAGCTGGTGAAGGGGATCGCGACGGGGGCGGTGCGGCCTCCGGGGTGATCACGGAGGGGTCGCGAACTGGCCGGGGAAGGGGTTGGCGTCGCGGCGCCGCTGCACCTCGTCCTGCGTCCAGGGGAAGGGGTTGGTGCCGACCTCGTTGAAGAGCGCGACGCCGATGACCCCGACGTTGCGCGTGTCGCCGGTCTTCTGCCCGGCGTAGGAGCCGCGCACGGACCCGAAGCGGAAGGCGGCCACCTCGTCCATGTTCTGGCGGAACCCGTCGATTTCGATCTCGGCGCGCGGGTCCGATGATGTAGCCGCGTTTGGCAAAGGACGCGCTCTTCCCGTCCAGCACGTCGAGGCCGTCGACCGAGAGCACGACCTCGAGCCGGGAAGCTCGTGTTGTTGCGCACGACGATGGTGTACCGCCCGCCGGACTCGCCCACGGCGTAGTCTCGCCCGCCCGCGACGAAGCCGTTGAGGAACCTGCCGCTCTCGCCGCGGAGGCCGACGGAGACGAGCCCGTTCGCGATCGTGAACGTGCCCGAGGGCGTCCTCCGGAAGCCGGACGCGGCGGCCATGGCGCGCGCGCCCTCCTGGTCATTGTAGAAGAGCGCCGCCGTAGCGAAGGGCGAGGCGCTGTCGGCGCGCTCGAAGCTCACCATCGAGATACGCGACGTGCGCGTCTCGCCCCACTGCGTGCCCAGGCCGGGCCGGTCCTCGGGGGGCGCGAAGTCTTGCTTGGGCGCCGACGGCCTGGACGCGCTGCGCTCGGCCGTGGGCTGAGGGGGCGGAGGCGGCGGCTCGGGCGCCGGCGCGACGTAGCCACCCGGGGGGGACACGGCCGGCGGCGCCGGGGCGCCCGCCATGGGCGCCTCCGCGGCGGGCGAGGGCGGGGGGCTGGGCAGCATCGGCGCGCGCGCCCCCACCATGTCCGCGCTGCCACCGCAGCCGACGGCGCCGAGGAGCGTCGCGAGCGCCAGAGCCGAAAACCCGAACCGTGCCAACCTGTTCATCGGAGCCTCCCGTCGTTGTCGCGCTGGATAACGACGCGGCGGGAGCGCCCTTACACCCCTTCTTCCGCCGGGCTCACGGCACGATGGGTAACGCGTGCCCGGTGAGCAGCCCGATTGCGAAGGACGCCATCGCCAGCGCCGAGAGCGCCGCCGGAACCCAGGGGGACGTGCGGGTGGGCACGCCCTCGGCGGAGGGCCGGGGCAGGCGCCGCAGCGCGGCCGCCATCTCGGCCGCGCTCTGGAACCGGTCGGCCGGCGCCTTGGCGAGGGCCCGCAGGATCAGCGCGTCCAGCGCAGGCGGCGCCGCGCGCGGCGCGATCGAGGAGGGCGGCGCAGGGCGGCGCGTGCAGTGGGCGTAGCGGAGCGCGTGCTCGTTGCCCAGCAGATCGTCGAAGGGGCCGCGCCCCGCGACGAGCTCGTAGAGGACGAGGCCGGCCGCGTACACGTCGGCGCGCGCGTCGACGGGGCCGCCGGCGCACTGCTCCGGCGCCATGCTGCGCGGCGTGCCGGGCGAGGCGCCGTGATTGGTCGCGCCCCCGGCGCCCGCGCCGAGCGCCTTCGCGACCCCGAAGTCGAGCACCTTGAGCGTCCCGTCCGCCTCGAGGAAGAGGTTCTCCGGCTTGACGTCGCGGTGCACGAGCCCCGCCGCGTGCGCGGCCGAGAGGCCGTCGAGCGCCTGCGCGACGAGCGCCGCTGCGGCCTCCGCGGGGAGCGGCCCGGCGCGCCCGACCTCGTCGCGCAGGTCGCGCCCGAGCAGCAGCGGCATCGCGAACCAGGGGCGCCCGTCGGCCGTCACGCCGAGGTCGAAGACCTCGACCAGGTTCCTGTGCCGGAGCCTCGCGAGGAGGCGCGCCTCCTCGCGCATCCGCGCCGCGAGATTGGGCCGGTCGTGGTGGTGCCGGTGCAGCACCTTGAGCGCGGCGCGCCGCCCGAGCGCGGCGTGCTCGACCTCGTAGACCGTGCCCATGCCGCCGCGCCCGATGCTGCGCACGACGAGCCACGGCGTACCGGCGATGCGCGCGCCGGCCAGCGCCGGCGCCGCGCGCCTTGCGGAGGCGACGTCGGCCGTGACGCGGCGCGTGCCGGAAGCGCGGTGTGTGCGGCACGCGCCGTGCGTGCGAGTCGCTTCGATCACGAGACCATCTCCCGCGCGGAGGAGAGGGAGGCCGCACGCCCGATCTCGCGCGCCGCGGCGCGCTGGAGCACGGCCGCGAAGGCCCGCGCCGAGGGCCAGCGCCGCGCGGGGGGCTTGGCCAGCGCGCGCGCCACGGCGTGCCCGAGCTCGGGCGAGACGAGCGCGAGGTCGCGCAGGGGGCGGGGCGCCTCCTCGAGGTGCGCCCGCATCAGCTCGATGGGCGCCGCGGCGTCGAAGGGCGCGCGGCCGGCGACCATCTCGAAGAGCAGCAGGCCGGCCGCGTAGACGTCCGTGCGCGCGTCCACGTCGCCCCCGAGGATCTGCTCCGGCGCCAGGTAGCGGGGCGTCCCGACGACGCTCGCGCCGGTGGTGGGCCCGCCCGGCGCGCCGGCCAGCTTGGCGATCCCGAAGTCGAGCAGCACCGCGCTCCGCGGAGCGCCGGCCCCGCAGGATGGCGAAGCGCCCGCCGCCCGCCGGGGCAGGAAGACGTTGGCCGGCTTGACGTCTCGGTGCACGACGCCCGCGCGGTGCGCCGCGTCGAGGCCCTCGAGCACCTCGACGACGATGCCGCAGGCCTCCGCCGGCGCCACGCTCCCGGCGCGCGCGAGCCGCTCCTTGACGGTCTCGCCTTCGAGCAGGGGCATCACGAAGTAGGGGCGCCCGGCGCTGGTCGTGCCTAGGTCGAGCACGGGGAGCAAGCTCGGGTGATCGAGCACGGCGAGCGCGCGCGCCTCCTGCTCGAAGCGGAAGATCGCGTCGGGCCGATCGGCGAAGATGGATCGCAGGACCTTGACCGCGCGGAGGGCGCGGTCGGGGCCGACCGCCGCGTACACCTCCGAGGTGGTGCCGCCGCCGAGGCGGCGAAGCGCGCGGTACCCCGTACCTGGGAGCGGGTCGTGAAGGATTGCGTGGCGGGCTCGGCCCGTGAGGGCCGGGGCAGCGGTCATGGACATGGCGTGGTCTCCTCCTCGTCGCGGGCGCGGGCAGCGTCGCGCCGCCCATCGCGTCCCACGTCCGTTCCATCGACGGGAGGAGCGCGCGGGTTGCGCGCCCGCGCGTGTTTTTTCCGTGGAGTGCCGGATGTTTACCCTGAGCAGCGCGATCAGCCTGCGCGCCGGCTCAGTGATAGAGGAACCAGCGCACGCCCGGCTTGATCTCCATGTGGAAGTGGTCCGCGTGCGCCGCGTTGAAGTCGGGCGTGAGCACGTAGGTGAAGATGGCGGGCTCGCGCGCCTCGCAGACGATCGCGTGCAGCTCCCGCGCGGCCTCGCCGTCGGGGACGCGGGCGCCCTCGCCGCACGTCTTCACCCCGAGGCGCCCGTGAAAGTCGCTCCGCACCGTGAGCCAGCGCCCGTCGCGCTTGTGGAGCATCGCCACGTCGATCGCGAGCCCCGCGGGGTGCCGCGTCGCCGGGGGGGCCCACGTCGTCGTGGAGAGCCGTGTCGCGGCCGGATCGCGCCGCGCGAGGCGCGAGCCGGGGACCGACTCGCCGGGCCTGGCCTTCGGCGGGGTGTAGCTCTTCGGCGCCGACCCCTTGCGCGGCGCGTGCCTGCGCGTGCCCTGGGCCTCGTCGTTCGGCCTCGCGCGGGGGCCTGCGGAGGGCGGAGCGGCGCGCTCCCTCGTGCTCGCGCCGGTGCGCGGCCGTGCCCCCTCTGGCTTGCCGCCGCCGAGCGGCGCGGGCGCCGCGCCGGGGAGGGCGCGCACGGGCGCGGCGACGCTGGGCCGGTACATCGAGAAGTGGACGATCTCGTCGACCTCGTGCCGCGACAGGAGGGCGCAGAAGTCGTCCAGCGCGAGGGCGAGGCGCGCGTCGAGGATCTCGAAGGGGCTCGTCGCGCGCTGGTTCTCGGGGAGCGCCGAGTGGACGAGCACGCCGCGGAGGCGCCCCGAGAGGCGGATGGGCGCGCGCACGCCGGGCACCTGATCGAGCTTCGTGTAGCGCACGCCGCGCCGATTCGAGCTCGGCGAGCGCCTGTGCGTCGGTCATGTTGGCGTAGCGGTACGCGGGCGAAGCCTCCGCGACCGCCGGATCGGGCACGACCAGGTACGGAGAGAACGCCTGCGCGGCGGAGGGCGCCGCAGAGACGCACGCCGCGGTGAGGAGGGCGACCACGAGCTTCGGGGAGAGGCGGGACGTCCTGCACCGGGAGACTGTATCCAAAGCACGCGAGAGGGCCAAAAAGGGCCAATCCCAGGGTCGACCGATCCCGGCGCGCCGGCTAGGCTGCACGGCCCGTGAGCCTCCCCGACGCCCAGCCGCCGCAGGATCGCGCCCCCGCCGCCGCGCGCGCCCCCGGCTCCCTGCGCGCGCCGCTCCTGGCGTCGGCGATCACCCTCGTGGCCGTCACGGCGGCGTCGGCGGCCCCGCTCGGCGATTACGTCGCGACGGTGGTGGGCGGCTGCTTCCTCGTCGCCACCTGGTGGCTCGTGCTGCGCCACGACGACGCCACCGTGCGCGCCTACGGGCTCTCCCTCGGCGGCCTGCTCGAGCCGCCGCGCGGCGGCGAAGGCGACGCGCCGGAGCCGCCCGCGCCCGAGGGGCCGCGCCTCGACCTCCGCCGCCTCTTCCGTGACGCGCTCGTCGCCTCGGGCTGGGCGCTGCTCTTCATGGCCGTCTTCTTCCCGATCTTCCTGATCGGCTACCGCGTCTACTGGCGCCCGCCCTGGCCCTTCCACCTGCGGTTCCCGCCCTCGCCCCTCGGGTACGTCGCCGGGCAGCTCGTCGTCATCGCGCTGCCGGAGGAGGCCTTCTTCCGCGGCTACCTCCAGACCTCGTTCAACCGCGTCTGGCCGCCGCGCCTGCGCATCCTCGGCGCCGACGTCGGCCCCGGCCTGATTGCCGCCTCGGCGATCTTCGCCGCCGGCCACATGCTCACCATCCACCGGCCGGAGCGGCTCGCGGTCTTCTTCCCGGCGCTCGTGTTCGGGTGGCTGCGCGCGCGGACGGGGGGGATCGGGGCCGGCCTCCTCTTCCACGCCGCGTGCAACATCTTCTCGGAGACGCTGGGGCGCAGCTTCGGCCTCATCCACTGACTGCCATGCCCGACACCGCGCACTTCCGCTTCGACGACCTCTTCGACCCGGACGAGTACCTCTACTTCTACGAGGACACGCTCCGGGAGGAGGACACCCCCGCCCAGGTCACCTTCCTCGAGCGCCGAGCTTCGACCTCGCGCCCGGCGCGCGCGTCGTCGACCTCGGCTGCGGCCACGGCCGCCACACGAACGACTCGCCCGGCGCGGCTACGCCGTGCTCGGCGTCGACCTGGTGCCGGGCTTCCTGGAGCGGGCCCGCGACGTCGCCAGGAGCGAGGGGCTCCGCGTGGACTATGCGCTCGGCGACGCGCGCGGGCTCGGGATGGTCGAGGTGTTCGACCACGCGATCCGCCTCTTCGACGCGTTCGGCTTCCTCGACGACGAGGGCAACGCCGAGCAACTCCGCGTCATCGCGACCGCGCTGCGCCCCGGGGGCAGGCTCCTCCTCGACGTGCGCAACCGCGACTGGATCGTGCGCAACATCCTGCCGGTCACGGTGCTGGACAAGGGCGACGACATGATGATCGACCGCCACGTCTTCGACACCGAGCAGGGCCGCCTCGTCGACCGGCGGACGTACGTGCGCGGCGGGCGCGCGCGCACGGTGACGTTCTCGATCCGCCTCTACGCGCTCGCCGAGCTCGCCGCGCTCCTCGCTGCCACCGGCTTCACGGCCCTGCGGGCGTTCGGCGGCTGGGACGGCGCGCCCGTCTCGATGGCCAGGAACCGGATGCTGGTCCTCGCGCACAAGGCGTGAGCGGCGGCGGACGCGCTACGCGGTGGTCAGCTCGATGAGGAAGATCTCGGGCGGCGCGCCGACGCGGATGGGCGGGCCCCAGAAGCCCGTCCCGCGGCTCACGTAGAGTGCTCGCTCGCCGCGGCGATCCAGGCCGGCGACGTAGGGCTGGTCGAGCCGCACGAAGAGCCCCCAGCGGGAAGATCTGGCCGCCGTGGGTGTGCCCGCTGAGCTGCAGGCCGACGCCGAGCTGCTCGGCCTCGTGGATCTGCTTGGGCTGGTGGGCGAGCAGCACGAGCTCGCGGCTGCGCGTCGCGGCCGGCGAGCGCGCGGGCCAGATCGGGCCCGTGGCCGCCGCCGAAGCGGCGCGCGCTCCAGTCGTCGACGCCGGCGAGATCGAAGCCGTGCTCGCCGTCGCCGATGCTGACCCGCTCGTTGCGCAGCGGCGCGGACGCCGAGCGCGCTCAGCTCGTCGAGCCACGCGTCGACGCCCGAGTAGTACTCGTGGTTGCCCGTGACGAAGAAGACGCCGTGCCTGGCGCGGAGCTCGGCGAGGGGCGCGACCTCGGCGCGCGAGGTCGGCGACGGAGCCGTCGACGAAATCGCCGGTGATCACGATCGAGTCGGGCTCGGCCGCGTTGACGCCCGCGCGACCACCTCGGCAAGCCAGCGCGGGCCGAGGGTGGGCCCGATGTGCAGGTCGGAGATCTGGACGATGCGGAAGCCCGCGAGCGCCGCGGGGAGCCGCCGGAGCGGGACGGTCACCTTCGCCAGCGCGACCTTCCGAGCGCGCTCGCCGCGCCGACGCCCGCGAGGACCAGCGCGCAGAAGGAGACGGCGCCCGCGATGCCGCGCGAGAGAAAAGTGCGCCGCTCGGGATCGAGCGGGCGGAGCCGAGCGCGGAGGCCGCCAGCACGGAGGCGCGCGCGACCTCGGAGGCCACGAGGAGGAAGAAGAGCAGGATCGAGAGCCCCATCCAGCCGTAGACCACCGCGGCGATGACCTTGGCGACCGGGCGATCGACGAAGCGCGTGACGGCCATGCCCACAGGCGTGAGCAGGCCGAGGCCGACGAAGAGCCAGGCGCCCGCCCGCGCCCAGGGGCCGGCCCAGATCCGGCCCCGCGCACCAGGCGGTACCAGAGGTAATAGTGGATCCCGCCGACCGATCAGGCTGAGGAGCGCGAAGAAGAAGACCGATGCGCGGGAGGGACCGCTGCACGCCGCCAAGAGATGTCCGCGGCGCGAGCTCGGCCAGCGCGCTTAACGTTACTTAACCCGCGGCGCGCGCTACCACGACTGGCAGTATGCCGACGCCGGTGGGGTACAGCCGACGCCGCCCCCGGCAGTACCCATTCGGCCCGCACCGCCGTCCTTGGTGCCGTCTGCAGAGCTCGACGCAGATGCCGTCGGCGCACGAGCAGGTGTAGCCCGCCGCACGGGGCACGGTCTGCTGGTCGTGCCCAGGCCGGGGGTCATGCAGCTCGTCGTGCCGGATCACGGACGATGGCGGCACGCCTCCCCGTTCTGGACAGGAGGCTCGTTGGAGCAGGTCGCAGGGGATGCCTCGATGCACACCGGGATCTCGGGCTTCGGCGGCTCCGCCATGGCGGGGGGCGCAGTAGGTCCCGGCTTGGCACGACTCGAGGCTGTCGCAGCAGTAGGGCGGCAGACCGGACACGTCGGGGGCCAGTGGCGCACCCGAGCCGGCCTGGCAGTCGGTCGCCGCGGGCACGGGAGTCTTCGCCGGCCGCGCCGGCCGTGCGCACGCGGCCGCGACCCCGCCGTCACCGGCGGCGACGACCTGGCAGCTGAGCTGGCCGGGGGTCTCCCCATCGTGGCCGCTCGCGGGGGGCGCCCCCGATGCCGGGGCTGGCCCCCGCGCAGTCTGTCGGCCAGGGCCCGGCGTACAGGTCGCTGGCTGCCGCCGCAGAGGTACCGGTACGAGGAGTTGAGGTGGGCGGCATCGCGCCGCTGCTCGTGGAATGCCGCCGCCGCCGCTCGCGGCCGACGTGCTCCCGTCCGTCGTGGTGCCGAGCCCGGCATGCGCCCGCACCGCTGCGCACCGACGAGGCGGAGGACGCCCCGATGCCAAGGGGTCGAGGATCGGACAGGGATGCAGCTCGCCCGACACGCGGCGAGGGAGGGGACGGCGCAGCAGGACGAACGAGCCACGGAGGCGCATACGGAAGGCGCTCCAGTCTACCACGACCCGACCCGCCTTCCACGGATCGTGCCGGGACCCGCGCCGGCGAGCAGGCGAGCGCGCGTCCCGCTCGCCGACGCGCCGGCGTGGCATGGCGCCCCTGTCGCGGTCGCGGCTCAGAGCTGGGTCGGCCGGCGCGGAGCTACTTTGCCTCGACGTTGCGGCTGACCATGTTGCCGGCCGTGTCGTAGGCGCGGACGGCGACGATGAGGCGAGCCGGGGGGAACGACGCGGGAGACGTCGGCGTCGAAGGCTTCGGCCGGCTGGTCGAAGACGCCGTCCTTCGGGAAGATGGGCCGCCACTCGTCCGTCCCGGCGACGGAGACCTCGATGCGGGCGATGGGGCCCACGCCGTCGACCACCTCGCCGGTCAGCCGGCGGCCCCGCATCTCGAGCCGACCTGAACACCGGCGGCGTGTTGTCGACGAGCACCGGGGCCCGAGGTCAGGCTGTGCTTCTGCACGCGGTCGGGCGGGTTCGCCAGCTCGTCCGTGCCCTCGACCATGATCCGGTAGGTGCCCTCGGGCAGCGAGCTCGTGTCCCAGCTGTAGTCGGTGCTGGTCAGCTTCTCGGAGGGCTTGAGCATGGGGCGCCACTGGGCCTCGCTGTCGAGGCGATAGTAGAGCCGGTAGCGCATCTCGTCCTGGTCGTGGTTGTCGACCTTCCACGAGATCTTGACGGTGCTGCTCGGCGCGCGGCGCCTCGCCGCCGGAGGCCTGCACGCCCTGCCTCAGCGATTTGCCGCGCGCGCTGCGAGGCGTCGACCGAGGTGATGATGGCGCGCGCGTTGTCGGTGACGAAGTAGAGGCGGACCTCGCGCAGCGCCGCGCCTCGGATCGTGCGACCAGCGGCGCGCGGATCTGGGTGTACCGGGCGGGCGCCATCTTCGGCACTGGCCGGGCGTCGGCCAGCGGCGCGCGACCAGGCGTTCCACGTGGCGTCCGGCGTGGCGGTGTTGCCGCTGCGGATGAGAGAGCTCGACCGCGCCGGTCGGAGCGCCAGCCGAGCTGGCCGTACGTGGCGCGCAGGCCCGCGTCGAGCACCTTGCTCGTCCAGACGGCGTCGGCGCCTCCCACGCCCTTGACCTCGTGGAAGCACGACGGGGTCGCTCCCCGCCGATGAAGTGCCTCTTGCCGGACATCACCAGGGCGCCGATCTGCCGCTCGTCGGTCTTGGCCACGAGCCGCTCGACGTGGTTGTCGTCGACCGTGTAGAGGCGCCCCTCGGCCGCGGTGCCCACGTAGGGCTGCCCGTCGTCGCCGATCGCGAGCGAGGCGTAGTGCGTGTCGTCGTCCTCGAGCATCTGCTCGGGCACCCCGTCCTTGCCGAAGCGCATCAGGATGCCCTTGCCCGGGCCGCATCACCTTCGTCGGCTGCGGCGCCGGCGGGCCCGATTTGTTGCGCTTCGGCGGGATGAAGCCCTCGTTGTACTTGTTGGCCACGGCGTACAGCGCGCCGGAGGGCGCCACGGCGAGCGCCCACACGTCGTCCATGTCGAAGTCGTAGAGCACGCCGGCGTGGCCGGGGCCGGTGATCTTGTAGAGCAGCGCCTTGCCGCTGGTGCCGGCGTAGACGGTGCCGTCGTCGGCGACCGCGACCGACATCACGTTCGCGTCGTCGCTCTTGTAGTAGACCTGCGCGTGGCCGGCCTCGTCGATGCGGAACACCTTGCCCTCGGGCCCCGTGGCCGCGTAGAGCGCCTTGTGCCTGGCGTCGAAGGCGAGGGCCCACACGTCCTCGGCGCCGGGGAGCGTGGCGAACACCTCGGCGGCGCCGCCCTTGGGCCCCGTCGGGCTCACCTTGAACACCTTCCCGTCCGGGTACGTGGCGGCGTACACGTTGCCCCCCCAGCCCGTGACGAGCGAGGTGACCACCCACGCGCCGGTCGTGGCGAAGAGCTCGTACTTCCCCCCCGCGACGCGGAAGATCTTGCCGTCGCTGCCGGTGCCCAGCAGCACGGCGTCGCCGACCGCCAGCGCGCTGCGGACCGTGGAGGCGTCGGGGACGGGGACCGCGCCGAGGTTGAGCCCGGCGTGCACGCTGCCGCTCGAGTCGACGCTCACGCCGGTGAGGTCGCCCCCCTTGAAGTCGTCGAGCGTGGTGAGCTGGAAGCTGCGCGTGCCGACCGCGCCCGCGTGGGGCGCGAGGAGCACGGCGGAGGCGACGAGGAGCGCGCGCAGGGCGGGCATGACGCGGCGCGGACGGGCGGACACCAGGCGGTTGTTCATCGATGTGCGAGGGGGTCTAGGGGCTAGCGGAGCACGTTGCGGATCTCGACGTGGACCGTATCGTGCCCGACGACGAAGCGCTTGAGCGGGATGGCGGTGCTCACCGTGGCGGCGAAGATCTCGGGCGCGTCGGAGGCCGTCGCCGGGCGGAGGGTGTCGAGCGCGCCGGGCGGCAGCCGGGAGGCGACCTTGCCGTGGTAGGCGGCGGCGTAGCCGTAGGGGAAGGCGGCGGTCGAGTCCCTGAGGCGCAGCGTCGCCACGATGCTCTCCTCGTCGTACGTGGAATTGCCCAGGTTGGCCATGAGCTGCGCGACGCCGTCCGGCGTGGGGAGCGGGCGATCGACCTCGTAGCCGGGGGAGAGCTCGATCTCCACCTGTTGCCCGGCGAGCTCGGCCGGCACCGCGACCTCGATGTCGCGCGTCTCGACCTTGCCCTGGAAGGGCTCGAGCGTCAGGCGGATGCGCACCGGCGAGCCGGCGTCCACCTCGGGATCGAGCACCTTGGCGCCGCGCAGGATCAGCACGTCGCGCTCGAAGTCGACGCGCACCGTGGTCTCGATGCCCTCGATTGTCACGGGCTCCCAGGGGTTGTTGAGGAGCGCGCCGAGCCCCTTCACCAGCCTGCCGCGCTGGAGATCCTCGGCCGACACCGGCTCGCCGTTGCGGGCGCCGAAGTCGTGGATGGTGACGGTGCCGTACTTCGCGACCCTGACCTTGCTCTCGGCGCGCCAGGTCATGTCCCTCCGCTCCGAGGTGGTCTCCTCGATGCCGCTGCCGAGCGCCATCGCGGTGAACATGGGCGCCATGAACTGGTCGTGCGCCACCTCCATGTTCCAGCTCGGCTTGGGCGCGCCGTCGACGCCCAGGATCTCGAGGTGGATGGGGAACGTGGGCGCCTTCACCGACGAGTCGATGACGATGGCCGCCTGGCGGTCGTTGACCAGCGCGCCGAGCGGGCGGGCGGGCTCGCCGATCTTGAAGCTCCGGTTCTGGCTCGCGAGGATCCAGAGCACCTTGCCGATCGCCGTCGGCAGGGCCTCGATGCCGCCCCCGAGCATCGGGTGGCCGAAGGCGACGAGCTTGTCCCCCGCGACGCGGGTCACCG
Organism: uncultured delta proteobacterium; assembly: GCA_963827955.1. Lineage (GTDB taxonomy): Bacteria > Myxococcota_A > Polyangia > Polyangiales > Polyangiaceae > CAWHDJ01. The sequence goes on along the minus strand of CAWHDJ010000023.1, from coordinate 50,626 downwards.
TCCCGAGCGCCATCGCCGACACGTCGCCGCGCACGAGCTGCACGCCGATGGCGCCGCCGTCGACGAACTTCGTCGGCGCGTCCGGGTCCTGCGTGCCCTTGCCGCCGCCGCCCGCCTGCATCGGGTCGAGGCCGAGCGGCGTCAGGAGGTCGGTCGCGACCTTCAACGCCGCGTTGCCCATGCCGCCGATCAGGATCGGCGTGGAGGCGCGCGCCAGCGCGCTCCCGTCGGGCGCGGCGAGCGAGGGGGAGGCGCGGCTCGCGACCTGGCGGGCGTGCTCGGCGAGGTCGTAGCCGCCGGGCGCGCCCAGGAACGCGTGCGGCGAGCGCCTCGGCGTGGGATCGGACGCGTCCGCCGACGGGAGCAGCCCGCCGCTGCGCGGGAAGAGGGCGCGGGGGACGGGCCGCGCCTGCTCGTCCAGCATCGACTTGATTGGCGTCACGCCGGCGATGGGCTCGATCCCGAAGAGCCAGCCGTAGGCGTAGGCGCCGATCATCTTGCCGTCGATGTAGATTGGGCTACCGCTCATCCCGGCCACCGTGCGGGTGACGTTGAGCCGGGGGTTCGGCGTCTTGATCGAGGACGATGTCCTGGTTCGGGCGGAAGTTGTGCAGGACCGAGATGACCTCGACGTCGAACTTCTCCGGCTGCGTCCCGGAGAACACGGTGAGGCCGTAACCCTTCATCCCGGGCTTCACCTCGGAGACGGAGAGCGTGTCGGGCGCGTCCGGCGCGGCGCCTGCGACCCTGCCCGCGAGCATGACGAGCGCGGCGCTCGCGACCGCCCCGGCGAGCACGCTCAGCGGTACGACACGGCCCGCCGTGAGCGAAGCGAGCGAAGGCGGGAGGGGCGCGAGGAGACGGCGGACGAGGCGCACGGACCCGAGCTTAGCGTGATTTCGACCCGGTGGCAGAGCCCGGCGGCGATGGAGGCTCGGGCGATCCGGGCGAACGTGGGCTAGAGTGACCCACGTGAAGGACCCGCTCATCTTCGGCGCGCTCTGCCTGGGGCTGGCGACGCTGATCACGGTGCACGTCGCGCTCTCGGCGCGGCTGCTCCTTCGCGCCCGCCCGCGCTGGAAGGGCCCCGTGGCGCTGGTGGTCCCGCCGCTCGCCGTGATCTGGGCCTTCCGCGAGGGGTGGAAGGCGACGGCGCTCCTCTGGCTGGGGGCGATGGCGGTCTACGCGATCGCGCTCACCGTCGCGCTCGCGGGCGCGCGCACGTAGCGATTCACTGGGGGCAGTAGACCGAGAGCGCGTTGCCCTCGGCGTTGCAGGTGCTGTCGCCCGTGTCGCCGCCCGCGCACGCCACGTTCCCGCCCAGGCACTTGCAGTCGGCCGGCAGCGGGTCGCACGAGGAGGGAAACTCCACGCACGCGTACGTGGGCGGGCCGCAGGTGGTCTCCGAAGTCTGGCAGAACGTGGTGTTTGGATTGCAGAAGTACGACCCGCACGCGAAGGTCCCGGACGGCGGCGCGCAGCTCGTGCCGAGGCCTTGCCCGGCCTGGTGAGCCGCGCAGGCGTTCGCGTAGACCTTGCCATCGTCGCCGCAGACCTGCGGCCCTTCGGGCGCGCACGCCGTCGGCCTCGGGGCGCACGAGGGGACCCCCTCTCCGCAGGGAAACGTCTGGCAGAACTCGTCGGCGCTGCACGAGACGCCGCTGCACGCCCCCGTGCCCGCGCCCCCCGCGGCCGGGTCGCCCTGGGTCGAGCGGCAGGCAGCGAACGCGGTGAGCGCGGCGAGCACGGCGAGGAAGGAGAGGCATCGGAGGCGCATGGGGGGGCGCAGCATAGACCGCTCGGCGCCACGTACGGCGCGCGTACTTCGGTGCTATGCAACCCGCGATTGAATGACCGCCGTGTCCCGCCCCGAGCGCTCGCCCGCCGGCGCCGAGGGCGTCCCGGTCGCGCTCGCCGTCTCGCCGCACGGCGTCCTGCACCTGGACCCGACACCTCCGGCCGAGCACACCCTCCCCTCCGCCGTCGCCGAGCGCATCGCCAAGGCCTTCGACGCCTCGCCGGCCCGCGGCCTGCTCCACCTCGCGACCGCGCTCCTCGACGCCGACCTCCCCGCCTCGCTCGCCTTCGGGCGCGAGGTCGCCAAGCGCTTCCTCACCGCCCTGGCGGGGGTCGCCGACGCCGAGGCCGACCCCGCCAAGCTCTCCCTCCCCGCCCCGGCCGAGGATCTCCCGCGCGCTCGTCGACGCGGCGCCGCCGATGACCGGCGCGGAGTACCTCACCGCCGCCGTCCTCGAGGCCGCGTGGGCCTCGGTCCTCGTCGCGGTCGTGTCCGACCTCCGTGCCGCCTCCGGCACCGTGCGCGATTACCTCGCCAGGGCGTTCCCTGCCTTCGCCGCGGTCGGGCGCGTGCACTTCCACCTCGCCGAGAACAAGCGCAGCGAGCACGCGCCCTTCGCCTTCCTCGCGACCTACGGCACCCGCCTCTCCGATCGCGCCCGCGTCCAGCACGCGCCGCTCGGCCGCGCCATCACCGAATTCGCGGGCGCGCGCGACAAGGACAAGCTCCTCGCGCTGCTCTCGCCCGTGCAGAAGGCCGCCGAGCAGAGCGGATTCATCCGCGCGCTCGTCGACTCGGGCGAGGTCTACCACCCGCTCGCGTGGACGGTGCGCGAGGCGTTCGCATTCCTCCAGGACGTGCCCGTCTGCGAGGCGGCCGGCATCGTCGTGCGCGTCCCCGATTGGTGGAAGCGGAAGCACCCGCCGCGGCCCGAGGTGAAGGTCGCGATCGGCGGCAAGCAGCCGGCGGGGCTGGGCATGGACGCGATGCTCGACTTCGACGTGCGCCTCTGCCTCGACGGCGAGCCGCTCACGGCCGCGGAGGTGAAGCAGATCCTCGCGGCGACGGAGCCGCTCGTGCTGCTCAAGGGAAGGTGGGTGGAGGTCGATCCGGAGAAGCTCCGCGAGGTGCTCGATCACTGGAAGGAGGCCGAGCGCCGGGCGAGGCGCGAGGGGATCTCGTTCCTCGAAGGGATGCGGATGCTCGCTGGCGCGGCGGTGGACGGCGGCTTCGCGGGCGAGGCCGCGCGCGCGCCGGAGTGGACGACGGTGACGGCGGGCCCCTGGCTCGAAGGGCTGCTCGCCGATCTCCAGCGCCCGCAGGGGAGCCGCGAGGCCGACCCCGGCGCCGCGCTCACGGGCGCGCTCCGGCCGTACCAGCGCGCCGGCGTGGGCTGGCTCCACCTCCTCGCCCGCCTGCGGCTCGGCGCCTGCCTCGCCGACGACATGGGCCTCGGCAAGACGATCCAGATCCTCGCGCTCCTGCTCGTGCTCCGCCGCGAGGGCATGAAGGGCCCGCACCTCGTGGTGGCGCCGGCCTCGCTCCTGGGCAACTGGCGCGCCGAGGCCGCCCGCTTCGCGCCGAGCCTCCGCGTGCTGATCGCGCACCCCTCCGCGATGACCTCGGCGGAGCTGGCAGAGCTGCCCGAGAGCGCGCTCGCCGAGGCGGACCTGGTCCTGACCACGTACGGCACCGTCGCGCGCGTGCCCTGGTTCGCCGAGCGCCGGTTCGGCGTGGCGGTGCTGGACGAGGCGCAGGCGATCAAGAACCCGGAGACGCGGCAGGCCCGCGCCGCGAAGGCGCTGCGGAGCGAGGCGCGGATCGCGCTCACGGGCACCCCGGTGGAGAACAGGCTCGGCGACCTGTGGTCGATCTTCGACTTCCTCAACCCCGGCCTGCTCGGCTCGGCGAAGGCGTTCTCGTCCTTCGTCAAGAGGCTCGAGGGCGACAAGGCGCGCGGCTACGCGCCCCTCCGGAGCCTGACACGCCCCTACCTGCTCCGCCGGATGAAGACCGACAAGGCCATCGTCCCCGACCTGCCCGACAAGACCGAGGTCACCGCCTACTGCGCGCTCACGAAGGCCCAGGCCACGCTCTACGCGAAGTCGGTGAAGGAGCTGGAGCGAGAGCTGGAGGGCGCCGAGGGCATCCAGCGCCGCGGGCTCGTGCTCGCGTACCTGATGCGCTTCAAGCAGATCTGCAACCACCCGTCGCAGTGGCTCGGCGACGGCGCGTACGCGCCCGCGGACAGCGGCAAGCTCGCGCGGCTCCGCGAGATCTGCGAGCCCATCGCGGCGCGGCAGGAGAAGGTCCTCGTCTTCACCCAGTTCCGGGAGATGACCGCGCCGCTCGCCGGCTTCCTCGCCGGCGTCTTCGGCCGGCCGGGGCTCGTGCTCCACGGCGAGACGGCGGTGAAGAAGCGCGCGTCGCTCGTCGCCAGCTTCCAGGAGGAGAGCGGGCCCCCGTTCTTCGTCCTCTCGCTCAAGGCGGGCGGCACGGGGCTGAACCTGACCGCGGCGTCGCACGTCGTCCACTTCGACCGCTGGTGGAACCCTGCCGTGGAGGCCCAGGCCACCGACCGCGCGTACCGCATCGGCCAGCAGAGGAACGTGCTCGTCCACAAGCTCGTCTGCCGCGGCACGATCGAGGAGCGCATCGACGCCCTCATCGCGTCCAAGGTCGGGCTCTCGCAGGAGATCCTCGCGGGCGGGGGCGAAGCGTGGCTGACGGAATTGCCGACGGGCGAGCTGCTCCGGCTGGTCTCGCTCGACTTGCGGAGCGCGCTGGAGGAAGGTTGAGCATGGGCTACTGGGGAGGCTGGGACTCCTACCCGCCGTACGTGTCGGTCGCCGAGCGCCAGGCGAGCGCGCGGAAGGCGATCGCCAAGCTGGAGAAGAAGGGCCGGAAGCTCGCGCCCGTGCGGCTCGAGGGGCGCACCATCGCGAGCACCTTCTGGGGCAAGGCCTGGTGCCGGAACCTGGAGCGCTACAGCGACATCGAGAACCGCATCGCGCGCGGGCGGAGCTACGTGCGGAGCGGCTCGGTGATCGACCTCTCGATCACGCCGGGCCGCGTGGAGGCGCTCGTGCAGGGCACCTCGCTCTACGAGGTGACGATCAAGGTGACGCCCGTCGAGCGCGCGCGCTACCGGGCGATCGTCGGCCAGTGCTCGGGCAAGATCGAGAGCGTCATCGAGCTGCTCCAGGGCAAGCTCTCCTCCGCGGTGATGGAGGTCATCACGCAGCAGGAGACGGGGCTCTTCCCGGCGCCGCGGCAGATCGAGATGGATTGTAGCTGCCCCGACGGCGCGACGATGTGCAAGCACGTGGCGGCGGTGCTCTACGGAATCGGCGCGCGCCTCGACCATGCGCCGGAGCTGCTCTTCACGCTGCGCGGCGCCGACGCGGCCGAGCTGGTGAGCACGGCGGCGGCGGGCACCCTCGCGGGCAAGCGGCCGGTGGCGAAGGAGAAGGCGCTCGGCGGCGATCTCGCCGGGATGTTCGGGATCGACATCGACCTGGGTCCCGCCCCCGCGAAGCCCAGGGGCGCCTCCGCGAAGCGTGCGCCGGCAAAGGCCACCTCGGCGAAGCCTGTACGCAAGAAGCCTTCGACGGCCCCGGCGCGGCCCCGCAAGCGCGGCGCGGCGCCGTAGCGCCCGCCGCTTCCGCGTAGCCCGAACAACGCGATCCCTGCTACGGTGCGCGCCCACCGTGGGCAGAACGCGCAGCGACAAGGCGCCGGACGTCGGCTCGGGCCGGGGCGTGCGCCTCGTCCCCGAGGGCCTCCGGATCAAGGACGAGCTCGTGCCCCTCCTCGCCGGCAGCGTCCACTACTGGAGGCTCGATCCGCGCGACTGGCGCGCGTGCCTCTCCGCCACGCGTGACATGGGCGTCCGGCTGATCGACACCTACGTCCCCTGGGGCGTGCACGAGATCGCGCCCGGCCAGCTCGAGCTCGGCCGCGGCGACGCGCAGCGCGACGTCGGCGCCTTCCTGCGGATGGTCGGCGAGCTGGGCATGTACGCCATCGTGCGCCCGGGCCCGCACATCAACGCGGAGCTGCACGTACTTCGGCATCCCGGAGCGCGTCGTGTGGGACCCGACCTGCCAGGCCCGCTCGCCGCGGAGCCACCCGGTGATGCTCCCCATGCTGCCCTTCGCGTTCCCCGTGCCGAGCTACGCGAGCGAGGCGTTCCACGACGAGGCGGCGCGCTACTTCCGCCTCCTCGCGCCCGCGCTCCGGCCTCTGCTGTACCCGGAGGGGCCCGTGGTGCTCCTCCAGATCGACAACGAGGGAGCCCTCTACTTCCGCGACGGCGCCTACGATCAGGACTACCACCCGGACGCGATCACGCTCTACCGCGCCTTCCTCCGGGACAAGTACCAGACGCTCGAGCGCCTCCAGGCGGCGTATCCCGCGCGGGCGCGCGAGCGCGCCGTGGACCCGGGCGTAGAGGGCGACGTGTCCGACGAGGAGCGCCGCTTCGCGACCCTCGCCCCGCCCACCCGCTTCGACGCCGAGACCCCGGCGGACCTCGCCCGGCACCTCGACTGGGCCGAGTTCCACGAGCACCTCCTGGAGACGGCGTTCGAGCGCTTCGTCCGCGCGCTCGCCGACGCGGGCCTCGACGGCCTGCCCACCACGCACAACCTGCCCCCCGGGCAGGAGGCGACGCCGCTCAACGCGGCGCGCGTCACCCGCTCCGTCGACCTGGTCGGGCTCGACTACTACCAGGTCGGAAGCCCGGAGAGCCGCGCGATCGTCGCGCGCCGCACCAGCGAGCTCTCGGTGCGGACGGAGGCGCTCGGGCTGCCCGCGTTCGCCTGCGAGATGGGCGCGGGCTTCCCACCCTTCTTCCCCCCGATCCAGGAGCGCGACAGCGCCTTCACCGTGCTCGCTGCGCTCGCGTACGGCCTGCGCGGCTTCAACGTCTACATGGCCGTGGAGCGCGATCGCTGGATCGGCGCGCCGATCGATCCGCACGGCCGCCCGCGCCCCTTCGCCCAGTTCTGGCGCAAGCTCGGCCAGGCGCTCGAGCGCACGTCGTTCTTCGGGCTCACGCGGAGGACGCCGGTGCGCATCCTCACCCCCCGCAGCGAGCGCAGGCTCGCCCGCGTCATGCACGCGTTCGGCCCGATCACGGGCGCCTTCTTCGCGATCGTGGACAAGGGCGCGAAGGAGAGCGTCTCGGAGAGCGATCTCGGCCTCGGCTACCCCCTCGGCATCGAGGCCGACGCGTTCGCCCGCACCTTCGAGCTGGCGCTCGAGGCGCGCGGCGTCCCCCTCGCCCGCATCGGCGGCGAGGATCGCGACGTGTCGCTCGACGGCGCGCGCTGGATTGTCTGCGCCACCTCCGGCGGCCTCAACCCCGAGCTGTTCCAGCGGCTCTGCGAGAAGGCGGCCGAGGGGGTGGCCGTCACGCTGGGCCCGCGCGAGCCGGCCTTCGACGGCGCGTACCGCGCGCTCGCCGAGCCCCTCGACCTCGCCCGCCTTCGCGCCGCCGGCGCACCCTCGGACGGCATCCCCGTCCTCATCGAGGACGATCGCGCCGCCGCCGACACCGCCGTCTCCCGCGCCGTGGAGATCCTCGGCCTGCCGACGTGGGCGTGCGAGCCCGACGGCACCTTCGCCACGGTGCACGAGGACGCGGCCGGCCGCGCCCGGGTCCTCTTCGTGGTCAACCCGGGCGAGGGCGACGTGCTCGCCCGCGTGCACGTGGGCCAGGCGCTCGCCGGCACGCGCGCGGTCGACGTGCTCGACGACGTGGTCTTCGAGATCAAGCGCGGCGCGCTCGAGGTGAGGATGACCCCGCGCACCGTGCGCATGCTCGCCATCGAGTAGCGGGGTCGGCCGGCCGGCCCCTGGTTTCTAGGCGGCCTTCTGGTGCTGCCCGAGGTGCTGCACGATGAGGTCGCGCAGCTTGCCGACGTTCTCCTTGTTCTGGTCCTGGATCGCCTTGAAGCAGCGCTCCACGTCGGGCTCGCCGGAGTCGCGCGCGTCCTCGATGTACCGCTCCAGCGCAGCGTTGCCCTTGAGGAGGGAGTGCACCTCGCTGAAGAGGTCGTACTCGACGTTCGACGCGCCCGTCTTCTTGTGTTGCTGCTCCGCCTTCTGATGCTTTTCCATGGCCGGCACCTCCTGGCTCGGTCCGCCGCCGCTCCGGGCGGCGACACCACCCCACTGCCCAGCAGCCCGCGTGCCGCCCCCTGCGAGCCGGCGCGGCGATGGCAGGTCGGCCCGCGCGCCGGCTGCCTCTCCTGCAGGCCGGCACGCTTCGTGGGCGGGGCGTGGGGCGGCAGTGCTATGCTGCCGCGACGATGCAGAAGCGCCCCGGGCTCGGAGCGGTCGCCGCCCTGTGCGTCGGCGTGGCCGGGTGCGGCTACCCGTCGTTCCAGTTCGGGCCGGCGGGCGCCGGTGGCAGCGCGTCCGCCAGCAGCAGCCAGGCGTCGACGTCCAGCCAGGCGGCGAGCAGCTCCGTGGGCACGGGGGCGGGGACGGCGTCCGGCAGCAGCTCCACGGCGACGGTGTCGAGCAGCGGCAGCAGCACGGCCGCATCGAGCACCGGCGGGCTCCCTCCGTGCGGCATCGGCCACCTCGTCATCAGCGACATCCAGACCAGCGGGAAGAACGGCGCGTCGGACGAGTTCGTCACGCTCTACAACCCGACGGAGAACCCCATCACCATCGACGCGGCCTGGATGCTCAAGAGCCTGCGCCTCTCGAGCCCTCCAGGGTCGTACCAAACGCGATGGACGGGTGGCGGCGGCCCCGCGTCGATCCCTGCGCGCGGCCACTACCTCATCGTGGGCTCGAGCTACTCTGGAGCGACGGAGCCGGACGACGCGCTCAGCAGCTCCGTCGTCGACGAGGCCAGTCTCGTGCTCTACGTCAACGGCGCGCCGATCGACGCGGTCTGTTACTACAACCTGGGGACCGACCCAGCGGAGTTCGGGGTCAGCTACACGTGTGCCGGCACGCCCGTCTACAACCCGCAGGACGGCAGCACGAGCGCCATGATCGACCGGAGCATCGCCCGCAAGCCGGGAAGCGGGATGGGTAGCTGCACCGATTCCAACGACAACGCGCTCGATTTCACCGTGGAGAGCCCGTCGGTGCCCGAGGACACCGCGAGCCCGCCGAATTGACGCGTCCGCTACGGGCTCAGCTTCGCCACGAAGATATCGGCCCCGCCCATGCCGTTTGGCAGTCCGCCGCCGAAGTACAGTGACGCGGCCCTGACCATCAGTAACGCGGCCCTCGCGGTGAGCCCTGCGGCCTTTGCTTCGAGCCACGCAGCGTCGCCGCTTGGCCACACGGCGTCGTCGCCGGGCAATGCGGCACCGTCGCCGGTGCACGCGGCACCGTCGCCGGGCAATGCGGCGCTCCTCTTGAGCCAAGCGGCGTCGTCGCCGAGCAACGCAGCCGCCCGGCCGAGGCACGCAGCGCCGTCCTCGGGGCACGCAGCGTCGTCACCGGGGCACGCGGAGTCGTCGCCGAGCAAGGCGTCGCCGTCGCCGAGGCATGCAGCGTCGTCGCCGGGGCAACGCAGCGTCGTCGTCGGGGCACGCAGTGCCGTGGCCGGGGCACGCAGCGTCGTCGTCGAGCAAGGCGTCGCCGTCGCCGGGGCACGCGGCGTCGTCGCCGACCAAGGCGTCGCCGTCGCTGGGGCACGCAGCGCCGTCGCTGGGGCACGCAGCGTCGTCGTCGAGCAAGGCGTCGCCGTCGCCGGGGCACGCGGCGTCGTCGCCGACCAAGGCGTCGCCGTCGCCGGGCAGCGCAGCGTCGCCGCCGGGCAACGCGGCGTCGTCGCCGGGGCAACGCAGCGCCGTCGCAGGAGCACGCAGCGTCGTCACAGGGGCACGCGGCCGCCCGGCTGAGGCACGCGACGCCATCGCAGGGGCACGCAGCCATCCGGCCGAGGCACGCGGCGCCGTCGCCGGGGCACGCAGCGTCGTCGCCGGCCAGAGCGGCGCTGTCGTCGGGGCACGCGGCGCCGTCGCCGGGCAACGCAGCGTCGTCGCCGGGGCACGCGGCGTCGTCACCGGCCAAAGCGGCGCTGTCGTCGGGGCACGCGGTGCCGTCGCCGGGCAACGCAGCGTCGTCGCCGGGGCACGCGGCGTCGTCGTCGGGCAACGCGCCCATGCCGGCAGGGCGTCCTGGTGGTTTTTCGACCAAGGCTTGGTGATTTTTCGACCATCGCACGGCGTCGTTCCCGCCATCACCGGCCGTTTCGCCGGGAAATCGCGGGATTCGTCGGGTGGCACGCCTTCTGCTCTCCCTTCCCGCAGAGGACGCTGGGCGCGAGGGATCGACCAGCCGCACCGATTACTCTCGTCCTCTGGACCCTCGTGGTCCGCAGCGCGCCGTCGTCCGATCGCACAGGCGAAGCAAAGCCCCGCGCACGCTCCGTGAGCGAAACGTGAGGGGCCGCGTCTCTTTCCTGCCGAACCGCGTTTCTCAATCCGATAACCCCAATGAAGGGTGCCCGGGGGGCCGGGCGAGGACGGGCGCCAGCCCGGGATCAGGAGAGGTGTACCATGCGCACGCATCCGATTTCGCAGCGGCGGAGCGCCTGGTCCGATCCGGAGTGGAGCGCCTTCGGGCCCGGTTTGCAGATTGGCGACCCCGACGGAGGGCCCGCGGCAAGAAAATCGACCGCCGCGCCTGACGCTTCGACCGGATCTGCCGGTAATGGAGGGCGAGTGAAAAATCGACTTCGAGTCGCGGCTGGAATTGCTCCAGCCGGAGTCCCTTAGGGACATGAGGGCGAGCAATCGAGGGACGCTCCCGGATGGGCCGGGACGAACCGAGATGCGCCCGCCCTCGGCAGAGTCACAGGAGATAAAGCCATGAATACACGAAGAATTCGGGCGGTGTTCGGTTTCGACCGGCACCAGTACATCCAGATGCTCGCGTGCGCCCAGAAGATGCACGACGGGATGGCCGCCGACACGGTGACCTACACGGCGCCGAACCCGGCGCTCCCCCCGTTCCTGACCCTGATCCAGAACGCGGCGATCGCTCAGCAGGCCGTGCGGGACCATACGGTCGGCACGGCGGCGACGCGCAACGCCGAGTGCGCCCTGCTCTTCACCGCCATGGAGAGCGAGCGCACCTTCATCCAGGGGCTCGCCGACGCGAACCCCGGGCGCGGGATCGCCATCATCGAGAACGCGGGGCTGAGCGTGGCCGGCTTCCCGAACAACCCCAAGCCGCTGCTCACGCTCAGGAACGGCAAGCAGTCCGGCAGCATCGTGTGCGACGCCAACGTCGGCCTCCTCGTCGCCGCGGCCGGGCCGATCAAGCCGCACCAGCAGCGGTTCTTCAACTGGGAGTCCACCGTCGACGGGTCGAAGACCTTTCAGGCGGCGCCCTCCACGCCCAAGGGGAAGACCACGATCTCGGGCTTCACGCCCCTGACCACGGTGGGCGTCCGCGTGAGCATGACGAACGGGACGGGCCAGGGTGACTGGAGCCAGGTGCTTCCTACGCACTTGGTAGAACACCTTCCGGCCATGGAACTGCAGGCCGTGGCGTAGCCCTAGCCTGCCCGTAGCGGCCCCGAGCTGGGCCTGCTCCTCCTCCCCCTCCCACCACCCACCCGGCACGCGGGGCAACATGCGCCGTGACCGGAGCGCCTAGCTCACGGCGCCGCCCTTGCTCGATCGCGCACATGGCGTGGGCGCTCACCGACTCCGTGGCCGAGGTGCCCGTGGTCGACCTCGACGCCGAAGGGTGAGAGCGCAGCAGAGCGCCAGCACCAGCGCCACCGGAGCGAGCGGAGGGGGGCGCGGCGGCAGCTACCAGCCGAGGCCAGGCGAGGCATCAGCGGGCCCCCGGCGCCCGTCCCCCTAGGAAGGCGCAGGCTGGGGGACCGCTGGCCCTTCGAGCACCTTGAAGGGGCCCACCGCCAGCTCCGGGCATCGGCCCACCAAGGGGCGGGCGTGAACGTGCCGCCGCTCTGGTAGGCCGAGCCTCGCGAACCGCCCGCGGGGCATGCTTGGCACTGGAGGCGCTCCACCCTCCGGAAGGGGGGACGGGGGCCCCGGCGTCGCGTTCCCCATGAGACACGACGTCTCCTAGGGGCAACGTCGCTTCCCGCGCGTGCGCCGCTCAAGCGGCGCCCCCCTCGAGCGGCGCCGCTCCTGTCCGCGCTCGACGGGGAGATCCTGGCCGGTGCGGCGCGGTGCACGTGGCCGTGCTCGACAGGGGCCGGCGACGTGGAGCCCACGGAGGCCTCGCCGGCGTGGAGCTCGACGCCGGCGTGGAGATCGAAGCCCTCGACGTGCGCCCACCAACCGGCGCTTGCGAGAGCGGCGCCCGCAAGAGCGGCGAGAAACGTTCGGCGCGTCGGGGTGTTCTTCGGTGCCACGCCCACCCGTACCGGGCTCGCCGGCGTGGGGGCGCTTCGGGGGCTTGTTCTTCACGCCCGGTAGGATGGGGCAGTCGCCACACTCGCCGGCGATGTGATCCAGACCCCGTGATCCATGATCCGGCGACGTGGGGGCGCTTCGGGGTCTTCTTCGAGGCCATGCCCACCATACCGGGCGACGTGCGCGGGCGCTGACTCGACGCCGTGTACGCGGTCGCCGCCCTCGACGCCGGCGGCGCCAGCGCCGCCAGCAACAGCGACGCCGCGGCGGGGGCACGTAGCGCGTCGGGCGGGCAGATCACACCGGGCACGCAGCGATCTCACGCGCGAAGTAGAAATTAGTCGCTGCGGCGACAGTTGCGCGATTGACGAGGGCCACGTCCTCACGCCCGATCGCCCGATCGGGCTCATCACCGTAAAAACAGAGGGTCGGCGTGATGGGCAGAATCATGCGGCCGTCGTAGCAGTCGGCGACGAGGAACTCTCCCGCGGATGCGTGGAGCAAGCCCCACGTGTGCCCCTCGTACTCGGCGATGTTCATGTCGATGCCCCGCTGGATCTGGAACGAGGCGTCAAAGCGCGCCGGCACGTTGCCGCCCGCGCGCACGAACCCCCCCCACTTCGCCTCCACGGTCTCCTCCTGCTCCCTGGTGAGATTGGAGCCGGAGACCCCGACCAATACCGTGTCATGGAGCGCGGCTGTCGCGTAGGCGTGACGAAGGGCCCATAGAAGATGGTACTGCGAGATGGCTTTGTGGTCTCGCGAGCCGCTCCCCCCAGTTTGAGCGCGCCGAAGTTCGGCGTGAAAGGCATCCTCGATGCCGTGCATGTAGCCCTTCTCGGCTCGCTCATCCCACGCACGACGCGCGCAGAAGATCCCGTCTCTGGGGTGGACGCGGCGGATCTCCCCCGTCGCCACGCGCTTCACCTCGACGCAACCGTCTGCCCCCTCGAACTTGCCAATCGCGTGCGCGGTATGGATGTGCTGGTTGACGGTCAACTGGTGGGGGTTGCCCTTCTGCGGCTTCTCGAAAGGCATACGCCTCGGTCGAGTTGAGCACCGTCGGGTGCGGCGGTCACGTCGACGCGAAGAACAGCTCCATCGCCCTCTCGGCGATGAGCCGGCATCGCTCGTGTCGGAACTGCTCGAACGCGGAGTGCTTCCACAGCTTCGGGTTCATCGGGATGAGCTGCGCTTCGAGCGCGGCCCTGCCGCTCGGCGTCGCCGCGATCTCCTTCAGGTAGTCCGACGGCTGCCGGTTGGAGATGCTCTGGTTCGTCGTCGGCGCGAGGAACGCCAGGTTCCCGAGCGACGCCACGCGCGCCTCGAGGTCCTCCAGTTCCTTCCGAAGCCGCTCCGCTTCATCCTCGTCTCCGTCGATTCCTCGCCTCCTCGCAGGCGTCGCGCAGCCGCCCGCGGTCCGCGTCGAAGGTCTCGTCGGGGAAGATGTGGTGGAACTGCCACGCGGCGCCCCCCGCGAGGGGCGCGCCGATGTCGAGCTTGTGATCGAACCAGTCGGTCGCCGACAGCTTGCGGGCGACCATGTAGAGCAGCGTCACGTACGGGGATTGGAACCCCGCCTCCAGGAGGCCGTCGATGTGGAGCAGATTGCTGGTCGCGTGGTCCGGATCGAGCGGCTCTCGGGTGTGGTGGAAGAGCTGCCGAAGCTGCGATGGCTCCACCGTGCTCTTGATGTCCGCGCCGTACTTGGTCTGCCCTCGGACGGCGTAGCGCCCGGACACCAGCGCGAGGATCAGCCAGCGCACCAAGGCGGTCCGCTCGGCGGCAACGACCGCTGTGTGCGTCGCGAGGTAGTGCGCGGCGACCGCCAGCGGGTAGTACGCTTTCACGAACTTGAAGTTCGTCAGGTCGAGGTCGTCGCGCATCACCTCGACGAGCTGCTTGAGCCCGCCGACGGTGCGCTGCCACGACGCCTCGTACTGATCGGCGAACGCGAGGCGCAGGTACTTCGATGTGCTGTCCGGCTCCGGCGCGAGGTGCTTGACCAAGTGCTGGCCGGTGTGGACCGCGGTCCAGACCAGGAAGACGAACGAGGGATCCTCGGCCTGATCGAACCCCATCTCCGTGTTGAGCTGGCGGAGCACGTCGTACGTCTTGCGGAACACGCCGGGCCACCTGAGCGAGATGCCGGCCATCGTGAGCTGGGCCTCGTTGAGCGGCTCGCCCTGCCGGTTGAGCCGCTTGAAGACGTCGAGCACGGCCGAGTAGGGCGACCCCACGATCTTCTGGGAGGGCATCTCCCGCTGCGTGAGGACGGCGTTCAGCCAGTTGATCCTCTCGCCGAAGACTTCCTTCTGCGCCGGGGTCGCGTGCTGAAAGAAGTGCTGGCGCCCGGCGGCCTTCACGTACTCGACCGGGTTGCCCGTTGCATCGCGCAGGATGTCGAGGCGCAGATCGTTGGGCCCCGTGCCGAAGGTGAACTCCTGGCGCTCGAGGTTGAAGCGGAGCGGCACGTTCCCCGCGAGAACGAGGTGAAGCGCCGTGAGTCGCTGCTGGCCGTCGATCACGGCGACGCGGTTGCCCCCGGTGACTTCCTTCTGCTCGCGCCCGAACGAGCGCATCGGGAAGTCGACCTCGTCCGGCGTCCAGAGCATGATCTGACCGACCGGGAAGCCCTTGTAGAGGCTGTCCCAGAGGCCGCGCACGCGCTCGTCGTCCCACACAAAGGTGCGCTGGAACTCTGGGAGCCCGTAGCGCCCATCGGCGACGTTGCGCACGTGCTGCTCAACCTTGTGAGCGTGGCTTTCGACGTTGAGGACGCTGTATTCCACGTTTCACCTTTTCATTCGTGGCGGAGTCTACACGGCTGCCGTTCTAGCCGCGACCACATAGCGCCGCCTGCTGACATGCCCGCCCGCGCGGCGTGGCGGTGCGCATCGGGGGGCCGAGAGACGCACGCAGGGGCGCGCGGACGCGCGCCGGCCGCTACCTCCCGGGGCGCCTCCTGCCTCGTGGAGCCTCGCCGCCCTCCTGCCCGCACACCTCGACGCGCGCGGGGCCGTCCAGGGGAGCGTGCACCACCTGCGCTCGTGTGTTCGTGCTTGATGTGCTGCGCGGCTTCCATCGCGACGTGGAACTCGCCGTCGCGCCACACCAGCGTCCCGCCGACGTAGAGGACGCGCTCGCCGTCGCGCTCCACCCACGGCACGTAGCGGGGCTTCTCGCCAGCGGCGCTCGGCATGAGGAACACCCCGAGGCTGTGCGGGCTCGGATTGCTCTGCCGGCCGCTCAACACGCCGAACACCGAGCCCGTCCAGGCAACGCGCGGCTCGATGTAGACCGAGGAGTCGATGTAGATGGGCTTGCCGCGTTGCCGGCCGTCCTCGCCGACCACGGTCCAGGCGATCGCCACTTGGCGTACGGCATGTCGCCCTGGAGCGCCACGCCGTAGCCGCCTTGTCCCGCCGCGATGTGCGGGTGGTCGAGGCCGTAGATGGACGTGGGCTCCGCGATCCCGAGCGGCGTCACCCCGCGCACGGTCCACTTCTTCTCGTCGATGAGGACGACGAACGCTTCCTTGCCCACGACGGCGGCGACGGCGATGGTCCGCTCTCCAACCGCGGCGTCGAACTGGTACGACGAGAACTGCGAGTCGCCCGGCCGCGGTGGGATCTGGACGGTGCGCACCGTTTCACGCCCTTCGCCCGCGGCGCGCGACACAATGAGGCGCCCCGCCTTGATCTCGTGCTCGAGGAACAGAACGTCGCCGTCGACGACGACGGGGATGGGCGGGAACACGGGGTCATGCCGCCGCACGATGAGAGCAAGGTGCGGCGCAAGGTTGGCCGGAAACCCAGGCGGCAAGAGACCGGCGGCTTTCCCGAGTGCGGGGGCAAGGCTTGCGCACATCGAGGCCGCGCTGCTCGACGATGCCGCGGCGGCCGCTTCGGTTGGCGCCGGTGACGTGGCGCTCTCCGTCGGCGCCGGCGGGGCGGCCGTCTGCGCCTCGGGGGGCGATGGCGGCGGTTCCGACGAGTTGGCGAGCGTCGACACCGGCGGCGTCGGGCTCGGATCCGACGGAGCCTCGCGCGTGCATCCCCACGCGAGCAAGGCGAGTAGCAGCGGCACCTGGACGTTCGCGTTCCGAGACGGCGGGGGCATGCACCACGCTCCTATACTTGGAGAGCGGCGACGCTCAGCCGCCGCGATGAGGGGCTCGTCGGGCACGGTATCACGGTCCAAGCTCCCACATTCACGGGCGCTGGCCCGCCGGTGCCTCGCAGCGCCGCGGCGTCACCCCACCCCTGGACATCGCGAAAAGGCCGTGCCGCCGTCGCTGGCTACGGTCCCGCTCGTTTGCGCACCGACCGCCTTCGATGGGTCGCGTCCTTGCGGAGCGTCGCCTCGTCACATGCGAGCGCGCGCGCCGCTTGCTCCCACGTCCCCCACGTCTCCTTCGCCCAGATGGCCAGCCGCCGGCGGAAGCCGATGATCCGCGCCGTCCGCGTACCCTCGCCCATGCCTGTGTCGAGCTGCGGCGGCGCGTCGGCCCGAGCCTGCCACGCCTCCAGCGCCGGCGTGATCGCCGCCTCGCCGAGCTCCGGCCAGTACGCCATCACCAAGAGCGCGAGCCGTTGCAGGTCACGGAGGTTTCCACCGAGGGGCGCGGAAAGGAGAGCCTCGAGCAACGGCCGCGGTGTCGGCGCCTCTTCAAGCTGGGAGTGGTCGCGACGCAAGGAGCGCCACACGCGGCGATAGTCATCCGGTAGGTCCTCGCGGCACTCGCGGAGCGGAGGTACGTGCACGGTGAGGAGGCTGATCCGGTCGAACAGATTGGCGTCCAGCTTTTTGCGAAGTGTCTCGAGCGGGAGGTTCGACGCGCATACAATGTCGACGTCGGCCTCACGCTCCTCGTCGGCCCCGACCGGCCGGTAGCGACGCCGCTCGTCCTGAAGCAGACGCACGAGCTTGCGCTGGAGCGGCTTCGGCAGATCCTGCACCTCATCCAGCAAGAGCACGCCCTTGTCCGCGCGGGCGACCAGCCCCTCGCGGGCCTTGTCGGCGCCGGTGAAGGCTCCCTTCACGTGGCCGAACAGCTCGCTCTCGGCCATGCGCGCGTCGGCGCCGTCCAGTGTGCCGCACGCGAGCGCGACGAGGCTGCGCTGCTTGAGCGGCGCGAGATAGGTCTCGACGAGCGTCGTCTTGCCCGTGCCTCGCTCGCCGAGGATGAGGAGCGGCGCGCCGGGAACCCGCGCGAAGCGGCGGAGCATGTCGAGCGCGGCACGTCGCGCAGGGGAGCGAGGCTCGGGATCATAGAGCGGCGCGCTCGGGGCGATCCCGCTCGATACGGCGGATCTCGGCGAGGTACGTGCGGATCTCGAACTCGACGGGATCGATCCGCGTGGTCCGGGTGCGCTTGTCGACCTGCGAGGACCACAGGCGCGTCCCCGGCGGGAAACGCACCCGCGGCGTGCAGGATGAGCCAGACGGCGTGCATCGCTGGGGTTCCGGGCGACACGTTGATGTGAAGCGCCGTGCAGCCGTAGACCTTGGGCAAGACGAGGTCGCGCACGAGCGAGTAGACGATTTCGTGCCGCGTGGGGTCCTCAAGCGGCAACGGGAGCACCTCGACCGCCACGTGGCCCGCCTGAGCGTTAAGCGGGCGGCGTCGACCGTGAACCGCTCCTCGACGAGGTAGACGACCCGCCTGATGTGCACTTCCCGCTCGCGCAGCAGCGCGAGCGCGTTGCCGAGCACCTCCACGCCGCCGCCGACCGAGTGCCACGAGAGCAGCGTCGCGCGATCTCCGCCTCTCATGAGGTCCTCCCTAACGCGCCAGCGCCTTGGGATCGAGCGGCAGCTCCGCGATCCATCGGGCGATGGTCCGGTGCGCGAGTTTTCCTGCGCGCGGCGAGGGCAGTGGCGGCGTGGCGTCGAGGCGATCGGCCGAGGGGATCACGACGCGGCCGAGATCGACCTCGCGCAGATCTTCGATCTCCACGTCGTCGAGCGATTGGCCGCTCCAGAGCTTCAGCTTGCCGCGAACGTCGCCGACGCGGAGGCCCGTCGCCAGCGAGAACGGCGCGTCCTCGGCCCACGCGGCGAGCTCCTCCTTGACCGCGTCGCGCGCGCGCCGTCGAGAATGGCGCCAACCTCGAACCCCTCATCCAGCCCGTGTACCTGAAGGTTCGCCGACATCACGAGCGCCTCGCCTGTGTCGCTCCATATTACCTTCGCGTGCAGATACGGGAACCCCAGGACCGTGGCTCCTGCCTCACGAAGCGCGACGAGCGCCTTCATGGCTGAGGGCCTCGGCCGCGCGAGCACGGTGACGCGCAGGCCCCGCCGCGCTCGCTCGACGATCCGCCGTACGACCGCGTGCTCCTCCGCCCAACCGAAGCATGCCACCGTGAGGCTCTTCCGCGCACGCTCGACGAGCCCGGCTGCCGCCTCGCGGAGCGCGGTCGACCCTGGCGCGGTGACCGGGGCGCTGGGCACAGGCGTTGGTTGCTTCACCCAGCCTGCGGCGCCAATACGTTCGAGGGCGCCGGGGGCGGGCATCTCGTTCTCCGCGAGCTCCCAGAACGCGAACGCCAGCCAGCGGTAGACCGCGGCGCGCTGCTCGGGACCAAGCTCCACCACCAGCTCTTCGTTGCGCTCCAGGGCTTCGGCCGTAAGGTTCGCGGTTAGCAGGAATCCATCGCCGGCCGGTGCGTCGACGAGCACCACTTTGGCGTGGAAGAGGCCGGCGCTGCGCACCAGCGCGTGCCCGGCGATCTCTTGGAGGAGCGTTTTCTCGGCCTCGTACATGCGTCGGTCGAAGTCCTCGTCCCCCTTCGGCTCCTTCTTTACGCGCTCCGCCGCGAGCAGGACGTAGGCGCGTACGCCACGCTCGTGTCGCCTCCAGGAGCGCCCGCGCAATCTCCTGGTCGGACACGAGGAAGCTCGACATGAAGACCGTCTCGCGCGCCCGGCGGATGGCCTCGATGACGCGGCTCGCCGCTACCCGGCCCCGGCCCGAGGCGCAGATCCCGTCCAGCCACTGTTCCGGCCTCATCCGCGTGGACTTTCCGGGAACCCAGGCCGCGCCGAGCGGGTCGCCTCGGTGATCGATCTCCACCGACATCTTGCGCTGTCGCTCGCTCATCACAGCCTCCCATCATGCGGCTCGAGGTCCCAATCCAGCGGCGCCTGAAGGTGCCAGTACGCGCGCCCGGGCCGCTCGCCGTTCGCCCGCCGCAACGCCGTTGCCTGCTCGGCCTGCGGCTTCGTCTCCACCCGGTACCCCTCGAAGCGCGCGCGCACTTCGTCGCAACGGCGCCGGTAGTCCGCCGCGCGAACGTACGCATGTGTCCCGTGCACGAGGAGCCAGTTGGCCCACGCCGAAGCGTCTGCGTCGTCGTTCGGTCGGACCGGGACGCGCCGAACGTCGAAAGCCCCAAACGCCCCATGGTTCGGGAGCGAGAGGCCGGGGAAGCGCATCGTCTGCTCGAAGTGCTCTCGCCCCGTGTCGTCAAGGTCTGCGAAGCGGACCGCGAGGCTGCGGCCGTTCCACGCCGCCGCGCGACGACCCAGGCACGCTGCCCACACGGCCTCGAAGTCCGGCGCGGGCACATCCGGGAGCACCCGATTGTTGCGGCGACCGGCGACCTCGCCGTGGAGCCGCACGACCGGCGGCTCTCCGGGCGCGACGCGCAGCGAGACCGTCAAGCGCGCGTCCGCTCCGACCGCCTCGGCTTTCTTCTCCAGGGCGAGGATCGACACCGCGCGCTTGTCGCCCCACCACGGGATGCCTTGCACGTTGCACGCATCCTCGATCCAGTCGGGGAGCTCGACGATGTTGCGCTCGACGCGCGAGGGATCCCTCTTCAAATCGTCGGCGGCGAAGGGCTCCTTGAAGGGATCGAGCCTGAGTAACCTCTCCTCCGGCGGCACGAGCGGATCGTCCGTGACCCAGATTGTCCAGGTGCCGCGCTCCGGCACGAAGACGTCTCCGCTCTCCGCGACCTCGTGCCCGTCATCCGTGAGCGACGCCCTGCGGTCGCGACCGCGCGAGAGGCCCATCCCATTCGACCAGGCCGAGGCGCTCGCAGAGATCCAGGAGGCGCAGCCCGACCGCCTGTGGCCTGCCGCCGAGGAGACGAACGCACAGATCGGACGCTGTGAGCTGGCCGCCCTGCTCGACGCCGAGCTGGACGATGGCACGGATGTCGTCGCGCCGCGTGGCAAAGCCCACCTCGCCGACGACGTTGAAGCACTTCACCGCGACGGGCCGGGAGAGCTCGATCACCAAGGGCCGCGAATCCGGGTTCTTCGGTCTGGCCATGATCAATCCTGTAGCTCGTAGGTGGCGGGGAGATCGGTGAGGAGCCGGAGCGTCTCCGAGCGCCGTTGGTTGGCGAAGTTCTGCCGGCGCCCCACGAGCAAGAGCTGGTAACGGGCGCGCGTCAGCGCGACGTTGAGGCGGTTGGGGCTGTCGAGGAAGCCCACGCCGCGCGTGCGCGCGAACGAGAGCAGGACGAGGTCGGCCTCGTGCCCTTGGAAGCGGTCGACGGTGCAAAGGTCGACGAGCGCGCGCGGCGCGTCGCCCGGTCCCAGCGTGAAGTGATCGAAGGCGCCGGGCTGCTTGAGGCTCTCGCGGAGCGCGTGGCGGAGGAGCCTCTCCTGCGCCCGGTAGAAGGTGAGAACGGCGATCTCCCACGGCTTCCCGTCCGGTCGCCGGTGGGTGCGCGCCCAGTTTCGGAAGCGCTCGAGCTGTTGCAGGACGGCCACCGCTTCGCGCTCGTTGCGCGTGCCGTCTGCCTGCCCGCGGACATCGATCCAGAGGGCGCGCGCCGGCCACAGTGGGTCGGGCCACGCGCGGCGCGAGGCCATGTCCGGCGGATCGAGGAGCGCGCCGTGATCGTAGAAGCGCTCGCGCGGAAACCGCGAGAGCCCGGGTGCATGCGGTGCTGGTAGGTCAGGAGCACGTGTCGATCGACTAGTGCACGCTCAGGCAGGCCGTCCGAGATCGCGGTCCCCTCTCGCTGCCCGGCGGCGCGCTCGAACCCCTTCTGGAGCGATTCGAGCACTGAAGGCAGCGCGACTCGCCGCACTCGGTCAACGGCACGCCAAACCGCGTCCCTGGCCGGCTCGTTCTCCCTCGCGCGCACGTTCACGAGCGCGAGTGCCTCCTCCGACGGTACGAGATCGCGCGCCTCGCTGAAGCGCGGTTCGCCTTCCGCGCCAGCGTAGTGCCTCTAGAGTAGGCGCTTCTCGTAGCTGCGCGCGATCCGCCAACCGACCTCGCCGCCCCAGGTCCGGTCGTCTTCGCCGTCTGCCCGTGCTCGCGCCCGACCGCGGAGGCGAGCGAGCTGGTCGCTTCCGTGCACCGTTGCCAGGTCGAGCGGGAGTTCGCTCCGGCGGCGCCGCAGCGTGTGTTCGCTCCCAAGCACCACCCCCGCGAGGGTGAGCGACCAACTGTCGGCCGCCGGCTCGGCGTCGAGGTCAACCACGGGGACGCTACGGCGCGCCGCCTCGAGCATGATACACCGCACGCTCCGTGGCGCTGGTAGGCGTCACCACCACCGCGCCAAGGTTCCGGTTCCCGCCGTTGGCCGGCGCCTTTAAGAAGCGGTCCACCTCGAACACGTCGAGGGCCGCCGCGCGCACCTCGGCGCTCGGTACAGCCGCGTCGAGGTTCGCCGCCAGGTGAGCCTCCTCCACGTAGGGCGAGAGCTGCTTTGCGTCGCCGACCATCACCCACTTCTTCGCGAGGAGCGCGGGGACGAGGAACTCCTGGAACGTGGTCTTGCTGGCCTCGTCGACGATCAGGAGGTCGAACACCGGCACCCGCCCGAGGTGCTCCTGCTCGAGGCTGCGCTTGATATCGGGGTGCTGGAGGATGCCGATCGTGGTCCCGCACACGACGTTCGCCGAGTCGAGGATGATCCGCGAGACGACGTCGCCCCCAGGCCAATCGAGCGCCTCCAGCAACGTCCTCTGCGACCTCGTTAGGCGCGTCTGGGCGCGCAGCCACGCGCGCAGGCGGTCCTTCTCGGTCTTCTGGAGCGTCTCGATTTGCCACGGCTTCACCGCCTCGGAGACCTTGCTACGGTCGCCGATGCGCACGGGGATGACCTGATCCCGAGCCGGCTGGTCCTCCGCCATGAGGCGCTCGATGACGTTGTTGACGGCGACGTGCGTCGACGCGCAGAGGAGCACGCGCCTGTTACGGCGGAGCTGCTGGAGGATGAGCTCGCAGATCGTCGTCGTCTTCCCCGACCCGGGCGGGCCTTCGAGGATGGCGAAATCGGGCGTCGCGAGCGCGATCTCCACGAACCGGCGCTGCTCTTCGGTGCCCGGGCGCAGCGGCGCGCTGGACTGCTCGGGCCGGAGGAGGATCCACTCCTCGTCCTCGATGGGCTCGGGCACGACGTCGGGCCACGTCACATAGCGGCGCCCCTGGAAGAGATCGAGGAGAGGACGGTGGTCCGGGTGCGGTGCGTTCTCGAGCGCCCGCACCGCGTCGAGCTGCTTGCGCAGCGTGTAGGTCTCCGGCACGAGGATGATCTCGCTCGCCTTCGGCTCGCGCTCAAGGCAGAGGCGCTGCCGGCGGGATCCCGTTCTTGGACGTCGATGCGGTGCTCTCTCGCGAGGTCGAAGCGCGTCACCCATCCCGTCCATCGGGGCGATCCACGCGGTCGTGGACGCTGCGAACATCGTCGTCGAAGAATGCGGCGAGCGACCTCTCGTCGTCGCGGCGGGCGTCTGCGGGATTGTCGAGCTCGATCCAGACGCCGGCCGCGCGCTCCTCCGCCGAGAGGTCGGTGAGCTCGGCCCGTCCGAGCCTGCGCCAGGAGGCGCGCAGTACGGCGTGGCTCTTGAGGTAGTCGATGGATCGGGTCAGGTACCCAGCAACGTCGCGCAGGCCGTAGTCGACCTGCCGAAGCACGCGCTCCGGGGAGCGCTGTAGATCGAGGTTCTCGTAGTAGAGGAGGGCCATGGTGGTGCCGTTCGCGGGGGACTGCTGCCCGCGTCAGGGACCGGCGAGAGCAACAAGGGTGCCGACCGCGGATCAAGGGGAAAAGCAGTGCGACGCCCGCGGGGCGCCGGGAGCTTGTCGGGTCACTCGGCCCGGGTCCGGGCCGTTTCACCCGGCGGCCCGCACGTCCTCGGCTGCGACCTCGCGTGCGAACGCGCAGCGCGTCCCCGGGCGGTGGCCGGCCGCTGAACCTGGCGACGACCCGAAGCGTGTCCCCGGCTCTGGGAGCACGACGTGTCGGATCAACCTCACCGTCGCCGCGCATGTCATGCTTGGGCGATGGCCAGGCCCACCGCCGCACAAAGCCGACAGCAGAAGATCGAGACCGAGCGCTTGCAACAAGCGCAGGCGGGGAACCGCCAAGCGGTCGTGCATGGGATCGCTACAACGATGCGGGCGTACTACCCGACGTTGGAGGCTGCGGAAGCGAACCCGCGACCGGATGATCCGCGCGCAAGAGAAGCCAGTTCCGGACGATCTACACCATCGAAGTGGCATCCTCTTCCACTTCTGGGCGCACCGGCTCACGGTGTTGCTTCAGGGGAGCGAGCGATCCTGCGTGGCCGGTGCCGAGTACCCGGAGGACCGCCGTCGCGGCCGACGTTGAAGGGAGCAAGCCCGCCGTTCAGATCAACGGCTGCACGGCGAAAAATCGAACCGCTGCCAGGTCACGTCACGACCACCTGGGTGACCGTGATTCCGTCGGCGACGTTGCTCACCATCCAGGTTGCCCGTCCGCACGACGGGCACGCAACCGGGTGCTGCGCGTCGGAGCCTCGCTGGTTCGGCCGAGCTGTGAGCAGGATCGGGTGTTTGCAGCCAGGGCACTGGATCGCCGCGTTGTTGCCGAAGCAATCGGCGGCGACCGCAGCACCTGTACCATGCTGAGTTACAGTCGCGCCCGTGATGGTGGCCATGTCGCTGCCGAGCGTCTCACGCGTGGCAGACGCGGGTCAACGCCGTTGGGCGTCCATCGCCGCGCCCGCGAGGCGCTGTGCGCGGCCAAAGCGGAGCGCGACGCCCGACCCGCGTGCCGTGCGCGAGCACGAACTCCACGCCAGCCGCCTCGAACTTCGCGCGGAGGCGCCGCATGTCGTTCGCCCACACGAGCAGCTCCATCTTCGCGATGATCTTGCCGTTCCCGTCGGTTTCGACGAGGTCCGCGTAGAAGTGCCCCTCGCTGCGGGTGCGGCTGGTGCTCAGTTCGGCCCGCACCCAGAAGCGCTTGCCGCGCGCAACCTTGAGGTACTCTTGCACGCGAGCCGTCACCTCGCGCAGCGTGTAGAACCGCGTGGACATTGCGGGCGTGAGCCTATCGCACAACGGCAGGCCGAGGAAGGGCGGGGCGCCGCGGTGTGCATCGGCGCGCCGCCGTCATCGTGGGCGCGTCCGCCAGCTACAGCGCTCCCGCAGCGAGAGCGCGCAGCGCATCCGGCGGGAACATCTTGAGCGCGAACGGGAGCGCATCCGGCGGGGAGCGCCTTGATGGCCTCGCGATTCCCGTCTGCCTTGGGCCCGATCTTCTTGCGCACGAGGGCCTCGATGTCGTCGACCTTCATCCTGGTGAGCTTCGCCTTGGTCTCGTCCGAAATCTGGGGTGAGCGCCTCGTCACGACCGGCGAAGGGCCCCCCCATCGCGGTACGAGGTGCGGGCGGGCAAGCCGCGGGGCATCGTCCGACGTTCGACCCGCTATTCCGTTTTGGGCTCCCCGAAGTCCTCCGGCTCCGCTCCTGTTTCGCGAAGGTCCACTTGCGCGCGCGCGTCCTCCTCTTCGGCCTCATCGCCATAGGTGTGAGCGAGGCTGTCGAGCATCGCCGCGGTCCGCGGAAATTCGGTGCGCAGGAAATCAGCCGAAGCGTGGAACGTTGCAGCGATTCTCACGCTCCTGTCCTCCCCTTCACCGATCGACTTGCCGACGACCCCTCGGAGGTTGCTCTTGGCGCTGTGCAGTCCATGCGCGAGGTTGGGATAGGTGTTGGTCTCCAATAGCCTGCGGGCGGCGAGACAGGGCCAGTGACCATCGGCTCCTGCCGGCGCTCGGGCGAGGATCTCTGGCGACCTCGATAGCTCCAACTGCGCCCCGGCGTTCGGTCGCGAGGACGCTGAGCATCGACTCCGCCCAGCTACGCAGATGCTCCTCTCGCTCGTCAGGGGGGACTCCTTGGCCCGGGTACCCCATCCAGGATTCGAGCGTCCGATAGGCCACCCTCGCCTCTTGCTGCCGAGCCGTCTGCTCCGCGCTGGGTGGCGGCTCAGGTTCGCCCTCGGGGTGATAGCATTGCCGGACGAGGGACAAAAAATTGGCTTCGATGAAGGTGGAAAGGTGACGCTGAGTGCGAAGGGGATTCGCGGAGGTCATGGCGAGCAGAACATCCCAATGCGCAACCAACGACGCATCCGCAGAGGGGTCTTGCTCCAGACGCGAGATTACCCGGTTGAGGCGATGCGAGGCCAGGGTGTTCCCGAGTACATGGCGAGTTGCATCGGCATCGGCGCGAACGGCCTCAAGGACCTGAAGCACCAACGCCGTGGAAACGTTCGCTCGCCCCTGCTCAACGGCAGTCAGCGCGGCTGCCAGGTTGCCATGAGCAAGCAGATCCCGGATGGCTCGTGGCCAGTCGTGATCTTCCTCTTGGTCAGCGACGTAAGGTACCCTGCTCCAATATCGTGCGCGCAGCGGTTCGCCGACGTTGTCAACTGGCACGCCACAGTCGATTCGTCGGCCGTTGGCGCCAGACCACCTCCGCCGCGACATCAATGCCGCGTCACGCACGACTCGCCCCAGCACCTCTTCGACCCATTCGAGCGCCCGGGACATCTTCATGCGCCCATTGAGGAACGCAGCCAGGAGCATGGCGTCTCCTGCGGGATTCCCCAACAGCCAATCCAGCATCTCCAAGGCAAACCCTGCTTCCCCGAGGAGCTCGCCGACAAGCCAATACACCCCTTGGTCCGCTCTGACCCTTGCCACGAGGCGTAGCAACAGCTCCCAGCGGTTCGGGCTGTCCCAGACCTGCTTCAGAGCAGCCAGACGCCGACCCTTGAGAGTCTCGTCGTCCGCATCGAGAAAGTCAGCATGATCCGGGAGGTAGACCATCATACTGAACAGCCATGCGCTGCGTGCAACAAGGTCGTCGGGGGTGAGGACGTTGTCGTACAGGTGGGCCGCTTGCGGGTACCAGCTCGGTTGCCGCCGCGGGGAGTCATCGTCCCTGACAGCGTTCTCGTGAAGCCACTGACGCAACGCGTCCCAGATCAGATCCTTGCCGTCGACAATGGCGCTATTCGCTTCGAGATGGTCGAATATTCGCTGTGCAAAGGGCTCAGGCAGACCACGTGCGGCATCGAGCAACTGTACCCACCGCGTCGCGGTCGTGCCGACATGGTTCAGGGCAAGGCTTACAAGCGCCTCCATATTATCCTGGAACTCAAGATTTGCTCGCTGCTGGAGAACAGCTTCGTCCGGGGGTACCCATGACCGAAACGTGGGCGGGTGAGCGGGCATCATGAACCCAGGCTGACCGATAGAAGCCAATTGGCCGATGATGAAATCGTACCCGATCGACCGGCTGGCGATACGCTTCAACACGGCGCGCCGTGCCTCTGCCGGCGCTCGCGTCTGCGCGAACGCGAAGTGCACGAGCTTACCGAAGCTGGCGGCCGGTCGATTCGCCATGCGTCCGGGTTTGTCAGCGAGCTTCATGTCGTACTCAGTGAGTGTCACTAGCGCATCGGCGACGCGCGCCATGTACTTCTCACTCCACCCCAACATCTCCAGCGCCCATAGCAACCCCGTGTGCGGGCTGCCGAACCGCCCCTCTTCCGCCAGTAGGTGCGCCACCCCCTCATCTCCACGCCGTAGGCTCACCTCCAACCGATCGAGGAATACGTCGGGCGCTGCCTCGGCCAGCAACGGCAGCAACGTGGCGAGGGACGCCCAGCGCAACCACCCCGGCTCTAGAAGCGTCCGCACTACGATAATCGCCACGGTGCTCCCGCGCCTCGTCCCGTGCAACGCAGCCAACTCCTCATCGTGCAACGAGAGCCTTACCAGCGCGCGCGTCAGTCCCTCGCGCAATGCCGGAGACTCCTTGAGCACTTTGCCGCGGATCTGTGCGGTGAACCGTTCGTCCGGATCAGATCGAACACTGGATCGGCGTTCCCAAGCACGGCGATCACCGTCTCCGGGAATCGCCGCAGCGTCTCCGCGGGGATGGACCCGACGATCGCCTTCCAGGCGTCTCCCTCGGCGGTCCATCGCCACGTTGCGCCCCCAAATCGGTCCTGATCCCGCACGGTCGCCGCATCGGGAATGAGCCGTAGACGCTCGCACAGGCTCTCCACGTCGCGTGGCTCAGCGCCGAGCGATCGGATAACCTCACGATCAGCTTGGTTCTCCGGCTGGTAGGCTCCGATGAGCAGCACGGCGGCGAGGGGCACGGGGTCCAGCGTTGTCACCCACGCGGGTGACCGACATGTACCCATACAGTCGCTGGAGTGCGCTGAGCTTGCCGCGTGACTCCTCGGCCCGGCGCTTGGCCTCGTCACTGGGAAACCCGCGTTCGACCAGGATCTCCGCGACGCGCCGATAGGGTGCCGCGGCCAGCGTCAGCGGGCGAAGCACGCCACCGACGCCGGCTGCGCTGTCGAGGGGGACGACGGTGACCGCGGTGCTCTCAACGAGCTTGGCGTGCATCTCCTCGAAGGCAGGGAGCACGATCAGCGGCTCGGCGGTCGCCACCCGGTACGCCCAGCGCAACGCCGCTTCGCTCTCGACCACGAGCGTCCGCGCGCG
Organism: uncultured delta proteobacterium; assembly: GCA_963827955.1. Classification (GTDB taxonomy): domain Bacteria; phylum Myxococcota_A; class Polyangia; order Polyangiales; family Polyangiaceae; genus CAWHDJ01. The sequence goes on along the minus strand of CAWHDJ010000023.1, from coordinate 22,675 downwards.
CCAAAGGTCGTCCTCCGGTGACGGGGCCAGTGCGAGCGCAGCCGCCGAGAACACGACGGCCTCCTCTTTGGTATCGCCCCGCACGAAGAGCGGCTGCTGGCGTCCGGTGCGGGCCCACCCCCGGACCTGCTCGGCCGCGCGCTCCCGCTCACCTCCCGCCAAGAGCAACTCGATCGGCAGCGGCGGATCAGTGCGCGCGCACCACCTGGCGACGAACGTATCGAGGTCGACGACGTCGTACGCAGGCTTGTCGAGTCGGGCGCCAAACCAGCGAGCGACGGCTGGTGCCTGCGTCAGCCACGCGGCAAGGTCGTCTGCGTCGAGCATCCGGACGTCGAGCCACTTGCCAAGCGCGCGCCGGTCGGCGGCCCAGCTCGCCTTGTCGCGGAAACGCCGCGCGAGGACCGCGACGTACGTGGTGGCGGCGGGCTGCACCGGCGCGGGCGGCGCGTGGGTCCGCTTGTCGAAGTCGTCGTCGAGCTTGGACCGCGTGCCCTCCACGGAGAGCTCCCACACTGATGGCCCGCCTGGACAGAATGCCGTGCCACGCAGGGCGTGGACGATGCCATCCCAGCCGGCGAGGCGCGTGCCGCCGTCGGCCCGCATGTCCACCGTGCTGATGGGCGAGGTGGCGAGGAGCAGCCGGCGGACGAGGTTGGGCAGGATGGCGGGGGCTTCGACGCGCTGGGACCACAGGTGGATCTCGTCGCCGCTGATGTCCCACGGCTTGCCCATGCGCGAACTCTATCTCAAGCACCACTCAGGTAACAGCGGCGAGCGGCCCCGGTGCAGGTGCCCGGGCGCTTCACGCCGCAGGCGGGCGCGAACGATGCCGCGAAGGACTCGGCGAAGGCGCCGCCGCGGGCAGATGCAGCGGCGACGACGGCGGCGACCACAGCAGCGGCGGCCGTGATGCCCGCGCAGCGCCGCACCGGGTCCTGCGGCGCATCGGCCGTGCACCTCGGTCTCGCGGTCGACGACGCGGACCCGTCGGCCTTGCTCCCCAGCGTGGCAACGCTGTCGACCCCCGCCCCGTCCCTGCGCGCGCCGACCGCCCACAGCCCACCATACCGACGGCCGCCAGGGATTGAGGCCGCCGCGAGGGTCTGACGCCTACAACGACAAGCACCCGCACGGCTGGAAGTCGCAGCCATCCGGCTCGCCGGCTCCGGCTCGGCCTTCAGCGCAGCGCATCGGCTGCTCGAAGGCGAAGAAGACGCGGCGACGCCCTGCCAGGTAATCAGAAGTCGCAGCACCTTCCCGAAATCAAGCGGCAATTGGCCCCGCCCCTTCAGATTGAGCGGTCGGGCCCCTGCTTCTTACTCTGGGCGCTAGCAGTGTCGAAGTGTCGAAAAATAGACGCGCTGGTGGCACGCACATTGCGTTTGCCCAAGGCGGGAGGACCAGGGCCTCTCCGGAGCGGTTGCTACTCGTTCCGTATGGATGTACGAGGCCGTTGTGTTCCTGCCTACGCCGCAGCCTCAGGATGCGCCCATCGTCCTTTGGTCATCCATTCGGCGCCGGCGCCGGGGTACGTGGCAAGGACAGGCACACCGAAAGCAAGCCAACAAGCACCCTCCCCCTCCTCGCGGGCCTGCACCGGGCTCGACCGCGGTGCCGTGACTAACCTTTATCTGCCCTTCATGGCCGACGCCGAAGCGAACGTACGCTACTTCAGCGGGGCGGCCTGGGAAGAGCGGATCCATACGCTCGCCAAGCGGCACTATCCACCGGGTGACTACCAGGAGGTGCCGGATCGTGATTGTGGAGATGGTGGCCTTGACGGCTTCTCGCGGGATGGAGTGGCTTACCAGTGCTATGCCCCGCAGGAGCCGCGCTCGCTGAACGAGCTGTACGAACTCTGTCGTGACAAGATCACGCAGGACCTAGCCAAATTCATCGCTAACGCGGTCCAACTCAAGTCGGTGCTAGGGCAGACCAAGATTCGACGATGGCTTCTTGTGACCCCGCGCATCGAGACTTCCAAACTGCTTGAGCACGCAAACCGGAAAGCAGAGGAAGTTCGAAATGCGAAATTGCCGTATGTTGCCGACGACTTCCAAGTCGGCGTGATCACGGATGACGTATTTTCCGAAAGAACAACAGGAGCTTGCCCTCCCGGGCGCCTCGCGCTGGCTCTTGCAGCTTGACCCGGTTGAGCCGCGCCAACGCGAGGATTGGGAGGGAGAAGCGTCTACGCCGAAGTTGTTGCAAAATCTTCAGCGAAAAGCGGCCTCAATCCCGGGATGGCCGGCGAGGAAGCGCCAGTTGTTCGAGACGGACATGATCGGTCACTACCTCAAGGGACAAGCACTTCTGCGCCGCTTGGCGGAGACGTATCCAGCGTTCCATCAACATGTCCTGGGACGCAAGGTGGCCCGCGAGCAGATGCTTCGCATGGATTCCCTCCTTAGGGATGCGCCTCCGACGGAGCTGCTGAGGACCATCGTTGACGATTTCCAAAATGAGCTAATGGGCATTCTCCCCAGTCTTCAGCAAAGCGACGCCCGTATGTTGGCGTATGAAGCCGTCTCCGATTGGCTCCTGCGTTGCCCGATCGAGTTTGAGTTCGGGGATGCGGAAGGATTGCAGGCGTCATGAGTAGCGACCTCGTTCTTGAACTGACTGCGAGGGTTCGCTTCGAGCGGCGACCATTCCCGCTTCCTCCGACCTTGCGTCCGCTCTGGGGGATCGGTGTTCTTGCCTTGGCTGTTTTCAATGCCTCTCCTAAGAGACGAAGTAGTCGAACTCGGCTCCATGTGCTCTATTGGGCCGTTCAAAGTGCACACAACACTCAGTGCATTGTAGACTATTTGGACCGCCGGATTCCACGCATCAGCGTGGGCGTACGCCTGAACCCTGCATTTGACCAAGCGCTTTCGCTGGCGATCTCCGAACAAGTGCTCCAATCGGTAAAGGGTGTTACGATTGTAGCGGGGGCACGCGCAGCAGGTCTTGTAGCTGACATCTCCCATGACAATACACTCATGCTTCGGGAAAAGGATAGGCTCGCCAGAATCGGGGATCGTCTATCGGAAGTCGCTGTGACCGAGCTTTTCCGAGTGAAGGCGTCGCTATGACCATCGTTCTTCGCAAGCTGCTTCTACGCATCAACACGGAAGCCGGTCCGTTTGGGAGACGCCTCGATTTTGAACGTGGGCTCTGCGTCGTTCATGGTGCGAACGCGAGCGGAAAATCCACTTTGATGCAAGGGATTATCTACGCACTCGGGCTGGAGGGCATGTTCGGTCCGTCGCGCGCATTGCCGTTCCCGCATGCAGTCGTGGACTCACTTTTCGTCTCCGATGACGAAAGTCAGAGTGTGAACGTTAGGTCGTCCGAAGTCCTGCTTGAACTCTCCAATGGTCAAAACGAGACACTGACGCTTCGTCGTGTGATCAAAGGAGGCGAGAATCAGAACCTTGTCAAGTTGGTCAACGGCGCGGTGATCACGGAACGGCAACCTTCGCCGAAGTGGGAGGACTATTACGTTCGTGAGGGCGGAGCAGCCACAGCCCCACGTGGCCTCCATCGACGCCTGCCCGAATTTTTCGGCTGGAACCTTCCGGAAGTGGTTACGCACGCCGGTGACCATGTTCCGCTATACATGGAAAGTCTATTCCCGCTGCTTTACGTGGAACAGAAGCACGCATGGAGCAACATCAGTGGGAGGTTTCCGGGCCATCTTCGCATTCGCGAGCCGGGAAAGCGCGCTGTCGAGTTTCTTTTGGGCCTTGACGTCTTCACACTCGGCAAAAATAGATCTGATTTGCTCGAAAAGCAAGCTCTGCTGAAGCAGCAGTGGTCCTCCGTCGTGTCGCGCGTGCAAGGGCGTGCGCGGCCACTCAGCATCCAGGTGGACGGCATTCCTAGCGAGCCGCAATCTGGATGGAAAGGGGCAGACCGCGTCAAAGCATTCATTCCCTCCGATAGCGAGTGGCGTCACGTCAGTGAGGAGCGCATGGGCGTTCGTAATGAGCTGGAGAAGATCAGGTCTCAGTCAACTCCCACTGTGTCGCAAGCCACCCCGGAGACGGAAGCGGAGCTTCAGCGCACGGAGCAGCGGGCACGTGAACTCGAAGAGCAGGTGACCGATCTGCTCGGGGCTGTCGGAATGGAACAAGGAAATCTCGAAATCATCCGTGAGCGCCTGCGGACGACCGGTGAGGACCTGGAGAAGTACACTGACCTTCGGAAGTTGAAGCGCATGGGTGGAACCGTCAACCTTGACGTGGCACACGACAGATGCCCGACGTGTCACCAATCAATGCCCCAGTCGCTGACGTTCAGCATTGGTCCATCGGCAGAACTGATGGGAATCGAAGAGAACATTAACTATCTGAAGGAACAGAAAAAGCTCTTCGAGGCCCTGGAGCACGACGCGGTGGGAAAGGTTCGACAGGCTGAAGCTCAACTGGCGGGGGTGCAGACTCAGGTATCTGAGACGCGCCGACGGATCCGGGCGCTCAAGCGATCGCTTACGTCCGATGACCGTCTGCCTTCGGAAGCTACGATTGCACGGCGGTTGTTCTTGGAGACCAGGTTGCAAGATCTCGACGATTTTAGCGAGGATCTTGACCAACAGATCGTTCAGCTTCAGCGAGTCGCTCAGGAATGGGAACAGATTGAGAATCGGCTCGCTACGTTGCCCAAGAGCGGTCTCTCCAAGACCGACATCGAGAAGATTGACCGGTTTGAGGCCATTTTTGTGGACCAGGCTGAAGAGTATCGTATCAAGAGCATCAACCCGCGCGAACTCGGGATCGCACGAGACAGTTATCGACCTGTGTATCAGGATTACGACCTTCAATTTGACCTTTCGGCTAGCGATGCAGTTCGGGCAACGTGGGCGTACATGAATGGGCTACTCGAGACTGCTGGGCACTTTCCGACGAACCATCCAGGCATCCTCATTCTCGATGAACCGCGGCAGCAGAGTGCCAAGATCCAGAGCCTCCGGGATCTCCTGCGTCGACTTTCGAGTGCCGGTGGATTTCATCAACAGGTCGTGGTCGCTACGAGCGAAGAGTTGCCGGAAGTCCGGTCGTCTTTGAGCGGCCTCCCGCATACCCTCTTGTCGTTTGATGGGCGCGCTCTGCGTCCACTGGCTAACGACTGGGGCGATGCCTGAGCCTTGGCCGGGCGGCCATAGTCCGCCTCGATCAGGACATGATCGCCCGCATTGACGCCATCCCCGCGGCGTCCAGCGAAGGCGGCTCGCTATGGTCGAGGACGCGCGGGCCAACTGCGGCGAACTGCCCCACCAGCACGGCGCACGGGCATCGGCGTCCAGCTCGCCCGCTCGAGGGAAGCATGCCGGCGGGGATCCAGAGATGACGGGCCAGGCAACGCAAGGCACTGCTGAATCCACCGCGCGCGCCGCCGCAGCCGGCGGCGGCCTCATCCTTCTCGACGCGGTTGCCCTCGACCTGGGGGCGGCGTCGCCGAGCTTCGTCTCCTGGCCGGCCTTCAGCGCCTCGGCCCGTCCGCGCCTCGAGTACGTGCGAACGACCGAGCTGGAGGCGAAGGCGGTCGGGGCGCATGCCTCACTCGATCGAGAGGAACTGGGTTCGGACGCGCGCCATCTCCGGCTTGTCGAGGATCGATCGTGATCCTCTCCAGATGATACAGTTCAACCCGGACCGGAGTGGCCTGCCGGAGCTGCGCCCGCTCACCCTGACTGAGCCTCTTGGTTTGTCACGAAGGCGAGCCCCTCGGCTCCGTTCCGCGTGACGCCATCAGCATCGTTCAGGAGCTTGTCCTTGATGGTGGCGAGGGTCTGCTGACCCCGAGGGAAGTACACGGCCATGATCCACTTCTCGCCGTCCTTGGTACACGTAGCGTCCTTCCCACCGTCAGGACCGCCCAGCGGATGGCTCGGGTCCAGGTCCCGGTACCCCTCGCTCACAAGGATCTGCGCGGCAAGCCGCTCCGACGGCCCCTGGCCGTTCGTCCATTCGCGCAGCCGGTGCCAGGTCTCGTCCCACCGCCCTTTCTTCACCGCCGCCTGCTCAGCGACGAATGCCTGGCGTGCCGCCTCGGCCGCTGCGGCCTGCTCTGCGCGAATTCGATTCGCTCGGTCGCGCAGTCCACACGCATCGGACACCGCCCGCAGCGCAGCGATGTCGTCGGGGTATGCCCAAACTGGGCCTCCGCGGCCGTCCCCACCACTCCGAGCGGCCGCCTTCCAAGCGCAGAATGGCGATAGCCGCGCGGACAAGCTCGTACTGATCGGCGCCAGCCACGTTCGCGCCAAGCAGCTCCTCCCAGGTCAAGTGGGTGGGGAGCGACGGGTCGGTCACGGCCCTGTAGGTGATGTAGTCCACCAGCCGCTCCGCCGTTGCGGCGGCGACCTTTCCAGGGGAGGACGCCAACAGGCCCGCCGGTGCGAGGGGGAGCGCGTCGGGCGTGCCGGGCTCGAGGTAGTCCTTCGCAATCAGACCCTCGACAGCCGCTTGGACCACCTGAGCGTCCCCGGGCGGGAAGCTCAGTACGAGTTTGGTCATCGGCACGGGCTGGCCGTTGGTAAGCTGGTATGTGGCTACAACATCGAGGACCTGCTGTTCGCGGATCTCCAAGGACGGTTCCGGAAGCTGAGCGTTGAGGTGGGACGAGCGAGCCGATGCAAGCAGCGTGTCCACGGCTTCCGCGACCAACCACATGGCCAAGAGGAGGTCTTGAACCTCCGGCATGCTCCGCGTGTCCGTCGCGAAATCCTTGCCATCGCCCGTCTCGAACCGGAGGAGCGAGTACACGGCGCCCGACGCCTCCCAACGGTCGAGCTTCATCGTTACGCGGACCGGGTTGAGGGTGAGGGTGCCGGGTCGTTGACCCGCGGCCGCAAATTCGTCGGACCCGTTGCTGACTTCGACGGCGAGGACGACTGCGCTCCGGGCGTTGGCGTTGAGGTGCTCCGGGCGTAGTGGCACCCGCATCCCAACCTCACGGCGTGGAGGTCCCATGTGGGAGAGCGTGCCCGGTGCGAGGACCCGCAAGAGCTTCAGCGCCCGCAGCAGCGCGCACTTTCGAGAATCGAACCGGCCTCCGACAACAGCGAGCAGCGCCGACGCATCGAGGTCACCCGAGTCGGGCAGGTCGTTGAAGCCCTGGGCACGAAAGGTCGTGAGCGGCACGGCTGCTCGCCTACCACGGGCGCGAGGAGGCTCCCAGCGGACCGGGACGCGCCAGCTTCCGGGCCGTCGCGTGGTCACGGCGGTGGCTGAGGAGCGTGCGGGGCCGCTGGCGGACGACCATCGTACGCGAAGAGCGATTTGTACGCAGCCGCCATCTACTCGATGTGGAGGCCCAGCGCCCCGGAAGGCCGCGCAGAGGAGAGCGAACCCCGCACACGCCCTTGCGGGTGCGTGGATCGTTGCTCACGGCGAGGCCGTACTTGATCGAGTGACGTCGGCAGCGTCGGGCACGCCCCCCGCGGCTGGAGGAGAGGGAATAGTCGGCGCTTCTCCCGCCGCCGACGACGCCGGGGCGCGCGAGCTACCCTGCGCGGCAGCCCGCCTCACAACCTCGTCCGCGTCCGGCGCACAGCACTTCTTGTAGATCACGCCGCTCCCGCAGGGGCACGGCTTGTTGCGCGACGGACCGGGCGGACGAGGCTGGGCCTCCTGCGGGGCGCTCGTACGCGGTCGGGTGTCGACGGGCCCCAGTTTCTGCTTGTACCAATCGCGGATCTCGAGAAACGAGACGCCCACGAGCGCCGCTCGCGCCGCGCCGCACTGCTCGATCGTGAACTTGCCGACATGCGTCTCCTCGCGGGACAGCCCGAGCTTATCGGCCAGGAACGCATAGACGCGATTCTCCGCCGAGCGCTGAATTTTCTTGCGCGCTCGCGCATCGCCCAACGCGTAATCGTATGCACCGCAGTCTGGCGCGGTCTCCCAGAGGGGATTAAGCATCTGGGTGTGCAGCGCGTTGCGCGCTCGGCGCAGATCCGCCTTCGCCGGCGTGCCAAGTGACACTTGCGTACCCTTGTGCGTCCCGACCCAGGCGCCGCAAGGTGCGCACTGCCAGAACCACCGTTCCGCCAGCTCGGGCAGATGCGGATAGATCACCTTCCCCCCAACGAGCGAGGCAAGTTGCTGGCAGTAGGGGCATGTGGGAGCTGCGGCGACTGCGCGTGACGGGAGCGCCGCTACTCCGGCTTCGGGCGGGACGTCGTCGGCGGCCCCGCCGTGGTCGATAGGCTCGTCCGCGACGCCGTCGAAGGCGTTGTCAGGATCCTCCTGGATGGGGTCTGCCATGTCCCCCTGTACTATCGGGCCCACCTAGCTGCAAACGTTCAGTTGTGGCGCGTCGGTGGAGGAGGGGTGCCCAGATCGCCCTTTCCACCGCGACGCTCCAGGCCGGCGACGCCCACGGGGACCACGAGGCACCACCCGCGCGCGCCACTCGTCACCCGCGCCGCACGTCCGCTACGCGTACGCGCGCGTGCCGGCGTGACTCTCAGCGGGCGTGCGCGCGCCGTTCTTCGTGAGGTGCCACTCGGCCACGACGCGGGGAGCGGGCCGGCGCCGGGGCTCAACCTCCAACAAGCACGCGGAGCTGGTCCAGCATCGCCATCAAGGCGTGGGTCGACTTCGAGGAGCTTGGGGGGCGTGCACCACGTCGAGGCGAGGCCCGAGGCGGGCGACGCGAGGCCGAGGCGGTCCGCGGCCCCGACCCCTGCGCCTCAAGAGAGAACTGCGTCTACAATGCCCGGCGATTCGGCGACAATGCCTCGTCCCTCTGGCGACTGGAGATGTGGAACATGAAATGGGAAGCGCTACGGGACGCGTACACGGAGCGGTTCGGTAAGCTCTTCGACTGGCGCGAGGTGGGGGACGAGCACGGCCGTCGCCCGCCGTTCTGGTTGCTCGTGTTCTGGGATCCGGAGGTGCCCGCGGCGCCGGTGGTCTACGCGTCCCTCGGCGCCCCCGGGCGCCAGGTCTACGTCGCCTCGGTGGTTCCGATCTTCGCGCTGGAGGAGGCTCTCGTCGAGGCGACCGTCGTCGCCCCGCCATTGCCTGCGCCGTACGACCTCCTCCGAACGCAGGCGACACGGACGCAGTTCAAGGGCTTCCTCGTGGCGCCGCCCGAGGACGGCTCGTTCGTCGTCGGTGACGAGGCGAGCGGCCGGATCGAGGTCCACCGCCTTGTCCCGGTGACCCACGCGGAGCGGGTGCTTGCGGCTGACAAGGACCCTCGCGAGGCGTACCGCCGAGTCCGCGAGGCCGGCGCGCTCGCCGCGGATCCCGTTCGCACCTGCACCGTCGACCCAAAGCTCACCGATCGCTGGAAGAAGTACGACGCGCCGGGGCTCGTCAGGATCCTGCGCGAGCATCTCAACGAGGTCGAGCAGCGCCGTGCGCAGCTCCGCCAGGCTGCCGCCGCCCCGACCCAGCTCCGCTGGTACGAGCTCGAGGCCGTCGAGGTGCGAGCCTACCACTACTGCGTCAGTGCACCGGCGCCGTGCTCGTCCGCGCCCTCTTCCCGCAGACCTCACCCCCCCGCCCCCCTCTCCCTCGATGCTCGCCATCCTCACCCGAACGGGCTGGGCGAGGGAGAGGGGGGAGGAGAAGGAGAAACGCCTCTGAGCCCCCCTCTCCCTCGCGGTGCGGGCAACCTCGACGATCGGGAAAAGCCGCGAGGGAGAGGGGGGTTGGGGGGTGAGGTCTGCGAGAATGACGCAGTAGTGCTACCTCCGGCACCTCGAGGCAGGACTGCCTCCCGTTCTCACCGAGGACGCGCTGGTCGCTTCGATCCGGAGCGGGCCGACCGCCGAGCGGGCCGTGCGGCTCAGGGATGCGCTCGTCGATCGCGCCTTCACGGCACCAGGGGCCTTCATGCCCGACCGGGTGCGCGTGTGGGTTCCGGAAAGTTTGGCAGGATTTTTCCGGGAAGTTTGAGGGGCCGCTCGCTCGCCTTGAGCCCGTCGCCGTGGTCGCCCGCCTGATCGTGTTCGGGGCGTTCGTCATCGGCCAGGTGCTGCGTCCTGACGGAGGGCCCGTCGAGCTTGAGGAGGCGGCCCCGCTCGAGGATGCGGTCGACGATGGCCTCCGCGAGGTCGTCGTCGTGGAGCACGCTCCCCCAGCTCCTGGGGTGCTTGTTGGTGGTGAAGATCATCGCGCGCTTGCGGATGTGTCGCTCGTTGACGACGTGGAAGAAGACGTTGGCCGCGTCGTCGCCGTAGGCGAGGTAGCCAACCTCGTCGACCAGCAACACGTGGGGCTTCATGTATCGCGCGAGGGCGTCGCGCAAGGCGCCACGACGGCTCGCGGCGGAGAGCTGCATCGATGAGCGCAGCGGCGGTGACGAAGGTGGCGTCAAAGCCGTTCTGCAGAGCTCGGTACGCGATGGCGATGGCAAGGTGGGTCTTGCCTCGGCCGGGCTTGCCTTCGAAGATGACGGTGCGTCCCTCGGTCACGAAGTCGGGTGCGAGGAGCGAGCCGATCGTGGTGAGGCGCAGGGTCGACTGGTAAGAGAAGTCGAACTCCTCCACGGTGCGGAGGAAGGGAAAGCCGGCAGCCCGAGCGGCGCGCGCGAGGCGGGTGCCGCGACGATGGGCGACCTCCTCGGCGAACAGCGTGTGCAGCAACGCGGTGTAGGTCCACTGCTCTTTCTCGGCGCGCTCGACGAGTGCACGCCAGACGCGACGGGCGTTGGCGAGGTGCAGTCGCTTGAGGAGGGGGTCGAGGTCTTCGTCTCTTTCGCTCATCTGTGGGTTGGTTCCTTGCAGCACGGGGCCGCGGTGGGGTCCGCCCGTCGCGACGCGGAAACGTGGCGGGGTGCTCGGGCGCATCAAGGGTCCGCTCGCAAGCTCGCCGGCTTCGCCGCCCTTGACGCGCCCTGCGCTCCCCGCCGCAGCTCGCGTGCGGGCGATGGGCGGACGGATGCCTCCGGCGGGGGCTCCAGGCTCCGGATAGGCGCGCGTGGGTCGGTCGGGCGCTGCACGCTATCGATCCTGAGCGGCATGGAGCAGCGGTTGCGCGGGCGAGCGTTGGCCGTCGAGGCTCGCGCGGTCGCGGCGCGGCGGAGCGTCGTGCCGTGGATGCGAGCGCACGGCGAACACCGGCGACCGTGAGCTGGCCGGTGTCGACCGCCGCACCGACGGCCTCGCGCATCGCCTCGTCCCCGTGGAGCTCGAGCATGGTGAAGAGCTCCTCCACGGCCCGGCTCGCGAGATGCGGAGCACGATGCGTGATCTCGGTCAGGAGCGTGAGCGCCGCCCCACCCAGGTTGAGCAAGTGCTCGCGCTTTTCGTAGAGCTTCGCCCGCTTGCCGTGGACGGCCGCGATCTTGGCCGCTCGATGCTCGGGCAGCGGCGCCTTCGGCTCGTCCTTCGCGCGGCGGCGATGGTCAGCGACGAACCGGCCCGCGACAATGCGCAGGCGCATCTCGTAGAGAAAGAGCGTGCCGGCGACGTGCGTGGCACCCGGAGGCATCGAGTAGGCGACGCCCTCGAACATGACCTCTGCTGTGGGGCCCACGAAGATCGGAAAGCGCAGCGCGAGCTTGTCGGCCGTCACCTTGATGGGACGCAGCCGCGCGAGCTCCTCCTGGCGGCGCTTCTCGGGGATTGCCTTCGTCGCACGCGACGGCGTCTTGGTGTTGACCTCCACGAGCCACGCCTCGAGCTGCGCTCGCAGGTCGGCCTCGTCGAGGAACTTGCGAGGCTTGAAGAACGAGCTCTTGACCCAGCCGACGAGGCGCTCGACGGTGCCCTTCTGGTTGCCGCTCCTCGGCGCGCACATCTCCACGCCGACGCCAATGTCGACGATGGCCTGCGCGAAGGTGCTGTTCCATTCCTCGACCGCGCGGCCCGTGCCACCCTTCTTCACGATGGTCCTGGGCCGGTCGAACACGGCCATGAGCGGCAGCCCGCCGAAGCTGGCGAAGTCGCGCGCGAGGCACCGAACGAGCGTCTCGACGCGCTGATCTTCGATGAGCGTCACCGCAACATAGCGCGAGTACTTCAGCCGCGAGGCGAAGAAGCGGATGCGCTTGGTCCGGCCCCCCACGAACGTCACGACCACCTCGCCGAAGTCATGCTGCGAGAACTCCCCCGGCAGCCCCTCGAAGCGCACGATGGGGGTCGTCCGCCGCGGCCGCAGCCCCGCGACGAGCGCGTAGAACGCCGTCTTGCTACCGCCGTACCCGATCTCCTTCGCGCGGCGCAGCAGCTCCTGCGTCGGCAGGCTCGCGTCGTCAGCGAGCCACGCCCGTACCTTGCTCGCGAACGGCGCGGCCTTCGACGGGCGACCGAGCGCGCGACCTACGCGCTCGGCCCCCTCGTCCATTCGGTCGATGTCTGGCTCCTCGGCGATGCGCCGCACTGTGGCGATCGAGACGCCCGCGCGCTCGGCGACGTCCGCCTGCGTATGGCCCGCACCCAGCAGCACTTGCACCGCGTGTCGCGTCAGCGCCGAGATCATCTCTCCGGATCGATGCTGCGCGTCCGTCGCTCGCATCGTCATCGCCGAGGCTTTCCCTTGGGGGAGCGCCCGCCGTCCCCAACGTCCGCATCGCCTGCCGAGTCAGCCTGCTCCGGCTGCGAGTCCGCTCGCTCAGAGTTTCCGGAAGAAAATCGCGCTTTCTTTCCGGAACCCACAGCGCGCAGGCGTGCAGGAATTCATCGGCTTCCTCATCCTCACGCACCCGGAGGCGCTCCGCATCGTCGAGGACATCGTTCACGAGCCCCTCCTCCCGCCCGCAGCAGAGTGGGACGCGGCCGTCCTCCGGTCGTGCACCGACCAGATGGTCAAGGTCGTCGGGATCCTCCATCCCGAGCACACGTGGGCCGAGCTCTCGGTCCGCGTCCGCCAGGCTGTCGTGGAAGCGCAGCGGACATTCGACCCGGCGGACGAAGTTCCCTTCCCGAACCATGCATGGGCATGCGCGGCGCTGGCCGCCTTCGAGAGGGTCCACGACACCGGGGGCTTCGACGGGCACGTCGTCGCCCAGGGGTTCCGCCACGCCATCGACATGTGCCGCATCCTCGAGCTCGACCCGAGCACGGCCTCGCCGTTCGCGAGGCTTGCCCAGATCGCGCAGGACTGCGCAATGACCATGTTCCTGTGCGCGGGCGCGCATGCGAAGCGCGAGCTCGACAACTGATTGAAAGCGTCCGCCCGGTGGCTCTCGCCTGGCCCTCGTCCTACTCAACGTAGCGATGATCAAGCCGTCCGCTCCTCGGCGCTTGCAGTGATTGAAGGATGCGGTGGCGTCGACATGCACGATGAGCACGAGGCCTTCGCGCAGCTCGGCGGTAGCGAGCGCGGCGGTGTGTAGATCGCGTCCCGCTCCCAAACGCGAAGGGGCTCATGGTCGCAACGAGCCCGTTTACCGAGACCGCCAGAAGCGAGGCGAAGGGGTACAGGATTCGAGTTCTTCGATGGCGCGGGTTGCAGGAACTCCTCGATGAGCACTTCGCCCGTGGCACGTACATCATCCGCCGCGCTTCCCCAGCGCGGTGACCGTCTGCGCCCGTCGGTTCTCCATCGCCGCCGTCGGTGATCCTCCCCCCACGCCGGGCAACGTGCGCATGCCGATCGTCGTCGGCTCGCCCACGCGCCCGGAGGCGACGCTCGGCGCGGCGCCGCTGGCGGTCGGCCTGGGGCGCAGAAAGGACGGCCCAGCGGACCCCGGTGTCTCCGACGCCTCGACTACTCCGCGGTCGAGGGCGGCTCGGCGAGCCGGACGTTCCTCACTGTCACACGCTGGGAGGGTTGAAGCCCTCGCCTTCAGGCGACGGCTTCAGCGTGGAGGGCCGCGTCGCCGCCGCTGGGCGGATCGACGCGCTGGTCCCTGGGTCGACCTGGGGCGCGTCCGGTTGTGGATCCTCGGGTTGGTGAGCGCGACGCCTGACGCTCCCGTTGGCCGGCCGGCTGTGGAGCATCGCCGAGCCCACTGGAACCGCGCTGCTGGTGGCATCGATCACGGGCGCCTTCCTCTCACCAAGTCGGCCTTGTGCCGACCTCACCCACTTTCAGTGGTCAGCCGAAGCCACCGCCTTGAGGCGGTGGTGAGCGGCGCTCCCTCACTCGCCGCCCCGTCGTCGCTGTACGGCGCCTGTGGCCCAGCCGCCAGCACTGCGGGCAGCCCGTGCCCTTCGACGATCGCGCGGCGATGCTTGCCAGCCATTCGTGCCCGAGCCCGCAGCGCCACCACACGCGACGCTGCGTCCCGCACGTCACGTCGTGCGGGGTTAGTTAGCTCGCAGTTCTTCGACGGGTGCCACTCGCGCGCGAGCTTCGGGTGTCGCGCGGCGAGCGCATTCGTGACCGAGACGCGCTGGCCGGCGCAGAACGGGCAGCCCGCGCGCACACGGTTGACGACGATCGTCTGCCATTCGTGATCGGGCCCCTTCGGGCACTTCCACCACACGCGCCGCGTCGACCCGGGCGTGACGTCGCGCGGCGTGAGCGTGCCGTTCTTCGTCCGGTGCCACGTGCGCGCCAGCTTGAGGTGTCGCGCGGCGAGCGAGCGCTCCGGCGCGACGGCGCGTCCCGCGCAGTACGGGCATCCGTGAGACACACGGGCGTTCGGGCTGGCGGGCCACGCGTGGCCGCCCGCGCACCTCCACCAGACGCGGTGGCGGGACGAGGGGGCGACTTGATTCGGGCGTAGGGCTCCGTTCTTCGTCGGGTGCCACTCCTCCGCGAGCCTGGGGTACACGGCGGCGAGGTTGCGCGCCGCCGTCGGCCGGCGCCCGGAGCAGAAGGGGCAGCCCCGCCCAAGCCACGAGCGGTTCACGACTTTCGCGGTCCACTCGTGGTCCGGGCCCTTCGGGCACTTCCACCACACAACCAGGTGCGAGCCCACGACGACGTTGCGGGGGCGGAGCGCGCCGTTCTTCGTCGGGTGCCATTGCTGCGCGAGGGTAGGCGAGATTGTCGACAGCGCGTTGGTGACGGACAAAGCGCGGCCCGCGCAGAACGGGCAACCGGAGCCCAGTCGCGTCCGGCTGTCGGGCGGCGCCTGCCAGAGGTGGTCCGGCCCGGCGGGGCACCGCCACCAGAGGCTCGCACGCGAGCGGTGGGCGATGCGCTCGGGCGCGAGGGCGCCGTTCTTCCTGTCAAGCTGCGCAACGAGTCGGGGTAGTCGGCGAGTGTGAGCACGGATGATTGTCACCTCCGACGCGTCTTCTTCGCGTACAGTCCAGCACAGAACGGGCAATCGTGGCCCCTCGTTCGCCTGTACACAGGCGCCGGCCAGATGTGCGCTCGATTGAGTGGGCAGACCCACCAACTGAGCCGCGGGCCCGACCCACGCAAACGCGCGCCCCGAGGGAGGAGCTCTTGGTCGCCCGAGGGAGGCGAAAGTCATCGCCGCCCCCACGGGCAGCCGGTGCCGGCCGACGCGCGGCTGGAGATGAGGGCCTGCCACTCGTGGGAGGGGTTCTTACGGCAACGCCACCAAACCTTGCGCGACGACCCCGGCCGCACATCGCGCGCCGTGAGCGGGGCGTTCCTGGGGTGCCACTCGCGGGCGAGCCGCGGGTGCAGAGCGGCGAGTGGACGCATGGCGGCCCGTGGTCGCCCTCGACATCCCCGCCGAGGTGGCGCCGAACGTTGGGGCTCTCTTGACGCGACGTGTCTTACGGCGCGGCAACGTGCGTCATAAAAATCCGTCCCCCATGACTTGACTATGCGTATTCGATACGCATAGTTAATGCAGGAGGGATCCAAGATGAGGGCGAATGCTGGGGCGAATCGGAGCAGCGATCAGGCGGCGGCGGACAAGCGTGTCGGCCCCTTCTCCATCATCGGGGAGGACGGGCGCTCGCTTGTCCTCGGCCAAGTTCGGGCGTCGGGGCAGGTAAGGGCCCAACGCTTCACCGAGGCGCGGGCGCGGGCGCGGACCTCGAAGCTCGGTGAGGGCTGGGAGCCGTGGCAGCCCGTGCCCGGCTCTGCCAAGTGGCTCGTGCGCCGGCTGCCCCGAGGCGCCTACGACCCGACGAAGGCAGACGCGACGTACACCGTGCTGGGCCCGACCGACGAGGTGATGGCCAGATTCGTCGCCGCGGACGCCGTGCCCGACCTGATCCGGCGCGCTCGGGGCGACGCCTCCGTTCATGACGACCGCGACGGCAACCTCGTCATCGCCGGCACCGACGGAGCCCAGGCGACCGTCGACACGGTTGAGGTCTTGCTGGGCGACTACGAGGCCCAGCACGTCGTCGCGCCGGGGGTCGTCGGCTACTTCACCGACAGCGAGAACCCGGGCCGGGCGCTCACCCTCCAACAGCTCGACTACGACCCTGCCAAGAACTACCTCGACGCGAGAGACGCACGTGCGATTGAGGCGCTGGCCCCGGGCGAGTCACATCAGCCTCTTCCGGCCGACCGTCACGAGGGCCCCGTGTGGGGGCTCGTCACGCGGCTCTCCGCTGCCACGCAAGCGAAGGCGCTGGTGCGCGCCGGTGAGGTGCTGGGGGTCGGCCTGGACGAGGGCGGAGCCCGCGCCGATGCGGTCGAGCGCTGCCCGACGGAGGCCGGCGCGGCGGACGTCGAGGTGGTCGACGCCTCGCTCGCCGCGGTGAGCGGCTGGCAAGACGACGATTCTGCGGGATTGCGTGTGCCTCGCGCCCGACGGCACCGTGCGGCGGATCGACGTCGCCGATGTCCTGCCGCATCACCAGGGGACGCCGAACGATCCCGGCTGGCACAGCGACTATTGGGACGAGCCCCGCGAGGTGGCGGCCGAGCCCACCCTCGAGCCCACCTACTGGCTCCTCCAGACGATTGACGGCAGGGAGACCCGCGAGCATGTCGGTGGCGACCTCGGCGCCGCCCGCGCGGCCTGGCTCGCCGCAGTGAACGGCGGCCGGGCCACCTCCGCCGCGCTGGAGGGCCCGCACAAGGGGCGCGTCGACGGCTGGCCCTGCGAATGGTCCGCCGGGGGGAGGAGCTTCCACGACCGCACCGACGCGCACAAGGCGGAGATGGCCGCGCTTGCCGCGCGTCTCACCGCCGACGCGCCCGAGGGCTTCGGCGTTACGCTGCGCGACGAGCCCCGCGGGTGGCGCGTCGTCTTCACGGGCGCGCGCACCGAGCACAGCCTCCTGGGTAGCGTCTCGACCGCCGAGCGCGTGCAGGCCCACTGGTCCGGCTACGCCGTCCGCATCGGAAGGAGCTGACCATGGGCCGCTCCCGTTCGCCTTCGACCTCCCCCAAGGCTCCGCCGACGCCCACCGACCTTAACCTGAGCGCGTTGGAGGACGCACTCGCCGAGGCGCCGGACGGCACCATCCGACGGGTGCCCGCCGTGCATGCGCCCCATCTCCGGCGGTGCATCGACGCCGGCCTGCTCGAACCGGCCGGCGCCAGGGCGGCGTGGTGCCTCTCCGCGGCGGGGGTGACGGCCCTCGCGGCGCGCCGCTCGCGTCTCGCGTCGTGCTTCGTCGGCTTCCGGCCGCAGTTCCTGCACCGGGAGCTGCTTATGGAGACCGTCGCGCGCGCCGTGAACGCCCAGCAGCTTACGACGGCGGAGGGCGTGATCCTCCTCTCCTGCTGGGACCACCCCTCCACGATGCCCGAGACCGTGCAGCGTCTCGGCATGCCGCCCGTATTCGCGGAGGCCCTCGCGCCCGGCAGGTTCACGACCGAGGAGGCGCGCGCGCCGTTTACCCTGGCCGAGTTGCTCGCGGCGAATCGCGACTGGCCCCTGCACCCCACGGACCTGACCGCCATCGCCAGCTTGCACCCCGGCGACACCCACGAGCTTCACCAGGGCGCGTGCGGGAATACCGTCCTCCGCTGCGAAGGCGCGCCCCTTCACCAACGGGGCAGCACGTTCGCGCGCCGCCTCTCCAACCTGCTCGCGTGCTACGGGAAGGTGCTCCATGTAGACGCGGACCACGAGCCGCCCCGCGGTGGGAGCGAGCCGGCCCCTCGATGACCCGGTCCGGCCCACCTTCCCCGCGCGGGGAAGGCGGGCCGTGCCGGGCGCCGAATGGGCGCGCCGAGAAGGTGCGGAACGCCGTGGCGAGAAGCAACGGGACGAAGGTCCAGGTGAGACAGGTGGCGGTCGTCTTCGAGGTCGAGGGCGATCGAGACGAGGCGAAGGAAATCATCGACACGCTGCTGGCGGGAGGGGGCATGCCCGCGAGCGTCTTCGGTCGCGAGACCACCACGGACACGGTCCGGGTCCTGTCCGTTGTCATCGGAAGGACCAAGAGCAAGAGGGGGACGGCATTAGCGACCACGAGGATCGCCAAGCGCTGACCGACGAGACGTGCTCCTTGGCTGCGACTCTCCTGGCCTCGGGGCTGGTGCCCTGCCGCGAGTACGGCCACTTGGGGCAGCCGACCTGCCTCGACAGGGAACGCGCGCGCGAGCCCTCCGCGATTGAGAAGCGCTTCGGGTGGAGCGTGCGACCGTTCCACGGGTACGACCCGGCGAACCTGTGCCTTGGCTGCCAGGCCGCCTTCTTCGCCCAGCAGGCCGCGAACGCGATGGTGGCCCTGACGGGCGCGATGCTCGTGGGCACGGAGACCGCCGCCTCGAAGGCCGCCCCCGTCCACCGTCTTCGCGTCCGACCCACCGGGGACAGGCCCCGGTGGCATGAGCCCAGCTACCTGCACCGCCCCGACCACCGCGTCGAGAGGTACACGGGACAGTACCCGGTGGCGGATGAGGCCGAGTGGTGGGAGGTGTGGGAGGTCAGGCACGTGGCGACGCTGGAAGCGGCGCGTGCGGCGCTCCTCCGCGTCATCGAAGAGAGCGGCCTCGTCCGCTTCGTGCGCTGGGAGCCCCGCCCGGGGTTCATCTACTGCGGCGTCTGCGAGAACGAGCGGCCGAGAGCCGGAGCGGAGGCGCGCGCCGCAGACGCCGCGCGCGAGGCTTACTTCGTGTGCGCCTCGTGCCTCTTGGGGGAGCCCTGCGAGCGCTGCCACGGCTATCATCGCCGCGGATCGCCGTGCTCCACCGTCGGGCTCGACCCGCGGTAGGCTTGTGGCCCCGGGCCGTCGGTGTCAGGAGGAGACGATGGCTACGACTGTCAGGGGCAACTTGGCCCCGAACGGCAGCACCGCCGATGACGGGGCCAGCCCGTGCAACCTCACCCTCTCGGACGAGGTTCTGGGAGGAGCTCCGCCAGCGAGATGGAAGCCGGCGTCCGAACGCGTCGCACCAGATCGAACTGGTGGTGCGCGCCACGATGCCGCCCGTGGCGATCCCGTGGACGCCCCAGGTCAGAACGCCGGGGCGCCGTCGCCGCCCTCACACCGTCAGCCTCGCCGCGGACGTCCGCGCCGAGCTGGAGAGGCGCTCGGCCGGGCGCCCGGGAGCGTCGAGCTCGTCGCACGAGATCGAGCTGGCCGTCGCGGCAACGCGCGAAGCCCCGCACCTGTGAGAACCCCAGCCGGCGCGGAACCGCGTCGCGAAGAGCCGCCGTCGGGCCGTTCCCGCGCCGTCCGTCACGGGCTTCGAGCGTGCGAGCGCTCCGGTCATCGGCTTCTCGACCTCGGGTGCGCGGAGGAGCTCCCCATGAACCTCCTGAGCGATGACCGAGCAACGCGTTCGCTTCAACGTCGCTAACTCGCGGTGGCGCGATCGTCGCTACGTCGCGTGGAAGAGGACCTTGGTGGTGGTCTCCTCCACGAGATGCCGGAACGGGTTGCCCGTCCCGTCGGGATTGATCCGGAGCGAGAGATGAAGCTCGCCCAGGGTGCGTCCTGCCGCGTGCCCCACCTTTCGCGCGATGTCTCCTGCTTCTGCTCGGCAGATTCGTTCGACCTGACGTACCCGATCCCGAAGCCGGTCGGATTCATGGACCGCTTGGGTACTGAAGCGCGCGGTCGAGTAACCACCCAGGTAGGGGAAGTAGTTGACCCTGTCCGGGCCCTGCCAGAGTTCTTGAACGCCCGCGGCCCGCGCTTGCTTGCGTTCCGCCGGGGTCGGGGGCACACCGCCGGGGATGAGGGTGGGGGTCAGCAGGTGGCGCCAGTTGCGCCACACGATCAGCATGAGGCAGTCCTCTTCCCATACGCCGTGGGGCAAGACGTCGATGAGGTAGAGCGCATCTGCGTCAACGCGCAGAAACAGGAGGAGGTCGCCGCGCTTCGCGAAGGGCCGCCCGGGAACCCGCCGCCCGAGGTGCAGATGGTAGATGCCCCAGTCGGCGAGCAGCATGTCGAGCTTGTCAGGGTCGGCGGGTGCGTTGATCCGCGTGCTGAGGCGCACGTTCAAGTCCTCACCGGCCAGTGACTCTTCCACGATGGTCTGCACTCCGAGCACCGCGTCCTCGGACAGCGCGGCCATCTTCGCCCGCAGATCCGTCGACCATTCGACGCGGCGAGGCGCAGGCTTGATCCGACGCAGCATGCCCGACACGTAGGCGATGCTCAGCCTCTGCAACTCATTCTTGACGCCCGCTGCCTCGAAGACGTCCTTGTCCGGCAGTTCCCAGCCGAGGCGGGTCATCGTCTCATGGAGCCAGAGGCGCAGATCCTCGGCGAAGTTTGCGTGTACCACAGGTCCGGTCACAGTCGCGTCAACGTGCAGCATGCCGCCGCGCCATGCAAGGGTCGATCCACCGACGGGAACCCGTTTGGAAGCAGCGCGCAGGGCTCGCTTCTATCCAATCGGATACACGGATCTAGCCTGGCCGCTCAGCGCAGCGCGCCGCACAGCGACGCCAGTGGATGGCTCGACCCTTGCTTGGCGCCGCGACATGCTGGAAGTTGACGCAACTGTGACGGGACCTGTGGTGCACGCAGACTTCTCGGAGGACCTGCGCCGATGGCTGCGCACGACGATGCTCCACCTCCACTGGACGCTGCCCGCACGGGACGACGTTCAAGCGCTGGGCGTCGCCTACTTCTCGGGCGTGCTCCGGCGCATCGCGCCTGCGCCCCGCCGCGTCGAGTGGTCGACGGAGCTGCGGGCGAAGATGGCCGCCCTGTCTGGCGATGTGGTGCTCGGGCTCCAGACGGTCGAGGTCGAGGCACTTGCGGGCGAGGATCTGAACCCACGCCTAAACAAGTGGATCAAGGCTGCCAGCGATCCCGAGAAGCAGGACATGCTGCTCGCCGATTGGGGCATCTACCACCTGCACCTTGGGCGGCGGGTGCAGGGGCAGGAATTCACCGAGCGCAGCGGCCCCGTCCTCTTCGTCCGCGGCACCGTGGACACGCTCTACTTTGTCGACGTCATGCTTCACGGGGGGCATGCGCCGCGCCCCTGGGAACAGGACAGCCTCATCGAGATCGTGCGCCGCAACTGGCCCCACTTGCTCCTCCCTAGTCGCTTGCTGGGCGGCGTGGTCCTGTCCCCCGACGACCGGAAGCAACTGCGGACCAACGGCATTCAGGCGCTTTGGCAGGGGCCCGACGGGGTCAACTACTACCCGTACTTGGGCGGCTACACCAGTACGCGCGTTCCCACGCGCGCCGTGCGCGATACCATCCGGCTCCGCCACACCGTAGCCAACGTCGAACGGATGTACCGCCAGGAGGCGGAGCAGATCGCGCAGAGGGTCGGACACGAGGTAGGACGCGTGCTGAACGAGCTTCATCTCGCCCTTGAGGTCGACCGTGACGGCACGGGCGACCCGTTCCTCATGCTCGTGAAGGAGACGACCACCGACCTCCACATCGAGATCCAACCGACGAATGGCTGCGGTTGAAAAGCTCGAGCGCACTGGCACTCGCAAGCGACGGTCAACACGATGCTCGCTCGGGGCGACCCGCGGACTCCGTGCACAACGGTCGGGTGCGTGAGCGGACGCTGCGGATGGGAGGGCACCGCGAGGCGCCCGACGATGGGGAGTGGAATAGCTGAGGCGGGAATCGAGAGGCGCTACGAGCGCGGGACGCTCTCGCAGCGAGCCCAGGGCGCGCCGACGGAGGCCTGCGCGACGAGGGCATCGAACCGCGCCCGAGCCACCGCGAGGGTGCGTCGCGCGGCGCCAGGCGCTTGTCGGCTTGAGCGCCGCGTGCCCGTGGGCTCGGTGGACGCCACCTGACGACCTACCAGGCGCACGCGCGCAGCGTCCCGAGGCTGTGATCGCCGCCGCTGCTCGCCCGCGCCCGGAACGACCTACCGCGCCCGGCTACGTCTTCGGACCGTCATCGAGCTCTGTACGCTGCACTGCCTGTCGGGCAACACGAGCCGGCCCAACCCCACCATCACGGCGCTCTTCGGTGACGGGGCGGCGGCCGCGCTCCGGGTTATGGGGCCGACCCCACGCGCAAATGCGCTGGGCATGCTGCGCGCGCTGGAGCCTCGAACGAGGAAGCCGACGCGGTGATCGCCCATGCGCTCGCCAACAGGATCCTCGACGTGGAGGGCGAGGCGCTCCGCGCCGGCCCGGAGGCTCCCATCCCAAACCAGGCGCCATCGCCGGAAGTAGATAACCGGCTCGCATCGTACGGGCCGAGGCGGCATCCTCAACGCCGTGGGGGAGGACCGGTCGGGGACGAGGGTGTCGAGGGGTCGTGGTGCTGCCGCGCGTTCGCACCCGATTGCAGTGTTCGCGGACGAACGCGACCAAACGCTTCGAGGTCCCCCGGCTCGCCACGCACTCGAGCATGCCACGAGCCTGGCGCTCACGGGAGGCCCCCAGCGGCTGGCGGAACCATCCGGCCAGCATCGGCGGGGTCGATGGGGCCCCTGATCGCCGACCCGCCATCTGCTTGGGGGGCGAGCGCGAGCTGCGATTCTAGAAGCCCCGCTGC
>CAWHDJ010000022.1:0-78247 GCA_963827955.1 uncultured delta proteobacterium | reverse complement strand
TTCGAGGCCCTTGACCTTCGCGTCGGCTTCGGTCCTGCCGGCTTCGAGGCCCTTGATTTTGGCGTCAGCCTCGGCGGCGGCGACCCTGGCGAGGCGCTGGTCCTCGGTGGCTTGCCGGCTTCGAGCTCCTTGATTTCGTGTCGGCCTCGGCGGCATTGCTCTCGGCATTGTCGAACTCTTTCGTCATGATTGATTTCCCTTTGGTTAGTTAGCGTCAAATGTGACCAAAAAAAGCACTTCCATCTGGCTGTGTGCACCCACCAGAGGGTGTCCGCGGCGGCTCTCGCCATGGCCCACGTCGAGCCAGCGCGGGAGCTGGCCGGAGCGGCGATCGCCGAAGCGCAGGGGGAGGCCAAGGGCGCGCCCCCGCGCCGTGGGCTTGCAGCGCCCCGGTCAACCTCTTTGACTGCCCCCCCGAGCACGCGAGATTACGCCTCGTGAACCGTGGCAGCCGTCACTCGCCACCACGGCGACGTTGAGCGGGAGCGTGACCGGCCGCCAAGGCAGCCCGGCGAAGAAGTCGCGGATCCGTTCAAGGTCGCGGAGCCGCCCCTCGAGGCCCTGATAATTGGAGATGCCCTGCGCGACCACGTTGCAGAGCTGGTCGAACTGGAGCACGTACTTGCGTTCGAGCGGCGCGGCCGCTGTGGACCTCGCCCCTCGACGCGCTCGACCACGAACTCGACGCCCAGGCCACTACGAGCTCGACGAGCGGGTGCAGCTGCGCTCGACCAGGCCCGACGAGGGCGGCCGGGTCTCGGGCGCGATTCAGCATGCATCATCGACGCCACCGCGGGTCATCGTCGTCGTCATCATCGGCACGATCCTCCTCGTCGCGTTCCGAGGGCAGCCAGAGCATCGAAAGCGCCGCACCCAGGTTTCCGAACGGCAGCGTCTCCTTCTTCATGAGATCGCGTCCGTTGAGCACACGGCGATCGAGCCACGCATTCTGCGGGACAGGCTGAAAACCCTTGGGCACCGGCTTGTTCGCGAACACGTCGGCTGCATGTGAGTGGTGGCTCAGCACCCGACCGCGCTCAACCCACCCTGGAAAATCTGGCGAGCGAACAGCCCACTTCACCTTTCCCGCCTCGGACCAGACCACCGCGCAGCGCTCGGACGTCAACTGCGCGAAGCGGATGCTCGTCGCCGTCAACGTCGTGCGGAACACGCGGGCGACGCCTTTCACGGCGGCGAAGCTCGGCGCGGGCGTGTCGCAGCGAGGACCGAACAAGAGTCCCGGCATCAATAGCTCCGACGCGAACCAGTTGGCTTCGGCTTCCCTACTTCCTTCCTCGTAGCGGAACAGGTCGCCTTCCGAGCACGGCTTCACGCTGCCTGTCTTGTGGAGAATGCAGTGCCCGATCTCGTGCGCGATGATGAACCGCCGGCGCTCGATCTGCGCGATCCGAGTCCGTATCCGAATGATGCCGGCACCGGCGTGCGTCACCGACCGCCCTTCCGCGCCGTCGAGTTCGCCTTCGACGACGAACAGCCGATGGAACGCCGCGATGTCCTCCACGTCGATCTCGTCGATCGCCTCGATGTGGAGCGACTGGAGCTCGCGGCGAGCAGCGGCCCGCGCGAGCTGGCCCGGATCATCCACGACGATCTCTTCTTCCCAAAGCTCCACCAGCCGCGCACGATCGGCGAGCTGCGTGCGGAGGTCGTCGTCGGTGGCTTCCTCGAGGTTCTTGAAGTGGAGTTCGTTCGCGTACTTCTGTGCTTCAGCCGCGAGATCGGCTTGTGTCATCTCGGCATATCTCGCCGACATGTCCTGTGTCTGAGCGAACTCGCTGGCGTTGCGGCGCGCGTCCTTGCGCCACGCGAGACGTTCCTCCTTCTGCTTCTGCTCCACCGCGTTGCGCACGCGCGCTAGGAACGCGGTGACATTCACACCATCGGCGGTCAGCTCTTCCTCGGCATCCTCCGCGGTTTGCTCGTGCTCGGCCGCGTCTACAAGCAGAGCGAGGATGCGCTTTGCCTCGTCCTTGTCTTGCTTAATCATTGGTTCGCCCCTTCTCGAGACGAGCAAGTGCCCGCTTGGCGGCGCTTGACATGCGCTTCTTCAAATTGTTGATGGCCCCGACGGACATGCAGAGGCGCTCCGCCAGTTGCTTGGGCTTCCGGATGTCCTCGTTGATGATGCAGTCGTGGAGCTTCAAGAGGTCGGCATCGTTGCCCATCTCGTCGATCAGCAGCAAGTACAACCTCTGCACACGCTGCTCGTGGTCGACGTCGACCAGGGCATCCAGCAACAGCGCCTCGGGTGTCTCGGTAGTGATCAGCGCCTCGTCGTCGACATCGCGGTCGCACAACTGGTTATCGCTCGAGACGGACAAGTTCCGTAGCTCGGTCTTGACGAACAGCATCAGGTACACCCAAGGCTCGGGGTACTTGACGGGATCCCAGCGGCGCTTCCCGGCCTTGCTGTAGGCCTCCGGTTCGAGCGCGCCGAACAGCGAGATCAGCGCCTTCCCGACCACGTCCTCGACCGTGTTGCCCTTCGCGAGCGCGCCTGCTTCGCCGAGCCACCAAGTCTGGATGCGCGCGTAGCGGCGCGCGAAGGCGAGCAGGCGCTTCGCAAGCGCGTCGAGCTGCTTCCGGTCCGTGATGTCGGTCACCGGCGTCATCGTGGCGACCACGCCGACCTTCTTGGAGCCCACGCTTACACCCATAGGCGCTTCACGACAGATTGCAAGATCTCGCTACCGCAGAACTCGCAGTCTGCCCGCTTCGACCGCAGCTCGCGCATGCGATCGATCGGTGCTCCCCATGGGCTGATGCGCCAATAGTTGTACGTGGAGGTGCGCGCGCCCGGGCGCGTGCGAATCGCGATCTCGATCGCGAGCATCACCCCGGCCAGCACGGACACGAACGCGAAGGGCGCGAGCACGCGCTCCGCCCTGCTGCTCTTCAGCTCGCCCTTGCCGCAGAGCTCCTTGAAAAGGGAATCGTAGGCGAGCCCCTCCAGGCGAGCTGGGTCGAGGTCGGGATACTTGCGCGCGATCGCGCGCGCCGCGTCGGGCGAGACGAAGTTGGTTCGCACGGCGGCCAGGTCGACGCCGAGCGCGCCGGCGACGTGCCCTTCGTGTGCGGCCTCGTCCGGCGCCTCGTGGTAGATGCAAGACATGCACGCGTGCTCGAGGGGGCTCTCGTTGAAGTGGAGCACGATGTCTGTGATCCCGGTGGTAGACGCGTCGAACACGCGCCGCGGCATCTCGTTCTGCAAGTTCCGGCGCGCGCGGCGGCTATCGACCGCAACCACCAACATCGATGGCGGAACCTCGCCGGCGGCCCTGATCACCTCCCTGAGCGTCGACGTGTGCGGGATCAAGCAGAGGTCGGAAAGGGCGGGCTGCGCGCGGAGGACCAGTCGCTCGGCCTTGGGTTTGTCGAGATCCTCGCGGTCGAACCACCAGCAGCGGTTCAGGTTGCCGTCACTCGCATGGTCGGGATCGCAGACGTGCAGCTCGCCGTGAACGTTGAGCGCAGAGAAGCCGAGCACGACGGCGTTGCCTATCGCACCGGCGCCCGCCATGAGACACGTTTCGAGGTCAATCCGTTCGTCGACGCGCACGATCGCCGCGCCGTACAACTGCGCGAGATCGATCGCGATCGGCAGGCGCAGCGGCACTGGAAATTCGGCATCGATGGCCCGATGCACGGCGGCTGCCGCCGCGTAGCAAGCGGCGACGAGCTCGACGACCGCGCGCGACCGACCGCCGAGCTCGGTCGTCGCGCCGTCGCGGACGTTGAGCGCAAACCCGTCGACGCCGACCGTGATCGCCGGCGCGCGGGTGCGCGGCGATGCGACCCCGACGATGACCTCCAGTGCCGGCAGGACCCGCACATCGGGCTCGCGCAGCACGCGCATGAGCGTCCTCGCGAGGAGTGCCTCGACGTAGCCGGCCAACCGCTCGCCGTCGGGCGCATGCGTAATCAGGACCGCGGTGTCGAGCAGGCGCTCGGCCTCGCCTTCCGTCCGCCCGATTGCCGTCGCGAGCGTGCGCGCGTTCTCCTCGCGGGCCGTCGTCACGCGATCACCTTGTACGCGGCGGTCGCGTGGACATGGACGAATCGGTCGCTTTTGTCGAGCTCGTAGACGAGCGCGTCCTGTACGAACGTCGCCGCCGATGTGGTCTGGCAGAAGCGGGGCACTACGAGCGAGAGCGCGCCCTGGTGGCGAACGATCGCCCAACGATCGTCGGCGGGCGAGTGAAAGGCTTCCTCGGGGTGCGTGTGAACCTGCGCTGCGACCATCAGTCGTTTCGGCCGCATGTGAGCCAACAGCTCCTCCATGCCTTCGCGCGGGATCCGGAAATAGTCGGCCGCGGTCTCCTGCATCGGCAGGAACACCTCATGGATGCGAACGATGTCGTCTTGCCGACGGCCGAGCCAGAGCACCACGCGCTCGCGCGTGTTCGACGCGCGCAGGCGCTCGACCGTCTCTGCGACCGCCGCGCCGGTGATCTCGAGCGCGCTCATGGCCAGAACCTCCACCAGCCGTTCCACAGCCGCTCGATGATGTTGCCGAGCGTGTAGCCGTCTTGCCCTTTGTAGTTCGACCAGAGATCGTCTTTGTGGCTCGAGTGATCGTGATACTCGCAGATCCCGATCATGCAGACGAACGGTCGCCCGGTCCGCGGATGCGCGCCGCCGTTGAAGATCGTGGAGCCCGAGCCGGGACGCATCGTGGGCAGCGCCGTGAGGAAGCTGCCGTCGGGCGCGAGCAGGTTGACAGACGGCGGGGAGTCGTTCCAGTCGTTGCAACCGAGCCGGAGCCGGAGCTCCTGCCGCGCCGGATCGCGGAACGACAAGTCGAGCGACGGGAACGCGCGATCGTGCATCACCCACCCCCGGCTCGCGAGCACGCGCGCGTCGAGTAGCTCCACGGCGGCGTCGAACAGCGCCTTCGCACCGAGCGCGTTCACCAGCGGCGGCCTCCGCCACCGGTCTCGCGCGGGCCGTAGTTGATGTCGACCTTCCCAGCGAGCTGGTTCGCGGCGTAGCTCTGGTCAACATTGAGCTCGCGACCGCCGACCGTCGCGATCCAGGCGCTGGTGTTGGTGATCTTGAGCTGCTTCGCCGCGCTCTCGAGCTCGACCTTGATCGGCTGGTTGTCGGGCACCTCATCGAAGCCCTCCGCCGGGAACGACCCGGCGGTGGTGACGATGGCGACGAGCAGGTGGTGGGGCTTGGGGTCTTGGACGGCCGTCATGCGGGACTCCTGGCTGAGTTCGAGGTCATCTAGGGAACTAGCGACGTGCAAATTTCGCCATGTCGACTCGCCGAATCTCTTCAAGTTGTTGAAATCACACGTGGACGGGCTCCGCTGCCGCGTCGCATCAAATGACGCAGGCGACAGCTGTCGAGAATGTTCGATTACCGGAAGCCAGAACCGTGACCCCCGCCGCCCCCTCCTTCTCCTCCCCCACGGGCCCGACCCCCTCGCCGAGCTCGAGCGCGCCCGCACCATCGCCGCCGCCTCCAAGGTCGCTGCCGTCGCGGATGACGCCTTCGTCGTGCAGCGGGAAGCTGTTGCCGCTCAAGCTGGCTGATGGCGCCTTGAGCTGGCTGGCTGATGGCCATCGCGCGGGTGCGCGGCAGCGGTCGGGATTCGCGATGGCCATCGCAGGCGTGATGGAGGGGCGCCGCCTGGGGATGGCCATCGCTGGTGTGACGGTCAGCGCCGGCAGGACGATGGCCTACCGACACCGAGGTCGAGAAAGCGAGGCCGAAGGCGCCCGGCAGCGGCTCGCCGCCCGCCGCCGCGTCCGCTTTCGATGGCCCCGATGCGTCGTCGGGCGAGGTATCGCGGCCGACTCGCGCTCGGGTGAAGACTGGCAGGCCGCGGCGGCCCGTCAGCTCGAAGAGCTCGACCTCCCAGTCCGTCGCCGGGTCGGTCGGCCGGACCCGAATGCGGATAGTCGATCGGCGGCGCCTCGGTCGCGCGGAAGCGCGGCGTCTGCTCGCTGAAGCGAAGCGTGCGCTGGTGTTGCAGATTGCGCACGCACGCGCGGACACCAAGCCCCTCGCCGACATCGACGCCCGAGCTAAAGCCTGAACCACTGCCTGCGCGCACACCGAACGCGCGAGGGCGGCGAATAGCGCTATTTCGGCCGTCGGGCGCCTCGACGCTGGGGTGTGGTGACGGGCGGCTTGACCTTGCCAGCGGGCGGCCCGGTGGGCGCGCGAAGAACAATCCCGGCGGACCGCAGCAGGTCGTCCGTGGTTGGCTCCGCCGGGGCCGGCGGAGGAGCCTCAGCAGGCCGGCGCTCGGGTCCGCCGTGCGCCTCGATCCATGCGTCGAAGTCGGCGCGCTTCACGAGGACGGACTTCCCGATCCGCTTTTTGCGTAGCTCTCCCTTCCGACATGCGTCGAGGTACGCGCGGCGCGCGATGGGCGCGGAATCTTGATCGTACCAGCCGTCGGTGCCGGCTCCAACCTGCCCCTGGCCAGCTAGCCTCGCAGCTACGGCATCAGCAAGCGCGTCCACGAGGGCACTCGGGGGCCGGTGGGCGGCGCGATGCCATCCCAGATGCCAGCGCCATGAGCGACGGCGATGAGGGCGCGGGGGCGCCTCCCCTCGCGGAGATGGGGCCGCGGGCGACGGCACGCCGGGCGGCGGTTGAGCCGCAAGCGGTGATGAAGCCGGCGGAACGGGAGGGACCATGTTCGCCTCGGCGACGATCGTCGGCACTGAGGCCACGGGCAACGGCGTCGCCGCTGCCTCCGCGCCGCTGGGTTGCGGGGGAGCGGGCTTTGACGGGGTTGCGGGCGACGGCGTCACCGTCGGCAGGATGGCGAGCGCCTCCGCATCGAGCGCGCGTGGCGGCGCTTTGGACAGAGGCGGCGGGATCGGTCAGTGTCAGGATAGTTGTCGCATCGACGTGATCAGCGGGCGGGCGGCTTCTTCTTTCTCCGGGCGGCGTTGGAGTCGACCGGCTGCTGCGGGTTGAGGTAGACGGGTCCGGTCGGCGTCCAATTGCGCGTCGCGCCGGACCAGCGGTCCGGGCGGCGATGGCGAGCCCGCTCGTAGACGCGACGGCGCTCGGCGAGGATCGCCGCCTCGCGACCGAAGTGTCGGTCGTCAGGCGTGACGAAGCGCAGCGCGCTGTGATGGTGCTCCTGGTTGTACCAGTGGACGAAGCGTGCGACCCACCCCCGGGCCTCGTCGAGCGTAGCGAAGGGCTTGTAGGGGAGGTTGGTCTGGTACTTCAACGTGCGGAACAGGGCCTCCGAGAAGGGGTTGTCGTTGCTGACGCGGGGTCGACTGTACGAAGGGACCACGCCGAGCCACTGCAAGGTGGCGAGCATGGTGGCGCCGCGCATCGGGCCGCCGTTGTCCGAATGGAGCACGATGCCCGCCGGGTCAAGGTCGTTGTCCGCGCACGTCGCGCGCATGAGCGTCGACGCGAGCTCCGCCGTCTCCTCCTCGTGCACGGCCCAGCCCATGATGCGGCGGCTGTAGATGTCGATCATCAGGTACAGGTAGAAGAACCGGCCCTTGATCGTGGTCTGGAGGTAGGTGATGTCCCAGCTCCAGACCTGGTTGGGCGCCGTCGCGACGTGCTCCTCGACGGTGCGCGTGACCGGCGACTTCGCGCGGCCCCGATGCGCCAGTTGACCCTCGCTCCGCAGGATGCGGTACATCGTCGACTCCGACGCGATGTACCGCCCCTGGTCTGCAAGACGCGGGACGATCTGTCTGGGCGAGAGGTCTCGGTAGGCCGGCGCGTTGAGCGTTGCGAGCACCCGCTGGTGCTCGCGATCGGTCAGGCGGTTGCTGGGACTGGTCTTCGGGCCGTACCGGCGATCGTCGCCGATGTCCGCGGCGCGCCAGCGCTGGAGCGCGCGCGAGCTGAGGCCGAAGAGCGCGCACGCAGCGTGCTCGCGGGCGCCCGCCGCGACGGCCTCGTCGATCAGTTCGAGGATCATCCGCCGCTCCTCGTGTCCATGTCGTCGTCCCCGTCCCCCCAGATGGCCTGAAGTTTTTTTTCGAGGATGAGCAGCGCGGCGGCTTCGGCCAGGGCCTTGTCCTTGCGCCGGAGCTCGCGCTCGAGTTCGAGAATGCGTTTGCGCTCGGCAGAACGCACGGGAGCAGTGTTCGTGGCCGTTCCGTTCAGCGCTGCCACGGCCGCGGTCTTGACGGCCGTGCGCCACGCTTCGAGCTCGGCGTCATGGACGCCCTCGCGTCGCAGGAGCGCGCCGAGGCCCTCCGCAGCGAGAGCTTCCGCCGCGAACACGAGCCGCACCTTGTCGTCTGCCGACTTCTTTCCCGCAGCGGTCATCTTCGTCGACGCGCTCGCCGGCGGGTTCTGTTCGGCGCCGTTCGAGGTACCCATGTCCGGATGTAGCGCGTCGCGCAGCCATCGCGACAGGGTGGACTGATGAATGCCGACCTCTTGCGCGAGCCGGTTGGCGGGCACGGCCTTGGGGCCGACGAGCCGTTGAACCATCTTTCTCCGGAAGGTGGGGGAATACGATCGTGCCATGCGAGTCCTTGGGCTCGCCCCGTTGCTACCTCTCCAACTCCACCAAGCGACCTCAGTCGTTCAAGGGGAGGCGACAACTATCCTGAGACCTGGGGGGATCACCGGCACTTGCTTGCTGCTCGGCGGCCCGTGTGTCGCGCTGCCGCCCGCTCGTGCTTGGGCGAAGAGCGCGGCGATGTACTTCCCCCAGGTGGTGGCGTAGTCCCCGCTCGTCGATGGTGGCGCGGGCCCCCATGACTGGATCGGGGGGGCCCCGCTTGGGGCCACGAACATGGGGGCGACTGCCGCGGCGAGGCGGCGGCAGAAGACGTGGTGCGTCGTCGGATCCGGTTCCGACTCAACTCGCTTCTTCAGAGCGCAGACAATGTTGTACCAGCAGGGCTCCGTGGCGAAGTAATCCGTCCAGCGATCGAGGTAGACGTCGATCGTGGACGGCACCGCGGGCCCCCAGGATTTGATCTCGCCCGCGCCGAGCTGCTCCGCGGGCGGCGGAGCCTGCGGGGGGCTGACGTCGTTGTTGGGGACGTCCACGGGCGCGCCGTCGCGCCCATGGTCGCTCGTCGACGAGGCCGCTCTCACCTCCCCGTCCAGCTCGGCGGCCCAAGCTTCCTCGATCTCAGCCCGCTTGCGCAGGTCGGTGGCCCTGCTGCGGTGCAGGGCGGCGCGAGCGCGCAGGTCTTCCCCGCGGGGGTGAGCCTCGGCGCTCACGGCGCTACCTCTGCACGCGCTGTCGCAAGAGCGACCGGCGGCCGAGGGTCGCCGAAAGCGCACACCGCGCCCGCCTCTTCAAGGTTGAGGGGCGGCGCTACCTGGCTCCTCGGCGGGCGGCGGGAGCGGACCCACCCTCGCTCGAAGACCGCGCCGGCGCGCCTCCGCCAGCACCGCCTCCGCCAGCACGGTCCGGCCCAGCCGCTCGCCTTGCGCATCAACCAGCGCTTCTGGAGGACGTCGCCACGCGGGCGGGGGCACACCTCGTCCGGTGCAACCAGCGCGGCCGCGCCCGTCTCAGCCATCACGCTCTCGGGCTCCTGGAGGGGCGTCTGCGCGCTCTCCAAGTGTGCGTGCTCCCACTCGACGTAGCGCTGGAGGGCGGCCATAGCGGCCTCGAGGCGAGCCTCCATGTTGGCGCGCGACGGAGTTGTGCGACTTGCTCGGGGCTGTGGCCACACCGGAAGGCGCCGCGCGCTACTCGAGATCGTACGCAGAAAGTGGGCCGCCTGCGGCGTGGATCGGGTGAGCCGCTCGCGGATGCCGCGGAACTCGTGGATCACGTGCTCCGGCCGATGCCCGGAACCATGAAGACGCTGGCGGTCCGGGCGATCTCCGGCTGGGGGATGCCGCGCATCACGCGGGAGAACGATGCGCGCACCGGGAAGCCCGGCGGCACGCGGAACGCCTCGAGCGCCCGCGCGACGTCCTCGTGGGCCCCGGCGCTGGCGGCGAGCCCGATGAGCGCGCGCTCCCCGAGGGGGCGGTGCCCGTGGTCGCGCACGAGCACCTCGCCGAGCGGCCCGTGGACGTCGCGGAGGTGCTCGGCGAGGCGACCACGGCCCTCGTGCTCCGCCCACACCTGCGAGGGCAGGCACCGAGCCCGCGCGAGCTCCGCGTAGCGGTGCGGGGCATGGGCGTGGATCAGGAAGTCGGCGCCGTAGCAGGTAGGGTCGGCCTGGGCCTGCCGGGCTACCGCGGCGAGCTTGGGGTCCACCCCAGGGGACTGGAGGGTTCGGCTGAGGATGGGCTGCAGCAGAGAGCTCGTGGCGGCGCCGACGTGGCCGGGGTGCGCCACGCCGATGCCTGGCACGACCACCGAGAGATGCGCAGGGGCGATGCTGGGCACGCGCACCGAGGGATGCGCCGGCCCTGTGGGCGCGGGCCCGGAATGGAGAGGGGCCGCCGGTGCGCTGGCATCGGCGTCGCTCACCAGCCGGAGGCGCCTGCCGTCGGAACAGTTGTCTTCCGAGTCGATCAGGAGTGCAGGCATCCGCTCGTCGGCCATACCCCCGAGCCTGCGCCGCAGCCCGCGCACCGCGCAACGCCTTAGCCCCCTATCGATTCCACTTATCGGCGAGGAACGTCCGAAGATCCTAGGAAGATCGACAGAGCGCGGCGTCTGACGCTAGACCCTTTCCGATCTTCGGTGCAGGATCGACGAATGGCGGATCGGACGCGCGCGAGCCGGGGGATGGTGGCCAGAGTCGCGCGATTTGCGCGGGTCCACCGCATCACCGCCCGGCGCGTGCTCGATGGGCTGCTGCCGACGCGTCCTACCACACGGGCTCGTGTGCTCGCCGTCCTCGATCAGTTGCATGCCGAGGCGCTCGTTCCGAACCCGGCGCGCGACCGGACCGTCAGACGATCCTCGCCATCGTCGCGGCGAGCGCTGCCGTAGCGACCGCCGTGGCCGTCTCCTGCGCGAGTTGCAGGAGTTGGTTCGCTGCCGTTGCGGCCCCCGTCGGCAAAGTGGTGACGGGCGTCACGGCGCTCTCCGAGAACCCGGCCCAGATGCGGGCCGCCGGCGAGCTCGACCCGCTTGACGGGCTCGACGTTCGCCAACGCCGGCGAGCTCGACGCGCTCGACCCGGCGACGACGCGGCCGCCCCCTCGACGCAGGCGGGCCCCCAGCGTCGGCCGGTGAGCTCGAGCTCTGCGCAGCCGTCCAGCGGGCAGTCGTCCATCCCCGCGTCCTTGAGACGAGACCACCGAGACCGTGCCCGAACCGCTCTCGTCGACCACCGAGACCGTCTGGCAGAAACCCTGGGAAAAGCCGGCGGCGTCCGGAAAACGCGCCAAAAATGACCCGGGAGGGGTCCGGCGGGGGTCCGGGATGCCTCCGGCGGGGGTCCGGGATGCCTCCGGCGGGGGTCCGGGATGCCTCCGGCAGGGGGGCCGGCGGGAGTCCGGCGCATTTTGCCGCACTCCCTCTTCGGGTCCATCGCCAGCGTCATCGAGACCCTCGACCTGATGCACGGCGCCGCAGCCGGAGGCCCCGCGGAGCGCCGTCGATCCCCGCCGTGTGCTCGACGCGCTCGATGTCGGCTATATCGAGAACCACCACGTCGAGGGCCACCATATCGAGCCCGGTGCCGCCGAGGTGGACGGAGTTGACTTGGACGTGCTCGACGCGCTCGACGCCGGCTGCGTCGCACACGTTGAGCCTGGCGAGATCCTGGTTTTTTGTGGGTTTTTCTGGCTCCTGTGGCTTCTGCGGTTCAGGTCACACTGCGGGCCCGACGGCCCAATGTGGCACAGCCAAAGGGGACTCCGACGACTCGAGCGACGGCGGCTCCAGCGATGGGGCGACGCGGGCGGGAAGGCGGACTTCTTTCTGAACAAGCGATGCCCCCACCCTGGGCACCGCCGGCGCGTTCGGCTCTCGCCCATGAACGTGGCCGGTGTTGGCACGCCCGTCACCCGCCGCCACGCCAGTGCGCGCTGGTTGTTCTTGCGCTGACGCCATGAGCCCTTGGACGTCGCGAGCCGCCCTGGGACGAGGACGCTCTCACCTACCTTCGTCAACTGGTTCAGCATGGCGAGACGCAGCACGACCGCCCTGCCAGGGGGTGGTTGCCAACGAAGTTGACGGTGAGCGGCGAGGGATTTCGATGACGACGTCAACGGTCGGGAAGCAGGGCGGAGCGACGCTTGGCGGTCAGGAACTCGGGGACGCCAGGGGCATCGGGGAGCTATCGGGAAAACCCGGCAGATCCTCGGGGAGCCATCGGGCGGGCATCGGGGAGAGCATCGGGAAGCCATCGGGGAATCATCGGAGGTGTTTTGCCCCGCTCGTTCTCCGGGCGACCCCAACTGCACCCGGCACGTGGCGGGTACCAGTGGTTGTCCTTTGCCGAGCGTTGCGTCACTTGCCAACGAGGTTGACTGATGAGCGACGAGAGCACATTGCCCCGGTGGGACGGGCTCGCCAAGAGTGCGCGGTGGCCACGTTCTCGCCGGCGAGCGCGCCGACAGATGACGGACGGACCGGCCACGATCGAGAGACGATCGAGCAGGAGCTGAAGGGAGGCCGTGGGCCCAGGCTGGCCGCCGACGGCATCCACTGGAGCGCGGGCGAGGAGCGGGAGGTCATCGATCAGCGGACGGGCGAGCTGTACAAGGAGACCCTCCCCGACGACGTGGCCATCGAGGTCGAGGCGTTCAACCGGCGGGTCATCACCGAGCCCTTCAACCAGGCCGTCTGCCACGAGGTGGCGAAGCACATCGACCCCAGCCTGCTCGAGAAGACGCTGGTCTTCTTTGTCGACGACGACCACGCCGACCTGGTCGCGCGCGTGCTCAAGGCGGCCCTGAAGGAGAGGCACCTCGGCGTCGACGACGACGCCGTGCAGAAGATCGCCGGCAAGGCCGACAAGCCGCTCGAGCGCATCCGCCACTTTCGCAACGAGTCGCTGCCGCGCGTCGCGGTCACAGTCGACCTCCTCACCACCGGCATCGACGTGTGCCCCCCCAACAACCTCCGCGTCGGCATGATCGCCACGGTGCGCAACCGGCGCAGGCTCGTGGTCTCCGTCGACCCGTTCGACGCGCGACCGCTCTCGAACTCCTGGGTCCATCTCTTGACCTACGCCGACGAGTGATAGCCCGAGACGCGCCGCGAGCCCGTCGCCGACGCGTGAGGGATCAGCGCCAGCACGCGAAGGTCAGCGCCAGCGTGCCGAGCGCCGCAGAGCACCAGCGGCGTCATCCAGCTGCCCGTCTTCAGCACCTCGACGCTGCGGATGGGCTGGCCCTTCTTCCGCGCGACGCCGAGGACCAGCACCGTCGCCAGCGAGTCGATGGCGTTGGCGGCTACGGCCGCCCCCGCGGAGCTCGCGACCATCGCTGTGAGCGGTCGCCCGCGTATGTCGCCCACATAGCCCGCCGGCGGCGTCGACCCGCCGGAGCTCAATGCGCGCGCCCGCGCCTTCTCCTGCATGACTCGTCTCCGGCTACTCGGTGCGCAGGATGGATTGGCGCCGAGGCGCGGTGCTTTCGACTTTGCGCGCCTGTCGCTCGGCCTTGGCCCCAGGGGTCCGGAGAACGATCCCGGCCGACCGCAAGAGGTCGTCGATGCTTGGCTCCGGCGGGGCTGGCAGAGGGGCCTCCGCAGGGCCGCGTTCGGGCCCTCCGTGCCCTTCGATCCAGGCGTCGAGGTCGGTGCGCCTCACGAGGACCGACTTCCCGATCTTCCTGCTGGCGTAGCTCGCCCCGGCGGCATGCGTCCAGATACGCGCGGCGAGCGATGGGCGCGGTATCCTGGTCGTACCAGCTCTCCGATGCGGTGATCGCTCCCGGCCGCCCGTGGCTTGCCAGCCTCGCGGCGACTTCGTCAGCGAGCCGGTCGATGGGCTCGATCGGCGGATGGGAGGCGGCCACCGGCGCGGGCGGTGCACTCGCAGTAACCGGCGACGACGCTCGGGACGTGCGGCACGCCGCGGGGGGCGATGCCCGCTCCGGTCGTGATGATCCCCGGAGCGGCGGCACACATGACGCGGTGGGCGTGCACGGGGCCGCAGGGGGCGGCGTTCCGAGACGCGACGAGCCCGCAGACGGTGATCGAGCCGGCGGAGGTGGAGAGAGTGTGGGCGCAGCGGCGACGAGCGGGGCCGCCGGCACCGGCACTGCGGTCACATCTTCGACAACAAGCGACGGCGTCGCGAGCTGTGACGTCGCCGTCGGAGACGAGGTGGACATCGGCGGCGTGGGCACCTCCGCGTCGTTCGCGGTTGGCGGGGCCCCGGGCAAGCGAGGCGCCGGCGGGACCACGAGCACCCGGTCTGGGTCCGACGACTGGGCCGTTGAGCTACCCACCGACCGTCGTGCGTTGAAGAGCGCGGCGAGGGACTGTCCCCAGACTTCGGCGTATTCTGCCCGCGTGGACGGTGGCGCCGGCCCCGATGCCAGCGCCATGACCGACGGTGATGAGGGCGCGGGGGGCGCCTCCCCTCGCGGAGATGGGGCTGCGGGCGACGGCACGCTGGGTGGCGGTTGAGCCGCAGGCGGTGATGAAGCGGGCGGAACGGGAGGGACCGTGTTCGCCTCGGCGACGAACGTCGGCACTGAGGCCACAGGCAACGGCGTCGCCGCTGTCTCCGCGACGCTGGGTTGCGGGGGAGCGGGCTTTGACGGGGTTGCGGGCGACGGCGTCACCGTCGGCACGATGGCGGGCGCCTCCGCATCGAGCGCGCGTGGCGGCGCTTCGGACAGAGGCGGCGGCGGGATCACCGGCGCTTGCTCCCTGCTCGGCGGCCCGTGTGTCGCGCTGCCCCCCGCCTGTGCTTGGGCGAAGAGCGTGGCGAGGTACTTCCCCCAGGCGGTGGCGTAGTCCCAGCTCGTCGATGGTGGCGCAGGCCCCCATGACTGGATCGGGGGGGCCCCGCTCGGGGCCACGAACATGGGGGCGACTGCCGCGGCGAGGCGGCGGCAGAAGACGTGGTGCGTCGTCGGATCCGGTTCCGACGCAACTCGCTTCTTCAGAGCGCAGACGATGGTGTACCAGCAGGGATCCGTGGCGAAGAAGTCCGTCCAGCGATCGAGGTAGACGTCGATCGTGGACGGCACCGCGGGCCCCCAGGATCTCGATCTCGCCCGCGCCGAGCTGCTCCGCGGGCGACGGACCCCGCGGGGGGCTGACGTCGTTCTCGGGGACGTCCACGGGCGCGCCGTCGCGCCCATGGACGCTCGTCGACGAGGCCGCTCTCAGCTCCCCGTCGAGCTCGGCGGCCCAAGCTTCCTCGATCTCAGCCCGCTTGCGCAGGTCGGCGGCCCTGCTGCGGTGCAGGGCGGCGCGAGCGCACAGGTCTTCCCCGCGGGGGTGAGCCTCGGCGCTCACGGCGCCACCTTTGCACGCGCCGACGCAAGAGCGACCGGCGGCCGAGGGGGCTCACCGAATTGGCGGGAGCCGTGTAGCTGGGGGGCAACCTGGCGCTCGGCTGGAGGTTCTGGTGGCGCGTCTACAGTCGCCGGAGCGCGGGGCCCCCGGCCGGCGACGCGGCGCCGTCGGTTCCGCACTCCTCGTTGGCGATGCCGCGCCGCACGTGGGGCCACCCGAGGGCGCGGGCCCCGGGAGGGTGAAGCGCCGCACGAACCATAGCCGCGGCTTCGACCAAGTTGAGCTTGCCGATTGGGGCGACGATGATCCGGTCGATATGCGCGGCCAGCTCCATCGGCGTCATGCTCGCCGGGCTCCCAATTGGTCGAGTTCACGCTCCACGTTCTCGAAGAAGCCCGGTGCCGCTTGCAACCGTCTCACCGCACGCGACGGTCGCGCCGCGCGTCGATCGGCGCCTACCCGGCGCGCCTCGACTGCCGCGAAGAAGCCCCGCAGGCGGAGGGGTCTCCGTTCGACGGACGGCATGAACGCGGGTAGCAGATCGGCGGACGCTCCTCAAGTGCGAGGCGCTGGCGTTCCCGTTGTTCGCGTTCCCCTTGCTCGGCTGCGAGGCGCTGGCGTTCGAGGTGCCCCTCGACGGCGCGCTCCACCATGCCGAAGAACGGGGCCACCTGGTCCTTGGGCAACGTCTTGCGCAAGAACTGGAGCGCCCCATCTGCTACGGCTGCGGTGAGGATCGTGGCCGCGTTGAGTCGATCAGGATTTGCCACGGTTCCGTCCCAGCGATCAGGGAATCGAATGATGCCGCCCACTACCATAACCAACGACTCGCGGTTGGCAAGGGACACCAAAGTTGCGCGGGTGTCCCTCGTAACACTGACTGGCATCGGCTCCTCGTGTGCCCGCTCGCCTTGTACACGGAACGTCCAGATCGACGGGCGGCACGTGGGCTCGCCTACGTCGAAGCCGTGAAAGGCCGCCGTTTGCCATGAACGGGAGCCGCGGCAGTTCACGGCTCCCCGCGGCTCCCCGCGGCCTTTCACGGCTCGAGCCCGAGCGCGGCCAGTTCGGCGCGATGGAAGCCGGCGACCCGGAGCACCGCCAGGAGCGCAGCATCACGCGTCCCGATCGGCGTCACCCCGGCGATCGTAGCGCTGCGTCGTCGTCACCTGCGCGTGCCCGGCGAGCCGCTGCACCACGGCGATGTCGGCGCCTGCGAACTCGACGCAGGTGACGGGGGCTTGGTCAACGGCGACAAGGACAACCTGGCCTCGCCGGAGAGCTGCTCGGCGCCGCCGTCCAGCTCCATGGCCACGTCGGCGGGTTGCTCGCGCCGAGGCTACCGGCGCCCGTGGACCCTGCCGGACTAGCTCGCGCGCGTGCCCAAGGCTCTCGGGCCCTCTCGATGCTCGGGGCTGGCGACAGAGGCCCGACGAGAATGGTCAAGGTGGTGGACCCTGCCGGACAAGCTCTGCCGCCAGCCTCTTCGGACCCTCCTCCGAGCCCGGGGTGGCTATTCCCGCGGCCCCTCCAGGGGGTGCGGCAGGCTGTCAGGGCGGGCGCACCCTCGGCACGCCCCCGGAAGTCACTCGACGCGGCGATCCACGCCTCCGGCGCGTGCCGGCGGAGCGCGCCGAGCCATTCGAGGCGGCGATCGGGGCAAGTTGTCGCCTGACACGCCCCGCGCGGCTCGGCTCCGGAAGTCGCCCGGGAGCGCTCCGGGAATTTGCGGGCTTTTTCGCGTGGACGGCGCCGAGCAGCGAGCAGCCTCCCACGTGGAGATTTCCACGCACCCGGGGAGCGTACGCATCACGGCGACATCCCGGTCGAGGAGCGTCCACCGCGTCACGAGCGTCGCGCGCTTGATGACGCCTGGGTCCGGCGTGATTCGTCTGAATCCGTGTTTGTCCGTGTTTCAACCGTGTCGGAGCCGTGTCTCGGGGCAACACGGCTCCGACACTGCCCGTTGGTGACCCGTGTCCAAGCCGTGTGAGAGCCGTGTCGAGCCGTGTCGGCTGGAGCCGGAGGAAACACGGATCCGCAAGGCCTGGGGGCGCACCGAGGCGGTCGTGGGGGCGGGGGGCGGAAACGCCGCTGCGCTTCCAGGGGCAGCAGGACGATGGTGGCGCGCGCCGGCAGCTCGCTCCAGCGGGTCCGGCAGATGCTCTCGGACCTGCTCGACTTCGCGCGCGCCTCCGCGAAGCCTCCGCCCAACGTCGAGACCGCGGTGGCGCCGCTGCCCCAGTCCCTGGTCGGCGATCTCCAGCCGCTCGCCTCCGCGGCGGGCGTCGATCTGCAACTGGAGAGCACGTCGGCGCGCGGGGTCCGGTGCGCGGCGGGGATCCTCTCCAGCATGCTCTCGAACCTGGTCCAGAACGCGATCCGCCACGCCGGCAACGGGCCCGAGCGCCACGTCGGCGTGCGTGCCCTCGACGCCGGGACCGAGGTGCTCTTCGAGGTCGAGGACACCGGGCCGGGCGTCGCTCCCGAGGACTCCGAGGGTGATCTTCGAGCCCTACGTGAGCCGGAGCTGCGAGGGCTCGGGGCTCGGGCTCGGGACCGTGAAGCGCCTCGCCGAGTCCACGGCGGCCGGGTGGGCGTGCACTCCGAGCCGGGACACGGCGCGCTGTTCTGGGTCGCGCTCCCCGCGGCGTAAAGCGCGAGGGACCGTCGACGGGGCGGCCGGCGCACCAGGTCAGAACGCGGCCATGAGCCCGAGGGTGCTCACGGAATCCGTGTTTGTCCGTGTTTCAACCGTGTCGGAGCCGTGTCTCGGGGCAACACGGCTCCGACACGGCCCCGTTGGTGACCCGTGTCCAAGCCGTGTGAGAGCCGTGTCGAGCCGTGTCGTTTGGAGCCGGAGGAAACACGGACCCGCAAGGCCTGGGGGCGCACCGAGGCGGTCGGGGGGGCGGGGGGCGGAAACGCCGCTGCGCTTCCAGGGGCATCCGGACGATGGTGGCGCGCGCTGGCAGCTCGCTCCAGCGGGTCCCGCCGAGGTCGTCGGCAAGACCGTCCGGGAGGTGTTCAGCGAGGCGCATTGGGCCGTCATTGAGCCCTCGTACCGGGAGGTCTTCGCGGGCAGGCACGTCGTCGACGAAATCGAGGCCGCGGGCCGGACGTTCCTGGTCCACTGCCGGCCCATCTCTGGAGAGAGGACGGCGAGATCGTGGCCGGGATGATGATGTCGCAGGACATCACGGCGCGCGTCGAGATGGAGGCAGCGCTGCGCGAGAGCGAGGCGACATCACGCTCACGAGCCGCACCGGCGAGGTCCGCCGCGGCGGCCACGACACTTAGCGCTGTCGACGTTTCCACGAAAGCCCACTAATGAGCCATGGGGGGTCCACTGCCGGGCCACGGGGGGTCCACTGCCGGGCCATGTGGGGGTCCACTGCCGGGCCATGTGGGGGGTCCACGAGGGGGATCCACGAGGGTCCCGCCACGCCGACCGCCAAGCCAGTACCGGGGCAGGTTAGGCGGGGCGAGCTTGGCGAACGCCTCGCGTCAGCAAGAGCGACGCGCCGCCAATCGTGATCCTCCGCCCCGATGGCCCCGGCTCCCACTCGGCTCCGCGCGAATGGGCCCGGCTTCTCGCCGGCTCCCGTCCGGCTCATTGCCGGCTATTCGCGGGCTTTTCCGGCTCCTCGCTACGGCGTGCGTGCTCGCACTGGGTGTCGACCGCTTGGGTCGAGGTGACTTGGGTCGAGGTGAAGAGCCCGGCGGTTCAGGGTCGGACGCCTCGCACCACCATCGACGTCGCCATGGCGAAGCCTGGCCTGTCGTGTGAGCCTCGACGCCTCGCGGCCCCATCTCGGCGCCCGACTCGGAAGCAGCGGGGAGCCATCGGGGAAGCCTCGGCAAATGGTCGGGGCCGGCATCCGGAAGCCATCGGGCCGGCATCCGGAAGCAACCGCGCCGGCATCGGGAAGAGCATCGGGACGCCCTTCGGGGAATCATCGTGGGGCCAACCGTAGCGCGGGGGTTTCTGTGTCGGCACGCAGGGCGCTGTCATCGCCGCCGACGCACGGCAATGTCACCGGCACCCCTTGGCGGTGCTCGACCCGCATGCGGTCGAAGAGGGCGCCGTCGCGACCCTGCCTCGTGCCATCATTGCCCCGCGCCGCTCCCCGCGGCGACCCCCTACATGCTCCCCACCCCCGGCCAGATCGTCCGCGCCCGCAGCCGGCAGTACCTCGTTCAAAACGTCGTCCCCCCGCCCATCCCCACCGACGACACCCTCGTCCGCCTCTCCTGCCTCGACGACGACGCGCAGGGCGAGCCGCTCGAAGTGCTCTGGGAGCGCGAGTCGACGCCGAGGTCGTGACGGGCTCCTCGGACCAGGCATCGGGCCGAGCGCGGCCTTCGACGCGCCCACGCGCTTCGCGGCCTACCTGCACACCCTCCGCTGGAACTGCGTCACCGCCACGAACCCGCGCCTCTTCCAGGCGCCGTTCCGCGCCGGCATCGAGGTGATGAGCCTACCAGCTCGAGCCGCTCCGCAAGGCGCTGCGCCTGCCGCGCGTGAACCTCTTCATCGCCGACGACGTCGGGCTCGGCAAGACGATCGAGGCCGGCCTGGTCGCCCGCGAGCTGCTCCTGCGCCAGAAGGTGCGCCGCATCGTCGTCGCGTGCTCCGCCCTCGGTCGTCCTCCAGTGGCGCGACGAGCTCGAGCAGCGCTTCGGGCTCCGTTCGTCGTCTTCGATCGGGACTATGTCGTCGGCGTGCCGCCGCGAGCGCGGCTACTCGGGTCAACCCCTGGACCACGCACACCCGCTTCATCGTCTCGCACGCGCTCCTGCGCGACGAAGCCTACGCCGGCCCGCTCCGCGACTGGCTCGGCGACCTGGCAGCCGGGAGGCCTGCTCATCCTCGACGAGGCCCACCACGCCGGCCCCGGCGAGCGGCTCGAAGTACGCCATCGACTCCCGACTTCACCGCGCCGTGCGCGACCTCGCCCCGCTCTTCGAGCACCGCCTCTTCCTCTCGGCCACGCCGCACAACGGCCACTCGAACAGCTTCTGCGCGCTTCTCGAGATCCTCGACCCGCAGCGCTTCTGCCGCGGCGCGACGGTCGAGCCGAAGAACCTGGACGCGGTCATGGTCCGCCGGCTCAAGGACGATCTCACGGGAGGTGTCCGGCATGGCTTCCCGAAGCGCGCAGGTCGTCGAGTCGGCCTCGACGACCTGCCCGACGAGGCGCCGGAGCTCGCGCTGGCCCGCCTGCTCGACGAATACCGGGAGCTGCGCGAGGCAAGGTGAAGCTGCTCGACGCGCCGGCCGGCAGGCCGCCGCGCGGGCATCGTGCTCATGGGCTTGCAGAAGCGGCTGCTCTCCTCGATCGAGGCGTTCGCACCGCACGCTGCGCGTCCACCGCGCGCGCGGTGGACCGCGCTCACGACGAGGCGGCGAAGAAGCGCAAGGACGACCGGCGACGCAGCTCTCGCTGGTCGACCCGCCGGGCTCCGACGACGAGGAGGCGGTGCTCCCCGAGGCCGAGGATCAAGGCGCAGGAGGAGGAGGGCTTCGCGCTCGCCAGCGAGGCGATGTCGTCCTCCCTTCTCGAAGGCCGAGAGCGCGTGCTGCTCGACCGCATGACCGAGATCGCCGAGGCCGCGCGGGGCGTACCTGACCCGCGGGTACACCACCTCGTCGACTGGATCCGCGAGAAGTGCTGCCCCGCGCGGCAAATGGCTCACGCCGCCGGTGGACGACAGGGCCGCGGTGCGCCGCGTGCTCCTCTTCACCGAGTACGGCGACACCAAGCGCTACCTCGACGAGCAGCTCCGCACGCGCCTCGCGCGCACCGACCGCGCCGACGAGCGCGTCGCCACGTTCCACGGCGGCATGGACGGACGAGGGGCGCGAGGAGATCAAGCGGCGCTTTAACGCCGAGCCCGACGAAGCATCCCCTCCGCATCCTGGTCGCGACCGACGCCGCGCGCGAGGGCGTCAACCTCCAGAACCACTGCGCCGACCTCTTCCACTTCGACGTCCCGTGGAACCCGAGCCGCATGGAGCAGCGCAACGGGCGCATCGACCGCAAGGGCCAGCGCGCGAAGGAGGTGCGCTGCCACTACTTCGTCTTCGCCCAGCGGCCGGAGGACCGGGTGCTCGCCACCTTGGTGAAGAAGACGCGCAACATCCAGGACGAACTCGGGAGCCTCTCGCAAGTGCTCGAGGCGCACCTCGGGCGCGCCATGGAGGGCGGCATCCGCAGGCGCGAGGCTGACCGGCTGGTGAAGGCCATCGAAACCGGCACCCTCGACACCGAGAACCGGGCCACCGTCGACGAAGAGCTGGACCAGGCGACCCGGGCGCGGCGGCAGGTGCTCGAGGTCCAGATGAACGGCCTGCGCGACATGATGGCGACCGCCAAGGAGACCCTCCGCCTCGACGAGGACGCGTTCCGGGCCGCGCTCTCGGCGTCGCTCGATCTGCTCGGATCGAAGCCCCTCCAGCCCGTCGCCGGCGAGCCGGGAGTGTGGACGCTGCCGCTCGACGACCCGCGCCTCGTCAAGGATCCCTCCTGGGCCGAGACCCTCGACACGCTGCGCGTCCCCAGGAAGCGCGACGAGAAGCCGTGGGCGTGGCGGGCGTCGTCGCCGATCCGGCCGGTCATCTTCCGCGACGCGGGATCGCTAGACGACGAGCACGTGCACCTTCACCTCGAGCATCGGCTGGTGCAGCGGCTCCTCGGTCGCTTCCTTGGCCAGGGGTTCGTGCAC
This sequence comes from uncultured delta proteobacterium, assembly GCA_963827955.1. Classification (GTDB taxonomy): domain Bacteria; phylum Myxococcota_A; class Polyangia; order Polyangiales; family Polyangiaceae; genus CAWHDJ01. Next base: position 56,193 of record CAWHDJ010000022.1, on the reverse strand, counting down.
GACGACCTGGCGCGGGCCGCGGTCGTCGTCTCGGACGACCCGATCCCCCGCGTCGCCCTGCTCGGCCGGCTCTCGCTCTACGGCGACCGCGCCGCCCGCCTCCACGACGAGATCGTCGCCGTCACCGCGCGGTGGATCGAATCCCGGGTCGCGCCGCGAGCCGCTCCGGCCCTACGCCGACGACGCGCGGATGAAGACCCTCAATCTCGTCGACGCCGCGCTCCTCGCGGGCCGCGTTCCCGCCGAGGCTGCGACGAAGAAGCTGGCGGGCGCCGTCGCGCGGGACGTCGCCGAGCTGCTCCCGCACCTGACGGCGCTCGGCGAAGAGCGGGCGCGGCGCGCGGAGGACCAGCTCCACGCGCGCGGCGGGCGCGAGGCGCAGGATCTGACCGAGGTGCTGGAGACGCAGAAGAAGCGCATCCAGGGCATGGTCGATCAGCACGACGTGCCGCAGCTCGTGCTCCCCGGGTTCAACGAGGACGAGCGCAGGCAGCTCGAGGCCGACGTGCGGCACTGGAAGAAGCGGCTGCGGGAGCTCGACGGGGAGCTGGGCGCCGAGCCGGTGCGGGTGCGGGCGAGCTACGAGACGAGGGCGAGGCGGGTGGGATCCGATTGGAATGGTGTATTTGTGGCCGGTGACCGGATGAGCGCCGAGTCCCCTTCCCCGAGGCCATGATGTCCACGCCGCCACAGATCGAGAAGCTGAGCAAGCTGAGCCGGGTCTTCGATCCGCTCTTCAGCCTGGGCATCGAAGGGGACGGATTTGGTCCGTCCTACATCGAGGAGGCTCATCAGGAATTTCGGCAACAGCTCGAAGCGTCGCTGCTGTTGAATTCGAACGCGAAGCTGCTCGTGGCTGGGCAACCGGGGTGCGGCAAGACGACGCTCCTGACCAAGATGGCCGAGCGCCTGACGGCCGATGGACGCCTCGTCGCCTTCGTCAACCTCGAGGTCGTGACGGCCGTGCAGGATCTCGGCTCGACAGAGATGCACCTCGCGGCGACGGCGGGGCTCCTGGCGGCCGCGGAGAAAGCCGGCGTCACGCTCTCCGCGGAGGTGCTGAGCTCGGTGCAGAGCTGGCTGACCTCGCTCGGGGTCGGCCTCGGGGCGGGCATGGCAGGCAGTGCGCTCGCTGCTGGGATCCAGCACCTCCTCTCGATGGGGCGTGACGACGTGAGCCTGCGCAACGAGCTGCGTGAACTCGTCCGCAGGGACTCCGAGAAGGACCCGCAGGAGCTGCTCGCGCGCCTTCTTCGGGAGCTCGAAGGGCGCCGCCCTGTGGTGATCCTCGACGGCCTGGACAAGCTGCCGCCGGAGCAGGCGCGAGTGTTTTTCCTCAACGACAAGAAGAAGCCGATGGCGGGTGCGCCGGGCGCGGCCATCCTGACGATCCCGCTCTCCATCGTCTACGAGCCCGCCTTCAACGTGCTCAAGGAGCAATACAACAATGCGGACAACGCGGTGTTGCCAGCGATCCGACTCTACGAGTTCCACGACGGCAAGCGGACTCGCTACGACAAGGGCTTCGAGATCCTCTGGCGGATCGTCGAAGCTCGCGCTGTCCCGATTGACCGCCACCTGGTGGCGGACGACGCCATCGAGCGGGCCATCGAGGCGTCGGGCGGGAACATCCGCGAGCTGGCTCGCATGATCCAAGGCAGCATCGTCAAGGCCGTGATTCGCCAGGGTGAAGAGGTCGAGCGGCGGGACGTGGAGGCTGCCATCGCTGATCAGCGCGAGTCGTACCGCCGAGCGTACCAGCCGCGCTTTTTGTCGGTGCTGGTGAAGGTGCGCGACAAGTACAAGCTGGACAACGAGGACGACGTGGGCAAGCTCCTTCTCTATGGGCTCTGGATCGTCGAGTACCGGAACGAGGAGGCTTGGTACAGTCTCCCCGTCGCCGTCGAGGATCTGCTGCACCGGCTGGAGAAGGCCAAGTGAACCCTTCCCAGCTCGTCGACGAGCTATCCACCCGTATCCGTCTCGCCGGTCACACGCCCACCATCCCCCTGTTGATCGGTCGTGACGCGCACGCAATCGCCGAGTCACGTGAGCCCCTGCTCGCGCTGCTCCGCGCCGCCGGGCCGTTCTCAATCGACGATCTTGGCGAGACGGACGCGAAGTTCGGGCCTGTGGCCTGGGTTGGCAAGATGGCAGGGCGTCCCTTCGATGCGTTCGCCCTCGTGGTGCAGACCAGCAGCGCGCTCGGGGCTCGGGCCTTCGGCCGGCGGCTCAACGGCGAGCGGGAGAACCTGCGCGATCTGGTGAGGCCGCTCCTGCTCTTCATGACCGCGGACGACGAGCGAGCATTGCGTGAGGTCGCGCCCGACTTCTTCACGTGGACCGCACAGGGCTTCGATCTGCCGCCTGCGAGCGACCTCCTAGCGTACGCGCAGCGAAGCGGCGCCATGGTCGCGACCAGCAGCGCACTCTCTGGCACCGCCGCCGCCACGACAAGCGCCACTGGCGCCCTCACCGCGACCGTCGTGGCGCCGCTCCGCATCCTTCATCTCTCCGACGTCCACTTCAAGACGGGCGCGGCGAAGGTGTACGACCAAGGCAGGGTGCTCGACGGCCTCCTCGAGATGTTGCGTCGCGACCAGAAGGACTCGCAGATCGACCTCATCTGCTTCACGGGAGACCTCGCGAACACCGGCGCGGAGGACGAATACGCACGCGCCGTTGCGTTCCTGCGTGATCTTCTCTCCGCGACGGGCGTGGCTCCAGACCATCTCTTCGTCGTCCCCGGCAATCACGACGTCGATCGGAAGATCGGCCGCTGGACCTTGCGGACGCTCCGCTCCGACGAGGAGGCGACGGAGTTCTTTCTCGAGCCGGAGAGCCGCCGGCTCCACGAGCAGAAGTTCGAGGCCTACAGGCGCGCGCTCGCAGGCCTGCTGGGGGAGGCGCGTCCGCTCGGGCTCTGCACCGGCGCGGACGCCGTTGAGGTGGTCGAGATCCGCGGGGCAAAGATCGCCGTCGCTTCGTTCAACTCGGCGTGGTTCGCAGTGGGCGACGACGATATCGAGAAGCTCTGGCTCGGCGCGGCCAGCGTGGACGGCGCCGCCCGGCGAGTCGGTATGGAAGAGGGCGTTGCTGCCGCCATCGCGCTGATGCACCATCCCACCGACTACCTCTCCGAGCGCGAGCGCAGCGCTGTCGAGAACCGTCTCGAACGATCGTTCGATCTGGTGCTCCGCGGTCACCTCCACAAGGACAAGGCCAGGAGCGTGAGCACCGGCCGTGGCGGATACGTGGAGCTCGCATCGCCTGCGGCGTACCAGGGGAGCCAGTGGCCGAACGGGTGCTTCATCGGAGAGATCGACCTCACCCATCGGGCTCTTCGCGTGTTGCCCTTCCGGTTCGGCGCCGCCACCGATCCGTGGACGCCGGATGCGTCGGTGTTTCCGGACGACAGGGACGGCAGTCACCTCTTCACCCTTCGTGCCCGTGCCAGTGGCGGTGCGGCGGCGACCGCGCTGGGTGACTTCGTCGTCAAGGTCAAGGACTCCGTCGTCGACGCGCTCGCCATCGGGGCCAGCGGGATTGATCTGAGCGACTTGGCTGCGCTCGACCTGGAGGCAGACGACCTCTTCCGTGAGCTGGAGAGTCGCGGCGGGAGGGTCTCTCCAGGGGACATGAAGGTGCTGACTGCGCGCCTCGCCACCACGATCCCCCCTGCTCCTGAATACTTCATCCCCTGGGGACGCAACGCGTTTGAGGCTCTCCTGACCAGATTCGTGACCTACTGGTCCGATCATCGCGAGCAATGGGTGCGAGTCCTGGGGGACCACCATGCTACCTATCAGCTCGTCGCGAGCGCTTTCTTCCAGCGCCAGGCGGGGCAGCCGGTCGTCGCCGAGGCGCGGTTCGATGGGGCAGTAGCCGACTTGCTCATCGGTGGTGACACCGGCGAGAGAGCCGTCATCGAGCTCAAAGGGGGGGAGCAATTCTCGCACGGCCTGGTGCAGCTCGAGCGCGTGATGACGGCGGCGCGCGCCGGTCTGGGCGCCGCGATCTCGTTCGGATCGAATCGACCTCTCCGGGAGCAGGGGGTGAAGCGCATCGCCACCGGGGACGGCCGGGCGACGTGGGTCGTCTCCCTGTAGGCCGACGTCTTCGTGACCGCCCCCTCCGTCCCCCCTCCCACGCCGCTGCGCGCCGCCGCCGCCGAGCTGCGCGCCCATCAAGACTGGCTCGGCTTCGTCCAGCCCGTCGGCCTCGTCGTCTCGCTCCCCGCACTCGAAAAGGCCCAGTGCTACGTCAACCGCAACCTCGCCCGCGAGCAGCAGTCCCTCCGCTCCCTCTCCACCGAAGGCCACGTCCCCCACCTCCGCGCCCTCGCCCGCGACGTGCTCGGCTGGGAAGACGGCGATTCTCGTCGAACCGCCCGACGCCCTCCTCGTCCCGCTCCCCGAGTACGGCGAAGTGCTCCGCCCCACCTGGGCCGTGCCCGAGGCCGCGGGGGGCGCCGGCTTCCAGGCGCTCGCCGTCGAGTTGCCGCCGGGCCTCCCCTTCGACAAGCCCCGCGCCGACACCGGCTGGCAGGCCTCGCCCCAGGCGCGGCTCGAGCGCCTCCTGCGCGAGTCCGGCGTCCCCGTCGGTATCCTGTGGAACGGTGACGCCCTCCGCCTCGTCTACGCGCCTCGCGGCGAGTCGTCGGGGCACGTCACCTTCCGTGTCGCCGAGATGTGCGAGTCGGCCGGCCGGCCCATCCTCGGCGGGCTGCGGGCGTTGCTCGAGGCCGATTGGCTCTTCAACCTGCCCGAGGCGCAGCGGCTGCCGGCCATCCTCCGGGACAGCCGGCGCTATCAGAACGAGGTCTCCACGGCGCTCGCGGAGCAGGTGCTCGACGCGCTGCACGCCCTCCTCCGGGGCCTCTCGGCGGCGCACGAGGCCACGCGGGGCAAGCTCCTTCAAGAGGTGATCCGCGAGGCGCCGGCCGAGGTGTACGGCGGGCTCTTGGCGACGCTGCTGCGGCTCGTCTTCCTCCTCTATGCCGAGGATCGCAGCCTCCTCGCCGTCTCTCCCGTGTACGTCCGGCATTATGCCGTCACCGCTCTCTTCGAGAAGCTGCGCGACGACGCCGCGCGCTACCCGGACGGGATGGACCAGCGCTTCGGCGCCTGGGCGCGCCTGCTCACGCTCTTCCGCCTGGTGCACGACGGCGGGGGCCACGGGGCGCTGCGCCTGCCGCCCCGGTATGGCCGCCTCTTCGACCCCGATGCGTATCCCTTCCTCGAAGGGCGCCCGCACCGGAGCCGCCGGGTGGCCGGCGAGCGCCTCGACGTCCCGCGCGTGAGCGACGGAGTCGTCTACCGGGTGCTCGACAAGCTGCTCCTCCTGCGCGGCGAGCGGCTCAGCTACCGGGCGCTCGACGTCGAGCAGATCGGCAGCGTCTACGAGGCCATGATGGGCTTCGCCCTCGACGAGACAACCGAGCCCTCGATCGCCGTGCGCCCGCACCACGTGGTGGTCGGCCTCGCCTCGCTTGTGCAGCTCGGCGGGGCCGAGCGGCTGAAGAAGCTCGCCGACGAGGCGGGCTGCAAGGTGACCGGCAAGGCGCAAGAGGCGGTGAAGCAGGCGAGGACGCCCGAGGAGCTGCTGGCCGCGCTGGGCAAGCTGGTCTCTCCGCGGACGCCAGAGGTGCTGCCGGTGGGGACGCTGGTGCTCCAGCCCACCGAGGAGCGGCGGCGGAGCGGGTCGCACTACACGCCGCGGGCGCTGACCGAGCCGATCGTGGCGACGACGCTGCGGCCGATCTTCGAGGGGATGGGGGCGGATCCGACGCCGGGGCAGATCCTCGACTTGAAGGTGTGCGATCCGGCGATGGGGTCGGGGGCGTTCCTGGTGGCGGTGTGTCGGGTGCTCGGCGACAAGCTGGTGGAGGCCTGGCAGAGGCACCCCGGGGCGATGCCGAAGATCCCGCTCGACGAGGATGCGGTGCTCCATGCGCGGCGGCTGGTGGCGCAGCGGTGTCTGTACGGGGTGGACAAGAACCCGTTTGCGGTCGACCTGGCGAAGCTGTCGTTGTGGCTGGTGACGCTGGCGAAGGATCACCCGTTCACGTTTCTGGACCATGCGTTGCAGGAGGGGGACTCGCTGGTGGGCCTCGGCAGGAAGCAGATCGCGTGCTTCCACTGGGAGGCGTCGGACACGCCGATCCCGCTCATCCGCGGGGAGCTGGAGGCGGCTCTGGAGAAGGCGGAGGGCAAGAGGCAGCAGATCCACACGCTGGGGGATTCGGATGACGTGACGGAGAAGAGGCACCTCCTCGAAGAGGCGAAGGGGGCGGTGCGGTACGTGCGGTATGTCGGGGACCAAGTCGTCGAGGCGTTTTTCGAGGGGAAGAACGACAAGGAGCGAAAGGCTGCGCTGGTCAAGGCGGCGGCGCAGCTGCTCAAGCCGGGGGAGCGGATCCCGGAGTCCCTGGGGCGCTTGGCGTTCCATTGGGAGATCGAGTTTCCGGAGGTGTTTTCGCGTGAGAACCCTGGGTTCGATGCGTTTGTGGGGAATCCGCCGTTCTTGGGTGGCACGGTGATCGGCGGGCGCGTGGGGCTCATCTATCACGACTATCTTGTTGAGGCGTACAAGCCAGCCACGGGCAACGCCGACCTCGTGGCGTTCTTCCTTCGCCGATGCTTCAACCTGCTGAGGGATGGGGGCGCGTTCGGTCTCATCGCCACGAATACCGTTGCTCAGGGCGACACGAGAATCGCAGGACTTGAGGCGATCGTGCGCGCGAACGGAATGGTCTACGAAGCACGCCACCGTCAGGAGTGGCCGGGCGTAGCCGCTGTCGTTGTTAGCGTGGTACACGTGTTGAAGTCGAGAACAGGTTACCCGTGTCGGTTGGATGGGAAACCCGTCAGCCGGATTACGCCGTTCTTGCTGCGTGGCTCCGTCGATTCGTCGCCTGTTGCTCTCGAAGCAAACAAGGCCCACGCCTTCGTTGGGTGGAAGATTTGGGGCGCCGGCTTTGTGTTCGAAGAGAACCCCTCCGACGGCTCCTCATCGTTGGCGGAACTACAGCGAATCCTCGCGGAGCATCCCGAGTCGCGCGAACATGTAAAACCATATATGGGCGGCGAGGAATTCAACGCAAGTCCACGGCAGACTCCGGTCCGATTCGTGATCGACTTCGAGGCCCGCAGCGAGATCGAGGCCCGGAGATGGCCGGCGCTGTTCTCGATCGTGGAGGCCCGAGTCAAGCCGGTACGTGCAACGAATAAGCAGCGCAACTATCGCGAAGACTGGTGGCTCCATGCTAACCGTGCCCTCGAGGCCGCCGAGTACTTGCGTCACCATCCGCGTCTACTGGCGCTCGCGTCGGTCTCGAAGAACCTCGCCGTCGCTTTCGCTCCGAGCGGCGTCGTTCTCGCCAACACGCTCATCCTGATACTTCACTCCGAGGATGCCGCGTTCGCCATCGTCCAGTCTCGAATTCACGAGGCTTGGGCGCGGTTCTCTGGGTCGTCGATGAAGGACGATCTACGGTATACCGCGACCGACTGCTTCGCGACCTTCCCATTTCCGCTTCGCTGGGAGTCGGACGTTGCACTCGAAGCCGCCGGCCATGCCTACTACACCTTCCGCGCCTCCCTCATGGCCGACGAGGCCGTCCGCGCCTCCCTCATGAACGGCCTCCCGCCCGAGGGCCTCACCAGCACCTACAACCGCTTCCACGACCCCGACGAGACGCTCCCCGGCATCCTCCGCCTCCGCGAGCTGCACGCCGCCATGGATTGCGCCGTGCTCGACGCCTACGGATGGGCCGATCTCGTGCCGGCGTGCGCCTTCCTCCTCGATTACGAGGAGGAAGAGGACGACGACGACGCCCGCTCCGGCAAGAAGAAGCGCAAGCCGTGGCGCTACCGCTGGCCGGACGAGGTGCGCGACGAGGTGCTCGCCCGCCTCCTGGCCCTCAACGCCGAGCGCGCGGCCGGGGAGCGGCTCCTCGGGGCCGAGGCCGCGCTCGGGGGCGAGGGGGCGGGGAAGAAGGCGGCGAGGAAGCCGGCCAAGGCGAAAGGGAAGGGCAAGGGGGGCGGCGAGGGGCAGGGGGGGCTGTTCGAGTAGCGCGTGGCCGGGGGGTGGATGGGTAGGCCGAGTGGCCGTCTTACCTGCAGCATGGGAGGCGCGACGAAACCGGCTGGCTGGCTCCCGCAGCGACGGACTGCTGCGCGCCCCCGTCGTGCAGCACGCCTGCCAGTGGAGCTGCACGCCTGCCATCGGTGCAGCATCCTCGCCATCGGTGCAGCACGCCCGCCATCGGTGCAGCACCCGCGCCCGGCGTGCAGCATCCCCGCCCGCCGTGCAGCACGCCCGCCCGCCGTGCAGCACGCCCGCCATCGCTGCAGCACCCGCGCCCGCTGTGCAGCACGCCCGCCCGCCGTGCAGCACGCCCGCCCGCCGTGCAGCACCCGCGCCCGGCGTGCAGCATCCCCGCCCGCCGTGCAGCACGCCCGCCATCGGTGCAGCACCCGCGCCCGGCGTGCAGCATCCCCGCCCGCCGTGCAGCACGCCCGCCATCGGTGCAGCACCCGCGCCCGGCGTGCAGCACCCCCGCCCGGCGTGCAGCACCCCCGCCCAGAGAGCTGCACGCGGAGCGGTAGGAGGCTCTCGCCCTTCAAGGATCGCCGACCGGACTTCGTGTCGCCGCAATCGGGTCTGACATCGGCCGGCGCGTCGGGACGGTGCGAGGACGTTGCGTGTGCGACATCCGTCAGGCTAGATGAGCGAGCGTCGTCCTGCGCTCGCCCCGCGGCTCTCACCCTGGTCTCACCGTGAACCGACCCCTGCTTTCTTTCGCGCTCCTGCCGCTCGTCGTCGCCGCGTGCGCAAACCACGTGGTCGACGCCACGTTCGGCGCGACCACCGGCACCGGGGGAGCCACGACCGGCGGCGGATCGAGCACGGGCACCGGCGCGACCTCGACGGGAGCCGGCGGCATCGGGGGCAGCGCCACGGCCAGCTCGGCCAGCTCCTCGGGCGGGATCGGGGGCAGCGCCACGGCCAGCTCGGCCAGCTCCTCGGGCGGCACCGGCGGCAGCGCCACGGGCTGCGCGAAGGACAGCGATTGCGCGATCGGCCCCTGCAACACCTGCCTGCCGGGCGCCATGCTTTGTCTCGCCCCACTCGCGCCGGTCGCGTCCTCGCACCCGGTGCCTGCAAGAGAGCGCTCAGCCCGTGCCACCCCGGCAACCCTGCAACGTGCGGGCCCCTCGGCACCTTTCCCGCGGGATTCGCCCCGCAGGCGATCGCGTTCGACGGCACGAACATGTGGATCACCGACAACCAGACCGACACTGCCACCGAGCTGTCTCCGGCCGGCGCGACGCTCGGCGCCTTCGTCGTCGGCGCGAACCCGCAGGGGATCGCGTTCGACGGCACCAGCATGTGGGTCACCAACGACCGGAGCAACAGCGTCACCAAGCTGTCTCTGGCCGGGGTGACGCTCGGCACCTTCGCCGCGGGCATGGGCCCGGTTGCGATCGCGTTCGACGGCACGAACATGTGGGTCACCAACTTCGCCGGCAACAACGTCACCAAGCTGTCGCCGGCCGGCGCGACGCTCGGCACCTTCGCCGTGGGCTAATCCGGGCGCGATCGCGTTCGACGGCAAGAACATGTGGGTCGCCAACGAGGGCACCAACAACGTCACCAAGCTGTCGCCGAGCGGCGCGACGCTCGGCACCTTCGCCGTGGGCAGCGGCCCGGTGGGGATCGCGTTCGATGGTACGAACATGTGGGTCGCCAATGATGAGCGGCAACAGCGTCACCAAGCTGTCCCCGGCGGGCGCGACGCTCGGCACCTTCACCGTGGGCACCACCCCGTGGGGGGTCGCGTTCGACGGCACGAACATGTGGGTCACCAACCTCCCAGCAACGACGTCACCGAGCTGTCGAAGGCCGGCGCGACGCTCGGCACCTTCGGCGTCGGCACCCAGCCCTACGGGATCGCGTTCGACGGCGCGAGCATGTGGGTCACCGGCTCCCTGAGCCTCAACGTCACCAAGTTGTAGAGCGGTGGGGGGCTGGCCGGGGGGCCGGCCTCGGGCCCACCCCGAGCTTCCCGAGTGCAGGACGGGATAGACTACGGTGAGGTGATGAACGTCACGGGGACCATGACGGTTGCCCCACCGCCTTGGGGGGGCGCGAACCGCGCCGCCAGCAGTCGCTCCATCGGGCACATGACCATGACCTCCGGGTAGCTCGCCGGTGTCACGGCGTGCACACGCAGGACCTCCCCGGCCGCGCCGACCTTCCCAGTCATGCGGATGCTCCCGTGCAAGTTCGGGTCTTGCTGCAACGCACGGTTGAAACAGAGGCGAAAGTCATGAGCGAGCGCGCCGACGACCGAGCTCGCGTCGGGGATGGCGCCTCCGCTCTGGCTCGCCGAGCCCGGAGGCGTGCAGCGCGGCCCTGCGAATCCGGCGTCGCGCTCGGCGGAGAGTCGTCGGCGGTCGCGCCCGGAGGCATCACCCGCTCGACGAAATGGAGCCGCTGGAGAAGCGCGGTTGCCGCTGCCTCTTTGCCCTGGGCACGGTAGGTCGCGGCGAAACCGTCCACGGCCTCGACGAAGGCCGGGGAGGTCGTATCGAGGTGGCGCTCTGCCACCGCGATCGCGCGCTCCTCGTATGTCGCGGCGCCGGCGAAGTCGCGGCGCATCCGCTTCTTGGCGGCGAGCGTGGCGAGCATGTGCGTGAAGCGCTCCGCTTCCCACGCTTCGCGCGCATCGAGCACCGTCATCGCCCGCGCGAGGAGCCGCTCCGACCCGCTGTCGTCCGACATCTGCCAGCGCGCCTCCGCGAGCTTCTGCAGTGGCTCGACAACGGCGGCGCTCGCCGCTCCGGCGACACGCTCGCGGATCGCGAGGGCCTCGCGCAGCGCCGCCTCGGCCTCACCGGCGCGGCACACCTTGAGCATGTCGGATCCGAGCGTCATCTGCGCGCTCGTCAGGACATTGCCTGCGTACTCACAGCCACGGCTGCTGCCGGTCTCGCACGCTCGCTTGTACAGCTCCACGGCGCGCGTCTCGTCCTTGGCCACGCCTTCGCCGCTCTCGTACATCACGCCGAGGTAGGTGCAGAAGTCGGGGAACTTGTCGCAGGCTTGTCTGTAAAGCGCGACGGCGCGCGCGGTGTCCCTGGTCACGCCCTGACCATGCTCGTGCAGGACGCCGAGGGTGATGCAGCCAGGCGGGTCGCCTCGATCGCAGGCGGACTTGCTCAGCGCGAGAGCGCGAGCATCGTCCCTCGGGACGCCTCCTCCCCTCGCGTACAAGCCTCCGAGGCCGCCACATCCAGCGGCGCTGCCTCCGTCGCAGGCCTGCTTGTAGAGCTGCGCGGCGCGCTCCGTGTTGTCCGGCACCCCTCGGCCGTTCTCGTACATGACCCCGAGGTCGAAGCAGCCTGCCAACCAGCCACCATCGCAAGCGCGTCGGAAGAGCTCGGCGGCACGAACAGCATCCTTGAGTACACCGTAGCCGCGGTCGTAGGCGTCCCCGAGGTAGTCGCAACCGGCTGCGGAGCCGCCGTCGCAGGCTCGCTTGTAGAGCTCCGCAGCGCGCGCCTCGTCCTTCGCCACGCCGCTGCCGCTCCCGTACATCACGCCGAGCTTGGCGCAACCGTCCGCTCCGCCGCGGTCGCAGGCCCGCAGGAAGAGCTGGATGGCAAGCGCGTCGTTCCGCTGCGCGCCCCTCCCGCTCGTGATCATGGCCCCGAGGCTGGCACAGGCGGCCAGGTCGCCGTCGTCGCAGCCCTTCGTGTAGAGCTGCACCGCTCGGCCCTCGTCCTTCTCGACGCCGAGGCCCACTTCGTACCGATGCGCCAGGTCTGCCGAGCGGCCCATCCCTACGATCGAGGGATCGCATGCGAGGACGGAGCAGACGGCGGCGAGGGGGATCGTGCGAGCTATGAGCATAGCAGGACTATATCCAGTACCGCCCCGCCGACGAGAATGCATTTGGGCTGAGGTAGCCGGCGCTTCGACGCGGGCGAGTGGTTCGGCTCCGTCGACGCTGCCGGGCCACCTTGGGCTATGTGACCCGCCTCGCCTGAACCCGCGCATGGCGGGAGGTTCGCCGCGCTCGAGCACCAGCCGGCCATGCAGCCGGCTCCCCGATGGATCGACCCTGGCCAGCCGAGGCGCCAGCATGGTACCCGCGAGCATGCGCATCATCGACGAGCTACCGGCGGCGACCCTACTCGCGCCCACGCCCGCGGCGCCCGTCCTTCCGGTCGACGTCCTCAGGGCGGGATGGTCACGAGCTGGGGGGTAGGGCTGCAGAGCCTCGATGGGGTTGGCAGTGGTGTTACCCGGGCAGGTTCCATCGACGGCGAGGTTCGGCGCGTGGCCGAGCGAAGCCTCGTAGTTGGCTCCCCACATCCACAGCTTGCCGTCGTTCGTGATGGCGGCCGAGTTGTTGATACCGCTCCGGATCTTGGCGACGCCCGTGGGGGACAGCAGCTTCACCGGCACGTCCTGGCAGTCCCCGGCGTTGGGTGGGGGCTGTGGGCAGTTGGTGGTCACGAACACGCCGTTGCCGATCTGGCCATAGGGGCCCCAGCCCAGCGCCCAGACGTTGCCGCCAGTGTCGAGCAGGAGCGTGGTGAGCCCCCCCACGGCGGAGACCGCGGTCATTGGAGGGACGGCCAGCGCCCGCGGATCGAAGTGCTTGGCGCCCGGAGACAGCGACAAGCCGAGGCCGCTCTGCCCGTAGCTGTCGTTGCCCCAGACGACGACGCTGCCCCCCTTGAGCGCGACGCCCACGTAGGCGCCGACCGAGAGCGCGTCGGCAGTGACGGGGATGCCGTTCGGCGGGGAAAAGACGGTCGGCACGATGGTCTTGGTCGGCGTGCAGTAGGAGTCGCCGCCGGCATCGCAGGCCCCGTTGAACAGCGCCGGAAAGAGGGCCCCGCCGAAGGAGTCCCCCCAGCGCTCGACGTTGCCGCTCGTCGTGAGGCGCACGCACACGGAGTCGAACAGGCCATTGATGTCAGCGCCGACGGCGACCTAATCCACGCCGCTCGCGACGAGCTGCGGCGCCCACCCCAGGACCGGAGAGGGAGCGGTGGTCTCCTCGCCGCTCGCGTTCGAGCCCCAGCAGTAGACGTCCTTCGTCGTCGTCAGCGCGCACGCGGTCACCGTGCCCAGCGAAATTTGCACGGCCACCACCCCCGCTGGCAGGCCCACCGGCTGCGGCGTGGACGAGCAGCGCCCCGGCGACGTTTTCGTGGTTGCCTTGGTGCACAGGGGATCGCTGGCAGGACTGTGGCCGAGCATCCCGGCCTCGTTGCTGCCCCAGCAGTAGACGGCGCCGGATCGGGTGCGCGCACAGGTCGCCTCGCGGCCGGCGTTCACCTCGACGGCCGGATCCATGGTGGACGCGGGCAACCCGCTGATCTTCGTCGGCGTCGTCTGGCAGAAGTCGTTCTGATAGCAAGTGCCTGGGCCGGTCGGCGCGATCCCGGTCTCGCCCCACACGTCGCGGCCCCAGCACCACACCTCGCCCCCGTGCAGCACCGCGCACGTGGCGAGGGCGGTGGAGACGTCGACTACAGCGTTGTCGCAGACACTCGCCGTACACGCATAGCCGGCCGCGCAGGTGGTGCCGCAGGCGCCGCAGTTCGCCGGGTCGCTGGTGGTGTCGACGCAGGAGGCTCCGCATTGGGTGTGCATGCAGGAGGCCGCGCCGCCCGTCCCCGTGGGGCCGGCACCCTTCCCGCCCGTCCCGCCGCCGCCCGTCCCGGCGTCGCTCCCACCCGTCCCCGTGGGGCCGGCACCCTTCCCGCCCGTCCCGCCGGCGGCGTACCCGTCGAACGCTCCGAGGGAGCACGCGCTCGCGACGAGCGCTCCGGACGCCGTGAGAGCTATCGACACGCACAGTGCTGTTCTCATGATGTGCCTCGCTTCAGGAAATGAAAGGTCAGCGCCCCACCGCCGCGCGACGGGGAGAAGGTCAGGGCCTTGGTCGTGGGCGCGGGCGCGCCGAGCTGCACCGCGAGCGCCACCCCCGCCGCCACCAGCGCGGCAAGGCCCACGCCCAGCGAGACGTCGGCGCCGAGGTAGAGCGACCGGCCCGTGCTCACATCCGCGGACGAGCAGTCGGGCTTGCACCCCAGCGCGTCGAGGGCCGCCCTCTTGCCGTTGCCCACTGCGCCGAGCCCCGCGAAGAGGCCAAGCGCGACCACGCCCGAGGCGCCGAGGAGGATGGGCGCGACGGGCACGCGTCGACCGCCGTCGGTAACCGGCTTGGCCTGGGGCGAGAGGCGCACGGTGATTGTCTGGTTGCCCTCGCCCGCGGCGAGCGTCACGCGGCGCTCGTCCGGCGGCATCCCGCTCGCCTCGACGCGGACAACGTGCTCGCCGGGGTCGAGGGCCGAGGCCCCGCCGGCGGGGATCGGCGCGCCGTCGACCGTCACCGCGGCACCGGCCACCACGGTGCCGGCCTCGTTCGTCACCGTCACCGTCAGCGTGGGGACGTCAAGTTCGAGCTGCCCCAGCCACGGCTTGCAGTCGCTCTGGAGCACCGCCGGACACGAGGCGGCGGCGCAAACCTCGAACCGGGCGCGCGCGTCGCGCAGGTGGCCCTCTTTGCGGGCGACCTGGCCCGCGATGTACGCGTCGGCGCACTCCTGTTTGCTCTGCGCGCCGGCGCGCGCCGGGGCGAGGCCGAGCGCGATCACGAAGACGGCGGAGACGAGAAGGCGGTTCACAGGCACTCCATCTTGGGGACGCGGACGCCGCGCGCGTCCAGGGTGTACGGGGGATTGCAGCCGGCACGGCCGCCCGGATGGCGCGCCGAAGGCGGGGGAGCGATCACCGTGACCGGCGGCCTCGGCCCGCCGTTCGTCGTAGGAGAGCTCGAAGGAGCCGCTGCCGCAGAGGTCACGGGCGCAGCCATCGGGAGAGGCGGGAGGCTGCTCGACGACGAGGCCGAGGAGGACGACGAGAAGAGCACCGCGGGCTCAGCTGAGGCGGCCGTCGGCGCGGGCACCACGGCCGGTGACATCGTACGCAGCAGGGCGACGCCGCCGAGGACGAGGAGCACGAGCGGAACGACGAGCGCCACCACCATGGGCCCGCGGTTCGGCGCGCGCGGCGGGGAGGCCACGTTCGGAGAGGCCATCCGGGAGGGCGGCACCAGCGGTGCAGACGGCGGGGCGTAGGGCGCCGGAGCAGGCGGAAAAGGGGCTATCGGTGCGGGCACTCGCGGGAGGGGTATCGTCGGCCCGTGCGATAGGCGGGTATGGACGGGGCGGCGGGCATGGGGACAGGCGCGGGGCCGGGCGTCGATGGCCACGCGGGCCGCGACGAGGGCGCCAGGCCCGAGAGCGGAGGAGCGGTCGCCTCCAGCGCCATCACGCTGAACGCCTCCGCCATCTCCATCGCCGACTGGAAGCGCCGGTCCGGATCGCGCTCGAGGGCGCGGGCGAAGAACGCTCGACCCCGGCGGGAGATCGGCGCGACCGACGAGAGCAGCGGAATCGGATCGGTGCAGACGCGGACGAGGACGTCGCCCTGCTCGTCGCCCGCGAAGGGCAAGCGCCGCCCACCACGCGGTACAGGATGACGCCGATCGACCAGAGATCGCTGCGGTGGTCGACGGCCCGCGGCTGCGGATCTGCTCCGGGCTCATGTAGTGGACCGAGCCCATCAGCATGCCCGTCCCGGTGCCGGCCTGCGCGTCGCCGAGGCCAGCCGCCTTGGCGATGCCGAAGTCGAGGATCTTGACCACCTCGTCGTCGTCCTTGCGGGCGAGGAAGACGTTGCCCGGCTTGAGATCGCGATGCACGAGCCCCGCCTCGTGCGCGGTGCGCAGGGCCTTGCACATCTGGACGGAAGAGCCGCGCCGCGACCGGCAGCCAGAGCGGCCCTCGCGCTCGAGCCGCGTCCAGAGGCTCTCGCCCTTCAGAAGCTCCATCACCAGGTACGGGCGTCCCGTCCTCGACGCCGTAGTCGTGGACCTGCACGACGTGCTGGCTGTTGAGACGCGCAGCGACGCGCGCCTCGCGCTCGAAGCGCATCGCGCGCGTCGGCCGAGGCCATCAGCGCCGGGGCCATGAACTTAATCGTCAC
This sequence comes from uncultured delta proteobacterium, assembly GCA_963827955.1. Classification (GTDB taxonomy): domain Bacteria; phylum Myxococcota_A; class Polyangia; order Polyangiales; family Polyangiaceae; genus CAWHDJ01. Next base: position 40,113 of record CAWHDJ010000022.1, on the reverse strand, counting down.
GTCGACCTCGAGGTCGCGGTGGCGGGCCATCCACACCGCCCCCATGCCCCCCTGCGCGAGGGGGCGGAGGAGCACGTACCGCTGCGCAATGACGACGCCCTTGTCCGGCGTGATCATGCGCGGCGCCTCTGGCTGGACGGCGATAAGAGGGTCGGCCACGCGCCGCGATGGTGAAAGGTCAAGCTCACGGCGGGGCCCATCACGTCCAGGGTCCCCCAGGGTATTGATCAGTTGCGGCGAGCGCGCAACCCCCGCACGGCTCTCGCCCCGAAGCCACGCGCGCGCCGCCGCCCGAGCCCGGTGAACGGCGAGCCCGGATCTTGGTACCATCCCGCGCCATGGACATCGTCTCCACCTGCCCGCTCCGCGTCGCGTCGATCGTGTGGCGGCCGCGCGCGGGAGCCTGGGCCCTCACCATCGTCTGCAAGGCGACCTTCCGGCTCGCGCCCGGCGTGTGCACGCTCGCCGAGCCGCAGGAAGAACCGGCAGAGAGCGACGACCACTGGGACGACGACCCCACGCGAAGCCTCCACGCCGCCGGCGATTTGGTGCCGTTCAAGCCGCGCGCCGACGTGCTACTGGTCGGGCACGCCTTCGCACCGGGAGGGCAGCCGGCGCGCGTCCTCAGGGCCCATCTGGCCGTCGGGGCGGTCGACAAGAGCGTCGAGGTCTGGTGCGACCGGATCTTCTGGCACGACGGCCAGCTACTCGAAGGGCAACCGTTCGCCAGGATGCAGCTCCGCTACGAGCGCGCCGCCTTCGGGCCGGCGAACCCGGTGGGGGTGCGCTTCGACGCAGCGCCCGACGTTCATGGGGGCGTGCGGCTTCCGAACTTGCAACCGTCGGGGCTCCGGGTGGCACGGCGGGGGGATACGTTCGGGCCGATCGGATTCGGGGCGATCGCGCCGGGGTGGCCGGCACGCGCGGAGAAGCTGTCGGGGGCACGCCGCGGGGTGGTCGGCTCGGGGGTTGAGGGAGCAGGTGCTGCCCGGCGACATCGATGCGGGGTATTTCAATGTGGCGCCTCCTGATCAGCAGGTGGAGGCGATCGAAGGGGATGAGCGGATTGTGCTGGAGAACCTGCACGCGGAGTACGCGCGGCTGGAGACGAGGCTGCCGGGGTTGCGGCCGGTGGCGCGCATGGCGGCGGGAGGGAGGGCGGGGGAAGGGATTGCTCTGGCGGCGGATACGCTGTGTGTCGATACCGACCGGGGAGTCGTGACGGTGGTGTGGCGGGGGCGGGTGCCGCTCGGGAGGGCTGAGGAAGAGGGGCGGGTGGTGGTGGCGATGGAGGGGGGCGCAGGGGGCGGGGGAGGCGTCTGAGGGGACGGTGGTGCTTGGGGGTGAGGGGTATGCGGGGGCTACGGTGGTGCTGGGCCCGGGGGTGGGGGGAGGGGGGCGGTGATACCGTTCGGGGGAGCGGCGGAGGAGTTGGGGACGGTGCTCGGCGGGCGGGCGGGTGGACCGGGTCTGCCGTTCGAGGAGGCGAGGCGTCCGTGGGTGGGGGGGCAGGCACAGGCGGGGGAGAAGGGAAGCGCCGGAGCCGGTGGATACGGGGACGGTGTACGGGGTGACGGAGAAGGCGCATGGGGTGCTGCCCATGGCGTGGGCGACCGCACCGGCAACGCGACCAGCACCCATCACCGAGGTTGCAGCGGAGGACGTTTCGACGCCGCCCGCGCCGGAGCCGCAGGCCCCCGAGCCTCCCATCGCCACGAAGCCGGAGGAAGAGGCGCCACCGCCGAAGGCGAAGCTGCCTCCGGCCGAACTCGTCCTCGAGCGATGCGCCGCAATCCGTGCGTCGATCGCGCTGAGGGAGGCGGAGAAGGCAGGGATCCTCGCGGCTCAGGGGCTCGATGCAGCGGTCTGGGCGGCACTCGAGCAGCGCTGGAACGATGCAGTCCAGGAGGAGACCGAGGGCGGAGGACGAGTGCTCCTCGACGCCTACGACGCGGCGTACGTGGCGCAGATCGAGGCCGAGCGCGGGCCGCTCACGGCGGAGAAGCACGCGAGGCTCCTTGGGAACGCCGGGCGGGGGCGCGGCGAGGTCGCTATCGTGGGGGTCGCGCTGCCCGACGAAGGTCTCTTGCGCATCAAGCGCGTGGGGTTGCGGAGAATGTCGGCCGATCCCGAGTTCGCAGCCGGGTTGGCGCGCGCGCTCGCGAAGGGGAAGGGATGAGATCGACGCGCCCCGGTCGCGGCGGCACTCAGCGAGGAGCGCTGGAGAGGATGCGCCGGAAGGTCTGTCGATTCCAGGTCTCGCCGGCCAGCGCCAGGCGGTCGAGTTCCTGCGCGATCTGCTCGAATCGGGATCGTCGCGTCCTCGTAGACGCGCGCGAGATAGATCCCGCGCGAAGGCGCGTGGAGCTCGAGCGCGCCGCCCCCGGTGTCCTCGCCGACGCCGACCGCCGCTTCGAGGAGGGGCATGATCGCGCGGAGCCACCGCGGTGCGCGACACGAAGACCTTCGCCCGGCAGACGAGGGGGCCCTGGTCGGCGACGTACTCGAAGTACAGCTGGCCATCCGGCCAGTCGAACCCCGCGATTCCGGCAGTGTTGAGCCGGCCCGTCGCGGAGCCGGAGGATGTCTGCTGTACCGCCTGACGATAGTGTCGGCTTCGTCCCGGGTCATGAGCGGCGTGCTCCGGTGGTCACGACTTCTTGCCGCACAGGCACGCGTTTTCGGGGGTCGCGGCCATGTACGAGTTGATGAAATCATGCGGGTTGAGTGCGAATTTTGTGATCAGGTTGACGTCCTTGAGCCCGCCGAGGGCGCCGAGCACGCCGCCGGCAGTCCCGCCGCCAGGGCCGGCCTTGCGCCCCAGCGCGACGCCCGCGACGATTGGCCCGAGGCCCCTGCCGAAGAGCTCCGGCACCGGGTCGAGTACGTTCACGGTGTGGATGTAGGTCGGCCCGTCCGGGTAGGTGTAGGCCGCGCCCCCGAAGGTCTCAACGGTGATCGACGAGAGGTCCGGGTCGACGCCGTTGACGGCGCCCAGGTTCAGGATGTCGGAGAGCGCCCGGCTGGTGATCAACGCGCCCTGGCTGTGGGCGATGATGTCGAGCGGCTCTCCGGAGTCGAGGTGGTCCTGGATGAGGCCCTGGAGGGCGTCGTTGGCGGGGTTGTCGCCGATGCCGAGCTTGTCTCCCATGCACTGCCCGAGATCTTTGATGAGCCCCTCGGACATGTTGTAGACGCCAGTCACCTTGGCACACCGCTTCCTGGCAATCTCCTTCATCGACTCGCAGAGGCTGTCGGGAGAGCCCAGGATCCCGTTCACGTAGACGACACTGGGGAGGCTATCCGCGTTCACGCACCCGGCCGGCGCCAACGGCGGGCCTTCCGGCGCGCACCCGCACTTCGTGTTGCCGGCTCCGACGATGGCGCCGTCCTGCTTCTCCCACTCCTCGCAGTCCGGCGGCTTGGACAGGTCCGCCTGGAGCTCTCCCGCGGCGTTGACGGTGTTGCCCCGGTTGTGGAATTTCTTGTCGGTGAGCCGGCAAGCGTTGCGGCCCTCAATCTTGACGTCCATCGAGTAGCTGATCCACGTCGACTCCTTGAGGTGGACGCCCGACTTTACCCCGCCGAGGCTGCCCTGCTCGTCACCGGTGCTCGGGGTGAAAACCGAGCCGCGGACGGCGATCATGTGCTCCCCGTCGGCGCTCACCGTGGCGGTACCGTTGACGAGGTCCCTCGAGTGTGTGACGTTAGCGTAGGACACCAGCTTACCATGGGGCGGCGTCTTGCACACGTCCGGAAGCGTGGCGCGGGAGACGCCCTCACTGCCGCGGTGCACCAGGCTGAGCTGATTGACGTTGACCGTGACGGGCATGATGGTCCTTTGGCTGACGACGGCTCATTGAAAGGCGGACGGAGCGACCGCGACCTCGAGCAGCGCCGCGCTGCGCTGTCCCCCTTCCGAGCTGGTCGCGAGCAGATGGCGTGGGCCCTTCGCGTAGCCGCGCTGGCCCGCCTCGATCGCGAGCGCGGCGAACAGCGGGCCCGACGCCGCCCCGACGTCGCCCCAGCAGTCCGCGGGCGCGAGGAACTCGCCGGGCGCGACGAGACGTCCAGCCATGCGGACCAGGGTGAAGGCAAGCTCGTTGGCACGGTAGGGCTCTCCGTTCAGATCGCAGATCACCTGATCGACGAGGGTGCCCGTTGGGAGCGGGTCAAGCACGGCCCGCACGGCCTGCGTCGAGCCTCGGGCGAGACACACGGTCTCGGTCTTGATGCGGTTCTCCTCGTGCGCGCTCGCGACGCCGATCACGCGGGCGAGTGAAGTTGTGCCCAGCGCCGCGGCCGTGCGCGGCGACGCCAGGAGGCAGAAGCTCGCCGCTTCTCCGGGGATGAGCCCCCAAGGGTTGCTCCGCGAGTGCAACTGCCCCGCGTCCTCGATCCACTCGAGCGTCTCGGTCTCCAGGTAGGACTCGACGCCGCCCGCGAGGCAGAGGTCGGCTTGGCCGCCGAGGATCCTCGCCCGCGCCTCGGCGAGCGCCATGAGCCCGGAGGCATGACCGGCGGGGAGCGGCGTCACGCTGGAGACGTGGGCGTGCGGGAGGAGCCGGGCCCGGAGTTGGTCTGCGAACGCCTCTTCGAGCTGCGCGGGCCGGCCAGGCCGCGGCTCGGGCAGCCCTACGAAGATCTCGAGCGGGCGCACCTCGCGGAGGTCCGGCACGCCGGCCAGCGCCTCGCATGCGGCACCAATCGCGAGCGCTACGGAGCGCTCGACGCCCGCGAGCTCGACGGGCAGCCACGACGCGCGGCACACCACCATCGGCTCCCGGTGCCAATCGCGGCGGAGGGGGTGGTCCGCCGCAGCCGAGAGACCGGCCCTCACCGCCGCCGCGGTAGCCGCCACCGTGCGCCCCACCGCGGTCTGCGCTCCCACCCCGACGAGGTACGCCTCATCGTTCATCGGGTCGTCCCCCGCCCGCGCGCGGCCGGCGCCAAGGGCAGCCTGGTCTTCGGCGGACCGAGGTCGCCGAGCGGCAGCGGGATTTTCTCCACCACGCGCGTGCCCTCAAGCGTGTAGAGGGTATGGTGACAGGGCACTTCGGTGTACCAGAGCATCAGGAGCCGGCGGCAATCGGGCTCCACGACGACGGTGTGCAGCGTACCGTGGTGATGCCGCGATTCGCCGGCCAGGCGGGTCATGAAGCCCAGCGGGACCCTGGGGAGCTGGAAGCGCAAGAGCCCCTCGGGCGTGAGGTTCCGCAACTCGACCGGCTCGCCGCCTTCGAGGTGCCCCTGCGCCTGCTGGTCGTCCGGGGCACATTGATGGTAGCAATCGTCGAAGTCTTCCGGGACGAGCGGCATCCGCTCCAGCTCCCAGCGCTGGTCGTGGGTCCCCGCCCGCGAGGCGCGAGGCTCCCAGTGGGCGGGGATGGGGCCGAGCCCGGCCGGCGGGGGTCGAATCCGCCGCGCTGCGGAGGAGGTTACGCGGATGCTCGATGTTGGGGGCGAGCCGGCCGAGGAGAGAGGACGGCGACGCGGCGAAGCCGACTCCCACGGGGTTACGAAGGTCGACTCCCGCTTCCGCGTCGACCCCTCCGAACGCTCGCTCGTACACCAGCGGCATCCGCGTGAAGGGCTCCGGTTCGGAGAGGGTGGGTCCGAGCAAGCCCCTTTGCCAGCGGCAATCACCGAACACCCGGAGCCTCTTGGCGATGGGACCGACCGCCAAGCTCACGTCCACCTGGGACGCCGGGTGGCCCGCCGGAGCGTACGCGTGACCCAGGACGACGACGTCCGTCGACGGGCGGGACGGTAGCAGGTCCGAGTCGTAGCGGAGGCTCGAAGCGCACGGATCGCCGTTGAACTGCGCGCCCTGGTGGATGCGCTCCTGCACGTCCGCCGGTGTGGTCGACCCGTCCTCGCGCACGATGAAGGTGGCTTTGACGACGACGAGCCACAGCTCGGCGCCGGCGCGAATCCCGGACGAAGGTGCGCTCCGCGGCGTAGCGAGTCGAGTTCACCAGGGACCACACGGGACACCATCCTTTGCCAGCAAGGCACTCCGTTGGCGCGGCGCGGGCGCGCGCACTTCGAACAGCGGTCTCCGCGGTCCCAGGAGGCGCAGCTCGATCGCCGCAGCCGCGCGCGCCGACTGGCTCCCAGAGCGCAGGATCTGCTTGAGGCTGACGGCGTCCAGCGGCCTCCCCGCGAGGTAACGGATGCCGGAGCGGAAGTCCGGCGTGCGGAGCTTCCACCACGTCTGTACCGTGGCCACGTCGGGCCAGGGGAGGCGCTCGTCCGGGTCGACGAGCACGCGGTCGTCCGTGGGGTCGTCGTTCGGGACCGCGGCGAAGCTCTCCGGCGGCGGCGCGCAGAGCTGCTCGCCGGCCAGGTCGCATCCGGTGATCGTGGCGAGGGCCCATCCGGCGAGCCTTGCATCCGCAGGGACGGCCATCTGCTCGATCATCCAGGGTACCAGCGCAGCGTCGCCGAGCGCTGCGGAGCAAGCCAGCGCGGCCCGGCGTTGACCAGGGACGGAGGCGAGGTCGCGCACGCGCGCGCACGCGAGGGAGGCATCCTCCGTCCGCGCCGCCATCGTCGCGGCGCGCTCGGCGATGGGACCGCCGCCGCGACCCACGCTCCACAGCGTCGCGCTCGCGGCGGGCTCGCCCAGGAGTGCGGCCGACCACGCCGCCGAGAAGCGGCAGGCTTCGTCGGCGGAGTCCAGATCGCGGCGCACCTCGGGCAAGAGGTCCGCCCGGGCGAGCTTCTCCCACTGCGCGGAGCGCGCGGGCCCGGAGGCGGAGGTCGGTCGCTTGCGTCGCGGAGCCCAGCAGGGCGCCGGGATCGTATCGGTGCGCCGCGGCGCCCGCGATCCCGAAGACCCGAAGCTCGGGCGGAGAGTCGCCGGAGAGCAGAATCCCGGAGGAATCCGCTCGACACGAGGGAGAGGCACCCATCCGAGAGCGGAGACGAGCTCTCGCCCAATCGCCCGTGAACGAACGCCGCGCGCCAGGATCTCGGCCAGCGTGATCACGTCGGCACGCTCGACGGCGAGCACCGCGGCCACGAACGCCTCTCCTCCGCCTCCTTCGTCAAGCGCCGCTCTCGCGGTGCGAAAACCGGCGTCTCCAGCGATGCGCAGCCCGTCGAGGTTCGCGTCGAGGCGATCGTCGAGCCGGGAGAGCGCCGCCAGGTCGGACGTGCGCGCGCCGACCGCCGCGTCCCGCAGCGACCAGAGAAAGGATGCGTCCGAGGCGTGCTGGTCGACCATCTCCGTGAGGACGGTCGCGCCCGCGTCGCTCTCAGTGGCGAGCCGGTGAGTCACTTCAAGCCCTCGAATCCAGCCATGGTTCCTGCCTCCCACATCAGTTGATGTGGACCTTGCTGCCCTTCACCTTCACCGCTCCCGAGGACTCCACGTCAACCGGCCCCGACGCCTTCACCTTGACCGGCCCGGACGAGACGACCTTCAGGTTGCTGGCGTGGATGACGACGAGCCCGGCCTTGTCCATGGTCAGCTTGCTGCTCCCGCACTCGATCGTGACGCTGGTGCCGGCGCTGACGCTTTTGGAGAACCCGACGTGCTCGGTGCTCAGCCCGGCGACGTTGGTGCTCATCACGCCTCCGACGACAATCGCGTAGGCGCCGCCGACGGACAGCGCCTTGCCGACCCCGACCGACTCGGCCGACGCCAGCGCAACCGTCTCGACCTTGGCCCCGCCAATCGTCTCCGACATCGCCCCTCCGACCGTGACGCTCATCGCAGCGCCGATGGTCTCGGAGTGGTGGGCGCCCACCTCGATGCTCTTGTTGAGACCAATCGACTCTCGCTCACTGCCGCCGACGGCCTTGATGTGATCTCCGCCGACCATCAGGGTCGCGTTCTGGCCGACCGTCCGGGTCTCGTTCTGACCGATGGTCTCGGTGTGGTTCTTCCCCACCTGGATGCTATTGTTCGCTCCGATGCGCTCGCTCTGATCGAGGTCGGACCACCTTGGCGCGGTCGTGCTGCACGTGGAGAGTCTGATCGTTCGCCACCGTGAGCGCATCGTCGTGCTTCACGAGCTTCGTCCGGTCGTGCCCGATCGTCACCTCCTCGTCGTTCTTAACCAGCTTGTGCAGGTCCTTCTCCGCCTGCATCCGGACGAGCTCGCTGCCCCGCCGCATCCTCGAACATGATCTCGTTGTACCCACCCGTCGCGGGCGACGAGCTGCTCTTCCACCCGCTCTGCGTCTTGTTGCCCGGCAGCTTGTAAGGCGACTTCTGCAGGTTCGTATACACCCGCCCCGTGATCATCGGCCGATCGGGATCCCCTCCCAGAAAGTCCACCAGCACCTCCTGCCCCACCCGCGGCAGGTTGCTCCCCCGTATCCCGCGCCGCCCCAGGGCTGGCTCGCATGGATCCAGCACGAGCTGTGCTGGTCCATCCGGCTCTCCCGGTCCCAGTGGAAGTGGACCCGCACCCGGCCGAACTCGTCGGTATGAATCTCTTCGCCTGCCGGCCCTACAACCGTCGCGCTCTCCACGCCGCTGATCTTCGGCTTCCGCGTCGACAGCGGCGGCCGGTACGCAACATCGGCGCGCCCCGCCTCGCAGCGATGCTTCCACTCCCCGTCCGACGTCGCCGCTGATGCGTCGACGCCACCACCAGCAGCGGCTTCCCGGCGAGGTCCGAGCGCGGGTGATCGAGGATCGTCATCACCACCCCGGGCGCGAGATCCATCACGTTGGTCTCGAACGAGCACACCCTGGCGCTCGACCGCTTGGCCTCCAGGCGCTTCGCGGCCAGGGCGCCGCCCGCCCGCTCGTCGCTCCTGGTCTTGCCCTTGTCGTCGCCGTGGGGCAGTCCTCTCCCTTGTCGGTGCCGAACTGGAACGCCCCCGGCGCGTAGTGGAAGCGCTCCAGCCGTCCCTCCACTCCGGCGCGAGGCGCCTCGGCGCTGGCGAGGAGCGGGTAGCTCGCCGGGAGACGGGTATCGTGATCGCGCAGCGTGTAGCGGCCGGGGCGCACCCGCTGGCCGACGTGGAGCTTCGTCACGTGCTCGCGTTCCAGCGAGGTCGTGGGGTTGTCGCGGAAGGGGATGGCGGGACGCGGCGCGCCTGCCTGCGGCGCGTCGGCAAGCACCAGCCTGGTCTCCGTGTCGGCCTGCTCGAAGAAGAAGGAGATGCCGGCGTCCTCAAGCATCCGGCAGAGGAAGGCGTAGTCGGACTCGGCGTACTGGACGCGGTACTCGCGCTTCCCGTAGACGCCGGTGACACGGAGCTCGGGCTCGATCCCCCACTCGGCGAGGATCCGGCGCGCGATGTCGAGCTCGGAGAGTTGCTGGAACATGCGGTGGTTGCGGCGCTGGGTGGCGAGCCAGAGCATGGGGACGATGGTGATCTCATAGGTGGAGAGCCCCGTCTCCTCCACCGCCACCTGCTGGACGTGCTTGCAGAGGCCGGTCCAGGCACAGAGGGGCGTGACGCCCCGCGCGCCGGCGATGCATCCAGAAGCGCGCGGGCTGGCCCACCACCTCGTCGAAGTCGAGGTCGGCGTCGGCGGAGAACGCGGTCAGCGTCACCTCGAAGAGGGACGACATCCGCTGCTCGACGGCGAAGCGGCGGACGTCGAGCGCGTGGCTGGAGTCGACATAGACCGCGAGGTTCGGGAGGGGGAGTGTCATGTCAGCGCTCTCGACCTCGCGCGGGAGGGCCCCACGGGGGGGCGCGCGACGGCGCTGAAAGTAACACAGTTCCGGCCGCCGTGAAGCGCCGCGGCGTGAGCTCGCCCGCGGCCCGACCACGCCAGGCGCCAATCCCCTGGCCGCGCCCTCGTGGTACCGTCGAGCGTCCGCAACGCGCACCGAGGGGCGCTCATGTCTGATCCACGAGGGCACCGTCATCGCCGGCAAGTATCGCCTCGAGCGGCCGCTCGCGCGCGGCGGCATGGGCGCGGTCTGGGTGGCGCGGCACCTCCAGCTCGACATGCTGGTGGCCGTCAAGCTGATGAGCCTGCCAATTCGGAGAGTCCCTCGACGGCCGCGCCCGCTTCGAGCGCGAGGCCCGCGCCGTCGCCCAGATCCAGAGCCCCAACGTGGTGCGCATCCACGACTACGGCATCCACGACGGCACGCCGTACATGGCCATGGAGCTCCTCGAGGGCGAAGACCTCGGCAACCCGCCTCCAGCGGCTCAAGACGCTCCCCCTCCCCGCGGTCGCCGCCATCGTCGTCCAGCTCTCCAAGGCCCTGCGCAAGGCGCACGAGGCCGGCATCGTCCACCGCGATCTCAAGCCCGCCAACGTCTTCCTCGTGCGCGAAGAAGACGCCGAGGTGGTCAAGGTGCTCGACTTCGGCGTCGCCAAGATGACGGGCCTCGGCGAGGCCTCCGAGTCGACCCAGACCGGCGTCGTCGTCGGGTCGGTGCACTACATGAGCCCGGAGCAGGCCCGCGGCGCCAGGGACATCGATCACCGCAGCGACCTCTGGGCCATCGGCGTCATCGCCTACCGCGCCGTCACCGGGCGCCTCCCCTTCCCCGGCGCCCAGATCGGCGACGTGATCGTCAAATTTGCTCCGAGCCGCTGCCGTCCCCCCGTCGGTCATGCCCGGTCTCGGCCCCGCCGTCGACGCGTTCTTCGCCCGCGCGCTGGCGCGCAATCCCGCGCAGCGGTTCCAGAGCGCCCGCGAAATAGCCACGGCGCTGTCCGCGCTCGCAGACGTCTCACGCGTGCCCTCGAGCGCGACGTGGGAGTCGGTGCCAGCGCCGCGGATGCCGGCGCCGGTGGCTCTACCGATTCACGACGGCAACCTCGCCGCTCCACCCACGGCCCAACCGGTCGAGCCGCGGACGCAGCCCCTGCCGGACCGTGCTCCACTGCCGGGAGCAGGCACCGAAAAGCTGAACGACCCATCCCGTCCCGCACCGTCGCCGGTCCTGCTTTCTCCGCGCTCGGGCACAATGTTCGGTGGCCTCGCAGCACCGTCAATCCAGGCGCCCCTGCAGGCCCGGCCCGCGGCATCGCCGCGCGCGCCCTTGCCCTCGGACTCGGCAGGGCCGCCTCGCACGCCGCTTCCTGGCAGACCGATGCCCCAGGTCACGCCCTCGCCCGAGTCGTTCAAGCGCCTCGGATGGTTCCCGATTCCCACGGGCGTTGCGGGCCCTCCAGCTCCACCGTCCGCGGGGCCATCCGCGTCGGTCGAAGGCACGCTCACCCTCGCAGCCCAAGCGACCGACGCGTTGACGGTGGCGCGAGGTCCGAGGCGGAGCGTGCGTGTGGTGGCGGTCGCCATCATCACCGCGGCGGCCTTGTTCGCGCTGGTGGTCGGGGGCCTCGCTCTCGTCCGCACTGGCAACGGCAAGCGTGCTGCATCAGCACCGATAGCGGTCGCTGCGCCGACGCTGGCCGCAACGACGCTGGCCGCAACGAGTGCCAATCCGGCACCTCTAACGAGCCTATCCGCCTCCGCCACCCCGCGGCCCGCCGCGGCTCTGCCGAGTGCGAAGACCCTACCGAAGTCGTCCGCTGCACCGTTGGAGAAGTACACCCCGACCGGGCTCTGAGGCTCGTCGCTTCCGTGGTGCTCGTCGCGACGCGATTGCTCCGACGACATCCGAATGGAGCGATACTCCCCGCTCCATGCCCCGCACCCCCGCCCAGGTCCGTCGCGACATCGCCGCCGTCCTCCCGCTCGACCTGATCGGCCCCCACCCCGGCCACCCGCTCGAGCGCGAGCTGCTCGCGCAGGCCCCCTCCCGCTGGTACCTCACCGGCTTCCTCGTCCCCTCCGAGGCCGGCGAAGACCAGAAGAGCGACCCCACCTCGCAGGAAGAGATCGCCACCGGCACCGAGGGCGGCGGCACCGACGACGACGGCATCCCCGACCGCGCCGCCGCGCGCCGCGCCTACTTCCCCTCGTCGATGGGCCTCAGCGTCCTCGTCCCCGCTGCCGGCAACCTGCTCGACGTCACGGTGACCTGGGGCGACTACCAGGCCCCCGGCCCGCCCGAAGGCGACGGCGCCGAGACCGCGAGCCCCCAGCGCGGCTGGCAGCGCACGCCCCACGTCGAGCGTGTCCCCATCGACGTGACCCGTCCCCAACCCCCCATCGACGTCCCCGGCAGTCGGGGCCTCCAGCTCGTCGTCTCCACGCGCAAGGTCGCCGCGCACGCGCCCTCCGTGGTGCCGCCGAGGACGCGCGTGGTGTCGGTCTTCCTCGTCAACCACCGCAAGCCCAGCGCCGACGCCCGCAAGGACGAGAGCTTCGCCTTCCAGGCGGGGTTGAAGGTCGAGTGCGCCGCCCCCTTCTGCCCCCGCCCCAACCTGCGCGGGCGCGACGGCGAGGACTGGGACGACCAGGTCGCCGACGTGCAATACCGCGGCGTCTTCGAGCACGCCGTCGGGCACGGCGTGGCCACGCGCGCGCACGTCGACGCGGGCGGCGCCTGCCACGCGGTCGAGACGACGTGGATACCCTCGGCAGAGGTGGAGAAGGTCGTCCCCGGCGACGTCGGCCCCGAGGTGGAGCTGGGGATGGAAGCGCTCGCGGCGCTCGACACCCACGAGGCGCTCGCGGCCAGGCTCTCGCCGCTCGTCGATGCGTACCGCGTGTGGATCGATCGCCAGCGCCAGGCGGACGGCGGCTACCCGACGCGCGAGGGCGTGGTGGTGGAGCTCTGCCGCCGAGCCTCCGGCGTCGCCGATCGCATCGCCCAGGGGATCGCGTTGCTCGCCGAGGACAAGGCGTTCGAGGCCTTCCGCATCGCCAACCGGACGATGGCGTGGCAGGCGCGGCGCCGGAACAAGGACTTCGACGGCAAGGGGACCGCGCCGCGGTGGCGCCCCTTCCAGCTCGCCTTCCTGCTCCTCAACCTGCGCGGGATGATCGAGCCGTCGAGCCTCGACCGGAAGACGGTCGATCTCCTCTTCTTCCCCACCGGCGGCGGCAAGACCGAGGCGTACCTCGGCCTCGCCGCCTTCACGCTGGTGCTGCGCCGGCTGCGCTATCCCGGGCCTCGCGTCGGCGGGGGTGAGCGTGCTCATGCGCTACACCCTGCGCCTGCTCACGCTCGACCAGCTCAGCCGCGCGGCGACGCTGATCTGCGCGCTCGAGCTGACGCGGCAGGGCGACGTCGACAAGCTCGGCGCGCTGGCCCTTCGAGATCGGCCTCTGGGTCGGCGCAGGCCGCGACGCCGAACCGCATGGGCAAGAAGGGCGACGACGACCGCGCCTCGGCGCGCGCCCGCACCATCGCCTTCCAGAACGACGACAAGAAGCCGAGCCCGATCCCGCTGGAGAGCTGCCCCTGGTGCGACACCAAGTTCTCGCGCAACTCGTTCGTGCTCATGGCCGGCGGCCGGCCGAACAACGACCAGCCGGCAGACCTGCGCGTGCGGTGCGCCAACCGGCGCTGCGACTTCTCCGGCGCCGCGAGGCGCCCGCTGCCGCTGATCGGCGTCGACGAGCCCCTCTACCGCCGGCTCCCGTGCTTCCTCATCGCCACCGTCGACAAGTTCGCCAGCCTCCCCTGGCGTGGGCGAGACCGGCGCGCTCCTCGGCAACGTCGACAGGCACGACGCCGAGGGCTTCTACGGCGCCGCGCCAGCCCGGCCGCGGGCGCCCGCTGCCGGCGCCGCTGCTGCCGCCCGACCTGGTCATCCAGGACGAGCTGCACCTCATCTCCGGCCCGCTGGGCACGATGGTCGGGCCTCTACGAGACGCGCCATCGACGCGCTCTGCCACCGCGCGGCGACGTGCGCCCCAAGGTGATCGCCTCCACGGCTACGGTGCGCCGCGCCGAACAGCAGATCCACGCGCTGTTCGCGCGACCGCGAAGTCGAGGTCTTCCCCCCGCCCGGCCCCGATCGTGCGCGACTCGTTCTTCGCCCGCACGGTGCCAGCGGCCGACCCGGACCGCCCGAGGACGACGCCGCAACGCCCGGCTCTACCTCGGCGTGGCCGCCCAGGGACGGAGCCTCAAGGTCGTCCTGCTGCGCACCTACCTGGCGCTCATGGCCGCGGCGCAGCGGGCCTACGAGGAGGAGGGCGGCATCCGCGAACGAGAAGAACCCGGCCGACCCGTACCTGACGCTCCTCGGCTACTTCAACAGCCTGCGCGAGCTCGGTGGCAGCCGGCGCATCGTCGAGGACGAGGTCCGCGCCCGCCTCGTCGGCTACGCGCGCCGCACGCCGCGTGGGCGAGGTCGAGGGCCCGTTCGCCAATCGCCGCATCGCCTACGACGTGGTCGAGCTGACCAGCCGCGAGAAGACCAACAAGGTCGCCGACACGCAAGCGCCGGCTCGGCCTCGCGCTTCGCCGACCCGGAGCGGGTCGACGTGGCGCTCGCCACCAACATGATCTCCGTCGGCCTCGACATCACCCGGCTCGGTCTGATGGTGGTGCTCGGCCAGCCCAAGACCGCGGCCGAGTACATCCAGGCGACGAGCCGCGTCGGCCGCGACGACGAGCGCCCCGGCCTGGTGGTCGACGCTGCTCAACGTCCACAAGCCGCGCGACCGATCGCACTACGAGCGCTTCGAGGCCTTCCACGCCAGCTTCTACCGCGCCGTCGAGGCGACTAGCGTGACGCCGTTCTCGCCGCGCGCGGTCGACCGGGGGCTGCCCGCCGTGGTCGTCGCGCTCGCCCGCCACGGCCTCGGCGAGCTCACCGCCGCGTCGCACGCCGTGTCCATCGGCAAGGTGAGGACCAAGCTGGGCTTCGTCGCCGACGTGATCGGGGCGCGCGTCGCGGAGCACGACCGCGGCCGAGACAAGGTTCGGCTCGAAGCGATGCGGCAGAAGCTGCGCGGCCGGGTCGAGGATCTGCTCGATTCGTGGGCGAAGATCGCCCACGACCAGGAGACCGTCGGCGCCGGGCTTCAGTACCAGCGCGAGGAGGGCGGCGCGCCGCCGCTGCTCCACGATCCCCTCGACCCCGAGCTCGCGAAGCGCCCGCGCGACGCGCAAAAGTTCAAGGCGCAGCGCTCGCTCCGGGACGTGGAGCCGAGCGTCGGCATCTGGGTGAAGACGCTGGAAGGCATCGCGATGGATCCGAGGAGACCGAAGGATGAAGCCCAAAGCCAGCGCGCGGCCCCACGGCGAGCTGCGCCGGAGCCAGGTCGTCACCACGTTCGGCCCGGGCGCGATGCTCGACTTGCCCAATCACTCCATCCTCGTCGGTGGGCTGGAGATGTGGGGAGACCCGGTGCAGCAAGGGTTCACCCCGATCCGCGAGGAGCGGCTCCTCGATCGCGTGCGCAAGGCGCTCGATCGCGCGGATGCAGCGATGTACGCGCCGCCCACCGAGAGCCCGGACGGCGAGGCGCAGCGGGGGATCACCGGCTGGCTGTTCCCCGAGTGGTTCGTCTCCCAGCACGAGGAGGTCAGCCGCGACGGCGTGCGCGCGCGCAGGCTCGTCCACCGGCGCGAGCTGGTGAAGGGCAAATACTTCGCCCCCGACAAGAAGAGCTACCCGGTGGTGCCCATCCGCTTCGTCCAGGCTTGCGTGAACGGGCACATCGACGACGTGGACTGGCACGGCTTCGCTCACGAGTTCAAGGACGACTGCAAGCGCAAGCTCTGGCTCGACGAGCGCGGAACGAGCGGAGACATGGCCGACATCTTCGTGCGCTGCGAGTGCGGGCGGGCGCCCCGCTCGCTCGCGCAGGCGCTGCCTCACGGAGACACGTCGGCGCCGCTCGGTTTCTGCCGTGGCCGGCGGCCCTGGCTCGGCGCGCACTCGGCGGAGAAGTGCGGCGGCGACGAGGGGAAGACGCAGCCGAACCGGCTCCTCGTGCGATTGGCGAGCAACGCCTACTTCCCGCAGGTGCTCAGCGTCATCCATATCCCGCCCAGCGACGCCAAGCTGAAGGAGGCGGTCGACAAGGTGTGGGAGGACTTCCTGCTCTACGTCGAGGATGCCGGCGATCTGAAGAAGGAGCGGCGCAAGGCGAAGGTGGCCGCCGCGCTCGAGGGCCTCGACGACGGGCCGGTACTGGACGAGATCCAGCGGCGCAAGACGGGCGCGGCGCCCGCGGAGAAGAGCCTCAAGCAGGCGGAGATCGAGACCCTGCTCGCGCAGGAGGAGTCGATCGGCGAGGACGTGCCCGAGGGCGACTTCTACGCGACGGCGCTGCCGCTGCCGGCGGGCACCGGCGCGATGCGCAAGGTGCAGCGGATCGTGCTGGTGCACCGGCTGCGGGAGGTGACGGCGCAGATCGGCTTCACCCGCTTCGAGGCGGCCTTGACCGACATCAACGGAGAGCTCGCGCTCGACGTGCGCCGGGCGTCACTCGCCCGTGAGGTGTCGTGGGTGCCGGCGATTGAGAACCGCGGCGAGGGCGTGCTCCTGGCCCTCGATCCGGCGGCCGTCGACGCATGGGTCGCGCGCCCCGCGGTGCAGCAGCGGGTGCGTGCGCTGCGCGACGGGTTCGACGCGTGGAGCGCGGCGCACTCCAGGGTGAAGATGCTCTTCCCCGGGCCGCGGTACATCCTGCTCCACTCGCTGTCGCACCTCCTCATCACGGCGGCGTCGCTCGCGTGCGGCTACTCGGCGAGCTCGATCCGCGAGCGTATCTACGTCACGCCGGCGGGCTCGGGCATCCTGCTCTACACGGGGACGCCGGACGCGGAGGGGACGCTCGGCGGCCTCGTCGAGATCGGGCGTAACCTGGGGCAGCACCTGCGCGCCGCGCTCGACTACGGGAGGCTCTGCTCCAACGATCCGGTGTGCGCCCAGCACCGGCCCGATGACCGGCACGAGGAGCGCTTCCTCCACGGGGCGGCCTGCCATGGGTGCCTGCTCATCGCGGAGCCGTCGTGCGAAAGGCGCAACGAGTACCTGGATCGCGCGCTGGTGGTGCCCACCGTCGAGGCGCTCGGCGCGGAGCTGTTCGGCGAGGATGACCTGAGATCGAGCCCGTTTCGCAGCCTCACGCCGGAGACGCGCCGCGGGCTGATGCTCGCGCTCGATGCCGGCCGGCTGTCGCCGCCCTACACGGCGATGGCGCTCCAGCGTTACGTCGGTGCCCAGCCCGCGGAGCCGATCGCGGCCGAGTTGCAGCGGCTCGCAGGGCTGGGGATGACGGCCGCTCACGCGCGCGAGGATCCTGGCGGCGCTCGAAGGGGACGAGCGGGGGCACGAGGCGACGCTGGTGTGGAGCGGCCCCGAGGAAGGGGGCAGCGCGAGCCGGGACACCAGCGTGGTGGTGCGCGAGCTGTTCGAGCAGGCGCGACACCGCGTGCTCATCGCGGGCTTCGCGGTGTACCAGGGGCACCGCGTGTTCAAGGTGCTGGCGGAGCGGATGGACGCGGACGCGGCGCTCGCCGTGACGATGTTCCTCAACGTGGAGCGGCCCCAGCACGACACCAGCAGCGAGGCGGAGATCGTGAAGGGCTTCGCCGAGCGGTTCGCGAAGAAGGAGTGGCCGGGGAAGCGGGTGCCGGCGGTGTATTACGATCCGCGCGCGGTCGAGCCGTCGGCGCGAGGGAAGAAGCGGTCGAGCTTGCACGCGAAGTGCGTACTGGTGGACGATCTGCGGGCGCTGGTGACGTCGGCGAATTTCACCGAGGCCGCGCAGGAGCGGAACATCGAGGCCGGGGTGCTCGTGGGGAGCCCAAGCTTCACGGTGGCGCTGCGGTCACAGTTCGATGGGCTCGTGGCTGCGGGGAGGCTCGTGCGGGTGGCGGGGCTGTGAGCCGGAGAGACTTGACAGGCGCGAAGGGCCTCGTGTCCCATCCCGTGATGGCAAGCGATTGGTCGAATCCGATGGCGAGCGATAGACCTCCGGCCAAGAGTTCCTCCCCTTCGAGCGGCCATGGCGCTTCCCCGCCGAGCTCGATCGTCTCCGGAGCATGCTGGACGACGACGAGGTCTCGCTCGAGGAGTCCGACATCGACGAAGGCTTCGCCTGCGCCGAGGCCGCCATCGCAAGGCGCGTGCCAGGGGGGCACGAGGCGAAGGCCGATCTGTGAACATCCGCGCGCACCGGACCCTCGCCGCCGGCGACGCCGAGGCCGCGCTCACCGCGTGGGGCGCGCTCATCGCCGTGTATCCCACCTACCTCCAAGCTACGTCATGCGCGCGCACCCTCGGCGAGCGTGGCGACCACGGGGCCGCGCTGGCGGAGCTGGATCGCTTCGTCGAACGTTCGCCGACCGACGCGAGCGGCTACCTCCACCGCGCGCAGCTCTACCAGGCTCGGGGCGACGGCGAGCGCGCCCTCGCCAACTTCCGCCGCGCCACGCCGCTCGATCGGACGTCGACCGAAGCGCATCTGGGCGTGGCGACGGCGCTCGCCGCAAAGGGCGACGCCCGCGCCGCCGCGCGCGCCTTCGGCAGGCCGCCGAGAAGGTGTTCGGCGACGCCGCGAGCTACAACCTGCGCGGGTTCATGTACTTCGTCTCCGGCCAGGACGATCTCGCCCTCGCCGACTACGAGGCCAGTCTGGCGCTGTCTCCGAACCAGCCCGACGCCCTCTCCTGGCGGGGGCTCTGCCGACTCCGGCTGAAGCGCTTCGACGGTGCGATCGTCGGACTTCACGCGGCTCATCGCGCTGCAGCTCACCGAGATCAGAACGCGACGTCGGCCGATCGCGCTTCTCCGCACTGGGGACCACCACGAACAGCCCGAGCAGTAGGCGCGGGCTGGCCGAACGAATGTAGCCCACGTCGCCCGGCGGCGTCGACCCGCCGGAGGTCAATGCGCGCGACCGCACCTTTTCCTGCATGATTCGTCACCCGCTACTTGGTGCGCCGGCTGGATCGGCACCGGGGCGCGGTGCCTTCGACTTTGCGCGCCTGTCGCTTGGCGTTGGCCGCCGGGGTCCGGAGAACGATCCCTGCCGACCGCAAGAGGTCGTCGATGCTCGGCTCCGGCGGTGCAGGCGGAGGGGCTTCCGCATGGCCGCGCTCGGGCCCCCCGTGCGCCTCGATCCAGGCGTCGAGGTCGCTGCGCCTCACGAGGACCGACTTCCCGATCTTCCTGCTGCGTAGCTCGCCTCGGCGGCATGCGTCCAGGTAGGCGCGGCGAGCGATGGGCGCGGTATCCTGGTCGTACCAGATCTCCGATACGGTGACCGCTCCCGGCCGCCCGTTGCTTGCCAGCCTTGCGGCAACTTCGTCAGCGAGCCGGTCGATGGGCTCCACCGGCGGATGGGAGGCGGCCACCGGCGCGGGCGGTGCACCCGCAGCAACCGGCGGCGACGCTCGGGAGGTGCGGCACGCCGCGGGGGGCGAGCTCCGAGACGCGGCGAGCCCGCAGACGGTGATCGAGCCGGCGGAGGTAGAGGGAGTGTGGGCGCAGCGGCGACGAGCGGGGCCGCCGGCACCGGCACTGTGGTCACATCTTCGACAACAAGCAACGGCGTCGCGAGCTGTGACGTCGCTGTCGGAGACGAGGTGGACATCGGCAGCGTCGGCACCTCCGCGTCGTTCGCAGTTGGCGGGGCCCCGGGCAAGCGAGGCGCCGGCGGGACCACGAGCACCCGGTCTGGGTCCGACGACTGGGCCGTCGAGCTACCCACCGACCGTCGTGCGTTAAAAAGCGCGGCGAGGGACTGTCCCAGGCTTCGGCGTATTCCGCCCGCGTGGACGGTGGCGCCGGCCCCCACGACTTGATCGGCGGGGCTCCGCACGGCTCTACGTGCATGGGGGCGAGCGCTGCGGCGAGGCGGCGGCAGAAGATTTGATGCGCGAGCGGGTCGGGCTCGGACTGATCCCGCGCCTTGCTGACGCAGAAGATGCTGTACCAGCCCGGATCCGTGGCGAAGTAGTGGGCCCAGCGATCGATGTAGACGTCGAGCGTCGACAGCGGCGCGCTTCCCCACGACTTGACTTCGGAGCCGTCGGGGAAGTTGATGTCGTTCTGGGCAACGTTGTCGTGCGCGCGGTGGCTCTGGGACGGCGCCGCCATCCGTTGCCCCTGTGGCTTGACTGTATGACCCAGCCGTACCCCGTCCTGACATGAGCGTCGTCTTCGGCTCTTCTCACGCGCACGCGTGAAGAGCGCGAGGAGGCGACGATGACGAAGACGACAATCGAGGAGGTTCGGACGGCGCTGGTTCGTAGCAAGGAGGGGTTGGGGCGCCCCTACCCGGAGCACCTCCGGGGCGCGGTGCTCGCACTGGCCGAGCGGCAGAGGCGCGTGGGCGTTGGCTTGGTGAGCTTCGCGGCGGAGGTCGGGGTGAGCGCGACGACGCTGCGCAAGTGGAGGCGTGACGCGGGGGGCGGACCGGGCGCGGCGCCCGCGGCGTTCTGCGAAGTGGAGGTCGTCGCACCGCGACCGCCGGCCTCGACGCTCGTGGTCCACGGCCCGTCGGGCCTGCGCATCGAGGGCGCGACGATCATGGACATCGCCGAGCTGGTCCGGAGGCTGGCGTGATCTCCCTGCCGCGTGCGGTACGCGTCTGGGTGCACCGCGAGCCCGTCGACATGCGCAAGTCGTTCGACACGCTCGCGGCGGTGGTGCGCGCGGGCATGGGCAACGATGTGCTGGAAGGCGGCGTGTTCGTCTTCGTTGGCCGGCGCCGTCGAACGGCGAAGGTCCTGTTCTGGGACGGCACGGGTCACGTCGTGCTCGCCAAGCGGTTGTCCAAGGGTAGCTTCGTCGCTCCCTGGCAGCGCGCCGGGGAAGGCTCGCTGCAGTGGACGCTGAGCGAGCTCGCGCTCTTCCTCGAGGGGAGCGATCTCGTCGGACGCGTGGTGCTCAGCCCGCCGCCGTGGCGCGCCGAAGATCGTCACGTCGTATTTCGCTGAAACGCGCTCGGCGCGTGAGCCACTCCAGACATGCTCAACGTCCAAGGGGACGTGACCGACGCTGACCGCATTGCCAGCGAGAAGGACCTGGAGCGACTGCGCACCATGGCGATGTCGCTGCTACGCGAGAACGAGCGGCTGATGGCTCGGCTCAGCGAGCTGTACAAGCAGGTGGCCGAGGCCAAGGGCGAGGCCGCCGCCCAGCTCCGCCTGGAGATCGCCGCGCTGGAGAAGGAGCTCGCCAAGCGACGCCAGCGCATCTTCCAGCACACCAGCGAGAAGCGCCCGGGGGCGGCGGGCAAGGACGGCGAGCAGGCCAAGCCGCCGCAGACGGGGCACGGCCCACGTGAGCAACCCAAGCTCGAGGTCGAACCCGTCGTCCACGATCTCGACGACGCCGACAAAACCTGCACCAGCTGCGGCGGCGATCTCGAGGAGTGGGAGGACCAGTTCGAGGAGAGCGACGAGGTCGAGGTCGTCGAGCGGCGCTACGTCATCAAGCGCCACAAGCGCAAGAAGTACCGCTGCCGCTGCGGGAGCTGCATCGAGACCGCCCCCGCGCCTCAGCGTCTGATCGAGGGGGGCCGGTACTCGGTCAACTTCGCGATCACCGTCGCCGTCGACAAGTACCTCCTCCACCTCCCGCTCGAACGGCAGGTGGCCGCGATGGCGCGGCTCGGACTCGCGGTGGACTCGCAGACCCTCTTCAATCAGCTCTGGGCCCTGAATCAGCTGCTCCTGCCTGCCTACCACCGGCTCGGCGACGTGCAGCGGACCTGCCCGCTGCTCTTCGTCGACGAGTCCCGCTGGCCGCTGCTGGGCGTCAAGGGCAAGGGCGCCGAGTCGACGAAGTGGCACATCTGGACGCTCGTGTCCGAGCGCGGTGCCTACTACGAGATCTTTGACGGTCGCGACGCCGACGCCGCGGCCGATCTGCTGGCGGACTACAAGGGCTACGTCATGTGCGACGGCTTCAAGGCCTACGAGTCGCTGGCCAAGGCGTACCCCGAGATCCGGCTCGTGCAGTGCTGGGTCCACGCGCGCCGCAACTTCGTGGAGTGCGAGACGTCCTTCCCGGAGGAGTGCGGGCGAGTCCTCGGACTCATCGGCAAGCTGTACGAGATCGAGAAGCGCGCCGGCGACGATCTGGAACTGCGGCGGCGCCTGCGCGACGAGGAGTCGCGCAAGGTGCTGGCCGAGATCCAGAGCTGGGTCTTCGAGGTCCGATCCACTCCAGGCACGGCGCTGCACGAGGCGATCCTCTACATGACGAATCGGTGGAGTCGACTCACCCGATTCGTCGACAACCCAGCGTTGCCGCTGGACAACAACCCGGCCGAACGAGCCCTGCGCGGTCCGATCGTCGGGCGGAAGAATCACTACGGGTCGCGATCGCTGCGAGGCACGCAGGTGGCAGCGCTCCTCTACTCGCTGCTCGAGAGCGCGAAGCTGGTTGGGATCGATCCGGCCGCGTACCTCCGAAGCGCGGTCGAGGCTGCTTTCGCAGGCCGCGAGATCCCGCTCCCCCACGAACTCGCGCCCCGTACCTGACGACGGACGACGACGCTCACCGCGTCGCCGGCGGTCGGGTTGCCGGCGCACGGGCGCGCGCCAGCGGGCGGGCGCACGGGCACGGGCCTCAGCCGGGAGATGCGCCGGAGAGATCCGCGCGAGGACGACGACTCACTGGACGACGACCGCCGGCAGTCGCACGCGCGCTTATGCGAACCGGCGGCGGTTGTCGCGACGGGGCAGGGCTGGGTCATACGCTTGACTGCGCCGGGCTCCCTGGCATCGGCCCGCTCGCACGGGGCTGGGAGAGCGCGGCCGTGAGTGACGGCTGGCGCACCGGAGTCTCCCCAACGGTCGGGCGCGGTCACGGCTGCCTCCCGGCCGGGAGGCGCGGCCCGTAATCCGGGCCAGGGGGTTCTGGACTTGGCTCGTCGCTGCCCGAACCAGCCGAAGAGACCGCAGAAACGCGGTCGCGGCGAGCGTGAGGAGCGCGGGGGCGAGAAGATGGACGCGCAGGTCGGCGCATGTGGCTCAGCCGCGCGGGCGCGCCCATCCGAGCGCGCGCCGAGTTGCGGGCACGGATAGCCACGCGGGTGACGGCGCGTGCAGCAGCTCTCGCGATGGCACCCGCGGCTCGCTGTGCGCGGCGGACAGCGCGCGCCGCAAGCGGACCGATGACGGGATCCCAGTCCGCTCGCGCGGCTGCGGCGCGTGCGTAGCGTTCGTGGGTCCACGCCGTTCTTGCAAGGCGCTGGAGGCTGGCAACCGCCGCGGGATCGTCATCGTGACCAATGGCCACCCGTTCGCGTCGCTCGTTCAAGGTCTCGACGAATTTGGCTTCGGACTCGGCGTCATCAAGAGCCATACGAGCCACGTACCTGTCGCCTTCGTCGGGATGCGCGTCGTCGAAGGTGTCGTCGTCGTCATCGACGATCGCATCCCTCGTCCCGCACGCGAAAATTCGGTCGGCGAGGATCTCGGCAGAGATGGCGTCGAACGTGCTCACGCTGGAACTTCTATCCCACTGCTCGCAGGGCGCCACCGCCACCTCCGCAACGATCGGCGGCGAAGTAGCGGGCGGTGACGGGGCCGCCGGGGATCCCGTCGGCGATGGCGCCATGGGAGGCGGCGGGATCACCGGCTCCGCTCCGGGCTCACCGGTTGCGCTGGGGCGAGCACCGCGGAGAGGTACTGGCCCCAGTCCGCGGTGTAGTCGTCGCTCGTCGACGGTGGTGCGGGGCCCCACGACTTGACCTTGGGGACTCCGCTCGGGTCCACGAACGTGGGGGTGAGTGCCGCCGCGAGACGACGGCAGAACGTGCGGTGCGCGAGCGGATCTGGCCATCCTCCGCCAGCTCGCGGCGGAGCTGGGCCTCGAACGTCCGGGCCTCGACGCTCACCGCGCTCGCCGTTGTGCTCCCGGCCGTCGAGGGGATCGCCGTCAAGGCGGTGAAGGTCGAGCCCGTGGTGGGGCCCGTGGCCATCGTCGCCGGCCCGCCAGCTCGCGGCCGTCGAGGCGGTGGGCTCCTCGGCGGAGCGGGTGGCGCTCAACGTGCTGGCCTTTCCGCCAGCTCCTCGGCGGTGGCCGGCGACGTCCAGGGTCTCGACGCCCGCCAGCTCCTCGGCGCTCGCCGTCGCCTCTGGGCTCAACGTGGTGGCGCTTGCTGGCAGCGTCACCAATCGCCGTCGAGGCGGTGAAAGTCGAGCCCATGGTGGGGCCCGTGGCCATCGTCGCCGGCCCGCCAGCTCGCGGCCGTCGAGGCGGTGGGCTCCTCGGCGGAGCGTGGTGGCGCTCGACGTGGTGGCCATCCTCCGCCAGCTCGTCGGCACCACCAGCACGGGGGCGCCGGCGATGCATGGGGCCTCGACCGCCATCGCGCACGGGTCCTCGGTGCGCGGATCGTCGACCGTCACCACTGGTGCCCCCCCGATGTCGATGCACGGGGCCTCGACGGTCAGCACGGGCACGCCCTCGGCGACGCACGGGGCCTCGACTGCCAGCGCGGGCGCGTTCTTGTCAATGCACGCGGCTTTGACCGCCAGCAGGGGCGCACCCTCGTCGATGGACCGGGCGTCGGTCGCCTGCGATGGCGTCCACTCGGGGCGCGAGGTTTCGGCTGCCAGGACGGGCGCACCGTTGGCGCGCGGGGCGGCGGCTGCCAGCGATGGCGTGCATTCGGCCCGCGAGGCTGCGACGGCAGGCGTTGGTGTCTCGACGCGCGGCGACTCGGCCATCAGCCCGGGCGCCGCCGTGACGGACGGCTCGTGGGTGTCCACGACGCCGGAGCTGCGCTCGAAGAGGCGCACCTCCGCCGTCTGCGCGACTCCCATGCCCTCGCGGCTCCTCTCCTCCTCGCATCGAGCTTTCCAGGCGGCGATGAACAGGTCGATGCCCCACCGCAGGATGGCGGCGCCGTCGGAGGGGTAGTGCCGGCCGTGCAGGTCGCCCATGCGCATCAGGGTCAGGCTGGGAAGCCACCAGCACGTCTCAACGACCGCCATCTGCCGCTCGCAGTTCTGACCGTGCGCCTCGTTCCCGTACGAACGCTTGTCCGCTTCGAGCTGGGCGTTCCAGTCAGCGAGGAGGAACTCGGCGCCCAGGTGCAGGAGCGGGGGGCCCAGGAGGGGTAGTCCCGGAGCATCATGTCGCCCACGAGCATGATGCGCAGCGCGCGAAGCCACCAGCACGTGAGCACGCGCTCCATCTTCGCGACGCACCCGGTCCGGGCGACGAGGTAGCGCGCCTCGACGGCGAACGTGTCTCCGGGCGCGAAAGCGTTGATCGGGCCAATCATCCGGCCGCTCTCCTTGCCGCGTTCGGCCGTCCCGCTACCGTCCCGCTCATGCTCCGCGTCCACGGGTTCATCGAGCCCACCCCCGTGAGAAAGGAGGCGGGCGAGTTCATGGTGGCGTCTCGGCGGCTGTGGCGTCTCGCTGGGGTCACTTGTCTCGCCGACGTGCGCGAGCGGAAGAGGTCGATCCTCTTTGATCTCTTCGGCGAGCAGGCGGGCGGGCTGGTTCATGCACTCGAACGTGGCCCCTGCCGTCCCCCTTCGACAAGGGCCGGAAGCCCCTTCGTCGCGTGCGTTTTTGTATTATTCCGGGATCGCGATCGAATAAGTGCTGCGATGAGCCCGGCCGATGCACGGCGCACGCCAACCTCGACACCCGAACGTGATCGAGATCGGGGTCGCTCGGGCATCAACGGAGCGCCGGCACAGGCCGGTTCACGTTGACCCGCCGTCGCGCCGGGCATCGTCGCGGTGGTCCTCATGCTCGCCGCGTCGTCGCGCCGGGCGTCGTCGAGCCGGGCCCTCGTGCTCGCCACCGCGTCCAGGTGGACGCCGCCGCGTCGAGGTGGGCCTCGTGCTCGCCACCGCTGCCGCGTCGCGCGGCTCCAAGACGGGCTCCGCCTCCAGGTGCAGCTCCACGACGGACCCCAAGGGTGGCCCACGACCCCCCAAGGGTACCCCAAAGTGGACCCCATGGAACCGGCCACTGTGGGGTCCACTGAGAGCTCGCCGCCCATCGCGCCGCCCTCGCGGCAACCAGCGCCAGCGTCGAGGTGTCGGTGGGCTCGCCAGCTCGACGACGCCTACCTCGACGCGGCGGCGAGCATGACGGCGAGCACCAAGGGCACCGCGACGGCGCCCGAGGTGACCCGCAGAACGAGGGTCACCGCGACAACGCCAACCCCGACGCGGCCGGCGAGCACGACGGCCGCAACGGCGCCCGGCTCGATGACCCCCACTGCGACGACGCCTGCCCCGACGCGGCCGGCGAGCACGACGGCTACCGCGACGGCGTCCGGACTCGGCGCCGCCCGGCGCGCAGCGCCTCGGGCAGGTCTTCCACAGCGCCGTCGGCGCAGGCGGGTGCAAGACGGGCTCCGCCTCCAGGTGCAGGTCCACGACACCCCCCCAACATGGACCCCAAGGGTGGCCCACGACCCCCCAAGGGCACCCCAAAGTGGACCCCATGGACCGGCCACATGACGACCGCGATCTGCTTCGGCGACGCAGCGCCCGAGAATACTGCGGTTGCTATCCCGCGAGGGCGGTTCGCGTGCGTTGCGCCACGCGACCGCCCTCGCGATGGGTTCAGGAAGCTCGTCGCCCTTCTCTCCGGGGACCACTCCACGCACCCGGGCGCAATCCTGCGCACGGAGCTTGCACGATTGTTGCCAGCAACTCGAATCCGGGTGCCCAGAGGGCCAGGTCGGCGTTCATCGGAACCCCCGTGCGCGCCGCGAGCTCGTCAAGCCAGCGCTCGATCGTGCGCTGCGAATACGCGCCCTGGACCGACGCAGGGACGGCGGTGGCACAGGCGTCCGCCACGAGAGTGGGCGTCCACAGCGCGCCATGGCGGTAGCGCATCGCTGGATGCGGAGCGTGCTCAGCGAGCGCGGCCCGCCACGCGCTCGGGCTTCCGGTCGCCATGGGGGGCACAAGGGGCCCAAACAGCGTGACCAAGGCCCCCTCCGCGGCCTCGCAGAGCTCGCGATCGACCAGGAAGGGGACCAGGCACGACCATCCGAGGGGGTTGCCGAACCGCCCGATCGCGTCGAGCAAGGCCGGGGTGAGGGGCGAGCGGGCGACGAGGCCTTCAAGATGCGCGAGGTCGTCGGCCTCGCCTGCCATGACGAACAGCTCCGCGGCCCGCGTGCCGAGTATGGCGCCGAGAGGGTGCCCCTGGCGAACGGCGCGGAGGGCATCGTGAGCGCCCCACAGGGTCACCGCGCGCGCCGCCTCCCAGGCCACCTCGGGATTGGGGTGATGCAGGAGTGGCAACACGCGCTCGATCGCTGGCGGCTCGTCCTCGATGCGGACGAGCGCGCGCAGACACGCGGCGAGCAGCGTCGGTGCCGCTCCGTCGAGGAGTCGGGCCACCCGCTCCGCGCCGAGCCGGCGTCGCCGCGCGAGCACCTCGACACCGATGGCGCGGGCGACCGGGTTCTCCGCTTCCAGAAGATCCTCCGCGAGCGCGGGAACGTCCGGGTGGGGCGCGGCGGAAAGGGCGTCCGCGGCAACCTGCACGGCCGCGGCCTCGCCGGGCCCAAGGGATTCGAGGAGATGCTCGAGGGCGAGCAGCCCCTCCGGGCCATCGAAGGAGCCCGAGGAGGAACGCGGGTGGCCAGATTGTCCACGGGGCACCGTTCCCGCGCTCGCGCTCCCACCAGCCGAGCATGTCGGTGACGGCGCGCTCGCCTCGGGCGAAGACCGCGTTGGCCAGCTTCAAGATGCGCACCTCGCTGCTCGGCCGCTGGCGCATCGGGCGCGTTGCCCGATGCTCGGCAAGCATGGCCATCGCCTTCGCCATGTCGCCGAGGTCGTCGTCCACCGCGGGTCGGCCCACCCGCGAGCCGCCCTTCGTGGGTCCGGAGAAGGTGACGAGGCAAGGCCGGCGAAGCGTTGTCATGGCGTCAGCACGTGGGCACCCGCGCGCAGGGATGGCCTCGACGCGCCGGATGCGAGTATTCGGTTTCATTCATGCTCCCGCCGCCGTAGCGGCTCACAGACTCAGGATCAGCGCGAGTCAACGCCAGGTCGAAGGGCCCATCTCGTGGACAGACCTGTGGCGTTTCTCGCAAGCGCGAGAACGGCCTTGAGCTCGTCGCACCTTTGCTCGACCTCAAGCCCCGAGACGTCGCCTCCGGCGCACTCCGCACGTACGGCCGATGGCGACCACGCGGCTCCACGACGCCACCGGGTCCCTTGGGGGATGTCGACCGTGGCAAGCGCGGCACGCCATGCCGCCGCTTCGCTCGCGTCTGCGTCCTCGACGAGCGGCCCAAAGAGCGTCAGGAGCGCGCGCCGTGCCTCGTCGGCGACGTCGGGCCGCTCCAGGCCGCGGATCAGATAATGTCCATGCCGCCGGGTGACCGAAGCGCGCGACCGCGGAGAGCACGTCGCCCGACATCGGTAGACGCTTGGTGATGCGCTGGACCGTCGGGAGGTCACCGAGGCTGCCGACGAGCGCCAGCAGGTCCAGCGCTCTCGCGCCGAGCGTCGTCGCCAGCGGTCCGGTATCTCGCACCTCCACGGCCGGCTCGCTGTGCTGGAACAATGTCAGCAGCCGCGCGGCCTCCCAGGCGACGGCAGGATCGCGATCCCGGAGAGCGGCACGAACCTTGGGCAGAACAGGCTCGATGCTTGTCGATGCGCGGGCGAGCGCGCGCAGAGCGGCGGCCCTTGCGCCCGCCGTGGGGTCGTCGAGGAGTGGAACCGCGATGTCCAGCTCCAGAACCCCCAGGATGGAGAGCAGCTCCACCGCCACAGCCTTGGCAAGCGGGCTCGGGGACGGAAGGAGACCGCGGAGGAGCAGCGCGCGGTCCGCGTGCGGAGAGACAGCCAGAGCCGCAGCGGCGAGCTGCGCGTGGTCGCTTGCATCACTCGGCAGGCCCTCGACGAGGTGCGCGATGGCGTCGAGCGCATCCGGCCCCTCCACGGTGCCCAGCACGAAGACGACGGCCCACGTGACCCACGGGTCGTCTTCGGCGTGGTGCTGCCAGAAGTGGTCCAGGTCGTCGATGCGCGTGCCGGCCGCCACCAGGGCGTCGAGGTGGGCCAGGAGGCGCACCTCAATCGAGGCACGCTCCCGAAGCGGGCGCTCGTCGCGATGCCGGCCGAGCATCGACATCCGCTCCAAGCAGTCGGCGATCACGCTCGCCTGGCACGCCCAGACCGGCATCGGCTCCGCGCGCGTGCCGTCAATGCATACGGAGGCATCCGGTGTCCCTTGCGCGGGGTCCACATCCGGAAGGACCTCGGCCACGATTTTTGCCGCGCCGAGCGTCATCGCGTGCGGCTGTGCCCAGGTGGCGCGCTGGGTCCCGCGGGAAGGCACGAGGCCCGGTTCGCTCGATGCCGCGTTCATGGGCTCGGGAGTCACCGCCGCGAGGCCGCACGCGCCGCTGGGCGAGATGCTCCAGACGATGAAGGGCTTGGCCGGGCGGGGGCCGTCCGCCGTTGGCCACGCGTCATGCTGGTGGACGGCGACGCCGTAGACGAAGGCCGCCGCGCTGGCCGCCGCGCCGAGGGCGCCCACGGCACCTTCGAGCGAGAGCAGCGCGCAATCCGGTTCGAGCACGGACACGCACCTCGCCGCCGCGAGCTCCCATTCACGATCGCGTACGGAGCCTACGGCGTGTTGGCCAAAGGACGCGCTGACGGGCTGGCACACCTCGGGCACGGCGCGCAGGAGCGTGGCCACGGCGATTCCGTCGGGCGCGGCATCGTTCTCGTCGCTCGCGATCCCCGAACGTCGTCGCGGCGAGGTGGATTGTCGCGAGGACGGTGAGCTCCGCGTCGTTCGCAAGGGCCATTGTCGTGAGGAGCACGGCCGCCGCGCCTTCCGCGGGCCGTGGGTGGTCGGCGTCCCAGCGCTCGCCGCGAATCGCTGGCGCTCCGCAAGGTAAGCCGGCGCCGCAAACGAATCGGCAGCGACGACGGCGACCCAGCGTGCCTCGCCGCTCTCGAGCATCCGCCCGGCCCGCGCGAGCCCGTCGAAGAAGCCCGCCTCGCCGGTGAGGCGCTGCACGTTCGGCGCGAGCACGGCCTCGAGCGCATACCGGTCCGCCTTGTTCAGCCCCGTGCGCGGCGCAGCCGAGCGACCAGCACGGCCAGTGACGTTCGGTCGGTCCCGGTATCGAGAGGACGCAGGGCGTCTCGGAGCGCATGGGTGCCGAGCGCGCGCAGGCGCTCCGCAACAGGAAGGTGAGCGCCAAGCCAGGCGCAATAGGCGACGGGGATCGACTCGCCTTCCTCGTCGACGAAGGCGCCCGGAGCCGCTGGCCCCACCTCCGCGCGGACGAAGAAGGCATGCTCCGCCGGGGTGCGCGCGAGCGGCGTGACGAGCCCCGTCCCCACAACGGCCAGCGGGGTCATTGTTTGCTCGTCGCCTTCCCCGACTGGACCGCCTTGCCGTTGACGGTGATCGAGCTCGCCTGGAACAGCACGCCCCCGCCGTGCACGGCGACGGTGCTCCCGCCCACGGAGAAAACCACGGCGCCCCCTTCGACGCTCAACGAGCCTCCGACGTTGATTGTGACGGGCCTCCGGCGTGGATGTCGTGCTTGCCGGCGGCGCTGCTCTTGAGCGAGCCGCCGATGGTCGTCTTCATCGCGCCGAGCACCGAGCGCCCGATGGCCAGCGCGGTCTTGATCCCGACGCTCGCCGCGGTGTCCGACGATACGCCCGCGGTGAGACGGTTGATCTTCAGCGCGTGCGTGGTGTGGCTGCCACCGATGGCGAAGCTCGAGGGGCCGAGCGTCGTCCACTTGATCGAGCCTGGCGTCGTAACCGTGTAGGCCGCGCCGATGGACTCCGCCATCGCGCCGCTGACGATTGTCTTGCGGTGCCCCGGCGCGGCCTGCGCCGCGCTCGCCGCTATGGGCCCCGAGCCGCCCGTGCCGCCGCCCGCTTCAGCCTCGCCCTGGTCCCTCTGGGCCTTCTCCGACCATGGGGTCAGCCCCGCCCCTATCGGCCGGCCGCGATCGCGTTGGCGCCGGGCACGCGTCCCGCGACCTCGTTGACAGCTTGCTGCCCAGCGCTGGAGCATCCCCTTGGTCCCCCCGTGCTCGTACGCCTCGGAGAGCGCCTTACTGAGGCCGTAGCCCTTCGAGAGCGCGGTGCCGACGACGGGGATTTCGCTCACGCCGGCGAGCGCCGCCGACTCGGCGAACGCCGCGGCGCCCGCGGCCGGGCTGCCGACCTGCTCGAAGAGCGCGCCGCCGATCACAACGTACTCGCTGCCGGTCGACGTTGAGCCGTTGGCCTCGATCAGGAGCGACTGCGACCCGCCGACGGTGCCGCTCTGCGATGCCACGTCGACCGACATCGCGTTCGCCACGGACACGGTTTCGTTGGCACCGATGCTCCACGACTGGCTCCCCTTCACCGAGAGCACCGCGAAGCCGACGGTCTGCGTCAGCATGTTGTTGGCGACCACGGTGGTTTTCCCGAAGCCCGCCGCCCAGACCATGTGCTGCCGCCCGGCGGCGTCATCCATGTGCATCGCGTTCTGCCGCTTTCCGCCAGGCGAGCCTACGGACGCGAGCGCGGTCATCGTCTTGTTCGCGGGCAGCGGGAACGGGGCGGGTGCTTACCGTCATACGCGCGCCCGATCACGACGGGCCGGTCCGGATCGCCGTGCTCGAAGGCGACGATGGCCTCCCAACCGACGCGCGGCAGCAGCATGGAGCCCGGTAGGTTCGGCTGCATCGTGCGAACGGGCAGGCTGCTCTTGTCGTCCGAGGCTGCTCGCGGTCCCAGAGGAAGCGGAGCTTCACGCGGCCGGAGTCGTCGGTGTGGATCTCCTCCCCGAGGCGCCGGTAACAACCGCAGATTGCACGCCGTGGATCCCTCGGCTTCGGCGTGATGACGGGAGCCGGTAGGGCGCGTCGAGTGGGACCGCAGCGACCTTCATCGATCGCCGCGGGAGCCTCTTTGCTCCACGCGTGCTCCACCGCGATGACGAAGACCTTCCCATCGGGGCGCGCGGTACCGGCGTAGTCGGGCACGCACTCGAGGTCCACAACGAGGCCAGGCCGCGAGCCCCACGGAGCTCGTCTCGAACCCGATGCTCCTCGCCTTGGCCCGCAGGCTCTCCAGCAACGCCTGGGCACGCCGCTTCCCCGCTGCCGGTGTCGAGAACCTCCCCGGCGCGCCGTACACCTCCGCCGCCCTCTCCACGTCGCTGCCCGCCGCGGCGATCCCCTCGAGCAACAGCGACGGCTTACCGGGGTCGTAGTCCCGAAGGGTGACCTTGCCTGGCCGGCGGCGGCGCTCCGCGCGGCAAGCGAAGGCGACCGGCTGACCCGCTTCGAGCCTGCTCTCGTCGACGACGAGCAGCTTGGGCGGCGACGCCGCCGGTGCATGCGCGGAGGCGTCCTCGAGCACGAAGGCGTCGAGGCCCTCGCGGCACTCGAAGCGGAAGTAGAGCCCCTCCTCCTCGCATAGCCGGCGCACGAACGACGCGTCTGTCTCGTCGTACTGCACCACGTAGTCGCGCTCCTCGTGCGCGCCAAGGAGCTGAGGTGCAATCGCGTCAGGCGAGTATCCTCCTTCGAACAGGATTCGCTCGATGAGCTTGGGGACCGTGAGGTGCTGGAAGACGCGCGAACGGCGGCGCAGCGACAGCCGATGGAAGGCCGAGCACACCACAACCCGGTAGCGTCGCGCCGCGTCGGCCTGGGAGGTCGCGATGGCCGAGGCGAGCGTGACGATTCCGTGGACGATGCGCTCCCCGAAGCGGGTCAAGAGCACCACGGCTCCTGGCCTTCCCACGCACGAGCGCATCCGCGTCCAGCGGCTGGGCGCGAGGAACGTGAGCTCGAAGCGCGAGGCCTGCCCAGACGCTCGCTCCCGACGAGCGTAGTGCCGCGAAGCGGCCGGCTTCGCAGCGAAAAGGGTCTCGACCATGATGGTCACGGCAGCTCGCAGACGGCCGAGAGGAGCCGTACGAGCTTGGGCATGTTGACCGCGAACTTCTTCCCGATGAGCTTGACCGTCGCGGCGTCTTGTCGAGCACGAGCGCCGACTTGCCTACGCGGAGCGTGAGTCCCTCGTCCGCCTCGATCTCCACGTGCTTGCCGTCGCCGACCGCAGCGTGCCCTGGTCGTCTCGCGCGCTACCGCGTCCCGTCTGGAGCGCCCCCAGGATTAAGGCGATGCCGTCCTCGCCTGGGGGGTCACCAGCACCGTGCGATGCTCGCGCAGGCACTCCTCGGCAAACGTCTTTTCTACGCCATCCGCGAGGCGTGCCTCCACGCGCTGACCCGCGAGCGTGTGCACGTGGTAGCGGTCTCCCGCGCGGACGTCGATGCGCGCCGGGTGGATGCCGGGGGCGAGCGATGCCTGGGTTGCTGCCCCAGCGCGGTTCTTAAGCTTCGCGGTCACCGTCTTCGCCATGGTTCCCTCTACTCGTTGACGTCGTCGCCCGTGACGATGCTCGGCTCCGAAGAGTCGAACGTCCCGCGGATTTTGATTGCGCTCTGGGCGTGATGGTGATTGTCGCGCCGCTCGCCTTGAGCGTGATTCTTGAGGCGGCCCTGAAGGACACCGTGGCGCCCTTCATCTTCATGGTCCCCCCTACCGCGTACTTCGCCGGTCCGCCGAACACTTCGACGCGTTTGCCGTTCGCCACGACCGACTTGGTCCCGAGGTCTCGCTGAGCAGGTTCGCGTTCAGCGAATAGTCCTTGGCCTTGACGCTCAGGGGCCCGCCCACCGTGAGCGTGCTCGCCCCGAGGACGCTCACCGACGACGTGAGCCCGCCGATCTCGTTCGAGGTCCCGCCCACCAGGACCGTGGACACCCCGGAGACGTGGCGGTTGACCTCCTGGATGGCCAACTGCCCTTGAGCGCGCCGACGGAGCGCACGAGAGTGGCCGCCGTCGTCTCGTAGTCGCCGCCGACCTGGAAGGATTGCGAGGCCGCCGACCGAGACCGACTCCGTTGCGGTGCCGATGGAGAGGTTCCCGACGGTGGTCACCTCGCGTCCGCCCCCGACCGTGTAGGTCTGTGCGCCCTTCACGGTGACCGTGTGCGCGATGCCGACGATGTTGGTGTGGTTGGCGCCGACGGTGTGCACGTCGTTGCCGCTGACCGACGTCCCCTTGTCGTTCTCGGTGCGCTCGTTGTAGTCGCGTGACGCGTTGACGTTCATCCCCTCGTGGCCCGCCGCGTCGTCGAGGCAGAGCTGGTTCCCGATGCTGCCTCCAGGCGTCGTCAGCGTCCCGAACGCGCTGCCGCACCTTCTTCGCCGGGAGTCCTTCCGGGGCGGCGCCTCGGCGTTGCCCATGCGGCCGAGCTGGTAGGGAGCGTCGCCGGACACACCCGAGAAGCCCACGAGCACCTCCCAGCCCGTGCGGGGAGGAGAGCTGCCTGGATGTCGGCGGCTGAAGTGGTCGGACCCAGCACGAGCTGGTGTCGTCCCTCTTGCCGCGCGATCCCAGCGCAGGAGCGCCTTGATGCGCCCGTGCTGCTCTGTGTGGATTCGGCGCCGCTTGCGCCCGTCGTCGTTGCCGTCTGCACGCCGCCAAACGTCGGGGCCTCCGCACGCGCCGGCCGGTGGGCTGTCGTTACCGGCACCGCGACGAGCTCGGCTTCGTACCGGCGGCCCTCGGCCGCGGTCTCTCCGCCTTCGTCTGCCCCTTGGTGGTGCAGTTCGAGCACGAGCCAGGTGCCGTTCAGGTCGTCGCGCGGCACGCCGGCGAGCTTGAACGTGGCGCCGGGGGCGAGTCGCCGGGACGTCGTGCGGGCATGCAGCACGGTCCGACGCGCCTGGGCCTCCTCCAGGCGGATCCCGGCGAGTGCCTCGCCGACGTTGGGGTCGGTGTAGCCGCCGGGATACTCGAAGCGCTCCAGCGGGCCCGACCCCTCGCTCACGGTCTGGTCCACGAGAGGGCGCTCGAAGTCGTAGTCGCTGAGCGAGAGCTTGTCGTGCACGGCCGTGCACGTGAGCACCGCGGCGAAGATGGCCTCCTCGCTGACGAGGCCCGCCCCCTCACCGGCGATGATCGCAACGGTTTCGGCGCCGGCGATCGGCAGGTACGCGCCCGCGTTGTCGGTGAACACGACCGCCTCGCCGCCCTCGTGCTCGAGGTGCCAGAGGATGCCTTCCTCGGCGAGGATGCGGCTCACGAATGCGAGGTCACTCTCGAACGCCTGCACGCACTGCGCTCGCTTCGGCAGCGTGCGTGCGAGCCGCTTGCTCACCGAGATGCCGTGTGCGCGGAGCACGCCTTCTGCAATGGCCACGGCATCCTGGTCGAGGAAGACATGGTGATCCACGTTGTCTTGGAGCGCCGTTGCCCGGGACGCGAGCGTGATGCGGTAGCCGGTTGCCGTTTGCTCCACCGCGTCGACGACACCCCGGAGCACGCGGGCATCGCTCTCGTGCGCCAGCTCGAAGGACGCCCGTTCGCCGAGCAGCGTCTCGGGGTCGACCGGGATATCGCTCGCGGCCCGCACCGTAATCTGAACGTGCAGGGGCGCATGTACACGCTCCACGCCCTCGAAGCGCACGACATGCAACGGTGTCGAGCAGCGCTCGATCTTGAGTCTGAAGCTCGCTCCGAGGCTCATGAGCCCACCTTCGAGGTCGCCGTCTTCTTCGTCTTGCCAGCGTCGAACTTGGCGGCCCCGCCGCTGACCTTCACCTTGCCGCCGATCTTCAGGGTGCTCCCGCCCTTGACCGTGATGCTCCCGCCGACGTTGATGGTGATTTTGGCGCCTGCACCGCGAGCGCGCCGCCCGCCTCGATCTTCCGCGGGTCCCGCGCTACCTTGATGCTCCCGACCCCAGCAACGTTCGTCACCACGTCCGTCCCCGCGCTGTCGCGCGAAGCGCCAGCGGTGATCTTCTTCGCCCCCTTCACGCTGTCGACAAACGAGGACGCGGCCGTGAAGCTGCGCGCTCCGCCGACCGCCTCGACCCGCGCCGCGGCGACGGAGTTGTGCGTGCCGAGCCCGGCGGTGAGCACCATCGCGCCCCCCACCGTCTGCGTGAAGGCGCCCTGCACCACCGTGTTCGACTGGTTGCACTGGAGCCCGTAAGTCCGCCGATCGCCTCCGTGTATGCGCCCTTGCACGCCGAGGTTGTAGCTGCCGGTGACGCCGATCTTCTCGATGCCGCCGATGCTTTCGGAGCGCAGCGCCCTTCACGGCCGATCCCCAGGTTCGGCGCCGACGATCACGCTCTGGCTGCCGCCGATCGAGATGCTCTGCGCACCGTCGACGCCCACTTGCGAGCTCTTCGTCACGTCGTGCGTCTCGTTGACGCCCACCTTGACCGTGTTCACACCCCCCACCGACACGCTCTGGTCTTCGTCGCGTGGATGAAGACCTCCATGGATTCGGCATCGTCGCCGAGGCGGATCTCCGGTGCTGCCGTTCGAGGGCGAGGTCGCCGACTGGAGCGTGCTGGTCGCCTTCGTCGCGGGCAGGCCGTAGGGCGGGGGCGTCCCGCCGTTGTAGAGACGCCCGAGCGCGAGGGGCCGATCCGGGTTGCCGTCGAAGTAGACGATCGGCGCCTCCCAGCCCACGCGCGGCAGGAGCATCGATCCGTGCATGTTCATCTGGAGGGTGCGTATCCAGCGCGAGGAAGTGTCGTCGCCGATGCCGGACGCGATCCCAACGGAAGCGCACCTTGATGTCCCCGAGGTCGTTCACGTGGATCTCCTCGCCCGCCGGGCCGGTCACGACCGCCGTCTCCAGCGTGTCGATCCGCGGGTCGGTTCGCGGCAGTGCGGGGCGGAACGCTCGCTTCTTGTCGACCGGGACGAGGAGCGCCGCGATTGACGTAGGGCTGCAGCGGTACCGTCGTCGTTCGGGCTCGGCGCCACGAGCGTGTGCTCGACCTCCACGAGGAGCAGCTCGCCCCCGAAGGCGTCGTCCGCGGCGCCTTCGATGCGCACGATACGACCCGGCTGGAGTCGCGCGCATGCGCTTCGCCCTTCGAGTCGAACGCGGAGCCGCTGGAGTTGCTCCAGGCGCGTGCGCGCCCGGGTGGCTGCCGCCTCATCGTGCACCACCCCGCCGGGATACTCGTACCACTCGAGCGCGCCCTGCCCGGCGGCGCCATGGATGGGCGCGTCGGGATGGCGCACGTCGTAGTCGCGCAGCTCCACGCGGTCGTGTGCCATCTCGCACGTGCGCTCCAGGAAGAAGAACGACGCCGCGCTGTGCGCCATCCCGCTCGCATCCTGGTAGAGCACGGTCGCACTACCGGCGATCGAATCGTGCGCGCTCCCGCTGTCCCCGAAGACGACGCGCGGCTTCCCGTCCTCCGTCGGAATCGAACCAGACGTTGATGCCCTCGTCGGCGAGCAGCCGTTCGACGAAGTCCCACTCGGTCTCGCGGTACTGCACGCAGTAGGCGCGCTTCTGGTAGCGCCCGCTCAGTCGCCACACGATCTCCGACGACGAGACTCCGGCGTCCTGGAGTACCTTGCTGACGATCTCCTGCGTCGTGAGGTGCTGGAAGATGCGGTAGCCCGCGCGCAGCGTGAGCTTCCCGAGCGCCGCGGACAGCTCGAGCCGGTAGCGATGCCCGTCGCGGTGCATGCCCCCGTACGACGCCTCCCTCACGACAAGGGGCACGGCCCGCATGCCTCCGGCATCGTCCCCGAACGCGAGCGTCGCCGCGGCCCCGATGAGCTTCGCCAGGTCGAGGGTGCCGTCGTCGCACAGCACGTCGACGGTCCAGCGCGGCAGCTCGCTCATGGCCTCGACGCCGTGCGCGCGCACGACCGCTGCCTGTCCGAGTGGTTCGCACAAAAGGGCAGCCTGCTCGATCATGCGGTCCTCCGGGTGGTCTCGCCAAGGATGCGCGCCGGCTCCGGCGCGGGACGGGGCGGCGTGCCTGGCTCGTCCGCCAGGATCACGAGCGCCTCGTGCTTCAACATGGGATCGGTGCCCAGGCGCTCGACCCAGAGATCCCCGAGGCGAGCCATGTCGGCGCGCCGCATGCCCCGCTCTGCCAGGAAGGCGTCGCCGTCCGCCTCGCGCGCCCATGCGCCCTCGAAGTCGAGCCAGGCGCGGAGGTCCCTGTCCAGAGGCGGCAGCGGCCGAGCCCAGAGCCTGCGGGCCTCCGCCAGCCGTGCGCCGAGCAGCTCGGCGAGCGGACCATCCTCATCGAGGTCATCGATCAGCCTCGCGCCCCACGCTTCCTCGGCTTGCGGCCACGTCTTCGGCGCCACGCCCGCGAGCGCGAGCACGTCCGCGAGCGCCAGCTCGTCGCCAAGCCCGGCGACCACGATCGCGCTACCGCTGGAGGCTCACGCCGTGGAGGGTCTCGGTCCGCTGCTAGTCATCGGTGTCCACCCGGATCGCGGAGCCGCCTGGCGCCCCGCCCCTTCGGAAACACATGGCGCACGGTCAATTCGATGCGGCCGGTGTTCGTGTCGATGAGCACCTGTCGATCGGCGGCCTCGCGGGGAGCGTTCGGCCGTCGTGGGTCTTTCCGTGAGCACGACCACCGGCAGCGGAGGAAGCTCGACCGTCAAAGGGCCGTCGAGCGTCATGCCCAGGATCGCGAGGATGTCCCCCGCGCGCAGGTGCTCCTCGAACTGGAGCCAGGGGTGCGCCACGTTGAAGTATCTGGGATCGAAGTCGAGCGGCATGAGCGGCATGCGCGTGGTCTGCCAGGCGTGGTCGAAGGTGCCCGCGTAGCGGCTGCGCGGCAGCCAGTGGCTCGCGATGGCGCCGAACCCTGCCGGCCGTGCTCGTCGCCGGCGCCGGTGATGGGCGTCTCCGGGCTGCTCGATGCTTGGCGCCGGGCGGTCCACGAGATTGGCCGCGCTCTTCGCACACCGCCGCGCCCTACGGGATCCTCGCAGACGCCACGAAAGATGCGTCCGCCAGATAGAGCCGCCTTATCAACGGCGCATTCTCCGGGAAGCGCCCAACCGCCTGCGCAAGATCGGCCGTTTCGGCATCTCTGTCGGTCATTACCCCCGCCAATCCGCAAGACCTATGCCGTGTTTTTGGGATTTGCGGGTGATATCGCAAATGACCAGTTACTGTGACTTAAGGTCTGATTGACGCTGGGCATGAAACCGTAATCTGACCTCGTGGCGGAGCCCACAGGCACGCTAGGCTCTAGCCCGAAGTGATGTGTTGGAGGCTGCATTTCGCGTGGCAAGCCACTGGATAGATGAAGATAAGTTTGCGCTTGGACCGGAAGCTGTCCGCGAACAGCTAAGCCGGATCCTTGGATCTTGTGCCTTCGACGCATCCAAACGTAATCGGCGTTTCTTGGAGTATGCCGTCGAAGAGGCACTCGCAGGCCGGGCTGATCGGATCAAGGCCTACAACATCGCGTAACAACCGTGTTCGGCCGCGACGCAAGCTTCGACCCGCAGTTGGGTTTCCATTGTCCGCATCGAAGCTGGTCGTCTACGGCGATCGCTTGAGCGCTACTATCTCACTGCGGGCACCGCAAGGACCCCCTTCGGATTACCATCCCGACGGGCTCGTACTGTTCTCCGACATTCAAGGCCGTTCAAACCTTGGAGTTGGCCGTGAACCCTTCTGCGCCTGCTTCAACAAAGAGCTGGAGGCACCAGTTGCCAGAATGGTAGAACCATCTTCGGCGAAACCCTTCGAAGAGGATGGCGACCAATCCGCCTGCCCAAATTTGACGCGCGGGTTCACGCGCCAACTCATCGTCGGCCTGACCCGGTTCACCGATCTATTTGTATTTGGTCCAGAAACGACGTTCAGCTACGGCGACGCGGTTCAACGGGAGCGACTAGAAT
Source organism: uncultured delta proteobacterium (assembly GCA_963827955.1). Lineage (GTDB taxonomy): Bacteria > Myxococcota_A > Polyangia > Polyangiales > Polyangiaceae > CAWHDJ01. The sequence goes on along the minus strand of CAWHDJ010000022.1, from coordinate 644 downwards.
AGACCTCGACCCCGACTTCCTTCTGGAAGGCGGAACGACGGTTTCGGCCGATCGCTTCAGCGTGGCGGCATTGTTGGTTGATGCGCGGACCGGCCGAAGTCTTTGCTCGAGTTGCTCCGAACGGAGCCTGCAGGCAAAGGAACTTGTCAGGGCACGCGACGAGGTGGCGAATTCCATAGCGCGTACCCTGGCACAGCCATACGGCGTCATTTTCAACAACATTGCAGGGGACACCGACGGAATTCAGCCGGACAATCTAATCTCGTATGACTGGGTACGATTCGCTTCTACCAGGACCGCCGGTCGTATGAACGCGCTCTCTTCGAGCCAGTCCGCGCCGGCCTCGAACAGGCGATCGCGCCCCACCGATCCCGCTATGCTGAGGCCTTTGCCTGTCTGTCACGAATCTACACCAATGCCTTCAGATTCTGCCGACCACGTTAGTGGGGTCACCGCCAATCCGCTTCTGAGGGCGCTGGCGCTGGCGCGTCGCGCGATCGAGCTCGCCCCGAATGCGAGCCGGGGGGCACCACGTGCTCGCCCTCGCATATTGGTTCGCTGGCGACGCACCTGGAAGCATCGCGGAGCTCGAGACCAGTCACGCACTCAACCCGAACGATACCGACATCATGGCGGACCTTGGC
>CAWHDJ010000021.1:0-428213 GCA_963827955.1 uncultured delta proteobacterium | reverse complement strand
CACCATGAGGAGCGAGGCGATCAGGGTCCAGCGAACCTCTTCGCGACGCGTGTATTTGTTCACGCCTGTGCCTCACGGTTTCGGGTGGGCCATCAGCCAGTCGAAGACCGCCGGTGCCCACGAGGAGTTGAACGGCGGAGAATGCGGCCCGAGGTGAATCGTCCAGAGCTCGGTCTGACCGTTGCCCTGGCACCCGCTGTCGTAGACGAGCTTGGTCGTGTCGGGCGCCGTTGAGGTGGTCATGAGCTGGATCTTCGGCTGGGAGGTGTCGGCCACCGGACCGCAGAGGTTCTTCTCCCCCAGTCCTGCGTCGTCGTCGATTGCGCCGGGCGCGAGCGGGAGCGTGGAGATGCCCTCGGGGCGCGCCGCCGGCGTAGGGCACGGTCATGTCGGCGTCGCCCTGCACCTGGAGGTACGCGATGGGCGCCGAGGCCGCGCACTTGCTCTGGTCCAGGTACGTCTCGCCCGCGAGCGAGACGACGCCGGCGATCTTGTCGGCCTGATCGCACGCGAGCGGTTGACCATGAACCCGCCGTTCGAGTGGCCGAAGGCGAAGACGCGCTTCGGGTCGACGTCGTACTTCGCCTCCACGTCCGGCGATCACCGCCATCAGGTAGCCGATGTCGTTCGGCATCAGCATTGTCGAGGTCGCAGCAGGCGTTGGTCGCGTTCCAGAAGAACTTGCCGTGCCCGGTCCCAGTTGCCGTGCGGCAAGCACCAGGATGATGCCCCGCTTCTGCGCCTCGGGGCTGAACTGGTTGGCCATCTCCTCGTCCAGCCAGGGCGTCTGATCGGACAGCGAGCCGGAGAAGCCATGGAGCCTCCAGGAAGAGCGGGACGGGTGTGGTGATGGGGCCGCCGTCGCCCGGCCCGCCGCCGTCCTCCGTGCCTCCGTCCGGCGGTAGGCCGCCGTCCGCGACCTCGATGCCCGGCGGGAGGAAGATGTCGTAGGTGCGGCCCTGGAGGTCGACCGTGACCGGCGGGTTCGGCGGGCGCGTGGTGGAGCCGGAGCAGGAGCCCCCGGTCTGGGCCCCGCCCGTGCCGGTGCTGCTGCCGGTCTTGCTGCCTCCGGTGCCGCTGGTCTTGCTGCCTCCGGTGCCGGTCGCCTTGCTCCCCCCGGTCGCGCTGCTCGCGCCCGTGCCGCCACCGTTGGTGGAAGAGCACGCCGCCGCGAGCAGGCCGACCGCAGCGAGCGCCGCCAGCCGCCGTGCGGCGATCCGTGGCGTGCGCGGCGAAGCGGTCGTGCGGAAGCCAACCATGTCCTCCGATTTAGACCAGTTGGCGTGCCGCCGCTACAGCGTCGCGCAGAGTTCGCGTCTCCCTCGGCCCTTCGGGCCTCGCTCGACCGGGCCCGACGCCAAGGCGCCGCGGACCGGCTCCGCCGTTCCGCGTCGACGTGGCCTCTTGGGTTCGTGTAGGGATGACGGCTCCCGTGGCCGCCCCCGAGCCTCTTTCGCGTCCCGCCGAGGGCGGCGACTCTGCCCCCGACTCCGGCCGGGAGGGCGATCCCGCGTGTCCGAAAGCCACTGCGGGCTCGGCGCCGTGGGTCGTGTCGACCTACTTCGCCGAGGGGCTCCCGTTCTCCATCGTGCGGCAGCTCTCGGCCGAGCTCTTCACCTCGCTCGGCACGAGGCCCGAGAAGATCGGGCTCACCTCGCTCTACGGCATCGCGTGGAACTTCAAGCTGGCTCTGGAGCCCGTTCGTGGAGCGCTACGGCACGCTCCGGCGCTGGCTCATCGGCGTGCAGGCGCTCCTCGGCCTCGTCGTCATGGGCGTCGCCGGGCCCGCGGGGAAGGGGGATATCGGCGGCGTGGCCGGGCTCCTGGTCGTGGGCGCGTTCCTCGCCGCGACGCACGACGTGGTGATCGACGGCTTCTACCTCGAGGCGCTCCCCAAGCGGGCGCAGGCGGACCTCGCGGGGGTGCGCATCGCGGCGTACCGGGTGGCGCTGATCGTGGGCAAGGGGCTCCTGATGCTCGCGGGCGCGCTCCAGCTCGCGGGGCTCTCGCACGGGGCGGCGTGGCGCGCGACGTTCTTCGCCGCGGGCGCGATCCTCGTGGTGCTCGCGGGCATGCACGCGTGGCTCTTGCCGCGGCCACCCCCCCGGCGGCGCACGGAGGCGGCCTCGCCGGGGTACGCGGCCGCGTTCGTCTCGTTCCTGCGCCAGCCGGCGGTGATCTCTCGCTGCCCTTCATCGTCCTCTACAAGGCGGGCGACTCGCTGATGTTCAACATGAACGCCCCCTTCCTCCGCAGCCTCGGCCTCGACGACCTGGCACGCGGCACGCTGGGCACGGCCGGGTTCGTGGTGGGGATCGCGGGCGCGCTCGTCGGGGGCGAGGCGATCGCGCGACGCGGCCTCGCGCGCACGCTCCGCCCCATCGTGGCGGTGCAAAGCGTCGCCATCCTCCTCTACGTCGCGATCGCCGCGACGCGACCGGGGATGACGGCCGTCGTGGGCCGTCGCGCTCCTCGAGCAGCTCGCGGCGGGGATTGGCGACTCGGCGCTGGCGGTCTTCCTGATGCGGCGCTGCGCCGGCGAGCACAAGACGGCGCACTTCGCGGTCGCATCGGCCCTGATGACCGTGACCGGCGACCGCCGCGGGCGTATCGAGCGGCTTTCTGGTGGAGCGCCTCGGGTACCCCGTCTTTTTCGCGGTCGCGTTCGCCGCCTCGCTCCCGGGCGTCGCGCTCTCGTTCTTCGTCCCCAGGGAGTAGCCGCACGCCGGCGGCTTGCGCTCCGCCTGGTCCCGGACCATGGAGCGCCATGCGCTCCGCCTCCTGCCTGCCGTCGCGCTCTCCGCGCTCGTCGCCGTCGCCGCGCCGGCCCTGGCGCCGCGGGCCGCGCTCGCCGACGTCGCTTCCGGCGCGTCGAGCGTGAAGGTCGACATCCCGTTCACCAAGCGCACGCTGCCCAACGGCCTGACCGTGATCCTGCACGAGGACCACGCGCTGCCCTTCGTCGCGGTGAACGCGATGGTCAAGGTCGGCTCGCGCTTCGAGGAGCCCGGGCGCACCGGCTTCGCCCACCTCTTCGAGCACCTGATGTTCATGGGCACGCGGCGCGCCCCGACCAAGATGTTCGACGCGTGGATGGAGGCCGAGGGCGGCTCCAACAACGCGTGGACCAGCGAGGATCGCACCGATTACTACGAGGTCGGCCCGACCCATTCGCTCCCGCTCCTCCTCTGGCTCGAGGCGGATCGGTTCTCTTCGCTGGGGCAGGAGATGACGCAGGAGAAGCTCGACGCGCAGCGCGCGGTCGTGCTGAACGAGCGGCGGCAGTCGTACGAGAACCAGCCCTATGCCAGGGTCGTACCTGCGGCTGCCGGAGCTGCTGTACCCCGAGGGGCACCCCTACCACCACCCCGTCATCGGCTCCCACGCGGACCTGCAGGCGGCGACGGTGGACGACGTGAAGGCGTTCTTCTCTCGCTGGTACGCGCCGAACAACATCTCGCTCGTGGTCGCGGGCGACATCGACCCGGCCAAAGTGGGGCCGGAGATTCGATCGGCTCTTCGGGTGGATCCCGAGGGCGGAGATCCCGCCCGACGTCGCGCCCCCCATGCCCGCGCTGAAGGGCGTGGTGCGCGAGACGCTGCCCGACGAGGTGAAGCTGCCCAAGGTCATCATGGCGTGGCACAGCCCCAAGCACTTCGCGCCGGGTGACGCCGATCTCGACCTCTTGGCCGTGATCCTCCAGCACGGCAAGGCGAGCCGCCTCTACAAGGCGCTGGTCTACGATCACCCCCTCGCGCAGGAGGTGACGGCGGAGCAGCACTCGCAGGATCTCTCGTCGTTCTTCACCGTCGAGGCGATCGCCCAGCCGGGCGTCTCGCTCGACACGCTGGAGGCGGCCATCGACGCGGAGCTGGCCAAGGTGACGGCCGCGCCGCCCACCGCCGACGAGCTCTCGCGCGCGCAGAACCAGTACGAGACGGCCTTCGTGGAGCGCCTCGAGGCCGTGCCGGCGCGCGCCGCGCTGCTGAACCAGTACCAGCTGAGCGTGGGAGACCCTGGCTACGCCGAGAAGGATCTCGCTCGCTACCGCGCGGCGACGCCGGCTTCGGTCCAGTCGATCGCCAGGCAGGTCCTCGACCCGAACGCGCGGGTGATCCTGCGCGTGGTGCCGAGCGTTGCGCCCAAGGCGCCCGACGCGAAGGGGGGCAAGTGATGCGCGCGCGCGCCAGCATCGCCGGGCTCACGGTCTCGCTCGCCCTCGCCGCCTGCGAGGCAGGGCGCGCCCCCGGCTGCACCGAGCCAGCCGCCGCCGCCGCCCACCGCCGCGCCGGCCGATCCGCTGGGGCCGAAGCCCGCGCTCGAGGCGCCCAGGCGGTTCACGCCGACGGCGCCGGAGGTCTTCAAGACGGCGAACGGGATGACGGTCTGGCTGTTCGAGCGGCACACGCTGCCGGTGGTCTCGATGACCCTCTCGTTCCCGTACGGCTCGGCCGCGGATCCGAAGGGCAAGGGAGGGCCTCGCCCACATCACCGCGGACATGCTCGACGAGGGCGCCGGCGCGCGGAACGCGGTCCAGCTTCTCCACCGCGGTCAACGATCTCGGAGCCTCGCTCGGCACGTGGGCCGGCGCCGACGGGAGCTCGGTCTCGCTCACGGTGCTGAAGAAGAACCTCAGGCCGGCCTTCGAGATTTTCAGTGACGTGGTGGCGCGGCCCCGCTTCGACGCGCACGAGTGGAAGCGTGTCTCCTCGCCTGTGGAGGAACGACCTGGCGAAGCGCGCGCAGGACCCCGCCGCGGTGGCGCGGGTGGTGATCGAGCGCGGCGCTCTACGGCCCGGACTCGCCCTACGGGCACCCCTCGGACGGCCTCGCTCGCGACCGCGGCGAAGGTGGACCTGCCGGCGGTGAAGGCGTTCTATGCGACCCACTACCGGCCGGACAGGGCGACGCTGGTGGTGGCCGGCGACGTGACCCGGGCCGACCTCGCGCCGCTCGTCGAGGCCTCGCTCGGGCGGCTGGAAGGCCCCTGCGAAGCCGGCAGAGCCGGAGGCGCGGGTGACGCTGCGCGCGTCGCCTCCGCGGCTCGTCCTGGTGGACAGGCCGGACGCACCGCAGTCCGTGATCGCGGTGGTGCGCGACGGCGTCGCCGCCGCCGACCCCAGGGCGCCGCTGCTCGATCTGGTGAACACCGCGCTCGGCGGGTCGTTCACCTCGCGGCTCAACGAGGACCTGCGCGAGGAGCACGGCTGGTCGTACGGGGCGGGCTCGGCGTTCACCGAGACGCGCGGCCAGGGTGCGTTCGTCGCGCGCGCGGCCGTGGTGACGGAGGCCACGGGCCCGGCGCTCTCCGGCGATGCTCGCCGATCTCGACAAGATGGCGACGGCGGGCCTCACCGACGACGAGGTGGAGAAGGCGAAGGCGCAGGATCGCGCCGATCTGGTGGAGACCTACGAGTCGGTCACCGGCATCGGCCAGGCGGCTCGGCACCCTCGCGACGCTGGGCCTCGGCGCTTCGTTCGACGCGCAGGCGAGCCAGGCGCGCCAGGAGGCGTCGAAGGCCGAGCTGGACAAGCTGGCAGCCGCCGTGTCAGCCCGGCCCGAGGGCACCATCGTGGTGGTCGGGCCGAAGGCCGCGGTGGTCCCGCAGCTCGCCGCCGCCGGGCTCGGGCAGCCGGAGGCGTGGGATGCCGGAGGCGTCTCCCGCTCGAGGGCCGCGCGGGCAAGGCGCGGCGCTGAGGTCAGTTCATGGTGGGGGTGAGGCTCGGCGATCGGATCGTGGTCGACGCCCCGGTGTGCAGCACGCCGTCGCTGATCCAGTAGACGAAGCGCGACTGCGGATCCCCGTTGGCGTCGACCATCGCTCCGTCGAGGTACATCTCGAGCTCGATCCCCGCACGCCGGCGGCGCGCTGAACGTGAGCCCCTGGAGGTCCGTCGACGTCTGGGTGGAGAGGTGGACCGTGCCATCGCCCCCGAGGTCGATCGCGCCGGCGGCGCCCAGGTTCGTGCCCTTGACGTCGGTGAGGGCCGTGGACGGCCGAAGCCCCGCGACGAAGAGGTCGAAGCCGCAAGAGTACTGGGACTTCAGGGTGTCGCAGGAGGTGGTGATGGTCCACTGCCCGCCCGCTGCATACTGGACGAAGACGCCGACGCCTTGGCCCGGGCTCACGGTCAACGTGGCGTTCGTTTCGATGGCCACCTGCGCCGGCGCCGTGGAGGTCGTGTCGGGGGGCACGCCGACGTCGCGGTCACCTTCGTCGTTGTAGTCGGCGCAGCCCCAGGCCGCCGCGCAGAGGCAGCCCATCGCGACGAGGAGGGAAGCAAGCTTCAGCGACGACAGGCTCATCCCATTGCTCCTTCGACCATGTGACGTCGAGCTAGCGGCGGCGCCCGCCGGAACGTCCCCCGCTGAAGCGGGGAGCGGACCACTGCGAGCCGCCGGAAGAGGGCGCACGGTAGCTGGGGCGGGGCGCGACGTGCTGGCCGCCGCCCCGGTAGTAGCCGGGCGCGCTGGGGTGATACGCCGGGTACGCGCGGGAAGTCGCCGGGTACGCGCGGCTCGGCGGCGTGTGCAGCGCGGGAGCCTGCCCGCTGTTCCATCGCGAGTAGCTCCCCTGCCATGCGCTCGCGCGCGACGCGGGCTGGGCGCCGGTGCGCATCCCGAACCCGTTGTAGCCGGACGACGCCCGGGCGGCAGCCGTGGAGCTGCGGGTGGCGTAGGCGGTCGCGCGCGCATCGCGCGAAGCAAAGCGCCTGGGCGCCGCCGAGGCCGGGATGTGCGCGTCGGCGAGCGACGGGGACATGCGTGCGTCGCGGCCCGGCCCGACGCGGCCAGCGGTCGGCATCGCAGGGTGATAAGCACGGGTGCCCGCGGCGATCGACTGCACACGGCCGCGATCCCGCACGACGTACCCGGAGACGTTCCGAGAGAACGCGTACTGCGTCGGGACGAAGCAGTACGCGGCGTACGGCCTCGACCAGAGCCCGACGGACATACCGCCTCTCCAGTACCAGGCGGGCGGGAGCGGCGCCCAGCCGACGTACCCGCCTTCGCCCACGCGCCAGGTGACCCACGCGGGAGCGTACCGGCGCCCGGGGATCCAGCCCCAGTAGCTGCCGGCCCACACCCAGCGACCGTAGTGGAAGGGGATGTACCCCCACGAGTAGTCGCTCTGCCACATCCAGTCGCCGGTGTCCGCCATCCCCCAGCTCCCCGCCGTCTGGTAGGGGGCGAAGTCGGTGCCTACCTGCGCGCTGTCGGGAACCCAGATCGTCCCGTACGTCGGGTCGTTCGTCCACTGGCCGTAGGGCGCGAGCGGCTCCCGGAAATCGCTCAGGGCGCTGGGATCGTTGTCCGCGTACTCGTCCGACGGGGTGTTGCTGTCCTGCTGCGCAGGGGGAGCCGCGGGGGTCGTGACCGGCGCCACCACGGCGATCGACGGGGCCTGCGCGTCGGGCGCGGCCGGTGGGGGGGCCTGCGGCGCGACGGGCTGCTGCTGTGGAGGAGCGGTCACATCGTTGGTGTCACCTTGCGGCGCCGGCCCTGCCGTTTCGGCCATCGTGACAGGAGTCACCGTGGCCACGGCGAGGGCGGCGGCGACGCTCGCCACGGCGTTCCAAAGGCTGCGAAACGCGCGAAGAGAGGGACGGTTGGAAGGCATCGGCAGCATGATGGTTCCTCTTTTCGGCAGGTGCCAGCAAAGTGCCGGACGCATTCTCTGCGGGGCCGGGATGCAAGCGTCGTTCCGCTTCGTCAGCCGGGACAGGCGGATGCCCGTCCGAGCCGGTGACCCAGAAACGGTGCTTTCACAGCGGCCTGCGGTCAGGCACGTGTCGTCAGTGTATTGGACGGGGTGGCCCGGCGAAATCGTCAAAACTGCGCCGTGGGCCGGACAACATCAGCCACGCACCGAGCAGCGCCCGCACGGAGGCGCCCCCTTGCCACAGCCTGCCGCCGGGCACCGGCGGTGCTGACAGGAGTTTCACGGAGCGCCCTCGACGCTGTAAGGTGCAGTGCGTGCGCTTTCGACCTCGATGGATGGTGACGGCCCTGCTCGGGGCGGTTGCGCTCGTACCCCGCACGGCGGCTGCCGACCCACTGACCGGCGTCCGCATCGATCAGCTCCAGCTCGCCAGTCCGGAGAGCGCGTTCTTTCGGACCGAGGGCCCGCACAACCCAGCGGCCGAGGGCGTCGAGTTCGCGGCGGGGCTCACGTTCGAGTACGGCAAGAGCCTGCTCCAGGAGGTCCTGGTAGACACCGCGGGCAACCGCACCCAGTCGCGACGCCGGTCGACAACGCCCTCCTTGCCCGCGTCTCGGGCTCCATCACGCCCCTGCACTGGCTCTCGTTCGACGTGAGCCTTCCGATCGCGCTGCTCGAGACGGGCACCTCGCATCCGCCCATCGGCCAGGTCAGCGTCCCCGAGGGTACCGAGGGCGTCGGCGATCTGCGCCTCGGCGCCCATTTCCGTCCCGTCGACAAGAAGGCGATCGACGTCCTCCTCGGAGGGCGGGTATGGGCCCCTACCGGGACGGGGGCGAGCTACCTCTCCGACCACCGCTTCCGCGGTGAGATCGATGTCGCGGTCGCCGGCGACGTCAGCCACTTCCTCTACGGCTGCACGCTGAACGTGGCCCCCGGCTTCTTCGGCCAGCGCGCCGGCGATCGCATCGCCGCGTCGTGCGCCGCACACTACAAGGTGACCGACATCGCCTCCGTCGGGCTCGAGCCTGCGATGGAGGTGCTGTCGCGCCCGGCGTTCAACTTCACCACCCAGTCGTCCAGCGACGTGATGAACGCCATCTTCGAACCGCTGGCCGAGGTCCGCCTCCGCTTCGGCGGCGTCCGTGTCGGCGTCGCGATGGGCCCCGACTTCGGCGGTGCCATGGGGAGCACGCCGTTCCGCGCCCTGGTCAACGTCGCCTACGTCGGCCTGGGCAAGCCCCCCAAGCCGCAGGTCCGTGGGCCCGCCGGATCGCGACCTCGACAAGATCCCCGACGACGTCGACGCATGCCCGGACGAGGCTGGCCCGGCGAGCACCGACCCCAAGCTCAACGGCTGCCCGATCCACGATCGCGACGGCGACGGTATCCGTGACGAGGAGGATGCCTGCCCCGACCGCGCCGGCGTCCCCTACCCGGATCCGAAGGCCAACGGCTGCCCCGACACCGACAACGACGGCCTGCCGGATCCGATCGATCAGTGCGTCAACGAGCCTGGCCCACCGCCCGCCGGGTGCCCCAAGTACGCGCACCTCGTCGGCAGCAGCTTCAAGATCGAGCCCCCCATCGAGTTCGGCGTCGGCGAGAAGCTCCGCTCCGAGGGGCGCGCCGCGCTGGAGGAGGTGGCCGCCACCATGCGCGCCAACCCCGGCCTGCCGCGGATGGGCATCTTGATCGGCACGAAGGGCGCCAAGGCGGCGCTCAACGACAAGCGCGCGCAGGAGGTCCTCGCCGTCCTCCGGGCCGCGAACCTCGATTCGAACCGATACGAGGTCGTGCTGCGGGACGACATCAAGGGCGGCCTGGTGCAGGTGCTCGCGCAGAAGTGAAACTCGTGGATCCGCTCGCCCATGGGGGCTATCTTGTACCAGGGAGGGGAGCATGCTCTTTCGCTGGTCCGGCTTTGCGGATCTCGTCTTCGCCGAGTGCGCCGGCCTAGCCTTCGCCCGCGCGGCGGAGCTTGCGGACACCGACGTTCACGAGCAGCACCACGACGCGTGGGTCATCGACGATCGGCACCTCTCCTTCTCGCTCGAGGCGGAGAGCGGCCGCACCACCGTCGAGGCGATGAAGCGCTTCCTCGGCCTCCTCGCGCTCCAGGCCCAGGAGGGCGAGGCGACCATCGAGATAGCCGAGCCGCGCGAGCGCTGGATCAGGCATGCGGCCTCGCCGTCGAGCTCGGAGGATCTCCGCGCCCCCATGGAGGACCCGCCCGAGAGCCGGACCATTCCTGCCGCGGTCGCAATGTCCGACCACGGGCGGGCGCCGCGCGCTACGGGCTGATCTCGACCTGGTGCGATCCGGGCCCGGTCTTCACCCACACAGTCCCCCCGGTATCGGCCGTGTAGGCCCAGCCCGAGGGCGCCGCCTCGAGCGCGTCGAGCGTCCCCTGATCGGCGAGCGGCGCCCCTTGATCGCTCACGTGGCTCGGCTTTTTCCCGGGCGCCACCACCTCGAACATCACCCCGCTCGTGAACTCGGTCCCGTCGCTCGAGGTGAGCGAGATCGCGCCGCCCTGCCGCCCCTGCGCGAGCGCCGCGCCGTCGAAGACCGTGAACGAGGACGGCGCCCCCGGCGCGACGCGCACCCAGAGCAAGCCCGGCGTGGTCGCGTACGAGTCGATCGCAGCGGGCTGCGTCGTCGCCTGGAGCGTGGCGATGGTGGGGCGGAGCATCGGCACGATCCCACCCTCGCGCAGGTAGAGCGGCAGCGTCCCGAGCGGTGCGTCCGCGGTGATCGTCGCGCCGCCACCGTGGACCGCGCCGGTCCACCAGTCGACCCACCTCCCCGGCGGGAGCTGCACCGATCGCGATGTCGCCCCGCGCTCCATCACCGGCGCCACCAGCAGGGAGTCGCCCAGGAGGTACTCGTCGCTGGGGTGGACGCCGAGCTCCGGGTACGCCAGGCCGAGGGCGCGCGCGATTGGGCGCCCGTCCGTGGCGAGGTTCTCCGCGTATGTCCACACGTAGGGGAAGAGCCGGAGGTGGAGGCGCGTGTACGTGCGGTACCATCCGAGCATCTCGGCGTCGTACCCGGTGGTCGCGTCGAGCTCCCACGCCACCGTGTTCGCGGCGTTGCCCATCTGCATCACGGTCGACAGCGCCGTCTGCTCGAACCACCGCGTGAACAGCTCCTTGTCCGCCGGCGAGTGCAGATAGCCCCCCGTGTCCGCGCCATAGAAGGGCAAGCCGGAGAGGCCCAGCGAGAGCCCCGCCACCACCGACGCCGGCAGACCCCCCACGTACTCGCTCGTCCCGTCCGTCGTCGGGTCCCCGTTCCGAGCGAAGCTCGCGTCGAGATCGCCGGGCCACATCACGAGCCCGTTGGTCTGGTCGCCGTACGTCGCGTGCCTGCACAGGAGGAAGCGCTCTTCCTCGGGCAGCACCTCGGCGTAGGCGCTGTGGTAGAAGAGCTGGTAGCGCGCGTGCATCGTGCGCTCGTCGCTCCCGTCCCAGAACTCCCACACGTTCCGCCCCGTGGTGAGCCCCGGCACGACGTCCTCGCCGTAGTCGAGCTTGAAGCCGTCGACGCCCATGTTCGTGTACGCCGAGAGGTTCTGTTGCCAGAAGGCGCGGGCGCCCGGGTTGGTGAGGTCCAGCAGCGTACCCCACGAGTTGAGGGGGATGCCGGTGACGGGAGGATAGAAGCCGCTCGCCTTCGCCTTCGCGTCGAGCGCCGCCGTCGCCGCGGCCTTCTGGTCGATGTAGGGGACGTGCCAGATCGCGACGGCGAAGCCGAGCGCGTGGGCCTGGGCGATGAGCGCCTCCGGCGCCGCGAACTTGGCGGGATCCCAATCGAAGCTCCCGACCGCGGTGAAGTAGCCGTCGTCGAACCAGTACCCGGTCGTGGGCAGGTCGAGGTCGCGCATCGTGGACAGGTCACCCTGGGCCTGGGCCGTGTCCTCCACGTGGCGCCAGACCCACGGGCCGAGCGCCCATCGCGCGGGGAGGCGCGGGAAGCCGGTGACCTCGTAGTAGTGCCGGGTGAGGTCGAGCGGGTGCGCCTCGCCGAAGAGGTGGAAGACGAGCCCGTCGCGGGAGCGCGTGCCCGTCCCGAACGTGGCCTCGACGAGATCGGCGCTCTCGGTCGCCACCGAGAAGACGCCCGGGAAGGGGCTCTCCACGAAGAGCCCCCACCCCCGCGTACCGAGGATGAAGGGGATGGGCACGTGCGCGTTGTTGTTCGAGCTCTCGTAGGTGGAGGTGAGCTCGAGCTGCATCGCCCGCACCTTCCCTCGCTGGTTCACCTCGTCGAACGACTCGCCCAGCCCGTAGAAGCCTTCGCTCGCGTCGGCGCGCGGCCGGAGGCGGAAGTACGCGATGGGCGGCCCGTGCGCGCCGGGCGTGAGGGTGGCGCGGAAGCTCCCCGGGCGCGTGGCCTCGAGGACCAGCTTTGCCGACTTGCCCTGCGGGTACGAGAGCGTCACGGTGATCGCGGTGGGGGTGGCGGAACCGACGGTGACTGCCTTCGGCGCGAGCCAGGTGAGCCCCGGGGGCGGCGGGTGCAGCGCCTGGGGCACCGCCAGCGGGTAGGGGTCGTAGTTCACGGTGTCGTCGAGCGTGGGGATCGCGCCGAGCTCGAGCCCGTCGGCCGGGAAATGGAGCAACACCGTGTCGCCGTGGAGGAGCGCGATGTCGCGCGCGCCGGCGTCCACGCGCAGCGTGAAGTCGCCGGCCGCGAGCGTCGGGGGCGGCGCGACGTGCGGCGGCGGTGGCGGCGGCGGCGCGACGCGCGGTGTGCTCTCGTCGCCGCAGCCCGCGAACGAGAGCGCTGCCGCTGCCCAGACGCCCGCCACCCGCCGCCTCATGGCGCCTCCCCGTGATCCTTGAGCCTACTGCACGCCCATGCGTCGCCGCCGGTGCACGCACCCTTCAGCAGCTCGACGCCCCGCGCCCGGTTCGCCTTGACCCCCCGGCCCTCCACCAAATCCTCGCCCCACTCCGCGCAGCCGGAGTCCACGCCACCGGCGCACGCCTGCTCGAAGAGCCCCGCCGCGCGACGCTCGAGCAGGAGCGCGAGGTTGTGGCAGCTCGAGGCGTGCCCGCGGTCGCACGCGTCCTGATACAGGCCTGCGGCCCGCGCGAGGTCGCGCTGAGCCCCCTCGCCGCTCTCGAGGAGCACGGCCAGGTTGTGGCAGCCGCTCGGCGCGCCGCCTTCGCACGCGCGCTGGTAGAGCTGCGCGGCGCGCGCAGGATCCGCTTTGCCGAGCGCCCCTCCTTCCACCAGGAAGCCCAGGTTGGAGCACCCGCTCGCCGACCCTGCGGCGCACGCCCGCTGCTCGAGCTTCGCCGCCCGCGCATGATCGCGCGACACGCCCAGGCCCCCCTCGTAGAGCCCCGCCAGATTGTCGCAGCCCTGCGGATCTCCCGCGGTGCAGCCCTGCTCGTAGAGCCGCGCAGCCCGCTCGTAGTCGCGGGGCACGCCGAGCCCGCCTTCGTAGAGCGTGCCCAGGTTGGTGCAACCGGCCGCCACGCCGGCCGAGCACGCCACCGTGTGGAGCTGCGCCGCCCGCGCGACGTCGCGGGGGGCGCCATGACCCGCCTGGTAGAGCGCACCCAGGTTGGTGCACCCGAGGAGGACCTGGCCCTCGCAGGCGCGGCGGTGCAGCGGCAGGGCGCGCGCATAGTCGAGCGGCACGCCCCTCCCGCTGTCGAGCATGCTGCCGAGGCTGGTGCAGCTCGCGAGGAGCCCGCCGTTGCACGCGCGCTGGTAGAGCTGCGCCGCGCGCCCCTGGTCGCGCGGGATGCCCTCGCCGCGCTCCATGAGGCGCGCGAGCTCCTGGCACGACGGAAGCCGACCGCCCTCGCACGCGAGGCGGTGTAGCTCGGCCACGCGCCCCGGAGCCGCTGCCCCTGCGCGCCCTGCCTGGAGGAGGAGGGCGGCGTATCCGCACCCCTCCGCCGAGCCGTCCTCGCAGGCCTCGCTGAAGAGCTGCGCCGCGCGCGAGTCGTCGCGTGGCACGCCGCGGCCGCTGGCGGACGCGAGGCCCTGCGCCACGGCCTCTGCCGGTGGGAGGCGCTGCCCGCCGCACCCGGCGGCGAGGGTTGCGAAGAGGGGGCCGAGGGCCTTGCGCGCCAGCATCGCGGAAGGAGACTAGCAGAGCCGTCCAGCGCGCCGGCGCCGGCGATGCGGCGCCCGGCGCGCGCCTGGCGGGAGGGAGCCATGGCGACGAGGCTCGACGGGTGGGAGGCGATCGCGTTCGCGGAGCGGAACGGCTGCCTGTTGAGCCTCCACGCCGAGGGCGGCGAGGAGGCGCGCGACGGCGTTTCCGTCGAGGAGGCGCGCCGGATCGCGGCGAAGCGGCCCGGGCGGGTCTACGTCGACTTCGACGCGGCGGAGGGGAGCATCACGGGCGTGGGATAGGTGCCCGAGGCGAGCCCGAACTCGCGCGCGATGGCCTGCACGCAGGCCACCGGACGGCCGCGGTTGACGCGGACGTAGGGGATGCTCGCCGCGCTGGAGGCGCGGGCCAGGGCCGAGTCCACGCCATGGACCTGGAAGCCCGTCGCGCTGAGGACCAGGTCGTAGCTACCGCGCGTGATGCGCTCGCACTGCGCCTGGACGCGCCGCAAGCTGCCGTCGCACCACGCGATGGTGATCCCGAGCAGCTCGCTCAGGCGCGCGCCCAGCTCGGGATCCTCGCGGTTGGAGACGAACAGCACGCGGCGGCCACGCGTCTGCGCGCGCACGCGAGCGGCGAGCGCGTCGAGCGCGTGCTGGGCGATCGGCTCGTCAGCCGCGTTCTCCTCGTCCCGCACGGGGGGCTCGGGGGCCTTCGGCGCCGCGACGGCCTCCTCCGAGAGCACGCGCTTCACGAGCTCGCGGAGCCGGCGGCGAATGCGCCGATCGGGGTGGTTGAGCACGTCGTCCCCCCACCCCACGAGCTCCGCCTTGAGCGGCAGGACGAGCGCGACCAGATCCGGCGTGTTGAGCACGTCGAAGGCGCGGATCAACCAGGCCAAGAGGCCCTCCTTGGTCGTGCTCGCGGCGGGCAGCGCGGCCCTGCAGCTCGTCCGGGCTCTCCCCCGACGCCGCGGCAGGCTCGGACGGCATCTCCCCGAGCAGCTTGGCCCAGGGCGCCGATGGCTTGGTGCGGTGATCGAGGGCGTCGCGGACGCGCCCGCTGCGGTCGCCCAGGCTGGGCACGGAGCGCCGGAGCCGCCCCATGGCGACGCCCCAAGCCACGTCGTCGCGCACGTTGCCGCGCAGCCAGCGCAGCTTGCGGGCGGCCGCCACGAGCTGGTCGAGCTCGGCGCTGCTAGCTCGCCCAGCCGCGCGTTGGGCACCTCCCCCGGCGGGACGAGCATGGCCTTGAGCTCGGCGTCGACCTCCTCGAACAGCCCATCGGGGTCGGAGGGGCGCGGCGAGCGCGCTGCGCCGTCGGCCCAGCCGTCCTCGTCCAGCCCGGCTTCGGCCGACTTGGCCAGGTGCTCCGAGAGCAGGCGCTCGCTGAGCACGGTGGCCTCCCGCCAGCTCGCCGGCTCGGAGGCCCAGCTCGCGTGCATCTCGCGGCGCACGTCCGCCGGTCGCGCGGAGAGCTGAAGCGCACGCACGGACCCCGGCCAGAACATCTTGCCGATCTCCGTGAGGCGACGCGCCACCCTGGCCACCGCGTGCTCCACCTCGCGCGCGCCGGGCTGCCCCTCCTCGATCGCGCGGGCGCGGCAAATCCAGGCGAGCATGTGGAGGCGCTGGCGCTCGCTGCACATCCTCGCGAGGTGCGGGAGCCGCTCCTCGATCTCGGCGAGCACCTTCTCGACGGCTTCCAGCGCGTCGGCGGTCCGCACGCGCGCCGGCTTCTCGACGGCGATCGACCTGGACGCCTCCGCCGCGGAAGGGGACTGCGCCGGGTGGCTCGCCGCATGGGGCGCCTCCGCCGGCGCTTCGGAGGCCGTGACCTCGCGGGCGGGGACCACTGTCGCGGACGCGTCGGCCAGGACCGGGGCGGAAGGCTCGGGCGCGGGAACCACCGCCGGCAGGCGGCTCGCCGGTGGCTGGTCGAGACGAGACTCGGTGCCGCCATCGCGGAATGCCAGCGGCGTGGTGGCCACGGGCGGAGATGCGGAGGCCGGCCCCAGCGCGTGGTTGGCGACCTCCGTGACCGGTAGGGCGGCGCCACCCGTGTCGGGCCGAGCCGCCCCGTCGCCTTCCGGAGCAGGCATCGGGACAGCGAGCCCAGCGGTGCCGGCCTGCACCGCCCGCCGCTCCGAGCTGGGCGGGGGTTGGGGCTCGGTTATCGCATCCGGTATGGCGGCGCTCCGCTCGACGGCGCGGACGCTGGAAGGCGCCGCCACGGGCATCCTCGACGCTGCGCACTCGCGATCGAACAAGACCCTCGCGAGGTGCGAGGGAAACATCCTGCCTAGCACGTCTTCGAGCGCGTCTTCCTGCGTCTCTCCGCGCCCCTCCCACCGCTCCGCGGCGGTGGCGAGCAACGCACCTGTCATCGGTAGCGCCTCCGTCGCCTCCAGCGGCGCGGCTTCACGGTGCACGAAGCACTCGGCCCACCCATTGGTGCGGAATAGCACGCGGTACCCCGCCTCCTCGAGCAGGCTGCGCGCGACGGGCGAAGGGGATTTCGACATAAATCGATGGCCCTCTATCACTTTCGACCGGGAGCCACGAGGCTGTCACCTTGGGGAAAGCCCGGTGATGGATTGGGAAATTCTTGGAGCTTCCCAGGAACACCCTGAGGACCCTCACCGTGAATGGGTCGTCCTCAAGGCAGCGCCCGGAGCGCGTGAGACACGCATCCGCGGTGCACGTACCATTCCAAGTTCAGGCAGACTGTTCTGCCTGGCGTTGATTGAAGAAGGATGACACCGCGTTTGACGACTGTCCACTTTTGCAACGGTGAGCGTATCGAATCGTTGCGTTCGGCGGCTTTGGCCGTGGAGGTTAGCCCCAGCGCGCTAGCCCGGGCGGGCTCGCAAGCCGGCTCTGGACCGGCGGGCGGTGCGAACTGCCTCGGTCGCGGCTTCTCGCTCCGGTGACCAGATGGTGCCGAGGAGCACGTCGAAGACCGGCACGGTCACGTTGAAATTCCACCGCTTCATCAGCCGCGGGTCGTGGTGCCGGCGGTGGTGCTCCCGCAACCTCGCGACCAGACGGTTGCGGCCGATGCGGCTCTCGCAGGGGAAGTGGTAGGCGAGGTGGAGCCACTCGTACGTCAGGAAGAAGAACATCGAGGCGACCAGGTAGAGGCAGCCCGTGTTCGCGCCGAAGAGCGCGCCGAGCGCGAGCGCGAGCGGCGTGTTGATCAGGGCGACGAGGACGACGGCATACGCTGGCATGAGAACGAGCCACCACTCGCGCCGATCGCGCATGGCCATGTCGTCGTGGGTGTAGATGACGTGATGCGCGAGCTCGTGCCGTTCGTAGAGCAGGCCGACGCCCCGCGCTCGACGGTGCAGGACCCGCTTGTGCACTCGCCACTCGAACCCGAAGGCGAAGAAGAGCGTGAGGGGCAGCGTCAGCAGCTCCGGCAAGCGGAGCGCGTGGATTCTCGTGAGCGCACCGACCATCACCCCGAGACACACCGCCGTGGGAACGGCCAGGTGGAGGGTCGGGACGTACCACCGCGGAATGCCTGCCGTGATGCCGGCGCGCCGGCGCTCGTGCACCGAGCCCCCCTCCTCGCCCCCGGGCACGTGCGCTTCCATGCGGCTCACCTTACGTTCTACAAAAATAGAACGCAACCACCGGACCGCCCACCCGCCGGGCGGGCACGCCTAACAAAGGGGTGGCACAGCCGTCCATCCACCGGGACGGTCTGCCCGTAGAACTGCGCGCCCGCTTCTACGCCGGCCCTTGTCCCTGCGGCTGGTGCTGATCGGTCCCAGGGCTGGGCTTCGACCGATTCGAACCGGGCCCCGATGGCCTCCCCGATGCGGGGGGCGAGGGGCGCCAGCAGCACGATGGCCACCAGGAGGGCGACGAGGCCGAGCTCCGCGGGGGAAGCGCCGAACACGCTTCGCTTTCTATCAGGCTCCGCGTTGACACGCCCCTGACAAACGTCGAAAGTTCGCCGCCGCGTGCAGGAGGGTGCGCCGCTCCCTATGCCTGAGCTCGACGTTGCCGACGTGGAGGGGATGGGGCGTGCAGACACCATCCTCGTCTGCGTGCCGCCTCCAGACGGGCCGGTGATCGCGGCCGCGCTGCGAGAGCGGGGCTTCAGCGTCGGCGAGGCGCCGCTCCACGCCCTCGGAGCACGCCTGGCCGCCGATGCTCCCCGCGCGCTCATTGTGGACATCGGCCCGCCGGGGGCGGTCGAGGCGGTCGCACGGGCGCGGGAGGGGACGATGGTCGAGCTCCTCTGCGTCGGAGACGCGGACCGCGCCGCCGAGCTGGGCGTCGGCCGCGCGGAAGGCCGGGCGTTCGCGAAGCCGGTCGATGTCGAGGCGCTCGCTCTGGCGGTGCTGGCTTCGGCGGAGCCGGGGCCCGTGCCCCGGTCACGGGGGACGGTCCCGCCCGGCTACACGGTGGGGGAGACCGTGCCGCCGATGCAGCGCTTCGACAGCGACGCCCCCCTGTCGGAGTACCCCAGCACGTCCGACCCCCTCGACGTCGCGATGATCCTGCCCGTGCTGGAGGAAGGGGAGGGCGCGGCCCCCGTGCGCCCGCTCGAGCCGAGCCCTGCGCTGGCGCAGATGCTCGAAGCCGCCGAGCAGCGCGTGAGCGCACAGGAAGCGCTGCACCCGTCGGACATCCCGTCGTCGTCCGAGGAGGACGCCGACCTGCTCCTCCCGGCCGAGATCCTCTCGTGGCTGGCTGAGCCGCTCGACGCCGACGAAGGCTCCACGGGCGGAGGTGCGAGCAGCGCGTCGACGGGCGGGGTGGGCCATCCCCACCCCCTCCCGACCGGCGACTTCGCGCCCGCAGGCACGACCGGCGCGCCGACGGCCGCACCAACGGGCGTCGGCCACCCGCCCACCTCCGCGCCGCCCCCCCCCGACGACGCCGTGAAGCTCCCGCGCGCTTCGTCGTCTTCGGTCCGCGTCGGCGTCGTGCCCATCCCGATCGAGTCGCTCCCCGAACGGCCCCCCGTCTCGGAGCCTGCGACCTCGCTCATGGGTGCCCACGTCCTCGTGACACCGGCGCTGCCGCGCGCATTCGACGATTGCCGCGACGCGCCGCCTCTCGCCAACGAGCCGAGCTCCCCCGCACCGGGCCTCGCGCCCGCCGTCGCGATCACCCACTCCCACCCGCACGCGGCGCCACCCTTTCAGTCGCAGTCACCCGCTCAGCACGCGAACCTTGGACCTGGGCCCGCAGAGCGGGCCTTTGCCCCGCCGAGCCTGCCCGGCCCGGCCGGCGCTGCGCCCCCATCGCTGCCCGCCGTGCTGGGCGAGGGCGACGCCGTTCGCGCCGTCGCCTCGGCGATCGCCGCGCGCGTCTCGGGCTCGATCGCGCTCGGCCCGGACGCGGCGACGCGGCGGATCGTCCTCCACGACGGGGACATCGTGACGGCCGCGTCCAGCGCGGCGGACGAGGCGCTGGTCGCGTTCCTCGCGGCGCGGGGCGACCTCGAGCGCGAAATGGCCGCGCGGCTCGCCGGAAAGCTGCCGGCGCACGGCCGCCACGCGGGCGCCGCGCTCGTCGCGCACGGCCACCTGGGACAGGACGATCTCTGGCCCGTCCTGCGCGCCCACGCGGAGTGGATCATCGGCCGCGCGCTGCTCTGCGACGAGGGGGCGTGCCAGCTCGAGGCGGAGCCCCCGGGCAGGCTCAGGGCCGAGCCGAACGTCTTCGGCGGCGCGACAGGCGCCGAGGTGCTGCTCGAGCAGATCCGCCGGGTGATGCCGCCCGAGATTTGCCTGCGCCGCCTCGGCGGGCAGGGCGCGCGGCTCGTCGAGGGGCCGCGGCGGCAGCTCCTCGCGGAGTGCGCGCTCCGTCCGGAGGACGAGCAGGCCGTGCGGGCCGCGGCGGGCCAGCGGGTGGGCGAGGTGCTGGCCGACCGGGAGCCGGAGCTCGCGGACGTGCTCTACGGCCTCGTCTCCCTCGGCGTGATTGACGCGCTCGCCCCCACGGGGCCGTCGGAGCCCGCGCGCTCCGGCCCCGACCCGCTCGACGAGGAGGCGCTCCGGCAGCGCGTGCGCGCCCGCGTCGCGCTGGTGGAGGACGGCGACTACTTCTCCCTCCTCGGCATCGCGCACAGCGCCACCGGATACGAGGTGCGCCGGGCGTACATCGAGCTCCGCCGCGCGTTCGAGCCAGGGCGCGTGCTCACCGCGGCCACGGCCGACCTCGCCGACGACGTCCGCCTCGTGGTCGAGGTGCTCGACGAGGCCTACGAGATCCTCCGCGAGCCGCACCGGCGCGAGCGCTACCGCCGGGCCATCGAGGCCGGCCCCCCGTAGGCCCCGCCTCCGCCCTACTCGGTCAGCTCCATCACCCGCTGCTCGAGCCCGCGCCCCTTGCTGATCGCGCTGATGCGCGCCTGGTGCTGGTAGAGCGTGTACGTGCCGCGCCGGATCATCTCCTCCGCGTCGCAGACCGAACGGTCGAACGTCACCACCAGCTCCCGCTCGTCCTTGTTCCAGGCCACCGCCTTCACGCCCTCCACGGCGCGCATCGCCTCCTCCGGCACCGGCCCGCGCGAGAGCTCGAAGCGCACCTCGGACGACGATGCCGTCAGCTCCGCCATCGTGCCGACGGTGATGAGCTGGCCCCGATCGAGGATTGCCGCGTGGTCGCAGACCTCCTCCAGCTCCTGGAGGTTGTGGCTCGAGATCACCAGCGTGCAGCGGCCCTTGCGCGACTTTACGATTCTGACGCACCTCGTACGCGACGCGCGGGTCGAGGCCGGCGGTGGGCTCGTCGAGCAGCACGACCTTCGGGTCGCCGAGCAGCGCCTGCGCGATGCCCACGCGCTTGGCCATTCCGTGGGAGAGCGCTCCGCAGCGCGTCCTCCACCAGTCCTTGCCCTCCACCTCGACGAGCACCTGCTCCGCGGCGCGACGGGCCTCGCCCGCGTTCATCCCCTGGAGGCGCGCCAGGTACACGAGGAAGTCGCCGACGCGCTCGCCCGCGGGGAGGAGCGCGTCCTGCGGGAGCACGCCGACCTTGCCCTTGAGCGTCTCGACCGACTCCGGCGAGCGATCGAGGACGAAGATCTCGCCGCTCGTCGGCGTGAGGTAGCCGGCGAGCATCGAGAACGTGGTCGTCTTGCCGGCGCCGTTGGGGCCGATGAGGCCGAAGACGCTGCCGTCCGGCACCTCGAACGTCACGTCGTTCACCGCCGTGACGGACCCGAAGCGCTTGACGACTCCCTTGAGATCGATGGCCGGCGGCCGGCCCGTCTCGATCTTGCGCTTCTTCTCCACGGCCTTCGAGACAGGAGCGGTACCGCCCCCGTCTGCGTCGGCGGCGGGCTTGCTCTCCGGTGATTCGGGCGCGGCGTCGCTCATCAGATGTCCCTCCGGCGCACGATCACGGACGCGAGCGCCACGCAGAGCGCGCCCCAGCCGACGAGCAGCGCCATCCCGCCGAGCATCGTCTTCGGATCGGGCGAGACGAGCAGCTTTTCGTAACGGTTCGGGAAGATCCACGTGATGTCCTCGGTCGACGGGAAGAGGCCGAGGACGAGGTTCGCGACCCAGATGGCGAGGCCGCCGCCCGCGCCGACGAAGAGCGCCACGATGGGCGTGCGGAAGAGCGAGCTGACCAGGGAGACGTAGCCGACGTAGGCCGCGGCGCAGACCACGGAGAAGGCCCAGAAGCGCCCGCCCCACGAGAGCATCGGCCCCACCGCGAGCCCGCCCATCGCGGACGAGACGATACCCACACCGCGACGTGCAGGACGAGGACCATGGCGCTCACCACGCCCCAGACGCCGAGGGCCTTGCCCATCACGATTGACGTGCGGTCCGCGCGCCCCGCGCTGTACCGGATGGTCCGGTGCTGGATCTCGCCCGCGATCTGGTCGAAGCCGATGGGGAGGATGAACAGGGGAGGAAGGAGACCGTCCCGGCGAAGACGCAGTAGAGCACGAGGGGCGCCGAGGCGAGGTGCTTGGCGGTCTCCATGCTCCCGTAGCTCTTCTCGAGCACGCCTCGAAGAGCAGCTCCTTCTTCGCCGCGTCGGGCACGGAGTCCAGGCCGAGGCCGGCGGCCTGCCGCGACGTCAGCACCTGGATCAAGCTCGGCACCACGCCGCACAGGAGGAAGAGCGCGGCCATCGCGATCCCCTTCGTGCTCCGGAGGTTCCGCGACAGCTCCCGCTGGGCGACGATGCCCACCTCGCGTGCGCTCACCATGGCGCCCGTGCGTAGCCTGTATCGGCCCCGGGCACAATTCTACGGCAAGCTTCCGTCGCGCGTCCCGGCCGGGCCTCAGCGGCCCGCGAGGCGGAGGAAGCGGGCCTTGATGGACTTCGGCGTGTAGCCCGAGAACTTCACCGTAACCGTGGGGTCCGCGCCGCCGGTCACGCTCTGCACCACGCCGACGCCGAAGCTCTTGTGCTCGACGCGCGCCCCGATTGCGAAGACCTCGCCCGCGTCGGCGTCGCCCTCGTCCCGCTCCACGTAGCGCTCGCCCGGCGCCCGCGCGGAGGCCGCCGGCCCGCGCATCCCCGGACCGCCTGCGATCCTGCGGGTGCTGCCAGGGCGCCCTCGGCCGCGACGAGAACCCGCCGTCGTCGCCCACGTACGACGAGCGCCCGCCCTTCTGCAGCTTGAGCGCGGGCGTCATCTCGTGGCGCACGGAGCCGCGCGGCAAGTCGCCGATGAAGCGGCTCGCCAGGCCCCAGCGCGTGGTCCCGAAGATCGCCCGGCGCCCGGCGTACGTGATCCAGAGCCGCCGGCGCGCGCGCGTCACGGCGACGTACGCGAGCCGTCGCTCCTCCTCGAAGTCCTCGCCGCGCTTCGGGTCCATCCCCTTGAACGGGAACAGCTCCTCCTCCATCCCCGTCATGAACACCGTGTCGAACTCGAGCCCCTTCGCCGCGTGCACCGTCATCATCGCCACGCGCGGCTTCTCCTCCAGCGTGTCGGCGTCGCTCTGGAGCGACACCTTCTCCAGGTACCCCGACAGCGTCGCCACCTCGTCCGCGTTCGCCGCCTCCTCCTCGTACCCGATGATGGACCCCACGAGCTCGCGAAGGTTCTGGAGCCGCGTCTCGGCCTCGGCGCTGTCGTCGGCCTGGAGCATCTCCGCGTAGCCCGACTTGTCGAGCACCTGGTCCGCCAGCTCGCTCGGCGACAGCTCGTCCTTCATCCGCATCAGGCTCTGGAGCAGGTCGCGGAAGCGGAGCACTGCGTTCTTCGCCTGCGTCAGCGAGCCCCTCGGCCGCGGGCCCGAGCGCCTCGAAGATGGACGAGCCCCGCTCGTCGGCCGCCGCCACCAGCTTCTCCAGCGTGCTGTCGCCGATTCTTGCGCGCCGGCACGTTGATGATGCGCATCAGGTCGACGTCGCTCTTGGGGTTGTCGATGACGCGCAGGTAACCGAGCAGGTCCTTCACCTCGGCCCGCTCGAAGAAGCGCATGCCCCCGATGATCTGGTACGGGATGCGCTCCTGGAGCATCACCTCTTCGAGCACGCGCGACATCGCGTGGATGCGGTAGAAGACGGCGATCTGGCGCGGCGAGACGCCGCGGGCCACGCCTCGCGGATGCGCGACGCGACGAAGGCCGCCTCGTCGTGCTCGTTGTCGGCCGCCATCACCGTGACGTGATCGCCGTCGGCGTTGTCGGTCCAGCAGCTCCTTCGGCTCGCGGTCGTTCGCGGGCTTGATGACGCCGAGCGCCGCCTTCACGATGTGCCCGGTCGATCGGTAGTTCTGCTCCAGCTTGACCACCGTCGCGCCCGGGAAGTCGCGGCGGAAGCCGCGCACGATGCGCACGTCGGCGCCGCGCCAGCGGTAGATGCTCTGGTCGTCGTCGCCGACCACGCACAGGTTCTGCCGCTCGCTCGCGAGCGCCTTGACCAGCCGGTACTGAACCTGGTTCACGTCCTGGAACTCGTCGACGAGCACGTACCAGAAGCGCCCGCGGATCTCCTGCCCGGCGAGGCTCTCGGGGTCCTCGACGAGGCGGAGGACGGCAAGCAGGATGTCGTCGAAGTCGACGGCGTTCGCCTCCTTGAGGTGGCGCTGGTACTCCTCGAAGCAGCGCTTGAGCACCGGACCGATCACGCCCTCGTGCTCGAAGTGCTCCGGCCCCTTGCCCTCCTGCTTGGCGTGGTGGATGCGCGAGAGCACCTGGCGCGGAGGGAAGCGTTTGTCGTCGAGCTGGAGCGCCTTCACGACGCGGTTCATCACCGTGCGCTGGTCGGAGTCGTCGTAGATGACGAAGCTGCGCCCGAGCCCGGCGGCGTCGTGGTAGCGGCGCAGCAGCTTGCACGCAGACGGCGTGGAAGGTGCCGACCCACAGGTCCTTCGCGACGCCCTCGCCGAGCAGGCCCTGGAGGCGCGTGCGCATCTCGCCGGCGGCCTTGTTGGTGAAGGTGACGGCGAGGACGCGGTACGGCGGGACGCGGTGGACGGCGACGAGGTTGGCGATGCGGTAGACGATGACGCGGGTCTTGCCGCTGCCGGCGCCGGCGAAGATGAGGAGCGGGCCGTCCACGTGCGCGGCCGCGCGGCGCCTGCGGCTCGTTGAGCTCGTCCGTCGACGTGGGCGACGCAGCCGGGGGCGCTTCGTCTTCCTCGGGTGGGAATGCGTAGGGGTCGGCCACGTGGCGTGGCTAGCACGGCGCGCCGGGAGCGCACAGACCCGGCCGCCCGCCGGCCGCGCGGGCGCTTCAGTGGTCGTGCGAAGGCTGCTTGGCCGTCAGGTCGATGTACGGCCCGGTCGGCTTGGTGCCCGGGCGGGTCGGGGTCGGGGATCTCTTCGCCGCGGGGGCCGAGGCTCTTGAGGAAGTGGTACATCGCGATGAGATCCGTCCTCGCTCGCGTCGCGGTAGTTCTGCCACGGCATCGGCGGCGGCCCGTCGCCCTGACGGAACATCTCGACCCACTCCTGCTCCGTCATCTCCTGCGCCGTGAGCCGCAGGTTCAGCGGGTAGCTGATCCCCCACGGCCCGACGAACCCGACCTTGCTCCCAGTCGCCCACTCCGCCTCGGGCATCTTCCCGTCCGACTCCGCCCAGCCCTGCGTGTGACAGTCGTTGCAGCCGCCCAGCAAGAAAAGGTAGCGCCCCGCCTGCTCCGGGGTCGGCGCCTGGACGGTGGCGGGGACCGTGGGGAGCAGCACGCTGCCCTGGGCGCACGCACCGGCGATGACCACGAGGACGGGAAGAGCAAACGGGAGAAGATTGCGCATCGCGTCGGACGAGGCAGCGGACGTGCCCCACCGTGCGCCGTGTGGGGAGAGCACACGCGCCCATGGATCGGTTCAAGTGAATGATTTTATTGAATAAAAGCTATTCTCCGCAAAGCCGCGCGAAGCCGCTGCAAACGCATGGGCGTCCGCTGCAAAGGCATGGGCGTCCGCTGCAGAGGCATGGGCGTCCGCTGCAGAGGCTTGGGCGCCCGCTGCAGAGGCTTGGGCGCCCGCTGCAAAGGCATGGGCGTCCGCTGCAGAGGCTTGGGCGCCCGCTGCAAAGGCATGGGCGTCCGCTGCAGAAGCTTGGGCGCCCGCTGCAGAGGTATGGGCGTCCGCCACAGAGGCTTGGGCGTCCGCCGCAGAGGCTTGGGCGTCCGCCGCAGAGGCTTGGGCGTCCGCCGCAGAGGCTTGGGCGTCCGCCGCAGAGGCTTGGGCGTCCGCCGCAGAGGCTTGGGCGTCCGCCGCAGAGGCTTGGGCGTCCGCCGCAGAGGCTTGGGCGTCCGCCGCAGAGGCTTGGGCGTCCGCCGCAGAGGCTTGGGCGTCCGCCGCAAGCAAGCTAGCGTCCTCCGCAGCCATGTTCGCGCCGGCCGCAGCAACGTTGGGCTATACGGCGAGCGCATAGATGCACAGAGCGACGCATGAGTTTGCCGGCGTGCTCCTACTCGCGCTCGCCCTCACGGCAAGCTGCCGCGCCCCCTGCCCTGTCGAGCCCACCGCCGCGAACCGCTGGGAGCCCGGAGCGCCGCCTCCGCTTGCCGCGCCGCCCCCGAAGCCCGAGGGCGCCGTGCGCTTCCTCGTCGGCGGTGACTCGCGCATGGCCTTCCCGCTCATCGAAGGCCCGGACGGCGTGCCGCGCGACCTCTCCCGGTGCGACGCCGCCCAGCCATTTCCCCGTGCGCTCCACGACGCGAAGCCCGCGGGCGCGTCCGCCTTCTTCTATCTCGGCGACATGGAGCGCACGCCGCCCGCGGACACGTACTTCCCCGCCGAGCTACGGCGCTGCCTCGACCCGAGCGTGCGCTTCTGTCCGGTATTCGGGAACCACGAGGCGCTCGAGATTGGCGAGCTGCCGGAGCTGCACCCGGGCTCGCGCGCGACGACTTCGTGAGGGGCGCGCTCTCCGGCTGCGTGGCGCGCGACGCGCTGCCCGCGGAGGCGCGCGCGTCGAGGCGGGTGTTCTACGCGATCGACCTGCCGGGGGGCGTCCACTTCGTCGCGCTCGACAACGTGAGCGACGCGGGCTTCGGCCGGGCGCAGCTCGACTGGCTCGCGCGGGATTTGCGCGCCGCGAAGGGGCGGGGCGCGACCATCGTCGTCGGCATGCACAAGGCGCTCGCTGAGAACGGCGTCACGCGGCACGACATGGACGAGGACGGCGCGTCTGCCGTGCGCGAGAGCGAGGAGGCGCTCGGTTACTTCGAGGAGAGCGGCGTCAAGCTGATCCTCGCGAGCCACGAGCACGGGTACTGGGAGGTACGGCAACGCGTCCGCGGCCCGGGGATCCGCGGCTTCGTCACGGGGGGCCTCGGCGCCCCACTCCGGGTGTGCGCGGGCCGTGAGCACGCATTTTTCCACTACCTGGTGCTCGACGTGGTGCGCGGCGAGATTGACGTCCACGTCGTGGAGGTGCCCGGGCGTGCGCGTTGACCGTGCATGCGGCCTTGATACGCTGCGTTCCCCGCCCCATGGCCGATCCGAAGCCCCGCCCCGCGCTGCGCATCGAAACGCTCGCCTCGACCCTGGAGCAGAAGCTCGAAGACGAAGCCGCCATCCTCGACGTCCTCGTCGCAGCGCTCGCGCGCGGGCAGGGCAACGAGGCGCTCTGGGAGCAGCTCCACGCGGCGGCGGCGCGCGACGATCGGACGGCGGAGCTCGCGTTCTCGTACGAGCGGCTCGCGCGCGACAAGAAGATCAAGAGCCTGACGGCGGCCGCGCAGGCCACGGTGCTCGCGCACGCGGGCGTCTTCTCGGCGGACGTCTTCGGCGACGCAGACGGCGCGGAGGGGTACCTGGAGCGCGCGCTCTCGCTCGCGCCCGGGGACGTGCAGGCGTTCGACGAGTACGAGAAGATCCTCGCGCAGCGGCACGACCTCCGGCGGCTCGGCGAGCTGTACGCCGCGGCCGCGCCGCACCGCGGGGACAAGGCCGAGCAGCTCCGGATGCTGCGCCGCGGGGCGGAGCTGGTGGAGGGCGACCCCGAGCGCGCGCTCAAGCTGAACCTCGAGATCGTGAAGCTCGATCCGGCCGACGCCAACGCCAGGAAGGCCATCGTCGCGGCGTACGAGAAGACGGGGCGCCTCGCCGACCTCGCCAAGATGCTCGAGCAGCTCGTGACGCAGGACCCGCCGCCCGACGCGGAGGAGTCGCTGGCGATCCGGCTGCGGCTCCTCTCGCTGTACGCGGGCGGGCTCGGGGAGATCGAGCGGGCGATGCCCCACGTGGAGGAGGTCCTGCGCGCCGATCCGCTGCACGCGGAGGCGCGGCGCGTGGCCACCGAGCTGGTCGGGCACAAGTCGCTGACGGCGCGCGCGGCCGGAGCGCTTTCGGACGCGTACGAGGCGGCGGGGGAGCCGAGCGACGCGGCGGAGATGCGCGCGGCCGAGATCGAGGCGCTGCGCGGGCCGAAGCGGCTGGAGGCGCAGAAGAAGCTCTCGCGGATGACGCTGGAGCAGCTCGGCGATCTCGAGAAGACGTTCGTGCTCGACGAGGCGATCGTCGTGCTCGACCCGGCCGACGACGAGGTGCGGGCGCGCTTCGTGCAGCTCGCGTCGGCGCTCGACAAGCAGGCCGAGGCCACGCGCACCCTCGGGCGGGCCGCGACGGCCTCGAAGGACGTCGGTGTGCGGGCGCGCATCGGCGCCGACCTCGGGGACCTGTACCGCGAGCTGGGCGACGTGAAGAAGGCGCGCGCGTCGTACCAGGGCGTCATCGACGCGCCCGACGCGGACGCGAGCCTCCGGGCGGCGCGGGCCCTCGCGGCGCTCAACGCCGAGCCGCGGGATTCCGCGCGGGCTCGCGGCGGCGCTCGCGCGCCTGTCGCAGATCGAGCCGGAGGAGAGCGCGCGGCTCGCCGCGACGGCGGACCTCGGGGGCGTGGCCGAGCAGGAGCTCGCACGACTTGCCGATGGCCATCGCGGCGTACGAGCGGCTCCTGGGCACGCCCCGCGACGCCGACGCGAGCGCCGCGCTCTGCCGGCTCTACGAGGCGTCGGGCGCCTTCGCGGCGCTCGCGACGATCCTCGATCGGCTGGCGAGCGCCGAGCGCGACCCGGGGCAGGCGAAGGACCTGGCGTTCCGCGCGGCGGACATCCATTCGAGCAAGCTGCCCGACAAGGGCGCGGCGCTGGCCGCATGGCAGATGTTCGTGGCGACGTACGGGGCCTCGCGCGAGGCGCTCGCCCGGATCGTGCCGCTCCTGGAGCACGAGAAGCGCTGGGACGAGCTCTCGGCGGCGCTGTCGCGCGAGGCGGCCTCAGCCCCCGCGGCCGAGCAGGCGGGCCTCTTCTCGCGCCTCGGGCAGCTCCGGATACGCGCGGCTCAACGACGCACGCGGCGCGCTCGACGCCTTCAAGCAGGCGCTCGCCCTCGACCCCGCGGAGAAGCAGGCGCGGCAGGCGCTCGACAAGATGCTCGCGTCGGGGGACCTGCGCCTCGCGGCCGCCGACGTACTGGAGCCGATCGCCCGCAAGGAGGGGGCAGCGCCGGTGCTGCTCCGCGTGCTGGAGACGCGGGCTTCGCTCTCGGAGGACCCGCGCGCCCGCCTCGCCGCGCTCGAAGAGGCGACGGAGCGCGCGGCAGGGCCGCTCAAGATCCGAAGCGCGCGCTGGATCTCGCGGCGCGCGGGCTGAGCGAGGCGCTCGCGGGCGCCATCGACGACGTGCCCGCGTGGGTGCAGCGCGTGGACCAGCTCATGGCCGGAAGCGACGTGGGCCGCCGCGCCGCCGTGCTGCGCGACGCGCTCGGCGACCGCGCGGTGGAGCACCCGGCGCTCGGCCTCCTCGCGCGGCGCGCCGGCGAGGCGCTCGTGGAGAGCGGCGACGTCGTGGGGGCGCTCGCGGTCTTCCGGCGCGCGCTCGCCTTCGAGCCCTCGTCGCCCGAGCTGCTCGCGCGCGTCGACGCGCTCCTGCGCGAGCAGGGCAGCCCGGAGGAGCGGCTCGCGCTCTACCACGCGGCGCTGGAGAAGGCGGAGGGCCCTGCGCGCCGGCGCGAGCTGCTACCACTCCATCGGCGCCATCGAGCGGCGGCGATCTCGGCGACTCCGCGGCCGCCCTCGCGACGTACCGACGCGCGCTCGCGGAGCAGCCGGACGATCGCCGGGCGTTCGATGCGCTGCTGGAGATCTACGAGGCCACGGGCGCGTGGGGAGAGCTGCGCGCCGAGCTGGGCGGGCGCTTCGATCGCGCGGCGGGCGAGGAGCGGACGGCGCTGTTGTTCCGGCTCGCGGAGGTCGCGGCGGCGCACGACGGGCTCGACGAGGCGGCGGCGCGGTACGGCGAGATCCTGGCGGGCAGCGGCGCGCTCTCGGAAGAGGTGCTGGCGGCGGCCGAGCGTGTCGCGCGCGCGGCGGGCGACCACGCGCTCCTGCGCGCGGTCCTCGAACGGCGCGTCGCCGTCGCCATCGAGCCGGAGGAGGAGGCGACCTGGCTCGCGCAGCTCGGCGAGCTGCTCCGCGATGCCCTCGGCGACGCGACGGGCGCGGCCGACGCGTTCCGCCGCGCAGCGGCCGCGGCGGGGACCGCGAGCGCCGCGAGCCGAGAGGCCATGCTCCTCGAGCGCGTGCTCGAGGTCGCCCCGAAGGACCGCGCGGCGGCCGAGCGGCTGCTCGCGCTCCACACCGCCGCCGAGGCGTGGGATCGCCTGCCCGCGGTGTATGTCGTGCTCCTCCGCGCGGCATCGTCGGCCGCCGAGGCGGCCGGCGCGCTGATCGCCTTCGAGTCGCCCGCGCTGCGCGCCGGCGTGCCGGAGCGCTTCCTGGCCGAGGCCGACGCGCTCCTCGAACGCACCGGCGAAGGTGCGCTCGGCGCTGCGGAGCGCGCGGCAGTGCGATCCGCACGCGCGCGCGTGCTCGGACGGGATCCCGCGCGCTTCGCCGAGGCGGCGGCGGCGTACCGGGCCATCCTGGAGGGGGGCGACGATGCGTCCGGCGTCGAAGCACACGCGTTCGACGCGCTGCTCACCGCGCAGGGTCCGGCGGCGACGGCGGATCGGCGCTGGCTCTTCGCGTACCGCGCCGAGCGTGCGCCCGAGGGCGCGCGCGCCCCCGTGCTCCTCGCGTGGGCCGCCGCGGAAGAAGGCGCGCTCGGCGACCCTGCGGCCGCCGCGGAGTCTCTACGGCCGCGCGTCGCCGCGATCGACCCCGAGAACGACGAGGCGCTCGCAGCGCAGGCGCGGGTGCTGCTGGCGAAGGGCGACGTCGCCGGCCGCGGTCGGGGTCATCGAGCGGCGCCGCGCGCTGGCCCAGGGGGAGGCGCGCGCCGCGCTCGATCTGGAGCTGGCGACGCTGCTCCTCGATCGCCTCGACCGCGCGGTCGACGCCGTGGCGGTGATCGCTCCGGTGCTGGACGCGAGCCCCGACGACGAGGCTGCGCGCCGTATCGTCGAGCAGGCCCTCGCGCGCCCCGAGGCGCGCCAGCGTTCCGCCGAGCTGCTCGAACGCGTCGCGGACGCGACCGAGGACCCCAGCGCCTTCGCCGCGCTCCTGGGCCTGCTCCTCGCTGCCCCCGCCGAAGATCCCACGCTGCGCCCCTCTCGACGCGGCTGGTACGAGCGGCTCCTCGAGCGCCTCGGCGGCGCGGAGCCGCCCCCTGCGCGCGCGCTCGACGTCGCGCTGGCCGCGGCGGCGGAGATGCCGGGGGAGGCGGCGTTCTGGGAGCGCTCAGAGCAGCTCGCACGGGCGCTCCACGCACCCCCACGGGTGGCGCTCGCCTACCGGCATGCGCTCGGCGTCGCGGCGATCCGCACGCCTGGCTCCGCTCGGCCGCTCCCCGAAGCTGCCGAGCCCGAGGAGGGCACCGCGGTGGTCACCCTCGCGGGGCTGGACGCCGACGTCGTCGAGGACATCGCGCGCCGCGCCGTCGAGTACCACGAGGAGTGGTTCGACGAGCCCGAGACGGTGAACGCGATGCTCCGCCGCGTCCTCGCGCTCGTGCCCGGATCGGCGTGGGCGTTCGAGCGGCTGAAGCTGGCGTACAACCTCGGCGAGCGCTGGGACGACCTCTTCGCCTTGTACGACGGCGCCATCGCCGGCGCGGGCGACGCGGACGCGCGCCGCGACCTGCTCGAGGACGCGGCCTTCGCCGCGAAGGATCTCCGCCGCCGACCCGGCCCGCGCCACGCGCTACTACGAGGCGCTCTACGCCGAGCGCCCGGAGCCGAGGGTGCGCGCAGCGCTGGAGCGGCTCTACGAGCGACAGGGCCGCCACCGCGAGCTCGTCGACCTGCTCTCGGCCGAGCTGGGAGCGCAGGAGGGCGAGGCAGCGCAGAAGCTCCGGGCGCGCATCGCGGAGCTGTGGCTCGACGTGGGAGACGCCGAGCCGGCAGTGGCGATCGTCGAGCAGATGCTGGACGCCGAGCCGGGGCGGGCGGAGGCGTTCGCGCTGCTGGAGCGGGTCATGGCGGCGGCGTCCGTCCGGCGCCGCCTCCGGCTCCACGCGGCAGCGCGCAGCGGCGCGGCTCAAGGATCACTACCGCGCCCAGGGTCGCCCGAAGGACCTGGTGCGCATGCTCGAGATCGATCTCGACGCCGCGACGACGCGGGCCGAGCGCGCCGAGCGCCTTCGCGCCATCGTGGAGCTGCGGCTGGGCAAGCTCCACGACGAGGCGGGCGCGTTCGAAGGGACCGCGGCGCTGCTCACGCTCGAGCCTGCTTCCGCCGAGCACCGCGCCGAGCTGGTACGGCTCGCCGAGCGGCTGGGGAAGCCGGCGCGGCTCGCCGGGGCGCTCGCCGAGGCGGCGGCCGCGGCCGAGGGGGCGACGCGGATCGACCTGCTTCGCCCAGGCGGCGGCCGTGTACGAGGAGAAGCTCCACGACCCGGCGCGCGCGATGGAGCTCCACCGCAGGATCCTCGACCCGGCCGGCGAGCCCGACGCGCGCGGCGGCGCGGCGGTGCTCGCTGCCGCCCGATCGCTCGACCGGCTCCTCGCGGCAGCAGGCCGCAGCGCCGAGCGCGGCGAGGTGCTGGAGCGGCTCGCCGCGCTCGAGCCCGCCGCGGATGCGCGCCGGGCGGCGCGGCAGGAGCTTGCGCAGATCGCGCTCGCGACGGGCGACGTGGATCGCGCAGTGCGCGCCTTCCACGCCGCGCTCGCGGAGGATCCGGGCGATCTCGCCGCCGAGGAGGGCCTGGCGCGTGCGCTCACGACGGGCGAGCGGTGGGAGGAGCTCTCGCGTCGTGCTGGAGGCGCGCGCGAAGCGCAGCGGCGACGACGCACAGGCGCGCGCGGACGGCGTGCGCGCGGCGCGGTTGCTCGCGGGGCCCATCGGTGACGCAGCGCGCGCGATCGAGGCCTGGGCGGCGGTGCGCCGCACGTTCGGCTCCGACGACGAGAGCACCGAGGCGCTGGCGGCGCTGCTGGAGGGCGCCGGGCGCCACGGAGAGCTGGTCGCCCTGCTCGAAGGCGAGGCCACGGCGGTCGCCGACGACGCGCGCGCGGCCGAGCTGTGGCGGCGGATCGGCGATCGTCCATCGAACCCGGACGGGCAACCTCGACGAGTCGGTGGCGGCGTACGACCTCGCGATCGAGGCAGCGCCCCGGCGACGCTGAGACGCGGCGCGGCCTCGAGGCGCTCCTCGCGCGGCTCGACCTCCAGGACGAGACGATGCGCCGCACGCTCGGCGCGGTGGTCTCCTCGCTCTCCCGGCTCTACGCCGCCGCGGACGATCACGCCGCCGCGGTCGCGCTCCTGGAGCCGCGCCTGGCGGCGGCAGGCTCGGACGCGGAGCGCGTCGCCGTGCTGACGGAGACGGCGGCCCTCCACGAGCGCCGCGCGGGGAACCCTGGGCACGCGTTCGACGCCATCTTCCGCGCCTTCTCGATCACGCCGAACGAGGCGCTCGCCGAGCGCCTGCTCCGCCTGGCGGACGCGGCCGACGCCGAGTGGGGCGCTCCCACCGAGTCCGCGCGCTGGGAGCGCCTCGCGTCCGCGCTCGCGGCGGGGCTCGCCGAGCGCGCGGACGTGCCGCGGACGGTGAAGCGCCAGCTCCTCCACCGCGTGGCGCTCTGGCATCAGCGGGCGCGGCGACATGGCGGCCGCGGAGGCGGCGCTGGTGCAGGCGCTCGCGATCGACCCCGAGAGCGAGCCGCTCCTCTCGGCGCTCGTCGAAGCACAGCGGCGCACGCCGGACCGCGCGCTCGTGGAGACGCTGAGCCGCCTCGCGGACGTGAGCGCGCCCTCCGCCGCGTTCGTGTGCCGGCGAGAGGCCGTGGAGGTGGCCGAGGGACCGGCCGGGCGACCCCGCGCTGGCGCGGGCGCTCGCGGAGAAGCTCCTCGACGCCGCCGTCCGCCGACTTCTCGCGCGAGGGCGCGAGCGCCGCGGCCGCGTGGGCGATGGAGGCGCTCGTGCGGCTCGCCCAGACGCCCGAGGCCAAGTGCCGAGCTCTTCCTCCGCGGCGCGCGGCTGCCCTTCGCCGCCGCGGAGCGGCGGAGGTTGCGGCTCGACGCCGGCGGAGCTCGCGGGCGGCGATGCTGCCATCGCGGTCTACGAGGAGCTCTTCGCCGAGGACCCGCGCGATCGCGGCGCGAGCGGGCGGCTCTACGCGATGTACCGGCAGCTCGGCCGGCGTGAGGCGCTCGGTCGCGCTGCGCGAGCGTCAGATCGCGGCGCTGCCCGGACGGGCCCGAGCGCCTGAATCTGCGCGTGGACCTCGCGAGCCTGCGCGCCGAGGGCGGCGACCGCGAGGGCGCCATCGCGGCGCTCCGCGAGAACCTCGCGACGGGGCCGCACGGGCCTTCGATGGAGAGGCTCGCCGAGCTCTACGCAGCAGGCGGGCACGACGCGGAGCTCGCTCTCGCTCCACGAGGAGCGCGCCGCGCTGGCGGAGCGCGGCGGCGACCGCAACGCGGCGGTGGCGCTCTGGGGTCGCGCCGCCGCGCTCGCCGAGGGCAGCTCGCCGACGTGAAGCGCGCCATCACGGCGCACCGGCGTGCGTCGGCGCTCGGCAGCGGCACTCGGACGAGGCGCTCGCGCGGCTCTTCACGGCGCGCGGGGATCACGCCGCGGCCGCCGAGGTGCTGGAGCGCCTCTGCGATCGCGCCCAGGCCGGCCCGCAGGCGTCAGCCGGATGCGTCGCCGCGCCGGTGCTCCGCCTCGTCGACGGCGCTGAAGGCTGCGGGCCAGCCCGGGCGGCCGCGGGGCACGGCTCGAACGTGCGGCGCAGGACGAGCGGCCGGGGCGCAGGCCCCGCTGCGCGAGCGGCTGGCGACCCTCTACAAGGAGACCGGCGAGTGGCGGGCGCTCGCCGAGCTCTATCGCCGAGGACGCGGCGCAAGACGCCGGATCGCGCCGCGTCGCCGCTCGCGGCTGCGCGAGGCCGCGGAGATCCATCTGGTGCGGCACGGCGACGCGGCGGCCGCCATCCCGCTGCTGGAGCAGGCCGCCGAGCTCCGGCCCGAGGACGCGCGCCGTCCACCTCCGCCTCGCCTCGGCGCGGCGGGCCACCGGCGATCTCGAGAAGGCGGCCGACACGCTCGCGCCATGCTCGCGGCGTACGGCGCGCGGCGCCCCAAGGAGCGCGCCGTCGTGCACTTCGAGCTGGCGCAGGTCTCGCTGGCCAAGGGCGATCGCCCCCGCGCCGTCGCCGAGCTCGACGCCGCGCTGCGCATCGATCCCGGCGCACCCGGAGATCCTCCAGGCGCTGGCGCGCCTGTCGTTCGAGGAGGGCCAGCTCGAGCGCGCCGCGCGCACCTACCGGGCGCTCCTCCTCGTGGTGCGCCGCCCCCGCGGCGAAGAGCCCGGCGCCCGGCGAGGTGAGCCGCGCCGAGGTGCTCTTCGAGCTGTGCGAGATCGCGCGGCTGCGCGGCGAGTCCGAGCGCGCCGCCGAGCAGCTCGAGTCGGCTTTCGAGGCGGCGCGCGAGAGCGAGGGCGAGCGCGACCGCCTCGTCGCGGCGCTGCGCGCCCGCGGCCGGCACGACCTCCTCGCGCGCGCGCTCGAGGCGCGCTCGCCCAGGGCGGCCCCGCCGAGCACGCGGCCGCCATCCAGGAGGAGCTGGCCTCGCTCTACGAGGAGCACCTCGGCCGCCCCGCCGACGCGTTCGAGGCCCGCCTCGGCGCGCTCTCCGCTTCGCGAGCCCTCCGCCCGAGGCCCTCGCCCAGTGCTCGAGCTGGCGCGAAGGGCCGGGCAGGTCGAGCGCTACGCCGCCACGCTCGCGCGGCTCTGCCAAGGCGAGACCGACGACGATCGCGCCTCGAGCTCCACGTCGCGCTCGGGCAACTCTTCGAGCACGACCTCCACGACGATGCCCGCGCCGCCGCCGCGTACCGCGAGGCCGAGGCCCTCGCCGCGCGGAGCGGGGCTCCGCGGAGCGGCTCGCCCCCATCTGGCGCGCGCTCGCCGCGCTGTACGGCCGGCTGGGCGACACCGACGCGGAGGAGGCGCTGCTCGCGCGTCGCATCGAAGCAGCGAGCCCGGTCGCGGACCGCGCGGAGCTCGGCGACGCCATGTACCAGCTCGTGGCGCTGCGCTTGCGGCGGCCCGAGGCTACCCTTGGCGCGCTCACGCTGCTCGAGGACGCGCTCGCAGCCGATCCCCAGCCCGATCGAGCCGAAGCG
This sequence comes from uncultured delta proteobacterium, assembly GCA_963827955.1. GTDB lineage: Bacteria > Myxococcota_A > Polyangia > Polyangiales > Polyangiaceae > CAWHDJ01. The sequence goes on along the minus strand of CAWHDJ010000021.1, from coordinate 392,496 downwards.
CTGCTCCGCGACGCGCTCGCGAGAGGCGCCGCGCGGGGCCCGTCTCCCGCGCCCTGGAGAACCTGGCGCGCGACACCGGCCGCGATCGCCTCTTGATCGACGCGCTCGTCCTGCGCTCCGAGCTCGCCGGGCACGGGGACCCCATCGAGCCGCTCCGCGAAGCCGTGGAGATCGCCGAGCGCCTGGCCGACGCGGCGCTCGCGCAGGAGCTGCTGCGCAAGGCCATCGCCGGGGCGTCGCACGGTGACGCACCGCTCGGCTGGGCGCTCCTCGCGCTCGCTGGGCACCGAACCGCGGCGGGCGATCTCGCCGAGGCCGCCGACCTGAAGGAGCGCGCCGCGCGCGGCGAGTCGCCCGACCGCGAGCGCGCGCTCGTGCTCGAGGTGGCTGCGCTTTCGGCGGGGCCGCTCGGCGACCTCGCGCGCGCGGCGCGGCTCTACGACGAGCTGCGCGCGCGGGAGCCGGCAGACCCCGAGATCTGGCAGCCGCTCGCTGATGTGTACAAGAAGCTCGGCGAGCGCGCGCGCCTCGCGGCGCTGCTCGAGGAGACCGCGCCGCTGCTCGAAGGCGCGTCCGAGCGCACGCGGCTTCGCCTCGAGCGCGCGTGGATGGCCGTGGACGAGGACCCGGACAAGGCGGTCGCGCTCCTCCAGGAGGTGATCGAGGAGGACTCGTCCCAGGCCGAGGCGGCCGCGGCGCTCTCCGAGCTCCTGGAGCGGCTGGGGCGCCGCGAGGATCTCGCCGCGCTGATGGGGCGCCAACTCGACCTGGCCAAGGACCGTGAGGACCGCGCCGCGATCGTGCAGCTCTCGCTGCGGCTCGGCGCGCTCCTGGAGCAGCAATGGGACGAGCAGGGGGCGCTCGATGCCTACCACGGCGCGCTCGACTGGGAGCCGAAGAGCCGAGAGCTGCTCCGCCAGATCGTCCGGCTCGGGATGACCCGAGACGACTCGCTCGCGCTCGGCGACGCGCTCGACGCGCTCCTCGAGGTGGAGGAGGGCGAGGACGCCATCGAGCTCGCGCTCCGTCTCGCGCAAATCCGCGGCCGACACGGCGACGCCGCGGCCGCCGCCGAGGCGCTGGAGCACGGGTGGGCCGCGCGCCCGGGCGACGCCGGGATCCGCGAGGAGCTCGCCCGGCGCTACACGGAGAGCGGCGACTTCCGCAAGCTCGCCGATCTCCTCGTCCGCGACGCGGAGACCCGCGGCTCGGCCGCGGAGCGCGTCGCCTGCCTCCGCCGCGCGGCCGACGTCTACCGCGAGCAAGCGGGCGACGCGCGCGCCGCGGCGGACGTCCTGGCCCGCGCGCTGGAGGTGAACCCCCGGGATCGCGAGGTGCTGGTGAGCCTCATCGACGCGCTCGGAGCGACCGGCCAGCACGCGCGCGCCGTCGACGCGGTGACGAGCGCGATCGCCGGCGACCCCGGCGATGCGTGGCTCTACGGCACGCGCGCGGCGTTGCACGAGGCGCTGGGGCGCGAGCAGGCGGCGCTCCTGGATCTGGAGCAAGCATACGAGAAGAGCGGCGGCGGCTACGCCGAGGCGCTCGTGACCGCGCTTGGCCGGGCGGCCGCGGCCTGCGCGACCAAGGACACGCCGGAGGCGCGCGCGATGCGGAGCGGGCTCCGCCTGCGACTCGCGGAGGTGCTCACCCGGGCGGGCCGAGATCGAGCGCGCCCGCGCCGAGCTCGCTCGATCTGACGCGGGAGGGCTCGCGCGATCGCGCCGCCCTGCGCGCGCTCGCCACGCTGGAGGAGAGCGCGGGGGACTGGGAGGCCGCGCTCACCGTCCACCGAAAGCTGCTCGCCATCGAGGACGGCGAGGGGCTCGTCGAGGCGGCGCTCCGCGTCGCGGGCGCGTGCGCGCGTCTCGACCGGCTGACCGAAGCGCGCGTGGGGCTGGAGCGAGCCAAGCGCATCGCGCCCCACAACGAAGAACTGCGCCGGCAGCTCCGCGAGGTCTACGAGCGGATCGGCGAGGGTCGCGAGCTGGCCGCGCTCATCCTTGAGGACGCGGCACGCGCGACGGACCCCGTCACCCGCTTCGCACACCTGGTCCGTGCAGGGCGCCTCATGCTCGACGCGGAGGGCGGAGCCGAGCGCGCCATCCCCGTGCTCGAAGAGGCCAAGAACTTGCGGCCCGACGACGGCGAGGCGATGTTGCTGCTCGCCGACGCATACACGCTGACCGGGCGGCTCCACGAGGCCCGCGCCGTCCTCGACGCCGCGGTCGTGGCCTCGAAGGGGCGCCGGACGAAGGTACTCGCGGCGGTCCACCGGCGCCTGGCGCGGCTCGATCACGCGGCGGGCGACAGCGTGGCCGCGCTCGCCGCGCTGTCCCGCGCCTTCGACAGCGATCCGCAGAACGCCCAGCTCGCGATGGAGCTCGGGGGCCTCGCCGTCGCCCTCGATCAGCCCGAGCCGGCCACCCGCGCCTTCCGCGCCGTGACGATGATGAAACCCGCCCCGGTGGGCTCGCCCGAGGGCGCGACCGGACCCGATCCGCGCCCTCGCCTACTACCACCTCGGCCGCATGGCCTTCATCCAGGGGGACCGGCGGAAGGCGCGGCTCATGATCGACAAGGCCGTCGTCGACGATCCCACGCTCGAGGAGGCCCGCGCTCTCCTCGATCAGCTCCGGGCCTCGTGAGCGAGGTGCGGAGCCCTCCGTCGCGGGCGCCCTGAGGGTGCTCGGCGCTCGCCCCGGTGGGGCGGGCCCGTCGCCATGACGCGACGAAACAGCCCGAATTCGTGGGCTTTTTCGAGCACATTTCAGGGCTCGCGCGGCCGTCTCGACCCGGGGCGCCACGCCCTTCGCGCGCACGCACGCGGAGGGTGGGAGGTGGAGCGACCGGCAAAAAAGCGCGATTTGCCCTGTAGATTTCGCTTTTTTTGCGGAGCGCGCCGTGTATGGTTTGGCAAGCCGCGCGCGGCGAGGCGCTGCGCGCACGCAGATTCCCGGAGGGAACCATGGCAGCGAAGAAGAGCGGCGGCGGCGGTGCCGCCAAGAAGTCGATGAGCAAGAGCGGCCTGATCCAGGCCATCGCGGAGACGGTCGGCGAGGAGCTGACCCGCAAGCAGGTGAGGAGCGTCCTGGAGTCGCTCATCAACGTGGGGCACCGCGAGCTGAAGAAGTCGGGCGTGTTCACGCTCCCCGGCTTCGCGAAGTTCCGCGTCGTGAAGAAGCCCGCCACCAAGGCGCGGCAGGGCATCAACCCCTTCACCAAGCAGCCGCAGATGTTCGCGGCCAAGCCGGCCAGCAAGTCGGTGCGCGCACGTCCCATCAAGGCGATCAAGGACGCGCTTGCCTGATCGCGACGGCCGGCGGTTCCACGCCGGCCATGCAGCTTCCGCTGAGCGGCCACGGTGACGTGGCCGTTCGCGTTTTGTACGCCGGCAGCCGCCCGCCGCCGCCCGCTCTGGACAGCTCCAGCCTAGAGCTTCTTCTTGAACACCTGCGCCGCCACGGGCCCCGAGCCGGCGCGTGCCCTCACGATGAGCTTGACGGTCGCGGGCACGAGCGGGAACCCCCACCGGTAACAGGCTTGCTTCTCGCCCATGCTCACCCGCTCGCCGGGCACCGTCGTCACGAGCAGCGGGCTCTGCGCCATGTTCGCCATCGACGCCATGCTGGGCGGCAGGAACGGGCCGGCGGCCGACGTCGCGTCGAACTGGAGGAGCATCTCCATCTGCCCCACCGGCGGGAGCGACTGGCCGAGGAACGTGTAGCAAGCCCCAGGCTCCAGGAGGAACGTGGGGCTCACCACGATCTGCCCCTCGGCGACGACGCCGCAGAGCGGCGCGCCGTCGGGCTTCATGCCCGGGGCCTCCGCCGCGGCGCGCGCCTGCATGGCGGTGCTCGTCGCGAGGAGCATGCGCCTGATCGCACGGACCGGCCTGCGGCGGCATGGGCGGCGCGACGGGCACCGGCATCGGCGCGGGCTGCGGCTGCGGAGGTGGGGAGCTGCCGCAGCCGTTGCACGCGGTGGCGAAGGCCGCCAGGGCCAGGCTCAGCATCAAGCCGGAGATCTGCTTCGTCGTCATGCTCGTGCGCCGCGTCGCGTCCATCGCTGCGTTTCTACACCGGCGCCGGGGAGCTAGCCATCCCAAGCCCGTCTCCAGGCACGATCACGACGACGAAAACCTGCTCTGCCGAGAAGAATGCCCCCCCGTATCCGTCAATACGATCGGATGAAAGATCGCCGTCCATCCTCGCGTTGGATTCGTGCCCGGCGCTCGCGGACGGTTGCGTCCGTGCAGTGCCGATGGGAATGGACGGAGGCTCGATCCCCCGAGGAGGTCACCGTGTTTCAACGTCCTGCCTTTCGCTTCGTCGCCGTGCCAGCGGCCTTGATCGCCGCGTTCGTCTCGACGGGCTGCTTCGACCACCAGGGGACCGGGCCGAATGCGGAGTACCCGAACCAGGCCGGGCAGCAGGCGTACCCGCAGCAGCCCGGTGCCCCCGGCTACGCGCCGCAGCCCGGGTACGCTCCGCAACCCGCACCACAGTACGGGCCGCAGCCCGCGGCCCAGTACGCCCCCCAGCCCGCGCCGCAGTACGGGCCGCAACCGGCACCCCAGTACGGCCCGCAACCCGCGCCGCAAGCGGCTCCGCTGCCAGTCCCTTCCGTGCCGGGTCTCCCTAGCATCCCCGGGCTCCCCTCTCCGACCCCGGCCCCGTCTCCCGCCCCTGCGCCTGCTCCGGCGCCGCGTGCGCCGGCCCCGTCTCCCACGCCGGCGCCCGGCGGCCTGCCCTTCCCGTTCCCCTTCCCGCTGCCGGGAGGGGGGGGCCCCTCGCCGGGCTCCGTCCCCAGCTCGGGCGCGGCCACGCAGATCGATCCCAACCTCGCGAGCGTCGCGACGGTACCGCTCATGGCCTACTCGCAGCAGGAGGCACCCGGGATGACGCGTGAGGGCACCCTCATCGCTGGCAATTTCAAGGAGGGCCAGACGCTGGAGCAGCCGTTCCAGATGCTCCCGGGCAAGTGCTACACGGTGATCGCCGTCGGCGCCGGCATCACGCAGGTCGATCTCGCCATCGTCGCCGTCACCCCCATCCCCCAGGCATCGGGCGTGCTCGCCTCCGCGAGCGGGAGCACCAACGCGTCGCTCGGCGGGCGCGGCAACTGCTTCCGCTGGGAGCTTCCAGTCGGCATCAACGCGAAGTACGTCATCCGCGCGGCGCGCGGCCAGGGCCTCGCGGCCGGGCAGCTCTACTCCAAGTAGCCCCGCGACACCGCGCGGAGCGGCCGGGACGGCGCGGCCACGATGAGGGCGCGCCTCACGCTCGCGACGTGCGCCGCCCGTACGCTCATCCACCTACCGCACCAACGGCTCCGTCCGGCACATGCTCTGCGCTCGCCTACGGATGGCATGATCCCCGGAGCTCCTTGGGCTCTGCGCTGCCGCGTGTCATCTGATCGGGGTCGTGCTCGAATCCTTCTGCCGGTGGCCGGTCGACAGCCCGCTCTTCGCCTGGTCGGCCCGCACCGTTGCCGCGTCGGAGCTCGGGCGCGTGGCGGCCTCCGCGGTGATCGCGCTCTCCTGCTTCGCGATCGCCGCCACCCTGACCACGCTCTCCGGCAAGCTCAAGGCGCTCGGCGCGGCGCGCATTTCGCTCTATCTTGGCGCCTTCTTCGCCCTCACCGGCGCCCTCTGCCTCTGCGACGCGTGCGCGCCGTGGTTCTCTGCGCCGCTCGCCGGGGACGTACTCCGCGCCGCCGCCGCGACCGCGCTCCTCCCCGCCGCGATCGCCCTCCCTGGCCTCCTCCCTCGCGCGGCGGCGCTCGTCCGCGCGGCGCGCCTCGCGCAGGAGCGCGGCCGCAAGCTGGAGGCCGCGCACCGCGACCTCGACGCGGCGGTGGCCAGGGCCAAGGAGCTGGAGACGCAGCTCTTCGCCAACGTCGGCCACGAGTTGCGCACGCCGCTGGCGCTGATCCTCGGGCCCACCGAGCGGCTCCTCACGAGCCCGGATCTCCGCTCCGAACAGCGCGCGGATCTGGAGGTCGTCGCGCGCAACGCGCGCACGCTGGTCAGGCACGTGGGCGACCTGCTCCACGCCGCGAGCAGCGAGGCGGGCCAGCTCGCGGCGTCGTACCGCGAGGTCGATCTGGCCGAGCTCGTCCGCGCCACCGGCGCGCACTTCGACGGCTTCGCCGCGGACAGACGCATCGCCTATACCATCGACGCGCCGATCACGATCCCGGCCGAGGTCGACGCCGGCAAGCTCCAGCGCGCGATCCTCAACCTGCTCTCCAACGCGTTCAAGTTCACCCCCATCGGCGGCCGCGTGCGCTGCTCCGTACGGGAGCTCTCCGGCGACCGCATCGTCGTCGAGGTCGCCGACAGCGGCCCCGGCATCCCCGTGGAGGAGCGCGATGCGGTCTTCGAACGCTTCCGCCATCGTGAGGACGGAGCCACGCGCCGCTTCGGCGGGACGGGCCTGGGCCTCGCCATGGTCCGGGACTTCGTGGAGCTGATGCGCGGGATGGTTACCATCGGCGACGCCCCCGAGGGAGGCACGCTGGTGCGCCTCGAGCTGCCCACGCTGGCGCCTCCGGGCGCCGTGGTGACGGCGCCCGAGGACTCGGAGGTGATGCTACGGGCGATGGTCCGCGAGGCGCTCGACGGCTTGAGCGAACCGAGCCCACCGAGCGTGCCGGCGGCGGTGCCCTCCCAGCCCGATCGCCCGCTGGTGCTGGTGGTCGAGGACAACCCCGACATGAACCGCTTCGTCGCGGCCACCCTGGCGCCCGAGTTCCGCGTCGTCACGGCGCTCGACGGACAACGAGGGCTGGACGAGGCGCTGCGCCTCCGCCCCGATCTCGTGGTCAGCGACGTGATGATGCCCGGCCTCTCCGGCGACGCCCTGGTGCGCGAGCTCCGCGCGCGCCCCGAGCTCGAAGGTCTCCCGGTCGTCGTGCTCACCGCCAAGACCGACGACGCGCTTCGGGTGCGCTTGCTCCGCGAGGGCGCGCTCGACTACCTCAACAAGCCCTTCTACGCCGAGGAGCTGCCGCGCCCGCGTGAGGAACCTGGTCTCGATGAAGCGGGCGCGCGAGATCCTGCAGCGGGACCTGCTCACGCGGACGCGGGACATCGAGGCGCTCGCCGGCGAGGTGGCGCTGCACCGGCGCGAGCTCATCACCGCGCTGGAGTCCGCCAAGGTCGCGCGTGACCACGCCGACCGCGCCAGCGCGATGAAGACCAGCTTCCTCCGCATGGTCTCGCACGAGCTGCGCACCCCTCTCACCTCCCTCAAGCTCAACCTGGAGCGGCTCGCCAGGACCCGCGAGGTGCTCTCTTCGCCGCAGTGCGAGATGCTCCGCAAGATCGCCACCTCCACCGACCGGCTCCACGAGCTCATCGAGTCGCTCCTCGAGTACGCCCGCATCGAGGGCGGACGGCTGCGCGTCGACGTGGAGGAGATCGACCCGCGCTCGCTCTGCGCAGGGGTCATCGAGGAGTTGTCTCCTCAGGCGGAGCAGAAAGGGATCCCCCTCCGCCTCACGGCACCGGAGCCGCTCCCGGCGCTCCGGAGCGACCCGCGCCTGGTCCGGCTGATCGTCGTCAACCTCGTGGGCAACGCGGTGAAGTTCACGCCGGCGGGCGGCGGCGAGATCGAGGTCGAGATCGCCTGCGCCCGCGGGGTCCACCTCGTCCGAGTGCGAGACTCCGGGCCGGGGATCCCGCCCGAGGATCACGAGCGCATCTTCGAGCCGTTCGAGCAGATGGAGGCGATCTCGCACAAGCACACGCGGGGCGTAGGGCTCGGCCTGTCGATCGTGAAGGAGATGGTCGAGGCGCTCTCCGGCCGCATCGAGCTCACCTCGGCGGTCGGCCAGGGGAGCACGTTCACCGTCATCCTTCCCCCGCTCGAGATCCCCGCGTGCGCCTCGGCCGTCGAGCGCGCGAGCTGACGCGCCCGCGGAGCGCCAGGACGAGGAGCCACGTCGCCGCAGCGCCCCCTGCCGGCCACGAAGGAGATCCGTACTCCGCGTGGGCGTACGCGCAGCCCCCGTCGCTGCTCCCGGGGACGTCAGACGATGACGTGCTCGACCCGCCGGAGCCCCCACCACCGTCCGAGCGCGCACCGCCATCCGCGAGCGGCACGCCACCGTCCGGCATCGGCATGCCGCAGTTGGGCAACGCCGGGTTCGAGCATCCCGTCTGCGGATCGCAGACACCCGCCGCGTGGCAGGGGTCCTGTGGCGTGCAGGCGACAATCGTCCCGCCGGCGCAGGAGCCCATGAGGCAGGTGTCGTTCTGCGTGCACACGTCGTGGTCGTCGCACGGCGTGCCGTCGGGCTTCTTGGTCTGCACGCACGCGCCGCTCAGCGGGTTGCACACGGCATCGTGGCAGTCGTCCGCCACCTGGCAGGCCACGATCGGCGAGCATGTCCCGTCGGCCGTCGCGCCGGCCGCGACCGAGCACGCCGAGCACGCATCGCACGCCGAGTCGCAGCACACAGCGTCGACGCAGAACCCGCTCAGGCAGTCGCCGGGTGCCGCGCAGGGTGTGCCGTTCGGCGCCGTGCCCGCCGAGGCCTCGCGGACGCCGATCATCGGCCACCCGAAGAGGAGCATGGACACGACGACGCCGACCCCCACGAGAGCCCGCCGCGCTCGCCGTCCACGTCCGCGCATCCGGGTCACCATGTTAGTGCCCGGGCACAAGTCGGGGTCACCCGATCTCGACCTTGCTCCACATGTCGCGCCGCATCCGCTCCTTCTTCCGGTCGGTCCGCGTCACGAGCCGCGCCGCCCCCCACGCGGCGAGGAGCTGGCCCTCCTGACCCAGCGCCGGCAGCACACTGCGCCCCGCGAGCAGCGTGCGCTCCACGGGTCCGCGGATCGGCTCGCCGCCGAGCCCGAGGTACCCCGGCGGGTCCACCTCGAGCTGCCGCACCATCGGCTCCGGCGTCGCGGACGCGCCCCGGAGCGCGGCGCGCTCCGCGAGCCGCCGCTTGCCCCCCTCGAACACCCACACGGGTAGCCCGTCGTGCACCGAGTCGACCACCACGAGGTGCCGCTCCAGGAACGGCAGCTCCGCCGCGACCAGGTCCAGCACCGCCTGCCGCGCGTCCTCCCGCGCGACCGGCCCGCGATCGGGCAGGCGCATCTCGGCCACGAGCAGCTCCTCGCCCTCCGCGCCGCCGAAGCTCCCGAGCCGCATCAGGTGCACCATGGGCCGCTGCCCGCAGCATGCCCGGCGCCGACGAGGGCCCGGCGCCCGCCGACACGGTGACGGCCCGCGGCCGCGCGCCGGGCCTGGGCTCGCCCGGCAGGAGGAACGCGTGCGGGCCGAGCGGCTCGGGCAGGCCTTCGCGGCGCACGATCAGCGAGACGACGAAGCGCCCGACGGACGACGTGATGCGCGGCCACTCCCGCTGCGCGCGCTTGTGGATCCCCTCGCCCCCGGACAGGAGCGCGACCGTCTCCCCGTCGGAGTCGGCGATCACGAAGCTCGCACCCGTCGGCGTCTCGTCGCCGTCGATGAGCACGCCCGCGCAGACGCCGCGCTTGAGGTGGATCGACGCCGCGCGGTCGTCGAACGAGCAGCGCCCGCCGTACGCCTCGATGCGCTCCACGAGGAACTCCTCCAGCTCGTGCTCGCCGCCCGGCAGCGCGTACACGCCGCGCGTCCACGCGCCGTGCAGGCGCGCGACGGCGAAGGGCGGAGGGAGCGAGGAGAGGTCGGTCGCGAACAGGACGGAGGCAGTCACGATTTGCCGGAAGGCATGGCCGCGGGGGAACTCGGAGAGCAGGTCCGCGTCGGGCTCCGCGCGCACGTGCGGGAGGAGCCCGGCGTAGCGGTTGGTCTCGCGCCGCTCCCAGAACGTGCCCGGCGGCCACACCGCGTCGTGCTCGAAGGCCTCGTCCGCCGCCCCGTTCACGCGCCCGAGCTCGGCGTACAGCTCGTCGACCAGGCGACGCAGCTCCGGGTACTCGCGGTCGATCTCGCGCCCGAGCAGCGCCATGTCGGGCGGCACGTCGACGCGGCGCCGCGGCGCGAGAACCTGCATCATCGGCGACGCCGGCTCCACGCGCCGCTTCCACGTCTGCGACTGCGCCAGCTCGACGATGACCTTGCGCCACGTGGGCGCCGTCGTGGCGAGGAGGCTGAACGATCGGCGGAGCAGCGTACGCTGATCGAGGCGGTACGTCGACGCGCGCTCCCCCTGCCCGAGCACCAGCACGGTGAAGTCGCGCCGCGCGAGGAGCGCGGCGGCCGTCAGCGCGCCGATGGACCGGCCGAGGACGATCACGTCGAAGTGCTTCGTCGTCAACGCGCGCCCTCCGCGAGCCCGAACGCGGCGTGCTCCCCGCGCACGCGCACCGTCGCGCGCCCCCCGCCCTCCGGCCGCACCACCTCGACGTGCCCCGCCGCGATCCACCCGAGCGCGCGCACGAGCAGCGCGTGCTCGTGCGGGAGGATGCGCGCCGCGAGCGCGTCGCGGTCGTCGCCGGGCAGGATGGGCACCACGGCCTGCGCGATGACGGGCCCCGTGTCCGTGCCCGCGTCGACGAAGTGAACGGTGCAGCCGGTCACGCGCGCCGCCGTAGGCGAGGGCCTGCGCCTGCGCGTCGACGCCGGGGAAGGCGGGCAGGAGCGAGGGGTGGATGTTGACGACGCGGTTGGGGAAGGCGTCGAGGAAGGTGCAGGTGAGGAGGCGCATGAAGCCGGCGAGGACGACGACGTCGACCTTGGCCTCGCGGAGCGCCGTCGACGAGGGCGGCGTCGAACGAGGCGCGATCCGGGTAGGCGCCGTGCGGGATGACGCGCGTGGGGACGCCGGCCTCGGCGGCGCGCGCGAGTCCGGCGGCGTCCGCCTTGTTGGAGACGACGAGCGCGACCTTCGCCGGAAGGAGGCCGGCCTCGATGGCCGTGAGAATGGCGACGAGGTTGGACCCTCGGCCGCTGATGAGGACGCCCAGGTTCACCGCATCACCCCTCGAACCGCACGCGGTCCTCGTACGCCACGTCCCCCACCTCGATCACCTCGCCGAAGCGCCACGCCTGCTCGCCGGCCCCGCACAGCGCCTCGAGCGCCCGCTCGGCCTCCTCCTTCGCCATCACCACCGCGAGCCCGACGCCCAGGTTGAACGTCCGCCTCATCTCGTCCTCGTCGACCGGCCCGCCGTTCGCGATCACGCCGAAGATGGCCGGCCGCGTGTACGACGCCAGCGATCGAGCCGCGCCCCGAGCCCGTCGGGCAGCACGCGCGGCAGGTTCCCCCCGAGCCCGCCGCCCGTGATGTGCGCGAGCCCGCGCACGGCCGGCCCGCACGCGTCGAGCAGCGCGCCCACCGCCTTCGCGTAGATCTTCGTCGGGACGAGCAGCGCCTCACCCACCGTTGTGTCCAGCCCGGCCACGCGGTCGCCCATCCCGAGCTTCATCTCGCCCTCGAAGACACGCCGCGCGAGCGAGTACCCGTTCGAGTGCAGACCGCTCGAGGCCACGCCGATCACGACGTCGCCCGCCCGCGCCTTCGTCCCGTCCAGCATCTTCGCCCGGTCCACCACGCCGACCGCGAACCCTGCGAGGTCGTACTCCCCCGCCGCGTACATCCCCGGCAGCTCCGCCGTCTCACCGCCGAGCAGCGCGCACCCGGCCTGCCTGCACCCCTCCGCGATCCCGCGCACCACGGCCTCGCCGACGTCGACGTCGAGCTTGCCGGTCGCGAAGTAGTCGAGGAAGAAGAGCGGGCGCGCACCGACGGTGATCACGTCGTTCACGCACATCGCGACGAGATCGATGCCCACCGTGTCGTGCACCCCGGTCGCGAACGCCACCTTCAGCTTCGTCCCGACCCCGTCCGTGCCGCTCACCAGCACGGGCTCGGCGAGGCCGGCCGGGAGCCCGCAGAGGCCGGCGAACCCGCCGACACCGGCGATGACCTCCGGGATGCGCGTGGGCGCGGCGAGCTTGGCGATCCGATCGACGAGGGCGTCACCCGCGTCGATGTCGACGCCGGCCTGGCGGTACGTGATGGCCATGCGCGCGGTCTGTCATGACGGGGCCCGGAAAGGAAGAGAAGCCGCCCGAAATCTCGACGGCATGTCCCGCGCTGCGCGTCCTTCCAGGATGCGGCCGGCCGGGCGGCCTGCGGCTCACGCCCGCCTGGCCGCCGCGCGCGCCAGCCTCGCCTCGTCGATCTCCCCCTCCGCGGCGGCCTCCAGCGCGCCTTGCAGGTCCTCGTCCGCCGAAGCACGCACCGCGATCCGCACCCGCCGCTTCGCCTCCTCGCCCTCCCGCGCCGCGAGCGCCACGGCCGCGGCAACGCGGCGCTCCACGGGCGCGGACGGATCCTCGATCACCCCGCCGAGATCCTCCACCGAGATGCGCGCCCTGCGGTAGTCGCCCTCGGGCGCGAGCAGCTTGCTCAGATCCTCGCGCCACGCCTCGGGGGAGCGGCCGCTACGGTCGAGCCGGTCGAGCGCCACCTGCGCGAGCCCGGTGGCCTCGCCGGATCCCATCGCCTCCGCGATCCGCTCCAGGAGCACACGCCGCTGAGCCTCGGCCTCTGTTGCGGGGGGCCCGACCGCGGGCGCGAGCGGGAGCGGGCGGGCGAGGGAGCGGCGCGTGGGCAGGACCAGCTTGCGCCCGTTCTTGCGCACGAGACGCACGCCGCGCGTGTCCGGAGCCACGTTCGCCAGCGCGCTGTACGGGATGAACTCGGTGCGCAACGTCTTTCGGTACGCGATGCCGTCGGTGCCCACCACCACCTCGCGGCGCGCGAGCGCGGCCGTGATCCCGTACACGGCGTACGCGATCAGGGACGTGGCGATCGCGAGGAGCGAGAACCCGCTGATCTTCGTGCCGTCGAGGCCGCCGGCCATGTCCCTCATGGCGTACCCGAGCGTGACGAGCGCGAAGAGGAGCGTCGAGCCCATCAGCGCGAGCAGGGCGCTGCCGAAGACCGATCCGCCGGGGACCTGCGAGGCGGCGCTGGCGAGCGGGACACGCAGGACGCGCTCCGCGGCCGTGACGCCCGCGGCGCGGAGGACCCGATCGCGCTCGGCCACGTCGGGGACCCTCATGACGAGCACCTCGCCGTTCTTCATCGCGAGGCGCACGAGGTCCGGATCCTCGCGGAAGCCCTGCACGACGTCCGCGAGCGCGAAGGACCGGCCCCGGGTGCGGAGGGTCGCGCCGTCGATCGTGATCGCGTGCGGGTGGAGCAGCGGGGCTGCCCGCGCGTTCGCCGCGATGAGCATGAAGAACGCGACGAGCCCGACGAGGCCCGCGAGCAGTCCGGCCACGAAGACGGCCGTCAGGAGCGTGAAGCCGAACGCGAGCCCCAGCGCGAGGACGAGCACGCCCGCGGCCGCGAGCGCCTCGAGGGCGTTGCGCCGCGTGCGGGCGCGCCGGTCGACGGCGACGCCCGCCGCGTCGATGCGGGTGGGACCGGAGTCGGTCACCAGGTGAGGATGCCGGGGGACCGGGGCTGCGTAAAGACGCGCCCCGGGAATCGACGGGAAGGGAAGGCTCAGGCCTTCTTGGCGACGGTGACCTGGATGTTCGCGCTGATGGCAGTGGCGAGGCGGACCGTGACCGTGGACGTGCCGAGCGCCTTGATCGGCTCCATGACGATGCGGCGGCGGTCGACGACGTAGCCCTGGGCGGCGAGCGCCTCCTCCACGTCGCGGGAGGTGACCGAGCCGTAGAGCCGGTCGCCCTCGCCCGCGGGGCGCTCGATGGTGACCTTGACGGCGTTCAGCTTCTCCGCGAGCTGGCCGGCCTCGGCCTTCGCCTTGACGTTGCGCGCCTCGGCGACCTTCTTCTCGTGCTCGATGCGCGCCACGTTCTCGGCCGTGGCGCCGATCGCGAGGCCGCGCGGGATCAGGTAGTTGCGCGCGTAGCCGGGGCGAACGCGGACGAGCTCGCCCGTCTTGCCCAGGTTGGCGAGGTCCTCGGTGAGGACCACGTTGATGTGGTGAGCCATCGGATCCTCCTTACGCCGTGACCGTGAAGGGCAGGAGCGCGATCTGGCGCGCGCGCTTGATGGCGAGCGTCACCTTGCGCTGGTGGCGCGCGCAGTTGCCGCTGATGCGGCGGGGGACCACCTTGCCGCGCTCCGAGATGAAGTACTTGAGGGCCTGCGGGTCCTTGTAGTCGATGACGAGGACCTTGTCGGCGCAGTAGCGGCAGACCCGCTTGCGGCCGACGCGGCGGCGCCCCGGAGCGTCCGCGTTCAGATCGGGCGTCCGACCGAAGTCGCGGTCGTCCATGTCCGAGTTCCGGCCCATGTCGTAGCCTCTCTGGTTCATGGCTCAGCTCTCCTCTTCGTCGTCCGCGCCGCCGCCGGGTTCAATGTCGCCATCCTCGTCGGACGGCGCCGCCTCCGGCCCGCGCTCCTGCCGGCGCTCCGGCTCGATCAGGCCGAGCTGACGCTCGCGCGACTCGTCGCGCTCCTCGTCGACCGGGGGCAGCTCGAGGCGCTCGAACTTCACGTCCTCGTCGGCCACGGTGACGCCGGCCGCCTCCACGTCCGAGCGCACGAGCACCGTCTGGTACTTGATCACGCCGTCCGCGAGGCGGAGGTTGCGCTCGATCTCGGAGACGACCTTCCCGCCCCCGAGGTACTTCAGGTACATGTAGACGCCGCGGCGCTGCTTGCCGATGTCGTAGGCGAGGCGGCGGCGGCCCCAGCTCTCCACGCGGGTGAGGCGGCCTGCTTCGCGGGTGACGACCTCGGCGAGGCGGGTGCCGATCTTGTCGGCGCTGTCCGCGTCGATGTCGGCCCGCAGGATGTAAATGGTCTCGTACTCTCGCGCCCGGTTCGGCGCGGTGGCGGCTCTGCTCATCTGTGCTCCTCTTGGCCTAGGGCCCCGGGACGTACGCCCCGGAGCGAGGATTCTGCCCGCGGAAGGTCCGCGCGCAGGGGGGCGGGTTCTTACGGCAATTGCCGGCGCTACGCAAGAGTCGGGCGGGCGGAGGGCTTCCGGGCGAGGCGGGAAGGCTTGCCCGAGGGCATGGAGAGGGAGCCGGACGGGGCAGGAAGGCTTCCGGACTCCTCCGCCAGTTCGGCAGCCCTACAGGTACCCCTGCGCCTGGAGTGAGAACAGGTGCGCGTACCTCCCACCCGCCGCCACCAGCTCGTCGTGCGAGCCCTCCTCGAGCACGCGCCCGCCCTCCAGCACCACGATCCGGTCCGCCATCCGCACCGTCGGGAAGCGGTGGGAGATGAGGATGCTCGTCCTGCCCTTCGCCAGTCGCTCGAAGCGCTCGAAGACGGCGTGCTCCGCCTCCGCGTCCAGCGCCGCGGTGGGCTCGTCGAGGACCAGGATGTCGGCCTCCTCCCGCATGAACGCGCGCGCGAGCGCGATCTTCTGCCACTGCCCGCCCGAGAGCTCGACCCCGTCCTTGAACCAGCGCCCGAGCTGCGTGTCGAGCCCCGCGCCCAGCCCGGCGATCACCGCGTCAGCCCCGCCGCGCCCGGCGGCTCGGACGATGCGCTCCTCGTCCTCGCGGTGCTCCACGCTGCCGAGGCCCACGTTCTCGCGCGCCGCGAGCTGGTACTGGTTGAAGTCCTGGAAGATGACGCCGATGCGGCGCCGGAGGGTCTCGGGCTCCCACGATCGCAGGTCGCGCCCGTCGAGGAGGATACGGCCCTCGGTGGGCTCGTAGAGGCGCGTCAGGAGCTTGATGAAGGTGGTCTTCCCCGCGCCGTTGTGGCCGACGAGCGCGAGGCTCTGGCCGCGGGGGATGAAGAGGTCGATCCCGCGGATCGCCCACTCCTCCTTGCCGGGGTACCGGAACCCGAGGCCCTCGAAGCGCAGCCCCTCCTCGGCCGGCGCGTCGCCTGCGGGCGCGTCGCCTGCGGGTGGGAGGAGGGGCACGCGGACGGGCTCGGGGGTGGCGAGGTAGGCGAAGAGGTTCGACATGTAGAGGTTGTCCTCGTACATGCCCCCGATGGAAGCGAGGATGGCCTGGAACGCCTGCTGGCCCTGGCGGAAGGCCATCACGTAGAGCACGAGGTCGCCGAGGGAGAGCTCGCCGCGCACGGCGGCGAGCGCCATGAAGGCGTACGCGGCATAGAAGGCGGAGGTGGCGAGGAGCGAGAGAGCCCACGCCCAGCCGGCGCGCTTCACGGCGAGGCGCTGGTCCTCGACGTTCAGGGTCTCGCCGAGCGTCCTGTAGCGCTGGAGCAAGAGCGGGCCGAGGCCGAAGAGCTTGACCTCCTTGGCGTGGTCGTCGTTCGCGAGGACGTACTCGAGGTAGCTCAGCCGGCGGGACTCGGGGGAGCGCCAGTTTTTGAGACGGAAGGCGCTGGCCGAGAACTTCATCTCCACGACGGTGGCGGGGATCGCGGCGACGACGAGGCCGACGACGGCGAGCGGGCTCCAGCGCACGAGGAGCGCGATGTAGCCGGCGAGGGTGACGGTGTTCTGGAGGATCTGGAAGATCTCCCCGACCATCGAGAGGGGGCGGGAGCCGGCCTCCCGGCGGGCGCGGGTGAGGCGGTCGTAGAACTCCGAGTCCTCGAAGTGGGACAGGTCCAGGCGGAGCGCCTTCTCCAGGATCATGACGTTGACGTCGATGAAGAGGCGGGAGCCGGCGAGCGAGCGGACCAGGCCGGTGCCGCGCTGGAGGAGGCTCTGCAGGGTGACGAGGCCGAGCTCGACGAGGACCCAGCGGAGGGTGGCGTCCCGGTCGTGGGCGACGACCGCGTCCATGATTGCCTTTCCGACGTAGGCGATGCCGAGGGGGACGACGGCCGCCAGGAGGGTGAGGACGCCGAGCGCGACCGTGCCGAGGCGGGACGATCGCCAGAGGAGCTTCAGCGTCCGGGGCGCGTGCGCGAAGCTCTCGAAGAGGCGGGCGAGCACGGGGGAATCATAAGCATCCGGGGCGTGCGGCCGGGAGCTTTGCACTTCTTCACGAGCGCCCCGCTCGGGTCCGCTTGCTTACGCGCACGGTTCGGAAGGTTGGGGCTGTAGGCGCTCCTTGAAGAACCCGAGAACACGGTCGAGCGCCGCCCGGGTGGGGTGCCCTTCCCGGTCCACCAGATTGTTCGTCACCACCGAGTGCGCCGTCCTCTTGATCCCGTGCGGGTTGCCCGGGGACGAGTCGATCTCGATCGCCTCGAAGCCGGCGCCCAGCTCCTCGCGCAGGCGGGCGAAGCGCTCGGCGGGGACCGCAGGGTCGCCGGTGAAGCGCATGCCGAGGACCGGACACCCGGCGGCCACGCGCTCCTTGACGCGGGCGAGGTCTGCCTCGCTGAGGTGCAGGCCGGCCCTTCGCTCGCGACCGATGGGGAAGGGGAGGGAAGGCTGGCTGAGGACGGGCGCCGTGACGACCTCGTCCACCATGAGGGCGAGCGCGAAGTTGCCGGTGAAGCACATGCCGATGGCGCCCACGCCCTTGCCGCCGAGCTCGGCGTGCACGTGGCGGCAGAGCGCGCGCAGGTACGAGGTGATGGGGCTCGACGCGTTCGCGGCGAGGGCGGAGAACTCGCGGCTGATGCAGGCGCCGCCCATCGATCGCAGGGCATAGAGGGCGGAGAGCGGCTTGCCGGGCGTGCCGAAGAGGTCGACGACGAAGGCCGTGAAGCCCGCGTCGGAGACGCGCTCGGCGAAGCCCGCGACGGCGGGGGTGATGCCGGGAATCTCGGGCATCACCACGACGCCGGGGCCGGTTCCGCGCCGGAACACGGTGCGCGTGGTGCCGTCGTGGGTGAAGGGGGCGTCGGTGAAGCCGGGGAGCGACATGGGCGGATGTTCGCAGGCGGGGCGGTGGCTTGGAAAGGTGCCTCGCACGTCCGGAGCGGCGAGATGGCCTGGTCCGGAGGTTGCTGCGGGTGTCGGCGCGGTTCTTCCGGGGAAACGATGTCGCGGTCCGTACCACTTGCGAGGGACGAAGAGACGGTGCTCGCCGTCCGCCCGCCCGGGAGGCAGCGCGCGGCCGACGCCCCGGCGCCGCCGGCCGACACGCCGTCGAAGAGCAAGGCGATCGAGATTGGCTCGCCGTACCGGGCGGGCGAGATCGTGGCGGAGCGCTACCGGCTCTCCTCGCGGCTCGGGCGAGGGGGGATGGGGGAGGTCTGGCGCGCCGAGCACGTGATGCTCCGCACCGAGGTGGCCGTGAAGTTCCCCTCGCTGCCGGTGCGCGGGAGGGCGGCCACCGCGGCGCTCACTCGTTTTCGCTTCGAGGCGCAGGTGGCGGCGCGCCTCGGCCGCTTGACGAGGTACGTGGTGGCGGTGCACGACGCGGGCTGCGAGCCGCTGGGGCCCTACCTCGTGATGGAGTACGTGCGCGGGGGCACGCTGCAGCAGGAGCTGGACGAGCGTGTGGTGCTCCCGCCCGAGCTCGTCGCCGCCGTCGTCGCGCAGGTCGCCGAGGCGCTCTCGGTGGCGCACGCGGAGGGCGTGGTGCACCGCGATTCTGAAGCCGTCCAACCTGCTCCTCACGACCGAGGCCGACGGATCGCTCCTCACGAAGGTGGCCGATTTCGGCATCGCCAAGGCGCTGAAGGCGGACCTGGGGGCGGACCTGCCGGAGGACACGACGGGCGGCTTCATGCTGGGCTCGCCGCCGTACATGAGCCCGGAGCAGATGGGCGGCGGGGCGGCCTCGGCGGAGGGGGACCTGTGGTCGCTCGCCGTGATCGCCTACGAGGCGATGACCGGGAAGCTGCCGTTCCCGGGCCGCTCGTTCGCCGAGCTCCTGGCGACCCTGGCCAGGGGGCGCTTCGAGCCGCCGAGCGCGGCGCGGCCGGGGCTGCCCCGCGCGGTCGACGCGTGGTTCAAGCGCGCGCTGGCGCGGGAAGGGGCGCGGCGCTTCCAGTCGGCGCGCGACATGGCCGCGGCGCTCCGCGAGGCGGTGGGGGAGGCGAAGGCGCCGCCCTCCGGGCGCTGGGCGGCCCGCATCCTGGGGCTCGCGGGCATCTTCACGCCCGCCTCGGCCCGGGCCTGGCCCTCCCGGTGAGGGGCGATCCATCGCCGGGCGGGCAACGATCCGGATCCTGGGCTAGAGTCGCCGCCCGAGAAGCCCCGGAGGTCAGACGTGTCCCGTTTCATCGATGAGCTCAAGCGCACCCACCGCTGCGGGGGGCTGCGCGCGTCGGATATCGGCAAAGAGGTCGTGCTGTTCGGCTGGGTCGCGAACCGGCGTGACCACGGGAAGCTCATCTTCATCGATCTCCGGGATCGCGACGGCCTCACCCAGATCGTCTTCGACCCCGACGTCGCGCCGGAGGCCCACGCCCTCGCCGAGGCCGCGCGGCCGGAGTGGGTGCTCGGCGTGCGCGGGACGGTGCGCTCGCGCGGCGAGCAGTTCAGCAAGAAAGAGGGGAAGATGGTGAGCGCCGCCAACCCCAAGCTGGCCACCGGGGAGATCGAGGTGGTCGTGCTGGAGGCGACCATCTTCAACAAGGCCGAGACGCCCCCCTTCGAGATCGCCGACGAGATCGACACGCGCGAGGAGATCCGCCTCCAGTACCGCTACCTGGACCTTCGCCGCACGCCGCTCCAGCGCACCCTCCGCCTCCGGCACGAGATGAACCGGGCCACGCGCAACTACCTCTCGGACCAGGGGTGCCTGGAGCTCGAAACGCCCTACCTCGTCAAGTACACGCCGGGCGGGGCGCGCAACTTCCTCGTCCCGTCCAGGCAGTCGCAGGGCAAGTTCTACGCGCTGGCGGAGAGCCCGCAGCTCTACAAGCAGCTCTTCATGGTGGCGGGCTTCGACCGGTACTTCCAGATCGTCAAGTGCTTCCGCGACGAGGACCAGCGGCTCGACCGGCAGCCCGAGTTCACGCAGATCGACGTCGAGCTCTCGTTCGTGAACCAGGACGACGTCTTCTCGCTCATGGAGGGGCTCGTCTTCGCGGTGTTCAAGGCGGCGATCGGGGTCGACCTGAAAGAGCTGTACCCGAGCGGCCACTTCCCCCGCATGCCGTTCTGGGAGTCGATGGCCAAGTACGGCAACGACAAGCCCGACCTGCGCTTCGGGATCGAGCACGTCGACCTAACGGACCTGAACATCGAGCTCAAGGGCGGCGGCGTGCCGTTCTGGGAGGAGCTGGCGAACGACCCGGCCGTCACGGGCGCGGCCGAGAAGCACCTGCGGGGCAAGATCCTGAAGGCGCTCGTGATCCCGGCGAGCGCGAACTTCTCGCGCCCGCAGCTCGAGGAGCTGGAGCGCGGGCTCAAGGAGATCAAGGGCTTCAAGGGGCTGGCGCGCGCCAAGCTCGCCGACGACGGGTCGTGGACGCAGTTCCCGCTCTCGAAGTCGATCACGCCGGTGGCGCGCGAGAAGATCAACGCGGCCGTCGGGGCGAAGCCGGGGGACGTGATCTGCTTCCAGTTCGGGAAGACGGACGTCGTTCACACCGTGATGGCCAAGCTCCGCGTCGACGTGGCGAAGCGGATGGGGCTCATCCCGGAGTACGGGCACGGCGGCGCGTTCAAGCTGCTCTGGGTGACGAACCCGCCGCTCTTCGAGCACGACGAGGACACGGGGCGCTGGGTGGCCGCGCACCACGCGTTCACGCGGCCGGTGGACGCGCACGTCCCCTACCTCGAGAGCGACCCGGCGCGGGTCGAGTGCTACCGCTACGACCTCGTGCTCAACGGCTTCGAGATTGGCGGCGGGTCCATCCGCCTCCACGACCCGGAGGTGCAGAAGAGGGTCTTCGCCACGCTGGGGATCGGCGAGGCGGACGCGCGGGACAAGTTCGGCTTCCTCCTCGACGCGCTCCGCTCGGGCGCGCCGCCGCACGGGGGGATCGCGCTCGGCATGGACCGGCTCGCCATGCTGGTGACGGGCGCGGCCAACCTGCGCGACGTGATCCCGTTCCCGAAGACCAACCAGGGGACGGATCAGATGACGGGCGCCCCGGTGGTCGTCGACGCCACGCAGCTCGCCGAGCTCGCGATCAAATCGGTCACGCCGCCGACATGAAGCGCGCGCGCGCCCTCCTCCTCCCGGCCGCGGTGCTCGCCGCCGCGGCCGTGGCGGCGGCCTCCTCCTGCACCGGTGAGCTGAGCCACATCTTCGGCGGGTACGCGTACGACTCGCAGCAGGGCTGCCTCGAGCCCTCGGGGGGCATCGACGTCGTCGCCGGCGCCGACCCGGGGCAGTGCCCCATGCTCCGCTGCTGGGCGGCCCCCGACGGCACGATCTACGTCACCGACGAGGCCTGCGACGCGCCGCCGGACTACGTGGACCATACCCACGACGGTTTCAAGCCCTGTGTCAAGGCCCTCGCGCTCTACGCGGAGCCCCAGCACGCCCTCTGCGCGGTGCCGGAAGGCGGCGCCGGCGGAGGGGTGAGCGGGTTCTGAGACGGGGCTTCGGCACCCGGGCCGAGGCTAGGCCGAGGGCTAGGCCGAGGGCTAGGCCGAGGGCTAGGCCGAGGGCTAGGCCGAGGGCTAGGCCGAGGGCTAGGCCGAGGGCTAGGCCGAGGGCTAGGCCGAGGGCTAGGCCGAGGGCTAGGCCGAGGGCTAGGCCGAGGGCTAGGCCGAGGGCTAGGCCGAGGGCTAGGCCGAGGGCTAGGCCGAGGGCTAGGCCGAGGGCTAGGCCGAGGGCTAGGCCGAGGGCTAGGCCGAGGGCTAGGCCGAGGGCTAGGCCGAGGGCTAGGCCGAGGGCTAGGCCGAGGGCTAGGCCGAGGGCTAGGCCGAGGGCTGGCCCGAAGCCCGGGCGGCGTGCTGCCTCACGGGTCGCTTCACGCGTCGCTTTCTGCGGGGCCGTCCGTTCTGGTACGGTAGCGTCGCCTCCCCCACGAAACATGGCTTCGGCGCGCGTCCTCGTCGTTGATGACAGTCCGACCATCCTCAAGGTGGTCAGTGCGATCCTCGCTCGTCATGGGTACGAGCCGGCGGTCGCCAGGGATGGGCTCGCCGGCATCGAGATGATCAAGAAGGGGCCGAAGTACGACCTCGTCCTGCTCGACTTCGTGATGCCGCGGATGAACGGCTACCAGTTCTGCCGGGAGCTGCCGCTCGAACGCGGCGCACCGCGCGTTGCCCGTGGTGCTGATGAGCGCCAAGGGCGACAAGATCCGCGGCCAGTTCGTGCAGCAGACGGGCGCCGTCGACGCCATCACCAAGCCCTTCGACGCGCGGGCGCTCGTCGCGGTCATCGAGGGCGCCCTCGCCAAGACGGCCGAGGGCCGCGCGCGCCCTGTCCCCGAGGGCGCGAAGATGCCCGACGAGGACACGATCGCCGAGAGCCTGCGGCCCGCCCAGCTCGCCAAGCAGCAGCGGCTCAAGACCGCGGTCGACGTGGCGCAGCGCGTGGCGCAGGCGGTCACGCCCGCGATCATGGGCCTCCCGCCCGCGGATCGGGAGAGCGAGGCGGCCGTGATGGGCGCGGTGGCGCGGTCGATGACGCCGGACGTGGTCGACTCGCTCGCGGAGGCGCTCAAGGACGTGGAGAGCGCCGACGGCGCGAAGGAGATGATGAGCGGCGACATCGCCGCCATCCCGCTGGCGGAGATCCTGCAGCTCCTCCAGCTCCAGCGGCAGTCCGGCCTCATCCGCGTGAACAACGGGCGGAGTGCGTCGGTGACCATCTCCATCCGCCAGGGGCTCGTCGACTTCGTGCAGGCGCGCGGCGCGGCCGAGGAGTACCGGCTCGGGCGCTACTTCGTGGAGAAGGGCGCGATGACGCGGGAGCAGGTCGACGAGATCGTCCGGACCAAGGTGGCCGACGGGATGCTCATCGGCGAGGCCATCGTCTCCGAAGGTCACGCGACGGCGGACGATCTGCGCGAGGCGCTCGTCAAGCAGTCGAGCGAGCTGATCTACGACGTGCTGCGCTGGCCCTACGGGCGCTTCGCGTTCACGCGGGAGCCTTACCCGGAGGAGGCCGACGCGGCGAAGCTGGGGCTCGGCATCGCCGGGCTGGTGCTCGAGGGCTTCCGCCGCGTCGACGAGTGGCGGCTGATGGAGAGCACCATCCACTTCGACCAGGTGGTCTACAAGGATCCGCTCGCCCTCGAGTCCGTCGGCGACGACAAGCTGACCCGCACGGACAGGTTGGTCCTCGAGGCGGTGAACGGGGCACGCACCGTGAACGAGGTGATCAAGGAGAGCGCGGTGGGCTCGTTCGACGCGATCAAGGCCATCTACCAGTTCCTGCAGTCGCGCGTCCTCCGTCCGCGCACCGCCTGAGCGCCGTGAGCCTCTCGAACGATGGGGGCTCCGCCCGCAGTCACGATGGGGGCTCTGCCCCCAAACCCCCGCCCCCGCTGAAGGCTCCCGACGACCCCGGCGGCGTGCGTGAGCGCGGTGGCGTGCTGCTCCGGCTGGGCGAGGGGGACGGGGCGGCGCTCGGGTTCGTCCCGGCCGAGGTGGCCAGGAGGCTCACGACGCTCTCGTCGTTCATCCCCGTGCCCGGGGCGCGCCCACCGGCCTCGGGGATCGCGCTCGCCGACGGCGCGGTGGTGACGGTGCTGCGCGTCGGCCTGGCGGATTCGCCCCCGATCGTGGGCAGGCCGACATACACGCCTGGAGAGGACTGGCTCGTCCCGGGCGCGGACCGCGCGGTGCTCTGCCAGCTCGGCGGATTCGAGGCGGCCCTCGTCGGCGCCGTGGTGGTGGCGACGGGGCTCTTCGACGCCGCCCCGAACGAGGGCGTGATCTGGCGCGGCGACGTCGTGCCGGTGCTCGACGTGCGCGCGCTCTACGCGCAGGCCGAGGCGGCGACCTGGGCGGAGCGCGCCTCCCGGATCGGGAGGTCGGCCGCGTCCGATCACGCTGGGGAGAGTGGAGGACCGCGATGAGCACACCGCGGCGGCGGAGATGGATCGAGGTGCTGCGGCGCACGGCGTCCGGCGCGGGCGAGGATGGGCGCCCGACCAGCGCGGCGCTCGACGATGCGGCGCTGTGGGCCGCGCACGAGAAGGCGGGCGCATCGATCAAGGAGTCGACAGCCCGCGCGGAGCGGGTGGCCGCGGCGGTGGCGCGCCAGCGGCAGCACATCGAGGCCGCCGGGGAGCGGGCCGGCCTGGTCGCGGCCCGATCGGAGGGCCTGGGCCCGGGCGCGTCGCGGGTCGCCGAGGCCTTCGAGCGGATGGGCGTCGTCGCGCTCAACGCCGGCCTCGAGGGCGCCCGCGCCGGGGAGGCGCAGGGGCGCGCGCTGCTGCTCCTCGCGGAGGAGATCCGGGCCAACGTGGTGCGCGGCGCCGACGCAGCCGCGGAGCTCGGGCGCGCCGCGGACGAGATCGCCGCCGAGTCGGCCGAGGTGCGGCGCCAGATCGACCGCTCGCGCGTCGAGGCGAGCGACGTGGGACAGGAGGCGGCGCAGCTCCAGGCGACCGCGCTCGCCGCCTCGCGATCGCTCGACGATCTGGGTGCGCGGCTGCGCAAGGCCACGGGCATCGATCCGGAGATGGCGCGCGTCGTCGCGCTCGCCGCGGATCACGCGCGGGGGCTGATGACGGCGCTCTCGGCGCTGTCGACGGCCTCCCAGGCGGGGCCCGTGCTCGGCGCGCTGCGGCCGGTGATGGGGCCGCTCCTGCGGCTGCTCGGCGAGATCGAAGCGCGCACGCCCGCGGACGGCGACGAGCCGGGCGGCGACGAGGGCGGGACGTGACGGGTGACGGCGGGCCGCGCGACGGGGATCCCGAGATCGCGCGGCTCCTGCTCGACGAGCTGTACAAGCACGCACCCTCGCTCGATCCCGCTGCCCCTCCGGCGGAGCAGCGGCGCGCGATCCATGCGATCAAGGGCTCGGCGGGGATCGCCGGCGCGCGCTCTCTCTCCGAGTCGCTGGCGCGCATCGAGCGGCGCCTCGCGGCGGGGGACGCGCCGGCCATCGAGGACGCCCGCACCCTCGTCGCCGAGGCGGTGATCGCGCTCGCCGCAGGCAACCCGCCCCCCGCGCCGTCCTGGCCCGAGCCGCCGCTCGACCTCAGGGCGGCCCCGCTCGACGCTACGCTGGCCGGACGCTACCGCGCCGAGATGCAGGACAGGCTCTCCCGCATGGACGGCGCGCTCTCGGCGAGCGGCGACGACATGGCCTCGTCCTCCGCCGCGTTCCGGGACGTTCACGCGATGAAGGGCGCGGCGCTCGCGGCCTCGGACGACGCGATGGCCTGGTTCTGCCATGGGCTCGAGGACATCCTCCGCGCCGGGCAGCGCTCCGAGGACGCTTCGCGCAAGGCGCTCGCGGAGCTGACGCGCTGGCGCGGCGTGCTCGCCGAGATGATCGTGGCGCCCGATCGCGCGCTGGAGACGCTGCGGCTGCTCTCACGCGCGGGCCGGGCTTCTGCGCCCTCGTCCCCTTCGCCCCTCGCGGCGCCGCGCCGCGCGCCGTCGGTCGGCCGCATCCCCGGCCCGCTGGAGGTGGCCGCGGAGAGCGAGCCACGCCCGCCGGCGGTCGACGGCGCGACGCTTCGCGTGCCGAGCGCGACGCTCGACCGTCTCTTCGAGCGCGTCCGGTCCATTGGAAAAGAGCGCGGAGAGATCACGCACGGCGGGGCCCTCGCCGGATCGCTCGCCGCGCACGCCCGCGGGCTCAGGCTGGAGCTGGCGGAGGCCCTCCGGCTCATCGGTCCCCCCAGGCCCTGGGGCGCGCCCGCCGCGGCGATCGAGCGCGTCGAGCGGGCGGCGCGCGAGATCGGCCAGCTCGCGGAGCAGCTCACGCGCGGCGCGTCGGCGATGAAGGACACGGCGGAGCGCGTGCGGGTCGAGTCCGCGGCCGCCCACGCCGACCTGGCCGCGATGAGGACGGTGCGTGTGGGCTCGCTGTTCGAGCGGGTCGCCGCGGCGGTCAGCGCGGAGGCGCGCCGGGAGGGGCGGGAGGTGCGCCTCGTCTTCTCCGGCGAGGAGAGCGCCCTCGACAGGCGCATCGCCGAGCAGCTCTTCGATCCGGTGCTGCAGCTCGCGCGGAACGCCGTGGCCCACGGGATCGAGCCGGCGCCCGAGCGGGCCATGCGGCACAAGCCGCGCATCGGCACTGTGCACCTCGCCGCGGAGCCGCGGAGCGGCGGGCTGCGGATCGTCGTGCAGGACGACGGCGCGGGCGTGGACGTCGTCGACGTGCGCCGCCGCGCCGTCGCCCGCGGAACGATCGCTCCGGAGACCGCGGGCGCGGCGGACGACCAGACGCTGCTCTCGCTGCTCTTCGTACCCGGCTTCACCACCAGGGACAGCGCCGACCTGCTCGCTGGCCGGGGCGTCGGCCTCGATCTCGCGCTCGAGGCCGTCCACCGGCTGGGCGGCACCATCCGGCTCGCAAGCGAGACGGGGAAGGGGGTGACCGCGACGCTCGACGTGCCGTTCGAGCCCGGGCTGGTGAAGGTGCTCTGGCTCGAGGCCGACGGCGTGACCTTGGCGCTGCCGATCCAGCGCGCGCGACGCGTGCTCCTCGGGCGCGACGCCGAAGCGGCGGGCGCGGTGCCGCTGCTCGCGTGCATGCTGGAGGGCTGGTGCGCCCACCCCTCGAGCCCGGCTGCCTTCGCCATCGAGCTCGAGCCCGTGCGCGAAGAGGCGCGACCCCCGCTCATCGGCGTCGACCGGATCGGCCTGATCGAAGAGGTCACCCTCCGCGGAGTGTCGTCGCTCGTGGCGACCGCGGGCCCCTACGCCGGCGCCATCGTGCGGGGCGCGGAGCTGCGCCTTTGCCTGGACGCGCACGCCCTCGCCGAGGCTGCCGCGACGCTCGCCGCCTGATTCGAAGCCGCTCGGGGCACTCGGGCAAGCCCAGCAAGAATGACCCTCGAGGGTGCCCAGCAAGAATGACCCTCGGGCGAGCCCGATGGGGCCGGGGCCCCATGGGACAATGTAACTAGCGGAGAGGGAGGGATTCGAACCCTCGGATCAGTTTCCCGATCGCACGCTTAGCAAGCGTGTGCCTTCAGCCACTCGGCCACCTCTCCAAATCGTCATGCGCGGTCAAAGAGCGTCGGAACGCCCCAGGGGCGGCCGAAACGGGCGCCAACTTGCCAGCAAAGTCGCGACCCGACAAGCGGGATCGCACCATCGGGCGTGCCAGCGGGGGGCCAATCTGGAGGAGCAGCGCCATCTTTCCGCTCCCGGCCGGGCCGCCGATCCCAACCGTGAACGCGCTGGCCCGGAAGTCGCGGTCGAGCGGGCGGCCCGAGCCGAATGCCATGCCGCGTCTGGCGCCTGATCCGGCAGGTACGTCGTCTGCCCTGGCGCGTGAGGCGTCCGAGCTGTCGGACGAGGGTTCCGTCGCTCCGCGCGAGCCGTTTTCTCCGCCGGGCATAGCCTCCGACGCGACGCGTTGCGCGTCAAATGGGCGCGCCTGCGGGGCTCAGCGGCGCGAGCGGGGACGCATGCGGGTGAGCGCAGCGCCGAGCACGGTGAGGAGCGCGGCGACGAGCGGGGCAGCGCCGTCCGAGGGGGGGGCGCCGGGCGCGAGCTGGGCGCCGCACCCGTAGGCGGTCGTGCTCGAGCTCGAGCTCGAGCTCGAGCAGCCGGGATCTGGGGGCGCGGTCCTGTTGCTGCCGTCGATGTACTCGCCCGGCGCGTTGGGATCGCGGTCGTCCTTGAGCTGCTCGATGTCGGGGATGCCGTTGCAGTCGCTGTCCGTCATCATCGCCTGGAGCGTGTCGAGGGCGGGGTCGACGGTGCTGGGATCCAGACCCGAGAGGCCCACGGCTTTCATCGCGATGGCGAAGGGTTGGGTGGCCGTGCCCGTCCCGCCGAGGTTGCTCGTGTGGCAGATGGTGCAGGGGGGCAGGTACGAGAGGCTCAGGTGACTCTCGACCATGCTCGGGTAGAGGGGGTTGGCGGAGGCGACGCGCGGGGCGAGCGCGATGGCGGCCACGAGGGAGGGGCGAAGGAAGCGGCGGAGCGATCGCATGGGTCCCTCACAGGTAAGCGTGGAGCTGAGGCAAGAGGAAGATCGACGCGGCGCCGTTCGTCGACTCGACGACGCAGTTGACGCGAATGTCGGCGTGGGGCGCGAAGAACCAAAGCGCGCCGAACCATCCGCCGAACGTCTTGTCGAGGCCGGGCCCCACTCCAGGCTGGTCGTTCTGGACCAGCGTCTCGCCCGTCACCACGGCGTGCAGGCCCTGGATCGGCTCGAGGTCGAACTGGAGCGCGCCGACCATGCCCGGCGAGGTGGTGGAGGTGCCGGTGCCGGGCGCGTCGGAGGTCGTGACCAGCGCGTCCACCTCGGCGAGGATCACGAGCGGCTCCCACTTGGGGACGACGCGCGTGAAGAGGCCGTGGATCTGGCGGATCGTGTGCGAGGTCCCGTAGAGGTAATCCTGGCCCGCGTACGTCACCAGGCTGCTCAGGCCGAACGCGGCGCGCTCCCCCACCTTGAACTCGACGAACCCGGAGTACCCCCGCTCGCGGACGATGTTGGGGTTGATCTGGTAATTGCCGAGGATCGCCATGATCTCGCCGCGCACGATCTCCCCGCTGTACGAGAGCGCGACCCCGTCCTGCTGCGACTCGTTGATGTTGGTGCGCGTGGTCAGGGTGCTGCGCACGAGCAGGTCGTGCTCGTCGAAGCGGATGCCGAAGGGGAGGTCGATGCGCCCGGCGCGCAGGAGGAACTGCTTGTCGTCGCCCAGGTCGACGCCGATCCAGTGCTCGCGGGAGACGAGGTTGTCCAGCGGGCGGTCCGTGATCTGCGTCGTCTGTCCTCCGTTGTGGAGGTAGCCGAGCGACCCGTAGGCGCGGAAGCGGCTGAACGTGACCTGCGCCTTGAGATCCGCTTCCATCAGGAGGTACTGCGTGTTCCAGGCAGCGCCGGGCTGCTTCATCTCCTGGATGCCGCCGCGCAGGCTGCCCCCGACGAGCAGCCAGTCGGGCGTGGGGAGCCCGAAGAACGGGCGCGCGTAGCCGGGCAGCTCGTCCGGCGGAGGCGAGCCGTACCGCGTACGGAGCACGTTCTCCCCCATCGCGCGGCCGTAGTCCGTCAGGAGGCCGGCGCCGCTCGGGTCTGCGTGGCAGGGGACGCAGCCCTGGTACGTGTGCCGGATCATCCACGGGTACGCGGCCGCCTCTCGCGAGCCGATCACCAGGGCGATGACGAAGACGGTCCACGACAGGATCCGCGCGGCACACCGCCGCGCACGACGAACGAGCATGGTTCCTCGGTGTC
This sequence comes from uncultured delta proteobacterium, assembly GCA_963827955.1. Lineage (GTDB taxonomy): Bacteria > Myxococcota_A > Polyangia > Polyangiales > Polyangiaceae > CAWHDJ01. The sequence continues at coordinate 363,457 of CAWHDJ010000021.1, read as the reverse complement.
TTTCCAACGAGCGCGGCCGTGGAGGATCAGTTGTCCTTCGCGTGGAAGCTGGTGGCGATGTCGACGTCGGGCTTCACCGTGACGCCGAGGTAGCTGGGCCGCTTGACGCCGTAGTCGTCCACATTGATCCGCGTGCTGCCGTTCACGGCGAGCGTGTCGCCGTCGAGGTGCGCGGAGTAGTGGAGGGTCACGTCCTTGGTCTGGCCGTGCAGGGTCATCTTGCCCGGAGCGTCGCCCGAGGAGTCGGCGCCCGCGGCCGGGAACTTGAGCGCGCTCCGCGCGACCGTGAGGATGCAGTTCGGGTACTGGTCGGCCTCGAGCGCGTTCTTGGTGTGCTTGTCGCGGAGGGAGACGCCGGTCGTGAGGTTGGCGAGCGGGACGGTGATGGTGATGGTGGCGCCGTCGTCCGCGATGCTCATGTCCGCGGTCTTGCCCTCGATGCTCAGCCCTGCCGGCCCCAGGGCCTTGAACGACGTGCTCGCGTCGCCCGCGCGGTTGAGCTTCGCCGCGGCGACGAGCGAGAAGGTGATCAGGGCGAGGAGGGCGGCGCCCCCCGCGAGCGGGGCCTGAAAGCGGTGTTCTCGTTTCATGGTCTCCAAGTTTCCCTTACGTCGCTGCCGGACGAGAGGTTTCGAAGCGAAAGGTGCACGGGACCTGCAAATATCGAGCGCCTGGCCGGTGGTGCAACGAAGAAAGCGCCCGAGCGGGCCGCGTAAGTTTGCCTCACCCAGCGTCTCGAGTGAGCTTCGCCGTATGGCCTAGCATCCTTCACGCGAGCCTGCAGAACGTACGGCAAGGTAGGCGACCTCACTACCATTGCGTTGAAGGTCACACCGCTTTCGGGCGAAGTAGGGTGCATGACGCAGAGGCACGCGCCGGGCCGCGCACCGCTACGCGTGGCCCTGCTCGCGGCCGCGGGCGTGGTCGCGTACGGCTCTGCGGCGCAGGCACGCACCGGCGCTTGCGAGCCGGTGCGCATCGGCCACGGCGCATCGACGCTGGAGGGGGCGTGGCGCAAGGCCCTCGACGCGCTCGTGATTGCCACAGCGCGAGAGGGCCTGCCCTGGAGCTGCCCCGGCGGCACCGTCGACCTCGAGCTCGAGACTTCGGGCGGCGCCGTCCTCACGGTGATCGACGTGACCGGAGGCGTCGCCTCCCGTCACGTCTCCGGCCCGCAGGAGGTGGTCGCCACGGGTGAGGCCTTGCTGGCGTCCCCGCTGGTCGACGCGGCCCCACCCGCGCTGGAGCACGCCCCCCAGGTCGAGCCTGCGACGCCGCCCCTTTCCCCACCCGCCGGCCCTGCGGACCCGCGCCTCCAGATCCAGGTCTTGATCGGCCCGCGCGTAAGCGGGCCCGACGCCATGGCCTGGGGGAGCGGCTATTTCCGCCTCCAGATGCCCTTCGGCCCCTGGTCCGCCGCGGTCTGGGGTCGTTACGAGGTGCACCTGGCCGGGCCCGACGAGGCGCCGACCAATTTCAAGACCTCGGCCTTCAGCGTCGGGCTCGGTGCCGGCCGGCGCATCATCAGCAAGCCGTTCGAGCTTCGCGCCACGTTCGACCCCTCCGTCGCCGTCGTCATCATGGAATCCGGCTACGAGGACAAGCCCCACCCGGAGGGCGCCAAGCCCGCGCTCCGGCTCGGCACCTCCCTGAGCGCGCTCTTCCCCATCGCCGGCGTTTTTCGTGGGGTCGTGTCGATCGACGGGGATTTCGCGCCCGCGGGCTTCACCGGCATCCACAACATCGACACCAACCCCATGCCCCAGTTGCCCCCGGTCCCGTGGTACACGGCAGGGATCTTGCTCGGGGTGGAGGCTCACGTCCGATGAAGCCCGCATCACCCCACAGCGTGCGCGAGGTCGAACGACGCCGTGACGCCGCGGCGACCGACGCCGACTTGGTGCAACGCGTCGCGGCGGGGGACCTGTCGCCTCTCGGCGTGCTCTACGACCGGCATCACGAGGGGGTACGCCAGTTCGTCGCGCGCGCCGCGTCGAGCGCCGCGGACGCCGACGACATCACCCAGGAGGCGTTCCTGACGCTGGCCAAGATCGCGGGGAGGTATGACGGCCGTGTCTCGGCGCGCCCCTTCCTGCTCGGGATCGCCGCGCAGCTCGTGCGGAGGCGCAAGCGCGGGCTGGGGCGCTGGGCGCAGGCCCTCTCGTCGCTGGCCGATACGTTCCGCGAGCCGAGCTTCCGGACGCCGGAGGACTCGGCCGCCATCACGGAGGAGATGCAGCGCTTCGACGCCGCGCTCTCCCGCCTCACGGAGGAGAAGCGGATCGTCTTCCTCCTGGTCGAGCGGGAGGGCCTGCTGGGCGAGGAGGTCGCCCGGGCGCTCGACATCCCGGTCAACACGGTATGGACGCGCCTGCACCACGCGCGCAACGAGCTGCGCAAGGCCTTGCAAGAAGGCAATGGCCGCCCGTCGCGCACGAAGTGACCGTCACCCGTCCCTGGGGGCTGGACCCTGCGACGTCGCGACACTATCGGTGATCGCCCTGCCGTCGCCCCACCGGGCGAAGGTAGGAGAGCGCCGCGACCACCCCATGACCGCCCTGACGCCCTCCAAGCCCGGTGCCGGCCCGGCCGCTCCTGCCCATGCAGGGGGGGCGCCGGCGGCCGCGCCCGCGCCCCGCCGCCGCATCATCCCGCTCGTCGTCGCCGCGCTCGTGCTGGGCGGCGGCGGCACGTACTACGCGCACGCCCGCCACTTCGAGGACACGGACGACGCGCAGATCGACGGGAACATCACCAACCTGAGCCCGCGCGTCGCCGGCACCCTCGTGGCCGTCAACGTGCAGGACAACCAGGTGGTGAAGGTGGGCGATGTCCTCGCCGAGATCGACCCGATCGACTACGAGATCGCCGTCGCGCAGGCCAAGGCGGTGCTGGCGCAGGCGGAGGCGTCCTTCAACGCCGAGAACCCGTCGGTGCCGATGACGGAGACGTCGAACGAGACGGCGCTCTCCGCGGCGGACGCGGACGTGTCCTCGGCGGAGTCGGGGCTGCTCGCGGCCGATCGCGAGGTGAAGCAGCTCACCGCGCAGCTCGAGCTGGCCAAGGCGAACGCGAAGAACGCCATGACCGAGCGGGAGCGCGCCGACAAGCTCGGCGCGCAGGGCGCCATCTCCCAGGCCGAGCTGGACAACCGCAACACCTCGGCGGACGCGGCCACCGCCAACGTCGCCGCGATGACCGCGGCGCTCGCCGCCGCGCAGGCCCGCTACACCCAGGCCCAGTCGCGCATCGGCTTCACCCGCGCCCACGTGGCCGAGCTCAAGGCGAACGCGCCGCGGCAGCTCGACGTGCGCAAGGCCAGCGTCGGCGCGCGCGAGGCGGCGCTCGATCTGGCCCGCGCCCAGCTCCACCAGGCGGAGCTGAACCTCGGCTACACCAAGATCGTCGCCCCCGTCGCCGGCATCATCGGCAGGAAGTCGATGAGCGTGGGCGACCGCGTCGCCCCCGGCCAGCAGGTCCTCGCCATCGCGCGCACCGACGGCCTGTGGGTCACCGCGAACTTCCGCGAGACGCAGCTCCGCGACATGCGCCCCGGCATGCCCGCGACGATCCACGTCGACGCGCTCGAGCCTCGAGCTGCACGGCAAGGTCGAGAGCGTCGCCGGCGCCACGGGCTCCCGCTTCAGCCTCTTCCCGCCGGAGAACGCGTCCGGCAACTTCGTGAAGGTGGTGCAGCGCATCCCCGTGCGCATCGCCCTCGACCCGAACCAGCCCAGCATGGACCGCCTCCGCCCCGGAATGTCGGTCGAGCCCGAGGTGCGCGTGCGATGACCGCCGCGGCGGCCGAGGCCGCGGCGCTCGTCGACGAGGCGGCCCCCCGCTCGGGAGCCCCCGCGTCCGCCGGCCCGCCCTCCTACTTCGAGACCGGGTGGACGGGCGGGCGCAACCGCTGGGCCATCGCCCTCGTGGTCACCCTGGCGACGTTCATGGAGGTGCTCGACTCGAGCATCGCCAACGTCTCGCTGCCCGCACATCGCCGGCGACCTCTCCGTCAGCCAGGACGAGAGCACGTGGGTGCTCACCTCGTACCTCGTCGCCAACGCCATCGTGCTCCCCATCAGCGGGTGGCTCGCGAGCAAGTTCGGCCGCAAGCGCTTCTACATGACCTGCGTGGCGCTCTTCACGCTCAGCTCGTTCCTGTGCGGGATGGCGCCCTCGCTCCCGTGGCTGCGTCGCCTTCCGCATCATGCAGGGCATCGGGGGCGGCGGGCTCGGGCCCGAGCGAGCAGGCCATCCTGGCCGATACGTTCCCCCCGCGCAGCGCGGCCAGGCCTTCGCCATGTACGGCATGGCCGTCGTGCTCGCCCCCGCCATCGGCCCCACGCTCGGCGGCTTCATCACCGACCACTACACGTGGCGCTGGGTCTTCCTCATCAACATCCCGGTCGGCATCCTCTCGCTCGCCCTCAGCCAGCGCATGGTGACGGACCCGCCGCACCTCCGCGACGCCGCGAAGCGCGCCGGGACGGTCGACTTCGTCGGGCTCTTTCTCATCGTCGTCGGCCTCGGCGCGCTCGAGCTCGTCCTCGACAAGGGGCAGGAGGACGACTGGCTCAAGCTCCAACTTCATCATCGGCTGCGCGATCCTCGCCGCCGTCGCGCTCATCGGCGTTCGTCGTCTGGGAGTGGCGCCACGAGCACCCCATCGTCGACGTGAGGATGTTGCGCGACCGGAGCTTCGCCACCTCCAACCTGATGATGCTCGTCCTGGGCATGGCGCTCTACGGGACGACCGTGCTCCTGCCCCAGTACAGCCAGATCATGCTCGGGTACACGGCGCAGCTCGCCGGCGAGGCGCTCTCCCCGGGCGGGCTCACCGTCATGGCCCTCATGCCCCTCGTGGGCATCCTCATCGGCCGCGTCGAGGCGCGCAAGCTCCTCGCCTTCGGCTTCATCGTCCTCTCGCTCTCGCTCTTCTACATGACGCAGCCACCTCTACATCGGGATGAACTTCGTCACGGTGATGAAGCTGCGCATCTACCAGTCCTGCGGCCTCGCGTTCATGTTCGTGCCCATCAACACGCTCAGCTACGTCGGCGTGCCGCCCGAGAAGAACAACTCCGTCTCCGGCATCGTCAACCTCTCGCGCAACATGGGCGGCGACATCGGCATCGCGCTCGTCACGACGCTCATCGCGCGCCGCTCGCAGATGCACCAGACCAACCTCGTGAGCTACGCCGACCCGTACCACAGCGCCTTCAACGCCCGGGTGCAGGGCATCGCCGCCGGGCTCCGACACGCCGGCTACTCGGAGGTCGACGCGACGCACCGCGCCGTCGGCATCGTGTACCGCATGCTCCAGCAGCAGGCGACGATGCTCTCCTACAACGACGTGCTGTTCCTCCTCGGCTGCGGCACGGCGTGCATGCTCCCGCTCCTCCTGCTCCTCAAGGCCAACAAGCCGGGCAAGGCCCAGATGGGCCACTGAGGGCCCTCGCCCGCGCTCGTCCCATCAACGAGGCGGCGTCACGTCTGTCTTGCCCCTCCGTTACGGCTTCGCGGTCGTCTCCGTCGCCGGGGGCCGCTCGAGCAGCGGCGGGCCCGCGACGGGAAGCGCGATCTCGAACACGGCCCCGCCCTTCTGCGCCTTCCGGTACGCGATCTCCCCCCCGTGCTCGAACACGATGCGCTGCACGATGGCGAGCCCGAGCCCCGTACCCTTCGCCTTCGTCGTCGCGTACGGCTCGAAGAGCCGGGGCAGGAACTCGTCGGGCACGCCGGGCCCGTTGTCGCGCACCACGACGCGCACGCGCTGGTCGGGCAGCGGGCCGATCGTCACCGTCACGCGCGGGTCGGGGCGCACCGCGCTCGCGGCGTCGAGGCCGTTCTGGATCAGGTTGGTGAGCACCTGCACGATCTGGTCGCGGTCGGCCGACACCATGGGGATGGACTCGGAGGAGAGCTCGACCCTGGGCTTGCCGGGCGCCGTCGGCTCGCTCCCGTCGGGCGCCGACGCGTGCAGCGTCACAACCCCGCGCGCGACCTGCACGAGGTCGATCGGCTCCGGGTTGGGCGGGGGCATGCGGTTGAAGCGGGTGAACTCGGTCACGATGTTCGCGATCCGGTGCACCTCGCCGAGCACCGTGGCCGTCGCCTCCTCGAAGTACTCGTCGAAGGCCGGGTCGTCCCGCATCCGCAGGCGGCGCAGTGTCTCCACCGCCGCGCGGATGGGCGCGAGCGGGTTCTTGATCTCGTGCGCGATCTGCCGGGCGACCTCGCGCCGGGCGGCGATGCGCTCCGTCGCGGCGAGCCGCTTCCGCATCGCGGTCAGCTCGTCCATCGTCTTGTTGAACGCCGCCGCCAGCTCCGCGATCTCCCGCCCGCCGCGCGCGCGCACGTGCTTCGGCTCCCCGCTCACGACCTCGCGCGTCTCGTGCGCGAGCGCCACGATCGGCCGCGTGAGGTTGCGGGCCAGGGCGAGCGCGATGAGGAGCGCGACCATGATCGCGGCGCCGCCCGCCAGGAGGATGCTCCGATCGAGCTGCGCGATGTCCCGCTTGAAGTCGTCGCGCGTGACCGAGGCCACGACCTTCAGGCCCTTCACCTCGTTGAAATCGACGACCTTCACCTCCACGTCGTCGTTGCTCTGCGGCACCGGCGTGGCCGGGTCGATCGCCTCCAGGCGAACGCGGTACGCCGCGCCGATGCGCTCCAGGATCCCGGAGATGCGCCGCGACCCGACCAGCCCCACGGTCACGTTGTCGCTCGTCTTCGCGCAGTGCACCTCGATCGCCAGCTCGCCCCCCGGCCCGCGCGGCCGGAGGGTGGGCGTGCCGGAGGGCTCCTTGATCAGCGCCGCGAGCCGCGCGTCCTTCGCCCCGATGCGCCCGGCGTCGGCCGCCTTCTTCGTGGCCGGCCCGCCCTTCCTCGTGCCCGAGCCCGCGCCGAGGATGGTCCCGTTGTCCGTGACGAGGATCAGGTCGTCGAGCAGGTAGATGGGCGCCTGCTCCTCCATCGCGTAGCGGGCGAAGGCCCACGTCTCGAAGTCGAGCTTCTTGACGTCGCCCTTCGCCGCCGTGAGCGCGAGGTGCACCTTGTCGACCGCCGTATCGTGCTGGCACGCCCGCTGGAGCAGGTCCCCGAGCTGCTGCGCCTCCCAGCTCAGCTCCTGCGAGACCCCGCTCGCCGCCGCGTCGAAGCGGCTGCCGAAGTCGCCCTCGATCATGCCCCGTGAGGTGTCCCGCACCCGGTAGCCGACGAGCAGGGTCGCGAGGGCGGCCACGAAGGCGAAGGCGAGGACGAGCCGGGTGGCGAGGGTCACGGAACCTGGGTGCATCGTACAGGGTCACCCGGGGGAACGCCCGCCGGGGCGCGACGCGTCCTGGACCCCCCCAGGCTGGAGGAGCGACCGCCGGGACGGCCGCCCCCACCCCCGGATTGCCCTCGGATCCCACCGAATCTTGCGCCCGGACCCCCAAGGCTTCTAGGCTGCCCACCCGGCGAGCGTCCGGCTGGACGCCCTCTTTCCATCACCGCGCGCGGTCCGCCCTATGAACCCCAGGCACCCCGGCATCCCTGTCGCCCTCGCGAATCTTGGGAGTCCTCGTTGGCATCTTCCTCAAGCGTCTTCCGGACAACATCGTCCCGCAGCTCTTCATGTTGCTGGGGGTGGCCGCTGCCGTCGCCACCTACGCCGCCGGCAGCGGGCAGAAGGGCCCATCCTTCGGCCCGCTCCTCGAAGCCCTACGCGCCGCCGGGCGCGGTAAGCGGCCTCGCATCCCCGACAACGTGACGGGCGAGCTGGCCGAGGCGTTCGAAGCGGTCGACCACCTCGCGAGCGGCCACGCCGACCTGACCGCCGAGGTGAAGCGGCTGGAGGAGAACGCGGGCGGGTCGTCGGTCGACGTGCCCGCGTTCGTCGAGGCCGTCGAGCGGGCTGCCAAGGGCGAGCGCACGCGCGCGCCCTCGGGGTCGTCGGCGGAGGAGACGGAGCTCTATTCCGCGCTCGGCGTCGTCGCGGAGCGCTTCGCCGCGAGCGAGGCGCAGAAGGCCGAGGCCGCCGGCCTGCGGGACCGGCTGCAGGACGCGGAGCAGGAGGCGAAGGGCCAGCGGTCGGAGGCGACCGCGCTGCGCGAGCGGCTCGCGTCGGTGGAGATCGAGGCCAAGGCGAAGCTCGGCGAGGTCGCGGCGCTCTCGGACCGGGCCTCGGCCGCGGAGCAGGAGGCCAAGGCGCGCCGGAGCGAGTACGTGCGCGAGCTGGCCGACCTCGTGGAGGCCGCGATGCGGGCGAGCGAGGGCGAGCGCGTCCGCCCGCCGAACACCGCGTCGCCCGAGGCGTCGCGCGTCTACGGCGAGATCTCCGCCCTGGCGGACCGGATCACGCAGACCGAGGCGCGGGAGAAGGCGCGCCGCAACGAGATCTCCCAGGCCGCCGCCGCCATCGAGGACTCCGTGCCCCGCCTGGCGGACGGCCTCGGCAGCGTGCTCCAGTCCGTCGAGCAGGCCACGCAGCACATCCGCGAGATGACCACGGCCCTCTCGAACATCTCGCAGTCGATCGAGAGCCTCGCGTCGAGCGCGGAGGAGAGCAGCTCCAGCATCCTGGAGATGACCGCGACCAACGACGAGACGGCCGAGAACGTCGGCGAGCTCGCGGGGAGCGTGCGCGAGACGGTCTCCTCCATCGAGGAGATGGCGTACTCGATCCGCGAGGTGGCGAAGAACGTCGACGCCCTCTCGCTGACCGCCGAGGAGACCAGCTCCTCGATGAACGAGATGGACGTCTCCATCGACCAGGTCCAGTCGAACGCGAACGAGACCGCGCGCCTCTCGGAGGAGGTCGCCACCGACGCCGAGAAGGGCGCGGAGGCCATCCTCAAGACCATCGGCGAGATCTACCGCATCAAGGAGTCGAGCCAGGAGGCCGTGGCGGTCATCTCGAACCTCGGCTTCCGCATCGAGGCCATCGGCCAGATCCTCGCCGTCATCGACGACGTCGCCGAGCAGACCAACCTCCTCGCCCTCAACGCCGCCATCATCGCGGCGCAGGCGGGCGAGCACGGCAAGGGCTTCGCCGTCGTCGCCGACGAGATCAAGGACCTCGCCGAGCGCGCCGGCGGGAGCACGAAGGAGATCGCCGAGCTCATCAAGACGATCCAGAGCGAGTCGAAGAACGCCATCGCCGCCGTCGAGCGCGGCGCGCACAACGTCGACCGCGGCGTCGAGGTGTCGAACGAGGCCGAGCGCGCCCTCAAGAAGATCCTGGAGAGCTCGCAGAAGTCCACGAACATGGTGCGCGCCATCGCCCGCGCCACCGTCGAGCAGGCGAAGGGGTCGAAGCAGGTCACCGACGCCATCGGCCGCATCGCGGAGACGGTGCAGCAGATCGCCGCCGCCACGGCCGAGCAGGCCCGCGGCTCGGAGCTCATCATGAAGAGCGCCGAGAAGATGCGGACCATCACGCAGCACGTCGAGCGCTCGAGCCAGGAGCAGGCGCGCGGCGGGCGGCAGATCACGACCGCGATCGAGCAGATCTCGAACATGGTGAACAACCTCAACAGCTCGCAGCGCACGCAGATGCGCGGCGGCGAGCAGCTCATCGACGCGGCCCGGCGGATCGAGGAGAGCGCCCGGCTCCAGGAGGGCGCCGTGCGCCAGCTCGGCAACGTGACCGAGCGGCTGCGGAGGTCCCTCGCCTGATTTCGTGACGAGATGGCTGTAACGATCGTGGTGTTGTCAGGCGAGGAGCCGGCCCAGGCCGGCGCCCCGCTCACGATGACGCTGGATGCGCCCCGTATCGTGTTCGGCCGCGGCGAAGGCTGCGACGTCCGCCTCCCCGACCCCAGCGTCAGCCACCGCCACGCCTCCCTGCGCCAGCGCGGAGGCGAGTACATCGTCCTCGACGAGAACAGCCAGAACGGCACCTTCCTCGACCACGTCCGCCTCCCGCCGCAGACCCCGCGCGCCGTCCGCTCCGGCGAGCGCGTGCGCCTCGGCCGCGTCTGGATCGAGCTTCGCTTCGAGCCCGCGATGGTGAAGGGCAGCACCGCGGCCGCCGCGAAGGAGCTCGCGCTCGCCCTCGTCGCGCGCGGCCTCGCCTCTCAGGGCGAGGACCCCGATCCCCGCGTCACCATCGTCGAAGGCCCTGCCGCCGGCGCCTCCCTCACCCTCGCCGACCCCGTCCAATCCTACGTCGTCGGCCGCCTCCCCGGCTCCGACCTGCCCGTCGACCACCCCACCATCGCGCGCCAGCACGCCCGCCTCTCCCGCCGCGGCGACGCCATCGCCGTGCAGGATTGCGGCTCCCCCACGGGCACGTACCTCGACGACCAGCAGCTCGGCACGCGCGAGGCCCTCTGGAAGCCCGGCCAGGTCCTCACCGTCGGCCAGGCCCACCTCGACTTCGAGTACCCCGCCGCCGAAGCCCTCGCCGAGCTCGAACGCAGCCCCGACGAGCGCATGCCCGACGGCGAGGTCCCCGAGCCCCCGAAGCGCGCGGTCGAGGAGCCCGCCGCCGACGCACCGGCTCCCGAGCCCACGCCCACGCCTGCGCCGGCAGGCGCCGTGGAGCGCGCCCCCGAGCGCGGCGCGAAGAAGCGCGCGAGCGGGGAGGGCGGGGGGTGGAGCGCGATGGACTCGGTCGTGGTGCTGCTGGCGCTCGCCGTGCTGGCGCTCAGCGTGGCGGGCGGGTTCTGGCTGCTGGGGCGGTGATCTGCGCGTGGGCCCTCACCCCCCGGCCCCATGCGCGTCAACCTGCGCCGTGGGCTTTCAATCCTAACCGCGCCCGGAGCGAGCTGCCGTTTACGGCAGCTCGCGGAGGAAGCGGGGGCCGCAGGTCTGCTCAACGGCGCGTCGTACGAACCAGCGGCCCCCGCTTCCTCCGCGTCCCGCCTTCGGCGGGACGCTCCGGGCGCGGTTAGGATTGAAAGTCCCTAGCGTAGGTTGACGCCCATGGGGACGGGGGAGCGAGGGGCGCCCGAGCTGGAACCCACGCCGGGTGATGCCGCAGCGCTACGTGCCGGAGCGCGCCTCCGGGACCGCAGGGGCTCCGCGGGTCGCGGACTCGATGAGGGCTCGCAGGGCGCGGCGGGATTCGAGGACCTTGCAGCGCGCGGTGGCGCGGCCCAGCTCGCGGCGGGCGAGGGGGCGCGTGGCGTCGTCGGCGGCGGCGAGGAGGTCGTCGAAGGTGCAGCCGAGGGCGCGGAGCCACTCGTGGAGCACCTCGGGGTCGGCGAAGTCGAGGGGCTCGACGTCGCTGGCCTGGACCTCGGCGCGTTCGTGGATGGAGTCGAGCCAGTCCGCGAGGTCGTGGATGAAGTCGTTGAAGTCGGGAAGCGTGGGTGGGTACGCGGTGCCGTCGAGGATGGGGTCCCACGTTTCGAGCAGGACCCTGGCTGCCGTCACGAAGGCTTCGAGGCTGCGGATGGCAAGGGATGGATCGCGGCCTTTGCGCCCGGGTAGGCGCTGATGTACCTCGGTCATGTCGGGACCTCACTGTGTATGGGGTTTCGACGAGCTGCCTGGGCGAGCGTGCAACTCGCTCAGGCGGCGCTTTGGCATGGGTCCGCGTCGCGCCTGTAGGCGCACGTCCCCAGCCATCGTGAATCCACTTATACGCTCACTGTTTCCTACAGCAAGACAAATTTGGCCGACGAACTGGAACTTCTGCTCAGCCGCATCGGCATGCGGATCGTGCGCCGCCGGCAAGAGCTTGGCCTCTCGCAGAAGGTGCTCGCGGAGCGGCTCGGCGTGCGGCCCACGAACGTCAGCCGCATCGAGCGGGGCGAGCAGAACGTCACCCTCGGCACGCTCCACAAGATCGCCGTGGAGCTGGACACGACGGTCGAGGAGCTGGTCGTCGCGGAGCCGAAGGGCGCGGCCGGCGAGCGCTGAGCTGGGCTCGCATTCCCGGAGCCAGTTGGCTCGTTCACCAAGCCACCTGGCTCATTCACCGAGCCACCTGGCTCATTCACCGAGCCACCTGGCTCGTTCACCGAGCCACCTGGCTCGTTCACCGAGCCACCTGGCTCGTTCACCGAGCCACCTGGCTCGTTTACCGAGCCACCTGGCTCGTTCTTGGCAACAGTTGCGCGATGCTTCCCTAGGCGCTCCCGATCGCCCGCCAGTCCAGCACGCTCACCTGCTCCGGCGCGAGCCCGTAGTCGATCTCGCTCCGCACCCCCACGCGGTCGCCGCCCATCTGGAAGGGCACGGGCCGCGAGAACGTGGCCTTGCAGCTCGTGAGCAGCCACGTGTGCATCTTCGGCACCGGGTGCGCGCCGCGCCAGAGCTGGCCCATGCGCAGCGTCGCCTCGAGGGCGTGGCCGCTGTAGATGCGGAAGCAGAAGCGGCGCGGGACGACGCCGGCGAAGGGGAAGGCGCGGAAGCCGAAGCCCCACTCGGCCGTGGTGGCGGCGGCGCAGACGCTGGTGGGGCCGCGGTAGAGCACGGCGCCGTGCGCCCCGCCGGGGAGGCGGATGGGGCGGCCGTCGTCGTCGACGGTCATGGCGTCGGCGCCGGTGTTGACGACCTCGACCTCCACCTGCGGAAGCGTGAGGTGGCGGGGGATGGTGCGCGTGAAGAGGCCGTGCATGTAGCCGCGGAGGCCGTTGCGCGCGTTCTTGGGGAGGAAGCCGAAGCCATCCTTCTGCGCGTGGAAGTCGTCGATGATCTCGGCGTCCCAGCCCGTGCCGGCGAAGGGGGCGACGGTGCCGCCGACCTCGACGAGAATCGAAGCGGCGCAGAGGGAGCGGGCCGCCGCGGTGGGCGAGGTGGCCGAGGCGCGTGACGGCGGTGCGCCAGCGCGGGGCGCCCGTCGCGTTCGCCCAGCCGTTGCCGGTGCCGAGGGGCAAGAGGCCGAGGCGGAGGGCGTCGAGGGAGGGGCCGTGGCCCTCGCGCGCGGAGGCACGCATGACGTTGAGGAGGGCGATCGCCGTGCCGTCGCCGCCGGCCGAGAGGATGAGCGACGGCGGGTTTGCGGAGACGTGCTTCGCGAACCCGAGCGCGTCGTCGAGGGTCCGCGACTCCATCACGTGCGCGTCGGGGAGGGCTTCGCGGCAGGTGCGGGCGACCCGCAGGCTGCCGCGTCGAGCGCGGAGATTCACGAGGACGGCGATATCCACGACGCCTCAGGATAAGGGCGGGGCGTCCACGCCTCTGTCAGCTTCCTGTCACGCGGGCTTCGATATAGAAGAGGCCGCGTGCCCAACTCGGCTGAACTCGGTGACGCGCCTTCCCATGCCGCAGCGCAGGATGCGGTGAGCGCCGCACCGCGTCGCGAGCGGGGCTTCGCGGTCACGATGGGGGGAGACCCCCCATACCCCCCGGCCCAGCCGGTGGCGAAAGGGCCCACACAGCCGCAGTGGGCTGACCACGTGCTCAGGACCGTGTGCGTGGGCGTCATTGGCTTTCTGCTCCTGCAAATCCTCACGTTCGACTACGGGCGCGACCAGGGAATCTACGCGATGGTCGCGCGCAGCGTGCTCTCCGGCGGAATGCCGTACAGGGATGCCTGGGATTTCAAGCCACCGGGCATCTTCCTCGTCTATGCGGTGACCCGGGTCTTCTTCGGCTCGCGGCAGGTGGGGATCCGGGTCGTCGAGGTGGCCGGGCTCGTCGCGATGGTGGCCGCGATGGTGCGGATGGCCCGGGAGTGGTGGGGGGCGCCGCGGGTGGGGTGGCTCGCCGGCGCGATCGCGGTGCTGGTGCACGCGCAGCTCGACTTCTGGCACACCGCGCAGCCCGAGTCGTTCGGCGGGATGGCGACGATCTTCGGGCTCGCGGTGCTCGGGCCCATGGTGCGGGAGGAGGGCGCCGCGGAGGGTGCGGACGCGCCCGCGATGACGCGGCGCCTCTTCGCGGCGGGCGCGCTCTTCGGCTTCGCCGGCCTGCTCAAGCCCCCGCTCGCCGGCGCGGGCGCCGTCGTCGCCGTCGCCCTGGGCCTGCGCGTCCTCCGCCGTCGTACTGCATCGGGCACCGGCTTCAACGCCGCCCTGCGCGCCGCTCTCCGCCCCGGCCTCCTGATCCTGACCGGCGGGGCCTCGCCCTTCGTGATCTGCCTCGCGTGGTTCGCCGCGCGAGGCGCCCTCCGGAGCCTGTACGAGGTGCTCTTCGTCTTCACGCCCCATTACACGCGTCTCTCGTGGGTGGGCGAGACGTACGGCGGGATGTTCTACTGGGGATTCACGGAGTGGCTCTGTACCTATTGCAGCGTCGCGACCGTGGGATTCCTCCTCTGCCTCGGGTTCCCGCGGTCACCGCGCGAGCGCTTCGGAGTCGGGGTGATCGGGGCCGTCATCGCGGTGCACGTGGTCGGCGTGACGATGCAGGGGAAGTTCTTCCCCTACCACTACGGCGCCACGTGGCCGCTCACGGCGATGCTCGCGGGGCTCGGCTTCCACCGCCTCTGGGAGCGCCTCGCCCCGCGCGGGCCGGCCGGCGTGGCCGCGTTCCTCGCGTGCATCGGGCTCTCCGCGTTCGGCAGGACCGCGACCAAGGATCTGGAGCACTCGTTCCTCGTCCGCTGCCAGGAGCGCATCGCCGCGTACCGGAGGTCGCCGCGCGACCAGGCCGCGCTCGACAAGCTCGCGTCCGTGGCCGACGTGAGCGCGTCCGCGAACCGCGAGGTGGCGGCGTACCTCGCCGCGCACACGGCGGCGGACCGGAAGGTCTTCGTGTGGGGGTTCGAGCCCGTGATCTACGACATGGCCGACCGGACGCCGGCCACGCGCTACCTGTACGACGTGCCGCAGCGCGTGGCCTGGGCCAAGGACAAGGAGCGCGAGGTGCTCATGCGCGACCTCGAGGCCGGACGGCCGGCGGCCATCGTCGTGGAGCACCGCGACGTGTTCCCGATGGTCACGGGCGACGCGATCGACTCGGCCGACACGCTCCGCGGCTTCTGGGCGCTGTCCGATCTTCGCTGGCGCGAAAGTACCAGCTCGCCACCAAGATCGAGGATTTCGACGTGTACCTGGAGCGCCCCTGACAGACGCGGCACGGCACGTGTATCGAGCGCCCTTCGGGCCCGACGGGCAATCTCGGCATGCGCATCGCCATCGTCTCCACACCGTTCATCCGCGTCCCGCCCGCCGGCTACGGCGGCACCGAGCTCTTCTGCTACGACCTCGCGGAGGGGCTCACCGCCCGCGGGCACGAGGTCACGCTCTTCACGACGGGCGACTCATCGGCGCCCTGCGAGAAGCGCTGGCTCTACGCGCACGCCGAGTGGCCGCCGAGCCCGTACGACGACCTGAGCCACATGGCCTGGGCCGTCGAGGAGATCGCGAAGGACGACTTCGACGTGGTGCACATCAACAGCCCGGTCGGCCTGCCCTTCGCACGCTACGTCGAGGCCCCGGTCGTCTACACGCTGCACAACGGCCGCATCCCGCGGCATGTCCCGCCTCTACGCCGAACACCACCGCGCCACGTTCGTCGCGATCAGCCGGCGGCAGCTCGAGCTGGAGATCGCGCTCGAGGACGCGGTGGTCATCCACCACGGGCTCCGCGCCGACCGCTACCCTCCGAGCGACCACGACGAGGGTTACCTGCTCCACCTCGGCCGCTACGCGCACGAGAAGGGCACGCACCTCGCCATCGACGCGGCGAGGGCGGCGGGGATGCCGCTGAAGCTGGCCGGGCGGGTGCACCCGGAGGATGCGTGCTACTTCGCCGACGAGGTGGCGCCGAGGCTGCGCGGGCCGGGTGTGGACGAGGTCGGCGAGGTCGGGCCGGTGCGGAAGGTGGCGCTGCTCCGCGGCGCGCGGGCGGTGCTGCTGCCCGCTCCTGTGGGAGGAGCCGTTCGGGCTCGTCGCGGTGGAGGCGATGCTGTGTGGCACGCCGGTGCTCGGGTTCCCGCGCGGGTCCTTCCCGGAGATCGTCGACGAGGGCGTGACCGGCTTCCTGGCGCCGGTGGACGACGTGGAGGCGCTGGGGCGGCTCGCCGCCGGGCTCGCCGGGTTCGACCGCCGGGCGTGCGCGCGGCGTGCGCGCGAGCGGTTCACCACGGCCGTGATGGCTTCGCGCTACGAGGCGCTCTACCTCGCGCGCGCCGACACGGTGCCCGCGGCCTCCGTCAGGCGGCCCCGCGGCGCGCCGTTCACTGCGTCTGGGCCATCCCGTCGAAGCTCAGCGGGAAGGTGAAGACGGTGGCGCCGCTGCCCTGGGGTCGGTTGAACGTGAGCTTCTTGAACGCCTCGCCCACGCACGCGTCGACCTTCGCGCTCTTGGTCGTGCTGCTCAGGATCTCGACCGCGTTCACCGCGCCGGTGGGGCTGACGGTGGCCTTGATGGTGACCTTGGCGCGGTAGTCCTTCTTCTTGCCGCCGGCGCCGAGCGAGTAGCAGGCGAAGAAGGCGTCGGAGCTCTTCTGCACCGCAGCGAGCACCTCGTCCTGCGAATCTTGGTGTTGATGGGCGCGTCCACCGCCGTGGCCTTGCCGACCGACCCGCTCGCATCCGCGGGACCCTTGTCGGCGGCCGCCGCCGGGGCAGCGGGGACTGAGGCCCCGGGGGCTGCGGAGGCGGGCGCCGCGGAGGAGGTGCCCGTCGCGGCAGGGGATCCGCCCGGCTCGGGCGCGGCTGCGGGAGGCGGAGCGGAGGCGCCGCAGCCGAGGGCGAAGACGACGGGGAAGGCGAGGGCAATGCGGTGCATGCGGGGAGGAGATGCCAGGGCGGGTGGGGTTGTCCACGGGAAAGGAGCGCACGGTGTGGAAGCCCGCCCGGACGTCGAGATACTTGACAGAAGGGTGTTTCCCGCGGTTCGCTCGGGGCAAAGGTGCGCGACTGCGCGCGGAGGCAAGTGATGACTTCTCGACGGCTTCGATGGATGTTCTTCGGGTTCGGGCTCGTAATGGCGCAGGTGTGGGCGTGCAGCTCCGGGGGCAACAACCCGACGTCCGCGAGCACGTCGTCGGGCTCAGGTGGGAGCGCCGCCTCGTCGACCCAGGCCGCGTCGAGCACCACCGCCGTCTCCTCCGTGGTCGCCACGGGCGCCGGCGGCGGGGGGACTGGCAACCTCGGCCTCGCGTGCGCGTCGGACAGCGACTGCGGGTCCGGCCTCTCGTGCATCACGGCATCGGACAACGACCCCGTGTTCGGGGGCGGGCCCGCGAACGGCTACTGTTCCAAGAGCTGTACCTCGGACAACAACTGCCCCGGAGCCAACAGCCACTGCGTCATGGACAGCACGGGCAATATGGGGCTCTGCGTGCTGGGCTGCACCATCGGGCCGGGGCTCACGAGCATCAACAATCCGTTCTCCATGGACAACAAGTGCAACGAGCACGACGACCTCGTCTGCTATCCGCTCGACCAGGAAGGAACCATCGACGGCTGCCTGCCCTCCTGCGGAAGTGACTCGGAGTGCCCGACGGGGCTCAAGTGCGACCCCCTGGCCGGCGTGTGCGTGGACATGCCGCACACCGGCGACCCCACCGGCGCGCAGTGCAATCCGACCGCGATGACCAGTACGTGCGCCGGCCAGTGCATCAGCTTCGTCGGGCCCGACGGCGGCACCCAGGCGACGGAGTGCAGCCCCATCTGCGTCCTCGGTGGTGACGCGAACTACCTGCAGACGCCTTCCTGCGGCGGCTTGACGAAGGGCATCTGCATCTTCGCTCCGGCGACCAGCGACCCGGCCACCAGCAACGGCGCCGGCGACTACGGGTTCTGCGCGCCGGCTTGCTCGAAGCAGGACGACTGCCAGCTCCCGAACTTCTGGTGCCTCCCCATCCTGAACCTCACGGGCACCGGGCCCAACACGGTCCCCAACGGCTACTGCCTGGGCACCACCGCCTGCCCGAACGGCGACTCCGACTGCGCGATGCAGAAGGGGACCTCGTGCACCCAGACGACGTACGGGCCGCAGTGCCTGGCCACCAACTTCCCGCTCGGCAGCGCGACGCCCGACGGCGGTGCAGGCACGGGCGGCAGCGGCACGGGCGGCAGCGGCACGGGTGGGTCGAAGGCCGCGTCGAGCAGCAGCGCGACGTCCAGCAGCAGCAGCAGCAGCAGCACGGGCACGGGCACCGGCGGCAGCGGGACGGGCGGCGCTACCACCGACGCCGGGGCAGACTCCGGCGACGGCGGCTGACCGGCGACGCGCACGAGGCCCCTCCGTGACCGTGACGGAGGGGCCCGCTCCCTGGGTCGGCGACGCCGAGGGCGCGTCCGGCGCGGGCTACTGCACGCGCTTGATGATGTGGAAGCCGTACTTGGTCTCGACGACCTCGCTCACCTCGCCGACCTTGAGGGCGAACGCGGCGTCGGCGAACGGCTTGACCATGGTGCCTCGGTCGAAGACGCCGAGGTCGCCGCCGCGCTCGGCGCCGCCGGGCTCGTCGGTGTACTCCCGCACCATCTCCTCGAAGCTCGCGCCGCCGCGGATCTTGAGCAGCACCTCCTGCGCGCGCTGCCGCGCCTCCTCGCGGGAGCGCTTGACGCCCTCCGGCTTGGAGGCCGACCCGGCGTGCATGATCAGGATGTGCTTGCAGCCCACCTGGGCGGGCTGACTCGCAATCAGGCGGCGCTCCTGGTCCTCCTTGGCCTCCTGGGCGGCGATGCGGACGGGGGCCTCCTCCGCGAGGGGACCACCGACCCAGCCGGGCGAGGTCGCCAGCGTGGTGCAGCCGGTGGCGGCGAGCGCGGCGAGGGCAGCGGGTCCGAGGATTGCGAGGCGCAGCGTGCGGGGCATGGAGTGGGCGGAGAGTGCCCCGACTCGCGCGGCCGCGCAAGGCGAGCGCGCCGATGCAGCCGCCAGGCGTTCCGCGGCACCGTTGACCTCGCGCACGGCCGAGGCTACGGCCCACGCGAAGGCTCACCCCACCCCATGAAGAAGAACTACGTCCTCGACGCGAACGTCCTGCTCCACGACCCCCACGCCATCTTCAAGTTCGAGGACAACGATCTCATCATCCCGATCTTCGCCATCGAGGAGATCGACCAGTTCAAGCGCGAGGGCTCGGAGCGCGGCCGCAACGCCCGCACCATCGCGCGCCTCCTGGACGAGCTGCGCCGCGACGGCGGCACCTCGCTGGCGAAGGGCGTGTCGCTCGAGCAGGGCGGCTCGCTGCGCATCGCCATCCCGGAGCACCGGCCGGACGCGCTGGTGGGCCTGGAGTCGAGCTCGCAGGATCTCGCCATCCTCCAGACGGCCATCGACGTGCGCGACCGCGACACCTCGAAGCCGACGATCTTCGTGACGATGGACACGAACCTGCGCATCCGCGCCGACGCGCTCGGCGTGACGGCCGAGACCTACGAGAACCAGCGGGTCAAGGACCCGGAGCTCGAGCACTCGGTGCTGGACGTGGAGGTGCCCGGCGCCGACGTCGACGCCTTCTTCCAGAACGGCCGCATCACGCCGCCGGCGCTCTCCGCGCTCTACCCCAACGCGTGCCTGATGCTCCGGGACGCAGGCGCGCCCGGCCACACCGCGCTCGGCCGCTACGACTTCGGCAAGGGCGAGATCGTCGCGCTGCGCGTGGGGCGCGAGGGGGTCATGGGGGTGCGCCCGCGCAACAAGGAGCAGGCGTTCGCGCTCGACTTGCTCCTCGACGACTCGGTCCGGCTCGTCACGCTCATCGGCAAGGCGGGCACAGGCAAGACGCTCCTCGCCCTGGCCGCCGGCCTCAAGCGCACGACGGAGGACAACGCGTACTCGCGGCTCCTGGTGAGCCGGCCGATCATGCCGCTCGGGCGCGACCTCGGCTTCCTCCCCGGCGACGTCGACGAGAAGCTCAACCCGTGGATGCAGCCAATCTTCGACAACCTCGAGCTGCTCTTCACCAACAACCCGAGCAAGTCGACGCGGCACGACCGCGGCTTCCTCGAGCTCCTGGAGAGCGGGACGATCCAGGTCGAGCCGCTCACGTACATCCGAGGGCGCAGCCTGCCGCACCA
This sequence comes from uncultured delta proteobacterium, assembly GCA_963827955.1. GTDB lineage: Bacteria > Myxococcota_A > Polyangia > Polyangiales > Polyangiaceae > CAWHDJ01. Next base: position 343,595 of record CAWHDJ010000021.1, on the reverse strand, counting down.
GTACCTCATCGTCGACGAGGCGCAGAACCTCACCCCGCACGAGGTGAAGACGATCATCACGCGCTGCGGCGAGGGCACCAAGATCGTGCTCACGGGCGACCCGCACCAGATCGACAACCCCTACGTCGACCTCGCGTCCAACGGGCTCAGCGTGGTGGCCGACCGCTTCAAGCGCGAGCGGATCGCGGGCCACGTCGTCCTGGCCAAGGGCGAGCGGAGCGACCTCGCCGAGCTGGCGGCGAACCTGCTCTAAATGGCCGAGCGCGATCCTGACACAACGATGGAACCCACGGGCGTGAGCCCGCGGACCGGAGCCTCGCGCGTGAGCGCGGGGACCATGACGTCAGGGGGCTGTGCCGCGGCCTCCGCGTGCTGACGCGTGCGGCTCCGGTCCGCGGGCTCACGCCCGGGGTTCCATACGTTGCTCAGCGGCTCCTTGAACGAGGATCGTGCTCGTTGATTTAGCTCCGGGCCGTCTCCGCCGGCGCGCGGTTGGGGCCGCTCGCGGGCCCACCGCGATCACGGCACGAAGGGGCGAAGCGCGGGGACCGCGTCGACGGCGACTCGGCCGGCCGCGAGCACGCCATCCATGGCGGCGTCGGCGGCCACCGCCGCTTCGACGCGCAGGAGCGCCGGGAGGTACACGACCTCCCGCCCGAGCCCGCCGCCGCGGTGCGCGCGGGCGGAGATGCGCAGCGCCGCTTCGAGGGGCGCGCCGCGGTCGAGGAGCACGCGCACGGTGTCGACGAACTCGGCGCGCGCTTCGAGCACGCGGGCTGCGACGTGCCGGAGCGCGATCTCGCGGCGGCGGCCGACGTCGAGGAAGCCGGCGGCGCGCTCGAGGGCGAGGGCGCGGCCCTCCTGGTCGTCCGACCCGCGCGCCGTCCCAATCGCGAAGATGCCGAGGTGCGCCGACGCCGCCCGGACGGCGGGCTCGACGTGCCCGACGATCTCGTGGAGCACCGTGCGCTCCACGTCGCGCCGCGTGAGCATGCGCCCCGTCACTACCTGCACGAAGCCGTCCCCCGTCGCGGCGAGGGATGCCAGGTTGTCCTTCACCAGGACGCGAAGAGGCAACTGGCGCCGCCCGATCTCCTGCGCGAGGCGGCTCACCAGCGAAGCGGGGGAGCGCTCGTCGTCGCTGCGAACCTCGGGAACCGCATCGGGGTGCGGCGTGCTCTCCTCGCGGGACGGCTCGGCGAGCCACTGGTCCGCGATCGCGTCCGCCGCGACGTCGAACCCGTCGCGACGGGCGTAGCGCCGCCTCGCCGCTTGCCAGAGCGCAGGGGTCCCCGCGGTCTCGCAGATCTCTGCGTCCAGCGCGAGCTCGCGCGCCTTCGCCGCGTAGATCTCGCCGAGCGCGCCCATCCCCTCGAGATCGCGCGCGGAGGCCTCGAGGGCAGCGCGGAGCCTGGCGTGGTCGGGCGGTGCCCGGTAGGCGAACTGCGGGACCGCCGCCCCGGACATGCGCCACGCTCGGTTGAGGCGGTCGAGCTCGCGCTCGAGGTTCACCGGCGTGGTCGCGGCGATGACGCGCATGCGCCCACCCACGTCGGCGAGCCCTGCAGCCGCGCGCAGCTCCCAGCGCGGACGTCGCCGACCACCCGTGGAGGCTCGGGTCTTGCGCGCGCGCGGCTCGGGATGACGGGCGGCCACATGGCGAGGCTAGCAGCCCGGGCGCGAACGCAAGCGAATTGTGAGCGAGGCTCAGCGTCGCGGCCCGGTCTCCGCTCGGGGGATGCGCGCGAGGGGCCGGCTCGGGTACCCTATCCAGCGCGTGCGCGCCGAAGGCCCTCGCCCCGTCATCCTCGCGGCCTGCCTGCTCGTCGCCTGCTCCACCGGCGCGCCTGCACCCGCCAGGACCGCGTCCGACGGCGTGCGTGATCCCGCCCGCATCGTGCTCCAGGATTTCGTTCGGGCCAACCGCGCGCGCTACACCGCAGCGATCGCGCGTGCGCGCTCCTTCCTCGACGGCCTCGACGTCGATCCGATGATGCTTCGCGCACGGGGCCTCAAGGGCAAGAAGAAGCTCGTGGAGGCGCTGGACGCCTACTCCGTCCTCCTGCGTGCCTCGCCCCCCACCGAGCGACCTGCAATCCTCGCGCGCGTCGCAGAGCTCGCCCGCTTCACCACCGAGAATCGGTATCACGACATGCTCGCGATCGATGATCGCGAGTTCCACGAGGACGCCACGTCCTACCTGCGCGCAGCGCTCCTGCTCGACCGCCTGGGTCTGGACGTCCGACGATATCGCGCCGAAATCGCCGCGATGAAGGGCCGCCTCGACCAGCACATGGCCTCGCGTGGTCCCCACCAGCGGCGCGCGTTTCACCACTATTACCAGCACTTTGGCCTCGACGAGCCGTTCCCGCTCGCCGCCTCCCTGGAGCAGGGGCTCATTGCGAAACGGGCCCTCGACGGGCTTTCCCGCGCCGACGTGTATGCGGTCACGCACGAGATATATGCAGCATACGATTTCGGCGACACGCGCGACGCCGAGCCGTTCGGCTCCGGCGAGCGGAATTACCTGCGCGGAGAGCTCCCACGGATCCTGGGGACATGGATGGATCGTCGGGGACGTCGACCTCACGGCCGAGCTTCTCGACGTGCACGGTCTTCCTCCGCTTCACCGAGGATCCGATCTACGAGCGCGCGCTCGGCAGGTTGCTCGACGCGCAGAACGCGGATGGTTCGTGGGGGCACTACGAAGCGGCGCGGGCGCGGCTCGGAGACGCGGTGAAGCAAGGGCTTTACCTCCACACCACGATGGTGGTGATCGAGGCCCTGGCGCTGGGCTTCAACGACGCGCTCCACGCCGGCGTGCCGCCGCGCCCCTAAATCAACGAGCACGATCCTCGTTCAAGGAGCCGCTGAGCAACGTATGGAACCCCGGGCGTGAGCCCGCGGACCGGAGCCGCACGCGTCAGCACGCGGAGGCCGCGGCACAGCCCCCTGACGTCATGGTCCCCGCGCTCACGCGCGAGGCTCCGGTCCGCGGGCTCACGCCCGTGGGTTCCATCGTTGTGTCAGGATCGCGCTCGGCCATTTAGCGCCCGAGACCACCGACGACCGGGCTTCGATCCACGCGCCCAGCTCGCGCCGGACCACGTGCGCCGCGTTGGTACATGGTCCCATGGTTCTCGGAGACGACCGTCGTGCACAGCGTATACCCGTGTCGCCCGGCGCAACGCCGTCGCGTTCTCATGATTCATTCGCGTTGACGACAATGAAAGGCTCCCGCGGACCCGTCCACTGCGTTGACGATAACCGATCTCCCGGTGCATGCTGCGCGCATGCCGCGATCCAAAGGAAGGCAGCGCCCCCGGGGTCACGTCGCCGTCCGGCTCGACGAGGCGACCATCGCCCGACTCGACGCGCTGTTGCCGCTCTACGCGCTGCCGGGTCGCGACGCGACGCGATCGGACGGGCTGCGGGCGGTGATCCTGGCGGGGCTCGACTTAGAGGAACGGCGCGCGGCGCGGCGGAGCAGCGGCGGATCGGGCAACGATCCCCGCGGCTGATGCGGGTCCGCGTGCGCGCGGGCGCCTGTCAAGACGTCGGCATCGCCTTTCTGTCCGACAATGTCCGATGCTCCCGTCCTTTTCGAATGAATCTGTTCGTACGTTCAGATACTCTCACTCATGGAGTCCGCGGATGGCCGCCCGTCGTGGTCGGCTCGCACGCGCCGCCCGCCCACGCCCATGCCTGGACCTAACGATAAAGCTCTACGCAAGGGACACGTCGCCGTGCGCTTGGATCCCGAGACCATCGCGCGTCTCGACGCGCTCCTTTCGCTCTACGTGCTACCAGGCCGGACGCCCACGCGATCGGACGGGCTTCGCGCGGTCATCCTCGCCGGGCTCGAGGTCGAGGAGCGGCGAGCGGCGCGACTCCCTCAGACCGGCGGCTCGCCCGCGGACAGCGGGAGCGACCCCTCGAGCTGACTCTGCTCCGGTCGCGCGCCTCAGCGCTTCAGCATGCGCTCGAGCCGAGCCAGCGCGGCTGGGTGCGCCAGGACCTTGAGCCTGCGGCCGGACGTGTCGCACTCCTCGGCCGTGACACGCGCCACCTCGTACACCTCCGGGACGAGGTTCTGCTTCGCGTAGGGCACGAGCAGCTCGCCCTCCACCATCGCGGCCTCGAAGAACGCGACGATCGTCTGACGGAGCGCGGCGACGTCCGACGCGTCCTTCGCAGACAGCATGATCGCGTCCGGGAGCTCGGCCGCGAGGGCGACGCGCGTGGGCTCGTCGAGGCGATCGACCTTGTTCAGGAGGAGCCGCGACGGGACCGCGTCCGCGCCGATCTCGCGCAGCACCGCGTGCGTCACCTCGAGCTGCGCCCGGAACGTGGGATCGGAGGCGTCGGCGACATACAGGAGAAGGGACGCTTCGAGGGCCTCGTCGAGCGTCGAGCGGAACGAGGCCACGAGGTCGTGCGGGAGCTTCTTGATGAACCCGACGGTGTCGGACACCAGGACCCGTGGCTTCACCTCGGGGTGCAGGGCTCGCACCGTGGTGTCGAGGGTCGCGAACAGCTTGTCCGCCACCAGCACTTCGCTGCCCGTGAGGGCGCGCATGAGCGACGACTTGCCGGCGTTGGTGTAGCCCACCAGCGCCACGCGTCGCGCGTCGCGCCGGTGCGCGCGTCGTACGTCTTGCTCTTTCCGGATCACCTCGAGCTCCTCGCGCAGCTCGGCGATCCGGTCGCGGATCTTCCGCCGATTCGAGCTCGAGCGCGGACTCGCCCGCGCCCTTCCCTCCGATGCCACCCCGCTGGCGGTCGGCCCCGCCGCCGGACTCGCGGAGCCGCGGCGCGACGTACTTGAGGCGCGCGATCTCCACCTCGAGCCGCGCCTCGCGGCTCTGCGCGTGGCGGTGGAAGATCTCGACGATGACCCCCGTACGGTCGAGGACGTCCGCCCCCGTCGCGCGCTCCAGGTTCCGCGCCTGGCTGGGCGAGATCTCGTGATCGACCACCACCATGGTGGCCATGCGCGTCGGGACCTCGGTGTCCCCTGGCGCGCCGGTGCCCGCGTCGGCCTCTTCCTCGTCCTCGACGGCGTATCCCTCGGCCTCGGCGACGCGGCGCGCCCGCGCCTTGTCCTTCTTCGCCGGTGCCGCGTTCGGCACCACGCCGCTGCCCCCGGTCAGCTCCGCGAGCCGCTTCAGCTTCCCCTCGCCGAGCACGGCGGCCGCTGCGAGCGTGTTCCTCTTCTGAGAAACCCTGGCGACGACCTCGTAGCCGAGGGTCGTCACGAGCCTGCCGAGCTCGGCGAGGTCGGCTTCGTGGTCGACGTCGCTGACTCCGGGGAGCTGCACGGCGACCAGCGCGGCGGCGGGGCGTTGGGGGAGAGTGTTCGACATTCGCTGAGCTCGGCGGAGTAGCTCTACCTTGCCGGCCGCGCAAGCCGCGGCCTCCGTCCTCCCGGCAGTCGCGGCGCGCGGCTAGTGGGTGATCCGGTCGGGATCGCCGAGGAACTCGAAGTGCATCGTGTCCTCCAGCGTGTCGTGGCCCAGCCAGTCGAACCCGAAGCGCTCGAACGACTGGATCCAGCAGCGCGGCAGCGCGGTGCGCCGATAGACGGAGCCGGTGTTCTTGCAGATCGGGTTGGTCGGCCAGGGGTCGACGCAGCCGCAGCACGGGTTCTTGTTGGGGTCGATGTCGATGGCGATGCCGAAGAGGTGGTTGGACACCTCGATGCCGCGGTACGTGTTCGCCGAGCGGAACCCGCCGATCGCCCTGGGCGTGTACCGAGAGCCCCCGGTGCAGGTGCTCGCGATGTGCTTCTCGACCGCCGCCAGCGCAGGGACGATCTTGGCGTGGATCGAGATGGGCAACCCCATGAAGCGCACGATCTTGGCGTGCGTCAGCGCGGGCTGCCCGCCGAATTGCATGGTGGCCGCGTTGCCCGCGTGGCCGTAGTGCTCGACGAGCCAGCGCAGCGCCATGGCGTGCGCCTTGCCATCGAGCTGGCCGTTGTGGAGGAACGATCGCCGCTCGAGGAACTTCTTCGGGGCCTGCACGCGGGCGCCGTACTCGAAGGCCCCCCACGCCACGCCCCGGTGTCTCCTCCCTCGCCTCGGCCGCGTGCTCGCGATCGGGGAGCCCGAGCGCGAGCATCGCGACGACCGCCACCGGCACCGCTCGAAGCAGCGTCTTCGAGCGAGCGTCGCGCGCGTCCATCCCCCTCGTCGGCTAGCGCCGCCCCCGCTCGTCGTGCGCCCCGCGGCCCCCGCCTCCGTGCGGGCGCGCTGCGTCGCGCCTCCGACCGCGCTTCGCTCCCGGATCCACCGGCGCCCGCCGGCACCGAGCGCAGCCGATCGACCGCCTCCGTGGACTCACCGCGCGCAGTGCAGCTCGGCCGCGGCGACCTCGATCGCGAGCTGGAAGATCTCCGTGCGCGCGAAGCGGCCGGCCCGCCCGGAGAGGAGCCGCGGCAGCACGGACACGATCCGCCGCATCCCGTCCGCGTAGCGCCGCGAGATCGCGACGCGCTCGATGAGCGGCTCGAGGAACTCGGCCACCGCGGCCGCGCGATCGCGCACGCCGTCGCACGCCTCCTTCATCGGCTCCAGCAGGAGCAGCGTCCAGAGCACGGTGTCGTCCAGCGGCCCGTCCTCCGCCGTGCGCCGATCGATGTAGTCGAGCTGCCGCCACACGCGGTGGCCCGGGCCGTTCTCCTCGCCGTCGTCGTAGAGCAGCCCGGCGAGCTCGGGCAGGAGCACGTCGAGCACGCCCGTCTCCCAGGCCAGGTAAATCGTGCGCCGAGCCTGGCCGCCGCGGAGCAGGCGCAGGATCTCCTCTGCCAGGCGGGGGCGCGCGGCCAGGGCCAGCGTCTCCCGGCAGTACACGATGGCGTCGTACACGTCGGGCGTGATCCCAGGATCGAGCCTGCCCGCGAACTTGAGCGCGCGCAGGATGCGGACCGGGTCCTCGCGGAAGCGCGTCTCGGGATCGCCGATGGTGTGCACGACCCGCCGGCGCACGTCCTCCATCCCGCCGACCCAGTTCGAGCACCTGCTTCCGCTCGAGGTCGTAGAAGAGCGCGTTGATGGTGAAGTCGCGGCGGAGCGCGTCCTCGGACGCCTCGCCGAACACGTTGTCGCTGCGGATGAGCAGCTCCTCGCCGTTGCCCAGGCTCGGCTCCTCGGACTCCTCCTTGGGGTTCCTGCGGAACGTGGCGGTCTCGATGACCTTGCCGCCCTGGAAGAGCACGTGGACCAGCCGGAAGCGCCGCCCGATGATGCGCGAGTTGCGGAACAGCTCGCGCACCTCCTCGGGCCGGGCGCTGGTGGCGACGTCGAAGTCCTTGGGCCTGCGGTCGAGGAGCAGGTCCCGGACGCCGCCGCCCACGAGGTAGGCCTCGTGGCCGTGGCGGACGAGCCGGCGCAGCACCTTCTGGACATCGGGGTCGATGCGCGCCTCGTCGAAGACGACGTTGTAGCGCAGGGGCGGGTGGGACGACGACGCCACGGGCGCGTCCTCGTGGGCCCGCGAGGTGGGCTTGGGAGCGGGGCCCCCGTCTCGAGGGCCCCCGTTTTGAAGGGAGCCGCGATCGTCCAAAGAGGGCTCGGAGTCTTCGTTGATGGAGGGGGTCGGTCGACCCATGGCAAAACCGGACAGAGCGTGGGCCCCGTTTCAGCGCGGGGCGAAGGTGATGAGCAGGTGCCGGTGGCAGCCGGCGAGTCTAGGGCACGCTGACGTGCCCTCTGGGAGCTGGTGCTCGGCCAAGCTCGGCCGGCGCAAAATGCCCGACCCTGCTCCCGCGTCTAGCAGGGGACCGGCCGGGGAGCAAAGGCGACAAGCACCCCACGGCGCCTAGAGGCCCCTCCCGCCCGCCTCCGGGGTGGAGAGCAGGGCCCGGCGAAAGGCGGACATCGAGGCGAAACGCTCGGCAGGGTCCCGGGCGAGGGCGTAGGCGACCACGGCTTCGAGCTCCGGGGAGACCCGGGGCCCCCCGTCTGGCCCGAGGATCGGCGGCACCGGGGGCTGGGCACGGTCGGCCGAGGGGCGGCGAGCCGAGAAGGGCACGCGCCCGGCGAGCATCTCGTAGAGCACGACGCCCAGCGAGTACACGTCGGCCTTGGGGAGGGCCGGCGCGCCCCGGGCCTGCTCGGGGGCCATGTAGTCGGGCGTGCCCACGGCGACGGCGGCCCGCGAGGGGCCCTCGGGTGCGGCACCCGCCGTCGGGCCCGCCGGGTCGCCGTCCTCTGGCATCCACGCGAAGCCGAAGTCGAGGAGCTTGACCGCCTCTCGCCCGTCGGCCGCGTGCACCAGGAAGATGTTCTCGGGCTTCACGTCCCGGTGGACGACCCCGGCGTCGTGCGCGGCCGCGAGCCCTTCGGCGGCCCCGCTCGCGATGCCCACCGCGCGCGGCGGGCCCAGCGCGCGGGAGTACGCCAGCGTGTCCGCGAGATCGAGGCCGACGAGCAGCTCCATCCCGAAGCAGAGGACCCCATCGGCCTCGAACGGAGGCTCGAGCACCTCCAGCACGTTGGGGTGACGCACGCGCCCGGCCGCCTCCGCTTCCCGGAGGAACCGCCGCACCCGCTCGGGCTCGCCGCGGTGCTCGCCCCGCAGCACCTTGATCGCCTGGCGCCGGGGCCCCTCTCCGCGCAGCGTCGTGCGCTGCGCCAGGTACACGTCGCCGGTGCCGCCGGTACCGAGGAGCTGGATCACCCGGTAGCGCCCGCCCAGCGTCGCTCCGACGAGCGAGGGCGCTCCCTTCCGTGGCGGCATGCTCACCACCGTAGCAGGTTTCCCATTGCGGGCCGCCCCGCCCACCGGGGCGACCGCGCCTCAGGCGAGGCGCTCGTCTGCGACCACCCGGAGACCCTTGAGCCGCCGGAAATCCAGGCGCTCGGCCAGCGCGTCGACCGGATCGCCCGCCTCCGGAAGAGGGTGCCCGTACGCGCTCGCCAGAGCCCGCGCGAGCTCGGGCCCGTCGCGCCCGTTCGCGCGCTGATCGCGCAGCGTCATCCCGGGCGCCCGCTTGGCGAGCCGGGCCCCGTCCGGCCCGAGCAGGAGCGGAATGTGCGCGAAGCGGGGCGGCTCGCCCCCGAGCAGCCGAGCGAGCAGCGCCTGCCGTGGCGCGGACGACGCGAGGTCCCCGCCGCGCACCACGTGTGTCACCCCCATCGCGAGGTCGTCCACCACGACCGCGAGCTGGTAGGCGAACACACCGTCCCCGCGCTGGAGCACGAAGTCTCCGGTCACGGCGGCCACGTCCTCGAGGATCCTGCCCATCACGGCGTCGTCGACCTCGGCGACGGCGCCCTCGGGCACCGCCAGGCGCACCGCCGGCGACCGGCGAAAGGATCGGGCGCGCATCCCCTGGGCCCGGCAGGTCCCCGGGTAGCGCGGCCCCTCTTCGCCGGCGTGCGGGGCGCTGGCGACGCGGGCGATCTCGGCCCTGGAGCAGTCGCAGTAGTAGGTGAGCCCGCGGGCCGCGAGCCCGGCGATGGACGCCGAATAGAGCGCGTAACGCTCCGACTGCACGTAGGGCGCGGCCTCGCCGCCCACGTCGGGCCCCTCGTCCCAGCGCACGCCGAGCCAGCGCAGGTCGTCGAGGATGGCCGCATCCTTCCCCGGGACGACCCGCCCTCGATCGAGATCCTCCATGCGCAGGAGCAGCCGGCCCCCCGCCCTCCGCGCCGCCGCCGCGCAGAACAGGGCGGTCGCGGCGCTGCCGAGGTGCAGATCGCCCGTGGGCGAGGGCGCGAAGCGGCCGCGGTAGACCATCCGCCCGGCAGCATAGCCTCGATGGCCACGGGCGCCCGCGGGGGCAGCCCGCCGGCGCGAGGATCAGGCGACAGCCGGCGCGGGCTGGAAGATGCGCCTCCACACCGGGTAGCTCCACAGCACGAAGACCGCGTTCGTCGTGATCGCGCGCGCCAGCACCGCGCCGCCGGTGCCCAGCGTCATGTGCGTCACGACGGCGTGGTAGAGCGCACCGTTGAGCGCCATCGTCACCGCCTCCGTGAGCACGAAGAGCGCCGCCTGCCGCCCGAGCGCCCCCGAGCGGGCCCGGAACGCGAAGCACCGGTTGCCGAAGAACTGCACCACGGCGCCCAGGAGGAGCGCTGGCACGTTCGCGACCGCGGGGGAGACGCCGAGCACACCCACCGCGAACGCGATCACCCCGAGATCCACGAGCGTCGCCGCCCCGCCCGTGAGGGCCGAGCGCGCGAAGGTGGCGAGACGGTCTTCCACCAAGCAGGCATGCCGTCGGGTTCTGCAAGCGGTGTGACAGCGCGGCGCGCCGGCCGCCGTGGCGCCCGCGCCGAAAAACGGACGTCCACCGCGCTACGCGCTGCGCGCGCCGCTTCGCACGGCGTTCGCGCCGCCCGGTCTCGCGCGGCTCGGCTCGACGGGCGGTGTCGGCGAAGTATCACTACCCGCGCATGGCCGCTGAAGACACCGGGAGCGACGGGCGCTGCGCCTCCGCTCGACGAGCCCTCCTCGCCCGAGCTTCCGGACGAGGCCAGCGCCCCCAGCCCTTCCGCTGGAAGACCAACCTCGCCCTCTTCCTGGCGACGGTCGTCTCCATGTTCCTCACGGGAGCGCTCTACCTCTCCCCGGAGGTCTGGGGCGACGGGTGGTGCCCGACCCAGGGCTGGAAGCCCGTGCTCCACGTCGCTCGCCGAGCGGCTGGACCTTCGCCGTCCCCCTCCTCGCCATCCTCCTCACGCACGAGTTCGGCCACTACATCGCGGCCCGGATCCACCGCGTCGACGCCTCGCTCCCGTACTTCATCCCCCTCCCGCGTCCTCAGCCCCTTCGGCACGATGGGCGCGGTCATCGTCCATGCGCGGGCGCATCCGGTCGCGCGACGCCCTCCTCGACATCGGCGCCTCCGGCCCCCTCGCCGGCCTCTGCGTCGCCATCCCCGTGCTCATCGTGGGCCTCGCTGCATTCGAAGGTCGTGCCCCGCAGCGAGCACGGCACGAGGAGGGGCAGTGCCTGCTCTACCTCGCCCTCAAGCGCATCGTCCTCGGCCCCATCCCGGCGGGCTACGACGTCGAGCCTCAGCCCCATGGCGTTCGCCGGCTGGGCCGGCCTCTTCGTCACCATGCTCAACCTCGTCGCCGTCGCCCAGCTCGACGGCGGCCACATCGCGTACGCCCTCTTCGGCCCCCGGCAGAACCGCTACGCCCGCGTCCTCCACGCCTCGCTGCTCGTCATCTTCGCCGTACAACGCGCTGCGCTTCTGGCGCCGCCCTCCTCGCGCACCACGACTTCGACGGCGTGGCCCAGGCCGTCGGCAACGCCTCGTTCTGGCTGGTCTGGTACTTCCTCATCCGCCTCATCATGCGCTTCGGCGGGCGCGACCACCCCCCCACGGAGCCCGGCGAGCTGTCCCCGGTGCGCAAGGGGCTCGCGGTGCTCTCCCTCGTCCTCTTCGCGCTCCTCTTCATGCCCACGCCGTACACGTTCTACTGATCGCGCCCCGGGCCGCGCGCCTTTTCCCCCAGACCTCACCCCCCCGGCCCCCCTCTCCCTCGGGGAGCGTTGTGCCTGCCCGATCGACTACGGCGAGGGAGAGGGGGGAGAACCATCTGCGTCACCCCCCTCTCCCTCGCCGCACTGGTTCGGGTGCGAAGGCGGATTTTCGAGGGAGAGGGGGGCCGGGGGGGTGAGGTCTGGATGCGCCGGGAGACCGGCATGAGGAAGCAGGTGAGCTGGATGAGGAGACACCAACGAGTCGAGCAAGTCCTGCCCCGGGAGGAGTCCACCACCCGGGAAGCCCACCCTTGCGCAGCGTGGGGCGACCCACGAGGCGAAGCGTAGGGGGGCGCGTGAGCGGGCCGGGCGATAGAGCCTCGAAACACCCTATTCCGGGCACAGAAGCCAACGCCGTCAGACCAGGCGGAAGGCCATGGCAGGGGTCCGAACAACGTGGACCTGGACCTGCTGCTGACGCGGGGTCGTGGAGTTCGGCAAGCTCACATATGCCTCACGCACGGGAACCGGGAGACCTCGGAGGAGACCCGCCGTCGATGGTGGACGGCGGGTCGCTGCGGGAAGGCCAGCAGGCCGCACTCCGCAGGGGCTCCGAGGAGTCGGACGCGGGCATGGTACCGGAGAAGCCGGCGAAGACGCGGGTAACGCCCGTCGAGTCGGTGGAGGAACGGGCCGCGGCCGAGGGGAAGTCCGCCCACGGAGACGCGCGCCGGGCACAGGACCGGGGACGCGCGCCCACGCAAGTGGAGCGGATTGGACAGCGAGCGCAAGGAAGGGAAGGGGAGCGGTTCAACAACCTGCTGAGCGCGCTGAAGGTGCCGTTGCTGAAGGAGGCGTACCAGCGCCTCCGAAGGTCGGCGGCTCCGGGCGTCGATGGCGTCACCTGGGACGAGTACGGCGGGCATCTCGATGCGCGCTTGCTCGACCTTCAGGACCGCATTCATCGAGGCAGCTACCACCCGCAGCCGGTGCGGCGCGTGCACATCCCGAAAGGTGATGGTCGCACGCGTCCGCTCGGTATTCCGGCACTGGAGGACAAGGTCGTCCAGCAGGCGGTGCGGATGGTGCTGGAGCCCATCTTCGAGGCCGCGTTCAAGGGCTTCTCGTACGGCTTCCGGCCTGGCCGGTCGCAGCACGACGCCCTGAACGCGCTCGCGGAGGCGATCAGCCGGAAGGTGAACTGGGTGCTCGACGCAGACATCCGGTCGTTCTTCGACACCATCGACCACGGATGGATGCAGCAGTTCCTCGAGCACCGGATCGCGGACCGGCGCATGGTGCGGCTGCTGATGAAGCTGTTGCACGCAGGCGTCATGGAGGACGGCGAGCTGCGCGAGGTGGAGGAGGGGGCGCCGCAGGGCGGGAACGTGAGCCCGCTCATGGCGAACATCTACCTGCACTACGCGCTCGACCTGTGGGTCCACCAGTGGAGGAAGCGGTTCGCGCGCGGTGAGGTGTACATCGTGCGCTACGCCGACGACTTCGTGATGGGCTTCCAGCACGAACAGGACGCGCTCGCGATGCGGGAGGCGCTCGCCTCTCGCCTCGCGAAGTTCGGCCTGGAGCTGCACCCGGACAAGACCCGGGTGCTTCGGTTCGGGCGGTTCGCCCACGAGAAATGCGAGCGCGAGGGGCACAAGCGCCCCGAGACGTTCGACTTCCTCGGGTTCACGCACATCGCCGGGCAAGACCGGCGGGGCGGGTTCCAACTGAAGCGCCGCACCTCACGGAAGAAACGCCAGGCGAAGCTGGAGGGTTTACGTGGGCAAATGCGCCGGCGCCGGCACCAGCCGGTCCCGATGCAGCACGCATGGCTCTCCAGCGTGCTTCGAGGGCACTACCGCTACTACGGCGTGCCCACGAACAGCCGAGCGCTGGGGTCGTTCCGCGAGCGCGTCCGCCAGAGCTGGCACGACCAACTCCAACGGCGGAGCCAACGCGCACGGTGGGACGCTACCCAGCTCGCGGCCTTCGCCAGGCGGTTTCCACTTCCGTTGCCGAAAATCCACCATCCCTGGCCTTCCCTACGCCACGCGCGTCCGTCGACCCGAGGTGGGAGCCCGGTGCGGGAAATCCGCTCGCCGGGCTCTGTCCGGGGGGCGGCCCGAGCTGACCGATGAGGGTCAGCGAAGGGCCGTCCCTACCGGGACCGCGAGAAAGACGGCGGGCTAACCCTCCCATGGGAACACATGGGAACAGGGGGGTGCGGGCGCTCCGGCGCGGCGCGTATCCAGGGCTGACACCTGTCGCCGGCCCGGACGCCGCCCACCCCCATCGGCGCGGAGATTCGCGCACTTACGCGTTGGCCCGCGCCGTGCTGAGCCGGCGACGGCGAGGGGTCGTGATGCGAAAGCGATTGGGGTACCTGGCGTTGTCGGGCGGTCTCCTGCTGGCGGTGGTCGCCGCGTGCGGCCGCGCCGCGTTCCACGGGGCACACGGTGCAGACCGGAGCACGCCGCAGGCGCCTGCGACGGCGCCCGAGGCGACGGGCGGCGAGCTCACCGCGCGCGATGTGGACGAAGCGCTCCAGGCGGCGTGGAAGAGCGCGGGCATCACCCCTGCCCCGCGCGTGGACGACGCGCGCTTCCTCCGGCGGGCGTGGCTGGACCTCGCCGGCGTCGTGCCGCCGCCTTCCGTCGTGACGAGGTTCCTCGAGGACAGCGCCCCCGACAAGCGCCACGCCGCGGTGGTGGCGCTCACCGCGAGCCCCCGCTGGGCGGCCCACTGGGCCAACGTCTGGGAGCGCCTGCTCCTCGGTCCCCAGCAGAAGATCCCGGTCGTCGATCGCGACGCCTTCCGTGACTTCGTACGCCGCGCCTTCGCCAGGAACGAGCCGTACGACCGCTTCGCCTACGACCTCGTGACCGCGACGGGGCGCAACACGAGCGAGGACGAGGACGCCCGCATCAACGGCGCGGTCAACTGGCTTCTCCGCTTCAACGACGCCCCGGAGGACCTCGCCGGCACGACGTCGCGCGTCTTCCTCGGCGTCCAGATCCAGTGCGCCCAGTGCCACGACCACAAGACCGAGAAGTGGACGCAGGCCGACTTCCGCCGCTTCACCGCGTGCTTCATGCGCACGCAGGCGCGGCCCGTCGATCGCGAGGTGAGCAAGAAGGAGCTCGAGGTGCGCGACGCCAGGCGCCCGTCGTACCTCCGGCAGGGCCCGAAGAAGCTCGAGAAGAGCCCCTACGCCGCCGCGGCGCCGGGCGCGCTCGACGGGACCGACTTCTCGAGGAGCGACAACCGGCGGCAGGCGCTCGCGCGCTGGATGATTGACCCGAAGAACCCCTGGTTCGCCCGCGCCTTCGTCAACCGCGTCTGGGCCTCCCTCTTCGGCCGCGGCATCGTCGAGCCCGTCGACGACCTGCGCCCGTCCAACCCTGCCGCCCTGCCCGACCTCCTCGACCGGCTGGCTGCCGACTTCGCCGCCCACCGCTTCGACGTCCGCCGCCTGGTCACGCTCCTCTGCGACACGGAGGCGTACCAGCTCGCGTCCGTCGAGGGCCCTGCCGGCGCGCACGCCGAGAGCCCGCTGTGGTCGCGCCACACCCTGAAGCCGCTCGACCCGGACGAGCTGCTCGACAGCGTCGTCGCGGCGACGGGCGCCGAGCCGGTGCTCGAGCGGATCTCCGGCGACGACCTCGACGACCTCCGCGACGCGCTCCGCCGTCAGGTGAGCTTCCTCTTCGACGTCGACGAGCAGGCCGACGACGGCACCTACGAGGGCACGATCCCGCAGGCGCTCATGCTCCTCAACGGCCGGCTGGTGAACGGCGGCGCCTCCGCGATCCCCGGCGACGCGCTCGCCGCGACCCTCTCGAAGGAGAGCGACGACGCGGCGGCGGTCCGGGCGCTCTACCTGCGCACGCTCTCGCGGCCGCCGGCGCCGGAGGAGGTCGAGCACTGGGTCGCCTTCGTCCGCGCGCCGCGCGACGTGGTGCGCGACGACGGCCCGATCGCCCCGCCGCCGCGCGGCAAGGGCAACGCCGCCAAGCAGGCCTTCGCGGGGGAGCGCCGCCTCGCCCGCGTCGAGCGGCTCGTCCCGCGGCGGGAGACTTCGCGGCAGCAGGCGTTCGAGGACGTGCTCTGGGCCCTCGTCAACTCCAGCGAGTTCTACTTCAACCACTGATTGATGAGGCGCGGCATGAATCGACGATCGTTCCTCCAGGCTTCCGCGTCGGGGCTCGGCGCGCTCTGGCTCGCGGACGTCTCCGGCGCGCGCGCCGCGCGGGCCGACGAGGCCAAGCGCCCGGCGCGCGCCGATGCGTGCATCGTGCTCTGGCTCAACGGCGGGCCGAGCCACGTCGACACCTTCGACCCCAAGCCGGGCACGCGGGGCGGCGGCCCTTTCCGCGCCATCGAGACGCGCGCGCCGGGCGTGCTCTTCTCCGAGCACCTGCCCCGCCTCGCCGAGCAGGCGCACCGGCTCGCCGTGCTGCGCGGGATGAGCAACGTGGAGGGCAACCACCAGCGCGCGCGCTTCCTCGCGCACACCGGGTACAGCCCGAACCCCACGATCGACCACCCCGCCTTCGGCGCCTGGGTGAGCGCGCGGCGCGCGGACGCCGGCGCCGACCTGCCCGCGTTCGTCAGCATCGCCGGCCCCAGCGCGGGCGGCGGCTTCCTCGGCGTCCAGCGCGGGCCCTTCATCGTGCCCGACGCGAGCGCCCCGCCCGCCAACGTGAAGCCGCCGCGCCGCGTCGACGTCGCGCGTTACGACCAGCGGCGCGAGGCGCTCGCCTTCCTGGAGGGCCGCTTCGCCGCCGAGACCGGCGACGCCAAGGTCGCCGCGCGCCGCGCCGTCTACGCAGAGGCCGTCGCGCTCATGCGATCGCCGCGGCTCGGCACCTTCGACCTCTCCTCCGAGCCCGAGGCGGCCCGGAAGGCCTACGGCGAGGGCGACTTCGGGCGGGGGTGCCTGCTCGCGCGGCGCCTCGTCGAGGCGGGCGTGAAGTACGTCGAGGTCCAGCTCGACGGCTGGGACACGCACAAGGACAACTTCAACCGGACGAAGACCCTGTGCCAGGAGCTCGACCCGGCGGTCGCCGCCCTCCTCGCCGACCTCGACGCGCGCCGCCTCCTCGACCGCACGCTCGTCGTCGTGATGGGCGAGTTCGGCCGCACCCCCGCCATCAACGAGAACGAGGGCCGCGACCACCACCCCAGGGCGTACAGCGTCCTGCTCGCGGGCGGAGGCGTGCGCGGCGGCGTCGCCCACGGCAAGACCGACGCGACGGGCGACGAGGTGGTGGAGGGGAAGACGCGGGTGCCGGACCTGTTCGCGACCCTGGCCGTGCAGCTCGGGCTGGACCCGGACGAGACGGTGCAGACGCGGGTGGGGCGGCCGATCGCCGTGACCGACAGGGGGACGCCGATTCAGGCCGTCCTGACCTGAGCGGCGTCCGCCGGGACGTGCATCCCGTCCGCCGCCCCGTCGATCCCGTCCGCCGTCCCAGCGATCCCGTCCGCCGTCCCAGCGATCCCGTCCGCCGTCCCAGCGATCCCGTCCGCCGTCCCGGCGATCCCGTCCGCCGTCCCAGCGATCCCGTCCGCCGTCCCGTCGATCCCGTCCGCCGCCCCGGCGATCCCGTCCGCCGCCCCGTCGATCCCGTCCGCCGTCCCGTCGATCCCGTCCGCCGTCCCGGCGATCCCGTCCGCCGTCCCGGCGATCCCGTCCGCCGTCCCAGCGATCCCGTCCGCCGTCCCGTCGATCCCGTCCGCCGTCCCAGCGATCCCGTCCGCCGTCCCGTCGATCCCGTCCGCCGTCCCAGCGATCCCGTCCGCCGTCCCGTCGATCCCGTCCGCCGTCCCGGCGATCCCGTCCGCCGTCCCAGCGATCCCGTCCGCCGTCCCAGCGATCCCGTCCGCCGGGGTACCGATCCCCCGCGCCGCGACGCGTCAGGGCAGCGTGAGCGAGAGGATGGAGCCGTCGGTGGCGGAGGATTCGGTGTTCGCCCAGAAGATCGTGTTGCCGTTGACGGCGATGTCACCAGGATCGTTCAGGCCCGCCACCAGGGGAACGACCGCCCCCCCGTTCGTGGGTGCGCTCATGATCAACCCCGGCGTGTTGAGGCCGTACTGGTTCCAGTAGATGGTCCCGTTCTGGACGACGATGGCGAACGGTGCCGCTTGCGAAGATGCGATCGTCTCGACCTGGCCGCCGCCGATGGGCGCCTTCATGATCGATCCCGCGTTCAGCGCAGGCAGGTTGTCGCCGCCCAGCTTGCCCACGTTTGCCCAGTAGACATTGGTCGCGTCGATGGCGATGCCGTAAGGCGTGGGCTGGTTCGAAGCGAGGAGCGTCGGCGTGCCTCCGTTGACGGACCCCTGCCAGATCGTGCCATCGCCGTTGGAGATCCCCTGGCTGTCGAAGGTCCCGAGGTTCGACCAGTAAACGTTCGTCCCGTCGGTCACCAGCGCCTGGGGGATGTATTGACCCGTGAAGAGGGTCTGGGCAGGGCCACCTCCGCCAATGGGAGCCTTCATGATGGCGCCGTCGTTCCCCACGGCGCCGGCGACCCAGTACACATACTGGGAGTCGACCGCGATCGCGTTGAGGTACGTCGCGTCGTAGAAGAGCTCCATGTTCTGGAACAGGGTGATGGCCGGCCCTCCGTTCAGCGGCACCTGGACGACGGTCCCATCCCCGTTGTTCGTGCTCGAGCCCAGCGTGAACGTCCCCGCGTTCCAGACGTAGACGTTGTTGGCGTCGACCGCCAGGCCCACCGGGGTCGGCTGCGGGGGTCCGACGGTGGTGTAGCCAGCGTCGCCATCGAGCGCGTACCGGAGCACGGGGCCCCCCGTGGCGACCTGCGTGAAGTACAGGTAGCCGCCGCTGATGAGGAGCGTGCTGGCGCACTGGTCGAGGCCGGTGAGGATGGTGGAGAGGGCGCCGCCGTCGGCCAGCGACGTGGGGGAGGCGCCACCGTCCGGGTTGTTGCTCGTATCGCCGTTGCAGGCCACGTAGGGGGCGGCGCAGGTGTCCGGCTGCGCGAGCTCGACCTGCTCGATGCACCCGTTGCACACGAGCCCCGGGGTGGCGCACGGGCCTCCGTCCGTCGACGGGCATGCCATCGCAAGGCAGGCCTGAAGGCCCTGCGCGAGGGCCACCGCTTCCGCCGTGGCCTGTGCCGCGCAGGCGGCCTCACATGCTCCCGCATCCCCCGAGCAGCTACCCTCGCAGGCGATCAGCTGCCCGCAGTTGAGGACCTGGCCTGCGTCGGTGTTGACCATCACCGCGCCTGCGTCGCCGTTCGGCGGCCCGACGACGGCGTTGTTCTCGCAGCCTTCGAGGTCCATGATGCAGGGACCGGTGGCGGCCTTCGCGTTGCACGTGGAGCAGGCCGCGGAGCTGGGCGACGCGCACGGCCCGCCGTCGGCCGAGGAGCAGTTCTCGTTGATGCAGTCGGTGAGCGCGTCGAAGAGCCCCTGCGCCACCCCGGTGGCCTCGCCGTAGCAGGCGTTGGTGCACGCGTCCGAGTTGCACGGTTGGTCGCATGTCAGGAGCTGGCCGCAGGTCAGCCCTTTCATGCCTCCGTCGTGCCCCCCATCATGGCCGCCGCCGGCCCCGCCCCCCGTGCCCGCGTCGTGCCCCGTGCCGGTGCTGCCCCCGCTACCTCCACTCCCCGCGCCACCGCTGCCGTGGCCGCCCGACCCCGAGCTCCCACAGGCGACGGCCACCACGGCGACCGCGGGGCCGAGCATCGATCCGGCGACGAAGAGGGCACGGGTCCAGCCTGCGTGTCTCATCACGGAGAGGGGACCGCAAGGGCGCGAGGATCGCAAGGGAAACGACATCCGAACCGCGACCGCCAGGGAGCGGGTGCCAGTGCCCGGGAACGTCCGCCATAGCCAGGCACCCGCTCCCTGGCGGTCGCGGTTCGGTTCCGTCGTTCCATCATCGACGCGCTGTCAGAGGCTCCCGAGGTACGCGACCAGATCGTCGATTTGCGATGCCGACAGGTCCCGCGCCCCGCCGTGCTTCGCCGCGTCGGGGCGCGTCAGCAAGTCCCGCAGGCTGTCCGCGCGCCCGTCGTGGAAGTACGGCGCCCGCACGAAGAGGCCGTGCAAGGCCGGGGTGTTCGCGGTGGGGAACACGTCGTCGGCGTGCAGGCTCATGGGGTCGAGCACGACGTGGAAGCCGTTGTCCGTGAGGTCCGGCCCGTCGTGGCACTTCGCGCAGCCCGCGGCGCTCGACGCGAAGACGGCGCGCCCGCGCGCGATCGCCGCCGCGTCGCCCGCGGGCGGCAGGGGCGGCTTCACGATCTCGTCGATGTAGGCGCGGATCGAGTCGCCGTCGACGAGGAGCCCGTCGCCGGCCATCAGCGTGGTCACCGTCGACTGCACGAGGTCGTTGATGGTCGGGAACTGGCCGTTCCAGTGGAAGGGCGCGGTCCCCGTGTGCGCGTCCGCGAGGTGCGGCGTGCGGCGGCGCTTGAGCGGGATTGGGGGGTGTGGATGAACCACACGAGGCCGTCGTCGCCGCCGCCCGGGTGGCAGGTGCTGCACGCGACCACCGCCGAGGGCGTGACGTGCGGGTTCGTCGCGTCGTGGAAGAGGCGGCGGCCGGCGAGCGCTGCGAAGGAGTACGGCTCGGGGAGCGGGCGGGTGGCGGTGAGCGTGGCGGCGAAGCGCGGGGCGGCGGCGGAGAAGGAGGCGCGCAGGTCGAGGCGGGAGACGGACCCGTCGAGCGCGTTGTCGACGAAGGCGAAGCGGCCCGCCGCGTCCACCGCCACGCCGGAGGGCCCGGCGCCGACCGCGAAGCTCCCGACGACACGCTCGTCCGGCGAGGTGGCCGTCGTGTCGAGCACGGCGACGTCCGCCGTCGAGAGGTCGGCGACGAGCAGGTACCGATCGCCGAACGCCGCGAGCGCGGAGGGGCCGTTGAAGGCGCGCGCGCCGCCGTCGTACCGGGCGTAGAGCGCGGGCGGGTCGCTCGCGCCCAGGCCGAGGCCGGAGCTCGCGTCGATCGCGCTCACCGCCGGGTTGATCTTGGGGTTCCCGTCGACGACCGATCCGTAGTCCTCGGCCACCTTCTCGGCGGAGGTCTCGCCGGTGTGGTTCACCAGCTCGTGGGCGACGTAGAGCCGCCCGAACGCCGGCAGCACCGCGCTCGCGAGGTTGGCCGTCATCTGCGTGAGCGCGGGCCGGTACGGCGCCGCCCGGGGCACGAGGGAGATCGCGGGCCCCGCGCCGCCGCCGTCCACCCGCTGGAGCACGCCGCCTGTGAACCCGGCGGCCCACACCTCGTCCGCGAGCGTGGCGACGGCGCGCGGGCGGGAGAGCCCGCGCGCGAGCGTCGTGGGGGCGAGCGTCTCCGGGTCGATGCGGACCACGCTGCCCTCCCACTCGCAGGCGACGACGACGGAGCCGCCGTCGGGCGCCGCGGCGAGCCCCCAGGGCCCCGCGCAGACGGCGCGGCGCGCCTTCACGGTGCCCGCGTGAGGATCGATCGCCACCACCTCGCCGCCGCGGTGGGTCGTGACGAGGATCGTGCCGGAGGCGAGCTCGAGCAGGGCGCGCGGCTCGTCGCCCACCGAGATCGTGGCCTTCGGCGCCAGCGTCCCGGGATCGAGGATGCTCACGCTGCCCTGATCCGGGTCGACGACTGCGACGTCGCCGTCCGCGAGCACGGCGATGCTGGCCCCGACGCGGCCCGCCGCGAGCGGCACGGGGGAGAGCGCCTCGGACGAGGTGCACCCCACCGCCGCGAGCGCCAGTGGAACCGCGTGCGTGAGCAAGCGGACCAGAGCCCCGCGCGTGAGCAGGGGGACGAGGCGCTCCAGCCGAGCGACGCGCGTCTCCATCACCCGCTACGGGTCGAGCAGGGCGAACTCGACGTCGACCGGGTTCTTGTTGCAGGCGATCGTGACGGCGCCGATGGGGAGCGTGACCGGGTCCCCGGAGCTCGCGTTCCCGTTGCCGGCGAGATCCTGGAAGCAGAGGATCTGGTAGTTGCCGTCGTAGAACGTCTTCGTCGTGAAGGTGGGCGGGGGCGTGGCGCGGAGGTCCGCGTTGGGGATGTTGAAGTCCTGCAGGCTCGTCGCGCCGGGGAGCGGGCCGCCGATGTTGACCTGATCGGCGTGGAAGACGCTGCAGTAGATGGTGCCCTCGAGGGGCATGCTGGTGTTCTGGGTGATGACGCTGCTCGCGCTGAAGGTGATGTCGAAGGTGCCGGCGGGGGCGAGCTTGATGCTCGGATCTCCGAGGTCCTGGCACGAGGCGGTGGCGGAGGCGTCGGGCGGCTCGATCTTGACGGGCTCGTACTTGACGAAGGGCACGTCCTTGAGCGGGTTCTGCGGCGACTCGATCGCGTACGCGATCTCGAAGACGCCCGTCGCGCCCTGGGCGATGACCTCCACGACGCCGCCGCCGTTGGGATCGTTGTAGTAGAACGGCACCGTCCACGGCGTGGAGGAGCCGGCCTTCGCCGCCTCCTGCGCGAGCATCGTGCTCATGTTGCGGTCGACGAGGTTCTGGAAGGTGCTGCCCGCGAGCACGGAGGCCGGCGCGTTGGCGACGTGGACGCGCTTCTTGTCCAGCGTCACCACGTCGAAGCTCACGTCGACGAACTGCTGCTGGAGGTGCGGGTCGACCGTGAGGCGCAGCCAGTCGTGCGGGATGAGCTGGAAGTCGTTGAAGTTCTGCTTGCTCGTCGCGCCGGCGCCGTAGGCGTGCTGGACGAAGAAGTCGAAGTCGTCCTTCGTCAGGTGGAACCACACGGTGCCGGCCACCGTGTCGTACGGCGAGAACGTGTCGACGGGCTTGCCGATCATCGCCGGCGTGAGGCCCGTGTGCGGCGAGGTGACGTCGACGACGAGGGTGAACGCGCCCAGGTTGCCCTTCACGCCGAACGAGAGCTTGCCGCCCATCGCCGAGGTGACCCGGTGCTCGATGTACCAGGACTCGCTGCTCCCGGGCGACGCCGCCTCCTCCGACTGCATCGTGGACATGGCGACGTCGACGGTGGAGATGAAGAGGTTGCCCATCGCGAACGATGCCGGCGCGACGGCGACGACGCGCTTCGGGTTCGTCCCGTCGTCGAAGTAGAAGGTGAGGTCGGCCTGCGAGGGCGTCTGCGGGTCGGCCGAGGAGGAGACGAAGATGCCGGGGCTCAGCACCTTTCCCGTCGCGAACTTGCCGGCCTGGGCGTCGCTGCCGACGAGGCCGTTGGCGAGCGGGTCGAAGTCCTTCGGGTCGAGGGGGACCTCGACGTGGAAGCCGGTCCACTCGTTCGCGGGCGGCGCCGCCGCGGTCGGCGTGGTCGAGGTCGTCGTCGGCGTGGGCGTCGGGCACTTGGTGTCCGGTGCGCTCTCGTCCTGTGCGCACGAGGCGAACGCGATGCCGCCGACGAGCACCGGGAGCGAGATGAACATCGAGAACCAAGCTAGACTTCGCCGCATGACGTGCCTCCGGGGAGTGAGGCAGGATACCTGCGCGTGCTCGGGCACGTAAAGGACGCGCCCGCCCCTCTTTTCAGCGCGAGCTCGCAGGCGTGCCCTGGAATTGCGGGCCATGCCGCGATGGGCTACGCGAGCCTGCGTGCCCCGCGCCCTCGTCGTCTCCCCCGCCGCCGACCGCCGCCTGGAGCGGGCGCAGGCATGGCTCGAGCGGCGGGCCCGGGGCGAGGAGGTGCTCATCCTGGGCGCGAGCCTCGACGCGCCGGCCGAGATCGCGCGCCTCGTCGCGCTGCGTCGTGGCGCCTGCTTCGGGTGGGGCCGGAGCACCCTCGGCCGCACGGCGGCGTCGCTCGCTGCGTCGGCGCTCGCCGCGCGCGGCCTCGCGCCGGTGGGCCCCCTGCCGCTTGAGGCGCTGACCGCCCGCGTCGTCGATCGCCTGCGGCGCGAGGGCGCGCTTGGCCGCTTCGCCCCGGTCGCCGGCTTCCCCGGCCTCTCGCGGGCGCTCTCGCGCACGCTCGCCGAGATCCGCCTGGCGGGCGTCGACCCGGGCGGCAGCGGGCGCGAGGAGATCGCCCTCGCGCACCGGGCCTACGAGGAGGAGATGGAGCGCGCCGGCCTCGCCGACCGGGCGCTGGTCTTCCGGCTCGCCGCCGCCGCCGCCCGCGAAGCGCCCGTGGCGCGCCCGATCCTGCTCCTCGACGTCCCCGTTCATGCCGCGCTGGAGCGGGAGCTCGTGGCGGCGCTGGCGGGGCGGGCGCCGGACGCGCTCGCCCTCGTCCCCGAGGGTGACGCGCGCTCCGTGGACAGCCTGCGCGCCGCGCTCGGGGTCGAGCCGGAGCGCATCGCGGCGGGCGACGGCGGCACCTTGCGGAGCTTGCAAGAGCGGCTCTTCTCGGAGGATTCGCTGGCCGACGGCGCCTCGCCTGCGGCCAGCGTGGTCGCGCCGGAGGGCGAGGCCGGCCGTGACGTGGTCGTCCTGTCGGCCCCGGGCGAGAGCCGCGAGTGCGTGGAGATCGCGCGCCTCTTGCACCGGGAGGCGGCGCGCGGCGTGCCCTTCGATCGCATGGCCATCCTGCTCCGCGCCCCGGCGCAGTACCGGGCGCACCTGGAGGAGGCGCTGCGGCGCGCCGCGGTCCCCGCGCACTTCGCGCGCGGGACGGTGCAGCCCGACCCCGCGGGGCGCGCCTTCGTGGCGCTGCTCGCGTGCGCCGCCGAGGAGCTCTCGGCGCGGCGCTTCGCCGAGTACCTCTCGCTAGGCCAGGTCCCCGACGCCGACGACGACGGAGGGCCGCCCGAGCCTCCCCCCGCGGCGGAGCGCTGGGTTCCCCCGGACGAGGAGCTGCGCCCCGCGCATCGCCGGGCCGCCGTCCGGCGTGGCCGAGGACGACGTTCGGGTCCTGCGATCCTACCCTCCCGCCGGTGGGGCGCCTCCGCCCACGGCGGGCGGCACGCTCCGCGCCCCGCGGCGCTGGGAGCGTCTCCTCGTCGAGTCGGCGGTCATCGGGGGCCTCGATCGATGGGAGGCGCGGCTCGCCGCGCTCGAGCGCAAGCTGACCCTGGACCTCGTCGCGCTCGACGTGGGCGCCGACGCCTCGATCGTCCGCGTCCGCCGGAGCCTCGACGACCTCGCCGCGCTGCGCCGCTTCGCGCTGCCGATCCTCCGGGGGCTCGCGACGCTGCCGCAGCGGGCGCTGTGGGGCGAGTGGCTGTCTTCGCTGGGCTATCTCGCGGCGCGCGCGCTGCGACGGCCGGATCGCGTCCTCGCCGTGCTCGCCGAGCTGGGCCCGATGGCGGCCGTCGGCCCGGTCGATCTGGAGGAGGTGCGCCTGACGCTCGGGCGACGGCTCACCGACCTCGTGATCCTGCCCGAGGAGCGCGCGGCCGGGCGCGTCTTCGTGGCGCCGGTGGAGTCGGCGCGCGGGCTCTCGTTCGACGTGGTCTTCGCGCCCGGCGTGGCCGAGCGCCTCTTCCCGCAGAAGGTGAACGAGGAGCCCATCCTGCGGGACCGCGAGCGCGCGCCCCTCGGGCTCGACACGAACGCCGATCGCATCGCCGCCGAGCGCATCGCCCTCCGCGTCGCGGTCGGCGCCGCGCGCTGCCGGCTCTACCTGTCGTACCCCCGCGTCGACCTCGATCAGTCGCGGCCGCGCGTGCCTTCCTTCTACGGCCTCGAGGTGATCCGGGCCGCGGAGGGCGCCCTGCCGGGCTTCGCCGAGCTCGCCCGCCGCGCGGAGGAGGCCTCCGGCGCGCGCATCGGCTGGCCGGCGCCCCGCGGGCCGGAGCTGGCCATCGACGAGGCCGAGTACGACCTCGCCCTCCTCGAGCGGCTCTTCCAGCTCCCCGAGGCCGAGACGGTCGGGACCGCGCGCTACCTGCTCGGCGCCAACGCCCACCTGGCCCGCGCTCTCCGCTCCCGGGCCCGCCGCTGGACCGTGCGAAAATGGATGCCAGTCGACGGCCTCGTCGACCCCGCGGGCCGCGCCCGCGCCGCCCTCGACCGCCACGCCCTCTCGGCCCGCAGCTTCTCGCCGACCGCCCTCCAGACCTTCGCGACCTGCCCGTACAAGTTCCTCCTCCACGCGATCCACCGCCTCTCGCCGCGCGAGAGCCCCGAGGCCATCGAGGAGATGGACCCGCTCCAGCGCGGCTCCCTGGTCCACGAGGCCCTCTACGAGCTCAACGTCGCGCTCCGGGACGAGGGCCTGCTCCCCGTCACCCCGGCCAACGTCGAAGCAGCGCGCGCCCGCCTCGACGAGGTGCTCTCCGCCGTCGCGGCCCGCTTCCACGACGAGCTCTCCCCGGCCATCGAGCGCGTCTGGGAGGACGGCATCGCCTCCGTACGCGCCGACCTCCGCGAGTGGCTCCGCCGCGCCGCCGCCGCACCGGGCTGGACCCCGTCGCGCTTCGAGCTGTCGTTCGGCCTTCGCGAGCGGTACCTGCGCGACCCCGCGAGCCGCGTGGCTCCCGTGCCGCTCGAGTGCGGGATCAACCTGCGCGGGTCGATCGACCTGGTCGAGGCGAGCGCCTCGGGCGCGCTCCGGGCGACGGACTACAAGACGGGCAAGGTGCGCGCGAAGCAGGGCGCGACCGTGATTGCCGGGGGCGAGGCGCTCCAGCCGGTCCTCTATGCGCTGGCGCTGGAGAAGCTCTTCCCCGACGCGAGGGTGGAGGCGGGCCGCCTCTATTACTGCACGTCGGCGGGGGGGTTCGAGGAGGTCGAGATCCCGCTCGACGAAGAGGCCCGCGCCGCCGCCGCCCAGGTCGCGGAGACGATCGGCCACGCGCTGGCGGAAGGGTTCCTGCCCGCGGCGCCGGGCCCCGGGGCCTGCACCTACTGCGAGTACCGCCCGGTCTGCGGGCCCTACGAGGAGACGCGCCTCGGCAAGAAGAGCCCGGAGCGCCTCGCGAGGCTGAAGGCGCTCCGGGTTTTCCGCTGAGGTTACGCCGTGAGGGCGATTGGCTCGCCGACGATCTCCTCTAGCCGCGCCCGCATCCGCTTCTTGGCCCGCTCCTCGAGCTGGCGCACGCGCTCCTTGCTCACCCCGAAGGCGGCGCCGAGCTGCTCGAGCGTCTTCGGCTCGTCGGTGAGCCAGCGCTGGCGCACGATGCGGCGCTCGCGGGGCGAGAGCTCCGCGACCACCTTGCGGAGCGCGGCCTGCAGGCGGGCGCGCTCGTCGGCGAGGCAAGCCTCCTCTTCGGGCGAGCGGGCGTCGTCGGCGAGGCGGTCGACGGGCGCCTTGCCGTCGTCCGAGGGCGCACGCTCCAGGCTCACGTCGCGGGCCATGAGGAGCGGGAGCAGCTCGGTCGCCCGCTCCGCCGTCAGCCCGCTCATCTCGGCGAGGGCCTCGGGGTTCTTCTCGTGCGTCTTGCGATAGATGCGGAGCGCCCGGCGCTCGCTCTTGGAGGAGCCCAGCCGCACGATGCGGTAGCCGCGGGCGACGTACTCGCGGATCTCGGCGCGGATCCAGTACGCCGCGTACGTGGCGAGGCGGCAGCCGCGGTTCGGATCGAAGCGCTCGGCCGCCTTCAGCAGGCCGATGTTGCCCTCCTGCACGATGTCCTCGAGCGGCAGCCCCCAGCGCCGGTACTCCAGGGCGATGGTCATCACGAAGGGGAGGCACGCCTCGATGAGCTTGCGCCCCGCCGGGGCGTCCCCCGCGCGGTAGCGCGTGGCGAGGTCGTGCTCGACCTCCGGCGTCAGGGTGGTCCGGCTCGCGAGCTGCGTGCGGTATGTGGAGAACGCCGCGCGATCCACCCGATCCAGCATCGTGGTCATCAATCCTCCTCCACTTCCGGTCGGGTCTCGCCGCGGAGGCGTGCGAGCCTTTCCTGGTGCGTGTGCCAGCTCGGCGGAGCCGAGGCGGTCAGCGGGCCGCTCGATCGCGGCAACCAGCGCCAATGCAGGGCCGGTGCCGCTCGATTTCCCCGAGGATTCGCGGGGGTGGTCGGCTGGATCGCGCAACGTTGAAGAGCTTCCTTTGCGGAAGCGCAAGCTTTGCGTGCTTCGCGGCTTTTGCGCCTTCGGAGTTAGCCCCCCCTGGCCCGGCCATGGTATTTCCTTTGCGTGGGAAGGCGCTTCGCCGTCTCGATTGGCTGCATCCTCCTCGGAGGGGCCACCTTGGCCCTGTCCGTACGTCCACCGAGGCCGGAGCCGACGCCCATCGCGAAAGCGGGGATTGCCGCGGCCGTCGCGCGGCTAGGCCACGCCTGGGACGAGGATGCCGACCCCCCCTCCGACGACGTGAACACCCTGGACCGGGGCCTGACGATGCCCACCGGAGACCCGACGAGGCTCGCCTGCGACGACGCCCGAACGGTCGTTCAGCAAGCGCGATCCTCGCTGGCCGGCCCGGTGCCGCCGGTCGACGCCGCAAAGTTTGCCGCGGCCACCAGCGACTGGCTCGACCCGCACGGATTGTGGTCCGTTGCACCGGACGCCCCGGTCGGGGCGCTGCTGCGTAGGAACGGCGAGCGGCTCCTGGCGGAGCTGGAGGCGGCGCCGGGCTCGGGGCCCTGCGCCGTGTCGCGCTCCGTCGGCGTCGAGATGATCGCCTGGGCGGACGAGCTTCGCGCCGAGTTCGATCGCGGCGAGCGCGAGGGTCGGGAGAAGGGGCGGAGCGCCGACCTGCGCGAGGCGTGGAAGGTGGCGTCGTCGACGCCCTTCGAGGACGGCACGGTCACCCGCAGCGCCCACGAGCTGGCGCGCGAGCTCGGCCGCGAGGCAGGCCTCCTGCGCGCCATTTACGGCGAGGCCATCGCCCCTTACGCGGAGGCGGCGCGCGCGCGGGCGGCGCCGGTGCTCTCGGCCGACACCTGGGGCCGGGTGATCACGGCGGCCGAGCTGCGGGCCTACGTGCCGCAGCTCGACGCCCACGGCGCCTGGGCTCCGCTCGAGGAGGAGCTGTCGATCTACGATCTCTCGCTGGAGGCGGAGCCGCCCGCGCGCATCTGGAGCGACCGCCTCCGCACCGCGCTCGGCGTGCGGATTGAGCGCGGCGCCCTGGCCCCGCTCGCCGACGGCGACGTCGTGCTCCGGGTGAACGGCGTGCCCCTCGCCGGGATGAGCGTGGAGCAGGTCGAGCAGCTCTCGGTGCTCTCCGACGCGCGCCCGGGTGCGCTCACGCCCGTCACCGTCCTGCGGGCGCACAAGGGCGTCCCGCTCGAGCTCGGGGTGCCGCAGCCCAAGCGCGACGGTGACGCGCCGGGGGACGCCTCTCCCTCCCACCTCCGCTCGTACGCGCCCGATCCCGGCGCCCGACACGTCGCAGGAGCTGGCCGTGAACATGGTCCGCTACGGCGAGGGGCGCGCCGCCCTCATCCCCATCAACGACGTCCCCGACGACCTCGGCACCCGCCTCTCCGCCGCGCTCGACCGCGCCAAGAGCGCGCGGGACCTGCGGGGCGTGGTCCTCGACCTCCGGGCCAACGGCGGCGGCTCCACCGACGGGGCGATCGCCGCGATCGGCCTCTTCCTCCCCGGCGTCGCGCTCTTCCCGATGCGCCGCCGCGACGGGGGGATGGAGGTGGAGCGGGCGCCCGACGTCCCGGCGGACAAGCGCTACGGCGGCCCGCTCGCGGTGCTCGTCGACGGCGACTCCGCGAGCGCGGCGGAGATGATCGCCGGCGGGCTCGCCAGCTACCACCGAGCGCTCGTCGTCGGCGATCGCACGTACGGCAAGGGCTGCGCGCAGGAGTACCTCGACGACGACGCCCACGCCGGCGTGCTGCGCCTCACCACGCTCCTCTTTTCCCTCCCCGACGGCTCGCCGGTGCAGAAGACGGGCATCGTGCCCAACGTGCAGCTCTCTCTCCCGCCGGCGACCGAGCGGGAAGCGATGATGACGCGGGCGCTCGGCCCCTGGCGCGGTCCGGACGTCCGCGACGCCGGCCGGGTGCGCGCCATCCCGTGGCCGGCGCACGGCGGCCGCGTCGGCCCCTGCCAGGACCCGACCGTCTGCCGCGCCCTCCGCGCCCTCGGCGCCGCCCGCGCCGCCGCTCGGTAGCCAGCTTACGATGGGGGCTCCGCCCCCAAACCCCCGCTGAAGGCTCTGACGATGCTCGTCCCTTGTCGCCCGCTCACTGCCGAGGCGTACGCCCCTTACGGCGAGGTGGTGATGGCCTCTCCGCGCGGCGAGCCTGGAAAGCCGGCCAACCAGGGCACGGCGCGGCGCTTCGACCACCTCGCGTCGCTCGTCGACCTCCGTCCCGGCCGCGCCGCCCTGAACGTCTCCGTCTTCCGCTGCCAGCCGCGCCCCGCCGGCCCCTTCGCCGTCACCCTGCTCGAGAAGCACCCCGCCACCACACAGCTCTTCGTCCCCATGAGCGCGCGCCGCTACCTCGCGATGGTGGCGCTCGGCGACGACCGGCCGGATCTCGCGACGCTGGCCGCCTTCGTCGCGTCCTCTGCGCAGGGCGTGAGCTACCGGCCCGGCGTCTGGCACCACCCCATGATCGCGCTCGACGGCGAGACCGACTTCGCCTGCTTCGCCTGGGAGGATGGGTCGCCCGACGACTGCGTGGTGGTGCCCTACCCGGAGAAAGAGCGGGCGATCGTCGTGCTCCCGGGCTGAGCGCCGGCGACGCCTACTTGGGGTGCGCCTTGTAGTGGTCGAAGGCGAGGCGCAGCCCCTCCTCCGTGGAGACCAGCGGCCTCCAGCCCAGACGCTTCAGCTTCGTGTTGGTGAAGCGGTTGCCGCCCCAGCTCGAGGCCACCTTGTACGGCGTGAAGATCGCGGGGAGCTGTCCCCTGGACCAGCGGTGGTAGCCCACGACGAACCGCGAGCCGAGCGAGAGGGCCGCGTACGGCACCGGCACGACGCTCAGCTTCTTCACCTCGCGCTGGTAGCGGCGCAGGTAGTCCGAGGCGGTGACCACATCGTCGTCCACGACGTTGTAGGCCTGCCCGTCGGCCGCGTCGCTCTGCCCGGCGAGGGCGATCGCCTCCGCGCAGTTGTCCACGTATGTGAGCGGCAGGAGGTTGTCGCCCCCGAGGTGGAGGAAGAGGCCCGCCATGTCCAGCCCGACGCGCACGGACATGCGCGAGCCGCCGCGACCGTAGATCGCGCCGGGGCGCAGCACGACGAGGGGGAAGCCGACCCGCGCCTGGTACTCCCGGACCAGCCGCTCCTGCCGGAGCTTGGCCTGCGAATAGACGTCGCGCCGCGCGGGGTGGCGCTCGAGGGGCGTCGACTCGTCGACGAGCGCGCCGCGCGGCAGCTCGGCGACGCCATAGACGCCGAACGAGCTGGTCAGCACGACCTTCGGCGCCTTCGGGGCGGCGGCGATGGCCTCGAGCAGGTGCTTCGAGGTGACCACCGTGCTCAGGAACATGTCGGCGGGGGCGCCGGCGAGCGAGGCGGCGAGGTGGTAGACGACGCCCACGCCCTCGATCGCCGCCGCCGCGCTCTCCTTCGACGAGAGCGAGCCCACGAAGAGCTCGACGGCGGCGCCCGGGTGCTGCGCCGCGAGCGCCTCCAGGCGGGAGCGATCGCTCCCCGTCCGGACGAGGCAGCGCACGTCCCGCTCCCCGCGCGCGAGGAGGCGGCCGACGAGCGCGGCGCCGAGGAAGCCGGTGGCCCCGGTGACCAGCGCCTTCACGCTCGCCCCCCGTGCTGCGGAGCCTGCGCGACTCGCCCGTCCTGAGGAGCCTGGCGGAAGATCTCGTCCATCCAGCCGGCGACGCGGAGGATGTCGCGGTAGGCGATTGGCGGCGGGCCGCCGCTCCGGATGCTGTCGTAGAAGCGGGCGAAGAGGGTGTTCATCGCCGTGAAGTAGTGGAAGTCGCTCCGCGCGAAGCGGAGCAGGTTCTTCCCTCCCTCGCGGAGGAACTGAACGCCCTGATCGAACGCCGGCGCGAGCCGCCCGAACGCGCTGGGGAGCGCCGACTGCGACTCGAAGGTGAGGGTGCGCATGGCATGGTCCACGAAGGCGGTGCTCTTCGTCCCGTAGACTCGGGTGTAGTGGCCCACAGGCTTCGCGTGCGAGGAGAACGTGGCGTATGCGCCGACCCCGCCGCTCTCCAGCGCGACGCGCAGCTCGTCGAGCATGTGGTCGCGCGCGTCGCCGAACCGCGACGATCGTCGGATCCAGGCGGAGACCAGGACGCGATCCGCGCCGAGCGGATCGGCCTCGACCGCCCCTTCCGGCCGGGGATCGGGGAGGAACTCGGGCAGCTTGTAGAGGATGTGGTCGAGGTTGTTCTGGAACAGCTTGCCCGGCAGGTGGTGCACCCAGTGGTTGCCGTCGCCGAGGATCGCCTTGCCGAACGGGCCCGCGAGGTTGTACCCGAGGGCGGCCTCGACGTGCACGGTCTCGCCCAGGACGCCCTCGGCCACGAGCTCGCGCAGGGCCATCATCGGCGGGTCGAAGTAGAAGCTGTAGCCGATGGTCAGCTTCTTCCCTGCGCGGCGGACGTGGTCGAGGAGGCGCCTCGTGTCGGCATAGGTCGGCGTGAGCGGCTTCTCGACGTAGACGTGGGCGCCGGCGTCGATGGCCTTGATGGCGAGGCGCAGGTGCGACTGCGGAGGCGTCGTGATGTGGACGACTTCGGGCCGCTCCTTCTCGAGGAGGTGGTCGAGGTCGTCGTAGAAGGCCGGGATGCCGTAGCGGGTGGCGATCTGCTCGGCCATCAGGAGCTCCAGATCGGCGACCGCGACGACGCGCGCGACGGCCGGCATCTTCTGGATCTCCTCGATGTGGCCGTCGGCGATCTTGCCGCAGCCAACGATGGCAACCTTGAGTGTCATGTGATCGTGAGCCCGGGCGTGCTGTAGCAAACGCGCGAGCAAAGGACCAACGCCACCCGGCGTGTCCTTCAGCGGCGCGGGCAGGTCGGAGGAGCACCAAGGACCGGTCGCCCCAGACCATTCCGTCCGGCGCGAGCGCGCCGCCGCAGACGACACGGACTGATGTAACCTCGCTCGAGAGGTCTTCGGATCCCGTCCGAGCACGGAGGTCGCCATGAAGAGAGGTTGGTCATGGGCGGGGGCGTCGATGGTCGTGTGGTGCGCCGCGTGTGCGGGCGCTCCCGATGCGCCCACGACGTCGGCGGCGACATCGGCCGCGCCGGCGCCGATCGCGGGCTCAGCCGCGCCGGCGCCGATCGCCCTGGGGGGCCCGGTCTGCGACAAGGAGCTCGTCGCCGAGCTGGTCGGAACGGCCGTGTGGAAGCTCCCCGGCGGCAAGGCGATCGGCTTCAAGAGCGGGATGCTGATCGATGCCCACGGCGCTCCGCGCGCCTACCACAAGGACGACGGCAAGGCGCTCGACGACCTCGTCAACGCTGGCAGGGCAGGGAGCTGGTGGGCGCTCGTGACCGACACGGGCAAGCCCGACGGCAGGCCCGTCGTCCAGGGTCGCGCAGATCCGGCGTCCGGCTACTTCGTCTCGACGACCGCGCTCTTCGACAAGACGAAGCCCCTGCGCAGCCCGTCGCGCTACGTCGACGCGAGCAAGATCCAGTACGTCGCGGTCCCTCCGGAGACCGACGGCTGGGGCGTGAAGCTCGGCGATTTCGCGGTGGTGATGAACAGCAAGAGCGGCCGCGTCGCCTTCGCGATTGTCGCCGACATCGGCCCGCCTGCGAAGCTGGGCGAAGGGTCCATCGCGCTCGCCGACGCCATCGGGATCGCATCGAGCCCGAGGGACGGGGGGCTCCCCGGCGGCGTCGTCTATGCCATCTTCCCGGGGTCCGGGAAAGGGACACCGCGATTGGCCGCCGACATCGATTGGGAGGGCCAGCGGCTCTTCGACGCGCTCGGCGGGCGGCCGGTTCTGGCGACCTGCTTCCGCTGAAGCCGGCCCATCACCACCGCGCCGCGATCCCGCTGCGCGACGCGTCCGCCAGCGCCATGCACGTGAGCATCGGGTTCACCGCCGGGCTGCCGGGGAAGATGCCCGTGTCGGCGATGTAGAGGTTGTCGAGGTCGTGGAACCGCCCGGACTCGTCGACCACGCCGTCCTCCGGCCCGCTTCGACATCCGCGTCGTGCCGAAGGCGTGGTTGGCGGCGGAGATGGTGTCGGCGGCGGCCAGCTTGCGCGTGCGCAGGACCTCGGCGTCGGCCTTGCTCTCGATCAGCTCGGGCACGCCGTGGAGCCCGGGCAGGATGCCCACCGCGCCCGACGCCCAGCAGATGTCCGAGAGGATGCCGAGGCCGCGCTGGATGAGCGCCATGTCCTGCGTCGTCGAAGTGGAAGGTGATGTCCGGATCCCAGCCCGCCGCGGCGCGCCCGGACCGTGCCGCGCGAGCGCTCCGCGGCGATGATCACGTCGAAGGGCGCCATGCGGTCGTACTGGAGCAGGTAGCGCTGGTAGTCGTGGCCGATGCCGGGGAGGCGCGCGGCGAGGACCGACGGCGGCGACCAGAGCACCTCGAGCTTGATGTGCTCCTCCAGGTACTGGAGCGAGTGGTAGCCCTGCGTCGCGCCCTTCCACGGGTCGATGGGCTCGTCGTAGATGGCCATGATGGCGAGGCCGGGGTGGAGCTGCAGCTCCCTACCCACCCACCCGCCCGGCCCCTCGTGGCCGGCGCGCGCGAGCTCGCTCCGCTGCAGGATGACGGGCGTCTGGCATGCATGCCAGCGGCGAGCACGACGGCCTCGGCGGCGATCTCGACGGCCTGGGCCTCGCGCCAGGTGAACGGCTCGATCGACGCGCCCGCGCACGCCCACGGCGCGCCGCCCGCTCACGAGCAGGTGCTCGGCGCGGACGCTGGTGAAGCACGCGCGCGCCCGCGCGGATCGCCGCGGGGACGTAGCTCACGTCGGTGGAGACCTTCGCCCCGTTGCGGCATCCGGTGAAGCACTCGCCGCTGCCCTTGCAGCCGCGGACGTTGCGTCGCGTCGGCTCGCTCCGGATGCCGAGCGCGTCGCAGCCGCGCTTGAACCGGAGGTTGCGCTCGCCCTGGACCTCGAGCGGGGTGGGCTCGACGAAGAGGAAGTGCTCCACCCGCTCGTAGTGCGGGTCGAGCTCCTCGCGGCGTGAGGCCGACGCCGGTGCGCTCGGCCCACGCGTCGAAGACGAACGCCGGGGCGCGCGCGCAGATGGCCGAGTTGATCAGCGAGCCGCCGCCGAGCGCGATGGCCTGCATGGTGGGCAGGTAGGCGTTGCCCCGCGTGGCGCGGCTGCCGCCCTCGCGCAGCGTGCGTTGCATCGACTCGCCCGCCTCCTGGCGGAAGTCGCGCGGCGCCGAACGGCGGGCCCTCCTCCAGGAGGATCACGTCGCGGCCGGCCTCCGCGAGCTCCTTGGCGACGACGGCGCCGCCCGGACCCGAGCCGACGACCAGCACCTCGCACGAGGCGCGGACCTCCCCCGTGCTAGTCGGCGAAGACCTCGACGCCCTGGTGCGGGCCCGCTCGTCGTGCGACCGCGAGCTTCACGCGCATGCCCCT
The DNA here is from genome assembly GCA_963827955.1 of uncultured delta proteobacterium. Taxonomy (GTDB): domain Bacteria; phylum Myxococcota_A; class Polyangia; order Polyangiales; family Polyangiaceae; genus CAWHDJ01. Next base: position 308,836 of record CAWHDJ010000021.1, on the reverse strand, counting down.
CGCGACCGCCGAAGGGCGGAGGGCCCGCGGTCGCCGCTCGCGGCTCGAACGGCGCCTGGTCGGGGACGATGTGCATCACGCGCGCGACGCCGGGTCCGCGAGGTAGCCCATCGTCATCATCGTACGCATCGAAAGGAACGAGACGCGGCGGAAGTAGAGCCTGCTCCCCGCCATCTGGCGGAGCACCGCGCGCGCTCCCCGGGCCGGAGCCGCGTGAAGCGCGCGCGCCGCGGGCCGAACACCCAGGGCCCGTGCTCCACCGAAAGCAAGAGCAGCCGACCGAGCAGCCTGGGCGCAGGCGGCAGACCCCGCAGGTAGCGTATCCATGTACGGACGAGGCCGGCCTGCGTGCCCGAGACGGGGATGGGCCCGCCCGGCGGGAAGAGCGCGTCGGCGCAGGCGGCGACGATGGCCTGCTCCTTCGCGCTCGAGCATGGCGCCGGGGAGCGGGGGCCGCGGGTAGCCGAGGAAGATGCCTCGGACGAGCAGGACGACCGCGAGCGACAGCGCGACCGCCGCGAACAGCCAGGGGATCGCGTTCATCGTTTCACCGTCCTGTGCTTGCTGGTTCGGGCCTTGGACGTGCGGCTCTGTGCCCTCCGCCGCGCGCCGTGAGCCGCGGGGCTCCGGCCCGGACGTGGCCCGCCGGGCGCCCGCGGAATGACGCCGGGAAGCCGAGGATGCTGCTCGAGATTGCTCACGAGGCCGTCGTCGATCCGCTCGAACCACGCGACGACGTGCGCCTCGGCGACGACGTCGTAGCGCTTCTCGATCGAGATCGAGGAGGCGGGCCATCTGCTGCTGGTAGTCGGCGGGGCGTGCCCGACCGCGCCGGCGAGCGTTACGTTGCAGCTCGCGCATGGGCGCCCAGAAGACGTTTGCCAGCCACACGGCGGGCCAGATGCCGCTGCCTGTGACGAGGGAGCGGAAGAGGTCGAGCTCGTTGCTGCCGTGCGCCACGGGATCGCCTGCGAGGCCAGACGCTCGCGCGAGGATCCCCCGCGCCTCGACGATCGCGGCGGGCTCGGCGTAGCGCGCGGCGAGGCGGACCGCCTGCGCGGCGAGGAGCACGCGCACCCCGAGCAGCTCACGAGCGAGGACGCCCACTGGGCGATCGAACCGGCCCGCGAGGATGTACGACGGCAGGAGCGCGGGCGTCCCCTCGCGGCGGAAGTCGAGCACCATGGCGCCGGAGCCGCGACGGCTCGCCACGACGCCGAGCCCGGAGAGGTGGCGGAGAGCCTCGCGAACCGTGCTCCGTCCGCAAGAGAGCGCGGCCGCGAGGTCGTTCTCGGCCGGGAGGCGGAGGCCTGCGGGATAGGCGCCCGAGACGATGCGCCCGAGCATTTCGTTCGCCACGCGCTGCACTTCGCCCGAGGGGTTCATCGCCACTTCCGCCCGCGTCGCGCCGTACCGTCCATCCTATTCCTGTCCGATAGATTAGTCTGACAACTTTGGGTGCGCAAGCCCCTTCGCACCACCACGACCGCTCGCGCGGCGTCGGTCTCGGCGATACAACCGTGGGCATGCGCCTCTCCGGATGCGGTCTCGTACGCCCCGCGCGATGCGCCCGCCCCACTTCCGACCTGTTGGCCTTACCATGCCGGGAAATGCGCGGTGACCCATGAGCGACGTGGAACACGAGCTGATTGGCAGGACGCTGGCGGGGCGCTTCCGGCTCACGGGCTTCCTCGGCGAAGGTGCGATGGCCTCCGTCTTCCGAGGCGAGCAGGACGCGGAGCCGCGCGAGGTCGCCGTGAAGGTCATGCGGCCCGAGCTGCTCCGCGACGCCACCTTCGCCAAGCGCTTCGCCCGCGAGGCCAAGGCGGCCGCACGCATCGAGCACCGGAACACCGTGCGCATCCTGGAGCACGGCGCCGACGGCGACCTCCTCTACCTCGCCATGGAGCTCTGCGCCGGGCAGGACCTCTTCGACGTGCTGGCCCGCGAGCGGCGCCTGCCCGAGGCGCGCGCGGCGCGCATCATGATCCAGGTGTGCAGCGCCCTCACCGCCGCGCACGCGCACGGGATCGTGCACCGCGATTCTCAAGCCGGAAAACGTCATGATCATCCCGGATCCCGAGGCCCCCAGCGCCGACCTCGTGAAGGTGCTCGACTTCGGCATCGCCAAGATCCTCGAGCGCGATCGGGAGAGCGCGCACGAGGGCGGCTCTCCCGACAGCAGCGCCGGGCCGCAGAGCGACGCGCCGCCCAGCTCCGCGCTCACCATGGTCGGCGCCCTCGTGGGCACGCCCGAGTACATGTCGCCGGAGCAGAGCATGGGCACGCCGGTCGATGCGCGCAGCGACGTCTATGCGTGCGGCGTGCTGCTCTTCTACCTGGTCACCGGCAGGCTCCCCTTCTCCGGCTCGCCGATCGAGGTGATGATGCAACAGGCCGACAAGCCGCCGCCCGCGCCGAGCACGTTCCAGCCCGGGCTCCACGTCGGGCTGGAGCGGGTGATCCTGAAGGCGCTCGCCAAGGTGCCGGAGGCGCGCCAGCAGAGCGCGGCAGAGCTCTCGGAAGCGCTCTCCGCGCTCCTGCCGGAGCTGGCGACGACCTCGCGCCGAGCGGCCGTGACGGGAGCGTCCAGCGATCGCGGCGCTGCGCTGCTGAGCGTGCCGAGCGCGGTCGTGATCAACGCGCCCCCCCGGAGCTCGGAGCCTCCGCCGGAGACGCTGCGATCTCCCCCACCTCCGCCCGACGCCGAAGCCCCGCAGGTGATCCTCGGCGCGGCGGCGGGCAGGGAGGTTGCCAAGACGCCGCCCACGGGCATGGCCAGGACGCCCAGCAACGTCTTCGAGAAGACCGTCGCGGTCGTGCCTGCCGCGCCGCCCGTGACCGCGCAGGCAACGCCGGTCGTGGCTGTCGCCGAGCCAGCCGAGCGAGCCCCCGTCGCTCCCGTCACCGCGGTCGCGGAGAAGCCGGCTGCCGCGCCGGACGGAGCGGCCGTCGCCGCCGAACCGCCCCGGGAAGAGCCTGCGCGCGCCGTCGCCCCTCGACCGGAGCCCCTCGCGCCCGTGGGAGTTGCGGCGATCGCCGCGCGGCGCGAGGACGACGACTGGATTGCGCGCCCGTGGGTGCTCGCGCTCACGGTCGCTATCGGCTCCGTGCTGATCTGGCTCGTGCGGTATCTTCGGTTCGAATCGAGCGTCGGCGACGGCTCGGCGGGGGGCGCCCCGTGGGGCGGGCACGATCTTTGGAGTACGCTGTGCGCGTGAGCCCGATCGTCACCCGCACCCTCGCCGCCGACCACGTCACGCCGGTACGCGCCTACGCCGCGCTGCGCTCGCACTCGCCGAGCCTCTCTTCGTTCTTGCTCGAATCGGTGCACCCAGGCGAGAGGTGGGGCCGGTACTCGATCATCGGCTCGGGCGCGCGGACGGAGGCGCGCTACGGCGCGGGACGCGATCCGCTCGCCGAGATCACGGCCGACATCCAGGGGCTCACGCCGCCGGAGCCCATCTCGGGCACGCCCTTCGCCGAGACGGAGGCGCTGGCCGCGCGCCTCACGCGCGCGCTCGTGGGCTACATCGCGTACGACGCGGTGAACCAGGCGCAGGGCATCCGCTCCTGGCCCGGCACGGAGACGCTGGCGCGACTGATGCGCGACGCGACGATCGTGGTCTTCGACAACCTGCGGCAGACGGTGACCATCGCCGGCGACTCCGTAGAGACCGTCGACCGCTGCGCCTGGCAGATGACGCACGGGCCGGAGCTCTTGCCGCTGCGAGCGCCGGATCCCTCCGGCGTCCCCAGGGTCGTCGACGTCTCGGTGGACGACGACGCGTTCATGGCCGATGTCGTGCGAGCCAAGGAGTACATCGCCGCGGGCGACGTCTTCCAGGTCGTGCTCGCGCGGCGATTCTCGTCGCCCGGGGAGGGCGCCGACGCGTTCGACGTCTACCGCGCGCTCCGCGTCCTCTCGCCTTCGCCTTACCTCTTCTTCCTCGACTTCACCCCCAGCGCATCCGCCCCCGGCATCACCGTCGCCGGCGCGTCGCCGGAGACCCTCGTGCGCCTTTCCGGCGGCAAGATGACGCTGCGCCCGATCGCGGGGACGCGGCGCCGCGGGAAGACGGACGCGGAGGACTCCGCGCTCGCGGCCGAGCTGCTCGCGGACCCGAAGGAGCGCGCCGAGCACGTGATGCTCATCGACCTCGCGCGCAACGACGTGGGCCGCGTCTCTCGACCCGGCACGGTCGAGCTCACGGCGAACATGGTCGTCGAGCGGTACTCCCACGTGATGCACATCGTGAGCGAAGTGACCGGGACGCCGCGCCAGGACGTCACGCCGGGCGATGTGCTCCGCTCCGCGTTCCCCGCGGGCACGCTCTCGGGCGCGCCCAAGGTGCGGGCGACGCAGATCATCCGCGAGATGGAACGCGACGCGCGCGGCGTCTACGGCGGTGCCGTCGGCTACGCGATGCCCGACGGATCGCTCGACTTCGCCATCGCCATCCGCACGGTGGTGGCGCGGGAGGGGCGCTTCGAGGTGACGGCCGGCGCGGGCATCGTCGAGGGTAGCGTGCCCGCGATGGAGGCGCAGGAGACCCGCAACAAAGCGCAGGCGGCGCTCGCCGCGATCCGCGCGGCGCAGGACGCCGTGAGCGAACGCGCGACACGGAGCGCGGCGGGCGGGGCGGGCCCACCCCCCACGACGTGACGCATTGCGAGGCACAGCGCGGCTCCCTTTTTTCAACCTGACCGGGACGGTCGCGCCGGATCGCGCCACGCGGGGCCGCACGCCTGCGCCCGCGCTGCGGGCCCGGGGCACGCGGCCGCTCGCGGCACCGTCGTGACGGCGGGCGCGCGGCGGAGCGAGGGGCTGGCGCGGGCCGCGATCGTGATAGATTGAGCGGATGGCGAGAGCGCGCGAGAAGCCGACTGCGCCGGCGAAGCCTCCGTCGAGAGCGGCCGCCGATGACCGCTCGCGCGGCGCGCGCACCGAGCGCTCTCCCGCTGCCGAGCGCGTGCCCGCGAGGGCGCCGCGCAAACGCGCCGGACGCGGCGAAGGGGTGCGCGCCGCGCGTTCGACCGAGCGCAGCGCCGTCGCCGAGCCAGCTCTCGCGCCGCAGCGCGCCGGGGCTGCCGCGCGGCGCCGCCTCCGGACGAGGAAGAGCCCGCTCGCGATCTCCGTCGGCATGCTCGACGCCTCCCATCAGGGGCCCGAGCGGGCGCGCTCCGCAGGCGATCGCGACCACGACGGCCGCGTGATGGAGCTGCACTGGGGCGACGATACGCCGTCGAGCCGCCGGCCGGATGGCCTGGTGCAGCGCTGGATCAAGCGTGGGGACGCGCTGCTGCGACACCTCGCGGAGCACGGCGCCGCCCGCCACGAGTATCGCGCCGATCTGAAGGAGGGCCGCTTCGTCTGGGTCGACCCGGATGGCCGCGTGTCGGCAGAGGCCCGCGCGCAGGTGCTCTGCAGCTGGTCGCGCTCGACGTCTTCCCTCACCATGGCGTGGGCCGATCCGCTGGTCCGGGCCGCCGGCGTCCACCGCGTCGACGGCATGCCCGCGGAGCGCGACGACATAGACGAAGAGGCCGCGTGGCGGGTCGCGATGGAGGCCGCCGATCGCGCGCGCGCCGAGTACCTCTACCGCGTCACCACGCCGCACGCCTGGTACTTCCTGGCCCTGTCGGGCCTCACCTTCCACCCGGACCGATCCACGTTCCGCCCGGGCACCCCTGTCGGCCTCGTCCTCCGCGGGCTCGCCGAGACGCGCCGCGCGGTCGAGTCGCGCGCCGAGCCGACCGAGGTGGTGCGGGAGCGGCTCTCCGGCCTGGGCCGCGCGCTCCTGCTCGAAGCCGAGTACGCCTACCGGAGCACCGACTGGGTCGCGCGACTCGAGCGCGCGGGGCGCCGCCTCGTCCAGCTCGCGGAGCGGCTCGCGCAGTCCAGCTTCACGAGCCTGGCGCGCGGCCGCGTCGCGGACGAGTGGCTGGGCCGCGACGCGACCATCGAGCTTTGCGAGGCGCTCGAGCTGCTCGAAGACGAGTGGGCGCTCTTCACCTGAGGCGCGCCATTCGCCCGAGGCTCAATATGCCTCGTCGTCGCCGGGCTCCTGCCCGGTGCCGCCGAGCACCACCGACCTGTTCGCCGGACCGGGCGCTCCGGCGCGCGCGCCCGGATCCCGCTCGATGGCGTGCATCGTCTCGGCGGAGGGCGCGCCGTCGATCGGGATGATCACCTGCCGCGCGACGCCGTCGCGCGACAGATCGATCCTGACCTCCGGCGCCTTCGCCACGCTCTTCCACGCCTCCCAGAACTGGTCCGGCGTCTCCAGCGGTAGCCCGTTCACCCGCGAGACCACATCCCCGGGCTTGAGGTCGATGCTGCTCCACTCCTCCGGCAGCCCGACGAGGCGCCAGCCGGCGAACTTACCGTCGTGACGCAGCACCTCCTCGCTGATCACGCGCCTCAGGATCCAGGGCGGCCCCTGCATCGTGAGCACGCGATCGACCTCCGCGCGGGAGAGGTGCCCGGGCGGGACCTGGGCCACCGCTCGCGCCGCGGACGCCGCGGACGCAGCGCGTACCTGGGCCGGAGGCGCCTTCGGTGGCGAGGTGCTCGAGGCGCAGGCGCAGAAGACGAGCGCGGACGCGGCGAGGATCGCGCGCTGGAGGGGCATGCCTGGACTATGCTCGACCAGAAGAGAAGTGCAAAGAAAGGCGTGCGGCCGCGGGGCACGTGCGTCGCGGCTCACAGCCGGATCTCCACCGGCAAGAGGCGATTGTCGCCGGTGCCGTCGCCGATCTGCCCGTCCTCGTTGCCGCCCCAGCAGAAAAGGGCGCCGCTCGTCGTGCGAGCGCACGAGTGGTGCTCGCCGACGTCGACCTCCTCCACGTCGCGCAGCCCACGAACGCGACGCGGATCGGTGCGCTCCGCCATCGTCCCGTCCCCGAGCCGCCCGTCGCGGTTCTCGCCGAGGCAAGAGACCGTGCGATCGTCGAGCACCGCGCAGACGTGGTGGATCTGCACGGCGACGCTCCTCACACCGGAGAGCCCGGGGACTCGCGCGGGCACCGCCAGGCGCAGCGGCGACGGCGTGCTCGCGCCGAGGTCGGCACCCCAGCAGTAGAGGTCGCCACCCTCGGTGACCGCGCACGTGCGAAAGGCGCGGGCGGAGATCGAGCGAGCCGGGGGCAGGCCGGGGACGCGGACCGGGGACGCGGCGGCCTTCGCCTTGGGGTCGCCCAGGAGCAGGAACGGGGAGGCGTCGGCCCAGCAACGGACCGCGCTTTCGCCGTCCAGCATCGCGCAGCCGTGGACGGGACCGAGGCCGATGCGGACCGCGCCGCGCAGCGCCGGCGCCGGTGCAGGCGCGGCGTTGCCGTGCCCGATCGCGTCGTAGCCCGCGCCCCAGCACCACACGCTCGCGTCTGGCTTGGCCGCGCACGACGTGCCCTCGCCGACGTCGACGCGGGCCACGACACCGAGCCCCGCGACCTCACGCGGGCGCGGCGAGGGCTCCTCCCCGCGCGAGCCGTCGCCGACCTCGCCGACCGTCCGGCTACCCCAGCACCACACCGTGCCGTCTTCGAGCCGCGCGCACGCGTGGTAGTTGCCCGCGCCGATCTGCTCCGCGGACCCGGGGAGCGAGACCCGCACGGGCTTGGCCTGGTTCTGCGTCGTACCGTCGCCGATCTGGCCGCGGTTGTTCTCGCCCCAGCAGTAGACCTCCCGCCGCTCGGTGCGGGCGCACGTGAACTCGGCGCCGAGGGCGATCTCGACGACGCGCGGGCCCGGAGGCGTTGGTGCGGCGGGCGCGGCCGAATCGAGGGACGGTGCGACGGGCGCCGCGGCCTGGATCGGGGCCTCGACGGTGACCGGCGGTGACGTCGGCGTTCTGACTCGGCAGCGGCGCACACGCGAGCACGATCGCGGGCGCGGCGAGCACGGGGAGCGAGCGGCATCGGCGCATGGTGGCAAGATGGTACGGTAGACCTGCCCGGCGCCGGAAGTGAGCTACGCTCCGCCGACGAGCTGAATGGGCATCCGCGTTCTGGTCTTCATGAGCGTCGTGGTCGCCGTCATCGGCGCCGCGAGCGTCTACGTACACCCCAGGGCGGCGCGGCTCATTGGCCTCGGCCGGCGCGGACGCCTCGCGCTCGGCGCGGTCCTCGCGTGCGGCATCGTGCTCACGGTGGCGAGCCGCGTCCTGGAGCGGTGGGCGCCGGCGCGCCTGCTCGAACCGCTCGGCGTGGTGGGCTCCGTCATCACGGTGGGCACCTTCCTCGCCGCGATCTTGCTCGCCATCGTCGACCTCGCCGCGAAGGTCGCGGCCGCCGCGGCTCGCCTCACGACGCCGCCGCGCTCCGTCGCCACCTCCCCCCTTGCGTCCTCCGAAGCCGCTCCCCCGGCGCCTGCCGCGCGCGTCTCGCGTCGCGAGGCCCTCGTGCAGGCGGCCACCGGGTCCGCGCTCGCGGTGGGCGCCGGCACGTCCGTGTACGGCGCGCTCTTCGGCCGGCACGACTACGTCATCGAGGAGATCGCGATCTCTCTCCGCGGGCTCTCGCGCAAGCTCGACGGCTACACGCTGGTGCAGCTCTCGGACATCCACCTAGGCCTCTTCGTCGGCGATCCCGAGATGCGCGCCGCCGAGGCGCTGGTGAAGCGCGCGCGCCCCGACCTCCTCGTGCTCACCGGCGATTCTCGTCGACCACGACGCCATCTACACCGGCGCGCTCGGCGCCCTCTTGCGCCGGCTCTCCCCGCTCGCGCGCGACGGCATCGTCGTCGTCCCGGGCAATCACGACTACTACACCGGCATCGACGAAGTTGTCGCCGCGTGCGAGCGCGCCGGCGCGCTCGTCCTCCGCAATGGCGGCCGCCTCGTCGGCGAGCCGGGCGCGCATTTCGCATTGCTCGGCGTCGACGACCCCGCCGGCACGCGCCACTACGATCCGGGCGGGCCAGGCTCCGATCTCCCGGCCGCGCTCGCCGCCCTCCCCGCGGCGGCCGACGTGCCCCGCGTCTTGCTCTGCCACAACCCGGCGTACTTCTACGTCGCGGCAGGCCAGGTGGATCTGCAGCTCAGCGGCCACACCCACGGCGGGCAGATCGACTTCGGCGTCAACCCTGCGAGGCTCGCCCTCGGCCACCCCTTCATCGCCGGCCGCTACGAGCGCGCCGGGAGCCGGCTCTACGTCAACCGCGGGTTCGGCACCGCCGGTCCGCCCGCGCGCGTCGGTGCGCCACCCGAGGTCACGCGGATCGTGCTGACGTGCTGATCGCCACTCGGTCGCGCCGAGCTGCGATCACCCGTGCACCTTCTTGCCGTACTCTCGCATCCAGCGGTCCTCGTCCGGCGTGAGCGGGCCGCGGGCGAGCCCGTCGAGGTTCTCCTCGAGCTCCGCCCGCGTCGCCGGCCCAGTGAGCGCCAGGTCGACGTGCGGGCTGGAGAGCTGGAACCGGTAGCAATCGCCCGCGGTCATCGCCGGACCATCCCACCCGCTCGGCTTCTTCAGGAGCTTGCGCCACGAGGTCGCCGTGTACGCGAGCACGGTGGGCTTGCCCTCGTGGCGGTGTGGAAAGATCTCGCGCTCCGCACCCGGGTGCGCGGCGTTGTACCGGAGCATCAGGAGGTCGAGCGGGGAGGACGCCGCGAGCTGGCCGGCGCGCGGACGGTCGTGAATACTGACGCCGATCGCGCGCACCTTCCCGCTCTCCCGCAGGTGGACGAGGTTGCGCTCGGTCCCGCTCGTCCATGCCGACCCCACGCCCAGCCAGCCTAGCAGGTAGACATCCAGGTAGTCGGTGCCGAGCTCGCGCAGCAGCTTCTCCGCGCTCCTGCGCACACCCCAACCGAACCAGCCGAGGGTCGCGAAGCCCGCGACCGCGACGCGCTCGCGGCGCTCCGCGAGCGCGCCCCGGAGGGGATTCGCCAACCCCTTGCCCCGCATGGTCCAGAGAAAAAAGTTGACGCCGCGATCCATGGCGGCGCGCACGCCGTCCTCGTCGATCCCGTAGTTGGCCGCGAGCCCGAGCCTGAAGAGGCTCTTCTGGGGCAGGGCCGCAGAGCTGCGGTAGAGCCACTCGCTCGGCGCGGGGCTTTCGGTCTCTTCCTTCGTGGACGCGTTCATCGGTGAGGAATGCTACCGCCTCGGGCACCCATCGTCGGCCCTTACTTGGCACCCTCCGCCCCCCAATGCGATCCTCTCGCCATGCGCCCTCTCCTCGTGCCGCTCGTTTTCGGCCTCGTCACCGTCGCCTGCGGCGCCTCCCAGCGCGCTGCCGACGCGGACTGGTCGCCCGAGCCGGAGAAGAAGGAGAAGAACCTCCGCGTGACCGAATCGCTCGGCAACCCTCAGCCGCTGGACGAAGTCAGGTCGCAGGCCCTCCTCGGCGTGCGCCACGACCTCATGCTCTCCGCCACCCCGCACCCCGAGCGCTGCTCCTGCCTTTCGGTCGAGGTCGGGCGCCCCGGCGAGGCCCAGTTCTTCTGGGCGGGCGGCGCCCCCGACGTCGGCCCCGACGCGCTCGTCATCGCCCTCGGCGCGCGCGGGATCCCGTGCCCGGGTGGGGATCCGGACGAACGCCGGCGGCGGCCGTCGATCTCCGCCGTCGAGCAGCAGGGGGAGGACATCGTCGTCGAGGTCGAGGATCTGCCGGAGGCGCGGCCCCTGGCGTCGGGTGCGATCATCCCGCGGCCGGGAGCCCGAGGGGGGATCTACGTGCGCCCGCGCCGGGGCAACGTGCTGTACGGGCGCGGCCCGGGCGGCGGGCGCTGTCGGGTACAGTGAACGAACCCCGCTCAGCCCGCAGCGCGGCTCCGGCGCCGCGACCTCCGCCCCCGCCGCCGGAGCGGCATGATCACCGATAGGGCGGCCATCAAGAGGATTGAGAGCTTCGGCGCGCGCAGCCGGTGTCGGCTGGCGACCGTGCAGTTGAAATCGCCGCCCCCGCCCCCGCTGCAGCCCGCGCCGCCGCTGTCCCCGCCGCTGCAGCCCGAGCTGCCGCTGTCCCCGCCGCTGCAGCCCGAGCTGCTGCTGTCGCTTCCGCTGCTGCAGCCGGAGCTGTCGCCGGTGCCGTCGCTGCTGCTGCTGCTTCCGCTGCAGCCGCTCGACGACGGGTCGGAGGAGCTGCACGAGTCGTCGGTCGGGGTGGTGTCGGTCGAGTCCGAGTCGCCGGACGTGGCGGTGGTGTCCCCGCAGGAGCACGTCGCGTCCGAGGGGACGTCGACATCCAGATCGACGCCGCCGAAGTCGATACCGCCGCCGCCGGGCTGACCGCTCCCAGTGGAGAGGGCGCCGCTCGAGCTGGAGCCCGGCCCCGAGCCCGCGAGGGTTCCAGAGCTGGAAGTGGCGCTCGAGGTGGAGCTCGCGCCCGCATCGGCGCAGCCGCCGTAGTCGACGGTCACCGCGGAGATCACCGGGCTCGACGGCGCGCCGCTGCCGAAGCCGAGGAGCGCGTCCATGCCGAATGCCCCGTCCGGGATGTCGAGCGTCTGCCGCGTCACCCAGACGGACGCGGGCGGGAGGCCGGAGAGCGCGATGGCCAGGTCGTCGGCGCCCGGCCCGCAGCGCAGGATGTTGGGATCGACCTCGCCGGGGCCGGGGGACTCGGTGCACGATGGCGCAGGGTCGATGAAACCGAGCACGCCGGGCGGGCACGACGCCGCGACGGTCTCGCTCGACGACAGGAGGGGCGTGGCGGCGGCGATGCAGGCCGCCGAGTCGAACTCGCCGTCACCGTACGCGGCCGCGCGTTCGAAGAAGGTGGTCACGACCCCATCGATGAAGGCTGTGCCTCCCGCGATGGCCACGTTGCTCATGAGGGCCTCGTGGTTCGCGGACTCGACGAGGAAGGTGTCCGGCCCGGGCGCGAGCGCGCCGGCGCGCAGCGCGTCGTAGTTGCTCACGCCCTTCGCCGCGTCCCAGGCGAGAGACTTCAGCGGGATCGCCGCCTGGTTCCCGCCGACCAGATCGGCCTCGCCCTGGCCGATGAGCCACGCCGTCACCCTCAGGTTCGCGCCGACGGCGCGCGTCAGCGCGAGCGGGAGCATCGCAGCCGTGCCGGGCATGGCGACGCGGAGCGTCGGGGTCACGCTCGATCCCGGTGGTGCGGAGAGCTGGACCGCGACGAACTGCACGCCGGAGAGACCGTTGAGCGCGTCCGCCAGCTCGGGCGCGATCGGCAGGTTCTCTTGCGCGGCCCATGCCATCACGGCGTTCACGTCGGGGAGGACGGCGACGTTCTGCGGCGCGAGGCTCTGGATGTGGCCGGTCTCGCCGTCGATCTGGAAGAGGGTTGGCGGCCCGGATTTCCCGGGGCAGAATGGCGAGACGTTCGTCGGCGGGAAGATGCGGGGTGCCGTCGCGACCTCGAGCGCCTCGAACCAGGCGTCAGAGCTGATGTCGAGCGCGGAGCCCGCCGGCGCCGGGACGAGGACGGCGACCACCCCACCGGCGGCATCGAAACGCAGGCTCGTCCAGAGCGTGGTGCGCTGCGGCGTGGCGGCGACCGCGACGCGCTGCTCCAGCGTGGTCAGGGAGCCCTGCGCGAGCCAGGCGCCCGACGCCCTCGCGGGGCCGGCACACACGAGGATCGCGCCCGCTAGGGACGCGGCGAAGGCTGCGCTTCGAGGCATGGCGGGGCGCTTCGCAAGCGACGTGCCGTGGCGGAATGCCTGCACGTGACCAGGATAACGCCCCCCCACGGAGTCCCGGGTGAGAACCGCCGTTCATGGGGTGTGAAACCAAGCCACTCGTCCATCGCGGGCCGGACCGCTTCCGGCTGGGCCCCCTCTAGTGGGGAGGGGGCCTTGACACCCCGACGGGCCGCTCCGTACGCTCAAGAGACCCGTGAACCAGCCACACCCGAACGGCGTGCCCGCCGAAAATCCAGAAGAGGCCCTGCTCACCACGGGCGAGATGGCGCGCCGCTCGAACAACACACTGCGTACGGTGCGCTTCTACGAGGAGGAGGGCATCCTGCACCCGGTGCGACGCACCGAGGGCGGCCACCGCCTCTTCGATCGGCGGGAGCTGGAGCGGCTCATGCTCGTGACGGATCTCCGCTCCGCGGGGCTCTCGCTCGACGAGATCGAGCAGATCCTGGTGGTGAAGCAGCGCGGATCATGCGGCAGCGTCGCCGCGAAGGAGGCGACCGCGATCCTGTCCCGCCGCATCGAGGACCTGCGAGACAAGCTCTCGGTGCTCTCCCGCCTGCAGGAAGATCTCTCGCAGACGACAAATGTGATGACCGCGTGCCTCGACTGCCACGACACGGGATTCCCCGCCCGCTGCGACTCGTGCCGCGTGATGTCCCAGCCCTCGCTCCCGCGCAGCATGCGCGTGCTCTGGTCGACGCAGGGCGGCCGCTCGAGCTGATTCCTTCGATCGAGGGCGGCCGCTCCCATGTAGAGGATGGGCTCCCACGTCGCACCCGGCGCGGTAGACTCGCCGCGCGATGGTGGACCGGCGAGCTGCGGCTAGGGCGATCGACGACTTCCTCCGCGCCCTCGGCCACCCGCCCGAAGGCGAGCTGAAGGGCACGGGTGAGCGCGTCGCGGACGCCTGGGCCGACGATCTGCTGGAGGGCGAGTCGATCGATGCGGCCACGGTGCTGCGCGAGGGGGCCATCGAGGCAGACGGGGGCGGCGGGCTCGTGGTGGTGCGCGACCTGGCGATCACCACCATGTGCCCGCACCACCTCCTGCCGGCCTTCGGCACCGGCCTCGTCGCGTACCTGCCGAGCGACCGGATCACCGGCATCGGCACCATCGCCCACGCCGTCGACGCGCTCTCGCGCCGGCTGACGCTTCAGGAGCAGATCGGCGCCGACGTCGTGGCGCTCATCATGAAGGAGCTGGGGCGCGCGGTGCGCTGTGCCGGCTCTCTCTCACGCACGCGTGCCTCGTCGCCCGAGGCGAGCGCAAGGCAGGCGCGGTGGTCGAGACGATCGCGGTCGCGGGCACGTTCGCCTATGGTTCCCCGGACCGCGATCTCGCGTTCGCCGCGCTCGGAAGGGGTGGTGGCCTCGCTTGACCCCCACGCGCGAAGCAGGCGATCCCGGCCTCGTCGTCGTCACCGGCGCGGCTCGCGGCATCGGGCGCGCCGCCGCCCTGGCGTTCGCGCGGCGCGGGCTCTCCGTGGCCCTGCTCGGCCACCCGAGCGCGCGCCTCGAGGAGGCCGCCGACTGCGTGCGGAGCCTCGGGGCCCTCGCCCGCGCGTTCGCCTGCGACGTCTCCGACGCCGACGGCGTCGAGCGCGCCGCAGGCGAGGTGCTAGCGACGATGGGCATCCCTCGCGTCGTGGTGAACAACGCCGGCATCGTCGAGCGCGGCAAGCGCGTCCACGAGACGAGCGCAGAGGACTGGGACCGGGTCATCGCCGTCAACCTCCGAGGGCCCTTCCTGATCTCGCGCGCCTTCCTCCCCGCGATGCTCGCGGCGGGCCGGGGCCGGTTCGTGCATGTCTCCAGCATCTCGGCGACGATCGGCTCCCCGGGCGCCGCGTCGTACGCAGCCTCCAAATGGGGCCTCGTCGGCCTCGCCAAGAGCCTGGCCGAGGAGCTGCGCGGGACGGGCCTTCAGTCGGCGGCCGTCCTGCCCGGCTCCGTCGACACCGACATGCTCGTGGGCAGCGGCTTTGCGCCGCAGATGAGCGCCAACGACGTCGCCCGCATGATCGTCCTCGCCGCTCTCGACGCGCCCAGCGCGCTGACGGGCTCGGCCGTCGAGATGTTCGGCTGAGGATCCGCGAGGGTCGGCGCTCGCTGCGGCGCGGCGCGCGGCTCCGTGCAGACCGCGGCGCCGCACATGCCCCATGCTACTCTCACGCGGTGAGCTCCCCCGCCTCTGGCAGCCCGCGCGATCTCGCGCCGGCCCTCCCGGCCCTGCCCCTCTTTCCGCTGCCGACCGTGCTCCTCCCGGGGGCGCTCATGCCACTTCACATCTTCGAGCCGCGGTACCGCGCGATGGTCCGCGACGTGCTCGACTCCCACCACGCCCTGGCCATCGTGCTCATCACGGACCCGAAGGCGACCGACGCGCACGGCCACCCCCGGATCGCTCAGGTCGCCGGCGTCGGGCTCATCGTGGACCACGTTGAGCTCCCCAGCGGGCGCTTCAACATCCTCGTTCGCGGCCGGGCCCGCGTTCACCTCGACGAGCTCCCGTTCGGCGAGAAGCCGTATCGCAGGGCGCGCGCCACGGTGATCGTGCCGCCCCCGGGCGAGGCCGAGGCGGGCGACGTCTCCGCCCTGGTCTCGGCGGCCACGACCTTTGCCGCGCGCGTCCGTGAGCGCGACCCCCGCTTCGAGCTCACCCTGCCGAAGGACGCGGACTCAGGAGCCCTGGCCGACCTCTGCGCGCAGCACCTGATCCTCGACGCGTCCGAGCGGCAGGCTGCGCTGGAGACGCTCGACGTGGGCGCGCGCGTCCGGCGCGTGACCGAGGCGCTGGCGCTGCAACGGCTGGCGCTCTCGACCGACCCGCGGGAGCTGAACTGAGGCGGCGAACGCCTCGTTGCTTCGAAGCTCGACACCCGCCGCTCTCGGACCTATGCCCCCGGCGCATGAAGGCCGCCGTCCTCGAAGCCGTCAAGAAGATCTCCGTCAAGACTGACGTCCCCGAGCCCGCCATCGGCCCGCGCGACGTCCTCGTGCGCGCACGGGCGTGCGGCATCTGCGGCACCGACGTCCACATCTGGGAAGGCGACTTCTTCCCGACCTTTCCGCTCATCCCCGGCCACGAGCTCGCGGGCGAAGTAGTGAAGGTGGGCGCGGAGGTGACCGAGCCTCGCGGCCGGCGACCGGGTAATGGTCGACCCCACCGTGACCTGCGAGGACTGCCACTTCTGCATGATCAATCGGCAGAACCACTGCCTCCACTGGAACGCGGTCGGCGTCACCCGCGACGGAGGCTTCGGCGAGTACGTGCGCGTGCCGGCGAAGAACTGCTACAGGTTCTCCAACGTCTCCTTCTCCGCCGCGGCGTTCTGCGAGCCGCTCGCCTGCGTCGTCTTCGGGCAGGACCGCGCCCGCATCGACATCGGCTCGGAGGTGCTCATCCTCGGCGCGGGGCCCATCGGGCAGCTCCACCTTCAGGCGAGCCTCGCCAACGGCGCCGTCCTCCGTCACGGTGGCCGACGTGGTGGAGTCCAAGCTCGCGCTCGCCCGCGAGCTCGGCGCGAGCAACACCGCCATCGCCGACGGCGACCTCCCGGCCCGGCTACAGAGGATCGCGCGTTACGGCTTCAACGTGGTCATCGACGCGACCGGCGTCGCCGGCGTGATGGCGCAGCTCGATCCGGTACGTCAAGAACGGCGGCACCTACCTCGTGTTCGGCGTCTGCGGCCCGCAGGACCGGATCGAGGTCTCGCCCTTCGAGATCTACCGCCGCGACCTGACCATCGTCGGCAGCTTCGCCATCCGCCGCACCTACGACCGCGCCTTCAAGCTGATGGAGCACGGCCGCATCAAGGTGGAGAAGCCTGGTCCACGAGGCGATGCCGGTCGAGGAGCTGTCCCGCGGGCTCGAGATGATGAAGCGCGGGCACGGCAGGGATGAAGCTCCAGATCGCGTGGTGAGAGGATGGGTTTGCTCGTCGGAGTCGACGTCGGCACGAGCGGCCTCAAGGCCATCGCCATCGACGAGGAGAGCGGGCACGACCGTGGCGTCGAGTCACCTCGGCTACCCGCTCTAAACCCCGCGTCCGGGCTGGGCCGAGCAAGACCCTGGCCGACTTCGAGCGCGCGCTCGGGCTCGCCCTGCGCGAGCTGACCGCCTCGCTCGGCGCGCGCGCGGGCGCGATCCGGGCCGTCGGCCTCACCGGCCAGATGCACACGGCGGTGCTCCTCGACGTGGCCAAGCGCCCGGTCCGCCCGGCCATGCTCTGGTGCGACACCCGCACCACCGCCGAGTGCGCCGGCCATCCGCGCCGCGCTCGGCGACGCGGGCCTGCGCCGCGCCGTGGGCAACCGCGCGCTCGAGGGTTCACCCTGCCCAAGCTCCTCTGGCTGCGCGCGCACGAGCCCGACGCCTACGCGCTCGTCGACACCGTGCTCATGCCCAAGGACTGGGTCGGCTGGCTGCTCACCGGCGAGATCGGCGCCGACGTCAGCGACGCCAGCGGCACCCTCGCCTTCGACCCCGGCGCGCGCCGCTGGAGCGACGAGGTGGCCTCGCCGCCCTCGACCTCCCCGCTTCGCTCTGGCCCGCCGTGGGCGACTCGCCCTCGATCCTCGGCCACCTCTCGGCGTCGATGGCGAGCCTCACCGGCCTGCCCGCCGGCATCCCCGTAGCGCGCGGCGCCGCCGACAACGCGGCCGGCGCCGTGGGGCTCGGCGTGGTCCGTCCGGGCCGTGTCATGGCCTCGATCGGGACGAGCGGCGTCGTCCTCGCGCATGCGGACGAATACGCGGTCGAGCCCGGAGATGCGCCTGCACGCCTTCTGCCACGCCGTGCCGGGCGCATACTACGCGATGGGCGTGATGCTCGCCGCCGGCGGCGCGCTCCGCTGGTACCGGGACGTCCTCTGCGACGGCGAGAAGATGGCCGCGGAGCTGCAGGGCGCGGACCCGTACGACATCATCGCCGACACCGCGAGCACCGCGCGCCCGGGCGCGGGAGGCCTCGTCTTCCTCCCCTACCTGATGGGCGAGCGCACGCCGTACGACGATGCCCTGGCGCGCGGTGCCTTCGTGGGGCTCACCGCGCGCACCACCAAGGCGGAGATGTCGCGCGCGGTGCTGGAGGGCATCACGCTACGGCCTCTGCGACGCGCTCGATCTCGTCCGCGCCGCGCCCAGCGGGGGATCGGCCATCCAGGAGATCCGCGTCACGGGCGGCGGGGCGCAGGAGCCGTTTCTGGCGGCAGATGATGGCCGACGTCTTCGGTGCCCCGGTCGCCGTGAGCACCTCGACGGAGGGGCCCGCCTTCGGCGCGGCGCTCCTGGGCGGCGTCGCGGCCGGCGCGTTCGCCTCGGTGCAGGAGGCCTCCGATGCGCTCGTCCACGTCAGGGCCCGCGTCGCACCCGACCCGACCGCCGTCGGACGCTACCGCGACGTCCACGCCGCGTACCGCGCGCTCTACGCCGACCTCCGCGAGCGCTTCCATGCGCTCGCCAAGCTCGAGTAAGCCCGCTGCTACCGGACCGGCTCGGCCACCCCGTGGATGACCCGCCGGTGCAGCCAGGCCATCGGCGCGAGATCGAAGCGCTCGATTGCGCGGAACGCGAACCCGTTCTCGGCGATGGTCCGCTCCGTGTCGCGCGTCACCTCGCACCCGCAGAGCGCGAAGCGCATCGGCGCGTTGAGGACGCGCTGGAAGACGCGCCGCGCACCATGCTCGGCGACGACGTGCTCGAGGAAGAGGAGCTTGCCCCCCGGGCGCAGCACGCGGGCGAGCTCACGCACGGCGCGCGCCGGGTCGGGGATGGTGCAGAGCACGAACGTGCAGACCACCGCGTCGAACCGCCGCGCGTCGAACGGGAGGTGCGCCGCGTCCCCGGGCACGTGGTCGACCGCGACGCCCCGCGCCGCCGCGCGCGAAAGGGCGCGAGCGTGGGGCGCCGCCTCCGGGCCCAGGGAAGCGATCCTGGTCACAGTGGCCGGATAGCTGGGGAGGTTGAGCCCGGTCCCGAGGCCGATTTCCAGAATGTCTCCGGACGCTTCGGCGAGCAGACGGGCCCGCTCGCGGTGGACCTCGGGTACGTCGAGCGCCTTGTCGAGGATGAGAGGGTTGAAGATCCGCTGCTCGTACCAGCCCATGGAAGTCCACGGCATTGTTGCTCGCACGCCCCCTGCGCGCCAGGCAATGTGCCGGGGCCCCTTCGATCGCCCCGGACGCGGGTGCAGCACGCAACGTGCAACCGCCCGTCGATCGAGGGCCCGGCCTCTGGCATCATCCTCCGATGAGCTGCACCGCGCCGTCGATCACCGCCACAGCCTTCTTCACGCTGGTCGCCCTCGCCGGGTGCAGCACGACCGTGCCGCACAGCACCAAGCACACCGGCGGCGTCGGCGTCTCGGCGGTGTTCACCGTGCCCGCGTCGCTCGACATGCTCAGCGAGGAGACGTTCTTCGACCAGCCCTGGCCCAGCGATCTCCGCCTCGAGAATGGATCCCCGCGCCTTCCGGGCTACTACAACCCGAAGCACATCGGCCTCCTCGACACGTACATCAAGGCGATGACGGGGGTCTTCGACGGCTTCTCTCCCGCGGCGGCCGGGTACTTGCGCTTCACCGATGCCATCGATCCGATCACGCTCCCAGAGACGCCGCTGGATTGCCTGAGCACCGCCGCGAGCGTGCAGCTCCTCGACATCGATCCGACTCCCCGGAGCACGGGCAGCGCAAGCTGGTCTCGCTCGAGTGGCGGGAAGAGGCGGGCGTCTACTACCTGCCGAACACGCTCGCGTTCATGCCGACGGTGGGCTTCCCCCTGCGGCCCCACACGCGCTACGCCTTCGTCGTCACGGACTCGGTGCGGGCCCTGGCCGGCGGCGCCCTCGAGCAGAACGACACGGTCGCGGCGCTGGTCGGGTCGACCTCCCCACCCTCTGGCCCCTTGAGCGCCGCCGCCGCGACGCTCGCGCCCGCGATCCGGGAGATCGAGGCCGCGGGCTTGTCGCGCGAGCATATCGTGCACTTCACCGTCTTCACCACGGCGGATCCCACCAAGGAGCTCATCCAGGTGCGCGACGGGGTTGCCAGCACCATCAAGGCGCCCACGGCCGACCCGAGCCGGTGGACCCTCGCCACGACGACCACGGATTATAACGAGTACGAGGGGATGTACGGGCCCTCGCCCAACTACCAGGTCGGGACCATCCCGTTCGTCAACTTCGGCGACGGCGGCCAGTTCCAGCTCATGAACGGCGTCCCCGTCCTCCAGAGCACCGAGACCCTGCGCTTCTCCCTCGCCGTCCCCAACGCGAGCGCCTGCCCCATGCCCGCCGGCGGTTACCCCATCGTCCTCTACGCGCACGGCACCGGCGGCGACTGGCGCAGCTACCTCGACGACGGCACCGGCGACATCCTCGCCCAGCACTGCATGGCGACGATGGGCGTCGACCGAATCTTCCAGGGCGCGCGCGAGGGCGCGACGCCGGGCGCGACCGAGGCGCAGATCGGGCTCGTCTTCTACAACTTCAACAACCCGGCGGCCGCGCGCACGAACGGCCGGCAGAGCGCCATCGACGAGGTTCAGCGGGCGCGCCTGTTCACCGAGAGCCACTTGAAGGTGCCGGCGAGCGTCTCGTCTTCGCACGGCGACATCCTCTTCGACAGCTCGAAGCTGATGTTCTTCGGTCACTCGCAGGGCGGGCTCAACGGGCCGCTCTTCACCGCAGATCGACCCGTCGGCGCGCGGCGGCGTCTTCTCCGGCTCGGGCGCCGAGATCGCCATCGCCCTCCTCGACAAGACCTCGCCCCAGCCATCCGTCGCCGGGCTGGTGAAGAGCCTGCTGCTCGGCCTCGACGCGACGACGGGCGCCGAGCTGGACATCTTCCACCCCGGGATCAGCCTCATCCAGTCGATGATCGACGTGGAGGACCCGCTCAACTACGCGCGCCTCCAGGCCAGCGACCCGCGCGCGGGCTTCGCGCCCAAGAGCGTGTACATGACGGAGGGCATCAACCCCGACGGCACGGGCGACACCTATGCCCCTCCGCCCGGCATCGAGGCGCACGCGCTCGCGATCGACCTGCCTCTCCAGGTCCCGTTCCAGCATGCCATCGAGCAGCTGGCCTGGGGGGGCCCGCGGCCGATCAAGGTGCCCACGAGCGGCGTCTCGGGCGACCTCGCCGAGGGCAAGGCCTCGGGCATCCTCGCCCAGTGGGCCGTCCCCCCCGGCGACGATGGGCACTTCGTGGTCTTCGACGTCGGTGCTGCGCGCACCCAGGCCGCGCAGTTCCTGCAGAACCTGGCCGCCAACCCGAAGGGGCTCGTTCCTCCGCCGTGATCGACCTCCACGCGCACGCGGGCGTCACGGTCCTGCGCCCGCCCTCGCCCGAAGCCCCGCTCCCCGGAGAGCCCGACGACCTCCGCGTGCTCTACGCGATCGACCGACGGGCTCGAGCTCGCCGACGGGACGCGGATCCTTGGCCGCGGCGAGATCGCCGGGGCGACGGCGTGGCTCACGAGCGAGCGGGTCCTCGAGTGGGGCCCGGACCTCTGGGTGATCGGCGAGCGCGCGGAGCTGGTGATCGTGCGAGACCTCGATGCTGCCGGCGCCCGCGCGGGCGGCGGGGTGCTGGAGGCGCCGACCGACGGGCTCTCGGCGCCCGAACGGGTGGCGCTCGACTTGATCGGCTACCTCGAGGAGCGGCTCGGGGTGGCCCCCCCGCGCGCCCCCGAACGCACGGCGCGCGCGGCGGCGGCGCGGGGAGATGCGGAGGGGCTGGCGCAGGCCATCGCGCGCACGTTCTACCCGGGGGCGGGGCGGGACCTCTGGCACGCCGCGCTCGCCCTGGGAGCGCTCCGCGCGGCTGCGGGCGACGCGGGGGGGGCGATGGACGCGTTCACGCGCGCGGTCGACGCCAGGGTGCTCGGCGCGCCGAGGGGCGCCGGCGCGAGCGAGGCGAGGGCGGCGTGGCGCACGTGCGCGGCGACCGCCGAGAAGGCCGGGGCCACCGAGCTGGCCGAGCGCTGCCGGCAGCGGACGAGGAGCTAGAAGGTGGCATCGATGTCTCTCCGATTCGCGCCGATCACCGTTGCCTTCACGGCGCTCATGGCCGCGTGCGCGCCCATCCCCGCGCCCGTGGCCCTTCCTCCCGCGGTGCCCGGCGCGACCACGGGGTACGCGAGCCCGAAGTACAGCGACGGACGTCAGTGGCTGTGCCGGCCCGACCTGCCGGCGGACCGGTGCCGTGTCGATCTCACCGCAACCGAAATCCACGCCGATGGCACGCGGGCCATCGTCCCCCACGCCCGCGCGGCCCACGCCAAGGTCGACTGCTTTTACGTCTACCCGACCGTCGACCTCAGCCCCGTGCCAGGGAACCACACCGACTTCGAGGATCTCGAGCCGATGGCGGGCACGACGGAGGCGCAGGTCGCGCTCCTCGGCGAGGTCTGCGACCTCTACGTGCCGCTCTACCGCCAGGTCACGATCGGCACCTACCTCTTCGGCGAGGAGCAGCGCGAGCGGCGTCTCGCGGTCGCCTTCTCGGACGTGGCGGACGCCTTCGCGCACTACCTGGGGCAGTACAACCACGGACGCCCGATCGCGCTCATCGGCCACTCGCAGGGCGCGGAGATGGTGGCGCGCCTGCTCCGCCGCTTCTTCGACGACGATCCCGCGCTCCGGGCGCGCCTGCTCGTCGCGATGCCGATCGGCGGCTGGGTCGACGTGCCGCACGGGCGGCTCGCGGGCGGCACGTTCGCGAACATCCCCGTGTGCACGAGGCCCGACGAGCTCGGGTGCGTCGTCGCTTTCCACTCCTACCGCGAAGGTTCCTCGCTCTCCGCGCACGGCTGGTTCCCGAAGCCGGGCAACAACACGGTCTGCGTGAACCCGGCGAGCGTCGATCGGAACGAGCGAAGCTGGTTCTCGACCGTTTACTTCCCTGCGAAGGGGCGCGCGCTCAGCATGCTGCACGGGATCGAGGGGGTCACGACCCCGTTCGTGGCCTTCCGCGAGATGTACACCGGGCATTGCGAGGAGGGCCCCAACGGCTACCACTACCTCGCGGTCGAGGAGGTGCGGAGGCCCGGCGACACGCGGGTGGCGCCGATCGACCTCGACGCGCTCGGGCTCAACACGGGCCTCGGGCTCCACATCCTCGACTTCCAGTTCGCCGAGGGCAATCTCGTCGACATGGTGGCGCGGCGGGCCGCGGCGCTCCCCTGAGCGCGCGGCCGTCCGCCTGCTCGACCCCTCGCTTCAGCGCGTCTTTCGGGCGGGCTTCTTGCGCGCCGCGGGGGAGCTGCCAGCCTCCCGGCGTGCGTCCTGCGGATGGATCCCGCTCATCAAGAGCGTGAGGATGGCCTGCTTCCGCCGCTCCAGCGAGGCCTCGTCGCGGAGGAGCACGGAGGGCATCATAACCTCCAGCATCCCCTCCTCGACGAAGGGGTAGACCACCATCGACATGCCCGCGACGATAATCTCGCGCGCGGGCACGTCGGCGCGCACCTCGCCCGCGGCCTGGCGCTCCTCGAGGAAGCGGGAGAGCGCCTCGATAATCGGGAGCGTACGCTCCTTGGTGAGCTCGACGAGCACGCTCGAGCCGGAGAGCGCCTCGTGGCGGAGGATCGCGAGGAGGTTCCTGTTCTCGGCGTAGAAGCGCAGGAGCAGGTCGATGAAGCCGGTCAGCAGCCCCTCGAGGTCGCGCCGGCTGCCGAGGAGCGACCACAACTCGGTCGAGGTGGGCAGGAGCGCGCAATCGAGTACGGCGCGGTAGAGGCCCTGCTTGTCGGTGAAGTAGTGATGGATCAGCGCGGGCTGCACGCCCGCCGCCTCGGCAATCTCGCGCAGGCGCGCGCCCGCGAAGCCCCGCGCGGCGAACTCGCGCTCGCCCGCGTCGAGGATGCGCTGCTTGGTGGCGGCTGCGTTGCGCTCGCGCCGCTCGCCGCTCGGGGGTATCGAGGGAGACGAAGCGGACGCTCGCTCCCCCTTCACCGAACCGAGTGGCGCGCTAGGCCGAAGCATCCCAGTGCTCGAACTGTATCACGTCCAGCGCCTCGAAACTGCGCCGGACGCGCGGCGTCAGGAGGCCCAGCCGCTTCACGTTGGGCACGATCTTGGAGAAGAGCATCGTGCGGAAGATGCGCATCGCCTCGCTGTGAAGCGCGAGATCCAGGCACTCCTGGACCGGCATGCCCATGTGCTCCCACACCTCCTCGCCGAGGAAGCGGTCGCGCATCAGCCGGGAGGACTCGGCGATGAAATCCTCCCGATCACGCAGCTCCGACGCGCTCATGTCCGCGTAGATGCCCTTCAGAGAGAGGACGCCGAACGCGACGTGGCGCGCCTCGTCCTGCATGATGCGATGCGTAATGTCGCGGATGAGGGGCTCGGTCGAGAGCTGGTGGATGAAGCCGAACGCGGCGAGCGCGAGGCCCTCGACCATGATCTGCATGCCGAGGTACTTCATGTCCCAGCGCGCGTCGCGCAGGATGATGTCGAGCAGGGTCTTCAAGTGGGGAGAGATGGGGAAGACGCACTCCATCTTCTCCCGCAGGTAGCGGTCGTACGCTTCGACGTGGCGCGCCTCGTCCATGACCTGCGCCGACGCGTAGAGCTTGGCGTCGGCGCCTGGAACCGCCGCGAGGATCTGCGCCGCCGCGAGGAGCGCGCCCTGCTCGCCGTGGAGGAAGTTCGAGAACATCCACGACGCGTTGAGGCGGCGCAGCTTGGGGACCTCCGTCTTCTTGTCGAGCTTGTCCCAGAGTCGGGTGCCGAAGATCGGGTTCATCTCGTCGGGCGTCGTCGGCGCCTCGGGGTCGACGTCCGTCTCCCAGGCGAGATCGGTGCGCGCGTTCCACATCGCGTCCTTCGACCTCTCGTAAAGGTTGCGCAGGTCGAGGCGCTCCGCCCCGTAGCTCCACGTGAACACCGTGTCGTAGCTGACCGGCAGGACGCTGGTGCCGTGGGGGGGATCGGGCAGGCGGACCGAGAACGACGGCGACGGCGGGCGGGGCGGAGCGATGTCCAGGGTCGATGCCATGTGCGGGGACCTCCCAGCACCTATCCTTACTTTGAATTTAATTTTTAGTCAAAGCGGCATCCTGCCCCTCCGGGAGGGGCAGGGTGCCGCTTGACCGCTCGTTCGGGCGTCGCTCAATCGTTCTGGGTGATCCGGGAGCGCAACAAGGCGCGGGTGGTCAGCGGGACGTTGAAGCCGTTCGCGGTGAAGAACGTCGACCCGGCGCCGCCGCAGCCCGGCTTGGCCCAGCGGTCCCCGCAGTGATCGTGGATGTACGCCTGTACGCTGTCCCCATCGGAGGCGATGGTGGCCCAGCGCGTCGCGTCGACGCAGACGGCGCCGCCCTCGCCCCACTCCGCCTCGAAGTTCCACGTGGGCGCGTCGTCCGCCTGCAGACCGAAGCGGTCCCAGATGTCCACGGGCGTGCCGTCGCGCGTGGTGGCGGTGCCGTCGCCGCAGTAGTCCGCGCGCAGGAGGCGCGTGCAAGCCTGGTGGAAGGCGGCGAGCGAGCGCGTCGCGCACGTACCAGGAGCCTCGCACTCGGTCACGCTGCGCCACGGCGCGTATCCGAACTCGACGCACTTGGCGAGCACGTAGCCCTCGCACGCGAACGTGAAGACGTTCGGGTCGTCGATGTGCGCGCCGCCGGTCGGCGTGCCCGCGGACGTGTCCCAGGTGCCGGCGAGCGGGAGCGCCTGCACCACCGTCCCATCTGCCGCGACGCCGCAGAGCGGTTGGAAACCGCCACCCTCCACGCGCGCGGAGACGCTGTACCGATCCATGTCCGCGGCGCTGCCGGACGCAACGCCGTCGATCCGGAGCGTGACCGCGGCGCCGTTCGAGAGCGATCCCGTGAGCTCGGCACCGACGAGCCCGCTCCCGCTGAGGACGCTGCCGCCGGCCGCGTTCGCCACCAGGACGCCGCCGTCGAGCGACACCTGCTGGAGCGCTCGACCGTCGAGGCGGACAGAGTCGAAACGGATCGGCTCGAGCTGCACGCCATTGAAGAAGATCCCGTTGAAGAACGTCCCGTTGAAGAACGTCCCGTTGTCCACCGTCGCGGCGCCGGCGGACTCGGCGGTGCTCTCGCCGCCGGGGCCGCCGGCAGAGCATCCGCCGCACAGCAGGGCAAGGGCCGCCATCACCATCGCGCACCGATCGCTTGCGTCCATGTCGTCCCTCCGCAGGGCATCGCCGTTGGCTGCGGGGCCCTTGCACGCACCGTGTCAGCCGGCGCGCTGCGCGCGACGCGCTCACGGAGGCGGCACCGCCCGCCACGCTCGGTGACTCCGCGTGACGGGCGCTCAGGGTTCGAAGCTCACGCAAACGCGGAGCCCGATGTTCGCGTCGTGGATCGTGGGCTCGGGGACCTGCCGGTTGGCGATGCGGGCGGTCGTCGCGTCGTAGTAGAAGCCGCCCCCTCGCAGGACGTGCTCGTTCGGGGCGAGGGACAACCTCGTCCACTCGAAAGCGTTGCCGCACATGTCGTCCAGGCCGAAGGGGCTCCGCGACGCTGGGTGCGAGCCAACCTCGTCGGGGCCGAAGGCGAGCGGCGCCTTGCCATAGGTCTGGTCGATGTCCGCGTCGTCCGGATCGAGGTGGTAGCCGTGCGGGTAGTCCCGGTCGTCGGCGCCGCGGGCCGCGCGCTCCCACTCCGCCTCCGCGCAGAGCCGCGCGCCTGGGACACGCCCCGTTCCGGCGAGCCAGGCGACGTAAGCCTCGGCGTCCTCGGGCGAGACACCGGACACCGGGAAGCGGAGCCAGTCCTGGACCGCGCGCCGGCTCCGCGCCTCGTAGTGGATCTCCTCGCCCGCCTGGGCCGTGTACACGTGCGTCGTGGGCTGGATCGAGAGCTGCCACGTGTCGCCGGGGAGCTCGCGGAGCTCGAGCGCGCCCGTCAGGCCCTGGACGTGCGGCGTCCGGCGAGCCTTCTCCTCGGGCGAGAGCGAGCGCAGGAACTCGATCCACTCGGCGTAGGTGACCTCGTGCTTCGCCACGAGGAAGGGCCCCGTCCGGCTCTCGTGCAGCGGGGCCGTGTTGAAGAAGGATCGCCGGGTCTCCTCGCTCGCGGTGCAGCCAAAGAGGAAGCGCCCGCCGGGCACGTACACGAAGCCCTCCGGGATGCGGTCCGCCGCGGGCAGCGGCACCATGATCTCCACGTGCTCGGCGCGCGAGAGCAGGATCGGGTAACGCGTCGTGGCGCGCCCCTGCATCGTGAGCGTGAGCAGGTACGACCCGGGAGGGAGCGTCTTGGTCGCGATCGGCGTCTCGCCCAGCGGCCCGGCGTCTGCGAGGTGGAGCGTGCGGTGGGCGTCCTCGACGAAGCGGCCGATGGTCACGCCGGCGCCCGGCGGCGTGCTGCCAATCGAGAGCGCGGCCGGGGCGTCGAGCTTCTGCTTGTGCGCACCCCCCGCGTCATGGAGCGCGAGCCTATCGAGGAGCTCGTCGTGCTGCTCGCTGTGGTGCTCGCGGTCCGCGAGCAGCGCGCGCGCATACAGCACGTCGCCGAGCAGGCCCTCCGCGCGCTCGTCGCGGGCGTCAATCTTGAGCGCCGCCTCCAGCCCGAGGCTCGCGTTGCCGTACTCCTGGTCCGCCCGGGCGGTCAACGCGAGCGCCTTGGCCCAGTCCTTCTCGCCCGCGTCACGCTCGAACGCGTCGAAGCGCGCGAACGCCTGGCGGCGCAGCGAAGCCGAGTCCTCGACGGCGCGCGCGGCCGTGTCGGCGTGGCCCTGCGCGTCGTCGACGAGCTTCGCCACCCGCCGGTGCGTGTGTAACATGGCCGCCCCATAGGCCAGCCCCGCGAGGAGCGGGACCATCGCGACCACCGCCGTCTGCACGAGCTTCGCCCGGGTCTGCGCCTGTCGCGAGGCGGAGACAAACGCGACCTCGCGCGGCAAGAGGTCGTCCGGCTCCACCACCACGCCCAGCTCCGCGAGCTGTCGCTGGCTCCAGATCGCCTCCCGCGCGCGGCCCAGCCGCTCCCACTCCGTCGCCGCCGCGAGGAGGCGCTGCCGCACCGCGCGGCTATCCGCCTGCTCGTCGAGCCAGCGCCGCAGCGTGGCCCAGCCGCGGAGCAGCGCCTCGTGCGCCAGCTCGCACGTCACGCCCTGCTCCGCCTCCCGGACGACCAGGAGCCTCCCGCTCACGAGCCGGCCGAGCGCCGTCTGCGCCCCCTCGTCGCCCGCGACCAGCTCCTCCTCGCGCCGGCGCACGGGCGTGCCCTGCGGGCCCACCAGCGCGCAGAGCATGCGCCGCGCGGCCGAGCGCTGCACCGCCGTCATGCCCAGGATCACCTCGTCCGCGTGTCTCGCGAGCGCGCCGCTCACACCGCCGATCTTCTCCAGCGCCGCCGCAGTGATCGCGCCCGCCTCCGGGTCACGCGCCTCCCACAGCTCGGAGAGGGCGAACTGGAGCAACGGCAGGCCGGCCTCGGCCGCGGACGTCGAGTCGACCAGCGTATCCACCAGCGCCTCGGACTCGAACGCGACCCCCGTCGCGCGCGCGGGACCCGTGATCGCCTCGCGGATGCCCTCGCGCGAGAGCGGCTTGAGGAAGTAGAGCGCCTGCGCGATCTCGTCGCCGAGGCCGGGGACGGCGGCGACCGGCGCGAGGAAGTCGCTGCGCGCGGTCATCAGGAGGCGCACCCCCGGCAGGCCCATCGCGAGGTGGCCGAGCGCCTCGCCGACGATGGCCGCGCTGGCGGGATCCGCCATGGTGATGAGCTCCTCGAGCTGGTCGACGAAGAGCACCAGACCGGCGCCGTCGCCGAGCTTCTTGCGGATCGCCCGGGCGACTGCGCCCGGCTGCGCGCGCAGGCGGCGGACGGCGGCGCCGTCGTCGAGGCCGAGGATCGGGGCCAGGGCCGCGCCGAGCGTGAGGAGCGGCGTGCGGCCGGGGACGATGCGCGCGACGGAGAAGGAGCGCCCGCCGCCGAGCGCGCCCTCGAGCACCGCCGGGAGGACACCGGCGCGGCACAGCGAGGACTTTCCCACGCCCGACTCACCCGCGACCACCACCAGCGGCTCGACGCGGAGCCGCTCGAGCAGCGTCCCCACCTCGGCGCGCCGGCCGAAGAAGAGCCCGCGGTGCTCGGCCTCGAACGTGTGCAGCCCGCGGTAGGGGTTGCCCTCCGGGACGACCCCTGCGCGCGAGATCAACGCGAGCTGCTCGAGCGCCTCGCGCAGCTCGTCGCCGGAGGCGTAGCGCTCGTCGGCCTCGCGGCGCAGGCAGCGCTCGACCACGGTGGCGAGCTTCGGGCTCACCTGCGGCACGATCGTCGTGAGGAGGGGCGCGTCGCGCTTGTCCACGAGCTGGGAGAGCGCGCTTCGCTGGAGATCCCGGTGCGGGGGGCGGCCGGCGCAGAGCTCGAAGAGCAGGGCCCCGAGCGCATAGACGTCGGAGCGGCGCGTGGCCGGCTCTCCGCGCCACAGCTCGGGCGCCATGTAGTCGGGCGTGCCCATCACCGATCCGGCCTCGGTGAGCGCGCGCGGGTCGTCGGAGGTCGGCGTCGTCGCGGCGACCTCGTCGGGCCGGATCGAGATCAGCGTCGCTCCCCGCCCCGCGCCGCTCGGTGCCGGCGGCGGGAGCTCCCGGGGGCGGGTCCTTGCCGGTCGGCGAGCGCCAGGTGGAGGGTGGGACGCTGCCGTCCAAGAGCTTCGCCAGGCCGAAGTCCAGCAGCTTGACCTCGCCGTCGTCGGTGAGGATCGCGTTCCCGGGCTTGATGTCACGGTGGAGCACGCCGCGCCGGTGCGCCGCCGCGAGCCCGCGCGCGAGCCCGATGCCCAGCTCGAGCGCCTTCCTCCAGTCCATCGGCAGGTCGGCCTCGGCCAGCGTCTTGCCGCTGATGAACTCGGTGACGAGGTAAGGCCGGCCCTCGATCTCGCCGACGCGGAACACGGTGAGGACGTTGGGGTGCAGTAGCCGCGCCGCGGCGCGCGCCTCGAGCATCACGCGGTCCTTGGCGGCGGGGTCCGGGTCGAGCCCGCTGATGACCTTCACCGCCACCTGGCGATCGAGGGTCTCGTCGTGCGCGAGGTAGACGTCGCCCATCCCGCCGCGGCCGACGAGCCTGATGATCCGGTACTCGTCGATCTTCTCCGGCGGGCGCCACGCGGAGATCGGCCCGGACAGGATCGGCGCCTGCGGGGAGGGGGGCAGCTCGGTCGTCGCCGCGCCGGACGGGGGCACGGCGCCACGCAATCCGGCGAGCGGGTCTGTCTGGCCCCGTGCACGCATCGCACCGCCCCCCGCATGTGCTCTAGCACCGCGCAGCCCGATCGCCGCGCGCGTACGCCCGGCTGGCCCCGAATCCGGGCGGCCCCGAGCGCAGAATGCAGGGAACGCGCGGGACACGGCGCCGGCAGCGGGGCGTGCGACCAGGGCTTAACGCCGCGTCCGTCCGCTCACACCCCGGTGGCGATCTCGAGCGCCGACCGGACGAGCGCGGCCAACTGCGCGGGCACCGCGGCGTCGAACGAGCCCATCACGCGCTCGGCGTCGATCAGCACGACCTCGACCGCCTCGCAGTGCGCCGCCAGGGCCTGCCCGCCCGCTCCGCCGAGGCGCACCACGGCGGCGGCGCCGGGCAAGGCCAGCGCCCAGGCCGGCGCCAGAGAGTCGTCGGCGGGCAGCCCGGTGAGCGCCAAATCCACCCCGTCGCCGAGGCGGAGGGTGCCGAGCGAGCGCGGCAGCGAGCCCACGGGGGGCTCGTCGCTCGGCGCGACCGCCTCGGTGATGCGGCGGACGGTGTGCGCGATGGTCGGCATGCGCTTGGCCCCCGCGGCGATCAGGAGGCGCGGCGGCGGCGCGTACCCGGCGCGGGTGAGGCGCGTGACGAGCGAGCGGAGCACCGGGAGCTGCTCGGCGGGCGCGAGGGGGGTGGTGAGCTCGGCGATAGGGACGCGCCGGATACGCCCCGCTGCGACGAGCGCTACCAGCGCCTCCAGGACGGAGAGATCGGTGGCCACGTGCTCGTCGAGGAGGTCATCGAGGCTGCGCGGCACGCCGAGCAGCCCGGCGACCTCGCGCGCGACGGCGGCGCGCTCGGGCGACAGATCCGCGGGGAGCGGCCCCTCCTCGAACAGCAGCGCCTCGACCTCGACGGCGAGCTCCCGCCGGTGGCGCTGCACCTCGTCCACCTGGCGCATCGCCTCCATCAGGATCTGCGACGTCGGCGCGGTGAGCCGTCGCGTGGCGGCAGGCTCGCCCGGCGAGAACGCGAACCGCCCCTCGTGCTCGCCGAGCATCCGGAAGAACGCCTTCTCCCCTTCGAGGCGGCGGTAGGTCGCGTCGACCACCTCCCCGTCGCTGAGGCGCACCTCCCCGCTGCCGTACGAGGTGGTGATCCCGAGCGCGCCGCTCCGGCGGTTCATCGTCAGGAGCTGGAGCAGGTCGACCATCGCCATCTGCTCGAGGTTTCCGCGCAGCTCCTGCTCCAGCGAGGCGCTCGACGTGCGCGGCGACGCCGCGGCGACGCGGGGAGATCACGTGGTCGACATCCGCGCGGAGGACCTCGCCCGGCTCCGGCGTGCCCCCCGCGCCGGGCTGGACGAGACGCAGCACGGGGATGTCGCTGAGCTCGGGGACGACCTCGAAGGCGCGCACGAGATCCTGGTCCTCGTCGAGGCGGGCGTCGACCAGCACCACGTCGGGCCGCGCCTGGAAGGCCTGCTCCACGGCCTCGAACGCGTCGCTGGCGTTCGCGACGAGGATCCCCCGCGCGCGCAGCGCCGAGGCGAGCGCGCCGAGCGCGTCCACGTCCGTATCCACCAAGAGCACGCGCCTCGACATCTTACCTCCCTAGGTCAAGAGCCGGAGACCGGCGGCCCGGCCGAGCCGGTCCGCCAGCAGGTCGGCCAGCAGCGGGTCCGCCGCGTGGAGCCCGCGGACGAGCCCGTCCTCTCGCCGGCCGATCAGGGCGTAGGCGCCGTGCTCGGCGAGGACGGCGAGCGCCTCGATCGTGTCGCCGGAGCCCGCGGCGCGCACGTCGACCGCGTGCAGCGTGACGTTCTCGCGCGCGGGGCCGAGCGCGGCGCGGACGGCGGCGCCCAGTGCGAGGCTCTCGTGGTGCGCCGCGACGAGCAGGGTGGCGCCGCCGCGGAGGGCGTCGCCGACCACCGCCGCCGCGAGCCCGACTGCGTCGCCGAGCGGCAGATCCAGGGGACGGGCGGCGGAGATGACGTGGGGCGGGGGCGCCTCGAGCTTCCCAGCCGAAGGCGTCCAGGATGTCGGCGAGGCCCGTCTGGTCGGACGCGATGCGGCGGACGAGCGAGTGCCGCGTCGCCTCGGCGCGCCGGCGGGCCACCCGGAGGAGCTGCGAGAGGTTCGCCCCGTCGTGGGGGAACGTGGAGACGCCGACGGCCAGGCCGCGAGGCATCACCTTGCCACCGCGCTCGATGAGCCGCGCGATCACGCGCCGGCGCGCGGCGTGCGCGCCGAGCCCGTCGGTCTCCGGCATCAGCAGGTGGAACTCGTGCTCGTCGACCTGTGCGAGGACGTCCGTGTCCCGCGCGGCCCGGAGCAGCATGTCGGCCATCTCGGCGTGCCCCATCGGGGGGCGCTCGCCCTCGTCCGACGCCTCGAAGGCCACCGTGGCGATGGCGAAGCGGCGCCCATAGCGACGCGCCTTGTCGATCTCGCGACCGGCGACGTCGACGTAATAAGCGAACGAGTAGGCGCTCGACGCCGGATCCTTGATGGTGGCCGCGGCCTGCCGCTCGCGCTCCGCCAGCAGCGACAGTGCGGGCGTGGCCTGCGAGGCGACCAGCGCCAGCGTCTCCTCGGCGTCGGGGGCGAGCCCGTGGGTCACGCCCGTGTCCCGCACCGTCCGCGGCGACCGGGACAGGAGCACGAGCCCGGCCGTGAGCGAGCCCGCCGAGAGCGGCACCGAGAGGAGCTGCTCGCGCGCGGCGTAGCCCTTCACGTCGGGCTCCATGCCCAGCGGGGGGGCGCCGTCGAGCGTGGGGCTCGTGGCCGCGCGGGAGAGCTCGCCCGGCCCGGCGACGAGGTAGACCACCGCGCCCTGCGCCCCCGTGGCCTCGATCAGCAGCTCGACGAGCTGCTCGGCGGCCGCCGTGCGGCTCGCGCACGACGCGAGCGCCGCGACGCGGCCGAGCACGCCGCGGAGCTTCGCGTACGCCTTCGCGGCGCGCTCGACCTCGGCGCGCTTCGCCCGGTCGGCGAGCGCCAGCTTGACCGACGAGATCGCGCTGCGGATCTCGTCGCCCGAGACCGGCATCATGATGAGACCCGCCCCGCCCAGCGCGACGGCGTTCGCCGCCGTCTCGAGCGCAGAGCGCGAGGCGAGCGCGTAGACCGTGACGTCGGGGGCGACGGCCTTCAAGTGGTGCACGAGCGCTAGCCCGGCGCCCTCGTTCATCCCGATCTCGACGAAGGCCACCTCCGGCTCGTTCCTGGCGGCGACCAAGGGCACCTCCGCCGGGTCGTCCGTGAGGAGGAGGTGCTCGTGCACGACCTTCGGGAGGAGCGCGCGCGTGGGCGCGTCCGCGACGATCGCGAGGACGGTGAAGCGCCGGCCACCGATGCTCGGGGGAGGTGCCCCCTCCGTTCCGCTCACGCGATCACCACCTCGCCGGAGAACACCCGACGCGCCGGACCACGCATCCGCACCGCGCGCGTGCCTGGCGCCACGGTGATCTCGAGCGCACCCCCGGGGAGGGAGACGGCGACCGGCACCCCGAACGAGGCCCGCCCCGCATCGCAGGCTGCGGCCGCGACCGCGCACGCCCCGGTGCCACACGCCAGCGTCCTCCCGACACCCCGCTCCCATACCACGACGGAGATCCCGCCCGCCGCGCCCCGGCAAAACTCCACGTTCGTACCGCCTGACGGCAGCGCCGCGACCAGGGGGCCCAGCGCGTCCACGAGGCCCTCGTCGAAGGGCTCGAAGGTGATCGCGTGGGGGTTGCCCATGTCGATGGTCGCGAAGCGGTGCTCCCGCCCGCCGAACGACGCGACGAGGTCCGCCCCCGCGCGGGCCACGCCCATGTCGACGCTCACCTCCACCCCGTCGTCACCCGTGCGGCGCACCTCGCAGGCCCGCTCCCCGGCGTCGGTCGCGACGACCAGGGTGCCCGCCTCCTGCAACAGGTGACCGGCGACGCAGCGGAGGCCGTTGCCGCACATCTCCGGCCTGCTCCCGTCGGCGTTGCGCACGATCATCCGCGGCGGCCCGTGCGCTCCGGCCTCGACCAGCAGCACGCCGTCGGCGCCGACGCCGAAGCGGCGATCACAGAGCCGGCGCACGGCGCCGTCGTCGAGCACCGCGCCGGTGTCGCGCAGGAGCACGAAGTCGTTGCCGAGCCCCTCCCACTTCTCGAAGCGGACCCTCATCGCGCCGAACCCGCCAGGAGCGAGCGCGCCGCGTCCGGGAGCACGCCGTTCACCTGGATCACCTTCCCCCGACTGCTCGCGCCGATCACGATGCTCACGTCGCCGCGGCGCACCTCGAGCGCCCGGGCGAGGAGCTTGACCAGCTCGCTGTTGGCCGCGCCGTCGGCGGGGGGCGCGGTGAGCGCGACGTCGAGCGCCCCCTCCCGCACGCCGAGGATGGCGGAGCGCGACGAGCGCGGGCGAACGTGGACCGAGAAGCGAACGCCGCCGGCGCGCTCGTCCAGCACGAGCGCCTCCCAGTGGCCCCGCAGTCCCGACGGATCGCTGCTCGTCATGTTCACACGGTATCGTACCTTAATCGGAGCCTTGGAGCCGGGGGGATTGGGCGCGACCGAGGCGGCGAGCTGCGGTAGCGTCGGGGGGTGACGCGAATCCGATGGTCGACGGCGGGGGAGTCCCACGGGCCCGAGCCCTCGCGATCCTGGAGGGCATCCCCGCGGGCATGCCCCTCCTGGCGGAGGACGTGGACACCAACCTCGCACGACGCCAGCGCGGATACGGTCGCGGCGGGCGGATGAAGATCGAGACCGATCGCGTCCGGCTGCTCGGAGGGGTGCGCGGCGGAGAGACGCTGGGGAGCCCCATCGCCCTCTCGATCGTCAATCGCGACCATGGCAACTGGGCGGGCAGGATGGGCCCGGACCCGTTCCCCGCGCCCCCCGAGGCGCTCACGCGCCCGCGCCCCGGCCACGCCGACCTGGCCGGCGGCCTCAAGTACGACCGGCACGATCTCCGCGACATCCTCGAGCGCGCCAGCGCGCGGGAGACGGCGGCGCGGGTCGCCGTCGGCGCGGTCTGCCGCAAGCTCCTCGGGGCGCTCGGCGTCGACGTGTTCGCCCACGTCGTGGCCATCGGGCCCGTGGAGGCGCGCGCGGGCGGCCTCTCCCTCGACGAGGTCCGCGCGCGTTCCCGCGCCTCGGACCTCGCCTGCGCGGACGCCGAGGCGGAGCAGGCCATGCGCGCCGCCATCCTGGAGACGGCCCACGCCGGGGACACGCTGGGGGGCACCTTCGAGGTGGTCGCCACTGGGCTCCCTCCGGGGATCGGCAGCCACGTGCAGTGGGACCGCAAGCTGGACGGTCGCCTCGCCCAGGCGCTCATGTCCATCCACGCCATCAAGGGCGTCGAGATCGGCCTCGGGTTCGGCGCGGCCCGGGCGCGCGGGTCCGAGGTCCACGACCCCATCGGCTACGACCCGACCGCGCGCACGTTTCCCCGGCCGAGCAACCGCGCCGGTGGGCTGGAGGGCGGCGTCACCAACGGGATGCCCGTGGTCTGCCGGGCGGCCATGAAGCCGATCGCGACGCTCAAGAAGGCGCTCCCCTCCATCGACGTCCTGACCAAGCAGCCGTTCGAGGCCGCCTTCGAGCGCAGCGACGTCTGCGCCGTCGCGGCCGCCTCCGTGGTGGGCGAGGCCATGGTCGCCATCGCCCTCGCCACCGCCGTGCTGGAGAAGCTCGGCGGCGACAGCCTGCGCGAGGTGACCGACAACCTGGCGAGCTACCGGCGCCGCCTCGGCGAGTACTGAGGATCCCGTGCTCCTCGAACGGCCGACGCTGCTCCTCAACGGCCCCATGGGGGCGGGCAAGTCCACCGTGGGCCGGCTCGTCGCGGCGCACGCCGGCGCGGCCTTCGTCGATCTGGACGAGGTCGTGACCGCCCAGGCCCAGCGGTCGATCCCCGAGATCTTCTCCTCGGAGGGCGAGCCCGGCTTTCGACGGCGGGAGGCGGAGGCGCTCGACGGGCAGCTCGCCGAGCCGGGGCCCCGCGTGATCGCGCTCGGAGGCGGAGCGCTGGTCGACCCCACCCGGCGGCGGGCCGTCCTCGGCCGCGCGCGGGTCGTCACCCTGATCGCCCGGCCGGAGACCCTGGTCGCCCGAACGGGCGGCTCGGGACGCCCCCTGCTCGACGCCGCGCCGGACCGCCTGGCCGCGTTGCGCGCGCTGCTCGACGCCCGTGGCGACGCCTACGCCGAGGCCCACGCCCGCGTCGCGACCGACGGCCTCCCGCCCGAGGAGGTCGCCTCCGCCGTGCTCGCCGCGTGGGCGCGCCCGGCCGTCGCCGTGACGCTCGGCGCCCGGAGCTACGCCGTCCGCTTCGCCGCGGGGGAGCCGGACGTGGCCGCCCGGGCCATCGCCGAGCTCGCGCCGTCGCAGACCTTCCTGATCACGGACGAGAACGTGGAGCGGCACTGGGGCGAGGCGCTGGCCGGCGCGCTGGCGCGCCATGGCGTCGCCCCGCGGGCCACCGTCGTGCTGCCCCCGGGGGAGGAGCACAAGCGGCTCGCCTCGGTGGAGCGCGCCCTGACCGCGATGGTGGAGGCGGGTGCGGACCGGGACGCGGTGGTCATCGGGCACGGCGGC
This sequence comes from uncultured delta proteobacterium, assembly GCA_963827955.1. Lineage (GTDB taxonomy): Bacteria > Myxococcota_A > Polyangia > Polyangiales > Polyangiaceae > CAWHDJ01. The sequence continues at coordinate 272,459 of CAWHDJ010000021.1, read as the reverse complement.
GGCGTCGTGACCGACATCGCCGGCTTCACGGCCTCGACGCTCCTGCGCGGGGTGCGGTGGGCGGCCATCCCGACCACGCTCCTCTCGATGGTCGACGCCTCCGTGGGTGGCAAGACGGGGGTGGACCTCGGCCCGGCCAAGAACGCGGTGGGGGCCTTCCACCAGCCTTCCGCCGTGGTCGTGGACGTGGCGAGGACGGGGACGGAGAGCGCGAGGGCGTTCGCCAGCGGGCTCGCGGAGGTGGTGAAGTCCGCCGCCATCGGCGACCCTGGCCTCTTCGAGCAGCTCGAGGCCGAGCCCGAGGCGGTGCTCCGCCGCGAGCCGGATCGGGTCATGGAGCTGGCCCTCCGTTCGGTGGCGGTGAAGGCGGCCATCGTGGCGCGGGACGAGCGCGAGGCGGGGGACCGGGCGCTCCTCAACTTCGGCCACACCGTCGGCCACGCGCTCGAGGCGGAGGGTGGCTTCGCCCGCCTCACGCACGGGGAGGCCGTGTCGCTCGGCATGATCGCCGCGCTCCGGGTGGGCGTGGCCCAGCGCGTGACGCCGCCCGGGATCGCCGAGCGGGTGGCGCGCCTCCTGGGCCGGCTCGGGCTCCCCGTCGACCTCGACGCCCAGCCCCTCTCGGCCGCGCTCCCGCTCGTCGCGCTCGACAAGAAGCGGCGAAAGGGCGCGATCCGCTTCGTCCTCCTGCACGCCCTCGGCGACGCCCGGACCCACGCGATCGACCCATCCGCCCTGGGCCCCATGCTCGCCCCTGCGCAGGGCTGACAGCGCGGCCAGCGAGGCGACCCAGCCCACACTAGCGGCGAGCCACGGCGGCCGAAGGCGGACACTAACTTTGCCGCGGCCCCCGACCTCGCTATGCTCATGAGCTGCGCCGTTCTTTGCCCACCGGGGCCGCCGCAGGAGGCTTGTCATGCACGTTCATACGAGGCGCACGGCCGCTCTCGCTCTGCTCGCCGCGGGGGCCACCATCCTCGGCGCCTCTTGCGCCAACGAGGACACCTCGATCTTCATCCGCGGCTGCCTCGCCGTCCCTCACGACACCTGCACCGTCACCGCCGCGATCACCTCGACGGAGAGCCTCGCGGGCCAGATCGACGCCGCGTACGCGGGCGAGTACCGCTGCTTCGCGCTCGTGGAAAACAACATGGTCCCGCAGCAGGACCAGAACACGCTCAAGACCGAGACCAACGGCGTCCAGCTCTACGAGGCCGAGGTCCAGGTGCTCGACAGCACCGGCGCCGTCGTCACCTACAACGGCGGCGCCAGCGCCGCCGCGTTCAGCGTCCCCGTCTCGGGCTACGTCGACCCTTCGCAGAGCGGTACGGCCGGCGTCGGCATCAGCCTCGTGACGATGATCGACGCCGGCACGATGCAAGCCCTCGGCAAGGCGGTCATCGCCACGAAGATCCAGCAGCAGGTGACGGCGAGCGTGGTCATCAAGGGCCGCACGCTCGGCGGGTTCGAGGTGCACACGAACGAGTTCCTCTACCCGATCACGATCGGCTACGGAAACTCGTGCGGGGTGCCGGCCGGCCAGACGTGCGTGGGCTCCAACGCGACATCCACGGCGGACTGCCTGCTCGGCCAGGACGAGGGCTTCACCAACTGCCAGGACATCGCGGGCCAGCTCGGCTTCTGCCACTACCTCGAGTGCGGGCCCCCCATCTTCGACCCGACGACGGGCACGAATGTGCCCAACTACGCCGCCGCCCACTGCCCCACCAGCGTGCCGGCAGACAATAGCTGCTGCCCCTGACCCGATCACCAGCCCTGCGCGGCGGCGCAGCGCTGCACCGGCGCCCGAGCGCCGGTCAATGGGAGCCCGGATGTGCAGGGATCGGTTCGGCCTCCTGTGACGGGCCGCGGGCCGCCGAGATGAGGAAGAGCACCGGCAACGCGAAGAGCGCGAGGTCGACCTGCGCGGCCACCACGATGGACGTCTCTCGCGAGGGGCCGAAGCCGGCGCGAACCTGGGTGAGGAGCCCGCCCGAGAGCTGCGTAGCGCGAGTGGAAGTTGTAGCTCCGCGCGCCCCAGAACAGCTCCCCGGCCACGCCGGGCTCGACGCCGAAGCCCTCCGGGCCCTTGCGCCCGTAGGCGCCGGCCGAGAGCACGATCGGGAAGGAGTCGATGACGGGCATCAGCCCGGAGACGCCGCCGCCGAACTGCACCTCGTCGAACGCGTGGGTCATGATCTCCACGTACGGGCCCACGCCGAAATCGGTCGTGCTCCGGCGGCCGAAGAGCACGTCCCCGTGGAGACCGAGGTGGAACGCCGTGCGGCGCTTCCAGAACTGGTAATCGAGCCCCTCGCCGGCGGCGCCGATGGTCAGCCCCACGGACACCTGCGGGTCGGCGCGCGCCGGCGTACCGTGCGCGAGAAGTCCGAGCGCGGCGGCTCCCATCGTCACCCATGGCCGCGCCCGCATGGCCGCGCATGCTATCAGGCCCGGGACCAAATTCGTGGTAGCGTTCTGGGCGATGTCGGGCCGGACGGTGCAGCTACGCGTGGGTGGGCAAACCTACCGCGTCGTGACCAGCGCAAGCGATGAGGAGCTGCGGCGGCTCGCCGCCGTCGTCGACCAGAAGCTGGCCACCGTCGTCTCCTCCGGCCGGGCGGTCACGCCGCAGGCGATGCTGCTCGCCGCGATGGCCCTGGCCCACGATCTCGAGGAGGAGCGGTCTCGCTCGGCGGCCTTCGCCGACAAGGCCCGGGGCGCCTTCGGGCGGATGCTCGCGCGCGTCGACGCGGCCCTCGCCGAGGGCGGGCTCCGCGAGGACGGCCCGCAGGCGGCGCTGCCCCTGCCGTCGATGCGTCCTGCGAACGAGCCTTGATGGGCCTCGATCCGCTCCGTCACCTCGACGAGGAGCTGGGCGACCTCGCGGCCAAGAACCTCCTCCGCCAGCCGCCGCCCCCTCGTTCGTCCCGGCCTTCCCCCCGCCCCCCGCTCCTCGACCTCTGCTCCAACGACTACCTCGGCTACGCCGCCGAGCCCTGGCCGGACACGTCGGCCTCCGGCGGAGCCGGCGCCTCGCGCCTGGTCAGCGGAAACCACGCGGCGCACCTGGAGGCCGAGACGGCGATCACCGCCTGGCTGGGCACGGATGCCGCGCTCCTCTTCTCGTCCGGCTACGCTGCCAACGTCGGTGTGATCTCCGCCCTGGCGCGCGCCGGGGACGTCATCGTCTCCGACGCGCTCAACCATGCCTCCATCATCGACGGTTGCCGCCTCTCGGGCGCCACCGTCCGCATCGTCCCTCACCTCGACACCGCCGCCGTGGCCACTGCGCTCGCCGGGGCAACCGAGGCACGCCGGCGCTGGGTGGTCACCGAGTCGTACTTCAGCATGGATGGCGACTCGCCCGACCTCCCAGCGCTGCGGGCAGTCTGCCAGCAGCACGACGCGGCCCTCATCGTGGACGAGGCCCACGCGCTCGGCGTCTTCGGGCCGAGCGGTGCGGGCCTCTGCGCGGCTGCGGGCGTCCGCCCCAACGTCCTCGTGGGCACCGCGGGAAAGGCGCTCGGGCTCCAGGGCGCCTTCGTGGCCGGGTCGCAGGCGCTCCGGCTCTGGCTCTGGAACCGGGCCCGGAGCTTCGTCTTCTCGACGGGCGTGAGCCCTGCGCTCGCAGTGGCGATCGCGGCGAGGGTCGTCCGGGCGAGAGACGACCGCGCCGGGCGCGCGAAGCTGGAGGCCAACGCGGCGCGGCTGCGAGAGGGGCTGGCGCGGCTGGGGGTGGACGGCGTTCGCAAGGGAGCGGGGCCGGTGATCCCCTGGGTCATCGGCGAGCCCGAGGCCGCTCTCTGGACCTCGAGGCGCCTGGCCGAGCACGGCGTCCTCGTACAACCCATCCGCCCCCCCACGGTCCCTGCAGGGACGGCGCGGCTCCGGATCACGGCGACGGCCCGTCTCAACGACATCGACCTGGAGGCAGCGCTCCGGGCATTCGCGGCGGTGTGCTCGTGAGCTCAGAGGTGTGCTCGTGAACGCGGTCCGGCGCATCGTCGTGGTGGGCACGGGCACGGAGATCGGGAAGACGCACGCCGCCCTGGCCCTGGTGAAGGCGCTCGGGAAGATCGGACCGGTGGCTGGGCTGAAGCCGGTGGAGTCCGGGGTGAACGAGAGCACGGCCGAGGTCACCGACGCCGCCCGGCTCGGTCGGGTGGGGACGTTTCACGTGAAACATCCCCCGCCCTACGCCCTCGCCACCCCCGTGTCCCCACATCTCGCTGCCCGGCTCGAAGGGTTGACCGTCGAGCTCCCGCCCATCCTCGCCTGGGTCGACGCCGCCGCGAACGAGGCGCCCCCCGCGGCTCGCTCCTGGCTGGTCATCGAAACGGCGGGCGCCCTCCTCTCCCCCCTCGCGCAGGGCCTCACCAACCTCGACCTCGCGAAAGCCCTTCGCCCCGACACCCTCGTCCTCGTCGCCCCTGACCGGCTCGGCGTCCTGCACGACGTCACCGCGGCGCTCCTCGCCTTCCGCACTCTGGCCCCGGAGCTCCCGTCCCCGGTGGTGGTGCTCCAGCCGCCGGCGGTGCCGGACACCTCGACCGGAACGAATGCACGCGAGCTGCGCGCGCTCGGCATCGCGACGACAGTGACCACGTTCCCCCGGGCGGATGTCGATGCGACGGAGACCGAAACGGTGGCGCTGCGACTCGTTCACCTGCTCGACGTCGACGTCGAAGAACCTCTCCCCGTCCGAGCCTAACGGCACCGTCCTCCCCGCTGCTGATGGGCGAAATCAGCCTTCACCTGCCCTCAGGATCATCTCAATCTGCCCCGGCGACCGCCTCGGTCGGCTCAGCGTCAACCTCGCGTTGCCCTGCGACTGCGTTGCCTTGCCCTGCGACGACGCTCCCTTGCTCAGCGACGACGCTCCCTTGCCCTGCGACGACGCTCCCTTGCCCTGCGACGACGCTCCCTTGCCCTGCGACGACGCTCCCTTGCCCTGCGACGACGCTCCCTTGCCCTGCGACGACGCTCCCTTGCTCAGCGACGACGCTCCCTTGCCCTGCGACGACGCTCCCTTGCTCAGCGACGACGCTCCCTTGCTCAGCGACGACGCTCCCTTGCCCTGCGACGACGCTCCCTTGCCCTGCGACGACGCTCCCTTGCCCTGCGACGACGCTCCCTTGCTCAGCGACGACGCTCCCTTGCTCAGCGACGACGCTGCCCTGCTCAGCGACGACGCTGCCTTGCTCAGCGACGACGCTCCCTTGCCCTGCGACGACGCTGCCTTGCCCTGCGACGACGCTGCCTTGCTCAGCGACGACGCTGCCTTGCTCAGCGACGACGCTCCCTTGCCCTGCGACGACGCTCCCTTGCTCAGCGACGACGCTGCCCTGCTCAGCGATGACGCTCCCTTGCTCAGCGACGACGCTCCCTTGCTCAGCGACGACGCTGCCTTGTTCCGCGGCTGCGTCGGCTTGCTCGGCGTCTTCCTCGGCTTGTTCGGGGCCTTCTTCGGCTCGCCCGGCGCCTTCCGCTCAGCTTCCCCGGTCGCGCACCACCCGCCCGCGCTCCAGCACCACCCTCGCCTTGGCGAGGTCCCGGAACACCTCGGGCTCGTGCGATACGACGGCGACAGCCGCGCCCCGCGCCACCTCTTCCTCTACCACCCGGACGAGCCGGCCCACCCCGGCTTTGTCGAGGCCGGCCGTGGGCTCGTCGAGCAGCACCAGGGCGGGGAGGTGGATGAGGGCGCGGGCCAGCGCCACCCGTTGCCTCTGGCCGCGCGAGCAGGTGCGCATGGGCCGCTTGGCGAACGCGCCGAGCTCGAAGCGGGTCTCGGCGTGGGCCCAGGCCTCGTGCGGGTCGAAGCCGTGGAGGCGGGCCATCAGCTCCACGTTCTGCCGGCCCGTCAGGTCCGGGTAGGCGAGCGTCTCGTGGGAGACCCAGCCGATGAGGGCGCGCACTGCGGCGCGGTCGTCGCCCAGCGGCACGTACTCGACCCGGCCCGACGTCTGACGGATGACCGTCCCGATGATCCCGAGGAGGGTCGACTTCCCCGACCCGTTCGCTCCCTCGATGAGCGTCAGCTCGCCGGCCTCGAGCGTGGCGTCCACCCCGCGGAGCGCCATCGTGTTCCCGTACGCCTTGACGATCGCCCTCGCCACCACCCGCTGGAGCTCGGGTCCGCGCGCGGTCTGGTCGGGCTGGGCCCGCTCGGCGGGCCCGGAGTCCGAGGCCGCTTGCGGCTCCGTGGTGCTCGGGGACTGGTGCATCGGGATGGACGTCGAGCCCTCTGGGAGATCGGCGGCGTTTGGACCGTAGCGTCGACCTACCCTGGGGACAACTACGGGGAGTCAACGCGGGGAACCGCGCTCAGCCAGGGGCACGGCTCGTCCCGCGGCCCAGCGTCACTCAGCGCTTTCCCCCGGGGGCGCGGGAGTCGGGGCGCACCGCAGTCACGGTGTCGTTCTCGAACCTGGGCTCGTCGATCACCGTGCGCTCCTCGTCGACAGGGGCCGGATCGGACGAATAGATCGGGGTCTTCGCGTCGTCGAGCTCGTCCGCCTCCGCGTCCTCGTCGCCCCCCGTCTCCTCCGCCTGCTCGCCCGCCGCCCGAGCCCCGAGCCCGTGCGCGCTCCCGAGCACCACGCCCCGACCGCCGATGGGAACGAGACGCGAGAAGACGTGCGTGCCGTCGTCCTCGTCCTCCGTCTGCTCGTTGATCACGATGGGGATGATCTGCTTCGGCGCGCTCTGCTCGAGATCGTTGTGCTTGCGGAGCGCCCTCTGGAAATCGATCGCGCTCTGGTAGCGCTCGTCCGGGCTCTTCGCGAGGGCCTTGTCGATCACCTTGGCCAGGCCGGCGGCGAGCGTCGGGTCGTGATCGAGGATGGATCGGTGGGGGACGTGCTGGATCTCCTGGAGGAGGGCGTTGAAGTTCTTCGCGCTGAACGGGCGGCGCCCCGTCAGCCCCTCGTAGAGGACCACCCCTACCGCCCAGAGATCCACCCGCCAGTCCACCTTCCGATCGCCCCGGGCCTGCTCCGGCGCCATGTAGTACGGCGTCCCTGCGGCGAGATCCGAGCCCGTCGTGTCGGACTGCGACTCCTCGATGTCGATGGCCTTCGAGATGCCGAAGTCGAGCAGCTTGGGCACCGGGCGCATCCCCTCCCGCCGGGAGAGGAAGACGTTCTCGGGCTTGAGGTCGCGGTGTACCACGCCGCGCTGGTGGGCGGCGGCCAGGGCCGAGAGCACCTGCAGGAGGATGTCGAGCATGTCCCCGGCGTTGAGGCTCTGCTCCCGCGCGATCCGCTGCGCGAGCGTCTCGCCGTGGAGGCGCTCCAGCACCAGGTAGGGGCTGCCATCCTCGAGCTTCCCCATGTCGTAGATGGCGCAGATGTTCGGGTGGCCGAGGGTGCCGGCGACACGCGCCTCGCGCCTCAGGCGCCGGGCGGCGCTCAGGTTCCTCGAGTTACGCGGGTGCAGCACCTTGATCGCGACGAGCTTGCCCATCGCCAGGTGCTCCGCCTCGTACACCACCCCCATGCCCCCCTCGGCGATGAGCCCGGTCAGCCCGTACCGATCGCCGATGACCCGCCCCTTCGGCATCCCGGCACCTGCGCGGGTGTTTCCCTGTGCGGGGGCCGCGCCGTGCAGGCCTGAGCGCGAGCTCTGGGATGGGGCCGACGCCTGCCCTGAACGCGGAGGCAGGGGAAGCGACGCGGGGATCCGCGGCGCCGGTGGGATCATGCCAGGGGTCGGGATCGGGGGTGAGGCCGGGATGACGCCCAGCTTGGGCGCCGACGCCGAGCGCCGCGAGCCCGCCACCGGCGCCGCAGGCACCCCGGCCAACGGCGTCGTCGCGTGGAGCATGGGGACGGCGGGCAGCGGCGCGATGCGGCCCGGGCCGGCCGCGCGAGGCTCGGCAGGTGCCTGGGGTCGAGGGGTCGCTCGCGGGGCGGCCGGGGGTGCCTGGACGGGCGGCTCGGCTTCCGCCTCGTCGGTGCGACTCTCACGGTCGGGTGGGAGCTCGACGAGCGGCTGATGGGTGACCGGGCACACGAACGCCCGTGGCTCGTGCCACTGCCCGCAGTGCTTGCACCGGCCGTCCGTCACCGCGCGGTAACTTCGGCCATTCCGCGCGCCGCGGCCACACCAAAATGCGCGCGCGGAACGGCCCGACCTGCGAGACTCGGGAGAGCGCTGCGAGCCTCCATCCAGGCGGAGGCGGAAAGCCTGGGGAAAGCTGGCGGAGAGCCACTGGAAGGGCCGTGGGGGAATCTGCCGCGGAGACCCCCTCCGGGTGCGATCCCCCAGACCTCCCACGGTCCGATCCCCGCGTATCTCCCCAGGCGAGCGGCCGCCAAGCCTTCGGAACAACCGACCTTTTCGAGTTCTCCCCGCTCTCCCCAGCCCCTACCACGATCACCCTGATTTCAATTTATCCATCGATCTCCAGAAGAGGAAGGCTGGGAGCGCGTTGCACGCGGAGACCGATCGGGGCGCGTATTCATTCAGTCCCCCCGGCGGTCTCCGAACCCTGCTAAGACGCTCTGCCAGGGCTGCCATGGACCTCGTCATTCCCAAGAAAGATCTCCTCAGGCTCGTCGCGCGCTGCCAGGGCGTCGCCGACAAGAAGAGCGCCATGCCCGCGCTCGCGAACGTCCTGCTCGCCGCCGAGGGCAACACGCTCCGCGTCGCCGCGACCGACCTGTACCTCTCGGTCAGCGGGCAGACGCAGGCCGAGGTGGCGACGGCAGGCTCCGTGGCCGTGCCCGCGAAGGATCTCCTCGAGCGCGTGAAGTACATGCCCGACGGCCCGGTCCAGATCATCGCGACCGAGGGCGCGCAGACCACGCTCAAGGCCGTGGGCTCGCCGCGCCGCTACACGCTCCACGGCATCCCCGGCGGCGAGTTCCCCCAGCTCCCCAAGCCCGCGCCCGACGCGCCCTCGCTCCAGCTCCCCGTCGATCTGCTCTCGCTCCTCATCGCCCGCACGCACTTCTCGATCTCCAGCGACGAGACGCGACCCCACGTCAACAGCGGCCTCTTCGAGTGGGTCGGCGACCGCGTGCGCATCGTGTCCACGGACGGTCACCGCCTGTCGAAGATGGAGGCCACCGTCACCGGCTCCCACGCGACGGCGACGATGCTCATCCCGCTCAAGGCCATCACCGAGCTGCGCCGGCTCGCGGAGGAGGCGCGCGCCGAGCGTGAGGGCGCGAGCACCGTGACCATCACCCAGAGCGGGCCCAACGCCTTCTTCAACATCGCCGGGATGGTCTTCTCGGTGAAGCTCGTGGACGCGCAGTTCCCCCCCTACCAGCAGGTCATCCCCGCGCTCTCCGACAGGTCCGTGCGCGCCCCGCGCCTGCTCTTCGGCGACGCGCTCCGCGCCGTGCAGCTCGCGGCGAGCGACCGCACCGGCGGCGTCAAGCTCTCCGTCGCTCCCGGCACGCTCCGCATCACGAGCGAGAGCCCCGAGAGCGGGAGCGGCTTCGACCAGCTCCCGGTCGACTACCAGGGCCCGGAGCTGACCATCGGCTTCAACGCCAAGTACTTCCTCGACGTCCTCGCCGCCATCGACGACGAGGAGGTGATCCTCGGCGTCTCGGGCGAGCTCGATCCCGCCGTGCTCCGCCCCGGCAGCGAGTCGAGCGAGCAGAGCTACGTCGCCGTCATCATGCCCATGCGCATTTGATCTCGGCATGGCGGCGCGGGCGAAGCTCTGCCTCGAGCGGCTGCGCGTCCGCGACCTGCGCAACCTCGAGCGCCTGGATCTCGAGCCGGCCCCGCGCCTCACCGTCGTCGCCGGCGCCAACGGTCAGGGCAAGACCAGCCTCCTGGAGGCCATCTACTTCGCCGCGACCTCGCGCAGCTTCCGGACGCACCGGCTCCCGGAGATGGTGCGCCACGGCAGCAAGGTGGCCTCGGTGGGCGCGCGCTTCGCCGAGGTCGGCGCCGGGTCACCGCTCGTCCGCGAGCAGACGGCCGCCGTCGAGGGGAAGGTGTGCGTGGTCCGCGTCGACGGCAACCGCCCTGCGAGCCTCGCCGAGTACGCGACCCGCTCGCCGGTCATCGCCTTCCACCCCGCCGAGCTGGCCCTCTCGTCCGGCCCCGCGGCGGGCCGCCGGACGCTCCTCGATTCGGCTCGCCCTCTTCATGTCGCCCGCCTCCGCCGACCATCGTGCCCGGTATGCCCGCGCGCTCAAGGCCAGGCAGCAGCTCCTGCGCGACGCCGCCGGCGGGCCCTCGAGGGACGCCGAGATCGACGCCTTCGAGGAGCTCTGCGCCGTCCACGGCGCCGCCCTCACCCGGGCCCGCGCGGCCGCCTGCGCCGCGCTCGAGCACGAGCTCCTCCCCGCGTTCTCCCGGATTGCGTCGCCCGCGCTCTCGCTCGGGGCCAGCTTCGCGCCCGGCGGCTCCCCCGACGCCGAGGAGGCGCGCGCCGAGCTCCAGCGCCAGCGACGGAGGGACGCGCACCGCCCGAGCCCGGGCTTCGGCCCGCACCGGGACGACCTCGATCTCCGCTTCGACGGCCACCCGGTCCGGGTCGTCGGCTCGCAGGGCCAGCACCGGGCGCTGGCCCTCGCCCTCAAGGCCGCCGAGGCGTCGGCGATTGCGGATGCGCGGGGGATTCGAGCCCATCCTCCTGCTCGACGACGTTTCGAGCCAGCTCGACCCGGAGCGGACGGCCGCGCTGTTCACGTTCCTGAGCCACGCGCACGGCCAGATCTTCCTCACGACGACGCGCCGCGAGCTGATCGTGACCCCGGCACTCGCGCTCCCGGATCGTCGCGATGTCCGCATCGAGGCGGGGGCGATCCAGCCCCTGGATTGAGCGCGTCGTCGCCTCGGACCCACGCCCCGGACCGCCCTCGGTCCGCGTCGCTCTCGGCGTCCGTCGGCAGCGCTCCCGCGGGGGGTCGAAAAGCGTCCGATTGAGCCTCGAAGATGGGCCCCGGAGGCTTGCGACCGAGGGTCATTTCGGCTAGTTTTCCGTATCCCGATCGCGGGCTTCCCAGCGCGCCCAAGTCGCTGCGAAACCCCCCAAACCGGGCCCGTTCGATCGACCCCGGCCGGCCAGGCCGCAGAAGGGGGCTTCCCCCGTCGAAATCGGGCCCTGCTCCAGCCGTCGACGCCCGACGGGGCACCCCAAAACCACCCCGGGCCGAGCCGCCGGCAGGACGCAGCTCCTCAGGACATCGATGACCGACATGACCCTCAGCACGCCCAACGACCCCGAGCAGCGCACAGGTCACGAGGGCAAGCCCCGCACCAGCTACGACGAGAACAGCATCACCGCGCTCGAGGGGCTCGAGGCCGTCCGCAAGCGGCCGGGGATGTACATCGGCGACGTCCACGACGGCTCGGGCCTCCACCACCTGGTGTGGGAGGTCGTCGACAACGCCGTCGACGAGCACCTCGCCGGCGAGTGCCAGGAGATCTCGGTCATCGTCCACCCCGACGGCTCTTGCGCGGTCGAAGACGACGGCCGAGGCATCCCGGTCGGCATGCACCCGAAGGGCGTGAGCGCGGCCGAGGTGGTCATGACCGTCCTGCACGCGGGCGGCAAGTTCGACAACTCCAGCTACAAGGTCTCCGCCGGCCTCCACGGCGTCGGCGTCAGCGCCGTCAATGCGGTGTCGGAGCGGCTCCGGCTCGAGATCAAGCGCGAGGGGAAGGTCTGGCAGCAGGAGTACGAGCGCGGGGTGCCCCGCTACCCGCTGCGCGCCGTGGGCGAGACGGACAAGACCGGCACCCGGATCACCTTCAGGCCCGACCACCAGATCTTCACCGACGTCACCGAGCTCAGCTTCGACATCCTCGCGACCCGCCTGCGCGAGCTCGCCTTCCTCAACGCCGGGCTCGTCATCCACATGACGGACGAGCGCCCGGAGGGGCAGAAGGAGACGTACCTCTACCGCGGCGGCATCGGCGAGTACGTCGCCCTCCTGAACAAGAGCAAGGAGCCGGTGCACGAGGGCGTCATCACCTTCACCGTGCAAGGCGAGGCGGGCTCGGCAGCGGCGGCCAAGGGACCGACGCCCCCGGTGACGGTCGAGGTCGCGATGCAGTGGAACTCGTCCTACCAGGAGACGATCTACTGCTACACGAACAACGTCCACAACAAGGACGGCGGCACCCACCTCACGGGCCTGCGCGCAGCGCTGACCAAGACCATCAACACGTACGGCAAGGGCCAGAACCTCTTCAAGGACCTGAAGCAGGATCTCGCCGGGGAGGACGTGCGCGAGGGCCTCACGTGCGTGCTCAGCGTCAAGCACCCGGACCCTTCGTTCGACTCGCAGACGAAGTTGAAGCTGGTCTCGAGCGAGGTGAAGGGCATCGTCGAGGCGGCCGTCACCGACAAGCTCGGCCAGTTCTTCGAGGAGAACCCGGTCATCGCGCGCAAGATCATCGACAAGGCCGTCATCGCCGCCAAGGCGCGCGAGGCCGCCCGCAAGGCGCGGGAGGTGATCCGCAAGGGCTCGCTCGACGTGACCTCGCTCTCCGGCAAGCTCGCCGACTGCCAGTCGAAGGACCCGGACAAGAGCGAGCTCTACATCGTCGAGGGCGAGAGCGCCGGCGGGAGCGCCAAGCAGGGGCGCGACCGCCATTTCCAGGCCATCCTCCCGCTCAAGGGCAAGATCCTGAACGTCGAGCGCGTGCGGCTCGATCGCGTCCTGAGCTCGGCCGAGGTCGGCACGCTGATCACCGCCCTCGGCTGCGGGATCAGCCTCTCCCCGCGGACCTTGGACGGCGACGACGATCCCACCAAGAAGGACGACGGCCTCGATCTCGCGAAGCTCCGCTACAAGAAGATCATCCTGATGACCGACGCCGACGTCGACGGCTCGCACATCCGGACGCTCCTGCTCACCTTCTTCTACCGGCAGATGCCCGAGCTGCTGGAGAACGGGTACATCTTCATCGCGCAGCCGCCGCTCTACCGCGTGCGCAAGGGCAAGAAGGACCTCTACCTCAAGGATCAGCACGCGCTCGACGAGTACCTCGTCTCCAACGCGGTCGAGGATCTCACCGTCGGCAGCGTCGCGAGCCAGCACCGCGTCTCGGGCGCGCCGCTCCTCGCGCTCACGCAGCAGCTCAAGCGCTTCCGGGTGGTCGTCTCCCACCTCGACAAGCGCTGCGACGCGCGCATGGTCGCCGCGCTCGTCCGCGCCACGGGCCTGTCGCGCGACGATCTGCGCGACACGGACAAGGTTGCCGCTGCTTGCACGAAGCTGCACGACTACCTCTCCAAGCGCTACCCGGACATCTTCCCGCTCCAGGTCGAGGCGCGCCCCGACAAGGAGCACGGCGCGAGCATCGTGGTCACGCCGCGGCCGGGCGCCAACGCGCGCAAGAGCGTGATGGACTGGGAGCTGCTCGGTTCTCCGGAGTACGTCGAGGCGCTCTCGATCGAGCACACGCTCGCCGACATGGCCGGCCCCGCACCCTACCTGGCGACGTCGAAGGGCGCGGAGCACACGCTGGAGAACAGCGAGAACCTGATCGACTTCCTCGAGGAGCGCGGCAAGAAGGGCCTCAGCATCAGCCGCTACAAGGGCCTCGGCGAGATGAACGCCGACGAGCTGTGGGAGACGACGATGAACCCGGACGCCCGCACGCTGCTCCAGGTCCACCTCGACAGCGATCCCGAGAAGCTCCGGGAGGTCGACGACCTCTTCTCGAAGCTGATGGGGGATCAGGTGGAGCCCCGCCGCGCCTTCATCGAGCAGAACGCCCTGAACGTGAAGAACCTCGACATCTGAGCCGGTCCTCGCGATCCTGCGGGGGATGCAAGCGAGCCCTGGACGCTGGAAGCTCGTCGCCCTGCCCCTCGCCGTGGCGGGCCTGGCCTCGCCCCTGCTCGCGAGCTGCGAGCACACGAGCACGGTGGATCCGGCCTCCCCCGCCACCGTCGGGTCGGCCGTGGTCCCCGCCTGTCAGGAGATGAAGACGGGGAACTTCGCCACCCTCGTGTTCACGTCGCCCAACGACGCCGGTCCCCCGCTCCCCACCGCCGGCGAGAACGTGCGGCACTTGCTCGCGCAGGCCTACCGCCTGACGAAGACCATGCCCGCGCTCGAGAAGGACCTGATCGACGCCTGCGCCGAGCTCGGCCGCGCCGCGTCGGTCTTCGAGGGCGACCTCAAGGCCGACCCCGACGAGGGCCACGGGGCCGAGAAGGTATGCAACGCCGCCGCCGGCAAGGTCGGGCTCATGTTCCGCGCGGCCAAGGAGGCGAAGATCATCCTCGACCTCTCGGTCGAGCCCACGCGCTGCTTCGTCGACGTCGCGCAGGCCAGGAACTGCCTCACCGACTGCGGGGTGGCGGCGCTCCGGGGTGACATCCGTGCGCACTGCGTCGGCGGCGAGATCGACGGCACCTGCGAGGGCCGCTGCTCGGGTGCCTGCTTGATGCCCGCCGGCGCCGGGTCCGGCACCTGCCACGCCGTGTGCTCCGGCAGGTGCGACCACGACTTCCGCGGCCACTGCGGCGGCAGGTGCTCGGGCACCTGCGACGGCGCGCCCACGCGGGGCCCGCGGTCGTGCGCCGGCGTGTGCGACGGCGCCTGCTCGGACAAGGCGGAGGGGGTGTGCGCCGGGCGCTGTGACGGCGCGTGCTCGGGCACCTGGGAGCCGCGCGACCCGAGCAAGTGCGCCGGGGTGTGCGTCGGCGTGTGCAGCGGGGAGGTCCAGGGCCCGCTCTGCTCGGGCGAGTACGCCCCCCAGGGGGTGGACCCGGTCTGCCAGGCGAGCTGCACCGCGGCCTCCGCGCTGGCGGCGCGGTGCGATCCGCCGCTCGTGTGCGTGGCGGTCCGCGGGGGCAAGCCGACGCCGGAGCTCGAGCGGCTGCTCGCCGGGATCCAGTCGGTGATCCCCAGGATCGTCCTCCTCCAGCAGGCCGCGGCGAAGACGCTGCCCCACGCGATCGACGGGGAGGTGACGGCCGCGGTCGACTGGTCGAACGCCTACGCGACCTCGGCCCCGAAGCCGCTCGCCTGCGTGCGCGCGGGCATCGACGGGATGAAGGAGACGGCGAAGTGGATCGAGGTGACGGCGCGGGGCACCGAGGCCATCGCCCCGGCCATCAAGACCGAGCCGCCGCCCCCCCCGAGGGGCGACGACGAATGAGCCTCGGGGCCTGGCCCGCGCTATCCTCCCCGCGAACATGGCGCTCGATCCCACCGTCGACCCGATGGCCGCCCAGATGGCGCAGCTCCTCTCGCAGAGCGACGAGGACGAGCTGCGCGAGGTGATCAAGCGCTGGGTGGAGACCGCTCTCACGGGCGCCCAGCGCCGCATCTTCCAGGACTTCGGCGCACGCCTGCTCGAGCTGAAGCAGGAGCTCGCCCGCTCGCCGGTCCAGCCTACGCGCGAGGAGCTAGAGACGATGCTCACCATGATGCTCCGCCTGGCGGCCCAGTCCGGCACCCGGCCGTGATCCTCGACGATCTGCCCCCGCTCTTCCTGCGCGTCTTCGCCGTCGCGTTCGGCCTGATCTGGGGCAGCTTCCTCAACGTGGTGATTTACCGCGTCCCGCGCCGCATGAGCGTGGTGCACCCGCCGTCCCACTGCCCCGCGTGCGGCAAGCCCATCCGGCCCTGGAACAACGTCCCGGTCCTGAGCTGGCTCCTCCTCCGCGGGCGGGCGGGCTGCTGCGGCGCGCGGCTCTCGCCGCGGTACCCGCTCGTCGAGGCGATGGGCGGCCTGCTGTCGCTCGCCCTCCTCGAGGTCGTCGTCTTCCGCCTCGGGCCGCTCACCACGTTGCCCCGTGCCCTCGCGGTGTACACCGCCGACCTCGCGCTCGTGCTCGGGCTCGTCGCGGGCGCGTTCATCGACCTCGAGCACATGTACCTGCCCGACGCGATCACCCTGGGCGGCGCCGTCCTCGGCGTGGCCACCGCGTCGCTGCGCTCCCTGGGCTTCGTCGAAGCGATCGTGGGCGCCGTGGTCGGCTTCGCCGTCGTCTGGCTCCCCTTCGTGGTGATCTACCCGCGCCTCCGGGGGCGCGCGGGGATGGGCCTCGGCGACGCCAAGCTGCTCATGCTCGCGGGCGCCTGGTTCGGCTGGGGGGGCGCGCTCTTCGTTCTTGGGGCAGGCGCGGTGCAGGGGACGCTCGTGGCCATCCCGCTCCTGCTCTTCAAGGGCAAGATCGAGGAGCCGGAGGCCGTGCGGCGAGAGCGGGAGGAGATGAAGAAGGAGCTCGAGGGCATGACGCCGGACGAGCGGGCGGAGGCCGAGAAGGAGCTGGCCGCCGATCCGTTGGCCGAGGAGGCGGGCCCGGGGCTGGGCCAGGCGCGCATGCCCTTCGGGCCCTTCCTCTCCCTCGCCACGATCGAGTGCCTGCTCGTGGGGCGGGACGTGCTGAGCACCACCTTCGGATGGATGGGTCCGTCGTGAGGGCCCGCGCCAGCCTGCACCTGCTCGCCTTGCTCGCCCTCACCGGGTGCGCCTCCCTCCCCCAGCCGCGCCCCGGCCGGCACGAAGGCGAGACGCCCATCCCGGTGCCTTCGATGCCGGACCCGGGGAAGCCCCAGGTGATCCCGGAGCGGCCCCCCGCGCTGGCCCACCCCGTATGGATCGACGGGCAGTGGGCGTGGACGGGGGCGCGGTGGCAATGGAAGGAGGGGGGCTGGGAAGAGCAGGCCCCGGACCGCTACTACGCGCCGCCGATCTACGTGCGCCTCGACGACGGATCGCTGGTCTACCTGCCCGGGCGCTGGACGAGCCATCCGGCCGACGACTAGCGCCCGTCGGGGCCTGCCGGGGGCAGGCCCGATGGGCTACGCTGCCGCGCAATGCGCCTCGTGAAGATCGGCATCGCCAGCGTCAACGCCACGGTCGGGGCCGTCCGCAGCAACGTCGATCGCTGCGTGCACCTCGCCCATGCCCTCGCCGCGGACGGCGCGACCATCGCCCTCTTCCCCGAGCAGGTGATCGGCGGCTACTCCGTGGAGGACCTGGTGCAGTGGCGCGGCTTCGTGGCGACGCAGTGGCGCGAAGCTCGCGCGCTTCGCCCGGGAGACGGCCGGGCACGGCACGGTCTTCGTCATCGGCGTCACGGCCGGGATCGGGGGCGACCTCTTCAACTGCGGCGCGCTCGTGCACCGCGGCAGGATCCTCGGGCTCTCGCCCAAGGAGAAGCTGCCGACGTACAACATCTTCTACGAGGGGCGCACGTTCTCGCGCGGCACACCGCTGATGGCCCTGGACGCCGACGGCGTGTTCTGCGGCGACCGCGTGTACGACTTCGAGTTCGGGACGGTCGCCGTCGAGGTCTGCGAGGACATCTGGTCGCCGGACGGGCCCATGCGGCGGCGCTGCTACTCCGGCGCCGAGCTGGTCATGAACCTCTCCGCCTCCCCCTTTCGCGCCGGCGTGACCGGCACGCGTCGCGAGATGATCGCCACCCGCGCCGCCGACAACCAGTGCACCGTCGCGTACGCGAACCTCGTCGGCGGCAACGACGGGCTGGTCTTCGACGGAGGCGGCTACGTCAACCAGAACGGCCGCCCCATGCTCGACGCGCCGCGCTTCCAGGAGGGCACCGCGACCGTCGTGGTCGACCTCGACCGCACGACGCGCTGCCGCCGGGAGGCGAGCACCTGGCGGAGCGACCTGGAGGCGTTCCGGCGCGAGCAGCGCCCGGTGCCACGCGTGCGCGTCGAGGGGCCGACGTCCGACCGTTCACGCCTCGCCTACCCCGCGCCTCCGCCGGGGACGACCTTCTTCCTGCCGAGCGGGGAGGCGCCGGCGCGCTCGTCCCGCGACGAGCTGCTCGACGATTTCTACGAGGCGCTCGCGCTCGCCGTGGCCGATTACTACAGGAAAACCGGCGCCTTCCGGAGCATCGGGGTGGCCCTCTCGGGCGGGAGGGACTCGCTCCTGACGTTGCTCGTCGCGTGGCGCGCGGCGCAGCTCATCCACGGCACGAGCGACACCGCGACGATGAAGACGGCGATCCAGGCGTTCTACATGCCCACGCGCTTCTCCAGCGACGCCACGCGCGGGGCCGCGGCGCAGATCGCGCGCGATCTCGGCGTGAGCTTCATGGTGCTCCCGATCGAGGAGGCGTTCGAGCGGGAGCTCGCCGCGACGCGGGCCATGCTCGGGGAGAAGGGGCCCCAACCCACGGCCCTCACGGAGCAGAACGTGCAGGCGCGCGTCCGCGGCGCACGGATGTGGAACTGGGCCAACACGAGCGGGGCGCTCTTCCTCCAGACCGGCAACATGAGCGAGAAGGCGCTCGGCTACACCACGGTGGGCGGCGACCTGGAGGGGGCGTTCAGCGTCATCGCCAACCTGCCCAAGACGGTGGTGATCGCGATGCTCGAGCGGCTCCTCTCCCGCTTCGGGTTCGAGGGCATCCGCATGACGCTCGCGACGGTGGCCGGGCCGGAGCTGGCGCCCGAGCAATCGGGCGAGGCGGAGCTGATGCCGTTCGAGGTGCTCGACGCGTGCCTGCACCTCTACGGAGCGGAGAAGCTCGCCCCGGACGAGGTGGGGCGCGCGCTCGCGAGCCTCTTCCCCGACCGTAGCCCCGAGGTGCTGGGCGCCTGGGCGGAGAAGTTCGCGAAGATGTTCAATCAATCCATCTTCAAGTGGGTGCAGTCACCGCTGGCTGTCCACGTGGGGTCGCTCGACCTGGACCGTGAGCGGGCCTTGCAGCTCCCGGTCGTGCAGCGGATGGAGTGGCGCGGGGAGGAGTGAGAGCCGGCGACGGCGCGTGCCCCTAGCCCCCGGGCCGGCGGCGCGACGCGCTGTGCGACGACCTCGATGTCCCAAACGCGGTCCGCCGCCGGGTGACGCGCGGAGGCGAGGGCGGGGCGCGCAATGTCTTCACGCACGGGAGGGGTGAGGTTCGTGCGCACGCCCGTGCCACGAGGCGCGACCGGTGGCCGCGCGCGCCGCGCACGTGAGCAGACTGCGCGCTCCCCCGCCATGCGCCTCCTCTTGGCACGCTTTGCGCAAAGCGCGAGTCGAGCAGATGCGCCGAGGGCGCGCTCTAGAATTCACACCTGGGAAGCTTGAATGAAGGCGACCGAATTGCTTCAGAAGCAGCACCGCGACATCGAGGCACTCCTGCAGCGGCTCCGCGGCGCCGGCCAAGGCGACGAGCGGGCCATCCGGCAAGAGCTCGCCTCCATGCTGGTGGCACACACCGCGATCGAGCAAGAGTCGTTCTACCCCGCCCTCCACGACGCCCTGCCCGAGGAGATCAACGAGGCGCTCGAGGAGCATGGCCTCGCCGACGTCCAGCTGGCGAGGCTGCTCTCCGCGAAACCCGGCGACGAGGCGGCTGCGGCCAAGGCGACCGTCCTGTCCGAGGTCGTGCTCAACCACATCCGTCGCGAGGAGAGCGACATCCTGAGGGCGGCCGACCGCGAGCTGCCGAACGAGGTGCTGCTGATCTCGGCGAGCGGATGGCGCAGCGCTTCCGCCAGATCGTGGACACAGGGTACAACAAGCTCCTCCAGAAGGCGCTCGCGGACGAGCTGCCCAGGACGGCGTCCCGCACGGCCGCGAAGAAGACCGCGCGGCGCGCCCCCGCGGCGCGCAAGACGCGCAAGCGGACGGCGCGCGCGACCTCGACCGCCAAGCGCGCCACGCCCAGGAGGGCGCCGGCCAAGCGCACGGCCGCCCAGCGCAGCCAGCGCAAGCCGCGCAACCAGGCCCCGCGCAAGGCCAAGCAGGGACGCGCGGCCTCCTCCAGGGCGGCGCGCTCCCGCGCCTGACCGGCGGTCGAGCCTCGGGGCCTGCTCGGCGGGCCCCGGTGTCCGCTCGTGGCTGAACGCCAGGCCCCTTGCGGCGCTTGCCGTTTCCTCTACAAGACGGCCGGAACGAACGCGGCTCGTAGCGGGCTCGGCCCGCGGTGGAGACAGCATGCAGAACAGCTACGGCGCTCAAGGCACCCTCTCGGTTTCCGGCTCCAACTACCGCATCTACCGCCTCGCGTCGTGCGGGCCGGCCGTGGCGCGACTGCCGATGTCCCTCAAGATCCTGCTCGAGAACCTGCTCCGCCACGAGGACGGCAGGGTCGTCCGCCGCGAGCACGTCGAGGCCGTCCTCAACTGGGATCCGGCGGCGATCCCGAGCCAGGAGATCGCGTTCCACCCCGGCCGTGTGCTCCTCCAGGACTTCACCGGCGTGCCCGCCGTGGTCGACCTGGCCGCCATGCGCGAGGCCGTGGCGCGCCTGGGCGGCGACCCGAACCGGATCAACCCGCTCCAGCCGGCGGACCTGGTGATCGACCACTCCGTGCAGGTCGACAAGTTCGCCTCGGCCGCGCGCTCCGCGCAGAACGCCGAGCTCGAGTACCAGCGCAACGACGAGCGCTACGCGTTCCTCCGCTGGGGGCGCAGGCCGTTCGACAACTTCCGGGTCGTCCCGCCGGACACGGGCATCTGTCCACCAGGTCAACCTGGAGTACCTCGCCACGGCCGTGATGCAGATGCGGACGGCGTCGCCTACCCGGACACGCTCGTCGGGACGGACTCGCACACCACGATGATCAACGGCCTCGGCGTGTCGGCTGGGGCGTCGGCGGCATCGAGGCGGAGGCGGCCATGCTGGGCCAGCCGCTCTCGATGCTCATCCCGCAGGTGGTCGGCTTCCGGCTGACCGGGGCGCTGCGCGAGGGCGCCACCGCGACCGATCTCGTGCTGATGGTCACGCAGATGCTCCGCAAGAAGAAGGTGGTCGGCAAGTTCGTGGAGTTCTACGGCCCGGGCGTCGCCGCGCTGCGCTCGCCGACCGCGCGACCATCGCCAACATGGCGCCCGAGTACGGCGCCACCATCGGCTTCTTCCCCGTGGACGACGAGACGCTCGCCTACCTGCGCTTCACCGGCCGGCCGAAGGAGGTCGTCGCGCTCGTCGAGGCGTACTGCAAGGAGCAGGGCCTCTTCCGCACGGAGGGCACGCCGGATCCGGTCTTCAGCGACACGCTCGAGCTCGACCTCGCCCGTCGAGCCCTCGCTCGCCGGGCCGAAGCGCCCGCAGGATCGCGTCGCCCTCGCCGACGTGAAGAGCACCTACGGCAAGGAGCTCGCCGCGCTCGCGCCGAAGGACCCGTCGGCGATCGCGACGGTCGGGCAGCCGCGACACGACCTTCAACCTCCACCACGGCTCGGTCGTGATCGCGGCCATCACGTCGTGCACCAACACGTCGAACCCGGCCGTGCTCCTCGCGGCCGGCCTGCTGGCGAAGAAGGCGGTCGAGCGGGGCCTCACGGCGCGCCCCTGGGTCAAGACCTCGCTCGCCCCCGGCTCCAAGGTGGTGACCGAGTACCTGCGCGACAGCGGCCTGCTCCCCTACCTGGAGGCGCTCGGCTTCCACGTCGTCGGCTACGGCTGCACCACCTGCATCGGCAACTCGGGGCCCGCTGCCCGAGGCGGTCTCCGACGCGGTCCGCGACAAGGATCTCGTCGTCGGCGCCGTGCTCTCCGGCAACCGCAACTTCGAGGGGCGCATCAACGCGCAGGTGCGGATGAACTTCCTCGCCTCGCCCGCCCCTCGTCGTCGCGTACGCGCTCGCGGGCGATCTCGGCATCGACCTCACCACCGAGCCGCTCGGGCACCGACAAGAACGGCGAGGCCGTCCACCTCAAGGACATCTGGCCCACCTCGGCCGAGGTGCGCGACGCCATCCGAACGGCCGTGCGGCCGGAGCAGTTCCAGCAGCCAGTACGCCAACGCGCTCGAGGGCGACGCCGAGTGGCGCGAGCTGCGGGTGCCGGAGGGCGAAGCTCTTCGGCTGGGACGAGCAGTCGACCTACGTGAAGCAGCCCCCGTTCTTCGACGACATGTCGCGTGAGCCCGCCGCGCTCACCGACGTCAAGGGGGCGCGGGTCCTCGCGATGCTCGGCGACTCCGTGACCACGGACCACATCTCCCCGGCGGGCAACATCTCGAAGAAGAGCCCCGCGGCGCGGTACCTGATGGAGCTCGGCGTGCAGCCCGTCGACTTCAACTCGTACGGCGCCCGCCGCGGCAACCACGAGGTGATGATGCGCGGCACCTTCGCCAACATCCGGATCAAGAACGCGCTGCTCGGCGGAGAGGAGGGCGCCGAGACGCTCCACCTGCCCGACGGCGCCCGGCTGAGCATCTACGACGCCGCGATGCGCTACGCGGAGGAGAAGGTGCCGCTCGTCGTGATCGCCGGCGCCGAGTACGGCACGGGCTCGTCACGCGACTGGGCCGCCAAGGGCACCAAGCTGCTCGGCGTGCGCGCGGTGATCGCCAAGAGCTTCGAGCGCATCCACCGCTCGAACCTCGTGGGGATGGGCGTGCTGCCGCTCGAGTTCGCGCCGGGCGAGGGCGCCGAGACGATCGGGCTCACCGGGCGCGAGACGTTCGACATCGGCGGCGTCGCCAAGGACCTCTCGCCGGGGAAGAAGCTCGAGGTCGTGGCGACCGCGGCGGACGGGTCGAAGAAGACGTTCACGGTCGTGTGCCGGATCGATACGCCGAACGAGGTCGACTACTACCAGCACGGCGGCATCCTCCAGTTCGTGCTGCGCCAGATCCTGGCCGGCAGGTGAGCCGGGCGTGAGCCGGGCCTGAACCCGGCAGCTCATCAGCGGCGCTACGTGCGCCCACGCGGCGCCGCCTGAGCGAAGCTCTCCAGGACGAAGTCGCGGAAGGCGATGACCTTCCGCGGGACGTGGCGCGCCGCCGGGTACGCGATGCACAGGCTCCCGGCGCCGCGGCTCCACGCGGGGAGCACGCGCTGGAGGGTCCCTTCGGCGACGTCGCGCGCGACGACGAACGAAGGCAAGAGCCCGATCCCCGCGCCGGCGCGCAGCGTCGAGCGGAGGAACGCAAAATCGCTGCCCGCAATGCGCCCCGTGACGGTGACGCGCCGCTCCTCCCCCTCCCCGCTCTGGAGGACCCACTCGCTGCGCCCGTTCACCGGGCGGAAGAGGATGCAGTCGTGGCGGGCGAGCTCCTCCGGCGCCGCCGGCGTGCCGCGCCGCGCGAGGTACGCCGGCGCCGCGAAGAGCTGGGTCTCCGAGCCCAGGATGCGGCGCGCGACGACCGTGGCGTCGTCGGCGCGCGCCGCGGCGCGGATGGCGACGTCGAAGCCTGCCTCGACCAGGTTGTGCTTCTGCGTGGAGAGGCTCGACCTCGACGCGGAGGAGCGGATACTGGGCCGCGAAGCGCACGAGGAGCTCCCCGAGGAACGCGTCGCCGACGTCGGGGGGCGCCGTGAGGCGGATCGTGCCCCGAGGCTGGTCGTCACGATCGAGCGCCTCGCTCGCCTCCAGCAGGCCGGCGATGTGCGGCGATGCGCGGTCGTAGAACGCGCGCCCCGCCTCGGTGAGCGCGATCTTGCGCGGCGATCGGCGGAGGAGCCGCGCGTGCATCGCCTCCTCGAGCCGCGTCACCGCGCGGCTCAGCGTCGACTTGGGCACGCCGCGCTGCCGCGCCGCGGCCGTGAACGAGCCGGCCTGCACCACGTGCACGAACACGGCGATCTCGTCGAGGCTGCCGATCGCGTCCATGCGAGCGCCGTGGACCTTCGCAGACGAGGGCGCCCGGCGCAACGGTGCGATGCGCCGGGTAGCATCCGGCCGTCGACGCGGGCCCGAGGGTCGGGTACACCGCGCGCATGCTCGATCTTCGCCATGTGATGGATCACCTCGAAGACGTGCAGGCCGGCCTCCGCCGCCGCTCCGAGGCCGCCGCCGAGTCGCTCGCCCCCATCGCCGCGCTCGGCTCCGAGCGGCGCGCGCTGATCGGCGCGGTGGAGACGAAGCAGGCGCTGCGCAACCAGGCCAACGAGGCGATGGCCAAGGCGGACAAGAAGTCCCCGGCCTTCGCCGAGAAGCGCGACGAGCTGAAGCGCCTCTCCGCGGAGATCAAGGAGGCGGAGAAGGCGCTCGGCGACGTCGAGGCGCGGATCCAGAGCCTGCTCGCCGTCGTCCCCAACGTGCCCGATCCGGGCGTTCCGGACGGCAAGGGTGAGGAGGACAACCAGGTCGTGCGCGTGTGGGGCGAGAAGCCGAGCTTCTCGTTCGCGGTCCGGCCTCACTGGGAGGTCGGCACCGCGCTCGGCATCCTCGACTTCGAGCGGGCCGCGAAGATCTCCGGCGCGCGCTTCACCGTGCTCTTCGGCGCGGCCGCGCGGCTCGAGCGCGCGCTCATCGCCTTCATGCTCGACCTGCACACGCGCGAGCAGGGCTACACGGAGGTCCTGCCGCCCTTCCTGGTCAAGGACTCCGCGCTCTTCGGCACGACCCAGCTCCCGAAGTTCGAGGAGGATCTCTTCAAGACCCGCAAGAGCGATCCGGATCGCGCGTACGACCTCTACCTCATCCCCACGGCCGAGGTCCCGGTCACCAACCTCCATGCCGACGAGGTCCTCGAGAGCGAGCACCTGCCGATCGCTTACACCGCGTACACCCCGTGCTTCCGCGCCGAAGCGGGCAGCCACGGCAAGGACGTGCGCGGCCTCATCCGTCAGCACCAGTTCGACAAGGTGGAGCTGGTGCGCTTCTGCGCCCCGCAGGACTCGGCCGCGCAGCATGAGCTGCTCACCGCGCACGCCGAGGAGGTGCTGAAGCGCCTCAAGCTCCACTACCGCGTGAGCCTGCTCTGCGCTGGCGACATGGGCTTCGGGTCTCAGCGGACGTACGACCTCGAGGTGTGGCTCCCCGGTCAGGAGACGTACCGGGAGATCTCGAGCTGCTCGAACTTCGGCGACTTTCAGGCCCGCCGCGCGCAGATCCGCTTCCGCGCCGAGCCCAAGGCGAAGCCGCGCCTCCTGCACACGCTCAACGGGTCGGCGCTCGCGATCGGGCGCACGCTCATCGCCATCCTCGAGCAGTACCAGCAGCAGGACGGGAGCGTGATCGTGCCCGAGGTGCTCCGGCCCTACATGGGCTGCGACGTGATCACGAAGCGCTAGCCTCGCGACGCTCGGCGGCGCGCGCGGCCCGCTGGAGCGGCGCCGCCGGCGCTCGCTCGCTCCGGCGGGCACGCTTCGGCGTGCCGCTTCGCGGGGACGTGTGCCTCCAGCGGGCGACCCACATTTGTTGGCCCGTCCGGCCGATCTCCCGTACCGACCCTGCCACGGATCGGACGATTGCATCGGCTCGCGCGGCCCGTCGCCGCGTCGCTGGAGGAGCATCGAATGAACGGCGGGTACCAGTGCCGGACGATCGAGGAGACCAACGGCGCCGCCGTTCCCGCCGACCTCCGCGGCTCGTCCGCCACGGCGGGTGCAGAGAGCAGGCCCCCTCCGTCGTCGGGGCGCTCCGAGGCGGTCACGCGAGCCTACGCAGATCCCTACGCCGACACGCACGCGAGCTTCGGCAGCACACACCCCCACTGGTGCGTGGACGTGGGGACCGGGCTGCTCACCTTGACCACATTCGAGCTGTGGGAGGCTCTCGAGCGCGGTCAGGTCCTCGCCTGGATGCGCGTCTGGCGAGAGGGGATGGAGTGCTGGACGCCCGTCGGCGAGATCGCCGAGTTCGCGTGGGCGGTCGCCGGGACGCCGGCCCCACCCTCCGCGCCCAGCCGCTCCGCGCGTCCGGAGCCCCCGCCGGTCCCCCCGCCGCCAGCCTCGGGGGCCACGACGCTTCCCTCGGGCGGCTCACCTGCGCGCCGCTCGCGCGCGCCCTCCCCGGCGCCCGTTGGATCGGCGGGCTCGGCCGTCCGTCGCCGTCGCGGCGCCGCGCTCGTGTGACCAGCGGGCGTCCGCCGCCGCGCCCCCTCGAGACCAGCGAGCGCCGCAGAGATCGTCGAGGCCGTCTCGCCGCTCCCCGCCGCCCCCGTCGCTGACGACAGGCCCGAGCCGCAGGCGACGACGCACCACGGCGAACGCGGCCAGCGCCGCCAGCCTCGCGATGGTCGGCGAGCCTACGGCCGGTAGTAGCGGGCCACGACCAGGAGCAGCTCGCCGACGTCGAAGGGCTTCCTGAGGATCGCGTCCGCGGTCTTCGACCGCGCGCTCAGGCTCGAGCTGCCCGTCATCAGGACCACGGGCATGTGGGCGTCGAAGCTCGCGCGCGCAGCCGAGAGCACGGCCTCGCCGGACCCGTCGTCGAGCGACCAGTCGAGCAGCACCAGCCCAGGGTTCTCCCGCGAGAGCGCGTCGATGGCCTGCTGGACGTCGGGCGCCGTGATCGAGGTGTAGCCCTCGTCGGCGAGCAACATCCGCAGCGCCGCTACGGTGTCCTCGTCGTCCTCGACGACGAGGATGGGGCGCTCGCCGGCCTCGACCATGCTCCTTCCTACCAGGACAGCGCGTGCAGCGACCGCAGACGATCCCTGTGAAGCGCATCGGCGCCAGCATGAATCGCGCGTACGGTCGCGCCCGGGGCTACGTCCAGTGCGACGTGAGGCCCGGCACCAGCGCCGGCACAGCGCCGGCGCGGTGCGAGCACAGGGCCAGCACGGACCGGGTGCGGCGAGAAGGTGCGGAACGGCCGTGGGCGCGCTATGGTGAGCGTCCTGGTCGTCAGTCCGGCGTCGTCCAAGGGCAGGACGGGGGACTTTGAATCCCCTAATCGTGGTTCGAGTCCACGCGCCGGAACAAGCAAATTTGCGTGATCCGCTCCCCGGTGGGCACAACGGTGGGCACAACCCGGGGGGTGACGTTCTCGGCACGGACGGTCAGCCGGCAGGCGGGTCACCCGCTGACCCGCCTGCGACGGCGTCGCTCCTCGCTGACATGGGGCGCGGTCTGGCTGATGCTCTCGTGCGTGCCCTCGCCGCCGGCGACATGCGCGCCGCGCGCGTCGCACTAGCGGCTCTCTCCGCGCTGGTGGACGACGCGCCGGAGTCCTAGCTCCCTTGGGCCACGACGGTTCTCTGCGTGCCCGACGCCGACACCATGGCCGCGCAGAATCCGTGCTCAACGCCTTCCGGCATCACGGCCCGCGACGGAAGTTCGCCAACCCGGAGTTCATCGGGCTCGACCTGTGCTCAACGCCTTTCGGCATCACGGCCCGCGATGGATCTCCGAGGAGAACACGATTTTCGTGATGACCCACGAGTGCTCAACGCCTTCCGGCATCACGGCCCGCGACGGCAGCGGGTACCTGACCGTGGAGCAATTCCGCGAGTGGTGCTCAACGCCTTCCGGCATCACGGCCTGCGATGGAACCCGAAGAACTACACGGTGGGCGTGCAGCGCGAGTGCTCAACGCCTTCCGGCATCACGGCCTGCGACGGTCGCGGCGCAGCAGAAATGGGCGACGGGGCAGAGGTGCTCAACGCCTTCCGGCATCACGGCCTGCGACGGTCATCCCGCAGATCCGCCAGCACCACAGCCGGTAGGGCTCAACGCCTTCCGGCATCACGGCCTGCGACGGGCCCCTTGGCCCGGTATGTACGCAGACTTCACGACGTGCACAACGCCTTCCGGCATCACGGCCTGCGACGGCAGCGGGTACCTGACCGTGGAGCAGTTCCGCGAGTTGTGCTCAACGCCTTCCGGCATCCCGGCCCGCGACGGCTTCGGCCAAGCCCTGGTGCCGTATCTGCTGTGCGCCCTCGTTTACCCCGAGGTCTTCGGGTGCTCAACGCCTTCCGGCATCCCGGCCCGCGACGGTTGATCGACGTGTGGAACGTCCTCCGCCACTCGCCCAAGTGCTCAATGCCTTCCGGCATCCCGGCCCGCGACGGTCGCTGCGGACGGGCGAATGGTGGACGCCGTTCGAGCGTCCTCAACGCCTTCCGGCATCCCGGCCCGCGACGGTATGGGCAGTACACCATGGTCGGCGCCGCGATCATGTGCTCAACGCCTTTCGGCATCACGGCTCGCGACGGGCTCCGAGAGCTCGTCGTGCTGGAGCGCTCGCACGATGTGCTCAACGCCTTCCGGCATCCCGGCCCGCGACGGCGACAACATCGCCAAGGAACTGGCCAACAACTGGATCATGTGCTCAACGCCTTCCGGCATCCCGGCCCGCGACGGGGCCCGACCCACTGGATGCCCACGCGACCTTACGGCGTGTGCTCAACGCCTTCCGGCATCACGGCCCGCGACAGCCGACGGCGGAGTCGGCGAGTACGGGGCCTACATCTGCTCAACGCCTTCCGGCATCACGGCCCGCGACGGTGGTTACGACCTTGGGCACCGTGCAGCAGGTCAACATGTGCTCAACGCCTTCCGCCATCCCGGCCCGCGACGGTTCACTCGTGGCAGAGGGTGGCCGACCAGGTGTTCTGCATGTGCTCAACGCCTTCCGGCATCACCGGCCCGCGACGGCGGACCATCAAGACCGACATCCTGCGCCCCGGCAAGTGCTCAACGCCTTCCGGAATCACGGCCCGCGGCGAGCTGATCCTCCGCGCGCCGCTCAACCGCCTCCGGGAGTGCTCAACACCTTCCGGCATCACGGCCCACGACGGCTCCCGGTGGAGGAGTGGCCGGCGAACACCGGTACCCAAATCTTGTGCTCAACGCCTTCCGGCATCACGGCCCGCGACGGCATCTCGCTCAACGCGTTCCAGGACGACCAGGTCTGCGCGTGCTCAACGCCTTCCGGCATCATGGCCCGCGACGGGTCACGCAACCGTGCTCCCTGTCGAGCTGCGGGAGTGCTCAACGCCTCACGGCATCACGGCCCGCGACAGAAGTACGCCAACCCGGAGTTCATCGGGCTCGACCTGTGCTCAACGCCTTCCGGCATCACGGCCCGCGACAGTGGGTGCAGTGGATGAACGGCGGGCGCGTCTTCAAGTGCTCAACGCCATCCGGCATCACGGCCTGCGACGGACCGGGCGGTTTCGCCGCCGCTAGCGCTGCCGTGCGCAAGTGCTCAACGCCATCCGGCATCACGGCCCGCGACGGTCGGGCGCGAACTACATCGCGGGCGATATCGTGAAGTGCTCAACGCCATCCGGCATCACGGCCCGCGACGGGGCCCAGGCCGAGCAGGACTTCCTCTCGGTGCACGGGTGCTCAACGCCATCCGGCATCACGGCCCGCGACGGCAGACCATCAAGACCGACATCCTGCGCCCCGGCAAGTGCTCAACGCCTTCCGGCATCACGGCCCGCGGCGAGCTGATCCTCCGCGCGCCGCTCAACCGGCTCCGGGAGTGCTCAACGCCTTCCGGCATCACGGCCCGCGACGGTCTGCATCTACGCGCCGCCGTTCGCGTCGCTCTACAGTGCTCAACGCCTTCCGGCATCACGGCCTGCGACGGCGACGCTGCTCACGACCTGGAGTACGGGCGCGAGGTGCTCAACGCCTTCTGGCATCACGGCCTGCGACGGGCCCCGAACGACCCCACCGTGGTCCGGGACTACGAGTGCGCAACGCCTTCCGGCATCACGGCGGCGGTGGACATCCAGCGCTTGGCGTACCGCCGCGTGCTGAAGTGCACAACGCCTTCCGGCATCACGGCCCGCGACGGCGGAAACGTGCTGGAGATCAAGCAGCACGGACCGAGGTGCTCAACGCCTTCCGGTATCACGGCCCGCGACGACTGCTCGATGCCGCGACGAACACGCTCAAGCTGGCCGGGTGCTCAACGCCTTCCGGCATCCCGGCCCGCGACGGACACGCAGCTGCCCTGCGTGGGCGGAACGTACGGGTGGTGCTCAACGCCTTCCGGCATCCCGGCCCGCGACGGTTCACTCGTGGCAGCGCATGGCCGACCAGGTGTTCTGCACGTGCTCAACGCCCTCCGGCATCCCGGCCCGCGACGGCATCATCGAGCGGTACAAGCGGATCCACGGTGGCGACCTGTGCTCAACGCCTTCCGGCATCCCGGCCCGCGACGGCCCAAGAAGCAGGAGGCGCTCACGGCGCAGGTCTTCGTGTGCTCAACGCCTTCCGGCATCCCGGCCCGCGACGTTCACCAACAACACCGGGCTCGAGCCTGGCAGTTCGTGCTCAACGCCTTCCGGCATCACGGCCCGCGACGGTTCCTCTACTACATCCAGAAGAAGCGGCAGGCGGAGTGCTCAACGCCTTCCGGCATCACGGCCTGCGATGGAGATCGGGATCTGCCGGATGGTGAACCGCGGCGCGCGGATGTGCTCAACGCCTTCCGGCATCACGGCTCGCGACGGGGTGCAGTGAGGGGCGTATGGCGTCAACTCCGGGTGCTCAACGCCCTCCGGCGTCACGGTCCGTGACGGTCGTGAAGCGCTCCGGCGGCCGGCACCTCGGCCGCTGGTGCTCAACGCCTTCCGGCATCACGGCCCGCGACGGACCTTGTGCACGGTCGCGCCCGATCCGGGCCTCTTGTGCTCAACGCCTTCCGGCATCACGGCCCGCGACGGCCCAGTTCTGCCAACGTCATGCAACCCTTCGGGATCGCTAAATCTTCGCTTATCAAGGACCTGGCCCCCACGTCGCACGCTCCGGTGCTTGATCCTTACACGATCCGGCAAGGGTGGCACCTCGGTCTCGAACGGAACCACCTTCTTCCCCGTCGACGTGACGTGCGAGGCGAAGGCAAGAGCGGTCGAAGCGGCAACGTCAAGGAGAAGTCTTCTTCGCGGCCTTCGGTCGCTGCGCGAGCATCGCGAGCGAGGCCACGTGCATGACGGCCGTGCTGCACGAGTTCGCGGCGACGGCGAACGTTGCCTTCGAGAGATCGTCCAACAGCTTGCGATTCATGGGTTTTTCCGCACCCGTGAGCAGGACGAGAGGCTTCTCGTCCTGCACGAACGGGCTGTTCAGGAGCGCTTCGCCACGCTTCGCGCACGTCTCAAGACCCACGAGCACGATCAGCTCAGCGTCGTCCGCCGTGTCGGCGCGCGTTTTGAAGCCGCGATCCGTGAGCAGTGCGTCGAGCCTCGCAGCCTCGTCCGCGTCGCCTTCGATCCAGATGCGAGTGCTCCGCGCTAGGAGCATGCGGGAGATCTCGCGCACGTGGCTCTCGAAGAGGTGCAACAACCGGTCGTCCTCCCCCAGCTTGGTGAGGACGCGCGCCACGCCCTCCTCTTCGATGCGCTTTTTGATCCCCGGGTAGAACCAGCCCAGTCCCCCGAGAATGATACCAGCCACGAAGGCTAGCCCGATCCAACCCTTGCCCAGCGGCGTCCAGAAGCCGTCCTGTTGCTCCTTCACCGCGTCGAGCTTCTCCTTCAGCTTCGCCTGGTCGTCTTGGAGCCGCTTGATCTCGTCCTGCCGCGCCTTGAGGCTCTCATCGAGCCTCACGGTACGTTCCCGCAGCTCCGCCTCGACCGCACCAAGGCCCGCGGAGGGAGGCGCTGGCGCTGCCGTGGCGGGCGGTGGTAGCTCTGCCGCTGCGGGCAAGGCAAGGTGGAGGAGCGCCAACAACACGAAGCCCATCACGATCCGATGCACGAAAGCCTCCTGCGCGGACGGGAGCGTACCACGCGCCTTGCAGCGGACCCGGCGCCTTGTTAGGGGTGCTACGTGGTTGGCCCCATGCGCGACTTCCCCGACCCGCGCGACCGTCGCTTCCTCGGCGCGAACCGCGAGCGAGCCGAGATCAAGCTCTCGCTCGAGACGGTGACCCCGATCCTTGGAGGCGCGACGACCACGCGCAGCGTCGATACCGAAGACGTCATCCGCGCGCCGAGCATAAGGGGGCAGCTCCGCTTTTGGTGGAGAGCCCTCTACGGGCACGAGAGCGTCACGTCCACGCAGCTCTCCGAGCGCGAAGCCCGGATTCGGGGCGGCGTCGCGCGCGCAGCGGGCGATGCGGAGCAGCGGTCCGCGGTGGACGTAATCGTCGACGGCATCAATCAGGCAGAGGAGGACGGGGCGGACATCAACTTGACCGCCGCGGATGCGTACGCGCTCTGGCCGGCGAGGGCACCACGAGGCGGAACGACCGCGCCGCGGTACAAGCCGGGGCTCCGCTTCACGCTCACCTTGCGCGTCGAGCGCGCCCACGAAGCGGAGGTACGCGCCGCCGTGCGGGCGTGGATTCTCTTCGGGGGATACGGAAGCCGAACCCGCCGGGGCTGTGGGAGCTTGACCGTCGCCCCCGGGCAGCGCACCGAGTGGCTACCGAAGGGGGTCGACGCACCCGAGGTTCGCGGCCTGCTTGGTCCGGCGAAAGGGAAGGCCAGCGACGTTGCGCTGCTCCAGGGGGCCGCGTTGTACGCCGGGGAGACGATCGGAAGCGGCGAGCGTGCGTGGCACGCCGCGCTCGGATGGTTGCGCGAATTTCGGCAGGACCCGCCGCGGTCTCCGGGGGGCGATCCAGCGACCTTTGCCAGACTGCGTGGGGACGCAGGGCGCCCCGGCCGCTCAAACTGGCCCGAGCCGGACAAGGTTCGGCACCTTCGCGGGGGCGGCCCCTGGGCGCATGAGCCGCGGCACAACGCCGACCCTGCCTGGCCGCGCGCGAGCTTCGGCTTGCCGATCATCGGCAGGTTCCAACAGAAGGACCGGAGCGGTCGCCAATACGGCGACCCCGATCCGGACGCCTTCGAGCTCGGCTGGACACGACCCGGCGACGATCGTCCGCACGAGCGCATCGCCTCCCCGCTCATCCTCAAGGCGATGCCACTGGCGGATAACTCGTACGCGCCCATCGCGCTCTGGCTGTTCCGTGCGTATCCCGAGGGCGCGAGCGTCGTGCTGCTGCGCGGCGGTGAGGGAGGCAAGCGCGCGGTGCCCAGGTCCGGCGCTCCATTCGACCGACTCGTCGCGCCGGGCGACAAGGACAAGAACACGTACTTCGCACCTCTCCGCGGCAAGGCGACCATGCGCGAAGCCTTCCTCGACTGGCTCGGGCGCAAGGGCATGAAGAGGGTCCTGTAGAATGCCCAGGCACCTCCTCCTCCTGACCATCGGCCCGGTCCAGACATTCATCGCCCAGGCCCGGCGCACGCGTGACCTCTGGAGCGGGAGCGCGCTGCTCTCCGAGGTCAGCGGCGCGGCCGCGATGGCGATCGCGGAAGAGGGTACCGACCTCGATTTCCCTGCGTCAGCGAGCAGCGCGGAGGGCGTGGCCAACAAGATCCTCGCCCTCGTGTACGGTGCGCCGCGCGACCTGGCCACGCGCGCGCGGGACGCGGCGCGCGCCACCCTTCGCGATCACTGGCGGACTGGCCTGGAGAAGCACGCGGCGCTCGTCGACCCTGCCGCTTTGGAGACGGCGGAAGAGCAGATTGAGAAGGCCCTCGACGTCAATGCTGCGTGGGTTCCTTGTGACGACGATGGAGCCTACGCCGCCGCGCGCGAGCAGGTCGAGGCCCTCCTCGCCGGGCGGAGGACGCTCAATGACTTCGCCCCGTGGCGCCGGCAGCGCGGCGACGTCCACAAGTCGAGCCTCGACGGCGCACGCGAGACGGTCCTCCCGCGCACGCGGGGCCACGCGCTCTTCGCCCGCTACCGCATCGGCGCCCGCGAGGAGCTGGATGCGATTGGACTCCTCAAGCGGACGTACGGAGAACCCGGGCAGTTCGTGCCCGTCCCGACCATCGCGCTCGCTGCGTGGATTGCGCAAGCAGCGCAGGCGGACGACGGGCGCAAGGACCTCGAAGCGCTTCGAAAAGCGTGCAGCGATCGCCGCCTCCCTGGTATCCGCAGCGACAAGGAGTGGGTGAAGCGCTTCCCCTTCGACGCGCAGATCTTCCTCCCCGGGCGCCTGCCGGCTTACCTCGACGAAAACGGCATCGCCGACGACGGTGCCCTGCGCGGCCGCGTCGATACCATCCTCCGGAACCCGCGCCTACCCCAGCCGTACCCGTATGTGGCCTGCCTCGTCGCGGACGGCGACCGAATGGGCGACGCGATCCGCCTCCTCGCGAGGGACGGCCATCTGCGCCATCAGAAGCTCTCGATCGCGCTCGCCGGCTTCGCGGAGAAGGCCCGCAGCGTCGTCGAGGCGCACGAAGGCGTGCTCGTCTACGCGGGAGGCGACGACGTGCTCGCCTTCGTCTCGCTCCCTCGTGCCCTCGACTGCGCCGCGAAGCTCGCCTCTGCGTTCACGGAGACTGTGGGCCCAGCTGTCGCAACGGTCGGTGTCCGGCCCACCCTCTCCGTCGGCCTCGGCGTCGGCCATGTCCTGTCGAGCCTCGCGGACTTGGTGGAGCCTCGGGCGCGACGCCGAGCGCCTGGCCAAACGGGAGCGCAACGCCTTGGCGATTGTCCTCGAGATGCGCGCGGGCTCGCGGAGCGCTTGGGTCGAGCCGTGGGGTCGGGATCCAGTCGCGCGCCTCCGCGCCGATGCGGACGCCCTCCGCGGCGGCACCCTCAATCGAGGCAAGGTCCACGAGTTGGATGGCCTACGCCGCCGGGCGCCCGACCCGGAGCGAGGCGACGGCGGTGGATGGCTCGACGTCCTGCGGGGCGAGACGAAGCGCATCCTCGGTCGGACGGGCCTCGGGGCCGGGGGAGTGCCGGTTGCGCCTGCGGATGTCGGCCTCGCGATTGAGGGCGCGTACGCGGACGTCCATGGCGCGATCGGGCGCTTCATCGAGCGTGCGGCGATCGCGGAGAGCTTCCGGCGCGCGAGCCTTCCGGAGAAGGAGGCGGAGCCTTGACGACCGTGCGCGTGGCGCTGGTTCCGCGGGACGGGTGGAGCGGCAAGGACGGGCGAGGCTGGTACACCAGTGACGTCGGGCGGAGCCGTTCCCATCTCTGGCCCATGCCCGCGACCCTGCGCGGCGCGCTGCGGGGAGCGTTCGGGCGGGCGCGGGGTGCGGGTGCGGGGTTCGACTGGGAGAAGGAGACGGAGGGCGTCGCGGTCCGGAAGCTCTGCGCGTTGTGCCGCAGATCCGGCGGAAGGTTCGTGGCCGCGGACCGCCGCTGGCCGGTGCCCGCGGACGCCGTGCATGGTGCGGGCGGGGGCGTGACGCGGCTCGTGCCGAAGCCGGGGAACCGGCCGCCCGGCGCCGGCACGCTCGGACGCGGGGACGACGAGGCGATTGAGGCGCTGTGGCTGCCGAAGCCGCCGGGAGGCAAGGTGGCGGCGGGTCCGGCGTTCTGGGACGACGCGGAGATGATCGCGTGGCTCCACGGTGGGGACGCAGCGCGGCGCGATCCACAGGATCCCGCGCGCACGCCGGTCGTGCGGGACGACATCGGGCTCGCGATTGACCCTGCGACTCGGGCGGCCTTGCCGAGCATGCTGCGCTCGTTCCAGGTGACCGAGGGGCTCGGGTACGACCGGAGCGCCGCACGGGCGTGGGAGTGGGCCGTTGGCGTGGAGGTCGAGCTGCCGGAAGGTGCGCCTGGCCTCGGGATTGGTCCGATGTTCGTGGGAGGCCGGCGACGGCAGACCTTCGTCGAGGAGCTCGGTACGCCGGTCTTCGACGCCCCCGAGGGTCTGGGCTCCGCGTCTGGCAAGTACCTGCGCGTCGTCCTCGCGACGCCGGCCGAGCTGGAGAACGGCTGGCTCCCGGGCGGCTTCGTGGTCGAGACGGTCGGAAACGGGCGGGCCTTCGTCGGGACGCTGAGCGGTGTGAGCGTCGTCCTCCGTGCCGCGATTCGTGCCCCCGCCGATCGCGCTCTCGACGTGGGACATGGCGAGGCGCGCCCCTCGCCGGACGCGCCTCCTCGCGCCGGCGGGCAGCGCCTACTTCTTCGAGAAGCTCTCCGGCGCCTTCACGGACGACGAGGTACGCGCCCTCTGGCTCGCGCCGCTCGGCGCGGACGGGCAACGCGAAGGGCTCGGCTTGATGCTGCCGGGCGCATGGAACCCCGAGGATCGAGGAACATGAAGACTGTCCCCTACCTCCTCCAAGCCATCTCCCCGCTCCACGCGGGGACGGGTCACGCTGCGGGGATCATCGACCTACCCATTGCTCGTATGCGCGCAACGGGCATCCCCTTCCTGCCCGGTTCCTCGATTAAGGAGTCCTCCGCGACGCGCGGCGCCCCCCCGAGGGGGCCGAGCCCGTCGCGTGGGAGAAGCACTTCGCCGTCTTCGGCCCGAGCCGCGACCCGAAGAAGCCGGGCCCGTCCGGCGACGACGCCAGCGACATCGACCATGTTGGTGCCGTGGTCGTCGGCGACGCCCGCATCCTCGCCCTCCCCGTCCGCAGCTTCCGCGGGACCTTCGCCTTCGTTACCTCCCCCCTCCTCCTCCGCCTCGCCCACCGCGATTCTGTCGGTCGGGGGCAAGGCATCGCCGTCGGCCCCGGAGCGCATCGACGGGCCGAAGGCGCTCGTGGTCCGCGGGAGCTTGAACGTGCGCAGCGGTAGCACGTTCTACCTCGAAGACCTGGACCTGCCCGCGACCCCGAATGACAAGACGGCAGACGCGTGGGCCGATGCCATCGCCAGCACCCTGCCGGAGGGGGAGCGCGGCTCTTCTCCCACCGCTTCGCGATTGTCGACGACGAGACGATGACGTTTCTCTGGGAGACGGCGACGCAGATCGACACCCGCATCCGCATCGAGCACGACAAGGGCACGGTGGCGAAGGGCGCGCTCTGGACGGAGGAGAGCCTCCCCTCCGAGACGCTCCTCGTGGGCCTGATGACGGCGGAGCCGAGCCGCCGCGAGAAGGCCAAGCTCGCGGCGGAGGCGGTGCTCGACGTGGCGCTCCCCGCAGGGGCGAGATCCTCCAGCTTGGCGGCAAGGCGACCATCGGCCGAGGGCGCTGCCGAATCGGGAGGTGGACGTGAGCCAAAGGACGCGCGAGCAAGTGCGGGCGGAGCGAGCCTACGTCCGCGTCGGAGAAGTGGCGCGGGACAAGTCCGGCCTGGCCGACGAGTACAAGGCGATTGCCAACGGCTTCGGCGCGCTGGTCCTCAAGAACGGGCTCGTGGCCGCACTCGCCTTCGTCCAGCGGTCGGGCAACACGGACGCGAGGGACCGCTACCTCGACGACCTCGCGGGCGCGAAGGTTCCAGGGCTCGAAGGGGCGACGAAGACGGACCTCTTCCAGCGCGTCCTCGCGCTCGACGTGTCGGCGTACATGCTCGCAACGCGCGAGCTGCTCGCCGTGGCGCTCTGGCTTCGGCGGGCGGCGCAGGTGACCCTCGAGGGGGCCGACGAGAAGAAGGAGGCGGGCGGTGCGCGCCGGGATTGGTGACATCATCCGCAGCGGCAAGGGGCGGCCGGACCACGCGGGGCTCGCGTACGACGTCTGGGCGCCCGTCGGCGGGGACGGGAAGGTCGACAAGACCTTGCGCGACGCCTGGCTCGACGACTTCGAGAAGATGGGCATCCCGAAGCACTACCGCGTCGCTGTCGAACGCTTTCGCCGCTCTTTCCCACCCGACGCCACGCTGGAGCTGGTCACCAAGGCGAGGCTCCTGATCGGGCACGGCAACCCCGCGCCGACGGACGTCGGCCTCACGCTTCATCGCACATGGGGGGTGCCGGTGATCCCCGGCTCGGCCCTCAAGGGGCTCACGGCCGCGTACGTCGACGTCGTTCTACGGGCCCGACGAGGGCGAAGAGACGTCCAACCGCGGGCGCTTTGGGGGTGTCCGCTGGGACCGGCAGCGGAAGCGCATGGCCCGGGGCCCCGGGGAGGTGTACCGCCGGCTCTTCGGGGCGCCCGACGCGGACGACGGGAGCGTCGCGAGCCGCGGGGAGGTGGTGTTCCACGATGCGCTCTGGGTGCCCGATGAGGGGGAGGGCGCGCGCCTGCCGCTCGCGCGGGACATCCTCACCCCGCACCACACGGCGTACTACACGGGCAAGGATCGCCCGCTGCCGAATGATTACGAGGACCCGATCCCTGTAGCGTTCCTGACGGTGAAGCGGGAAACGCGCTTCGTCGCCGCCCTCACCGGGTCGGACGATGAGTTGGTGGAGGCGGCGCGGTGCTGCCTCCTGGATGCGCTGGATCTGTGGGGGATCGGGGGGAAGACCGCCGCGGGGTACGGCCGCGTTGAGGAGGTGGGCGGGAAGGGAAGTCGGAAGGCACGGGCTGCGCGGCGGCGTGCGCCGGGGCTCGGCGCACTGGAGGCGGAGATCCGGCAGGCGGTCGCAGGGAAGCCCGGGCTCCAGGTGCTGGAGGCGATCGAGGGCCAGTGGATTGGGAAGCTGGAGGAACTCGCCGCTCAAGCTCCGGAGGATGCGAGGCGGATCGTGCGCGACCTCGTCCCCGCGAACAAGCGAACCAAGGAGCGCCTCTCCCAGCTCCTCGCCCGGCTCGGCGGGCGGGAGAAGTGAGGCCACATACGCAGGAGGAGGGGGCCATGACGGCGACGACGTTGGCGCAGGCTTTTAACGAGTTCTTGACCCGGGCTCGGCCAGATGACGGGCAACAGCAGCAGCTCTCGGAGCGCTCCGGGCGGCTGGTGAAGATCCTCCAGGAGATTCTGGCGCCCGGATCAGGTCAAGCCCATCGGCTCGGTGGCGCGCGGGACGCATGTGGCGCCGGTCCACGACGTCGACTGGATGGTCGTGATCGACCAGAAGGTTGAGACCGATACCGTCAGCGCGGCGCTCTCCGACGTACGGACCAAGCTCCAGAGCAGGTACCAGGACACGCCGCTCCGCACGCAGAATCGCTCGGTCGGGCTCCTCTTCCCCGACTTCTCGATTGACGTCGTGCCGGCTGTGGTGCGCAAGGCGGGCGGATACCAGATCCCGGACATCGCGGCGGGGAAGTGGATCTATACGAACCCGCCGAAGCACGTCGAGCTGGTCACGAAGCAGAACGGGGCAACGTCCGGCATGGCGGCGGGGATTGTGCGGGCCATGAAGGTGTGGAACCGGAGCTCTGGCACGCGCCTCAAGTCATTCCACCTGGAGGTGATGACGCTGCGCGGGCTCGACAAGAAGCCGGACAGCTTCGCGCAGGGAGTGCGCGAGGCGTTCGATCAGGTAGCGGCGGCGGTGATGAAGGCGTGCGGGGATCCGGCCGAGAGCGGGAACACGCTCGACGGGTATCTCGGCGGCCAAGCGGCGCGCGACGAGATCGCGAAGGCGTGCAAGGACGCCGCCCGGCAAGTTGGGGAGGCGATCGCGGAGGAGGCGCTCGGGCGGCATGGACCTGCTACGGATCGCATGCGGAAGGTGCTCGGCGCGCCGTTTTGAGCCGGTGCTCGGCCGACGACGGCAAACGGGCCAAGCGCAGTTCATAGCTCGGGCCAGACGATCGGCGCTGCGAGCCGGCAGACACCGCCGCTTGCCTCCGTCATTTTACGTGGACGGCACGCAACGCCGACTGATCTCATAGGTCGCGGCGGCTGAAAGGCCGGGCCGTTCCCTTGAGGTCGTCCAGCTTGAGCCGAGGCCGTTTTGGCAAGCACATACGACGAGAAGGAACCCTGTGATCCCCGAACCCATCGAGCCACGCATCGATCTCGCCTTCCGCCTCGCCGGCAAACCCGTTCCGCGCGATCACGGGTACGTGCTCTTCGGAGCCCTCGCCCGCGTGCTCGGCGACCTGCACGGAGCGCGCTGGCTCGCCGTCCACCCGATCTCCGGCACGCCCCGGCCCGACGGGATGCTCGCGCTCGATCCACGTCAGGGGTCGTTGCGCCTGCGCGTGAAGCCGGGCGAGCTTCCCCGCGTGCTCCCCCTCGCCGGCAAGCGGCTCGACATCGACGGGCACACGGTGCTCGTGGGGGTGTCGTCGGTCCACGCGCTCGCGCCAGCCAGGGCGCTCGTCTCCCGCATCGTGACGATCAAGGGGTTCCTGGACCCGGAGCCTTTCCGCGGAGCTGCCGCGCGGCAGCTCGAGGCGCTCGGCGTGAAGGCACGGGTGGAGGTGGGGAGGCGGCGGGTGCTGAAGGTGGCAGCGGATACGGTGGTGGGGTTCCAGGTGGCGCTGCATGACCTGGACGAGGAAGGGTCGCTGCGCGTGCAGTACGCAGGGCTTGGGGGGAAGCAGCGGATGGGTTGCGGAGTGTTCGTCCCCGTGGGGGGGAGGGAGTGAAGCGGCTGCTGGTAAATTCTTCCGAAGCGCCTGACGAGCCGAGCGCGCAGGAGTCGTTGCACGGCCATACGGCGATGCTCGTGGACGCCGCGGAAAGGGTCCTCGCTCATCGGAACACGGCATCGCTGCGTGCGACCGGCCGGCTCTGCGCGGGCTGCGCCTCGCGCGTGACGTCGATGGGGAAGGAAGTGGTTCCGTTCGAGACCGAGGTGCCACCCTGCCGGATCGTGTAAGGATCAAGCACCGGAGCGTGCGACGTGGGGGCCGGGTCCTTGATAAGAGAAGACGTAGCGATTCCGAAGGGTTGCATGACGAGAGGGCTCTTCCGGGTCCATGATCGAGGGAAGGAAGCGGGAGCGGTGCGGGCTCGCGAGGCGGTTGAAGGTGGATGGGAGCGAGGATCGTAGGGCGGTAGGAAGTGCGTGAATGGGTGCAGCATTTGCCGTGCGAAATCGGAGCATTGGCAGAGCTGGGCCGTCGCGGGCCGTGATGCCGGAAGGCGTTGAGCACGCGCGGTTGAGGATCCAGCTCCAGTCGATGATCACCGTCGCGGGCCGTGATGCCGGAAGGCGTTGAGCACGTGCCGTGCATCCCGTTGAGCGACGCGACGGCTCCGCCGTCGCGGGCCGTGATGCCGGAAGGCGTTGAGCACACGGCTGCGGTGTCGCTCACGACGTGGCTCCGTTCCGTCGCGGGCCGTGATGCCGGAAGGCGTTGAGCACTCGTGCGGAGAGAGTTGCGGAATCTGAGCTTGTACTCCGTCGCGGGCCGTGATGCCGGAAGGCGTTGAGCACAGCGCCGCGGGAACGAAGAGCACCTGCCACGTCCCGTCCGTCGCGGGCCGTGATGCCGGAAGGCGTTGAGCACCGGCTCGTGTGGACTCCGGCGAGCGCGGCGAGGGCCCCCGTCGCGGGCCGTGATGCCGGAAGGCGTTGAGCACAAGATGCCGAAGGTCGTCGTGAGGCTCGGATCGACCTCCGTCGCGGTCCCTGATGCCGGAAGGCGTTGAGCACGGAGGACTTCCCCGCGCTCCGTGGGATGTCGCCCACCGTCGCGGGCCGTGATGCCGGAAGGCGTTGAGCACATGGCCGTAAGCGCTGCGACAGTAGGAAACTCAGCGCCGTCGCGGGCCGTGATGCCGGAAGGCGTTGAGCACAGCAGGGCGAGGAAGCGGAAGAGGCGCCACCAGTGCCGTCGCGGGCCGTGATGCCGGAAGGCGTTGAGCACAACTGCGAACCCGGCGCGGAGAGGAGCGGCTCCTGACCGTCGCGGGCCGTGATGCCGGAAGGCGTTGAGCACATGGTCTGCATCGCGTCGGGGTCGCGCCACTGCTCCGTCCGTCGCGGGCCGTGATGCCGGAAGGCGTTGAGCACCGCCACGCTTGGACGAACAGGGCCGCGCCGATGGCGCCGTCGCGGGCCGTGATGTCGGAAGGCGTTGAGCACCCGAAGATCTCGTCGACGTACTGGGTGGCGCCGGGCTCCTTCGGGGGCCGTGATGCCGGAAGGCGTTGAGCACCTGATGACCGTCTTGGGGTAGATGAAACCCGCCGTCACCGTCGCGGGCCGTGATGCCGGAAGGCGTTGAGCACTTCAGCACCCGCCGGTACGCGAGGCGCTGGATGTCGCCGTCCGCGGGCCGTGATGCCGAAAGGCGTTGAGCACACCTCGATGATCGGGAGACCGTCCGCGAAGTTGACGTCGTCGTGGGCCGTGATGCTGGAAGGCGTTGAGCACACGATCATCATGTCGAGCATGTTCTCCCACGTGGCCGTCGCGGTCCGTGATGCCGGAAGGCGTTGAGCACTTGACGTCCCAAATCGTCAGCGGCGGGACGATGCTCGTCCGTCACTCGCGGTCCGTGATGCCGGAAGGCGTTGAGCACCACTCCATGAACAGGACGGCTCACGCCGTCTGGAGCGCGTCTGTCGCGGGCCGTGATGCCGGAAGGCGTTGAGTACGGCATCTCGTAGGCGAGAAGCTCCTGCTCCGTCTCCGTCGCGGTCGTCATGCCGGAAGGCGTTGAGCACTAGGCGTGGCGCAGCGACGGGGGCGGTAGAGGCAGCGACCGTAGCGGTCCGTGATGCCGGAAGGCGTTGAGCACGTGGAGATCGACCTCGGTGTTCTTGCCGTCCGCCGAGTCGATGCCGTCGCGGTCCGTGATGCCGGAAGGCGTTGAGCACTTCTCCCGCTTCGGGTATCGGAGCGGCTTGCTGTTCGTCCGTCGCGGTCCGTGATGCCGGAAGGCGTTGAGCACAGGTTCTGGCCGCCGAAGCGGCTTCGCTCGGTCCCGTCGCGGTCCGTGATGCCGGAAGGCGTTGAGCACTCGTTGGACGCGGCGACGGCCTGGGTGAGCCGGGCCCGCGATGCCGGAAGGCGTTGAGCACGTGATCACGACGGGCATGATCCCGTTGTCCACGAGTGATCCGGGCGTGATGCCGGAAGGCGTTGAGCACAAGATCGACGTGCCGGTGTGCGCGTCCCACTCCCCGTCGTGAGCCGGGCCGTGATGCCGGAAGGCGTTGGGCACGTCCACGGGTTGACCGTCCTCTACCGAGACACTCGGAGTGAGCCGGGCGTGATGCCGGGCCGTGATGCCGGAAGGCGTTGAGCACTCGTTGACCTCGCCGAGGATGATCGCCTTCTCGTGCACGTCCCGTCGGGGGCCGTGATGCCGGAAGGCGTTGAGCACTCGAACGTGACGTAGATCGCCCGCGCGTTCGCCGGGTGCCGTCGGGGCCGTGATGCCGGAGAGCGTTGAGCACTTCGCATGCGTGAGCAGGCCGGGCCCGATCTGGATCGTCGGGGGCCGTGATGCCGGAAGGCGTTGAGCACAGCGGTGCGAGGACGCCGTGAGCGCGGATCGAGCCGTCGACCGTCGCGTGCCGTGATGCCGGAAGGCGTTGGGCATCACCGGCAGCGGTCGAGGATGGCCGCCACGTGCCGTGATGCCGGAAGGCGTTGAGCACCCGATCATCGCCTGGTGGATCGCGTCGAACATGCCATCCGTCGCGTGCCGTGATGCCGGAAGGCGTTGAGCACGTTGCCCCGGTGTGATCGTGGACGTGAAAGCCGACCGTCACGGGCCGTGATGCCGGAAGGCGTTGAGCACTCCGTCGCGATACGCTCGGCCATGAACTGCATGATCCGTCGCGTGCCGTGATGCCGGAAGGCGTTGAGCACAGCGTTGGGCCTCGCGGGAGCGCGGACAGGTACTCCCGTTGCGGGTAGCGGGCCGTGATGCCGGAAGGCGTTGGGCACGCTTCCGTGGTCCGGACGATGTGCCACGACGGGAAGAGCCGTCGGGGGCCGTGATGCCGGAAGGCGTTGAAGAAGACGAAGTTCACGGCTAGGACGCGTGGGTAG
Organism: uncultured delta proteobacterium; assembly: GCA_963827955.1. Classification (GTDB taxonomy): domain Bacteria; phylum Myxococcota_A; class Polyangia; order Polyangiales; family Polyangiaceae; genus CAWHDJ01. The sequence continues at coordinate 229,378 of CAWHDJ010000021.1, read as the reverse complement.
CTGCGCGACGACCGCGAGAGCTAACACGAGGACGGTCAGCGCGTGCCGAGCCACGTGCCGAGCGCCAGCGCGACGAGCGCTGCCACGACCGCGACGATGCGCGACCGGCGCCTCGCCCTCTCCTTGTACGCCAGGCGCGCGAGCACGCCCTCGGTGATTCGCTCCTGCTCCGCGTCGCTGAGAGGGCGGTAGAGCTCAAAACGCTCAGGCGCCCGCTGGCGTAGCACCTCTGCCTCGTCGGCGGACAGCGTGCCCGCACTAAGCGCCGCCCAACGTGGGTCCTCGGGTGGCTCGTGCTCGTGTGCAGCCTCAAGCGTCGCCCAGGCGCGGCTTGTCTCGTCCGAATCGCTCATCGTTCCACCTTCCTGTTCAGTCGCACAAGGTGCTCCCGCAACACGCGGTGAAGCTCCGCAAGCTGGAAGGGCTTCTCGATGCGGACTATCGACGCACGCTCGAGGAATGCGATGGCGCGGGGCGTGAAAGCTCCTCCTGTCATGATCAGAGATCCGCTCGACCAGCTCGGGCGCGACCACGCCGATGCGCTCGTAGAAGTCCATCCCCGACAGCCCGGGCAGCATCAGGTCGCACAAGACCAAGTCGAAGCGCTCCCCGGCCTCGACCCGGGCGAGCGCCTCCCGCGCGTTCGTCACCACGGTCACCTCGTGCTCCCGGCCCAGGGCGCGGGCGAGGAGCCTCGTCAGCGGCTCGTCGTCTTCGACGACGAGCACGCGCGCACGTTCGTCCACATCCACTTCTCGTTCTCCAAACGGATCGGTCTTCACGACGACCATCCGCGCATCGACCTCTACGCGCCCATCGCGGATGGCGACCCCGAAGGCCCCGAGCCCCCGGGTCACCAAGTGGGCGTGGTGTTTCCGCGCCGCACTGGAGTGCGCTCACGGCGCATCGCCCCCCTGATCGTTCGCGGGCGGCCGGGCCGGCGCGTGGAGCGCGAGGCCGGAGTCCAATGCCTCGCGGTCAACGAGAAGCGTCGGCTGCTCGCCCGCTGCGTCCCGCGTCAGCGCGGTCCGCACGAGCAACACATCGACGAGCGAGCGCAGCTCGCGCACCAGCTCCGCCGCAACGCCTACCGCGGGCACGACCTCTGCCGCGCGCCGCTCGGCCACGCGGGCGCGCAGCTCCGTGGCCGCGCGCTCGTCACGGTTGCGCTCGATCTGCTGCTCTTCGAGGGAGCGCAGCGACAGCACAATGGATCCCACCTTGGCGGCGGCCATCTCTTGCAACACCGTGAGGGCGCGCGCCTCGCCCTCAGCGCGCTCGCGCCTCGCCAGGGCGAGGAACACCGCTGGCAGCTCGTCCACCTTGCGCCAGAGAACCGCCCACAGCGCGAGGTTGACCCCCGCGCCGATGCACACGACCCACGTGACGATCCCCATCGTCGAGCCTCCTCATCCCCTGTCGGCGCGAAGGCACACCTCGGCCGTCGCGCCTCGCCCACATGGCAGGCGCCTACGTGACCTCGACGACCGACACGTCGCTCGGGCGCGTCTCCAGCGTCTCGACCACCTCACCCGCGCCATGCCAAGAGCGGCTTCTCAGGAAACTGCTGGGACGCGCTGCGCAGGCAGAGCAGATCGCGCACGTGAGCGGCAGCGTCGCGAGGCTCGCGTACCCTCGGGCCACGCCAACCAGCTCGGCGCACGTCACCAGACCGATCCGATGTAGAGCACGCGCGCCCGGATGCTCATTGCTCAGAACGCGGCGCGGGCTTCGGCTCGGGACGAGCGCGGCTCCGCGCCTGCCTCGCCCCGAGGACGACGAAGGGGAGGCCGACCAGCAGGGCATCGGCGATCAGCTCCGCCTTCCAGGTCAGCGCCCCGGCGGCGACCCAGAGGGAATCGAGCACGCACGCGAGGCACAGACCTGGTGCAAGCACCAAGAACGAGACTGCGTACGCACGTACGAGCGACCGTGCGTCGCTCTCGCCCCGCCGCGCCGCGTCCAGCGCGCCCTCGGTCCACCCGTTGCCGACCTGCTCGATCCAGCGCGCGCGCCGCCGCAGACGCCGTGTCGCCGCGATCGCGACGCCGGCACCGAAGAGCGCGATCGCGACGGCGAGCGAGCCGCCCGCCAGCCTTAGAGACGGGCTGGTGAGATCGCCGCAAAAGTCGCACTGCTGCTCCGCACCGGGGGCGACCCGGGAGGGCCCGTTCTGGCACGGCGGCTCCCTTTGCAAGGGAGGGATGGGTGCGCAGCGGCCGGCGGTACACTTCGCGAAGATGCAGTCGTAGTCGTGCTCGCACGGCTTGGCGCGCTGGCGATCACACCAGGGGTTGTTGTGGCCCGCGAGGAGAAGAACGCTCTCCGGACGGTCGAAGGCGTCCAGTGCGCCCACGGAGCCCGCGAGCGCCAGCCAGACGCCCGCGACCACCGCCAGTTGCTCGACGGAATCCTTCGCCGGGCTCCTCCGCTCTCGATGAAACGAGCGCCACACCGCGCCGAAGCTCACGAAGAGCGCCGCCATCGCGACGCCGGGCCAGATGAGCCCGGCGAGAGCGCCGAAGTCTCCCGCACCGTACCAGGGCCAGTGGGACACGCGCAGGAGCGCGTACCCGTCCTTCCATCGGAGCAGCCGCGGCAACCCAGCCGGCAGGGCGGGCGTCCCGAACCACATGACCCACCATGCGAGGTGCGCCAGCGCGACCGCCGCGCACCACGCGATCCGGAGCCGGCGCGTCGACGGCCGCTCCGTCGCGATCATCATCGGCGACCACGCCGCCAGCACCATCCCTGCCGTGGTGAGGACGCCGGGCACAGCGTCGAAGCGCGTAGCGGAGAGCGCCGCCGCTCCGAGCAGGAGGCAACCAAGCGCCACGCGACGCGGCGTCGGCCACGAAGGCCCCTCGGGAAGGGGGGCGCCAACAGGCTGCGCGGGGTGGGGGGCGCTCGGGCTCATCGTGCGGGCTTGTGCCATAGCCCATCCGGCGCCGTGAGGCTGTCCCAGTCCCAGCGCTGCGAGATGAAGCCCGCGGAGAGCGCCGTCCCGCCGTTCTGCGTGACGAAGTTCGCCACGCCCTGCTGAAGGCTCAGCCAGCAAGCATGGCCCCCTGCGAAGACGATGCTCCCGCCCGCGCCCATGGTGAAGTGGAACACGTTCGACACCCGGTCCACGCCCCGCGTGTAGAAGTAGAGCGCGTCCCCGCTCGAGTTGTCGATGGAGATGCCGGACTTCTGGTAGATGTCAGGGAGCGACTGCCCGGCGCGCAGGTACGCGAGGCCAAACTGGCGATTGCCGGCCACAGGATGCGCCCCTGCGCACATCACGTCGTACCAATGCGGCCGGGGCAGCGGGATGGTGGAGAAGATCCAGTGCGCCACCCCTCGTGAGTGATCCGGGCACGCCGGTGAGTCGCCCTTGTTGTACTCGGAGCAGACGACGCCGGCGACGTCCTTCAAGCCGGAGCCTGCTTCCATTTGGAAGCGCATGACGGCGCCGAGCGGCGCATCGGAGCCCCATGTGTCGAGATTCTGCGTCTCGACGCCATCGAGGATGGCGATGTTCTTGTCGAGGAGGGTCGCCAGGTTGGTCCGGATGTAGTTGAAGAGAAGCTCAGGCGTGAGCTGACCGAGGGCCGGCAGGGTCGGGAGCTGCGGGATCGCGACGAGATAGCAGTCGAGGTTGCACGGGCCCAAGCCGTCCTCGATCGCGTGGTACCCGGGGTCGGAGTTGTCGGGGAAGCGCTGCTTGATCATGTCCTTCTGCGCCGTGGGCCGCTCGTTGAGGAGGTACTCCCAGTCCTTGAGGACGGCGATGGGGCTCGCCGGCGGCGAGAGCGCGCAACTGTTGTTGCCCGCGCCGTATCCGCCGACCGCGCTGCAAATGGGGCTCGGGTCTGCCATGGTGCTCTCCTCGTGCGTCTTCGTCAGTGCCCGTGTCGGGCTTCGAGCGCGGCGACCGTCGCCGCGTCGATCTCCCCCGTCTGTTTCAGCTCGTGGTCCTTCTGGAAGGCGATGAGCGCCTTGCGCGTCGGGCCGTCCATCGTCTTGTCGTCCACGCCGGGCTCGTAGCCGAGGTTCTTCAGGCGCCCGATCGCCCCCGCGAGCGAAGTCGATGGAGGCATCGCGTCTACGACGTCCAGCGTCCAGCTCTGCCGCCTCCCGGTCGGAAAGTCGTCGATCCAGACGGTCACGACGACCGACGTCGCGTCCTTGGGGATCTGCTCCGAGACGGAGCCGTCCGCGCCGATGGTCCCCTCGCGCGTGAGGCCCCCCGCGACGAGACGGTAGTGCTTGCCGCCGTGGGCGCCGAAGTCGGCGTCGTGCAATTTCACGGTGAAGGCTTTTGTCTCGTCCTTGGCCGCGCCGTCCTTCGAGGAGCTGGGCGGTGTGTCGTCGTTACAGTTCAGCCGGACGAGCTTGCCGCGCAGGTCGGCGTTCTCTTCGAGGGCCAGCGAGGCGTGCTTCGCGTGGAGCGCGAGCTTGGGGGCGACGATCTGCGCGTCGTCTGTGAGGTGGAGCGCCGGCCCCTTGATCCCGTCCTTCCCGAAGAGCGACGTCGACTCGTTGCCGAGCAGCACCAGCACCTTGCTCTCCAGCGTGATCTGGTCCGGCGTCATCACGAGGCGGCTCTTGCCGACCTGGAGGACGATCTGCGCGTCCGACAACAGGTACACGCCCTGCTTCGCGCCGGCGTGAACGGCGCCGTCCGCGAACACGGCGATCGATCCAGGTTTGCCCTCGACACCTCCCGCGCACGCCGTGAACCCGCCGGAGAGCACCGCCGTGCCGGCTCCCGCCACCGAAGTTCGCAACCCCCCGGTAACGTGCGTCCCGAGGTCCCCGGCCACCGTCACCGTCTTGTGCGCCGCCACCTTCTCGTGCGCGTTCCCCGTCGTCTCGTCGTTCCGGTCGCCCGCGACGGTCACGTTCTGGTCGCCGCCCACCTGGAGCGATCGCCTCCCGGTGACGCTCTCCCGGTGGTCCCCGCCCGTCGACGCCGTGCGGTCGTGCGCCACGGTCGAGGAGCAGTCGTTGCCGACGACGGCGTGGAGGTCCCGCTGCGCGTGGATCGCGGATCTCCTCCCCGCCCTTCTTGTCCTCGAAGCTCAGTTCGTTGCTCCCGTTGCCGCCCGGAGTCGTCCTCGTCTTGATCCCGCTCCGCGTCTTATCGCCGGAAGCGCGAACGGCGGCACGTTGGCCGCGTTCGGCACGCATCCCGTCACGAGCGGCCGGTCCATGTCGCCGCCGACGAAGGTCACGACGACCTCCATGCCGATCCTGGGGACGAACTGGAAACCCCCAGCCCGCACCCGCCCACGTCTGCGAGACGCGGACCCAGCACGAGCTGTGCTCGTCCTTCTTCCCCTCCGAGATCCCAAGGGAACTGCACCTTCACGCGCCCGTGCGCATCGGTGTAGATCTCCTCGCCGTTGGGCCCGACGACGACCGCCGTCTCGGCCACCTGTTGCAGGACGCGCCTCGGGCGCGGCGGGCGCAGCGCGACGTCTGCCGGCACGCAGGCGAACGTGCTCTCGTAGACGCGTTCCCGCCCGACCACGGCCTCGGGTGCGCGCCCGTCGTGCTTCGACCTCGCGAACACGTAGGCGCCGTCGAGCGCGCCCGCTCGTGGCCGGAGAGCGTGAAGCGGTGGCCTGGCAAGAGCCGACGGCACGCGGTCGCGCCCCGCGCGACAGCGCCCGGCGGCGGTGCTGCTCCAGGCGCGTGCGCGCCGTGTCCCATCGACGTCGGGGTGCTCGTCCTCTCCGTGATGCTCGTACTACGTGCGAGCTGCTTCGCCTCGAGCGGGGCACGTTCGCGGCGGCGCCGGCGCCGGCGAGCGGCGGGGAAGCGGCTTTGTCTCGGCGCGGAGATCCAGGAGCATGGGCCGGCGGAAATCGTAGTCCCGGTGGAGAACCGCGCCGGTCTTACGTCCGCCGGCCCGCGAAGCGGCCGACGTCGTGCTCCGCGCGGCGGCCCATGCCGTCCGAGGCCTCGTTACGCGGTAGGTCGAGCTCGGCGTCGCCCGTGATGGACGGGTACAGGTGGGCGCTGTCGGCGAGGACGACGGTCTCCTCCGCCGCCGTGCTCGAACGTGTAGAAGATCCCCTCCTCCGCAAGGAGGCGCGCGACGAAGGCGAGATCCGTCTCCTGGTACTGCAAGCAGTAAGTGCGCGGCTGCGTACTTCGCCGTGAGTGCGGCGCGGTAGGGAATGCGGCCTGGCATCGAGCACCGCGCCGACGATCTCCGGGACCGTCTGCTCCTGGAAGACGCGGCTCGTCCTGCGCTTGCCCAGCAGCCAGAGGCGCGGGACGAGGCGGACGTGGAACGCGTGGCGGCCTCTGACGAGCGCGCCCGCCGCCTCGACCGCTGCGACGATGCCGCGCATGTTGCGCGGCCCGGCGCCGGGCACCGCATGTCAGCGCGGCCTGCTGGCCGAGCAGCTCGGTCTCTAGGTCTTCTGTCGGCGCATGGCCGCGATCGCGAGGTCGAAGCGGAAGGGCGCGAGACGGCCTCACGGCCGCGGAAGGAAAGTACGCGGAGCCGGCCGGGGTGAGGCGCCGCCGTCGAAGGCGAAGGGGCTCCGGCTCCCCTGCGCGGCGGGGGCCCTCGGAAGAGGAGGGAGGCGCGGTGTCGTCCATGAGCATGTGCTTCCCTCCGTGTTCCCTGCGTCAGCCCACCGACGACGCTACCCGCGGCGATGATGGTGCCGTTGGGCGCGTCCCCGGGGTCGTTGCAGGTGATGCGCGGTGTCGCCGTTGCGCGCGGCCGGCTTGCCGTTGATGAGCACTGTCGCGCTGCCGGCGTTGACGGTGCCGCTGTTGGCGGGGGCTTCTGGAACGGCCCCGCCGCGGCACGTGCGCGGGCGTGTTGCTCGCCGTGCTGCCCTCGACCGCGGCGGCCTTGTCCTCGATCATCGACGTCGTCGCTCAGCGCGCCGTCGAGCGCACCACAGAACGGCATCGGCGTCGGCGTCGGCACGGGCCCCGCGGGCGACGGGACCATCAGCACATGCGTGTCCATCCCGAGGACCTGGTCGCCTTGCTTGGCGGCGGGCTGGGTCATGGCATCCTCCTCGCGTCTCAGGGCTTGGTGAAGGGGAGGGCGGGCGTGACCGGCAGGCCCGCGGGGGATTCGAGCGTGGCGGCGAGCGGGTGCGCGGTCCGCGGCGGCGGCGTGAAGGGCAGCGCGGGGCGCACCTGGCTCGGGTCGAACGCGGCCGTTCCCGCGAGCGGGTGCCGGGCCGGGCGCGGCACGGGCGGGACCTGCGCGGCCTCCTCGCGCCAAGGCTGCGGCTCGGAGGAGAGGAAGCGGGGGGCGCCCGTGGGCTCCGTCGGCGGGCACGGCGGCGCGTCCGGGTTTTGCAGCGCGTATGCATAGACGGCGCGGAAGCGCTCGGTCAGGGCTTCGCCGTCCTCCGCCTGGAAGCGCTGCGCCCATCCGGCTTCGATGGCCTTCCAGCGTTCCTCGTCGAGGCCGTGGTCCCGGAGCACGGCGGTGCGCGCGAGGGCGAGCAGGGCGGAGAGCACCGCGAAGGGTTCGATTCCGTGGGGAGGCTCGGCGGGGTGCGTGGTCATGGGCTCCTCTCGAGGACAAAGCGGGGCCGAGGCGCTGCGCGGGGCGGCACCGAACGGGGGGTAGGCAGACCGAAGGCGCCCGCGCGACGCGGCCACCTCGGCCCCACAGAGATTGAAATCGCACCCTCCTCCCGCCAGTCGGTACCCCTCACGAAACTTTTCTTGCGACCGACCGGGAGGCGAGGCGACTGTGCTCGTCGTGGGGCGCGATCCTCCCCGCCCGAAGAAAAAATCAAAAAAAGTTCGGCCCGGGTACCGACTGGCGCGAGCTGGGTGCGATTTTGATCAACAGAGGGATCGAACAGCGGTCCCCAACCCCCTCCCATGTTCCCCGCGTGCCCCGCCCCCGAGCTGCTCCGCCCCGACCCGCTGGCCGGCACCGCCTACCAGGCGATCCGGCGCCTCGGTGGCGGCGGCACCGCGGACGTCTACGAGGCGGTCCACGCCGCGCTCGACAAGCGCGTCGTCGTGAAGCTCCTCCATGCCGAGCTGGCCGGGCAGGCGATGGCGCTGGAGCGGATGCGCTTCGAGGCCAAGGCGCTCGCCCGGCTCTCGCACCCCAACCTGACGGCGGTGACGGACTTCGGGCAGACGGCGGAGGGGCGGCCCTTCTTCGTCATGGAGTGCCACGAGGGGCGCCTCCTCCTTACAGAGCTGCGCCGGCGGGGGTTCCTGCCAGTGGCCGAGGCCGTGGGCCTCGTCCGGCAGCTCCTCGCCGGCCTCTCGGCCGCGCACGCGATCGGCGTCGTCCACCGCGACCTCAAGCCGGAGAACCTCTTCCTCTGCCAGGGTGAGGGTGGCGCGCTCACGCTCAAGATCCTGGACTTCGGCATCGCCAAGCTCCTCCCCGGCGCCGATCCGTCGCGGGCCCCTGCTCCGCGCGCCCTCCAGACGGAGGAGGGCGTCACGGTGGGGACGCCCCGTTTTCTCTCCCCCGAGCAGGCGCGGTGCCTCGACGTGGACCAGCGGACGGACGTGTACGGGGCCGGGATGGTACTCTACGAGCTGATCTGCGGCCGCGATCCCTTCCACGACGTGCGCGATTACGTCGGCCTGCTTCATGCGCACGTCTCGCGGGTGCCGGCGCCTCCGTCGGCGCTTGCGCCGCAGCCGGTGCCCGCGGCGGTCGACGCGGCCGTCCTCCGCGCCCTCGCGAAGCGCCCCGAGGACCGCTACCCGACGGCGGCCGACTTCTCCGAAGCGCTCTTGCGCGCGCTCGGCGAAGGTACGATGGGTGCCGGCATGCCCGCGCCCACCGACACCGCCTTGAAGCCCGGGGACGTCTTCCGGCGCCAGCTCCGCGTGCTCGACCTACTCGGCGAGGGGCTCCACGGGGAGGTGTACCGGGTGGAGCACGTCCACACGGGCGTCCTGACCGCGCTCAAGGTGTTGCGGCTGGAACACGCGAAGGACGCGAGCCGGGTGCAGCACGCCCTCCGGATGGCGAAGGCGAGCTATCGCATCCAGCACGAAAACGTGGTCGCGGTGCACGATCTCGGCTGCGAGGACGATGGAAAAGTCTGGATCCAGATGGATCTCCTGTGCGGGAACCCGCTCAGCACGGTGCTCGCCCGCGCGACGGGGCGGATCTCCGTGCGGCTCGCGTTCCACGTCGCCATCTCGGCGGGCTGGGGCATCGACGCCGCGCACGAAGCTCCAGATCCTCCACCGCGACATCAAGCCCGACAACCTCTGGATCACGAACCGCGGGCTGGTGAAAGTGCTCGACTGGAGCATCGCCAAGGTCATCCCCGACGGCGTGGCAACGACGAAGAGAACCACGGGCCTCGGCACGGCTCCATACGTCAGCCCCGAGATGCTGCGCGGCAGGGACGTCGACGCACGCGCGGACGTGTACGCGCTCGGCCTCGTCCTGTACGAAATGCTGGCGGGGGCCCACCCCTTCAGCGACGTGCTGCGGAATACGGCGGAGATGATCCGCCGGCAGCTCTTCGTGGAGCCCGCGCCGCTCTCGACGGCCGCGGGGCTCCCGCCATATGTCGATGACTTCATGCGCCGCGCGATCTGCAAGGACCCGGACGGGCGCTTCACGTCGATGGGCGAGATGGTGAAGGCGATGATCGAGCTGCGCGACCGACTCCAGGCCGATGCGGAGCGCGGGCTCGTCGTCCTCTGGACCACCGACAATGAGCCCCAGGTCTGCGACGACTCGCGCGGCGAGCGCGCCTACCTGCCGCCGGTGCCGCCGCCCGCGCTCGTGCCGCCGCCCGAGCCGGAGCCTTCCCGGCGCGTCGTGGTCCCGGCCGCGGCTGCCGGCGCGTCCAAGGCAACGCAGCCGCTCCCGCTCGGGCCGAAGGGGACCCTCCCGCTCGGCGCCGTCCTTCCGCAGCCTCCCGCGCGGGAGACCGCGCCCGCGGTCGAGCGTCAACCGTCGCCCCTGGCGGCCACGACGCGCACCAGCCGTTCCCGGGCGCCCGCACGCACGGCGGCGCTCGTAGTGCTCGCCGCGGTCGCCGTGCTCGCCGCCGTCCCGGCCTGGCTCCGCTTCCGCGCGCCCTCGGCGCAGCGGGTTGCTCCGCCTGCGGCGGCGAGCGCGCCGGCGTCGGCCGAGGCCGGACCGACGGCGTCGGCTTCCGCGCCGGCAATCGAGGCGCAGCCTCCCGCGCCGGAGGCGACGGCCGCCGCGCCGAGCGCGCGCCCCCGAGCGCGCCCGCTCCGAGCGCCCCGGCGCCGCGCTCCAAGCCGGCCGGGCAGCCGTTCCCGGCGCCGCAACCTCCTCCGGTCTCGCCGCCGCCCCAGCCCCCGCCGGGCGCGTACGGGATCGGCCCCGTCCCGCTCCCGGCGGCGACCGCCCCCCATCGCGTCTTCGGAACCGAGAACTGAGCAGGAGCACGCACCATGAGCGCCAAACCGCCGAAGGATCCGCACATCGAGGCCCAGATCGACCGCACGCTCGCGAAGTACCGCGGCATCGCGCCGCCGAGCATGCTGCGCGCGATGCGCAGGCAACTCCGGCGCGTACTCGAGACGGACCCGAGAGCTCAGGCGCTCCTCGACGTCATGCGCAAGCGGCCCATCCCCGTCCGTAGCGAGGACATGGCCAAGGACGGCGCCGAGGACGAGGACGACGCCAACGGCGGTGAGGAAAATTGAAATGGAGACGCCGCTGACGATCAAGCAGCACATGCTGGTCAAGGAAGCGCTCTTCGTCGTCGAGGACGAGGCGGTGAACGTCGGCTGGATGCTCGACCTGCCCCCGAAGCACGACAGGGTCGACGACTTCCGGAGCATCGGCAAGCTCGCCCTCTATGACGCCGTGAGGGCTTACGATGAGGCGCGCGGCAAGTTCCCGCCGTTCGGGCGGTGGCGCGTGCGCGGCGCCCTCCTGCGCAGCGTCAAGCGCGAGCGGCGCGCCGAGCGCATCGAGATCGCGATGGCGATCGCCGTTGCCAACCATATGGCCGACTACCAGTGGGACAAGTGGAGCGTCCTCGACACGGACGAGGAGAAGGCGGAGGCTCACCTGGGCAAGGTTTGCGAGGCCGCTGCCGTCGTCATGTTCGTCGCCGGTGCCGAAGAAGCGAGGCGCGAGGCGGAGGAGGATCCCGTCGCGGCGCGTCAGGAGTACGAACGCACGCTCGCCGTGCTCAAGGAGCTGGTGCTCGCGCTCAAGCCCGACGAGCGGGAGCTGCTCAACCTGCTCTTCGGCTGCGGCTTCGAGCAGCGCGAGGCAGCAGAGCGGCTCGGCGTCCACAAGGACACGGTGTGGCTACGGCTCAGGCGCCTTCTCGCCAAGCTGCAACACGAGCTGCGCATGCGCGAAATCGTGGAAGCGCCTTGCCCACGGAACGACGTCCCCATCCCGCAACTCCTGCCCGACGACCCACGGAGGCCCAAGCGGCACAACGATGTCTGACGCGACGGTCACCACCCTGCGGAGCAACGGCGAGCGCTCGGCGCGCGGCTACGCCTCCGCGCCGGTCCCCGCACCCTCGTTCGAGCCGCGCGCGGAGGCGGAGCGGGTGATCCTCGCACTCTCTTCTGCCCCTCTCCCGCGGAGCGGGAGAGGGGGCCGGGGGGTGAGGGCCGCCGGCCCGCGCAACCCGCACCAGTTGACGCCCCACCCGCCGAAGGCGCCGCCGGTGGAGCTGCCGGACGGCCGACCGTTGACGAAGACGCAGCATTTCTGGATCGATCCGGACCAGCTCGCCGCGTGGGACGCGGAGGAAGAAGCGAGGAGGAGGCAGGTTCCATGAGCCAGAGCGCGGAGAGCCCGGTCAAACCGGGCGACGTCCTCATGGGGAAGTATCGCGTCGACCGCGTGCTCGGCGTCGGCAACATGGGGATCGTCGTGGCGGCGGAGCACATCGGCCTCCAGGAGAAGATCGCGCTCAAGTTCATGTTGCCGACGAAGGGCCCGCAGAACGGATCAGCATGCCCGTTTCCTCCGCGAGGCGCGCGCGTGCGCCAAGCTCAAGACCCCGCACGTCGCCAAGGTGACGGACGTCGGCACGATGGAGAACGGCGCGCCCTACATGGCGATGGAGTTCCTGGAGGGGCGCGACCTCGACGCCGTGCTGGCGGAGCGCGGGCCGCTGCCGATCATGGAGGCCGTCGGCTACGTCCTTCAGGCGTGCATGGCGTTCGCCGAGGCCCACGCCGCGGGGATCGTCCACCGCGACATCAAGCCCGCCAACCTCTTCCTCGCGAAGAGCAGCGGCGGGGTGTGCATCAAGGTGCTCGACTTCGGCATCTCCAAGCTCTCGTCCGATCAGCTCAAGCTCACGTCGGACCAGGCGGCACTCGGATCGCCCCTCTACATGAGCCCTGAGCACATCAAGTCCTCCGCGAACGTGGACGCGCGGGCCGACATCTGGTCGCTCGGCGTCACGCTCTACGAGCTGGTCACCGGCAAGACCCCGTTCGACGCCGATCGCATCGACGCGCTCTGCGCGAACGTGCTCTTCGGAGAGCCCGCGCCGCTCTCGAAGTACCGGCCCGACGCGCCCCCGGACTTCGTGGCCGCGCTGATGCGCTGCCTGGAGAAGGATCCGGCGAAGCGATACGCCGATGTCGCCCAGCTCGCCGCGGCGCTGGAGCCCTTCGGTCCGCTCCGTGAAGTCTCCCACGCCGCCCTCGTCGCCTCGGCCCTCGGCATTGCGGCCCCCTCGAGCCCAAGCCCGTCCTCGAAGCAGGAGGCGCCGTCCTCCGCGCCCGCCACACCCGCCGCCACCAACCCCGCCGCGTCCACTGGCTCCGGCGTGGCCGGCACGCTCCGTGTGCCGGAGGGGCTCGGCGCGCCGAAGGCCAAGGGGCGTGGTGCCACAGCCGCCGTGATCGCGCTCGCGCTCGGTGCCGCCCTCTCCGCGGGCCTCTTCTTCCTCCGCGGGCGCCTCCGTGCCCCCGAGCCGCACGCCGGGGCGCCCTCGAACACGGTCGCCACGGAGAGCGCAGCGCCCCCGCCGCCGGCGGCGGTCCCCACTCCCACGCCGGAGCCGGTCGCGCCGGAGCCGACCACGGCGCCGACGACCGCCCCCACGGCGGAGCCGACGGCGAAGCCCTCGGCCTCCGCGAGCGCGCCTCCGCCCAAAGCCAAGCCCCCGCTCCCCAAGCCCGAGCCGCCGGCCCCGCCGCCCGCGCCTCCGCCAGCTCCGAATCCACCGACGGCGAAGCCTCGCCCGACGACGTACCAGCTCTGAGGTTCCCCATGCGCACGCTATCCAAGAAGCTCGCTCCCATTGCGGTCCGTGCGGCGCTCGCCGCTGCAACGGCCCTGGCCGCGCTACCGGCGCGGGCCGAGGGCGATCCCGCGGCGGAGGCCGCCGCCGTGGCCTTGTTCAACGACGCGCAGAAGCTTGTCGCCGCGGGCGACTACGCGAGCGCGTGCCCCAAGTTCCTCGAGGTGAAGAAGACGCTTCCCACCGCCGGGCTCAGCCTCAACCTCGGCGATTGCCTGGAGCACGAGGGCAAGCTGGCGAGCGCGTGGGCCGAGTTCGAGGCGGCGGGGCGCAAGGCGCAGATCACGCACGACGCCGATCGGGAGGCCGAGGCGCAGCGCCGCGCGCAGGCCATCGAGGGGAAGCTCTCGAAGCTGACGATCAACGTCGGACAGCGCGAGCGCCTCCCGGGCCTCGTCGTCCGCCGAGATGGCGCCGACATTGGCGAGAGCCAGTACGGCACGGCGGTCCCTGTCGACCCCGGCTCGCACACCATCGAGGTGAGCGCGCCCGGCTTCCGCACGTGGTCGACCACGGTCGATGTGGTGCCGATCGCCGGCGCCGCGTCCGTGGCGGTGCCGCACCTCGTGCCGGAGCCCCACGAGAGCAAGGGCGACGGCCAGCCCGCCGGTGCGGCGCCGGACGGCGCGCGCCCCTTCTGGAGCGGGCAGCGGATCGGCGGCGCAGCGGTGATCGGCGTCGGCGTGGTCGGGCTCGGGCTCGGCGCGGTGTTCGGCAAGGTGGCGCTCTCGAAGGACAGCCCGGCCGTCGGCCCGTCGCCCAACAGCAGCGCGCTCGGCTTCGCCCACGCCTCCACGGCGAGCTTCGTCGTCGGTGGCGCCGCCGTGGTCGGGGGCATCATCCTGATGGCGACCACGCGGTCCGCGAAGACCGGACCGACGTCGGCGAGGCTGGAGGCGGCGCCGTGGATCGCGCCGAGTACGGGAGGGGATCGCGCTGCGCGGGGCCTTTTGATCGCGCGGTGACGTGACGATGTAGCGCCTCCCCGCGTTGCGCGGGAGGTGTGTGGGGTCGCTACGGCGACCCCGAAGGCGGACGTGTGCCCGCGCTTCGGCGCGGCGCGCAGGACTCGTGTGTTTTCGGAACGAGAGGTGCAAGATGAACGCGATGAAGAAGTGGAACGGGCTTGGGCTGGGTTTCGCGATGCTGGCGCTCACCACGCTCGCCGGTGGGTGCGAGTTCGTGCTTCAAGAGCGGCACGACGGGAACACCGGGAGCGGCGGAGGTAGTGGGGCCGGCGGTGCTGCCACGGCGAGCAGCACGCACAGCAGCAGCTCGTCGTCCAGCGGCACGCCCTCGAGCAGCTCGTCGTCCAGCGGCATGCCGTCGAGCAGCTCGTCGTCCAGCAGCACGCAATCGAGCAGCTCTACGAGCGGAACGGGTGGCTCCAGTGGGGGGACGGGCGGTGTGACCACGTCCACGACTTCGACGGGGAGCGGAGGAGCGGGCGGGAGCGGAGGAACGGGCGGCGACGGAGGAACGAGCGGGAGCTGCAAGTCGAACAGCGACTGCGGCGCGTACTGCGTGAACGGAACGTGCAATGATCCGATCGCGATCGCTGGTGGTTTCGCCCACACCTGCGCGCTTCTACAGGATGGCACGGTGTGGTGCTGGGGCGACAACGGCGTAGGCGAGGTCGGCGACGGCACCACGATCACCCGGCCCCAACCGACGAAGGTCTCGCTGCCCAAGCCGGCGATGGCCATTTCTGCGGGCGGCTTGGTCTTGAATGGAACCGGTACGACGTACTCGGCGCACACGTGCGCAATCCTCGCGGATGGGACGCTCCAATGCTGGGGCAGCAACACGGACGGCGAGCTGGGGCTGGGCGATCTCGCGGCCCATCAAGGTCCACAGACCGTCCCCATCGGCAACGTCAAGCAGGTCTCCGCCCGCTTCGCGCACACGTGCGCGATCAACGCGCTCGACGACCTCTACTGCTGGGGTCGCAACGGGTTCGGCCAAATCGGTGTCGGCACGACGCAGGACGTGCTCACGCCCACGAAGATCGCGAGCGCGGTGACGACTGTAGCAAACGGAGGGCGCCACACGTGCATGGTACGATCCGGAAGCCTCTACTGCTGGGGGTGGAACGGCTACGGACAACTGGGGGACGGCAGCACCACGCCGACCACCCAACCGGGCGCCCCCGCCGTTGCCGGGCTCAGCGGCAACGTCGTGGAGATCGTGAACGGCCGCTACTCTACCTTCGCACGGACGACGGTCGGGGTTTACTCGTGGGGCTACAATGCGGGCGGTGACCTGGGCATCGGCACCACGACGAACGAGTTCACGCCGCAGCCGGTGTCGCTGACCGGAACGACACAACTCGCTTTCGGCACCGACCACGGCGGTGCAGTCACCCCCTCCACGCTCTTCCTTTGGGGCGTCAACGTGGAGGGTCAGATCGGCGACGGAACCGCGGTGAACCGGCCGTCGCCGACGCCGATCACGTCGGTGTCCGAGGTCGTCGCGGTCACGGCGAGCGACGCAAGCACCTGCGCCCTGACCAAGTCCAACCACATGTACTGCTGGGGCAGCAACACGTACGGCGAACTCGGCAACGGCACGACGATCGACAGCTCCACGCCGACCCCCGTCGTGTGGCCCTGATGCGTCCGTGCTAAGGGGACGCACGAAAGGGGCCTCCCGCTGAGCACGACGCACCGAAGCACGCCCCCTCAAGCCCGGTTGGGCCCCCTTCTAGCAGCATGCTTCGGCGCTGCTGGGCTCGTCGTCTACGCCGCCTCCTCCCGCCAGCATGTTCCGCTGCGCGGGCTGCTCGCGGCCTGCCTCTTCGTAGGTGCCCTGGAAGTCGTGGGTCGTGTCACGGGGGCCCGAGGACGATGGGGGGCGGCGCTCCGGGGTGCGCGCGTTGCATGGCCGGCGGCGCTCGCTCTAGCAGCACTCCCTCTTGCTGTTCGATGGCCGCAGGCGCTCTCTGGGCACCTCGCCGCGGCCGTCGCAGTCCTCGCAACGGTCCTCCTTGCGTTCCGCGTCAATCGCTTCAGCCAGACCCGGATCCCGGCTCTAGTGACGCCCCTTCGGCCGACGCTCGGGCTCTGGGAGCTCGCACTGCTCATCGTGGCGCTGGGCGTGGCGACGGTCTACGTCCAGATCGGGGCGAGCTGTGAGGGAAACCTCCAGAACGACTCGGCTTACTACTTCGGCGTCGCCCGTCACATGGCGATGACCCACCGCTTCGAGGAGCCGATCGTCTGGCACTTCGTCGACCCTCCGCCGACGATCGTTCACCCGCCGTTCGACTATTGGGGCGGCCTGACGAGCATGGTGCTGGCGCCGATCCTGTCGGTGTTCGGGCCCACGCAACACGTCGCGTTCATCGGGATCAGCGTCATCTCCGGGCTGTCCGTGCTCGCGTTCTGGTACCTGCTGTGCGTCGCGCTCCCGCTCCGCTACCCGGTGCTCCAGCTCCTCGGCCTGCTCTCCTTCGCGTTCGCCTTCACGGCGCGCAACTACCGCTTCGATACAGAGAGCTTGCAGCTCCATCACCTGCTTCTGATCGGACTCGTCATCTCCCTCGTCACCGCGCGCTTTCGTGCGGCCGTCTTGCTCGGGTTCCTGCTCCTGCTTTGCCGTCCCGACGGGATGCTGCTCTTCGTCGCCTCGACGCTGTTCGCGCTCGTCCGCCTCCGGCATTCGCCCCGCGCGCTACGGGGAGTGGCAGGGCTCGCGGGCGTCTTGATCGCTGGGTACGTCGCGCGGAACCTCTGGTCGTTTCATGCGCTCCTCCCGCCGGGGGCGTCCGCAGGCGCGCTCGTCGGCGATCAGCGCGAACTCTACCTGCTTCACCGCGCACCCCCTTCGCTCTTGAAGGCGCTGGCTCGGTTGTTCGACTTCTCCTACGTGGCGAAGCGCTTCGACACTGCCGTCGTCGAGATGTTCATCAAGCGGGAGATCGTGCCGGCACCGCAGCTCTGGTACATCCTCGCCATCCTGTCGACTCTCCTCTGCTCGCGCAGGAGCCGGGGAGCCGTCGCCGTACTGCCCGGCGCGGCCTTCCTAACGGCAGCCACGCTCGCATGGCTGAGCGGCGCGGTGTTCTCGGAATGGCGCACGTTCAACGCCATCCTCCCCCTGCTGGTCGTCGGGCTGCTCGCAAGCGTGAGCGCGCTCTTCGATGCGATGGTGGCGATCACCCGACGCTTCCGCCAGCGTCGGCTTGCATGGGCGCTCAGCGCGTCGGCGCTCGTCCTGCTCGTGTGCTATCCGATCGCCACCCGCATCCAACCGTACATACTTCGCGAACCGACCGCCGGCCAAGCACGCGAGGCCGAGCTTGATCGGCTCGACCCAATCCTTGCCGGGGAGCCGGTGGCGTCGACGGCTCCATGGGCGGTGCTGGCCCACACCGCGAGCCCGGTCGTTTCAATCCCCCAGGACGGGGACGCGTCGGTCGCCGAGGTCATCCATCGCTACGGTGTTCGATCGATAGTGACGGTCAATGACTCCGGCCCCTTGCGGAGGGTGCTCGACGCGCTCCCGGTCGGTGGGCGGGCTTCCTTCGGAGGAGTCTCGGTGGAGCGCGTCGCCGTACAAGGGCTGGTCCGCGTCTTTCGAGTGGTTCGCTGACTCCAGCCACCGAAACCGAGCATGGCGTCCAGCCGGCCTGCCGTAGCGGGGAGGCGGATTGGGCCCGGGTCGGTTCACGTTGGCGAACGACTGCCCGGGCCTCTGGTCTCGAGAGCGCGCTTCCACCGGAAGCACGCGTGAGACGACGTACCTACCGGGCGATGAATCCCCCTTTGGTGGCCACCAGCGCACCATCTTGCACGAGCCCGCGAACCTGCGCGAGCACGGCGGCCTTTCGTCCGCCGATGGCCGCGACGATGGCGTTAGCGCTGAGCGGGACCGCCGCGGAGCGCACTGCGTCCAGGATCTCGGCCCGCCGCGAGCCAGCCCCCGAAGCCGGGGCGGGAGCCCCCGGTTCCCGGTGGGCGGGATCCGGTTCCCGAGCGGCGGGAACCGAGCGGGATCCGGTTCCCGGCCGTGCGGGTGGAACGAGCTGGAGGTGCGTCGCTGGCTTCGGCGGCAGGTTGCGGCGCACGACCGACCGCGGCCGTGGCGCGGCCAGGGTGCCGCGGCGCACGTTGGAGCACGCATCCGCCGAGAACATCGAGCGGTGCTTCCGCCCGCAGTCGCCCAGGCTTCGATAGATCGGGGCTCCGTCTTCGATGTCCGCGTCGGTGAAGCCGCTCGCGAGGTAGCCAGCTCGGAGCACTTCCGCTTCCTCGTACTCGGCTTGGCTCAGGAGCTCGTGCACGTCGACGTCCTCGTACTCCGCGGCGACGTCGCGCCGGTAGCAGAACTCCGCCCAGGGATCGGCCCAAGCTTCCGCGAAAGGAAACTCGTTCTGCGCGAAACGCAGCTCTTTCAGCGTGCGCATGAACTCTGCGCGCAGCGACTTCAGTTGCTCGCGGTCGGTCAGGTTGGCGGGGCAGTGGCGCGCGAAGGGCAGCGAACGCAAGCGCGAAAGCTCATCCGCATCGCGGGCGGTGAGTGGCTCGTGTTGCGGCTGAACCGTCAGGACGACCTTCGCGAGGTTCGGGGGGGCCACGTGCGAGATGGTAGCGCGCCGCCCCGGATTTGCGGTGCAGACAGCAACGGCTCCACGGTATGGCGGCTCACTCGCCGGGCGCCTTTGCGGGCAGGTGGCGCGTCGGGGTCGCGTGTGCAGAACGATGCCATGCCCTTCCCTGCCCGCCGCAATGTGTCCATGTTCCGCCAGCGCCGAAATCCGACTAAATTTCAATCACTTAGATGGATGCGCATCGTTCCGAGGATGTCCCGCCAAGCACCACGGTCGACCGGGAGATGCACCGCTTCCGGCGGTACATGGATACGTCGGCGGTACATGGCGCGGCCGATGTACCGCCCTCGAACGGCTTGCGTTCGCGGATGATCGCGTGCGTGGCGGTACATGGACACGTTCCCCTTTTCCTTGAAGAGAGAAGAGCGGAACGACAGCAGCACGCGCCCCTTCCCAGTTTGCGAGGATGCACGGCTTCCGGCGGTACATGGACACGTCGGCGGTGCATCGCGCGGCTGACGTACCGCGCCCACACACGGCTTGCGTTCGGGGACGATCGCGCGCGTGGCGGTACATGGACACGTTGCTCCCCTTCTTTTGAAGAGAGAGGAGAGGAGCGAAAGCAGCACGCCCCCTGCCAAGGCAGCGGCGGCGCCAGCAACAGGTCAAGGGCGAGCGCCTTACCCGACGTCGCGCGTCAACTTGTGGACGAGGTTGCGATCCTTGCCCTCACGGGCCTCGGGCGCGGTGTGCTTCACACCCATGTCGCGGAGGGTGGGCGCGAGGCGGCCGATCGCAGACCCGAGCCCGCGGGCGCTCTCCGGCCACCCCTTCAGACGTGGTCCGTGGCGCCTCGCGTTGAGCTGCATTGAGGAGCTGGCCCATGGTGCCCGCCCAGGTCTTGCCCGGTACCAGGTGGCCGAGCAGCGCCTCCACGACCGGGTCCTCCGCCGCAACACCGCGCGCGGCGGCGCGGCTGTCGAGGTAAGCGCCCACGATCTCCGCGGCATCAAGCCCGAGCGCGGGGGCGGCGCGCACGGCGAACAGCGCAGCCTGACGCATGCGCACCTGGGCGGGGACGGTCGCTTCGGCGCCGCGCATGGCGTGGGACGCTGCGTAGAGGAGGGCGCCGAGTACCCGCGGGCGGAGCGCGTCCAGCGCGGCATCCAGCTCCTCCTCCGTGCGCCGGTCCGCTCGTGGCGGAAGATCCGCGATCAGCGCGCGGTCGAGCAGGTCCGGCCGCGTCGCGGCATCGACGATCGACGTCATCAGCACGGGGCTGCAAACTTCGAACACCGCGAGGTCGCGGTTGGAGTAGAGCGACCGCGTGACGAAACCCTCCCCGGTCGCGAGCCTGCACAACGCGTCGGACATCTCGCCGCAGATGTGGGAGACGTTGTTGAAGCCGAGCACGTGCATGTTCTCTGCCGTAATCGCGAGGTTGTGTGGGTCTTTCGGGAGGCTGATGAGTTGGGGTCGGCGCGGGTCGATGAGCGAGCGGAGCCCGCTCGCAAGCACGGACTTTCCTGAACCGTTCTCGCCTCGGAGGTAGAGGAGCGGGTACGGTCCACACGGCCGGAGCGCTGCGAGGAGCCACGCGAGGCACTTGACCAGCACGCTCCGCTGCACGCCGAGCTCGCCGCGCAGGTCTTCCAGCGCGGCGGCCGCCTCAGCGGGGCACCTCGGCACGATCGGCGGGGGCAGCGACACGGAACCGGCCGGTCTGGCGAACACCGCCTCCGGCGCGGGCGCGATGCCCGCCGACGTGATCGCGAGCGCCGACGATCCGAGGTCCACCGTGATGCGGGTGCGATCACCGCCGAAGCGGACAGGGATGGGCTGCGTTGGACGCTGGTGGGTCAAGGGGCGCACCACCTCTTCGATCGTGGTCTTCGAGATCGTCATGCGGAAGTCGTTCCAGAGCGCTGCCGCACACCAGCCGACGAACTCCTCCGAGTCGCAGGCGTACGCCGTGCTTCCAATGAGCGCGTGCGGGCGACCCGTCGGCGAGCGCACCAACTTCGCGCGCGCTTCGAGGATGTCGGCGAGGAGCACGGCCTTCGACGGGGCTCTTTGATCGTCGCTGTCCCGCGGCTGCGGCGCGGCGTCTGCGTCCGCTCCGCCCCGCACCAGGCGAAGCCGTGCTCCGTGGAGCGAACGACCTGTACCAGGATCGCGCCGTGGTGGACGGGCAGCGCCGGAAGCCTGCTGGGCGGCACGGGCGTGCTCCCGTCGGGAACTGCATCGCGCTCGTCGCGTCGGCCGTTCACGTCGCCGGCCGGCTTCCATGCCGCACACCCGTCGGCCGGATCGTGCGGAAGTTTGCCGGCACGAAGCCGTTCGTTCTCGTCCATGTTCACGCCTGCCCTTTCGATTGGAGGACGACGCAACGCTTGGCGAGTGAGCGTTCCACGGCCGCGGCGTACCCATCGCCGGCCGCGTCGTTGTGGGTTCGGATGATGGCGATGGCACCGTCGGGGATGCGGGCCGCATGGCTCGGGGTCCAGCTTCCGGAGAGCACGCCGAAGATGGCCGGCGCGTCCTCGTCCGCGTCGGAGAAGCGCGAGGCCCACGTCAGGAAGTCGGGCTCCCCCTCGACGAAGAGCACTCGCAGGGGACGGGGGAGCGCGTCAGGGGACGCTCCGGCGAGGAGATGCAGCGCGAGCGCATCGGCGAGCACCAAGCCAGCGGCGCGATGTCCGCCAGGGGGAAGCCGCTTGGGCACTGCCGGGTCGTCGGAGAGGCGGATCGCGCGAACGCTGCGCATGTGTCCGTCATGATCGAACGCCGGGACGAGCACCCTGTGGGTCGTCTTGATCCACGACCGGCTCTGGTACGACGCCCAGCGCGGGACCGTTGCGTCGTGGGGCAGTACCCGCGCCAGGTCCCGGTCCTCGATGGCGTAGCCGTCGAGACCGCGCGAACGGCACCATGCGGTGGCATCGTCATCGTCCGATCACGCGCTGGCATGCCGTCCAGAGCGCGCTCACGTCGTCGCTCGGGGGTAGGTGCGCGGCGGAGCGGGGAGCTGCACTCGAGGCGGGGGCGGGAGAGGTGCACGTGGATCGAGGGAGATGCCTGCGAGGTCAGCAGCGCGCGCCAGCACCTCGGGGAAGTCGCCCGGCCGGGTCAGGCCGGCAGCGGCGGCGATCCAGTGGAAGACGTTGCCGCCACGCTTGCACGCACCGTGGCAGTAGAGGACCAGCGATCCACCATTCACCGTGACGGCGCACGACGCGGTGCGCTCCGCGTGCCACGGGCAACGGACGAAGAGCCCGTCCCGCCCGAGGGGCCTCGCGCCATCGAGGTAGCCGAGGCGGCGGGCGACGTCGCGCACGTCGGTGAGGCGCGCGCGGATCGCGTCGACGACGAGATTATCAACCACGGCCCTCCGCCTCGCGTCGACGACGAGGTCGCCAGCCATCGCGCTCCCCCTTCAGCGACGAGGGCGATTCACAGGGCTCCTCGGTCAGCCCGAGGTCCTCGGCAGCCAGGTGCAGCTTCTGAGCGCGTGGCGCAGCTCACTCGCGCGAATCGTCACGCCTTCCCTGGTTGGGCGGTACGAGCCGTCCTCCACGCGGAACCACCGGCGGAGGGTCACGTACCGATGCAGTGTGTTGGGGCGCGTCGGGGGGCGTGAACGCGTCGATTGAGATGCGCATGATCTCGGCTTCGGGGTCGTGGCGTGGGCCGCGGTTGAACCGAGCAAGCTCGATGAAGACCGGCTCGATCCTTTGCGGCGCGCGGCTGTAAGGGTGCTCTTGGCGCGGCCAGTTCGGGGGGCGATGCGTGCTCATGGGTCAGCTCCTTGCGTTCTCTTGGGTGCGTTCGTGGGGCTCTTCGCGGCCACGCGCGCAGGCTCGACGCGTCGGCCTTCGTGGTTCTCGTGGGACGGCTCTGCGAGCGACGAAGCCCGGCGCACGCGTGCGGGCGGCGCGTCTTCGGCGGCCTTGGCGCTAAGCCCCCGCCGGGCCATCTCCCGCTCGTAGTCGTCCGTCGGCTCATCGCCGGATACGTCGATGGGATGCGCCTCGATCGACGCGTCGAGCACGCTCCGGCGGACGACGTAGACGCCAGTTGGCAGCCGCTTCACGCCGTGGAGCGCGCCGGAGCGCGCGAGGGCACACGCGGCCCGCTTCGAGGGGCAGAGGCCCCACTCGACCCACTTGGGATGGCCGATCCAGGGATTCAGGGTCCACGCCCGCGCCGCCCTTGCGGAGGGCGTCGCGGACGGCGTTCTCGACCAGGGCCTTGATGTGGACGTCGAGCGCCGCGTAAGCCGGCAGCGACGTGTCCGCGCGCCAGCTCATGTGCGCCCCCCATGCGCGGGCAGCGCCGCGGAGAGGACCGCAGCCTCGGCGTCGAGGTCGTTCCACGCGACCCGCCCATGCAGGACGGGCGCGTCGGTTTTCCGTGTGGGCGCGACCGAGCCTCGCGCTGCACGATCACCGCGGGGGGATCGGACCGCCCCGGGGACGCAGCGCGGCGCGTGGCCGGCGGCTAGTGGTGGTGGTGGCGCATCACCCGACGGCGGCCCGTCGCGCGACGGCGTGGTCGCGATGCGGTGCGCGGCGCGTCGGGGTGCACGAGACGCGCGTGTCCGCCGCAGAGATTGGTGAGCGAGCATGTGCGACCAACGGAGGTGTGCGGCGTGCATAGCGGCGCGGTCGCGCTCGCGTTTGCGGTAGCGTTCGAGGTGCGCGTCCATGTCGCTCACCATGCCGGCAACGACGCGGCGCTCGGGCTCTGCGAGGGGCGCCCCTCCACAAACTACCGAGGCACTGTCGACGGACCGACGGACCGCATCGGATACGCCAGCGTCCGGAGCAGGTTCAGGAGTTGGAGTCGCGGGCTGGTCGTGGACGTCAGCGTCGGCTGTCGCGGGGCCGCTCTCATCCCGAGCAGGCTCGGGAACGAGAATCACGGGCCGGACGCCGCCCGCGGCATCGGCAGCGTGAGCCCGGTTGGCCGCAACGGCGGCCCCCAACACCGCGGTCGGCACGCCGGCGCGCCCAAGAACCTCAACGGCCACGTCGAGCGGGACGCCAGCCTTGATCGCGTTGCGCAGGACGATGATTGTCGCGGCGTTCGGATTCGCTGCCGTCGCCCGGACGATGAGCCTCAACCTGACCAGCGCTCGCCGTCGTGCCGCAGCATCGACAGGAGGCGCGGACCCGACGTAGCGGCTGTCCTCGACAGCCCCCGCTCGCCTCGACTCCTCTCCCGCTCGGTGCATCCGGTCGAAGGCGGTTGCCATCCAGTTGTTGATCATGGTGGCGGTGCCGGGCTCCACCGCGTCCAGGGCCTCGTTGAACGAGATGCCAGCCGCGAGGACGTTGAGAAAGGCCGGCAAGAGGGTGCTCTCGGCGAGGGCCATCGCCAGGGCCTGCGCGCTCGCCTCGCTTGAGACCTTCGCAGTGATGAAGGTGGCGAGCACCGCTTCAACAGCGGCCCGCCACGCGCGCAACGCTTCCCATCGGCGTACCGTGTCCATGTTCGTCACCGACCCGCGAGCGTAGGTGCAGCCGTGGGCACGGGAAGGCCGAGGCGGACGCGTGCGAGCAGGAGCGTGCCCTCGCGCACCCCCATGTCACCCGCGATGCGCGCGACCGTCGTCCTCGGCATGCCGAGGCGACGGAGCGCCTCCTTCTCCCCGTGGGCCCGGATCAGCTCGCGGACCTTCTCGCGCACGTCGTCATCGACCATAACGACAATGCGACATAGTGCGGGCCGCGCTACTCGCGCAACAGGCTCGGCCACGATCCGAGCCTGCTATGAGAGCGCCCTTACGGTTGGAGGCTCGACGCGCCAGGTGACTCCGACCGGCGCGGAAACCGCCAGCGACGAGCCGACGTGTGCCACCGGCGGGCGGGGGAAGAGCGGCGAACCCGCCCTTGTCCGCAGGTAGGTGGGGCACTTTGCACGCCGTCCAGCGACTATCCACTAAACCCCCACAAATCTCCAGCCCCTCTCCAGTTGGACCGTCCACCAGGATCGGGGCACTCGATGTGCACATTTCGGGGGCCGAAACGGGTGAGCCATCCTGGGCCAAGCCGCCCGACGTGGGGCTTGGGCCTCGGAGCCGGTGGTGGTCTGCGCCACCTCGACCGCACGCCCCATCGCCGTCGCGGGAGCGGTTAAGCGGAGGTGGGACGCCGCACAGGGAGCGCGAGCGGTGCGGCGTGCGCCAACCTCGACCGGCCCTGCGCTGCGATGCTCGGCGCGCTGCTGTTCCCCACGTTGAGGGTGGCGCACCGTTCCAGGCCCCGGTACAAAAAGGACGGAGCACGAGACGGTTGGTCCCGTCCCGTGCTCCTCACCCGCAGCAACCGCACTAACCGGAGCGCAGGCTATGAAGGTCCGTACCACGGCACCGCGGGCGGTGTCTCGTATCGAGCAAAGGGCTACCCACAAGAGCAGCCCGTCGCAAGAGCCGCCCACGGCGCATCGCCCAGCAGCCGCGCCTCCTACGAGTCAACCTCGCCGCAGCCCCCTCTCGGGAAAGAAGAAGCAGCCCGACGTCGAGCCGCTGCCGGGGAGCGTCACCAAGCACGGCAAGTCCTGGAGCCTGCGGGTTCGCATCGGCGGCAAGCACCGTCGCTTCCGCCTCGGCGCGCTGTCCGAAATGTCCCGGACCCGCGCCGAAGAAAAGGGGGCCGCGTGGTGTGAGCGCATGGCTCGGGAGGGGCTCGGGGCCGAATGTTCGACGTCCGCTGCCGAGGGCACCTTCCGAAACGTTGGCGAGCGGTGGACGTCGGGCGAGCTGGCGCGCACGTACCCCGACCACGTGAGGCCCAAGAAGACGGCGGGACGCGACGCTGAGCGTCTCGTCGCTCACGTGTACCCGCGTGTCGGACACGTGCGGGTGGCTGACTTCACGTTCGACGATGCGGAGGCGGTCATGCAGGCGCTCCCGCGAGAGACCGTCCGAACGCCAGCGACGCGTCGCCACTACGCGCTCCTGATCCATCGGATCGTCGGGCTTGCGGTGTTCCCGCTGCGACTGATCAAGCAGAGCCCGCTGCCGAAGGGCTGGCTCCCGAAGGTTGGTCCAGCCAAAGCGAAGGGCTGGCTGTACCCCGACGAGGAGGCGCGCCTCAGTGGATGCCCTGCGGTGCCACTCTGCGACCGCGTGTTCTACGGGTTCCTGCATCGCGAGGGGCCCCGCTTCAGTGAGGCCACGGCGATGGACCTGAGCGATGTCGACCTCGATCGCGGTGTCGTCACGCTGGACAAGAACAAGACGAACGACCCGCGCGCGTGGGCGCTCGGTGCCGACGTGGTGCGGGCGCTTCGCGCATCGATCGCGCTCCGTGAGGCTGCTGCGGGAGCGCCTCTTCCGCGTTCGGCGCCCCTCTTTGTGGACGAGGACGGACGGCGGATCGCCGACGAGGGCAACCACGCGAAGCGCTTCCGCGCCCATCTCCAGATGGCCGGCATCGATCGTCCGGAACTCTTCGAGCGCTCTGCCGCCCGCATGCAGATCCGCTTGCACGACACGCGCGCGACGTTCGTGACCCTGTCTCTGGCCAACGGGAGAACCGAGACCTGGGTGGCGGACCGAACCGGGCACAAGTCGAGCTACATGATCAACAAGTACCGGCGCGCCGCGCGGACCGCCGCCGAGCTGAACCTGGGGCCTCTCCGCCCTCTGGACGAAGTGGTCCCCGAGCTTGCCGCCGCCCGTGGCCGTCGATCCACGGGCTCCGACGATGAAAGCGGCGGCGACGGTCCACCCACGGGCTCCGACGACAGAGGCGGCAGCGGTCCGAGCGAGGGCCCGGCTCCCCGTGCCCACGCTCGTGCCCACGCGGGGTTGAACGTCGCGAACGGGGGGGTTGCGCCCCCCGAAAACCCGGGTAAAGACAACGTTCCGCCCCGTTCCGTCGCGGCTTTGAATCCCCTAATCGTGGTTCGAGTCCACGCGCCGGAACAATCTGCACGCACGAGTGATGTTTCGCCTCCCTTCCTCAAGCACCCCCATCGCCATCCTGGGCGCCGGACTCACGGGAATGTCCGCGGCGTTTCACCTGGGTCGGGCCGGCGTACCCCACCGCATCTTCGAGCGGCGCGAGGTCCCCGGCGGCCACGCGATCACACGCGAAGACTCGGGGTACCGCTTCGATCTCACGGGGCACCTCCTCCATCTGCGGGATCCGGAGATGCGCGCCCTCGCGCTCTCGTGGATCGGCGACGATTGGCTCGAGATCCACCGGCGATCGATGATCTGGTCGAACGGGACGTACACGCGGTACCCCTTCCAGGCCAACACGTTCGGGCTGCCGCCCGCGGTCGCGCACGAGTGCCTGCTCGGGTTCTTGAAGGCCCACTTCGCGAGGGAGAAGCCATCGCCGCGGGACTTCGAGGAGTTCTGCCTCCAGAACTTCGGCGAGGGGATCAGCCGTCACTTCATGATCCCGTACAACACGCGGCTCTGGGGCGTACCCCCGACCGAGATCACCGCGGACTGGTGCTCGCGCTTCGTCCCGCTCCCGAAGCTGGAGGACGTGGTTGCCGGCGCGGTCGGGCTCAACGATTGGGAGCTGGGCTACAACGTCAGCTTCGTCTACCCGCGCCTCGGCATCGGAGAGCTCACCAAGGGGCTGGCCCGTGCGGTGCCCCAGATCGAGCTCGGGCGCTCGCCGCGCGCCATCGACTGGCAACGGCGCGAGCTCGTCTTCGACGACGAGGTTGTCCGCTACGACGTCCTCGTCTCGTCGGCCCCGCTCCCCGTGCTGCTCGGGCTGTGCGTCGACCTTCCAGGCCCGGTGGCCTCCGCGGCGTCGCGCCTTCGCTGCACGCACCTCTATTACCTCGACGTCGCCCTCAACGGCCCGTGCAACAAGCCGCTGCACTGGGTCTACGTGCCGGAGGCGAAGTACCCCTTCTACCGGGTCGGTTGCTACTCCCACTTCTCGCCGGCGATGGCGCCCCCCGGCAAGGCGAACCTCTACGTCGAGCTGGCCGACCGGAGGGAGCCGGACATGAACAGCCTCCTGCCCGAGGTGGCCGCCGGCCTCGTGGAGATGGGCCTCATCGACGTCCCCGAGGCGGTGCGCTTCGCGAGGCTCCGCCGCATGGACTACGTGTACGTGATCTTCGACCACGCCTACTTCACGTCGCTCGAGGCGATTCGCCCGTTCTTGGCTCGGGCGAACATCATCAGCACCGGACGATACGGGGACTGGAACTATTCGGCGATGGAGGACGCGCTCCGCTTCGGTCGCGACGGCGCCGCCCAGGCCGAGCGCATCCTCGGAGGGTCGCGATGAGCGAGCAGGACGACGGCCCCATCACGATCTTCCCCGAGAACGGGCCGCGGCCGCAGATTCTCGATCGTCATCCCCGTCTACAACGAGCAAGCCATCCTGCACGCGGCGGTCGTCGATCTGCGCGAACGGCTGGCCCCGCTCGGGTGGGCGTACGAGATCATCCTGGCGGAGAACGGGTCGCGGGACGAGACGCTCGTGATCGCGGCGGACCTCCACCACAAGTACCCGGAGGTCCGTTTCTTCTCGCAGGGCGAGCCCAACTACGGCGGGGCGATGCGCCGCGGGATCGAGGTCGCGCGCGGCGACATCGTCATCTGCGACGAGATCGATCTCTGCGACACGGAGTTCCATCGCCACGCCGTCGAGCTGCTCACCACAGGCAAATTCGACATGGTCATCGGCTCCAAGCTCACGGCAGGCGCCCACGACGAGCGGCCGTTCATGCGTCACGCGGCGAGCCAGCTCTACAACGGCATGCTCCGCTACACGCTCGGTTTCCGCGGCACCGACACGCATGGGCTCAAGGCCTTCGTCCGGGCGCCCCTCCTGCCCATCGCGCGCGCCTGCGTGGTGGAGAAGGACGTCTTCGCCAGCGAGTTCGTCATCCGCGCCTACCGGACGGGCCTCCGCGTGCGAGAGATCCCGGTGCGCGTCCTCGAGAAGCGACCGCCCTCGATCAACCTCGTCAAGCGCGTGCCCAACGTGCTTCGAAGCCTGGCGAAGCTGACCTGGGCGATCCGGGTAAAGGGCTAGCTGGGTACGGGTCCACGGTCACCGCGCTGCGTGCTATAGGGCTGGACATGACCGTCCAGCCTGCCTCCGACGGCGCCGCGCTCGCCGTGCGGCCCAAGCCGCGGCGTCGGCCCGACGTGGACGTGGACGTCGTGGTCGTCGGCGGAGGCGTGAATGGGCTCGGCGTCGCGCGCGACGCGACCAAGCGCGGCCTCAAGGTCATGCTCTTCGAGCGCAACGACCTCGCCTTCGGCGCGAGCGGCAACTCGAGCGGGATGATCCACGGCGGCGCTCGGTACCTCACGTACGACCCTCACGTCACAGAGACCTCGTGCCGCGACTCGGGGCACATTCAGGCCATCGCGCCGCATCTGCTCTTCCGCATCCCCTTCCTGATGCCGGTCGAGAGCACGCGGAAGGGGCGCATGCTCTTCCCGCTCATGGACGCGTTCTTCGCGACGTACGACGAGTACCAGCCGCTCAAGCGCGGCAAGCCACACGGGCGCCTGACGCCCGAGGATCTGCGCGCGCTCGAGCCCGGGCTCGCGGGTGATCTGATCGGTGGGTTCAGCTTCGACGAATGGGGGATCGATGGGGCGCGGCTCTGCGTGGCCAACGCCGTCGATGCGATGGAGCGGGGGGCGCGCATCCTCGTCGGCACCACCGTCGAGCGGATCGAAGCGATCACCGAGGGAGCACCGGCGGCGAAGGGGCATGGGGACGTGAAGCCCTCGCCCGTCCACGGCTATACGGTGTCGTACCGCGATCGCGTCACGGGGGTGGCGGATTGAATTCGAACCGCCGCCGTGGTCAATGCCACCGGCGCCTGGGCGCCGATAACCGCCTCGCTCGCGGGGCTCCCGCCCGAGCGAGCGCGCGTGCGACCGGGCAAGGGCATCCACGTCGTCTTCGATCGGCGCCTCACCAATTACGCCATTTTCGCCGATGCGATCGACGGTCGGCAGATCTTCCTCGAGCCGTGGGAGAACATGAGCGTCCTCGGCACGACCGACGACGATTTCTACGGCGATCTCGACCAGGTGCGCGCGACGAGCGAGGAGGTGCGCTACCTCGTCCAGGGCCTCGCCCGCGTCTTCCCGGCCATCCGCGATGCGCGCGCGATTGGCACCTACGCCGGCGTGCGCCCCACGCTCTATGCGTGGGGCCCCATCGAGGACGCGCTCTCGCGCGAGCACGCCATCGTCGATCATGCCGCGCACGGGGCCCCGCTCGTCTACTCGATGATCGGCGGCAAGCTCGCGAGCTATCGGCTCTTCGCCGAGGCGATGACCGACATCCTCGCGCGCGTCTTCGACCTTGGGGTGCCCTGCTCCACGCACACGTTGGTCTTGCCAGGAGGCGACGCGCCGTGCGACCCGTTCGCGCTGGCGCGGCGGATGGGGATCGACGCCGTTGCCGCGCGGCGGCTCGTCTACCGGCACGGTACGCGCGCCGAGCGCGTCGAGGAGCGCGCGCGCGCCCGACGACGCGAGAGCGTGCCCGTCTGCGTCTGCGAACCGGTGACCGAAGCGGAGGTGCGGTACGTCGTCGAGAACGAGCTCGCGCGCAGCGTTGCCGACGTCTCGCGCCGCACGAGGCTGGGTCTGGGTGCTTGCGGCGGGATGCGCTGCGCCGCGCGGTGCGGGCAGATCGTCGCCGAGGAGCTGGGTCTCGATCCGCGCGATGGTCAGAAGCAGGCCATCCTGTTCCTGGAGCGGCAAGCCCTCACGCGCGCGGCGGCGCTGGGCAGCGATCAGGCCCGGCAGGAGGCGCTGGCCATCGCCAGCGTGCGCGCGGGCTCGGCCTCGGGGTCGACGTCGACGGCGAGATCAGCCCGTGAGGGTGCTCATCGTCGGCGCCGGTGTCGCTGGGCTCGCGGCCGCGTGGAGCGCGCGCAGGTCGGGGCACGAGGTGACCATCGTCGGCAGAGGCGTGGGGGCGAGCGGGCTCAGCGGAGGCGCGGTCGACGATGTGCCGTGGGAGCAGCTCGTTCGCGCGGCGCGGGCCCTCGGCGGCTCACCGATCCATGAAGTCGCCGCGCTCGCTCCGGACGTGGCGGCGTTCGCGGACGAGCTCGGGCTGTGGGACGTGCCCAGAGGATCGCGCCCGTGGATTGCGACGGTGGCCGGGTGCATCCGCCCAGCACGAGGGCGCGATCGCGCGCTGCTCGATCTGGGCGAGCTCGAGGACACGCGGGTCTTCCTCCCGCGCGTCGACCGCGCTGGGTGGGATGCCGACTCCCTCGCGCGTGTGTTCACCGCTAGCACGTTCGCCCGCCGGCATCGCCTCAGGTTCTCCGCCGTGGATGCGCCGGTTCTGCGCTTCGACGACGAGCACCGGATTGGGGATGCGGACCTAGCCGCGCGTCACGACGACGACGCGCGCCTCCGGTGGCTGGCTGCCCGGCTCCGTGAGACTGTCGCGGGGGGAGGAGGCGTCGGCGCGGTCTTGCTCGGGCCCTGGCTTGGGGTAGCGGCGCCGCGCGCGGAGGCCCTGTCGGCCATGGTAGGTCTGCCCTGCGGCGAGGCGCTCATCGGTGCGAGCTCGCCGGCCGGTTTGCGCTTCGAGGCGGCGCGTGACCGCATGCTCGACGGCGCAGGCGTGCGGCGAGTGTGGGATCGCGCCATCGCGGTCACGCGCGTGGACGCGCTCTCCGTGGCTGTCGCCGGGGGCGATGCTGTCCTCGTCGCGGACACCGTCGTCCTGGCGATCGGCGGGATTGCCGCCGGGGGTGTGGTGTACGCGCCGCCCGAACAGGCCGCCGGCTCCGAGCTTTCCAGGAGGGGAAGGCGCCCGTTCCAACTCTCCCTGGACGTGGAGGTCGCCCTCTCGGCGGGTGGGCCGACTCCGCTGGACATCGTTTCCTCCATGCGGGGACCCGAGCTCGACTCGTCGGCGTGGCCCGCGGACGGGCGGCCGGCGCTGCTGGAGACGATTGGCGTGAGCTGCGTGGGCTCGCGCGCCGCCGAACGGATCCACGCGGCCGGCGATGTCGTGGCCGGGCGTCGGCGTACGCTGCTCGAGGCCGCGGAGAGCGGGATCGCCGCCGGCGCCGCGGCGACGATCACCAGGTGACCACGAGCTTCGGCGGGTCGACCTGGACCGTCACCCCCTTGGGCACGTCCACGAGCACGAGCAGGTTGTCGTTGCCGGGCTTGGTGAGGTCGTCGCCCGCGGCCTTGGGCTCGACCCGCGGCACGATCGCGTCCGGCGCGATCGCGTTCACGTCCTCGGACGTGCCCGTGACGGCCACGTTCACGGTGCTCGGCCGCGTGGTCGCACGCGGCAGGCCGATGACCTCGACCTTGAGCCGAGGAAAGGTCTTCGTGATGAGCTGCTGCCGGATGTCGACGGAGGCGGTCACCTGGTCGATGTCGTAGGTGACCAGGTTGGGCGGCTTGTCGAGGGGTAGCTTCAACGTGTGCAGCCCCTGGCCCAGCCCCGTCACGTCGAAGGGAGCCGTGCGCGCGACCTGGACGACGTCCACGATCGAGCGGGGCCCGCGCGCCTCGACCTCGTTGGGCTCGCTGGCGATGATGCCCTTCACGACGTAGCCCGGTGGCGGCTCGCCCGTGCGCGGGACCTGGACCTGGACGGCCTTGGAGATCACGTCGTCGAACTTCACCCTGATCGACGAGGGGAAGATCTGGAGCACCGTGAGCCCCGCAGGGATGTGGAACATCTTCTCGTCGACGTCGATCTTGGCGTCCTGACCGCTCCGGAGATCGAGGCGCAGCGCTCCGATGTCGTCCGAATGAAGCTCGTCGATCTGCGTGCGCGTCCCCCGCAGCGTCACGCCGACCTCCGTCGGAGGCTGCGTGATGAGCTGCCGCTTGGCAGAGTCCGGGGGCATGATCGAGACGACGCTCACGGAGAACGTGCGCTGCGCCGTCTCCGGCCCGTGCGTGAACGCGTAGAGCGCCACCGCGCAGCAGAGCGAGAGGATCTTCAGCCCGAGGTTCGCGACGAACGCCGTCCGGATGCGCGCACGCAACCCGTCTTTGGCGCTCACGACTCTTCGTCCCCTGCTCCCGTGGGAGAGCTTGGCGTGGCGGGCCCGGCGCTCTCATCGGGAGCGCGCTTCGAAATGGGCGCCGGGACGAAGGTGGGCGAGGGACGCGCGCCGGGCCCTGTGGACGCGGGTCCGGACGACGTGGGCGCGGCGTCGGGGTCGCGGCGAGCGTCGGTGCCGGGACGCATCGGGGTCGATGAGGTCTGCTTCGGCGCAGCGCCCGCGTTCGGCGCAGGAACCATGAGCTTACCGGGCGCGGGCGTGACGGCCTTGCCCGTGGTTGGAGGCGACGGGGGCGAAGCCGGCGCTGGGCCGCTGATCAGGGTGGTCACCGACGGGCGACCCGACGAGCCCATGGATGCCGGCGGCCGGATGTGGGGGACCGGCGCCGCGCTGGGGGCCTTCTTTCCTCGCTTTTTGCGCGCCGAGCGACCGAAGAGCCCGAGCAGCGCGTGGCGCAGCGACTGGCCGTCCAGGTTCGACACGATGTTGCCGCTGAAGCAGAAGCTGATGGTTCCGCGCTCCTCGCTCACCACGACGACGACCGCATCCGTCTCCTCCGTGATGCCCAGCGCGGCCCGGTGACGCGAACCGAGCTGCGCGTCGAGGATCTTGGTGTCGGGCATCGGAAAGAACACACCCGCCCGCGCGATTCTTGAGGTCGCGGATGAGAACGGCGCCGTCGTGCAGCTTGTTCACCGACTCGGGCACGAAGAGCGAGACGAGGAGCTCGCGCGTGACCACGCTGTCGAGCTGGATGCCTTCGCTCTTGGCGAACTCCAGAACGTTGGCGTCCTGCTCGAACGCGATCAGCGCGCCCATGCGGTGGCGAGCGAGCTCGGTCGCGGCGGCCACCACCTCGTCGATCACGCGCGACTGTTGCTCGCGGCCCCCGCTGAACCATGCGGTGTTCCCCATGCGGATGAGCGCGCGTCGGATGTCGTTCTGGAACACGACGACCACGATGAGGACGATCGACGAGAGCAGCGACGAGAGCAGGCTGAGCAGCGTCGCCAGCTTGAGCAGCTTGGCGCCGAGGTAGACGAGCGAGACGATGCCGAGGCCGACGGCCATCTGGATCGCGCGGGTGCCACGTAGAACGAGCAGCGCGCGGTAGATGACCCAGGCTACGATGACGATGTCGACGAGATCTCGCAGGACCTGTTCGATGGGACGGGCGGCGAAGAGCCGGCTCAGGAACTCGAGCATGTCCTCCCCTCCCCTCTGCCATCGCCGCTCCCGGCCGCGTGCGCTCGCGAGCCCAGCCGGGCCGCACGGAGGGCGGCCGCAGCGGAGAGCGCCTGGCGCGTCTCGGCGACGTCGTGTGTGCGTACGATGGCCGCGCCGTTCTCGACGCAGGCGATGGCCGCCGCCAGGCTGCCGCCGAGGCGGCGGCCCGGCGGCGCCGGCGGGTCCTCTCCCGCGGCACGCGTCACGAACGACTTGCGGCTCGGGCCCACCAGCACCGGGAACCCGAGCGCGGCGAGCTCGTCGAGGCGCGCGCAGAGCTCGAGCGAGTGGCGCGCGTTCTTGAAGAAACCAAGGCCCGGATCCAGCACCAGGTGCGAGCGCGGGAGCCCGCCGTCGAGCGCGCGAGCGGCCGCCGCGGACCACTCACGCGCCACGTCGGAGACCACGTCGCCGTAAGCGTCGTCGGGATACTTCGAGAACCCCGACATCGACGCCATGGTGCCTCGGCTGTGCATGAGCACGAGGGCGGCGTCATAGGCAGCCGCGAGCGCGCCCAGCTCGGCCGCGGGCTCGAGCGAGGCGCTGTTTATCATGCGTGCGCCGTCACGGAGCGCGCGCTCGGCGACCGTGGGCGACATGGTGTCGACGGAGACGAGCGCGCCGCGTTCGGCCGCTGCCTTGACGATGCCCCCGAGGCGGGTGAGCTGCTCCGCGTCGGAGATTGGAGCTGCGCCCGGCCGGCTGGACTCCGCCCCGACGTCGACGATCGCTGCGCCGTCGCGGGTCATGGCGTCCACATGCGCGAGCGCGGCCTCATCGTCGATGTAGCGCCCGCCGTCCGAGAACGAGTCCGGCGTCCGGTTCAGGATCCCCATCAGCACCGCGCCCTCGCGTCGGTCGAGCAGCGTGCGCAACGGGATCATTGAATGTGGGTAGCAAGCTTTGAGCCGCCCGGCAATTCCATCGGCCCGCTGGCCATCTCGGGCCATCTTGGGATTCCCGCGGCGCGTCTGCGGCGCGCCTGCGACTAGGTGAGCGGCGAGACGATGCAGGGGTGGGCGCGTACCCGGCGGCCGGGCAGGCGCCGGCACGGGATACGCACCGGGCCGCGAACCTGCTAGGGTCACCGGGTGGTCCCGCGCTTCGGCGCCGGGCCCGGCAAGGACACCGAGCGGTTCGATGCTGCGCACGCGAGTTCGAGCAGGGGCGGCTGCCGGCCTCGTCTTGAGCCTCCTCTTCGCGGGGCTCTTCACGGTGGTCAGCCTCTTCGATCTCTACGTTCCCCAACTCGCGCCGAGCTTCAACCGGCGGACGCCCGTCACGCTGCGCGTGCCCTATGGCCCACGCATCGTGCGCGACGCCCGCTACGGGCTCTCCTACGAGCACGCGCGCGTCATCGTGCCCCGGGGTACCGTGCTCGACGAGTCCAACGACGAGCATCGTGCGGCGTTCGCCTACGAGTCCACGCGACGCCCGCCGAGCACAGGGCGGCTGGTCAGCTACTTCGTCATCAACTTCATCGTCTGCATGATGTTGACGACCTACCTGCGCCAGTTCGGGCAGAACCGAGTGCGCCTTCTCCGCACGCAAGTCGGCCTGCTCCTGCTCGCGGTGGGGTCCGTGGTGCTCGCGAAAGGCATCCTGCTTCTCACGGCCTTGCCCGAGTTCTGGATCCCCATGGCCGCGCTCCCCGTCTGGGTCGCCCTCGCGTTCGACCGTCGGACCGCGTTCCTCTTCGAGCTGGGCATCGCCTTCATCGCGGCGTCGCTTCTGCGCTTCGATATCATCTTGCTCAGCGTGCTGCTCATTCGCGGCATCGCCGCTTCGCTGTTCTTCATCAAGCGCAAGCACCCGCGTCAGATGCTGGTGGCTGGCTCCCTGTCGGGCTTCGCTGGCCTCGCAGCCTTCATCTGCCTCACCATCATCTTCCAGGGCCGGATCTCGTTCTGGGACGACCTGCTCTCGGGTCCGTCTTCCAACATCCTCGCGTGCTTCGGCGGTGGCATCGGGGCCGGCCTCTTCGCGATGGTCTTCCGGGAGGGTGCCGAGCGCGCGCTGGGACACGTCTCCCGCGACAAGCTCCTCGACCTGACCGATCTGGAGCAGCCCCTCCTCCGCAAGATGGCGGCGGAGGCGCCCGGTAGCTGGGAGCACGCGCGGGCCATGGCCAACCTGGCCGAGGCAGCGTCGGCATCGATCGGCGCCGACGCGCTGCTCACGCGCGTGGGCGCCTACTACCACGACCTCGGAAAGACGGTTCAGCCCAAGTACTTCGTCGAGAACCTAGCGCCGGGTGAGAGCACCCCGCACGAGGAGCTGGAGCCCGAGGTCTCGGCGGACGCGATCATGGCGCACGTGGTCATGGGCACCAAGATCCTGCGCCAAGGTGGCATCCCGGAGCCGGTGGTGGAGTTCGCGTATACGCATCACGGCACGCAGGTCGTCGAGTTCTTCTGGCACAAGTGCAAAGAGGCCGGCAACCCCAAGGGCCTCACGCAGGAGCACTTCCGCTACCCCGGGATGAAGCCGCAAACGAAGGAGACCGCCATCCTGATGCTCGTGGACTCCATCGAGGCCGCCAGCCGCACGATATTCCCGCCGGAGCAGAAGAAGTTCGAGGAGATGATCCAGCGCGTCGTCTTCACGAAGCTCTCGTCGGGGCAGCTCGACGAGTCTGGCCTCGCCTTGGAGGACTTGCGAATCATCACGGCCCGCACCGCCTCGACGCTGGTGAACATGTATCACGGTCGCATCAAGTACCCGTGGCAGCGCGACGCCGACCGGGATGGGGGCGCGGCCGCGAAGCTTCCGCCGAAGGCCGACCGCAGCACCGCGCCAACGCCCGCGCCCTCGGTCGTTGCGCCCGCCACGGCCACGCCGGTCACCGCGTCGGACATGCCGGCGGCAGAGGCCGCGCCCGCCGAGCAGCTCGCCGCCACGCCAAACGCACCAGGCGCGGACGCAGAGCCCGCGGCGCCCGCCGAGCGCCCGCCGGCGCAGCCCACATAGGCCCGGCCTCGAGGCGCTACGGAGCAGCCATCGCGCGATCGACGATCGTCCCCGCGTGCGCGAGGGCGCGCTCGAGGTCGAAGCAGCGATCGATCTCCCCCGGCGTGAGCGCCGCGGCGATCTCGGCGTCGGCGGTGCACAGGTCGCGGAAGCGGCCTTCCCCGGCCAGCGCCTTCATCGAGCAGCGCTGGACCATCACGTAGGCGGCCTGCCGTGGCCGCCCGTGGTCGACGAGCGCGAGCAGCACGGCCTCGCTGAAATGGAGCTGCCCGGAGAGATCGCAGGTTCCTTTGCAACCCGGCGGGGTACACCACCAGTCCCTCCACCAGAGCGGCCGCGCGCTCCAGCATGTAGCCGAGCGTGGTGGTGGCGTCGGGCGCGATCATGCGCTCCACCGACGAGTGTGAGATGTCGCGCTCGTGCCAGAGCGCGACGTCCTCCAAGGCGGGCAGCGCGGCGGCGCGCACGACTCGTGCCAGACCGCAGAGGTTCTCGCTCACGATGGGGTTGCGCTTGTGGGGCATTGCGCTGGAGCCCTTCTGGCCGAGCGTGAAGCGCTCCTCGGCCTCCGCGACCTCCGTCCGCTGCCAGTGGCGGATGTTGGTCGCCAGGCGCTCGATACCCGCGGCGACCACCGCGAGCGCAGCGAAGAACGCGGCGTGACGATCTCGCGGGACGATCTGCGTGGCGACCGTCTCGGGCTCGAGCCCGAGAGCGCCGAGCGCGCGAGCTTCGATCTGCGGCGAGAGGTGCGCATACACGCCGACAGCGCCTGCGATCTTGCCCACCCCGATCTCGCTCCGCGCTACGCGGAGGCGGGCGCGGCCACGCTTCATCTCGGCCAAGTGGCCGGCGAGCGCCACACCGAACGTGATTGGCTCTGCGTGCATGCCGTGGCTCCGTCCGATCATCGGCGTCGCTCGGTGCTCGAGCGCGCGACGAGCGAGCGCGTCGATGAGCGCGTCGAGGCGCCCGAGCAGCAGACCGGCGGCGCGGACGAGGAGCATGGCGAAGCTCGTGTCGAGGACGTCGCTCGAGGTCATCCCCCGGTGGAGCCAGCGCGCCTCGGGCCCGGCGAGCTCCTCCACGTGTGTGAGGAAGGCAATGACGTCGTGCTTCACGGTGCGCTCGATCGCGTCGATCCTGCCCGGATCCAGCACGATGTTGCGATTACGGAGCGCGCGCGCCGTCCCGGCAGGGATCGGGTCACCGGCTTCGCCACGCCCCTCCATCGCCTCGCAGGCCACGAGCTCGACCTCGAGCCAGGTTGCGTAGCGCGTAGCCGGGGACCAGAGCTCGCCGAAGTCGGGGGGCGTGTAGCGGGGGATCATGGCATGGCAACGCTGACGGCAAAGGAGGGTCGCGTCAATCGCGGAAAGCCCACCCCGCCGCCTCGAGCGCACGCACGGGCCGGGGCTTGCGGGCAAGGTCGCCGGCGCAACAATCGCCGTCGATGCAGGGCAAAGCTCCCGTCGCGCACGGACACGCCCCCGAGCCCGCTCGCGCGCCGTACATCGTGCTCGTCGGGCTCGATCTCTCGGAGCCCGGGGGGCGAGCATGGCGCTTCGCGTTCGAGCTCGCTGCGCTCAAGGGAGACGACAGCGAGGTCCACGCGGTGATCGTGGGCACGCGCGCGATCGCGCCGCGGGTGCGCGACCTGTCGACGCCGGGCGTGCTCATGGCGCTTCACTACGAGGAGCCCCCGCAGATGCCCGCGCTCAAGGTCCTCCAGCATCGCTCTGCACGCGGGCAGGCCCGGCTCATGGCCATGCACTTCCGCACCGGCCGTCCCGATCGCGCGGTCGTGCAGCTCGCCAAGGAGATCGGCGCAGACGTCATCGTCGTGGCCACGCACGAGACCACGCGCTGGGAGCGGCTGCTCGGAGGCTCGACGGCGGACCGCATCGCGCGGTACGCCCCGTGCCCCGTGGTAGTCGTGCGCCCCAAGACCGACGAGAACGACCCTGGGCTCTCCGAGTACGGCGCCGATTGACGGCGCACACGCTCTCGGTCGATCCTTCGAGGCCGATGCGAAACATCACGGTGGGATTTGCCTGCAACAATGCCTGCGCGTTCTGCGCACAGGGCGCCGCGCGCCGCACTCGGCCGGCCGCGTCGGAGGGCGAGATCGGGCGCGCCCTGGAAGAGATCGCTCCGGGCGACGTGGTGGCCTTCCTCGGTGGCGAGCCGACCATCTTCGAGTCCCTGCCCACGTGGATTCGGGCAGTGGACGCTCGCGGCGCCGCGCAGATCATCGTGCAGACCAACGGACGGCGCCTCGCCTACCGTGCGTTTGCCCACACACTTCGCGAAGCATCCTCGAAGCTCTCGCTCGACGTTTCCCTCCAGGGCTCCACGGCGGCGATGCACGACTGGCACACGGCGACGCCCGGGAGCTTCGCCCAGACCCTGCAGGGCCTTCGAAACGCTCGTGCCGAGCGCATCCCGACGGGTGTAAGCGCCGTGATCACGCGCTCGAATTTCCGCCACCTCGCGGAAATCGTGCGGGTTGCGCATGCGGCCTCCGTCGAGGCGGTGCATTTTGCGGGCGTGGCACCGTTCGGCAGCGCAGCCCGGGCCGGTTCCCGGCTCGTCCCCGCGCCTGAGATGGTCGCGCCGTATCTCCAGCGCGCGGAGGCCGAGGCCGAACGCCTCGGCCTCGCCGTGCAGATTGGCGACGACGGGCGACGGCCCTCGGGAGGCTCCCTCCCGGCGGCGGTACGGGTCGCCTTTGTCGGGCTCGGCGAAGTCGAGGCTCCTGTCCCCGCGGCGAACGAGGTAGTAGTAGAGAAGCACCAATGAGCGAGACTACTTTGACCGACGACGGGTGGACCTCCATCGAGCTCGACGAGGATCTCTACCCCCAGGACGCGGTGAAGGGCGCCGCGTACGTCCTCCTCGAGCGCGCATACATCTTCCTCGAGCGCGCAGCGGACAAGCGGGTCCGTGTACGGGTCAAGGCCAAGAGCGGCGACACCGCGTCCCTTGCGGACGATCTCGGCAACGAGGCGCTGGCCCAAGCCTATCGTCGGCGCATCGCGCTCGAAAAGCGGGTGCTCATCGAGGGCGTTACCGCGCGCGCCATCGCGGGCGCGGCCGGCCCCCCGGGTCTGGACGACCTCCTCGACATGGACATCGGGGCCGAGACGGCCTTCGACGACCCGCTCGGCATCGCCATGAGCTGGGAAGAGAAGTACACGAAGAAGAAGGGTGAAAAGGCGGCCGAGCCCGCTCCCAACGGCGGGGCGGCCGACCCGACGTCCGCTTCCGCCTCGGGCTCGGCCCCCGCTGAGCCGGGATCGCGCGATCCGGGATCGCGGTCCGACGCCTAGCAGGAACGGTCCGAAGCTCTCCGCTTGTCAAAGCGCGCCCGATCTGTATACTCCCGCTCCCCCTGTTTCCGGAGGCACGTGAAACACGGGGTTTTCAGCGAGGCGCACCATGTACGCGGTCATCAGGACGGGCGGCAAGCAGTACCGGGTCTCCGAGGGGCAGCTGCTCCGCGTGGAGAAGCTCGCCGGCAATGCGGGCGACAAGGTTACCTTCGGTGAGGTTCTCCTCCTCGGGGGCGAAGCGGACGGGGCCTCGACCAAGATCGGCCGCCCCCTCGTTCAAGGCGCGCAGGTCGCCGCGGAGATTGCGGCGCAGGTCCGCGGGAAGAAGATCGTCGTCTTCAAGTTCCGCCGCCGCAAGAACTACCGCCGCAAGAACGGCCACCGCCAGCCTTACACGGACGTGAGGATCACCGGCATCACCGGGTAGGAAGAGAGGCGTACCATGGCTCACAAAAAAGGCGGCGGTTCGTCGCGCAACGGTCGCGATTCATCCGCCCAGAAGCGCGGCGTCAAGGTGTACGCCGGAACGCCTGTTCTCGCGGGCAACATCCTCGTTCGCCAGGTCGGCTCCAGCATCCACGCAGGAAAAAACGTGGGGACGGGCAAGGATTACACGCTCTTCGCCCTGGTCGACGGCGTCGTGAAGTACGAGTGGAAGACGAACACCAAGAAGCAGGTGTCCGTTTATCCCGCCGCCTCCTGACGGCTGCTCCAACTGCGCGAGCCGCTTCACCTCACGGAGAGGTGGAGCGGCTCGTGTGTTTTGTCTTCAGCTCTCCGAACGACTACGGTTGCTGCGGCGTGGGCTACAAGCTCCTGGCACTGGATGTCGATGGCACGCTGCTACGCCGCGATGGCTCGGTACATCCTGAGGACCATGCAGCCATCGCCCGCGTCGCCGCGAGCGGTGTGGTCGTCACCATCGCCACGGGCCGGCTGTACTCTGGAACCCATCCGATCGCGCGATCGCTCGGCCTCTCCGGTCCCGTCGCCTGCGTCGACGGAAGCCACATCGTCGACCTCGGCGACGATCGGGGCTCTTCCAGGCGACCATCGCGGGAGCTTCCGCCGCCTTCGTGCGCGATGTGATCGCGCGACATGGCCCCGCGAGCTTTCTCTTTGCGGACGACGCCATCGTTCATGACGAGAGCGGCGCCCCCTTTGCGGGCTACGTTCGCACCTGGTCTCCTCGCGTCGACGTGGTCACGCGCGTCGCCGACCATCCTAGCTGGGAGGGTGGGCGCGGGCTCATGGCGGTGGTCGCCGTGGGGCCCGAGCACGGCATCCGCGCCGCCGCCGCCGAGATCGAGGAGCGCCTCCCGCACGCCGCGCGCGTCGTCGTGTTCCCGGTCGTACGTGTCGGCATGTTCGCGATGCTGATCCGCGCGGCCGGCTCGACCAAGGGGACGGCCATCGAGTGGCTGGCCCGCTTTCACGGATGCGCGCTGGCCGACGTGGTCGTGGTCGGCGACTGGCTCAACGACGTGCCCATGTTCGAGGTGGCGGGGCGCTCCTTCGTGATGGGCCAGGCGCCGCCCTCCGTGAAAGCGACGGCCACCGATGCGCTCAACGCCAACTGCTTCCGAGGCGGCGGCATCGCCGAGGCCGTGCGTCGCGCTTGGGGCATCTGAAGCGCAGCTCGGAACGCCGTGCTGCTTTCCGCAAGGGTGCACGAGGAGGGACTCGAACCCTCAAGCCTTGCGGCGCCGGAACCTAAACCCGGAGCGTATGCCAGTTCCGCCACTCGTGCGCGCTGGAGCACGTTACCGGACCTCGTGCTCTCGTTCAACCGGCGGCGATTGCCCGGGGTGTTGCTAAGGCTCCCGGTAGAGCACGTCGCCCTCTTCGCTGACCTCGAGCGCGAGCGTCTCGCGCACGACCAGGTCGTCGAGCCGCCGCTCGACCTCCGCTGCGTCCGAAAGGCCGAGCCGCGCCGTGATCGTCGCCGCCGTCCCCTTCGTGCGCGCCGCTTCGACGATGCACGCCTCGGGTACGAGATGCGCTCGGTTCCGGGCAGACTCGACTTCGAGGAGGCTGAGACCTCCCCACAGAAGAGCCCCGCCGACCACGACCGGACCTACGCCGAGCGCGAGCACGCCCAGCAGGAGCGCCGGAAAGGGTGCGCAGAGGACCGTGAGCCATGCCACTGTCCCGAACGCGCCCGAGAGGGCGCCCAGGCACACCAGGAAGCCGCCCGAGAGACAGGCGAACCGATGGGCCAACCGACCATCCCGTGGGCGAGCGCCGCGCGCACGCCGCCATGTCTCGCTCCTGCGCATGTGTGACCCCCCGCCCAGGGCGCAGCAACGGCCGGGCCGAGGCCCGCCTCCGCGGTTCCCATCGTGACAGGGGGTCGGATCAGTTGGTGACGTCGCCGTTCGGCGGGGACTTGACGGCGATGCTCCCATCGAACGCGGCCGTCGAGGGCGTCTCGAAGCGACGCCCGGCAAACGCGTCCGCAGTCCGGCCGCTGGTCGGTGCGGGCATGGCCCTGATCTGCCCGTCGGGGAGGAAGCGCTCGAGCTCCTCCG
This sequence comes from uncultured delta proteobacterium, assembly GCA_963827955.1. Taxonomy (GTDB): domain Bacteria; phylum Myxococcota_A; class Polyangia; order Polyangiales; family Polyangiaceae; genus CAWHDJ01. The sequence continues at coordinate 186,510 of CAWHDJ010000021.1, read as the reverse complement.
TGACCCGACGGAGGTATGCCTGCTTCACGTGGAAGGGCAAGAACGCGCTCTTGAACCCGGCCACGATCATCGTCTTGATGTCGCCGAGGTTCATCCCCATCTTCGTGTGACAGTGCCAGAGCTCCTGGGACACGGTCGTGTCGGTGACGAGGCGGTTGTCCGTGTTGACCGTCACGCGCAGCCCCAGATCGAAATAGAACTTGAGCGGGTGTGACTCGAGATCCCGCACCGCGCCGGTCTGCACGTTGGAGGAGGGGCAGCACTCGAGCGGGATGCGATGGTCGTTGATGTAGTGGAGCAGGTCGCCGTTCTCGCGCAGGCGGCAGCCGTGGCCGATGCGGTGCGCGCCGCACACGTGCAGCGCCTGCGCGATCGACTCGGGCCCGTACGCCTCACCAGCGTGGATGGTGCAGTTGATGTTGTTGTCGCGGACGAGCTGGAACGCCTTCTTGTGGTGCTTGGCCGGGTGATCGTACTCGGCCCCGGCGAGGTCGAAACCGACCACGCCCCGGCCCTTGTAGGCCACCGCGAGCTCGGCCATCTCCAGCGACGACTCCGGAGAGATGTTCCGGATCCCGCACAGGATGACCACGCTCTCCACGCCGAAGGCGTCGTGCGCTGCGCGGAGCCCGGCGAGCACGGCCTCCACCACGCCGGTGAGCTTGAGCCCGAGCCGTGTGTGCAGCATCGGCGAGTAGCGGACCTCCATGTAACGGACGTTCTCGCGCGCGGCGTCCTCGGCGAGCTCGTAGGCCACCCGGTAGAGCGCGTCCTGGTGCTGCATCACGCGCAGCGTGACGTCGAACGCCTTCAGGTACTCGACCAGCGAACCGCAGTTCTGCCCGAGGTTCATCGCGCGACGGAGCTCGGCCGTCTCGGTTGAGGGCAGCTCGACGTGATGCGCGCGCGCCAGATCGATGATGGTGTCGAGGCGGAGCGAGCCGTCGAGGTGGACGTGCAGGTCCGTCTTGGGGAGCTGGCGGAAGAACTCGAGCGAGAGCGGCTCGATGTCGGCGTTGTCAACCATGACCTACTCTATCAGCTCGCGCTGCGCTGGCGCTACGAGGAGGGGCTGGAAAAGGGTCGAGCGGTGCTGCGGGGGCCCGAGGCGCGCTCGGCAGCCTTCGCGGGCGTCATTCGCGCGGTGGCGCGCTCGAATCAGCCCGATCCACGGCCGGACGTGCTACTTCCCGGCGGGGGCCGCTTCGATCGCCCCCTCATCGACACGGATCCGCCGAAATGACCGCCAAGGTACCTGCGCGCCGCGACGACGTGATGAACCTGCTCGCATCCCAGCGGCGAGCGCTCCACGTCAACGAGATCGCCATGCGCCTCGGCGTCGAGGCCGGCGCCTACACCGCGCTCCACCGGCTCCTCGACGATCTCGCGTACAGCGGGAGCATCGTCGCCCTCAGCGGCCAGCGCTTCCGCCTCTCCGATCGACAGATCGAGCAGCGCGGCACCGGGCTCGATGGGTACCTCAACGTCCATCCGCGAGGCTTCGGCTTCGTCTCGGCCGCCGGCTTCGCCGACGACGTCTACATCCCGATGGAGTCGATGAAGGGCGCTCTCCACGGCGACAAGGTGGCCGTCCGCATCGCCACCCGCTCGCGGCGGGGCCTCGAGGGCGAGGTCGTGAGCGTCCTCGAGCGGCGTAACCCACGCGTCGCCGGGACGCTGCACCGTCGCGGGCGGAGCGCGTGGATCGAGCCGGACGACGCGCGCATCCGGGGCCCCATCGTGGTGCGCGGGCAGGAGGCGCTCGAGGGCACGGACGGCACGGCTGTGGTCGCGGCGATCACCCGCTTTCCGGAGCTCTCCGGCGAGAACCCGGAGGGCGTCGTCGAGGTCGTGCTCGGTCCGCCGGGGGATCCGAACGTCGAGGTCGCCAAGATCCTGGCACGCGAGGGCGTCGAGGAGGCGCACCCTCCCGCGGCGGTCACCGAGGCCGAGGCCTTTGGCGACCACGTCGGCGCGGACGCGCTCGCCGGACGGGAGGATCTCACCTCCATCCCGCTCCCCACGATCGACCCGGAGGACGCGCGCGACCACGATGACGCGGTCTGGGTCGTGCGGCGGCCAGACGGCGGCTACAGGGCGTGGATCGCCATCGCCGACGTCTCGCACTACGTCCGGCCCGGCACTGCGCTCGACGCGGAGGCGCTCGCGCGCGGCAACTCCGTCTACATGCCGGACCGCGCGATCCCCATGCTACCGCGGGCGCTCTCCTCGAATCTCTGCTCGCTGCTCCCCGACGTCATCCGCCTCTGCTTGTGCGTCGAGGTCGAGCTCGACGCCACCGCGGCGGTCACCTCCGCCCGCGTCGTGGAAGGGTACATGCGGTCCGTCGCCAAGCTCACCTACCCAGGGGTCGCGCGTGCGCTCGGCTTCACGCCCGACCCGCCTCGGAGCCCCGAGGCGGAGGCGCTCCGCGACGACCTGCGGGTGATGTGGGATCTCTCGCGCCTGCTTCGTGCGCGTCGGATGCGCCGCGGCGCGCTCGATCTCGACCTGCCCGAGGCCAAGGTCGTCCTCGACGCCGAGACCGGCGCTCCGCTTGCCGTGCAGAAGCGCGCGCACGATCCCGGCGTGGCCAAGGCGTACCAACTCATCGAGGAGCTCATGCTCCTCGCCAACGAGACCGTCGCAGGGCTCCTCGTGGAGCGCGACGTGCCGGCGGTCTTCCGCGACCATGCGCCGCCCGACGAGGCCAAGCTCGATCGCTTCGCCACGCTCTGTGCGGAGCTCGGCGTCAAGTTCGAGCTCGACGACGCCCTCGAACCGAAGAGGCTCGCCTCCCTGTTGAAGAAGCTCGCGGCGCACCCGCAGCGGCAGGTGCTCCACATGCTCTTGCTCCGGGCGTTGAAGCAGGCCGTCTACGACGTCGTCAACATCGGCCACTTCGGCCTCGCTTCGCCGGCGTACCTGCACTTCACCTCGCCGATCCGTCGCTATCCGGACCTGCTCGTACACCGCGCCGTTCGTGCCGTGCTGCACGACGAGCCCATCGACAGGAGCGGCTCTGCGCGCGAGGCGCTCCGGGTAGCGGCGACGACCGCCTCCGAGCGTGAGCGCGAGGCGATGGAAGTCGAGCGTGAGGTCGTCGATCTCTACCGCGCGCTCCTCATGCGGGCGCACATCGGTCGGGTCTACGAGGGCACGGTGACGGGGCTCGTCGGCACCGGCGTGTTCGTGAACGTGGACGATCCCTTCGTCGACGTGCTGGTGCGGATGGAGTCCCTGGGCGCCGACCGGTACGAGATCGACGATGAGAAGCTCCGGGTCATCGGCGTCCGCTCGGGGGACCGGATCGCGCTCGGCGACCGCATGCTGGTCGAGATCGACGACGTTAGCATCCTCCGGCGCACCGTGTACGGGCGCCGCGTGGTCGAATCGGAGGAGCGGCGGGAGAAGAAGCCCAGGCGTGAGGTGAAGAGGACGGAGAGGACGACGCGCCGGCAGGCGAAGGGGAGGCGGTAGCGGCCGCTCACTCCGCGCCGGGAGCGATCTCCGGGTGCCCGCGCACGACCAGCACCGATTGCTTCGCGTGGTTCACCACCTTGGCCGCGGTGGTGCCGATGACCCGGTCGAGGCCCGAGTAGCCGTGGGAGCCGATCACGATGATGTCGGCCTGACGTTCGTCGGCTGCGGTGCAGATCCCCTGCCAGGGCGTGCCGGCGTGTACCATCATCCCTTCGACGATGCCGGCCGGCATCTTTGCAGCCACCTCGTCGAGGTACTTTTGCGCCTCTCGTTCGAGCAGCTCGGCGAGGTCGGCGGGCGTCATCGAGTACGCCTCCACGGGGATCTCGTGCGGAACCCCGACCGCACGGAAGAGGATGAGCTTGCCGCCGGTCGCTCGGGCCAGATCGGCCGCCGTTCGGAGGACGCCCTCGGCTCGCGGGGAAGCGTCCAACCCTGCCAGGATCCGTTTCATCAGGTTCGACCTCCAACACAGGAGGAGCATTCACGTCGCGTGCCAACCGCGTCGCCGGTGCGTCACACGAGCATGGTCCCCCCGTCAGCGGCGCAGTATAAGGGCCTTTGTGTGATCGCCGAGCCCAAGTTCACGACGCGCCCGCCGTTCGCCGAGATGACGGTCGGTGCCCACCAGCTCGCGTTGCTCCGGGACGGCGTCGAGGCGTTCCCGGCGATGCTGGAGGCCATCGCCGGGGCGCAATCGACCATCTGCCTGGAGACGTACATCCTGCGCGCCAACAAGGTTGGCGCCGTCTTCGCCGAGGCGCTCGCAGAGCGGGCGCGCGTCGGCGTCGAGGTGAGCCTGCTCTATGACGCGTGGGGCTCCTCTGTGCCGAGCGCATACCTTGAGCTCCTTCGAGGCGCCGGCGCGCGCGTGCTCGCGTTCCACCCCATCCGGATCGAGGGGCGAGGTCGCCAGGTGCTCGGCCGCCTCGCTCGCCGCGATCATCGCAAGGCGCTGACGGTGGACGGCCGTGTCGGCTTCACCGGGGGCATCAACCTCTCCGACGACTACGCTGCCATCGAGGATGGGGGTGGTAGCTGGCGCGACACCCACCTTCGCCTCGAAGGGCCGGCGGTGCTCGAGCTCGAATACTTCTTCTGCTCCACCTGGCGGCGGGCCGGCGGGGCGCCGTTCGACGAAGGCCGCTACGGCGGCCACGGACGCCGGGCCGACCCCCTCGTCTCCGTGGTGAGCAGCGACCATCACCGCGCACGCGCCAGCATCCGCGGCGCCTACCGCGAGGCCATCCGCTCCGCCGAGCGGCGGATTCGGATCACCAACGCCTACTTCCTCCCCGCCATTCGCTTCCTGCGCGATCTCGCCGACGCCGCCAGGCGCGGCGTCGACGTGCGCGTCATGGTCGCGGGCACCACCGACGTGCGCGCGGTGCTGTACGCCTCGCGCTCCATCTATGAGATCCTCCTCGCGGCGGGCGTGCGGCTCTTCGAGTGGACGGGCCGCGTCCTTCACGCCAAGACCGCCGTGGTCGACGGGAACTGGGCCACCGTGGGCTCGTCCAACCTCGACGCACAATCCCTGCGGCAGAACCTGGAGGTGAACGCGATCATCCGCCACCCGACGTTCGCCGGCGCCGTCGAGCGGATGTTCGAGGAGGACCTCGCGTCGTGCGAGGAGATCACCGCCGAGCGCTGGCTGCGCCGGCCGCTCTGGATGCGGGCGGCCTCGTGGGGGGCGTACCTCCTCCGCGACTGGCTCTGACGGGCGCCCGCATGGCGGCTGGACAGCGGGCCCTGGCATCGACCACTGCCCGGCACGCGACGAGCCAGCCGACCGCGCTCTCTTGGCTGGTCGTCCCGCCTTCGACTGGGCGCACGTGGTGCGCCTCCGCGCAAACGGCGCGCCCCGCTCGCCGCGCGTTGGCCGGGCCCTTGCTTTGCGACCCCCGCGGAAAGGCGGCTCCAATGCCCACGGCCATCCCGCGCATCGACAAGTACATGACCCCGAGCCCGCACTCGATCGGCAAGGAGCAGTCGCTCGCCCAGGCGCACCACCTCATGCGCGCCCACCAGATTCCGGCACCTGCCCGTCCTCGCGGCGGGCAGCCTCGTCGGCGTCGTGTCCGACCGCGACCTTCACCTCATCGAGACCCTGCGCGACGTCGATCCGAGCAAGGTGACGGTCGAGGAGGCGATGTCCCCGAGCGTGTACACCGTGACGCCGAAGGCCTCGCTCGAGGAGGTGGTGCGTGAGATGGCGCAGCACAAGTACGGCTGCGTCGTGGTGACGGACGATGGCAAGGTCGTCGGCGTCTTCACCACCGTCGACGCGATGCGCGCCTTCGTCGACCTCCTCGAGACCCGGCTGAGCCACTGACCACCGCGGCACGGAGCGGCGCCCCAGCGTGGCCCTGTGCTACGCTCGGCTCCCCATGTCCGATTTCCGCCGCTTCCGCGGCACCGATCGCTACCTCACCAACGACGCCCTCGAAGCCGCGGTCAACTGCGCCCTGGCGCTCGAGCGCCCCCTCTTGGTCAAGGGAGAGCCAGGCACCGGAAAGACGCTCCTCGCCGAGGCCATCGCGGCCGCGCTCGGCGCCGAGCTCCTCCCCTGGAACGTGAAGAGCACGACGAGAGCGCAGGATGGGCTCTACGTCTACGATACGGTCCAGCGCCTCTACGATTCGCGCTTCGGCGACGGCGACGTGCGCGACATCCGTCGCTACATCAAGCTCGGCCCGCTCGGCCAAGCGCTGAAGGCGTCGAAGCGCGTCGTCCTGCTCATCGACGAGATCGACAAGGCCGACCTCGAGTTCCCCAACGATCTCCTCCACGAGCTCGACCGCATGCGCTTCCGCATCACCGAGACGGGGGACGAGCTCGTCGCCGCCGAGCGCCCCGTGGCGATCATCACGAGCAACAACGAGAAGGAGCTGCCGGACGCGTTCCTCCGGCGCTGCGTGTTCCATTTCATCGACTTCCCGGACCCGGCGTTCATGCGTCGCATCGTGGCGGTACACCACCCCGATCTCTCCGGCACGCTCGTGGACCAGACCCTGCGTGTCTTCTTCGAGATCCGCGCCAACACCCGCCTCCGCAAGCGCCCCTCCACGAGCGAGCTCATCGACTGGATCGCCGTGCTCAAGCAGGCGGGCATCGCCGAGGTCAAGCTCGAGAAGGAGCTGCCCTTCCTCGGCGCGCTGCTGAAGAAGGAGCAGGACATGGCGGCGCTCGCCGACCAGCTCGCCGGCGGCAAGAAGTACAGGTCGTAGCCGTGTTCGTCGAGTTCCTCTACGAGCTGCGCGAGCGCAAGGTCCCCGTTGGGACGCAGGAGGCCGTCGCGCTGGCCCGCGCGCTCGCCGCGGGTCTGCACGAGTCGTCGCTCGAGGGGTTCTACTTCGTGGCGCGCTCCGTCCTGGTGCACTCGGAGACGCACCTCGACGACTTCGACCTCGTCTTCGCCTCGCACTTCCGGGGCGTGCACGTCGAGGCGAAGCGCATCGCGGAGGAGCTCTACGAGTGGCTGAAGGACCCCATCAAGATGCGCGACCTGTCGCCCGAGGAGCGCGCGGCGATCGAGGCGCTGGATCTCGAAGAGGTGCTGCGGCGCTTCGAGGAGCGGCTCAAGGAGCAGAGGGAGCGCCACGACAGCGGCAACCGCTGGATCGGCACCGGGGGGACGTCGCCCTTCGGGCGTGGCGGCGAGCACCCGCAGGGCATCCAGGTCGGCCCGCAGGGCGGCGGCGGCAAGGGCGGCGCCGTAAAGACGGCGGACGCCCGGAAGTACAGGCCGTACCGCAGCGACGTCGTCCTCGACGTGCGTCAGATCGAGGTCGCGCTCCGCAAGCTCCGCGCCTTCGCGCGTGAGGGGCTGGACCGTGAGCTCGACGTCGACGCCACCATCGACGCGACCGCCCGGAACGCGGGCGAGCTCGAGGTCGTCACCCGTCCGCCGCGCCGACCGAACACGCGCGTCATCCTCATGATGGACGTCGGCGGATCGATGGACCCGCACGCCCACCTGATGTCCCAGCTCTTCAGCGCCGCCAAGCGCGCCTCCCACTGGCGCGAGCTCCGTACCTACTACTTCCACAACTGCGTCTATGGGCGCGTCTACAAGACCGAGGGTTTCCAGGACCCGGTACGGGTCGCGGACCTCTTGGCCGAGTGTGGCAAGCACTACAAGCTCGTGCTCATCGGCGACGCTTCCATGGCGCCCTACGAGCTGCTCGGCGCGCCTGGCTACGGCGATGAGGGCAAGGTGCCTGGCGTCGCATGGCTGATGGCGATGCGCGAGCACTTCGAGCGCTCCGTATGGCTCAACCCGGACGGCGTCGGGTCGTACCCGCACCCGACGGTGGACGCGATTGCCGGCATCTTCCCGATGTTCGCGCTCACGCTCGAGGGCCTGGGCCAGGCCGTGAGCGAGCTCGTCCGTGGTGGACGGCGCGCCTGACGGGGCGCGCGCGACCGTACGCGAACGACCGTCGCGCCCTTTACGGGGCGTCGCCTGGGCGACACAATGCGCCGCCGACGCGACGCGCCTCATGACCCTCGACGATCTCCGCTGCCGGATCGACTCCATCGACGACCAGATCCTCGCCCTGCTCGAGCAACGCGCGGATGTGGTCGCCGGGATCTCGCGAACCAAGAAGGACGCCGGCCTTCCCGCCTACGACCCCGAGCGAGAGCGCGCCCTCCTCGACCGTCTCGCGCAGCGGGGCGCCGGGCGCTTCCCGCGCGAATCGATCGTCGCCGTGTACCGCGAGGTGATGAGCGCGTGCCTCTCCATCCAGGCGCCCGTCACCGTCGCCTTCCTCGGCCCCGAGGGCACGTTCACGCACATCGCCGCGCGCGAGCTCTTCGGCCTCGCCGCTCGGTACACCGAGACCGCGACCATCGACGGCGTTTTCGACGCGGTCAGGCGCGAGGCTGTCACGTACGGCGTCGTGCCGATCGAGAACTCCACGGAGGGATCCGTCACGTACGCCGTCGACGCGCTCCTCGAGGGCGGCCTATTCATCCGCCGTGAGCTGGTGCTCGAGGTCTCGCAGTGCCTCCTCTCGCTCGCTCCCGGGCTCAGCGCCGTCGCGCGGGTCTACTCCCACCCGCAGGCCCTCGCGCAGTGCCGCGCCTGGCTGGCGAAGAACCTCTCCTCCGCGCAGCTCGTGCAGACCTCCTCCACCGCCGGCGCCGCGCGCGAGGCGGCCGCCGACCCTGCGGGCGCGGCCATCGGCTCCAGCCTCGCCGCAGAGCTCTCCGGCCTGCCCGTCCTGCGCGAGCGCATCCAGGACCGCGCCGAGAACGCGACCCGCTTCGTCCTGCTCGCGCGGGAGGACGCGCGGCGCACGGGGGACGACAAGACCACGCTCTCGTTCGCGCTACGCGACGAGACTGGCGCGCTCCGGCGCGCGCTTGAGACCTTCGACGCCGCCGGCATCAACCTCTCGCGCATCGAGTCGCGGCCCAGCCGGCACAGGGCGTGGGAGTACGTCTTCCTCGTCGATGTCGCCGGCCACCGGGAGGACGAGCTCGTCGCCCGCGCCGTGGACCAGCTCCGTGCGCAGACCGAGATGGTCTGTTTGCACGGGAGCTATCCGCGATTCCTGGCCCCCGCTGGGGGCGGCGCCCGCGGCCTCCGCGCGGGCTCGCCTCCCGTAATCCGCCCCCGCTGACGCTGCCTCCCAAGGAGAAGACGCGATGATCACCGCTGCGTACCAGGGCGTCCCCGGCGCTTATTCGGACGTGCTCCTGCGCCGGCACTTCGGCGCGCGCGGGGACGTGATCGAGACGATCGGCCTGCCGACTTTCCGCGACGTGGCCGTCGCCCTCTGTGCCGGCCGCGCGCGGTACGGCGTGCTCCCCCTGGAGAACACCGTGGCCGGCACCTTCCGCGAGGGCTACGACCTCGTCGCGCAGTACGATCTCGTCCCTGTGCGGGAGGTCGTCTTCCGCATGGACCACCGCCTCCTCGGCGTCCCTGGCGCCACCATCGCCGGGCTCACCCGCGTCGAGGCGCACCCCATCGTGCTCGAGGAGTGCGGCAAGTTCCTCGCCACCCTGCCCGGCGCGCGCCCCATCCCGGCGATCGACACCGGCGTCGCCGCGCGCGACGTCGCCGAGGCGAAGGACCCGGCCATCGCCGCCATCGCCCCGGCCGAGGCGGCCGGCCGCTACGGCCTGGTCGAGCTCGCCGCCAACATCGCCGACCACCCCGACAACTTCACCCGTTTCCTCGTCGTCGAAGCCGTTCGCCCCGAGCAGCGCACGGTCCCCGAGTCGATGAAGCGCCGCACCTCCGTCCTCTTCGCCACCGCCCACGAGCACGGCCTCCTCGCGCGCTGCCTCACCGTGCTGGCCGAAGCGGGTGTCAACCTCACCAAGCTGGAGTCGCGCCCCAAGCCCGGCAAGACCTGGGAGTACATGTTCTACGCCGACTTCGACGGCGACGCGGCCGACCCGCGCATCGCCGCCGCCCTCGCTACCGTGCGCGAGCAGTGCACCGAGTTCCGCCTGCTCGGCAGCTACGACGTCGCCTCGCTCGCGCCCCCGCAGGGCGCCGAGAAGCCCGAGGCGCAGCCGCCGCGTCCGCCGCCCCCCGCCAAGGGCGCCTCTAGCCCGCCGCCTATGCCTCCTGGCGCCAAGAACTGGCCGAAGGCCGCGCGCACCTCGAAGCCGGGCGGGACACAGGTCCGCATCGGCGGCGCGCTCGTTGGTGGCGGCGACTTCGTGATCATCGCTGGCCCTTGCTCCGTCGAGTCGCGCGAGCAGGTCATCGCCACCGCAGAGGCCGTGTGCGCCCGCGGCGCCGTCATGCTCCGCGGCGGCGCCTTCAAGCCGCGCACCAATCCCTACGCCTTCCAGGGCCTCGGCTGGGACGGCGTGGCCCTGCTCGCCGAGGCGGGGCGCGTGACTGGGCTGCCCACCGTGAGCGAGGTGATGAGCGTCGATCAGGTGGAGCGGATGGCCCGCAGCGTCGACGTGCTCCAGATCGGGGCGCGCAACATGCAGAACTTCGATCTGCTCAAGGCCGTCGGCCGGACGACGAAGCCGGTGCTCCTCAAGCGTGGGCTCTCGGCGACGCTGGACGAGCTCCTGGCCGCGGCGGAGTACATCCTGAGCGAGGGCAACCCGCACGTCATCTTGTGCGAGCGGGGAATCCGCACTTTCGAGACGGCGACGCGGAACACGCTGGACCTCTCGGCCGTACCGGTGCTCCGCGAGCGGACGCACCTGCCGGTCGTGGTGGATCCGTCGCACGGGGTCGGCGTACGGAGGTGGATTCGGCCCCTCGCGCGGGCCGCGAAGGCGGTGGGCGCGGACGGGATGATCGTGGAGGTGCATCCCAACCCCGCAGAGGCGAAGTCCGACGCGGAGCAGGCGCTCACGTTCGCGGACTTCGAGGAGATCGTCGGGGAGCTGGAGGAGATCCCGCGGTTCGGCGCGTAGCGCGGGCCTTGATCACACCCCTGGCGGCGGGTGGCACGCGCTCGAAGCCGGGACGAGGATTCTGAACGAGAGCGGGTCGAGGGGGATCGCCGTCTCCCCCTGGAGCGTGACAGGCGCTCCGGTCACACCGTCGACCCATGCGCCCGCGGGCACGACGCCCCCGGGGATCGAGACCAAGGCCGGACCGCCGGCCTTCGAGAAGAGCACGAGTGCCGGAGCGCCGTCGCCTGCGTCGCGCGCGAACGCGTAGGTATCCGCGCCCGCCCAGATCGGGACGCGCACGCCTCGGCGCAGCGCCAGGGAGCAGCGGCGGAGGGCGCCCAGGCGGCGCGTGAGCGCGAGCGTCGCCGCCTGGTCGGGAGAGAGCACGTCGAGCGAGGGCATGACGCGCCGCGAGTCCGGGTCCGTAGCGCCGGCGAGGCCGACCTCGTCGCCGTAGTAGACGACGGGCATGCCCGGGAGCGAGAAGACGAGCCCGAGCGCCATCCGCTGCCGGGCATAGGCCACCGGGCCCGTCGGCTGGGGCGGCGGGCTCGCCCACGGGTCGTTCCCGCCGTTGCCGTCGGCCTCGGAGATGAAGCGGGAGACGTCGTGGTTGTCGAGCATGCGCGCGGGCATGGAGCCGGAGCCGGCGAGGGCGCCCTCCGTGGCCGCGAGGATGCTCTCGATGGAATCGAAGCCGGCGGCGTCGTCGGCGATGACCTCGCGCATCGCCCACATGAGGGGGAAATCGAAGGCGCTGTCGAGGCCGTCGGGCCCCATGTAGTACTTGATCTGGTCGAGCCCCGCCTCGCCGCCCCCCGGTGAAGATCTCCCCCAGCCCGAAGAGCGCGTGCGCCGGTGCCTCGCTGTCGCGGAGCGCGCGGAGGATGCGCCTCGTCGCGGCGCGCGGCATCATCGGGACGGCGTCGATACGCACGCCGTCGGCGTCGAAGCGGCTCATCCAGAAGAGCGCGTCGCCCATCGCCGCGTGCATGGCCTCGTCGTCCTGGAAGTGGGCGCTGGGCAGGTAGGGCGCGAACCAGCACGTCGTGAGGTACGTCCCCCAGTCGCACCCCGGCGCGCCGCAGGTGCACGCGTCGGCGCCGTGGTCGAACCAGCCATCGTGCGGGTGCGCGAGGTAGCGCGGGTTCTGGTCGAAGACGTGGTGGGGGACGAGATCGAAGAGCACCCGCAGGCCATGGGCGTGGGCGGCGGCGATGAGCGCCTCCACTGCGGCCTCCCCGCCGATGCGCGGCTCGACCTCCTGTTCCTGGAGCGGCCAGTAGCCGTGGTACCCCTCCGACGCGTGCCCATCGAGGTCGTCGAAGAAGCCGGTGGGGTTCGGTGTAGAGCGGCGAGATCCAGAGCGCCGTCACCCCTAGCGATGAGAAGGTCCCGCGCTCGATCTCGGCCGTGATGCCGGCGAGCGTGCCACCCGCGCGCGCGCCCGGGCGTGGGCGGCGGCGCGAGGGCGGAGCCCCCGTCGCCGCGGAAGCGGTCCGTCACGATCTGGTAGAGGACGGCGTCCTCCCAGGTCTCCGCCGCTGGCTGCACCCACACCGCCGCGCGCGCGTCCGGCGCGGCGTCGCCCCCGGCGCCCGCCGCCGAGACGGCGATCGTGTGCTTGCCCATCGCGAGCCCCTTCGCGGCGATCGAGAGCGCGCCCGTGGCAGAATCCGCCGACACCTTCGCCCCCGCCGTCGGGACGCCGTCGACGGTCACGCGCACGCTCGCGGGGTCGAGCGCCGGGCCACCTGTCGCCGCGAGGAAGGTGCCCGCCACCGAGAGCGCGCCGTCCGCGTCGGCGCTCGCGCGGTCGACCTCGATCTCGGGGACCTTGCAGTCGGGGACGACCAGGAGCGACACCTCCTGCTCGCCGCGGAAGGTGGTGAGCGGCTGGTACGGGTCGAGGCCCGCCATGCCGTCCATGACCACCATGTAGCCGTACTCGCCGGCCGGCAGCTCCAGCATCGCGAGCTGCCAGCCGGTGTGCCCCGAGGGCTGGGCCGCGACGCCGGGGGCCTGCCACCCGTCCCAGCTCCCCTGTACCGTGACCGCCGCGCCGTCGTCCGCTGCGGCCCAGATCGGCTGGTGACAGTCGACCGTCGGGTAGGACGGGCCCTGGCAAGCCGCGACGAGCAGCGCGGCGCACGCGGAGATCGAGGCGATCCGGAGGAGCGATGCGGTTCGCACCGGGTGGTCATGGTAGATCCATCGTCAGCGGCGATCACGCGCGCCGGAGCGACATGAAGAGGGATCACCCGGGCAGCTCCGCGCCCGCTTCTCGAGAGCGGCTTGCCGTGCTCATCGACGAGATGGGCGCCCGCCCGCGGCCCGTGCGGGTGGTGAAGAAGAGCCGCTACTGGCACCAGCGCGCGGCCGCGAAGGCGCTCTGGGCGCTCACCTTCGGCGGGCAGCGCACGTACATCAGCAAGTACGTCACCACCCTCGGCCATACCATCTACGTACCGGACGACTTCGACGCGTGGCACCCGGATCACGCCTGGCAGACGCTCCGGCACGAGCTCGTCCACGTCCGGCAGTTCGAGCGGCTCGGCTGGGTGGGGATGATCCTCGTCTACGGCTTCCTCCCGCTCCCGGCCTTCCTGGCGTGGGGGCGTGCCCGGCTGGAGTGGGAGGCGTACCGCGAGACGCTGCGGGCGATCGCCCAGGTCGAGGGCATCGCGGCCGCACGCGCCCCGGCGCTTCACCGGCACATCGTCGAGCGCTTCACCGGCCCGGACTACGGCTGGATGTGGCCCTTCCCCCGGTCCGTCCAGCGGTGGATCGATGAGGCGCTCGACGAGATCGAGCGAGAGGTGGACCGCGCGGGGTAGGATGCCGACATGCTGGGCGACCGGATCTGGCAGACCCTCGGGCGCCACCGCGCAGGGCGCGCGATCACCCGCTTGATCGACGCCCTCGACGAGGCCCACGCGCCCATCGCCGCCAGCGCGATCGCCTTCGACGCTTTCCTCAGCCTCGTCCCCCTCGCCGCGTTCGCGGGCATGGTGCTCTACGTCCTGCACGAGAACGGCGAGCTCCTCCTCGGCCCCATGCTGAACGCGTCGCCGCAGCCCGTCGCCGAGCTCGTCCGCGGCGCGATCGACCGCCTCTCCACCAGCGCGGCCGTGATCGCGCCCGTCAGCGTCGCGGCCTTCCTCTGGACCTCGTCGGCCGGCATCTCCACCGCGATGAGCGTCTTCGAGGGTATGTTCCACAGCCCGCCGCGGCCGTGGTGGTGGCGTCGCGGCCTCGCCATCCTCTGCGTCGTCGCCGCCGTCGCCATCGTCGCGGTGGTCACGGCGATCGCGGTCGGCCTCGGCATGCTCTCCGGGCACCTCGGCGCGCTCGCGGCCGTCGTCTTCCCGACGGCGACGCTGGTCGGCTTGCTCTCGGGCTTCTTCCGCCTCGCTGTGCGCGGCGGCCCGGCCCCGTCCCGCCGCCGCCGCCTCCCCGGCGTCTTCGTGACGATCGTCCTCTGGGCGATCCTCTCCGCGCTCTTCTCGTTCTACGTCAGCACCCTCTCGCGTTACGCGACCCTCTATGGTGGTCTCGCCGCGGTCGCGATTTTCCTCTTCTGGCTCTGGCTGCTGGCTCTGGCTCTGCTCGTCGGGGGCGAGGTCAACGCGCAGCTCGACGGGATTCGGACCGAGGGGGGGAAGCCTGTGTCGTCGAGGCCGCCGCCGAGCGCAGCCGCTGGGGAGAGGGCGGGATCCGGCAGCGTGCCCTGACGCACCGGGCCATGCTGCCTCGGCCGTCGCGCGACGGGGACAGCGGGTGGTCGAGCTCGGGCGACATTCGGGCAACGGATTCGTCGGACGGGCTGCGCGAGCTGCCGACCGGGCACGGGTGGGCTGCGCGGAGGTCGCTCGAGCACGAAAAGCGTTCGCGGATCCGCTCGGCCGTCGCCCGAGCCGGAGGGCAGTCGGCCCGCCCACCGAGCTTCCGGCGCGCACGCTCCCTTCGCGTGCGGACCGGGGTATCCGAGGGCGCGCGCCCCGGGGCTTTGGCTCGCGCGCCGCGGAAGGGCGGCGAAGCCGAAGGCGGAAAATCGAGGGCGGACAACCGTGCGGATGCGTTGACGGTTGGGCACTCACGGCGTATGGCATCGTCCTTTCTGCCGCCCGAAGGAGCGTCATGCGCCGTTATCAGTTCACGTCCGAGTCCGTCACCGAAGGACACCCCGACAAGATCTGCGACCAGATCTCCGACGCCATCCTCGACGGGATCCTGGAGAAGGACCCCCGCGCGCGCGTCGCCTGCGAGACCATGGTCAAGACGGGGATGGCCGTCGTCGCCGGCGAGATCACGACCACGGCCTGGGTCGACATGCCCGTGGTGGTCCGCAGCACCATCCGGGAGATTGGTTACACCGACTCGTCCATGGGCTTCGACTGGGAGACCTGCGCTGTCCTCACCGCCATCGAGAAGCAGTCCCCGGACATCTCGCAAGGCGTCACCGAGGGTGAGGGGCTCCACAAGGAGCAGGGCGCCGGCGACCAGGGCCTCATGTTCGGCTACGCGACCGACGAGACGCCCGACCTCATGCCCGCGCCCATCAGCTACGCCCACAAGCTGGCGAAGAAGCTCTCCGACATCCGGAAGGGGAAAAAGGTCGACTGGCTGCGCCCCGACGGCAAGACGCAGGTCACGGTCGAGTACGAGGACGATCAGCCGGTGCGCGTCGGGGCCATCGTCGTCTCCACGCAGCACTCCCCCGACGTGAAGCACAAGCAGATCACGGAGGCGATCCGCAGCCTGGTGATCGAGAAGGTGATCCCGGCGAAGCTCATCGACAAGAGCACCAAGATCTACGTCAACCCGACCGGCCGCTTCGTCATCGGCGGCCCCTACGGCGACGCCGGCCTCACCGGTCGCAAGATCATCGTCGACACGTACGGCGGCATGGGCCGCCACGGCGGCGGCGCCTTCAGCGGCAAGGACCCGTCCAAGGTCGACCGCTCGGCCTGTTACTACGCCCGCTACGTCGCCAAGAACGTCGTCAAGGCCGGTCTCGCCAAGCGGTGCGAGGTGCAGATCGCGTACGCCATCGGCGTGGCGCAGCCAGTCGGCGTGCACGTCAACACGTTCGGGACCGGCAAGGTCGACGAGGGGAAGCTCGAGAAGTACATCCAGCAGAGCTTCGACATGCGCCCGAAGGCGATCATCGATCAGCTCGACCTGCTCAAGCCCGTCTACAAGCAGACGGCGGCGTACGGCCACTTCGGCCGCGACGAGTTCTCCTGGGAGAGGACGGACCGCGCGGCCAAGATGGCCGACGACTTCGCTCGCCCCTCCGCGACCGCCGTCAAGAACGGCGCGGCGAAGGGGAAGCGACGGAAGAAGGACGAGTCGGCGCTCGCCGAGTAGCCCGTTCGCGCCGGGGCCGGCCCCGGGCGGAGCGCGACGCGAGCCCCGCGTCGCGCCGCGCCCGCTGCCGCTGCCGCGGCTTCAACGGCGGCGGCGCGGGCGGAGGGCCGCGACGCCGGCGGTTGGGCGTGGATTGAGCGGCGGGAGCGCCGCCACGAGGCGCTCGATGGTCGGCAGCGCCTGCGCGATCGCGCGCTTGACCAGGAGCTCCTCGAACGGCCCGTCGAAGATCACGACGAGCACGTAGATCGCGGCGAACGAGCGCGCGACGTAGCCGAACCCCGTCTCGGCCACCATGTGCCGCAGGTGCCCTCCCCGGCGAAGGCCGGCGAGGTCTGGCAGCCCGCGCACCTCGACCATGGCGCGCATGGTCAGGGCGGCAGTCTCCAGTACGTGCCCGGAGCGCTCGGGCGGCCGAGGTGAAGCCTCGCCGTCCTCTTGCTCGGGCTCGGCGAGGGCCTCCACCGGAGCGCGACCGAATGGGGATGAATCGGGCGGCGCGGACGGCTCCACCTCAGGCTGTTCGGCGGGCTCCGGCGGTGTCGGCCCGGTGTGCGTCTCGTACCCCCAGTCCGCGCCGTGCAGCGGGATAACCTCGCTGACGTGGAGACCGCTGGGGCGGGCCGGCGGGGGCTCCGGCGAGCCAGGCCAGTCCAGCGCTGCAGCGTCGCCTGCCGCGCCCCAGATCACCGGCGAGTGCGCGTCGACGATGACGGCCTCGATCGCGCCCACGCGCTTCACCAGCGCGGCGAGCTCTTCACGCAGCGACCGCGCAGGCGGCGGGCGCGAGGCGCGGGAGCGGGGTTCGTGCGGGAGGACGTCTCCGAAAGCGGACGCGAGCATGGAGAGGCGCCGGCGGAGCGCGTCGGCGTCGGCCGGTGCGGCGTCGAAGCGGACGACGAGCCTGCGGCCGCCGGGGAGGTCGGTGCTCAGCGTGAGCTCGGACTCCGAGGGAGCGACGGCCTCCTTCGACTCGTCCGACGGGTCGAGGACGAGGGCCGACGCGGCGCCGAGATCGCGCGTCACGATGGTCAGGAACTCTTCGAGGTTGCTCTCGCTCACGGCTCAGCCCACCACCCCACGAATCACGGTGGAGTTTGCCGGGAGCGCCGCGGCGTCAATGGGGATGCGCGCGCGAGCGAGACGCCGGGCGCGGAGCACGCCGTTCCGGACGCGCCCCTCCGTCGCGGGCTGCTCTGCCAGCCTCCGCCGTGCCGAGGCGGTCTGCTCGCCGCTCGGATCAGCCGAGGACGGGCAGGCTTTGAAGCATCGCCTCAACGCACGGGAAGACCACCTCCGCGAGCCCGCGCCGCCGGGTCGAGCGCTTCGCGCGCTCGCCGAGCACTCCATGGTCCGCGAGGTCATGGTCGGCGTCGACGGCTTGGCCCTCATCTTCGGCGAGCTCGCCGCGCAGCCTCGCGATTGCCTCCGCCAGCGCGGGCGCCACGATCTCACGATCCGCGGCCAGCGCCCACGCTACCGTGCGGAACGCGAGCTCGGCGTGGCGCTCCTCGTCCTCGGCGATCCGGTCGAGCACCGTGCGCACCGCCGGATCCCGGGCGCTTGCGGCCGCTTCGCGCAGCGCCAGCGCCGCGACGGCTTCGCCTGCGCAGCCGTCGAGCAAGGTCTCCACGGCGAGGGCGGGAAGCGACGGCGCGCCGAGGGAGGAGGCGGCGTCCAGCGGGCCCGGACCGACGTGAGCGCTGCCGTATGCGGATGCGAGCGCGTACACGAGGCGCGCGTGCTCGATCTCGTCCAGCGCCGCGTCGTGCGTGGCCTCCAGGAGGGCGGCCGGCGCGCCAGCGGCGAGGAGCGCGAGCGAAGCGCGCGCGAAGGCGGCGACGGAAGCGTGCTCGAAGGCCGCCTCGCGTGCCCAGTGCGCGGCCAGCTCCTCGCGCAGCGCGGGCGCGAGGCCAGCCGTGTCCGGCGCGGCCGAGGGCGAGAGCCAGTCGCTTCGACGCGCGGAGGCTGCGGTCGCCGGACCCTCGGCGGCGCGAAGCGGGCGCCCGCCCACGCAGAGCACGTGCCACTGGTAGCAGCACGCCTGCGGATCCTCGGCCCGCTCGGTGGTGGTGCGCGCGGCGTCGAAGGTCACGCTCGGGGTCCGGCTCGACACGCTCGGGCCCATGCCGGGAGGGGATCGACACGGAGGACGCGCATGCGTCGTGCGGCGTTGGCGCCGGCGACGCGCCCGGCGAAGCCGGTTGCGGTACGCAGAAGGGGCCGTGCGGGCACAGCGCGCGGCCGGGGCGTCGCGGAGGCTCGGGCTGCGCGCTGGGCACCCACGGCGCGGTATGGTGCGCGGCCTGCTTGGCGGGCGGGCTTGGCGTAGGGGCCGCCGAGGGGGACGGGGCCGTCGAGGCGGGCGCAGCGGGCGAGGACGGCGCGGCCGTGGCGGACTCCGCGGCGGGCGCGGGGACCGGGGGCGACGTCGTCTCGGCGCAGCCGGCCGTGACAAGGGCGGCATGGAGGCCGCCGAGGCCGAGAGCTGCCAGGTAGCGCCTGCGGGCGCGTGCGTAACGGCGTGCGTCGCTCATGGCGTGGCGCTAGCGCCGCTCATGCCAGCGCGCCAGGTGATCGGCCCTCGGGCCGCGCCCGTGGCGAGGCTCATTCCGGAACGGATGGCGCTTCGGGAACGGGTGCCTCCGGCGGCCGGGGCTTGCGCTCGAAGACCTGCAAGGCGGGCTCCTGCAGCTCGAAACCCGTCCCCTGCTGCTGACCCATCGACCCGGTGATCGCCGCAACCCAGAGAGGCCATTGCTTGGACGCCTCCTCGAGCTTGTTCCACATCCTCGGCCGCAGGGCGATCGAGACAATGCGCCCCCCGCAGTCGAGCTTGAATAGTTTCCACCCGTTCTTGTTCGTGGTCACGTCGACGGGGATCTCGTTGATCTTGATCGTGACTTCCAGCTTGCCCAGTGTCGGCATCGCATCCTCCTCGCTGAATACTCGGGAACTCGAGGATGGCGAAGCGGACGCGCCGCTACAAGCCCCGCCGGTGCCGCACCGCGTCGTCGCCGCCGCAACCGTGGCCGTGCCCTGGGCCTGCCATGCCGACGCGACTTGCCCGTGCCGGATGACGGTCGTCGGGAGGCGCGCGCCTCGGTTCCTCTGCTATGGTCCGGCCCCCTGAGAGAACCCGCAGCAAAAAGGAGTCGACCGTGCTCATCGGAGTCCCGAAGGAAATCAAGACCCGCGAATATCGCGTGGGGATGACCCCTGCTGGCGTGCGCGCGCTCACCGCGGCTGGGCACCGCGTGCTCATCGAGACCGGCGCGGGCGAGGGGAGCGCGATCGCCGACGAGGCGTACGTGCGCGCGGGCGCCCACATCGCGCGGAGCGCCGCCGAGGCGTGGGGCGCCGAGATGGTGGTGAAGGTGAAGGAACCGCTGCCCACGGAGTTCGGCTACTTCCGCAGCGGGCTCATCCTCTACACCTACCTGCACCTCGCCGCCGAGCCCGAGCTCACCCGTGCTCTGGCGAAGGCGGGGGTCATCGGCATCGCGTACGAGACGATCCAGCTCGACGACGGCTCGCTCCCGCTCCTCCGCCCGATGAGCGAGGTCGCGGGACGGATGGCCGTCCAGGTGGGCGCTTCGTGCCTGGAAAAGGAGCGCGGCGGCAAGGGTGTGCTCCTCGGGGGCGTCCCCGGTACGCGCCGCGGTCGGGTGGTCATCCTCGGCGGCGGCGTCGTCGGACGCAACGCGGCGACGATCGCCATCGGCATGGGCGCGCAGGTCACGGTCCTCGACGTCCGCGCGGAGACCATGAGCTACCTGGAGGATGTCTTCGGCGGCGCCATCGAGACGCTGTACTCCAACGCCGAGAACATCGAGAACACGGTGCAGCGCGCCGATCTGGTCATCGGGGCGGTGCTGGTGACGGGCGCGAAGGCGCCGCAGCTCGTGACCGAGGAGCTCATCTCCAAGATGGATCGGGGATCGGTCGTGGTCGACGTCGCGGTCGATCAGGGGGGGTGCATCGCCACCTGCCGGCCGACGACGCACGACCATCCGACGTACGAGGTGCATGGAGTCGTCCACTACTGCGTGGCCAACATGCCCGGCGCGGTCTCGCACACGAGCACGTGGGCGCTCACGAACGTGACCAGCCCCTACGCGCTCGCGCTCGCCAACAAGGGCGTCGTCGCGGCCGCCCGGGCGGACCGCGCGGTGATGCTGGGGATCAACACGTACGGCGGGCACGTGACCTACGGGCCCGTCGCGGCGGCGCACAAGCTCGAGTACGTGCCCATCGAGCGGGCGCTCGCGGGCTGAACGCAGGAGAGAGGGCGGCGACGTGGGCAAGCACAAGAAGATCGCCATCATCGGAGGGGACGGCATCGGCCCCGCGGTCACGCACGAGGCCAAGCTGCTCTTGGAGCTCTACCGCGACAAGGCCGGCCTCCCGCTCGAGCTCTGGGAGCTCGACCTGGGGGCCGATCGCTTCCTCCGTGACGGGACGACCTTCCCGAAGGAGATCCAGGTCGCCATCCAGCGCGAGTGCGCCGCCGTGCTCCTGGGCGCGCTCGGCGACCCGCGCGTGCCCAACCTCGAGCACGCTCGGGACATCCTCTTCGGGATGCGCTTCGGCTACGACCTCTACGCCAACATCCGCCCCATCCGCGCGCTCTCGGATCGGTCGATCCCGCTCAAGGGGCGCACCGTCAAGGACGTCAACGTCGTCGTCTTCCGCGAGAACACCGAGGGCGTCTATGTCGGCGTCGGCGGTCAGTTCAAGCGGGGGACGCCGGACGAGGTGGCCATCAACGAGGACATCAACACGCGCAAGGGCGTCGAAAGGATCCTCCGCGCGGCGCTCGATCACGCCAGGGCCACGGGTCGGACGCGGGTGTGCATGGCCGACAAGTCGAACGCCATGCGCCACGCGCACGAGCTCTGGTACCGCGTGTTCCACGACGTGGCGCGCGACTACCCGGGCATCGAGGCCCGCCACCTCTACATCGATGCGCTCTGCCTGCTCCTCGTGCAGGACCCGTCGCAGTTCCAGGTCATCGTGACCAACAACCTCTTTGGCGACATCGTGACCGACCTCGGCGCCGCGTTCCAGGGCGGCCTCGGGATGGCGGCCAGCGCCAACGTGCACGCCTCCGACCCGACCCGGGTGGCCATGTTCGAGCCCGTGCACGGCTCGGCACCGCCGCTCGCCGGCAAGGACGTGGCGAACCCCTTCGCCGCCCTGCTCACCGCAGGGATGATGCTGGCGCACCTCGGCTGGCCGGAAGAGGAGCGCAGGATCGAGCGCTGCGTCGCGGTCGCCATCGAGGAGGGCACCTGCACCGTCGACGTCGGCGGTAAGCTCGGCACGCGCGCCGCGGCGGCGAGGGTGCGCGAGCTGGTGGCGCGGGATCTCTAACGCAGCGCGCCCGAAGCCTTTCGCGAGCAACAGAGCGCCTGTTCGGCAGCGCCGCGGGCGGTTCCCCCCGCCGACTCTTCCCGCCGCAAATTGGGGCTGCTTCGAAGTCCTGTGTTACGGCACGGTCGATGGCAGGCCAACACGCCGTTCACGATGAGGGCTCCGCCCCCACGCCCCCCCTGAAGGCCCTCGAGCTCGGCGACGAGGCGCTCCTGGACGACGTCTTGGTTTCCTCGCGGGAGGGCGCGCCTCTCTCCGAGGAAGCTGGGGACGGAGGGCCCGCCGAGGGGCCGCCTCGTTCGCATTCGCTGGGGATGCTCGGCGGCGCACGAGCGGACTTCGTCGCGGAGCTGGGGCGCCGGGTCGCCGAGCTCACCTCGCTCGCGTGGCAGCTCTCGGCCGACCCCAAATCCACGCGGCTGCGGGACGATCTGCGGCGGCGCATGCATGGGCTGGCGGCGGGGGCGCGGCTGCTCCGGTTCAACAGGCTGGCGGCGCGCCTCGCGGAAAGCGAAGCGCTCCTCCATGCCGCCGCCGTGCGAGGCGAGATCGCGCCCGACGAGGTCGCGGGGCTCTGCGCGGTCTTCGACCAGTTGCCCGCGCTCGCCTGGGGAGAGGTTGCCGTGGGCGCCGGCGGGCACACGCCGCTGCCTGGTCGCGCCGGTCTCGCGAACGCAGCCCCCCGGGCCAAGAGCACCCCTCCAACAGGGGCCGCTCGCGACGCGACCGGCCAGCGTGAGCCCGAGCCGAAGGCGCCGGCGACCGCGCTCGTCGTGGGGTCGCCGCTGCTCGCCGACGCGCTCACGCTCGATCGCGCGGGTGTCGCCTATGAGGTCGAGCGCGCAGAGGATGGTGCCGGCGCGATCGATCTGGCCCGCGCGCTCGCCCCCGACATCATCGTCGTCGACGCCGACCGCCCGGGCGCGCACGCGCTGTGTGAGGCGCTCTGCGAGGATCCGCTCATGGAGGCCGTCCCCTTCGTGGTCGTGGGGCAGTGGGCCCATCCGGACGAGGCCGCGCCCTTCGTCGCGCTCGGGGCCGCGCGCACGCTCGTCAAGCCCGTCTCGCCGGGTGCGCTCCGCCGAGCGTGCGTCGAGGCCGGCGCCGTGTCGGGCCGGCGAGACCTGCGCGGGGCGCCGCTCGGGAGGGTCTCCGTCGACGAGCTCGGCGCCCGCCTCGTCGAGGAGCTGCGCCGCGGACTCGGCGACGCCGCCGTCGTCCACGGCCGCGGCGTCCACGTGGACCTCGGCGAAGGCAGCGAGGTCCTCGCCCCCCTCTGGGGTGCGGTCGCTCGCATTCGCGACGTGGTCACGATTCGATCCCTCCGGCAAGGTGCGTTTCTCCGCGAGCGGGCCCGAGGGCGCGCTGCCCATCGCGTCGTGGATCGGCGACGAGCAGGGCCGGGCCGCCGCGTTCGGCGAGGCGCGCGCCGGCGCGGTCAGCCTCGCAGGGAAGGTCGTGGTGGTCGCCGACGACGATCCCGCCGTCACCTGGTTCCTCGCGGGAGTCCTCCGCGCGAGCGGCGCGTTGGTGCACGAGGCGCACGAGGGCGCGCGGGCGCTCGAGATCGCCCACCGGGTCACGCCCGACCTGGTCATCTCCGACGTGATCATGCCGGTCCTCGACGGCTTCGCACTCTGCCGGACGCTCAAGCGCGACCTGGTGCTGCGCGACGTGCCGGTCATCCTCCTCTCGTGGAAGGAAGACCTCCTCCAGCGCGTGCGCGAGCTCGGTGGCGGCGCCGACGGCTACCTGCGCAAGGAGGCCAGCGCGCCGGTCATCGTCCACCGCGTCCGCGAGGTGATGCGCCCCCGGGCCCGCGTCGAAGAGCGCCTCGCCGCGTCCGGTGAGGTCCGTGGCCGCCTCGACGGCCTCACGACCCGCACCCTGCTCGGCCTCGCCTGCTCGGTGCGCCCCGACGCCACCGTCATGGTGCGCGACGCGTCCTTCCTCTACGAGGTGGAGCTGCGGGGTGGTCGCCCGGCGCGCGCCACCCGCACGTTGGCGGACGGCGTTTTCGAGCACGGTCCCGAGGTGCTCGCCGCGCTCCTCGCCGTCGGCGCCGGCCGCTTCGTCGTCGGCCCCGCATCCGACGAGGCCATCTCCATCGAGCTCCAGGGGAGCCTCGACGATCGAATCCTCCCCCACCTGGCGTCGGCGCGCGCGGCGCAGCGCCTCCTCTCGGGCGCCGAGCTCGTCGCGGTCGAGCACGTCGAGCTCGACGAGGGGCGCCTGCGTGATTACGCGGGCGCCACGCCCGAGCCGGCGCGCGCGATCCTCCGTGCGCTCGCGGCCGGCGCATCCCCCCGCGCGCTCATCAGCTCGGGCGAAGCGCCCGCGCGCCTGGTCGAGGACGTGCTCGCCGACGCCGCAGCCCACGGCGCCGTCGCCGCGATCCTCGACGCCGACGGCGAGGATTGGCTGGGCCCCGCAGTCGAGCACGAGATTGAGATCCTGCGCGGCGCGCCCCTGGAGCGAGCGCCGGTCGAGCCTCCGCCCCTCGATCTGGGGCCGATCATCTACACGTCGACGCCCGCGCCGGTGGAGACCGTCGCGCCCTCCGAGCCGGCGGTCGCGCTCCCCGAGCCCGCCGAGTCGGCCGCACCTCCCGTCGTCCTCACCCCCGAGGCAAGCCCGGTCCGCGCGGCGCCCGCGTCCGCGCCACCCGTCCTCGCCGACCTCGAGCCGGCCGAGGAGAGCCGCGCCCTGGCGCGGGTGAAGCCGATGCTCAGCCTCGGCTCGCTCACGCCCCCCCCCGTCGCGCCGGTTCCGCGGCCCCGGCTTCCGGTGCCGTCGATGCCCGTCATCACGTCGCTCGAGGAGACACCCTCGCGCACCGTGCGGAAGCCCTCGTCGTTCGCCGCGCCACGCGCGCTCGAGCGGCCCGAGCGTTCCGAGCGGAGCGACGCGAAGGAGGCGAAGGCGGACACCGCCAAGCCGAGCCGATCGATGTGGGCGCTATTCGCGGTCGCGGGCATCGTCTTCGCGGTCGGCGCGCGCCTCTCACGCGAGCGTGAGCTCAGCCAGCGGGCGGCTCCTCTTCCGCCGCCGGCGATCACGGCCGAGGCCAGGGCCGCTGAGCCCGCTCCGCCTGCCCCGGCGCCTGCGGAGGCCGAAGGCGAGGGCGCGAACAAGGTCGACCCCATCCTTCCGCAGGAGGGGCCGCTCCGCGCCGATGACAAGGTGCCCCCCGGGCAAGGCATGCTCGAGGTGGTCGCCGGCACGAGCGATACCGTCTGGATCGACGGGACTCTCGTGGGCAACGGCCCCATCGTGAAGCGCGCCCTCGCGCCGAGGAAGGAGCCTTACGAAATCCGCGTCAAGCTCCGCGGCGAAGAGCGGGTTCGCTTCGCGCTGGTGAAGGAGGCCCGCCTCACCCGGTTGCGCATCGCGCCTCCGTGGTCGCGCTGAGCTACGGATGCCAAGTCGCCGCGGAACGATGGAGCCGGCCCCCACCCCGGCCCGATCCGCGGTAGAAGGTGCCTGCGGATGGCTCGCCGGACCCTTCTTCCCATCGCGCTCCTCGCCGCCCTCGGCGCTGCGGCTTGCGGGAGCTCGACCGATCCGCGCCCGGATCCCCCTCGGCCGACGAGCACCGCGGCCACGAGCCACGCGCCGCCGCCTCCCTCGCCACCACGCGTGCTCGTCGATCTCGTCGACACCCTCCCATCGTGTGAAATCGACCAGCGGGGACCGCTCCTCGACGCTGGCACGGACGCCATGATCGGCCGCTTCGGCTGGGCGCGCGGTGCCCCGGCCGGCGTCTCCGCGGTAGAGCACGACGGCTCCACCTGGGCCCGGTTCACCGACCGCAGGGAGCAGATCTCGTTTTCGCTCACGGCGACGACGCCAATCTTCGTCGCCGCCCGCGCCGTCGGCTACGGCGCCAAGTCCGCGAGCGTCCTGCTCGACGATCAGCCCCTGGGCTCCCTCGTCTTCCACCGCGAGCAGATCCGCATCGCCCAGACCGGCGTCACCACGCTCCCCGTCGATCCCGGTCTGCACACGCTCACGCTCCGTTTCGTCGGACGCGTCCGCGACGGCGACGCCTTTGCCGACGTGGACTGGATCCGCGTCGGTGTCCCCGACGAGAGCACCGCCGTGTACGGGCCGCCCACGCTGCAGGACATCGTCGTCCCCGCCGCCGCCCTCGCTCACGTCCCGCACCGCTCCCTGGCCCTGCGTGCCCCCGGCAGCGTGCGCTGCGCCGTCCGGTTCGCTCAGGGCGCCCACTTGCACGCGGCGATCGGCGTGCAGGGGACGGGCACGGGCGAGGCAGAGATCCGCGTGGTGTTCGACGGCAAGAAGGCCGAGCCCATCCGCATGGTGTCGCTCGAGGGGGGGGAGAAGGCCACGTGGGTCGACGTCGATCTGCCCCTCTCCGGGTTCGCTCCCGCGGTCGGTGCGATCGAGCTCGCGGCGACACAGGCGCCGCGCGGTGGGCGCGTGCTCTTCGGCGACCCGGCGGTCGTGCTCCCGCCCGCCCCGGTGACGAGCACGCCGCAGGCGCGCGCGGTGGTGATCGTCGTCCTCGACGGCGTCGAGCGCAACGAGCTCCCGCCGTGGAGCGCGGCCCCTCCCTCCACCTTGCCCGCGCTCGCCGAGCTGGCGCAGGCGGGCGTCGTCTTCGAGCGGCACCGCGCCCCCTCCACGGTCGTCGCTGCGGTGATGGCCTCGCTGCTCACCGGTCTCCCGCCGACCGCGCACGGCGTGCTCGACGCGGGCGCGCGCCTCTCCGCGCGCGCCGTCACCATCGCTGGGATCGCCCACGATGCGAGCGTACGCACTGCGATGTTCACCGGCGTGCCGTACACCTTCCGCTCCTTCGGCTTCGGCAGCGGATGGGAGCGCTTCGTCGAGCACTCGGCGGCGAGTGGCGCCCCGGCCACCGCGCCCATCGACGACGCGGCCGGGTGGATCGCCGAGACCGCCAAGGCGTCCCCCGACGCCCGCCTCTTCGCCCTGGTGCACGCGCGGGGTGGCCACCCGCCCTGGGACGTGACGCCCAAGGAGCTCGCCGCCGCCGCGCCGCCCGAGTACGCCGGCCTCATCGAGCCCCGCAGGGCCGCGCAGACGATCGCGAAGATGCGCCGCAGCAAGCGCGCGCGGATCGTCACCGACGCGGACCGGGCGCGCATCCACGCGCTCGAGTCCCTCGGCCTCGCGGGCCAGGACCACGCGCTCGGAGCGCTGGTGGCCTCGCTCAAGGCTGCGGGCCTCTGGGACACGACGCTGCTCCTCGTCACCGGAGACGTGGCCAGCGGCCCCACCGAGCTCTTCGGCGTCGGCGTCGACCTCTCCGAGCCCGTGCTCACGCTCCCGCTGTACGTCCACTTTCCAGGTGGCCTCGCCGCTGGTCGCCACGTCGCGGAGCCGACGGAGGTCGTCGACCTGGCCCGCACCACGCTGGCGGCGCTCGGCATCGCGCCCCCCAAGCAGACCTTCGGGCGGGACCTCCTGCGCCTCGCCGAGGGCGTCGACGTCGCGGCGAACGAGCCACAGAATCGCGGTGCTCGGCGAGCAGTACTCGGCGCGCTGGGGGGACCTGGTCCTGCACGGGAAGTACCCGTCGGCGCCATCGCTCTGCGATGTCGGCGCCGATGCGACGTGCGCCTTCGATCGGCGAGAGGCCATGCCCATCGCGGTCCGCGCGATCTTTCGCGAGGTGGTGGCGGCGGACATGTCCGCACGACGGCTGGCCATCCCGCGCGAGCCGGCGAGCGTCGACGAGGCGACGTCGGCGGCGCTGAATGTCTGGGGGGCGATGGAGTGACGATGCCGGCGAGGGCCCCGAGGATATGAACAAGACCATCTTTCAAGTCGTCTCCGGCTCATTGGAAGTGGGGCTCATGTTCTCGTACCAGCGCGCGTTCGAGTCGCTGGGCTGGCGCGTGGAGACGTTCGACCTCGACGCGCACCGGCGCGCGGCGATCCCGGTCCCGGGCGCGCTCGATCCCCTGGTCAACCGGCTACTCGGCTACCTCGAGCTCGCCCCCGTGGACCACAAGGCGGACCGCGCGATGATGATGAAGGCGCGGGGGATTGACCCGTCGATCGTCCTGGTCACGTGCAGCGAGGCCGTGCGGGCCGCCTCGCTCGTGCAGCTCAAGATCTCGCACCCGGGGATGAAGCTCATCACCATCTTTCCCGACACGCTGTTCAACATGCGCAGAAACCTCATCGAGAGCCTCCCCCTCTACGACCTCTTCTGCACCCACACCCGCGCGGGCATCCCCTTCCTCGAGCGCCTCGGCTGCCGCGCGCCCCTCTTCGTGCCCCTCGCGGCGGACCCGGGGCTGCACCACCCGGTGCCGCTCTCGCCCGAGGACGAGCGCGAGTTCGGCTGCGACGTCGTCTACGTCGGCAACTGGCGCGCAGAGCACGAAGCGCTCTTCTCGCGGCTCCGCGACTTCGACCTGGCCATCTGGGGCACGCACCTCTGGACCCGGGCGAAGGACCCATGGGTGCGATCGCGCTGGCGAGGCCGGCCGCTCCACACCGGCGAGCTGTACGCCAAGGCCAACATCGCGGCCGCCATCTGCCTCAACCCCATCGACCCGCTCAACCTGCCCGGCCACAATCAGCGGGTCTTCGAGCTGCCCGCATGCCGCGTCTTTTCTCTCGTCACGCGCAGCGAAGATACGACCACGCTCTTCCGTGAGGGGGAGACGGTGGCCTGCTTCGGCTCGCCCGAAGAGCTGGTGGAGAAGATCCGGACCTACCTCGCCCGCCCCGAGGAGCGGCGTCGCATCGCGGACGCGGCGTACCGGCACGTCGTCGAGGGGGGCCACACGTACCGCGACCGGGCGCAGGCGATCCTCCGCGCGCTGGGGATGGGATAGCCCCGCCGGCGCGCGCAGAGAGAGCGCCGGGCGCGTCGGGTCAGGGCTTGAAGGTGAACTTGTCGCCCTCGACGTCGACCTTGATGGTCTGCCCGCCGGCGTAGCCGCCGGCGAGGATGGCCTCGGCGAGCGGGTTCTGCAGCTCCCGGAGGATGGCGCGCTTGAGCGGCCTCGCGCCGAGGCTCGGCTCATAGCCGATCTCGACCAGGCGAGCCTTGGCGGTGGCGGACAGGTCGAGCTTGATCTCGCGGTCGGAGAGGAGGCGCTCGAGCCGCCGGAGCTGGATGTCGACGACGCTCGCGAGGTCGTCCTTGCCGAGCGCCTTGAAGACCACGACGTCGTCGATGCGGTTCAAGAACTCGGGCCGGAAGAAGCCCTTCAACTCTTCGAGGAGCACGTCGCGGATGGCCTCCCTCCCATCCTCGGTCAGCCAGAGCTTGGGGTCGGTCTCGAGGATGCGCTTCGATCCGATGTTGGACGTCATGATCACGACCGTGTTGGAGAAGTCCGCGAGCCGCCCCCGGCCGTCGGTGAGGCGGCCGTCGTCGAGCACCTGGAGGAGCATGTTGAAGACGTCGGCGTGCGCCTTCTCGACCTCGTCGAAGAGGAGCACGCTGTACGGCTTGCGTCGCGCCGCCTCCGTGAGCATGCCGCCCTGCTCGCTGTCGGCGTAGCCCGGGGGCGCTCCGATGAGCCGCTGCGCCATGTGGCGCTCCATGTACTCGCTCATGTCCATGCGGGTGAGCGCCTGCTCGTCGTCGAACAGGAACTCGGCGAGCGCCTTGGCCAGCTCGGTCTTGCCCACGCCGCTCGGCCCGAGGAAGAGGAACGAGCCGATGGGCTTGCCCGGATCGCGCAGCCCGACGCGGCCGCGACGCACCGCCTTGGCGATGGCGCGCACCGCCTCGTCCTGCCCGACCACGCGGCGGGCGAGGCGCGCCTCCATCTTGAGCAGCTTCTCCGCCTCGCCCTCCAGCATCTTGGCGACGGGGATCCCGGTCCAGTCGTTGAGCGTCGAGGCGACGTCGTTCTCGGACACGCCGTTGGAAGTCGGCGCCACGCCCTCCCGCTCAGCCGCCTGCTCGGCCGCCTCGAGCCGGCGCTTGATGTCCGGCAAGGTCACGTGCTCGAGCTCGCCGAGCTTGGCGAACGCATTGTCCTTCCGCGCCTGCTCCAGCGCCTTCTGCGCGTCGGAAAACTCCTTGCGGATGGCCTGTACGGCGGCGACGACCCCCTTCCTCGAGGCCAGCTTCGCCTTAGTCGCCTCCGCCTTGGGGCCCAGCTCGGCCAGCTCTTTCTCGAGTCGCGTGCGCGTGTGCACGCTGGCGCGGTCCTCGTCGTCGGCCAGGGCGGCGATCTGGGCCTTGAGCGACTCCACCCGCCGGTTCAGCGTGTCCACCTCGGCCGGCACTCCGTCGACCTCGACCCGCTTGCGAGCGGACGTCTCGTCCAGGAGGTCGACCGCCGTGTCGGGCAGCGCCCGGTCGGAGACGTACCGCTTGGCCAGGGTGACGGCCGAGACGATTGCGCTCTCACCGATGCGGACGCGATGGTGGCTCTCGTACCGGGTCGCGATGCCGCGGAGGATCTCGGTCGCCTGATCGATCGTCGGCGGCTCCAGGTTGACCACCGAAAACCGGCGGATGATGCCGCTGTCCCGATCGTTCATCTTGCGCACGCCCTCCGGGGTCGTCGTGGCGACGATGCGGATCTCCCCCCGCGAGAGGAGGGGCTTGAGCAGCTCGCCCACGCCCGAGCCCTGCACGCCCTGGCCGAAGAGCGTGTCGATGTCCTCGACGACCAGGATGCTCTCTGCGTCCGCGGCGCCGCGCAGCTTGTCGACCAGCGCCTTGAGCCGCTGCTCGATCTCTCCGCGCAGCTTGGCCCCCGCCACGAGCGTCCCGGTGTCCAGCTCGAGCAGGCGCGCCTGCGCCAGGTTCGAGGGCACGTCCCCGTGGGCGACCCGATCGGCGAGGCTACGGATGAGCGCCGTCTTGCCCACACCGGGCTCGCCCACGATGAGCGGGTGGTTCTTGAAGCGACGCTCCAGGATTTGAAGCAGCCGACGGGACTCGACGTCGCGCCCGATGACGGGATCGAAGCGCCCCTCCCGCGCGTCAGCGACCAGGTCGCGCACGTAGGGCCCGGCGTCGCCGCCGCCCCCGCCGCTCGCCGCGGCGGAGGCCGCCGCCGGCTCACGGGCGGACTCGGCGAGCGCGCCGACGTGGGGGCGAAACGCGCCGGGGCCGATCCCGAACGAGGAGAGGATCTCGCCGGCCGGCCCCTTGATCTCCTGCGCAAGGGCGTGGAGGAGGTGCTCGACGCCGACGGCCTCCGTCTTGTCCCGGGTGGCCTCCCGCTCCGCGCGCGCGAGCAGATCCATGAGGCGCGGGCTGACGTAGGCGACGCCGCCGCTCACCCGAGGCAGGCGCTTGAGCGCGGCCTCGGACAGCTGGAGGACCTCGTTCGGGTCGGCCCCGGCGCGCCGGAACACCTCCACGACCCCGCGGTCGCGCTCGAGCAGCCTCTGGAGCAGGTGCAGGGGTGTGACCTCGGAGTGCCCTCGCTCGTCCGCGACCTGCTGTGCGCCGGCGACCAGATGCTTGGCGTCGTTGGTATAACGCTCGAGGTGAATCGTGCCGTCTCGTTCGGCCATGGGCGGAGGGTAGCCTCTGCCGGCGGGTAGATCCACGGCGCGCCTTGCATCTCGGTTCGGCCGACAAACACTGCAGGCACGATGAGCGCCCGCGCCGAAGTCCGGATCTATGTCACCTCCACGTGCCCCTACTGCATCGCCGCCAAGCGGCTCCTCGGTAAGAAGCAGGCCGCCTTCACCGAGATCGACGTGAGCAGCCGGTCCGACCTCAGGAGCTGGCTGGTCTCCGCGTCGGGCCAGCGGACGGTGCCGCAGATCTTCATCAACGGGAAGTCGGTGGGTGGCTACAGCGACATCGACGCCCTGGACCGGGCGGGGAAGCTCGACCCGCTGCTGGCGGAGGCCCCCGAGGCGGGGGCGCCCGCGCTGCCCCAGTAGGGCCACGCCCCCGCCGGGGCGTTCTGCGCCGCCGGATGGCTGCCGCGGGGGCAACGCGCGGGCCATCGTCGACGCGTACGCACCGCGCGACGCTGGCGCGCCCCGCTTCCGGCGCGGCAGGCGCCCAAGACCACCGGGGGTTTCTTTGCTACGGTGCGTAAAGAGCTTCGCCCCAGGTCGGTCGGTCCTGCAAGGCGAGCCCCCTCGCGCAGCCCATGACGATCCGCACCGAGCCCGCCTCTTCCCCCTCCGCTCCGCCGGCGGCTCCCCCGACCGAGGCGCTCGTGGGCAAGCGGGTCCACAAGTACGAGATCGTCCGGGTGATCGGCCGCGGGGGGATGGGAACGGTTTACGAGGCGGTGAACACCGCGATCGGCAAGCGCGTGGCGATGAAGTTCATCGACGCCGACACGGTGAACAACGCGGACGCAGTGGCCCGCTTCCAGCGTGAAGCGCAGGCCGCGAGCGCCGTGGAGAGCGCGCACATCGTCGACATCTTCGACTCCGGCATCTCCGAGGAGGGGCAGCCCTACATCGTGATGGAGCTGCTTCGGGGCGAGGATCTCGGCCACCGCATCAAGCGCTGCGGGCGCGTCGAGCTGGCCGAGGCCGTGCACATCACCGCGCAGATCCTCCGCGGCCTCGCGCGCGCGCACAAGGCCGGCATCGTGCACCGCGACCTCAAGCCGGACAACATCTTCCTGGTCGACCGGGACGACGACCCGAGCTTCGCCAAGATCCTCGATTTCGGCATCTCCAAGGTGCGGCGTCGCGGCGAGACGCCCGTGAACACCCTCACGCGCCAGGGCACGGTCCTGGGCACGCCGTTCTACATGTCGCCGGAGCAGGCGCAGGCCCAGCCCGACGTCGACGCGCGGTCCGACCTCTGGGCGATCGGCGCCATCCTCTACGAGTGCCTGACCGGACGGCCGCCCTACACGGGAGCGACGTACGAGCAGGTCATCGTGAACATCTGCATGAACGACGCGGAGGACGTCCGCCTCTACAACCCGGGCGTGCCGGAGCAGGTCGCGATGGTGCTCGCGCGGGCCCTCGCGCGCGATCGCGAGGACCGCTTCCAGGACGCGCGCGAGTTCCTCGACGCGCTTCGGACTGGAACCGGGGCCCTCATCTCGTCGCGCGGCGGCGAAGACAGCTACGTGAGCATCAGCTCGAGCGATCCAGCGCTTTTCCCGGTCAGCTCCGGTCGCACGCCCTCGGGCCCGCACGATCGCCGGCGGTCGACTCCCAGCACCGATCCCGCCCTCGACGCTACCGTCCGGTTCCACTCGACGCCGCCGGCGGACCGGCTGCAGGCCCACGCCGGCGCCGCCGCCCGCCGGCGGAATACGTTCGTGCTCGTGGCGGTCTCCGCGCTGCTCGCCGGGGGCCTGGGCGCGTTCGTCGTCACGCGCACCCTGGTGCGCCCGAGCGAGCGCGCACCCAGCGTCGCAGCCCCCAGCCCGACGCCCTCGGCGGAGGCGCCGGCCGCGCCGCCGGAGCCCGTGCGTGCGACCGCACCCGAGCGCAGCGCGACCGCCGCGCCGTCGAGCGAGCCCGTTGCCCCGTCCGTCGCCGAGGCCCCGGAGCCGAAGGTCAAGCCCGTGAAGGCCGCGCAGGCCGGGCACGCCGGGCCGCCCGCGTCGACGGCGCCGGGCAAGGCGGTCTCCAAGCCTGCGGAGGCGCCCGCGGCGGGGATTGCGCCGGGGCTCAAGCTGCACACGGAGTAATCAGGCCGAGAACTCGGGTACCGGCATCGCCCAGTTGTCGGGCGCGCGCACCGCGTAGCTGAGCGCGAGCACCTCGATCAGGACGACGTGGTAGATGGCGTGGACGTCGTTGACGTCCACCTCGTCGGCGTTCGCCTCGAGCGCCGCGTCGAGGTGCTCGTGCACGAACGAGAGCACGTCGGGCTGTTCCATGGCGACGACATCGTCCGAGTCGACCGCCTCCGCCGGGTCGGACAGGCGGATCTGCTCATCGAGCTGGAGCGCCTCCTCCACGCTGCGCAGCGCCGTCTCCGTCACCTCCCCGAGATCGGACCGGAACACCCGATCGAACGCGAGCCAGATGGCCAGCGTCAGGAAGTATCCGAGCGCGAGCGCCGTCTCGTCGAGGGGGCCGTTCAGCGCCTTGGAAATGCGATCCGCCAGCGCGGGCTGGGTGCGTTCGAAGCGGGCGAAAGCTTCGTCGAGGTGAGTGCGGGTCTGCTCGTCGTCGTCGCCCAGCTCCTCCTCGACGGTGGCGAGCGCCCGGAGCGGCACCTGGGCGAACGCAGGGACGGGGCGGATGGCTGCGCGGCGGACCCACACGCAGGCCAAGCTAGCACACAGTCGTCATGGCGCGCCCAGCACGCGCACGTCCGCCGCGGGCGCCCACCCCTCCGTGCCGCCCCAGCGGACGTGCGCGAGAGCACCACGCCGCTCGCCGACCTCGACCGACGCAGCCTCGGGCAACGGCTCCGCCGCGATGGCGCGCCCGACCTCGTCCACGAGCCGCGCTTCCGTCACGATGACGACGCCTGGGCGCGTGGAGCGGTGCACCCAGCGTGCGCCCCAGGTGAGCGGGACGAGCAGCATGAGCGCGACGATGGTGGTGGGGACGAGGATGCTGCCGGCGATGTGCGCCCTCCCTTTCCGAGGGCGCAGCACCATCCCCAGCGCCAGCGTCAACGACGCGACGAACGCGGCGATGCCCCAGGTCCTCTCCCCGAAGAGGCCGACGACCATGCGATCGAGCGTGGGCCTCACGTCGACGCTGTCCCGCGAGTGGCGCGCGCGGCCCCGCGTGACCTCGGCGCGCACGAGGTCGAGCGCCGCGTCCGCGTCCGCGTCGCCCGGGCGGAGCAGGAGCGCCTCCTCGAAGGCCGCGGCTGCGCGGCCGAGATCGCCGGGTCGGCCGGCGTGCGCGCGGTACCGCATCACGTAGGCGATCCCGCGATCGTAGCTCGCGTCGGGGTGGACGAAGCCCTGGTCCGCGAGCGCTTCGAAGGTGTCGATCGCCGCGCCGTACTCGCCGTGCGTGAGCGCCGCCGCGCCCTTCGCGAAGAGGTCCTCCGGCCGCTCGTCCGCGCGCGCCGCCGCCGGGAGCACCGACAGGGCGAAGGCCAGCGCCGCGAACCACGTCTTCGCAGGGGCTCTCATCGCGTCACGCCGCCTTGCGACGCCCGAGCTCGCCCACCAGCGCGCGGACCCGGGCGGCGAGATCCTGCCGCGCGCGCGCCTCGCCCGAAGGGTCGAAGCGCACGGCCTCGCACGCAGCGAGGGCGCCGCCGATCTCCTCGCCGAGCTCGGCCGACAGGCCGCGCTGCTGAGCTCCGCCGGGAAATCCGCGACCAGCACGCCGCGCGATCGGAGCCCCGTCGCGCCCTCGACCGCGAAGTGGATCGCGCGCGCGAGCGCCGCCGCGAGCGCCCCGGCGTCGCCGTTCGCCTCGGCCTTGCGCGCCTCCTCTAGCGCCACCTGCGCCAGCGTCGCGGGCGTGCTCTTGGCCATCGCGCGCCGTGCCCTCGCCTTCCGCGCCGCGCGCGCCCCCGCCGAGACGGTGCCGACGAAGAGCGGCGGCGCCGCGAGCAGGAACCACAGCGCGCGGCCGTCGAGCGCCGTCGCCGAACGCGGGGTGTAGGCGCCCAGTGACGCGCGTGGGCCGGGCAGCGCGGCGAACGGATCGGGCGCCGGTGCGTCCACCGGCTGCTTGGTGGCGGGGTCGATCGCGGGGAGCTTGGCGGTGACGTCGATGGTGCCGAGCGCCGCCTTGGCCTCCTGGTAGTGCCCCGTCGACGGATCCCAGAAGGGCAGCCTGACCTCGCCGAGGTCGACCTTGCCGCTCTCCTTCACGCGCACGACGTACCCGAACGTCCGCCACCCGCCGACGACCCCGGCTTGGGGCTCGATCGATTCGCGCCTCTCGGGGTCGCCCCACTCCACGCCGGTGCGCTCCGGCAGGCGCACCGACTGCGGCAAGTTCCCCGTACCGGCGAGCCGCAGCGTCACGGAGACCTCGCCGCCCTCCTCGATGCGCCGAGGCGCCACGGACGCGGTCAGCGTGAACTGCCCGACGTCGCCGATGGTGTACCCGACCGGCCGCCCCGCGCGCGGCGGCTCGGTCACGTGGATCACCTGATCCTCCGAGCTGCGCGGGATGGGCGAACGGCTCCTCCCCGACACGAAGTCGTAGCGCCACTGCCCGGTGTGGATCTCGCCGGCGCGGAGCGGGAAGATCGCGAGCTGATCGGTGAGCTTGGCGAAGTACTTCGCGCCGCCGACCGTCACGACCACCGGCTGGTCCGTGCCCGGGCTCCTGTTGATCGGGACGCGCAGGAACTCGGAGAGCGGCGCGTCGTGGCTCCCCACGGTCGAGAGGCGCTGCCCGGGCGCGTAGTAGATGTAGATCGAGACGGTGATCTGCTGCCCGACGACCACGCTCTTCTTGTCCGCGACCGCGCGGACGAAGAAGCCCGGGTCGGGCGCGGCGCGCATCGAGAGCTCCGGCGCCGGGGCCGGCTCCGCGGGGGAGATGTCGTCGTCGTGGTCCCCCGGGAACGGGAACGGGAAGGGGAAGCCAGGCCCGCCGGGCAACATGAAGGGGTTGTTGGACTGCCGCTGCCTGCGCCGGCCGGTGGAGGGCACCACCTCGATCGTGATCGACCGGCCGGTGATGCGCTGGCCGTTCCACTCCACCTTGGGGGAAGGCAAGCTGTAGCGTCCCGGCTTCTGTCCAACGAGCTGCCAGACGAAGGTGCGCCCCACCTGGACGGTGGTGCCTGCCCCCGACATCTGCATCAGCGTCTCCGACCGCTCGGTCTGCCCCACGACGTCGAAGCCGCGCGGCGGGAACTCGGCGCGCCCGGGCTGCGGATCGCCCTGCCCCACCATCGCCTTCAGCTCGACGGTGAAGGGCTCGCCGACCTCGACCTGCGTCGCGCTCGCCTGCACGGAGACCTGCGGGGGCGATTGCGCGAGCGCGTCGCCTGCGGCCGAGAGACAAGAGAGCGCCGCGGTGACGAGGAGGATCGACGGTCCGCTACGGCGCGCCATCACTTGTCCTCCATCGTCGACCGCCCGCGGCGCACGTGCGCCCGCTGCTTGGCCTCCTGCTCCTGGTAGCTCGGCGTGTGCTGCTCGAGCATCTCGAGCATCCGCGTGTCCTGCTGCGGCGTCGTGGAGGGTGTCGCCGACGGTGACGGAGGCGGCGTATCAGGCGCGCCACCATCGTCGCCGGCGCCGCCGTCCTCGTCGTTTCCGCCGTCCTGACCCGCGTCCTGCCCGGCGTCGCCCTTGTCACCGCCGTCTTGCCCGGCGTCGCCCTTGTCGCCGCCGTCCTGCCCGCTCGATCCGTCGGCGCCGTCGTTGCCATCCGCGGCGTCGGGGGTGTCGCTCGCGTCGGGGGCGTCGCTTCCCGCGTCCTTCTGGTCCTCGATCCGGCGCAGCGCGATGGCCCGGTTCCAGGCCGCGTCGCGCCCGATGCCGTCGCCGCCGGCGTCGGCGGGGAGCCCAGGGACGATCGCGAGCGCCTGGTCGTACTCCTTCGACCGCGTCCTCGTACTTCTTCCGCAGGAACTCGAGGTTGCCGGCCAGGTACCCGGCGCGCGCGCGCAGGTCGGCGGGGACCGCGGGGTCGGCGGCGATGGCGCGCACGACGAGGAGCGCGCAGCCGACCTCGACGCCGCGCTTCTCGGCGAGGGCCTGCTCGTGCGGGCCGCCGCCGCCGTCCTGCTCCTCGTCGCCGAAGCGCGCGCCGAACTGCTCGCCGATCGAGAAGAGCGTGAGGCCGAGGTCGAAGGTGCCGCTCGGCTTCTGCCGGATCTCGGTCGACAGGGCGATCCCCGCGTCGGCGCTGCACGGCCCCGTCTTGAGGTAGCGCTCGAGCCGATCCTCCGCGGGCAGGACGCGCCCGGCGTCGAGCTCGTGCAGCGCCTGGTCGACCTCGGGCGCGTCGTGCTCGAAGGGCGCGCGCGGATCCCAGTCGCCGCACCCGGAGCCGGCGAGGAGCCCGGCGCCCGCGAGCCCGAGCCCGAGGGCGACCGCGGCGAGGACCCGGCGTACATCAGGTCGCATCGCGCACCTCCTTCACCCGGCGGAGCGCGCGGCGGGCGCGCTGCTGTGCCTTGGTGGCGGGCGGCGGCGTCGCCCGGACGAACACCCGGCGCGGCGCGTCGCCGACGAACACCTCGGCGATCAGGAGGAGGATCGCGAGCCCGAGCGGGTAGTAGTAGACGTCGGCGTAGACGGTCTCCACCTTCTCCCCGAGCTCGCCCTTCATCTGCCGCTTCAGCTCGGCGGCGATCTGGTCGATCCCGGTCGTCCCCTTCGCCGCGCGGACGAGCTTGCCGTGCCCTGCCTCGGCGACGGCCGCGAGCTGCTTCTCGCCCCCCGGGCTGAGCTCGGTCGTGAGCGGGTGGCCTTCGCGATCCGTCCGCCAGCCGGTGATCTTGCCGTCGGGGCCGATGTCCGGGATCCGCTCGGGCGTGCGCCCGCCGATCTGGACCACGTGGAGGGTGGTTCCCTTCGCGCCGATCGTCTGCGCGACGGCGACGGGATCGCCCTCGAGGTCCTCCCCGTCGGTCACCAGGAGGATGAAGCGCTTGTGCTCGGCCGACTTCGGGTCGCGCTGCAAGAGCTCCCGCGCCTCCTCGAGCGCGCGGGCGATGGCGGTGCCGCCGACGGGCATGTCGTTCGGATCGAGCTGGCGGAGGAACTGCGCGATGGCCGCGCCGTCCGCCGTCAGCGGGAACCCCATCGGCTCGCCGGCGAAGGCCACCGCGGCGAACCGCGCGCCCTCCAGATCGCGCACGAGGCGCGTGACCTCGAGCTTGGCGCGGAAGATCCGCGAGGGCTCGACGTCGCGCGCGTACATGCTCTTCGAGTAGTCGAGGACGATGACCACGTTGACGTTCGTCGCCGGGACGAGGCGCGTGCCCTTGCCGTACTGCGGCTGCGCGGCCGCGATGAACGCGAGCGCCACGGCGGCCACCTGGAGCACGCCCCGCCACGCCCGCCGCTTGGCCGGGTCGCCCGTCACGAGCGCGCGCACCCGATCCGGATCACCGAAGCGCGCGACGGCGCGTCCGTGCGCCAGGCCCCCGAGCAGGAGCAGCGCGCCGAGCAGGAGCGCCAGCGCCGTGCCCGCGAGGAACCAGGGGTGG
Source organism: uncultured delta proteobacterium (assembly GCA_963827955.1). Classification (GTDB taxonomy): domain Bacteria; phylum Myxococcota_A; class Polyangia; order Polyangiales; family Polyangiaceae; genus CAWHDJ01. The sequence continues at coordinate 147,869 of CAWHDJ010000021.1, read as the reverse complement.
GCGAAGTTCACGGGAACCTCCGGAGCAGGAAGGCGCGGAGGAGGGCGTCGAGCGCGACGAGGCCGACGCCGGGCACGAGGAGGAAGGCGAAGAGGTCCTCGTACGAGGCGATGGACGCCTCGAAGCGCGTGCGCTCCATGTGGTCGAGCACGGCGTGCATGCTGTCGGCGAGCGCCTTGCCGTCCGTCGCGATGAACGCCGCGCCGCCCGTCTCCTGCGACATCTTCTTGAGCAGCGCCGGGTTCACCGGGAAGCGGTGCCGCGAGTACACCGGCTGGCCGAAGAGGTCCGTGCCCTCCTCGACGTCCACCTCGTCCTCGTTGCCGATCTGGATGGTGTAGATCTTGGCCCCCACCGAGGAGGCGAGGCGCGTGGCGTAGTCGGGCGAGATCATCCCGGCGTTCGAGTCGCCGTCGGTGAGCAGGATGATGACCTTCGACTTGGCGTCGCTCCTCCTGAGGCGCGCGGCCGCGGCGCCGACGGCGTCGCCGATGGCGGTCGCGTTGCCGTCGATCACGCCGAGCGTCATCTTGGACACCAGCTCCGTGAGCAGGTGGTAGTCGAGGGTGGGGGGCGAGAGCACGTACGCCGATTTGCCGAAGACGATGACCCCGATGCGGTCGGTCTTCCGCCGATCGATGAAGTCCTTGACCACGATCTTGGCGGTGTCGATGCGCGTCAGGCGCTTGCCCTTGGGGAGCGTGGGCCGGCCGGGAAGATCCTGCGCGCTGCCGCCGAGCACCGCGCGCATCGAGCCGGACAGGTCCATCACCAGCATGATGTCGATGCCCTTCTCGTCCTTGCTCTGGTCGCGGAGGACCGAGATGGGGCGCGCCACGGCGGCGATCAGGAAGACGAGCGCCCCGGCCCGGACCACGCCGGGCAGGTCGCGGAGGTGGGCGCGCGCGCCTCGGGGGCCCGTGAGCAGCGGCGCGACCGTGCCGATGCGCAGGCGGGTCGTGCGCGCGTCCTGCCCGAAGGTGCCCCACCACCAGACGACCGGCACCGGCGCGAGCAGGAGGAGCGCCCACTTGTTCTGCCACGTGACGGAGAACCACGCCTCGCGCCGCGCGAGCCACGGGTAGACGCAACCGATCGCGAGCGTCAGGAGCGTCGCGAAGGCGGCGAGGGCGATGCGCGCGGGGCGTCTCACGGCGCCTCCTGCGGCGTGTGGGCGGAGGGCTCGGAGGGGAGGCGCGTGACCGGGATGGTCCGGCGGACGATGGCCTCGCCGCGCGCGAGCGCCTCCAGGCACTGCGCGTTGTCGGGCGACAGTCGCGCGAACTTGACGAGATCGCACTCGTCGAGGAACTCCTTGATGCGCGCCATCTCCGCGATGGGCGGGCGCACCCGCTGGAGCAGCTCGAGCATCTCGCCCGTCGTCGTCTCGAGGCCGTTGTACCCCTCGGGGAGCGTGTCGAAGCCGTAGCGCGCGCCGAGGTAGCGTCGGATGATGTCGCTCACCTGGTCGAAGTGCGGGTCCCGCTTGCCCTCCTCGAGCAGGCTCGACCGCCGGACGCGATCGAGCTCCTCAGAGGGCCGTGATCCACGGCGGGACCTTCGGCGCCTCGGGCTTGACCTTCGGCCTCCGCGACCACCAGCGGTAGAGCAGCGCGCCCAGGAGGGCGAGCGCGAGCCCGATCGGCACGCCGACGGCGAGCATCCTCGCGAGCGGCCAGTCCTCGCGCTGCTGGCGGCCCGGCGGGTTGGGCTTCACCTTCGGGTCGAGCTCGTTCGCGATCGGGTCCTCGACCACGATCACGTGGGGCGCGGTGCAGATGGTGACGTACTCGTTGTTGGCGCGGGCGACCGCGATCGGCAGCGGCGGCAGCACGAGCGCGCTGCGCCCGGGCTTCGGCGGCAGCAGGACCACGGGCAGGGTGATCGTCGTCAGCGCCGTGCCGCTCCTGCCCTCCGAGACGGAGATCCTGGGCGCCGCGCCGCCGCCCGGGTCAGGGAGGGCGAAGCCTGCCTTCTCCAGCGCCTTGGCCGCGTCGCCCCCGGCCTGCAGGTGGAAGCCCTCGGGCAGCACCGTCTCGCCCTTGCCGTGCGCGACCACGAGCTTGAGCTCGGTGGCGTACCCGCTGACGCCGCGGGCCGGCATCTCCTCCGTCATCGTCGGGCGGGTGGCGCCGGGGGGCACGTGCTCGACGCAGGTCGGCACGCCGGCGCCGCCGCTCGTGGCGCCCGCGTCGGGCTCGCTCGCCCCACCGTCCACTGCGCCCGCGCCCGCTTTCGCGCTCACCGCGCCTGCATCCGCCGTGCTCGCGTCGAGCACGCTCGCGTCCTCTGTCCCCGCGTCCCGCGCGCCCGCATGCGGAGCGCCGCCGTGCGGCCGCGCCCGCGGCGCAGGCAGCGCGAGCGCCGCGCCTGCGACGAGGAGGACACCGGCGGCGACGGCGGGGCCGAGCCTCTTCACCGCCGCATCCTCCGCGCGCGCTTCGCGAACAGATCGCGGATTGGCCCGACGAAGCTCTGGTCCGTGCGCACCGTCACCGAGTCGAGCGCCAGCTTGTTGAAGAGCGCCTTCTTCGCCCGCACCGTGGCGCGCATCGTCTTCTTGTAGTGCTCCCGCACGCGCGGGTCCGACGTGTCGACCACCACCTCCGCGCCCGTCTCCAGGTCCTCGAACGTCGCGAGCCCCACGTCGGGCAGCTCCTCGTCGCGCGGGTCGACGAGCATCACGGGGATGACGTCGTGCTTGGCCGAGGCGAGCGAGAGGGCCCGCTCGTAGCCGTCGGCGAAGAAGTCGCTCACCACGAAGGCGACGCTGCGGCGCTTGGCGACCTTGGAGAGCGTCTCCAGCAGGAGCTTGAGGTTGGTCCCGGTGTAGCGCGGCTCGTAGCCGAGGATCTCGCGGATCACCCGGACCACGTGCTTCTCGCCCTTCTCCGGCGGCACGAGCTTCTCGACCACCTCGGTGCCCAGGATGAGGCCGACGCGATCGTTGTTCTTGATGGCGCTGAAGGCGCAGAGCGCGCCGATCTCGGCGGCGACCCGGGCCTTGGAGGCGCGGCGCGTCCCCCACTGCTCGCTCTGGGACATGTCGCAGACGAGCATCACCGTCATCTCGCGCTCTTCGACGAACACCTTGACGAAGGGCTCGCTCATCCGCGCCGAGACGTTCCAGTCGATCCACGCGGACGTCGTCGCCCGGGTTGTAGGCCCGCACCTCGCGGAAGCTCAGGCCCTGGCCCTTGAAGACGGACGAGTAGCTCCCCGAGAGCTGCTCGTTGGCGAGCCGCTGCGTCCGGATCTCGATCCCCCGGAGCTGCTTGAGCAGCTCCGGCGGCAGCGGCTTCGACGCGCCTCTTCTCTTCGGCCGCAGGCTTCACGGCACCTCGACCACCTCGAAGACCCGGCGGACGATCTGCTCGCTCGTCACCTCCTCGGCCTCGGCCTCGTAGGTGAGCACGACGCGGTGGCGGAGCACGTCGGGCCCGATGGCCTTGACGTCCTCCGGCGTCACGTAGCCGCGGTGGCGGAGGAAGGCGTGCGCCCGCGCCGCGAGGGCGAGCGCGATCGAGGCGCGCGGGCTGGCGCCGTACTCGATGAGGGGGCCGAGTCCTTCATCCCCTTGCGGGTGGGCTCGCGCGTCGCGAACACCACGTCGACGATGTAGTCCTTCACGCGATCGTCCATGTAGACGTCGCGCACCACGCGCCGCGCCGAGACGAGCTGCTCGGGCTCGATCACCTTGCTCGCGCTCGGGGTCATGATGCCCGTCGTGCGGTCGATGATCTGCCGCTCCTCCGCCCGCGTGGGGTAGCCGACCTTCACCATGAGCATGAAGCGGTCGACCTGCGCCTCGGGCAGGCGGTAGGTGCCCTCCTGCTCGATCGGGTTCTGCGTCGCCATGACCACGAACGGGTCCGGCAGCGGGTACGTCGTGTCCCCGATGGTGACCTGCCGCTCCTGCATCGCCTCGAGCAGCGCGCTCTGCACCTTGGCCGGGGCGCGGTTGATCTCGTCGGCGAGCACGAGGTTGGCGAAGATCGGCCCGAGCTTGGAGGTGAACTCGCCCTTCTGGTGGTTGTAGATCATCGTGCCGATCAGGTCGGCCGGGGAGCAGGTCGGGCGTGAACTGGACCCGCGCGAACTTCGCGTTGATACAGTCGCAGAGCGTCCGCACCGTCAGCGTCTTGGCGAGCCCGGGCACGCCCTTCGAGGAGGACGTGGCCGCCCGTGAGCAGGCCGATCAGGATTCGCTCGAGCATGTAGGTCTGCCCGACGATGACCTTGCCTACCTCGTTGATGAGCGTATCGGTGAAGGCGCTCTCTTTCGCGACGAGCTCGTTCAGCGCGCGGACGTCGTGCATGGTCTAAGGGAACCTCGGTGCTGGGGGCCGCCTCCCATAGCAAGCCTCACGGCGCCCGTACAACCGGGGGGGCCTCGCTATTCCCGAAATCGACGCCGCCCCGCCCCGCGGCGCCGGCCTCGTGCTAGACGGCCAACCACCCGCCATGCCCCGCCCCACCGAGACCGCCCTCAAGGGCCGCGCCCGCGCCTTGCTCGAGGCGATGACGGAGCGCGCACGCTGGATCTACGCCCTCCCGCGTGAGGAGGGCCCCACCGCCGTGCGCGGCGTGGCGCTGGCCAAGGGCCTCCGCTGCGAGGGGGAGGAGGCCGGCGCCGCCCGCTACGCGGACGAGCAGGGAAAGGCGTCGCTGGTCACGCTCGACAACCCCGACCTCGACGTGGCGATGGTCGAGGCCGCCGGGCCCGAGGCGCCGGCCATCCTCGCCGACGTCCTCGACAGGACCGGCTTCTACGCCCAGTCCACCCTCCTCGGCACCGCCCTCGACGTGAAGGATTCCGGAGGCGCCCAAGGCGCTCCGCACGCTGGCGCACATGGTCGTGGCCTGGGACGAGGACTGGAGCGACCTCTTCCTCCTCCACCTGGCCTCCCCCGACCCGGTGGTGCGCCACGACGCGGTGGTGGCCCTGAGCGTCGCCGTCATGGTCGCGCACGATGGCGGCCCCGCCCCGGCCCTGCTCGACGAGGCGATCCGGCGCGAGAAGTTCCCGAAGCTGAAGGAGACGATGACCGAGGCGCGGAACCTCGTCGTGGGGCTCGGCGGGGGGCCCGTGGAGCTGAAGCCCGAGCCGGACGCCTAGCTCGGGGTGACGGGCGTCAGGGGGCCACGCGGAGGACCGCGTTGCCCTTCAGCTTTCCCTTGATCTGCTTGATCTCCACCTTGTACTCGCCTGCCGACGAGGCGGTGAACGACACGGGCGGCGCGCTCTGCGGCTTGCCCGTGGGAAGCTCGCGGATCACGCGCTCGACGATCACCTTGCCCTCCGGGGACTTGATCCGGACGGTGAACGGTGGATCCGCGTCGTCCTCGGAGTGGAAGACGAGACGGATCTCCTCGCCTGCCTTGGCCGGGTCGGTCTTGCAGATCGTCTCGATGTCGCCGACGCTCTCGATGGTTCGAGCCACTGCCGCACGTCCCTGGGGAAGGGTACCCCCATTCTAAGCACGCCGGCCCCCGGTCCGCGAATTCTACGCAGCGAATGGGGGCGAGCGGGGGGGCGTGGAAGGAATCCTACTCTTTCGACCAGCGCAGCCGGGGCTGCCGCGCGGCGCGCGCCTCGTCCAGCCGGCCGACCACGGAGCTGTGGGGGGCCTCCTTGACCAGCTCCGGCGTCTCGCGCGCCTCGGCCAGGATTGCGAGCATCGCGCCCACGAACTCGTCGAGCGTCTCCTTCGTCTCGGTCTCGGTCGGCTCGATCATGAGCGCGCCGGGCACCACGAGGGGGAAGTAGACGGTGGGGGCGTGGAAGCCGTAGTCGAGCAGCCGCTTGGCCACGTCGAGCGTCTTCACCCCCGTCTCCTTCTCGAGCTGCGTGTCGGAGAGCACGACCTCGTGCATGCAGGGCCGGTCGATCGGGGCCGCGTAGTGCCCCTTCAGCCGGGCCCAGAGGTAGCGCGCGTTGAGGACGGCGAGGGCGCTCGCCTGGGTGAGCCCCTCCCCGCCCATCTCCCGGATGTACGTGTACGCGCGGACGAACATGCCGAAGTTGCCCTGGAACGCGCGCACCCGGCCGACGCTCTGGGGGCGGTCGTGGTCGAGCGCGTACCCGCCCTCGCGCCTCACCACGACGGGCGCGGGCTGGAACGGGTCGAGGTGCTTCTTGAAGCAGACCGGGCCGGAGCCGGGGCCGCCGCCGCCGTGCGGGGTGGTGAAGGTCTTGTGCAGGTTGATGTGGATGACGTCCATCCCCACGTCGCCCGGCCGCGCCGCGCCCATGATCGCGTTCGTGTTGGCGCCGTCGCCGTAGACGAGCCCGCCCTTGTCGTGGATGAGCTTCACGATCTCGGGCAGGTGCGTCTCGTAGACCCCGAGCGTGTTCGGGTTCGTGATCATCAGCCCGCAGAGGTCCCCGCCCGCGGCCTCGCGCTCGATCGCGCGGAGCACCTCCTCCGGCCGGACGATGCCCTCGGCGTTCTTCTCGATCTTCACGGCGACGAGGCCGTTCAGCGTGCAGCTCGCCGGGTTCGTCCCGTGGGCGCTCTCCGGGATGAGGACCTTCTTCGGCGAGCGGCCCTGCGACGCGTGGTACGCGCGCATCATCATGAGCCCCACGAGCTCGCCCTGCGCGCCCGCGGAGGGCTGGAGCGAGCAGCCGTCCATGCCGCTCACCTCGCAGAGCATCTGCCCGAGCTTCCACATGATCTCGAGCGACCCCTGCGCCAGCGCGTCCGGCGTCATCGGGTGCAGCCGCAGGAACCCCGGGATCCTCGCGGCCCACTCGTTGATCTTGGGGTTGTATTTCATCGTGCACGACCCGAGCGGATAGAGCTGCGAGTCGATGCAGAAATTCCACTGCGAGAGGCGGACGAAGTGGCGGAACGCCTCCGGCTCGCTCACCTCGGGGAGGCCGGCGGCCTCCTTGCGCGCGAGCGCGCCGAAGCGCGCCTCCGGCTCCACCGCCGGGACGTCGAGCGGGGGGAGGGAGGCGCCGGAGCGCCCGGGCGCGCCGCGCTCGAAGATGGGCGGCTCGCGGAACTGGATGCCTCGGGGTTGCGCTTGCGTCATGTCTTCGCTTCAGGGAGGGGCCGGCGCCTCGGGCTTGCCCTTTTCCTTGCTGTCGGAGTCCCAGTCGCCGCCGCCGACGTCGCCGGAGCCGGAGCCCATGATCGAGTCCGGGTTGGGCGGGATGTTGCGCTGCTTGACGGCCTCCCAGGGGTCGCCCACCTCGTCGTCGCCCGCGCCGCGCTGGCCGACGATCTGGTCGTCGACGTTCGCCCCCTCGGGCCGCTTGTACTTGAAGTACCCCTTGCCGGCGTGCTTCGCGTTGGGGCCGACGAGGCCGCGCGTGTACTCGGTCCAGGTGAACTTGAAGAGGTCGCCCTGAACGTCGCCCTCGATCTCGCCCCACCTGTCCTTGTGCGGGCGCTCCCATCTACCCTTGATGTGGCCGCCCTTGTTGATGAGGTGCAGGTACCCGTACAGCTCGTTGAACCAGACCCCGTCCCACTTCGCGCCGCTCGGCATGTCGCCGGCCTCGACCTTGGCGAGCTTCGGTGCGTCCGATCCGCCGCACCCAGCGAGCGGGGCGATGCACAGAACGCCGGCCGCGATGACGACCCCGAGTCTTCGTAGACCCATCATGGGCGGGTACCCTAGCACGGGCCCCCGCTGGTCCCCCAGCCTCCCGTGACGAGCCGGTCCGCCAGTGCCGCCACGTCGACCCGGTGATCCAGCGCCAGCACGGGCGCGGGCCCGATTGTCGTCCGGCAGCTTGGTGGCGCACCGTGCCGTCGCGAGCCACGCCTCCACCGTCGCCGCCCGCATCGCGGACGCGTCCGGCGTCGCGTGATCGGCGAGGCGCACGGTGACCTGGGGCCGCACCCCGGCGCGGGCGAGCGCTTCGACGATCCGGTCCGGCCGGGCCATCGCGAGCACGAGGCCGACCCGCAGGCCGGCGAGCCGGGTCAGCGGGACGCGCTCGCCGGCGGGGGCGATGGCGCCGGCGAGGCGGCTCGGGATCGGGATCGAAGGGGGGAGGGAGGGGTCGGGGACGGTGCCCTCCGGCTGGATCGCGCCCACGAGGTCCGCCGCGGCGAGGAGCGCGGGGCGCGGCGCGCGGAGGTCGCCCGCCGGGGGACACGCGCCGGATCCCCAGGGCGCCAGGGCGTCCAGCACCAGGACGGAGGCGGCGAGGCGCTCGGGGGCCGCCTGGAGGAGGCCGTCCACCACGATGACGCGGTGCCCCAGCGCCGCGGCATGGTCGATCGCCGCCTGCCGCGTCGGCCCCACCACCACCGCGGCCGCTCCCCCGAGGAGCCGCGCGGCGGCGAGCGCATCGTCGCCTACCCGCGCGACGGCATCCCCGGGCTGAACCACCCGCGGCCCCTCCGGCCGGGCCCGGTACGCATGCCCCACCAGCGCCACCCGCTCCCGTCGATCCGCGAGCGCCCGCGCCAGCGCGATCGCGACCGGCGTCTTCCCTGCCCCACCGAGTACCGCGCCGCCTACCCCGATTACCTGCACCCCGCGGGGGAGCCGGAGGGGGCGGGCGACCGCGTGGGCGCTCCAGGCTGCCCAGGCCATCGAGGCAAAACCGGCCAGGCGGGACGTCGTGCCGCGCTCCAGACGTCGTGCCACCAGGGCGCGGAGGGTGTCGGAGGCGCCGTTTACCATGGGCGGACGAGAATTCGCTTTTGCTTTCGGTCGTTTGCACGGGTGTTGCAAAAGACCCCGAGCCTCGCGGTGAGACGTGCCCTCGTCACCGCGACGGACCCCTCCCTCGCGGTGAGACGTGCCCCCGTCACCGCGACGGACCCTTCCCTCGCGGTGAGACGTGCCCCCGTCACCGCGACGGACCCTTCCCTCGCGGTGAGACGTGCCCCCGTCACCGCGACGGACCCTTCCCTCGCGGTGAGACGTGCCCCCGTCACCGCGACGGACCCCTCCCTCGCGGTGAGACGTGCCCCCGTCACCGCGACGGACCCCTCCCTCGCGGTGAGACGTGCCCCCGTCACCGCGACGGACCCCTCCCTCGCGGTGAGACGTGCCCCTGTCACCGCGACGGACCCTTCCCTCGCGGTGAGGCGTGCCCCTGTCACCGCGACGGACCCTTCCCTCGCGGTGAGCCGTGCCCCCGTCGCCTCGACGGACCCAGCCTTCGAGGCGACACGAGCCTCCCTCGAAGCGAAGGACGGCTCCGTCGAAGCGACGTGTCCTGCGCTCGAAGCGAGGCGGCCCTCACCCGTAGCGAACCGCCAGGATCTCGATCTCGACCTCACCCGCGGGCCTCCGCACCAGCACCACGTCGCCGGCGCGCTTGCCGAGGAGGGCGCGGCCGACCGGGGAGCGCCAGCTGATGCGCCCCGCGGCGCTGTTGGTCTCGTCCTCCCCCACGATGACGTACGTCGTGCGGGTGCCCGACTCGTCCTCCAAATCGACGGTCGCCCCGAAGAAGACCTTGTCGCCGCGCTGCTCGCGGGGGTCGACGAGGACCGCGTTGTCGAGGCGCTTGGCGAGGTAGTTGAGGCGGCGGTCGATCTCCCGCAGGCGCTTCTTGCCGTAGATGTACTCGGCGTTCTCCGAGCGGTCGCCCTGGGCCGCGGCGTCGGCGACCTCCTGGACCGTCCGAGGCCGCTCGACCGTCCGGAGGCGGACTGCCTCCGAGAGCTTCCTGGCGCCTTCGGGGCTGATGTAGTTCGGGTCGCCCAACGCGGCACTCCTCCCCCTCCAAGCTATCGCCGGAGCCTCCCCGTGGCGAGCGCCCGGCGGCGATGACGCGCCGTGCCGGGGTAGCGCGCCGGTAGGCCGCCGCGTCGGTTGACCGGGCTCTCCCCGGCACTAGACCGCCGCGCGATGCCGCCCCCGCTTCGCCTGTCTCCCTCGTGGCCGCGCGCGCTCCTCGCCGTGCCGCTCCTGCTGCTCGGGGCCTGCGTCGATCAGGCCGCGGAGCACCGGGTGCGGGCCAACGCCTTCCTCCGGGGGGGCGACGCCACGTCGGCGCTCGAGGAGTGCGACGGACGGCCTCGCCGACAAGAAGGGCAACGTCCCGCTCCTCATCCTGCGGGGCAAGGCGCTCTTCGAGCTCGACCGCCTCGACGAGGCGCGCGTCGCCTACCAGGCCGCCCTCGCCGGCTCCGCGCGGGCGAGGAGCCGCGCCCCTCGCCGAGGCGCACCTCGGCCTCGCCATGATCGCCTCGCGGCAGAAGGACTGGCCCGCCGCGCGCACGCACTTCGAGGCGCTCGTCAGCCTCAACCACAAGGACTCGAGCTCCGCACCTGAACCTGGCCAAGACCTGCCTCGAGCTCGGCGATCTCGCGTGCGCCGTCCGCCACGCCGAGGCCGCCGGCCCACCGTCCGCGGCGACGAGGAGCCGGTGCTCTACTCGCTCGGCACCATCTACCTGGCCGCCGGCAAGGCCCAGGAGGCGGAGCTGACCTTCCGGCACATCTGCGCGGCCATCCCGGGCGCCGCCTCCTGCCCCTACGGCCTCGCGCTCGTCGCGGCGCGGAGCGGCGACAAGCAAGAAGGCGCTGGAGCGAGCTCGTCGGACGCCGTGCGCCGCAAGCTGCCGAACCCCGACCAGATCGCCAAGCGATCCGGGCTTCGCCTCGCTAAGGGACGACCCGGAGTTCCAGAAGATCGTCGCCTCGCGCCGCGCACCCCTGACTCCGGCGGGCGGAGCCTGGATCCCTCCGCGCAGTCGGACGTCAGCTGACGGGGGCACCGGGCTCGGTTCCCGGCGCGGGAGAGTGTACATGAGCGAAAGCAGATCTACTTCTTCGGCTCGGGGAAGGCCGACGGCGACGCGACCATGAAGGACCTGCTCGGCGGCAAGGGCGCGGGCCTCGCCGAGATGAGCCGCCTGGGCATCCCCGTGCCGCCGGGCTTCACCCTCACCACCGAGGTCTGCAACGGCTTCTTCGCCGCGGGCGAGGCAGCCTGGCCGCGGCTCTCGAGGACGAGGTGCGGGCCACGCTCGCCCGCGTCGGCGAGATCGTGGGCTCGCGCTTCGGCGACGCGGACGCGCCGCTGCTCGTCTCGGTGCGATCGGGCGCGCGGGCCTCGATGCCCGGGATGATGGACACCATCCTCAACCTGGGCCTGAACGAGGCGATCGTCGCCGGCCTCGCCGAAGAAGACGCAGAACCGCCGCTTCGCCCTCGACGCCTACCGCCGCTTCATCGGCATCTACTCGAGCGTCGTGCTCGGCATCGACCGCCAGCGCTTCGAGCCCGCGCTCGCGCGCGCCCGCCAGAAGGCCGCGGCGGCGCGCGGCATCGACACCTCCCGCCTCAACGCCGCCGAGCTGGAGCGCAAGCTCCCCGACTCGCAGCTCGACGAGGCCTCGCTCGAGGCGCTCATCGCCGAGCAGAAGCGCATCGTCGTCGGAGGTCGACGGGCGCCCCCTTCCCGGACGACCCGTACGAGCAGCTCCGGGGCGCGATCGGCGCCGTCTTCAGGAGCTGGTACAACCCGCGCGCCAAGGTCTACCGCGGCATGCACGACATCCCCGAGAGCTGGGGCACCGCGTGCAACGTGCAGGCGATGGTCTTCGGCAACATGGGCGACGACTCGGCCACCGGCGTCGCGTTCACCCGCGATCCCTCGACGGGCGAGCGGCGCTTCTTCGGCGAGTGGCTCCCCAACGCGCAGGGCGAGGACGTCGTGGCCGGCGTGCGCACGCCCGCACGTCGCCGTCGCCAAGGGCGCGCGGCGACGACCGGAACGCGCTCGAGGTGGTCATGCCCGCCTGCTACGCGGAGCTGGTCGGGATCTACCAGAAGCTCGAGAAGCACTTCCGCGACATGCAGGACATCGAGTTCACCATCCAGGCCGGCAAGCTCTACATGCTCCAGTGCCGGACCGGGAAGCGCACGGGGCGCGCCGCCGTGCGCATCGCCGTCGAGATGGTCAAGGAGGGGCTCATCACCGAGGAGCGAGGCCGTCCTCCGCGTCGATCCCGGGCGTCCATCGACCAGCTCCTCCACCCGAGCATCGACCCGTCCGCGCCCAAGAGGCTCCTCGCCCGCGGCCTGCCGGCGAGCCCGGGCGCGGCGAGCGGCGCCGTGGTCTTCACGGCGGACGAGGCCGAGCGGCGCGCCGGGCCAGGGCAAGGCGGTCATCCTGGTGCGCGCGGAGACGTCGCCGGAGGACATCCACGGGATGAAGGCGGCGCGCGGCATCCTGACGGCCCGCGGCGGCATGACGAGCCACGCGGCCGTCGTCGCGCGCGGGATGGGCAAGAGCTGCGTCGCCGGCTGCTCCGCGGTCAGCGTGAGCCAGGAGCACCAGTCGATGGCGGTGACCATCTACGACGCCACCGGCCACCCGTCGGAGGTCGTGACGGTGAAGGCGGGCGACACGATCACCCTCGACGGCGGCAGCGGGCAGGTCTTCCTCGGCGCGGTGCCGACGGTGCCCGCCGCGCTGAGCGGCGAGTTCGGCGAGCTGATGGTGCTGGGCCGACAAGGTCCGCCGCCTCCGCGTCCGCGCCAACGCCGACACCCCGCTCGACGCCCGCACGGCGCGCAACTTCGGCGCCGAGGGCATCGGGCTCTGCCGGACGGAGCACATGTTCTTCGAGGAGGAGCGCATCGCCGCCGTGCGGGAGATGATCCTCGCCGGTCCGACGCCGCGCGCCGCCACGCGCTCGACAAGATCCTCCCCTTCCAGCGCGAGGACTTCAAAGGCATCTTCCGCGCGATGGCGGGCCTGCCCGGTCACCATCCGCCTCCTCGACCCGCCGCTCCACGAGTTCCTCCCGGAGGACCCGGCGACGCTCGAGGCGCTCGCGCGGACCATGGGCGTCCCCGTCGCCGCGCTCGCCCGGAAGAACGAGGAGCTCGCACGAGTTCAACCCCATGCTCGGCCACCGCGGCTGCCGCCTCGCCATCACCTTCCCCGAGATCTACGAGATGCAGGCGCGCGCCATCCTGGAGGCGGCGTGCGACGTCGCCGCCGAGGGCATCGACGTCGAGCCGGAGATCATGATCCCGCTCGCGATGACGCCGGAAGCGAGCTCGACATCATCCAGGCGAGCATCGAGAAGGTGAAGCAGAAGGTCTTCGCCGAGAAGAGGCGCACGCTCGAGGTCCCCTACGGGACGATGATCGAGCTGCCCCGCGCGGCCCTCATGGCCGGCGAGCTGGCGCTCAGACGGCGGAGTTCTTCAGCTTCGGCACCAACGATCTGACGCAGACCACGCTCGGCATCTCGCGCGACGACGCCGGCAAGTTCCTGGGCGCGTACGTGGAGGCCGGCATCTTCGCGAAGGACCCGTTCCAGTCGATCGACGTCGCCGGCGTCGGCGCGCTGGTGCGGATGGCGAAGGAGCGCGGCCGCGCCGCGCGGCCCGGGATCAAGCTCGGCATCTGCGGCGAGCACGGGGGCGACCCCACCTCGGTCCACTTCTTCGAACGAGGTCGGGCTCGACTACGTGTCGTGCTCCCCGTTCCGCGTCCCCATCGCCCGCCTCGCCGCCGCGCAGGCCGCCCTCTCCGCGAGCAAGGCCCAGGGGCCGAAGGCGACGGACTGACGAGGCGCGGCGCGCCCGCCGGCCATCAGTGCAGCGTCTCGCGGAGCTTCACCTTCCAGTCCAGGAGCTCCGCAATCGTCAGCCGGTCGGCGTCGTTCATCGCCACGAACTTCACCGCCAGGATCCGGTCCTTGTCCCAGACCGGACGGGCGCGGGCCCGGATGAGGCGCGCGCCGGGGAGGTGAATCTCGAACGGGCTCACCTGCGGGAGGTGCCGCGCGGCGAGCGCGCGCGTGCGCTCGAGGGCCATCCCCGTCGGCGACAAATCGAACGCCCTGCACGCATGGCGGAACCCGTCGACCAGGGCGCAGACGGGTACGTCCACCTGCGCACGCGAGGACATGCGTCGCTCCATATGCCTGCCCCTCTCTCTCCGCCACGGTGCGGCGGACGCTCGACGCCTGCTCCAGCAGGCGCCACAAAACGGTAGAATGAGCGCTCCGCCGAGGCCAAGTCCCCGGCCGGGGTCGAGGAGTGGACGATGGCGACTTGCAAAGAGTGCGGGAGCGAAGCGGACGAGCTCAAGACCGTGAAGGTGGCGGGCAAGAAGAAGAAGATGTGCGAGGACTGCGCGGACCGCGCCGCCGAGCAGGGCGCGATCGCCGAGGAGAGCGAGGCGGTCGTCCAGCAGATGATGGGGTTCAAGGGGCGGCGCTGATCGCCGCTCAGCGCATGATCGCGTCGATCTGAGCGCTCGTCGCCATGGCGAGCCCCTTGGCGAGCCGGCCCGGGTCGATCTCGATCGCGACGGCCACGGCGTCCGGCGCGTGCGTGGCGAGTGGCTTCTCGATCGGCTCGTCGAGGCCCAGGAGGTGCCCGAAGGTGCCGCGCGCCAGATCCTCCCACGCCACCGTCAGCTCGTGCGAGGCGGCCTCGCCGCTCCGCGAGAAGTCCCCCGTCACCGCGATCACCACGAGCAGGCCCTCCCGCGCGCTCGGCCGGACGGTGCCGCCGATCGCCGTCGCGCCCGCGCAGAGCCCCCGCGCCGCGCGCGAGAGCTCGCCCTCGAAGGGCCCGATCGCGAATGCGCGCAGCGGGGCCTGGCCGAGGCGCGCGTCGAGGGCCTTGATCGGATCCTCCGCGAAGAGGGTGGGCGATCGCGAGAGCTTGCCCTCCGCGTACAGCGCCGCGATGCGCGCCGGGCCCCGCGAGGGGGAGCCGCCGACCTGGTACGCCGCGACGTCGCGCCCTGCGATCACGAGCGTCTCCTCCGTTGTGCCGATCTTGCCCGACACCCGGACGAGATCCGGGCGCTCGACGACGCGGTGCTCGCCGTCGACGATCCGCTTGCGGAAGAGGCGCTCGACCACGATCGGGTCGACGTTGTGCCGGACGAGGTAGAGCGTCGCATCACCCCCCTCGTCGGCGTACGTCGCCACCGCCGCCTCCTGGATCTGCCGGAGGTCGAAGCCCTTGGACGCGGCGAAGCGGGCGAGGTTCTCCTCGGGCGCGACGCGCGCGATGGGCGGGATGAGCCAGGGGATGGCGGCGATCTCGCGGGGCTTCACGAGGATCGCCCAGCGCAGGTGCGCGAGCGGGAGCAGGGAGGTGAGCTCGCCGAGGCGCAGCGGCGGGAGGGGCTTGGCGGCGGCCGTCGCGGGCGGGGCAGGTGGAGGCGCGCCCCCGCAGCCCGCGAGCGCGGCGGCCAACGTCACGAGGAGGTTGCGACGGTTGATCGAGCCCGACACTACTCGTCGTCGTCGCCGTCGTCCCCACCGGAGATGGCGAAGTCGCGGCTGTTGTTCACCAGCTCCTTCAAGTCCTTGCCGACCTTGAAGAAGGGCAAGCGCTTCGCGGGGACCGGCACGGGCTGGCCCGTCCGCGGGTTCCTGCCGTTGTAGGGCTTGTAGGGGCGCACGGTGAAGCTGCCGAAGCCCCGGATCTCGATCCCTTCGCCGCGCTGGAGCGCCTCCGTCATCGCGTCGAAGACGCAGTTGACCACCAGCTCGGCACGGGCCTTGGTGAGCTCGCCGCGTCCGGCGATCGCGTCGATGAGCTCGCTCTTGGTCATCTCCCCAGCTCCCTGCCCCCCCTGCCGGGGCCATCCGAAACTCTCATGAAAATCGCATGTTGCATCGAACGCGGTCAATCGTTTTCGCGCCGGTTGGGCGGACCGGCATGCCCAGGAGGCAGGGACGTAAGCGGGCACGGAAGCGGAACGTGAGCTGGTGCGAAAGCTGGCACAAAAGCGGGCAGGAGAGCGGGCACGCAATGTGCCCTAGAAGCGGAGTGCGTCCAGCGCCACGAGGCCGCCCGGGCTTCCAGCCTCTGCGCGGAGGATCAGCTCCACGCGCTCGGCCCCGGCGGGTATCGCGATCGGCGGCAGGTCCAGGCACGTGACGGCGGCGGGCGGGCCCGGCGCGGCGAAGTCCAGGCGGCGGCCCGCGAATCTCAATCGTGCCCCGGGCGCCCCCGGAGGCGGCGACGCGCGGCGTGACCGAGCGGCCCGCGAGCCAGCGCGCGGGCAGCGTGAGCGTGACCGCCGCAGGCGCGGCTTCCGCGAGCGCGGCTTCGTGGTGGAGCGCCAGGATGCGGCCCGCCGAGGCGCACGTACCCGCCGCCCACTCGGGGAGCGCGTAGCCGCCGCGTTGCTCGATCGCCGGCCAGAGCGACTCGCCCTCGATGACCTGCGGGCGGTCGGCGACGGGCGGGAACACGAGGGGCTCGAGCGCGACCGACGCGGGGCCGCCTCCCTCGGGGATGACAACCCGGTAGCGGTAGGCGGGCGGGCGGCCGCGCGCCTCCCAGGTCATGCGATCGAGGGCGTCGCCGTGGAAGCGCGCGACCTCGACGCCGCCGGGGCGGGCGGCCGGGTCGTACGCGAGGTCGAAGCCGTGGTCGCTGTCGAGGAAGACGAGGCCACGCGTGACGCCCGCGCGCGCGAGCTCGGCCGGCTCGAAGAAGGGGCGCCCGCCGTCGCGGTCCCGCAGCGAGGCATGGTCGAGCCCGGCGCGGAAGGCGAAGCCGGCGAGCGCGAGCGCGACGGCGCCGGCGGCCCAGCGCTCGGGCGCTCGTCTCCGCGCCGCGAAGGCCACGACGGCGATCGCGGCGAGGACGTGCTCGACCGGGAGCAGGTCGCAGAAGAAGCGGCCGCCGCCGCCCGGGTAGTTGCCGTCGAAGTAGAAGGGCGCGTACGCCAGGATCTGCGCGATCGTCGCGACCCCCAGCGCTCGCCCGCGCGCGCTGCCGCGCGCGACGAAGGCGCCGGCGGGGACGAGGAGCGCGAGCGGCTCGAGGTTGGCCGGGTCGACGAGGTGGGCCTTCAGCCTGCGCAGGGTGGTGCCCGCCGCGGCGAGCAGGCCGTAGCCGCCGGCGAGGTGCGCGCGCACGAAGTCGCCGTGCTCGCCCACGCAGCCGATGCCCGCGCCGAAGCCGTAGCGGAAGCACCCGGGCGGGCCGTCGCCGAGCGCATAGTAGAGGCGCTGCGAGGAGGCGCCCCACGCGCCGGTGGCGGCGCGCTGGTGGGCGAGGAAGAGCAGGGCCCCGGGGAGGGCGCCGAGCAAGAGCGCGGGGACGAGGCGCCGCGCGGCCGCGCGCGCCGGGGGATCGCGGGCGAGGATGAAGGCCAGCGCGGCGGCGAGCGCGAGGGTGCTCACGGGGCGGGTGGCGAAGAG
This sequence comes from uncultured delta proteobacterium, assembly GCA_963827955.1. GTDB lineage: Bacteria > Myxococcota_A > Polyangia > Polyangiales > Polyangiaceae > CAWHDJ01. Next base: position 130,741 of record CAWHDJ010000021.1, on the reverse strand, counting down.
CAGGCCGGCCGCGAGCCCGGCGCCCGCCGCGAGGAGCGCGGCCCTGCGCGCGCGCCCTGCGTCTGCGGCGCGGAGGACGAGGGCGAGGGCAGAGACGAAGCAGAGCGCGGCGAGGCCGTGCGACATCGTGTCCGCGGTGTGGTACCGCAGCGCCGCGCACACGACGGAGAGCAGGATCGCGATCTGCGCCGCGGAGGGCGCGGCCGGGAGGCGGAGGCCGCGCGCGATCCGGTCGCCGAGGTCGAACGTCGCCGCCGCGATCGCCGCGGCGATCACGGGGCCGACCGCGAGCGGGGCGCGGGCGAGGAAGCCGAGCGCCAGGACGGCGGGGTATCCGGGCGGGAAGATGACGGCCGCGCGCGCGGCGCCGGCCTCGGCGTGGCGCACGAGGAAGCGGCCGAGGACGCTGGGCTCCGGGGCCGGGAGCGGGAAGGAGAGGAGGCCCGCGGAGAGCGCCCGCGCCTCCAGGTAGTAGCTGGTCGCGTCGATGATGCGCGGGCCGCCGCGGAGGTAGACCGCGACGTAGCCGGCGGAGAGCGCGGCCGCGACCGTCGCGAGGATCGCCACCGGGCGGCGGGGGCGCGACCAGGGGCGCACGAGCGCCGGCGCGCCGGCCATCACGACGAGCGCGAGCGCGAGCGCGAGCCACTGCGCGGCGTCGCACGGCAGGCCCGCCGCGGGCAGGGAGTGGCTCACGGCCGGCACCGTGGCGCGGCGCGCGCCCGCTCGCAAACGCAAAAGGCCCGGGCTTTACCGCTCCTCGTTCACCCGCCAGAGGTACCAGCTCAGGACCGATCGGTGAGGCCGGAACGGCTTCGCCAGCTTCACCATCCGCTCCGACGTCGGGAGCTTGCGCAGCCCGAACAGCTTCTGGAACCCCTTCTGCACGCCGAGGTCGCCCACCGGGAGCACGTCGGGCCGGCCGAGCTGGAAGATCAGCACCATCTCGGCCGTCCAGCGGCCGATGCCGCGCACGCGCGTGAGCGCGGCGATGACCGCCTCGTCGTCCAGGGAAGGGAGGCCCTCGAGCGCGAGATCCCCGCGCGCCACGTGCTCCGCGAGGTCGCGCACGCTGCGCGTCTTGGCCCCCGAGAGGCCCGCGCCGCGGAGCCGCTCCTCCGGGAGCGCGAGCAGGCCCTCCGGCGCCAGCGCCGCGCTGGTGAGCGCGCGCACGCGGGCGAAGATCGTGTCCGCCGCCTTGGGCGAGAGCTGCTGGCTGACGATCGCCTCGACGAGCGCGCCGAACAGCTCCTGCTTGCCGAACGCGCCGGTGGTGTGCAGCCCGAGGCGGCAGGGGCCCACGCGGGCGACGAGCGCCGCCACGCGCTCGTCCGCGGCCGAGAGGTGGGCCATCGCGGCCGCGTGCGGATGGGGATCGGCGGCGGCGATCGTCATGAAATCAGTTCGCCGGCCCGGCCGCCTGCTGCGCGGGCGCGGCGATGCACGCGCCGAGCTGGCAGGTGAAGCCGGTCGCGCACTCCGGATCGCAGGGGCGAGGGAGGCCGGCCTCGGGCGAGGCCGGCGCGCGGACGGGGAGCGCGGCCTGCGGCTCCGGGGCGCTGGGCCCGCGCGTCGTCGGGCACGCGAACAGCCGCCCGCGGATCTCGTAGCTGCCGAGGCCGAGGACGACGGGGCGCTCAACCAGGTCGACGGACACGTAGTTGCCGCCGTGCAGCACGGCGTTGCGCAGCACGTCGGTGTGCGCGTCGGCCAGCTCACCGAGCGGCGCGCTCCCCTTGACCTCGCCCAGGGGCTGGCAGCCGGGGGGCGGCTCCGCCTTCGAGACCTGGACCTGCGCCGCCACGCGTGGGTCGAGGTGCCCCTTGTCGAACGCTGCGCAGCCGGACAGCGCGCACAGCCCGGAGAGGCCGCCGAGCGCCAGGGACAGCACACACGCAAACCGTTGGATGCTCGTGCTCATCGCGGCAGAGGGTTACTATGGGGCACGTCGCCGGGCCAAAATCCCGCAGGTTGACGCGACGTGCCCCATGGCCGAGAGTACGGCCGCCTGTGCTTGCCGCGGGCGCTGGAGGCGGGACGCGCCGCCGCGCGATCGGTGAACGTGAACGCCGTGACCGGCCACCAAGGCACGTGGGCTCGGATACTTGCTTGGAGACGACGATGAAGACACGCTGGGTGTTGGCGGCGACCGTGCTGGGGGCGATGGCCGGGGTCGCGGCGTGCGCGGCGGGGGCCGCGGGGAACAACGGGACGACCATGGGGACGGGCGGCGCCCAGGCGTCGACGACCCAGGTCTCCTCCACCACGGTGAGCGCCAGCCAGTCCTCTTCTTCGGGCACGGGTGGCATGGGCACGGGCGGCGCGAGCAGCACGAGCGCCAGCGGCACGGGCGGCAGCTTCGGCGTGGGCGGCTTCGGGGGCGCATCCAGCGCGGGCTCGAGCTCGTCCAGCGCGAGCAGCAGCTCGTCCACGACGAGCGGCGCGTGCGGGATGCCCGAACCGCTCTGCGGGAACGGGATGATCGACCCCGGCGAGGAGTGCGACGGGACGAACCTCAACGGGAAGACCTGCGCGGACGTGGGCCCGTTCGGCGGCGGCACGCTCGCGTGCAACAAGTGCTGCAACTTCATCGCCCAGAAGTGCAAGCCGCTCGAGAACTGCACGAACGGCATTGACGACAACGGCGACGGCCTCGTCGACTGCGCGGATCCCGAGTGCAACGGCAAGACCGGGTGCGTCGACTCGTGCATGCCGACCTTCCCCGCGAGCATCGGCACCAACACCGGCGACACCACGGGCCGCACGCACACGCACGACGCGAGCTGCTCCTCGTCGATGCCGGGCAACGAGCAGATCTTCCAGATCACTCCCACGATGAGCGGGACGCTGGCCGTCGTTCTCGTCAACGAAAGCGGCGGGTCGAAGTTCAGCGTCTCGATCCGGACGTCGTGCGAGATGGACGACAGCGAGATCGTGTGCAGCGACACGGTGAACGCGGCGGGCAACATCCGCATCGGCGCCACGGTGACGGCGGGCCAGACCTACTACCTGATGGTGCAAGGCATGACGTCGACGGACAAGGGCGCGTTCAACCTCGTCGTCAGCATGCCTCCGCCCGAGTCCCTCTGCAGTGACCTCAAGGACAACGACGGCAACGGGTACACGGACTGCGACGACCCGAGCTGCCAGTCGAAGCCCGCGTGCGTGCCCGGCACGGGCGCGACGGGCACGCCCTGCGCCGCGAACACCGACTGCAGCGCCGGCGCGAACAACCCGGTTTGTCTCGATACGGTCGCGTTCCCCGGCGGGTACTGCTCGCAGTGGTGCAACGCGGCGAACCCCTGCCCGTCCGGGGGCGTCTGCTACACCCAGCTCGATCTCTCGAAGGACGGCGTGTGCCTCCAGGGCTGCGCGCAGTCGTCGGACTGCAACACCGCCGCGGGCTACGCGTGCGTCGGCGTCGGCGGCGGCGCGAACGCGTGCATGCTCGCGGAGACGCAGTGCAACGACTACATCGACAACAACTTCAACAACCTCATCGACTGCCAGGACCCGGAGTGCCAGACGGATCCCGCCTGCACCCCGGGCACGGGGGCGATCGGCACGCCGTGCACGCTGAACAACCAGTGCGTCTCGAGCGCGACCGTCAACGACCCGATCTGCCTCGACCAGGTGAACAACATGTACCCCAGCGGGTACTGCTCGCACTGGTGCGACCCGACCGTCGCGAACGATTGCGGGCCCCTCGCGATCTGCGTCCCGGAGGGGCCGAACTCGGGCAACGTCTGCATGTCCGTCTGCCTGACGAACGCACAGTGCCGCCCGGACTACACCTGCCAGAACCTGGGCTTCGCCCAGAAGATCTGCCACTTCTGATTGCGGCGGCGGGCGCCTCGTGCTTTCCCCGATAGGGTGAACCTGCACGGAGAGCTCGCCTCGCTGCCTCGGGCCCTGCGGGGCCGCCTCGACGCGCGCGGATTCGACCCTGCGCAGCTCGAGGCGTGGGCGGCGACCATCGGCAAGGACCGCGACCGGAGGAACCGCCTGCCGGGCAAGGTGGAGCCGCCCTACCCGGGTGATCTCGCCGACGTGCCCGCCGAAGGGACGGCCGCGTTCGAGGAGCACCGCGCGCGCGGGCAGGCGGCGCTCGCCCGGGGGGAGGTCGCCCTCTGCGTTCTCGCGGGGGGGATGGCGACGCGCATGGGCGGCGTCGTCAAGGCGCTGGTGGACGCGCTCCCCGGCAACACGTTCCTCGACCTTCGCCTCGGCGAGAACGCGCACGTCTCGAAGGCCTCCGGCGCGCGGCTGCCGCTCTGGATGATGACCAGCGAGGCGACGGAGGGGCCGATCCGCGCGGCGCTGGGGGCGCGGCTCGACCCGGCGTACCTGACGACCTTCGAGCAGTTCGTCTCGCTGCGCCTGACCCCGGAGGGCGGGCTCTTCCGCGACGAGCACGGCGAGCCCAGCGTCTACTCCACCGGACACGGCGATCTGCCGGACGCGCTGCGACGGAGCGGGCTGCTCGCCGGCTTCCTCGCGCGGGGCGGGAAGACGGTGTGGATCGCCAACATCGACAACCTCGGCGCGACGGTGGACCCGGTGGTGCTGGGCCTCCACCTCGCGCAGCGGCGGCCCCTCACCGTGGAGCTGGTCGACAAGGTCGGCAGCGACAAGGGCGGCGGGCCCGTGCGCTGGAACGGGCGCCCCGTCATCACCGAGATGTTCCGCCTCCCGGTCGGCTTCGACGCGGCGACGGTGCCGGTCTTCAACACGAACACCTTCCTCGTCGACGCGGCGGCGCTCGCCTCGCTCCCGATGGAATGGACGTACGTCGAGGTCGAGAAGGCGATCGGCGGGCGCCCGGCCGTGCAGTTCGAGCGCATCCTCGGCGAGCTCACCGCGGCGCTCGAGCCGCACCTGCTCCGCGTGCCGCGCGCGGGTGTGGTCTCCCGCTTCCTCCCGGTCAAGGACGTGGCGGAGCTCGCGAACCGTCAGCCGGAGATCGAGCTCATCGCGCGCGCGCGGGGCATGATCCCGTGAAGGGCCGGGCTCTGCCCCGTACCCCGGGGCTCGTCGGCCTGCTCGCGCTCGTCGCGCTCGGGGCCGCGCGCGCCGACGCGGCGCCCCCGCACGCCTCGGATCCCGTGCCCGATCCCGGCAAGGGCATCACGAACGCCGACGACACCACCGCCATCGCCCAGAACCCGGCCGACCTCGCCTTCCTCCCCGGGCCGGAGGTTCGCTGGGGCCTCGTCTGGACGGGCTCGGCGTCGACCGTGCCGACGCGCGGCACCTCGTTCGCCGCCGGGGTGCCGATCGGCCCGTTCGCCACCGGGCTGCGGCTCGATCTGCTCTACCCACCGGCCGCCGCGCCCGCGCCCTTCTCCGCGAGCTCGCGCTGGCTGCGCTGGGCCCTCGCCCTCGGCAACGAGCAGGCGAGCATCGGCACCACCTTCGGCTTTGGCTTCTCCAGCGACCCGGCGCTCGACGGCTACGCGTCGGTCACGAGCGGCGTCACCTACCGACCCTTCCCGTCGCTCTCCGCCTCGTTCGAGGCGCGCGACTGGAACGAGCCCACCAGCAAGGGCGGCGTCTCCCTCGAGCGGAGCTTCGTCTTCGGCCTGGGCGGGAGGCCCTTCGGCTCGCGGGTCTTCGAGGCGGCGTGGGATCTCTCCTACTACGAGCGGAGCGAGACGCTCGGCGGGCACGGGATGCTCGCGCTCGACGTGCCGCGTGTCGGCCGGCTCCGTGGCGACGTCACCATGCTCCCGGGCCCGGGGCGGAGCTTCGTCGCCACGGCGGGCGTGGAGGTGAACGTCGATCGCTTCCAGGCGCTGGCCGGCGGGGTCTTCGGCAACGCGATCTCCCGCGCGGGGGCGGGGTTCTACGCCGGCGCGGCCTGCCGCTCCTTCCGCGAGCCGGGCCTCCGGCTGCCGGCGAAGGTGGTGCGCGTGCGCATCGACGGGGCGCCCGGCGTGCGCGGGAACACGCGGCTCCTGCGCCGCCTGTGGCGGCTCGCCGACGATCCGGAGGTGGAGGGCGTCGTCCTCGACCTGCGCGCCGAGCCGGCGAGCACGCTCCCCCACGCGGAGGAGGTGGCGGACGCCGTGCGCCTGCTCCGCGCGCGGGGGAAGAAGGTCATGTGCCACCTCGAGGACAACGGCGGCAAGGCGCTCTTCGTCTGCTCGCAGGCCGACCGCATCGCCATGAACCCCGCCGGCGGCCTCCGCTTCGCCGGGCTCGCCTCGAGCTACTACTACCTCGGCGGCCTCCTCGAGAAGCTCGGCGTCCGCGCCGACTTCGTGCGCATCGGCGCGCACAAGCTGGCGGCGGAGCAGCTCACCCTCGATCGCGGCAGCGACGTGGCGGAGCGCGATCACCAGGAGCTCGTCGACGAGGTGGATCGCGTCTACCTGGAGGAGGTCGCCGCCGGCCGCGGCATCCCGGTCGACGAGCTGAAGCGGCGGATCGCGAAGGGCCCGTTCATCGCCCCCGAGGCGCGCGACGCCGGCCTGGTGGACACCCTCGTCTACGCCGACGAGATTGGCCGCTGGGCGAAGGAGGTGATGGGGAGGCCGATCCACCTCGTCGACGACACGTACACGCCGCGCGCGCCCGATCACTGGAGCCGCGCGCCCAAGGTGGCGGTCGTCTACCTGCACGGCGACATGATCGACGGCGACAGCAAGTTCGTCCCCTTCATCAACATCCGCCTCGCGGGCTCGTACACCGTCGCGCGCGCGCTCCAGCGCGCCCGGGAAGACGACAGCGTGAAGAGCGTGGTCTTCCGCGTCGAGACGGGGGGCGGCTCCTCCCTGGCGGCGGACGTCATCCTCCGCGAGGCGATCCTGACGGCACAGAAGAAGCCGCTCATCGTATCGATGGGCACGAGCGCGGCGAGCGGCGGCTACTACGCCTCCGTCGGCGCTCGCGAGATCTTCGCCAACCGGAGCACGATCACCGGGTCCATCGGCATCTTCTACGGAAAGGCCGACGTCGCCGGCCTGCTCGACAAGCTCGGCGTGAAGATGGAGCAGTTCCGCTCCGCGCCGCGCGCCGACGCGGAGTCGATCTACCGCCCCTTCTCGGACGACGAGAAGCGCGAGCTCGGGCACAAGGTGAAGCAGTTCTACGACGTGTTCGTGGCGCGCGTCGCCGAGGGGCGGCACATGTCGCCGGAGGCTGTCGACGCGGTGGCGCGCGGCAAGGTGTGGACGGGGCAGCAGGCGATCGGCAAGGGCCTCGTCGACGAGATCGGCGGGTTGCGCGAGGCGCTCGCCGAGGCGCGGCGGCTGGGCCGCCTGCCGGTGGACTCGCCCATCGTGGAGTCGCCCGAGGAGGACGACTCCCTGCTGGGCTTCCTCCTCGACCTCGTGGGCTTCCACCTCAGCGCGGACGAGGCCATGTCCGCGCTGCCGCCGGCGCTCCTGCCCGTCGCGCGGATGCTCGCGCCCTTCCTCGTGTACGAGCCCGACAAGCCGCTCGCGCGCGCCGAGCTCGGCGAGGAGTCTTCCTCGGACGTGGAGCGCCCCGAGCCCGGACGCCACGCGCCCTTGTTCGACAAGGACCCGGGCGAATGAGCGCGCCGCTGCTCGAGGCGCACGAGGCGCGCGTCGCGGTCGACGGCGTCGTCGCGGTCGAGCGGCTCTCGCTCGTCACCGCAGGCGATCGCGTCGTCCTCGCGGGCGACGCCGGCGCGCTCCTCGCGGCCGTCACCGGCGCACCGCGCGTCGCGGGCGGGGGCGCGCGCGTCGCCGCGGGCGGCACGGACGACGCCGCGCTGCCCGGTGAGGCGAGCGTGGTCGCGGGTACGCTGCTGCTCGCAGGCAAGAGCGTCGCCGAGGGGGCGCACGTGCGCTCGATGGGCGCGGCCCCGCTGGATCCGCCGCTGCCGCCGCGCTGGACGGCCGAGGCGTACGTGACCTGGAGCGCGCGCCTCGGGGGCGCGTCCCGCGGCGAGGCGCGCGCGCTGGCGGCGGCCGCGCTGGCGCGCGTGGGCCTGGCGAGCGCGCGGCGCAAGGCCGCGGGGGCCCTCTCGCCGTCGGAGCGCCGCGCGCTCGGCCTGGCGCAGGCCATCGTCCTGGGGCCCGAGGTGCTGGTGGCCGAGGCGCCCCTCTCGGGGCTCGAAGGAGACGCGGCGACGTTCGTGCGCGAGGCGCTGGCGGCTGCGGCGGAGGGGCGGCGCGCGCTCCTCTCCGCGGCGAGGATCGACGCCGGGAGCCCGGAGGCCGCGCTGGCGCAGACGGCGAGCCACGTCGTGGTGCTCGTGGGCGGCGAGGTGGTAGCCGAGGGGCCGCCGGGCGAGGTCTTCGGGGCGGCCCGTACGTACGCTCTGACGGTGCGGACCAACGCCGAACCGCTCCGGGCTGCCCTGGCGGCGCGTGGGATCTCGCTGTCCGGCGGCCCGCTGCGCTTCTCCGCGGCGCTCCCCGCGGGGGCCGGCACGGGGGAGATCCTCGAGGCCGCGCGCGCCGCGAGGGCGGCGGTTGTGGAGATGGTGCCGATGATGGGCTAGGGTCGGTGCATGCCGGCCACAGAAACCGACGTGACGACGCAGACGTCCACCGTCGCGCTGAGCCCCTCGTCCTCGTCGCCGACCGGGCGGCTCGCCGTGATGACCGCGTATGCGGTCGCGGCGACGACGATCCCGATCCCGTTCGTGCCGGGCCGCGTGCTCGTGCGCATCCGCGGGGCGGTGGTCCACGACGTCGTCTCCCGCCACGGGCTGAGCCTCACGACCGACGCCCGCTCCGCCCTCGCGGAGCCCGACTCCGAGTCCCGCACCCGCCTCGTCCGGGCCGCCGAAGGGATCGCCCGCCAGCTCCTCCGCCGCGTCCGCCCGGTCGGCGTGATCGCCGGCGCCTCCCGCGGCGTGGAGATCTACGCGCTCGGCCTCCTGCTCGACCGCTACGTGCGCCGCGTGCGCGCCACCAGCGCGCTGCGCATGCACCTGGAGGAGGCGCGCCTCGTCCGTGACGCGATCGACCGCGCGGTCGTCCGCGCCCTCTCCCCGAGCCTGCGGCCCGCGCCGACCACGATGAACGAGGGCGTGGAGGATCTGCGCGACGAGTTCACGCGCTGGATCGACGCCGTGCTCCTCACGAGCGCGGCGCTCCCCAGCTACCTCGAGCGACGGCTCGAGTCGGCGTTCGACGAGGTCGTCGCCGAGATGCCCGGGCTCAAGGATGTCTGAGGCCGACGCGCCCGCCCCGACGGGGGGAGAGCCCCCGGCCCAGCCCGTGATGGACGAGGGCGCCGTGCGCGCGCGGCTCTCCCGCGCGCGGCGGGTGGTCATCAAGATCGGGTCGAAGGGGCTGACGGGCGACGCGTGGGAGCGGCTCGCCGCGGAGATCGCCGCCGCTCGCGGTGAAGGCGGCGGGCCGCGGCGGGGCGTCGTCCTGGTGTCGAGCGGCGCGATCGCCCTCGGCGTGCAGAAGCTCGGCCTCAAGGCGCGCCCCAAGGAGATGGCCTGGCTGCAGGCGGCGGCCGCCGCCGGGCAGAGCGTGCTCATGCAGCGCTACGAGGACGCCTTCGGCAAGCTCGGGATCGCGGTGGCGCAGGTGCTCCTCACCCACGCGGACCTCGCCGATCGCGCGCGCACCAACAACGCGCGGAGCGCGCTCGCGGCGCTGCTCGAGGCGGGCGCCGTGCCGATCATCAACGAGAACGACGCCGTCGCGGTCGACGAGATCCGCTTCGGCGACAACGACCAGCTCGCCTCCATGGTCACGCCGCTCTGCGACGCCGAGGTCCTCCTCCTGCTCTCGGACGTGGAGGGTTTGCTCGACGGGAGCGGGAGGCGCGTGAAGTTCGTGCGCAGCGTGGCGCGAGAGGCGCGCCCCTTGGCCGGCCCGTCGACGTCGGGCGTCGGCACCGGCGGGATGGCCAGCAAGGTCGAGGCCGCGCGCCGTGCGACGCTGGCCGGCGCGGACGTGGTGATCGCGGCGGCGCGCGAGCCGAGCGTGGTCGCGCGCGTGCTCGCGGGGGAGGACGTCGGCACGCTCTTCGCCGCCGTCCCTCAGCGGCTCAGCGCGCGCAAGCACTGGATCGCGTACACGCTCCGCCCGCGCGGCGCCGTGCTCGTCGACCGCGGCGCGTCGCAGGCGATCTGCGCCCAGCACCGGAGCATCCTCGCTGTGGGTGTCCTCGGCGTCCGCGGCACGTTCCTCGCGGGGGACGCGGTTGTCGTGGTCGACCCTGAAGGCGTCGAGATTGCCCGCGGGCTCGCGCGCGTCTCGGCGAGCGACGCCGCCCGCCTCGCCGGGCGAAAGCGGGAGGACGACGGGGAGCCGGACGACGTGGTTGTCCACCGCGACGACCTGGTCGTGCTGCCGGCCGACTGAGGCCCCCTCACGTCACGGGGTGGTGAGGCAGGCGCGGTCCATGCAGACCTGGAAGCCCTGCGACGGGTAGTAGTAGTGCCAGAGGAAGCACATCTCGTCGTTGAAGCTCTCGCCGAACTTCACTTCGTTGGGCGTGGGGTTCTCCCAGTGGCAGTCGTAGGTCAGGAGCTTCGACCCGTCGGCGGGGAAATCGATCGGCGGGCTCAGGAGGTTGAGGGGCGGGTCGCTCCAGCTCAGGCCGTTGGCGATGCGATTGGTCGTGCCCGTCTCGCTCGTGCCGTACCAGACCTGCATCTGCGTGCCGAGGTGGTGCTGGTGCGTGGTGACCGCGAACGACTTCGTGCCCGGGATGCCGTACTGGTACAGGACGCCCGTGTCGAAGCTGCCGTTCGGCGGGATGTCGATGTTCTTCGTCCCCCAGAAGGCGAGGTCGCTCTTCACGATGTTCGGCGTATCGAGCGGGATCGTGTCGATCTGGGCCTTGCCCGTCACCATCAAGGGCGACTGCGTGGTGTTGATGGTGTGGAACTCGATGTGCACCATCTGGTTGGCCTCGATCTCGAAGCCGACGGGGTTGCCGTTCTCGTCGTTCGGCCAGTCGAGCTCCGCGTGCGCCTGCTGGGCGATGAAGAAGGGGTGCTGCCCCTGGAGGATGCCTTGGAGGCCGTAGCAGGAGGTGGGCGTCGGCGATTCGGTCGTGTCCGACGACTTGTAGACGATCATGTGGTGGGAGCCCGGGTCGAGGTCGGCCACGACGCGTCGCACGTAGCCGGCCTCCGTGTTCCCGAGGTGGATCGTGATGCAGTTCGTCTCCTCCTCGCCGGGCATCAGGGAGATCGGGCCCTCGCCCGTCGTGTACGTGGTCACGGGCCCGCCCGCGTCGTACCCGGAGCCCCCGCTCCCCGTGCTGGCGCTGCTGGTGCTCGTCGCGGCCGAGCCCCCCGGCCCGCCGCTGGTCGACGTGGCGCCGGTGGCCCCGGTGGTGCCGGTGGTGCCGGTGCTCGTCGTGCCCGTCGATGTGGCTCCCGAGCTCGAGCAGCCCGCGATGAGGAGTGAGAGAGACGTGACGGCAAGCAGCGCGCGCATGGACACCTCCGGCAATGTGGCAGCGCATGTTAGCACCGAAACATCGCCGGATGTCGGGGGCTTGGCGCGGCCCTGCCGGGTGGGGCCCTGCCAGGTGTGGCTCAATGCCGCGCTTCGGCGAGCGCGCGCTCCACGCCGGCCTGGAACTTCGCGAGCGGTTGCGCGCCGAGGATTCTTGCGGCCGTTGACGAAGAACGTGGGCGTCCCCGTCACGCCGAGGCGCGCGGCCTCGGCGTCGTCGGCGGCGACCTCCGCCTCGGCGCCCGGGTCCGCCATCGCGCGGCGGAAGCGGTCCACGTCGAGCCCGAGGTCCTTCGCGTAACGCTCGAGCGACGCGGCGTCGAGCGCGTCCTGGTGAGCGAAGAGGACGTCGTGGTACTCCCAGAACTTGCCCTGCTCGCCCGCCGCCACGGCCGCCTTCGCGGCGAGGCGCGCGCCCGCGTGGAAGGGGAGCGGGTGGTTCTTCCACGCCAGGCGCACCTTGCCGCCGTACTGCTCCATGAGCGCGCGCAGGGTGCCCTCGGACCTCGCGCAGAAGGGGCACTCGTAGTCGGAGAAAACGACGATTGTCACCGGCGCGTGGCCGTCGCCCCGGATGGGCGCGGTGCCCACCGGCACGTCCACGGGCGGGCCGGGGTCGGCGTCCTCCACGTCTCCTCCGTCGCAGCCACAGTCGCCGCCCGGCGCGCCGCAGCCGGCCCTGTCCGCGCCGTGCTCCGCCGCGCCCGCGGGCGCGGCGGCGGTCGGGGGCCTCGCGGCGGCAGGCGCGGGCGCCCTCTCGACGGCGCCCTTCATCAACGTGTCGTACACGTCCTCGGGCCGCACGCCGCGCGCCGTGATCGCCTCGGCCTTCGCGATCTCCTCGTCGATCGTCTGCTGGAAGACGTCGATGGGCTGCGCGCCCACGATCTTGCGGCCGTTGACGAAGAACGTGGGCGTGCCCGTCACGCCGAGCGTGTCGGCCAGGGCCTCGTCGCGGGCGAGCGCCGCGCCCGCGCCAGCTCGCGCCTTCTGCCATCGCTCGACGTCGAGCCCGGCCTCGCCGGCGAGGCGGACGAGGCTGTCCTCGTCGAGCGAGCGCGCGCTCGCGAAGAGCTTGTCGTGCATCGGCCAGAACTTGCCCTGCTCGTCGGCGGCGATCGCCGCGAGCGCGGCCGCGCGGGCGTGCGCGTGGATGGGCAGCGGGTGCTGGCGCATGACGGTGCGGAGCTTGGGCCCGTAGGCCTTGCGGAGCTGCGCGACGAGCGCGTCCGCGCGGCCGCAGAAGGGGCACTCGTAGTCGGAGAACGCGACGAGGGTGACCGCAGCGCGGGCGTCGCCGATCGCGGGCGCGCCGTCGATGGGGACGCGGTAGACGGTAGCTTCCGCGGCGCTCGCGGTGGGCGAGCCGGCGCGCTCGTCGCCGGGCGCGCGCTCGCACCCTCCTGCGAGCGCGACGAGGATCGATGCGGCGACGGCGAGGGCAGTGAAAGGCTTCATTGCAGGCTTCCTCCTCGGGTCCTCTCCTCGAAGACCTCGTCCTCGAGTGGCCGGGAAGCGCTGCAGGTTACGTCGGTGTCGCGGGGGAGCGCGCACGCGCCCACCGGCGTCGCGACGAGGCAGGCGGCATAGCGATCCTCGGCGCTGGCGACGGCGCGATCGGTCGCGTACGCAGCGGCCTCCGCGACCAGCGAGCTCGGGTCGTCGTAGCAGGCGAGGGCGGAGCGGGGCTCCGCGACGATCTCGGGCGCTCCGGGCGAGCGGCCCGTGGCGAAGTAGGCGGCGATCGCCGCGGCGGCCGCGAGGCCGAGCCACGCGCCGCGCGCGCGGGGCCTCGGGGCGGAGCCCCGATGGAAGAGGCGGCCCCACCGCGGCGCGCAATCGCGGCGGGCCGCGGCGAGGACATCCGCGAACGGCGGCGGGGCCGCCGTGGACGCTGCGGCGCGCGCCGCGAAGAGCGCCCGTTCGGCGCGCAGCACCCGGACCTCCTCCGCGCAGCGAGGGCACGTGGCCACGTGCGCCGCCATCTCCGCCGCGTGGGGCCCGTCATCATGATGGGTGACGAACGCCTCCAGCCCCTCCCTGTCCCAGGCTCGACTGCAGCCCGTCATGACGTGCCTCCTCGATACGCGTCGAGCTCTGCGCGCAGCACCTGGCGCGCGCGGTGGATCTCGACCTTCACCTTGGCCAGCGAGAACCCCATCAGGGTCGCGATCTCCTCGTACGCGAGCTCGTGGTCGAGGCGCAGCAGGAGCATCGCGCGCCGGTCGTCCGAGAGGCGGGCGAGGGCGCGCTCGAGCACGCCGGCGGCCTCGCGCCCGAGGAGCTCGGCCTCGGGCGTGCGCGCGTCGGCGCCTTCGCGATCGGCCTCCCCCTCGCGGCGCGGCTCTTCGAGCACGACCACGCGCCCGCGGCGCCGCCGGGCCTTCCTGTGCTCCAGGGAGACGTTGCGGGCGATGCCGAAGAGCCAGGGAGCGATCCGGTCCGTGCCGCGGAGGGTGTCGAGGCGGCGGAACGCGCGGACGAAGGTCTCCTGGGTCGCGTCGGCCGCCGCGGCGTAGTCGCCCAGGAGGTCGGTGAGGAAGCGCAGGATCGCCGGGGCATGCGCGGCGTAGAGGGCCGCGAGGGCCGCCTCTTCGCGGGCGAGGGCGCGGGCGACGAGCGGGTCCGGCGGGGGACGTGGGGCGTCATCGTCCGCGGCGAGCTGCGCCGGGACGACCAGCCACGCGTCGGGGATGGATGCCACGTCCGCACTGTGGCCGGTCGGGAGCGGAAGTTACAGGTGAGACTCGCCGGGGCGCCGGTTCGGGCCCAGGAGCGCCCGTTCAGCTCGCGTCGCTTCGCGCTGGAGCGCCCCGCCACGGGATGCGTGGGACCACGAGCCCGACGCCCACGAGCACCACGCCCGCCAGCCACGCCGGCGCCCCCGAGGCGTGCGCTCCCGTGACCAGCTCCCCGTTGTTCCAGTCGAGGTCGAAGAGGCCGCCGTGGAGCACGGACCCCAGGAGCAGCAGCCAGGCGGCGTGCGCGCCGACCGCGCCCCACGCGCCGCGATCGCGTGCCCAGAGGGCGGCGAAGAGCCAGCCCGACCCCACCGCCAGAGCCACCGCCGCAGGCGTCACGCCGCGCACGAACAGGATCGCCGCGCCGCTGACCAGCGCCACGAAGGCCTGCGCGACGGCGGGCCTGACGCGCGCGCGGGCGGCGGTCGCGAGCGGGATGCCACAGAACAAGAGCTCGTCGCGGACCGCCATCGCCGCCGCGCGCGCGCCCGCGAAGGCGAGGGCCGCCGACGGCTGAGCGCCGTGGCCGTGGAACCAGCCGAGCACGCCTCCGATCGCGAGGATCACGCCGCCGACGGCGAGCGCCACCGCGGCGCCCGCAGCCAGGCGGCGGGCCGCCTCGCCCGGGGGGACGCCTTCGTCGTCACGGTTCCAGCGTACGCCGGCGTGCTTCGCCAGGAGATCGAGCGCGAGCGCGCCGAGGATGGCGGCTGGCAGAGAGCCCGGCCCGAAGAGCTCGTCGATGATCGAGACCAGCGCCGCGAGCCCGACCAGCCACGCCGCTCCCTGTGCGAGCGTGAGGAGCGAGCCTCGCGGTCGAGACATCGCGGGCTCGTCCAGCGGCACCTTCGTGGTCCCCTTCATGGCGTGAGCGCCAGCAAGAAGGGGGTCAGCCTTCGCGGAGACATCAATGAAGGGTATACCAACGCCCGTCGTGCTCCACCTTGGGGACCTCCGGATCCGGTAGGATCGGGTGGACGATGTCCTCGTCATCCTCCGCCAGCAGCCGGCGCCCCACGGGCTCGTGCGTGAGCACCCTGATGGAAGCCCTCGGTGCTCGACGCCTGCCCTCGGCCGGCACCTCTCGGGCCCGCGTGCCGTCGCCGGCGCAGCATGACGCCGAGCGCGACCGCGATCCAGACCACCGTCGCGCCGACCAGGACGGGCATGAAGCTGTAGCGCCGCGCGATTTCCCTGCGGAAGCGTCGCTCCATGTGCCAGACGTCTCCTTCGTAGGCATCGCTCAGCGCGGCCTCGAAGGGCTTGCCCTCGCGGAGCCCTTCGATGAGCGAGGCGAAGCGCTGCCGGTGCCCCGGGTCGAGCAGGAACCGGACGAGCTCGGCTGCCTCCGCCGCGGCGAGAGAGCCGCTCGAGGGCCCATCCGGGAAGTGCGCGTCGATGTCGCGCAAGCGTAGCAGGCGGTCGCGCAGCGCCGCCCCGCAGAGCGCCTCGGCGCGCTGCCGCCGCCATCTTCGCCGGAGGCGTGGAGCGCATAGCCTTCGTGGAACCAGCGCGGGACGTCGCGGCCGGAAATGGCGTCGTCGAGCGCCAGGTGGGCGAGCTGGTGCCGCAGATGGTCCTCGAGGTCGCCTTGGTCCCGCGGGGAGGGGTGCCAGGCTCATCACGACGAGGTGCAGGTCGCGGTACGCCACCGCGGCGGCACCTGCGGGCAGCTCGCCGGGCGCGAGCGCTGCCATCTGCGCTGGGACGGCCGCCACGCGGATCTCGACGGAGGGGAGCACGTCGCGCCCGAGCTCGGCCACGAGCTCCGCGCGAACCGCCAGGGCGCGGGCCAGGAGCGCATGAGCGCGCTCCCGAGCGCGCAGGTGATACACGAGCTTGATCCCGCCCTCCTCGACGGACGAGTACTCGAGCAAGAGCTCGGGCGCCGCGCCGCGCTGTCGTCAACGAGAGGCGCGTCGTACGGGCGGGCAGCTCGGTGGCCGGGCCGTGCCGGGGGCGCCGTCGCTCTCCGCCCGCGCCGACGCCGGCCACCAGCAGAAGGGCAGGACGAGTAGCATCGCCACGCCGAGGAGCCTGGACCACGACGCGGTCATGGGCCGACCTTGCCCGTGAGGTGGACATCGCTGGAGGACGACGTTGCCCGCGAGATGAGGAAGACGCTGAGGCCGATCACGGCCGCGCCGCCGACCGACCCCCAGAACCACGGCGACTTGTAGAACGGCCGCGGCTCGGTCGGGGCCGGCGGCGCGGGCACTGCAGGGGCGGCCTTGGGCGCCAGAGGTGGGGTCGGTGGCGCCGGCGTGGCCCCCGGGATCAGCCCGCGCAGCGTGGTGACGGCGCCGGGCCAACGGAAGGCCTTGCTGCCGTCCTGCGCGGTCTCGGTCGTGGGGCCGAGCTCGACACCCTCGAAGGCGGCGACCGTCGGGCGCAGGACGCGGGCCACGGGGTGGGCGCCATCCATGGTCACGGCCACGACGAGGTTCCGCTCCGACCTCGACGCCGAGTGAAGCGAGCAGCCGCCGGGTGACGAGATCGGAGGGCGGCGGAGGTGTCGGTCCGGCGCCGGTCGGTGCGGGAGCAGCGGCGAGCCAGGATCGCGCTGATGGACACGCGCAGCTCGGCGAGCTCGGCGAGGCGCGGAGGCGCTCCCGCGCTGGGCGCGGCGCCCGCGAGCACGCGCGCGGTCGCGTCATCGATCGAGGGGCGCAGCTCCGGATCCCGGTACACTTCGAACGCGAGCGCCCAGGCCGCGGACCTGCGCCCTCCGACGCAGCGACCACCACGGCCCCGTGCGGCTGGGCTCGCGGCGGCGTCTGCGTCGTGGCGGATGGGGCGGGGGGAACAGGCTCGTCCGCCGCTCCGCCGCGCGGGGCGAGGGTGAGCGCGAGCGCGGCGACCACGCCGGCGGCAAGCCTGGGAGACATGGTGGTAACGGTACGAAGAGCCCAGAGAAGCGTCAAATGGGGCGAGAACGCGGAGGCCAGGTCGCCGCTGAACGGACCTCTCCGTTGGTACCCCGCGGTTGACCGCGCGTCTCCCGGCCGACTAGAGACTCCCGCGAGGATCCGCGCATTGTCGTCTTCGTCCCGCCGCCGCGTCGCCGCTGCCGTCTTGCTCGTGCTCGCCACAATCGGGTCGGCGCTCGCCGTCACCCTCGGGCTCCACCTCGAGCCCAACGTCTCGTCGCTGCTGCCAGACCACGGCGAGGCGGCTGCCCTTCGCCGCTACGTCCGCGCCTTCGGCGGCGGGGATCTCGCGGTCGTGATGGTGAAGGGCCCGGATCCGGAAGAAAACGCCGCCGTGGCGCGCGCGCCTCACGGAGGGGCTCGTCGACACGCCCCAGCGTCCGCCGGGTCGCAGATCACGCCGATTTCTCGCGCCCCCTCGACCCGATGCTGGCCTGGCGCTACGCGGATCCCGCCGCCCGCCGCCGCCTCGAGGCCGCGCTCACGCCGGACGGCATGCGCCCCCGGCTCCGCGAGACGCGCGCGCTCTTCCTCGCGCCCGGGAGCGGAGCGCTCGCCGAGGTGGTCGCCCGGGATCCGCTGCGCCTGGCGCAGCTCGCCTTCGAGCGGCCAGGGATCTGGCGGGGGCATGAAGACGCAGCCCGACGGCGCCTTCTCCAACGACGACGGCGACGATGCGCCTCGTGCTCGTGCAGGCCGCGGGCAGTCGCTCCGAGGCGCCGACGCAAAAGCGTTCGTCGCCGACGCAAACTCGGTCATCGATCCGCTCGCCCGCGAGCACCCCGCGCGTCACCATCGGGCTGACCGGCGGTCATGCCATCGCTGCGGCCACCGAGATGATGCTCACGCGTGATCTCGAGCTCTCCGGCACGCTCGCGATGGTGCT
Source organism: uncultured delta proteobacterium (assembly GCA_963827955.1). Lineage (GTDB taxonomy): Bacteria > Myxococcota_A > Polyangia > Polyangiales > Polyangiaceae > CAWHDJ01. The sequence continues at coordinate 112,773 of CAWHDJ010000021.1, read as the reverse complement.
GGCGTCGGTCGTCTTCGTCCTCATCTTCCGGCGCATGCGCGGCGCTCGTCGCCGTGATGCCCCCGCTCGTCCTCGGCACGCTCTGGACCGCTGGCCTCGCCGCCGCGCTGCCGGGCGGGCTCAGCGCGATCGCCGTCGCGTTCACCTCGGTGGTCGTCGGCGTCGGCGTGGATACGGGCGTGCACGTCTATGCCGCCCTGCTCGACGCGCGCCGCAGCTGGGCTCGGCCCCGCCGAGGCCGCGCACGCCGCGAGGAAGAAGACCACGGGCGCCGTGATGATGGCAGCCGTCACCGCGGCCGCCGCCTTCGGCGTCACTCGCCCTCTCGGAGATCAACGCGGTACGCCAGCTCGGCATCCTGTGCGGCGCCGGCGAGGTGCTGACCGCCGTCGCCATCGTGGCTGGTCACGCCCGAGGTCGGCGCCTGGCTCGAACGCACGTCCCCACCCGCCGAGGCGCCCTCGGGCTGGGCCACCGCCGTCGCCAAGCTCACCGCCACCCCGCGCGCGCGCCGCGTTCATGGCAGCCGTGGCGTTGTCGCCCATCCCGGCGCTCCTCTGGCTCGGCCCACCCCCGCTCGCGAACGCGATGATCGGGGTGCGCCCGCAGAAGCTGGCGCCGCTCGCGGTCCAGCAGCAGGTCTTCGATGCGTTCGGCGGCAAGCGCGGGCAGCTCGTCGTGCTCGTCGCGGACCCGGAGCAAGAGCGCGCCCGTGAGCGCGCGGACGTGCTCGCCGACCGCCTCTCCGAGCTCCACGGCGACGTGGAGGTGGTCGAGTCGCTCACGGCCCTCGCGCCCGCGAAGGCGACGCAGGAACAGCGCTATGACGAGCGCGACGCGCTCCGGACCCCGAGGCCGTGGCCGACGACCTCGACGCGCGCCCTCGCCGACACCGGCTTCGCTCCTGCGCAGCTTCGCGGCGGCGCTCGCGGGCGATGCGCCACCCCACCCGTGCGCTCTCGTCGCTCACGGACCTCGAGAAGACCCCGGCGGCCATCCTGGTCCGCGCTACCTCGGCCAGGACAAGGGGGATTACGTGGTCGCGCTCTACCTCCAGCCCACCGAGGCCGCCGGCGCCGAGCAGCGCATCCGTGAGCGGCTCCGCGAGCTGGGACGCGCAGGCCATGCTCACCGGCTACGGCCGCCTCGACGCATCGCTTCGCGCGACGCTCTCGCGCGATCTACCGAAGATCGGCGCCGTCGCGGCGTTCCTCGTCGGCGGCGGCCTCGCGGCCTCGCTGCGCCGCGTGCGGGACGTCGTGCTCGCCGCGCTCGTGGTCGCCGCGGAGATCGCGGCCGTGCTCATCCTCATCCGCGTGCTCCACATCCCGCTCGCATGCCTACGCGGCGCTGGTGCTCCCGGTCCTGCTCGGGATCACCGTCGACGAGGGCATGTTCCTCCTCCACCATGCCCGGGAGGCGACCGGCGCAGACGTGATCACCGAGACGTTGCGCCACGAAGGTGTTCCCGTGGCAGCGACCGCCCTCACCACGGCGGCGGGGTTCGCTGCGCTCGGCTTCTGCGATTTCGACGGGTTGCGCGATCTCGGGCTGTGTCGGTGCGCTCGGGAGCACGGTGGGCCTGGTCGCCGCGCTCGTGGTCGTGCCGGCCGGGCTCCGGCTGACAGCCGGGCGGCGGGTGGGCGCGAAGCAGGAGGGGGGCTGACCTACCGGGGATCTCGGGGGCCCTCTTGCTCTTTCCGGGGTTCGGATCCATTTGGTCGCCCCGAGACTTCCACGAGGACGACGCGATGAGCACCGAGACACCTACTCCGTCTGAATCCGGACCCGCTGCCCCCGAGCCTGCGCCGGCCGCTGGCGCCGTGGAGCTGCCCTTCCAGGCCGAGGTGCAGCAGGTCCTCTCCCTGGTCATCAACTCCCTCTACACGCACAAGGAGGTCTTCCTCCGCGAGCTGGTGTCCAACGCCTCGGACGCGCTCGACAAGGCCCGCTTCCTCCAGCTCACGCGGAAGGACGTCGCCGAGCAGGTCGGCGAGGCGCGGATCTCCATCACGCTCGACGACGACGCGCGCACCCTGACCATCGACGACAACGGCATCGGCATGACGCGCGACGAGGTGGTGCAGAACCTCGGCACCATCGCGCGCTCGGGCTCGCTCGAGTTCCTGAAGTCGCACGCCGAGGCAGCCAAACAAGGACTCGGCGCTCCAGCTCATCGGCCAGTTCGGCGTCGGCTTCTACGCCGCGTTCATGGTCGCCTCGCGCGTCGACGTGCACACGCGCTCCATGCTCCCGGGCGCCGAGGCCGTGACCTGGCGCTCCGGCGGCGCCGGCACCTTCACCGTCATCCCCGGGCGAGCGCCAGCACCCCGGCACGGCGCATCGTCCTCCACCTCAAAGAAGACGCGCGCGAGTACGCGAAGGCGTGGCGCGGTCAAGGACATCATCCGCAAGTACTCCGACTTCGTCCACTTCCCCATCTACGTGAACGACGAGCAGGCCAACCGCTCGCGCGCGCTGTGGGCACTGCCGAAATCGCAGGTCACCGAGGAGCAGCACGCCGAGCTCTTCCGCCACGTCACCGGCGTGGGCGAGGAGGAGACGCCGATGCTCACCGTCCACTGGTCGGTGGACGCGCCCGTGCAGTTTCATGCCCTCCTCTACGTGCCCGAGCAAGGCGCCCTTCGACCTCTTCCAGAAGGACCGCAAGGGGCCGCGCCTCTACGCCAAGCGCGTCCTCATCATGGAGGACTGCGACAAGCTGACGCCGCCGTACCTTCGTTTCCTTCGGGGCGTGGTCGACTCCGAGGACCTCTCGCTCAACGTCTCGCGCGAGATGCTCCAGGAGAACAGCGCGCTCAACCAGATCGAGGGGCAGATTGTCAAACAGGTGCTCAAGGCGCTCAAGGATCTCGCCGAGAGCGACGCCGAGAAATACCTCGCCTTCTACCGAGAGTACGGTCGCGTGCTCAAGGAGGGCGTCGCCCTCGACTGGAAGAACCTCGATGCCATCGCCGAGCCTCTGCCGCTTCGAGTCCATGCACACCGAGGCGGGCAAGCTGATCTCGCTCAAGGAGTACGTCGCGGCGATGCCCGAGGCGCAGAAGGACATCTACTACGTCACGGGCTTGAGCCGCCGTGCCGTCGAGCAGTCCCCGCACCTCGAGGCGTTCAAGAAGCGGGGCTACGACGTCCTCTTCCTCATCGATCCTGTCGACGAGTGGGTGGTCAAGTCGCTCGTCAACTTCGACAAGAAGCGCCTCCATAGCGTGGCGCACGGCAGATTCGATCTCGGCGGCGAGCCGGAGAAGAAAGATGACGACGGGCGAGGTCTCCAGTCGCGGTCACCGCCGTGAAGAAGCGCGCTGGGCGATCGCGTGAAAGACGTCCGCGCTTCGAAGCGGCTCACCGACAGCGCGAGCGTCCTCGTCGCGGCGGAGGGAGACCCCGGGATCAACTTCGAGCGCATCATGCGGATGGTCGAGAAGGACGCCGGCCCCGAGACCAAGCGCATCCTCGAGCTCAACCCGTCCCACCCGATCGTCAAGAACCTCGCGGCGCTCGCCAAGCGGGACTCCGGCTCGCCCAAGCTCGCCGAGTGGTCCGAGCTCCTCCTCGATCAGGCGCTGCTGTCGGAGGGGGTGGTGCAGATCCGGCGCGGCTGGTGAGGCGGCTCCAGGAGCTGCTCACGCAGGCGAGCGACGCGGCCGTCAAGGGGGTGTCGTCATAGTGCCGGCGCAGCGAGACAGGGCGCGCGTCGCCCTGGCGATGGTGGGGCTGCCGGCCCGCGGCAAGAGCTACATCGCCCGCAAGGTGGCGCGCTACCTTTCGTGGCTCGGGCACAAGACGCGCGTCTTCAACGTCGGCAGCTACCGCCGCGCCCACGTCGGCAGCCGTCAGCCCAACGAGTTCTTCGACCCGGACAACCCGGCCGGCCGCAGCACCCTCCACGACGTCGCCATGATGGCGCTCGACGACCTCCTCGACTGGTTCGACGATGGCGGGGAGGTCGGCATCTACGACGCCACGAACAGCACCAAGACCCGCCGCCGCACCGTCGAGGCGCGGTGCAAGGAGCGGGGGATCCCGCTGGTCTTCATCGAGTTCGATCTGCAACGACCCGACCATCGTCGACGCCAACGTGCGCGAGACGAAGCTGAGCATGCCCGACTACGCGGGCGTCGATCCCGAGGAGGCCGTCCGCGACTTCCGCGCGCGCATCGGCCACTACGAGCGCGTCTACGAGCCGCTCGACGACGTGGACGGCAGCTACATCAAGATCATCGACGTCGGGCAGAAGGTCGTCCTCAATCGGATCCCCGCCCCACCTGCCCGGCAGGCTGGTGCCGCTGCTCATCAACCTCCACATCACGCCCCGGCCCATCCTGCTCACGCGACATGGCGAGAGCGCGTTCAACGTGCTCGGGATCATCGGCGGCGACGCCGACCTCTCCCCCCGCGGGGAGGAGTACGCGAAGAATCTGGCGCGCTTCATCCACGAGCGCCTGGGGCACGACGACGCCCTGACCGTGTGGACGAGCACGCTCCGGCGCACCATTCAGACGGCCCTGCCGCTCGCCGCGAAGTCTCAGCCGTTCCGCGCGCTCGACGAGATCGACGCCGGCATCTGCGACGGGATGACCTACGAGCAGATCCGCGAGCAGATGCCCGACGTGTACGCGGCGCGCAAGGCCGACAAGTTCCGGTACCGGTACCCCCGAGGCGAGTCGTACGAGGACATCATTCAGCGGCTCGACCCGCTCATCATCCAGCTCGAGCGGCAGACGTCCCCCGTCCTCTTGATCGGGCACCAGGCCGTGCTGCGCGCGCTCTACGCGTACCTCATGGACAAGCCGCCGAACGAGTGCCCGCGCCTCGAGCTGCCGCTCCACACCGTCGTCCAGCTCACGCCGACCGCGTACGGCTGCGACGAGCAGCGCTTCGAGCTGCCACCCTCGCTCGAGCACGACGCCGAGAAGGATCGCCCGTCGAACCGGCTCTGAGCCGAGCTGATCGAGGCTCTTCGCGCGGTCCTCTCTCGAATCATCCGCCGGGCCCGCTCCACCGGCCGAGCGCGGCCCTGCGCCGCGCCGGCTGGTGCGGATGGGGTTTGGGGGCGCAGCGCCGTCGTGTAATAGTCCCGACCATGCCGGTACGGCTGCACATCAACGTCGACCACGTCGCCACCGTGCGGAACGCTCGGGGCACCCGCTACCCCGATCCGGTCTTCGCCGCGCAGCTCTGCGAGGCGGCCGGCGCGGACGGCATCACGGCGCACCTTCGCGAGGACCGCAGGCACATCGTCGACGACGACGTTGTGCGCCTGCGCGCCGCGACCACGACGCTGCTCAACCTGGAGATGGCCGCCACCGACGAGATGATCGCGTTCGCCCAGCGGGTGCGTCCGGATGTCATCTCTCTGGTCCCCGAGCGCCGCGCCGAGCGCACGACAGAGGGCGGCCTCGACGTCGTGGGGCAGCGCGCCGCGATCGCGTCGGCGGTGAGCATGGCGCGCGTGGCAGGCATCAAGGTGAGCCTCTTCATCAACCCCGAGATTGCCGATGTGGAGGCCTCCGCTGCGGCCGGAGCGCAGCAGGTCGAGCTGCACACGGGCGAGTACTGCCACGCGGCGGAGGCAGGCGGACCACGCGCTCGCGTCGGGGAGGAGCTCGGGCGCCTCGCGTCGGCGGCGCGGCGCGCTCGTGAGCTGGGCATCGAGGTCGCGGCAGGGCATGGCCTGACGCGTCACAACGTCGGCGCGGTCTTGGCCCTCGCCGAGGTGGCCGAGGTGAACATCGGTCACTCGGTCGTCGCCGACGCCGTGCTCTTCGGGCTCGACCGCGCGGTACGCGACCTACGTGCGGCGATCGATCGCGCCGAGCATCGTGGCGCATGACCCAGGCGGCCTGAGGCGGAGGGCAACCCCGATGATCCCGGTCCTCACGCGAGCGCAGATGCGAGCGTTCGACAAGTACGCCATCGAGTCCTGCCATGTTCCTGGCATCGTGCTGATGGAAAACGCGGGGCGTGGCGCCGCCGACGCGATCTCCGCGATGATCGAGGCCTGGTCGCCGCGCGCGGCAGGTCGGATGTCCCGGCGAGCCGATAACGACGCCGCGACGGCGCGGCTCCGCGCGTTCCCGGTCCGGCACGTCAAGGGGCCTGGGCAGCCGGCGCGCTACCCCCTCGACGCGCGCGTCGTCGTCGTGTGCGGCGCAGGCAACAACGGTGGGGATGGCTTCGTGGTGGCTCGACACCTGCTTGCCCGCGGCGCCGACGTCGAGGTCTTCCTCGCTGGCAGCTCGGAGAAGGTGACCGGGGAGAGCCGGATCAACCACGACGCCTACATCGATCTTGGCGGCGCCTTCACCGAGCTGCCCAGCGGCGCATCCATCGAGCCGCTCGAGTCGGCCCTCTCGGAGACGGACCTCGTGGTGGACGCGCTGTTCGGCACGGGGCTCGACCGACCGATCCGCGGTCACCTGGCCGACGTGATCGCGGCCATCAACCGCTCCGGCGCGCGCTGCGTCGCGCTCGACATTCCCTCGGGGCTCGACGCCGACAGCGGGGCGCCGCTCGGGATCGCCGTGCAGGCGGACGATACGGTCACCTTCGGGCACCTCAAGATCGGCCTGCTGACGCCCGAGGGAGCCCGCCTGGCGGGCAACGTCCACGTCGTCGACCTGGGCGTCCCGGAGTCGCCCATCCTCGCCCAGGTGGGTCACCTCGCGGAGGTCATCTCGCACGAGACGATCGGCTCCTACCTCGTCCCGCGCGAGACGAACGTGCACAAGCACCAAGCGGGCGACGTGCTCGTGGTCGCCGGCTCTGCGGGAAAGGTGGGATCGTCCCTGCTCACCGCGCGCGCCGCCATGCGCACGGGCGCAGGGCTCGTGACCATCTGCAGTTGGCCGGACGCGATCGCCTCGCTCGAATCGCGCGTGGTCGAGATCATGACGGCGTGCATCTCGCCCGATCGCATCGACGCCTCGCTGGGCGAAGCCCTCGCGCGCCGCACCGCCGTGGCGGTTGGACCCGGCCTCGGGCTGGACGAGCGCGCGCGCGCAGCGATCGATCGCATCGTGCTCGGCTGGGAGGGCGTGAAGGTGGTCGACGCCGACGCGATCACCCATTTCGTCGGTCGAGCCGACGCGCTCGCCGGCGCCAAGGGGCAGTGCATCCTCACGCCGCATCCCGGGGAGCTTGGCCGGCTGCTCGGCAAGAGCGGGCAGGCGATCGAGCAAGACCGCTTCGGAGCGGTGCGCGAAGCCGTCGCCCGGACGCGCGCCATCGTGGTCCTCAAGGGCGCGCGGACCATCGTGGCCACACCCGATTCGAGCATGTTCATCAGCATGGCGGGCAACCCGGCGCTCGCGACCGCTGGCTCGGGCGACGTGCTCACCGGCATCATCGCCGCGCTGGCGTGCAGCCTGTCGCCGGTGCGCGCCGCGTGCGCCGGGGTGCTCATCCACGGGCTCGCAGGGGACAGGTGGCTGCGTCGGACGGGGGCCGACCGGGGCATGCTGGCGAGGGAGATCGCCGAGGCGGTGCCCGCCATCATCGCGGCGCTCGCCAGCGGCGCCGACCCCCTCTCGCCGGCCGGGTGACGTGCGGGGCCCACCACACGCGTGTGTGTCCCCCCCACCACAGCGCGCTCATGTAATTTCAAACACTTAGCATGCCCCTGGGCTGGGCATCCGGGTTGCGACCAACCGGCGCGACGACGCCACAGGAGGTCCCGACCGATGCTCGCCCTTACCCGCCCCAACGCCAAGACCGTCAAGCCCGTTCCCGCTGCCGTGCGCGAGTTGCAGGATGGCCTGATCAAGCTCCGGCCCGAGCTCTTCGGCAAGGCCCTGCGGCTGGCCCGCTCGCGCGAGGTCGCCGAGGATCTCGTCCAGGACACGGTGGAGCGGGCGATCCGCTTCCAGGGGCAGTACCAGCCGAACACCAACCTGCGGGCGTGGGTCCACCAGATCCTCTTCAGCGTCTTCGTGACGCGCTGCCGCCGCGGCCGCCGCGAGCGCAACGCGCTAGCGGTGCTCTCGGGCGACCCGTGCGCGTGGACGACGCCCGACTCCCGCGCCGAGATGGAGCAGCTCTCGCCGCCCGTCCAGCGCGCGCTGGACGGGCTGCCTCCAGGGCTACCGCCGGGTCGTCGTGCTCGTCGACATCGAGGAGATGTCGTACAAGGCGGCGGCGAAGCGCCTCCGCGTGCCGGTCGGCACGGTGATGAGCCGCCTCCACCGCGGGCGCCGGGCGCTCGCGGACGCGATGCGCGGCGCCGAGGGCCTGTGCGAGGCGGCGTGAGGGCCGCCTCATGTTCGGAGCACCAACAATGGGACGATAGCCCCCTCCCGAGCACCGCATCGCGCAATGAGCGTGCTTGCCCTCTTGATCGCCGCGCCGCTCTTCCTTTAGATGCGCGTGCAGAAAGAGAGGCCGCATGAAAGGTCTTCCGCACGTCCCCCTCCTCGTGTGCATCGCGTCGTTCTCCCTCGCGGCGTGCGACGAGTCGAAGCTTCAGCCGCAGAAGCCGGTCGAGTCCGCCAAGCCCGTGGCCGCCTCCGCTTCCGTGGCCGCGGCCAAGCCCCTCCCGCCCATGCCGCCGGCGCCGCCGCTGCCCGCGACCCCGCAGCCGCTGCCCGAGCTCAAGACCCCCGCCGACAACGCCCTGACTCCGGAGAAAGTGGCGCTCGGCAAGCAGCTCTTCTTCGACAAGCGCCTCTCCAAGGACGGCACGATGGCGTGCGAGTCCTGCCACCTCCCGGACAAGGGCTGGACCGACGGAAAGGCGCTCTCCACCAAGGTTGGGGGTGGCGTGAACTCCCGGCACAGCCCGAGCCTGTTCAACGTCGGGTACAACGAGCACTGGTACTGGGATGGCCGCTCCCCGACGCTCGAGAAGCAGACGGAGGCCGCATGGAAGGGCCAGATGGGCGCCGATCCCGCGGCGATCACCGCCACCCTCGGCAAGATCCCGGGCTACAAGGTGCAGTTCGAGGCCATCTTCCACCACGACGCGACGCCGACCGACATCGTGCAGGCGCTCGACTCGTTCGTGCGCACGCTCCGCAGCGGCGACGCGCCCTGGGATCGCTACGAGAAGGGCGACAAGAAGGCCGTCAGCGAGGAAGCGGTGCGGGGTTTCGACCTCTTCCGGAACAAGGCCGGGTGCGCGGGCTGCCACGCGCCGCCGCTCTACACCGACAACGGCTTCCATGACGTCGGCATCGGCTTCGACAAGCCCGAGCCCGACCTCGGCCGCGGCAAGATCAGCAAGGACGAGAAGGAGAACGGCGCCTTCAAGACGCCCACCCTGCGCTCGGTCACGACGCACGCACCCTACTTCCACGACGGCCGCGCCGCGACGCTGGAGGATGCGGTGGACTACATGCTGAGCGGCGGCATCAAGGAGAAGAACAAGAACCTCGACGCTCATATGAAGAAGGTGAAGCTGTCCGCCAAGGAGCACACCGACTTGCTCGCGTTCCTGAAGGCGTTGACGCCTCAGGCCGCCGCGTTCGAGGCGCCGAAGCTGCCCGAGTGAAGGTTCGCTCAGCCCCGACGTGAAAGCCTGCCAGCATCGGCCGCGCCCTCCCATCCTGCCTCGTACCCCACCGAAGCCGTGATCCCTGCTCGCCCGTCGTCCCCCCGAGCGCCGCTCCTCGTGTCCGGCTGATTGCCGGCGGGAGGCGCTCGGGGCCGGGCGACGCGAGCGCGTCTCTCAAAGCGCGGCCTCATAGGCGCCCGGCGCCTACTCTCGGTCCCCGCGCGGGGGCGGAGCGTGGCCGAACCCGGCCTTGCGACGGGGCGGACGCCGGGGTACCCCAAGCCCAGTCGCTCCGGAGGTCACCATGACGCTGCCTGCTCCCATTTACATCGTCGGCGCCGTCCGCACGCCGATCGGCTCGTTCCTCGGCTCGCTCTCGGCCGTCCCGGCGCCCCGCCTCGGCGCTGCGGCGATCGAGGCATCGCTTGCCAAGGCGAGAGTGGCCCCCGCGCAGGTCGGCGAAGTGTTCATGGGCAACGTGCTCACCGCCGGGCAGGGCCAGGCCCCCGCGCGCCAGGCCGCCATCTTCGCGAAGATCCCGGACAGCGTCCCCGCCACCACGGTCGGGAAGGTCTGCGGCTCGGGCATGGAGGCGCTCATCCTCGGCGCCAAGACCATCGCGCTCGGCGACGCCGAGATCGTGGTCGCGGGCGGGATGGAGTCGATGTCCAACGTCCCGTACTACATGCCCGCAGCGCGCTCCGGCGCCCGGATGGGCAACACCACGCTCGTCGACGGGATGATCCACGACGGCCTCTGGGATCCGTACGGCAACGTCCACATGGGCAACTGCGGCGAGCTCTGCGCCCGGGAGTACAAGTTCTCGCGCGAGGCGCAGGACGAGTTCGCGAGGGAGAGCTTCCGCCGTGCGCTCGCCGCGCAGCGCGAGGGCATGTTTGCGGCCGAGATCACGCCCGTCAGCGTCCCGCAGAAGAAGGGCGACGCCCTCCTGGTGAAGGAGGACGAAGGCCCCCCCGCCGGCAAGCCGGAGAAGTTCGCGAGCCTCAAGCCCGCCTTCCAGAAGGACGGCACCATCACCGCTGCCAACGCCTCGTCGATCAACGACGGCGCGAGCGCGCTCGTCCTCGCCAGCGAGCGCGCCGTCAAGGAGCACAAGCTCGAGCCGATCGCGCGCATCGTCGGCTACGGCGGCGCGGCCAAGGCGCCCGAGTGGTTCACCACCGCGCCCGCCGACGCCATCAAGGTCACGCTGGCGAAGCTCGGGCTCAAGACGGAGCAGATCGATCTCTGGGAGATCAACGAGGCGTTCGCGGTGGTGACCATGGCGGTGACCCAGCTCGCCGGCCTCGACCCGCAGAAGGTCAACGTCCGCGGCGGCGCCGTCGCCCTCGGCCACCCCATCGGCGCGAGCGGCGCCCGCATCGTCACGACCCTCGTCCACGCGATGAAGGACCGCAACGCCAAGCGCGGCCTCGCCACGATCTGCATCGGCGGCGGCGAGGCGCTCGCCCTCGTCGTGGAGCGCTGATCTCCGCGGGAGTGGACGCCGTGGGCCGACCTCGAGCTGCTGCGCGCGGGGTGGAGCTATTCCCCGCGCGCACGCCGACCCTCCCCCCGGCGACGCACACCAACAGCTACGCGCTCGGCGGGCGCGAGGTCCTGCTCGTCGAGCCGGCGACGCCCTACGAGGACGAGCGTCGCGAGTGGCTCGCCTGGGCGAGGGCCTTCGCCTCCCAGGGCCGGCGCGTCGTGGCCATCGTGCTCACGCACCACCACCCCGACCACGTAGGCGGTGCCGAGGTCTTCGCCCGCGAGCTCGGTCTCCCCATCTGGGCGCACGAGGCCACCGCCGCCCGCCTCCCCACGCTCCGGGTCGACCGCGCGCTCCAGGACGGGGAGGTGCTGCACCTCGACGACGAGATCCCGCGGCGCTGGCGCGTGCTCCACACGCCCGGCCACGCCGCGGGCCACGTCTGCCTGCACGACGAGGCCACCCGCGTGGTGGTCGTCGGCGACATGGTGGCGAGCGTTGGGACGATCCTCATCGCGCCGGACGAGGGCGATATGACGGAGTACCTCGCCCAGCTCGGCCGCCTCGCGGCGCTCGACGCCGACGTGGCGCTGCCCGCGCACGGCGAGCCCATCGCCGCGGGCGCAGGCGGGCCGTCACCCTCGGAGCTCTTCCGCTACTACATCGGGCACCGCTTGGCGCGCGAGGGCAAGGTCGTCGCGGCGCTGATCGACGTGGGCCCCGGCGGGGCCTCGCTCGACGCCCTGGTGCCCGTCGTCTACGCCGACACCCCCGTCGTGGCATGGCCCATCGCGCGCCTGAGCCTGGAGGCGCACCTGCTCAAGCTGGAGCGAGAGGGGCGCGCGAAGCGCGCCGGTGAGGGCTGGGCGGCGGGTTAGCGGACGGGCGCTCGGGGGCGAGAGGCGCCCTACGCGAGGTGCTGGTGAAGGAACGCGACCGAGCGCTCCCAGGCGAGCTTGGCGGCCTCGGGCGCGTACACCGCGGGGCGCGTGTCGTTCACGAACGCGTGGTCCGCGTCGTAGATCTCGAGGCGCACCGAGCCGCCGTGCGCGTCAATCTGCTTCTTCAGCTCCTCCGCCTTCGCGACGGTCACCCACTCGTCACGCTTGGCCACGTGGGTGAGGATGGGCGCCTTCATCTTCGCGAAGTCCATCCGCTCGGCCGGCGGGATGCCGTAGAACGGCACGGCCGCCGCGATCTCGGGGATCGCCGAAACCGCCGCGAACGAGTACGCGCCGCCCATGCAGAAGCCGATGATCCCGACCTTGCCGTTCCCACGCGGGTGCGCAGCGAGCGTCGCGACGGCGCCCGCGATGTCGTCCATCGCGCGCGCACCGTCGAGCGTCTGCATGAGCTGACCCGCCTCGTTCGCGTCCTTGGTCACCTTGCCGTGGTAGAGGTCGGGCGCCAGTGTCAGGAACCCCGCCGCGGCGAGGCGATCCGCGAGCGATCGGATGTGGTCGTTGACCCCCCACCACTCCTGCACGAGGACGAGGCCGGGCGCCTTCCCCGATCCGCCGGGGACCGCGAGTTCGCCGCTCGCCGAAGCGCCGCTCTTGGCCTTGAATTCGAACTTGGTCGCCATCGCACGTAACCTCCGTGACGAGGCTTTACCCAAGGCGAGACGCTGAGCCAACCCCCAAGCCGCTCGTTGCGCCCGTCGTGCCGGCGGCCTACCGTTCCACCATGCCCTCGCCGTCGAGCACGCCGCCGGACCGCGCCTCTGCGCCCTCGCCCGAGCCCGCGAGCGCGCGGTCCGGCAAGTCGTTCCTCGAAGCCGTCCGGCGCGGCGTGCTCACCGTCGACGGCGGCATGGGCTCGCAGCTCTACGAGCGCGGCGTGTTCTTCAACGTGAACTACGAGGAGCTCGTAGCCTCTCGCCCCGAGGTCGTCGAGCGGATCCACGAGGACTACCTCCGCGCCGGCGCTCAGGTGATCGAGACGAACAGCTTTGGCGGCAACCGCGTCCGCCTCGCCCGGCACGGGCTCGAGGACCGCGTGCACGATCTCAACGTCGCCGCCGCGCGCCTCGCGCGCAAGGCCGCGGCCGACCGCGCCTGGGTCGCCGGCGCGATCGGCCCGACGGGCCTCGTCTTCGCCGGCTTCTCCGAGGACGAGCGCGTCCGCGTCCGCGACGCGTTCCGCGAGCAAGCGGCCGCGCTCGCCGAGGGCGGCGTCGAAGTCCTCATGATCGAGACGATGCGCCAGCCGGAAGAGATCGAGCTGGCCATCGAGGGCGTGCGGCTCGCGGTGGACCACTCGATCCCGCTCATCGCGCAGGTCTCGGTCGACGAGGCGCTCACGATGGCCGACGGCACGCCCGTGGCCGAGATGGGCGAGCGCCTCAAGGACCTCGGCTGCGACGTCATCGGCGTCAACTGCTGCGACGGACCCCAGGTCGTCTATGCCGCGGTCGAGAAGCTGCTCCCCCTCGGCGTCCCGGTGTCGGCGATCCCCAACGCCGGCCTCCCGCGCCGCGTGGACGACCGCTTCATCTACGTCTCGACGCCCGAGTACTTCGGCGTCTTCGCGCGCCGCCTCTGCAAGCTCGGCGTCAAGCTCATCGGCGGCTGCTGCGGGACGACGCCGGATCACGTGCGGCGCATCGCCGCCGCGGTGCGCATGGAGGGGAGCGCCTCAGCGTCCGCCGCGCTCGAAAGCGGCGGAGAGCCCAGCGGCCCACTGTGGATCGGCGCCGCCGCCGAGGAGGGCGCGGACGCGTCCGTCACCCCCGCCCCCGGCGGCGTGAACATCGTGCCCCGCGAGCGGAAGAGCGCCTTCGCGGCGAAGGTCGGCCGCCGCTTCGTCGTCTCGGTCGAGGTCAACCCCCCGGTCGGCCTCGACCCGCGCGCCGCCATCGAGGCCGCGCGCATGCTCACCGCCGGTGGCGTCGACGTCATCAACATCGCAGACGGCGCCCGCGCCCAGGCGCGGATGTCGAACCTCGCCCTCGCGGTGCGCTTGCAGCAGGAGCTCGGCGTCGAGCCGCTCCTCCACGTCTGCGGCCGCGACAGGAACCTCCTCGGCCAGGTCGCGCACCTCCTCGGCGCGCACGCGCTCGGCATCCGCAACCTCGTCATCATCACCGGCGACCCGCCGAAGATGGGCGACTTCCCCGACGCCACCGCCGTCTACGACCTCGACTCCATCGGCATCCTCCGCCTCGTCAGCCGCCTGAACCGCGGCATCGACCCCGGCGGCAAGCCGCTCGGCGCCGCCACCTCGTTCTTCGCCATCACCGGCGCGGAGCCCGCCGCCCTCAACTACCCGCGCGAGATCGCCCGCCTCGAGATGAAGAAGCGCGCCGGCGCGGAGCTCGCGATGACCCAGCCCATCTACGACCCCGACGTGCTCGCCCGCTTCCTCGCCGACGTCGCCCCGCTCGGCCTCCCCGTCCTCGTCGGCATCCTCCCGCTCGCCAGCCACAAGAACGCCGAGTTCTTGCACAACGAGGTGCCGGGCATGCAGATCCCCGACGCCGTGCGCGCGCGGATGAAGGCCGCCGGCAGCGGCCCCGACGCGCGGCGCGAGGGCGTACGCATCGCCCGCGAGATGCTCGCGGCCGTGCGCGACAAGGTTGCCGGTGCTTACGTCATGCCCCCGCTCGGCCGCTACGACATGGCGCTCGAGGTCATCGACGGCTTCGTCGAGCAACCGGCTCCCGAAGCCACCGCCGTCGGCCGCGCCTGAGCCCTTGCCGTGCGCGCCCTCGCCGCCCGCTGGTCGCGCGCCGTCCCCTCCCTCCGCGAGCTCGCGCTCCGCGTCGCCTACCTCCGCGCCGAGCTGGTCGAGCGCCCGCTCACCAACGTCGCCGTGGCGCTCGATGAGCTCTCCGGTCTCGCCGAACAGGCCGACCCCGTCGCGCGCGAGGTCCTCGCCGCCGTCGTCACGGCCCTCGCCGACCCAGCCCTCGCGGACCTCGCCGATGCCCTCCGCGCGCTCGCCGACCAGGACGCCCTCCTCCCCCTTGCCCGTCTCCTCCGCCGCCGCGCCCGCACCGACCCTCCCCACGACCGCCCCGCGACCAACGAGCGCGCCCTCGCCAGCTCGCCCACCGGCCGCGTCCTGACACTGGGCGAGCGCCGCGCCCTCGCCCGGCGCCCCTCGCGTGCCGCCTTCGACAAGCTCCTCCGCGACCCGCACCCCATGGTCGTGCAGAACCTCCTCCAGAACCCGATGCTCACCGAGGAGGACGTCGTCCGCATGGTCGCGCGCCGCCCCGCGTACTCCGAGGTGATTGGCGAGGTCGCGCGGCACCCCGTCTGGTCGCAGCGCGCGCGTGTGCGCATGGCCATCGTGCAGAACCCCGGCGCCCCGCCGGAGATCGCCGTACCCCTCGTTTGCCTCCTCCTCCGCCCGGAGCTCGAGCAGGTCGTGTCGGCGCCCGACGTGCCCGCCGTAGTGCGCGCCGCCGCGAGCGAGCTCCTCGAGCGGCGGCCACCGGTTCCGGTTCGCGGCGACGGCGGCGAGCCGCAGTGATAAGAGGTGCCCCGGATGGCGGCCCTCCCCCAGCGCCTCTCTGGCCCTGTGATCGCCTTGCTCCTCGTGCCCTCGCTCGCCCGCGCCGAGGAGCCGTCCGGCGAGCTCGCGCCGCCCGCCTCCACGACAGGGGAGACCCCCAGCCCTCCGCCCAAGCCTGCCCGCCGCGGCGGCTTCGTCGTCGGCCTCGCCGCCGGGTTCGGCGTCGCCAGCATCGTCGGCTACCCCAACGACCTGCAGAAGGAGGGGTACGCGGGCTGGTACACCGCCACGGGCGCGCGCCCGTCCGCCCTCGGCCAGCTCTGGTTCGGCGGCGCCTTCGCCGACTGGTTCACGTTCGGCATCGGCCTCACCGGCAGCCCCCTCTTCGGCACCGGCAGCGACAAGGCGCGCAGCTTCGGCGGCCTCTTCCACATCGAGGCCTTCCCCCTCTACCCCCTCGGCGGCAAGCTCCGCGACCTGGGCGTCATGGTCGACGCCGGCATCGGCACCGCGACGGTCACCGACGCGATGAGCAACCGCGTCGTCGACGGCAGCGCCGCCGCGCTCATCGGCGGCGGCCTCTTCTACGAGGCCTTCCGGACGTGGAAGGTGGCCCAGGGGCCCTTCCTGATGGGCAATTACGTGTGGAGCGACACCGCCCTCCGCCCGGCCATCTTCGCCGGCTGGCGTGTCAGCTTGTACACCAAGCCTTGAAGCCTCCCCGCCCCGGGGGGATAGTGGGAGCATGAAATGGTTCCTTCTCGGGGTCGGGCTGCTCCTCGCGGGCTGTGAGTCGACGGAATCGATGACGGGCCAGATGTACATCCGCCCCGCGGCGGCCGCGCCCACCGGCTGCCGGCTGGTCGCGACCATCCGCGACACCGAAGGCGGCGGGCTGCACTCCTACGAGCACAACCGGACGCTCCTGGAGGAGCGCCTCCGCACCCAGGCCGCGCGCATCGGCGGCGACGCGCTTGCGGTCGTGGAGGAGAAGCGCGGCGACACCGACGACGGGTACCAGAACTTCCCCACCGGCGCGGCCGGCCTCACCACGCCCGCCTCCCGCTGCACCAACTGCGTCGCCCTCGCCGCCCACGTCTTCCAGTGCGGCGCGCACCCCCCGCCCGCCGTGCTCCCCACCGCGCCGCAGCGCGACGACTGCGTCCCCGCCGCGCCGCCGGAGGGCCAACCCGCCCCCGACGACGACGACTGGAACGCCTGCCTGCGAAGGCACGGCCTCCAGCGCATCGGGTCGCGCTGACAGGTCGCCAAGCCCGCGCGCGCGACCGCGGCCTTCTCTGCGTCACGGCCTTCGCACCGCCCCGCGCTCCGGCGCCGCGCCACCGGTCCCCACGCTGACCACCTCCGGGCGCCCCGCTTGTGGTCCGGGTCACCCCGTCCCGGCCTCGTGGGATTGGTGTAGGGGCGCGACATCCTCGTGATACGGTAGGGAAGGTCGCATGTCCGAGGTCACCAGAGCCGCCAAGGTCGGCGCGATGACGCTCGCGCTCGCGGGGGCTCTGTACGGCGGCTACCGCTTCCTCTCCAGCTCCACGGGCACCGACGGTGGCTACGAGGTCTACGCGTACCTGCCCGACGTGACCGGCATCGCGCCGCGCTCCCGCGTCACGAGCGCGGGCATCCAGGTCGGCTACATCGAGAGGCTCTCGCTCGAGAACGGCAAGGCGCGCGTCGACATCAAGATGAGGCCGGAGTTCCCGCTCTACGACAACGCCGCGGTGGGCCGCCGCGCCACCAGCCTCATCGGCGAGTCCATCATCGTCCTCACCCCCGGCACCGAGGGCCTCCCCCGCATCCCCGACAAGGGCCAGGTCACGCACTACCTCGACGAGCCCACCGTCCAGTCGCTCGAGGGGCAGATCGCCGACATCCTGACGGACGTGAAGGCCGTCACCAACTCCCTCAAGAACACGGTCGGCAGCGACCGCGGGCAGGAGCAGATCGACAAGATCCTCCAGAACGTGGCCGACGCGACCGAGCAGCTCAACGCCGCCATCCGGGAGAACCGCGCCGGCGTCCGCTCCACCATCGACAACGTGAACGGCATCACCGGCGAGGCGCGCCCGCAGATCGCCGAGATCCTCCAGAACGTGAAGCAGGTGACGGAGGACGTCCGCAAGATGACGGGCCAGCTCCCCGCCAAGGACGGCGAGAAGGGCGGCGAGATCCGCAGCACCGTCGAGCGCATCAACCGCGCCGCCGGCAGCCTCGAGTCCACCCTCGCGCACGCGGACGCGGTCGCCGGCCGCCTGGACCGGGGCGAGGGCACGCTGGGCCGGCTCAGCAAGGACGAGACGCTCATCAACGAGGTGGAGAGCACGGTCGAGGACGTCGGGGATCTCGTCGGCGGCATCAGCCGCGTGCAGACGGTCGTCGGCCTGCGCACCGACTACAACTTCCTCGCCAACACCATCAAGACGTACGTCGAGCTGCGCCTCCAGCCCGCCGAGGACAAGTACTACTCCATCGAGCTGGTCAACGACCCGCGCGGCAAGACGAGCATCGTGCAGAACGACGTCGACACGACCAACCCCAACTACCCGCCGCACTACCGCGAGACCATCACCAGCACCACCAACTCCTTCCGCTTCTCGTTCCAGTTCGCCAAGCGCATCGGCTGGTTCACCGGCCGCTTCGGCATCAAGGAGTCTACCGGCGGCATCGGCCTCGACATGCACCTCCTGAACGACCGCTTCGAGCTCCGGCAGGACCTGTTCGGCTTCGGGGAGGAACTGTCGCCCCGCTGGCGCATCTCGATGGGCTACGAGTTCCTCCACAAGCTGTGGCTGCTCGGCGGTGTCGACGACCTCTTGAACAGCGACCGCCGCGACTACTTCGTCGGCCTCCAGCTCCGCTTCACCGACAACGACCTCAAGTCCATCCTCCCCTTCGCCGCCGGTGCCCTCCCGCACTGATCGGGGCCCGTGCTAATACGCCGCGACATGCGGCGCTTCTTCCACTCCACCGCCCTCGCCTTCACCCTCCTCGCCGCGGGCGGCGTCGCGGCCTGCCAGGGCTGCCACGGCGCGGTCCCGCCCGCCGGCGCCGAGCACGCCGCCTCCGGCGTCCCGACCGTCCGCCTCTACGTCATGAGCACGGTCGCCGGCGCGCTCGAGCCCTGCGGCTGCAGCAAGGACCAGCTCGGCGGCGTCGACCACCTCGCCGCGTACCTCGCCGGCCAGGCCTCCGCCGCGCCCAGCAGCATCGTCCTCGGCGCGGGCCCCATGCTCTTCCTCGACCCGAAGCCCCGCGCCGGCGACAGCACGCAGGACACGTGGAAGGCCGAGGCCATCGCCGCCGCGTTCAAGCGGATCGGCGTCGCCGCGTGGGCCCCCGGCTTCAACGACTGGGCCGCCGGCCAGGCAGAGCTCACCCGCTGCCGCGAGGCCGCGGGCTCCACGCTGCTGGCGAAGAACCTCCCCGGCCTGACGGGCACCCTCGTGCGCGAAGCGGGCGGCGTGAAGGTCGGCATCGTCGGCGTCGCCGACCCGCGCGATCGCTCCGGCGCGTACCCCGAGGGGGTCAAGCCCACGGCCGCGCTCGACGCAATGAAGGCTGGCCTCGCCGAGGTGAAGGCGCAGGGCGCGCAGATCCTGGTCGGCCTCGCCGCGCTCCCGAAGGGCGAGGCCCTGCGGCTCGCGGATCAAATCCCGGAGCTGAACGTGCTCGTCGTCGGCAAGCCCATCGAGGCCGGCGAGGGGAACGACGCCCCCAAGGCGCCGGTGCTCGACGGCACGACGCTGGTCGTCGAGACCGCGAACCACCTCCAGACCGTCGGCGTCGTGGACCTCTTCGTCCGCCCCGGGGGCTCGGGCCCCCTCGTCTTCGCGGACGCCGGCGGCGTCTCGCGCGCCGACGAGCTGCTCAGCCTCTCGTCCCACATCCGCGACCTCGAGGCCCGCATCAACTCGTGGGAGCGCGACCACACCGTGAGCGCCGCCGACCTCGCCGCGAGGAAGGCCGACCTGGAGAAGCTGCGCGCCGAGAAGGCGGCGAAGGAGGCCGAGCAGCCCGAGGTGAAGGGGAGCTTCTTCCGCTACAAGAGCGTGGAGGTGCGGGACGGGCTCGGGCGCGACAAGGCCGTCTACGGGGAGATGACGGCGTATTACAAGCGCGTCGACGAGCACAACAAGGTCGCCTTCGCGGACCGCCTCCCCGCGCCGGTCGAGCCCGGCCAGGCCAGGTACATCGGCGTCGACGCCTGCACCGACTGCCACGACGACGCGCGCAAGGTCTGGGACAAGACCCCGCACCACGCCGCGTACCCGACGCTGCAGAAGGACTTCAAGGAGTACAACCTCGACTGCGTGAGCTGCCACGTGACGGGCTACGACAAGCCCGGCGGCTCCACGGTCACGCACAACGAGAAGCTCCAGAACGTGCAGTGCGAGACGTGCCACGGCCCCGGCTCGCTGCACGCGAAGGACCCGGAGAAGAAGGGCCTCATCGTCGCGTCGCCCAAGACCGACCTCTGCCTGGGCTGCCACCACCCGCCGCACGTCGAGGGCTTCAACCCCAAGGAGAAGCTGAAGCTGATCCTGGGGCCGGGCCACGGGCAGCCGAAGGGCTGACGCCACACGAGGAAGAGCACGCTCGGCGCGTCAATGCGACGCGTCGAGGCCGAGGTCCTGTGCATCGAAAATGCGACGCGTTGCGTCGGGCTCGATGAGCGGCTCCTGGACGAGCAGGAGCGGCTCTTGGGCGAGCAGGAGCGGCACATGGACGTCGAGGAGCGGCTCATGGACGTCGAGGAGCGGCTCGTGGACGTCGAGGAGCGGCTCGTGGACGTCGAGGAGCGGCTCATGGACGTCGAGGAGCGACTCATGGACGTCGAGGAGCGGCACATGGACGTCGAGGAGCGGCTCATGGACGTCGAGGAGCGGCTCCTCGACCAGGAGGTGCCGCTCCTCCTCGCCGGGGCGTTACGTCCGGTCCCCGTCCCCCCGCGCCTTGAGCTGCTCGACCACGTGCTTCACGTCCTGTGCGCGCTCCCGTGGCACGACCAGGAGGGCGTCGTCGGTCTCGACCACCACCAGGTCGTCGACGCCGACGAGGGCAATGACGCGGTGCCGGGCCCCGGCGGACCGGAGGTCGACCACCTGGTTGTTGCGGGCGTCGACGAGGATGGTGCCGGCCGGCGCGGCGTTGCCGTGGGTGTCCTTGGCGGCGAGCTCCCAGGCGCTCTGCCAGCTCCCGAGGTCGCTCCAGCCGAAGTCGCCGGGCACGACGGCGAGGCCGGCGGCGTGCTCCATGACGCCGGTGTCGATGCTCACGGCGGGGAGCGTCGGGAAGATGCGGTCGAGGGCCTCGCGCTCGGCGTCGCTGCCGGGGGGGCCGGCGTCGACGATGGCGACGACGCCCTCGTGAAGCGCGGGCTGGTAGGCGTGGAGGGCGCCCATCATGTCGCGCGCCCGGAAGAAGAACATGCCCGCGTTCCAGAGGTGCCGCCCGCCCGCGACGAAGGCTTCTGCGCGCGCGCGCTCCGGCTTCTCGACGAAGCGGCGGACGGGCAGCGGCGTGAGGCCGGAGGGGGCGGCGTCGAGCTCGATGTAGCCGTACCCGGTCTCGGGGCGCTCGGGGTGGATGCCGACGGTGGTGATGGCGCCGCGCGCGGCGGAGGCGACGGCGGCGGTGAGGACCTCGTGGAAGCGGGGGACGTCGACGATGTGGTGGTCGCTCGGGAGGACCATGAGCACGGCGTCCGGGTCGGCGCGGAAGACGCGCGCGGCGGCCCACGCGATGCACGGCGCGGTGTTGCGGGGGACGGGCTCGACGAGGATGTTCTGCGCCGGGAGCTGGTGGAGGATGGCCGCGGTGGGCGCGGCGAGGTGCTTGCCGCTGGCGACGAGGACGCGCTGCACGCCTTCGGGGCCGACGAGGGGGAGGATGCGCTCGACGGTCTCCAGGATGAGGGGCTTGTCGCCGAGGAGGGGGAGGAGCTGCTTGGGGCGGTGCGCTCGTGAGGCGGGCCAGAAGCGGGTGCCGGCGCCGCCGGCGAGGACGAGGGCGTAGAGCGCGGGGTGGGCGGAGGTCATCGGGGGCTCTCAGTCGAGGCTGGAGAGGGTGTGGGCGTACGCGATCGTGGCGAGGCCGATGGGGACGAGCCAGAGGGCGAGGGTGGCGAGGCGGCGGCGGAGGATGATTGCGCGGGCGGCCTCGGCGCCCAGCGCGGCGGCTACGAAGGCGAGGACGAGGCCGAGGGCGAGGGTGGAGGTGTCGAGGGCGGCGTGGTCGGGGATGCCGCGGGCGAAGGCGACGAGGAGGAGCGGGACCGTGAGGAGGAAGGCGATCTCGGTGGCGCGGCTGGGCTTGACGCCGACCCAGAGGAGGACGGCGAGGGCGACGCCGACGCGCGACGCGCCGGGGAAGGCGGCGGCTCCATGGGCGAGGCCGAGGACGACGGCGCCGGAGAGCGAGGGGGCAGCGGGGTTGGCGGCGCGGGCGTAGGAGGGGCGCGAGACGAGGGCGGTGCTGGCGAGGGCCAGGGCGGTGAGGCAGAAGCCGGCGCCGGTGGCGGTGGGGGCTTCGGCCCAGGGGGCGACGCGCGAGGTGACGAGGGCGTCGGTGATCAGGCTCACGGCGCCGGCGACGGCCAGGAGGAGGGCGTCGCGGGCGGCGGGGGAGGTGCGGAAGAGGGCGGGGCGCGCGACGGCGCGGACGCCGTCCGAGAGCGCGGGGAGGAGGCGGCGGCGGGCGGCGAGGAGGAGGGCGAGGGCGGCGCCGAGGTGGAGGACGGCGGTGAGGGCTGGGGGCGGGGCGGATGCGTCGAGCCAGAAGCTCGGCGACGACGGCGTGCCCCGAGGCGGAGACGGGGAGCGCCTCCGTCAGGCCGGAGAGGGCCGCGAGGATGGCGAGGTGGGAAAGCGGCACGCGGTGGTGGTCGTAGCGCTTCCGGCGGGCGGCGGGGAGGCCCGTCCCGGCGGGTGCGGCGCCCAGGGGCAACCCGGGGATTGCCCCCCCGGCACTTTTCCCCTAGAAAAGCGGCCACAACCGCGCTCCACCCCGTTCGTGGGCCAACAATTGGGGCCCCCGTGGGGCGGGGACGCGTGGCTCCCATCGCAGAAAGCCCCGAGGTCGTTCTTCATGTTGATGGCGTACGCCAGCGTGGCCGCGTTCTTCCTGGTCGCGATCGGCTTCATCATCGGGTCGCTGCTCGCCGGCCGGCTGCTCCGGCCGAACAACATGTACCCGGAGAAGCTCGAGACGTACGAGTGCGGCGAGGCGCCCGTGGGGCCCGCGTGGTTCAACTTCAACCCGCGCTTCTACATCATCGCGCTCATCTACATCGTCTTCGACGTCGAGATTGCGTTCGTGTACCCGGTCGCGACGGTCTTCAAGCGCTGGGTCGCGCAGGGCAGCGGAATGTTCGCGCTGGTCGAGCTCTTCCTCTTCGTCGCCATCCTCATGCTGGGGCTCGTGTACGTGTGGGTGAAGGGCGACCTCGAGTGGATCCGGGGCATCAAGGGCAACCCCGCCGGGATGCCGAACGTGTCCAGCCGCACGAGGCCGAGGCGCGAGCCGGAGCTGGAGGACGGGATGGAGCCGGTGCTGGCGCGCGGCGCCGAGCCGATTCGAGCAAGGAGCCGAGTGACATGGCCTCGAACCTGAACCTGATGGCTCCCCAGAAGGCGTGGGAGACCAAGTACGCGGACGACGGCGGCAGCGTCATCACGACGAGCGTGGACAACACGCTGAACGCGCTCCTCAACTGGGGGAGGGCGAACAGCGTCTGGTACATGCTCTTCGGCCTGGCGTGCTGCGCGATCGAGCTGATGCAGACGGGCGGCCCGCGCGGCGACCTCGAGCGCTTCGGCGCCGCGCCGCGTCCCAGCCCCCGGTCGAGCGACCTCTTCATCATCGCAGGGACGCTCACGTACAAGATGGCGCTCAGGGTCAAGCGCCTCTACGACCAGATGTCGGAGCCGCGCTTCGTCATCTCGATGGGGAGCTGCTCCAACTGCGGCGGGCTCTTCCAGTACGCGTACTCGGTCTGCAAGGGCGTGGACCAGATCATCCCCGTCGACATCTACGTCCCTGGCTGCCCCCCGCGCCCCGAGGCGCTGCTCGAGGGGCTGCTCAAGATCCAGGACAAGATCAAGCACGACAAGTACCTGCAGAAGCGCTACGGCGTCGCGGTCTGAGCCCTCCGGACCCGAGCCGGCCGACGCGCGCGACCCTTCCCCCGAATCGAGATCCATGACCCCCGAAGCCATCTTCAAGCGGCTCGAAGACAAGTTCGGAGCCGAGGCCGTCTTCGACTACCACGCGGACCCGAAGAAGGACAAAGACCCCTGGTTCCAGGTGGCGCCCTTCGAGATCGAGCAGATCTGCGAGCACCTCAGGGACCACGCCGACCTCGCGTTCGACTACCTCGAGTGCATCACGGGCGTGGACTACCCCGACGACAAGAAGATCGTCGTCGTCTACCACCTCTACTCCTACACGAAGAAGCACCGCGTCGTGCTCAAGGCCTTCCTCGACAGGGAGGACCCGGCAATCCCCACGCTCGTAAACGTGTGGTCCACCGCCAACTGGCAGGAGCGCGAGTGCTTCGACCTGCTCGGCGTGCTCTTCGAGGGCCACCCCGACCTGCGCCGGCTGCTCATGCCGGACGACTGGGAGGGGCACCCGCTGCGGAAGGACTTCGAAGAGAAGGAGGACTACCACGGCATCCCGACCATCCGGCCGAACCCCGTGGAGCTGTTCAAGATCTCCTTGCCCGGGAAGGAAGGGGCGAAGGCATGAGCGAGGTCGTCTTCACCAACGAGATGGATGAGGAGATGACCCTGAACATGGGTCCGCACCACCCGTCCACGCACGGCGTGCTGCGCTTCATCATCCAGTCCGACGGCGAGATCATCCGCAAGGCAATCCCGGACGTCGGCTACCTGCACCGGAGCATCGAGAAGATCGGCGAGCGCTGCACGTACCCGGGGTACATGCCGTACACCGACCGCGTGGACTACGTGGCGGCGATGTTCGCCAACGAGTGCTGGGCGACGGCGTGCGAGAAGCTGATGGACATCCAGGTCCCGAAGCGCGCGCAGTACCTGCGCGTGATCTCGTGCGAGCTGAACCGCATCGCGAGCCACATGATCGCGCTCGGCGCGATGGCGATGGACATCGGCGCCGTCACGCCCTTCCCCTGGGCGCTGCGCGAGCGGGAGTTCGTCAACGACTTCATCGAGGAGCTCTGCGGCGCGCGGCTCACGTACAACTACCACCGCATCGGCGGCGTCTCGTTCGACATGCCGAAGGGGTGGCGCGACAAGGTGCTCGCGTGGATCGACCGGTTCGAGCCCATCATGGTGGAGTTCGACCGGCTCATCACGCTCAACGACATCTTCGTCAAGCGCCTCGCCAACGTGGCCGTCATCTCCTCCGCCGAGGCGAAGGACTGGGGCCTCGTGGGGCCGAACCTGCGCGCGTCGGGCGTGAAGTGGGACCTGCGCAGGGAGGACGCGTACTCCGTGTACCCGGAGCTGGAGTTCGACATCCCGGTCGGCAAGGGCCAGTTCGGGACGCTCGGCGACTGCTGGGACAGGTTCTACGTGCGGTGCGAGGAGTGCAAGGAGTCGGCGAAGATCCTGCGGCAGGCGCTCGACAAGATCGACGAGCACCCGGAGGACGACATCGTCGGCAAGCTGCCGAAGAAGCTGAAGCCGGAGGGCGAGGCCTACGGGCGCGTGGAGAGCGCGCGCGGCGACATGGGCTGCTACGTCATCGGCAAGGGCGGGGAGGAGCCGTACCGGGCGCGCTTCCGGACGGGGAGCTTCACCGCCATGGGCATCATCGAGGCGAAGAGCCCGGGCCTGTTCCTGGCCGACCTGGTCGCGCTCATCGCCAGCCTCGACGTGGTCGCGCCCGAGATCGATCGCTGACTGGACTGGGCCGGCCCGCGCCGGCCCTCGTCACGCCCCAGGCCCCTTCAGCTCCAGCTTGCCGTCGCGCTCGACGACGCGTGCGCCCGCTGCCGCGCGCGCGGCGAGCTGCTTGTCGACATCGTTCGGCATGAGCACGCGGATGGCGTGCAGCGCCACGCCGAGGAGCCAGGCGAGGAGCACGTAGGGGTACCAGACGCCGCCGGTGAACCGCACGTCGATCACGAAGCAGAGCGCGCTCCCGACGACGAAGAGCACCGCGTGCGTGAGCAGCTTGCGCAGCGCGCGCTGCTGCTCCTCCTCGCGCACCAGCTTCTGGGCGCGGAGCCTGACCTCCTCCGTGACGGCCGCCTCGAGCTCCAGCGTGGTCACGCCGATCTCGCGCGCCGTCTCCAGGCACTCGTCGTGCGAGATGCGCCCGCCCTCCCCGTTCTGCCGGTCGAGGACGCGGGTGATGATGGAGGCGGCCTCTTCGTTCGTGTACTCGCGGGATGGCTTGGGGTCGGTCATGATGCGCGGGACGCAGGCGATCGTCTGGAAAAGTAGCAGGAACGCGCGGCGGATGCCGCACGGATTAGGCCGGGCCTGACGGCGTATGTCAGCGACTCCTGCCCGCCAGGCGCAGCGAAGCGGAGCCGGTCAGCGCCGGCCCTGCTTCAGCACCAGCTCGAGCCGGTTCCCCCACGGGTCGGCGACGAAGAAGCGCTTCACCCCCTCGGGCTCCATCTCGCGGTCGTGCTTGATGGCGACGCCTCGCTCTTCTAGACGCGCGACGAGCGACGAGTAGCTCGCCTCGTCCGCGATGAGGATGCCGGGGTGCGCCTTCTTGGCCGCGACGAAGGCAGCCTCGACGCCGATGTGGACCTGCTGCGCGCCGCACTGGAACCAGCAGCCGCCGCGCAGGGCCATGTCGGGGGGCTTGGGCACCTCCACCATCCCGAGCGCGTCGCCGTAGAAGGCCCGCGCCGCCTCCTCGCAGCCGGGCGGTGCGGCCAGTTGCACGTGATCCAGCCCCGTGTACGCGATCATGAGACGCCTCCGTCGCGCGCGCTCACGGCCCCTGCCGCTCGTCGCGCATCCCGCCGAGCGCACGGTACGCCCGCGCGATGGCGCTCGCCAGCGTCGCCCGGCCGTGCGGCGACTGCGGGTGGATGGTCTCGAGCCGGCCGGGCCGGCGGTGCTCCGCGATCGCGAGGGCGTCGCACACGCTGCCGGTGACGACGGCCCTGCCGGCGCGGGCGCCCGTCGCGCCGGCGTTCGATGCCAGGCTGTCGAGCGAGGCCGCCACCAGCGTCGGCCCGCGCTCGCGATTGAGCTTCTCGAGGAGCAACCACGCGGCGAGCGCCGCGGGGTGGGCCGTGCGGTTCTTGGTCGCCCACTCCAGGATGGGCGCGACGCTCGCGGCGCCCTCCAGTGCGGCGCGCACCTCCGCGCCGAAGGCCAGGTTGATGCCGTCGTCGACGTGCTGCCGACCGGAGACGATGCGCCGGGCGACCTCCGCGCCCGTGAGGTGGCCGAGCGCGAGCGCGACCGACATCTCCAGCTCGCTCAAGAGCCGCTCCGTCCACCCCTCCACCCGCGATGCGCGCGCGCGCGCCTCGGCCTGCGCCACGGAGATGGCGCCCGCGTTCTGGCGGAGCACGCGCGCGAGGCGGGCGCCGTCGATGCGCCCCTTCCACTGCGGCATCGCCGAGAGGACGTAGCGCACGCGGCGCGCGTCGAGCGCCACCACGGCGAGGGCGGCGCGGGCCGAGACGTTGGCGCGGACGGCCGTGGCGAGGACCACCTTCTCCAGCACCGGGAGCGGGCGCGCTGCGGGTTCGAGGTCGATCTCGTCCTCCGGCAGGTCCTCGGCGCGCTTCTTCGATTTCGCGACGCGGGCGGCGAGGTCGACGAGGAGCGCGTCCGGGATGCTGCGATCGGCGTACGCGAGCTCGAGGAGCGCGCCCGGGAGCGCCGTCGCGGCAGAGGGAGCGCCGGGCGTGTGCGGGTTCGCCGAGAGGGAAGCGCAGAGCTCGCGGATCATCGCCGGGCGGAGGGCGGCGCCGCGGGCGAGGATCATGCGGTCGCCGGCGATGGGGCGGCGCGCGAGGTCGGCGAGCACGCGGGCGCGATTGACGCGCTCGCAGCGCGCGAGGCCGTCGGCGGCCCAGGCGGCGAGGCGGGCCTTGCCGGTGAGGCGGCTCTCCGCCGTGGTGGTCCGGCTCAGCGACTTGACCGCGTTGTAGACGACCTCGGTGTGCTCGGCCTCGGCGTCTGCCGCGTCGCCCGCGCTCTCCGGGTCGTCGCGCCAGGGCAGGAGCGGGCGGAGCGCGATCCCCGCCGCGAGGCTCGTCCCCCTGCTCGAGGCGACGCCCTGGTCGATGACCCGATCGACCAGCGCGGAGAGCTCCTGCCGCGGCAGCACCTGCCCCGCGAGCAGCGCGCCCTCGTCGTCCAGCTCGCCGGCGCCGCCCGAGAGCGCGCGCACCACGTCGGGCGCGAGCACTCCGCCGGACGCCATCGCCCGCAGCGCGGCCGCGAAGCGCGCGCTCTCGACCACGCTCGCTCCCTCGGCGAGCTCCCCCGGCTCGGCGTGCGACGTGAACGCGACGGAGGCCCGCAGGCGCACGTCGGGGGCGACGTCCTCGGCGGCGAGGCGGGCGCGTTCGGCGGCGGCGAAGCGGTTGGAGGCGACGGCGCGGCGCACCTGCCGCGACGGGTCGCGTGCGAGCGCCGCGAGCAGCTCGGGGTCGTGCGCGATGCGGGCGACAGCCGCGCGGCGGAGGGGGCTCGGATCCTGCGCCCACTCCTCGAGCGTCAGCGGGGGCACGGCGGAGGCCGGGACGAGGGCCAGCCAGAGGCGGTCGTGTGCGGGCGATGCCGGGGGCCAGTCAGCTGCGGCGGTCGCCGCGCCGAGCGTGGCGTGCGGGTGGCTGGCCGAGGCGAGCACGAAGTACGCGTCGCCGGTGTGGCGCGCGAGGACGGCGTCGCGCACGGCGTCCGGCGACCGGGGGTGCGCGACGAGCAGTCGATCGAGGTCGCCCGCGGCCGAGGGCTGCTCCTCTGCCTGCACGTCCGGGTCGCGCCCGACCGCGGCACCCTCGCGCGCGATGCGATCGGCGATGACCGCGAGCGCCTCGGGGCCGATCGCTGGCGAGCGCGCGAGTGAGAGCAGCACGGGCGCCGTGCCCTCCTCCGCGAGGGCCACGTTGAGCATCGGCGCGTTCTTCTCCGGGGTGCGGGAGAGCCGATCGATGGTGGCGCGGTCGAGCATCGGAGCGCCTTCGTTATAGCCGAAGGGCGCGACGCGGGCTCGGGAGCGGGCAGCGATCAGTAGCGGTAGCAGAAGGCCAGGCTGGTGTAATAGACGAGCGCCGGGGACGCGGGCACCGGCCAGACCACCACGCCGTCCGGGCAGCAGCAGCCCGCCGCTCCGGTGCCGACGAGCGCAGGGCTCAGGGCGGGCCCACCGAAGATCGGGCTGGGATATGTACCGAACCCCGGCTGGCCCCCGAGCACGCTCGGGCCCAGCTCGCCGCCCACGGGAAACCCGCCACCCGGGCTCGGAGCGCCTCCGGTCGGGATGCATTGGCACACGCCGCCACTGCCCGAGCTCCCGCCAGTGCCGGTGGGGGGGCCTCCTACGGGAGGTCCATCGTCGGGAGACGCGCCGCCCGCGCCCACCGGGGGACCTCCGCCCGGAGACGCGCCGCCTACGCCCACGGGGAGCTCCGCCGCCCGGAGGTGCCCCGCCTGCTCCGCCGGCGTCACCGCTCGGCGGCAGCTTGCCCGGCTCACCGGAGTTGCCACTCGAAGGCGCGTTGCCCGGATCGGCGGCGACGTCGCTCGAAGGCGCATCGCCAAGGCCAGTGGAGTCACCGCCCGGCTGTGCGCTGCCCGGGCCGGCGGAGTCGCCGTTCGAAGACGCGGTGCCCGTGCTGCCGGAGACCCCCGGTCCGGTAGAGCCGCTGCCCGAGGGCGTGTTGCCCGGGTCGGCAGCGGCGCCGCTCGGGGGCACACTGCTCGGGACGGCGGGGTTGCCGCTCGGCGGCACGGTGCCTGCGGCCGCCGGAGGTCCGTTGGCGGGCGCGGGTACGCCGTCCACGCTGGGAGGAGCACTGCCCTGGCTGGCGGTGGGGCTCCCACTCGACGAAGAGCAATTGTCTGCGGCGCGCGCCGTGGCCACCGCCCCGTCGTCCCGGCTCCCCTCGCTCGGCTGCATCAGGCACCCCGAGGCTGCGAGCGCGCCGAGGCCCCAGAGGAGGCAGACAGATGCAGTACCCTTGAAAAGGCGCATGTTACTTTCTCCCGTGTTCAAGAAAACCATCAAGATGCCCGGGACGCTCTCGGCGCGGGCTCTGGGGGCCATCCCACCTCGCGCCGAGGCCAGCCGGCCGAGCGTTACGATGCTCGTGATGCGATGTTGGATTTCTTACGCTCTCCGCCCGGGCGAACGCCGATCGCGCGAGAGCGAAGGCAGGGAGCGAGGTCACGCGGCCTCGCCCCGTCCGCTCAGGCTGTCCCGCATGTCTTCATTCCTGCTGCGGGATGGGCCTTGTGGGGCCGTGTGCGAGCGAGGTGCGGATAGGCGCGCCGGTGTCCGGCGCGCGGAGCCTCACCACCAGCCGCCGCCCCAGCCGCCGCAGCCACCGCAGCCGCCCCAGCCGCCGAAGCCGCCGCAGCCGCCGAAGCCGCCCCAGAGCGGCAGGCCGATGCCGAGCCCGCAGCCGAGGCCGCCGAACCCGCCGTAGAGGCCGCCGAGCCCGCAGCCGAGTCCGCCGCCCCAGCCCAGGCCGCCGAGTCCGCCGTAGAGGCCGCCGAGCCCGCCCTGCGCGACCGAGCCGCCCTGTGCGATCGAGCCCTGCGAGATACCGCCCTGCGGGATCGCGCCGTAGCCGCCGTATGCGGGGGCGACGCTGGGCTGGGTGACGGGCGTGGCGTAGGCTTCGCCGGGCTGCCCCACGGCGCTACCCTGCGCGGCACAGTCGGCCTGCTGGGTGGCCATCGCTTCGTCCGTGCTGCTCCCGTCGTCGGGCTGCGCCATGCACCCCGTTCCGATCACCGCCGCGGAAGCGGAGAGCGCGAGTGCCGATGCGATCTTCAGGAAAGAACTCATGTCCACGTATCTCCTGTCTTCGTTTCGTCGAATACCGTGAGGTGCTCGACACCACCAGGAGACGAGGAATTCCCCGTCGCCGGTGAGTCTGCTCACCAGTTCTTTTGGTGGCTGAGCCTCGGTGTCGATTCCCATTGACCACATTTCGTGCGACCGTCGCCATGTCCCCTCACGGGCGGAATCGCGCCCTGTTTCGCGAGTTCGCCGGCGGCGGACGTGCCGTCGCCCATGAACGCGCTCGGATCAGATGCAGCGGGCTCCAAGCGGCTTTTCTGCCCTACGCGATCGCCCCCTGCGTGGGGGAGCCTCGATGCCGCTGTGTCGCACCGCGTCGCAGCGGGCGCCCCACGGCGCCGCGTTGCGTCCAGGGCCGCTTCATCGCGCCCGGACTTGCGCCGCCGCCCAGGCTGATCCATGAACTATGAGGACACACCGGCATGTAGCAATATTTTATAAGTCATGGACCAGGCCGACCTCCGCATCGTGGACATGCTCCAGCGCAGCGCCAGAACGACGCAGATCGAGCTGGCGAAGACGGTCGGGCTCTCGCAGCCGGCCGTGGCGGATCGGATCCGCAAGCTGGAGGAGCGCGGCGTCATCACTGGTTACGCTGCGAGGGTCGACGCCGCAGCGCTCGGGGTCGACGTCACCGCCTTCATCGGCGTCGGCATCGAGCACCCGAAGTTCTTCGACGGGTTCACCAAGAAGGTCCGCGGCCTCGACGAGGTGCTGGAGTGTCACCGCGTCGCCGGGGAGGACTCGTACCTCCTGAAGGTGAAGACGCAGAACACTCGCACGCTGGACCGGCTCCTGGTCGAGGTCCTCCGCGCGATCCCGGGCGTCACCCGCACACACACCACCATCGCTCTCGCATCGATCAAGGAAGAGACCCGTGTCGCCGCGCCTGCGGCAGAGGGAGATTGAGGATGACCGCGCACTACCCCACGCAAGAAGCCATCGTCCCGCCCCTGCGCCTCGCCCGGCGGATGTCGCGCATGCCGCCCTCCGCGGTGCGCGAGATCCTGAAGGTTGCCGAGCAGCCCGACGTGCTTTCGTTCGCCGGCGGGCTGCCCGCGCCCGAGCTCTTCCCGGTGGAGGCGATCGCCGAGGCGCACGCGGAGGTGCTCGCGCGGGAGGGGCTCGCTGCGCTCCAGTACAGCACCACGGAGGGGTTCGGCCCGCTTCGCGAGTGGGTGGTCGACCGCCTCGCGCGCCGCGGTGTCCGTGTCTCCGCCGACCAGGTGCTGATCACCAACGGTTCGCAGCAAGGCATCGACCTCGTCGCGCGCATCCTGCTCGATCGGGGCGACACCGTGGCGGTGGAGAACCCGAGCTACCTGGCCGCGCTCCAGAACTTTGCCGGTTACGAGGCGACGTTCGCGGCGGTGGACAGCGACGACGACGGAATGCAGCCCGAAGCGCTGGAGCGAGTGTTCGCCGAGCACAGACCGCGGCTCGTGTACGTCGTGTCCGAGTTCCACAACCCCAAGGGCACCACGCTGTCGCTCGCGCGGCGCGCGCACCTCGTGCGGCTCGCCCAAGCCCACAGGATCCCCGTGCTCGAGGACAACCCGTACGGTGAGCTGCGCTTCCGCGGCGAGGCGCTCCCACCGCTCGCCGCGCTCGACGACGCCGGCGTCGTCGTGCACCTGGGCACGTTCTCCAAGACGCTCGCGCCGGGCATGCGGCTCGGCTGGCTCGTCGGCCCCAAGGAGCTTGTGCGCGCCGCGGCGATCGCGAAGCAGGCGGCGGACCTGCACACCGCGACCCTTGCGCAGAGGGTCGCGGTCGCGCTGCTCTCGCGCTTCGACTACGACGCCCACCTCTCGCGCCTCCGGCGTGTCTACGGCGAGCGCTGCGTGGCGATGCTCGGCGCGCTCGAGCGGCACTTGCCCGGAGGCCGTTGGACGCGGCCGGACGGCGGGCTCTTCATCTGGGCGCAGCTCCCCGCGGGATTGAGCGCCGACGCGATCTTCGCGAACGCTCTCAGGGAGAAGGTCGCCTTCGTCCCTGGCAGCTCCTTCTTCGCCGAGTCCCCGCGCCACGACATGCTCCGCCTCAACTACTCGAACCGCCCGCCTGAGCTGATCGAGGAGGGCATTGCCCGCCTCGGAAAAGTCGTGCGGCACCACCTCGCCTCGTAGGCGCGGAAGCTCCCGAAGCACTTCTCGGGCTGGCACGTCTCGTGCTGCCGGCCTCGCGCCGGCGAGGTGTCGTCGCGCCGCCGCGCCGACACTCGCCCACATCTGGCTCTCCTACCCACATCCCGCACCCTCGCGGCTCCTCGAAATTCCCCTGGAGCGTACGGATACAGCGACGCTACACTGGGGAGCAATGTCGCTGTTGAACCCCGATACGCTGCCTTCGATGGCGGCGCCGGCGGTGCTCGTCGTGTCGTGCCCTTCCGATCTCGTGGCTCGTTGCGCCGAGGCCGTCGAGTCGCTGGCCCTTGCGCTGCAGGAGTGCGGGTTCGTGGAGGCCGCCACCACGGCGGCAGAGCGCCGGCCTCTGGCGATCGTGATGACGGAGGACGTGTACGCCTTCGACCCCGAGGCATTCGATGCGCTCGCCCGTAATGTCCGGGCCTCGCTCGTCCGGGTCGAGGAGGACATTCCGGCGGCCAAGCTCGAGCTCATCCTCGAGGTTGCCGTCGAAGAGGCGGCACGTCGGCGAAGGGAGAGCCCTGCGGCCGATCGAGCGCTCGCGACGACGGCGAGCGAACAGGACGGCCGGCGCACGGTGCCGAACCCTGCGCAGCTCGCATACCGTGTCGGGCAGCGGATGCCGAGTCGGGCGGATCTCGTAACGGCCGCGTGGAAGGCTCGGAACTCGTCCCCTCCCCCGCCGTCGTCCCGCAGGGGGATCTAGCCCGACCCTCCGTGGGCTTCCTGCCCACCTTCGCCGGATAGCTGCCTCGGAAGCCCCAACCCGCTACATTCGGACGCATGTCGCATTGCCCGCAGTGCGGGGAGCCCACACCGGAAGGCGCGCGCGCGTGCCCGTTCTGCGGCTCTTTGCTCGCGACGGCCCCAAAGGCCCCGCCGCCGGCGTCGCGCACGATTGTCGGCGTCTCGGCGCGGGAGGTCGCAGCCCGGCTCCCCCAGACGCCAGGCCAGGTCTCGGCGCTGGTCCCCGCCTCTCCGCTCCCAGTCGCGGCGCCCGCCGGCGCACCCGGCAAGGCGAGCCGCACCATCGTGGGCATGCCCGCGACGGCGCTCGGGGCGGTGATGCCTGGGGGTAGCAAGCCGAGCGGACCGGCAAGCGGGACCGCGATCCAAGGCGGCCAGGGCGCGCGGCCGGCAGGGGTCGCAGGGGCGCGGCCTGCCGTGGCGGGGCACACCATCGTGGGTATGGCCGCCGGTGCGCTGGGAAACGACGCACCTCCTGGGGGCACCGCTCCACCCGAGCCAGGGGCGCTGCCGGCTCCGATGGCAGGCGCGCCCAGGGCGCAGCCATCGGCCACCTTGCTCGGCGTCGCGCGACCCGGCATCGCACCCCTCGCTCCGGGCGAGCTCGACGACGATCCGGCGGGTGACGAGGAGGTCGCAGAGCCCGCTCGTGGCGCAGCCGTCCCCCAATCCCCGGGCTACGAGCCTGCGGGGGAACTCGGCGCGACGATTGGTTCCGCTGCGATGGACGAGGCGATGGTCGAGCGCGTCCGTGCGCACGATCGAGAGCGTCGACGTCGGCGCGCGATCGTAGCTCCGGGGCCGAGGCCCGAGCGGCCGCGCCGGGACGATGAGCGCATTTCACGTCGCGCGCTCGCCATCGTCTTCACCGCCGGCGCAATGGCGCTCGCGGCCGTGATGGTCGCGCTCTTCTGGCCGAGCGCCCCCCCATTGACCGCACGTCCTCGCGCCGACGCGTCTGGCCGAGAGGGGGTCGAGCTCACCTGCAAGAGTTGCCCGGATGGCACGAAGCTGATCATCGCGGGCGCATCCGCGCTCACGAGCGGCGGCGTGGCGCTGGTGCCGCTCCCGACGGCGCTCTCGGTTGGAGAGAACCGGCTCAAGGTGGAGATCGATCGGCCTGGCAACGGCCGCGACGAGACAGTCAACGTGAACGTCAACGTCGGCTATCGGATCCGATCCGACCTCGCCACGCTCCAAGCGGATCGCCCCGCTTTCCAGATCGTCGCCGAGGTGGCAGCCGGAACGTCGGTGACCATCGACGGCCACAAGATGCCGCTCTCGAATGGACGCGGTGTGGAGAACTTCGACGTCACCGACGCCTGCACCGGCCTCGCAAGCGAGGTGAAGACGCTCAGCCGGCAAATCGCGTACGCGGTGACGCCCCCGGATGGCGAGCCGGAGCAGGGGGTCGTCAGCGTTTCTGTCGGCATCGTTTGGCTGCGGCTCGATGCGCCCGTTGCGCCGGCGTCGTCCACCCCGCACGTCATCATCGATGGGCCGAGCTTCGTCCTCGCCGGCCAGACGATGAAGGGCGCCGAGGTGTTCGCGGCCGGGAGGCCGATCGCGGTGCGCGCAGACGGGACGTTCGCGCAGGTCATGAACGTTTCGTCCGTCGGCGCAACCCAGATCGAGGTCCGCGCGAAAATGCCTGGGATGGTGCCTCGACTCACCCAGATCAAAGTCCGCCGGGTGGAGAGCCTCGAGAAGGTGGCCCATGAGCTTGCGTCCGCCGAGCCCCCCGTTCCCTTCGGCCAGCTCGCTGCGAACATCCCCGCGGCGGTGGGCAAACCTGTGGCCTTGGTCGGTGAAGTCTCCGACTCGAAGAAGCAAGGCTACCAGACCATCATGATCCTCGAGGTCTCGGCCGCCTCGGGCTGCACGGCCGGCAGCGGGTCGTGCACGGTGCGCGCTGATCCAGGGGGCCGACAACACCGCGAAGCGCGGTGACACGCTCCGCGTCTTTGGCCATGTGACGGGCGCGTTCCCATGGGCAGGGCGCCAGAATCCCGGAGATCGAGGCCGACTTCACGTTGAAGGGGAGCGGCGGCGCGGGCGGGAACGACTTCAGGGAGCGCAGGTGAGCGCGAAGGCCGGCGCGCCGCACACGGCTACTCTGAGCGACGCCCGGGAGCCCTCGCCGAGGCTCGATCCTGCACCCACCGCCGGCGTGGAGCCGGGACTCGGGCCCACCGCCATCATGCCCGCTGTCGGGCCGGCGTGCCCGAGCTGCCGCAAGAACAACCACCCCGGCGTCGTGCGGTGCGTGTTCTGCGGCGTCGCGTACCCCGTGCCAGGGGGCGACCACATGGAGGCCGCTGCCTCGATCGCTCCGCCGAAGGCCTCGACCGACGTGCCCGCTGAGCTGGCCCCTTCGGCGGCCATGTCCCTTTCCGGTCCGCCCCGCGTCATCACGATCAGCCGGCCGATCAGCGACCCTCCCCCCGCGAGTCGCCGTGCCATTGATACGGACTCCGACGACATGCTGGGCCCGCCCGTCGCCGACCCGCTCATCGGGGTCGTAGTGGCCGAGCGCTACCGCATCGTCGAGCCGCTCGGCAGGGGAGGGATGGGCATCGTCTACAAGGTGGAGCACATCCGCATCGGCAAGCTCTTGGCGATGAAGCTCC
Source organism: uncultured delta proteobacterium (assembly GCA_963827955.1). GTDB lineage: Bacteria > Myxococcota_A > Polyangia > Polyangiales > Polyangiaceae > CAWHDJ01. The sequence goes on along the minus strand of CAWHDJ010000021.1, from coordinate 76,767 downwards.
TCACGGGCGAGCTCTCGCGTAACCGCGACGTCGTGCGGCGGTTCAAGCAGGAGGCGCTCACCGTCTCCAAGCTGTCGAGCCCCAACACCGTGCAGGTCTTCGACTTCGGCGCGTCTGAGGGCCTCACGTACTTGGTGATGGAGCTCGTCTCCGGGGAGGACCTGGCGCGGGTGCTGCGGACACTCGGGCCGATGCCGTTCGCGCGGCTCGGTAAGGTCGTGATCCAGGTGTGCAGCTCGCTCGCCGAGGCGCACCAGCAGGGAATCGTCCATCGCGACGTGAAACCCGAGAACGTCATGCTCGTGCGCGGCCGTGACGGGGCCGACGTGGCCAAGGTGCTCGACTTCGGCCTGGCCAAGCTACGGGAGGGAGCCGAGCTCAACGACGTCACGAGTCAGGGCGCGATTGTCGGCACGCCCTACTTCATGGCGCCCGAGCAGATCCGCGGCGAGCCGGTCGACCCGCGCAGCGACATCTATGCGCTCGGCGCGCTCATGTACCGCGCGCTCACCGGGCACTACCCGTTCAACGGGGCCACGCCGATGGCAGTGTTCAACAAGCACCTCTCGGAGCCGCCCGTGCCCCTGGTCGAGCGCACGCCCGAGATCGACATCCCGCCTGGCGTGAACGCGATCGTGCTCAAGGCGCTGGAGAAGAGCCCCGCCGATCGATTCCAGAAGATCGAAGACCTCCAGTCCGCGCTCATCGACGAGGTGCGCGCGTTGGGCCTCTCGAGCGTGGTGGACCTGCTCGACTCCGGCCAGGTTCGCCGTCTCTCCCGAGTCGCCTCCGCGCCTGATCACAAGGTCGCTGCCGCGGTCGAGGTCGCTACCCGTGATGAGGTCGAGCGCTACGAGCGCAAGCTCCGCCGCCAGCGCTGGGTCGCGTCCGCGTTCGGCGGCGTCTTCCTCCTGGGCGCCGGCCTGGCGGGCTACAAGCTCTACCTCCACGAACGTGCCGAGTTGACGCGCGGTCTCGAAATCGAGCCGAACGACACCGCCGCGGAAGCGACGCCGCTGCCCTTCGGCGCCTCTGCCACGGGGCACCTCGGCCGGCGCATCGACGCGACGCATGGTGACCTCGATTTCTACGCCGTCGACGTACCGGCTGCCCCGGGAGAGCAGGCGGCCGTCTCGCTCAAGGTCACAGCGCTGCCGAATTTCGGGATGTGCACGCTCGTGTATCGACAGGGCTTCGACAGTGCCCTCGGCCAGTACTGCGTCGGCCGCCCCGGCCGCGACCTGATGATCCCCGCGCTTCGCCTCGATCCGGGCCGCTACTTCCTTGCCGTTCTGCAGGACCTCGACCCGTACGGCGGGGCGACGCCGTTCATCCACGAGAACGTCTCCGACACGTACACCGTCTCGATCGGCGTCGCGTCGCCCAGGGCAGGCGAAGAGGTCGAGCCGAATGATTCCGTGGGGTCCGCCGATCCGATCGTGCCTGGCACGCCGATGTCGGGGACCATCGGCTGGGCGCGCGACGTCGATGTCTTCTGCGTACCGTCGAGCGCGCGCGGCGCGATCCGCTGGAGGGTGCGTGATGGCAGGCGCGACGCGGGCGAGGTGCTGCAAGCGACGCCGATCCTGGGCTCGGTCGAAGGGGCGCCTGTCCGTATCCACGTCGGCCAAGGCAAGACGAGCGCCACGGACGCGCAGAGCCCGTGGCAGAGCGCTCCGTTGCTGGACGAAGGGGACGCGTCGCCGTGCCTGCGGCTCCGACTGGTCAACGACCCCTGGGCGAGCGTGGCGAGCTCGGGCACCGTGATGGCGGGCGGGAACGAGGTCTACGTCGTCGAAGTCGACGCGGCCCCCTAGACTCGGGCGCGCCCAACGCGAAGATCAGAACATCTCCGGGCACCACGGCGCCCGATCCCCGCGCAGCAGTGCGTCTGCGCGCCGGAGCGCGCCCGGCGTTCGCTCCGCCACCCGGCCGGCCAGCGCGAGCTGCGTGAGGCCGAAGCCCCCGAGGTACGCGGCGCCGAGCGTGGCGACGTCGAGCGTCAGGTCCGGCGCGGCCTCGGTGCGCGTCACGATCCCGTCGGCGATCCGGTACCGCCCCTGGTTCCATGTGCAGAACGCGTCCTCGACCTCGAGCACCAGCGGCGCACCGTCGCCTGCGAGCCCACGCCGGGCGAGGGCCGCGCCCACGTCGACAAGGCGCATCCAGATCCCGTCCCCTAGTCGCATCTGCAGGCGCCTGGGCTCGGCCAGCAGGAACAGTAGCGGGTGGTCGACCGGGAGGAGGGAAGCGATGAAGCCCGTCACGAGGTCGATGTCGAAGAGCCAGCGCCACATCGCGCGTGTCGCCTCGGGCGAGTCGCCGATGGCTTCGATCACCTCGAGCGGGACGTCGTGGTTCCGATGGCCGAACGCGGTTCCGAAGCGGTAGAGCGCGTACGCCGCGGGGCGCCCATCGATCTCCAGCAGTGCGCGCTGGAGCGGCGGGCGCCCGGCGCGCAGCCAGTCCGGGTCTGCGGTGCGCCGCACCCGCCACCACGTGTCGGACCGGGAGAGCATCCCCGGCCGGGAAAGGCGCACGCGCTCCCAGATCGCCGGGAAGGCGACAGCGGCATCGGCCTCGTTCAACAGGCGCACTCGGCCCGCAGGCGTGAACGACTCCGCGAACGCGGTCCGCTCCCGGGCGAGCATGATCTCGCCCGCGAGCGACGCCATGCCGTAGCCGAAGCGGCCGTAGATGGAACCCTCCGAGGCGAAGAGCGCGGCGACGGCCTGGCCACGGGCGTGTGCGCCGTCAATGTGGCGGCGCATCAGCTCGCGGAGCACGCCGCGGCGGCGGTGCGTGGGCATGACCGCCACCATGGTGAGCCCCGCCGTCTCGACGGCGACGCCGCCTGGCACGGTCATGTCGAAGGTGAATGAGCCGGCCGAACCGACCACCTCGTCGCCGTCGACGGCCCCGAGGAGCACATCGAGCTCGGGCTGCGCGCGGATGCGCTCGACGCGCTCCGGCGGTACCGGGAAGGGCAGCCCGAAGGCGATCGAGATGGGCGTCAGGAACTCGGCGAGGCGGTCCCGTGGGAGCGCGCGGATCTCGAGGGGCATGCTCCCCTGTACACCCGCTGCCCGAGCGCGGAGAGGGGCTACCGCCCCGCCCGCACCAGCTCCTTGGTCAGGTTCTTCTGGTGCGACTCGATCGTCCCGCCTCCGATCTCGATGAGCTTCGCATCACGGAGGAAGCGCTCGACCTTGAACTCCGTGCAATAGCCCCAGCCGCCGAGCACCTGCATCGCGCTGTCGGCCACCTCCTTGGCCGCCGTCGCCGCAAAGAGCTTGCATGCGTCGGTCCCCACCCGGTTGCGCCGATCCGGCGCGACGCCGCGCGCCACGTTGTAGATGAGGGCCCGCATGGCCTCGGCCTTGGCGTAGCTCTCGCCGATATGGCGCTGGATTTGGCCGTGCTCGGCGATGGGTCTGCCGAACGAGTGCCGCTCGCCGGCGTAGCGGATCATGATCTCGAGACAGCGATCCGCGATGCCCAGGCTCATCGCGGCCAGCGTGAGGCGCTCAATCTCCAGGTTGCGCATCATGTTCTTGACGCCGCCGCCGATGGTCCCGAGGACGTTCTCGGCAGGGACCACACAGTCGTCGAGCTGGATCTCGCACATGGTGCTCGCGCGCATGCCCATCTTGGGAATCTTCGCGTCCGTCGCGAAGCCGGGGAAGCCCCGCTCCACCAGGAAGGTGGTGACCCGGTCGTCCACCTTGGCGTAGATGATGAAAACGTCGGCCTCGGGCGCGTTGGTGATGAAGGTCTTGCGCCCGTTGAGGATGAAGCGGTCCCCCTCCCGCCGCGCCGTCGTGCGCATCCCGAGCACGTCCGTGCCCGCCGAGGGCTCGGTCATGCCCATCGCCCCGATGTGCTCCCCCGTGATCACCTTGGGGAGGTAGTGCGCCCGCTGAGCATCGTTCCCCGCCCAGTAGAAGTTGTTGACGAAGAGCATCGCGTGCGCGAGGTACGCGAGGCAAAACCCGGGGTCGCTCTTGGAGAGCTCGTGGTGGACGATGACCGCCGCCATGGCATCCATGCCCGCGCCGCCGTGCTCGGCGGGGACGGTGATGCCCAGCAGGCCCAGCTCGCCGCAGCGTCGAAGCAGCGGGACGTTGAGCTTGCCCTCGCGATCGTGCTCCTCCGCTTGAGGCTCTACCGCTTCGCGGACGAAATCGCGCACCATGCTGCGGAGCATGCGGTGCTCTTCAGTCGGGTTCTCGAGATCGAAATCCACCGAGGTCATACGATGCTCCAGGCTACCACGCCGTCCGCAAAGCACGATCCTCGGCGTGTCGTGCATGGACAGCTCCGCCGCCGGGACCGCACGGGCTCGTATTCTGCCTTGCACGGGGCATCGAGCCCTCGTCAGGTCACGCCGTCGCGCGTGGGCTCGTTCGATCGCGCGTCGGCTGGGGCGAGGACGCCCTCCGCGGCCTCAGCCGTGGACCCGTGACTCCGCGGCCCAACCGATGGCCGAGCCCCACGCGAGCCCCTCCGGTACGGCGAAGCTCATGCGCGTGGGTGCGCCGTCGACGCAGAGCGCCATCGCCGAGGGCGTGCCCACCACGCCCCATTCGACGACGCAGGGCAAGGTGTACTCGATGCCTGTGCCGTCGCGAGCGAGCCGCACCAAGGTGCTCTGCCCCGTCGGGACCGGCGTCACGCACGCCACCACCAGCCCGCGCGCGCACACCATCCGGACCTCGACCGCGATGAAGTGCCCGCAGGTGGTGACCAGGGCCTCGAGCGCGTGCTCCGACCGCGGAGGTGGCCCTGGGGGAGGCAACGGGTCGTCCGTCGCCATGAGCCCGAGTAGGGAGAGCAGTTCGACGCGCTCGACCGGGGAGAGCGGCGCGCCGAGGAACCCATGTCGCGCCTTGAGGTCCCAGAACCTCATCATGAAGTCGAGCTTCTCGAGCACGAGATACCTCCCAGGAGGGGTGTTTCGGCTGCGCGTGCACCCTGTGTGCCACGATCGGTGCTCCGTCCTGGCTCACTTCGCCCGAGGCGGGCGCCCTCCGGGATTTGCTGGGTGCGACCTTATCGGAACCCATCGCCCGGGGCGCGGCCTCTACTGTTGAAGCGTGCGGCCCGCGGAGTACGCTGGACGGGTGAGGTCCACGGCTGCCGCGCGCTTCTTGCTCCACGGGATCGCGCTCGCATCCTTCGCCCTGGGCGGCTGCGCGACGCCGAAGGTCTCGCTGGTGGAGGGGCCGCGCGAGTACGTCGCGACGGACTACGACAACGTGCTCGGCCGCTGGACGCGGACCGAGCGACTCTTCGCGTTCTCGGAGCTCGAGAACTACCTCACCGCCACCGCCACGTTCGAATCGTGGGACTTTCGATGGGCGTACGTGGTCCGCTACGTACAGGACTACCGCCTCACCATCGACCAGCGGAAGAAGCTGCTCGAGAAGGCGCTCGACGAGACGCACCAGAGGCACCAGTTCTTCGTGGCGCTCTACGGCCCCGAGCGCAGGTACAACGACCTGACCAAGCCCGACAGCGCCTGGATCGTGCGGCTCATCGACGATACGGGCAACGAGACGGCTCCGCAGGAGATCGTCGCCATCCGGAAGCCCAACGCGCTCGAGCGCAACTACTTCCCCTACAACACGGTCTACCGGCAAGCGTTCCGCATCCGCTTCCCGCGTGTTGCGTCCGATGGACGGCCGACCATCTCGCCGCAGGCCAAGTGGTTCGGCCTCCGTTTTGCGGGGGCTCAGGGCAATAGCGAGCTCGTGTGGCAGATCGAACCGAAGCGGGAAGGCAAGGCGCTGGCTGCTGGGAGCGGCGATAACTTCCTCCCCTCTTCGGCGATGAAAAGCTCCTCCCCCTGGCTCGCGTTTGCGAGGTGACTGGGCCCTGACCGGCGTTGCCCCTCGCGCTGGCGAGGGCGTGAGGACGGCGCCCTGGTTGCCCGCCGTGACAGGGGAGCGAAGACCCCTACTCTGCGCGGGACCGGGCGCCCGCGCGGAGGGAGCGTGACGGGGGGGCCCACCCACCGGGGCGACGAGGGCGAGCGTGGGCGGGGAGGACTTGGGCGATGTCCCGAGGAGGACTTGGGCGATGTCGGCCTGGAGGTCGGCGACGCGAAGCGCTTGGAATACAGGCTCTCGAGGGCCGCGGTGGGGAGGATTGGGGCGACGAGTGGGGAGCGCCGTAGGCGATGGCGCGCCGCCGGGGGGAGGAGGTGCGCGGACGATGGCGCGCCGCCGGGGGAGGACCGCGAGCGACGGCGCGGCTGCGTCCGACCATCACCCAGCCGGTTCGACGCGCCACACCGGGGCGTCGGTCAAAAGGGGATGTCGTCCGTGCCGGTGGCGAGCTGGTGCTCGTCGGGCAGCAGGGCGCGGTACTCGTCGAGCGCATCGTGCATCTCGCGGTAGAGCGCGACGATGTGGTGCGCGGCGACGGCGCGCGGCGCCTGGCGCACGGCCTCGTTCTCGGAGAGCAGCTCGGGGTTGCGGGCGATGAGGGACTGGACGGCGAGGGCGAGGGCGGCATCGAGCAGCGCGAGGGGCGCGAGCTCGGGCTCGAAGGCGAGGTCTTCGGTGCGGGGCCAGTAGGCGCGCATCGTTGAGCCCCTCACGGCGGCGACGGCGGTGAAGGGGGCGCGTCCGGCGGCGGACGGCGCCGGGCGCCCTTCTTCTTCGACGGCAGGGGCCCCGGGCCGTCCTTGCGTTTGGCGCGGTAGCTCTCGGCGTCCGGGGGGAAGACGATGACGTGCGCCCCCTCGATGAGCCGATTGATCGCGGGCGTCACCTGGGAGGGAGAGCCGAGGTAGGTCGACCACTGATTGAAGCCGAGGTTGGTCGCCAGGATGATTGCGCCTCGACGATACCTGCGGGCGACCAGCTCGAAGAAGACGCCGGCGAGATCGTCCTCGTGCTTCTTCGGGCTGTTTCCGAGCTCGTCGATGATGAGCACGTCGGGCTTGGCGAGATTGTCGAGCGCCTCCTCCAGCGTGTCGTCGGCGAGGGAGGCGTAGAGGCGCCGAAGCATGGGGTAGGCGCGTACGAAGCGGACGTTGTAGCCGGCTTCGCAGGCGCGCACGCCGAGGCCGATGGAGAGGTGGGTCTTGCCGACGCCGCTCGGCCCGATCCAGAGGACCGGCTCGCAGCGGTCCACGAAGCCGAGCTCGGCGAGGTTGAGCACGACCTTGCGATCGAGGCACGGCTGCTGCTTGAAGTCGTAGTCCTCGATGCGGCAGACCTCGGGAAACTCCGCGTATCGCATGCGCCGGTCGGCGCGAGTCCGGTGACGCGCGAGGACCTCGGCCTCGGCGATGCGCGCGAGGAAGGCGAGGTGCCCGAGCTTGAGAGAGCCGGCCTGCTTGAGGTGCTCGTCGATGTTTTGCGCGGCGTGCGGGAGGGACAGCCGCCGGAGATTTTGAAGCAGTCGATCTCTTTCTTCACTGGCCATCGCCATCGTCCTCCTTCTTGCTCTTCTTGCTCTCGTGGTCGTCGGCGGGGTTTTCCGGGGACGAGGCGCGCTTGCCGACGAGCCTCTTGTAGCCGTCGGGCGAGCGTTGGTGCACGCCGGTCCCCTTGAGGTACTGGTCGAGCTGCATCGGCGAACCGGCCCTGCCCTCGGGCGCGCCCCCCGAAGCCTTCACGGGCTTTCCGGCGACGATGCGCGCGACGGCGTTGTGGTCGAAGGCGCCGTAGCGCGCGGCGCGGCGCAGGGCCTCTGCGACGCGCGCCGCGCCGACCCTGTCGGCGAGCTTGAGGATCTGGCCCATGTGGTAGCCGGCCGAGCCGCCGTGCAACTCGACGAGGCCCTCGGCGAAGGGCTCGGCGGCTGCGCCGAGCCGCGCAAACTGATCCTTGAGGACGTGCCGGCTCGTGCACGTGGCCCGGAATTCCGCCTCGTGCTCGGGGGCGACGTAGCGCTGGTACTTCATCGAGCGCACGACGTGCGCGGCCACGACGGCGCCGTCGATGAGGATCTCGATCCTTCCTTCGAGGATGCGCACCATGGCGCTCTTGCCCGCGAAGCGGGGCGGCACCGAGTAGCGGTTGGTGTCCCACGCCACGCAGAAGTTGGCGCCGACGAGGCGCGGCACGACCACGCCGGCCTCGAAGCGGTGCTCGGGCAGCGCAATGAGCGACGGCTGCTCCTGGGTCAGGCGCGCCGCAGGCTGCTCCTGCGTCGTGCGGTGCACCCGCACACGCGCGATCTCGGTGAGCCACTTCTGCGCCTGCCGGTTGAGGTCGTCGAGGTCGGCAAACGTCCTGCCGGCGAGGAAGTTGCCCTCCACGTACTTGAAGGGGTTTTCGACCTTGCCCTTGCCCTCCTTGTAGCCGGGGGCGAGAGGGACGGCGCGGAAGCCGTAGTGCTGCGCCATCCGCTCGAAGAGCGCGTGGAAGATCACCCCGTCCTTGAGGCTCTCCAGGACGACCTGCTTCATCCTGTCGTAGAGGATCTCGTGCGGCACGCCGCCGGCGTCCTCGAAGGCCAGGACGTGGCAGTGGCAGATGGAGTGGACGTCCGCGTGCAGCAGGAAGCGGATGAAGTGCCAGCGGCTGAAGCCGAGCACGAAGGAGAAGCACGTGACGGGGGTGGGCTCGCCCGAGAGCAGCACCGTGTACGGCGAGAGGTCGACCTGCCCCTGCACCCCGGGCGGCGTCTCGAAGCGCAGGTGCGGGCGGCGGCCCGGCTTCGGCCGGAAGGTCCTCACGAAGCCCTTGAGGATGCAGTCGCCGCCCGTGTAGCCGACGGCACGGATCTCCTCGAGCACCCGCACGCAGCTCAGCCCGTCGGCGAGCACGAGCTTGTGGATGAGCGGCTTGAAGGGATCGAGCTTGCTCGGGCGCTGCTGGCTCTTCTGCTCACGCCGAGCCTTGCTCCGGAGGACGGTGCGCACCGTCGCTGGATCGATCCCAATCTCGCGCGCGATGGCCCGCTTCGTCCAGCCCTCGCCGCTAAGGCGGTGGATCAGTTGGTCCCGCCGCTCCCGTCGCTCTCGCTGTCGCCGGCGGTTGTCCTTGCGGACCCAAGCTCGGTCCTGAGCCGAGAGGCCGCCCTTTCCGCGGCCCGGAGCGTGCTGCCGAGCATGTCGAGATCCTTGCTCGGCAGGGGCGTCCGCAGCCGGCGGCTCGTTTCCGTCGCGAGCGCTTCGAGCCGGTCGAGGCAGCGACAGAGCCGTTGCCCCTCGGGCGAGAGGCGTGGGTCCACCGGCAGGCGGCGCGACTCCGGGTGGTGCTTCACCAGGCTCGCCCGCGGCGCCGAGAGCAGGGCCCGCCGCGCCGCCGGGTCCTTCGTCCGGTGCCACAGGCTCACGAGCAGCTCCGTGTCCCGCGGGCCCAGCCCGGCGCTGCCGATCACCGCCGCCATCTCGAGTTGGTTGCCCGGGGGCAACGAGAGCAGCCGGCGCGCCGACCCCGGGTACAGCATCCCGAGCTTCATCGACTCGACCAGCTCGGGGTGCAGGCGGTCCACCAGACCGATCCGCCTGCTCACCCAGGTCTTGTGGCGCGAGCACAGCGACGCGACCTCCGCCTGCGTCAGGCCCGTCTTCACGAGCTCGCGGAGCACGAGCCCCTCCTCCAGCGTCGTCATCGACGAGGGGCCCCGGTTGACCAGCAGCATCGTCGCCCACTGCCCCGTCTCGTCGAGCCGCGTCACCGCGACGATCATCGTCGGCCAGCCCAGCGTCATCGCCGCGGCGTGCCGCTTGAAGCCGTCGACCAGCTCCACCCCTTCCCGGCTCGGCACCACCACGAGGGGCGTCAACTGCCCGTACGCCGCCAGGCTCTGCTTCATCCGCTCGATCCGCGCTGGCTGACGGCACCGCGCCCGGCCGAGCGTCGTGCCGATCATCCCGATCGGGCACGGCCTCGCCGTCTCCGTCGAGCTTGTCATCGCTCACGGCGCGCTCCTTGTCCGCCTGGCAGGCTGCACGCGCTACAACCAGGGGGCGTTGTCCGCGCCCCCGGCCTCCTCACCTCCGACCTCCACGACCCCAGCGCGCCCGCACCGCGCGCACCGAGGCTGCCCAGCCGCCGCGGCGCGGACATCCGCGGGAGCCTCCACGTCGCTGCAAGGATTGGAGACTCCGTCGCTGCTCCCCCTCGTTGTCCTCGGGCCTGTCCCCGCCGGCCGCGACGTCCTCCTCGTGTGCGCGGCGGGCGAGACCGCCCTCCTGAGACCGCTCATCGGTCGCTTCCTCGCTCGCCGCCGATGGCACGCACGCCTCCATTGCGAGCGGCGCTGCGCCGAGCGGGGTCACCATCGCCGATGGGCCAACTTTTGGGTCCGATGTGTGCGTTACATTTTTCGCGTGCCCCGTGCGCCAACGGGCGACGCGGCGGGCCGTCGTCGCGCGTCCCTTCCTGCTGTGCTGGTAGCGGAAGATCGACGCTGCACGCCGCTCCGCCCGCGACGCCGCCGCGCAGAACGACGAGCATGTCGGCGACCCCCACGAGCACGGGCGGCAGAGGTATAGCCAGCGGGGGCAACCCTCACGCTGGCACCGAACCCTCCGCAGGACGACCACGGCGCCCCCCGGCCGCCGCTTGTTGGGCCGCCGGAGGTGCGTCGTGCGACAACTGGACTTGTCGCTGGCCCCCCGCCACGACCCGAGGCCCGGAGAACCACCTCCGGGCCTTTCTTCTTCTTGGGCAGCCGCCCCGATCGTCGCCCCGGCCTCGCCTCCTGGGCCAAGCCTACGACCTGATCGAACTGACTCGCCCCACCCTCATCCCGCCGGCGAGGGGGAGGAGGATCTCATCGCCCGAGCGAGGACGATCTCGATCGCCCCTCCCAGGCTGCGGCTGAGCGGCCCTGACACGGGCCCGATCCGCTCAGAGGAGCTGCTCGGCCGCCTCGCGTCGGATCAGCTTGGGGTCAGGAGCGACGCGAGCGGGCCCGTCGCCAGGTCAGCTGCGGTAGACGTATCCGCCACCAACAAGATCGCGCCCTGTGCGCCGGCCTTCGCGTGCGCGTCGTTCTGCGGGAGGAGCGCCTCGCCGGCGCGGAGCACGGAGGCCTTTCCGCCGGCGCTCACCTCGATTGAGCCGGCACAGACCAGCGCTGCACCGAACCCCGCGTCCTTCGCTGCGGCGATCGACCCCACACCAAGAGACGGACCGAGCGCGAGGGCCTCGTGAGCACGGGCGACTTGCACCACGAGACGATCCAGGACGCGGTCGCGTGTTGGCTCATCGAGATCACCGAGCGGGCCCATCGTTGCGGCGGCCCGAGCTTGGAGCTGGTCCGCGCGGGCGGCGAGCTCTTCGAGGACCCAGGAGCAGGCACGCAGCGCCTCGTCGATGGGAGCCTGATCCCATAGCGCCACCCGCGCCCCTCCTTGCCCTGCCACCACCCGCAAGGCGACGGCCTCGGAAAGCGTGCCTCGCGCCGGGATGAGGGCGCCGATCGCTGCGCGAGAGATTGGCTCGTCGACGATGGTTGCGCAGACCGAAGCGGCCCCCTCGATGAGCAGGGCAGCTCCAAACCCCGAGACTTCCTCGTCCGCACCGAGCGCTTCGACCCTCGCGAGCGAGGCGAGCCGCTCGCGTGTCTCCGGCGGCACATCGGCGAACGCCTCCACCGCATCGAGGATGCTCGCATCGAGCTGAGGAGATTCTGGCGGGGACGGGCGGCGACGGGGATCGGAGCCCGGAGCCCGCTTCGTGGGGAGCCGGCGGTGCAGCGGCTGGAGGGCGCACGGATACGGAGCCCGGACGCGGCACGGGTGGACGGACCGACGCGCGCGGCGGTTGGGCAGGTGCAGTGGTTGACCCCGGAGGGTTGGCAGGTGCGGCGTTCGGTACCGGGGGACGCCCCACTGTGGGCACGCGAGGAGCGCTAAACTGCACGGCACCCACCGCGGCTCCATCCGCCGATGGTGGAGGGGGTACCGTGATCGGACGCGGCCGTGGAATCGGCGAGGGTTGTGCTGGCTGCGTCTGCACGTCGTGCGAGGCAACCGACGCAGCCCCAGGGGTCGCAGCGGGGGTAGATGGCTTCGACGGCGAAGGAGGCTTGGACGCAGTCGCGCCTTCGTGAGCACGAGAGGAGCCGGGTTCCGTTGGCGTCGGAGGTTTCGGTAGCGCGCCTGCCTCCTGTGGGGAGCCCGGGCTGGAGGGCTTTGCTGGCGCCGGGGCCGCCGCGCCCGCGATCGCTGGCGCCGGGGCCGCCGCGCCCGCGATCGGGGCAGCCGGAGGCGGAGCAGGCGGGCGCGGCTTGTTCGCGGAGAGCTTCGGCGTCACAGCGGCGCTCGCATCGGCGATGTGACCCGGTGGCTGCTCGCCGGTGGCCGTCAGTCTGCGCACGGGTGGCGCCGGTGGGCGCGCCAGGCGCCGCAGTGTTTGATCGAGCGGAGCGGCGGAGGTGATGACGCCGTCGTCATCCTCGGGCGCTCGCGGCGGGCTCGGCCTCATGTGCACCACGACCTCGTCGCCCTCGAGCTGAACGCCGCGCTTGACCGGCTCCACCCGGATTTTCGGAAGCGTCGGCTCCTCCCCCCACGGGTCCAAGATTCGGGACGCGTGGACCAGACGTCCTTCGTGTACCGGGGTACGAAGATGCCGGTGCCGGGACGCTTGCAGGGCTCGGCGCGGGGGCGGACGTGCTCTGCATGGACGGTGCGGGCGCCGCTGCGGTGTGCGGAGCCGTGGGAGGTGCGGGGGCTGCAGGGGGAGCAGGCGCGGCCTGCGCAGGGGAGGCGGCGGGCGGCGCGACGGAAGGCGTCACCTGCGCGGGGGGTGGACGGACGGTGCCAGGGCGTGCCGAGACCTGGGGCTTGGGGGCGGGGCTGGCCGGTGGAACGGCGGAATGGTGCGCGGAGTCGTCCTCGATCGCGGAGGGCGACGCATGCGGCTGCGCAGCGGGGGCCGGGGGCGGGGTGGACGCGCGGGTGGGGGCAGGGGCGACGGCCTCGATCTCGACCTCGATGCCGAGGGACGGCCTGTCCGGTTCCGGGGTAGGGGGATGGGTCGGCAGCGTGACCTGCTCGAGGGCTTGTTCCGCGCGCAGAGCGATCATGCCCAGCTCCGCGGCGCGCCCCTCCTGGCCGGCGGCGGTTGCGGCGTCGGCTGCACGTCGCAGCCAGACGATGGCGTCGCCGCGTTCGCCTCTGGCCCATAGCGCGGAGGCGGTCGACAGGGCCCAGACCACGTCTTCGTCGTCCTCGGGACGCGATTCGGGCAAGGCGAAGACAAAGTCGACCATCAGGATCCCCGTAGCACAGGCCTCCGCGCCAAAGGTACGCGATCCTCACGCGGGATCGCGACTCCGGGAGCAGGTGCTCAGTGGAGAGCGAGTGGTTTCGTTGGGCTTCGGGGCAGGGGCGAAGACTGCCCTGGGGAGCGCGGAAAGGACGCGAGGTCTGCTACGAGCGGCCGGTCGATGCGTGGGCTCCCTCGAGGAACCCCTCGTAGCTCGATCCCGCCCCATAGTCGCTGCAGGGTTTGGGCCCGCTCGGCGGCCCCTCATAGACCGACAGCGGCGGCGCCGCTCCCTTGCACCGGCGGATGTCGCAGTGCGACACCGGCTCGCCAGGCATGCGCCGCGCCAGCCATCCGATGAACGTAAGCGCAGCGGCGCGTGCCTCGTCCGGCACCGGCCCATCGCGAAGGACGCGGGCGATGTCACCGATGAGACGAGTGCGCTCCTCCTCCGCCGTCATCGTCCGTGCTCCATGAAGCATCTCCATACGAAAGTCAAAAACGTCGTGCGCGTTCGGAGCCGGTCCCTCTTGGAAAGAAGAACGGCCCGTGTGGCACCCAACTTAAGGGTGGCCCGCTGGTTCCGCTCGGGTACTTCAGGCCGGGCTCTCGCCCCCCCGGACGGGGTTCGGAGCGAGGGCCGCCTCAGAGCGATCCAATCAGGACCTCGCGATCCTTGGCACCGTTCGCCGGGCCGACCACCCCGCGCTTTTCCATCGCCTCCACCAGCTTCGCGGCGCGATTGTAGCCCACGCCCAGCTTGCGCTGGATCCACGACGTGGAGCACCGCCGTGTATCGGCCACGATCCGGACCGCCGCGTCGTACATGGGGTCGTTCTCGGCATCTCCGTCGTCATTTTCGGCGTCGTCATCGTCTCGCGGCTTGAGGATGGCCTCGTCGTAGACGGGCTCGCCCTGTAGGCGGAGAAAGTCCGTGATCTTCTGGACCTCCTCCTCCGAGCAGAAGGGGCACTGCACCCGGCGCGTCTCGTTGGAGCCGTTCATCTTGACGAGCATGTCGCCTCGCCCAAGAAGGTGCTCGGCGCCCTGCTCGTCGAGGATGGTGCGACTGTCGACCTTCTGCGCCACCCGAAACGCGATGCGCGTGGGGAAGTTGGCCTTGATCATGCCCGTGATCACGTCGACGCTCGGTCGTTGCGTCGCCAGGATGACGTGCATGCCCGCGGCGCGCGCCTTCTGCGCCAGGCGCGCCACGCTCGCCTCGACGTCCTTGCCCTGCTGCATCATGAGGTCGGCGAACTCGTCGACCACGATCACGATGAACGGGATCCGCTCGGGAAGAGCCGCGTCCGTCCCGTCCCTGGCAGCGTCGACCTCGACCTCGCTCCCATCGGGCCCGACGGCGCTCACCTTCGCCGGCGATCGAGGAGGTCTCGCCTCGCCGCGATGCACCCGGTCCACCCAGTTGTTGTAGGTGGTGATGTTCTTGGTCCCGGCATTGGCGAAGAGTTGGTAGCGCCGCTCCATCTCGTCGACGGCCCACTTGAGGGCGTTGGCCGCCTGCTTCATGTCGGTCACCACCGGCAGGAGCATGTGGGGGATGCGATCGAACGGCGCGAGCTCGACGACCTTAGGGTCGATCATCGAGCAGGCGCAGATCGGCTGGCGTGCGGCGGAAGAGGAGGCTCACGAGCATCACGTTGAGGCCTACGCTCTTGCCCGCGCCCGTCGCACCCGCGACGATGACGTGGGGCATCGACGCCAGGTCGGCGAAGAATGGCGTGCCGATGATGTCGCGGCCGAGCACGCAGGGGAGGGGAGCCTTCATCTCCTGGAAGCGTCGATCCTCCACGAGCTCCCGCAGGTTGACCGGCTGACGCTGCTCGTTGGGGATTTCGAAGCCGATCCGGTTCTTGCCCGGGATCGGGGCGACGATGCGGACCTTGCGCGAAAGCCCGAGCGCCAGATCGTCCGCGAGACCGGCCACCTTCGAGACCTTCGTCCCGGCGGCGGGCGAGACTTCGAACGTCGTGACCGTGGGCCCGGGGTGGATCTCCTCGACCTTGCCGCTCACTCCGTAGTCGTTGAGCGTCTTCTCGAGAAGCTGCGCGTTGCGCTTCAGTTGCTCCTCGTCGATCGGCGCCTGGTCGCCGTTCTGAGCCTCGAGCATCGCGGTCGCGGGCAATCGGAAGCCCTCGCCGATCGCGGGGACCATGCGCACCGTCGCCTTCTCCGTGCGCTGCGCCGCGCTCGTGTCGACGATCGGTAGGCTCCTCTGCGACGGGACGAGCGGGCAGCTCGGGCGTGGCGGCGGGCTCCGGTACGGGATCGGCCGCATCCGCTTCGGGCGCGGGCGCCTCGGACGTGGGCGCGTCCGATGCCACGGGGGGCCTCGTGGTCGTCAGGGGGCGCGCTACCACGACGGGCGCGAGCGGCGACGGGGTGAGGATCTCTTCCGCGGTCGATTCGACGATGATCGCTGCATCACGGGGCGCTTCGACGAGCTTCAGCAGGCGCGGCTCGGGTGTGGCAGCGTCTGCGGTGGGGGCAGACGCCACCACCGATGCGGGGTCTCGCCGACTGTTGGCGGGTGCGACGTGGCTTCTGCGTCGTTTCGAGCGCGGGGGGGGCAGGCGGCGCGGGCGCGGGTGCGTCGGCCGGGGCGATGCGTTCGCGCTCGAAGAGGGGCGGCGGCAGGCCCTCGCCAGCGGCGACGGCGATTTCCATGCCCGGAGGGTCTGGGTCCTTGGTCCCTTCCTCTTCCGTGAGCGCGGCGATGATCGCGTCCTCGCTGGATGCCTTGGCGATGCGCGGCGCCACCCTGCGCGCGTCCTCGCCTCGCTTCTCGTCGATCGCACGGGCGGCGGCCCACGCCCCGACGAGGGCGCGCGAAGCCGCTGCGCTTCGGTCTCCCAGAGCGACCGCGGCGCGCTCGATCCGCTTGACCCACTCGATGAAGGAGAAGGTCGCGCGGCCGATGAGGATGAGCGCGACGATGGTCAGCCCGATGATGTAGGACCCGATTGTCGAGAACAGGGTCCGCAGCACCTCTCCGAAGAGCTCGCCGACGGCGCCGCCGAGCGGCATCGCCCCGAACGCAGTGGCATGCGGGAAGGCGACCTCCGCGAGCGCCGCGAGGATGAAGACGACGACCACGTCGCCGGCGATGCGTGTGAACCCGGCGATCGAGGGCCTGCCGTTGAGCAGCGGCGCCGCGAGCAGCCCGAGCTCGATCGGGAAGAGCCACGCCACGATCCCGACGGCATCGACCCCCGCATGCGCCGCCAGCGCTCCTACCGGACCGACCCAGTCCGGGCCGGTCACCTCGGGCCGCATCGGATCACAGCGAAGCGACGCGAGGGCGAGGGCGGAGAAGAGCGCTGTCGCGAGCAGGACGAGCGCCGCGGCCTCGCGGGCGTAGCCGTGCGCGAGCCGCGGGGCGCTCGACGCGCCGCGCCGCGGCGCTTCTGGTCCCGGTCCTCGGTCGCCCGGCTGGTGGGCCGGCACGTCCGGCGGGCCGCCGGCGGTCTGGATGCGTCGCGGAGCGAATAGGGGGGCGGGCATCGCCTACCTTGTCCTACTTACGCGTGCTCCCCGGCCACGGCCAAGTCTCGCGCGTCAGGGCCCCCACCTTGGACGCGCCGTACCGGCAGCACGGTGGCGCCTCCGGATGCGGCGATCGGGTCGTTTTGGCTGGGATTGTGGTGTCACGGGCGCCAAACCCCCGGAAAAACTTTGAGCCGCGCAGCCCCGGGGCGCTACCATCGCAGCCCCGCTCCCCAAGGATACGCATGGCAAGGGTTGATCGAGTCACGATGGAGGCTTCGCCTGGCGAGCCGTGCTGCCAAATCCGATCCCGAGGGGCAGCCGCGCCGCCCCGGCGAGGTCGCGGGCTTCGAGGGCGAGCGTCGTCGCACTCTGCCTGGCGGCGGCGTTCAGTGGCCTCGCCGCCGGTGGATGCCGCGTCAACGAGGAAGACATTCACCGCTGGGAGAGCACCGCGCACGGCCCCGACAAGCTGCGCGCCGTCCTCTACTACGACAAGTACGACACCAACCTGCGCGTCGAGGCCGCGCTCTCGCTGATCCGGATGAAGCCGCGCGCCGGCCGGCGCATCGGCATCAACATCATGGTCGACACGCTCGCGAGCATCGCCCCGGAGGCACGGCAGGCGATCGTCGCCTCCCTGATCCCTGCCATCATCGCGGAGCTGAAGAAGCCGCCGCCCGCGGCGCAGGCCGGCCAGGCATCGCCGCCGGACGCCTCGTTCGCATACAAGGACGCCGCCTTCGCCGCGCTGACGCACGACGGGACGGTGATCATCTCGGACGAGGGCCTGAAGCAAACCCTCAAGACCACGCTGGTCGAGTGGGCGATGGCCGACTTCGAGCACCGGCTCGAGAACCGTACGCAGGCGTACGGGATGGAGCAGCTTCTCCGGTTCATCGGGCCCGCCGCGGTCGTCGGACTCCCCAAGCTGATGACCCGGGACGCGCAGCGGCTCGATCAGATGGCGGGCCTCGCGGCCGAGCTCGGCGACGACAAGACCAAGACCGCGGCGTCCGCAGCGCTCGTGAGCATCGCGCAATGGATCGTCTCCGACGACTGGCTCAAGGTGAAGAAGCCGGAGCTCCACGGACAAGAACCGCCTGTCCAAGCTCGAGCCGACGCCCGCCCAGTTCAAGGCGCAGCTCGCCCAGTGGCAGGACGAGGTGCTCATCCGCCTCTTCGGGTCGATGCGCAAGGTGGGTCAGCGCCCCATCATCGACTTCTGCCTCGACTTCGCCGCGAAGAAGGATCAGAGCGACAAGCGTCGCCAGGCGGCGCTCGCCGCGCTGGAGGCGCGCCTCGACCGCAACAACCCTGAAGACATCAAGCGGGTCCTGGCGATCGCTTCGTCGGACGCGCCGGACATCGTGCTCGACCAGGCCTTCAAGCGCCTCGGAGAGCTGCCGCGCGAGCAGGTGGTCGACAAGCTGTACGACCTCTACAAGACGGACAAATGGAAGGTGCGCCGGGCCGCGGCGATGACCGTCCTCAAGATGTCGACCGTCAAGAACATCGACGAGTTCATGTCGAAGCTGCCGGAGGGCAACGCTGCCAAGGGCTTCGCCATGCCCGAGGCGCTCGCCTACGGCGCGGGGCTCGGCGATCTCCAAGGACGGCAAGCCCGTCGACGCTCTCCGCAAGTACTTCACCAGCGGAGGGGCGACCGAGCGCGCCACCGCCATCGCCTACTGGTACACCTTCGGCACCTCCGCAGATCTCCCGCAGGTGCAGCCCCTCGAGAGCGACGGGGCCAAGGTCCCGGTGTGCGAGGCGGACGAGTGCAAGTGGAGCTGCGAGGTCGCCAAGGAGGGCGCGAAGGATCCGGCGAAGGAGCGCGAGAACAAGGACATCAAGACCATCGGCGACTTCGTCAAGTATTGCGTCGAGCCGGCGATGAAAGAGCGGCAGCCGGAGGCTCCGAAGGCTCCGAAGAAGTGATGCGCGGAGGCGAGCGGCACGAGGGAGCGGGGCACGTTACTTCCCGGTGGCACCAACACTCCGCTAGTATCAGGGGAAAATGAGCGCGGATCCGAACAAGAAAAGTGCGCGCACGTTCCAGTGCCGCGACGTCCTCTGGGAGACGTTCGAGCAGATGGCGCGCGAGCTGGAGTGCTCCATCGACTACCTCATCAACGAGTCGATGAAGCAGTACGCGCGCCAGCGCAGCTATAGTCCGCGCACCCCGTTCCCGGGCCAGGCCCGCGTGGACGGCGCGGGTCCGGGCTCCGGGCAGCCGCCGATGCCGATGCCCACCGGGCAGGGCCTCGCGACGAACGCGACCCCTCCGCCCATGCCGGGCGTCCAACCCGGTGGCCCGCCGCCCCCTCCTGGCATGGGCGCACCGCCGGGGTTCGCCCCACCCGGCGCTCCGCCGCAGATGCCGCAGATGCCGCCGATGCCGCCGATGCCGCCGATCCCGGGGGCTGGTCCGCCGGCGCCTCCTCCCATGTTTGCGAGTAGCGCACCGCAACCTCCGCCGATGGTTCCGCCCGCTGGACCGGGCGGGTACGGTCCACCCCCACCGCCTCCGGCGTTCCCGGGCGCCCCGCCGCCCCCAACTGCGTCGAGCCCGGGCGGGCCTCCTTCGCCGTCACGGCCGGCACCTGGGGCGGCACCGCCGCCTCCGGGTGGGCCCGTGAAGCGGCCCAGCTTGCCAGCGCCTCCCCCGGTCGTCGGGCGGCCTCCGGGCGCACCGACACTTCCCGGCGGTGGGCCCCCTCCTCCTCCCCCGCCGTCGATGGGTCGGATGGGGCCTCCCCCGCCGATGCCTGGCGCGGGCGGGCCTCCGCCCCCCATCCCTGGTGCACCGGTACCCCCTCCCCCGGTCGGTGGCCTCCGCCCGCCGACGATGCCCGGCGCGGGCGGCGCTCGCTCTGTCCCGCCGCCCCCGCCGCCGCCAGGCATGGCGCCTCCTCCCGGGATGGGGCCGCCGCCGGGCATGGCGCCTCCTCCGGTGCCGCCGGGGATGGGAACGGCTCCGCCGCCGGCGATGCCCCCGCCGGGCGCCTACGCGCCGCCCCCGCCCCCGATGCAGCAGCCGCCCCCGTACGGCATGCAGGCCCCCGCGCCCCCTCCTGCCGCGCCGATGGCCGCCGCGGTCCCGGTCACGCCTCCTCCCTCGGCCGGCAACGCGCCCCCGCCGGGGGCGCCCGTGCTCGCGGCCTTCTACGGCGGCCAGCGCTTCGTGGTGAACAAGGATCGCTTCATCATCGGCCGCGGTAAGCAGTCGAGCGATCTGACCATCAAGGACCCCAACGTGTCGCGGCAGCACGCGATGGTCGAGTTCCTCAACGGCCAGTACTACATGGTCGACATGGGCTCGACGAACGGGGTCGAGTACAACGGCCAGCGCATCGCCCGCAAGGCGATCGCCGAGGGCGACATGTTCCGCATCTGCGACCACGAGGTGCGGTTCACTTACCGCTAGGCCGCGCACCGAGGGCCGGAGGATGAGGAGCACTCCGCCTCCGCACAGCGCAGGCTGGCGCAGCTTCGGGGTCGCCCTCGTTGCAGCCCTCCTCGCCTCGGTGAGCGCTGGTGGCGCCAGCTGCGCGCGGCTATGCGTCGCCCTGGCTGGACTTCGGCGTGGAGCTCGAGGCGGGCGTCCAGAGCGCGCGCGTGCTGCGCGCGGACGAGCCCCTGTTCGCGGCGCCATCCGAGTCGGCGCCGCGGCGTGGCACCGCGGCTCGCGATGTGCACCTGCCCGATCTTCGCCGCGAAGCTCGGATCCGGGTGCAAGGGCGCGTGGCTCGAGGTCGGTCCCCTCGCCTGGGTCTGCGAGGACGTCGTCGACCTCTCTTCCGCGCCGTCGATCGAGCCCGGTCGCCGAGTCCTCCCCGAATCGCCCGATGGCCTGCCCTATCGTTATTTCTTCGTCGGGCCCGGGGGCTCCGCGGCCTATCGCGAGATCGAGGCCGTCGACCTCACCGACCCCGACATGCCGCTCCTGCCCGGCTTCGCGGTGGCCATCACCGCCGAGCGCCTGATCGACGGCGCGCACTACGGCCGCACGGCGCACAACCTCTGGGTGCCCATGCGCGATCTCGGCGCGGTGCGCGCTCTCGTGTTTCATGGGGAGGAGCTGCCGGCGTTCGCGGGTGACGTCATCCCCGTGGCGTGGGTCCTCGCGGACCACACGCGCGTGCTCTCGCGCCCGAGCGCCGCCGCGCTGACGTCAGCGACCAAGGCGCGCTTCGAGGTGGTGCCCGTGATCGAGCAGCGGGAGGGCCCGCAGGGGCGGTTCCTGCGTATCGGCGACGGCGCCTGGATCTCCGCCAGAGAGGTCCGCCACCCCGTCCTCTCGGATCCGCCACCCGAGGTCGACGCGGGCGCAGGCGAGCGCTGGATCGACGTCGATCTCGAGACGCAGACGCTGGTCGCGTACGAGGGCCGCCGGCCCGTCTTCGCGACCATGGTCTCCACCGGCAAGGGCAAGTCCGGCACGCCGATGGGCACCCCGCGGGGCACGTTCCGCGTGTGGATCAAGCTCCTCAGCTCCGACATGGACAACCTCGAGGACGAGAACGCGGCGCGGTACTACCGGATGGAGAACGTCCCGTGGGTCCAGTACTTCTCCAAGGGCGTCGGGCTCCACGGCGCTTTCTGGCACCGGTCGTTCGGGTACGTGCGCAGCCACGGTTGCGTCAACCTCTCCCCCCTCGACGCCGAGAGGCTCTTCTTCTGGACCTCCCCCCACCTCCCTGCCGGCTGGACGGCGGCGCTCCCCACCACCCACGAGCAGGGGACGGTCATCCGCGTGCGCTGAGCCGCGTGCGCCTTTCATCCGTGGTCCCGCGCCTTTCCGGTGCGGCTCTTGCGGAGGCTTCGCGCCCTTGGCCTACGGTGATAGCGTACCCTGCGCGTGGCCTCCGCCAAGTACAAGTACACGCTCGTCGCGCAGAAGGCGGCGAGCCTCGCCGATCTCTTCGCCTCGCAGTTCGACAAGGGGCTCGACGGGGCCGTGCGCTTCCGCGTCGAGCTCGCGGCGCCCGACGGGCCGTCCACCGCCGGCGGCAAGCAGGCCCTCCAGCACATCAAGCTGCTCCCTGAGGCTGGCGGTCCTGCCATCGTCATCGGGTCGGCGAACGCGCCGCGGATGCTCGCCGAGGTCCGCACCTTCGAGCACATCGCCGTGCTCTACGCGCAGCGGTTCCATGGCGCCGCCATCCCCGTGGACATCACGCGCTACTACGAGCTCGGGCAGGCGATCGCCACGTTCTTCCGAGCGATGGGTATGCAGGTCACCTTCGTGGAGCAGGACGGTGCGGTGAGCGTCGCCCCGGGCCAGGTCTCGAGCCTTGCGCCGCCTTCCATGGGGTCGCTCCGGGCACCGGCCGCGCCGCGCGCCGGGGCGCGGCTCTGGGTGGCCGTGGCGGCGCTCGTCGCTGGCCTGGTCGTGCTGGCTGTGGCCTACGTGATGTTCGTCCGGCCCTAGCGCATGGCCTCCATCCTCAGCGCCGTCCGCGACCTCGATCGGCTGCGTCAGATCTACGTCGTCCTCGTACGCCACGGGTTCGGTGAGCTCGCCCAGCGCCTCGGCTTCGGCGCGGGCAAGAAGGCGCGGGCGCTGCCCGAAGCCGGCGCCACGGTCGAGGAGGTGCGCGCGGTTCAGGAGGCCGTGCCCGAGTCCGAGACGAAGCGGGGAGAGGAGGAGCGCACGCGGATCTCCCTCCCGGAGCGCGTCCGCCTCGTGGCGATGGACCTCGGGCCCTCGTTCGTCAAGCTCGGCCAGATCGCGTCCACGCGCCCCGACGTGATGCCCGCCTCGTGGATCGCGCGAGCTGAAGAAGCTCCAGGACGAGGTGAACCCCCTCCCGTTCGCGGAGATCAAGGACGCGGTGGAGTCCAGCCTGGGCCGCTCGCTCGAGGAGATCTACGAGCGCTTCGACGAGAAGCCCCTCGCCGCCGCCTCGATCGGCCAGGTGCACCGCGCCGTCCTCCGCCACGCGGAGGGGCCGAAGGACGTGGTCGTCAAGGTGCAGCGCCCCGGTGTGCGCTCCACCGTCGCGCGCGACGTCGAGATCCTCCATGCCCTCGCCGCGCTCGTGGAGCGCACCATCCCGGAGTCGCGAATCTACTCGCCCATCGGGCTCGTCGATCAGTTCGACCGCGGGATCACCAGCGAGCTCGACTTCCAGCAGGAGGCGGAGCACGCCATCCGCTTCGCCAAGAACTTCCAGGGCCACGCCAGCGTCCGCTTCCCGAAGGTCTACAAGGAGGCGTCATCGAAGCAAGTGCTGACGCTCGAGTTCCTGCCCGGCACCAAGGTGTACGAGGCGATGAGAGAGCACGGCTTCTCCGGCTCGGCCATCGCCAAGACCAGCGTCGGCGTGATCATCAAGATGATCTTCGAGGACGGCTTCTTCCACGCCGACCCGCACCCCGGCAACATCCTCATCTCCGGTACGCCTGAGGCCCCGGTCTTCGGCCTCGTCGATCTCGGCATGGTCGGCCGGCTCTCGCCGGAGATGCGCGATCGCACGGTCGACCTCATGATCGCCGCCGTCCGGCAGGATTACGTGGCGGTCGCCGACGCGCTCTACGCCATCGGCACGCCGACCAAGAAGGTCGACATGCGCGCCTACCGCGCCGAGGTCGCCCAGCTCGCCGAGAAGTACCTCGGCCGCCCGCTGAAGGAGGTGGACCTCGCCGCGATGATCGAGGACATCGTCTACGGCGCGACGAAGTACGGCCTCGAGGTGCCGCCCGACTTCCTGATGGTGGGCAAGGCGCTCATGACGATGGAGGGCGTGGGCAAGGAGATCGACCCGGACCTCGACGTGTTCGGGGAGATGCGCCCCTATTTCTTCGACATCCTGCGCAAGCGCTACTCCCCCGAGCGCGTGGGGAACGAGCTCTGGCGGGGCATCGAGCGGCTCTCCGGCGCGGCTTACGACATGCCGCAGCAGCTCCGCGAGATCCTCGACGATCTGCGCCTCGGTCGGCTCACGCTCCACACCACGAACCCGGCCCTCCCCACCGCGCTCGATCGGCTCGGCCGCAGCCTGTTCAGGGCCGTCGTCGTGGCGGCGTTCGTCGGGTCGGGGACGTGGCTCCTCGCCGCGGATCGCCACGTCGAGGTGGGCGTCGCCCTCGTCGTGTTCGGCGTGCTGGCGATGATCGCACACGCCTTCGCCGACCTGATCGGGCGGTTCCGGCGTCGCTGAGGGGCGCCCCCAGCTCCGGGCGCGAAGGGCCACGGACGCAACATCGCCGCTGCGCGGCTCGGCCGGTCAGCGGCGACGTTGCGGGTGCGATGAGCACGGCCTTCCTCGACCCGAGGCCGAGGAAGGGCGCGACCTCAGATCTTGCTCTGGAGGATGAACGCGATGACCAGCGCGAAGAGGACCAGCGACTCGATGAGCGCCAGGCCGAGGATCATCGGCGTCTGGATACGGGCGGCGGCGCCCGGGTTGCGGGAGATGCCCTCGAGCGCGGAGGCGGTGGCGCGCCCCTGCGCCATGGTGCCGCCGAGCGCCGCGATGCCGATGGCGAAGCCGGCGGACGCGGCCAGCCACTTGTTCGCATCGAACTTGTTCGCGCCCATCTCGGCCCCTGCGCCCTGCGCGAACGCCATGGCAGGGACGAGGATCAGCGCAGTGGCGACCGCAGAAATGACCGACAGCTTGCTCTTCAGCGACATCCGAATCAGCTCCTTTCAAGCCACGGCGGCCAGGGTCCGCCATGCATACATCCAACGCGGGGTCAGCTCTCGCGCCGCCCCCTCTAGTCCGGTTCCAAGGCCTCGGCCAGGATTTTTTCCCTCGGGGCTCAGTGAGCTTCGTGCTCGGCGTGCTCCGTCGCGAGGCCGATGTAGATGGCGGAGAGCATGGTGAACACGAGCGTCTGCACCAGGATGACGATGATCCCGAGGAACATCAGGGGGATCGGGACGAACAGCGCGACCATGCCGAGGAAGATCGAGCCCACGAGGTGGTCGACGGCCATGTTGATCATGAGCCGGACCGAGAGCGTGACGGGGCGCACGCACATCGAGATCACCTCGATGGGGAAGACGAGCGGCGCCAGGAACCACTTGGGCCCGGCGAGGTGGGCGAGGTACCCCCAGCCGTTCTCCTTGATCCCGTAGTAGTTGAAGGCGATGAACACCATGACGGCGCAGCCGACCGTCACGTTGAGGTTCGACGTCGGCGGGTTGAAGCCGGGCAGGAGCGCCATCATGTTCGAGAAGAAGATGAAGAGCGCCGCGCCGCCGATCAGGGGGAAGAAGCGCTTCGCGTTCCTCGGCCCCATGATTTCCTTGGCCATGTCGTAGAAGTACCCGACGAAGGCCTCGAGGAACGTGCGGGTGGTGAGCGTCTCCTCCGGCACCACCGAGGCGTCCAGGTCGCGGAACTCGTCGCGCACGCCGGCCGCGAGGTAGATCACGAAGAGCATCACCAGCATGCCCGCGAAGATGGGCTCGAGCCCCCGGTACTCGACCTTCGGCCCCCCGGCGGGGAAGAAGGCGTGGCCCAGGTTCTGCGCGTTCTCCCGCAGGGCGGGCATCCTCGCGAGGAGGTAGGTGATCCAGCTTGTATGCTCGGGCATGGCGTTGGCTCGATGCGGCGGTTCCAGGGGCGAGGCCCCGGAACGAAGGGCTACTGCGGGGGCTCGTCCGGCGGGGCGGGGGGCTGCCCCGCCCCGGGGCGCCGGCCCTTTACCACATCCGGGCCGCGCTGGGGGAGGTCGGTTTCGGGCGGCGCCGGACCGAAGAGGGACGCCAGGGTGATGCCCAGGGGCAGGGCCGCGTACCCCATGGCGAGGCTCATGGCCGAGACGAGGCCACTCTGCAAGAGGAGCCAGACGCCGCCGAAGAGCAGGATCATCTTCAGCACCGCGATGACGGCCCAGGGCGCGGTGTTGCCCTTCTTGGCGATGAACGCCTGGCACGACACGGCTGAAGACCAGGAGGTTGGCCGCCGCGATGAGGCCCCCGAGGAGCGCGCCGAGGCCCGCCCGCGCGCCGAAGAAGGCCAGGCCGATCACCGGCGAAGGCGAGCCCCGAGGAGAAGACGTACACGATGGCCGCGCGCATCGGCGCATCGCCGAGGCCGCCCGTGTCCTGGCCGGTGCCTGCTCAGTGGGGGTGCTCATCGTCCTCCTCCCCGGGGGATCTCCGGCCGGTCGCGTGGGCCTTCCTGTCCTGCGGTGCGCTCGTAGACCGGCCGCGGGTTGCCCCTCCGCCGCTCCTCGCGCTCCGTCACGGCCTGCATCTCCTTCATGCTGCGGTGGATGGCCTTCCCCGCCGCGCCGCACCCGAAGAGGAAGCCGAGCGCCTGGAGCCACGGGTCCGTCCCGAAGTGGCCGTCGAGCCAGCGCCCGCCGAAGAAGCCGAAGAGCACGCAGAGCACGATCTCGAGCCCGAGCGTGCTCCAGCCCCCGCCGGTTCTGTGGTTGTCCTTCATCGGTTGTCCAGGGCGCGCTTGCGCGCCCGCCTGGAATCAGCGGGCCTCGGCCTACAACCGGCACCCCTCCGGGTCAACCGACCTTCGACACGGCTTCCCGCCGGCGGGCGAGCAGATCCTCGAGCGCCGGCCGGAGCGCCGCCGCCGCCTTCGCCCGGTGGCTGTGGCGGTTCTTCTCCTCTTCTCCGAGCTCGGCCATCGTCCGCCCGAAGCCGGTCACCACGAAGAGCGGGTCGTACCCGAACCCTCCGCCGCCGCGTGGCTGCCGCGCGATCGTCCCCTCGCAGGCCCCCTCGACCAGACCTCGCGCACGATCGCCCTCGCTCCACGGGTCGATGAGCACCATCACGCAGCGGAAGCGCGCCGTGCGCTGGTCGTCCTCGACCTCCTCGAGCGCCTTGAGCAGCGCGGCGTTGTTCTCCGCGTCCGTCGCGCCCTCCCCCGCGAAGCGCGCCGAGCGCACCCCGGGGCGCCCGCCGAGCGCGTCGACCTCGAGCCCCGCGTCCTCGGCCAGCGTCACCATCATCGTCGCAGAGCACGCGGCGCGCGCCTTGATGCGCGCGTTGTCGAGGAACGTGGCGCCGTCCTCGATCGCCTGCGGGCGGCCGGGGAGCGCGGCCTCCAGGGAGACGAGCTCGATCGGAAGGTCGCCGAGGAGCGCGCGCAACTCGACGAGCTTGCCGCGGTTGTGGCTCGCGAGGCACAGCTCGAAGAGGGCGCTCACGAGGCCGCCCTCCCCGGTTGGAACAGCGGCGACAGCTCCACCCCCGCGCGCGACAGCGCGTCACGCTGGGCGCGGGCGAGCGACGCGATGCCGGCGAGGCCGAGGTCGACCATCGCGTCGATCTCGGCCCGCGGGACGGCCTCGCCCTCCGCCGTGCCCTGCACCTCGACGATGGCGCCGCGGGCCGTCGCGACCAGGTTGAGGTCGACGCGCGCCGCCGCGTCCTCGACGTAGGCGAGGTCGAGCGCGAGGCCCTGCTCGAGGTGCCCCACGCTGATCGCCGCGACCTGGTCGCGCAGCACGGGCGCCGTCAGCGCCCCGCCGCGCCGCAGCCGGTCGAGCGCGAGCGCCAGCGCGACGAAGCTCCCCGTGATGGACGCCGTGCGCGTGCCGCCGTCGGCCTCGAGCACGTCGCAGTCGATCGCCAGCGTGCGCTCGCCCAGCCGGTCGAGGTCGACGGCGGCCCGGAGCGCGCGCCCGATGAGCCGCTGGATCTCCTGCGTCCGCCCGCTCGGCGCCTTGCCCCGCCCGTCGCGCGCCTCGCGCCGCGCCGGGCTGGCCCGGGGGTGCATCTGGTACTCGGCGGTCAACCAGCCCCTGCCCTTGCCCGCCATCCAGGCGGGCACGGTGCCATCGACGGAGACCGTGCAGAGGACGACGGTGCCGCCGGCGCGGTAGAGCGCGGACCCCTCCGCGTTCCTCTGGAAGCCGGTGACGATCTCGACAGGGCGGTGCTCGGCGAGGGTGCGGCCATCGGGTCGATTCACGCGCGCGGCGTAGCACGGATTGGCCTCCGCGGGGCCTCAGGGGTGAATGTGGACGACCGTCCCCTCGCCCGTCGACTCGCTCGCGTACACCGCGTGCCAGTCGGTCGGCAGCGGCGGGTCGGTCCACATGAAGACGCGGCGCGCGTCGATGGGCGACATGTTGATGCAGCCGTGGCTGCGCGGGTTGCCGTATGCGTCGTGCCAGGGCGCGGCGTGGATGGCGTAGCCCTTCTCGAAGTACTCGACCCAGGGCACGTCGCGCAGCTCGAACTTGTTGTCCACCTCGTTCGAGTCCATCGTCGTCGTCACGTGCTTCTCGCGGATGTGGAACGTGCCGCGCACCGTCGAGCGGGTCGTCTTCGGGTCCCCGAGCCCGTCGCGCCCGGTGGAGACCGCCGCCACGTAGACGGGCTTCGTCCCCTCGTAGAGCACCATGGTCTGGCCCAGGATGGAGATGTCGATCCACTTCTTCGTGCTCGCCGCGAACGGCGGCAGCTCCGACGGTTTGACCGCGATCGCCAGGTCGTCGTCCTTGATCCACGCCCCGTCCGCGGACTCGACCAGGCGCGTCTCGCCGATCTTGGTCGACTTGCCCGTGAGCTGCACCGCGGAGTGGAACGCGAGCGGGCCCGTCTTCTTCAGCGAGCGCTCGGAGACGTCGTACTTCTCGGCGTCGTCCTTGCGTACGAAGCCGAGGGGCAGGTGCCACTTGCCCTCGCTCGTGTCCACGCCGTGGAAGGTGGAGCCCAGCGCCGGCTTGAGCTTGGACGAGGGGACGAGGCGCGCGTCGGTGGTCATGGACCAAGCGGCGGTCCTCGCCCATGAAGCTGCCGATGAGCGCGATGCCCGCGTGGCGCGCGACGCGGTTCGTGATCACCGCGTAGTCGGGCACCTTGAAGGACGAGATGTTGGGGATCTGCCTCCCGCCCTGGAAGAACCAGGGGATGGAGTCGTCCCCGTTCCCGCCGAAGATCTCGTTCTCGCTGCGCTCCGGCGGCTCCTTCGGCGGGTCGGCGGCGCCGTTGCCCTTCGCGTCGAGGGGCACGTCGTTCGCGCCGACGCCTACCTCGTCCCACTTCTTGTGCAGCCGCTTGTAGCTCCGGAGGTGCTCCTTGAGCTTCATCTCGTACTGGAGCTGCTCCTTCTTCGTGGGCACGCGGTAGTAGTTCGGCGCGATGGCCCGGACGAAGGCGTACGGGTACGGCATGGGCTTCGACAGGTCCGGCCGCTTGGTCAGCGCGCGGAGGATGGGGTGCTTGAGGTCGGTCGTCGCCTCGTCCGTCGCGCAGACGTACCCCACCGGCAGCACGCGGTAGTACCCGCCCGCGCAGTCGTCGACCGCGACGGGCTTCTCGCCCCGGACCACCGTCGCGCCCGCGCGCAGGTAGCCGATCTTGGGCGATCGACGGTCGGGCTTGAGGTAGATGGGCGCGGCCATCGCCACGGCGCCGAGCCTCGGGCCGCCGGGCTTGGGCTCGGTCGCCGGGTCGAGCGTCAGGCCGGGCTCCCCCGGCGAGGCGCCCGAGAGGCTGATGATGCCCTCCTTCGAGGCCGTCTCCTTGCCGCCCTTGCAGCCCGCGAGCGCGCCGAGCGCCAGAAACGCGCCGGCGAGCACGAGCGCCGATCTCGGCACGGCCCCGTCGTGTCGGGGGGCTCCGATCCGCATGGGCGGGGGATGCCCGAGACGCGCCGCGCTGGCCAAGTTTCAGGGCATGGGCGCCGCGGGGTTGCAGAGCGGCGGCTTCGCCGGTAGGGTGCCCGGGAAATTCTGCGCCACTAGCTCAGCTGGATAGAGCGACGGCCTCCGGAGCCGTAGGCCAGAGGTTCGAATCCTCTGTGGCGCGCCGAGCAAACCCCCATCTCGTCCCGCGTGACCGCGCTCGCGGACCGGACGTGATGGCGGCGCGACAGCTCGAATCTGTGCGTCAAACGAAATGACGCACGGCGTATGACGCGATGCGCCGATCGTGGAAACGCCCCGGGTACGCGTGATCGTGCGCCGGGTAGGCATGAGCGTGCTCCGGGTAGGCGTGAGCGTGCTCCGGGTAGGCGTGATCGTGCGCCGGGTAGGCATGAGCGTGCTCCGGGTAGGCGTGAGCGTGCGCCGGGTAGGCATGAGCGTGCTCCGGGTAGGCGTGAGCGTGCGCCGGGTAGGCGTGAGCGTGCGCCGGGTAGGCATGAGCGTGCTCCGGTCAGGCAAGCGCACGCTCCGGTCAGGCAAGAGCACGCTCCGGGTAGGCGTGAGCGTGCGCCGGGTAGTCGTGAGCGTGCGCCGGGTAGGCGTGAGCGTGCGCCGGGTAGGCGTGAGCGAGGCTCGGGTAGGCGTGAGCGTGCTCACGGCAGGCATGAGCGTGCTCCGGGCAGGCATGAGCGAGGCTCGGGTAGGCGTGATTGAGCGCAGGGTAGGCGCGAGCGATCCTCCACTCGTCGGCGCGCGCGCGACGCCCTTCCTGGCCGGGTTGCCTCCGGTCGCTTCGCGCCTTGCGCCCGCGCACGGACCGGGGGACCCTGCCCGCCATGAGCGACGCCGCCCCCCTCCCCGAGACGGATCCCCAGGGCTCCTCGTTCGAGGAAGCCACCCGACGCCTGGCGCAGATTGTCGCCGAGCTCGAGGGCGGAGAGCTCCCGCTCGACCGCTCGCTCGCGCTGTTCGAGGAGGGCGTGCGCCTGGCCCGCGCGGCGGAGGATCGGCTCGATCGCGCGGAGCGGCGCATCGAGGAGCTGCTCGGCATCAACGCGAAGGGCGACGCCGTTGTCCGAGAGATTCGAGGGCTAGGCGGATGCGCACGGCCGCTGCCCTCGTCATCGGCAACGAGCTCTTGAGCGGGAAGGTCGCGGAGGCGAACCTCGTTTTCCTGGCGCGGGAGCTGCGCGAGCTCGGCGTCCTTCTCCGGCGCGCGGTCATGATCCTCGACGACCTCGACGAGATCGCCCGCGAGGTCCGGGCGCTCAGCGCCTCCCACGACGTGGTGTTCACGAGCGGCGGCGTCGGCCCGACGCACGACGACCTCACCATCGACGGCGTGGCGCGCGCGTTCGGCGCGAGCGTGGTCGCCGCGGCCGAGATCGAGGAGCTCATCCGCCGCTACTACGGCGAGCGCACCACCGAGTCCCACCTGCTCATGGCGCGGATCCCCGAGGGCGCGCGCCTCGTCGCCTCGCCGAGCATCCCCTGGCCCACGGTCGTCATGCGAAACGTCTGGGTCCTCCCGGGGGTGCCGGAGGTCTTCCGCATGAAGCTCCCGCACGTCCGCGGCGAGCTGGCCGGGGGCGTACCCTTCTTCTCTCGCGCCGTCCTCACCCGGCTCGACGAGGGGGACCTGAAGCCGCTCCTCGATCGCGTGGTCGCCGCATACGGGGACGTCGAGATCGGCAGCTACCCCAAGTGGCACGACCCGGAGTACCGGACGAAGCTGACCTTCGACGGCCTCGACGAGGCGCGCGTGCGCGCGGCGCGAGACGCGTTCGTGGCGGAGCTGCCTGCCGCTGCCCTCGTGCGCACGGAGTGACGGGCGCCACCCTCGAAGTGGCGCCGCCACCTTGGACACCCCGGAATCCGCGGGGCCACGACCGCTCGCGCCCTTGGCCCGCGTCGTGCTCGGGGGCCCAGCATGCTCCTCGGCGAAGACCCTTCCCCGTCCTCCACCGGCCCCCGCGAACGCGCCCTCGACGAAGGTGTCGCGTGCCTCGGCGACGCCGATCTCCATCGCCGTCCTGCTCGGCACTGGCCTCGCGGGCCGGCCCGTCGGGCTCGTCTCCGCCGGCCTGCTCGAGCGCGTGGGTGGGCTCGAAGCGCTCGGGCGCCTCGGCCCCGCGGCCATCGCCGAGCACCCCGGCGTGGGCCCGGCCAAGGCCGTGCGCATCGCCGCCGCCCTCGAGCTGGGCACGCGTCGCTCCAGCGCGCGGGCCGATTGCTCGGGCCGCTGGACCACTCCGCCGCGGTCGCCGCGCGGCTCGGCCCCGCGCTGGCGCCCCTCGTGCACGAGGAGATGTGGCTCCTCGCCCTCGACGGCAGGAACCACGCGCGCTCCGCGCGCAAGGTCGCGCAGGGCGGCGTCCACAGCTGCGCCCTGACGCCGCCCGACGTCCTCCGCGCCAGCCTCTACGAGGCTGCGACCGCGTTCATCCTGGTGCACAACCACCCGAGCGACGACCCCACGCCGTCCCCCGAGGACCTGGTCGCCACGCGCCGGATCGCGGAGGCGGGCCGCCTCCTCGGCGTCCCGCTGGTCGACCACGTCATCGTCGCGCCCTCGGGCCAGCTACTCCTCGATGCTCGACCTCGGCGTGCTGACGCCTCGAGTCAGCCCTGGCCCCCTCCGCAGGCCGGGGCTCACGCGCAGGCCGTGGCGCTGCTCCGTCGGCCGGTCCGGCCGCGGCACGCTGTCGAAGGCGAGCGCGGCCCCGCCCCACTCGACCTTCGCCTCGCCGCCGAGCAGCTTGCGTAGAGCGCGCTCGGCCTGCGTCATCGGGCAGCCGAGGGCCTCGCGCAGGAAGGTGAGCGTGACCGCCGTGGCGAAGCTTGCCGGGCGCGGCGCCCGTCCTCGGCGATCACGGTGACCTTGTACACGTCGTCCTCGGCGCGCGCGGCGCGATCGGGATCGGTGAGCACGAGGAGCAGCGAGGCGATCGCCTGCGCCTCGTCGAAGGTCGCGTACACCTCGACGAGCGGCATGGAGTAGCGGATGGTGCGCTCGGCCGCCTCGCCCCCGTCGCCGTGGACCGGGCCCCTTCCTCGCGGAACGCGCCCTCGGTGATCAGGCGCCGACGCCTCCAGCTCCTTCTCGCCCTTGCCGAGGAGCCGGTGGGCCACTCATCTCGTCGAGCGCGTGCGCGAGGATCTCGCGGTTGTGCGCCGCCTTCTCGTTGCTGCGATCGAGCGCCAGCAGCGCCGTCAGCTCGGCGATGGCCCCTCGTGCTCGCCCATGCCGGCGAGCGCGTCGGCGAGCGTGAGGCGCGCGTCGGCGAGCGCCGGTAGCGACGCACCGCCTCGCGGTACGCGGAGACCGCGGCCCCCATGTCGCGCCGCGCCTCGTGCGCGAGGCCGAGCGCGTAGCGGGCGCGCGCGTCGTCCGGCGCGGCGGCGACGGCCTTGCCGAGCCACGCGGCGGCCTTGTCGTAGAGGCGCTTGTCGTAGAAGACGATGCCCAGCTCGCTTGCAGCACGCGCGCGTCGGGCGGATCGACCCGGCCGCCTGGAGGAGCTGGAAGGCGGCGTCGTCGAGCTTCTTGAGGTGGACGAGGGAGCGGGCGTAGGCGAGGCGGGCCTCGACGTCCTCGTCGTCGAGGTCGACGGCGCGGCGGAGGGCGTCGGCGGCCTGGATCGTCGTGCGTCGATCGAGGTGTAGGCGAGGCCGAGCGGAGCCAGGCGTCGTCGTCGTCGGGCTCGGCGTCGAGGTACGCCTTGAGGTCGGTGATGCCGCCGGCGGTGTCGCCGGCGACGAGGAGATCGAGGGCGCGGGCGTGGAGCGTCGTCGGGGCTGGGCATGGCGCGGCGGCGTAGGGCCGCGCGGGGCGCTCGACGAGCCCCGCGTCGGGCGCCGCACTCGGGCGAGGTCTCTCCGCCCTTTCGCTGGTGACCCGGCCCTGCTCCGCTCGGGTAGCCTCTGCCGTCCGATGGGCCTGGCCGAAAGCATCCGGTTCTCTGCGTCCACCGACGTCGGGCGTCCGCGACCACAACGAGGACAACTACCTCGTCGACAAGAAGCTCTGCCTCTTCGTGGTCGCCGACGGCATGGGCGGGCACGCGGCGGGCGAGGTCGCGAGCGCGCTGGCGGTGCGCATCATCCACGAGGAGCTGCAGCAAGGAGCGCGAGACCATCGAGGCGGCGGGCGCGGAGAGCCGGGGCGGGTCGCGCACCATCCTCAGCCTGCTGGAGCAGGCGGTGCAGCGCGCCTGCGCCAAGATCCACGAGGAGGCGCGGGCCGACGCGGCCAAGCGGGGGATGGGCACCACGCTCTCCGCGCTGCTCTTCGCCGGGTCGCACGGCTTCATCGCCCACGTCGGCGACAGCCGCATCTACCTGCTCCGCGACGGCCGCATCCAGCAGGTCACGGAGGACCACACCGTCTTCAACGAGCTGATCAAGCGCGGCAAGCTGACGCGCGAGCAGATCGAGAAGGTCGCGCAGAAGAACGCCATCACGCGCGCGGTCGGCGTCTACGAGCGGGTCGAGGTCGACACGCTCACGATCGAGGTGCTCCCGGGCGACCAGTTCCTCCTCGCGTCGGACGGCCTCCATGGGTACATCGCCCACACCGGCCGAGCTCGAGCCCTACTTCGAGGAGGCAGACCCGCAGGTCGCCACGGACGGCCTCATCGAGCTCGCCAACAGGAAGGGCGGCAAGGACAACATCACCGCCGTGCTGGTGCGCCTCGGCGAGGGCGACGCCAAGGACAGCGTGCGCGCCCGCCGCCTCGCGCTCAAGCGCGAGCTGCTCCTGAAGATGCCGCTCTTCGCGCGGCTCAACGAGCGCGAGCTGCTCCGCGTGATGCAGGTCGCCGAGGTCATCGCGTACAAGGCCGAGCGATCGGTGGTGCGCGAGGGCGACCGCGGCGACGAGCTCTTCATCGTGCTCTCGGGCGTGGTGCGCATCCACAAGGGCGAGATGGTGCTGCTCGAGATCGGCCCGGGCGACCACTTCGGCGAGATGGCGCTGATCCGCGCCGCGCCGCGCTCGGCGACCGTCACCGCCGGTCGCCGAGCGAGCTCATCGCCATCCGCCGCACCGACTTCTTCGAGATCCTGCGCAAGGAGCACGAGCTCGCCGTCAAGCTCCTCTGGCAGTTCCTCGGCGTCCTCGCCGATCGGCTCGACCAGACCTCGCGCGACCTCTCCTCCGCCCGGCAAGAGCTGGCGGCGGAAGACATCAGCGACGCCATCTTCTCCGACCCCGACCTCGATGAGCCCCGCCCGCGCACGAACGTCCGCGGGCCTCGAGCCGACGATCGCTCGCCGACGCGCCCTTCTCCCAGAGACGCCCCTGCCGGCCCCGCCGCGGCCGTCGAGGCGAGCGCGCCCGCCGAGCCAGCTCGGCCGCGGCGGCCCCGGTCCCCGCCGCCCCTCGGCGACGCCGAGGGGAGGGCTGAGCGCACCGGCACGTACCCTCCGCCCGTGAACGGGACTGCCGGGACGATGCGAGTTGACACCCCGGGCCCCGGCCGGTAGCGTCCGAAGCAACGGTGCTCATGCGGATTCTCGCGGAAGTTGCCAGGTTGGTCGGTAGCCGCTCCCGGCATTCGTCGCTGGCCTCGCTGGCGCGGCGGTCGTCTTCGCGTCCAGGACTCGCCCACGCGGACGAGCCGCGCAACGCGACCGAGCCGCGGGTGATGCAGGAGCCGGGCGAGGTCGTCAACGTCATCGACTCGTTCGACGACGGCGCCCCTTCTTCGACAAGCGTGAGCCTCAACATCAGCCTCGGCTTCGACTACAGCAGCAAGAGCGCCAAGATCCTGCGCGAGACGTCGATCGCGGCGCCGGGGCTGACGACCGGCGGCTTCACCACCCACCTGCTCAACGTCGCCAGCTACAGCGAGACCACGGCGCGGCTCAGCCCCGCGCATCGACCTCGGGCATCTACCACGACATCGCCGCGCACATCTCGCTGCCCATCATCCTCAGCAGAACGCCCGGCAGCTCACGCCGATCGGCGGCGTGCCCACCGCGGCCGCCGCGCTCGCCGGCGCCCCGGGCGAGGGCGCGCTCTTCAACGTCGGCGGGCCAGCGGCACCCAGGCCCCGACCCGCAGCGGCCTCCAGTACATCGCCGCCGGCCTCGACTTCGACATCCTCGATCAGGCGCGCGACCGCACCAAGCCCACCTGGCTCTTCGGCTTCGAGGGCCGCTTCTCGGTGGGCACGCCGATGCACGCGTGCAACACCAACGCGACGACAGGGCAGCTCTCGTGCGCCAATCCGTCGGACGTCAACCGCAACGGCAAGTACCAGGCCGTGCCCCCCGTCAACGGCGTGCAGCTCGAGGGCATTCCCTTCGGCCCCAACGACCGCGGCGCCGGCATCACGCGCGGCACCATGGCGCTCGAGGTGCACACCCTGATGTCGAAGCGCATCAAGTACGTCGAGCCGTACGGCGGCTTCACCGCGCTCTTCGAGTTCCAGCAAGACTCGAGCGACTACGGCCTCACCAACCTCTACCAGTCGCTGGTGAACCACCCGCCCCTCGTCGGCACGATGATCGCCGGCATGATGATCATCCCCTGGGAGAACCGCGAGAAGTTCGGGCGCCTCACCTTCGACCTGCGCTTCATGGGCCAGTACCACTCCGAGGGCCGCGACTACTCCGAGCTCTTCGACGCGCTCGGATCGAGCGCCGCCCCCTCGCTGCGCCAGCCGGTGTGGGCCGCTACATGGCCAACCCCGACGCGGTGTCATCGCAGACGACCCTCCTCCGTCGTCGATACCGGCTCGGCGCAGGCGTACACCACCGGCCTCAGCGACGTGCTCGCCTACGGCTCGTACCGCGGCTCGGCGTCGGTGATCTGGCAGGCGAGCGAGTACGTCAAGTTCCAGTTCGGCGTCGGCTACGCGCACGACCAGGGCCACGTGATCACCGGCGACTCGCCCTGCAACCCGGCTCGGCAACCTCTCGGCCAACGCGCTCGACCGACG
Organism: uncultured delta proteobacterium; assembly: GCA_963827955.1. Lineage (GTDB taxonomy): Bacteria > Myxococcota_A > Polyangia > Polyangiales > Polyangiaceae > CAWHDJ01. Next base: position 40,544 of record CAWHDJ010000021.1, on the reverse strand, counting down.
ACCAGCGGGCCGTGCCACATCGGCGACCAGGCCAGCGGGCAGACGAACTTCGGTACACGTCGACGGGCGTGCCCAACCCCAACTACCGGCGACCATCAACGACGTCGGGCCGGCGCTTCTGGGTCGACGGCAGCAACACGTTCGACCTCTTCGCCTCGGCCGTGGTGATGTTCTGACGGGGGTCCGCCAACGCCCGCCCTGCCCGGCGCCCCGGGCAGGGCTGGCCCAGCGCTCGGAGGCTCGGCGTTGGCAGCTGCGCGGGTTCTGGTGGCCATGAGCGGCGGGGTTGACTCGTCCGTCGCGGCGGCGCGCCTGCGCGACCAGGGCTACGAGGTCGTGGGCGTCACGCTCCACCTCTGGGACTACCCCGACGACGGCAGCGTCCGCGGGCGCTGCTGCGCACCCGAAGACCAACACGACGCCCGGCGCGTCGCCGATCACCTGGGCATCCCCCATTACACCTTCGATCGGCGCGAGCTCTTCCGCGGCACGTGATCGACCCTTTCGTCGACGCATACCTCGCCGGCGAGACGCCGAGCCCCTGCGTCTCCTGCAACCGCTCGGTGAAGCTGCGCGAGCTCTTCCCTCTGGCCGATCGCCTCGGCGCCGCGTTCGTCGCCACGGGCCACTACGCGCGCGTGGCGTCGGAGGGCGGCCGTCGCGCGCCTCTACCGCGGCCGCGACCGGGTGAAGGACCAGAGCTACTTCCTCCACATGCTCCGCGCCGACGAGCTGGCGCGGGTGATCTTCCCCCTCGGCGACGCGACGAAGGAGGAGGTGCGCGCCGAGGCCCTCGCGCGCGGGCTCCCTGGCGCCACCAAGGGCGAGAGCCAGGAGCTCTGCTTCGTGCCCACCGGCCGCTACGACGCCTTCGTGGCCGAGCAGCGCGCCGGATCGGCTGCGCCCCGGGCCCATCGTGGACGCGGAGGGGCGGGCCGTCGGGCGCACGGCGGCGTGCACGGCTTCACCTCGGCCAGCGCAAGGGCGTCGGCGTGGCGCTGGGGCGCCCGGTGTTCGTGGTCGGGATCGACGCGGAGACCGCCACCGTCCGCCTGGGAGACGAGGGCGGGCTCTACGCCGCCGAGGCGCGCATCGAGGGCGCCGAGTTCAGCGATGACGTCGCCTTCCCGCTCGAGGCCGACGTGCGCGTGCGCGCGCGCCACGAGGGCGAGCGGGCGACGCTCTCGCGCGCGGACGGCGCGGGCGTGCTCGTCGCCCGCTTTCACCGGCCGGTGCGCGCCGTCTCGCCCGGGCAGGTGGCGGTGGCGTACCAGGGCGATCGTGTGCTCGGCGGCGGGACCATCACGCGCGCGCTGCTTTGACATCACGCGTGCGCTGCTTTCGCGAGCCGTTGCGCTACGATGGCGACATGGGCCGCGCTTCCTCGTGGGCCTCTCGCTCCTTGCCATGACGGGTTGCTCTGTCGGCCAAGGCACCGGCGACGTCTACACGAAGGGCCTCTTCGCGCGCGATTGCTGGGGCGCCGCCCCTCCGCGCCCGGCCCCACCCAGGCCGTCGGCGCCTGCTACGGCCTGCAGCCCGATTTCTTCGCGGCCGACCCGACGGCGTACAACACGATGACCATCCGCGTGCAGCGCGGCTCCGATCACCACGGAGGTCTCGGACGGGCTCATCGTGAACATCGACGACATCGCGACCATCCGCGCCGCGATCAGCGCTGCCGCCGCCAGCGGCGGCGCGCGCGGGGCCAGCGACGGCGGCGCGGGCGACGCGGGGGCGGGCGACGCGGGCGCCGGAGCGGCGGGTTCGGGCTCAGCGACGGGGGGGTGACGGAGCCCATGTCGTGCGACGGGGACTCCGACCGCCAGCAGAGCGAGGGCTTCCCGGCCTCGTGCGACGGCATGACGCCGCCCGCCGGCAAGGCGACGTTCCGCGTGGATCGTACCCGCCGGCGTGCACCCCCCCGGCTCGCCCTACCAGCCCCCGCCGGACATCGTGGCCAATCCGCCCATCGTGCACATGGCGCTCTACCTGGAGCGCTCCTGCCACAACCAGAACATCACCCTTTACGCCCTCGACGGGTGGATCGCGTTCAACTCCCTCTTCGACGGCGACCCCGACGAGACGAGCGCGGAGCAGAAGCTCACCGACGCGACCTTCAACGTCGAGATCGGCGACCCGCGCGATGCGCCGTTCGGCGACTACGCGGGCGACGTGCCCCCTGGGCTGCGCTCCCATCTGTGCGGGAACTTCCGCTTCTACTTCGAGCGCGGCCAACCTGCCCAGCCGTTCCCCTGATCGCGCGACTGCGCCGGCCGACACGCGAGGCGCCAGCGAGGTCCGCGGTGCTCGGCGAGCGCTGCCCGCGCGCCAGCGGAGCGCTTCCCCGAAGCGGTCAGCGATCCGGTGAGCGTGTACTTCTTTACTTTGCGCACGCCGGTCCGATACGCTTTTCGTCCTCGACCTTCCCATGCGTTCCACCTCCGTGGCGGTAGACTGAGCATCACCATGGCCCCTCCCCCGCCTCGACCCGCCGCTCCCGCCAAGGCGGCCCTGCGAGCGCAGGGACGCCCTCCTCTTCGGGTCTGCGCGCCAAGGACGTCGGACAAGCAAGGCGCCGGCGCACGTTCTTCCTCGGGCAGGTACCGCGTCGTCGACGAGATTGGCGTCGGCGGCATGGCCAGCGTGCACCTCGCGCGCATGGACGGGCCGGGCGGGTTCCAGAAGTGGGTCGCGATCAAGCGCATCCACCCGCACCTGGTCGAGGACGATCAGTTCGTCGACATGTTCCTCGACGAGGCGCGCATCGCGGCGCGCATCAACCACGCGAACGTCGCCCAGGTCTTCGATCTCGGCAAGGACGACAACACCTACTGGATCGCCATGGAGTACCTCCACGGCGAGCCGCTCCGGGAGGTGATGCGGCGCGCCGAGGAGCGCGGGCAGCGCATCGGCCCCGAGCTCGCCGCGCGCATCTGCGCCGACGCCGCGGAGGGCCTGCACGCCGCGCACGAGCTGCGCGGCAAGAACGGGCAGCTGCTCGGGCTCGTGCACCGCGACGTCACCCCGCACAACCTCTTCCTCACGTACGACGGCTACACCAAGGTCGTCGACTTCGGCATCGCCAAGGTCGGCGCGACCGGCTCTCGTCCACGCGCGCGGGCACGCTCAAGGGCAAGCTCGCGTACATGTCGCCGGAGCAGGTGCGCGGCGCGGAGGTCGACCGCACCACCGACATCTTCGCGCTCGGCGTCGTGCTCTGGGAGGTCACCACCAACCAGCGCCTCTTCCGCATGGATACGCGATCTCGACACGCTCGAGAAGGTCCAGGCGTGCGTCGTCCCGCCGCCGTCCACCATCGTCCCCGGCTACCCGCCGGAGCTCGAGGCGTGCGTGTTGAAGGCGCTCGCCAAGCGCAAGCAGGACCGCTTCCAGACCGCGCGCGAGTTCTCCCGCGCGCTGCAGGGCTTCCTCATGCGCGGCGGTTACTTCGTCGGCCCGGAGGAGGTCGCGCAGTTCATCCGCACCGTGTTCGGCGACAGGATCCAGAAGCGCGAGGCGCACCTGGCATGGGCGGCGGAGGTCACGTCGAACGTCAACGTCGAGCAGCTCCGCGCCGGGAGGCCGGGCGGCCCCGGCGACGAGTCGCGCGGGAGCGCACCGTCGGCGCCTTCGACCCCCAGCTCCACGCCTGCCGGCTCCGCGCCGACGAGCGGCGAGCGCCCGCGCGCCCAGGGCTACCAGCCCCCGCCGCCCGCGCGCCCGGCGCCGCCCCCCCTCCTCCGCCTGCGGGGGCCATGCTGGTCCCGGCGGGAATGGCGTCACAGGCGCTCGTCGACGACGACGAAGACGTGCCGACCACGGTCGCCCTCCGCGAGCACCTCGAGCCGCTGGCCGCGCTGGCCAACGCGAACGCTGCCGCGTCCCGGCCGGCTGCTGCTCACGCGGCGCCGAGGCCCGCGCCCGCGACGCAGGCCATGTCGATGGTCGGCGGCCCGCCTTCGTACGGGGCCAATGCTGCCTCGTATGCGGCCAACGTCGGACGGCCGCCCGCGCCAGCGCCCGCACCCGCGTTCGGTCCTCCGCCCGGCTATGCGGCAAACCCAGGGGGCGCGGCGCCTGGGTTCGGCCAGCCACAGGGGTTCCCTCCGCACGGGGCGCCCAAGCCTCCGGGCTTTGGCGGGGGCTACGACGAGCGTACGGCGGCGATCCCCGCGCCGACGGACGAGGGCTTCGGCTCTACCGTCGCGCTCCCGATGGCAGACGCGGCCCACCTGATCGCCGGTCCCACGTTCGGCGCGCACGCTCCGGCGGCCCCGCCTGCGTTCTCGCCGGGCATGAACGGGCAGGGCTTCGGCGGTGGGCCGGCGCCCACCTTCGGGCAGCCGCAGGCGAACCCCGCGCTCACGCCGGCCGGCATCGTCGGCGGCGTGCCGATGAACCTGCCGGTCGCGCCGCACCCGTTTGGGCCGCAGTCGCAGATCGAGACCGCGCTCTCGCTCCCGAGGCCCGATCCGAGCGCGCTCTGGCTGGCTCAGCAGGAGCGGCAGAGGAGCGAGCGGCGCAACACGGGCGTCCTCGTCGCCGTCATCGCGCTCGCTGGCGTGTGCGTGGCCGGCATCGTGGCGATCGTCTACTACAAGATCAGCCACCGGTCGCAGCCGACGGGCGGCGTGGACGCGCCCGCCGTGACCGCGACCGCAGCCGCGCCCAAGGCGGCGGCCCCCGCCTCTCCCAAGAAGTGACGAAAACGCCGCGCCGCGCCTCCACCCGCTCATCCCAACCCGCGCACGAGAGGCCCCACGCCACGCGGTCCAGATCCCCCGGTCGGGAAACGGTCCGCGTCGAGAGCATCGCCGCCGGCGGCGCCGGCGTGGCCCGGCTCGCCAGCGGCGAGGTCGTGTTCGTGCCCCGCACGGCGCCGGGCGAGCTCGTCGAGATCGAAGCGAGCGGCGCCGGCAAGCACGCTCGAGGCCTCCTGCTCCGCGTCGTCTCGCCGAGCCCGGTGCGCGTGGAGCCGCCGTGCCCGTACCTCGACGCGTGCGGGGGCTGCCCGCTCATGCACCTCTCCCTGCGCGCGCAGGAGCAGGCGCACGCGGCCATCGTGCGCGCGGCGATCGCGCACGCGCTCCCGGGCGCGACGCTGCCGGACGTCGTGGCCCACCCCGCGCCTTCGCCGCTCGCGTACCGCACGCGGGCTCGCCTCTACGTCAAGGCCGATCGCCACGGCGCGCGCGTCGGCTACCGCGCCGCGAGCTCGCGCGAGCTCGCGGCCATCGACCGGTGCCTCGTGCTCGATCCCTCGATCGCACCCCTGATCGGGGCGCTCGCGGATGTGCTCGCCGATGCGCGCGGGGAGGGCGATGCCGCCGTTGCGCGCGGCAACGGCGGCCTGCCCGTGGTGTCGCTCACGTGGCGGGGCGAGCTGCCGGCGAGCACGTGGGCGGCGCTCGACGCGCGGGTGGCGAGCGGCGCCTGGGCGGGCGCGCGCGTGGTCCTGGAGGAGGCGGCCCGGCCAGCGGTGTTCGGCGACCCGCGCGCCGTGATCGCCGGCGCGGACGGCGCGCCGCTGCTCATCGCCCCCGGGGGCTTCGCCCAGCCCTCCGACGCGGGCGCGGCGGCGCTGGCCCGGCGCGTGGACGAGCTCACACGGATCGAGTCGCCCGGCGCCGCCCGCCCGAGGCACGTCCTCGAGCTCTTCGCGGGCAGCGGCACGCTCTCGGTGCTGCTCGCCCGCGACGCGGCCTCTTTCAGCGCGATGGAGGTCGACCCCGAGGCGTGTGAGGCGGCGCGCGGCAACCTGAGCGCACGCGGTCTCGCGGGGCGCGTCGTGAACGCCGACGCCGACGTCCTCGAGCTGCCCGCCGCCGTCTCGGCCATCGTGCTCGATCCCCCGCGTGGGGGCGCCGCGCGTGCCGCCTCGGCGATCGCCGCCTCGCGGGCGCGTGTCGTCGTGTATGTCGCCTGCGATCCGAGCACGCTCGCGCGGGATCTCCCCGCGCTCGCGCGCGGCCGGCTGGCGATCACGCACGTCGAGACGTTCGAGCTCTTCCCCCAGACGAGCCACGTCGAGACGGTCGTCCGGCTGGAGCGGACGCGTTGATCGCCCCCGCGGCCCCTGGCATGCTCGAGGAGGAGGCCCATGGTCCACGCCATCGACGAGCGGCTCCGTGAAGAGGCCCGGCGTTACCGGCTGGTCTTCGCCTGCCCCGAGTGCGCATCGTACGACCCCGAGGGCGACCGCTGCTCGCTCGGGTTCCCTCACCAGCCCCACCGCGACGCGGTCCTGGACGGTCGCGATCAGGTCGTCTTCTGCAAGGCCTTCGAGGCGTGGTGAGCGCGGTGCGCGGGCGGTCGCACCCCCCCTCGCTCCTTCGCCACGCCGAGCGCCTCGTCCGCGACGAGCGCCTCTTCGGCGCGGGCGACGTCGTGCTCTGCGCGTGCTCGGGCGGTCCCGACTCGACGGCGCTCCTGCACGTGCTCGCCCTCTTGCGGAAGCGGATCGGTCATGGGCTCGTGGCGCACGGTGTCGATCATGGGCTCCGCCCGGGCTGCGCCGCCGAGCTCGACGTCGCCCGCGGGGTCGCCGAGCAGTTGGGCGTCCCCTTCGCCGCGACCGCGGTGACGGTCGCACCGGGCGCGAACCTGCAGGCCCGCGCGCGCACCGCCCGACACGAGGCGCTTGCGCGCGCCGCCGCGGCGGCCGGGGCGCGCGTGATTGCGACCGGCCACACCGCCGACGACCGCGCCGAGACGCTGCTGCTCCGCCTCCTCCGAGGGGCGGGCCCGCGGGGGCTGGCCGTGCTGCCCCCGCGCGCCCCGTTGCCTGTCGAAGCCCCGCCGACCTCCACTCTCCTGGCCTCCGATCCCATCCACCTGGTCCGCCCGCTCCTGCGCGCGCGCAGGGTGGACGTCCTCGCGCATCTCCAGCGTCACGGCCTCCCCTCCGTCACCAATCCATCGAACCTCGATTCGCGATTTTCCCGGGTCAGGGTACGTCGAGAGCTCGTGCCGCTGCTCGAGGAGCTCTCGCCGGCCATCGTCGACCACCTCTGCGCGCTCGCCGACATGCTCGCGCCGGCGACCGAGGCAGGGCCGCTGGAGGGTCTGGGGCGCGCCCAGCGGCAGGCGGTGGAGCGGGCGCGCCGGCTGGGGCGTCGCGGCGTGCGCCTCAGCCTCGCGGGGGGGCGCGAGGTCGAGGTGGCCTTCCCCGAAGGCAGGATCGTCCTTATCGATACCCGGTGAAGGCCGCACCCCGGCGCTGCTGCGCGCGGGGGGCGGGGATCCACCCCTCCGCGCACGCCGGCGTACTGCCTTTCCGAGCAGCCGAGCCGGGGCATCCCCCCCTCCTCACAAGGCAGAACCGTGAAACTTCGTTAAGAACGGCGCAATTCGGACCTGGCCGCCTTGAGCGACGGTGGCGGGCTGGTAAGAACGCACGTACTATTTTCGGGTCAGTCCGCCCGCCCGGCGATCGTGACGGGTGCGGCGGCTGAGTTTCGGGGTTCCTCGTGAAGCAATCGCACAAGACGCTCCTGCTCTGGGTCCTGCTGATCATGATGTTCCTGGCGATCTGGCAGTTCCTGAGCCCCACACAATCGCCGGCGCAGCAGGTCGCGTACAGCGAGTTCATGTCGCAGGTCCATGCGGACAAGGAAAAGGACCCGTACGTCGAGTCGGTCTCGATCAAGGACCACGAATACACGTACTGGGTGAAGGATCCGAAGAGCCAGTCCAAGCAGAAGCGCGTCACCATCGGCCCGGACCGCGCGGACGATACGGTCAAGGAGCTCGTCGCCAACAAGGTCCAGGTGACCTTCGAGAAGGAAGACAGCTCGCCCTTCTGGTCGGGCGCGGTCGTCACCATCCTGCCGATGGTCTTCCTGCTGGTGATGTTCTACCTGTTCATGCGGCAGCTCCAGGCCGGCGGCGGCAAGGCGATGAGCTTCGGCAAATCCCGCGCGCGTCTGCTCAGCGAGGCGCAGAACAAGGTCACCTTCGCGGACGTCGCGGGGATCGACGAGGCCAAGGACGAGCTCGAGGAGATCATCGCCTTCCTCAAGGACCCGAAGAAGTTCCAGAAGCTCGGCGGCCGCATCCCCAAGGGCGTGCTCATGATGGGCCCCCCCGGCACCGGCAAGACGCTGCTCGCGCGCGCCATCGCGGGTGAGGCCGGCGTGCCCTTCTTCAGCATCTCCGGCTCCGACTTCGTCGAGATGTTCGTGGGCGTGGGGGCGAGCCGCGTCCGCGACCTCTTCGAGCAGGGCAAGAAGCACGCGCCCTGCATCATCTTCATCGACGAGATCGACGCCGTCGGGCGCCACCGCGGCGCCGGCCTCGGCGGAGGGCACGACGAGCGCGAGCAGACCTTGAACCAGCTCCTCGTCGAGATGGACGGCTTCGAGTCGAACGAGGGCGTGATCATCGTCGCGGCGACCAACCGGCCCGATGTGCTCGATCCCGCCATCCTGCGGCCGGGTCGCTTCGACAGGCGCATCGTCGTGAACCGCCCCGACGTCCGCGGTCGCGAGGGCATCCTCCAGGTGCACACCAAGAAGGTCCCCCTCGGCAGCGACGTGAACCTCGAGGTGCTGGCCCGCGGCACGCCCGGCTTCGTCGGCGCCGATCTCGAGAACCTCGTCAACGAGGCCGCCCTCCTGGCCGCGCGCCAGGACAAGGACGTGGTCACGATGACCGACTTCGAAATGGCCAAGGACAAGGTGCTCATGGGCGCCGAGCGCCGCAGCATGGTCATCTCGGAGCAGGAGAAGAAGACGACCGCCTGGCACGAGGCCGGGCATGCGCTCGTCGCCAAGCTGCTGGAGAAGAACGCGGACCCGGTGCACAAGGTCACGATCATCCCCCGCGGCCCTGCGCTCGGCGTCACCCAGCAGCTCCCCAAGGAGGATCGGCTCAGCATGTCGCGCGACTTCGCCCAGGCGAGGCTCGCCGTCATGATGGGTGGCCGCGTCGCGGAGGAGCTGGTCTTCGGCCAGTTCACGACGGGCGCGGGCAACGACATCAAGCAGGCGTCGAACCTCGCGCGACGCATGGTCACGGAGTTCGGCATGAGCGACGTGATCGGCCCGATCTCCTACGCCTCCGACGAGGAGAGCGTGTTCCTCGGCCGCGACTTCACCAGCCGCAGCCGGAACTACTCCGAGACGGTGGCCAACCAGATCGACGACGAGGTGCGCAAGTTCATCCTCGACGCGCACGAGGAGGCGAAGAAGCTCCTCAGCGAGAACCGTGAGGTGCTCGATTGGCTGGCCAACGCCCTCCTGGAGCGCGAGACGATCGACGCCGAAGAGGTCGACGCCATCGTCGCCGGGAGAGACCTGCCGCAGCGGGCCAAGGTGGTGATCCCGACCTACGCCGACCGCGAGAAGGCGGCGAAGGAGAAGCGCCGCGCCGCCAGCATCTTCGGCGCGCCGAAGCCCGTCCCCGGGACGTAGCTCGCTCAATCGATTCGCGGATCGACCCGACGGGTGGGGCCTCGGCCCCGCCCGTCGGCGTTTCTAGAGCGCGCTCGCGCGCGCCCGGATCAGGGCACCCGCACTCTCGTCTCCAGGTACGTCCAGTGCTGCAGCGCCGCCGGCCGCCCGGCCGCCTGCAGGATCGCGTCTGCCCCTGCGCCGCGAATGAAGAGCCCGTACCCCGTCTCGATCTCGAACGGCTTCCACGGAGTCACGCGGATCGCCGCGTCGATCTCGTGCCCCAGCGAGCGCGACGTGTTGCCGGGCACGGCGCCGATCGGGTTGAGCGCCGCGTTCGACCATCGCCCGCCCGGTTGCGCGAGCGCGGCGTAGCGGTAGCCCGCCGTCAGCCCGAGCTCCTCGATCGGCCGCAGGCTCAGCGAGCCGCCTCCGAGGATGATGTTGGACCAGGCCACCAAGCTCATGGGGCTGAGCATCGTGTGCTCGTCGGGGAGGATCGGATCGAAGCGCTTCTCCGTGCCGGTGGTCTGCCCGTCGTCGCCGCTGGCGTACGCGGCTTCCCCGCTGAACGTGAGGTGCGCGGGCAGCGCCGTCTCCCAGCTCGCCCGCGCGGCGAGCGCGAACGCGGAGAGATCCCGGTTGGTGCCGTACGAGGCGACCTTGCCGAGCTCGTAGGCGCCCTCGACGGCGTAGCGGAAGCCGCGGTAATCGCCCGATAGGCGGCCGTCGACGACGAAGGTGTTCGACGGCGTGAGCGTGCTCGGTACGGGATCGCGAACGACGCGGGCCAGACCCGTCGCCTCCACGTGGAGCAGCGGCAGCGCGTGCCAGATCGCGTTGATGCCATAGAGCTGCGCGCCCGATCCCTCCACGAGCGGCGTCACGGTGGTCGAGGTCGCCGTCGTGGTGTCCGTGGCGGTCGCCGGCGTGTACCGGCCCGGCGTCGCCAGCATGACCGCGAGCATCTGCACGTCGAAGTCCCCGGCCTGAAAGCCGAAGCGGGCGGCGTCGAGCGAGCGCCCGGTGATCGACCAGTCGTTGGCGCCGACGAGGCGCCCGTCTCCCCACGTCACCGCCTGCCGTCCGACCCGGAGGAAGACCCGCCTGCCCGAGCTCGTGTGAACCTCGAGGTAGGCCTCGGACGGCGCGAACACCGACGGCACCGGCTCGCCCGGCGCGACCAGGCCCGTGGCCCCCGTGTCCCCCCACACCCGCGCGTCCTGGAGCGTCACGGCGGCCGTGACGGGCCCGCGGTCCACCGCCAGCCCGAGGCGCGCGCGCTCCGTCACGAAGTACTGGTTGTCCACGGCAGGCTGCGTGGAGGCGACGCCCGGTAGCGTGCTCTGGTAGGCCTCGGCGAGGACCGCGGTGGAGTCGTAGACGTCGCCGCCTGCGTCGAAGGGGTGCCGGCGGTATTCGCCGCGGATGCGGACGTCGAGCGAGGGGCGGAACGTCCACGCTCCCACGACGAACGAATCGGGCAGCGGCGAGGCCTGCGCGGCGGCCGGAGACGCCGACGACGCCAGCGAGAGGCCCGCAGCCGCGGGCGCGAGCCATCGAAGCAGGGACGGCCTGGCCGACCCCATCGTTACGAGATGCGATCGAGTCGTCATCGCGCGTCAGGCGTCCTTTCGCACGCGGTGCAGCGACCGCGCGAGGCGGAAGCCCACGCCCGCGCCGCGCATCAGCCCGAAGAGGCGGGAGCGCGACGCGGACCGGCAGTACTCCGCCATGGAGACCCAGTCACCCGAGCGGATCACGCGCTCGGGCGACGCGCCTCGCTCGGTGGAGAGGGGCGGCTCGGGCTCGGCCGTGCAGCTCGTCCCAGCTCCGTTCACCGTGGATGTCGCCGACCCACTCGCGCGCCCCGCCTGCGAGATCGCGCGCCCCGTAGGGCGAGCAGTCGGTAGGGAACGTGCCCATCGGCTCGATCTGCGCGAGGTACGGGCGCGAGCCCTGCATCAGGCAGAAGGTCGGGTCGAAGTGATTGCCCCAGGGGAACACGCGGCCGTCCGTGCCGCGCGCCGCCTTCTCCCACTCCGCTTCGGTCGGCAGGCGCAGCGGAGCCCTGGCGCCCTCGGCCGCGTCCACCTCGCTCCGCCACCGACAGAAGGCCACCGCGTCGAACCAGTCGATGAGCACGACGGGCAGGTTCCAGAGGTGGCCATCGTCCGGCGGGAACATGCGGCGCGCCTCCCCCTCGACGAGGGACTCGCAGGGCTCCCAGAGCCCGCTCGGGCCGCGTTGCACGATGGCGCCCTTCCCGCCGCGCAGGTCGCGGGGCGCGCGCCGCTCGGCGAGCGCGGGGTCGACGCGATCGAGCGCGTCGAGGAACGCGCAGTACTCGCGGAACGTGACCGGGTACCGGCCGATGACGTAATCGTCGAGCTCGGGCTCGCACGCGGCGAGGGACGAGGGCGCGAGCGGATCGCCGCCGCAGATGAAGGGGCCTGCCGGGACGTGGACGAACTCGTCGCCGATCTCCTCGTCGGTGTAGAGCGCGACGCTGCCGACGTGGTGCGCGCCGCGCGCGAGCAGCACCGGGTAGCGCGCCTCGCGATAGCCCGACCGCTTGAGCACGAGCAGGTAGCTGCCAGGCGGGAGGCGGGCCTCGACGATCGGCGTGCGGCCGAGGATGCGCTGCTCGAGGGGGACGAGGACGCGGTCCCTCTGCGCGTAGAGGTGGGCGGTGACGATCGCGCCCGGCGGGCTCGTGTCGATCGAGAGCACGGCGTCGGCGCGCAGGAGCGCGGAGTACCGGCCGACGTCGAACTCGGAGACGAGCGCCTCGTAATAGACCCGGAGCGCCGGGCGCCGCTCGGCCTCGGCCTCCCGCGCGCGCGACCAGTAGAGGTCCGACAGCGAGGCGCGCGCCTCGATGCTCACCGGATCGTAGGCGAGCGCCTTGGTGAAGAGGTCGATGGCCTCGGCCACCGCGACGGCCTGCTCGCGCTCCACGGTCGCGGCGCGATCCTCGAGCTCCCAGCCCGGGCGCTTGCGCTCGACGGGCTCGAAGCCCTTGACGCCGCGGAGCTCCTCGCTCGCCTGGGCGAGCAGGCGCTCGCGCTCTCGGCCGAGGGCCTGGCTCCGCTCCACGGGGAGCTGCGCCAGGTCGCAGAGCCGGCGCGCCTCCTGGTGCCGCCGCTCGCGCTCCTGAGCGCCCTCCAGGAATGCCTCCGCCTCGATCGCGACGCGATTGGCCGACTCGGGGCGGTGGATCGGATCCTTCGCGAGCATCGCGAGGCAGAGATCCTCCAGGACCAGCGGGCAGGTGGGCGCGACGGATCGCGGAGGCTTGGGCACGCGCGTCTGGGTGGCCAGGATGACGCCGAGCACCGTCGGCGCGTCGAAGGGATGCTGGCCCGTGAGGATCTCGTAGAGCACCACGCCCAGCGCGAAAATGTCGGCGCGGTGGTCGGTGTGGGCGCGGTCGCCGCGGATCTGCTCGGGCGCGATGTAGCCCGGCGTGCCGGAGAGCCCGCTGGGCTCGCCGACCGACGCGCGCGGCCCGTCTTGAAAGTACGGCAGCCCGCCCGGTGGCGCGTTCGAGGGCCGCCGGCTCGTGCCCGCGGCGATGGGCGAGCCCGGCATGGTCTTGGCGTTGCCCCAATCGGCCAGGTACACCTCGCCGAAGTCGCCGAGCAGGATGTTCTCCGGCTTGATGTCGCGGTGCAGGACGCCGAGCCGGTGCGCGTACGCGAGCGCGCGGGAGATCTGGACGAAGGCGCCGATCAAGCGCACGAGGGGCCACTCGGCGCGCAGGCTCCGGCTCGCCAGCACCTCCTGGAGGTTGCGCTGCTTGACGATCCGCATCGTGTAGTACGGCTGGCCGTTGCCGAACGTGCCGATCTCGTACACGGGGATGATGTTGGGGTGCTCGAGGCGCGCGGAGACGCAGGCCTCCGCCATGAAGCGTTCGACGACCTCGGGCGCCATCCCCACGCCGTCCTTCAACGTCTTCAGCGCCACCACGCGGCCCACGATGCGGTCCGTCGCGCGGACGACCCGGCCGAGCCCGCCGATGCCCAGCTCCTCCGCGAGCGCGTAGCGGCCGTCGCCCACCTCGGTGGGCACGGTCTTGGGGGTGGGACCTGCCTGCGCACCGCCGGAGGTCGATGCCGCGACTATCGCGGCCTTCGAGGCCCGCTCCGCGGCCGGGGTCGACGAGAGCGGCTGTGCAGGCGGGTCGGTGTTCATGAGCGCCGCTCGGCGTGACGAGGGTGAAGAGGGTCAAGAGGTTAAGGGCGCACGCCGAGCACGCGCAAGGGCAATCGCGGCGGGGGCGCCCACGTGGTAGGCCCCGCGCATGGCCGATCCCCGCCCCCTCTCCAGCCCGCCTGCAGCGCCGCCTACAGCGGCGCCGGGAGCGTCGAGCTCACCGACCGCACAGCTCGCGCTCGCCCGCCTCGACGAGATGAACCGCCTCTCCCTCGAAGGCGGCGGCGCCGCGCGGATCGCCAAGCAGCACGAGGCTGGCAAGCTCACCGCGCGCGAGCGCATCGACCTCCTGCTCGACCCTGGATCGTTCGTCGAGTCCGGGCGGTTCGTGGTGCACCGCTGCAGCGACTTCGACATGGACAAGAGCAAGGTCCTCGGTGACGGTGTGGTCACGGGCTGGGGCCTCGTCGACGGTCGGAAGGTCGTCGTCTTCGCGCAGGACTTCACGGTCATCGGCGGCTCCCTCTCGGCTGCGTACGCCGAGAAGATCTGCAAGGTGATGGACCTCGCCATGCGCATCGGCGCGCCGGTCATCGGCCTCAACGACTCGGGCGGCGCGCGCATCCAGGAGGGGGTCGCTTCGCTCGCCGGCTACGCCGACATCTTCCTCCGCAACACCCTGGCGAGCGGCGTGGTGCCGCAGATCAGCGCCATCATGGGCCCCTGCGCGGGCGGCGCGGTGTACTCGCCGGCGATCACCGACTTCACCCTGATGGTCACCGGGACGAGCTACATGTTCATCACCGGCCCCGAGGTCATCAAGGCCGTGACGAACGAGGAGGTCGACAAGGAGACCCTGGGCGGCGCCGCGACGCACGCGAGCAAGAGCGGCGTCTGCCACCTCACCGCGCCGGACAATCGCGCCGCGCTGGCCCGGCTCCGCGAGCTGCTCTCCTTCCTCCCCTCGAACAACACCGAGGACCCGCCCGCCCGCCCCTCGACCGATCCTCCCAACCGCGAGGTGCCCGAGCTCGACTCCATGGTCCCCGCCGACTCGTCGAAGCCGTACGACATCCGCAACGTCGTGCGCGCCGTGGTCGACGAGGGCCACCTGCTCGAGATCCACGACCGCTACGCGCAGAACATCGTCGTCGGCTTCGCCCGCATCGGCGGCCGCCCCATCGGCGTCGTCGCGAACCAGCCCCAGGTCCTCGCCGGCTGCCTCGACATCAAGGCCAGCATCAAGGCGGCGCGCTTCGTCCGCTTCTGCGACTGCTTCAACATCCCCCTGTGCACGTTCGTCGACGTCCCCGGCTTCCTCCCCGGCACCGACCAGGAGTACGGCGGCATCATCACGCACGGCGCCAAGCTCCTCTACGCCTTCGCCGAGGCCACCGTCCCCAAGCTGACGGTCATCACCCGCAAGGCGTACGGCGGCGCCTACGACGTCATGGCGTCGAAGCACATCCGCGCCGACATCAACCTCGCGTTCCCGACCGCCGAGATCGCCGTCATGGGCCCCGAGGGCGCGGTCAACATCGTCTATCGCAAGGAGATCCAGGCCGCCGCCGATCCGGCCCAGGCCCGCTCGCGCTTCGTCGAGGAGTACAAGGCCAAGTTCGCGAGCCCCTACAAGGCCGCGGAGCTCGGCTTCATCGACGAGGTGATCCACCCGCGCCTGCTCCGCGCCCGCCTCGCCGCCGGGCTCGAGCTGCTCCGCGACAAGCGCGACAAAAACCCTCCACGGAAGCACGGCAACATTCCGCTGTGACCGTGTCGCGAGCGCGCGCTTTCGCGTGCCGACCGCTGCGCGAGGCGTGAGCCTCTGTTCGGTGACGCACGGCAGCGTGGGTGACGCACGCTCGACGCGGGGCGTGAGCGCCCTTTCCGGGGCGACAAAGATTGCAGGCGCCGGGCGCTCCGGTGTAAGAACCGCGGTTGCGCGGGGATGCCCCGCGCTTCCTTTCGTAGGCCGGAAGGCCGTCGGTTCGACGGGCTCGGGGCGAGCGGCGGGCTGTGTGTGTGCAGCGGGCCGTCGGTCTACCGGAAGAACGAACCTGGGACGCGCAGTTGGAGGTAGGTACATGAAGACTTGGGCATTGGGTGCGGTGGCGGTCTCCATCTCGGTGGTGGCCCTCGTGGCGTGCGGCGGGTCGAGCAGCAGCGGGTCGACGGGCACGAAGGGCTCCGGCGGCAGCTCGTCGGGCAAGACCACGGCGACGGCGACCACCGGGACGACCGTGCAGTCGTCGGCCGCCACGACGGGCCCGAGTCTCCGGCGTCGGCGGCGCAGGCGGCGGGTCGAGCGGAGGGAGCTGCACGATGCCCTCGAGCATCCAGGACTGCGGCGGGTGCGCGAACCAGGGCGACTGCGTCAACTGCGCCTCGATGATCGATCAGGCCGGCGTGCAGGACTACAACGACCTCCTCAACTGCGTCTTCTGCAACTCCTGCTACACGACCTGCGATGGTGCCGCGACCAACAGCGGCTGCGCGGGGGCCCTGGACGGCGGTGCTCCGGTGGAGGACACGACGTGCGACACGGGAACCCCGGGCATGACCACGTGTGGAACCTGCCAGCAGTGCTCGGTCAAGGCCGGCGGGTCGTGCGCCTCCGGGCTGACGGCCTGCGAGGGCTCCATGCCGTGCGTGGACCTGTTGCAGAACCTCGCCACGGTCTGCGGCAGCCTGCCGATGTGACCCCGCGGCGTACGCCGCGTCCCCGATGAGAGCCTGGGCGCTGTCCGTCTGGTCCCTCGCCCTGGTGGCCTGCTCGAGCAGCGCCACGGGCGGGACCAGCAGCGACTGCGCCCAGTCCCCCGACAAAGCAAGCTGCAACGCCTGCTACGCGAAGCAGTACCCCGCCGGCGTGTCGGACTACAACGCCGTGGCGACCTGCGTCTTCTGCTCCGCCTGTTACACGTCGTGCGGCAGCGAGACGAGCGCCTCCTTCTGCGCCGGGCCTCCGCCGAACATGGACGAGTGCGACACGGGGGACTGCGCCGCGTGCCAGAGGTGCTCGACCACGAGCGTCGCGAGCTGCCAGGGCACGGTCCAGTACTGCCTCGCGAGCTCGGACTGCAACGCGCTCCTCGGCGCGAGCTGCCCGTAGCCCTCACCGCGCCGTCACGCTCACCTCGACCGCCGTCGCGCCCGGATCCGCCTGCACCAGCACCGTGCCTGCGTGCGACGTGTCCGCGCAGCCGCCCGTCACGTGGACCGTGACGCCCTTGGGGTACGCGCGCGTGGGGACGGCGATCTCGCTGATGCCCGACGCGGGCGTGTAGGCGAGCTTCGCGGCGCGCGAGGTGGCGTCGAACGAGAAGGTGATCGCGCTGCCGGCGATGGCGCGGGGATACGGGCGGAGGATCGCCTGGGCCATCGGGTTCTCCTTCCCGTCGGCGGCGACCAGGCTCAGGTTCTCGTCGTTCCAGAGCTCGGCGGAGACGCTGTACTCCCACTGCGTTCCGCTCATGCCCATCGCGTCGAGCGCGTCGAAGTGGGCCGACAGGTACGACGCGACGTCCGGCGTCGCGTTCTCGGCGCCGAACTCGCCCAGCAGCACGGGCACGCCGAACGACGCGCCCTGGTCGGCCCAGTGCTTCAGGTCGGACGCGACGCGCGCAGGGACGGGGACGCCGCCGCCGAGCGCCCCGGACTGGTAGTAGTGCGGCGCGAAGACGAGGCCGGTGCCGGAGGGTTTGGCGAGGGTGCTCTGCAACGTCACCGCGTCGGTGCCGGTCGCGTCGAAGAAGACGAGCGCGTCGGGCGCCGCCGCGTGGATGCGCGACGCCATGTCGCCGTAGAACTTCGTGAGCGTGGTCGCCTCCCACGTCGCCTCGTCGGCCGTGCCCCAGCCGGGCTCGTTGAACGGCTCGAAGCCGATCACGCCGGGGCGCGTCGCGTAGCGCTTGGCCATCATGTCCCAGAGCGCCTCGTACGCCGGGCGCACGGTGGAGCTCGCGGCCCAGAACCCATCGAACGCCGCCTTGACCGCCGGATCGGAGAGGTACTCGCCGCCCCAGTTCGGGCAGTCGTGGTGCGGCGCCGGGAGCGGGCCGGGGAGCGTCCAGTCGGGGAAGCCGTCGCCGCAGTAGACGTCCGCGTAGACGTCCTGGTGGAAGTCGACGATGGTGAACATCCCGCGGGACCACGCGCCGTCGAGGAGCGCGTCGTAGCGCTTCAGGAAGGCCTCGTCGTACGTGCCCTGCGTCGGCTCGACGGCGGCCCAGACGAAGGGGACGCGGAGCGCGTTGATCCCCCACGACGCGGCGCGGTCGAGGTAGGCGCCGAGCGCGGCGTCGTAGCCGCTGCCCTTGAAGTCGAACGGCGCGAACGGCGCGAGCTTGCTCCGGCCGCCTGCGTCGACGCCGCGGAGGACGACGACGCGTCCGAGCGCGTCGCGCAGCAGGGTGCCGTCGGCGTGGAGCGCGTGCGTGGGGAGCGTGGGGGCCGTGAGCGTACACATGCCCGAGGGCGGTGCCGTGGCGCTGGCGCCACCTCCGCAGGCAGGGAGCGCGGCGAGCGTGGAGACGAAGAGCGCGGTGAGGCAGGGGCGGGAGGGTTTCATTGGGGGCACGCGCCGCCAGCATACCGCCCGCGCGGTCACGCCGCGCGGGGCTTGCCCGGTGCGGCCGCGCTCTTCATCGACGGGCTCCACGCCGTCGAGCGGTCGCGGCCTGATTGCTTGGAGACGTAGAGCGCCTCGTCCGCGGCCTTGAACAGCTCTTCCCAGCTCGCGCCTGCCTCGGGGTAGGTCGCGACGCCGATCGAGCACGTGACGTTCACGCCCAGCGGCTTGCCGCCGTCGCCGACCTTGCCCTGCGGGTGGAACGTGGTGCGGGCGAGCTCCTCGCGGACGCGCTCGGCGAGGAGCATGGCGCCGCGCGCGTCGGTCTCCTCGCAGATGATCACGAACTCCTCGCCGCCGAACCGGGCCACCGCGTCGGTGTTGCGCTTCGCGCGTCGCAGGATCTCGCCGAGGCCCTTGATGACCACGTCGCCCACGTCGTGGCCGTAGGTGTCGTTCACCTTCTTGAAGTGGTCGATGTCGGTCACGAGGACGGAGAGGTGCCGGCCGAAGCGCTTGGCGGCGGCGATCTTCTGCTCGGCGACCTCGAGCATCGCGCGCTTGTTGAGCAGGCCCGTGAGGCCGTCCATCGTGGCGAGCTCCTCCAGGCGGCGGAGCATGCGGGCGTTGGTGAGCGACACCGCCATGTGGCTCGCGAGCACCTCGAGCGTGCTGCGCGCGGCGTCGTTGAAGGCGGCGCGGCGGCGGGAGCCGAGGACGAGGGTGCCGAGCGGCCGCTCGTGGACGAGGAGCGGCAGGACGACGATGGAGGGCATGGGCGGCGGCGCGATGCGGCGGGTGAAGACCGTCTGCCGTGCCGGGTCGTACTCGCCGCGGTAGGGCAGCGGGTGGCGGTTCTGGAGGACCATCGCGCAGAGCCCGCTGTTGTGACGGAAGCGCTGGCCCACGATGTCCCCCGCGCCGTCCCCGCTCACCGCGCGGATCTCGTGCATCTTGGACGCGTCGTCGTAGAGCGTGACGGCGGCGAAGTCGACGCTGGTGATCTCGCGCGCGCTCTTCACGCCCGCCTCGATCACGTCGCCCTCGGTGGTCGCCGCGCCGAGCGCCTCCGCCGCGCGGTAGAGCTTGCCCTGCTCCACCTTGGCCCGCTCGAGCTGCACGAAGACCCGCTCGTTCTGGATGGCGCGCACGGCGTAGCGAGAAGCCTCCTCCACGAGCGCCTGCTCGCGCGCCGAGAACGCGCGATCGTCGGGCCGGTCGACGACGAGCACGCCGCGGACCGCGCCGTGCTCGAAGACGGGCAGCGCGAGCACCGCGCGCACGGGGCACGGGCCGACGTAGTACGGGAGCTTGTAGCTCGCCTTGAGCCCCGAGGCGGCGACGGGCGCGCGCTGCGCGATCGCGGCGCCGAGGATGCCGTCGCCGGCGAGGAAGGGGCCCTCCAAGAGGTTCTGCGCGTCGCTGCAGAGCTCGCTGATGCGGAGGTGCGTGCCGTCGTCGTTCTGCCAGAGCAGGATCGCGGTGTGGAGGCCGAGCGACTCGCGCACGAGGCGCAGCGCGAAGAGCACCGACTGGTGGATCTCCTCCACGCCCGAGCGCGCGAGGCGCTCCTCGTCCCCCTGCCGCGCGACGGGCTGCGCGCGCGCGCTCGACGGGGCGCCGAGGAGGCGGTAGCTCCGCGCGTCCTCGCGCAGGCGCGCGATCTCGGCGTGGAGCCGCGCGCGCGACGCGCTGCGGATGCGCGCGATCTCCGCGCGGAGGAAGGCGAGGTTCTGCGCGGCGAAGACGATCATGAAGCCGAGGTGCGGGAGGGCGCGGACGGGCGGCGCCGGCTCGCCGTACCCGACGACGCGCACGGCAGCCTCCAGCGCGGCCGCGAAGGCGAGGACGGAGAGCGACGCGGCGGGCCGCGCGAGCGCGCTCACCAGGCCGACGGCGACGTAGACGGCGGCGAACGATCGCCCGTCGAGCGACCCGTCGATCCGCTCGGCGGCCCCGACCGCGGCGACGACCAGGAGCGCTCCCAGCTCCAGGTCGCCGAGGAACGTGCCCTCGATGGCCTTCGCGCGCTTGCGGCCGCGGACGGCGAGGATCGCGCACAGCACCGCCGCGGCCGCGACGACGTACGGCAGCGGCAGCGGGCTCTGGGCGTCGAGGACGACGGCGCCGCCGAGCGCGAGCGCGCACGCAAGCGGCGCGGCCGCCCGCGCGGCGCGACGCACCCACAGCACGAGGAGCACGAGCGGGGCCATTCAGAGGAGAGCGGGCGTACCAGAGGGGGGCGCGCGGGGCCCAATTCTCGGCGCGAGTGGGTGCGCCGAGGTGGGATGACCGATCCGGATCGCGCACCGCCACGCCCGGATCGCGGCGCCGACCGATCCGGATCGCTCCCGGCCACGATGGAAGCGTGGCGCCGACCGACCCGATGGCTCCGGAGCACGCTGGGAGCGCGGCGCCGACCGATCCGGATCGCTCCCGGGCACGCTGGGAGCGTGGCGCTGACCGATCCGATGGCTCGCGACGACGCTGGGAGCGTGGCGCCGACCGATCCGGATCGCTCCCGGCCACGCTCGAACGTCGCCGACCATTTCATGCCATTTCCCCGGCCGCGATCTGCTGGCCAGGCGGACCGCCCCAGCTATGGTTGAAGGTAGCAACCTCGCACCCATCACGAGAGAGGTCCCATGGCGAAGCCCAAAGAGAAGCCCGCCGCGAAGAAACCTGCTGCCAAGACCAGCACCGCGCAGACGGCCGCGCCGGCGAAGAAGGCCGCGCCGGCGAAGAACGTCGCGAAGAAGCAGGCCGCGGGCCCCGTCGCTATCCCGGATCCGCCGGCGCCGCCGGCGGCGCAGCCGCAAGGATCCAAGGCGGCCTACGACAAGTACCTCCCGATCGCGCAGCAGCAGTTCTCTGCCGAGACGGTGAAGACGTACAACTTCGATCCCGCGCTGGCCTACAAGAACTGCGTCACGGCCATCACGGCGCTCGCGGGCTACGACGCGCAGCTCGGCAAGCTCCCGGCGCCCTTCGATCTCGCGGCGATGAAGGCCACCCCGACGATCGCGCTCGCGTTGATGTACGCGGCGGCGCAGGTGGACCTGAGCTCCCCGGGGACGATCGCGAGCCTGCGGAAGACCGCGGGCGCCCTGCGTGACGTGATGCTCTCGAACGCGGTGTCGTTGATGAAGTCGGGCGACCTGCCGGCGCCCGACGTGCAGCGCATCGCGAAGGGCAAGGGAGGCGCCGACGTCGCGCAGGACTGCGTCGACCTGGCGCAGCTCTACACGGCCAACGCCGCTGCGGTGAAGGGCAAGACGCCGATCACCCAGGCGCAGATCGACGAGGCGCAGTCGGTGGGCGACCAGCTCCTGCAGCTCCTCAAGCCGAAGAACGCGCGCTCGCCGTCCACCAGGCAGCAGAGCACGGCCGTGCTGGCGCGGGATCAGCTCGGCGCGCTGCTCGTCGCGCAGCACCAGGCGCAGGTGCGGCGGGCGGGGACGTGGATTCGGGTGGACGACGTCGACGCGCACGTCCCCCCGCTGCAATCGCACGCGGGGCACGCGAAGCCGAAGGCAGCCCCCGCGGCGGCCAACGGAGCGGCGGCCGCGGCCGCTGCGCCCGCCGCAGCCGCGAAGCCCGCGAGCTGAGGCGCGCGCGCGCCCGGTCGGCTATCCTTCGCCGGCGGCCATGAGGACGTCGCTCGACCACCTGCCCAAGTACACACGCGAGCGGCTCGCCCACATCGTACACGTCCTGCGCGAGACGGGGCCCGTCGAGATGGTCATCCTCTTCGGCAGCCACGCGCGCGGCACGCAGGAGAACGACCTCGAGACCGGGTTCAAGAGCGACTTCGACATCCTCGTCGTCACGAAGACCGCCGAGGTCGCGGACGACGTGTCGCTCTGGGCGAAGGCGACGGAGCGCTTCCTGAGCATGCCCAAGGGCTGGCCGGACGTGGACTTGATCGTTCACGACTTCGCGTTCGTGACCGATCAGGTCAAGCAGGGGCAGTCCTTCTGGCGCGACATCCTCACGGAGGGCGTGCTGCTGTTCACGTCGGGCGCGGTGACGTTCAACGCGAAGTACGCGCCGACGCCGGGGCAGCGGAAGGAGCACGCGGAGCGGGATTTCGAGCGGTACTTCACGAGCGCGAACGAGTTCCTTGTGGGCGTGGATTTGTACCTTGCCCGACAGAGCAACAACCTCGCCGCGTTCATGCTGCACCAGGCCACGGAGCGCTTCTTCGCCGCGTTCCTCCTCACGTTCACCTCGTACATGCCGAAGTCTCACAACATCGAGAAGCTCGCGAACATGGCCGCGCACATCCACCCGGACATGCGCTCGCTCCTCCCGCGCACGACGCAAGAGGACAAGGATCTCTTCGAGCTGCTCAAGAAGGCGTACGTCGATGCGCGGTACAGCACCAAGTACCGCATCACGGCGGAGGAGCTGGCCGTGCTGGGCCCGCGGGTGAAGGAGCTGGGCGCGGTGATCGAGCGGCTGTGCCGGGAGAAGATCGCCGCGCTGGGGTGAGGAGCGGGGCGTTAGGAAATCGAAATCCTAACCGCGCCCGGAGCGAGCCGCCGTTCACGGCGGCTCGCGGAGGAAGCGGGGGTCGCAGGTCTGCTCGACGGCGCCTAGTGCGAAGCCGCACCCCCCGCTTCCTCCGCGTCCCGCCTTCGGCGGGACGCTCCGGGCGCGGTTAGGATTGAAGGCCCCTGGCGCAGGCTAACGTTCATGGGGGCCGGGGGGGAAGCGAGGGCGGCAGGCTTGTCGAGTCAACCCGCGCCTCCCCCGGGATGCGCACGCGGAACGTCGTCCCCCCGCCGTCGCTCTCCACGTCGACCGTGAACCCGTGCCCGTCCACGATCCGCTTCACGACCGCGAGCCCGATCCCCATCCCGTTCGCCCGCGTGGTGAAGAACGCGTCGAACAGCCGATCCCGCGCGTCCGCGGGGATGCCGGGCCCGTGGTCGCTCACCGAGAGCGAGAGCGCGCCCGCCTCGCCCTCGCCGACGCGGACCACCACCTCGGCGCCGGGTGCGCTCGCCTGGACGGCGTTTCGCACGAGGTTCCAGACCACCTGGCGGAGCTGCGCCGCGTCGGCGAGCACGGGCGCGGAGTCCGGCCCCTCGTACCGGACGACGACGTCGCTGCCGCGGCCGCTCTGGGCGGCCAGCGTGGAGACGTCGCGCGAGAGCGCCGCGAGGTCGACGACGGTCTTGGTGGGCGCGCGCGGGCGGGAGAGATCGAGCATGTCGCTCACGAGCGCGTTGAGGCGCCCGGTCTCGCGCTCGACGATCTCGCACAGCTTCTGGTCCTCGTCCGAGAGCGTGCCGCCGGTGCGGAGCAGCTCGATCGAGCCGGCGATGGCCCCGAGCGGGTTTCTGATCTCGTGCGCGAGGCCGGCGGCGAGCCGGCCGAGGAGGGCGAGGCGCTCGGCCTCCTCGGCGCGCTGCGTGGCCTGCTCGAGGTGGCCGCCGGTGACGCGCAGGCGCTCCGCGAGGTAGACGGCGAGGAGCGTGACGACGCAGAGCGCGAGCAGGTTGACGGAGATCGGGTACCCCAGCTCGGACCAGCGCGTCGCGTAAGCGCCGATGGGCTGGTCGGGCGGCACGTCCACGAGGCGCAGCGCGAAGGCGCCGCAGAGCAGGACGTACCAGCCCGCGCCGGCGAGGGCCGCGACGAGGCCGCCCTCGCCGCCGAGGAGGATGGCGCCCGAGAGGGCCGTGAGGCCGTAGAGCGACGTGGCGCCGCTCGTCGCGCCGCCCGAGATGTACACCATCGCCGTCCAGGTGAGCTGGTCGGTGATGAGCTGGGCGCGCGCGACCGCGACCAGCGCGCGACGCATGCGGAGCATCGAGGCGTACACCGCCGCGAAGGAGAACGCGGCGCCCGCCGTCACCAGCGCGAAGAGGGTGGAGAAGCTGCTCAGCGAGAGGCCGCGCAGGTACACCGTGGTCGTGAAGACGAGGAAGAGCGTCAGGACGACGAGGCGCAGCCCCGTCAGCCAGAGCAGGCGACGCTCGAGCGGGCCCTCCGCGCTCGGGGACGCGGGCATCAGTCGGTCTTGATGTGCCCGGCCAGGTCGAAGATGGGCAGGTACATCGAGATGAGCACGACGCCGACGACGCTGCCGACGATGACCATGAGGACCGGCTCGAGGAGCGAGGTCAGCGCGGCGACGGCGACGTCCACCTCCTCCTCGTAGAAGTCGGCGATCTTGCTGAGCATCGTGTCGAGCGCGCCGGTCTGCTCGCCGACCGCCACCATCTGCACCACCATGCCCGGGGAAGACGTGGATCTCGGCGAGCGGCTCGGCCATGTTCTTGCCCTCGGAGATCTTCCGCGCGCGTAGGATCAGCCCCTCCTCGATGATCGACGTTGCCGGCCGTCTTGGCGACGATGTCGAGGGCGTCGAGGATGGGCACGCCGGAGGAGAGCAGCGTGCCGAGCGTGCGGGTGAAGCGGGCGACCGCGATCTTCTGCATCACGGGCCCCAGGACGGGGAGCTTGAGGATGAACTTGTGGACGATCCGCTTGCCGCGCTTGACCTGTAGAAGTCGCGCGCGCCCACGGCATCCCCACGATGGCCGCGATGATGAGCGGCAGGTACGAGACGAAGCCGTTCGAGAGGCGATGACGACCTTGGTCAGCGCGGGCAGCGCGTCCTTGGCGCCGAACTCGGCGAACATGCCCTCGAACGCGGGGATGACGAAGGTCATCAGCACGAAGATGACGACGGCCATGATGCAGATGACGGCTGACCGGGTACGTCAGCGCGCCGCGCACCTGGCGGGCCAGCTTGACGCGCTTCTCGATGTAGACTGCGAGGCGGTTCAGGATCGTGTCGAGGATGCCGCCGACCTCGCCGGCCTGGACCAGGTTGACGAAGAGCTCGTCGAAGATCTTGGGGTGCCGGCGCAGCGCGTCGCTGAAGGTGGCGCCCTGCTCGACCGGCGACTTGATGTCGCTTGAGCGCGGCCTGCGAAGAACTTGTTGGGCTCCTGGTTGGCGAGGATCTCGAGGCACTGCACGAGCGGCAGGCCGGCGTCGATCATCGTGGCGAACTGCCGGATGAACTTGACCAGATCCTTCGGCTCGACGCCCGATGCCGAGCTGGAGGTTCGCCAGGCGTGCCGAGGAAGCCCCCCTTCTTCTTGACCTTGGTGGGGTTGAGCTGCTGCGACCGCAGGCGCGCGGTCACCGCGGCCTCGCTCTCCGCCTCCATCGTGCCCGACCGAACGTCGCCGGCATCGGCCCGCGCGCTTCCCAGACAAACTCCGCCATGGTGCTCCCGTTCAGGGAAGAGGATACGGGGGTTTGCCGCCACGGGTCAAAGAGCGCGCTCTTCGCCATCATGGGGGCTCCACTCGGCGCAGCGCCAGTTCCTACTCGGCGCAGCGCCGATCTCTGCCCCCAAACCCCCACCATCGCGGCGAGAAAGCGTGCCGGGGCGTCAGCTTCGTTCGGTCACGTACCGGACCGCGCCGTGCGTCGTCTGCAGGAGCGCCCCACCCTCCCGCGTCATCGCGTGAGGATCTGCGCCTCTTCGCTCGCGCCCACGGGCGCCACCAGCCGTCCGCCTTCGGGGAGGAGATGACGAGCGCGGTCGGCGCCTCGGGCGGCGAGGCGATCGCGAAGGTGAAGGTCACGCGCAGCGGCTCGGGGCCCCCCGGCGTCAGCTAGGCGGGCGCCAGCGCTCGCGCGTCGCCGTGGAGCAGCGTCACCGGCGCCAGCCCGCGCGCCTCGGGCTCCGCGCAGGATGCCGCACCGCCCGCGCGTGCAGATCCGGCGTCGATCTCGATCGACGTCACCCGCCCGCCCGCGCCCACGATGGGGCTGCCAGCGCCGCGCCGTACCCGGTGCCCGTGCCCAGCTCGAGCAGGTGGTCGCCCTCGGCGAGGCCGAGCAGCCGTACGTGATCAGCGTACGTGTGCGGCGCGCTCACGGTGGCGAGGCCCGCCCAGTCGAGCGGCGGGGCGCGTCGGCGGCCGACGCGGCGATGTCCTCGGGCAGCACGAAGCGCTCGCGCGGCACCGGAGCAGCGCCTCGGCGTAGCGCTCCAGCGTCTCCGCCGGCACGACGGCGCGGAGGCGTCCGACACGCCGGCCAGCAGGCCCCGGCGCGCCCCGCGGGCGGCCTCAGCGAGCTCGCGATCGACGGCGATGGCGCCGTCGAGCTCAGGCGGCACCGGCGCCCAGCGGTCCACGCGTGTGCGCGCCCACCGCGCCGCCGCGGCCGCGAGCGCTCGGCCGCCCGGCTCCAGCTCACGCGTCACGGCCTGCCCTCATGCCGTCATCATCCTCCGCGGGTTGCCTCTTTCCAAGGGCCCGCGTACACCGGCGCGCATGACCGCCGCCGGGCCCCTCGTCGACCTCTCCGCCGCCGCGGCCGCCGCCGTCGAGGAGCACCGCGCCGCGCCCGCCGCCGTGGTCGCCGCCGCGGTGCGCCGCGACGGCGCCTTCGTCTACGGCGTCGGCGCGGCCGGCTCCCTCTGGCCCTCCGGGCCGCCCGCCGCGGTCGACACCCTCTTCGACCTCGCGTCGGTCACCAAGCCGCTCACCGCCCTCGCGCTCGCGCGCCTCGAGCGGGCGGGCCTGCTCCGGCGCGACGAGCGCCTCGCCGACGTGCTCCCGTCGCTCGCCGCCAAGCGCTCGGCGGGCGTGACGCTCGACCTCCTGGCCGCCCACCGCGCCGGCCTCGACGCGCACCGATCCCTCTACGCGCCGCTCCTCGCGGGGCAGACCCTCGATCCTGCGGAGGCGCTCGTCGTCGCGGCCGACGCGCGCCGCGAGGGCTGCGAGGGCGACCCTCCTGCCGACGGCTTCCCGCCGGTGTACAGCGACCTCGGGTACCTACTCCTCGGCGCCGCCATCGCAGCTCGCGGCGGCGCCGATCTCGACCTCGTGGTGGAGCGCGAGGTCGTCGCGCCGCTGGGGCTCCGCATCGGCTCGGCGCGCCGCATGCGCGCGCGCGACGTGTCCTTCGACGCGCGCGTCGCGCCCACCGAGGTCGTCGAGTGGCGCGGCGGCGCGGTGCGCGGCGCGGTGCACGACGAGAACGCCTGGGCCTTCGCCGGCGATGCGTCGGCCGGGCACGCTGGACTCTTCGGAGACGCGGATCCGTCGTCGCGCTCGGCGTCGCCGTGCTCGACGCGCTCGCGGGTCGCGTCCCCGCCTTTCTCGGGCCCGGCGACCTCGCATCCGTCGTACGCGAGCGCCCGGGCGGCACACTGCTCGCGGGCTTCGACCGGCGCAGCGGCTCTGCGCCCATGTCCGGTACGCGCTTCGGGCCCCGGACGTTCGGCCACCTCGGCTTCACCGGCACGAGCCTCTGGATCGACCCCGACGCCGAGCTCGTCGGGGTGCTCCTGACCAACCGCGTCCACCCGACGCGCGCGACGGACGCGATCCGGCGCGCGCGCCCGGCCGTCTACGATGCGCTCGCGTGCGCGATGCTAGGATGACGTGGTGGCGACCGGCACCGTCGACATCGGTCCGTCCAAGCCCGCGAAGGCCGCGAAAGCCGCACGCGTCGGGCCGCCGCCGTCGCCTCTGCCGCAACCACCCCCGTCGGTCCGCCGCCCGGCGCCCGTGCGCCCGATGGTGCGCCGCCGCCCCGCGCGCCAGAGCTACCGCTTCGTCCGCGCCTACTGGACTACGTTCGTCGTCATCGGCAGCTATCTCTGGTTCGCCCTCCTCTCGCGGCTCTCCGGCCGGGCCTGGGCGGATGCGCACGTGGGCGAGGTCCACCTCCGGAACGCGAAGCGTGTGGAGCGCACGATCGTCGAGCTGCAGGGCCTGTTCATCAAGGTCGGCCAGCTCCTCTCGATCATGGCGAACTTTCTCCCCGCGGAGTTCCGCTCCGGGCTCGAGGCGCTCCAGGACCAGGTGCCCCCGCGCCCGTACCCCGAGATCGCCGCCCGCATCGAGGAGGAGCTCGGCCGGCCGGTCTCGGAGATCTTCGCCCGCTTCGCCGAGGCGCCGCTCGCGAGCGCGTCGCTCGGGCAGGTGCACGAGGCCTGGCTGAGGGATGGGGCGCACGTCGCGGTCAAGGTCCAGCACCGTGACATCGACGAGATCGTCCGGCTGGATCTGCGCACCATCCGCCGCATCCTGGCGATCGTCACGCTCTTCGTCCCGGTGCGTGGGATGGATGCGTACCACCACCAGATCAAGACCATGATCTCGGAGGAGCTCGACTTCCTCCGCGAGGTGCGCAACATCCGCCGCATCGCCGAGCACTTCGCCGGCCGCGCCGACGTCCGCTTCCCGGAGCCCGTCCTGCCGCTCTGCACGCAGCGGGTGATGGTGACGAGCTACGTGGACGGGGCCAAGGTCGGCGACCTCGCCGCGCTCGAGCTGATGGGGGTGGACAAGAGGGCGCTCGCGCGCAACCTCGTCCAGGTCTTCTGCCAGCAGATCTTCGTCGATGGCGTTTACCACGCCGATCCGCATCCCGGGAACGTGCTGGTCGGCCCGGGAGGGGAGCTCATCCTGCTCGACTTCGGCGCCGTGGGCGAGCTCTCGCCGCAGATGCGCGAGGGCATCCCCGAGTTCCTCGAGGCCGTGATCCGCCGCGACACGGACGCGATCATCAAGGCGCTGCGCAAGATGGGCTTCCTCGCGCGGAACGCCGAGGTCGACGTGAGCGAGCGGGTGATCGAGTTCTTGCACCAGCGTTTCCAGGAGGAGGTCAAGCTCGAGAGCTTCAACCTCAAGGACATCAAGCTCGACCCGCAGAAGGGCATCGAGAGCCTGCTCGATCTGCGCCGCATGAACATCGGCCTCAAGGAGATCTCCGCCTCCTTCCACGTGCCGCGCGACTTCGTGCTCCTCGAGCGCACCGTCCTCCTGCTCACCGGCGTCTGCACCGAGCTCGACCCGGAGCTGAACCCGATGGAGGTGATCCGCCCCTACCTCCAGCAGTTCGTGCTCGGCAACCGCGACTGGGCGCAGATCGCGCTCGAGTCCGCGCGCGACATGGGCCTCAAGGCCCTCACCATCCCCGACGATCTCCGCCGGTACCTGACCCGCGCGAACCGTGGGGAGGCGGAGGTCCGCGTCCGGGGCCTGGCGAAGGCGGCGGCGCAGATCCACGCCGGCGCGCGCCAGATCGTCTACACGGCGATCGGCCTCGGGGCGGGCTACGCCGCCCTCCAGCTCTACCTCGCCCACGAGATCAAGCTGGCCAGGTACTGCCTCTACGGCGCAGGCGCGATGGGCGCGATCCTGCTCGTCAGCCTCACCCTCAGCCGCCAGCGCGGGTAGCCCGCGCGCTTCCCGAGGAGACAACTTCACATGAGCGCAGACGAGAGAGCACGCCTCGAGGCCGCCGTCGCCGCCGCGGAGGCGGACATCGCCCGCCTCCGCGCCGAGAACGCCGACCTCGCCGCCGCCTTCCGCGCCGAGCCGACCGACAACGGGCGCGAGCTGCTCAAGCGCGCGGCGGCCTCGCTCGCCGCGGTGCGCGACGCGCTCGACGCGGCTCGCGCGGCGCTCGCGGTCTTCGACAAGACGGGCTCGCCGTACGGCCTCGTGGCCGAGGATGGCAAGGTGACGGGCACCATCGGGGTGAAGGTGGGCCCTGGCGCGAGCGCCAAGGATCGCGAGGACGCGATCGAGCGGGGAGCTCGGGGCCCGGCTCGACGAGGCGGCGCAGGAGCTCGGGGTGGTGCTCGCGGCGCAGCCCGCGCGGTACACGAAGGAGCGGCCCGGGCGCGACGCGGAGGGGCGGACGGTGCTCGAGGTGGCCGGTCGGGTCGAGGGGGATCGGCTGGTGCCGGCGGTCTCGCGGGCGGCGAAGAACCTGAGGGGGTGACGCCCCCTACTCCGCGATCTTGAGGAGCTGCTTGCCGGTGTTCTCGCCGAGGAAGAGCCTGCGCAGGGCCCGCGGCGCGTTCTCCAGCCCTTCCACGACGTCGACGCGATCCTTCAGCTTGCCCTGGGCGATCCACGCGACGATCTCGCGCCCGGCCTCTCCGGCGCGCGGGAGGAAGTCGCTGACGACGAAGCCCTCCATCCGCCCGCGCCGGAGCAGCAGGTTCAGGTAGTACTTGGGCCCGTACGTGGCCTCGGTCGCGTTGTACTGGGAGATCGCCCCGCAGAGGACGACGCGTCCACGCATCGCGAGGTGCGCCAGCGCGGCGTCGAGGATCTCGCCGCCGACGTTGTTGAAGTAGACGTCCACGCCGTGAGGGCAGAGCTGGCCGATGCGGGCGAAGACGTCCTCGTTCTTGTAGTCGATGCACGCGTCGAACCCGAGCTCCTTCACCACCCAGGCGCACTTCTCGGGCCCGCCGGCGATGCCGATGGTGCGGCAGCCCTTGATGCGCGCGATCTGTCCGACCACCGACCCCGTGGCGCCGGCCGCGCCGGAGACGACGATCGTCTCTCCCTCCTTGGCCCGCCCCACGTCGAGCAGGCCGAAGTACGCCGTGAGGCCGGTGATGCCGAGCGCGCCGAGCGCGAGGGTGAGCGGCGCGCCGGGGGGCACGCGGTTGACGGCGCCGGGCGCGCCCGCGTCGACGACCGCATAGTCCTGCCAGCCGAAGAGGCCCTGCACGAGGTCGCCGGGCGTGAAGACGGAGTGCCGGGAGGCGACGACGCGGCCGGCGGCGAAGGAGCGCACGACCTCGCCGATCTTCACGGCGGGCATGTACGTGTCGCGGGAGATCCAGCCGCGCTGCGTCGGATCCAGCGACAGGTAGAGGTTCCGGACCAGGACCTGGCCGTCGCGCTCCAGCGTGGGGACGGGCTCCTCGACCAGGGTGAAGTTCGCGTCCTCGACCATGCCCGTGGGGCGCGACGCGAGGCGCCACTGCCGGTTCGTCTCTTTCATGAAGCCTCCTCCTCATCGGGCTAACAGCGGGCCGCGGGGGCGGCAACCGCGCCGCTCTGCGCTTGGCCGTCCGGCGGGCGAGGTGATATCGGAATCCCCGCCGGGGAGCGTGCGTTCCCGGGTGGCGGCGAGGTCGAGATGCCGATCATCGTGCAGAAGTACGGCGGTTCGTCGGTCGCGGACGTGGAGAAGCTCGGGCGCGTGGCCGATCGCGTCGTGGCGGCGCGGCGCGCCGGGGCCGACGTGGTGGTGGTGGTCAGCGCCATGGGCAAGACGACCGACGGCCTGCTCGCGCTGGCGCGGCAGGCCGCTGTCGCAGAGGGCGCGGCCGGAGACCCGCAGCGGCGCGAGCTCGACATGCTCCTGTCCACGGGCGAGCGTGTCTCCATGGCGCTCCTCTCCATCGCCGTGCAGGCCCGCGGCTTCGAGGCCATCTCGTTCACCGGCTCGCAGTCGGGCATCCTGACGAACGATCGCCACTTCGACGCCCGGATCATCGAGGTGCGCCCGCACCGCATCGAAGACGAGCTCGCGCGCGGGAAGATCGTCATCGTCGCCGGCTACCAGGGGATGAGCTACCGGCGCGAGATCACGACGCTCGGCCGCGGCGGCTCGGACACGACCGCCGTCGCGCTCGCCGCGGCGCTGGAGGCGGAGCGCTGCGAGATCTACAGCGACGTGGACGGCGTCTACTCGGCGGATCCTCGCGCCGTGCCGGACGCCCAGCACCTGCCCGAGCTGTCGCACGAGATGCTCCAGGAGATGGCCGAGTGCGGGGCGAAGGTGGTCTGCGCGCAGGCCGTGGAGTGGGCGCGCCGCGCGGGGATCGCCATCTACGCGCGGTCGACCTTCGATCCCGTGCGCGGGCCCGCTCGCGAGACGGTCGTCCGCAAGCTCGCGCCCGACGAGCGGCTCGGCGCGCGCGCCGTCGTGGCCGAAGGGAACGTGGTGCTCGCCCGACTCGACGAGGCCGCGCGCCTCCCGGCGCTGCTCCACGCGGCGGGGGAGGCGAAGGTCTCGCTGAAGGATTTGTCCGTTGGGCCGCGCGGGGGCGCGCTCACGATCCCGCTGCTCAACGTGCCGGACTGGGCGGGCGCGAGGCAAAGGCTGGCGGCGGCGGTGCCGGGCCTCGACCTGACCGAGGGAGTTGCCGTCGCCAGCGTCGTCGGCGACGGCCTCGCCACGACGCCGGAGCCGCTCTCCCGCTTCCTCGCGGCGCTACAGGCCCAGGGGGTCGCGCCGCTCCAGGTGACGGCGACGCCGCTCCGGCTCGGCGCGGTGATCGACGGCGCGCGCGCCGGGGATGCCCAGCGCGCGCTGCACGCGTCCTTCGTGGCTGGCTGAGGCGCCCGGGCCCTCAGGCCGGCGCCCCGCGATCCTCCCGCTCCTCGTGCTCGTGCTCGTGCTCGGGGTCGTGGTGCCCGTGCTCGTGGACGTGGTGCGGGCGGGGCGCCGCCTGCTCGGCGAGCGCGATGGCGTCGCGGTAGTGCGCCTCGACCGGCGTGAGGTCGATCCACGACATGAAGGACGAGAACGCGAAGTAGGGCAGGAGCGTGTCCCAGTTGCGCAGCCAGCGCGGACGGTTCCGGGGCCGCGAGAGGACGCCGAGCGCGCGCAGGTGCACGAGCGCGGTGATGTCCTCGAGGTCGATGCGCCCCGAGACGAGCAGCTCCGTCTCGTCCCGGAAGCCGCCGCGCACGAACGCGTTGAGGAACGCGTGGACGTGGAGCAGGCCGGACAGGTAGCACGCGTCCTTGGTGAAGGGCGCGCCGCCCTCGACCTTGCCCCCGCGGCAGATGCGCTGCGCGTCGAAGTAGGCGTCGCGCGGGGGGCTCCCGCGCTCAATCAGGAAGCGGTAGAGGTCGAGGAAGCTCGCCCCCTGCTCCGCCATGTCGACGAGCTTCACCCGCACGGCGAGCCGCTCGATGCGGCTCACCGTCAGGACGCGGTTGTACAGCTCAGAGAAGACGGCGAGCCCCTCCTGGGTGCGCGTACTGCGGGGCCCGCCCGAGCTCAGGAAGGGCGCCTCCGCCTGCGCCGCGCCGTTCTGCGCCGTGAGCGCGTGCGTCTCGATCTCGTGGTGCCAGAGGCCCTCGGCCTCGTCGCGGAAGAAGGTGGCGTCGGGCCGGATGCGGACGCGCCGCATCCCCGCCAGCACCTTGGCGGTGGAGGCTCGGGTCGACGACGATCTCGACATCCATCCGAGGGCGCATCTTCTCCACGTGCGCCCGGAGCACCTGCCCGAACTGCTCCGCCGAGAGCGGCGTCTCCTCCGGATCGGTGGCCTCGTCCCAGCCGTGGATCTTGGTGCGGCCGAGGAGGTGGTGGGCAAGATCCAGGTTCGTCGCCTTGCCCTCGTAGAAGGACGTGCGCGCGCCGCCGTAGACCTCGCGCGAGCAGTCGCTGAACGCGGGCGTCCCCACGGCGAGGAGCATCCGCCCCTCGTCGATGCGCGACGCGAGCACCCTGCGGAGCCACTCCGCCACCGGGTCGTCGCCGTCGATGGACCCGGCCAGCGCCGCGAGCTCGGCGATGTACGCCTCGTGCGCGTCGCGGTCGATGGCGTACGCCACCTCCGGCAGCCGCTCCGCCGACGCGGCGAAGAAGCGCTCCTCCACCTCGCGCGGCCACGCGATCTGCTCGAGCAAGAACCCCCTCTTGCGCGGCTCGCTGAGCGCCCGGGCGACGCGCCCGATCAGGTCGCGCGCTCGTCCTGCTTCGTCCATGAGGGGATCCTAGTGTCGCGAGGCGCGGATGCCCAGCGCGGCAGGTCGCCCACCAGCGCCGCGACGACTTCGCGCTTGCGCCGGAAGGCTACCCTGCCCGATCCTCCCTGCCCTCGGCCGCGCCGGCCGGCGCGGCCCACGGAAGGAACCATCCATGAGCGACAACGACACGGGCCGCTTCGTCTGGTACGAGCTCCTGACCACGGACCCGCAGGCTGCCGTCGCGTTCTACGGCGAGGTGATCGGCTGGAAGACGCAGGCGTGGGAGGAGGGCAACTACACCATGTGGGTCAGCGCCCAGGGCCCGCTCGGCGGTACGGCGCCGATCCCCTCCGGAGGCGACGAAGATGGGCGCGCCCCCGCACTGGATGGCGCACGTCGAGGTCGCCGACGTGGACAAGTCCGTGGCCCGCGTGCGCGAGCTCGGCGGCAACGTCTACGTGGAGCCGCAGGACATCCCCAAGATCGGCCGCTTCTCCGTCATCGCCGACCCGCAGGGCGCGACGATGTCGCTCTTCAAGCCGCTCCAGGGCATGGGCCCGCACGACACCGAGAAGCACGGCGAGTTCTGCTGGCACGAGCTGATCACGTCGGACTCGGAGGCGGCGTTCTCGTTCTACCACGCGATCCTCGGCTGGGAGCGCCTGCTCGATCACGACATGGGGCCGATGGGCAACTACCTCATCTACGGGCGCAACGGCCGGCAGCTCGGCGGCATGTTCACCAAGCCGAAGGACATGCCGATGCCGCCGGCGTTCCTCTACTACGTGGAGGTCGACGACCTCGACGGCGCGCTCGGACGCGCGACGAAGATGGGCGCGAAGGTGATGAACGGGCCGATGGAGGTCCCGGGCGGCGCGCGCATCGTGCAGATCATGGATCCGCAGGGCGCGGCGTTCGCGCTCCACACGAAGGCGAAGAAGGCGAGCTGACCTCTCCCTGGCCCTCACCCCCGAGCCCCGCGCTGGGGGTGAGGCGCTCCCCGCTTCAGAGCAGCGCCGCGAGCGCCGCCTCCAGCGCCGCGGCGCTCTCCACCTTCACCGGGTTGGGCCCGTGCGATGGATTGGCGAACGCGAGCGCGGCGAGGCGGGGGAGGTCCGCCGCGGCGAGGCCCACGGCGGAGAGGCGCGTCGGGAGGCCGAGGCCGGAGACGAAGCGCTCCACGGCGTCGGCGAGGGCGTGCGCGGCGGCCGTGTCGGAGGAGGCGGCGGGCAGGCCGAAGGCCTCGGCGCAGCGGGCATAGGCGGCGGCGCTCGCCGCGTCGGAGGCGTTGAAGCGGATCGACCAGGCGAGGGCGACCGCGTTGCCGGTGCCGTGGTGCACGCCCCAGCCGAGGCCGAGCGCGTGCGCGACCGCGTGGGCGACGCCGCTGTACGTGAGCGAGACGAGCTGGCCGGCCATGGACGCGGCGAGGAGCATGTTGCCGCGGGCGTCGAGGTCGGTCGGCTCGGCGACGGCGCGCGGCAGGTTCTCGCGCACGAGGCGCACGGACGCGAGGCCCACGGCCTCGCAGATGGGGTTCTTGTACCGCGAGACGATCCCCTCGACGGCGTGGGTGAGCGCGTCGACGCCGGTCGCCGCGGTGAGCCGCGGGGGGAGCTTCGAAGTGAGCCGCGGGTCGAGGATGGCGACGGCCGGGTACACGGCGCGGTCGATGATGACGAGCTTGCGCGAGCGCTCCCCGTCCTTGATCACGGCGATGCTCGACGCCTCGCTCCCCGTGCCGGCCGTCGTGGGGATCGCGACGAGCGGCAGCCCGGGTGCGCCGACCTTGTTGGCGCCGTCCCACCGCGCCGGATCCCCGCCGTGGCGCGCGACGAGCGCCGCCACCTTGCCCGTGTCGATCAAATCGGGCAAAATACCCGCCGCGCCCGAGACCAGGCTCGTGATCTCAGTGGCAACGTGATGGAGCGGGTCGAGGATCATTGCAGCCTCCTGCGGAAAGGAAGACCAACGCGGACAATTAACCGTTCGTCGCCATGGCGAGCGCCACGGTTCAAGCGGGCCTTGCCGATTCCGGACTTCGCCAATTCACCTGCCAATTCATTGTCAGGGCGGCGGCTCGCCGCTATAGCGGGGGAGGCGCCATTGGAACGAATCGGGGGCTGAGATGTCGATCCAAAGCGTTCTCCTGCCGGTCTTCGTCCTGATCGGACTGACGTTCGCGCTGCTGCTCGGCATGGCCTGCCCCCGCCGGCTCTGCGCTGGTGAGCAAGGAGACCAAAATCAGGGATATCGCCTTGGGACAGTCGAATTGGCCGACCCGGTCTACCCAGATCGGCAACTGCTTCAAGAACCAGTTCGAACTGCCAGTGCTGTTTTATGTCCTGATCGCGCTCGCGCTCCCGATCCGCCATGCGGACCTGGTAATCGTGATGCTGTCCTGGGTGTTCGTGGTCACGCGCTTCGTGCATGCCGGCATCTTCGTGAGTTCCAACGACCTCAACCAGCGCTCGCTGGCCTGGTTTGCCGGCGTGCTTGTATTGCTCGTGATGTGGGTCTATTTCGCGCTGAAGATATTGCTTCTTATTTGAAGCTTGACCCCAATCGAAAGAGTTGAATGACCCCCGCCGCACGGCTTTCGGCAGCCATCGAGTCGATTGAGACCAATTGAGAGCAATCGTGTTCCAGCTAGCCAAGCTTTAAAAGAGTGGGGCACCGCGAATCGCTTTGCCGGTTTGGGCGATCGCGCCGCGATCTCCGGCCTCGCTGGAGGTTATGCGAGGAGACATCAATCGGGCCGATCTTGAGGCCGCCATAGGCTGGGCTCGACAACCGGCGAATCGTGAAGCGCTGATGATCGAATGGATGCGTCTAAATGAGCGAGACTGAACGGATCAGAGTAGGCGAGCCGATGCCTTCAATAGAGAACGTTGCTGCCTACGACTCTACGCATGTTCGAGTCACCTGGAGCCGCGGCTCTCGTAAAGGGACAACAACAAATGTTGACATTGCGCCATTGATCTATTCCAAAAAAGTATTTGCGCCTCTCAGAAATGATCCTGCACTTTTGCAGACGGTTCATACTGTCGAGGGCGGAGCCGCTATCGCATGGGGAGACAACGACGAGATAGACATGGCCGCCACATCAGTTGAGCGCTTGGCCGACGAATCAATGACGCCAACTGATTTTTCCGCATTCCTCCAACGGCACTCGCTCTCTTTAGACGCGGCCGCCGCACAGCTGGGAATTAGTCGGCGATTGGTGGCATATTATACAAAGGAAAGGGAGATTCCTCGATATATTGCGCTTGCGTGCGCCTACCTCGATGAGCTGCCTCCAACGCTTCTCAGTGAGGTTCAGACCTCCATCGTGCGCGTCGCCAGTGCGCAAGAGGCCGTCGTCGAATTGGGCAATCCTGCCGTTCCACCGAAGAAGTCAATCACGAGCGATTACATCATCTGCTTAGAGGATGGCCGAAAATTCAAGTCTTTGAAGCGGCATTTGAAAACCCAGTATAACTTATCGCCCGAGGAATATCGAGAGAAGTGGGGCCTGCCGGCGGATTATCCAATGGTAGCGCCCGCCTACGCGAAGGCGCGTTCGGCCTTGGCGAAGCGAATGAGGCTCAGTCAGCGGCGTCGCCACTCCAAATAGAATAGAAAAACGAGAGGTCGCGCCGCCGCGCGCTTCTGGCCAGTCAAAGCGAACCGCACGAGCCGGTGCAGGCGACGGTGATCGTCGCCTCGAGCGTCTTGCCGCCGCTTTGGAAACGCGGCCCGTCGTAAGAGCAAGTGATGACGCCCGCCGGAAGCGTGCTGTCGCTGCCCGGACCGCCAACCAGGGTAAACGTCGCGGAATTGAAGGCGCTTGCCCCCATCTTGCTCTTGACTTGATTGACCGAGGCCGGGCCTACGACGGGCTGTCCATTTGCGACGTTGATGATGGCGGAATCGTTGGTGTATCCGGGCCCCGGCGGGCTAAATGCCGCGGTCGGAAAGTTGCTTCCTT
Organism: uncultured delta proteobacterium; assembly: GCA_963827955.1. Lineage (GTDB taxonomy): Bacteria > Myxococcota_A > Polyangia > Polyangiales > Polyangiaceae > CAWHDJ01. The sequence continues at coordinate 2,936 of CAWHDJ010000021.1, read as the reverse complement.
TCAAAGTCTGCAGACATGCCGGCAGCACGCAATCGAATTGGCTGCGGTTGAAGGCGTTCACAGTACAGGTCGTATTTTTGGGAGCGGCCTGCCAGACCGCGACGACCGGCGGCGTAGCCTCGTCATAGGCGCAGCCCCGGTCGGGAAAGAAGATCCCATGCAGGGACCGCCCCCAGATCAGGGCGCCGTGCCCATTGAAATTCACGACCTTCGAACTGCCGGGGGAGCCGAAATTCCACACCCCGCTGCCCCCGCTTACCGCCGCGTTGGCCGATTTGGCCGGGCAACCGAAGGGATGGAACGAGAGAAAGGATTCAAAGCTGATCGGTGCAAACTGGCAAACGAGATCGTCGCCCACGATCCCGGTCGCATAAGACGGGCCTATGGCCGAGCTTGGCGCCAGGTTCGGATTCAGTTTCAACGTGGTCGGGCAATTGACGACGCCGGCCTCGGCGCGTTCGGCCGATAGCAAGAACAGCACGCAGAGGCACAAAATTGCCCTGAGCATCGTCGGACATTCCCGGACAAGCGCCAGCCCCGAGGATAGCCTGCTCGATTATCGCGGGTCGGACAAGCAGAATCCGGAAAGCGCCCGCGAAGACGGATTCGCGAGTCCTGTGCTAGGACGAGACATGCTCGAAACCACCATCGCCGGCAGCCTGCCGAAGCCCGCCTGGCTCGCTGAATCGGAAAAGCTCTGGCCCGCCTGGAAGCTCGCGGGAGCCGCGCTCGCGGCGGGCAAGATCGACGCCACCATCCTCGCGGTGAAGCTGCAGGAGGACGCGGGGATCGACATCGTGAGCGACGGCGAGCAGGCGCGCATCCATTTCGTCCACGGCTTTCTCGCCAATCTCGACGGCATCGACTTCAATCGCCGGCAGACGATCGGCATCCGCGCCGACCGCTACAAGGCCGAGGTCCCGACCGTGACCGGCCCGATCCGCCGCAAGGGCTCGGTCCATCGCGCCGAAGCGAGCGCGGCGCGCGCCCACACCAGGCGCAAGCTCAAGTTCACCCTGCCCGGTCCGATGACCATCGTCGACACCATCGCCGACGAGCACTATCGCGACCGCCCGACGCTCGCCCACGCCTTCGCCGCGGCGCTGAACGAGGAGGCGCACGAGCTCGCGAGCCTCGGCGTCGACGTGGTGCAATTCGACGAGCCGGCCTTCAACGTCTACATGCGCGAGGTCAAGGACTGGGGCGTCGCCGCCCTCGAACGGGCCGCCGAGGGGCTTACTTGCACGACCGCCGTCCACATCTGTTACGGCTACGGCATCAAGGCCAACACCGACTGGAAAGCGACCCTCGGCGAGCATTGGCGCCAGTATGAGGAGACCTTTCCCGTGCTGGCCAGGAGCCGAATCGGCCAGGTCTCGCTCGAATGCCGCAATGCGCGCGTGCCGATCGAACTGATCGGGCTCCTCAAAGGCAAGGACGTGCTGGTCGGCTGCATCGACGTCGCGTCGGATATCGTCGAGACGCCGGAGGACGTCGCCGCCACCATCCGCGCCGCGCTCGCTCATGTCCCGGCCGACCGGCTTTTCCCGTGCACCAACTGCGGAATGGCGCCGATGGCGTCCGAAATCGCCTACGCCAAGCTCACGGCGCTGGCGGCGGGGGCGGAGTTGGCGCGCAAGATGATGTGAAGCCTACCGAAAATCTCCGCCCCCCCGGGCGAAAGCGAGAAAAAGCGACAATCGCTTATGATAATCAGATAGGCGTGCTATTCTGCCCGCTGTCGTCGGATCCGGAATTGCCGTCCGGCGAAACGCCGACGCCTCTGTTGTTTGGCTTCAACTCCCTGGGGAAGAGTCGGGCCGCCGGCGCGGACGCCTGCATTCTCGGGCGCCGGGTCTAAGGCATTGGAAGGGCTCGTTTGACGGTCAGAAAGGCGATTTGGATTTCGGCGCCATTTCCTTTGGATTTGTTGTCTCTGATTTGGATTTTGTTGCGCCCGGCTTGGATTTCGTTGCAGCCCGCTTGGAATTCATTGCACGGCCTCGCCCCCTAAAGCGCAAACCCCCCGTCGACCAGGTGGATATGCCCGGTGGTGAAGGCGCTCTCGTCGGAGGCGAGGTAGACCGCGAGCGCGGCCACTTCCTCCGGCTTGCCGAGCCGGCCCATCGGCTGGCGGTCGACGAACTCCTGGCGGACCTTCTCGATCGGCTCGCCGCGCGAGCGGCTCTGCGCCTCGATGCGCCCGTCGAGCGACGGGCTCTCGATCGTGCCGGGGCAGATGGCGTTGCAGCGCACGCCCTTGCGGATGAAGTCGGCCGCCACCGCTTTGGTCAGGCCGATCACCGCGGCTTTCGAGGCGCCGTAGACGTAGCGGTTGGGGATGCCGCGCACCGAGGACGCGCCGGAGGCGATGTTGACGATCGACCCTCGCCCTTCTCCAGCATCCCCGGCAGAAAGGCGCGGATCGTGCGGTGCATCGACTTGACGTTGAGATCGAACGAGAAGTCCCAGTCGGCGTCCGGGCAGTCGAGCACGCTTCCATGGTGGACGAAGCCGGCGCAGTTGAAGAGGACGTCGATCGCCCCGATCTCGCGCGCGAGCGCCGCCACCGCCTCGCTCGAGCGCACGTCGAGCTTGCGCGTCTCGGCGTCGAGGCCGACGAGGCCGTCGACGTCGATGTCGGTCGCGATGACCCGCGCGCCCTCGCGCTGAAAGGCCTCGGCCGTCGCGCGGCCGATTCCCGCCGCCGCCGCCGTCAGCACCGCTGTCTTCCCCGCCAATCGTCCCGCCATGAAGCGCTCCTCCCGTCTTGGTCCCGAGGCCGTCCCGCAGGCGCCCGGCTCAGTTTTGCCCCAGCCGGACGGATATTGCCAACATGGGGCAAACCGGCATAGACAGCAGCGCCGTTCGAGACGCGCCCCCCGGCGCGGCCTTGCTCGACGGGGCCGCAATAGCTCAGCTGGTAGAGCACGTCA
>CAWHDJ010000020.1:0-34154 GCA_963827955.1 uncultured delta proteobacterium | reverse complement strand
AGCAGGCCCACGAGGGCGCAGGTCGATGAAGTTCGGGATTGCCCTTCAACTCACGAGCGCCGCGTCGCGCCGCTGGTTTCCTGCTCGCAGGTCTCGCAGATGCGCGGCGAGATCGAGGGCTGAGCAAGGTCACCGATCAGGCCGAGCGCAACGGCGCCATGCGCTGCGCACCGAGGGAGCTGGCGCTCGCCAAGTCGCACCTCCAGTTCGCCACCATCGAGCTCGATCAGGCTTCTTCCCCCGCGCGCGGGACCACCTCCAGATCGCCGAGGCCAACGCTCACGCCGCCTACGATTCTCCCCGCCGCAGAAGTGCTCCGAGCGCGGCTTCGTCGAGGAGCCGGCCTGCCGATCGGCGACCGCGACGGCGACGGCATCCCCGACAACATCGACAAGTGCCCGGACGAGCCGGAGAACTACAACGGCTACCAGGACGCCGACGGCTGCCCCGACGATCCCGACACCGACGGCGACGGCATCCCCGACTCGAAGGACCAGTGCGTCCTCGCAGCCCGAGGACAAGGACGGCTACCAGGACACCGACGGCTGCCCCGACATCGACAACGACCTCGACACGGTGCCCGACGACAAGGACAAGGACCCGACCACGGGCAAGTCCTGCGCGATGGACCCCGAGGATCCGGACGGCTTCGAGGACGCGGACGGCTGCCCCGATCCGACAACGACAAGGACAGGGTCCTCGACCTCGAGGACAACTGCCCGAACGAGCCGGGCCCCGCGTCGAACAAGGGCTGCCCGCTGAAGCCGAGCCTGGTCGTGGTCACCGAGAAGGAGATCAAGATCCTTCAGCAGATCCACTTCCAGTTCGACAAGGACAAGATCCGGCCCGAGAGCTACAAGATCCTCAACGCCGTCGTGGATGTGCTCCGGCGTACCCGAAGATCACGATCGAGATCCAGGGTCACACCGACAACAAGGGCAGCGCCTGCCTACAACAAGGCGCTCAGCGACCGCCGCGCGGCCGCGGTGCGCAAGTACCTGATTCCAGCACGGGGTCGACGAGGGCCGGCTCACGTCGCACGGCTACGGCATGGAGCGGCCCCTCGTGCCCAACGACTCCGACCAGAACCGGGCGCTCAACCGGCGCGTGCAGTTCATCCGCACCGAGGGCGGGAACGGGCCCTGACGGCACCGCGTACGGGCGGGGCACCTCCGGAAGCGCCGTGCGCCGGCTTCGGGTCGCGTTCTGGAACGTCCACAATCTCTTCGAAGTGGGCGCGCCCCGAGGGCCGCGCTCCGCGCCCGAGCTGCGTGGAAGGCTCGACGCGCTCGGCAGCGTGATCGGGCGCTTGGGCGGAAGTGGCCCGCCTGATCTGATCGCGCTCGCCGAGGTAGCGACGGAAAGCCTGGCCGTGAAGCTCCTCCGGAGGTTCCGGTCGCGGGCGCCGATGCCCTTCTTGTTCGAGCCCGCCGGCAATCCGATCGAGCAGACAGGGCTGGCCGTCGCCGGCCTCACGCCGGCGATTCGGCGCATCGACTGGATCGACGTGGAGCGGAGGGGGACCGGTCGACCCCGGGCGCTCGTGGTCGATGTGACCCTAGCCGATCGACCGGGCGATCGACTCCGGCTCGCCGTCTGCCACTGGAAGAGCGACTTTCGCGGAGGTGCGGGCGCTGGTAGCTCGCCGCCCTACGAATCGCCGGCAATCAGGTGCCTGGCTGTACGCTCACGTGGGGAGCGCCGGTCCTCTGCAGCCCATCGTCGTCATGGGCGACATGAACGCTGAACCCTTCGCTCCGGAGATCGTGCACGGCCTCCGTGCGACGCGGCATTACGGGGGCGTCGCGCGCGGTTCCCGCCTCTACAACGCGACCTGGCCATGGCTCGCCGAGCCGGACGCGTACGTGGGGACGACGCGGCCCGGGTACCGAGTCTCGCGCCCTCGCACGACGTTCGCGGGCAGCCCATCCAAAGTCATCGACCAGATCCTCGTGTCCGGGCGGTGCTCCGCGGGGAACCTTTCCAGCTCGACCAAGCGTCCGTCCGCTACCATCTCAACAGTGATACCGCGGTCTGGACCCCGACGGGGCACGTGAAGCCTCGGAACGTGGTCCTGGGGTTCGGCGGACACTGGCGGGACATCGAATCACTTCCCACTCGTCGCAGAGCTGCTTTACTGATCCGGGAGCGACCGATGGCGAGCAAAGACCACGAACGCACCTCTGCGACAGCTCGTCAGCGAGCTGAGGGAGGTTCTTGCCGAGGCCGAGCGGGTGCCGAGCAATCGCTACCAGGAGGCGGTGAAGCTCCTGCATGGCTTCGCGGAGCAGGTCGCAGCGTTCCTCAACGGCGAGGGGCGCGCTCCCGCGGAGGTCGTCGTGGAGCTCGGCCACGTCGTCGACCAGGGGCAGGAGCATCAGGTCGTCGTGCGCGCGCCGGCCATCGGGCTCCAGGACTACCTCCTCCGCGCTTACGTCCCGTTCGACGGCTTTCCCGTGGTGCTCGACACGTTCGGAGAAGAAGACAGACGCGCCGAATCGCCGGAGGATCTGGTGCGCGAGCTCGTCGCGCTGATGCGACGTGGCGACATGGTGGCGCGATTGCTCGCCCACCGGCAGGCGCTCGGTGACCCGTCACTGCGCAGCAAGGCCCCGGCCGGCACGAAGAAGGTGGCGAAGCGAAGGGTGGAGGGCACGCGCGCCGTCGGCAGCAAGGCGCAGAGAGCGGCCGCGGCGGCGAACAAGGCGGGACCTTTCCCTCGCGAGCGGTAACCGTAAAGGGTTTTCGACGTGCGCTCCGCTCCCCATCCATCGGGCTGCTCGACGAGCCCCAGGGGGCACCGTTGACGCCTCTCCGCCTCGCTCCCAGCGACGCTGCCCGCATCTCGGACGGCGAGCCCGCGGGCGTCGAGGTCGCCGGGCGCATCCTTGCCGCCCAGGGCCGCACCGTCGTCGTCGGCGACGCGTTCGCCGAGATCATGGCCTCGCTCGCCGCCGACGCGCCCCTCGCGCCCGGCAACCTCGTCGTCCTAGCCGGCGCGCTCGCCGCCGGAGCCCTCCGCGACGCCGAGGTCGTCGAGCACACGCGCCCGCTACGGCCGCTGCCCGCGCGCGAGGCCGAGCGCCTGCGCGCCCAGGGCGTCGGGCGCGGGCTGCGCGGCCGGGCGGACGCGCTCCGGGCGGTGCGCGCCTTCTTCGACGAGCGCGGCTTCGTCGAGGTGGAGACGCCTGCGGTGGTCCCCTCTCCCGGCCTCGACCTGCACCTCGACGCGTTCGAGGTGCCCGGCGGCGGGTACCTGATCACGAGCCCCGAGTACCAGATGAAGCGCCTGCTCTCCGGCGGCGTCCCGCGGTGCTTCCAGATCGCGCACTGCTTCCGCAAGGGGGAGGTGGGGCAGCGCCACAACCCCGAGTTCACGATGCTCGAGTGGTACCGGGCCTTCGCCTCCGTGGAGCAGGTGATCGACGACACGGAGGCGCTGGTCCGCCACGTGGCGGCCGCCCTCGGCGCGGGCACGACCATCGCGGCCCTCGGCGCGTCGGTCGATCTCGGCGCCCCCTTCGAGCGCCTCACGGTGGCCGACGCGTTCGCGCGCTGGGCCGGCGTCGCGGCCGAGGACGCGATTGCGCTGGCGTCGAGCGACGAGGATCGCTTCTTCCGGCTCCTCGTCGACGAGGTGGAGCCTTCGCTCGGGCGCTCTCCGCGCCCCGTCTTCCTCGTCGACTACCCCGCCCCCTTCGCCTCCCTCGCCCGCCTCTCGCCCCGCGATCCCCGCGTGGCGGAGCGCTTCGAGCTCTACGTCGCCGGCGTCGAGCTCTGCAACGGCTTCGGCGAGCTCACCGACGCCGCCGAGCAGCGGGCGAGGCTCCTCTGCGACCAGGAGGAGCGGCGCCGCCGCGGCCTGCCGGTGTACCCGATCGACGAGCGCTTCCTCGCCGCGCTCGAGGAGGGGATGCCCCCCTCGGCCGGCAACGCGCTCGGCCTCGATCGGCTGATCGCCCTCTGCCTCGGTAGTTCTGGCATCGCCGACGTCACCGCCTTCCCCGCCGGGTGGCTGTGACCGTCCCGGCGCGCGAGCTCGTGCGGCTGGCCGGCAAGTACGAGGCGCTCGCCGCGCTCCGCCGCGCGCGCGAGCGAGGCGAGCCCGTGCCGCAGGCCTCCGTCTTCAAGGCGCTGGCCCGGGCGTTCCCCGGGTGCCTGAACGAGCTGGACACGCTGCCGATCGAGAATCATCGACGGGCGCGCCGAGGCCCTGCGGCGCGCGGCGGCGGGAGGCGCGGAGGAGCCGTGGATGGAGTGGCTCTCGGGCTACCATGCGCTGCTCCGCGCGGCGCTCCTCATCAAGGTGCGCGTCGCCTCGGGCCCGCCGGACGAGGCGACCTCGCTGGAGATCGCGCGCGACGTCTCCGAGCGGCTCGCGCGCGAGATCGAAGCGCCGGCGCTCGCCGCCGTCGACGCGGCGCTGGTGCGCGAGGTCGCGGCCCCGCCCGGGGGCCGGCTGGTCACGCTGGTCTTCGCGCGGCTCGAGCGCTTGCACGGCTGCCCCGCCGAGACCATCAAGCGCACCCTCTTCCCGCGCAGCAAGCGTTGACCCGGGCGGGCTCCTCCGACACCATCACCGGGTGAGCACCACGCGGGCGAGGCTCTACTTCGCGGTCTTCGGCGCCTCCATCGTCGCCGCCGCAGCCTGCGGCGCGCGCACCGGGCTCGACGTCCCGGAGCCGCCGCGCCCGCGGGTGGACGCCGGCCCCGACGTGGAGGACGCCGGCCCCGACGCGGACGCGGGCCCCGACGTGGAGGACGCGGGCCCCGACGTGATCGACGCGCCCGACGACGTGCCGGTCGTCAACGACTGCACCGACGCCGGCGTCACGTACATCTACGTCGTCAGCGAGCAGAACGAGCTCTTCGCCTTCTACCCGCCCGACCTGAGCCTCAAGGACATCGGCACGATCAGCTGCCCCGACACCGGCTCGCCCTACTCGATGGCCGTGGATCGCGACGGCATCGCGTACGTCGTGTTCACCCCCACGGGCAACCTCTACCGGGTGAGCACCCTCACCGCCTCGTGCAAGCCGACCGCGTACAAGCCCGGCTTCTTCGGCCCCAACGGGGAGACGTTCGGCATGGGCTTCTCCGCCGACACCGCCGACCCCGGCGAGACGCTCTACATCGCCAGCGACGACCCGAGCAACGGCGGACCGCAGACACCCGAGCAGCTCGGCACCATCGACGTGACCACGTTCCAGCGCTCCACCGTGGGCAAGTTCTCCCACGTGATCGGGAGCGCCGAGCTCACCGGGACGGGCGACGGCAGGCTCTACGGCTTCGGCGTCGACGACACGCAGGCCATGCTCAGCCTCGTCCAGATCGACAAGACGAACGCGGACATCCTGAGCACGCAGCCCCTCCTGCTTCCCGGCGGCCCACAGGCGCTCGTGGACTGGGCCTTCGCCTTCTGGGGCGGCGACTTCTACTTCTTCACGTCGACCCAGGCGCAGGCTTCGAACGGCCCCAACGCTGCCACCACGATCTACCGCTACACCCCGGGCAGCACCTCTCCGGAGCTAGTGCACGTACTGGATATCCCCGGGGTCAACATCGACGGCGCAGGCGTCTCCACCTGCGCGCCTCAGCAGTAGCGCTACGCTCCCGCCATGTCCGTCTTGAAGCGCCTGACCGTCCTGCGTGAGGACGCCGACAAGGAGCCCGTCCCCCAGCGCAAATTCTTCCACCTCGGCCAGCCGGAGGTGCTCGACGACGTGGGCGAGTGCATCCCCATGATCTCGTGGGTGGACGACAACCTCTCGCGCTACGTCGTCACCGACACGCCGAGCTCGGCGTGGGCCCGCGCCGCCCCGCGCCCGAGGCTCTTCCCGCTCCCCAACCGCGCGGTGAAGGTCGAGGACGGCCTCTTCCTGATCACGGGCCCCGGTCAGGATCACGCGGCGCCTCACCCGAACGGCAAGGGCTCGATCCACTTCGTTCACCTGGGCTCGCCCGAGCGGCTGTGGGACAAGGGCCTGGCCAGGATCTACGTCTACCGGCTCGAGGGTGTACAGATGAAGAGCCTCCTCGAGAAGAAGCGCTGACCGTCGCACATTGTGCTCCGTGGTCGCTGCGGCGGATACGCTGGACGCTCGCCGGGCCTTCGTGATTCGATGCCTCGACGTGGCAATGTCGGACGACGATACGGGCCCGCTCTCCTCGCGCCGGCCGGAGGTGCCGGTGGCGGTACGCGCGGTGGCGGCGCGTCTGGCGCCGACGCTGGGCTGGGAGCGGAGCGTGGAGGTGGTCCAGGCGACCGCTCGCAAGCTCCATTGCGACGAGGGCGCGCTGTCCGTGAGCGACGTCCAGTCGATCCTGGAAGACCTCGCGCTCGAGGCGGGCATCGTCGGCGTGACCGCACGCGTCGCCCTCTCCCGGAGCGGCGCCTCGTACGCGAAGATGCCTGCCGTCGTGCAGCCGACCACCCTCCCTCCTCCGTCGGACTCGGGGCCCGCCTCCGCGGTGCTGGTGACCACGCTCGGTCTGCACGAGATCACCGCCCAGCTCGCGCCGCTCCTGGGCCCCGACAAGACGGAGGCCGCCGTGCAGGCGAGCCTGCGCCGCCTCGGCCTGCCCCGTGAGCGCTTCGATCGCGAGCAGGCGATCCGGCTCCTCGACGACCTGGGCCACCAGGCCGGCGTCGTGGGCATGACCGTGCGCTTCGTCCGCGCGCGCGTCCTGGCGCGATTCAGCCCCTAGCGGGGAGCCCTACGGGCCCGTTGGCGAGAGACGGCGGGCCGGCGATGGCTTACCCTGCGGCGCGCGCGGAGGGGATCGCTTGCCTTCGCCGAGAGAGGTGCGCCATGCGACGAGGGTTCATCGGCTGGCTGGGTGCGGGGGTTTCGGCGTCGACGCTGGTCGCGGCGGGGCTGCTCGCCGCGTGCGGGAGCAGCAAGGGGAGCAACGGCACCGGCACGGGCGGCGGCAACCCGACGTCGAGCAACACGGGCAGCGGCGCGACGAGCACCACGAGCACCACGAGCACCACGAGCTCGAGCACCACGAGCTCGAGCCCCACGACCACGAGCACCACGAGCTCGAGCACCACGAGCAGCAGCGGCACGCCGATGCCCGGCGACTCGGTGCTCACGCACCACAAGAACCCGAGCCGGGACGGCCTCTACGTCGAGCCCACGCTCACCAAGTCGGCCGTGGCGTCGGGCCTCGACCAGGACACGGGGTTCAAGCCCTCGCTCCCCGATCCGAACGACACCGTGTACGCCCAGCCGCTCTTCGTCGACGGCGGCGCGGGCGGGATGGATCTCGTCATCGTCGCGACCGAGGCGAACAACGTCTACGCGTTCGATGCGGCGACCGGCGCGACGGCGTGGAGCACCAACCTCGGCACCCCCGTCCCGCTCTCGATGATGAACTGCGGAAACATCGATCCCTTCGGCGTCACGGGCACGCCGGTGATCGACTTCGCCTCGCGCACCCTCTTCGTCTCCGCGCTGGTCGTCCCCACCGGCGGGAGCAGCCCGAAGCACGAGATCTTCGCGCTCTCCATCGACACGGGCGCCCTGGCGAAGAACGGCTGGCCGGTCGACGTCGAAGCGGTCGCCATGAGCGGCGGCCACGGCTTCACCCCCGGCACGCAGGGCAACCGCGGCGCCCTCACCCTGCTGAACGGCACGCTCTACGCGCCCTTCGGCGGCCTCTACGGCGACTGTAACCCGTACTACGGCTGGGTCCTCTCCGTTCCCATCGGCAACCCGGGGCAGGTGCAGTCCTGGGCGACCGCGGCGAAGGGTGGCGGCGTCTGGTCGCCGGGCGGCATCTCCACGGACGGGACCAATCTCTTCGTCGGGACGGGCAACACGTTCACGGGCAACACGTGGGGCGGCGGCGACGCCCTCATCCGCCTGAGCCCCGGCGCGTCGTTCGGGATGACGGCCTACTTCGCGCCCACCAACTGGAAGTCGCTCGACAACGCCGACCTCGACATGGGCACCGCGCCGATCGTCTTCGACCTCGCGGGCTCGACGCCCAGCAAGCTCGCCATCATGTTCGGCAAGGACGGCAACGCCTACCTCGTCGACCGCGAGAACCTCGGCAGCGTGAGCGCTCCTCTCGCCCTTCTCCACGTGGCGAGCAACGAAGTCATCACCGCGCCGGCCCTCTACACGACGGCGACCGCGACGTACGTCGCCTTCCGGGCGGCCGGGTCGCAGTGCACCACCGGCGGCGGCGGCGATCTGACGACGATCAAGGTGGTCCCTGGCTCGCCGCCCACGCTCGCGCACTCGTGGTGCGGGACGAGCGGGTCCGGCTCGCCGATGGTGACCACCTCCGACGGCAAGAACGACGCGATCGTTTGGGAGATGGGGGCCGAGGGGAGCAACCACCTCGACGCGTTCGACGGCGACACCGGGGCGCCGATCAACTACCCGGGCAGCAAGGTCAACATCCCCAACATGCGCCGCTTCAACACGTCGATCGCCGCGAAGGGGAAGATCTACGTGGCCGCCGACAACGCGGTCGTCGCGTTCAAGCTCTGATCACCGCCTCGAGAGCCTCGCCTCTCCCCGCACCCGGAGCGCCGGCGGAGACCCGCTCACCTCGCCCGTGAGCCCTCGCAGCACGAGCGACGTCCCGAGCACCAGGTCGACCCGCAGGAGCCTGTCGGGGATGGGCAGGTCGAGCGGCAGGCCCGCGCTCGTGAGGCCGTTCTCCCGCAGCACGGGCACGACGTCGGAGAAGCACGGAGAGAGGCGCCACTCGCCGGCGCGCCCCGCGACGCAGTCGACGCGCAGGTCCTCCGCCTCGGCCGAGAGCCCAGATCTTCCCGTCCACCACGCGCGCCCACGCCCGGAGATCCCCGTGCGCGGCGACGCGCCCGCCGCCCGCGTGGCCCAGCTCGAGGTCGCCGAAGCGCACGCGCAGCGCGCCGGCCTCCCCGCCGGCCAGCACGACGGGGGGCAGGCGCGGCTCCACGGCGTCGAGGTCGAACGCGACGCGATCCTGGATCTTGTCGCGCAGGGCGCCGACGACGTCCGTCTGCCGGCCCCACGCGGCGAGCTCCCCGGATTGCCAGAGCACGTAGAGCGCCTGCTGCACGCCGGCCGCGCTCACGGCCGCCTCGAACGAGGGCTGCCCGGCCGGGCTCGGCCCCAGCTCTGGCCGCGCTTCGAGGTGCGGCGGCCCCGGGATCGCGGCGTCGTAGCGCGGCGACGCGAGCGCGCCGACGAGGCGGAGCCGCAGCGTGACGCCGTTGGGGTGGACCTCGGGCGCGTCGCAGAGGCGGATGGTGAAGCGGTCGTCGGGGCGGCCGGCGAAGATCGGGAGGGGATCCTTCGGGAGCTTGAGGAAGGCGAGCGCGCCGCCGAGCCTCTGGCCGAGCAGCGCGCTCGCCTGCGCGTCGACGTCGATGAACATGCTCGCGAGCGCGACGAGCGGGTCCTCCCTCGTCCTGCCCTTCCAGGTCAGGCTCACGCGGTCGATCTTCGTCGCGAGGTCGCCGTCCTGCTCGCCGAGGAGGATGCGCGTCGAGAAGACGAGCTGCGGTCGGGTCGCTCGGCCCGTCGGCGAGGACGACGGTGCCCGAGACACGGAGCCCGCCCTCCTCCGGGCGAACGGCGATTCGCGTCCGCGCGACGGGCGCGAAGCGCAGGCCGAGCGACGTCGAAGGGGAACTGCGCGCGCACGATGCGGTCGACGGCCGCCTCGACGTCCTCGCCGCCGGGCCGCCCGTCGTCGAAGAAGCGCGGCGAGAAGCGGAGCGCGACCGCGCAGGGCCACGGCGCCCCCTCCGGATCGAACGCGCCGGCGAGGACGGGGACCGTGACCTGCCGCTCCCAGCGGTGGCCGTACGTGACCTGCCAGGTGCGGAGCCAGAGGCCGGGGCCGTCGCCGTCGGGCGTCCCGTCGCGCTCGAGCCGGGGGAGCAGCTCGGGCGGCCCCACGGTGGCGTGCGCCGGCGTGGAGCCGGGGCCGGTCGCGATCTCGAACGGCTCGGCCTCGCGCAGCGTGACCGAGAGATCCGGCCCGCCGCGCGCGAGGCGGATGCCGGCCGGCAGCGCCGCTCCGAGCCCGAGCAGGAGGACCGCGCCCGCGAGGACGTCTGCGACGCGCCCCATTCAGCGCCCCACCGCGGCGAAGAGGACGAGGACGCTGGCGAGCTCCATGACCACGACGAAGAGGGTGGTCCGCACGACGGCCGAGGTCATGGCCGCGGTGACGTGCGCGGCCTCGTCCTTGTGGGCGACGCCGCTGTGGACGACGATGGTGGCGATTGCGACGGCGTAGGCGCACGTGAGCCAGATCGCGCGCGCCAGGTAGGGCCCGCGCCCGGGCGCCGGGTCGAGGAAGTCGGACGTGAGCACGGCGAGCGCGTCCGGCGCCCCGTAGAGCTGGAAGAGCAGGTACCCCCCGCCCACCATCGAGGCGACGAAGACGAGCACCGTGCCGACGTACGAGAGCGCGAGCGCGAGCCACGCCGGCGACCAGAGGTAGCGCGGCGCCGGCACGCCGATGCCTTCGAGCGCGAGCACCTGTCGGCCGAGCTGCATCCCGCCGAGCCACGCGTTCACGGCGTTGCCGCTGGTGGCGGCGAAGAGGATGGCCGAGAGCGGGGGCGCGAGCGAGAGGATGTACGTCCCGCCGACGAGGCGGAGCACGGCGGCGGCGCGCAGGTCCGCGCTCATCTTGGCGATGACGTAGAGCACCGTGAAGCCGAGCAGGGCGCCGACCACGCCGTAGAACGGGAGCGGCCGGAGGAAGCTCTGGCGGGCGGCGCGCGCCATCACGCGGAGCGAGGGGCCGGCGAGGCGAGGGTCGAGCGCGTGCAGGATCGCGGCGCCGGCGACGCGCAGGAGGCCGGGGCCACCCCTCGGGGACGCCGTCGTGCGGCGCGCGCCCTTGGCCGCCGGGGAGGCCGCGCGCTGGAGCAGCGCGGAGATCGTCGTCTCGGACGTCATGACGTCCTCGCGCCGCGCAGGCTCCTCCGCCAGCTCTCCTGGGCCCGCGCGGCCCGGCGCGGCGTCCACGAGGCACCGGCGGGAGGGGTCGAGGAAGAGGATGTCGTGCGAAGCGCCCACCGCCAGGGTGATGTCGTGCGTGATCAGGAGCACGCCGAGCCCGCGCTCCCGCGCTTGCGTCACGAGGAGCCGCGCGAGCCGCCGGACGCCGAGCGCATCCAGCCCCACCGAGGGCTCGTCGAGCACCAGCACCCTCCGCCCCGCGGCGAGCGTCCGCGCCACCGCGACGCGCTGCGCCTGGCCGCCGCTCAGCGTGGCGACGCTCACCCCCGGCGCGGCCAGCCCCGCGTCGAGGTCCACCGCGTCGAGCCACTCGCCCACGCCCGCCTTCGCGCCGCCCGCCGCCTGCGCGAGGGCGATGTTCCCGGCGACGTCGAGGTGATCGAAGAGCGCGCCGTGCTGCGGGATGAACGCCACCGGCGCCTCGACCCGGCGCTCGGCCCAGGTGACCCTGTACCCGCGCCCCCGCAGATCCTCGGGCGCGACCACGGCGCGGACGAGCGTGCTCTTGCCGCTGCCGGACGGGCCGAGCAGCGCGACGATCCGCCCGGGAGCGAGCGAGAGCTCGGCGTCCTCGACGAGCGGGGTGCCGTCGGGGAGGGAGACGGTGAGGCCTCTGACCGAGAGGAGCGAGGCCCCGGCGGAGGGGGGCGGCGGATCGGAGGTGGCGTTCGGATCGGAGGGCGCGGGCTCGCGGGGCACGGAGGGATCCTGACACGGCGCGGACGAGGTGGCAGGGAGGCTCGATCGTGTCCGCCGGGGTCTGTAGGATGGCCCGCGCGTGAGCCGCACCCCGATCCTCGCGGTGCTCGCCGCCGCAGCGCTCGCCGCCGCGCCCGCGCGCGCCGAGCCGCCGCCCCTGCGCGTCGACTACGAGGCTGCCCCCGGCTGCCCCGGCGCGGCGATCTTCCTCGAAGAGATCCAGTGGCGCACGAGCCTGGCGCGCGTCGCCGGGCCGGAGGAGGCGGCGCTCCCCGTGAATGCACGGATCGTGCGGCGCGGCGCGGTGAGCCGTGGGCGCCTCGTCCTCGGCGTTGGAAAGGACGCGATCACGCGGGAGGTCGAGGGAGCGCCGTGCGACGAGGTTGTCTCCGCGCTGGCGCTCATCACCGCGCTCGCCGTCGACCCGCGCGCCCGCACTGCGCCGAAGGCGCCGCCCCCGCCGCCCCCGCCGGACCTTCCTCCTCTGCCCCCACCGCCCCCGCCACCTGCGCCTCCCCTGGCGGCGCACGTGACGGCGCTGCCTCCCCCCGCAATCATCGGCGCCCCGCTCCCCGCGGTCCTGGAAGGTCCTGCACCGGCACCGAACAGGCCCCGCTGGTCTCTCGGCGCCCGTGTCTCGACGGCGCTGTCCGTCACGCGGCGCCCGCTGCTCGGCGGAGGCATCTTCGCCGAGCGGGCCCTCGACGAGCGCTGGGGTGCCTCGCTCCGCCTCGCCGTGGAGCTGGCCGGGACGGGCAGCTTCGACGTCGGGCCGGGCGGGGCGTGGTTCCTGCTCGGGTTCGCCCGGATCGAGGGGTGCGCCTTCGCGCAGCGGGCGCGGTCGTGGTTCTTGCTGGTCCCGTGCCTCGGCGTCGAAGGGGGCGCGATCGGCGGCGGAGGCATCCTCCGCGGATCGCTCGCGGAGGTCAGCCAGGCCGCCGTCCCCTGGGTCGCGGGGGGCATCTTGCCGCGCGCTGCCGTCGACCTGGGCCCCGTCGTGATCGAGGCGCAGGGCGGGCCCGTCTTCCCCGTCGTTCGCCGCATCTTCAGCTTCAAGAACCCGCACTACGTCGTCTGGGACCTGCCCCCGGTCACCTGGTCGATCGGCCTCGGTGCGGGGGTTCATTTTCCGTGATCAAACGGCGGCGTGCCGGAGATGGATGTGGCCGATGATCCCAGGCGACGCGCTGGCCCAGCCGGAGGACGCCCCGGCCGACGCGTCCGGCCGCGCCCGCGTCCAGGCGCTCGTGACGGAGCACTTCGGCTTCGTCTGGCGCTCGCTGCTCCGGCTCGGCATCCCGCGCGCCGACGCGGAGGACGCGCTCCAGCAGGTCTTCATCGTCGCCAGCCGCAAGCTGGACGCCGTGGAGCCGGGGCGGGAGCGGAGCTTCCTCTTCGCCGTCGCCCTGCGCATCGCGTCACGCACGCACAGGGGCCGGAAGCGCCGGCGCGAGGTGTCGGACACCGAACCGGCGGACTGCCCCGATCCCGGCCCCGGCGCCGAGGAGCTGATCGATCGCGCCCGCGCCCGCGCCGCCCTCGACGCGATCCTCGATGCGATGCCGCTCGAGCTCCGGGCCGTGTTCGTGCTGTACGAGCTGGAGCGCGCCACCATGGCGGAGATCGCCGCGATCCTCGATCTCCCGGCGGGCACGGTCGCCTCGCGGCTCCGCCGCGCGCGGGAGCACTTCCAGGCGGCCGTGAAGCGGCGCGACGCGAGAGGAGAACCAAAGTGAGCGATCCCCGCCGGCTCCTCGACGACCCGGGCAGCCCGGAGGCGCGCCTCCTCGCGTCCGCCGTCGACGAGCCCCCGCCCCCGATCTCCTGGCGCGCACCGTCGACGCCGCCGTGGCGTCCGCCGCGGGCGCGCCGATCGCGATCTCCGCCGCAAAGGCAAAAGCCGGGGCCGTCGTGGCGGCGAAGGTTGCCGGCGGCGGTGTGCTCGGCGCCGCCGGCATCGGCGCCGTCGCGGGCCTGCTCATCGTGGGCGCCGCCGGCGTCGCAACACGCCGCGCCGAGCCTCCTCCCCCCGTCGCTGCAGCGCTCCCCGCATCGCCGGCCCCGCCGCCGCGCGCCGCCCCGGCTCCCGTCGCGAGCGCATCCGAGGAACCCGCGCCCCCGCCTCCCCGCGCATCCGCGGCCCCCGCGCCGCCGTCGCGCCCCGCGATCAGCGCCCGTCCCCCGATCTCGCGGCCGAGCTCACGCTGCTCGACGATGCCCGGGGCGCGCTGCGCGCCGGGGATCCCGGGCGCGCGCGGGCGCTGCTCGACCGCTACGCGCGCGAGGTGCCCCGCGGGCAGATGGCGCGGGAGGCGGCGCTGCTCCGCGCCGAGGTCGACGCCGCGAGCGACGCCAAGGCGAAGGAGCATACGAATCCATGATCAGACCGGGCCGCACCCGGGGATGAATCCCCGAAAGGTGGAGAGCATGAAGCACATCGCAACGTCGATCATCCTCGTCTCCTGCGCCGTCCCGCTGCTCCTCAACTGCCGCGAGACTGTCCTTGGCGGTGGGCTTCGAGGCACGGGAGGTCTGACCGGAACTGCAACGTCCGGCGCCGACGATGGCGGAACCGGCGGAGCCGCCACCACCGCGGGCGGCGGAACCGGCGGAACCGGCGGAGCCGCCACCACCGCGGGCGGCGGCGGCACCGGAGGCTGCATCCCCGGCACCGGCGGCTGGGGGTGCTATGGCGGTGGATGCGTCCTCACCTCGACCACGCCAGTCGAGTCCAATCCCTTGGGCCAGGATTGGCTGGAGACGTTCAACTTGGCGGGCTCCGCCTACACGTGCTTGCCCGGGAACGCGGGTGAGCTCACCCCGGCGCAGTGCGATATGCTCTGCCCGCCGAGTGTGACGAAGCAGCCGCTGCAGCAATGCTCGGTCGAGGTCGCAGGCCCCAACGGCGGGTGGGTCGAGTGCAGGTACAGCGACTGCGGCTTGCCCTGCGCCTCCTACTAATCACCGAGCACGAGCCTCGACGAGACGCATCGTGAACGTGGACGCACGTGGACGCTGACGCACGCTGACGCTGACGCTGACGTGATCGACGCGGGATCGTCCAACTCCACCACCGCGGTCTCCAACATGGGCACGGTGATGAAGGCACCTTCGGGCGGCGGCGCGCTGGTGAGGGCGAGGGCGCGTACGAATCCGTGATCAGACCGTTGCGCGCCGGAGATGGAGCGCGCCGAAAGGCGGAATCATGAAGAGCCTCGCACCCTGCATCCTCGTCGCGTCCTGCATCGTCCCTTCACTCCTCGGCTGCGGCGAGACGTCCCTCGGCAGCGGCCGCCTGGGCTCGGGAGGCTCCGGTGGGGCCGCAACCGTCGTCGGCGCGAGCGCCTCGGGCTCGAGCGGAACGGGTGGTCCGAGCGGAACTGGCGGCACCGTGAGCGGCCCGTGCGGCCCCCTCGCCTTTGCACCCTACGTCGAATACCCCGTCCTGCTGAAGACTGGAGCAGCGCAACCCCCGCAAGGCGTCACGGTTGCAGACGTGAACGGCGACGGCAAACCCGACCTCGTCGTCGCCCTCTGGACCCAGGTCGGGGTCCTCCTCAACCAGGGAGACGGCGCTCTCGGCGCCCCGGTCTATTCCGCCTTGTACAACGACACGCACACCATGCTCGCGACGGGAGACGTGAACGGCGATGGCAAGCCGGATTCTGGTCACCACCAACTCGGGGGCGAGCACCGTGAGCGTGCTGCTGAACCAGGGTGCCGGCGCCTTCGGTGGCGGCGTCGACTATCCCATCGGCATCTTGCCGGCAGGGCTCGCGCTCGCGGACTTGAACGGCGACGGGAAGCTCGACATCGTCGTCACGATCCACAACCAGCTGACCTCCTCCAACCACGGCTCCGTGGACGTCCTCCTGAACAACGGCAACGGTACGTTCGCCCCCGAGGTTCACTACGACGTGGAAAACGATCCAGTCTCGGTCGCGGTGGCCGACTTCGACGGCGACGGGAAGCCCGACCTCGCTGTCGCCAACGCCCAATCCGAGAACGTGAGCGTGCTCCTGAACCACGGCGGCGGCACCTTCCCCACCAAGACGGACTATCCCGCGGCCTCGATCACCTTCATGAACAAGGACTCCGTGTCCGTCGCGGCGGCTGACCTGAACGGTGATGGAAAGCCCGACCTCCTCGTCGCGCACCTGGCCGGTGACGTGCACGTGCTGCTCAACCAGGGAGACGGCACGTTCACCGCCGGGGCCGAAGCCATCAACCTGGAAGGGGTGTTCTCCGGGGCGACGGCCGCGGACATGAACGGCGACGGCAAGCCCGACATCATCGCCACCAACCGCTCCGGCATCGTGAGCGTGTTCCTCAACCAGGGCGGCGGGAGCTTCGCCCCCAAGGTCGACCTTCTCATCGACACGAACCTCCCGGTTGCCGTGGCGGACCTGAACGGCGACGGCAGGCTCGACCTCGCCGGCGCGGGCCCCGACCGAAACGCGAACGTCCTCCTCAGCAGCTGCCACCCGTAGCGCCGCGCGCCTCGTTGCGCCCGCGCCGGCCGCGGGTACCATGAACCGGCTTTCCCTGCTTACGCCCCGCCTGCACGCGGACGGGGCGCGTCGAAAGGCGGACTCATGAAGACCTTGTGCACCTTGACCATGCTTCTCGGCTCGCTTGCGCCCGTGCTTGGCTGCACCGCGACCGTCGTCGGCGGCGGTGACGGATCGGGAGGCGCCGGCGGCGCCTCGACGACCGAGACGACCACGGCCGGCCCATCCACCACGACCGGCCCATCCACCACGACGAGCGCGACGACCACCACGACGAGCACGTCGAGCGGGTCGACGTCCACCGACTACTGCGCGGGCGCGCTCCACGTTCCGGTCGGCGGCTCGGTCAGCGGTACGACGTGCGGCGGCGGGGTCTACAAAGACACCATCTGCCAGGAGCCGGGGAACCCGGGCGTCTTCGTCTACGTCGACGCCCCCGCCGGCAGCGGCGGGGTCGCGGTCGAGGTCTCGGTAGGTTACTCGATCATTACCTACGCAGGGTGCGACAGCACCGAGGACCTCCAGTGCCAGTTCGGCGGTGGAACCGTCTTCGCCCCGACGGACCAGGAGACGCGCCTCTTCCAGGTCTCGCGCGTGGACGCCAAGTGCGGAGCGTTCACGTTCACCGCCTCCGCGCAGTGACGCGCTCCCCGGATTCACCGCGTGCCAGCCGTAGCGCCGGCCGCCCGGAGGAGCTGGAGCGCCTTCCACCGCGTCTCCTCCACCTCCCGCGCCGGGTCCGAGTCCGCCACGATCCCTCCGCCGGTCCAGTACTCGCCCTCGCGCCCGTCGAGCAACGCCGTCCGGATCGCCATCGAGAGCGTCACCCCCCCGTCGTGCGCGACGAAACCGATCCCGCCCGTGTAGAGCCCGCGCCGCGCCGGCTCCAGCGCCGCGATCACCTCCATCGCGCGCACCTTGGGCGCGCCCGTCACGCTCCCGCTCGGGAGCATGGAGGCGAGCACCTCCTCCCGCGAGGCCCCTGCGCGCGCCCGTGCGGCGATCAGCGCCAGGCGGTGGTGCACGGTCCGGTGCGTGACCACCCGCGGCCCCCAGAGCACCCGCACCGAGCCTAGCTCCGCGATGCGGCCGAGGTCGTTGCGCTCCACGTCCACGATCATGGTCAGCTCGGCGCGCTCCTTCGGATCCTCGTCCAGCGCGCGCGCGAGGGCCGCGTCGCCCGGCGCGTCCCCTCCGCGGGGGCGCGTGCCCTTGATGGGCGCCGTGAAGAGGGCTCCGAAGGTCGCGGAACGGGGGCCGGGCGAGGCGCGCAGGAGGAGCTCGGGCGTGGTCGACGCCACGGCGAGGCCGCCTCCGAGGTGGAGGCACGCACCGAAGGGCGTGGGGGCGCACCGGACGAGGGCTCGGTAGAGCGCGAGGGGGTCGCCTTCGCGGAGCTGCACGCGGAGGCGGCGGGCGAGGTTCACCTGGTAGAGGTCGCCGCGGGCGATGAGCTCGCGCGCGGCGGCGATGCGCTCGGCGTGGCGCGCGGGGGGCTCGGCGTCGTCCGCGGAGAGCGCGAGGGGCGGTTCAGGTAGGGGTGACGCGCTGCGCAGCACGGCGGCGAGGCGCTCGACGGCGGGGAGGTCGGCGCCGGCGACGAGCACCCGGCCCTCGTGGTGATCGACGCGGACGACGGCGGGGTAGCGGAGCCAGACGGGTGCCGCGAGGCGCGGCGGCGGCCTCGTGTCGCGCTCGCCCCGCACGGCGCGCTCGATCCAGCGGAGGCCATCGTAGGGGACGACGCCGATCCAGCGCGGGATCGCGGCGAGCGGGCCCGCGGTGGGGGAGTGGTCGGGATCGTCGCCGAGCGGGTCGAGACGGGCGCTCCGCTGGTCGGGATCGGCGGCGACGTAGGAGAAGCGGCCGAGGTCGAGGAGCTCTGCGGCGGGCTCGGCGGCGTGGAGGAGCGCGACGCCGGGCCGTCCCGTGGCGAAGAGCGTGCGAGCGATCGCGAGCGGGTCGGGGGGGATGGGGACCTCGCGGGCGAAAAGCACGGGCGCGAGGTTAGCGCAAGGCAGGGGGATGACACGTCGCGTCGCATCCCGGAAGAGTAAAGCGGCGCCGCCGGAAGGGTCGATCTACCCGGGGGAACATCTTCTCGCCCCGCGAGAAGAAGATCTCGCCCCGCGAGAAGAAGATCTCGCCCCGCGAGAAGATCTCCTGGCCCCGCGAGAAGAAGATCTCGCGAGGCGAGGAGCTCTTCCGACCCCGCGAGCAGGGGATCTCGCCCCGCGAGAAGATCTCCTGGCGCCGCGAGGAGATCTTCTGGACCCGCGAGGAGTTCTTCCGACCTTGCGAGCAGAAGATCTCGCCCTGCGAGAAGTTCTCCTGGCCCCCCGAGCAGAGGATCTCGCCCTGCGAGAAGATCTTCCGACCCCGCGAGAAGAAGATTTCGCCCTGCGAGAAGATCTTCCGACCCCGCGAGAAGAAGATTCCGCCAGGCGAGCAGAAGATCTCGCGCCGCGAGAAGATCTCCTGGCCCCGCGAAAAGACAACCTCGCCAGGCGAGAAGAGGATCTCGCCAGGCGAGAAGATCTTCTGGTCCCGGGAGAAGACCTTGTGATCCCGCGAGAAGATCTTCTGACCCCGCCAGAAGAAGATCTCGCCCCGCGAGAAGCTACCTGCCCCGCGCCCGCCGTACTAAAGCCCGAGCCATGTACGAGCCCAGCCCCCGCGCCGCCGAGATCCGGGAGCGCCTCCTCGCCTTCATGGATCGCGACGTCTATCCCAACGAGCAGCGCTTCTTCGACGAGGTGGCCGCGGGTGACCGCTGGCAGCCGACGAAGATCGTCGAGGAGCTGAAGGAGAAGGCCCGCGCCGAGGGGCTGTGGAACCTCTTCCTGCCGGAGAGCGGGCGGGGCGCCGGGCTCACCAACCTCGAGTACGCGCCCCTCTGCGAGATCATGGGCAAGGTGCTCTTCGCGCCGGAGGTGTTCAACTGCTCGGCGCCCGATACGGGGAACATGGAGGTCCTCGAGCGCTACGGCACACCCGAGCAGAAGGCGCGCTGGCTCGAGCCGCTGCTCGCCGGCACGATCCGCTCCGCCTTCGCCATGACCGAGCCGGAGGTCGCCTCGTCCGACGCCACCAACATCCGCGCCAGCATCGTGCGCGACGGCGACGAGTACGTGATCGACGGGCGGAAGTGGTGGACCTCGGGCGCGGGCGACCCGCGCTGCAAGATCCTGATCTTCATGGGCAAATCCGCGCCGGATCACCCGGACCACCACCGCCGGCAGTCGATGATCCTGGTCCCGATGGACACGCCGGGCGTGAAGGTCGAGCGGATGCTCCACGTCTTCGGTTACGACGATGCGCCCCACGGGCACGGGGAGGTCACCTTCACCGACGTCCGCGTGCCGGCGAGCAACATGCTCCTGGCGGAGGGCGCCGGCTTCGAGATCGCCCAGGGCCGCCTGGGCCCGGGGCGCATCCACCACTGCATGCGGCTCGTCGGCCTGGCCGAGCGCGCGCTGGAGAAGATGTGCCGGCGGCTCTCCGAGCGCGTCGCCTTCGGCAAGCCGGTGGTGGCGCAGTCGGTGTGGCGGGAGCGCATCGCCGAGGCGAGGATCCGCATCGACCAGACGCGCCTCCTGGTGCTGCACGCCGCCCACCGCATGGACGTCGCCGGCAACAAGTCGGCCCGGAAGGAGATCGCCATGATCAAGGTCGCCGCGCCCATCATGGCCTGCGACGTGATCGACTGGGCCATCCAGGCGCACGGCGGCGGCGGCGTCTGCCAGGACTTCGGCCTCGCCTACGCGTACGCGGGCGCGCGCACGCTCCGCCTGGCCGACGGCCCGGACGAGGTGCACCGGGACCAGATCGCCCGCCTCGAGCTCGCCCGGTACCGCTGAGCACCTACGCGACGGAACACCCCACTCAGCGCGGCGCCGCTTCGGCGAAGCGGTACCCGATCCCCCGCACCGTCTGCACGTAGTCGCCCGCCCGCCCGAGCTTGTCCCGCAGCCTCTTCACGTGCGTGTCGACCGTGCGCGTGGTGATGCTCACCCCGCCGCCCCAGGCGCGCTCGAGCAGATCGGCGCGGGTCTGGACGCGATCGCGGTTCTCGTAGAGCGTGAGGAGGAGCTTGAACTCGAGCAGCGTCAGCTCGATCTCCTGGCCGTCGACCCACGCGCGGAACGCGGCCGGGTCGATGCGCAGGTGGCCGAACTCGAGGGCGCTCTCCGCGCGGGCGAGCCCCTCGCTTCGGCGGAGGACTGCGCGCACGCGCAGCGCGAGCTCCCGCGCGCTGAAGGGCTTGGGCACGTAGTCGGCGGCGCCCAGCTCGAAGCCGCGGACCCGGTCGGTTTCGGTGGTCTTGGTGGTGACGAAGATCACGGGCACCTCGCGCGTGCTCGCCCCCTTCTTCAGCGCCCGGAAGACCTCGACGCCGGTGCGGTCCGGCAGCACCTGCTCGAGGAGTACCAGATCGGGCCGCTCGCGGCGCGCGGCTTCGAGGCCTTCGGAGCCCGACGGGCACCAGGCGAGATGATGACCTTCCTGTGTCAGGATCCGGTCGAGGGCGGCGCGTGTGCTGGGATCGCCGTCGATGACCAAGATGCGGGCCATGCAGTGATCCGGATAACGGATGCGCATGACGGCCGTGTGACCACCATGTAACGCTCGTGGCACCGCCCCCGGGCCGGCTTGGGCCTGGCTTGGGCCGAATTTTGCTGGAAGCTCGTACAGCTCGCCCGCCGGCGAGCGCGCCTTGACATGGATCGGCGGAGGCGCGAAACCTGCGTATCACGAGGTGACACCGCCATGCCCGACCCGCCGCTGAAGGACGACGAGGAGCCCTCCGCGGGTGCCCGGGGACGGGGCCCCCAGCGCGACGAGCCCTCCGCGCACGCGGACGGGGGCGCGCCCGATGGCGCTCCCTCCGGCGAGGGCGGCTCGGTGAAGAAGGAGCGGGTGCTCCACACGCGGGTGCCCGCGGTCCTGGAGCGCGAGCTGAAGCGCTTCGCGGAGAACCTGCGCATGCCGGTGTCGAACCTGGTGCGCACGATCCTCGAGGACGCGGTGAACGCCGCCGACGCGGCCGGCGAGAGCGTGGAGGGGCGGCTCAAGCGGGCCGCGCAGCAGCTCGGCCTCGAGCGGGAGAAGCTGAAGAAGCGCGTCCTGCCCGATCAGCACTTCGCGGGGGTGTACGCCTTCCAGCCCGTGACCCTGGCGAAGGACGCGGTGTGCGCGAGGTGCGGGCGCGCGCTCGTGCGCGGCGAGCACGCGCACCTCGGCCTCGCCGAGCCGCCGCCGAAGTCCGCCGCCGAGCGGATCTTCGTCTGCGAGGACTGCCTGCCGCACGCCTGAGCGTCACGCGTTCGGGCGCCGCATGATGGCGGGCTCGGGCGCGTCCGCAATTCGCGCTCCCGCGCGCGCCTCACGCGCGCTCCCCGTCGGCCCGTATCCTCGATGTCCGCCCGCCACGCTTTGCCCTGAAATCCGAGCCCGAGCGCGACGCCGCGGGCGTGCGCGATTCCACCCGGGTCGTCCGCCGCACGCCCACGTCGCGACGCGGGCGATTGGCGCGTCTCTACGTGATCGTCATGATTGCCAGGCTCGCGGGCAACGCCGCCGCGAGGCGAGAGGGTGGTGCCATGGGACTCATCGAAGAGGTCGCCAAGACGGACAGGCCCGTCCTGGGGAACGACATTCCGATCCTCGTCTTCCGTGTCTTTCGCCACTTCTCCGCCGGATACGTGGAGGAGGTGCTCGGCCGCGGCGCCGCGGTCGTCTTCCAGAACGGCGGCCGCGAGCTGGGGAAGGAGGCGGGGACGATGCTCTACAAGCCGGACCCGGAGGCCTACCTGCGCGAGGTCTGCCAGTTCGTCCGCGACTCGCGCATCGGCATCCTCCACCCGCGGGAGCTCACGGACAAGCTCCTCGTCGTCGATCTCGACGAGTGCATCACGTGCGCCGGGATGAACAACATCGGCAAGCGCATCTGCCAGTTCGAGGTGGGCTTCGTCGCCGGGGTGACCGAGGTCCTCATCAAGAAGAAGCCGAAGGCGTACGAGACCAAGTGCAACGCCAACGGCGAGGGGACCTGCCAAGTGACCGTTGAGCTCGGCTGAGGCGGAGCGGAGGAGAATGGCGATGAGCAGCGCCGGGAATCGCATCGAGAGAATTCAGGAGGTACTGCGCTCGCTCCGGGCGGTGTCGCCGGACATCGTCGGCTCCGCGATGGTGAGCACGGACGGATTCATCATCGCCTCGCTGCTCCCGAGCGAGGTCGACGAGGAGCTGGTGAGCGGCATGGCCGCGGCGCTGCTCGGCGTCGGCGAGCGCATCGCCGGAGAGCTGATGGGAGGATCGATGGAGCAGACCTACGTGCGGGGAAAGCTCGGATATGTCATCCTCAACGCAGTCGGTAGCGAGGCGCTGCTCATCGTGCTCACGACCCCCGACGCGAAGCTCGGGCTCGTGTTCCTGGACATCAAGCGTCGCGTTCACGAGCTGAACAAGATCCTCTGACGCGACAGCGCGGCTCGAATCCCGACCGCGCGAAGGAGCCGCGGAGATGTACGCCCGAATGGCATCAGGCCTCTTCCTGGCGCTCGGCTTCGCCGACCTCGCCGTGCTCAACCTCGTCCTCGCGCCGCGGCTCGCGCAGCACGCCCCGGTCCCCTGCGCGGACGAGCGAGCCGGCGCGGCGGTGAGCAGCGCGGGAGCCCGAGAGGAGAAGGCGGAGAGCGTCGCCCGGCCGGCGGCCACCACGCCCGCCGCCGACGAGGCCGCCGCCGCGGCCAGAGCGCCGATCGCGGAGCCCGCGCTCGCCCCGGCGATCCCCGACGTGACGTTCGCCCTCGGCGACGTCCGCGTCATGAGCCCCCACGCCCTCGCCTCGGTGCGGGAGCTCGCGCACACGCTCGCCGATGCTCCGGACAAGAGGCTCCTCGTCCGCGGCCACTCCGACCGGCTCGGGACCCTCGCGGAGAACCGCATGCTGAGCTGGCAGCGCGCGGAGGCGGTGACGAGGCTGCTCGCGATCGCGGGCGCGCCTCTGGATCACATCACCATCGAGTGCGCCGGCTCCGCCGAGCCCGCCGACCCGAGCGACAACCCCACCGGCTGGGCGAAGAACCGACGCGTCCAGCTCCTCTGGCGATGACGGCATGAGAACATGGATCCGGTAGTCCCCTCCATCTGTCTGGCGTCGCTCTCGGGCGCGCTGCTCTTCTACGTCGGCGGGCGCTTCTCCTCGAGACCTGCGCCGGCCGCGCTGCCCGCGGGTGCCGCCCCCGGCGCCGAGCCTTCACTGCCAAGCTCCTCGCCCGAGCTGGAAGAGGAGCGCGCGGCGCGGGCCCGCGCCGAGGAGCAGGCCTCCGGCGCCGCCGCCGCGCGCGACGAGGCGATGGTGGGGCTCTCTTCGGAGCGGGCGCGGGTGACGGCGCTCACGCAGGAGCTCGCGGGCGAGCGCGACGCGAGGGCGCGGGCCGACGCCGAGGCGGCGCGCGAGCGCAGGCGGCTCGTCGAGGAGGCCGGGCAGGTGCGGGCACAGGCGGCAGCGGCCGCCGGCGAGCTCGCGACGCTGCGGGCCCACGCGGGGCGCGACGGGGTGGAGACCGAGCGCGTGCGGGCGCAGATCGGCGCGGCCGAGGCGCGCGCCGCCGCCGCGGAGGGGCGCGCGGCGTCGCTCGGGGGAGATCTGGAGAAGGCACGGGTCGAGCTGGCCAAGGCGCGGACCGAGCTGACCAAGGCGCGCGCGGAGGGCGTGGAGGCGCGTCACGAGCTGATCAAGGCGCGCGGGGAGCGCAGGGAGGCAGACGCCGACCTCGCGAAGGCCCGGTCGGAGCGCGACCAGGCCAAGGCAGCGCTGGAAGGGGCGCGCGGCGAGGCCGCGAGGGCGCGGGCAGAGCTCGCCGCGCGCGACGGCGACGCCGGCAAGAAGCCCGCTCCCCTGGCCGAGCTCGTCGAGATCCAGCGCGCCAACGTGGAGGCCTCGATGAAGCTGCGCACGCTGGAGCAGCGCGCAGAGGAGGTCGCCCGCAAGGACGCCGAGAACGCCGAGCTCCGTCGCCGCGTGGACGCGCTCGCGGCGGCCGCCGCCGAGGTGGAGGAGCTCCGTCGCCGCCTGCGCGATTTCGAGGCGCAGGGCTACGCGCGCCGCGCGATGGATCGCCCGTGCGACGTGGACGACGTCCCCGCCTCGGAGGGCAAGCCCGAGCTGGAGACCAGCATCTCGCTCGGCCTGCGCGACCTCTGCGCGCGCGAGGAGGGGTGCCGCGCCGCGGTGCTCTCGGACACGAGGGGCCTGCTCGTCGCGGCGTACGGCGACGCCGTCCATCGGCTGGAAGCTCGCCGCGGCGGCGTCGCTCGTCAGCGGGGCGGCGGACCGGCTGCGCGAGCTGCTCCCGCTGGGCGCGGCCGGGAGCGTGACCCTGGTCGACGAGAACGACGTGGTGCTGCGGACGCGCTGGCTGCGCATCGAGGACGAGTGCCTCTTGCTCAGCACGCTCGGCGCGGCGCCCAAGGCCCGAGACGCGGCGGCCGAGTCGCTCAGGTCCAAGCTCTTCGCGCTCATCGGCGCCCGATGACTGCGCTCTCCGGGGAGGTATGCGTGCGACGTGGGCTCGGCCGATATCGGTGGGAGGCGGACGACGTGGAAGAGGACGACGAGCCGGCGGCTTCGTCCACGGAGCGCGTGACGCCGATCTCGGCGCGCCCGGCGGACCCGACCGGGATCGAGCGCGCCCGCGCGGAGCGGGAGGCGCTGGAGCGCCTCTCCCAGGTCGGGCGCGCCTGCGCCATGGTGGCGCACGAGATAGGCAATCCGCTCGCCGCCATCAAGGCGACGCTCCAGTCCATCGAGCGCGAGGCCGAGGCGGCGGGCCTGGGCGACACCATCAGCGCCTTGTTCCGTGAAATCGACCGGCTCGACAGAGATCCTGGGCCAGCTCCTCGGCTTCGTCCGCCACCGCCCCCCGCGCCGCACGACCGCGAGGATCGGCCCGATCGTTGCGAGGGCGCGCGCCGCGGCGGGCGCGCGGCTCGACGGGATCCGCTTCCTCGGCCCGCGCGGGCCGGCGCCCGACGTGCTCTGCGATCCGGACCAGCTCGAGCAGGTGCTCCTGAACCTCTTCCTCAACGCGGCCGACGCGATGTCCGACCACGGCGTGCTCGTGATCCGCACGAGCGTGGAGGGCGCGCTCCTCGCGATCTCGGTCGAGGACACCGGGCCGGGCGTCCTCCCGGATCTGCGCGAGAAGGTCTTCGAGTCTTTCTTCACGACGAAGCCGGCCGGGGTCGGGCTCGGCCTCTCCGTCTGCTTCCGGATCATGAGTGATCACGGCGGGTCGATAGCCATCGAGGATCGCGAGGGGGCCCCCGGCGCCGCCGTCCGGCTCACGCTTCCCCTCGCCAGGAGCGGGTGACATGGCCGCGCGGCGTTCCAAGGTGCTCATCGTGGACGACGAGGACAACATCGTCCTCGCGCTGCACCGGGTGCTCTACCAGGACAACGATCGCTACGACGTGCTCCTCGCCCGGTCCGCGGAGATCGCCCAGCAGATCCTCGCGGACGTCGGGGTGGACGTGCTCGTCACCGACGTCCACCTCCCGGAGAAGAGCGGCATGGATCTGCTCTCCTGGGTCGCGGTGCAGGCCCCGTCGACGCGCGTGATCATCATGACCGCGTTCGACGTGAACGGCATCAAGGACCGGGCGCACGCGTTCGGCTGCCTCCAGCTCATGCGCAAGCCGTTCGACGTGCACGAGATGCGCGCCGCGATCCTCCGCGCGCTGTCGCTGCGCGACAGCTTCACCGGCAACCTCGCCGAGCTCTCCACGGTCGACGTCATCCAGATGCTCTGCATCGGCAGGAAGTCCGTGGCGCTCCGCCTCTCGGAGGGGTCGCACTCCGGCGTCATCCACATCGAGAAGGGCGAGCCGGTCCACGCGGTCTGGGACGACCTCGCCGGCGAGGAGGCGTTCTTCCGCATCCTCACGGTGAAGAACGGCCTCTTCTACACCACGCCGCTCCCGCCCGACGTCGAGCGGAGCATCCGCGGAGACTGGCAGTACCTCCTGATCGAGGGCATGCGCCGGCTCGACGAGGCCGCGGAGCGCGGCGAGCTCGCGGAGGGAGACCGGCCCTCGCTCCGCCTCATGCCCTCCAGCCGGCCGCCGCCGCTCCCGTCGAACCGGCCGCCCCGCATCACCGAGCCGCCCACGCCCGAGGCGCCCTTCTCGCGCGCCCGCCCGGCGCGAGACGCCGGCACCACCGTGACGCTGTCGCGCTCCACCGTCGGATCGATGCTGCGCGGGGCCGCCGACGGCGAGGGCGAAGCGCCCCCGAGCCCCGAGGTGACGCGGCTCATCGACGAGGGCTTCAGCTCGCTCCGCGCCGGCCGGCGAGAGGACGCGCGGCGCGCGTGGCAGGAGGCGCTGCGCCTGGATCCCAAGAACCGGATGGTCGAGCTGAACCTGCGCAAGCTGGGGGTGGAAGGCGCCGCGCCGGCCGCCGCGGTCGGGAGCACCAGGACGGGGGCGTAGCATGGACGGGGACACAGGCGATCCACAGACGCTGGTCATCGTCGGCAACGGCATGACGAGCTTTCGCCTCTGCCGCGCCCTCGTCGACTGCGGCGCCTCGTCCGGGCCGCTCCGCCTCGTGGTCTTCGGCGAGGAGCCGCGCCCGGCGTACGACCGCATCCGCCTGACGGAGCTCCTCTCCGGCCGCGCGGAGGAGGATCTCTGGCTCGCGCCGCCGAGCTGGTACGACGAGCACGACATCTCGCTCTTCCTCGGCGACCCGGTGGTGGCGATCGACCGCGACGAGTGCGCCGTGCGCTCGGCCGCGGGCCTCGTCGTCCCCTACGACCGCCTCGTCCTCGCCACCGGATCGAGCCCCTTCGTGCCGCCCGTCCCCGGCACGAACCTGCCCGGCGTCTTCGTCTACCGCACCGTCGACGATCTGTACGCCATCCTGGAGTGGGCGCGCAGCGCCGGCCGCGCCGCGGTGGTCGGCGGCGGCCTGCTGGGGATCGAGGCCGCGCGCGCGCTCATGGATCTCGGGCTCGAGGTCCACGTCCTCGAGGCGTCGCGCGGGCTCCTGTCGCGCCAGCTCGACGAGCCGGGCGCGCGCCTCCTGCGGCAGAAGCTCGAGGCGATCGGCCTCGATGTCCACCTCGGCGCGCGCACCACCGCCGTCGAGCGCGACGGCGCAGGCCTCGCCGTCGCGCTCGAGGGCGGTGAGCGCGTCCGCGCCGACCTCGTGGTGCTCTCGGCCGGCATCCGCCCGCGCGGCGAGCTCGGGCTCTCGGCCGGGCTCACCATGGTGGGGGGAGGCGTCGTCGTCGACGATCACCTCGCGAGCTCGGATCCGCGCATCTTCGCGGTCGGCGAGTGCGCCTCGCACCGCGGCGTCACGTACGGGCTCGCGGCGCCGGGCTACCGGATGATCGACGTGCTGGTCGACAACCTGGTGGGCGGCGACGCCCTGTTCCAGGGCTCCGACCGCTCCGCCCGGCTCAAGCTCCTGGGCGTGACCGTCGCCGCCCTCGGCCGGTACCAGGAGGCGCCGTCCGTGCAGGCGCACACGTACATGGCGGGCGGCGTCTACCGGAAGCTCCTCGTCAGCGACGACCGCATCGTCGGCGCGCTCGCGGTGGGCGAATGGGACGACCTGGATCGCGTGCGCGAGGCGATCTCGAACCCGCGGCGCTTCTCGTTCTGGGATCTGCGCCGCTTCCGGAGCACGGGCACGCTGTGGCTCGCGTCCGAGTCGCGGCCGGTGCGGGACTGGGCGCCGGAGGCGCTGGTCTGCGGGTGCCTCGGCGTGCGCCGCGGCGTGCTGACGGAGGCGGAGGCGGCCGGGTGCAGGACCGTCGAGGAGCTCTCGGCCAGGACCGGCGCAGGGACGATGTGCGGCGCGTGCCGGCCCCTGCTCGCGGAGCTCGTGCGGACGCGGGAGGGCGAGGAGCCGCCGCCGACCCTCCGTTGCACCGGCAGCTCCGATCCGTCGCTCGACACGGCGGGCCCCCGATCGCAGCCGCGCTCGATGCCGCTGCCGTCGAGCTCGCGCGCGTTGCCCCCGCGCTCGTTGCCCCCTCGGCCCTTGCCTCCGCGCCCCTCTGTGCCGTCCCCGCCCGACCTGCGCGCCTCGGTGCCTTCCTCGCCGCCCGACATGCGCCCCTCGTCGCGCCCGCCGATCTTCCTGCCTCCACGCGACGTCGCGGCGATCCACGGCGTCGCCGTGCGGGCCGAGCTGGCGACGCTGCCCAGCGCCGAGCTCGCCCCCATCTCGATGGATCGGGGCCCGCAGGGCTCCACCCTGCGCGTGCGCGGCGCCCCCTCTGCGGACGATACGCTCCCCCCACCGGCGAGCGCCGCGCCGCTCCCCCGCCCGCCGTCCGCGCGCTGGTGCCAGCCGCCGCCGAGCGCCTCGCTCTCTCCACGCTCGACGCCGAGCGTAGAGCCGCCGTCCTCGCGGCCCCCGTTCTCCGGGCCGCGAAGCGAGCCTCCGGCGTCGAGCCGCCGCGACTCGATGCCCCCGCTGCGCCCCATCTCGGTGCCTCCGAGCCCGATCACGGGCCGCCCCTCGGGACGCCTCCCGCCCTCGATCCCTGCCTCGCTCTCCGCCCCCGCGCCCGGTCGGACCGCGCTCCTCGCCACCTCGGCGCTCGCCGTCGCCGGCGTGGCCGTGCTCGCCGTCGCACCCGCCGCGGCGCCGGCGACGTCCCTCCGCGGCCTCCATGCCGAGGTGCTCTGGACCCACCGGACCACCAAGCTCGCGAGCGGCTACGCGACGGTCGTGCTGTCGATCCTCGGCCTCGTCCTCTCGGTGCGCAAGCGATCGCGGCACCTCCATCGCCTCGACGTCGCGGGCCTCCGCGTGGTCCACGCCGCGCTGGGCGCGGCCGCGCTCGTCGCGCTCGCCTGCCACACCGGCTTCCGCGCAGGAGAGCGGCTCGACTTCCTCCTCGCGGTCGACTTCCTCGCCGTGGCGGCGCTCGGCGGCGTCGCCGGGGCGGCCACGGTGCTCGGCGACCCGGCCGCCGCGCAGGTGCGCCGGATCCTCGCGACCCGCGCGCACCTCTACCTCCTCCTTCCCCTCCCCGTCCTCGTCGCGCTGCATGTCCTGGGCGCCTACTACTTCTGAGCCATGAGCGCGCGCTTCGGCCTCCTTCTGGGCTCGATCCTCACCGCCGCGCTGGGCGGCTACTACGGCGCTCCGTACCTCGTCCCCGGCGCCGACCGGCGGCTCCTCCTGCCGGGCCGCACCTCGCAGGGACACCACCTGATCGAGTCGGAGTGCGCCGCGTGCCACACCCCGTTCCGCGGCGTCGAGAACGAGGCGTGCCTGCGCTGCCACGAGGCCTCGCTCGAGGAGGCCCAGGACTCGCACCCCGAGCGGCTGTTCACCGATCCGCGCAACGCGGACCGCAACGCCGGCCTCGACGCGCGCGCGTGCGTGACGTGCCACGAGGAGCACGCGCCCGCCCGGACGCGCGAGGGCGGCGTCACGCTGCCCGCGGACCTCTGCGGCGTGTGCCACGAGGACATTGGCCGCGAGCGCCCGGACCACGCGGGCTTCGAGTTCACGGGGTGCGCGGCGGCCGGCTGCCATCGCTTCCACGACAACCGCGGCCTCTACGAGGGCTTCCTCGCGCAGCACCTCCACGACCCGGAGGTGCTCCCCTCGCCGCGCGTGCCGCCGCGGCCGCGGGCGCCGGAGCGCCCCCCCACGGTCCTCGCGGACGCGACGGCGGACGCGGCGCTGGTGCGCGCGTGGGCGGGCAGCGAGCACGCGCGCTCGGGTGTCTCGTGCACGCCCTGTCACAGCGTGCAGGACGGCGCGACGGGAATGGTCGAATGGAAGGACCAGCCCGGGAGCGCCTCGTGCGGGGGCTGCCACGCCCGGGAGGAGGAGGGCTTCCTCCACGGCCCGCACGGCATCCGCACCGCGGCGGGCCTCTCGCCGCTCGTGCCCGCGATGGCGCGCCTGCCGATGCGCCCCGAGGCGCGCGACGTGCCGCTCGGCTGCGACGCGTGCCACGGCGCGCACGAATACGACACACGTCGCGCAGCCGTCGAAGCCTGCCTCGGCTGCCACGACGACAAGCACAGCCGGGACTACCGGGCGTCGCGCCACGCCGTGCTCTGGGAGCGCGAGGTCGACGGGACCGCCGCGCCGGGCACCGGCGTCTCGTGCGCGACCTGCCACCTCCCCCGCGTCGTGGTCCGGGAGCACGGGGCCACCGTGGTGCGGGTGGAGCACGACCAGGGCGCCTACCTGAGGCCGCCCGAGAAGATGCTGCGCACGGTGTGCCTCGCCTGTCACGGGCTCGGGTTCTCGATCGATGCGCTCGCCGACCGCGATCTCGTGGATCGCAACTTCAACGGGCGCCCCACGGTGCACGTGGGGAGCCTCTCGATGGTGGAGCGGCGGCTCCGGGAAGGGGGGAGAAGCGATGAGGAACGGGCATGTCGCGGCGATCGGCGCGCTGCTCCTGGTCGGGTGCGGGAAGGGGGGCGGGCACGACGTTCCCCCGGAGAGGATGGCGGACGCCGTATTCGCCGTCATCGCGGCCGACCGGGCGGTGTACTCGCGTGAGGTGGTGAACCGCCTCCAGGACCAGGAGGGCGTGATCCGGGCGACCGAGCATTACCGCGACGATCGGACGCTGCCCCTCCCGGCCCAGATGCTGCGGATGGGCGCGGAGGCCGTGCAGAAGCAGAAGTCGGGGGTGACTTATGCGCTCCTGTCGCCGTGGCCCATCAACCGGCAGAACGCGCCCCGCACGGCGGCGGAGAAGGCCGGGCTCGAGCGCGTGGTGAAGACGGGCGCGACCTACTACGGTCGAGAGACGCTGGCTGGGACGCCCTATCTCACCGCCGTGTACCCGGACAAGGCGGTGTCCGAGGCGTGCGTGAGCTGCCACAACACGCACCGCGAGAGCGCGCGGCACGACTTCAAGGTGGGAGAGACGATGGGCGCGGTGGTGATCCGGATTCCGCTGGATTGAAGCGGCTCACCGCGCCGTGCGCGAAAGAAATACCGAACCGCGCCCGCCCGGGAGCGGGCGCCAGAGCCACGGCGCGTGCCGGGCACCCGCTCCCTGGCGGTCGCGGTTCGGATTGCGCTTGCTCCCGCTGCTGTCAGGCCGGGAAGTATTCGGTGGCCCGCTTGTGCCCCTGGTGCCGGATCTTCTTGGCTGCGATGAGCTTTTTGATGGGCAGGTTCAGTTCCCGCGTGGGAACGGTGAGCGCCTTGGAAATCGCCTCCATCCGCGTCCCGGGGTGTGCCTGGATGTAGGCGCCGAGCTTCTCGGTCAGCTTGACGAGCTCCGCCGGCGGCCGCTTGGCGCCCGGCGCCCGCCTGGCAGACGCCTTCTTCGACGGGACAGCCCTGGAGACGGCAGACTTCGCGGATGGAACCGCCCTCGCCCGGGGCGCGGCGGCGGCGCTGGCGCGCCCGGCGTGCTCGGTCAGCTTGACCCGAGCCGGCGCCGCGCCGTTACCCAGGGCCGACGCCACCGCGTCGAGGGCTTTCCGCCGGACGACGGCAGAGATGCTCGCTGCGAAGGACTCGATCATGGTTCGGATCTCGTCATCGATATTCGCCATACTCGGCGAATCGCACACCAGACCATGGTTGTCAATGGTCGCTCACACGAGCTCTCTTGTTTTTCATATACGAGCCCACTGCGGAAGCTCCTGATGAGGCGCTCGTCCGACGGGCTCGTCCGAGGGGCTCGTCCGAGGGGCTCGTTCGGGGGCTCCTGATGAGTCGGTCTTCGAGTCTCGCTCGTCTCACGATGACCGTGAGAGCCACGACCCGTGGGGGCGTCGGCGGTTGGACACCACCAGCAGTGGGGTCTCGGCGTGACTTCGAGGTGTCGTTCGGCGCCTCAGCGCGTGTCGTACACCCTGCCAGGAGTTGCGACATGCGCTCGGCGCTCGTCGACGCCATTGGACACGGTGCGTCACGGCCCGCGTCGTCTGGCCGTGACGTGGAGTCGGCCTAAGGCTCGGACCAGGGTCTCGCGGGCGCCGGCAGGATTTGCCGCAGGTACGCGGCCATCCCCGCTTCCTGCGCCCAGTCGCGGGGGTACCCGAGCGAGACCTCCTCGAAGCGCACCCCTTCCAGGAAGTCGGTGGCGCGCCGGTGGGTGTGCCCGTAGACCACCACGTCGACGGGGAAGGTCTGGTGGTAGGAGCGGGTGCGCCGGGTGCCGCACCAGATCGAGAATCGCGGTACGCGCCAGAGCTTGAGGAGGCGCTCGTCGAGGGGGAAGTGGTTGACGAGCACCAGGCGGTGGGCCGCCCCGGCGGCGGCGAGGCGCTGCTCCGTAAGCTCGACGCGCGCGTCGCACCACGCGGGGATGGTCGGGTAGGGGTCGGGGTGGAGCAGGTGCTCGTCTGCGCAGAGCACACCAGTCTCCTCGGCCCAGGCGATCGCCCGCTCGGCGGGCACGTGGTCCGGGCGGAAGCTGTAATCGTACAGGATGAAGAGGGGCGCGATGAGGCGCGGGCCGCCCGCGCCGGTCCAGAGCGGGAACGGATCCTCCGGAGTGATCGCGCCGTGGCGGCGGCAGAGGTCGACGAGGGCCCGGTACTTGGCCTCGCCACGCAGCGCGTCCCGGCCGGTGGGGGCCACCGTCCACAGCTCGTGGTTGCCGGGTACCCAGATGAGCCGGGCGAAGCGCGAGGACAGCTCGGTGAGCGCGACGCCGAGGTGATCTTCGGTCTCGCCGACGTCGCCGGCCACGATCAGCCAGTCGCGCCCGAACGAGGGCAGCGCGGCGAGCGCCTCTCGGTTCTTGCGGTGGCCGAGGTGCACGTCGCTGATGGCCCACAGCCTGGGCGACGGATCCGCGTCCGGCCCGCTCATGGCCCTCCGACCTCCAGGATCTCGAACAGCGAGACCAGCATCCGGTAGGTCAGACCCCAGATGACGCGCCCCTCCACGCGCCAGCACGGCATCTGGAACGTCTGGCCCTGCACCTTCCATGGGAGCGTCCCTGCCCCTTCGCCGCGCGCGAGCGGGGCGAGAGGGATCCAGAGCGCCTCCGCGACCTCCTCGGCGCGGACGACGAGCGGGACGTCGTGCGCGAGGGCGAACACGTACGGGGTGACGACGAGGCCGGTCCGTTTCGCCCGCGCGCCCGCCTCGATTGCCGGGAGCCGGCCGAGGAGCGCGCCGTGCGCGTCGAGATCGAGGCCGACCTCCTCCCGGGTCTCGCGTACCGCGGTGGTGTAAAGGTCCGCGTCCGCCGGATCGCGGCGCCCGCCGGGGAAGGCCATGTGGCCGGACCACGGATCCGAGGGGCGATCCGCGCGGCGGATGAGCAACGCCTCCGCGCTCGCACCCGCGCCTTCTCGGAGGATCGCGGCGACGGCGGCGCGCGGCCCGTCGCCCGGAAGGTCGGTCACCGAACCGCCGGGCAGCGACGCCTCTGCGAGGCGCGCGGCGACGGCGGCGAGATCGAGGGCGTGTGTGGCGGACAACGAGCGCCAGCGTAGATCACTCGCGCTCGCCCCGCTCGGACCATGAAGCCCCACTCCGACGCGTGGGATGACATCTTGGTGCCCTCGCTGGCCGCCCGCCGGTTTATTTCCTGAAATCAATGTCTTAGGGCCGCGTCCCGAAGGCCTTGTCCGCGTGACCACGTTGGGATCGTGCCGGGGGAGCCGTTGGGGAACGCTTTAGGGTTGCGCCTTAGCGGAAAGCCGCGCAACAATGCCGATGCGATTTTGCAGTTGCTTGGTGGGGCCCCCATCGGGGCTCACCCCATCGGAGGATGAACATGAAGGTTGGCGTTTTTGCGATTCCGTTTCTTCTCGGCGGGCTCTGGGCCATCGGTTGCACCAGCGCGACGCTCATCCCGGTCGGCGGCGCGTGTACGGTCGACAGCGACTGCGACTCGGGCCTCCTCTGCGACAACGACGTCTGCCTGACCGAGACCGGCTCGGCGTGCGACGCCTCGACGCCCTGCGCTTCCGG
>CAWHDJ010000019.1:0-1394581 GCA_963827955.1 uncultured delta proteobacterium | reverse complement strand
TCGGAGAGAGCGGGACCAGCGCCTTGGCGCTGGGAACGGGCGATCGCCTCTGGGAGCGCCCCGGGGAGCGTCGCCGGCTCGAGGTAGGGGGCATGACCCTGGAGCTCGGGGGGCAGGCGCTCTTTCCGAGAGATCGAAGGGCTCGATCACGTGCGGTCCGCGTCCATGATGCGATGGCCGTCGCGCATGCGATCTCACAGGTAGAGGGGCACGGGGTCGAGCTCTGCCTCGGTGAGCGGCCTCTCGAGCCACCCGAGCGCCACCGGGACGTCGTAAGCCGGCCGCTCCCGAAGCGCGGCCAGAAGTGTCGCAGGCCAGGCACGATGACCTTCACCGCGCAGAGATCGATGTCGGGCCGCGTCTGATCGAGCACCAGCGTCTCCAGCCCCGCGCGGTCCGCGCGCGCGACGCAGGCGCGGACGTCGTCCCGCAGATCGTCGCGACGAGTCGACGGGAAGTCTCCCGCGGTGCGCGCCTCGGCCGCGCCGGGCGCAGGAAGGCGCCGTCGCCGATGGCGCCGTCCTCCACGGCGCCGGGGCACGCCGCGGGGATCGAAGAGCTGGTTCAGCTCCGTCAGGGCGCGCTGCACCCCGAGGCGAGCCTCGAAGTGGCAGCCGAACCCCATGCAGAGCCGCCGGTCTCCTCGCCCCGCGAGACCGCCGCGAAGGCCGGGATGCCGAGGTCGGTCGTGAGGTCGAGGACCCAGATGGCATGGCCCATGGCCCGTAGTGCGCCGAGAGCGCGGCGAAGTAAGGCTCGCCGAAGCTCTCGAGGTCGACCTCGGGCCGGCGCACCCGGCCATACCACCAGAGCGCGACGGCATCCCGCTCCACCAGCTCGAAGAAGGCCTGGACGATGGCCTCCTCGACGCAGTTCCCGGCGGCGTGGCCGTTGGCGTTCAGGGTGCAGAAGCGCTCCTCCTCGGGGGTCGGCACGTGTTGGTAGCCGTAGGCCGTCGGCACCCAGCGGCGCCGCTCGTGGGTCAACGACCAGACCGGGGTCCAGTCGATCACCGCCGTCGAACGGGCGGGGGACGAGCCGCTTCTCGTCGCTCACACCGGCGTTCGCCGCGTCGCGCGCGCCGAGCTGGGCCGCGCTGTAGCCCTGGAGGGCGTCGGGGTGCACGGCCTCGTCCCCGAGGTCGGCGAAGCGCGCCCGGACGCGCGGCTCGTCGCCCTGGAAGACGGCGCTGTACCGCTCGACGGCCTCGCTCAGGGCGCTGGCCCGCGCCTGCGTGGCGCTTCGCCCCTTGCCCATGCTGGCCCGATTGAACGCGTCGAACGACGGTGCCCCGTCGAGGGGGCACACGCGGTACGCGGCGGATACACCGGCCGCAGAGGGTGATCGCGGCCGGCGAGCGGCCCGACGCTGGCACGACCCCGGTGACGGGGCTCACCAGGCGATGGTGCCGCGCCAGCGTCTCTTCGGGGGGCACGCAGCGGTGGCCGCCGTCGTCGGTGAACCGCTTGGGCCGATGCTCGAGGAGCACGGGGGCGAAGCCGCGCGCCTTGATCATCCGCCGTCGCCGCACGTCGGGCACTGCGGCCGCCGCACCACCCGGTGCTCCACGGCGGCGAGCGGGGCAGATTGAGGGTCGAGAGGTGATGGTCGAGGGAGTGGCGCTGCCCTCCACGACCCAGCGCGCCAACGCGAGCGCGGCGAAGCTGGCGGCCGCCTCCACGCTGGCCGGTAGCTCCGCGCGAGGGGGCGTGAACGGGCCGGGGAGCCCCGTCGCTCCAGGTAGGTCTCGCCGGGCGATTGGCGCGGAGGTGATGCTCGAGGCAGGCCCAGCACGGGCCCCCCGTGGCCCCGAGCATGGGGCCCATCCAGGCGACCGATCGCTTGGCTTGCACGGTGCCCAGCGCAGCCTCGGCGCGGGCGCGCTGTGCCCATCCGTTGAGATTGGCGGAGCGGTAGCGTCGACCACGACGATCCGTGTCGCGCTTCGCGCTCCACGCGGAGGCCCGCGCGCCGGGCGCCCCGTGTGACCGGCCCCGCGCCGCGGCCCTCGACCGACACCGGCATCGCCGCGAGCCGCTCCGCGGCGAGGCCGGCGTCCAGACCCTGCCAGTGCCAGAACGCCGCGGCCTCCGGCGCGAGCCTCGCCCCCGCGGCGACGGCGTGGCCCTGCTTCTCGAGCAGCAGCAACGCATAGAGGACCTCGGGCGGAGACGCCTGTCCGTACAAGGCCGCGACGATGTTGGCGAGCGTACGCCGGCCGTCGACGAGCGGCACCGCGAGCGCGTAGGCGCGCCCCTGGAGCAGGAAGTGCTCTCGCTCGCTGATCAGAAAGGTGCGCTCCCCGTCGAGGGGCGCGAGGCGGAGGTGCTGTTGAGCTGGAGGACTTTGTTGAGCATCGCCGCGCGCGGGCCGAGGCTTAGATCGGCCCGCGAGCGTCAACAGGTCGTGAAGGGGTAGGTGCGGCCGGTGGCGAGGTAGTTGGCGAGCGCCACGGCCTGCTGCTTCACCTCCGGTTTCGGCGGGAGGTACATGATCACCTTGGTCCTGGCCAGGTGCACCCCTTCTGCTCGGATTTCCTCCGATCCCGTCCGGGTACCAACCGGTCCGCTCACCGTTGGGGTCGGGCTGGTCGCTCACCGAGAGATCGAGCGCCTCGGGAACCTCCCAACCGCACCTCGTCTTGAAGAACGTGTGTGCATCTCTGAGGAGAGCCTCCTTGTCCTCCTCGCTCGCCCACGCCATCGCGATCGCTGCCATCCAGGCGTTCTGCCACCGCATCATGGCGCTGATCGCCTGGATGGGCTCTTCGGGCGGCACCGCGTGACTCTTGTTCGTGTCTCCGTTCCAGAAGAACCTTGTAATGTTCGCTCCTACATCGTTCATTCGATCCTCCTCCTGGCGCCGTGGGCACCGAAACCGCGAGCTTCATGGAACGCCGGCCTCGGGCCTCCAGGCGACGTACTCGATCCATGAAACGACGCTGATGGCCGCGGGATCCGAGGACCAGCCCCGCATCTTCGCCAGGAGATCCGCGAGGTCCGCCCTCGTGATCAGCCCGCCTTCGACGGCGCGGTCGCCCAGCGAGCCCTCCAGCATCGACTGGAACCACGATTGCAACATGATGAGGTCGGCCGGCTCGTGGTAGATCTCGTCGTAGGTCCCCGGCTCGATTCCGGCGGAACCCGGCGCCGTGCAGGATCCCCTTGAGCGCCATGCCGATGTCCGACCGGCCCCCGCCCAGGCGGGTGACCTCCCACATGAACTCCGAGAAGCTACGCCTCCGCTGCTCGTGCGCACCGACGAGAGCTGGCCGAAGCTGCCCAGACCCTCGCGCACGCCGATCAGCCCGCCGGGTCTACACACGCGGAACAGCTCGCGCATGGCAGCCTCCGGGTCCGAGAGGTGCATGAACACGGTGTGGCAGAACACGACGTCGAACGACCCGTCGTCGAACGGAAGCTCCAGGATGCTCGCCCGCAGGAAGCGCGCGTTTTCGAGCCCGGCCCTCCGCGCCGCCGCCTCCGCCGTCGCGACCTGCCCGGCGTCCAGATTGATCCCCGTGACGATCGTCGGGGAGAGCAGCCGCGCGAAGTCCAGGGTGATCGAGCCCGGCCGCAACCCGCGTCGAGCATGCGCATGCCCGGCCGCAGGTGAGGCAGCACGAACGAGCCCTCGCGCCCAGCCTTCCTCTGCCCGAGCTTTTCGACGACGCCCGCGTCGTATCCGAGGATGTACTCGCTACTCGTGGCCTCGGGGCTCGGGACGCTGGGTGTCATGGTCGGTTCCGTCATCGGGGCTCAGGCGATGCGCCTGTAGATGAGGGGGCACATGAACGGGTGATCGACCTGGGACGCATACCCGAAGTCCTCCGTGCCCGTCCGGACGCGGGATCGCTCCGTGCGGACGTTGATCCCGAGGCCGATCCTGGGGGCGTCCGTGGTGTTGGCCCCGCTGCCGTGCAGGGTCTCCGCGGAGTGGAGCGCGATACCTCCCGCCTGGAGGAGGGCAGGCACCGTGCGCCACTCACGCCCAGGGGCCTCCTCCCGCAGTCGAGCTTCGACGCTGCCCAGGGACTGG
This sequence comes from uncultured delta proteobacterium, assembly GCA_963827955.1. Lineage (GTDB taxonomy): Bacteria > Myxococcota_A > Polyangia > Polyangiales > Polyangiaceae > CAWHDJ01. Next base: position 1,390,543 of record CAWHDJ010000019.1, on the reverse strand, counting down.
GCATAGGCGTCGCCCCGCTTCTCGGCGTCGGGCCATCGGTGGGACCCCTCGACGTACGACAGCGGCCCGGACTCGGCGCTGACGTCCGCGAGGGCGAGCCACACGGTGAGGACCTCACCCTCCCAGAACTGCCAGTTCTCGCGGTCCGTGTGCCAGCCGACGGCGCCGAGATCGCCTCCCCCGGGCGGCTTGAAGAAGAGCTGGGTCGCCCACACACGCACGGAGTCGGCGCCCGTGATCTCGGCCACCCACTCCCCGATGCATGGCTGGCTCGCCAGCACGTAGAACGCCGTGTCGCACAGGTGGACCTGGTCGATCTTCTGCATCTTGTGGGGATCGCCCACGTTCCATCGCCGCCAGGGCGCGATGCGCGTGTCGTACTCCTCGCGGATCAAGGCAGGGATGCGCTCGAGCGCCCGGCGGATCAGGGGGGCCGGGACGACGGGCTCGGGGTGCAGGTAGAACCCCGTCTCGAGGTATGCTTCGCGCGGGGACGACGACGGGGACATCCGCCTCAGCCTCCGAGCTCGCGGAGCTGCGCTCTCGCCTCACGGGTCGACGCCGCGCAATGATAATGATGCCCGAGTATTTTCGACTCGGGCCGCACGCTCCGTGACGTCGCCGTGAGGGGAATCGATGATGACGACACGGGCGAATGCATCCTGTCCAACGCTATGCTGAACAGGCGCGCGAATCAAGGGACGTCCCGCGCTTCGTGTTGAGGCCGCGCTCGACCGGCGCAACGCCGGTTTGAGCACGAATCATCAGCAAATTCGCTCGCATACCCTCGCGCGCGCCGAGGGTGGGCGCGGGTCCACGCACGCGACTCGCTCAAGCTCCGCCGAGGGGTCGACTCCGCGCCGCGTCCGGCAGCCCCATGAGCCGCGCGGGGTTGTCCCACAGCGCGGCGCGCAGCACCTCGGCCGTGAGCGGGGCGTCGCGGCCGAACAACCTCTCGAGGATGCCGGCGTCGTGGTCGACGTGGGGAAAGTCCGTGCCGAAGACGACGCGGTCGGCGCCGATGGTGTCCACGCAATGGGCGAGCATCGCCTCGTCCGGCTCGAAGGCAATCCAGCACTGGCGGCGGAAGTAGCTCGACGGGCGCTGGTTCACCCGGCCCCTGACCTCGTTGCGGAGCTGCGCGTACTCCATCTCGTCGAGGCGCCACAGCCAGTAAGGCAGCCAGCCGCAGCCCGACTCGAGAAAGCCGACCCGGAGGCGCGGGTGACGCTCGAGGACGCCGCCCTCGAGCAAGGCCAGGAAGGCCATCATCGCCTCCATCGGGTGCGAGCAGGCGTGCTGGGCGAAGTGCGTGCCGAAGCGAGAGGCGCCGGCGGTCTGCACGCGGGTGTGCGTGCCCTCGTGCAGCAGCACGGGGACGTCGTTCGCCTCGCAGGCCGCGAAGAAGGGCTCGAGCTTGGGCGCCCCGAGGGTCCTCCCGAGCACGGGGTTCGGCCGCATCACGGCGGCGCACAGGCCGTCACGGAGGCCGGCCTCGAGGTCCTCCACCATGTGCTCGGGCTCGTGACGCGAGAGCATCGCGGCCCCCTTCAGCCGGGCCGGCGCCTGGCGGCACTGATCCGCGAGCCAGCGGTTGTAGGCGGACGCATAGGCGCGGGAGCGGCCTCCGTCGATCTCGTCGTCGTAGACCAGGAAGCCTGTGTACGTCGGGAGCAGCACCGCGATGTCGACCCCGGACTCGTCCATCGCCGCGAGCTGGCCGCTCGCCGTCTGCGCGGCCGCGATCTCGCGGCGGTGCTCGCCGGTGTGGACCTCCACCTCGATGTAGCCAACCTCGGTCATCCCCCGGCAGATGGGCCTGCCTCCGACGGTGACGATCGGCGGAGTCGGCAACAGGGCGTGCTCTCCCAGCCGGGCCAGGCGTACCTGGATGGGCTCGTCCGGTGGCACCATCGGGCGGATGTCCGGCGCGGCGTCCCGGTACGCTGGAGGCAGGTACTCGGGCCACAGGCCCATGGGCTCCATGACGTGGCGGTCGACGTCGATGATCGCGATCCCGTTTCGCACGGAGCGAGTGGGTCAGGCGCAGGTGAACGGGTACTGGCTGCCCGTGTCGTTGTACGCGGCGAGGGCGATCGCCTCGACGCCCATCCCCTGGGGCGGGAGCGCCGCGGGGCGCTGGGGGAGGTGGACGATGATCGTCGACCGCGGGAACGAGCCTGCGAAGAAGTCGACCGTCGGGCTGCTCGGGACCTCGTACTCCCAGAACTTCAGGTGGAAGTTCCACTGGACGATGTAGTTCATCGCCTCCTGCACCAGCTCCCGGGCGTCCGGCCGGTTGAAGAGCTGCTCGTGGAAGAACGAGTCGTTCCATGCCAGCGCCACGAGGCGCGAGGTGATCACGCCGAAGGCGGCAAAGTCCGGGGGCGCCTCGGAGACGTCGTCCGTGGCCGCGCCGAGCAGGGACGGGAACTGCTGACAGTAAAGCGCGAGCGAGGCCGCCTGATGCGCGGGATCCGTCGGTTTGGCCGGTAGGGGGATGCGGAACTCGTCCAGGAATCCGTACCAACCCGTCGTCCCGATGGGCTGATAGATCGGCCGGTTGTTCAGGCTGATGGCGAACTTCACGTTGAACGGGAACGTGAACCCGTAGTCCTGCTCGAGCATCGGAAGCGCGCCGCGGGGGTTGGTCTCGGACTCCTGGACGAGGAGCGCCTCGTAGGCGGGGTCGTGCCAGGCGCGGGCGATCGCCCGCATGTAGGCCGTCCGCAGTCTGGGAAAGGGGGCTGCGTTCTCCATGGTCATGGGATCACTCCTGTGCCTTGAGTCGTTTCAGGTCGGGGAACGAATCGTGGATCAGCCTCAATCGCTCCCGAAGAGCCTCGTCGTCTCCGAGGAGGTGAAGGTGGTCCTGGATCGCGGCGGCCTCGAAGCGGTACATGCCCCCTTGGCGCGCGAGATCGTGGGCCTTCTCGAGCGACTTGCGGGCGAGGCTCGCGTCGGGTTGCGGGAGGCGCATCTCGCAGCGCGCGCGGCGCCTCAAGAGCTCGGGCTCGAACGCGTGCTCGCCGTGCTCGACGCTCATCGCGAGGTACGTGTCCAGGTGGGCAATCGCCTGATTCACGTTGCCCCGCTCCGCCTCGATGTCCGCGAGGAAGGAGCCGTAGTAGGTCAGGATCAGGTTGCAGTTGATGGACTTGAGGATCCCGATGATCATCTGCACGCCCGCCAGATCGCCGGCCGCCCACGAAGCGAGGGTCGCGCCATAACCCTCGAAGGCGGGGAGGCCGTAGGTCTTCGAGGCCGCGAGCAGCTCGCCCGTCCGCTCGCGCACCCCCGCCTTGTCACCGTTCATCTGGTGGATCTGGCTGAGGTAGAGCAGCGCGATCCCGAGGGACGGGACGTGCCGGATCTGCCGTGCCCAGGCGATGGCCTCGTCCGCGAGCGTGAACGCCCGCGTCGTCCGCCCGATGGCGAACTGGACCCACGCGAGCAACGCGGTGGCCCACACGCGGCAGTCCATGCCGTAGACCGCGCCCTGCTGCTGGTCGCGGGCTGGATTGTAGAGGGCGCACGCCTTCTCGAGCCAGGTCTCGGCGTCGAGGAACCGCCCCTCCGCGTGGAGGTGGTTCGCCATGGCGGTCGCCGCCACGCCCTTCAAGGAAGGGTCGTCGATCCGGTCGGCGAACTGCACGAGCTCTTCGGCGACGGTCAGGCTCGCCGCGCGCGCGCTCGCCACGTGGTAGTGCATGTACAGGCCGAACAGGGTCGAGACGGTGTGCTCGATTGACGTGCTCCTGGGGAGCAGCGCTCGGGACTTCTCGGCCAGCTCGCGCACGCCGGGGGCGGCCCAGCCTTGCGTCGACATCAGGGCCTGGAACTTGATGCTGTTGAGGCGCAGCTCCGTGTCGACGCGCGCCTCCTCGGCGAGCTCGGGGATCCACGCGGCGACCTGCTCTGCCCCGGCCGTCGCCTCGGCGTTGCTGCTCGCGGCGAGCGAGGCGGTGGCGGCCTCCGTGCCGCGGCGCGCGGCGTCGGCGAACGCGCCTGCCCCGGCGTGGTGGTGGGCGAGGGTCGCGAGCAGCTCCGTGCGCGCGTCGGCGCCCTGCGCGTATCGAGCCTCCAGCGCCGCCGCGATCCGGGCGTGCACGTCCCGCCGTGATCGCTTGAGCATCGACTCGTACGCCGCGTCGCGGACCAGCGCGTGCTTGAAGATGTACGCCGGGTTCTTCAGCCGGCGCTTCCGGTACACGAGCTCGGCGGCGACGAGGCGGTCGAGATCCTCCTGCACCTCCGCCTCGGCGAACGGCGTCACCGCGCGGAGCAGCTCGAAGGTGAACTCGCGCCCGATCGCCGCCGCGACCTGCGCCGTCTCCTTGGCGCGGCCGAGCCGGTCGAGGCGCGCCACGAGCGAGTCGCGCAGCGTGGCGGGGATGGCGACCTCGGAGAGGGGCTTGGCGAGCGCGTAGCGGTCCTCCTGCTCGACCAGCGCGCCGGACTCGATCATCGTCCGGATCAGCTCCTCGACGAAGAGCGGGATGCCGTCGGTGCGCCCCGCGATCGTGTCCAGCACCTCGACCGGCAGGGCGCGGCCGCCGGTGACCTTCGAGGCCATCTGCTCCACGTCGGGCCGGCCCAGGCGACCGAGCTGGAGCTGCACGACCCCGTTGCTGGTGCCGCTCGTCCACGCCGCGTTCAGCTCCGGCCGCGCGGTGAAGAGCGCGAGCACGCGCGCCGAGCCGACCTCGCCGACGAGCTGGCCGAGCAGCTCCACGGTGCTGGGGTCGGCCCAGTGCAGGTCCTCGATCACCAGGGCGACCGGCTCCTTCTCGGCCATCTCGAAGAGCAGCGAGAGCACGGCGTTGCGGGTGAGCTCGCGCTTCTTCTGCGGCGAGACGTCGAGGGGCGCGAACTTGGTCGGGAGCGAGAGCGAGAGGAGGGGCGCGAAGAGGGGCATGGCCTCTCCGAGCTCGAAGCCGTGGAGCGAGAGCAGCGCCTCGAGCTTGGTCACCTTGGCGTCGGGCCTCACCTCGCGCCGCGGGTCGAGCATCCGGTCGAGCAGGTCGGCGATGGGGTAGAAGGCGCTGTTGGCGCTGTCGGGCGTGGCCCGGCACTCGAGCCAGACGTGGGGCTCGTCGCCGATCCGCTCGGCGAGCTCGCGGGCCATCCGGCTCTTGCCGATGCCTGCCTCGCCGCTGACGAGGATCGCCTGCCCGGCCCCGCCGCGCGCCTTGCCCCAGCGGTCGAGGAGCGTCTCCATCTCGCGATCGCGGCCCACGAGGGGCACGTCGCGCACGTCCGCCGGGTCGCCCTCGCGCAGCGCGAAGACCTCCACCGGCGTGGTGGCGTCGTCGGAGACGCGCAGCCCCGAGTCGTCGACGACGAAGCGCCGGCGCAGGAGCCGCTGGGTGCTGCCGCTCACGAGGACGCCGCCGGGCTCGGCCAGGCCCGCGAGGCGGGCGGCGAGCTTGGGCGTCGAGCCCACGACGAAGCCGAGGCTCGACCCGGAGTCGCGCAGCTCGCGCGCCACCACGAGGCCCGTGTGGAGGCCGACGCGGAGGTCGAGGCGGATCTCCCGCTCCTGCTCCAGCGCCACGCTCCTCCTCGTCACCTCCACAATCATCGCGAGCGCCGCGCGGGCCGCGCGGGCGGCGTCGTCCTCGCGGGCGGACGGGTAGCCGAAGTAGAGCAGCACCGAGTCCCCGAGCGCGCCCGCGACGAAGCCGCCGTGGCGCCGGGCGACGTCCGCGCACACCTCCTGGTGCACGCCGAGCACGTGGTCGAGCTCCTCCATGTCCGCGGGCTTCGACGCCGCACCGACGGCGACGAGGTTGCAGCAGAGCGCGGTGATCTGCCGCCGCTCCCCCTCGACCAGCCGCGTGCGGCCCGGCGCCGGCGCGCTGGAGAACTGCACCGTCGCCGTCGCCGCGTCGGAGGGCGCCGGCTCGATCCGCACCGGGCCCGTGATGCGCATCCGGAGATCGCGCAAATCGCACCCCTCGAGCTCGCGGAGCAGGGGCTCGGCGCCGGCCTCGCGCTGCGCCGGGTCCTTGGCCGTCGCCCGCCGCAGGATGCGCCCGAGGGGGTGGTCCGCGATCACGTCGGGGATCGGGATCGGCTCCGGCGAGAGCTGCTTGTAGACCACCTCGGCCACCGTCTCGCCCTCGACCACGCGCTTGCCCGTGAGGCACTCGAGGAAGACCAGCCCCCAGGCGTACAGATCGGATCGCGGGGTCGGCGGCTGGTTCTTGAGCTGCTCGGGCGCGGCGTACGACGGCGTGCCGATGGACTCGTTGGTGAGCGTGATGCGGCTCTCCTCGTCGTGACGTGCCTCCTGCGTGAGCGCGCCGATGCCGAAGTCGAGCACCAGCGCGTTCCGCCGCGCGCCGGTCGGGACGATCATGATGTTCGCCGGCTTCAGGTCGCGGTGGACGACGCCGGCGGTGTGCGCGCAGGCGAGCGCGTCGAGCACCTGCATCATGAAGTAGCGCGCCTCGCCCGGGTCGAGGCGGCCCTCCTCGGCGATCACCTCGGCCAGGTTCTTCCCGGGCACGAACTCGAAGACGGAGTAGACGACCGCGTCGACGTGCCCCGAGTCCATCAGGCGCACGATGTTCGGGTGGTGCATCTGCGCGCAGATCTGCATCTCGCGCTGGAAGCGTGCGATCCGCTTCTCGTTCGCCTGCGCCGCGGCCCCCTCGGGCAAGCGCAGCACCTTGATCGCCACGGATTGCCCCGTCGCGACCTGCCGCGCCTTGTAGACCGTCCCGAAACCGCCCTCCCCCAGCGCGGTGAGGAGCTCGTACCGCCCCTGCAACGCCGCGCTTATCGTCTGCGCCCAGTCCACCATCATCGTCCCCGGCCATCCCCCGGTCTGCCACGGGCGACAGCCTCCTCCTTGTACATGCTTTCCCCGATCGGGGTCCCGGATTTCGTCGATGGGCGAGTCTGCCTACCCCTCCTTACAGAGAGCCGGGCGGAGGGCGGGCGTGCGGCGTTCTGGTGCTGTCGGGGTGGCGGCACGGACCATGGCGCCGTCGCGCCCCCTTTCGGAGGCTCGCCTCAGGGCGCGAGCGTGGTCCCGATCAGCGCGCCGCCGGCGTAGTACGTGTGGGTCTCGGACGCGGGGAGGATGTCGTACGTGAAGGGGTGGGTGTAGGGGATCAGGTCGGCGGCGGTCACGCGGACGTGGTCGAGCGTGTCGCCCGCGTGCAGGTCGCCGAAGGTCCGGCCGTCCGCCGTGGGGTGGCGGGGGCTGATCTCGAGGACGGCGCCGTTCGCGAGCGTGACGCGGACGACGTGGTGGTCGTGCGCGGGGTTCCTGTGCGTGCGCAGGATCGGGACGGCGACGACGGCGCCGTGCTCGACGCTGTAAACGAGGTCGCCGGCGGCGAGGTCGGCGATCGGCCGGTTGCCCGAGGGCGTGGCGATGGGCGTGTCCGGCGAGGCGCAGAGGCAGGACGGGCAGCCTCCGGGGCACGTGCCGTTCTCCGGGTCCTGGCAGACCGGCACGTTCGAGACGACGGGGCCGTACTGGTCGCAGCAGAGCTGGCCCGCCGTGCAGCACGCGCTGCCGCAGCAGGTCTCCTTGCAGTCCTGGCCCTCGCAGGGCGGGGTCCCGCAGACGCCCAGGTGGCAGTAGGGGCTGGGCCCGGGGCACGTCGTGCCGCAGGCGCCGCAGTTGAGGATGTCGTTCTGCGCGTTCACGCACGCGCCGCCGCAGCAGGTGAGCCCCGGGTCGCAGGGGGCTGCGCACGTGCCGCCCGAGGAGGTGCTGGTCGAGGATACCGTCGCGTCGATGCTCGCCGCGGTGCTGGACACGGAGGTCGCCGCGCCCGCGCCGGTGGTCGCGCCCGACGCGCCCGCGCCGGTCGTCGTCGGGCTGGTCGAGCTCGACGCGCCGGAGCCGCCGGTGTTCGTGATGACGTTCCCGCCGCACGCGGTGACGAGGAGCGCGCCTGCGAGACGGATCCAGAGCGAGCGATTCGCCATGACGAGCCTCCACCCGCGAGCGTATCGCAACGCTCAGCCGGCGGCGACGGCGGCGGTCGTCCTGCGGATGCCCTCGGCCAGGCTCACGCGGGGCTCGTAGCCGAGATCGCGGCGCGCCTTCGCGATGCTGAAGTAGTGGTGGGTGCACATGTAGCGGACGGCGAAGCGGGTGAGCCCGTCCTCGGCGTGCAGCGTCCCGCCCTTGAGCGTGTCCCACGCCTCGGCGACCGCCGCGACGGCGTACGCGACGGGGAAGGGGACGGAGCCCTTGATGGGCGGGAGGCCGAGCTGCGCGAGCACGTCGCCCACGAAGCCGAAGAACGGGTACGGCTCCCCGTTGGTGACGAAGTATGCCTGCCCCGCGGCCTTGCCGCCCGGACCCACGTGGTCCGCCGCGAGCAGGAGGGCGTCCACCAGGTTCGAGATGTACGTGAAGTCCGAGAGCTTGCCGTCGCGGCCGACGCCGAGCTTGAGCTTGCCGGCGCGGGCGCGGGCGAGGATGGCCGGGAGGAAGCGGGTGTCGCCGGGGCCGAAGACGACGTGGGGGCGGACGGCGCAGGTGGCGAGGCGCTCGCCGTTCGCCTCCAGCACCTTCTTCTCGGCGGCGATCTTGCTGTCGGCGTACGGTGCCTGGGAGATCGACGAGTAGGGCAGGGACTCGTCCCCGTTCTCGATGTCGCGCCCCTCGTACACCGCGCTGGCCGAGCTGACGTAGACGAGGCGCGGGACGCCGGCCTCGCGGCAGGCGGCGAGGACGGCCTCCGTGCCGCCGAGGTTGACGGACCAGACGTCGTCGACCCGGTTGTGCTTCGTGTGGACCAGGGACGCGTTGTGGAAGACCACGTCCGCCCCCGCGCACGCGGCGCGCATGGCCTGGACGTCGCGGATGTCCGCGGCGACCGACTCGCCGCCCGGCACGGGCGGGGGAGGTCGCCCGAGATCGACGCTCACCACCGCGTCCCCGCGGGCCGCGAGCGCGTCCACGAGGTGCCGCCCGACGAACCCGGCGGCCCCGGTGACCACGACGCGCCGCCTGGAGGGAGGGGTCGAGGGCGCGCTTGCGCGCCCGCCTGGGGGAGCGTCGCTTGACACGTGTGGGACGCTACGGTACGCGAAATCACCTGTCAAACCGGAGGGGACCGCATGTCCATCACGCTCGTCGTCGCCCTCGTGCTGGTCAGCTCCGGGCTCTGCTCCGCCCTCACGATGCTCGCCTACGCGCGCATGCCGTCACGGCGCCTCCACCGTGACGACCAGCGCAAGGACATGGGCCGGGAGCTGCTCCACCGCGCGATCGTCAGCTCCGTGATGTCGACGGCCATCTCCCTCGGAGCGACGTGGGCCTTCGCTGCCCACCTCTTCGTCGACGCGGGCGTCCCCCTCTGGCGCGGCGCCCTGCAGGCGGTCGCGATCCTCGCGCTCTACGACGCGCTCTACTACGCCATGCACCGCTTCCTCTTCCACCAGTGGTCGGTGCTCCGCCGCGTGCACGCCGTACACCACCGCGTCCGCTACCCGACGACGACCGACAGCCTCTTCTTCCACCCGCTCGAGGGCTTCCTGGGCCTGAGCCTGCTGCTCCTCTGCACGTGGATCGTGGGGCCCGTCCACGTGTACGCGTTCGGCGCGTGCTTCTTCGTCTACTCGTGGGTGAACATCATCATCCACGGCGGGGTCGACCTGCCGATCCCGTACCTCGGCCTCGTGGCCAGGAAGCACGCGAGGCACCACGTCGACATGCGGGCCGGGAACTATGCGTCGCTGTCGCCGCTCCCGGACATGATCTTCGGCACGCTGGAGTAGGCGGAGGACCGGGGGCGGCGGCCGGCGCCGTCAGGCGAAGCGGTTCGTCCGACTTCCGGCGCCCGGCGCCGTCGGACAAAGCGGTTCGTCCGACTTCCGGCGCCCGGCGCCGTCGGACAGAGCGGTTCGTCCGACTTCCGGCGCCCGGCGCCGTCGGACAGAGCGGTTCGTCCGACTTCCGGCGCCCGGCGCCGTCGGACAGAGCGGTTCGTCCGACTTCCGGCGCCCGGCGCCGTCGGACAGAGCGGTTCGTCCGACTTCCGGCGCCCGGCGCCGTCGGACAGAGCGGTTCGTCCGACTTCCGGCGCCCGGCGCCGTCGGACAAAGCGGTTCGTCCGACTTCCGGCGCCCGGCGCCGTCGGAGAACACGGTTCGTCCGACTTCCGGCGCCCGGCGCCGTCGGACAAAGCGGTCCGTCCGACTTCCGGCGCCCGGCGCCGTCATGCAACGCGCGTCGTCTGACAGCGCGCGTGTTCCGCCAGCGGATGCGGCTCGTTGCCTACATGTCCTACACGTGGTCGAAAAGAATTTTGAAAAAAGATCGCCGGACCTGTCCCCGCTGGGCCCTGTCCGTACCCGTTCTATCTGAGAGGAAGAGAAGCACGCGGTGGCCGCCCCATGCCGGGGAGGGCTCGCCGTCCTCTCGGTCCGCGAGGGCCCCGTGCACCATCGGAGAGAGAGGACTGCCATGGCCATCGGGAGATTTCGAGCTGCGCTCAACTTCAAGGACCTGACCGATACCAGCCGCCACACCACCCTGGGGTCGATCGAGAAGCTCGCGCCGGCGAGCACGGTCTATTCCAACAACCCGTCCCTCCAGGCGAGCCTCGCCTCGCTCGTCAAGAAGGACGCCGCGCTCTCCACGAGCAACACCACCGTCGAGAACGACAAGAAGCAGCTCAAGGCCGACACGGCCAACGAGACGGTCGCGCGGGCGGCCTACGACGCCGAGCTGCACAACTTCGCGACCCTGGCGGGGAACGCCGCGACGAGCGCGGCCGATCTCGCCGGCCTGGGTCTCACGCCCCTGGTCCCTGCGCCGAGGCCGAAGGGCCCGCCCCCGGTGCCCGCCGGGATCGACATCCGGTACCCGGCGCGTGGCCACGGCAAGGCCACGATCGCGGTGCAGGCGCCGAAGGGGGCCGCCTGGGACTACATGATCCAGGTGAGCCCGAACCCGCCGACGGCGACGTCGTACGAGATGGTGCCCGGCAACGGGAAGACGCGAGTGCTCACGGGAGCGAGCGGGACGCAGCTCTGGGTGAAGGCCGCGCGGATCCGCGGCGGGGTGCAGAGCGACTTCTGCACGGCGGTGCTGGTGACGATCCCGTGAGGGGGTAGGGGAGGGGCCGCCGCCCGGTGGGGGGCCGGGCGGCGGCGAGCCCTCTCAGCGGCAAATGCCCGAGGCCTGGTAGTCCGTGATCGCGGAAGCGCACGAGGCGTCGTCGTTGTTCTCCACGACCGACTGGCAGCCTGGCTGCTGGAGGGCGGGGAGCTCTGCGCAGCAGGCCGACAGCGTGCTGCAGCTACCGCCCTACGAGCCGCTGCTCGTCGAGGTGCCGGTGCCGCTGCCGGACGTCGAGACCTGGCACTTGCTCGAGCAGTTCGTGAGCAGGCACTGCTCCAGCGTGCCGGCCGCCGTCTCGCAGGCGTTTGCGTCGGTGCCGCTGCAGCACGCCGAGCCGTAGGACGCGTAGTCCGAGCTGCAGGAGCTCATCGCGCAGCCCTCGCAGGTCGAGCTGATCGGGATGGTGTTGGGGCCGGTGCAGTCGTTGCTGCTGCTGCACGCGGCGCCCGCGACGAACAGGGCGGCTGGGACGACGAAGGGAAGGGCCTTGACGATCGCTCGCAACATTTTTGAAGAATCCTCCAAGGTGCGCCGGCGCTCGACGGCCTTCGGGAAGGACGACCGAGGCGGGCCGCGAAGCCGCGCCGTCGATCGCTCTTCCCGCCGGCCGCATGAACGCCGGGAAGAGCCGTCGCGCGATCAGTACCGGGGCACCTTCGGGTCCACCGTCTGGGACCAGGCGTCGATGCCGCCGCTCAGGTTGTAGACCTGCGCGAAGCCCTTGCCCAGGTAGTGCTCCGCGGCCCGCTGGCTGCGGCCGCCGTGGTGGCAGTGGAAGACGACGGGCGTCTCGCGCGGCAGCTTCTCGAGCCACGCCTGGCCCTCCTCGTCGAGCAGGTGGGAGCCGGGGAGGGAGGCGGTGGCGCGCTCCTGGGGCGTGCGGACGTCGACGAGCTCGAACCGGTCGCCCCGGTCCATCATCGCCTTCAGCTCCTCGCACGCGAGCTGCTTCACCCGGGCGGGCTCGTGCGGGCTCGTCATCTTGAAGCCCGCGCCGCCGGGGCCCTGCACGAAGTCGATGGTCAGCCCGTCGGCCCGGCGGGCGGTGGCGCGGCTCATGTAGACCGTGAGCCCGGACGCCTCCACGGCCATCTCGCTCGGCTCCTTCGGGCCGAAGAAGAGGCCGTACGCGAAGCGGGCGTCGATCTCGAGGTGCAGCGCGTCGCCCTTCGCCTCACCCTCCTGCGCCTCGCGGAAGGCGGCGGCGGCGGCGGGGGTGATGGTGATGGCGGGGGTGGGCGCGGCCTCGCTCGCGCCGAGGAGCTGGCCGAGCTCGCCGGAGGCGTGCATCTCCCGCACGATGTCGCAGCCGCCGACGAACTTCCCGCCCACGTAGAGCTGCGGGATGGTCGGCCACTCGCTGTACTCCTTGATGCCGTCGCGCACCTCCGGGCTGGCGAGCACGTCCACCGTCTCGTAGCTCGGGACGAGCTCGTCGAGGATGCTCACGACCTGGGCGGAGAAGCCGCAGGAGGGGGACGTGCGCGTGCCCTTCATGAAGAGGACGACGTGGTTCTTGCCCACGAGGTCGTCGAGACGGCGGCGGAGGTTCTCGTCAAGGCTCATGCGCGGGCTTCTAGAGGCATGTCGCCCTGGTGTCCATACGTCATGGCGGGGCCAACGTGCCGGCGAGCGGGCGGACGTGGGGCATCGTCGAGCGCTGCAATACGGCAACTTTGCACGCGCGATTTGCCTCGCTTTCCGCGGCTGACCGCGGCTTGTCCCCGTTGGGGAGCTAATGTAGGTGCCCGTGTGTTTGCGGCGAATCGCCGCCCCGTACCCGGAGTCCCCCCCATGAGAGCTTCTCGGCTTGGCCTCGTGACCGTCGTCCTCGTCGCGTCCGCCTGCGCCCTCGCGGCATGCTCGGCCACGGGCACCCACACCTTCACGACGGAGGGCGCCGGAGGCTCCACCGCCAGCAACGGCACCGGAGCCACGGAGGGCGCGGGCGCCAGCACGGGGGCGTTCACCACCGCCGAGACGGGGAGCACCGCCACCGGCATCTCGAGCGCGAGCACCACGTCGAGCTCCGGCGGGATGCAGGTCTCGAGCGCGTACGTCCACACGTCGACGTCGCTCTACACGATCAACCCGAGCCAGCCGAGCGCGCCGCCGGTCTACGTAGGCGACTTCGACTGCCTCGGCGGCAACGGCCAGGACTATTCGATGACGGACGTCGCCGTGAACTCGACCGGCGAGCTCTGGGCCATCAGCTCGCACTACGTCTACCCGATCCAGAATCTCGGGCTCGACGGTGCACTGCTCGGCCCAGTACGCGCTCAACGCGCCGAGCGGCGTCGTCTTCTACGGCCTGACCTTCGCGCCCGCCGGCGTGCTCGGGAGCGGCGAGGTCCTGGTCGGGGCGAACACCGCGGGGCAGCTCTACTCGATCGAGCCGAACGGCAGCGGCGTCACGCTCACGCAGCACGGCACGTTCGGCACCGTGCCTGCCAGCGACGGGCGCGGGCACAACTACCCGTCGGACTCCTCGACCGGCAACACGGTCGGCACGGAGTGGGAGCTGTCCGGAGACATCGTCTTCCTCGCCAACAACGGCAGCCCCCTCGGCTTCGCCACCGTGCGCGACTGCAAGAACCCGCCCAGCACGTCGAGCTGCAGCAACACCGACACGCTGATCGAGATCGACATGAACGCCATCAAGACCGCGGGCACGCAGAGCGTCACCCAGTCCATCCGCGGCCAGGTGGTCAAGTCCCCGAGCTGCAACGACCCGAGCCACACGAGCTACGGCGGCATGTACGGCATCGCGGCCAGCGGCTCGAGCGTCTTCGGCCTCGCGCACGGGACCTCGTCGGCCGGCGGCTCGATCGTGCAGATCGACAACAACGACGGCTCCGCCTGCCTCCTCCTGGGCACGCCGATGCAGGAGTGGGACGGCGCGGCCATCACGACGGTCGCAGAGGTCGTCCCGCCGACCGTGAACTGAGCCCAAAACCTACGCCGCACGCGTTAAGCTCGGGCAATGTCCGAGCCCTCCGCTCCCGCCTCGCACGCCGTCTCGGCCGCCGACGCCCTCGCCCTCGTCGGCGGCACCCCCCTCGTGCGCCTCTCGCGCCTCTCGCCGGCGGGCGGCGGCGTCGTGTGGGGCAAGCTCGAGGCGAAGAACCCCGGGGGCAGCGTCAAGGACCGCGCCGCGCTCCGGATGGTGACGGCCGCCGAGCAGGAGAAGAAGCTCCGCCCCGGCGCCACCATCGTCGAGGCGACGAGCGGCAACACCGGCATCTCGCTGGCGATGGTCGCCGCGGTCCGCGGCTACCGCTGCATCGTCGTGATGCCCGAGGACATGAGCCGCGAGCGGCGCGCCATCCTGCGCGGCTACGGGGCCGAGGTGGTCCTGACGAACGCGGAGGCGGGGATGGCCGGGGCCGTCGAGAAGGCGAAGGAGATCCACGAGGCGACGCCCGGCGCCTGGATGAGCCGCCAGTTCGAGAACCCCCACAACCCGGAGGCCCACGAGAAGACGACCGCGCCCGAGATCCTCGAGCAGACGGGGGGTGCGCTCGCCGCCTTCGTCGCCGGCGTGGGTACGGGCGGCACCCTCACCGGCTGCGGGCGCGTCTTCCGCCGGGCGCTCGGCGCCGCGGTGCACATCGTCGCCGTCGAGCCCGCGCGGAGCGCCGTCCTCTCGGGCGGGTCGCCCGGCCTGCACGGCATCCAGGGCCTGGGCGCGGGCTTCGTCCCCAAGGTCCTCGACCGATCGCTCATCGACGAGGTGATCACCGTCTCCGACGTCGCCGCCGAGCGGATGATGCGGCGCCTCGCCCGCGAGGAGGGGCTGCTCGTGGGGGCCAGCTCGGGCGCGAACGTACACGTCGCGGTCGACGTGGCGCGGCGGGTGAAGGGGAACGTCGTGACGGTGCTGGCCGACTCGGGGGAGCGGTACCTGGGCTGAGGCCATCGCCCCCGCGCGCGCGTTGGCCTACGCTCGCCGGCATGCCCAGCCCCGAGCTCGACCAGATCATCGCCATCCTCCGCGCCCGCCCCATCCCCGTCGACATCTCCATCGAGCAGCTCCGGCTCGGCTTCGAGATGAGCATGGGCATGCTCCCTGTCCCCGACAGCGTCGCGCGCGAGGAGATCACCCTCGCCGGGCGGCCCGCCGAGCGGCTGCGCGCCCCCGGCGGCGACGGGAGCCGCGCCGTGCTCTACCTCCACGGCGGCGCCTACTGCATCGGGTCCATCCGGACCCACAGGAGCCTCGCCGCGCGCATCGCCCTCGCCTCCGGCGCCGACGTCTTCCTCCTCGACTACCGCCTCGCGCCCGAGCACCCCTTCCCGGCGGCCATCGAGGACGCCGCCGCCGCCTACCGCGCGATCCTCGCCCAGGGCTACGCGCCCGCGAAGCTCTGCGTCGCGGGCGACTCGGCCGGCGGTGGGCTCACCGTCGCCACGCTCCTCACGCTCCGCGACGCCGGCGACCCGCTCCCCGCCGCGGCCGTCTGCCTCTCGCCCTGGCTCGATCTCGAGGGGACGGGCGTCTCGGTCAAGGCCCACGCCGCGCGCGACCCGATGCTCACCGAGAAGGGCCTCCACGAGACGGCGCGCCTCTACCTCGCGGGTGCGAATCCGCGCGACGGGCGCGCCTCGCCCATCCACGCGGACCTCGCGGGCCTGCCGCCCTTCCTCGTCCACGTCGGCACGGCCGAGATCATCATGGACGACGGCACCCGCTTCGCCGAGCGCGCCCGCGCCGCCGGCGTCGACGTGACGCTGGAGGTGTGGGACGACATGATCCACGTCTGGCACAGCTTCCCGATGCTGGCCGAGGCGAGGGCCGCGGTGGAGAAGGTCGGGGCGTTCATCCGGGCCCGCACGGGGGGGTGAAGGGCCGGTCGGCTGCACGCCCTCGTTGGGTGTCGCGACCTCTCGGCGTCTTGCCGATCGTCTTCCGGGCCTCGGCGGAAGCGACAATGTCGCGTCGAGAGCGCGTCACCGGAAGGCGACCTGCTGGTTGCAACCGCCGCCTGGAGGCGCGAGCCACCAGCCCGGATGCCTCGCGGGGTCGCTTTCTCGGGCGAAGCGCGGGGCGCGGCTCGCATGGGACGTGGCACGCCGAGTGCATGAGCAGATCGGCGCCGCTCACCACCACGCCCGAGGATTCCCATGGCCGACGCAGATGCTCTCCGCGTGTCCGAGACCCACGCTTCCCGCTCCGCCGAAGGCCGGCCGCGCGTCCGCCTCGCCTACCGGCGGCCCGCGACGCTGACCGCGGAGGAGCGTGACGCCATCTGGTCGCTGCTCGATCGCTCGGTCCAGCGCGACCGGAGCGCCTTCGAGGCCAAGCTCGCGGCGGTTGGAGAGGTCTTCCTCGGCTACCTGCCCACGAACGAGATCGTCGCCTTCGGCGCGGTCGACGTCATCGAGGTGGAGCACGAGGGGCGAACGCATGCGCTCCTCTACACGCACTGGGCGGTGTACGACCCCGAGGTCCGCGGCTCGAACCTCACGCAGCGCGCCGGCCTGCGCTGCTTCCTCCGCTATCGGGCGAGGCACCCCTTTCGTCCCGTGTACTGGCTGTTCACCGCGTCGACCTTCCACAGCTACCTGCTCCTGGTGAAGAACTTCGAGACCTTCTGGCCCCGGCAGGGCGAGGCCGTTCCGCCGCGCGAGCAGGCCATCGTCGAGGCGGCCATGCGCGCGCTCGACGACCCCTCGTGGGAATCCGGAGGCGGGCGTGCTCCGTCGCAAGGGCGCCTCCCGCTACCGCGAGGGCGTCGTCGACGACGATCCGCGCGTCCTTGCGCACCCGGTCGTGGGCCCGGCCGTTCGCTTCTACCGCGAGCGCAACCCCCGTCAGGTCGAGGGAGACTCGCTGGTCTGCCTCTGCCCGCTGTCCCTCTCCAACTGGCTCTGGTGCGCGCGCTCGGCGCTCGCACGCGGCCAGCGCCGGAGGAGCGGCTCCGTCGCCGTGTCGCGTCCCGAGGTCGCCGGCCCCCTCGCCGTGGCCGCTGGCCGGTGAACGGCGGCGTCGTCCAACTGGACGATCGGGTTGTTCAACTGGACATCCCCGGTCGTCCAGCTGGACAACGGCCGCGGACCTCCCCCTCGCGGTCCTCCTCCGTCGCACTTCAACCGGCGGCTACCCCTGCGTGAACCGCACCTCTCCCGTGCGCCGCGCGTCGTAGCCCAGCTCGCCCTCGAGCTGCCTCCGGTAGGCGGCGCTCTGGGCCCGCTCGGCCAGCGCGACGACGCGGGGATCGCCGAGGTCCGCCGCGTGGAGGGCGAGGCCGTAGCCCTCGACGGCGAAGGGGAGGAAGGCGAGGCCGGCGCGCACGGCCCAGGCGCGGGAGGCGAGCGCGACGTCGGCGTCGCCGCGGACGACGGCGAGCACGGCGTCGCGGTGCGAGGCGTGGAGCCCGGCGCCGGCGTGCGCGGCGTCGGGGGCGACGCCCTCGCGCGCCAGCGCCTCGTCGAAGCGGGCGCGGATGCCTGCCGTGACGGGGCGGCTCGCGAGGCGCCGGCCCACCACGAAGGAGAGGCGGCGCACGCGCCGGCCGCGGGTGAAGGCGAGGCCCAGCTCGCGTGTCGCGAGGTGGAGCCAGGCGAGCTTGTCCTGCGCGGCGAGGGCGGGCACGGCGTCGCCGTGGCAGCCGGCGAGGAGCACCTGGCCCCGCCGGAGCAGGTCGAGGCCCGTCTCGTGGTCGGCCTGGACGCGCCCGAGGAGCGGCGCTCCCGCGTCGCGCACGTCGTCGAGCAGGGCCTCGAGCACGAGGTCGCCGTTCCCCGCGAGCAGCGGCGCCGTGCGCGCGACGCTCGCGGGCCCAGGGCTCTCCGCCTTCGCCGGTGACGCGGGAGCGTCGGTGCGAGCGCTCGCGGCCCAGCGCAGCACCTCCGCGCGGTCGAAGCGCCACTCGTCGCCGACGCGGTGCGCGGGGAGCCCGCGCTTCAGCAGGCGGTAGACGTGCTTCGGGTGGACCCGGAGCACGGCGGCGACCTCTCTCGTCGTGAGCAGCACGGGCACGAGGATACACCGTTGACCCCGGCGCGGTGCTTCGTTACTCCCGGATGTTCCCTATTGTTACCCATGAGGCTCCCGATGTTCCCCCTGGAAGCTCACCGCGCCGCCGCCGCCGTCGCGGTGGCGCTGATCGTCGAGGCCGCGGCGGCATGCTCCAGCCAGACGGCCACCTCCTGCTACCCCGGGGACAGTGTCGCCTGCACCTGCGCGGGCTCCGCGCAGGGCTTCAAGAAGTGCGGCGCCGACGGGCAGTACGGCGCGTGCGCGTGCTCGTCGGGCGGCACCGGCGGCGCGGCGAGCGCGACCGCGAGCACCAGCGGGGCGGGGGCGACGAGCGCGTCGGGCACCGGGGGCACGACGGCGACCACCGCCGGGAGCGGGGGAGGGGCGGCGAGCAGCGCGGGCTCCGGCGGGGCTCCAAGCTCGAGCAGCGCCGGCGGCGCGGGCGGAGCTGGAGGGCTCCTGCCCTTCATGTCGCCCTGCACGACCAACGCGCAGTGCGAGACGGGGCTCTGCTGGATGTTCCCCACGAAGGGGCCCCACTGCGACAAGATGTGCACGACCGACGCCGACTGCCCGCCGCCCTCCGTGGGCTGCAACCCGCAGGGGGTGTGCAGGGCGCCGTGATGCGGCGGGCGGCGCTCGCTGCCGTGACGGCGGCGTCGCTGGCTCTTCCTGCGCGCACGGCGCGCGCCGACGGCCCCGAGCCGCCGCGCGCCCTCGAAGTGCAGGTGATCGGAGAGCGCCCGGAGGCGCTCGGCAGTGTCCCTGGCTCCGGGACGGTCGTGGGAGAGAAGGAGATCCAGCGGGCCGACCCACAGGACGCCGCGGAGGTGCTCCGGCGCGTCCCCGGCATCGTGGTCCGGGAGGATCCCAGCGCCGGGCTCCGCTTCAATCTGACCGTGCGCGGCATCGACGCCATGCGCGGCCGGAGCGTGCTGCTCCTCGAGGACGGCGTGCCGCTCACGGTCAACCCGTACGCGGAGCCCGAGCTCTACTTCGCGCCGGTCATCGAGCGGGCGCGCGCGATCGAGGTGGTCAAGGGGAGCGGGAACATCCTCTTCGGGCCGCAGACCACGGCGGGCGTCATCAACTTCGTCACCCTCGCCGTCCCCGACCACACGGAGGCGAAGCTCGACGTCACCGGCGGCGAGAACGGCTACGCGCGCTACCTCGCGCGCTACGGGGACGCGTACGGCAGCGCGCGCTGGGTGGTGCAGGTCCTCCACGAGCAGGGCGACAGCTTCCGCGGCGAGCCCTTCCGCGCCGACGACGTGCTGGCCAAGGGGGCGCTCGCGACGGGCAAGCGCGGCGAGCTGGTCCTCAAGCTCGGCTTCCACGACGAGGCCGCGACATCGACCGAGGTCGGGCTCACGCAGCCGATGTTCCTCGCGGACCCGCTCAGGCCGACGTTCACGCCCAACAACTGGGTCCACGCGCAGCGGCTGGAGGCCTCGCTCGTCCACACCCAGCAGATCACCGACGACGTGTCGCTCCGCACGCTCGCGTACGCGTACACGACCAGCCGCCTCTGGCGCCGGCAGGACTACGACCGCGAGATGGTGCCGGGGGTCGCGTACGACCGCATCGTGGGCGACACGTCGGTGCCCGGCGGCGCCCTCTTCTTCCGCGACACGACCTCCATCCCGGACCGCACGTTCGACGTGGCCGGCGTCGAGCCGAAGGTCACCGCCCACCTGCGCACCGGCGGCGTGGAGCAGACGATCGACGCCGGCCTCCGCCTCCTCTACGAGAGCGGCCACCGGCAGCAGCGCGCGGGCACGACCCCGACCTCCGACGCGGGCAACCTCGTCCTCGACGAGACGCACACCTCCCTGGCCGTCGCGGGCTACGTCGCCGACGACATCCGCTTCCGCGACGATCTGCACGCGCTGCCGGGCGTGCGCGTCGAGCACGTCGACTACCAGCGGGACATCGGGCGCATCGTGGGCGCGACGGGGCCGAGCGACGTCGCGATCGCGGGGTCGAGCAGCACCACCGCCGTGATCCCCGGCATCGGGCTCCGCGCGGGCCCGAGCGCGGTGTACGCGTTCGCGGGCGCGCACCTGGGCTTCGCGCCGCCGAGGGTGGACATCGCGGTGGCCACCACGGGGCAGGACCAGCACATCTCGGCGGAGCGCAGCGTCAACTACGAGCTCGGCGTCCGCGCCGCGCCCCGGCGCTGGATCAGCGGGGAGGCGACGGGCTTCCTCATGGTCTACTCGAACGAGGTGCTCCCCTCGGGGGCCGGCGGCCCGGACGGCGCCGGGCTCGCGGACGGCGGCGCCACGCGCCACGCCGGCGTCGAGACCGCGCTCTCAATCTCGCCCGGGCAGGCGCTCCACCTCGCGACGACCATCGACCTCGCGGTCCGCTACACGTACGTGCGCGCCTGGTTCGCCCAGGGACCGAATTCCGGTGGCCCGCTGCCCTACGCGCCCCAGCACACCGCGTCGGCGACGCTCGACGTCGAGCACCCCATCGGCGTCGGCGCCGAGCTCTCGTGGAGCTTCGTGAGCGAGCAGTTCTCGGACGACGCCGCCACCGTCGCGCCCGACGTCACGGGCCGCGTCGGCCGCCTCGCCCCTTACAGCATCGTCGATTTCGGCGCCCGCTACCGCGAGCCGCACACGCGCCTCACAATCCACCTCGCGGCGAAGAACCTCCTGAACGACGTCCACGTCGAGAGCCGGCGGCCCGACGGGATCTTCATCGGCGCGCCCCCGCGAATCTTCGCGGGGCTCTCGTGGGACTACCGCTGACCTACGGCGCGAGAGCCCCGCGTCGTCGCCGGGGACGACGACGGGGAAGAACGGCGCGTCGCCTCCGAAGGTCGGGCTCGTGTACGTCGCGAGCCACGCCTGCGTCGCCGGCGAGCGGAGGTACGCGACGAAGCGCCGCGCGGCCTCGACGTGCGCGCCGGGCCACCGCCTCGGATTCGCGACGGCGACGAGGTAGGGCCGCTCGAGCCTCTTGTCGCCCTGCACGAGGATCTCCATGCCCTTGCCCTGCATCTTGCCGATCTTGAACGGGATGCGGCCGACGAGGCTGTACGCGTGCTTCTGCGAGGCCAGCTCGAGGACGTCCTCGTGATTGTCGGACGGCTTCAGGCGGTAGGTCCGGCCTTCGTCGAGGGCGACGTGCGCGTCGTCGAGCAGCTCGCGGAGGAGCTGGGTCGAGCCGTTGCCGCGGTGCGCGACGAAGGCGCTCTTCGACGCGACAATCTTCGCGAGCGCGGCGGCCGCGTCCGTCGTGCCGCGAACGTGCGCCGGGTCGTCGCTCGGCCCGACGATGACCTGATCGTTGCGCGCCCAGGGCTGTGGATCGACCGTGTACCCGTCCGCGACGAGGTTCACCATCTCGTCGGCGGCGTGCATGGTGATGAGGTCCACGTCGCCGCGCCGCACCGGGTCGATGATCACGCGCTTGTTGCCCGAGGCGGTCAGCTCGACCTTCGCGCCGGTCTCCGCCTCGTAGCGCGCCGCCAGCGCCGTCCAGAGGCCGGAGGTCACCATGCCCCCGATCACCGCGCAGCGGACGACCGCGGGCGGGCCCGCGTCGCGCGCGGGCGGCCCCGCGTCGGGCGTCGGCTCGCTCTTCGCGCTGGGCCGATGGCACGCGGCGAGCGCGACCCCGAGGCAGGCGACGAGGACGATCGATCGGCGAGCGACGTGCCCCGCTGGCCGGTTTACTCCGCTCACGCGGCCAACGTAGTCGCCGAATCCGGCCGCGTGCAAGGAGGCCGCGTGCTGGAGGGTGCGCGCGGCCGGGCGCCGTGGCAGAGAGCGGCCCATGAGGCCGGCAATCGACGCCATCGTGCAGGAGCTCCTCCAGCGCCACCGCGCCTCGGGGCGCGTACACCTCAACGAATCTCGGCGAGGTCATCGGGGTACAGGCGGTCACGCAGGCAGAGATCGAGGAGATCGTCGAACGGCTCGAGGCCGAGGGCCTCCGCGTCGGCGAAGCGCTCGACGGCGAGGACGTGGGTCTGATCCGCGCGGTGCTGGACGCCGTGCGGCGCCTCCAGGCGAGCCTGGGCCGCCGCCCCACCGTGGGCGAGATCGCGCGCGAGGCCGGCTGTGCGGAGCACGAGGTGCGCCGGGCGCTGGAGTACGGGGCGGGGGCGGGGAGGGGGAAGACCTCCGGCTGAAAAGCTGTCCGGAATTTAACGCAGGGACGCAGAGGCGCAGAGACGCAAAAAAGCAAAGAGATGATTTTCTTTGCTTTTTTGCGTCTCTGCGTCCCTGCGTCTCTGCGTTGATCTCTCGTTCTCGGACAGGTCTCGAGTCGATTCCCCCGCTCCTCTACGGCAAATCCGCGAGGATCGGCCGCGCGCCCTCCGGCGGGGCTCGTCACGGCGGAGAGGGAGCCGCGGCGCCCGTGCGCACGGGCGCCGCGGCTCCGGGGTCAGTAACACTTGTAGTTGCAGACGCAGGTATACCCGACGCCGGCCTTCTCCCGGCAAGACCCGCCGCCGCACTCGATGCACGACTCTTCGCACGCGTACTGGGTGCAGGCCGTCCCCAGCGCCTCCGAGGACTCCGCGCTCGGTTGCTCGTCCTCGCTCGACGGAGCCCCCGCAACGCACGCCACGCCGAACATCGCCATCGCCACCGCCAAGAACCAGACCTTCATGTCGACTCCTACTCTCTCGCACCGCTCGGGTGCCGTGTACGGGACTGCTCGCGCCGGCGCCCGGCCCGTCGGGGCTGCCGGCGGCGACGCGCTCCCGCCCGAGAGCAGCGAGTGTGCCAGGGCGATATCGCGTCGCAGGTCGACGATCCGCGACGCGCACGGGGCGCAGTGGGCGTCTCCGCTCGTGCGGCGTGCGCACACCGCACGTGCGGGGGGCGCTTCGCGCGTCTCTTTTTGAGTACGAGCGGCATCTTCCAGCGTGGCCGAATCCACGCGATCCGATCGCCGCCCCGTGAGCGGCGGCGCTACTTCTTCTTGCCCTTCGGCGGGGCGGCCTTCTTCTTCTCCGGCTTCGCCCGCATGTAGCGAATGGCGACCCCGTGCTGCGTCAGCGTCACGGCCTTCGCCGGCGCGCTCGCGTCGTCCCCGGGCTCGACCGTGACCTCGATCCCGATTCCCTTCGCGAAGAGCACCCCGCCCTCCCCGGCGAAGAGCCGTTGCGCGTCCTGCCCGACCGGCTTGAAGCGAAGCCGGTCGCCCTCGGCCGTGAAGGTCATCGACAGCACCGACGCCAGCACCTGGGCGGGGATCTTCCCCTCGAGCTTCTTCCGGCTCTCGTCGCTCATCGTGTACTCGCCGGGGACGCTCCGGAGTAGCGCTGGGGCCATGGCGACGACGACACGCTCCTCCACGGGTGGGATGGGCTTGCCGGAGAGCGCCATGCGGAGGGCGGGGACGCCGATGGACGCGGCGTCGAAGTTGCTGCTGTTGCAGAGCGCGACGACCGCGAGCTTCGCCTCGGGGGCGCGGGCGAAGTAGGACGAGAACCCGTCGATCCCGCCCGAGTGCTGGGCCACGCGCTTGCCCTCCATCTCGTGGATGCTCCAGCCGTAGGCGTATCCCTCCTTGAACGGCGTCAGCATCCGCGCCTGCGACGCCTCGTCGAGGACCACGTCCGCGGCGAGCGCGCTGTCCCAGGCGATCATGTCGTGTGCCGTGGAGCGGAGCGCGCCGGCCGCGAACGGGAGGGACATGTCGATCGGCTTGGCCCTGACCAGCGCCTCGTCGGGGCTCACCTCGTAACCCACCGCGGTGTCGGGCGCGTCGGGCGCGTCGACCGTGCTCGTGCGCGTCATGCCCGCGGGGCGGAGCACGTTCTCCTGGAGGTAGTCCTCGTAGTGCTTGCCCGTCACCCGCTCGATGACGACGCCGAGCAGGTAATAGTTCGAGTTCGAGTAGCGGAACTGCGTGCCCGGGTCGAACGCTAGCGGTTTGTCCCGGAACGTGGCCAGGATGTCCGCGACGGTGGCCGGCTGGTCCCGCCGCTTCATCAGCGCCTCGTCGTCCGTGTAGCTGGGGATGCCCGAGGTGTGGGTGAGGAGGTGGTGGAGTGTGATCTTGTCGCCGGCCGCGGGGTACTCGGGCACGTACTTGAGGAGCGGGTCCGTCACCTTGAGCAGGCCCTTCTTCTCGAGCTGGAGGATGGCCGTCGCCGTGAACTGCTTCGTGATCGACCCGATCCGGTAGCGCGTGTCCCCGCCGGCCGCGCGGCCCTGCTCGCGGTCGGCCTTGCCGTACCCCTTCTCGAAGACGACCTTCCCGCCGTCGGCGACGGCGAGGTAGCACTGCGCGGCGTACGCCTCTCCCCAGTGGGCGCCGAACGGGGAGACGTAGGCGTCAATCCACCCACCGAGCGCGGCGCTGCTCCCGTACGGCGGCGGCGGCGCGGGGGGCGAGGGAGCCGCGGAGGGCGGGGCCGGAGGGGTAGCCGGCGTCGCGGGCGGAGGTTCGTGGGCGCAGGCGGCGAGGAGGAGGGGCGCGAGGATGAACGGCAAGACGGGGACCGAGCGCATCGGGGGCGTTCTATCAGGAAAACGACCCTCCCCCCAAAGGGCGCGCCGTTGTTCGCCGGATCTCGAGCCCGTCGACGACGGCCTCCTCGACCTCGCATGGATGGACGGCTGCCCGCTGCTCGCCCCGCTGCGCGAGCGGCCCTCGTTCGCGCCGCTGCGCGCGCGGGTGGCGGAGCGGGCGGCGCCGGTGGTGGCGGCGTGGCGGTCAGAGGGCTGACGCGTCGCAATCACTGGCAGTCGAGGAACGTGGTCTCCCCCGGAGCGGGCGCGCCGGCGCCGGCGAAGCGCAGCCGCTGCGGCTCGGCGCTCGGGCAGCTCGCGACGAGCGCGGGGTCGCCGGTCATCGCGTCGACGTAGCACCAGCCGTTCGTGGACGCCTGGAGCGTCGGGTCGGTCTGGCAGTCCTTCAGGGCTGCGCCGGACGCTTGCGGGATCTCGCAGAAGCAGTTCCACTGATCCGCCAGGCCGAGCGGGTCCTGCTTGATCGCCGCCACGATGGCCGCGTCGCTCGCCGGGATCGCGGCCCGGCCCGGCGCGTCGCACGAGCACGCGCTGGACTTGCTCGCCGCGACGATGGTGCACGCGACCTGCCCGCTCGCGTCGGGCGTGAGCGCCTTCGGGAAGCACGCCGGTTGCTTGTCGCCCATGGAGCGGGAGTTGTCGACCATCAGCAGCAGGTCGATCTTGGAGACCCCGCCGGCCGAGAGCTGCTGCAGGGTGCCGCTGGTGCCGCTACCGCTGGATGCGGTCGCGCCGGGCCCGGTGGGCGAAGAGCCCCCGGAGCCGCCGGTGCCGGCTGGGTTTTTCACGCTGCCGGAGCACCCGGCGGACACCGCGAGGGCCGAGACGAGGACAAGAGATGCGAGCTTGTGCATGCAAGAACCTCCGCAGGCGACGCGCCTGCTGGGCGCGGGGTGTGACCCATCGCAGGGCGCTTCGCCACGTCTCCGTGAACTGTCTTGAGGGGGAGCCGCCGCCCGGTGACGAGATCCAGGCGGCG
Organism: uncultured delta proteobacterium; assembly: GCA_963827955.1. Taxonomy (GTDB): domain Bacteria; phylum Myxococcota_A; class Polyangia; order Polyangiales; family Polyangiaceae; genus CAWHDJ01. Next base: position 1,364,972 of record CAWHDJ010000019.1, on the reverse strand, counting down.
GCCTGCGCTTCAACCGGGCCCCTGGCTACACTGGTAACTACCCATCCCGATCGGGAGGCACTGGCCGAACATGGCGTCCATGGCGGGGCAGCCGGAGGGGCACGGGATTGCGGGGGAGCACCCGGCTGCTTGCATGGCGTCGTAGGCCGCAACCTCGTCGGCGGCGAGGTTGCCGGTGCTGTTGAGGATCACCGGGCAGCCGCACAGGTCGACGCCCAGGGACGTACACTCGCCGGGAGGCCCGGAGGGGTCGCAGTTCCTCGCGGCGGCCAGCGCGGCCTCCATGTCGTCCACCAGGGCCGTGCACGAGCCGCCTCCGGCTCCGCCCGGTCCGGTCGCGCCGGCCCCTCCCACGCCGGTCGCGCCGCCCCCTCCGGTGCCAGGCGCGCCCCCTCCCGCGCCAGGCACGCCGCCGGTGCCGCCGGTGCTGTCGTCGAGGATCACGTTGCCGCCGCAGGCCAGGAAGAAGACCGCGATCACCGGAAGAAGGGCGCGCATCCGGAGATGATAATCCGGACGGCGCGGGTCGGAGTAGCCGGCTCACGCTGCGAACGGCAGGGGCTCGCCGGCCTCGATGATGGCCTGCGCGCTGGGCCAGTGGCCCGTGCGGGCACGATGTCGATTTCTGCCGGACCGATGGCACGGCGCTTGCGCGTCCCGAGCGAACCACTACCTACCGTTGCCGCTTGCTCGACGGCGCCCGTTTGCTCGACGGCGCCGGCTTGCATCCCGCGCGTCCGGACACGGATCCCGCGCGTCTGGACACGGATCCGCTGTGTCCGTTGTCGGATCCGCTGTGTCCGTTGTCGGATCCGCTGTGTCCGTTGTCGGATCCGCTGTGTCCGTTGTCGGACCCGCTGTGTCCGTTGTCGGATCCGCTGTGTCCGTTGTCGGATCCGCTGCGTCCGTCGTCGGATCCGCTGTGTCCGTTGTCGGATCCGCTGTGTCCGTTGTCGGATCCGCTGTGTCCGTCGTCGGATCCGCTGTGTCCGTTGTCGGATCCGCTGTGTCCGTTGTCGGATCCGCTGTGTCCGTTGTCGGATCCGCTGTGTCCGTTGTCGGAGCCCGCGCGTCCGGTCCCGCGCCGCGCCGCGTCACATGAGGATCATCATGGAATCAGAATGTAAATTCCATCGCTCCACCGCAGGAAGCTCGTCCCGTGCACGAGCGTGACCTTTCCCGCCTTGTTCACGGGGGGGACGGTCACGACCTTGCTCGGCGATGTGACCGCCGCCTTCCTCTTCGTGCTCGCGGTCGTGGCGTGGGGCGGGAGCAGCACCACCGCGTACTCCACCGCGACGAGGGATCCGCTCGGGATCCCGCCCACGGAGAGCTGAAGCGCGGTTCATCGAGCTGAACTGCAAGCGTTGCACCTGGCTTCCCGAAGCACCGTCGTTTCTTCAAGACGGAACCCGGTCCCACCTGCTCTTCTCGGCCCATGCGCAGCGGAGTCGAAGCCGAGCTCGAGATCCTCTGTCGGTCGTGTGGACTCTGTTGCGACGGGTCCTTGTTCGGGCGGGTCACGCTCGAGCCCGAGGAGCTTCTGGGCGCGCGAAAGAACCACCTCCGCGTGATCCGGCGAGGGAACGCGTTCGAGCAGCCTTGTTCGGCGCTGTCGACGCTGGGGGCCCAGCGCGCCTGCTCGATTTACGAAGGCCGTCCTCGCTCCTGCCGTGCCTTCACGTGTCGCCTCCACGACCGCCAGCGACGCGAGGGCGGCCCGCTCGAGGCGCGGCTCGAATCGGTGCGGCGTGTCCGCGCGCTCCTCGGGCTTCTGGAGACGACGACCGACGAGGAAGCCCGGCGAGGCGCCGTTGCGGAGCTGGCCCGACGAATGGAAGAGGACTTCGCGAGAGCCTGGCCTGCCTCACCAGGCCGCCGGCGCGCCGTGTGACGTGGGCGCCGCACGCGGTCGCGGTGCCGAAGGCCCTGATCAAAGGGCTGACGCCGGTGACGAGCGCCTCCTTCCGCTACCGCAAGACGGTGAAGGATGTGCCTGGCGAGTGGAGCCAGACCATCGCGGCCGTCGTGCGCTGATCCGACCGCGCCTTCCACTCGCTCCCGCGCCCGTCGAGGGCGGCGACCGCCCGGCCCGTCTTGGCGATCCCGTCGCTCAGCCCTCGGCGTGCCGTTACCCCATCAATCCCTACCCAGCCCGTGCGGGCGCGCCGTCGCGCAGCGAGAGGCGGGCGGCGTCGAGGAGGCGATCCTTGCGGATCGCGCCCTCGGTGAGCGTGCGATCGTAGAAGGGGACGAACGCGTCGATTGCCCGGTGGAGGAGCTTGATGGCGGTGAGCGACGCTCCGTCGCTGGGAGGGACGCGGGTGTGGAGGTGGTTCAGGTTGAAATTGAGGACGAGGATCGACAGGACGTTGAGCGCGAGCGAGGTGTGGTCGCGGAGGCGGCCGCGGTACCAGAGGACGTCGATGAGCCCGTCGATCGTGCGCACGTGCGCGGCGGTCTTCTCGTGGTAGGCGCGCCGCATCCGCGGGCAGAGCGACGGCGCGCCGCGGGCGAGCGCGTCGGAGACGATGGCCGCCGCGTTCCAGCCCGATCGGAGCGCCGACGTGAAGCCGCTCGAGAGGATCGCGTCGACGACGAACGCGGCCTCGCCGACGGCGATCCAGTTCTCGCCGCCGCTCCGGTGGGCGACGAGGTCCTGGAAGGTGCAGGTCCAGAAGTCGGTCGCGCTCGTGACGAGGGGGCCGAGCCAGGCGAGGTCCGCGTGCTTCTCGACGGTCTGGTGGAGGAAGACGCGATCGAGGGCGCCTAGCTCGCGCCGGAGCCGGGCAAAGTCCTCCTGCGCGACGACGATCCCGATGTCGGTCATGGTCTCCGAGACGTTGATGTCCCAGACCCACGCCGCCTCAGAGAGCGTGTCGTCGGTGCGGATGCGGGTGCCCCTGCCGTCGTAGGGGTGATCGAAGCGCGCCCGGACGACGACCTTGCGAGGGCCGATGGGGTCGGCGCCGATGTCGAAGGTCTTGCGGAAGAGGGCCGCGCTGCCCGTGCCGTCGACGTAGAAGCGCGCGGTCAGCGCGCCGCCGCCGGCGAGCGAGACGCCCGTCACGCGGTCGCCGTCGGTGTGGACCGCGCGCGCCTTGTCGGCGATGAGCGTCACGCCGGCCGCGCGCAGGGCGTCGAAGAGGTCCGGATCGACGCGCTCGCGGTTCGCGTGGATGGTCCCGCTCTGCCGCCCGACCAGGCGCATGAGCAGGCGGTAGAACGGCGAGAAGCCAATCTCGACCTCGACGCCCGGGCGCGTCGCCGAGGTGGCGACGGCGCCGCGCTTGTAGGTGGCCTTGCCCTCGGCGACCCAGCGGTCGATCGAGAAGCCGAGCCGCTCGAGGTAGACCGGCGCCTCCCAGTCGAGCGACTCGCCGACGCGGAACGTGCCCGCCGGGGTGGGGTCGACGACGGCCACCCGGCGGCCCTCCCGCGCGAGGCGGAGCGCGAGCGCGATCCCGCCGATCCCGGCGCCGACGACGGCGACGTCGTGCTGCATCACAGTCCTCCTCCTTCGACCTCGAAGCCCTCTCTCCGCAGCGAGGCGGCGACCTCGCCCGGCGTGAAGAGATCCCACAGGCGCACGACGCCGCCCTTGCCCCGGCCCTGGAGCAGGGCGAGCGTGGCCCACACCGCCGGCAGCGCGGGCACGTCGAGCCCCCGGTGCGCCGCGCGGATTTCGATCGTGTCGACCGCGCGGCCCCCGCCGTCGATCGCCTCGACGGCGAGGATGCCGAGCGAGGTGCCGAGCCGCGTGATGAGCGGGGTCAGCGGCCGGATCATCGACGAGAGCTGCCAGACCCGGCGGTTCGAGAGGCGGGAGAGGACGGGCGCCGCGAGCCGGAGCGTCGCGGCGTAGGCGGCGCGGTCCATGCCGACGTAGAACGTGGCGGGGAGCCGGAGGGCGCCGACGGCGATCCCGTCGCGCTCGAAGGAGGCCGGGTAGCGCCCGAACCAGCGCGGCGAGGTCCCGGCAAAGTCCCGGCGCACCGCGGCGCCGTAGTAGCGCGCGCCGTCCGGCGCGCGGAGCCCGAGCGGGCGGATCAGGCTGTAGAGCAGCGTCCGCGAGACGCGCTTCTTGGAGCCGAGGCTGAGGAAGGCGCGGACCCCGGCGACGTCGGGGCGATCGTCCCAGCGCCGGGCGAGGAGCTCGACGAGCCCCGGGACCGTGGAGCAGCCCGGCATCACGGTGGCGCCTGCCGTGCGGGCGGCGGCGGCGCTCTCTGCCGCGCGGAGGTACGGCTCCGGCTCGGCGATGTCGACGTAGTGGCAGCCGCGCTCGAGGCAGGGGTCGAGGATTGGGCGCGGGTCGTACTCGAACGGCCCGACGGCGTTGACGAGGACGTCGACGCCGGAGAGCGCCGCGCGGACGGAGCCGGCGTCGCGGACGTCCACCCGGCGTCCTGCGCGCGCCCGGCGCGAGGCACCCACGACATGGACGTCGGGCGCGAGGCGACGGAAGAGAGCGGAGATCCTGCCGCCCAGGATGCCGGTCGCGCCGAGGACGAGGACCGTCGCCACGGGCTAGTACACCTGCTTGCCGGCGAGCTCCGGCGCCGCGAGGTCGAGGCGCTCGGCCAGGACCGGCAGGCGGCGGGTCGGCACCCGGGGGAAGAGGTGGTGCTCGACGTGGAAGAACATGCCGAACGCGAGGGCGCTCTTCGCGCGGCTCCGCAGCGTGCGCGCGATGAAGTGCTCGCGGTCGCAGTCGTGGTGCACCGTCCAGACGGCGAAGAACGCGGTCAGGCACTGCCCCGCCGCCATGGCCATCACGTGGTAGCGGAGGAAAGAGGCGTCGAGGACGAAGAAGACGAGCCCGACCCAGATCGCGATCGCCGAGAGCTCGGCGACGATCACCGCCGCTCCCGCGGCCGCGCCCGCCGGAGGGCAGTCGCGTGCAGGAGGATCGGGAAGACCGGGCCCCGGGCGATCGCCTGCCACCCCTTCATCCGGGCGCTCCTCGCCTCGACATCGTTGTCGTCCAGGCAGTGCTTGTGGTGCCGGAGGTGGTTGTACTTCACAGCGTGCATCGACCCGCCCATCGCCACGCTGAGCGCCGCCATCACCCACTCGGTCGCCGCCCGCGACAGGCCGAGGTTCTGGTGGAAGGCGTCGTGGACCAGCCGGAGCCCGGTCAGGAAGAAGATGAACGAGAAGGCGAGCGCCGGGAGATGGAGGCCGCGCCGGGCGAGGAGCAGGGAGAGCGCGAGCCACGGGAGCGGCAGCGCGAGCTCCTCGAGGATCTCCGAGCGCCTCAGCCCGACGAGGTCGTCCCACTTCATCGAACGGATCCGCGGATCGCTGAGGATGCGCATCGGCCCTCGGGCTCTCGCCCCGACGCAGGCTATCCGGCGCGCGCGGCGCGACTCAAGCGCGATCTCCGAGGACCGTGGTAGGGTGCGCAGTTCGGCGCAGCATCCGCCGCGCCGCCGGCCCATGCCCGAGGAGCGTCGTTCGTGATCATCGCCCGGCGTTCGTCGCCGCCTGCGGCTTTGCTGCTCGCGCTCAGCTGAGGCCGCCCGCAGGGTAGGGGGGACGAAGGGGCGACCGGGGAGGCTCTCTACACGTGCCTCCTGTTCGCCTTCGGCTGGCGCCGCCCGCCCCGCCCGCCTCCCCGTCGCCAACCTGGGCGAATCCTGCTAAGACCGCCCTTCATGTCCGCCGAGAAAGTACCCATGACCCCGGAAGGCCAGGCCCGTCTGCGCGACGAGCTCAAGCGCCTGCGTGAGGTCGAGCTGCCCCAGGTGGTGAAGGACATCGGCACCGCCCGCGAGCACGGCGATCTCTCCGAGAACGCGGAGTACCACGCCGCCAAGGAGCGGCAGGGGATGATCGTCGCCCGCATCAACCACATCGAGCAGTGCCTCTCGCGGGCCGAGGTCATCGACCCGAGCAAGCTCTCCGGCAAGAAGATCCAGTTCGGCGCCAAGGTGAAGCTGCTCAACCTCGACAGCGACAAGGAAGAGAGCTTCCAGATCGTCGGCCCGGAGGAGGCGGACATCAAGGTCGGGCGCATCTCGGTCGCGTCCCCGCTCGCCCGCGGCCTGCTCGGCCGGGAGGTGGGGGACGAGGTGAAGCTGCAGATGCCCGCCGGGCCTCGCACGTACGAGATCCTCGAGATCACCTTCGCGTGAACCCGCCCAGGCGGGCACGCGAGCGCGCCCTGGACTTCGGTCAGGGTGGGGGGCAGCCTCCCATTCGGCCCGCGCCCACGCGCCCGAAGGCGCAGAGCAACTCGGCACGGCAATCCAGCGGCGCCGTCGCCCCCTCGGCGCCGCGGCCCGGGTCCAACCCCGGCGCAGTCCGCCCGCTCGGCTCCGCCCTGGCCCGCGCGGGCGCGCGCACGTCGGACCGCCCCCCCTCGCTGGCCCCGTCGCCCGCGCGGGCGCCCGGCCGCCCCCTGCCCGCCGTCTTCTCGGTCGTCGCCCGCGTCGCCGACGCGTACCTCGCGCTCGCCGCCCTGGCGTACCTCGAGCTCTACGCCGTCGGCTTCCTCTCGTTGAAGCAGTTCGTCGGCCCCTTCGAGCTCGGGCAGGCCTCGCAGGGCATCGCCCCCGTGGCCCTCGTCGTCGCGGCGCCCGCGGCCCTCGCCGGTGGGGCCGTCGTGGAGCTGTGCTGCCGCGCGGCCGGCTCTCTGCGGGCGCGGGTCGGGGCGGCGGCGCTCGCGGCCGCGTTCGCCGGGGCGGTGGGCTGGGGCGTGGGGGACGGGAGGCACCTGGAGGGCGGGCTGCGCGGGCCCTTTGCCGCAACGCTTGCGGTGGTCGCGGGGGCGGCGGCGTTCGCGCTCGCGCCATACGTCGCGCGGGTGCTCGCGAAGGTGCGGGGGGCGGGGAGGGCGGCGGTCTTCCTGCTCGTGACGCTCGGCCTCTTCGCCCTCGTCGGGGCCGCCAACGTCCTCGTCCTGCCCCGCCTCTACCCGGCTTTCCATCTTGGCCTCGCCGCCCTCGGCATCCTCCTCGCCTCCGCCGCCGGCCTCGCCCTCCGCGCGCTCGACAGCGCGCCACGCCCCGGCTCCCTCATGCAGGGCCCGCTCCTCCGCGGCGCCGCCGCGGCCGCCGTCTTCGCCCTCGGCGCCGCGCGCGCCCCTGCCGCCGCCCGGCGCCTCGCCCGCCTCGACAACGTCCGCATCATCTACCTCGAGAGGTCGCCGCTGCTCTCGCACGTCGTCACGATCGCCGCCGCGATCAGCCCCCCTGCGCCCATCGACGACACGCCCGCCCTCCCTTCGGCCACGCCCGCCGGCGGCCACTCGGTCGACTTTTCCGGCCGCGACATCCTGCTCGTGACGGTCGACGCCCTCCGCGCCGACCACGTGGGCGCCTACGGCTACGCGCGCAAGACCACGCCCCACCTCGACGCCCTCGCCGGAGAAGGCGTCGTCTTCGACGCCGCATACTCGCCCACCCCGCACACCTCGTACGCCGTCACCTCTCTCATGACGGGCAAGTACATGCGCCCCCTCATCCTGCAGGGCCTAGGCGCAGACTCCGAGACCTGGGCGAGCCACCTCCGCCGCTACGGCTACCGCACGGCCGCGTTCTACCCGCCCGCCGTCTTCTTCATCGACGCCGAGCGCTTCGTCCCCTTCCGCGACCGCGCGCTCGACTTCGAGTACCGCCGCGTCGAGTTCGCCGCCGCGACCGCGCGCGCCGGCGCCGTGAAGGCGTACCTCGACAAGCAGCCCGCGAGCCGCAGGGTCTTCGTCTGGGTCCACCTCTTCGAGCCGCACGAGCCCTACGAGGCGCACCCCGAGCACCCCTTCGGCGACCGCGACGTCGACCGCTACGACTCGGAGATCGCCTCCGCCGACGACGGCCTCGGCGACATCGTCGCCACCTTCCGTGCCGCGCGCCCCAGCGCCGTCGTCATCGTGACCGCCGACCACGGTGAGGAGTTCTCGGAGCACGGTGGGCGCTACCACGGGACGACGGTCTACGAGGAGCAGGTCCGCGTCCCCCTGGTGATCGACGCGCCGGGCCTCCTCTCGCCCCACCACGTCGCCGCCCCCGTGCAGCTCGTCGATCTCTTGCCCACCGTGCTCGAGGGCCTCTCCATCCCGCGCCCCGCGCGCGTGCGCGGCACCGACCTCGGCCCCTACCTCGCCGCGCCCGACGGCGCCCCGCCTCCCTCCGGCGAAGCGCCCTCGCCCGGCCCGCGCCTCCCCGGCTTCGCCTTCGCCGAGACCGACGCGCAGACCATGCTCGCCCGCGGGCCGCTGCGCCTCGTCTGCGCGCGCAAGATCGGGGCCTGCGCGCTGTACGACGTGGAGCGCGACCCCGGTGAGACGCACGACGTGTCGGAGGAGCGGCCGGGCGAGCTCTCGGCGATGCGGGCGGAGCTGCGCGCGGTCGAGGCCTCGCACGGGCGCTACGAGAAGCAGGGGCTGCGGAGCGAGGGGAAGGGGTGGCCGGAGGCGCTCAGGCGCGGGCTCGCGGGGGACGGGGACGCGGCGAGCGACGTGGCGGCGCTGCTGGACGACGCGGACGTGGCCATCCGGCGCGAGGCGGCCGAGGTGCTCTTCGAGCTGGGGCGCGCGGACGCTTCGGCGCAGCTCCGGCTGGCGCTGGTGCGCGACGAGGACGACGAGGTGCGGCGCTGGTGCGCGCTGGCGCTGACGCGGCTGGGGGAGGGAGCGCCCCGGGTGCGGGAGCTGCTCCAGGACCGGGAGGCGCGATGGCGGCGGCTCGCGGCGCTGGCGCTGGCGGAGAGCGGTGACGACCGCGGGGTCGACGTGCTCGTGGGCTGGTGGCGCGAGGCGTGGCCGTTGAAGCCCGAGCCCACGCCCGACAACCCGTACCCGAAGACGCCGGTGCCGATCCCCATCCCGTTCGAGCGGGCCTGCCAGATCGCCGCCGCGCTAGGGAAGATCCACGCCAAGAGCGCCGTGGGCCCGCTGCTCGCGGCGCTCGACGACGTGCGCCTGCGGCCGTACCTGGCCCGCGCGCTCGCGGCGATCGGCGACGAGGCCGCGCGCCCCGCGCTCGCGGAGCGGCTCCGGGGAGAGCGCTACATGATCGCGCGCGTCGCCATCACGGAGGCGCTGGTGAAGCTCGGCGGCGGGCCGGAGCTGCGCGCTCCCCTCGTCCGCTTCCTCGGCACGCCGGATCCGCTCCCCGACGGGCTGCGCTTCGCGATGGAGGCGAAGGTGCTGGACGTCGTGGGCGGGCCGCGGCGGAGCGACCGGGAGCGGCTGCACAGCTTCGCGACGAGCGGCGTGGCCGTGGGGATGGTGGTGCCCAAGCTCGGGAAGAAGGAGCGAGCGCCGGACGAAGCGGAGCCCCCCGAGGGCGCCGTCCCGCTCCGCGCCCTCTGTCGCGCGCGGTCCAAGGACCATCGCAGCGGCGAGATCCGCGTCGGCCTGCGCCAGGGTCCCCCTCCGGCGAAGCTCGACCACGCCTCGCTCGTCCCGTCGCGCGCGCCCGACATCGCCCCCGCGACGATGAGCGTGCTCGGCGTGCCGGCCGTCGACACCCCATCCGACGTCTTCGCGACGCTGCCGGCGACCGTGAAGGTCAAGCCCGGGGAGTACGGGGACTTCGTGGTCTACGCGACGCAGAACGTCGAGGTCTTCGCGTGCGCGGTGGTTCCCCTCGCCCCCGAGCTGCCGCCCCCTCCGCCCGAGCCCTGGACCCCGGTCGTGGAGGACTCCGCGCCGTAGTCCGTGCTCGCGCTCGTGATCCTGATCGTGCGCGTTGACGTGGGTGCACGAAGGACGCGCACGACCACGAGAACGAGCACGAAGGACGGCGGCTCCGGAGTCAGCTGCACATCATCGACGCGCAGTCGAACGTCTGCCCTGGGAGGCAGCCGTGCCACTGGCCGTCGCTGCACATCACGGCGGCGCTGCAGTCGATGGGGATGTTCCAGCAGCCCCCCGGGCTCATGTCGGGGCAGTAGAACGGGTGGTCCGGGGCGCAGCAAGTGATGGTCGGCGAGGAGGGCACCGACGTGTCGCAGTAGATGACCCAGCTCGTGTCGTTGCACGTGCCGTCGGTCACGCTGCCGCACGTGATGGTGCCGCACACGCCGGCCTGGCACGGCTCGCCCGAGGGGCACACGCTCCCGCAGGCCCCGCAGTTGGCCGGATCGCCCTCCGTGTAGACGCACGTCCCGCTGCACTGCGTCGTCTGCGGCGGGCAGGGCTGGCAGGCGCCCCCTGCGCAGCCGTCGTTCCCGCAGCTCGCTCCGCAGGCGCCGCAGTTGTTCGGGTCCGTCTGCGTGTCGGTGCACGCGCCGCCGCACCTCCTGTTCGGCGGCTCGCACGCGCACTTGCCGTCCACGCAGCTCTCGTTCTCCGCGCAGGCGTTCCCGCACTTGCCGCAGTTGCTCGGGTCGCTGCCGAGGGATGCGCAGGCCTGGCTGCAGCAAGTGTCTCCAGAGCCGCAGGCGATGCCGCACCCGCCGCAGTTCTGCGCGTCGTCGACGGTGAGGTCGACGCAGGTGCCGTTGCAGGGCGTCATGGCGCCGGTGCAGGTGAAGGTGGCGACGCAGGCCATGCCGCTGCCGGTCACCGACTCGCAGGTGAAGCCGTCGGGACAGCTCTGGTCCTTCGCGCACGGGAACGGCGCGAGCGCGTCGAGGCTCTTCGCGCAGGCGCCCCACGCGCCGAGCACGCCCACGACGACCGCGACGAGGAGCGTCGCCGCGCCCGTGCGAAGGAACCCGCCTCCCGATCGGTGTCCGCGATGTCGTGCCATGGTCGTCGCGGCGCGGTGAACGCCGCTCGGTACCGTTTTATGCGGGCGCCCGGGCGCGGTCAATGATGCGTCCCCTTCGGCCAGGAGCTGTACTAAGACCGGCGGCCTCGCGCTTGCGTGACGCGGCGCGCGGCGACAGGAGCAGGACATGGCACGAGCGCTTGGCTTGGGGACGGCTCTGGGGATCTTGGCGGCGTCTCTCGGCGCGGGTTGCACGGGCGCGCAGGGGCCGATGGGCAAGCCCGGCGAGCCCGGCGCGCAGGCCACCCCGAGCGTGAGCGCCGTCTCTCCGCCCTATGCGTACCTCGGGCGGACGGTGGACCTGACCATCGCCGGGAGCGGCACGAGCTGGAGCGGCTCGACCACCGTGGCGTTCGGCGACCCGCACGTGAAGGTGAACAAGGTCACCGCCGCGAGCGCGAGCGGGCTCCTGGTGAACGTGACCGTCGGCCCGACGGCGGCCGTGGCGCCGACCGACGTCACCGTCACCGATGGGAGCGACGTGGAGGTGTACAAGGGGGCGTTCGAGGTGCGGGCCCCGCTCTCCGTGTCGATCGACCAGAAGGGCGGCGTGCCGCAGGGGGGCTTCGCCAACCTGAGCGCGGAGATGCGGGATTCCACGACGCCGTTCGATCCCAATAACCTCGACATGACGCTGAGCGCGAAGGACGTCTCCCTGTGGGTGCCGCCGTCGGCGGGCGGCGACTACTCGCTCGACGCGATGGTGGCGGCCGACGTGCTCGCGAAGGCGGGGGAGAGCGTCGACGTCGACGTGACGAGCGGGCAGGGGTCGGACACCGTCGACTCGCCCGCGAAGGGCGCGTTCAAGGTCGTGGCGCGCGCGCCGACCCTGCTCCAGGACGGCGCGGGCGTCACGGGGATGATCGCCACCACCTCGGACAGCTCGCTCTACGAGTACGCACCTCTAGCCGCGAGCACCCGCTTCGTCCAGGTGAACGCCTCGTCGCCGGACATGGGCGGCCTGCTCGGCATCGTCCTGCCGAAGAGCGGCAAGTTCGCGGACGCGCTGGCCGGCTTCGGCGTCCGCTTCGGCCTCGGGACGACGAGCACCGATCCGCTCTACGTCGTCGTCACCGACGGCGGCGACCCGTTCGCGCCGCCGCCCTACGGCTTCGAGCTTCTCCGTGACGGAGACGCCCTGCTCCGCGTTCAACGTGTCGGGCACCCACGCGAGCACCACGAACGCCTTCGCCCTGACCACGCTGCCCGCGCTGGCCCAGAAGGACTTCGGGGACGGCTCCAACATGCTCGGCGACTGGTTCAGCTTCACCGCCGCAGGCACGACGATCCACGCGGCGACCGGGGGAGACGGGCTCTCGGACATGCAGATCGCCATCCTCGCCTCCGATGGCGTCACGACGCTCGTCGCGTCCATGGACGACGACGTCAGCAACCACAAGGACATCGTCGCGACGAACGCCACCGCCGGACAGACGTACTACGTGAACGTCCTGCCGGGAGCGCAGTTCCAGGCGACCGATTCGATCTACGGCTCTTCGTCGAGACGAAGTAGCCCGCGCACGCCGGCGCTCGTGCTCGAGCACGCTCGCGAGCCGGAGGGAGCCGACGAGCGAGCCCGCGCGGCTTGCGGATCCTGGGTGCGGCGTCACGCTTCGGGCGTTCGCCATGGGGACCGGGGGTGCTCGGAGATCCGGGGGCGGCAGGCGCCGGCGCGCCCGCGCCGCGCGTGGGGCTGCGCTCCGTTACGGCGTGGCGATCGCGCTGGGTGGGAGCGCGCTCGCGCTCAGCCACATACTCCCCACGCTCGCCGTGCTGACGATCTCCGTTCGTCACGGTCTTCACGCTCTTCATCGGCCTGAGCGCCTGGCTCGGCGGCCTCGGCCCCGGGCTCGTCTGCACGGCGCTGTGCGCGATTGGCGTCGCCGTATGGCTCGAGCCGGCGCAGTCGCTCGCCATCGCGCACCCCGAGGAGGTCGTCGGGACGGGCATCTTCGTCGTGGTCGGCGTCGGGCTGAGCCTCCTGGCCGAGCAGCTCCATCGCTCCCGGCGCGCCGAGCGCGTGGCCCGGGAGGCGGCCGAGCGCGTCGCGGAGCTGGAGCGGGCCGCCCGGGAGATGCGAGACGAGATGATGGCGATGGTGGCCCACGATCTGCGCACGCCGCTCAGCGTCATCGGCATGGGCGTCGCGGCGATCGATCGCGCCGCGCCCCCCGACCCGAACGGGGAGGCGCTGCGGAAGCGCGCCGAGACGCTGCTCCGCACCGTGCGCCAGATGAGCGTCATGGTGAGCGATCTCGTGGACACGGCCGCGCTCGACGCGGGCAAGCTCTCCGTCACCCCCAGGCCCGAGCCCAGCAAGGCGCTCCTCGGCGAGACGGTGAGCCTCTTCCTCATCGAGGCCGAGCAGCGCTCGGTGCGGCTCTCGGCGGAGGCGTACGACGGCGCGCTGTGGGTGCTCGCCGATCACGACCGCGTCCTCCGCGTGCTCTCCAACCTCACGAGCAACGCCCTCAAGTTCACGCCCCGAGGCGGGTCGATCACGCTCGGCGCCGAGCCCGCCGACGGGTTCGTGCGCTTCACCGTCCACGACACGGGGCGCGGGATGGGCGAGGCGGAGCGCTCCCAGGTGTTCGAACGGTTCTACCGGGCTCCCACGTCGGAGGGCGGGGGCACCGGGCTGGGCCTGCACATCGCCAAGGCGATCGTCGAGGCGCACGGCGGGACGATCCGCGTGGAGAGCGCCGAGGCTCGGGGGAGCACGTTCTCGTTCACGCTGCCCGCGGCGTGAGCCCCTCACCCCCCTCTCCCGCTTTGCGGGAGAGGGGGAGAAGAGGTGAGGGCGCCGCGTCAGTTGGCGACGGTGAGGGTGTAGTCGTTGTCGCAGTTCACGACGACGTTGGGGTTCTTCCGGTACACCTTGATGTAGACCTGCCCCGAGGCGTCCAGCGTGATGGGCACGAAGTTGCTCGCGCCGCCGGCCGTCTTGCTGTTCGGATCGCCGGCCGTGTACGAGGTCTCCCAGGTCGTCACGCCGGAGGTCGTCGACACGTTGCCGCTGCCCGAGACGTTGCAGTTGGAGATCAGCGTGCTGCAGTCGCTGGTGATGTCCATCACGAACTCCCCGTCCGGATCCGTGAGCGTGATGAGGGGGTGGAAGGTCGAGGTGGTCGTGTTGCCCGTGAACGTGACGGTGAAGTACGCCGCGTTGGGGGTCGCCGGGAAGAGGTTGGAGGTGAAGGCCACCGGGTTCCCACCGGCGCCGATGGTCCCGAGGGAGTGGGCGGCGGCGGCGGAGCAGGCGGTGGGCGTCGACGAAAGCGCGCACTCGCACCCGTCCGAGCACGTCTTGTCGGTGTCCTGGTAGCCCGCGGCGCACGCGGTGATGGAGCACGCGCCCGCGCTGCAGGCGGTGGTCGACACGCCCTTGCCGGCGCCGCCGCAGTCGGCGGTGCACGAGTTGCCGCAGCTCCCGCAGTTGTTGTTGTCGGTCGCGAGGGTGACCTCGCAGCCGTTGCCGGCGTTCCCGTCGCAGTTGGCGAAGCCGGTGTTGCAGCCCGCGACGGTGCAGGCGCCGCCGGCGCAGCCGGCCGTGCCGTTGGCGACCGCGCACTTGTCATTGCAGCCGCCGCAGTTGTTGGGATCGGTCTTGGTGTTGATCTCGCAGCCGTTCGTGGCGAGGCCGTCGCAGTCGGCGAAGCCGGTGTTGCAGCTCGCGACGGTGCAGGCGCCGGCGAAGCAACCGGGCGTGGCGTTGGGGAGCTTGCACGCGTTGCCGCAGGCGCCGCAGTTGTTGGGATCGGTGTTGTCGTTGACCTCGCAGCCGTTCGCGGGGTTGCCGTCGCAGTCCTTGAAGCCGGCGTTGCAGCTCGCCACGACGCACTTGCCGGCCATGCAGGCCGCCGCCGCGTTGGGGAGGTTGCACACGTTCCCGCAGCCGCCGCAGTTGTTCACGTCGGTCTGGGTGTTGACCTCGCAGCCGTTGGCCGCGTTCCCGTCGCAGTTCGCGAAGCCGGTGCTGCAGCTCGCGACCGTGCACTTGCTGGCGGCGCAGCCCGGCGTGGCGTTGGGCAGGCTGCACGCGCTGCCGCACGCGCCGCAGTTGTTCGGGTCGGTGGAGGTGTTGACCTCGCAGCCGTTCGCGGGGTGGTTGTCGCAGTTGGCGAAGTTGGTGCTGCAGGTCACGATGCCGCAAGCGCCGCCGGTGCACGAATCCGCCGTCGTGTTGGGCAGGGCGCACTTGTTGCCGCACGCGCCGCAGTTGTTCGTGTCGGTGTTGGTGTTGGTCTCGCAGCCGTTGGCCGCGTTGGCGTCGCAGTTGGCGAAGCCGGCGTTGCACGACGCGACCGTGCACTTGCTGGCGGAGCAGCCCGGCGTGGCGTTGGGCAGGCTGCAAGCCATGCCGCAGCCGCCGCAGTTGTTCGGGTCGGTGGTGGTGTTGACCTCGCAGCCGTTCGCGGCGTTGCCGTCGCAGTCCCCGAAGCCGGTGTTGCAATTGTTGATGGCGCAGTTGCCGCCATTGCACGCGTTCATCGCGTTGGGGAGGTTGCAGACGTGGCCGCACCCGCCGCAGTTGTTGAGGTCGGTGTTGGTGTTGACCTCGCAGCCGTCGGCCGGGCTGTTGTCGCAGTCCTGGTAGCCGGCGCTGCAGTTCGCGATGTTGCAGGCGCCGCCGGCGCACGCCGACGTCGCGTGCGCGAGGGTGCAGACGTTGCCGCAGCTGCCGCAGTTGTTCGTGTCGGTGCCGGTGTTGGTCTCGCAGCCGTTCGACGCGTTGTTGTCGCAGTCCATGAAGCCGGCGTTGCACGTGCCGACCGTGCAGCTCCCGCCGGCGCAGCCCGCCGTGGCGTTGGGCACGTTGCAGACGTTGCCGCACGAGCCGCAGTTCGAGGGGCTGGTGGAGACGTCCGTCTCGCAGCCGTCGGCCACCTGCATGTTGCAGTCCAGGAACGTGCCGGTGCACGACGCGACGGTGCACGTGCCCGCGACGCAGCCGGGCGTCCCGTTCGGCGTGGTGCACGCGTTGCCGCACGAGCCGCAGTTCGCCGTGTCACCGGCGGTGTGGACCTCGCACCCGTTGTTCGGGTTGCCGTCGCAGTCCTTGTAGCCGGGGTCGCAGACGATGGCGCACGAGCCGGTGTTGCAGACGGCCGTCGAGTTCGGGCCGGACGGGCACTTGTTGCCGCAGGTTCCGCAGTTGTTGGCGTCGGTCTGGTCGTTCACCTCGCAGCCGTTCGCCGCGACCATGTCGCAGTCGGCGAAGCCGGCGTTGCAGCTCACGACCGTGCACGTCCCGGTGCCGCTCATGTTCACGCAGTTCCCCGTCGCGTTGGCGGGGCTGCACACGTCACCGCAGAACGCGCAGTTCTGGTTCGTGAAGAGGGTCGTCTCGCAGCCGTCGGTCGGGTCCATGTTGCAGTCGGCCGTGCCCGCCGCGCAGACCACGCCGCACGCGCCCGCCTGGCACGTGGCCAGGCCCGGACACGCCGTGTTGCAGGTGCCGCAGTTCGTCGGGTCGTTCTGGAGGTTGGCCTCGCAGCCGTCGGTCGGGTCGTTGTTGCAATCGGTCCAGCCCGAGTTGCACGTACCGACGGTGCACGCGCCGTTCGTACAGGCGGCCGTCGCGTTGGGGACGACGCAGGGAGCGCCGCAGGCGCCGCACTGCATCGGGTCGTTCGTGATGTTGACCTCGCAGCCGTTGGCGTCGTTGCCGTCGCAGTTCTTGAAGCCGTTGTTGCACGTGCCGAGCGCGCACGCTCCGGCCGAGCACGCCGCCGTACCGTTCGCGTAGGGGCCGCAGGCCGTGCAGGACGTCGGGCTACAGCCGTAGGCCGGGTCGTCGATCTTGACGCACATGCCGTTGCACTGCTTCTCGTCCGACGCGCAGCCCGATCCGTCCGGGCCCGCGTCGGTGGCGCCTCCGCCGGTGCCCGCGCCGGTTCCGCCCGTGCCGGCGCCCGTTCCGCCGGTCCCCGCCCCGCTTCCGCCCGTACCGTGCCCGGTGCTGCTGGTGGCGCTGGTGCTGGCCCCGTGCCCGGTGCTGCTGGTGGCGCTGGTGCTGGCCCCGTGCCCGGTGCTGCTGGTGGCGCTGGTGCTGGCCCCGTGCCCGGTGCTGCTGGTGCCGTTGCCGCCGCTGCCGGTCGGGCTTCCGGTGCTGCTCCCGCCGTTCGAGGCGCTCGTCATCGTCGAGCTCCCGGAGCCGCAGCCCGCCCAGCCTGCAAAGAACGCCGAGAGGGCGATGCACATGAGCGATAGCGCCGGTGCACGTAGATCAACAGGGTTGCGCATGGAGTCGTCCGTGGTGGTTCGAGGTGCGCGTCGGGGGGACGCTGATCGGGGCATACTCTCACGCACGAAGGGCTCGTGGGAAGCCGCCTTACGTTCACCTCGTTCCGGTGCGGCCGTACGCGGCCCTCAGCCGCCCGAAACCCTGGGGCTATTCTTGGCTGACCTTGCGGCCCGAAGCGCCGGCGCCCGCTACTCCCCGCCCCGCGCATCGCCTATACGATCCCCCATGCCCACCCCTCCTGGCACCTTCGGCCCTTACGGCGGCCGCTACGTCGCCGAGACCCTCGTCCCCGCACTCGACGAGCTGGCCCACGCCACCGAGACCATCGTCTCGAGCGCCGCCTTCCGCGCGGAGCTCGACGACCTCCTCGCCCGCTACGTCGGCCGGCCGACCCCGGTCTCCACGGCGCGGCGCCTCGCGGGGGCGCTGCGCCCGGGGGGAGGGCCCGACCCCATCGCCGAGCTCTGGCTCAAGCGGGAGGATCTCTGTCACACGGGCGCGCACAAGATCAACAACGCGCTCGGGCAGGTGCTCCTCGCCAAGAAGATGGGAAAGACGCGGATCATCGCGGAGACCGGCGCAGGGCAGCACGGCGTCGCGACCGCGACGGCGGCGGCGCTCTTCGGCCTGCCCTGCGAGGTGTACCAGGGCGCGCTCGACGTGGAGCGGCAGGCGCCGAACGTGGCGCGGATGAAGCTCCTCGGCGCCAAGGTGATCCCCGTGCACACGGGCTCGAAGACCCTGAAGGACGCGCTCAGCGAGGCGCTGCGCGACTGGGTGACCAACGTCGGGAACACCTACTACTGCGTCGGCAGCGTCGCCGGCCCGCACCCGTACCCGACGCTGGTCGCGTCGCTCCAGCGGGTGATCGGGGACGAGGCGCGGGCGCAGTGCCGCGCGCTCGGGGGGCCGCCGGATGCCGTCGTCGCCTGCGTCGGCGGCGGATCCAACGCGATCGGGATCTTCAAGGCGTTCGCCGAGGAGGAGCCCGAGACCGCGCTCTACGGCGTCGAGGCCGCCGGGCACGGCCTCCACACCGAACAGCACGCGGCCACCCTCACGCGCGGCCGCGTGGGCGTCCTGCACGGCGCACGCTCGTACGTCCTCTCGGACGACGCCGGCCAGATCCTCGAGGCGCACTCGGTCAGCGCCGGCCTCGACTACCCGGGCGTCGGCCCGGAGCACGCCCTCTTCCACGACACCGGCCGCGCCACGTACCTGACCGCGACCGACGACGAAGCGCTGGACACCGTGCTCCAGGTCGCCCGCACCGAGGGCATCCTGATCGCGCTCGAGACGGCCCACGCCTTCGCCGCGGTCCCCGAGGTCGCGCGGCGCGAGGCCGAGAAGCGCGGCCGCCCCGTACGGGTCCTGGTGAACGTCTCCGGCCGCGGGGACAAGGATCTCGCCACCGTGCTCGCGAAGCGCGGCGCTCAGAATCTCGGCGGAGCGCTGACAGCTCCACAACGAGAAGAATTTCAACGCAGAGACGCAGAGACGCGGAGACGCAAAAGCGAAAGAGATCGAAGAGTACTCTCTTGCCTTTTTGCGTCTCTGCGTCCCTGCGTCTCTGCGTTCAAATCCGGGTTCTAGAATCGAGGTGAAGGGATGAACCGCGTCGAGTCCACGTTCAGCGCGCTCCGCAAGGCGGGCAAAAAGGCCCTCTGTGCCTACCTTTGCATGGGAGACCCCTCGGTCGCAGAGTCGGTCGAGCTGGCCGTCGCCGCCGCGGAGGCGGGCGCCGATCTGCTCGAGCTGGGCGTGCCCTTCAGCGACCCGACCGCCGACGGGCCGGTCATCGCCCGCGCCGCGATGCGGGCCATCGAGAACGGCGCCACCATCCTGGGCGTCATCGAGGCGGCCGCCGCGATCCGCGCGCGTACCAGCGTGCCGCTCGTGCTCTTCACCTACTACAACCCGGTCCTGGTCACGGGCGAGGCGAAGGTCGTCGAGCGCGCCGCGAAGGCGGGGATCGACGCGCTCCTCGTCGTCGACCTCCCGCCGGAGGAGGGCGCCGAGCTGCGCGCGGCCGCGGCGGCCGCCGGGCTCGCGATGGTGCCCCTCCTGACGCCCACGAGCGACGACGCCCGCGCCGGCGTGATCCTCGAATCGGCGCGCAGGGCAGGGGGGCCGGCGGGCTTCCTCTACTACGTCTCGATGACCGGCGTGACGGGCGCGGGGAGCGCGGACTTCGCCGCGGCGCGTGCCCACGCAGGGGCGCTCCGGGCCCGGTCCGGCTGGCCCATCGTGGTCGGCTTCGGCATCGACGGGCCGGAGGCCGCGCGCGCTGCCGCCGGGCACGCGGGGGAGGGCCCGGACGGCGTCGTCGTCGGGACGGCGATCGTGAAGCGCGTCGAGGCCGGGAAGGCGGCGGACGAGCGCAAGGCCAGCGTGAAGGCGTTCGTGGCGAGCCTGCGCGAGGGGCTCGACCGGCGCTGAGCGGGGGCTCGGGATCCGGCGTCAGGAGCCAGGGGCGTTCCCCGACGCCCATTTCGGGGGCGCGCCCGGTTCTCTCGCGGACGCACCCCGTCCACGGTGCGGGACGTCATGACCGTACCCACCAAGCTCCTCTTCGCCGCCGCGATGCTCGTCCACCTGGCGCCCGTCGTCTTCCTGTGCGCCATCATCGCCGCGATGCTGCTCCCGCTCGCGGTCGCCTCGCGGGCCTGACGTCGCTACTTCGTCGGCGGGAGCAGCTCCGGCTTGCTCCGCAGCGACGCGAGGTCCTCTTCCTTCTCCTCGCCGCTGTCGCACTTCAGCTTCGCCGACCGCCCCGCCTTGGGCAGCTCCATGACCTTCGCCGGCTGGCCGTTCGCCGTGCAGAACGTGATCACGCGCGTCCCCTCCGCGAGCCGCCCGCTCCGGAGCTTCTGCCGCGTCACCTTGAAGGGCACCTGGTCGGCGAGGCGCACGACGGTGATGTCGTTGCCGCTCACGTCCGACACGAGCCCCAGCTCCCACAGATCGGACCCTTGACGGAGGGGGCCCCAGACGCGCTGGCCCTTGAGCTGGTCGTTGGGCACGAGCCAGTCCGCCGTGTTCTCCTTGGCGAGCCGGTCGGTCGCGACCCAGCCCGTCACCTTGTCGAGCAGGTCGACGAGGCGCGCGTTGCCCGGGTCCGTGGTGGTGACGAGCGCGCGGTCCTTCGTCGCGCCGAGGATCCGAATCTGCGTCCCGTGCGGGATCTGCTTCGTCGACGGCGCGTCCACCTTCATCGCCGGGTAGACCGCCACCTTGCCCTCCGTCCAGCGCACCTCCGGCTTCGTCAGCGGCCGCATCCTGAGGTTCTGGGCCTGGACCCAGATCGCGAGCAGCGCGCGCTTCTTCGCCAGGTCGTCCGGCAGCGCCGTGCCGGCCTCGAGCGCCGCGACGCCCGGGTCCACGACCGCCCAGCGCACGAGGTGCACGAGCGCGTCCAGATCCTTGAGCTCCCTGGCCGCGTCCCGGCTGCCCACGCCCCGCTGCGCGATCGCCGCGATCTCCGGCGCCAGGTGCTCGCGCACCGCGCCGAGGAGGGCCTCGACCTGCTCGTCGGTCGCGTCCCCCTTCTTCTGCGCCGCGCTGATCTTGTCCACCGCGGCCGACCACTTCCGGGCCTTGATGTCCTTGTCGATCGGCACGCGCAGCGCCTCGAGGATCTCCGCCTCGACCAGGACCGCTTCCTTCTTCTGCTCCACCGGCCCGAGCACCAGCTTCACCTCGTCGGTCCCCACCGCCACGCGCGCGCCCGCGAAATCGCCGGCCCCCACCTTCTGGTCCTCCGCGTCGCTCACGCACTTCAGCGCGTCCTTGCCCACCAGGCGCCGCAGCTCGCCCACGAACGCCTCGCTGTCGCCGAGCTTCCTGAGCGGCTCGGAGAGCTGCTTGAACGCGCTGGGGCAGTCGTGGCTCTTGAAGGCCTCGTCCACCTCGTTGGCCCAGAGCTTGGCCTGCCGCTTGTCGAGCTTGTCCTGGGCCTCGTCAATCTCGTAGCGCTGGGACTCGTTGCCCAGCTTCCTCGCCTGCGAGAGGAGCTTGCGCGCGTTGTCGTAGTTCTTCTCGGCGATCGCCTCGTTGGCGTCCTTGATGAGCTGCTTGCCCTTGTCGATCCGGGCCTGCTCGGCGGGGTCGACCGCCGTCACGGGGCCCTTGTTCTCGGGCGTCTCCTCTTCGCAGCCCAGGCTGCCGGCGAGGGCGGCGAGGGCGACCCAGACGATGGGGCGGGCGGCCCGCCGGGTGAGGGCGCGCGCGACGGATCGGGCAAAGTCTCGGACCATGGCGGCGCGACAATCCCACCCTGGGGCGAGGAAGGTCAACTAGACGGCGAAAACCGACGCCGCCCCGGGCCCGGCCGACGCCGCCCGCCCGGCTTGACCGCCAGGGGGAGCGGCCGTACCTCCGCCCGCCATGCCGCCCTCCGACAAGCCCTTCAACGAGCCCCGAATCGCCATCAACCGCGTCTACACCCGCCACGGCGACGGCGGGCGCACCAAGCTCGTGGGCGGGCAGGAGGTGCCCAAGGACGACCCGCGCATCGAGGCCTACGGGACGGTGGACGAGCTCAACGCCTTCGTCGGAGTGGCGCGGCAGACTTTGATCGCGAGCCTGCCCGCGGCGCCCGAGGGAGGGCGCAAGGCCCTCGCCGCCCTCGGCGAGACCCTCGCCCGGGTGCAGCACGAGCTCTTCAACCTCGGATCGATCCTCGCCACGCTCCCGGCCGACGTCCACCCGAAGCAGCCGCGCGTGACGGCCGCCGAGGTCTCGGCGCTGGAGGCCGACATGGACCGATGCCAGGCCGAGCTCGCGCCCCTGCGCTCCTTCATCCTCCCGGGCGGCTCGCGCCTCGACGCCGACCTCCACGTCGCGCGCACCGTCTGCCGCCGCGCCGAGCGCCGCGCCGCCACCCTCGCCCGCGAGGCGGACGTGGACCCGGAGGCCGTCCGTTACTTGAACCGCCTTGGCGACGCGCTCTTCGTCTGGGGCCGCTGGGCGAGCCACCTGCTCGGCACGCCCGAGATGCTCTGGGAGCCGAACCGCGCCGCGAGCGGCTCCGCGCGATAGAACCCCGGGCGTCAGCCCGGTGACCGGAGCCCCGCGCGTGAGCGCGGGGACCACGACGCCACGCTTTGGCGCGGTCTCCGCGGGCTGACGCCTGCGGCTCCGGTCCGCGGGCTGACGCCCGGGGTTCCCTCGCGTGATTCGGTCACAGCCGGCTCACCCCTCGCCGGGGCAGTATTTGGTCAGCCCGGTCGCCGGGTCTCCGGAGCACGTGCCGCAGATGTCCGAGAGGCAGTCGCAGCTCGGGGTGACGCCGCAGGCCGCCGGCAGGGGCTGGCAGGCGTAGGGCGGGGGAGCGGGCTGCTGGATGTCGGGGGAATAGGCGCAGTACTGGGTGCTGGGGTCGCACGTCATCGGGCCGCAGGCGAACGGCTCGCACGGGCCCTGCGACTTCACGCTGACGCCATAGAAAGCGGCGAAGTCGGCGTTGTCGTAGGTCATGCCGTCGCAGCCGCAGACCGGCTTCACCTCGCCGCCCGCGCCGTCGGAGAGCGGCGTGCACGTTCCCACCGCCCCGTTCGCGCCGCAGCTCCCGTCCGTCCAATCGCAGAACGCGCCGCCCCCGCACTCCGAGCTCGCGGTACACCCGGCGGGCGCAGGGGCGCCGTCCGTGGTGGAGACGGTGGTCGGGCCGGCGGAACCGGCGCCGCCAGCGCCGCCGGTGGCGCCGGTTCCGCCGGTGCCGTCGAGCGCGACGGTTCCGCCGCAGCCGACGAGGGTGACGAGGGCGATGCCGAGGGTGGCGAGGATGCCGGAGCGCATATTTTCGAGGGTCCTTTCCAGGGGCGTGTGCGGGGTGTGCCACAGCAAGCGGTGTGCCCCTGCGCGGTCTGCCGTGTCGGTGCGTTTTCCACGCGTTCGCGTGGCACACCTGGCTCAACCCACGCCTCTCGGATCCGTCCCGCCGCTTTGCAGGAATGACCGCGCCCGGCCGCGCGTCCAGAACCCGTGGCTTTCGCGTCCCCGCCGCCGCCCTTCACTCGCCGTGACGCCTTGCGCTTCGCCGGCGTCGCCCTCGGCCTCTTCTTCCTCGCCAACCTCGTCGGCGAGGCCCTGCGGCCCCCGTTCGACACGCTCGGCGACTGGATCTCCCTCCCGCACACCCGCGCCCTGCGGTGTACCGTGGCGGCCCTCCTCGCCGCCGCGCTCCTCTCGACCGGCCTCCTCCGCCGGCGACCGCCCCTGCTCCGCCGCGCCGCGGCCGTGCTCTTCGCCGCCACGGCCGCCCTCGCCCTGGTCGACGCCGCCTCCTTCTACGTCACCCTCGCCCGCGGCGCGATCCGCACCCCCGCCCTCCTCCCCGCCTCGTTCGTCGTCGCCATCTTCTTCGCCGCCCTGGCGATCGACCTCCGCGCTCCTCACCCCATGGGCGTGAAGCAGGGCGCGGTTCGGCGGCTAACGTCCATGGGGCCGGGGGGTGAGGGCCGGGCGGCACGCGCCCTCCTCGTGATGGCCGCGACCCTCGCCGCCATCCCTCTCCTCCGCATGGTCACCTTCGGCCCCACGCGCTACGAGCGCCCGGCCGACTGCGCCGTCGTCTTCGGCGCCCGCGTCTGGAACGACGGCACGCCCTCGGAGGCGCTCGCGGACCGGGTCGACGAGGCCGTGCGGCTCTACCGGAAGGGCCTGGTGCCGCGCATCGTGATGAGCGGCGGGGTGGAGCCGGAGAACGGGCTCTCCGAGGCCGACGTCATGCGCGCCCGCGCCGAGGCGTCCGGCGTGCCGGCGGAGGCCATCGTGGTCGACGAGGCGGGCGTGACCACGGCGGCGACGGTGCGGAACGCGGCGAGGCTGATGCGCGAGGGAGGGATGCGGAGCGCGCTGGTGGTGAGCCACTACTACCACGAGCCGCGCGCGCGCATGCTCTTCGACCGGGCGGGCGTGAAGGCGTACACCGTGCCGGCGACGATGCGGCGGCGGCTCCTCAAGGAGCCGTGGTTCATCGCCCGGGAGGTGGCGGCGTACTACGTCGCGTTCGCGGTGGACTGACAGCAGCGGTCCTTCGGGTCGAAACGGAAAACCGAACCGCGACCGCGAGGGAGCGGGTGCCAGGCCGTCGCATGCGAGACGTTTCAGCGTGCAACGGCCTGTGCACGGCATTGCCGCATGGCACCCGCTCCCTTGCGGTCGCGGTTCGGTATCCTCGTTCCATCATCGACGCGAAGGTACGGCGCTGTAAGCGCGCGGTGCCCCTCGAGCAAGCGCTTGCGAGCGTCCCGGCGGGCTCCATGGAATCGCTCGGGGCCCATGGGGTGATGAAGACTGCCGTTGTGCGCTGGTGGTGGGTCGCGTTGCTGGTGCTCTCTGCGCTCGGCTGCGGGGACCGCCCCGTCGATGTCGGGGAAGCCCGGTCGCAGGTCGTCTATGGGAAGGACCACCGCTGCGAGCCGGACGTCTACCCGGCGGCGTGCGCGCTCGCGGCCTGGGCCCGGTCCTCGGCGCTCGTCCTCGATCGCGGGAGCATCCGGCCCGAGGGAGAGTCCACGCTCGTCATCGCCGGCACCCAGACCTTCGCCGAGACGATGAAGGCCGTCGGCAAGCCGCTCTGCCCGGAAGAGCCCTTCCAGGACCAGCCCGACCTCGGATCGTGGTGCTCGGCGTTCCTCGCCGCGCCCGACACGGTAGTCACCGCCGGCCACTGCATCCCCGTCCCCGCGTTCTGTCCGCGCGTCGCGTTCGTCTTCGGTGCCGGGTACGACCACGAGGGCCGCGACCCCCGCCGTGTCGATCGGGACGACGTGTACTACTGCGCCAACGTGGTCGAGGAGATCATGGTCTTCGACGGCCGCGACCACGCGGTCGTGAAGCTGGATCGTCCCGTGGTCGGTCGCGCCCCGCTGCCGCTGCGCCGGACGGGCAAGGTCGCGGACGACGAGGCGCTGGTCCTGGTCGGCAGCCCGACCGGGCTGCCCATCAAGATCTCCGCGCACGGCAAGGTGCTCGACAACACCCCGGCGGACTTCTTCAGGGCGAACGTCGACTCCTACGCAGGCAACTCCGGATCGGTCGTCATGGGCGTCCACTCCGGGCTGGTCGAGGGGGCGCTCGTGCGGGGAGAGAGCGACTTCGTACGGCGTGGCGATTGCTGGGTGTCCAGGGTCTGCCCGGAGGACGGCGCGCCCTGCAGCGGAGAGGACGTCTCGCGCGCGACGGATTTCGCCCCCTATGTGACGGACGAGGCGGCGGCCGAGTGAGATCCTCCGGTCAGAACAGCCGGATCGACCCGAAGTTCGCGAACCAGCCCACGGCCGCGCCCACCAGGATGCCGAGCACGATGATGACCGCGGAGTAGCGCGCCGCCGGCGCCGGCCTCTGGCGCCACCCTGCCGGGTTCCGGCGGAGCAGGCGCTTGGCGAGCACCAGCGCCATGCCGCTCTCCTGCGGCACGCCGACGAGCGCGGCCATCGACCGGATGGCGAGCGCCGTGGCCCCGGCGGCGCCCTCCTCCCCGGCAGCCTCGCGCTGGGCCAGCGCGAAGACGAGCGCGAGCGCCGGCGGAAGCGCGCCCGCTTCGCCGGCCGCCCCGAGGCGCTCGGCGATCTCCTTCCACGCATTGCGGGCGACGAGTGGCTCCAGCTCGGCAAAGCGCGGATCGACCGGCGCAGGCGCCGCCGTGTGGGTGGTGGCCGAGTTTGGCCCCGTTCCCGTTCCCGTTCCCGTTCCCGATTCCCGCGGCGATTCGGGAACGGGAACGGGAACGGGTTCCGGATGAACCTTGGCCACCACCTCCGTGGCGGCGATTGCGGGCGTCGGGGGAACCGTGTCGGGATCCGCGCGCGGATCGCGCTTCACGCTCGGCGCCACCTCCTCGACCACGCCGGCAGGCAGCGGCGAGTCGGGCTCCGCGCGTGGATCCCGGCGCGTGATGCGACGGTGGGATCCATCGCTCTTCCCGGTGGTCATCCGGAAAGGGTCTCACGGACGCGGGCGGCGCGCCAAGGAAGCGGAGCGGGCTCAATCCTTGGAGACGAAGGTCACGGGGATCACGAGGGTGGCGCCGCCTCCCGCGGGCGGCGCGAATTTGGCGTTCCATACCCGGCCCGCGACGCACCAGGCGACCATGGGCAGGAGCCCCTGCGCTGACTGGCTGACGGAGACCACGTCGCCACCGGGCCCGATCCAGGCGGTGACGCGAACCGACCCGCGCATGTTCGCGTCCTCGCGCAGGCCCAGGTTGTAACAACGGCGGAACGCCGCGGCCATGCCGGCGACGACCTGCGAAGCGTTCGAAACCTGGCCGCCGTCGGGCCCCGACGCGGGGCTTGGCGCCGTCGGCGCGGCTGGCTGCACCGGCCCCACGCCGCGGCTCTGCGCCTGCACGCGCCGCCACAGCGCCACGCCCCGCGCCTGCGCCGCCGCGTCGCGCGGGTCGGCGTGCTTCCCCGCGACCACCAGCGCCACGAGCCGCAGCCGCGGGGACGCAGATTCGTCCTCTGCCAGCGCCAGGCTGTACGCCGCCACCTCCTGCCCCCCAACGAAGTCCATCGCCTCCAGCACCGGCGTCAGATCCTCGTCGCGGTGCCCCGCCGTGGACGCCACCGCCCGCGCCACGATCACGAGCCGGGCCGACGCCGCCGCCCTCGCGCTCGCGTCCCCGCGCTCGCCGAGCTCGCGTGCGGCTGCCGTCATCTGCGGGTCGCCCGCCGTCAAGTGGTCGAGGCGCGCCTGCGTCCAGGGTGGGACCACGGCGCCCGCAGGGGTGGCCGGAGGCGCGGCGGCTTCGGCGCAGCCGAGGAGCGCGGTGCAGAAGGCGAGGGGTAGGGCGAGATGTAGGCGCATCGGGGCTTGGTGGAGGAGGTAGCGCCGTCTTCGGCTGGATGAAGAAGAGGACCGCAAGGGCGCAAGGGGCGCAAGGGACGCAATTTGATGAGCTCTTGCGGTCCCTTGCGCTTCCTTTGATCGCGGCAGTTGCCCGACCGTGCGTTGGACCTGCCTCAACGTGCGTTGGACTTGCTTCAACGTGCGTTGGACCTGCCTCACCCCGATTCCTTGTGTCCCTCGGGGCGCTCTCCGTCCTCGGGCGCGGGCGGGATCGGCCGGCGGCGTGGCCCTTCACGATATTTCACGAAGCGCCCACGCCCCGGCGTTGAAAGTCCGGAACGGGGCCCTACGGGCATGGTCCATGGCGAAGCGACAGGCCTTCGGCGGCAGCCTGGACGACCTCCAGTCGATGGCGGCGTTCGCGCGGGTCGTGGAGACGGGCTCCTTCAGCGCCGCCGCGCGCGCGCTCGACACGACGACGTCGTCCATCAGCAAGCGCATCGCGCGGCTGGAGGAGCGCCTCCAGGTGCGCCTCCTCGTGCGGACGACGCGCGCGGTCGCCCCCACGGAGGCGGGCGTCCTCTTCCACGAGCGCTGCGCCCGCATCCTGCGCGACGTCGCGGACGCGCAGCTCGCGGTCACCGAGATGGGCAGCACGCCGCGGGGCACGCTCCGCGTGAGCGCCCTCACCATCCTCGGTGAGGAGCTCCTCGGCCCGCTGCTCGGCTCCTTCGCGATCGCGTACCCGGATCTGCGCGTCGAGGTGGACCTGAGCGACCGCCGGGTCAACCTCGTCGAGGAGGGCTACGACGTCGCCCTCCGCGGAATGCGGCTCGGAGACGCCTCCGACTCGACGCTCGTCGCGCGGAGGCTCGCGACCGTGCGCGCCGTCGTCTGCGCCGCCCCGAGCTACCTCGCGCGCCGCGGCGTACCCCGCGAGGTCATGGATCTCGTCCAGCACGACTGCCTGCACTACGCCACCGCACCCCTCCACAAGGCGTGGTCGTTCGAGACGCCGGAGGGCGTGGTCGCCGTCCCGGTGACGCCGAGGATCCAGGTCAACAGCGTGCTGGCGCTGCGGGGCGCGGCCATCGCGGGCGCCGGCGTCATCCGGACGTCGCGGCTCGCCGTCGCCGAGTCAATCCGCGAAGGCTCGCTCGTCCCCGTGCTCGAGGCGTACACGACGGCGGACTTCGGGCTCTTCACCGTGTACCCCTCCGGCAAGCAGGCGCTGCCGAAGGTGACGGCCTTCGTCTCGTTCCTCGCGCGCGAGCTGCCGCCGCGCCTCCGCCCCGAGCGCGCCGCAGCGGAGCCGGCTGCGCCGCGCCTCGCGCAGGCGCCCGCGATGGCCTAGAGGCGGTCACTCCCAGCGCATCAGCATCAGCGCCACCGTGACCCCGGGCCCGGTGGTGACCATCAGGCCGTAGTCGCCCGGCCTGGGCTCGCCGCTGTCGCAGACCGACTTCATCACGAACGTCGAGCTCGGCGTCCCCATGTTCCCGTACGAGCGCAGCACTTCGTACGCGCGGGCCACCTGGTCCTCGGAGAGGCCGAGGCCCTCCCGGAACCCCTCGATGATGGCCCTGCCTCCCGGGTGGATGATCCAGAAGCCGATGTCGCCCCGGCCCAGGCCGTGCGCGCGCAGGAGCTCGTCGACGACCGGGCCGAGCTCGTCCGCGCCAGCTCCGGGAGCTGCTTGCTCAGCTTCACGCGCGGGGGGAACCGGTTGTGGTCGAAGACCACGTGGTCGATCGTGTTCGGGATCCAGCGCATCCGGGTGTCGACGACGCGGATCTTGTCGCGTTTACCGTGCGGCGGGCCGACGAGGAACGCCGCGCACCCGTCGCCGAAGAGACAGCTGTTGAGGATGGCGTCGCGGTCGTCCGCGTTGGGGATGGCGCCGAAGTGGACCGACATGAGGTCCATGGTCACCACGAGCACGTGCTTGCCGGGGTTCTCCCGCGCGATGCGCGAGGCCTCGCGCACGCAGGCGATCCCGCCGACGCAGCCGTCCCCCGTGCGGGACGCGAACTCCACGCCGTCGCCGAGCCCCATGTCGGCGTGCAGGAGGTGCGCGAGGGAGGGGAACGAGATGGCGCCGACCGAGGCAACGATGATGCCGGCGAGGTTCTGCGGGTCGAGCTCGAGCTGGTCGATGGCCCGGCGCGCCAGCCGCAGGGCGGGCTCGCGCAGGATCGGCTCGCGCTCGCTCAGGGTCTTCGAGACGAGCTCCGGGGTCAGCGCGATGTGACGCCGCTCGATGCCGCTGGTCTTGAAGACCCGGGCGGCGAAGGGGTTGTCGTCGAGCTTGAAGAAGCGAAGCAGCTCCTCCTGCGTGTACGCGGCAGGATTCGCCGAAGCGATGGGACTGATGAACATGGTCGCGTCTCTGGCACCCCGTCGGGAAAAGCACGAGCCGAGCCGTGCCGCGATGACTTTACGTTAGGGTCTAAGAGTACGCCTCACAAGGGCAAAGCTGACCGGTCGGATGCAGCCCGGACCACACTACGACGAGCAGTGCGACGGTACGCCGCGCTCCTGCGCACGGGGCGGGGTTGCGAAAGGGCGGGGCATGCTTGCTCGCGATGGCTCCGGGGTGGTATCCAGCCAGTATAGGAGGCATCGGCTGGTGCGAATCATCGGAGCAGGTTTCGGACGAACGGGGACGATGTCGACGAAGGTCGCGCTGGAGCAGCTCGGGCTCGGGCCCTGCTACCACATCAGCGACTCCTTCCAGAACGTGGAGCACACCGCCCTGTGGATCTCGGCGCGGGAGGGCAAGGCGGTCGACTGGGCGGCCCTCTTCAAGGGGTACCAGGCGACCCTCGACTGGCCGGGCTGTACCTTCTACAAACAGTTGATGGCCGCCTTCCCGGACGCCAAGGTCATCCTCAACGTCCGGGACTCGGAGGGCTGGTACGCGAGCACGGCGGAGTCGCTCTACACGCTCATCAAGAACCCGCCCCCGGGCCTCTCGCCGACCTCGGCCTACGCGCGCCTCGTGAACACGATCATGTGGGACGGCACCTTCGGCGGCAAGTTCGAGGACCGCGCCAGCGCGATCGGGATCTACGAGCGCCACAACGAGGAGGTGCAGAAGACCGTGCCGAAGGACCGGCTCCTCGTCTTCGACGTCAAGCAGGGGTGGGGGCCGCTCTGCGCCTTCCTGGGCATGCCCGCGCCGAAGGACCAGCCGTTCCCGCGGACCAACGACCGGCAGACGCTGCTCACGCTCGTGCCCCAGCTCGTCGCGATGGGGCACCCCGCGTTCCGCTGAGATGTCGATGGCAACCGAGGACATCGCCGAGCGGGTGCAGGACGTGATCGCCGCGAGCCTCAAGCTGGACCGCGGCTCGGTCCGGCCGGAGGCGTCCTTCAAGGCGGACCTGGTCACCGACTCGCTCGACGTCATCGAGATGGCGCTGGCGATGGAGAAGGAGTTCGGGGTCCACGTCCCCGACGAGGTGCTGCCCCAGATGAAGACGGTGCAGGACGCCATCGACTACATCACGAAGCATGTCCCCTGAGCCGCGGCGCGCGAGGCGCGTCGTCGTCACCGGGCTCGGCGCGGTGACCCCGTGCGGCAACGACGTCGCGTCGACCTGGGAGGCGATGGTGGCCGGGCGCTCGGGCATCGCCCGGATCACGCGCTTCGACGTCACGGGCGCGGCCTCCCAGATCGGCGGCGAGGTGAAGGGGCTCGACGCCGCCGCGCTCCTCGGGCGGCGCGAGATCCGGCGGCTCGGCCTCTTCATGCAGTACGCGATGATCGCCTCGGACGAGGCGGTCCGCGACGCGGGCTTCTCGCGCGAGAAGGGCCCCTGGCCGGAGGCGGACAGGTTCGGCGTCTACGTCGGATTCCGGCTTCGGCGGCATCCCCGAGATTGAGGAGACCTGCCGGACGGTACGCGACGAGGGCATGGCGGGCATCAGCGCGTACGCGATGTCGACGGCGCTCATCAACCTCGCGGCCGGCCAGCTCGCCATCCGGTACGACGCCCGCGGCCCTTCGCTGGTCGTGAGCACCGCCTGCGCGACCGGGAACCACGCGATCGGGGAGGCCTTCCGGCGCGTCGGCGCGGGCGAGGCCGACGTGATCGTCGCCGGCGGCGCCGAGGCCGCGCTGTGCCCCCTGGGCTTCGGCAGCTTCATGGCGATGCGCGCCCTGTCGCGCCACAACGACGACCCCGCCGCCGCGAGCCGGCCCTTCGACAAGGACCGCGACGGCTTCGTGATGAGCGAGGGCGCGGGCGTCGTGGTGATCGAGGACGCGGACCACGCGGCGCGCCGCGGCGCCCGCGTCTACTGCGAGATCGTCGGCTACGGCCTGACGACGGACGCGTACCACATCACCGCGCCGCCGCCGGGAGGCGAGGGCGCGGCGAGGTGCATGGCCCTCTCGCTGGCGAGCGCCGGCCTCCGGCCCGAGGAGGTCCAGTACGTGAACGCGCACGGGACCTCGACGCCGGCGAACGACCCGAGCGAGACCGCGGCCATCCGCGCCGCCTTCGGCGCGCACGCGGGCTCGCTCCTGGTCAGCTCGACCAAGGGCGTCACCGGGCACCTGCTCGGCGCGGCGGGGGGCGTCGAGGCGGTCGCCACGGCGAAGGCGCTGGAGACGGGCATCGTCCCGCCGACGGCGAACCTGGTGTGCCCCGACCCCCAGTGCGACCTCGACTACGTCGCCGGAGGCGCGCGAACGGCGCACCCCCAGGTCGCGATCTCGAACGCCTTCGGCTTCGGGGGCACGAACGCGACGCTCGTCTTCCGGCGCTGGGAGGGGTGAGGGCCACTCCCCCCAGGCGGTGGCGGTAGCCACCATCGCAGGATGGGCCCAGCGTCGGCGCGCGGCGCTCCAGGTACGCGGATCAGGCGGCGGGCCTGGGCTCGGGCCCATGGCACGGCGCCTGCTGTAGCCCCGCGCCGAGCCATGGAAACGACGGCAACCGACCCTCGCGCCCCGAGGCCCTCGAAGCGGCGCCTGCCCCTCACGCCGCCCTCCGCCACGCTCGACCTGCCGAGCGGCTGGTTCGCGGTGGCCACGTCGGCCGAGCTTCCCGAAGGGCGCCAAGCTCACGACGACCTTCATGGGCGAGGAGATGGTGCTCTACCGCACCGGGTCCGGCGAGGCGCGCGCGACCTCCGCGTACTGCCCGCACCTCGGCGCAAACCTGGGCCGCTGCGGGACGGTGGAGGGCGAGACGCTCCGCTGCGACTTCCACCGCTTCCGCTTCGACGGTGCCGGCGCCTGCGTCGCGACCCCCTACGGCAAGAAGCCCCCGCCGGCCGCGCGCCTCGCCACGCGCCCGGTGCGCGAGCAGGACGGCATGATCCTCGTCCACCACGACCCTTCCGGGCAGGAGCCCTCCTGGGCGCCGCCCGCGCTCGACATGGAGCGCTGGTCGCCGTTCGTCTTCCGGCGCACGAGCCTCCGCGGGCACCCCCAGGAGACGAGCGAGAACAGCGTCGACACGGGCCACTTCTCGTCCGTCCACGGCTACGACGCCGTGCGCGTGCTGCGCCCGGCGCGCACCGAGGGCCCGTACCTTCACGCGCGGTACGCGTTGAAGCGCGGCGTCGGCCCGCTCGCGCGGCTGGGCGTCGCCTTCGAGGCCGAGTTCGACGTTCACGTCCACGGGCTCGGCTACTCGCTGGTGCAGGTCGAGGTCCGGTCGCACGGGTTCCGCACGCGCCAGCTCGTGCTCTCCACGCCGACCGCGCCGGGCCACATCGATCTGCGCCTCGGCGTGAGCGTCGAGCAGCTCTCCGACAAGGGCCTCGGGGCCCTCTTGCCGCGGCGCCGCATCGCCGACGCCATCGCGCGCTTCATCCTCGTCATGTACGTGCACGACGTCGGGCAGGACTTCCGGATCTGGGAGCACAAGCGCTACCTGCCCCACCCGGCCCTCGCCGACGGAGACGGCCCCATCGGCGCCTATCGCCGGTGGGCGAGGCAGTTCTACGAGATGGGCGCCGAGACCCCGAGCTGAGGCGACGGGAAACCGGCGGGTGTGGCAGGGGAACCCGCGGGTTGGGCAGGCCGAGAGGCGGGTTGGGCAGGCCGAGCCGCAGGTTGGGCAGGCCGAGAGGCGAGTTGGGCAGATCGAGCGTCCGATCGGGCAGGTCGCGCGTCCGGTCGGGCTGGTCGCGCGTCCGGTCGGGCAGGCCGAGCGTCCGGTCGGGCAGGTCGAGCGTCCGCCCGAGAATATCGATCGCGCGATCGAGAATATTGATCGCGCGATCGGGAATATTGATCGCGCGATCGGGCAGGTCGATCGCACGATCAGGCAGATCGATCGCGCGATCGGGAAGATCGATCGCGCGATCGGGAAGATCGATCGCGCGACCGGGCAGATCGATCCCGCGATCGGGCAGGTCCGATCGCACGATCGGGCAGATCGATCCCGCGATCGGGCAGGTCGAGCGGCCGATCGGGCAGGTCCGATCGCACGATCGGGCAGATGGATCGCACGATCGGGCAGATGGATCGCGCGATCGGGCAGATGGATCGCGCGATCGGGAATATTGATCGCGCGATCGGGAATATCGATCGCCCGATCGGGCAGTCGACCCGCCAATCGGGTACGGTTCTGAATCTCTTCAGCTCACCGCAGCCCCCGCAGGAATGCCTCCGCGGCCTCCTCGGGCGTGCGTCCCTGCTCGTCCACCATCCCGTTGAGCTTCTGCATCTCGGCCTCCGTGAGGGTGCCCGAAAGCCGGCGGAGCGCGGTGACGACCTCCGGGTGCGTGGCCTGGAGGCGCGGGCTGACCAGGACCACGGCGTCGTAGCGGGGGAAGGCGTGCTCGTCGTCGTCCAGCGGCACGAGCCCGTAGGAGGCGATGCGCGGGTCGGTGCTGAAGGCCGTGATGACGTCCACGGCGCCGCTCCGCGCCGCCTCGTACATCAGGGAGGGGTCCATGCTGCGGCGCTCGCGCCACGTCAGGTGGTACGTGCGCTCGAAGTCCGCCCAGGCGGGGCGGTGGAAGAGCTCGATGTCCGCGCCGAGGCGCAGCGTGCCGTCGAAGCGGTGAAGGTCGCTCACCGTGCGCAGGCTGTCCCTGGCGACGTCGGCCCGGCGCATCGAGAGGACGTAGCGGTTCTCGAAGCCGAGCACGGCCGCGACGCCGATGCCGTACCTGTCCGCCAGCGCCTTCTTCACGTCGCCGAGCAGGACGTCCCGATCCCTCGGCTGCTCTCCTTCGAGGGGGATGAGCGTCCACAGGTTGCCGCTGTACGCCACCCAGACGTCGATCTGGTTCGTCCGCAGCGCGTCGAACGCCACCAGCGTCCCCAGCGAGTCGACCACGTTCACGGACAGGCCGGTCGCGTGGGCGATCTGGCCGCGCAGGATGCGGCTCAGCACGTACTGCTCGGTGAACCCCTCCGCGCCCACGGTGACGCTCGGGGGCGCGTCGTGGAGGGCACGGAAGGCCGCCGGCGCGGCGACGATGGCGAGCACCGAGGCCGCGAGCGCCGCGAAGAGGGGGCGCCGGCGCTGGGCGCCGATCTGGACGAGGTACACCGCGCCGTCGAGCAGGAGCGCGAGCGCGGCGGAGGCGACGCAGCCGATGAGGATGGATTCGGTAGTTGCGCGTCTGGAGGCCGCTGAAGATGTAGTCGCCGAGGCTCCGCGCGCCGACCAGGGTGGCGAGCGTGGCGGTGCCCGCGGTCGCGACCGCGGCGGTGCGGATGCCCGCGACGATGACCGGCAGCGCGAGGGGGAGCTCGACCTTGCGGAGCTGCTCGCCCGGCGTCATCCCCACGCCCCGCGCGGCCTCGACGAGCGAAGGCTCCACGCCGCCGATGCCCACGATCGTGTTGCGCAGGATGGGCAGGAGGCCGTAGAGGAAGAGCCCGATCAGGGCCGGCAGATAGCCGATGCTCGGCGCGCCGACCGCCGCCAGCGCCGGGACCATGAAGGCCATCAGCGCGAGCACGGGGACGGTCTGCGCCACGCTCGCCGCCCCGAGCACCGGGCGCTGCAGCCAGCGGACGCGGGTCACCACGACGCCGAGCGGGACGCACACGACGACGCCCAGCGCGAGCGCGGCCATCGTGAGCGCGAGGTGCGACGCCAGGCAGTCGAGGAAGTACGCGAGCGGCTCCTTCACGTCGCGACCGCGCGCGTGGCCTTGTCGTGGCCGACGCCGAGGAGCGCCTCGACCGCCGCGGCCTGCCGCCGGGGGCCGCTCATCAACTGGGCGATGTAGTCGTCGGCGGGCCGCTGGAGCAGGTCGGCGCCCGTCCCCATCTGCACGACCTCGCCGCCGCGCATCACGGCGATGCGGTCGGCGAGCAGGAGCGCCTCCACCACGTCGTGGGTGACGAAGATCGCGGTGAGCCCCAGCTCGCGGCGGATGCGCGTGAACGAGCGCTGGAGGCGGTCGCGCGTCAGCGGGTCGAGGGCGCCGAAGGGCTCGTCGAGGAGCATGACGCGGGGCTCGGCGGCGAGCGCCCGGGCGACGGCGACGCGCTGGGCCTGGCCGCCGGAGAGCTCGTTCGGGCGGCGGCGGCGGAAGCTCTCGGGGGGCAGCTCGACGAGATCGAGGAGCAGGTCCACCCGGGCGCGGGTGCGGGCGGCGTCCCAGCCGAGCAGCGTGGGCGTGACGGCGACGTTCTCCTCCACCGTCATGTGCGGGAAGAGCCCGAGCCGCTGGAAGACGTAGCCGATGCGGCGGCGGAGCGCGTGCGCGGGGACGGCCGTCACGTCCTCCCCGTCGACGAGGATGCGCCCCTCGCTCGGCTCGGTGAGCCGGTTCACCATCTGGAGGGTGGTCGTCTTGCCGGAGCCGGACGCGCCCAGGAGGACGAGCAGCTCGCCCGCTTCGACGCGGAACGATACGCCGTCCACCACGGTGGCGGCGCCGTAGCGCTTGGTGACGCCCTCGAGCTCGATCATCGCGACGCGCCGCGATCCTACCAGAGCGATCCCGCCGCGCGAGCGCCGCGCCGCGCCGTCCGGCCGCTTTCCCGGCGCAGCCGGAGGGACGACCTCATCGGGGCGCCGGGATCGGTGTAACCTGGCACGAGAGGAGCCCATGCCGAGGAAACGGGACACGAAGATCCACCGCGAGACGGTCGGCCGGCAATCCACCGGCTTCGCCGCGCGGGTCATCGTCGCGCTCTTCGCAGCAGGGACGGTGCCGCTCCTCGCGTCGTCGTGCAACGTCGTCGCCGGCCTGTCCGGCCTCGAGTTCGCCGCCGGCGGCGGGGACGCGGGCTGCGCGGGCGCGTCCTGCAAGGGGAGCGGCGCGGCCGGGGCGACCGGCGCCGGGGGCACGACGAGCGGCGGAGGAAAAGGGGGCGGCGCGGGACACGGCGGCGCTGGGATCGGCGGCGCGGGAACCGGCGGCACGGGAGCCGGCGGCGTGGCAACCGGCGGGGCGAGCAGCAGCAGCGCCTCGTCGAGCAGCAGCGCGTCGGGCAGCAGCTCGAGCGGTCAGGGAGGCAGCCCGACGTGCGCGTGCACGCCCGGCCAGACGTCGACCCAGCCCTGCGGGAACTGCGGGACGCAGACGCGGACCTGCGACGCGACCTGCCAGTGGGGTGCGTTCGCGGGGTGCAGCGGCGAGGGGGCGTGCAGCCCGGGCGAGAAGGGCAGCGGCGGCTGCGGGAACTGCGGGACGCACTCGCGGACCTGCGATTCGAGCTGCCAGTGGGGCGCGTGGGGGTCGTGCGGCGGCGAAGGCGTCTGCAGCCCCGGCTCCAGCAAGACCGGCTGCGACCCGTGCGGCCGCGAGGTGTGCAGCAGCAGTTGCCAGTGGGGCGGCTGCGAGCCGCTGGCGGGGAAGCAGTGCCTCTACGAGAGCGGCACGCGCCACCAGTGCTGCGGATTGGGGGAGTGGCAGTACTGCGACGAGACGACGTGCGACTGGTTCCCGTGCCAGGCGTGCTCGGGCTGCGGATGCTAGGCGGGCGCGGGGAGGGGGCCCTCGAGCTAAAGCACCACGGTCCGCCGCCCCTCGACGATCACCCGGCGCTCGAGGTGCGCCCGCACCGCGCGAGAGAGCACCATCCGCTCGACGTCACGCCCGACCCGCGCCATCTCGTCGGGGCCCATGGTGTGATCCACCCGCGCGACGTCCTGCTCGATGATGGGGCCCTGGTCGAGGTCTTTCGTGGCATAGTGCGCGGTCGCGCCGACGAGCTTCACGCCTCGCGCGTGCGCCTGGTGGTAAGGCTTGGCGCCCTGGAACGCGGGGAGGAAGCCATGGTGGATGTTGATCACGGGCGGCGCCGCTCCGAGGAAGCCCTCGGTGAGCACCTGCATGTAGCGGGCGAGCACCACGAGATCCACGTGGTGGCGGGCGCAGAGGTCGAGGATCTTCGCCTCCTGCTCGGGCTTGGTCTCCGCGTTGACGGGGAGGCAATAGAACGGGATCTCGAAGCTCTTCGCCACCGGCTCCAGCGTCGGGTGGTTGGAGATCACGAGCGGGATGTCGCAGACGATCTCGCCGGCCCGCTGCCGCAGGACGAGGTCGTAGAGGCAGGCCGGATCCCGCGTCACGAGGACCGCGACCTTGGCGACGTGGTCCGAGTAGCTCACCTTCCACGTCGCCGCGAGGGTGGCAGAGAGCGCGGCGAAGGCGGCCTCGAGCGCGGCGCGGGTGGCCGACCCGCCCAGCGCGGCGGCGGCGGGCGGCGAGGAGAGGCCGCCGACGTCGACCACGATCCGCATGAAGAAGCGGGCGCCGCCGTCGGCGTAGGGGTCCGTGTGGTTGCTCGCGTCCACGATGTTGAGGCCGGCGCCGTAGAAGAAGCCGGCGAGCCTGGCGACGAGGCCGGGCTGATCGGGCGCGGCGACGAGGAAGGTTGCCCGGATGGTCATCGAGGCGCCCTCTAAGCCGCGCCGCGCGGCGGAATCAAGGGCTGCCTTCGGCGGCCGGGCCCCCTTCGCGCTGGAATGGGGGAAGCTGCGGCGGCGTTGGGCCTCTCGTGCGCGATCGTCCGAGGATTCGTCGCTGGTGGAGAGGGCAGGGGGTCCCCCTCGTCCTGGCGTCGCTCGCGATCGCGATCCTCGCGCTGGGCGCGCCGGAGCGGGCGGTCGCCGATCCCGCGGACGACGGCCCCGCGTGCAACGACCAGCGCCCGCAGCCCTTCCTCGTGCGCGGCAACTACGCGTACCGCGAGGACGCGCCCCTCCAGGAGCGGCGCGCCCGCGCGCGGCTCCACCGCGACGCGATCCGCTACCGGACGGAGCGCTACGGCTGGGTGAAGGGCTTCGGCCGGCAGGAGTGGAACGCGAACCCCGCGTTCACCTACGCGGAGCAGACCACCTTCATGGGCATCCGGGTCGCGCTGAACCGCAAGATCGTCCCTGCGGTGCGCTGCGCGGAGCGGGAGATCCGCGCGACGTGCAGCGCCGCGTACAGCCCGAAGTACCTCTCGGGCTTCCGGAGCGGCAACACCTTCTACGGCGGCGAGGTGTCGAACCACCTCTTCGGCATCGCGCTCGACGTCGACCCCGAGCGCAACGTCTGCTGCAACTGCGTCGGCCCTGCGGCGGCGCACCCCGTCTGCGCGCGGCCCCACTCCACGCTCGCGGAGCGGATGGCGATGCCCTCGTGCTGGGTCTCGGCGTTCGAGCGCTTCGGCTTCTACTGGCTCGGCCGCGACGAGCTGGAGGACACGATGCACTTCGAGTTCCTGGGCGACCCGGATCGCATCGTGCGCCGCGCGCCCCCGGCGGGAGGGGAGGGGCGCTAGAGCTGCACGGCGAGCCGCGCGCCGAGCTCGTGGAGCACGTCCGGGCCGGCCTTAGGCGTCTTGCCCGCGTTGCCCGGGACGACGGCCTGGTTCTCGGACGTGCCGCTCCCCGGCGTGTGGTAGACGATGTAGTTGATCTGCGCGCGGAAGAAGCGGGTGAGCCAGTAGCTCGCGCCGAAGCCGTACTCGTAGATCGTGACGTCGCCCGAGGGCGTGTTCTTGTCGGCGACGCCCCCTCGCGAGGCGCCGTCGTAGCGCGCGTCGATGCCCGCCGCGATGGCCAGCACCTCGAGCCCCTTCTTGATCTGGAACGGCGCGTCGATGTTCAGGTGCCGGGGGCGGGTGATGCCGGGTTCGCCGCCCACCCACGGGTCGCCGAGCGGCCAGCACGAGAGCTGCACGTACCACCCGACCCCGTGCACCCGGCCGATCCGCTCGGTGTTCGTGAGCTGGAAGCCGTCGACGGCCTCGCGGGTGTGGTTGTCGACCCAGTACGCCTCCCCCCGCACGTCGGCGTACGCGATCGGGATGCGCAGCTCGCCGCCGATCTGGTTCTGCGCGCCCGAGGGGATCACGTGGATGAGCCGGCCCTGCGAGTCGGTGTAGGTCGGATCCCAGAGGGTGAAGCCCTGGCCGGTCGTGATCGTGGGGTAGTCGTAGCCGACCTTGGTCGGATCGCGGTCGCCGTGGCGCGCGCTCACGCCGATCTGCGCCTTCTCGAGCAGCCCGCCGCCGGGGGCGAAGGGGCGGGTGTAGACGCGGCCGATCCAGTCGACCTGGTTGTCGACCTGCGGGCGGTTCTGCCCGTCGCCGCCGAAGACGCCGACCTCGTAGACGAAGACGTCCCGCGGGAGCGCACCCCACGCGGTGATCCCGGTCTCCTTCAGCCCGGGGACGACGAAGCCGCGGATCGCCACGTTGCGCTCCATCCAGGGCGTGAGGCCCTCGCTGGTCCGGTTCTCCATGGAGAAGGGCGTCTGGTACTGGCCGATCATCAGGTTGAGCCAGTCGAAGCCGTGCAGGTTGATCCACACGTCCTGGGGCGCCGCCGCGGCGGTCGTGGTCTGCACGGCGGCGAACTTGGGGGTGGTCGCGCTCGGCGCCTGACCGGCCTTGGCCGCCGAGCTCTCGACCTTGCCGTTGGCGTTGGTGATCGGCTGCCCGCCGAAGTCGGCGGAGCCGAAGAAGTTGATCCGCTCCTGGATGAGATTGCCGGCGAGCTCGAGCCTGAGGCGCCGCACGACGACGCGCGGACCGAGCGCGGTGCCCCCGTCGGCGCCGTCCAGGCCGAGGACGCCGGGGCCGAAGGCTGCTGGACGTCGAGGTTGAGCCGGGCCCGCGGGTAGAGGCGGAACCAGTCGTGCGGGCCGCGGAGGAAGAAGCCGTCGTCGAAGCCGGCGAGGAAGCCGCTCCCGGAGCTCCCGGACTTCCCGGAGCTGCCGTCGTCGGCCATCGCCGCGCTCGTCGACAACAAAAGGATCCCTACAGCGCCCATGACGGGCGCCCATCGCTGGCGCATGTCTCTCCTCTTCCCGTCGTGTTCGATACGGAGATATTCCCGGTGACACGGAATTCTTCCGCCATCGACGGGCGAGCACCAAGTTTCCAGGGGCGTGAAACCGCGCCCGTCCCATCAGGCCCCGCTCGGCCCGGAGGAAAGAACGGCGTCCGCCTCGCCCTCCCCCTGCGCCTTGCGCTCCAGCAGGCGCTTCGCGATGAGGGAGACGAACGCGAAGAGGACCAGGATGCTCGCGACGGCGAAGGCGGCCGAGAAGCGGTACTCGTTGTAGAGGACCTCGACGTGGAGCGTGACCGTGTTGGTCTCGCCCCGGATGTGGCCGGAGACGACGCTGACCGCGCCGAACTCGCCCATCGCCCGCGCGGTCGCGAGCACCACCCCGTAGAGCAGGCCCCAGCGCAGGTTGGGGAGCGTGACGCGGAGGAAGGTCTGCCAGGGGCTCGCGCCGAGGACGAGCGCCGCCTCCTCCTCCTCCGGCCCGAGGGCCTCGAGGACGGGGATGAGCTCGCGGGCGACGTAGGGGAACGTGATGAACGTGGTGGCGAGCGCGATCCCGGGCGCCGCGAAGATGATGCGCACGCCGTGCGCGAGGAAGAAGGGCCCGACCAGGCCGTGGGCGCCGAAGAGCAGCACGTACAGCATGCCGGCGATCACGGGCGAGACCGCGAAGGGGAGGTCGATGAGCGTGATGAGCACGCTCTTGCCGCGGAAGTCGAAGCGCGCGATGGCCCACGAGGCGGCGAGCCCGAAGACGACGTTGGAGGGGACCGCGAGGACGACCACGAGGAGCGTGAGGCGCACGGCCGCCAGCGTCTCCTCGTCGATCACCGCCGCGAGGTACGCGCGCACCCCGTCGCGCAGCGCCTCGGCGAGGACGGCGAGGACGGGCAGGAGGAGGAAGACGGCGAGGAAGCCGAGCGCCGCGCCGATGAGCAAGGCGCGGGCGAGCCGGTGCTCGGCCGCGGCGATCGGCGGGGCGGAGCCTCCTCGGCTCATCGGGGCGCGCGCCGCCCGCTCCACGCCTGGAGCCGGTTGATGACGAGCAGGAGCACGAACGAGGCGACGAGCATGATCACGGCGATCGCCGTCGCGCCGCCGTAGTCGTACTGCTCCAGCTTGGTCATGATGAGGAGGGGCGCGATCTCGGTCCGTCCCGGCATGTTGCCGGAGATGAAGAGCACCGACCCGTACTCGCCGAGCGCTCGCGCGAAGGCCAGGGTCGCCCCGGTGATCGTCGCGGGCAGGATCGCGGGCAGCACCACGCGCCGGAACGTCTGCGCGCGCGTGGCGCCGAGCGTGGCCGCCGCCTCCTCCTGCCCCACGTCGAAGTCCTCGAGCACCGGCTGCACCGTCCGCACCACGAAGGGCAGGCCCACGAAGGTGAGCGCGACGATCACGCCGAGCGGGGTGAAGGCGACGTCGATCCCGACGTGCGAGAAGGCGCGGCCGAGGATGCCGTGGCTCGACCAGAGCGAGGTGAGGGCGATGCCGCCGACCGCGGTCGGAAGCGCGAAGGGCAGATCGACGAGCGCGTCGACGACCCTCCGCCCCGGGAAGCGGTAGCGGACGAGCACCCACGCCACGAGGACACCGAAGACGGCGTTGAGCAGCGCGGCGGCGAAGGCGGCGCCGAAGCTCAGGCGATACGAGGCGAGCGCGCGCGCGGTGAGCACGACCTCCCAGAAGCGGGACCAGCCGACGTGGGCCGCGGAGAGGACGATCATGGAGAGGGGGAGGAGGACGACGAGGCTGAGGTAGAGGAGCGTGAACCCCATGGCCGGCCCGAAGCCGGGGAGCGCGCTCCGCTGCCGCAGGATCGATCGGTCGCCCTCGTAGATCCGGTCGAAGGTGCCGCCGTCGGCGAAGTGCTTCGCCTGCACGGCCGCCCAGCCGCCGAGGTCCGCCACGGTGAAGAGGGTGACGGAGGGGAAGGAGACGCCGGTCTCCGCGAGGGCGGCGGGCGATCTCGGGCGGTAGAAGTGGCGGGCGGCGATGCGCTGCGCCTCGTCCGTGTAGAGGAAGGCGAGGTACGCCTCGGCGGCGGCGCGCGTGCCGTGCCGGTCGACCACCCCGTCGACGACGGCGACGGGCGGTTCGGCGAGCACGCTGATGGAGGGCGTGACGACCTCGAAGCGGCCGGGCCAGAGCTCCCCGCGCGGCGAGCAGCGCCTCGCTCTCCCACGTGACGAGCACGTCGCCGAGACCTCGCTCGACGAACGTGGTCGTGGAGGCGCGCGCGCCCGAGTCGAGGACGGGCGCGTTCCGGTAGATCCTGCGGACGAAGTCCGCGGCCGCGGCCTCGTCGCCCCCGCTGTGCCTGAGGGCGTAGCCCCACGCGGCGAGGTAGTTCCATCGCGCGCCGCCCGAGGTCTTGGGGTTCGGCGTGATCACGGAGATGCCCGGGCGCGCAAGGTCGGGGAAGTCGGCGATGTGCTTGGGGTTTCCCCGGCGGACCAGGAAGACGATGGTCGAGGTGTAGGGGCTCGAATGGTCCGGGAGGCGCGCCTCCCAGCCCGGGCTCACGAGCCCCGGCTTCACCAGCGCGTCGACGTCGTAGCCGAGGCCGAGCGTCACCACGTCGGCCTCGAGCCCGTCGAGCACCCCACGCGCCTGCTTGCCCGAGCCGCCGTGCGACATCCGGACGGCCACGTGCTGCCCCGTCCGGGTCGTCCAGGCCTCGTCGAACGCCGCGTTCACCTCGCGGTAGAGCTCGTGGGTCGGGTCGTACGAGACGTTGAGCAGCGTGACGCCGTCGCCGCCCCTGCCGCCGCACCCCGCGAGGACGACGACCGTGACGAGGAGCCACACCCCCCATCGTGATCGGCCGGCGTCCGTCATCGTGGATGGCGCCCCTCAGGCCGTCGCCGCCAGGAAGCTCACGTCCCGCGAGGCGAACGCGTCGAGCAGGACCTGGAAGCGGGCCGTCCCGCACTTCCGGATCACCAGCGAGGGCCGCCCGAGCTGCGCCGCCAGCTTCTTCGCCACCAGGACGGCGCCGTGGCTGTTCACGTCGGTCACGATGATCAGGAAGTCCGACCGGTCCACGAGGGAGCGGAGGGCGTCAACGCCCCGCCCGCCGACGTGACCGGAGTGGAACTCCAGCGTGTGCCCGCTCCGCGCCGCGATCCGCTCGATCTGCGTCTCGTTGCGCTCCCTGCCGCCAATCCAACCGATGCGCATGAGGCCTCCGCTGCGCACGCTCCCAGTGGGCGTGCGCCTCCGCTGCCGCTCCCTCGTCAACCACCCACCCGACCCTTGATGCCCCGTCGAGACGCCGGCGATCCCCCGCGGGGAGCGCGCGGTGGGGCGCGCTACTCGCGGCAGGCCGCCGGCCCGGGACAACAACATCGGGGGCGGGGGTGCAGGCGAGGGTTCATGGGAGAGTGGTCGCTGTCGCCGGCGGGAGGGCGCGGGCTGTGCGGACCTCGCCCGGGACACGAGTAGCATCCGCTATAGCGGACGGCTGGTCAAGGAGAATTGTCACCCGATCCGGGAAGGAGGGGCGGAACGCGGAGCGGGGCAGTGTCGATCACCTCCGCGTGCGGGGGCGCGGGAAATGGAAGCACGAGGCTCGCCGGTTCATGGGGGCGGGGCAGGGGTGCCTCCGATGAGGGTCTTGATTTTTTTGGGAATAGAAGCGAAAGCGCGCGGTTGAGCGGGGCGCCTGCGTTGACAGGGATCGCTCTGTCACTAGGATGGCCGCCGCTGCGACGCGAAATTGCCGTGAAATTGCAGGCACCGCGCGTGGTTGTGGCCACCCGTTTCGAGGGTTTGGAGGAGGAGACGCCTCCTCCGAAGTGGACGCCGGGCTCACGAGAGGGAGCCAAAGGAGGTCGGATTGTCTAGCGATGTGATGATTGAGGCCGATGCGCTGACCAAGAGGTACGGGTCGTTGCGCGCGCTCGACAAGGTGAGCTTCGAGGTCCATCGCGGCGAGGTCGTGGGGTTCCTCGGGCCGAACGGCGCGGGCAAGTCGACGACCATGCGCATCCTCACGTGCTTCATCTCGGCGAGCGCCGGCACGGCGAAGGTGCACGGGTACGACGTGTTCGACGACCCACTCGAGGTGCGCAGGCGCGTCGGCTACCTGCCGCAGCGCGCGCCCCTCTACGGCGAGATGAACGTCTGGGAGTACCTCTCGTTCGTGGCCGACATGCGCGGGCTCGACCCGTCCACGTTCAAGAAGCGCATGCGCGGCATCGTCGAGGTGTGCGGCCTCGCCCAGGTGCTCGGCAAGGACATCCGCGACCTGTCCCACGGCTACCGGCAGCGCGTCGGGCTGGGCCAGGCGCTCGTGCACGACCCGCC
This sequence comes from uncultured delta proteobacterium, assembly GCA_963827955.1. GTDB lineage: Bacteria > Myxococcota_A > Polyangia > Polyangiales > Polyangiaceae > CAWHDJ01. The sequence goes on along the minus strand of CAWHDJ010000019.1, from coordinate 1,320,669 downwards.
CATCCTCGTCCTCGACGAGCCCACCGCCGACCTCGACCCGAACGAGAAGGCCGAGGTCATCCGGTACATCAAGGAGATCGGCAAGGATCGCACGATCCTGCTCTCCACCCACAACCTGTCGGAGGTCGAGTCCGCGTGCGCCCGCGCGATCATCGTCTCGAAGGGCCGTGTCGTCGCCGACGGGCCGCTCGACGAGATCCGCGGCAAGAGCCACAAGGTCCGCTACGTCGTGACGATCGACGAGCAGCAGCTCATCTCCGGCGTCGAGGGCTACCGTAGCTCTGCGAAGAAGCCGCCCACCGCGCAGGAGGTGCAGGCCGCGCTCGCCGAGCTGCCCAAGGTCGGCACCGTGACGGAGCTGCCCACCGACGACAAGGCCCACCGCTTCCAGCTCTCGTCGGCGGCGTCGGCCGATCTCCGGCCCGACATCTTCAAGCTCATGGTGCAGAAGGGCTGGATCCTGCTCGAGATGCGCCGCGACGCGCAGTCGCTCGAGGACGTGTTCAAGTCCCTGACCAAGGGCGACGAGCGCAAGGATTGCGGCCGTAGCTTCGTCGAGGAAGACGAGGAAGACGACGCCTCCTCCGAGGTCTCCGCGGGCGCCGCGGGCGACGAGGACGGCGACGAAGAGGACGACGCCGACGAGGACGGCGGCGAAGAGGGCGACGACGCCGACGAAGAGGGCGGCGAAGAGGACGACGGCGAGGACGACGCGCCGGCGAAGAAGAAGGGCTAGCGGGTCCGATGAGCACCACGTTTACGATCGCGAAGCGCGAGTTCCGCTCCAGCTTCGATTCCCCTGTGGCCTACGTCGTGATCTGCCTCGGGCTGATCATGCTGGGCTTCCTGTTCTTCATGTCGAACGGCGGCTTCTGGCAGGCCGACCGTGCGACCTTGCAGCCCCTCTTCTACTGGGCGCCGCAGGGCCTCTCCCTGCTCATCATCCCCGTGGTGACGATGCGCCTGCTCGCGGAGGAGAAGCGCACCGGCACCCTCGAGATGCTCATCACCCTGCCCGTGAAGGACCACGAGGTCATCCTCGGCAAGTTCCTGGGCGCGTGGGGCCTCGTGCTCGTCCTCATCGCCTCGACGCTCCTCTACCCGATCATGATGTTCTGGCTCGGCCCCTGGCACCTCGGCGCGATCGACCGCGGCCCGATCTGGTCGGGCTACCTCGGCCTCGTCTGTTACAGCGCGGCCGCGACCGCGATCGGCCTGCTCGTCTCCGCGCTGACGGAGAGCCAGATGATCGCGCTGATCGTCACCGTCGCGACCCTGCTCTTCCTGCACCTCATCGGGCGCGCGGGGGACTCGGCCGGCACCTCCTGGTTGAAGGACGTCATCGCCTTCATCAGCTTCGACACCCGCCTCGCGCCCTTCTCGCGCGGGCAGATCATCACCCGTGACATCGTGTACTTCCTCTCGATCGCGGTGGGCTGCCTGATGGCGGCGTTCCGCGCGCTCGAGCGGCGGAAGTGGGCGTGAGGAGAAGGCCATGGAGCGCAAGACCAAAGCCCGGGCCGAGACCACCGTTTATCTCGTCATCGTCGCGATCATCCTGGTCGTGGTGAACATCCTGTCGTTCCGCCTGTACAAGCGGATCGACACGACCAAGAACGAGCGCTTCTCCCTCTCCAAGGGCTCGGCGCGCCTCGTCGGCGAGAAGCTCAACAAGGACCTCGACATCACGATCTACGTGACGCGCGGCCTGCCCAAGTTCGACGCGTTCATCCAGGACCTGACCGACCTGATGAACGAGTACGAGCGCGCGTCGAACGGCCACCTCCACTACACGATTGTCGAGCCCAAGACCGACGACGAGAAGAAGGCGGCCAAGGACGACGGGATGCAGGAGGCCGCGTTCGGCGAGGGGAGCAAGACCGGCAAGGACCAGGCCCTCATCAGCAAGGGCTTCATGGGCATGTCCTTCAAGTACGGCAGCGAGAAGGACTCGATCCCGGTCATGTCGCCCGACCAGAGCCAGGGCCTCGAGTTCTGGATCACCAACAAGATCCGCGAGGTGCACGATCGCGCGGACAACGACTTCCACAAGATCGGCATCCTGACGGGCATGGACGAGATCAAGCTCGGCGACGCGAACCTCATCGCGACGCAGGGCCGCGGCCAGGGCCCCTCGATGAAGGGGATCATCGAGCAGGCGCTCCCGTTCTACAAGTTCGAGGACGTCGACCTGCAGAACGGCGACGCCGAGATCAACAAGGAGCTCGCCGGCCTGATCATCACCCAGCCGGGGAAGGACTTCACCGAGAAGGAGCTCAAGCGGATCGACCAGTTCCTCATGCTGGGGAACAAGGCGGTCGCGATCTACGCGAGCGCGGTGAACTTGAAGAACAACGACCCGTCGATGAAGGCGGAGCTGAACCTCCACGGCCTCGACAAGCTCCTCGACGGGTACGGCATCGAGATGAAGAAGGACGCGGTCTTCGACTGGGCGCGCCCCGCCGTCGTCCGCATCATGACCCAGGGCATGCCGGTCATCTTCGGCCACCCGGCCACCGTGCTCACGCAGTATGACAGCCGCGCGGACGATCAGTCGCAGTTCCTCGACCAGAGCTTCCCCGGCTTCTTCCGCATGGAGGAGCTCGCCTTCCCCTTCCCGTCGTCGCTCGTCCCGCACGCGGACAAGCAGCCCGGCGCGACGATGAAGGTGGTGGCGCGCACGACCCCGCGCTCCACCGTGCTCACGAACGACTCGATCTCGATGAGCCCGACGAAGGGCAACGACCTCAAGCCGCAGGGCGAGTACGGGCAGCACGCCATCGCGATCTCGCTCGAGGGCAAGCTCAAGAGCGCCTTCGACCAGGGCGAGTCCAAGGACAAGAGCCGGCTGCTCGTCGTCTCCTCGTCCGAGTTCCTCGCCAACCCCTACGCGCGCGCGGGCAACCCGCCGCCGATGCCGCCGCAGATGATGATGATGGGCCCCATGGGCGGCGACGAGGAGCTGCAGATGATCTCGCAGCCCTACGCGCAGCAGTACCTGACCGAGACGATCCTCGCGTTCAAGAACACCCTCGACTGGATGGGCGGGGACTCGGACCTCATCGCGGCGAGCGCCAAGCTCATCGGCGAGCCCAACCTCACCTACCTCGACATCGAGAAGCCGAAGCAGGCCGCCGATCCGGATCAGGCGCAGAAGGCCACCGAGGAGTACGAGGCCCAGATCACCAAGGTCCAGGACAAGGTGAAGTGGACCATGACGCTGTTCCCCGCCTTCTTGTTCGCCCTCCTCGGCCTCGCGCGCTGGCGGTGGCGTGAGTCGCAGCGGGCGAGCATCACCCTCGACTGAGCGGAAGCCATGAGAACCGAACACAAGATCTACGCGGGCCTCGGCGTCCTGGCGATCCTCGGCGGCGGCCTGTACCTGAGCAACCAGAACACGAAGAAGGAGGCGGAGAAGCACTCGGCGACGGCCGCCTCCGCCGACCTGCCGGCGGTGAGCCTCGCCAAGGCGGACGGCGACAAGATCACCGAAGATCGAGCTCGTCACGCCCGACAAGGACGACAAGACGAAGAAGACCACCGTCACGCTCGAGAAGAAGGGCGAGGACTGGGAGGTCACCGCGCCCGTGCACGCCAAGGCGAACACGAGCAACGTCAAGTCGCTCATCGACAACCTCGAGGAGATCAAGGTCAAGGAGGTCATCGACCGAAAGGGCGGCTCCTACGACCAGTACGATCTCGGCGACGACAAGGCCGTCCACCTGGTCGCCTACAAGGGCGCGGACAAGGCGGAGGACCTCTACTTCGGCAAGAGCGGCTCGCGCGGGCAGATCATGCGCGTCGCCGGCAAGCCGGGGGTGTACACCGCCGAGAAGTACTCGAGCTACCTCTACACGCGCGACGTGAAGGGCTGGAGGGACGGCGCCATCCTCAAGTTCGAGGACGCCAACGCCATCCAGGTCGACGTCACCAACAAGAACGGCCTCTTCTCTTTCTCGAAGAACGGCGACAAGTGGTCCGGGTCCTTCACGAAGCGGGACAAGGACGGCAAGCTCGACAAGCCCGAGAAGGAGTGGAAGAAGTTCGACGAGGGCAAGGTCAAGGACCTGCTCCGCGCCTACAAGAACCTGACCGCCGACGACTACGGCGAGGCCAAGGACAAGGCGGCGAGCGGCCTCGACCAGCCCGAGGAGAACGGCGGCGTCGTCCACATCAAGCTGAAGGACAACGCCGGCGATTTGGTCGTGAAGGTCGGCAAGGTCTCGAAGGGGACGAGCCGCTGGGCGATGAAGGAGGGCGGCGACACGCTCTACGCCATCACCTCGTGGTCCGCCGACTGGGCCACCGGCGACGCCGCCAAGTTCGAGAAGTCCGACGACAAGAAGTCCCCCCCGCCGCGAATCCCCCAGGCGCCGCACGAGGAGGACTGACGGAGAGGGGCGCCCTCCGCGCCCCTCCGTCATCCATCCGTGCGATCCGCCGCTCCCGCCGGCGCGCCGCGCTCAGTCGTGGAGCCGCATCGCCAGCACCGAGCAGTGCGCGTGCGCGACCACCTTCTCGGCCACGCTCCCCAGCACCATGCGCGCGATCCCGGTCCGGCCCCGCGTGGCGACCACGACGAGCTCCGCCGGCAGCGTGCGGGCCGCCTCCAGGATCGCCGTGGCGGCGTCGCCCTGGACCGCCCTCACGTCGCCCTCGATCCCGAGGCGCTGGAGCGTGGCCTCGAGCGCCTCCTTGGCGCCGGCCTGCGCCTGATCGACGATCTCCTTGGGCGGGACGACCCAGCTCGCGCCGAAGGGGACACCCCAGCCGAGGGCGGAGCTGGGAGGATGTCGAGGCTGTGGAGGAGGGTGAGGCGGGTGCCGCGGCGGCGCGCCTCCTGCGCGGCCACCTCGATGGCGGGGCCGGCGGCCTCCGAGAAGTCCGTGGCGGCGAGGACGCGGCCGGTCTTGTCGTGGGGGCGCGCGACCAGGACGGGGCAGTGGGCGTAGCGGACGACGCGCTCGGCGACGCTGCCGAGGAGGAGCCTGTCGAGGCCCGTCGCGCCGCGGCTCGCGACGACGACGAGCGTGGCGCGCACCTCGTCCGCGACACGGATGATCCCGGCGTCCGGCCCTCCGGTGTCCACGACGATGCGGAAGGCGGACGGGTCGCGCCCCGTCACCGCTGCGACGCGTGCCTCCAGCGCCTTCAGGGCGCTCTGCTGCATGCGGACGACGTCGGCCGACACGTCCGTGTAGACCTGCGGAAAGAGGGGGCTCTGCCGCAGGAGGTTCGGCACGATGTGGCAGGCGACGAGCTCGCCCTCCCGCCGCCGCGGCCTCCTCGTGCCCCTGGCGGATCGCCTCGTCCGCCGCGTCGCTGAAGTCGGTGGCCACCAGCACCTTTGACCCAAGTTTCATGTCCAGGGCTTCCCACGCCGCCCGAGCGGCGTCCAGCCACGCGCGCACGGCGCCTCGGCGCGCTCGGTGCGCCGGGGGCGAACCAGTCGTGCTAGGGTCCGCCCGCGCTCGCCCGGTGAGCGGCCCGGACCATGAGCAAGAAGGACAAGGAAAAGCGGAAGAAGAGCGACAGCGGGAGGAGTCCGAGCTCGGCCGTGGATGGCGGACCTCCGACCGTCGCGCGACAGGAGCGATCGCCCTTCCTCTTCGAACGCTCCTCTGCCGACGGCGTCGTTCGGCGCCGACCGTGAAGCCGAGCCGTACGCCCCCGCCACCCGCCGATCGAGCCCGCTTCCCGCCGAGGCCGACGGGGATCTCGCCGACGGCCCCATCCCTCGCCTTCGTCCGGTCACCATCGATCCGCCCATGGTCGAAGAGCCCGGCGACGACGAGGGCGAGGACGTGGCGCCCGTCGGTCCCACCGAGTACGCGGGGAGCTTCGCGCAGCTCTCGCCCGACAGCCAGGCGGCGCCCACCGTGGTCTCCCGCCCGCCTGCGTCGATGGAGCAGCTCGAGCAGCAAATCCGGGACCTCGAGGCGCGCCTCGACGGGATGATGAAGCATCCTCCCGGGCACGAGGGCGGTGAGGGCGCGCTCGTGAAGGCCGAGGTCGCCAAGCACACCGCGGTCGCGTCTCCCCCGACCCCGCCATTCCCCCCGGCCCGGCCGGCGCCCCCGCCGCCCATCCCTTCCGAGCCCGGCCTGGGCTGGAAGGCGGGCGGCACCATCCCTGCGGGCGCGGTGTCGTGGTCCGACGCTCCGGTCACGTCTCTCCCCACCCGCTCGGACCCGCCATACCCCCCGGCGCGGCTGGAGGCCGACGACGAGGCGCGCGTCACCGCGCGCGAGCTGCTCCCGCCCGACTTCTACATGCGCCAGTGGGGCCGCGCGGCGCGGCGCCGGCGCGCCGAGGAGGTCGACGAGTTCGGGCACGACCCGAAGTACGAGGAGCGGTTCTTGCCGCTCTTCGACTTCCTCTACAAGCACTACTTCCGCGTCGAGGCGGAGGGGGTTCACCACGTCCCGACGGAGGGCCGCTGCCTCCTCGTGGCGAACCACTCGGGCGGCCCTCTGCCCTACGACGGCATCATGCTGCGCACCACCGTGCGCCGCGAGCTCCACGGCGAGACATCTGTCACGATGGGGCCGCAAGCGGCCCCAAACCCCGGGCCCGCTGGGCGGGCCCACCGCGAGCTACGCTGGCTCGCCGAGGACTTCGTCTACTACCTGCCCTTCGTGGGCACGGCGATGAACCGCCTCGGCGCCGTGCGCGCCTGCCAGGAGAACGCGGAGCGCCTGCTCGCGGCGGGCAAGCTCGTCGCCGTCTTCCCCGAGGGCGCGAAGGGCATCGGCAAGCTCTTCCGCGAACGCTACCAGCTCCAGCGCTTCGGCCGCGGCGGCTTCATCCGCCTCTGCCTGCGCACCGGGACGCCCATCGTCCCGGCCGCCATCGTCGGCGCCGAGGAGGCGAACCCGATGCTCTACCGCATCGAGTACATGGCCAAGACCCTCGGCATCCCGTACCTGCCCATCACGCCCACCTTCCCAGCGCTGGGCCCGCTCGGCCTGCTCCCCGCGCCCACCAAGTGGCGCGTCGCCTTCGGCGAGCCCATGAGCTTCGACGCCTACGGACCCGAGGCCGCCGACGACGACATCCTCGTCGGCCGCCTCGCCGAGCGCGTGCGCGCGACCATCCAGGCGATGCTCGACCGCATGGTCGCGGGGAGGAAGTCGGTCTGGTTCGGATGAGGACCCAACCTGGAGGGCGCCCGGGAGCGCCCTCCGACCAACCTGGAGGGCGCCCGGGAGCGCCCTCCGACGGGGAGATCGAGGGCGTCCTCGTCGTCGATAAGCCCGGCGGGATGACGAGCCACGACGTGGTGGCGCGGGTGAGGCGCCTGCTTGGCACGCGGCGCGTGGGCCACGCAGGCACGCTCGATCCGATGGCGACCGGCGTGCTCGTCGTGCTGGTCGGCCAGGCGACCAAGCTCGGGCCCTACCTGACGGCGGACGACAAGCGCTACGTCGCGAAGGCGTGCTTCGGGCGCGCGACCGACACGCTCGACGCCGAGGGAAAGGTGACGTCCACGTCGGACGTGCCCGGCTGGCTGCGCGACGAGCTCCGCGCGGCGGGCGCCGGGTCGCTCGCGGGCGCACCACGGATCGCGGACGCGCTCGCCGCCGAAGTCGCCCGCACCGCGCAGGTGCCGCCCGCGTACTCGGCCATCCACGTCGACGGCCGCCGGAGCCACGATCTCGCGAGGGCAGGGGAGGCGGTGGATCTCGCGCCGCGAGCGGTCGTGGCCCGCGCGATCGAGGTCGTGGCGGCCGGCGCTCCGGATCCACCGGAGGAGCCGTGGATCACGCTCGCGGTGCACGTGGCCAAGGGATACTACGTGCGCTCGCTCGCCCGTGACCTCGGCGAGCGGCTCGGCGCGCCGGCGCACCTCGCGGCGCTTCGCCGTCGAATCCAGCGGGACCTTCGACGAAGCGGACGCCGTGGCGCTCGAAGCCGGCGCGGAGGCCCTGCGCGCGGCGCTCATCCCGACGGCCGCGGCGGCTGCGCGAGCGCTGCCCGTCGGCAGGCTCACCGCGGAAGGTGCCGTCCGCGTACGCCACGGAAAGCCCATCGCCGCCTCCGACTTCGCCGAGCTTCCGCCCGTCGCGGACGCCTCCGCGTGGCTCGGGCCCGAGGGCCGCCTGTGCGCGGTCGGCGCGCGCCTCGCGCCCGAGTCTGCTAAGGCTAGCGAGATGCAGCACGATACGTTCACGATTCACCGGGGTTTCTCGGAATGACCGGAGGCTCCTTAGGAGGGCGGATACGCCCGTCTCGTAGCGCAGCGCCCACCCCCGAACGATCCTCCACCGTTGCGGGGAGGGCGCCGATTCCAGTACGATTGTCACGCAGGAGCCCGGTTTGAGCCCGTCCATCGTGCCATTGCCGCCGCTCGGGGGGGCCATCGCGTCGTTGATCATCGGTGCGCTCTACGCCGCCGCCGACACCGCCCTCACCAGCCTGAGCGCGCCCCACATCGAGGCGCTCATCGCCGAGACCGAAGGCCCCGACAAGCGGGCCTACGAGCGCATCCGCGACCAGGAGGCCGCGCTCCGCACGCGTTACCTCCTCGGTCGCGTGGCCTCTCCGGTCGTCACGGCGGTCTGCATGCTCGAGCTCCTCGAGCCCATCGCGCCCGCGGCGTCCGGGTGGATCGCCCTCGGCGCCACGATCCTCATGACCTCCGTGTTCTTCGAGATCAGCACCACGCTGGCGCGCAGGCACGCAGACCGGGCCGCCCTCCTGGCCGCCCGCTGGATGCGCCCCCTCGAGGTCCTGCTCCTGCCGCTCGCCGTCCCGCTGTACTGGCTCGGCGCCCGCGTCGCGCGCCGCGGGGGCGCGCAGCCGCCGGATCCCGGCGTGACCGAGGCCGAGGTGGAGGCGCTCGTGGATCAGGGGGAGCGGAGCGGGCTCTTCGATCGCGAGCCTGCGGAGATGATCCGGAACGTGCTCGACTTCGCCGAGCGGACGGCGAAAGACGCGATGATCCCGAGGAGCCGGGTCGAGGCCATCGAGGCGCGGACACCGATCGAGGACGTGTACCGGATCGTCGCCGAGAGCGGCCACTCCCGCTACCCCGTCTACCGCGAGCAGTTCGACAACGTGGTCGGCCTGCTCTACGCGAAGGACCTGTTCAAGGCCGTCCACCCCGGTCGCGACGGCGTGCTCGAGCCCCGCTACGCGCCCCGCACGGCCGGCCGCATCCCCTCTCCCATCCCCCCGGCCCTGCAGGACCTCGAGCCCCCGGAGCCTCCGCCCAAGAAGGCCGAGGATCTCGTGCGCGCCCCCGCGAACTTCGTGGCCGAGTCGCGCCAGCTCTCCTCGTTGCTCCGGGAGATGCGGGCGAAGCGGCAGCACCTGGCGATCGTGGTCGACGAGTTCGGGAGCGTGTCGGGGATCGTGACGCTGGAGGACGTGATCGAGGAGATCGTCGGCGAGATCCACGACGAGCACGACACGGCGGGCACGATCGAGGACCTCGGCGACGGGCGGCTGATGGCCGACGCGGGCGTGTCGATGAAGGAGATCTTCAGCTACCTCGGCGCCGACGCCTCGCCGCCGCCGGTCGCCGCGGAGGAGTCCTTGGGCGGCATGCTCACCCACCAGCTCGGGAAGATCCCCGAGGTGGGCACCGCGTTCAGCCGCTTCGGGCTGCGCTTCATCGTGCGCGCTTCGGACGCGAAGCACGTGTGCAAGGTGGAGATCATCCGCGCGTAGCTCGGGCTCGCCCAGGGGCACCGAAGCCGCTCATCCGAACCGCGACCGCCAGGGAGCGGGTGCCTGTGCTGCAACGCCGGCTACCTGTGGCACCCGCTCCCTGGCGGTCGCGGTTCGGAATGTTACTGCTCAGCTCGCTCGTCGCCCGCGATCCTGGACAAAACCTCTCGGGAGATCCCTTCCCCTCATCGGGAAGCGCGCTATCTCTCCCATCCTGTGATGAAGCAGAGGCGTATCCTGGCGTTCGTGCTGCTCCTCGTCGCCGTGCTCGGCGCGACGGTCATCGGTGTCCTTCGGAGGGCACCGCAGGAGCGGGAGATCGGTTACACCGCGCTGGCCGCGATGGCGGCCTCCGGCGGGGCGAAGGCGGTGCACGTCGACGGGGATCGCTTCGTCGTCGAGCGCGAGGCGGGCGAGCCCGTGGCGGCCGTGGTCGACGATCGCGACGCGCGCCACGCGCATCATCGATCGCTTCGCGGCGGCGAACGTGCCGCTCGACTTCCAGACGCGCGAGCCCGGCCCTGCGGCGCGCGCCGTCTCCATCCTCGCGCCGCTCTTCGCCATCGGCGCCGTCGGCGCGGCCGTCGCCGTCGCCTCCCGCAAGAAGCGCCGCGCCCACGTCGCCGCCCACTCGGCGAGAGCACGGGCCCCCGGGTGGGCTTCGCCGACGTGGCCGGCATGGACGAGGTGAAGGAGGCGCTCGCCGAGACCGTCGAGTTCCTCAAGAGCCCCGAGCGCTTCGGCCGCCTCGGCGGCCGGGCCCCGCGAGGCGTGCTGCTGACCGGCGGGCCCGGCACGGGCAAGACACTCTTGGCGCGCGCGGTGGCCACCGAGGCGGGCGTCCCGTTCCTGTCCGCGTCCGGTTCGAGCTTCCAGGAGATGTTCGTGGGCGTGGGCGCCTCGCGCGTGCGCACCCTCTTCGCCGAGGCGCGGCACTCGCGCGCCCTGCATCGTCTACATCGACGAGATTGACGCCGTGCGGCCGCGCCCGCGGCCGCGGCGGCGACGCCGCCTCCGGCGATCACGACCAGACGCTGAACCAGCTCCTGGTCGAGATGGACGGCTTCGACCACACCACCGGCATCGTGGTGATGGCCTCGACCAACCGCCCCGACATCCTCGACCCGGCCATCGTGCGCCCCGGCCGCTTCGATCGCCAGATCGTCGTCCCCCTGCCCGACCTGCGCGGCCGGCTCGAGATCCTCAACGTCCACGCCCGCCCGATCGAGCTGACCGAGGGCGTCGACCTCGCCCACGTCGCCCGCAGCACGCCCGGCTTCTCCGGCGCGAGCTCGCGAACCTGCTCAACGAGGCCGCCATCCTCGCGGCGCGCGAGGGGGCCCGGGCGTGGAGGTCTCGCACATCGAGCGCGCGCGCGATCGCGTGCTGATGGGCATGGAGCGGCGCGGCGTCCTGGTGGACGAGGAGGAGCGCTACGCGACCGCCGTGCACGAGGCGGGGCACGTCGCGGTCGGCATCGCCGCGCCGCACACGGACCCGGTGCACAAGGTCTCGATCCTCCCGCGCGGCCGGGCGCTCGGCGTGACGGCCTCGCTGCCGGAGAAGGACCGGCTGATGTACCGGCGGGAGTACCTCGAGGACCAGCTCGCGATGATGCTCGGCGGGCGCGCCGCCGAGATGGAGGTCCTCGGGACGATGACCGCCGGCGCCGCCGACGACATCGAGCGCGCGGCGACGCTGGCGCGGCGGATGGTCGCCGAGCTGGGGATGAGCGAGCTCGGGCCGATCTGCGTGAAGGAGGGCAACACGAGCCCGAGCCAGGCGCTCCTCGACCGGGTGGAGGAGGTGTCGCGCCGGATGCTCGAGGCCGAGCTGGACCGCGCGCGCACGATCGTGCGCAAGCGCCGCGCCGCGATCGACCGGCTCGTGGCGTCGCTCCTGGAGAAGGACACGCTGGGCGCGGAGGAGATCCTCGACTGCTTCGCCGAGGCCTGATCCCGCCGATCCCGGATTTTCACCGCCAAGACGCCAAGACGCCAAGACGCAAGAGGGCAAAGAGAAGAAGAGCATTCTTTTTTGCCTTTTTGCGTCTTGGCGTCTTGGCGTCTTGGCGGTGAAATCCGGGGCCTTGGACGACGCCGAGATGCCTTTCCGCTACGTCGCCGGCTACGTGGCGGGCCTCGTGCTCGCCGGCCTCGCCTCGTGGCTGCGCGTGGCGTGGGAGGGCACGCTCCGCATCGACACGGCCCGCCCCTCCTTCTTCGTCGCCTCGGCCCTGCTCGGCGCCGGCCTCCTCCTCGCCTGCTTCTGCGCCCGCCGCCTCATCGCCGTCGCCGAGCACGTTCCTCGTTCGCGCCTCGTCCGCTGGGCCCTTCTCTCCACCGTCGCGGCCGCCTTCGCCGCGCCCCTCACCTCGAGCGACCTCTTCCACTACCTCGTCACCGGCCGCCTCTCCTTCCTCGGCGAGAACCCCTTCGCCGTCCCCCTCGGCGCCGTCGACGCCGGCCCGCTCACGTCGCTCGCCGCCTCCCGCTGGCTCCACGACACCACCGCGTACGGCCCCCTCGCCGTCCTCCTCTTCCGCGCCGCCGCCGAGGCAGGCGCCCTCGCCGGCGCGCCCTACTGGGGCTCCGCCGTCGCCTTCAAGCTCATGATGGCCGCGTGCGCCGCCGCCTTCGTGCTGCTCGCGGACCGCACCCTCCGCGCCCACCGCCCCGGCGCGGACGGCGCCCGCTCCGTCGCCCTCGCCGGCTTCTGCCCCCTCGTCTCGTGGGAGATCGGCGCCCAGGCGCACAACGACGGCATCCTCCTCGTCGCCCTCATGATCTTCGTCGCCGCCGCCCTCCCGCGCCGCGACCTCGCCGCCACCCTCGCCCTCGCCGCCGCCACCTGGGCCAAGATCACCATCGCCCCCATCCTCGCGCTCTGGCTCGTCTTCCTCGCACGCGACCGAGGCCCCCGCGCCATCCTCCACGCCCTCGCCGCCGCGGCCCTCGGCGCCCTGCTCATGATCCCCTTCCTCCGCGGCCTGCACGGCCTCGGCCCCACCCTCGCCGCCTTCCGCAACGCCTCCCCGACGCACTCCCTCGGCGACTTCTTCGTCAACGTCCTCGCCCCCCTCGGCCCCGCCGCCCAGACGGGGGCCGTGCGCGCGACGCTCGTCCTCTGCGTCGCCGCCTCCGCCGTCGCCTTCGCCCGCGCCCTCCGCGCCCGCACCGTCCCGGACCTCCTCCGCGGCGCGTCGATCTCCTCCTGGCGTGGGACCTCACGTTCCCCGCTTTCCAGCCCTGGTACCTCGCGTGGCTCTTGCCCTTCGTCGTCGCCGAGACCGACGCCCGCTGGCAGCGCCTCCTCGCCGTGTACGCGGGCCTCACGGTGCTCACGTGGGTGGCGCCGATCGACCCGTTCAGCACGATGGCGGTGAACGCGTACGTCGTCTGGAAGGCGGTGAATCTCGTTCGCTCGCGGGAGGCGGCGCCGGCGGTGGCGGAGGGGTAGCGCCCGACGACAACGCGGGCGCAGCGTGCTTCAGCTCGGCTCGCGGAGCGCGTCGTCAACCGATGCGGCGAGGACGGCTCGCTCGATCCACAGCTCCAGCCGCACCAGATCCGTCTCGGCGAGGATGCGCTCGCGCGCAGCATCCGGCACCGCAATGCCGCGAGCCCGGAGCACCGTGAGCACCGCGCGCGCCGCTTCCTCCGCGCGCCCTTTTGCTACGCGCGCATCGGCCTCGTTGAAGATCTGCTCCAGGAACGGGGGGAGCGTCGCCTTCCCTTTGGTCTGCCCCTCCATCGCCATCGCCTCCAGAGCCCGCCGCATGGGCACGCGCAACACGTTCCAGATGATCTGAAAGTACACCGCATCGTGCTCCCGGTCGAGCCGCTCAAGCGCGAGGAACGCCGCCTGCACCACCGCGAGCCCCTCCGGCCCGTTGCCGTGAACTGCCATCGCCGAGAGGACCGCCAGCTCGACCTCCTTCATCGCCACGGCCGGGTCCGTCAGCATCGGGAACGACGCCGGCCCGAGCACGAGCGGCTGGACGGTGCCGAGGCCGAGGCCCAGGTCGATCTTCTCCGCCGGCCCAGGCGGCGACTCGGCGTCGGGGGCGACGACGAGGACGACGGCCGGGCACTCCTCGCTCGGCCCGCACGACCGCGCCAGTACACCGCCCAGGTGAACTTCTTGCGCGGCGTCCTCTCACGCTGCACCTCCAGGACGATCGCGAGGAGGATCTTGCCGTCGCTGTCGAGGAGCTCGAGAACCAGATCCGCGCGGAACTCCACCGGAATGAGCTGGTCGAGCGACGAGTTGGCCACCCGGACGGAGCGTGCGGCGGCACGTCCTTGTGGAAGAGGGTCGCCAGGATGTGGGGCGCGAGGGACGGGTTCGCGCGGAACATCTCGACGAGGCGTTGTGCTCCAGCGTCGGCATGGCGCGCCGGCCCTCTCGCACTTCGCATGCCAGGATCGGGAGCACGAAAGGATTGGGGATCTCGGCGGAGCAAAGGTGGCGCCGCCGGTTCGGGTGTGGCGGCCGCCGGTGGTCCGTGCTGTCCTGCTGCGGGATGGCGGCGTCGCGGGGCGGACAGGGCGGGGGCCGGAGATGACGAGCGGCGGTCGAGAGGTGGCGCCGGTCGAACCGCTTGCGCCACTCCCCGAGGATCAGCCAATCGGAGGAGCGACCACCACGGCGCCGCACGCTCCAATCGCAAGCGCGACGGCGCCGGAAAGGAGGCCCCGCGTCCTCACCAACGCGCCGTTCCCAGGTGGAGGTCGTGACCGTGCCTGTCGTCCTGGGTGCAGGGACCGCGACTCATGGTGAACGCGCTGACCGTCAGCCCGGTGGTCGGATCGAACATCGACCGATGGTAACCTCCCACGCGGCCGTCGGGTGCGCTCTCCGGCCCACGCGCCTCACACGGTCGCGACCAGCATCTGCTCGCTGGAGGTCCGTAGACCGTCGCTTCGCCTGGCGAAGTAGCGCTCGTTCAGGTCGGCCGGCGAGACGTGTCGTGCGTCCCGGAGGCCGGCGCGACGCGCCAGCGCCAGCATCTCCTCCGGGCTGAAGAGGCCGAGGAACGGCGTACCGGCGGCCCGCGCCCCTTCCATCGCCATCTTGAAGCCGGGCCGCTCCTCGGGATCGAGCAGGTCCAGCGGCAGCATGAACGTGGTGGCGAACGTGGAGCCGGGGGCGAGCGCCGCGATTTGGCGCAGCGTCGCCTCGTTCGCCTCCTGGGAGAGGTACATCGTGACGCCGGTGGAGACGACGACCGCCAGCTGAGCGCGGTCGAAGCCGGCGTCGGCCAGCTCCTCCCACCAGGACGAGCCCGCCTCGAAGTCCACCGGCACGAGGTGCAGAAACGGAGGGACGCCGAAGCCGAGCTTCCACCAGGCGCCGCCGCTTCCACGTCTGCGGGCCCGGCTTGTCGACCTCGAAGATCCGCAGCGTGGACGCGACGTCGGGCCGGCGCTGCGCGAACGTGTCCAGGCCGGCGCCGAGGATGACGTACTGGCGCACGCCGCGGCCGGCCTGCTCGATCACGAGATCCTCGACGAAGCGGGCGCGGGCGACGATGGCCGCCCGGAAGCGGGCGGTGCCCTGCGGGTGCATGTCCCCGCGCCGGCGCCAGCCCTCGTCCGGCGCGGCGATCTGGAGGCCGATCTCGTCTTCGAGGACGTGCGGCGGCCCGTCTACCTGGACGTGCAGCGCGCGCCACAGGGCGACGCGTACGGCGGTGTGGTCCGGGGTGGGCGTCGGGTCGTCGGGCACGGGCATTTCTCCTTCGATTCCGCCTCCTTAACGAAGAGCGTCGATTCTGTCGAGGGGACGCGCTCGCTCGACGAGAAGCGTCCTTCCCGTCGAGGATCGGCCTTCCTTCGGCGAATGGCGTCGCTCTCGTCGAGGATCGGCGCATGCATGTACGACGAGCAGCGCCATTTTTCGTTGACGATCGGCACTTCTCAACGGGAAGAGTCTTCGCCGATGAGGATCGGCTCTCGCAGAACAAAAAGCGTCCTCGCGGACAAGGATCGGTGCTCGCAGAATAAAGCGCGTCCTCGCGGATGAGGATCGGCGCTCGCAGAACAAAATGCGTCCTCGCGGATGAGGATCAGCGCTCGCAGAACAAAATGCGCCCTCACGGATGAGGATCGGCGCTCGCAGAACAAAAAGCGTCCTCGCGGACAAGGATCGGCGCTCGCAGAACAAAAAGCGTCCTCGCGGATGAGGATCGGCGCTCGCAGAACAAAACGCGTCCTCGCGGATGAGGATCGGCTCTCGCAGAACAAAACGCGTCCTCGCGGATGAGGATCGGCTCTCGCAGAACAAATTACACCCACGCTGAACAGGCACGGCGCACGAGCGCCCCGACCCGCCCTCGTCGATCGCGGCTCCGCTTCGTCACGCGGAGCCCGAGCCCGCGTCCTCCGACGCGACGAGCAGGGGCACGAACACCGGGAGCAGCGGCGGCATCGTGACGCTCAGGAGCACCCAGAGGGCCACCGCGGCGGTGGCCGCCGTCGGGTTGCCCTGCGGCCAGCCTTCGTACTTCGCGATCGGAGGGGCGTCGCCGATGCGCAGGCGCGAGAGCGCCACGATGGGCAGCAGCACGACGCTGCCGGCGACGGCCACGAGCGCCGCCCACGGCAGCACCACGAGCGCGAGCGCGGCGACGTACACGGGGCACCAGATCAGGTTCACGAACGGCTTCCAGAGGAGCTGGTACCCGAGGACGAGCACGAGGCTGTCCGAGCTCGGGGCCTTCCTGGTCGCCGGGCGGCGGCGCCATGCGGTGGTGGCCCCGACGCGCAGCAGGGCGAGCAGGGGAGCGTAGGTCCGAGGGGGATCGTAGTAGACACGGCCGGCGACCACGGGCGGCGCCGGCGCGGCCACGACGATTGTCGACGCCTCCGGCGCCCGTGGGGCAGCCTTCTCGTACTCCAGCTCCTCGATCCGGCGCTGCGCCTCGGCGAGCTCGTCTCGCAGCTCGTCGTTCTGCGCCTGCGCGGCGGCGAGGTCGTCGCGGTAGGTCATCGCCCCGAGGATACGCCCGGCCGGGGCGGGCCCGGGAGGGGCGGAAAGTCACTCGCTTCTCGCCGTCCTCGCCCCGACGACTCCGGTTACGATGGCGGACCATGCTGCGCGCGTACTTCGCCGGGTGTCTCCTCTTCGTCCTCCTCGTCAGCTCGTGCAGCAGCGGCGGCACACAGCAGGGAACGGGCGCCGGCGGGTCGCCCCACGGCGGGTCGTCCAGCGTCGGATCGACCGTCGCATCGTCCACCGGCGGAGCCGGCACCGGCACGGGGGGCACCAGCACGGCGGGCACCGGCGGCGAGGCACCCGATGGAAGCCCGGAGGCCGGCCCGATGTGCACGGTGCAGAACCCGTACGGCAACGCGATCATCGCCGCGGCGACCTGCTCGGCCACGCCTCCCGCCGGCGCGCCCATGCCCCCCGCGCCGAAGGCGTACTCGGGCGGGACCTGCCCCATGCTCATGGCCGGCACGAACGACATCACGAGCATGGGGAACGACCGGAACTTCCTCCTCGCCGTGCCGTCGAACCTCATGCCGGACGAGCAGCTCCCCGTGGTCTTCCTCTGGTACTGGCTGGCCGGCTCGCCCAACGATTTCTACACGGTCGGCGACGTGCAGGCGGCCGTCGACCAGCAGCGCTTCATCGCCGTCATCCCGAACGCGAAGGGCGACCTCTTCTACAACTGGCCGTTCACCGTGAACGAGAGCCAGGCGCGCATCGACGAGGAGCTCACCTTCTTCGACGACCTGCTGGCGTGCGTCGCGGCCCAGTACAACGTGAACACGAGCTGCGTGTCCTCGGTCGGCGTCAGCGCCGGCGCGCTCTGGACCGACCAGCTCGTCGGCGCGCGGTCGGAGTACCTCTCGTCGTTCCTGTCGCTCTCCGGCGGCGTGGCCTACGGCGGGTCCATCGCGCTCCTCCGGCCGTGGACGCCCCCGAAGCACAACGTGCCCGCGCTCGTCCTCTGGGGCGGCGCCGACGACGACTGCCTCACCATCCAGTTCCAGCCCGCGTCGCAGGAGCTGGAGAAGGTCCTCGATGGTGCGTGCGATTTCCTGGTCGAGTGCGTCCACAACTGCGGGCACTCGGAGCCGCCCTTCACGGCGGCAGAGGGGCTCTCGACCTACGCGGCGCTCTGGGAGTTCGTGCTCGACCACCCGTACTGGCTCCCCACGGGCACCTCGCCGTTCACCACCAACGGGCTCCCGCCGGGCATGCCCTCGTGGTGCGCGATCGGCGCGGGCAACGCCGTGCCGCGGACGGGTGCGTGCAACGGGCCCGGGTGCTGAGCCGGGCGTCTCTCTTCCCGCAGATCTCTTCCCGCAGACCTCACCCCCCCGGCCCCCCTCTCCCTCGAAAGCGCTCTGCCTTCCCGATCGAATGCGGCGAGGGAGAGGGGGGGAGACCGCATACGGTCCCCCCTCTCCCTGGTCCGGCATCGTTCGCACGACGTGGAGGGAATGGACAGGCCGGACCAGGGAGAGGGGGGCAGGGGGGTGAGGTCTGGATGCGCCGGGAGACCGGCATGAGGAAGCAGGTGAGCTGGATGAGGAGACACCAACGAGTCGAGCAAGTCCTGCCCCGGGAGGAGTCCACCACCCGGGAAGCCCACCCTTGCGCAGCGTGGGGCGACCCACGAGGCGAAGCGTAGGGGGGCGCGTGAGCGGGCCGGGCGATAGAGCCTCGAAACACCCTATTCCGGGCACAGAAGCCAACGCCGTCAGACCAGGCGGAAGGCCATGGCAGGGGTCCGAACAACGTGGACCTGGACCTGCTGCTGACGCGGGGTCGTGGAGTTCGGCAAGCTCACATATGCCTCACGCACGGGAACCGGGAGACCTCGGAGGAGACCCGCCGTCGATGGTGGACGGCGGGTCGCTGCGGGAAGGCCAGCAGGCCGCACTCCGCAGGGGCTCCGAGGAGTCGGACGCGGGCATGGTACCGGAGAAGCCGGCGAAGACGCGGGTAACGCCCGTCGAGTCGGTGGAGGAACGGGCCGCGGCCGAGGGGAAGTCCGCCCACGGAGACGCGCGCCGGGCACAGGACCGGGGACGCGCGCCCACGCAAGTGGAGCGGATCGGACAGCGAGCGCAAGGAAGGGAAGGGGAGCGGTTCAACAACCTGCTGAGCGCGCTGAAGGTGCCGTTGCTGAAGGAGGCGTACCAGCGCCTCCGAAGGTCGGCGGCTCCGGGCGTCGATGGCGTCACCTGGGACGAGTACGGCGGGCATCTCGATGCGCGCTTGCTCGACCTTCAGGACCGCATTCATCGAGGCAGCTACCACCCGCAGCCGGTGCGGCGCGTGCACATCCCGAAAGGTGATGGTCGCACGCGTCCGCTCGGTATTCCGGCACTGGAGGACAAGGTTGTCCAGCAGGCGGTGCGGATGGTGCTGGAGCCCATCTTCGAGGCCGCGTTCAAGGGCTTCTCGTACGGCTTCCGGCCTGGCCGGTCGCAGCACGACGCCCTGAACGCGCTCGCGGAGGCGATCAGCCGGAAGGTGAACTGGGTGCTCGACGCAGACATCCGGTCGTTCTTCGACACCATCGACCACGGATGGATGCAGCAGTTCCTCGAGCACCGGATCGCGGACCGGCGCATGGTGCGGCTGCTGATGAAGCTGTTGCACGCAGGCGTCATGGAGGACGGCGAGCTGCGCGAGGTGGAGGAGGGGGCGCCGCAGGGCGGGAACGTGAGCCCGCTCATGGCGAACATCTACCTGCACTACGCGCTCGACCTGTGGGTCCACCAGTGGAGGAAGCGGTTCGCGCGCGGTGAGGTGTACATCGTGCGCTACGCCGACGACTTCGTGATGGGCTTCCAGCACGAACAGGACGCGCTCGCGATGCGGGAGGCGCTCGCCTCTCGCCTCGCGAAGTTCGGCCTGGAGCTGCACCCGGACAAGACCCGGGTGCTTCGGTTCGGGCGGTTCGCCCACGAGAAATGCGAGCGCGAGGGGCACAAGCGCCCCGAGACGTTCGACTTCCTCGGGTTCACGCACATCGCCGGGCAAGACCGGCGGGGCGGGTTCCAACTGAAGCGCCGCACCTCACGGAAGAAACGCCAGGCGAAGCTGGAGGGTTTACGTGGGCAAATGCGCCGGCGCCGGCACCAGCCGGTCCCGATGCAGCACGCATGGCTCTCCAGCGTGCTTCGAGGGCACTACCGCTACTACGGCGTGCCCACGAACAGCCGAGCGCTGGGGTCGTTCCGCGAGCGCGTCCGCCAGAGCTGGCACGACCAACTCCAACGGCGGAGCCAACGCGCACGGTGGGACGCTACCCAGCTCGCGGCCTTCGCCAGGCGGTTTCCACTTCCGTTGCCGAAAATCCACCATCCCTGGCCTTCCCTACGCCACGCGCGTCCGTCGACCCGAGGTGGGAGCCCGGTGCGGGAAATCCGCTCGCCGGGCTCTGTCCGGGGGGCGGCCCGAGCTGACCGATGAGGGTCAGCGAAGGGCCGTCCCTACCGGGACTGCGCGGAAGGCGGCACGCGAACACCGTTGGGGCTCCGTCACCGCGCCGCGAGCCATCGCCTCGCCGCGCGGCGCCCGGCCTCGATCGTGGCGAGGATGTCCTCGCGCCGCGTCGAGAGCCGGCCGGCCGGGAGCGGGCCCTCCGGGCGGATGACGGAGACCTCGCCCTTTCGCTCCATCTCGTCCACGAGGTCGAGCGAATCGTTCGACGTCTTCCACCGCGAGGCGAGCGCGCGCCCGACGGCCGGGTAGCGGGCGTACGTGCGCCCCATGAGGAAGGCGCCGGCGCGCGAGCGCTTGCGCCGGTAGCCGCGCGGGCGGGTGAGCACGACGACCGTGCGGCGGGCGCCGAGGGTCATGGCGTGGCGAACGGGGATCGCGTCGGCGACGCCGCCGTCGATGTAGGGGACGCCCTCGACGTGCACGACCTTCCCGTACGCGACGGGGATGGCCATGGTCGCCTTGAGCAGCGAGAGCGCGTTCCCGGGCGTCGCGCGGACGTACTCGGCGCGCCCGGTCTCGCAGTTCGTCACGACGACGTGGCAGCGCGCCGCCACCCCCGAGAGCCGCCCGACGTCGAGGGGGACGCCGCGGTCGAAGACGTCGACGAGGCGATCGATGTCCATGAGGGGCGAGGCCTTGAGCCAGTTCCGCGGTGAGATGAGCTGCGCGCCGTGGGTGTGATCCTCCCAGATGCGCAGGCCGTCCGCGGCTTGCCCCGTGACGAGGTAGGCGGCCGTCGGCGCGCCGGAGGAGACCGCCACGACGTCGTCGAAGCGCGCCTCGCCGCGCGCGGCCAGCTCGGAGAGGACCCCGGCCCCGAAGGCGCCCCGCAGGCCGCCGCCCTCGACCACGAGGGTCGACGCCTCTCCCGTGCCTGTCCGCCCTTCTTCGCGCATCGCGCCGGCGGCTATATCACGCCTCCCCGGCGGCGCGGCGCTCCACCTCGGCGCGCGTCGGGTACGAGGGCTGGCACCCCTCGCGCTCGACCGAGATGCCCGCGGCGACCGCGGCGAGCCGGAGCGCCGCCGTCATCTGCATCCCCTCCGCCAGGCCGGCGGCGAGCGCGCCCGCGAACGCGTCGCCGGCCCCCGTCGTGTCGATCGCGCGCGCCGCGATCGCAGGGACCTCTTCGCCGGACGGGAGGAGCACGGCGCCGCGCGCGCCGCGCGTGAGGATGACGCGCGCTGGGAGGTGGCCGGCGAGCGCGTCGTGCTCCAGCTCGTTGACGATCGCGAGGTCGAAGCGCGCGACGAGGTTCGCGTCGATCGCGTGGATGGGGGAGGGGTTGACGATCGCGAGGGCGCCGTCCGCGCGCGCGGCCGCGAGCGTGCCGAGGATGGCCTCGTTCGGGATCTCGCCCTGGCAGAGCCAGACCGCCGCCCCGGAGGGGGAGGGCGGCGCGGCGAGCGCGTTCGCGCCCAGGAGCGCCATGACCTGGTTGTCGCCCGCGTCGTCGACGCAGATCAGGGCGACGCCCGTCGGCACGCCGGCGTGCACGTGCACGGCGCCGAGGTCGATGCCGTCACGGGCGAGCGCCTCGGCGCACAGCGCCCCGTTCGCGTCGTCCCCGCGTGCGCCCCAGAGGCGCACGGACGCGCCCATCCGCGCCGCCGCGACGGCCTGGTTCGCGCCCTTGCCGCCGGGCGCCACGAGGACGCGGCGGCCGAGCACCGACTCGCCGGGCCGCGGCAGGCGTTCGCCGTACCCCAGGATGTCGGCGGTGATCGATCCACAGACGGCGACCTTGCCAGCCATGCCCGCCGGGATACCACGGCCGTTCAGAGGTAAGGCCGGATCTTCGTCATCCAGCTCGAGGGGTGCTCGACGAGCTGGTAGAGCCACTCGGGGCGATCCCAGGCCGCGCGCAGCGCCTCGGCCTGCGGCACCGCGCGGCGCGCGAACTCGAGCGCCACCTTCCGGCGCGCGATCCACTTGCTCGAGGGCTCCCGCTCCAGGGTGGGGCAGGGGACCTTCTGGCCGAGCAGGATGTTGTCGAGCGCGGCGAGGCCGTAGAAGAAGATGCCCGCCATCTCGGTCAGCTCGGTGCGCACGGCGCGCGGGAGGAGCGAGAGGGGCCCGCGCGTCGCGTAGAGGTCGAGCGCTTCCGAGAGGCCCGAGACATCGACGCCGGCGCGGACGTCGCGCCAGAAGCGCGAGTCGAGGCGGCGGTTGTACTTGAAGTGGACCGCGAGGAACCAGCGCAGGCGGTCCCAGTCGCGGCCGACGGAGGTGTTGACGAAGCGCTTCTGTACGGCGTGATCCTGGCCGATGGGGAACGCGCGCACGAGCGACGTGATCGCGCGCGTCGTCATGAGCAGCCCCGTCGACTCCAGCGGCTCGACGAACGCATAGGCGTTGCCGATCGCGTATACGTTGCCGGTCCACAGCTTCTCGTGCCGGCCGGACCGGAACCGGACCGTGCGCGGGGCCGAGATCTCGGGGAAAGCACGGCGGGCCTCGTCGAGGGCCTCGTCCTCGGAGCAGTGCGCCGACGAGAAGACGTACCCCCGGTGGTCGCCGTCCACCATCGGGATGTCCCAGCACCAGCCGTGCTGCATCGTCCGCGCGGTCGTGTACGCCCTCGGCGCCCCGCCGTTGGGCGCCTCGAACGCGATCGCCCCGTCCGTGAACAGGCTCCCCGCATAGCTCTGGAAGGGCACCCCGAGCTTCTGCTCCAGGAGCACGGAGCGGAAGCCCGAGCAGTCGACGTAGAGGTCGTACGCCAGCTCCTGGCCGTCGCTCGTGACGAGCTGCGCGATCCCGGGCTCTCCACCGGTTTCGCCCGGCTTGGCGTCGACGATCTCGGCGTCGACGTGCTTCACGCCGCGCTCGAGCGCGACGCGCGTGAGGTACCGGACGAGGCGCCGGTTGTCGAGGTGGTACGCGAACGAGAGCATCGGCAGGTACGACTGGAGCTGCCCGTTCGTGCGGATCACGGGCGTGACGTCGCGGCCCATCAGGATCGCCTGGAGGGTGAACGCGTTCACGTCCCCCGTCTCCGCCATCGATCCGAGCATGCCGATCCCGTTGACGTCCCAGTCGAAGGGCGCCTGGAACGCGTAGCGCCCCGGCAGCCCCCACTCGAAGTGGATCCCCTGCTTCCACGTCGGCTGGACCGCCTGCGTGAGCTCGACGATGTCGAGCTTCAGGTAATGGTGCAAGAACGCGACGAAGCTCGGGACCGTCGCCTCGCCGACCCCGATGAGGGGGATCTTCGACGACTCGATCAGCGTCACGTCCAGCCACGGGAGCTGCGTGCGCAGCGCGAGCGCGGTGAGCCAGCCCGCCGTCCCGCCCCCGAGCACGCCGACGGTGCGCACCCCGTCCCGCGCGCCCTTGGGCCGGGCCTCCTCCCGGTGCAAGAGCTCGTGGTTGGTGAAGAGGTCCTGCATCATCTGCACGGTGAACGGGCGGTCGGGCGCGGGAGGCATCGGCCGCGAGCCTACTCCGGACGCGCCGCGCGCGGCGAGCGCCGGCTACTTCGTCGTGGTGAGGCTCACCCGCGTGATGGCATTGCAGGCGATCTTCGTGCTCTTGCCCGGGCCCCTCCACACGACGTCCCGCGGCTGGGTCACGCCCTCGGGGGGCGGGTCGCCGAGCCGCAGGAACTTGGTGCCGCAGTTGACCTCGAGCTTGCGCCCCGCGAGACCGAGGAACGTGCCGAACGCGTAGACGCCCGACCCGGCCGGCGCGTCGACGACGAGGTAGCCTTGCCCGGGTGGGAGGTTCTTGCCGTCGTCGTCGCCGAGGGCGGGGGCAGCGGCGCGCGCCACCGCAGAGCCTGTCGTGCTGGGCGCGGCGCTGCCGGCGGTCGCGGTGGAGGCCCCGCCGGGCCCGCCCCGCGCGAGCCACCCGATGAGCACGAAGATCGCGCCGAGGGTCGCGGCGACCAGCGCCATGGCGACGGACCGGCCCATGCGCGGCTTCGCGGTGCGCGCTCCGTCGCCGCGCCCCTCCGTCGCCGCCGCGGGCTCGCGCGCAAGCTCGCCCGCGGGCCTTGCCTCGCGCGCCGGCCGCGCGCGGGAAGGCCGCGCAGCCTCCTCGCGCTTGCCAGGCTCGTGGAGCGTGTCCTCGGCCAGCTCCTCCGCCCCCTCCGGCGCCTCGAGCTTGGCGATGAACTGCCGCAGGAGATCGACCCGGAGCCGGTACCCGCCGTTGACCGACTCCAGCAGAATCCCACCCCTCGATCGACCTCGGCGCCTTCGCCGGATCGCGGGCCGCCTCCAGCAGCCTGCGCCCCGCGAGCACCCGCCGCAGCCGATCCTCCGGCATCGCCGCGGGCCCCGCCTTCGCCAGCACCCACGACACGGCGCGGACGCTCGGCGCCATCCCCTCCCACAGCCGCTCCAGCGTCTTCCGGCTCGCGTCGATCGTGGCCGGCACGGCCCCCTCCACGTCCTCCCGCGTCACCGCCGGGCGGGCGCGCTGGACGTGCTCCCACCTGTCGGAGGCGCACGTGGCGCACTTCTCTCTGTCGACGGGGCTCGCGTGCCCGCAGACGGTGCAGCGCTTGGTGCGGGGGTCGTGGTCCTTGACCTCCACCCTGTCCTGCGTCCGCTGCATGACGTGCCAGCAGAGGTGCTGGAGCAGGTAGGGATGCCCGTGCGTCAGCTCCCACGCCGCCGCCACCGCGTCGTCGCTCCACGGCAGCTTGGCGTTCGCCTCCGACGCCCGCACCATGGCCTCGGCCTGCTCGGGCCGCAGGAGGGTGACGGCGGGCGTTTTGGCGTCGGCAGCGTCGGCGGGGGAGGGCATCGGGAGAGGGCGGGGCACGGCCCGCTCGTCGCGAGGATACACCGGGTCGCGCGCGTCGCAGGAATTGGCTCACGGTCGGCGCCGTTGGTGTGTCACACCATGCCCATGACCCGATCGCACGCCCTCCGCTTCTTCGCGCTGATCGCTCTCCTGGCCGCCGCGGGCGCCGGCTGTGCGGACGAGAGGAGGCTGGGGGCGAGCGACACTGCGCCCCAGGCCCTCCACGCGGCAGACCCCGGAGGCGGGGCCATGGCGCCCGCCGACCGCGCCATGCGCATCACGATCGAGACGTACATCACGGTCAAGGACGTCGACGCGGCTGGGCAGGCGGTCCGCAACCTGGTGGCGCAGCACGGCGGCTACGTGGGCGACGCGAAGACCTGGGGCGACGACGACGGGCGCATGATCTCGTTCGAGGTACACGTGCCGGTGGCCCACCTGCCCGCCTTCCGCGCCGGGGTCTCCGGGCTCGGGGAGGTCACCTCCGACTCCGAGCGCGCCGAGGACGTCACCGAGCAGCGCGCGGACATCAAGGCCCGCCTCGGCAACGCGCGCGCCGAGGAGAAGCGGCTCCTCGAGCTGCTCGAGCAGCACACCGGCTCCCTCGCCGACGTGGTCGCCGTCGAGAAGGAGCTCGCCGGCGTCCGCGAGACCATCGAGCGCATGGAGGCGCAGCAGCGGGTGCTCGAGGGCCAGATCGCGACCGCCACCGTGAAGATCCACCTCTCCGCCCACCACGCGTCGCCCCGTGTCGGCCCGGGCAGGCGCGTCCTCCGCGCGGCCGGCGACGGGATCGACAACGCGGGCAGCTTCCTCGTCGGCGCCGCGGTGCTCGCCGCCTCCGCCGGGCCCACGGCGCTGATCGTCGGGCTGCTGGGGTACGCGCTGTTCCGGGGCGTGCGCGCGCTGCGCCGGCGAGCGGCGACGAAGAAGGGCTGAAGCGCTCTCCGGAGGCCGGCCGCCCGCCCGGCGCACTCCGGCCGCTCTTTTGCTTCCACCGCGTCCCGATACGCGTGCCATCCAGGCTGTTCGAGAAGAAACCGCTCGCCGAGCTCCTCTCCGAGGCGCACGGCGAGCACCGCCTCCGGCGCGTCCTCGGCCCGGTCTCGCTCACGAGCCTCGGCGTCGGCGCGATCATCGGGGCCGGCATCTTCGTCCTCACGGGCATCGCCGCGCACGACGTCGCCGGCCCGGCGCTCGTCGTATCGTTCGTCGTCGCGGGGGCGACCTGCGTGTTCGCCGCGCTCTGCTACGCGGAGCTCGCCGCGATGGTCCCGGTCGCCGGGTCGGCGTACACCTATGCGTACGCGACGCTCGGCGCGCTCTTCGCCTGGATCATCGGCTGGGACCTGATCCTGGAGTACGCCGTCGGCGCCGCCGCGGTCGCGCACGGCTGGTCGCACTACTTCCAGGACTTGCTCGGCGTCGTCGGCCTTCACGTCCCCGCCGTCATCGCCAATGCCCCCTTCGACTACGATCCCGTCTCGGGGAGGGTCACGCCCACCGGCGCGCTCATCGATCTGCCTGCGCTCGTCGCCGCCGGCGCCGCCACGGTCGTCCTGGTCGTCGGCGTCCGCGAGAGCGCCCGCGCGAACACGGCGGCGGTGATCCTCAAGCTGGCCGTGGTGCTCTTCGTCATCGTGGCCGGCGCGTTCGCCGTGCGCCCGGCCAACTGGCACCCGTTCGCGCCCTTCGGCATGGGAGGGCTGAGCCTGTTCGGCCAGCCCGTGATGGGGGGCGAAGGCGGCGGCCAGCCGCGGGGGATGCTCGCGGGCGCGGCGATGGTCTTCTTCGCGTACATCGGGTTCGACGCCGTCTCCACGCACGCCGAGGAAGCGAGAGAGCCGCGGCGCGACCTGCCCATCGCCATCCTCGGCTCGCTCGCGCTCTGCACGGCGCTCTACATCGCCGTCTGCGCCGTGCTGACGGGGATGGTGCGCTACGATCGTCTCGACATCGACGCGCCGCTCTCGAGCGCGTTCGCCGCCGTCGGCATGCCGTGGGCCCACGCCATCGTGTCGATCGGCGCGCTCGCCGGGATCAGCAGCGTGCTGCTCGTGCTCATGCTCAGCCAGCCCCGCGTCCTCCTGGCGATGGCCCGCGACGGCTTCCTCCCGCGGAGCTTCTTCGCGGCCGTCCACGCCCGGTACCGCACGCCGTGGAAGTCGACGATCGCCACGGGCGCCTTCGTCGGCCTCATGGCCGCGCTCCTGCCGCTGCGCGCCCTCGCCGAGCTGGTGAACATCGGGACGCTCCTGGCCTTCCTCATCGTCTGCGCGGCCGTCCTCGTCATG
Source organism: uncultured delta proteobacterium (assembly GCA_963827955.1). Lineage (GTDB taxonomy): Bacteria > Myxococcota_A > Polyangia > Polyangiales > Polyangiaceae > CAWHDJ01. Next base: position 1,293,472 of record CAWHDJ010000019.1, on the reverse strand, counting down.
CGCCGCACGCACCCGGAGGTGGAGCGCCCCTTCCGCGTCCCCTTCGTGCCGCTCGTGCCCATTCTGGGGATCGTCTCCTGCCTGGTCCTGATGCTCTCGCTGCCCGCGCAGAACTGGCTCCGCCTCGTCGCCTGGTTCCTCGTGGGCCTCGTGGTGTTCTTCGGGTACGGCCGCCGCCACCGGACGCCGTCGCCCCCTGTGGCTCACGAGCGTTAACGTCAGGAAGTAGGCGAGGGGACGCACGACCCTATGTCGACATGGCCCGGCAGACAGTTGCGTGGGGAGCGGGTGATTTCGGAGGGCCCGGGGGGTGTTGTTCTGGGCCTGGTGCCAGCCCGACGCGAACGGCTCGCTTCCGCTCGCCGCCGGGCGCTGCCGCTTCGGTTCGGTGGCGTGCAGCCGGCGCTGGTAGCGTGGGGCTGGCGCTGGTGGCGTGGTGGTGGCCGCAGGCGCCTACGGTCCGTTGAGCAGATAGCGGCCAAGAGGGCGGCGGAAAGGCGCTTTACGCCCATGGGCCGGGGAGTGAGGTCTGCGCGAGAAAGACGGCGGGCTAACGCCCATGAGGGCTGGGGCGGTGAGGTCTGCGGGCAATCGGCTCAGGTAGAGTTCCGGCGTGAGGGCAAGCCTGCCCGCGGGAGGGCGCCCTGCCGCCGGAAAGGCGCTCCCTCCGCCTGGAAGGCGCGGTCCGTGACGCAGCAGTGCTAGGGATGCCCGGCCATGGCCATCGCGGTCCCATTCGTCTCCGTTCAGCGCGTGTACTTCGACGATCTCGACGCGCTCAACATCCTCCACAACATGCGCTACCTGCTCTTCATCGAGCGGGCGCGCGGGGCGCTCTTCAACGCCCTCGGCTTCCACTGGCAGGACGACCTCGAGAAGAACCCGGACAAGTTCCAGGTCGTCGCCGAGAACGACATCAAGTATCTCACGCCGGTGCGCGGCGAGGGGGACCTCGCCGTCGTCCTTCGCGTCCCCCACCTCGGCCGTACCAGCCTCACCATCGCGGCGCGCGTGCAGTCGCCCGACGGCGGCGTGCTCTACGCGGAGGGGACGACCCGCCTGGTGCGGCTGGATCCGACCACGTTCCGCCCCGCGCCGTGGAGCGACAAGTTCCGCGCGAGCGTGGCGCCCCTCGTGACCAAGCCGCCGGCGTCCGCTTAGCAGCCCGTTGAAGAACCCCCCTGGGAGAGACCGCAAGGGCGCAAGGGGCGCAAGGGAAAGGCAAAATTGACCTAAATCCTTGCGTCCCTTGCGCCCTTGCGGTCCTCTTCTTTCGTACTTCAAGGGGCTGTTAGCGCGCTCCTCGGGGCGCCGGGTCGTAGACGCGCACCCAGTCGACGACCATCGCTTTCGGTACCGCGGGTGGCGGTGGTAGAGATGGACGATGGCCGCCCCCGCGCCGAACGCAGACGAGACGATCCTGCTCGAAGGGATCGCGCTCGGCCGGTTCCGGGTGATGGAGCGGGTCCGGAGCGGCGTCGCGGGCGCGGTGTACCTCGCCATCGACGAGGCGGCGGGGCGCTCCATCGCGGTCGAGATCATCGTCTCCGATCGGGTGGAGGACGGTGGCAGGCGGCGCGCGCTCGTCGACGAGGCGCGCGCGGCGGCCGCGCTCGGGCACCCGAACATCGCTCCGGTGCTCGAGGTGGGCGAGATCGACCGGCGCGTGTACCTCGCGATGGATCCGCTCCGCGGCACGAGCCTCGGGGAAGCTCGCGTCGCGCGGGCCGATGCCGGCCGCGGAGGCGCTCCGCGTAGGGGAGGCGATCGTGCGCGCCCTCGCCGCCGCGCACGAGGCGGGGGTCGCGCACCGCAGCCTCGCGCCCGAGCGCGTGATCGTCACGCCCGACGGGGGTGTCCTGGTGCTCGGCTTCGGGCTCGCCGCCTGGGGCGCGGGCGGGGACCCGAACGCGTCCGAGACGCGTTCGCGATGGGAGGCGGGGGACGCGCGCGCGGACGTGCTCGCGTTCGGCGTGCTGCTCCGCGACCTGCTCGCGGCCGACGCCGGGCCCGGCGCCCCGGGGCTCGCGCGCGTGGTCGAGCGCTGCCTCGACGGGGATCCCTCCGCCCGCTTCGGCGACGCGATCGCCCTGGCCGAGTCGCTCGGGGCGCTCCGCGCCGGAGGCGAGACCGCCGTCCGCGCGCCGCCGAGCGGCTTGCCCACGATGCAGGAGACGGCGCGCGCCGACGCCCCTACCCCTCGATCCGCTTCGTCGTCCTCCCACGCGCGCGCCCCCGGCGTGCGCGCCTCCGGTCGGATCGAGGTGCGCGTCGCGCGCGACGACGACGGCGGTCTCCACGCGGACGAGATGGAGCTGCTCTCGCTCGCCGGCAGCGGCGGGATGGGCGACGTCTACCGCGCGCGCCACCCCGCGAGCGGCAAGGAGCTGGCCGTGAAGCTCCTCTCGCGCGAGGGGGGCGACGCGCGGCGCTTCGCGCGCGAGGCGGCGGTGCTCGCGTCGTTCCACCACCCGGGCGTGGTGAGGTACGAGGGCCACGGGGTCACCGGTGACGGCACGCTCTTCCTCGCCATGGAGTGGCTCGACGGCGAGGGCCTCGACGCCGCGCTCGGCCGCGGGCCGCTCACGGCCTCTGACACGCTCGTGCTCGCGCGTCGCGTCGCGGAGGCGCTCGCCGCCGCGCACCTCCGCGGCGTCGTCCACCGCGACCTCAAGCCCGCGAACCTGTTCCTCGTCGGCGGGCGCGCCGACGCCCCCAAGCTCCTCGACTTCGGCCTCGCCCGCACGGTGGCGGAGACGGGCCTCACCGTCCCCGGCACCGTGCTCGGCACGCCCGCGTACATGGCCCCCGAGCAGATCCGCGGCGAGGCCGTGGACGCGCGGGCCGACGTGTACGGGCTCGGCGCGGTGATCTTCCGCTGCCTCGCCGGGCACCCGCCGTTCGGCGGGGAGCACCGGATCGCCGTGCTCGCGAAGGTGCTCGTCGAGGAGCCCCCGGGCCTGTCGCAGCTCGTGCCGGGCGTCCCGCGGGGCCTCGACGCCCTCGTCCGCCGGATGCTCGCCAAGGACCCGGAGCGGCGCCCGCACGACGGCGCGGCGGTGGTCGATGCGCTCCTGGCGATCGACGCGTGCGAGGTCTCGAGCACGTCGAGTAGCCAGGAGGAGGGCTGTGAGCGCGCGCCGGAGGGGATCACCGCCCAGGAGCAGCGGGTCGCGTGCGTGGTGCTCTGCGCGGCGCCGAGCCCCTTCGACGTCACGCTCCCTGCGGGCGAATCCGCCTCGCACCAGGACGTGCGCGCCGCCGTCGAGGGGCGCGGCGGGGTGCTCGAGGCGCTCACGCCCAGCACGTGGCTCGTCACCGTGCGCGGGGCGGCTTCGCCGGCGGAGCAGGCGGCGCGCGCGGTCCGGTGCGCGCTCGCCCTCGCGGCGGCGCGGCCGGGCGCGCCCGTGGTGGTGGCGACCGGCCGCGTGGTCGCCGCCGGCGACGCGCAGGTCGGCGAGGTCGTCGATCGCGCCGCGTCGGCGCTGCTCGCGCCGGAGGAGGAGCAGCCCGGCGGCGTGCGCATCGACGAGGCGACCGCGACGCTGCTCGACGCGCGCTTCGAGGTGGTGGGCCACGGCCCCTTCCGGCGGGTGCTCGGCGAGGAGAGCTCGCTCGCGCCGGTGCGCACGCTCCTCGGCCGCCCGGCGTCGTGCGTCGGCCGAACGCAGGAGCTCTCGGCGCTCGCCGCCGCGCTCGCGGCGTGCGCGGAGGAGCCGCGCGCGCACGCGGTCCTCGTCTCCGCGGCGCCGGGGCTCGGCAAGTCGCGCCTCGTGCAAGAGCTGCTCCGCACCACCGTCGCGGCGCGCGGCGAGCTCGACGTGCTCTCCGCGCGCGGCGACGCCGTGCGCACGGCGTCGCCGTTCGGCATCGCGTCGCAGATGCTGAAGAGCGCCGCGGGCATCCTCGACTCGGACGCGGCGCCGGCGCGGAGGAGCAAGCTCCTCTCGTCGCTGGAGGGAGCCTTCGCGGGGCCGGACCTCCGCCGGCTCGCGGATTTCCTGGGCGAGATCTGCGGCACGCCCGCGCCCCACGGGGAGGCGAGCCCCGCGCTCCGCGCGGCGCGCGCCGACGCCGCGGTGATGAGCGACGCGCTGCGCGAGGCCTGGGTCGACTGGCTGCGCGCCCGCGTCGACCGCGCGTGCACGCTGCTGGTGATCGAGGACCTGCACTGGGCGGACCTCCCCTCGGTGCGCCTCCTCGACGCCGCGCTCGACGCGCTCTCGGATCGCCCCTTGATGGTGCTCGCGACCTCGCGCCCCGAGGTCCACGCCCGCTTCCCGGACCTCTGGCAGAAGCGCGGGCTCCAGCAGCTCGGCTTGGGGCCCCTGTCGAAGCGCGCAGCGCAGCGCCTGGTGCGCGAGGTCTTGGGCGCGCGCGTGCCTGGCGCCGTGCAGGACGCGATCGTGGATCGCGCCGCGGGGCACCCCTTCCACCTCGAGGAGCTGGTCCGCGCCGTCGCGTCGGGGCAGGGCCCGAGCGCGCTGCCGGACTCGGTGCTGGGCATGATCCAGGCGCGCCTCGACGTGCTCGGGCCGGTGGCGCGCCGGGCGCTGCGCGCCGCGAGCGTCTTCGGGGAGACCTTCTGGTCCGGCGGCGTCCGGGCGGTGATGGGCGGCGACGTCCCCGAAGGCCAGGTGACGATGCACCTCGGCCGGCTGGCCGAGGAGGAGGTGGTCACCCGGCGCTCCGCGTCGCGAATCGAAGGCGAGACCGAGTATGCCTTCCGCCACGCCCTCTCGTGCCGGAAGAAGGTACGAACAAGCCGGCCAGGCTGGCGGACGCGGTCATGTGCCAGTCGTTCCCCTCTCGCCTGGCGATGAACTTTCCGCGGGGCCCGAGGATGGCGCCCACGGCGGCGAACGCATCGCCGCCCCCTCGGGCGAGGCCGGCGCGCAAGTCCTCGACGCCCCGCTCGGCCTCTCGCAGGATCTCCGCCGGGTCCGCGGGCGCGGGCGCGGCCTCGGCTCGCCGGAGCGCCACGCGCATCTTCTCCAGGCGGTCCGCTTCGGGTCCGAGCTTGTCCAAGAGCAGTGACCGGGCGGTGCGATCGGCAGCCTCGGCCACGGCTTCCGTAAGGCTCGCGACGCGCTTGGCGGTCGTCGCGACTTCTCGGCGGAGCCTGGCGACCTCTGCCTCGCGGTCGTCTGCCTCGCGCTCCGCGTGCAGGGCATCGGCGACGATCGTCATGGTCTCCGCCCAAATGTCTCCGTTGAGGAAGTCGGCGAGGGTGCGAACGATCGCGGCGTCCACGGCGGCCTCCTTCTTGCGGCCGATCCCTCCGCAGCCCCCATACCTCCGACTGTTGCAGAAGACGTCCATCCCCTTGCTGCGCTTGGAGCGGCAAGCGATGAGGCGCCCGCCGCACAGGCCGCACCGTACAGCCCGCGTCGCGAGGTGGCGCGGGGTCGTGTCCCACGGCCGGGAGGGGCGCGCCAGGATGCGGTCGAGCTCGGCCTCCTCCTCGTCGGTCCAGATCCGAAGCTCGGGGTGCGGGATGACTTGCACGGCCTCGGCCCCGCGGCTGCTCCGACGCCCCTTCTCGTAGACGCCCCGGTAGATGGGGCGCTGGAGGAGTTGTTGAACGGCCTGCGGGCTCCAGGGGCCGCCCTTGGATGCGCGGAGCCCTTCGGCGTTCAAGAGGTTCGAGGCTCCAAAGTATGAACGGGTCTCGATGAAGCACGCCGCAACCCGGTGGACCGTCGCAACCTTGTCCGGGTCGATCTCCCATCGCTTGCCATCCGCGCCCTTGGCGATCCGGTAGCCGAAGCTCGGGCGGTTGGTCGGTCGGCCGTCCGCTGCCAGGAGGTCGAGCTTGGCGGTGACGTTGTGCCTGATGCTCTCGACGTACTGCTGGGCGGTGATCGCCTTGACGTAGGTCAAGATGGACTCGAACCCGTCGAGCGGGGGGAACGCCCGGTCCTTGTAACACCAGACCCGGACGCCCATGTCGCGGAGCTGGAGAAGCGTCATCATGGCGCGCGCGGGCTCGTACCGCGCGATCCGGTCCTGGTCTCGAACGACGAGGATCTGAAACTCGCCGCGCTTGGCTGCCGCGAGAAGGGCGTCCCATCCCCTCCGGTGGAGCGTCGTGCCTGACACGTCGTCGTCGACGAAGATGTGGCGGTCCGGGTCGAACGCCCACCGCTCAGCGCGGATCGCTTTGGTGCCGTCGCGCGTTTGCACCGCGATCGAGTCGCACCCCGCGTGACGCCCGTCGACATCTTCGCGGCTCAGGCGGCCGTAAAGGGCCGCGTTCTCTGCGAGCATGGCGTCGAGCGTCATCGCGCCCTCCGCGCGCGCTTGGGCGCGTCGGCCAAGCGGCGGCCGGCAGACCGCGCCGCGTGTCCCTGCCGCTCGCGCGGCGCGCGCGGGCGGACGCGGATCTCGATGTCCAGCCCGAAGGCAGCGCAACGGGCAAGCAAGTTCGCGAGCCTCGGGAGGCTCCCGCGCGCCTCGTTCTGCTCCGGCGTGTGGAGGGTGGACATCCCCCCGGGGGTTGCGGGGAGGCCCAGCGCGTCGCGGGCCTCGGGGGGCGTGAGTCCGGCGGCCTCGCGCGCACTCGCCATCGGGCGGGAGAGGTCGAGGGCGATCCAGCCGTCGCCCGACTCGCGCTTGCGTCTCGCTGCTTGCGTCGTCGTCATGCGTTCACCTCACCCGAGGTCATACGCGATAACGCGTACTTAGTCAACGCGATATCGCGTATGCCTGTTGCGGAGGTTCCGCAGCACCAGGGCGGCGAGGCGTTGCGCGATGGCGTGCGCCTCCTCCGGGGTGAGCGGGTCGAGCGGCTCCACGATGATGCGACCGCGTGCGGCCTCGGCGGGTTGGCTGAGGTGAGGCGCGCGGGACTGAGCGTGGCTCGGCGGCCGGCGCTTCTGCACAGCGTCTCGCTTGCGCGCCGTCATTGCGCCCTCCCAGGACGGGGCGGCGCGGTGAAATCTGCCGTCGTCAACGCCCACAGCCGCGGCTTCGGATCGCCGCGACCGCTCCTCTCAGGCTCGTCCTCGATGAGCTTGTCGCGCTTGAGCTGCGCTACCGCTGGGCCGGCCGCCCGGTGGTGGACGTGGGCCTCCTTTTCGAGCTCTTTGACCCCGCAGACGGGTTGGTTGAGGACGGTCCGCGCGCGCACGTACCTGAGCACCGCGTCGAGCACGTCGTTGCCACACGTCGCCCTCTTGTTCTGCTCCTCGGCTCGGTAGACGACGCGCACGCCGGCCTTGAGGTCGACCGCCTCGTTGTCGGGCACGTCCTCGAAGTCGAGGTAGAAGGGCGCGAGGTCCTTGCCGGTGCCCTCGGAGGCGGCCTTCGCCATCGTCACGCGGCGAAGCTCGGGCCCCGAGCCACTGGCGTTGCTGGCCTCGCCGTCGTCGACCCCGGTGACACGTTCGCCAGCGCTGAGGGTGAAGCGCAGTTGCGAACCGGAGCCATCGAAGATTCCCGAGCTACCGCGGCCGGCCTCGTTGTCAGGCTTCTGCGCGCCGCCCTTCCCCATGTGGTGCAGGACGAGGAAGGCGCAGCCCGTGTCCTCGGACACGGGCATCAAGACTTGGTCGAAGCAGTCGCGGATCCGCGCGTCGTTCTCGTCAACACCCATGGTGAAGCCGCGCAGGGAGTCGAGGATGCAGAAGTCCCATCCCTCGACCGCGTGGCGGTACTGGTCGCGGGCGCGCGGATCGGTCAGGCGGATCTTGGGGACGGGAACGAAGCGCAGGTGGCCGACAAGCTCCTCCTGCGTGAGGCCCATCCCGAACCTGAGCCTCTGGTAACGGCGCTGCGTCGCGCGCGTGCCGTTGTCGTGATCCATGTGAAGGACGCGCGCTCTGCGGCCGACCGGAAAGTGATCCCAGATCGGGCGGGCGCCAGACGCGAGAGAGAGGGCCGCGGACTGGATCGCCATCGTCTTGCCGCAGCCGCCCACGCCGACGATGGTCGCGGGCCGCCCCGCACACCACTGGAGATCCTTGGAGAGGAAGTCCACCGGCGGCAGCGGCGCGAACAACTCCTCAACGTCAAGGAAGCGCACTCCAAGCACGAGGCCGGCCCCGATGCGCGGAGCTTCTCGCTGGTGATCCACCACGGCGCGCGCCGCATCATCGAGGAACTGATCAACGTCTCCGACGTCGCCGTAGCCCTGCGCGGCGATGGCTTGGTGGGTCGCGATGGCCGTGCGAAGGCGCCACTTGTCGAAGACAATCTGAGCGTGGGCTTCGACGTGCGCGACGGCCGGCGTCGCATCGGCAAGCTGGGCGAGGTAGCTGGGGCCGCCGATCTGGGCGAGGCGGTTTCGGTCCCGAAGCACGGACGCAACCAGCGTGATGTCGACCGGGCGCCCCTCGGAGGCCAACTCCTGCGCCACTTCGTAGACGCGGCCGTTCGCGTCGCTGTAGAAGTGCTCGGGCTTGAGGATGGGGACGACGCGGGCGAGGGCGTCGCGACTGAGCAGGATGGCCGAGAGCACCGCCGCCTCGGCGTCGAGGTCGTTCGGCGGCACACGCCCGCTGACGACGCCGGGCTTGCCGTCAGGCGCGTCGGAGCGCGACGCCAGGCGAAGATGCGGGGGGGTCATCGGGCCCCCCCGATCGCGCCACGCTGCGAGCGGCTGGCTACTGGTGGTGGTGGTGCGTCATCGGATCGTGGCGGTCCGTCCCGAGCCGGCGCAGCCGCTCTGCAAGGAACGGCGCGACGAGGCGCGCGGGATGCCCGCGGCCTTCGGTGGACGGGGCCCCGGAAGCGCACGGCGCGATGCGTTACGCGGCCGGCGCTACGGCGTACTTGCTCCACCATGCGGGCGGCCGTGCGGAGCCTGTGGGTGGAGAGCTTGATGCCGAGTGCAGCCGCAGCCTTGACGACGCTTCGCATCGTCGCCTTGTCGGGTTCGTCCAGTGGTGCGGGCCTCGCGGGAGCGCGTGCCGTAGCCTCGGCTGTGGCGGCTGCCTTCTCGGTCTCCTCTGTGCGCGCGGGCCCCTCGGCAGCGCACGCCTCCGCCTCGGCTACGACGCTGGCCTGCTCGGTCAGGTCCGTGTGCGCGGGCCCCTCGGCAGCGCACGCCTCCGCCTCGGCTACGACGCTGGCCTGCTCGGTCAGGTCCGTGTGCGCGGGCCCCTCGGCAACGCACACCTCCGCCTCGGCTACGACGCTGACCTCCTCGGTCAGGTCCGTGTGTGCAGCCCCCTCGCGAGTGCGTGCCCCAGCTTCGGCTGCGATCGGCTCGCGAGCGTCGTCAAAGTGCTCCGGGAGCGGGATCGCGGGCACGCGCGCGAGCGCTGCGGTGGGATCCTCGAAGTACTCCGGGAGCGGGATTGCGGGCACGAGGGCGAGCACCAGCGCGCGGTCCACGATGGCAGGGGACTTCCCCCCGGCAGTCCTTCCCAAGTCCGCACGGATCTCCGCGAACGCAGACGGCGGAAGAACGCACGATGCCTCAAGCACTGCCAGAACGGTGTCGAGGTTCTTGCGTCCACACGCCTCGTTCATCGCGACACCGATCGGGAGGCCGGACGCCTGCATCAGTCGTTCGAGACGCTCCGCGAAGATCGTGGCAACCTCGTCGGGGAGACCCGTCTCCGCGATCGCGCGGAGCATGTCCGCGATCAACGCCTCGGCAGCACCCTTCAGTGCATGCGACGCTTCCCACTGGGCCACGGTGTCCATGGTGGTCACCGCCCCCCGGACGTCGGTGCAGATGCGGGCACCGGGAGGCCGAGGCGAACGCGGGCGAGCAGCAGGGTTCCCTCGCGCACCGCCAAGTTACCGGCCAGGCGCGCCACAGTGGTCTTCGGCATCCCGAGGCGACGCAACGCCTCTTTCTCGCCGTGGACCCGGATGAGGTCCCGCACTGCATCCCGCACGTCGTCGTTGCCCATAGCGGCAAGCATCTTGCGCATGCGGCACGGGCACCGCAACGAGACTTTGGCTTGGCCACACTCGGCCAGTCACTCTGGCCGAGCCAAACGTGGGGGAGCGGTTGGCTCGGCCCACTTGGCCACCCCTATAGGGTGCGAGATTTGGCCGACCCACAAATCCCTACAAAAATAGCTGAATCGAAGAGGCCGCCCCGAGGCCGTTGGCCAAGCCAAACTGAGACGGGGCCCGGTTGGCTCGGCCTACTCGGCCAGTCACCCTGGCCAAGCCAAACGCGGGACCGCTGTGGGCCACCTCACTGCGTCGCCCCATGCCGGCCCGATGGCGTGCCGGATGCACCGCCCTCCCGACACGCGCCGGGCGCCCACCGCCGTTCGAGGTCAGTGGCCCAGTTGCCGGGCGGCGTTACCTTGTTGCGCATGAGCTTGGCGGAGCTGGCAAGGCGCCTACGCGGGGAGATCATCGTCGAGACCCGCTCGCGCTTCGTGGATGACAACACCACGCACGCGGTCGAGGTGGACGAGCAGGGGACGGCGCAGCGCGTGCTGTGCGGCACGGTGCCGCTCGAGGACATCGGCCCCCTGACGAAGTTCACGGTGCCGACCTGCCAGGAGTGCGTGCGCATCGAGACAATCCCGGTCCGCTGCCCGACAAGCTCTCCGCGATGGCTCCCTCTGGAGCTGCGGCGCATTTGGGCCGAGCAAGAGCGCCTCCGGCTCGACCAAAAGGAGAGAGCCGAGCGCCAGGCCGAGCAAGAGCGCGCCGAGGCGGAGCAAAAGCGCGCCGAGGCGGAGCAAAAGCGCGCCGAGGCGGCGGAGGAACAGCGCGCAGTCGACGAGCGACAGAAAGATGAAGAGCGGCGAACGTGGTCGAAGTGGAAGAATGAGCAACACATCACCCTTACCGCACCCGAGCGCGAATGGGCGGAGGCCCTCTACAGGGATTCGGGCCAAGAGCCGGAGCCGCAGGAGCTGATCCACTCGGCGCCGGGGGACTGCGGCCAGATGCACTGGTCGAAGGTGGCAGCCCACGCGTGCGCCCTCGTACGGCGGGCGGAGGCGGAGGCGCGGCAAGCCTCCCAAGGCTCGGGCTGCGCTCGCTGCCGGAGCCAGGGGCGCCCGGCCAACCCGGTGCTCGACCTTCTGCACATGCGGTGCATGGTCTGCGGTTGCTTTGGGGTGCCCCGAGCGTGCGCGGGCTACTGCTACTGCGGAGCGAGGAACTGGGAGAACACCGCGCCAGTCCCCCAGGTTCCCCTCCCCCCGCAAACGCGGGCCCGGACCCACGTCCCCGCGCCGCGCTACCTGCCGCCCCCGACGCTGGCCCCTCGGCCCACGTCGAACTCGACGCCGAGGACACCGACACTGCCGGCGACCACCAACTCGGCGGCAAGCGCGTCAAGACCGCCGACTCCAGCACCGCAGCCGTGCAAGCCTGCGCCTCGGTTCACGCCGAACTCGACGCCGAGGACACCGACACTGCCGGCGACCACCAGCTCGGCGGCAAGCGCGTCAAGACCGCCGACCCCAGCACCGCAGCCGTCGAAGCCTGCGCCTCGGCCGACGACGCCCCCGGTGCACCTCTTGAGGCCCGACCGCGTCCAGGGCGCGCCCAGACCCGTGGAGCCCGTGGCGCTGGTGGCCAGCCGGACCCTGCCGCGGCCGACCCCGCAGGCGGCTCCGTCGTCGACCGCGCGCCATGCCGACCACGGCCACATCACGCGCGAACCCCCGAAGGCGCCGACGCCGCCGCTGAGGCTGGTGCCCGCCCAGGTGCCAATCCCCCCGTGGATTACGTCGCGCGGATCCTGGCAGCCGTCGCACGAACGCCTCTCCACAGCGCTCGGGGCGTCTTCAAGGAGACGGGGGGCAACAAGCAGGCGGTCTTCGAGACCCTCAAGGCGATGCTCGCCGACGGGCGCCTTGTGACCGACTCGGAGGGCGCCTACCAAGTTGCCAACCAGGCTGGAAGGGTTGGGTGAGGGGCTCGGCGTCAGGATCCCGTCCTCTCGCGATGGACCCGGGACCATGGACCGGGACCATCGTCCGGGACCACTACAAAACAAGTGGTCCCACCCCTGGTCCCGGGACCGTGGTCCCGCCCTCCGAGGAGGTCCCTCGGACCGGCGCTCGCGTCGTCGGGACCGTTCGGCGCTCGGTCGGGGAGCCCCGATAGTGTTGCCAACTTAGGTGACGGCGAGGCTCGACCGCGCGCCGCCCTCACCGCCCAGTGGGTCTAAGCCGCGCCCCTCTGGATGGCCACGTTGACGGCGACAAGGGGCCCCGCGGAGCATGCAGGCACGTTCGGGCCCTCCGGGTCGCCGCCGTGGCCGTCGCAGTGAACGCCCTCCCCGCCCCCCGCCCCCGCCCTTCGCGCGAGCGAGCACGATTTGCCCCAATCGCTCCGCGGGCGAACTGCGGACAGTAAGGTGATGGGTCGCGGTGCCCGCGAACTTTTTTCGACGGCTTGGTCGATTCTGCGTCAACGGCCAGCCGGAACGCAGGACTCCATTACGTGAAGGGACGAACGGAACGAGAGGGCGGCGCTTGGTGCGTGGCGGCGGTGTTGGTTCGTCGACACCAGCTTCGACGGGATGATGGATTTTGACGGGCCGACGGAATCGTGCGCGAGGCTGCGTAGCCGTTGCGCACCTCATGTTGGCGGATTAACTCGGGGCCCTCACGGTGAGGGCGGAGGTAGACGAGCGATGAGCAACGCGAGGTTCGGAAGCGTGAACACCGGCGGCCCCGCCTTCGTCGTGATGGGCGCGCCCATCGCGCTCGTGGAGCTGGGGATGGTGGGGATCACGGGGAGCCCCGGCTTCCTCAACAAGGGCGGAGGCTGAGCGATGGCGACTTCACCGGCACCGAACGCGGCGGCTCCCCCGGGCATGTGCCCCGGCATCGCTGTCCTCGGCGGCGGAGGCGACGGGGGGGACGGGGATGGGGACGGGAGTGGTGGCAAGGACGGGCAGGGAGTGCCCGATGGCGAGAAGTACCCGGAGTGCGGGACCGCGTCGCACCCGGTCGAACGTCGTCACCGGCCGGGCGTTCACACACCCGATCACGGACCTGGAGCTACCCGGGCCGCTGCCGCTCCGGTTCCGCAGGGTGTACAGCTCCAAGATGGCGGAGCGCGATGTGGGCCTGGGCTACGGCTGGGGCCACACGTTCGGCTGGGAGATCGAGGTCGGGCGGCGGTCCGTCACCGTCTGGAACGAGCAGGGGGTTGCGGTCGTCTTCCCGCTGGTCCGCCAGGGGGACGAGGTCATCGGCCCCTGGGGCTGGCTGCTCCGGAGGGACCATGAGGGCTTCTCGCTCGACGTGGACGACGGTGTATGGCGCCGTTTCACGCCCGCGGACGAGTCCGGCAAGCGGTACCGGCTGGCGGTGATCGAGGATCGCAACCACAACCGAATCGCGCTCACGTACGACCAGGGCCAGCTCGTCGAGGTGATCGACAGCGCGGGGCGGGTGATCCGCCTGCCCCCGACGAGGGACGGACGGATCGGGTCGATCGAGGTGAAGAACGCGGTCGAGCGGGGGCAGTGGATCGCGTTCGCCACCTACACCTACGACGCGCACGGGAACTTGGCTTCGGTGCGGGATGCCGACGGGTTCGCGTCGCATTACGCGTACGACGACGAGCACCGGCTCACGGCCGACACGGACCGGGCGGGGCTGACGTTCCACTTCATGTACGACCGAGAGGGGCGGTGCGTGGAGTCGTGGGGGGACTACCCGGGGGGGCAGGACCCGAGCCTGGCCGAGGGGCTCCCGGGCGTCTGGCGGACGGCGTCACGCGGGCCAAGGGGATCCACCATTGCCGGTTCGACTACATGCCCGGCAGGTACAGCGAGGTAGCGGATTCGACGCAGGTGCGGAGGTTCTTCGGGAACAAGCACGGGACGCTCGACAAGAAGGTCGACGGGCCTGGAGTGGTCACCGCGACGTACCGCGAGCGACGGCCACATCCTCTCCCGCACCGACGAGATGGGCGCGACGACCACGTACGAGCGTGACGCGCGCGGACGGCTGACCAAGGTGACCGATCCCCTCGGACGCACGACGACGGTCGAGTACGATGGGAATGGGCTGCCCGCTCGGCTAACCAACCCCGCGGGCGGCGTCACCACGCGCCAGCGCGACGCGCGCGGCAACCTCGTCGCCGGCACCGACGCGCTCGGCCGTGTAACCACCGCGCGCTGCGATGGCCGCGGCCTGGTCACCGAGCTGGTGCCCCCCTCCGGCGCCAGGCGCTCGTACGAGTACGACGCCCAGGGCAACCTGGTGTCGATGACGGAGCCCAACGGCGGCGTGTGGAAGTTCGTCAACGACAACCTCGGGCAGATGCTCTCGGTCACCGACCCGATTGGCGCCGAGACGCGGTTCACGTACTCGCCGCGCGGCGATCTCCTTGCCGTACGTGACCCACTCGGCGCGGTTACCCGCTACCAGTACGATGGCGAGGGGCACCTCACGCAGATCGTCGATCCCAAGGCGCGGGTCACGTACTTCGTGTGGGGCGGGTACCACAAGCTCTGCGCCCGGAGGGACGCCAACGGGAACGAGGTGCGCCTCCGGTACAACCGCGAGGGCGAGCTGATCGAGGTCTACAACGAACGGGGGGAGATCTACCGCCTGAAGTACAGCCTCTTCGGCAAGCTCGTCGCCGAGACGACCTTCGACGGTCGAGAGCTCTCCTACCGACGCGATGCCGTGGGGCGCATCACTCGGATCATCAACGGTCCCCGCGAGGTCACGGAGCTCGAGTACGATCTCGCCGGTCAGCTCGTGAAGTGCGAGCCTCTGGCGACGGTGGCGTCCAGGCGTACTCGTACAACGAGCGCGGCGAGCGTCGTCGCCGTCGAGGGGCCCGGCGGGGAGTTCCGCTTTGAACGGGACGCCCTGGGGCGGATCGTGCGCGACGCGCAGGTGGTGGACGGGATCGAGCACAGCGTCGCGATCGAATACGATGGGGCCAACGAGGTCACGAGCCGCACCACGTCCCTCGGCCACACCGAGGCCGTGAGACGCGGACCGCTGGGTGAGCGCCTCTCCACCGCGCTCGCTGGCGGAGACACCGTTGCACACCAGGTCGACCTCCTGGGGCGAGAGACCGCGCGCGCGCTCGGCCGCGGGGGCGTGGATCCAAACCTCGTTCGACGCCCGCGGGCGGCTCGTCCAGCGGCGTGCGGGCGGGGCCGCGCAACGTCGCGGCGTTCCACCTCAGCAGCCGGAGTGGATTGGACCGCGGCCCGAGCACGTGGGCGTGGACACGACCTATCGGTACGACTGGGATGGCACGCTCATCGAGTCGTCGGACCTCAAGCGTGGTCTGACGCGCTACGAGTACGACCCCATCGGGCAGCTCCTGGCGATGGTGCCTGAGAAGGCGCGCGCGGAAGTGTTCCGCTACGACGCCGCTGGAAACCTCCATGAGGCCGACTCGGGCGCGGAGGCGCGGAAGTACGGCCGGGGCAACCGGCTGCTGCGCAAAGGAGAAACGGAGTACCGCTGGGACGACGACGGACGGCTCGTAGAGAAGCGGACGCTCGATCCCGGGAGCGGCAAGATGGCGATCTGGCGCTACTCGTGGGACGGCGCCGGCCTCATGCGCTCCGCCGAAGGCCCGGACGGGATCCGCGTGGACTTCACCTACGATCCCTTCGCGCGAAGGGTACTGAAGCGGGTCACGAAGCCCAGCCCGACGCGCAAAGAGCGCGCCCTGTTGTCGGTGACCCGCTTCGTCTGGGATGGAGAGGTGCTCGTCCACGAGATCGAGGAGGCGTATCGGGACAGCGCCGACCCGAGTCGTGGAGGAGCGCACCTACCTCTTCGAGGATCGACGGCTTCGCCCCGGTGGCCCATCGGGAAGTGCGGCGCGACGACGTGGGCCGTCCAGGCGGCTGGTTCCACTATGTGAACGACCCGGTCGGGGCACCAGAGCGGCTCGTGGCCCCCGACGGCGGCGTGGTCTGCGAGCTCGACGCGGACCGCGTGGGGGCATGCCGACGCCACTCCCGGCGCGACGGCAAGCACACCCCTCAGGCTCCTCGGGCAGTACCACGACGAGGAGACGGGGCTGACTTACAATCGCTGGCGCTACTACGACGCGGGACAGTGGCTGAGCCCCGATCCGATGCTTCTCTCTGGCGGGACGAACGCCTATCGATTCGCACCGAGCGCGCAGAACTGGATGGACCCTCGGGGGCTGGTCCCCGACCTCGACGCGATGTCTCGATCGGACCTGGAGCAGCACATGATGAACCGAGCGCAGCGGCTCCAGACCCGCTTCCCTCCGGGGCAGGAGCAGAACAGCAAGACCACCGCCGTCGGGTTGGTGGAGGGGCCCAACGGACGCCGGCTGGTCTATGCCGTCTCCAGCAACCGGACGTGCGCGGCGCAGCGTCGGTCCGCGGCCCGGGGCGGCGAGGAACGGGTGACGGGGCCTGGAGGAGCGCCAGGCGGCAAGGGGCCGAACAACGACGCCGAGCAAATCCTGATCGAACAACACCGAGCTCGGTCCCGGCGAGCGGCTCACCAGCATCGCGCCGTCGCGACCCGCGTGTGGACCCGAACGGGTCGACTGCCAGAATGCATGCGCCACGGCAAACGTCAGGGTCCTCGATCCGCACTAGCGCGCCGATCAGGCAGGCGCACCCAGCAGCACCGACCGACGGAGAACAGAAGGAATCCATGATTAACTGGGACCATGCGATGAGGCGGGCACACGCGACCCGGCGGCTCACCGTGCTGTCGCCGCGCGCGAGGTTCTCCTTCGCGGCGGGTGCGCTCCAGCACGCGCTCCAACACGCACGCGCCACGGAGCCCTATCGTGAGAGCGGGCTCCCGCTCATCGAGGCGCTCGAATCGGGCGCTCTCGCACGTGTGGCAGAGCCTGGACACGCCATCCCCGCCTGCGTCGAAGGAAGCCCTGCGTGGGGAGCTCGGGGCCTTCGCTCCAGGCGATGACGACTCCCCGCTCCCCGGCCAGGCTGACCTGGTCGACGGCGCGCTGGAGCTCCTCTCCCTCGGCGCCAATCCCAAAGCGAACGACATCACCAGTGTCGCCAGCTTCGCCTACCAGGCGGTGACCGCGATCGAAATCCCCGACGTTCGCGGTGGAGAGGCTGCGTTCCTTAAGGCGGAGCAAGCGTCAGAGGCATGTCTTCGAGAAGATCGAGCCTCCAGCTCGCCTACTTGCAGGCCCTGGAGAGCCTGGACGGGGGCGACGTCAGCTACGACCGCGTTATCGCTCATCTTTCAGCCGGAAAGTAGACGTCGAACCGGACCCTGCGCCAGCATGGTGGGCGATGGCCGCGGCGTCGCTGAGCAGCGAAGCTATGACCGTCGCCGGGAGGCCGCATGGCAGTTGAGTACAGGATTCGGCTCGACGACCCGTCGCGGGTCGGTCGCCCGAGGTCGCCCGATCCGTGGCTGCCGACCTCACGACCTGCTACTTTTGGAGCTACCATGAGGAACGCGCCCCTTCGTCTTGCGACCTTGCGCTCCGCCCTCTCGCTCGCGCTGGTGGCGTTGGCCGGCGCGGTCGCGACGGGGGGGTGCGAGGACGTGCTCGGTCTACAGCGCGCCGAGCTGCACGAGCCGGGCACCACGGGCACGGGAGCCGGCACAACGTCAAGCAGTACCCACACCAGCGGAACCCATGCCAGCAGCTCGACAGCTTCGACGGGTGGCGCGGGTGGCAGCTCGTCGCAGGCATCCGCGAGCAGCACCGGCACGGGCGGCGGCTCGGCGACGACGACCGGGACCGGTGGCGCCGGGACCGGCGGCAGTTCTACGGGCACGCTGGCTGACGGGACTTCCTGCACGGCGGACAGCGAGTGCGTCAACGGCGCGTGCGTGATGGGCACGTGCTGCCACACACCCTGCACCGACTTCGGCGCCGACAAGTGCGTGCAGAACGGGCAGTGCAAGCCCGACGGCTCCGGGTGCGCGTACTACCCTGCGGCGACTCCATGCGCGAACGCGACGTGCGGCGCAGGGGTCATCACGACGAACGCGTGCGACGGCAATGGGTTCTGCAAGGCGGCCCAGCCGACCCCCTGCGCGGGCAACTACGCCTGCGCGGACGCGAACACGTGCAAGACCACGTGCTCCGTCAACACGGACTGCGCCTCCGTCATCTACGCGTGCAGCAAGATCGTCGCGGGAGAGTGCCTACTCGCGCACGGCGAGCCCTGCACGCTGGGCCAGCAGTGCGCGAGCGATGGTTGTATCAACGGCTTCTGCCAGTAGAGGCCGTCGGCGCGTGCGCCGTGGGATTTCAACTCGTTCGGCGATGCCGGATTTCACGAAGTTCGTTGAGTAGGACATGGCGAGCAACGGGGTCGTAGGCGGCGGCTCCGCTGTCGCCATGACCGAGTTCGGTCGCCGGGCGCCTTCCTGGAAGGTGCCGTTGGCCGAGTTCGGTCGCGGCCCCCGGGGATCGAGTTCGGTCACGGGGCGACGTTTGGGATGTCGTCCGGAGCCGAATGCGCTCACGAGGTCGCGCCGGAAGTCAACCTCGTCCTTGCGGCTAGAAAGGGGGCGGATCCTCGGCTGACATCACCGCGGACGCGCACCGGAGCCGCGGGTGGGTGATGGTGGGCGGGGGGAGGGCTAGCGGGGCGCGCTCGCGCTACGGCTAGGAGCGGGACGACGGGGAGGGGGGGCGGGAGGACTCCCGGCGGGGCAGCTACGCGACGGCCCGCAGAACCAGGGGCTCCAAGCAGTTGAGGGCGGTGTGCTAGGCGGTGGCGCTCAAAACCACGGGCTTGAGGGCGGCGAGCTGTTCGTACATTCTTCCGCCACGCGCTGGTCCGCGACGCGGCGTACGCGACGCTCACCGAGCACGACCGCGGCCTCGCCCACCGCCTCGCGGGCGCGTGGCTCGAGGGGGTCGGCGAGGGCGATCCCGCGGTGCTGGCCGAGCACTACCACCGCGGCGGCGCGCGGGCCGACGCGCTGCGCTTCTTCCGCAGGGCTGCGGAGCAGGCGCTCGAGGTCAACGACCTGGAGCGCGCCCAGTCGTTCGCCGACCGCGCGCTGGCCTCGGGACCCGACGCGGTGACGGAGGGCGCGATCTGGGCGATGCACGCCGAGGTCGCGTACTGGAAGGGCCGCCTGGACGAGGCGGCGGACTGGGCGTCCGCGGCGTCGGCGCGGCTCGTGAAGGGGTCGGCCGAGTGGTTCGGCGCCGTCTCGGTGGCGATCGGCGCGTACGGGCAGCGCGGGATGAACGACGAGGCCGCCGCGTGGCTCGACCGGGCGGCGCGCGCCGACGCGTCCGGCGAGGCGCGCGCCGCCCGCGCGGTCACGCTCTGCCGCGGCATGACGCAGCTCTTCTGGGCGCACCACCCGGGCGACCTCGGCGCGGCGCGCGCCCGCCTCGACGAGCTGACGCGGAGGCCCGAGGCGCCCGATCCCTACACGGCGGGCTGGGTCCACCGCGTGCGCGCCGAGTCCGCGTGGCTCCACGACGCGGACCTGGATTGCTGCCGCGCCGAGTTCGCCGCGTGCTGCGAGGCCTTCGTGGAGGCGCGCGCGCAGCGCAACCTCTGCCTCGCGCAGATGAACTGGGCGAGCCTCGCGGGTTGGTCCGGCGAGACCGACCGGGGGCTCGATCTCGTGGAGCGCGCGCGCCGCGAGGCCGGCAGGATCGGCGCCGGCTTCCTCGTCCTCTACGGCCTCCCTGTCCGGGGCCTCGTCGAGGCGTACGCCGGCCTGCCCCAGGCGGCGGCGACGATGCGCGAGGCGCTCGGATCGCTCGGCGGCAGCCCGCGGCTCGCGTTCGTCGCGCGCGTCGTCCTCGGGTGGCTCGCGCTCTCGGCGGGGGACGTCGGCGAGGCGGCCGAGCACGCCGGCGCGGCGGCGGCGCTCCCCGTCGTGGTGGACCTGCGCCCGGCCGGGATCGCGCTCCGATCGCGCGTCCTTTGCGCAGAGAACAGGCTCGACGAGGCCCTCGCCGACGCGCGCGAGGCGGCTCGCATCGCGTCCGCGCGGCAGGATTTCGAGCTCACCGCCGGGATGAGCGACCTCGCGCTCGCCGAGGCGTACGACGCGCGAGGCGATCGCGCCCAGGCTCGCGACGCGCTCGCCGCCGGCCACGCGCGCCTCGCGCGCATCGCGGCGACGATTGCCGCGCCCGAGGGGCGGCGCCGCTTCTGGGCGCGGAGGCTCCCGAACGACCGCATCGAGGCCCTCGCGATCGCGTGGGGGATCGCCCCGGCAGAGCAGGCGCCGTGACCTCGGTGGGCATTACCCTGCGCCAGGGGCTTTCAATCCTAACCGCGCCCGGAGCGTCCCGCCGAAGGCGGGGCGCGGAGGAAGCGGGGGCCGCTGGTTCGCACGACGGGCCGTTGAGCAGACCTGCGGCCCCCGCTTCCTCCGCGAGCTGCCGTAAACGGCAGCTCGCTCCGGGCGCGGTTAGGATTTCAAGCTCCTGGCGCAGGTTGACCCCCTGGGGTGAGGTCTAACGCGCTTCCCCTCGGCGGCTACGCCGAGTCCGGGCCGCTCCCGCCCTCCCCGCCGCGGAGGCCGTACTTCTTGAGCAGGGTCCGGAGGTGGCTCCTGTCCATGCGCGCGACCCGCGCCGCTTCGGAGATGTTGTTCGCGGTCGTGGCGCAGAGCTCCGTGAGGTAGTCCTTCTCCCACGCGTCGGCGGCTTGCTGCTTGAGCACGCGGAACGGCAGGCGCAGATCGAAGCGGGGCGCGCCGCTCGGCCCGGCGCTCTTCGGCGCCTCCTCGCCGAGCGCCAGCATGCTGGGATCGTCGAAGAGCACGGCCCGCTCGACCGCGGCGCGCAGCTCGCGCACGTTGCCCTGCCACGTCTGGCGGCTGAGGATGTCGAGCAGCTCCGTGGGGATCTCGCTCCCGGGCACCAGCTCGCCGTAGAAGTGCCGCGCGAGCTGCTCGATGTCGCCGGTGCGCTCGCGCAGCGGCGGGACGTGGAGGCGCACCACGTTGAGGCGATAGTAGAGGTCGGCGCGGAACGTCCCGCGGTTGACCTCCGCGCGCAGATCGCGGTTCGTCGCGGCGATGACGCGCGCGTCGATCTTGATGCGGCGGTTGTCGCCCACGCGCTTGACGGTCCGCTCCTCCAGCGCGCGCAGGAGCCTCGGCTGCATGTCGAGCGGCATCTCGCCGATCTCGTCGATGAAGAGGGTGCCGCCGCTCGCGCTCTCGAAGACGCCGGCGCGGTCGGCGACGGCGCCGGTGAACGAGCCCTTCACGTGGCCGAAGAGCTCGCTCTCGATGAGCGTGGGCGCGACGGCCGCGCAGTCCAGCACCACCAGGGGGCGCCCCGCGCGGGGGCTGGCCTCGTGGATGGCGGTGGCGAGGACGCTCTTGCCCGTGCCGGTCTCGCCCTCGAGCAGCACCGTGCTGTCGCTCCTGGCGATCGACGGCAGCGCCGCGAAGATCCGCCGCATCGCAGGGCTCGACCCGAGGATCGTGCCGAACCGATCCTCGGGGCTCAAGGTCTCGCAGATCTCCTCCTGGGCCTGCTCGATGCGGAGCGTGGTGCGGCCGGCGCGCACGCGCGCGCCGTCGCCGACGTAGCCCCGGTCGATGCGCACGCCGAACACCCACGTGCCGTTGGACGAGCCGAGATCGCGCAGCAGGAACCCCTCCGGCGTCGCGGTGACGCTGAAGTGGTGGCGCGACACGGTGGGATCGCTGAGCACGAGATTGTTGCCTGGCATGATGCCGACCGAGAGCTCGCTCGCGCGCGCGCGGACCACCGCGCCGGCGTCGGGGCCCTCGACCACCACGAGCGAGAAGCCGTCGAGGCGGAGCTCGCTCGGCCTCGGCCCGGAGAGAAGGATGGTGCGCTCGGAGGTCATGGCGAACCTGCTCGTGAGGAGGTGCTCGATAGGGCCTGGTTGCGATGGCGGCTCCAGCCTTCGGGGATGGAGGCAGGAGCCTCCACCCTCGGGGAAATGCGGCCTCGCGCGGGGGGGTCGGTGGTGAACGCAATCATGGAGCGACGAGCCAGGCAAGAGGCTTGCCACACATCCACGCACCTCCCGCGGGGCAGGGCGGTGGCCTCCCCTTGACGCGCGCCCGCGCATCGGGCGCCCTCGCGCCATGCGCATCGGCGTCACCATGTTCGCCACCGACCGATCCATCGGCCCCGTCGAGCTCGCGCGCGAGGCGGAGGCCCGCGGCTACGGCTCGCTCTACTTCCCCGAGCACACCCACATCCCGGTGAGCCGCAGGACGCCGCCGCCCACCGGCGAGCCCGAGCTGCCCGACGAGTACAAGCGCACCCTCGACCCCTTCGTCGCGCTCGCGGCGGCGGCCTCGGCGACCTCGCGCATCCTCCTCGGCACGGGCATCTGCCTCGTGGCGCAGCGCGACCCGATCGTCACCGCCAAGGCCGTGGCCACCCTGGATTACCTCTCCGGCGGCCGGTTCGTGCTCGGCGTCGGCGTCGGCTGGAACGAGGACGAGATGGAGAGCCACGGCGTCGTGCCGCGGACGCGCAGGGGGCGCGCGCGGGAGCACGTGCTGGCGATGCAGCGCCTCTGGGCCGACGACGTGGCCTCGTTCGCGGGCGAGCACGTCCGCGTCCCGCCGAGCTGGTCGTGGCCCAAGCCGGTGCAGCGCCCCTGGCCGCCGGTCCTGATGGGCGGCGCCCCGGGGCCGAAGCTGTTCGCGCACATCGCCGAGTACGCGGACGGCTGGATGCCCATCGGCGGCGCGGGCGTGGCGACGGCGATCCCGGCGCTCCACGAGGCGGCACGCGCGGCCGGGAGGGACCCGGCGGGGCTCCGCGTCGTGGTCTTCGGCGCGGTGCCCGACGAGGGGAAGATGGCCCGCTACGCCGAGATTGGCGTGACGGAGGTCGCCGTGCGCCTCCCCTCGGCGGGGCGGGACGAGGTGCTCGCCGCGCTCGATCGCCACGCGCGCTGGGTGGGCGCGTTTTCATGATTTGGCCCCGGTGCCGCGAACAGTCCGTTGAAGAAACCCCGAGAGACCGCAAGGGCGCAAGGGACGCAAAGGGCGCAAGAGAAAGGCAAAATCGACCTAGATCCTTGCGTCCCTTGCGTCCCTTGCGCCCTTGCGGTCCTCTTCTTTCCCCCATGCGAACGCCCTACCTGCCCGTCCTCCTGCTCGCCGCCGTGGTGACCGCGTCCTCGGCGCTCATGGCCGGCGCGTGCGGCACAGCCTCCGAGTGCCCCTTCGGCGACCAGGCGGCCTGCGGCACGGGCGGGTCGGGCGGCGGGAGCGGCGTGGGGGGCTCCGGCGGTGCGGGCACCGGTGGCACGAGCACGAGCGGGACGGGGGGCACCGGCAGCACAGGGAGCGCGTCGAGCGCGACCGCGAGCACCAGCAGCACGGCGGCCGCGAGCACCAGCAGCGCGGGCGGGGGCGGGACGGTGGACGGCGGCGACGCGGGCTAGGCGCCCGTCGATCCCGCCGCGTCGTAGCCGAGGTTCGGCGCCAGCCAGCGCTCCACCTCGGCCACGCTCATCCCCTTGCGCCGGTGGTAGTCGACCACCTGATCCCTGCCGATCTTGCCGAGCCCGAAGTAGCGCGCCTCCGGGTGCGCGAAGTAGAGCCCGCTGACGCTCGACGCGGGCCACATCGCGAACGACTCGGTGATCCGCATGCCGGTCGCCTCCTCGACGCGGAGCAGCCGCCAGAGCGTGCCCTTCTCGGTGTGGTCCGGGCACGCGGGGTAGCCCGCGGCGGGGCGGATGCCCCGGTACTTCTCCGCGATCAGGTCCTCCTTGGTCAGGCCCTCTCCGCGCCCGTACCCCCACACCCGGCGCACCTCCTCGTGCAGGTGCTCGGCGAAGGCCTCGGCCAGCCGGTCGGCGAGCGCCTCGGCCATGATGGCGCTGTAGTCGTCGTGCCGCGCCCGGAACCCGTCGCACAGCTCCTTCAGCCCGATGCCGCTGGTCACGGCGAAGCCGCCGAGGTGATCGGGCAAGCCCGGTCTCCTTCGGCGCGATGAAGTCCGCGAGCGAACGCTGGGGCTCGCCCGCGCCCTTCTCCGCCTGCTGGCGGAGGAAGTGGAAGCGCGCGGCCACGTGCGCGCGCGCCTCGTCGGTGTAGACCTCCACGTCGTCGCCTGCGGCGTTCGCGGCGAAGAGCCCGTAGACGCCGCGCGCCGTGAGGAGCGACTCGCCGATGATCCGGTCGAGCAGCGCGTTGGCGTCGGCCAGGAGCTTCCGCGCCTCTGGCCCGTACTTCTCGTGATCGAGGATGCGGGGGTAGACGCCCTTCATCTCCCACGTGTGGAAGAACGGCGTCCAGTCGATGTACGGGCGCAGCTTCGAGAGCGGGTACGCGTCGAGCACCTCCACCCCCGTGCGCTCGGGCCGGGGGAGGTCCTCCGCGCGCCACGCGATCGGCGTCCGGTTCGCCCGCGCCGCCTCGATCGTCACGAGCTTGGCCCTCGGCTGCGCGTGCTGGCGCCGGAGCCGCTCGTCCTCCTCGCGGTGCTTCGCGACGAAGGCCGCGCGCGTCTCCTCGCCGAGCAGGCTCGTCGCCACGGGGACGGCGCGGCTCGCGTCGAGCACGTGGACGACGGGCTTGCCGTAGCAGGGCGCGATCTTGATGGCGGTGTGCGCGCGGCTCGTCGTCGCGCCGCCGATGAGGAGCGGCAGGTCGAAGCCCAGCCGATCCATCTCGCGGGCGACGTGCACCATCTCGTCGAGGGAGGGCGTGATGAGCCCGGAGAGGCCGATGATGTCGGCCTTCTCCTGCCGGGCGCGCTCCAGGATCTTCTCGCACGGGACCATCACGCCGAGGTCGACGACCTCGTAGTTGTTGCACGCGAGCACGACGCCCACGATGTTCTTGCCGATGTCGTGGACGTCGCCCTTCACGGTCGCGAGGATGATCTTTCCCTGCGTCCGCGCGGCCTGCCCCGCGGCGGCCATCGCGGCCTTCTCGGCCTCCATGAAGGGCGTGAGATAGGCGACCGCCTTCTTCATCACCCGCGCGCTCTTCACGACCTGGGGCAGGAACATCTTGCCCGCCCCGAAGAGGTCTCCGACGACGCTCATGCCGTCCATCAGCGGGCCCTCGATGACGGCGAGCGGCCGGCCGAATTTCTGCCTCGCCTCCTCCGTGTCGACGTCGATGAACGCGTCGATGCCCTTGACGAGGGCGTGCGAGAGCCGCTCCTCGACGGGGCCCTTGCGCCACTCTTCCTCCGCCTTCTTCTCGGCCGCCCCCGCGCCGGCGCTCGCCTTCCGCCGCTCGCCGAGCGCGACCAGCCGCTCGGTCGCGTCGGGGCGCCGGTTCAGGAGCACGTCCTCCACGTGCTCGCGGAGCGTGGGCTCGATCTCCTCGTACACATCGAGCATGCCGGCGTTGACGATGCCCATGTCCATCCCCGCCTGGATGGCGTGGTAGAGGAACGCCGAGTGCATCGCCTCGCGGACCACGTTGTTGCCGCGGAAGCTGAACGAGACGTTGGACACGCCGCCCGAGACCTTGGCGTGGGGGAGGTGCGCCTTGATCCAGCGCGTCGCCTCGATGTAGTCGACGGCGTAGTTGTCGTGCTCCGCCATGCCGGTGGCGACGGTGAGCACGTTCGGATCGAAGATGATGTCCTCCGGGGGAAAGCCGATCTCCTCCACGAGGATGCGATACGCCCGCTCGCAGATGCGGATCTTGTCGGCGAGCGTGGCGGCCTGCCCGTCCTCGTCGAACGCCATCACGACGGCCGCGGCGCCGTACTTCAGGATGGCGCGCGCCGCCTTCTTGAACGCGCTCTCCCCCTCCTTCAGCGAGATCGAGTTGACGATGCCCTTGCCCTGCAGGCACCTGAGGCCAGCCTCGATCACCTCCCACTTCGAGGAGTCGATCATGAACGGCACCCTGGCGACCTCCGGCTCGCTCGCGAGGAGCTGGACGAAGCGGGTCATCGCGGCAACGCCGTCGATCATGCCCTCGTCCATGCAGATGTCGATGACGTTGGCCCCGTTGTCGACCTGCTGCCTGGCGACGCCCACGGCCTCCTCGTACTTGCCCTCCTTGACCAGCTTGGCGAACCTGGGCGACCCGGCCACGTTGGTGCGCTCGCCGATCACCACGTACACCCCCTCTTGCTGCTTGAAGGGCTGCGAGCCCGAGAGGCGGAGGGGGCGGAAGCCGGCGCCGGGCGCCTTCGCGTGGAGCGGGCGCGGGGGCTTGTCCGCGAGCGCCGCGGCGATGGCCGCGATGTGCTCGGGGGTGTTGCCGCAGCAGCCGCCCGCGATGTTGACGAGGCGCGCGTCCGCGAACGCCGCGAGGCGCTGGGCCATGTCCGCGGGCGAGAGGTCGAAGCCCGTCGGGGAGAGCGGGTTCGGCAGGCCGGCGTTCGGGTAGCACGAGATCGCGGCGCTCGCGGCGCACTCCGACAGCTCGGAGAGGAACGGGTACATGAGATCCGGGCCGAGCGAGCAGTTGAGCCCGACCGAGATCGGCCCGACGTGCTCGACCGCCGTCCAGAACGCCGGGGCCGTCTGCGCGGAGATCATCGTCTCCCCCCGCGCCCGACGGCCGCGGAGATCATCACCGGCAGCTCCTCGCCGCGCTCGTCGAACGCTTCGCGGATGGCGACGAGCGCCGCCTTGGCGTTGAGCGAGTCGAAGATGGTCTCCACGAGCAGCAGATCCACGCCGCCCGCGATGAGCGCGCGGACCTGCTGCGCGTACGCCGCCTTCACCTGGTCGAAGGTCACCACGCGGAAGCCGGCGTCGTCGGCGTCCGGCGAGTTCGAGAGCGAGACGGTGAGCGGGCCCACCGCGCCCGCGACGAAGCGCGGGCGCCCGTCGGCGCTGCCCACGCGATCGGCCCACGCGCGGCACTGCCTGGCCGAGGCCTCGTTGATCTCCCAGGCCAGCTCGCCGAGGAACCGGTCGTCGACGATCTTCTGGTAGAAGGCCGGGTCCTTCCTCCCGCCGTGCTCCCGCGGGTCGTCGACGAAGAACTCGCTCTGGGCGATGCTGGTCGCGCCGAAGGTGTTGGTCTCGATGATGTCCGCCCCGGCCTCGAGGAAGCGCCGGTGGATGTCGCCGATCATCTCGGGCTGCGTGAGCGAGAAGAGATCGCCGTTGTTGAGCAGATCCTTCTTCGCGCCCTCGAAGCGGCGGCCGCGGATGTCGGCCTCCTTCATCCCGTAGGTGCGGATGGTCGTCCCCATCGCGCCGTCGATGATGACGATCCGGCTCTCCATGAGCCTCGCGAGGTCAGTTCGGGCGCGCGCGGAGCCGTTCGGGGAGTGCACGATTCAACCTGCCTTCTTGCTCTTTCCAGGACCTTGCGCGGAGACCTTGTCGGCGATGGCCAGGACCACCTCGAAGTGCGGCTTCTTGGCCTCGCGACAGGCGACCTCGCAGACGACGACGGAGAGCCCCGCGCGGGAGAGCAGCGCCCGGATCGCGCGGGGGGAGAAGCCGGCGTGGCGCTCGCCGTAGGGCGCGGTGACCTCCTCCAGCTCGTGCCGGTCGAGCGAGAGCAGGACGAGGCGCCCGCCCGGGCGGAGCACGCGGGTACACTCGGCGAGCACGCGGGCCGGGTGCTCGGCGTACGCCAGGGTGTGGAAGACGAGGACCGCGTTGAACGACGACGGGCGGAACGGCAGGTCCTCGGCGTCGCCCACCTCGGCCCGCGCGTGATCGTGCCCCGCGAGCCGCTCCCTCGCGGCCTCGATCATGCGGGGGCTCTGGTCGACGCAGGTGAGCGAGCGGCAGCGGGGGGCGATCATCGCCGCCACGGCGCCGTCGCCGGAGCCGACGTCGAGCACGTCCCCCAGCCGGAGGAGCGCACAGAGGCCCGCCGTGAGCGACTGCCAGGTGCGCCCCGGCGAGTAGTGCCGCTCCATCTCCCCCGCGAACGACTCGGGGAGCCCGCCCCGCCGCTCCTCCTCCAGCTCCTCGAGGCGGCGCCGGTCGCTCTCCAGCGTGGGATCCGGGGCGCTCGTCGCCTCCGCCAGGACGGCCTTCGCCGCCTCGGGCAGGGCGTCCTCGGCGAGCGAGTAGAACGCCTGCGGCCCGTCCCGCCGGTCCCGGACGACGCCCGCGTCGCGCAGCCGGGCGAGGTGGGTCGAGACCCGCGACTGCGCGATCCCCGTCACCCGCACGAGGTCGGTGACCCGCAGCTCGCGCTCGCGCAGGAGGGCGCAGAGCCGGAGGCGGCTCTCGTCACCGAGCAGGTTCAGCGTCTCGACGTACCGGGAGAGGAGCATCCTTGTATCCAGATGGGCGGATGCCAGAACGTGGCGCCTCGATCGGGCGGCGTCAAGCGCGTTCCCTGAGCATCTGCGCCCGTTGCCGCCGAACGACGAGGCGCGCACCCTGGCGCCCATGAAGCGAGCGCTACTCGGGGGGGCGGTCTTGGTGCTGGGGGCTTGCGGCGGGTCGAGCTTGAACGGCTCGGACTGCGAGGTGGGCTACACGCTCTGCGGCCTGTCCCAGGGCGAGGTCGCGTCCGGCGGATCCTCGCCCACCTGCGCGAACCTCGCGACGGACCGACAGAACTGCGCAGCGTGCGGGCACGCCTGCTCCGACGGCGAAGCGTGCGTGGACAGCGTGTGTCGCGCGACGGGGACCGGCGGCGGCCCGGGGGCCCCTGCGGCGGACGGAGCGTGGTTCGTGTCGATCGTCTCGGACACGCCCGCGTGCGCGCTGGCCGACTTCATGGTCGAGACCGGGCAGGTCGACGGCACCAGCAAGCAGCAGGTTGTGGTCGACGGCAAGATGAGCGCGACCATCGCGTGCACGGTGATGTCGAACCCCGACGGTTCGTTCGCCGTTCAAGCCCAGGGGAGCGACGCGACCGCGACGGGGAGCACGCTGGAGATCGAGATCCCGAGGATCACCTCCGGCGCCACGATGGCCAACCCGGCCACGGGCACGGTCTTCTTCATCTCCCCGCAGACGGCCGACAACGAGTTCGCCAGCAACGCGTGCAACTTCTATTTCACGAGCAAGGACGAGGGCGTGGCCGTGGGTCAGGTATGGGTGACGTTCGACTGCCCGATGCTCTCGCACCCCTCGACCGGCCAGACCTGCGACCTCAGCCAGGGCTTCGCCATCTTCGAGAACTGCGCGACGATGTGAGCGCGACTCTGTCGCGGGCCAGGCACCCCGGCGGAGCGTTGGTGCGCTGCGCGTCTGATCCGATGGCGGCGGCGCGGCGCCGGGTACAGCGTGCCGCCATGCGCGTCCTGCTCGGCACCGCCGCCTTTGCCCTCCTGCTTTTCGCCGCCGGCGCGTGCGGGTCGTCCGTCGTCGGAGGCTCGCCCGCGAGCGGGGGCGGTTCGTCCTCCCGGGCGAGCGCGCCTGCGTCGTCCTCCGCTTCGACCGCGGCCTCGTCGACCGGCGGTCAGGTGTGCGCGCCCGGGCAGCAGGACGCGTGTGCGTGTCCGGGTCAGGGCGACGTCGGTGCCCAGGTCTGCAAGGCCGACGGAAGCGGTTGGGGACCGTGCATGGGTTGCGGATCCTCGTCGAGCGTCACAGCGTCGTCGATGAGCTCGTCCTCGAGCGCCGGAGCTGGGGGCAGCGGAGTCGGGGGCGCCGCGAGCGCGTCCACCGCCAGCTCCAGCACGGCCGGCACGGGGGGTGCGGCGGGAACGGGCGGCGGTACCGCTGCGGGCTGCGCCTCGCCGGCGACGATCCAGGACTGCGGAACGTGCTCGAATCAGAGCGGCTGCATCACGTGCGCCGCGACGGTCGATCAGGCCGGCGTGAACGACTACAACGACATCCTCGCCTGCGTCTTCTGCAACGCGTGTTACACGACGTGCGACGGCGCCGCAGCGACGAGCGGGTGCGGTGGGAGCTTCGACGGCGGTGCTCCGACGGAGGACACGGCGTGCGACACCGGCACGCCGGGCATGGGCACGTGTCAAACCTGCCAGATGTGCGCGATCAAGGCGGGTGGGGCGTGCTTCGCTGCGCTGACGGCTTGCGAGGGCACGCCGCAGTGCATCGACCGGCTCCAGAACCTGGCCACGGTCTGTGGCAGCCTGCCGATGTGAAGCTGGCTCACCATTGAGGCAAGGGCGGCACGCCCGAAGGGACTCGAACCCCTGACCAACGGCTTAGAAGGCCGCCGCTCTATCCAGCTGAGCTACGGGCGCAGACGAGCGGCCGACGCTATCACGCGGCCCCCCTGCCGGCCAGCTTCGCCGCTTCTCGCCCGGACGGCTGCTGACGATGGGGGCTACGCCCCCAAACCCCCGCTCAAGGCTGTCCTCGTCGCCTCGCCGCACTTGACCCGCGGCCGCGCTCGCGCGACGACCGTTGCGATGGCTGCCTCCGAGGACCTCCGCGACGTCGTGCTCCAGGCCGAGCGCGCCGTCGGCAACGCGATCTTCTCCACGGGCGGAGGCGAGGCCCTCCTCGCCGCCGCCGCCGCCGCGCGCGAAGGCAAGCGCGCCGCGGCCATCGTCGCGCCGGGCGAGCTCCTCGGCGCGATCGACGCCCTCCACGAGGTCGCCCGCGCCCGCGCCCCCATCGTCGTCCATGTGGTCCACGACACCTCCGCCACTCCCGCCCCCGGCTCCGCGCCCGGCCGGGACGAGATCGCGCCCGCGCTGGACACGGGCGCGGGCGTCCTGGTCGCGTGGAGCGCGCAGGAGGCGATCGACCTCGCGCTCGCCGCCCGCCGCGCCGCGGAGGACGCGGAGACGCCCTTCCTGGTGATCACCGACGGCGGCGGCCCCGTGATGGCCCTGCCGGGCTCCGGCCTGGTCGCCAAGTTCCTCGGCTCGTCGTCGCCGGATGCGCGCGCCGGGGCGGAGGCCGCGGCTCCGCACGACAAGCGGCGGGAGCGCAGCTACGCCGCCCGCGCCCCCTTCGCCCTCGCCAGCGCGATGCGCGAGCTGGGCGAGCTGACGGGCCGCCCGCTCACGCCGGTCGAGCGCTACGAGACGGCGGACGCGGAGGAGATCGTGGTCGCCGTCGGCCAGGCGTTCACGGCGGCGCGTGCCGCGGCCGAGGCGATGCGCCGCGAGGGCCGCCGCGTCGGGGCCGTCGGCGTCCGCGTCCTCCGCCCCTTCTTCCCGGCCGAGCTGGTCAAGGCCGTCGCCCGCGCCCGCTCCGTCGCCGTCATCGAGCCCCTCGACGTCGCCCTCGCCCCCGCCGGCCCCCTGGCCACCGCCCTCAAGGCCGCCTTCGCCGACGCCCTCACCTGGGCCCCCGGCTTCCCCGGCGTCGGCCACATCCCGCCCATCGTCTCGGTCGTGTTCGCCACCATCGAGGGCGCCGTCTCCGAGCGGGACGTGCGGGAGGTGCTGGGGGAGCTGGCCGCCGGCGACCGGGCGCGCCGCATCATCGTGTTCGGCAGCGACGCGTCGTAGGGCGGGCGTTAGGCGGGCTGCGCGTCGAGAGCGGCGGCTTCCTCCTCGGCGGCGAGGGCGGCGGCGTCGTCGCCCCGAGCGCGGTGTACAACAGCGGCGATTTGAAGCGCAACCTGGAGAACTGCGCGGAACCTTGCTTCCGGCTTCGTAAGTCGTAGGAAACGGCGTGCGACCAAGATCGATTCTTCGACATGAACCAATGCAGATTCGCTTTCGCCGGTACCGCTTTCGATTGCCGCGAGCTGCGAGAGCGCGAGGGCCAGGCTAGCCAGTCGGCGTGCCGTTTCCTTCTCTGTGAGCCGTGATCGAGCGATGGCCACGGATTCGCGCGAGATTTCCTTTGCTGTCATGTAGTCGTGCGTATTGAAAGCAACGGTTGCACCCCAGAGATGCCACGATTGCGGCACGCTTCGAATGTCTACTCGCCGCGCCAGAGCGATACCACGCAGAATATGATCCGTTGCGGCGGCATCATGGTCTTGGTGTTCGGCGCGCGCGAGCATCACCAGTGCCTTTGCTTCTTCGAAATCACCATCGCCCTGAAGTAGTCCCCATGCCTCAAGCGCCACGTCCCGCGCCTCCCGTGCCTTATCCTGCGCCAACAGCCCTTCCGCCGCCTCCATCAGCGCTAGCGCCTGCGACCTTTTCGCGCCAAGCGCGCCCCGTCGTGCCGCCTCTTGCAACGCGAACTCCGGATCCGGCGCCGGTCCCTCACCCATCTCCAGGCTCGGCAACGCGAACTCTGCGGTCTCCGCGCGCGACCGCACCGGCGCGAGGTCGATCACCAAGTCCCGCACCGCCCACAAGTCCGGCGCCGCCTCCCGCACCCGCGCCTTGATCTCCGGCGTCGCCGCGAACACCAGCCCCCCCGAGAGCCGCCGCCGCAGCACGTCCCTCCGCACGTTCATCCGCAGGAACAGCTCGTCCCACGCCGCCGTCCACGGCTGCTCCTTCGCCCCCGCCGAATCGGCCCGCACCGCCTCCACCCACGTGCAGCCCGCCTCCGCCGGCGCGTCATCCTCGACGAGCCTCTGGAGCACCCCGCGCAGCTCCTCCGGCGTCGCGGGCTGGATCAGCAAAAGCGTCCTTCTCTCCACCTTGAGCGCCCGCTCGACCCGCTCGCGCAGCACGCCGGCGGTCCGGGCCGAGGGCGAGAACACGAACCCCAGCCAGAACCCCGAGGCCAGCTCGATCTGCGACCGGAGCCGGTCCCACTGCGCCTCGTTCTCGGCGCCGAGCGGCTCGTCGGGCTCGATCGCGGGCTGGCTCATGGGCTACGACGAGGGCGGCGCGCTCTCCTTCTTGCGCCGCGCCTCCACCTCGGCCGCCTGCTTCCGGGCGATGTCCTTCACGAGCGGGTGGACGTCGTACCACTCGGGCCCGTCGCGGTAGCAGAGCACCACGTGCGTATCGAAGAAGCGCGTCAGGACCACAACGCTGTCCGTGGTCTCCATCCCCGCCTCGTGCGTCTCCGCGATCCTCGCCAGCCAGGTCGCGTCCTCGTTCGAGAGGGGGAGGAACTCCGTCCGCATCTGGTCGATCGCGGCATCGACGACCGCGGCGCTCACCGGCAGCGCGCGCGCCCGGCGCAGCACCTCGCTCAGCAGGCGGAGCAGGTCGCGGATGTTGCCGCCGGAGTACTGGATCAGCTTGTCGAGCTGCGCCGCGTCGCCGAGCAGCCGCTTCCAGTCGCCGCGCTTCTCGACGAGCTTCCGCACAGCGTCCATGCCCGCCGTGTGGACCTTGCCCGCCGTGTCGCGGATCTTGATCGACGGGAAGACCTGCACCGCGCCGATCCCGTAGAGCATCCCGAGGTTCCCCGATCGGGCCTTGAGGTAGGGCGGGACGGTGTAGACGAGGTGGACGTTCGGGATCTTGAGCTTGTCGGCGTGGCCGGCGAAGAGCATCTCCACCGAGGCCTGCACGTCCCTGGCGTTGATGTACGAGCCGCGGATGTGCTCCATCGAGTCGACGATCACGACCACGTCCGTCTCGTCGCCGAAGCGCTTCTTGATGTTCTTGACGCAGTCCTCGAAGAACGCGCGCACGTCGGCGACGAGCGCTCCGAGGTGTCCCGCGAGCCGGTTCTGCACCAACTGGCGGAAGGTGGGATCGCTCTTCAGGTTCGACTTGATGCCCGTGGCCGAGACCTCCGGGACCTCGATCTTGGTTCGCGTGAGGAACGCCGCGAACCGCTCCCAGTAACCCTCCTGCGTCATGTCCTTGCCGAGGTACTCCGGCTCGGCCATCGCCTCGCCGAAGGCGCCGGCGAGGGCCATCAGGAAGTCGGTCACGTCCACCGGCGTGGACATGTTCAGGTACTCGTCCATGTCCAGGAAGACGACCTTGAGCCCCTGGCGGCGGAGCCGCACCTCGAGGCGCTTGAGCTCGGTGCTCTTGCCCGTCCCGCGGAACCCCGAGAGGAGCTGGACGCTCTCGCCCGGCGAGTACTCGATCGCCGTCGCCAGGAGCTCGACCGGGTCGTCCTGGAGGACCGTGGGGGCCGCGTAGAGATTGACGTAGCGCTCGTCGTCCGGCTCGAGGGGCGCGTCGAGGACGGCCTGGAAGAACGACTTGAGGAACGCGCGGTCTTCGGACACGCCCCGACGCTACCACCCCCGGCTCCGCCCGACCAACCTGGGCGAGCCTTCGGCCCCCTGGCCCGAAGTGACTGCGCCGCGAGCGCCCGCATCCTCCGCCTGCTCCTTCCGCCGAGCTCGTGGAGCCCCGGGCGCTCTCCGGCGAGGTCCGCGACGGATCCATCGACCCGGCCGGGACCGGATCCGGCGCATCCTCGTGTTGGGAAGCGACGCGTCATAGGGCAGGGGAGCCCTGGTCGCGACGCACGCGCGCCGCGTCGGCGACGAAGGCGCGGTCTTCGAGCACGAAGGTGCTCTGATTGCAGGCAACCAGGCATGGTCGGCCTTGGCAGAGGGGTCCGGGCAACGGGACGCCGGCGATGAGCGGGCGGGGGAGCGCGAGCGAGGTGCGCGACGGCGGGCGAGCGCGCACGAATGGGTTCCGGACGCACCGGCCCAGCGCTTGCTTCCGTCGCTACCCGATCTATTCGGGAGGGTGGACATGCGCACATCCTCGGGCACGAACGGAGCCCGACGACCTTCGGAACAGACGCTTCGGGGCCTCGACGGCCTCAACTTCTTCCTCGCCGACGTTCAGGCGGGCATCGGCCCCTTTCTCGCGATCTACCTCGCCGGCCGCCGCTGGAACGAAGAGCAGGTCGGGCTCGCGCTCACCGTCTGCGGGGTCGCCGGGATCCTGATGCAGGCGCCGGCGGGCGCGCTCGTCGACCGCCTCAAGTCCAAGCGCGCGCTGATCGCGGTGGGCGTGATCTCGGTGGCGCTGGGCGCGCTCGTCATTGCGCTCTTCTCCTCCTTCTGGACCATCCTGTTCGCGCAGGCCTTGATCGGCGGGACCTCCAGCGTCTTCGTGCCTGCGATCGCCGCCATCTCGCTCGGGGTCGTGGGGCGGAGGGCGTTCGACCGCCGCCAGGGGCGCAACCAGGCGTTCAACTCCGCGGGCAACGTGGTCGCCGCGGTGTCGGCCGGGCTGATCGGTTACTTCTTCGCGAACCGTGGCATCTTCTTCTTCGTCCCGGCCCTGGCCATCCCCGCGATCCTGATGCTCGGGCTCGTCCGGCCGGCGGAGATCGACCACGACCTGGCGCGCGGCGAGAAGAAGCGCGGCGCAGCGGGCAGCTCGCCGGCACGCTTCCGGGATCTGCTCGCGGACCGGCGGCTCCTCGTCTTCCTCGCGTGCGCCGTGCTCTTCCACTTCGCCAACGCCGCGATGCTGCCGCTCGTCGGGCAGATGCTCGCCAAGGGGCTCGGCAAGCGCTCGATGGGTTTCATGTCCGCGTGCGTGGTCACGACGCAGCTCGTCATCGCGCTGGTCGCCGCCTGGGTGGGCCGGATCGCAGGCGCCTGGGGGCGCAAGCCGCTGCTCGCGATCGCCTTCGGGGTGCTGCCCGTTCGCGGCTTCCTCTACACCGTCGCGGGCACCGTGCCGTGCTTCCTCGGGATCCAGGTCCTCGACGGCATCTCGGCGGGGATCTTCAGCGTCGTGTCGGTGCTGGTGATCGCGGACCTGACGCAGGGTACGGGCCGCTTCAACCTAACCCTGGGTGTCGTCACCGCCGCCGTCGGAACGGGCGCCTCCCTCAGCCAGGCCGTCGCCGGGAGCATCGTCCACCACGCCGGCTACACGGCCGGCTTCGCGTTCCTCTCCGCCGTGGCGGCCGCGGCGTTCACTCTCGTCCACTTCATGATGCCGGAGACGCGCCGCGAGGGCGCCCGGCTGAAGGTGGTGTGCGCCCAGCCCGACACCCCGCTCGCCCCGTGAGCCGGCCACGGTCCCCCTGTCGGATCACGGGCAGCGCGACGCCGTGTAGGTGCCGTCCGACGAGACGGTCAGGCTCAGGTTGCAGGACGTGAAGTCCGTTCCCGAGAGCGAGAACGTCACGGAGGATTCCTGCACGGATGCGATCGTGAGCGTCCCGTCGCAGAGCACGCCGCCACCCCCGCAGGGCGTGGACCCATCGGCGTCGGCCTCGTACGCCATGCCCCAGGGCGGGCTCACGGAGTCGATCGTCAGCGTGCCAGGTACGAGGTCAGCGGGTGCCACCGCGAAGCAGACCTCCCACACAAAGCCGGAGAAGTTGGTGCTTCCGTACGGCGCGATGTCGGGCGGCGTCGGCTTTGCACAGGTGATCGGGCGGTTTGCCACCATCACGAAGACGGCGTTGGGTGGATTCGCGCCGCCGAAACAGGGGCCATTTGGATCCGCGTGGGTCGAGACGAGCGCGAACGGACCCGCCCCCGTGCCGCCCCCGCCCGAGCCCATCGTCACCGGGGATCCACCGGCTCCGCCGCCGGCGCCCGACATGGTCGGCGATCCGCCCGCGCCTGCGGTGGAGCTCGCGGTGCTCGCGGTGCCTCCGGCGAGCACCACGTTTCCGCCGCAGCTGAGGAGGGCGAACCCGATCGCGAGGGGGAGCGGCAGCAAGCGCAACAACATGGTCGCCAGCATAGCTGGAAGGGAGCACGCAAGTGCGCTCGCGCGGGGCTGCCGCGCGTCGCACGTAGAGGCAGCCCAGTCTTAGCGGCCGTCGAGGAGCGGGCAGCGTGCTCCTCCCAGAAGGCAGCGTGCTCCTCCCAGAAGGCAGCGTGCTCCTCGCCGCGGGCAGCGTGCTCCTCGCAAAGGGCAGCGTGCTCGTCGCAAAGGGCAGCGTGCTCCTCGCAAAGGGCAGCGTGCTCCTCGCCGACGGCAGCGTGCTCCTCCCAGAAGGCAGCGTGCTCGTCGCCGCGGGCAGCGTGCTCCTCGCAAAGGGCAGCGTGCTCCTCGCCGCGGGCAGCGTGCTCCTCGCAAAGGGCAGCGTGCTCCTCGCCGCGGGCAGCGTGCTCCTCGCAAAGGGCAGCGTGCTCCTCGCCGCGGGCAGCGTGCTCCTCGCCGCGGGCAGCGTGCTCGTCGCAAAGGGCAGCGTGCTCCTCGCCGCGGGCAGCGTGCTCGTCGCAAAGGGCAGCGTGCTCCTCGCAAAGGGCAGCGTGCTCCTCGCCGAGGGCAGCGTGCTCCTCGCAAAGGGCAGCGTGCTCCTCGCCGAAGGCAGCGTGCTCGTCGCAAAGGGCAGCGTGCTCCTCGCAAAGGGCAGCGTGCTCCTCGCAAAGGGCAGCGTGCTCCTCGCAAAGGGCAACGTGCTCTCGTAACGCGGCATCTTGCCCTTCTCATCCTGGGGCAGACGTGTGCTCCGAGGCTGCTCGCTCGCGCAGCAAGGGCGTGGGTCGGGGCGTGGACCACGTGCGCTCGCACGCCCCGTGGTTCGCGTCCCGATGGTGTAGCGTGGATCACCCATGGATCCCGAGCGCGCCTCGATAGACGTCCTCGTCTTGACCGCCCTGCAGGACGAGCTCGACGCGGTGCTGACGCTGGGGGAGGGGGGAAGCGACGGCTGGGAGGAGCTGCGGGACCTCGGCGGGTTCCGCTATTACCGGCGGGCGTTCCCGAACGCGCGTGGCGAGGCGCTCCAGATTGCCGCGGCGTGGACGGGCGAGATGGGGGCGCGCACGGCGGCGATCCGGGGGCAGCAGCTCCTGGCCGAGCTGAGATCCCGGCTGCCTCGCGATGTGCGGCATCTGCGCGGGGTACCGGAAGAAGGTGGCGCTCGGCGACGTGATCGTGGCCGATCAGCTCTACGCCTACGACGAGGGGAAGGCCGTCGCGGAGCCCGGGAAGCCGGCCGAGGTCTGGCACAGCCTGCGCACGTTCGACCTGGAGGCGACGTGGAAGATGGATGCCGCCTTCCTGGCGCGGGAGCTGGACGTGTCGGCGCTGGCGAGCGCGCGCCCGCCCTCGAAGGAGGCGCAGCGCCACTGGCTCCTGAACGCAGTGCTCGCTCACCAGGACGAGGGCGGGCCGGCGCCGACGGGGCATCCGGACCGGAAGCACGCCTGCCCCGGTTGGACGGAGCGGCTCAGGGAGGTGCTGGAGGAGGGGCTCGTCGTGGCGCCGGCCGGGAAGCTGACGCTCACCGAGAAGGGAAGGGAGGCCGTGCTGTTCGAGCGGACGCTCTACCCGGACGGCGTGCCTCAGAAGAAGTTCGAGGTGCACGTCGGGGCGGTGGCCACCGGGGCGGCGGTGCAGGAGGATCCGGGGTTGTTCGATCGGCTACGGAAGCTGGTGCGGACGACCCTCGGGGTCGACATGGAGGGGGTGGCGATCGCGGACTTGGCGGAGCGGTCCGGCAAGCGGTCGATCTTCGTGAAGGCGGTGTCGGACCACGCCGACCACGAGAAAGACGACAGCTTCCGCAAGTTTGCGTGCCGGGCCTCGGCTACGGTGCTGATGGAATTCCTGCGGAAGCACCTGGAGCCGGGGCAGAGGCCGGACCATGAGCGCTCGGAACGGCGCTTGGTCCGCGGCGGCGATCGTCCGCGGGACGGCTTCCTCGCCCGCGTCGAGCGCGTCGCCCTCCTCCGAGACCCCGGCGCGCGAGTCACCCGCCACGACGCGCCCCCGCCGTTTGCGGGCGTACTGGAGATCGCCGTGAAGGACGGCCCGCTCTTCGACGTTCGCGTGCTCGGTGCAGTCGACCAGCCCATCACGGAGGCGCTCGTCACGCAGTACGTCACCGACCTGGAGCGCCCTTACCGGCAGGAGAACCCATTTCTCGGCTCGACGCTCGATCCACGGCGGAGCGCAGGCTTCGGTCGAGCTCGCCCGGAGCGCCCGGCGCGTGGGGGTGGTGCTCAAGAGCTTCGCCGAGTACCAGGGCCTCGTCGACTTCGGCCAGTTCCTCGAATGGCAGACGCGCCGGCTCGAAGCGGACACCGTCTACCCACCGTGGCTCTACGTCGAGCAGCCGGCGAAGTGGAGCCTCGCCGG
Organism: uncultured delta proteobacterium; assembly: GCA_963827955.1. GTDB lineage: Bacteria > Myxococcota_A > Polyangia > Polyangiales > Polyangiaceae > CAWHDJ01. The sequence continues at coordinate 1,254,901 of CAWHDJ010000019.1, read as the reverse complement.
CGGGCGCGAGGAGCAGGCAACGGAGAGCGCGTTCCGGACGCTGTGGGACCTGCTCGACGCCCCGCACCCGCGCTTCTCGCTCGTGCTGGGCGACTTCGGGGCGGGCAAGACCTTCCTCCTCCACGAGCTCGCGCGGCGCATGGCGACGGAGAAGCACCCGCTCGTACCCGTGCTGGTGGAGATGAGCAGGCTGGAGAAGCAGCGCTCGCTCAAGGCGCTCCTGGCACAGCACTTCGCGATGGCGGACATGGGCCGGATCGACCTCGACGCCTTCCAGTACATGCTGGCGGAGGGGCGGATCGCGCTCCTCTTCGACGGGTTCGACGAGCTGGCGCTGCGGGTGTCATACGACCGAGCGCTGGAGCACTTCGAGACCGTGATGGCGGCGGCGCAGGGGAACGCCAAGGTGGTGGTGACGAGCCGCACGCAGCACTTCTTGACAGATCAGCAGGTCCGGCGGGCGCTGGCAGAACGGGCGGAGCAGGTGCCGGGCTACCGGCTCTTTCAGGTGGAGAAATTCGGGGAGAAGCAGATCCGTCAATTCCTGAGGAACCTGATCCCGGAGCCGGCGGAGGCGGAGGAGCGGTACCGGCTGCTCGACGAGGTGAAGGATCTGCTCGGGCTCTCCACGAACCCACGGATGCTGGGGTTCATCGCCAGGATCGATCCCGAGAAGCTCCGGGAGGCGAAGGAGAAGAGCGGCGAGATCACGGCGGCGAAGCTCTACGACGTGCTGATCGAGCAGTGGCTCGAGCACGAGTACAGGCGCGCCAACCCGCCGGGGGCGCCGGCGGGGCTCGCGCGGGACAGGCTCCGGGAGCTGGTAACGAAGGTCGCGGGCGTGTTCTGGGGGCAGAGCGCGAGGGCGCTGGGGATCGAGGATCTGCGCGGCGCCATCGTGGTGGAGGGGCTCGACCCGGCGGTGGTCGAGCACATGGTGGGGTCGGGGTCGCTGCTCGTGCGGAATGCGGAGGGGCGCTTCTCGTTCGTGCACCGGTCGGTGCTGGAGTGGCTGGTGGCCGAGGCGGCGGCGCGGGAGGTGAAGGAGAAGGGGGATGCGGCGGCGCTCGGGGCGGATGAGATGAGCGAGCTGATGGTCGACTTCTTCGTGTCGCTCGCATCGCAGGACGGCGCTTGGTCGTGGGGGCGGCGCGTGCTCGGCACACATACCGAGGGGCACGCCAAGACCAACGCGCTGAAGGTTCTGCGTCGTATTGAACGAACGGGCCTCGCCGCGGGGCTCGATCTCGCCGGGCAGGACCTGAGCGGGCAGGATCTGTCGGGGCGGGATCTGCGGTGGGCTAACCTGGAGCGGGCCAACCTGAGCGGCGCGACGCTGGTGAAGGCCGATCTGCGCGGCGCCCGGCTACACGCAGCGAAGCTGGAGCGGGCGAACCTGGAGGGGGCGAACCTGGAGGGGGCGCGTCTGGAGGACGCAGACCTGTCGTTCGTGCAGTTGCAGGGCGCGGAGCTCGGAGGAGCCGTCGGGCTCGTGGCGAAGCAGGTGCGCGGGGCGAAGCTCGTGGGCGCGAAGAGGATGGAGGCCGCTGGGCTCCTCGAGGTGGGGGCGGCGCCGCCGGCGCCCCGTGGGGCCGAGCCGATGTGGGCAGTAATGGCGGTGTGCAGCGTCGTGGCATGGATCCCTTCCGGAGATCTCGTGGCGAGCGGTCATGACGACGGCAGTGTTCGTCTCTGGGATGCGATTTCGGGACAGGCGATCCGGAAATGGGGGCCCATCTGGGGTCGGTTCGGAGCGTGGCCTTCAGCCCCGATGGCCTTACTCTCGCCTCCGGGTCCGAAGACAACTCCGTGCGGCTGTGGGACGTCGCTACCGGCCGCTCCCTCCGCGCCCTCAAGGGCCATAAGCGAGGGGTGTCGAGCGTGGCCTTCAGCCCCGATGGCCTTATTCTCGCCTCCGGGTCCGAAGACAACTCCGTGCGGCTGTGGGATGTCGCCGCCGGCCGCTCCCTCCATGCCGCTGCAGGACATACGAAGGGGGTGTGGAGCGTGGCCTTCAGCCCCGATGGCCTTACTCTCGCCTCCGGGTCCTCTGACAAGACCGTGCGGTTGTGGGACGTCGCCACCGGCCGCTCCCTCCGCGCCTTCGAGGGGCACAAGGATTGGATTCGGAGCGTGGTCTTCAGCCCCGATGGCCAGACCCTCGCCTCCGGGTCCGATGACAAGACCGTGCGGCTGTGGGACGTTGCCACCTGCCGCTCCCTCCGTGTCTTCGAGGGGCATACAAATTGGGTGATGAGCGTCGCCTTCAGCCCGGACGGCAAGACCCTCGCCTCTGGGTCTTTCGACAAAAGCGTGCGGCTGTGGGATGTAGACACCGCGCGTGCCATCCGAACCTTCGATGGACATACGAAGGAGGTGTGGAGCGTGGTCTTCAGCCCCGATGGCGAGACCCTCGCCTCCGGGTCCGATGACAAGACCGTGCGCCTGTGGGCCGTTGGCACCGGCCGCTTCCTCCGCTCCTTCGAAGGACGTACGAAGGGAGCATCGTTTGTAGCTTTCAGCCCGGATGGCCAGACCCTCACGTCCGAGTCCTATGACAAGACCGGGCGGCTGTGGGACGTCGCTACCGGACGCTCTTTCAGCACCTTCAACGGGGTACATCTGAAGAGAGCAGTGAGCGTCGAGTACAGCCCCGATGGTAAAGCAAGCAGCATCGTCTTCAGCCCCGATGGCAAAACCAGGGCCTCGTGGTCTGATGACAACACTGTGCGCCTGTGGGACGTCGAGACAGGTGCCCGCCTTCGCGCCTTCGAGGGTCATACGAACGGGGTGGCATGCGCCGCCATCAGCCCCGACGGCCAGACCCTCGCCTCCGCCTCCCTCGACGACACCATCCGCCTCTGGGACGTCACCACCGCCCGCTGCCTCGCCATCCTCCTCGCCACCCCCGAAGGCTGGGCAGCCTTCACCCCCGACGGCCGCTACAAGATTGGCGGCGACATCGCCGGCGCCTTCTGGCACGTCATCGGCCTCTGCCGCTTCGAGCCCGGCGAGCTCGACCCCTACCTCCCCAAGCCCCTCCGCATCCCCGACGACGTCCCCTTCCGCGACCTCCCGCCCCCCGATCCCGGGTGACGGCTCCGCGAGCGCCCGAAGATGCCGACGTGCCAGCGCCTGTCCACGAACCAGAGGAGCACGTACGACAGGGCGCAAGCCACGGCGGCATGGAGAGCTGCCACCCGAGCGGCCACGCGCGGACGTAGATGGCCGACCAGAAGAAGAGCCAGAAGGGCACGCAGTCGAGCCCGCGGAGGGCTGACATCCTCCACCCGGTGGCCAGATCCTCCCGCCCCCTCGCCCGCAAGGCTGCCGGAAGCAAGACGGCGCCCGCGAGGAAACAGACGAGGAAGCTGCCGAAGACCGCGCCCAGGACCACCCCCGGCGCACCCACCGTCGGGGCTCGCCGGAGGACGCGCACGAACAACAGCAGCACCGTGGGGAGGATATAGACGAGCCGGAAGAGGGCCCTTCGCGCGCCGTCGCCGTGGCTTCCGTTCATCGCAGTCCTCGACCGAGGCCGCGCGCAGCGCTCCTCAGCATGACCGGTCGGATAGGCGAACGGTATGCCAGCGGCGGACGCACCCAGGGATCCACGTTCTGGCACGCCATCGGTCTCTTCCGCTTCGAGCCCGGCGAGCTCGACCCTACCTCCCCCGGCCCCTTCGCATCCCCGACGACGTCCCCTTCCGCGACCGCCCGCCTCCCGGACTCTTCCCCTCGGCGACCGCCTTGGCCGCGCGCTCCAGGGCGCGCGCATCGCGTAGGTCTTGCGGCCGTCCCACGGCCCGCTTGTTCACGATGAGGTCCTCGCGGCCGATGAACTGCACGGACACGCCGGCTACATCGGCGGTCACGCGGCGCTCCCACGCGGCGTCGAACGTGAGCCCGGGGACCGTCTGCATGAGGTCGACGCGGGTGGGGACGCGCCCCATCCAGACGATCTCGTGGGGCCGCGCCGTGCGAAGGTCGTCCACGATGTGTTTCGGCACGCCGAAGCGCGTCAGCGCCGCGCACGCGCGCCCGATGTTCTCAGGTGCGGCGTCGAGCCACACGTCCAGATCTTTCGTCGTCCGGGGGCGTGCGTGGAGCGACACCGCGTGGCCCCCGATCACCAGGTACCGCACCCCGGCGTCTTCGAATGCCGCAAGGACCTCGACCAAATGGGGCGATAGGCTCATCGGGATGTCGCAAGCTCCACGCGGTCAGCGAAAGCTCGATGGAGGCCTCGAAGCGCGCGGCGGGCCCCGCCTGGTCCCAGAACGCCTGGTCGGCGGCGTCGAGCTCCTCGTGGCTCTTCACACGCCCGCCCACCCAGTCGCGCTTGCTCGCGGCCATCTCCCCGAGCGTACCATGCCCCGGCTGGTCGCCGCCCTGCTCGGAGCTACAATCGCCCGGGATGGAACGGTCGATCACCGTCACGCGTATATCGCGGCTCCCGGCGCCGGCCGAGGTCGTGTGGCGCCATGCGACCTCGATGCCCAGCGTCAACCGCGAGATGGGCCCCTGGCTCCGGATGACCTATCCGGCAGAGGCGCGCGACCAGTCGCTCGCGGACGCCGCCGTCGTCCTCGGCGAGCCCTTGTTCACGAGCTGGATCCTGTTCCTCGGGCTCCTCCCGGTGGAGCGCATGCGCGTCACCATCGTCGAGCTCGAGCCCGGGCGCCGCTTCGTCGAGCGCTCGCCCCCCGTGCTCCTCCGCTCCTGGCGCCACGAGCGCAGCGTCGAGCCCTCCCAGGACGGCTGCGTCGTGACCGACGTCGTCACGGCCGAGCCCCCGTTCGCGTGGTTCTCGCCCGTCCTCCGCGTCGTCGCCGAGCGCTTCTTCACGCACCGCCACGCTCGCCTGCGGCGGCTCTTCGCGGGTACGCCCGGCTAATCCGCGCTCACTTCCGCAGCCGATGCCGCAGCGCGGTGTTCGCCGCCGCGAGCTTCGCGTCGTGCGGGGCGCAGCACGCGCCCGTCGCCGCATTGCAGCTCGGCGCCTGCATCGCCTCGAGCAGGACCAGCGCTCGCTCGTCCCCCTCGGCCGACGCGCGGTCGTACAGCGCCGCGCGGTCCCGGCACGGCGCGCTCTTCAGATCCCGTGCGATGCGGAGCGCCGGCGACGCCCGCGCCAGGACCTCCGGCTTCGCCAGCAGATCCGCCGCGCGCACGGCGCCGCGCGAGCCCCCGTAGAAGCTCGTGATGTGGAAGAGCACGTCCGGCCCGCTCTCGCCGATCGCGGGGCCGCCCAGCGTCGCGAACACCTCGTCGGCCAGCGCCGGCTCCGCCAGCGCCACCGTCACCGCGACGGCCGCCGCGTTCGCGATCACGTCCCGGTCCCGGAACGCCTCCGGCCCCGCCTTCGCGAGCGCGAGCAGCGCCCGGGCCCCGCGCTTGCCGTCGTGCGCCGCCGCCGCCTCCCCCAGCGCGAACCGCATCGGATACACGTCCGCCGCGCTCACGGTCGCGGTCGCTGCCGCCTTTGCCGTCGCTGCCACGTTCGCCGTCGCGGCGGCGCTCGCAGTCGTCACCACGGCGGGCGGTGCGGGCGCCACGGGCGTGGGAGTCGCGGGCGCGACGTGACCCGTCGCCGCCGTCGCCGAGCCGTTTCCGGCGATCCTTGCCCACACGTCGGGCGCGAGCCCCTTCACGGCCGCGACCCCGGCCAGCACCACGATCCCCGCGATCAGCCACGGGCGCGAGCTGCTCTTGGAAGGTTGCGTGATGTGCAACGAGCCCGTGACGGGCGACGCCGGGGCAGGGGGCGGCGACGCGTCGCTCGGGTCCTCGATCTCGATCTCGACCGGGCCGCGATCCCGCCGCGCCCCCCGCGACGACGGCCTCGCCGCGGGCACCGCCGGTGCCGGCCCGTCCTCGCCGGGGCACGCGTCCTCGAGCGCCTCGATCAGCTCCTCGGCGTTCTGGTAGCGCGCCTCCGGCTCCTTCTCCAGGAGCTTGCGGACCACCGCCTCCAGCTCCGGCGGCACCTCCACGCCCGGCGCCCGCTCCGCGATCGGCGGCGTCGGCTGCACCCGGATCTGCTTGAACAGCGCCGCCGGATCCACGGCCTCGTACGGCCGCTTCCCCGCCAGCATCTCGTACAGGATGAGCCCGAGCGCGAAGAGGTCCGACCGGTGATCGACCTTGTGCATCCCGCGCGCGAGCTCCGGCGCCATGTACGCCACGGTCCCGAACACCGTCCCCGAGGTGGTGACCGCGATCTGCTCGTCGACGTGGAAGCGCCCGGACGGGAGCTTCGCCAGCCCGAAGTCGACGATCTTCACCTCGATGCGATCGCCGTCGCAGAGCATCAGGTTCGAGGGCTTCACGTCGCGGTGGAAGATCCCGAGCCGGTGCGCGGCGCCGAGGCCCGCCGCGATCTGCCGCGCGATCTCCGCCGCGCGCACGGGCTCGATCCTCCCGTGCTTGAGCACCTCGTGCAGGGTCCGCCCCTCCACGTACTCCAGCACGAGGTAGTGCGAGCCATCCTCGAGGCGGCCGAAGTCCGTCGCCTGGCACACGCAAGGGTGCGACACGTGCGCCCCCACGATGGACTCGCGCTCGAACCGGGCCACCAGCTCCGGCAGGTTCTCCGTCGTCGGGTGCAGGAGCTTCAGCGCCACCTGCTTGCGCATGTGCACGTGCTCCGCCCGGAACACGGCCCCCATCCCGCCCAGCGCGACGATCGACTCGATGCGGTAACGCCCGCCGACGACCTGCCCGACACAGGCCGCGGCCTTCTGCTTCGCCAGGGTGGCGGCGTCGTCGCCCACGGCGCCAATGTCCGCGCTCGGGCGGCCGGCGTCAAACGCTGCGTGCTTGGAGCTGCAACGTCATCGCCCCATGGTCGCTCGTGTTACCGGCAGGGGGCTCAGCTCCCGACGTCGAGGTCCACGAGGAGCCGCGTCCGCCCGACCAGGATCTGGTCGCCCGTGGTGAGGGCCTGGCGGCCGTTCACGCGAACGAACACGCCGCTCTTGGCGCCCAGGTCCGTGAGCACGAACACCTCCGCCTGCTCCTCGATGACGCAGTGGTACTTGGACACGAGCGGGTCGTGCGACAGGACCATGTCGTTGGCGTACTCGAGCGCGGAGCCGATCTGCAGCAGCGTCTCACGCGCCATCGCGCACGCCCCCTGCGCCCCGCCCTCGAAGAGCTGCACGACGCGGAACGACGAGGGACCCTTCAGCGACGAGAGGAAGTACGTCGGCCCTGGGTCCGGCCCGTCGTTCGCCTCGGCGTTGCGCTCGAGCCGGAGGAGCTGGTCGCCCACGATGAACTCGCTGCCGATGCCGATGGCCACGCGCGAGCGGATGCGCATGAAGACGCCGTTGCCGCCCTCGAGGTCCTCCAGCCAGAGCTGGTCTCCCTCCCACGTCAGCGTGGCCTCCTTGGGGTGGCAGAAGCGCTCCCCGGCGAGCGTGACGCCCCCCGAGGAGCCGATGATGACCGTATCGCCCTTCGGCTCGTAGCGATCGGGCCCGTCCACCGGGGCGCGGAGCACGTGGAGGGTGAAGTGGACCTTCTCCTCCTTCGCCGGGGCGGGGGCCACGGCAGGGCGGGAGACGGACGGCGGTGGCGGCGCCGGCTTGGCGACGGGGCGCTTGTTGGCGCCGCCGCCGACCTGCGCGACGTCGACCTTGGGCGGGTGCTCGAGCACCTCCATCCCACCGGGCCGCTGGCCGTCGATGATCGGGTCGAACTGGCCCTCGCGCAGGAGCTGGACCATTTCCATGTGCTGCCCCTTCATCAGGGCGCGCACGTAGGCGGCCACGTCCTCCCGCGACACCTCGCCGGCGTACGATCGTTTGTGGCTCTTGATGATGCGCCCGCCGTCGGCGAACACGTGCGTGATGATGTGCGGCTTGTTGAGGCCGCTGTCCTCCGTCTGCACGTGGTAGAGATTGCCCTTGTACTTGAGGTTGTTGTTGAACCCCATCTGCGCGCTCTGGAAGACGGCGGGCCGGCCCGCCTTGTCGAGGCGCGCGAGCTCCTCCTCCGTGTAGCGGGCGATGGCCGCGTCGAGCTCCGCGTGGTCGCTGGCGACCATGCCCTCCATCCGCTCGAACGCCATCTTGGCGACCGCGCTCTTGGGCTCGAGCCGCAGCGCCTCTGCCAGGAGCGCCTGGCCCTCCGCGTCGTTCGGCCCGGAAGCCGCCCACGCCGACAGCACGAGGACGGCCTCCGCGCTCCTGCCCTTGTCGCGGAGCGACTTGGCCACGCGCAGGGCGAGGGCGCGCGTGTCGTATACGGCGGCGGTCATCGGGGCCCATCATCGACGGACAGGGGGCCGAGGGCAACCCTCATGCCCCAGGCCCCTTCGCGCTCCGACGCATGGCTGACATGCGCAGGGGTGCAGGGGCGCACGAATACCCCGTGCCGCCCGGGGCAGGATCGGCTAGCCAGGCGGCCACATGAGCGACTGGTACCTCAAGGATCCCGCAGGCGCCCCCTCCGGCCCCCATGCCACCCAGGCCGTCCTCCAGTGGATCGGCGTGGGTCAGGTCACGGGCACCACGCCCATCTGCGCCGTCGGCGCGAACCGGTGGACGACCGTGGGCGAGGTGCCCGCCTTCCAGAGCGCGCTCACGGGTCGCGGCAGCCAGCCCACCTCCAGCCAGCCGGTGGTCACCTCCAGCCAGCCGGTGGCGAAATCGCAGCCGCCCCAGACGGGGGTCCAGTCGTCGGTCAAGCTCGCGGGGGCGGCGGCGTCCGGCAGCACGGGGGAGCAGCGGGTGATGCCCGCGCACATCGCCAACACGCCGATCGGCGAGGGGCTGGGCAAGGCCACCATGGCGATCCCCTCGCTGATGGAAGCGCCCGAGATGGCGGAGATGATGTCCCGCATCAACGCCTCGGCGTCGAAGGGCGGCGGCGGGATCAAGAACCGCACCATGCTCGGGCAGATGGCCTGGGGCGCGGGGGCCGGGCCCGAGAGCCGGGTGACCAACCGGATGGTCGTCATCGGCCGCGGCGAGAACGCGGACATCAAGCTGCCCTACCCGCAGATCTCCAGCCGGCACGTCGGCGTCGCGCCGACGTCGGACGGGATGATCAACGTCACCGACCTCGGCAGCACCAACGGCACCCACGTCGAGGGCAAGCGCGTCCCGCCGAACACGCCGGTGAAGATCAAGCACGGGGACCGGATCTTCATCGGCCCGTACGCGATCAACCTCGGCGTCGAGAACAACGAGGTCAAGGTCTGGGTCGACTCGGACAACGCCGACTGGACCGGCAACCTGGTCGAGATCGAGGCGCTCGACCTGTTCCTCCAGGTGCAGGATCGCGAGGACAAGTCGAAGAACAAAGTCCTCCTCAACCACGTCACGTTCAAGGCCCACCCCGGCGACCTCATCGCGCTGATGGGCCCCTCGGGCGCCGGCAAGACGACGCTGCTCACGGTGCTGAACGGCTACCTCCGCCCGACCTCGGGCGAGGTGCGGGTGAACGGCGAGAGCCTCTACGCCATCTACGACGCGCTGCGCGGCAGCATCGGCTACGTCCCGCAGGACGACATCGTGCACTCGGAGCTCACGGTCTTCGAGGCCATCAAGTACTCCGCCCAGTTCCGCCTGCCGGCCGACTTCGGCGAGGACGAGATCAACCGCCGCGTGGAGCAGGTCATCAAGGACCTCGGCCTCGAGCAGGTGAAGAACCTCGAGATCGGCAAGCCCGAGCGCAAGGTGCTCTCCGGCGGGCAGCGCAAGCGCGTGAACATCGCGCTCGAGCTGGTCACCGACCCGGCGCTCATGTTCCTCGACGAGCCGACGAGCGGCCTCGCCGCCGACGACACGGTGGCGCTCATCGACCTGCTCGCGAACCTCGCGAAGAAGTACGGTAAGACGATCATCGTCACGATCCACCAGCCGGCGAAGGAAGAGTACGAGAAGTTCAACCTCGCGCTCATCATGGGCTTCGGCGGCGAGCCCGTGTACTACGGGCCGACGGGCAAGGACAGCTACGAGTTCTTCGGCCGCTACGCGAAGGGGCTGACCATCGACAACCCGCGCGACATGTTCGACCAGCTCAAGAAGCGCGAGGAGGACGCGGTCGCGAGCGGCAGCTACCCGAACAAGCCGGCGGCGCGCTCCGCGGCGGCGCAGCAGTGGCGCGCCGAGTACTACGTCGAGAACAACCCCGTCTGGCGCAAGATGTACACCGGCACGCGCCAGCCCGGGAAGCCGAGCGCCAGCCGCGCGCCCTCCCGCGCGAAGGTGCCGCTCTTCCGCCAGTTCTGGCTGCTCTTCAAGCGCTACGCGACGGTCAAGAGGCGCGACCGCGCCGGCACGGCCATCCTCCTGGCCCAGGCGCCGATCATCGGCGTCCTGCTCGCCGTGGTCTTCTCGGATCCGGCCAAGATGCCGAACCTCTGGTGCCAGCAGCTCGTGCAGGGCATGGAGACCGCGGCGATGAAGGCGGGGGCCCACCTCGATCCCGGGTGCATGCAGGACTTCTCCCGCTTCACCAAGGTGACGGACTTCTCGAGCGCCATCTTCTTCCTCACGGTGGCGGCGCTCTGGTTTGGCACCAGCAACGCGGCGCGCGAGATCGTGAGCGAGCAGGCCATCTACCGCCGCGAGCGGATGGTGAACCTCTCCATCGGCAACTACGTGCTGAGCAAGTTCATGCTGCTCGCGCTCCTCTGCTCGCTGCAGTGCGCCGTGCTCCTCGGCATCGTCTTCCCCGTCCTCGGCATCGCCAACCGCGATCCCCAGACCTTCGGCCTGATGCTCGGCTACATGGTCGTGACGTCCGTCTCCGCCGCCTCCATCGGCCTCCTGCTCTCCACGGTGGTCACCTCCTCGGAGGCGGCCATGGCGCTCACCCCCATCGCGCTCATCCCCCAGGTCGTCCTCGGCGGGCGCATCGTGCCCATGACCAACAAGAGCTGGCTGGAGTACATCATGGCGGCCATCCCCTCGCGCTGGTCGTTCGAGGGCCTGCTCTCCGCCGAGCGCTACAAGCTCGCCGACGCCTGGAAGATCACGACCTGCATCCCGAAGGGGACGGGGATCTCGGGCGGCAAGTTCAACTGCGCGCTGGAGGAGGTCAGGAACGCGACCCAGAGCGGCGGGGGGCTCGGGTTCTCGACCTACGACCAGCCGCTGGTCTCCTTCGGTGTCCTCGCCGGCATGACCCTCGTGTCCGTCGTCATGGTGATGATCCTGCTGAGGCGGCGCGACTCGGTGTGAGCCGAAAAGGGGGGGCGAAGCGTCTCTGCATGGGGCGTGGGGGACCGCGCCTGTCGACCCCGGGGGGGACGTGCCCCGCGGGGGTGTGACACGAGACGCGTTGCGAAAACGAAACGTAGATCTTCCAAAGCGCTAAAAGTTCTCATACCCTGCCCCCGCGCGCTGCGGGGGGGCCATTCCGAGCGGGCACACGAGCGTGCCCCCTCAGCCAGGCGGACGCGCCAGCGTGCCCACCTCACCCAGGCGGGCACGCAAGCGTGCCCTAGACACACATCTCGACGACTCGCGCAGGAGACAACGACCATGAAGAATGCTGCTCTTTCCCTTCTTACCTCGGCCGCCGCGGCGTCCGCGATGCTGGGTGCCTTCGGTTGCGGTGGTGCCGTGGTCGAGGTGAAGCCGAAGGGGGTGGAGGTCGTCGCTGCGACCCCCGTCGTCGTGGCGCCGCCCCCCGGGCCGCCGGCGAAGATCGTCGTCCAGGGCCTGAACCTCGAGGGCGCGCAGCTCGCCGGCATCCCGGACATCGAGTTCGACACTGCCAAGGCCAGCATCAAGAACAGCGCGCAGAACGAGGCCACGCTGCGCCTCCTCGTCCTCGGCGGGCAGACCAACCCCAACATCACCCTCCTCCGCGTCGAGGGGCACACCGACAGCGACGGCGACCCCGCGAGCAACCAGGCCCTCAGCGAGGGCCGCGCCCAGGCCGTCGTGGACTGGCTCGTCGCGCACGGCATCGCCCGCGAGCGTCTGCACCCGGTCGGCTGCGCGGCGCGCGACCCGCTCTTCCCGAACGACACGCCGGAGCACAAGGCCCGCAACCGCCGCACCGAGTTCGACATCGAGGCGATCAACGGCCAGCGGCCCGAGGGCTACACCGACGCCTGCGCGCCCAACAGCTTCCGCCACCCCCACTGAGTTACGTGGTCGGATGGGGCCCCGGCCCCACCCGACTCCTCCGAACCAGTCGGCCTTCCCGTAACACATCCATTCAGTCACGGCCCCCGCGGGTCCGGCGCTTGGCTCTTCCCAAGCGCACGGTCTTTTCCTAGGGTGCGCGCCGCGCTCGCGCCCGAGCGAAGCTTGCAGGAGCCACGACATGAAGACCATCGTCGGCAAAGCCACCGTCCTCGCCGCGCTCGCGCTCGGCTCGACGTTCGTCGTCGCGTGCGCGTCGGACCCTCCGCCGGCGCCGACGCCCCCGCTCGAGCCGGCGCCGCCGCCGGCTCCGGCGCCGGCCCCCATGCCGGTGATGGGCGCGGAAGCTCGACATCAAGGGCGACATCGAGTTCGACGTCGCGAGGTACACGATTCGCGAGACGCCGGGCACGCTGGGCGTGCTCAACCAGGTCGCCACGATCATGAAGAACTTCCCGCAGATCAACAGGATCCGGGTCGAAGGCCACACGGACAGCGACGGCAACTCGGCCGACAACCTCACGCTCAGCGAGAACCGCGCCAAGGCCGTCATCACCTGGCTCGTCGCGCACGGCGTCGACCAGAGCCGCTTCTCCTTCGAGGGCTGCGCCGCCAGGGATCCGCTCGTCCCCAACGACACGGCGGAGCACAAGCAGAGGAACCGCCGCACGGAGTTCGACATCGAGCTCCTCGACGGCAAGGCGCCCCCCGGCTACACGACCCCCTGCGCGCACAACAACTTCCGCAAGTAGAGCGCTACCCCGCGTGGACGTAGACGTGGACGCTGACGCTGACGATTCCGGATCGTCCACGTCAGCGTCAGCGTCCACGTCCACGTCCACGTTCACGTCAGCGTTGACGAGCAAAGCTGTTGTTCGACAATCGCGGGCGGTGATTTAGACTCGCGGCGCCATGTTCGACGCCATCGTCTCCCCGCCCCGCCCCGTCAACGAGCCCGTCCTCTCGTACGCTCCTGGCAGCCCCGAGCGCGCCACCCTCAAGGCCGAGCTCGCCCGCATGTCGGCCGAGACCATCCGGATCCCGATGGTCATCGACGGCAAGGACGTCGAGACCGGCGTCCTCCAGGACGTGCGCGCCCCGCACCGGCGCGATCTCCTCCTGGCGCGCGCCCACCAGGGCGACGAGGCGCACGCCGCCCAGGCGATCGCGGCGGCCAAGCGGGCCCATCCGAGCTGGTCCGCGCTGCCGTGGACGGCGCGCGCCGCCGTCTTCCTCAAGGCGGCCGAGCTGCTCTCCTCGACGCGCCGCGCGGAGCTGAACGCCGCGACCATGCTCGGCCAGAGCAAGACGGCGCACCAGGCCGAGATCGACTCGGCGTGCGAGCTCATCGACTTCTTCCGCTTCAACGTCCACTTCGCCAGCCTCATCGCCGGCGAGCAGCCGCAGAGCTCGCCCGGGATGTGGAACCTGCTCGAGCCCCGCCCGCTCGAGGGCTTCGTCTTCGCCTCGACGCCGTTCAACTTCACCGCCATCGCCGGCAACCTCCCGTGCGCGCCGGCGATCATGGGCAACACGGTGGTGTGGAAGCCGGCGCAGAACGCGCTCTTCTCCGCGCACTACCTGATGAGCCTCCTGCGCGAGGCGGGCCTGCCCCCCGGCGTCATCAACCTGGTGATGGGCGACCCGCCGCGCATCGCCAACGCCTGCCTCGACCACGAGGACCTCGGCGGCCTGCACTTCACCGGCTCCACCGCGGTCTTCTCCGCCATGTGGCAGCGCGTGGGCGAGAACATCCGCCGCTACAAGAGCTACCCGCGCCTCGTCGGCGAGACGGGCGGCAAGGACTTCGTCTTCGCCCACCGGAGCGCCGACCTGGAGTCGCTCGCCGTCGCGCTCGTGCGCGGCGCCTTCGAGTACCAGGGCCAGAAGTGCTCCGCCGCCTCGCGCGTGTACGTCCCGCGGTCCATCTGGCCGGCGCTGCGGGAGCGCCTCGTCGCGCTCATCGGCGAGCTGCGCGTCGGCGACGTCGCCGATTTCCGCAACTTCATGGGCGCCGTCATCGACGGCCGCGCCTACGCGCGCATCGGCGAGATCGTCGGCGCGGCGAAGCGCGACCCGTCGTGCACGCTCCTCGCGGGCGGCGGCTCCCGCGACGACACGGGCTGGTTCGTCGAGCCCACCCTCTTCGAGACGACGGACCCGCGCCACCGCCTGATGTGCGAGGAGATCTTCGGGCCGGTGCTCACGGTCTGGGTCTACCCGGACGGGGAGGAGGACCGGGCCCTCGCGCTCTGCGACGAGAGCACGCCCTACGCGCTCACCGGCGCGATCTTCGCGACCGACCGCGCCTTCGTCGAGCGGGCCCTCTCGGTCCTGCGCTTCGCCGCCGGCAACGCCTACATCAACGACAAGCCCACGGGCGCCGTGGTCGGGCAGCAGCCCTTCGGCGGGTCGCGCAGCTCCGGGACGAACGACAAGGCGGGCAGCCCGCTCAACCTCTACAGGTGGATCTCCCCGCGCGCGATCAAGGAGACCTTCGTCCCCCCGCGCCGCGTCGGGTACCCCTCCCTCGACGCCGAGTAGTTAGTAAGTCTTGCCATTTGACGCTCCGCGTCCCCAACTAGCCCCGTGACCACTGCTTCGCCGGCCACTCCCGCTGCCGCCGACGCCGCCCCGAGCAAGCCGGGCGCGCGCCGCTTCCTCCCGATCGGCGTGCTCGCCCTCGCCGCCCTCGGCTACGGCGGTTACCTCGCCTACGACGCCCGGAGGCCCTACGAGTGGAGCGGCACCGTCGAGGCGCGCACCATCACCGTGGGCTCGCGCACCGGCGGCCGCATCAAGGAGGTGCTCGCCCACGAGGGCGAGCGCGTCCAGCCGGGGCAGCCCCTGGTGGTGCTGGAGCCGGGGGACCTCCTGGCCCAGAAGCTGGCGGCGGAGGGGCAGCTCGCGCAGGTGGAGGCGGCGCTCGAGCGGGCCAAGGCCGGGGCGCGGCCGGAGGAGATCGAGCAGGCGAAGGCGCGGGCGGCGACGGCGGCGGCGGCGCTGGAGGAGTCGCGCGCGGGCTCCCGGCGGGAGGAGGTCGCGCAGGCGAAGGCGAAGCTCGTGGCGGCGCAGGTGGCGGCCGACAAGGCGCAGATGGACGTCGACCGCGCGCGGGAGCTGGTCAAGTCCGGGGCCATCGCGCAGGCCGAGGCCGACAACGCGGAGGCGGCCCTCCGCGGCGCCGTCGCCCAGCGCGACGCGCTCCGGCACGCGCTCGACGAGCTCGAGAACGGCGCCCGGAGGGAGGAGATTGCCCAGGCGGCGGCCCGCGCCAAGGAGGCGCAGGCGAGCGCGAAGCTCGTCGAGGCCGGCTCGCGGGTCGAGGACATCAAGGCCGCCGAGGGCGCCGTCGCGGCGGCGAAGGGCAAGCTCGAGTCGATTGGGGTGGCCATCGAGGAGCTCACCATCAAAGCCCCGCGCGCCGCGCGGGTGGAGACGCTCGACCTCCGGCCCGGCGACATCCTGGGCCCCAACGCGCCGGCCGCCGTCCTGCTCGAAGACGACCAGCTCTACGTCCGCATCTACGTGCCCGAGACGCGCATCGGCCTGCTCAAGATCGACGAAAAGGTGCCCGTCACGGTCGACTCGTTCCCCGGCCGCTCGTTCGCCGGCGTGGTCGAGCACATCAACACCGTCGGCGAGTACTCACCGCGCAACCTCCAGACGGCGGACGAGCGGGCGGACCAGGTGTTCGCCGCCCGCGTCGGCCTGCGCGAGGGCAAGGACGACCTGCGCGCCGGGATGGCCGCGTTCATCCAGGTGCCCAAGTGACCATCGCCGCTGGTCCACGCTTGGGGGCTCCGCCCGGCGATGCCGGGCTCCGCCCCCAAACCCCCGGCGGCGCCGCGCTCTCGACCGCCGGGCGGCCCGCCGCCAACGCGATCGAGGTCCGGGGCGTCACGCGCAAGTTCGGCGACTTCACCGCGCTCGACCGCGTCGACCTCGCCGTGAGGGCGGGATCCATCTACGGCCTGCTCGGGCCGAACGGGTCCGGCAAGTCCACGCTCATCCGCATCCTCTGCGGCCTGCTCGCCCCCACCGCCGGCTCCGCGAGCGTTCTCGGGCTCGACGTCGTGCGGGAGGGCGAGGAGATCCGGCGGCGCATCGGCTACATGAGCCAGAAGTTCTCGCTCTACGACGACCTGACGGTGCGGGAGAACCTCACGTTCTACGCCCGCATCTACGGCCTCAGGGGCGAGCGCCTCCGCCGCCGGCTCGACGCGGCCGTCGAGCTCACCCACATCGGCCCCTACCTCGACCGTCGCGCGGGGCAGCTCTCCGGCGGGTGGAAGCAGCGGCTCGCGCTCGGCAGCGCGCTCATGCACGAGCCGCGCGTCGTCTTCCTGGACGAGCCCACGGCGGGCATCGACCCGGTCGCGCGCCGCGAGCTGTGGGACCTGCTCTTCCGCCTCGCGGCCCAGGGGATCACCCTGCTCGTCACCACGCACTACATGGACGAGGCCGAGCGCTGCGGGGAGGTCGGCTACCTGTACCTGTCGAAGATGATCGTGAGCGGCACGCCCGATCTCCTGAAGCGGCTCCCCGAGGTCAACCGGACCGGCACGCGCCGCATCGAGGTCGAGTCGGCGGAGACCGCGCGCGCCCTCGCCTGGCTCACCGGGCAGAAGTTCACCGTCTCCGCCACCATCTTCGGCCAGGCGGTGCACTCGGTCGTCGACGACGGCGTGACGGACGAGGAGATCGCCCTCGGCATGCACCGCGCCGGCTTCGGCGAGGTCCACATCCGCGACATCGGCGCCTCGCTCGAGGACGTCTTCGTCACGCTCACCGAGCACGAGGCCCAGCGCCGCGGTGAAGGCGCGCCCTCCGTGTCCAGCAGGGCCTGATCCATGACCCCGCGACTCGAAGCCATCCTGAGCTCCTTCATCGCCGTCTTCCAGAAGGAGTTCCTGCACATGCGCCGCGATCGCGGCACGCTCGTCATCGCGCTCTCGATCCCCCTCTTCCAGCTCGTCCTGTTCGGCTTCATCGACGAGACCGTCACCAACGTCCCCACCGTGGTCGTGGATCAGGACGGCACGCGCGAGAGCCGCGAGCTGATGGACGAGCTCCGCGCGACCCGCACCTTCGAGATCAACAAGGTGACGCGCGACCCGCACGAGGCGCGCGCCGAGATCACGCGCGGCCACGCGCGCGTCGGCGTGGTCATCCCGCCCGATTACCACGACAGGCGCCTCCGCGGCGACGGCGCCAAGATCCTGGTCCTCATCGACGGATCGGACTCGAACGTCAGCGCGCAGGCCCTCGCCGCGGTCAACGGCCTCGTCGCCAACGCCAACCTGGAGGCGGTCGCGCAGAGGGGGGGGCCGAACGCCGCGCCCCCGCTCTCGGCGCAGCCCATCATCCTCTTCAACCCCGAAGGCCGGACGCCCAACTTCATCATCCCGGGCCTGCTCGCGATCCTCCTCCAGATCATCGCCACCGTCCTGACCGCCGTCGCCATCGTCCGCGAGCGCGAGAAGGGCACGCTCGAGCAGCTCCTCGTCACGCCGATCGACCCGCTCGGCCTCATGCTCGGCAAGCTCGCGCCTTACCTCTTCGTCGGGATCGTCGAGATGGCCGGCGTCCTGACCGTCATGCGCTGGGTCTTCGACGTGCCCATCCGGGGCAACCTCCTCTTCCTCTTCGCGATGGCCCTGGTCTACCTCTTCGCGCTGCTCGCGGTCGGCCTCTTCATCTCGACGCGCGCGGAGACCCAGGCGCAGGCGCAGCAGATGGCGCAGTTCCTCTTCCTCCCCTCCGTCTTCCTCTCCGGCTACATCTTCCCCGCCGCCGGCCTGCCGTGGGTGCTCCGCACCATCGGCCGCTTCCTCCCCGCCACGCACATGATCGAGATCATGCGCGGCGTCGTCCTCCGCGACGCCGGCCCGCGGGAGCTGCTCCCCAACGTCCTCGCGATGGTGGCGATGAGCGCGGTCCTCGTCTGGGCCAGCGTGCGCCGCTTCAAGAAGGTCGCGCTCTGAATGCGCGTGCGTGTGCGCTGGGTACACGCTGTAGAACCGCGCGCGTGAGCAAGCGGACCAGAGCCCCGCGCGTCGGCAAGGGGACGAGACGCTCCGTTCAAGCAGCCCGCTCCCGCATCGTCCACTCGCCAACAGCCTGCCTTGGGAGAGGCTTCGCTGGGGCAAGGTGAAGAGACGGAAGCAGGGTACTGGGCCGGGACGTGTGGTCCGCTTGCCTTCTTAGCGCGCGCGCCAAGAACCGGTCCGCTTGCTGACGCGCGCGGTTCGTGCGCCAGGCGAAGCCTGGGTGAGGAGGAAGCCATGTAGCCGGTGACGGAAACCTCACGGAGCAACCCACGGGTGAAAGTCCCGACCGGCAAGGCTGACCTACCAGCCGGAAGCGAGTCTTGCGCGGCCGTAAGGCAGCACACGGGCAACCGTGGCCGCGAAGCGTAGACAGCGGGTGCATGGAGCTGCGTGATCGAGCCCCGAAATCAGCAAGACGCGGAGGCCGACGCCGTGAACCGAGGCGGCGGCGATACCGCTGCGCCAGCAGCGAGGCACGGCCCGAAAGGTCCGGCGCAGCGGCTCCGCCGGGGTCAGAGAGCGGAGCGCGTGCACAAGGGTTGCCCAGGAACCTGGGAGGTCCCGGTGTCTCCCCGCGCGCATGGATGAGCGTCGCGAGGTAGGCGGCGCGTGAAGGCAACGAAGCGCGAGCCGACGGGCAACGGGAAGTCGGAGCGCCGCGGTAGGAGCGAGGAAGCGGGAGAACCCTCCCGAGGGATCCCGCTGAGCAAAGGGCGGCGCCGTGTCATGGAACCGTTGGAGGGAAAGATGGCGGAGCCTCAGTCCTCCGTGGACGTCTTCACGAAACTTGAACGGGTAGCGAAGCTGGCGAGGGAAGCGCCCGACATGGCGTTCCGCAGCCTCGCCCATCTTATTGACATCGACTGGCTACGCGAGGCGTACCGGCGCACGCGCAAGGACGGGGCGCGGGGCGTGGACGGGCAGAGCGCGCAGGAGTACCAAGCGAACCTTGAGGACAACCTCCGGTCGCTGCTCGAGCGCGCGAAGTCCGGCACGTACCGCGCACCGCCGGTGCGGCGGGTCCACATCCCGAAGGGGAGCGGCTCGGAAACGAGGCCGCTCGGCATCCCCACCTTCGAGGACAAGGTCCTGCAGCGCGCTGTCACGATGCTGCTGGAGGCCGTCTACGAGCAAGACTTCCTGGACTGCTCGTACGGGTTCCGGCGCGCGCGGTCGGCGCACATGGCGCTCGAAGCCTTGCAGCACCAGTCGGTCGTGATGGCGGGCGGGTGGATCCTGGAGATCGACATCCGGAAGTTCTTCGATCGCCTGGACCACGGGATGCTGAGGGAGGTTCTTCGCCGCAGGGTGCACGATGGAGTGCTGCTGCGGCTCATCGGGAAGTGGCTCAACGCGGGCGTGCTCGAAGACGGGAGCGTGAGCTACCCGGAAGCAGGCACGCCGCAGGGCGGGGTGGTGTCGCCGATGCTGGCGAACATCTTCCTGCACGACGTGCTCGACGCGTGGTTCGACCGGGAGGTCAAGCCGCGGCTGGCCGGCAAGGCCGTGTTCTTCCGCTATGCGGACGACGCGGTGTTCTTGTTCGCGGATGAAACGGATGCGCAAAGGGTGATGCAGGTGCTGCCGAAGCGTCTCGGCAGGTACGGCCTGGAGTTGCATCCGGACAAGACGCGGCTGGTCGACTTCCGAAGGCCCGACCGCTTCGCGCCACCGGGCGCGGGTGGGGGACCCGGGACGTTCGACCTGCTCGGCTTCACGCACTTCTGGGGCAAGGCGCGCTCCGGAAAGTGGGTCGTCAAGCGGCGGACCGCGAAGGACCGCTTCCGGCGGGCATTGAAACGGGTCGCGGACTGGTGCCGGGAGCACCGCCACGACGAGGTCCGTACGCAGCAGGAGGCGCTCGCGCGGAGGCTGCGAGGTCACTACGGGTACTTCGGCATCATCGGGAACTCGACCGTGATCGGGCGCTTCTACCGCGAGGTGGTGGGGCTGTGGCGCAAATGGCTGAACCGCCGCTCGCAACGCGCCGCGATGCCTTGGGCGCGGATGCACCGCCTGCTGGAGCGCTACCCGCTCCCCAGGCCGCGCATCGCGCGCCCGCTCCTCCCACGTGCAGCGAGCCCATGACACGAAGAGCCGGATGCGGAAGACCCGCACGTCCGGATCTGTGGGGGGCCGGGGACTGGAACCTCCCCGGCCTACCCGACTAACGCGTGGCCCACACCGCGATGGCGTGGCGCAGCGGCCCCGTGGGCGCGAGCACGCGCACCTTGCCGTCCTGCCGCCACGCGACGCCGGTCGAGGGCCCGCCGTCGAGGTTGAGCGCGCCCGTGCAGCCCCGGCTCGCCAGCATGTCGGCCAGGAGCGCGAGCGTCGGCCCCTTCCCGGCGGCCTCCCCCCGCGCCACGACCACCTCAATCTCGCGCCCCTGGTCTCGCACGCAGAGCGCGGTCCGCGGTGCCGCCCGCCCGTCGTCACGCACAATCGCGCTCCCCCCGTCCACCACCAGTCGCGGCCGCGCCTGAATCGCGAAGTCGGCGCCCGCGGGCGCCCCAAACCCCTCCGCCGCCGCGAGCGACGCGCGCCCGCCCGCGACAACGACGACCCCACCGCCCAGTGAGTCGCTCTTCGCCGAGAGCACCTGGCCCGCCGAGACCACCAGCCCCTCCGGGCGCTGGGCCGGGTCGAAGAACCCGCCGTTGACGACGAGCGAGGCGCCCGTCTCGCGGATCACGCGCTCCAGGTCGTGGGTCATTCCCATGTCGATCACGCGGAAGCGGGCGCCCGCCACGCGCACGGGGAAGACGAGGAGCCGGAATGTGGGGTCGTCCTCGAGGGTGGTCTCCTCGGGGGCAATCTCCGCCCCGTCGGCGCGGGGAGCGTTGCCCGCTCCCGTTCCCGCTCCCGTTCCCGTTCCCGTTCCCGTTCCCTCCGGCGATTCGGGAACGGGAACGGGAGCGGGAACGGGAGCGGGTTGCGGATGAACCTTGGCCGCTTCGCGCCCGCGGAGCGCGAGCAGGCAGGCGGCGACGGCCGCGATCGCGACGAAGGCGAGGGCAGGGGCACGGCGGGTCACGTGCCGGGCACCCTACCATGCGCGCCGCGGGAGCACCGTTCGGGGGCCCACGCCGAGGGGGAGACGTGGTATGGGCCCGGCATGAGCGACATCGGATCCGCCCGCAAGGCGAGGGATCAGCTCAAGGCCGCGATCGGCGCCGAGCCCTGGTGCGCCGGGATCGGCGTGGAGCGCGAGGACGGGATCGGCTTCATCGTGCGCGTGAGCATCCGCCCCGGCACCGACCCCGCCGCCCGCGCCAAGATCCCCGACCACGTGGGGGTGTCGTTCGTGAAGGTCATCGAGACCGACTAATTCTCGAACGACGACCCGCTCGTCAACGCTGACGTGGACGCCGACGCTGACGTGACCGGCGATGAAGTCGATGTCCCCGCCCAGCTTGGTGGGGAGCGTCGCGGTGAGCAGGCCCTGCACGACGCGCCGCCCCTCTGCGTCCGGGCGGGCGTGGTGCCGGCCGGCGTCGCCGGAGATGCGCTGGAACGCAACGACGTCCTCGTCCTGAAAGCGCCGCTCGAACGCCAGCACCTCGCCGACCTGGAATGCGCGACCGTGTCTCATGCAGCGATCCTTTCACCCGGCTCTGCACCCGCCGAGCACGGGAGCGGCTCGGACGTGGGCCGTCGTAGTCGATCCACCGGCGCGCCTCGTAGTCGTAGAGGCGGCAGACACGGAGGATCCGGAAGAGCTCCCCACGTTCCACGCCTGGACGACGCATTCACGGTGCCGCTGCATGCGGCGCGCGGACTCGTCTGCCTCGCCGGGGAAGACAGGCGGCGCGCGGGGAGTGTGCAGGACGGAGCGAACTTATTTCGATGGCCCGCCGATGGGGCCCACCGCGCGTCGAGGCATGTTCACCGTGGGGTGAGGCATGTCCACCGCGGAGTGAGGCACGTCCACCGCGCGGTGAAGCAGGTCCACCGTGCGGTGAGGCAAGCTCGCCGCGCGGTGAAGCAGGTCCACCGTGCTGTGAGGCCTGCCCACGGCGAGGTGAGGCATGTCCACCGCGGGGTGAGGTCTGGCCACCGCGGGGTGAGGCATGTCCACCGCGGGGTGAGGTCTGGCCACCGCGGGGTGAGGTCTGGCCACCGCGGGGTGAAGCAGGTTCACCGCGCGGTGAAGCAGGTCCACCGCGGGGTGAGGCATATTCGCCGCGTTGTTGGGCAGGTCCACCGCGGGGTGAGGCATATTCGCCGCGTTGTGGGGCAGGTCCACCACGGAGTGAGGCATATTCGCCGCGTTGTGGGGCATGCTGGCTCGGCCTTGCTCTCAGTGCGAGCCAAAATGCCCCCATTTTGACTTTCTTTGGGGTCGCGTCGAAAAACGCCCTCCGCCCGGCCACAGGGAGATCAGGAAGGCACGGAGGCCGGACCGGACCGAATGGTTCGGCCCTCTGCATCCGTGCCGATTCCAGGAGGAAGCGTATGGGGAGCCTCTACATGCCGAGGCCCGCGATCGGCCTCCGGCGGGACAACATTCCGAAGCTCATCACCGGGAGCGAGGTGGTCCAGACGAAGTTCGCGGCCAACACCGCCGAGCTGGGCGACCCTCCCGTGTCACCGGCCGAGTTCGGGGCGCAGATCACCGATCTCAAGGCGAAGCACCTGGCCACGAAGACCGACAAAGCGGCCGTCCCTGCGCGCGAGGCGTCGGCCAACGTCGTCTGGGCGACGGTCAAGACCCTCTGCGGCTTCACGCTCCAGCTCTGCTACGCCAACCCCGAGCAGGCCTCCACGATCATCGCGGCGTCGGGCTTCAAGGAAGCCGGGATCGGCATCCGGGAGAAGGAGATCCTCGCGCTCTCCCTGACCACCAACCCAGGGGAGATCCGCTGCGAGGCGAACGCCTCGAAGCTGGAGGGTCCGGCGAAGCGCAAGGCGGGGAACCGTGACCTCCACTGGCGGCACGGCATCGTCAGCTCGCCGGTCCCCGGCGCCGTCGCCCCCGTCCCCGTTGCGTGGATCGACGACGAGTCGACGCCGGTCGCCCACACCCTCATCAAAGGGATCCCTCCGCTCACCTACGTGGCCGTCCAGGTCGCGCTCAAGGACAGCGCCGGGCTCGGCGCCTGGAGCCAGTCGGTGATCATCCTGGTCACGCAGTAGACTTCCCGCGGACCTCACCCCCAGCCGAGTGCTCCGGGCGCGCGCGCCTCCTGACGGGACCCGCGGCACGCAAGCTCAGTTACAGGTCCCCGCGTCGCCGTCGCAGACCGTGCTGCAGCAGGCGGCGCCGGCGTCGCAGCCGCTCCCGGGCTGGCCACACATACCCCCGCCACCCGCTCCGCCTGCGCCGCCCGCTCCGCCTGCGCCGCCCGCTCCGCCCAGGCCTACAGGAGGACCCCACAGGATGCAGACACCGCAGGGTGCGTACGCCGGCGGGCAGTCGCCGTCACCCTGGCACACCATCCCGAACGGGCAGTCGCTGTTGCTGGAGCAGGAGATGTACTCGGCGCAGAGTCCGACGTTGACGTCGCAGAAACCACCCGGCCCGCACTCCGTCCCACCCGCCGTACAGGAAGTCGCGATCAGGGGTTCGCAGATGCCGCAAGTCCCAGGAACGGGGACGCATGCCTCGCCCTGGTCGCAGTCGAAATCGCTCGCGCAGCCGTTGCCGCACGGGATGAGCGCGGGCCCGCTCTGGCACGCCCAGAGCCCGAGCCCCACCGCCAGAAGCGCACAAGCAAGAAGTCGAGCCCGCATCCGTCTGCCCTCCGACGATCAGGATGCCCCGCGCGCCGTGCCCGTCAATCCCGCCGCTTCTTCGCCTTCTTCCACACCCGATCCATCCACGCCTCGACCTCGTCCACCTGGCTCGGAATGTCGGCGGACAGCAGCTCGTGCCCGTCCTCGGTCACCACCACGTCGTCCTCGATGCGCACCCCGATCCCCCGGTATGGCTCGGGCACCGTGAGGTCGTCCATCTGGAAGTAGAGCCCCGGCTCCACCGTCAGCACCATCCCGGGCTTCAGCTTCCCGAGCTTGTAGGCCTCCTTGCGCGCCTCGGCGCAGTCGTGGACGTCGAGGCCGAGCATGTGGCTCACGTTGTGGAGGGAGTAGCGCTTGTAGAACTGCCGCTCCTCGGCCAGCGCCTCCTCGGCGCTCACCTTGAGGATGCCGAGCTTGGCGAGCCCCTCGGCCAGCACCTTCATGGCGGCCTTGTTCGGGTCCATGAAGTCGTTGCCGGGCTTCACCTCGGCGAGGGCGGCCTTCTGCGCCTTGTAGACCAGCTTGTAGATGGCCCGCTGCGCCTTCGTGAAGCGGCCCGAGACGGGGAGGGTGCGGGTGATGTCCGCCGTGTACAGGGAGTTGCCCTCCACGCCCGCGTCGAGCAGGAGCAGCTCGCCCGGCACGACCTTGCCGTCGTTCTTCGTGTAGTGCAGCACGCAGGCGTGCGCGCCCGCGGCGGCGATGGTCCCGTAGCCGACGTCGTTGCCCTCCACGCGCGCGCGCAGGCCGAAGACGCCCTCGACCTCCCGCTCGCTCTTCGCCCGCGGCAGCCGCGCGATGACGTCCTCGAAGCCCCGGCGCGTCGAGTCGACCACCGCGCGCAGCTCCTCGATCTCGAGCGCGTCCTTGACGATCCGCATCTCCGCGAGGTGTGCTGCGAGCTCCTTGTCGCGGTCGCTCGGGGGTTTGGGGGCGGAGCCCCCATCGTGAGCGGATGCGAGCGCGCCGTCGACCCCGGGATCGAAGCCCCGCACGGCGCGGAAGGGGCGGCCGGACGCGGCGGCGGCCTCCAGGTACGCCCGCAGGCCGGAGAGGGGCTCGGCCCGGTGGACGGCGAAGCGCGCGCGGCTCTCGGGCACGCCCAGGCGGGGGCCGACCCAGAGCTCGCCCTTGATGCGGTCGGTGAAGAAGGTCTGGTCGGACCGGCCGGGGTTCGGCTCCACGAAGAGCACGTCCTCGTGCCCGCCGTCGGCCTTCGGCTCGAGCACCAGCACGCAGTCGGGCTCGAGGTCGCCCGTCAGGTAGTAGAAGTCGCTGCTCGGGCGGAAGCGGAAGTGCGTGTCGTTCGACCGCACCTTGAGGTGCCCCGACGGGATCACGAGCGTCTCGCCCGGGTACTTCGCCGAGAGCGCCCGGCGCCGCGCCTCGAACGCCTCGGCGTGCTCGATCGGCTGCGGCAGCACGCCCGTCGGCGGCACCCAGCCCTGGAGCATGAAGTCCACGAGGGCCTTGGGCGGCGGCGAGTCGTGCGAGGCCGCGGGCGGGGGGCCGGCGGGGGCCTCTTCCGCGGCCGGCGTGGGCTGGGGCTCGGCGAGGACGGCGGCGACGACGGTCTGCGCCTCGGCGGCGGGGACGGGGGCGTCGGAGGCGGGGGGATCGCGAGCTCGGCGGGCTGGGTCATCGGCCGGGTTGTACACCGAGGTGGGGCGCGGGGGCAGCCCTCGCGCAAGGTTGACGCCGAGCCCGGCTGCCTGCGGGTCCAATCCAGAACCACTTCGGGAGCCGCAACTCTCGGCCCGCTCCCGCTCCCGTTCCCGCTCCCGCTCCCGCTCCCGCTCCCGCTCCCGCTCCCGATCTCCGGAGAACGGGAACGGGAGCGGGAACGGGAGCGGGAAGAGCTCATCCCTCGTCGGGCACGTAGCGCGCGAGGGTCCTCGCCCGCTCCGGCTTCGCGCCGCCCCGCAGCCACGCGATGGTCTCCTCCTCGGGCACGTCGGGGTTGACCCACACAATCTTCCCGAGCCGGGGGATCCGTCCGACGCTCTTCGCGAACCACCCCCGCGCCTCGTCATCCTGTGAGGTCACGGTGTGCTCGGTGGCGAACGCGGCCTCGACGAGGTGTGCGTCCTTCAGCGTGATCCGGCGACCCTTCGTGGTGGCGGCGCCTCGCTCGATGGCCTCGCGCAAATCGTCGTCCCGCTCGCCGTCCACCTCGACGATGCGCCCAGCGCGCGCCATCTGCACGCGCCAGAGCCGCGCGAACTTGGAGCCGTGGCGGCTCCATTCGTCGGCGATCGCCTCGCTCCATACCAACGTGTAGTCGCGCTGGGCCGCGATCTCGAGGAGGAACGCTCGGCAGCGCATGGGCGTGGGGTGCGTCGCCGTGTCGCTCCCCGCGTCGTGGGCGATGGAGGCGTCAACGACGAGCTGACGGGCTCTTCTTCGCACGCGAAACCTCGCTCCTCTTCCGATCGCTCGCGTCCAGGTACGCGCTCTGCGCACGGAGATCGACCTCGGCGAAGTCCTCCGGCCAGTCCCCGAAGGCGCCCGTCGCGTCGAGGTCGCCGCTCTTCACGACCGTCGCCCCGTCCGTGCCTCGCTGCGTGAACCAGTGTAGCTTCACGAGCCCGGGCGCGAGCTCTCCCTCCGCCACGAGCGTCTGGACGCCGAGGAGGAGCCGGTCGCTGTGCGTCTCCACGACCACGCGCACGCCCCGCTTCGCCGCGTCGGCGAGCACCGAGGCCATGGCGACCTGGGCGCGCGGGTGCAGGTGGATCTCGGGCTGCTCGATGTACACGAGCTGGCCCGGGAGGGCGGCCTGGAGGGCGACGAGGACGGGGAGGGTCTGCGAGACGCCGAAGCCGACGTCGGCGACGTTGACGAGATCGCCCGCGCCCTTCTTCACCGGGCGGGCGATGCGGCTCACCAGCACCTCGACGGCCGAGGTCTGGATATGGCGGGGCTCGATCTTGGTGGCGAGGCCGAGGCGCACGGCATGCTCGACGAGGGCCGCGAGCTTGTCGTGCTCGTTCCTGCGCTGCCAGTGGAGGAGGACGCTGGCGGTGTAGGCCTCGAAGGGGCCTGGAAACACCGGACCGATGGTGGTGACAGGGTAGCTTCGCTCAGGATTGCCACGCAGTCCCGGGAGATGGATGACGGAGCGGAGAGCGCTGAGAAGATTCTCTCCACCGGGGATCATCCAGAGTGGCGATTCATGGATAGGCATCCCGTTGTCTGTGACGGTAAGGAAGCCTCGACTCCGCTCGACGCTCCACAGGATCGGCTCCTCCAGCCTGTGCCCAATTGCGGCACCGATCTCCTTGGAGCGCATCGTTGCACGGAGTGTGGAAGCCCGTCCGCTGATCGCGGGTGCGGTGAGGCTCAGCGGCAAGACGGGAGTTAGATCCGTCCCGCGGCCGAACGTCTCGTAGACGCGCAGCCCGTCGTCCAGCACGAAGCCGAAAACGAGCTGCCCTGCGCTCTTCGTTGCACTCGATCGCCAGAACATCTGCTCGGCATCCGTGAGCTTGACGTTCGGGCCATCGATCTTCAGCCCGCCGGGATCGTAGGGAGCCTCCAGCGTCTGCTTCATCAGCAGGAGCGGCTGCATGATGCTCGACTTGCCCGAGCTGTTCGCCCCGGCGAGGATCGTCAGCGGCCGGATCTCGATCTCCGCCTCGTTGGCGAACGACTTGTAGCCGGCGACGGAGAGCTTCGCGAGCGCGGCCGGTCCCGGGCGGGAATGCTTCCGGCGGCCGTTCGCCTTCTTCATGGCACAGTTCTAGCGTCGTCCCGGCCGCGCAGGCAAACTTACCCGCGGGGGTCTCCTTCGCCGTCGCGCCAGGATCAGGACCCCGACCCCGATCCCGGTCAGCCCGTCGCCCGGCGCGCCGGCCACCCCGCAGCCGCAGCCGTGGCCGCTCGGCGGAGCGCTCCCGGTGTCGCACGCCCCGCTCTTGCACACGCCGCCGGTGCAGGGCGTGCCGTCGGGCTTCGGCGGGTTCGCGCAGACGCCGGTCGCGGAATCACAGGTGCCGAACTCCTGGCACTCGTTCGCCGGCGCGCAGGACTCGGTGGGGCCGACGCAGGCGCCGTGCTGGCAAACCGCGTCGTGCATGCAGGCGTCGTCGGCGTCGCACGCCATCCCCTCGTGGATCGGTGTGCTCGAGCACGTGCCCGTGCCGGGCTGGCAGTGCTCGGCGGCGTTGCACGGGCCGGCCGGCGGGCAGGAGGCGCTGACGCAGCAGACGCCGTCGACGCAGAAGCCGCTCGCGCAGTCGGTGGCCGAGGCGCAGGCGCTGCCGTCCGTCGCCGCGAGCTCGAACACGACGACCTCATCGATAGCCTGCGATCCCGTGACCAGCGTCGTCCCGTCGACGGCGACCACATCTTGTCTGAAGTTGCCGCCCGCCTCGTCGCCCGCAGGGAGCACCTGCTGCAGCCCGAACGTCCCGCCGTCGAGCGCGTAGACATGGGCGCCGTCGGCGCCGGTCTCGGGGGCGCCGGTCGTGAGGACCACCGTGGTGCCGTCGAACGCGACCCCCGCGCCGAGCTCGTTCTCGACCGTATCGTCGTCCAGCTCCTGCGTCTGCGTCCAGGTGGTGCCCGTCCGCGAGAACACGAAGGCCGACCCGAGGCCGGTGCCGTGTGCGTACAGGGGGGCACCGACGACGGCCGTGTCCCCGACGACCGCGACCGCGAGGGCGAAGTTGTCCATCAAGGGGTCCATCGAGATCGTCGCCTGCTCGCTCCAGGTGGTGCCCGAACGGACGTAGACGTACGCGGTGCCCGGGGTGGACCCCGGGTTGCCCGGTGCGCCGACGACGATGGTGTCGCCGGAGAGCGCCACCGCGCTGCCGTAATCGATAGCGTCGGGCCCGCCCGTGAGCTCCTGCTGAAGGCTCCAGCTCAATCCCGTGCGCACGTACACGTAGGCCGCGACCCCCGAGCCGATGACGGCGGTGTCGCCGTCGAGCGCGACCGCCATGCCGCCGATGAACTTCGGGGGCACGAGCATCTGGGTCTGCGTCCACGCCGTGCCCGTCCGGTCGAAGACGTACGCGCCGTTCGCCGCCCCAATGAGCGCCGTGTCCCCGCTCGAGGCCACCGCCTGGCCGAAGCTTTGCGTCGCCCCGCCGCTCGGGCGCAGCTCCTTTTGCTGCGTCCACGTGGTGCCCGATCGCACGAAGACGAAGGCAGCGCCGCTCGACGACCCGCCCCCGGGCGCGCCGACGACAATCGTGTCGCCGCTCACCGCGGCCGCCTCGCCGAAGCTGCCGTCGGCCTTGCCGTGCGGGGTGAGCATCGCGGCCGGCGCCCAGATCAAGGGGTCGATCTCGATCGGGTAGACGGCCCCCTCGTCGTCGACGCGGACGGCGAGCCCCTCGTCGCGCGCCTCCAGGACCGCGGGCAGCGCGCGCCCGGCGGCGTCGGAGGCGGCGAGGCCCGTGTAGCGCAGCACGTCCCACCCCGAGGCGTCTCGGAGCCGCGCGCCGCGCCCGCCGGGCGAGACGACGGCGTGGAGGCCGCTGCCCAGCTCGACGACGACGCCGCGGCCGTCGCCGGAGCAGGGCGGGGAGGGGAGGGTGAAGCCCTGCTCGATGCCGGCCGGGGTGCCGGCGTACCACTCGACGAGGCCGGGGCGGCGGTACTCCACGCGGCCTTTGGCAGCGGCGGGCCACGCCGCGCCGACCTCGCTCAGCGCGCCGTCGCAGCCGAAGCGCCGGGGCGCGGCGTGGAAGGCCCAGGGCGCGCCGCGGCTGGACGCGACGGCGGCGCCGCGCTCGGTCAGCTCCGCGTCGAGGCCGGCGCGCTCCAGGTGGTACGCGGGGAGGGCGCCCGGCTCCGGCTCGGCGCCGCACGCCGCGAGGCCGAGGAGGGCGCTCGCCGCGGTGCCGAGAAGGGAGGCGCGCATCCAGGCAGGATACCCGCCCCCGTGGGGAAGCCGCAGCGCGGATTCCACGACGCCCCTCCGGCCGGGGGCGCGTGCCTCAGGGGCACCCCTTCGGCGCCGACCCGGCCATGGGCATGACGGCGCAGTCGGTGACGGCGGTGGAGAGCGCGTCGCACGTCTTCGCCATCCCGTAGTAGGTGATGCAGCCCTGCACGCTCCCCTCGTCGTACTGGAGGCAGGCGGTCGTGAACTCCAATCGGAGGAAGTCCGGGCACGTCGCGGTGGTGGAGATGCAGCCGAGGGACAGAGCCAGCGTGGAGGCGGCGTGCGTGAGGGAGCTGCACGCGTCGGACTCGCTCTCCGCCGTGCCGTTGCCCGCGGGGTGGTACTTGCCGTCGCTGCCCCCCCCCGTCCCGCCGCTGCCGCCGCCGCCGCCGCTCGACGACCCGCAGGCGGCGAGAGGGACGAGGAGCGTGGCGGAGAGCAGGAGCAGCGCGCGTGTCCGAAAGGGGAGGGGACGGGAGGGGAGGGGACGGGAGGGGATGGGATGGGCGAGGCGCATGGATCAGGAGGCTGGGCGCTTGGCGCTTCTGGGGCGCGCGGCCGCCTTGGTTCTAGGGCGCGCTTGCGCGGCGGCCTTGCGTGCCCGAGGTCGCGCTTGCGCACCCGCCTGGGAGACCGCGGGCTTGGGCCGTGAGGGGATCGTGAGCGCGTCGGCGAGGAGCTTGAGCACGCTGCGCGCGGCGCTGAGGTCGCGCGCGCCCGCCCTGCCGAGCGCGCGCCGGACCTTCGCCTCGATCGTCCCCGAACGGAGCTGGTCGAGCTTCGCCCCGGGCGCCGTGAGGTCGAAGAGGGCGCGCCGCCCGTCGTTCGGGTCGGGCTTGCGGACGAGGAGGCCGCGGTCCACGAGCCGCCCGAGCACCCCGGTGAGCGTGCTCGGGTGCACGTGCAGGATCTCGGCGATGCGGCCCGCGGCGATGCCCGGGTGGCCCCCGACGATGCGGATGACCAGGCGCTGCGGGCCCGTGACCCCGAAGAGCGTGTCCATCTGCTTGGAGGACGCGGAGAGGCCGTGGTCGACCGCCCAGAGCAGGCGCATGAACTCGATCACCTCGCCCAGCCCGACGTTCTCGCCGTCGTCGTGTTCTCGTGTCGCTCGTGCGCGTCGCGCCGCCATGGTTGGACCCTCGAATATCATCCCGCGCCGCCGATCGCGACGCGAATCGCGCCGGGAGGCGCGGCGAGGCGTGTCAGCCGGCGCGCTCACGCGCGGGGCTCCCGTCACGGGCTCACCCCCGGGGTTCTATCGCGCGTTTGGAATCTGCTAGCCTCGCGGGCGGCATGAAGCCTTGTCCCAGTTGCGGGTGGATGCTCAAGGACACCGACAGCGCCTGCAACATGTGCGGCGCTTCGGTGGGTGGGGGTGCCCCCGCGCCTCCGCCGATGGCCGCGCCCGCGCCGCCGCCGCCCGTCATGGGCGGCGGTGCCTACGCACCCCCCGGGCCGCCGGGCATGAGCGGGTACGGCGCGCCTCCTGCGCCGGTGCGCCCGGGCGGGATCGCGCCGCCGCCGGTCGTCATCGTACGGGGGCGCCGTGGCGCCGCCGCCGCCCGTCTCTCCGTACGCCAACCAGCCGGCCCCTCCGCCGCCGATGGGCCCGATGGGGGGCGGCTACGGCGCGCCGCCTCCGGTGGGAGGTGCCGGCGGCGGCTTCTCCGCGGCGGGCGGCGCCGAGATTCCGTTCGCGCCGTCGCCGTGGGCGCGCGCCGCTGCTCCTGCCCCGCAGGCGCCCTCCGCGCCGGTCCCCGCTTCGGCGGGTGGGCCTCCGGTCGCGCCGCCGTCCCCGGTCGGCATGGTCCCGGGCGCGCAGGGCTACGGCGCGCCACCTCCCGCCGCCGGCGGCTTCGGTGCTGCACCGCCTGCGGCGGCCGGCGGCTTCGGTTCTGCGCCGCCTCCCGCCGCAGGCGGTTCGGCGCCGCTCCGCCCGCGATGGCGTACGGCCAGGCCCCGGGCGCCGTCCCGGGGGCGATGCCGTTCGGCCAGGCTCCGGGCCCCGTCCCGGGGGCGATGCCCTTCGGCCAGGCGCCGGGCGCCGCGCCGGGGGCGATGCCCTTCGGCCAGGCTCCGGGCGCCGTCCCGGGGCCGCCCCCGATGGTCCGGCCCGGCGCGCTCGGTGGGCCCGGGTCGTTCGGCGCGCCTCCGACGGCGGCGCCGGGTGGGTTCGGGGGTGCGCCCCCGGCCGCGCCGGCAGGGGGGTTCGGGGGCGGCGGGATCGCGCCTCCGCCGATGGTCGCGGCGCCGCCGATGATGTCGCCGGGCTCGCTCTCGGGGCCCGGGGCGCTGACGGGCGCGGCCGCTCCACCGATGTTCGCGCGGCCGCCGGGAGCCGTGGGCCAGGACGGCCCGAAGGTCCTGGTCGGCTTCATCGTCACGTTCCAGAACGACCCGGCGGCAGCTTCTGGCCCATCCACAGCGGCCGCACGCAGCTCGGGCGCTCGCAGGGGAGGGCATCGACATCGCGCTCCAGGACGCGAGCGCCTCCTCGAAGCACGCGAGCATCCACGCCGACCCGGCCACCGGCCAGGCGTTCGTGGAGGACGACGGCTCCCGCAACGGGACCTTTCTCAACGACGGGAAGCTCAACTCGGGCGAGCGGCGCCAGCTCCGCGACAACGACCGACTCCGCCTCGGGAGCACGACGTTCGTGGTGAAGCTGCTCGTGTCCTGAGCGTGCGTCCCGAGCGCCGTGCTAAAACTCCGGTCGTGACGGCTCGATCCGCGGCCCGGTCGGCGACGAGGCTCTCCCTCCCGGCGGAGGACGGCGAGATCGCCGTTCCCGCGTCCGCGTTCGACCACGATGGCTTCCGCGCCTGGGTCACGTCGCCGGCTTTCCCCGAGAAGGGGATCCGCGCCACGTTCGTCAACCGAGAGGTCCTCCTCGACATGAGCCCCGAGGCGCTCGACACGCACAATCAGGTGAAGCTCGCCCTGACCCGGACCATCGCCAACATCGTGGTCGCGGAGGATCTGGGCGAGGTCTACATCGACCGGATGCTCATCACGAACCGCGCGGCGGGCTTCAGCGCCGAGCCGGATCTTGCCTTCGCGGCGTGGGAGACGCTCGAGCAGGGTCGTCTCCGCCGGGTGCCAAGGCCAAGGAAGGCGGACTCGATCGAGCTGGAGGGGACGCCGGACCTCGTCGTCGAGATCGTCAGCGATACGTCGGTGCGCAAGGACACCGTGCTCCTGCGGGACGCCTACGCGAAGGCGGGCGTGCGGGAGTACTGGCTGGTCGACGCGCGCGGTCCGACGATCTCGTTCGAGATCCTCGTGCTGACTGGGCGCACGTACGCACGTGCCCGGGCCTCGCAGAGCGCGCGGGGCGAGCGGAGCGCCGTGCTCGGGCGGCGGTTCTCGCTCCGGCGCAAGCGGAGCCGGAGCGGCGGCTGGGCCTACGACCTGGTCGAGACACCGCGCGTCCTGGGCCGGTGACCGCGGCGCTCAGGCGCCCGGCCCCGATTCGAAAGGCCCGCGTCTCAGCTCCACGCCGCGCGGCAAGCCGTCACGGCCGCGTCGCAGAACTCCCGCTGGATCTGCCCGAGCGCGGCGTCCTGCGCCAGCAGCTCCGCGTCGATCTCGCGCCCCAGCTTCTCCACCACCGGGGCCGCCTTCTCGGCCGCCGAGAGCACGCGCTCCGCCGCCTCCGGCCGCGGGGCCGTGCTCTCCAGCATCGCCTTCTTCGCCGGCTCGACGAAGACCTGCCCCACCATCGTCAGCGACTTCTCGAGCGTGCCCAGCACCTCGCCCACGTGCCGCTCCACGGCGGCGCGCCGCTGCGCGGCCAGGTGGCGCAGCGCCTCCTCGTGCCCCTCCGTCGCGGCGACCTCGGCGCTCTGCACCCGCGTCTGCACCTGCTGCCGCTCGACGCCGCTCTGCTTGAGCCGCGCGAGCACGCGCACGGTCTCCTCCTTCTGCCGGCGGATCTCGCCGCGCAGCCGCTCGATCCGCTGCGCGTTGTCGAGCCGCGCCTGCTGCAACGCAGCGAGCGCCTCGCGCGCCTCGGCGGCGGCCACGGGGCGCGCCGGGCGCTGGGCGCCGAGGCTCTGCGACAGGCTCGAGATGCTCCGCTGCGTCGCCTCCAGCGTGGCCCGCACGTCCGCGATCTGCCGGTCCACGAGCGCCGCCTGCTGGCTCTCGGTCTGGACCTGCACGCTCACGCTCGACAGATCGATCTTGAGCCTGCTCACCATGGCGATCCGCTCGCCGTAGGCCGTGCGCTGCGTCTCCACCTGCCCCTCGAACGCGGCGACGCGGGCGCGCCAGTCGTCCTTGCCGAAGAGGACGGGCTCGTCCTTCTTCTCGCCGGCGAGCTGCTCGCTCACCGCGGCGATCTCGGCCGTCCGCCGCTGGCAGCTCCTCGTCGAGCATCTTGAGCCCTGCCTCGATCTGCTTGTGCTTCGAGAGCACCTCGCCCGCCGCGCGGAGCCGCTCTGCCTTCGCCCGGTCCAGCGCCGCGAGCGCCTGCTGCGCCCGGAGCGCGGTCTCGGTCGCGGTCACGTAGTCGACGATCTGCGTCGCCGTCGCGATCTCGACCTCCAGCTCCTTGTCCCGCACGCCGGCCGCGCCGAGCTCGCCCTCGAGGCGGGCGATGGCCGTCGCGATGTCGTCCCGCGCGCGGCCGAGCTGCACCTCCTCGTCGGCGAGCGCCTCGAGGCTGGCGCGCGCCTGCGTCAGCTCGGCCGAGCCCGCCGGCGGCACCATCAGCAGCTCCGGCGGGAGCTCGCGGGTCAGCGGCAGGGTGTCGGGCCAGGTGGCGGTCGGCTCGCAGCCGACGAACGCGTACAGCGAGGCGATCGACTTGCGGAGGAAGGGGAGGCAGGTCTGGTAAACCTGGTCGAGCTTCGCCACGAAGCGCTTGTAGTCGTCGCCGGCGGCGTCGGCGTTCGCGAGGTCCGGGAAGGGGACGGCGCGCACCGCGTCCCACGTCTGCCGGGCGCGGGTCTGCACCTGCTCGGCGAGCGGCTCGAACGCCGCCGCCTTCTCGGCGCGGAGCGCGCCGGCCCGGCCCTCCTCGCCGGCGGCGAGGCGCGCGGCCGTGGCCCGGGCGATCTCGGGCAGGCGGCCGAGGTCGGCGAGGCGCATCCGCTGCGTGACGATCTCGTTCCGCGCGCCGGAGACGAGCGCCTGCACGCGCGCCAGGTTCTCGTTCTCCTCGCCCTGGAAGCTGAAGCGCCCGACGACCTCGTAGACGTCGTTGAGCCCGCCGAGCCCCTCCGCGTCCTCCGGCTGGAAGAGCGCGTCGAGGGCGCCGGCGTTCGGCGGCTCGGAGAGCGCGGCGGCGAGGGCGGGCGAGCCCACCGGCTGGAGCGGCTCGCCGAACGGGGAGAGCGCGTCCTTCACCACGCCGTGGGTGCGCGCGAGGTTCTCCCACGCGGCGACGAGCTGCCTCCGCACCGTCAGGTAGAAGCGGACGTAGCTCGCGAGCCGGGAGAGGTCGTACGGCATCGGTCAGCCTCCGTTGGCCGCCACGCTCGCGCGCTCGACGGCCGGAGGTTGGGCGGGGGGCTGGACCAGCGCGGGGGCGCGCGACCCGAAGAGCTCCTCCAGCGCCTCGATGTCGGCGCGGGCGCGCTCCTTCTCGGCCTCGATGGCGGCGAACTTGTGGGGCCAGATGCGCGCGCACTCGCTGCGGACCCAGCGGCGGAGCGACTGCTCGCCCTCCCGGTCGATCCAGGAGTCGTGCACCGTGCGCACGGCCTCCTCGTGGTACTTCTGCAAGCCCCGCGGGTGCTTGGCGAGCGCCTCGAGGAAGTCGCAGATGCGCTCCACGTCGGCCTTCACGCGGACGATCATCTTGGACCAGTCGCGGGCGGGCCCGTTCGACGTCGACCCCGAAGGAGGCCCGCCGTCGGGCTTCGCCCCGGCGGGCTTCTGCGCCGGCGCGGTGCTCGGCATGCGCGGGGCCGCCATCGGCACGGCCGCGCCCGTCGTCGGGAAGCCGCCGAGCGCGGGTTGGGGCGTGGCGTCCGCCTTCTCCTCGCTCCCGAGCCCGAGCTTCGCCTTCACCTGCCCGATCATGCCGGTCTGGCTCGGGCCCGCCGCCGTGCCCGTCCCCACCTGCGCCTTGTCGGCGATCCCCATCCCGAAGAACTGCTCCAGCCCGCGCATCTCGCGCTCGCGGATCTCGCGGTCGCCCGGGTCGGTCGCGTCGAGGATGTCGACGATCTGCCGGGCGAAGTACCGGGAGAGGACCTCGAAGGCCACGTCGGCCTTGGCCATCTCGTTGTTCTGGTAGCGCACGACGCTCTCCGACACGTGGCCGGCGCGGCCGAGCGCGTCGATGCAATCGATGAGCGTCTTGCCCGCGGGGAGGAGCACCTCGAGCCTTCCGCCGTCGTACGAGGCCTTCACGAACATCTCGCTCAGCATCTTCTCGACGCTCTCGCGCGCGGTGTTGCGGAAGTCCTCGCCCATCCCGGCGATGCGCGCCGCCACGCGCTCGCGCATCTGCTTGCGCATCGCCATCTCGACGGCCGTCTCGTTCATCAGCCCGGGGCTCGGCATCTGGCGCCGCTTGGCCTCGGCCTCCTCCGGCGTCAGGCGCGAGAGCAGGTCGGCGCGGATCTGCTGGATGCGCTCGTCCGCGCGCGCGGCGCGGCGCACGCGCTCGGGCTCGCTCATCTCCTGGTCCATGAAGTCGCTGAGCCGCTGGCGGATCTCCGGGAGCAGGCCCACGGGATCCTCCCCCGCGCGGATGCTCTCGAAGAGCAGGTCGAAGGACTGCTCCCCGCGCCGGTCGAACTCCCGGTCGCTGAGCCCGTCCTTCACCGTCACCAGCGCGCCGCGGAGCTGCGCCTCGATCTCGGCGAACTCGCCGCTCACGGCCGAGATCACCTTGCGGTCGAGCGCCTCCACGTCCGTCGACAGGTAGCGCGCGACGGCCTCCTGGAGCTTCTCGAGGCCCGTCACGGGCGCGGTCGAGCCGTAGAAGTCCATGAGCTGCCTGGCGACGGGGTGGGCCATGTTCGGCCCCTGGTGCACCCAGAGCTTGGAGTAGGGGAAGACGCGGTTGACGGCCTGCTCGTGGAAGTTCTTGGCGGCGAGCGCCCAGTGCCAGTTGCCGTTCTCGTCCGGCCGGTCGAAGAGGTCGACCTTGGTCAGGACGACGAAGATGCGGTCCTTGAGCGAGATGCTGCGGTCCGCCGACTGGACGGTGCGGAGCAGCTCGATCTCGTTGCGCACGAGCGAGGGGCGGGTGACGTCCTTCACGAAGATGGTGACGTCGACCTCGTTCGTGAGCGCCTCCTCGGTGTCGCGGCGCGCCTTGTCGGAGGGGGCGTCGATGCCGGGCAGGTCCATCAGCACGACGCCGGGCATGGCGCCGCGCACGGGGAGCGAGACGGTCGACCATCCTCACGGCCCGGACGCCGGGGAAGGGGCGGTTGCCGTTCCGCGTGTCCTTCAGCGCGATGAACGGGCGGATCTGCTCGGCGAGGTCGTCGATGCTCGTGGCCGTGAGGTGCACGGGATCCTTGCCGAGCCTCGCCTTGATCTCGGAGAGGCCCGCGGCGATCTCGGTCAGCTCCTGGAGCGCGGTCTGCTCGCGCTTGCCGGCGCGGTCCGGGTCGTCCACGTCGAAGCCCTCGCGCGCGCGGAAGGCCGCCTTGAGGCGGGCGATCTCGGACGCGTTGAGGCCGGCCCAGCGGTCGGCGCTCCCGGGCTCGAGCGCGTCGAAGTAGCTCTGGATCCGGGCCTTGAACTCGGCCTCCCCGTAGTACGTCACGGTCGCGGCGTACGAGCCCTCCTCCGCCGGCTCGACGACGGTGGTGCTCCAGGTGCAGCGCTCGGCCTCGCTCGGGAGCAGCTTCTCGCTCTTCAGCCAGGCGGAGAGGAACGCGCTCTTGCCCTGCTTCTCCAGCCCGACGACCCCGATCTTCACCACCCCCTTCGCCAGCCGCTTCTCGCGGTCGAGGCAGCGGGCGCGCAGATCCTCGAGCTTGCCGCGGAGCTGGCGGAGCTGGCGGGCGCTGTCGCTCTCGGGCTGGAAGTAGCCGGCGAAGCGGTCACAGAGCTGGCGGTAGCGCAGGACCTTGTCGGCGACCTTGCGAAGCTCGGTTGCGTTCTGCTTGCGGCCCTCGGGGCTCCACATGGCGGGGTCTCCTCGGGGGGAGCGTATACATCTTCCGGGGGCGGATCCGAAGAGAGAGGGCGGGGGGCGCCGGAACGTTGAGGGGGGGCGGCTTTCGTGCCATCGTCGGCGCGTCGCCATGGCGTACGGTTCCCGAGGAGCGCGCGGATGAGCCTGCCGCGGGAGGTATGGGCCGAGGTCGCGGCGGCGTATGGGTTGGGGCTGGTCCTTGAGGAGCTTAGGGCCGCCTGCGACCCTTCGGACGTCCTCGCGTCGCCACTAGAGTTCGTGCCGCGGCTTCATGCACATATCGACGAGCTCTTTCGCTTGTCGCGATCCGATGACGCTCTTCCGGATGACCTAAGCAAGCGGCTTTCGTTCTTTCGAGGCGCCGTCCCTCCTCCCTTCACGCCGGTAACAGGCTGGGGTCACGTCGCCGCGGACACACTCTCCGGCCTGCACGCGCACGTTACTGCGCGGATTGGTCCGCGGCTTCGCGACCAGCTCGATGCGCTCCTCGTCCTATTGCTGGTCGAGCAACGTGAGCAGGGGCGGCAGAAGCCACGTCGCGCGCGCTCTCTCGCTCCCTGGGTTGGCGTCGACGCTCGCGATGTCGAGGAGATGCTCCAGAGCCGCGCGCTGAGTGGCCTCGCCGCCTACTCCGCCGACCCGCGCAAATCGAACGAGTGGGCTGCGGGTGAGGCGCGCCTGACGGTCGATGGCCGCCTCGTTGCCGAGAGCCTGCTCGAAGGGGAGGCGGCGCCGACCGCGAGCCCCGTCGTGGAGCCCGCTCACGCGCGTCCCGCCGCAATGCCCGCGCGAATTGAAGGCACGATCGAACGCCTCGAAATCCGCAATGTCTTCTCGTTCGGAGGCGAAGCACAACCCATCGAGCTAGGGCGCCTGAACCTCCTCATCGGCGCGAACGGCTCTGGCAAGTCGAACGTCCTCGAAGCCATCGAGCTCCTGGCATCCACGCCGCGCGACGTCCAGGCTGCTATCCGAGAAGCCGGGGGAATCTACGACGTGCTCTCGCGCAGGATAAAGCAGGAGGGGCTCGTCGGGAGCATCGAGGCCGTCGTCGCATTCATGCACCTCAACGCGCCAATCCGTCACCGCTTGGACTTCACCGCCGAGGAGCAGCGCTTCAAGATCGTCAACGAGCAGGTTCAGAGCGTCCATTCGCCGCCCGTTCCGCCGTTCTTCACTTACGGCCGGAGCGGGCCGATCGTTACGGTCTTGAGCCAAGCCGATAAGGTCCGGCGCGTGGAACCCGTGCAGATGCCGGCGACGCGTTCGATCCTCAGCGAACGCCGCGACCCTGCACGCTATCCCGAGCTGGCGGACCTCGCCGCCCTCTACCAAGGCCTCCGCTCCTACCGCGAGCCCTTGCTCGGTCGCCTCGCCGCGCCTCGCGCGCCGCAGCCGACCGATCTGCCCAACGATCAGCTCCTCGCCGACGGCAGCAACCTGGCGCTCGTCCTCAGCCGCTTGCGTCTCGATCCTCCGACGAAGGACGCCATCGTCGAGAAGCTCCGCTACGTCTACGCCTCGGTGGACGACATCGACACCAAGACGGAGGGAGGCACCATCCAGGTCTTCCTCCAGGACGGCGGCGTTCCGCTCCCGGCGAGGCGCATCTCCGACGGCACGATGCGCTTCCTCTGCCTGCTCGTCGTGCTCTGCAACCCGTCGCCGCCCCCCATCGTCTTGATCGAGGAGCCCGAGCTCGGCCTGCACCCTGACGCCATCGGCGCCCTGGCCGACCTCCTGCGTGATGCCTCGGAGCGGACGCAGCTCATCGTCACGACGCACTCCGAGGCGCTCGTCGATCGGTTCAGCGACACCCCCGAGGCGGTCCTCGTCGTCGACAAGGACGAGCCGGCCGAGGGGGGCTCGACGCGCGTCCGGCGGCTCGACAGGGAGAGCCTGAAAGAGTGGCTCGACCAATACTCGCTCGGGCGGCTCTGGCGTATGGGGGAGCTGGGGGGCAACCGGTGGTGAAGCCGGAGAAGTCGCTCAGCGTCCAGGTCTACGTGGAGGGTGGGGGGCCCACACGGAGCGGCGATCTTGCGGACGAGTGCAGGAAGGGCTTCAGCACGCTCTTCCAGAAGGCGATCGGCCGGAGGATCGGGATCACGGCGTGCGGAGGCCGCAACCAGACTTATGACGCGTTTGCTACCGCGGTCCGGCAGCGCAAGTACGACCTCGCGATCCTCCTCGTGGACAGCGAGGAGTCTGTCGGCGGTGCCGCCCCGTGGACGCACCTCCAGCGCCGCGACAGGTGGGAGCCGCTCGACTCGCCGGCCCACCTGATGGTCGTCTGTATGGAGACGTGGCTGCTCGCCGATCGCGAGGCCCTCCGCGCCCACTTCGGCGACGCGTTCGAGGAGGGCAGGATCCCGAAGTGGCCGAAGCTCTGGGAGGTCGACAAGCGCACGCTCTTCGACGCCATGAGCGACGCGACGAAGGACCGGAAGAAGGGCGGCGCCTATGACAAGGGCCGTGACTCGTTCAAGATCCTCGCGCGCGTCGACCCCGAGAAGCTCGAGGCTTGCCCCCACGCCAGGGCCCTCTTCGACGAGCTGAGGGTGAAGTTGAGCCACGCCGGCCTCACAGGCGGGTGACTCCATTGCGCCACGGGCCCGGAGCAGCAGCGGGGCGCCATCGCTGAATCAGCGAGCGCGATTCTGACACAACGCGCGATAGAACCCCGGGCGTGAGAGGCTGGCCCAGGAGGCTCTGGCTCGTCCGGAGGTCGTAGCCCGCCTCCAGCAGGTGCGTCGCGAACGAGCACCCGAGCGCGTGGCCCCCGACCCGCTTCGACCGCTTGGCGTCGAGGGCCGCCGCGCGCACGGCGCGCTGGAGCACCGTCTCGCGCAGGAAGTGGCGGCGCCCCCTCCACCCACCCGCCTCGTCGCGTCCCGGAACCCCCCGCTCGCCCTGAGCAAGCCCCCGCTCGCCCTGAGCAAGCCCCCACTCGCCCCGAGCCACCCATCGCTCGCCTCCAGCCACCCATCGCTCGCCCCGACCGCGCACCGCTCGCGCCGGGCACCCCGACGCTCGCCCCGACCAGCTCCCCCCTCGCCCCGCCCAGGCCGCCGCTCGCCTTGCCCAGCTCGACCCTCGCCCCGACCCCCTCCCTGCTCGCGCCGCCCGCCTCCCCCCTCGCCCCGGCCAACCCCCCGCGCGCGCCCCCCTGGCCGACGCTCTCCTCGACCCTCGCCCCTCTCGCGCCGGGCAGGGCCCCCCTCGCGCCGACCCTCTCTCCTCTCGCGTCGGGCTGCCGCTGCTCGCGTTGCTCCCGTCACCGCTCGCCTTGCTCCCGTCACCGCTCGCGTTGCTCCCGTCACCGCTCGCCTTGCTCCCGTCACCGCTCGCGTTGCCCGGATCGACGCTCGCGTTGCCAGGAGCGACGCTCGCGTCGGGAGGGTCCACGTCCTCCTGTCCCACAACCTCCCACAAAACGGAGCCCGGCGTGAGAACCGATCCCTCCAGCACACACGACGGAGGCGAGAGCGACGTCGCGGTGCCGGAGGGGGCCGTCGTGCGCCCGAAGCGGCCCGTCGCGCGTCATCGCTAAAAAAATCAGCGAGCGTGATTCTCGAACAACAGCCCGCCAGCCCGGTGTTCGGGTCTGTCCGTGGCCGTGGCCGTGGCCGTGGCCGTTCTGCCCGTGCTCCGATCCGGATCGGGAAACGGACACGGAAGACGGCCACGGCCACGCCCACGGGGACTCGTTCGAGAATCCTGCACGTTCATTTTTAGCCGCGCGGGCTGCTGGGCAGGGTCTCCCGGGTCAGGCGCGCCGCCGTCTCGTCCGGGAGGGTCAGGGTCGCCGCGGAGGACAGCTCCCGCTCCGAGCGCACCAGATCGAGCGCTTCGAGCGGAGGCGTCCTCGCCTCGTCGGCGAGCCTCGCCAGCGTGGCGGCCATGGCGGAGGCGGTGGGGCGGCCCTCCGGGTCCTTGTCGAGGCAGGCCATCACGGCGCTGCCGAGCGTGGGATCGAGGTCCGGCACGTGGCGCGAGAGCTCCGCCGGCGGCTGCGCCAGGTGCATGAGGAGCCAGCTCTTGGTGGAGCCCGGGTCGAAGGGCGTGCGGCCCGCGAGGCAGAGGTAGAGGACGAGCCCGAGCGCGTAGACGTCCGCGGGCGCGGCGACGCGGCGAGGGGCGTTGATCTGCTCGGGTGAGAGGAACTCCGGCGTCCCGAGGATCCGGCCCTCCGTGAGCCCGCCCACGTCGCTCGTGTCCTGCAGCTTCGAGATGCCGAAGTCGAGGAGCTTGAGGCCCGGCGCGGCCCGCGTGAGCATCACGTTCGACGGCTTGACGTCCCGGTGGACCACGCCCGCGGCGTGCGCGGCGGCCAGCGCCTCCGCGAGCACCGAGACGAGGCGCGAGGCGACCCCCACGGGCAGGGGCCCCGCGCGCCGGAGCCGTGCGTCGAGCGTCTCGCCCTCCGCGAGCTTCCATGACCTGGAAGAGGCGGCCGTCGTCGCCAACGTCCACGTGGAGGGTGCGCACGATGGCGGGGTGCTTCACGCTGGCGAGCGCCTCCGCCTCGCGGAGGAAGCGGTGGAGGCCGTCCAGCTCGTTCGCCGAGGAGGCGTGCAGCACCTTGACCGCGACGGTCCTGTCGGTGACGAGATCGCGCCCGCGGTACACGACGCCCATGGCGCCCTGCCCGATGCGCGCCTGGAGCTCGACCCGCCCGCCGAGCACGGTGCCCGCCTCGAGCGCGCGGTGGCCCTCGGCGAGGCGGGCGAGCGCCGCGGACAGCTCCCGCGAGCGCTCGCGGATCTTCTCGTCGAGCTGGGCGTTGAGCCCCTCGATCTCCTTGGCGTGCCCCAGGATCTCGCCCACCTGCGACGCCACCCGCCCCTCGAGATCGGCGTTGATCTGCTCGACGCGACGCCGCAGGAGGAGCTCCCGCGCGCGCATCGAGCGGGACATGAAGAAGCCGACGAGCGCCAGCAAGGTGACGGCGAGCAGCGAGAATGCCTGGGCCGTGCGCGCCGCCGCGTCCCGCGGGAAGTACGCGACGCCCGCCGCCACGATCGCGGCGCCGGCGAGGAGCGCGGTCACGAAGACCCACGGGCGCGCCCTCAGGAAGAGGGCGATGCAGACCGCGGCGATGATGAAGACGTTCAGGTTGGGGTACGCGCGCTGGGCGTTCGCGGACATGGCCGCTGCGGTGAGGAGGGCCGTCGTCGTCACGACGTCGCCGAGGACGCGCCACAGCGCCCCGGGCCGCCCCCGCCACGCGACGACGCCCGCGAGGAGGAGGATCACCGCCTCCACCACCTGGATGCCCACGACCCCGGCGACCCAGGTGGAGCGTTCGGGCTCCGTCTCCACCTGTCCCAGAAGGGTGATCACCGCGAGCACGCGCAGGGGCACCAGGACACATGT
This sequence comes from uncultured delta proteobacterium, assembly GCA_963827955.1. Taxonomy (GTDB): domain Bacteria; phylum Myxococcota_A; class Polyangia; order Polyangiales; family Polyangiaceae; genus CAWHDJ01. The sequence goes on along the minus strand of CAWHDJ010000019.1, from coordinate 1,211,602 downwards.
GGCCCAGAGGACGACACGCGCGTTGCTGCCCTGGGCCTCGTCCGCGAAGGCGCGCCGGAACGCGGGCTCGTTCATGCCCTCCGGATGCAGCAGCATCCGGATCGCCTTCCCGACGACGAGGAGCCGTTCGCGTAGGCCCTCGGCCATCGGGGGACGGTACCAACCCGGGAAATGCCTCGCAAGCGCCCCCCATCACGGGCAGATGGCCGCGCCGGCCACGACGCGCGCTCCTTCTTTGCGCCCCTCGGTGAACTTTGCGCCCCGCAGTGAACCCGTTGCGCGTTGCGCGGCGCGCCATCCTCTTCCCGCCCGGAAAGCCCGCCGGCACGTGCCTTGCTGCCCTCTGCTGCGTCGCGTCCACGCGACCCAACCCGGAGGCACTCGTCGATCCCTCGCCTTGCCCTCCTCGGCGCCGCCGTCCTCGTCTCCGGCGCCACCCTCGCCGTCAGCAGCGCGGCCAGCCACCCCTCGGCCGACACGGCCATCGCCCGAGCCCCGGAGCAGCAGCCCCGCCCGCAGCCGCCGCCTCCTCCGGAGCCGCCCCCCCTTCCGCCGATGCCACCGGAGCCGAGGCCCGGGCCGAACCCGCCGCCTCCGCCGCCGCCCCCCACGGCTCACCCGATGCCGTAGACCCCGGCACGCGCCGACTTCCCCCGCGCCGGCGCCCGATGGACGGCTACTTCGGGGTGAGCTTCACGATGGCGTGCGCCGTCCCCCAGTAGACGCTCGTCCCGTCGACCGCGATGACGCCGGGAGCGGCCTGCCCCGAAGCGAGCGTCGTGGGCTGACCGTTGCAACCCCCCACGGCGCACGCGAGCAAGTCGCCGGGCTCGCCTGGCGCAGTCGCCTGGACCGTCCAGTAGACGTTCGTCCCGTCCACGGCGATGCCCGGGGCGGGGGGGACGGACCCCTGGGACGAAGCGAGCACGGTCGGGATCCAGGTGGCGCACCCCCCGGGCGCGCAGCGCATGACCGAGACGCCGTTCTCGTTCTCCGTGATCATGTAGACGCCGGTCGCGTCCGCGGTGATGGCGAGCGGCGCCGTCGACAGGGAGGCGACGATACCCGCCTCGGTGCAACCGTCGGTCGCGCACTCGTACACCGCTTCCTGGTTCTGGCCCGCGACGAAGTACAGCTCCGTCCCCTGCACGGCGAGGCCGGCCCCGCCGTACGGGCCGGGCAGGCTGCTCGCGAGGACCTTCGGCTTGCAGGCGTCCTTGGCACACGCCATCAGCGCGCTTCCGTCGAACCAGTAGAGGTTCGTAGCGTCCACGGCGATGCTCGCGGGTGTGGCGTCGGCGACGAACGTGGGGGCGCCGTTGCAGCCGCCGAGGGGGCACTTCGGAGATCACGCCGCCGGCGCCGCTCCCGCCGCCCGTGCCGCCCGTGTCGGTCACCCAGTAGACGTTCTCCGCGTCTGCGATGATCGCTCGCGGCACGTTCTGGTTCGTGGCCATGACCGTCGGGCCGCCGTCGCAGCCGCAGACGCTGCACCGCTCGACCGTGCCGGGGCCGGCCTCGTTGGACGTGGTCCAGTAGACGTTCCCCCCCGCGACCACGAGCCCCTGGGGCCCGCCTGGCACCGCGGCGAGCTGGACAATCCCCCCCGAGCTGTCGCAAGGCACGCCGGAGCTGCTCGTCCCGGAGCCGGAGCTGCTCGTCCCGGAGGTCGACGTGGCGCCGGCGCTGCTCCCCGCCGCCTCACCGACGGACGACCGCGCCCCGCACGCCGACGTCGCCGCGATCGCCAACACCGCCGCGGCTCGCCAGGGGAGGCTCGACGGGCCCGCCGTACCGGAACGCAAGAGCACTGGCGAAGTCTACTCCCAATCGTCGATGGCCAGGCGCTGCAAGCTGCGGCGCGGTGCGTCGAAGTCGAGCGCGCTGACCAAGGCCGACCGCGGGTCATCGACGAGACGGCTGACGGCGAAGCTCGCCCTCCCGCCTTGCCCTCGCAAGGGGGACGGGCTACCTTGGGCTACCTCACGAACGTCACTGGCCCTCGACACGACGCTCTCTGCCCTTTGGCGGCCCGGCACGTCCGGACCGATGACGGGACCACGGCTCGCTCTGAAAGCTGGACGACGCAACCGTGTGTCCGCTCGGTTCTGTTCCGCGCGGCAGGTCAACCACCGATCCTCGGCTTCATCGGATGGAGCGACCTCGGGCGCCTGGCGCCAAGGAAGCCGTGAAAGCAATGTGTCATGGGCAATCGTCTGTACGTCGGCAATCTGAACTTTGGTACGACCCCCGAGACCCTCACGGCAGCGTTCGCTGCGGTGGGCGAGGTGCGTGAGGTGGCCATGCCCACCGATCGCGAGACCGGGCAACCGCGTGGCTTCGCGTTCGTCACGATGGGCAACGCCCAGCAGGCGAACGAGGCGATCTCGCGCCTCAACGGGATGATGCTCGAGGGTCGTCCGCTCCGGGTGAACGAGGCGCAGGAGCGCCCGGCGCGCGGCGGCGGTGGCGGTGGTGGTGGCGGCGGGTACGGTGGTGGTGGTGGCGGCGGCGGCGGCGGTGGCCGCGGCGGCCGCGGCGGTCGCGACCGCTACTAGGGACGGAGCGGGCTCCCGCGCGAGCCCGCGCCGGACCTTTCGACGAACGGCGAGCGGAGCACCTCCGCTCGCCGTTGCGTCTTCCTTTTACCCGGAGGGCGACCATGCAAAAGGCTGGAGCAATGAAGCGGCAGAAGGAGCGCGCACGGCAAGAGAAGGCGCGCGAGAAGGAACAAAAGAAGGCCGAGCGCAAGCGGGAGGGCAAGGATCGCCCCGACGCAGCGCCGGGCGAGGACCCCGATCTGGCGGGGATCGTGCCCGGGCCCCAGCCTCCGCTCGAGTGAGCGACTGACCGCTGGTTCGTGCGCGCGGTGCCGCATCCCCACGAAGGCGGAGCGGCACCGGGCAGCGCAGCGATTGCGGCTGCGGGAGGGCGCGGGCATCCTGGGCCCATGAGCAGCGCGAGCCCCATCGCTCCGGCCTTTCCCGGCGTCGCGCCGGAGGTGGTCGAGGCGTACCGGAACGCGCCCGACAACATGGTCGCCGAGATCGGCCGGGTCTTTCGCTGGTAGCCGCGGCGCGCCGCTGCCGTCGATCCAGAAGCGCCGGCGTTCGTCCCGTAGTTCGCCTTCGTCCCCGACCTTTTCGCCCAGCTCTCAGGGTCGACGGCTCGGGGAAACAGCGATCAGAGCGCCTTCTTCGAGAAGAGGTCCTCCAGCGTCTCCCGTCGCCGTGACACCTCCACCACCTGTGCGCCGGCCGCGAGCGCCTCCCGGAGCACCTCCGCCACCCGGGCGTCGCCGTCCACCTCGACCACCACCACGTCGGCGCGCGGCACGATGCGGAGGCCGTCGGCGCGGAGCTTCTCGCAGAGCGCCTCGCTCGCGCCTGCCAGGGCGACGTCGGTGCCCAGCGCGTTGCGAAGGAGCAGCTTCTGGAGCGTGCCGCTCACCACCACCTTGCCGTCGCGGAGGATGGCGACCCGATCGCACATCGCCTCGACGTCGCTGAGGATGTGCGTGGAGAAGAAGATGGTTCGCCCCCGGTCACGCTCGGCGAAGATGAGATCCTTCACCTCTTTGCGGCCGACGGGGTCGAGCCCGCTCATCGGCTCGTCGAGCACCAGCATCTCCGGCTCCGCGACCAGCGCCGCGGCGAGGCCGGCGCGCTGGAGCATGCCCTTGGAGAGGCGGCGCACGGGGCGGTCGGCGGCGTAGGCGATCTTCACCTGCTCGAGCACCTCGGCCGTGCGGGCGCGGAGGCGCGTGCCCCGCATGCCGGAGAGGCGGCCGCAGAGCGAGACGAACTCGCGCGGCGTCAGGTACGGGTACACGTACGGGTTCTCGGGCAGGAAGCCGAGGCGCCGGCGCCCGTCGGGGGAGGGGATGCGCTCGCCGAAGAGGAAGGCCTCGCCGGAGGAGGGCGTGATGAGGCCGGTGAGCATCTTGATGGTGGTGGTCTTGCCCGCGCCGTTCGGGCCGAGGAAGCCGAAGATCTCGCCCCGACGGACGTCGAAGCTCACCCCCTTCACCGCCTGCACGGGCCGCCCCAGGAGCCCGACCTTGAACGTCTTCGCCAGGCCCCGGACGTCGATCAGCGCCTCCGCCTCGCCCACGTCTACGAGCTCCTCGCGCTGGTCGGGCTCCTCACGCTGGCGGGGCTCCTGGCGCTCGCCGGGCCGTCGTCCGCGCCGGTCGTGCCGGGGGCCGTCTTCGTCGCGGAGCCGGGCTGCGGCGGGAGCTTGAGCGCGGAGGTCCCGTCGGAGACGGCGTACTCGTGGAGCTTGTACTGGATCTTGCGCGGGCTGATCCCGAGGATCGTGGCCGCCTTCGAGGTCGAGCCCTTGCACGCCTCGAGCGTGCGGAGGATCGCGAAGCGCTCCAGGTCGTAGATCGTCGTCCCCGGCACCGGCGGCACGGCGTCGGCGGGCGCCTCCGCGTGGATCGAGGCGGGCAGGTGGCGCGCCTCGATCCGGTGCCCGTCGCAGAGCACGACCGCGCGCTCCACCGCGTTCTCCAGCTCGCGCACGTTGCCGGGCCAGCCGTAGCCGCCGAGGGCGCGCAGCGCGTCGTCGGAGAAGCCGTCGATGCGCTTGCCGTTCTCCTGCGCATAGCGGCGGAGGAAGAACATGGCGAGCTCCGGCACGTCGCTGATGCGCTCGCGCAGCGGGGGCAGCTCCAGCGTCACGACGTTGAGGCGGTAGTAGAGGTCCTCCCGGAAGAGGCCCTCCGCGATGCGCTGCTTCAGGTCCCGGTTCGAGGCGGCGAGGATGCGCACGTCGACCTTGAGCGTCTCGTTGCCGCCGACGCGCTCGAAGGTGCGCTCCTGGAGGAAGCGGAGCAATTTGACCTGCGTCGCCTGCGGGATCTCGCTCACCTCGTCGAGGAACACCGTCCCGCCGTCGGCGAGCGCGAAGCGCCCCTCGCGCCGCGTGATGGCGCCGGTGAACGACCCCTTCTCGTGCCCGAAGAGCTCGCTCTCCAGGAGCGACTCGCTGAGGGCCGCGCAGTTGAGGCGCACGAGCGGCGCCTTGGCCCGCGGGCTCGCGCGGTGGATCATCTCGGCGACCAGCTCCTTGCCCGTGCCCGTCTCGCCGTGGATGAGGACGCTGGCGCGGCTCGGCGCCACCTGCTCGATCATCCTGAGGAGCTGCACCATGCGCGGGTGCGAGCCGATGACGTGCCCGAACGCGTTGCGCTCGCGGAGCCGGTCGCGCAGGCGCGAGTTCTCCTGGAGCAGGCGCGATCGATCGACCGCCCGCTCCACGACGACCGCGAGCATGGGGAAGTCGAGCGGCTTGGTGAGGTAGTTGTAGGCGCCCTTCTTGACGGCCTCGACCGCGCTCGAGATGGACCCGAAGGCCGTCATCACCACGAACGTCGCGTCGCTCTGCGTCGCCTGGGCCTTCTCCATCAGCCCGATGCCGTCGAGCCCGGGCATCTTCAGGTCCGTCAGCACCACGTCGGGCTGGAACTCCTCGAGCTTCCCCAGCGCCTTGAACCCGTCGGCCGCCGTCTCCGTGGTGTACCCCTCCTCGCGGAGGATCTCGGAGAGGGCGGCCCGCGCGTTCGCCTCGTCGTCCACGATCAGGATCCGCCCACGGGATGCCATGTCCCCGGTGTAGCAGGGTTCCAACCGCGCCGCGCGCCTCCGTGGGCCCCCTCCTGGGAGAGCGAGTTGGGGGGCATGGGCATCAACCGCCGAACCGCGACCGCCAGGGAGCGGGTGCCCGCTGGCAACGCGGTCCACAGGCCTTTGCTCGTCGAAACGCCTCGCATGCGACGGCCTGGCACCCGCTCCCTGGCGGTCGCGGTTCGGTATGAGAGCCCGAACGCGCCCTACTTCACGCGCATGGGGTCGGGGCGGCGCGGGGGAGTGTCACGCCGCTAACGGGGGGGGCGGGACCGGGATGAGGGGGGAGCAAAAGGGTAGGGCAGCCCCCCCGAAGTACAACGGGAGTTTCCTGCGCTAGCGGGAGACTGTGATAGAAAGGCGGCCGCGCGAGGTCCGACGAGCCCCGCTTGGGGGGCTTCTCCCTGGATCAGCCTCGCGGACGAGGATCGATGCGAACGCTTGTCAGAGCCTCCTTTGCCGATGGAACCCGCCTCGCCGCGCTCTCCGCGCTCCCGCTCATCGGCCTCCTCGCGCTCGCCAGCCCGGCCGCCGCGCAGCCGACCCAGCCCAACCCGTTCGGCCCGGCCCCGGCTGCCCCCGGCCAGGTCCCGCCCGGCGCGCAGCCCAACCCGTTCGGCCCGCAGCCGGGCGCCCCGGGCGCGCAGCCCAACCCGTTCGGCCCGGCCCCGGCCGGCGCGCAGCCCAACCCGTTCGGCCCGCAGCCGGGCGCGGCCCCTGGTGGCGCCCCCGGGGCGCTCCCGCCCGGCGCGCAGCCGCAGCCTTTCCCCGGCGCACCCGGTGCCCCCGGCGCCACCGCTCCCGGCGCGTTCCCGGGTGCTCCCGGCGCCCCCGGCGCGCCCGGGGAGCAAGGTGGCGAGCCCGGCGCGACGCCGCCGGCGGAGCAGGCGGCCCCGCCCGCGGAGCAGACGCCGGAGGATGAGCAGCAAGAGCGCTGGCTCTCGCTCATGGAACAGACGAACCTGAGCGGCTCCACCGGCCTCCTGCACACCGCCTACGCGGGCTCGGGCGCGCCCGGCACGTTCCGCGTCGGCTTCATCACCGACTGGTTCACGGCGTCGAGCTTCCTCTGCCGGCCGAGCGAGACCGCGTACCAGGGCGGGCCCACCAAGGGTTGCGCCGCCCCCGGCCAGTACCCGACGAACCTCACCAGCCTCCACGACGACACCGCGAGCCGCATCGGCGGCACCTTCGCCATCAACGTCACGCCCCTGTCGTTCCTCGAGGCGTACGCGATGCTGCGCACCTACGCGACGAGCGACGACCAGGGCAGCCCGCAGCTCCTCCAGGTGCTCGGCGACACCACCCTCGGCGTCAAGGCGTTCTACCCGCCCAAGCTCGGGCGCGTCTTCACCTTCGGCGGCGAGGCTCAGCTCCTCCTGCTCAACGGCACGGGCGGCGTCGGCGTCTCCGGCGCGGGCACCAGCGCGTTCTTCAACGCGATGGGCGCCGCGGACCTGCGCAAGCCCCACGACGGCGGCGTCCCGCTCCGGTTCCTCCTGAACTTCGGCTACAAGCTCGACAACTCCGGCAAGCTGGTCGAGGACGTCGAGGAGGCGCGCGCCAAGGCCGCGGGCATCACCCCGAACACGTCCAAGGATCCCAGCCCGACGCGCCTCCCGATCACCCGCATCGAGCGCTTCGGCCTGGGCATCAACAGGGTGGACACGGTGCCGATCAAGATGGCCGTCGAGGCGCCGTTCTCCCGGGTGCAGCCCGTACATCGAGTGGTCGGTCGACGTCCCCTCCAACCGGCAGGGCTACTACTGCCACACCGGCCGCGTCTCCAACGGCGACCTGTGCCTCGGCCTCGACAACTTCAACGCCGCCGACCCCCAGACCCAGGGCGGGCCCGGCTTCGCGGCGATCCCCTCGCGCTTCACGCTGGGCATCCGCACCAACCCCTTCTCGTCGCGCTACCTGCACGGGCTCTCGGGTCACGTCGCCTTCGACATCGGCACCTCCGGCGTACACACGTGGGTCGAGGAGCTGGCGCCCCAGGCTCCGTGGACGCTCTTCCTCGGCCTCGGCTATGCGTACGACGTCCGCGAGCCCCCGCCCCCCCCCACGCCGCCCGCGCCCCCCGCGCCGCCGCCGCAGCTCGTCCCGGCGCCGCAGACGTTCGTGCGCGGCCTGGTCCACGAGCAGGGCAAGAACGAGGTGGTCGCCGCCGAGGCGATCGTCTCGTTCGAGGGCGGCGTCCAGGCGCCCGTCGCCACGGGCCCCGACGGCCACTTCGTCACGCGCAACCTCGAGCCGGGCACGTACAAGTTCGACATCAAGGCCTCCGGCTTCAAGCCCGGGACCTGCACGGCCACCGTGCCGCCGGCCAGCGCGCTCGGCGCGCCCGCCACGCCGGGCGTCTCGCCGATGCCGGGCCAGCTCGGCGCCCCCGGCCAGCCCGGCGCCCCTGGTTCTCCTGGCGCCGCGCCGAGCCCGTTCGGCGCGGCTCCCCCGAGCCCGTTCGGCGCGCCTCCCGGCGCTCCTGGTTCTCCTGGCGCCCCCGGCGCTCCGGGCGGTCCGACGGCCCCGGGCAACGTCTACCCGCCGGCCGGCGCGCCGGCCGCGCCCTCCGGGCCGACCTACATCGACGTCGACTGCCCGCTCGAGGCGCTGCCGAAGATGGGCAACGTCCTCGGCCTCGTGCGCGACGCCGAGAGCGGCGGGCCCATCTCCGGCGCGGTGATCAAGCTGACGGACGCGAACGGCAAGGGGATCACGGTCACCGCCGACGGCAGCGGCAACTTCGCCTTCAAGGACCTGCCCCCCGGCACCGTGATGATCCGCGCCGAGGCCTCCGGATACCTGCCGCACGTCACCGCGGCCGACATCCGCGCCAGCGAGGACTCGCGCCCGACGATGGCGCTCACCAAGCGGCCCAGGGTGGCCAGCGTGAGGGTCGAGGGCAGGGAGATCCGGATCTCGAAGCAGATCCACTTCGAGACCGACTCCGCCAAGATCCTCGGCGACTCCAACGGCCTGATGGAGGAGATCGCCGACGTCCTCCAGACCCACCCCGGCATCCACAAGGTGGAGATCCAGGGCCACACGGACAACACCGGGACGCGCGACCACAACCTCCAGCTCTCGGACGCGCGCGCCAGCGCGGTGAAGACGTGGCTCGTCGGCGCCGGCGTCGACGGCGGCCGGCTCGTGGCGAAGGGCTACGGGCAGGATCGGCCCATCGCGCCGAACGTCACCGCGGCCAACCGCGCGCGCAACCGCCGCGTGCAGTTCATCATCCTCGAAGGCAAGTAGCGTAAGCCGGCCGGATTGGTCCCCATGCCCCTCCGGCCGCTTTTCGCACTCGCCCTCGCGGCCTCCCTCCTCACCCCCTCCTGCAAGGCCGACGACACCGCGCCCGGCCCCGACGCCGGCGCCGCCCCTGACGGAGGCGACGCCGGCGGGCCGTGCACCGTCCTCTTCGGTCGGCCCAACGCGAGCACCGGCCTCGGCTCCGATCAGTGCCAGCCGCAGTGCGTCTGCGAGGGCAAGGACTTCGTCCCGCCGGTGTACTCGGCCGCCTTCATCCAGTCGCTCGTCGACGACTGGGCCCCCTCCAAACCGTACGCGCCGCTCACCTCGGACCCGTACGCCAGCCCGCCGCCGCCGGACGACCCGCCCGGCACCGTCTGCGCCGTCCTCCCGCAGGGCGGCGCGGGCGCCAAGCCGCGCCCGTACAGCCGTCACGTACCCCTCCCAGGCGGCTGCCACCGCCGCGGGCGCCAAGGTCACCCACTTCGGCCACTGCGGCGTCTGCTCCACGCTCGCCAACCTGGCGGTGTACATGAAGAACGACGATCTCGCCGGGCCGGTGAGGTCGTGCGGGCTCCTGGCGGGGCCGGACGGGGGCGGCGACGTGACCTGCCTGGAGCAGCTCGGCTTCGACCTGCCGTGCGCGCAGGCGTGGGCGTACGACACCGCGAACACGCGGAGCCTCTGCCTCCAGATCTCGCCTCTCCACGACGGACACGTACAACATGCCCGACGGCTCGCTCAGCCCGTGCATCGCGTGCGACGAGGACAAGAGCGGCCCCGTCTTCAAGGCCGTCGCGGGCCGGACGCGGCGCAACTCCGGGATCCCGAACGCCATCTGCCGCCCCTGCGATCAGGTGCAGCCGCTGGTGCACGACTACTGACGCCCGCCCGCGAGCGTCCTCCCGGCCGCGGCGTTATGCTGCTCCGTCGCCCCGGGAGGTCCCATGCCCGCCAAAGCCCGCCCCCTCGCGCTCGCAGCCATCGCGGCCCTCATCGTCACGGTGGTGTGCCTCGGCGCCGTCATCCTCGCGATCGCGCTCCCGTGGATCCCCACCGCCGCGATCCTCGCGGCGCTCCTCCTCGTGGTGGCGTGGCCGGCGCTCGACAGCGCCGGGCGCTGGGCGCTCGGGCCGCGCGGGCGCGCCGTCTCCGCGCTCACCCTCGCGAGCGCCTCGGTCCCCCTCCTGCTGGGCGCGTTGTACACGCTCGGCCAGCCCGTCGTCGACGCCGACCGATGGCGGTGCGGGACGGGCGACGTGGCGCTCCTCCTCATGGCTCCGCCCGTGATCCTCGTGCTCGTCGCGCTGGCGTCGCTCGTCTCGACCGTCGTGGCCGGAGGCGCGCCGGCGGCGCTGGCGCGGAGGACGCGCTGGCTCGCCGTCGCCGCGGTGGCCGTGAGCGCCGGGCTCGTCGCCGCGTCGTCCGTGCGCGCCGGGCGCTTCCCCGAGTCCGACGGCTACGTCGCGTCCCTGCCCGTCGTCGCGCGCGTGACGGCCGCTTCGGGCTATCCGGTGGCCGTCCAGCGAGCCGCCGAAAGCCCGCTGTCCGGCCCGGGAGCGCAGTCCGAGACAGTCCGCGTCTACGACGATCGCCTGGGCCCGGTGGTCCTCCGGCGGAGGTGCATCGCGAACGAGTGCGACGCGACCTTGCTGCGCGCCTCGCAGCCCGACGCGGCTTCCGCGAAGCGCGTGAGCCACGAGCGCGTCCCGTCCGACAGGGCGATCGAGGTCCACCGCGACGCGGCCCACGACATCTGGGTCGTCGACAGCGGCTGGGCGCGACCCTACCGCGGGCCCGACCTCGATTCGCGGGACGTGCACGTCGCCGACATCGCCGACCACCTGAGCCCCCCGCACGGCTGGCTCGTGTGCGCGGCCCTCGGCCTCGCCCTCGCAGGCGCGCTCCTCCTCGTTCGCCGGCGCGCGGCCCGCGATCTGCGCGCGATCGAGGCGGGGCGCCAGGGCGTGCTCGAGGCGAGCGGGCTCGTGCGCTTCGGGGACGGCGAGCCCCCCGTGCGCGTCGCCCCCGGGCAGGCGCTCGCCGAGGGGCCCGTGGTCGTGTTCCCGGGCGCGCTGGTCTCGGGGGGCGCCTACCGCGCCGACGCCCCGGGCGGCGCCCGCGTGGCCTGCGGGGATCGCGAGGCGATCCTCGCGCGCGTCCGAGAACGCCTGGCCTTGCTCGACGCGCTGGCCTTCGCCGCCTGCGCGCTCACGGGCGCGCCGCTCCTCGCCTGCGCGATTGTCGGGCTCGTATAGAACCCCGGGCGTGTCAGAATTCCAGGTCCACGACGGGCATTTCGCGGCGAGGCATCGGTCTCCCGAAGCGCATCACCGGCTGCACGGGCTGATCGCGCTCGGCCGAGAGGAGCGCGAGCGCGGGCCGCTCCTCCCCCGGCACGAGGCTCGCTTCCGCGCGGAGCACGACGTGGGCGCTGCGGTAGGCGTAGGCGGCCGCGAACGCGTCGGGGTGCCCTGCCTGCGCCGGCAGATCGAAGCGCAGGAACGTGGCCTCGTCGCGGTGGGCCGTCGTGACGCCGGCGAGGGGGGGGCCGCCGGCGAGGTTCCGGACCGCGATGAGCGTGCCGACACGGCAGACGACGGCGAAGCCGCCCGCGCCGTCCTCGTGCGCCCGGCAGCGGTGGCCGAGCCTCGTCTCCTCCGCCGCCGTGGCGGGCGGCTCGGCGAGCGCCACGCGCGGCTTGCCGCCCTCGTCGACCTCGATCGTGCCCCGCGTGGTCTCGAGCGTGTCGAGCTGCGTCGTCTCCCAGACGATTGGCTCCCCCGTCGTTCCGATGTGCGCGACCGAGTCGCCCGCGGCCCGCTCCTGCCCGCGCCGCAGGGCGACGAGGAACCCACTCCGCGCGACGCCCACCCGGAAGGTCCACGGCGAGGGGTGCTCCACGCGCACGCTGAAGTCCTTCGGCACCGCGCCGTCGGTCGTGCGGATCGCCTGGGCCGGGCGCGGGGCGTGCGCGGTTGCCGGCTCGGGCGCGGCCACGGAGACGGGGGGCTCGGCCACCGGGGCGGGCTCCGGCGCCGGCGCCGGCTGGGCCGGCGGGGGATGGGGCGTGTTGCAGCCGAGGCCGACGGCGAGGAGGAGCAGCGCGGGAGCGGTTCTCATAGCGTCCTCAGGAAGGCCAGGAGCGCGCCCCTGTCCTGGGGCGAGAGCTGGCTGGTCGAGCCCATGCGGTCCAGGTTGTCGTCGAGCAGCGCCTCCAGCGTCGGGTAGCGGCCGTCGTGGAAGTAGGGCGCCGTCCCCGCCACGAAGAGCAGCGGCGGGGTGCGGAAGGAGGCCGTCTCGTCGCGCTTCGAGCGTGACGCGACGTCGTGGAGGCGCCGGTCGCTGGTGCCCTGCTCGAGGACGTGGCACCCGCCGCAGCCGACCGCCTCCGACTCGAACAGGTCCCTGCCGCGCGCGACCGCGGCGGTGTCGGCGGGCGCCGGCCGCGCGGGCGCCTGCAGCCCGTGCCGCAGGTACGCGGTGAGCTCGGCGAGCGCATCGGCGGGCAGGCCCGTGCCGCCGAGCCGCCCGATCGTCTCGCGCACGTTGTCCTCGAGCTTGTCGTGCTTGGCCTGCCAGCCGTAGGGCCCGTGGTCCAGCCTCCCCACCAGCGTCGGCGTCTGCCGCGGCCCGGCGCCGAGCCTCCACACGAGCCCGTCGTCGCGGCCGTCCGGGTGGCAGGTCGCGCAGGCGCGCCCGTCGCGCGAGATGCGCCGGTCCTGCTCGTCGTGGAAGAGGCGGCGGCCGGCGGCGACGTCGGCGTCGAGCGGATCCCGGGCGATGGGGAACGTCTCCACCGTGCCGGCGTCCAGGCCCACGATTGAGATCTCGTGGGAGAATCGGCTGTAGACGACGGCGACGCGGGTGGCCGGGTCGACGTCGACGCCGGCGGGGCCGTCGCCGACGCGGAAGGTGCGGACCGGGGCGAGGGCGGGGTCGAGCGATCGCGCGGAAAGCTCGACCAGCTCGCCGGTCCCGTACGAGGTGACGTAGAGCGAATCGCCGAGGACGGCGGCGGCGGTGGGCTGGCGACAGGGCGCCCCGGCCGGCGCGACCGCGGGCAACGACGTCCCGGAGATGGGCGTGGCGGGCATCGGCGGCGCCACCACTTCGCCGCTCTCCACGGAGAGCACCGCGACCGAGGCCACGGTCGTGTCCTCCTCGATGGACACCCCGCCGTAGCCCCCCGGCACGATCGTCACCGCCTCCTGACCGTTCTGCACCGCCACGTGCGGCACGAAGAGGCGCGCGCCGTTCTCGCTGATCGCCGCCGCGAAGGCGAGCGACACCGCCGGGTGCTCCGTGCGCCCGCCGATGGCCCGGTCCACGTCGTTCCGGTACCTCGGCGAGAGGCCCGGCAGGCGCCGAACGGTGGGCGGCCCCTCCCCGGACCCCTCGGCGACCAGCTCCACCGCGCTGATCGCGTCGCCGGTGGCGTGCGTGACGAACGCCCGCCGCCCGTCGCGGCTCACGACCACGCCGCGCGGCTCCCGCGCGAGGTCGACCGTGAAGCGCGTCGCGAGCGTCTCGCCGTCGAGCCCTGTGAGCGCGTGGCCCCAGGCCGACGTGACCAGGATCTCGCCCCGCGGCGTGACGGCGAGGCCCCACGGCTCCGCCGGAACCTCGACCGAGGCGGCCACGCTGCCCTCCCCATCGGGCCCCACGTCGACCACCGCCACGCGGTTGCAGCCCCGGAGCGCCACCGCCACGCGCGTCCTCGCCTCGTCTGCGCCCACCGGGAGCAGCGCGAGCTGCTCGGGAGCGCAGGGGAGGGGGGTGCTGGCGACGCCGCCCGAGAGCAGATTGACGCGGTGGAGCGCCGCGTCGTCCGCGTCGGCCACGTAGGCGACGTAGGCGTCGCGGTCGACGACCACCACGCCGCCGCGCGCGGGCGGGAGGCGGGTCGTCACCTCGGCGGAGGCGAGGGCAGGGACGGAGAGGATCGAGGCGAGGGTGCCGGCGAGCAGCCGGCGGGGGAGGGGGCGCGGCATGGCTGCTGATACGGTCGTGCCGCCCGAACGATCTGTGACGGGGTGGACGTCAGTGCAGCACGAACGTCGACGCGTCCTCGTCGGTCAGCATCATGTCGTGGAGGTCGACCCCGTTCGCGTGGAGGGCGAAGGCCAGGATGGCCTCGTACTGACCCTCCTGGAGCGAGCCGGGACGGTCGGCCGGCATCCTGGTCCGGATGAAGTCGAGCACGTCCTTGGCGGTGTGGAACTGCGTCGTGCGCACATGGGCGCCCGGCGGAGGATCCAGCGGCAGCGCCTTTGGGCCCACCAGCGCCGGCGCCTTGGCCGTCCCCTGCCCGAGCGCCCCGTGGCACTTCGCGCAGGCGCCCTCGTAGAGCCCGGCGCCCATGGAGATCTGCTCGGTGCTCAGGATGTTGCTCGCGCCCGTGCCCGTGCTGCCCCCGCCGCAACCGGCGGCCGCCGCGACGGCGAGGAAGACGGAAACGAACGTGCACGACGCGAGAGGAGGGGTGTTCATCGTGGGCATCCTCGGTGAGGGGCCTGCCTGGGCGGCCGCAGGCTTCGATGACGCCGGCCGGACGCAGGTCGTCGGCCCACGCTCCCGGTCTCGCGCGGCGGGGAGTGAGCGGCTCAGGTCTACGCGGCCGGCGCCGACAGGCCGAGCGCCGCCCGAAGGACCGCCTCCGGCAGCCCCTCGGTCCGGCGGACTCCACGTCGAGCCGGTCGCAGGCGGAGCGCAGCGAGGCCCTCGACGTCTCCAGCACGGCCGGCGGCGCGTCCAGCTCCGTGAGCCGACGCAGCCTGTGCGCATGGTTGACGATCGCGCGGTACGCCATGTTCAGCGGAGGCTCGATCGCGCCCTCGCCCAGGGTCTCGATCGCCGCCGGGTCGAGCAGGCCCTCCTCGGCGAGGAGATCCTCCAAGGGGTCGCCGTAGGGCCAGTCATCCCCGGCGGCGAGGTCGATGCAGCTCGGCGCGGCGCGCCCGCGCGTGGGCGCGGTGCTCCTCGGCCGTCAGCAGGCGGAAGCGCCGCCACGCGGGCGGGACGACGAGGATCACGCGCCGCGGTGGGCCGTCGCGCCGGGGCACGGGCTCGGGCAGCTCCAGGTGCCCGGAGCGCTCCCGCCGATCGTCGCGCGGAATGCCTTGCAGATCCCTCTCTTCCCAGGACACCGGGCCGAAGATCCGCGTGCAGTAGAGCCCGTCCTCCTCGGGCAGGTACGTGAGGTAGCCGTAGCTCTCGGGGCTCCGCACCCGGCCGCTGGAGAGGGCCCGCACCTCGTCGTCCGTGAGCCACACCGGCGCGAGCGTACCACGCGGGTAGAGGCCGCTCGGCTCGACCGCGCCCTCCCCGTCACCGGGCGAGGCGGAGCTGAAGGCGGGCGGGAGCGAAGGCGAAGAAGGCCGTGAAGTCGAGGGCGAAGGCTACGCCGGGTCTAGGTCGGTTGAGATCTTCCTTGGGTCGGTTGAGATCTTCCTTGGGTCGGTTGAGATCTTCCTTGGGTCGGTTGAGATCTTCCTTGGGTCGGTTGAGATCTACCAAGGCTCGGGTCAGATCTACCAAGGCTCGGGTCAGATCTACCAAGGCTCGGGTCAGATCTACCAAGGCTCGGGTCAGATCTACCAAGGCTCGGGTGAGGATCACCTTGGTCGGGTCACATTTGCCGAGGCTCGGGTGAGAATCACCGAGATGCCGGTGAGAATTGCCGGCTTGCTTGCGCGACGCATCGCCGGTCGATGCGCTGCGTCATGCGGCCACCTGCTGGATGCCGTCGCCCACGAGGTCGTCGTCGGATCCGCATCGCCCAGCGCTGGGCGCTGACCTGCCGCGCGTGCTCACGCGCGAGGCTCCGGTCACCGGGCTGACGCCCGGGGTTCTCCTCATTTCTGTCTGACGGATTGGCTGGGCACCTCGTTTTGACCTCTGGAGGGCCGCAGGAGGCGCGGCTCGTTCGAACCCGGAGGATTCATGCAACGAGAGATTCGTCGGATGCTCATGATGGCCGCGCTGGCGTCGATGCCCCTCGCCGGCAGCGCTGGGTGCGGCGGCGGCGGTGGAACGGGCGGCGCGGGCACCGGCGGCCACGCCGCGTCCTCCGGGACGCCGGCCGGCAGCACTTCGTCGGCCTCCTCCGGCAAGTCCTCGACCTCGTCGTCGAGCGGCGGCGTGGGCGGCAGCGCGAGCGCCGGGACCGGGGGCAGCGCCGGCGCGGGGACGGGTGGCAGCGCGAGCAGCTCATCGACCAGCGCTTCGAGCAGCAGCTCGAGCTCGGGCGGCTGCACCGGAGTCACGGACAGCGCGCCGATCACCGGCGACACGGACGACACCAGCCAGCCGATGCCCCCCATGTCGACGGCGCAGGGCGGGACCATCGCCTCGGGGACGTACTACCAGACGGCGCAGCTCTACTACCAGGGCTCCACGAACTACAGCCCCAGCGGCATGCACCAGTCGATGATCATCTTCGACGCGAGCCAGGGGACCTTCACGCTGCTCATCGGGCCTGGCGAGATCACGGGGACGTACTCGACCTCGGGCACGACCCTGACGCTCGACGGCACCTGTCCCGCGAGCACGGCGGGGGAGCTGGTGGACCCCTACACGTACTCGAACGGCACGCTGACGCTCTACGACTACACCAAGGACGAGGTGACCGTCATGACGAAGCAGTAGGCGCCGCGCCCCCCTCAGCGCACCGCCGTCACGCCGCGCGCCTCCTGCGGCTCCCGCATCATCTCCATGATCTGCTGGCTCAGCCCCGGCTGGTCGTCGAGGTCGTCCCACTCCCAGCGCTCGGCCTCTTTCGCGTGCATCCCGGTGGCGGAGTTGCACGGCGCCTTCACCACGCGCGGCTGGTACGTGAACGGGGTGTAATCCGGCGTCGAGGTGAACGCGTCGATGGGGAGCATGGCGTTCTCCATCATCGCGTTGTTGTACGGGACGCCGAAGATGTGGGCGACGAGCTTGTAGACGCTCCCCATGTCGTAGTGCCCGTGGCTCACGTAGCCGCGCCGCACCCAGGGCGAGGCCAGGAAGAGCAGCGAGCGGTGCAGATCGACGTGGTCGCCGCCGTCCTGCGGGTCGTCCTCGGTGATGATGAGGAGCGAGTCCTTCCAGTACGGGCTGTGGGAGAGGGCGTCGAGCAGCATCCCGCTCGCCTCGTCGTTGACGGCGATCATCACCTCGGGCGCCGCCTGGCCGGCCGAGCCGCCGTACGTGTGGTCGTTCGGCTGCACGAGGTACGTGAACGAAGCGAGGTCGCAGCGCAGGCGGAGGTGCCCGCCCGCGTAGCAGGACTTCTGCGTGTCCGGCGTGTTCTGCGCGTAGACGAGGCCCGGGTAGCTCGTGTCGAGCTGGTAGCCGCCGACGATCTCGCCCATGTCCGTCACGCTCACCCCGGCCCCGCTCAGCCACTGGAAGACCCCGCCCTCCTCGGGCATGTCGACCTCCTCCGCGTCCGTCCCGACGTTGCGCGTCCCGCGCCCCCAGATGGTCAGCCACGTCCGCTCCATGAAGTCCGTCGTGCGGCCGAAGACCGTCCACGTGTGGCCCTGGATCGACTGCTCCGCGTCCGTGTAGAAGTTGTCGAAGTTGGTGAACCCCGCGGCGATGGCGCGGGCGTTCTGCCAGATCTGGCCCTGCAGCGTCGCGTTCGAGGCCATGATGAGGGACGGGTCGCCGTTGCCGAGGTCCTTCCGGTCGCCGAGCACGCCGTCGTACGTCTTGTTCTCGCGCACGATCATGATCACGTGCTTGATCTGCTTCGAGGGCCCGCTCGTGTCGTCCTGGGGGATGGGGAAGTCGTCGGCGCCGCTCGGGCACGTCACGGTCGCCTGCCCCGTGAGCTGCCCGAGCTGGTAGCCCTGGTCGGCCGTCGTGGTCAGCGTCGAGAGGTTCGGCGAGCTCGGCGCTCGAGACGTACTGGATGCTCCCGTGCATCCTCTCGGTGATGTCCCCGTTCCCCCACGTGTACTGCTTGTCGTCGGTGCCCGTGCCGTGCCCCTTGCCGGTGATCACGACCAGCGAGCCGTCCGGATCCACCATCACCCCCGTGGGCCACCACGCGGTCGGCACGCGGCCCGTGGGCGTGAGCGTGGGCGGCGTGCCGGCCGCGACCTCGAAGACCTGGATCGCGTTGACGCCCGCGAGCGTGACGTAGAGCAGCTCGTTGGTCGCGTCGTACGCGATCGCGTTCGGCTCGGCGCCGTGCGGCGCGCCCGTCGTCCAAGATCGGCACCTCGCTCGTCACCATCCCCGCGGCGCGGTCCACCACCGCCAGCGTGTCGTTGTCCTCCTCCGTCACGACCGCGTACGTCGCGTCGAGGAAGACGATCTGCGCCGGGTTCTTCGCGAGCGGGATGGTGCGGGTGACCATGCCCGCCGAGAGGTCGATCTCGAGCAGCTTCCCGCCCGCCGTGTCGGTCGCGTAGAACAGGTTGCCCGTGGTGTCGAACGGGTCGTGCTCCAGGTCGAAGACGTGCTTGGAGCCGACCGTGACGGTGCCGAGCTGCGTGCCGTAGTCCGACGTCCCGAGGGAGTAGATGCGCAGCTCGGTCGCGTGGTCGGACGGCGCGACGACGAGCTTCTGCCCGTCGGGCGTGACCGCGACGGGGCCGACGTAGTAGGGCGAGCCGTCGTCGCCGGTGCCGACCGTGATGTCGCGCGAGCCGGCGCGCGCGAGCGTGCCTGCCGTCGTGTCCACGTCGAAGGCGTAGACGTTGCCGTCGCCGCCGCCCGAGGCGAGCGCGGCGCTCGGCGGCAGCCAGGCGAGGCCCCAGAAGATCGAGGTCGGCTCGTGGAAGGGGGTGTACGAGGCGACGGGCGCGCTGCCCGCCGCGAGGGCGTTCACGTCGACGAGGCGGAGGGCGTTGTCCTGGATGCCGCCGTCGGAGACGAGGGCGAAGTGCGTGCCCGTGAGCGGCAGCACGTTCATCGGGTAGCCCCCTTGCAGGTCCGCCTCCGCGAACACGTAGTCGACCCCCGCCGGCTGGATGCGCCTCCCGTCCGGCAGCACGAGCCCGCCGCCCGAGAGCGGCCCGGCCGGCTGCGCCGCGTCTCCCGTCGGCGCGCTGACCGTGCACTTGCCCTGCGTGACGGGGGGGTACGTCTTGCCGTCCCAGTCGCAGGCCGCGTCGTGGGGGAGCTTGTCCCAGGCGTCGAGCGTCGGGCAGGCGAAGGGCGTCTCGGGCTCGGGGCACGCGGCGCAACTGAACGCGCAAGACTGGGGCAGCGACGAGAGGATGCTGTCGACGGTGGCGCCGCCGCCGCTGCCCCCCGAGCCCCCCGAGCCCCCCGTCCCCGTGCTGCTGGACGCGGTGGTGGCGCTGCTGCTGGAGGCGGCGGTGCTGCTGCTGCCGCTCCCTCCGGTGCCGCTGCCCTGGGTCTGGTTGCTCCCGCCGCAGCCGGCGAGGGCGGCGATCGAGAGGGCGAGGAAGGGACGCGAGGCGGGGCCGCGGAAGCGCATGCGGCCGATGCTATCACCGGCCGAGCAAGCAGAAGAGCACGGCCGCGACGACGGAGGCGGCGATCAGCGCCCAGGGAAGCCGCAGGCTGGGAGGCGCTCCGGGGCCGATCGGCGTACGGGCGGGCGTCGTCACG
The DNA here is from genome assembly GCA_963827955.1 of uncultured delta proteobacterium. GTDB lineage: Bacteria > Myxococcota_A > Polyangia > Polyangiales > Polyangiaceae > CAWHDJ01. The sequence goes on along the minus strand of CAWHDJ010000019.1, from coordinate 1,192,142 downwards.
CGCTCGACGCACGCCGAGGGGGCCGCGCCGGGGCGCAGCTCGAGGAGGAGCTGCTCGATGGCGTGCCCGGCGCCGAACGGGTGGGGGATGCGCAGGGCGAGCGCGCGCGGGCCGGGAGGACGCGGCGCCGGCGGGAAGGAGGCGTGGACGACCCGGTCGCCCTCCGGCGAGCGCAGGGCGCCGCTCCGCGCGCAGCCTTCGCAGCCCCCGCCGTCGCAGCGCGCGCAGACGAGGCGCGCCGGCGCGGTCACGGCGACGTCGGCGCCCTCGGCGAGCCAGGCCTCGGGGACCTCGATCGAGAGGCGCGCGCGCGGGCCACCGCATGCGGAGAGCGCGCCGGGATCGACGACGCGGCCGAGGGTGCTCTTGCCCACGTGCAAGGTGTGGCAGACGGCGAGGTGGAAGAAAAGGGGCTCGTTCGGGGCGATGAGGGCCGTCGAGGTCCGCGCCGTGACGCAAGGCGTCGGGGAGCGCACAGCACCTCGACCGTCCTCGTCCAGAGGTCGTACCATCGGCGATCGCCCTCATGGACGCCTTCCTGGCACCCCGCCCCGGCGGAGGAAGTCGCGGCGCAACCCGCCGCTTGGGCATCGTGCTCGCCCTCGCGCTCCTCGCCGGCGTCATGGGCGTCGCGTACCAGCGCCTCGCGCAGCTCCACGTCGACTCGGAGCTGAACGAGCACACGCACGTCGTCATCGAGACGATCGAGGTGACCCGCGTGGCGCTGCTCGGCGCCGACGGTCTGCGGCGCGGCTACCGCATCTCGTTCGACCCGGCCGAGCGCGATCTCATGGAGGCGCGGATCGCCGAGGCCGAGCGCTCCCTCGACGAGGTCGGGCAGCTCACGATGGACAACCCCTCGCAGCGGGTCCGCGTCGCGAAGCTCCGGCCGATGATCCAGGAGCGCGCGTTCCATCCTGCGCGAGGGGCTCGATCTGCCGCGGTGGGAGCTATGACGCAGGCCTCGCGCGACGAGCAGCGCGCCATCCAGGGGCGCGGCGTCGCGGTGGCGAGCGACGTCCGCGCCGTCTTCGAGGCGATGCTGGCCGAGGAGCTCCACCTGCTCCATCTGCGCGAGGCGCACGCGCTCGCCACGGCGCAGTTGGTCCAGACCGCCGTCGTCCTCGGGGGCGTGATCGGCCTCTTGCTCGTCGGCGCGTTCTACGTGTCGCTGGAGCGCGAGAACCGGCGCCGCAGGGTCGCGCAGGAGGCGCTCGAGCGGAGCACGATCCTCGTCTCGGCCGTCGTCGACGGCACGAGCGATCTCATCGGCGTGAAGGATTGCGACGGGCGCTACCTCCTCGCCAACGGTGCCCTGGCCTCCTACTTCCGGCGGGCCACCACGGAGATCCTCGGCCGGACCGACGCGGAGCTGATGTCGCCGGAGGCCGCCGGCGTCGTCATGGCGAACGACCGCGAGATCATGACCTCCGGCGGCGCGCGGGTCTTCGAGCAGCACATCGTGAACGACGGCGAGCCGAGGACGTTCCTCTCCACCAAGGCCCCGTACCGCGATCCGGCGGGGGGCACCCTCGGCGTCATCTCCGTCTCGCGGGACATCACGGAGCGGAAGCTGCTCGAGCTCGAGGTCGCGGAGCTCGCCGTCCGCGACCCGCTCACGGGCCTCTTCAACCGCAGGTACATGGATGGGGCGCTGGGGCGCGAGATTGACCGCGCGAAGCGCACGGGCGCGAGCGTGTCGGTCGTCATGATCGATCTCGATCATTTCAAGCGGCTAAACGACACGCACGGGCACGCCGCCGGCGACGCCGTGCTCAAGAGCTTCGCCGAGGCCCTCAGGGGCGGCGTGCGGCGCGAGGACGTGGTTTGCCGCTACGGCGGCGAGGAGTTCGTGGTGATCCTCCCCGATCTCGGGCACGAAAAGGCGCGCGATCGCGCCGAGGCGTGGCGCGCCAAGGTGGAGGCGATGTGCGTCGAGGTCTCGGCGACGAGACGATCCGGTTCATGAGCGCGTCGCTCGGCGTCGCGAGCTTCCCCGCGCACGGCGCCACGGCGACGGACGTGCTGAAGGCCGCCGACCTCGCGCTCTATCGCGCGAAGACCGGGGGGCGGAACCGCGTGCTCGTCGCGGAGGAGGCGTAGGCCCCGCTCACGTCGGATACGGGAAGTCGGCCGTCGGGCTCGTCGGCACAATCTCGTGGAAGCGGTTCAGGTTCAGCTCCAGCACGCCGTCCGGGGCCTCGGAGAGGATGTCGGCGTGGCGCGCGCCCCAGGCGATCGCCTCGTCGGTGTACTTGTGGCGGGCGTGGACGAGCTGGAGCGAGGTGTCGTCCGTGCCGCTCACCGTGATGAAGAGCTCCACCTCGTCGCGCTTCAGCGTCGCCGGGGTCTGCCCGTGGAGCGGGCTCGACGGGGTGATGCAGTGCATGGCGGTCCACGACCGCGAGAGGACGGGGGAGCGCTCGCGGGTGAGCGTGAGGTCGTACATGCGGTAGAAGAGCACGCCCTCCCGCGTCCGCTCCGTGCGGACCATGGAGACGCGGACGGTGGCCTCGATGATGCGGTTCGAGCGCTCGTTGCCGAGCCGGAACATGAGGGTGGGCACCCCGTCCATGGGGCCGATGACGGCGTGGTGGGCGAAGACCATGCGCGAGGTGCCCATCGAGAACTTCGCGAAGACGACGCCGGTCGCCAGCGCCGTGACGAGCAGGCCGGTCACCGACTCCATCACGACGAGCACGTTGGCGGCGGGCGTCTCCGGGAACATCGCGCCGTAGCCGATCGTGCCCATGGTCTGGACGCTGAAGTAGAACGCGTCGGAGAAGACGTGGGGCCGCGCGTGGGCGACGCCGCCCGTGACCATGTAGGCCTCGGCGAAGCAGGCGTTGAGCGCGAGGTACGTGGCGACGATGACGCCGAGGGCGACCGACCAGCGGACGCGGAGGAAGGCGTGGTACGCGTCGCGGAAGGGCAGCCCCTTCGCGCCGACGACGCGGATCTCGTCCTCCGTCGTGGTGGGCTTGCGCCTGCGGGTGCGGGCTCTCTCGGGCTTCGTCGGCACTGGACGTCGGCGCGGAAGCGCACCTCCGGGCGGGGAGGATACGCGAAAGCGGGCGGGTGGCGACCCGCGAGCGCGCGGCCCTGAAAACAATCAGGTCGTGGGAGCCCACGCGGTCCGGATCAAGCACCAATGGGCGGGGGCGTCGGATCCCGTTCCAAGGCCATCGCGTGGAGCCGGAGCCCGGCGGCCAGGTAACGCTCGCGAGCCGCATCCATGAGGCCGAGCGCCTCCAGGCACTCCCCCTCCAATACGGGGCATGGCAGCGTTCGGGCCAGACGACGGGCGCGCGCGACCAAATCACGCCGCCCGGTGCCACGACCGGTGTGAAGGAGCACACTGACCTTGACGATGACGCTGCCCGCGCGATTGATGGCCTGCTCCATCGCCTTCTCGGCGACGTCGACGGCGCGGCCCTGCTGGGCCGTTCGCCACACCCGGAGACCGGCGATGTGCGCGGCTTCCCCGGACAAGTGATGGGCCTCGGCCGCCTGGGCGGCTTCCTCCAGCAATGTGTCGACCTGCAGCAACGGGTCGACCCTCTCCGCCGCTCCAGACCGGAGGGCCGCGACCACGACCCGACGGGCACATTTCGCGATGGTCTCGGGTGCGCCTTGGCGCGCGCGCGCGAGCCCGCGCTCCGCAGGCTCGAACGCCTCCGGCACCTCGCCCGCGCGCGCCAGGTACTGGTCGGCGACGAGCAACTCGGCGTCGATGCGCGACCAGGGAGGATTGGTGTGCGCGACGCGGGCGACGTACGCCGCGAGCGCGGCGATGGCCGCGTCCATGCGCTGGAGGCTCCCCTGCGGGAGGATGCCGGCGCGAACCGCGAGCCGGGTCATGCTTGCATCCTCGCGACAGGAGGCGAGCGCCCCAGGGAGGTCTTCGTCGAGCGGAGGCACATACGAAGGTGCCTGGAGATCGCGGAAAGCATCGAGCTCCCCCTGACATCGGCGCACCATGAGACGGAAGTTGGCGGCCCATTTGGAGTCGAAGTTTGCAATGACTTGCAGACCGGCCTCGGGCTCCCCTTGATGAAACAGGAGCATGGCCAATTGTCGGCCGAACGTCTCCGCCCACGAGCGAGGTAGCGCCACGCTGTCGGCGAGAGCGTTCTCCAGCTTGGTGCGGGCCTCCCCCCAGCGTCCCTCGTGTTGCAGGATCTTGGCTTCGAGCCTCTTCCACTCCGTAACGCGCCTCCCCGCGGATCCACCACGGGACTTTCACCCTGTCAAGCGTGCTGCGAGCACCGCGGATGTCCTCTCGCTCCCAGCAGGCCGTTGCAAGGCCGGCGACCTCGCTCAAGACGAGATCGGCGTCGGGCGGAGTCATTTGCTCCGCGAGACGGATGGCCTCGCGCATCGAACGGATATCCGCTCCGTAATAATCTCTCTGCCACCCGAGGAGCTTGATGTACTCAAGCTGGTGCTGCTCCCGCAGCGGGCCGAAGATTCGATTGGCCTCCTGGATGTGACGGTGGGCGTTCTCCCTGTCGGTGTCGAGATGGCGCCAGACGTGGAGCCCCGCGAGCATAGCCCGTTCGTCCGGAGACAGCAGCTCCTTCGACGAAAGGAGCGCGATACCGCTGTCATACGCACGATTGGCGAGCTTCCAGCGCCCCCTCCTGCGCAATGCGTCCCCGAGATATTTGAGCGTTGTGGCAGAGCGCTCTTGCTCGATCCGGCGCTCGATGTCGGCGTCCGACTCCGCGTCAGGCGCGAACCTGACGCTGACGGCCTCCTCGTTCCCCTCGACGACGGCCGTCGCGTCGCGCACCGAGTAGGCGTCGGGCGCGTCGTGCAGGAAGCGGCGGTACGCCTCGATCCCGGTCAGGTGGAGGAGGAAGCGGCAGCTCCCGCGCTGGAGCTTGTCGCGGTGGAGGTTCAGCGCCGCCATCGCTCCCTCCGCCCGCTCGTCGACGTGGAGGACGACGACGCCCTGCCCCTCGCAGGCGGACGAGGCGAACATCCGCATCACGTCGTCGTCGGTCTCCAGCCGGAAGCCCCGACGGGCTCGACGCCGAGCGCTTCCACGACGAGCGGCCAGTCCGCCGCGGCGGCCACCACGACCACGAACCGCCCGCGCCCGAGCGCGACCCTGGCCACCTCGAGCTGCTGCTCGTCCGCGCGCCGGAGCCGGCGAGCGGCGGGGCTCACTTCGCCAGCCACTCCCACAGCATGGGGGCGGCCTCCCACCAGGTGCCGTCGTGGTTGTGCTCGATCACCAGCGAGCGCCGCGCGTAGTCGAGCTGTCCGGCGTCGGCGAGCGCGTGGGCCTCACGGACGGCGCGGAGCGCCTCCTTGTCGGGCGGGTAGAGCCCGGCGACGAGCCGATTCTTCTCCTCGGTGAGGGTGTCCTCCCAGGCGATGGGGTCGACGGTCGCCTGCTTGTAGATCTGCGCCTGGAGGATGGAGAAGCGCAGCAGGCTGAAGAAGTCGCGGAGCACCCCGCCGGAGAACACCGCGGCCTCTCGCACCACTGCGGGGTCGATGATCCCCGGCCCAACGCGCGCATCGAAGATGCGGACCATCGTGTCCACACCCTCCCGGTCCTCTGCGCCGAGGGGATCGGCGGCATCGGTCTTCCTCAGCACCTGGATGGGGCGGAGGTGGGTCACCTTCGAGCCGAGCGGGCTGGCGGAGCCGCCGAAGGTGATCGAGGGCGGCACGGTGACCAGGATGGGAACGCGCGGGGCGAGGAGCGCGCCCAGGTTGGTGTCGAAGATCTCCTGCAGCTGCTCGTTCTTCTGGACCTTCTCCAGGTCGTCGATCGCGATCAGCACGCGGTGCGGGAGGCCGGCGTGGACCAGCGCCGTTCCGAGATCTTCGACCAGCGCGTCGATCAGCTCGACGAGCACGCTCCCCTGGGACTCGGAGAACTGCCGGAACTCGCGCCGCCGCCCCTCCTGCACGGCCAGCTCCTGCGTGAGCTTGAGGAAGAAGAGGTCGAATGAGAGGCCGAACTTGCCGCCCGTGGTATGGACGCCGGCCGCGCCGTAGAGCGCCGCGTCGAGCCGCTTGAGGATGGCGAGCCACCGCTCGGAGCGTTCGAACTTCACCAGCGTCGCGTCCCCGCTCGCCCGCGCGTGGAGCTGCGCGGCCATGAGGAACAGGGAGCTCGTGCGAGGAGAGGCTCGGGCGCTGCTGCGGCTCGATTTCGTAGGTGACGATGTAGAACCTCTGCAAGACGTCTGGCTCTGCCAGGAGGCGCTTGAGCTGCGTGCTCTTGCCACTGCCGATGTGCCCGGAGAGGAAGAACCTGTCTCGCTCGGTCGCCTTGAGGAGCTGCGCCCGCAGCCGGGCGAGCGGGGGCAGGTGGCGCTTGCCGACCTGGACGCTGGGCTCCACATACACCGGATCGTCTGGGCCGATCGGCGCGAGATCGAGGGCGTGGTACGCAGCATCGAGGTTCGTAGCCGGCACGATGCGGAACTCTACACCGCGCCTCGCGGGAAGGGAAAGGTTGGGCCATCACGGCCCGGCCCCGCCGACCGTAACGTATCGGCTCCGCCCCCGGTGCGATGTGGCACCGCCAGACTCTCCGGAAGGGGGTTGGCCAGATTCTCCGGAACCGACAACGCGAAGGTGCTCGCGTCGACCTCGAAAGTTCAGGGGCAGCGCGTCGCGGTGTACGTCCCGTCGGCGCTGCCGAAGCCGAAATCGAGCGGCATCGTGCCGCTCAGAGTGAACGTCACCTGGCTCTCGTCGATGGACACGATTCTCGAGCGTGCCCCCGATGAAGCTGCCCCCGCCGCCTTCGCACAGTGTCGACGAGGGCTCCGACGGGGCCGACTCGCCGAAGGTGCTGTTCGTGCTGTCCGTCAGCTCGATGACGGTGCCGGCCTGCTGGCTCTCGGGGGTCAGGCCGATGGTCACCTCCCAGGTCCCGCAGTCGCCGCTGGTGAAGGGACAGGTGCAGGAGGTGGGGCTCCCGACCGTGAGGAAGAGCGTGCCCACGTCCGGGCCGCCGCTGGAGCTGGTCCCGGTGGACCCCGAGCTGTTCATCTGGTTGATGCACGCGTCGAGCGCCGCGGCCGAGTAGGCGATCGCGGTGGGCGAGGCGGGCGCGGGCGGGTCGACGGGCGTCGGGTTGCCGCCGGACGGGTCGCCGCCGCTCGGGTTGCTGCTGGTGGTGGAGCTCCCAGCGGTGCCGTCGGCGCCGGTGCCGCCGCCGACGATGGTCGCGGTGCAGGCGAGGGGGGAGAGGGCGAGGCCGAGCGCGAGGAGGATGCGGGAGGCGTTCATCATCACGAGGGGTGGCTCATCATGGAGCGTGCCAGCTCCCACGATTGTACCGAGGCCACGGAAAAGCACGGCATCGCGGGGAGCGTGACCGATGTGGCGGTCATGGTTGGCACAGGGTGGGTCAGTTGCAGGTCGAGGCGTCCACGGGGACCTCGACGGCCCCGATCGTGGGGTTGGGGCCCCGCCCGGCGTCGAAGTAGTCGCTGGTCACGGGGTAGCCGGCGTCGGTGGTCGACAGGTCCAGCCCCCCGCGGAGGACCCGGCACAGCTCGCTGGACGCGGCGGGTGCCCATTGCTTGTCCTGCCATGCCGCGTAGCCGTCCGTCCCCCACATCGGGAACAGGGCCGCGAGGCACGGGCTGGAGTCGGCGCCGCCGTCGACCCACGTGCAGGCCGGCGTGGGAATGCAGCTCCCGGCGTCGAGGTCGGATGGGCTGCACTCCCCGGTCATGATGACGTTGCTGGAGTACGCCGCGGGCGAGACGATGTGGCCGGCGCCGGTGACGTCGTGCACGGTGCCGGGCCCGGCGTCGTCGCAGGCGCCCGGCCCGGTAGCGGTGCCGCCGTTGAACCCGATGAAGAGGTTGTTCTGGAACGACGCGAGCTGCGTCTTGCAGCTCGAGTCGACCGAGAACCCGAAGTCGGAGACGCCCCCGCCGGCGAGGATGTTGTTCTCGATCCGCGCCCCCGTCGTCTCGTCACCCGACCCCGTGTCGAAGGCCAGGGCGCGCGCCTTGCCGTTCATGGTCGGGAAGCCGGTGAAGATGGTGTTCGCCTCGACGACGGGCGAGGCGCACGCGTCGAGCCGGATCCCGTAGGCCGAGCCCTGCTGGCCGGCGTCCTGGCCGTGGTACCCGCCGTAGATGAGGTTATTGACGATCACGGCGTCTTTCACGGCGAGAAGGTGCACTCCGTCGAAGTCGCCGAAGCCGGTCGAGGAGCTGCCCCCGCCGTAGAGCGCGTTGCCGATGATGCGCACCATCGAGGGCGTCGTGCTCCCGTTCGGCTGGGCGTAGATGGCGGCGACCGCCTCCGAGCTCCCGGCGTCGTCGTTGCCCGGCGACGCGCTCGTCTGGATCGTGTTGCCCACGATGTCGGCGACGATCGGGCCGCTGCAGCTCGATGCCGTTCGAGGGCTGGCCGGCGCCGCCGGTGATCGTGTTGCCCACGATCGGTGTGCCCGAGGCGACGTTCTCCTCGATGGGCTTGGCAGTCGGTGAGTTGAAGACGTAGATGCCGAACGAGCCGCCCGGGCTCGGCGTCGGGTTGGAGCTCGTGACGATCTTGTTCGTGTCGATCCTGGCGGCCCCGTTGGAGAGGTGGATCCCCATCGCGTTGGGCCCGTTGCTCGCGTCGTTCGTGACGCCGATCTCGATGCGGTTCTTGAAGATCACGGGCGCGACGGGCGAGGCACCGTTCACGGCGATCGCGCGGGTCTGGTAGACCTGCTCGGAGCCCACCGGGCTGCCGCCGATGACGTTGCAGTTCGAGATCGTGCCGGCGCTCTGCGAGAAGAGGACCGCGGTCGTGCCGCCCACGCTGCTGCTGCCCTCGATGGTGAACCCGTCGACGACGAGCGGTCCGCTGGTCGAGAGGCTCACGGTCAGCGTCGGCCCGAGGTTCGGGTCGCTGTTCGTGACGTCGCTGACGTTGATCGCGTTGAAGTCGGGGTAGCCGTAGCCCGACTCGCGCGTCCACGGCACGCTGGTGCAGTCGAACCCGCCGAGCAGGCTCCCCGGGACCGAGATCTTGAGGCCGCTCTCGGGGTACATCCCCCCGCAGACCTCGATGGTGTACCCGGGACCCTTGCTCTGCGCGACCTGAAGGGCGTGCGAGATTGTCGCCATCGGGGCCTCCGGCGAGCAGCCGTCGTTCTTGTTGTCGCCGGTCCCGGACACATAGATCGTGGTGCAACCGGCGTCGCCCCCGCCCGAGCTGCTGGAGCTGCTCGACGCGCTCGACGCGCTGGAGCTGCTCGACGCGCTGGAGCTGCTCGAGCTCGTGGAGCTGCTCGTCCCGGCGTCGGGCTCGGGGGGGATGTCGGTCACGCCGAGGATCGCGGTGCACGCGGCGGCGTCCGCGGCGAGCAGCGCGAGCAGGACCGCCGTCCTGGTCCTCTTCACGTCAGAGCCCCCTCGTGGTGAGCTGGACCGCGAGGCCATAGAGGCCGGGGGCGACGATCGGCGAGAGCGCCGCTCCCGAGACGGCGCGCTTCTCGTCCGACCGCCTGGTGAAGAAGAGCACCGCGCCCGTCGCGACCAGGGCCCCGCCGACGACGAACGCCGCGGTCGAGCCGTTGCCGAGGGTGACGGTCGCGTCGTGGTCGCTCACGGCCAGCGCGTGCTCGGGGCAGCTCGTCGCGTTGCACTCGCTCTTCGCGCGGCTCCACCGGGACATGGCCAGGCCGCCGAGCACGCCGCCCACGACGAGGCCGGAGACGCCGACGCCGCCGGCGATCAGCCCCGCGGTCTGCCGAGCGCGCGCGGACTTCGCCGCCGAGGTGTCGAGCGCCGGACCCGTGGGGGGCGGGCCGATCACGACGCTCTCGATCCGCTGCTTCTCGCCCTCCTTCACCACCAGGCTCCGCGTGACGGGCGGCTGCCCCGCGACCTGGAACGAGAAAGCGTGCGGCCCAGGGTCCACGCGCAGCGCGGTGCCGTCGATCTTGGTCGTGAGCGGCCGGCCGTCCACCATGACGGTCACGGCGGCGAGGTCGGCGCCTGCCCCGTCCTTGACGTCGAAGACGATGGTCGGCTGCGCGCGCGTGCAGCTCGTCCATGCGCTCGGTGCAGTCGGCGCGCACGATGTCGGGGCAGCTCGCGTCGGCGCAGACGAGGAGCTTGCCGCGAGCCTCTGCGAGCTTGTCGCCGCGCCGTAGCACCTGCGCCTGCGTGTCCGCGTCGACGCACTCGTCCTTGGTCGCGGCGAGCGCCGGCGCCGCGAACGCAGAGATTGCAACGGCCGCCGCGAGGAGGGAGAGGACCAGCCTCATAGGCACTCCTTCTTGAAAATCTTCGTCCCCGACGCGTCGAAGGTGTACGGCGGGTTGCAGTTGGGCTTCGCGAGGGCGCTCGCGTGCGTCGCGGCAGGATGCGTGTGAGCAGGCGGGGCCGGGGCAGACGGTTGGGTCGACGGGGAGGGGGAGGGGGGAGGCGAGGCGGGAGCGGTGGGGAGGGGCTCCGTGGCCGACGGGGTCGGCGCGACCAGGGGCGCCGACGTGACCGAGGGTGCCGGCGTCTCCGCAGGCGCTGACATCGTTGTGGCGGTGCCGACGTGCGCTGCGGGTGGGTGACCCCGTGTGAGCAGCACGAAGCCGCCCCCGATCGCGACCACCGCAACGACGGCGCCGGCGATCGCGATCGCGGGGCCGCGTCGAGGTGGCGCGACGACCGGCGCCCCCCAGGACGAGCTTCGCCCCGGTGGCGGCCTGCGTGGGAGCGGCGCCCAGGACCGCGCGCGAAGAGCGACCCAGAGGTACGCCCGCGCCGCCTGCGCCGTGGAGCGTACGCTGGATCCGCTCGACTCCGCTTTGCGCGCGGGGCGGAGCGTACGGCGCCAGCGCCCGGGCCAGCTCCGCGACGTCTGCGAAGCGCTGCCCGGGCGCCTTCTGGAGGCAGCGCTCCACGACGCGCTCGAAGCCCGCGGGCAGGTCGGAGCGGAGCGCGCGCAGCTTCGGCGTGTCGCCGGTCACGATCGCGAGCACGATCGCCGGCATCCCGTCGCCCTCGAAGGGCGCGCGGCCGCTGACCAGCTCGAACAGGATCACGCCGAGGGACCAGATGTCCGTGCGTGCGTCGACGTCCTTCGACGACTGCATCTGCTCGGGGGACATGTAGAGCGGCGAGCCGAAGATGGCCCCCGTGCTCGTCGCCTTGACCGAGCCCGGCCCGGCCATCTTCGAGATTCCGAAGTCGAGCACCTTCACCGAGAGGAGCCCGTCCGCGCGCCGCACGCAGAAGAGGTTCGCCGGCTTGAGGTCCCGGTGCACGATGCCGAGGGCGTGCGCCTCGGCGATGGCCTCGCAGGCCTGGAGCACGAACTCCGCGGCCTGCGCGGCGTCCATCGGGCCCCTCTCGCGCAGCCATGCCTCGAGGTCGCCCCCCTCCAGGAACTCCATCACCATGTAGGGCGCGCCCGTCTCGAGCGTGCCCACGTCAATCACGCGCGCGATGTGCTCGCTCTTGATCTTGACGGCTGCGCGCGCCTCCCGCTCGAAGCGCGTGACCGCCTCGGGGTTCTTCATCGCGTCGGGCAACAGGAGCTTGATGGCGACGTGCTCGTCGAGCTGGATGTGGTGGGCGGCGAGGACGACGCCCATACCGCCGGCTCCGAGCACCCTCTCCACCCGGTATTTGCCCGCGATGACGTCGCCCGCCCGAACCCCGACGTGGGCGTCGGATGCGGTCGTCATCCCCGACGGCTCCTGCTGCGGCGCAAGTAAAGCATGCGCGGAGATGCTCGCGCAGGCAGCGGCCCTTGTACAGAGGGGACTAGGGAGCGAGGCCCGCCGGGCGCCCCGTTACGCCTCGCCGACGTTTCGCCCGACGTTTCGCCCTACGTTCCACCGCTCCGCCGCGCCATCCCGAGCTCCCTCGCCGCCGCGCGCAGCACGCGCCGCAGGGGGTGCGAAGCCTCCTTCACCGGCGCCTCCGCCGGGCCCTGGAGGGGCACGTCGAACACGAGCGTCTGCCCATCGACCGCGCGGGTGGCCGCGCCCGTCTCGTCGAGCAGGTGGCGCACGCGGGCGTTCTCCGCCAGCACCTCGCCCCGGAAGGCGCGCACGCCCCGGGCCTGCGCCTGCTCCGCCAGCGCGGTCAGGAGCAGGCGGCCGATGCCCTTGCCCTGCGCGTCGTCCACGACCGTGACGGCGGCCTCGGCGATGTCCGGCTCGCCCGCGAGCCGCACGAAGCGCGCCACGCCGAGGCCGACCTCGCTCTTCAGGTCGAGCGAGTCGGTCGTGGCGACGATGGCGACGTGCTCCCGGCCGTCGACCTGGGTCAGGTACGTCACCATGTCGTCCGAGAGCTCGACGACGCTGCCCAGGAAGCGCTGGTAGCGCGACCGCGGGGAGAGGCGGGCGAAGCAGCGGCGGAGCTCGGCCGCGTCGTCGGGCTGGATGAAGCGGAGCACGATTCGCGTACCGTCGGCGAGCGCGTGCTCTTCGCGGAAGTCCCGAGGGGCCACGGGGCGTGAGGCTCCGCCGTTGGCCGGGGTGCGTCAATCCGGGCCTTCCCCTCGATCGGCTCCGGAGCGTGCTGGTCAGGCCGCGGCCTTCTCCTCAACCTTGTCCAGGAACGCGAGCACCGCGTCCGCCCAGCGGGCCGGCGCCTCGAGCATGGGGTAGTGCCCGAGGTCGTCGAGCCACGTCACGGCCGCGCCCGGGATCTCGCGGGCGAGCTGGTCGGCGATGGCGACGACGGCGACCGGGTCGCGGCGGGCCCAGAGGACGTGGCAGGGCAGGTCGAGGCGGGTGAGCGGGGAGATCCAGCGCTCGTGGAAGCGGTAGCGCTCGTCCATGTAGCCCGCGAGGGCCGGCAGCCGCGCGCGCCCACCGCCGCGTTCGAGGTCCTCCAGCATCGCGAGGAGCTCGGCCTCGGGCACGGCGTCCGGGCGGCCGAGGATGCGGCGGAGCTGCGCGAGGAAAATGCGGCGGCTGGAGAGGCGGGCGAAGAGGGGCGCGAGCGGCCGGACGCGGAGGAGGTGCTGCGAGGGGGTGAGGTGGGCGAGCTCGATGTGGATGCTGCCGTTGCAGAGCGTCACGCTGGCGAAGTCCACCGGGCAGAGCCCGCGCTCGCGGCGCGCGAGCAGCTCGGTGGCGACGCTCGTGCCGTAGTCGTGCGCGACCAGGTGCCCGCGCGTGACGCCGAGCGATCGCCAGAGCTGGAGGGCGACCTCGGCCTGCTCGACGAGGGAGTAGGAGTAATCGGCGGGCTTGTCGGACCAGCCGAAGCCGAGGTGGTCGTGGACGACGATGCGGCGTCGCTCGGAGAGGCGAGGGAGGGCCTGGGCGAAGTCGCGCGAGGAGGAGGGGAAGCCGTGGAGGAGGAGGACGGGGGCAGGGTCGTCGGCGGGGCCCTCGGCGAGGGCGAAGACCTGGCGGCCGAAGACGCGGTGGAGTGTGCCGCGCTCGCGGAAGGGGAGCATGCGGGCGAGGGTAGCGCCGATCCGCGGCGGGGCGCCCCCGGAATCAAGACCCTCGGGCAGCCCCGCCCTGCGCTTGACGTGGGCGGAGCCGTCGCGTTCCATCGCGGGTCGAATGGCCGACCAACGAAGCAGTCCCGCAGAGACGCTCAGCGTGGGGATCGACGCGTGGCTGCTGCCCGGGAAGGCGCAGCAGACGAGCGGCGCGCGCGGCTTCTCGGCGGAGAAGTCGACGTCGCCGGACGAGGTGCTCCTGAAGCGCCTCGTGAAGGACCACTCCATCGACGCGGAGCTGATGGGCTCCTCGGGCGCGAAGGCCTTCGTGGCGATCGCCGGCCAGCGGGCCCTGGCCCACGGCTTCGACCAGCGCAACAACATCGTCAACTACCTCGATCTCATGGTCTTGCTGGGGTGCGGATTCGACGTCGATCCTCAGCTCCCCTGGGCGGGGAAGGCGCTCTCCGGGCGGTCGAAACCTTCGATGAAGGAGCTCTTCGACAGCGCGATCTCCCACATCGGTTCCATCGCCGGGGAGACGGGCGGCGTCTACCTGAAGGCCTTGTTCCGTGCGCAGAAGTGCGCTCTCGGGTCTCTGGTGCACACGTCGTACAAGAAGGCAGACGAAATCAACGACGTGCTGTGGTCGATCCACCCGGAGAAGGCGAACCGGATGAAGGACCAGAGAGAGCCCCTGTTCTCCCTCGCGCAGAAGCTGACCCAGCGGCACTCGTCGAACGGCGACGGCGTGCGCCCGCTCTACCTCGTGCTGATGTTCCTGCTCGGGAGCTACTTCGAATTCGATCCCAGGTACGCCTGGGCCGCCGAGATCCTCGGAGACACCCGGACGGATGTGCCCACCCGGTACGCGAAGCTCCACGCGGAGGCGCTGTCGCAGCTCGATCGGGGGCTCGGGATGCTCCGCCGGCTCGGGATGCTCGCCAAGGAGGGTGAGTGACATGTGCTGTTGCTGCGGCAGGAGAAAGGCCGTGCGGCTGCGGGACGAGACCCCGCTGCTGGAGGACGATCGAGCGACACCGTGGCAGCTCAAGGACGCGTGGGAGTCGGATCAAGGGCCAGCGTCGGTGAATGACGACATCGTCAACGTCCTCGCGGTGTTCACCAGCAGCTGCCTGGACGAAAACGCGTGGAAGTGCATCGCGCAGGTGGAGCTGATCCAGCTCATCCAGCAGAGCATCGACGACTTGAACACCGCGCTCCAGAACACCAACGTCGCCGTCCGAGCGCGGCTCGTGGCGATCGAGCAGATCGGCGTCCATGACGTGTTCGCCACCAACGAGCCGACCCCTGGCTGGTACAAGGACTGCCTGCTCGGAACCCAGAGTGTTCCGGTGGACGGCTGTGATGCATTGCGCACCAAGACCCTCCTGCGCCGGACGCACCACCAGGCGCACGTGCTCGTCTTCGTGACCGGCTACCAGAGCAACGCCAGCCCGGAGGGCGGAGCGCTGCCGGCCAAGCAAAAGGACGAGGCCTTCGTGGTCGTGCCCTGGAACGAGCTGGTGCGGGAGTACACGACCGCGCACGAGATCGGCCACCTCTTCGGCTGCAAGCACGACGAGGACTGTGGGACCCACCAAAGCGGTCTCCACCGCGGTAACGACGGAAACTCGAACCACGGCTACATCACGAAAGACTGGCGCACGATCATGGCCTACGACCCGCGCTGCGGCTGCGGGAAGGAGGTCATCCCGTACTTCAGCAACCCCAGCGTGCAGTACCAGGGGAAGGCTACGGGCACCAACAAGGCAGACAACGCCACGCAGATCGCCGGGTACACACAATCGCTCCTCGCGCTCCGAGGCTGAGATCGGCGGCACCGGCAGCGCTGTCGCAGTGCGCTTCTGCCCCTGGGGCTGGTCGAGCAGGGGACGACGTCGGGCCTGTTTCCCGATGGGTGGGCGCGCGCGCCGGTCGGGTGTATGTGAGCGCCTGCCATGCGTAACCTCCTTCCGCTGCTCGCCACCGTTCCCCTCGTCCTCTGCGCCGCCGCGTGCGGCGGATCCAGCGCCACGCCGCCTCACGGCACAGGCGGCACGAGCACCGCCAGCACGGGCACGGCCGGCAAGGGCACCGGCGGCACGGGCACCGGCGGCATGGGCACGGGGGGCGCCGCGCCGATGGACGCGCCGACGCTCGTGATGACGAAGGACGGGCCCGTGCAGGCGAACGTGACGGGCTCGACGCGCGTCTTCTACGCGATCCCCTTCGCCGCCCCGCCCGTCGGCGACCTGCGCTGGAAGCCGCCCGCGCCGCCCACCCCCTGGACGACGCCGCTCGCGGCGAAGGCCCCGGGGCCCGAGTGCCCGCAGCTCGACGCGCTCACCTCGAAGATGCTCGACTCGAGCTCGAGCGAGGACTGCCTCACGCTCAACGTCTGGGCGCCCAAGGAGGCCTCGTCGACCCCGAGGCCCGTGATGGTGTGGATCTTCGGGGGATCGTTCGTCATCGGGAGCGCGGGCATGGAGGACTACAACGGCCAGAAGCTCTCGGAGGCGACGGGCGCGATCGTGGTGACGATCAACTACCGCCTCGGCCCCCTCGGCTTCCTCGCGCTCCAGGCCCTGCACGACGAGGACGCGACGCACCCGTCCTCCGGGATGTACGGCGTCGAGGACCAGCGCGCCGCGATCGCCTGGGTGCAGGCGAACGCCGCGGCGTTCGGCGGCGACCCGAAGAACGTCACGGTCTTCGGCGAGTCCGCCGGCGGCATCAGCACGTGCACGCACCTCATCTCGCCGCCGAGCAAGGGCCTCTTCCAGCGCGCCATCATCGAGAGCGGCGCCTGCGCGACCGGCAACACCGCCACCGAGGCGGCCTCGTACACGCAGGGCCAGGCGCTGGCGAACGCGCTCGGCTGCGGAGGCCAGGCCGACGGTGGCACGTCGGACGCCGGCACGTCGGACGCCGCCACGCTCGAGTGCATGCGCAACGCGCCGCTCTCGCAGGTGATGCTCGCCCTCCCCACGAGCCCCTTCAACTTCCTGAACGGCGGCGTCGCGTGGGGCCCGGTCGTCGACGGGCTGAACCTCCCGGACGATCCGACGAAGCTCTTCAAGGCCGGCTCGTTCGACCACGTCCCCACGCTGCTCGGCACCAACACCGACGAGGGCTCGCTCTTCTTCGCCCTGTCGAGCTCCATCCCCGACGACGCGACGTACCAGGCCTTCGCGAACGCGCTCTTCCCCGGCCAGGGCGCCACCATCGTCATGCACTACCCGAGCTCCACGTACGGTTCGCCGACGGCGGCGGCGTCCGCCGCCGTGACCGACGCCGGCTTCATCTGCCCCGCGCGCCGCGTGGCGCGCGCCATGGCGGGCGCGGGCGTGCCGACGTACCGCTACCACTTCGCGCACGACCCGCAGCACCCGCTGCTCATGGGGCTCGGCGCGTTCCACTCGAGCGAGATCCCCTTCGTCTTCGGCAACGCGACCGAGCTCGAGCCCGGCACGCCGACGACCGGCGAGCTGCCCCTCCTGGCGACGATGCAGGGCTACTGGGGCCGCATGGCGAAGGCGGGCGATCCCAACGGCGCCGGTGCGGTGACCTGGCCGAAGTACGACACGAAGACGGAGACCGACATCGTGCTCGATCTGAAGGTGACGACCGAGCAGGCGTACAAGAAGAGCGACTGCGACTTCTGGGACAAGCTCCAGGGGCTCTGACGTCCCGATCTCGTCGGCGCATACGGGATCTGGCGGACGTGTTCGAGGGAGAGATTCAACGCAGAGACGCAAGGACGCAGAGACGCAAAAAGGCAAAGAGAGGAAGAAGCGTATCTCGTCTCCTCCTTGCTTTTTTGCGTCTCTGCGTCCCTGCGTCTCTGCGTTGAAATAGGTCCCGAAGACGGCCCCCAGCCTTGCGAGGAGCGACGGGCGCCGAACACCGTCGGCACGAGCACGAGGCGTTTGGTGCGCCTGCCCGAAGCCGGTAGCATGCGCGGCATGCGCCACCGCCTTGCTCCTGGCTTCGCCCTCTCCGCCGCCGTCGTCGCCGCGTTCGTCGCTGCCTGCGGGGCCGCCGGGAGCAAGGGCGGGACGGGAGGGACCGCGGGGTCGAGCACCGGGGGCAGCGGCGCGGAGGACGCGGGGAGCGACGCGCCCGCGGCCGTCACGCTGAAGGTGACGCCCTCCACCACGAGCGCGACCGTCACGATCGGCGGATCGCCGGTGACGGTGGCGTTCAAGGCCTCGGCCAGCGTGGGCGGCGGGGCCGCGATGGACGTGACGAAGAAGGCCCAGTGGAGCATCGCGCCGGCCCTGGGGAGCGTGGCGGACGGCGTGGTCACGCTCGCGGGCAACGGTGGAAAGGCGACGGTCACGGCGACGTACGAGGGGCAGACCGCATCGGCCACGCTCGCCGTCGAGCTCTTGGGCGACGTCTTCGGCACGGGCACGGACCCGACGACCAAGGCCGCGTTCGCCGCGGCGACGCCCGACACGAACGCGGCCGACGCGCCGGCGATCGAGTACCCGGAGGACGGCGTGGTGCTCCCCGCCAACCTGCCGCCGGTCGACGCGCAGTGGACGCAGGGCGCCGCCGACGACACGACGTACCGGGTCCACCTCACGAGCCCGGGCCTCTGCGACGTGTCGTTCTACACGACCGGCCTCGATCTCGTGTTCCCGGCGATGCCGTGGGCGGCCGTCGCCGCCACCACGGCCGACGCGCCCACGCAGATCACGGTGGACGCGCTGGGCGGCGGGGGCAAGGCGATCCGCACGAGCGCGCCGCGCACGCTCACCGTCGCGTCGGACACCATCGACCAGAGCGCGATCTACGTGTGGCTGCCGTCGAGCGGCACCTTCCACGTGCTCGACATCATCGCCGGCACCGACGTCGCGCTCCCCAACACCGAGCCCGCGCTCGCCGCCGGCCAGCCTTGCTCGGGCTGCCACCGCATCTCGCGCGACGGCACGCGCTTCTCGTACACCTACAACGGCGCAAACTTCGAGTTCGGCGCGCTCAAGTACGACAAGAAGCAGGGGATGTTCGTCCCCACGATCTCGCCCGCGACGACCTTCCGCGCCACGTACGGGACCTTCAACCCCAACGAGGCCACGCAGGTGCCGGCGCTCCTGGTGGCGACGCAGGTGCCGAACGGCGTGCAGGAGCAGATGCCCGGCTCGGTGACGCTGGCGCTGCTCAACCCCGACGACGGCTCGATGGTAGAGAGCAACGTCGCCACGGCCCTCACGCAGATCGACCCGGCGGTGGGGCAGGGGACGAGCATGCCGGACTGGTCGCCGGACGGCTCGTTCGTGGTGTTCGCGGCGTACGACAGCACGACGGAGGTGCGCCTCCTGGGCGACGACATCGTGCAGGCGTCGATCGTGGAGATGCCGGTGAGCTGGGCCCAGGCCACCGGCTTCACGTTCGGGAAGCCCAAGACGCTGGTGCAGGCGCAAAAGGGGCCCTCGATCACGCCGGACACGGGGGAGAACGACTTCCTCCCCACGGTCTCGCCCGACGGCACGGCGGTGGCGTTCACGCGCGCCGCCGGGTACTGGTCGCTCCGGACGCAGTCGTCGCCGATCAACCTGAGCGGGCAGATCGTGGTGGTGCGTCGGTCCGACGGGCAGGTGCTGCCGCTCCTCGAGGGATCCAACGGGCCGGGGACCACGCTGAGCAGCACCTGGCCGCAGTGGGCGCCCTCGCTGGGCTCGCGCTACGCCTGGCTGGCCTACGCGGCGGAGCGGCCGTACGGCCACCTGCTCACCGCGTCGAGCCCGGCGAACGCGCAGTGCTCCTTCGTCCAGGGGCAGCAGCTCTGCAAGCACCTCTGGATCACCGCCATCGATCGCAAGAAGCTCGCCTCCGGCACCGCCGACCCGAGCGCGGCCCCGTTCTTCGTCCCCGGCCAGGCGCTGGCGGCGCAGTACGTGAGCCCCCAGTGGACGCGGGCCGTCATCGCCCCTCCGCAGTGAGCGCCGACGTGGCCCGGGGCCGTGGTCGCTGGCGGGCGGCGCTGTTCGAGAGAGAATTTAACGCAGAGACGCAGAGACGCAGAGACGCAAAAAGGCAAAGAGAGAAAAAAAGCCCCTCTTTCCTCTGTGCTTTTTTGCGTCTCTGCGTCCCTGCGTCTCTGCGTTAAAAAATAGGTCTGGGAGGCGGCCACCAGCCCTACGAGAGGCGCCGGGCGCCGAACACCGTCATCCGAACCGCGACGGGGGAGAGGCTACCAGCGAGCGACGCTTACCCCGTACGCTTCGCATGAGTCGGGGCAGCGTCGTACCACTGGTTTACGGTATCCACGATCTCTTCGTGGGTGTGTTGTCTCCACTCCTGAGCAAACGCGATTTCGGGAGAGAGCACTACACGCGCGGAGCGTCCGAGAACGGGTTGCCGGAGCCAGCCGTAGAATCCGCGATCCGAATCCATCGCGAACACGATGAAGAGGAGAGGAAAGGTCAAGTCGGCCAGGGATCTTTGTTGCTTTTCCAAGGCCAGCCGAAGCTCACTCGACAGTTTCAGGCGACCGGCGTCGACGATTCGCCCCAGGCGCGGGAGGGAGAGTCTGCCCTTCAGCTCCACGGCGAACATCCTGCTCGACGGCTTTCCGTCGCTCGTCAGGTACACGCTGAGGTCGTAGCCGGCGACGTCGGGCGCCCCCGTGACGAGGACGCCCGGATGCCTCGTCAGCAGAATGGTCGCCAGCGCGACTGCGCGTTCAGCCAAGATGTTCTGCGGCAGCCATCGTTCACCTCCATCGGGGCTCGTGAAGCATGCTCCAACGCCGCTGCCGAGGCACGTTTGCCCAGTAGCGGCGCACGTCGTCCCAGAGCGCGCGCAGGCCCGCTCCCGTGTTGTGCATCTCCGCGCCGGTGTGCAGGCTCGTCAGTGCGCCGACGCGACGACCCTCCGCGGCGACGATGAAGACCCGTTCGTCCGTCTCGTCTATGCCGGCGAGGTAGACGGGAGCTTTGTACGCGCTCAGCGCGCCCGCGTCGCCGCGATCGATGCGCACCTTGAGCCTACGATCCTTCGTGTATCCCTTCCGCGTCGTCTTCACCTGGACGAAAAAGAAGGGGCGCTCGCCCTTCCATGCGCCGACCAGCTCGCAGAGATAATCGACCGCCTCCCACTGCTCGCCCAGGAACGAAAGCCGGAAGAGCGCCTCTCCATGGACGGGCTTGAGCATCCTCGCCTTGAAGATCGCTTCGCCGCGGCTGCCGATCCAGTTGTGTGCGTTGCGGGGCACGAGGTCTCGGCCGAACGGTAGCACCGCGGGCGCGGGGGCCGCCACGCTGTTGCGTCGCTGGTGTTCGCTGGCGGGCGCCGAACCCCCGTCATCCTAACCGCGACCGGAGAGAGCCGCCGGAGGCAGGCTCTCGGAGGGAGCGGGGGTCGCCGGTTGGAGCAACGCCGGAGTTTGGAACGAGGGCTTGCGTTCTCATCGTTACCGGCGGTAGCATCGTTCCCGTGGCGAAGGCGACCGCGGGCGTGAGGCTGGAACCATCCACGATCACTCGCGTCGATGCGATCGCGGCGGAGCTTTCACGGCGCGCCGGTGGCGTCGTCGTGACACGCGCCGATGCGCTACGGATCGTCGTGGATCGTGGCCTGCCCGTGATGGAGCAGGAGCTCGGCATCGTGGTCCCGCAGGCGGCCGTCGCTGCAAAGAAAGGACGCACATCTCCGGCCCGCAAGCCGGCCAAGTGATCCCATCGAACCAGGCCCCGAGGCCGCCAGTCCGCGACCCCGGAGCCCTAACCCGCAACCCGTACAACCGGAGTGCAAGGCTATGCAGACCCATACCACGTCCGTCCCCGGAGGCCGCCATGCGTAGGCCTCCCCCCGTCGACCCCACCAACCCGGCCGCCCTCACGGCCTGGCTCACCACCGCCCGCGCCCTCGTCGCGGACCTCCACACCCTCACGTTCGACGCCACCGCCAGGAAAGGCCAGCGCCTCCACGCGCGCAGCCACCTCCGCGAGCTGGCCCGCCGCCGCTTCTCGGCCTTCAACGCCCACTTGGCGTCCCTCGACGCGCCCCCTCCGCCACCCCCCGTCGACTGACCCTGCCCGCCGGCCGGGCGCCCTCGCGCCCGGCCACACCCAACCCTTTCGCACGCCCACCCAAGCCCTTCCCGCGAGGGCCCAACCCTCTCGCGCGCCCGCGCAACCCTTTGGCGCGCCCGCGCAAGCCTCTGCCGCGCCCGCTCAGCCGCTGCGCACGATCGCGCAAGCCCGTGCCGCGCTCGCTCAGCCGCTTCGCACGCCCGCGCAAGCCTCTCCCGCGTCCGCGCAGGCCATCTCCGCGATGTCGCAGGCCATCTCCGCGCCCGCGCAAGCCTCTCCCGCGGCGGCGCAGGCCTCTTCCGCGACGGCGCAAGCCTCTCCCGCGGACGTCATGCCGGAGGCCCCTCCGAATACCTCAATCGCGACGCCGTCTTACCCACCGTCCGCCCGGGGCGCCTTGCCCGAGGCCGCCCGGCTGCTACGGTCGATCGGGGTATGGCCAAGGTCACAGGCAACTCGTCACCGCACAAGAACTTCACCGAGATCACCCAGGTCGGACTGAAGGCGTACAACCTTGCCACGCAGTTCGCGACGCAGATCGGCGGCCGCCTCGCCGCGGCGATCGTCACCGGCCTCGCGACCGACCTCTCCTCCTTCGGCGCCGTCATCCCCGCCGCGCAGACCGCGAAGGGCCAGGCCGCCGCGGCGACGGCGACGCAGAACTCCGCGCTGGAGACGGGGTACCAGATGGTCACCGCCGTCCGGCTCGCCGTCTCGCGCAAGACGAAGGACGCGAGCATCCGCAAGGGCTACGGGGTCGGGACGCGGACGAACCGGCTGGTGGTGAAGGACGTCAAGGACGCGCTCCAGACCATCGTGACGCGCGCGACGGCGAACGCGGCGGAGGCGCTCGCGTACGCGAAGCTGAGCGCGGCGGACCTCACCGCCCTGACCAACCAGATCGCCAGCATCGACGCGGCGGACCAGGCGCAGGAGAAGGCGCGGGCGAGCGCGCCGCAGACGACGAAGCAGCGCAACGCGACGGCGCGGCGAATCCTGGACGCGGTGAACGACATCGCCGGGGCCGGGGTGGTGGCGTTCATGAACAACGCGACCGAGCGAGCGCTGTTCGAGGCGCTCGTGAAGAAGGCGAAGTAGGCCATGGCGACGAAGCAGGCGGCGCCGGTCGACGCGACGGCGGGGGCGAAGGCGTACGCGCTGGCAGTGCAGTACCGGGCGCAGATCGAGCCGCGGCTGCCCGCGGGCACGATCGCCGACCTCGCGGCGGACCTCACCACCCTCGGCGCGCCCCCGGCTGCCGCGCCGGCGGCGGCTTCGCCCGCGCCGGCCGCGCCCTCGCTCCCCGATGCGCTGGGCGCGGCGGAGAGCCTGCTCACGGCGCTCTCGTCGGCGATCCACGCGACGAAGCCCGGCGCGAGCGTGCGCAAGGCGTTCGGGGTGGGGGGCAAGGCGCCGGCGAAGGAGCCGAAGGCGATCGGGGCGGCGCTGAAGAAGATCGCGGCAGAGGCAGCCGCGAATCCGTCGGGAGCGCTCGGGCTCGGGATCCTGCCGGAGGACGTGACGGCTGCGAACAAGGCGGCGGCGGACCTTGCCGCTGCGGAGGCGGCGGCGGTCGCGAAGGGGGCGAAGGCAGGGCCGACGGCGAAGGAGCTGCGGGCGGCCGAGGCGCGGATGCACGAGGCGACGGCGCGGATCGCAGGCGCCGGGGTGCTGGCGTTCGCGCAGAACGCGGCGGTGCGCGCGGAGCTCGCGGCGCTGTTGCCGAAGAAGAAGGGGTAGGCGCGCCGCGGGCGTGTTCGTGGCCACGCTCACCCGCGTGATCGTGATCGTGCGCGTGCGCGTGCGCGTGCGCGATCCGAAAAGCCGCGCACGCGCAGGCGCACGCGCACGAACACGATCACGCGAACGATCACGAGCACGAGCACGAGGACGCAATCGGCGACCGGCGACGGACGTGTGCGGAGCGGCCCTCAGTGGGCCTGCTCGAGCTGGCACGTGGAGGTGCAGCCCGGGGTGCTATCGCACTGCTCGCCGTCCTGCGTCTGCACGATCCCGTCGCCGCAGCGCGGCCCCAGGGTGCAGTCGGCGTTGCAGCCGTTGTACTTGCCGGTGTTGCCCGCCGTGCCCATGTCGCACTGCTCGCCGTTCGAGACGACGCCGTTGCCGCAGTAGGGCGCCCACTTGCAGCCGGGCCCGCACTGCTTCGTCGTCCCGCCGTACGTGCTGAGGTTCATGCCGTCGTCGCAGTCCTCCGGCGGGCTCTGGACGGTGCCGTCGCCGCAGTAGGGGCCGCGGGTGCAGTCGGGGTTGCAGCCGCCGTACGCGCCGGTGTTGTTCGCCGTGCCGTCGTCGCACACCTCGTTGCCCGCGACGATGCCGTCGCCGCAGGTGGTCTGGCACTGGCTCACCGTGTGGGTGAAGCCGCTCAGCGTCACCGTGTACGTGGAGCCGCACGTGTGGCGCTCGGCCTGGAAGAGGTCGATCGAGTACATGCCCTGGTCCACGAGCCCGAGCGTGCTCGCGGCGGCGGCGTCCAGGGTGATGCTCCCGCTGGCAGGCGGGTGCAGGCCGCCGAGGTCGACGGCGAGGTGGCCGTTGATGAAGGCCCACACGTCGTCGTCGCCGGTGAAGGTGAACGTCGGCGCGCTGCTCGCGGAGTACGTGAACGGGTAGTGCAGCTCGCTCGTGAACGAGTAGTTGTGGGTGTTGCCGCAGCTCGCCGTCGTCTGCGGGTTGCCGATGGAGGGGGAGTTCCACCCGAGGCCGTCGATCGGGTAGAAGCCCTGAGTGCTGTACTGGTAGACGTTCGCCGCGATCTGCGCGAGCGTCAGCGTGGTGGGGTTCTTCGACTGGTCGAGGTAGACGAGCTTGTCGAACGGGTTGGTGCTCCCCGCGCCGGCGCAGCCCGTCTCGTGGTACCACCAGCAGTAGTCCTGCGCGCCCGTCAGCTCCGTGTTGCCCGTGTTGCTCGCGACGTTGGACGCCCAGACGGGCTCGCCGTCCGAGCCTAGCGTGCTCTGTACGAGGCCCGTCTGCGGCCCGCTGCCGCCGAAGAACTCGAAGTCCGGGTGCCCCGGTCCGGGCGACACCGTGCCAGCGTAGAGCATGTCACGGAAGAGGATCGGGATGACGAGCTGCGCCGGCGGGGGCTGGTCCGTCGCCGTGCAGGTCCACCCGGGCTCGACCGTGCAGGTGGAGCTGCACCCGTCGCCGCTCATGGTGTTGCCGTCGTCGCACCCCTCCTGCGGGAACTTGAGCCCGTCGCCGCAGACGGCGGTACACGTCCCGCCGGCGCACTGGGGATCGATGGTGCAGGTCGGCGAGCAGCCGTCGTACGGGACAAGGTTGCCGTCGTCGCACTGCTCGAAGCCCTCCTTGACCCCATCGCCGCAGACGGTCTTGTGGCAGACGGACTCGGGCGGCGTCCCCTGGCTCGCGCAGGCCCAGCCGGGCTCGAGCTGGCAGGTGGCGCTGCAGCCGTCGCCGCTCGTGTCGTTGCCGTCGTCGCACTGCTCGTTGCCGGCGACAATCCCGTCGCCGCACGTCTTGGCGATGCAGTGCGCGCCCGCGTTCGGGCACTGCCAGCCGGGCTCCACCTGGCAGGTCGACGAGCACCCGTCGCCGCTCGTCGTGTTGCCGTCGTCGCACTGCTCGTTGCCCTGCACCTTCCCGTCGCCGCACACGGCCGTGTACACGCAGGGCTTCCCGGCCGTCGGGCAGGTGTACCAGGGCTCCACGGTGCAGATGGCGCTGCACCCGTCGCCGCTCGTGGTGTTGCCGTCGTCGCACTCCTCGGAGCCCTCGATGACGCCGTCGCCGCAGACCTGGGCCATCGCGTCCTTGCCCGCGTCGCCCGCGTCCTCGCCGCCCGAGCCGCTGCCGGCGTCGATGATCAGCGTGCCGGTCGAGCCCCCGGCGCCGCCCATCCCCGAGGCGACCCCTCCGCTCCCCGTGTGCGCCCCGCTCCCCGAGGCTCCGGCCCCCGAGCCTCCGGTCCCCGAGGCCCCGGTCCCGTTCGTGCTCACCTTGCTGCCGCACGCCGCGATCACGCACGCAGAGAGGAGCGCCGCCGCGCCGAAGATACGAGAGTGGCTCATGGCGGACCAGAGTACCGGACGTCGCCCCCGCGGCGGAGCCGAATCGACGACACCGGCCGGCGTCGGGGTCAGTGGGCCATGATGAGCTGGCACGTGGACGTGCAGTTCGGCCCGCCGTCGCACTGCTCGCCGTCCTGCGCCTGCACGATCCCGTCGCCGCAGCGCGGCCCCAGGGTGCAGTCGGCGTTGCAGCCGTTGTACTTGCCGGTGTTGCCCGCCGTGCCCATGTCGCACTGCTCGCCGTTCGAGACGACGCCGTCGCCGCAGTAGGGCGCCCACTTGCAGCCGGGCCCGCACTGCTTCGTCGTCCCGCCGTACGTGCTGAGGTTCATGCCGTCGTCGCAGTCCTCCGGCGGGCTCTGGACGGTGCCGTCGCCGCAGTAGGGGCCGCGGGTGCAGTCGGGGTTGCAGCCGCCGTACGCGCCGGTGTTGTTCGCCGTGCCGTCGTCGCACACCTCGTTGCCCGCGACGATGCCGTCGCCGCAGGTGGTGGTGCACTGGCTGACCGCGTGCGTGAAGCCGCTCAGGGTGAGCGTGTAGTCCGAGCCGCACGTGTGCCGCTCGGCCTGGAAGAGGTCGATCGAGTACATGCCCCCGTCGGTGAGGCCGAGCTTGGCCGCGGTCGGTGCGTCGAGCGTGACGCTGCCCGACGAGGCGCCGTGGACGCCGCCCAGGTCGACCGCGAGCTGGCCGTTGATGAAGGCCCAGACGTCG
Source organism: uncultured delta proteobacterium (assembly GCA_963827955.1). Lineage (GTDB taxonomy): Bacteria > Myxococcota_A > Polyangia > Polyangiales > Polyangiaceae > CAWHDJ01. The sequence goes on along the minus strand of CAWHDJ010000019.1, from coordinate 1,165,927 downwards.
TCGTCGCCGGTGAACGTGAACGTGGGCGACGCGCTCGCCGAGTACGTGAACGGGTAGTGCAGCTCGCTCGTGAACGAGAAGTTGTGGCCCGTGGTGCCGCTGCAATCGTTGTCCGTCTGCGGCAGGCCCGGGGCCGCGTTCTTGGGATCGTTCCAGCCGAGGCCGTCGATCGGATAGAACTGCGTCGAGCTGAACTGGTAGACGTTGTTGGTGCCCTGCTGGGCCAGCGTGAGCGTCGTCGGGTTGCCGGACTTGTCCAGGTAGACGAGCTTGTCGAAGGGGTTCAGGGTCCCCGCGCTGCCGCAGTCCTTCTCGTGGTACCACCAGCAGAAGTCGACGGCGTTGGTCATGCAGCTCGGGCCGTTCGGGCCGAAGATGGGCTCGCTGTCGGAGCCGAGCGTCGACTGGACGAGCCCGGGGGTCACCCCGCAGCCGAAGACGTCGAAGTCCGGGTGTCCCGGCAGGGGCGCCGGCGAGTTGGCGTAGAGCATGTCGCGGTAGAGGATGTTGATGACGAGCTGGGCCGGGGGCGGCTGGTTCACCGTCGTGCAGGTCCAGCCGGGCTCGACCGTGCAGGTGGAGCTGCACCCGTCGCCGTTCATGGTGTTGCCGTCGTCGCACCCCTCCTGCGGGAACTTGAGCCCGTCGCCGCAGACGGCGGTGCACGTCCCGCCGCTGCACTTCGGGTCGACGGTGCAGGTCGGCGAGCAGCCGTCGTACGGGATCAGGTTGCCGTCGTCGCACTGCTCGAAGCCCTCCTGCACGCCGTCGCCGCACACCGTCTTGTGGCAGACGGACTCGGGCGGCGTCCCCTGGCTCGTGCAGGCCCAGCCGGGCTCGAGCTGGCAGGTGGCGCTGCAGCCGTCGCCGCTCGTGTTGTTGCCGTCGTCGCACTGCTCGTTGCCGGCGACGATCCCGTCGCCGCACGTCGTGGCGATGCAGTGCGCCCCCGCGGCCGGGCACTGCCAGCCCGGCTCCACCTGGCAGGTCGACGAGCACCCGTCGCCGCTCGTCGTGTTGCCGTCGTCGCACTGCTCGTTGCCCTGCACCTTACCGTCGCCGCACACGGGGGTGTAGACGCAGGGCTTGTCGGGCATCGGGCACGTGTACCAGGGCTCCACGGTGCAGATGGCGCTGCAGCCGTCGCCGCTCTTGGTGTTGCCGTCGTCGCACTCCTCGGAGCCCTCGACAACGCCGTCGCCGCAGACCTGGGCCATCGCGTCCTTGCCCGCGTCGCCTGCATCCTTGCCGCCCGAGCCGCTCCCGGCGTCGATGATCAGCGTGCCGGTCGAGCCTCCGGCGCCGCCCATCCCGGAGGCGACCCCTCCGCTCCCCGTGTGCGCCCCGCTCCCCGAGGCTCCCGTCCCCGAGGCAGAGCCCCCGGTCCCGTTCGTGGTGACCTTGCTGCCGCACGCCGCGACCAGGCAAGCCGAGAAGAGCGCAGTGAACCCTAGGCTACGATGATGAAGCATCGTCGATCAGGGTATCGGACCTCGCGCGCTTCGCGGAGCGGAAAACGGCGGGGCAAGGCGGTCTCCCGCTTGTGGGCGCGACAGGTGGCCCCTATCGTCCCTCGCCGAGGACGAGGTGCGACGACCGCTCTACCACGTGCTCGATCCCTTCTGGTCCCGGGTGCCGCTCCCGTACCGCCCGCGCTTCTCCGTCGAGCGCGCGGGCGAGGTCTCGATGGTGCGCATGTCGCGCGCGTACTTCGGCCGCGAGCTCCTGCGCGTGCACTGCTACGCGATCGGCGACACGCTCGTGGACACCGGGCTCGCGAGCCAGGGGGAGGCGGTGGCCGCCTTCGCGGCGGACGCGGGCATCCGCACCGCGCTGATCACGCACCACCACGAGGATCACGCCGGCAACGCGGCCCGCCTCGGCGAGGCGGGGGTGCGCGTGCTCGCCGGCGACGCGACGGCGGCGCTCGTCGCGCGGGACCTGCCCATCCGCTTCTACCAGCACTTCATGTGGGGCAAGTCGCGCGCGGCGCGCACCGCGCCGTTCGGCGACGCGCTGCGCATCGGCCCGCACCGCGCCGTCGTCGTCCCCGCGCCGGGCCACTGCGAGGATCAGGTCGCCTTCCACGTGCCGGAGAAGGGCTGGCTCTTCTCGGGGGACGCGTTCCTCCACGAGCGGATCAAGCTCTTCCGCGCGGACGAGGACTTCGCCGCCACCATCGCCACGCTCGAGCGCTTCCTTGCGCTGGACTTCGACGTGCTGTTCTGCGCGCACCGCCCTCGCCTCACGGGCGGCAAGGAGGCGGTGCGGCAGAAGCTCGGGTGGCTGCGCGGGGTCGAGGGCAAGGTGCGCGCGCTCCACGCGGAGGGCGTGGGCACGCGGGAGATCGCGCGTCGGGTCGTCCCGCGGCCGGCCTGGCTCGACTCGATCTCGCTCGGCGACGCATCGCCCGAGAACCTGGTGCGGTCCATCCTGCACGGGCCCGTGCCTCGCCCCGAGGTGGTCGCGGCGGGGAGCACCGCGAGGCCGCGCACCGCCGCGTGAGGCGAGGCCGGCCCCGTACGGTGGGCCGATCAGCGCCTGCGGCGCGCCGCCGCGACGAGCCCCAGCGCCACGAGCGCGAGCCCCGCAGCGCCCCCCGCGGGCGCGCCCGGCGAAGCGCTGCAGCCGATGTCGTTGCTGGAGTCGACGAACCCCGTGCCCGGCTTCGCCTCGATCGTCGTCGATGCGGTGTGGCCGCCGAACGTCGCCGTGATGGTGCTCGACTGGCTGGAGTCGAGGGGGAAGCGGAAGAGGTCGCCCTCGCCGGTCTGGTCCTCGCCGGCCAGGTTCCAGTCGTAGTCGACGCCGAAGATGGGCTCGCCCTTCGCGTCGAAGGACTGGGCGAGCACCACCAGCCAGTCGCCGTCGTTGGCGCCGCTCGGGTCCTCGGACTCGACGCCGACCGTCGTCACCGTGCTCGGGTCGACCGAGTCCACGGTGAGCGTGGCGAGCGGGATGCCGTCGGCGCTGAGCTGCACCTGCTGCTTGCCGAGGGCGGTGGGCGTGACCTGGAGCCACTCGCGCACCTGGAGGAAGAAGGTCTTCTCCGGCATGGTCTCGATGCCGCTCGATCCGGTCGCGGAGAGCACGCCGTTGCCGAAGAGCTGCTGGTCGCCCCGGAAGTACTCGACGAGGTACGTGGCCGTGCCTCCGTTCAGGACCTCGGTGGTGCCGCCGGCGTCGAACGGCATCGGCTCACCGACGAAGAGGGGCCCGGCGGGCGAGAGGCGGGCGCTCGTCGGGGCGGCGACGCTCACGGTGTCGGCGTAGACCTCGGAGCCGTCCTGGAGCACGTGGAGCCCGGCCGTGCCGGGGGCGTGCGCCGTACAGTGCGCGATCGCGTTGGCGGTATCCATCGAGTCGACCGTCAGGACCGAGTTGTCGTCGCTCGTCAGGACGAAGTGCGGAGCGTCCTTCTGGTCGACACCGAGGATTGAGATGTCGACGTGGGTTCCTTGCACGTAAGGCAGGTGCAGCGACTCGACCGCGACCGGGATCGGCACGAGGGGGAAGAGGCGGAAATCGATCTGGATGTCGTCGCCGAGCGAGTACGAGTTGCAGCCGGTGAAGAGCGCGAGGGCGAAGACGGCGAGGAAGAGAAGTCGAAGCCTGGGCATGGGAACGTCCTCCGGGCTGCGCTCTTTGGCAAGGCCCGCGCCCCCGCACGCGTCGAGATTCCGCCGCCGCCCGTCACGGGAAAAGCCACACTGCCGGCGCTTCACGGGGACCTCTGCGAAGCGCCGTTCGCGCGATCCGAGAACCTTCCTCCACGACACGAATGTCGTGCCCGCACCAGTCGTTCAGAGCTGGGTACTGGTCTCATCTGCGGGCGGGCAAGCCGAAGCGTATGGAACGCCGGCCTGACGGCGCGGCGTTCCATTCAAATGCCCAGCGTTCAGAACGAGCCGCGAAGCATCAGTGAGCCAGGGCCGACGATGACTGCCGTCACCGCGGGGCCTGCGGTCTGCGGGCGGCGCACGAGGAGCACGGTGCCGACCACGGCCCCCGCGCCCGCGAGGACGAAGCCCGCGGTGGAGACCGCCGCCACCGCGTTCGCCGACGACACGCTCGGCTTCTCGTCGACGGGGCAGACCCCGGCCGGGCAGCGCGACTTGATGTCCGAGGCCTGCTTGAGCGTGACCACGCCCGCGATCGCGCCCATGACGAGGCCGGCGCCGCCGACGGAGAGGGCGATGACGCCGGGGACGGCCGATGCCTGGTGCGCCGCGAGGTCGAAGTCGATCGACTGGTGGGCGCCCTCGGCGACGACGACCGAGCGGGTCTCGCGCGCGCCGTCGTGCGCGACCGTCACCTGGTGCTTGCCCGGATCGATCTCGGCCGGTGCTCCCAGCGTGGCGGGCCCGTCGTCGATCGTCACGGTGACGCCCGCGGCGGGCACGTTGCCCTGGAGGCGGACCTCCAGGGTGGGGATCGTCGCGGCGAGCGCCTTCACCTCGTCACGGGCGGACTTCTGCGCGCCGAGGAACGCGTCGGGGGAGCCGGGAGGGAGATCTTCGGCGATCACCTTCTCGAAGCTCGCGCGCGCCGCGAGCAGGTGGTGCGCCTTCGCCTGCGCCCTGGCGAGCCCGACGACGAGCGTGGGCGCGTGGTACGTCGCGTCGGCGCGCTTGAAGCTCTCGATGGCGCCCGCGTAGTCGCCGGAGGTGTACTGCCCGTAGGCGAGGTCCGCGAGCTCGCGCGCGATCTTCTTGCGCTGCCCCTCGTCCGGCGGCGCGGCGAGCGCGGGGCGCGCGGCAGAGAGGCCCACGACCAACATCGCCCACACTGCGATCGCGGCGCGCATCCTCGGCCAGGGTAACGCACTCGAGCGCCCGCCGTAAAACCGGCCGGCGATCAGAAGCCCCAGTTGGGCGCCTTCTGCCCCGCCGCGGGCCGGGTCGAGGGCTCGCCGGTGTGACCGGGCCCCCTGGGCGCTCGGGGCGGCGCTGCGACCGGAGCGGCGGTCGCAGGCGCGGAGGAGGCGGTGGGGGGGGCGGCGGAGGGGACGGGATGGGCCGGTTCGGCGGACGCGCCGGCGGCCGGCGGCGGGGCAGGGGCGACAGGGGGCGGCGCGGGGGAGGCGCTCGGGGTGGCGGAGGCGCTGGGCTCGCCGAGCGCGGCGCTCTTCGCGGCCGCGGGGGAGGCGGGACCACGGCTGGCCACGAGCACGCCCATCGAGAGCGCGATGGCCAGCCGCGCCCGCGACGATGACCCAGGGCAGCCAGGGCGTGGGCTTCGGGGGCGCCGGCGCGGCGGTGGTCGCCAGCGGCGGGATGGGCTGCCCGGAAAAGCTGCCCGGCGGCATCGGAGTCATGGCCTGCTGCCCGGACCCGCTCGCGCTCGGGAACGACGGCAGCGCGTACTGCCCGGACCAGCTCGCCTGCGGCGTGCCCGGCGCGGCGCCGCCGGGCACGGCCCCCGAGCGTAGACCGGGCTGGCTCTCCGACGCCGCCGCCGCCGGTGCGGCGCTCGCCATGCTGTCGCCGAGGAGCGGCCCCGAGATTGACGTCACGCCGCTGGTGTAGGTCACGCCGCTGGTGGAGGGGTCCGCCCAGCGCGCGGAGGGCTCCGTATGGCCTGCGCTCGCGGCGATCCGGGCGAGATCATGGGCCATCTCCTGCGCGCTCTGGAAGCGCTGGGCGGGGTCACGGGCAAGTCCGCGCGCAAAAAAGGGGTCGAGCGCGGGCGGCAGGTCCGGAGCCACCTGCGTCGCCTTCGGGATCGTATCGGTGAGGACCTGCGCAAGGACCGGCCCGACCTGCTTTCCCTTGAAGGGGAGCTCGCCCGTCAGCACCCGGAACATGATGACGGCGAGCGACCAGAGGTCGCTCCGGTGGTCGATGCTGGTCGGGGACCGGATTTGCTCGGGGCTCATGAAGTGGGGCGAGCCCACGAGGTCGCCGGTCTTCGTCCCCTCGCCGACGGCGCGGGCCGTGGCGTTCTTCGCCAGGCCGAAGTCGAGGATCTTCACCGTCTCCTCGCCGTCGGAGGCCGCGAGGAACACGTTCGCCGGCTTGAGGTCGCGGTGGACGATCCCCGCGGCGTGCGCGGCGCGCAGCCCCCGGCCGATCTGCGTGAGCAGGCGCGAGGCGTCGGCGAGCGAGAGGCGGCCCACGCGTCGCAGCCGGGCGCCCAGGTCCTCCCCCTCCAGGAGGTCCATGACGATGAAGGGCATCTCGCCCTCCACCCCGTACTCGCGCACGGTGACGACGTGGGGGTTGTGGATCGTGGCGAGCGACTGCGCCTCGCGCTGGAAGCGGGCTCGGGCCGTCGGGTCCGCCTGGGCCGTGTCCATGAACTTGACGGCGACCTGCGCGCCGGTCCCTGCGTGCGTGGCCACCCACAGCGAGCCCATGCCACCCGTCGCGAGCGGTCGCTCGAGGCGGTAGGTCGACAGGATCATGGCGCCCGGCGCGAGCTGCATGGCCGCGGGGAATGATGACACAGTGCAGGAGGCGGCCAAAGTCCTCGGCGACCTTGCCCCGCCCCGCGCCCTCCCTATACCCAGCGACGTGCCCCGCGCCCCGGCCCGTCCAGCGTCGCCCGAGACCTCCGCCCCTCCGCGGAACTTCACGCTGACGGCCGCCGACCGGGCGCGGGCCGCGATCTCCGGCCCGCCCGCCTGGTCCGTGCGCCTCCGTCGGATTGAGACGACGGAGCAGGAGATCGTGGACGAGCTCGTCGCGCTCGCGGCGGAGGACGGGGCCGTGCCCGGCGTCCTGCCGCCGTGGCTCGCGCGCCGGCTGGAGGCGCTGAACGCGCTGATCGCCGCGCACAACGCGTACTACCCGATCGAGGCCAACCTGCCGAGCGACCCGCTGACGCGGGCCGTCCTCGATGGCGGCAAGCCCTGGGTGCGGATGGATCGGCGGTCCGCGGCGGCGCTGATCGCCGAGGCGAGGGTGCGTTTCGTCGACGAAGCCGAGGAGCCCTGAGCTTCCGTCACTGGCCGATGGCGGCGTACCAGATGTTCTGCTGCATTCCGAGCGTCGAGGTCAGGACGAAGCCCTCTCCGCCGAGGCTTGCATCGGCCTTGAGCACCTTGATGGTGAGGTGCAGGACGTCGCCCTCGCTGCCCGAGGTCTTGTCGAGCGAGAGCTGGGTGACGGGCTTGGTGGTGTCGCCCGAGTAGTACGAGAGATCCTGTACATCCACCTTCCACGGGCCGGAGGTCGTGCCGTCGCCGTGGAGCACGACGTCGATGGTCTTGGTCTGACCGATGGGGATCCTGACGCCCTCGACGGTCACCGCGGGCGACCAGTAGTCGCCCCCGAGGGTCACCATGTCCGGGAGCGTCGGGTAGCTGTTGAAGTAGGGGCCGGTGGAGGGCACCGGGACGCAGGGGTTCGTCCCGGCCTTGGCGGCCGCGTTGGACCAGCTCCGCTGCACCATGTAGGTGGATCCCGGCGGCGTGTAGTTGGAGTCGGTGTTGTTCTGGCACATGTCGGCGACCTCGCCGCCGAAGGTGCCCACCTCCCAGATGGCGTGCGCGTCGTCCTCCTGCTGGAACGCCGGCGCCGAGCTGCACGAAGGGGTTGGTCGCCGCCTCCGCCAGCTCGTGGGTCACGGTGGTGGTGAGGTCGTCCAGCGCGGTGAGCGGCGGCGAGGCGAACCCGGGGCAGTTGCAGACGACGGCGTAGGCCACGGAGGAGGACCCGACCGGCGCCTCGTAGTGGTAGCCGAAGTAGCCGTAGTTGGGGTCGCAGCAGAGCCCGCCCGAGTTCACCTGCGTGCCGCTCGGCAGGAGGAACAGGTAGATGGTGCTCTGATCCGCGGCGCCCCACGCGGGGCTCGCCCCCGAGAGGTTCGCCGCGAGCGTCGATTTCGAAGGGCGTGACGTTGCCGCTGTTGTCGTCGAGCGTCTTCGGCGGCGTCCCCGGGATGGTGATGGTGGGGTTGATCGTGAGCGGGCCGACCCCGTACTCCGCCGTCTGCGCGGCCCACGTCTGCGTCATCGTCAGCTCGGTGAGCTGCTTCTCGATGTCGGGCAGGTAGGTGTCCTCGGCGTACGCGATGAGCTGCACCTTGGGTGTGGTCAGCACCGGCCCGTTCGTGATGTTCACGACCTGGGGAGGATCGGTCATCGGGGCCTCCCCCGAGCTGGAGGTCCCGGTGCTCGCGCTCGTGCTGGTCGCGCTCTCGCTCGTCGTGGTCGTGCTCGCCCCCGAGCCCGAGGTGGACGCAGGCTCTCCGCCGGCCCCGCCGGACCCACCGGAGGTGAGGGTGCCGGTTCCGGAGCAGGCGGCGAGGATCGAAGCGGCGACGAACGTGAAGGTCAGGACAGGCGCTTTCGATTCGAGCATGGTCGGTAAGCTCCGAGGGAGACCGAAGCGGTCCGCAATGGCAGGAGAGCCCAACGGGCGCGCGGCCGCCATCGCCAACGGGTTGGCGCCCAGCGTCAATCGCGGCCGGAGCCCCCTTTCCCTCGGCGGCGACCCAAGGTACTGCTCCATCGTGCAGCGCCGTCCGACGCCTCTCGAGCTGCCCTTCTTCCCGGCGAAGCCCGCGCCCGCCGAGGCTCCTCCCAAGCTCGGGGGGGCCGAGACCCCCCCAAACCCAGCGCCCAAGCTCGGGGGGGCCGAGACCCCCCCAAACCCAGCGCCCAAGCTCGGGGGGGCCGAGACCCCCCCAAACCCAGCGCCCAAGCTCGGGGGGGCCGAGACCCCCCCAAACCCCCCGATGGCATCGAGAGGCGCAGACGACCGCCCCCAGCCCGTCGTGCTCTCGGTCGGCGAGCTCGACCGGCGGCTCAAGCGGCTCCTCGAAGGGCACACGGCCGACGTCAACGTCGAGGGCGAGATCTCGGGGCTCAAGGAGGTGGCGAGCGGGCACGCCTACTTCACGCTCAAGGACGAGCGCGAGGAAGCCTCCATCGACTGCGTGATGTACCGGACGGCGCCCCCCCGCGCCCGCAGGCTGCTCAAGGACGGCGCGCGCGTCGTCGTCGTCGGGCGGGCCACCGTCTACGCGCCGCGCGGCAGGCTGCAGCTCATCGCGGACACCGCGCGCCCCGCCGGGCGCGGGGCGCTGCTCGAGGCGCTCGAGCGGCTCAAGGAGAAGCTCGCGGGGGAGGGGCTCTTCGCCCCCGAGAAGAAGCGCGCGCTGCCCGCCGAGCCGCGCGTCATCGGCGTCGTCACCAGCGCCGACGGCGCGGCCCTGCACGACATCGTGACGGTGGCGTTCCGTCGTGGCCCGGTGCGCATCCTGCTCGCGCGCGCCCCCGTGCAGGGCCCGGACGCGCCCGACAAGCTCCGCCGCGCGCTCGCGCTGCTCGCCCGCGTGCCGGAGGTGGAGGCCATCATCCTCGGCCGAGGCGGCGGCTCGGCGGACGACCTCGCCGCCTTCAACGACGAGGCCCTGGTGCGCGCCGTGACCGCGTGCCGCGTTCCGGTGGTCAGCGCCGTCGGCCACGAGATCGACGTCTCGCTCACCGACCTCGCCGCCGACGCCCGCGCCGCCACGCCCTCCCAGGCGGCCGAGCTGCTCGTGCCCGACGCCCGCGCCCGCGCCGACGCCATCGCGCACCTCCGCGCGCGCATGGCCCGCGCCGTCGCACAGCGCGTCGACCGCGAGCGCGCCACGCTCGCCCGCCAGCGCGCCCTCTTCTTCACGCTGGAGCGCACCTCCGATCGCCTGATCGGCGAGCGCCGCCAGGCCCTCGACGACGCGAAGGACCGCATGACCGAGGCCCTCCGCAAGGCCGTCACCGGGCGCCGCGCCGAGATCTCGCGCCTCCAGCGGCGCCTCCTCGCCCGCCACCCGCGCGCCGTCGTCGCGGGCGCGCGCGCCTCGCTCGGCCCGCTCGAGGTGCGCCTCGCCGCCGCCGCCCGCCGCCGCGTCGCGGCCCTGCACGCCCAGCTCGGCGACGCCGCCGCCCGCCTCGACGCCCTCTCCCCGCTGGCCGTCCTCGGCCGCGGCTACGGAATCGCCATCGGTCCCGCCGGCCGCTCGCTCGTCGATGCGGCCGACGTTCGCCCCGGCGACGAGGTGCGCGTCCGCCTCCACCGCGGCGCCTTCCGGGCCAGCGTCCTGTCCGTGGAGAAACCCGGCGATCGCGAGGACGAGGGATGACCACGCCGCTCCGCTTCCTGCTCCTCGGCCACCCCGTGGCCCACTCGGTCTCGCCCGCCATGTGCGCCGCCGGCTTCGCCGCCCTCGGCCTGCCGCACACCTACGCGGCCGTCGACGTCCCCGACCCCGCCGGACTCCGCCCCTTCGTCGACGACCTCCGCCACGGCGCGATCGGGGGCTGCAACGTGACCGTCCCCCACAAGCGCGCGGCGTTCGACCTCGCCGACGCGCGCGCCCCGAGCGCGGAGGAGGTCGGCGTCGCCAACGTCCTGGCCCGCGACGCGTCCGGGCAGGTCGTCGCCCACAACACCGACGTCGAGGCGCTCGCGGCCGACATCGCCGCGCTCGCGTCTGTTCGCGTCACTACCCGCCCGCCCGGACCCCCCATGCCCCCCGGCCCAGCCGGCCCGTCCCGCCGGCGCGCGGCCATCATCGGTTCCGGCGGCGCCGCGCTCGCCGCGCTCATCGCCTGCCGCCGCCTCGGCTTCGAGGTCGTCAGCATGACCTCGCGCTCGTGGACCGACACGCAGGCGCTCCTCGCGTCGCCCTCCGCGCAGCGCGCCCGCGCGCTCGGCGCCCTCGTCGCGCCCTGGCCGCGGAAGGACGCCGCCGTGCCGGGCGGCAACCTCACGGAGGCGCTCCGCGCGCAGTGGGGCGCGCTCTCCGCGAACGCCGACTGCGTCGTCCAGGCGACGAGCGCCGGGATGCACGGCGCCGACCCGGGAGAGGAGGTGGCCCAGGTGGTCACCTGGGACGCGCTCCCGGACCACGCCGTCGCCTACGACGTCGTCTACAACCCGCGCGTCACCCCGTTCGTCGAGGCCGCGCGGCGCCGCGGCCTCGGCGCCGCCTCCGGCCTCGGCATGCTCGTCCGCCAGGCCGCGCTCGCGATCGGGCTCTGGACCGGCCTCACGCCTCCCCTCGACCGGCTGCGCGAGGCGGCGGAGCGCGCGCTCGACGCGGGCTGGCCCACGTGAGCGACGGGTACCCCTCCATCCACGTGGAGCAGGAGCTGTGGCGCGCGCGCCGCGAGTGGCTCCACACCAACGGCGCGGGCGCCTACGCCAGCTCCACGCTCGCGGGCATGCACACTCGCCGCTACCACGGCCTCCTCGTCGCCGCGCTCGATCCCCCGCGCGCCCGCCACGTCGTCCTCTCCCACGTCGACGTCACCGTCGTCCCGCAGAGGACGCTGCCCTCGGGAGACCCCACGGTCACCCCGCGGCCGACGAGCCGGCCGAAGTGGGACCTCGCCAAGCACCAGTTCCCGGGCGTCGATCCGGATCAGGGCACCTTCTACCTCGAGCGCTTCGACCAGGACCCGCTCCCGCGCTGGACCCACTACGTCGCCGGCGGCGCGCTCGAGATCACGCTCGGGCTCGTGCGCGGCGAGAACGCCGTCGTCCTGCGTTATGCCTTCGATGGGCCGGCCCCCGTCCTCCTCTCGCTCCGCCCGCTCCTCGCCGCGCGCGGCTTCCACGCCCTGACGCGCGAGAACGGCGGCATGCTCCAACAGGTCGAGCTGCGCGCCGTCGACGGCGGGGCAGGGGAGATGCGCGTCCAGCCGCGGCGCGACCTGCCGCGCACGTGCTTTCGTTACGAGGGCACCTTCGTCGGCTCGCCCGACTGGTGGCGTCGCTTCGAGTACCTCGCCGAGCACGAGCGCGGGCTCGACTTCCAGGAGGATTCTCTGGACGCCTGGCAACTTCGAGGTCGTGGTCGACGCGCGGCCCCGCTACCTCGTCGCCGCCGTCGACAAGCTCCCCGCGGGCGAGCCCGCCGCGCTCCTCGAGGCCGCGCGCGCCGCGCTGCTGGCGGAGGATCGCGAGCCCGAGGGCCGCCCGCTCGGCACGACGGCGCGCCGCCTCCTGCGCTCGGCCGAGGTCTTCCGCGCCGACCTCGCCCCGAGCCCCGGCGTCATCGCGGGCTATCCGTGGTTCGAGGTCTGGGGGCGCGACACGCTGATCTCGCTCCCCGGTCTCTACCTCGTGCCCGGCAAGGTCGACGCGGCCAAGCGCGTCGTGCGCGGGCTCATCGCCGCGATGCAGGACGGCCTCGTCCCCAACCGCATCCCGGACGCCGGCCCGCCCCAGAACAACCACAAGAACCACGACCACGACCACGACCACACGCCCGCCCTGCCTCCGCCCGAGCTCCACACGGCGGACGCGACGCTGTGGCTCTTCGAGGCGGCGCGCCACATGGCCGACGCGCTCGGCGACGGGGACGCGTTCGTGAGGGGCACGCTGCTCCCGGCGCTCCGCGACGCGTTCGAGGCCGCCCTCCGTGGCACGCAGAACGGCATCCAGGTCACACCCGAGGGCCTCTTCGCCGCTGGAGGCCCCGGCGACGCGCTGACCTGGATGGACGCCCGCGTCGCGGACGTGCCCGTCACCTCGCGCGCCGGCTGCCCCGTCGAGCTGACCGCCCTCTGGGCCGCCGCGTGCGAGACCCTCGCGCGCCTCGCCGCCGCCGCGGACGACATCGACCTGGCGGAGCGTGCCGTCACGGCACGCAACCGCGCCCGCCAAGCTTTCGCCGCCCGCTTCTGGTGCCCCGAGACCGACTACCCGTACGACGTCGTCTCCCCCGCCGCCGAAGGCGAGGGCGCCTTCCGCGACCGATCCATCCGCCCCAACGCCGTCCTCGCCCTCGCCGCCGACCCGGCCTGCTTCACCCCCGAGCGCGCCGACGCCGTGATCGCCCGCGCCCGCCGCGACCTGGTCACGCCCGCCGGCCTCCGCACCCTGGCGCCCGGCGAGCGCGGCTATGTCGGGCGCTACGGCGGCGGCGTGGCCGCGCGCGACGGCGCCTACCACCAGGGCACCGTGTGGCCGTGGCTCCTGGGCGCGTACGTCCGCGCGGCGCTGCGCCGGGGGGCCGACAAGGCCGGTCTGCGGGCGCTGGTCGAGGGCGCGGCCGGGAACGAGCTCGCGCTCGGGCACGTGCCGGAGCTGGCGGATGGGGACCCGCCCCACGCGCCGCGCGGGTGCGTGGCGCAGGCGTGGAGCGTGGCGGAGCTGCTCCGGGCGCTGGTGTGGGATCTGGGGGAGGGGGCCTCACAGCAACCGAGTGACAGGCCGATGGACGAATCTACACCAGGCGGCTGAACTTCGGGGTAAAGATATTCTCGATTCGCTCGCCGTGCAGATGGGTATTTGCTTCGGTCGACATCCACAGTTGATTGAGAAATTTGCTCTTCTTTGCGGCCTGGTTTACCGCGGATCCATAGGCTGTCACTTCGACCGCGTCGCCCAGGCCGATCTTGGTAACTGTAACATTCCCGCAGTCAACTCCGACGCCCATCCCTCTTGGAGTCGGGATTGACTCGTTTGCAAGGAACGGATTGAGCTCTTCGCGTACCGCCTGGATCATCATCATGCCGGCCTCGTATGAGCGGTTGATGCACGGGCGCCACTTCGGCTCATCGAACCCGAATGCAGCGATTAGGCCATCTCCACGAAGGCCGATGACTTCACCGTTCAGTTTCTTTACGACAAACGCCAGCAACGGAATAAAACATTGGATCAGCGTGAAGACTTCGTCGGCAGGATACGCCTCTGCCAAGGCGGTGGACCCACGCATGTCGGCAGCAAGGATAGAGACGTACTCTTTGTGATTCACGCCCAATCGCGACTGCGTGCGCAAAGTGGACACGAACCCATGATCGACGCCTTCCAATTGGTCGGCCTGCAACGCCTTGCGCAGACGCGTCTCGGCGAGCTTCTTTACGCCTTGCGTTTGTACGAGCACTTCACTCTGAGCGGTTGCAAACGAAAGTTCGATTTGCCGGCGAATTTCTGCACGCCGAATGGTCAGATGATCGGTGTCTTTTGCCACGATGGTGTTCCTTGGGTCTGGTTATCTTGATGGTGCGCTAAAAGACTGCTGTTGGCCAGCCTCGGTCTTCGGGGATCCCTTCGAGGTGGACGTCGTAACAGCATACAGCAATGCAAGGGCAAACGTTGCGCAGAGCGTCAGCCGGAGCCACCGCATTGCGCGCTTGAGCGATTCGAACTTGGCGTTGGCGATCGTGGCTAGCGTATGATTATGAAGCGAGTAATGGGTGGTAATCGTGTCAGCGGTAAGCGAGCCAACCTGTTTTGCGAAGTCCTCTGGACTCATTGATGCAATGTCGGGGAACGAATTCAGCGATTTGTTGGCCGTTTGGGTTCTCGGCAAGAGGGTCCAGAATGTATGCCACAGAATCATCGCCACCGTTCCAGCGACGGCGAGCAAAATCAGCGCGCTTACCCCAACCAACCACGGCGCTGCCGTTCGTGACGCGGTGAGCACACGCTCTGAGGTCGCGGAAACGACTGCTCCGACGAGGGCCGTAAACGTGAGGATTGCGGCGGCCTTCGCATCCGCGACCTTGATGTACTCGGTCAAATATGCGTTGGTCTTGCAGGCGAACTCTGCTGCGTCCATGGGCTGGTTAACGGTAGTCATCGTGGCGAACCGGTCAAGTAGCGGCAGGGTAGTCCCCCTGCCACCCCTTCTTCCCCCGAAGCCCCTCGGATTCCGCCCGCACCCCGGCATTCAACGCAAACGCCAGCACCCCGGCCCCCGCGATCCCGGCCGTCGCCTCGTTCATCCGCACCTCAGCCGCCTTCCTCGCCTTCGCGGTCGCCGCCCCCGTCGGCGCCCCCTTCGCCTTCGCCGCCGCCTCGGCCTCCGTCACCGCGCCGAGCGCCCCCTGCAACGTCGTCACGTCCCCGGGCAGGATTCCAAGCCCCAGCGCCTCCGCCGGGTTCGCCGTCGCCCGCGCCACGATCTTCTCACCCGCCGCCACCACCGCCGAGAGCTCCGCCGGCGCCCCGCGGCTCGACACCCCGTACGCCTTCCGCACGTCGGGCTTCGCCTTCGCCCCCGCGATCGCCTCGTGGATCCCGCTCACCAGACTCCCCGCCATCGTGAGCGCCTGCTCCAGCGTCGGCGCAGGGGCAGCCTGCGCAGGTGCCGCCGTGGCCGGCGCCGTCGGTTGCGCAGGCGCGGGCGGTGCGCCGAGCGTCGTGAGGTCTTCGCCGAGCGTGTCGATCATTCCCTGCGGCAGCCTCGGCTCCACCTGCGCCCGGTACTGCACCGCAAGCGCGTACGCCTTCGACCCCGCGGACGTGTCGACGACGGCGCTCTTCCCCGTCTTCTTCTTCGCCATGGCTACTTCACCTTCTGGATGAGCGCCTCGAACTCCGCGCGCGTCGTCGCGTCGTTCGCGAACTGGATCATCCCGGCGCCCGCGATGCGATCGACAGCGTAGAGGATCCGCCGCATGGTCGCGTTCCGCTGCTTCGTCGTCTGCGGCGCCTGCGCCCGCGCCTGTTCCTGGGCTTGATCCGCAGTCTTGATGGAAGCGATCTGCGCGGTGAAAGCCGTCACGTCCGCCGCCAAGATCCCGTAGCCCGCCGCCTCGGCCGGCTGCGCCGTCGCGCGGTTCACGATCTTCTGGAGCGCGTTCGTCACGTCCTTCACGAGGTTCTTGTTCAGCTTCAGGCCGACCCCGTACGCCAGGGCGACGCTCCGGCCGGGCCGGGCGCGCGCGACCGACGTGCGGACGGCCGTGACCATGTTGAAGCCCATCTCGAGCGCGGAGCCCTGCGCCGCCGTGCTCTGCGCCGAGTCGTGCTTCGCGCCCTGCGCGGCCGACACGATCGTGCCCATCGACGTGAGGTCGGACGCAAGGTCGGCCGCGAGCGTCGCTGGGAGGCGTGGGCCGAGCGGCGTGCCGTATTTGGTCAGGAGGCCCTGGCCCTTCAACCCGAGCTGGGTCACTTCGGTCGGGGACTTGTCGGGGCGGGTGTTGTCGGTTGCCTTGGAGGCGCTCTTTTTCTTCGCGGCCATGAATTCCAGTATGGCCGAGCATTGTACCCGGGCAAGCCGCCCTGGGCGGTGCGCCTCGATCGCCGTCCGTAAGTTATGGATGTCATTGATGAAGCCAACCGATGTCAGCCGGCGCGCGTCCGCCGCAGACGGGCGCGAAGCTGCCGCAGACGGGCGCGAAGCTGCCGCAGACGGGCGCGAAGCTGCCGCAGACGGGCGCGAAGCCGCCGCAGACGGGCGCGAAGCCGCCGCAGACGGGCGCGAAGCCGCCGCTGATGGGCGCGAAGCTGCCGCAATGGCACGCGAAGTCGTCGCAATATGGTGCGTGTCTGCCGCAAGCAGGCGTTTGTCATCCGCAGCCCCGTTCGCACCCGCCGCAAGCAGGCGGTCGTCCTCCGCAGCCCCGTTCGCATCCACCGCAAGCAGGCGAGCACCCGCCGCAAACGCGTTCGCATCTGCCGCAAGCAGGCGAGCGCCCGCCGCAGCCTCGCTTGCATGTGCCGCAGCCATGTTCGCGCCCACCGCAGCTACGTTCGCCTCCTCGGCAGTCACGTTCGCGTCGATCGTGGCCGCGTGCGCGTCCGCGGCAGCGTCGTTCGTGGTCGCCGAAGCGTGTGGTTCACCCGAAGCCGGGTCGTTCAACGCAGAGACGCCTCTCCGATGCCTTTGGGTGCGGGCCTTTTAGGCGGCACGTTTCCCGGAGGTTTTGCCGGTTGAGCTCGCCGCAAGCCGTCCACTCAGGAGGTCCGTCTCGGTACTGAGTGGAGCCTCGACCTCGACCGGGACCGCGACCTCGACCGGGACCGCGACCTCGACCGGGACCGCGACCTCGACCGGGACCGCGACCGGGACCTCGACCTCGACCGGGACCTCGACCTCGACCTCGACCTCGACCGCGACCGCGACCTCGACCTCGACCGGGACCTTGACCGCGACCGGGACCTCGACTGCGACCGCAACCGCGATCCTGACCTCAACCACGACCGCGACGAGGACTAGCAAGCTGCGAACCCTTCAGCACATGAGACGAGGGCCGTGCACCCGCTCGCGCTCTTCACGGTCACGGTGCTGGCTCATACAGATCCGTCAACGCGAACCCACCCGAAGTTGCGTCCCAGGGTGGAGAGAAGGTTCCCGGCCATCTATTCGAGGTGGGGATTGTAGTCCTCGCGGTCGAGGTCGCGGTCGTGGTCCCGGTCGAGGTCGCGGTCGTGGTCGCGGTCGAGGTCGCGGTCGAGGTCGAGGTCGAGGTCGCAGTCCCGGTCGAGGTCGCGGTCGCGGTCGAGGTCGCGGTCGAGGTCGAGGTCGAGGTCGCGGTCGAGGTCGCGGTCGCGGTCGAGAAGGGATGAAGCCGCTGCCGCGCACCCTGAGACGCCCATGTCCACGGCCAAGAAGACCCGCGCTGCCGCAAGATCGCGCGTTAGTCCAGCTCGCGCGCCGACGAACGTGAACGTGCAGCAGGGCGGGATGGACGGCTTGCGTGCTCAGCACGACGTCCGGACGGTCGAACGACGCGCATGCGCTGGGAGCATGGGCGCCCTCGCAACGGGAGAGGCCGTCCGTACGTCGTGCTCGAGCCGAGGTCCGGAAGCGAGCGCGGATTGCAACAAAGTGGCCGACCTCGCCGAGGTCGCTTTCGCTATCGGCAGCCCCACGCGCTCGAAGGCGCAGTCGAACGGGGCCCTGAGGAGGTCGGCCATGCGTAACGTAGCCTTGGATCTCGGCGTGAAGAAGATCTGTGTGAGCGAGGTGCTCAACCAGCAAGTGGTTCGACGTGCCACCGTGCGCGGCGTCAGTGGACTGCTGGAGCTGCTCGGCCCCGGCCAGGGCAAGGCCCGGGTAGCGTTGGAGGCGTGCCGCGAGGCGTGGCACGTCCACGACAAGCTCAAATCGTGGGGCCATGAGGTGATCGTCGTCGACACGACGCGGGTTCGCGAGATCGGCGTCGGGCAGCACGGCAAGAAGAACGACCGACTCGACGCCGACGCGCTGGCCCTGGCGCTCGAGCGAGATCAGATCCCGAAGGCGCACGTCCTGTCCCCGGAACGCCGGCGGCTTCGAGAGCAGCTCAACGTGCGGCGGATGGTCGTCGAGCAGCGCGCGCAAACGATCACGACGATCCGCGGCATCGTGCGTGGCGCAGGCCAGACGCTGAAGCGATGCGGCACGGAGTCGTTCCTGGAGACGTACCGGAAAGCCAAGCTGCCGGACGAGCTGCGCATGCTTCTCGCGCCGGCGCTTGCGGTGCTCGAGACGCTGGAGGCGCAGCTGAGCGTCGTCGAGGACAAGCTCTTCCAGCTGTGCGATCGGGAGCCCGCGATCCAGCTCCTGTGCAGCGCGCCCGGCGTTTCGATCGTCGTCGCGTCCGCCCTCGTGTCGGTGGTGGACGAGCCCGGTCGTTTCAAGAACGCGCACCAGGTCGAGTCGTACATCGGCCTCGTCCCCAAGGAAGACACCACGGGGGGCAAGCAACGGCTCGGCCGCATCACGAAGGCGGGCAACAGCTACCTGCGCGCGGTGCTCGTCCAAGCTGCGTGGTGCATCCTGCGCCAGCGAGGAGACGACCCGCTCAAGCAATGGGGCGACGCCATCGCGAAGCGCCGAGGCAAGCGCATCGCAGCCGTGGCGCTGGCGCGCCGGCTCGCCGGCGTGCTCTGGGCCATGTGGCGCAAGAACACGGTCTACGACCCGGCGCTCGTCGGGACCGCGAGCGCGCACGGTCTCGCCCTGCAAGCGCAGACGACGGCCGCTCGCGCGGTCGGCATGCAGCGCGCAGCGCAAAAGCTCGCCAGGCGACGCCCCAGTCGTCGCGCATCGTCGAACGAAAGGAGCGAAACCCTGACGAGATGAACCCGTGTCTGTCCCAAGACGCCGCCACCAGATGGCGCTGCTCAAGGAGCACCCAGTGCGGAACGTGGATGAGCGCGACGCGACCGCGGGCCACGAGTCGTCCGCTCGACGAGCGGTCGCCTCGATGGTCGAGGTCCAGGAGGCGCCTCCACGTACTCCGTCGATGGAGCCCCCTATGCGCCCGGGGCTGCAGCTCGCCGACCGGCGAGCCCCGCTGAGCGCGAACAGTCGATTGTAGGCAAGCTCGCGACGCAGAGTCGTCTGCGTGCGGCGCCGGGACGGACCGACAACAAACCCACCACGAACGGCTCGCCCCGAGCTGAAGGGAGACCTCCATGCCGACCGTCGACGAGAAGACCAACCCCCGCGCCAAGACGCGCAAGACAGGGGCGCCGAGCCCTCCAAAGCCCTTGACCCTGCAGCGGCTTCACAGTCGGTCGCGGTCGCGGTCGCGGTCCCGGTCCCGGTCGAGATCGAGGTCGCGGTCGCGGTCCCGGTCGAGATCGAGGTCGCGGTCGCGGGGTACAGCGGATGTCCTGCCGTATGAGGCGCATGCCCCGCCGTGTGAGGCGTGATGTCGCGCATCGTGGGCTGGCTGCACCGCCGTGCCCCGCCGCCGCGGCCCGCGCTCGCCCGCGCATGGCATCGGCCTTGACAGGTCTGCCCCGGTCCTCTCGCATGTCGAGCTGGGAGCGCGCGGCCATCTCCATCGACCCTGGCCCTCCGCGTCGCGCTCGTCGAAACAGGAGCCTTGCATGCTTGTCCGGACGTCCCTTCGTCAACTCGCGCTCGTTGCAGCCACGGCGTCGGCCTGTCTGAGCTGCGCGGATACCTCCTCCGCGCCCGCCGGCGTCGAAGGAGCGAGCGCGGCGCCCCTACGTGCGTCGGCGCTACGGGAGCGCTTCCCCGCGGTCGCGCCCCGCGTCCTCGAGGCGGGCGCGGCCTTCGCGCGCTCCGCCGGCGGCTTCGCGCTGCCGGCGGCGGTGCGCGATTTGACGGCCACGCTCCCGGCGCGCGCCGAGGAGCCGGTCGCCTTCTCGGTGCCCGACGGGTTCTCCGCGAAGGTGCGCGAGATCGACGCGCAGGGCGAGGGCGCGATCGCCGAGCACGCGATCGCGTATCCGCGGGCGGGGGGGACGTCGTACTGGGCCTCCACGGACGAGGGCTTCGAGGAGTGGCTGATGCTCGACGCGGGCGTCGCCGAGCGCGACGCGCCGGTGGCGACGTGGGAAGTCGAGGGGGCGACGCCCGTGCAGGTGAACGGGTGGGTCGAGATCCGCGACGAGAACGGCACGACCCGGCTCCGCGTGGACGCTCCCCGTGCGTACGCCGAGGGAGGCCGGCCCGTCGAGGCCCGGCTCGCGGTGCGCGGCGCGGCCATCGAGCTGCGCGTGGACGTCGACGGCGAGCCCGTGCTCGTCGACCCGCAGTGGACCGCGGCCGGCTTCCTGGCCCAGGCGCGGGGCCAGCACGCCATGGCGACGCTCCAGAACGGCAAGGTCCTCGTCTCCGGCGGGCGCACCATCCAGAGCGGCAGTGGGATGTATTCCGCCGAGCTGTACGACCCGACGACCAACACCTGGACCTCGGTCGGAAACATGGCGACGCTCCGGTACAAACACGGGCTGGTGACGCTCCCCAGCGGCAAGGTGATGGCCTTCGGCGGCGCCGGCAACGGCACCACCGCCTGCCTCGACACCTCCGAGCTGTTCGACCCGGCGAAGAACACCTGGTCCCCGGGCGCGGTGATGAACGCCGACCGCTGCAGCTCGGCGTTCGTGTGGCTCCCGAACGGCAAGCTGCTGGTCATCGGCGGCGCGGACCCCACCATCTACTATTCGACCACGGCCGCCGAGGTGTACGACCCGACGACCAACACGTGGACGGCCGTCGCGTCGATGGCCAACCCGCGCGGCGACTTCGGGGCGGTGTTGCTGCCGAACGGCAAGGTGCTGGTCGCAGGCGGCAACGACGGATCGGCGCTCAGCAGCGCGGAGCTGTACGACCCCACGGCCGACACCTGGTCGGCGGCGGCGGCCATGCACACGTTCCACTACAGCGCGCCGCTGACGCTGCTCGGCAACGGCAAGGTGCTGATCTCGGACGGCACGAACACGGCGCCGGCGAGCGAAGTGTACGACCCCACGAGCAACACGTGGGCTCCGGCGACCACGCAGACCGGGCTCGTCTTCGACACCACGGCCACCCTGCTGGGCGACGGCACGGTGCTCCTCGCGGGCGGTACCACCGACCTGTCGACCGGGATCCAGGGCGTCCAGATCTACGACCCCGTCGCGAACAACGTGATCGGCGGCACGTTCCTCAACAACGCGCGCTTCGCGCACACGGCGGTCCTGCTCGGCTCGGGCAAGGTGCTCGTGGTCGGCGGCCTCGTGAACACCAACTCCCCGACCGTCCCGGCGACGGCGAGCTGCGCGCTCTACGGCGGCTCCGGCGCCACGGGCTCGGCGTGCACGAAGGCCCTCGACTGCGCGAGCAACTTCTGCGTCGACGGCGTGTGCTGCAACACGGCGTGCACGCCGGGCGCGTGCCAGGCGTGCTCGGCCGCCAAGGGCGCGACGAGCGACGGCACCTGCACGCCGCTCACCGGCACGTCCTGCGACGACGGCGACGCCTGCACCCAGACCGACACCTGCCAGGCCGGCACCTGCACCGGGAGCAACCCCGTGACGTGCGCCGCTCCGAACGCGTGCCAGGAGGCGGGCGCCTGCAATTCGGTCAATGGGGCCTGCTCCTATCCGAGCAAGGCCGACGGTACGCCCTGCCCGGGGGGCACCTGCACGGGCGGCGCCTGCATCGGTGGGTCGAGCAGCACCGGCGGGACGGGTGGCGCGGGAGCGTCGTCGTCGTCCAGCGGAGGTGGAGCCGGCGGGGCGGCGGCATCTTCGACGGCGAGCTCGGGCACGACGTCGACCTCGGGCACGGCGTCGAGCTCGGCCACGGCGTCGAGCTCGGGCAAGGCATCGAGCTCGAGCACCACGTCGAGCTCGGGCGGCGCCACGGGGCCGTCGGGCGCCGGCGGCGGAGGCGGCTCGAGCAGCGGCTCCGGCGGTCAGAGCGTGGGCGCGAAGAGCGGCTGCAGCTATGAGGCGGAGAGCTCGTCCACCGCGGGTGGCTTCTGGCTCGCGATCGGGTTGATGCTCGCCGCACGCGGACGGGCACGCCGGCGCATCCGCGCCTGATCCGTGGCAGGGGAGAGGCTGGACTGCGACATTCCGGAGATCGTGGTCCACCTGCGAGGATCCGGCCCGGCGATGGAGCCGTGCTATCCTTCATCATGCGCGCGATCCACTCCCTGCTCCTGCTCGCCTTACCTCTGCTCGGTGGTTGCTCGCGGAGCGCGCCCGGCGGTGCCGGCGAGGAGGTCGCACCCACGTGTGGGCGCGACGAGATCCGTTATCTGGCGCTCGGCGACTCGTTCACGGCAGGGACCGGGAACCCGCCGGCCGACGCGTTCCCCTCGCGCCTCGCTTCACTCTGGCGGGCTCGCGGCCGCCGGGTGACGCTCGAGAACCTGGGCGTGGACGGCTACACCACCGAAGACGTGCAAGAGCGGGAGATCCCGGAGGTGGCGCCGTTCCACCCCACGCTGGTGACGCTCGCGGTGGGCGCCAACGACTACGTGCACGGCTGGAGCACGGGCGTCTACCGGTCGCACGTGCGGGCGCTCTTCGGCGCGATCATCGATGCCGGCGTCGCGCCGAGTCGGATCGTGGCGCTCCCGGAGCCCGATTGGTCGCTCTCTCCCGCCGCCGCCTGGTTCGGAGATCCGCGACAGATCGGCGCGGCCATCGTCGCCTTCAATGCCATCCTGCGCGACGAGGCGCGAGCCGCCGGCGCGCGCTTCGTGGACCTGTATCCGCTGATGCACGAAGAGGCGGAGGAGAAGATGGTCGCCGGCGACGGCCTGCACCCCTCGGCGCGCGCGCTCGCGGAGTGGGCGGCGGCGCTCTACGAACGAGTACGACCCTGAGATCGCGGGCCGCTACTGCTCCTCGTCCTTCTCTTGGCTCACCACGTCGAAGAGCTGCCCGGCGATGGTCTTCTCCACCCGGAGCGGCTTGACCCCGAAGCTCTTTGCCACCCGGTCCTGCTCGAACAAGAACCGCCACAGCACGTCGCTCGGATAGTCCTCGAGCGGCAGCGCGAACGCTCCGTACGGCTTGCCGTCGAGCGCCAGCGCGTGGTGCGCCCGTGCGCCGGCGCCTCGGAAGCCGTGGCACTTGAGGCACCCTTGCTCGCCGATGAGCGCCTCGCGCAGCCCGCCGCCGAGCGAGCGCACCGGCGCGAGCGGGTCGGTCCTCACCCAGTGAAAGCTCGCCGCGTCGAGCCCGAACGGCGCGAACGTGGTGTTGGCGTAGGCCGCGGGCGGCGGCGTCCGGAAGTACAGGAACGCGCCGAGCGGCCGGATCATGATCGGCAATCGCTCGTCGCTCTCGATCCACGAGTAGGCGCGCTTCATCTGGTAGAATGTGAAGATGCGGTAGAGATTGTCCTCGTCGTCGAGCCCGACCACGATGACCGGCCGCGTCTTCTCCAGCACATCGCGCGGGAAGTACTGCTGTTCGCCCCGGAGGTTCGAGACCACCAGCCAGTCCCCTTCGCCGACCTCGGACTTCGGCCGCTCGGCCAGGTAGCCGAGCAGATCGATGGCCTGATAGGTCTTGCCGGGGAAGGGGTAGAGCTCGCACCTCTCCTCGGCGAAGAGGCTCATCAGCGTCTCCCGCATCGCGGCGTCGACCGGGTAGGTGGTGATGGCCCGGGGATCCTCGCGGAACGCCGACACGTCGAGCGGCGGCTGGACACTCCAGCGGCGGATCACGCCGAAGGGGTTGTCGATGGGGAGCTCCTCGACGTGCGAGGCGATGAAGCCGAGCACCAGGTGCCCGACGTCGTTTCCCCTCCCGCTCCAGTGCAAGATGCTGTGCTCGTCGCGCTCGGGGACGATGAAGTAGTCGACGTCGCGCGCGCCCGCGTCCCGGAGCGCGCGCGCGAAGGGGCGAGCGAGACGCGGCCAGCGGGCGTCGTCCTCCCCACCGAACAGCATCAAGAACGGCGGCGAATCGGCCCGCGCGTACGTGATGGGCGAGGCCTCCCCGCGATCTTCGACCGACCGCGCGAAGAACGCCGCGTCGGGGTGCCCCTTGAGCGCCGCCTCGCCGAGGTCGTACGTGCCGCGCACGAGGATGACGCCATCGACGCGCTTGGGATCCATGCCTGCCCCCTCGAGCAGCCGCCGATCGAGCGCGAGCATGGACGCCATCCACGCGCCGAGGCCGCGACCGACGAGGATCAGGCGCGTCGGGTTGCGCGCGCCGGTCACCTCTTGCACGACCCCGGCGACGTCCGCCGCGCACGCGCGCAGCGTGTAGCCATTGTGGATGTTGAACGAGACGGCGGCGGTGGCGACCCCGTTTCGCTGCAAGGAGTCACCGACGTTGGAAGCGAAGGCGAGTCGATCGTCGGGCTGCGACGGCTCGTTCCCCTGCAAGAGAACGACCAGGGGGCCGCGCTCCCTCGCCTGGGGCGGCGCGTAGAGGTCGACGTTGACGTTCGGCCGATGAGGCCCGCGCCGCTGGACCCAGGCGTACGTCACCGTGGCCACGGAGCCGGATCCAGCCGACGCGCGTGACCAGACGAGGTGCGTGCCGAGGACGAGGAGCACCACGAGCAGCCCGACGCCCAGCCATTGTCGCGTACGCGCACCCATGTGGATCCTCTGTTGTGCCCGACGTCGAGCGCGGCAAGTTGCGCGGGCGCGCCGGGCAGATCGTGGTCGCCCGATCTCCAGAGAGCGGTGCCTCGCACACGCTCTCCATCCGCGTCGCGATCGTCATGGCCCCGCCAGGGGTCCAGCGCTCATTTGAACGAGAGGCGATGAACGAGACATCCAGGTCGTCACGGCTGTCCTCGGCTCCGGCGCGTCGTGGACGGTCGGCCCGGCCCTGCTTAGGCTTAGAGCGAGCACGCGAGGAAGAGTGCGGCACTCGGAGGCGCGTGGTCGACGAAATGTCGCGACGGTATCGAGAAGGGGGATGATGCAATGAATTCGAAGATGCTCGGCACGCTCGCCGCGCTCGCCCTGACGATCGGTTTCGCGGACACCGGCTGCATGCGGCAGTCCACCGACCCACAGCTGGACGACGCCGACGAGATCACGGACGTGCAGGAAGATCGGGCCACCGTGGCGGACGACAAGACGGCCGAGGACACCGGCGAGGCCCATGAGGCCTGGTGGGGCGGCGGCGGCTGGTGGGGCGGCGGCTGGCACGGCGGCTGGTGGGGCGGCGGCTGGGGCGGCGGCTGGTGGGGCGGCGGCTGGCACGGCGGCTGGTGGGGCGGCGGCTGGGGCGGCGGCTGGTGGGGCGGCGGCTGGCACGGCGGCTGGTGGTGATTCCGAGTCTCGGCGCTCGGGGGAAGGGCACGGATGAGGCGACCGTCAGTCGCTCGCTCCGAAGAGCGTCCCGTCGCACTGCAGCGCCACGAGCTCGCCCTCGCTCGTCAGCGCGGCGTCGAGGATGCACGAGCCGGGGTTGGGCGGCGAGAGCTGCCACTTCATCTGCCCCGTCTTCCCGTCGAGCGCCGTGATCTCGGCCCCGAACGAGATCACCGTCCCGTCGTTCGCGATCGTCGCCTTTCCACTGCCCGGCCCGCTCCAGAGCATCGTCCCGTCGCTCCCGTACTCGACGAGCCCCGTGACGCCGTTCCCCTCGTCCGCGCCCCCGATGATGGCGCCGTCCACGGTGACGGCGGCGATCTGGAAGACGCCGGTCGCGAGGGTGGTGGGGGTCGGCGCGCCGCTCCCGGGATCGAGGACGACGAGCTGCGACGCGCCGCCCTGATCGATCAAGACGACGATGGTCCCGTCCTTGCGCGCCACCGGCCCGCCCGCGAGCTGCCCGACGATCTGCGTGCTCCAGCGCGTCGCGCCCGACGTGGCGTCGAACGCGATCACGGTCGCGACGTCGTCGGTGTTCCCGACCACGTCCGCCTCGATGACGACCAGGCCGCCCGTCCCGAGCGCGATCGTCGACGGGAAGACCTCGCCCTCGACGACATCGTCCGGTGGGACCAGGGTCGCCAGGTCGACCGACGTCCAGAGCACGGCGCCGTCCGGCCCGACGCGCGAGACGAAGGTGGTCTGCTGGGCGCCGCCGACGCCGTCCGCGTGCGTGACGTAGAGGCTCCCGTCGGTGCCGACGGCGAGATTGCCCGGCGCGTCGTAGAGGCTGAAGCCGAAGGTCGTGGACGTGGACGCGCCGGTCTTCGGGGCGAACGTGAAGAGGGAGTCCGTGGTCTGGCCGTCGTACGCGAAAATGTCGACGCCGCCCTGCGCGAGGACGATCGGCGTGCTTGTCTCCTCGTCGGGGCGAATGGGCTCTGTCCACTCGATGGTGCCGTCCGCCGCTCTCACGCGCCGGAGCGCCGCCACGGATTCGTCGAGCTCGCCCTCCGTGACGACGTACGCATGGCGGTGCGCGTCCGTCGCGATCGCGCTCGGCCCGGCCTGCCCCGAGCTGTCCACCGGCAGCTTCTGCGTCCACGTCACGTGCGGCGCGGTGGGCGCGGGCACGCGCGACCGGCCGTCGCGGGTGGAGCAGTTGCCGGCCATCGCCTTCGGGCCTGAGACGGCGGCGGGGCAGGGGTCGTCGATGAGGACGGGGTGGCCTCCGTTCCCTTCGCCGCCTCCAGCCCCCGTGCCGGCGAGACCCCCCGTGCCGGCGAAGCCGAGGGCGTCGAGCTGGCTGCGGCCGCCGCAGCCGAGCACGGGCATGGCCGCGAGGCACGCGGGCAGGATCAGGGGGCGGATCGTGGAAGCAAGCAACGGCTCGGCCTACCCCGGGTGACGGCGGAGCTCAAGCGGGGCGCGGAGTCGCGCGCGGGGCGCGCCCTGCGCCGGGCGTCGCACGCGGCGGCGGTTGTGGTGTACACCTTGCGCGCGCCGCGGCCCCGTGCGCCGCGGGAAGGAGGACGCATGCCCACACCCGAGAAGCTCGACATCCGCACTCCCGACGGCACCGCCGCAGGCTGGGTCTACCGGCCCGAAGGCAACGCCGCGGCCCCCGCCGTCATCTTCTTCATCGACGCCCTGGGCGTCCGGCCGAGCATGCACGAGATGGCCGCGCGGCTCGCATCGCTGGGCTACTTCGTGCTCCTGCCCAACGTGCTCTACCGCGTGGGTGACTTCAAGCCCTTCGAGCCCAAGACGGTGTTCACCGACGAGGCCGAGCGCGGGCGCCTCTTCGGCATCATCAAGGCCCTCGACCAGGAGTCGGCCATGCGCGACGTCGGCGCGTACCTCGACGTCATCGCGAGCCACCCGGGCGCGCAGAAGGGCCCGGTCGGCACCGTCGGCTATTGCATGGGCGGGCGGCTCGGGTTCATCGCCGCGGGCACGTACGGGGATCGCATCGGCGCGGTCGCCTCGTTCCACGGCGGCAACCTCGTCACCGCCGAGCCGACGAGCCCGCACCTCAACGCGAGCAAGATCCGCGCGAAGCTCTACTTCGGTGTCGCGGACAACGACGGAAGCTGCACGCCGGAGGCGCAGGGCACGCTCGCATCCGCGCTGGGCGCCGCCCACGTGAGCTACCAGATCGAGCCTACCCGGGCGCGATGCACGGCTTCGCGGTGCCCGACATGCCCGTCTACAACGAGGCCGCCGCCGAGCGTCACTGGAAGCGCACGGCCACGCTGTTCGGCGAGACGCTGGGCCGGTAGCGCACGCCCTCCCCACCGATATCCGAACCGCGACCGCAAGGGAGCGGGTTTTCGCCGCTTCCCGCCTCTCCCTACCTCGCGTCGTTCAGCGCGAGCGCGACGTCGATCGTCACCGCCACGCCGTAACCCGTCACGGCCTGCGCCCGCGCCACCGTCGTCACGGGCACGCGCTCCCAGGGGAACCGCGCCCCGAGCGCGCCCGAGAGCGTGAGCACGGGGCCCTCGGTCGTCATGCGCGCCCCGGCGTCCGGCACCACGTACGCCGCGCCGATGCCGCCGCCCGCGAAGAGAGAGAGCTTGGGGAGCGGCTCGAGGCCGAAGAGGAGCTCGGGCTGCGTGCGGTAGTACTGCGAGAGCGGGCCCAGGAGGGGCTCGTCGTGCCCGGCCGCCGCGCGCAGCTCGAGCGTGATCGAGGGGGCGTAGGGCGCGTCGCTCTCGTAGCCGAGGCGGCCGGCGAGGTCGCCGCCGTGGCTGGCGACGGAGGCCCTGGGGGCCGCCGCCTCCTCCGCGTGCGCGATGGCGGGGACGACACCGGCCACGCAGATCGCCAGCACGGTGGTGGTGACTCGCATGCGCAGGGCACGAAGCAGCCGACGTGCCACGGTGCGCGGGCGCGGATCGCCGGGATTTCACGGAGATGCAGGCAGCCCTGACCGTAACCCCGCGTTACGGCCACGCGTCACGCGTGGGTAGCGAGCCACGGTCGAGCTCGCCATTCTGCTCGGGCTCGGGCGGAGGACGACGCTTTTGTCACAGCGCGTCGTCGTCCAGCGTCAACTTCGCGAAACTATGAGATAGTCGCGCGGTGCAAGAACGACCCGAGGGGGCGGACGGCCCCTCCGAGCCCGGCGGAGACGTGAGCGGGCCCACCGCGCGTGAGATTGATGGATCAGGCAAACAGCCCCTGTTCGCGGTCGAGCGGGTGCGCACCGTCGCGCTCAGCATCGTCCTCCTGACCGCGGCCGCCTTCTTCGCGTCCTTCGTCAACACGAGCTACGCGATCGAGAAGTGGATCTTCTGGCACTACGCCGGGTACGCGCTCGCGTCCGTGGTCTTCGCGTGCGCCTGCGCGTCGACCGGCCACCTCCTGGTGAAGAAGGTCCTCGGCCACACCCTCCCGTTCCGCGAGCACCTCGGGACGAGCTTCACCGCCGGCGTCTTCGTCTTCTATTTCGTCCTCTCGCTGCTCGGCTTCGTCCACCTCTACGGCGCGCCGGTCTTCTATCTCCTGCCCGCCGCGATGCTGGCCGCCGGCGGCCCCAGCCTCTTCCGCCTCACCCGGCGCTACGCCCGCGGCTACGCCCACCTCCGCAAGAAGAGCCCGGGCCCGCCGCTCCTCGCCTACGTCGTCGTGGCGCTCGGCATCATCGGTTTCGGCCTCATCTACTTCAACATCCTGACGCCGGACAACCTCCAGTTCGACTCGCGCTGGAAGCACACCGCCCTGGCGGAGGAGTACGCCGCGACGGGCGGTGTCCGCCGCTTCGCGGAGGGCTGGACGGTCGAGACGAACCCGCACCTCGCCACCTACGTCTACCTCTGGGGCTTCCTCCTCCCGTTCGGCCGCCTCTTCGACCGCATCGAGCTCGCCGCGCACCTGGAGTTCACCATCTTCGTCGCGACCACGCTGATGATCCCGGCGCTGGTCCGCCGCATGGTGCCCGGCACGCCGGCGCGCTACGCGTGGGTCGCGCGCTTCCTCTTCCCCGGCGTCTTCGTCTACGACTCGTGCGTCAGCGGCGGCGCCGACCACATCGCGGCGCTCTTCACCGTCCCGCTGTTCGCCCTGCTCCTCCGCGCCCAGAAGAACCTGAGCCCGCGGCTCATGGCGCTGGTCGCGATCATGCTCGCCGGCAGCGCGATGACCAAGCTCACCGGCCTGCTCATGGTGATGCCGGTCATCGCCGTCGCGGTCGGCGCCCGCGCCGTCGTCCTCGCGATCCGCCCCCCGCCGGACGCGCCGCGGCGCAACGCCTGGCTCGGGCCGGGCGTCGCCCTCGTCGTGGGGATCGTCATCACGTCGACGTTCTGGCTGAAGAACTGGATCTGGTACGGCGACCCCATCTACCCCTCGCTGTACAAGCACCTCCACCTGCGGCCCTGGACGGTGGACTCGGCCGACCTCTTCATCTGGGGGTACCAGGACCACCAGTTCTGGCGACCGTCCCGCGACCTCGACGGCGTCATCAAGACCGCGAAGGCGCTCTTCACCTTCTCGTTCGTCCCCAACGACTACCCGAACCACCACGGCACGGTGCCGGTCTTCGGGTCGCTCTTCACGTTGCTCATCTGCTGCCTGCCGTTCCTCAAGCGCACGAAGCGCCTCTGGTTCCTCACCGCCGCCACGCTCTCCGCGGTCGCGGTCTGGTACTGGACGCACCACCAGGACCGCTACCTCCAGACGCTCCTGCCCTGGATGGCGGCGATGACGGCGGGCGCGATGGTGCTCGTCTGGCGCGCCGGCACGGCCGCGCGTGTGATGCTCTCGGCGCTCGTGGGGCTCCAGATCGTGTGGGCGGGCGACCTGCCCTTCCTCTCGACGCACACGATGGACCGCTCGTCGATGAAGCGCGTCATCGACCTGCTCGCCGCCGGCTACCGGCACGAGTACGACAAGCGCTTCGAGACCATGGGGCACATGGTGTCGCTGCACAACCACCTCCCCCGCGGCGCGCGCGTGCTGATGCACGACAACCACGATCACCTCGGCCTCGGCGCCGCCACGGTGAGCGACTGGGGGGGCTGGCAGTTCGGCATCAGCTACGGCCGGGAGCGCACGCCGCACGATGTGTACACGCTGCTCAAGGGCATGGGCGTCACCCACATCGTCTGGGAGCGCGCCCTCAGCCAGGGCTGGGACAGCCTCGCCGGCGACATCATGTTCTTCGAGTTCGCGCTGAAGGAGACGGCGGACCGGAAGATCGTCGACAACGCGTACGTCGCGCGGATGCCGAGCAAGCCGCCCGCGGGGCCCTTCAACGACCAGGTGGCGTTTCTGGGCTGCCAGAACCTGTTCAAGTCGGGCATCTACGAGAATCGAGGACCTCACCGTCCCGGCCTTCGGCCCGAAGAGCGGCAAATTCCCCCCGCCTCGCGCCCTGGCGACGACCAACGACGCCGACATCGTGGGCAAGGTGGACATCGTGGTCGTCGACGAGCGCTGCCACAAGGCGCCGCCCGACTTCGAGCTGGCCGCGCGGCGCAAGATCGTGCGCGACGGACGCGGCACGAACCAGCTCACCATCTGGCTCCGGGTGGGCGCGCGCACGGAGCCGGCGCCTCCGCCCCCGCCGGCGAAGGAGCCGGAGCCCGCGGACGACGAGGAGCGCTGAAGAACGCCCGCGTACGGTGAGCCTGCCTACGAAGCGGTCTCCGCTAAGGCGGACAGGCAAACTTCACACGGCCACGTCGAGCGGCACCGCGAGCAGGAAGCCCGCCTTCGTCCAGGAGAGCGTCCCGCCGATGAGGCTGTAGACGCGCTGGACGCCCTGCTCGAGCGCGATGCGCGCGGCCGTCTGGCTGCGCACGCCGCCTGCGCACACGAAGAGCACGCCCTCGGACGGCAGCGCCCGAGGGTTGGCCCTGATCTCGTCGAGCGCGAGCTGCCGCGCCCCCGGGACGTGCCCGCGCTCCCACTCCGCGACGGGGCGCACGTCGATGACCGCCACCTCGCCGGCCCGGATCATCTCGCTCGCGCGCTGCGCCGTCACGTTCACCACCATGCATCCACCATAACGGACGTCCGCTGCGCCGCAAGAGGCATCCGTTATGGTGGAACCGTTTGCCCGCCCACACGGGGCTGCGACGCGGCGCGTCTGCGGCGGAGACTCGCCCGAGAGCTCGTGGATTCCAGGAGGTTGCCCGGTCAGGCGCGGGAAGCGAGGAGGATCCGGCGGACGGCGGCGGCCAGGGCCTCGACGTCCGCGCGCGTGTTGTAGGGCGCGAGCGACGCGCGGACGGTGGCCTCCAGCCCGAAGCGACGAAGGATGGGCTGGGCGCAGTGATGGCCGCTGCGGACGGCGATGCCGTCCCGATCCAGCGTGCCGCCGACCTGCTCCGTGGGGATGCCGTCGAGGACGAAGGAGATGACGCCGGCCTTCTCGCGCGCCTTGCCGACGATGCGCACGCCCGGGATGCTCGAGAGGCAACCCTCCGCGTACTCGCGGAGGTCGTGCTCGTAGCGCTCGATGTTCGTGCGGCCGAGCGCCTCGACGTAGTCGAGCGCGGCGCCGAGCCCGACGGCGTCGGCGATGTTGCCCGTGCCGGCCTCGAAGCGCATGGGCGGCGGCTGGTACACCGTCCGCTCGAACGTCACGTCCGCGATCATGTTGCCGCCGCCCTGCCAGGGCGGCATCTCGGCGAGGACGTCGCCCTTGCCGAAGAGCGCGCCGATGCCGGTCGGGGCGAACACCTTGTGGCCCGAGAACACGAAGAAGTCGCAGTCCAGGAGCTGGACGTCGACGGGCATGTGCGGGGCCGACTGGGCGCCGTCGAGGAGCACGCGCGCGCCGTGCCGGTGCGCCATCGCGATCATCTCGCGCGCCGGCACCACGGTGCCGAGCGCGTTCGAGACGTGGGTGAAGGACACGATGCGGGTCCTCGGGCCGAGGAGCTTCTCGTACTCCTCGAGGATGACCTCCCCGCGCTCGTCGACGGGCGCGACGCGGAGCTTCGCCCCCTTCTCCGAGCAGAGGAGCTGCCACGGGACGATGTTCGCGTGGTGCTCGAGGTGGGTCACCACGATCTCGTCGCCCTGCGAGACGTTGCGCCGGCCCCAGCTCTGCGCGACCAGGTTGATCGCCTCCGTCGCGCCGCGCACGAAGACGATGTCCTTGGACGAGGGGGCGTTCAGGTAGCGGCGGACCTTCTCGCGCGCGCCCTCGTACGCGTCGGTGGCGCGCGCCGCGAGCGTGTGCGCGGCCCGGTGGACGTTGGAGCTCTCGTGCTCGTAGAAGCGCGCCAGGCGGTCGATGACGCTCCTGGGCTTCTGCGTCGTCGCGGCGTTGTCGAGCCACACGAGGCGCTTGCCGTTCACGCGCTCCTCGAGGATCGGGAAGTCGCGGCGGACGGCGTACGGGTCGATCAGCGAAGGCGGCTGCGCGACGAGGGGCACGCTCTCGGGCTCCACCTGGAACGGCGTGAGGCCGACGCGAGGGTGCTCGGGACGATCGGCCTCGCGCGGAGGCTCGTGGGTGGAGGGCGGGTCGGTGTCGGCGCGATCGCGGACGAGCTCGAGGAAGTACGGGGCGCTCGCGGGCTCGGTCGTGTCGAGGAGCGGGACGGAGAAGCCGGGGGCGAACGGGGTCGCCCCCGGCGTGATCGCGGGGGGATCGGGCGCGCGCTCCGGCCCCTCGGGCGCCGGGACCGGCGCCGCGAAGAGCTGGTTGGCGAGCGTCGCAATCTCGCCCGCGAGCTCCGAGCCGAGCGTGTCCAGGCCGCCGGTGTGCTCAGCGGTACTCATGGTACTTGCCGACGTCGACGTTCTGCAGAACGCCGATCGCGTCCTCGGCCAGCACGGCGACGGAGCAGTAGAGCGAGACGAGGTACGCCGCCGCGCCGCGGTCGTTGATGCCCATGAGGCGCACCGAGAGGCTGGGCGAGACCTCGCCCTGGAGCCCGGGCTGGAAGAGCCCGACGACGCCGCGCTTCTTCTCGCCCGTCCGGAGGAGGAGCACGCTGGTCTTGCCGTCCTTCACGGCGAGCTTGTCGCACGGCACAATCGGCAGGCCCCGCCACGTCACGAAGGGGGAGCCGAAGAGCGTGACGGTCGGCGGCGGGACGCCGCGGCGCGTGCACTCCCGGCCGAACGCCGCGATCGCGAGCGGGTGGGCGACGAAGAAGGCCGGCTCCTTCCAGACCTTGGCGATGAGGTCGTCGAGGTCGTCGGGCGTCGGCGCGCCCGTGCGCACGGCGATCCGCATGGACGGGTGGACGCTGTGGAGGAGGCCGTAGTTCTCGTTGTTGATGAGCTCGTTCTCCTGCCGCTCCTTGACCATCTCGACGAGGACGCCGAGCTGCTCGCGGACCTGATCCATCGGGCTGCGGTAGAGATCGGAGATGCGGGTCTGCACCTCGAGGGTCGTCGAGATGGTGCAGAGCGTGTACTCGCGCGGCTGCTCCTCGTAGTCGATCGCGGCGGAGGGGAGCTTCTGGATCTGCGTCACGCCGCACTCGATGGCGGCGATGTTCTCGGGGCCCTCCTTCACCTTGTTGACTCGGTACACGCCGGCCTCGACCGGCGTCCACGGCAAGAGGCTCGTGAGCCACCGCGGGGTGACGCCCTTCCAGATCGGGGGCGTCTTCGTCGTGTTGGCGAGCTGACGCGCGGCCAGGGGGCTCAGCGCGTGCGGATTCGATTGCGTCATGCTCTTCCCTTTCTCCCCGAGGCCTCCCGGCGTCGGGGCTCGACGGGACGATCACGCCGCGCTGGCGCAGCGCATGAACCAGACGTTGCCGTCGATCGTCGAGCCACGGCCGATGATGATGCGGCCGAGGACCGTCCAGCCGGCGTATACCACGACGCCATCTCCTACGATGAGACGTCGAGCGGTGGTTTTGGTGGGTAACCCACGTTCGTCGAGGACGAAGCTATTCGCCCTCACAACTGGAGGTGGTGGGCGCGCTCACGTCGCGAGGCCCTCGGCGTTGAAGATGCCCTCGAAGAGCGTCGTCGTCAGGTACCGCTCGCCCGAGTCGGGCAGCACGGTGACGATGGTCTTGCCCTCGTTCCCGGCGCGCTTTGCGAGGCGCACCGCCACGGCGGCCGCCGCGCCGGACGAGATGCCGGAGAGGATGCCCTCCTCGCGCGTCAGGCGCCGCGCGTAGTCGATGGCCTCCTCGTTCGTCACCAGCTCGATGGCGTCGACCAGCGACATGTCGAGGACGTCGGGAACGAAGCCGGCGCCGAGGCCCTGGATCTTGTGCGGCGCGGGCTTGAGGGCCTGGCCCGCGCGCGTCTGCGTGAGCACCGGGCTGGAGGTCGGCTCGATGGCGACCGAGAAGAGCGGCTTGCCGAGGGTCCTCTTGATGTACCGGGAGACGCCGGTGATCGTGCCGCCCGTGCCCACGCCGGAGATCAGGATGTCGATCTGCCCGGCGGTGTCCTCCCAAATCTCGGGGCCGGTGGTGGCCTCGTGGATCGCGGGGTTCGCCGGGTTCTTGAACTGCTGGAGGACGATGTAGCGGCTCGGGTCCGAGGCGGCGATCTCCTCGGCGCGGGCGATCGCGCCGTTCATCCCCTTCGCGCCCGGCGTGAGCACGAGCTTCGCCCCGTAGGCGAGGAGCAGCTTGCGCCGCTCGATGCTCATCGTCTCCGGCATGGTGAGCGTGATCGGGTAGCCGCGCGCGGCGGCGACGAACGCGAGCGCGATGCCGGTGTTGCCGCTCGTGGGCTCCACGATCTCCTTGCCGGGCCCGAGGACGCCGCGCTTCTCGGCGTCCCAGACCATCGCGGCGCCGATGCGGTCCTTCACCGAGTACGCGGGGTTCCGCCCCTCGATCTTGGCGAGCACGGTGGCCCGCGCGCCGTCGGTGACGCGGTTGAGGCGGACGAGCGGCGTGCGGCCGACGGAGAACGCGTTGTCGGCGAACCAGCGGGGAGCGGCCGTGAGCGGGGGTTTGGGGGCGAAGCCCCCATCGTGAGACGAGGCGGACATGGAACCTCCGGGAAAGGGGGAAGGGGGGGTAGAGGGGAAGCGCGGTCCGAGACGCTCGTCAAGCCCTTCCCGGCCCCCGGGCGTCCTGGGCAGGGATCACGTTGGTGGTTGACCCGGGACGGGCGATCCACGATCGAGTGAGGACGCATGCTCGAGCCATCGGACGACTTCCTCATGCTGATCGTGTCCTCGCCGTCGGGGGCGGGGAAGACGACGCTCTGCAACCGCCTCCGCGCCGAGCTTCCGGAGCTACGGTTCTCCGTCTCGCACACCACCCGCCGCCCGCGGCCGACCGAGGTCGACGGCCGCGACTACCACTTCGTCGACGCCGCCGACTTCGATCAGATGGTGCGCGCGGGCGCCTTCGCCGAGCACGCGCGCGTCCACGATCACCTCTACGGCACGAGCCTGCGCGAGATCGAGATCTCGCGAGAGACGGCGCGCGGGGTGATCTTCGACATCGACTACCAGGGCGCCAGGCAGATCAAGGCCACCGTCGCCGGCGCCGTCTCCGTCTTCATCCTCCCGCCCTCGCTGGCCGAGCTCGAGCGCCGCCTCCGCGGCCGCGGGACGGAGGACAGCGCCACGCGCGCCCTCCGCCTCGACAACGCGCGCATGGAGATCGAGCACTACGCCATCTTCGACTACGTGATCCTCAACGACGAGCTCGACCGCGCGTACAACGAGCTCCGGAGCATCGTGGTCGCCGAGCGCTGCCGCCGCGAGCGGCACGCCCGGCTCTGCGAGCGCATCCTCCTGGAAGGAAAGGTGACGAAATGAGCGCCGGAACCCTCGCCCTCATCGGGGGCAGCGGCCTCTACGACGTGGAGATGCTCGAGCACGTCGAGGAGCTGCACGTCCCCACGCCCTACGGCGCGCCCAGCGACGCCGTCGTCCGCGGCCGCATGAAGGGGACGGACACCACCGTCCTCTTCCTCCCCCGCCACGGCCGCGGCCACCGCCACCCGCCGAGCAGCATCCCGTACCGCGCCAACATCTGCGCCCTCAAGATGCTCGGCGCCACGCACGTGCTCAGCGTCTCCGCCGTCGGCTCGATGCGGGAGGAGATCGCCCCCGGCGATCTCGTCGCCGTCGACCAGTTCATCGACCTGACCAAGCACCGCGCCTCCACGTACTTCGACGCCGACGTCGCCGCCCACGTCGCCTTCGCCGACCCGGTGTGCCCGACCCTGCAGGCAGCCGTGTACGAGGCCGCCGTCGCCGCGACCGCCGGCGCGCCCCCCTCGCCCGGCCGCCATCGCTCGCCCATGGCCCACGAGGGAGGCACGTACGTGTGCATCGAGGGCCCGCAGTTCTCCACGCGGGCGGAGAGCTTGGTGTACCGGAGCTGGGGCGTGCACGTGATCGGCATGACGAACATGCCGGAGGCCAAGCTCGCCCGCGAGGCGGAGCTCCCCTACGCCACGCTCGCGCTCTCCACCGATTACGACTGCTGGCACACGGAGGAGGAGCCGGTCACCGTCGAGATGGTGGTCGCGACCGTGAAGCACAACGTCGCCCTCGCCAAGGACGTCGCCCGCCGCCTCGCCCACGCGCTCCCCGACGTGAGCAAGAGCCCCGCGAAGGGCGCGCTCCGCGGCGCCGTCATGACGAGCAAGGACACGATGCACGAGGAGGCGAGGGCGCGGCTCGAGTGGCTGATCGGGCCCTACCTCGGCTGACGAACGCAATCCGAACCGCGACCGCAAGGGAGCGGGCGCCAGACGGGGCGTAACGTTCCCCGCGCGATCTGCCCCGTTCCACCGATGAAGACCTCCTCGACGGGAAGAAGTGCACGGCCGACGCCGACTGCCCGACCGGCAATCTCTGCCACACGGCCACGGGCCAGTGCTTCTCCAACGCCAAAGATGGCACCGGCACGCACGCGTGCACGACCACCGCCGACTGTCCCGGCGACGAGACCTGCGTCAAGGGCCTCTGCGCCGGGTAGCTCTCCAGCAGGGAGTGACCTGCGCGCGCAGGGGATGGCCAGCTGGACCCAACCTTGCTAGCGGGCACGTCCATGCGCCTCCTCCCGTGCCTCCTCGTGCTGAGCGCCCTGGCCGGCTGCTCCGGCTCCGGCTCCCTCCAGTGGTACGAGAACTGCGGCGGCTGCGGGATCGCGTCGACACCCCCCGACGGCGGCTGGGGCCCCGGCACCTGCACCGCCGAGCAAGAGATCGGCATGCCCTGCGCGCAGAACGGCGCGACCTGCAAGACCACCACCGACCCCTGCGTCCCGGTGCGCATCTGCACGACCAGCGACCCGCTCGACAAGTGCCAGGGACCCATCCCCTGACCGTGTCGCCATGGGGCCGCGAGCGCGAGCGGCCTCCCCCTCCCGTGTGCGAGAATCGGCGCCGATGGCAAAGAAACGGAGCGCCAACCTCGTGGGGCTCATCGTCTCCATGGCCGTGGCCATGGCGGCGCCGCCGCTCGGGAGCGCGGTCTCGGTGATCTCATCGACGTCGCCGATGACCTCGTCGAGGTCGCCGATCGCCTTGTCGGCGTCGCCGGTCGCCTCGTCGATGCCGACCATCGCTCGATCGACGTCGCCGATGGCCCGATGGACGTCGCCCATGACCTGATGGACGTCACCCATGACCTGATGGACGTCGCCGATGGCCCGATGGACGTCGCCCATGACCTGATGGACGTCGCCCATGACCTGATGGACGTCGCCCATGACCTGATGGACGTCGCCGATTGCCAGATCCACGTCGTCGATAGCCAGAGGGAAGCCTTCGGTTGCCAGATCCACGTCGTCGATCGCCAGAGGGAAGCCTCCGGTTGCCAGATCCACGCCGTCGATAGCCAGAGGGAAGCCTTCGGTTGCCAGATCCACGTCGTCGATCGCCAGAGGGAAGCCTCCGGTTGCCAGATCCACGCCGTCGATAGCCAGAAGGAAGCCTCCGGTTGCCAGATCCACGACGTCGATAGCCAAGACCACGACGTCGATAGCCAGATCCACGACATCGATAGCCAGATCCACGATTTCGATGGTCACAAGAACGCCGCCGATGGCCAAGCAGGCGTCAGCGATGGCCAGATAGATGCCACCGATGGCCAGATCGATGTCGCCGATGGCCAGCTCGCCGCCGCCGAGCGGCTCATCGGCGCCCGAGCGGGCCTCTCAGCGCGCGCGCATGCGGTTGTTCTTGGGAGCGTGCTCGACCTCGGCCAGGCCGAGCGCCTCGAGGACGGGCGGCACGTAGACGCCGAAGCGCCCGCGCAGGCCCTTCTTGAGCCCGTACCAGCCGCCGGCGGGGTTCTTCGCGTCGCGGCCCCAGGCCTCGACCGTGCCGGGCGCCGCGGGCTTCTGCTCGTCCGCGCCGCCGAGGGGCATCCAGTCGCCGTGGGCGCGGAGCATGGCGTGGAGGTCGTCGATGGCGCGGAGGTGGTAGCGCAGCTCCGTCTTGCCGACCTTCACGACGAGCGCGGGCGGGTCGAGCGATGGGTCGCGGTAGGCCTCGAAGTCCGAGGTGCCGGGCGGGGTCTGGAGCTGCCAGGGGCTCTCCTTGGTCCCGGCGCCGTTGGCGCCCTTCGCGGGCGCTATCTCGACGGCTGGCTTCTTCGCCGCGGCCTTGGGCGGGGCGGCATCCTTCTTCGCGGCGGTCTTCTTGGCAGGGGCTTTGGTCGTCACGGCCATGGTCACGCCTCCCTGGTTACGATGACGTCGACGCTATCACGTCGCCGGGTGCAAGCGGAACGCGCGGCACGCCAGGCCGTGCTTCTTCAGGTGCCCCTCCACCTCGCGCCGGGCCGAGGTCGCGGCCGGCGAGAACGCCAGGACGGCGTCGCGGGTCGTCGCCGACAGGCTCACGCGCGCCTCCTTCGGATCCCCTGCGCGGCGGAAGCTCATGAAGAACGTGTCCTCGTCCGCCCCGTGCCTCTCCGCGAAGAACGCGTCCCGCACCCGCCAATCCAGCTTCCCCTCCGCGATGAGCCGCTCCACCGGGTTCAGCTCTGGCGGGTCGCGGCGCAGCCGTTCGTGCTTGTACGGCCTGGTCCGGTCGATGCGCGCGGAGACGTAGGGGTAGAGCTCGGCCTGGTGGTGGTACCGCAGCGGGAAGATCTCGATCCCTTCCTTGCTTGCCTCGTCGATCTTCTTCGGGTTGATCTGCGCGTTCTCGGGCGTCAAGAGCACGCCCTGGATGATGGCCTTCCGCCACGATCCCGGGATGCACCTCGAAAGCTCTGCGCGTAGACGCCGGTACATCAAGCGGATCTGCTCGACCCCGTCCTCGAGCTTCTTTCCGTCGCAGCCCTTCATCTCGACGATGGTCAGGATGCACGCGCTCCTCGACGCGTGGACGACGAGGTAATCCGGCCGCACGCTCCCCGCTTCGAAGATCGGCGCCTTCTTGTCGTCGACTTCGAAGACCAGACAGATCCCGTCCTTGTTCGCCTGGGAGGCGATGGCGAAATGCACCCCGCTCTCCTTCGGCACCGCCCGCGTGGGCAGCGCGCGGGCGACCAGCTTCTCGAGGAACGTCAGCCCCTCGGCTGCCTCTTGCTCCGTTCGCGTCCGCTTCGCGCCCTTCGCTTCACCCCTTCGCTTTGGCACGGCGCTTCGGCTCCTCCACGATCGCGAAGTAACGGCGCTGCAGCTCGGCGGACACGTCGCTCAGGGTATCCCAGCGGATGCCGTACTCGGGGTCGGCCAGCGAGACGAGCCCCTCGGGCCGCATCTCGTAGGCGCTCACGTCGTCGGGCGAGAGGAACGCCTCCGGGTCGCCCATGTACAGGTTCTGCGCCTGGCGCTTGCGCCGCGGGGCCGAGGTCCGGTCGCCGGCGATGAGGTTGTTCAGGTGCGCCATGAAGTAAGGGCTGTGCGTGGTGAGCAGCACGCGCACGCCGAGGTTGGCGAGTATGCCGAGGGCTTCGAGGAGCTTGGCCTGGGCCTCCGGGTGGAGGTTCATCTCGGGCTCGTCGATGATCAGAGTCTGGTTGGGGGCGGCGCGGTGGCGGAGGTAGAGGAGGAGGGGGGCGAGCTGCTTGATGGAGGAGGAGGCGTTGTAGAGGTCGATGCGGAGGTTCTCGTTTACGGAGAGGGTGAGCTCCCCGTCCGCCAAGCGGCGTGGACTCATAGCGGGTGCGGTGGCCACCCTGGATTTGCTGCTCGATGACGGTGGCGAGCTTGCCGAAGAGAGAGTTACCTCGCGGCTGTGGAGGTGCAGCCTCGAGTTCGACATCCGTGAGAAAATCTAGAAAGTCCTCGATCGGCTCCGGATAGCGGATATCTCCCTGCTCTCGAAGCAGGGACATCTGGCGCGCGCGCGCCTCACGGCTTTTCGATAGAGGGACCTGTGCACGCGCATGATCACGAAGGACGCGGTAGCGGCGTGCGCTCAGCATCTTGTACGTGATGACGAAAGCGTTCCGTTCTGCGGGGAGCGTGAATGGATCGTCCGAAAAGCCCCCGGCAATCGTCTGAATAACAGTATTGATTGCATCGCGCTTCAGGTGCTGGTCGGCGTACATATGACGAATGATGAGTTTTTCGTCGTGAAATACTACAGGAACAAGCTCCTCGAGCACAGGATCTTTAAGCGTGTTCCGGATCTCATCTTCGCCAACAAGTACGTTTGCCGCGGACTTTGTAAAGAGACTGCTGTGGGTATCTTGAAAGTATTCTGTAAGGTGATCGGAGAAGTACTTCGATTGGCTCTGCAGATAACTTTGCGCATCAGAAACAACGTCGCGATTATTGATCTCGGTACTGGATCTTCCGCCGAACAATGTGAAATAAATCTTCGACAGACTGATGCGCTTCAGCAAGCCGTGTACGCAGTACGCCAGGTACGTCTTGCTCGTGTTGTTCGGCCCCAGAATGACGGTCAGCGGGCGCAGGTCCAGCGTCGTCTTCTTGATCGTCCCGATGTTCTGGAACTCGAACTTCACGTGGGAGGCTCCGTCGCGCGCGCTCATACAACGAGCGCCGGCCCAGCCTGTCAAGCCTTCGCCGGCACCCGTGCCCGTCCGCTACGCAATCTTGCGCCGGCGCTTCCGCACGAAGCACACCACCAGCCCCACCAGGAGCCCTGCGCCCATGTCCGCGCCGCCCTTACCTCCACCCGCCTCGCACGGGCACCCCCCATGGCTCCCGCTCCCCGCGCTGCCTCCGCTCCCCCCGCTCCCGTTCCCGCTCCCGCTCCCGTTCCCGCTCCCGCTCCCGCCGGCCCCCGTCGCCGCGCTCCCCGTGCTCGACGTGCTGCTCGCGCTCCCGCCCGTTCCGCCCCCACCGGGCACGGGCGCCGGCGGCGCATCGACGCCCTCGGTGACCGCGCAGCCGCCCGCGGCACCGGCGACGTCGAAGATCAACGGATGCCCCGTGAAGCCGGCGCCCGCCGTGATGGTGATCACGCAGCGCCCGCTCTGCGCGCTGGCGCTGACCGTCGACTTGCCGCCCGCGTCCTCGGGCGCGTCGAAGACGACGTGCCGTGACCCCGTGTCGCCGGGCACGCCGTACGTCATCGTCGCGCCCGCCTTGCCCTGCACCGCGCTCGACGCGACGACGTAGCTCTGCTTGCCGCCGCGGTTCACGGCGGCGCCGAGGACGGCGCCGTTCTGCTTGGGCGCGGGGTCAACCGTGTCGTCGTTCATCGACCCCACGGCGGGCTGCGCTTCGCCGCTCCCGACGCCGTCGAGCACGTGAACGGCGACGGCCCAGGGGCCCGGGACGGCGACCGAGTACTGGTCGACCGCGAAGCGGGCGGCGTCGCAGGCGCCGCAGGCGTCGTTGCAGTTGACGGTGCAGTTGCCCACCACGGGCTGCGTGATCGTGGGGGTGCCACCCGAGAGGTGGACCTCGTGGATGGCGAGGGTGGAGCCGCCGGCCGTGCCGGTGGCGACGCCGCCGGAGAGGGCGAGGGTGCCGCCGGTGTTGGCGTGCAGGTTCAGGTACATGGAGTGCGAGGCGTCCTTCAGCGCCACGCGGTCGACGAGGACGACCTCGCCCTCGGGGAGCATGACCCACTCGCGGTGCGCGTACGGGATGGGGCTCGGCGTGCACGAGAAGATGAACGCCTTGGCGAAGTCGCTCCGCGCCGCGTACACCGCGTCGGTCGTCGCGCGCGCCCAGGTGAGCTCGGCCTGGCTCCACGGCGTCTGGCTCGGGCCGTAGTCGCCCGGAAGGTCCGCGTCGGCGGCGATGGCGTTGGTCTCGGAGGTGGCGAGCTCGCCGTAGTTGGAGGGGTCGACGACCAGGTGGTCGGCGCCGCGGCTGAAGACGAAGTTGCCGGCCGCGTGGTGCTCGTGGTCGTCCACGATCTGCGGGGCGGAGCTGAAGACGCCCCAGAACGCGCCCGCGTCCCACGCGGTGCGCGCGTAGACGGCGCGCGATCCCCGCGCGAGGTACCAGAGCGGGGCCGCCGGCTCCTGCGCACGGTAGTCCGCGGCCGTCGCGGCGCGATTCTCCGCGATGGCGTTGTACACGTAGCTGCCCGCGCCCGTCGCCTGCGCCTTCTTGTGGAACGCGGCCCACGCCGCCGCCTCGTCGCTCGAGGGGCCGGCCAGCACGGCGTCGAGCACGTTCACGGAAGGGTCCTGGTAAACCTGCATGGAGTCGAAGTCGCCGCCGACCCACATGGCGTCCATGGTCGGGACGGTGCCGTGGATGTACCGGACCGCGAGGCTCGAAGCCCACGTGTCCATCTCGGGCAAGGGCACTCCGTTGGCCTCCAGCGCGCTCGCCGAGACCGCGTACTCGAGCACGCTGAGCGGCCCGTACTGCCACCCTTCGAGCCAGTCGCCCCCGGCCATCGCGCCGGCGGGCATGCCCACCGGGCTCGAAGCGCCGGCGAGCCCGTTGCCAATCAGGAGCTTGGGAAAGAGGTCCGTCGTCGTCTCGGCCCAGAGGTGCCCGTCGGCGCCGCCGTCCGTGCCGATGGCGATCGCGCCGAGCGTCTTGCCGGCCACGTAGCCCGCGTTGTAGTTCGCGCCGGCCTGATCGTCGTGGTAGCCGTGCGTCGAGTAGTAGTCGATCCAGGCCGTCAGACACGTGCGCGTCTGCGCGCGCAGCGCCTCGGCGACGCCGGGGGCGCCGTAGAGCCAGTCGTAGGTGAGGGCGATGTCCGGCCCGTACCAGCGCATGGGGTAGCCGGTGTCGTGCGTGACGGTGCGGATGACGGGCGGGGCAGGGGGGTTACCGTCCCAGGACTGCCAGTTGGTGTCGACGCCCGCGACGCAGCCCTGGCCGTCGCCGATCGTCTGATCGTCGTTCAGCGACGCCTGCCAGTACTTGATCGCCTGCGTCAGGTACTTGGCGTCCTCGGTGGCGAGGTAGGCGAAGGCGCAGTCGATCGCCGAGCCCGGCCAGGCGTTGCCGTCGGAGCCGCCCCGCGAGGTGTAGTCGCCGGGGTTGTCGAGGGTGTCCTGGCACGCGGCGACGAGGCCGGCGGCGGCGCTGCCCTTCGCCTTCGCGGCGGCGGTGTACCCGGCGAGGTCCTTCGCGCTCATGAAGAGGCGCGGGTGGCTGCCCGAGGGCGCGGGAGAAGCCGAAGCCGCGGATGCCGAGGCCATCGCGGCGAGCGCCGCGGAGACGCCGAGCCGGCGCGTGAGGGATCGCGAAGCCATGTCCGTCCTCCAGGTGCCGGCGATGGTACCCGGAGGTGGCGCGTGACTGGCGACCCGAAAGCGTGGACGCCGCCCCTAGGCGGGGCGCGCGCGGCCGGGGCCCTTCACGCGGTCACCCTCTCCCTCGCGCCGCGTCGTCCCCTCGCGGTCGAACTGCTCGAGCAGCACGATGATCTGCTTGCGCCCGAGCCCTGTCATGTCCTTGATCTCGGCGATGGTGAGCTTCGGCGCCCGCGCCAGGTGCTGCTCCACCTTCTGCCGCAGCCCGTCGACGGCGACGTGCCAGAACCAGAGCTTCGCCCGTGTGCACGGCCAGGCCGTCGCGCACCAGCTTGGCGAGGATGGCCTTCACCTCCTTCGGTGAAGCGCCCGTCGCCTGCTGCGTGGCCAGCTCGGTCACCCCCTTGAGCCCCGCCTCCTCCAGCGCCTTCGCGGCCACGGCGAACACGCCGGCCACCTCGCGGGCCACGGCGCCCGGGGAGAAGGCCGAGAGCCGCGCCACGTCGCCGTCGATCACGATCGGGTCCCCCGATCGCCCGCCCTTGTCCTTCGGCGTCGCGGCGACGCGGATGGCCTCCGCCGCCGCCTCGGGCCCGGCGCTCTCGGCGAGCTTCTGCCGCAGCGTCTCCAGGCCGATGCCCCGGTCGAGCGGCGCCTTCTTGTGGTGCTCGGCCGTGAGCCGCCGCGCCATCGACGCGAGCTCCCCGAGCCGCGCCGTGCTCACCCAGCCTGCGCCCTTCAGCAGCGTGCAGCTCGCCCTTGCCCACCAGCGCGTCGGCCGCGCGCCGGATCTCCGAGGCCGGGACGACGAAGCGCGAGGCGGGCGCGCCGAGGGGGAAGGGGCGCGGCGCCGCCTCCTCGACCAGCGCGCGGAGCGCCGCGGGCGCGTCCCCCCGCGAGAGGGCGTGCACGACCGCGGCGCGCTTCTGCCGTGGCCGCTGCTTCGGCGGGTCGGCGTCGAGCACCTCGCCGCCGCCCAGCACGGCGCCGGCCGGGCCGTCCACGTCCGAGCCGCGCAGCACGAAGCGGTCCCCGCCGAGCACGACGATGGGCTCGTGCAGCCGGAGGCGCGCGATCACCTCGCTGCCCTTCGCGGCCTCGGCGGCGCCCTCGCCCTCGGCGCCCGCGTGCCCGGGGTCGCGGATGAGCGCGACCTTGGCGGCGGACCTCGCCGTGCCCACGTACACCTGCG
Source organism: uncultured delta proteobacterium (assembly GCA_963827955.1). Classification (GTDB taxonomy): domain Bacteria; phylum Myxococcota_A; class Polyangia; order Polyangiales; family Polyangiaceae; genus CAWHDJ01. The sequence continues at coordinate 1,121,017 of CAWHDJ010000019.1, read as the reverse complement.
CGCCGGCGCCGTGGCGGATGGCCTCCTCCGCGCGCAGGCGCACGTCGATGGCCCGCGTGGCGTGCGCGCCCTTGTCGTCCGTCACCACGTCCCCGCGGCTCACCGCCTCCAGCGGCAGCCCCGCCAGGTTCACGGCGAGCCGCGTCGGCGCCTCCGCGATCTGAACCGCCTGGTCGTGCACGTGCAGCCCGCGCGCCGCGGTGGCCTGCCCGCCGGCCGCGCCCACCACGAAGAGCGGCGCGCCCACCGCGATCTTCCCCTCCACGAGCGTGCCCGTCACCACCGTCCCCGCGCCCTTGACGGAGAAGGCCCGGTCGACGCTGAGCCGCGCCCGCGCACCCGGCTTCGGTGGAGGCAGCGCGAGCAGCGCCTTCTTCACCGCCTCGCGCACCGCCTCCACGCCCTCCCCGGTCCGCGACGAGCACGCGACCACCTCGGCCTCCCAGCGGTCGCCGAGCAGCTCGCGCGCCTCGTCGCCGGCCAGCGTGGCCACCTCGGCGCCCACCCGGTCGAGCTTGGTCACGGCCACCACCGCGCGCCGGAGCCCGAGCACCTCGCAGGCCGCCACGTGCTCGCGCGTCTGTGGCATCACGCCCTCGTCGGCGGCGACCACCAGCAGCACCAGCTCCATCCCGACCGCGCCCGCGATCATCGTGTGCACCAGCCGCCGGTGGCCGGGCACGTCGATGACGCTCACCTCCATCCCCTCCGCCACGTGCCACGGCGCGAACCCCAGCTCGATGGTGATGCCCCGCCGCTTCTCCTCGGGCAGGCGGTCGGTGTCCACGCCCGTCAGCGCCCGGACGAGCGAGGTCTTTCCGTGATTGACGTGGCCAGCCGTACCGAGGACGAATCGCCGCACGGCGCGTACCCTACACCAGCGCGCCGCCGCCGGAGAGAGCAGCCCGTGGGAGTGGGCGGCCGCGGCGCCATGTGCTAGCCCGCCGGGGATCGTGAGCAAGCCCCCCGCCGAGACCCGCGCCGTCCCCCTCGCCGCGATCCCCGTCGGCCCCCGCCTGGAGGCCGTCCTCGAGCTCGCCTACCGCGCCCGCCGCCCCGTGCTTCTCGAAGGCCCTACCGGCATCGGCAAGAGCGAGGTGGTGCGCAAGGTGGCGGGCAAGCTCGGGATCGCCACGGTCGTGCTCGACCTGAGCCTGCTCGAGCCGCCGGATCTCGTCGGCCTGCCGGTGATCCACGAGGGTCGGACGGCCTACGCGCTGCCCCAGGTCCTGCCCAAGGACGGCGCCGGCATCCTGATGCTGGAGGAGCTGAACCGCGCCGAGCGCTACATCCAGCAGCCGGCCCTCCAGCTCCTCACGGCGCGCCGCCTGCACGAGTACGAGCTGCCCCCCGATTGGGTCTGCTTCGCCGCCGTCAATCCCGAGAGCGCCGACTACCAGGTCACCCCGCTCGACCGCGCCCTCCGCGCCCGCTTCCTCACGCTCTCCGTCCGCGCCGACCGATCCGCCTGGCTCGCCTGGGCGCAGACCCACGGCGTCCACCCCGCCATCGTCGCCCTCGCCCAGGCGCACGAGCGCATCCTCGACGACGTGCCACCGCGCACGTGGACCTACGCCTCCGAGGTCCTCGCCGCCCTGCGGCCGGAGGACCTCGCCGACGGCTTGCTCCTGCGCGACGCGCTCGGTGGCTATCTCCCGCCGGCGTGGGTGGAGGCGCTCCTCGCCGGCAAGGACACCTGGGCCGGCAAGCTCAAGATCGACGTCCGCGGCCTCCTCGCCTCGTTCGCGGCCGGCAGCCCCATCGCCGCCGAGATCGCCTCGTACCGCCAGCGCGGGCAGACCGACCGCCTCGACGAGCTGACCGAGCGCCTCTCCCGCCTGCTCTCGGGCCCCGAGGCGGGCGTCCTCGTCGCCCAGAAGCAGATCTCCCTCGCCGCCTTCGAGGCCCTCTGCGCCGAGCTGCCCGGCGACCACCGCGAGCGCCTCCAGGAGGCCCTGGGCGGTAACCCCACCGCCGTCGCCCTCGTCGACGTCACCCCCGAGGCCCTGCTCCAGAACTACCCCGGCAGCGCCGCCGAGCGGAAGATCCTCGCCTGGCGCGCCGACCCGATGCTCCAGCACCGGGTCGCGCTCGCCGTCACGGCCCTCCGCGCCCACCTGGAGCAGAAGGCCCGCGCCGCCGACGTCAAGAAGAGCAACGTCGTCCGCGCCTGCCTCGGCCAGCTCCTCCCGCAGCTCCCGGAGCGCACCGCCCTCGGCCTCGTGGAGACGCTCAAGAGACTTGGCATCACCCCCATCCGGCCGCAGGGCTGACGTGCTCGCTCACCCGTTCCCCCAGTCCCCATGGGCGTCAAGGAGCGCGCATCCGGGCTCTCCTACCGAACCGCGAGCGCGAGCGAGCGGGTGCCAGGCCCTCGCATGCGAGACGTCTCAGCTTGCAAGGGCCTGGGGACCGCGTTGCCAACGGGCACCCGCTCCCTGGCGGTCGCGGTTCGGTAGGCGCATACGGCGCGTACGGCGCGTACCGAGCCCAACCGCAACCCGCTGCAACGGACAGCTCCCATGAGCGAGCTCTCGGTCTCCCTCGAAGCCTTCATCCGCGACCCGGCCTTCCTCGACCGCTACCCGTATTACGCCGCCATCCTCGGCCGCCTCACGCCCGTCGCCGACCCTTCGGTCGCCCGCATGGCGGTCTCGCTATTCGAAGGCCGCTTCTACCTCCACGTCAACGTCGACTCCTTCGTCGCCGAGCCACAGTACCTCCGCGGCGTCCTGCTCCACGAGGTGCACCACGTCGCCCTCGGCCACCTCGCGCACCCCAAGTTCGCGGGCGCCGACGAGCCCGAGCTGATGGACCTGGCCCTCGAGATGTCCGCCAACGAGTACATCGAGGAGCCGCTGCCCGACCCCATCACCTGGCGCCTCTACGCCGCGGTCGGCGTGCGCGCCGGGCAGAGCACGCTGGAGCGCTACGAGAAGCTCGTCGAGGCCCTCCGAATCGAACGCCTTCAAGCAGAAGCCGGTGCCGGGCCTCGGCCAGGCGCGCGCCGACGACCACCGCTACATGCGCCAGCCCTCGCGCCCGCCGGGCGGCGTGGAGCAGACGCGGCAGGTCCTCCTCCAGGCGGCGGAGGAGGCGGGGCGCACGCTCCCGGAGGGCGCCGACCCGGGGCTCCACCTCCTGGCCGGCAAGACGCCGGGGCGCCTCGTCGAGGAGCTGACCGGCGTGACGGGCCCGGCCGAGGGCTACGTCGACTGGAAGACCGCCCTCCGCATGTTCGTCGCCCGCGAGCGCGCCCCCGTCCACACCTACGCCCGCCCGAACCGCCGCCTGCGGGACCTCGTCGGCGTCGTCCCGGGGCGCACCTACTCCCCGCGCGTCCTCGCGAAGCCCTCCATCCTCGTGGCGATCGACACCTCGCTGAGCATGACGAGGGCCGAGCTCGGCGAGGTGGCGCGGCAGCTCGTCGAGGTCGCCGAGCACGCGCGCGTGATCGTGGCCGAGTGCGACGTGGAGATCACGCGCGTCTACGCCTTCGAGGGCACGGTCGCCGAGGTCGCGGGCCGCGGGGGGACGGACCTCCGGCCTGTGTTCGAGGAGGCGTTCCTCGGGGCGCGGAAGGTGGACGGGGTCGTCTACTTCACGGACGGGGAGGGGCCGTTTCCCAAGCAGGCGCCGCGGGTGCCCGTGCTGTGGGTGCTGACGAAGCCAGGGGCGTTCAAGTGCCCCTGGGGCGAGCGGGCCTCGCTCGAGCGGCGGGGGCGGTAGCGCGCCGGCCCGGTGATAAGAGGCTGGCCCAGAACAACCCGAAATCCCTGGCGCTCTTCCTTGGACCCTGCCTTGAAGAGGCTGTCCCGAGACAATTTGGAGATCCCGGGCCAAAGCCTCTGCAGGTGCGTCGCGAACGAGCGCCGCAGCGCGTGGCACCCGACCCGCTTCGACCGCTTGGCGTCGAGGGCCGCCGCGCGCACCGCGCGCTGGAGCGCCGTCTCGTGCAGGAGGTGGCGGCGCCCCCTCCACCCACCCGCCTCGTCGCGTCCCGGACCCTCCCCCTCGCCCCGAGCAACCCCCCGCTCGCCCCGAGCCACCCCCCGCTCGCCCCGAGCCGCCCATCGCTCGCCTCCAGCCACCCATCGCTCGCCCCGACCGCGCCCCGCTCGCGCCGGGCACCCCGACGCTCGCCCCGACCAGCTCCCCCCTCGCCCCGCCCAGGCCGCCGCTCGCCTCGCCCACCCCGCCCCTCGCGCCGCCCACCTCACCCCTCGCGCCGCTCACCTCCCTCCTCGCCCCGGGCAACCCCCCGCGTGCTCCCACCTGACCAACCCTCGCCCCGACCCTCGCCCCTCTCGCGCCGGGCAGGCCCCCCCTCGCGCCGGCCCGGCCACCGCTCGCGTCGGGCGGCCGCTGCTCGCGCCGCCCGCCTCCCCGCTCGCGTTGCTCCCGTCACCGCTCGCGTTGCTCCCGTCACCGCTCGCGTTGCTCCCGTCACTGCTCGCCTTGCCCAGGTCGATGCTCGCATCGGGCGGATCCACCTCTTCCTGTCCCACAACCTCCCACAAAACGGCGCCCGGCGTGACACGTCGCGCCAAGACCATCGACGCATGCGCCACCGGCAACGCCTCAGGTCGCGCCGACGTCGCCCGTCTTGTCCAGGCAGGAACGGTCCTTCCCTACACGCCCGAGGGTGCGTGGTCTGAAGCGCCACCCGTGGGTGTTTGCGGGATGCCTTCGCCTGCCAGATGACTAGGAGCGCGTATCGTGAAACCCATCGGCGGCTTCGACTGGAAGGGGAGGTTCGTGAGGGACGCCGCCGCTCAGACCCTGGGGCGGGCGTGGCGGTCGAGGGCGGCCAGGAGGTCGTCCATGTCCGTGGGGTTGCCGAGGCAGTCGTGGCCCGTGGCGGCGGCGAAGGCGGAGGCGCGGCCGTCGCCCGTCAGGAGGACGACCGGGATGGCGGCGAGGTCGGGCGCGCGCGCCTTCTCGGCGAGAAAGTCCTCTCCTGACATGTCGGTCATGGCGAAGTCGAGCAGGATGACGTCGGCGGCGTCGGCCCCGCCCTGCGCGTGGAGGTACGCGAGGGCGGTCCGCCCGCCGTCGGCGCAGCGCACGTCGAAGCCGGCGGCGTCGAGCAAGTCCCCGAGGCTCTCTCGCACGCCCAGGTTGTCGTCCACCAAGAGCACCCTCGGACGTCTGCCTCCGAAGTCGATGGGGCTGCCGTCTATCCGCGCTGTGCCCATGGCACCGACCCCTCCCGCCACCCACCGCCGGACGCGCCGGCCCGCCATTCCGCAGACACCGCCGGTAGGCAATGCCCGGAACGGCTGCGAGAGTAGCACGACGGTGGCGGGGATCAGCCCCTGTACGGTGTCAGACTACGCGCCCAAGGAAGCGCCCTCGGAGCGCTCGGGGAGACGGAACCAGAAGGTCGTCGTCTGCCCGGGGACGCTCTCCACGCCCATCTGCCCGCCGTGGGCCTCGACGATGCCCTTGGAGATGTAGAGCCCGAGCCCCAGCCCGCCGACCGCGCCGTCGTGGGCGGCCCGCGTCCGGTAGAAACGCTGGAAGATACGCTGCCTCTCCTCGGCCGTCAGGCCCGTGCCGTGGTTCTCGACCGCGACCCGGACGACGCCGCCGTTCCGCTCCACCCGCACGTCGACGCCGCTCGCCGGCGCGGAGTACTTCACCGCGTTGGAGACGAGGTTCGTCACGACCTGCGCCACGCGATTGGGGTCGGCCTGCACGAAGGCGGCCGCGGGCGTGCGGATGTCGACGCGCCTGCCCTCGTATGCGGGGCGGCAGCGGTCGACGACCTCCCTCACCAGCGCCGCGACGTCGACGGACGAGAGGGAGAGCTTGAGCCCTTGCGCCTCGATCATGGTCACGTCGAGCAGGTCGTCGATCATCCTGCTCAGCGTCCGCGCCGCGCTGGCGATGCGCTGGACGGACTTCGCCTCGCGCGGGCCGAGGCCGTCGCCGTATCGGGCGAGGAGCTGGGCGGAGAACGAGATGACGGAGGTCGGCTGGCGCAGGTCGTGGGCGACGATGCCCGTCCACGCCTCGCGCTCGCGCTCGAGCTCCTTCTCGGCGCTCACGTCCCGGTACACGGCCACGGCCGCCCCCGGCTCCCCGTCGCTCACGGGCGCCGCGCTGGCGATGACGGGGACCAGCGTGCCGTCGGGGCGGCGGATTCCAATCTCGAGGCCGGAGACGGCCTCGCCGCGGCTCGCGCGGACGTGGGGGAGCTGCGTCGTCCCGGAGGCGCGCGCCCGCGGGCGTGAGCACCTCGGCGAAGGCGCGGTGGTCGGCCGGCACGCCGAAGAGCGCCTCGGCGGCGGCGTTGAACGAGGGGCCGCCGGAGGGCTCCTCGCCGAGCACGACGACGGCCTCGGGCATCTGCTGCACCACCGCCCGCGCCCACGCGTGCGCCCGCGCTTCGGCCTCCCGCAGGCGGGCGATCTCGAGCGGTGCCGCCACGCGGGTCGCGAGCGTCTCGAGCGCCTTCGCGTCGTCCTCCGTGAACTCGTCCGCCCCGCGCTTGTTGGCCGCGAAGAGTGTCCCGATCGGCCGGCCGAGGCGGTGGACCGGGACGCCGAGGAAGCTCCGCATCGGGGGGTGGCCCTCGGGGAGGCCGCGGAAGGCCGGGTGCTCGCGGACGTCGCGCAGGCGGAGGGCGCCGCGGGCCGCCGCCCGGAGGACGCCCACGGGGCGCGGGGGGCGGCCGAGCGCCTTCGCCGTCGCCTCGCTCATCCCGCTGTACGTCCAGGGGATCGAACCGCTCGCCCTCGTGCCCGTCGAGGCCGAGCGCGGCGTACTCCGCGTCCACCAGGGCGCGCGCGTGATCGACGACCACCTGCAAGACGTCGAGGAGCCCCTTCGGCCGGTCGGCGACGGCCGCCGAGACGGCCTCGTGCGCGCGGGTGATGGCGTCGAGGCGGTCGTGTAGCCGGCGCTCGGCGTCGAGGGCCCGCGTGGCCTCGGCCTCGGCCGCCTTCAGGTGGCTCACGTCGGCGAAGGCGACCCGGCAGGAGACGACCCTCCCCGCGGCGTCCAGCACCGGCTCCGCCTCGGCGTGGGCGGTGACGGGCGCGCCGCCGCGGGCGGAGAAGCGCAGCTCGCCGTCGGCGCGGGTGCGCCCCTCGAAGCACCGCCGGAGGAGCGAGAAGAAGGCGCCCGCGTCGTCGAGGCGGACCGTGGCGACGAAGGGCGCTCCGACGATGTGGCGCCGATCCATCGCGAGCATCTCCGCGCCGCGCAGGTTGACCTCCTCGACCGAGCCGCGCTCGTCGAACGAGAAGTACGCCACGGGCGCGAGCTCGTAGAGGTCCGCGTAGCGCTCCCGCGAGGATAGGAGCTCGTCCTGGGCCTCGCGGAGGTCCCGGTTCTGCATCTCCAGCTCGACCTGGTGGACGCGCAGCTCGTGCAGCAGCCGCTCGTGCTCGGCGGCCTTGCTCGCGCCTGCGCGGAGCGCCTCCAGCTCGGCGAGGAGATCCTCCTTCGACAGCCGATCGTAGCCCTTGCCGCCGTCCGCGCTCATCCTTCACGCCGAATCCGCCGTGCGCCCCGCGGCCGGGCGCGCCCGGCGAGACGCTCGCCGGAGGCGCCGGCTCGAGCGCGTCGATCGTCGCCTGGAGGTGATCCTTGGTCTCCGCGAGCTGGCGCTCGAGCGGCGGGAGACCCCCGGCAGATGCGCCGATGCCGACGACGGGGAAGTCGACCCGGGCAGGCGCCTGTACCGCGGGAGGCGACGTCGCCGCGTCCACCGTGCCACCGCCTCCGGCCTCTGGCTGCTCGCCGGCCATCACGCCTCCCCAGGTCCAAAAGGGGGCCCCGTGGCGCGTAAACCCCGAGGCGCGACACGTCAATCGGCCGCGACAGGCCTCCGCGCGCGATTTTGGCGCGCCCGACCACGCTTCCGAAGCGAGCAGGGGAGGGGGCGAGGCCTTGATTGACGCCAGGAGCGGCGCGGCTAGAGTGCGCGCCGTGGCGGACCAGGAACGCAAGGGCAAAAAGGCGGAGAAGCACGACGAGGCCGACGAAAAGGAGGCCGTCGCGAAGAAGGCCGCCGCGGTCGAGGCCGCCGACGAGGAAGGCTCGCACGAGGAGGGCTCGGACGAGGAGGAGGGCTCGGACGAGGAAGAGGAAGAGGCCTCGGACGAGGAAGAGGAAGAAGAGGCCGCGGACGAGGAAGAGGAGGGCTCCGCCAAGGCTGCGTCCGGGGAAGACTCCGAGGAAGAAGACGCCGAGGAGGGGGACGCCGCCGCGCGGCGGATGGCCAAGGCGCTCGGGGTCGGGGAAGAGGCCGAGGCCGAGGAAGAGGCCAAGGGGGAGGAGCAGGCCCCGGCGAACCGCGCCGCCCGGCGTGCCGAGGCCGCTCAGCGCCGCAAGAAGCGGCGGGCGGCGGCGGCGTCCGCACGGAGCACCGACGAGGAAGAGCCGCTCCCCAGGGACAAGAACGCGCGCGCCAAGGAGCTGCTCAAGCGACGTCGCGAGCAGGCGGAGGCCGGCACGCGGCCCATCCAGCTCCTGCCCGGCGAGATGGTCGACGACGCGCTCGCGCGCGGGAGCTCGGCGGTCAGCAAGTGGCTCAGGGAGAACTTCTCGATCCTCCAGTGGGTGATCCTGGGCGCGCTCGTGGCGGGCGGCGGGTACCTGTTCTACACGGTGCGCGGCGACAAGACGGCGGCGGAGGAGACGGACGGGCTGATCGCCGGCATCGACGCCGACCGCGGCCAGGTGATGGCCGAGGACAAGCGCCCGGACGAGGAGAAGGAGGTGAGCACGCTCAAGGTCTTCAAGACCGCGGACGAGCGCGCCGACACCGCCCTCGCGAGCTACAAGAAGGTGGTCACCGAGCACCCCGGCAGCGGCGCGGCCATCCTGGCCCGGCTCGGGGAGGCGGGGGACTACCTCGACAAGCACGACTACGATCACGCGATGGAGGGCTTCAGCGCCGTGGCGGCGTCCTCGCTCGCGAACGCCGACGCGGACGTGAAGACGCGGGCGCTCGAGGGCCTCGGCTTCGCCAAGGAGGGCAAGGGCGACCTCGACGGCGCCCTCGCGGCGTTCAAGGACCTCGAGGGCGTCTCCAAGGAGCTCGGGCTCTACCACCAGGGCCGGATCTGGCTCGCCAAGGGCGACAAGGACAAGGCCAAGGACGCGCTCAAGCAGGTGCACGACAAGCTCGAGCAGCCGACGGGCAGTCAGCGCGGCTACCTCCAGCAGATGACGGACGAGATGCTCCGGCGCATCGACCCGGATCTGGTGCCCAACAAGGCGCCGGTGCTCGGCGGGCCCAAGGGCAACGCCAAGTCGCCCGAGGAGCTCGAGAAGATGCGCCGGCTCTTCGAGGACGCGATGAAGAAGGGTCAGCAGCAGAAGGAGCAGCACTAGGTGCTGCGGGGCACCCTCGTCACCGGCGCCGCGCTCCTCCTGAGCGCCGGCGCCACCGGCTGCGAGACCGTGCGCGGGCCCACCGCGCCGGACCTGCCGCTCTGGGTCCACCACCCGGGTGGGGCGCTCTCCGTCGAGCTACGCCGCACGCTCTCGTCGGAGGCGCGGCAGACCGGCGAGCTCTACGAGCGGGGCCAGCCCGAGATCGACCCCGCCCACCGCCGCGTCTTCGTCGGGTCGAGCGACCACGGGCTCTACGCCGTGCGGGCCGAGACCGGCGACACGATCTGGCGCTTCGAGACGCTGGCCGCGGTGCAGTGCGAGCCGCTCTACGATCCGGTCGAGGACGTGGTCTACTTCGGGTCGAACGACGGCGCCCTCTACAAGGTCGCGGCGTTCGACGGCGCGCTGCTCTGGCGCTTCAACACGAACGCCGAGGTGGCGCGCCGCCCGGTGATCCGGAACGGCGTGGTGTACGTGGTGAACGCCAACGACACGCTCGTCGCCATCCACGCGGACAGCGGCAAGCTCAAGTGGCACCAGCACCGCACCCCCGCGTTCGGGATGGAGGTGGCCGGCTACGCCGGCCCCGCGCTCGGCCGCGACAAGGTCTACGCCGCGTTCTCGGACGGGACGGTGCAGGCCTACTCGCTCGAGGACGGCTCGGAGCAGTGGCCGACGGTGGACCTGGCCGCCGAGGCCGAGCAGGCCGCCGGCGGCGACGCGCCCCGCTACCTCGACGTGGACACGACGCCGATCCTCGACACGCACCCGAGCGGTACGGTCGTCTACGTGGCGAGCTACGCCGGGGGCGTCTTCGCGCTCGACGCGGAGAACGGGACGCGGGTCTGGTCCAACGACAAGCCCCTCGGGGTGACGAACCTCGTGCTCTGGAAGCAGCCCGCCCATCCCCCGCGCTCGGGGGAGGGGCCGGAGGTGCCGGCCCGCAAGCTGCTGCTCGGGTCGAGCGGGCTGACGGGGCTCTGGGCGTTCGATCCCGTCGACGGGCACACCGTCTGGCGGCGCAACCTGCCGGAGGGCGGGATGACGGCGCCCGTGCCCATCGCGGGCGCGCTGCTCGTGGGGACGACGCGGTACGGGATCTTCCTGTTCTCGCCGACGGGCGGGGAGGGGCACGCGGCGCTGGGCGGCGGGGTCATCGACGGCATCCAGACCGGCAACGGCTTCGCGATGACGCCGGCGGTCTACGGGCGGCGCGCGTTCGTGCTCACGAACGGCGGCACGCTGCTCGGGCTCACCGTGCAGCCGCCGCCGAGCGCCGACCACCACGGCTGAAGCGGCGGCGCCGGCTGTCACATGCAGCAGAGCGTGATGTTGCTCATCGGCGCGGCCGTGCCGGCCGCGGTCCCGCCGCCGGCCATGCAGGCGCCCCCGCTCGGCGTGGCCGGCATGGTGAGCTGGCCATAGACCGTGCTCCCGGTCTGGATGTTCGTGAGGGCGGAGCACTTCGACGTTCCGGGGGTTCCGCCGCACCCGTTCGCGGTGGACGAGAACGTCGCGGCGGCGCCCAAGCACGTCGCCTGCTGCGGAGGGCTGCACGAGCAGGTGGTGCAGCCGCGGTCGTCGTTGATGCCGATGCCGACCGACATCCGGTTGGGGAATTGCACGTCGGGGCAGGTGGCCGCGTCTCCGGACGTCATGATGCAGAGCTGGACGACGCCCGAAACGGGGCTCGGCTCGCAGACCCCGCCGGTGCACGGCGCGGGGGTGGCGCCGATCGGGCAGCCGACGACGTTCGTCGCGTACGCCGCGGGGATCTTCGTCGCCATCGGCGCCGTGATGGTCGGCGCGCACATGCCGCCCGTGGGGTTGGACGTCACGCTGACGAAGAGGCCCCCCATGGTCGTCGCGCAGGTCGAGGCCGCGCCCAGCGGCGCGCAGGTGCTCGTGAGGGGGCCCGTCGCGCAGGCTTGCGTGGGGTCGCACGTGTTGCTGGACGAGACGGTCGCGCTCGTGTTGCACGTGATGCCGGTCGGCGCTCCGCAGGAGCAGGAGGGGGCGCACGTCACGGGGGGCGCGACCAGGTCGACCCCGCCCTGGAACGCGGGGGTCGCACCCCCGTCGCACGCAGGGAGGGTGGCCGAGGACGGGCCCTGGTAGACGCGGAACGGCCCGTGCCAGCCGCTGGGCAGCGGCTGGAGGACGCAGGTCTCGTTGGAGGCGCAGGCCACGATGCCCGACGACGAGGACGCGGACGAGGACGAGGACGACGAAGCGGCGCCACCCGCGCCGCCGGACCCGGTGGCGGTGGCGCCCCCGCCGGCCGAGGACGCGCCGCCCGCGCCGCCCGCGCCGCCGAAGCCACCGCCCGCGCCGCCGACGCCCACGAGGCCGCCGCCCACGCCGCCGACGCCCACGAGGCCGCCCGCGCCGCCCGCGCCGCCGGGGCCGCCGGCCGAAGCGGACTCGGAGCCCGAGGACGACATCGAGGGTTGGCCCGACGCAGAGGTGTGGCTCGACGAGTCCCGCCCGTCGCCGCGGCGCTGGGCGCGGGGCCCGGGCAGCCCATGGCAACGGCCGCGACGCCGGCGACCAGCGCGACGAGGGGCCACGCACTGACGTGGAGACCGCCGTGCCGGAGAGAGCCTTTCGACGTGTCGCGCATCTGGACCCTCCACCCCGTGACCGGGTCGAAGAAAGCCAACCCGAGGGTATCAGAAGGTCGACCGGACAGCGATGCTCGTCGGCGACAGGACGAGGCTCGTGCGGGGTGCGCTGCTTGCGGGCGCTTTGCCGGGCGCCGTGGGCGTCGTGGCCGGTTTGCGCGAGGTGAGGGCGAGCCCCACCCCGCCGGCCCCGAGGGCGAGAAGCCCGCCGGTTCCCAGCCCGACGAAGAGCCCGTAGCCGACCACCTCGCGGGTGCGCGGGTCCTGGAAGTCGTACCCGCGCGGGCAGGATTGGCGCCCGACGCCGCACTTCGCGTCGAGCTCGTCGTGCGCCTTCACCGACACGATCTCCGACCCGATCGCCGCCGCGCCGAGCAGCACGCCGGCGCCCCCGACGATCCACGGCCACGATGGGCGCGGCGGAGGAGGAGGAGGCGGGGGCGGCGGAGGAGGAGGCGGGGGCGGAGGGGGCGGCGGAGGAAGGGCCTCGGGCTCGAGCGCCACGACCACGGTCTTCTTGTCCTTCTCCTTGCCGATCTGCACCAGCACTTCGAAGGGCTTGTAGCCCTTGGCCTGGGCCCGAACGAGCATGGAGCCGGGGTCGATGGGGAGGGGTGTGTTCCAGCGCTCGCGCGGCCAGGGCTTGCCGTCGACCTCGATGGTGAGCCCCTCGATCGCCGCCGTCGCGGGAGGCACCGTCACCGTGAGCCGCGAGAGCCTCTCCGCCAGGTAGTCGCGCAGCCGCGTCGCCGCCAGGACGGCCTCGGCGAAGCCGACCTTGGTGCCGTACGAGAGCGCCTTGTCGAACTCGGCCCACGCCGTCGCCGTCTTGCCTTGCCGGTGATGACACTCGGCGAGGTTCAGCCACGTGTCGCCGCGGTCCCAGAGCTTCAGGCTCTCCTCCAGCGCGCGGCACGCCTCGCCGAGCGTGGCGCGGTCCTGCATCAGCTTGTGCCCGCGATCGAGCAGCTCCTCGGCGCGCTGGTGGTCGTCGGTCTGCTGCTGGTCCGTGGGCTGCGCGGGCTGCGGCGGATCGTCGGCGTGCGCCGGAGCCGAAGCGCCCACCAGCGCGAGGCCCAGGGCGATGGGGATTGCGCGGCCGAGCGGCCTCCTCCGGGATCGAGCGCTCACCGTCACGGGCTCTTCTTCCCCTTCTCGTAGACCTTCCACTTCTCGAACGGGAGGGCAGGCATCACCGGCTCGCCGCTGGACGCCCCGGCGGGCTTCGGCATCGGGCCGGGCTTCCTGGCGATCCCGGCGTCCGGAGCGATCCCCGCGTCGGCGTCGCCCGTCGCCTCCTGTCCGGCGTCGGCCTCCGCGACGGGTGCGGCGTGCGTGGCGGCGGGGGGCGGCGACGCGACGGCCGCTTTCTGCGAGGGGGTCGGAGCGGGCGCCGCGATCAGCTTGCGCGGCTCGCTGGTCACGACCTTCTCCTTGGTATCCTCCACGCGCTCCTCCTCCGCGGCGGAGATGTAGTACCAGTCCACGGAGGTCAGCGGGTGGTACGTGTACCGGTAGCGCCGGCCGTTCACCTCCGCGACGAGGCTCCCGCTCTTGCCCGCCGCGATGGCGGCGGCGACCTCGGGGGCGATCGGCACGCGGCCGCCGGCCTTGTTGTCCTCGGCCACGATCTTGCCGTCGCGCCCGACGAGCAGGCGGCTCTGCACGTAGTCCAGCTCCTCGGCCGTCGTGTGCGCCAGCAGCCGCGTCATCGAGACCTCGAGGAGGGCGACGCCGCGGAAGGCGCCCCGCTCGTCGTGGAGCGCGGCGCTCGCCTGTACGATCGCCTCGCCGTCCACCGTGGCGGGGGAGTCCCAGACGACGCCGTCCTTGCCCTCCGCGCGCGCGTAGTCGGCGGACCTTCGCCCGTCCGCCGGCGGGGGGCCCGCCGTGCCCGGGAACGAGAGCGTGACGCCCTCGCGCAGCACGATCGAGGCGCGGAAGATGGGGACGCCGACGTCGGCGATGAGCGCGCGCTGCGCGGGTGGGGACATGGCGCGAAAGGAAGCGCCGGAGGACTCGAGGAAGAGCGCGCGGAAGGGCGGGTCGAGCAGCGTGAGCGACCGCAGGAGCGGCTCGATCGGCTCGCGCGGGGTGTCGGGCGCGAGGGAGGTGAGCGGCGCGAGCACGCTCACGTCGTGGCCATAGCGCTTCGAGGGGCCGAAGTCTGGAGGCGCCGTCTCCTTGGCGGGAAGCTCTCCTCGAAGTAAGGGGCCGCGTCGCTCGCGGGCAGCCGACTGAGCACGACCTGCGCGGCGCCGACGAGCTCAGAAAGCGCGGCCTCGTAGCGGGTCAGGTTGCGGTCGAGGGCCTGCGTCCGGATCGTCGAGTCGGCCGCCATCTGGATCGCGTGCAGCTCCCGGGCGTGCTCCCGCGCGATCCGGGCCTGGCCGGACACGAGCGCGCCGATGGTGCCGCCGGCGCCCACGAGCCCCATCGCGAGGAGCAAGGTGAGCGTCGCCATGCGGTGCCGGCTCAGCCACCGGCCGGCGCGACGCATCGTACCCTCGGGGAGCGCCTGGACCGCCTCGCCGCGCAGGTAGCGGCGCACCTCGTCGGCGAGCTCGCGGACCGATGGGTAGCGGTCCTTCGGCTCCTTCTGCGTGGCCCTGCGGACGATGGCGTCGATCTCCCGCGGCAGCTCGCCCGGCCCGTCGCCGACCGCGACGGGATCGCGGAACCCCTGCATCGCCTTGAGGAGGACGGCGTGGACCGTCGGGCCGTCGACCGCGGTCTTCAGCGTCACGCACTCCTGCAGGATGAGCCCCATCGAGTACTGATCGCTCTTGCCCGTCGAGCTCCGGGTTCCTGCCGGAGGCCTGCTCGGGCGACATGTAGGGCGGCGTCCCGATCGCCTCGCCGATGCGCGTCCGCCCGACGTCCTTGGGGGACAGCTCCCTCTCGTCGGGCGTCGTGAACCCGGCGTCGAGGGCCTGTCCGCCGGCGCCGATCGGCCGCGCGATGCCCCAGTCCATCAGGTAGACCTCGTTGTGCCGGCCGATCATGATGTTCGACGGCTTGAGGTCGCGGTGGACGATGCCCTTGTTGTGCGCGTACTCGAGCGCGTCGCAGACCTTGATGAAGTGCTCGAGGCGCTTCTCGAGCGTGTGCTCCTCGCCGAGGGGCAGGCCCTTCTCGATCCTCTCCCGCGCCTCGCTCGAGGATCGTCTCGAGGTCCTTGCCCTGCACCAGCTTCATCGCGTAGCCGAGCGAGCCGTCGGCGCTCACGTCGAGCGCGTACACGGGCACGATGTTGGGGTGCTCGAGCTGCGCGGTGATCTGCATCTCGGACAGGAAGCGGCCGAAGATCTCCGGGCTGCCCGGCCATCTCGGGCAGCACCGTCTTCAGCGCGACCTTGCGCCGCAGGTACACGTCCCGCGCGATGTCGACCGTGCCCATCGCGCCCTCGCCCAGGCGGGAGACGGGCTTGAAGCGGACGTCGGTCCCGGACGGGTCCGGCACCGCGAAGGCCGGCGGCGCGCCCGCGGTGGGGCTGCCCGGGCCGCGCCGCGTCGCCCGCATGGTCGCGGTCTTGGCCCACGTCGCGAGCAGGGTCCCCGAGTAGGCGGGATCCTGGAGCGACGGGGTCTCGACGTCCCCCATCCCGTGGAGCTCCTTGAGCACCGCAGGATCGACGGCCCGCGCTTCTGCGAGGAACGTGAGGAAGCCGTCGATGTCGCCCCCCCCGCTCGCGAGATACGCGTCGTAGAACGACTTCAAGTCGACCTTGACGTACCGGTCGACGCGCCTCTGCAGCTCCGCGAGATCCATGGAAGGAACCTGGATACCCTAGATATCACCGCGCTTCGGGGACGTGAAAGAGTCGGCAGAGGTCGGAGGCCGGTTACACCTTGCCCCAGCGCCCTCCTTGCTTCAGGAGAAGGGTATGAGATTGCTTCCTGGTTTCCTGGTTTTGATGGTGTCGGCGCTGGCGGCGTGCGCGGTGCACGTCGACTCGGGGGCGTGCCCGGCGCCGAGCCCCGGCATGTGCCCGCCGACGCCGTGCGTCGACGGGGCCCAGCGGACGGGCGAGGCGACGTGCCAGGACGGGCAGTGGTCCTGCACCCAGATGGCCTGCTCCGTCGGCTCGGGCACGGGCGGGGCGGGCACGGGCGGGGCTGACACGGGCGCGGCGAGCACGGGCGGGGCGGGCACGGGCGGGTGCCCGGGTGGGACGATTGAGGCGTCCAGCTACGACCAGTCCTGCAAGGTCGACGGTGATTGCGCCGCCATTTACCAGGGCACGCTGTGCAGCTCGTGCTTCTGCCCCAACGCCGCCGTCGACCAGGGCGCGCTCGCGCAGTACCAGGCCGACTTCGCGTCACGCTCCCACGGCGTCAACGTCTGCTTCTGCCCGGCCTTTCCACCGCCGTTCTGCAACGCGGGGGTCTGCGCGCTGTCCGCCCTGCACCCCTGACCGGCGGCTCAGGGGGGGAGACCCGAGCTCGTCGTGGTGAAGTGGCCCGTGCTCGACGACCCGGCCGGGGTTGCGCCGCCGGTGCCAAGCGGTTCGCAGTTGCCGCTCGTGTCGCAGACGCCGGCGCCGAAGGCTTCGGTACAGGCTGTGCCAGCAATATCGAAGGGGTAGAGGCAGCTCCCTGCGAGGCACGCGCCGGGGGCGGAAGAGCACGGAGGGGGGCTGAGGCAATCGGCGGAGGTGATGCATCCACCCCCCGCGCTGCTGCTCGTGCTCGCGGTGGCGGAGCTCGCCGTGCTGCTGCTGCTGCTGGCGAAGCCGCCGGTGCCGCTGCTGCTCGCGATGCCGGTGCTCGCCGTGCCGGTGCTCGCGCTGACCACCCCACCGGTGCCGCTGGTGCTCGCGGAGCCGGTGCTCGCCGCGCCGCCCATGCCGCCCATGCCGGTGGTCGTGCTCACCGCGCCGCCCATGCCGCCCAACCCGGTGCTCGCCGTGGCGCCCATGCCGGTGGTCGTCCCCGTGGCGCCGGTGCCGGCCTGCGTCCCGCTGGTCGCGCCCTTCCCGCCCTCGCCGCTGCCGCCGCCCGCGCCGCTGCTGCCGGTCGAGATCGGAGCGTCGATGCCCCAGACCGCGTTGCACCCCCAGAGACCCGTGCTCGCCGCCACGCCCGCCGCGAGCCACCCGGCCCAGCGCCACATCGAGGCCCGTCGCACCGTGCGCATCTAGAACCTCCCGGTCAAACCGAACGAAGCCCCGCCGCGCGGGCCCACCGCCACCGTCACGGCGGGCGCCAGCCACGACGATCCCCTGGGGCCGCCCCTCGAGATCACGGCGGACGCGATCAGCAGCCCGACGCCCGCGCCCGCCAGGACGCCGCCGGCGACCAGCGCGCCGGTGGCGACGTTGCCGTCCGTGTGCGCCGTGTTTCGGGTATCGAAGCTGATCCCCGGGCAGACCGGGCCTGCCGTGGTGGACTTGCAGCCCTGCGAGATCGAGTCGTCGAGCTTCTGCTTCGCGATCGCCGCGAAGGCGGCGCCCGTGGCCAGGCCGCCCGCGCCCAGGATGGTGAGCACCACGCCGCCCGCGCGCTCGCCCTTCCCGGTCGAGACGTCGGCCGGAGGGAGCGGCGAGGGGGCAGGGGCGATCACGGGCGTGGGAGGCGGCGGGGGCGGCGGAGGTTGCGCCGGCAGCGGAGGGGCAGGGGGCGGCACCTCCGCCGGCGGGGGCGCGGCCTCCGCGAGCTGCGGCACCGAGATGGAGACCTGGTGCGCGTCCGCGTTCACCGTGACCTTGGTCTGCCAGGGCTGCCTCCCGGGCGCGCCGGCGCTCACCGTGTGCTCGCCGGGATCCACCGGCACGGCCGTCCCGAGAAGCGAGGGGGAGACCACGACGCCGTCGCGCTTGATCTCGAGCTGCAACCCGGGGGGCACGACGGCGATGATGGTGAGCCGGGAGAGCTTCGGCTCCAGCGCGGCGGCGTGGGCGCGCGCGGCGTTCTCCCGCTTCGATTGGCCGGCGTTCTTGGCCTCGTACGCCGCCTCGAGGAAGTTGGCCCACGCGCTCGCCGTCCGGCCCGTCTGCGCCTGGCACTCGGCGAGGAAGAGCAGCGTCCCGATCCCCGGGTCGATGCGCTGGCTCTCCTCCAGCTTCGGGCACGCGTCGGCGAACTTCTTCTGCGTCATCAGCTTGCGCCCGTCGTCGAAGAGGGCCTGAGCCGCCGCGCGCTGCTCCCCGGTGGTGTCGGCGCGCGCCGCGATGGGGGCCGAGGCGGCCAGGGCGAGGGCGAGGGCGGTGACGAGGGGGCGCTTCATGCGTGGAGGCGGAGGGAGGGGAAGCGCATCGGGCGATTGAAACATCATCGCGCGGGAAGGCCAAGGGGCTGGCGCGCGGCCGCGCGAGGCCCCGCTACGGCTCGCCCGGCTCGGGCTCCCCCAGGAGCCGGCGCACCAGCATCTCCCCGAGCCGCCGAGCCGCCCGCTGCCCCGCCTCGTCGCGCGTCGCGACGCCTGCGCCCACGCTCGCCGCCGCCGCCGCGACCTCGCTCGCCTGCACCTCGTCGGTCTCCCGCTCGGCGGCGGATCCACCCGCGGGCACGACCTTCGCGCGGCCGGTCACCGTCACGCGCACGCCGCGCGCGAGCGGCAAGTCGGGGCTCGACAGCCCTGAGCGGGGGTTTGGGGGCGAAGCCCCCATCGTGACCAGGGCGACGCCTGCGCTCGCCTCCTCCACGCGGAGCACCTCCACCACGATCTCCGCGGGCGCGCCCCGCCCGGCGAGCTGCCCCGCGCGCGAGAGCTCGGCGCGCGCACCCTCCTCCGCCGCGGCCGCGACGGCGGCCTCCGGCGCATGGATGGGACCGGAGGCGACGGCGAACGGCCCGAGCGGATCCGCCGCGGCGTGCACCAGGTGGTACCCGCACCCCGCCGGAAGCAGAGCAAAGACAAGGGGCACGGTGACGCGAGCGGCACGTCGGAAAAACGCTGTGGAACCGCGCGCGTGAGCGAGCGGACCGGAGCCCCGCCCGTAAGCAAGGGGACGCGACGCCCCGGCCAAGCAGCCCGCACCTGCTTCACCCACCCGCTCGCTGCTTGCCCGCCGGTACCCGCTCACCCGAGCGCCAGGTGTACACGCGAGAGCACGTTCTGCAAGCCCACACCGGCGACGGCGTGCAGGATCTGGAGATCGTCGAGCCCCTCGGCGCGCAGCGGATTGAGATCCTGCGCGCTCATCCGCCAGGGTGTCACCGTCAGCTCTTCGGCGAACGCCTCGAGCGCCCGCTCGCGGGCCGACGCGGCCGACGTGCCCGCCCAGGCCTCCACGCCGGCCGCGTCGCAGAGGTGGAACGCCGCCGTGCGCGCGATCACCGCGCGCTCGCGCCGCGGGAGCACGTCGCTCTCGTCGAAGAGGTAGGCGCGCCAGGCCTCGAACGCGGCCATGGTCGCGGGGCGCAGCGACCGCGCGAGGCGGGGCGCGGGGCGCGGCCACTCGGCGGGGGCGGGGCGTGGCACGGGCGCGCGATCACGGTCGACCGTGAGCTTCGGCAGCGGCGAGACGAAGTTCGAGCTCGATCCCGGTCCCGTCCGCCGCCCGCACCAGGTGGTTGAACATCGCCGCGATTGTCACGACCTGCACGACGGTCGCGTCCCCGAGCCCCACGGCGCGCAGGCGATCGAGATCGCCCGCGTCCACCGTCCATGGGGCCTCGGTCAGGAGCGACGCCATCCCCGCCATCGCGCGCTCGCGCGGGGGCAGGTGGAGCGCGCGTTCGTCGAAGGCGTCGGCGACGATCTGCGAGGGGACCGCCTCGCTCTCGGTGGCTACACGCAGAAACTCTGCGTGAGCGCTCGTTCAATAGAAGCACCCGGCCGTGCGCGCGGCGACGGCGCTGACGAGCTCCCGGTCTGCCCAGGAGAGTTCCCCCGCATGGAGCGAGCCGCTCGCGCCGAACACGACGCGAACGAGGCCCGCGTCGAGGCTGTGGGCGCGGACGATGCCCGGCGGGCCGCCGTGGGACGGGCGGTAGGCGGGCGGCAGCGGCCGCGCCATGATCGCGTCGTACGCGGCGCGCAGCGGGCCCTGGGCCTCCTTCGCGTCGATCGTGCGGATGTACGCCATGCGCGCGATGATGTCATGGCGCGCGGCGCGCCGTCGCCCCGCGCGCTCCGTCGCCCCGCGCGCACCTGCCTACTGCGGGGTTCCCGCGGCGAAGTCGGTGTCGATCGCCGCCTCGACCTTGGCCAGCTCGGCGGGCTCGTGGAGGATCACGCCCAGCTCGCGGTTGTAGCCGAGCGAGCCCGCGCTGAAGTTCTCGGAGCCGAGGTAGCCGCTCACGCACCCGGATGCCGTGCAGTCGACGACGATCGCCTTGGCGTGGATGTAGGGATCCGACGCGGTGCTCGTCCCCGACTGGCCCCCCGAGACCACCACCTTGGCACCCGCGCCCTTCACCGTGGCGATCGCGGTCTTCTGCGCGCTCGTCGGCGTACCGGTGGCCACCACGACGCGCGTCACGACGCCGCGCTTCGCCGCCGCGGCGACGGCGTTGGCCACGCCGCCGTTGTCGTTGTCGCTGAACTCCTCGCCCTCGACGTCGAGCGTCTTCGTCGCAGAGTCGATGAGCGCGACCAGCGCGGACCGCGAGTTGGTGGGCGAGACCACGAGCGGGCTGCCCGAGGCGTTCGCCGCGCCGGTGTAGTCGGCGAGGAAGATTTGGTCGGCCTCGGCCACCTCGGCCGGGTCGTCGTCGACGACGACGTACTCGCGGTTGTAGAGCGGCGCGGAGTGGTCGAGGTTCAGCGTCATGATCCACGCCTCCTTGCCGTCGAGGATGAACGTCTTCTCGTGGGTATAGGCGCCGGGCGCCGCGCCGGGGGGCCCGTTCCGCCACACGACCCCGACGCCGGCCGCGGTGAGCGTGCTGTACGTCGTCGGGTTGGTCTCGACGGTGCCGGAGGGGAACGTCTGGTCGAGGACGACGCGCACGTCGAGGCCGGCCTTTTTCCGGTTCACGAGCGCGGCCACGATCGACGTATCGTCGAGGATGTACATCGTCATGTGGATCGACGTGTGGGCGGCGTCGATCGCGTTGATGATCTGGTTGGTGATGTTCGTGCTCGGCGTGACGAAGACCGTATGATCACCCGACCCTCCGCTCGACGTGCTCGATCCGCTGCTGGCCGTGGACGAGCTGGACGTCGCGGTGGTCGACGCCGTCGCGGGACCGGCGCTCGACGTGCTCGTCGTCGTGGTGGCCGTCGTCACGCCGGTCGCCGACGTCGACGCGGTGCTCCCCGTCACGCCCGTGCCGCCGGCGCCGCTCGCTCCGCCCGTCGAGGAGGCCGTCTCGCCGTGGTCCGTGCCCGCGCCTGCGCACGCTGCCAGAAACACCGCGACCAATCCAGCGCATGCCGAAGTCTTCACCCTGTTCATGCTCCCGTCCTGCCCTGCCCGCGAAAGGGGCGAAAGCTTGCGCACACGGGGGCGCGGCGCAAGCGGGGACCGCGAGCGCGACCCGCTGCCCCGCCGTCAGCTCTTCGTCGCCCGCGCCCTCGAGAGCTTCCGGGCAAGCCGCCTCCGCCGCCGCTCCACGGCCTCCTCCGCCTCGCCCGTCCCTTGCTCCACCAGCGCCAGCGCCTCGGCGAACGCCTTCACGTGGTGCTCGTAGAGCTTGCAGAGCGTGAGCCGCACGGCCGGATTGTCCACCTCCGCGGCCAGCGCCTCGTAGTCGGCGAGCGCCCGCGCCTTGTCCCCGCGTGCCCGCGCGATGTCCCCCCGCGCGCGCCGTGCCTCGGTCCCGCCCCCGCGCGCCACGGCCAGATTGGCCAGCTCCGCGGCCCGGTCGAGCGCCCCCGCCTGCCGCAGCGTCCGCGCGACCCCCGCGAGGTCCGCGCCGTCGAGCTGGGAGGAGGGCTCGTCCGAAGGCGCGCGCGCGTCGGAGGCCGCTGCCGGGCGGGCTCCAGGGTGGGCGCTGTCCAGGCGCTCGCCGTAGAGCCCGATGAGCGCCACCATCGCCAGCACGTCGGCGGCGTTGTGCTCCACCACCCCGAGCAGCGCCTCGTCGTCGCCGCTGCGGAGGAAGTGCATGTACGTCGCGACGATGTCGCCCCCGGAGACGTCGCCCACGCGCTCGCGGCCGAGGACCTCGACCTCGATGGCCGTCAGGGTGCGGGTGCGCAGGCGCGTCTTGTGGATGCGGCGCGCGACGTGGACCAGATCGAGGTGCGGCGGCTCGGGGGGCGCCGCGAGGCGGTTCATGACGAAGCGCGTCCGGAGCAGCGGCAGGTCGAAGGCCTTTCCGTTGAAGGTGACGATCATCGACGCCGCGCGGATGCGCTCCGCGACGAGCTCCAGGATTGGCGCCTCCTCGCCCAGCCGCCGGAGCAGCGCCTGCTCCAGCACGAAGCCGTCGTCCCACCAGGCGAGGCCGACGAGGAAGGGCACCGTCCCGGTCCCGCCCGCGAGGCCGGTGGTCTCCGTGTCGAGGAAAAGCGCGCCCCGCGGGTCGCAGCCGGAGAGGCCGGGGTCGAGCGCGAGCAGGGCGAGGAGCGCGGCGTCGGCGTCGCGGGCGGCGACGAGGGGCACGCGCCCGACGCGCGCCGCGGGCACGACGCGCTCGCGGCGCACGTAGAGGGGCCCCCGGTCGGTCTGCTCGAGCTGGAAGGGGGAGCTCGCCGCGGGTGGGATTCGGGGCGAGGCGCGGCCGCCGGGGCCTTGGCCAGGATGCGCGCGATGCGGTCCCGCAGCTCGTCGAGCGACGGGGGGCGCCCGGACGAAGGGGCAGGGGAGGCGAGCGCGGGGACCGGGGGAGGAGGCGCGGGCGCCGGGACGGACGGGGGCGCGGCCCCGGGCATGGAGGGCAGGCGGGCGAGCTTGGACTGGAACGACGCCATACTGCTCAGGCGTACGGTGTCACGGATTGGCGGGTGGCCGCAATCGGCTCGGCGGCGAAACGCCGCCGGGCATGAGGATCAGAACGTCGCCTCCACGCTCGCCAGGTCCGCCGCGGCGAGCGCCTCCGCCGCCGCGCTGTCGCGCACGCTCGCCTCGCGCCGCGCGCCCGGGATGGGGATGACGACCGGGCTCTTCGCCAGCATCCACGACAGCACGAGCCGGTGCGGAGACATCCCGCGCCGCGCCGCCTCGGCCGAGAGCTTCTTCCGCTCGCCGAGGGACGCGGCCCCGCTGGCGCCGCCGAACGGGGAGTAGGGAAGGAACGCGATGCCCAGAGCGGTGCAGGCGGCGAGCACGCCGTCGCGCTCCGGCCCGCGGTGCCCGGGGTTCCAGCGGTTCTGGACGCTGGCGATGGGCACGATGCGCTGCGCCTTCGCGAGCTCGGCGGCGGTCACGTTCGACAGGCCGACGCGCTTGATCTTGCCCGCCTCGCGCAGGCGGGCGAGCGCGCCCACGCTGTCGGCGAAGGGCACGCTGCCGTCGGGGGCGTGGAGCTGGTAGAGATCGATCGCCGCCACGCCGAGCGCCTTCAAGCTCGCCTCGCAGGCGGCGACGAGCTGCTCCGGGCGCGCGTCGCGCGTCCACGCGCCGCCCGGACGGCGGAGGCCGCCCTTGGTGGCGACGACGACGCGCTCGCTCCGGCCGGCGATGGCCTTGGCGATGACCCGCTCGTTGTGGCCGATGTCCCCATCGTCGAGGCAGTAGACGTCGGCGGTGTCGACGAGCGTCACACCGGCATCGAGGGCCGCGTGGATCGTCCGGATGGCCTGCGCCTCCTCGGGCCGGCCCTGGATCGAGAGGTACATCCCGCCGAGCCCGATCTCGCCCACCATCGGCCCGCCGGGGCCGAGCTGCCGCTGCTTCATCGTCTGCCTCCCGCCGGCGGTCTCCGCCGGCGCCACGCTGCTCCTCATCGGCGGCTCGGTGCGCCGGCCGATCCTGGTCCGCGACGGCGAGCTCACGCATCCGCCCCGCTCCCCTCGTGGGCGAGAGCACCGGAGGGCTCGGGCTCGAGGGCACGTTCCAGGGCGTGCCCTCGTCCGGCTACTTCTGCTTCCCGGCCCCGCGCGCCGTGCCCGCGTGGGTCCACGTGCGCTCCACCCCCGTCGCCACCCACGCCACGTCGACCTTCGTCTTGCCGACCGTCGCGGGCACCGTGTCTCCCCATTGCGTGGGGGCGGGCAGGGCCAGGCTCTTCTGCCCCTTGAACGCCTTGAGCGCGCCCGCGTCCACGGTGAACGCCGCGATGCCCTCGCTCGCCAGCGCCGTCACAGCCGTGCTGGGCATGAACGGCGCGACCACGGCGCGGACCGAGGGGAAGGCGCCCGAGCGGGCCACGGCGGCGCGCACCTCGTCCAGCGTGGAGAGCACGAGGGCGACGCCGGCCTCTTCGCCGGCCGCACCGTGGCGGGCGGCAACGCCGTTTTGCGCAGACACATGGGGCTCCGCAGGAGCCCGGTGTCCAGCACGCGCTTGAGCGCCCGCCTGGGCAGGCGGGCCGCTTGCGGGCGGGAGGGTGTGATCGTGACCGGTCAGCCCCTCGTGGACATGAAGCGTGGCCGGGCCCTTCCACGGCGTGGGGGCGGGCGGGGCGGGGGGCTTGTGGGCGCTCTGCTGCTCGCCCTTCTTGTCGCGTAGGATGAGCACGTCGTCCGTCGGCAGCGCGCGCGGGATGGTGACGCGGACGGGGCGCTTGAAGCTGCGCGGATCGCCCACGACGCCGGTGGCGACGGCATAGGCGAGCGTCTCGGCGGAGGCCACGACGAAGGAGGGCGAGCCCGGGACGCGGGGCTCCGGGTCGGCCGTTCGCATGGAGACGGTGCCGGAGGGCGGCGGGTAGATGGCGCCGCTGACGACGCGGTGGTCCGGCTCGACGATGCGGGCGCCGGTGGCCACGAGGTCGACCAGCGCGCCCGACTGGGCCAGCACCTCGAGCACCTGGCGCGAGGAGGGGGCGACGAGCAGGTCGAGCCGCGAGGGGACGCGCTTCGACTTGAGCAGGAGCGCGGCCGCGAGCATGTCCCGGAGGGTGGCGCCGGAGTCGCCGCCGAGGACGACCTGGCCGACCGGCTTGCCCGCGAGATCGCGCACGGGGCGGACGGTGCCGTTCTCATCCATCAGCAGCGGGTCGACCGTGGCGAGGTCGAGGGAGACGACCTCCTCGCACGGCGCGCCCGGGTCGGGCACGAGGGCGCGGTGCGCCTTGGACCGACGCTGATCGCGCAGGAAGACCTCGGTCTTCTCGTCGCTGATGAAGAGCGCGGCGGCGGCGCCGACCTGCGGGGCGATGCCGCACAGCACCGCGCGCTCCGGCACCGAGACCAAGCGCGCGCTCGGCCCGGCGAACTCGAGCACCACGGGAGCGCGGTGCTCGGCCTCGATGCGCCGCACGATCTGGTCGAGGCCCTTGCGCAGCAGCTCGAGCGCGACGTCCCTGGCGCAGACGAAGGGGCGCACCCGCCCCGACAGGTGGATCTGCACGCTCCGCGGCGGCCTCACCCAGGCGGACCCGGTGGCCAGCGCCTGCCCGAGCTGCGCCGCCGAGACGACCAGCGCGAGCATGCCCACGCCGCCGACGGTCGCGAGGCGCGGGTCGTCCGTGAGGGCCAGGCGCGCGGGGGCGGCGAAGCGTTCCAGGTGGACGGGGCCGGGGTAGCCGATGCCGGGGCGGGCGATGGGGATGTTGTGCAGGGGCATGTCGGGCGCGACGGCGAGGGGAGAGCCCTCCTCGACCGCGGCGAGCGAGGCGGCGTCCGTGACGCAAGTGCCGTCGTAGGCCACGGCCGTCTCGACCGACGTCTTCTTCATCCCGGCGGCGAGCGCCTCGGCCAGCGCCCGGCCCGGCGCTCGCGAGAGGATCACCTGATCGACTTTCACCTGCACGACGTCGCCGCGAAGCTGCGGGTCGGTCGCGCGTCCAGCCAGAATCTTCTGGGGCATCGTGCGGGGGGATCCCCGGCTCGTGCGCGCATAGGGGTAGGGTCGTCCTTGGTGTTTGGAAAGCGGTGCGACCGCCGAACACCCCCGGAAACCCGGGAGGTTCGAAGGAACCAGGCCCCCCCCGAACGGGACCGGGGGGGCCAGGGCAAGGCGCACGTTAGCCGCTCGTCGGGAGCAGGGTCAAGGCGTGCATTGGAGCGGGCCCCTAGGTGCGGGAATGGACCGGCTGCGGGCAGGAAGCAAGGGGGAAGAAAGCCACGCCCCGAGCAGATGGCCGAGGCAGACGCCATCGACCGGCCGGGCCCAGGCCCTACGTGCTCGGCAGGGGCAACCTGCATCTTCGGCCAATTCCTTCCCCGTTCGCCGGCGGTCCGTATACTCTCCGCCCATATGTTCCAGGCCGTGTTGAAGGACATCGTCGACGGGGTGGAGGGCGGCCTGTCGACGCTCCTCATGGATTTCGAGGGGATCGCCCTCGACAGCTACTCCAAGCCGGGCGCGCCCTTCGACATCAACAACGTCGGGATCGAGTTCGGCGTCGTGCTCAAGTCGATCCAGCGCGCCGCGCAGAGCCTCGAGGCCGGCCAGGCGGCCGAGGTCGCCATCCAGGCGGAGAAGATGATCACCCTCATCCGGGTGGTGAACTCCTCGTACTTCGTCGCGTTTTCGCTCGCGCCCGAGGCGAACATCGGCAAGGCGCGCTACATGCTCCGCACCCGCCTCCCGCAGCTCCTGAAGGAGCTCTCGTAGCAGGTGTTGCGCGTTGCCGTGATCTCCGGCCCCAACCTGGACCGGCTGGGGACGCGGGAGCCTGCGATCTACGGCACCGCCACGCTCGACGACGTCCACCGCATGGTGGAGGAGGCCGCCCGGGCCGAGGGGGTCGAGGGGGTGTGCCGCCAGTCGAACCACGAGGGCGAGCTCGTCGGCTGGATCGGGCGCGCGCGTGACGACGGTTTCGCGGGCGTCGTGCTCAACGCCGGGGCCTACACGCACACGTCCATCGCCCTGCTGGACGCCATCAAGGCGAGCGCCGTCCCGGTGGTCGAGGTCCACCTCTCCAACCCCGAGGCCCGCGAGCCCTTCCGCCGCCGATCGCGCATCGCCCCCGCGTGCCTGGCCAAGGTGGCCGGCTTCGGTCCGCGGTCGTACGTCCTCGGGCTCCTCGGCCTCGTCGAGCACCTCCGCCGCGCCGGCGCCTGATCCTGCCGGTCGCGCTGGCCCGGCCGCCCTGACGCACGGCACAAAGCAGTGATGGAGCGCAACACGCTTTCATCTTTCGGGAGCGTTGACTAGAACGGCACCGCCCCCCCGGGCGCTCCCATGGACAAGAACCTCGATTTCAAACGGCTCGCGCGGCTCTTGCGGCTCCTCGAGAGACGGGACATCTCCGAGTTCGAGCTCGAGGACGGCAAGATCAAGCTCCGCATCGTCCGCGGCGGTCCGAAGGCGGCCCCCGGCGCGATCCCCTTCGCCGCGCTCGGCGCCGTTCCCGCCGCCGCCCACGCGGGCGCCCCGGCCGCTGCGCCGCATGCCACGGCGGGCCACGCCCCGGCCGACGACGCCAACGTGGTCTACGTCACCTCGCCCTTCGTCGGCACCTTCTACCGATCGCCCTCGCCGGACGCGCCCGCCTTCGTCGACGTCGGCAGCGCCATCCGCGAGGGGCAGGCGCTCTGCATCGTCGAGGCGATGAAGCTGATGAACGAGATCGAGGCCGACTGCGCGGGCACGGTCCTCGAGGTCCTCGTCGAGAACGGCAAGGCGGTCGAGTTCGGGCAGAAGCTCTTCAGGGTTCGCAAGTCGTGACGTACGGGCGCGGGGACCTACGCGCTACACGCTGAAGCGAGGGACGCGGTGTTCTCCAAGATCCTGATCGCCAACCGCGGCGAGATCGCCATGCGGGTCATCCGGGCGTGCCGGATGCTCGGCATCCGCTCGGTGGCCATCCACTCCGACGTCGACGCGGGCGCCCTCCACGTCCGCTTCGCGGACGAGGCCGTCTGCGTCGGCCCGGCCGACCCGTCCAAGAGCTACCTCAACATCCCGCAGATCATCGCCGCCGCCGAGATCACGGGCGCCGACGCCGTCCACCCCGGCTACGGCTTCCTGTCGGAGAACGCGAAGTTCGCCGAGGTCTGCAAGAAGTGCCGCCTCGCCTTCATCGGCCCCACGCCCGAGGCCATGCGCCTCTGGGGCGACAAGGTCTCGTCGCGCGGCGTCGCCACCAGGTACGGCCTGCCGCTCCTGCCCGGCACGGGCGTGCTCACGAACGCGCGCGACGCGATCGAGCAGGCGAACCGCATCGGCTACCCGGTGATCCTGAAGGCGTCCGGCGGCGGCGGCGGGCGCGGCATGCGCGTGGTGCGCGAGGAGGGCGAGGTCGAGCGCGCCTTCGAGACGGCGACGCGCGAGGCGATGGCCGGGTTCAAGAACCCCGACGTCTACCTCGAGCGCTTCATCGAGGAGCCGCGGCACATCGAGTTCCAGGTCCTCGCCGACCAGCACGGCCACGTCTGGGTCCTGGGCGAGCGCGAGTGCTCGCTCCAGCGCCGGCACCAGAAGGTGATGGAGGAGGCGCCCAGCCCCGTGATGACGGACGCCCTGCGCACCTCGCTGGCCGACGTGATCCGGACGGCCATCCGCGAGACGGGCTACACGACGCTCGGCACCCTCGAGTTCCTGATGGACGAGCAGCGGCGCCTCTACTTCATGGAGATGAACACGCGCGTCCAGGTCGAGCACCCCGTGACCGAGATGGTGACGGGCGTCGACCTCGTCGATCAGCAAATCCGCGTCGCCGCCGGCGAGGTCATCAACCTCCCGGACGACCGCACGTTCCGCCCGCGCGGCCACTCCATCGAGTGCCGCATCAACGCGGAGGACCCGAAGAGCTTCGCCCCCTGGCCGGGCCTCATCACCGAGTACCACCCCCCGGGCGGCGGCGGCGTGCGGGTGGACTCCGGCGTGTACGGCGGCTGGCGCGTTCCCAGCACGTACGACGCGATGATCGCCAAGGTGATCACCCACGGGCAGACGCGCGCCGAGGCCATCGGCCGCATGCGCGTCGCGCTCGACGAGCTCATCGTCGGCGGCATCCGGACGAACCTTCCGCTGCACCAGGCGCTGCTCCGCGACCCGGACGTGATCGAGGGGCGGATGTCGACGCGGACCATCGAGCGGGTGGTCGCGCGCGGGTTCTGAGCGGAACGGTACGGGCAGAGCACAGCCACGCGGGATTCCAGCGACGGCGAACGCAGCGGAGCGAGCCCGACGAACATTCCAGGTTTCCTCGAGCGCAACCTTTTGGCATGTTGCGCACGGGGGGTGACCGTGAGGGTCGGGGCCGTTCTCGGCGATCGTTTTGTCCTCGTCCGAGAGGCCGGGTCCGGCGGCATGGGCCGGGTCTTCCGTGCAATTGACCGCCGCGACGCCCGCGACGTCGCCGTGAAGGTGCTCCGCGGCGGCGGTGACGCGGCGGAGGCGGAGCGCTTCGGCCGCGAGGCGACGATCCTCGCCGGGCTCGGGCACCCCGGCATCGTCCGCTACGTGGCCCACGGCGTCGGCGAGCGGCGTGCGCTACCTCGCCATGGAATGGCTCGAGGGCGAGGACCTCGCCGCGCGCCTCGCGCGCCAGGGGCTCTCCGTGGAGGAGGCGCTCACGGTCGTCGGCCGCGCGGCGGACGCCCTGGCCTACGCGCACGCGCGCGGCGTCGTCCACCGCGACCTCAAGCCGCAGAACCTCCTCTTGCCCGGAGGCGACGTGGCGCTCGCCAAGGTGGTCGACTTCGGGATCGCGCGCTACTCGGCCGAGACCTCGCGGCTCACGAGGACGGGCATGTTCCTCGGGACCCCGGGGTACATGGCGCCGGAGCAGCTCCAGAGCGGCGCCCAGGTGGACGCGCGCACCGACGTGTTCTCGCTCGGGTGCGTGCTCTTCGAGTGCCTGACTGGGCGCCCGGCCTTCCTGGGGGCGCACCCGATGGAGGTCGCCGCCCAGATCCTCCAGCACGACGTCCCCCGCGTCCGCTCCCTGCAGCCCGACGCCCCCCAGCCCCTCGACGACCTCGTCCACCGCATGCTCGCGAAGCACCCGGACGACCGCCCCGCCGACTGCGCCGAGCTCGCGGCGGGCTCCCTGCGCGTGGGCGACGTCCTCTCCGGCAAGGTCCAGGCGCCGGCCCGGACGCAGCCCCCGCCCACGCCGCGCTCCGCGCCCCGCACGGTCGGCGAGGGGCGCGCCACCCGCAAGCCGGCGCCCGGCTCCCTCGGGCTCGGGGAGGTGCGCCTCGTCAGCGTCGTCCTCGCGGGCGCCCCCTCGGGCCCGGGGACGGTCGCGGCCGCCACCGTCGCGTCGGAGGGCGCGCTGCCGGACCTCTGGCGCCTCCTCGAGCCCCACGGCGCCCGCATGGAAGCTCGCCGCGGGCAGCTCCGTCGTCGCGACCGTCTGGGGCCGGGCCGACGCGCCCTCGCGCGCGGAGCGCGCCGCCCGCTGCGCGCTCGCCCTCCGCGCGGGCGCCCACGGCGTCCCCGTCTGCATCGTGGCCGGCCGCGCCCCCGCGTCGGGGCGCCTGCTCGACGGCGACCTCATCGAGCGCGGCCTGCGCGACCTGGCCGCGACCCCCTGGGGGCGCATCCACCTCGACGTCGCGACCGCGCGCGCGCTGTCGGCGGGCTCCTCCTTCTCGGTCTCGCCCTGGGAGGGTGGCGCGCAGCTCGAGGGGGCGCGCGCGGGGGGCGGGCTCGACCCGGTTCCGCCCGACGAAGGCACGCCCTGCGTGGGGAGGGAGCGGGAGCTCGCGCTGCTCGAGGGGGCGCTCGACGCGACCGTGAGCGACGGCTGCGCCGGCGCGGTGCTCGTGACGGGGCCGGCGGGGGTGGGCAAGTCCCGCCTCGCGCGGGCGCTCGAGGAGCGGCTCACGGATCGCGACGCGGCGCTCGAGATCCTCCGCGCCCGCGGGCGCATCGAGGGGCGCCCGGCCGAGCCCTTCGGGGTGATCGCGGACACGCTCCGCCGCGCGGCCGGGCTCCGCCCCGGGGAGCCGGGCCCGGCGCGCCGCCGCAAGCTCGTCGAGCACCTCGGGCGCCGCCTCTCCGACGCCGAGGCGGAGCGCGCGGTCGCCGTCCTCGGGGCGCTGGCCGACACGTCGATGTCGTCGCGCGGCGTGACGCCGCAAGCCTCGGCCGTGGAGGCCGCGTGGGAGGCGTGGCTCTCGGCCGAGTGCGCCGCGCGCCCCGTCCTCTGGGTGATCGACGACCTGCACGCGGCGGACGCGGCCTCCGTGCGCGTCGTCGACGCCACCCTGCGGCGCCTCGGCGATCGGGCCCTCTGCGTGGTCGGGCTCGGGCGGCCCGAGACCCACGCCCGCTTCCCCGACCTCTGGAACGACTGCCCGCTGCACGTCGTCCGGCTCGGCGCGCTCCTCCGCCGCGCCGGCGAGGCGCTCGTCCGCGCCGTGCTCGGCGAGAGCACGTGTCCGGAGGTGCTGGCGCACCTCGTCGATCGCGCCGCGGGCAACCCGCACCACCTGCGCGGCTCGCGCGCGCGTACGAGTCGGGCCTGGGCGACGCGTTCCCCGAGCCCGTCCTCGAGGTCGTCGAGGCGCGCCTCGACGCGCAGGGCGCCGAGGCCAAGCGTTTGTTGCGCGCGGCGAGTGTCTTCGGCGAGCGGTTCCCGCGGGACGGCGTGGCGGCGCTCACCGCGATGGAGCCCTCCTACGTCGGCGAGCGCCTCGACGAGCTCGCGGGCCGCGAGCTCGTCGGCCCGGGCAGCTCGATCAGCCGCGTCGGCGACACCGACTACGTCTTCCGCCATGCGGTCGTGCGCGACGCGGCGTACGCCACGCTCACGGACGCCGACCGCGCCCTCGGCCACCGGCTCGCGGCCGAGTGGCTGGAGCGCCACGGCCGCGCCGGCGTGTCCACCCTGGCGTCACACAAGGACCTCGCAGGCGCGCGCTGACACCTACGCGCTGACGCCGGGGCTTCCACCCGCTGTATGCTCGCCCGCGTGACAGCCCACGTCGACCTTGCAACGGCCACGCGCTTCGAGCGCTCGCAGGCCGCCCGGCTCGAGGCCTTCGCCCGCGTCGTCGGCGAGCGGCTCCCCTCGATCGGCGCGGCCGGCCTGCCCATCGCGGGCGGCTTCGCGCTCTTCCTGGCCCCGCACATCTCCACCTCGCGCGCCATGGGCCTCGGGATGAGCGGCCCCGTCCAGGCGGCCGACGTGGAGGCGCTCGAGCGCTTCTACCGCGACCGCGAGACGGAGGCCCGCATCCTCGTCTGCCCCTTCGCGGACGAGTCGCTGCTGGAGCACCTCGGCGATCGGGGCTTCCGCCTCGCCGAGCTCGACACCGTCCTCTACCGCCGCATCGGCCGGGCCGATCGCACCCCCGCGCCGCACCCCGGCATCGAGGTGCACCGCGTCTCCCCCGACGGCGCCGCCGCATGGGTGCGCACCTCCCTCACGGGCTTCGCCCCGCCGGGGGAGGAGCCCTCCCTCGGCCTGTCCCCCATCTACGAGGCCGGTTTCCACGAGCCCAGCTTCATCTACCTCGCCGCCACCGCCTCCGGCGAGCTCGCCGGCACCGCCGCCCTCCAGATCCACGACGCGACCGCGCACTTCTTCGCCGACTCCACCGTCCCCGAGCACCGAGGCCGCGGCGTGCAGACCACGCTCATCGCCGCCCGCCTCGCCCTCGCGCGCGACGCCGGCTGCGACCTCGCCTTCGCCGAGACGGCGCCGGGCAGCTCCTCGCAGCGCAGCTACGAGCGCGCCGGGTTCGTGGTGGCGTACTCCGTGGCGCGGATGGTGAAGCGGTTCGACCAGACCTCACCCCTCCAGTCCCCATAGACGTCAGCTTGTCGCCATCCTGCTTTCCCGGTCCCGGTAGGGGCGGCCCGAGCTGACCGATGAGGGTCAGCGAAGGGCCGTCCCTACCGGGACCGGGAAGAAGAGGGCAGTGGGAGGCTCCTCGGCCGAGGCGACGAGGACCGGGTGGCGCATGACCCCCATGGTACTCTGCGCGGAATGAACGTCGTATCGCCGGCGACGCTGGCCTGGGCGGCGGACCCGTTGCGGTGGGCCTCGGAAGCACTCTGGCGCGCGGATCGCGATCGGGACCGGCAAGCCCTCATGGGTGCGCTCCTCGCGTGCGAGGAGGCGCACCGCTACGTGGTGTCAGGCGGCGTCGCCTACGCCGGGCTCCACGGCCCCGTCTCCGAGGCGATGATGCTGCTCCGCGCCGGCGTCGCGGCCCTCGACCACCGCTGAGTCGGCTCAGCCCTGCCCGGCCGGGGCCGCGTCCGGCACCTCGCAGACCGCCGGGTCCTTGGTCATCCCCTCGCACCGCTTCACGGCGGCCTCGCGGGCGTCCGCGTCGCCCTTCTCGGCCTTGAGGCGCGCCAGGGCGGCGTAGCCCTCCGCGGAGGTGAGCAGGTCTTTGTCCGAGAGGTCGGCCAGGATCTGGAGCGCCTCGTCGTGGTGGGCGGGGACCCTGGAGAGGGCCTCGCCGAGGTCCGTCTGGTAGCTCGGGTTGTTGACGCGGTGCGCGTTCAGGTCGCGCAGGGCGCCGACGGCCCACTCCAGGTTGGCGGCGCGCCCCTCGGGGGTGGTCCCGTTCAGGCCGCCGATGGTCAGCCCCCCGTCGGCGCGCACGGTGGCCAGCGCGAGGATGCGGAGGGCGCGGTCGGCGAGGGGGAGGGTGCCGGCCTTGATCTGCTTGAGGGCGGGGAACACCTTCACGGTGGCCGTGGCGGCCTTGGCCAGCTTGCCCTGGCTGAGCGCCTCCTCGGCCGAGGCGACGAGGACCGGCTGGGGTGTGGGCGCAGGGGCTTTCTTGCCGGGCACGACGCGGACGCCGGCGAGGCGCACGGCCATGCCGCAGGCGCTGGCCTGGCCGGGCACCGCCGCGATCGCCGCCGGGACCATGAAGCCGACCGCCGCCAACACGCTCGCCCAACCACGCGTCTTCATTGCGAAACCTCCTTCGTGACCCGAGGGGTCGACCGCCTGCCGTACCCTCCGACGTCCGACGCCGCGGGAAGTTCCATCTTGGGCGTCGCTCCCGACCAACGCGACGCTCACCTCGATGGAACGCGACGTCCGCCTCGATGGACGCGCTCTCCATCACTCCCGACGCGACGTGCGCCTCGATGGACGCGACGTGCGCCTCGATGGAACGCGACGTGCGCCTCGATGGACGCGACGTGCGCCTCGATGGACGCGACGTGCGCCTCGATGGACGCGACGTGCGCCTCGATGAACGCGACGTGCGCCTCGATGGACGCGACGTGCGCCTCGATGGAACGCGACGTGCGCCTCGATGGACGCGACGTGCGCCTCGATGGAACGCGACGTGCGCCTCGGTGGACGCGACGTGCGCCTCGATGGACGCGACGTGCGCCTCGATGGACGCGGCGTCCGCCTCGATGGACGCGACGTGCGCCTCGATGGACGCGACGTGCGCCTCGATGGACGCGACGTGCGCCTCGATGGACGCGACGTGCGCCTCGATGGACGCGACGTGCGCCTCGATGGACGCGACGTGCGCCTCGATGGACGCGACGTGCGCCTCGATGGACGCGACGTGCGCCTCGGCGGGCCCTCACCGCGCCGTGACGCCCAGCTCTCGGAGCGCGGCCACCAGCCGCTCCACGTCTTCTGGCACGACGTATGCTGGGGTCGAGACGCGCAGCAGCTTGTGCGGGGGGCCCGGCCAGGGGAACACCGGGATCTCGATGCCGAAGCGCGAGAAGAGCGCCTCCTGGAGCGGATCGAAGGACAGGGGCCCCGCGGGCGCGCCGCGCGTCGCGGGGACGTCGGGCAGGGGCACCGATGCCATGGCGCCGATCATGGTGTCGGGGCGCGGTGGGGCGATCCCGAGCGCGTCGCAGAGCACCCGCTGGGCGGCGACGGCGGAGGCGTGGTTCTGCTCCATCCAGGCGCCTACGCCGCCGGGCTGGAGCGCCTCCAGGAAGGCGAGCGACTCCGGGACGCAGAGGTAGGCGGCCGGGTCGAAGGTCCCCGTCCAGTCGTGCTCCAGGCGGAAGCGGGATCGGTCGTGGCGGGGGGAGTTGGCGCCGTGGCTGGTGCAGAGCGGCAGGATGCGCGGCTGGCGGTCGCG
Source organism: uncultured delta proteobacterium (assembly GCA_963827955.1). GTDB lineage: Bacteria > Myxococcota_A > Polyangia > Polyangiales > Polyangiaceae > CAWHDJ01. Next base: position 1,086,106 of record CAWHDJ010000019.1, on the reverse strand, counting down.
GCGGACGTGGAGGAAGGCGGCGCCCTTGGGCGCGCAGAGCCACTTGTGGAAGTTGCCGGTGGTGTACGCCGCGCCCGTCGCGTCGAGGTGGAGCGGCAGCATGCCCGGCGCGTGCGCCGCGTCGACCAGCGTGTCCACGCCCCGCTCCGCGAGCGCCGCCACCAGCCGGTCCACGGGCAGGACCAGCGCGGTCGGGCTCGTCACCTGGTCGATGAGCGCGAGGCGGGTGCGCGGCGAGACGCGGGCGAGCACGGCGTCGACCACCGCGTCGGGCCCGGCGATGGGGAAGGGGAGGGGGGCGACGACGACCTGGGCGCGGGCCTGCGCGGCGACGCAATCGAGGGCGTTCTTGCAGGCGTTGTAGGCGTGGTCGGTGGTGAGCAGCTCGTCCCCTGGGCCGAGGTCGAGGGAGCGGACGACGGTGCTGACGCCGGCCGTGGCGTTCGGCACGAAGGCGGAGATCGTCCGCCGAGGCGCCCAGGAAGGCGCCGACGACCTCGCGGGCGCGGTCGAGGAGCGCCTCCAGCTCCCCGATCATGAAGCGTACCGGCTCGCGCTCCACGCGCTCGCGGAAATGCTGCGCCGCGGCGAGGACGGCGAGGGGGCAGGCCCCGAACGAGCCGTGGTTGAGGAAGGTGACCGCCGGGTCGAGCGCCCAGTGCTGGCGGAGGGGGGAGGGGGACGGCACGCGGGGAGCTTAGTGCCGTGTGCGTTCAGGAGCAGTACATACCGAACCGCGACCGCCAGGGAGCGGGTGCCAGAGGGCGCCTACGCGGACACGCCGTTGCACGCGCCGCGCTGCCTGTAGCGCGGAGCATGCGAGGGCATGGAGACGCCGCGCTTACGGGCACCCGCTCCCTGGCGGTCGCGGTTCGGTAGGCGCGGACTGAACCCGACCGCGCCCCGCTCAGACCACCCGCTCGGTCTCCCACCGGATGATCTGGCAGGCGCCCCACGGGAAGTAGATCCCGCTCGTGAAGTACGTCAGGACCACCGTGAGGAGCCAGGTCCCGAGGAAGCCGCCGCCGTCCTTGCGGAAGCTGAAGGTCTTGGTGCCGTCGAGGCGGGTGTTCTCCCAGATGAAGGCGAACACGTCGTTCAGGTACCAGGCGCCGTAGATGTAACAGGTGAGCTGCGTGAGGATGTGGCCGAGGAGCCACGAGACGAAGAACGAGCCGCCGTCGCCGGCGAACGTGAGGCGGCCGCGCTGGCCGTTCACCTCGGTGTTCTCGTACATGAACCTCACGTATCGCGCGATGGCCCAGGGCGTGTAGAAGCCGAGGGTCACCAGGCACAGGAGCATGGTCACGAGGTGGAGGCCGACGAGCCCCCCCGCGGTTCCGGTGTAACGGCAGGTCTGGCCGTCGATGATGAGGTTCTCCATCCGCCACGCGAAGAGCTTGTGGAGGAACATCAGGAAGCCGAACGCGATCGCGGCGAACATGACGAGGACGCCGAGGAGGATGAAGACCACGGCGATGGCGCCCGCGCCGTCGCCGCCGCCGTGACGGTGGCCGTGGGTGCTCACGGCGGCCATGGCCCCGCCGACCATCGAGAAGACGAACATCGCCCCGACGCCGGCCACGATGGGCAGGAAGTAGTAGAGGAGGAACGTGACCAGGAGCTGCGAGCCTTCGCCGGTGAACCGCACGCGAAGGCCCAGCGCCCCCGGCATCGCTCCGGGTGCGGGCGCGGCGTACGGGTTCGGCGCGTCCGGCGGGGGGCCGTAGGGGCTGCCGCCGGGCGGGGGGCCGTAGCCGCCGCCGGGCGGCGGGCCGTAGCCGCCGGGAGGCGCGCCGCCGCCGGGAGGCGGGCCGTACCCGCCTGGAGGCGCGCCGCCGCCGGGCGGAGGCCCGTAGCCGCCGCCTCCGGGAAGACCACCACCACCCCAACCGCCCCCGGGCGGCCCGCCGCCCCAGTTTCCCTGGCTCATTCTGGTTCCCTTCCCTCGGTGGGTGACGAACGTCGGGAGGCATCGTACACAAAACCGAGGCACCCCCCACGCCGTACGGGGGCGAGCGAGGCAGGGAGCACGATCCCGGCGCAAGGCGCGGGAGGGCGGGGGCGTTGGGGAGGTGGACACCATGAGCTCGAGCACCCCCGAGATTGCGTCCCGAGCCGCGGCGGCGAACGCCGGCGGGCGCGGGGACAGGCGCCTCTTCTGGCAGGCGGTGCCCACCGTGGCCGCCCTCGCCGTCTGCGTCCTCCTCGCGGTTCCGCCGGTCCTGGACCACCTGCGGGCGGCCGCGCTCCTGATCCGCTTCGCGGACGAGAAGGCGCAGGGGGGCCTCGCCGATTTCGGGCGGCACGCGGTGGCGGAGGAGCCGGCGTTCGTGGAGGCCCCTTCGGGTCGGGTGCCCGCGCGGATCTACCGGCCGGTGGGCGTGGAGGACGCGCCCGGGGTGGTGCTGGTGCACGGCGTCCACCGGCTGGGCATCGAGGAGCCGCGGCTCCAGCGCTTCGCGCGGGCGATCGCGGCGAGCGGGGTGATCGTGCTGACGCCCGAGGTCGCGGAGATCGCGGATTACCGCGTCGACCCGCGATCCATCGAGACCATCGGCGCCGCCGCGGAGACGCTCGAGCGCCGCCTACCGGCGGGGCACCCCCCGGGCGTGATGGGGATGAGCTTCGCCGGCGGGCTCTCGCTCCTGGCCGCGTCCGACCCGCGCTTCGCCCCCCACATCGGCTTCGTGGTCGCGGTCGGCGCCCACGACGACCTGGCGCGCGTCTCCCGCTTCTTCGCCACGGACCTCGTGGAGCCGCCCGAGGGCCCGCCCACCCACCTGAAGGCCCACCCCTACGGCGCCCTCGTCCTCATCTACGGCCGCGCCGACCGCTTCTTCCCGCCCGAGGACGTGGACGCCGCGCGCGACGCGATCCGCCTCTGGCTCTGGGAGGAGCACGACGAGGCGCGCGCCCGCGCCGAGGCGCTGAGCCCGGCCTCGCGCGCCAAGGTGAAGCTCCTCTTCGATGGGCAGATCGATGAGGTCGCGCCCGAGATGCTCGCCGAGATCGGGCGTGACGGGGCGGCGATGGCGACGGTCTCCCCGCACGGCCACCTGGCGGGGCTGAAGGTGCCCGTCTTCCTCCTGCACGGCGCGGGCGACACCGTGATCCCGGCGGCGGAGACGGAGTGGATCGCCCGCGAGGTGCCCCCTTCGACGCTGCGGAGCGCGCTGGTGAGCCCCGCGCTGGTGCACGTGGAGCTGGGCAGCGGCACGCCGGCCTCGGAGAAGTGGGCGCTGGTCCACTTCATGGCGCGGGTGCTGGAGGAGACGGAGAGCGGAGGGTGAGGGGAGGGAGGGCCGGGGCGGCCTGATCAGGCCCCGGGGCCGGAGGTGCACTTGGAGGGGTCGCCGTCGCGCGGCACCCAGTGGCCGTTGTCGCACTGGAGCGTCGCGGTGCAGTAGCCGTCGCCCTTGCTGCACGACTCCTCGACGTTCTGGACCGTGGTGCACTTGGACGGGTCGTCGCTCCGCACGATCCAGTGGCCGTTGTCGCACTGGAGCGTCTCGGTGCAGAAGCCGTCGCCCTTGCTGCACGCGTCCGGCGCGGCGCTGGTGCCGCCGCTCGTGCTGGTGCTGGTCGAGCTGCTCGAGCTGCTGCTGCTGCTGGTCACGCTGTCGTAGCGGATCGCGTAGAAGGTGTCGCCCTCGGACTCGACGGTCACCTTGTCGCCGCTGATGGACACGTTCGAGGTGAACTGGTGCGCGTGGGGCGGGTTGGCGGAGCAGCCCGGCTCCTCCATCAGGATGGCCGACTTGCCCTTGGTCACCCACTGCTTGAACAGGATGATGTGCCCCTCGTCCGGGTTCGAGACGACCTTGTTGAGCGCGTCGCCGGGCTGGAGGTCGATGCCGTCGATGGTGTGGGAGAAGTTGGTGCTCTCGCCGTAGGGGGCCCCGTCGTACGGCGCGAAGTGGCCCGTCGCGTAGCCGCCGTCGGTCCCGTGGACGTTGGCCGCGAGCCCCCACGACCAGGTCACGAAGCCCGAGCAGTCCGAGCGGTAGGCGTTCCACGCCGAGTTGCTCTCGCGGTCGCAGCGGTGCGACGGCCCCTCCCACGCCCAGCACGCCGAGTCGCCGTCCACCGCGCCCTGCGGCGCCTGACAGTAGTGGAGCTCCGCGTTCACCCACTCCATCCCGCGCGAGACGATCGAGGACGTGGAGAGGTCACTCGTCTCCGAGCCCGTGTCCTCCCCGTCCGGAGCGGGGGAGTAGCAAGCGGCGACGAAGAGGAGGGGGAGGGCGGCGAGGGCGAGGAGGGAGGTCTTCACGGTGCCGAGCGCTTCAGCAACCGCCGTGCCGGCTCGCCTGCTCCCCTCTCGGCGCCAGGCCCGGCGACCGTGAAACGCCTTGTTTACAAGCGTTTTGGGTTCGATGACGCCGGGCTGCGAAGAGGCCGGGAACGGGCCCGTGGGCCCTTGGATTTGGTCCGCCCGCACCCCAGCGTGGGGGTCCGCCGATCCAGGCGTCTGCTAGAAGAGCGGTTCGCGGTCAGGGTTGGTACAGCCTTGGAACCGCGCGTTGGAACCGCGCGCGTGAGCAAGCGGACCGGAGCCCCGCGCGTCAGCAAGGGGACGAGACGCTCCATCCAATCACTCCGCTTCCGCATCATCCACTCGCCCGCGGCGTGCCTACGGCGCTTGGCTGGAGTGATGTGGAGATGCGGAAGCGGGGTGCTCGTTTGGGGCGTGTGGTCCGCTTGCTTACGCGCGCGGCTCCGGTCCGCTTGCTTGCGCGCGCGGTTCCACAGCGCGTACCAAGGCTACAGCGTGTACCAAACCCACGCGCTACAGCGCGGCGCCGCCGGGGCTCTCGGCGACCTCTTCCCAGGTCATCGTGCTCGGGTGCAGCGAGAGGACGTGGTTGGCGAAGCTGGCGCCGTCGTTCGCGCGGACGACGATCTCGGGCACGCCGTCGCCGTTCATGTCGAAGACCGCGATGGGCGTGTAGCTGTCGGCGAGGCCGAGCGGGGTCTTGACGGACGCGGCCTTCCAGTGGCCGCCGGCGCCCTGGTAGGCGACGGTCAGGATCGGCCCGCCGGCGACGGCCCAGCGCTTCGGGCGCTCGATCGGCTTGCCGGCGCCGTCGACGCGGCCCTCCATGCTCGGATCCTTCAGGTCGTACTGGAAGAAGAGCGTCCGCTTGCCGATGGGCACCATCTTGCCGAGCGGCTTCTGGTTCACCCACGTCGACTCCATCGCGCCGAGGAAGTGCTCGAAGTTCCGCTTCTCGAGCACCGTGGGCGTGTACGCGGCCGAGGTGCCCGGGGTGTAGCCGGAGTCGTCCGAGAAGAAGAGGCCGGCGCCCGCCTTGCCCGACTTGGCCGAGAACGAGACCTCGTTGCACTGCGTGACGTCGAAGGCCTCGGCCCTCTCGACCTGGAAGACGCCCGTGGTCTGCCCGTAGGCGTCGACCGCGTGCCAGCGGCTCCCGGGGCTCGCCCAGCGGCTGGCGCTGCCGCAGTCCTTGCCGCGCGTGCCGACCGAGTGGATCGCCTTGCCCTCGACCTTGGCGAGGGGCACGTGCGGGTCGGCCGCGAGCCAGTACGAGGCCCTCGGGCGCTTCATGACCTCCGGCGGCGGGGCGTCGGCCGTGGTGGGCAGCGCGAGGGCAGGGGCCGTCGTGGCGGCCGACAGCGCGATCCGCTTCTTCTTGTGCGGCTTGGCGTAGGCGTCGGCGCCGAGGGCGATCGTCGAGGTGATCAGGCAGAGTGCGAGCGCTCGTTTCATGGGCGTAGGGCGAATGGTACGAAGCGTCGCGCACGAGGTACTACTTTTCGGCACATCCTCCGTCACACGCGCGACATCATGGTATCGTGCGCCCGTGTCGATCGACCTGGGCCGTCGCCTCATCGCCTCGGGGCTCGTCTCGCCCGAGGAGGTCGAGTCGGCCCTCTTCTTCGCCGTCGTGCGCGGTGTGCCCTTCACGCGCGTGCTGATTGACCGCGGGGCCGTGACCGAGCGGGGGCTCGAGGAGGAGCTGGAGCGCGTCGGGGGCCTGGGGATGCGGCAGGTCGAGGGCGCGCCCGAGATCTACGCGCGCCTCCCGCGGGCGCTGTGCCGGCGGCTCGCGGCGCTGCCGACGCGGGCGGACCCGGAGACGGGCGCGGTCGAGGTCGCCGCCGCCGATCCGCTCGATTCCCACGTGGGCGCGGAGATTCAGCTTCCACCTGGGCGCGCCGATCCGCGCGATCCGCGCGCCCGTCGCGGCGGTGGAGGAGGCCATCCGCCGCCTGGAGCTGGACGAGCCCGAGCCGGCGCCGCGGGTGCGCCCGCGGCGCGTGACGCCGGCCTCGCCCTTCGGCGCGCCGCAGTCGTCGATCCCGCCGCCGGTGCTGGAGGAGGCGCCCATCCCCCTCGTCCGCAAGGCGCCCGGCGCCCCGCCCAGCCCGCCCAGCCCGCCGCGCCATGCGACGCTGGTGCCGCCGGCGGGCGCGCCTCCGCTCGGCGGGGTCGCCGTCCCCGGGCCGAGGCACGTGTCGTCGATCCCCGCCCCGCCGGAGACGGCGCCGTACCCCGGGTTCGACCGGGCTCCGCGGATGGAGGCGTTCGGGGCCGACGAGGAGCCCAGGAGCGTCTCGTTCCCCGAGGGCCAGCGCCTCACGCCCCCCTACGGCTCGCCGGCCTACAACAGCTCGCCGCCGGGCCCCGCCTACCGCATCGCGCCGCCCGCCGAGGATCCCCTCCCGAAGCTCCGTCCCACCCCCGACGCGGCTCCCCCCGCGCCCCCGTCCCCCGTCCCCCCGCGCGCCGCCGCCTCCGCGAAGCCGACGCTCCTCTCCGCATCGTTCGCCGTCCCCGTCCCCGCGCCCGAGCCGCCCGCGCCCCAGCCGCCCCCGGCGCCGCGGCCGCAGGCGAGGAGCCGCCCGTCGCTCGGCGACATCCCCTATCCCGCGGCGCTCCCCTCGCAGGCGGTCGTGCCGGACGGGCGGCGCAGCGCGCTGCCGGGGGAGGAGGCCGAGGACGAGGCGCCCGTGGCGGTGGGGGCCAGGCGCGCGCGCGCGCCCGACGCAGGGCCTGTGCTGGAGGCGCTGGCGCGGGCCGGCTCGCGCGACGACGTGATCCGCGTGGCGATGCGGGGCATGCGGCTCGTGGCGCGGCGGATTGCGGTCTTCGCCGTCAAGCGCGACGGGTTCCACGGCTGGGCCTGCAACGTGGAGCTGGGCGACGCGGACGCGCTGCGCGAGATCCACGTCCCGGCGGATCTGCCGAGCGTGCTCGCCACGGCCACGGCCACCGCCGTCTACCTCGGCCCCATACCGCCGACGCCGGCGCACGAGGGGCTCCTCCGCGTCATGGAGCGCGCCTCGCCCGACGTCGCCGCCGTGACCGTGCGCGTCGCGGGCCGCGCCGCCCTGGTGCTGCTCGCCGACGATCTGGACGATACGATGATCGGGACACGGTTCCTCGGTGATCTGGCGCGCGCGGTGGGGGACGCGCTGGCGAGGCTCATCGCGCGGTAGGGGGCGGCCCGTGCCTCGGGCGTGACGGGCCCCACGAGCCGCGGGATTGGCTCTCCCGCGCCCTGGTCCTAACCTATCGTGTCCATGCCCACCCGCTCGCCCAGCACCATCCCCCCTCCCGCGAGCGGCCACGGCCCCGAGGTGCGCGCGCGCCATCCGCAGACGATGCTCAAGCTCACCCGCGCCGTGGCGCCCGCCGTCTACCCGAGCGTCGCCGGCGCGCTCTCGGAGCGCACGCGCGCCGTGCTCGACCCGGCCATCCCGATGGCGTGGATCCCGATGGCGATCGACGTCGAGGTGATGGAGGCCGTCGCGCAGAAGCTCGGCCCCGCGACGACCGCGACGCTCGTCGAGGCGCGGCAGCGGGAGGAGATGGGGAGCGCGCTCTTCGACGGGTTCGTGAAGATGGCGCTCCGCGTCTTCGGCGCCACGCCGAACGTGATGGTCAAGCGCCTCCCGACGGGGTGGCCGCAGCTCTTCCGGAACGCCGGCGCCGTCGAGGTCGTCTCGACCGGGCAGAGCGAGGCGGAGGCGCGCTTCCGCGGCCTGCCGGCGGTGTGCATCGAGAGCGACGCGTGGATGGCGGCGCTGCCCGTGGGGCTCCGCATGCTCTACGAGCTGGTGAACGTGAAGGGGACCGTCGACTGCGCCATCGAGGACGCGGGGTCGGGGACGGCGCTCTGCACGTTCCGCTGGCAGTGACGACGGCCCCCGGAGGCGCCCGCCGGGGGGACACGCAGGGGCCGCGGGGCGATGTCCCCATCCCAGGAGGGGCCGCCCGAAGCGCGCATCGGGTGGTCTCGGGCGAGCGCTCTGGCATGACTGCGATCCATGATCCGCGGGCCCTTGCACCACCGGCTCGTCGTCGTGGCGGCCATCGCCGCGGCCACGCTCGTGGCCCTCGGGCCGCTCCTCGTGCTCGGATTCCCCGCGTCGGGCTGGGACTCGGCGCACCACGCCATGACGGCGCGCCAGTTCAGCGACCAGCTCCGCGGCGGCGAGCTTTATCCGCGCTGGCTCATCGACCGCAATTACGGTCTGGGCAGCCCCCACCTGTTCTACTACGCGCCGTTATCGTATTACGTATCGAGCCTGCTCGACTTCGGCCGAGACCCCACCGGCCTCGCGCCCCTCGCCCGGTCGGCGTTCGTCCTCCTCTTCCTGTCGGGCCTCACCTGCCACGCCTGGCTCCGGCGCGTCGTCGACCCCATTCCCGCGCTGGCGGGGAGCGTGCTCTACGTCGCGCTGCCGTATCACGTCTTCGTCGACCTCTTCATCCGCGGGGCTTACGCGGAGTTCTCGACCTTCGTCTGGCTCCCGGTGCCGATGCTGGGCGTCGAGCTCCTCCGCGAGCGCCGCGCCGCGGGCCTTCCCGTCCTCGCCCTCGGGTTCGCCGGAATGGTCCTGTCGAACATCCTGACCGCGCCCATCTTCGCCGCCGTCCCCACCGTGTACGCCGCGGGGAGGACGTGGGGCGACCGCCGGCTCGGCCGCGTCGCCCTCGCCGCCGCAGGGACGGCGCTCGGGCTCTCCATCTCGGCGGCGTACCTCTGGCCCGCGCTCACGCAACAGGCGGAGGTCTCCGTCCCGGTGACCTCGATTCCTCCCGAAGTACTTCCTCTTCGCGTCCGATAGACCGGAGGAGAAGCTCTTCGAGGTGACGCGGCTCATGTTCTTCGCGTATGCCGCGCTCCTCGTCGGCCTCGCCGTCGTAGTCCGCCGCCGCGTGACCTCCTTCGAGGCGACGCTGGGGCTCTTCGCGCTGGGGGGCATGTTCATGCTCACCATCCCGGCCCGCCCGCTCTACGACCACCTGCGTCCGCTGGAGGCGCTGCAGTACCCCTATCGCATGTACACGCTCGTTGAGATCGCGGTCACCGGGCTCGTGGCCTCCGCGCTCTCCCGAGCGAAGAGGCCGCTCGCGCTCGCCGGCGCCGTCGCGGGCGTCCTCGGCCTCGTGACGGGCGTCGCCGCCGTCCGCACCGGGCACTTCGATTGTGACGAGGGCCTCTGGCAGCGCCGCGTGCGCTACGCGTCGGATTACGGGCTGTTCCGGCCCTCGTCGTCGACACGGCGCTTGCCCACCGACGACAGACGCCTCTTCATGAAGGGCTACCACGGCCCGGACGTGCCGCCCCTGCCTCGCGCGACCGTGACGCGCGGCGAGGCCCACGTCGAGGTCACCCGCTGGCGCCCGCGGGACATCGGCCTCTCGGTCGAGGGGGGCCCCGCCACCATCGTCGTCGGGCAGCTCTATTATCCCGGCTGGGAGGCCGCGCTGGCGTCGGGGAGCCCGCTCGAGGTCACCCCGACCGTGGGTGAGGGCCTCGTCCAGGTGCAGACGCCCGGGGGCTCCGTCGAGGTCAGCCTGCGCCTCGTGGCGCGCCGGGCCGAGCGGCTGGGCCTCCTGGCGACCTCGCTCGGGCTCCTGGCGCTCGGCGGCGCGACGCTGGCGCTCCTGCGAGCGTGGGCTCACCGCGAAGGGAGCGGGTGAGCGTTCCTGATTGTCCGTCTCTCGCGGCGCGGCGTCGCCCCGCGCCCTTTGTCGAGGAGAGCCATGTCGAACCGCACGTGGATCGTCGTCCCCTGTTACAACGAGGAGCGCCGGCTCGATGCCTCGGCGTTCCACCGTCACCTCGCCTCCTCCGTCGACACGGGGTTCGTCCTCGTCAACGACGGGAGCGTCGACGGGACCTTGCGCGTCCTCCGCGGGGTCGAGCGCCGCTGGCCGGGGCGCGTCACCGTCGTCGACCAGCAGCCCAACGCCGGCAAGGCGGAGGCCGTCCGGGTCGGGCTGCTCCACGCGATGAGCGCCGGCGCCGTGTACGTCGGATACCTCGACGCCGACCTCGCGACGCCGCTCGACGCCATCGCCGACTTCGTGCGGCTCCTGGACGCGCGGCCCGGGATCGATCTCGTGCTCGGCGCCCGGGTCGCGCTGCTGGGGCGGGCGATCAGCCGCAGCCCGGTGCGCCACTACCTCGGCCGCGTGTTCGCGACCACGGCGAGCCTCGTGCTCTCGCTCCCCGTCTACGACACGCAGTGCGGCGCGAAGCTCATGCGGGTGACGGCCGAGCTCCACACCATCCTCGACACGCCGTTCGGGTCGCGGTGGATCTTCGACGTCGAGCTCATCGCCCGGTACCTGGCGGGCGCGGCGCGCGAGGGCGGCATCTACGAGATGCCGCTCGACCAGTGGACGGACGTCGGCGGGTCGCGCGTGCGCGCGAGGGACTTCCTCCGCGCCGGCGGCGAGATGGCCGCCATCTACCGCGCGTACCGGCTCGGGCGGGACTGGGACGCGCTCCGCGCGGTCGTGCGCGCGCCGTTCTCGCGCGGCGCCGCGTCGCGGGGCGCGGCCGACGAGGCCGGTGCGCTCACCGGGAGGCCCCGGCGGGGTCCGCGGCCGGCGTCGCCCGGCATCTCCGTCGCATAGCAGCGAAAGGCCATGAGCGGTATGGTCACCGAACGGAACAGCAGGGTCGTCCTCCTCGCGCTCCTCGCGGTGTGCGTCCCGACCCTGGCCTACGGCTCTTCGTGGTGCTCGCCGTCGTCGCGCCCAGGCTGCCCACGAGAAATACCGACTTCGATCTCTACTACTCGACGACGCGCGCCTTCTTCGTGAGCGGCGTCGACCCGTACGACGCCGGCTGCATCGTCAAGCACATCGGGTTCAACTACCCGCCGCTCAGCCTGGCGATGTTCCGGCCCTTCCTCCTGCTCGCCCGCGTGCCCGCGCACCTGGCGTTCATCGGGCTCTCGTACCTGCTCCTGCCGCTCGTCGCCGAGCTCGTGCGCCGCACGTGCAGCCCGGCGCTGCCGCGGCGCTCGCTCCTCGCCCTGACGCTCTCCGCGGTCGTGTGCGTCGTCGGCCCCCAGTTCGAGAACATCGCGATGGGGAACGTCAACGCGCTGGTCCTCGTGGCGTGCCTGGGCTTCGTCGTCCTCGTCGAGCGGGACAGGCCGATCGCCGGCGGCCTCGTGCTCTCCCTCGGCTGCTGGCTGAAGGTCTTCCCGGCGCTCCTCGCGCTCGTCGCGCTGCGCGACCCGCGCTACCGCCGCGCCCTCCTCGGCGTGGCGCTCGGCGGCGTGCTCGTACCGCTCCTCTTCCTGCCGATTGTCCCGCCGTCCCTCTACGTGCGCTACTTCCGCGACGTCCTGCCGTCGCTGTCGAGGGTCACGGCCGCGGAGATCCTCAACGCGTCGATCCCCGGGGTCGTCGCCCGCGCGCACTTGACCTCGTTCGCGGCGCTCCGCGGGGACGAGTGCTTCGCCATCCCGGTCGCGGAGCGTGCGATCCTCGACGGGGTCGTGTGCGCCGTGGTCGCGTGGCTCGCGCTCGTGTACCTGCGCCGCGGCGGGGCCGAGCGGCGCGTCACGGCGATTGTGGTGGTGATGGCCATCACCCCCCTCGTCCTGCCGCTCGGCTGGGGGTACACGTACGTCCTCGCCGTGCCGCTCCTCTGGCGGGGCCTCGCCATCGGCCTCGAGCGCGGCGGGCTCCGCTTCGTGGCCGCGGCGGCCGCGCTCCTCGCCCTGTACGTCCCGAGCTGGACGTTCTTCGGCGCCCTCTCCCGCGCGCCGCTCTTCGTCGCCGAGCTCGTCTATGCACGACATCCGCTCGCCGTCGTCCTCCTCGTCGCGCTCGTCTCGGGCGCTCCGACGCGGCCAGCGGGCATCTTGGACTAGGGCCGCGCACGAGCCCTCTTCGGGGACCCGGGCTCGTTCGCTCGTGCTACCAAGTTTTCCCGAGTCCGCGCCGGGCCCTCTGCGTCACCGCGGCTCCACGAGCTCCGCGACGGAGGGACAGCGTGCCTCTCGACCATCGAGCGCCTGCTCGGACCTCGAACGAGGAGATTGGCGATGAAGGTCCTCATCACGATTGACACCGAGGCGTATCCACTCCGATTCGGCCTACCGGGAAGAGGGTCTCCGTGACGACCTGCGCCGGGACGTGTACGGCGAGACGTGCGACGGGGACTTCGGGCTCCGCTACCTGGCGCGCGTGCTGCGCGAGCACCGCCTGAAGGGCGTCTTCTTCACGGAGCCGCTGTTCACGGGGCTCACGGGGCTCGCCCCGCTCGAGGAGATTGTGCGCGAGTATCCAGGGCTCGGGGCACGAGGTGGCGGCGCACCCCCACCCCGAGTGGCTGGCATGGACGGGGGTGGCCCCGTTCTGCGATCGGGGGCCGCAGACGATGCGCGATTTCTCCCCCTCCGAGCAGGCCGAGGTCATCCGCCTCGGGGTCTCGCGGCTCCGCGAGGCGGGCGCCCGCGACGTGTGCGCCTACCGCGCGGGCGACTTTGCCGCGACGCGCGCGACGCTCCGGGCACTCCCGGGGCAGGGGATCCGGTACGACGCGAGCTACAACGCCTGCTTCCCGGAGACCTCGCTGGAGGACGTCCCCGAGGTGAAGGGCCATGAGCGCCCCGTGCGGTGCGAGGGCCTCTGGGTGATACCCGTCGCGGTGTGGGACGCGCGGCCGATTGGCTTGCGACCGGCCCAGATCACGGCCGCGTCGACGGCGGACCTCCAGAGCGCGCTCCTGTCGGCGTGGCGGGGCGGCTGGTCGACGTTCGTGCTCGTGACGCACAGCTTCGAGCTCCTCAAGGACCGGCGGCGGCGGGTCCACGACCCGCGCCCCGACAGGGTGGTCGTGCAGCGCTTCCAGAGCCTCTGCCGCTTCCTCGCCGAGAACCGCGACAAGTTCCAGACGTGCGGCTTCGCGGACCTCGATCCCGGGGCGCTCGCCGGAGCGAAGGAGACACTCCGGCTTCGATCGCCCGTCCATCGCACGGTCGGGCGGCTCATCGAGCAGACTTACCGCTCCCTCACGGTGACGCTATGACAAAGCCTTCGATCGTCGTCATCCCCGCGAACAACAACATCTCGCTGACGGTGGTTCGCTCCCTCGCGCGAGCCGGGTACCACGTCATCGCGTTCGCCTCGGACGCAGGCGTCGCCCCGCTCTCGCGCCACTGCCACGAGACCGTCCGCCTCACCGGGGCGCCGCTCGCGGATCAGCTCCTCGCCTTCGTCGAGCGGCGCCCGGGCACCTTCGTCGTCGGCCTGGGCGAGCTCGAGATCCAGGCGCTGAACCTCCGGCGGGAGGCGCTCGCCGCGCACGCGACGCTGCTCTTCCCGAGCGAGGCGCAGTTCATGCTGGCCCTCGACAAGCCGCGCACCCTGGAGATCGCGCGCAGCGTGGGCGTCCCCGTCCCCCGCACCGTGGCGCTCGCGGACGACCCGGATCTCGATCGCTGCCGCGACCTCGCCTTCCCCGTGATCGTCAAGCCGGTCCGGCAGGACGTCTTCGACTTCAAGAGCATGCGCGTCGAGCGCCACGAGGACCTGGCCGCGGCGGTCGGCCCCTACGCCAGCGAGCGTCACCTGCTGCTCGTGCAGGAGTTCTGTCCGGGGTACGGGTGCGGTGTCGAGATCCTGATGCACCACGGCGAGGTCGCGCTGGCGTTCCAGCACCGCCGCGTCCGCGAGTATCCCCCGACGGGAGGCCAGAGCGTGTGCTGCGAGAGCGTGCCGCTCGATCCGGTGCTCTACGACCACGCGGTGCGGCTGCTCGTGGCCATGGGCTGGGAGGGCGTCGCGATGGTCGAGTACCGCGTCGACCCGGACCGCGGCGCGCACCAGCTCATGGAGGTCAACGGCCGCTTCTGGGGATCGATCCCCGTCGCGACCAAGGCAGGCGCCGACTTCCCCGCCGCGCTCGTCGATCTGGCGACGTCCTCCGCACCCCGCTCCCGCTCCGGGTACCGCGAGGGGCTCAGGTGCCGCAACATGGCCGGCGACACCAAGTGGCTCATCACCTCGCTGTACGAGAGAAAGGTCTCTCCGCTCTCGGCCATCGGCATGTACCTCGGCGACTTCCGCCCCGGCGTCCGGTACTACGTGTGGGAGTGGGACAATCCGCGGCCGGCCATCGTCACCGTCGGCCGCCGCGTCGGTCGGCGCCTGGAGCGGGTGTGGCGGACGCTCGTCCCCGCCGATCCCGCGCGCCCTTCGTGAACGCGCCGTTCGTGAACCTTGGACGCCCTCCGGCGGACCACACCGCCGGAGGGCGCCGCTTCACAAGGCCCGCTTGAGGACGCGCCGCACCGCCGCCGGCGGCTTGAGGCGCAACCGGCTGAGGGCCTTGTTGACCCGGAGCGCCGCGTCGAACGTGCGCGTGGAGATCCGCGACGCGAGCCGCCCCGCCGCGGTCGCCGGCTCGACGGGCAGCGGCGTGCGCTCCCGCAGGAGGACGTGCCGGCCGGAAGCGATGGTGTCGAGGATCGCGTCGCGGTCACGCGGGGCGTCGACGCCGATGGCCGCGCTCGAGAAGTCGGAGGTGGAGTGGAAATCCACCGCGAAGAGCGGCACGAGCCTCGGGTTCTCCCGCTCGAGCTCGCGCCACAGGGCGACGCTCCCGGCCCGCGGGTTGCGGGTGCCGTCGTGCCTTGTGTTCCACACCTCGACCGCCGATATCCACGGGAGGACGAATCCGGGGGACGCTGCCCCGGATCTTCACCGGATGGGATACCGCGAAGAGGGCGCCGTCGGCGTGGTACCGCGCGGCGAGATCGGCGACCGTCGTGAACTCGTGCGCGCGCCGGATGCCGTAGATGAGTATGTTGAGGTCGTCGATCTCGATCCCTGGGATCATGAGGCAGCGATCGTCGGGCAGGGCGGCATAGTGGTCGAGCATGCGCTGGATGGCCGGGCCGTCCAGACCCTCGATGTGCTCGGACATGAGGCAGAAGTCCCGGCCGCGATCCGTCAGGAACTGCTGCAGGTGCTCGAGATCGAGCCTTCCGTCGAAGCTGTGCTTGCTGTGCGCGTGCGAGAGCCCGATGAGCATGGCCTCGCACGAGATGATGGAATTTCTCGGCCTGTCAAGGCGGCGCGCCGCTTACTGGTTCGCGTCCCCGCCGGGCGTCTGCGCCTCCTGCTGCTGCGGCTTCTTGAAATACCGAATCCGCTTCTGCTGGAGGGGATACCACACGTCGTACGGCACGATGGGCGTGTCCTCGAAGATCCGCCGCGCCCCCGCCGCCTCGACGCGCGAGAGGCGCACGGCCCCCGCGGCCCGAGGGGGCGCGGACGGCGGCGCCGGCGTAGTCCGAGTCCCCCCCGAGCGCGACGGTGAGCCTGTGGGGGAGGGCGATGCGCGTGCTGCAGCCGAGCTTCTTCAGCATCTGATCGAGGATCTTCCCGTCCGCCGCCGACGGCTCGGGCGGCGGCGCCTCGACCTCCAGGTAATAGAGCATCCCGCCCTCGTCGCTCACCCCCAGCGCGGCCACCGCGGGCCTGCCCGGCGCCTCGCCCGAGGCGAGGCGCACGGCGTCGGCGACGGGGGGCGAGGGCGCGATGGAGAACGCGCCCGCCGACGACCACAGAGAGGGCGCCTCGCCGGACGCGTCGCCCGCGTCGAGCACGGCCACGGTCTTGCCCGCGGCCGGCTCCTTCGCGGGCGCGGCCTTCACCGTCCGCGGATCGATCGCCAGCGCCCGCACCTCGAAGTCCGGCCGCGTCGCGTCGGCGCGCAGCTCGGTGAGCGCCAGCGCGTAGGGGAAGCCGTGCTGGGGCAGGCCCTTGAGCCGCCACTCGCCCTCGCCGGCCACCGCGGGGCTCTGGATCACCGGCGTGATCGTCGGGCCGGGGAGCACGTGGCGGAGCGTCATGTAGAAGAAGTCGCGGCCCTCGCGCTTGATGTACCGGGGGAAGTTCATCAGCCCCATCCCGCGGATGAGCCGCCGCGCGCGGAACCTCCACCCCTCGATCCCGGGCACCTCGCCCTCCTGCTGCCAGTCGAAGTGGAGCGGCTCCTTGATGGGCGGCAGCTCCTCGGCGGGGGCGACCTTGTAGAACTCGAGGCCCGAGTGCCCGGAGTTCATGTCGAGCGCGATGCCGAAGGAGCAGCGCGCCTGGATCATCGCCTGCGCCAGCGCCTCGGGCGAGAGATCCGCGCCGTAGAAGTACGCGATGAACCGCTCCTTCGTCATGCAGATGCCGGTGCGGACGGTGTGCGTCTTGTCCGCCCAGCCCGGCGGCGTGCCCCCCCACCACGTGCGGTTGAAGGGGTTGAACTTCTCGTCCTGCACCATGACCGTCATGTTCTGGCGGTACGAGAGGATCGGCTCCGGGATGCTCGTGTCCCCGGGCCAGGAGCCGAAGCCGGTGGACCCGTCGCGCAGCACGGCGACGGTGGCGGCGTAGGGCTTGGGCGGCAGGTAGACCACCCCGTCGGCCATCATCCCGTACTCGCCGTGCAGCGCCTGGAAGCCGGCGTTCGACGCCGCCACCACGCGCTTCAGCACCTCCGGCGTCCGCGGGATGAGCCCGGGCCCCGCCTCGCCCGTCGCCCCCTTGGGCTCGACCGTGCCCGCCATCATGTGCAGCTCGATCTGCCGGGGATCCCAGAGCGCGATGTACGTGCGCGTCGCCTTGCGGCTGCGGTCGGTGCGGATGTACGTCGTCAGGAAGGCGGGGGGCAGGCCCTCGTTCCGGCGGACGAACGGGTCCTTGTCGAGCGCGTTCCACTGCCCCTCGCCCGGCAGCGGGGGTGTGACCCAGGGCTCGAGCGGGGGAGGGGGCCAGCCAATCTCCGGGTCCGACGGGATGGTGCGAACGGGCGGGTCGAGCTCGCTCTTGCCGAGGTCCTTCGCGATGTCCTCGGCGCCCGTGTCGCCCGTCACGCGCTCCTTGCTGCTGAGCACGTAGTCGAGCGCCGTGAACGCCACGGCCTTGATGGTCTGCATCGCGTCGTCGCCGATCTCGGCGCGGACGCGGTCCACGGACCACGTCACGAGGTTCCCGGGGCGGGCGGGCTCGGGGTTCTCCGTGCGGATCCACGGCGGGACGGGGGCGCCCGGGTCGTCGAGGGCGATGGTGGCGGTGCGCGCGCCGGCGTGGATGGTGAGGTTCTTTCCGTCGAGGTCCACCGTGAGGTCGCGCACGGGGAGGGGCTTCTCGGGCTTGGGGGGTGTCACCTCGGCGAAGAGGGAGGGGTGGTGGGGCTTCGCCTCGGGGGGAGGAGGCGCGGGCTCGACGGCGTAGGTGCGCTTCAGGATGCCGCGGGCCTGGCCGGTGTTCTGGAGGTTGGTGATCGCGGTCTGCGCCTGCTCGGCGCGCGTCCACCCTTCGGGCAACGGCTGGCCGGAGAGATCGATCACGTGCGCGGTGGAGGGCACCTCCTCCAGCGTGGGGACCGACACGAACGCGACCCGCTCTCCACGGACCACGGGGCGCGTCTCGTCGGCCTCGCTGGTCTCGGTGAGGTTGTACGCGGTGCCGACCCCGAGCAGCACGCCCTCCGGCGAGAGGCGCGTCTCGACCACGTAGACGTCGTGCGGATCACCCTTCGAGGGCTGCGCCCGCACGACGGCCCGCGCGGACTCCGCCGAGCGGCGCGCCCGGACGGTCGATCCACTGCACGTCCTCCGGCGCCGCGAGGATGCCGCGGCGCTGGAGCGCGTGCGCCAGCGCGGAGGCGCGGTCCGCCTCCCGGTCCGTCCGCTGGGGGAGCAGGGCCCCGAGCGCGCCCGCGATCCCGACGACCCACGCGACGTGACGGAGGCGGCCTGGGGAGAAGGCGGGCATGGCGGGCACGGCGACGGGGGCGCGGTCCGCGCATAGCACTGAACGGAGGTGGCGCCTAGCAAGGCGTGGGGTGGGCCCAGACCTGATCGGTCCATGCGCTCCGCTCGCGCCTCCTACCGCCTCGCGGCAACGCACGCCCGTGCTCCGCCGGTCAGGTGTGCGGCTCCGCGTCCGCGCGCGAGCGCTTGGAAACGGCGTCGGGCACGCCCTGAGCTGCGCGGAGGTGGGACCGGTCGACGGTCGGGCAGGTCGATCGGACGATCGAGAGTCTCGATCGCGCGATCGGGCATGTCGATCGCGCGCTCGGGCATGTCGATCGCGTGATCGGGCAGGGCGACCGCGCGATCGGGCAGGGCGACCGCGCGATCGGGCAAGGGCGATCGCGCGATCGGGCATGTCGATCGCGTGATCGGGCAAGGGCGATCGCGCGCTCGGGCATGTCGACCGCGCGGTCGGGCAGGGCGATCGCGTGATCGGGCAGGGCGACCGCGTGATCGGGCAAGGGCGACCGCGTGATCGGGCAGGGCGATCGCGCGATCGGGCGGGGCGACCGCGCGATCGGGAGTATCGAGCGCGCGATCGGGAGTATCGAGCGCGCGATCGGGAGTGTCGATCGCGCGATCGGGCAGGGCGATCGCGCCATCGGGCAGGGCGATCGCGTGATCGGGCAGGGCGAGCGCGCGATCGGGAGTATCGAGCGCGCGATCGGGAGTGTCGATCGCGCGATCGGGCAGGGCGACCGCGCGATCGGGCAGGGCGATCGCGCCATCGGGCAGGGCGATCGCGCCATCGGGCAGGGCGATCGCGTGATCGGGCAGGGCGACCGCGCGATCGGGCAGGGCGATCGCGCGGAGGCGGGGGTGGCAAGGTACTACAGCCGCACCTCGCGGTACATGCGGGCGCCCAAGCAAGAACGCAGTGGAACCGCGCGCGTCAGCAAGCGGACCCGAGCCGCGCGCGTCAGCAAGCGGACCACACGTTTCTGCACGGCACCCCGCCTCCGCCACTCTACCTTGCCTCAGCCAGCATCCTCACCCGGTCTCCCTCGAGGCTGCGCTCGCGGGGCAGCCTGATAGGAGGGCGGCTGGGTGATGCGGAAGCGGGCTATTTGAACGGCGCGTCTCGTCCGCTTGCTTACGCGCGCGGCTCGGGTCCGCTTGCTTACGCGCGCGGTTCTACCGCATTTTTCCCAGCACAAGAGGTGCCACCAGGTGCGGCTTTAGAGCGGCGTGCGTTCGGGATGAGTACATACCGAACCGCGACCGCCAGGGAGCGGGTGCCAGACGGCGCCTACGCGCCACGCCCTTGCCCGCGTCGCGCTGCCTGTAGCGCTACGCATGCGAGGGCACGAAAGCGTCGCGCCGTCTGGCACCCGCTCGCTCGCGCTCGCGGTTCGGTAGGCGCGTACCCAATGCAAACGCACGCCGCTCTGAAATGGCCGAGCGCGATCCTGACACAACGATGGAACCCACGGGCGTGAGCCCGCGGACCGGAGCCTCGCGCGTGAGCGCGGGGACCATGACGTCAGGGGGCTGTGCCGCGGCCTCCGCGTGCTGACGCATGCGGCTCCGGTCCGCGGGCTCACGCCCGGGGTTCCATACGTTGCTCAGCGGCTCCTTGAACGAGGATCGTGCTCGTTGATTTAGTAAAGGGCGGGGTGGTGTCGTCAGAACCCGACGCCGAGCCCGATCTGGAGCGAGGGCGTATAGAGCCCGCTCGTCCCGAAGAAGCCGCTGTCGACGTCCTTCGTCACGAACAGCGGGAGGTAGCCCTGCGCGAAGAGGTCGAGGTCGAAGTCGCTGGAGCGGAAGAAGCGCGCGCCGACCCGCGCGGACAGCGTCGCGCCGATGTCGGTCACGGGCGTGAGGCCCGTGTCGCTCGCGTGGACGCGCCCGACGTACCGCACGAGCTCGACCCCGCCGAGGCCCGCGACGTACGGTGACCACGCGTCCCTGTCGAAGAGCTCGTACGCCACGCCGCCGTCGATGCCCGCGAAGGCCTGCAAGGCGCGGTCGAGCCCGGGCACGCCCCCGGGCGTCCCGCCGCCGTAGGCCCTCCCGATCACCTGCCAGTGCCCCGAGCCCCGCGTCACGCCGAGCGCGAGGCCGGGC
This sequence comes from uncultured delta proteobacterium, assembly GCA_963827955.1. Classification (GTDB taxonomy): domain Bacteria; phylum Myxococcota_A; class Polyangia; order Polyangiales; family Polyangiaceae; genus CAWHDJ01. Next base: position 1,065,931 of record CAWHDJ010000019.1, on the reverse strand, counting down.
GCGCTGACGACGTTGGTCCCCCCGCGGGAGACCGCCTCGAAGAGCTCGAGCCGGAAGGCGAGGCGCCCTCGGACCAGGATGGCGAGGCCGAAGCGCTGCAGGGCGTCGAGGTGGGCGATGTCCTCGGCCAGGTACGCCGGGTCGTTGTGCAGGACGAGCCGGAGGGCCTCCTCGACGTGGGGGAGGAGGTCGGACGGGTCCTTGATCGTGAAGCGCGCCGGGACCTCGCGGTCGATCTGGGCCGTGAGCACACGCGCGCCGCCCGTCTCCAGGAGGTCCACCCGGAGGTGCGATTGGCAGCCCGTCTCCACGGCCCGGTGGGAGGGGTGCCGGTCGAGCTGAATCCGGACCAGCTTGCGGAAGCTCTCGAGATCCTCCGCCGGCGCCGTGACCTCGACGCAGACCGTGAGCTCGGCGGCCGCGCGGCGGGCGAGGAGGAGGCCGAGGAGCACGATTGCGATCGCGACGAACGTTCTCACGCCGGGCCCCTAGAACATGACGGCGAGCTTCAGGCCCATCGCGGGGAACCAGGTGTGGATCTCGCCGTTCTGGTTCTCGTTCGACAGGACGTACGCCGGGAGCTGCGCCTCGGCCTGGAGGAAGAACTGCGCGGTCGACGCGCGCATGAACTCCCAGCCGAGGAGGAGGTCCACGTCCACGCCCCCGCCGAGCAGGTACGACCGGGTCCCGTCCTGCCGCATGTTCTGGGCCGCGATGGCCTGGAAGACGAGCAGCTCGAAGGTGGAGCCGGCGCCGTAGTAGAACGAGGTGAGCCCGCGCGGATCGAAGTAGCGGAGGAAGTGGAGCTGCAGGCCCGCGTCCCCGGCGAAGTCGATGTGCCCGCCCCCCGGGTTGTTCTGGATCGAGGTCTGCGCGGTGCCCATCCCGCCGATCGCGCCGGCCTCGAGCCCCCAGCCCTCGAAGCGCCCGCGGTACCCCATGAACGCCGACACGGGGCTGAAGACGCGGAACTGGTCCACCGCCAGCCCGTTCGCCGCCGCGGTCGGGAAGCGCCCGGCGCGGACCTGGGTGCCGACGCCCATGAAGAAGTGGCTCGAGCCGTGGATGCGCTGCGCGTACTCCTTGGAGTCCGAGACCAGGACGTTCTCGCGGTTGATGGTGGCGCTGATGGGCTTGCCGTAGAGCAGCGACGTCGCGACGCGCTCGGCGAACTGGCTCAGCTCGTTGGGCAGGAGCCGGTCCACCCGCTCCTCGCGCCCCGTGCCCGAGTAGCGGGCGAACACCGTCCAGCCGTCGACGAGCGGGTAGAGCTCGACGAAGATCGTCGCCTGGCACTCGCTCTGCACGGCCACGAAGCCCTTCTCGTGGCTGACGAAGTGCTCGATGAGCCGCTTCATGTACGACAGGGGGCGCTGCCCGAGCGGCAGGCCGTCGCTGGTGCCGAGCTTGTCGGCCACCTCCTTGGGGAGCACGTCCCCGTCCGAGCCGGGGGTGACGACCGCGGGGTCGGGCGGGGGAGGGGGGCTCGCGAGGGGCTTGAGGGGGGGAGGTAGCGACCTCGGCGCGGGCGGCTCGGGCTTCGAGGGATTGGCCTGCTTCCTGGCCAATCGCTGCAGGGTGATGTCGACGCAGACGCGCAGGTTGTCCGCGCGCGCGGCGCGGGCGCCGGCGAGCGCGGCGCTGCCCATGGCCGCCGCGACGAGCAGCCTTCCGTGGATGGTGGACATGGTCCTCCTCATCGCGTCCCGGAGGACGCGTCGGGTACCGGGGGATCGACCGCCGGCGAGGCCGCGGTCCGGCGCCGCCAATGGCAAGGCGCGTACCGCGGGCGGGCTACGCTTCAGCGTCGATTCGCCGGGGAGCCCGAGGGGGGTGGAGCCATGGGTTCACGTGAATTGGTTTCACACGCCCCTTGCGGGGTCACGCCGAGCCGGGGGGCCGTACCCCGCCCGTGGGCGGGTCGATGCTCGTGACACGCCTCGGCTCTGGTAGTACCATCCGGCCCAAGCTTCATGATTCCTTGCACCAGGGCCCTTCCTAGGATCTTGCCGCTCCTCATCGCGGCGTGCTTCACGGGATGCCAGTGCGGTCCAGGCATCAGCCTGCCGCCCGTCGACGACTACGACGCCGGCCACGACGCCGGCCACGACGCGGGCGACAAGCTCCCGTGCGGCGTCGACTGCTCGAAGCTCAAGGCCGCGAAGTGCATGGTCTCGGTGTGCAACACGGGGCAATTCCCCGGGCCCAAGGACACGTGCACCGAGGTACCGGCGGACAACGGAACCGCCTGCGACGACGGGAAGTTCTGCACCAGCAACGACTTCTGCGACAACGGCGTCTGCGTCGGCGGGAGCAAGAACGACTGCGGCATGGGCCACGACTCGTGCACGTCGGTCATCTGCTACGAGGAGTCGCACTCCTGCACCTCCACGCCCGCGAACGACGGCACCGCCTGCGCTCCGAGCAACAAGTGCACGGTCAACGGCGTGTGCACCGTCGGCACCTGCATCGGCGTCCCCAAGGATTGCAGCGGCTCGCCGCTCGCCGAGTGCAACACGATGATGTGCGACCCGATGAGCGGGCTGTGCGTGGCCACGCCCGACCCGGGCCAGGACGGCAACCCGTGCTTGTACACGGGCGACCTCTGCAAGGTCGGCAAGTCCTGCTCGGCGGGGCAATGCGTGGGCGGCACGCCCAAGGACTGCTCGTCGATCGACGTCGGGTGCGCCGTCGGCGCGTGCGACCCGACGAGCGGCATGTGCAATCTGGAGAACGCGCCGGCCGGCGCCTCCTGCACGAACGGTGTCCAGGCGTGCCAGAACGGGACGTGCGACGGGGCCGGCAGGTGCATCGCCTCGACGGCGCCCGACGGCAGCGCGTGCAACGACCACGACTCCTGCACCCAGGCGGACACGTGTACGTCCGGCGCCTGCGCGGGGACGGCCGTCGCGGGGTGCACGCGGTACCTCGCGGAGGGCTTCGAGAACTGCTCGAACGGCTGGACGTTGACGGGCGACTGGCAGTGCGGGCCGCCCAAGACCTCGAGCCCCGTCAAGTCCTTCGACGGCGCCGGGGTCCTCGCGACCCAGCTCGACGGGATGTACGACAACAACCAGACGTTCGGCAACTGCACCGCGACCTCGCCGACCATCGATCTGACCGCGGCCACGAGCCCGGCGGTCCTCTTCTGGGCGTGGTCCGCGTGCGAGGTCAACGACGGCTGGAACCTCGAGGTCAGCAGCAACGGCGGGAAGAGCTACCAGGTGGTGACGTCGGTGACCCCGGCGTATCCCATGACCAAGATCGGCGGACAGCTCGCGTACGGCGGCGATCTGTCGGCGAAGGGCTGGCAGCCCTACTCGGCGGACCTGAGCGCCTGGGCCGGGCAATCGATCATCCTCCGCCTCGCCTTCTACAGCGACGTCAAGGACGTCGGCCCCGGGGTCTACGTCGACGACGTGCTGGTCGCCGAGCCGCCCGCAGATCCCCCTCTACGTCACCACGACGTCGCCGCTCGGCGACGCGTACGTGGGGAAGGCCTACTCGACGACGATCGCCAAGGTGGGCGGCACGAACGCCTCCGTGTGGAGCATCGACACCGGTGGCACGAACGCGGGGTGGCTCAACCTCGACCCGGCGACCGGCATCCTCACGGGGACGCCCGCGATGGCGAACGTCGGGCCGGTGAGCTTCACGGTCCACGTCGAGGAGCCGACGCTGCCCTCGAATTTCGACGAGCAGACGTTCACCCTCAACGTCAAGAACGACGTGTACTACACGAGCTTCGAGGGCGCGTGCCCGGACGGCTGGACGCTGACCGGCGACTGGGCTTGCGGTGCTCCCGACGAGCGTCCGGGCCCCGCCACCGCCTACGACGGGACGCAGCTCATCGGCGCGGGGCTGGGCATGGGCTACAACAACGACGACTCGTGGGCCACCACGACGGCACACGTCACCCGAGATCGACCTCGCCGGCATTCTGAGCCCGATCCTCACGTTCCGGATGTGGGTCGACACCGAGGGCGCGGTGAACGACGGGGCCAACCTGGAGATCAGCGACAACGGCGGGCCCTTCACGGTCCTCAACACCGTCACGCCGCCGTACCCGCTGACGATTGGCGGCGAGCCCGCGTGGGGCGGTCACCAGGCGTCGCTCGGCTGGCAGCTCGTGCAGGTCGACCTGACGGCCTACTCCAACAAGAAGGTCCGCCTGCGGTTCGGCTTCCAGTCCGATTCTTCCACCACGTTCGCCGGCTTCTATGTTGATGACTTCCTCGTCGAGTGATTCGAGGGCCCTCGCATGAGTGCTGGTCACGATGGGGGCCACGCCCCCAAACCCCCGCTCAGGGCTGCTCACGATGGGGGCCACGCCCCCAAACCCCCGCTCAGGGCTGCTCACGATGGGGGCCACGCCCCCAAACCCCCGCTCAAGGCTGCTCACGATGGGGGCCACGCCCCCAAACCCCCGCTCAAGGCTGATGTTGATGGGGGCTATGCCCCCAAACCCTCCCTCAGGGTTGCTCACTTCGTCGCCCCCCTCGCCGTGCTCTGCATCGCCGGGTGGTGGGGATGCGCGAGCGGGGGGGACGCGACGACGCAGGCGAGCATCGCCAGCAGCAGCAGCGGCAGCAACCCCAGCACCTCGTCGGTGGGAGGAGGCAGCGTCGGGACGGGCGGGGCCGCGGCGAACGGCGGGGCCGGTGGCGCCGGCGGAACCGGCGGCGACGCCGGGATGTGCTCCCCCACGAGCACGCCCGCCGTTCACGTCCCCCTCGACATCGTCTTCGCCGTCGACCAGTCGAGCGCCATGGAGGGCGAGAACTGGAACTTCGTCACCAGCGCCTTGCCGAAGTTCTTCCAGGATCCCCTGTCGGCCGGCATCGGCGCCGGGCTGGTCCTCTTCCCGTACTCGGCGTACGACTGCGACCTCGATCACTACAAGGTCCTCACCGCGCCCGTCGGCGTGCTGCCGGCGAACGCGACCGCGCTGACGAGCGCGCTCCCCACCTCCGCCATCGGGGTGGGCTTGCCGCTGTACCCCGCGCTCCAGGGCGCGCTCATGCAGGCGACCGCGCTGAAGGACGCGAACCCGACGCACGCCGTCATCGTCGTGCTCGCCACCGGAGGCCTTCCGAATAGCTGTGACACGGACATCGACGACCTCGCGGCGCTGTCCGCGAGCGCGCTGAGCTACGACGGCGTCCTCACGTACGTCATCGCCTTGCCCGGCTCGGCCGCGTACCTCCTCAACGACGTGGCCGCTGCGGGCGGGACGTCGGCGGCGCACGACCTCACGGCCGACGTCGGCCCGCTCGCGTCGACCCTCGCCCAGATTCGCACCGCGGGGCTCGGGTGCTCCTACACGATCCCGAAGCCGTCGAACGGCCAGCCGCTGAATCCGGACGAGGTGAACTTCTCGTACACGCCGAAGGGCATGCCCCCGGCCATCACACTGCTCCGCGCCACGGACGCCGCCGGCTGCAACGGGCAGCCCGGCTGGTACTACGACGACGCCAAGGCACCGACGAAGATCGTGCTCTGTCCGGAGTCCTGCGCGACGGTGCAGGCCGACCCCAGCCCGGAGCTCGACGTGCTCCTCGGCTGCAAGTCCCAGCTCGAGTGAGAGGGGGGATTGGCTGGAGCGTCTCGTCCCCTTGCTGACGCGCGGGGCTCCGGTCCGCTTGCTCACGCGCGCGGTTCCAAATGCGTTGGAGCCGCGCGCAAAATGCGCGGCTCATGTCACTTCGTGACGGGGAGGGGCTGGGGTGCGTTGTCGGGCGTCACGCAGGAGGAGAGATCGAAGAGGTTGAACTCCAGCGCCTTCTCCTCCGGCGACAGGTCCGCGTCCACGCACCCGCTGGGCACGATACCCGTGGTGGGGTCGCCGCCGTAGTCGTTGGAGGCGCCGGTGACGTGCATGTCCGTGAAGACGACCCGCCCGCACTGCTGGCCTGCGTCCACGCCGAAGGGGGTGTCGAACGTGAAGGTCTGCGGCTCGGTGGCGTTGCCGTTCACGACGAGCCAGTTCTGGGACGGCGTGTTGCTCACGGTCACGTCGGCGTTGTGGCGCGCGACCGCGATGGGCAGCATATCGTTGGTCAGCGCGTTCACGTTGACGAGCCAGTCGTGGAACGCCTGCCCGCGCACGAAGGGCTTGCCGTTCCAGTCCGAGATCACGACGCTCGCGTTGATGGTCCCGATGACGTCGTTCATCGGAATCCAGGTGGCCACGTTCTGGGTGCTGAAGGGCCCGGTGTAGAAGAACGCGTAGTTCAGGTGCTCGGCGAAGACGCGGCCGCCCGCAGAGGTGTAGTCGAAGAGCACCTGCTGGTTGGGGTTGGCCGTCTCCGCGCCCTCGCACGAGAGGAGCACCATGTCGTACGGCATGATGTCCTGGTCGCTGTCCCAGAGGGCCTTTTCGGGGAGGGGGGCCGGGGGATTGGTGTTGGCCCCGTTCAGGCCGAGAGAGCTGACGCTGGCGAAGATGTGCACGTGGCCCTTGTCCGACGCGCCGGGCACGTACTCGCTCTTGTCGACGCCCATGCGCCCGATCAGGCACTCGAGCGTGTCGGCGAAGCCGGTCACCACGGCGATGTCGGGGAGGTCGCCCTCGCTCGAGCTCTTGGGCAGGGTCAGCATCCCGTCGGGGATCGGGGTGTCGCTGCACAGCGCCACGTGGGGGATCACGAACTGCCGGCGCCACTTGCCGATCTGGATGACGAGCGGGATGTCCGCGCCGTCGGGCGCGTAGGGGATGGTGAAGTGCCCGCCCGCGTCGCTCAGGGCCGCGGCGATGGGGTCGCCGGTGTAGAGGTCGCCGCACGAGAAGCACGAGGCCCCGCGGGAGATCGGCGTGGGCTTGGAGTTGGGCACGTAGGCGACGACGCCGTAGAGCGGGTCCTTGCCGGCCGGGTCGTAGATCGTGCCGCTGATGGTGGTCTTGAGGCCCGTGGGGCAGGCGTGGATCTGGCACGCGAGGCCGGAGCACGTCGGCCCGCTGTCCTTGCCCCCGGTCCCAAACACGGGCCCGCCGCCCTGACCGCCCGAGCCACCCCCGCCCCCGGTCCCGCTCGTGGTCTGGGTGGTGGATCCCGTGGTGGCTCTCGTGGCGGAGCAGGCGACGGCCCACGAGAAGGCGGCGGAGATCGAGAGAAGGTAGAAGTGAAGCGTTCGGCGAGGGGCGGTCATGGACCCTTCCTGACCGCATGGTATGGGGCCGCTCTCGCAGCGTCAACATGCTCCCCACAAGCCGAGCGTGCGCTCACCCCGGGCTTCCATGTATACCCGAGCGGTGCTAGCCTCGAATGAAGCTTCCCTTGCTGCGCTGCGCGCCGGAATGTTCGTGATCGCTTCCATGAAGAACCTCCTTCGAGTGCTCTCGCTGGCGTTCCTCGTCGGGTGCGCGGGAGGGGGCAACGCCGACGTCACGAGCGCCACCTCCAGCACCAGCAGCACCGGCAGCGGCGCGGGCGGGGCACACGGCACCGGCGGGGGGCACTCCGGCCCCTGCGCGCAGGATTGCTCGGCGCTGAAGACGGACGAGTGCACGGTCGCCGTGTGCAACACCGGCCAGATCGCCGGTCCGACGGGCATCTGCGTCGTGATCCCCGCGCCGGATGGATCCGCCTGCGAGGACGGCTTCTTCTGCACCGCCCACGACACCTGCCAGGCCGGCACGTGCATGGCCGGGCCGCAGAACGACTGCGGGCTGGCGGCCGGTGCCTGCTCGACGGTCACCTGCCACGAGGACTCGAAGTCGTGCAGCTTCGCCCGCGCGATGGATGGCACGGCCTGCACGCCGGCGAACAAGTGCGAGATCGACGGCGCCTGCCAGCTCGGCGTCTGCGTGGGCCAGCCCAAGGACTGCTCGTTCTCGCCCACGAGCGAGTGCAACACGGTGGTCTGCGACCCGAGCACGGGCCAGTGCATGGGCACGCCGGACCCGACCAAGGACGGCGCGACGTGCGTGCTCACCGGCGACCTGTGCAGCGTCGACAAGGCCTGCTCGTCGGGGCAGTGCGTGGGCGGCAAGCCGAAGGATTGCTCGGGCCTCGACGTCGGGTGCCAGGTCGGCGGCTGCCAGATCGCGGCGTGCGACAAGACCACCGGGCTCTGCGGCGTGGTCGACGCGCCGATGGGCACCGTCTGCACCCAGGGCCTCCTGGCCTGTCAGGTCGGGGCGTGCGGCACGACGGGCACTTGCGTTGCGTCGCCGGCCCCCGATGGCACCGCCTGCAACGACCACGATGCCTGCACCCAGACGGACGTGTGCTCCGCCGGCGCCTGCGCCGGGACGGCCATCGCGAGCTGCCAGCCCTACTTCCAGGAGGGCTTCGAGACCTGCCCCGACGGCTGGACGTTCGGGGCCATGGGCGACTGGGCGTGCGGGGCCCCCGCGTCCACGAGCCCGGTCACGCCCCACACCGGACACGGCGTCATCGCCACGAGCCTCAGCGGCCTCTACGCGAACAACGAGAGCTACGACTCCTGCACCGCCGACTCGCCCGTCATCGACCTCACCAAGGCGGTGAATCCCGCGGTCTTCTTCTGGGCATGGGTCGACACCGAGGGCGGCACGTACGACGGCTGGAACATCAAGTCAGCGCCGACGGCGGCAAGACCTTCCAGGAGATCACGACGGTGACCCCTTCGTACTCCCTGAGCAACGTCTCCGGTCAGGCCGCCTGGGGCGGCGATCTCTCGGCGCTCGGCTGGCAGCCCTACGCGGCGGATCTCACCGCCTGGGCCGGGAAATCGGTCATCCTGCGGTACGCCTTCCAGAGCGATCCCGCCACGGTCAGGCCCGGCGTCTACATCGACGACATCCTCGTCGCCGAGGCGGCGCAGACTCCGCTCTACATCACCACGCCCTCGCAGCTCCCGGACGTGTACGCGGGGCAGGCCCTCTCCGACAAGATCGCCAAGATCGGCGGGTCGAGCAGCGTCACGTGGAGCATCGAGCCCGGCGGGGTGAACGCGTCCTGGCTGAGCATCGACCCGGCGACCGGCGTGCTCTCGGGCACGCCCACGCCTGCCCAGGCGGGGTGCGTGAGCGTCACCGTGCGCGTCCAGGATCCCTCGTCCGTCTCGAACTACGCCGAGCAGACGTTCACGTTCAACGTCGACCCCGACATCTATTACACGAGCTTCGAGGGCACGTGCCCGGACGGCTGGACGCTGAACGGCGACTGGAAGTGCGGTGTCCCCTCGAAGGTGGGCCCTGCGACGGCATACGACGGGACGCAGTGCATCGGCACGGGCATGGGCCAGAACTACAGCAACGGCGACACGTGGCTGGGGACGACGGCCACCTCCCCCCAATCGACCTCACCGGCGCCTCGAACCCGTCCGTCACGTTCCGGCTCTGGGTCTACACCGAGGGCGGGAGCAACACCGATGGGGCCAACCTGGAGATCAGCACCGACGGGAGCAACTACGACGTCCTCCAGGTGACGCCGGCCTACCAGGAGACGAACGTCAACCTCGAGCCCGCGTGGGGCGGCAACCAGGCCGCGCTCGGCTGGCAGCTCGTGTCGGCCGACCTCACGCCCTATTCCGGGTCGAAGGTCTACCTTCGGTTCGCTTTCCGGAGCAATAACACCAACACGTTCCCCGGCGTTTACGTCGACGACTTCCTCGTCCAATGAGGCGCTCGGCCTCCCACGAAAGAGTAGGACCACATGCTTGGACGTGATCGAGTCTATCTTGGCGCCGCGTTCGCGATGGCTGCGGGCATGATCTGGGCCGGTGCCTGCGGCGGCAGCGGGAACGATATGAGCACCGGCGGCAGCGGAGGGCAGGGGGGCCACGCCACCACCTCCTCCACGAAGAGCAGCTCGAGCTCCTCGAGCTCCAGCTCCTCGAGCTCGAGCTCCTCAGCTCCAGCTCCAGCTCCAGCAGCACCGGCCAGCCCTGCCCGGCGACGAACACCGTGATGGCCGTGAGCGCGCTGCAATTCGGCGACGGCAACACGTGGAAGCAGTACGGCTTCAACCTCGACGGCCTGGTGTCGACCGACACTTCGACGAACCTGTGTCAGCTCAACGACGGGGCCGCGCCCGACACGCCCTACCCCGACGGCAACAACGGGATCGACAACTCGTTCGGCAAGAACCTCCTGCCGATCATCCTCATGGTCGACAACACGTGGGTGAGCGACGTGAGCACCTTCCTCCAGGAGGGCAAGTTCACCGCGCTGCTGGAGCTGGACTGCCTGTATCCGACGGGCGACGAGTCCGGCTTCACCACGAAGGCCTTCGCCGGGACGCCGCTCGGCATGCCGCCGAAGTGGGACGGCACGGACATGTGGTCGGTCGAGCCCGACCTGCTCAACGATCCCAAGAATCCGGAGTCGTCGTCGATCGTGTTCAACGGGTGCTCGGTGGCGGGCCAGACGTTCAACTCGGCGAACGGCACGATCGTCCTCGTGATCCCGGTGACCTGGAACGGCAACAGCACCACGCTCAAGCTGACCTTGCGCGATGCGCGGGTGAGCATGACGCTCTCCGCGGATCGCAAGAGCGCGATGGGCGGCATGGTCGGCGGCGTGCTCAACACCGAGGAGCTCGTGGCCGAGGCCAGCAAGATCGGCTACCTGCTCGGCATCTGCGGCACTCCGGCGTACGACGCGATCGTGACCCTGATCCGGCAAGCCTCGGACATCATGGCCGACGGCACCCAGGACCCGAGCCAGGTCTGCAACGGCATCTCCGTGGGCTTCGGCTTCACGATGGCGCCGGCGCAGATCAGCGGCGTCGGCCCCGCGGCCCCCTCGCCGAACGAGTGCATGGGCACGGGCGGGGGCGGCGGGAGCGGGACCGGCGGGAGCGGGACCGGCGGCGACGCCGGGACGAGCGACGGCGGCGACGCCGGCTAGCGAAGACCTGTCCCACGTAGGGGCGCGACGCCACGGAGCCTTCCGTGCGCGTCGCGGACCCTCCCGTGCGCGTCGCGGAGCATGCCGTGCGCGACACGGACCCTCCCGTGCGTGACACGGAGCCCGCCGTGCGCGTCGCGGACCCTCCCGCGCGCGTCGCGGAGCCCTCCGTAAGCGACACGGAGGCTCGCCGTACGCGTCGCGGAGCCCTCCGTAAGCGACACGGACGCCGCCGTAAGCGACACGGACGCCGCCGTAAGCGACACGGATGCCGCCGTAAGCGACACGGATGCCGCCGTAAGCGACACGTAGCCCGCCGTAAGCGACACGTAGCCCGCCGTAAGCGACACGTAGCCCGCCGTAAGCGACACGTAGCCCGCCGTGCGCGTCGCGGTCACGTCCGAAGGCCGCCCGTCCACGACCCAGCGCGTCACGAAATAAAAATCGACCGGTGCGCGTCACGGATCGGCCCGACAAAGCGATGTATCCATTTGAGAGCTCGCACGAAGCGCCGGCACGGAGCCGGGCGGGAGGCGAGCGCGCAAGCAAGGAGACTGCCATGGGTGCTCAGTTCCGTTATCGAGCCGTGCTCGGCGTGAGCCGGCTCCAGATCCTTCCGCTCCTCGAGCGGACGCAGACGATGCACGACAAGATGGCGGCGGACCCGGTGACCTACGCGGCGCCGAACCCGCCGCTGTCCAACTTCCTGACCCTGAACCAGAACGTCCGGCAGGCCCAGCTCCTGGTGCCGAGCCGGGCCATCGGGGCGGCCGCCGCGCGCAACGCGCAGCGCGACCTCCTCTTCACCGCGGCGGAGACCGAGCGCATGTACGTCCAGACGCTCGTCGACGCCGCACCCGGGCGCGCGGTCACCCTGATCGAGAACGCTGGCCTCCTGGTCGCGCGCTTCCCGGTCCGGCAGAAGCCGCTGCTCTCGCTCGCCAACGGTCCGCAGCCCGGCACCGTCCTCTGCGACGCGAACATGAGCCTCCTGCTCGCGACGGTAGGGCTCGCGGCGCACCAGTTCCGCTGCGTCAACTGGGCGTACAGCATCGACGGGGGCAAGAGCTTCCTGTCGGCCCCGTCGACCCCGAGCGGGAAGACGACCCTCGTCGGCCTCCCGTCGGCCACGATCGTCGGGGTCAAGGTCAGCGTGAGCAACTCCAAGGGGCCCGGGCCCTGGAGCCAGGTGATCACCATCCTGGTGCACTGATCGGCCATCGCCGTGTGCGGCGAGGGGTGGGGGCGCGTCCCTCGCCCCTCGCCGCCGCTATCCGTAGCGAGGAGGCAGGTGCCGTGAGACAATCGTCGCCGATGCTCCGGTCCGCGTACGCCGCCGGTGCGGCGATCCTCGTAGGCTTGCTCGCGGCCACGTGCTCCCAGCAGGGAGACCTCGTGCCGATCGGGCGGGAATGCGGCCCGAACGGCGACCTCTGCAACGGCTGCAGCGCCCAGATCACGACGCCTTGCACCAGCCAGGCTCAGTGCGTCGGGAGCGAGGTGTGCGACACGACCGCCGGGTTCTGTGTGCTGGACCCTTGTGGCGGGGCGGGTGGAGCTGGTGGAGCAGGGGGCGGGCAAGGCGCCGACGGGAGTGGGGGGCAGGGCGGGGGTGGTGATGCTGGCACCGGCGGGGCCTAGCTTTGGACAGGGCCCGGAATTTAACGCAGAGACGCAGGGACGCAGAGACGCAAAAAAGCAAAGAGAGGATTTCTCCCTGCCTTTTTGCGTCTCTGCGTCTCTGCGTCTCTGCGTTAAATCTTCTTCTTGAACCGTCTTCGTTCGTCCGTCGGGATGACGCGAACACCGTCCTCGATGACGGGCACAGAGGCGCTATCCACCATCCACACCAGCGTGGCCGCCGGTGCCGACCTGCCCGCCCATGCCACCGGCCCCTCCGCCTCCGCCCCGTCCACCGCCTCCGCCGCCACCAGCTCCGGAGGCACCTCCTCCGCCACCAGGCCCGGTGGCGGGACTGTCGAAACAAAAACCCAAGTTCACGGCGCAAGTTTCATCACCCTTGCAGTCGGCGTCGCTCGTGCAGATGCCGGCACACGTGAGACAGACGTCGTCCACGCAAAGGAGACTGGCTTCGCAGTCCGAGTCCACCTCGCACTCACCGCCAAGTTGCACAAGTTGCGAGGTACCGCAAGTGACGGCAAGGGCGACGATGGCGACCGCCGCGGCAGTGGAGCGAGGGGACCAAGACATGACCGAGGATTCTCCCACGGCGAGCACACTCGGACGACGCCGAATGCGATGGGGCAGGATGGTGGTGACGAGGCGATTGTCGATGGGGGAAGCGGAGGTGACGGCGAAGCCCTCGCACTCGACGGGCATGCAGGCGCCGTGAGACACTCGTCGCCGATGCTCCGGTCCGCGTACGCCGTCGCCGCTGCGGTGATGCTCGTCAGCTTGCTCGCGGCCACGTGCAACTCCGGGCAAGAGCTCGTGCCAGGCTGCAGCATTTGTGGCACGGACGCCGATTGCGACACTGGCCTACTTTGCTGGAACTGGGTCTGCCTCACGGCGACCACCACCCCCTGCACCAGCGACGATCAGTGCTCCGCGCCCGGGAACTGCGACACGCTCGACGGGGTCTGGGTATGGCGGGGCGGGTGGCGCTGGTGGAGCAGGCGTCGGCGGGGCAGGGGGCGGGCAGGGTGCCGGCGTGGGTGGGGACGCTGGCACCGGCGGGGCCTAGCTTCGGGCGGGTCCGGAGCTCCGGCCAGAGACGTAGAGGCGTAAAAGAGCAACGCGAACACCGTCCTCGATGACGAGCACGGAGGCGCTATCCACCACCCGCACCCGCGTGGCCGCCGGTGCCGACCCGCCCGCCCACACCACCGGCCCCTCCGCCTCCACCCAGGCCTCCGCCGCCGCTTCCGCCGGCTCCACCCGCGCCGCCCAGCTCATCATCGGGACCAATCACGAAGCAAGGGCGTGCCATACAATAACCCACGGAAGCCAAGCACTGCTCGCAGCATTGACCAGGCTCCTTGCAATCGGCATCGCTCGTGCAAGTGGGGACCTTGGTGAGGCAGATCCCGTCGTCGCAAACGAGACCGGCTTCGCAATCCGAGTCCAGGTGGCATACACCGCCAACTGGCACCAGTTGCGCGGTATCGCAGGTGACGGAGAAGGCGACGATGGCGATCCCCGCGGCACCGGAGCGAAGGGTCCAAGACATGACCGAGGATTCTCTCACGGCGAGCGCCCTCGCACGACATAGAACGCGACGTGCCTGGAATGCGGCGACGACGCGATCGTCGATGGGGGGAGCGGAGGTGACGGCGAAGCCCTCGCGCTCGACGTGCATGCAGGCGCCGTGAGACAATCGTCGCCGATGCTCCGGTCCGTGCGCGCCGTTGGTGTGGCGATTCTCGTCGGCTTGCTCGCGGTTACGTGCTCCCACCAGGACGGCTTCGTGGTGCCGACCAGCGGTCCTTGCACCGTCGACTCCGACTGCCAGTCCGGCCTGGTTTGCGATAACGACGTCTGCCTCACGCCGACCACCACGCCCTGCACCAGCGACGATCAGTGCACCACCGGGCCGTGCGACGTTGCCGACGGGGTCTGTGTGACCGAAGGGTATGGCGGGGCGGGTGGCGCTGGTGGAGCAGGCGCCGGTGGGGCAGAGGGCTTCGGTGGGGCAGGGGGTGGGCAGGCCGTCGGCGGGGCCGGCGGGCATGGCGGCGCTGGCACCGGCGGGGCCTAACCTCTGGAGGTAGCGGGCGGGGCCGTCGGCCTCGTCCGGTACACGCGGGCAGCCTCGACGGGCTGTGATCTGCACGACCAAGCCGAGAATGTGCTCGCCTGCCCGTTGACGCGGTGCATCCCCGTGCTAATCGTAGGTCGTGGCTGTGTAGCTAGACTCCACAGCGACGCCGCCCACACACCCCCGAGGAGGCACCCGATGTCGAACGCCCACCCCGCCCAGAACCGCTACAAGGCCGACCTTCGCGAGCTCAAGTTCCTCCTCTTCGAGCAGTTCAAGCTCGCCGAGGTGCTGGGGCAGGCCCCGTTCGAGGCCTGGGGTGCGGACGAGGTGAACATGGTCCTCGACGGGGTGTACGAGTTCGCCCGCGAGGTGCTCGGCCCGCTCAACGCCGTGGGGGACCAGCAGGGCTGTCGGCTCGAAGACGGGGCGGTGAAGACGCCGACCGGCTTCAAGGACGCCTGGGACAAGCTCTACGAAGCGGGGTGGAAGACGGTGGGCGTGGATCCCGACCATGGCGGGCAGGGGGCTCCCGCCTCGGTCTACTTGCTCGTGGAGGAGATCCTCTCCGGCGCGAACGCGGCGTTCAACATGTACCCGGGCCTCGCCTTCGGCGCCGCCGAGATCATCACGATCTTCGGCACGCCCGCGCAGAAGGATCGGTACCTCCACAACATGTTCCACGGCAAGTGGGGCGGCACCATGTGCCTGACCGAGCCCCAGGCCGGCTCCGACGTCGGCGCGGCGCGCACGACGGCCAGGAAGCTCCCGGACGGCAGCTACGCCATCCGCGGCACCAAGATCTTCATCTCCGGCGGCGACCACGACCTCGCCGAGAACATCGTCCACCTCGTCCTCGCCCGCGTCGAGGGCGCGCCCCCCGGCACCAAGGGCCTCTCGCTCTTCATCGTGCCGAAGATCCGCGCGAACGCGGACGGCTCGCTCGGCCAGGCCAACGACGTCACGGTCGGCAGCATCGAGCACAAGATGGGCATCAACGGCTCGTCCACCTGCGTCCTCAACTTCGGCGAGAACGACGGCTGCGTCGGCGAGCTCGTCGGCACGGTCGAGAACCAGGGCATGCCGCAGATGTTCCGGATGATGAACGGCGCGCGCATCTCCGTCGGCATCCAGGGCGTCGCCGTC
This sequence comes from uncultured delta proteobacterium, assembly GCA_963827955.1. GTDB lineage: Bacteria > Myxococcota_A > Polyangia > Polyangiales > Polyangiaceae > CAWHDJ01. The sequence goes on along the minus strand of CAWHDJ010000019.1, from coordinate 1,050,230 downwards.
GCGTCGACCGCGTACCTCAACGCGCTCGAGTACGCCAAGGAGCGCAAGCAGGGCCCGAGCATCGCGCAGTGGAAGGACGCGACCGCGCCCCGCGTCGCCATCTTCGAGCACCCGGACGTGCGCCGCATGCTGCTCGACATGAAGTCGCGCGTGGAGGGCATCCGCGCCCTCGCCGTCAAGCTGGCCCGGCACGAGGATTCGGCCAAGCAGGCCCGCGGCAAGGACGACGCGAAGGCCGCCTACCACCAGGGCCAGGTCGACCTGCTCGTCCCGCTCGTGAAGGCGTACGGCTCCGACCAGGCCTTCCGGATCTGCGAGGAGGCGATCCAGACCTACGGCGGCGCCGGCTACACGCGCGACTACCCCGTGGAGCAGTACTGCCGCGACGCCAAGATCTTCAGCATCTACGAGGGCACCAACCACATCCAGGCGATGGACCTCGTCGGCCGCAAGCTCGCGCAGGCCGGCGGCCAGAACCTCCAGGCCTTCCTCGGCGACGTGGCCGCCTTCGTGGCGCAGAACGACAAGCACCCCGTCCTCGGCCCCGCGGTGAGAGACCTCTCGGGCGCGCAGGAGGCGCTGGCCGGCTCGGCGATGCGGCTGCTCTCCTGGTTCCAGATGGGGAAGATGGCGCTCGTCCCGCTCGCGGCGAACACGTTCCTCGAGATGATGGCCGAGACCACCGTGGCCTGGCTGCTCCTCGACGGCGCCCGGATCGCCCTGGAGAAGCAGGCGGCCCTCCCGGCCGGGGACGCGGGCGCCGCCGACCGCGCGTTCTACGAGGGCAAGAAGCACGCGGCCCTCTACTACGCTCGCACGGTCCTGCCCCGCGTGCGGTTCCATGCGGACCTGCTGGGGAGGGAGGACACGTCCCCCCTCGACATCCCGGACGCCGCCTTCGCGACGGTGTAGCCGCCTTCCGCAGACCTCACCCCCCGGCCCCCATGGGCGTTAGCCTGCCCATCTCTCGCGCACCAGACCTCACCCCCCCGGCCCCCCTCTCCCTCGAAACGCGCTGTGCCTACCCGAGCCAATACGGCGAGGGAGAGGGGGGAGAACGTCTACGTCTCCCCCCTCTCCCCCGTCGATGAGGTTAGGGATGGAACCGCGATCGGTGGGGGAGAGGGGGGCCGGGGGGGTGAGGTCTGCGGGAAGAAGATGGCGACGGGAGGCTGACGCTCATGGGGGCCGGGGGGGTGAGGGCCTTCCGGGAAACTCGCTTCCCCCGGCCACTCGGCCTAACCTGGCGCGCGCCAGGGCATGTTCGGCGACCGGCTCAAGCTCAAGCTCACCCTCCTCATCGGGAGCGACACGTTCTCGCTCCCCACGGGGAGCCTCAACCGCATCGCCGTCGACCTGACGATCCACGGCTTCGAGGCGGAGGTGGAGTTCTTCGTCGACTCGCAGGAGGTCGCCGACCCGATCTTCCCGGACTTCTCCACCAGCCAGATCATCCAGGCCACGCTCACCCTCGCCAACGGGCGCATCCTGTTCGAGTCGGACGCCGCCGACCCGCTCACCCTGATGGGGTACGTGACCGAGAAGCGGGTGCGCGAGGTGGTAGGCAAGGGCGTCGACGACGCGCCCGTCGTGGGCCGCCACTACTTCATCCGGTTCTTCGACCCCGCGCAGGTCTTCTGGCGCCAGCACAAGCCGTTCGACCTCTACGTCCAGTCCTCGCTGCAGGACGTCATCGACGCCTACAAGGCGCAAGGGATGACGATGACCTACGACTGGGGCCAGCTCGACGAGTCGCTCGACGTGCTCTGCATCGGCCTCGGCGGCGAGCAGGACGCGACGTTCTACGACCTCGTGATGTGGTACGTCGACCGCAACAGCGGGGTCTTCGAGCTCACCCCGGGCACGGGCGGTTACCGCTTCGGCAAGACCAAGGCCATCCCCACCGGCGACGCGGACGTGATCGACGAGGAGACGGTCGACTCGATCCGCATCCTGGTGCCCGAGCCCAAGCGCCACTCGTCGAGCCTCCGGAACCCCTTCACCGAGGCCGCCGTCGCCCAGAAGGATCTGCCGAACCCGCTGGGCGTGTCGGGCGTGCGCGTCGACCCCGTCGTCCACACGTGGATCCAGAAGGTGTTCGACGCCCGGGTCGACGTCGAGACGTTCAAGCTCGTGCCCCCCGATCCCATGATCGAGGTCACCTACAAGGCGGTCCCGGACAAGCTCGAGGACCCCGGCACGACGATGAACCTGAGCGACGAGTTCCCCATCACGGTCTACCCGTCGGGGAACGACTACCGCCTCATCGGCATGACCCTCCGCGCGCAGCAGGACCTCCACGACGGCGGCGCCGAGGAGGACCTCGAGGCCACCACCGCCGCCTACCAGATTGACCTCGTCCACCGCCTCGAGCTCACCCGTGACGCGACCCCGCGCGTGCCCCCCTACCGCCGCCCGAGGTACCCCGTCTTCGTCGAGGGCCGCGTGCTCTCCGCGAGCGGCGCTGCGGCGGACCGGACCTGGTACCCCATGGAGGACGAGGCGACGAGCCTCTTCGAGTACCGGATCAACGTCCCGCTCTGGAACAAGATCGTCGTCACCCCCTTCATCCCCGACAAGTTCTCGGGCCACTTCTTCTTCCCGGCGTACAAGAACCAGCGCGTCCTCCTCGCCTTGGAGTTCGACAGCGCGCGCGTCGACGCCTACCTCGAGTGGGCCATCCCGCTCTCGAAGGACACGCAGGGCGACCAGCTCATCCTCGGGTTCAACGACACGAGCCACACGTACCTCACGCAGGTGTACACGGACGACAAGCCCGTGGTCACGCTCGCGCGGGTGGACGACGCCGACACGCAGACGGTGACGATCTCCGAGGGCGACATCCTGATGGTGGTGAAGCAGAACCAGAGCACCGCCCAGCCGCCAGCCACCTACGACGTCACGCCCAACGTCGCCGTCGCGAAGGCCCAGACACAGTTGGCCGTGGGCAGCGCGATCTCCGACGTGACGGGCAAGTACGAGGAGTCGACCGGCGCCGTGATGGGCAGCATCACGGGCGCGCAGGGCGAGGTCTCTGCCAAGCTCTCGTCGGCGCAGGCGAGCTCGGCGCCAAGATCGGCGACGCCGAGGGGCAGCTCTCCGCGCTGTCGGCGAACGCGTCGGCCGCGGCGGACCAGCTCGGGGCCAAGGTCGGGGCGGCCAAGTCCGACATCCAGAACGCGCTGAACGGTTAGAGGGCGACGATGTTCGAGGATCTGAAGGCACAGATGAACACCGTGGTGGCGAAGATCTCGGCGTGATCTCGAGCGTGCAGGCGCAGGAAGGCACGCTCAAGGCCAACGTGAACACCATCGACACGGGCATCATGGCCCCCATCAACAAGGTGAGCGCCAGCGTGCAGCAGGTGCAGGCCAGCGTGAACTCGCGGGTCTCGGGGCTCAAGGCCAAGGTCGGGGACCTGAACCCGCCGAGCTGAGGGGAGAGGGCGATGCTCGCGGCCTGGTCCAAGCTCACGCAGGTGAAAACCGACGTCACGGGGCTCGACGGCGACGTGACCGCGATGGTCCAGCGGGTGCAGGCCAAGCTCAAGGGCGCGCCCCAGACCCTGAGCACCCCGTGGACGAGCCTCACGAACGGCCTGACCACGGTCGGGTCCGCGGTGAGCGGCAAGATCTCCGGCCTGCAGGGCGAGATCCAGAGCCAGCAGCAGGCCCTCCTCACGCAGCTCGGGCTCAAGCAAGGGACCCCCGAGGCCAAGGCCGTGCAGGCGGACCTCCAGCGCGCGCAGTCGCAGTTCACCGCCGCCGTGGCCACCTTGCAGAGCCAGGTCGACACGACGCTCAACACGGCGAAGCAGCAGATCAACGCCCAGGTGACTGCGGCGACGAACCAGGTGAGCGCGTTCGCGGCGCAGGCCGACCCGGCGACGAAGAGCTTGCAGTCCCGGGTGAGCGCGCTCAAGACGCAGCTCGACGCGAAGGAGAAGGATCTGACGCAGATGGCCTCGAGCGAGGCCGAGACCATCGACGCCCAGATCGACGCCCTCGCGAACACGCTCGGCGGCGAGCTGAAGCAGATCTCCCAGGCCGTCGACAGCGCGAAGGCCACGATGCAGTCCGCCGCGGACGCCGCCAAGAAGCCGATCCTCGCCCTGTTCCCGCCCATCGACGCGAGCCTCACGGCCGCGCAGAAGGCCGTCGCGGGGCCCGTGGCGGCGATGAACACGCGCCTCGACGAGATCGAGAAGCACGTGACCGGCATCGCCGACCAGGCGAGCAAGGACATCGACACGATCCAGCAGCAGGGGCAGGCGAAGCTCCAGGAGCTCGTCGCCGCCTTCCAGAAGGTGGTCGACGCGGCCAACGCCACGCTCACCGCGATGCGCACGCTCATCGCGAGCGTGCGCGGCGAGGTCATGCCCCCCATCGACGGGCTGGTGCAGAAGCTGACCCAGATCCAGACGATGTTCAGCTCCGGGGTCTCGATGCTCCAGGGGCTCCTCCACAACGTGACGGGGATCCTGGAGGCGATCCCGGCGACGGGCCTGCCCAAGGCGCTGGTGCAGACCGCGCTCACGGCGATCACGAACGCGATCAACGCGGCGCTGCCGCAGATCCAGACGGCGGCGACGACGGCGGGCAACCAGCTCGCGAGCGTCGCCAGCACGATCCAGACCGAGGTGGGCACGGTCAAGACGACGGCGCTCTCCCAGGTCGACGCGTTCACGAAGACGATCGAGAAGCAGATCGACACCGTGGTGCCGCCGGTGGTCACGGAGGCGCAGACCGCGCAGCAGCAGATCACGGCGGCGGTGCAGCAGTTCGGCCAGGCCATCGACAAGGTGAAGTCCACCGCCGTCAACGCCATCCAGGAGGCGAAGAACCAGGCCAAGCAGCCCGTACAGGCGCTGTGCACGCAGCTCGACACGCAGATCGACGCCGTGAACAAGGCAGCGATGGGCAGCCTTCAGGGCATCCAGACGCAGATGGACACGGCGAAGCAGTCGCTGTCCAAGCAGGCGGACGCGCAGGGCTCGGTGCTGAGCAAGCAGGTGGACGGCGTGAGCGGCGCGCTCGACAAGGGGGGGTCGGGGATCGACTCGGCGATCCAGAAGGCCGAGGACGCGATCTCCAAGGCCATCGACGCGGCGCTGAGCCCGATCTCGACCGAGATCACGGCCCTCAAGGCCCAGATCAACCGCCCCGAGACCGTGCTCGACCAGCAGATCGACGCCCTCTCGGCCGCCAACGGCGCCGCGGCCGGCCAGGCGCAGGGCAAGATGCCGACGGCTTCGAGCTTCGACGGCCCCATCGCGACGCTGCGGTCCAAGGCGCAGGCCGAGCTCACGGCCCTCCAGAACCGGGCCAAGACGCTGAAGTGAGCGGACGGCCGGCGCGCGTCAGTTCTTGTCGAAGGGCCGGGTGGAGATCGAGAAGGCGCGGAAGGCGCCGCCGCGCGGGGCGCGGTAGTTGTAGGTCTCCTCCGGCCCCTGCGTGATCTCCCAGGGCTTCTTCGGCTTGTCGTCGAAGAAGAGCGGGGGGAGGGTCTGGGAGCGCGAGAGCTCGACCACGTCCCTGGCCCAGAAGGTCACGGCGCCGTGGCCGATGGACACGAAGAGCACCATGTCCCGCAGCCCCTGTGCGCTCACGTCCTCGATGTCGAGCCCGTGGAGGATCTCGGGCAAATCCTTGTCGAACTGCACGACGCGCGGGCGGTGGAAGCGCAGGGATCGCTCGTGGCCGTCCATGCTGATGGTCACGTCGACGTGCGTGTTCTCGGGCTTCTTGATGCGGTAGGAGAGCTCCACCATCGCGCAGTCGCTCGGCAAGTCCTTCGGCAAGAGCGGTCGATCTTCCATGTCCAGGCTCCGGAAAGCAGGCGGCGAGGGGGTGGTGCCCGGCCGACAAGATAACAGCTTCGACCGCGGAGACCCAACTCCGGGGCCTCCAGCCCACCCGTAATGTTCCGCCCCGACATGAGGAGCGTGACAAGGCGCTGCGCGTACGACTAGCGTCCGCGCGTCCTTCGCCCACGAAGTCCGCCAGGAGTCGACGTCATGCGCTTCCCTCGTCTCGCCCTCTTCGGTTTCCTCTCTCTATGCGCCGGCGCCGGCGCGTCCGCGTGCAGCAGCGGCAACGGCGGCACCGTGAGCAGCGGGTCCACCGGCACCGGCGGCACCACGTCGGCCTCGACGGCCAAGCCTCGAGCAGCGCGGGGACGGGGGGCATGGAGATCGTGGACGCGGGCAAGGACGCGCCGGACATCGGCCAGCCGAGCGACAAGTACCCGGCCCCGCACGCGGCCCCCCCGCAGGTCATCTACTACGGCGGCCCGGTGCTGGCGGCGCCGAAGCTCGTCCCCGTCTTCTTCTCCAACGACGACGCGACGACGGTCCAGCAGCTCACCGACTTCGTGAACAAGATTGGCGGTACGCAGTACTGGACCGCGGCGACCAGCGAGTACGGCGTCGGGCCCGCCACCTCGACGCAGCCCGTGATGCTCACGGAGGCGGCCCCGGACACCATCGACGACACGCCGACCGGCACGGACCTCGGCCAGCTCCAGGACTGGCTCACGGCGAAGCTGAACGCCGACGATCCGGCCTGGCCGACGAACGACTCGAACACCGTCTACATCCTGCACTACCCCGCGAGCACGACCATCACGGCGAGCGGCCAGGCGAGCTGCCAGGCCTTCGGCGGCTACCACGGCAGCACGAACCTCGACACGAACCACAACAGCGCCGACGTCGCGTACGCCGTCATCCCGAACTGCGGCACGTTCGGCAACCTCAACGGCATCGACGCCCTGACCGGCGCCGAGAGCCACGAGATTGTCGAGGCCTGCACCGATCCGTACGTGGACTCGCCGACCCTCCAGCCCGCGTACGCGACGGTCGACGACGCCCACCTCTACTGGATGCGCGTCCTCGGCGGCGGCGAGGTCGGCGACATGTGCGCGCAGTTCCCGAACGCGTTCCAGAAGTTCTCGGAGGTCGGCTACGTGGTGCAGCGGACGTGGTCGAACAAGGCGGCGATGGCCGGCCACGACCCGTGCCAGCCGCCGTTCGAGGGCGAGGGCTCGTACTTCAACGCCGCGCCCGAGCTGAAGGACACGATCTCCACGACCTTCCAGGGCCAGTCGATCTCCTACAAGGGCGTCGAGATCGACCTCGGGGACACCCAGACCATCCCCCTCGACCTCTTCAGCGACGGGCCCGTGAAGGCCCCGTGGACGGTGAAGGGCTACGATCTCTCCTCCGCCTTCGGCGGGGGGACGACGATGCCGGAGCTCGGGATGAGCCTCGACGCGACCCAGGGCGAGAACGGGCAGAAGCTGCACCAGACCATCACGGTGGAGATGGCCGGCCACCGCGGGACGGAGACGTTCCTCATCGTGAACAAGAACGGGCAGATGGATCCGATGGGCGTCCCGGTGGAGAACTGGTGGTTCGGCCTCGTCGGCACGCCGACCGACGGCGGCGGCGGCTTCGGCTTCGACGGCGGCGGCTTCCCGCACGACGCCGGCGGCGGCGGCACCCCCGACGGCGGCTGATTCTCCTTCCGGCACGGGCAGATCGCCTAGAATCTGCCCGTGGCCTCCCGCGAAGACGACCGCCCCCCCGTCCCTCGCCCGTCGGTCCCTTCGATGGTCCCCGAGGACGAGGAGCCCGAGGACACGCTCTCCGTCGCCCTCCGCCCGCTGCGCGAGGCCGAGCCTCCGCGCCTTCCCCGCGCCCAGCCTCGCGCCGCCCCCCGCCCTGTCTCCGGCCCTCTCGTCCTACCTCCCCGAGCCCGCCGAGGGCGCCCGCGCCGTCGACGCGCTGGTGGGCGCTCGCGACGGGCTCCTCCCCATCGGGATCGAGGAGTGCCTGTCGCACGTCGGCGTCGGGCTGATCGAGACCGACGCGGGCGGGGCCGTCGTCTCGCTCAACGCGGTCGCCGAGCGGCTCACGGGGTGGTCGGTCCGGGAGGCGCGCGGGCGGCCCCTCGGCCAGGTCTTCCGGACGGCCTCGCCGAAGAGCGCGGAGGCGACGCTCGCGACCGCGCTCGGCGCCGCCCCGTCCGAGCACACGGCGCTCCTCGAGCGGCGCGACGGGCAGGTGCTCCCGGTCCGCCACGTGCGCGGCGTGGTCCCTCCGGACGGCGGCGCGCTCGGCGAGGACGAGGCGACTTCCTCCGGGCAAGGCGAGATGGTCGTCTTCCGGGACGTCAGCGGCCAGCAGTTCCTCGCCCTCCAGCTCGCGCGGCAGGCGCGCCACGACGCGCTCACCGGCCTGCTCAACCGCCAGGCCCTCTCCGAGCGCATCGAGCAAGCCATCGCCGAGTCGCAGCGGACCGGCGTCACCCACACCCTCTGCTACGTCGACCTCGACCGCTTCCGCCTCGTCACGTCCACGTGCGGCCACGACGCGGGCGACGATCTGCTCCAGTGGGTCGCGACGCGGCTCAACGAGCTGTGCGGGCCGGGCGCCGTCGGCGGGCGCATCGGGGGGGACGAGTTCGCGATCCTGCTCTTCGGCCGCGACGGGCGCGAGGGCGAGCGCGTCGCGCGGGAGCTCCAGCGGCGCTTGCTCGAGTTCCGCTTCGCGTGGCAGGACAAATCCTTCGCCGTGGGGGCGAGCTTCGGCGTCGTGCCCTTCGGCGCCGAAATAGGGCACGCGGCCGACGTGCTCGGCGCCGCCGACCACGCCTGCCGGACGGCGAAGGAGGCGGGCCGCGGGCGCATCCAGCTCTACCTCCAGAGCGACGACCACCTCGCCGAGGCGCGCCGGTCGATGCACTGGGTGGCCGGGATGCACAAGAACCTGGAGGAGGGCCGGATTCCGCCTCTTCGCGCAGACCCTCCACCCGCTCTCGCCGCGCGCGCGGCCGGGCGTCCACTTCGAGGTCCTCGTCCGGCAAGTCGACGAGGAGGGGCGCTTCCAGTCCCCGGTGGGCATCATCCAGGCGGCGGAGCACAGCGGGATGATGGACACCCTCGACAACTACGTCGTGAAGCGCGCCTTCCGCGCGATCGGCGCGCTCCCGCACCAGGCGATGCGCCGGCTCGACACCGCCGCCATCAACCTCTCGGGCGTCTCGCTGATGCGGGAGGGCCTGCTCGACATCATCGTGCGCGAGATGCACAAGGCCAACGTCCCGCCCGGCAAGATCTGCTTCGAGGTGACGGAGACGGCGGCGCTCGCCAACCTGGGGGAGGTGCGCTGGTTCATGCAGGAGCTCGGCGCGATGGGCTGCCGCTTCGCCATCGACGACTTCGGCAGCGGGCACGCCTCGTACGGGTACCTGGAGAACCTGCCGGTCGATTACCTGAAGATCGACGGCAAGTTCGTGCGCGACCTCGGCGACAACGCCCTGCACCGCGCCATCGTCGAGAGCGTCCACCGCATCTGCTGCACGATGGGCATCCGCACGGTGGCCGAGGCGGTCGAGACTCAGGGGGTCGCGGATCTGCTGCTGGACGTGGGGGTCGACTACGCGCAGGGGTGGCTGTACGGGAGGCCTGCGCCGCTCGAGGCGGTGCTCGCAGGGCTGGACGGGGAGGGGAGCGAGGTCGGGTAGCACCGGCGCTCCTGGTCGGTCAGCGCCGTTCCCGTTCCCGTTCCCGTTCCCGTTCCCGTTCCCGTTCCCGTTCCCGTTCCCGTTCCCGTTCCCGTTCCCGTTCCCGTTCCCGTTCCCGTTCCCGTTCCCGTTCCCGTTCCCGTTCCCGTTCCCGTTCCCGTTCCCGTTCCCGTTCCCGTTCCCGTTCCCGTTCCCGTTCCCGTTCCCGTTCCCGTTCCCGTTCCCGTTCCCGTTCCCGTTCCCGTTCCCGTTCCCGTTCCCGTTCCCGTTCCCGTTCCCGCGTGGGCGCCGTAGCGGATCGCGAGCGGCGAGGACGCGCTTGCGATGTCTGGACCCGCCATGTTATCTCCGCCGAGATACGCTCGGCTCAGACTGCCCAAAGCGAAACCCGCCGAACCAGGAGCTCACAGGACTTCTATGATCCCTCGCCTCGCAGCGCTCTCCCGCGCGGCGTTCCTGCTCATTTCGTGGTCGGCGGCGCTCGCCGCCGGCTGCACCGGGAGTGATGCCGCGCCCGAGGGCACCGTCACCGAGACGCTCTGCACCGCCTACCTCTGCTCCGGCCACGGGAGCTGCGACGACAAGACCGGCGTCGCCGCCTGTACGTGCCACGCCGGCTACGTCGGCGCCGTGTGCTCGACGTGCGACACGGGCTTCCATCGCGGCGCGGGCGACGCGTGCGTGAAGGACGAGGCGTGCGCCAAGGGAGCGTGCAGCGGGCACGGCACCTGCGCCGCCGACACCGGCGTGCCGGTGTGCACGTGCGACGCCGGGTACACGGGCGCGGACTGCACGAGCTGTTACCCCGGCTACCACGACGACGGCACCGGCGCGTGCGTGCTCGACGCCCGGTGCGCGAGCACGAGCTGCTCGGGCGCCGGCACGTGCGTCGACGCGACGGGCGTGGTCGTGTGCACCTGCGACGCGGGCTACGCGGGAGCCGTGTGCGACGCGTGTCAGGCGGGCTTCCACCGCGGAGCCGACGGCAAGTGCGCCGCCGACGCGACGTGCCCACCCACCGGCGCCTGCTCGGGCCACGGGACGTGCGCCGACGGCGCCGGCGCCGCCGTGTGCACGTGCGACGACGGCTACAAGGGGGCCGACTGCAGCGCGTGCGCGTACGGCTTCCACGACGACGGGAGCGGAGACTGCGTCCTCGACGAGACGTGCCTCCCGAACAGCTGCTCGGGCGACGGCACGTGCGACGCCGCGGGCGGCGTCGTCGTGTGCACCTGCTTCGACGGGTACGGGGGCGCCGCGTGCGAGACCTGCGCCGCCGGCTACCACCGCGGCGTCGGCTACACCTGCGTGGCCGACACGACCTGCGCGCAGGCGAACCCCTGCGGCGCGAACGGCACGTGCGACGACTCCACCGGCTCCCCGGTGTGCACCTGCGCCGAAGGCTACGCCGGCGCGGACTGCGACCAGTGCGGCCCCGGCTTCCACGACCCGGGGGACGGCTCGTGCGCGATCGACGAACAGTGCGGCCCGACGAGCTGCTCCCTGCACGGCGTCTGCGAGGACGCGTCGGGCGTCGTCGTTTGCACCTGCGACAGCGGCTACGAAGGCGGGCACTGCGAGACCCTGAACGACAACTGCGTCGACGCGTCGTGCGGCACGGGCCAGTGCATCGACCTCGTGAACGACTTCGTCTGCCTGTGCACGGACGGCACCTACGGCAAGTCCTGCCCCTGAGATGGAGACCCCGATGAAGCTCGACCAGGCGTCTCCGAACATGCCGTCGCGAGGTCGCCGCTCCCTGCTGGGAGCGGGCCTCCTCCTCGCGTCGTTCACCGCCTCGCTCGCCGGCTGCACCAGCGACCAGCGCGAGACCGGCGCCATCGTGAAGAAGGTCCCCGCGGTCGCCTCGCCCGCGTCGCAGGACTACGATCACACGAAGCTCCGGGCGAACGTCGTGAAGTCGACGCAGGCCCAGGCGGACGTGGTCGACGTGCAGCCCGGCAAGCTGGTCTTCCCGGCGTCGGCCGCCGGCGAGATCGCCAAGCAATGGCCCGTGGGCGCTCCCGTCGTCGGCAACCGCAAGCGCGCGAGCGGCACGGGGAACAACCCCTTCGGCTACCTCCGCAAGGTGAAGGCGATCACCACCGTCGGCGACAAGGTTGTCGTCGAGACCGATCCCGCCACGATCCAGGACGTCATCGTCGGGGACGCGTCGCTCACCGCGGATCCCCACGTCGCGATCCCGATCGACACCACCGGCGTCGACATGAAGCAGTACTTCCCCGACACGCCGGCGGGAGCGCCCGTGCCGCTCCCGCCGGGGGTGGTCGTCGCCGACGGGGGCGCGCACGTGCACCGGTACGAGCCCGCGGGCTCGCAGAGCCGCGCTCCACTCCCCTGGCCCCGCGGCCGCAACAGCAAGAAGGACGGCCCGATCGGCGTCGCCCAGCAGGCCAGCTTCGGCAGCTTCGTGAGCGGCGCGTGGTCCGACGTCGAGGACGGCGCGAGCGACCTGGGAGACGCGGCCGGCGACCTCGCGTCCAGCGCGGCGAGCGTCGCGGCCGGGCTGCCAGGGCTGAGCTACGGCGTCGACTACTCCGCCTTCTTCGACGTCGGGCCCGGGAGCATGACCATCTTCGACCTCTCGAAGGGGGCGTCGAAGACGTACACGAACAAGAAGGGCCACGCGGTCACCGTCAACTTCACGGGCACCGGGACCATGACCGGCACCGTCACCTACTCGCCGACGTTCCACCTGGGCGCGACGGTCGGCCTCGCCGGTTTGCAGCAGGTCGAGGCCAGCGCCACCGGCGATTTCACCGCGCAGCTCGCGCTCGACGTCACGACGAACGTCACCGTCGCGTCGGGCACCGACCCCGCCGACGCGGTCGACCTCGAGACGCTGCTCGCCGACGGCCCGGAGGTGGGCACCGCCGATCCGATCCTGCTCCTCCGCTCGCAGCCCATCGCCGGGCCGGTGATCGCCGGCATCCCGACGACGTACGTGATGGAGCTCTGGGGCGACTGCAACTTCGGCATCCAGGCCACGATGAAGGCGCACGCCGACGCGACCCTGCGCGCGCCGGGAGCGAAGGTCGGCGCCTCCTACTCCATCCCCGTGTGGACGCCGGAGTACTCCTTCAACTTCACGAACGACGCGCAGGTCAGCGTGTACGGCGGCGGCGGTGTCGCGGTCGAGTGCGGCCTCTCGCCGCGCGCGAGCTGGCTGATCGCCGACGCCGGCGGCCCCTACGTCGGCCTGCGCGGCGCCGTCAGGCCGCACGGCGCCTACGTGGAGTCGTGCGCCCCCAACGCCAAGGTGAGCGGCAAGCCCGACGGCCAAGCGCAAGTCGGCGTCGACGCCACGGTCCAGGTCACGATCGGCGGCAACGTGGACGCCTGGGGCGTCGTCGATCTCGGCGTGGGACCGTTCAGCCTTTACGAGCTGGACTATCCCGACATCTGGGGCCCGAAGACGTGGAGCTTCCCCGGTCAGGGCGTGGGGTGGTGCGCGTCGCACTGCGACGACGAGGCGCAGGACGGCGACGAGACCGGCGTCGACTGCGGCGGCGCGCTCTGTAACCCGTGCGCCGGCGGCGCCGCGTGCGCCAAGCCGAGCGACTGCACGACGGGCTTCTGCGTCGGCGGCGCGTGCGTCGACCACTGCCACAACCTCGTCAAGGACGCGGACGAGACCGACGTCGACTGCGGCGGCCCGACGTGCCCACGGCTCTGCGGCGCCGGCGAGCACTGCGCGAGCACGAGCGACTGCGGCGCCGGCGCCTGCCTCCCGGACCTCACCTGCGGCGACCCGTGCTCCGACGGCGTGCAGGACTTCGGCGAGGTCGACGTCGACTGCGGCGGCAACTGCGCCGCGCGCTGCGCCGTCGGGAAGAAGTGCGGCACCGGCGGCGACTGCCAGACGGGCGCGTGCAACGCCGCGACCGGGCTCTGCATCGTGAGCCCCTGCGTCGACGGCACGAAGGATTTCGGCGAGACCGACGTCGACTGCGGGCACGTGTGCCCGAACGCGTGCGCGCTCGCCGCGGGCTGCGTCGTCGACGCGGACTGCCAGAGCGGCATCTGCAGCACCAGCGGGCTCTGTGTCGCGACGCGCTGCCAGGACGGCGTGAAGGACGGCACCGAGATCGACGTCGACTGCGGCGGCACCTGCGGTCTGTGCGGCAACGGTCGTCACTGCAACGGCGACGGTGACTGCCAGAGCGGCATCTGCCACAGCTACCTCCACATCTGCACGAACGACCCCTGCGACGACGGCCGTAAGGACCAGGGCGAGACCGGCGTCGACTGCGGCGGCCCCAAGTGCTCGGCCTGCACGCTCGGCAAGGGGTGCGCCGCCGACGGCGACTGCGGGACGGGCTTCTGCAGCGCCTCGGGGGTGTGCGTCGAAGGCGCCTGCCAGAACGGCGTCCAGGACCCCGGCGAGGTCGACGTCGACTGCGGCGGCACGTGCCCGCTCGCGTGCGGCCAGGGCAAGAGCTGCACGCAGGCGAAGGACTGCCTCTCCGGCATCTGTAGCGCGACGACCGGCAAGTGCATCGCGAATCGCTGCCTCGACACGGTGAAGGACGGCAACGAGACCGACGTGGACTGCGGCGGCTCGTGCCCGACCAAGTGCGCGACTGGTAAAGGCTGCCTCTCGGCGGCGGACTGCGCGTCGGGCATCTGCAACGGCCAGACGGGCCTCTGCGCCGCGTCGCAATGCCAGGACGGCGTGAAGGACGGCAACGAGACGGGCGTCGACTGCGGCGGCGGCGTCTGCCCGGCGTGCGGGAACGGCGGGAGCTGTGTCAGCGACTCCGACTGCACGGGCATCTGCTCGCCGACGACCAAGACCTGCGTGGCGAACCACTGCTCCGACCTGGTGCAGGACGCGGACGAGACAGGGCTCGACTGCGGCGGGTCGCTCTGCGCGGGCTGCGCGGCCGGGGTCGCCTGCAACGTCGACCACGACTGCGCCTCGGGCGCGTGCGGCGTCGGGAACAAGTGCGCGGCCGACAAGTGCCACGACGGGATCAAGGACGGCACCGAGACCGCGGTCGACTGCGGCGGCGCGTGCGCCGGCTGCGGCGTGGGCCAGCCGTGCTCGACGGGCTCCGACTGCGCCAGCGCGTCGTGCTCGCCTTCGACGCACACGTGCCTCGCAGGGTGCACCGCGGGCGCCGACTGCACCTCCGGCATCTGCAACGTCGGCAAGGGCGCCTGCGTCAGCTCGACGTGCCAGGACGGCGTGCTCGACGGGAGCGAGACCGCGATCGACTGCGGCGGCGGCACGTGCGCCGGCTGCACCGTCGGACAGGCGTGCAAGGTCGGCAGCGACTGCGCGAGCGGCGCCTGCGAGGTGACCACGCTCGTGTGCGTCGCGAACCACTGCTCCGACGGCGTGAAGGACGGCGACGAGAGCGACCTCGACTGCGGCGGGAGCCTCTGCGCGCCGTGCGCGACGGGCCTCGGCTGCGCGGTCGACACGGACTGCCAGACCGGCGCCTGCGACACCAGCGCCGCGGTCTGCATCACCGATCACTGCAAGGACCACCACAAGGACGCGGACGAGACCGACCTCGACTGCGGCGGCCCGACGTGCGCTCCGTGCGCCACCGGCCTCGCCTGCGCGGTCGCGTCCGACTGCGCCACCACGTACTGCAGCAAGTACACGGGCCTCTGCGTCGCGGACAACTGCACCGACGGCGTGGTCGACGACGGCGAGTCCGACGTCGACTGCGGCGGTGGAGGCTGCGGGCCGTGCGCGGTCGGGAACGGGTGCGTCTCGTCTGCGGGTTGCACCTCCTTCGACTGCAAGGCGGGCCTCTGCGTCACGCCGCCGTCGGAGCTGAGCTGCCTCGACCACTACAAGGAGGGCAAGACGACGGACGGCGCGTACACGATCTACGACCGAGAGGTCGGAGAGGAGCCGCCGGTCTACTGCAACATGAAGAACGGCGGGTGGACGCTCGTCTGGCGCAGGGTGTCGAACGATACGACCTTCTCCGACGCCGTCACCTTCGAGGACTCCTCGCAGGACGTCTCCAACATGTGCGCCTCGAACCTGAACGCGTCCACGCTCGCCGACATGAGCCCGGAGGCCCACTCGCTCGTGACCGCGGGCTACGCGCCGGCGGGCATGTTCGACCTGCGCGCTGCCACGAAGCACATCCCCTGGACCCAGGCGACGTTCGCCGTTTACGAAAACGGCGTCCGCACCTTCGGCGACTTCCAGGACTTTCTCTTCTATTCCAGCGATCTGTTGCTCGACTGGGGCGTGCCCGGCGTCGTCGTCAATCAAGTGGCCTCGGGCAACCCGACCCGCGGCGTTCTCTGCCGCGGCACCACCGCGTGGACCACGACCACCTGGGCGAGCACCATTTGCGGGGGTGGCACGGTCTACGACGGGAACAAGGGCTGGGCGCTCAAGAACGGAATCGCCTACACCGCGAACAACATCCCCGCCGCCGGCGTGAAGGTCTACGAGGCGGGCATCGACTCGGTGTCGAACTACTACACCTGGTATCCGTTCGTGGACGCCCAGGACACCGACGGCGGGAACATGACCGCCACGTCCGGCGCGGCCGTCGTGCTCTGGGTGCAGTAGCCGCACCGAGCCCATTTCCCCATGCGAGCCCGCGATTGCCATGGCGCGATCCCACGGCGCCCCCGTCCACTCGTCTCCAGGGTCCTCATGCACCGTTACCATCGGCTCGTCGCCTCGTTCACCCTCGGCGCGGGGGTCTTGCTGAGCGCGCGCGCCGCCGACGCACAGACCGTCCACGGCTACGCCATCGACCGCTTCGAGCCCTCCGAGCGCGGGAGCGCCTGGTTCACGGGCGAGTCGCTGGACTACTCCGGCAGGCTCCAGCCGGCGACGGGCGTGGTCGGCGACCTCGGCCTGTCGCCGCAGACGCTCCACGACACGAGCGGCGTGGAGCACGCGGTCGTGGGGTCGCAGCTCGCCTTCCACTTCGGCGCCGCGCTCGCCTTCGCCGAGCGCTTCCGCGTGGGCCTGTCGGCGCCCGTGTTCGCCTACGAGAGCGGCACCACGGTGACCCGCACCGACGGCACCTACGTGGGCGCGAGCGGCGGCGCGATGGGCGACCTGCGCGCCGGCCTCGACGCGCGGCTCTACGGGGCGCCGAAGGGCCTGTTCCGCCTCGGGCTCGGCGTGCGCGTCTGGCTCCCCACGGGCGACCCCGCGAGGTACACGGGCGACGGCAGCGCGCGCCTCTCGTCGCGCGTCGACCTGGCCGGCGACGCGGGCTTGTTCACGTGGTCCGCGACGGGGGGCGTCCTGCTCCGCGGCCTCAGGGAGACGTTCGGGGCGACGGCCATCGGCGACGAGCTGCCCTTCGGTGCGACCGCGGGCGTGAAGCTCCTCGGCGACAAGCTCCGCGTCGGCGTCGAGCTGCAGGGGAGCGTCGCCGTGAGCCAGACACCCATCCACTGGAAGAACGACATCCCGTTGGAGGGGCTCGTCATGGGCCGCTACACCCTCGGCGACTTCCGCATCGGCGCCGGCGTCGGGCCCGGCCTCTCGGCGGCGAGCGGCACGGCGAACCGCGCGCTCCTCGCGCTCGAGTACGCCCCCTCACCGTCCGCGCCGCCGCCCGATTGCGACGGCGACGGCGTCGCGGACGCACGGGACGCCTGCCCCGCCGTGAAGGGCGTCGCGTCCGACGATCCCAGGCGCAACGGGTGTCCGCTGGATCGCGACGGCGACGGCATCCCGGACGCACAGGACGCGTGCCCCGAGGTGGCGGGCGTCGCGACCAGCGATCCGAAGACCAACGGTTGCCCCCCGGATCGCGACGGCAACGGCGTCCCCGACGCGCTCGACGCGTGCGCCGACGTCGCCGGCGCCAAGACGGCCGATCCCAGGACCAACGGCTGCCCGGCCGACAAGGACCACGACGGGATCCCGGACGCGCTCGACGCGTGCGCCGACGTCGCCGGCGTGAAGACGGCCGATCCCAGGACCAACGGCTGCCCGGCCGACCAGGATCACGACGGGATCCCGGACACGCTCGACGCGTGTCCCGCGGACGCCGGACAGCCGAGCGCGGATCCCAGCAAGAACGGCTGCCCCGAGGTGCGCGTCGCCGCCGGTCAGATCCGCATCCTCGAGCAGATCAAGTTCGCGGAGGGGAGGGCCGAGATCCTGCCGGAGAGCGACCATCTCCTCGGCGCGGTCGCGAGGACGCTCGCGGCTCACCCGGAGATCGATCACGTCCGCGTCGAGGGGCACACGGACGACCGCGGCAGCCGGGTCGCCAACCGCCTGCTGAGCCAGGCGCGCGCCGCGTCGGTGGTGGCGGCGCTGGTGAGGCGTGGGGTCGCTCCCGCCCGGCTGACGCCCAAAGGCGTCGGCCCCGAGGGGCCCATCGACACGAACGAGACGGAGGCCGGCCGCGTGAACAATCGCCGGGTGGAGTTCCACATCGTCGGCAGGACGCCGGCGGCGAAGCCCTGAGCCCATCGACGAGGAGGGGTCTGGCGTCCCGCTCGGCACGAGCCCGATCCTCGGCTGGTACCGCACGAGGGGAGCGAGGCGGGCTGAAAGGTCGGCGGCCCGCCGCACACTCCTACTTGTTCCACAGCACGTCGTCGAAGAGCGTATGGGTCGGGGTGCTCGGGTCGTCGTCGTCGTGGTCGATGAAGGTCAACGTGACCTGGTGACCTGCCATCGAGGAGACATCCGCGGTCACCTCCTTCCAGCCATGCCCGAGCGTGCAGGTGTCGGGGAGCATGACGATGCTCGCGCCGGTCGTGTCCAGTGTCCGTCCCCTCCGGGGCACGGGCAGATCGGCCACGGCCACGGCCACGCCCACGGGGAGAGGCACGGCCTCCGGTCAATCTTTCCCGGACAGGAGGCAACGGGAAATGACCGGGAAACCAGAGGGCCACGCCGCGCTTGTCAGGATCACAGAGGCTAGGCTGGGCCGAGTCGACGCGTCGCGAGCGCGCCGAGGGCGGCGGACGAGGTGGACGCGCCTACTTCGTCGTCGGGAGCACCACGGGCTTGCTCTCGTCCTGCACGCAGGAGGCGAGATCGAAGAAGAGGAACTCGAGCGCCTTCTCGTTGACGGCGTGCGATCCGTCGGGATCCGCGTTCGCGCACTCGCTGGGGAAGGCCGAGTCGTCGGAGGTGCCGGAGACGTGGACGTCGCTGTACACCGCGCGCCCGCACTGCATGCCGGCGGGCTGGGTGGTCGGGGTGTCGAAGCTCATGTACATCGTGGCGTATGCGGACTGCCCGGCATCGGCGGCGTCGGCGTTGTAGATCCAGCGCGTCGCGCCCGGGTTGACGCTGTTCATGTCGTACCGGGTGTCGGTCAGGGTGATGACGCCCGGTGTGGAGGTGATGCCCCGGTCCTCCAGCCACTCGGCGAAGATCTGGCCCTTGGGGAAGCTCGTGTCGACGTAGTAGCTCGTGTAGGTCGCGCCGATGCCCTCGGGGAGGGCCCAGCTCACGACGTTCTGGAAGTCGGTGGGGCCCGTCGGGGGGGCGAACCAGTTGTAGTAATAGTGGGTGGTGAAGACGCGGCCGCCGCCGTCGAGGTAGTCGTGCATGGCCTGGTATGCGCCGGCGCCGCGATCGTTGGGGTTGCACTCGCAGGCGTTGAAGATGATGTCGTACTGCTGGAGGTTGGAGGCCTGTGTCCACCACTGGTAGGTGTCCGTCCAATCGTTGCCGCCCGCGATCTGCGAGGCGTTGCCGTTGGCGTTGAGGCTGGAGGCGTCCTGCCCGGTGTAGAAGACGACGTGGCCGCCGCCGGGGTTGCCCGGGGGGACGAACTCGGAGTCGTCGATGCCCAGGTGGCGGAGGAAGCACTCCGCCGGGTCGCACCCGCTGGTGAACGCGATGAACGGCATGTCCCCCTCGGCGGTCTTGGCCGGGAGGCGCAGCTTGTCGGTGGCGGTCGAGGGGTCCGGGAGCGGGTTCGCGGCGCAGGCCGTGATGTGCGGCAAGACGAGCTGCCGGCGCCACTTGCCGATCTGCAGCACGAGCGGGAGGCTGTCTCCGCTCGGGACGCCCCAGGGGTCGTTCACGCCCTGGCTCAGCGTGAACTTACCGTCCGCGTCCGTCAGGGCGCCGATGACGGGTGATCCGGAGGCGGGGGCCTGGCACTGGGTGCAGGTCGGGTGGCCCGGCTTGATGGGGTCCGGCGTCGTGTTCGGGATGTACACGTAGACGTTGGGGAGCGGGAGCTTGCCCGCCGGGTCGTACACGGTGCCGCTGATTGTGGTCGGGGGCATGCTCTTGGACGGGCATGCGTTCATCGCAGCGATGCACTGCCGCCCCACGCATGAAGGGCCTCCCGATGACGAGCCCGCGCTGCCGCTCGACGACGACGTGCCGCCCGAGGACGAGGCGCCGGACGACGAGGCGCCGCCCGACGACGAGGCGCCGGACGACGAGGCGCTGCCCGAGGACGTGCCGCCCGAGGACGAGGCACCGGAGCTTCCCGCGCGGCGACGAGCCGCCGCTGGCGGTGCCGAACACGAGCCCGGATTGGCCGCAGTCCACCGCCGCAAGCGCGCCGAAGGCACCGGCCACCACCATCGCCACCGCCCGACTTGTCCGCATGCGCTCCTCCGCCGGATCCGAGCCACGTTAGCCCGGGCCGGACCGGGGGCGTCAAGTCGCTTCTTCGAGGCGAGACCGCCGGCAGGGTGCCGCCATGGCGCCGAGCGAGCGTCGTACGGCCCTGCCCTGCCTTGCTGAGGAGAGCCGCGCGCCGCTCGAATCGAAGCGCTGCGTGGTGCTGCCGCCTGCGTCGGTCACCTGCGCGAGGAAGTTGCCGCTCGCCCAGCTTGCCACCGTACCGCCTGCGGTTGCGTCCGATGCCTGCGACAGCTCGAACGCGCTGCCGATGCTCTGGGGGCCCACGAACCCGAACCTCGGGGGTACCTCACCGACGCGGACCGGCTTGCGTGCCCGGATACGCGCGCGCGCATCGCGCGACGCCGCCCACTGGGCTTGGCGTGGAGACAGGAGGGGCGACAGGTGGGACCAGATTGTTGACGCCCGGCAGGCGCGCAGCGATGCTCCGGTCACCGTGCCGTTCAAGTATCCGTACAAGGGCAAGATCGACGAGGGAGACCTGATCTACGGTATCCACGCAGAGCGACGAAAGCTCATCGAGTACCTGTTCAAGCCGGTCGACGTCCTGCTCGGCACCGTCACGCCGCCCCCGTACCTGACCGTGGACGTGTTCAGTCGCGAGTCGGTCTCGGTGGTGTACAAGCAGCAAGAGGCGCTCGCGATCGGGTCCGGCAAGGATTCGGCGCAGTTCAAGGCGTGGAGAGCGTTTCACGACGAGAACAGGAAGCACCCGAAGTACAAGAGCTACGACGAAGCGACCGATAAAGGGAACCGCACCGAGAAGAAAACGGAAGCGGCCCTCTCGGGGCCCGAATACAATTCGGCGATTCGTCGGAAGTGCAAGTTCGGGCTCTACTGGACCATCAAGCGAGGGAGCCACATACACTTCTGTCTCGACGGCCTGAGCATGGCCGCGATCGCCGGCAAGTCGTTCAAGGACGACAAGGGCTCCGGCAGCGACAAGATGAGGGCCGTGACGGGCTCCGAGCTGCGCTGGATTTACCGGCACCGCAAGGTGAAGGCGGTGCAGGAGCACGTCCAGTTCTGGCACAACAAGTCCCCGTCGGGGCCTCCGTGGGAAGAGCGAGCATGCAGGAGCTCATCGACGGGAAGAAGTGGGTGCGCTGGAAGGAGAGCTGGGCCGGCTACAAGCCCACGAACGAGCCGCTCACCCTGGAGCTGGAGGTGGATTGGTCGAGCTCCAAGGAGATCGCCCTCCTCGAGGAAGAGCCGAAGACCATCCCCAGGTGCATTCAGTGCGGGGCAGGGGACATCAAGCTCCGCCAGTCACCGAAGGTTGGCCTCGTCTGCATCCAGTGCGAGCCGGAGGTCACCACCGTCACGCCGACGATCTCGGTGAATTCGAAGTCCGAGTCCGAGAGCGAGGACGTCGATCCTCGCCTGGTCTGCTCGAAGTGCCAGCGGCAGCGGACCTCGCAGGTGTCGACGTTCTTCACGCGCTGGCACCAGTGCCCGGGGTGCGACCGCGTGTATTGCAACGAGTGCGGCGGTCAGGACAAGGAGGGATTGTTCTTCGAACGGGGCGGGCGCTGCGAAGATTGCGGGAGCATCACGGAGCTCATCTACTGATGGCGGGTGACGCGCTCACGGATCGATGACCTTCCTGATGAAGCGGCGTCCTTCTCGACGAAGCGAGGGTCGATCCCGATGAAGCGACCGTCGATCCCGATGAAGCGACCGTCGATCCCGATGAAGCGACCGTCGATCCCGATGAAGCGACCGCCGTTCCCGACGAAGCGATCGTCGATCCCGATGAAGCGATCGTCGATCCCGATGAAGCGACCGCCGTTCCCGATGAAGCGACCGTCGATCCCGATGAAGCGACCGTCGACCCCGATGAAGCAACCGCCGTTCCTGATGAAGCGACCGTCGATCTCGTCGAAGCAGATCGCGATCCCGATGAAGCGGCTTGCCCTCCGATGAAGCGATCGTCGCGTTCGATGAAGCGATCGTCGCCTTCGATGAAGCAAATCGCGATCGCGATGAAGCGGCGTGCCATTCGATGAAGCGAGCGTCCCTTCGAATGAAGCGGCGTGACCTTCGATGGATCCGGACGTCTTTCTCGATGAAGCTGGGCGCCGCGTGCGATGAAGCGCGGGCGTCTTCGATGAAGCGAACGTCGTGGAGGATGAAGCGAACGTCGCGGAGGATGAAGCGCGGGCGTCCTCGATGAAGCGAACGTCGCGGAGGATGAAGCGCGGGCGTCCTCGATGAAGCGAGCGTCGCGGAGGATGAAGCTTCGTCGCCGGCGATGAACCGGCCGGAGCTTTTCGTTCGACCGGGAGCACGCTCGCAATGAAGCGAGGGCGTGTCGAACGAAGCGAACGTCGCGGAGGACGAAGCCCGCGCGTCTCCGATGAAGCGACCGTCGATCTGCTTCAATCGAACGTCGATTTGCTTCAATCTCCGTCGTTCTTGCTCGAAGCGAGCGGCGGCGGGGTGAAGGGCAAGGGCTCCAGGCTCAATCCCTGTGCTTGCGGAGGAACGCGAGCACCGCGTCGGTGAACGCGTCGTTGCTGTCGCCCGCGACCATGTGCCCGGCGGCGAGGTCCACGTACTCCGCGTGCGGGACCAGGGCGAGGAACTCCCGCGCGACCTCCTCGCTCACCACGTCGCTGCTCCGCCCGCGTACGAGCAGCACCGGCACGCGCAGGTTCCGTGCCACCTCGGTGCGCTCCACGACCGTCTTCTGCGCCTCCTCCGGAGACCAGTGGTCCGGGTTCCACCGATCCATCAGCTTGGGATCCCAGTGCCAGCGGTAGCGCCCGTCGTCGCCTCGGCGGAGGTTCTTCTCGAGGCCGCCCAGATCCTTCGGGCGCCGGCGGTGCGGGAGGTAGTCGGCGACGGCATCGGCGGCCTCCTCGAGCGAGGCGAAGCCCTCCGGGCGGGCGCGCATGAAGCCGATGACGCGCAGGACGCCGCGGACCTCCAGGCGCGGGGTGACGTCCACGAGCACGACGCCGCGCGAGACCGACTCCGGGGACGCGCCCTCGGCCATCATCGCCGTGAGGCCGCCGAGCGAGGCGCCCACGAGGAAGGGCTTGGTAGCGGGCAACTGCGCGAGCACGCCGCGGAGGTCGGCGACGAACGCGCCGGTCGTGTAGTCCCCCTCGGGGTCCCAGCCGCTCTCGCCGTGGCCACGGAGGTCGAGCGTGAGGGCGTGGAAGCCGGCGCCCGCGAGGGTGCGGGCGGCGCCGCCCCAGGACTGGCGGGTCTGGCCGCCGCCGTGGAGGAAGAGGACGGTGGGGGACGGGGGGTCGCCGTAGGCGTCGGCGACCAGGACGAGGCCGGAATCGAGGCGGAATTCCACACGGCGGGGAGACGGAGCGGTCATGCGGGCTCCTTTCTACACCGTCCCGCTTCGGCGCGTGACAAACGCCCCCCGAGCGCCAAGGATCCACGGCATGCGCGAGTTCCGCCCCCCCGTCCGGCCGAGCGTGCTCCGCACCGTGCTGGCCGTCGTCCTCCCGCTCGTCGTGCTCTTCCCCATGGGCGGCCTCGTCCTCCTCGCCACCGGCGCCACGCAGGCGCGCTACACGATCGCGGACGGCGCCCTCGTGGTGAAGAGCGGCGACTGGCTCGCCGGCCAGCGCAGCGTCCTGCTCGCCGACGTCACCGAGGCGCGCCGCGTGGCCCTGCACGGCGCCCGCCGCACGTCGGGCACGGCGCTCCCCGGCTACTGCGCGGGCCGCTTCTCGTACCCGGACCTCGGCCAGGTCTGGCAGGCGACCGACTGCAGCGGGCGCGCCGTGCTGGTGCGCGCGCGCGGCGCGGAGCTCCCCATCGTGATCACGCCGCCCGACCCCGACGCCTTCGTGGAGGCGCTCCACGCACGGACGCCGACGGACGTCACGCTCCCCGCGGCGGACAAGGGCTCCCTGCGCGCCATCGCGTTCACCGTCGCGCCCATCATGATCATCATCGTCCTGATGGTGTCGGCGCTGATGCTGATCGGGCCCTCGCGCATGGTCTACCTCGTGGGCGACGGCGCCCTCGAGGTGCGGACGCTCTTCGGCAAGAAGCGCTGGCCGACCGCCGGCGCGCGCGCCAAGGCGTACACGCCGTCACGGATGTGGCGCGTCGCGGGCACCGCGGTGCCGGGCTACTACACGGGCCGGTTCCGCGAGTCGGGGCAGGGCACGCGCGTGTACGCGACCGCGATCGACCGGGTGGTGCTCTTCGAGGGGGCGGATCGGGTCATCGTCAGCCCCGAGGATCGGGTCGAGATGCTCCGGGCGCTGGAGGCCGAGGGCGCCACCATCGAGCGCCACGTCTGACGTGGAGGTAGCCGGAGGTCGCCCTCAGCCGCCGCCGAGGCGGGCCCTCGATTCGGAGCCGCTCCGCGTGGACGCTCTCCGGGTACCGCTCCAGGAACTCGCCGATCGCCGCCTCCGCCTCGCCCGCGCGGCCGAGCCGCTGCAACGCCTCGATGCGGAGGAAGCTCGCCTCCTCCCGCAGCGGTGCGGGGGCACCGGCCAGGTAGTGATCGAGGTAGCCGAGCGCCTCGTCCGCGTGGCCCTGGTCGAGCGAGAGCTGGCCCAGGGAGACCAGCGCCGTCCGCGCCTCCCCGCTCCCCGGCCGGCGCGCCACCAGGTCCCGGTACGCGTCCATCGCCTCCGCCGTCCGGCCCGCCTGGAGCAGGCCCTGCGCCCGCCGCAGCAGATCGTCCGCGCTCGGGCCCGCGACGGTGACGGGGGCCACCGCGGGTGCGGCCACCTGGGGGCCGCCGCCCACCGCCAGCGGCGCCGCCAGCGGCGCCGCCACCGGGCTCCGCGGAACCTTCACCTCGGGCGGCGCCGGAGGCACCTCGGCCGGACCGCGCGCCGCCTCCTGCCCGGCAAGCTCTTCTGCCGGACGGTCGTGCGTGGCCACTGCGCGCACCGTGTCCACGTCGTCCTCGCGCAGCCCGTTCGTGAGCGCGAGGGCCACCGCGGCCGCGGCCGCGAGCGAAGCGATGGCCAGCACGACGCCGCCGCGGCGCCGCCTGCGGTCGATGACGACAGGGGCCGGGAGCCCGCTGGGAGACGACGCGCGCGGCGCCGTGCCCGCGATGACCGCGGCCTTGGCCAGCACCTGCTCGATGAGCTCCGCGTCGCTCTTCTCCTCCCCGTCGTCGCGCTCTGCCCCGAGCGCCCCGATCCCCGCCCAGAGCGCGGCCTCCGCCGCGGCCTCCGGGTGCTCCTCCTCGTAGCGCCGCTGGGCCTCGGCGACCGCCTGCCCGACGGCTTCGCCGCGCGCCTCGGCCGCCCCGAAGCGCTCGCCGGGGGTTTGGGGGTATCCCCCATCACGACCGTCGCGCTCGTCCTTGGACGCGTCCACGCCCACCCTGCCGATCCGATCGATGGCCCTCACCCCTGCCTCCTGCGGCCGATCGCGATTTCTTGTCGGATCCGCTTCCTCAACGCTGCCGCCCCGAGCTTCAGCCTACCCTTTACCGTGTCGGGGCTGACCTCCGTCAAGGACGCGATCTCGTCGACCGAGTACCCGAGCGCGTGGTGGAGGACGATGGCGTTCCTCTGCGCCTCGGGCAATTCGGCCAGGTACTCGCGCACGTCGCGCGCGATCGCCTCGGAGCGGCGCTCGGACGCCGGTGCGACGAGATCGTCCACCTCCCCGGAAGGCGAGGGCGCCGATGCCAGGCGCCGCTCGGTACGGAGGAAGCGGAGCGTCGTCCGCACCGCGATCCGCTTCGCCCACACGGGGAGGCTCGACTCGCCGCGGTACGTGGCGGCGCTGCGGAGCACCGCCAGGAGCGCGAGCTGCGCGGCGTCGTCGGCGTCCGCCGGGCTCGCGAGGAAGGCACGGGCCACGCCGCGCACGCGCGGGGCCACCTCCTCCAGCAGCCAGGCCTGGGCCTCGGGATCCCCCGCCGCCGCGCGCCGCATCCGCTCCATGGCGTCCGGCGCATTGGTCCAGGGGGCGGCTTCGCCGGCCAGGAGGGGCGTCGCCTCGACGGCGCCAGGGAAGGGGAGGGACACGGTCATCGTCGGGCCCTCCAGTGCCCGCGCGCGCGGGATCCGGGTGAAGCATTTCGCGTTGAAATTCCCCGGCGTCACCGGCTCCCCCCGTTCTGCGCCGCCTTGCGCGCGGGGGGGCCCAGCTCGAGCTGGAGGCCGAGGCCCCCGAGGATTTGGAGCCGGTCGGTCGCCATCTGCGGGTCCATGGCGGGCGGGGGGTTGAGCGCGACGTCGACGCCGAGCAGGAAGCCCGCCCGCAGGAACGGCAGGATCCGCACGCCCGGGCCGATGGTCGGGCCCACGCTGCCGAGGACCGTGGGCGAGCTCAGGCCCGGCATGGCCCCGGTGCGCGTGACGATGTTGGCGGTGCCACGCGCGCCCAGCTCGAGGTCCCAGCGGTCCGAGAAGACGAAGCGGTAGGCGGTCGAGAGGAAGATGGGGTGCCGCTGGAACGAGTAGCCCATGTCCCCGGAGCCCGCGGTGTCGGGGGGCGCGACCTCGTAGCCGAGCGCGAACGTCAGGCTCGGCAGCGGGCGCCAGCCGACCTCCACCGCGAACGCGCTCCGCCACACCGCCGAGTGCGTCCCCGAGTTGCCGAGGTAGCCGACCGTCACCTCGGCCTTGCCCGGGCTCCCGTCGCCGGGGCGCGGGTCCGCCGCGTCTTTCGCGCGCGGCGCGGGCTCCGCCACGAGCTGCGGATCCGCCGAGTCCGGCGGAGTGAGCACGATCGGCGTGGCGACGATGTTGAGAGGTGCGGGGGCGGTGGGAGGCGCGGCGGAGGGCACCACGTCGGTCGCGACGGGATCCGGCGTGGGCTTCAGCGTGTCGGCGACCGGGGGTTCGGGGGCAGAGCCCGGCTCCGCCGGGCGGAGCCCCCGATTGTTGACCAACGGCATGGCGGCGACCTTGCCCGCCAGGAGCTTCGCCGACGCGGATCGCGCGATCAGCGCCAGCGACTCGATCGCCGCCGCCGTCTGCCCCTTCGTCGCCGCCACGCTCCGCGCGTAGAGCCGCCCCTCCGCGCGCTCGTACAGCCGGATCGACAGCTCGCCGGGCTGCGCGCCCACCCAGAGCACGCCCCGCGCGCCACGCTCGGAGGCCAGCTTGCGCGACCGCGCGACGATGGCGGGCGCCGCCGCGTCCCCCCCTTCGTGTACCACCTGCGGCTCGACCCCCAGCAGCCGGAGGTGCGCGGCGATGGTCTGCACGGCGCGCTCGCCGGTGTCGGCCCCGGGTGCGACGACGATCAGGATCACCGGCTTCGTGGTGTCCGCGGTGGCGACCCGCGCGCCGGCGGCGAGGGCCAGCGCCAGGATCCACGCCTGCGCACGGCGGAGCGCGGGCGCCGGCCGTGACGAAGGTCGCGGTGCGCCGGGCGCGTCCATCGGGAGCATCCTATACCGCTCCTGCCCCGGCGTCGCGCTAGATCGCCCCCGTCGGGACGATGGGGGAGGATGCCTCAGCCCTGGTACGCTTCCCGGGTCGCCGAAACGATCTCGCGGATTCTGGGCGTCCGTCAGCTCCGGGAACATCGGCAGGCTGATCTCCTCCGCCGCGGCCCGCTCGGTGTGGGGGAGCGAGCCCTTGGCGTAGCCGAGGTGCTCGAAGCAGGGCTGGAGGTGTACGGGGACCGGGTAGTGGAAGCCGGTCGCGATGCCCTTGTCGCCGAGGATCCGGTGCAGGGCGTCGCGGTTCTGCGCCATCACGGCGTACAGGTGGTAGACGTGCTTCGCGTACGGCATCTCCCGGGGGAACCTCACGCGGGAGCCGGCGCAGAGCTCGCGGTAGGCCGCGGCGTGGGCGCGGCGCATCTCCGTCCAGGCGGGGAGGTGCGCGAGCTTGACGCGGAGGAACGCGCCCTGGAGGTTGTCCATCCGGTAGTTGTAGCCCTCGAGGACGTGGTGGTAGCGCTTCTCCTGCCCCCAGTCGCGGAGCATGCGCACCTTCGCGATGAGTATCCGGGTCGCTCGTGACGAAGGCGCCGGCCTCGCCGCACGCCCCGAGGTTCTTGCCCGGGTAGAAGCTGAAGGCCGCCATGTGCCCGATGCCGCCGACGCGCCGGCCCTTGTACTCGGCGCCGTGCGCCTGGCACGCGTCCTCGATGACGAGCAGATTGTATTTGTTCGCGATGGCGAGGATGGGGTCGAGGTCCGCCGGCTGGCCGTAGAGGTGGACGGGCACGATGGCCCTGGTGCGCGGGGTGATCGCGCCCTCGACGAGCCCCGGATCCATCGTGTAGCTCGCGGGATCGATGTCCACGAGCACGGGCTCGGCGCCCGCGTAGCGGATGGCGGACACCGTCGCCATGAACGTGTGGGAGACGGTGATCACCTCGTCCCCGGGGCCGACGCCGCCGGCGAGGAGCGCGAGGTGCAGCGCGCTCGTGCCGGTGTTCACCCCGGCGGCGAACCTGGCGCCCACGTAGGCCGCGAGCTCCTCCTCGAACGCGACCACCTCGTCGCCGAGGGCGAACTGGCAACTGTCGAGGACGCGCGCCGCGGCCTCGAGAAGGTCGGCCTTGAGCGCGCGGTGCTGGGCTTTCAGATCCAGGAACGGAATCATCGTCTCCCCCCCTCCTACAAACCGACGGGTCTCCCGCGGTCGTTCAGCGATCGGACGGCCGCCTCCAGCACCTCCACGACCCGCAGGCCGAGCTCACCGTCCGTGATCGGCCGCCTGCTCTCCTCGATGCTCTCGGCGAAGTGCGTCGCTGCGGCGGAAAGCGCCTCGACCTTGCGGAGCTCGGGGGCCACGTAGCCGCCGCTCCGGTAGCTCAGCGCGGGCGGGCCTCCGGCCTCCCTCGGGGCGACCTCCACGCCGCGGTCCCAGACCCGGATCTTCTCCACGGGCTCGTTGTCGTCGTACACGATCATCCGGCGATCGCCGGTGATCGTCGTCGTGCGCCCCTTCACCGGCGCGAACCAGTCGGCGTGGACGTGCATCAGCGCGTCGCCCTCCAGGAAGCACGTCATGAACGCGGAGGCCTCCGGCATCCCCGGCACGTTGGCGACGCCGGTGGCCGACACCGCCGTGACCCGCCCGCAGAGGACGTAGTCCATGATGGAGACGTCGTGGACCGCGAGGTCCCAGAGCACGTTCACGTCGGGCCGGTAGAGCCCGAGGTTCGTGCGCACCGAGTCGTAGCAGGCCACCTTGCCGAGCCCCCGCGCCTCGACCAGACTCGCGGAGCTTCTGCACCGCGCTGGCGTAGATGAACGTGTGGTCCACGAAGAGGACGCGCCCGCGCGCGTCGGCCTCGTCGCACAGCCGGCGCGCCTCCTCGGACGAGGCGGTGATCGGCTTCTCCACCCACACGTGCTTGCCGGCGCGGAGGGCCTCGAGGCACAGCTCGAAGTGGGTGGCGACGGGCGTGACGATGGCCACGGCGTCGATCGACCCGTCCGCGAGCACCTCGCGCAGGTTCGAGGTGGTGCGCAGCCCGGGGTACGCCTCGTTCACGAGCGCGAGCTGCCTCGGGCTCATGTCGCAGACGCAGGCGACCTCGATCCGCCCGCACGCGCGGAAGTTGCGGACGATGTTGGGACCCCAGTAGCCGTAACCGATGACAGCGGCGCGGATCATGGCGTTCCTCTCCTCTGCGGGGCGTGGAGGTCCCCAACCTCGGAGCCCGAGCCCGAGCCGCTACGCGTACACGACGTCGCGCGCGGCGCCGTTCGTCGCCCTGGGCTCGAGCGTGTCGATGAGCGGGGGCTTCGGCTTCACCGTGTACTTGACGAGGCCCTGGAGCATCCCGATCCCGTGCGACACGTGCATCGTGGGGAAGATGGCCCAGACCACGGGGATGGCCCAGAGGCCCACCTTGCTGCCCACGCGGATCGCCTCGAGCCCCGTCAGGGCGGCGTAGGCGCCGAAGGCCAGCGGGGCGAGCGCCTGGAGCGGGGGGACGACGAGCAGGGTGGCGCCGCCCACGACGCAGAGGAAGGGGACGAGGGGGCGCACGACGGGCAAGCGCCCGTGGAGGAGCAGGGTGCGCGCGCGGCCGTCGCCGTACTTGAAGTACTGCTTGCCGAGGAGGCGGAAGCTCTTGCGCGGGTAGTAATGGACCACCACGTCACGGCTCAGGTAGACCTTGCCCCCCGCCTCCAGGATCCGCTGCTGGAGCTCGGCGTCCTCGTTCGTCACGGCCTTCACGTCGTAGAGGCCCACCTTCTCGAGGATCGCGCGGCGGAAGGCGCCGGGGTACACCGTGTCGACGTAGCCTTCCCGCTCGGCCGAGCGATAGGCGGCGCCGCCCACGCCCAGGGGGCTCGCGAGCGCGGCGCAGAGCGCCTTCTGGAACCACGTCTCCGCCTTGGCCCGCTGCGCGCCGCCGACGCACTCCGCGCCCGTGCGCTCGAAGGCCGCGACGATCCTTCCCACGTAGTTCTGCGCGTACTCCGCGTGGACGTCCGTCACCAGGACGAGCTCGCCCTTCGACTCCCGGATGGCGAGGTTCATCCCGTACGCCTGGATGCGGTGCTTGGAGTTGTCGAGGAGGCTGATGCGCCTGTCCTCGCGCATCAGCCGCTCGACGATCTCGCGCGTCCTGTCCTGGCTCCCGCCGTCGGCCACGAGGATCTCCATCCGGTCGGCCGGGTAGTCCTGGCCGAGGAGGGACCGGATACAGTCCTCGATGTACGGCTCTTCGTTGTACGAGGGCATCGCGATGCTGACGAAGGGCAAGCCGCTCATGGCGCCGGAACTTAGCGCGCACATCGCGACCTTCCAGCGATTTCCTCGGCGTTTCGGCTCTCGTTCGCGTGCCGCTCTGCACGGATCTCCCCGGTGCACGCTGTAGAACCGCGCGCGTCAGCAAGCGGACCGGAGCCGCGCGCGTCAGCAAGCGGACCACACGCCCCAGACGAGCACTCCGCCTCCGCACTTCCACCTCACTCCAGCCAAGAGCCGTAGGCAGGCCGTGGGCGAGTGGATGAGGCGGAGGCGGAGTGATTGGATGGAGCGTCTCGTCCCCTTGCTGACGCGCGGGGCTCGGGTCCGCTTGCTTACGCGCGCGGTTCCAACGCGCGGTTCACGGCTGTCAGCCGGCCGCGGGTGTGATGGACGCGGGGCGCGTCCCGAGCGGACCGTCGGGGGTGATGGGGACGGCGGGCGCCTGGAACGCGGCCTCGACGTCCTCGCTCGGCGGGTCGAGGGGCGTGTAGCCGCGCGTGGCGGCGAGGGCGTTGAACTGGCGGACGAGCCAGCCGGGGATGACCAGCGCGAAGGTGCGCGCGAGGCGGCGCGGGTCGTCGAGCGTGCGGAGCATGGCCTGGTAGGTGACCTCGCCGTACACGGCCTTGAACGCGGCGGCCTGCTCCGGGCGCGCCACCCAGTTCATCACGCCCGGCCGGTCGGCCTCGGGGTGGAACTGCACCGACTCGATGCCGGCGGCGACCTCGAGCGCGAGCAGCGCCCGGCCCTTGGACACGCCGTCGCGGCTCTCGCGCGCGAGGAGCCTGCCGCCGAGCGCGCGGAGCCGCGACTCGTCGAGGTCGATCGCCTCCCAGTTCCGGTGCTCGAAGGCGAAGAGACGGTCGCCGAACGCGGCGAGGAGCGGATGGCGCTGGCCCTCGGGCGTCGTGTAGATCGGCATGACGCCGAACTTGCGCTCGGCGCGCGGGCCGATGTGCGCCACCTTGAAGTGGCGGACGACCATCTCGAACGAGTAGCAGATCGCGAACAGCGCCTTGGACCGCTCGCCTCCGGCCGTGGCGCCCTCGACCACGTGCTCCGCGAAGCGGCCGTAGTCGTCGGACCAGGGCTGGCCGTCACCGTCGAAGGGCGACCCGGGACCGCCGGAGGAGACGTAGAGGTCGCAGTCGCGCGGGACGGGGTTGTTCGTGTCGCGCGGCGACACCTCGAGCAGCTCGCACGTCAGGCCGGGGTTGCGGCGCGCGACGTTGGCGAAGAAGCTCGCCGCGATTCCCCGCAGGCAGCGCATCGCCTGATTGACGTGCGCGTTGTTCATGTCGACGAGGCAGAGACGCAGGGGCCGTGGGTACATCCGAGCTTTCAACCTTGAAAAAGCCACACGGGTGGCTCCATCGTCCTAGCACTTCGCGCCTTCCGGGAAAAGAAGCGTGCGCTTGTAGACGAGGGTAGGGAACTGTCCGCCGCCACAAGTTGGGCGCCAGCCGGAGCGGAGCGGAGGCGGTAAGCGGGCCTAGGCGTCCGGCGAGATCGAGGTCGACACCTGCTCCACGCCGAGGGCCAGGGCGCGGGCCGCGGCCTTGGCTCGGCCGCGCACGCTCGTCTGGTCCTCCGGCGGCCAGAGGGCGGCCGCCACGACCTCCATGGCGCGCGCGATGGCGTCGCCGATGTCCGCGCCCTGCTTGTTCGTCGCTTTCCAGACATCCTCCCACACCAGCATCTGCTTCGACTTCGCCAGCACGAGCATGCGGCGCGGGTCGAGGCCGAGGTCGCGGAGGCCCGCCTCCATCGCGCGGTTCGACGCGAGCAGCCAGAACGTCACGTGGAGCGCGAACGCGGTGAGGCGCGCGCTCTCGATGCGGCCCATGTCGCGCATCAGGATGGGCAGGACCTGCGTGCCGAGGCCGACGTGGCGGGCCTCGTCCTTCTCGAAGTAGGGGAGCAGCTCGGTGAGCACCGGGCAGATGCGCGCCTCGCGCGTGTGCTGGAAGACGGTGAGCGCGGTCGTCTCGACCTGGAGCTGCATGCCCATGAGCTTCTGCGCGAGGTCGTCCGTCTCCAGCACCAGGCCGAGGAGCTTCTCGCCCGCCGGGTGGATGCGCTTCGGCACCTCGCCGAGCGCGAGCTTCAGGTAGTCGTGCATCACGTAGAAGTGCCGCGCCTCGTCGTGCGCCTGGCTCGTGGCCGCCATCTTGGCCTCGAGCGGCTCGAGCCGGTCCGCGAGCTGCGCCGAGATCTTCCACGCCGCGAGCTCGCCCCAGAGGATGGGCCCGTACACGGCCCGAAGGGCGTCGTGCTTCTCGGGCGGCACGTGGACGCCGCCGTGCTTCTCCACGAGCGCGCGGAGCGTCTCCCGCCCGCTCCACGCGAGGTCCTGGCCCTTGTGGTAGATGTTCTCCACCTTTTCGAAGCGGCGCGCGTCCGCGGCGCTCCGCTCGAGGTCGAACATGTCGTAGGGGAGCGCGATCATGACGAAATGATGCCTGTCGTGGCCCGTCCTTGCAATCCGGCACGCCCCGTTCCGCTACGACACGAGGGCAGACTTGGGGTAGAAGGCGCCGGTGACCCTCGGGGCAGGCGACGACGACGCGAGCGATTCTGGTCGCCCTCCACGCCACCGACGGGGTTGCCCAGGGGCCCCCCCCCGCCCAGGCCAGGGCGCCCAGCGAGGCGCGGTCCGCCCTCGTGGTCACGGCGGGCATCCTCCTTTCCCGCGTCTTCGGCCTCTTCCGCCAGCAGCTCGTCCTGCACTACTTCGGCCTCTCCGGCCTCGCCGACGTGCTCTCGGCCGGCTTCCGCATCGGCAACACGGTCCAGAACCTGCTGGGCGAGGGCACCCTCTCCGCCTCCTTCATCCCCATCTACGCCAAGGCCCGCGCGGGCGGCCGCGCCGAGGCTGCCACCCGCTTCGCCCTCACGGCGCTGGGCTTCCTCCTCGTCACCGTGGGCGCCGCCACCGCCGGCGCCGTCCTCCTCTCGCCCCTCCTCGCGCGTGTCCTCGCCTCCGGCTTCGACGCCGAGCGCGACGCGATGACCGCCCGCATCCTGCGGATCCTCTTCCCGATGACGGGCGTGCTGGTCCTCTCGGCCTGGGGCCTCGGCGTCCTCAACGCCCACCGCCGCTTCTTCCTCTCGTACGCCGCCCCCGTCCTCTGGAACGTCGCGCAGATCGCGGCGCTCCTCGTCTTCGGCGCCTGGCTCGGCCACCGCGGCGAGTCCCTGCTCACCATCCTCTGCTGGAGCGCCCTCGTCGGCGCCTTCCTCCAGCTCGCCGTCCTCCTCCCCGCCGCCCGCGGCCTCCTCGGCAGCCTCCGCCCCCACCTCGACAAGCAGAACCCCGAGCTCCCGCTCCGCCGTCGCCCTGCTCCCCCACGTCGTGCTCGGCCGAGGCGTCATCCAGCTCTCCGGCCTCATCGACATGGCGCTCGTCACGTACCTCGGGACGGGCGCCGTCGCGAGCTTCACCGCCGCGCAGTTCCTCTACCTGTTCCCCATGAGCCTCCTGGGCACCGGCGAGGCCGCCGCCGCGCTCCCCGAGATGGCCGGCGACACGCTGGAGGCGAACGCGGAGCGCCGCAACGCCGCGATCCGCGCCCGCCTCGGCGCCTCCCTCTCCCGCGTCACGGTCCTCACCGTGCCCACCACGCTCGCGATGGCGCTGCTCGGCGGCGAGATCATCCGCGTGCTGTACCGGAGCGGCAAGTTCGACGAGGCCGCGACCATCACCGTGAAGAGCGTCCTCTTCGCCTATGCCTTCGCCCTCCTCGGCAACGCCTCCGCCCGCGTGCTCACCACCACCGCCTGGGCCCTCGGCGACACGAAGACGCCCATGCGCTACGGCATCTACCGCGTCGTCGCCAGCACCCTCGGCTCCCTCGTCCTGATGCAGTGGCTCGGCGTCGTGGGCGT
Organism: uncultured delta proteobacterium; assembly: GCA_963827955.1. Classification (GTDB taxonomy): domain Bacteria; phylum Myxococcota_A; class Polyangia; order Polyangiales; family Polyangiaceae; genus CAWHDJ01. The sequence continues at coordinate 1,015,590 of CAWHDJ010000019.1, read as the reverse complement.
CGTCCTCGGCGCCGTCATCGCCGCCTGGGTGGAGACCTTTGCGCTGGGGTGGAAGCTCCACGGCCAGATTGGCGGCCTCGGCCTCGAGAAGATCCCCTTCGCCCGCACCGCCGTGCTCGGCGCCCTCTGCATCACCCCGGCCCTCGCGCTCGCAATGGTGCTGCCGGCGGGCTTCGAGGACAGCCGCGCCGGCTCGCTCCTGGTGCTGGTGGTGTTCTCGGCGGCGTTCGCGGTGGCGGCGCCGCGGCTCGGGCTCATCGGCCTGGGGTCGCTGCTCCGGCGCCGGAGGCGGTGAGGGTAACTAACCGCCAAGACGCCAAGACGCCAAGACGCAGAAGAGCAAAGAGATGATCTCTGCTTTGCTTCTTGGCGCCTTGGCGTCTTGGCGGTTAGCTCTCTCGAACAGGCCTTCAGAACACCCCCGCCACCCCCGCCGACCCCGCCCCGATCCACGGCGCCCACTGGACCCCCGCCGCCTGCCCCTTCCGCTCCGACGGCTTTCCCAGCACCACGAGCGTCACGCCCGCCGCCGCGAGCAGCCCTCCGACGATGAGGCTCGGGCCCGACACCATCCGCAGCGTGTTGTACTTGCTCACCGCGCTCGCCTGGGACGTCGGGCAGTGCCCGCCCGCGCACCCGGCGGCGTCGAGGCTGCTCTTCGTCGAGATCGCGAGGCCTCCGGTGATCGCTCCGATCAGGAGCCCCGCGCCGCCGACGCCCACCCCCACGAACCCCGCCGTGCGCAGGGGGCTGCTCGAGCCGCCCTCGTCCTTGGCGGGAGGCGTGCCGGCGGCCGGCGTGGTCTCGTTGGGCTGGAGCGTGAGCGTGATGGTCTGGTTGTCGCCGCGGTCGAGGGTGAAGTCGCGGGTCACGACCTCGGCGCCGCGCCGGGCTTCGAGCTTGTGGGCGCCGGGGTCGGTGGGGCGCTTGACGCCGATGAGCTGGGGGGAGACGACCGTGCCGTCGAGGGTGACGCGGGTCTCGTCCGGGGTGGCGCCCTGGAGGGCGACGACGAGGGCGGGGATCTTCGGGAGGAGGGCGGCGCGCTCCTGCTCGGCGGTGACCTGCGCCTTCACCTGCGAGGCGTGCGCGCCCTTGTCGAGCTTGATGCGGGTGACGGCGAGGTAGCGCTCGGAGGCTTCGACGGTGCGGCCGAGCTTGTCGAGGCAGCGCGCCGCCATGAGGCCCAGCGTCGGGGCGTGGACGAGGTTGTCGGCGCGGTTGAAGAGGTCGAGGGCGCCGGCGTAGTCGCCGGCGTCATAGCGGGTGAGCGCGTCCTCCGCGGCCTTCTTTGCGGCGGCGCGCGTCGGCTCGTCGATCGGCTTGTCGGCGCGAGCGGGGGGCGCGAGGGTGAGCGCTGCGGCGAGCGTCGGGAGGATCCACCATCGGGCTGGGGTCATCCGGGTCTCCTAGAAGTCGGTCACGCCTTCGTGCTTCGGTCGCGCCTTGGCGGCGGGAGGGGGCGCGGGCGGCGACGCGGGCCGGACGGGGGGCGGCGGCGGAGTCGCGGGGTGGGAGGCCTTCGCGGAGGGCGCGGCCGAGGCGCTCGCCGCAGGGGTGGCGCTCGGGATGTCGCCGGGGGTGGGTGCGGGCGCGGCGACGGCGGTCGGGGCGGGAGGCGCGGGCGCGGCGACGGCGGTCGGGGCGCGAGGCGCGGGCGCGACGGCGGAGGCGTCGCCGGCGCCGGGCATGGCGGGCTCGCCGCCGCGGAAGGCGACGAGGGCGACGACGGCGACGAGGGCGAAGCCGACCGCGCCGACGATCAGCGGCACGGGGGGCTTGCGGCGGCCGGGCGAGAGCGTGGGCTGGATCGGGACGGAGCCGAGCGCCTGCGGCGGGGGTTTGGAGGCATCCCCCATCGTGAAGGGGCTCGGGGTCACCGTCGGCATCGCGGTGTGGAGGAGGCCGGAGTCGAGCTCCTCGACGGGGGGCGCGGCGGGCGCGGGCGCGGAGGGTGAGGGCAGGACGGCGGAGAGGCCCGTCATCGAGGCGGGGCCGGTGCTCAGGCTGACGTCGAGGGCGAGGGAGAGGGCCTCGGTGAGGTCCTTGGCGGTCTGGAAGCGTTTGCTGACGTCGCGGTCGACGGCGCGGGCCCACCAGGCGTCGAAGCTGTACGGGAGACCGCGCTCCGGGGCGGCCTGGGAGGGGACCGGGATGGGGTCGACCATGATCTTCACGACGAGCTCGGCCAGGGCGTCGCCGCGGAAGGGGAGCTTGCCGACGAGGCACTGGTAGACGACGACCGAGAGCGCCCAGAGGTCGGTGCGGTGGTCGACCGACTTCTCGGCGCGGAGGTGCTCGGGGCTCATGTAGAACGGCGTGCCGAGGACCATGCCGGTCGAGGTGTTGGCCTCGGCGAGCGGGGAGCCGGCGGTCGCCTTCGCGACGCCGAAGTCGAGCACCTTCGCGATCTCGCGCTCGTCGTCGCGGGTGAGGAAGATGTTGGCGGGCTTGAGGTCGCGGTGGACGAGGCCGGCGGCGTGCGCCTTGGTGAGGGCCCGGCCGACCTGCGAGGCGATCGAGACGACCTCGCGCGGCGAGAGGGCGCGCACGCGGCGCAGGCGGCGGTGCAGGTCCTCGCCTTCGAGCAGCTCCATCGCGATGTAGGGGACGCCGCGCCAGACGCCGTGGTCGAGGATCTGCACGACGTGGGGGCTCCGGAGCTGCGCGGCGGCCTTGGCCTCGCGCTTGAAGCGCGCCACGACCTCGGGGGACTTCGCCGCGGACTCGTGCATGAACTTGAGCGCGCACGGCGTCTCGAGCTTCCGTGTGCTGCGCGGCCCAGACGGCGCCCATGCCCCCCTGGCCGAGCGTCCGGACGAGCCGGAAGCGCTCGGCGACGACGAGCCCCGCCTCGAGCGTCACCTCCGGAGCGGGCGCGGTCGCCTCGCCGAGGAGCCGGGTCGGCTCGCTGTCCGGCGACACGTCCGGCGCCGGCGGCGGCTTGCCAGTCATGATCGCCGAGCGTACCCGAAGATCCAGCGGGAAGGATTCGGGCAAAGGAGCGGCCCGGGAGACCCCCGCCTCCGCGGCCCGCCAGCGGCGCCCGGCGCTCACTTCGGCCAGAGCTTCATCACGGCGCCGGCGTCCGTGAAGTAGAGGCTCGTCGCGTCCACCGCGATGCGGACGGGGGCACTCGCGGCGGCGAGCGGGACGGCGGTGCCGCCGCCCACGGGCACGGCCATCACGCCGTTGGCGCCGCCCGCGTTGTTCACCCAGTAGACGTGGGTCGCGTCGACCGCGATGCCCTGCGGGTTGCCCTGCCCCGACGCGAGCTGGGTGGTGGCGCTGCTGGTCTTGGGGCACGTGTCGATCGTGCCGCTCCCGTCCGTGAAGTAGACGTTGGTCGCGTCGAGCGCGATCCCCAGGGTGCGGTGCCGGTGCCTGCCGTGGCGAGCGAGCCGCCGCCGATCTTGTTCCTGCCGATGTTCTTGTTGGTGGTGCTCGCCCAGAAGACGGACACTGCGTCGACCGCGATCCCGTTGCGGGTCGCCGCCGCGGAGCAGTTCGTGATCTGGAGGGGCGCGAGGCAGGACGTGGACGAGCACTGCCACACGCCGTTCTGGGTGGGGCAGGTGCCCTCCGCCGTCCAGTAGACGTTGGCCGCGTCGACGGCGATGTCGACGCCGCTGGCGCCGCTGGTGTAGAGCGGCGCGGGAGGGGACACGCCGCCGATCTTGGCCTTCATGACGGTGCCCGCCGTGGTGCCGTTGTTGACCCAGTACACGCTGGCCGTGTCCACCGCGACGCCCTGCGGGGACGGCTGCCCGGTGGCGAGCACGACGGGCGTCCCCCCGCCCGTGGGCACCTGGCTCACCGTGCCCGCCGCCCGGTCGGTCCAGTACACGTTGCTCGCGTCGACGGCGACGCCCCAGGGGCTGCTGCCGCTGGCGAGCGTCGCCAGGCAGCGCCCCGCGGCGCAGACCACGGTCGACGGCGCCGCGATGGTGCAGGCGTTGCCGCAGGCGCCGCAGTTGTTCTTGTCGGCCGTGACGTCGGTGCACGCGCCGGAGCAGCAGACGTGGGCGCCGCACGCCGTGCCGTCCGGCTGGTTCTGGACGCCGCAGACGCCTCCGGTGCACGTCGCGACCATGCACGGGGAGCCCGTGGGCGGGCACGTCGACGGATCCGAGCAGGTCGCTCCCCCCGAGCTCGCGACCGCGCTGCTCGACGTGCTCGACGTCACGCTCCCGCCCGCCGACGCGGTGCTCGACGTGGCGGCCCCCCCGGTCGCGGCGCTCGACGCGGTTGACGTCGCGGCCCCGCCGGTCGACGCGGCGCTCGCCGGCTTGCCGCTCGTCGATGACGCGCCCGCGCCGGACGCGGCGTGCCCGTGCCCGCCCCCGCTTCCGGAGGTGCCCGTCACCTCGTACGAGGGGAGGGCGCACGCGCCGGCGAGGCCGGCGCAGGCCAGGAACGAGGAGACGAGTCGCGAGGCGCGAAGGGCAGGCATGGCGTTGCGCGGCCGGGCGTGGGGGAGGCCCACTGCCGCGGCCGTGATGACAACGCCCTACTCCGGCCCAGTCAAGGCCCCGGCGCCTGGCGCAACGCGCCGGAGCCAGGGCCCGGCAGGCCCTCGTGCCTAGCCCGCCTTCCTGCGCCGCTCCATGTGGGCCGGCCAGGCGGCCTCGCCGACGCGCGGCTTGCGCCGGCGCTCCGCGCGCGGCGGCTTCGGCGTGGAGCCGCGCGCCGCGCTGATTGGCGTGACCTCCGCGCCCGCCTTGAGGGGCGGCGGATTGCCGAGGTGGGTGACGCCCAGCACGCCGAGGCCCCGGACGTCGGCCGCGTTGGCCGAGATTCGCGGAGGCGCCGCGCGGGCGGAAGTAGCGGGCGACCACGCTCTCGTCGAAGCGCGTGATCCCCTCCGGGCTCCGCATCAGGGGGAGGTTCCCGCGCGAGGCGTAATCGGCGAGCTTGCGCTCCCCGACGATGTACCGGGCGGAGATCTCTTCGGCGGTCATCCAGTTGGGCATGGGCACACCTAGGGCTACCAGCCCCGCGGCCCGTTCACCAAGTTTCCGGAGCCGTCTGTCCTGGTTCGATGCCCGATGCCCGCGCGCCGTTGCGGGCACGCCGCGCGATTTCACGGGGAACGCCTGCGAGCTGGTCGGGAAGGCATCGCAAAGGGCCGGGATTTCGCCCGGGCTGCGAGAGGCCCGGCGGGATCGCCGAGCGCCTCACGGGGGGCTTGATGCGATCCCGTTGATGAAGCGGTTCAAGTGTCGAGATTCTCCGTGCGATTTCGCCTCACATCGCCCCGACGAGCCCCAGCCCCATGCCGCGGGGCCCGAGCGGCATCGGCGCCGGCATCCACCAGCCCTTCGAGACCTTCACGTCGTCGCGGACGAGGACCGTCGTCTTGGCGGCCATGCCGGCGATGAACATGGCGATCCCCGCCGCCTGCTGGAACCCGTCGAAGGCGAGCCAGAAGGCGTACGCGTGGTACGCGGCGTCCTGCCCGTTGCCGAAGCCGTCCAGGCCGGCGCGCGGGATGCTGCCGGCGAAGGCGAACGGGCCGCCGACCGGGATGGCGAGGTAGGGGTTGCCGACGAACGGCGCCGCGATGGCCGAGGCGACCCAGGCCGTGCCGAAGACGAGGCTCCCGCCGAGCACGAGGCTCCCGCGGATGCGCTGCGTCTTGTGGTAACCGAGCGGGATGTGCTCGCCTTCGTGCCATTTGATGTAACGGGGCCGGTGATCCCGCTCGGCGGGGGTGAGGTCCTCGTCGCCGGCGCGGCACGGCGGCGCGGCGATCAGGATGGCGGCGGCGGCCGCCGCGACGACGGCCGCCCTCACAGCGCCCCCGCCAGGCCGATCCCCGCGCCTCGGCTCCCGAGCCGCAGCGGCATGGGCACCCACCAGCTCCTCGCCGCGTGGACGTCGGCGCGAAGCCACACCCGCTCCCCCACGAGCCCGGCGATCAGCATGGCCATCCCGCCGGTCTGCAAGAGCCCGTCGGCGATCACGAAGCCGACCAGCACGCCGTTGCCGTTGTCACGGCCGAGCTGGCCGGCGAGCGAGAACGGCCCCACCACCGGCGCGCACCCCTGGATCGTGGTGGCGGCGTCGCCGGAGAGGCTCCCGATGACGCACGTGGGGAGCCAGAAGGACCCGAGCACGGAGACGCCTGCGATCACCAGCCCCGTGCGGACCCGCCATCCCTCGTGGTAGCCGGCCGGGATATCGTCGCCGTCCTTCCACGGGAGCACGCGCAGGTGGGGCGTGGACGTGTCGGGATCGGGTATGGAGGGCTTCAAACGTGGCCACGGCGCCGGGGTGAGATCCGCGGGCAGCGGCTTCCCCTGGGCGGAGGCCGGAGCGGCGGCGAGGAGGGTCGCGGCGACGAGGGGAACGGCAAGGCAAGCGCGCACGCGCCGAGCATACACCGGCCTCGCCTCCAGCCTCATGCGCTCATCGGGGACCAGGGGCCATGGGCGCGCCGCCGTGCGCGGGCCCTCCCACCTCGACGGCGCCCGCGATCGCCTGCGCGCGCACGAGCCGCGTCAGGCGATCGGCGTCCTCCCAGCGCCGCCGGCGGTTGAGGAGCGACTCGCGCACCAGCCAGATCACGAGCGGGTACAGGATGAAGTCGACGCCGCGGCCGATGCCGACCTCGTGGGCGACGGCGGTGGCCGCGTCCGGGAACACGATGAAGAACGCGCCGCCGGCGAAGACGACGGTCTGCAGCAGGAGCATGCGGCGCGCGTGGCGGGTGGTCGCCCAGTCGTGGACGAGCAGGCCGGCGACGAGGGCGAGCAGGGCGGCGGCGGCGAGGTTCACTTGGTCTCCTCGAACAGGTATCGATAGAAGAGGTCGCGCAGGATGGCGAAGGCGCCGATCGAACGCTGGCCCTTGTCGAGCGTCTCCTGGCTGTAGCGGACCGAGACGGGGACCTCGACGACCGAGAGGCGCGCGCTCGAGATGCGGCGCGTGATCTCGGTGGCGTGGGCCATGCGGTTCTCGCGGATGGGGACGCGCTCGAGGGCGCGGCGGCTGAAGGCGCGGTAGCCGTTGTGGGCGTCGGAGAGGCGGAGGCCCGTGAGGGCGCGCTCGAAGAGGCGGGCGCCGTAGATCAGGGCGCGGCGCGTCCCGGGGACGTTGGAGCCACCGGAGAACCGGTCGCCCAGGGCCACGTCGGCGCCGGCCTCGACGGCGGCGATGAGCGCGCCGAGGTCCTCGATCCGGTGCTGCCCGTCGGCGTCCATGGTCACGTACGCGTCGAAGGCCGGCTCGCGGAGCGCGAGCTGGCGCGCCGTCTCCAGCGCGGCGCCCTGGCCGAGGTTCACCGCGTGGCGGGCGAGGACGAGGCGGGAGCCGGGGGGAGGCGAGGGGAGGGCGCCGGAGTCGATGGGCGGGTCGCTGCCGTCGTCGACGAGGAACACGGCCACCCCCCCGAGCGCCTCCGCGCGCGGCCCGAAGACGCCCGCCAGCGTGGCGGCGAGCCGGCCGGGCTCGTCGTAGGCGGGCATCAGGATGGCGACCGGCATGCGGCGGCGAGCTTAGCGCAAGGCCAGGGTGCCGGCGCGTCGCGCCGGGCTCGCCTCTCGCCTTGACGGCCGAGCTCGACAACCCCACCACGGACTCCGATGAGCGACATCCCCACCTCCCGCCTCGGCCGCCTCGCGCGCCTCGCCGTGCTCGGCACGCGCGCGGGCGCCGGCCAGATTGCCTCCGCCCTCGGGTCGGACGCAGCGCACGGCAAGGTCGCGGCCGCCGCGGCCGAGGCGCTCGGGTCGATGCGTGGGCTGGCTCTCAAGATGGGCCAGATGGCGAGCTACGTGGACGGCTTCGTCCCGGAGGAGCACCGCGCGACGTACGAGGGCGCGCTCCGCACCCTGCGCGCCGCCGCGCCCACGATGCCGCCGGAGGCCGCCGCCCGCGTCGTCGAGCGCGCCCTCGGCGCCCCGCCGGAGGCGCTCTTCGCCCGGTGGGAGCCGGAGCCCTTCGCCGCCGCGTCGATTGGGCAGGTGCACCGCGCGGCCCTCGCCGGCGGGCGCGAGGTCGCCGTGAAGGTGCAGTACGAGGGCATCGCGCAGGCGGTGAAGGCGGACCTCGCGAACGCGTCGCTGATGACGGCCCTCTCCGGCCCGCTCGGCAGCAAGTTCGACGCCCGCGCGCAGGTCGCGGAGCTGCGCGCGCGCTTCGAGGAGGAGCTGGACTACGCGCACGAGGCCGAGATGGGCGGGCGCTTCGCGGGGATCTCTCCGGGGCGACGCGCGCATCCGGGTGCCCGAGGTGATCGCCGACAGGTCGGCGGGGACGGTGCTCACGACCACGCTGGCGCGGGGCGTCGGCTTCGAGGCGGCGGCCGCGGCGGGCGAGGCCGAGCGGCGCGCCTGGGCCGAGACGCTCTGGCGCTTCGTCTTCACGAGCCTCCTCGTCCACGGCCTCTTCAACGCCGACCCGCACCCCGGCAACTACGTCTTCGGAGAGGCAGGCACGGGGCCCGGCGTCGTCTGGTTCCTCGACTTCGGCTGCTCGCGCGAGGTCCCCGCCCACCGCATGGCCGACCTGCGCGGGGCGCACCGCGCGGCGGTCGCCGGGGACGACGCGACGTTCCTGGCCCGCGCGTGCTCGATGCTCGACGTCCCCGCCGCCGGCGAGCACCGCCGCCTCGCCCACGACTACCTGCTCCAGTGCTTCGAGCCCATCCGCGCCCGGGGCCCCTACCGCATCACCCACGCCTTCTGCCGCACGCTCTTCGACGGCATCCGGGAGAACACCCGCAAGATGGCGCTCGGCTCACGCAAGGAGTGGGCGCCGCTGCCGGCCGAGTGGCTGTTCTTCAACCGGCTCCAGCTCGGGTTCTACTCGGTCCTGGCGCGGCTCGACGTGGAGGTGGACTACGCGGCCGTGGAGGGGGAGATCCTGGCCAGCCTGCCGGGTGGTTCTGAGATCCTGACAAGCGCGGCGTGGCCCTCTGGTTTCCCGGTCATTTCCCGTTGCCTCCTGTCCGGAAAAGATTGACCGGAGGCCGTGCCTCTCCCCGTGGGCGTGGCCGTGGCCGATCTGCCCGTGCCCCGACTCCGGATCCGGGGCACGGGAGAAGCCGGCCACGGCCACGGCCATGCCCACGGGACGCTGGGACGGTCAGTCACGGGGGACGCCCGCGTCAGGATCTCAGAGGTTCGGGAGAGCGGCTTGCCGGGGCGGCGCACCCGCTCCGGCACCGAGCGCCTCCGCGGCCGTACCCGCTCCTCGGCCTGCCCACCGACCCAACCCGCTGAGCGCGTACCGCCGAGGATCAGTGCACGGCCATGTAGCTGATCGGATCGCAGTACCCGCTGGTCACCCGGCCGACGGTGCTCCTGAGCCGGAACATGTACGTCGCGCCCCGCGTGAGGCCCGGGACCTTGGTGTCCGCGATCGTCGTGATGCCGATCGACACCCAGGTGACGCCGCCGTCCGCCGACATCTCCCACTGGTAGGCGGCGCCACGGCGCACGGCCTTCGCCATCAGCTTCACGGTGCCCGGCTCCCTCGTCGCACCGCAAGGGCGCAAGGGACGCAAGGATTCAGGTCAATTTCCCCTTTCCCTTGCGCCCCTCGCGCCCTTGCGGTCTCTCTCGGGGTTTCTTCCTCGGGCTGCTACGGTGCCCCCGCCATGCGCGCCCGATCGCTCTTTGCCGTCGTCCCGCTGATCTCCGCCTGCGCGGCCGCCGCGCCCTCGCCGGAGCCGCCTGCGCCGAGCGTCGTCGCCTCGGCGCCCGCGCTCTCCGCCTCGGCCGCGCGGGCACCGGCCGGCGCCTTCGCCTACCCGGCGGCGCCGCGCGCGGACGTCGTCGACGACTACCACGGCACCAAGGTGCCCGACCCCTACCGGCCGCTCGAGGATCTCGACGCGCCCGCCACGCGGGCGTGGGTCGACGCCGAGAACCGGGTCACCGACGCGTTCGTCGAGGGGATCGCCGGGCGCGACGCGCTGCGCGCGCGCATCGCGGAGCTGACGAAGCACGCGACGTACTCCACGCCGGTCCAGCACGGGCGCCGCTACGAGTGGGGGTACCACGACGGGGCCGCCGAGCAGGCCGTGCTGATGATCGCGCCGTCGGTCGACGCGACGCCGGCGGTGCTGATCGACCCGAACACGATCTCCGACGGGGGCAAGCTCGCGTGGATCGGCACGTCGTGGAGCACCGACGGCGCGCTCATGGCCTACGGCCTCGCGATCGGCGGCGGCGACTGGCAGAAGTGGCGGGTCCGCGACGTGAACGCCGGGAAGGACCTCGGCGACGAGCTTCTCCGAGATCAAGTACTACCGGCCGCAGATCACCCCCGACCGGAAGGCGGTGTTCTACAGCCGGTTCCCGGCGCCGCCCGCGGGCAAGGAGCTGAGCGAGACCGACCACGACTGCAAGGTCTTCCTGCACGTCGTGGGGCAGCCCGTCGCGAGCGACCGCGTCGTCTACGAGGCGGCGGATCACCCGACGTGGCAGTTCGAGCCGCACCTCACGGACGACGGGGCGTTCCTCGTGATCGCGATCGGGGACGGGGAGGTGGGCGATCGCGACGTCGAGGAGATCGTGGTCCTTCCCGCGCGGGCGAAGAACGCGAAGCCCCGCGCCATCGTCCCCAAGTTCGACGCCGAGTACGAGCTCGTCGGGAACGACGGGGCCACGCTCTTCTTCAAGACCAACGCCGGCGCGGCGAAGAAGAAGATCGTCGCCGTCGACGCGCGCGCCAAGGGCGACCCCAGGTGGAAGACGATCGTGCCGGAGGGCGACTCGGCGATCGACTCCGCCGTCCTCGCCGGCAGGAAGCTGCTCGTGACGACGCTGAAGGACGCGCACCACGCCGTCGCCGAGTACGCGCTCGACGGCACGAAGCTCCACGACGTCGAGCTGCCGGGGATCGGATTGGTCGCCGGCTTCGACGGCCCGCGGGACGCGAAGGAGGTCTTCTACTGGTTCACGTCGTTCACCGTCCCGGGCGCGGTCTACCGGCTCGATCTCGCGACCGGCAAGAGCACGCCCTGGCGCGCGCCGAAGCTGGCGTTCGACCCCGCGCAGTTCGAGGTGAAGCAGGTCTTCTACCCGAGCAAGGACGGGACGAAGGTGCCGATGTTCGTCGTCGCGAAGAAGGGGCTCCCGATGGACGGGTCGAACCCGACGCTCCTCTACGCGTACGGCGGCTTCGGCATCTCCATCACGCCGTGGTTCGAGGCGCCGAGCATCGCCTGGCTCGAGCGCGGCGGCGTGCTCGCGGTCGCGAACCTCCGCGGCGGCGGCGAGTACGGCGAGGCGTGGCACCGCGCCGGCAGCCGCGAGCACAAGCAGGTCGTGTTCGACGACTTCATCGCGGCGGGGGAGTACCTGGTCTCGAGCGGCGTGACGTCGCGCGCGAAGCTCGGCGTCTTCGGCGCGTCGAACGGCGGGCTGCTCGTCGGCGCGGTCCTCGTGCAGCGCCCGGACCTCTTCGGCGCCGCGGCGCCGCTCGCGGGCGTGCACGACATGCTGCGCTTCACGCTCTTCGGGCAGGGCAAGGGGTGGTCGGGCGAGTTCGGCTCGCCCGACGATCCGGCCGACTTCAAGACGCTCTACGCGTACTCGCCGCTGCACAACGTCCACCCCGGCGCGCAGTACCCGGCGACGCTGATCGTCACGGCCGACCACGACGTCCGCGTCGCGCCGCTCCACTCGTACAAGCTCGCGGCCGCGCTCCAGGCCGCGCAGGCGGGCCCGGCGCCGATCCTGCTGCGCGTCGAGACCACCTCCGGCCACGGCGGCGGCACGACGATGACGAGCCAGATCGATCAGAGCGCCAAGCTCTACGCCTTCTTCGCGAGCGCGCTCGGCATGACCGTGCGCTGAGCCCCGCCGTCAGCGCTTCGTCACGACCAGCTCCGTCCGCCGGTTCCTCGCGCGCCCCTCCTCCGTGTCGTTCGTGTCGATGGGCCGAGCCTGCCCGATCCCCGCCGTGTCGATGCGATCGGCCGCCACGCCGCGGGAGATCAGCGCGCTCTTCACGGCGTCGGCACGCTCGCGGGAGAGGCGCTCGTTCTCCGTCGGGTCGCCCGTCGAGTCGGTGTGCCCCTCCACGAGGACGGTGCTGTCCGGGTACGCCCGGAGGACCTCGGCCACGCTGTCGAGCGTGGGGAGAGAGTCGTGCGTGAGGTTGGCGGTGGCGTAGTCGAAGTTGAGGTGGTCGAAGACGAAGCGCCTCGACGTGTTCGTTCCCTCGGGGGCCGCGAGGAACTGCTCCATCTCGCTGCCGATCCGCGTCCGGGGCGCGGCGGGCTCGATTGTCTCCCGCGGCTGGGCAGGCTGGGTGACGCCCACCCCGAGGCGGCGATTGGTCGGCCACTCGCGCCGCGTGCCGGGCCTGCGGAGCACGAGCCCGAGGACGAGCGCCAGCGGGATGATCATGAGCAGCGGCCAGGCCCACTGGGTGCCCGAGCGCATCGGGTGCGGCACCGTCCGCTGGATGGGCGGAGGGGGCGCCCCGGGCGGCGGGCCGGCGATCGCGCCGAACACGGACCGGGGGAGGCTCTTCGTCGCCGCCTCTTGCTGCGCGCCGAGGAACCGGGCGAGGCCCGTCGCGTCCAGGCCACGCTCGTGGATTCGGCTCCCCAGCGCGCCGAGGACCAGCGGCCCCGCGAGCCCGAGGAGCGACGCCATCGACGACCGACCCACGCCGGACGCTGCCGCGGCCGCGTCCGTGACGGCGCTCGTCCTCCCGCCGAAGATGCGGGTGAGCAGGTTCTTGCCGAGCGAGATTCAGCTCCTCGCCGCTCGAGGCGCTCAGCCGCTCGGTCACGACCTGCGCGGGGCCGACGAGGCCGGCGTCCTCGATGGTGCGCGCCAGGCTCTTCGCGCCCCCGGGCGTGGAGCCCTCGCTGGCGAGCCCGGCGACGATGGCCGGCACGGCCGTCTCCAGCGCCTTCTGTGTGCCCTCCGGGCTCTCGCCCACGAGCGCGCTCGCCTTCTGGATCACCCACGGGCCCACGTAGCCCAGGGCCGACTCGATGAGGTTCATCGCTTCCCCCGCGCGGAAGCGGTGGCCGGCTGCGTCCGGTGCAGCGGAGAGCCGCCGCTTCGGCGGGCCGCACGGGCTGCAAGGGTCGCGCCGGACGGAAGCGGGCTCTACTGCTCCAGGATCGTGATCGACTTGCTGTAGTACGAGGCCACCGCGGCCCGCGCCCCGTCCTTGGACACCGCCACGGCGCAGGCGCCCTTCCCGGTCGGCAGCGTGCCGACCACCTTGGGCGGGTCGCCCGCGATGATCTCGACGCCGGTGCCCTTCGGGGGCCGCTCGGTGCCGCCCAGCGAGACGAAGAGGGTGCGGCGGTCCGGCGAGACGGCGCCCGAGCAGGGGGCGCCGCCGAGCATGAGGGTGGTGCGCACCTCCATCTTCGCGGGCTTTCCGGCGGCGCCGGCGTGCGGGGGGAGGGCGATGACGGTGGCGGTGCGGCCGCCGCTGTTGATGGTGACGCCGTAGCGGTCGTCGTCCATCAGGAAGCCCGCCTCGGGCGACGAGTCGACGGACACCTCGCGCGCCTCGGTGGTGCCGGCGACGTGGAGGAGCATGGCGGTGTTGGACACGCGGTCGGGGAGGAAGAGGTCGCCGCCGTCGGCGGTGACGGCGCCGAGGCGGGGGGCGCGGCCGACCGAGATGCTGCGGCGGGTGGCGCCGAAGGGGCCCTCGCTCGGGTCGAAGAGGTCGATCCAGGCGCCGGCGGGCTGGCCGGCGTGGGTGAGCGCGCCGAGGGCGGCGACGTAGGGGCGGTTCTCGGCGCGGACGAGGAAGAGGGCGCCCGTGGCGTGCGGGAGGGTGATGTCGGCGATGCGGGTGCCCGTCACGAGGTCGAAGCGGGTGACGCGCTTGCCCTCGATGGAGGCGGCGACGACGCTGCGGCCGTCGGGCAGCTCGATGATGTCGCCGGGGCTCGCGCCGACGTCGAGCAGGGTGGGGTCGCGGTCCCACGTCGTCGTGTCCATGACGGGGATGCGGGCGGCGTCGTGGTGGCGGAGGACGGCGACCCAGCGGCCGAAGAGGAGGCGGATGTCGTCGCCCTGCGCGGGGACGGACGCCTGGTGGACGAGATCGCCGTTCTTGATCTTGTACTCGCGCAGCGTCGCGTCGTCGGCGCTGACGTAGAGCGACTGGCCGCTCGGGCTCCACGCGATGTCGAGGGGGTGGACCTCGCCGATCTTGATCTCGCGCGCGTGCCAGGGGCGGTTCGGGTCCGGCGGCGGGGGCTCGGGCTCGGCCTCGATCTCGGGGCCGATGGCGCCGGGGCTCGGCGGCGGCTGGCCGGCGCCGGCGTCCGCCGTGTCGGTGCCCAGCTTGGTCAGGGGCGGGGCGTCGCCCACCGGGGACTCGCGGCTCGAGATGAGGACGGCCATCACGGTCGAGACGGCCGTGAGCACGATGATGGCGGCGCGCGGGGTGCGCGGAGGGTTGTCGCGGCCGTCGAGCCATGCCTTGCAGGCGCGGCACTTGCGGGCGCCCTCGACGATCGGGGCCTTGCACCTGGGGCAGGGGACCCGCTTCTCGGACACGACGCCTGTCTCCGTCACCGGATCACCCACGCGACCTTGGACCGGTCGGAGAGCACGAGCGCCATCGAGCCGTCGGGCGAGAGGCGGACGCGCGTCGGCTCGGCGCCGACCGGGAGCATCCGCACGTCCCACGTGTCCAGGTCCACGATGCCGACGAAGCCCGTGCCCTCCGCGGGCAGCGCGACGATGGCCTGCCGGCCGTCGGGCGCGATGGCAAGGTCGGCCACGCGGGCGTTGAACGGCACGTGGCGGAGCATCTCCCGCTTGCTCAGGTCGAAGACCTCGATGGCGCGGCCCTCGTTGCAGCGCACCACGCCGAGCCGCCCGCGCCGCACCAGCTCGATCTGCTCGGGCTCGTGGCAGGTCGGGATGCGGGCCTCCTCCCGCACCGCGCCCGAAGGGAGCCAGGTGAGCGGGACGATCGCATCCTCCGCCCGGAGCACGACGTAGCTGGCCTCGCCGTCCGGGGTCATCAGCACGCTCACGGGGTTGCCGACCATCGAGGCGCGCACCCGGTCCTGCGCGGAGGCGAGGCGGCTCGGGTCGAAGGCGTAGACGGCGCCGTCCTTCTGCTGCGGGAGGCCGGGGAGGGGGACCTGGCCGGTGGTCGTGAGCGCGCGCTTGCCGGTGTCGTCGGTGCGGACGGGGCCGACGGGATCGTCGCCGAACTGGATGCGGTCGATCTCGGCGTTGTACTCGGTGGCGAGCACGGCGACGGCGTGCGCGCTGGGCAGGGACGCGAGCGCGCGGCGGCCCGAGGCGCCCACGGTGACCTCGCCCACCACGGTGCCGGTCTCGATCGTCTTGAGGAGGCGGGTCGTGGCGGCGTCGATGACGAAGATGCGCTGCGGGGCGGTGGCGTAGAGGGTCGGGCCGACGCGGAAGAGGCGGAGCGACTGCGGCGCGTCCGTGACCAGGCCGAGGACGTTGCCGGTGCGGGCGTTGTAGATCTGGAGGCCGGTGAGCAGCGAGACGGCGAAGCGCTCGCCGTCGAGGGGGATCGCGTCCGAGGCGTCGCGCGGGAGGGGGGTGGGCCCGGCGACGGTGGGCTCCGCGTGCGCGGCGACGTGGGTGACGTCGTTCGGCGCCTGCCAGGTGCAGCGGCCGGCCTGGCACGCCTCGCCGCTCCAGCACGGGGTGCTGCACCCGGCGGGGGACGCGGCGGCGGCGGCGTGCGTGGCGGCGCGCGGCGGGGGCGTGAAGCGCCCAGGGGCGAGGTGGCGGAGGGCGATGCCGGTGCAGACGAGGCTGGTGATGGCGCCCACCGTGACGATGGGCCGCCAGTGCATGGCGAGGAAGCTCTGGCCGGGGAGATCGTCGGGGATGGAGGGGGCGCCGCTCGTGGACGGAGGGCCCGCGGGGAGGGTGAGCTCGCCGCACTCGGGGCAGGTGGCGACGGCGGGGATGCGCTCCAGGCAGATGGGGCAGCGGAAGACGGAGATCGGGCTGCCGGCCTGGGGCGTGACGCGGGCGCTGCTCGGGTAGAGGGCGCGCTGCGGGGCGCGGGGCGATGACGAAGGGGCAGGCCTACCGGGCGCACTGCTGGCGGCGACCCGGGGCAGGAGCGCATCGCGGCCCGGCACGGACGGCTCGCGCGCGGCCTGGGGGGGCTGCTGGGGGACGGCGGGGACGGCGGCGGGATCGTGCCGCGGGACGAGGAGGGCGGCGCGGAACCAGGCGCCCTCGCCGACGAGCAGGGCCGCGGCGTCGCGGTGGAGGCCGACCTCGAGGCTCTGGCGGATGCGCTCGCCGCTGAGCGGGCCGACGAGCAGGTCGCCCTCGTGGAGCCAGAAGAGGAGGGCCTCGCGCAGGGCCTCGGGGGCGGTGGCGAGCTCGGGCGGGAGCGCGGAGGCGACGGCGGTCGGTGCCGAGGGCGCCTCGGGGCGGCCGGCGCCGGGGGCGCGGGCGAGGGCGACGAAGGCGCGGGGGGAGGCCCAGCAGCTCCGTCCCGGCGAGGCGAACGCGGGAAGGAGGGGCGAGCTCGCCGTCGCGGATCGCCTCGCGGACCTGGTCGTCGGTGACGGGGCCCGTCACCTTGCCGCGGCGATCGACGTAGAAGCGGAGCTCGTCTTCCATTGGGGAGCCGGCAGGCCGGCGCGCGCGACGTAGCGCGGTTGGTGCGGGGCGTCGAGGGGCTCGGGGCGGGGCCGCGCTCCAGGAAGACTGCCCCGCTGCTTTTCACTTGAAAAAGCATCCGTGAAGGACGTAACAAAAATCCGTCGAACTGCGCTCTGGAGCAGGGGTCCGCCAACGCAGGCCCGTGGAGCACCGACATGTGGGCAATGGTAACCGGAGCGCGTCGAAGCGCCCCGCGTCGAGAAAGGATACCGTCTATGCAGAGCCTTGCGACCCAACCGTTTGTCGTCGTGTCTACAGTCGCGGCCCTCGCGCTAGGTCTCGCGGGGTGTGCCGTGCAGCAGCCCGACGAGCCGGAGATCGTCGCCGCCGCGCATGAGGCGTGGGACACCACCTGCGTCGGCAGCACCCCCGATTTCCATTACGGCCACACCGGCAGCTTCTCGGAGAGTGACGGCTGGACCGCGACCGACTGTTACAAGGGTATCGTCGTCCTGATCGACGATCTCACCATGACGACCGGAGTCGACTTCAAGTGGACGAGCACCCCGCCGGCGACCGAGGCCGCCTGCGTAAGTCCCAATACGTTCCTGGGGGTTTACGCATGGTCCGCGGATGAGCCCAATGACACTTGGATCCTCAACAACGGCGGTGAGCCGTGGAAGCTGTACGGCTTCTGGAACAATATCGAGATGAAGTGTGTGCCGCCCGAGCTGCATCTGACGGGCTCCTACATCACGAACAACGACAAGACCGTCTTCGCGATCACCGCCCGCACCAGCGACAGCTCCAGCGCCAGCACGGTCGCGTTCAGCTTCGACGCCGAGTAGCGCGAGCGCCGTGCAGCTCCGCCCGTCGCCGAGGTGACGGGATCAGCGACGCCTGCTCGCCGATGCGGCGGCTTGCGGTACCATCGACGAATGCGGGCCCTCATATTCGGCATCGGCGTGATGGTTCTCGGGTGCGGCGGGAGGTCGTCCCTCCGCGCGTCGGGCGGCACCACGGGCGGCATGCCCGACGCAGGCCCGATCGGGAGCGGCGGCGCGCCGGGCGCGGGCGGCGCCGCGGGCGCGCCGGGCGTGGGCGGCGCCGCGGGCGCGCCGGGCTTCGGGGGCGCTGGGGGCGCGCCGGGCGTGGGCGGCGCTGGGGGCGCGCCGGGCGTGGGCGGCGCGGGGGGCGCGTCCTGCATCCCCGTCGACGACGGCAATCCTTGCACCAACGACGTCTGCAGCGCCGGCGTTCCGGTCCACGAGCCGGTGGCGAATGGCACCCCGTGCACCGACGGCGACGCCTGCACCGTGGGCGAGACCTGCCAGGCCGGCGTCTGCGGCGGCGGGAGCCCCCTCGTGTGCAGCGGGGGCGCGAGCTGCGTCGCCGGGACGTGCGTCGCGCCCGCGTGTACCGGGGCGCTCACCTTCGCCCCCGAGGTCGATTACCTCGCCGGCGCGAACGGCGCGCTCGCGGCGGCGGACCTGAACGGCGACGGCAGTCCCGACCTCGCCCTCGCGCTCGAGAGCAACGCCGGCACCGTGGAAGTCCTGCTCAACCAGGGTGACGGCACCTTCGGCACCCCGATCGCCTACCCCAACGCGGATGCACCCGCCTCCTCCGCGCTCGCGATCGCAGACCTGAACGGCGACGGCAGGCCCGACCTCGCCCTCACCTTCATCCTGTACCCCCAGGACGGTGAGGGCAACGTGGGCGTGCTGCTCAACCAGGGCGACGGCACCTTTGCCAACACCGTCATTTACCCCGCGGGCAAGCGCCCTACAGGGGTCGCCGCGGCGGACGTGAACGGCGATGGCAAGCCGGATCTCGTCGTCGCGGATTA
This sequence comes from uncultured delta proteobacterium, assembly GCA_963827955.1. Lineage (GTDB taxonomy): Bacteria > Myxococcota_A > Polyangia > Polyangiales > Polyangiaceae > CAWHDJ01. The sequence continues at coordinate 997,182 of CAWHDJ010000019.1, read as the reverse complement.
CTCGGGCGGCAGCGTGAGCGTGCTGATCGGCAAGGGTGACGGCACCTTCCTCCCGAGCGTCGAGCACCCCACGAGCCCGCAGCCCGGCGCGATCCTGGCAGTGGACGTGAATGGCGACGGCAGGCCGGATCTCGTCGTTACTCACATCAACGGCAACACCGTCGGCGTGCTCCTGAACGAGGGCGACGGCACCTTCTCGGCAGAGGCCCAGTACCCGACGGGCCACAAGCCTCAACTGACCGTGGCGGTGGACCTGAACGGCGACGGCAAGCCCGACCTGACCGTCGTCAACCAGAAGGACGCCACCCTCAGCGTGCTCCTGGGCGCGGGCGATGGCACGTTCGCTCCCAAGGTCGACTATCCCGCGGGTATGGGCCCCTCCTGGGTCGCGGCGGCGGACCTGAACGGAGACGGCAAGCCCGACCTGGCCGTCTCCAACTACGACGAGAACGGCAGCGTCAGCGTCTTCCTGAACGACGGCGACGGCACCCTCGCCCCCAGGATCGACTACCCCACGTCGGGCTTGCCCACGTCGGTCGTGGCCGTGGACCTGAACGGCGACGGCAGGCCCGATCTCGCGGGAGTGAGCGCCCTCAGCCAGACCGTGGGTGTCCTGCTGAACACCTGCCAGTGACCCGAACATGCACAAGCTCGTCGCGTCCACCGCCTACCACTGCCTCAACGCCCTGCTGTTCCCCGTCACGCTGACGGGCTACGTCCTCTGGACCGGGAAGATCATCGCCGCGGGGCGCCGATCGGGCATCTCGACGACGGCGCAAGGGCCGCTCGCCGCGCGCTTCACCGAGCACATGCTGGGCACCCGCGAGGACGAGGCGGCCAGGCGCCTCATGACGGTGCTGCCGAACGTCTCCCCGCTGGGCGTGCGCCTCTCGGCGGGCCCGATGCTACTCGCCCACGCGCTGACCGGCTACGTGCCGAGGGCCTACAGGTACCCGTTCGAGGGCGAGGTCCCGGAGAAGTACGAAGCGGCTGCCCGGGTGGCGTTCTTCGACGACGCGGTCGCCAGGCACCTGAAAGACATCCGGCAGCTCGTCATCCTCGGCGCCGGCTTCGACACGCGGGCGTACCGGCCCGAGACCGGCACGCGGGCCCGCGCGTTCGAGGTCGACATGCCGAGGACGCAGGCGGTGAAGCGCGAGCTGCTCCAGAAGGCGGGCATCGACGCGACCGGGGTCACGTTCGTGGCCGCCGACTTCGAGAAGGACGACTGGCTCGCGCGGCTCTCGGAGGCCGGCTTCGACCGCGGCCAGCCGGCCTTCTTCCTGTGGGAGGGCGTGACGATGTACCTCGATCGAGAGGCCGTCGTCGCCACGCTCCGCAAGATCGCGAGCACCGCCGGGGGGAACGTCGTCGCGTTCGACTACTTCACGGACGAAGCGATCGCGTCGCGGGCGCCCTACTGGCGGTTCGCGAGAGCCACCACCCGGGCCGCCGGCGAGCCGCTGAAGTTCGGCGTCGACAGCACGCCCCCGTCGCGGGAGAACCTCGCCGCCTTGCTCCGGTCCTGCGGCCTCTCCCTCCTGGAGCACCGCACCCTCGGCCAGGACACGGACGCGAAGCGCGCGTGGGGCGGGTTCGCCACCGCCGTGGTCGCGTAGGCGCGCAGGCCCCGTCCGTTGCGGGCCGGAGCTGCTCGCACCCCTGTGTCCAACTGAACACCCCGCGGCGATTTCAGGACCTCGGCCGCCGCTCCGGCCCCTCAGCGGAAGCCGATCAGGAGGCTCTGCACGTAGTAGAACGGCTGCGTGTGATCGCTCCCGTCGTACGCGCAGCTCTCGCCGGCGCCGCAGCCCGTGCAGAGCCCGCCGTCGGGCGCGCTGCCGTTGCACGTGTTGAGGTAGGACGACACCGAGTACGTCACGTCGACGGTGGGGCCGGCGCCGACCTGCGAGGTCACGTCGAAGTCCCAGGGGATGACGTACGCGCCGGGACACCAGCCCGCGCGGGAGTACTGGTAGGTGCCGCTGCTGGGGTACTTGGCGCAGTCCGTCCGCCAGACCTTCGCCTCGTTCGGCGTCTTGCCCACCTGCCAGGTGTGCTCCTGGGGGCAGAACTCGGAGCAGTTGTCGAGGTTGCCCTGGCCGTGCCCCGTGATGGTGGAGCGGACGCCGTAGGACGTCGCGCCCGTGGGGAGCGAGACGGCCTGCGGGGGGAGGTTCTCCGAGATGGGCTGGCTCGGGTCGCCGTAGACCGTGCCGACGGGCTCCTTGTTGGTCGTCTTCCAGACCCAGATGGGCGTCACGGAGACCGGCACCTTCGCGGGTGTCCCTCCCGTCATCTCGAACGTGGCGCCGAGCACCCAGCCGGCGCCGTACGCGCCGGGGTTGCCCTGAGGCACCCACGTGTCGATGAAGGCGCGGACCGTCACCTTGCCGGTGAGCAAGGGCCGCAGCTCCGTGACGTCGATGTCCCAGGCCGGGGGCTTGTTCGTGCCGGGGGTGATGCCGTACGGCGTGATGAAGCGGCCGATCTCCGTGAGCGTCTCGACCGCCGCGGCGTCGGGCGCGCCGCCGTCGGCGGGGGCCGTGCCGACGAGATCGATGGACCCCATGCGGTCCCAGGGATCGCACCCGCCGGCCGGGCAGCTCAGCGTCAGGTGCAGGAGGATCTGGCTGTACGTGCCCGTGGCCGGGAACGTCACCTGCGCGTCCTGCGTGCGCGAGCACGGGCCATCGCCCCCCGATCCGAAGCAGATCAGCGTGTTGTCGAACGCCACGACCGTCGCGTCGGGGCCCGGCATGTCGACGGGAGCGGCGTCTGCGTCCCCGGTCCCGGCATCGCCGCCGGTCCCGGCGTGCTCGCCTCCGGCGCCACCGGCACCTCCGGCGCCCGTGCCGGCCGCGTGCTGGGTCGAGCAGGCGACCATCGCGTTCAACGCCAGCGCACCGATCAAGAGAAGCGGGCCACGTGTCATCTGGGGCCTCCGATGAGCGCCGACTCTAGTCGAATCCCCCGGAGACGTCCGACGAATCGTCGTCCACGCCCGAACGGTCCGCCCCGCTCGGGATCGGTGCGAACAGCGCGGCCACCGAGGGGCGTGCCGGCCCGCGCGGCATCGTACATACTGGAGGCTGTGCCCGTGTCCCTGGCGGACCGCCTCGCCGGGATCCGCAATCTCCCGCTGGCGCGCGCCGTCGTCGCGGCCCGCCTGGTGTTGATGATCGCGTGAACCCGCGGGAATTCGGTGAAGTTCACCGGTGAAGAGCGCACTGGTGCCGGTGAAGTTCACAGCCGGAGCTGCACACGGCAGCGGGCGCAGAGCGCGAGGCGGTAGGCCTCCGACTGGCAAGGCGGAACTCCAGAAGGCTCGAGGACACCACGCCGCCCGAGAGCGGTGCCGAGGGCCGCGAGGAGGGCGGCGGCGATCGGCCAGTGGGGGAGGGTGCCTTTCGCCATGAGCGTGCTGCTCTTTCGTCAGCGCGCCGTGCGCCTCGCGGGACAGTCACCGCCAGAACGCCTCGCGGAGGGCATTCGTCGTGGCGTCGCCGTAAAAGACGTAGGGCCCGGTGGTCGAGCAGCTGCTGCGGATCACGGCGCTGACGGGTCCGGTAACATGGTCTCCGGTCGCGCCGTGGCCCGCGCAGTTCGAGCCCGTGGTGGTGCCGTCGATGACGCCTCCCCCCCAAACGCCGTTCGTGAGCGTGCTCTGCCTGAGCACGTGCGTCGTTTCGTCCACGTAATAGATCTGCAGACCGTAACCGGGCATGATGGTCGGTGCGACCGGCCACAGGATGAACGAGGAGGCGTCCAAGGTCGCCGCAAACCAGATACCCGAGAACCAGCCGGTGGTAGAAAAGGAAGCGACGCGGACCCCGAGCGAGCTGCTATAGAAGACGTATACGACGCTGCCCGAGACGATCGCCGAGACACGACTTCCGGCGAAGTCGGTCGTCTGCCCGGCGCCACCGCTCAGGCCTGCCGTCGCCGATCCATCGATCCACGGGGTATTGTCCATTCCCCCTGGAACGAACTGCGTCCCATTCGACTGCCAGGCCCCGAGGCTTTCGGTGCCACGGTCGAGGCCGAACACCCACACCGCTCCGTTGAACTGCACCGCCGTCAGACCGGGCTCCGTACCGGGGTCATCCATGTAGGTCCCCTGCGTGAGGACGGCGGGCGTGCTCCATGTCGAGCCGTTGTAATGGATCCAGAACGTCGTCGTGTCGAACGGGTGCGGATAGTCGTAGACGGTGTAGAACAGGAAGGGCAGGTTGTCCGTGCCCGCCGCCATCGCCGGCGGATCGATCTCGGTGGCCCCTGCCGGCAAGTTCGCGATGAGCGGCGCGGAAGCGACGTTCCCCTGAAGGGCATGAATTCCGCCGCCGTACGCGTCCACGTAGCCGAACCAGAACGGGCTGCTCAGCCCGAAGGGATCAGCCTCGGACACGTTGCTGCCGGGGGCGACGTCGAACACGCTGAATGGATCGGTGTCGCCGCTCACGCAAGAGTTCCCGGCGCCGGCTCGGAGGTGCTGGACCGAAGTGCTGTCCGTGCGCGTGTAGAGGGGGACGGCCTCGCCGAGGAAGTTGAGCGCGGTGGGAAGCTCGCTCACGGGGTTGCTCGTGTGGCCGACGTTCGTCGACCCGAACCCGTCAACGATGTTGCAGTGCCAGATCGCTGCACGGGCTTCGCCGGCAACGAGCCCGAGCGCGATGCCCTGCAGGCCGAAGAGACAGACTGCACCGAGCCGAGCCAGCAAGCTCGTGGAGACGATCATGAGCTCCTCCTTGGACGATGTTGCGCAAAGAAATAGCCGATGATGGGTTGCCGCGGCTTCTGGAATCCGTCACGAAAAGTTGGAAATGAATCAGTCCAAGCAGGCACATGGGTGATCCACTGCATCACCTTGCCCCAGATTGTCTCACCTTGTCATGGTGGGTCGGATACTCTCGCCTCGAGCAGTCGATCGAGTGCGAACGCGGGGGCCTCTGGTCAGCCGAACGCGGTCTTCGATCGCGTCGTGGAGGCTTGCCATCGACTTCCATGCGCCCGAACCCGATCCCAGCGGATCGGGTTCGGGTGCGGGAAGGAGGCTGCTCGAGGATCCCGCGCCGCGTCAGCGCACGGTCGCCTGCAGGACGATGGACCACGCCCCCTGCACCGAGCCGCGGCGGAGGACCGCGATGCGCACGCAGAGCAGCTGCCCGACGGGCAGGTTGCGGAGCGTGAACGTGTGGCCGCGCATCTGGGCGGGCGGCGCCCAGCTCTCCGGGTGGCTGGAATCGGTGCCGTACTGGAACAGGTAGCCGATCGCCCCCGCGTCGGCCTGGCAGCTCGCCTTCAAGGTGAAACGTAGAGGCAAGCGTCCCGAGGATCGTGCCTGCGTCCAGAGCAGGCCGGAGGCGATCGTCCCCGTCGGCGACCGGCTCGCGCTCCTGGAGCTTGCCACCATGCACGTGCCCGACCGCTCCCCCGCGAAGGCGGCCCTGCCGCACACGCTCGATGCGGTTCGCGTCGGGGCAGTACGGCGGTAGGAAGTGCGGCACGATGCAGCCGCGTTCGTGGTGGCGGCGCCCACCGCCGCACCCAGGCCGACTCGCACCCGCAGCGAACGCAGCTCGGGAGGCGCACCTGGAAGGACTCCCGGGGAGCGGGCGTAGAACGCGGCGGCGGGACTTTGCGCGGCGAGGGCGCCATCGGGGAAAACGGCCACGGTGCGCGATCGCAGGACGTGCATCGCGGCATCGATCCTTCGCGGGACCTGGGCGAGGGAGGCGAAGCATCGCAAGGCTTACGCCTCCCGCGGCAGGAGCATTCCTCGCGGTGTGAGGAGCACTCAATTCACTCGCCGAGGGGGATCCACGTGACGGCGAAGTGCTTCACGACGAGGTGCCCGGAGGCGTCACGCCCGACGCCCACGAAGTACTGCGCTCGGTCGCCCGTGTCCTTGTCGAACCTGGCGATGACGACGTCGGACCCGACCTTTCCGAGATCGGCGCCGAGCTGCTGCTTCAACCACGCGGACTCCTCGGACGCCTTCACGATCGACCACGTTCCAGGGATTGGGTTCGGGAGCATGTGCGCGGAGACGGTGTCCTTCGCGAGGCAGGCCGCGAGCTTCTGCTTCTCAACATCGTCGCTCGCCAGCATCCGGCACTTGGTCATGCCCCCAAGAGCGGGCGGCCCCGCGACCCACGCGCCGAGCTGGTGGAACGGTACGTCCATGAGGGCGGCGAGGCCGGGTGCGTCCTGGGCCTGGAGCGAAGCCAGGAAGCTCTGCGCGAGCTTCGTCGCGTCCGCGGGCTTGATCGGCGGCTGGCCGCAAGCGGGCCCGGCGACGAGGAGGGCGACTGCGGCGGCGGCGAGGGGACGAGCGAACGTCATGCGCTGGTGTACGGCCGACCTGTGGATTCGATCCACCCCGTGCTCGCCGTGTCAGCGTCCTGCGAGCTTGCCGACGAAATCGTCCCACACCGCGGCGAGACCGGCGCCGAACGCGGCGGGGAGGGCTCGCGCGAGGGGCTCGCCCGCTTCGAGGGCGCGGATCATGCGGCCGAACGCGGCCGGGTCACGGTCGTGCAGGTAGCCCACGAACATGGCGCTCTGCCGGTAGAACATGTGCGTCTGGAGGCCGAACGACGAGGCGGTGCCCCCGCGCATCCAGAGGGTGGGCAAGCCGGGGACGATGCTCCTTCCCTGGCGGATGGCCTGCGCCGCTTCGTCCTCGCCGACGCCCTCGGCGCCGCCTCCTCCCGAGGCCCAGGTGGCCAGCCCCTCGTCGAACCACGGGGGGAGGATCCGGTGGATCGCGAACGCGTCCTCGCGCCGGGAGAGGTAGAGGTGGGTGAGCTCGTGCGCGAGCACCCTAGGCACGCGCTCGGGCGTGGCTCCGAGCCGGGGAGCGAGGAAGAGGCGCCCGCCCAGGGTCGTGCCAGAGGCGCGATCCCCTCCGGTGAAGCGCTCGAAGCTCGCCGGCGACGCGCAGACGTACACGTTCACCGGATGATCGAAGGGGCCCCCGAGCGCCTCCTCGACGGTCGCGACGGCACCGGGGAGCGCCTCGGCGACGGCGGCGGCCTCCGCCTCCGCCCCCGGCTCGAAGAAGACACGCCCGTCCGCGGGGGTCGGGACGAACCCGCCGGTGCTCCGTGACACGACGAGCGCGTACGAGACGAGGGGCCGCGCCACGAGGACGAGCGGAATCAGGACGGCGAACGAGAGGGCCGTGATCGTGCGCCGTCGCGTCCACCGCAGCGACCGTGCCAGCATGGGAAGGTGGTACCGCTCGCGATGTCGGGGTGCAAGGTGGGGCAGGCGTGGGCAGGACAGGGGAAGGCCAGGTCGTCGAAGCTACTCGGCTCCGCGCTCGGCGAAGCTCGAGCGCGGGTTGTCTCGACGGACGACACGGGCGTACCATCTCCGGATGGCCTGCAAGATCTGCGACAAAAAGGCTGTCTACGACCTGGTCTGCGAGAGGGAGGGGTGCGGCGCCAAGGCCGCGGAGATCTGTAATGGTCCCATGTGCCAGTTCGACCTGTGGCGAGTCCGCAAGAACGAGCGCAGGAGCTGCATCCCCCTGATGAACGGGGAGTGCGAGATCTGCGGTGCCGCCCTCCAGCAGGTCCTGACCGGGAGCGGCCAGCGGGCCTACCGCTTCAACAACGCCACGCGGGCCGTGTTTCGCACGGGCCATCACCGCGTCGAGCAGTACACCGACGGCTGGGAGGAGGGCTCCAAGATCGTGAGCGATGCGCTCCATCTCCTCGGAGAATGGCAGTCGCTCGCCAAGGCACAACGAACGGAGAGGGAGACATGGAAGAGCAGCGAAAAGGGAGATGACAGGTGCTCGGGCGACGACTGGAATACGATCGACGAAGGAATGGACGTCGCGACGGAGATCGCCAGCGTCGAGAAAAACGGCAGGAGGAAGGAGTGCTCACTGTGGAAGGTGAGCGACTCCGAGTCGGGGAAGGTGATCGGCATCCTCATCATGTGGCCCTTCGTCGAAATCCCGCTGGACCAGCTCACGACCTCGAAACACGTCGACGAGCTGAGCGTCGCCGTCGAGTACAAGAAGGTCTGGCACGGCATCCGCTGGCTCATCGGTCACCCGACCGTGAAGGGCGCGGGGGAAGCGTTGATTGCCCAGGCGGACGCGATGCACCGGGAGTGTAGAATGCCGTGGATGCACGTCATCGGGGCCGCTTCGTCCGCGGTATGGTATGCGTCGAAGGGCTTCAAGGTGCTCGCGCCCAGCGAATGTGAGAGCGAAGGCACGGATTGCGGGTGTCAAGTCATGGTGAAGAAGCTCGCGGGCATATAGCAAGCTCAGCCGAGCGCCTGGATCAGATTGTCGATCAGGTCCCCCGGCTCCTCGATCCCCGTCGAGAGCCGCAGCAGATCCGGCGGCGCCAGCGTGGCCGGCCCCTCGGCGGTGGCGCGGTGCTCGACGAGGCTCTCGACGCCGCCGAGCGACGTGGCGGGCAGCCAGAGGCCGAGCCGCGAGACCAGCGTGAGCGCCGCCTCGGCGCCCCCGCGGACGCGGACGGAGAGCATCCCGCCGAAGCCGCCCTGCATCTGGCGCCGCGCGACGTCGTGGCCGGGGTGGGAGGGCAGGCCTGGGTACATCACCGCTTCGAGCTTGGGGTGGCCGTGGAGGCGCGCGGCGATGGCGAGCGCGGTCGCGCTCTGGCGAGGGACGCGGAGGTAGAGCGTGCGCATGCCACGCAGCAGGAGGAAGGCCTCGAACGGGCCCAGGACCGCGCCCTGATCGTGGCGGAGCGCGCGGATCGCCTTCCAGAAGGGCGCGTCCGCCTCGCGCGTGACGAGCGCGCCCGCGAGCACGTCGCCGTGGCCGTTGAGCGCCTTGGTGGCCGAGTGCATGACCAGATCGGCGCCGAGGGAGATCGGCCGCGTGTGCACCGGCGTCGCCACCGTGGAGTCGACGCCGAGCAGCGCGCCGGCCGCGCGCGCGAGCTCGGCGCACGCGGCGATGTCGACGACGTCCCAGGTCGGGTTGGCGGGCGTCTCGATCCAGAGCATCCGCGCGCGGCCGCCCAGGGCCTCCCGCACCGCGCCGAGATCGGTGGCGTCGACGAGCCGCAGCTCGACCTGCCAGCGCGCGCACCACGCCTCCATCCACGCTCGCAGTCCGAAGTACATGGCCCGCGACGCCACGAGGCGGTCGCCCGGCGCGAGCACCGCCGAGAGGGCCGTGGTGGCCGCCGCCATCCCCGACGAGAAGAGCAGCGCCGCGGCGCCCCCCTCCAGCCGCGCCAGCAGCGCCTCGGCGGCGCCGTAGGTCGGGTTCTCGTCCCGCGTGTAGCCGGGCCCGACGAGCTGGTACGCGGCGTCGCGCGCGTAGGTGGTGGCGGTGTGAATGGGCGGGACGAGGGCGCGCGTCTCGGGGTCGATGGTGTGGAGCGCCTGCGCGGCGAGCGTGGCCGGGGCGAGGGCGGCGGGGGTGCGCATGGGGCGGGATGATACGCAAGCGGGGGCCCGAGGAGCGCCTCGGGGCTCCTCGAGCGCTCAGCAGGTCGAAGAGGACGGCGGGCAAACCGTGCTGTTCGTCGGCTGCCATGTGCCGTTGATGCAGCTCAGGGAGCAGATGCCGCAGCCGTTGTTGAACGTGCAGGGCTGGTCGGAGGCCGTGCAGGATTTCCCCTGGAGATCGAAGAAGTCCACGGGCGCGGACGAGCTCGGGCACGCGGCCGGCGCACCGCCGGCGCCGGTGCTCCCTGCGCTCCCCGTTCCTCCGCCGCTCCCCGCTGTCCCGCCGGAGCCCGCGTCGAGGACCACGTTCCCACCGCACGCGAAGAGGACCGAAGCCGCGACCAAGCCGAGCGAAGCAGCACGAAGCATCATCGGTGCACATTAACACGGGCTGGCGCCGCCCACGGCGCTCCGGCGGCACTCAGCGCGGGCCTGCCGGCGCGAGCGCGCACGCGTACAGCGCGTCGCCCTTCGCCTTGGCGGCGCCGGCGCGGGCGTCGGCGTCCGGAGAGCTCTGGGTCACGACGACGACCATGTTGAAGCCGCTCGGCTGATCCATCAACTGCACCCATACGCCCGGATCGACCTGTACGTTGATCGAGTCCGGGTGCCGAGCGACCTGGAGCTTCTGCGCGGCTGCGCAGGCGGCGATCCCGGGGAAGGTGGACCGCGGGCCGTCCCGCGGTGGGACCAGCGGATACGAGTGGAAGCCGCCGCAGCCCGCGAGCACGACGGGGAGCGCCGAGAGGACGAGGATGGATGCAAGACGCATGGCGCGAACGAACCACGACCCGCGGCGAACCACAAGCGGGAGCCGCTCGCCCGCTCGTCCGCGCCTCCTGCCTGCGGGACCGGCGTCTCGGCTCGTAACCCCGCTTGCTTGGCGGTGGCCTCGCCGCCGTGCATCCTCGGCGCCTCGGGGACGGGCGCGGACGTTCGCCGGGCGACGAGGCGTCGCTACCGGAAAAGCCAGAGTCAGAGGAGCGTCAGCCGTTGAAGCCGTCCGTCATTGCGCTGACCCTCCTGGTTCTTCTCGCGGCTGCATCTGCGGCGGCGCGCCCGTGTGCGGCGGCCCAGGGTCGGGTGGGCCTCCTCCGATTCCTCGGCCTCCTCAGCCTGGCGGCGGTGGAGCGGGTGGCGCCACCGGCGCCGGCGGCAGCCACGGGTACGGCGGTCAGACCGCCGGAGCACACACGTCCGTGTCCGACCTGCGCGCAGCGCCTGGCGTGCTCAGCGGCTCGGTCGGCCATTTCTTGAGGACCAGGCTCCAGAAGTTCTTTGGCGGCCCGACGCAGTGCACGACCCAGTGCGCGGCTCCCGCCGTGCTGACCTGGACGCTGGCGCGGTCCGGCATCTGCGCCAACCCGCTGGCGCGTGCGGTTCCGGAGACGGGCATCCCCTGCGGGTTCCTGATCCTGGCGGACACGCTCACGGACCAAAGCACGTTCGGCCTCGTCTGCAGTGGATTGTGCGCAGCTCTGTACGGGGGATGGCCATGATGAGCAAGAAGACGAAGATCCTCTCGCGAGCCACGTTTCTCCTCTCCGTCGGGTTCAGCCTGCTGGAGATCGTGCACCCGATGCACTTCAGCGGGTGGGTTCTGCTTTACATGTTCGGGGTGATGCTGCTGTGGGCGTTCACGATTGAGCGTACATTTCGGGCTCGGTGACGGGCCAGAGCGCCGGCGGGCGGATTTGACCCTCGATGCGCACCGCCGTCGCGTCGGTGCACCCTGCCGAGCATCCCGCGCCGACACGACCCCCTTACCCCCACACCGCACGAAGCTGTGATCTGCTCACTCCAGCAGCGGCGAGCCAGGCAGGAGGTGGAGCTTGCGCCCTCGACCTGAGCGCGAGAGGCGGCCGGGGACGCGCAGCAGCACGCGTCGTCGCCACGGCGTTCGCCAGCGGGCAAGGTGGGGGAACTGCTCGGTCGTGTATCGATCGAGCAGGTTGTGGGTGAGCATCTTGAGCAGGAACATGGCGTGGTTGGCGGCGAAGCCATACGTCGAGCCGTGGGCGATGCCCCACGCGCCCTTGAACTCGGCGATCAGCGGCTCGATGCCGGCGCGCTGGTCGTAGTCCCAGGCGATGTCGTTGGCGTCGTCGGTGCGGTTGGTGAGGAACACCTGGACCGTCCAGTCGTGGCCGTCCAGCAGGGGCAACTGCCTGCCGTGGCGTTCGAGCGAGCGGACCACGATGACGCGGACATGGAGGCCCAGCTCACGCCAGCTCCCACGCACGAAGTCGACCTCGGCGATTTGTCGGATGGGCTGCTTCTCCGCATCGATGTCCACCGTCTTCCAGCTCTCCACCGCGAGGATGGCGTTGTAGAGGTCGTTGGTGACCCGTCCCTTGATGACGTAGAACGCCTGCGCTTCGTGCAGCGCATGGAGCACCTCGGCGCAGTCACCCGCCGAGTCGATCCGCACGCAGAGCGAGCTGCCACGCCGGAGCTTCTTCTGCGCACGCTTCACCCAGCGCGTCAGCGTCGCCGTGTCGTCCGCCCCAAAGCCCGTGTTGCCCGGCCGGAGCTGCGCCCCGACGATGGTGTCCGTCTCGGCGATGCGCGCGATCATCGGGTGGTAACTCGGCCGCCCGTGGTAGCGCGGGTTCGGGCCGGGCAAGGCGCCTTCGAGCTCGCCGAAGACGGGCAGAACCGAAGTGTCCACGTCGAGGTGCACGAACGTTCCCCGGAGCTGCGGCACGCGGACGAGGCCGTGCTCGGCCACCATGCCCTCGAGGTCGGAGAGCGCTCGATCGTCGAACCGCGCGAGATCGTCGTAGAGCGTGTCGATGCTCGGGACGACACCGCCCGCCAGGTGCGTGAACAGCGGGTCGGCCGCGAGGGCCTCGACGCCGAAGACGCGAGGCTCGCCCACGGCGACCGCGTCCATGAGCAGCCGCATCTGCGCGCCCATGGGGTAGACGACGCGTGGCCCGGCCTTGAGCCTGCCGAGCTTCTCGCGCAGCTCGCGATCGACGCCGAGGTGGCGCAGGTGCACCCCGAACCCGACGAGGCCGGCGACGCCCGTCAGGTTGGGATCGGGTGCGCCCGCGCGGATCGTCGCTGGGTCCGGGCGCTGCACCCGCCGCCGTCGTTCATTGCCATCGCCACGCTTGCCTCCCGTCGCATCCCGCCGCACCTTGGAGGTGCTCGGCGCTCTCTTGCTTCTTTTCATCGCAAGAACGGATGTAGGGAGCGCCGAGCTTATTTTCTCGGAAAAAACAGACGATCGGTGCTCAGCACCCGCTCACGCGGTGCTACGCAGCCCGAACTCCACGTTGAGTCCCGGGGTCGGGACCGCGAAGCGGCGTGCCTCGATTGGATCCAAGACCTGGAGGACGAGAACCGCGCGCTGCAGAGGGTGAACGAGCGCCTCCGCGACCAGCTCGACCGGCCCGACGCCGCCGGCGGCTGAGCGCGACGCTCACGCCGCCTTCCGGTGCAGCTTCCGGCGGCGGCCTCCTCGCACATCGCCAAGTTGCCCCGGCTTCGGGGCTTCCCGTCCACGCCTGTCGAAGCGGCCACCCCGCTCGTCGAAGCGGCCATTCCGCTCCTCGAAGCGGCCATCCCGCTCCTCGAAGCGGCCATCCCGCTCCTCGAAGCGGGCATCCCGCTCGTCGAAGCGGCCATTCCGCTCCTCGAAGCGGGCATCCCGCTCCTCGAAGCGGGCATCCCGCTCCTCGAAGCGGCCATCCCGCTCGTCGAAGCGGGCATCCCGCTCGTCGAAGCGGCCATTCCGCTCCTCGAAGCGGCCATTCCGCTCCTCGAAGCGGTCATCCCGCTCCTCGAAGCGGTCATCCCGCTCCTCGAAGCGGCCATCCCGCTCCTCGAAGCGGCCATCCCGCTCCTCGAAGCGGCCATCCCGCTCCTCGAAGCGGCCACCCAGCTCCTCGAACCGGGCATCCCGCTCCTCGAAGCAGCCATCCCGCACCTCCAGGCGGGCACGCCGCCTCCGAACGGGGCACCTCTGCTCAAAAGCGTCGAAAAGCTGCTTTTCGTGGGGAAAGGTTCGGTTTGCGTACGTAAGGGTCGAGGGCCGAGCCCCAGACGGCGCCCTCGGGAAGGAAGGGTGCGTCCATGCGCAGGCTTCTCGTCGAGCAAGCCGAGTCGACGGAGGTGGTGCTCGCGGATCTCGTCGCGCGGAGCCGCGACGGCGACACGGAGGCGTGGCACGAGCTATGGCTCGCCCTGGCGCCCCTCGTGGAGAACATGGCCAGGCGCGGAGCGTTGACGGGGCCCCTGTCCCGGTGCCCCGACGCGCGGCGCGACATCGTCGTCCGCGTCATGGAGGAGCTGCACGAGGATGGGTTCCGGCGCCTGTCGGAGCTGGGCGAGCGCCTCGCGCGCCGGGACGGCTCGTTCCAGGGGTGGATCCTGGTGATCGCCCGCAACGTGGCCGTCAGCCACGTGCGGGCGCACGCTGAGTACCTGGGAGCAGGGGAAGAAGGGGGCCAGCGCTGGGCGGAGCACGTCCCGCTGAAGGAGGCGCCGAAGGGAGCGTCCTTGCCCTCGAGCCGCGAGATCGAGGGCCGCGAGATCTTCGAGCGATCCGTGGAGCTCCTCGACCCGGCGCAACGCGACGCGCTCGGCCTGTGGCTGCAGGGTGACGACTTCGCCGAGATCGCCGCCGCGCTCCAGCTCCCCGGGGGCGCCGGCGCGGCGACGCGCCTGGTCCGGTCCGCCGTTGCGCGGCTCCGCGCGCGGTTCGCAGGAGGAGAGCGTTGCGCGACGGACACGCCTCGGGCTCCGGATCGGCGCTCGAAGAAAATCGTCCGACGCGCCTGACGGATCGACTGAAAAAAGCGATTTTACATGGATGAGAGGGTCGCACGAAGCGCCGGCCGGAGCCGGAGGCGGGAGGCGATCGCCCAGCAAAGGAGCGGACCATGTCGGATGCATCGAGATCTCCCAGACCGAGGGCCACGTTCGGGGTCGCCAAGGTCAAGGCCGGCGGCGTCCTCGCGCGCGCCAAGATCATGTACACGAGGCGATCCTCGCCGCCATCGCGAGCTTCCCGAACCCCACCGTCACGATGGTGGCGTTCCTCGCGCTCATCCAGGCGCTCGACGCCGCGCAGCAGGCGGCGGCGTCGCGGGGGAAGGGGCTCGCCACCCTCCGCAACACGAAGCGCGACGCCGTCTGGACAGCGATGGAGAGCCTGCGCACGTACGTTCAAGGGCTCGCCGACTCCATGACGGCCGAGAACGCCGCGGCGCTGATCGAGTCCGCAGGGCTCCTGGTGGCCGGGAAGGCGTCGTTCGCCAAGCCCATCCTGCAAGCGAAGCTCACGACGACGCCGGGGGTCGTACACCTGATCGCCAACGCCAAGCTCCTCCTGGGGAAGAAGTCGAGGAACGCGACCTTTAACTGGACCTGGAGCTCGGACGGCGGCAAGACCTGGAACATCGTGCCCTCGACGCCGCTCGCGGACACCCTGATCGCGAACCTGACGCCGCTGACCCAGTACCAGTTCAAGGTCTCCGTGACCGTCTCCCGGACCACCGGAGCCTGGACCGACCCGGTGGGCCTCCTGGTCCACTGACGACGAGCCCGCGAAGGCCCCGCGACGCCGGGGCAGGACGAGGGGAGGGGAGCACTTCCCCTCCCGGTCCTGCCCCGGCGCTTTCGTCTGGGCGCCTCGGCGAGCGAACCCTGGCACCCCCTTCCTCGCCGCCTCCGCGAGCACCTCGCCCCCCCGTCTCCAGGCGGTCACGCTCTCGCACCCCGCGTCAGGGATGCCCCTCCCCATCTCCCGCCCCTCCGGCCGGCGCCGCAGGTCGCGGTCCGACCACGGTCAGCGCGCGCGCGCCGTGCACCCGGATCTCGTACAGCGGCGTCTCGCCGGGGAAGCCGAGGGGCTGCCAGCGGTAGTTGGTCACCCGGTAGTCGGCGTCGTCGGGCTCTTCGGTGATCGCGAATCGCGCGCGCTGCTCGGGAGGGAGGAGCGAGAGCGTGTACTTGCAGACCACGGTGTTGCACCAGACCGCGAGCTCGGGCCGGTCGTCGTGCGCGGCGATCCACGAGAGGCCCGCACGGTAGGTGAGGCCCCAGTAGTCCATCTCGTAACGGGTCTCGAGCCCAGGAAAGGCCCGCCCCATCCACTCGCTGAAATACAGGTTCTGGTACGGGTGGAGAGCCGCCATCTCATGGGCCGTCGACAGCGCGCCCACGGCGGCGGCGGCGGCGAAGGCGGCGCGCAGGGGGCGGCGCGGCGCGAGCAGGTCCCACAGGCGCCAGAACCCGGCGCCGGCCAGGATCGCGAGCCCGACGGCGAGGAAATAGAAGTGGCGCCAGCCGTCGTACATCACGGAATGGAGGAGCACCGCCGCGGTCGGGGCCGGCAAGAAGACGAGCGAGAGGCGGAGCACCGGCCGCCGCGAGCGCGCGCCGGGACGGCGCACGGCTTCCAGGGCCACCCACAGCCCGACCGCCGCGAGCAGGAGGACCAGCACGGGCGTGGTCAGCCCGATCCATACCGGCAGGTAGCTCCGCGGCAGGGACGCGGCGGGCACGGAGCGGCCGGCGAAGAGGACCTTCTCGTTCCAGCCGAAGTGCGCGGCGTCGGCGACCGCCGCCCACAGACCGCCCAGCGGGCGGGTCCACAGGGCGGGCCAGCAGAGCACCGTGAACAGGTAGGTCGCGACGCCGAAGCCGAGCGGGGCGAGCCAGGCGCGCAGGCGCTTGCCGGTGGGGGCGCGCAGCGCGGCGGGCAGCAGGTAGAGCGCGAGGTCCGCGAGCGGGACGAACGCGCCGATCACCCGGATGGCGACGAGGAAGCCGCACACCAGCGCGTGGGTGGCGACGCGCCCCGCCCCCGGCCGCTCCCGCAGGCGCTCCCCGGTCCAGAGCGCGATGCAGAGCACGGCCAGAAACCCGACGTCCTTGCCGTTGTAAAAGGCGTCGGCATAGACGCGGGGCTGGAGGACGAGCAGCACCACGGGCACGAGCGCGCGAACGGGCTGGTGGGCGAACCAGCGCCTGCCGGCCCGGTAGAGCCCCCACAGGCCAGCCAGGAAGACGGCGAAGGTGAAGGCGTGGCGGAAGAGGAAGGCGCCGTGGCAGTCGCCGAAGCCGATCACCCGCTCGAATCGACGACTCGATGATCTCGAGCGCGGGGCCGTGCCAGAGATCCGCGGCACGAACCAGGAGGCGCCGGCTCAGCGGGGCGGCCATGTAGTACAGCACCGGCCCGCCGAGGCCCTTGCGCATGAGGAAGTCGTCCCAGGCCATCCCGTAGTCGCGGAAGGTCAGGAGCCCGACGATGCTCAGCACGGCAAAGAAGGAAGCGGCGAGCTGCGACGATCTGGAGCGGGACGGACGGGTACGCGCCATGGACGAAGGTGCGACATAAATGTACGCCGAGCCACCTTCGAGGAGTCCGAGAAACGCAGGGTGACCCCGTAGGCGGATTGCCGCACCGGGACCGGAGCCTCGCCCGGCGGCGAGGAGCCGGCGTCGGGGGCAGGGGAGGGGCGGTGGGTTCCATCGCGGGCATTGACTTCCGCGTCCTTCCGACCCATCAATTCGTTCAACGGATTTTGAAAGTTCAATGAACCCCGCCGAAGCCGCCCCCCCGAACCCCGTGCACGAGGCCGAGCTCCTCGCCGCCGACGCCATCGGCGACGTGATCGAGCACTGGGGCTTCCGCAAGGTGCTCGGCCGGGTCTGGACGGTGCTCTTCATCGCCGCCGGGCCGCTGCCGGCCGCGGCCATCGGGGAGCGGCTCTCGATGTCGGCGGGCGCCGTCAGCATGGCGCTCACGGAGCTCCAGCGCTGGGGCGTGGTCCACCGCGTCTGGCGGCCCGGGGAGCGGCGAGAGTTCTTCGAGGCCGAGACGGACTTCTGGCGGATGATCTCCAAGGTCTTCGACGAGCGCGAGCGGCTGCTCGGCGAGTCCGTGCGCGGGCGGCTCGAGCGGGCGGTGGCGCTCCTCGAGCGCTCTCCCCAGAGCGAGGCGACGCGTACCCGGATCGATAGGGTCCAGCGCTTGCTTTCGTTCGTCATCGTCGCCGAGGCCGCGCTCGACGGCTTCATCAAGTCGCGGCGGGTCGACTTCACCCGCTTCGGCGATCTGGTTCGTTTCCCGCTCCGAAACCTGGGGCGGCGCAAGTCCGATTGACAAGCTCGTAGCTTCGACTCGCTTCGATTCGCTCGTTCGCAGAAGCCGGGCGCCCCTCCGGGCGCGCCCGGGTAGGGAGGTCCTCGCGCGGCCCACGCCGGGCCGCGGAGGGGAGGGGTGCGCCCCGCACGTGGAGCGCGCCGCCGAAGGGAACCGACCATGACCACGACGCTCTCCGCCGACACCGCCGTGCCCGACGACGTGTTCGACAACCTCTCCGGGGTCTGCGCCGTGCGCGGCCTCGACGCGCTCGCCGGGCGCCTCGCCGAGCTCCGCGCCTGGCTCGAGGGCGACCTCGCCGAGGTCGAGCGCGCGCTGCGCGCCGCCGGCGGCGACGGCGACTCGCACGCCCACAAGGCGGCCCGCCACCTGCTCGATCAGGACGGCAAGCGCCTCCGGCCCATCTGCGTCGCGCTCGCCGCGCGCGCCGGGTCGGGCTTCACCCCCGCGGCGCGGGTCTACGCCGTCGCCGTCGAGCTGGTCCACAACGCGACGCTGCTGCACGACGACGTGGTCGACGTCGGCGACGTGCGCCGCGGCTCGCCCGCCGCGCGCGTCATCTACGGCAACGCCGCCTCGATCTTCGGCGGGGACTGGCTGCTCATCGACGCGCTCCGCCGCATCCAGGCGGTCGGCCAGCCGGAGGTGCTCGAGCGCATGCTCGAGGTGGTCAAGGAGATGGTCGTCGCCGAGAGCCTCCAGCTCGCGCGCCGCGGCAAGGTGAACAGCAGCCGCAGCGAGTACCGCCGCGTGGTCGACGGCAAGACGGCCTCGCTCTTCCGCTGGGCGATGTTCGCCGGCGCGCGGGCGGGCGGGGCGCCGTCCGGCGCGGAGGAGGCGCTCGAGGCCTACGGGCAGAAGCTCGGCGTCGCGTTCCAGCTCGTCGACGACGTGCTCGACGTCGCGGGCGACCCGACCGCCACCGGCAAGGCCCTGCTCGCCGACCTGCGCGAGGGCAAGATGACGTACCCGCTCGATCCTCGCGATGGAGCGCGACCCCGAGCTGTCCCGCTGCTGGAGGATTCGACGCGCGCCGAGGAGGGCGGCGGTCGACCCCGAGGTCGCCGCGCGGATCGCCGCGCGCGATGACGAGCGCCGGCGTCGTCGAAGACTGCCTCGCTGCTCGCCGACGCGCCTCTGCAGCGACGCCATCCGCAGCCTCGCCGTGCTGCCGCCTCGCGCGCGCGCGCCTCGCTCGAGGCCGTCGCGCTCGCCACGCCGCGGAGGAGGAGGTAACCATGATCGTCTCCCTCAAAGAAGGCGCCGACCCCGCCGCCGTCCTGCGCGACCCTCGCCGCCCGCGGCCTCTGGGTCAGCCAGGTCGAGCGCGCCGCCGAAGGCCTGCCCGTGCACTACGTGATCGCGCCGCACTCGGCGAAGCCAGCGCGGCCGACTCGCCGAGCATCGACGGCGTGTCCGCCGTCACCACCGCGAAGTCGCCCTTCCCTCGGGTCGAGGCGCAGGGCCCGGCGGTCGAGGTGGCGGGCGTGCAGCATCGGCGGCGCGCGGGCGGACGCCCGCGTCTGATGTGCGGCCCGTGCAGCGTGGAGTCCGAGGAGCACGTCTTCGCCGTCGCCGCGCGCCTCGCGCCGCTCGGCGTGGCGTTCCTCCGCGGCGGCGCGTACAAGCCGCGCACCTCGCCCTACGCCTTCCAGGGGCACGGGGAGCCCGCGCTCCGGCTGGATGCGCCGCGCGGCCGACGCGCACGGCATGCGGGTGGTGACGGAGGCGCTCGGCGAGGCCGACGTGGAGCGCGTCGCCGAGCACGCGGACCTCGTCCAGGTGGGCTCGCGCAACATGCACAACTATGCGCTGCTCAAGGCCATCGGCAAGACGGGCAAGCCGGCCCTGCTCAAGCGCGGCATGGCCGCGACGATCGACGAGTGGCTCCAGGCGGGCGAGCACCTGCTCACGCGCGGGCGCCGCGGCGGTCGTCTTCTGCGAGCGGGGCATCCGCGGCTTCGACGACACGACCCGGAACCTCCTGGACCTCGGCGCCGTCGCCCTCTTCGCCCACGTCCACCGCGTCCCGGTCATCGTCGACCCCTCGCACGGCGCCGGCCGCCGCGACCTCGTCCTGCCCCTCGCCCGCGCCTCGCTCGCGGCGGGCGCCGCCGGGCCTGATGATCGAGGCCCACGACGACCCGCCCCGCGCGCTCAGCGACGGCCCGCAGGCCATCCCGCTCGGCGACTTCCCCGCGCTGGTCAAGCGACCTGTTCGGAGGTGCGTCGTGAGCGGCGGGATCGATCGCACGCCCGCGGCGCGCCCCGGCAGCGGCGAGATGTTCGACGCCGTGGCCCCGCGCTACGACCTGCTCAACCGCATCATCTCGCTCGGCCTCGACCAGGGCTGGCGCCGCCGCGCCGTCGCCGCCATGCGCCTCGGGCCCGGGATGACCGCGCTCGATCTCGCGACCGGGACGGGCGACCTCGCGATCCGCATCGCCGAGCACGCACCCCGAGGTCAAGGTGATCGCCACCGACCCGTCGCGCGGGATGCTCGGCGTCGCGATGGAGAAGGCGCGGCCGCTCGGCGAGCGGATCCGCTTCGTGCCCGGGGACGCGCAGTCCATCGATCTGCCGGACGGCTCGGTCGACGCGGTGAGCATCGCGTTCGGCATCCGCAACGTGCCGGACCGCCCCCGGGCGCTCCGCGAGATGGCGCGGGTGACGCGGGAGGGCGGGCGGGTGGTCGATCCTGGAGCTCTCGGAGCCGCGCGCACGGGGCGCTCGCCGCGATGGCCCGCTTCCACATCCACCGCGTCGTGCCGCGCATCGGCGCAGCGCTCTCGGGCTCGGCCGAGTACGCCTACCTGCAGCGATCGATCGCGGCGTTCCCGCCGCCCGAGGTCTTCTCCGCCACGATGTCGGAGTCCGGGCTCCGCGTGCTCGAGGCCGCGCCCATGTCGTTCGGCGCCGTCTGCCTCTTCGTCGCGACGCCCGCGTCCGGGAAAGAGGCCGCGCCATGACCGACACGGTCGAACTTCGTCCTCCGCGCGCTCGACGATCTCGCCTCCGGCGACCAGGGCGCTCCTCATCGTCACGGTGCCGGTCCCGCCCGTACCCGATCGACCGCGTCTTCGACCCCTCCCTCGGCCCCGTCCTCCGCTGGGACGACCCCGCGCAGGATCGTCGACGGGCGCGCCTGCTCCCTCGCCGGCGCGGGGAGGCCGCGCGCGTCGAGGGCGCGGGGGAGGCGCGGTTCGACGAGATCCGCGGCCGCGCGGGCGATCTCTTCGCCAGGATCGTCGGAGCGCGTCCACCCCGACGCCGCCTTCGCGCCGCCGCCGCGCCTCTACGGCGGGCTCGCCTTCCGCCCGGAGCCGCTGCGCGCCGCGCCCTGGAGCGCGTTCCGCGACGGCAGCTTCGCGCTGCCCCGCTGGCTCTACGGCACCTCGGGCGATCGCGCCTTCCTCCGCGTCGCGCGCTCGGCCGAAGGCCGCCTCGACGAGGCCGACGATCCGCCGCGGCCATCGACGGGATCGCGCGCGCGGCGGAGGGCGCCGCTCCGTCGTCGCGTCGCGCGTCCGGCGCGCGCGAGGCGGAGCCGCAGCTCCAGCGCCAGAGCCCCGAGGTCTGGGAGGCGATGATCGACGACGCCCTCGCCCGCATCCGCGCCCACGAGCTGGAGAAGGTCGTCCCGATGACGCTCTGCCGGTTCTTCGCGGGGCGGTCGCTCGACGCCCGCCGCGCCCTGGACCGGCTCGGCGCGCTCTACCCCGAGTGCGCGCGCTTCGCCTTCCAGCGCGAGGAGGCCGTCTTCCTCGGCGCGTCGCCCGAGCGCCTCGTCGAAAAGCGTGGGCTCGCGGTCGAGTCCGACGCGCTCGCGGGCTCGGCCCCGCGCCGCGGCGACGATCGCGACGCCCGCGCCGCCGCCGCCCTGCTGGAGAGCGACAAGGACAGCCGCGAGCACCAGGTCGTCGTCGAGGCCATCCGCGCCGCGCTCGCGCCGCTCTCGGCCAGCGGCTGCGCGTCCCGGCCGCGCCGAGCGTGCGCACCCTCCGGAACGTGCACCACCTCTGGACGCCCATCTCCGCCACCCTCGCCCGCCCGCTGAAAATCCACGTGCTCGAGCTGGTCCGCGCGCTCCACCCCACGCCGGCCGTCTGCGGCACGCCGCGCGACGCGGCCTTCCGCTGGATCGCCGCGAACGAGCCCGACACGCGCGGCTGGTACGCGGGCGCGGTGGGCTGGTTCGACGCGGCGGGCGACGGCGCGTTCTACGTCGCCATCCGCTCCGGCGTGCTCGCCCGGAGCGAGGCCTGGCTCTACGCCGGCGCCGGGATCGTCGAGGGTTCGGACGCCGTCGCTCGAGTACGCCGAGACGCGCGTCAAGCAGGCGCCCATGCTCGCGGCGCTGGGGCTCTCGCCGTGACCGCCGCGCCGTCGAACCTGCACATCGCCTGGGCTCGGCTCTTCGTCCGCGCCGCCGCGGCGTCCGGCGTCACGCACGCCGTGCTCTCGCCGGGATCGCGCTCCACGCCGCTCGCGCTCGCGCTCGCCGCCGAGCCGGGCATCCTGCTCGAGGTCGTCGTCGACGAGCGGTCGGCGGCGTTCTACGCGCTCGGGCAGGCGAGGGTCACGGGGCGCCCGACGCTGCTCGCCTGCACGTCGGGGACGGCGGGGGCGCACTACCTGCCGGCGCTGATCGAGGCCGTCGCAGAGCTTCGTCCCGATGCTGGTGGTGACGGCCGATCGGCCGTGGGAGCTGTACGACGCCGCGGCGCCGCAGACCATCGACCAGGCCAAGCTCTTCGGCGGCTTCGTCCGCCATTACGCGGAGCTCGGCCTGCCGGACGCCGCCCCCTCGGCGATCCGCGCGGTGCCGCGCATCGCGGCGCAGGCCGTGGCGCGCGCGCTCGGTCCGACGCCCGGCCCCGTGCACGTCAACGCCCGCTTCCGCAAGCCGCTCGACCCGGTGGACGTGCCCGGCCCCGAGCCGTGGGAGCCGCTCGTCGCGTCGCTCCTCGCCCGCGGCGCGCCCGCCGTGAGCGCGTCCCCTCCGGCGATCGACCCGTCCACGGTCCCCGCCATGGCCGCGCGAATCGCACGCGCCGAGCGCGGCCTCTTGGTCGCGGGCCCCGCGTCGCTCGCGCAGGCCGAGCCGGCCGCGCGCGACGCGATCCTGGCGCTCGCGCGGCGGACGGGCTTCCCGCTCCTCGCGGAGAGCACGAGCCAGCTCCTCTTCGTCGAGGAGCACCGCGCGTCCGGTGTCGTCCCCGCCTTCGACTCCATCCTGCGCACCGCCGCGTTCCGCGCCGGGCCTGCGCCGGACCTGATCGTCCAGATCGGCGCGCCCCCGACCTCCTCGGCCTACGCCGACATGGTCGCCAGCCTCCCCGACACCGCGCGCGTCGTCGTCGCACCGCACGGCTGGAACGACCCCCACGGCGACGCCTCGATGGTCGTCCTCGCGGAGCCCGCCGCCTTCGCCCGGGCCCTGTGCGAGGCCGTCCCCGAGACTCGCGAGGTCACGCCGTGGAGGCTGTTCTTCGACTTCAACGCGTCCGAGGCGCTCCAGATCGCGCTGCACGAGAGCCGGGCGCGGGGGCTCACGGAGGGCGCCGTCGCCTGCGCGGTCGTGCGCTCCTGCCCGGAGGGCGCGATCCTCGTCGCCGGCAACAGCTCCCCCGTGCGGGATCTCGATGCATACTGCGGGCCCTCGCAGCGATCGATCCGCGTGGCCCACCAGCGCGGCGCGAGCGGCATCGACGGCCTCGTCTCCGGCGCGGCCGGCGTCGCCTCCGTCGAGAAAGGGCCAGTCGCCCTCCTGCTCGGCGACGTCAGCCTGACGCACGACCTCGGCGCCCTCGCCCTCCTCGCCCGGGCCACGACGCCGCTCGTCGCGGTCGTCGTGCAGAACGGCGGCGGGCGCATCTTCGACCGGCTGCCCGTCGCCTCGCGCGTCGACCCCAGCGTCTTCGATCGCTGCTTCGCGACGCCGCAGGCGGTGCGCTTCGATCGGGCGGCGGAGGCGTTCGGCGTCCCGTACGTGCGCGCGGAGACGCGCGAGGCGCTCGACGAGGCGCTCGCCGCCGCGTGGGCGAGGCCGGGCGCGACGCTCGTCGAGGCGGTGACGCCGCCGGGCGAGGGCGCCCGCAGCATGGCACGGATCAACGAAAGGCTGGGCCAGCGCGCGGACTCGATGAACCGGTTCGTCGCGATGGCGAGGGGAGGCTCATGATGGACGCCACCATGCCGACCACGCCCGCCCCCGGCTCGCTCCGCGCGTGGGTGCTCGCCGCGCGCCCGGCCACGCTCACGGCGGCGCTCTGCCCGGTGCTGGTCGGCACCGCGGTCGCCCAGGCGTCGGGCGGGCTCCGTGTGGGCCCCGCGCTCGCTGCGCTCTTCGGCGCCTGCATGATCCGAGATCGCCACCAACTTCGCCAACGACGTCTTCGACCACGAGAAGGGCGCCGACACCCACGAGCGCCTCGGGCCCACGCGCGCCGTGCAGTCCGGCCTGCTCACGCCGGGGGAGGTGCGCATCGGCATCATCGTCGCTGTGTCGCTCGCGGTCCTCGCCGGGGTGTACCTGACGGCGGTCGCCGGCTGGCCCATCGTGGTGATCGGGCTCCTCTCGGTCCTCTCGGCCATCGCGTACACCGGAGGGCCATTCCCCCTCGGCTACCACGGGCTCGGCGATGTCTTCGTGATGGTCTTCTTCGGCTTCGTCGCCGTCTGCGGCACCGTCTTCGTGCAGACCGGCGCAGTCCCCCGCTGGCGTGGCTCGCCTCGTCCCCGTCGGCGCCATCGCGACGGCGGTGCTGGTGGTCAACAACGTGCGCGATCGCGAGACCGACGTGAAGGCGGGCAAGCGCACGCTCGCGGTCCGCTTCGGCCGCCGGGCGGGCGTCGCCGAGTACGCGGGCTCCTGGTGCTCGCCTATGCGCGCCCGTCGCCGCCGTGCTGGGCCTCGGCCGCCGAGTGGGCGCTGCTGCCCGTCGTCGACCCTGCCCGTCGGGTTCTCTCTGCTGCGCAAGCTCGCCACGACGGAGGGCAAGCCGCTCAACGACTGCCTCACGGGCACGGCGAAGCTGCTGCTTGGTCTACGGCGTGCTCTTCGCGGCGGGGCTGGTCGTGCCGGCGTGAGCCTCGCAGCTCCGCGTCACGCGCGACCGCACCCCCGCGCCCTCTCCCTGGAGAGGGCTCGTCGTGGATCCGCGTCTCCTCCCCCTCTCCCGCGAGGGACGAGGGGGCCGGGGGGTGAGGTCTGCGAAAAAGCCGCTCGCCGAGCCAGAGTGCATCCATGCGCGTCACCGCCTCACGCGTCAGCCATGGTGTCCGCCCCCGGGCCCACCGCTACCTTCATCTCGTCGACGACGAGTGGCCGTGAGCGGCTCGCGGGCCTCGCCACTCTGTCCGCGCCTCGCGCGACGACGGCCGCCTGCCATCGCGCGCTCACCGGCGCCGCCGAGCGCCTCGGCACGCTCGACGACTCCGCGCCCCCCGCCGTCGCCGTCGCCGCCGCGCTCCAGCGCCTCGGCCGCTCGCTCGAGGCCGTCCCCTCCGCGCGCTTCGCGCTGGAGACCGCGCTCTTCGATCTGATCGCGCAGCGCCGCGGGCTCTCGGTCGCCGCGTGCCTCGGGTCCCGGCGTACGCGAGCGTGCCGCTCAACGCGCTCCTCCTCCCCGACCCGCTGTCCACGCTCGCCGATCGCGCCGCGGCTCTCGCAGCGAGCGGCTTCCCCGCCATCAAGATCAAGCTCCGCGCCGCGACGACGCGGGCTTCGCGCGCGAGCTGGCGGCTCTCCGCGAGCTGCGCGAGCGGTTGCCGCTGCCCTTCGAGCTGCGCCTCGATCCCGAACGCCGCCTGGCTGACGAGGATCCGCCCGCCGCCGCCTCGCCGCGCTCGTCCCCGTCGCGCCCGGCTTCGTCGAGCAGCCGGTCGCCGCCGTCGTCTCCACCGCCTCGGCGTCTGCGCGGTGCCGTGGGCCGCCGACGAGTCGCTCGCCGATCCTCCGCGGGTCGAGGCGCTTCTTTCCTGCGCGCGGGTGCGCTGCCTTCGTGCTCAAGCCGGCCATCCTCGGCGGCCTCCTCCCCGCCCGCGAGCTCGCCGTGCGCGCGCAGGAGCGCGGGCTCGCCGTCGTCGTCACCCACCTCTGCGATGGGCCCTTCGCCATCGCCGCGGCCTGCGAGC
The DNA here is from genome assembly GCA_963827955.1 of uncultured delta proteobacterium. GTDB lineage: Bacteria > Myxococcota_A > Polyangia > Polyangiales > Polyangiaceae > CAWHDJ01. The sequence continues at coordinate 971,465 of CAWHDJ010000019.1, read as the reverse complement.
TGGCGCTCTCGCTGCCTTTGCCGCCGCACGCCTGCGGTCTCGCTCCGCACGACGCCAGGGAGGCTTTCGCCGCGGCCTTCCGCGGGCTCGACGTGCCCCAGCTCGCGCAGCCCGGCGTCCTTCGATCGAGCGGAGGGCCCGGACTCCGCGTCCACCTCGACCTGGGTGTGCGACGGCCATGACTGATCTCTCGCATCTCCATCGCCGCGCTCGATCCCGGCCATCGCGGCGCTCCCCGCGCTGATCGCCGGGCGCGCCCGTCCATTCGTTCGCCGACCTCGCCGATCGCGCCGCGCGCGCCCGCGCTTCGCTCGCGCGCGAAGGGGTCACGGTGCGGATCGCGCGTCGCCCTCCTCGCCGCAACAGCGTCGCGACGGTCGTCACGATCCTCGCCCTCCTCGATCTCGGGGCCACGCTCGTCCCCATCCACCCGCGGCTCACGCCCCCCGAGGTGGCCGTCCTCCTCGCCGATGCCGCCCCTGCGCTCACGCTGCGCGAAGCCGATCTCGCCGGCCTCGCTCGCGGCCTCACCGCGCGCCCCCGCCGGAGCACGTCGCGGCCGACCGCCCCCTCGCCATCCTCTACACCTCCGGCACCACGGGCCGCCCCAAGGGAGCCGTCCTCTCGCGCCGCGCGTTCCTCGCCGCCGCCGCCGCGAGCGCGCAGAACCTCGGCTGGGCCGCCGACGACCGCTGGCTCCTCACCATGCCTCTCTGCCCACGTCGGCGGCCTCTCCATCGTCACGCGCTGCCTCGCCGCGCGCCGCGCGGTGGTCCTCGAGCCGCGCTTCGACCCCGGCGCCGTCCTCGCCGCCATCGTCGCAATCGCGTCACGCTCCTCTCGGTCGTCCCGACCATGCTCCAGGCGCTCCTCGAACGCGACGCGGCACCGGCGCCCTCTCCCGCCTTCGCGCGCTCCTTGTCGGCGGCGCGGCCGCCCCCTACGCGCTCCTCGAAGCGTGCGCGCGGCGCGGCGTCCCCGCGCTCACCACGTACGGGCTCACCGAGGCTTGTTCGCAGGTCGACCGTGCAGCGCCGCGCGCACTCCGTATCCGGCGGAGAGGGGGTCGGGGCAAGCGCTCGCCGGGGTGGAGATCGGCATCGTCGGCGCCGGCGGCACGGCGGCTCCGGCAGGCGAGGTGGGGCGGATCCGGGTGCGCGGGCCGACGCTCATGGATGGCTACTTCCGCGGAGCCGAGGCCCCGGTGGACGCCGCGCGCGATGGCCCCGGAGGGTGGCTCGACACCGGCGATCTCGGCGAGCTCGACGGGCGCGGCGTGCTCCACGTCCACGCGCGCCGGAGCGATTCCATCGTCACTGGAGGCGAGAACGTCTATCCCGGCCGAGGTCGAGCAGCGCCTCGAAGCGCTCCCGGGCGTGCGGCGAGCGCTCGTCTTCGGTGTGCCCGACGCGCGCTGGGGCCAGGTCGTCGCCGCGGCGCTGGAGGTCGCGCCGGGGTGGAGCTCGACGCCCTCGCGGCGCCCGTGGCCGCGTCGCTCGCCCCGCACAAGAGGCCGCGGCTGCCGCCGCCGGTGGAGGCGCTGCCGCTCACGTCGTCGGGGAAGCTGGAGTCGGGCCCGCGCTGCGGAGAGGTTCGGGGAGCGCTGTCGCCGTTCGGGGCGCGGCGCTGACCCGTCCAGAGGGCCGCCTCACCCGCGTGGCGGGGTCAGCCGCCCGAGCACATCCCGCAGGACGCGCACTCCTGGCACTGCACGCAGGTCCAATAGGCCGCGTGATCGGAGGCACCGTTTGGGTTCATGGAGTCGCACGTGGCCTGGCAGGTGGCGTCCGAGCCGCAGCCCATCGTGACGTAGCACTGATCGATCGCGAGGCAGTCCGAGTCCGCGTTGCACGCCTCTTCCTCGGAGGCGCACGGGCCGCCCAATCGCGCAGGACGTGCAAGACGCGCAGTCCGTGGTCGTGGCCGAGCACTGCGAGCCCGCGTCGGTCGTGCTGCCGCCCGCGCCTGCGGGTCCGTTGGCGAGGCTCCAGCAGCCGGCTACGGAAAAGACGATGAGGAAGGTGACGAACCAGCGCATGGCTCGGAGCGTAGCCCATCCCGCAAGCCTCGTCCCGCGTGGTCCAGGGCGCTCACTTGCCCCGCCCGCGCCGCGTTCGTTCGTCGTGCTCCTCCTCCTCGAACATCTCCCCGAACAGCTCGCGCACCTTCTCGCGCGCCGCCGCGAGCGCCCTCCGGCCGCGCGCGGTCGCCTTGTAGACGCGCCGCGGTCGCCCCTCCTCCTTCTGGATCGAGGACTTGAGGTAGCCCTTCCGCTCGAGCCCGTGGAGCAGCGGGTAGAGCGTGCCCGGGCTCAGCACGTAGCCGTGGCGCGCCAGCTCCCCGATGATGCCGAGGCCGAAGATCGGCTCGTGGGTGGCGTGGTGGAGGATGTGGAGGCGGATGAGGCCGGAGTAGAAGATCCTTGTCGACCATGACGGGCGCTGGGGTTCCGCAGTATACGCGATGGATGGCACGCTCGATCGCGCACCGGACATCGACGCCGCGCCGGACGTGCGCCGAGGCGGTCCCCTCGCTCGCCCGGTTGCTCGTCGAGCCGGAGAGGTGACACGGGCCGTGCTCCTTCCCGGCGCCTCCTCCCAGTCGATCGACGCCCCGCTCGCCCGGTTCGCCGACCAGGGCTACGCCCGCCTCGGAAGGGTCGTGGCCGAGGACACCCTCGCCGCCCTCCGTGCCCGCGCCGACGCCATCATGCTCGGTGAGGTCACCCACACCGGCCTCTTCTTCCAGCACGACACCACGACCGGCCGCTACGAGGACCTGGAGTTCGGCAAGGGCTGGAGGGGCCCCTCCCTCAACTACCGCAAGATCGAGAAGCTCGAGCGCGACCCGCTCTTCCTCGCCTGGATCCAGAACCCCCTCTTCGCCCGCGTCGCCCGCGCCCTCGTGGGCGAGGCCGTGACGCTCTACCGCGCCGTCCTCTTCACGAAGGCCGCCCGCGGCGGCACCCTCCTGCCGTGGCACCAGGACGGCGGCCGCTTCTGGGGCCTCGATCGCGACCCCACCCTCCAAATCTGGACCGCCCTCGACGACGCCCCCGCCGCCGCCGGCTGCGTCGAGGTGCTACCGGGGAGCCACCGTGCCGGCCTCGCGACCCCGCTCGGCGGGGTGGTGCCGGAGGCCCACGTGCAGGCCCGGGGGGCGGACGCCGCCGCCGTCGCGCTGCCGGCCGTCGCGGGGGAGGCGATCCTCATCCACAACCACCTGTGGCACCGCTCCGGGGTGAACGCGACGGAGGCGCCGCGGCGGGCGTTCACCGTCTGCTTCATGAGCGCCGAGACGCGGTGCCTGCGCACGAAGAGGGCGCCGCGCAGCTTCGTGCGGGTCTTCTGACGCGCCGGGGGGCGGGCGCGGACGCGCCGCGTCGGGGAGGCTTTCCTCGCGCCGGCGTCACGTCGGGCTCGACGCGCGCGCGATTTCACGATGAAGTGCGCGGCGCGCATGATGAAACTAAGCCTTGCTCTCGGTGCGACGCTCTTCAGCGCGGCGCTCGGATCGGTCCTTCTGGGCGCGTGCGGCGCGGAGAGCGAGGGCGATCCGACCTCCACCGCGACCGACCGTAGCGAAGAGGTGGGGCAGGCCGAGGTCGCACACGACGAGGTCGCGTCACCCGCGATCGGGGACGTGGCCGACGCGCCCTACCGGGGACCGCTCATGGCCGATGGGCTCCTGCCCGGCATGAAGCGCTGGCGCGGGGAGGACTCCCCGATCCGCACCGCGCCCGCCGTCTGCGCGAACCCGAAGCTCACCTACTACGACGGCCCGATCGTGCAGAGCCCCGTGATCGTGCCGGTGTTCTGGAACAGCAACGTCAACGCCGAGGTCCAGGCGAACCTGCCGCAGTTCTTCTCCGACGTGACCCAGAGCACGTACTGGTCGTGGCTCTGGGAGTACAACTCGCTCGGCCTCGCGGGGGGCACCAACCAGGTCATCGTGCCGGGGAGCGCCACCGCCGGCTACGTCCTCACCCCGTCGCGCTGCAACGCGAGCACGACGGGCACCTGCAAGGTGTCGGACGCGCAGCTCCAGGCCGAGCTTCTGCCCAGATCATGGGAGGCTCGCTCCCGGCGCCGGTGGTCGACTGCACGGGCAACGTCGAGACCATCTACATGGTCTCGTTCCCTCCGAACGTGCAGGTCGGCGGGCCCGGCGGCGTCGGGACCTCCTGCGTGCAGTTCTGCGCGTACCACAACACGGGGACCTACGCGCCCACCGGCCAGCCGCTCATCTACGGCGTCCTGATGGACCAGTACTCGAGCAAGTGTGCGACCGGCTGCGGGATGGACCCTGCCGCCAACGGTCACACCGCGGCGTTCAACAACTCGACGGACACCGCGTCCCACGAGCTGGTCGAAGCGGTCACCGACCCGGACATCGGCCTCGACATGCAGGCCAATTACGCCAACCCCGCGGCCTGGGGCGACAACAACAACCAGTGCGGCGAGATCGGCGACATCTGCGACAACGGCGCGGCCGACACGGTCACCGTCAACGGCCGGATCTGGTACGTGCAGGAGCTCTGGAGCAACGCGCAGAAGAAGTGCGTCATCAGCGGGCCCGTCCAGACGTGCCCGAACGGCCAGAACTGCGGCACCGCGCCGGACGGCTGCACGACCATGAGCTGCGGCACCTGCACGGCGCCGCAGACCTGCGGCGGCGGCGGTACGGCCAACGTGTGCGGCTGCACGCCGCTCAAGAGCTGCCCGGCCGGCGACGACTGCGGGTCGATCTCCGACGGCTGCGGGGGCATGATCACCTGTGCGGGGACGTGCACGGCGCCGCAGACGTGCGGCGGCGGCGGTACGGCGAACGTGTGCGGCTGCACGCCGCTCAAGAGCTGCCCGGCCGGCGACAACTGCGGCACCGTGCCCGACGGCTGCGGGGGCATGGTCGCCTGCGGGACCTGCACGGCGCCGCAGACGTGCGGCGGCAGCGGTACGGCGAACGTGTGCGGGTGCACGCCGCTCAAGATCTGCCCGGGCGGCCAGAACTGCGGCTCGGTGCCCGACGGATGCGGCGGCACGCTGAGCTGTGGCACCTGCACGGCGCCGGAGACCTGCGGCGGCGGCGGGGTCGCAACCCAGTGCGGCTGCACGCCGGCCAAGAGCTGCCCGGCCGGCGACAACTGCGGGTCGATCTCCGACGGCTGCGGGGGCATGGTCAACTGCGGCACGTGCAGCGCGCCGCAGACCTGCGGCGGCGGTGGCACCGCCAACGTGTGCGGCTGCACGCCGGCCAAGAGCTGCCCGGCCGGCGACAACTGCGGCAGCGTGCCCGACGGCTGCGGGGGTATGGTCAACTGCGGCACGTGCAGCGGGTCGCAGACGTGCGGCGGCGGCGGGGTCGCGAACCAGTGCGGCTGCACGCCGCTGAAGAGCTGCCCGGCCGGCGACAACTGCGGGTCGATCTCCGACGGCTGCGGCGGCATGCTCAACTGCGGCACGTGCAGCGCGCCGCAGACCTGCGGTGGGGGAGGGGTCGTGAACCAGTGCGGATGCACCCCGCTCATCGTCTGCCCGGCGGGTGACAACTGCGGCGCCGTGCCCGACGGCTGCGGCGGCATGCTCAACTGCGGCACGTGCAGCGCGCCGCAGACGTGCGGCGGGGCAGGGGTCGCGAACCAGTGCGGGTGCACCCCGCTCATCGTCTGCCCGGCGGGTGACAACTGCGGCGCCGTGTCCGACGGCTGCGGCGGCATGATCAACTGCGGCACGTGCGCCGCGCCGCAGACCTGCGGGGGCAGCGGCGTCGCGAACCAGTGCGGCTGCAGCCCGCTGGCCGCCTGCGCGGCCGGGGACGACTGCGGCACCGAGCCCGACGGCTGCGGCGGCACGATCAACTGCGGCACCTGCGGCGCGAATCAGGTCTGCACGAAGAACCAGTGCGTCTCCACGAGCACGAGCAGCAGCTCTTCTTCCGGAACGATGAGCGGGTCGACCAGCACCAGCAGCTCCGGGACCACGGGCACGGGCGGCTCCGGCGCGACCACCACGAGCAGCACCGGCACGGGCACGGGCGGCTCCGGCGCGACCACCACGAGCAGCACCGGCACGGGCACCGGCGGTTCCGGCGCCACCTCGAGCAGCACCGGCACCGGCACGGGCGGCTCCGGCGTCACCACCACCTCGACCGGCTCCGGTACGGGCACGGGCGGCTCCGGCGTCACCACCACCTCGACCAGCACGACCAGCTCGGGGTCGACCTCGAGCAGCTCGGGCCACACGACCGGCTCGGGCAGCGGCACCGGCGGATCGAGCCACGCGACCTCGGGCAGCGGCAGCTCGACCGGCTCGGGCATGGGCGCGGGCGGCTCCGGCAGCGGGGGTAATGGCTCCGGCAGCCCCAACCAGAGCGGCGGCTGCGGCTGCGTCACGGCCGGGGATCCGGCCAGCCCGTCCAACGCCTCCCTCTCCGCGCTCGGCGCGCTGGTCCTCGCCGGCGTGACGCGCAGGAGGAAGGGGCGGCGCTCCTCCTCCCCGAGGGTGTGATCCTGCCCGGCCGGGGCGTGCTTGCCCGCCGTCCCCAGCACGGATAGCGTCCGGCAGTGCGCGGGCGGGTATGGGCAGCGTCTCTGGTGATGGTGTGCGGCTGCGCGCCACGAGGTCCGTCCCCGCCCGTCCCCCCGTCCACCATCGCGTCCGTTGCTCCGCCGCCCACGGTGGCGGCGCCGCTCGCGTCGAGCGCGCCCATCCAGGCAGGGACGCTGGACGCGGGCGCGCCGGAGCACGCAACCGACGCATCGGACCAGGCGCCGCCGGAGGCCCGGGTACCAGACCAGCCTCGCACCGCGGCATGGGACGCGATCCGCGTCCGGCCGCACGAGGAGGTCTTCTCCACCCGGCGCGGGCACTGTGCCGTCGATCCCGCTTACCCCGAGGTCTCCGGCCTGGCCTCGCGATCGACCCAGGCGAACGTCAACCGCCTCCTCCGCGCGAAGGCGCTGGCCACCCTCCCGCCTCCACCCCCGCCCCCCAATCCCGAGGACCCGCATCCCCGGGACGACGACTGCCGTGCCGCGCAGGACCCCAAGCCGCTCCGGCGCCCCGGCGGCAAGGACATGCCGCCGCCCGGCACGACGGACGTGGTGACGACGTACGCCGTCGGCATGCTCGGGCGCGGGCTCCTCAGCGTCGTGCTCGACACGTACGTCGCGACCTCCCCCTCCGCGCACCCCGGGGACGCGTACACCGGCGTCACCGTCGACCTCGCGAGCGGGGCGGAGGTCACCCTCGCCGACCTCTTCCTCCCCTCGGCGACGTGGAAGCACGACCTCGCCGACGCCGCTTCGGCCTGGGCCGACGCCCACCTCGCGAAGGCGCGCTTCCAGCCGAGCCCGGAGCGCCTGGAGGCCCCTCCCTCCTTCTACCTGAAGGAGGGTGCCCTCGTGCTCGTCGACGTCTGCGGCGCGTACGCCTGCCGGGACATGGCGCTGCCGGTACCGCTATCATCCCTGGATCCGCTGCTCCGCCCCGAATGGCGGCAGCGCCTCCTCTAGCTTCACGCCGAGGTACGAACCGATGGCGCTCAGCACGAACGAGATCAACACCGCCCAGCGCTGGCTCAAGCAGCTCCTCGGCCTGCCCGGCCTCAAGGTCACCGGGACCATCGACGCGCCCACCCAGGACGCCATCAAGGCCTTCAAGACGGCGGTGGGCATCACCCCCGTGGACGACGACCTCGAGACCCTCACCACCTGGTCCACGCTCTGCGACGCCGCCGCCTGGGAGCTGCTCGACGACGACGTGCACGGGGACAAGCCCGTCTACACGTGGATGCGCCTCACCGGCAGCAACTTCGTGCAGACCGCGCGCAACGCCCGGTTCATCGCGGTCGTCGACAGCTACGACAAGGCCTACGGCGGCAAGCACGGGGCGGGCGACGCCGCCAGGCGCGGGCTCGTCCTGCTCCTCCACTACCTGGAGGCCGACCCCGACATCACCGACGTGCGCTGGGCCGCCTACATGCTCGCCACGGCGAAGGGAGAGACGGGCCGCTTCCAGCCCATCAAGGAGGACGACTCCCTCTGGCAGTCCCACACCTCGACGTACGGCAAGCTCGTCAGCTACAAGGACAGCGCCGGCAACACCACGTCGCACGTCTACTACGGGCGCGGGTACGTGCAGCTCACGTGGCTCAAGAACTACGAGGGGATGAGCGACAAGATCTTCGGGGACGACCGGATGCCCGCCGATCCCGAGCTCGCCCTCGCGCACGACACCGCGTACCTCGTGATGTCCTACGGGATGCGCAACGGGTCGTTCACCACCAAGAAGCTCGCCGACTACATCACGGACACGAACACCGACTACGTGGCCGCGCGCTACATCATCAACGGGCAGGATCGCGCCCAGGAGCTCGCCGGCTACGCGGCGAGCTTCGAGGGCTGGCTCCGCGCGCAGCACTTCGAGTTTCGCGGCCCGGCGCTGGACTGGCACGTCCGCAAGCACGAGGTCGAGGTCTCCACCGTCCAGCGCTGGCTCCGGGATTCTGCTCGACAAGCCGACGCTCCTGGTCACCGGCAAGTTCGACGGGCCGACGAAGGCCGCCGTCATGGCCTTCCAGCGCGCCGTGGACGACCGGCCGCTCTTCGAGACCAAGAACGGGTGGCGCTACCTCCTCCGCGGGGTGCTGGGGGAGCTCTTCCCCGTCACCGGGACGATCGACTTCGGCACCTGGGTCACGCTCGCCGACGCGGGGGCGTGGCTCCTGTGGAACCGGGACAAGCTCACGTCCGGGGGCGCCCCGGTGACCACGTGGGAGCGGCGGACGGGGGACGACCTCGTCGCCGACGCCATGCTCGATTGGTACGACCACATCGCCACGCAGTACGAGGCGACCTTCCACACCCTCGACGACGCGTCGAAGCGGGGCCTCCTCCTCCTGTTCCTGTACGTCGCCAACGACCCGGCGGTCGCCGACGTCCGCCTCAAGGCGTACCTGCTCGCGACGGTCAAGCACGACACGGCGGGCACGTTCTGGCCCATCAAGCGCAAGGTGAAGGGCCAGGAGAAGTATTCCATCCGCGGCTACGTGCAGCTCTCCGGCGAGGACAACTACCGCGCGGCGAGCCAGGGCGTCTTCTCGGACGACCGGCTGGTGAAGGAGCCGGAGCAGCTCATGCAGCCGGACGTCGCCTACATGGTCATGTCCTGGATCATGCTCCACGGCGAGCTCACGCCCCAGAAGGGTACGAAGAAGAAGCCGAAGCCCCCCATCCTGGGCCCGAAGCTCGGCGACTTCGTCAACGCCCAGGGCGCGGACTACGTGAAGGCGCGCGACGTGGTCAAAAAGGGGGACAAGGACGCGCCCGTCATCGCGGGCTGGGCGAAGAAGTTCGAGGCGTGGCTCGGCAGCAAGGCGTGATGCGGCTCAGCTCACTTGCCGCTGCTGCTCAACGACGTCGCGGTCGGGGGGACGCCGTAGTCCGTGTGCGCGCCCCCGAAGCCCCCGGACGACGAGCTGGCGGCCTGGCTGGCGGTGGTGCCCGGCACGCCGTAGTCGGTGGCGACGGGGTGGCCGCCCATGCCGCCCGAGCCGCCGGTGGACTGCCCGCCGGCGCCGCCCGCGGAGGCCGTGGAGCCGCCGCCCGCGCCGCCGGTGCCACCCGACGTGGCCGACTGGCTGGACGTGGTGAAGGCGACGCCGTAGTCCGTGGAGACGGTGGTCTGCCCGCCACAGCCGCCGACGGCGGGGGCCGCGGCGAGGACGAGCCCGAGCAGCACCGCGTCGGCGGTGCGCGTCCGCGAGCCGTCCCTGTTGCGCAGGGCCTCGCCGCAGAACGGGCAGTTCGTCGCCGAGGAGCGCGCGTGGCACTTGCAGGAGGGGCAAGCAAGCAAGGTGTCGTGAAGGTACATGCCGTCATGTTCCCCGGGCTCGCGGGGCCGGTCAAGCGGTGGCGGTGATGGATCGCTCCCCCCGGCGTGGCGGAGGTGCACACATGCCCTACGTCGAGCGAGCCGGCGTCGCAGGTGGGCTTGGGCTCGGATCACGGACGGTGGACTGGTAGCCTCGTCCCGAAAGGGAGGCCCCATGAGGCACTCGTTCGTCTTTCTTCTCGCCCTCGGCGCGCCGTGCGCCCTGGCGCTCGGCTGCGGCAGCAAGGCGTCCACCGGCTCGTCGGCGGGCGGAAGCCAACCGGCGAGCGGAGCCGGCGCGACCTCCGCCACCATCGGTGCGAGCAGCTCCGGGTCGACGACCGGCGCAGGCGGTCAGACCGGCGCAGGCGGTCAGACCGGCGCAGGCGGCGCCGCGGCCGCGTCCTCGACGACCAGCGCGACGTCGACGAGCAGCGCCTCGGCGACCAGCGCCTCGACGACCGCCTCCACGACGACCAGCTCCAGCGGGACCAGCTCCTCGAGCGCGGCGAGCAGCAGCAGCGGCGGGTCATCGGGCACGGTCGGCGGGGTCCCGGGCGGAGTCGCCGGCCCGGGCACGACGAACAACGGCTGCGAGATCTTCCCGCCCGACAACCCGTGGAACGTCCAGGTCGACGGCCCCGACGTGATGGTCGTCCACACGTACGACGCGCACCTCGCGCAGGGCACGCACCTCCACCCCGACTTCGGCGACTTCAACCCCGACGGCTACGGCATCCCGTTCAACGTGGTGCCCGCGACGCAGAAGAACCAGGACACGGCGTTCACGCTCTACGCGAACGAGAGCGACCCCGGCCCCGGCGGCTGGGTGGGCTCGAACCCCAACAAGACCGGCAACGGGATGGGGACGGCGCTGTGGCCCTTCTTCGTCGGGATGGAGATCGAGGGCAACCCGCCCTCCTGCAAGAGCCAGGCGACCTGCGGCGTCCCCGGGTGCCTGCCCGGGGACCAGCACGGCCTCGTCCTCCAGCAGGGGGCGAGCGGGTCGAACCAGTGCACGCTGTTCGAGGCGTGGAACTGCGCCTACCCGTACGCCGCCCCGTTCCAGTGCGCGAACGGCGCGGTCTTCGACCTCACGTCGAACGCGAGCCGCCCGCTCGGGTGGACCTCGGCCGACGCCGCCGGGCTCCCCATCTTCCCCGGGCTGGTCAAGCTGTCGGAGGTGCAGGCCGGCGCGATCACGCACGCGATCCGCGTGACGTTCAACGCGTCGCAGAACGGCTACATCCCGCCGGCGACGCACGCCGCCGGCGGCAATCCGCTCGGCAGCGCGTACCCGCCGATGGGGCTCCGGCTCCGCCTGAAGGCGAGCTTCTCGGTCACGCCCTACGCAAAGCGGCCGTCGGGCCCGGTCCTGGTCGCGATGCAGAAGTATGGGCTCCTCGTCGCCGACAACGGGAGCGACTGGTACTTCCAGGGCGACAGCAACGACCACTGGAACGACCAGGCGTCCGACGGTCAGGACACGCTGATCGGCGAGCTCCTCACCGATTTCGGGAAGCTCACCGGCGCCGACTTCGAGGCCGTCTACACGGGTGACCCGATCGCCACGGGCCTCTAAATCAACGAGCACGATCCTCGTTCAAGGAGCCGCTGAGCAACGTATGGAACCCCGGGCGTGAGCCCGCGGACCGGAGCCGCATGCGTCAGCACGCGGAGGCCGCGGCACAGCCCCCTGACGTCATGATCCCCGCGCTCACGCGCGAGGCTCCGGTCCGCGGGCTCACGCCCGTGGGTTCCATCGTTGTGTCAGGATCGCGCTCGGCCATTTAGCTCCGAGCTCAGCGGGGCACGCCGCCGGGTGAAGCGTACCACGTGCGCCGGCGCACCGGCTGCGCGCCCTCGGGCGCCGGGCCGCCGGCCGGTGCGCCCTCCTCGGCGTAGCCTCGGGCGCCGCTGCTGGGCAGCGGGATGGGCCGCCCCGGCGTGTGCTCGAGCGGCCTCCTCGGCTGGGCCTCCAGCTCCAGGCGCACCCTGGCGTCCTCTTCGAGCATCGACTGGCGGATGTCCTCGAGCAGGCCGTTGGCGTGACGGAAATCCTTCGGCGGGGTCCACGTCGCGCCCTCGTTGAACACGAAGTAGCGATCGATGAACTCCTGCCGCTCCTGCATCTTGCGCTCGAAGATGGCGCGCAGGTCCTCCGGGCTGCGGATGACGTACGGCGTGAGGAGGAGGAGGAGGTTCGACTTCGTCTTGGTCGTCTGCTTCTGCTTGAAGAGGTAACCGAGCACCGGGATGTCGCCGAGGATCGGGATCTTGGTCTCGCCGTTGGTGATGGCGTCGCGCACGAGGCCGCCGATGACCACCGTCTGCTGATCGCGGACCACGAGCTGCGTCTCCGCCGTGCGCTTGTTGATGGGGATGGCGCCGAGCGCGCCCTGGGGCGCGCCGGCGTCCGAGACCTCCTCGGAGAAGCTCGAGGCGGATCTGGTCGGAGTCGTTGACGTGCGGCTTGATCTTGATCTTCGTCCCGATGTCCTGCCGCGGCGCGGAGAAGCCGCCCCCGAGCAGACCGAGGCCGAGCCCACCCCCGAGGGCGCCCGCGGCGCCGCCGGCCTGCGAGGCGAGCGCGCCGAGGCCCCCGCCGACGTTCTGCTGGAGCGGGATGTTCTGGCCGATGGAGATGGTCGCGTCCTGGTTGTCGAGCGCGAGGATGTGCGGCGTGGCGAGGACGTTGTTGTCGCCGTCCTGCTCCATCGCGTGCAGCACCACGCCGAGCGCGGGGATGGAGAGGCCCGTGCCGAAGATGTTCTGCGAGTTGGGGATGGGGGGCCCCTGCACGCCGACGGCGAGCGCGGAGAGCGCGTTCGGGTCGGAGGCGGCGAGCCCCGTCGGGCTGATGGAGCTCAGGATGCTGTTGCCGCCGAAGAGCACGCCCTGGCCCAGGTTGCCCGGGAACGACGGCGTGGGCGCGCCCGCGTGGTACGCGACGCCGTAGTCGTTCTGGCGCTGGACGCTCACGTCCATGATCACCGCCTCGATGAACACCTGCCGGCGCGGGTGGTCGAGCTTGTCGATGACGGCGTGGAGCTGCGCATAGTCGCGCCCGGAGGAGGTGGTGACGATGGAGTTGGTCGCCTCGTCGCACGTGATGCGGACGCGGCCCTCGAACACCTGGTCGATCCCCGAGCCCGCCGCCCCGTTGACCCCGCGCGCGCCGGACATGCCCGGCGTCATCCTGCCGCGGCTGCCGGCCCCCATGCCGAAGCTCGACGTGCCGAGGAGCTGGTTCAGCGTCTGCGAGATGTCCTTGCACATCGCGTGCTGGAGCGGCTGCACGTGGATCTCGCCCTCGCCCGAGGGCTTCTGGTCGAGGGGCTTGATGAGCTCGAGGAGCCTCAGGTAGTCCGGCTCCGTCGCGGTGATGATGAGCGCGTTGTCGTGATCGTCCGCGACGATGTGCGGCCCCGTCTCTCCTCCGACCACGCCCGGCGCTCCGCCTCTCCCCCCACGGCCTCCGGCGAACCCGCCGCCTTCGCCCGGCTTCTTGAGGTCGAGGATCTCGTTCAGCTTGTTGGCGAGCTCGGTGGCGCTCGTGTAGTTGATCTTCTCGACCCAGAGCTGCTCGCCCGCACCGCCGACGTCGACCTCCTCCAGGATGCGCATCATGCGGGCGATGTTCGAGCCCGTCTCCGTGACGATGAGCAGGTTGCCCGGGGGGTAGACCGTGATGTCGCCGTCCCTGGACTTGAACTTGCCGAGGACGGTCGAGGCGTCGGTCGCGTCGATGTGCTGGAGGCGGATCAGGCGCGTGACGTAGCGATCCTCGGCCGGTACGGGCTGGGCGGGGCCGTAGAGGGGCGTGGCGAACGTGACGACGCCGGGCGTCTCCACGATCTTGAGGAAGCGGCCGTGCGGGATCACGGTCATCCCGTTCTGCGCCAGGATGGAGAGGAACGCGCGGTACGCCTCGTCGGCCGTGATCTTCTCCGGCGACACCACCGTCGCCTTGATCTGCCGCAGCCTGCCCCCGAAGATGAAGCGCTTGCCGGTGACCTGGGCGATCGCCTTGACCAGATCCGGCAGGTCGGCGTCGTCGAGGTTGAAGTTGACGGCGAAGCTGCCGGGCTTGGGCTCGAAGGCGATGCCCGCGTTGCCCTTCTGGAGGGCGGAGAGCGGGTCGTCGCCCGGCTTTCCACCTGCGCCGAGGGTGCCCGAAGGGGGAGTGCGGGTGGGCGGCGTACGCAGCACCGGCTGGCCGCGCGTCGCGGGTTGGGCGCGCGCCGGCTCCGTGGACGTCGCGACGAGGGTGGCGGCGAGCGCGCCGGCGAGCCGGGACGGATACCGCTTGAAGACAGCGTCGAAGCCCATGTGGAGCGCGTCCCCTGGCGAGCGTCGTGCCAGCGGGAAGCCCACGAAATCGCCGCAGATCCGAGGGGGCCGGGCGCGGGCACGCGCCAATGTGACGCAGGCGTGGGGGCGCCCAGCCTTGCCGCGTGCCCAGTGCGGGGGCAAAGGCGAGGGGTCCGCGTCGTTCGGACACGGCGTTGCCTTTCGACACGGCATCGTCGCGTCGACGTGTAAGGATCTCCCCATGAACGAAGACCCCTTGGCTTCCGCCCCTGCAAAAGCATCTCCACTCGCCTCTCCCCCGCCCGTGCGCAGCCTCCGCGAAGAGGACCTCGCCACCGCCCGGCCGATCTATGTCGTCTGGGAGCTGACGATGAAGTGCGACCAGCCCTGCGAGCACTGCGGATCGCGGGCGGGGCACGCGCGCGACAACGAGCTCGGCACCGAGGAGATCCTCGAGGTCGCGAAGGGCCTCGTGCGCCTCGGGACGCGGGAGGTCACCGTCATCGGCGGCGAGGCTTACCTCCGCACCGACCTCGTGCAGATCGTGCGCGCGCTCGCGGAGAGCGGCATCCGCGTGACGATGCAGACCGGCGGGCGCGCCTTCACGCTCGAGCGGGCGCGCACGCTGCGGGACGCCGGGCTCGACGGGCTCGGCGTCTCGGTGGACGGGCCGGCGCGCATCCACGACCGCATCCGGGGCAACCTCGGCAGCCACCACGCCGCCGTCCAGGCGCTGAAGAACGGCGGCGCCGTGGGGATGGTGCTCTCCGCCAACACGCAGGTGAACCGCCTCACGGCCGACCACCTGGTCGAGACGGCGCGCCAGCTCCGCGCGCTCGGCGTGCAGGCCTGGCAGCCCCAGCTCACCGGGCCCATGGGCCGCGCCGCCGAGCACCCGGAGTGGCTCCTGGAGCCGTGGCGCATCGTCGAGGTCATCGACACGCTCGCGGCGATCCAGAAGGAGGCCGATCGAGGAGCACCGGGGCGGCATCCCCTTCAACATCGCGTTCAACAACAACCTCGGCTACTTCGGCCCGCACGAGCAGCTCCTCCGCTCGCGCCCCGGCGACATCGAGACCCACTGGCGCGGCTGCGCCGCCGGGACCTACGTGATGGGCATCGAGTCCGACGGCACCGTGAAGGGCTGCCCGACGCTGCCGACGGCGGAGTACGCGGGGGGCAACGTGCGCGACCTCTCCATCGAGCGGATCTGGGCCGAGTCCGCCCACCATCCGCTTCGCGCGGGACCGCACGGGGACCGACGAGCTCTGGGGCTTCTGCAAGACCTGCTACTACGCCGACGTCTGCCAGGCCGGCTGCGCCTGGACGACGACCGTCACCCTCGGCCGCCGCGGGAACATGCCGTGGTGCTACCACCGGGTGACCGAGCTGAGAAGCGGGGGATCCGCGAGCGCCTCGAGCCGGTCGAGGGCGCCCCGCAGCTCCCGTACGACCATGGGCGCTTCGTGATCGTGGAGGAGCCTTGGCCCGAAGAAACCCCCCATCCTGCGGGCACCCCGGCTCCTTGACCCCACCGCTCAGGGGCAACCGTGCCCCAGCCGGCGGGCGCTCTCGTCATGTGAACGAACTTCATTTGTAACAAGAACGTCATAAACTGGGCGTGCCTCGCCCGGTCGCCGGTCGACGGCGCCTGGAAGCGAGACGCCATGAGCCCTGCCCCTTTCATCGCCCGCGCCCGCTTGCTTTTGCCTCCCGCGGCGCTCTTCACCGCCCTCGGCTACGGGGTCGCCTGCCACGGGAGCGCGGGGACGACCACCTCCGGCACGGCGGGGTCGACCTCCGCCTCCTCGTCCTCGGGCATGGCCGGCGCGTCGAGCGCGAGCACCTCGTCGAGCACCAGCGCCTCGTCGAGCGCGAGCACCTCGTCGAGCAGCGGCGGGCCGGACGCCGGAACCCTCTCGAAGTTCACCCCGGAGGGCTGCGGGTTCTCCATCGCCCCCCGGCCCGAGTACATCGGCTTCCAGGACGGGACGACCACCGTCGGCGCGACGCCGAACATCCGCCGCGTCCGCCTCGGCCTCGGCGGGAACGTCGCGGTGGGCGCCTCGGGCCGCGCCGACCCTTCCACGACCATCGCCATGGCCTGGCAGACCGACGAGGGCACGCTCGCCAGCGAGGTCCAGTGGGGCACCGGCACGGATCCGACGAAGTGGCCGGCCGCGAACCTCGCGACGGGCGTCACCTGGGACACGCCCGGGAGCCTCGGCGCCTCGCCCGAGCGGATGCACGAGGTGTACGTCTGCGGCCTCCAGCCCTCGACGACGTACTCGTACCGCGTCGGCGGCGGCCCGGCCGGCCAGGAGGCTTGGAGCGACGTCTACACCTTCACGACCACGCCGGCCGCCGGGCCCACGTCCGTGAAGATCCTGGTCAACGGCGACTCGCGCAGCGAGATCGCCAATGCCTGGCAGATCCTCGAGCAGCGGGCGATGACGGCCGGCGTCGCGCTCCAGCTCTTCTCGGGCGACGTGATCAACCTCGCGACCGACCAGAGCGAGTGGGAGCAGTGGGTCGACAACGCGTGGAAGGACGGCAACGGCAACACCTCCGCGCTCGGCCAGATCCTCATGCTCGTCGCGCACGGCAACCACGAGAACCACACCACGCTCTACTACGGCAACCTCGTCCAGCCGCAGGACCTCGCCAGCTACCCCCAGTACACCGAGCTCTTCTACTCCGTCGACGTGGGCCCGCTGCACATCGTCTCCTTCGACGACTCGTACATCGTCGACCCGACGGGCGACCCCGCGTTCGAGGGCATCTTCAAGGACTGGCTCACGAAGGATCTCACCGCCGCGAACCAGAACCGCGCCAACGTGCCGTGGGTCGTCACCATGCACCACCACTCGGCGTACTCGTCCTCGCTCCACGGGACGGACGCCGACGTCCTCATGGGGAGGCAGTCGATCGTGCCCATCTGGAAGCAGTTCCACGTGGACGTCGACTTCGGCGGCCACGACCACGACTTCGAGCGCACCCAGCCGCTCGACCCGGGCACCGACCCGAACAACCCCACCGTGACCACGCCCGACCAGGGCACCGTGTACGTGGTCTGCGGCGGCTCCGGCGCGCCCGCGTACGGGGCGGGGACGAGCTCCTGGACGGCGGTGAGCAAGGACACCACCAACGGGGGCGGCATCGGCTTCTACACGATCGTCACGGCCGACGCGCACAACCTAACGCTCGACTCCCACGAGCTCGAGGCCGACGCGAGCGACCCGCTCGTGGAGAGCCCCGCGTTCACGATCACGAAGTAGCGCCACCGCATCCGCGCGTGGAACACAGGGCGTCAGCCCGGTGACCGGAGCACCGCCCGTGAGGGCGGCGGCGGCTACTCCGTCGCGGAGAAGAACCCCACCAGCACGTCGCGCATCGCCGTGCCGCTCTCGGCCTCCAGCGAGTTCGCGCACGGGCCGCCCTTGATCTGGTCGTCGAGGCACGGGACCTCGCCGGCCTTCACGCAGTGGTCGGCCCCGATCACCTCCTCGAGCACGACCTTGCCCCCGCAGTCGGACCACTTCGTCGTGCTCCCGTTCAACGAGGTCGTCGGCGCGGCGGGCGTGGCGCCGCAGACCGAGGACACGCGGAAGCCGTGCATCCGCTGCTCGTTCACGAGCCTCGGGTCGATGACCTGGCCACTCTTGCCGCTGGAGAGGCAAGCGTTGATCGCCCAGAGATCGTCGCCCCAGGCGCCCTTCGTCTGGAGGATGGTGTCGGCCCCGCCGATCACGGCGATGTACGGCTTCGGCGCGGGGGGCGTGCAGGCGTGCGTGCCGGCGTACGAGTCCGCGGCGCCGCCGTCCAGCGTGAGGCCCTGGGGATCGAGCGCGATGGACGCTGGGCCGGAGAGCGCGCCGTAGGCGTCGAAGACGTCCTTCGCCTCGCACCACGTGCGGTGGCTCATCATGCCGCCGTTCGAGTGGCCGGCGAGGTACACGTGCGAGAACGCGGGCACGCCCTTGGCGGCGGTGCCGGCGCGGAGCGCCTGGTTCAGGGCCGTGAGGAACGCCTCGTCGTCGACGCCCGAATTCATCACGTAGTTGCTCCACGTGGGCCAGCCGCCTGCCACTGCCGTCTGCCCCTGCGGGTCGACGAACGCCGTGCGGTTGGCGATGAGCCACGCGGTGTCCGGCTGCGGCGGCGCATTGGCCGGCTCCTTGGACGGGTCGTCGAGACGGACGCCGATCTCCTTGTATTCGGAGTCCTCCTTGTGAGCGCCCGCGCCGTGGAGGAAGACGACGACGCGCTCGGCGTTGCTCGGCAGGTAGACGTCGAACGCCTGCGGGTAGCTGCCCAGCACCGCGTTCTGGATCACGTCGACCGTCGCCGCCGCGCCCCCGGTCCCGGCCGCGCTCCCGCCCGTTCCCGTGGCCGCGCTGCTCGCGGCGCCGCCGTGCCCCGTCGACGACGCCCCGCCCGAGCCCGAGCCGGACGACGACGATGCGTGCGCGGAGGTCGTGCCGCCGCCGCTGCAACCGAGGAAAGACAGCGCGACCGCGCCGCCCGCGAGGAACCAGAGGAAGTGTGAGGATTTCATGAGGTCGGGCGCTTCGACCGCCGGCCCCCCGCGCGCCCTATGGGCCGCCTCCGAAAAATCAGCGGCTCGAAGACGCCCCGCCGCTCGAAGACGCCCCTGCTCGCGCAGAGCGTGGCGAGGGCGTCTTCACCCGGCCCAGCAGCTCGACCACGAGCCCGTCGCCCCACCCGTACTTCGCGACCATCTTCGCCTGGACCGCGCGCGCCAAATCCGGCTCGTCCGCGCCTTCGACCACCCGCCCGCGCCCCGCCGTGGACGCGAGCCCCTCCTCCCGCGCCTCGCGGCTCCCGACGCTGAAGCGCACCCGCGGCTCCGCCCGGATGTTCTTGACCCAGCCCGACTCCTCCCGGCTCCCCGAGACGATGTAGAAGCGGCCGGCGTGCTCGACGAACCGAGATCTCGATGTCCCGCGGGAGGCCGGACTTGTTGCCCGTCGTCGTGAGGTAGAGGAAGTGCTCGGCCATGGTCGCTGGGGAGGCTACGCAGCGTATCGAAGCGCCGCGCGGGCTGAATACTACCCGACGGCCAAGTTCCTGGAGCGTCGGGTAGGATTCAGTACACGTGGAGGGTGAACGTCTGGCTCCAGGGGGATGCCGCTCCTCTCTCTCGGCCCCCGCGCCCATTCGCCGGGAGTATCCTGGTCGCTACCCCGTGCGCCCCCTCCTCCTCGCCGCCGCGTCCACGGCGCTCGCCGCGCTGCTCTCCGGCTGCTGGATTGACCTCGGCAACCTCACGGGCAGCGGTTCCGTCGGAGGCACGGGCGGAGGCGGCGCCTCGTCCAGCAGCGCCTCATCCAGCAGCACCTCGTCCGCAAGCGCCTCGTCCACCAGCACCTCGTCCACCGGCACGGGCGGGGGCGCCCTCGGCGTGCTCGACTGCGCCCCGTGCCCGTCGGGCGGCTGCTCCGCGACCGCCATCGCCACAGGGCAGGACGCGACGGGCCCCGACGGCATCGCGCTCGACGGCGACACGCTCTACTGGGTGAACCGCGCCGGTGGCACCGTGATGCGCCTCTCCGCGAGCGGCGGCGCCCCCCAGCCGATCGCGCAGGCGAACGAGCCCATGGCCGTGGCAGCCTCCCAGGGCTACGTCGCGTGGGCGGCGCAGGACGGGGTGTACGGGTGTACGGCCGCGAGCTGCTCGTCGACCACGCTGCTCATCGCCGAAGCCACCCTGACCGGCTCGATCCAGGGCGTGGCCACCGATGGGAAGTACGTCTACTTCACGGACCAGGGCGCCATGCCCGGCACGGGCAAGACCGTTCGCTGCCCACTCGTGTCCATGTGTCACGGCGGGGTCAGCCTGGGCAGCGGCTTCTCCGCGCCGCTCGGCATCACGCTCCACGACACGCTCGTCTTCTGGACCGAGCAGGGCAACGGCAACCAGAACGGCAACGTCGACCAGGACTCCACGGGCGGCGGCGCGTTCAACCGCGACGCCGCTTCGCTCCAGCTCCCGACCGCTGTCGCCGCGGACGACACGTCCGTCTACTGGACCGAGTCGGACCCCACCGCCGGCAGGGTCGCGAGCTGCCCCTACGCCGGCGGTTACTGCATGAACCCCGACACCATCGAGACCGGCCTCGCCGCGCCGCTGGACCTCGGCCTCGGGGGCGGGCGCGTCTACTGGACCAACGCGGGCGACGGCACCGTCGTGAGCTGCCCCGTCACCGGCTGCGGCAAGAGCATGCCGCGGGTCCACGCGAGCGGCAGGACGGGCGTCCGGCACATCGCCGTCGGGGCGAGCTGCGTGTTCTGGACCGACGATCAGGGCGGCGGGAGCGTGTCCAAGGTCGCGCTATGAGCCGAGCCTGACCGCGCCCCGGTGCGCACCTCACGCTCGGTGGCCGCTCACGGCAGGCGCCGGTACTGCGTGTCGTCCTTCTCCGGCAGCACCGGCACGCGCCCTGCCGACGCCCGCCACCGCGTGGACGCCCCGCACGGCCTCGTGAAGCGCTCGACGAAGTAGCGCGGCGACGCGCCTGGTTCCGCGTAGAGCGCTGCTGCGCGCTCGGTGAGCCGAGGCCCGTCCGAGCCGCAGTCGTCGTGGTAGGTGGCGAAGAAGCCGAGCTTCTTCACTGCGCCGGGGCCGATCTCGACGATGGCGACGCCGCCGTCCAGATCACCCTGGCCGGAGCCGAAGCCGGCGATCTCGACCTCGGAGAGCCCGTCCTGATCGATGTCGGGCAGCGCGGAGATGCCGCTCTCGCTGCCCCCCTCGAAGACGACGTGAGCCGCGACCCTTCCGGATTCGAGGACGGCGATGCCGCTCATGCCATTCTGGCGCCCGACGTCGCAGAAGCGGTAGAGCACCGCGGTCTGGCTCGCGCCGGGCCGGGTGAACGCCCCGCTCGCACGACCCAGAACGGTGAAGTCGTCGGAGCAGGCGTCGTCGCCGCGCCACGCCTCGCGGGCCTGCACGCGCACGACGCGCTCGAGCAGCGCCGCCTCGGCAGCGGTCGGCTGGGCGGCGACGGCATCCAGGCGCGCGTCGAAGATCGGCACCTGGAGGTCGGCGCGCGCCGCGAGCGAGGCGGTGACGCCTGCGGCGATCGTGACGAGGAGGGCGATCGGCCTCATCGGGGGAGCGTACGACACGGCAGTCAGTGCATCCAAGAACGCCGGGGCCGCCGGGAGAATTCCGCGGGCATGATGATGGGCAGCGACACGTAGACGCACCCCTACCGAGCATGGGCGCACGCCGGCGGGCACCGTCGCGGTACCATGCCGCGACGACGCGGCGGTGCTTCCATGTCGGCGTCGCGGACACGAAGCCATGCGCACGACGACGAAGACCCAGAGCGTGAAGACCCCTGGCCTCCGGCCCTCGACGAAGAGAGCTGCGGCAAAGCCCGCCGCGCCGGCCGAGGTCCCCGCCGGCGAGCTGCCCACGGTCGCCTTTGCCGACCCGCGCGCCTTCTCCACGTGGCTCGCCGCGAACCACGCTACCTCGCGCGGCGTGTGGTTGCGGCTCGCGAAGAAGGCGTCCGGCATCCCGTCGGTCACCTACGCCGAGGCGATCGACGTCGCGCTCGCCTGGGGCTGGATCGACGGCCAGAAGCGGCCCGGAGACGAGAGCTCGTGGCTGCAGAAGTTCTCGCCGCGGGGCGCTCGGAGCATGTGGTCGAAGATCAACCGCGACAAGGCGACGGCGCTCATCGCCGCGGGCACGATGCAGCCGCCGGGGCTCGCCGAGGTCGAGCGCGCCCAGCGCGACGGCCGCTGGGACGCGGCCTACGACGCGCCGAGCCGCGCCGCCGTGCCCGAGGATCTGGCCGCCGCGTTCGCCGCAAACCCCCGCGCCGCCGCGTTCTTCGCCACGATCGACGCGGCGAACCGCTACGCCGTGCTCTTCCGCGTCCAGACCGCCAAGAAGCCCGAGACGCGGGCCAAGCGCATCGAAGACTTCGTCGCGATGCTCGCCCGGCACGAGAAGATCCACGACCGACCGCGGCGCGCCCCCAAGGCTTGAAGGCAGACTGCTTTCGCTCGAAGGCAGACTGCTTTCGCTCGTAGTAGGTGTGCCTACGCTCGAAGGCAGACTGCTTACGCCCGAAGGCAGACTGCTTTCGCTCGAAGGAGGTGCGCCCACGCTCGAAGGCAGACTGCGTACGCTCGAAGGAGGAGCGCCTACGCTCGAAGGCAGACTGCTTACGCCTGAAGGATGTGCGCTTACGCTCGAAGGCACACCGCTTACGCTCGAAGGAGGTGCGCGTACGCTCGGAGGCACACCGCTTACGCTCGAAGGAGGTGCGCTTACGCTCGAAGGCAGAATGCTTACGCCTGAAGGAGGTGCGCTCACGCTCGAAGGCACGCCGCTTACGATCGATGGCAGACCGCTTACGCTCGAAGGCACACCGCTTACGCTCGAAGGCAGTCTGGTGTGCTTCCGCAGCGGTGCGTCTGGCACAGCACGTGCTTGTTCGTCGCGCGTGGGGTGGCTCGCTTCTTCCTTCGAAGGCGTCGAGGGCCGTGTACCCTGTCGCCCATGGGGCTCGCGTACCTCTTCGCGCTGGTGGCGGCGCTCGGCGTGCTCGTCGTGCAGATCGTCATGGCCGGGCACGGGGGCCGCCACGGAGACGTCGGGCAGGGGCACGGGCACGGGGACCAGGGGAACGCCGGGGCGGCGGCCTTCTGGACGGTGGTGCTCTCGCTGCGGTTCTGGACCTTCATGGCCCTCGGCTTCGGGATGAGCGGAACCCTGCTCCACTACTTCGGATCCACCCCGCCGCCCCTCACCGCCCTGATCGCGTCGATTGCCGGCCTCGCCTCCGGCCTCTTCGCCACGCTCGCGTTCCGCGCCATCAGGACGGCCTCGGCCGGCACCGAGTCGCGCACGTCGCTCGCGGTCGGCAAGGTGGGGCGCGTCGTGGTGCCCTGCGGGCGCGAGGTGAGCGGGCAGGTGCGTATCGAGATCGGCGGGAGCAGCGTCGACCTGGTGGCGACGACGGACGAGGAGGCGATCGCGAAGGGGGAGGCGGTGCTGGTGGAGGACCTGCGCGAGGGGGTCGCGCACGTGTCCAGGAGGCCGCGGGAGCTGGGGTGAACGCCAATCCCGTTCCCGCTCCCGTTCCCGTTCCCGAGTCTCCGGCGAGTCGGGAACGGGAACGGGAGCGGGAACGGGAGCGGGGGAGGGGAGGGAGCGCTTGACGCGCCGGGGGGGCCGGTCGTTTGATCAGTGCTTCCGATGGATCTGGAGGAGGTGAGGGGGCGCGTCGACTTCGGGATCGTCACGATCCGCGAGGACGAGAACGCGGCGGTCCTGGAGCGGCTCCCGAAGGTGGGCGTCGTGGAGGGGCGACGACGGTACCGCATCCGCCGGCTCCCGCTCCCCGGCGGGGGGAGTACACAATCGCCGTCGTCCGTTGCGCCGAACAGGGAAACACCGACGCGCAGGGCGCGGCGCACGACCTCATCGACGAGATTGACCCGGGCTTCCTCCTCGTGACAGGCATCGCCGGCGGCGTCCCGGCGCACGAGTTTTCACTGGGCGACGTGATCGTGTCCACCCGGCCAGACCCACCGCCGCCTCGCCCGCGTGGCGACCGACCCTGCCGAGAGGCAGCGCCACGCAGACGCCGCACGCGCCCTCTGGACCCAGATCAAGCGCCCCGACCTCGTGGCCATCATCGACCGCGAGTTCGGGGCCCCGGAGGCGCCTGGCTAACCGAGCGACGCCTTCATCGCGGCCCCGGGCCTCTTCGGGCGCTACGTTCTCTTCACCCGCCGCTTGGCCCGGGGCGCCTTCTTGGGGGCCTTCGCGGCGCGCGCCCTCGGTCGGGGAGCCGCCGGCGCCAGGTCGGCTCCAAGGATTCTCGTTCACCGAGGGAGCGGTCATCGCCCGGACGATCCAGCGATTGAACGCGGCCGGATCCTGGCAGGCGTCGATGGCCGCCCGCTCCGCCTTGGTCGGCACGAGCCCGCGTGCCGAGATCATCGTCAGGAGCGCCTGGGCGAGCCCTTTGGTCCGAGCCCGGTCCTCTCGCTCGTCGAGGAGGGCGATGAGCCGGCGTGCGGAAGGGGACATCGGGATCTTGTCGGGGTCCATGCTCATCTCCTGGAGCCAGGCTGCGAGCCGCTCGTCGAGCAAGCCCAAGAATCGCATTCCTCTGCGCCGTCTGCAAGGCGAGGGGAAGTGCGTTCGTCACCTCGATCGCCCGCTCCACGACGCGCAACGCCGCGAACCCGTGGCGGTGGGAGACGGCCCAGGCCGCGATCACCGCGAGAGCCGGCGTCTTCTCCGAGAGCAGCGCGTCGATCTCGTCGCGGCCCACGTAGAGCACCACCGGCCAGAGCGCGAGGCGGGTGCCGCGGGCCGTCTCGGCCTGGGCCGCGGTGCTGGCCCAGCGGGCGACGGACTTGCGGGCGGTGATGACGATGACGTCGCCCAGCGTCTGCTTCTGGTCGAAGAGCAGGCTCGCCGCGAGCAGCCAGCGGCGTTGCTTGTCAGGGTCGATCTGGTCCTGCACCTCGACCATCGCCCAGTCTTTCTCGTCGGCCAGGAGCAGGTCGGGCCGCACCTCGGCGGGCGCGACGAAGCGGACCGTCGAGTCGACGGGCACGAGGCCGGGCTGGAGGGCGCGGCCCGTCAGCTTCTCGACGAGCGCGGAGAGTAGATCCGGCTGCTCGCGGAGCATCGCGACCAGCACCTCGTGTCGGCGGCCGGGCATGCCGCCGGGTAGGCGCTCCGGCGAGGTCGGTCAAGCCTTCGCACGTGCGTCCCTGCTGCCCGTGGCAGCGCTTTTTGGCTGCTTCGAGGCGCGGGCGAGGCCAAATGTCAGCCAAGCTCCACGCGGGGTGAAAGGGTGTAGCCTCCCCTCCATGCTCCAAGGCCACACGACGCAGCAGCCGGTGCGTACCCACCATGCGACGGAGGACTCGGCGGACCTCAACACGGCGGTGATGGCCCTCTTCGGCGCCGTCGCCGTCGTCGCCCTGTTCGGCGTCATCCTCCTCATCCTGCGGAGCTTCCTCAAGGTCTGCAAACCCAACGAGATCCTCGTCTTCAGCGGGCGCAAGCACACGCTGCCGGACGGGACGCAGAGCGGTTACAAGATCCTCCACGGCGGGCGCGGGCTCCGCATGCCCCTCCTGGAGTCGGTCCAGCGCATGGATATGCGCCTCTTCGCCGTCGAGGTCGCGGTCCACAACGCGTACTCGCGCGGCGGCATCCCGCTCAGCGTCCAGGCGGTCGCGAACATGAAGATCGCGAGCAGCGACGCGGCCGTGCGCAACGCGGTCGAGCGCTTCCTCGACGTCCGGCAGGACCAGATCGCGCTCGCGGCCCAGCAGACGCTGGAGGGCGTGCTGCGCGAGGTCGTCTCGCAGCTCACGCCGGAGGAGGTGAACGAGGACCGGCTCAAGTTCGCCGAGCAGCTCGTGGAGAACGCGCGCGACGACCTGGAGAAGCTCGGGCTCGAGCTCGACGTGCTCAAGGTGCAGCACGTCTCCGACGACCAGCAGTACCTCGCCAACCTGGGCCGCGCACGCATCGCGACGGTGCTGCGCGACGCGTCGAACGCGGAGGCGCAGGCGAACCAGTCGGTGGCCGAGGCGCAGGCGCTCGCGCGGCAGCGGGCGGAGACGGCGCAGAAGAAGGCCGAGACGGTGGTGGCGCAGAAGAAGAACCAGGTGCGCGCCGAGGTGGCCAAGCTGGAGGCCGAGGCCAAGCAGGTGGAGAACGAGGCGACCATCGCCGCGGAGACGGAGCGCGCCGTGGCCGAGCAGGAGCTCCAGTCGCTGCGCGGGGAAGCCGAGAAGCTGCGGCTCCAGTGCGACGTGATCCTGCCGGCGGAGGCGCAGCGCAAGGCGAACGAGCTGAAGGCGCGCGGCGACGCGTCGCCCATGCTGGAGAACGGCAAGGCGACGGCGGAGGCGCTGGCGCTGGTGTCGGCGGAGTGGGCCGCGGCGGGCGACGTGGGGCGCGAGGTGTACGTGCTCCAGAAGCTCCGCGCCATGGTAACGGTGGCGGCGTCGCGCGTGGCGAAGGCCGAGGTGCAGACGCTCAACGTGGTGGCGAGCGGCGAGGAGGACGCGCTCGGCGCGGTGGCGGCGATGTACCCGGCCGCGGTGGCGCGGGTGCTGGCGGAGACGGGGAACGCGCTCGGCATCGACGTGGCGGCGCTGCTCGGGGGGAGGAAGTCGTGATCGGGGAAATCGTCCTGGTGCTGGCGCTCACGGCCCTCGTGGTCGTGGGCTTCGTCGTCTACACGCTGAAGAACCTGCTCCTCGTCAGCGCGCCGAGCGAGGCGCTCATCCTCTCGGGCGGCAGCCACGCCATCGAGGGCAGGACGGTGGGCTACCGATCCATCCGCGGCGGCCGCGTCGTGCGCATCCCGCTGCTCGAGAAGGTGGACCGGATGGACCTCAGCAACATCCCCATGGACGTGGTCGTCAAGGGCGCCTACTCCAAGGGCGGCATCCCGCTCAACGTGCAGGGCATCGCGCACGTCAAGATCCCGGGCCACGAGCCCCGCCTCTCCAGCGCCGTGGAGCGCTTCCTCGGCCGGTCGCGCGACGAGATCGCCGCCGTCGCCCGCGAGACGCTGGAGGGCAACGTCCGCGGCGTGCTCGCCCAGCTCACGCCGGAGCAGGTGAACCAGGACAAGACGGCGTTCGCCAACAAGCTGGTCGACGAGGCCGAGCACGATATGGCGCGCATCGGCCTCGTCCTCGACACGCTCAAGATCCAGAACGTCACCGACGACGTGAACTACCTGAACTCGACGGGCCGCATGCAGGGCGCCCGCGTGCGCATGGAGGCGAGCATCGTCGAGGCGCAGACGCAGGCCGAGGCCGCCGAGAAGAAGGTCGAGGCCTGGGCGAACGCGGAGGTGGCCAAGATGGAGGCCGACCTCATGATCGCGCGGCAGGAGACGGACAAGCGGGTCAAGCAGGCCCTGGCGCAGCGCGAGGCGATGATCCAGGAGGCGCGCGGCGTCGTGCTGGCGCAGATCGCGCAGGCGAAGGCCGAGATCACGCGGCAGAAGGCGCGCGCCCTCCAGGTGGAGCGGCAGCTCCTCGCCGACGTGATCCAGCCGCAGGACGCGGCGACGCGGAGCCTGGAGGAGGCGGCGCGGGGGCGGGCCGCGGCGATCGTCGAGAACGGCAAGGCCGAGGCCGAGGCCCTGCGCAAGCTGGTCGGCGAGTACAAGAAGGCCGGCTCACGCGCGCGCGAAGTGCTGGCGCTCCAGCAGATGATGCCGCTCGTGAACGAGATCGCGGGCGGGAGCCAGGCGGTGAAGATCGAGAAGCTCACCGTCCTGCCCGCCGCCGGGGCGGACGGCGAGCCGCTGGCGCGCCGGGCGATCGCCGCGGCGGAGCAGATCCGGGCGGCCACGGGGGTGGACCTCGCCGAGGTCCTCCAGCGCGTCGGGGGCGGAACGCACGCCCCGCCGCCCCTGCCGGCTGCGGCGCCCAAGACGAAGGCCTGAGCACAAGCCGTTGATCCCCGGGCGGCGCGGTGAGAAGGAGCACCGCATGTCGGTCTCCGCAGCAGATCACGACGCCCCCCAGGGCCGGCGCGTCGTCACGCAGGTCGAGTCCCTCTCCTCCCTCGTCGGCGGCCACCCCGACACGCTCCTCAAGATGTTCGGCGCCGGCCACCCGACCGACCCCGCCGAGCTCGGCGACGCGCCGCGGGGCCGGCTGCTCGCGTTCGCGCGCGGGGCCGACGTCTTCCTGGCTGTTCCGCCCGCTCCTCCGCGGCGCCTCGGCGCACGGCCTGCTCCCGTGGCGGGGCAAGACGTTCGATCACGGCGGCAACTCGGGGCAGAACGTGCGTCCTCAGCCGGCGCGCCTTCCGCTTCCACGCCGAGGTCGGCCCCTCCCACCTCGACAGCCGCCCGGCCCTGGCGCTCACCTATGACGCTGCCCGCGCATGGTAACCCCTGGCCCCTCCGCGCCATCCGCGACGAGCTGCGGACCGTCGGGCCCGGCGTCGCCATCGGCCCCGCGTTCTCACGGACGCCGCAGCCCCGGGGCGCTCTTCTGGTTCGGCCTCGAGAGTGCTAGCGCAGCTGGAGCCGTAGCCCGAGCCCGACTTCCGAGATCGGGCTCGATGCGCCGCGCCATGCTCGACCGGGGGGCGTGTGTCTGTACACTCGCAGCGTGTCGCTGAAGATCGACCAGGACCACGGCCGTTTCCGACAGATCGTGCGGGGCCGTATCCGCCAGAATCTGCGGAAATACATCTCGCAGGGCGAGCTCATCGGCCGGAAGGGCAAGGACCTCGTCTCCATCCCGATCCCTCAGATCGACATCCCGCGCTTCCGCTTCGGCGACAAGCAGCGGGGCGGCGTAGGGCAGGGCGACGGCGACCCCGGCGACCCGTCGGCGGCGGCGACGAGAAGCAGCCCGGCCAGGGCAAGGCCGGCGGCGAGCAGGGCGATCACGTCCTCGAGGTCGACGTCACGCTCGACGAGCTCGCCGCCATCCTCGGCGAAGAGCTCGAGCTGCCCGACATCCAGGACAAGGGCAAGAACAAGA
This sequence comes from uncultured delta proteobacterium, assembly GCA_963827955.1. Classification (GTDB taxonomy): domain Bacteria; phylum Myxococcota_A; class Polyangia; order Polyangiales; family Polyangiaceae; genus CAWHDJ01. The sequence continues at coordinate 942,735 of CAWHDJ010000019.1, read as the reverse complement.
TCTCGAGCGCGCACGACCGCTACTCCGGCATCCGCCGCGTCGGGCCCGAGTCGCTCCGCCACTTCAAGCGCACGTACCGCGAGGCGCTCAAGCGCATGATCGCGAGCGGCACCTTCATGCCCGACAAGCCGGTGGTCGTGCCCGTGCCCGACGACAAGCGCTACCGCTCGTGGAAGACGATCAACGAGCCCATCACCAACGCCGTCATCATCTACATGATGGACGTCTCCGGCTCGATGGGCGACGAGCAGAAGGAGATCGTCCGCATCGAGTCGTTCTGGCTCGATGCCTGGCTCACCCGGCAATACAAGGGCCTCGAGTCGCGCTTCATCATCCACGACGCCGTCGCGCGCGAGGTCGATCGCGACACCTTCTTCCACACGCGCGAGTCCGGCGGGACGATGATCTCGAGCGCGTACAAGCTGTGCGCGCAGATCATCAGCGCCGACTACCCCGCCCGCCGAGTGGAACATCTACCCCTTCCACTTCTCCGACGGCGACAACTGGTCGATGGACGACACCCTCGCGTGCGTCGAGCTGCTCAAGAGCCAGCTCCTCCCCAAGTGCAACATGTTCGCGTACGGCCAGGTGGAGAGCCCCTACGGCTCGGGCCAGTTCATCAAGGACCTGAAAGAGCACTTCTCCAAGGACGAACGCGTGGTGACGAGCGAGATCCGCGACAAGGACGCCATCGTGGGCAGCATCAAGGACTTCCTCGGGAGGGGGAAGTAGGCCATGAGCAAGTTCGCGCTCAACACCGCGCTGCCCCGCTACCTCGCCGCCGAGAAGGATCGGATCGAGAAGATCGCGCGCTCGTACGGGCTCGACTTCTTCCCGACCATCTTCGAGATCCTCACGTACGACCAGATGAACGAGATCGCGGCGTACGGCGGCTTCCCCAGCCGGTACCCGCACTGGCGCTTCGGCATGGAGTACGAGCAGCTCTCGAAGAGCTACGAGTACGGCCTGTCGAAGATCTACGAGATGGTCATCAACAACAACCCCTCGTACGCCTACCTGCTCGAGGGCAACTCGCTCGTCGACCAGAAGCTCGTGATGGCGCACGTCTTCGCCCACGTCGACTTCTTCAAGAACAACTTCTGCTTCCGCTCCACCGACCTCGACACCTGGGGCACGTTGATCGCGCCGGTTCGCAAGAAGGGCCCGGCCTACGATCCCGACCGCAAGTGGATCGATCAGATGGCCAACCACGGCTCCCGCATCGGCCGGCACATCGAGCGCTACGGCATCAACAAGGTCGAGGCGTTCCTCGACCAGTGCCTCTCGCTCGAGAACCTCATCGACCCGTGGGCCCCCTTCAGCGGCCGCGCCGTGCCCAAGTCGGAGGAGGAGCAGGAGCGGGAGGACGAGGGCGCCGAGGCCCGTCCCCAAGCTCGCGGCCAAGGAGTACATGGACTCCTTCATCAACCCGGAGGAGTACCTCGAGTCCCAGCGCAGGAAGATGGAGCAGCAGAAGAAGCCCGAGCGCAAGGTGCCCGAGCGGCCCGAGCGCGACGTGCTCAAGTTCCTGCTCGACCACGCGCCGCTCGAGCGGTGGGAGCGCGACGTCCTCGAGATCATCCGCGACGAGGCCTACTACTTCGTCCCCCAGAAGCAGACGAAGATCATGAACGAGGGCTGGGCCTCGTACTGGCACTCGAAGCTCATGACCGAGAAGGTCCTCGATGCGTCCGAGATCATCGACTACGCCGAGAACAACGCCGGCGTGATGGCGACGGCGCCGGGGCGCCTCAACCCGTACAAGCTCGGCGTCGAGCTCTACCGCTACGTCGAGGAGCGCTGGGACAAGGGCCGCTACGGGCGCGCGTGGGAGGAGTGCAACGACCTCGACGCCAAGCGGAGCTGGGACATGCGCCTCGGCCAGGGGCGGGAGAAGATCTTCCAGGTCCGGGCGCTGTACAACGACGTCACGTTCATCGACGAGTTTCTCACGCCCGAGTTCGTGATCGATCACAAGATGTACAGCTTCGGCTTCTCCGCGAGGAACGACAGGTTCGAGATCGAGAGCCGCGAGTTCAAGGAGGTGAAGGAGAAGCTCCTCTTCCAGCTCACGAACTTCGGTGACCCGTACATCCGAGTGATCGACGCCAACTACGGCAACCGCGGCGAGCTGCTCCTCGAGCACCAGCACGCGGGGATGGATCTGCGCGGCGACTACGCGAAGGAGACGTTGAGCGCGCTCACGCGGGTGTGGAAGCGGCCGGTCGCGGTCGCGACGAAGGTCGACAACAAGCCGGTGCTCCTGCGCTTCGACGGCAAGGAGCACTCGATGATCCCCTACAAGGTCTGAGGCGCCGTGGCCTCGGGCAAGGGCCCTCGCGGTCCCCTCTTCTTCGTCGCTCTCGCCGCCGGCTGCGGCGCGGCACCTCCACCTCCGCCACCCCCGCCCGCACCGCTTCCCGTCCTCGCCGCGCCCGCGCCGCCCCCTTCCATCCTGGCCGCGCCTCCGCTGCCCCCGCCGCCGCCCGCGCCCCCGCGCCCTCCGTCGCCCCCGCCCGCCCCCGACGTGCCGCTCGACGCGCCCGCCGGCCCCCCGCCCGCGCCGAGCCCCCCGCCCACGCTCGCGCGCGGCGACGGTACGCCCGCCGACAAGGCGCTGAAGGACGGGGACGCCGCCTTTGCGAAGGGTGACTGGGTGGCCGCCGAGAAGGCGTACCGCGAAGCCGCCCGCCTCGCGCCGAAGGACCCGGCCCCCCTCGTCGGTCACGTCCGCGCCCGCCTGGCCAAGGCCAACGTCCCGACCGACTTCAACGCCGCCCCGAAGGACCCGGCCCTCCTCGCCGCGGTCCGCGAGCTCGGCCTCGCCCTCCGCCTCGAGGAGGCCTACGCCCCCGCGCACCTCGAGCTCGGCCGCGCGTACCTGGTGCTCGGCCGCGCCGACCAGGCCTTCGCCGAGCTCCAGCGCGCGGTCGACCTCGCGCCCTCCGACGCCGAGGCGCACTCCGCGCTCGGCGTCGCGCACCTCGCCCAGGGCCGCCTCCCCGAGGCGACGCGGGAGCTCGCCCGCGCGGCCGAGCTGGCCCCCGGGGACGCCGAGCGGCAGACCAACCTGGGCACGGCGCTGCTCGCCGGCGGGCGGACGCAGGACGCCGTCCGCGCGTTCGAGAAGGCGGTGCAAGCTCGCGCCCGGCGACGCGCGCGCGCTGAACGACCTCGGCACGGCGCTGCTCGCCCAGAACGACCCGGCCCGCGCCGTGCCCTACCTGGAGCAGGCCGTCGCCAAGGACCCGCAGCGCGCGACCTACCGATCCAACCTCGGCTACGCCTACCACCTGAAGGGCGACCTGCCGAAGGCGACCGCCCTCTACCGCGAGGCGCTCAAGCTGGACGACAAGCTCGCGAGCGCGTGGATCAACCTGGGCAACGCGCTCGCGCAGCAGGGGCAGCGCAAGGAGGCGCGCGAGGCGTACCTCAAGGCGCAGGCGATCGATCCGAGCGACCCGCGGGTGCAGGCGGTGCTCGCGGAGCTGGACGCTATCGAGAAGAAGGGTGGGGGAGCGGGGAAGAAGGCGCCGTAGCGGGACCGCCGCTACCGCTTGGCCTTGCCCTTCTTCCCACCGCCGGACCCGGGCTTCTTCCCCGCCAGCGTCTCGCGCAGGTAGCGCCCCGTGTGGCTCTCCTCGACCTGGGCCACCTCCTCCGGCGTCCCCTGCGCGACGATGCGCCCGCCACGCTCGCCGCCCTCGGGCCCGAGGTCGATCACCCAGTCGCAGCACGCGATGACGTCGAGGTTGTGCTCGATGACCACGACCGTGTTGCCGGCGTCGCGCAGGCTCGTCAGCCCCGCGGTGAGCAGCTCGATGTCGGAGAAGTGCAGGCCCGTGGTGGGCTCGTCGAGGACGTAGAGGGTGCGGCCGGTGGCGCGACGGGCCAGCTCGCGGGCGAGCTTGACGCGCTGGGCCTCGCCGCCGGAGAGCGTGGTCGCGGGCTGGCCCAGCGTGATGTAGCCGAGGCCGACGCGCGACAGGGCGGCGAGGCGCTCGCGGACGCGGGGGATGGTCTCGAACTGCTCGAGGCCCTGGTCGACCGTGAGGTCGAGCGCGTCGGCGATGCTCATGCCCCGGTAGAGGACCTCGAGCGTCTCGCGGTTGTAGCGGCGGCCGCCGCAGGTCTCGCACGTCACGAAGATGTCGGGGAGGAAGTGCATCTCGATGCGGAGCACCCCGTCGCCCTGGCACGCCTCGCAGCGCCCGCCCTTGACGTTGAACGAGAAGCGGCCCGCCTTGTAGCCGCGGGCGCGCGCCTCCGGCAGCCCCGCGTAGAGCTCGCGCAGGAGCGAGAAGACGCCGGTGTAGGTGGCGGGGTTCGACCGGGGCGTGCGGCCGATGGGGGCCTGGTCGATCGAGATGACCTTGTCGATGTGGGTGAGGCCCTCGATGCCGTCGCAGTCGCCGACGGGGGCCGAGGCGCGGTAGAGCGCGGATCGCGCCGCGGGCAGGAGGGTGTCGACGATGAGGCTCGACTTGCCGGACCCGGAGACGCCCGTGATGGCGCAGAAGAGGCCGATGGGGACCTCGGCCGTGACGCCCTGGAGGTTGTGGGCGCGGGCGTTGACGAGGCGGATGGCGCGGCCGTCGGTCTTCTTGCGCTTCGACGGGATGGGGAGCTGCTTCTCGCCCGAGAGGTAGGGGCCCGTGATCGAGCGGGGGTTCCTGGCGATCTCGGCGGGCGTGCCCTCGGCGACCACGTGGCCGCCGTGGACGCCGGCGCCCGGGCCCATGTCGACGATGTGGTCGGCGGCGAGGATGGCGTCGCGGTCGTGCTCGACGACGAGGACGCTGTTGCCGAGGTCGACCAGGCGGCGGAGCGCCTCGAGGAGGCGGGCGTTGTCGCGGGCGTGCAGGCCGACGGAGGGCTCGTCGAGCACGTAGAGGACGCCGACGAGGGCGGCGCCGATCTGCGTGGCCAGGCGGATGCGCTGGCCCTCGCCGCCGGAGAGCGTCTGCGCCGACCGGTCGAGCGTCAGGTAGTCGAGCCCCACGTCGATGAGGAAGCCGAGGCGGGCGACCACCGCGCGCAACAAAGGGTCGGCGATGGCGCGCTCGCGGGCGGCGAGGGCCTCGGCGCCGTTGCCGCCCGTGAGGCCGTCGAGGAAAGCGCGGACGGCGCGGAGCGGCATGTTGCCGATCTCGGCGATGTTCCGGTCGCCGAGACGCACGGCGAGCGCCTCGGGCCGGAGCCTCCGGCCCTTGCAGGCGTCGCACACCCGCGTCACGACGAACCGCCCGACCTCGCCCTCGCCGACCGACTCGTCGTCGACGTCGTCCTCGCCCTCCTCGTCGGCGAGGATCTCGCCGGTGGAGAGCAGCCGCTCCAGGCGGGGGATGATGCCCTCGTACGCCGCCGCCGGCTTGCCTCGACGCCGCCCGCGCGCGGGCGCGACCGCCGCCTCCTGCGTGCCGCCGGTGCCGAAGAGGACGGCGTGCCGCAGGGCCTGGGGCAGGTCCCCGAAGGGGACGTCGGGGTCGGCGCCGAGCGCGCTCACGGCGCGCTCCGTCTCGGTGGCGAGCGAGAGCGACCCGCGCCGGCCCCACGCGACGACGGCGCCCTCGCGCAGCGTACGGCGCGGGTCCGGCACGACGCGCTCGGGGTCGATGCGCGTGCGCGCGCCGATGCCGTCGCACGCGGGGCAGGCGCCGTGGGGGCCGTTGAACGAGAACATGCGCGGCTCGACGGGCGGGAGCGAGATGCCGCAGTCGATGCACGCGAAGCGCTCGCTCATCCACATGGGCTCGCGCTCGTCGCCCTCGGTCGAGGTGTCCACGAGCAGGCGCCCCTCGCCGATCTTCAGCGCCAGCTCGACCGAGTCCGTGAGCCGCCCCTTCACCCCCTCCTTCACGGCCACACGGTCGACCACCACGTCGAGGTCGTGCACCTTCGACCTATCCAGGACGATCTCGTCCCCGAGGTCGATCACCTCGCCATCGATGCGCGCGCGCACAAAACCGTCGCGGCGCAGGCGCTCGATCTCCAGCTTCAGCTCGCCGCGCCGGGCGCGGGCGATGGGGGCCAGGATGGAGGCGCGCGTCCCCTCGCCGAGCCCCAGGATCCGGTCGACGATCTGCTGCACCGTCTGCGCCTCGATGCGCTTGCCGCAGTTGGGGCAGTGGGGCGTGCCCACGCGGGCGAAGAGGAGCCGCAGGTAGTCGGCGATCTCCGTGACGGTGCCCACCGTGGAGCGCGGGCTCTTGGCGAGGGCGCGCTGCTCGATGGCGATGGCGGGGGAGAGGCCGTCGATGGACTCGACGTCGGGCTTGGAGAGCTGCTCGAGGAACTGCCGGGCGTACGCCGAGAGCGACTCGACGTAACGGCGCTGACCCTCGGCGTAGATCGTGTCGAACGCGAGCGAGGACTTGCCCGACCCGCTGGGCCCGGTGATGACGACGAGCCGGTCGCGGGGGAGCGAGAGGCTGATGTTCTTCAGGTTGTGCTGGCGGGCACCGCGGACGACGAGCCGATCCATTGGCAGCGCGCAGGGCTAGCACGCTGCGGGCGGGGAGGGTTGTGGAATGTCCGGAGGGGCAGGCGGGGAGGGGGGCGCATTGCCTTGGTCTCCCCCCACGCTGCCTCACCGACGCCGGCGACCGCCGCCGCCGGGGCCGCCCGCTACAGCCCGGCCCGCTGCTCCGGCAGGCAGACCCCCAGCGCGCACATCGTGAGGTCCACGTCCGGCGTCGCGCAGGAGACGTGCTTGGCGCAGTAGTCGTCGTACGCGCACATCCGGAAGCAGGACGACTCCGTCCCGAGCTCGTTCGTGTGGGTCACGCAGGACCACGAGCTCGTCAGCCACACGACCTCGTCGTGCGACACGTCGAAGAGGCAGGTCTCGGAGCGGAGCGACGTGTCGTACACCTTGGTCGCGCAGCGCTCCCCGCTGGAGAGCTTCGCCCGCTGGCGGGCCATCGTGTTGAGCAGGTAGGTGTAGTCGCAGATGTAGTCGTGCGTCGTCTGCCGGGAGACGCGATCGCGGAGCAGCGGGTCCTTGAGCCCGCGCTCGTGGAGGTTCCGCATCAGCGCCACGAGCTTGTTGTTCCCGCCGTCGTCCTTCTGCCCCTCGCGGAGCACGGCGAGCACCGCCTCCTGCTCCTTCAGGGCCTCGGCCTCGGTGGAGGCGCCCGCGGGGTTGTAGCCGAGCCGGATGAAGCGGGCGGGCGTGCGGGGCGTGCAGGTGCGGGCGTGCTCCCAGAGCTTCTGGTCGACGATGACGGGGCGCGCGGTGTTCGGCATCCGGCAGACGCCGAGCACGCCCTCGGGGACGGTGCCCGTCGCCCGATCCGGCGCCGAGCCGGGCCCCTCGTTGATGTACTCGGTCGAGGTGGCGCAGCCCGCTCCCCACCCGAGCCCGAAGAGGCCGAGAAGAACCCCCGCCGCCATGCCCAGCTTCGCCGCGTTCCGCGTCACGAGAGCCACGGTAGCAGAGGCACGGCCGCGCCCGAAGAAATCACCGCAGGGAGGGGAGAAGGGAAGGAGTTGATGTGGGAGGGGATGCTCCCGGAAGCGTTGGGGGAACCCGACCCCGTGCTCGTATCCTTCGTGTTCGTGCACGCGCACGTGCGCGACACTTCAGGTTCTACGTGAAGGGTGGCTCGTGGAGGCAGGAGACGCGATGCGGCCGGCATCTCCGCGAAAAGACTTGGAACCTCAGCGCGGGCGGAGGCGGATGGACGGGAGAATCTCGTCCCCCGCGGGGCCCTGGCCGTCGAAGCGGATCTTGTAGTCCTTGCCCTCCTGCCGGAGCACCTTGCCGGGCACGAAGACGCCCTTGTAGTCGATGAGGACGAGCTGCCCGGGCTGGTAGTGCTGGCCCCTGGTGGACGTGGGCTCGCGGAGCACGTGGTCGGCGGGGAGCTCCTCCTCACCGCCGGCGGCGTACTTCACCTTGATCGCGCTGGCGCCCACGGCCGTCACCGTGCCGGAGAACCATGCGCCGTGCAGGCTGACCAGCACCTGCTCGCCGACGGCGGGCGGGCCCGCGGGGACCGAGGGCGCGTCGGAGACGGGGGGCGGCGCGGACGGTTTGGCCTTGGGCGGGGGCGGCGCGGCCACGACGGGCTTCGGCGGCGCGGGGGGTGCCGGCGGGGCGGCCGCGGGAGGGGGAGGGGGGGCCGCGGCGGCCGCGACGCGGATGCGGTCGACGCCGACCTCCTGGTCGTACTCGGGGCCGAAGTTGTCGTAGCGCACGATCCAGTGGTCCGCGGACGAGGCGGCCAGGATCTTGGCGTGGAGCTGCTGGCCGTTGACGTCCACCACCACGGTCTCGCCGACCGCATGGCCGCTCGGCCCGGTGAAGGGGCGGCGGATCCGGTCGGCGCCGACGCTCTCCGCCGCCTCGGGGCCGAAGCCGTCGTAGTGCACGCGCCACGAGTCGGCCGCGACCTGCATCACGATCTCCCCCACGAGGAGCCGGCCCTTGTAGGTGACGAGCACGCGCTCGCCGGGGTGGTAGTCGCGCGCGGGGCCCGCGGAGGCCAGGGGCTTGAGGCGGTCGGGGCCGACGACCTCGTTCCAGCAATCGTCGGCGTTGTCGTAGTGGATGAGGAAGCGCCCCTCGCCCATCGGCTGCACGATGACCGCCGGCCACCACTGGCCCTGCTTGGCCACCTGGACGTGGGTCCCGGGCGGCATGTCGCCGGCGCCGAAGTTGGGCGCCGGGCTGGCCGTGGGGTCGGCGGGTGGCGTCGGTGGAGTTGTACAGCCCACCGCGAGCGCCGCGGCCAGCACGGCGCTGGCGCGCAGGACGACGAGGCGGGGAAGGGTGCGGGGTAGGGTCATGGCGCACATGATACTTGAGCGTCCCGCGCAGAGAAGCGATAAACGTGGTCGCCTTTCTTCAAAGGCGCCCCACGGAACGCTGCGACACGGGGCACGCGCCAAACCTCCCCCACTCGTGATACACGAAGGACCCAAGGGCCCACGATGGACGCGCCGATCCCGACGCCACGAAACGACGACGACGAAGACGTGCACTGGGCGCTCTCGACCGCGGGCGCCCTCTGGGCCCGCGGAGAGCGCGCCGAGGCGCTGAAGTGGCTGCGCCGGGCCGCGGAGCAGGCCTCGGACGTGAACGCGGACACGCGCGCGCTCGAGCTGTTCAAGGCCGCGGCCGAGGTGGCGTCGCAGGTGAGCACGCCCTCGGCCCCGCCGCCGAAGGCGCCGCCCTCCGCAGCGCCGGCGCCCTCGGCTTCGCCCGCCGCCGCGCCAGCCGCACCGGCCCGCATGTCCGCGGTCCCGCCGGCCCCTGCCGCCCGGCCCGCGCCGCCCGCGTCCGCCTCCTCTGCGCCGTCCATGGCGACCCCCGTGCCGCCCTCGGCCCAGTCACAGCCACCCGCCCCCCAGGTGCGCCGCCCGCCGCCCGCGCCCCCGCGCCCGGGCAGCGTCTACCCGCCGCCGCCGCTCCCCGTCGGTTCGGCGCCCCCGCCGCCGCCGCGCCCGGGCAGCGTCTACCCGCCGCCGCCGGTCGCGCCCAAGCCCGCCCAGCCTCAGCCCCCGGTGCCGGGGCCCATGCGCGCCGCGGTGCCGACGGTGCACGGCATGCCGCCGGCACCTCCGCCTGCCGCGCCGGCCCCCGCCAGGCCTGTCGCCGCCTTCGACGCGTCCGCTTCGCAGACCCCGAAACCCCCGCAGCACGCCTCGTCCGCGGCGCTCCGGCCCCCTCCGGTGGTCCCGCCCGCGCGCAGCGTCTCGATCACCACGGCCAAGCCCGACGCGCCTCCGCCCGCGCAGCCGAAGCGCCGCCGTTCGTTCACGGGAGAAACGCGCGCCTCCGATCGCGCCCGCACCGACACCCCCCGCAAGGGCAGGCGCCGGACGTTCGAGGAGGAGCTCACCCTCCCGCGCGCACAGATTCCCGCCAAGGCAGCCCCGCCGGCGCCCCCGACGGAGCCGCACCTCGGCGGCGCCCTGGCGGACGTACCTCACACCGCCGGCTTCGACGATCTGGACGAGGACACGCGCGTCCTCCAGAACAAGCCCGGCGGCGGGCACGAGGACCTGGCCGAGCAGGCCAAGGACCGCATGCGCGCGAGGGAGCCCGCGCCGCCGGCGCCGCGCGACGAGCCGGCGACGGAGCCGAAGCCGACCGCCGCGGCGCCCGTGATGCCGCCGGCGGACGACGACGGGCCCGGGCCCCAGTCGCAGAACACGCGGGTCTGGACGCACGTGCCCGACATGGGCGCGCCGGAGACGGAGCGGCCGGGGAAGGGCGCGGCCGCCGCCGCCCACCCGGGCAAGAAGCTCGAGACGATCCCCGCGCTCCGCGTCGCCGCGCTCGCCACCAGCGTCCCCGGGGAGGTCCGGCTGATCGCCCTCGAGGGCGGCGAGGACGCCCCCTCGGGCGCGGCGCTCGCCCTGCTCGTGCCCCTCACTGCGGCGGACGGAGAAGCGGTTGCGCGGCTCTTCCGGGGTTGAGCTATCCTGAGATTTACCGATGCCCCCGCCGGGAGGATCCTCCGACATGCAACCGAACGACGACCGCACCGCCCCTGCCCGCATCCACATCACGACGGGCCTCCAGGAGGCGCACCTCCAGGAGCTGGTGCAGCTCGACGAGGCCTGCTCGGCCATGTACCACGCCGCCGGGTTCGACGCGGCCGAGGTGCCGGCCCGCAGCCCCGCCGACTTTGCGGCCCTCGCGCGCAGCAACAGCGTGCGCGTCGCCGAGGCGGACCACGTCGTCGCGGGCTTCCTCGCGTGGCACGACGAGTCGCCGGGCGTGGCGTACCTCGCCGACATCCAGGTCCATCCCGAGTACCAGCGCTTCGGCATCGCGGCCGACCTGCTCGACGCGCTGAAGGACGAGGCGCGCAGGCTGAGGCTCGAGCAGATTGTCGTGCGCTGCTGGGAGAAGGCGACGTGGGCGATGGGGTTCTACCGCCGCCAGCGCTTCATCCCGATCGACGCCACGGCCCCCGCCAAGGTGCAGTCGTGGAAGGAGGAGCGCGTCGCCACCGGCAAGCCGCTGGTGCGGCCGGGCGAGGTCGCGCTCTGGGCCCACATCGGCGCGGCGCCGAAGATCGTCACCGACGACGAGATGGACATGACGCTGCTCACGGGAGAGCTCCCCAAGGACGAGTGATCTCGAGCACGCGCGCGTGCTCGAGGGAGCGTGCCCTTCAGTTCGGCGCGACGAGCACGGCCCCCTCGCCGGATCCCCACGCCACCGTCGTGTAATCGACGTGCGCCCCGTCGACCACAATCGCTTGGGGGTCGGTCATGTGGGTCATGGCCAGATTGGTGACCGCGCCTCCGGCCTCGGACACCTTGGCGACGATGCCCGTCTGGTTTCCGCTGTTGCACCCCTGCCCATAAAACGAGAAGTACACCGAGCCGCCCGCGACCTCGAGGTCCGAGGCGCCCGCGATGTTCGGCACGAGCACGACGGGCTGGCCGCCACCGGCCGGGAGCGTCCCGAGCTGCCCGTCGGTGGCCATGCAATTGACGTCCTCCGACCCACGGTCGAGCCAGACGAGGGTGGCCCCGTCGACCGCCAGTCTGATCGGCTGCTTCAGGCCGGTCATCAGGGTCGTCGGGGCGCCGCCGGTGAGCGGCACCGAGACGATGCTCCCGTGGAGGTTCACGCCGTATTTGCTCGAGGATGTCCCCCAGTAGACGTTGCTCGCGTCGACCGCGATGGCGCCCGTGACCGCAGGGTTCGAGGCGAGCACCACGGGCGTGCCGCCCGCGAGCGGGACCGCCTTGATGGTCCCGGGCCCGCTGACGATATTCTCGACCCAGTACAGGTTCATCGAGTCGACCGCGAGCCCGAGGACGTTGGCCTGGGTGTCCGCGAGCTTGACCGGCGCGCCGCCCGAGCGGGCCAGCGCGTAGAAGCTGCTGACGCCGTTCGAGGACTCCGCGGGGAAGTAGAAGTTCTGCGCGTCCGCCACCAGGTTGTACTCCACGGAGAACGCGCTCGTTCCGCCGGCGAGGACGACGACGGGGCCTCCGCCGGGCGTGGTGCGGATGAGGACGCCGTTTCCGCCGGTCACGGTCAGCGCTTCGAGCACCACGTCGTGGCCGTCGAGCACCATGCCCGAGGGGTAGAACCCAATCGCGCCGGTGCCGGTGCCGCCCGTGCCACCGGTGCTGGTGCTGCCAATCCCGCCGGTGCCTGCGCCGCCGGTCCCGGCGGTCCCGCCTGTGCCTGCGCCGCCCGTGCTGCTGGTGCTGGTGCTGCCAATCCCGCCGGTGCCTGCGCCGCGCGTGCTGCTGGTGCCGGTGCTGCTGGTCCCGCCGGTGCCTGCGCCTGTGCGGTTGGTGCCGGTGCCGTTGGTGCCGGTGCCGGTCGCGCCGGTGCCCGTGCCTGGGGAGTTTTCTTGCACCACGGTCGACGAGCACCCCGCGACCGCGAGGGCGAGCGTCAGGGAGCCGATCGAATGAAGGTAGGTCATGACGCGTCCATTCTAGCATCGAGGACGGGGAGCTTCCCGAGGCGGGGACGTCGGGTTCTTGGACCAGGGCTCCAGGATGGGGAACGCTGCGGTTTCCTGGATGCGGTCGCGGGTGGGCCCCCTCAGCTCGACGTGATCAGCACGGCCCCGTCGCCGGACTTCCACGCCGTCGTCGTGTAGTAGAGGTTCGTCCCGTCGGCCACCATCTGGCCCGGGTTGGCCATGTGGGTCATGGCCAGGTCGGTGACCGCGCCTCCAGCCTCAGACACCTTGGCGACGATGCCCGTGGGGTTGCCCCCTCCGTTGCACCCCGGCCCGGTGAACGAGAAGTACGCAGTACCGCCCACGACCCTGAGGCCTGTGGCGCCGGCGATGTTCGACGCGAGCACGATGGGCTGGCCGCCGAGGGGGAGCGCCACGACCTGCCCGTCGGTGGGGGCGCAGTCGACGCCCGGTGTCCCGACGTCGAGCCAGACGACGGTGCTCTCGTCGACCCTGAGGCGCATCGGTGACTTCTGGCCCGTCGCCAGGGTCGTCGGGATCCCCCCGGCGAGCGGCGCCGAGAGGATGCTCCCGGTGGGCGCGCTCGGGTCGCTCGCGAACGTCCCCCAGTACACGTTGCTCCCGTACACGCTGATGGCACCCGTGACGAGCTGGTTCGAGGCGAGCACCACGGGCGTGCCGCCCGCAATCGGGACCGCGTTGATGGTCCCGCTCCCGCCGCCGGCGGGGACTTCGGCCCAGTAGAGGTTCACCGCGTCGACCGCGAGCCCGAGGACGGACCCCGGGGTGTCCGCGAGCTTCACGGGCGCGCCGCCCGAGCGGGCCAGCGAGAAGAGGGTGCTCACGGTGCCGGTCCCCAACGGAGTCAGCGCGGAGAAGTCGAAATTCTGCGGGTCGTCCACCAGGGAACCGCCGACGGAGAGCGCGGCGGTTCCGCCGGCGAGCACGGTGATCGGGCCTCCGCCGGGCGTGGTGCGAATGAGCGCGCCGGTTCCGCCGGGCATGGCGCTGCCCACGGCGAGCACCACGTCATGGTCGTCGAGCGCCATGCTGGCCGGGAAGGTGAAACCGCCGCCGCCGATCCCGCCGGTGCCGACGCCGCCGCTTCCTCCGGTCCCGCCGGTGCTGCTGGTGCTGATTGCGCCCGTGCTGCTGGTGCTGGTCCCGCCGGTGCTGCTGGTGCCGCCGCCTGTGCCCGTCGCGCCGGTGGTGGTCCCGCCGAAGGTTTCTGGCATCCCGGCCGTGGAGCACCCCGTGATGACGAAGGCGAGCATCACGGAACCGAGCGAGTGAACGTAGGTCATGACGCTCACGCATTTTAACAGGGCGGGTCGCGTGGAGGGGAGCGCCGCGGGTCTGAGGTGCCGGGTTCTTGGACCAGGGCTCCAGGATCGGGAACGCTTCGGTCCTGGATGCGGGTCGCGGGTGGGCGTGCCCTCCCCGCCGGGCGGCGGGGTTAGTTTACATAATCTTTCTTATGCGACGACGCCGGAGCGGGATTGGAAGGGGAAACCCGCGTCTCCCCGCCGCACCCGCCCCGGCGTCGCCGGGCCCCTTCAGTGGACCGCGAGCCCCACCGGGTCGGTCCAGGCCCCCGTGGTCCGGGAGACCGTGACGCAGACGCGGAACTGGTACTGGGTCATCGGCGTGAGGTTCGGGATCAGGGTGTCCGCGAGCGGCGTCGAGGGCACCTCGTTCCAGGTCTTGCCGTTGTCCGAGCTTCCAGGCCCAGCGGAACGTCACGTTCTTGGACTTCTTCCCCACCAGGATCTTGTAGTTCGCGATGAGGTGCACGACCCCGGAACGTCGTCGTCAGCTTGGCCTGGAGGATGGGCTTCGGGTGCGCCGCGGTCCCGGCCACGAGCAGCCCCGCAGATTCGATGAGCACCGCCGCGTTCTCCGGCTGCATGGTGTCGGCGATGGTTTGCACGCAGGCCCGCAGCGTCTCCATCGCGCTCCAGACGGCGTTGCGCTTGGTGTTGCGGATCCTGGCGAGCCCCTTCGTCCCCGAGGGCGTCGCGTCCTGCGCCGCCTCGAACGCCTGGATGAGCGCGAGGAACGCCACCATCGTGACCGTGGGGCTCGGGAAGCTGGCCACGGCGGCGATGAAGGCGGCGTACATGATCTTCGCCCGGGCGAGGACGCCCGGGTTGTTGACCTTGGTCGTCCCGAGGGACGCCTTCGGTCTCGTACTCGTCGATTCACTGGGCACGGTGCCCTCCTTTGCTCGGGAATCGCCCACCCGCCTCCGGCACCCGCCGGCGCTTCGTGCAATCCCTCATCTGGGATCAACGCTTTGTTGAGCCAATCCGTTACGCGCACCGGTCGATTTCCTCGAAGCATCCACGGCGCAGCCGCTGCACGGCGGACCGGACCAGCCGCGCCGCGCCGTCGGCGCCTCCCGCGCACGAGAGCGCGGCGGCGATCTCGGCGAAGTCGTCCCCTTGCAGCCAGCGATCGAGTGCCTCGGCCTGCGCCGGCGCGAGCACGTCCCGTGCGTGCTCCAGGATGCGCCGGGCATCGATCCCGCGGCTCTCGGGGGCGCACGCCTCCTCCTGCACCTCCGAGAGCGGGACGTGCTCCGCCCAGCGCGCCGCCCCTTCCCCGCTCGGCCCCAGGTACTCGGCGTGTGCCCGCACGTAGCTGACGGCGGCGTTGCGCGCGACCCGGCAGAGCCAGCGCCGGTACGAACCGTCCCCGCGCTCCAGGAGCTCCCCCAGCTCCCCGAGGCGCCGGAACACGTCCGCGCGAAGATCGCCCATCACGCGCACGACGATGTCGCGCCGCGCGTCCGGGCACGCCGAGAGGCGCCCCATCACCGCTCCGCGTCGGGCGACGCCCTCGATCCAGGGATCGAGCGCCATCCACAGCGTGCCCCACGCCTGCACGTCTCCGCCGCGGCTCCGCGTGACGAGCACCGCGAGCGACTCCTCCGTCCACCTGGCCTCCGCAACCCGATGCCTGCGCATGTACGCACCCTTCCTTCCCGAGGGCGCTGCCGGGGGGGCTCGGCCCTCGCTCGTTACGTACGGCTGGCGGGAGATTTCCCAGTTTGAGCAGGATTCCAACGCCTGACTGGCGTCTTGCCCCGAATCGTCGCGAGATGCCCCGTTCGAGGAGCGGGGTGCTCGCTTGGAGGAGCGGAGTCCTCGCGTGGACGAGCGGGGTCCTCGCGTGGACGAGCGCGGTCCTCGCGTGGACGAGCGGGGTCCTCGCCTGGAGGAGCGGGGAGCGGGGGCCTCGCCTGGACGAGCGGGGGCCTCGCCTGGACGAGCGGGGTCCTCGCCTGGAGGAGCGGGGTCCTCGCTTGGAGGAGCGGGGGCCTCGCCTGGACGAGCGGGGTGCTCGCCTGGACGAGCGGGGTCCTCGCCTGGACGAGCGGGGTCCTCGTTTGGACGAGCGGGATGACACGCAGCGGCAATTCCCCCAAGTCGCCCTGTAAGGAACACACCGGATTCAACGGAGGGGTTCATGGACGCCAATTCCGTCGTGCAGCGCCAGCAGATCAGAGACCGGGTTCTGGAGGAAGGAGACGTGCACGTAGAACGCGGTCGGCGCAACACGACGCCGCCGAACTGGAGCGTGGGCGGCGTGAGCCCCTGCGGGAGGACCGTCTTGTCGTACGGGTAGAGCCAGGCGAACGACGCGTCGCTGCTGCCGCCCCCCATGAGCAAGCCCTGGTCGCCCGTGCTGACGTTGCCCGGGTTGTCGGTGATGGTGCAGGTGCCGCCGCTGCACTGGCCGCCCGCCGCCAGGCAGACGGAGCAGTCCACCGCCGGAGACCCACCCGTTCCCGTCGACACGGTGGACGTCCCCGTTGCCGTGGTGCTCGCGCCGCCCTGCCCTGTCGAGCCCGTGGTGCTCCCGCCGCCGTGCCCCGTCGAGCCCGTGGTGCTCCCGCCACCGTGCCCTGTCGAGGTCGTCGTGCTCCCGCCGCCCTGCCCCGTCGAGGCCGTGGTGCTCCCGCCGCCGAACGCTCATGGGTCTGCCTCCGGCGCGGGAGAGGGGATGGGAAGAGGGGAAGGAAAAGGGACCGCGAAGTCAATGGGCGTCTCCCCTCGCGACGGAGCGCCCTCGTCACCGGCTCCCCGGGGGGCACGCCGCCCACGCGGGCAGCGCCACGTAGAGCCACCGGCGGATCGCGTCAGCAGGGCGGGCGGGCACGGCGCCGCATCTTCCTTGCGGCAGGCCGCGTGAAGCAACCCTCACGAGGGGGCGAGCCGCCGCGCCTCGCGAGCCCGACCCACGCCGTCAGGAGATCCAGCGAGCCAGATCCGTCGAGGCGAGGGCGCTCGCGATCCGGTGCGAGCGGCGCTCCATGCGAAGCAGGATGACGTCGCGCGTGGCGTCGGCCGTGGCGCGGAGGAGCGCGACCGCGTCGTTCCACACGTGCTCGCGCCAGGAGCCGAGGAGCGCCATGGTCACCCACTCGGAGGCGCGGCGGGCGCGCTCGAGGAGCAGGCCCGAGGCGGCGCAGCCGTGGCGCGAGGCGAGGTGCTGGAGCGCCACGGGGAACGACTCGCGGAGCTGCTCGTTCACCACGTCGTGGTCGTGCTTGCAGCGCGCGAGCTTGGCCCGATCGGTCGCGCAGCCGTGCTCGGCGAGGGTGCGCGAGATGCCGATGGCGAGATCGTAGTTGATGTGCGCGGCGAGGCCGAGGAACGCGTGCTGGATTGGCGGCGCGCCCCGGCGCCGGGAGAGCGCGTAGGCGGCCGCCCACGCGCCGCAGTCCTGCGCGTGCCCAGTGAGCGACCACCGCAGCGTCTCGAGGTATCGCTCGGCGAAGCGGCCTGCCAGGCGGGAGATCCAGGCGGGCTCCTGGAAGTATCGTCGCGGGCCCCACTCCGCGCGCTCGGCTACCCGGCGCGTGATTATCGAGTAGATGTCCGGGAATGCGGCGCGACAATCGTGCTCCGCTATGAAGTGCTGCGTCACGCCGTCGAGCGCGAAGAGCGCGCCGGCAGCGCTGGTCGGGCGCAAGGAGAACCCCGCGTGATCGAGCCAGCAACCCTTGATCACTTCTGCCCGTAGCTCTGCGCTCACCATGCCCACCTCCGCGTCGCGTTGGGACGAGCGCTCCGCGGATCGGGCATCCGGCTGCGAGCGGGCGCGACGAATCCGCACCCCAGGCAACACACGAACGCACGACGCTCGGCACCGGGCCTCGTCGTCTGTGGGGGCCCCCGCTTCATGCAAACTGGAATACTAAGGAAACCCCGTAAGCCCTACACAATCACATTGCGTTCGGTAAGGGAAGTCTCCCGTCTTGCGCTGCGGCAAGTTTTGGACGTGAAGCTGCTACATCGATGACGTCGCTCCGCCACGGCACGACATGGGAACCGGGCCACGCACATCCGCTCATGGCCCGAGGCGGGGCGCACGTTTCCTTTGCGAAGCGAGCGGAGTTAAAATATTGACGTCCGCATGGCCGGTCCTGCCCGCGAGCGATGTTCATGACCGCGTCGGACGCGTTCCCCGCGACCATCCTCCTCACCGGGAGGGGGCCGGACCTGACACGGGCGGCGGAGGCGCTCGGCGCCCTCCGTGGGGCCGAGATCGTGCCCGTCCAGCCGGAGGCGCTGCTCGCGGGGCTCGACGCGCGCGACGTCGACGTGCTCGTCCTCGCAGGCGGCGAGGCGCTCGATCTCTGCCGGCAGGCCCGCGCCCGCGTGGCGAGGCTCACGCTCCCGATCCTCGTGCTCGGCGCGGAGGTCGCGGAGGCGCTCGCCGCCGGCGCGAACGACGGCCTCGCGGGGGCGTGGGCGGGCGACGAGCTCGCCGCCCGCGCGCGATCCCTCGTATCGACGCGGCGGTGCGTCGTCGAGGCGCTCGCCCAGGCACGCGCAGAGGCCCGGGGGGAGGCGGCGCGGCTCGAGGACGAGCTCCTCGCCAACATGAGCCACGAGCTGCGCACGCCGCTCACGGCGATTGTCGGCTGGGCTCGCATGCTCCGCACGCACACGCTGCCGGAGGAGAAGCGCGCTCGCGGGCTCGAGATGATAGAGCGGAACAGCTTGGTGCAGGCCAAGCTCATCGAGGATCTGCTCGACGCGTCGCACATCGTCGCCCGGTCGCTGGAGATCGAGATCGCGCGCGTCGACGTGGCGCTGGTGGTAGAGACGGTGATCGCCGCCCTCCGGCCGGATTGCGAGGCCAAGCGGGTGGCCCTGCGCTCGACGATCGATCCTTCCGTCGGGCTCGTCTGCGCCGACGAGCACCGGCTCCGCCAGGTGATGGAGAAGCTGCTCTCCAACGCGATCAAGTTCACGCCGCCGAGCGGTTCAATCACGGTCCGGGTCGAGCCCGAGCGCGCGCCGGAAGGCGTCCGGATCACCGTGGCCGACACGGGGGCGGGGATCCCGGCCGCCTTCCTCCCCCATGTCTTCGATCGGTTCCGCCAGGCGGACTGCGGGACGACCCGCGCACACGGCGGCCTCGGGCTCGGCCTCTGCATCGCCCGGCACCTCGCCGAGCTGCACGGGGGGACCATCGAGGCCCACAGCGAGGGCGAGGGCCGCGGCGCGACGTTCGTCGTCCGCCTCCCGGCCGGCGGCGCCGAGCCCGCTGCGCCGGCGCTGGATTAGAACCTCGTCGCCCTCGCTCCCCTCCCCTGCCCCATCGACCCGGGCTCGCGGGGAGGCCATCGTGGAGGGGCGCGCTGCCGGGCACGGGCGCGGATCCTGCCCGCTGGAGCGGGGGACGTTACCTCCTGTTTCTTTCGCCCATCCCCTTCACGGGGAACACGAAGCAGTGACCCGCCGTCGAGGCGGCGGCGGGCCACTGCGCGTGGGGTCAGGAGCGGCGGCGCCGCCGCGACCCGAACGCGCCGACGAGCGCGAGCGCGCCGAACAGGGACAGCGGCGCGCCCGACGTCCCGCTCTCGCCCGCGGTGACGCACCCGCAGCCGCCCGACTGGTTGTTGCCGCTGCCGGAGCCACCGCCGCCGGCGCCGAGGCCGCCGCCCTCGCCGGCCCCCGTGGAGGTCGTGAAGCCCGAGCTGCTGCTCGCGCCGGCGAAGGCGCCCGAGCTGCTGCTGCTCGCGCCCGCGAAGACGCCCGAGCTGCTGCTGCTCGTCGTCGTGCTGGAGGTGCTGCCGCCGCCCGCGCCGCTGCTGCTCGTGGTCGAGCCGCCGGTGCCCGCCGAGCTGCCGCCGGTGCCCGTACCCGTGACGCACTTGTAGCTCACACACGTCTGGCCCGCGGCGCAGGTGCCGCACATGAACATGCCGCCGCAGCCGTCGGGCGCCGCCCCGCACTCGTAGCCGGCCACGCACATGGTCTGCGGCGTGCAGCCGCACTGGTTGGCGTTGCTCGGCGTGCCGCCGCCGCAGGTCTGCATGCCCGTGCAGGTGCCGCAGTCGATCATGCCGCCGCAGCCGTCGGGAGCCGAGCCGCAGGTGTAGCCGGCCGGGCAGGTCGTCGCCGGCGCGCAGCCCGCGCCGCAGACGTTGGGCGTGCCGCCGCCGCCGCAGGTCTGGCCCGCCGCGCACGCGCCGCCGCAGGAGAGGAGCCCGCCGCAGCCGTCGGAGATGGTGCCGCAGTTGTCGCCCGCCGGGCAGCTCGTGAGCGGCGTACACACGCCGGTGGCGCAGACGTTGGCCGTGCCGCCGCCGCCGCAGGTCTGGCCCGTCGGGCACGCGCCGCCGCAGGAGACGGTGCCGTTGCAGCCGTCGGAGATGGTGCCGCAGTTGTCGCCCGTCGGGCAGCTCGTGAGCGGCGTGCAGCTCGCGCCGCAGACGTTCGCCGCGCCGCCGCCGCCGCAGGTCTGGCCCGTCGGGCACGCGCCGCCGCAGGTGATCATCCCGCCGCAGCCGTCGGAGATGGTGCCGCAGTTGTCGCCGGCAGGGCAGCTCTTGAGCGGCGTGCAGCCGGTGCCGCAGACGTTCGCCGCGCCGCCGCCGCCGCAGGTCTGGCCCGTCGGGCACGCGCCGCCGCACGTGACCATCCCGCCGCAACCGTCGGAGATGGTGCCGCAGTTGTCACCCGCCGGGCAGCTCTTGAGCGGCGTGCAGCCGGTGCCGCAGACGTTCGCCGTGCCGCCGCCGCCGCAGGTCTGGCCCGTCGGGCACGCGCCACCGCAGGAGAGCATGCCGCCGCAGCCGTTCGAGAGCGTGCCGCAGTTGTCGCCCGCCGGGCAGGCGGAGAGCGGCGTGCAGCCGCAGACGTTCGCCGTGCCGGCACCGCCGCAGGTCTGCGGCGCGGTGCAGGTGCCGCAGGTGAGCATGCCGCCGCAGCCG
This sequence comes from uncultured delta proteobacterium, assembly GCA_963827955.1. GTDB lineage: Bacteria > Myxococcota_A > Polyangia > Polyangiales > Polyangiaceae > CAWHDJ01. Next base: position 922,086 of record CAWHDJ010000019.1, on the reverse strand, counting down.
TCCGAGATGGTGCCGCAGTTCTGGCCTGCCGGGCAGCTCTTGAGCGGCGTGCAGCCGCTGCCGCACACGTTGGGAGTGCCGCCGCCGCCGCAGGTCTGCGGCGCGGTGCAGGAGCCACCGCAGACCAGCGTGCCGCCGCAGCCGTTCGAGAGCGTGCCGCAGTTGGAGCCCGCCGGGCAGGCGGAGAGCGGCGTGCAGCCGCAGACGTTGGGGGTGCCGCCGCCGCCGCAGGTCTGCGACCCGGTGCAGGTGCCGCAGGTGATCATGCCGCCGCAGCCGTCGGAGACCGTGCCGCAGTTGTCGCCGGCCGGGCAGCTCGTCTTGGGCACGCAGCTCGCGCCGCAGACGTTGGGGGTGCCGCTGCCGCCGCAGGTCTGCCCCGTGGGACACGTGGCGCCGCAGAGGAGCATGCCGCCGCAGCCGTTCGAGAGCGTGCCGCAGTTGTCCCCCGCCGGGCAGGTCGCGAGCGGCGTGCAGCCGCAGACGTTGGGGGTGCCGCTGCCGCCGCACGTCTGCGGCGCAGTGCACGAGCCGCCGCAGACCAGCGTGCCGCCGCAGCCGTTCGAGAGCGTGCCGCAGTTGGTGCCCCCCGGGCAGGTGGAGAGCGGGGTGCAGCCGCAGACGTTCGGGGTGCCGCCGCCGCCGCAGGTCTGCGGCGCGGTGCAGTTGCCGCAGGTGATCATGCCGCCGCAGCCGTCGGAGACCGTGCCGCAGTTGTCGCCGGCCGGACAGCTCGTCTTGGGCACGCAGGTCGAGCCGCAGACGTTGGCGGTGCCGCCGCCGCCGCAGGTCTGCGGCGCGGTGCAGGTGCCGCAGGTGACCATGCCGCCGCAGCCGTCGGAGATGGCGCCGCAGTTGTCCGGGGCGGGGCAGCTCTTGAGCGGCGTGCAGGTGTTGCAGATGTCGTCCATCGACGGCGTCGACGACTGCTCGCACGTCCCGCTCGTGCAGGCGTTTTTCGAGGTGCACTGCTCGCACCCGCCGAAGAGCACGTTGCCGCCGGTCGTCTCGCAGAACGGCGTGCTGCCGCTGCACGCGCCGCCGTTGTCGCCGCAGGAGCACATGCGGCAGCCCGTGACCGTCGTCCCGGAGCAGACCGTCTGCGCGGTGCCGGTGCTGGTGCACTTCTTCTGCTTGTTGCTCCACAGCTCCTGGACGTACCAAGTGCGGCCGCTCACCGTGATCTTGTCGCCCAGGCTCGTGTCCCCGTCGTTGCAGATGTCTCCGATCTCGCCGCAGTAGTACTGGTCGCCGAGGAAGTCGGTGTAGATGGCGTTGTCCGCCCACGCCGCCGGCTTCTCGTAGTCGGCGGTGTTGTCGAGGCCGATGTCCGGGTCCGTGATCGCGCCGGTGAGCGCGTACGACGCCGTGTCCGTGGCTTCGTTCATCCCCGTGGGATCGGTTCCGCAGAACCCGTTCGCGCACCCGCCCGTGAACGTGTCCGCCAGCACGCCGTAGATGAGCGGGACGCTGGTCGTCCCCGTCACGTACGTCCCGGTGCCGTGATACGAGCAGAAGTCGGTGCACGAGGTGCTCGACCCCGTCCGACGCGGTGATCGTGACGTTGTGCGGGAACGAGATCATGTAGATCGTCTGGGCGTTCCCGGTGCAGTCCACCTTGGGCGCGGGGAGCTTGTTGGCGTTGATCTGGGCCGTGAGCTCCGACTGGATGTCTGCGTCGGTGACGTTGCAGGTCGTCGTGCCTGCACAGACGGACGGGACGAGGGTGACGGCGGTGGCCACGGTCCCCGGCAGGATGGCCTGCTCGGTGCCGCCGGTGAGGCCCACGGTGTCGTACTCCTGGAGCCATTGCCAGTAGTTGCTCTGCATCACGTCGGTGTAGAACTGGGCGATGCCGGTGGTCGGCGCCGTGAGCTGTGCGTTGACGTGGCCGCTCCAGAAGACGGGGACGATGACCGGGCTCATCACGATCGGCCCGGAGAGGTAGCTCACGCCGTTGGTGCAGCTATTGGAGACCGGGGTCGCGGCCTGATCCAGCTTCGTGCCCGGGGCGTGGCCGCGCCTCATCCCGCGCGAGTGGCCGTTCGCGAGCCGCGGCCTCGGGGCCTCTGCGACCTGAACCGGCTCGGGAGGGCTGACCTCCTCGTCGGCCCCCGCGGCGGCGGGAGACTCTTCACCATCGGGCTGTGCGCCGCACGCGCCGAGCAAGACCGAGCCGAGCGCCGCGCTGAGCACGGCAGCGCCAAAGAGAAAGTGTACCTTCATGGGATCCTCGTCGAAGACGCAGGCGACCGTTGCACGCGTACGCGTGCCCCTCTCGATCACGGCCGCTCGCCGGCTTAACGCATGGCGCGCGAGCGGACGCAAACGTAGAACGTATCGGGGGGAGAGGATTGGCGTCATCCACCCCACGCGCCGGCTTGCCCCAGAGGCAGAGCAGACCAGGCGCGCGCTGCGCTGCGGCGCCGCGTGGGGGCTACGTCGGCGGCATGATGGGCGCGCAGGTCGAGACGCCGGCGCCGACGATGATGATGCCCGTGTTGGGCACGTACATCGTGTCGACCGCCTGCGTGGTGGGGTTGTAGTAGATCACGTGCGACTTGCCGAACTGACCCGCCGCGTAGAGGTAGAACGCGCCGCCCCAGAACGAGAAGGCCCACGCCGCCGGCGGCGTGACGCCCGCGAGCGCCTGGTCGGACAGGATGTTCGCGGTCGCCGGGTCGATCTGCGCCACGCGAACGTTCGGCTTCGTGGTGAAGTAGCCGAAGAGCCGCGCGTCGCCCGTGCCGGTGAGCTCGGCGCTCTGCCCGCTCAGCGTCGCGTCCATCCCGAACTGCGCGATGGGCGTCAGGGTGCCGGTCGTGGTGTCGATCTTGCCGAGCCCGGGGCTGTTCGGCGTCGTCGTGCTCGTGCCGGTGCCGGTCACGTAGAGCGTCTCGGTCGTCCCGCCCGCCGTGTCGGTGGAGAAGCCCATCCCGAGGCGGTACCACTGGCTGTCCGTGAGGGTGACGGCGGGGGTCGGCTCACAGGTCTGCTTCATGATGTCGACCTTGAAGACGACGCCCGCCTTGTCCGTGAGCCCCTTGGAGCCCACGTAGTTGACCCAGGCCACCACGTTGCGGTCGATGGCCATGGAGTTGGGCGCCCACGTGTTGCCGTCGCTCGGCGGCTGGCAGTTCAGCGTGAAGAGCTGCGTGAACTGCTTGGTCGGGGGGTCGAAGCTCCAGATCGCGTTGTCCTCGCCGAGGACGTAGACGAGCTTCGCCGCCTGGCTGCACCCGGGCGTGCCGCTCCCGCTGCTCCCGCCGTTGCCCACGGTGAAGTTGCCCCCGAGGCCGCCGCTGGTGCTGCTCGCGGAGGGGGCCCCGCCCGCGCCGCTCGCCCCCGCACCGCTCGCGCCGGCGCCGGAGCTGGTCGTGAACTGGTGGGTGCTGGTGGCGCTGCACCCGAGGGTGGCGACGAAGAAGAGCGAAGCAAGCGTGACGGCGCGCATGAGACCTCCTGCGGAGCGTGGGGCGAGGGCGCATCTTAGCCTCTCCCCCCGTCGATCCAAGGGGGTGAGAGGGCTCAGCGCCCTGCGCGCCCCGGACGCTCGGCGAGCCCTCCCTCCCCCGCCCCCTCGCGGAGTGACCCGAGCGCGCGTGCTCCGCTCGGACTACCGCGCGAGCGCCGCGGGGAAGAGGCGCTTCATGTACCACCCCTGGAGGAACTGCCGGTCCTCCAGCGTGCGCATCGTGTCGCGCACGCGCGCGAGGTACAGCGTGGGGAGGAGGATGTACGTCAAGCTCGAGTAGATCAGCGCCATGATCGTCGGGCCGGGCGGCAGCCCGATCGCCCGCTCGTGCAGCACGACGCGGCCCGGCTCGAACGAGAACCCGGCGGGGACGAGGCCGACCACGTCGGCGAGGAAGGGCACCAGGAACATCGCCACGCCTGCGAGGCGCACGACGAGGCGCTCCTCGCGGCGGGCATAGAGCGTGAACACCGTCACGAGGAGACACGCGGAGGTCGGGAGCAGGACGAAGGGGCCGAGCCAGCTGCCTTGCACGAAGGTGATGCCCACGCTGAAGAGGAGGATCAGGTAGAAGGTGCGGGTCGAGACGATGCGACGGCGGACGAGCCAGGCCGATACCGCCGCGCCGACGACGCACAGGGCAGCGGACAGGTCGAAGACCGCCCAGCTCCGGACGCCGGCGAAGAGCACGAACGGGATGGACACGAGGTAGGAGAGGAACGCGGCCGTCGCCACGCGCATCCCCTGCACCCGCTCGGCGGCGACGATCTCTTCGCGATCGGCCCTCGCCGCCGCCGGCATCTCGGCCGGCACCTCGACGAGCAGCTTCGCGAGCGTGCGCTGCGCGTCCGGCTCGTCCGGCGTGAGGGCGAGCGCGCGCATCGTGCTGCGGAGCGCCTCCTCCCGCGCGGCGTCGGCCGCGGGCGCCGGCGTCTTCGCGTCGAGCGCGCGGGCGGCGGCGGCATTCGCCTCCGCGACGTAGCCGGCCGCGAGGACCTTGCGACGCTCGAGGTCGCGATCCCCGTCGAGGAACTGCTCGACAGCCTCGCTCAGCGCCTGCGCGGAGGGGAAGCGATCCCTTTCCGCGCGCTGGGTCGCGCGCACGCAGATGGCCTCGAGCTCGGGCGGAAGGTCGGCGCCGCGCGCCGTACGCGAGGGGCGGGCGTCGATGCCGGTGGCCGTCACCGCCTCGAAGGCTGCGGCGTTCGAAAGGCCGCGGAGCACGTGCTCGAACGTCAGGATCTCGAACAGCATCACGCCGAGCGCGTACACGTCCGTGCGCGCGTCGACGGCGTTGCCACGCGCCTGCTCGGGCGCCATGTAGCCGAACGTCCCCACGCGGTTCTGCGCCGTCGAGGGCTCCGCCGAGACGTCGCCGGCGTCGGGGTCGTCCCGCAGGTACGCGATCCCCCAGTCGAGCACGTACACCTCGCCGAAGTCGCCCAGCATGACGTTGCTCGGCTTGAGGTCGCGGTGCACGACGCCGCGTGAGTGCGCGTAGTGGACCGTCATGCACACGCCCGAGAAGGCAGTGAGGAGGCGCCTCATGGTGTAGCGCGCGGAGAAGCTCTGGATCGTCCGCGGCGAGGCCCTCGATGACGGCCGCGAGCGTGTTGCCCTGGATCTTCCGCATGGTGAACGCCAGGTCGCCCGCGGGCCCGAGCGCGACGTCGTACACCGGCACGATGCCCGGGTGCTCGAGCTGGCCCTGGACGCGGATCTCGCGGAGGAAGCGCGCGCGCGCGCGCGGCAAGCCATAGGCCTCGGGGAGGAGGGTCTTGCGCGCCACCTCTCGCCCGATCCACCGGTCGGCGACGGCGCGCACCTCGCCCATGCCGCCCGCGCCGAGCGCGTCGCGCTGCTCGTAGCGCACGGGGGACAGGCGCAGCGGGACGCTCGGGGGCCCGCCCGGCGGGTCGTGCGCCACGGTCTCGTCGGAGGAGATGTCCCGCGCGGGAGGGATCGCCGCCTGCGTCGTGTCGAACGCCATCGGCCGGTCGGACCGCCCGAGGGGCGACTCCACGCGGAGCACGGTCGCTTCATGGCCCGAGATAGGATCGTCCTCTTTCATGAACCGCCCGAAGCTTACGCGAACGAGTGGCCTCGGGCGGGCCTCGGGCGCTCGTCGACCGCTCCGCCGCTGGTAGCTCGAGTCACCAGTGGTTGGTACCGGCGTATTTCGGGATCGATAGGCGCTCTCGCCACGCGTGTGGATCAGGGCTGCGTCGGAGCCCCGCGCCCAGCGCCGCGCTCACCTTCGCTTCGTACCGAGCCCGAAGCGCCCGAGGCTGGACGGGATCTCGCGGCTCGACGGCGGGGGGATGGTCTTGTCGCGCGCGAAGCGGTCGAGCGCGAGGTAGATGACGGGCGTCGTGAAGAGCGTGAGGAGCTGGGACAGGGTGAGCCCGCCGATGATGGCGATGCCGAGGGGGGTGCGCAGCTCCGAGCCCGTGCCGGTGCCGACCGCGAGGGGGACGGCGCCGAGGAGAGCAGCCAGCGTGGTCATGAGGATGGGGCGGAAGCGGAGCAGGCACGCCTTGTAGATCGCGTCTCGCGGGGAGAGCCCCTCCTCCCGCTCCACCTCGATGGCGAAGTCGATCATCATGATGGCGTTCTTCTTCACGATCCCGATGAGGAGGATGATGCCGATCAGCGCGATGAGGCTGAAATCGGTGTTGCAGATCATCAGGGCGAGGAGGGCGCCGACGCCGGCAGAAGGGAGCGTGGAGAGGATCGTGATGGGGTGGATGGTGCTCTCGTAGAGCACGCCGAGGACGATGTAGACCGCCAGGAGCGCGGCCAGGATGAGCTTGGGCTGGTCCTGGGTCGATTGCTTGAACGCCGCCGCCGTGCCCTGGAAGTCGGCGTGCACGGCCTGCGGGAGGAGCTTCGCCGCGGCGGCCTCGACGGCAGCCTGGGCAGTATCCATCGAGACGTCCGGCGCCATGTCGAACGAGAGCGTCACGGCGGGGAACTGGTCCTGGTGCGCGACCGAGAGCGAGTTGACCGCCGGCGACATCTTGGTGAGCATGCTGATGGGCACCTGGCCGCCGTTCGGGGACGCGACGTAGAGGCGGTCGATCGCGTCGGGGCTCTTCGCCAGCTCCGGCTTCATCTCGACGACCACGTGGAACTGGTCCGAGTCGGTGTAGTTCGTGGCTACCTGCCGCTGGCCGAACGCGTCGTTGAGGACGTCGTTGATGTTCTGCGGCTGGATGCCGAGGGAAGCGGCCGTGTCGCGGTCCAGCGTGAGCTTGAGCTCCAGGCCGTTCACCTGGAGATCCGTGGCGACGCGGGTGATCTGGGGGACCTTCTTCAGCGCGTCCAGCATCGCGGGCGCCCAGTTCTTGTCGAGGTCGTCGAGGTCCGCTTCCTCGAGCGTGTACTGGAACGTGGACTTCGAGGAGCGCCCGCCGATGCGCAGGTCCTGCACCGACTGGAGGTAGGCCTTGATCCCCGGGATCTTCGCCAGCTTGGGGCTCAGCCGGTCCCTGATCTGGTCCGCCGTGGCCCTCTTGGGGTCCTCCTTCAGCTCGACGAAGCAGGAGCCGGTGTTCCCGCCCGAGGTGAAGGCGATCATGTTCTTCACGTCGGGGTCGGCCGAGATGACGGCGTTGACCTGCTCCTGAAGCGCCTTCATGGCGGGGAACGAGATGTCCTGCGACGCCTCCGTCTGCCCCATCATCGAGCCGGTGTCCTGCGTCGGAAAGTACCCCTTGTGGATGACGACGAGGAGGTAGACCGTGAGCCCGAGCGTGGCGAAGAAGATGCCGAGCGTGACGCGCCGGTGCCGGAGGACCCAGCGCAGCCCCCGGGCATAGACGGCGACCATGCCCTCGAACCCGCGCTCCGAGAGCTGGTAGAGGCGCCCGTGGCCCTCCGGGGGCTCGGGCTGGAGGAGCTGCGAGCACATCATCGGCGTGAGCGTCAGCGAGATGAGGGCCGAGACGCCGATCGCGATGCTGAGCGTGACGGCGAACTCGCGGAAGAGGCGGCCGACCACGCCGCCCATGGCCAGGATGGGGATGAAGACCGCGAGGAGCGAGACCGTGATGGAGACGATGGTGAAGCCGATCTGCTTCGCCCCGTTCAGCGCGGCCGTGAGGGGCTCCTCGCCCTGCTCGACGAAGCGCGACACGTTCTCCGTGACCACGATGGCATCGTCGACGACGAAGCCTGTGGAGATCGTGAGCGCCATCAGCGACAGGTTGTCGAGGCTGTAGCCGAGGAGGTACATGAGCCCGAACGTCGCCACGAGCGAGATGGGCACCGCGATGCTGGGGATGAGCGTGGCGCGCACGTTGCGCAAGAACACGAAGACGACCCCCACCACCAGCGCCACGCTGAGGACGAGGGTGAACTCGACGTCGTGCACGCTGGCGCGGATCGTCTGGGCCCGATCGAGGCCGACGCGGATGTCGATCGCGGGCGAGATCGCGTCGCTGAGGCTGGGCAGGAGCGCGATCACGCTGTCGATGGTCTCGAGGATGTTGGCCCCGGGCTGGCGCCGGATGATGAGCACGACGGCGCGCTTGCCGTTGATCCAGCCGGCGGCGCGGTCGTTCTCCACGTCGTCGATGGTGGTGCACACGTCCTTGATGCGGACGGCCGCGCCGCTCCTGTACGAGACGATGACCTCGCCGTACTGGTCGGCGGTGAAGATCTGGTCGTTGGTCGCGATCGACGTCGCCTGCGCCTTGCCCGAGAGGCCACCCTTGGGCTGGTTGGTCGTCGCGTTGGCGATGGCGCTGCGCACGTCCTCGAGGTTCATGCCCAGGCCGGCGAGGACGGCGGGATCGCACTGGACGCGGACCGCGGGCTGCTGCCCGCCGCCGACCGTGACCTGGCCGACGCCCGACACCTGCGAGATCTTCTGCGCGATGACCGAGTTGGCGATCTGGAAGACCTGCGGCAGCGGCAGGGTGTCCGACGTCGCCGAGAGGATGAGGACGGGCGAGTCGGACGGGTTCACCTTCTTGAAGCTCGGGCGCACGGGCAACCCGGCCGGCAGCTCGCCTCCGGCGGCGTTGATCGCCGCCTGCACGTCGCGCGCGGCGGCTTCGACGTCACGATCGAGGTCGAACTGGAGCGTGATCGAAGTCTGACCGAGCGAGCTCTGCGAGGTCATCTCCGAGACCCCGGCGATGCGGCCGAAGCGCCGCTCGAGCGGCGTGGCGACGGACGAGGCCATCGTCTCGGGGCTGCCGCCCGGGAGCCCCGCGCTCACCGAGATGGTGGGGAAGTCGACCCGGGGGAGCGGCGCGACGGGGAGGAAGAAGTACGACACGGCGCCCGCGAGCAGGATCGCCAGCGCCAGGAGCGAGGTGGCGATCGGCCTCCGGATGAAGACCTCGGAGATGTTCATGGCCCTCCCACGACAGCGCACAGTGTGAGCGCACACACGTTCGCAAAGTCAAGAGGGTTTCCTCCCCGCGCTCCGTCGCGAGCCGGAGCGAAGCGCGGGTGGTAGGTCGCCAACCGGAGCGAAGCGCGGGCGGGAAGCGCCTCGGCTCGTCTACGCTCCCCTCGAAGCGGGGGAGCTCGAGGCCGGGCGGGATCTCGCGGCTCGACGGCGGTGGGATGGTCTTGTCGCGCGAGAAGCGGTCGAGCGCGAGGTAGATGACGGGAGTCGTGAAGAGCGTGAGGAGCTGAGAGATGACGAGCCCGCCGATGATGGCGATGCCGAGGGGCGTGCGCATCTCCGAGCCCGTGCCGGTGCCGACCGCGAGGGGCACCGCGCCGAGGAGGGCCGCCAGCGTGGTCATCAGGATGGGGCGGAAGCGGAGCAGGCACGCCTTGTAGATCGAGTCGCGCGGGGAGAGGCCCTCCTCCCGCTCCACCTCGAGGGCGAAGTCGATCATCATGATGGCGTTCTTCTTCACGATCCCGATGAGCAGGATGATGCCGATCAGCGCGATGATGCTGAAGTCGGTCCCGCAGATCATCAGCGCGACGAGGGCGCCGACGCCCGCGGAGGGGAGCGTGGAGAGGATCGTGATGGGGTGGATGGTGCTCTCGTAGAGCACGCCGAGGACGATGTAGACCGCGAAGAGCGCGGCCAGGATGAGGATGGGCTGGTTCGAGAGCGAGGACTGGAACGCCGCCGCCGTGCCCTGGAAGCTGCCGTGGACGCCCGACGGGAGGCCCATCTTCGCCTGCGCGGCGTCGATGGCCTCGACCGCCTGCGAGAGCGCGACGTTGGGCGACAGGTTGAACGAGAGCGTGACGGCGGGGAACTGGCCCTGGTGCGCGACCGAGAGCGAGTTCGTGCTCGGCGTGGCCTTCCCGGTGAGCATGCTGATGGGGACCTGGCCGCCGTTCGGGTTCGGGACGTAGAGGCGCTGGATCGCGTCGGGGCTCTTCGCCAGATCCGGCTTCATCTCGACGACCACGCGGAACTGGTCCGACTGGGTGAAGTTCGTGGCCACCTGCCGCTGGCCGAACGCGTCGTTGAGGATGTCGTCGATGTTCTGCGGCTCGATGCCGAGGGACGCGGCCATGTCGCGGTCGAGCGCGACGTTCATCTGCAGGCCCTGCATCTGGAGATCGGTCGAGACGTCCTTGAGCTCGGGGAGCTTCTTCAGCGCGTCGTACAGCTTCGGCGCCCACTTGGTGAGCTCGTCGAGCTTCGCGTCCTCGAGCGCGTACTGGTACTGCGCCTGAGAGGAGCGCCCGCCGACGCGCACGTCCTGCACCGACTGGAGGACGGCCCTGATCCCCGGGATCTTCCCCAGCTTGGGCCGCAGCCGGTCCTTGATCTGGTCCGCCGTGGGCCTCTTGTGGTCCCCCTGCAGCTCGAGGAAGCAGAAGCCGCTGTTCCCGCCCGAGATGAAGGAGATCATGTTCTTCACGTCGGGGTCGGCCTTGATGACCGTGTTGACCTGCTGCTGGAGCTGCTTCATGGCGGGGAACGAGACGTCCTGCGACGCCTGCGTCTGCCCCGCGAGCGAGCCCGTGTCCTGCTGCGGGAAGAACCCCTTGTGGATGATCGCGAGGAGGTAGACCGTGAGCCCGAGCGTGCCGAAGAAGATGGCGAGCGTGGTGCGCCGGTGCCGGAGCACCCAGCGGAGCCCGCGGGCGTAGAGGGCGACCATGCCCTCGAAGGCGCGCTCCGAGAGCTGGTAGAGGCGCCCGTGGTCCCCGTGCTCGTGCTGGAGGAGCTGCGAGCACATCATCGGCGTGAGCGTCAGCGAGATGACGGCCGAGGCGCCGATCGCGAGGCTGAGCGTGACGGCGAACTCGCGGAAGAGGCGGCCGATGATGCCGCCCATCGCCAGGATGGGGATGAAGACCGCGAGGAGCGAGACCGTGATGGAGACGATGGTGAAGCCGATCTGCTTCGCCCCCTTCAGCGAGGCCATGATGGGCGTCTCGCCCTCCTCGACGAAGCGCGACACGTTCTCCGTGACCACGATGGCGTCGTCGACGACGAAGCCGGTGGAGATGGTGAGCGCCATCAGCGACAGGTTGTCGAGGCTGTAGCCGAAGAGGTACATGAGCCCGAACGTCGCCGTGAGCGAGAGGGGCACCGCGACGCTGGGGATGATCGTGGCGCGCACGTTGCGCAGGAAGGCGAAGACGACCCCGACCACCAGCGCCACGCTGAGGAGGAGGGTGAACTCGACGTCGTGCACGCTGGCGCGGATGGTCTGGGCACGATCGAGGCCGACGCGGATGTCGATCGCGGGCGGGATCGCGTCGCCGAGCTTGGGCAGGAGCGCCATCACCCGGTCGATGGTCTCGAGGATGTTGGCCCCGGGCTGGCGCCGGATGATGAGCACGACGGCGCGCTTGCCGTTGATCCAGCCGGCGACGCGTTCGTTCTCCACGTCGTCGATGGTGGTGCACACGTCCTTGATGCGGACGGCCGCCCCGCCCTTGTACGAAACGATGACGTCGCCGTACTCGACCGCGTTGAAGAGCTGGTCGTTGGTCGCGATCGACGACGCCTGCGTCGTGCCCGAGAAGCCCCCCTTGGGCTGATTGGTCGTCGCGTTGGAGATGGCGAGGCGCACGTCCTCGAGGCTCATCCCCATGCCGGCGAGGACGGCGGGATCGCACTGCACCCGCACCGCCGGTTGCACCCCGCCGCCGACCGTGACCTGGCCCACGCCCGCCACCTGCGAGATCTTCTGGGCGACGATTGAGTTGGCGATCTCGAAGACCTTGGGCAGCGGTAGCGTATCGGACGTCGCCGAGAGGATGAGGATGGCCGAGTCCGACGGGTTCACCTTCTTGAAGGTCGGGCGCGTCGGCAACCCGGGCGGCAGCTCGCCGCCGGCGGCGTTGATCGCCGCCTGCACGTCGCGCCCGGCCGCGTCGATGTCGCGATTGAGGTCGAACTGGAGCGTGACGTTCGTCGAACCGAGCGAGCTGGAGGAGGTCATCTCCGCGACCCCGGCGATGCGGCCGAAGCGCCGCTCGAGCGGGGTGGCGACGGACGAGGCCATCGTCTCGGGGCTGGCGCCCGGGAGCGACGCGTTGACCGAGATGGTGGGAAAGTCCACCCGGGGCAGCGGCGCGACGGGGAGGAAGAAGTATGCCGCGCCGCCCGCGAGCAGGATCGCCAGCGCCAGGAGCGAGGTGGCGATCGGCCTCCGGATGAAGACCTCGGAGATGTTCATGGCGTAGCCTGCGGGGTCACGGCGGAGTGGTTCTCGGCCGCTGGGTGGGGGGCACGAAGTCGCGGTCCGGGGGCCCTGGGCGGGTCACGCACCTACCTACGGTAGCGGATAGTGTGAGTGCAAACGGGTTCATGAAGTCAAGGCCTTCCTGCCCCGCTCCGGCGGGCATCCGACGAAGAACTGCCGGCTCACCCCCGGCGACGTGCCGGGGAGCCTATTCTGCGAGCCCCTCGCATCCGCGGCAGCAGTACGAGAGGCCCCACGACCCGTACACGGCGGCGTGCTGGGCGTCGTCGCACGACAGGCGCGTGGAGCCGCAGAACACCGAGCCTCCGACCATGGCCGACCCGGCATAGTCCGCGGAGCACTGTCCCTGCCAGTCGCAATCGCCCGAGGCGGCGGCCTGGCACGCCGCGAGGCACGCGCCGGGCACGACGGGCTCGGCGACGATGCCGGGATCCTCGGACGCATCGTCCCGCACGTGCGCGGAGCAGGCAGCGACGAGGAGGACCAGGACAGCGAGCGAGGCACGCCACGGGCTCGGCATGTCCAGTCCGATGTCATCCTGGAACGGCCGTGCTCGCCTGCGCGTGCGGCCGCGGTGCGTTTGCCACCCGGGATCGGCATCCCTTCGGCGCACCGGGCCTCGCCGCAATCGGTCGCTCCAGGCGCTTGTTCCCCGGCCGCGCGGCCGTGTGACGTCCACGACGACGGAGGCGCTTTCTCCGCGCGCGCAGGCGAGCCGGGCCGAGCGGCTTCGCGCGGCCGGTGTCCCCCACGGTCGACGCGGCGTGCGCCGCGCCGTCCCGGTGTCAGGCGTCGATGTTGATCCCGAGCCGCTGCCGCACGGAGAAGTACGGCTCGCTCACGGCGTAGAGCGTCAGCTCCTTGAGCCGCTCCTTCTGCGGCACGGCGCTGGAGGCCTCGTCGGCGGCCTTGATGACCTCGTTGCAGAGCTCGAGGTCGTTGGCCACGATGAAGCCCGCGCGGTCGGCGGAGAGGTCGACCGCGGCCACCCACTTCTTGAGGTCGATGGCGCCGGCGCCGAGCAGCTTGGTGACGACGCTGGCGAGCATGTCGCGCGCGGGGCCGACCACGGCGGACTCGATGACGGCGAGGTTCTCCTTCACCGAGCCCTCGATCTCCTTGGCGATGGGGAAGGCCGGGGTGATGAGCTTGATGGCGGCGAAGAGCCACGCGCGCAGGCCCGTGCCCGTCGGGACGAGGTGCCGGAGGTAGAGGCCGGGGCGGTAGTACGTGAGGTGGCGGGCGGCGATGAAGGCGGCCGCCTGCGCGGGCAGCTCGGCGGCCAGGGCCGCGCCGCCGAGCACGATGCCCGGCGTGTGGGCGTGGAGGAAGGAGAGGCCGCCGGGGTCGTCCGGGTTCTGGAAGCAGAGCGGCGGGGCCATGCCGAGGACGCCGCACGCGTACAGGATGGTCTGCGACATCGGGTACGGGTGGCGCGTGAGGTCGAGCGCGTAGGCCATGCCGTAGCCGAGCGCCTCGAGGGACTGGCCGTTCTTCTTGAGCACGGCGGGCTCGATGACGGAGAAGATCTCGGTGAGCAGCGGGTCGGCGTCCTCGTGGAGGAGCCCCTTCGCCCAGTGCTCGTCGCCGAGCGGCGAGGTGGCCGCGGCCGGGCCGTCGGCGCGCATCCGGCGGTAGAAGCGCTCCTCGTCCGGCTCGGCGAAGTTCATGATCGCGAGCGCCTGGCAGAGGCAGAAGGCGGCGTCGGCGCGCTTCGACTCGGTGTAGAGCTTGCGGAGCAGGCGGTAAGCGTCGGGCTTGTAGGGGTTGCGCTTGAGGATGGGCCCCTGCGCGGCGACGGCCTTGTCGAGGTACTGCGCCGGGTCGCTCGCGTAGAGCTTGGCGAGCAGATCGTTGCGCGTGTCGTTGTCCGGGTCGAGGGTCTGCGCCGCCTCGTACGCGTCGATGGCCTCGCCCATCCAGCCGAGCTTGTCCTTGTAGAGCGCGCCGAGCTTGTCGAACGTCTCGAGCATCTTGCCCGTGTCGGTCCTCTCGCTCGCGCGCTCGAGCTCCACCTTGAGGAGCTTCTCCACGCCCTCGTGGTCGCCCTTGTCGCCGCGCAGCTCGATGGCCTCGTGGAGCGCCTTGTCCAGCGTCGGGTCGAGCTCCAGCACCTGGTCGTAGAACTGGCCGGCCTTGTCGAGGTCGCCCATCTGCCGCCAGCTCACGATGGCGGCGGTGTGCAGGTACTTGGCCTTCTGCTTCTTGTCCTCGACCTTGGAGGCGAGCTTGATGACCACGTTGACGAGCCGGCCCCAGTCCTTCTCCTCGCTGTAGAGCTGCATCAGCTTGGTCAGGATCTTCCGATCGTCGGGGCGCTCGTCGAGCGCGGCGACGTAGCTCTTGGCCGCGCGGGTGCGGTCGCTGAGCTGGGTGGCGAGGATGTCGCCGATCTCCAGGAGGAGGGCGCTGCGCTCCTCGCCCGCCACCACGTCGAGGCGCCGGTTCTTGAGGCGCACAACCTCCTCGAAGTCCTTCTTGGCCTCGAAGACCTTGCAGAGGAGCTGGAGCGGCACGGGCGACTCGGGCGAGAGGTCGGCGGCCTCGTTGAGCGGGCCCACGGCGCCGTCGGGGTCGCCGGACTTGAGCTTGGCCTCGCCGAAGCGAAGCATGACGTCGGCCTTCTCGTCGGGCTGCAGCTTCTCGCCGAAGCGGGCCACGAGGTCCTCGTAGAGGGCCGCCGCGTCCTTGCTCTTGCCGGCGTCGAGATTGACGCGCGCCGCGCGCGTGATGGCGGCCGGGTCGTCCGGCGCGAGCGCGAGCAGCGATTTCGCCACCCCCAGCGCCTTCTCCGTGCTGCCGCTCTTGGAGGTCGGGGAGTGCTCTCGGGCACTCCCCAGGATGAGAGAGTCGACGTAGCGGATGAGGAGCGTGGTCCCCTGATCCTTGGGGAGCGCGTCGACGCGGTTGGCCAGGGACTCGTAGTGCTTCGCCGCCTCGAGGTAGTGCGCCGCCTCGAAGGCGACGTCGCCGGAGACCATGAGGCCGAGCATGCTGGTCGGGTCGAGGTCGACGGCCTTGGTCGCCGCCGCCACGGCGCGATCGTTGTCGCGGAGCTTCTCCCGGAGGAGCTGCGCCATCTCGCCGTAGAGCCGCGCCTTGGTGAGGTTGCCCTCCGCCGCCTCGATCTCGCGGGAGATCAGCTCCACCGCGCTGGTCGCGTCGCCGCGCGCCAGGTACGCGGCGCGCAGCGCGGCGCCGGCGACGACGTTGCGCGGCAGGGCGTCGAGCGCCTTCTTGTAGCGCTCGATCGCGGCGTCCCGATCGCCCTTCTCCTCCAGCATCTTGGCGGCGCGGATCCAGAGGTCCGACTTGCCCTCGGGCGTCGCAGCCTTCTCGGCCAGCACCTCGATGGCGCTGAGCGCGGCGAGGGCGTCGCCCGTCGCGGCCCGCACGTTGGCGAGCGACTCGAGCGCGCCCGCGTGGTTCGGGTCGATCTCGAGCACCTTCTCGTACGCCTTGCGGGCGCGCTCGGGCGAGCCGATCTGGTCGACGAGCACCCGGCCCATGGCGAGGTAGAGCTCCACCCGCCGGCTGTCGTCCGTCACGATGCGGAGGTTCTTCTCGTAGAGCTGGACGGCGTCCTCCCACCTGTCGAGCGCGCGGTAGTGCCGGACGAGCGCGGAGAGCGCGCCCTCGTGCGCCCCGTCGATGAGGAGGATCTGCTCGAAGGCCTCGGCCGCCTTCTCGTGGTTCAGGAACTCCTCGTCCTGGATCCCCGCGACGCGCTCGTAGAGCTTGATCTTCTGCCGCGGCGTCGCGGAGAGCTCGACCTGCTTCTCGATGTTCGCGAGCAGCTCCTTGTACTTGCCCGTGCGGTTGTAGATACGGTCGAGCCCCTTGAGGGCCGTCAGGCTCTGCGGGTCGAGGGCGAGCGCCGCCTCGTAGCGCCGCGTCGCCTCGGGCAGGTCGTTGAGCTGGTCCTCGTGCAGCTCGGCGATCTTGCAGACGGCCTCGGCCTTCGCCTCGCCGCGGAGGGCGTCGGCGCGCTTCTCCAGGATCTTCGCGAGCCCGGCCCAGTCCTCGATCTTCGCGTAGATTCGGCCGAGCGCCTCGGTCGCCTTCTGGTGCCCCGGGTCCTCGGCGAAGATCGTCTCGTAGAGATCGCGGGCGTGCCCCGACTCGTTCAGCCGCGTCTCGAGGATCTCGGCCGCCTCGGCGCGCAGGTCGCGCGCGGCGGCGGGCGTGGGCGCGCGGTCGGCCCGCGTGACGAGCACCTGACCGAGCTCCTGCCACTGCTGGGCGCGGCGGTACACGTTGGAGAGGCCCTCGAGCGCGCCGACGTGCGCCGGGTCGACGGCGAGCACGGCCTGGAAGCAGGGCACGCCGAGGTCCGGGCGCGCAACCTTCTCCGAGTACCAGTGGCCGAGCCGCGTGAAGAGGGCGATCTTCGCCTCCGCCGGCATGCGCGGGTGCGTGCTCACGCTGGACAGCTCCTGGAGCGCCTCCGTCCAGAGCTTCAGGTCGTTGCCGGCCGCGCGCTCGAGGTCGACGGCGTACCCGTCGTTCGTCGTCTCCTGCCCCAGCGCCTTGGCGAAGGCGAAGGCGGCCTGCTCCCGGTCCTCCATCTCCGCGAGGTACAGGTGCCCGATCTGGTTCAGCGCCCGCGCCCGGTCGCTGTGCGATCTCGGCCTTCTCGCTCCGATCGAGGAGCATCTCGATGAGCTCCTCGTGCTTGCCGATGGCCCGGCGCAGCTCCTCCAGCGCCGTGAACGCGATCTCGTCCTCCGGGTCCAGCGCGACGATCTGGGCGTAGACGTCCTCCGCCTTCGCCGCGTCCTCCAGCGTCGACTCGTAGATGCGCGCGGTGCGGAAGAGCAGCGCCTTCTTGAACTCCTTGGCCTTGAATTTCGAGGCCTCGTCCTCGCCCTCCTCCACCGAGTCGGCGGCGATCTGGAACGCCTCCGCGACCTTCACCGGGTCGGCGCCCTGTTCGACGGTGCTCTCCAGCGCGAGCGCCGCCGCGCCGTCCGAAGGGTCGCCGAGGAGCGCGTCAACCTTGTCGTTCAGAATCCTCGTCGCTGATCGCCTTCTTGCCCTCCACCTTGGCCGCGGCCTTGGGCTCGATCACCTCGAGCACCGCCACCACGCTCTTCGGCCGCGCGCCGGGCGCCTTGACGAGCAGCTTCGACGTCAGCTCGTCGAGCTCCTGGCTCACCCAGCCGCGGGGAGCCGCGGCGCTCGGCGCCGGGGCGGCGGCCGTCAGGTGGGCGAGGGCCAGGTCGACGGCGCTGTCCGCCGAGAAGACGGGCTTGCCGGAGAGGACCTCGTGGAGCACCACGCCGAAGGCGTAGAGGTCGCTCGCGGCGTCGGCGAGGCGGCCGCGGAGCTGCTCGGGGCTCGCGGCCTTGACGAGCGCGGGCGCCCCCCAGGGGGCCGCGCCGAGCAGACGGTCGCCGGCCGGATCGATCAGCACCGCGCGGGGCGTGCCCCCCTCCCCTCGCCCGACGAGGATGTTCTCGAGCTTCACCGCCCCGTGGGCGAGATCCGCGTGGTGGAGCGCGCCGAGCGCGACCAGCACGCCCTTCAGCACGTTGCGCGCCTCGTTGATGTGGAGCGGCCCCGTCCGGGCCACGCGCGCCGCGAGGGGCTGCCCCTCGATCGGCGCATACGCCGTGTACGCGCGCCCGCCGATCACCCCCGCCGACAGCTCGGCGGGCAGGTTCTCGTGCTTCACGCGCGCGACGAGGCGCACGCGGAGCAGGTAGCGCGAGAGCGCGCGCGGGTCGCGCGTGGCCTCGCGGCGGAAGACCTTGAGCGTCCTGTCCACGCCCTCGTGCTGCGCCGCGTAGACGATGGCCCGCGGGCCCTCGCCGATCTTCTTCCCGATCGTGAAGGGCCCGAACGCCTCTCCCGGCTTGAGCTCCTCGTTCAGGAGGATGCCCGTGGTCCCCAGGTCGCGGAAGCGGGGGTCCACCTGCTTCTCCTTGCGGGAGGCGAGCACGGCGTCGACCAGCGCCTCCACCGCGTCGATCTCGATGGCCTTGTCGGTGAGCGCCCGCGCGAAGGATGCCTTCGACGCGGCGCCTCCGACGTCGGCGGGCGGCAGGCCGAGCAGGTCGGAGGAGAGGGCCATCATTTCATCGAGGGTGAACAGGCGCTCGAGCTCACCGCGCACGATTTCGATCGACATTGGGTCTCCTGGGAGCCGGCCTCGCCTCCCGCAGGTCGTGCCCGGGGGGGAGCGAGGCGCGCGTATGCTAGCGGGGCAAGGGGGCAGGCCGAAAGGGGCCTTCTGCGGCAAGCCGCTCGGTTCGCCAAATACTTGACGGGGCCTGCCCGTCCGTGGGACGGCGGTTCTGTGCGACGCCTTGCGCTCTTCGTGGAACGGGCGCTCCCGGTGGCCATCCTGATCGTGGCCGTCATCGGGGCGCCGGTGCTGATCTTCTCCCCCCAGGGCCTGCCCCGCCTGCGCGGGCTGGAGAAGGAGCTCGCCGACGTGCAGGACGAGAACGCCGACCTGCGCCGCGACATCGAGGCGCTCCACGGCCGCGTGGCGCGCCTGCGCGACGACCCGAGCGCCGTCGAGCGCATCGCGCGCGACAACCTGGGCCTGGTCCGGCAGACCGAGGTGGTCTTCCAGTTCCAGACCCGGCGCTAGGCCTCTCTCACTTCCCGCAGGCGCTCTTCGACAGCGCGCAGGCGCGGGCGCGCACCTCGCTCGCCCGCGCCTCGTCCCTGGCCACGCCCCTGCCCTCCGCGAGCAGCTTGCCGAGGAGCAAGCAGCCGGAGGCCTCCCCGCCGTCGCAGGCCTTGCCGGCGAGCGCCGCCGCACGCGTATCGTCCTGCGCCATGCCCTTACCGCTCGCGTGCATCATCGCCAGTCGGGCGCAGCCCTCCGCCTCCCCTCCGTCACAGGCCTTGCCGAAGAGCGCCGCCGCGCGGCCGTCGTCCTGCGGGGCGCCCGTTCCGCGGCCGGCCGCGAGGCCCAGCCGAAGGCAGCCCACGGCGTCGCCGCCGTCGCAGGCCTGGGTGATGAGCGCGACGCTGCGCGCCGGGTCCTTGGCCACGCCGAGGCCGAGCTCGTACCACCGGGAGAGCGCGGTGCAGCTCCGCCCGTTCCCGGCGTCGCAGCCCTTGCGGAACGCGGCGATCGCGCGGGCGTAGTCGACGGGCACGCCGCGCCCCCGCTCGAGCCACATGCCGGCGTCGTAGCAGGCCGGCGCGTACCCCCCGTCGCAGGCCTTGCCGAAGAGCACACTGGCGCGCGCCTCGTCGCGCGGGACACCGAGGCCCTTCGCGGCCAGGAGCCCGATGCCGAGGCAGGCCCTCGCGTCCCCCTTCCCTTCGCACGCCCTGGCGAGCACGGGCGCGGCGCCGGCCGCCGCCTTCACCGAAGCGCCGCCGCTCTTCCACAGCGCCCCTGCCTCGGCGCAGCCGCCCGCGTCGCCCAGCGTGCACGCCTGGGCGTAGAGCCCCCCGGCCCGCGCCGCGTCCTTCGCCACCCCGTGCCCCGCCGCGTACATCGCGCCGAGGCCGTAGCACGCGCCCCCGTCCTCGAGGTTGCAAGCCTTCGCGTAGAGGAGCGCCGCCTTCGCCTCGTCGCGCCCCACCCCGCGCCCTTGTCCGAACAGGGCGCCGAGGCTCGTGCACGCCTCCGGGATCCTCCAGCCGTCGCAGGCCTTCGTGTAGAGCTCCGCTGCCCTCGCCTCGTCGCGCACCATGCCGCGCCCCTCCTCGGCGAGGTGGCCCAGGCGCTCGCAGGCCGGCAGGAACGTCTTGTCGCAGGCCGTCGTGTAGAGCGCCGCCGCGCGGGGCTCGTCCCGGGCCGCGCCGCGTCCCTCGGCGAGCACGTCCCCGAGATCGACGCACGCCCGGGGGTTCCCGCCGTCGCAGGCCTTCGTGTAGAGCGCCGCGGCGCGCGCGTCGTCCTTAGCAACTCCGCGCCCCGCGGCGTAGCGCGCGCCGAGCTTGCCGCAGCTCGAGGTGTCGCCTGCCTCGCAGGCCTTGGCGAAGAGCGTCGCCGTGCGCGCGTCGTCCGGGGGCACGCCTCGGCCGTACTCGACGGCATCGGCGAGCACCTCGCAGCCCACGCCCGCGTCGCAGGCCATCGTCAGGAGCCCCGCCCGGCGCGCGTCGTCCCCGGGCGCGATGCGGTCCTTCAGGACCATGTAGACCAGCCCCTTGCACCCCCCGACGTCCCCGCCGCCGCAGGCTTTTTCGAAGAGCACCGCAGCCTGCGCGTCGTCCCGCTTCATGCCCTGCCCGTCGCGGATCCGCTCCGCGAGGGACGTGCAGCCCGCGGCCTTGCCGGCGTCGCAGTCGTCGGCTGCCTGCTTCGCGGCGGCCACGGCCTCCGGGGAGAAGCCGAGATCCTGCGGGACGAGCCTCGCGGCGATCTGGAGGGACGCGACCTCGGGGAGCTTGCCGGCGAGCTCGACGAGCTTCGTGAACGCGGCGGACGCCTCGTCGGACTGGTGCAGGTTCGCGTAGATCTGGCCGATCCGCAGGAGCGCGTAGCCGACCAGCGGGTTGTCGGGCGAGGCGAGCTTCACCACCTCGCCGAAGGCCTGAGCCCCGATCCTGAGCTTGCCCGGATCCCGCTCCAGGAGGAACAGCTCGCCGAAGGCGAGGTACGCGTAGGGGGTCCAGCGGCTCCCCGGCCAGCGCTGGACGAGCTTCCAGGTAGGCCTTGCGGGCGTGATCGAGATCGCCAATCTCCTCGAGCGCGAGGGCCGCGAAGTAGGTGCTCTCGTCGGCGCAGCCGAAGCCGGGCTTCACGCTATAGGTCGGGTGCTCCGTCACGAGCGCCACGTAGTGACGGGCCGACGCCTCGAAGGCGGCGAGGCTGATCTTGTGGACCTTCGCGATCTCCGCGAGCGGCGCCGGCTTGCCGTCCGTGCCCG
Source organism: uncultured delta proteobacterium (assembly GCA_963827955.1). Taxonomy (GTDB): domain Bacteria; phylum Myxococcota_A; class Polyangia; order Polyangiales; family Polyangiaceae; genus CAWHDJ01. The sequence continues at coordinate 901,114 of CAWHDJ010000019.1, read as the reverse complement.
GGGCTCTGCGCTGCGCGCGCTCGTCCTGCTGCGCCGTGCGGGCGAGGAGGCCGTACTCGAGCGCGAGGCGAAACATCAGCAACGGCCGATCGGGCGAGGCGACCGGCGTCGACGACAGCACGGACTCGAGCCCCTGGATCTCCGTGATCATGACCGTGCGGGAGGGCGGCGGCGCCTGGAAGCGCGGCTCGCGCAGCGCGAGCAGCGCGGGGCTGCTCGGGAACGGATCCGGGGCCGTCGCGGGTGCAGCCGGAGGCGGCACGGGGGCAGGCAGGGTCTTGGGCGCGCAGCCCCCGAGGAGGATGGCGGCGACGACGGGAAGGGGGGCCAGTCGGGGAAGGCGCATGGGGGCGCCCACCTAGCACGCCGGGCACGCGCCTGCTCGGCTCCTCGGCTTTGATCGCGCGCGGCGAGCGGGTAAGAAGAAGCATGCGCCGTTTCCTCCTCTTCGCCGCGACCGCCCTTGCCGCGTGCGGCGGCTACCCCTCCTTCCAGCAGTGGGGCCCATGAAAGGGTCCAGCGTGGCTCGGATGGTGGTGATGGTCGTGGCGGCGGCGCTGGAGGTGCTCGGCGACGCCCTCATCCGCAAGGGGATGCGCGGCGCGGGCATCTGGCTCGTCGCCCTCGGGTTCATCGTCCTCGGGTCGTACGGCGTCGTCGTGAACCGGCTGGCGCTCGACTTCTCCTCCCTGCTCGGAGCCTACGTCGGGTTCTTCGCCATCGTGAGCGTGCTGTTCGGCCGCTTCTTCTTCAAGGAGGCGATCCCCACGTCGACGTGGGTGGGGCTCGGGGTCGTCCTCGCAGGCAGCCTGATCATCCAGCTCGGCAGCGGCGTCGCGCCGTAGGGCGGTGTCTTGACGGGGCCGGGCTTTCGGCGAAATCTGGCCTCGTGGCCACCTCGTACATCAAGAAGTTCCGGCTGATGATCATGGGCAGCCCCTCGTTCGTTTCGAACGTGGAGCCGCTCGTGGCGTTCCTCGACAAGACCAAGCAGGGGCACTCGGTGCTGACCTACTTCGGGGAGCACGCGCCCAACGCGGCGACGTTCGGCGCGAACGAGATCGCAGTGGCGATCAAGGAGCAGGACCGGGTTCCCGTGCAGGAGCCGATCAAGACGTCGACGTTCGGCTCGTGGAAGGAGTCCGGGCCGGCGTTCGCAGGGGGGACGCTCCAGCCGATCATCCGCTTCCCCGACTTCAAGACGGGCCGGAACATCCTCCTCTCGATGTCCGGCAAGTCCATGACGATCACCGACGAAGGCTCCCTGGTCGGGCACGTCGACTTCCCCAGCGGGACGCCGATGGACGCCGTCCTCTTCCACGAATTCTGTCACGCCTATCTCATCGCGATCGGGCTCGGCGCGCCGCTCTCCAGCGCGGAAGGGCCCGACGACCCGACCCACAAGGAGTACATCAACGGGGGAGGCGTTCCGGGGAACATCAGCGAGAACGTCGAGGAGCAGATCGTCTGCGGGCTGCTCGCAGGGCGGGGCCTCGCCCTGTGCGAGAACGCCTACCGCGTCGAGCGCAAGCTCCCGCCGCGCGTCTCGTACTCGGTCCCGAGCGTGAACATCAAGGAGGACACCGTGCTCTCCGAGAAGATCAAGGCCGTGGAAGCTCGGCCCTGCCTGGACGAGCTTCGCCAACACGCTCTACCGCCAGTGCGGGAAGGCTGGGCCGATCTCGTACGTGCTCGCGCAGAACGGGTTCCAGAAGCTGGCGACCGCCATGTCCGGCAAGCCGGAGGCGGCCGTCTACGGGCACGGCATCGACCCCCAGACGCTGTTCGACAGCATGACCAGGGGCTCGCCCGGCTTCCATTAGCGAGACGAGCCGGCCTCGTGCTCCGTCCGGCAGCCTCAGGCTCACGGCAGATTCGCTCCCGACGGGGACGCGGCAGATCCAAACGAGCGCGACGCAGTTGACGGCCGCCAGCGCGGCGCACGCAGGGAGGGAGCCGCCCACGCCCGCGCCCTGGCCGGCGGCGCCGCCCGCCGTGCGGCACGCGCGATGGCGACGGCGTCTCCGCGGAGCCGGGTGCGAGCGGAGGGCGCGAATCGGACGGCGGCGGCAGCGTCGCGGCGCATCAGCAGGGTGTGGAGCGCGCGCCCGAAGCCGAGCATGAAGGCCATGCCCACCGCGGACACAACGAGGAGCGTGAGCGCGACGAACAGCGCACTGCGCTGCAGGGTCAGGGGCGGGCGCGCGGCGCGGGCACGGGCACGGTCGGGCAGGACCGTGGAGCGGAGCGCCGCGGGCGCGACTGTCTGGACCACGCGCCACGAGGGCCTGTCCAGCAGCTCGACGAGGAGATTGTAGGGCGAGATGTCGCACGGAATGCCGGCGACGGAGCGGGCGCTCCCCGTGTCTTCCGCGGCGACGTGCAGGATCGTGCTCACGAGCGAGCTGCACGACACGAGGCCGCCGGAGGTCCAGAGGCAGCTCACGTTCTCGCGGATCGAGCGGCGGATCCCGGCGACGAGCGCCGCGTCCCGCCGCCCCTGGAGCGTGCACTGAAGCGTGATCCGCGTGAGGAGCCCGGCGGTGGTGTAGCGTCGCTCGGGGCCCGGGGCCCGGACGAGGGCGAGCGCCATCTTCGCGGCGCGATCGCCCAGCGCGGCGTCGCGGGCGCGGAGCACGGTGCACAGGCGCGGGTTCTCGGCGAGGTACGCGTGGATGTCGTCCGCGGCCAGGAGGAACGTCGTGCTGGGCCCCGTCGCGTGCACCAGCGTATCGCCGCCCGCATAGATCGCGACGTGGCAGGCCCACGACGCGGGCACGCCCGCGAAGCGGCCCGGGTACAGCGCCTGGCCGAACACGTTGAGGCACGAGACGACATCGGAGCAGAGCCGTTCTTCGCACTCGCCGGCGAAGACGCCGAAGACGAGCACGTCGCCCGGTCGAAGGGCGCCGGCGTCGACCGCCGGACGGACCGGCGAATCAGCGGCGGGGGACGAGAAGAGCTGCGCGGTTTGTGCGACGAGAGAGGTCATGGCAGGCGCACCCTCGTGCACCGCGCATGCCACTGTCGTGGGCGCCCGCTCTCCCGCGGTCGCGCGGCGTGGTTTCCCGGCGCGACCGCGCCCGACGCGGCCAGGCTCGGAGCACCGGGTCGTACACCTGGACATCGCGGGTTGTTCAACTGGACGATGGGCCTCGTCCAACTGAACAGAACCTCCGGCACTCTGCCGGCACCACCAAGTCAAGATAATCACACAGGAATCGCGCCGCTGCCGCCCCACCTACTTCCCGGCCATCAGCGCCGTTTCCACGCTGTTACCTGCGGCTCTTCGCCGCAAGCAACCGGCTGCGGAGCCGCGACGACCACCGCGGGCGAAGCCGCCGCGGGCGCCGGGGCGTGCTCCTGGATGCGCCCCCACCGGGCGCGCTCGTCGGCGCCCCTACCTTGGCGAGCACGTCCACGACCGCCCCTCGCTTCGCCCCCGTGGTCGCCGCGTACAACTGCGTCGTCGCGAGGCTGTCGTGTCCGGCCAGCTCGCGCACGAGGTGAACGGGCACGCCCCCGTTGAGCAGCGTCGTGATGAAGAACGCCCGCAGGGCATGCAGGCGTTCCTTCGGGAGCGCCAGGCGCCGCAGCGCGCGCTGGAACACCTCGTACGGCCCCCGATGACGCCACGGCTCGCCCTTCGGGTTGAGCGCCGCGCACTCGTCGCCCGGACGGCGATCGACCCCAGCGGCGAGCAACGCGTCGCGCAGTTGCGGCGTGAGCGGCACCTCGCGCTCGTGCCCCGACTTCGTGGTCTTGGTGATGTTCTTCCACCGCGACAGGCGCACGACCACGCGGTCGCGCTCAGGGTGCGCCGGATTGATCTCGCAGTCCCGGCACCGCAGGGCCAGGATCTCGCCCTTGCGCAGCCCGGCATGCGCCGCCAGGAGGATCACGAGCCGGTGCTGCGGACGGCTCGCCGCGTCGATGACCGCCGCGACGTCGCCCTCGGACGGCGCGGTCGGAACCCGCTCTCCCACCTTCGGAGCCTTGATGTACTTCGGCTCCGTCGGCAGGATGCCTGCCTCATGGACCGCGAAGCGCGCCACGCTCTTGAGTGCATGCAGCGCGACGCGGCGCGACCCTGGCGAGATGCCGCCGTTGATCATCGCCACGTCGATCTCTCGCTGGCGGGCCAGGTCGAAGGCAGCAGACACCGGCAGCTTGCCGATGAGCGGCAGGATCCAGACCGTCAGCCTGTTCGAGTAGCTGTACAGCGTCGAGGGCGAGAGCGCGGACGGGCCGTACTCGGCGAGGAAGCGCTTGACGACCTCCGCGAGCGTGGGCTCGTCCACGGGAGCGGGCTTCACCGCCTCGGCCGACAGGATCGGCGTGAACGGCTTCCCGTCAGGGCCGCACAGGATCGTGGGGTCCTTGTGCAGCGTGGCCCCCATCCTGCGCGCGGCGTCTTCGGTTCGCGCGGCGGCGGCCGTCTGCACCTCCGCGTCGCGACGGTACCGCCCCTGCGTACCGTCCGCCTTGATGTACTGAATATCAACGACCAGGACCCGCTTGCCGCGTCGAGTCGTGTTTCGCACCATGGGAGAAACTCCGTTCTCATGGCGCGCGTTTCCGTTGTGGGGAACACTACGGACCGGCGGCGCGCGCCGCAAGTGTCAAGTGGCGTCGTAATGCTGCTTCGATTGGCTACGTGGACGAGGGCGCGAGCCAGCCCTGGTCAAGCCGCACACGCCAGAGACGCCCGAGCTTGCGCGCGGTCATGCCGTCAGCGTGGGAAACGGTGCCGCCGTCGTCGGCCTTGCGCGCGTTGCGCTCAAGCGTGCGACGGAGCGTAACCGGGGGAAGCGAGAGGAAGGCCGCCGCTTGGTCGACCGTCATCCAAGCGGGGGGACTATGCGTGCGCGCGGTCATGGGTCGGGGTCTCCTCAGCGGTGGGTTCGAGCCGCCGGTGCGCTTCGAGCGCCCTCGCGTGTGCCAGCACGTCGGCAGCCCACGCGGCCGAGCGTTGGCCGTCGCCGTCGTGGCCGTGCAGCTCGATGCCGAGCGGGGAGCACGCGATCGCCAGGACGAGATCCCGCTGGCGCTGCGACTCGTAGTCCGCCCGGTCGGCGGTCCTCTCAGCGATGCTCTCCTCCTCGATCGCCCATTGCATGCGGCCGGCGCGCTGGAGCCGACGGAAGAGAAAGTGGATGAGCGCGCCATGGAGGAGAACAAAGCTCAACGCCAGCTCCAGGGCGTCCCCGCCCGGGACGGCGTACCTGGGGCACGCTGATCGGTGTGGGGGAAGAGGTCGTGCAAGAAGCCCATGGTCGTTCTCCGGTTCAGGCAATCCGGGCGGGCTGGGCCGCCCGAGGGGTCCTCCGCCCGTCGGCAGCCCTTGAGGCAGGACGATGGCCGTCACGTTTGTCGGCCCTCCCGGTTGCCTCGTCGGGCGCGCACCTGGAGGGGGACAGCCACGAGCGCGAGGGGTAGGAACGCGAGGTGGTCGAACACGACGGCAGCTACAGCGACGTCGACCGTCCAGTCGTAGGTCGACCCGAAGATGGAGGTAGCGCCCAGTTTTGCGCGCGACCCATCCGTCGAGGTCGTCGCAGAGCAGACCGATGACGCCGATCCAAACCGGGCGCGGCCGAGGAGCCACGCGAGCGTGAGGGCGTGACCAACGCACGTGATCGGGTTCGGCGCCATGGGCCTGACGAACGCGGGTCTGCTCCGCGAGCTGCATGCACACCTCTCCATCGCCGCGGCGTCTTGACCTCGGCTTGACTCACCTTCAGGTCCGCGGGCCCGGTGCTACGCCTTGATCACCCCGGGGATGAGGCCCAGCTCCCGCGCTTCCAGGTACGTGCGCTTCTGCCGCTGCCTCCACGCAACGGCTCGCCGCGGAGCAAGTAGACGCCCAGCTCGTCATGTCGGAGCGGAAGCGGATCGACCTTGCGCATAGCGAGCTCGCGGACCTTCTTGGGGCTGATCCCGTTGGGCTGGGTGTTGGAGGCGAACTCCAGGCCGATCCCGCCGATGCCATCGATTCGAGCGTCGGGGGGCCCGGCGGGTGAAGAGCCTTGTTCGGTCGACATCTCGCTGGCCGTCTGCATCTCGACACCCAAGATGTCAGCGCGACGCGCCGAAGTCCCCGGGCAAGTCGGGGAGATCAGTCCGGGCGGGCGGCATCGGTCGGGCATGGGGAGCACCGCACCAACCGGGCGATCCGAGCCTACTCGGTCCAGGTCGGTCTGCTCGGGCGGCTCGGACGAGCAACGCTCTACCGCGCGCGCGGGTCCTCGGTGTCGTGCACCGCCGCCTCCGCCATCTACTCGGCCTTCGCTTCCCGGTTTGGGAAGATCACGCTGCGCGCGTGCGCGCGCCAGACGTACAGCGAGACCGGGGGCAGCGCTGCGCCGTGGGCGGGATGCCCGCGCGCGAGGCGGAGGGCGTGCGGGCCGAGCGCCCGCTCGAGCTCGACCTGGCTCACGAGGCCGTCCCTGTTGGCGTCGATGAGCGGGAACGCGTCCCGGCTGCCGTCCCACACGTCGGCGGAGAGCGGGCCCGCGGTGTCGCCGTTGAGGACCGCGATCTCCGTCCGCCCGAGCCCATCGGCGATCTCGACCTCGTCGATGACGTCGTTCTTGTCGAGGTCGAGCACGTCGAAGATGTCCGGGAGCCCGCTCCAGCGCCAGCGTGCGCAGAACAGCGGCGCGTACGCGCCGCCCACAGGACCTCGCTCCCGAATCCAGACCTCCTGACATAGGCCCCACCAAACCTGTCCGCTCGGCGGGGGCGGGCCGTCAGCCGCCGGGGTCGGGGGCCGGCTGGTGGATGGCGAAGCGGAGGGTGAGCCGCGTCCCTGGGAAGCGTGTGGACGCGCGGTTCAGCTCGTCGCAGAGGGCGGCGATGGCGCGGGTGCGGTGCGGGGAGCTCTGGGCGGCGAGCGTGACGCGGAGCTGCGGTGGGGGCGACCGCGAGGTCCGCGGCCGAGGCGAGCGCGGCCTGGATGAGCGTGCGCCCCTCGTCGTCGACGCGCTTGTAGTGGGGCGCGACCGTGCGCACGGGATCGCTCTCTGCCTGGTAGGCGACCATCTTGAGCAGGTTGCTCAGGTGCTTGCGTTCGACGGCGAGCTTGAGGACCTGGCCCTCGACGACGTTCTGGACGGGCACGCGGCGCGGGACCGCGGCCCGCCTGGCCTCGAGGGCCGCGTAGCGCTCGAGGGCAGCGACGATCTCGCGGTTCTGCGAGGCGTGGGCGATCTTGAAGCCGCGCATGGTCCTGCGCAGGCTCTCCTGGTTGCCGAACGCCTCGAAGCCGTAGAGGGCGGCAAGGCGTGCGACGTGGGCGCGCGCGGCACGCAGCTCAGCGTCGAGCGCGTTCCAGCGCGGGTTGGGCACGTCGCGCGTTGGGTCAGCGGGCTCGACCTGGTAGTCGACGAGCGCGTCGAGCGCACCCGCGGCGCCGAACAGCTCGCTCTGCTCCGGAGGGACCGCCATGAGGCAGTCTGCCGCGCCTCCGCGGGCTCCCGCGAGAAAAGCGGACAGGTTTGGGTCCGCACCCCCGCTCCGTGTCCACCGTGGCAACGACGCGCGTACGGGCCGCGAAATGCCGCCCGTCACACGCACGAACGGGTCTGGCCGGCGACACCTATGTCAGGAGGTCTGGAATCGGCTTGTAGAGAGGCGGGAACGGGGGCCTCGGGGGGCGGCCGCGGGTCGAGGCCATAGCCCAGCTCGGCGTAGCGCTCCATGGTCAGCCTCCGTCGCGCGCGACGCCGTTAGGCAGAAGGGCGAGGATCCCCTGGAGCTCCGCCACCCCGATGTGCGCAGTGACGTTGTTGATGTCGGTGTCGGAGAGCGCTCCCAGGGCCGGCGCGAGCGCCTTGGCTTGCGCCGTGAACGGAGGAATCGTGAGAAAGAACGCGACGCGCTGCTCCTCGGACTTCTCCTTCATGCCCCGAAGGAGGCCCGACAGCTCGGCGCGCATCCCGGCCAGTGAGGGGGCCGGCTTGGGGTCGGCCGCGCCTGGCCGCGGAGCCTCCGCCGCGATCACGACGGGCAGCGGCTCCGCGACCGGAGCGACCGTGGCAGGCGGGTCCGCAGCGGGTGCCGACGGGGATGCCGTCGCCTCCACGGCCTGAGCGACCACCAGCGCAGGTGCGGCGATCACACCATCGGCGGGCGGCGACGCAGCCACCATCCCAGGCGCGCCCGCCACCGGAGGCGCCGACGCGTGCGGCAGGAGCGGCGGAGCGAGCGGCGGGGACGGTGGAGCCACCGGGGGCGCAGTATCCGAGGGGGATGGCGGAGCGGCCGGCGGGGGCGCGGGAGCCACTGGCGGGGGCGCAGCGACGTCAGCTCTGGGCGGGGCAGCCGTCGCGGGCGTCGCCGACGCCGGGGCCGCATCCCGGTGCACCACATGCTCGGGCGCGTGGACCTCGACCACGCCGACCCCGGGCACGTACACCATGGGGCCGCGCGGCCGCGCGGCCGCTCTCGGTTGTGGCGGCGCCGCAGGCTGCGCCTGCTGGGGCTTCATCGCGTCCGCGGCGATCATGCTGCTCACCATGTCGGTGAGCGACTTGAGGGGATCGCTCTCCGCTGCTGCCGCAGGAGCCCCCGCTTCACGCGCCGCCCTCATAAGCGCGAGCGGATCCATCGGCGGCGGGAGCATTTTCCAGCAAGAGCGCGACCACGCTCGACTCCTCGCCGCCGTTGCCGCCGCCCTTGTTCATCGCAGCCCACATGTTGTTCTGCGAAGCGGTGGCGGCATTGATTCCTCGGCTGATCCGCACTTCCGCATCGGCCCTTGCCCTCGCCGCCGCCAGCTCGGCATCGGCTTTCGCCCTGGCAGCGTCGCTCTCAGCCCTCGCCCTGGCGTCCGCGGCGGCTTGATCCGCGCGGACCCGAGCCTCCTCCCCTTGGAGCTTGAACATGGCGAACAGCATCTCGACGCTCGAGTCCTTCGCAGGTGGGGCTGCGGGGGCAGCCCGCAGCTCGCGCAGTTCGCGCAGCTCGTCTCGGATGGGGACGAGCAGCTCGCGCGCGAACTCCTTCATCATCTGCATCGGGTCGGGCGGCTGCGCGGGTGGCGCCGCGGCCGACGGTGCCGCGGGGGGCAGGGGTGCAGGCGCCGAGGCGGCAGAGGGTGTGGGCACGCTCGCGGCGGGCTCGCGCAGGGTGAAGGGCTTCTCCGGGCCGTCGATGAAGTGGAGGTCCTCGCCCCTCGGGAACTGGCCCGCGAAGTGCCCCGTCGCGTTGCGTCCGGAGACCTTGTAGTACCCGCCTCCCCACCAGCGCGCGACGTCCGCCCAGCTCTTCACGTCCCTGGCCTGAATGATCTCCGGGTGCGTGATGAGCTTCCCGTCCGCACCCTTGCGCTTGAAGCTCAGAGTCTGGATGTCACGGTACTCTTGCTCCCCGTCGGCGAGCTCGAAGAGCGGATGGGGCGTGTACGTCGGCCTCGTTTTGCCGGCGGGAGCGTCGTGGGGATTGCCCGGCTCCTCGTGGTGGCTGTGGCGTCCGAAGCCTCCGGCCCCGTTAGCGTGGGCTCCGTTGAGAGCGCCGTTGCCAAGCGTGCCGTTGCTGGGAGCGGGGCCCATGCCGCCTCCGCGCGGGGGTCCACCGATGAAGTCTTCGCGCATATCCCGAAGATGCCTCGTCACCGCATCTTCGCGCAAGCGGCTTACCGTCTATGGATTTGACTTATCAGCGAGGCGCTGGGGAAGATTCCAGGGTCTTGTTGTGTGCGGTGGAATGATTCCCGAGACCCAGGGTCTCGGTGTTGCGGTGGAATGATTCCCGCGTCCCTCCCAGACACCCGATGAGCGCCGAGTCGCCCCGGCCAGCCCGCCGGAGCGCGTCCCGCCCCCCTCCGCTCGCTGCCGCCAGGGCCTCACGGGGAGGCATCGGGGAAATGCCGCAGATCGGCCGGGTCGGTGCGGGGAGGACGCCGCGGGGGAACGGGCGGGGGCACGGCGCGGGGCACGGGAGGGGGCACGGGGAGACGGGCGGGAAGTTCCCCCGGTGTCATAGGAAGCTCCCAGGCACTCCACCGGCCGTGCGGTCGAGTGGTCACAGCGGAGAACGCGACGCGGCGAGCCTGCGAGCCTGGGCATCGATGCCCTCTTCGATTGCGGACCGATGCCGCGCGAAGATGAGGCCGATCTCTTGCAAGTGCGACGCCGCGGCCGTCGCACGCGCTCGCCCGCGGCGACCCGAGGCTTGCCCCGAGACGGCCCTGCGGCGGGACGGGGCGACTTTCACCGCCGCGGTGGAGCGGCCTTCACCGCCACGGTGGGGCGGTTTTTACCGACCGCTGCGGAGGGGCGGCTTTCGCCGCCCCTCCCGCGCCACCTCCAGCGAGGACCACAAAACGGGCCACGGCGTCTGGGAGGACACGTACGTCGCCCCCCGAGTGCGACGACAACGCTTGCGAGGCAGGTATTCACGGAAACGCTCAGCCTGGCGGCGCGGAGGACACGGCACTGAGGGTGCGCTCGCCCTGGAGCTTCGCGATCCAGCGGGTCGCCGTCTCGCCTCGGTTCACGGTCTCGAGCAGGAAGGTGCCGTCGGCCCGGACGATGAGCTTCGTCTTCATGCAGCGGCCCCGCACGTAGTCGGCGTAGAAGCGAAGCTCTTCTCGTTCGAAGCGAAGGTGGCGGAGCATGTCGCCGGCCGTCCAGCGGTCCTTCTCGGCGTAGTCGATGCCCGAGGACCCGCGTGGCCGTGCATCCTCGAACGAGAGTGCGCCGATGGTGAAGAGAAAGGCGAACGCGTAGTGCTCGACGTCGGTGCTCGGCTCGCTGTCCTCGTCGTCTTCGTCGTGCTCAAGGCCGAGGCGTCCCTCGATGCGAACCTGCTTCTCATCGGCCGGCGTGGGCACGATCTCCGTGTTCTGCACCACGATGTCGGCCAGGGTCGCGTCGCGGATCAGCTCGTACTCGATGGCGATGTCGTCCGAGTCGCTCATGCGTCGGCGAGCGTAGTAGGTCGCGTCGTAGGAATCGAGCGCGCGTAACGCGCCCCTGGGCGACATGCCTGCGTGTGGTCGCCGGCTCGGCGCCCCGCAGGGGCGGGGTCCAGGGGTGCCTTCGGCATGGTGCGGCCTACGGGAAGGGATTGGCTACACTCAGGCGCGGTGCGCGCCCCTGGACGTCACGCTCGGCTCCGCAGCAAGCTGCTGGCCCTCGACGCCGCGCGGCGCGAGGTTGTGAGCGTCGAGCCGCGGAACGTGGCGCCTGGACGTGCGCGGCGCCGCAGGCTTGCGCGTGCGCCGCGTGCGCCGCGCCGCGCGCCCCCTCGTAGCTGCGCTCGAGAACACCGACCGCCTCCCCTCGACTCTCCGCGACGACCGCCGCGTACTTCTGCGTCGTCGCCAGATTGCCGTGCCCGACGAGCTTGCGCACGACGTGGACGGGGACGTGCCCGTTGAGCAGCGTCGTCACGAAGAATGCGCGCAGCGCGTGCAGGCGTACCCGCGGAAGCTTCACGCGGCGCAGCGTGCTCTGGAACACGTCGTAGGGCCCCCGGTGGCCCCACGGTTTGCCCAGCCTATTGAGCGCCGCGCACTCCTCGGCCGGCCGTTTGTCTACGCCGGCGGCGAGCAGCGCGGCGCGCAGTTGCGGCGTCAGCGGCACCTCGCGCTCGTCGCCCGACTTCGTCGCCTTGGTGTGGTGCTTCCACCGCGAGCGGCGCACGACCAAGCGGTCGCGAGCCATCTCACAGTCTGCGCACCGCAGCCCGCGAATCTCGCCCTTGCGCAGCCCGGCATGCGCGGCGAGCAGGATCACGAGCCGGTGCTCCAGGCAGCTTGCTGCGTCGATGACCGCCGCGACGTCGCCCTCGCAGGGGGCGCTCGGCACACGCTCCCCCACCTTCGGCGGGGCGAGGTACTTGGGCTCAGCGTTGAGGATCCGAGCCTCGACGGCGAACCGCCCCACGCTCTTGAACGCGTTGAGAGCGATCCGACGCGACCCCGGCGTCAAGCCGTCATTGACCATCGCCACGTCGATCTCTCGTGCGCGTGCGACGTCGAACGCCTTGGACACGGGCAGGCCTCCCAGGCGCGGCAGCCACCACACCGACAGCCTGTTCGAGTAGCTGTACAGCGTCGAGGGCGAGAGCGCGGACGGGCCGTACTCGTCGAGGTAGCGCTTGACCACCTCCGCGAGCGTGGGCTCCTCCGCCGGCACGGGCTTCACCGCCTCCGTCGGTTCGATCGGCTTGAACGGCTTGCCATCCGGGCCGCAGAGGATTCTCGGGGTCGCCGTACAGCGTCGCCCCCATCTTCCGCGCGGCTTCCTCAGTCCGTGCCGCGGCGGCCGTCTGCACCTGCGCGTCGCGACGGTAGCGCCCTTGGCTACCGTCCTTCTTGGTGTACGTGAAGTCAATGACCAGGACCCGCTTACCGCGTCGAATCGTCGTACGTGCCATGATCGGATTCCCTTCATGGCGCGCGTTTCCGAGGCGAGAGCGTACCCGTCCCACCGCGCGCCGCAAGTGCTACCCGACGCAACCTGAAGCCCCTTGATGTCAGCCGCGCTCGCGCTACTTCGGCGCCGATGGCTCGCGCCACACGGCGTCGAGCCGCACGCGCCACAGCCGCCCGAGTTTGCGCGCGATGATGCCGTCCGTGTGCGAGATTCGTTCCACCATCCGGCGCCTTGCGGGCGTTGCGCTCCAAGGCGCGACGGAGCGTCACCACTGGGAGGGCGAGGAACGCGGCGGCCTGCTCGACGGTCATCCAAGCACCCTGTGACTGTGGCTGCATCATCTGCCTCGCCTCGACGCTGACTCTGACGCCCCTGGAGTGCGGCATGCGCCGATGCCGTGTCGCGGGGGGCGTGGCTCGCCATGAAACACGGGTGGCTTCGTGCGCGCTGCGCACGTTCTGAGCCACGCCCCCTCAGAAGCGGAGAACGACGAGCTGACCCCACGCGGACGCGCAGGCTCGGACGTGTGTTTCGCGTGCGCGCGATCCGTGGGCCTGAAATGTTGTCTTGCGGCATCGAACCGCTTCCCCTGCGTCCCACACGTCGCCCGCGCCCGACCCTCGCCGCCGAGCCCGCTGCCCGAGCCGTCGCCGTGCGCGCCGCGGAGGCCTCCGCCCGGTCCGCTGCCCGAGTCGCCGCCGAGCGTGCTGGCCGCAACGCCGAGCGCGCCGCCCAGTCCGCCGCCGCCGTTGCCTCCCGATCCGCCTCCCAGCGCCCTGGCGGCGCCGAGCACGTCGCGGAGGCCGGTGTGCTCGCCGCGCTCCAGGCGCTCAATGCGGTCCGTGCGCGCCTCGAGGACTGCGCGTGGGCGCACCTCGACGCGGACGGGGACGAGTCGCCCTGCGAAGTCGCGAGGCCACGCGCCCGGCTCGGACTGCTCGAGCAGGCGCTCCCGGTACTCGTCGAACCAGCGACCAGGCCGGGTGCTACGCTTCCAGGGCTCGCGCCCGCCCGCCTGCATTGCCAACCCCGCGTATCGCATCGCGGTAGAATGGTCCCGGATTCTGCGGCAAAAAAAGCCGGGCCGGATCGGGCCCCCGGATCCGGCCGGGGTCCGAGGCAAGAAAGGCCTGGTTTCATGCTGGATTCGTGTTTCGCGTGCGCGCGTCGCTCCCTGAGCTCGGAGCGCTGCCCTCGAAGCGCAGGTGCGGCAGCCGGATGAGCGCGGGCTGCTCCTGGGCGAGGCGGGCCACGGGTTGCTCGTGCGTGGTGCGGTGCACACGAACACGGGCCGTCTCGTCGAGCCACTTGCGCGCCTGCCGGTTGAGGTCGGCGAGGTTGAGCGTCGCGCCGAGCGTCGGGATTGGGCATGGCTTCGCCGACTCCGTCGCGCTCGTCATCGCCCACGGCGCCCTCCTTGACCGCCCCGCCGGCCGCGCGCGACGCGACCAGGTGCCGTCGTCCGCATCTCCGATCTCCTCGACCCCGGCGCGCCGGACCCTTTCCGGGTGGGTCCGTCCAGAAATCGCCCAGATTTCTCCAGATCGAGTCCAGGCGAGGTCCAGAAATCGCCCAGATTTCTCCAGATCGAGTCCAGGCGAGGTCCAGATCGAATCCAGGCGAGGTCCAGATCGAGTCCAGGCCAGGTCCAGATCGAGTCCAGGCCAGGTCCACCCGCGCGCCATGGCCAAGTCCAAAGGGTGGCCGTCGCCTGACTTCACCGGTCGGACCCACCTGGCGGGCGCCGAGCGCGCCGTGCAGGGCCGCGGACCCGCCGCTCACCGGCCGCACCTGGCCGCACCACCAGTCGCTCACCCTCCGCTCATCAGGGCCGCAGCGGCCCGGAGCCTCCGGGAGGCCAGTTGGGAGGCGCAGTGAAAGCCGCCCCCCTGCCACGCCGGCGGTGCGACGGCCGCGAGACCAGGTGGTCGTTCTTCGGCGCATGCGCGGCGGATGCCCCCGCGTCGTCCACCTGTGCCCCGGGTGTACGTGGGGCTCGATTGGGTGCACTCCCGAGTGCCTCGCGGCGTCGCGGGCGGAGACCCAGATCGGACCCAGATCTTGCCCAGGTGGCGACCCAGGTCAGTCCCAGACGGAATCCTTACTGTTGTACCCCGCGATCTTTCGTGACGAACTGCTCACGCAAATCCGCGGTCGCGCTTCCCACGCTGGCGCACCGCGTACCGCGGTCCTCGGCGGCGTCCAGGGCAAGCTCGCTGCGCTCGTCGCCTTCGGCGACCCTGGACACCGCCTGCGGGCCGCGGTCGACGGCAGCTACGGCCCGGAAGGATGGGGGTCCTTCCGGGAGAAGGCGCGCTCGCCGCGCGGGTGAGGAGCCGGATGTTGATGGTGTGGACGTTACCGAGCTCCGCAGTGGCGGCTTCGAGGTCGTTGAGGTGGGCGACGGCGGGGGCTCGGGCTTGTCGGCGGGGGACGCTCGATCATCGGCACGAGAGGCCCTACGCAATGTTACGTATTGCGTTCGGGTGCGCGAGGCCGCGCTGCCGCCGCCAGCCGGCGCTCTCCGCGCGCATCATCTCGCGCCCTGCCTTCGATACCAGTCGCTGTAGTGGGCGACGAGCGCCTGCCATCTGCGGTGGAGGCCGGGGTCCGAGCGGAAACGCTGCGCGAAGTCTTCATCGAGGTCCGCGCGTGCGCGTGGCGACGTGAGACCGTACTTCTCGAACGTGCTCTCCGCCTTCCCTGGAAAGCTCGCCACCTCTGCGCAGAGGGCGGCGTACTGTTCGACGGTCAGCACGGGCGGATCGCTCTTCGCGCGATCGGAGGCGCCCTCCTCCACCGCCGCGGGCAGGGAGATCACCGGCAGCGCCACCGTCGCGGCGTTGCTCCCCGCTCCGTCCTGCGCGGGGATGCTCATCACGGGAAGCGGCATCGTCGCGTCGACGCCGGAGCCTGCCCGCTTCTCACCAGCCTGCGCACGTGCGCGGGCGGCGTCGGCCTCCGCGAAGAACTCGGGCGCGGGCGGCCCTTCCACGAACGGGAGCGGCACGTGACGGAGCGCTGCGACGTTCACCTCCGCCGTCTCGCCCACATCGCGCCCGGTCGCCCACCGCGCCCAGCGCGCTTCCGGTGCGCCTGCGAGCGGCGGCAGCGCGAGCTCGGGAGGTGGCTCGAATGGGTCAATCTCGTAGTGCACCGGCTCAGACTGAGCATGCACAGACGAGGGCTCGGGCTCCACCACACTCTCCTCCACGGGCGGCTCGCCCGGTAGGCCGGTCACGCCGTCAAGGACGGCACCGTCCAGCCTCGCTCGAATCTAGAACGGCATCCGATAGGTCGGCGCCCGATAGGTCGGCGCCGACGAGGTTCGTGTCCGATAGGTCGGCACCGGCGAGCACCGCGGCCATGAGGCGTGCTCCGAGTAGCCTGCATCCCCGCAGGCTCGCTCCTTGCAGATCGACCGCCGATAGGTCCGCGCCGGTGAAGTCGAGCCCGTCGAGGTTGACCCCGACCAGGGCAAGCCCATCGAACCGCCGAGTGGTTCGTAGCCGGTCCAGGACATCGGCGCGCACACCGTCCGCCCCGTGCACCGGAGCGCCTTGCCCGCGGTCCCGTGAAGCTACGTCGGCTGCCATGCGCGCCGGAGTCGGTGAGGCAACGTCGGCGCCCACCACGCGTCTCGGAGACGTGAGCGCCGACGCGAACATCTGCTCGGTCGCGTCCACGAGGAGCTGCTCCGCGATGTCGCGCGTGATCGGGTCATCTACATCGAACCGGGCAAGCTCCATCGGGCTTCGCTTCAGCTCGATCTCCGCGATGACCTGCCACCCGCGCAGGGAGTCCTTGCGCGCGAAGAACCGGATCGTGTCCTTGGAGTCACCCCGGCCGGGGATGGCGATGTGGAAGTCGATGGCCGGGGAAGCCCCGGCGTCGCGGCTCACGACCTTGGAGTCGTAGCCGGCCGCTCGTAGCTGAGCACCGACCTCCTCCATCACGGGGTGCAACACCTCGTCCCGGATGCGCCCGAACTCCGCGAGGAACGCCGCATCGCCCTCCGTCTCACCCTTGCCCTGTGCTTGGCGGTTCGCAAGTCGCTTGGTGAGCTGGCCCAGCCGCTCCTTGTTTTGCTCGTTCATGGTTTGGGCTCAGGGCGCGAGGACGAGGACGTTGGTCACGCTGGGTACGACCTTGGCGCCCGGCGCATTGGTGTTGTTCTGGATGGTGACGCTGGTCAGGCGCGCCAGCGGCATGCCGCCGACCAGCACCGTGAACGCCGCGGTGACGGTGCGCGCGGGCCCCATCACCGTGCCGGACGCGACGCCCGTCGCCAGGCCCGCGTTGTCGCCGTTCGTCATCGGCGGCTGGGTGCACATGTTGTGCGCGGGCGCGCAGGTCATCAGCACGTTCGGCACGAAGCCGACGTTCGTCGGGTCGGCGCCGATGTTCGGGTACGGGATGGGGACGGGCGCGGGCGCGGGGGGCGCGGGTGTGAGGCAGACGTCGGGGAACGCGGTGCAGAGCCCGCCCGCGGAAGTCTTGGCAAGCATCGATCGTCCTCCTCAGCCCAGGTGGATCTGTTCGCCGTCGACCTTCGCGAGCACGCGCGCCGAGATCACCGCGTTCTCGCCCCTGATGCCGACGAGGCCCTGGGCGCGCAGGTCGACGGTGCCGGCGCGCGTCTGATCGACCTCCTCGACGAAGCGGAAGACGCGCTTGGCGCGTTGCGTGAGGCGCGTGAGCACGGAGTCGACCTCTTCAGCGGCGAGAGCAACCTTCGCCACCTGTGCCTGCACCAGCCTGCCGAAGAAACCAAGCTCCTCGATCGCGACGGACCCCTTCGCGGCGCGCACGTGGATCTCGGCCGAGGTCAGCGCGACCGTGCCTCCGCTCATCAGGTCGACAGCTTCCGGCGACGAGACGGTAACGCGGCCGTTGGACGACTCGATGCTGAGGTCCCCGTCGGCGGCGAGGCGCGTCGGCGCGCCCTCGCGTCCTTGCAGCACGGCGAGCGCGAACGCCCCCTCCGGCCCCGACGCGCAGAGGACCGTGTCCCCGATCTCGGGCGCGACGAGGCAGCTCTTGGCGCGCCGGGCTTGGTAGCTGCCCGTGCCCCGACGCACCTTGATCGTCCCGCTCAGGATGCGTTCCACCGTGCCGGTCTCCAGGTACATCTCCGTGCTTCCGAGCTTCTTCGCGGCAGTCATCTTTCCCGTCCCTTCGTTGCGTGTGCCTACTGCGTTCCCCTCATCAGCTCGCTGCGCCGTGCTGCGGCTGCCACCCCTCGATCCTCGCCAGATCCTCATCGTCCCCCAGCCAGCTCCCCGGCACGGGGAGCACGGCGTGCTCGCGTCCGGCCGCGTGGAACTTCGTGCGGAAGAGGCCGGCACCGGAGAAGTCGGCCGCGGTGACATCCGCGTGCGAGAAGTCCGCTTCCCTTAGCTTCGCATCGCAGAAGCGAGCCTCTCGTGCGACGGCGCGCGCGAAGTACGCCTCCTCGAGATCGGCGCCGGAGAGGTCTGCCTTCGTGAGGTCGCCCTTCTCGAACACCGCCTGCCGGAAGTCGCCAGCCGCGAGCTTCGCGCCTTCGAGCTTCGCCTCCCCGAAGAAGCACTGCGGCCCCTTGGCTCGCTCGAACGTCGCCCCCCGCAAGTCCGCGCCCATGAAGTTGCACTGCGGAAGGGAAGTCTCCGCGAAGCTGGCGCCAGCGAGGTCGCTCTTCATGAACTGCGTCCGGAAGAGCCTCGTGCCTGCGAACGCCTTCGGCCCGAGCTTGGCCTCGACCAGCGTCGTCAGCGTGAGGTTCGCGCTCGCGAGGTCGGCGGTGCGCAGATCGGCCTGGTACAGTGTCGCCTTCTCCAGGTTGGCGCTCGTGAAGCGCGCCTCGTCGGCGTCGATCTCAACGAGGTTCGCTCGGTCGAGGTTCGCGCCCGCGAACGACGCGCGTCGGAGCGAGGTCTTCACCCAGCTCGCGATCGGCGCCTCGACGCTGGCGAACGAGGCACCGTCGGCGCTGCTCTCGACGAAGCTCGACGCGATCAGCTTGGCCCCGTCGAGGCGCGCCCCGTCGAGCTTCGAGCGATACACCGTGGCCAGGTGCAGGTCCGCGCCGGTCAGGTCGCACTCGGTGAAGTCGCAGGACACGAAGCTCGACTCCTCGAGCCGCGCGCCTCGTAGCGCCTTCGGGAAGCGGACCTCCTCGAACACGGCGCCCGAAGAATCGGCTCCTTCGAGGTCGAGATGCGAGAGATCCACGCGGCGCACGGGCTCGCCATGCTGCACCTTGTCCATGAGCAGATCGCGGTTCATCGGGCACCTCCCGGCTGCGCGTCGGCCTTCGGGAGGAGCCGCACGTGCCCCACCTCCGCCTCGGCGAACGTCGTCCGCTCGTTACCGACCACGCGCGAGAGGTCGGCCCGGTAGAGGTTCGCTCCAGTGAAGTCCGCGCCGGCGAGCCGGGCCTTGGACGCGAGGGCATCCATCAGGTTCGCGCCTCGCAGCGTGACGTCGACGAGGCCGGTGCGGATCATGAGCGCGCCTTTGAGGACCGCGCGCTCGAAAGTTGCGCCCGTGGCGTCGCACTCTGAGAGGTCGGCGCCGGCCAGGTTCGCTCGGTCGAAGCACGCCCCGGAGAGCGCCGTTCCTCGAAGGTTGGCTTTCTCCATGTCCGCGTCACAGAACTCCGCGCCGGTGAAGGAGGAGCCGTGCACCAGGACCGCCTGCCGGAGGTTCGCCTCGCGAAACGAAGCGCCCTCGCCCTTGCACCCCACGAACGTCGTCTTCTCCAGCTTGGCGCTCGAAAAGTCCGCTCCTTCGAGCGTGCACTCGACGAGGTTCGCCTTCGACAGGTCCGCGCCCGCGAAGCGCGTGTCGCACAGGTCCGCCTTGATCAGGTTGCACTGGCCGAGCACGGCACCTGAGAAGTCCACCCCGACGAGCTTCGCCTCCATCCAGTCCGCGCCGGTCAGCGTCGCGCCCGTGAAGCGCGCTCCCGCGAGGTCGGCCCCACCGAGCACCGCGTCCCGGAGGTCCGCGTGATCGAGCACCGTATCGGAGAGCGCGGCGCCGCCGAGGTTCGCGCCCCGGAGCCGCGCGCCCGAAAGGTTCGCCCCCCGCAGGTTCGCCTTCGCGAGGACCGCGTGTTCGAGTCTTGCGCCGCTCAGGTCGCAGCCGGAGAGGTCGGCGGCTTCGAGGAATGTGCCCGTGAGGTCCACGCCCCGCAGGCTCATCTCCGCGAGGCTCGCGCCGGTGAAGTCGCGTCCCGCGAGGCTCTCCCCCGTCTCGACAGCGAGCGCGACGAGCACACGCACCCGCGCCGCCGCCTCCGGATCCATTGTCGCCGCGGTGGGCTGCATGTGCCCGAAGCGCCGGTACATATCGAATCAAGCCGTGCTCCTGTCGCATCAGGTCGGCCTTGTATGCGACCACCTCGTGGTCCTTCACCCCGACATCACGCAACCTCTCGACTTGCGCCGCGACGGAGAGCTTCGGCGGCCCGGCTCCCTTCTTCTTTCCCTCCTCCATCATCGCGTCGAAGTCGCCCCCCATCTCCGCGCACCTGCGTCGCGCGTCCTCCCGCGACTTCGCCTCCTTCTCCTTTGCCTCGGCGACCATCGTGTCCGCGCGCGCCGACTGGGCCTCCATGTAGGCCGCGAGCGCGTCGAGGTCGTCGAGCGGCGGCTCCTCCAGCTCGGGCAGGGCCTCGGCGAGCCCGTAGTCCTTGGGATCGAACCCGTTGCCCTCGATCATCGCCTTCGCCTCGGCGCGCCTCCGCACCGCGCCCCGGCGCATGTTCTTGGCGTGCAGGTTCTCGCTCCTGACCCACCGCCCAATGTCGGTCCCGCCGATGTTCGGCGCCACGCCCGACCCCCGCGGCGGCATCAGGTCGCTGTCCGATAGCCCCGCGATGGCGCCCTTGTCCTTGTCGAGCCGGCGCGCGAGCGCATCCCGGTAGTGCTCCACCGAGCGCGGCAACGCCGGGTCCTCGCAGCCGCAGACCAGGCGCAGCACGTCCGCCGCGTCGTCCTCGGCGACCGCGTGCGTGCCGTGCGCGATCACGACACCGGCGGCGGCCGACGGGAAGAGCCAGACGGTGTCCCAGCGGAGCGGGATCTCCAGGAAATCGCTCGCCCTCGGGCGTGCGCTGCGTGACGAAGCAGCGGGCGGCGAGACCGGGGAGCCGCCCCTCGATGCGCGGGCGCTCGGGGTGCATGTTCTCGACGAGGATCGCCTCGTCGCCCCGGAAGAAGCCGTCGATCCACTGGTCCTCGGGCGCGACGTTGAAGAACGTGGGCGCGACGTCGGGGGCCAGGCCCGGGAAGTGCTCCTCAAGCCAGTGCTGGTCGTAGGTCCCCGCGCGCGCCCGGCGCTGGACGAATGTGACGTCCATCGGCAGAAAGCCGGCAGGCTCGGGCCGGTCGTCCGGCGCGCGCAGCATCGCGCCGTAGTGGTCGACATTCGGCAGCGGGATCACGCGCCCACCGCTCACCAGGGGCTCGGTGCCCTTGCCGTAGGGGTTCCGGTCGAAGCGCGGGCCGCCGAACGCGTGCACCCAGTCGATCGGCATCGACGCCATCGGCTCCGGTTCGGTCGCGGCATGATCCTTCCAGAGACGGTCGCCGACGACCGCGAGGCGCTTGTCGGCCGCGCCGACCTTCGCGCGGACGTACGAGGCCGGTAGCGGGATCCCGCCCGGCGCGAAGAAGCTCCCGGCAACGAGCAGCTCGCCGCGCGTCTTCGCGAACCCCTCGTCGACCACGCCCGAGGCGCCGAGCGCGTCGGCGACGGTGGACCAGAAGGCCATCTCGTCGAGGAGGGCGCGGGGGGCGTCGAGCGGGAAGCCGAGCATGGCGGCGACGTGGAGCTTCCGGCTTGCGGCCGCGCTCCACGATGCGGGTGAGGATCGGGAGCTTGATGGGCTTAGCGACTTTCATGGCATCAGAACCCGAGCTTGATGATGGCGCCATCCATGAAGTTCAGAGCAGCGTTCTTGAGCGCCATGCTCCGCTGCTCAAGTTCCGCGCCGCCGGGCGCGTAATGGAAGCCCACCGTTTCGACGTGGATGCCGATCGTTTCGAGGTGAATGCCGACATTCTCCATGTGGCCGCCCACGGTCTCGATCAAGCCACCCGTCATCTCGAAGCTGAAGCCCAAGAACTCTTGGGAATGGCTCTTCGTCTCGGTAGTGCTCGGGATGATCACATCCCAGCTCGGTGCTTGGACGGTCACGGGACCGCCCGCGTTGATGCCGATGTAGCTCTTGGAGTCGATGGTGAGGTTGCCGAACTTCTGGGTCACGCCTCCCGTGACCGTGTGGACCTCGCTTCCCCCAACCGTTTGCTGATGGACGCCGCCGACGGTCATCGTTCTGTTGACGCCCACCGTGTGGTTCTCGTTGGTCAGCACCGTGTGGACTTCGCTCCTGGTTACGACGTACTGCGCGTCGCCGATGACCGTCTGTTGCAGACCCGCGCCGACCAGCGTCGTCTTGCTGCTGTCGTACTTCTCGTTCACGACATCCGTGACGTGCTCCCAGAGCGCTCCGCCGACGTCGACGTCCCAGTTCTGCCCTGTCTCGAGGACGGTGGCTCCATCCGTCCGGACGATCATCTCGTGGTCGGCGTTCGGCGCCCCCATCCGGATCATCGTGTTCGCGTACGGCGTGCTCCACGTGATGCGCTCGAACCCCTTCTTGTCCTCGATCTCCATCCGGTTCCGGCCACCCGTCTGGATCACGTTCCTCGTCTGGTTCGCCTGTGTGATCGGGCTCGGCTTGAGCGCGTTGGGCACCACCCCCGCGATCACGGGCCGGTCCGGATCCCCACCGAGGAACGTGAGCAGCACCTCCGTCCCCTTCCGCAGCGGGAAATGCCACCCCTCGACCCCGCCGCCGTGCGGCTGCATCATCCGCACGCGCGTCGACGCCTTCCCGTCGGGCAGGCCGCTCTCGTCGAACGCGAAGCGCACCAGGTAACGCCCGTGCTCGTCGAGCTGCGCGTACTCGCTCTCTGCCTCCCCGTCGACGACCCCGTGCTCCGTCCCGTAGATGCGCGGCCACGGCGCGCGCTGCTCGGCGCGGAACTGCACCGTCGCCGGGATCGCCGTCACCTCGACGCGGTACACCTCGTCCTCCGCGAGACCGGCGAGGCCGGTAAGCCGCAGCATCTCCGCCGTCCGGGCGGACTGGTTGCCGAAGTGCTCCACCTCCGTCACCAGGTACTTCGTGTCGAAGCTCGCGCGCGGGTGGTCGTAGAGAGCGAACGTGTAACCGGCGCGCAGGAAGAACGCCGTCCCGCTTCCGGTGTAGACTTCCGCGCGCGCCAAGAGCTCCTCGGCGCGAAGCTGGGCGAGCCGCTTGCCGGCGTCGGGGGTGAAGAAGCGCGCGCCGTGGACGTTGATCTGCGCCCATCCCGGTCGGGGACACGGGCGCCGAGCCGGAGACGTCGAGCGCGGGCCTGGTGTGGTCGTAGTCCTTGAAGGATACGCTGGCCGGGAGGGCGCGCTGCCGACAGACGAAGCTGTGGAGGCACTCCCCGGCGCTCACGTCGTGCCCGAGGAGCGGGAAGAAGCGCACTGGCGCGGGCGGGAGTGCCTCGTGCGCGGACTTTTCGTCCGCGATGACGAGCGTCTCCCCTTCGTCGCCCTGCTCGAAGAAGTAGTAGATCCCCTCGCGTTCCATCCACCGGGAGAGGAAGTCGAAGTGGCTCTCCCGGTACTGGCAGACGTGCTCCTCGGGTGGGTACTGCCCGGTGAGCTGGAGGCGGTAGTCCGCGGAGGTCAGCCCGCCGTCATCGAGCGTCTTCTTCAGGATTTCGGGGATCGCCTGCTGCGTGAAAGGCGGCTGTGGAGCGTCTGCGTGAGCCGCCAGAGCCGCGGCACCAGGACTGCGCGGAGGAAGGCGATGCCGTCGCGCTCGTGATGGACCAGGGCCGCCTCGGAGAAGATGCCGTGGTAGGCGAAGGGCGGACGGCCATCCTGTCGGTCGAGCGTCAGGGTGCCCTTCGCACCCACGGCGGCGGACAGCTCGAAGGTGTCGCCCTCCCCGGGGGCGAGCTGGAGGTGGATCTCGAAGGCGTAGAGGCGCGAGATCCCCTCGGAGCCTCGGAAGCCGACGACGCGCGTGTCCTTGGGGAGCGCGGGGGAGTCGATTGTGAAGACGTCTTGCATAGGGTCACCTTCTCCAGGGCAAAGCGCCGCCCTTCCGGGCGCGAAATCCGGTCCTTTCGGGGCTTCTGTAAATGGAATCGCCGCGGCCCGGCAGCGGTGGGCCGAAATCGGAAGCCCGCGCACGAAATCGTCGGGCGAGCACGACGCGGGCAGGCGCGCCTGCCCCGCGGGCACGCTGACGGGGAGTGCATCTCCCGATGGCGCGGGCGTTCTGCTTGCGGATCCAGCGGGGAGATCTCGCTACGCCATCCGGCGGCTCACCTCTGACTGGCCGCAGTGTCGCTTGGCCAAGCGCTTCGCGCCGTCAGCGATACGGCCCCTGCCCCTGCGGCTCCGCATCGACGATGCGCAGTTGGTCGGGATGCTTTTCAACGATACTCGCGATGTTGACCGGGATCCCGTGTGCGTAGAGCTCCGTGTAGCCACACGACAGACAGATCCACGTCTCGAAGTGGCCGAGTGGTGGCATGCTGCCCAAAACCCGGAGCCCCAACGTCGTCACCGTGACGACGGTGACTGCGAAAAGCGGCTCGGTCACCGTCGAACCGTGAACGGGTTGCCGGAGCTTTGGCCACGAGGAACTTCCGCTGTGAACACTTCGGACACGTCTGCGTATCCCTCATGGCCGCTCCTCCTTCGCGCCTAGTTGCACGCGGCGTGGTTCGTGAAGTCCCAGCACGGCCCCGCGCTACCGTTCGCTCCCATGCTCGTCGACGGTGCCCCGTTGCCCGCCGTACCCCCGATGCCGGGCGTGCCGCCCGTGAACATCTGGAGCGCCGGCATCGTTGCAGGCGCCTGCGCGTACGCGATGCCGATCGCGTGCCCGCCGCGTCCTCCACCGCCAGGACCGCCGTTGCCGCCCTTCCCGCCGTTGCCCCCCTGGCAGCCGGCATTCGAGGAGCCGAGCCCTGACGTGGCGCCGCCGACCACACCCAGACCGTAGGCGCCGCCGCTCTGGCCGAGTGTGCCCTTCCCGCCGCCACCGCCTTTGCCGACAGCGAGCGTCACGCCCGCCAGCGTCAGCTTGTTCCCGAGGCTCACGATCGCGATGCTGCTCCCGCCGGCCTTTCCCCCGCCACCGCCGAGCCCACCGCAACCGCCGGCACCACCGCCTCCACCGCTCGCGCCGGGCCCGTCGACCGGGGACGCCGCCGGTGGGCAGAACGTGCCCGACATCGCGCCGCCACCGCCGCCCCCACCTTGACCCGGCGCGCCGGACTGGCCGTCGGTCACGTCGGCGTTGCTGATCCCGGCGAGGGAGAGCATGTCGCCCATCTCCGATCCGCCGTTGCCCGCGGCG
Source organism: uncultured delta proteobacterium (assembly GCA_963827955.1). GTDB lineage: Bacteria > Myxococcota_A > Polyangia > Polyangiales > Polyangiaceae > CAWHDJ01. Next base: position 876,304 of record CAWHDJ010000019.1, on the reverse strand, counting down.
CCGCTGCTGCCTGGCGCCCCCGGATCACCGTTCGTGCATGTACCGGCAGGATCGCTCTGTCCCGTGCCGGCCAGGCCGTCCATCCCCATCTTCGGCATCATCGCCGGGTTCGCGCCGTTCGCGCCGCTCTGCCCGTCGCCGCCCATCGTCCCCGTGACGCCGCCCTTCCCACCCACGCCTCCGCTCGTGTCGACGCCGCCGCACATGGTCGAACCCGGGACGCCGCCATTCACGGAAGCCGGATTGATGCACGCGTTCATCGTGCCCGGATCGGGCATCGCCGCGTCTGTTCCCTTGGTCGCGGTGCCATTCGGCGGTGTCCCGTCCGATCCATCCGCCGCATCCCCCGCGATCACGTCGCAGCCATCGAGCGTCGCGGCCACGTCAGCCACCACCACCGCGATCGACGACCCGCCCATCATCGGCGCGCTCGGAGAGGCCGCCTCGACCTTGAACCCCTCGACCTTCGCGCCATCGGCGCTCGCCGCGATCGTCAGCGCGACCGCATCGGCCGGCCCGTCCAGCTCGGAGCGCGCGCTCGAGGACCAGCTCCACCCTTTCGCGCAGTCGAAGCCGCCGTAGACGTCGAGCCCGGCGCTGATCGTGACGGCCTCGCTGAAGGGCGCGCTGGTGCAGGCGTACACGCGCTTCGCGCCCGCGTTGTCGATCGCCTTTTGGAGCGTCTTGTACGGGTGCGCCATCGACCCGTCCTCGACCGTGCCCGGCGCGTCGGCCTGTGCGAACACGCCGCAGTCGTCGCTCACGATCGACGCATCCACCGTCGGATCCCCGGAGCAGTCAGGCCCGCTATCGGCGTCCGGCCCGCCGTCGTGCCCGCCGGAGCTGGTGCTGCTGCTGCTCGTGCCGGCGTGGGGTGCCCACGGGCCGCACTGGAGGATGGGGTTCAGCGCGCAGTCGTCCCGCGCGTCGAAGCACCCCGATGCGTACAAGGCGACGACGCCGACGAGCACCGAGGAGAGTACCAACCCGAGGCCGGCGGTCCGCATCGAAGAGCCTCCGCAAGAAAGAGCTCGCATCACCATGTCCCTACCAGCATCGCGCCGGCGCCGTTCGTGCCGACGCTCGGCATCACCCGCATGCCCGTCGCGGGCTGTGCCTTGGGCGCGAAGAGGCCGTAGCCGAGCGTCGCGAGGCCGACGGCGCCACCGACGATGAACACGCCCATGGAGGCGTTCGAGAGGTGGTCGCGCGCGGCCCAGTCGCTGTCGATCGTGCTGCACACCGCCGCCTGATGGCCGCACGGGCTCGCCGCGCCGGGTTGCGGGAGGGTCGCCGTTTTGGCGTTCGCGTCCGATGCCTTGGCGTGCGCGACCACGGCGAGGACGGTCCCGGTGATGAGGGCGACGCCGGTGATCGCGCTGCCGCTGATCAGGACGGCCTTGTTTGGACCGTCACCTCCGGCGACTCGTTTCACGAGCACGATGGGGACCTCTTTCAATCCCCCGCGCGCAACCGCGACGTTCACCCGAGCCGTCTCGTACTCGCCGAGCCTCGCCTCGATGGTGTGCGCGCCTGGATCGACGAACACGTCGTCGGCGAGCGGCGCGACGCCGACCTCGCGGCCGTCGACGACGACCTCGGCACCCTGGACGTTGACCCGTACCTTGAGCGCGCCCACGAGGGCGCGTGCCTGCGCGAAGCGCTGCTGGAGACGCTCGCGCAGCGCGGGCTTGCCGCTGAGCGGGAACTCGCGCACCGCGTAATCGAGGTGCTCCGCAGCCTCGCGGTTCTGGCCGATCTCCAGCTCGCAGTCGCCCAGGTCGGCGGCGAGGTCGAAGCTCTTTCTCAGGTCCCACGCTTGCTGGAACGCGGCCTCGGCCTCCACCCAGCGGGACTGCTTGTAGAGAGCGGTCCCCTTGTCGAACAGCTCGCTCGCCCGGTTCGCGGCCGTGGGCCCGGGTTGCGCGAGCGCGGGCGCGCCGAGCAGCGCCGCGCCTGCGAACGCTACGATCGAAAGACTGCGCGTCACGGTCACGATCCCTTCTCCTTCTCGAACATCGGCACCGGGCCAGGCGGCGGCGGCGCGCTCTTGGGCGGCGAGGAAGCGGGCGGCGCTACTCTCGGCGTGGGGCTGGGATCCGCTGTCGGAGTGGCGGGCGGTACCGGCACGGAGTGCGGCTTCACGTGCGAGTCACCCGGTCGATCCTCGGACTTGTGCGGTGGCTTCACAGGAGCGGGCACCCGCTGGGGCGGAGGCGCGACGCTCGGTGGAGTGGCCGACGCAGGCGCGCTCGCCGGAGGCGCCGAAGGCAACGGCGCGGGCGGCTGCGACGCGGTCGTCACCGTCGGCGCCACGTTCGGGGTGACCGTTGGCGCGGGAACCGGCTCGGTCGCCGCGGAGGTGCGCTTCGTCGTGGCCGCGCGCACCGCGATCACGGCCGCCACCAGGACGACGGCGACCGTGATCGCCGCGCCCACGGATCCCGGGCGCCGGAGCGGGATGACGGGTGGTGCATCATCGCCCGGCGCCGGCGTGTCGCGGGGCCGCAGCGACGATGGCAGCTCCGCCGCCTTTGGCGACGCCGAGGCGTCCTTGGTCCAGGGGCTCGCCATCTTCGCGGAGCCGATCACGGGCAGCCGCTCCGTCTGGCCCCCCAGCGTACGGGAGACTGGAGCAGCTTCGACCTCGATCGTCGGCTCACGGTCGCCGTCGCTGGTGGCCGCCGTCTTCGACGCCACGTCGCGAAACGCGCGCGTGCTCATCTCCTCGGTCTGCGCCGATCTGTTCCCCTCGGGCAATGCGCGTGGCACGTCCTTCATGGACAACGCCACCTTCTGCACCTCGCCCGCGCCTGGCTTGCGGTCCGCGGTCTTCGATCTCGACGGGGCCCACGTAGACCTGCGCGTTCCCCACGCCGCGCTCGGGCTCGATCTTCTCCGGGGCGGCGGGCGCTCCGAACGCCGCCTCGATCGCCGCCAAGCCCGCTTGCAGCTCCGCATCGTCTTCGGGCGGCTGCGCCTGCGGGAACTTCTGGAGCCCCATGTAGGGCTTGAGCCTCCGGCGGGATGGTGACGTGCGACGGATTGGTCCGGCTGCTCCGGTCATCACTCATCGTGGCCTCCGTCCCCAGGCTTTCGCCTCGGGCGCAGCGCCGGAGGCTCACGAGGGGGAAGCACGGCGCCCGCGTCATCGGGGCGTCTCGGGACTCTCTTGACCTTCGTCTGCGCCTTGAGCCTTGCGCAGAGCAGCGCGAGCTGGGCGTGGAACTTCTCGCGCAGGGTGCCGTAGTCCACGCGCCGTGTGGCAGCCACGGCCTTGACGTCGTGGTCGTGCGCGAACAGGAGCAGGAGCTCTCGGTTCTCCGGGTCGAGCTTGTCCAGCTCGCGCAGCAGCGCAGCCGTCAGGATGCTCCACTCCTCGCGCTCGCCGACATCGTCCTCCCCCTCCGGAGGCTCTTCGCACGCAGCCACCACACCGAGGAAGTTGCCGACGATGTGCTCCTCGGCGATGCCCACCAGCGCGCTGAACAGGGCCGCATCGGTCGCGTCGAGCGGGATGTCACCGTCACGGTGCAGCCGTGTGGCGGCGATGCGGAACCCGGCGATGCGCCCCGCCGTAAGGAGGCGCTTCTGCTTGCGCTGCTTGCGCTCCATGGTGAGGACTTCGCGCACTGCTTTGAACTTGGCCCACGCTGGAAACGGGCTTCGCGTGTCGTCCTGGCTCTGCGCCGCGTTGAAGATGCCGAGGTGGGCAGCCTGCACGCGGTCCGGGTCGCGAGGATCGCCCCCGAGCATGCCCCCGACCTCGTACGCGACACGTTCGGCGAGACCGGGGACGCTCTTCACCAAGTCGCGCTGCGCCTTCGTCAGCGGGCCGCCCTCGCGGCGCAGCGGGGTGACGGTCCCGCTCATCGCGCGCCCTCGCCACCGCCGGCCGCGTCGTCGTCCTCCTCCTCCGCCTCCGCGAGACCCACAACCCCGCTCTGCTGTACGGACGGTCGGTCCCGGAGCATCCGGACGATCTCCTGCGCCCTGGGATTCGAGCTTCAGCGCCAGGCGCCCGCTCTTGCGCAGGTTCTCGATGACCGCAGGCGGAAGCCCGAGGTTGGCGAGCGCGCGTTCAACCGCGGCGTCGATGATCTCGTCGTCTTGTTTGCGGGGCATATTACCTCGTCTCAAGCCCTGGGCGCTGCCTGGAAGCCGCTCCCTACTAAGGGGTCGCCGGCTGCGGACAAGAGTGGGGTGAAAAATGAGAGGGCGCTGAACTTTCCTCGTTGCACGGGTCACACACGTTCAGTCGTAGCTCCAGATGCCCCCGCTGCGGCGCGGAGCCTTGGGGGTCGGCCTGGAAGACGGCGGCGCGCTAGCGCTGGCCGGGGGACTCGCCGAGGGCGGAGTGGACGGCGGGGCCGGTAGGGAAGGCCCCACGAAGGACGGCACCGACGACGGCGCGGTCATCGGTGACGACGAGGTGGGCGCCGACGCCGATGGGGCGCGTTCCACCTGGGGCGATGGCGCCGCGAGCGGCTCGGGGCCGTCGCTCGGCGGCGAGCGGACGTTCAATGCGAAAGGATTCTTGAGCGGCGTTGCGCGGCGGACGACCCCGAACCCCGCGGCGATCAACCCGGCTGCGACGCACAACGCGAGGGCGGCTCGGCCAGCCCAGCCGAAGCGCGTCCTTGTTGCCGGCCGAACGTCTCGCACCTGGGATTCCGAATGTCGAGCTCTCGCCGGCGGCAGCACCGCGGGATGCTCCGGGCGCCCCCGCCTGCGAGGCCATGGTCGCGGGCTGGCCTGTCGCCGCGTGATGAGGCGACGGAAAGACGGGCGGCGAAGGTGGCTGCGAGCGAGCAGCACCGGCATCAGGTGGCGCCGGGGCCGGGCGCGCGGTTGCAGCCCCGCGTGCATGGATTCGGATGCGACGGCGGGGCGGCGGGCGCAGAGTTGGGGGCCTCAGCCCGCGGGGAGTCGCGCACCGCCGGGGACGGGGGAGATGGTGCCGTCGCTGCTTCCCGCGGCGGTGCGGCCACTGGCGTATGCCCAGCCGCCGGTGCACGGGCCGGTGTTCGGGGCGCGGCAGGAGGCGACGAGACGATAGCGGTTGCGCCGAGCGGAGCCCCCGGCGACTTCCGCAACGTCACCTCTTCGTCGAGGAGGGAGGGGTCGAGGCGCGCGAGCCCCACCAAGGAGCTGGTGGCTACCTCCGGGGACATGCGCACCGTGACCTCCTCGTCGAGGACAGCGGGGTCGAGGTGACCGACGGCCGCGAAGGAGCCCGTGGGCATCTCCTCCGTGTCCGCGAAGGTGACATCGACGGTGCGCGGTGCCGTCGCGGCCACCGCACCTGGTATCGGTAGCGGCGCCGTCCCACTGCGGGCGCGAACCTGGCCCACGCCGCTGGCACGCCGGCCTTCCCCGAGGTCCGGATCGAGCGGCTGTGGTGGCGCGGCCGTACTCGTCGCGGCTGGCTCCGGCGGGATACTCGCGGCACGATCGCCGGCGACGTCGGGCTCGGGGGCAGCCGGCAGCTTCGGCGTGAGCGCTCCCGCTGCGGGGCCCCTGGTCGTGTCGTTCTCCTGGTCCGGACGGGCCGGGGATTCCCCGGTCGTCGGCGCGTCCGGCGGGAGTGAGACGGTCATGAACGGGTTCGTGCCGGCGGGGAGCGACGTGCTGTGCTCGTCCTCCGGGCCAACCGGCGCGCGCGGGATCGTCGCGATCGCGTCAGCCAGCAGCGGGGGGGCCAGATCGCCAAGCTCGCTCCGGAATCGCGCGTGAGCTGCCGCGAACAGGTCTCGCACGACGGATGCGTCAGGGTATCGGGCGCTGGGAGCCTTGCGGAGGAGCCGCTCCACGATCTCGATGATGAACTCAGGCAGGTGGCTCGCCACCATCCGCAGGGGCGTGTGGGGCTGGGAGATGATCCGCACACCGAGCGACATGGCGTCGCCGACGAGGACCCCGTTGGTCGCGAACGGGTGGATGCCGCTGAGGAGCTCGTACGTGACGATCCCGACGTTGAAGAGGTCGCTCCTGGCGTTCCATCGTGCCGGGCGATCGGAGCTGCTCCGGGCTCATGTAGGTCGCCGTGCCGATTGTCACGTCGTGCGTGGTCAAGCGCTCTTCCTCCGTGAACTGGGCCGAGCCGATGTCGAGGAGGCAGACGCGACCGTTGTCGCAAACGTAGACGTTTTCGGGCTTGAGGTCTCGGTGGATGGCCTTCGCTTGCACGTGCACGGCTCCCAGGGCGTCGCACACGTACGTCATGATCTCGAGGACCCAGACGACCGGAAGCTTGCCGTGAGCGGGAGCATCCGCCCCTTCGTCGCGCTTGGTTACCGAAAAGTCGTGCTGTAGCTCCCGCAAATTTCGGCCGACGAGGAGGTCCATCACCATGTAGATGAGGCCGTCGTTGCGCATGCCGATGTGACGAACGCGAACGATGTGCGGGTGGTTGAGGCGGTAAAGCGTTTTAGCCTCGCGCTTGTGGCGCTCCCGCGTCTTCTCGTTGCTGGTGTGCTTCAGCCGAAGCGCCTTGACTGCGCATAGCTCGCCGGTTTCCCGGCACCGGCCCTCGTACACCTCCGAGAACCCGCCCTCGGCGAGGAAGCGCGCGATGACGATGAGCCGTCCTCCTGGCCCCGGGATCTCGTCATCGATCGAGAACGCTCTCCTCTCCCACATCGTGCGGCTCCGCTCGCGGCTCATGGTACGCTGCCCGCAGCGTGTGGGGCGAGCACGGCACGAACGACGCCCAGGATGACGAGGATGAGGAGGGCTGTCCCGACCACCGCAACGGTGCGGAGGCCACCCCATCGCGCCCGCTTGGCGCGCTGCATGTCGGCCTGTACGCGGTCGCTCGCGGCGACGGCAGCCGCCAGCTCGGACGCGGTGACGGCAGGCATGGTCCCATCGCCGTGCGCACGGCGCAGCGTCACTTCCGCGCCTGAGTCGCGCGCCACCTCAGCGCGGGGGTCGGGCGTCGCGCTGCGGTCGTCATTGGGTGGCGGCGCCACCGGGCGGAAGACCGAGGCATCGAGGCGCTCGGTCACAGCCCAGCGGGGCGTAGACGCCGAGATAGATCGAGCGAGCGCCTCACGAAACTCCGGCGCCGAGGCGAAGCGATCGTCGGGGCGCTTCGCGAGGGCTTTGAGGATGGCCCTGTCTAGCGCATGCGGGATCTGGAAGGGCGCCAGCGCGGAGGCCGGCGTCGGTTCCCGGCTGATGTGGGCCAGCAGGATCTCGTACACGCCGCGCTCGTCGTAGAACGGATCCTTGCCCGTCACCAACGAGTAGAGCACCGCACCGGCGGCGTAGAGGTCGGCGCGTCTGTCGACGGGCGCGCCGATGGCCTGCTCAGGCGCGACATAGCGGGGCGATCCCAGAACTGTCCCCTCGGCCGTGGGGACGGACAGGGGTGCCGGGCCACGCTTCGCGACATCTTGCGCTAGGAGTTTCACGATGCCGAAGTCCAGGATCTTCACGACGCGCTCGCCGCCGACACGCGACGCGTCGCAGAGGAAGAGGTTCGACGGCTTGATGTCCCGGTGCACGAGCCCGGCAGCATGGACCACCTCCAGGCCGGCGAGGACTTGGCTGATGACGTGCACCGCTTCGCCCGGGTCGACGGGGCCGCGGGCCTGAAGTTCCTCGGCCAGCGTTCTGCCTTCGAGCTTCTGCATCACGAGGTAGAGCTGCCCATCGCGGGTTCGTCCACAGTCAGACACCTGGACCACGTTGGGGTGTCCATCGAGGCTGGCGAGTGCCTGCGCCTCAAGGCGAAAGCGGTCCTCCATCGCGGCGACCGAGAACGGCTGGGAGACCTTCAGGTTGAAGAGCTTGACGACCACGCGCTTGCGCAGTTCGCGGTGCTCGGCCTCGATGACGTCCCCCATCGCACCCGAGCCGATGGGTCGGATGGACCTGTACGGTGTCGAGGCGAGCGGATCGGGCGAGGGGCTCTCGTGCGTCATGGTGTTCGGCTTCCGCGTAGGGCTCACGAAGCTTGGCGTACGAGGCGGGCGGATTTTGCATCCGCTCAATCGCTGCCTGCTCGTGGATGGATTCGGCAGCCGCGAGTAGCGGTGGGGTGAAAAGTGAAGCGTGCCGCGCAGAACGGGGCAGACGTGCCGGTCGTTGGCTTCCGCTTCATTTTTCGCCCCACTGCCTCTCGCTGCCGACGACCCCATTTGCGAGCGGCGAGGGCTCGGGCCCACCGCGCATCCACCCGCGCCCAATCCGGGGCCCGGAGTTGAAGAACGGTCGCGCCCGCGACCGGGAGGCAGCGTCGTGCGTCGACCCTACCGGCTTGCCGTTGCAGCGGACACCCACACCGGCCGGCTCCGCACGCGAAACGAGGACTACTTTGGCGTAGGGCAGCGCGCCGAGCTGCTCCTGGTCGCCGACGGCGTCGGCTCGCGCCCAGGCGGCGACGTTGCGGCGACGCTCGCCGTCGAGACGGTGCGCAACTTCTTCGACCACCCACCGGCCGCGTGGTCGATGGACCCCGCTCAGGCAGTCGCGGAGGCCATCGCGTTGGCGAACCGCTGCATTCGCGAGCGTGCCTCCGCGGTGGAGCGCCTCCGGGGCATGGGCACGACACTCGCCGTAGTGCTTGGGCTCGCGGAGCACCTCTGGATCGGGCACGTCGGCGACGCTCGCGTGTATCGCCTGCGCGATCAGATGTTCGAGTGCCTCACGATCGACCACAACGTGGGGAGCGATCCTCGCGCCGGCGAGTGGTTCGGGATCGCAACCCTCGCTCGCGCCGATCCCCAAGCCCTCACGCGAGCGCTCGGTAGCCGCGACAAGGTGGAGCCGGACGTGCGACGCGAGGAGCTGCGCGCGGGTGACGTACTCCTCCTAGCTACCGACGGGCTCACCAAGATGCTCGACGACGCGGAGATCGCCGATGTTCTCCTTGAGCATGCCGACGCGCGCACGGCCGTCGCCCGCCTCATAGAGCGCGCGAATGACCGTGGTGGATACGACAACATCACCGTGATCGTGGGGCGCTGGACGACGGACTGACGACGGAAGCGAACGCGCGGAAGCGCCGCGGGCGAGCTGTTCCCTCGCGCTACCAAGCACGGAGGTCTCACGATGGGCCTGGTTATCTTGTTCGTTGGCGCCGGCGCTGCGCTCAACCTTGCGCTGTGGGTGGCTCTCTGGCGGAAGGTGGACGAGCTACCAGCCGCATTCCTTGCCCTGGCGCGACGCGAGCGAGCCGACGCCGAGGCGCGCGCCCTCACGGTGCTCCAGGAGATGGCCGCTGCCAGGGTCACATCCATCACGCTCTCGCTACAGTCCCTCGAAGAGCAGCACATTGAGCGCAACCGTAACGAGCGCGCAGAGGCGGAGGTCCGCGCTCGGGTCGCCGAGCGTCGCGCCCACGACACCGGCACCGCCCTCGCGCCCGCCGGGGCCCTTGTGCGCGAGCTACGTGCCACTCTCGACGCGCTCGGCGAGCTCCCCCGCCGTCCTCCAGGACTTCCAGGAGGCGCGCGCCGGCGCCCGGGCCGCCGCCGAGCTCACGGCGGCGCGCGCGACGGTCCCGACCGACGCCGATGAGGAAGCCCGCGAGACGCGGGAGACGCTCCCGCCGGTGCCCTCCGCCCCGCCCCCGAACGAACCCGACCGGGACGACGACGATCGCACCATAGTCGCGGCGAGGCCGGCGATCCCGCCACCGCGCACCGGCGACACCGCGAGCGGAGAGACGGTGCCCTGCGGGAGGACCCATGGCGGCTGAGGAGGTGATCCCCGTGACCCTCGACGCCGACCTCGCCCGCGTCGACGCGCTGGCGACCCAGCACGGCCTCGCGGGCGAGGCGACGCTCGCCCGGCTCGTCCACGTGGGGGCCGAGCCGCTGGAGCGCCGGGCCGAGTCCGCCGGCGGCCGCGAGGGTGAGGACCCGCGCGCGCCTGACGCCCCGCCGGGGCCGATCCTTTGGAGAAGGAGAGGTGAACGTGGACGAACGCACGCGCGTGCTCGTCGTCGACGATGACGAGCTGCTGGCGAAGCTCCTCGCCCGCACACTGAGCCGGGAGCACGAGGTGACCGTGGTGACAAGCGCGCGAGAGGCGCTCGCGCGAGTCGAGGCCGGGGAGCGCTTCGACCTGATCTTGTGCGACCTCATGCTGCCGGGCCTGTCGGGGATGAACTTCTACGAGCGCGTGGGCGCGGTCGCGCCCGAGCTCGTCGAACGGATCATGATCATGACGGGTGGGGCCTGCACGCGGCGCGCCGCAGCGTTCCTCGAGCGCGCGTCGATAGCTCGGATCGAGAAGCCGTTCCGGCTCGCGGAGCTCCTCCGAGTGGTGCGGGAGCACCTCGAGCGGCTGAAGAAGGAGGCGGAGAGATGAGCCTTAGGACGAGATGGACCGCATCCCGGCGCGGCTCCAGGCTACCTGCTACCCACGAACAGGAGGCACCCGAGGACCCGCAGTGGGAGGCGCTCAGCAAGGGCAGGCTGTCCGCCGAAGAGGCCGAGGCGCTGCGCGGGGAGGCGCCCGACCGCTTGAGCTCCACCGCCCGTTCAGCGAGGCGGAGCAGGAGCGCATCGTCGAGGGCGCGCTCGCGCGCCTCGCGATCGCAGAGAGGGTGAGGCGCTGGTCGCGCATTGTCGCCGTCGTGGTGGCGCTGGTCGCGATTGCGATCGGGGTCTGGTTTGGGACACGCTGAGCGAGGCGCGGGCGCGAGGGCTTGCAGACCGAGCGCGAGCTGGACAAGCTCCGGAACGAGGTCGCCGCGGAAGACGCACCGCTACCCCCGCCGCCCTTGGCCGGGTTCGCGTACTTGCGCGTCGCGCTCGTCGTGCTCGTGGTTGGCGGGGACGGCGACTGGGTGCTCGTGACGAGGCCACGCCTAATGCCGCGCGGCGTGACCGGCGCCATGCCGCAGACGAGCGTGGTAGCCAGCACAACCGCGCATGGGGGCGGCCGGGAACGCTGAGCGTGAGCCAGGCCGACGGGCGTCGCCACGCTGTTACCAGCGCCAGCGGCCGTCGACACCCTTCGAGTGCCGTGGCCGTCAGGCGACCACCACAAGAACCCCGGGGAAACGCATGCCATGCAGTTGGTTTTGGGCTCCGGGGTCCTTGTACAGCTCGACGATGTTGGAGTGGCCAGACCTCCCGGAACCGACACCTCGAGCCGAATCTCCGGGCCGCGCAGGCCCGCGGGCGCCGCCGTCGCCGGGCTCGCGGTCTACGCGGAGCCGTACGCGCTCCTCTTCCTCCCGGTCGCCGCTGCTGATCGGCCTCTCCGCGCTGTGGACCGAGGGTGAAGCCCTCCCTCGCCCGGAGCGCCTGCGGCGCCTCGGCGCGCTCGCCGCCGGCGGCCTCGCGGGGGCCTGGTGCCCTACGAGATCCTCATCCACCACCCCCTCGCGACCCGCGGGCAGACCTCGCTGCGGCTCGAGGTCGTCCCGCAGAACCTCGCGCTCCTGCTCGACACGTGCCTGCCGTGGCTCCTCTCCACGAAGGTGTACGCTGCGAAACACATGAGCGACTACGCTCCGTAGGACCCCGGCCCCGCGTGGCACGCCGTCCAGCTCCTCGTCGCGGCGCTGCTCGTCGCGGGGATCCTCTCCGGCGCCGCGCTTCTCTTCTCCAGGCGCGTGCCCTGGGCCGTGCGACCGGCGCGGCCTTCCTGAAGGAGCCTGCCCATGGTGCTCGGCCGCAAGAAGAGATCGTTCGCCGCCGGCGCCGCCGCGGCGGTGGTGTGCGTGGCGGCATGGAAGCTCCTGCCCGGGGTGCCGCTGACCGTGCAGCGGCACGCGCCCGCGAAGGGCGCGTGGCTGTGGTCCCCGCGCGAGATGGCCTGGACCGTCGTGCCCTACGCCCGGCCGCTGCGCGAGCCGCAGCTCCGCCGCGCGAACGACGGCGCGATCCTCGTGGCCGAGGCGTACGACCGGGACCGGGAGGTGCAGCGCTTCGACGCGGGCGGGCGGTTCGTGCCGGACGCCGCCCCGCCGGCGGAGGAGACCCCGCCCACGCCGCCCGGCGGCACGAAGCTCGTCCGCGTCGCCGGCGGCGGCTGGATTGCACGGGCCGAGGACAAGAAAACGAGCCCCGCGCCGACCCACATCCTCCGCGACCACAAGTGGGGGCCGGGGCCGGCGCTCCCTGTGGGCTACTGGCTGGGCCTCACCGCTGCGCTCGAGGGAGGCGGCTGGGCCGGTTACTGCGAGAACCCGTACGGGGACGGCCCCCTTGGGATCTGCTCGGCGCGCGAGCGCGACAAGACGTTCCGCAAGGTGCCCGTGCCCAAGATCGGGCCCATGTTGCCGTCCGGCGAGTCTGCTTCCAACTGGGTCGTCGCCCCGGCCCGCGGCCGCGAGGTCCTCGTCGTCTCGGCCGAGGACGACGGGCCGGTGCGCATGCTGCTCGTCGACATCGAGACGGGCGTCGTGCGGGAGGGTCCCGCGGCCCCCAGGCCCTTCTCCTCCACGCGCTTCGCCCGCGGGCCCGTCGGCGAATACTGCCCGAGCGGCTGCGGCGGCGCGACCTAGGCCACGCTCGCCGATGGGCGCGTGATGATGGCGCCGGTGCTCGACGAGATGGACCACCTCCCGATCCTCAAGGGCGTCGCCGCCTGGGCGCTCGGCGCGCTCGCCTCGGCCGGGAGCCTGGGCGCGCTCTTCACCCTGCGGAGGCGCCTCGACGTGCGGTGGACGATCATCGGCTTCGTGGGCGCGCCGCTCCTGCTGGGAGCGCTCGCCTTCGCGCGGCTCCTCTTCGTGGCCGCCCACCTGCGCCTGTAGCCGGTCTACGCCCGCCGGAAGAGGTCGACGATCGCGTCCTGCCGCCTCGCCGTGCGGCAGCGACCGATCGACCACTCGCAGATCTGCTTGATCTGCTCCTCGTAGGTCCGGTACGGCGCCACCATCTCCTCGGCGACGTAGCGCATGTCGACCGTCTTGAGGTCGCGCCCGAGCGCCAAGGCGCGGTGCAGCCCGCCCACCACCACCCCTCGCGAAGGCGTTGGTGCGGGGATCGGGAGCGCGAATCAGAAGGCGATTGCGCGAGCGCGCGCGAGACGGGTCGGTGAGCGGGGCGGGGCTGCGCGGTTGCGCAATCGTCCTTTTGGACGCAGCCGCTGCGTGGCAGCCAACGACGACGGTTCAGGTCGCGTATGGAAACGTTGCCCGCTCCTGGCTCGACGCCGGTGCGAGCGAGGGGTGGGATCGGCCACAGCGAGGGGTCTCGGTCGGCGGGCGGTGACGTCCGGCCGGCAGGTTGTCGCCGTTTTCGCCCGGCTCGGAGGCGCAAGGAAGGGACCGGAGGCGGTCGTCGGCGACAACGCCGGTGTGGCGCAGAGCGAAGATCGGGGGCGCGGCGTCGAGGATCGTCACGCAGCCTCCGGGGGTGCCCGGCTCTCGGGAAGCGGCAACGGCTCTTTGATCAGGACGCCGACCTTGCAGACGGGGCACCGGCGGGCGTCGATGTTTGTCAACAGGGCGAGCAGCGAGACCCAGTCGGTGGCGCGATCGATGACAGGACGAGGGCGTCGCTTCGCCGGAGCGATCGCGTCGAGGGCGCGACGCGCAGCGACGAGATGAGTGTTGACGTTGCCGGCGGCAAGGAGGCCATAGTGCCGGATCTCTGACGAAGCGCGGCGGCAGGAGGTGGTTGAGGAAGCGCTGGAGGAACTTGTCCGGGGGAAGGGTCGTGACCTTCGTTCCCCGCGTTCGAAACGTCACGCCGCGAGCGTCGACGGCGACGAGCCTCGCGTTCGAGATCCCAACGCGATGCGTGTACTGCCCGAGGTAGCGGATGACCTGTTCCGCTCCGCCGAAGGGGCGCTTGGCGTAGACGACCCAGCTCTTCTCGTAGAGCGCTGCGATCAGTCGGTCGATTCGCGCGCGTTCGTGGGCGCTGGCGCCACTTCCGAGGAGCTGGCCCTGCGCGTGTGCGCGCTTGAGCGCGTCGAGGAACTTGCCGCGGAAGAGCGCCCCCATGACCTCGACCGGGAACAGGTACCTGGGGCGGGCGGAGATCCATCGTCCATCTGGGGACAGTCCGCCGCCGGTGACGATGGCGTGCACGTGGGGGTGGAACGAGAGGTCGCGCGCCCAGGTGTGGAGCACCATGGTGGCGCCCAGCTCGGCGCCGAGGCGTTGGGGGTCGCGCCCGAGCTCGAGCAGGGTCGCCGCGGCGCTGGCGAACAACAGGTCGAAGAGAAGCTCCCGCCGGAGCATGGCGATCGGGCGCAGTTCGGCGGGGAGGGTGAAGACGACGTGGAAGTAGTGCACGGGCAGCACGCGCTCGAGGCGCCCCTCGATCCAACGCGCCTGGCTCAGCGACTGGCATTTCGGGCAGTGGCGGTTGCGGCAGGAATTGTAGGAAGGCGTGCTGACGCCGCAGTTCAGGCACACGTCGAGGTGACCGCCGAGGGCGGCCGTCCTACAGCGCACGATGGCGCGCAGGACAGCCGCCTGCTCGGGCCAAACGGCGTGCGTTTCCCCGTACGCGGGCCCGTACTCGCGGATGATGTCCGCGAGGTCGAGACCGGGACACGAGGAGGCGCGCGCCGACGGGCAGCGCGACGCGTGCACGTTCGCTCAGCCCGACGAATCTCCGTCGAGGTCGCCCAAGGCGTCGAGCGGACTCTTCGTCCCCTGCACGCGGGCGAGCGTCACGTGCAGGTAGTGCGTCGTGCTGCTCAGGCTCGCGTGCCCAAGCAGGACCTGCAGGGTGCGGACGTCCACGCCGGCCTCGAGCAGATGCGTCGCAAAGCAGTGACGCAACGTGTGCGGGCTGACCCGCTTCTTGAACCCGATCCGGCGCGTGAGCTGTCGAAGGGCCTCGCGGACGGCCCCCTCGGTCAGGTACGTCCCCCTCTCGCCCGGGAAGAGGGCGGGGCCCTTCGGGCGCTCGGCCTTCCAGTACGCGCGGAGTGCTTCGAGAAGGCGCGGACTGAGCATCGCGTGGCGCGCTCGCTGCCGCTTGGCATCGCGCACGTGGATGACCATCCGCTGGCTGTCGATGTCCGTCGTGTGCAGCCGACAGATCTCGCTGACCCGGAGCCCCGCCCCGTACGCGAGCATCAGCATCGCCCGATGCTTGGCGCACCGCGTGGCGCGCAGCACTTCGGCGACCTCCTGGCCGCTGAGCACGTTCGGCAGCCTCATCGGGACCTTCCGTCGATGGAGCTCCTGCGCCGCGTCGGGCCGCCGGAGGGTCACCGCGTACAGGAAGCGCAGCGCGGCCACGTACACGTTGAAGCGGGTTGCGCTGACCTTCCTGTCCCGCACCAACGTCAGCGCGAAACGCCGCACGTCCTCCGCCCCCAGCTTCGACGGGCATCGCCCCGTCCGCTTCGCGAACTGCTGCACGCAGTCCAGGTAGGTCTTGATCGTCAGCGGCTGGAGCCCGCGCAGCTCCATGTCCTGGGTCATCCTCTCCCGCAACCAGCCCATGGTGTCCTCCGAGATCGCGACGCACGACGTCGCACCTCCAGGTGACACCATCGGCCGCCGTCCGGCTTCCACCGGGCAGCGTGGAGCAGCGGCAGCGACGGCGCTTCAGCGAAGCGAGGCAGGCTGCCGCGCAGCGGCTTCGTCCAGTGCGCCCAGCATGGCGCATGACTTGGAGGTGAAAGTCCTCTCTGCGAACATGGCCGCGTCGAGCACTAAGCGAAGCGCAAGGGCGGGACCGTGAGGTGCCGTCTGGAGGAAGCGGGGAGCAAAGCCGCGAGCCGACGAACAGGAACCGGATACAAGGCGTGACCGAGCCAGGGCGAGCGGGCAAATGACCGCGAAGCTCTCTCGGCCAAAGAGTCATCGCGTATATCCGGCGGTTGTGCGGCGAAGGTCGACGGCTCTTACCTGGGGAGATCTCGCCTCACGCCTGAAAGGGCGACGCGCACGGAGCCCCCCGCGGAGCGAGAAGTCAGCAGAGGCCGTAGTAGCCGGGCAGAGGCCGATGTCCGCGCAGAAGGGCCGAACGGAAGGAGAGCGAAGCCGCTGTGAGTCCGAAAGACGCCAAGCCGCCAGAAGTCCGAGCAACTGGGGCTGCCGCTGGAAGCTAGAGGTGAAGCCCCGGGAGGTCCAGCGCAGCGGCGAAGCGTCGACGATGGCGAACAGAGAGGAGCGCCCGGGAAGCGACCGCCTGATGGAAGCGGTGGTTGCGCGCGGCAACTTCAGGGCGGGTTGACGCGGGTGACGCGAGAACAGGGGCAGCCCCGGAGTCGACGGGATGACGGTGGAAGAACTGCCGCAGCATCTGATGGAGCACTGGCCGGAAGTCCGCGAGCAACTACTCGCCGGAACCTACCAGCCCAAGCGGTGCTGCGGCGGAAATCCCGAAAGCGAGCGGCGGAATGCGAGAGCTCGGCATTCCGTCGTGCTCGACCGACTGATCCAACAGGCGATACTGCAGGTGCTGCAGCCGCGATTCGACCCCAGCTTCTCGGAGCACAGTTACGGCTTCCGACCGGGGCGCAGCGCGCACGACGCGGTGTTAGCGGCGCAGCGCTATGTGCAGGAAGGGACGCCACTGGGTGGTGGACGTGGACCTGGAGAAGTTCTTCGACCGGGTCAACCACGACGTGCTGATGGGAAGCCTAGCGCGGCGAATCGATGACTCGCGGCTGCTGCGGCTAATCCGCCGCTATCTCAACGCCGGCCTGATGGCCGACGGAGTGGTGATGGAACGCACTGAGGGAACGCCGCAGGGAGGACCACTGTCGCCACTGCTCGCGAATCTCCTGCTTGATGAAGTGGACAAGGAGCTGGAGAAACGCGGGCACACGTTCGTGCGCTATGCCGACGACTGCAACGTCTATGTGCGGTCGCGGCGCGCGGGAGAGCGAGTGATGGCGGCGCTGGAGCGAATGTACGCCAAGCTCCGACTTAAAGTGAATCGCGAGAAGAGCAAGGTGGACCTCGCGCACAAGCGCAGCCTCTTGAGCTACAGCTTCTGGTACGCCAGGGGCGGCGCGGTGGCATGCCGGGTCGCACCCAAGGCGCTGCGCGCGCTCAAGCAGCGCGTGCGGCTGATAACCAGACGCAGCGGCGGACGGAGCATGAGAAGCGTAGTCGCGGAACTGAGGAAGTATCTGCCGGGATGGAAGCAATACTTCCAACTAGCGGACACGCCGAAGACCTTCGCTGACTACGACAAATGGCTCCGCCACCGGCTGCGAGCGCTGCAACTCAAACAGTGGAAGCGCGGCTCCAACATCTATACGGAGTGCGCAGCGCTCGGACTGCCGGACGCGATTGCGGCGCAAGCCGCACGGGTTAACCCGACGCTGGTGGCGTCGGGCCGCCATGTCGGTCCACGCCGGACTCACTGCCCGCTACTACGACCGACTTGGAGTACCCAGACTTGCCATTAACCTCAACCTTCCGAACCGCCGGATGCGGACCCGCATGTCCGGTGGTGTGGCAGGGGTCGCCGGGGAAAACCCGGCGCCCCTATGCCGATATCGGAGTTCTCGTCAGGGATTGATCCTCGTTGGCCAGGGCGTCGAGTTGAAGCGTCGCCGCCGTTGCCGGAAGCTCGGTGCGGCTGGCTTCGTGGGTGGACATGGTCCTGCCGGCGCCCTCGGCGGGGTCAGTCCTCCTCGAACTCGGCCGTGCTGAACCCCAGCGTCTTCGCGTTCTCCCCCACCGTCCGGACGATCTTGACCTCGAACCCCGCGTGCCGCTGCGCGGCGACGTCCAGCGTCAGAGTCACCTCCGTCCCGTACTGCGCCGTGAAGTGCTCCACGACGCTCTGTACGATTCTCGGTGAAGGCCCCGATCGGATCCGTCGGGTCGATGGTCACGGTTCCGTGGAACCGCCGCTTGGTCACCTGACCCGGCGGACTGCTGGACGGACGCTTTACTCGTTCGCCGCCCCCTGCGTAGGGAGCAACTCCCTGCACACCTCCGCCGCCCCCGCTTTCACCCACGAGACCGGGCCGCGGCCCTGTGCCGCTCCCGCCGAGGCCCGGCTCCACGTTCGGTACCATGGCCGCCTCGACGGCAGCGGCCCGAACCAGGACCGACGGCTTACCCAGGTACACCACCCCGCTCCCTCCGAAGATGAGCCCCGCGTACTTGCCTTCCTCCTTCGCGGCCGCGGCGTAGCCGAACCACTCGCGATGGGCGATCCCGTCGCGGATCGTCGACGCGAACACGTCGCTCGACTGGAGCCTCGGCATGTAGAGGTAGCGGCACGTATCGAGCCACACCTTGAGGGCGGGGGCGGCCGGCTTGTCGTCCTTCCAGAACCACCGCGTGAGGAGCGCGTGAAGATGGGGCGGCGCCCAGGCCAGGATCACCCACTCCCGCTCACGCGCGGCGGATTGGATGGCCTTCTCGTAGCTGGACCCGGACAAGGCCAGCGCCTCGTCCTCCCAGGTCACCTCCCCCAGCTTGTCGGCCTCGTCGACTTCCTGTGTCGGCACGAGGAGGTAGCGGTACGTCTCGACGATGCTGGCGTTGACTCGCTTGGTGGCGTCTTCGAGGTT
The DNA here is from genome assembly GCA_963827955.1 of uncultured delta proteobacterium. Taxonomy (GTDB): domain Bacteria; phylum Myxococcota_A; class Polyangia; order Polyangiales; family Polyangiaceae; genus CAWHDJ01. The sequence continues at coordinate 857,881 of CAWHDJ010000019.1, read as the reverse complement.
CTTGTTCGCCTCCTTCTCGTTGTGCTTGTCGAGGTTGAGCTGGTTCGATTCGTTCACGATCGACTGCCAGGCGAGGAAGCGCCGTACCTGATCGCGCAGCGTGGCGGCCGATTGGGCGTCGGGGGCGAGGAAGAGCAGCCGGTTCTGGTACTCGCGGGGCTTGTCGCCGTGGTGGGCCAGGATCTGGCTCGCCGCCTGGACGGCGGCGCTGCTCTGGTCCTTCCGCTTGTGCCCGTGGTCGGGGTCGAGCACCACGAGGCGCAGCTCCTGCTTGTCGGGGATGTCCTTGCCCTCGGCGAAGACGTGGACGGCCTGGCACATGCCGGACTTCACCAGCTTCTTGAGCCGTTCCTCGATCTCCGGGTAGAGGTCGAGCTTGTTGTCGTAGCGGTGCATCCGGTCCTCCATCTCGCGGCGGAGGTTGGGCCGGAGGTCGAACCAGAAGCGGTCGCTGCCCGAGTAGAGGTAGTGGAGCCGGTCGGCGAGGCGGCGCAGCGCGTCGTCGTACTTGCCGACGGACTGGCCGGGCTGGGCGCAGCCCAGGCGCACGCGCTCGATGCCGATGCCCCGGACCTTCTGCGCGCTGACCGAGGGGGCGCTGCCGAGGAAGACCGTGCGGGCCGCGCGGCGGCAAGCCTGCACAGCCCCGAGCGCCGGCGTATCGTCGTCGATGCGCCGCGGCTCGGCGTAGGCGCCGTCGACGTCCTTGTCGACGATCGGATCCCAGCCCGGCGGCAGGTACTTCACCAGCTCGTTGCGCACGGCGAGATTGTCGAGCGGGATCGAGCCGGGCAGGATGAGCAGGTCGCGGTTGTCGGCGCGCCAGAGCGAGTGGCAGAGGCGCGCCATCAGCCGGAGCACGCCACGCGTGCGCTGGAACTTGGGCAGCGTCGACCAGTCCTCGTAGAGCCGGGCGAAGACCTCCGGGTGGATCGGGTAGCTCTGCACGAGCTTGCGGTGGTACGCCCCGTCGCGGGCCTCGGCGGGGAACTTGTCCGCCTCCTTCACGTAGAGGTCAGCGAAAGCCCGGCACACCTCGTCGCGGGCCTTCTCGTCCTGGACCCGACCGAAGAGCCGGCGGCGTACGATCTCGAAAGCCTCGTCCATCCCGACGGGCTTCCACACCGCCTCGACCCGGCCGAAGAGCTTCTGCGCCGCCTCCAGCGCCTGCTGCCCCCCCTCGTCGCCCACCTCGACCCGACTCTCGGGCAGCGAGGCCAGCACCATCGCGTTCTTCACGCGCGTGGCGGCCTCGGTGAGCGCCTGGAGGAAGGAGAGGTTCGAGTTGTACGTCCCGCCCTTGTAGCTCTTGCCCGGCTCGAGCTGCCGCAGGTACGCGACCGTCTCGTCCATCAGCACGACGGCGGGCCCGTGGGCCTCGAGCAAACCCGCGAGCACCTCCTTCCCCGGCGACGTCCCGTCCGCGTCCGAGGCCGCGACGCGCTCGTACCCCTCCTCGCCGCCAAGCTGGAACGCTAGCTCGCCCCAGAGCGTGCGCGCCTTCACCTTGCCGTGCGCGCGCGGGTGGGACGGCGACAGATTGTTGCCGTCGAGCACGGCGACCTTGCCCTTCACCAGCTCCTTGACCTTGGCCTTGTCGAGGATCTCCGGGATGCCGAGCATCTTCTTCGCCGGCACTTTCCCGGAGGCGACGTGGAGCACGGCGAGCATGGTGTGGGTCTTGCCGCCGCCGAAGGCCGTCTGGAGCTGGACCACGGGGTCGCCGCCCTTGCCGGCGAGTCGCCGGACCACCGACTGGAGGAGCAGGCTCATGCCCTCCGTGATCACCGTGCGCTCGAAGAAGCGGACCGGGTCCTGGTAATCGGCCTGCGCCGTGCCGAGGACCACCTTGGTCAGGTCCGCGGCGAACGCGGCCTCCTGGAAGTTGCCTTCGAGCACGTCCTCATGGGGGACGATGACCTCGCGCCAGGGCAGGAGCTTCGCTTGCATGGGCCGGCCACGGTACCACGGCGGGCGTCTCTTCCGTCCTCCGCTGTCGAGCCCGTGGGAACGAGATCCCCGACGAGGAGAGACTCGCTCATCGAGGCCACGCACACAGAAGCGCTTGACAGCCGGAAGCGTGCCCGGGTTCCCTATAGGTTCGTGCGCGCCCCGTTGAGCGTGGCGCAGGTGAGGGAGGACCCCGATGGCAAGCCCGATGAACCCGTTGGAGAGCTGGCGATGGCTCCTCGCACTACCTCCCGTCGCGCTGGTCGCGTTGCTCGCGGTAATTTTCCCCTCGGCGGGGCAAGGCAACCCGGTCGACCCGGTGGCCTCGCCCGCCGCGAGCGCGCCGACCGCCGCGCCGAGCGCGGCTCCCTCGGCGCGGCCTTCCGACCCGAGCAAGACGTGCATAGAGCGGTTCATGGTTCCCTTCGAAGGGCTTGCCGGAAGGGAGACGGAGCGGTTTCGAAAGCGAACCCGGAGTCCAGAAGGTTGCCGTCATGGGGGTCACCGAGCCCGGCCGCTTCGCAGCTACTGTGAGCGTACCGCCAGAGCCGCACGAGGCCGTCTCCTGGGACTCGAGCGTGCGCCTCGCCGGGGAGGCGCTGAAGACGGCCTTCGGCGCGTCGATCACGATTGACGTGCGCATCGCGACCGTGCCGGACCCGATTGACTCCGGACTCCAGTACCATTTCGACACCGTGCTTCAGGCTCTGCGCCTCGGCGTCGAGTCCGGGAGCCTCGACCAGAAGGGCGGCATCCGCCGCTTCTACCGTGACCGGAGCTGGCTCCCTTGGGATGACCCTTACGTCGACGGCAGTGCCCGCGCAGCGTCGGAGGCTTGCCGTCGCACGACACCGGGTGTGATTCTGTTCCGCGGCGGCAGCGACCTCGATCGGTCTGTCGTGGTGCTGTTGCTCGTCGGTGAAACACCCACGGTCGGACTGCACCCCACCGCGATGCTGCACGCGCTCGAAGCTGCCGAAGCTTGGCGCAGCGTGGGCTCGGAGCTGAAGATCATCGGGCCGACGTACTCCGGTAGCGCGCGCTCACTACGGATTTCGCTTGAGCGCTGGAAGAGCGCGCACCCCGATCCAGTCGAGGCCCCGGACGTGCGGATTGTCACAGGGTCTGCGAGCGGAGCGCACGTCTCGGCCACCTTGCGCGACGCGCCGTGGATCACGTTCAACGCGACGACCGTCCCCGCGCAGGTGGTGGAGTGCGTCTATCTCAACTTCGTCCACAACCAGCTTGGTGTGGAGAGGCAAGGCCCATTGCTCGCCGGCGTCGCCTTCCTCCACGAGTCTGGGACCGAGTTCGGCTCCGCGAGCACCGCGCAGGACAGGCAGACGTGGTCGTGCCCGCTCGCGCCCGAGGCCGAGATCCAGTTCCCCTTCCACGTCTCCGCGCTCCGGGACGCCTACGAGGACATGGATTGGCGTCACGACCCCGGGGGAGGCAGCGAGGCGGCGCCCGTGCGACGCACTGCGCTCGACGTGTCGGTACGCGAGCCCCGCCGGCCTCTCGACGTCGAAGCACCGCCGTTCCAGAAAACGATGAACGCGGAGGACGTGGCGCTCTCTCGGGTCCTCGCCGAAGTCTCGCACGAGGGGATCCGCTACGTCGGCATCCAGGCGACCGATGTTGCCGACGCCATCTTCGTGGCGCGCAAGATCCGCGACGTGGCGCCCGATGTCCGCCTGGCCTTCTTCGACTCTGACGCGCTCCTGATGCACCCCGCCTTCAACCACGACCTCTTTGGCTCGTTCGTGGTGAGCCCGTACCCCTTTCTCGGCGCCGACGACTTCTCGCCCCGGTCCAGCGACAAGTCGGAGGTCTTCCAGCACGACCACTTCCCCTTCGAGAGCGCGCTGGCAGAGGGAATCTTCAACGCCACGCTAGCGATGGAGCGCTTCCCGCCGACGCGGCTGCGCGAATATGCGTTCACCGGCGAGTCGTCGACCGCGTCTCCCTTGCCGGTGTGGATCGCGACCATCGGAAGCGCGGAGATCGTGCCCGTCGCGGTGCGCCCGTCGATCAACTGTGCGGCTACGATCCACGGACGGGAGGAACCGTGCCGCGACGAGCGAGAACGACATCTGTGCGTGGAAGCCTGCGGCACCGGCGGGGCCCCTACGACGACCCCCAGGACCACGCTCCTGGCCGAGTTCAACGCGAAACACCTGCCCGAGCTCCACGTCGACCCGGACGTGACGCCGCCGAAGCTTTGGCACTTCGTTTTCGCGGTTCTGATGCTCGGCGCCATCCTGGACCGCCGGCGCCAACGTCGCGCGAGGGAGGAGATGTCGATCGAGACCCTGCCGAAGAGCCTCGAGACGGATCGCGAGATCAGCCTCGCGCTGGGCCGCGCGAAGTGGTCATTCTATGCCGTCATCCGCGGCCTCATCCTGCTGCTGTCGCTCGCCTACATGACCTCGATCGAGCTCGTCGCCGTGCTCACGTACGGGGGCCTGATCGGGGGCGACATCTCGATCCAGCTCCTTACCCGCGTGGCGCTCTTCCTGGGCGTGCTTGCGACGCCTCTCATGGGCTGGTCCGTGTGGCGCAACATCAAGCGGTTTTGGGCGTGGCGATGCCTGCTCCGCGCATTCCTGGACAGGGAACTCGGACCCCCGCGCTCTCGCCTTGCGAGGCTGTTGCGATGGTCGTGGGTGCTCGGACAGCACCTCGACCCCACGCGTCCCGTGCGCGTCGTCATCGGCAATTTGCTCACCGCCATCTGGAAGCTTCTCGCCGCCTTGTGGTCACGGGTGCAGAGGTGGCTCGGCTTCGCCGATTTGAAGCTCGCGTCCGCTCCAATACCCGCCCGGCCTGAGGCACCGCCAACGCACGACATCGGCTCGGTGAAGGAACATGGAGACTGGGTGGAAGTCGTCGGGGCGTCCTACGCGCAGCTCCGGACGCTCGGCATCTGTGTCGTCCTCACGCTCGTCCTGTTCGCCGGCATGTTCGTCTACAAGCTCGGGGAGCACGACGTCGGCGCATGGGCCGCGGGGGCCGTCAGGGAGCCCGGCAAGTGGCGTGTCCACCTGCGTCCAGTGCCCGCCATGACGCTCTTCGTCCTGCGCGCCCTCCCGCTCGTGAACGGCGTCTCCCCCTCCGCGCCGGGCATGCTCACCATGGCATGCGCGTACGTCTGGGCGGTCGGGCGGATGGCGCGCCTTCGCCTCGCGCACACGCTCAGCGTCATCGCCCCGGAGGACGGCGTCGCGGACGCGATGAGCACGCCCATTCGGGCCGTGCTCTTTCCGCTCCACAGTCAGGCAAAGCCGGGCGACCTCGGGTTCACGAGCGTCGAGCGCTCGCTGCTGAATGCCATCTGGCGCCCAAGCACCGGGGCCGGGTACTTTTTCAGCCTGCTCGTCATCCTCTTCTTCCCCTTCGTGCTCTTCTTCCTCAAGCGGCCGACCACGCTCGACGGTAGGCCCTACATCTTCTTCGGGTCGCTCGGCCTCTGCTTCGTGCTCATTGGCGCAACCTTGATTCAGCTCATGCAATACTGGCTCGCGCTCGAGCACCTTCTCAAGCGCATCATGGAGCACCCGCTCGGCCGGGCGTTCGCGCGCGTCGATGCGTTCGTGCGCGAGCCCCTCGACGATCTCGATCTCGCGGTCGCCGAACGACCTTCTCCGCGTCGTCGGGTGCTCGCGGAAGTTCGAGGAGCTCATTCACTGTGCGCGTACCCTGTTGTGCTGGGTACCCCACGGGCTCACCGCTCTGGATGTCTCGGCGCGGAAGGCACGAGACGACGCGCTCTCTTTTTCCGGAGATCCCATGCACGGAGCCCCGACGGCGCAGGTGCTCGGTCAGGATGTCCTGACGGCTGCCCGCGCGGTGGTGCAGATTCTCGAGAGAGCTTGGCAGGGCGATTCGATGTGCGATCCCCCCGGCATATGAGCGCGCGGACGGGATCGCCGAGGCGAAGGAGCACAACCAACAGGAGTCCCCGGAAGCCGCGCGCGCGAGGAAGCCTGAGGACGGCGAAGCCTCGCCGTCGGACGCGCTCACGCCGGTCGAAGGTCTCTTTTCGCCCCCGCAAATCGCGTGGCTCCGCGAGGCGCAGTCGTTCGTCGCCACGACCGTCGCGGTGCTCGTGAACCGCCACGTCCGGCAGTTCCGGTACTTTCTCTACACGCTCACCTGCTGCGCACTACTTCTTGTGCTCGCCTTCGTGAGCTACCCCTTCGAGCCGCACCGGCTCCTGCTCACCTGCATCTGGGTGGTCATGGGCTCGATCGTCGCGGCCGGCTTCTGGATCTTCGTGAACATGGATTGGAGCACGCTACTCAGCCACATCAGCGGGACGAAGCCCGGGGAGCTGCACGATCGACGGGGCATTCGCGCTCCGGGTGATCACATGGGGCGTCATCCCACTCCTCAGCGTCGCCGCCGCACAGTATCCGCAGATCGCGAGCCCCCTCTTCCACTGGCTAGAGCCGTTCTCCCGCGCGCTGCGGTAAGACGTGCCGTTAGTCGTTGCGGCGGAGCGCATGCGCGGCCTCCGGCTCCCCCTGCGTGGGGCCGTTCCGCCCACGGCCCCTCACCATCACGCCGCCCGGCTGAGCCCGGAACTGACCTGCCGCTTCTTCGGCTCCAGAGCTACCTCTTCGGTGCGGGCTCCACGCGGAGGCCGCAGGAGGATGAACCGACATGAGCAAGCACCACCCCACCCCCAACGACCAGCGGTCCGTCGTGAAGAACCCCACGAGCCCGCAGTACCAGGCCGACCGGGCGAACCGGATCGCGCTCGGCCATCCGAACGCCCCGCCCCCGCCGTCGGCGGAGCCCCAGCCGGCCACGCCGGCCCAGCCTGTTCCGCAGAAGCAGGGGAAGGGCTGAACCAATGGGAGGGGCCCGAGCGTTGAAGGGGTCCGACATGCGCGGGCCCCTCCCACCCCCTTCATCTCCCCGCCGGAGACCTGCGGCGCGGCAGCTCCCCTTGAGCGCGGAGTTCCTCGGCGTCGCCGCCTCGGCGCTGCGTCTCGGGGACGTGCGCGCCGGGGGCGAGACCTTCTCGCGAGCGACGGTGAAGCGCCTTGCGGCGGCCGAACCGGTCGTAACCGACGACAAGCGAACGGCCTTCATCGAGGCGATCGTCCGGACGCTCTTCTCCGCCTCGTACCTTGCCGCACGCGGCCTCTCGACCGACGAGGCCGCCATGCACGGCAGCCTGGTGATCGCCGCGCTCACGGGGGTGAGCGACCGCTGGGACCGCGGCGCCGGCTGGGTGAACCAGATGGCCCCGGAGCTTCAATGCGAAGGTATCGCGGCGCTCTTCGCACAGAACGAGCTCCTCGACGTCGAGGTTCGCTGCGCGGCGTACCTCTGCCTTTTCGCCCGGGTGCATCCTGTGGTGGAGCGGTTCGGCGAGTGGGCCCGCGAGCCTGGCTTGCGAGGCTGCCTGCGCGATCTTCGCCGACGGGCGCGCGGGCACGTCACGGACGAGATCATCTGCAAGCGAACGCGGATCACCAAGAACGCCTTCAGGGACCTGAAAGAAGGACGCCGGATCCCGCGGGACGACACGATTCGAGCGCCTCTCGTGCGCGTTCGAGACCTTCGACGTGTGCACGGCAGCCGGCGAGCGGCAGACCGCCGCGGAGATCGAGCTCGAGCTGCGGGCGGCATGCGCGATCGCGGAGGTCGTAGCGTGGCGAGCCAGCCGTTCGCGGGCTGCCCACGAGCTCGACTTCCACATGGCGAACGTGCGCTTCTTCCGGTCCGACCTGCGGCGCTACTCCCCCGTCGAGCTGGCCGAGATCGTGGCGAATGGCGCCGAGTCGGCGCTTTGGCCGGAGATCCACGCCCGGCTCACGTACGCGCTCGGACGGACCGTCCATGCGATGCTCCAGCAGGAAATGGCGCGCATGAGCGCGAGTGCCCGCGAGGTCCAATCGCTGATGTCGACCGATCCGGACGCCGCCCTCCGCCGCATCGCCGACGAGACCGAGGCGCGCCTGCGTGAGGCACGCGACGCGCTCCCCCGGATGCCCGGAGATTGGAGCGCAACGAGCGGCGTGATGCGCTTCGTGGAGGAGTCGGCCCAGCTCTTCCGCGCCATCGCAGACCACGCGCCGCCGCCCGCGCTCCCCCACCTCGGCGACGAGCTCCGCGCGAAGCTCTTGTGCGATCGAGCCTTTGACCCGTGGAACGGCATGACGCGCGAGGAGCGTGAGGCGCTCTACTGGGAAGCGGTGGAGACCTTCCCCGGATCGAGCTACGTGTGGACCCGCATCGCAACCTTTCTCGCCGAGGATCCTGCGCGCCGGGAGGAGGCCCTGAAGCAGCTACGCCTCGCGGTCGTCCTCGATGAGGAGGACGACGAGGCGCGCCACTGGTTGGCGCTGCAGCTCGCGATCATGGAGCGCTACGAGGAGGCGCTCCCGCACTTCGAGATGCTGGCCGGGCGACAAGCACCGTCCGCATCCGCCGCGCACCTGCGGGGCATCTGCCTCCTGGAGCTCGGGCGCGTCGAGGAGGCGGAGGTGTCGTTCCAGCAGGCGATCGCCCTTCATCCACGGTGTGCCGGCGCGCTCGAAGGCCTGGCACGATGCCGGCGCGCGCGGGGTGACGAGGCCGGCGCGAAGAGGCTCGAGCGCGAAGCCGCGTTCCATCGGAGCGGGCGCCTGCCCCCCGCGCGCTGATCCACGGCGAGCCTCGCCTGCGCACGACGTGCAAGAAGCTCATGCCCCTGCAAACGCAAGCGTCACGCGGGTGGTGTACGGTACACACCGCGAAGGGCACGGACCTCGCCGAGCCGATCCTTGAGCGTCTGCACGGCTCGAACAGCACTTTCCTGGTCGCCGAACGTAGTAATTTTCCGATGCACGCCGGTGTGCGAAACCGCCTCGACCAGGTAGTCGACGGCCACGCTCCCTCCGGACACCGCGCGCGCAGTGCGCCTCCATTCGAAGCACTCGAGATCCTCGAGCGGCCAGGCGAAGTCCGAGGGGACGGGTAGCGGGCGGTTCATGCGGCGTAGGCCGCTTGGTTCGAGCACGACGCAGGTGACGTCGATGGCCTCGACCAGGGCGCCGTACAGGAGAGCGAGACAGGGCAGGATGAGGAGCCGTATCAGGAGGGGTGCGTCCGCTGGCAGAGCAAGCGACAGCACGACCACGTTCATGCCTGCCACGAGTGTACACAGCAGCACAGGCGCATCGCGACGGGGCGTGATCACGATCGCGATCCCGGTCGCCGTGCGCTGCTCGATCCACCCCGTCAGGGGGCGCTGAGACAAGGGCGCGTTCATCGGATCGAGCATGCCACGAAACGTGCCTACGTCGGGCAGCTCCGGCCAGAACCATTCGTCGGCCCTCCTCGGCCCTCTTCGAGACCCGGCGCGCACCTCACAACCGCAGAACCCTCGACCCAGATGCGTCGCCCACCACGACCGTCGCCCCGTGCGTATCGCAGCTCAGCTCCGGCTCCGGTCGCGGATCGCTGAACACCTTCTGGAACCCCGACTTCGGCCCCCTTGCGACGAACACCTCGTTCACGTCTGCGTCACCCCCGGTGCCGACCGTCTGCACGTACAGACCGCCTGCCGTGGAGCACACGCGCCCACGCAGCGCGCGCGCCTTGGAGAGCAAAGGGGACGCGGTGAAACGCATCAGCGCGTTGCGCGCTCCGGCGGCGAATGGATTGAAGAGCGCGCCGCGGACGTCGGCGCAGACCAGCTTCTGGAGCACGTTCGCGGGCCCGCAGGCGACGACCTGCGGCTCGCCGGTGGGGTGCGCCAGCATCGACATCCGCTCGAACGAGGCGTCGAAGCCGGCCACCAGCGAGGTCGCTTTCGACGACCACGTCGAGCCGAACAGGGGCCCGTCGGGCTGAAAACGGAAAATGCCCATCCCGGCGAAGAGCCGCTCGCAGCCGCCGCTACGCCAGGGCTTGGCCGAACGCATGCCGTCGGGGTCGAAGCGCAGGGTCGTCGACTTGCCGGCGAGCGGCAGGTGCATCGTCGCGTGGAGAACGCCGTTCACGCTCCCGAACCAGCCGCCTCTGAGGGCTCCGGTCTCCACCGCCTCGCCGTCATAGATGACGTGGTTTGCGACGCGGAGGTGGGCATGGCCTGCGTCGTTCATCGAGAGAAGCCCGAACGGCTGCTCGCACAGCACGGAGACGCCGGCCGCGCCCTCGATCGCCGCTACAGGATCGCACGGTAGCTTCCAGGCGGCGGTCGCGCCGTTCGGCCCGACGATGACGGCTACCGCCGGGGAGACCGTTCCGGCGAAGAGCCGGCCCCCCTCGAGGGCCAGGGCCGTGCGAACGCTCCCGTCGACCTGGATGCTGGCGTCTTTGCCGGTCCGGATCGAGAGCGAGGTCGGTTCGAGGGTGAGGTCCTGCTCCGTGAGGCTCGCCGTGAGGTCAGGGCAGCTCGGGGGATGTACGGGGCTGACCTCTGCGACCGAGGAGCAGTCAGGGCGGTCGTTGCGGTCCGTGCGTGAGCACAGGGTGGTGCCGAACGCTTCGTAGTAAGCGCGTTGCTGCTGGTCGACGACGGCGTTGATGCCTCCGAGCCGCGCGGTCATCTCCTGGACGTGGTCCGGCAAGGCTCCGGCGACCGGGTGGAAGCGCGGGGCGACGCGGGCGAAGCCCGTGGAGATGAGCGCAAGACGCTCGGGCTCGGAGGGGTGCGTGCCGTTGAACGTGGGCACGATGACGTAGCCATGGGTCTCCGTGAGGATGTCGCAGAGCACCCGGTCCACGGACCAGCGCACGTACGCGTCGTCAGGTGCGAGCGGGGCCTCGACGATGGCACGGGGCAGCATGGCGCCGTGCTCCCAGCGCCGTGCCCAGCGCTGCACCGACTCGGCCGCAATCCACACGGACATGCTCGCGCTCGCGATCGACACTGCCGCGTCCTGCGGCGGATCACCCGCGGCGTCCGCGAGCACCAGGTCTTCCAGGACCTTCATCGCGTCCTCGTCGGCGCGTCGCTCGTATGCCAGCGTCGCAGCGGTGCGCTTGCTGCGCGGATCGCACCCCAGGGTGACCACGTTCCACTTCGCGGACGCGGGCACGGCAAGGTCGACGACCTGCGCAGCGGGCAGGAAGCTCCGTCCGTCACCGTGGACGAGGTGCGAGAGCTCGTGGGCAAGCACGTAGATGAGCGCCGGGCTGCTCCGCTGCCGGCGGCGGTCCTCGGCCGTGAGCGCGGCCAGCCCCTCCGCCGAGCAGCGGATGATGCCCACGCCGGCGACGGGCAGGGCCTGGCACAGGGCGTCGACGCTTCGCTCGTCGCGCTCGCCTGAGTCCGCGCTCGCTGGCTCGCCGCGCGGGCAGCCTTCTGCGTCGACCGCGTCCCGGGCCGCGTCGCGCACGAGCTCGACGTGCAGCATGCCCGTGTCCACGCCGCCGTCGTTGATCGCGATGCTCTGGAACGGGACGGCGCCTCCACCTTCCCACGTGACCGGCGCGCGCGATCGGCGCAGCGCATTCAGGATGCGCGTGAGCGCCCCCTGCACATCTTCCCGGAGCGTCTCGTCGCGCCGGCATCGGGGGCTCGGGTAGTGCCAGGCGTCGAATGGCGCCGGGGCGCGTGAGGACGCCGTGGACGCTGCCGGCGGGGGGCCGGGCGCGGGGAGCACTGGCGGAGCGGGGCCCGCGCAGCTCACGACGGCAGCGGTCGCAAGCGCCAGGGCGATCCCACGCTGGATCACGGGACGTCCGGCCGGTGGTCGGCGGGAGCAAGGTAGTCCACGGTGGGACCGCAGAACCGTTGAAGCGCCGGCCAGTGGGCGTACATGTCGTGCAGGAACTGGAGCGTCGCCCACCCTGCGAGCTGGTACGCCGCCCGGTACCCGGTGCGGTTCCAGTTGGGCAGCACGACCTTCCCGGAGGGCGTCCCCTCGTCGTCCTTGGCGAGCTCCGCGTGCGTCTGGACCGTGCTCGCGCACATCTTGGGCGAGTCCCACCAGACGCGACCGCTCACCAAGCCCCCGTTCTGCGCCAGGTCCAGCACGTCCTGCGCACCGGCGGGCGTCCAGACGGGAAGGACGAGATCCTCGCCGAACGGCGCGTTCTTCGCGGCCATCAGCTCGACGTAGTTCGAGTGCGCGTAAAAGTCCTGGATGGCGTGGAGCGCGCGCCCGAGCAGGGACATCGCCTCCGTCACATCGCCCTCGCTGGGCGCAGCCTGGCCGGCGCGGCGATCGACCTGCGCGAGCAGGGAGGCGATGTAGTCCAGGGTGCCCTTGAACGTGCAGTTGTCGAAGTGGGCCGTGGCGTCGAACTGCAACGCCGTGTCCTGCCGCCACTGGGCCGTGGCGAGCTCGTCCGAGCAGCGGGCTGCGACCTGCACCAGTCGAACGTGTCGAGGCGTCCCGAAGCCTGGCGACGCGCCGCCTTGCACGGTCCACTCGTAGACCTCGTCGTCACGCAGCGCGTTGAGACCGCGCCATGTGTCAGCGGTTTTCGGGGGAGCGCACGCGCTACCCGAGAAAGCTATCGAAACGGCCGACAGGGCGAGGGCGAAGGAGACTGAGGACCAGCGCTTGCTTAGGCATTCCACGAGATACCCTCCAGTTTGTCGGGCAGCAGGGAGAGTAGCCGATGCCCGGTGTGCTTGGGAGGGCCCCCGACGTCAGCCGTTCACCCTTGCCACGCGATGACGGGCGGCGCTGATCCACGGCGAGCCCCCCCGGGCTATCCTGAGCACCGTGCGCCGGCCCAAGAAGAAGCCAACCCGAAAGCCTCCCACCAACGAGAACGTGGTCTCGATCGTGGGCGACGTCCAGCGCCGCCTGGCGGCCGAGGCGGAGCGGCGCGCCTCGGCGACGCAGCGGCGCGAGACCGAGGCGGAAGCCGGGCTGGCACGCACGATGGCGGACATCGAGGAGATGGACCTCGAAGCCGCGATCGCCGCCTGCGACGAGCTCCCTCCGGAGGAGGCGCGCACGATCCGAGCGGCGATGCGGTGCCTGCACGCCCTCCAGCGCTGCCTGCGCGGCGACGTCGCGGGTGGCCTCGCCGAGTGGGAGGAGCTCTTCGCCGACGTACCCGACGTCGCGCGCAACTACCTCACGCGCGCCGACTGGCTCGGGAGGACGGACCCGAAGGCCGCGATCGCCGACGTCGACCGCGCGCTCGCGCTCGAGCCCAACAGCGCGATCTCGTACCAGAAGCGCGGCGGGTACCACATCGCGCTCGGCGAGCTGGACCGCGCGCTCGCCGACTACCGCCGCGCGATCGCCATCGACCCGGAGCGGCCCGACGCGCACTACCAGATCGGCCGGATCTTCGCCGCGCGCGCCGAGAACGCGGAGGCGCTCGCGGCCTTCGACCGGGCCGTCCAGCTCGCGCCCAAGTACGTGGACTTCCGCGTCGCCCGTGGAGAGGTGCTGCTCCGCCTCGGCCACCACGAGCGCGCGCTCTGGGACTTCGACCGCGCGCTCACGAACGCCCCTCGCGACGCGGAGGCGCACGTCGGTCGGGGCAGGGCGCTCGGCATGCTCGGCAACCGGCGAGGCGCGATTGCGGCCCTCTCGCGCGGCATCGACCTCGCCCCCGGCCATGCCATGGCGCACATGTTCCGCGCCATCTTCCGGGACGGTGAGGAGGGCGAGGCGGGGCGACTCACGGTGAAGGCCGACCTCGCACGGGCGGTGGAGCTGGACCCCGCCAACGTGGCCATTCGCCTCAAGCGGAGCGACTACCTACTGGAGTTCGGCGATCTCGCGGAGGCGCTCGCCGACGTCGAGAAGGGCCTCGCGCTCGCGCCGGTGCCCGTCCCCCGTCTCCATTACAACCGCGCCGCCTGCAAGCGCAGGCTCGCCGAAGCGCGGCGCGAAGCCGAGCCCAGTTGGCAGGAGCCGGAGGAGGAGAGGCGGGAGCGGTGCACGGCCGCGATTGACGACCTCGAGCGGGCCATCGCGCTGGGCCTGTCGACCGAGGACGTGTACGTCGAGCTGGTCCGCGCGCACGTGGAGCGGGGGGACGGCGAGGGCGTCGTGCCCGCCGTGCTCGACCGCGCGCTGGCCGCGGTCCCCGACGGCGGCGTGCTCCTCGCCATGCGCTATGCGTGGCGGGTCCTCCGAGGGGATGAGCCCGGCGCCGCCGCCGACCGCGCACGCCTCGTGGCGCTCGGCCTCGATCCCGACAACCCCGGCGAAGAGGGCTGACTGGAACCGACACCGGCGACCCACGAGAAGTTCACGCCCCGGCCGCGGTACGGCATCCTTCCCGCGTGAAGGCGGCGGCCCCGCAGACAGGGACTCCCACGTCGGGAAGCTCGGGCGGATACGTCCGGCGCTTCGAGCCCGACGGCGACCGCGTCCCGATGGAGACGCGGATCGCCCGCGCGGCGGCGCGCCTGGACGGCGATGTCACGGGCGACGGCGCCCCGCCCCCCTCGGGCCACGCCCTCCGGCCCGACCAGGCGCGCGTCTTCCGCGACTTCGCGACCTTCCTGCTCGACCTCGCGACCCGGCCCACCTCCGCCGAGGCCCCCGAGAGCCGGTTCGGCCGCATCATCTTGCCGCCTCGCACGGGCAAGACCGTCATCGCGGCGCACGTCCTCGCGCGCGCCGCCGTCACGGCGACGTTCATCGTGCCGACGCGGACGCTCGTCGCGCAGACCGCGCGCGAGCCTCGCAGATCATGCCCGGCGTCCCGATCGGCGCCTGGTGCGGCGAGCGGAAGGATCTCGTCACGCACGGCGTCAACGTCGCCACCTACGCCATCCTCCTCCGCGACCACGCCCGCGGCGCGCTGCCCGAGCCCATCGCGCGCTCGGCGCTCGTCTTCGCGGACGAGGCGCACCGCGCGATGACGGCCGCCCGCATGGATCTGCTCGCGCGCGGGTTCTCGCCCGGCGCGGTGCGCGTCGCGCTCACCGCCACGCCGGACTACGACGACGCGCGCGTCCTGTGCCGCTTCTTCCCGCGCCTCATCCACGAGGTCACGCTCGAGGAGGCGCTCGCGCTGGACCTGCTCGCGCCCGCCCGCGTCTGGGTCGCCGAGGTCGACGCCGAGGGATCGCGCGTCCGGATCCTCGCCGGCGACTACGAGGAGGCGGCGCTCGGGCGCGTGATGTCGGCCGCGCCCTTCGCGCGCGCGGTGGAGGTCTTCCGCTACCGCGGCGCGAACGCGCGCATGCCCGCGCTCATCGCGTGCGCGTCGCGGCAGCAGGCGCACGACCTCTTGCAGTACCTCCTCGCCCATCGCCCCGCGGGCGCGCCCGCTCCGGCGCTCGTCCTCGGCGACACGAGCGCCGCCGAGCGGACACGGATCCTCGCCGGCTTCGAGGCGGGCACGGTGGACACGCTGATCCAGGTCGGCGTGCTCGTGGAGGGCTGGAACAGCCCCCGATGCAAGCTGCTCCTCGACCTCGCCCCCACGCTCTCGCGCGTGCGCGCCACGCAGAAGTACTTCCGCGCGATGACCCGCCACGAGGGAAAGGAGGCGCGCATCTACGTGCTCCTGCCCAAGGGCCTGCCGGAGCTGCCCATCCTGCCGATGGAGCTCTCGGGCGATCGTGCCGGGAGTACACGTGCGGCGACCTCCTCGGCCAGCCCGACGACGCGGGCGGCGGCGACGCGACGATCGACCGCACGCCGGGCACGCCGATCGCGGGCGTGATGCTCAAGAAGCGCATCGTGCTCTCCGCGCGCCTCGAAGCGCCGAAGCTCGACGGCGCGAACCTCGCGGACGTACGCGCGGTGCTGAGCGCGAGCCGCGACTTCTCCCCGCTCGCGCCGTGCAACCTGCTCGCCTTCCGCCGCGCCCGCTTCGAGCACCCCCTCTTCTCCGGGCGCGGCAGCTTCCTCCTGCGATGGCTCGGCGTCCCCTCCACCACCGCCGGCTACGCGGCGCTCCTCTCTCGCGCGTTCCCGGAGGGCGCCGCGCACCGCCTCCTCCTGGAGCACGCCGACGTGCGGGACCTGCCCTCCTGCCGGCATGACGCGAGGCACCTCGTCCGCGCGCTCTTCCGGGACGTCGAGGCGCCGCGCCCCGCAGGGACGCAAGAGAAGCGCGACGAGGGTTTCCTGGAGGGCTTCCGGGCGCTCACCGGCCGCGGCACGCTCCACCCCGAGCCGGCGCCGGACCCGCTCGAGCACCTCCTCCGGCGCGAGGAGGCCGGGGTGCTCGCGCACCTTCTATGGACGCTGCCCCGGCCGCACCGAAGCGCCGTCGCGAGGTACTTCGGCCTCCTCGACGAGCCGGAGGCGTTCTACGAAGAGATCGCCGACGACGAGGGCGTCAGCGGGGCGACCGCGCGTCACCGCGTCCTCAACGGTCTGCGCAAGCTACGCGGGAGGGCCCGGTGCGAGGGCGGGGAGCTTCGCCTCGTCGAGGGCCAGTTGCCATCGCGGCGCCTCGAGTCGTGGAAGCGTCCTGCCCGCGAGATCCGGGCCGCGGCGGTGCGCGCGCACGAGCGTGATCGCCCGCCCCCGTGGGTCGAGCTCGCGGCGCCGATCCCGGTGCGGGCCCTGCTATTCCGCCTCGGCACCCTCCTCGAAAGGCTGGGCCTCTCGCCGCTCGCCACGGCCGCGCCGCCGTCCTTCCGCACCTGGTCGGACGGCGGCGTCCTCGCCGGTGAGGCGGTGTGGGAGGACGGCGCCATCCGCGTGGCGCTCGCGCGGTCCGGTCACGTTCGCCTTCGGCACGAGGGGGGTGAGGAGGCCGTGCTGTGGCTCTGGGCGGAGGTCTCGGGCTTGCCGGGTGGGGCGCAACTGTTCCTGGAAGGGCGGCTCGGGGAGCTGGAGGCGTTCGCGGTGGAGGGGGACGCGACGGGGACCCTCGAGGCCGCGTGGAGGGAGGTTTCGGGTGGCCCGGCGCGGACGGCAGGTAGAAGGAGGAGGGGCGGCGGCGAGCGCTGAGCGGTCGATCGCGGGGATGACGCGACGCAGAATGCGCGGTTCTGGCTCAGGTGCGCGCCCCCGATCATCGGGAGCGCATCCCCGATCATCGGGAGCGCATCCCCGATCATCGGGAGCGCATCCCCGATCATCGGGAGCGCATCCCCGATCATCGGGAGCGCGTCCCCGTGCATCGTAACCCATCCGCGAAGGGCGTAGCGGTCCTGCCTTGAGCCTGGCCCGCCGCCATGGTTGGCGGCGCTGCCGTGCCGATAGCAGACGCCGCGGCGTCGTGGTTGCATCGCGCGCATGCCGACCTGGATCACCGACCTCCGCGACCTCCCTTCCGTGGACGCGCCCCAGGGCTCCGCCGTCGCGGCGAAGCGGGCGCGGTTCACCCGAGAGGTGGTCGAGGCCGCGACGTCGCGGCGCGAAGCGGCGCCGTGGCGGTCGGCGGTGCGATGCATCGGCCGCGTCGGGCGCCGAGCTTGCAGCGGCCGCGTTTATGTCGGCCACCTCGTCGCGCCGCACGTGGTCTGGTCGTGCCTCGCGTGCGGGGACCATGGCGACATCACCGGATTCGAGGGCACGGCCCACGACTTGTCGCCCTTCGTACCGCGCAACAAGAAGCTCCGCGTGTGGGCGATCGACGACGAGGAGCGCCAGATCCTGCTCGAGGCCACGATGCACCTCCCCGCCCTGCGGGCCGTCGTCTCCCGCGGCAGCCCCGCGGTCGACCTCGAGCAGGCGCTGATGGTGCAGGCCACGGTCGACGAGCTCGACGAGATCTACACGCTCGTCGAGCACCTCACCGACGCAACGCGGAGCCGGCGTCGCATCGAGCTGCTCGACGACCTGCGAATCGGTCTCTGCTCCGCGATGGACGGGTTCTGATCCGGCGCCGCGGTCGCGTTCGTGGTTACGAAGGAGCGGGCAGCGACAGCGGTGGGCGTGCCGCGGGGGACGGTAGCCGAAGCTCCGGGTGCAGCAGAGCGATGCGATCCGGCAGGAGCTCGCGGACGCGGGCGCTCGGAAAGCCATTCACGATCAGCTTCGCCACGGCGTGCAAGTACGCGCGCGGGTTGATCCGATGCGCGATGCAGGTGCCGATGACGGTCAGGATCGTGGCCGTCCGCTTGCCGCCGAGATCGCCGTAGGCAAACAGCCAGTTCTTCCTGCCGAGAACGAGCGCTCGGAGCTCGCGTTCGAGGCGGTTGTTCGTCAGCTCGAGCCGCCCGTCCGTCAGGAACAAGACGAGGCGTTTCCACTGGCGATGGAGGTAGCCGATCGCTTGGCCGAGCGGCGTCTTCGGTGGGATGACACCGCGATTCTCATCGATCCACGCGCGCAGCTCGGCGATCGCCGGCGCGCTGTACTCGGTGCGACGAAGGAGGCGCTGCTCGGGCGTCTCGCCGAGCGCGGCCGAGAGGCGCTCGACGGCGAAGACGCGGCGGAGCTTGAGCAGCGGCACGAGGGCGAGCGGGTCGCCGGCGCGCACGCAGGCGACAAAGCGACGGCGCCCGTGCACCTTATGGGGAGCGCCCCATAAGGCCCATTATCCGGAGCGACGCGTTATCCGGCGTGAGGCGCTCCGCGTCGAGGACGCCGCCTTCTCGGCGAGCGGCGCCTCCGGATAATCGTGGCGCCCCTACAGGGACGTGAGGTACCGAAGCAGATCCGGCTTCGGCTTCCACGGCGCGCGGGCCGCGCGTGCCAGGCCGGCCCGCTTCCAGAACGCGTCCAGCACGTCGCGCTTCATCTGCAGGTTGCTCGTCACGTAACGGCTGGTCGTCGCGACGCTCGCGTGGCCGAGGTAGTCACGGATGACGGTCACGTCGACACCAGCCTGCAGCAGTGCCACGGCGCAGCTGTGCCGGAGAATGTGCGGACTGACGCGTGATCGGCGCAGCACTGGATGCCGTCCCTGCGCGCAGAGCGCGTACTTTTTGAGCAGATGCGCGACACCGTCGCGAGAGAGTTGGCGGCCGTCGCCGTTGCGGAACAGGGCGCCCGCATCCTTGTCGGCGGGCTCCAGACGCCCGAGTGCGGCCGCAGTCTCGGGCCACAGCGGGCAGATGCGGTCCTTGCCGCCCTTCCCGTGCAGCCGGACATGATGGGGGCGGGTGAACTGAACGTCACGCCAGCGCACGCCCAGCGCCTCGCTCACGCGAGCGCCGGTGTTGTAGAGGAAGAGCAGCAGCGCGTGGTCGCGGGCTCCGCGAGCCGTCGCCCGATCGGGCTCCGCCAGGATGGCGGCGACGACCTCCGGCTCCCAGTAGGTCACGGGCCGATGGCGGGCCTTCTTCGACGGGATCGCCAGGATGCGCTGGTATTGCGCCGCGCGCGCGACGTCGTGGCGGAGGAGATGCGCGACGAAGCCGCGGATGGCCGCCAGCCTGCAGTTTCGCGAGGCGGGGGTGTTGCGCCGCGTAGCCTCGATGTGGTCGAGGAACGCGAGCACAGCGTCGACATTGAGGTCATCGACGCGGAGAGCTGCGATCGAGCGGTGAGAGCGCTCTGCCAGGAAGGAGAACAGCAGCCGCAGCGTCAGGGCGTAAGCGCGCAGCGTGTGTGCGCTCGCGCCGCGAACCCGGCGGAGGTGCCCCTCGAAGTAGGACTCGACGAGCCCCAGGAGCGGGTCTTTCGCCCGGCTCGTCACGGCGCCTCCTTGCGGCGGCGCGCGACGAGCCGGGCGAAGCGGGCGCTGGCGATGGTGAGCAGCTCCGGCGTCGCTGTCAGGTAGACCTCCGTGCCGAGAATGTCGTTGTGGCCCATGTACGCGGACAGCCAGGGGAGCCGGGCGCTGACATCAACGCCGGCGCGGTACCATCGGACGAGGCGGTGCACGGCGAAGGTGTGGCGGAAGTCATAGGGCCTGGGCCCGACTCGGCCCTTGGCCGGCTTGAGGCCTGCGGCGCGCAGCAGCCTGCGCACCGTGTCCGACGCGCTCTTGATGCCCAGCCCGCGTCCATGAGGATCGACGAAGAAGGGCGCAGCCGACGTGGCCTCGGCGACCGCGCGGCGCCTCTTGGCGTAGCGGGCGAGCTCGCGGCCCAGCGTGGTCTCGAAGGGTACCCAGCGCGCTCGCCCCTTGCTCTCCGCGATGAAGAGGAGGCGGCGGTCGACGTCGACGTCGCGCATGCGCAGTCGGAGCGCCTCCCCAAAGCGAACGCCGGTGCAGTAGAGCACGAGCAGGAGGGCGCGGAATGCTGCGCCCCGGAACGGCGACCCCGAGAGCGAGGCGGTGCGCTTCACGAGATCCTGGACCTGGGCCTCGGTGAACACGAACGGGAAGAACTCCGACTTGGTGGCCTGCGGCGCCCACGCGCGCCCGGGGACGAACGCGTCCGGGTCCCGGCGTCGCCGGTGAAGGCAGAACTGGCGCACGGCGCCGAGATCCACCGTGACCGAGACGGGCTTGCGGCCCTTGCGCTGGCTATCCAGCCAGGCGGCCACGGCGCCGTCGAGGCGGAAGGGGCGATGCTCTCGCGCGTACCCGAGGACGAACTTGTCGAAGTTGCGCAACGTGAACTCGGCGCGCGCGTACGGGCTCCCGAGCGCGCGCTTGAAAGCGAGGAACGCGTCGAGCTCCGCGGCGAGGTGGCTGACGAATCGGCTCATGTGGGCACCCGCAGAGCGAGACCTCGGAGCCGGTCGATGGCCACGCGCACGTAAGCCGACGTCGAGGATGGGCGACGATGCCCGAGGATGTCGCTGAGCACCTTCGGCGGCGCGCCGCCCTCGATCTGTCGACAGGCGTGGGAGTGGCGCAGCACGTGGCTGCCCAAGAACGCCGCCGTGATCCCGGCGGCGGCCGCGTGCTTCACGATCCGGTGGCGAATCGCGGACAACGCGGTCAGCCGCGCGTAGGGCATCTTGTGCGAGACGAAGACCTCGCGCGCCGCCGCGTGCGCCGGCCGCTCGTGGCGCAGGTACTCGGCAAGCGCCCGCGCAACGTGGTCGAGCAACGGCAGCACGATGGCGGTCCTTGTCTTGGGGCGGCGCACTCGAAGGGTGCGCGCCTGCCAGTCGATGTCGTCCAGCTGAATACCGAGAACCTCGCCCGCTCCCATGCCATAGCTCGCCATGCTCAGCAGCATCGCGTAGTCGCGGCGCCCCAGCGTGGAGCGCACGTCGATCCCGCGCAGCAGGCGTTGGACATCCTTCCACGGCAGCGCCCGCGGCGGCCGATCGGCTGCGCGGATGCGCGGCGCCACGACCGAGGACGCGAGGTCGTGGCGAAGATGGCCTTCGGTGACGCGAAATCGCAGAAAAGCGCGAAGCGTGCTGCAGATCCCCGCAACCGTCTTCCGCGTCATGCGTGCGCAGCACGCTGACACGAACGCGTCGACATCGACGAGCCGGGCGCCGTCGGGGCGGCGACCTCGCTGGCGCAGGTGCGCCAAGAACGCGGAGACCCAGCGAACGTCGCTGGGCACGGTAGATGGGGCGATCCCGCCGTGCTTCAGCCGGTGCTCCACGAACCTCGCCAAGATCGGCGACAAGGCCCGCGGCGTTGCGGGCTCGACCCACGCTGGAACGGCGAAACCGAGCGCGCGAAGTCCACACGACCATGCCCGCAGCGCGTTGCGCGCAGGGGCCCGAGCGCCAGCCGGGCCGCCGCCTCGCGGCCCGGCGTAGGCCGCCGAGAAGGCATCCACCTGAGCGCGCGTCAGCCTCGCGCCGTCGGCGGCATCGCCGAAGTGCTCGCGGAAGCGGCGGATCCACAGGAGGTAGACGCCAATCGTGCCCGGCCTGCGGCCGCCGGCGCGCCACAGCGCCGAGACGCGCTCGACGAGCGGATCGAGGGATGGGCCCTGCATGACCCCTCGTCGTCGTGGCAGGCGAGAGTGTGACGCCGAATTATCCGGAGCAGGTTGCGTAGCTGAGGCTCAACCCCTGCCGCGTCGCAAGGTCGGCTCCGGATAACGCGCGGCTCCGGATAATGGGCCCAGCAGCCCGGGCGCTTGCCGCCGGCGCGCTCGATGAAGTTCAGGATGCTGGTGCCGTCGCACTGCACCGTGCGGCAAACCTTGTCGCCGAGGAAGTCCCTGACGCTCTGCGCGTCACCGTTCCGCGCATAGAAGAAGGTCACCCACTTCTGGTCGCCGACCCAGCACCACATCGTGCCGTTGCGGATGCCGAGCGGATGGTCCTGGTCGAGCACCGGCAGGCCCGTGGCGTCGGTGCCGAGCAGCGAGCTCGCGAGCGTCTCACGCTCGATTACGCGGGCGATGAGCGCGTACAGATCGATGCCCGCCGCCATGCTCCGTCCGAGCGTCTGCGGCGGGATGTCAACGCCGTCGCGAGCGAAGTGACGGCTCTGACGCTCCGTCGGCTGGTGCTCGATGAACTTGTCGGCGACCGCCTCGATGATGAGCGTGTCACCGAGCTTGCCACGCTCCACGATCTGCGGCGGCGGCTTGGCCGACACGATGGTGTCGTCGTTGGGGCAGGCGACGCACTCGTCCTTGCGCGCGATCACGTAGACGCGCGCCGGATGGACCTCGAGGCGCTCGCACAGCTCGTGCCCCACCGTCGTCATCATGCTCCCGCACAACGGGCAGATCCGCTGGTCCGGCGGCACCGCGTTGATCTCCTCCACGCGCGGCAGGTGTGCGGGCAATGCCGCGCGCCCCGGGTGCCTGCCCTTGCGGCTCTGCTTGGGCTTCTTGGGCTTGGCCGGACGCGCCCCCTCGATCATGAAGGGAAGGAGCTGCTGAGCCTCGATCCGTCGCAGCGTCTCGGAGCGCGGGCGCGCCCGGCGAAACTGAACGATCTGCTTCATCAGATCGAGGTTGATGTCCCGCATGCGACCGATGAGAGCCACGACCGCGATGACGAGCTCGACGAACCGGAGCGCCTTGATCATCTTCTCGATCCACGCGCGGACCTCAGCGAGCTCCGGCACGGACGGCGAGGTGATCATGGGCGGCGTCGGCGCGGACGGCGAGGTGCTCGTAGGCGGCGGCGCGGACATCACGACATGAGATGTGACGTCGAGGAGCGACATTCATTGAGCGAGAGAGAAAACGACGCGCTCGCGCGGTCGCTCTTCAGGCAGCCTTGGCGGGCTCCCAACGGGGGCGGCGGCGCGCTCCGGCAAGATCGATCCCTTCGAGGATCAGCCCGAGCTCGGCGGCATCGATCGCGCTTGCCGAGAGATTCCCATCGGCGGAGAACGTCGGGTGAAACGTCCCGCGTTCGAGGCGCTTTGTCCACATCGCAAAGCCGGTGCGATCCCAGTACACGAGGCGCACGCGATCGCAGCGCTTGGAGAAGAAGACGTAGAGATGCCCGCTGAGCGGGTCCTGCGAGAGCACACTGCGCACGATCGCGATGAGGCTGTCGACGCCCTTCCGGCCGTCGACGGGCTGCGTGGCGACGAAGATCCGGACGCTCGGCGGCAGGCTCAACACCCGCGGACCTCCTCCACCACCAAGAGGAGCCGCCGGAGCGCGCTCGCGTCGAACGACTCCGGCACGCGCACGACACGCCCGGAGGGCAACACGATCTCGAATCGCTCCCGCGCCACCCCAGCCGTGGCGTCGCTCTCGATGGGCGCCGTGATCACGTGGGGGACGAT
Source organism: uncultured delta proteobacterium (assembly GCA_963827955.1). Taxonomy (GTDB): domain Bacteria; phylum Myxococcota_A; class Polyangia; order Polyangiales; family Polyangiaceae; genus CAWHDJ01. Next base: position 834,526 of record CAWHDJ010000019.1, on the reverse strand, counting down.
CTCCTCGAACGTCGGCGAGGACGTCGCCGCCAACCGTCGCCGCCATCGCGTGAGTCGCTGCGGATCCAGCCCCTCGCCGATCGCAAAGGCGGTGAGTTCCAACCCGGACTCCTCCCAGGCGACGAGCACCTGGCGGGCCTCGTCTTCGGTCCACCGGCGACGCGTGAAATATGTCAGCGGCCTTCGAGCACGGGGCTTCTGCATTCGAGCACCTCCGCTCGCACGCGTGACACGGCCGACGGCGGCCTTCTACCCGCTAACCGTACGCCCTTCGCGGACGGGTTACCGTGCATCGGGAGCGCCTCCCCGATCATCGGGAGCGCGTCCCCGTGCATCGGGAGCGCGTCCCCGATCATCGGGAGCGCGTCCCCGTGCATCGGGAGCGCGTCCCCGATGCTCCGGTGCGCGATCCCGTCGCAACCGCGTGCAAGCACTTGGGATTTGCGCGCTCCCCGCGACCGCGCGACCGCGCTCCCGAGCAAGCCGAGCACGACGAGCAAAAACCGGACCATGCGCCGGACCGGGGCGAGCGCACGCCCGCCTCGAATCAGCGAGAGCTGCTCCCCCTTGAGCCCCGCCTTCCGGCTCTCCTCCACGATCGCAGGCCACGACGTCACCAGGTCGTTGTACGCCCGCGCCTCGTCGGCCCAGCCCTTGCGCTCGCAGAGCGTGAAGAGCCGGTAGGCGAGCTGGCGGATCGCGTCCTGCTTGTCGGGCATCCGCGCCAGCAGCTTGCCCGCGTCCCCCTCGCTCTCGCCGAGCGCGCGGCACATCTGGTGGCACGCCTCCCACACGGGCGTCCGGTCGTCGGTCTCCGGGTCCCAGCCCTTCGGGTACTCCTTGACGCGGAGGAGCCGCACCTTCCCCTTCGCCGAGTGGAGCACGCCGGCGTCGCGCACGCCGTCGACCGAGGTCCCCTTGGCGCGGGCGAGCACGTCCGCCTCGCCGAAGGCGCCGGGCTCGAAGCCGTACTGCTGGAACCAGCCGATGGCGAAGCGGGTGTCGGCGTCGAGGTCGCCCTCGGCGTGGGCGAAGTAGTCGTCGATGGCCTTGTTGATGTGGATCAAGGCGTTGTGGACGCTCATCGGGGAGCCGTCGGCTTCGAGGACGGCTTTGTATTTGGAGAAGATGGCCATGCCGGGGCCGATGGCGGCCTGGGCGAGGTCGACGGGGGCGATGGAGGCGATGGGGTCCGCCGTCATGTCGACGACAGCGGTCGGTAGCGTGCGGTCGAGTTCGCGCAAGAAATCCCGGCGAGCAACTGTACCGGCCTTCTCAGGGCGCTTCTCGACGACCAATACGATCGACGATGCCAGTGCATTTGAGTCGGCACCTACGGGTCTCGCTCCGCGCTCCGTTCGCATCGGCCAAGTGCCCTGCACCATAAGGCCAGCACGAAGGCATGCCTCAAGGAATGTCTCCCACCCGGTCGACGATGTTCCTGTCTCATCATCCGTCTCGGATTGCTTGAATGCGTAGTATATCGTCATCGGGAAGGCCGGGTGAGCCTGTCGCGCCGTACCGGAGAGCGCCACGGTCATGCCGTCGAGAAAAAAGCGCTCCGCGTTTGTTCGACCGCCATGACGGAACTGGTTCGCGATCAACTCTTCTTCCTTCGGAACCAGGATTGTCGCGAACAGAGAAGGAAGCATCGTGCGGAGCGCACGGCGCTGCCATACATAGAAAAAATCTGACAGCTCGGCATAGCTGATATTATCATAGTAAGGCGGATCGGTACTAACCACCGCATGCTGAATGCCGCCGGCGCGTGCGTCGGCTTGCGCGCATGCGCCTTTCCCACGGGCAGCAAGGGCGGATACAGCGGGCACGATCCATCTCAACGCGCTATCGAGTCCGCCGCCTGAATCGCTAAACGGTGACGCTTCGGCAAAGTCCCAGGTCATTGGAATTGCTTGACGTGAAAATGCCGCACGGATCGATGGGGTAGTTGCTGATGCTCCCGTACTCGCGCGACTCCCGGCAGGGCCACTGTTCCAAGTACAGAGTGTATTGTTCCTGTCGACCAAACGGCTGACGGCAATCGCCGCGTATAGACCGGCAGCTTCCCCGTAGGCACGTGCCCCCGTGCCGCCGGCGTCAAGTCCGAGTGGGTGCACATCCGCGACGGGCGCGATCACGCAGCCACTTTGATGTTGGCAGCGTAGGTTGAGGCGAGTTCGGCGTGGAGTGCGTCGAAGCGGTTGGAGAGGATGGCCGTGCGGAAGAGGAGAATCGTCTGCCCTCCATGCTGCGAGAAGCGGGCGCCTGCGCGCTTCATACGCGTCCCGATGACCGTCTTTGCCGCGGCTTCCGTGATGCCGGTCCCGATGGGGTAGTGCTTCTCCTTGGCCTCGGCGTAGTCCATGCGGCCGAGCTGATGCTGCGTCGCCACGTAGGAGATCGCGGTGGCGAGCTCCTCTCGCCGGGCTTTCGTTAGAACAGCGGAGGCATAGGCGCGCATCGAGCGCAGGACGGTCTGGGCACCGTCCACCTGCTCCTTGATCGTCTCGCGCCACGTCGCAGCCAGGATCGCGGCCTTCGCCGAGCGGTCGCCTCCGATCGCGTTCGCGGCCTTCGCGAGGTACTCGGCGACGTGGAAAGCATCGACGAGCTTCATGGTGTCGCCCGTGCACACCGCTGCGATCCGTTTCGCCATGGCGTCGAGCGCATCCCAATGGGCGGGCGCCCCGTCGCTCGCGAAGACGACGTTCAGCGTGCGCCGCTCCGCGAGTGCTGCGTCCAGCTCGTCGCCGAGCTCGGCGACGAGGGTCGCCTTGTTGGGTTCCGGCATGCGACCGAGGTAGGTGGTCTTGAGGCGACGGCCTTCGGCGTCGAAGAAGGCCAGCGTCCCTACGGAGGCCTCGTGCCACGCCCGGCCCAGGTGACCATCGTGCGTCGCGGGTGCATCTGTTCCCACGGGCCCGTAGCGTCGCTCGTGCCGTGGTGGGTCGGGCGAGTCGGTCTTTCGGCCACGCGGGCGCGCATGCTCGCCATCCTGCGGGACCATCGCGCCGTCGAGCGCCACCTGCACGGTCACGGCCTCGTCGGGGATCGCGTCGCGCTCACGCACCGCAACCTCCACCACCTCCCGCCGCGTTTCGTACCGCGCCGCCATCGCGCGCGGAATCCGGCTGAGCGTCGAGCTGCTCACCGTTGCGGTCCCCAGCTCCGCCAAGAACTCGGCGCCCTCCTCCTCGGTCATGGCCGCGAGCGCCCGCGTCATCACTCGCCCCATCTTCGGCGTGTAGCGACCTTCTACGATCCCGAGGCGAAGCTCCAGCGGAACCGCGACGCGTCCACGGCCTCCCCGCTGGTACGTGCTCCTGTCCAACGGCACCGCACCGAACATCGTCTCGTACTCGCCCGGCAGCACGCGGCGGTTTCCCCAGCATTCGCCGTCGATCAGAACTTCGGGCGCGTCCGTGTCCGCGCGCTTGAGCGCCTCCGCCATCAACTCCCTCCCCAACGCCTCCGTCAGGGCACGGACCTCGCACTCCACCGTCGCCAGCTTGATGCCGTCGGCAGGCATCTCGACGAGCTTCTTCCTGTAGTCCCGCACCGCGCGCTCCGCATCGGACAGATCCATCTCGCTCATGCGCGCCCTATTGCCGGAGCTGAATGGACTAACGCAAGCAGCAACTGCGCTTGCATTGCTCATTGCGCTGCCACGATCAATTCACGCCCGGATTGGATCTGCACCCAGTCCGAGTTCGTCATCAGGCCACCCAGCACGCTTCGCATCGGATTCAGCCCGATGAGACACGTCACGAACAAGGTCCGAGAATGTTGTCAATGCCACGAGTTGACGCGTAGTGAAGAGCTTATCCCAGGTCGTCAGTCCGTAGCCATGGCAGGTTCCCCCCGTCAAACGCTCGGGGACATCGCCGCTGGGTCTCCAGCTAGGTTCCGCTGCGGCGGTTGCACGTTCGTCCTCGTCCCGGGGTTCGACGTAGACGCGTTCGCGCTCACCCTCGAGCACGATCGCAAACAGACGCGCATTCATCCGTCCTGCGCGCCCCTCAGCCTTGATGTGATCCGGCGTCACCGGCGAACCAGTCAGGAGGCAGCGAAAACTCGCTCCTCGGCCCAATTTCGTACCAGCCTCGACATCCCCGGGGGGCGTGCTTCCAGGTCCGCGCACGCGAACACGGAATCGGTAGGCGTGCCCGTCAACGATGGGCTCTACCCATACCTCCTTGCCGCCTTTTCTTGACAGCATCCAAAAGGACACCAATGGCACATGCGTTCCTGGTACAGCCGGATTGGGGCTCGCCACGGTCCTCGCCCACAACCACGCGATGACGGTCAGCTCCCGCCCCTCATACTTCTTGAGGTCTGGCCGCTCCTTCACCATCGCCTTGGTGATCTTCACCTTCGGGTACAGGTGCCCGATCTTCTTCTCCGCCTCCGCCCGCATCCACGCCCCGTACCTCCGGACGTCCTCCGCGAGCCCCTTCGCCCCCGACCAGTCCTCGGTCGCCTTCGCCTTGATCTGCTTCTCCCCCGGCGCGATCGGCCCCACCGGCGGCCTCCCCGCGAACTTCGGCGGGATCTCGATCATCGCCTTGTTGATGAGCACCGCCACCGGGTTCAGATCCGTCGCGTGCGCTTCCAGCCCGAGCCGCTGCGCCTCCAGCGGGATCGAGCCGCCGCCCGCGAAGGGGTCGTGGAAGGGCGGGAGCTTCTCGGGGTCGAAGAGCTTGCGCACCTCGGGATCGGGGTGATCCGCATTCGCCTCGCACGTCTCTCGCCACGACGCGCGGATGGTCGCCCGAGCACGCCCGAGCACGTCCTCGTTGTTGGTGTTTTCCCACTGCACCAGCGCGGTGATCAGCGTGAAGAGCTCGTTCCGCTTGCGCGTGACCGCCGCCTTCACCGCCGGCTTCTGCAGCTCGGCGTCGGTGTACTTCCACGACGGGTCGTTGACGAGCTGGGCGAAGAGGACGGCGCGCGCGGCGGCGAGGGGGCGGCGGGCCCACCAGAGGTGCAAGGTGGAGGGGTGGCCGTGGCGGATCGACTTCTCGCGGGCGGCGGCCTTGTTGATCTCGTCGAGCGGGAGGGCGACCTCGATGAGCTTCTTGGGGGCGACGATGGGGCGGGAGCTGGGGCCGGGCACGAGGGCGCGAGCATCGCCCCGAACGGGGCGATGTTCAAGAGGGGTCGGCGGCGGGCGGCCGGGCGGGAGGGAGGGGTTGCGCCGAAGGGGAGCGCGAGAGCGAGGCGGCCAGGAGGGTGCTCCGGGCGGCGGAGGATCGGCGGAAGGCTGGCGCAGGGGGCCGCCGAGCGCCGGTCGCGCGAGGAGGGGGCGGCGCGCGCGGCAGGGCGGGTCGAACGCGTGCGGGCCCGGCTCGGCGCACCGGCAGTCCTCCTGCCTTCGACGAGGATCAGAACAGCCTGAACTTCTGGTTGTCGCCGCCGTTGCACGACCACTGGTCGATGCCCACACCGTTCGTCGTGCTCCAGTTCGGCACGTCGAGGCACTTGCTGCTGTTCTTGTTCACGATGAAGTAGTAGCCGTTGCCCGCGTCCTCCATCTGGAACTTCTGGTTGTCGCCGCCGTTGCACGACCACTGGTCGATGCTCACGCCGTTCGTCGTGCTCCAGCTCGGCACGTCGAGGCACTTGCCGCTGTTCTCGTTCACGATGGAGTAGTAGCCGCCGCCGGCGTCCAGGAACACGAACTTCTGGTTGTTGCCGCCGTTGCACGTCCACTGATCGAGGTCGACACCGTTCGCCGTGCTCCACCCGGGCACGTCGAGGCACGAGCTGTCGCTCTTGATCGCGAGGGAGTTCGCCTGCTCGGTGTTGCACGCGCTGCACGCGCTGCATGAGCCGCTGTTGCAGAACTGTGAGCCCAGCACGACGTAGTAGTTGCCCGCGTTGCTCTCGGGCTTGGTCCCGGTGGTGATCTTGTGCCGGCCAACGTGATCCAAGTTGGTCATCGTCTGCGTGTAGTCGATCCAGTTCGAATCGAACACGTCGAGCGTCGTGGACGAGCAGTTCACGATGCTCGCCGTGTGGCCCGCATAATGGCCACTGCTGTCGAACGTGGCGACGACCGTGCCCGCTGCGGGGCAGTTGTCGATGGCGCGCCATCCCTGGAACCAGCTCGCGGTCACGGGGGCGCCGCTCGCCCTTTCGGCGAAGCCGGCGCACTCGTACGACGACTGCGTGATCGACTCCGACGCATACGAGACGCTCGAGGGACCTGTCGCCGGGGGCAAGTGATTGCCGCCCAGTGTCCCGTGCACGGGGTCGTCAGCCCACAACAGCCGCCCCAAGCCGTCGAAATGTCCGTTGCGCGCCACGTTCATCACGGTCGCGTTGGCGACGTATGGATGCCCGCACGCGTCGTTCGTCCCTGGATTCGTCAGGCAGCCGTACGGGCAGGACTGCGGCGAAACCGGTGCCTGTCCCTTCGTGCAGAGCCACAGGGTATAGTGATCGCCTCCCAGTCCGTCGTCCCCGCAGAGCCAACTGGTCATCGGGCACGTCGACGCCAGCGCCTCCGGCGCCACGCCGACGCGACCGTCCTCCTCCCCGCCCCCGTTGTCGAACGCAGCGCTCGCTCCGCGAGCGCCTCCGACACCGCCTGCTGCGGAGGGCACGCCGCTTCCCCCGCACGCGGCAACGGCGAGCATTCCCAGGAGGACGCACGTCACGATCGTCGTCTGTCGAATGTACCGTGTCATGAAAAGACCTCTCCCTCTCCAGTCGCGTGACTGGCTTCCGGCCGCGGTGGCCTGTGAGCCAGGTCACCGCGGCGCGTGTGTTGTCTTGGCGCAGCATGACCGCCGCGCTCGTTCACACGGCTTCACAAGCCCGGCGCGGTGCCCGCGCGGCTCCGTAGTAGGATTGCCGCATGAAGCTCGTCGTCGACGTCGAAGCGGAGCGCGTCCGGCTCGGCACGAGCGAGCTTGGCGGGCAATGGGTCGACTTCTACGCGCTCCTGGCGCTGGCGCGAACCGAGGAGGGCGCGACGGAGGGGCTCGTCACGGCCGCATCGCTCTTCCGGGTCGGCCCATGGCGCCACAAGAAGTTCGACAGCGTGGGGAAGGAGGTTGCGCGCAAGCTCGACGGGCTCGCCCACGGCCCCTTGGGGCGCGCCGTGGCGTGCAAGGGGCGCACGCGCTCGTGGCGCCTCGCACTCCCCCCCGGCGCCGTCGTGTTCCATCCGAGCCGCGAGGCCGTCCGCGCCTGGGTCAGCTCCCGGACGCTCGGCATGCTGCCCGACGGGAACGTCGCCGACGAGCTCTCGCCGCTCGTCGAAGCAACGGCCGCGCTTCAAAGAGGGGACGCGGACGGTGCGCTGCGGTGGCTCGACCGCTTACCCGCCACGCTGGGGCAGGCCGAGCCAGCGCTGACGGCGTGGTCGGCCTTGCTGCGCGCAAGGGCAGCCGCCCAGTTCGACGACGACGATGATGCGCTCCTGAGCGCTCTCGACAAACATTGGAGCGGTCGCGCGGACGCGCCGTCCAGGGCGGTGAGCGCTCGGATCCGGGCGCTCATGGCGCTCAGGTACCGCTTCGGGGAGCCGGCCGCTACCCTGGCTTCGCTCGGCAAGCTGGCCGCCGACCTCGAGCTGCGGGGGGACATCGGTTCGCTCAGCGCCGTGGTGAACGTGATGGGTCTGCTCGCCAGGCGCGCCGGCGACCCCGAGACAGGCGCCGCAAACCACCTCCGGGCAGCGGCGCTGTCGGGAATCAACGGCGACTTGGCTACACTGCAGGCCACGCTGTACAACCTCGCCCTCTGCCGGAAGGAGGCCCTCGCGCGCGGGGGCAAGCCGCCCGACGAGGCGGTCCTGACGCTGATCGATCTCTGCCTGCGCGTCTGCGCGCGCTTCGGAGTAGGCGACGACTCCGCCCAGGCCGAGATCTCGGGCGCGACATGGGCGATGGAGAGGGGCGACCACAAGCGCGCGCGCGAGTATTTCGAGGCCGCAGAGAAGCTCGTCTCCAAGCTGGACTCGACCTACGATCAGGCGTGCTTCCTGGAGCTCCGAGCGGCGCTGGAGCTCGCGGATCCGCAGGGGAGAAGCGATCCGGCGCACGACCTGCAGACCGCCGAGATGCTCTTCGCGAAGGCCGGCGACCATGTGTCCGCGGCGCGCCTCCGGAAAAGACTGACGTCCTCACGGGGCGTCGGAGGCAGTCTCTCGCAAGAGCGGCACCGAGACCGCCGCCAGCAGGGTCGCGAGCGCGTTGAGGTAGCCGAGCTCCCCCAGCGACAAATGGAATCTTTGCGCGATCGTCGCACCAAGTAGGTTGGAGAGCCGGAGCGCCGGAAGGCCGACGCTCCTCACGAGGGCATACCCCACCGCTTCGTCGTCTTGCGGCGCTGCGCGCAAGGCAACATCCTGGACCGGCATGTAGCCCAGGATCCCGAGAAGCCGTTCCCCGCTTCCACCGCGAAAGCCAGCGCAGGCGGGAGCAGGGGGGACGCCGAAGGATGCGACGCGACGGAGTCCTGCTCGGAGGACGGGGCGGTTTGCGAGGCGATCGGGGCGCCGGCTACCCTTCCCGGTGCGCATGCCCAAGCACCGAGGATCCGACGACAGGAAGCGGCTCGACCCCGACGACGTGCTCGCGGGCCGCGTGAAGGTCACCGCGGCCGAGCTGCTCGCGCTCATCCACCGGGTGAACCCCACCGGCCGCGACCTCGGCGCCCGCGAGGCCGAGCAGCGTTACGCGCTCAAGTCTCGCCTCCAGAGCCTGCTCGTTCGGCGCTTCGGCCCCGAGCTGGAGATCGTCCCCGATCCGGCGCACGAGGGCACGGTCTCGATCCGCCACCGCGGTCAGGACCGCGACGCGTGCCACGCCGTCCTCGACGCGCTCGACGAGGACGCGCGCGCCTGGGTCCGGCTCCAGCTCGATCTCGGGCCCGTATCGTCCACCGAGGCGCCACGCCATCCTCCTCCCGCGGACCGTCCGAGCGGCAGGGGACGCCCGCCGCCGCCGAAGGACGAGGGGGAGAGCGCTCCCTCGGCGGACGCGAGCCCGGACTCGCTGCTCCGGCACGCGGACGAGGCGGTCGCGTCGTACGACTACGAGGGCGCCCGGCAAGCGCTCGAGCGGGCGCTCGCGGCGAGCGACGGGGCGCCCGAGCCCGCGGCGGCGCTCCTCGCGCTCCTGGTCGACACGCTCGGCGACGACGCCGGGGCGCTCGCGCTCCCAGCCTCCCTCTCTCGCGCCGCCCTGGTCCGCCCCGACGTGCGCGGATTGCTCGCCGTCGCGGAGGCGCGCGCCGGCGATCCGGAGCAGGCGCTCGCTTGGCTACGCGGGGCGGAGGACACGAAGGCCGCCGATGCGTTCGCCGCGCTCGCGGCGCGGGCGGTGACGGCGGGGGACGCCGAGCACGCGGCGGCGCACCTGGCCGAGATCCGGCGGAGGGCTCCGGCGCACCCGTCGCTCCTGAGCCTGTCGGACGAGATCGCGCGCCTCCGCGCCGCCGCACGCGGCCCCGCCGAGGCGGAGCTGGCGAGCCTCTGCGCGGCGGGGCAACAGGCCGAGGCCGAGAAGAAGGCCGCCGAGATCTTGGCACGCTGGCCGGAGAGCGAGGCGGCCCGCAGGGTGATCCGGGCGGCGGAGGATCGGCGGAGGCTGGCGCAGGAAGCCGCCGATCGCCGAGCGCGCGAGGAGGAGGCGGCGCGCGAGGCGGCGCTCGAGGCGGCGCAGGTGGCCGAGGTGCAGGCGCGACTCGGCGATGCGGATCCGAGGGAGGGGCTGCTCGGGTGGCTGGAACTTCCCGTGTCGCAGCGGCGGCGGGTCGAGGCGCCGGGCATGGCCGAGCTGCTCCGCTGGCTCGATCAGACGCCCACGCGCGTGGCGCCCGCAGCGCGGGTGGACGCGGTGCTCGCGCTCGCCGGCGCGCGGCGGCGGGTGCACGACGATCCGCAGGGGGCGCTCGACGTGATCGAGGCGCACGAGGGCGCGCTGGAGCGGGTGCCCGAGGCGAGGAAGCTCGCGCAGGAGGCACACGCGGAGCTGCGGGGGAGGCGTGCGGCCCGGGCGCGCGAGGAGGTCCGGGCGGCGCGGCGCGAGCTCGACGCTGGCGACGCGGCCGCGACGCTCCGGCGAATCGAGGCGCTGGCGCTGCGGGATCTCGCCGAAGGGCCGGAGCGCGCGGAGGCGGAGGCGTTGCGCGGGCGGGCCGCACGGATCGTCGAGCGGGAGCGGTGCGCGGCGGAGGTGGGGCGGCTGCGAGGTGCGGGGCTGCTCTTCGAGGCGCGGGCGCTCGCCGAGGCGCTCGCGACGGAGGCGGAGGGCGAGGAGAAGGCGCGCTGGGAGGCCGAGAGGCAGGCCATCCAGGAGGGGATCCAGCGGGCGTTCTGCGTGGAGATCCACGAGGGGCCTCGGTCACTCGGCGAGGATCCGTGCCCGGACCGGAGAGAGGCGTTGCTGGAGGCGCCGACCTGGCTCACGGAGGACGGGCGCACGCTCGTGCTCGCCGAGGGGCACGACCGCTGGGTCTGGATCCGCATCATCGACGTCGGCACCCGGGCCGTCCGGGCCGACGTGCTGCTCCGGGCTCCCGAGCCCGTCGGAGCCGTGATCCCGCACGTGATGGGGCAGGTCGCGTGGCTCCGGTGCACGAACGGGGCGCTGCTCGCCTTCGACGTCGAGCGGCGCACGGTGGAGCTGTTCCGCTTCGCGCGGGAGCTGCTCCCCGCGGGGCACCGCCCGGGGCACGCGGCGATCACGGCGGACCTCGCCACGCTTCGGCCGCGCTTCTACTGGCTCACGCCGCTCGACGCGGAGGAGCGCGGAGGGACGACGCACGTCTTCGATCTGGAGCAGCGTCGGGTGGTGCGCGAGCTGGGCGAGATCATCCGCGTCGAGTCCCTGGTCGGGTCGCGCGAGGCGCGCATGGCCTGCTACCGGCCCGGCCGCCCGGGAGGGCTCGTCGTGCACGAGGATCGAGGCGCTCCCGTGCCCGGCGGCCGCTTCAACCCGCAGGGCTTCGCCAGCATGGGCGCGACGGTGCACCCCTCGGGGGAGGGCCTCGTTGTCGCGACGACGCCGAGCGACGGGTCCGGCAGCGCCTTCCTCGTCGACGTGCCCCCCGAGGGCCCCGCGCATGCGCCGTGGCGCATCCAGGGGCTCGCGGGCGGCACCGTCGTGGAGCTGGTCTCGAGCCGGGAGTCGGGCCTGATCGCGCTCCTCTACGTGACCGTAGCGAGCGGATGGGAGATTGTCGTGGTTCGCCCGGCGGGGGGCACGTTCGAGGTCGTCGCCCGCCGAAAGGGGATCGCGTGCACCTGGCTCGCGCGCGACATGGGGGCGCGCCACGTCGTCCTGTTCGTGGACGAGCCGCTGGTCCTCGCGCCGCTCGGCACTACCCTCCCAGACCTACCCCCGTACAAGCCGGCGCCCGAGCTGTGGCTCGACGATGTGGTGGAGGCGCCCGCTTGCATCGGGAGCGCGGGCATCCGAGTCGAGTTTTACGCGCAGACGCGCGAGATGTTCAAGAATTCGAGCCGCGCGGTGCTCGCCCCGATGCTGCGGGCACAAGCCGACGAGAAGGGCGCCGAGTGGATGGTCGAGATCGTGCGCGGCCTCGTGGGCGCGAGCGAGTCCGCCGACGCCGAGGCCGCGCGCATGTGCGACTGGCTCTGGGAGCACCACGCCGACGTTCCGCGGGTTCGCTTGCTCCACGCGGACGTCGTGGCCGACCTCGGTCGCTGGGCGGAGGTGCGCGAAGCGCTGGCCCCCTGCACCGGCGCGTCGTTCCACGACGACGAGGACCATGCGCAGCACTTCTTCCACCTGCGCGCGCTGGCCTCGCTCCACCTCGGCGACATGCAGGAGGTGCAGGACAACCTCACCGAGGCCGCGAAGCACCGCGGATCGTGCAACCTCCGGGCGCTCGCGGCGGTGCTCCTCCCGAAGCTCGAGCCTGGGGATCCTGGCTACGAGGAGCAGGCCCCCGTCCTGCTCACCGAGCTGGTGTGGGCGGTCCAGGCGGCGGACGCGTGCCTCGACACGGGCGACGCGGAGGGCGCGCTCGCCGCGCTGAATCCGCAGCGCTTCGACACGGACGACGAGGTGCAGGTGCTGGCCCGACGGGCGGAGGCGTGGCTCCGCCGCGCGCCGGCGTCGGGGCCGGAGCGGATCGCGAAGGTCATGACGCTGGCCGCCCTGGTGGAGGCGCACGCCGGGCCGTCGTGGGCTCGGGGGAAGGTGTTGCCGTTCCCCGGGGCGACGTGGGACGAGGATCGGCTCGACGATGTGGCGAGGCGGGCGAGCGCCTGGCTCGACGCGCAGGAAGGCGGAGGGCGCGAGAGCGGGGCTGGCGGCGATGTGGGCGGGGGAGGAGGGGGCCGGTCCTAGCGGTAATCGGACCACGTGCTCATGGAGGTCGATGCGGCGACCGACAGCCCCTTCCATGCGCTGGATCCCTGCGTCACGAGCCCGCTGCGCGCCTTCCCAGTCCTGGCGGCTGCCGCATCGGCGGCATCCCGAACCGCCGTGAGCTCTGCGATGAGGTCGGCGAAGTACATCCCCGTCGGGAGCTCGTACCGCTTGCCGTCTGAACCCGCGATCGTTCGGGTGAACCCAGCCGCGGCCATAAAGGCATGCAGGTTGGTGTAGTCGGAGGCGGAAGCCTCGTGAAGCTCGATGCGAACAATGAAGTAGGCCATGTTTTCTGCCCTTTTCTCCGCTCGTTGACCGAGTGCGGGAGGCGGCCGAAGCACCGCCGCCCGCACCACGAAGGTCCCCTCAGCTCAGCAGTCGGGGAGGTCGCCCAGGTTGTTCTTGGTCGTGGTGTCCCGGTCCGTGCGCAGGTACTTACCCGTCGGCCCGGTCACGACCCGAACCTCGGTCCGAACCCCGTCGGGCCAGGACACGAAGTACGTGTGGGCCCCCGTCTCAATGTCGCGGATCGCCTCGCTCTTCGCCCGCGGCGACCACGCTGCCCCGGGGTGGCAGAGCTTGGTGATGTCGCCTCGGCTGTCCTTGCCCGTCTTCATAACCTGTCGATCTGCCACGTGTTTTCTCCCTTGACGTCCGCGTTCGTAGCGGGATACATGACGGATCCGTCTAGCCAGAGGCCAAGAAAAAAGCGTCCGACATGGACGCGCCGAAACCGTCAGCGACGACTATACGGATTCGTCATGCCCGAGTCAAGCCGTCCGTCTGAAGTCTTTCCAGAGCGCCTCCGGCAGGTCCGCGAACTGCGCAAGCTCAGCCAGGCCGAGCTAGCCGCTCGGGCACGCTTGCAGCCCTCGGCTGTCTCGCACTTCGAGACCGGGACGCGCCGCCCCTCCTTCGACAACCTCCGCCGTCTCGCCAACGCGCTGGACGTGACGACGGACTATCTAGTGGGGCGTTCCGACTCGCTCGGCGGAGTTGCGGATGACGTCCTGTACCGTGACATTGAACGCCTCTCCGCGAGCGACCGGGAAGTTGCACGCACCATCGTGGCCCAGCTCGCGGCCCGCAACCGGAAGGGAGAGGGTGGTGGACCAGGGACCGAATTTTGCCACGCTCGAAGCTGAGCAACTCGTTCGCGACCGCGGCACATCTAGCCTGCCCGTCGATCCATTCGAGATCGCGCGGGAAGCAGACATCGACGTGGTTGAGAAACCAGCGACGGGCGGCGTCTCTGGGATGCTCATCCGCTCGGGCAACTCGTTCGCCATTGCATATGCGACCTATCTACCAAACGAAGGTTTTCAGCGGTTCAGCGTCGCGCACGAGCTCGGACACTACTTCCTGCGTGGCCACCATGAGCATGTTTTCGATGCGAGCGGCGTGCATGTATCGCGTGCCGGGTACCTGTCCCAGGATCCCTACGAGAAGGAAGCCGACCAGTTTGCCGCCGGGCTGCTGATGCCCAGGTCGCTGTTCGTCCAAGCACTTCGAGTGGCCGGTGAAGGGCTCGACGCGATTCAACGGTTGGCGACGACTTGCAAAACCTCGTTGACTGCAACGGCAATCCGGTTTGCTGAGCATACAGACGAGCCCGTCGCTGTTGTCGTCTCGAGCCAGACCTCAATCGAATACTGCTTCATGTCAAACACGTTCCGTAATTTGCGTGGGCTGACGTGGCTGAAGCGTGGCACACCAATCCCACGCCGCACTACCACGTACCGCTTCGTCGGAGACCCGGGACGCATCGCAGATGCAGATCGGGACGAAGGCACGGTGAAGGTCCAAGAGTGGTTCGACGGAGGTCCGGACGTTGACCTTGTTCGAACAAGTCATTGGCCTTGGGAACTACGGCAAAACGCTAACGGTGTTGACACTCGACGAGACCATGGACGAAGAGGAGGTAGAGGAAGAGGAGCTGGTCAAGATCTGGGACTCCGACCCTCTCTCGCTCGCGCCGTAGGTAGCCGACGCTGCTCGGGCTGCACGGCGCCGTGCGGAGCCATCGAGGCCTGAGCACGTGTGGATTGTCTGCGGCGCAATGACCCTCACGCCAGGTGCGGCGGCTTGGCGCGCGCCAAGAGATCCTTCAGCGAGTAGTTCACGCTCACCACGCTCCCCTCGGGCTCCTTGGTGAACGGCGTGCGAACGTAGTGGGGCCCGTCGATCGAGCCATTCTGCACGCGCACTACGGCGAGGAAGAACTTGTCGCCCTGGTTCAGCGCTTCGAGGATCTCGTTGGCGGTGACGGTCACGGTCTCCGCCTCCGCGTGGCGGCCCTTGACCTCGATGTGGCGCGTCGCCCCCGACGGCGTGACCGACGTCACGTCCCACCCGCACTTCTCTTTGCTCACGTCCTTGGTCCGGTTGCCGAGCCTCTCCTCGGCCTCGATGACGGCCTTCATTGCGAAAAGCTCGACCTGGCGGCGCACCTCCGGATCGGCCTCGGGGGAGGTGCTGCGGTTCTGCGCCGCGTCGAGCAGGCCCTGGGGGAGGATGAGCGCCGTCCCGGCGATGACCGGCGGGTTGCTGGAGAGCTGGAGCTGCCCTTCCAGCTCGCGCTTTCGCGCGTCGAGGCGAGCCTTCAGCTCGTCGGCGCGCTTGCGGGCGTTGTCGGGCTGCATGCGCGGCTGTCGGCCCGCCTTGACCTCCGCGGCCAGCTCGTTCGCCCGCTTCGACCAGTAGTTGATCTCACGCGTCAGCCGCTCGTGCACCGCCTCCAGCGTCTTCTTGACGACGGCGCGGCGCTGCACGGTCACCTGCTCGAAGTGCTCGGGCACGATGTGCTGGGTCGCCCAGCCGAGCGCCAGTGCGGAGAGGTCTTGCTGGAGCCAGGGCTCGCCGAGGACCCTCGCGGCGATCTCGGCGGGCCTCCGCAGAGGGGGACTCGTAGCTGAGGTAGGGCGCAGCGCCGCCGTGGCGCGCGTTGCCGGCCGCGTCGATCTCGACGAACTGCATCCGGCGGGACGCGAGCCGGGTCATCGTCGTGCCCTCGCGGATGCCGTGGTCGATCATGAACATGAGGCGCGGCGCCTGCCCCGGGTCCGTGGGGTCGACGAGGATCGTGCCGGCGTGGAGCTTCTTCTCGTCCTCGTCGAGCACGAGGTCGATGAGCGCGGCCATCAGCGGGTGCGCCGGGTGCACGAGGTCCGCCCCCGGGCGGTTGAGGACGCGGATCAGCTGTCGGTCGAACGTAACGCGCTCGTAGCGCTCCAGGACCGGCCGCCGGCCCCCTTGCACGGCGTGCTTGGTGCGCACGGTGGCCGGCACGTGCTTGATCTCGTACCGCCCCCGCTCCCGCTCGTGGAGGTCGCCGCCGAATCGCCGGAGCGCGTCGGTAACGAAGCGCCGGAGGTAGAAGGGCTGGAGCTTCTTCGCCTCCGCCTTCTCCATCGCCTCCTTCACCATGTAGAGGCGCTCCTGCGAGAACTTGTCGGCGGTGAGGGCGTTGCGGTCGATGATGTCTTCGAGGTGCTTGCGATCGAGCGCGCCTTCGACCACCTCGAAAAGCCGGGCACGCACATCCGGCCGATCGCCGTAGCGGATGGCCTCGATGAGCAGATCCCGGAGGGGTCTGTCGGAGAATGACTCGCCGAGGATGTCGAAGACCTTGCCGCCAAGGGCGATCCGCTCCTCCTCCAGTTTCTCGAAGAGCTTTTCGTAGACCTCACCCTCGCGCGTCTCGTGGGCGACGAGGTTCCACAGCCGACAGACCTCGGTCTGTCCGATGCGGTGGATGCGCCCGAAGCGCTGCTCGATACGGTTCGGGTTCCACGGCAGGTCGTAGTTCACCATGAGGCTGGCGACCTGGAGGTTCACGCCCTCGCCTGCGGCATCGGTCGCGATGAGCATGCACACCTTCGGGTCTTGGCGGAACTTCTCCTGGGCCTCCAGCCGCTCCTCGCGCCGCCGGCCGCCGTGCATGTCGACGATGGCGTCCGCCGCGTCGAGCACCCGCGCGACCTTGCGCTTGAGGTACTCGAGGGTGTCCTTGTGCTCGGTGAAGATGATCATCTTCCGCCGGCGCCCGTCGGGGAAGAACAGCTCGGGCGCGTCGGACTGGAGGAGCTTCGAGGCCGTCCCACTTCTTGTCCACGCCCTTTTTGAGCACGTCGCGGGCCTGGGCCTCCAGGCCCTTGAGGATCGCGATCTCCGCTTGCAGCTCCGGGATGGTCCTGGCCGCGGTCGCCTCGTCGACGAGCTCCTCTTCGACCTCCTCCAGCTCTTCGGCGGTCATCTCTTCGTCGAGGTCCTCGGCGTCGAGCCGCTCCCAGGCCGACGGCTTCGCCCTGCCCTTGCCGATGGCGCCCTTCAGGGTCTCGAGCCGCTCTTCCAGACGTTCGCGGCGCCGGCGCAGCGACTCGGCGATGGCGAACGGGAGGACGCGAGACGGCGCTGGAGGATGGTGAGGGCGAAGCCGACCATCCCCTTCTTCTTCCCGTCCAGGTGATCGGCGCGGCCCATCTCCTCGCGGACGTACGCCGTCACGGCCTCGTAGAGGGCCATTTCGTCTTCGGACAGCGTGTAGTTGATGGTCTCGGCGCGGCGCTCGGGGAAGAGCTTGGTTCCGTCAAACTTGATCAGCTCCTCCTTCACCATCCGGCGCATGATGTCGGCGACGGCGCTCGGCTCCACCTTCGCGGAAGCCTTGCCATGGAAGCGCTCCGGGTCGACCAGCGCGAGCCAAGCCTGGAAGTCCTCCTCGTTGCCGTTGTGCGGCGTGGCCGTCATGAGGAGGAAGTGGCGGGTGCGCTCGGGGTTGCCGATGAGCCTGCCGAGGTCGTAGCGGAGCGTCGTCTTCAGCTCGCCGCCGAAGTAGTGGGCGGCCATCTTGTGCGCCTCGTCCATCACCACGAGGTCCCACCGAGCGGTGTCGGCGAAGAGCTTGGGGTGCCACTCGTCTTTGCGGGCGAGCTGGTCGAGGCGGGCGATGAGCATGTCGTGCTCTACGAACGGGTTCCCGGTACGCGTCGACTCCACGAGCGCGTTGGTGAGGATGTCGAACCGGAGCCCGAACTTCTCGGCCAGCTCGGTCTGCCACTGCTCGACGAGGCTGCCGGGCGCCACGATCAGGCACCGCTGGAGGTCCCCGCGGAGCATCAGCTCGCGGATGAGGAGGCCGGCCATGATCGTTTTGCCGGCGCCGGGATCATCCGCGAGGACGAACCGCAGGGGCTGCCGAGGCAGCATCGCTTCGTACACCGCGGCGATCTGGTGAGGGAGCGGGTCCACGTCGGAGGTGTGGACGGCCATCATGGGATCGAAGAGGTGCGCGAGCTTGATGCGCGTCGCCTCGGCCGCGAGCTTGAAGGCGTCGGGGGCGGCGTCGAATGCCCAGACGCGTGCCTCGCTCGCAACGGCCAGCTTCGGCTCGTCCCCGCGGAAGAGCGTCTTCTTGAGGAGCTGGCCGTTGCGACGCTCGTACGTGACGTCCACCGTGTCCGGGCCCGCTCGCTTCACGTTGAGGAGCTCGACGGTCTCGGCCGGCTCGATGCCGGTGACGTGCGTGTTGGGCTGGAGGTCCTCGAGCTTGAGCATGATGGCGGGGCTGGGGCGGCGGAGCGTACTCTTCGACGTTCGCGGCCGTCTACCCCGAGACGGCCGCGACAGCACCGTGCGCAGGTGCGCGGTGCGCCTGAAGGTGCTGGCCAGCGCCCGGGCGGCTGTTCGGGTTCGCTTTCGGGGATCCATTCACGCGGTATGCACGCTCGTTGCCTACGCTCCGCCGCCAGGGTTCTCCCCGGGTGATGCCAGACTCGGTTCAGCTGATGGCCCAGCCTGGCCGCTTGGCGAGAGGACGCCGGATCGTGACATGGCTCTCTCCTCGCTCAGGATCGTCGGTCACCAGCGCGAATCGCAGTTCTCGGTTGCCAGGAGGCAATAGCAAAATTCCGTTGTAAAATCAGCGAGATCGAAGAAGCTGCACGCTTCGCCGGGCCCGTCCAGGGTGCCGCTCCGCGGGGGCGGTTGCGACCACCTGCGGCGCATCTCGCTTCCCGCGAGGCTGGTGCGATGGGGATGCGCCGACGTTGCTCCGAGTGCCGCCACACCTTCACCCCGTCGCCGCAAGCGCGGTCTACGCAACGGGTCTGCTGCGTAGCATGCCGTGCTGCTCGCGACCGCAGGCTCGCGCAGATCCGACGTCGAGGCGACCTCGACGCTTTCCGCGCCGACGAGCGCGAGCGGCAGCGGAACAGGCGCCTGCGCAGGCGCCGGGGCCAGAGCACGTCGGCGGTCGTGAGGTGCTCCGGATGTCACGCACCAAGTCCGGCTCCCGGATTCGCGGATCTGCCGAAGGATCTCCTCAAACTTCTGGATCGGGTGTTCACCGCGTCACGCACCAGCTTGCTCCGGGAACTGCGCAAGAAATGGCCGCCGCCTCGTGTCGCGGCGGCGATGGCGCAGCAGGTGTCACGCGCTGGCATCGGCTTCCAAATGTGCGATCGGACCGGGAGAACGGCCTCCCTCCGGGACAAGTGTCACACATGACCATCGCCGTGGAAGCCTCGGCAGTGGTGCAGTCGGGGGCGTGCAAATGCCTGTGCCTGCGAAGGCGGCGCCCCCGCTCTCCTCCGTCGACGCAATGCTCGCCCCCGATCGCGATCCGGTGGCCGTCTATTTGGCCAGCCTAGGTAGCGCGAAGAGTCGGCGCACGATGAACGGAGCGCTCGACACGATCACGGCCGAGCTTCATGCTTCGGCCCCGCGAACGATCCCGTGGGGCACCCTCCGTTACCACCACGTCGCTGCCCTTCGTGCCCACCTCGCCAAGCGGCTCGCGCCCGCCACCGTCAAGAAGATCCTGTGTGCACTTCGCGGCGTTGCTCGCGAGGCGATGCGGCTTGGTTTCTTGGAGCCAGGCGAGCATGCGAAGATCGCCGACGTCGCCGGTATCAGGAGCACGCGGCTTCCTGTAGGTCGTCACGTTAGCGCTCCAGAACTGGCCTCGCTTTTTTCGGCGTGCACGGGTTCCACGCCGGCTGGTGCGCGCGATGCCGCTCTTCTGGCCGTGCTCCGGGTTGCGGGCCTTCGCCGCGCTGAGCTCGCCGCGCTCATGAGCGAGGACCTCGACCGTGCTGCCTGGACGCTGCGGGTGCTCGGTAAAGGCAACAAGGAGAGGCGCGCCTACGTGTTGCAAGCGCGGCCCGAACTCGAGGCATGGCTTGTGTTTCGCGGCCAGGCGCCGGGGCCGCTCTTCTGCGCCGTGGACAAGGCCGGGAGGCTGAGCGGCACGCGTTTGGGGGAGTCGTCCGTCGCATACGTGGTCGCCCGCGTCGCAGCGCGTGCGGGGGTTGGTGCTCTCTCGCCGCACGACCTGCGGCGGACGTTCGTGGGGGACCTGCTCGATGCCGGCGCCGACATCGCGATGGTGCAACGGCTCGCCGGTCATGCGCAGGTCACCACCACGCAGCGCTACGACCGCCGCGGAGAGCGCGCCGCGGCAAGGGCTGCGGCGCTGCTGAGCATCCCGCGCATGGCGTGAAGTTCGCTTCTTGCGTGGATGCGTCGCGTCATCCTCGCATCCTCCCGGCACGCCTGTCACCCCGGCGACGCGTCCGCTCGGGAAGCCCCGAGACATCTCTCCACGCGGCCTCGACGGTGCCCGTCGCGTCCCCCTCCACAGCGAACGCTTCCAGCTCCCCAATCCGCCCTTGGAGGAACAAGCGCGCCCCGCTGGGCAGCCCGGAGATTTCGGCCCAGAGCCACAGCACCACAGCCTCCCCGCCCTCGTGGCAGAGGCGAAGGTGCCCGGACCGGGCCAGTTCCACGCGGATCCCGCCGTCCTCCCACACCGCTTCACCCACCTGGATGCCACCCTCCGACCAGGTGTGGAGGGAGGGCGCCACGGCCGTGACGCGCGGCGAGCGTCCGAGCCTTTCTAGTCTAGGAGGGCGCCGAAGCGAGGTAGCATGGCCCGTACCGGGATCGGGGTGGGGAGCGCGACCCAGGGCGACCATCGATCGCGCCGGTGCGCGCGCACGGCCGCCTCCCGGATCTCGCGGACGGGCCGGTTCCAGGTCTCGAGGCGCGACGACGGCACCTGGCTCTCGACGACGCGAAGCTCCCCGCCTTCGTACCGGGCCCTCCGGCGCAGCCGGCGCAGGCCGCCGGAGACCCGCTGGCGAGCACGTGCCTCGCTGACTTCCCAGTCGTCGGCGCTCTGCGCGCACGACGCCTCCGGTTCATCGAGCAGGCCGAAGAACCTCGCGATGGCGTTTCGCTGGGGCCACGGCAGCGTCCATAGAAGGTGCGCGAGCACCCCGGCCTCCTCGCGCCGGAGCAGGTGCTCGAGCGGGTTCGGCGCCGGCTCGGGATCGAGCGTGTCGCGGCCGGTGAGCGCCCGCAAGCCCTCCACGAAGCCTTCGTCGCGCTGCTCCTGCTTCCCCGCGGGGCGCGGCGCCTCGACGTCCCCGAAGAGCGCGCGCACGAGGTGCTTTGCGTCCTGCCGGCAGGAGGGCAGGTCGCGCACGTCGGCGTGCTCCAGGAGGAGGCGGTGCGCGGCGCCCTTCGGGAACGCGCGAGAGAGGAGCGTCGCGTAGCCGGCGGTGGTGGAGGGGACGCCGAGCCATCGCAGGAGGAAGCTGCCGCGGCCGGAGAAGAGGAGGTGCTCAAAGCGGGCGCGGCGGAAGGCGAGGAGATTGCACGGCGCAAGCGGGGAGAAGTCGCGGCTCGCGCTCAGCACGGCGCGGACGTCGGCGAGGTTTTCGCCATCGAGCTTCGGCGCTTCGAGGCGCGCGGAGAGCACGATGCGCTTCTTGAGCGCCACGCCCGCGATCGGCGTGCCCGGCGTGCGGTCGATCGTCGCGTCGCCGCCGCCCGCGTCGTCGGGCGGGCCGAGGAGGTCGCCGCACGTGTACTCCCGGCACGATCGCCCGAAGAGCTCCATCGGCAGGATGGGCAGCTCCGGCAGGCCCTTGGGCAGGAGCACGTAGATGCGCGCCTCCTTGTCCTCGTGGCGGGTCATCGCGCGGAAGTACTTCTGCGTCGCGCGCACGCGCGAGAGCGTCGAGGCGAGGTCGAGGAGCAGTTTGAAGGGGGCGCTGTTCCAGCCCTCCACGAGCACGCCGACCTGGATCAGCGTGTCCACCGTGCCCGCCTCGAAGCCGGCGAGGATCTGGGTCCGCTCGGCGGCGCTCGTGTCGCCGAGGACCAGCGCCGGAGCGGGCGCGCGCCCGGAGGCCGGTGGGCGAGGAGGTACTGCAAGAGATCGTGCGCCTGCTGCTGCGAGGCGCACACGATGAGCGCTGGCATGCGCGCGTTCGCCCCGCGGTAGCGGAAGACCTCCACCGCGCGCGCGAAGGGCGCGGCCGACATCACCCGCCCGAGCGCCGCCTCCTCGTAGTCGCTGGCGAGGATCCGGACGCGCGATCCCTCGGCGTCGACCTCGGCGACCCAGACGCGGGCGGGCGCGAGGAGGTCCAGCGCGAGCGCCTCCTCGAGCGTGACCTCGTGGATGAGGCGCGGGAAGAAGCGGCAGAGGACGCGCTCGTCGTCGTAGTCCGGCGTGGCGGTGAGCGCGACGCGCACCGCGCCCGGAGAAAACCCCCGCGCGAGGAGATCCATGCGGGCGGCCGTCATCGCGCGGTGCGCCTCGTCCGCGAAGACGATCGCCGAGCGCGCGATGGGCTCGGGCAGCGCGCCGCGGACGTGGTCGCAGAGGAGGATCGCGTAGGTGGCGACGTTGACGCCGTGCGCGACGAGATCCTTCCGCTCACCGCACCAGGTGCGTATTCCGACGCGATCCGGGCGCGCGTTCCGACGTGACCCGGGCAACCGTTCCAACGGCACCCGGGCATCGGTTCCGCTGACCCCGGCGGCCGTTCCGGCGGCACCCGGGCAGCCATTCCGGTGACCCGGGCAACCGTTCCGGTGGCACCCGGGCAGCGCGGCGGCAGTCGATGGGAGCCACGGGGGTGGGCGGGTCGCGGGCGGGTCCTGCGGCGCGCTCGTCGGAGCGGGGACGCACGGATGGTCGTGACGAAACGGAGCCTCTCGACGACCCCTCGGGGCACGAGAGGTCGCATGTCGGAGCGCCATTCGATGCGGAAGGTTCGCGAGGTTCTACGGTTGAAGCACCTCAAGCTGAGCGAGCGGCAGATCGCGGCAGCGGTGGGGATCGGGCACACGACGGTGGGCGACTACCTGAAGCGGGCCGTGCAGGCGGGGCTCGCGTGGGAGGAGGCGGCGGGGCTGAGCGACGCAGAGGTGGAGTCGCGGTTGTTCGAGCAGGTCGGCTGGAACGAGCCGGTGGCGCGCGCGCCGATCGATTTCGCCTGGGTGCACATGGAGCTGCGGCGGGCAGGCGTGACGCTGGAGCTGCTCTGGGCGGAGTACCAGCAGGCCGTCGTGGACGGCGGATCGGGCCACAAGCCCTTCCAGTACAGCCGGCTCTGCGAGCTGTACCGGGTGTACGCGAGGAAGCTGTCGCCGGTGATGCGCCAGGTGCACCGCGCCGGCGAGAAGGCGTTCATCGACTTCTCGGGCAAGAGGCCGCGCGTCGTCGACCCGGCGACCGGCGAGGCGACGGAGGTCGAGTTGTTCGTGATGGTGCTCGGGGCGAGCAACTACACGTACGCGGAGGCCACGCGCACGCAGGGCCTCGAGGACTTCGTGGGCGCGACGGTGCGCGGCCTCGAGTACTTCGGGGCCGTGCCGGAGATCCTGGTGCCGGACCAGCTCCGGAGCGCGGTGAAGACGCCCGGTCGGATCGATCCGGAGATCAACGCGACGTACGCGGAGATGGCGCAGCACTACGACACGGCCGTCGTGCCGGCGCGTCCGCGCAAGCCGCGCGACAAGGCGAAGGTCGAAGGGGGCGTGCTGATCGCGCAGCGGTGGATCCTGGCGTGCCTGCGCAACCGTCGCTTTTCAGCCTGGAGGAGCTCAACGCGGCGATCCGGGAACTGCTCGAGAGGCTCAACACCAGGCCGTTCCAGAAGCTCGAGGGGTGCCGTCGGTCGGCCTTCGAGAAGCTCGACCGCCCTGCGATGCGGCCGTTGCCGGCGCGTCGGTACGAGATGGGCGCGTGGAAGCTCGCGGTGGGCGTGAACATCGACTACCACTTCGAGTACGACCACCGCTTCTACAGCGTCCCGTGCGAGCTGATCAGCGCGAAGGTCGACGTGCGCGCGACAGCGGCGGTCGTAGAGGCATGGCGCGGCGGCGTGCGGATCACGTCGCACGAGCGGAGCTGGGGTCCGAGGGGGACGAGCGTCACGAAGCCGGAGCACCGGCCGCGCGCGCATCGCGACTGGGGCCACTGGCCACCGGAGCGGCTCGTGGGGTGGGCGGTGCAGATGGGGCCGAAGACGGCGGAGGTCGTCGCTGCGATCCTGGGGCATCGGACGCACCCGGAGACGGGGCGCAGAGCGTGCCTGGGACTGATGCGGATGGCCGAGCGCTACGGCGTCGAGCGGCTCGAAGCTGCGTGCCGGCGCGCAGTGGCGATCGGAAACCCGAGATACAAGAGCGTCGAAGTGGGATCGAACGAGGGCGCCGCGCCGTCCCACGGGCACGCGGCGCTCGTCGACGTCGCACGAGACGAAGCCCCCGCTCGAGTCGGTGGACGAGCGCCGCGGAGATCGGTGACCCGCCGGCCCGGGGTGGGCCGTGCCGCCACGACCCGGGCATGAACATCGACCAGCTCGGCGCGGGTCGCCAGCAGGCCCACCCGCTTCGCGATGGCCTCCAGCAGGGCGCCGCCGCTGGTCGCGAGGAGCACGACGATCTGCCTCGCCGCTGAGGCGAGCCGCGCCCGCCACCGCCGCTCGGTCTGCTCGGGGATCGGGCTCGAGTTGGCTGCCGCCGGCTCCTCCTCAGCGGGCGCCCTTCCCGTGGAACCGCAGGCGATCTGAAATTGCCCAACCGTGCGGATCGACGTCGCCATCGTGACGGCACTTCCAGTGGAGCGAGAGGCCGTCTGTGCCGCCTTCGATCTGGGCGATGGCCACAAGGTTGAGAAGGGCCACCGCGTCTACTGGCGCGGCAGGTTGCCCCTGCAGAACCGCCAGATCTACGAGCGCAGGTTCCACGAGGTGGTGGTGGTCGAGGCGTCGACCAAGGGCAACTTGGAGGCGCAAGCGCTGACGGGGGAGGTTCTGCGCGTCTGGGCACCTCGCGTGGTCCTGATGGTGGGGATCGCGGCGTCTGCCAAGCCCCAGACGGTGAAGCTCGGGGACGTCGTGGTGGGCAGCAATGTCTACTACTACGAGCTACAAAAAGTCACTGCGAGCGGAACCGAGTCGGATCTGAGGCTTCTGCAGGCCACGCCTTCCCTCTTGAACCGCGTCAAGGCCTTGTCGCAGTGGACGGCGAACTTGCCTGTGAAAAGACCGGCCGGAACACGAGAGTGTCCCCAGGTCCACTTTGGGATCATCGCTTCGGGAAAAAGGTCGTGGCGGATGAAGGAACACGCGACGGGATCGCCGACAAGATGAGAAACGTCTTGGCCATCGAGATGGAGGGCGCCGGCTTCAGCGTTGCGATTTCGTGGTCGTCCAATCGTGTTCGCCATCTGGTCATCCGTGGTATATCTGATTATGGAGACTCGAAGAAGAGCGACGATTGTAGCCCCTACGCGGCGGCGGCAGCGGCAGTGTTCGCGAGGCACGTCATCCTGGATCGACTGTTCTCGGCGCGGCACAGCTACGTGTTTTATGCAGCGCTGCTGCTGACGGCGATCCTTGGGATCCCTCCGTTGATCATTGCCGGCAACAGGAGCGCAAAACTGGAGACTACCGTCAGCACCACGGCGGACCACGAACGGCCACCGTCGAGCGCAGGTTGGGGTCCCAAGGTAGGACGAGCACCGGTCCCACCGGCCACATCCAGTGAGCCGAACGCTACGTTTACGATGCGTGTCGCCCTCGTGACCGACGAGAACATGCCCGCCAAGTGCTCACCGAAGGGTAAGGTCACTCTCGCGTTCGACCCCGCCGTCCCTCCAATTACCGTGCGGCTAACGCCGGACTGCCACGCCGACATCTCCTCCATCCCCGTTCGATATAGGGAGCAACCTGGCAGATTGACGCTCGACCGTGCTTGTCTAAGGGTTGCGGGCCACGACAAGTTCTACGCGATGATCGACGGCTCGACTATCCCTGTAGAAACCGAAAAGGATTGGATCGGAAGGTGTGAATGCGTAAATGGCTCCAAGGCCCATTACGTCCGCGACTGTCCCGACTATTACGAAGACTACTGGTGCAAGCGCTGTCTCCGGCAATGAGTGTGAGGATCGCCTCTATGCGACGACGCTACAAGGTTTGGAGTTTGACTGGCGGCGGCGCGATCATCACCGCGGCATCATGGTCATTCGCCCAACCGCCCACGCTTTCGGCACAAGAACGCTGTCCCAGCGAGGGCACGTCGGATCATGTCGTATACGAAGAGCACGACACCTTGGGGGATCGAAAAAAGAAAGAAGCTAAATTTGCGGAACATGCAAATAATCATTGGCGGTACGTGCACGAGGCCGAGCAGAAGGGGAAGACGCCCTCCGACAAGGAATGGCTATATCAAAAAGCTGACAACGAATGGCGATGCGTTCCTAAGACGGTCCGCGATCTCGCGAGGGCACAGCGCGACCAGACGCCGCCCAAGTACTTCGAAGCGCTGGCCACCTTCCGGCGAATCATTGGTACCAAGCAGCCCGCCAACAGAGAATGGGCGGCGGCCGTCGAGGATGCGGAAAGAGAGGCGCGCGCGCTCGAGGACCGTATCCCCAAGATCTCGCTTGACCACGCTCCGCTTCATGCTGTCCTCGAGATCGACGGGCGCGCAGCGTCGCTGGATGAGGCCAATCTTGTCACTCCGGGGAAACATAAGATCGCCCTGCGGGCGAATGGCTACAAGGATCTCCTCCGGGAGCCCGATCTCAAGGAATACGAGAGATATGCGCTGCCCGCTCCCGAGGAGAGCGCCCTTCCGTCATGGCCATGGCCGGAGGATGTCGAGCAGATGCGCGTGTGGGAGCGCGTGACAAGGGAGGGACGCTGTGACTCTCTTCTGTATTTTTTGCTCTCCGTCGAGCAGAACAAACATGATCCGCGCCTCATGTTCGACAGGGCGCTCTGTCATCTTCAGCTCCAGCAGTACGTGGACGCCTATCGTCAGTTCGATCGATTCCTGCGCACGCCCTCGGACCCCACGCTCGACGTTTGGCGTGCCCGAGCCAAGACGCGGTACATTCCGCAAGTCAAGGCGGAGGTCGCGCACCTCACCCTCACCATCGGTGGCCCCGATACGCTCTTCGAAGTGGACGGTCGTCGCGTGGACGACCGCTCCGAGGACGTGCCCTTCATGGTGGAACCTGTATGGAACCATGACGCGACACACCACGAGTGGCGAATGATCCTCAACCCCGGCATACACACGGTCTTCATGCGTCGCTCGGGCTATGTGTCAATTTACCGGGTGCTCGATCTGAGATCAAGAGCTTCCCAGAGCGTGCAGATGAACGTCATCCCCTTGGGTCCTTGGATCGTCGGCGGCATCGGTGTCGGGGCTATCATTATTGGCGCCTTTACGGGCATCGCCGTACTTCAGCAGAAATCCCTCGTCAACGCGAACGGCTGTATCTCCGGCCCGCCGCCGACGTGTCTCAATCAAGCGGGCGTCGATGCAGCGAACACCGGACGTGTGCTCGGACCGGTGAGCACCGTGGCTCTCACCGTCGGTGCGGCGGGCATTGTCGCAGGCGGAATCTGGTTGGGTGTAAGTCGTCCGGGGAAGTTGAGCGCACGGATAGGCGCCACGCCGACCGCGTGGCGTCTGGAGGGGTCATGGTGAAATTCTGGCTTCTCGGGATCGCTGCGTGTGGCGTCGTGGCATGCGCGATTTCATTTCCTCATTATACCGTCCTGGGCGACACGGGCGGCTTTGGCGGTATTGAACTGGGCGGGTCCAGCTACTCGGGCGGCGTCGTGTGTGTGGGCGACGATACCGTATGCGTAGAGTCTACGGACTGTGGGGTCGGATTTTACTGCAGTGACGATGGTCTCTGCTGCGAAATTTGGGACGGGGTCAATTGTGCCAACATCGATTCGGAGGGGAATTGTTGCTATGATGGCATTGGTCTCCCGTGCGCCTCGGATCTCGATTGTTGCTCTTACTTGCGATGTGACAAGCGTAATGGGGTTTGTGCGGTGACGTGCGATCCTTTGCTGAATTCTGGATGTTCCGGCGACGCCAAGTGCTCTGTCATCGTCGAGAGCAGGGACGACGCGTTTACGTCCTGCGGTAGCGCCGGGCCAGGTGCGCAAGGGGATGTGTGTAAGAGAGAGCTCGGACTGTGCCCCGATGCTCGGATGCTGCGTCGAGGCTGGGGGTTCTGGCAAATGCTGTCCGTATTGTGATACCGATGGATCGCCGTGCTCGGACTCGCTTGTGTGTCGCGCTGTTAACGTGGGGTGGAACGTTGGAATGTGCGAGAGTTGTTTGGTCAGCAACTTGTCGTGCATCGACGATCGTGATTGCTGTTCTGGTGTATGCATTAATTCCGACAGGTGTGAATGATACGGCCTTTCACTGAATCATCCCGTAGTCATAAACGCCTTCTCGTAGCTCTGCTGGAGCCAGTGCCGGCGGTGGCACTCGTGCAACGACTCCGCCGCCGTGCGGGATGCGAGCAGAGCTTCTGAGCAGCACGGTGTGCGGCGCCGGCGGATGTGAACGGCTCCCTCTTCCACGAGCCGGGATGGGCGGCGGGGCGAGGCGCGGCAGGGCGCGCCTCGCCCGCGCCGGGCTCACACCCGGCCGAAGAGCGCAAGGAGCCCGCGCGTCACGAGCTCGGCGACCTCCTGGGCGTTCGTGCTCCGAAAGAGCTTGCGGTTGTCATCCTGGGAGAGGCCGTTGTCCGGCCAGCCAGGACCACCGAGCGCGTGCTGTCGCAGGAAGCTCACGAGCTGGTCCTGGGTCATCGGCAGTTGAACTCGGCGGCGCGCGTGGGGCCCCGCTGGATCGGCGAACGGAGGGGGGCGCATCTTCTCGGCATAATCGGCAAGCAACTCCTTCCGTCGCTCGTCGAGCACGTCGTCGAACGTGCGCAGCCTCCTCCCTTCCCAGGGGCGCTCGAGGCCGAGGAGCGCGCCGACGTCCCTGGCCGCCCCGCCGAAGCCGCCCGCGACGTAGACCGGCTTGCCCAACGCGAGGGTCAGCATCACCTCCTCGGCGATCCCGGAGAAGCGGCCGTTGTGGCCCTTCACCTTGCCGGCGATCGCGAAGCGCGCGACGCTGAGTTCCGAGATCTGGAGGCGCTTGCGGAAGCGCTTCACCGCGTCCACGACCCACGCGCAGTCGTCGCCGCCGTGCTTGTGGAGGAACGCTCGTTCTTCGCGGGTAGGCTCGGGTGGCTCGAGGTTTCCGCGCGGAGTCTTCGCCGACTTGAAGGTCAGGAGGCGGGGGCTCGGGGCCTTCGCGCCCCGGCGGAGGACGCGCGGCATCCGCGCGTGCTCCGCGTCGAGGGCGTCGGTGAGGATCTTGCCCCAGGCCCCGCCGTAGACGAGCGTCGCGCCCTCCTTCCATAGCGCGTTCGTGACGGCGAGCCACGTCCTTCGCAGGCGCTCGGTGGCGCGCGCGTCGTCGCCGTAGCCGCTCAGCGCGATGGCGCCGTCAATCGCGGCGGGGTCGAGGGGACCGAGGTCGACGTGCTGCGCCAGGAGGTGGTCGTCGGGGAGCTGCTTGAACCCGAACGCGCGGCTCCGCGGTTGCACACCGCTCATCTCGAGGACGGCACCGATCGAGCGCGCCCCGTGCACGTACCGGCCAGCGCGGAGGAACGCTTGGAGCAAATCGGGAGCGGGTGTGAGCTTCACGTCGCCGATCGCCTTCACGCGCTCGTGGAGCTCCCGCCGCAGGATCACTGCGCGCCGCAGCGCACACGGCTCGGCGTTCGGGCCGCGCACGTCCAGGAACCCTCGCAGGCGGCTCACGAAGTCGGGCCCCTTGGCCGCACGGAAGGCGTCGTGGTCGCGCGGCTCGGAGAAAGCAGCCATGGTCGACGCCGTCCCGCCCGCGAAGACGTAGATGGCGCGCTTCAGGGTCACGATCCGCCCGGCGTGGAGGAACTCGCCGTCGTGCATCGGCGCGAGGAACCACCCGAGCCACCCGAAGGGCGCCCCCCCGCGCGGCGCATCGAACTCGTCGAAGAAGACGACCGGCACGTTCTTCCTGTCGTGGTCGAGCCGCACGTTCGCCTCCTGCCGCTCCGCGATCCCCGCGAGGGCCCGGGCAAGCGCCTCGGCGTCTGGCACCTGCGTCAGGTTCATGGTCTGGGGCTTTTCGAGCACCCCGGCCTCGAGGCCATCCCTCGCCGCGTCGCAGATCTGCTTCACCGAGAACGACTTCCCGCTCCCCGGCGGGCCGAATACCGCGAGGCACAGGGGACGCGGGTGCTTGTCCTGCGCGACGTACCCTCTCACGAGGTCGCGCAGCGCCTCGAGCTGCCTCTTCTCGTAGACCGAGAAGAGGGCGATCTCCCCGAACTTGCCGAGCTTCGGGTCCTTGATGGGACGAAGCTCCGTGGAAGGGTCGTATGTGCCCCGGACCCACCGGAGCGCGGTGGGGATGTCGTCGGGCTCGACGTAATCGTCCCGGAGCGAGGCAAGCGGGGGAGGGTGCGCGCGTTTCGGCATGGGCTCCTCGGTCGGCAGGCGAGCGGCTCGCATGCTCTCACGAGCGTGGCGGGCTGTCGATGCGCCCGCCCCCGCGCTCAGCGAACGACCACGACGCGCTGGATCGATGACGCGGCGGACGGGGCGCACAGTCCCTGGAGCAGGGAGGCACGGGTCGGTGGATCAGTTGCGCGGGTCGTCCGACGAGGGGGCCCTGTCGCGTTCGGGGGACACTGGTGCCTGGCGCAAGGGGTGCGGCGCTGGCGGGTGCGCGAACCGACACGGTGCCACCTGGCGCTTGCGGGCTCGTTGCGACTCCTCCACCTTCCGGAACAGCAAGTCCCTCCGCATGAGGAGCAGCGCGTCTCCTTTCTCCTTCGACCCCGCGCTCACCTCGAGCACCCTCTCCGTCTGCCAGTAGGCGCCGCCCGCGACGGCGCGCTGAACGCTCGCCCGACGAGCGACGAACTCGCGCTGCGCAATGCCTTCGAGATCTTCATCGGCGGTCGCCCAGCGTCGGCCGAAGAGAACTCCGATTCCAGCTACGGATCGGGAGGGGGAGCAGGAGCAGGCCCAGCGCGGGGCCGCTACGCGCAGGCCAGCGTTACGCCAGGGCCCAAGTTCTATGGCCGGAAGGTGTTCTACAAAGTGCGTAGGAAGGTAACCCGTCCGCGAAGGGCGTACGGTTAGCGGGTAGAAGGCCGCCGTCGGCCGTGTCACGCGTGCGAGCGGAGGTGCTCGAATGCAGAAGCCCCGTGCTCGAAGGCCGCTGACATATTTCACGCGTCGCCGGTGGACCGAAGACGAGGCCCGCCAGGTGCTCGTCGCCTGGGAGGAGTCCGGGTTGGAACTCACCGCCTTTGCGATCGGCGAGGGGCTGGATCCGCAGCGACTCACGCGATGGCGGCGACGGTTGGCGGCGACGTCCTCGCCGACGTTCGAGGAGATCGTCCCCCACGTGATCACGGCGCCCATCGAGAGCGACGCCACGGCTGGGGTGGCGCGGGAGCGATTCGAGATCGTGTTGCCCTCCGGGCGTGTCGTGCGCGTGCCGGAGTCGTTCGACGCGAGCGCGCTCCGGCGGCTCCTCTTGGTGGTGGAGGAGGTCCGCGGGTGTTGAGCCTGCCGCCGAGCGTCCGGATCTTCGTCGCCACGCAGCCCGTCGACGGCCGGAAGGGCGTCGACAGCCTCATCGCGATCGTGCGCAGTGTGCTCTCGCAGGACCCGCTCAGCGGGCATCTCTACGTCTTCTTCTCCAAGCGCTGCGATCGCGTGCGCCTCGTGTACTGGGATCGCACCGGCTTTGCGATGTGGACAAAGCGCCTCGAACGCGGGACGTTTCACCCGACGTTCTCCGCCGATGGGAATCTCTCGGCAAGCGCGATCGATGCCGCCGAGCTCGGGCTGATCCTCGAAGGGATCGATCTTGCCGGAGCGCGCCGCCGCCCCCGTTGGGAGCCCGCCAAGGCTGCCTGAAGAGCGACCGCGCGAGCGCGTCGTTTTCTCTCTCGCTCAATGAATGTCGCTCCTCGACGTCACATCTCATGTCGTGATGTCCGCGCCGCCGCCTACGAGCACCTCGCCGTCCGCGCCGACGCCGCCCATGATCACCTCGCCGTCCGTGCCGGAGCTCGCTGAGGTCCGCGCGTGGATCGAGAAGATGATCAAGGCGCTCCGGTTCGTCGAGCTCGTCATCGCGGTCGTGGCTCTCATCGGTCGCATGCGGGACATCAACCTCGATCTGATGAAGCAGATCGTTCAGTTTCGCCGGGCGCGCCCGCGCTCCGAGACGCTGCGACGGATCGAGGCTCAGCAGCTCCTTCCCTTCATGATCGAGGGGGCGCGTCCGGCCAAGCCCAAGAAGCCCAAGCAGAGCCGCAAGGGCAGGCACCCGGGGCGCGCGGCATTGCCCGCACACCTGCCGCGCGTGGAGGAGATCAACGCGGTGCCGCCGGACCAGCGGATCTGCCCGTTGTGCGGGAGCATGATGACGACGGTGGGGCACGAGCTGTGCGAGCGCCTCGAGGTCCATCCGGCGCGCGTCTACGTGATCGCGCGCAAGGACGAGTGCGTCGCCTGCCCCAACGACGACACCATCGTGTCGGCCAAGCCGCCGCCGCAGATCGTGGAGCGTGGCAAGCTCGGTGACACGCTCATCATCGAGGCGGTCGCCGACAAGTTCATCGAGCACCAGCCGACGGAGCGTCAGAGCCGTCACTTCGCTCGCGACGGCGTCGACATCCCGCCGCAGACGCTCGGACGGAGCATGGCGGCGGGCATCGATCTGTACGCGCTCATCGCCCGCGTAATCGAGCGTGAGACGCTCGCGAGCTCGCTGCTCGGCACCGACGCCACGGGCCTGCCGGTGCTCGACCAGGACCATCCGCTCGGCATCCGCAACGGCACGATGTGGTGCTGGGTCGGCGACCAGAAGTGGGTGACCTTCTTCTATGCGCGGAACGGTGACGCGCAGAGCGTCAGGGACTTCCTCGGCGACAAGGTCTGCCGCACGGTGCAGTGCGACGGCACCAGCATCCTGAACTTCATCGAGCGCGCCGGCGGCAAGCGCCCGGGCTGCTGGGCCCATTATCCGGAGCCGCGCGTTATCCGGAGCCGACCTTGCGACGCGGCAGGGGTTGAGCCTCAGCTACGCAACCTGCTCCGGATAATTCGGCGTCACACTCTCGCCTGCCACGACGACGAGGGGTCATGCAGGGCCCATCCCTCGATCCGCTCGTCGAGCGCGTCTCGGCGCTGTGGCGCGCCGGCGGCCGCAGGCCGGGCACGATTGGCGTCTACCTCCTGTGGATCCGCCGCTTCCGCGAGCACTTCGGCGATGCCGCCGACGGCGCGAGGCTGACGCGCGCTCAGGTGGATGCCTTCTCGGCGGCCTACGCCGGGCCGCGAGGCGGCGGCCCGGCTGGCGCTCGGGCCCCTGCGCGCAACGCGCTGCGGGCATGGTCGTGTGGACTTCGCGCGCTCGGTTTCGCCGTTCCAGCGTGGGTCGAGCCCGCAACGCCGCGGGCCTTGTCGCCGATCTTGGCGAGGTTCGTGGAGCACCGGCTGAAGCACGGCGGGATCGCCCCATCTACCGTGCCCAGCGACGTTCGCTGGGTCTCCGCGTTCTTGGCGCACCTGCGCCAGCGAGGTCGCCGCCCCGACGGCGCCCGGCTCGTCGATGTCGACGCGTTCGTGTCAGCGTGCTGCGCACGCATGACGCGGAAGACGGTTGCGGGGATCTGCAGCACGCTTCGCGCTTTTCTGCGATTTCGCGTCACCGAAGGCCATCTTCGCCACGACCTCGCGTCCTCGGTCGTGGCGCCGCGCATCCGCGCAGCCGATCGGCCGCCGCGGGCGCTGCCGTGGAAGGATGTCCAACGCCTGCTGCGCGGGATCGACGTGCGCTCCACGCTGGGGCGCCGCGACTACGCGATGCTGCTGAGCATGGCGAGCTATGGCATGGGAGCGGGCGAGGTTCTCGGTATTCAGCTGGACGACATCGACTGGCAGGCGCGCACCCTTCGAGTGCGCCGCCCCAAGACAAGGACCGCCATCGTGCTGCCGTTGCTCGACCACGTTGCGCGGGCGCTTGCCGAGTACCTGCGCCACGAGCGGCCGGCGCACGCGGCGGCGCGCGAGGTCTTCGTCTCGCACAAGATGCCCTACGCGCGGCTGACCGCGTCGTCCGCGATTCGCCACCGGATCGTGAAGCACGCGGCCGCCGCCGGGATCACGGCGGCGTTCTTGGGCAGCCACGTGCTGCGCCACTCCCACGCCTGTCGACAGATCGAGGGCGGCGCGCCGCCGAAGGTGCTCAGCGACATCCTCGGGCATCGTCGCCCATCCTCGACGTCGGCTTACGTGCGCGTGGCCATCGACCGGCTCCGAGGTCTCGCTCTGCGGGTGCCCACATGAGCCGATTCGTCAGCCACCTCGCCGCGGAGCTCGACGCGTTCCTCGCTTTCAAGCGCGCGCTCGGGAGCCCGTACGCGCGCGCCGAGTTCACGTTGCGCAACTTCGACAAGTTCGTCCTCGGGTACGCGCGAGAGCATCGCCCCTTCCGCCTCGACGGCGCCGTGGCCGCCTGGCTGGATAGCCAGCGCAAGGGCCGCAAGCCCGTCTCGGTCACGGTGGATCTCGGCGCCGTGCGCCAGTTCTGCCTTCACCGGCGACGCCGGGACCCGGACGCGTTCGTCCCCGGGCGCGCGTGGGCGCCGCAGGCCACCAAGTCGGAGTTCTTCCCGTTCGTGTTCACCGAGGCCCAGGTCCAGGATCTCGTGAAGCGCACCGCCTCGCTCTCGGGGTCGCCGTTCCGGGGCGCAGCATTCCGCGCCCTCCTGCTCGTGCTCTACTGCACCGGCGTTCGCTTTGGGGAGGCGCTCCGACTGCGCATGCGCGACGTCGACGTCGACCGCCGCCTCCTCTTCATCGCGGAGAGCAAGGGGCGAGCGCGCTGGGTACCCTTCGAGACCACGCTGGGCCGCGAGCTCGCCCGCTACGCCAAGAGGCGCCGCGCGGTCGCCGAGGCCACGTCGGCTGCGCCCTTCTTCGTCGATCCTCATGGACGCGGGCTGGGCATCAAGAGCGCGTCGGACACGGTGCGCAGGCTGCTGCGCGCCGCAGGCCTCAAGCCGGCCAAGGGCCGAGTCGGGCCCAGGCCCTATGACTTCCGCCACACCTTCGCCGTGCACCGCCTCGTCCGATGGTACCGCGCCGGCGTTGATGTCAGCGCCCGGCTCCCCTGGCTGTCCGCGTACATGGGCCACAACGACATTCTCGGCACGGAGGTCTACCTGACAGCGACGCCGGAGCTGCTCACCATCGCCAGCGCCCGCTTCGCCCGGCTCGTCGCGCGCCGCCGCAAGGAGGCGCCGTGACGAGCCGGGCGAAAGACCCGCTCCTGGGGCTCGTCGAGTCCTACTTCGAGGGGCACCTCCGCCGGGTTCGCGGCGCGAGCGCACACACGCTGCGCGCTTACGCCCTGACGCTGCGGCTGCTGTTCTCCTTCCTGGCAGAGCGCTCTCACCGCTCGATCGCAGCTCTCCGCGTCGATGACCTCAATGTCGACGCTGTGCTCGCGTTCCTCGACCACATCGAGGCTACGCGGCGCAACACCCCCGCCTCGCGAAACTGCAGGCTGGCGGCCATCCGCGGCTTCGTCGCGCATCTCCTCCGCCACGACGTCGCGCGCGCGGCGCAATACCAGCGCATCCTGGCGATCCCGTCGAAGAAGGCCCGCCATCGGCCCGTGACCTACTGGGAGCCGGAGGTCGTCGCCGCCATCCTGGCGGAGCCCGATCGGGCGACGGCTCGCGGAGCCCGCGACCACGCGCTGCTGCTCTTCCTCTACAACACCGGCGCTCGCGTGAGCGAGGCGCTGGGCGTGCGCTGGCGTGACGTTCAGTTCACCCGCCCCCATCATGTCCGGCTGCACGGGAAGGGCGGCAAGGACCGCATCTGCCCGCTGTGGCCCGAGACTGCGGCCGCACTCGGGCGTCTGGAGCCCGCCGACAAGGATGCGGGCGCCCTGTTCCGCAACGGCGACGGCCGCCAACTCTCTCGCGACGGTGTCGCGCATCTGCTCAAAAAGTACGCGCTCTGCGCGCAGGGACGGCATCCAGTGCTGCGCCGATCACGCGTCAGTCCGCACATTCTCCGGCACAGCTGCGCCGTGGCACTGCTGCAGGCTGGTGTCGACGTGACCGTCATCCGTGACTACCTCGGCCACGCGAGCGTCGCGACGACCAGCCGTTACGTGACGAGCAACCTGCAGATGAAGCGCGACGTGCTGGACGCGTTCTGGAAGCGGGCCGGCCTGGCACGCGCGGCCCGCGCGCCGTGGAAGCCGAAGCCGGATTCTGCTTCGGTACCTCACGTCCCTGTAGGGGCGCCACGATTATCCGGAGGCGCCGCTCGCCGAGAAGGCGGCGTCCTCGACGCGGAGCGCCTCACGCCGGATAACGCGTCGCTCCGGATAATGGGCCTTATGGGGCGCTCCCCATAAGGTGCACGGGCGCCGTCGCTTTGTCGCCTGCGTGCGCGCCGGCGACCCGCTCGCCCTCGTGCCGCTGCTCAAGCTCCGCCGCGTCTTCGCCGTCGAGCGCCTCTCGGCCGCGCTCGGCGAGACGCCCGAGCAGCGCCTCCTTCGTCGCACCGAGTACAGCGCGCCGGCGATCGCCGAGCTGCGCGCGTGGATCGATGAGAATCGCGGTGTCATCCCACCGAAGACGCCGCTCGGCCAAGCGATCGGCTACCTCCATCGCCAGTGGAAACGCCTCGTCTTGTTCCTGACGGACGGGCGGCTCGAGCTGACGAACAACCGCCTCGAACGCGAGCTCCGAGCGCTCGTTCTCGGCAGGAAGAACTGGCTGTTTGCCTACGGCGATCTCGGCGGCAAGCGGACGGCCACGATCCTGACCGTCATCGGCACCTGCATCGCGCATCGGATCAACCCGCGCGCGTACTTGCACGCCGTGGCGAAGCTGATCGTGAATGGCTTTCCGAGCGCCCGCGTCCGCGAGCTCCTGCCGGATCGCATCGCTCTGCTGCACCCGGAGCTTCGGCTACCGTCCCCCGCGGCACGCCCACCGCTGTCGCTGCCCGCTCCTTCGTAACCACGAACGCGACCGCGGCGCCGGATCAGAACCCGTCCATCGCGGAGCAGAGACCGATTCGCAGGTCGTCGAGCAGCTCGATGCGACGCCGGCTCCGCGTTGCGTCGGTGAGGTGCTCGACGAGCGTGTAGATCTCGTCGAGCTCGTCGACCGTGGCCTGCACCATCAGCGCCTGCTCGAGGTCGACCGCGGGGCTGCCGCGGGAGACGACGGCCCGCAGGGCGGGGAGGTGCATCGTGGCCTCGAGCAGGACCTGGCGCTCCTCGTCGTCGATCGCCCACACGCGGAGCTTCTTGTTGCGCGGTACGAAGGGCGACAAGTCGTGGGCCGTGCCCTCGAATCCGGTGATGTCGCCATGGTCCCCGCACGCGAGGCACGACCAGACCACGTGCGGCGCGACGAGGTGGCCGACATAAACGCGGCCGCTGCAAGCTCGGCGCCCGACGCGGCCGATGCATCGCACCGCCGACCGCCACGGCGCCGCTTCGCGCCGCGACGTCGCGGCCTCGACCACCTCTCGGGTGAACCGCGCCCGCTTCGCCGCGACGGCGGAGCCCTGGGGCGCGTCCACGGAAGGGAGGTCGCGGAGGTCGGTGATCCAGGTCGGCATGCGCGCGATGCAACCACGACGCCGCGGCGTCTGCTATCGGCACGGCAGCGCCGCCAACCATGGCGGCGGGCCAGGCTCAAGGCAGGACCGCTACGCCCTTCGCGGATGGGTTACGTAGGAAGCACCTGGCTCGACGCGCCGATTGTGCCGTACGAGCTGGTGTGACCGTGCTCTAGCGCTTTGCGCTCTTCTTCCGGCTGGCCCCCGTCCCCTCGGGCCCGTCGAGACCCTTCTCCTCGCCGCGCTTCGCCTTGGGCAGCGCGCGCTTCGCCCTGGGCAGCGCGCGCTTCGCGGTCGGTTTCGCGGCGCCAAGCGACGAGCGGGCCCCCCCGTCGCGAATGAACGGCAGTTGCCTGTATGTCTCGCCCATTAGATCGAGGAAGTTTTTCTCCTTCAAACGATAGTCGTGGCGGAGCTGAAAAGCGCCGACCACGCTGACGCCGAGCGCGCCCGTCACCAGCACCGCTGGAACGGCGATCCAGGACAACGCGTATGCCACCGCCGCGCTCGCGGCGATCACCATCACGAACGCGAACAAATAGAACGAGCCAGACAGCCATGGAGACTGGAGCCCTGGAGCGTCCGCGTCGAGCGGCTCGGCCTCGGGAGCGGCGGAGGACAGGTGGCCGCGCTGTTCCGGCGTTCGCAGGCCGTTCAGCACCTCGCGCACGCCGAGCGGAATGCGCGTGCCGGGTGCGATGATGGTGTCGATGCCCGCGTCCTCATGCGCGAGCAAATCATTGTAGTCCATCACCACGCGCTTGTCGTCGACGAACACGACGACCTTCGCCGCCACCTTGAGGCCCACGAAGGGGGCGTGGATGGCGTCGAGCTGCCCCCGGATCTCGCCGAGAAAGAGCTGGCGCGCGATCGGGCCCCCGTCCGTAACGCGGATCTCCACGACGCCGTCGGTGGTGTCCGCCCGCACGAAGGCGCGGCAGCCGGTCTTCACGAGCACGGCGCCGAAGCGCCAGTAAGTGTGCTTGGAGATGCAGTGATGCATGCGCACGAGGAACCGCGAGATGACGCTGTCCGGCAGGATGTCGTAGTGGTACTCGAAGGTGAGCGCGCCGTCCCACGCACCGGTGTCGGGCTCGTCCTTCGGCAGCAGCGCGGGCACGAGGTAGCGCTCGCCCTCCGACGCATCGGGGAACGGAAAGCAGAGCTCGAACTTGCGCATCATGTCGATGAGGAAGAGGTGCGTCTTCGCCGGATACTCGACGGGGTTGAGCAGACTCCCAAGGAGGCGTGTCTCGAGGACGCCTTTGGCCTGGAACAGATGGTTCCAATTCAGAATCTTGTAGACGCCGTTGGTGACCCACGCCGGGCTCAAGACGTTGGTTTCCTGCAGCCGCGGATCGTCCTGAAAACTCAGGATCGTGCCGAGGTCGTGGAACAGCCGGAGCAGCGTCCGCTGCTCATCTGCCTCGGCGACCCCGCGCTCGTTGCAGAGCGCCTCGAACTCGATCAGCGGCAAGAAGCTCTTCGTCATGCTCTCCAACTCGACCTTGAGGTCGAACCAGGAGAAGGGAAGCATGTCGCGCACGTGCGAGAGCTTGCCGATCTCGGCCCCGATCGCCGCGGCGAGCGCGGCGATCCCGGCGCCCGTCTTGCAGGACGTCTCGTAGAAGCCGAGAATCGAAGGGTACTTCCCCACGAGGCGCCGCCGTGCCAGCTCCAGGTGGTGCTGATCGGCCTTGTTGCAGACGACCAGCACGGGGGAATCTCCGCCGAAGCCCTGCACCAGCTTGAGCCAGTACTCGATACGGTTCTCCTGCTCGTCGACGCGGGAGTCCACGACGAGCACATAGACGCTGCGCTTGGTCAGGAAGAACTGGTGCGTAGCGTGCATGATTTCCTGCCCGCCGAAGTCCCAGACGTTGACGCGCACGTAGTCGCCGTCGACGCTGACGTTCCAGCGATGGCGTGCGATGCCGTGGGTCGAGTCCTCTTGAGGATCGAACATGTTGGAGAGGAGGCGTTTGACGAGCGACGTCTTGCCGACGCTTCCCTGGCCCACGAGGAGCAGTTTGGCCTCGTTGAGCCGGCGCCGTCTTTCGCTGAAGTACGCGTGCAGGATGGCGGAAGACTGCTGGCGCTCGATGATCTCCGGTGGAATCGGGAGCAGGTTGTCCCGGAGGTCCAGCGTCTCGAGTGAGCCGAGAGCGCGGAGTCTCGACGGAGAGCGCGTCGATCGCGTTCGCTCGGAGGAAAATGTGCTTCAGGTTCTGGAGCGCCGTGATTTGCGGTGGAAGGGCCGTGAGCCCCACCGCGGACATGGAGAGCGTCTCGAGCGTCGGGATCTTCCACACCGCATCGACCTGGCCCTCAAGCGGGTTACCGTCGAGGTGGAGCTCCACGAGCGAGAGCTTGGCGAGGTCGAATGAGAGGGCCGTGATGCGGTTGGCGTCGAGCCATAAGCTCCGCAACCTCGTGAGCCGGAAGAGCACGTGTGGGATTTCGATCAGCCGATTGCGAGACAAGACCAGAGATTCGACCTGCGTTGCCTTCTCGATCTCGACGGGGAGATCGCTGAGGCCCAACCCGCTCAGATCGAGATGCGTGGATCCCGTTTCTTTCGCTTGCAAGATGCGGTGCGTGATATCCGGCACCTCCGGGCCGGAAACCACGATCATCGCGCCGCACCTCCTACACTTGATTTTGACCGTCTTACCGGAAACCTTCTCGTCCTTGACCGTGTACTTCGCATGGCAACTCTGGCAAGTGATCTTCATCGTCGCCCTCTCCGGGCCGAGTCTTGCGGCTAGGGAACACCAGAACCTTCGCCCCTGTCAACCCCGGGGCGGGCAGGGGCATGGGCGGTAGTAAGCGCACCGGCTGGGCTCAACCTTCAGTAGGTATCAGTACGGGGTGACGGTCGTACCACGCTGCCCGGCGCCTTGTTGCGCGCCGCGACCTGGCCTTGTTGACGACCGAGTGGGCGTCGATCGCGGCGGGCGTCGAGGCGGACGCGCCGAACTTCGTCGTCTCGCTCGCGAGGCGGTCCGCGTCCGCGGGGAGTACGTCTCCGATTTCCCCGGATCTATGTGGCCGCCAACACGGGCGCGCGAGAAAGCGCTCCCGCGCGCGCTCGCGCTGGCTGTAGGCGTTGAAGTCCGCCTCGCCCAACGTCGTCCAGCGATAGCCGCCCCGCCACATGTCGGCCGGCTCGGGATGGGACGTGGCGCTGCCCTCCGCGGGCATCGGGACGAGAGCTTGTGGCCGAAGCTCTGCCGCTCCCCGCGTCGTACGCGCGCAAGCCTCGAGCCACTGCCTCCGCTGCTGCGCGGATCACCGACTGGAATTTGGATTCGAGCTGCTGATCCCCGCGACCAGGCTTCGACCGCTCTCGCCGCTGGGTGCTCATGCCACCGGGACCTGCGTGTCCCCCTGCACCGCGACCTCGCCCGCGACGGCGCTCGCGCTCCGCGCTGGCGCCTCGCCCGGGACCTTCGGCGCCGCCTTCACGCGCTTTGAGCGGCCGGACGTCGCCCGAGGAGAGGAGGGAGTATACGATTCCCCGCACGGTCTCCGTCCTCGCGACCTGGCCGCGGGCGACCAGCGCGCGGAGCGCGATGGACACGCTCCCGTTTGGGTGGCCGCTGTGCGCGGCCACCTCGCCTGCCGTCGCGCGCACGAGGGCTCGCACCGCGGCGAGCACCACCGCCTCGCGCTCGTTCGTCTGGCCGTCCGTCTCGTTCGCCGACGCCGGGGCGCTCGGGGCCGCGGGCGTCGCCGAGCTCCGCGTAGCGAGCCTCGTCGCGCGAAATCGCCGAGGGCGCCGCGCGGGAAGAGGGATCCTCCGTGCGTGCGACGGCTGTCGCAGCGCGTCGAGGTGGCACCCTCGCCCAGGCAGCCGTCGGTCCACGCCTCGAGTGCCATGTCGAGAAGCCTCTCACGGCGACCGATGACTGCCGGCGGAGGGCGAAGAGTGCCGACGGCGCCCAGGAGCCTGGCCGGCGGCCACCGACCAGGTACAGGAAACGCGGCCGCTCGCC
This sequence comes from uncultured delta proteobacterium, assembly GCA_963827955.1. Lineage (GTDB taxonomy): Bacteria > Myxococcota_A > Polyangia > Polyangiales > Polyangiaceae > CAWHDJ01. Next base: position 793,321 of record CAWHDJ010000019.1, on the reverse strand, counting down.
TCCGCGAGGGCACGCCGCGCCCAGCGACCGCCCGCCGCAGGAACCTCACGGGGCGACTGTGGATCTGGGCGGAGCTGTTGCGCGGCCGCTCGTCCCCCCGCTCGACTGACGCGTTGCGGACGCGGGCCCACACCCGCGAGCGCCACGAGGCGCTCGACGCCGCCCGGCGAGGATTTCCTTGCAGCTCGCGCCCTCCGCTCCACGGACCCCCGCGTGCTCGTCGATTCTGTTCGCGCTGGAGGCGCGACGACCCCGCCACAAGAACGCGCCGCCGGCAAGCCTGTGAGCGCTCGTAGTTGATGTCGGTGCCCTGCCCGAGATCCGTGTCGGCGACACGATGCCCCGCCCCCTCGACGTTTGCGGGCCGGCGCTCTGACCGGACGCGGCAAGGTCACACGGCGGCGACGTGCGCTTCCGCTTGAGCGAGCCGCTCGCGGAGGTCGATTCGAGCGTCCTCGTCGAAGCCGTCGCGCTGATCGGGCCGTTCGGTGAAGGCGAGGGCGCGCCGGTAGTAGGAAACGGCGAGGACCCAGTTGCCGCGCGCTTCGTGCACCGTGGCGGCGCGCTCGAGCCCATCGATCACCTCGGGGTACTTGCGTTGGAGCTGGTCGCAGACCGCGAGCGCCTCATCGAGGCGGTTTTCGTGAATGAGATCCACGACGGAGTTGGACAGCTCGTCGAGGTCGTCGTCCACCAGAAAGCTGGGCGTGGCAGCCGTCGGTCGTTGGGCCTCGGCAACAGCACGCGCCTCATCACGCGGCTTGCAGCATCGCTTGTACTTCTTGCCGCTGCCGCAGGGGCAGGGGTCGTTGCTCCGGATCTTGGCCATGCCCCCGTGTAGCCGCGATCGATCACGGCATGACGGAAGATTTGCCTGCTGCGGTGGTTGCTCCCGCCCGGGAGCGGCCGTCATCGCGCCCGCCGCCGTGTTCTCGGTGCGCGGGGATCTGCTGGTGGAATGGGTGGCGGCTCGTGCGCCCCGTGATCGCCACCGAGGACGGCGCCGCCCAGCGCGTCGAGCAGTGGCTTGCCCGCGCCAGGTGCAGCGCATGCCGGACGAGCTTCACCTGCTACCCCGACGAGCTCTACCCGCGCCGGCAGTACCAGCTCGACGTCGTCGCCCAGGTCGTCGCAGAGGTCAGCCTCGGCGACCAGGGCGCGCCCGCCGCGGCGCGCGAGATCGGCGCGAGCCCCACGAGCGTGCGGCGGTGGTTGGGGTGGGTTGCCGGGCTGGTGGAGCCGGGCGAGCTGCTTCGCGCGACGGTGCATGTCGATCCGACGGCCCCCGCAGGCAGCGGCATCTCGCGCCACGTGGGTGACGACGTGCGCGGTCGCGCCGCGCGCGTACTCGATGCCCTCGAGCAACTCGGCGCCGCGCTCGCGAGGCGCGGCGTCGCGCTCGCCCCGCGCTCCGGCCTCGGGCGCGTGCTCGGATGGCAGCGGTCGCTCTTCGGCGATGTCGTCGGTCTCGTCTCGGAGCCGAAGACCCTCTCCCCGGCCATGGTGCTCGGAGGTGGCCCGAGCGGTCGATAACGTCGACCGCGGGATGGCCGATCGAGACGATCTCGACGACGCGCGACTCGCCCTTGCGCTCTTCCGCTACCGCCTGATCGCCGACGCGATCATGGCGCCGCGCGGAGCGCGTGCCGAGCTACTCCGCAGCGTTGCCGAGATGGATCACCAGGGCCCCTCCGGCGACGCCGTGCACGTCACCGTGCGCACCCTGGAGCGATGGATCAGGGCGTACAAGCGCGACAAGCTCGTCGGTCTCGCGCGCCGGCCGCGTAAGGACCGCGGCGCGACACGTGCGATCACCGCCGCGGCGCTCGAGCGTGCCATCACGCTCCGCAAAGAGGGCCCCGACCGCTCAACGCCAACACTCATCGACATCCTGGAGCGCGCCGGCGAAGTCGCGCCCGGCGCCCTGCGGCGCTCCACGCTCGACCGGCTCCTCGACAAGATGAGCGCGAGCCGGCGCATGCTGCACGTGCTCGGCGACAAGCGCCACGTGAGGCTCTTCTTCGAGCACCCGCTCGACTTCGTGGTGGGCGACTTCCACGCCGGCCCCTACGTGCGCACCGACACGGGCGAGCTGCGACGCGCCGAGCTCGGCGCCTTCATCGACCACTGCTCCCGTTACGTCCCCGAGTCGCGCTACTTCCTGACCGAGGACCTGATGGGCGTGCGCACGGGGCTGCGCGCGCTGTGCACATCGGCCGGCCCGCCGCGCCGGCTCTACGTCGACCATGGGCCCGGGTACCAGGCCGGTCGCTTCCACTTCGGCTGCGCCCAGATTGGCATCGACCTCTGCCAGAGCAAGCCCTACGTGAGCGAAGGGCGCGGCCTCATCGAGCGCTTCAATCGCACGGTCAAAGAAGCCTTCGAGACCGAGGTGCGCCTGCGTGTCGAGCCTCCGACACTCGCCGAGCTCAACGCCTTCTGGCGCGCGTGGCTCGACGAGCGATATCACCGCAGACCGCACTCGGAGACGGGCGAGCCGCCGCTCGAGCGCTGGCAGCGGCTCTGCGCGACGACCGAGATCCGCCGCGTCGACCCCGTGCTGCTCGACGAGGTGCTGCGCCTGCACGCCCGACGCACGGTGCACGCCAAGACCTCGACCGTCGAGGTCGGGGGCGTGCGCTTCGTCGTCGACACCTCGCTGCGCCGCCGCAGGGTCGACGTGCTCTACGACCCCAACGACCTCGCAAGCGTGCTCGTCTACTTCGACGGCCGCCGCATCCAGCGCGCCGAGCCGCAGCGTCCGGGGAGACGCCGGTCCAGGCGCCCCCGCGCGCCGAGCGCACCACGCAGAGCGTCGACTATCTCGAGCTGCTCCGACGCGATCACCATTGCCGCCGCACGCAAGGCTCAGCACCCTGCGCTTCCGCACCAAGGTCTCGGAGGACGGTCGCCTGACCCTGCCGGTCCTCATCGAGCGGTTGCGGACCTGCTCCGGACGCGCGCTCGGCGACATCGAAGCGTCCCACGCTGCCGCGACGCTCGAAGCGCTCGCCCCGCTCGAGACCGCGATCGCCGACGCCGCCCTCAAGCACGCCGTGGCCACGCTCGGCCACGGCCTCCACGCCTCGCAGTACTGCCGCGCGCTCACCGAGCATGTGCTCGCCGCGCGCAAGAAAGGAAAGCCATGAGCATCATCGAGGACCATTTCAAGTTGCACCGCGCCCCGTTTCCTCAATGCGCCGAGGGCTCTGCGCTCCTTCAGCACACGAGCCTCAAGGAGGCCAACGAGCGGCTCCGCTTCGCGATCGATCGCTACGGCATCGCCACCTGCACGGGCGAGAGCGGCTGCGGCAAGTCCACCCTGCTCGGTTGCATCCACCGCGATCTCGACCCCGCCTCGCACCTCGTCGTCTACTCCTCGCTCACGACCCTCGGGCCCTTCGGCCTGCTCTCCAGCCTCGTCGCCAAGCTCGGCATGCGGCCCCGCCGCTTCAAGGGCGAGACCGCCCAGGATCTCATCGCGCACCTGCGCGGCTCGTCCAAGAGCGTCGTCCTCGTCCTCGACGAGGCCCACCTCATGCCCGACGCCTCGCTCGACGACCTGCGCCTGCTCACCGCCGACAGCATCGACAAGAAGAGCCCCTTCGCTCTCGTGCTCGCCGGTCAACCGCTGCTCCGCGAGCGGCTCGCCGAGCCCCAGCACTACGCCCTCGCGCAGCGCATCACCGTGCGCGTACGCCTGCGACCGCTGACCGAGAGCGAGGCCGTGCTCTTCCTCGACAAGCACATGCGCGCGGCCGGTGCCACGAAGAACCTCTTCGAGCCCGACGCCGTCACGCTGCTCTTCCAGCACAGCCGCGGCATCCCGCGCCTGCTCCAGAACCTCGCCCTCGGCGCCCTGCTCGCCGCCGCCAACGCCAACAAGAAGCTGGTCGACGCCGACTCCGTACAGCAGTCGTTGCTCGACGCGGAGGCGCCATGAAACACACCGCCCACGCCCACGCCGCGCGGCTGCCTAACCCCGCTCCGCTGCTCGAAGCCACGCTCCTCGCCAGCGCGCAGATGCTCATCGCGCGCCACCCCGATCTGCTGCTCCCGCCCGACGTGACGGTGCTTCGCCCTCCGCCGCCCCTGCGCGCCGCCCGCGCCGTCCTCGGTCTCATCGACACCCTGCTCGGCGCCCTCGTCGACTACACCGCGATTGAGACCCCGCCGCTCCCGTCGCCCACCGCGGACGACGAGATGCCCTTCTAACTCCCCAATCACCGACAAAGATCCCGAGCGGTCCCTCGCGCCGACAAAGGTCGTGAGCGGTCTCGGCGCTGACTCGCCCATCCGGCGCGCCGACACCGATCGCGAGCGGCCTGCCGACAACGATTGCGGGCGGTTACACAAGCCTACGAGCGCGCCTTGTGCGCCGGCTCCCGCGCTCCTCCTCGCTGCCTCCTCCGCTCAGGCACAGATCCTGCGTGCGGCGAGCCTGGCCGAGTGGGCCGGGAGGAACGGGTACCAAGAGACAGCGCCTGGAGCCATGCTGCGGACCCACTCGTGTCGCGCTTGACAGGAAGAAGGTCTTGCGCCCATCTAGGCGGGCTACAGTGGAGCCCGGATGACCATTCTCTCGTACATCAGCGATATGTTCCGTGAGCTGGACGCTCCTGCTCCGCTAGATTTTCCGCGAGCCGAACGCTGCATGAGGGCGGCGCGGCGCATGCCGCTCAGCCACGGCGTGAAGCTGCACGCGGCATTTCTTGTGAGCAACGAGGCGGAGCTGCTGTCACGGATGCAACGGGGTGAAGCGCCGACCCGAGCACAGGCGTTCGCCGGCACCGGCGACGTGGTGTGCTTTTGGGTTGGTCCGCTGCGGATCCCGGACCGGGCGGCGGCGCTGGTGTTCGACGCCGGCATCGAGCTACCAGGGACGACGGCTACGCCATGGGACTCCGGCGGGCTCGACCGGAGAACGGCCCAGCACCTGAAGGACGCTGAGCGGAAGGCGCTCGTCCAACGCCGCGCCATGCTCGCGCCGGACTACCGCGCGACAGCTCTTGCCGCGACGATCTTTCTTCGGCACGACACACCCGATCGGTACCTCCGCGCGGAGGTCGTCCGAGATGTCGACCCGGACCGCGTCTACACAGCGGGCGACGCGTCCTCGTACACCTACGAGAGCAGGATCCCGCGTCGTGTACGGGTCAAGACTCAGAGCCTGCGCTACGCAGCAGCCCGGCGAGACGCCATGGACGCTGGGCTGCACGAGCTCCGGACCTGGTGCCTCGAGCAGTACAAGCCGTTCGAGCTCATCGACGACCATGGCCCCCATCGCACCGTCATCGGCGCCGTTCTGAGCTACTTCATGGGGCTCGGGCTATGAGTGTTCGCGTCCCGATCGCAGATCTAGAAGTCGTGGGCTACGTCGGTCGCGCTCGGCCAGAAGGCGCTCCACAGCGCCTCCTGCCCGTCTACCGAGCTCGGACGGCGAAGGAGCGCGTCATCGTGCCCCCGATGAGAGAAGAGGGAGATCAGGTCGAAGGGGAGGAAGTCTCCTCGGAGTATCTCGCGGATCTGGTAGAGGAAGCGGACGTCACTCTGCTGGAGGCTCCCGTCGCGGCTGGCGCAGGCCACGTCCTCTGGATGTCACCTGCCGGACCGCGCTATCAGTCCGTGGGGGAAGCGGAACCGGAGCTCGATGCATGGGCGGTGCGCGCGGTGAAAGATGCGTGCGCTCGGGGACTCGGTGCCGAGGGTGTGCGTGATCTGCTCTTCGGTGTGCTGCGCGTACGACCCACGGTCATTGCGAACGCCCTACTCGCTGTCCACTTTCAGCTCACTGGGGACACGAGGCTGGCGCGCCCCATCCGGGATGACCTGATGCGGCTCGAGGGACGCCCGACCGGCGCGTTGGAACAGTCCCTCTTGGAGGCTGCCGGGCCACTCTTGTCCTCCTCTACGGAACTTGCGACGGCTGTCGCCATGGAGGTTCGGCGAGCGAGTCGGAAGGACTTGGCGGAGCACATCTTGAAAAGCGTCCCCGTCACGGCTCGCTCGGCCTCAGATCCGGGGCCGCCGCTCTCCTGGGCCGGGACCTTGGTCTGGAGGCCTGCCGCGTGAGACCCGCCTGGATCACCTTCTACAGCGTGCGCGGCGGCGTCGGTCGCTCGACCCTCCTGGCGATGTGTGCTCTCGATCTCGCACGCCGCGGCAGGCGAGTCGTGGTGATCGACTTCGACCTCGAAGCCCCCGGCCTCGACATTCTGCTCACAGCAGCCGACGCTCGCAAGGAAGATCGCGTCCAGTCCGGTGTAGTCGACTACCTCGCCGCACGCAGCAAGAACGAGCCCGCCCGGCTCGACGATCTCATCCTGCCGCGGGAACTGCCCGGCGATTACAAGGGCCGGCTCTTCCTCCTTGCGGCCGGGCGCTGCGATGATCCTTACCTTGCGCACCTCGACCAGCTCGACTTCCCCAGGTTCTACGAACGTTCCGGGCTCTTGAACCCGGTGCGGGCGTTGCGCGCGGACATCGACGAGCAACTCGCTCCCGATGTGGTGCTGGTGGACAGTCGCACCGGCTATTCCGACACGGCCCTTTTCACGCTCTTTGATCTCGCGGATGCAGTCGTAACGGTCATGGTCCCGGATCTGCAGAACGTCGAGCGCCTTGAGCCCGTTGTGCGACGGCTGGTCACTTCTCCCCGCCAGCCCAAGCCCAAGCTCTTCTTGGTTGCGAGCAAGTGTCACGGGACGCCGGCGGCCATGCGCGCCATCGCCGATGTCGAGGATCGGCTCCGTGCGATGGTCCCGCTAGACGAGGAGGACCTTCCGGACGAGGAGGAGCGGCCTTTCCTCTACAAGGTTTCATTCGACAGCGCCTATCTGTCGATGCAGCGGTTGCTTCCGCCGCCGGCGCTCTCGGACAGCCAGCGGGCTCTGAGCACTGGGATCGATCAGCTCATCGAAGAGTTCGATAAGCCCATCCAAGAGGATGCCGCAACAGGTGGAGGCCCTCGCGGCGTGGCGCGCAAGACGACAGTGGCAATCGACGATCACGGCCGCATGCTCGAGCGGCTGCGCGAAGCATGGAGCGATCTCGAGGAGGCCGACTACGCCGAGAAGGACGACGCGTTGCTGCGTGCGTTCCTCTTCGCATCGAAGGTCGTCGAAGCGCTGCGGCCGGATCGACCCCTGGTGAGAGGGCGCAAGGGGGCAGGGAAGTCGGCGATCTTCCGGCTGCTGATCGAGCAGCCCGCGCAGGCCATGGCCCAGTGCCCCGAGCTGCGCGACGTGGAGATCGTCCCCGGGCACGGCGACCAGCGGGGTGGACACGGCGTGCCCCGCTACCTGTCCGTGAATGACTTTCGCCTCGTCGGCGAGCTGGTAAAGCGGGACGTCGCCTGGTGGAGGGACCTCTGGCGCCTCTATGCGGTCGCGCAGATCGTACGAGCCATCCCGGAACTCGCGACCAATGACCAGCGCCGCGAAGCTGCCCAATTGCTCGACCAGGACGTCGAAGGTCGCCCGGACCGGCTGAGGCGCTTGCTCGAAGGGGCCTCGCATCACTGGCAGAGCGAGATGCTCTCCCTGGCTGCGACTGCGGGCAGCCGCCTCATGCTCGTCTACGATCACCTGGACGCGGGCTTCGGTTCGGAGGCGAAAGCCTTCGACATCCGACGCGAGGCGGTCACCGGACTGCTCGATGCGTGGGCAGAAGACGCCGAGCCGCTAGGCGACAGGATCCGCCCCAAGATCCTGCTTCGCGAGGACGTCTTCGCGTCACTGGCGCTCGCGAACGTGAATAGGTGGCGCACGCGGGACGTAGAGCTGCGGTGGGACTCCTCCGAGCTTTTCGCATGCCTGTCGAAGCGCGCCAAGCTCCAACCAGAGCTAAAAAAATACGTGGAACAGCACGCCGACGCGCTCGCCAGTCGTCTCGGCAAGGAGGTCGCCGAGTTCGTCGTCCTCTTCGACGAGCGGGTGCGGCCGCGCGAGAAGCAGGCGCGGACGTGGCTCACCGTGAACAACCGTCTGTCGGACGCGGTTGGAAACCGCTTTCCGCGAGACTTCCTGCGCTTCGGCGTCGAGGCGCTCAAGCTGGAAGAGCGCGCTCCAGGAGCGCGCCGACTCTTCGCGCGCGCGCTCATTGCTGGGACGCACGCGCGCGCCGCCCTGCCGTTGGTCAGTGGGCGGCGCGCGGCAGATCTGCGCGACGAGTTCTCGGACTACGCTCCCATGCTCGACCGGATGTCGGGGCTCGCATCCCCGTTCGATGCCGAAGAACTCGTTCGCCGTTTTGTCGGCGCCGTGGCCCCCGAACGTCCGCCGCCCGATCGAGAAAACGAGGCACGAACGGCGATCGCCCGGCTGAAAGACTACGGGGTAATTGGCGACTGGGAGGTGGAGGGGGCCACTGTGCGGCTGTTCGTCCCTGACCTCTACCTCTGGGGCCTCGGCATGAATCGCCACGGTTGGTAACAGGCTACGAGCGTGGGCTCTCGATGAGGGTGAAGGCTTCCGTCCGGGCCTATGACCGGTGAGGAGAACTCCGATTCCAGCTACGGATCGTTGGGGGTGGAGGAGCGGGCGTAGCTCGGGGCCGCTACGCGCACACCAGCGTTACGCCATGGCCTCATGTGGAAACCGTAGGTCATGGCCGTGGGCGTCGACGGCAGGTTGACGAACCTCATCGAGACGAAGACGGTCCACGACGCGGACACGACGCGGCCCTTGGGGTACCGTCGGTGCATGAGACCCGAGCACGGCACCCTGATCCTCGCGCTCGCGTCCTGCGGCGCTCCATCCAGCGAGCCTGCGCACCCGCCCAGCGAGCCTGCGAGCCAGCCCCCCACGTTCGCCTACCCGTTCTCCCAGCCGTGGATGCTCGGTGCCACCATGGCCCCTCGCGAGTGGTCCGTGGAGTCCGGCTGCACCTCGTTGCAGCGCACGGGGGACCCGCCGTTCCTCAAGGCGGTCTCTTGCACCGCCCCTCTGGGGCCAAGCGACAACACCGGAGCTTGCACGGTCCCCGCTCAGCGGGACAGCAAGGAGGAGGTCAAGGTCGCGTGCGAAGAGGACAGCGCCCACCTCCCCAAGGAGGCCGCATGCGAGCCGAAGTTGCGCCCCTTTGCCGGAGGTGCCCGGCGGCGCTCGCACCGCCGACTACGTTGGTGTCAAGGATGCCCGAGCCGAGCTCGTCTACGACAAGGAGCACGGGCTCGCGCTTTATCACCGTGGGGAAGCGTCCCGCCCTTTTTTACTTCGCCCTCGGTCCTCAGTACGGCAGCTGCGCGGATGAAGCCTGGGAGCGCCTCCAGAAGCCGGGGCCTTCCGGGGTCGCTCCCGTTCGAGGCTTCCTCTGCACGCACCCCGACGCTACGCAGGATCTCTTCGTAGAGAGCGTCGACTGCGCCACGGTGGTGCTCGCCCGGTCACCGGTCGTCAAAGGGAAGCCGCCGGAATGCGTGATGGTGGCCCGCGCCAAGAACGCCCCGGCCCTGATCGACGATGGGGGAGACCGCCGTACCCCTGTGGGCGTCAACTCAGCATCTCGGGCGTCGCGCGCCGCCAGGCCCGAAAGGGTCGCCGTGCAACGAAACGCTCACCCTCTGAACACATCTTCACGGGGAACCTGACGGATTGACCATCCTCTGCGCCCTACCCACGTAGCAATTGTAGGCTCGCCGCGGTCCATTGTCGCTGAACCGTGGAGCCTGCCATCTCCAAGGACGTCGAAAACGAGGGGCCCATGACCATCAAGGAACGCCGATCAGCGGCCAACGTGAAGATCACCATCCACGCTCCAGCCGCTGCTACGGTCGTCGTCTCGCCGATCTGGAGCGAGACCCAGGAGACTCCGGACCGAGGCGCCTTCTTCGGCCTCGGGGACATCAGCAAGAAAGCGAAACGAGAGCTCGGTAACTTGTACGGTGCCGCCAAGGCAGTGGTCGACAATACGGTAGACGACATACAGGGCACGATCGGTGACGTGAGCGAGTGCCTCAGCCGCATCGACGCGATCCGTGTCAGGGTGATGGACCGGGGTCTGGAATACACGTCCGATGTCACTCGGTACGTCGTCAGCGCCGTGCTGGACGCCATCCTCGCGGCCGAAGGGAGACTCGATCCGATCTCGGAAGATCCGCAGCTCACCCTGTGGTGGCTGCAAAATCCCAAGCGTATGATGTGGCCCGAGCCCGGTCAAGAACCAGAGGATCCAGCGGTGTTCCCAGCCGACAATCCCGGTGGTCTCACGCCCGTCGAGTTGGAGCACATCAGATCGTCGCATCGGCCTTTTGTCTTCGTTCACGGGGCCGGCTACGGGCCGGGATGGCAGAACGCGATCGAGTTCTTCAAATCGATGGAGCGCGAGCTTCAGCTCTTCAAAAACGAGGCCGCGGACGACCTGGCGGTTATCATCGTGAGCTGGAACTCGGAGCTGACCAACCCACTCCGCCAGAGCATCCTGGAGGCGTTGACGGTGGTCGACCCTGCAGCGCCGGAGGTGATGTGGGTGGTGTGGGCGATCTACTGGCGAGCACTGGAGAAGCGCGCAGGTGTCGCGGCGAGCCAGATGGGACAATTCGTCGACAAATTGACGAATACACCTGGGCCCCAGATGTTCGCCTTCTCGCACTCTCTTGGGAACTACGTATGGGCGGAGGCGATCTGGAATAGTGATGCAAACTTGCCCGAGATCGGTCGGTGGTGGTGTATCGAGGCCGCGATCCCTTACGGATCGTTCGATCGCGAGGGTCGGTACGCGAGCGTGGTCAGCAGGTATTCTGCTCACGTGCGCACGGGGCGCACGGGGCTCCGCGTGTGGTACTCGAACACCGACGCGGTCCTGGGGACGATCTACGTCTATGCTACCCAGGCGGTGGCCGTCGGGCAGTGGGGCGTATTCGGGACGGAGTTTCCTGTGAATACCGAGGACGTCACCGCGGACGCCGGGATCAGTCATGACGATACGCGGCTCGGGATCCTCTTCGGAGACACCCGCGGCTATTTCACCGGAGTCGGCGAGCGGTTTCGCCAAGCCATGATCGGGGATTTCGCTCCGATCGGCCCGGGAGATCTGTCCCTCGCCATCTTCCCCGCGACTTTGTCGCAGGGGAGCGTCGGCCGGCGGTTCGTACAGGCGATCTCCGTCTCCGGGCCGCACCCGCCGTACACGGTGCAGGTCACCCAAGGCACGTTGACGCCGGGCCTCACGCTGACCAATGGGAGCCTTTCGGGCACGCCCACGCAGGAGGGGAGCTTCGCCTTCACCATCTCGGCTTTCGACCGTCATGGCGCTTACGTCGTCTATCGCGACTATGTCCACTCGGTCGCGGCGTTTCCGACCACGATCGTGCCGAGCTCCCTGCCGGCGGGCGCCGTAGGGCAACCCTACGCGCAGACGTTCCTCGTGAGCGGCCCGTCGCCCCACTACACCGTCCGAGTGACCCTGGGCGCCCTCCCACCGGGTCTGGCGCTTTCCGAGGAAGGAGCCCTGGCGGGGACGCCGTCCGGCGCCGGCAGCTTCGCTTTCACCGTCTCGGCCTTCGACGCCGACCGCACCTACGTCGCCTTCCACGACTACGTCCTGTCGGTTGCCTCGGGTTCGGTCCCCTCCCGCGACGACTTCGAGAGCTAAAAGCGAGACGGACAAGAGCGAACAATCGGCCCGTCCGCGTGGAAGGCGTCGCAGGACACGTGGACAGCGTGCGCGGGCTCCAGGCGGAGAGCGACGGGCGCCGCGGCCACGGGAGGACGGGCGACGTCATCTCGACGGGCGTGGGCCGCTTGACGGTGCGCGCCCCTCGCCGCACGTAGCGATCAGCGGCGACCGCTGATGCAGAGGGGGAACATGAAGGGCATCCAGCGCACGGCGAAGGGAAAGAAGCGCAGGTCGCCTGCCTTCACGGTGGCGGCGGTGACCGGATATGAGCTGCGCCTGACGAAGACCCTGTCGGTGCTCAGCACCACACTGGAGAACGGCACGGAAGCGAGTCTTGGGGACCCTCCGGCCGAGATGAGCGCGGCGCTTCAGCAAGGCGTCCTCACACCTGGAGCTGCAATCTCGGTCGTGTGGCACACCAGCGACCCTGCGAGGAACATCGTCCAGCTCGTGGTGACGGCGCCCGTGAAGCCATCGCCCAAGAACCCGCCGGCCACGATACGCCGAAAGCGCCCCCAGCGCCGAAGCGCTGGGGGCGGGAAGACTTGATAGGCCTCTGGGATGGTGGTGGTGCTCCACGCGAAGCGAACGTCTTGACCCCCCGCGCCACCCACCGCCGCTCCACCCCAGCTCCACCGCCTTCCCCGACGGCGGCAGCTCCACCTCGGTCGTCGAGATCCTGGGCGCCTTCCCCGCGCCCGCAGGCACCAGCGCGTGCACCCGCACCTTCGCCGCCCGCGCCGGCAGGAACTCCGCCCCCCGCTTGAGCCGCAGCGTCGCCGACGAACCGTCGCCCGGGTCGATGCGCAGCGTGTAGAGCCCGAATCCCCTCCGCGGCGACCTCGGGCTTGCGCTCCTCCTTCGGCTCCTTCGCGCCGCGCAGGAGCGTCGCGTCGATCGCGCGCGCTCCCGCCGGCGCCTCGATCAGGACGAGCGTCGCGCCGGGCGGGCGCGGGAGCTCGAGGAAGGCGCGCTCCATGCGCGCGGCGTCCTCGGGCGACAGGCCCGGGCGGGCACGCGCCTCCGCGAGCAGCGTCAAGGAGAGCCGGGCGGTGAGCTCGGAGAACCGATGATTCATTGGACCCCTGCCCGCGTCCTTCTGGTTGCCTGGATCTGGGGTGGCTGCGCGGCCACGCGTGCGCCTCCCGTGGCCACGGCGCCGCCCGACGCTGCGCCGCAGCCCGGCCGGTAACGACGTCGTGGGCTCCCCCGCCCGAGGAGATCACCGTGACGCCCGACCCACGCACGGCGGATCGCCTCTTCGACGCACGGGCCATTCCCGCAGGCGCGCACGGGTACTGCGGGACGGGCCCTCTGGGGAACCTGTGCTACCGGGATCTCGCCCGCTGCGAGGAGGTCGCGCGGCGGTCTCGTGAGCCGCGCACATCTCGCTGCGTCGAGCGACCCCGCGTGTTCTGCTTCACCTCTCATACCCGACAGCGCAGCGCGGGCTGCGGAGAGACCCTCGCCGACTGCAATCGAGACCGCGCGCGGGCCTTCGCGAACAACGAAGCCGTAGGCCACGACATCGACGCTTTCGAAGACGACATCTCCGAATGCCACGGCATCGGCCCGAACGGCCTGGAGCCCGACGGCCCCATCGCCACCCGTGAGGATCCCGCCGGCAGGACGCCTACTTCGCGGGGGAGAAGTGGATGTTACCTGCGAGGAGCGCGTGGGCGAGGTCCGCCGCAGTAGGCGCGCCTACGCGGGGAAGTGCTCCGTCGCCTGCTTCTCCCCCTGCGAGCGCGGGTGGTGCACGGTGCAGGAGCGGTGCCCGTGCACCCTCGACGGCCGCGCAGTCGAGCTGCACGGCCGCGTTGTCCGAGCTGCGCCCGTACACGACGCGCAAGGCGCCGCCGAGCGTCCGGCTGTCAAGCTGGCGCGGCAAGCGGAGCGCCTGGCGCACGCCCGCCTGGCGCCGGGCCGAGCCCGCCATGGGCCAGGGGAGGGCCCTGGAGGTGCTTCTCGTAGGGGTACCGAAGAATCTCGTTCGATGGGCTCGACGACGTGGTGCGCGCACTGACGGGAGCCTTCAAGGCTGGCACCTGAGCGGCAGCGTCATCACGCCGTGCGTGAACTCGGCCTGTGCGCCGGACGCTACCAGGAGGGCGCGCTTTCCGTCGACGTCGACGAAGATTCGTGGCTGCGTGAACTGCTCGAAGGTGCCGAGCGAGGTTGGCGCGCCGCGCGGCGTTCCGTCGGGGCCGAGGGCGATCAAGTACACGCGGAACGAGGCTGTCGCCTCGTCGAGCTCGGACCGCGCGACGATGACATCTCCGCTCGGCGACGCCGCGAGCGTGAATTCGTAGAGGGCGCCCGCGCCGGGAGCCGCGAGCGCGATCGTGGGCGCCGTCGGCTGCCCATCCATGTCGAGCGTCCTGACGAACACGCCTTCGCCGGACGGCTCGGCCACGTTGAAGCCGGTCCACGCCGCCATGACGCCGAGCTTCGTCTCGGCGAGGAGAACCACGGAGCCCGTCCCGTCGGTCACGTCGGCGGCGTCCGCGAGCGGCGTGCCGTCCGCCGAGAAGTGCTGGAGCGACGCCGAGTTCAGGCCGCCGTCGTTCTCCGCGAAGCTGCCGAGAGGAAGGACTCGTCGTGCAACACGTGACGGCCGTCGTAGTTGGCCATGGCGGCGGGCAGCATGGTCGTGGCGCTCGGGCTCCCGTCGGCGTTCACGGTTACGAGCTGGAACGGCGGCCCGCCGTTGCTGGTCTCGGTCAGGAACGAGAAGCCGCTCCCCGCGACTCCGAGGTCGGAGCAGCCCGACCCCACGGGAACGACCGTGGCCACGCCCCTGATCTCCGCGCCATCCTGATCGAGGGGCAGGAAGCGGCACCCGCTCATCTCGTCGTCCACGAGCCCCCCGAAGGTGCAGCCGCTCGCTGCGAGCGACATGACGCCGGTGTACGCGCCACCCATCGTCGGAAAGCTCAGGTGCGTTCGGATGTCGGAGCGCGGCGTCCCGTCGAACGAGACGCCGCGCGTGCGCCACGGCACCGTCGGCATGTCGTTCAGCGTGAACCACGTGAGGAGCGCGCCCCCGGCGCTCGGGACCATCGACGTGAAGTAGCTCTCCGCCGTCACGTCCTCGGGCTCGGAGACGGTGGCGAGCGGCCCGGCGATCGTCCAGGCGCTGCACGTTGGGAACGGCCCGTGCGCGGTTGGCACCGTGCAGCCGACATCCGCGCACGGGCTCGGGCTCGACGTCGCCACCGCGAGCTCGGTGCGCGCGCCGCAGCCGGCACCCGCGAGCAAAACCGCCCCGAGCCGCGCCCTCCAGATCACCTTGGGGCGAGCATACTATCCCGCGCCGCCCGCTTACGCTCCAGCGGTCGACGCGGTGCGCAAGGCGCGCCGGCGGCCTTCGCGCGCCTCGTAGAGCGCGCGGTCACCTCATCGCGGCTGATGAATCGGCGCCGCGGCCTGCCTCCCGACCCGTTGCCTCGAGCCCGGGCACGAGACCCGACCGGGCAGGAGAGCTTCGACTTCGACGTGGCGTAGCGCGGGCGGCGACCAGCGAGGCGTCGGAGGGCGGCGCCTGCACCCACGCGTGTGGGCGGACATGCGACCGGCGAGGCGCTTCGGAGGGGCGGGCCGCCGCCCATGAGGGTCCGAGCCTCCGGAGCGCGTTCCTCACCCGCAGCCGCTGGGTGGCGCGAGATAGAGGGGTGCGCGGAGCGCCCGCGGAGGCGGTAGGGCATCGGCCTCGTCCCATCCCGCTACCTTCGCCCGTCGCCCAGGGCTGCCTGGAGAGCGGCCCCCCATCGCCCCGGGCGCGCTCAATGAGCGCAGCGAGTCGTTGGCGCCCGCGCGACGCGTCCTGGGGAACACCTCTCGCCACCGCAGCGTGCTCGATGACGGCGGACCGCGCGGGTCCGCTCCCGGCGGTCTGCGTGTAGACTGGCCGATCATGAGCGAGAAAGCCTTGCGCGGCTACAAGGCCGTGAACGACGCACAGCGCGACTTGCGATGGGCAAGAAACATCCGCGGCGAGATTGAAAGCGCGCGGGGCACCCCGCACGAGGCTGGGATCCGATGGCCCTTCGAACTGCTCCAGAACGCACTCGACGCAGGACCGCGCGTCGGGCGGGATCATGTCGAGATCCACCTACGGCAGAACGGGGCGGGCTTCACTTTCAAACACGACGGGGCAGCCTTCTCGTTCGAAGAGCTCTCAGCGCTCGTGTCGGGCGGCTCGAGCAAGGAGTTCGATTCGGCCGAGACCACCGGTCGCTTCGGCACCGGATTCCTCGTCACGCACGTGCTTGCGACGCGCACGCGGGTCGCCGGACTGCTCGACACCACGGACGCTCTCGAGTCCTTCTCGCTTGTCCTCGAGCGGAGCGGCGACGAGGCTGCCATCGTCGCCAACATGGCAGCGTGCACAGACGCCATCGGTGCGGCCACGCCGGTCGACACCGCAGCCGCAGCCAGGATGCCGTCGGCCGAGTTCGAGTACGTCACCCGCGTCGCGGATGCGCTAGAGGTGGGGCTCGCCGCGTTTCGCGCGAGCGTTCCCTACCTCTTCGGCACCTGCCCGCGGCTCGGCCGTGTCGTCTTCGAGCAAGGAGACCGCAGCGTCGAAGCCTGGGACGGACCCCGCGCGATCTCGACCGTGCGAGACGGCATGCAGTTCGACGAACGCGTACTCCATCGCACGCGAGGCGATGAGCGCGTCGCCTTCCGCGTTCTTCGCGCCGCCCGGCCCGGCGGTCTCGCGGCCGCCGTCGTGGTGCTGGAATCCGAGGACGGCGCGCGGTGGCGCGTCGCCGTGCCTGCCCGCGACTTCCCGCGCGTGTTCCGCAGCTACCCGATGGCGCTGTCGTCGTTCTTCCCGGTCGACGTGATCCTCGACGGCCTGTTCGATGTCGACAAGTCACGCCGCTGGATCACCCTGAAGGACGACGACGAGAAGGCGCGCTTCGTGGAGTCGCTAGACGCGGCCGCGGCTCTCATCGGGGTCGCGCGCGAGCAGGAATGGATGGGCTGGCACGCCCTCGCGCGCGCGGCCCCTTCGCCCTCGTCGTTCAGCATGCCGGAGGATGTGTCGCAAAGGAAATGGCTCACGAACGCGCTCCAGACGTTCGCCCATTTACTCGCGCGCATGCCATTCATCGAGACGCGACGAGGCTACGGTGCGGCGCTCGCCGGCGACGGCGAGGGCGCGTGGCATGTGGATTTTCTGAACCCCCGGCTTTCGGATGGGAGCGGCGATAACTTCCTCCCCTCTTCGGCGATGAAAAGCTCCTCCCCCTGGCTCGCGTTTGCGAGGTGACTGGGCCCTGACCGGCGTTGCCCCTCGCGCTGGCGAGGGCGTGAGGACGGCGCCCTGGTTGCCCGCCGTGACAGGGGAGCGAAGACCCCTACTCTGCGCGGGACCGGGCGCCCGCGCGGAGGGAGCGTGACGGGGGGGCCCACCCACCGGGGCGACGAGGGCGAGCGTGGGCGGGGAGGACTTGGGCGATGTCCCGAGGAGGACTTGGGCGATGTCGGCCTGGAGGTCGGCGACGCGAAGCGCTTGGAATACAGGCTCTCGAGGGCCGCGGTGGGGAGGATCGGGGCGACGAGTGGGGAGCGCCGTAGGCGATGGCGCGCCGCCGGGGGGAGGAGGTGCGCGGACGATGGCGCGCCGCCGGGGGAGGACCGCGAGCGACGGCGCGGCTGCGTCCGACCATCACCCAGCCGGTTCGACGCGCCACACCGGGGCGTCGGTCAAAAGGGGATGTCGTCCGTGCCGGTGGCGAGCTGGTGCTCGTCGGGCAGCAGGGCGCGGTACTCGTCGAGCGCATCGTGCATCTCGCGGTAGAGCGCGACGATGTGGTGCGCGGCGACGGCGCGCGGCGCCTGGCGCACGGCCTCGTTCTCGGAGAGCAGCTCGGGGTTGCGGGCGATGAGGGACTGGACGGCGAGGGCGAGGGCGGCATCGAGCAGCGCGAGGGGCGCGAGCTCGGGCTCGAAGGCGAGGTCTTCGGTGCGGGGCCAGTAGGCGCGCATCGTTGAGCCCCTCACGGCGGCGACGGCGGTGAAGGGGGCGCGTCCGGCGGCGGACGGCGCCGGGCGCCCTTCTTCTTCGACGGCAGGGGCCCCGGGCCGTCCTTGCGTTTGGCGCGGTAGCTCTCGGCGTCCGGGGGGAAGACGATGACGTGCGCCCCCTCGATGAGCCGATCGATCGCGGGCGTCACCTGGGAGGGAGAGCCGAGGTAGGTCGACCACTGATCGAAGCCGAGGTTGGTCGCCAGGATGATTGCGCCTCGACGATACCTGCGGGCGACCAGCTCGAAGAAGACGCCGGCGAGATTGTCCTCGTGCTTCTTCGGGCTGTTTCCGAGCTCGTCGATGATGAGCACGTCGGGCTTGGCGAGATTGTCGAGCGCCTCCTCCAGCGTGTCGTCGGCGAGGGAGGCGTAGAGGCGCCGAAGCATGGGGTAGGCGCGTACGAAGCGGACGTTGTAGCCGGCTTCGCAGGCGCGCACGCCGAGGCCGATGGAGAGGTGGGTCTTGCCGACGCCGCTCGGCCCGATCCAGAGGACCGGCTCGCAGCGGTCCACGAAGCCGAGCTCGGCGAGGTTGAGCACGACCTTGCGATCGAGGCACGGCTGCTGCTTGAAGTCGTAGTCCTCGATGCGGCAGACCTCGGGAAACTCCGCGTATCGCATGCGCCGGTCGGCGCGAGTCCGGTGACGCGCGAGGACCTCGGCCTCGGCGATGCGCGCGAGGAAGGCGAGGTGCCCGAGCTTGAGAGAGCCGGCCTGCTTGAGGTGCTCGTCGATGTTTTGCGCGGCGTGCGGGAGGGACAGCCGCCGGAGATTTTGAAGCAGTCGATCTCTTTCTTCACTGGCCATCGCCATCGTCCTCCTTCTTGCTCTTCTTGCTCTCGTGGTCGTCGGCGGGGTTTTCCGGGGACGAGGCGCGCTTGCCGACGAGCCTCTTGTAGCCGTCGGGCGAGCGTTGGTGCACGCCGGTCCCCTTGAGGTACTGGTCGAGCTGCATCGGCGAACCGGCCCTGCCCTCGGGCGCGCCCCCCGAAGCCTTCACGGGCTTTCCGGCGACGATGCGCGCGACGGCGTTGTGGTCGAAGGCGCCGTAGCGCGCGGCGCGGCGCAGGGCCTCTGCGACGCGCGCCGCGCCGACCCTGTCGGCGAGCTTGAGGATCTGGCCCATGTGGTAGCCGGCCGAGCCGCCGTGCAACTCGACGAGGCCCTCGGCGAAGGGCTCGGCGGCTGCGCCGAGCCGCGCAAACTGATCCTTGAGGACGTGCCGGCTCGTGCACGTGGCCCGGAATTCCGCCTCGTGCTCGGGGGCGACGTAGCGCTGGTACTTCATCGAGCGCACGACGTGCGCGGCCACGACGGCGCCGTCGATGAGGATCTCGATCCTTCCTTCGAGGATGCGCACCATGGCGCTCTTGCCCGCGAAGCGGGGCGGCACCGAGTAGCGGTTGGTGTCCCACGCCACGCAGAAGTCGGCGCCGACGAGGCGCGGCACGACCACGCCGGCCTCGAAGCGGTGCTCGGGCAGCGCAATGAGCGACGGCTGCTCCTGGGTCAGGCGCGCCGCAGGCTGCTCCTGCGTCGTGCGGTGCACCCGCACACGCGCGATCTCGGTGAGCCACTTCTGCGCCTGCCGGTTGAGGTCGTCGAGGTCGGCAAACGTCCTGCCGGCGAGGAAGTTGCCCTCCACGTACTTGAAGGGGTTTTCGACCTTGCCCTTGCCCTCCTTGTAGCCGGGGGCGAGAGGGACGGCGCGGAAGCCGTAGTGCTGCGCCATCCGCTCGAAGAGCGCGTGGAAGATCACCCCGTCCTTGAGGCTCTCCAGGACGACCTGCTTCATCCTGTCGTAGAGGATCTCGTGCGGCACGCCGCCGGCGTCCTCGAAGGCCAGGACGTGGCAGTGGCAGATGGAGTGGACGTCCGCGTGCAGCAGGAAGCGGATGAAGTGCCAGCGGCTGAAGCCGAGCACGAAGGAGAAGCACGTGACGGGGGTGGGCTCGCCCGAGAGCAGCACCGTGTACGGCGAGAGGTCGACCTGCCCCTGCACCCCGGGCGGCGTCTCGAAGCGCAGGTGCGGGCGGCGGCCCGGCTTCGGCCGGAAGGTCCTCACGAAGCCCTTGAGGATGCAGTCGCCGCCCGTGTAGCCGACGGCACGGATCTCCTCGAGCACCCGCACGCAGCTCAGCCCGTCGGCGAGCACGAGCTTGTGGATGAGCGGCTTGAAGGGATCGAGCTTGCTCGGGCGCTGCTGGCTCTTCTGCTCACGCCGAGCCTTGCTCCGGAGGACGGTGCGCACCGTCGCTGGATCGATCCCAATCTCGCGCGCGATGGCCCGCTTCGTCCAGCCCTCGCCGCTAAGGCGGTGGATCAGTTGGTCCCGCCGCTCCCGTCGCTCTCGCTGTCGCCGGCGGTTGTCCTTGCGGACCCAAGCTCGGTCCTGAGCCGAGAGGCCGCCCTTTCCGCGGCCCGGAGCGTGCTGCCGAGCATGTCGAGATCCTTGCTCGGCAGGGGCGTCCGCAGCCGGCGGCTCGTTTCCGTCGCGAGCGCTTCGAGCCGGTCGAGGCAGCGACAGAGCCGTTGCCCCTCGGGCGAGAGGCGTGGGTCCACCGGCAGGCGGCGCGACTCCGGGTGGTGCTTCACCAGGCTCGCCCGCGGCGCCGAGAGCAGGGCCCGCCGCGCCGCCGGGTCCTTCGTCCGGTGCCACAGGCTCACGAGCAGCTCCGTGTCCCGCGGGCCCAGCCCGGCGCTGCCGATCACCGCCGCCATCTCGAGTTGGTTGCCCGGGGGCAACGAGAGCAGCCGGCGCGCCGACCCCGGGTACAGCATCCCGAGCTTCATCGACTCGACCAGCTCGGGGTGCAGGCGGTCCACCAGACCGATCCGCCTGCTCACCCAGGTCTTGTGGCGCGAGCACAGCGACGCGACCTCCGCCTGCGTCAGGCCCGTCTTCACGCAGCTCGCGGAGCACGAGCCCCTCCTCCAGCGTCGTCATCGACGAGGGGCCCCGGTTGACCAGCAGCATCGTCGCCCACTGCCCCGTCTCGTCGAGCCGCGTCACCGCGACGATCATCGTCGGCCAGCCCAGCGTCATCGCCGCGGCGTGCCGCTTGAAGCCGTCGACCAGCTCCACCCCTTCCCGGCTCGGCACCACCACGAGGGGCGTCAACTGCCCGTACGCCGCCAGGCTCTGCTTCATCCGCTCGATCCGCGCTGGCTGACGGCACCGCGCCCGGCCGAGCGTCGTGCCGATCATCCCGATCGGGCACGGCCTCGCCGTCTCCGTCGAGCTTGTCATCGCTCACGGCGCGCTCCTTGTCCGCCTGGCAGGCTGCACGCGCTACAACCAGGGGGCGTTGTCCGCGCCCCCGGCCTCCTCACCTCCGACCTCCACGACCCCAGCGCGCCCGCACCGCGCGCACCGAGGCTGCCCAGCCGCCGCGGCGCGGACATCCGCGGGAGCCTCCACGTCGCTGCAAGGATTGGAGACTCCGTCGCTGCTCCCCCTCGTTGTCCTCGGGCCTGTCCCCGCCGGCCGCGACGTCCTCCTCGTGTGCGCGGCGGGCGAGACCGCCCTCCTGAGACCGCTCATCGGTCGCTTCCTCGCTCGCCGCCGATGGCACGCACGCCTCCATTGCGAGCGGCGCTGCGCCGAGCGGGGTCACCATCGCCGATGGGCCAACTTTTGGGTCCGATGTGTGCGTTACATTTTTCGCGTGCCCCGTGCGCCAACGGGCGACGCGGCGGGCCGTCGTCGCGCGTCCCTTCCTGCTGTGCTGGTAGCGGAAGATCGACGCTGCACGCCGCTCCGCCCGCGACGCCGCCGCGCAGAACGACGAGCATGTCGGCGACCCCCACGAGCACGGGCGGCAGAGGTATAGCCAGCGGGGGCAACCCTCACGCTGGCACCGAACCCTCCGCAGGACGACCACGGCGCCCCCCGGCCGCCGCTTGTTGGGCCGCCGGAGGTGCGTCGTGCGACAACTGGACTTGTCGCTGGCCCCCCGCCACGACCCGAGGCCCGGAGAACCACCTCCGGGCCTTTCTTCTTCTTGGGCAGCCGCCCCGATCGTCGCCCCGGCCTCGCCTCCTGGGCCAAGCCTACGACCTGATCGAACTGACTCGCCCCACCCTCATCCCGCCGGCGAGGGGGAGGAGGATCTCATCGCCCGAGCGAGGACGATCTGATCGCCCCTCCCATTCGGACGGCGACCCTAACGAGGTGACCACCGCCGAGCGCATGTGGCCCCTGGTCGATGACAACGAGAAGCGAGATCCGCCGACCGCGGAACTCGCCGAGACGTGGTCGCGGATTGCCGAGGGTTGGCGCGCGCTTGGCGTGGCGGTGAGTCGTATCAGCCTGGAGACCGTCGCGCGCGACGTGCGCGAGGGCGTGACGGCGGTAGACGAGCTTCAAGTCCGCGGCGACAAGCGCGAGTGGCTTGCCCGCTTTCTCCAAGTCGTGGGCGAGTGCTGGGACAAGCAGGGGACCAAGCCCGCACTCCTCGACGGCCTCTTGCCCAACCAGACCGGGCGCCTCAGCGCGCTCAACGGTCTGAAGCGCGACGCCGGGATCTCCGTCGCCATGAAGGACATCGGAGATCTGCTCGGCGTCGGCGTCCGGCGACGCCTACTCGACCAGGGAATTGTCGAGGCGGCCGAGAGGCTCGGACTGCTTCGCGTGGGCGAGGTGCTCCACAGAGCAGTCCCGGTCTCGCTGACCGAAAACGAGGTCATCGGTGAGTGCCTGCTGCGCCTGGAGCAGGAGCTCCCGGAGGAGAAGCCGGCGCCCCATTCGGCGGCGGGAAAGGCGGCCGTCGAAGCGAGCATCCGGCTGCTCGCCCATCTCGCTAAGCGAGGGCAACCCGCCGCCGTCGCAGCCTTCCGGGTCCCGCTCGTCGCACGCAACGGGACCGTCGTGCGCGCGACGCACCAGCGTCGCATGATGGCCCCCGTCACGGCCTGGCAAGAGCCGGCGCGTCTCTTCCACGACGTCTATCCGCCCGATCGCGTCCTCGGCGAGATCTACTGCGACGAGGGCGTGGATACCTCGGTCGTCCCCGCGCTCGTGGCCTGGGGAATCGCCCATGGCGATCCGCTCAGCAGGGATGTGCCGGCGGAGCTGCGCGACGACCGACTCCAGTACCTTGCCGTCAAGCCCGACAACGCCGTCGGTGCGTCCGTGGTCCGCGAGGAGTTCACGCAGATCGCCCTCCTCCACCCGGAGCTGTTCAACCGATGCGACCGACCCGAGCACGCGCGCGCACTCCTTGGGCTCGTCCTTGCGTACGTCGCACCGAACGACTCGTCGTGGCGCTCTGTTCGCACAGTCACCGGCCGCAAGAAGGGAACGCCCGCGTCGATTGAAGTGCGCGAAGCGCTTTGGCTTTCGGACTTGAGGTGGAGAGCGTGGGTCCCTGTGCCTGGCGAGGACGGCACGTCGAGCCGGGTCGTCGCGTCGGCGGACGCGCTCAAGGCGCTGCTCGATCCGAGCTGGCTTCGCGACAACGGCGCAGCACACGACCTGCTCGGCGAGTTCTTCGGCTTTGACGCGCTCGAGCTCCGGCTGCTCGGCGCCGCGCCGGAGCTGCGGAACCGGATCGCGCAGCTCGTCGAGGTCGCCGGTAACGACCCCCACCGCTACGAGCAGCTCCTCGGACATCTGCACGCGACGGCGAAACGCGAGAGCCTCGTCAAGCAGTGCCGCGAAATGGGGCTCGCGGTGCAAACCGCCATCGGCGATGCGCTTTCCGCGCTCAACCTCTCCGTCAAAGTCGTCGACCATGGGTTCGACTTCCAGGTCGAGAGCGTAGAGGACGCGGCAGACGATATCGGTGTCGGACCCTTCTTCGTCGAGGTCAAGGCGACGACGACAGGAGACGCGAAGCTCACGCCCCAGGTCTCAGGGTAGTTGTCGCCTCCCCCTGAACGGCTGAGCCCGCTTGGGGAGCTTGGAGAGAAACCAAGGGGCGAGCGTGAGGACTCGCATGGCACAACGGTATGCTGCCGCCTTCCGGGCGAAGATGGTTCAACGGCTCGTCGGTCCCAAGGCCGTGCCCGCCAACCAGCTCGCGCAGGAGGTCGGCATCCATCAATCCACTCTGTCGCGTTGGCTGCGCGACGCTCAACATCGGGACATGGGAACCTCGAACGGCTCCGAGCAGCCCCCGCGGGCGAGCGCGTCGACGAAGGAGATCGCCCCGCGAAAGAGATCGGCGGAGGACAAGGTGCGGCTCGTGTTCGCGGCCGAAGCTCTCGCGGCGGAGGATCTCGGCGCACTGCTGCGGCGCGAGGGCGTCCATGACGCCGAGCTCGCGGCGTGGCGCACGGCCGTCAAGACCGCGGCTGTGACGGCGCTGAATGGAACGGCCCAACGCGCTGCTCCCGTGCGTTCTGCCGAGCGCAAGCGCATCCTCGAGCTCGAGCGCGAGCTCAGGCGCAAGGACAAGGCCCTGGCCGAAGCTGCTGCACTGCTCGTCCTTGAAAAAAAACTCCAGGCCCTCTGGGGGGACGGGGACGACGACACCGACATGAGGAGCGCCGGATGATCCTCGAGCTGATCGACGAGGCCGTCGCGGCAGGCGCCCGCGAGCACGCCGCGTGCGCGCTCTTCGGCCTCAGCCCGCGCGCGCTCCAGCGCTGGCGCGTCGCAGACATCGGCGACGATCACCGGTACGGCCCGAAGACCAACCCCCACAATCGCCTGACGGATCGCGAGCGCCAGCAGGTGCTCGCGATCCTCAACGCGCCGGCCTATCGAGACCTGTCGCCGAAGCAGATCGTCCCGCGTTTGGCAGACCAGGGGCGGTACATCGCGTCGGAGTCGACGATGTACCGCATCCTGCGGGAGGAAGGGCAACTGGCGCACCGGGGCCGCGCGAAGCCGCCGAGCACACGCACCGTCGAGGAGCACGTCGCGACGGCGCCCAACCAGGTCTGGAGCTGGGACATCACCTACCTCCAGACCACGGTGAAGGGCCTGTTCTTCTTCCTGTACCTGATGATGGACGTCTACAGCCGACGCATCATGGGATGGGCCATGCACAAAGAGGAGGCGGCCGAGCTCGCCGCACAGCTCATGCGCGCGACGTGCGCGGACAACGACCTGGACCCCAAGGGCATCGTGCTCCACTCGGACAACGGCGGCCCGATGCGCGGCGCCACCATGCTCGCCACCTTGCAGTGGCTCGGCGTGCTCCCCTCCTTCAGCCGGCCCCGTGTCAGCAACGACAACCCGTTCTCGGAGGCCCTGTTCCGTACCTTGAAGTACCAGGTCCACTTCCCCTACGAGCCCTTCGCCACCCTTGACGATGCCCGGGGGTGGGCTGCACGCTTCGTCCACTGGTATAACCACGAGCACCATCACAGCGCGCTGCGCTTCGTCACCCCCGACGACCGGCACTTCGGTCGCGAGGAGGCGATCCTCGCTGAGCGCCATCGCATCTATGAGCGGGCTCGACACCGCTGCCCCGACCGCTGGTCCGGTGCGACGCGGAACTGGACGCCGGTCGGGCCCGTCTACCTCAATCCCCAACAGCCGGGCGATTCCAACGCCGCCCGGTCCAAGAAGGAGCCGCCCGTCTGCTGATCCCGTCGATGCGACAACTACCCTGACACCGACCGCACGCCGACGCAGGCAGAGTTCGCATCGACGCGGAGCGACCGCTTCGTCCTCTGCGTTGTCGACCTCCGTGCCGTCCCGGCCGACCGGCTCGAACGCCCGTGGACCGCCGCCGATGTGCTGCCGCTCGCCCATGTGGTGGTGGACGTTGGCGGACGCGTGCAAGGCACTTGGGAGCTTGTCGACGAAGCGTGCGCGAGCGAGGTGGCGCTCCGGAACGAGAAGGCGCTGAGGTACGCGGTTCCGCCCGCAGTCTGGGAGGCCGGCCGCTCAATCGGCGAGTGGGTGGAGGCAACGTTCAAGGGCGAGGCGGCGGGCCCCCCCTTTGCGGGCGTCGGCTCGGGGGGGTAGCAGTCTCGGCCAAGCGCGCCGTCGCCGCACGCGCCGGCTGGTTCCTCGGGACTTCTGTGTGTCAGGGGTGACCAGCTGCTCCAGTGCCTCTGGGTCCTCGACGCGAGCGGCGAGCCGGACGTGCGACAGGTGCTCGCCTGCACCCTCCAGGGTGTCGTCAACCGCAAGGCGCCGCGGATCTACATCGTCGCCAACGTCGCCGACCCGGGCTCTCCAGCGCGGACCTCGCCGCCAGCAGGCACTGGGTCTCGGTGCCCCCCCACACCCCAATCCGCTCGCGCCCTCCAGGGCGTGTCGGTGCTTCGGCGCAGTCGGCGACCCGTTGCCCCGCGTCTACGCCACGGCCCGCAGAACCATGGGTTCCAGGCCCGCGAGGTGGACGTCGGCAACGAGGCGATCGTGGAGCTCGGTGATGCGCGAGACGAAGGGGAGGGCTCCGGCTACGGGGCCCGACACCGGCCGCATCTGGTCGGAGCTCTTCGACGTGGAGGCCCCCACGCGCGAGGCGGCGCGCGAGCGGCTCATCGAGGCGTTCGGCGGGCACCCGCGGGTGAGCTTCGCGGGCGCTCACCCGGGGGGCGCGATCGAAGGACGTGACCAAGCGCGCCTCGCCCGTGTCGGCACCAGCGCCCTCAGAACGGATGCGCTACCATTCACCTCGGGCAGGCCATCCACAGGCGCGCCAGACCGCTCCCCGCCCTGCAACGCCGACGCCCCGCTGTCTCGCCGACGACGCGCCGCTGTCGGCAGGACGAGCGCGCGCGTGAAAGCTGAGGGAGGGAGATCGGATCCAGAAGATCGAAAGACGCAATGCGTCACGCAACGAAGCGCGCGAAGAATGGGCCGCGCCTCCAGTGGCTAAGAGGTCCTTTCAAAAGTCGGATCCGACCCCGGATCCCCGGGGATCCAAGGCCCGGCGGCGACTTTTGAAACGACCTCTAAGTGGCCTCCTCGTCGGGGTGAGGTGCAAGAATGCCTCGTCCGACGGCACGCTGGGTAGCACCTGCGCGGAGGTCTTGCTCGACACGGCGAGCTGACCCCGGCTAAAGTATCGATGCGGTACCGTACGGAACGGCGGGGCTCATCGTGCAACAGGACGCGGTCGACATTGCCATCGTGACGATCCTCCCCGAGGAATACCGCGCTGTTCACGACCTGCTGCGCGACCCGCAGCACGATCAAAGCGCCGGAGACTCCCAACCTCCACGCTTGGGAGCACGGATGGATCGACCGCGAGGATGGAAATGGATCTTACCGGGTCGTCCTCGCCCTGGCAGCTCGCGCCGGCACTGTGAACGCCAGCCAAGCCACGATCTCGACCGCTCAGCGGTGGAACCCGCGCTATGTGTTGCTGGTCGGCATCGCGGGCGGCTTCCCGACGGACGATTGTCAACTCGGCAACGTCGTCGTCTCGACCGCCATCTATGGCTATGAGTACGGCAAGCTGAACGAGGTGTTCGAGCCGCGCCCCCATTGGGTATATCGACCCGATCCAGCGCTCCTCGCTTCGGCCACGAGGTTCGCCGCGATTCACGGGGACTGGGCACGGCGAACCGGCGAGCTCGACCGTGCGGCGAAGGTCCTTTTGGGCGTCATCGCCTCGGGTGAAAAGGTCGTCGACGACCCCGGCAACAAGTTCTTCACCGCAATCCGGAAGGTGTTCCCGAAGCTGCAGGCCGTGGAGATGGAGGGCGCTGGCGCGGCGAGCGCGATCGAGCAGCTTCACGCGAGCGGGCGCGCCATTGGTTTCATCATGGTCCGTGGCATCTCCGACATGCCAAGGAGGGCGAAGCGGCGCTCCGCACGGGCGACGGACGTAGGCGCGCAGGCAACTGAGCGCGACGCGAACAAGGTGTTTGCTTGCGTCGCGGCAGCACTGTTCGCCACTGGCTGGATCCGTGAAGCATGGCCGCTCCCGCCGCACGCACAGCCCACGAGAGCGTCAGGGGGCATGCAGCGCTCCGCTCCCGTCGACGCTGGCAGCGCATCGGGCGAATCGTTCGTGCCTGAACACGGTCGGCGACGCGCCCAGCGCGTTCGGTCTCCTGCGCACCCAGTTGCCAGCCATCCTGGCCGCGACGGCCGATGAGCCCAACGCAATCCTCATTCGTGCGGGCGTGCCGACATCGGCGTCCCCGAACCTCGGCCGCTTGGATCAGTGGACCTACGTATGCGACTGGCTGGCAAGGAAGGGGATCCCCGGACTGGTCCTCACTCTGAAGGTCATCGACGAGATCCAGTCGACGTCGTTCTGCGACGACATCTCGCGCTGGACGGCGGCGTTCATCGCCCGTATCCTCGAAGATCCGAGGACCGGGGGTGGCGGTGGCGGCGGGACGCGCAGGGACTTGTACACATGGCTGGAGCGCGTCGCCTCCAACGAGGCGATCCGCTGGGAGAGGCTGCGAAGGCACGTCGTGGATCAGCGAAACGAGGCCCAACTGTCCGCCGAAGCAGCCACCTATGTAGACCAGGTAACGCGGAGCTGGCAGCGCGTGGCTCAGGCGTTGGTTGGCATGCGTGGCGAGCACGAAGGAGCACCAGTCTCTCCCGCGGCTCACCCGGCGAAGCTCGGCGTGCGTGATCGCATGGATGTCAACTAACGCCCGCCGGCACAGCGCAGGAGTACACTGATGCGGCGGTACCAGTTCACCTCCGAGTCCGTCACCGAAGGACACCCGGACAAGGTCTGCGACCAGATCTCCGACGCCATCCTCGACGGGATCCTGGAGAAGGATCCCCGCGCGCGCGTCGCCTGCGAGACCATGGTCAAGACGGGGATGGCCGTCGTTGCCGGCGAGATCACGACCACGGCCTGGGTCGACATGCCCGTCGTGGTCCGCAACACCATCCGCGAGATTGGCTACACCGATTCGTCCATGGGCTTCGACTGGGAGACCTGCGCCGTCCTCACCGCCATCGAGAAGCAGTCCCCAGACATCTCCCAGGGCGTCACCGAGGGTGAAGGGCTCCACAAGGAGCAGGGCGCCGGCGAC
This sequence comes from uncultured delta proteobacterium, assembly GCA_963827955.1. GTDB lineage: Bacteria > Myxococcota_A > Polyangia > Polyangiales > Polyangiaceae > CAWHDJ01. Next base: position 764,744 of record CAWHDJ010000019.1, on the reverse strand, counting down.
CAGGGCCTAATGTTCGGCTACGCGACCGACGAGACGCCCGACCTCATGCCCGCGCCCATCAGCTATGCCCACAAGCTGGCGAAGAAGCTGGCAGACATCCGGAAGGGGAAGAAGATCGACTGGCTGCGCCCCGACGGCAAGACGCAGGTCACGGTCGAGTACGAGGACGACCAGCCGGCGCGCGTCTCGGCCATCGTTGTCTCCGCGCAGCACTCCCCCGACGTCAAGCACAAGCAGATCACGGAGGCCATCCGCAGCCTGGTGATCGAGAAGGTGGTCCCGGCGAAGCTCATCGACAAGAACACCAAGATCTACGTCAACCCCACCGGCCGCTTCGTCATCGGCGGCCCCTACGGCGACACGGGCCTCACCGGCCGCAAGATCATCGTCGATACGTACGGCGGCATGGGCCGGCACGGCGGCGGCGCCTTCAGCGGAAAGGACCCGTCCAAGGTCGACCGCTCGGCCTGCTACTACGCCCGCTATGTGGCCAAGAACGTCGTCGCGGCCGGCCTCGCAAGGCGGTGCGAGGTGCAGATCGCGTACGCCATCGGTGTGGCGCGGCCCGTCGGCGTGCACGTCAACACCTTCGGGACCGGCAAGGTCGACGAGGGGAAGCTCGAGAAGTACATCCAGCAGAACTTCGACATGCGCCCCAAGGCGATCATCGATCAACTCGACCTGCTCAAGCCCATTTACAAGAAGACGGCCGCGTACGGTCATTTCGGGCGCGAAGAATTCTCCTGGGAGAGGACCAACCGAGCCGCCAAGATGGCGGATGACCTGCTGTTGCGCACCGCCGTCCGCCAACATCCTACCAGCGACCTTCTCGAACCGCGCGCAAGAGCCTTCATCGCGAAAGAAGCGCGACGCATCGAGGCAATGCCCGCGCCGCCGCCGGCTCTGCTAGCAGCATGGGGACGGTTGATGACGATGGTGAAGCTCGAATCCGGTGCGATCTCGCTTTGAGTCGCCGAAGACGCGACGCACATGACCAGGCGTTACGGGCAGGCCGTCAACTCTTCTTGTTGATGGGACGATCGGCGGCACGACCGTGAGCACGGTACGCGTGGAGGAGCACCCAAAGGACAGTCGTGGCGACCTTGAGCCAGACCTGCCACGCCGGCCGCTGCTCCTTGACAAGTCGTTCGATGATCTCGATCGCGTCGCCGATCTCTTCGTCGGTGGTGCGCTTGTCGGAGATGAACAACTCGAGGTACCCGAGGGCGCGGCTTGCTCGAGCGAGACGTTCGTGACTATGCTTTGCTGCTACAGCCATTCCTGCAATCCCGAGCGCCCGTTCCGCGACGGCGACCGTCCGCTGCGGAGCACCCAGATAGGCGATGGCATCGCGCAGGTCCGAGGGGCGGAAAACCCGGATGCGGCGGTTGAACCAGGACAGGACAGTGACCGTCATACGCACCCTCGCGTTGCCGGTGACAACAGCAACGGGCACCGGTCGGCGGGCAAGCACGCGCCCGAGTTTGTCGCGCTGCGCCGACGTCGGCTCGCCGCCCTCGGTCCAGATGAGCTGCACGATGCGCTCGACGCCGTGGTGCTCAAACAGGGCGAGGTAGTCGACCCACTCCTCGTCGGTGGGGCCCGCGGACCCATAGACTACGAGGAAGAGCCGATCGATGACGGTGACGGCCATGTTCTTCATCGCGCCCCCTCCAGCGTGCCCCCGAAGAGTGCGAGCACGACGTCTCGATGAGCCATCGCAGCCGTCGCGCCCAGCGCGGTGAGTTTGTAGTAGCGGCGCGGTCGGCCGCCGCGTTCGGGCAGCGGATCGCCCTCGTAGCTTTCAAGAAGGCCCTCGTCCTCAAGGTCACGCAGTGCCGGGTAGACACTGCCCTGACCTCCCGTGCCGCGCTCGCTCAGCGACTCTTGTCGGGGTTTCACCAACGTGGCGCTCGACGGGGGGACGGCCGCCACCTCACGCCATGGCGCCGCCAGTCTCCTCGCGAGCCACGGCCCCCGCCGCTGCGCGGATCACCGACTGGAATTTGGATTCGCGCTACGAATCCGAGCCGACCAGCTTCGGCCGCCTCGGGAGCGGGGCCGACGGAGCACTCACCCCCGGGGAGTAGGCCCATCGTCGTCCTCGATGTCGCGCCAGTACATCTCCGCCTCGCTCGGCGCGCCCAGGTAGTGCTCGATGCCCTCACGCACCCCGTCCACCGGCCCCCGCGCCATCACCGACTCCATGAGGTCCCACAGCTCCGCGCCATGCTGGAACCCTTCGAGGAGGCCGAACATCTCGCCCGCGATCCGTTTGTCCCGTGACAGGAGCAGCGTGGCGCAGTGGCGGCGCACCGAAGCGAGCGGCGCCCCGTCCTGAAGGAGCGCGCGGACGAAGCTCGAGGCGCATCGCGTCGGGCGCGCGCTCGAGGATGCCGTCCAGGCGTGGGTCGTCGACCGCCAGAGCCCCCACCATGAGCAGCGCCAGCGCCGCATCCACCGCCGCGCAGCCGTCGCGTGAGCGGTCGTCGAGCGCCTGCTTCAGGGCGCGCGTGATTCGAGCGGTCCGCGTGGGCGTCGACCTGCTTGGCCGCGACGGTGAACCGCGGGGACGACGGGCGCTCGAGCGCCGTGAGGATCCATTTCTTGCCGATGCGCCCGGCGCGCATGAGCGTCACCGCGCAGTAATCCGCGATCGACATCACGGCGGGGTCGCGCTCCACCCTGGCGAGCACGCGCGCGGCCACATCGAGGACGCCGGCCAGCCCGCGCCGCCCTCCTGCCTCGACGAGATCGCCGAGGAGACTTCCAGTCGCCCCTCTGGAACGCCGCGTCGGCCTCGACGACCATGCGCGCGTCGACCTCCGGCATCTCGACGGTCGCCGTGAGGGCGAAGAGTGTCATCCTCGTGTCGCCTCTCACGTAGTCGGCGTCCTCTGGAGCGGGCGGGTCGAGCACGATCGACCACAGGCGCTCGACCGACGACGCAGGCGTGCCCACCGCCTCGAGCACCTCGCACGCCGCCACCACGACCCGTCGCCTGGAGTGGCCGAGCAGGCCGGCGGCGAGGTCGCGCAGGCGACCGCGCTGCGCCTCGTCGAACGGGCCCTTGCGCGCCAGCGACGCCAGCGCATCGAGCCAGCCGTCGTGAACCCCGGCCTGCGCCTCCCGCGCCGCCAGCACGAAGAGGCCGTCGAACGCGGGCGCGCCGAAGCGCCGCAGGAGCTCGCTCGCCCAGATCTTCAGCCCGTCCGTGAGCTGAACCACGAAGTGGGCGTCGCTGAAGCCTTCGAGCTCGGCGTGCCTGTGGGCAGCGCCGACGTCCCGCAGGCTGTAGAGAAGGAGCACGAGCGCCTCGCGCGAAGGGGCCTCGGCGAGCGCCGCGGTCAGGATCTTCCCCGCCGCCTCGGCGGACGCGCCACGCAGGACGGAGAGCCGCGTGAGGAGCGCGTCGCTCGGTGGGCCTTCGAACAGGTCGACGGGCACTCCCGCGAGCGGTGAGACGGGGCACGCTTCCCCGAAGCGCTCGAACCAGCGCTCCTTCGCGCGCTCCGCCGCTGCGTGGTTGGGCAGCGTCGCGGCGTCGAGCAGGCGCGGGCGCGCGAGCGCCTCCGGCAGGAGGGCAGCGGCCTCGATCGCGCCGAGGCGACGGTGCGGCATCGAGCTCGCCAACGCCCGATCGATGCGCGGTGCTGCGCGGTCTGGCCATGCGGTCGCGAGCGCCCCGAGCGCCCAGTCCGCGCCCAACCCGTCGCGCAGGAAGCCCATGGGCACACCACCGCCGCCTGCGAGCGCCTCGAGCGGTCGCCACCCCTCGGGCGGCGGACACGCCCTCACGGCCTCGAGCAGCGCGCGCTCGTACTCCGCGGGGGCGTTGCCCTTGTCCTGGCCGGTCCCCGGAGGGAGCGGATGCTCCAGAGCGTCATCGAGCAACCACGCGACGTCTTCCTCGGCGAGCGCCATGGGGCGCATCTCCCGCAGGGCGTCGAGCGCGCACGACCGGAGGGGCAGGAGCGGCGCACGGATCACGCGCCGGAGCACGTCGACAGCGGCGCGGCGGTCGATGCGGGCGACCCAGCGCACCGCCCGCCTTCGCGCCTTCCAGGTCTTGCCGTGCTCGACGACGCGCGCCAGCCGCGCGCCGAGCGTCGGCCGGTAGAGCGCGACGTCCTTCGGAAGCCCCATCTCCTCCAGGCGATCCGCGAGCGCGTCTCCCTTGCTGTCGACGACCTCGACGAGGAACTCGACGGTCTCGGGCGAATCCAGCACGATGGGCATCCTCCAGAGGACGCGCCTGCTGGCCTTGCTGAGCCCCTTGCCGTGTCGCACTCCGAGCCGCCAGAGGCGCATGACCTCCACGGGGTGCTTCCCCATGCCCTTGAAGCCGACGGTGGTCGGCTCGAGGCGCGCGAGCAGGTGGTGCGTCGCCGCCGCCTGTCGCCTCCGCGGCGTCATCTCCCAGACACGCGCCACCCGCCGCGCCAGCTCGTAGCATGCCTCCGCCGAGCTTCTCCCGCGCCTCGCCCTCCGCTTCGGCTTCTGCCGCAGCTCGGGCGCGCGACGGCGCCTCCGCCGGCGCAGGTGGCGCGAGGGGATCGTCGGGGAGCGTGGCCGCGGTCCGCCAGGCGAAGCGGAGGCGAAGGTCGGGGTCGAGCACGTCTTTTTCGGACACGGCGCTGACCGAAGGATAGCCGCTCGTCGAACGACTGCGAGGGTGACTTGTCGCAGGCGCTTGAACCGGCGGGCTCGCAATCGAGTTCCCGGGCTGGCAACCTCTCCTGCACGATGCCCAAGCGCCGGAGCCACGACGCACGCGCCCAGCTCGATCCAGACGAGGTTCTCGCCGGCCGCGTCAAGGTCACGGCGGTCCAGCTCCTCGACCTCATCCACAGGGTCAACCCCACGGGCCGTGACCTGGCCGCCCGTGAAGCCGAGCGGCGCTACGCTCTCAAGTCGCGCCTCCAGAGCCTCCTCGTCCGGCGCTTCGGTCCCGAGCCTCGAGATAGCGCTCGATTCGGAGCGCGAGGGCACCGTGTCCATTCTCCACCGCGGCCATGGCCGTGACGGTTGTCACGCCGTCCTCGACGCGCTCGACGAGGACGCGCGAGCGTGGGTCCAGCTTCAGCTCGATCTCGGCCCCCCTTCGTCGGCGTCTCCGCCGGCTCCACGTCCGGCGGAGCCCGCCCGCGAGTCGATCGCCCCGCCATCGGCCGAGGCCACCCCGGATTCGCTGGTCCGCCGCGCGGAGGCGTCGATCGACGCCTTCGACTACGAGCACGCGCGCGCCCAGCTCGCGAGGGCGATGGCGGCGAGCGGCGGGGCGCCTGGCCCGGCGGAGGCGCTCCTCACGCTGCTCGTGGAGACGCTCGGGGACGACACCGAGGCGCTCTCCCTCCAGGCGTCGCTCTCGTCGGCCGCGCTCGCCCACCCTGACGTGCGTGCCTTGCTCGCGCTCGCCGAGGCGCGCTCGGGAGACGAGGTGCGGGCGCTCGCGCTCGTCCGGGGCGCGAGGGAGGAGAGGTCGGCCGGGGTGTTCGCGGCGCTCTGTGCGAAGACGCTCGGCGCAGGAGACCCGGAGGGGGCAGTCGCCCACCTCGGCGAGCTGAGGAAGCGGGCCCCCACTCACCCGTCGATCATCGGGCTCACCGCACGAGATCGCGCGAGCGCGCGCCGCGGCGTGGGGGCCGCTGGAGGCGGAGCTCCTGGCTCTCGAAGCCGACGGGCGCGATGCCGAGGCCGAGAAGAAGGCCGCCGGTGTGCTGGCGCGCTGGCCCGACAGCACGGTGGCGAGGAAGGTGCTGCGGGCGGCCTCCGAGCGCAGGAGGCGCGCTGACGCGGCGCGCTTCATCGTCGAGGCCGAAGCGGCGCTCGGATCGGGGACGCGGACGGCGCGCTCGCCGCGCTCGCGCGGGCGGCAGGTGTGGCGCCGGGCGTGGAGCCCGAAGGCATCGCGCGGCGAGCGCGCGAGATCGAGGCGGAGCTGAGGGCGCGGCAGGAGGCCGAACGGATCGAGCAGGTGCAGCGGAAGCTTTGCGCGTCCGACCCGCGCGAGGGGATGCTCGCCTACCTCGAGCTGGACGAGGTCCACCGCGCCGGCCTGCGCGAAGGGAAGCCCGGGGATCGCCTTCGCTGGCTCGACCTATCGCGCGGCACCCCGCGCGCCCGCGTCGAGGCCGTGCTCGCCTTCGAGCACGCCCGCGAGCGGGTCGCCGTCGACCCCGACGTGGGCCGCGCTCTTCTGGCTCCCCACCTCGCGGCGCTGGAGCGCGTACCCGAGGCCCGCCGCTTGGTCCGCGAGGCCGAGGACAGGATCCACGAGCGGCGGATTGCGCGAGCCCGCGACGCGCTGCGAGGGGCCTCCTCCGCGCTCGCGGCAGGCCGCGCAGAGGCGGCGCTGGCGGCGATCGACGAGGCGATGCGGGACCTGCCGGATTCGGAGTGGGCCACGGCGGAGGCTCTCCGTGCGGAGGCATTGCGCATCATCGCGGGAGAGCGGCGCGCCACGGAGGTCGCGCGGCTGCGCAGGGACGAGCGCTTCTTCGAAGCGCGCGACCTCGCCGCGACGCTGGCGTCCGAGGCCGAGGGCGAGGCGCGGGCGCGCTGGGAGGCGGAGCGACGGAGATCGAGGCGTCGATCCAGCGAGCGTTCGGGGTCGAGGTGGACGAGGAGCCGAGGCCGTTCGACGGGGGCGCCGACCCCTTTCCTCGCTTCTGGTTCCGTGCCACGAACACCTGGCTGACCGATGACGGCCGTGCCTTCGTGCTGGCCGAGGGCCAGGGGCGGCGTGTGGTGGTGAACGTCGTGGAGCACGAGGGCCTCGTGGTGCGCGCGGCCGTGCTCCTCCGCATGCCCGAGCCGTTCCCCTGCCACTGGGTAGAGGTCGTCGGCCGCACGCTCTGGATCGTGAACGACCGCGGCGCCGTGCTCTCCCTCTCCCTCGATACCTGGGAGGTGCGGAGCTTCCGCCCGCACCTGGACCACCTTCCACGAGGCTTGCTCTCGTCCGCGCCGATGCTCCCCGCGGGGGCGGGGCGCGAGGGCGAGGAGCCATGTTCTCCCCGCTTCCTCTGGGCGATCACCGGAGACGGTGGGGGCGAGGACGTCTGCGTGTTCGATCTCCGCCGACCGCCGGCCACCGCGCGTGCTCTCGGGCGTGAGGTTCTGCATGGATCTGCACGGGGCGCCGGAGCCGCGCGTCGTCAGCCTCCTGGGCGACACGATCATCCTCTACGAAGAGCGCGGCGTGCCGGCACCCGAGGGGCGCCTCGTGGCACCGGGCGGCAAGGTGTGCGACGTCGCAATGCGCCCGGATGGTGAGGGGGTGGTGGCGCTCGTCGAGATTGCGAGGAGCGGCGGTGACCGCAGCGCGCTCGCCTGGGTGGACGTCCCCTTCCACGGCGCGCCCCGGCCGCCCCAGGTGATCGAGGGCGCGAACCCCGAAGGGGCGATGATCAGCCGCGCCAGGGACGCAGGGCTCGTCGTCGCCTCCGTGTTCAACTACGACGGGAGCCTGGAGATGGTGGCGATCGGCGCCGCGTCCGGAGAAGCGACGCGCGAGAGCGGCGCTCCGGAGCGCGGCTCGCCTCCGCGGCTCGCGCAGGTCTGGCGCAGGCGCAACCCAACCCACCGGATGGTGCTGATGACCGACGCGCGTGCGCGCTGGCTCCGAGGGTACGAGCTGCGCCCGAAGGGCGCGTTGCTGCTCGAGGTCGGCCGCGCGCCGCCCACGCCGCCGGCGTGGACCTTCGAGGGGCTGAAGATGATCTCGGTCATGGACTTCACGTCTTGCCTGAGAAGCGGCGACGCCGTCCATCAGGTGAAGCAGAATGCGGCGACGATCGACCCGGGTACGGCGGGGCAGTTGCTTCGCTTGCTCACGAACCGTCCCAAGCCGGACCCCCTGACGATCATCGTCTCGATCTTCCAGTTCGAGGAGCTCGGGCAGCGGGCGGCCCCGGAGATCGCCCGCGCGATGGCCTGGCTCACGGAGCACTGCCCCGATCACCCCGACGTGATCGTCATGCGGGCGGAGCCCCTGGCGAGGGCCGGGCGCTGGCGGGAGGAGATCGATCTCCTCGCTCCTCTCGTCGACGCCTCCTCGCCCGGCAGCCAGGTTTGCCCCTACCACGAGCACCACCTCACCGCGCTCGCGCTCTTGCACCTCGGCGACGTCGACCGGGCGCGCGAGACCCTGGAACGCGTCGGTCCCCTGCCGACCGGCTGTCCCTTCGAGGCGCTGCGAGAGCTTTGCACGCCGCTCCCCGATCCCCTCCCGCCGGAGGCCTGGGGCCCCGATCGCCCTCTGCTCGTGCAGCTCGTCGGCGCTGCGCGTCACGCGGACGCCTGCCTCCTGCGGGGCGATGCGGGTGCCGCTCTCGCGGCGCTCGCGAGGGATCGATTCTCCACCTGCGGAGAGGTACAACTCCTCGCCCGGCTCGCCGAAGCCTGGCTCGCGATGCCCACGCCCGACCGCCGCACCCGCTTCCACAAGATCACGGCGCTCGCGCGCTTCGTCGAGGCCCAAGCGGAGAAGCCTCCCGCGCGTCGACGGGCGCTGCTCCTCCCCGGGGCCACCTGGGACGAAGCTCGCCTCGACGACGTGTCTACGCGGGCGTCAACCTGGCTCGATGCCGCGGGCTGATTGACACCGCGGCGTCGTGCCCCCCACCCCCGTCGCAGCTTGCGAATGCTTCCGGCAGCTTGCCTCCTCGACCGCCAGGCCGGCGTGGACCACCGCGCGGAGGGCGTCCGAGCGGCGCGGCTCGCCCCCGGGCAGCTCGTAGAGCGGCAGCAGCGCGTCGATCCGGTCGATGGTCGGCTGGTCGAGGCGGATGGCGGCGTGCCCTTGGCCCAGCCGATGCCTCGCACGTTGGCGGGGACCAAGGTCGACGTTGTCGCCGTCCTGTTACCAGCGCCAGCGATCGTCCGCGCCCGTCGAGTGCCGTAGAGTGCCGTGCCCGGGGAGGCCGAGGGCCGAAGAACCCAGCGGAAACGCGCGCCATGCGCTGTGTTTGGGCTCTCCGGCCCTCGTGCAGTTGGACATCCCGGATTGTCCAACTGGACTATCCCCCCGGGAACCCAAAACAGCGCATGGCGCGCGTTTCCGCTGGGTTCCTCGGGGATGGGCTCGAAGCCGATGGCACTCTACGGCACCCGACAGCCCCCCGCGGCACGGGGCGCCGGTAACAGGCTGGAAACGGCCCCCGGGCTCGCGTGCGCCCTGTTACCTCGAGACCATCCTGGCGCCTCCCGCGCTCGCTAAGGGTCCGCGCCCTGCTCTCGCGCGGCGGAGACCTCCGGGGCCGCGTGGCCCGTGTTCACGATGTCGACGTGGACTTGCCCATCGTCGCAAGCGCGCGCGAACTCGGCGGGGCGAGGCCCAGCTCGGCGCGGACGGCCGCCGCTACGACGTCGAGGGCGACCGCGACGCCCTTCACCCCCTCGCCGGCCGCCCCGCGCTCCACGTCGAGGCGAGGCCCGGGGCGGGCGGCACGGGGACGTGCACCTCGACGCCGTGGCCGAACGAGGAGCACGAGGACTGGCCCACCTCGACGCCTTCCGCGGCGGCGCGGCGACTCCGCCCACAAGGGCGCGGCCCACCAGCTCAACGGCGACGAGGGCGAGGCGCTCCACCTCGACGCCTTGACCGGGGGCCACGCCCAGCTCGTCCCTGCGCGCTGCGAGAGGCCATCGTCGGCGCGCACGGCCCCTCACCACGTCGAGAGCGATCCGAAGCTCCATCTCGACGCCCCCCTCGCCGGCCGCCCCGCGCCGCACCGCCGCACGTCGAGGCGAGGCCCGAGGCGGGCGATGCAAGGTGCGAGGCGGGCGACGTGCTCCACCGCGTCGCTCCACCATGTCAAGGCGAGCCCCTCGACGCCTTGGCCGAACGAGGGGCACGAGCCCAGCTCTTTGCGGAGGACGAACTCGAGGCGCAGGGTTCGCGTCGCGGGTCTGGAGTGTCAAAAGCCGGCGGTGGCGCGAGCCCGGCGCGGCTCGTACCCTCTGCGGCCAGCGATGCTCCGCTTCCTTCCCCCGTGCCGCGCGACCGCGTCCCTCGCGCTCTTATCGGTCTTCCCCCTCGCGGGCTGCGGCGCGCGACCGGATTGGAGCAGGAGCCCGGATCCTTCGGCACCTCGGCCCCTCGGTCGCGTGCGAGGCTGCGCTCCAGGCTGGTGCGCCCGCCGCGATGCTCGGGCTCTGCTCGACACGGGCGTACCGGTCCGCCTTCGAGGCGCCCTCGGCGCCGCACGTCGAGTGGACTTCACCGATCGATGCGATTGCAGCTTCCAAGGCCCGATCACGATTGACGCCGCGGGGAACGCGTACGTCCTCGGCGTGAACGACACCACCACCATGGCCGTCATCGTGCGCGTCGACCCGACGGGCGCGACCACGACGCTCGCGACACTCCCGTGGGCCCAGTACAGCTCTCCGATCATCGGCGCGGATGGGAACCTCCGCCTTGCCGAGACCGGGCCGACCGGGGCCGCGGTCGTCGTCGTAACGCGCGACGGAACGCTCCTCCCGAGCATACCGCTTCCCGGCGGCCCCTTCGTGACCGTGACGGACCCCGCCGTCGGCACGGACGGGAGCCTTTACCTGGTGGCCTTCGACGCCAAAGGGTTCGGCAGCACGCTCTTCAAGCTCGGCCCCGACGGCACGCCGGCGTGGAGCGCCCCGCAGTCGGGTCTCCTCGCGGTCACCGCGCTCGCCCCCGGCGACGAGGTGATCGAGCTCTCCGAGCCCGGTCCCACGCCGCACATCGTGCTCGTGCAGGCGCTCGACCCGACGACCGGCGCAGTGCAGTGGTCCCAGTCGCTCGCGGGGCAAATGGCTGACGGGCCGGAGATCCGGCCCGACGGCGCCGTCGTCGTCGTGATGAGCGATCCCCAAGGGGACGAGATTCGTGTGGGTCCTCTCCGCAGCCGATGGGTCGATCGAATGGTCGGCGAGCATCGGCCCGAGACTGGAGAGGTGGCTCGGCATCGACCGCGACGGCGCGGTGGCCGTCCTCTCCTCGGATATCGACAAATTTGGGTCCACGCTCACCGTCCTTGAGCCCGACGGGTCCGTCCGTTGGCGGCACACGACGGAGGAGATGCTCTACACCGGAACCATCGACGCCTCGGGCACGCTCCTCCTCGTGTCGGAAGGCACCAACCCCGCCTTCGATATCGCCACGGGCGAGAGGCGCTGGACGCTCAAGATGCCGAACACGTGCTGGGGGACGGTCGCCGTCTCCACCGGGCGCGTCGTCTACGGCCTGGATTGCTTTGGAGTGTTCTACGCGGCGAGCGATTGAGCGTACATTTCGGGCTCGGTGACGGGCCAGAGCGCCGGCGGGCGGATTTGACCCTCGATGCGCACCGCCGTCGCGTCGGTGCACCCTGCCGAGCATCCCGCGCCGACACGACCCCCTTACCCCCACACCGCACGAAGCTGTGATCTGCTCACTCCAGCAGCGGCGAGCCAGGCAGGAGGTGGAGCTTGCGCCCTCGACCTGAGCGCGAGAGGCGGCCGGGGACGCGCAGCAGCACGCGTCGTCGCCACGGCGTTCGCCAGCGGGCAAGGTGGGGGAACTGCTCGGTCGTGTATCGATCGAGCAGGTTGTGGGTGAGCATCTTGAGCAGGAACATGGCGTGGTTGGCGGCGAAGCCATACGTCGAGCCGTGGGCGATGCCCCACGCGCCCTTGAACTCGGCGATCAGCGGCTCGATGCCGGCGCGCTGGTCGTAGTCCCAGGCGATGTCGTTGGCGTCGTCGGTGCGGTTGGTGAGGAACACCTGGACCGTCCAGTCGTGGCCGTCCAGCAGGGGCAACTGCCTGCCGTGGCGTTCGAGCGAGCGGACCACGATGACGCGGACATGGAGGCCCAGCTCACGCCAGCTCCCACGCACGAAGTCGACCTCGGCGATTTGTCGGATGGGCTGCTTCTCCGCATCGATGTCCACCGTCTTCCAGCTCTCCACCGCGAGGATGGCGTTGTAGAGGTCGTTGGTGACCCGTCCCTTGATGACGTAGAACGCCTGCGCTTCGTGCAGCGCATGGAGCACCTCGGCGCAGTCACCCGCCGAGTCGATCCGCACGCAGAGCGAGCTGCCACGCCGGAGCTTCTTCTGCGCACGCTTCACCCAGCGCGTCAGCGTCGCCGTGTCGTCCGCCCCAAAGCCCGTGTTGCCCGGCCGGAGCTGCGCCCCGACGATGGTGTCCGTCTCGGCGATGCGCGCGATCATCGGGTGGTAACTCGGCCGCCCGTGGTAGCGCGGGTTCGGGCCGGGCAAGGCGCCTTCGAGCTCGCCGAAGACGGGCAGAACCGAAGTGTCCACGTCGAGGTGCACGAACGTTCCCCGGAGCTGCGGCACGCGGACGAGGCCGTGCTCGGCCACCATGCCCTCGAGGTCGGAGAGCGCTCGATCGTCGAACCGCGCGAGATTGTCGTAGAGCGTGTCGATGCTCGGGACGACACCGCCCGCCAGGTGCGTGAACAGCGGGTCGGCCGCGAGGGCCTCGACGCCGAAGACGCGAGGCTCGCCCACGGCGACCGCGTCCATGAGCAGCCGCATCTGCGCGCCCATGGGGTAGACGACGCGTGGCCCGGCCTTGAGCCTGCCGAGCTTCTCGCGCAGCTCGCGATCGACGCCGAGGTGGCGCAGGTGCACCCCGAACCCGACGAGGCCGGCGACGCCCGTCAGGTTGGGATCGGGTGCGCCCGCGCGGATTGTCGCTGGGTCCGGGCGCTGCACCCGCCGCCGTCGTTCATTGCCATCGCCACGCTTGCCTCCCGTCGCATCCCGCCGCACCTTGGAGGTGCTCGGCGCTCTCTTGCTTCTTTTCATCGCAAGAACGGATGTAGGGAGCGCCGAGCTTATTTTCTCGGAAAAAACAGACGATCGGTGCTCAGCACCCGCTCACGCGGTGCTACGCAGCCCGAACTCCACGTTGAGCTGAGCGGCCCTCACCCCCTACCCCATAGCCGGGCCGTCCGGGCGACCGGCCGCCCGGTGGTTCCGCGGCTTGCTCCTCGACGACGACGCCCTCGGTTCGATGGGCCCGCTCGTCGGAGCACCCTTCCGCGAGGTGGGTCACGGCCAAGGTGCCGCTGAAGCCTAGGGACCGCTCGCGGTCACGGCGACGTCTTGGCACACGGTGGCGACGAGGGTGGCCCCTACCGCGTCGACGGCGACGAGCGCGAGGCGCTCTACCTCGATGTCCGAGGCCGAGGGCGAACGCCCAGATCGTCCCTGCGCGCCGCGAGAGGCGAGGGCGCGGCCTACCACCTCGACGGCGACGAGGGCGCGGCCGATCGCCATGAGATCGGCGAGCGGACGTGAGGCATCGCCCGACCCCACCCGCCCGCTGGCTGCGCGGCGGCGCGGCCCCATGGATCCCGAGAGGGCAGACCGATGAGGGGCAACACGCGCGTGTGGATGTTACTGACCGCGGCCGTCGCAGTTTCGTGCGGGACGGCGGATCAACCTGACGTCGATGGCAGCGCAGACCTCGCCGATGCCCAAGACGCCAGCCCACCCCCGGCGAGCGCGTCGCTCGTGCTCCGCCAGGTCTTCCCGACCGGCCCCGGCGGCCTCACGCCGATGCGCACCGAGGTCGACGACTACGCCACCCATTTCCCGGCGGTGAGGGCGCTCTCGATCGGCCCCGGCGACGACATCTGGATCGCCGGCCGCTTCTCCGCGCCGCTCTCGCTCGGCGCGACCACGCTCACCAGCGCGGGACCGAGCGACCTCTTCGTCACCCGCCTCGATCCGCTGGGTCGGCCTCGATGGGCACGCCAGCTCGGCGGTCCTGGCGACGATGCCTGCGGAGGCATGGCGCTCGACGCGAAAGGAAACGTCATCGTCGCGTACCAGGACCCCGCCGCCCGCCCGGTGATCCTTGCGAAGCTCGGGCCGGACGGCGATCTCCTCTGGCAGAAGCCGCTGTCCACGCGCGCCGGCGACCTGATCGGGGGGTCGCTGCGCGGCGCCGGCGCCGATCGCGCGGGCGGCATGTTGCTCGTCACGATCGGTGGCGAAGATCAGTTCGTTGTGCGCGTCGACGCGGACGGCGACGTGCTCTGGAAGACCCGGGTCCCGCTGGCAGAGAAAGATCCCATCGCCCTCGCGGTCAACGACAGGGGCTGGGCGATCATCGGCGCCGGCACCACCACGGGCGGCTCCGACCGGCTCTTGAAGCTGTCGGCGTCCGGCGGCCTCTGGCTACAGATGCGCTTCCACGGACATGACGGCTACGCCGCTTTCCACGACATCGGCGCCGATCGGCTGGGCAACATCCTGCTATCGGGCGGCATGGGCGCGGCGTTCGGCGATCGACCTACTCCGCCGGAGCACCAGCACGACCCCTGGATCGCGAAGCTCGACCACTTCGGCGGGCTGCTCTGGGAGGTCTTCGGCGTCTCCGGCCGCCTCGCCGCCGACGACGCGGGCAACGTGCTCTGCGCGAACGCCAGCACAGTGGGGAAGCTCGACCCGGAGGGAAGCTGGATTCTGGCAGCACCCCATGCGCATCGACGGAGAGGTAGGCGCCGTCGCCGCCGACTCGGCTGGGCGCGTGATCTACGCCGGCCGCTTCGAGGGCAGTGCCGACTTCGGGGACGGGCGCGTCGACAGCGGCGAGCACGCAGCGCTGTTCGTCGCCACCCTCGCGCCGTGAGGAAGGATCCGGCGGGGCGCCGTCGAACGGGCGCGGGCGACCGCGGTGGGCGGGCGTGTCCGCAGCGTGAGCGTGTCGGCCGGGGAAACGGTGAGGGCGTGCGCCTCCGACGAGGCCGAGCGCGGCCGGGGTCCGCCAACTCGCCAGGGCAGCGACTGCCCGCCGACATGCAAGCCGTCGCTCGTCGTGCGGACCTTCGGCGAGCGGCTCCCGGGCCATTTCTAGCAAGCGTCGAAGCTTCGCGTTGGACTACGCTTACGCATGTGGCTCGCCGAACACCACTCTGCTTCGAGGTCTGTGGGATGACGGACCAGGGTCTCCGGCGCGAAGCGAACGAGGACAGCTTCGTCGTTCGGCCCGACCTCGGCTTGTTCATCGTTGCCGACGGTTTGGCAAGGTCGCCGGCTGGCGCCCTTGCGTCCGCGCTCGCAGTCCGCGAGGTAGAGCGCGTCTTCGAGCAGGCGCGCAGACGCGGCTCGCGCGCGCGTCAGACGCCCAGCGTGGTTCGAGGGCGCCTGATGCGCGCCTTCGCCAGTGCGAACAGGCGCGTGTTCGAGGCGGGCCAGCGTCATCCCCAGCACAAGGGCATGAGCACCACGCTCGCTGCGGTCGCTGTCGTAGGGGACCGGGTGGTCGTGGCCCACATCGGCGACAGCCGCGTCTACTGGCTTCACGCGAGAGACGTCTATCGGGGGCTCAAGTACCAGCAGCTCGGCGGCTCCGTCATCGAGAGGTTGACCCGGGACCATAACGGACTGGAGGATCCCGCGCGCCCTCGCCCCAAGACGCGCGATGCAGCCAGTGATGCAAAGCTCCAGCTCCTCACGCGGGTGATCGGGCACCGCGAGCCGCTTCAAGTCCCGACGCGGATCATGAAGGTCAAGCCCGACGACACGCTTGTGGTCTGCACGGACGGCCTGCACGGCGTCCTCTGGGAGGTTCAGTTCGAGCCAGCGCTCCGCTTCATCGCCGGCCTGCGCAAGGCTATGGATCCGGAACGCGCCCTGGCCCTCCCATACGTGCAGTGCGCGTGGATGGTCGACCGGGTCAAGCAACGCAACGCGCCGGACAATGTGACTGTGATTGTCGTGCGCATGAGGAAGGGTCGGGGGCGCTGGCGCACCCAGCGATCGATCGGCTGCGTGGTCCACGCGCCACCGCGCCACCCTGTGCAGGTTGTCGCGGACGCCGAACCTGATGAACAGCAGGACGATGCCGCCGAGGAGTGAGCGCTTTCGGCAACGCCGACGAAGGCGAGGCACCCGAGGACCGTCGAGGAAGTTTCGTCCGGGGGGACCTCGATCGGGCCCACCGTCGGCGGAGCGTGTTCGCCCCACGCATGATGTGCGGCGCGCACGAGCACCCCGCTCGTTGCCACCGCGTGCCACATCGGCACGCTCGCGCTCTCGGGGCCGGTCAGTGAAGGGAGCGTTCGTCCAACTGCCCACCTACCCACGCCGCGAGCCAGGCGAGCGCCTCCTGGACCTCGGCAAGCGTCGCCGTCGCCTGGACCTTCTGCGCTTCCTCTTCGATTGCTGCCGCGAGCCGCTCGAGGAAGCCCTCGTACCGTGCACGCTCCTCGTCCCTCGTGACGTTGCGCTGCGCGGCGACCACGAGAAACCCCTCGTGGTCCCGATGATACGTCGCGAAGATCGCGCGGTCGCCGGGCAGGAGCCGGCGGGACGCGCCGCGGAACGTGTGCACGGCGGGGAAGAAGATCCGGCCGCCGCCCAGGTCGCCAGGCTGTGCGAGCACGACCATAAGGTCGGCAAAAAAGCTCGCGAACGAAATGTCCACCCAGCGGGTCACGGAGCGATCGCACGCCTCCCGATCAGGGCCGGCGGGGAGCGTGTGGTAGGCCACGCGGGGGTCCGCATGCTCGCACGCGTCGAGGATCCGATCGAACGTCGCGGCATCGACCTGCTCCGCGAGCCAGTCGATGCTCCGAGAGGCAGAATCTGCGGCGCGCTCGATGAGCCCGTCGGCAATCGCCTCGCGCACCTGACGCTTCATTTCGGGAGTGAACTGCATGGCGTCGAGCGTGCGCTCGTGCTCCTCGGGGAGTCTCGGCGGCTCCGAGGCCGGGACCGGGGGCTCCCGGCGGGGGCCCCGCGGAGGTCGAAGCGCATCGAGGAGCCCCTTGTCGTTCCCGTAGGGGTAGACCTCTGGCAACGTCTCGCTGAAGAACTCCACGGCGGGCTGCGGGAGGATGGCGTGATACCTCCGGGCACCGCGTTCAACGTAAAGGCGCACGATCGCAATGTCTGCCGGATCGGTGGCCATCGAGCATCGTCGTAGCGCTGGGGCTGCCGCGGGGCCAGCTTCTCGGGAAGCTCCATGCTTCTTGCCTGCCGGCCTCTCCCACGCCGGCGGTATCGGCCGCGTCGGCGCCCCCTCCCACCCCTCGCATCACGCGGTCGGGGAGCCGGCCGTAGGTGAGCACCCGGGTGGTCACGCCGCCGCCGCCTCCTCCTGCGTCGCCTGGCCCTCTTCCTCCTTCACCCGCGGCGGGGGCTCATGCGGCGGACCCAAACGTTGCATCATTCGACCTCCAGCTCGATGAGCGCACGCCTCGTCGAGCCATGCTGGCGTCAGGCGCACCGCGACGAGCACGCCATGAACGCGACCACAGCGAGGGGGCACGCGATGAGAAGAACCGCGACCCTGGCGCCGGCGGCGTTGTGGGTCCAGAGAAGCCACGCGCCGACGCCCGAGATCACCAAGGCGCCAGCGACGAGACCGATCATGCCGCGCGCGAGACGGCGGCGGCCCGCTTGCTCCGTCAGCCTCGCCTGCACCCCGGAAAGAATGCGCTCCTGCTCGTCCACCGTGAACGGGCGGAACAGCTCGTATTTTTCGGGGTCCTCGGCTCGTAGGGCCTCGGCTTCCTCGGCGGTCAGCGTGCTCATGGTCAGGGCCTCCCATCGCCGGTCCGCTCGACCCGCATCCCGCTGCGCCCGCGTGAGCTGCCCCCAAACTCGATTGTCGTCGGAGTCCTTCATGTGGCTCTCTTCAATGCGGTGCCGGACGCATCGGTTCACGGCGCTGTGTCCTCGAGCGGGATGACCGAGAGCACGGCGCGCGGCTCGGCATACACGTCCATGCGCCGACCAACGACCGCACGCGGGTCGAGAGGCTCGGTCGCGACGAGCTCGACCGACACGACGCTGTACGCCTTGTTGTCCCAGCGAACATCCCAGCCGGGACTTGGGACTTGAGGGAGATCGACGTTGGTGCTGCCCCCGCCCAGGAACTTGAGCTTGACGATCATTTTGAAATCCGCCGGCCCACGCGATGAAGCCGGCACCCACGCCTCCACTGCTGTTGAAATCCCCCGGCGCCCCCGACGGCCGACCACTGCCCATCACGGCGCCGCAGCCCTTGAGCGCATACGAGCGACGAGGCGCGCAGCACGTCACGCGCCCCGTCGTTCCCTGCTTGCTCACGGCCCCAGGGAGGGCAGCGAGATCGTGCGCAGCTCCACGCCCTTCTTCCCGTCGTCCGCCTGGAAGAACACCCGGAAGAGCGCCGGCGACCAGACCAGGGCGGCGGGGTTGGACGAGCTCGTGCCGGGTGCGATGTCGTCGACCATCACCGTGCCCGTCGGGGTTCCGTCCGACTGCCAGAGCTCGACCCCGTGCACCCCATCCGACGCCGAGAACACGACGCGCCCGGAGTCGACGGTCACGATGGATCCGACTGCCGAGCCGAGCGGGCCCGGCCAGATGTCGAAGCAGGTCGTGCTCGCAGCCGTGCCCGAGGTGACGCACAGCTCGCGCCCGTGGGTGCCGTCGTCCGCGGCGAAGAAGAGTAGGCTGCCTGCCGCCGTAAGCGTGTCGGGGTTCGAGCTGCCGGTCGCGTTGATGTCGGCGACGCGGGCGGCCGCGGCGGTGCCGGTCTTGCTCCAGAGCTCACGGTCGCCGTTTCCATCGGTGGCCGCGAAGTAGAGCGTGCCGCCCACCACGGCGAGCGAGTCGGGGTTGCTGGACCCGTTCGGGTTGATCTCGTCGACCAGGAAGGTGCCGCCCAGCGTGCCGTCGGACGCCCACAGCTCCCGCCCGTTCACCGTGTCGGAGGCGGCGTAGAAGACCCGCTGCCCGAAGGCGACGAGCTCGCTGCCTTTGAGAGCATCGGTGGGCTGGTTCGGCTGCATGACCATGGTCGTCCCCGTCGCGGTGCCGTCCGTCGTCACCCAGAGCTGCTCGCCGTGCGTACCGTCGTCCGCGATGAAGAAGAGCTTGCCACCTGCGACGGTGAGCGACCGCGGGTACGAGCCGTTCATGGTCGAGGGGTTGATCTTTGTGACCATCGTCGCCGGCCCCGGCGAGCCGTTGCCTGCGTACCGGAAGAGCTCCACGTTCGTGCTCGGGCCCTGGGTCGCCGGGAAGAAGACGTCGCCGAGGAAGGACGTGAACGGCCCCGGGTTGGAGGAGTTCGGCATCGGGTTCGGGCCCATCGTGAAGCCGCCGAAGATGTCCGTGACCATCACCGGGTCACCGACCGTCCCCTTGGACGACCAGAACTGGGTACCCGTGTAGCCGTCGTTCGCCGAGAAGTAGAGGACGCCGTTGATGGCGGCGAGGCTCGCCGGGTCGCTGCCGTTCGTCCCCGACCAGATGTCCTTGATCTGGACCGTCCCCATGCCGGTACCGTCGGACCGCCAGAGCTCGGTCCCGGTCACGCCGTCGCCGGCGCTGAAGAGCACCTTGCCGGAGAGCTCGGTGAAGCCGGCCGGCGAGGAGCTGCCCGGGTCGGTGTTGATGTCGGCGAGGCGCTGCGTGCCCGCCAGCGTGCCGTCGGAGGTCCACGGCTCGGCGCCCGTCGCGCCGTCGTCCCCGGCGATGACGATGTGGTCGACCACGTTCAAGCCGAAGATCATGGGCACAATCAGCGCATTGGAGGGGTCGGCCGCGAGCGGGCTCGCGAGCACCGTCGGCATGGTGCTCCCTGCGGCGAGGTACGCGAGAGCACCTTGCGCCCCGCTGTTCGCGGCGAGGAAGATACCTCCGCTCGACTGGATCGGCGAGATGCTCGTCCACCCGTTCGCGGCCGTGGCCGCGGTCGGCGCACCGCCGTACCAGAGCGCGTCGCCCTGCATGCCCGTCGGCTTCCCGCTGGAGACCCCCGCCGGCCCGACCCAGTAGATGCCGCCCTTGACCGGCGTGAGCATGTCGAAGTACGCGCCGGCGTCGAGCGTGAGCACCTTGCTCGCGCTGGACCCATCGAAGCTCCACAGCGTCTTCGGCCCCTGCTCCTCGGCCGCCGCGCCCGAGCTTTCGCACGTGCCGGAATTCCAGGGGCAGGTCCAGACCACGAAGTAGACGTTGCCGTCGTACGTCACGACGTGCGATGCACGCTGCTCGTCCAGGTCGGATGTGTTGATCCCGCTGAAGCCGGAGAGCTGCGCCGGCGCCGCGCTGGCTGTCGCCACGTACCAGAGGTCCTGGCCCACGGAGTAGGTGGACAGGGAGCAGTTGCCCTGGGAGGCGGAGAGGTTCGCGTGCAAGTCGAAGACGACGTGGGTGCCGTCGGGGCTGGCGAGGTGCTCGATCTTGCCGGTCCCCTTCTGGCAGTCGCTCGCCTTGGCGAGCGCGCTCATCTCCGACTGCATCGAGTAGAAGAGCGCGTCCCCATTCGTGTTCGCCTTGTGGATGTCGAGCCCGCCGTCGACGTAGTAGGCCGCGTTGCCGATCGCCGTGAGCTGGGTGAGGTCGGCCGTCCCCGTGCCTGCGGGATAGAGCCTCGTGGGGCCGCTCGGGTCCACACGGAAGAGCGCCCGAGCGCCGCTCGCCCCCGCGAAGAGGAAGAGGCTCGTCCCCACCGGCGTGAGGCGCACCGGGCCCGTGAGGGTGCCAAGGTTCACCTTGACGGTGGACGCGGCGGTCCCGTCGGTTTGCCAGAGGTCGACCGTCGATCCCGTCGTCTGCGCCACGAAGTAGAGGCGGCTGCCGATGCTCACGGCCGCGCTGATCGTCGAGCTGCCCGGCCCCGGCACGAGGTCGGCGACGAGCGCCGTGCCCGCCGTCGTGCCGTCCGTCTTCCAGAGCTCCGTGCCGTACTCCGGCGTCGTGGCGACGAAGTACGTGGTGCCCGTGGCGGCCGTGATGAGGGTGGGGTTCGAGCTGGTGGGCCCGGGGAAGAGGTCCACGACGAGCTTGGTGTTCGCGCCCGTGGAATCCGTGGTCCAGAGCTCGGTGCCGTTGCGCGGGTCGGTCGCCGCGAAGAAGACCGAGTGGTTCCCGAGGAGCCCCATGCCGGGCCCCAGCGCGATCGCGTGCGGCGACGAGCTGGGGTTCGTGCCCGAGACCTGGTTGATGTCCGCAACGAGCTTGCTCGGGCAGTGCGTCGTGAGCTGGGGGTTGGTGTCGTCGCAGTCCCAGCCCTTGGTCGTCGTCGTGTGGCCGGGCGGGATTGGGCCGTTGAGGCACGTGGGTACCGGGCTACCCGGTCGCTCCAGGGAGTAGCCGTCGCCGTCCTGGTCCGTGTAGAGCGCGACGGGGTTGGTGCAGCCGCCGGCGCCGCCTGCACCGCCACCGGCGCCACCGGCGCCACCGCTGCCCGCTCCGCTGCCGGCGCCTCCGGTGCCCGCTGCCGCGCCGCCAGTGGCGGTCCCCGCGCTTGCGCCCCCGGTCCCTGCCCCCGAACCCCCGGAGCCCACCCCAGCCCCCCCGGAGCCCGGTCCTGCGCCGCTCGTGCTGGAGGTCGCCCCGCTGTGCGGACCGGTCGCCGAGCTGCCCTTTCCCGGTCCGACGCCCGAGCCGCAGGCAGGAAGGACCATCACGTAGACCCACGCAAGGCACACGTATCCCAGCCGGCGGAGGTCCCGCCGGCGCGGACGATTGAACTCTTTCATGGAACTCTCCGGCCGCGCGATGCGCGGCAGTATGCGGATCGGTGCGTCGCGGCGCCTTCGCGCTGCGCTCGCCGCTGACCCTTCACCCGTTAGGTCCGGACCTACCTGCTCGCGTTGACGCAGAATCGACCGAGGGCGCGTCGAATTCTTCGAGGCGCCTACGACGCTCCCGTGGAGCGAGCACGCGGGAGGCTCGGCGACGCCTCCACCGGCGCCCACCCGCGGCATTGCGGGGAGAGCGGTCCCGGCTTACAAGAACCGCGATGGGCTCGGCTTCGAGGGTCTTCACCTTTCGGGTGCGCGGCGAGCTCGCGTGCTTCACCCGGCCCGAGATGAAGGTCGAGCGCGTGAGCTACGAGGTCATGACTCCCTCGGCAGCGCGCGGCGTGCTCGAGGCCATCCTCTGGAAGCCCGCCATCCGCTGGCATGTACGGGAGATCGCGGTGCTCGCCCCCATCCGGTGGGCTAGCTTCCGCCGGAACGAGGTGAAGGATCTCGCTTCGCCCCGCATCCCCCAGCTCGTCGCCGACACACCCGACCAGCGCTCGCAGCGCAACACGCTCGCGCTCCGTGACGTCGACTACGTGGTGAAGTGCTGGTTCTCCATGACGTCGCGCGCGGGCAGCCGCGACAGCCTGGAGAAGTTCGAGGAGATGTTCGTCCGACGGCTGGAGAAGGGGCAACAGTACGAGCCCCCTTACCTCGGCATGCGCGAGATGGTTGCCGACGTGGGGCCGGCGCCCGAGCGCTTCACCACGATCGACCCAGGGGTCGACCGGCCGCTCGGCCTCATGTTCTACGACTTCGAGCCCGTCGAGATCGGCCGCGGGCGGGCGCTGTTCTTCGAGGCGCGCCTACGCGGCGGCGTCCTGCGCGTTCCTCCAATGAAGCAGGTGCTCGCCGAGAACGGACTCTCGAAGGCGCGGTCATGATGCTCCGCGCCCTCTGCGAGCCTCGCCCAGCGCGAGGGGCTGCTCGATGACCCGGACTTCGAGCGGCACCGCGTCGACCTGCGCATCCGCGTCGCGCGCGATGGCACGCTGGTCGCCGTCGAACAGGTCAGCGACGGCCGCGACGTCCTGACGTCCGCCGTTCCGCGCGTTCCCAAGAGGTCCGGTCTCGCTGTTCGCGCGGGCCTGCTCTTCGACGCGTCGAGCTACGCGCTCGGCGCGGGCAAACACGCCGACCAGCGCGCCGCCGCGTTCCGCGAGAGCGCGGAGCAGGTGGCGAAGGCCACGCGCGATGCTGGCGCCCGTGCCGTGGTGCGGTTCCTCGGCGACGCTCAGGCGATGAGGGCCGCCCTCGCGAGCCGGCCCGACTGGACGGGCTCCGAATGGGTCGGCTTCGCCGTCGAGGGCGACTCTGGCTTCGTCCACGAGCGTCCCACGCTGCGCGCCTACTGGACGGCCCTGAGGAAGCGCGAGGACGGCACAGCGACGCGCGCACGTTGCCTGGTCACCGGGGAGATCGCGGAGCCGGTGCGCCTCCACGGAAGCATCCGGATGCCGGGCACCAAGGGCGCCACCTTGGTGAGCTTCAACGAGGCGTCCTCCTGCCTCCCCGGGCTCGAACAAGGTGCCAATGCGCCGATCAGCCGCGGGGCGGCCGAGGGCTACGTGACCGCGCTCAACTGGATGCTGGAGCGCGTCGGCCCGCGGCGCCACCGGCAGGGCGTGCCGCTCGGCAACGGCGACGTCATGGTCTACTGGACGCGCGAGGCCAACCCCATCGTCGAGGCGGTGCCTGCGGTCCTCGATGGCGTGGCCGATCTGGTCGCCGCCCCGTGGCGCACCGGGGCGCCGCCCGCCGGCGTCGAGACCACCGCGTTCTATGCGGCCGTGCTCGGGACCAACCGGACCCGCGTCGTGGTGCGGGAGTGGATGGAGACGACCGTCGCCGACCTGCGGGCATCGCTCGAGGCGTACGCCGCCGACCTTCAGCTCGAAGGCGATGACGGACGCATTCCGACAATCGGGGCGCTCCTTCGCGCGGCGGGCGCCCCATCCCCGGCCACGGGAGCGCGCATCTTCCGGGCCGCAATCCGGGGAGGCCCCTTCCCGCGCGAGCTGCTCGCTCCGACGCTGCGCGCCCTCTACTCGGCGAACGATCGCGTGCCGTCCCGCTTCCGCTACGCGCTCATCAGGGCCGTGCTCGTACGCACGCCGCACGCGCGCGGCCCGACGGAGGTCCCTATGTCCCTCGACGAGAAGAAGACCGACGTGCCCTACCTCCTCGGCCGGCTGTTCGCCGTCCTTGAGCAGATGCAGTGGGCGGCGCACGGTGCAAGCGTGAACGCGACCGTGCGGGACCGGTATTACCGCGCCGCGGCGTCGACGCCCGCGCTGGTGTTCCCGCGCCTGCTCGACTTGAGCGCGCACCACGCCGGCAAGATCGCCGCACGCGGGCGAGGCCGCTGCCTGGAGCTGACACAGGCCGGGATCCTCGACCAGCTTCCGGCGGTGCCCTTCCCCCAGACGCAGAGCCTCGAGAACCAAGGGCTCTTCACTATCGGGTACTACCACCAGCGACAGCACCTTTTCCACCGTGCGCAGGCCGCGTCGACCGCAGCGGCAAGCTCCGAGGAAACCTGAATGGGCGAGATCAAGAACCGCTACGATTTCGTCTTGCTGTTCGATGTGCAGGACGGCAACCCGAACGGCGACCCCGACGCCGGCAACGCGCCCCGTGTCGACCCGGAGACGGGCCACGGTATCGTGACGGACGTGGCCATCAAGCGGCGCATCCGTGACTACGTGGCGCTCCAGAAGGGCGGCGCGGACGGCTACCGGATCTACATCTCCGACCGGGCAATCCTCGCCCAGACGAAGGCCGAGGCGTACCAGGCGCTCGGCAAGGACGTCGTTGAGGCTGGCGAGGAAGACGCGGACGAAGAGGGTGAGCAGGCGCCCGCCGCGAAGGCGGCGCAGCGCGGCCAGGGCAAGCCGAAGGCGAAGAGCAGGAAGGCCACCGACTTCGAGCGCGTGCTGGACGCCCAAAAGTGGATGTGCGCGACCTACTACGACGTGCGCACCTTCGGGGCCGTCATGTCGAGCCGAGGCGCCGACTGCGGGCAGGTACGCGGGCCGGTGCAGCTCACGTTCGCGCGCAGCATCGACCCGGTGCTGACGCTCGACCACACCATCACGAGGATTGCCGTCGAGACGTCGGAGGAGGCCGAGCGCATGGGCGGCCGGAACCACACCATGGGCCGCAAGTCGACTATCCCGTACGGGCTCTACCGCGCGCGGGGCTTCGTAACGCCCTCGCTGGCCCGGAGCACCGGCTTCTCGACCGACGACCTAGAGCTCTTCTGGCGCGCGCTGTGGGAGTGCTTCGAGCACGATCGGAGCGCGTCGCGCGGCGTCATGTGCATGCGCGACGTCATCGTCTTCGAGCACAAGAGCGAGCTGGGCAACGCTCGTGCGGGCGTGCTGTTCGACGGCGTGAAGGTTTTCCGGGTTGATCCCACGACTCCCGCGAGGAGCTACGCCGACTACGCGATCACGGTCGGTGAGCTGCCGAAGGGGGTGACCCGGATCACGATGACGTAGCTGCGTGCGCGGTTCGGAGCGCGCGTTCCCGGTCGGCGGCGCCCTTATGACCCCCATGGCGCGTTCTTGGAACGCGCAGGTAGGCATCGCGCGCGATCCCGTGAACGGGCCGCTCCGCACACCCACTGACGCGTCGCGCCACGGGAGCGCCCGGCGCGAAGCGCGGCGCAGTGCCATTCGAGGCGGCGGGTGGTGAGCCCACCGCGGCGCTGTGTCGGCACCTGGAGCAACGCGAAAGGCAGCCGGAACCCAACCCGCCGGTGGTAAGCTCGGCAGAAGATGGCTGCGAAAGCTCCTCGGGCAAATGGGTGGGCGTGGCTCGCAGCCACCGGCTTCGCGACCGCAGCCGTGTTCGCGTCGTGCACCACCAGCAGCGGCACGGGCGGGACGCAAGGGACGTCGGACGTGGGCGCCGGTGGCGGGTTCGGCGCTTCGGCGGGCCATGGGCCCGGCGGTAGGGGCGGCGCGGGGACGAGCAGCACGACGGGCCCGGGTGCAGGCGGCGCCATGGCAAGCGGCGCGACAGGCCCCGGATCGGGTGGTGCGACGGCGACCAGCTCCACCAGCGGGGGAGGCGCGACCGCGAGCACCACCACGGGCACCGGGGGCGTGTCGACTGGGACGGGAGGTAGCAGTGCCTCGAGCACGTCCGGCGCGACGGGCGCGTCCTCCGGTTCGAGTTCAACGAGTTCGTCGACCTCCTCGAGCGCGAGTTCGTCAAGCGGCAGTTCTGGAAGCCCTGCCATGTGGGTGATGGGGTACTACACGAGCTGGGATGACCCCGCGAACGGCGGCTTCTACGCCGTTTCGGCGATCGACTGGGATGGCCTGACGCATGTTGCGACGGCGTTCTACCTCCCCGATGGCAAAGGAGGTTGGGCATCGGGCAGCTTCGATTCTGGAACCGCAAGTGCCATCATCAGCGCTGCTCATGCCCAGGGGAAGAAGGTGCTCGCCTCCATCGGAGGCGCAGGCTCGGGGCCGATGTTCGAGGGTTCAACGCAACCGTCCAACATGCAAACGTTCGTGGCCAGTCTCGAGTCGCTGCTCGCGATGGGCTACGACGGGATCGACATCGACTGGGAGGGCGGAAACCTGAGCGCCCAGCAGGACCAGGCCCTGCAAACGTCCCTCATCCAAGCGTTGCGCCAGAAGAGCCCCAACGCGATCCTCACCCTCACCGCAGGCGTCGAAAACGAGAACTCCCCCGACGATCTCTCCTGGTACGGCACCATCGCGGGTCAACTCGACCAAGTCAACCTGATGTCGTACGGGATGTCGGGGGCCTACCCTGGATGGAAGAGCTGGCACTCGTCGCCACTTCACTGGGATCACGACAGCTCTACACCGACCGGCATCGACGCGACCGTCGCGCATTACCTGGCAGCGAACGTGCCTGCTGCAAAGCTCGGCGTCGGGATCGGCTTCTACGGCGAGTGTTACACCGCGCCCGTCACAGGTCCGTCGCAGGCACTCGGCAGCTCGCAGGTTGCCGCGAGCGACAACACGATGTCGTACGCGAACATCATCAACTCGTACTATTTGGCGGGTGCCTACCACTACGACACTGCTGCCGAAGTTCCGTACCTGACGCTCTCGGGAAACAACGCGGAGAACTGCACGTATGTCACCTATGAGGATTCGACGTCGATCGCGGCGAAAGGTGCGTGGGTGAAGGCGCAGGGACTCGGGGGGCGATCATCTGGGCCATCAGCGAGGGCTACGTGGCTTCCGGAGCCACTGTACAACAGCAAAATCCGCTCCTCGAAGCGACAAAAGCAGCTTTCGTCCAGTAGCCGACTGCGACGCGGCACGATCTCTGACACCTGTTCCTTTTGAGTTTGCGCACGCAAGCGCGAGCAGATCCTCGATGGCCGTGCTTTGCTTTTCGGTGATTCATCACCGTGGGATTTCAACAACGTTCAGACGTACTATCCGTCCAGTTTGTTCATGGAGCCAGCTTCGTAACGAAGGCATCGCCCATGCCAGTGGTCTGCATCGGCCCACCGCCGAGATCAATGGTGCCGTTTGCCACGCCGACGGCGATCGGCTGCCCGTTCGGGGTCATAGCGACCGCATGCGCCGAATCTTCGGCAGACCCGTCGCCGAAGCTGCGCAACCAGAGCTGGCTGCCGGCCTGATTGAGCTTCCCGACGAAGATAGCATGGGCGCTCCCCTTGACGTTGTTCACGGGCGAGCCGCCCAAGCTTGATCTGGCCGAAAAACCCTCCAGCGAGCGCCAGATCACCGGCAGAATCGAATGCCGGGTGAACTTCAGCAGAAGCCATAAAACTGCCGAAAGAGTGTCCCCAGCCTACCGCCCCGGCTTCGGAATACGTCACGAAGTAGAGGGAGTTGGACGTGCCCGCGTTAAGGTTCACCCCGTCAAAGTCGAGGGTTCCACTGAAACGGCCCGTCAGCGCAAGATTGCCCGACCCGTCCAACGCGAGCCCTTGGCAATACTGGTCGCTGCCGTCGCCAAAACGCTTCTGCCACTGGACGGACAGGTCGCTGCCGAGCTCGGCCAGGAAGACGTCGTGGAGGCCCGCGCTCTGCATCGGAGCGCCTGTCGAGATCTGAATCTGTCCTTCAAACGACCCGGCGACGACCACGTTGCCGCTACCGTCCACCCCTGCGCCGTTGCACACCGCTTCTCCCCATTCGGCATTGTTCGTGACGACCCCCGAGCCATCGACGACGGCAACCCACGCACTCGTTCCGGCACCAGTCGGACCACCATCGGCGGTCGGCGTATTCGGCAGATTGAGTTGACCAAGGTATCCACCGCACATTACCGTCGTATCATTGGGTCCGGCGGCCACCGAGGTCATGGACGATCCGTCCGATCCTCCCAGGGGAATGCTCCAGATCGGGACGAAGGCATTCGTGAACTTCACGGCGAAGAGTCCGGCAGGAATGATCGCATTGTTCGGGAGCTCAAAGATGTGATCACTGTATCCGCCAACAATCACGTTGCCGTTCCCGTCAACTGCAACCACGGAAACCTCCTCCGTGGTTCCGGACGCCCCGCCAAGTGCGTGAATCCTCATGACTCGGCCGGGCATGATGGACCCATCGGCCTGGAGGCCGACGAGGAAGCCGTTCTGCGAGTTGGAATCCGCGGTGAGCGAGTTCGTCGGGTCGAGCTGCATGGTGCCTTGGAAGCGCCCGCCGACGTACGTCGTGGAGCCCGAAGCATCTGTAGCGACGGCGAGCGCCTCCTGGCTGCTCGTTCCCCCCCAGAGGTCGGCCCAACAACTGGCACACGTCGGCCCGCCATCGCTGCCCGCGTTGCCACCGCTGCCAGGCGAACTGCCTCCGGTTCCAGTCGACGTGCCGCCGGTGCCGCTCGTTGCGGTGGAGCTGCCGGTCGCCGTAGTGCTGCTGCCCGTGGACGTGGCCGCCGTCGTCGCGGTTGTCGTCGTCGTCGTGGCGCTCGACGCCGAATTCCCTCGGAGCTTCACCTCGCCCGTGAACCCGGTCACCAGCTCACACCCGCATGCGCATGCGAGCCCGAATGCCACAGCAACCGCCAACCCGCGCAGGGACCGCATCTCACCACCCTCCAGACAGGCGGAGCGACCCGCCGTGCGCGACGGGGCCCAGGACCACGCGAAAGCCGCTCTTCGGCTCGTCGGAGCCCTTCGCGTGGGGCGCCGTGGCGAAGACCACAACGCCCGCGGCCAACGCAACGCCACCGACCACGAACGCGGCCGTCGACCCATGTGCCAGCATCTGGCCGTCCTGCCACTGGGGCACACCGACCGCGTCGCATACGGTCAGGTCGGCGTTGCAGTGCCCGCCGCTCTTCAGGCTGCTCGCCTTGCTCAGGGCCAGCCCGCCAAGGATCGAGCCGACCACGAGCCCAGCCGCGCCGGCGCCTGCAACGGCTGCACCGGCCACGCGTTGGGCGCCCCAGAATGATCCCCCTCCAGGAGCGGACGAGGCGGACGCGTCGGCCTCGAGCACCGGGATCGCCACGGTGGTCGTGGTGGCCGCGCGGTCGATCCGAACCGTGCTCCTCCAGGTTTTCTTGCCGGGAGCCGACGCCTCGATGACGTGCTCACCGGGGTCAACCGGGATGTCCGCATCCCAGGCTCCGGGCTTGAGCACCACGCCGTCGCGCCGGATCTCGAAACCCTGGCCGCGGTTCTCGGGGGCGAGTCTGAGCGCCAGCTTGGGGAGGAGCGGCTCAAGCCGCTTCGCCATCTCGGCCGCCTCCGTCGCGCGCTTGTCGTTCTCACGCCGGGCCAGCCCCTCGGCTTCGTTCGCGCGCGTCCAGGCGCTCGCGAGGTTGCCGAGCTTCTCCTCGCACCACGAGAGGCGGATCAGCGTGCCGATCCCTGGGTCGAGCGCAAGCGACGCTTCCAGCTTCTTCTTGGCGCCCGCGAAGTCGCCCTGCTGCGCCAGCTTCCCCGCGTCGCCATAGAGCGCGTCGGCCAGCGCTCTGTCCTGCTCGGTGGGGTCCGCGTGTGCGAGCGATGCGAACATCGCGAGCGCCAGCACACCGCCTGCAATCAGCATCCGCTTCATGGCCAAGTCTCACAGTAGTGGAGGGACAGCGCGTTGCCTAGACCAGCGGGCCGCGCAGCCAGTCGTAGCGTCGCCTTGCGAGTCATCGCCGAGAGCCTCCGGGGGGCTCGACGGGTTGAGGTTGGCTCGGAGGCGGACCGACGGGAATGGCGTACGACGGCGGCCGGGCGCGCGGCGCGACGGGCGCGGCTTCCGGCTCGGGCCTCGCGACCGGCGGCCTAGCCTTCGGCAGAGGTGCGCTCGCGGAGGTCGCGGGCTTCGCGGTGGGCTCTGCCGTGGCCGAGGTGGTCGGTGCGGGCGCGCTGGCAAGCTGTGTGGGCTCGGCCTGCGCGGGCTCGGCCATCGCGGTGGGCGCCGCGGTTGGGGGCGCCGATGTCGGCGCCGCCGTGGCGGTGGTCGCCGCGGGAGCGGCCGAGTGCGGCACGGATGCCTGAATGCGGGGGCGGACAACGAAGACCCCCACGGCCGTAGCGGCTGCTACGGCGAGCGTCACAAGGGCCGCGGCTGGGGCGCGCAATCGTGCCTTCGGAGTACTCAGTCCGGTGGGCGACCTTACGGTGCCCGCCACGCCGGACCCGGTGGCGGCGGCGACGTTCGTCGCAGCGGACACGACTTGGGTGGACGGCAGCCCGTTTGGGCTCGAGGAGGGGTTCGGGCTCGACGGGGCGGCGACGCCCAAGGCCGAAGCGACGAGGGCGGCGCGCGAGGTCTCGCGGGGCGGGGCGAAGGGCTCGAGCGCGGCGGCGAGCTGCGCGACGTCCTGGTACCTGTTCCCCGGGTCCTTCTCCAGGCAGCGCATCAGGGCGGCCTCGAAGCCCTGGGGAGCGTCCTGCCGGTGCGTCGAGAGTGGCGTGGGTACGCCGAAGAGGATGTTGGCGCAGAGCGCGTCGATGCGGGTGGCGTCGAACGGGGTCTTGCCGGCGACGAGCTCGTATAGCGTGACGCCCAGCGACCAGATGTCGGCACGCGCGTCCACGGTCGCGGAGGACTTGATGTGCTCGGGGCTCATGTAGAGGGGCGAGCCGAGTGCCGTCTGGTCCGACGTGAGCTTGAGCTGGTCCGAGGCGAGCTTGGAGATGCCGAAGTCGAGCACCTTGATGCACGGGACGCCGCCGCTTCCCTTGGCAAGGAAGAGGTTCGCGGGCTTGATGTCGCGGTGGACGATGCCCGCGGCGTGCGCCTCGGCGAAGGCCATGCACGCCTGGAGGATGTAGCCCACCGCCTCAGGGATCGGGAGCGGGCCGCGATCGGCGACGATCGCGTCGAGGTCGCGGCCGTCGAGGAACTCCATCGCCATGTAGGGCGCGCCGTTCTCCATCGTGCCGACGTCCGTCACCTTGGCGACGTGCTGCGTCTTGAGCTTCGCGCACGCGCGGGCCTCGCGGAGGAAGCGGGCGTGTTGCTCCGTCTGCGGGCCCTTCGTCGGCAGCATGAACTTCAGCGCTACCTTCTCCAGGAGCCCGATGTGCTCCGCAGCCACGACGATGCCCATGTTCCCGATGCCGAGGACGCGGTCGACGCGGTACTTTCCCACCAGGATGTCGCCCGGCTTGACGGGCGCCTCGGCGTTCTGGCTCATGGCGCCTGCTTCCTCCTCTCCTCGTCGTCCCAGACTGCAATCTGCTCGGGATCGATCCAGAAGTGCTGGGTCTTCGTCAATGGGCGGCCGTCGGGCAGCTCGATGGCCGGCGCCTTCCGGGGATGCGGCGTCCGTTGGTCCGGGTTGCGGGGACCCGTTGCGGGCTGGGCGGCGTGCGCGCGCCGGACGCGACGCGGCCAGACGAGGACAACGCGGTCGGGCTCGATGGGCGGCTCGACCGAACGCGCAGCTACGGTGACGCAGGCGTAGCCTCGCGCCGAGGCCTCGCCGTTGCTGCGTAGGGTGATGATGGTCGCGCTAGACATCGTTGTGGCGCTTGGGCCTCCGGGGGTCGTCGGGGAGGAACTGTGGGATGGGCACGTCGTTCCGCGGGCACGGCGCTTCCCTGATCTGCTGCATCCGCATCTCGTGTTGGAGCTTCACCAGGAGGCGCTTGCTCCGCGCCCACACCGTGTCCTTGTGGACGCCGAGCCGCTGCGCCGCTTCGTGCTGGTCGAAGCCGCAAACGAAAAGCAGGCTCAATAGCTCCTGCTCCTCGGGCCTGAGCGCGCGCACCAGCTCTTTGAGCACGGCGAAGGCGCGCTCGTGCTCCTCGCGCCCCTCAACGGGGTCCTCCTCGGCCTCGCGCCTCGCCTGCTCGGCCCCGGCGACGAACATGACCACGGCAGCGGTCTCGCAGAACTTGTCGAGATGGACCTCGGCCTTGGCCTCGTCCAGCTCCCAGAACTTGTAGTCGTCGTGGTAGTCGGCCATCCGGTTGGCAACGGCGATCGCCATCGCGATCTCGATGCGCTCGGCACGTGTCTCCGCCTTGACGGTGTTGAGAATCGCGCCGCGAACACGGCGCCTTGCGAAGTCGGCAAACTTGCCCCGCGCCGGGTCGTACCGCGTCACCTGCTCGTAGAGCGCGAGCTTGCCGATGCTCCTGAAGTCGTCGAGCCGATCGTGCTTCGGCGGGAGGTGGAGCATCGCGCCGATGCTGGCCGCCTGCTCGTCGACGAGGAAGAGCGCTTCCCGGACCCACTTGTGCTGCTGGATCGTGAGCGGCGTCTCCACGTCAGTTCTCCTCGCCGTGCCCCGCCTCGCCGTCGTCCTCAACGCCGTCCTTGGGGACGTCCCCACTGTGGACCGGGATCGGCCGCTTCCGAACGACCTCCATCAGCTCCTTCGCACGAGGATCCGTGGTGAGCAGGTGCTCGAGTTGCTTGCGCATCGCGCGCAGCATGCTCGGCGGCGCGATGCCTCGGTACTTCGCGAGCGTGCGCTCAATCTGGGCATCGAGGTGCGGGTCTCTGGGCGGCTTGGCGGTCATGGGTTGCTCCTGCGGTTCAGTTCTCGATCCCGAAGACGCGGTGCGACGCCGAGGCGCTGGGCGGCGGCGCTGGCACGCTGGGGCCGATGCCGTACGCGCCGTACGCGACCGGGACAGTCGGTTGCGGCGCCGGTGCGGGTTTGCGGGGCGGC
This sequence comes from uncultured delta proteobacterium, assembly GCA_963827955.1. Classification (GTDB taxonomy): domain Bacteria; phylum Myxococcota_A; class Polyangia; order Polyangiales; family Polyangiaceae; genus CAWHDJ01. Next base: position 732,109 of record CAWHDJ010000019.1, on the reverse strand, counting down.
AACTGCACGCTGGGCGCCGCGCTCGCGGTCGCGGGCGCTGGCGCCGGTGCCGGAGGGGGAGGCGCGGCCTTGCTCACCGAGGTGGAGGCCGACATGGACGGCGCAGGCTCGGCCTCGGCGGCGACGCTACCAGACGCGGGCGCCGTGGGCTCAGCCGGGACCGCCGCGCTCGCGGAGGCGGACGGCAGGGCAAGCGGCTGCGTCGACGTCGAGCCCCGAAAGCGTAGCCAGAGCGGGATGGAGACGAGCGCCGCGACGGCAGCGGCGACAGCGAGCGCGGCGAGGCGCGCTGGTACGCGAGAGCGGCTGGTGCGCGTCGTAGCTGCGAACGGCGACGGGCTCCGCTCCACGGCGGGCGCGGTCTCGCGCGCTCCTGGCTGCGGCAGCGTGGCGCCGAGCGGAAGCGTGCCCTTTGGACCGATGGCGAGCCCGGCGGGGAGCGGCTGCGTGTCCTTCGACGTCGCGACCGGCACGACGACGCGTCGCGAGGGTTCAGGCGCGTCGGGAACCACGGGCTCGGGCGGCGGAGCCGGCGCCTGGTAGGCGCGCTCTCCGCTCGGGTCGTTGCAGATGGGGGGCTCCCCGGCGACGACCTCCAGCGTGATGAGTCCCTGCCGCGCGTCCGCCTCAAGACGGTCGCGCAGCTCGATCATGGCCTTCACCATCTCGCCCATCGACCTGAACCGCATCGCCGGGTCCTTGTGGATCGCCCGGACCATGAACTCGTCGACGTAAGGCGGTAGCGACGTGACGGTCGACAGGCGCGGGGGGTCGACGAAGAGCTGCCTGCGGAGCATCTCCGCGGTGTTCCTGAAGACGTCCGCGAAGGGATGGGCACCTGCGAGCATCTCGTAGAGGATCAAGCCGAGCGCGTAGATGTCGGCGCGCGCGTCGACCTCCCCCCCGCGCAGCATCTCGGGGCTCACCCACGGCGTCGTGCCCAGGCCCGTGGTCCGCTTCGTCGTCGCGACGCCGTCGGGGATGACCTTGGCGATGGACCAGTCGAGCACCTTCACCCAGCCGCGGTTTGTCACCCACAGGTTGTCGGGCTTCAGGTCGCGGTGGAGGATTCGGAGCTCGTGCGCCGCGTCGACGCCCCAGCCGGCCGAGATGGCGATGTGGAACGCGAGCCGCACCGAGATCCTGCCCGACGATCGGGCAAGGCGCGCCGCGAGCGAGGCGCCTTCCAGGAGCTCCATGAGCACCCACACCCTTCCATCGTCCTCGCAGCCCACATCTACCACCGTGACGACGTTGGCGTGCTGGATGCGATAGCTCGCCTTCGCCGTGCGCAGGGCGCGCTGGACGCGGGAGGCATCCCGCGCGTGCTCCAGGCGCAGCACCTTGAGCGCAAACTGAACGCTCGTGTGGACGTGCTCGACGAGGTAGACCTCCCCATGGAGCCCCTCGCCGAGGAGATCGAGGGCCCGGAACTGGCCCCGGAAGATCTCCCCCGGCTTCAGTGCTGCGTCGGTGGGGGCGGCTTGGGCAGGCATGGGCGAGCCCATCGTACCCTGCTCCAGGGCGCGTGAGAGTGCCGCCGCGAAGTCAGCCGCCGTGGGGTACCGGTCCTCTGGCCGCTTCGCCAGCGCGCGCAGCACGGCGGCGTCGATCGCCGGCGGGATGGGCTGCCCAGCCAGCGCCGAGGGAGGCGCCGGGACGCGCGAGACGTGCGCTTGCAGGAGGCCGACGAAGTCCTCCACGTCGTAGAAAGGATTGCGCCCCGCGAGGAGCTCGAACAGGACCATGCCGGCCCCGTAGACGTCGGTCCGTGGGTCCACGTCCAGGCACCGCACCTGCTCGGGGGAGAGGAACCGGGGCGTGCCCACCATCACCCCCTCCTCCGTCTGGAGCGCGCGCGGGGCGGGGGCGCGAGACGGATCCACGCCCGGCAGCAGCGTGGCGATACCGAAGTCGAGCACCTTCAGCGCCGGTGCGCGGCCGGCGTCGCGGCAGAGGAAGAGGTTCTCCGGCTTGATGTCGCGGTGGATGATGCCGATCGCGTGCGCGGCCTCGAGGCCGGCGAGGAGCTGAAGGACGAGCGCTACCGCCTCGGAAACCGGAAGGTGTCCGCGCTCTCGCAGCTCTACGAGGAGGGAGCGCCCCTCGTGCCGCTCCATGACGAAGAAGGGCCGACCGTCGGCCGTTTGCCCGAAATCGGTCACTGCGGTCAGGTTGGGGTGAGAGAGCTTCGCGAGCGCCCGCGCCTCGAAACGCATGCGCTCCAGGGGCATCGCCTGCCCCGCGAGCTCGCCGTGGAGCAGCTTGACGACGACGAGCTTGTCGAGCGCGACGTGGCGCGCTTCGTACACGAGCGCGGTCGCCCCGCCCCCGAGGCGCTTGAGCGCCTGGTAAGAGGTGCCGGCCAGCGGGTCGGGGCGGAGTGGCTCGGCGGTGGTGTGGGCGGGAGGCATAGGAGGGGTACAGGGCCCCTTCTCGGGCCCTCACAGAATCTAATCCGCACTTCCTCCGCTCAATCGGTGGGGCACCGAGTCGCGGTCGGTCGATTTTTGAGAAGGCGGGGCCTGCGCCCGGGATCCGGGGACGCTTCATGGCGGAAAGCGAGAGTCGACTGAGAAATCGACACGTTGCGACACAGTGCCCCACCGATTGGGCGGAGGAAGCGCGGATTAGATCTATGTGGGGCCGAGAGCGGCCGCTCCGCGCGGGCGCCTTCGGTCCACCTCGCCCCGTCGGTGCCGCCCCGTGTGGCGCCTCGGCCCCGCTTTTGTCTTCGAGGTTTCAACCATGTCCCCCGCCCCTGCCGAGTCCCGAACCGAGAAAGCGCGAACGACCAAAGGCGCCAGGCTAACGCGTGGCCGGCGCAGCCAGCGGCACCATGAGGTGCTGCTCGAAGCGCTGCCCGTGGTGGAGCAGACCGCGCGAAGGCTGCGACGGCAGTACGCGAACCTCGTCTGCGACGATGACATGCGCGGCGCCGGCAACCTCGCCCTCTGTGACGCGCAGCGCCGCTACCTGGATGGTCCTGGGCGGTCACTGGCGACGTTCGCGCGGAGCCGCATCTTCGGCGCCATGATGAACGAGGTCAGGTGCGCCGCGCACCATGCACGCAGGACCCAGGAGCTGCACGTTCTGGATGACGTTCCGTGGGCGGGCTTTCCAACCCCCCGGGATCTCGTCGCCGATGCGGAAGAGAGCGTGAATGCCGTCGAGGCGCTGCGAGCGGTCCTTCAGGACCTCGCCGACGAGGATCGTCTGCTCCTCGATCTCCTCTTCGGCGACGAGCTCGACCAGCACGAGGTCGGCGAGATCCTCGGCATCACGCACGAGACGGTGTGCCGCCGGCTCGCGCGGCTGCGAACCAAGCTGCGGCGTCGCCTGCAAGATCTCGGGGTGACCTGGGCGCCACCGCCGATGCAGATCGCGGGTCACCATCCCGTGCTTCGAGTACCTTCTAGGGTGCGCCCCGCTCCAGGCCCACACTAGCTCGGCTCGTCATGCTCAACCAAAACCTGCTCCAGATCGCCACGAGTTCCCCGGTCGCATGCGCATCGACTCTGTGGCGCCAAGGGGGTGCCTGCTGGGTGACCCTCGTCGCCAAGGCGACGTTCCGCTTTGTCCACGACGGCGTCGCCCAGCTCGTCGACCCTCTCGACGTCGTGGTTGCCGAGCGCATTCGACCGACGGGGAGCGCCGAGTGCGCGTCGGAGGCCGCGCCCTACCAGCCCAACGCGGGCGTCGTCGTCACGGGTCACGCATACGCGCCGGCGGCGCGGCCAGTACCCTCGACCTCTGTGCGACTCGGCCTCGTGGCGGCAACGGGCAAGCGGCTCATCGACAAGACCCTCCACGTGTTCGGCGACCGCGCACCCGGCGTGGAGAACGGGCTGCAACCCTTCGAGAGGATGCCCCTCGTCTACGAACGCGCATGCCGCGGCTCCGACAACCCGGTCGGCGTGCCGCCGGGAGGCTCGATGCTCCCCAACGTGGTGGACCCGGCCGACCCCCGTCGGCCGGCGGGCTTCGGACCGATCGCGAGCCAGTGGCCGGCGCGGAGAGGGCTCTTGGGAACGGTCGACCCGGCGGCTCTCATGGCGCCGATCCCGGAGTTGCCTGTGCCCTTCGATTGGCGATACTTCCAGGCGGCGCCCGCGGACCAGCAACTCGACGTTCTTTGCGGCGGGGAGTGGATCGTGCTCGACGGCATGAACCCCTCGCTCGCCCGGATCCAGACGCGGTTGCCCGACCTCGCCACCCGAGCCGAGTGGCAGCCGGCGACCCTGACGGGCCCCGGCGCTGCGCGCCCTGTCGCGCTCTACGCCGACATGCTCGTCATCAACGCAGACCGTCTCCTCTGCTCGGTCATCTGGCGCGGACGCTTCACGCTTGAGCGGCCGGCGATGCTCGCGGACATCCGCGTCTCGGTGGGTGTCGAGGTCCGAGGCGATCAACGCACGCCCGCCGAGGACAGGCGTCTCGAGCACGCGTCCCCCACATCGGGCGCGGAGGAGCTGCGAGGGGCATCACTTGCCGAGACAGGTGCGCTGGACCTCGCTGCCGTACTGCGGAGGCTCTTGCCGTTCCAACCCACCGGGCACGATCTGGCCGGCACGCTGCCGCTTCGTGAAGGGGGCGTGGGCGTCGGCGAGGCGCCTGCTCGGCCGATGGTGCAGTCGGGGCCGGCCGCCTCCAGCCTCGACCCTCCCGGGACGGGTGCCACCGATGCGGGCGCCCCGCTGGCGACGCCCGCGCGCGCTCCCGGCGCAGGTCTCGCCGCGACGCTGGATCCAGGGGAACCGAACCCCTTCCTCGCAGTGCTCCCGTTCGCCCCCGCCCCGCTGGCGACGCCCGCGCGCGCTCCCGGCGCAGGTCTCGCCGCGACGCTGGATCCAGGGGAACCGAACCCCTTCCTCGCAGTGCTCCCGTTCGCCCCCGCCGACCCGGCTCATCCTCCGATCGAGAGCGTCGCAAGCGCGCCTCCCGTTCGCGCCGCAGCATCCCTCAAGGGAACTGCGGCCTTCGATCCTCGCACCGTGCTGAAGCCGAGCCTCCCTTTCGCAGCCGCACCCTCGGATCGCATTGTGGGGGCGACGACGATCATGGACGACCGGACTGCACAGCCCTCCGTGATGGCACAGTCCGCCTCGGCACATCCTCCAGCCCCGGCTCCGTTCGTCGCTCCGCCACCGCCCGTGGTCCCGCCCCCTGCGGTCGCGCCCTCCGAACCGCTGGCGAACGGGCTCGTGCCGCCTTCACCGTCGGATTCGCCTCGACCCGTCTACCCCGCCGCCCCGGTCCCGACGGCGGAGCCGAAGGCCCCGGCCTTTGCGCCGGAGCCCGCGCACTTTCCGATCTCTCGTGCCGAGCCCGATGCAGGGAGCTCCCTCCGCGCGACCGTCATCGCGCGGCTCGCCGCGCGCAAGCCGATCCTCGATCTCGTCCTCGCTGGCGCCGACCTCGCGGATCTCGATCTCGCCGGCGCGTCGCTGGGCCGCGCGAACCTCACGGGTGCGCGCCTTTCGCACTGCAAGCTCACGGGCGCACGACTCGCGGGGGCGCAGCTCGTCGGCGCGGACCTCACGGGGGCCGACCTCGAAGGCGCCGACCTCGGGCACGCCGATCTGTCGCGCGCGACACTGGCGCAGGCGCGCCTCTCCGGCGCCGTCCTCGAAGAGGCCAACCTCTCCGGCGCGCAGGGGCAGGGGGCGATCCTCGAAGGCGCGAAGGGCGCGCGCGCGAGCTTCGCGCGGGGCCAGTGGGACGATGCGAGCTTCACTCGGGCCGAGGTTTCGCAAGCCGATTTCACCGCGGCGTCGCTCGCGCGCGCCCGCTTCGAGGGCGCCTCGCTCGTCGAAGCGCGCTTCGACGGTGCGCGAGGGCCCGGCGCGGTTTTCGACGACGCGCGCCTCTCGCAGGCGCGCGTCGCGGGTGCGGGCTTCCCGGGCGCCTCGTTCCGCCGCGCCGACGGCCGCGGCTCGGTGTGGGAGAAGGCGACGCTCGACGACGCCTCCTTCGCCGGAGGGGACTTCGCGAACGCCAACCTCGCGCGGGCAAGCTGCGCCCGAGCGAGCTTCGCGGGGGCCAACCTCGCGGGCGCCAACTTGCAGCGGCTCGTCGGCGATGGCGCCGATCTCGCTGGTGCCAAGCTCCCGCGCGCCGACGTGCGCCAGGCCCGGCTCGTCGAGGCGAAGCTGGACGGCGCGGTGCTCGCGGACCTCGTGGCCGGCAAGGCGGACTTCTCCCGCGCGAGGTTCGTGCGGGCGGACCTCGCGGGCGCGACCTTGCGCAGCGCGCGCCTCGCGGGCGCGAACTTCGCCCACGCGACGCTCGAGCGGGCCGACCTCATGGACGCGGAGCTCGAGGGAGCGAACCTGTTCGGCGCCTCGCGCAGGACGGCCATGCTCGGGACCGGCGCGCGGGGGTTCGTCGAAGTGGATCCCAGCGAGGAACCGTAGTTCCACACCTGATTTTTCCGCGTATCCTGCATGCGTTCGCCAGCTCACATCGGGATCGCGGCGGGGCTCCCGCCCCAGAACAACGGCTCGTGAGCAGGCTCCGAAAGGGATCTCCGCCGATGCAAGACGCCTTCCAGATCACGTGCGGCGCATTGCCACATAGCACCCGCGTCGCAGGCTTTCGCGGCACCGAGGGCATCTCCAGGCTCTACCAGTTCGACCTCTACCTCAATGTCCCCACCGAGGGGCAGGACGTGGAGCTGGAGCACGCCGTCGGCGCAAAGGCGACGCTGGAGATCCGGCGCGAGGACGGTGGCGCCGCCTTCGTCTTCCACGGCATGTTCGCCGCCTTCGAGCTGATCAACCAGGACGGCGACAACGCGCACTTCCACGCGGTACTGGTGCCGCAGCTCTGGCAGCTCACGCAGACGCTGCACAGCCGCATCTTCACCCAGATGAGCATCCCCGACATCATCAAGGCGGTGCTCGAGGACGGCGGACTCGGCGACGACGACTTCGCCCTCCAGCTCTCCGAGACGTACAAGCCGGAGGAGCACGTCTGCCAGTACAAGGAGAGCCACTTCGACTTCATCTCGCGCTGGATGGAGCGCGAGGGGATGTACTACTACTTCGAGCAGGGCGACTCTTCGGAGAAGCTCGTCATCACGGACAAGAAGTCGTCCCACGTGGATCTCGCCAAGAAGCCGGTGCGCTTCCACGCGACGTTCGGGGACGACACCAGCGCGGGCAACGCGCTGCACATGCTCACGTGCAAGCACCGCGCGCTCCCGGCGGGCGTCAAGCTCAAGGACTACAATTACGCCAACCCCACGCTCGACATCTCCGGCGATGCCCCCGTTTCGAGGACCGGGCTCGGCGAGATCAGCGTCTACGGTGGGCGCTTCTTTTCGCCCGACGACGGTAAGCGCCTCGCAAAGCTGCGCGCGGAGGAGTTGCTCGCACGCCAGGTGTTGTACCACGGCGCGGGCACTGCCTCCTACATGCGGCCGGGGTACACGTTCAAGCTCGAGGATCACCCGCGCGCGGCGTTCGAGATGCAGTACCTCGCGATCGAGGTTGAGCACGTTGGCAACGACGGCATCAGGAGCCCCGAGCTGCGCCGGTTGACGGGCATCGAGGGCGACCGGGTGTACTGGGTCGAGGTTACGGCGATCCCGGCGCGCACGCAGTTCCGCGCCGAGAGCAGGACGCCCTGGCCGCGGATCTACGGTTTCGAGGACGGCACCATTTGCGGCCCCGTGGACAGCGAGTACGCGCAGATCGACGACCACGGTCGCTACAACGTCAAGTTCAAGTTCGACGAGAGTGACCTGAAGGACGGCAAGGCATCGACCTTCGTGCGCATGATGCAGCCCCACGGCGGCGACGTCGAGGGCTTCCATTTCCCGCTCCGCAAGGGCACCGAGATCGTCTTCAGCTTCCTCGGCGGTGACCCGGACCGCCCGGTCATCAGCGGCGTTGTGCCGAATTTGCAAAATCCGAGCCCCGTCAACAAGGCCAACCGCACGATGAACGTGCTCCAGACCGGCGGACGCAACCGGTGGAGCTCGAGGACAAGAAGGGCCAGGAGTACATCGTCATGGCGACGCCCCACAGCAACACGATGATCCGGATGGGCGCACCGAACAGCGAGCACAACATGATCATCAGCACTGACGGCGCGACACTCCTCGACGCCGGACAGGACTGGGACATCACCGTCGGTGCGAACCTGTCGAGCTACGTCAAAGGGGAGGCCGCCGAGTGCTTTCACGGCCCGCACAAGATCAACTCGCAGAACACCCGCATCGACGAGGTGAACGGCGCCTGCACGGAGATCTATCACAGTCCCCTGACCCAGGTCATGTACGCGACGCAGAACACAACCGTGAGCGGCACGCACACGCTGACCACCGGCAGTCGTACCGATCATGTGAAGGGTGACCTCACGCAGACGGTCGACGGCAACATCACCGTCACGAGTGCCGCCACGAAGCAGACCTGGCAGGGCAACCTCTCGACGATGACGCAGGGTGCTTCGCACTCCGTGAACATCGGCGCGAAGGCGTCGTTCGCCCTCGCTTTGAACCTCAACGTGGAGGGCTCCGACAGCGTCAACCTCTTCGTCGGTGGCAAGTTCACCGCGCAGTACGCGATCAACGTCTCGGTTACCGGTGGTGCAAAGGCGGATTTCGGCAGCGCATACGACATGCGCGCCGCGCCCGCGTGCGTGACGCTGGCCGCGACGGACATGTTGCTCCAGGCCGGCGGGATGATCGCCATCTCGGCGCCGCAAATCATGATCCCCGCCGCCTCCATCGTGCTTCTCTGAGGCGCCGCTGATGAAAGTCGTCAAACCGGCAAAGCTGAGCGTCCTCACGCGGACGTTCGAACGGGAGCGCAGGCCGTACCTCACGGTGAGCATCCTGGCAATGTTCCCCTTCGGCTCGCCGACGCGCCTCTTCCCCGACTCCGAGCTATGGAAGTTCGCGGGCACGGCACTGGGGAAGGATCCGGTGCTCGACGCCGGGATGCCCAAGCCGCGCGGCGAGGTGCTCGTGACGGGGAGCGCATTCAACATCGGCGGGGCGAAGCCTTCGTGCGCGGTGCGCCTCAGGATCGCGGCCGTCGAGAAGGTTCTCAGTGTCGTGGGCGACCGCACCTGGCCCTACGACGTGCTGACCGACAAGCCGTCCTCGAAGGCGACGGAGCCCGTCCCGTTCGAGGAGATGCCGATCGACTGGGAGCACGCCTACGGTGGCGAGGGCTACGCGAAGAACCCGCTTGGGCGGGGCTACTGGACCAAGAAGATCCTCGACGCCAAGCCGGTCAGCCTGCCCAACGTGGTGGACCCGCGAAAGCCGGTGACCAGCCCCGACGTCCAGCCCGAGCCCGCCGGCTTCGGCCCGTACGATTTCATGTGGCCTCAGCGGTTCTCCAAGGTGGGGACGTACGACGATCGCTGGCTCGAGGATCAGTTCCCCGGCTTCGCGCTCGACATGGACCCGGGCCTCTTCAACACCGCGCCCGCCGACCAGCAAATCGCCGCGTTCTTCCGCGGCGACGAGGCCTTCGAGATCGGCCACATGCACCGCGAGAAGGCCCTGATTGAGGGGCGTCTCCCGGGGCTCGCCGCGCGTGCGTTCGTCAGGCTTCGGGCGAAGGGCGACGCGCTCGTGGAGGTGCCCATGCGCCTCGACACCGTACGCCTCTTCCCCAACGCGGAGCGCGGGATCGTGGTCTTCCGCGGCGTAATCGAGGTCACGGAGGACGACGCCGACGACGTCTCCCTCCTGATGATCGCGGCGGAGAAGCTCGACGCCGAACGGCTCCCCATGGCGCACTACGAGACGGTGCTGGCGAACCGGCTCGACCGGAAGAAGGCCGCGGCGTACGCGCGGCGCGAACGCGATCTCGTCCCCAATCCCGCGCCCGACGCGCCGGAGGTCGAGGGTGCCTTCGAGGACGAGCTGACGCCGTTCTACAAGCCCGAGCTGCTCCAGTCGGCCGCGTTGAAGCGCCGGGCCCAGAAAGAGCTCGCAGCCGCGTACGATCGGATGAAGGAGGCGGGGGTCGACCCGCCGAAGCTCAACCTGGAGCCGCCTCCCGAGGAGGAACCGATCCCGGAGGATCCGGTTGAGCATGCGGAGTACCTGGATCGGCAGATCGCGAAGGCCGAGAAGATGGCCGAGGAGGTCAAGGCGCAGGCGGAGGCGCGCGCCCGCGCCGAGTGCGCGAAACTCGGGGTCAACTTCGACGCGCTCGTCGCGAAGCAGCGGGAGGAGGGCGGCGGCCCGCCAAAGTTCTCTGCGCGCGAGGAGCTCACCCGCTTGCGCTGCATGGTCGAACTCGCGAACGTCGGCGGCATCGGCAATCCGGAGGACCTGGCGCGCGTGAACGATCCGGCGCTGGAGGCCAAGCTCGTGGGGCTCGAGGCCCAGCTCCGCGAGGCGTACCGAGGCTTCGCGCACCACTTCCCGCCCGCGCCGCTCGCCTCCGAGGCGCGCTCGCGCGAGGCGCGCGAACAGGCGGCAGAGAGCCCTCGCCCCTCGTTCGCGGGGCAGGATCTCACCGGCGTGGATCTCTCCGGGCTCGACCTCTCCGGCTGCGATTTCACCGAGGCGCTGCTCGAGCGCGCGAACCTCGCCGGCTGCCGGTTCGCGCGGGCCACCCTGAAGGGCGCGGTGCTCACGCGCGCCAAGCTCGCCGGCGCCGACCTCGAAGGCGCCGACCTGACGCGCGCCAACGTGGGCTCCGCCGACCTGACCGAGGCGTCGCTGCGCGGCGCGACGCTCGTCCGGGCCGTGCTCGTCAAGGCCAACCTGACGCGCGCGTCGCTCGAAGGCGCGGCGCTCGACGACGCGGATCTCTCCGAGGCGACGTTCGAGGGGACCTCCTTCGCGCGCGCGCGGGGCGCGCGGCTCACCTTCACCAAGGCGAAGCTCGCGTGCGTCCGCTTCGACGGGGCCGAGATGGCGCGCGCCCGGTTCATCGAGTGCTCGCTCCCGGGCGCGAGCTTTGCCGGCGCCCGCTTCCCGGACGCCACGTTCATGACGGTCGAGGCGCAGGGCGCGGTGTTCGATGACGCGCACCTCGACAAGATGCGCGTGGTGCAGGTGTGCGACTTCTCGAAGGCGAGCTTCAAGCGCGCGAGCCTCGCGCGGGCGAACCTGCGCGAGGCATCGCTGGAGCGGGCGGACTTCGAGGGCGCCACGCTCTCCAGCGCGGATCTGAGCAAGGCGAAGCTCACCGGCGCCAACCTGCACCGGATCGTCGCCCGGGAGGCGCGCTTCGACCGCGCGGACCTGTCGGGTGCGAACATGACGGGCGCCGACTGCATGATGGGGAGCCTGCAGAAGGCCGTCCTCTTCGGCGCGGACCTGCGCGGATCGAGCTTCTTCGGCGCGGATTTCTTGCGCATCCGCGTGGACAAGGGCACGCGCCTCGACGGCGCCTTGCTCGGGCGGGTGCGCTACGTCCCCGGCAACACGTCGAGCCCCGGGAGGCTGCCCAGTGAATCGTGACGAGCTGGCGCGGAAGGTCCATGACGCGGAGCCCATCGTGGAGACGAACCTCGACGGCGGGGCCTTCGAGGGCATCGACATCGGCGGCGCCATCTTCGAGAAGGTCACCTTCCGGGGCGCGAACCTCGCCGGGGCGCGCCTCAAGGAGGCGATCCTGTCCATGTGCGACTTCGAGGGCGCCGATCTATCGGGGGCGGGCCTCGATCACGCCAAGCTCTACAAGTGCTCGCTGGCGAAGGCGCGCCTCGCGAAGGCGAACCTCGACAGCGCGCTCTTCCAGAACGTCGATCTCTCCGACGCCGATCTCGAGGGCGCATCGCTCCGGCTGACCAGCCTCTGCGAGTGCGCGCTCGCTCGGACGCGCCTCCGGGGCGCGAGGCTGGAGCGCGCCCGCGCGCTCAACCCGACGGCTACGGACGCCCTCGATCTCTCGCGCCTCTCGGTGGTGCGCTCGGCGCTCATGGGCTTCGACCTCACCACAGCCTCGCTCTCGGGCTCGCGCTTCGACGTGGCCGTCTTCCTCGGGAGCAAGCTCGCCGGACGCGATCTGCGCGACGCGACCTTCCTCCACGCGCAGTTCACCGGGTGCGATCTGACCGGGTGCGTCTTCGAGGGCGCGTCGCTCCGGCAGTGCAACTTCAAGGATGCCGGGCTCGCCGAGGCGCGCTTCGACGGCGCCGATCTCACCAACGCGCTCTTCGTCTCCGCGAAGGCGGCGGGCGCGAGCTTCAAGGGGGCGAAGCTGGTACAGGCCATCTTCGTCGACGCCGATCTCGCCTCCGCCAACCTGAGCCAGGCCGACGCGCAGCAGGGCATCTTCCACCGCGCCCAGTGCGCCGGCGCACGCTTCGCCGGCTCGGACCTCACCTACGCCGACTTTTCCCACGCGGACGTGACAGGCGCGACGTTCGCTGCGGCCAAGCTCTTCCGCACTAAGTTCCACCAGGTGAAGAGCGGCCCGAGCACTCAGTGGGGAGACCGCGCCATCGCGCTCGGGGACGACGTGGATCTTGCAAACGCCGAAAAGTGGCGACCTGTGCTGTGAGGAGGGAGCAACCATGAAGAGCAATCTCGCGATGAAGAGGGACACGACGACCGTGCACCAGACGACCGGCACCGTCGTGGCGGCCGACACGGCCTCGGTCGTCGTTTCGACCGCGGAGGGGCGAATCGCAGCCCGGCGCGCGCGGAGCTGCCTGATCGAGCCGTGCGTGGGCGACGAGGCGCTCCTGTTCGTGGTGGGGGACCAGGCTTACGTCCTCGCGATCCTCGACGGGGAGCCGGGCGCGCCGGTGACGCTCGCGGTCTCCGGGGACATGGCGATCAAGGCGGCGCGCGGGCGCCTCTCCCTGGCCGCGCAGGAGGGCGTGTCGGTGGTCTCGGCGAAGGAGGTCTCGGTGGCCGCGCCCGAGCTCTCGGTGCACGCCGGCGCCGCCCGCGCGGTGTTCGATCGCCTGACCTGGCTCGCCACCAAGGTGCGCGGAGAGGTCGAGCGCTCGGGAATCGTCGCCGGCGCCATCGACCGCGTCGTCGATCGGATCACCGAGCGGGCGAAGCGCGTGTACCGCAAGGTGGCGGAGCTGGATCAGCTCCACGCGGAGAGCATCGACTGGGAGGCGAAGAAGAACATCGTCCTCCACTCAGAGAACGCGCTCGTGACCGCCGAGCGCCTCGTCAAGATGGACGCCGATCAGAATCCACCTCGGCTGAGGAGGCCCGCATGTTCGCCAACACGCAGATGATGGGCACGAGCCTGGCGTTCCCGGACGTCTGCCTGACGCCGACGCCCGCGCCCGTCCCCATCCCGTACCCCAACATCTCCATGCAGCCGATGGGCGTCCCCGCCGCCTACAACATTCTGTTCATGGGGACGCCCGCCCACAACACGGCGACCACGGTGCCCCTCACCAACGGCGACAACGCCGGCGTCGCGCTCGGTGTCGCGTCGGGCCTCGTGATGGGCCCGGCGCGCCACGTCACCGCCGCGTTCACGGTGCTCCTCGACGGTATGCCCGCCACGCGCCTGACCAGCGTGAGCGTCCAGAACAGCACCAACGCCCCCGGGGCCGCGATCGTACCGAGCCAGGTCGTCGTCGCTGTGCTCGCACCGTAGCGCGCGCGACGCGCTGCGCGCCCCGGAGCCCGACATGAATCTCGTCACGTCCGTCATTCCCCTCGTAGTCATGCCGCTCGTTTTCGGCGGCATGCTCTACTATTTCTCTAGCAAGCTCGGCCCGCTCTACCGGGCGGAGAAGGCGCGGAAACGGATCCTCGAGGACGGCGTACCGGCGCACGCGCTGGTCATCCAGTACAAATGGTGCAAGCACACCTGGAGCACGCGCGAGGACGCGCAGTGCCAGGTCGAGCTCTCCGTCGAGGTGCACCGTCCGGGCACCGCGCCCTACGCGGCCGTCATCAAGACCCTGATCTCAGCCTGGCTGATCAACCAGGTGCAGGCCGGAAACTGGCTCGGGGTCCGCGTCGACCCCGCCGATCCGCAGAACGTCGTGATCGAAAAGCTCGCAGTCCGGCCTCCTGCCACCGCCCCGCAGCTCAGCGCGGACGCGGAGCGCCGCCGTGCGCTCCTCGTGCAGCACTTTGGGACGGAGATGAGGGGGGCTGAGATCCCGATGGCCGGGACGGTCGGCACATGGATCGCGCTGGTCGTGACCGTGGTCGTCCTCGGGGTGGGGATTTGCATGACGATCCTCCGCAACCATGCCCGGTAAAACCTGCGAGAAGGCCGCGGCTTGTTGTGAGCAGCGCGGTCGTCGTGGACTTCAAGTTGCTCGGCCTGCGTATGGCAACCGAGACGCAAACGCCCAAGCGCATGACGGAGGTGAGCCTGTCGATCGAAGGCGAAGGCGGTGCCACGACAGGGGTCACCGTAGTCGACATGGTGCCCGAACCCTTATGTACTCCCGCTCGATCGGATGAACGCTGCTTTCGACCTGACGATGTGACCAGCGATGAAAGACCTGAACCGGCTTCGGATCGAGCGCATGATCGTGCGCCATGAGCGACACCTGACCGAGCGCGCCGAGCTCGACGCGGCGACCGCAAGGAGGGCGCGCTTCCTCGCGGAAACTGAGGAGATCCTCACGGCCAATGTCCTGCCCGTCATCGAGGAGATCGGCCAGGAGCGCGCGCGCGGGCCATGCTTACCGCGTCGAGCGAGGGCCGACCAAGCTCGATCTCTACCTCTCGATCCAGGGGCGGACGGGGTCGAAGGATCTCATCCAGTTCTTCGTCCACGAGGACGCTCAGCGGGGATGCGAGCTGATCGTGGAGCTTTGCCTGAAGCGCAGCGGGGTGCAGAAGGCGCGCTACCAGCACCCGTCGGAGCTGACCCGGGACGTGGCCGAGCAACTCCTCGTCGACACGATCGAGCAGGTCTTCGCGTCGCCTGCGAGCTGAGCGCCCGCTCAGACTCGGGTTTCGCAGTTTTGGGTGGCATACGCGACCCGCGATCCGGGCCGAGATCGTGCTCCATGGCCGCGGCTCACGTGCTCCCCGGCGACAGGTAACTTGCTCGGCACCCGCCGTGACCTGCAAATCTCGGCCGAATCTTGCGGCCGAGCTCGCTCCGACTCCGCACAAAAAGTGCGAAACCCGAGTCAGAGCGTGCCCCCAGACGATGGCGACCTTGTGCGGGTCGTCCGGCTCCACGCGCACAGGGAGCGTGGCACCCTTCAGGAGCCGCGCTGTTGGTAGGGAGGTGCTCTTCTACCGAGGACCGATCGCAGGGGCCCCGCTGCGCGCCGCGCCCGTCGCCGTGGCCTTGGCAAGCCCTGTGACCACGGGGTTCCGCTCTCCCTCGGCATCGTCGTAGCGTCACTCGGGTTCCAGCTTCGCGACTGGTCGACTCTTGAAAGGGAGAACCCTCCGCGGGGGATTCGGCGCCCGCTTGCCAGCCGGAAATGAGAGTCGACTGAAAAAATCGACACGTTGCGACACAGTGCCCCGCCGATTGGGCGGAGGAAGTGCGGATTAGATTCTACGTGGGCCGAGAGCGGGCCGCTCCGCGCGGGCGCCTTCGGTCCACCTCCCCCGTCGGTGCCGCCCCGTGTGGCGCCTCGGCCCCGCCCTGCATTGTCTTCGAGAGGAGCCCATGACCACACACCCCGCCGAGCCCCCCCACGGAATCGAATCCTTTGCGGTGCTCTCCGCCCTGCTCGCCCTCGCGCGCGCCGCCGTGCTCCGGGACCACGGCCTCGACGAGCAGCGCTGGAAGACCATCGAGGCCGGATGGGCGCAGCGCGTCCAGGCCGAGGACGGCGAAGCGCTGATCAATCGCTTCCGCGCCGTGTACGGGCACACGTTGCAAGACCCCGACTCACCGCCGTGCCCGTCGACGGAGCCCACGGGCGCCCCCCGCTTCCTCTCCTCCGAGCCGCAGCCTTGGCGCGAGGAGGCCGCGCAGGTCCCGCCCGCGCCGCGCCCGGCCCCGCACCCGCTCGCGGGAACGGCCGTATTCGACCCGAGCGAGGTCCGCCCGGCGCCCCCCTTCACGCCACCGCGGCCCGCGCACCCGCTCGCCGCCACGCTCGAATCCCCCGCGGGCCTGCCGATTGGGCCCGCCCTCCCCATCACCAAGCCCTGAGCCGCGAGCAGAGAATCCATGGCCCAGCCCGCCGCAAAGAAAGGCGCCCAGGTCGTCGGAAAGGACGTGCACGAGATGATCGCGCTCGCGCGGCGGGTAGTGCCGCGCGTCCCGGAGGAACCGACATGAGCCAGGATTCCGGTGTTCGTCGAAACAGTTCCACCGCGCCGGCCCCACCGCCATCGGGTCCAGGCGCACCCCTGTCTGCGCATCATGCGGCCAGACGCCTCGTTGCGTTCGACGTTGCGTGCGCCGTGTCGGACAGGATGAAGACGCGCGTCTCCGGCCTCCCGCGTGAGCGACCCGATGGCTACCGAGTGGTCGTCAGGTGCGAGGACGGCCATGCCCTGTTCCGCGACGTGCGCGCGGGCGGCTACCTCGTGTTGGGAACGCACACGCGGTGCGACCTCGCCCTTGACGACGACCCCAGCGCGCGGGTCTCCGGGCGCCACATGGTCCTGGCGTGCCTGCCCGACGACGACGGCGTGGGTCTGCGGCTAGTCGACCTGCACACGGACCTCCCCTACTTCTACGGGGACAGCGAGCAATCGAGCAGAAGCATGTTCGCGCAAGGCGACTTCGTCGCGTGCGTGGGCCGTACCGTCATCTGCGGCTACGCCGTCCAGCTCGGGCCCGGGGAGGCGGACGGCCCGCCGGAGTCTGGCAGCGTCTGGAGACCGAGCGGGGGCGACATGCGGATCAACCTGACCCACCGCGCAAAGCGCATCGGGACGTCGGTCGTCTTTCCCGCGGCGGAGGTAGCGCGGGGCGTCGTACTGGGTCGCGCGTTGCCGGCCCTCCCCTCGGATGTTCTCCGCGTCTTGGACGACTTGAGCGTCTCACGCGCGCACCTGTTGCTGGTCAGGCATGGGCCCGAGGTCTTTGCCTTCGACCTGTACACGCCGAACGGTACGCGCGTCGACGGCCTTCGCTTCCAGCGCTTTCGCGTCCCCGCTAGCGGCACGATGTTGGACCTCGGCGGTGTCGTTGACGTGACCATCAACCAGGTGGGAAGCCCGTGAGCGCGCCTCGTCGGCTGCTCGTCGTTGAGGACGACCTGAAGCTTGCGAAGCTCATCGAGCGGATGTTGCCGCAGTGGAGCGTGACAATCCGCGAACGCGCGCAGGACGCGCTCGACTTCATAGCCGCGGGCGAGCGCTTCGATGCGGTGCTCTGCGACCTCCACCTCCACGGCATGAGCGGGCACGAGTTCTACGGACGCGTCGAACCCGGCATGCGCGCCTGCACGGTGATCATGACGGGCGGCCCTTTCACTCTGAGCGCACAGGAGTTTCTGGAAAGCGAGAAGGGCCGCGTCCGCGTGTTGCAAAAGCCGTTCAGGGCCGCCGAGCTGCGTGACGTGCTCGATGCGACAGCGCCCGCTGCGGAGCCGTCGGGAGGCGCGTCGCGATGAGCGCCGGCGACCTCGCCCTGGCCCCTCGTCGCCCTTGAGGTGGTAGGCCGCGCCCTCGTGGCCGTCGTCTGCGAGGGGGGGCGTCACCGCGCCGAAGAGCTGCGCCCCGCCCTGCCCCTCTCGCACCGTTCGTGGGGTGGAGCCCGCCGCGCCGCCGCGGAAGGTGCGACGCCCCACCGGGATCGGTGCCAGAGGGAAGGCGCGGCGCTACCCGGCCTTCCGGCTCAGCCGGTCGTGGCCCGCCTCGGCCGTCGGCCCTCATCGGCCAGGGCTTCGCGGCGAGGATCGGCCCCTCGCGGTGGAGCCGCCGCGCCGTGGAGCGCGTCGCCGTGGAGGGCCTCGACGGGAGAGCGCCTCGACGTGGTGGAGTCGCCGCGGAAGGCGTCGAGCTGGGCCCGAAGGTTGCTGGCACGCCCACCGCGAGACGGGCGGCACGGATAGCCACGGGCAGCCGACGGCTGCGACCACGCTCGCCACCCTATGGACAGAATGGACAAAACCATGGCGGAGCGCCCCGTTGGGACTGGTTGCCACGTTTTTGTCCATTCTGTCCACGGGCCTCCCCGGTGGGCCCAAGGCTCCGTCCGCCGACCGCGAGACCAGCGACGCGGATCTCCCCGTGGAGGGGGCAGCCAGCAGGCGCGAGCCACAGCGAACCAATGGCCAAAATGGACAAAGCCATGGCGGAGTGCCCCATCGGGACTGATTGCCGTGTTTTTATCCATTCTCTCCATGGGCCTCCGCCCGTGGGCACGCGGTTCCGTCCACCGATCGCTGAGGGCGCACCCAGGTGCGGCGCCAACCCGATAGGCGCATCGCGCCGATCGGGAATCGACCCGCGGTGCTCGGCGTGGGGCTGGCCGGATTTGCCGGTACCCCCACCTACCCACGATCGCGGGCTACCTGCTCCACCCATCCCCCGGCCAGCAACCGCCCACCAAAAGCCACCCCCGACCCAGTTGGAAAACCCAATTGGAAAAGTCACCGATCCGGTGCAGACCAAAGTGCAACTTTCGTGGGGGCATTGGCCGCGGGCGAGCGAACGGTCCATGTGCGGCGCATTACGCGAGATGCCAACAGGGTAGGCGGTGAGGTCGGGGTGGCAAGTCGCCGTTCAGGTCCGCCGCCGCCACGGCGGAGGGAACGCGGAGCGCCGCTTCCCTCCACTCGTTTCCCGCTCATCTGCCACTAACTCCCCACTCACCCGGCCACAGTGGGGTCCGCAGCGGCGAGCTGCGGGGGGGAGCGGCCAGCGCTGAGGGCGCGGAAGGCGCGCCGCGTCCGCGCATCCGCCTACAGAACGACGGGAGGTGCGTGATCCCATATCTGTGAGCGTCCGTTCGTCTTTGGACGTGCGCGGATGTCCGCGGAAGCCGATGGGCAAGGCGTGGGGTAACGTCCGTCGGCGTCCGCTTCGCGTTCGGAGGCGTGTGGATGCTGCCGGAGAATGTTCTGTTCGCTTCCGTTCAAACTAAGAGACAGGCGGATGCCGAACGAAGCGGGCGGCACTAGGTTGGACGGATGCCGAAGACCAAGCCGCTGCGCCTTGCCGACCTCGATCCTCAACGCACCGCGGACGATGTAGTGCAGGCGGTCTACGCCAGAGCGTACCGAGATGCGCGCGCGCTGGGGCTCATCCTCCGGGCGGAGTCGGTGCCCTCGGGGGTCGACCCGAAGGTGGCGAAGAGTCAGGCGATGGCCAACTCGGCGGCCTCGAAGGCGGCGCGGACGTGCGCGGAGTGGGCCATCGCGGGCCGGGGCACGCCCGAAGAGGGGGCCGCCGCCTTGCGGGAGCTGCGCGCCCTGGTCGAGGGCGTCCAGCCGGGGCGGCCGGTGCCGCGCGAGCTGCGCAACCTGAGCCTGACGCCCGCGACCGAGCTGCTGGTGGTGGCCGCCGAGGCGCGGCTGGCGCTGGCGGAAGACAGGGCGATCGAGGCGGTCGAGGTGGCGACGCTGGCGAGCCTCGACGAGCGATCAATCCGCGCGGCAGCCGCAGCGGGGGCGTTGCCGCCGGTGGGCCCGGGGCGCCCGATGCGGTTCGCGGCGAGCGCGGTCCGCGCGTACCTCTACGCGCGCGGCGTGCGAGGGTTCACTCCGCCCCCGACGCTCATGGCGCTCCCCGTGTCCGCGGCGCTCCCGGCGCTCCCGGCGCCGACGGGTCCGGCGACCACGGCGCTGGAGTAGGCGCCTCATGACGAGTTGCTTCGGAGCCGAGGGCGAGGTGGCTCCGAGCACGCGGACGGGGCGAATGGCAGCCTGCGCCGCCCCGACCACGGGGCGTGACCGGAGGGCCAGGCTTCGTGGGCCCTCGGCGCCGAGCTGCCCGCCCCACCGTGTAGTGTAGGCCACCGCCGACGTGGCCTTTAACCAGTTAATGCCCAATTTTAATGACATATGGGGCATGGCATCGGTGTTGCTCGTGCCCGCTCGCTGCGCCAAGGATAGCCCTCATGCGCCAGCCTGCGGTGTTGCTCGAAGAAGACCGGGCCGCGAGGCCACGTTTCATTCGCCTCGTCCGCCAGGGCGAGGCGGCCGCCCCGGTCGCGGAGGTGACCGTGGAAGCCGAGCGTCCCGTCGGAGACGTCACGCTGCTCCCCGGCATCGGGCCGTGGAGCAGGCGCGCAGACGGCGCTTTGCGCGGCCTCGTGGAGACCGTCATCGTGACCGTCGTCCGCGAGCGGCCCGCCGACACGACGCTCCAGTGCCTGATCAGCCTCGCGCGGTCCGAACCCAATCGGTATGCCGCCGACCTCATGATTTACCGGGAGGTCGGCCCCGGTGGATATGCCGCGCTGGCCGCTCGCCACGACCTCCCTTCCGATCGGTGGGGGCGGCTCCAGACGGCGGGCGCGCTCGCGCGCACCCTCGCCGAGACGCACCGCACGCGCGGTGAGCAGCTCCTGCGGGTGCACGGCACGCGTCCGTTCGCGAAGCGCGTGGTGCTCGGGCTGGCTGCCGCGACCGGCATGGACGTCGAAGTCGCCCGCGCGCTCGACAACGTGCGACGGCGCCCGACCTACGTTCCGCAGAGGTCGTTCCACGACCTCGTGCGCGGCCTGAGCCCGAACGAGGTCGCTGCCGTGGCGAGCGCATGCGCGGCTGGTGACGAAGCCGCGATGGACCTGTCACTTCACATGGCTGCCCCACCTACATGCAAACCCAGGCACCCCTACCCGAAAACACTGGCATCTTGTGGAGTCAGCGCGTGTTTGCCATTCTCTTGGACGTGGCCCCGCCACATTGGAATCTTGCCGCCGGCACGTCGGTGGACGTGCGGATCAATCGCGCGACCGAGCTTATGGAGCGGTCGGCGCTCGCCGCCTCATTGACGTACGCCGTGCGCTTCGTGAAGCCGCGAACGAATCCCACTCTTTTTACGACTTGACCTTGCCCGCTTGACTTTCCTTTGCCGCGGACGGACCGGGAGGGATGCTCCCTCTCGCGTCCGGCCGCGCCTTCCCCCTCCGTGCGAAGAGAGGAAGTCGATCGTGCGCCGCGTCTCCGCGGGAGATGCGCGTGGGCGTGAAGCGCCATGTCGCCAAGAAGAAGGGCCGACGAAGACGGGCGAGATGCGGCACTCACCGTACCGGAGGGATGACCTCCCCCACGGTCCTGGTGAGTTGCCCAACCCCCCACGAAGCGTCTGATTTTGCAGTGAATCATCTTACCAGATTCGGTGCGCTGATTCCTGTGCCGGTGTGCAACTGTCCGCGGCGTCGCGAACGATGATGTTCCGTTGAGGCAGCGGCAAGTGGCATCAACCCACCTGGAATCTTGACGTCGCGGGCCGAGTGCCGGGCCCGCATGTGGCGCACGCTGACGGCATTCGGCGGCTCAGGATACGAGTTTTTCAGCCTGATCGACCCTTGAAGGGTCGCGGACGCGCGCCGCTGGCCGAGTCGGGCCACGCGAGTCGTCACCGCAGCGAAATCAACGGCGAGAGAGTCCCCGTCGCGGGAGTAGCTCCGTGCCAGGCGCGATCGACGATCGCAGGGAGACGTCCATGTCCATGAACGACGAGCGCGTGGAAGAGAAAGCGGAGCTGCGCGCGGCACCGCAACCGAGCACGCACCCTGCCCCCTTCGCGACCATCCAGGTCGCCGCGAAGCGGCTCTCGGTCGACGTCGCGGCCCTTCGCGCGAGGTGCCGCCGCGCAGCGCGACGCGAAGGCGACGCCATCGTCGCGCCGCTGGGCGGCGGCATCGTGGCCTTCAAGTTCGGCCGGACGTGGCGCGTGCATTTCCCCGCGCCGTGAGGGGCTCGCGTTTCTTCAGGAAGGGACCAGCCGATGAACACGAGATGGACGATGCCGCGCGCGCGCATCAGCGAGATCCGCGCCCTTCTCTGTGACCCGCGGGCGCTCGTGGAGCGCCTCGGGCTCCGCGAGGGCGCGAAGTTTTACGGTCGCAACGCCGCGATTCGATGCCCGGCGCATGACGACACGGACCCGAGCTGCTCCGTGTACGTCGCGCGCGACCAGACGATCGCCGTCAAGTGCCACGCGTGCGGCTTCTCGGGGGACGCGCTGCATCTCGTCGCCGCCGCGCGTGCGCTCCACATTCGCCGCGATTTCGATTCGGGTGCGTTCGGAAGCCGAGTTCATCGCCGGGATCGGGACTGACGCTGTACCCCAGCCCCGCCCCTGTCCTCCGAAGCTCGTCCAGCCTCCATCGCTCTCCGACGAGGTCTTCGCCGCCGTCGTCGCCCCCGTGCTGCACAGCGGACGCCTCGACGACGCGAACGTTGCCGCGGACGTCACGCGCTACCTGCGCGAGCGGGCGGTCCTCGACCTCGCGCGTGGGGACGGCTGGGCGGCGCTTCCTCGGCCTTCCGCGCAGCGTGCGTGGGTCGCGATGATGTTCGACGCGGCGGAGCCATGTCCGGGGTACGTGCCGCCGTTCACCCGACGTGACGTCGAGCTGTCCGGGGTCGTCGCCCGCGGGCAGTTCAGCCACCCGGGCAACCGCCTGTGCATTCCCTGGCGAACGCCGGACGGCGTCATCTACAGCCTTCAGCGGCGCCGCATCGACCCCGGCGAGCCACGCTACGTGGGCCCTCGTGGGCGCCCCTTCGCGTGGCCCTTCGGCATCGAGCGCGTGCGCGAGGCGCCCGTCGAGGCCCCCGTTGCGTTCGTCGAGGGGGCGATCGACGTGCTCGCCCTGCGTGCCCTGTGCAGAGCGCGCGGTGAGCCGGCGATCGTGCTCGGTCTGCCCGGCGTGAGCGCGTGGCGGCCGAGCTGGGCGACGTTCGCACGGGGGCGGGTCGCTGCCGTCGCCGTCGACACGGACGCGGCGGGGGAGCGGGTGGTCGGTGAGATGGCGCGCGACCTCTGCGACGCCGGAGCGAGGCGCGTCGAGCGGTGGAAGGCGCCCGCTGGTGACTGGGCGGACGCCGCAGCGAGGAGGGCGAGCTGATGGCCGCCAGCAAAGATCCGCCGGACTGGGAGCGCACGGAGATCGCGCCGAGCCCCGCGAACGGTGATGCCGCGGTGTCGGGGTGGGAGCCGCCCGTCCCGTTCGAGCTGGGCGACGCGTTCGAGCCGCGCGGCCGCCCGGCGTTCCCGGTGCACGTCCTGCCCGAATGGCTGGGAAGGTGGGTCAGGGCCGTTTCCGAGATGATTCAGACGCCTGTCGATGTAGCCGCGGTGCTCGGCATCTCCGTCGTCGCGCTCGCCGTGACGAAGCGCTTCGAGGTACAGGTCAAGCCCCGCTGGCGAGAACCGCTCAACCTGTACGCGGTCGTCGTCCTGCCTTCGGGCTACGGCAAGAGCCCCGTCTTCAAGGAAGCCGTTGAACCCGTGCTCGCATACGAAGATGCGGCACGGGATCGGATCGCGCCGAAGGTGACCGAGCTGCGC
Organism: uncultured delta proteobacterium; assembly: GCA_963827955.1. Lineage (GTDB taxonomy): Bacteria > Myxococcota_A > Polyangia > Polyangiales > Polyangiaceae > CAWHDJ01. Next base: position 708,795 of record CAWHDJ010000019.1, on the reverse strand, counting down.
GAACGGCGAGCCATCATGGAGGAGCGGCGCAAAGTGCTGCGCAGCGTCGCTGCGAAGGGGCAGGACCAGGCGGAGCGCGAGAGCGCGGGGCGAGAGTCCCTTCAGCTCGCCGCGGAGCCTCGATGCGCTCCACGTGCCTGCGATGCCGCGCCTCATCGCGGACGATGCGACGCCGGAGGCGTTGGCGCGGCTGCTCCACGAGCAGGGCGAGCGCATGGGCGTCTTCTCGTCGGAGGGAGGGCCCTTCGAGATCATGAAGGGCCAGTACAGCCAGAAGGGCTCGAACTTCGTCCTGTTCCTCAAAGGACACTCCGGCGAGTCGTGCCCCGTCGACCGCAAGGGCAGCGAGGATCCCCTCCTGCTTCGCGCGCCGACGCTCACGCTCGGCCTCACGGTGCAGCGTCAGGTGCTCACCAGCTTCGCCGAGAGCCCGGAGTTGCGCGGCAAGGGTCTGCTTGCGCGATTTCTCTGGGCGGTACCGGAGAGCAACGTCGGGTGGCGCGAGGTTGACCCGCCGCCGATCACGTTGGACGTCTGCAACGCGTACGCGAGGACGATCAGCACGCTGCTCGATCTGCCCGCAGAGCTGGACGAGCGGGGCGCCCCGTTGCCGCGCGTGCTTCCGTTCACGGAGGAGGCCATCGACGCGTTCGTCGCGTTCAGGCGGAAGCTTGAGCCCAGGCTCCGACCCTTCGGTGACCTCCACGAGGTCGCCGACTGGGCGGGCAAGTTGCCGGGCGCCGTAGCACGCCTTGCGGCGCTGCTCCACATCGCTGAGCACGCGGAGGCGGGGCTCGCCAACCTCCCCATGGAGGTACCGGAGCGCGCGGTAGTGAAAGCGATCGTTCTCGCCGACTACTTCGTCTCGCACGCGGTCGCGGCGTTCTCGGCCATGGAAGAGGACCTCGCCACCGCGCATGCCAAGCACCTCCTCGCCTGGTTGCGGAGTGACGGACGCAGCCAACTCACGAGGAACGACATCCATCGCGGCGTGCGTGGTCGCATCAAGTCGGTGGAGGCCCTCAAGAAGGCCCTCTTCATCCTCGAGCAGCGCTTCTACGTCCGCCGTCTCCCGTACGTACAGGGGGTGGGAAGGCCGAGCATTCCCTACGAGGTGAGTCCCTTCGTCGGGCGCGACGCGCGGGGCGAGCGCGATGCGATGGGCGAGCAGGACGAAGCTCCAACGGAGGGGGCGAAATGAGGACGCACCGCGGCCGTGAAACACATTTTCAGGGCCCGGGATCGCGCACGCGTGAAACACACCTCCGAGCCCTCGCATCCGCGTGGGTTGGCTCGTCATTCTCCGCTTCTGAGGGCTCGTGGCACAGAACGTGCGCAGCCCGCACGAAGCCCCCGTGTTTCACAGTGAAACACGCCCCCCAGCGACACGACATCGGCGCGTGCCGCATTCCAGGGGGACCAGGATCAGCGCCGAGGTGAGACAGATGATGCAGTCGCAGAACGTTTGGATGACCGTGGAGCAAGCCGCTGCATTCCTCTCCCTGCCCGTGGTGACGCTCCGGCGAGCCCTCGAGCGCAACGCGCGCACGGCGCCCGATGGAGGAACGACCTCGCACGCCGACGGCATCACGGCGCGCAAGCTCGGGCGGCTGTGGCGCGTGCGGCTCGACGCCGCGTGGCGCGCGCCCGTGACGCCGAAGTAGCGCGAGCCGCTGCACCAACGGGCTTCTGCTTGCGTCGGAAAAGACTGACGGCGCGCGGAGGGAGATGCACGCTCCCTTAGAGGAAACGCGCGCCATGAGAAGGGAACCTCGGCATGGCACGTACGACGACTCGACGCGGTAAGCGGGTACTGATCATCGACTTCACGTACACCAAGAACGACGGTAGCCAAGGGCGCTACCGTCGCGACGCGCAGGGGCCGACGGTTGCGGCGGCGCGGACCGAGGAGGCCGCACGGAAGATGGGGGCGGCGCTGTACGGCAACCCTGAGATCCTCTGCGGCCCGGATGGCAAGCCGTTCAAGCCGATCGAATCGGCCGAGGCGGTGAAGCCCGAGGCCCCCAAGGAGCCGACGTTCGCGGAGGTGGTCGACCGCTGGCGCACGGAGTTCGCCCCCTCCGCACTCAGGCCGTCGACTCGCCACAACTACGAGAACAGGCTGTCGGTGTGGGTCCTGCCCCGCGTCGGCAGTCTCCCGGTCTCGGCCGCCTTCGACATCGCACGCGCACGAGAGATCGACGTGGCGATGGTCGAGGGGGGCGTGGGGCCGGGCTCTCGTCGCGTGGCGCTGAACGCGATCAAGAGCGTCGGCAAGTTCGCGGTCGAGGCCGGGATCCTCACGGGCGACCCGAAGTACCTCAAGCCGCCGAAGGCAGGAGAGCGGGTTCCGACCGCGCCGTCCGAGGGCGACGTCGCGGCGGTCATCGACGCGGCGAGCTGCCCGGAGCACCGGCTGGTGATCCTGCTGGCCGCACATGCCGGGCTGCGCAAGGGCGAGATCCTGGCGTTGCGATGCCGGGACTGCGAGTTCGACCCCGACCACCCGGAACGCGACCGCTTGGTCGTCCGCCTCTCGCGGTGGAAGGACCACACGGGGCGCACGAAGTCGGGGCACGAGCGCGAGGTGCCGCTCACGCCGCAACTGCGCGACGCGTTGCTCGCCGCTCGGGTCGATCGCCGTCCGGGTGACGAGTGCGCGGCGCTCAACCCGAAGGGCGAGCCGTGGCATCATCGGGGGCCGTACGACGTGTTTCAGCGCGCACTGCGGCGCGTGACGCTCCCGAAGGAACGCCTGCATGCCCTGCGGGCGTTCTTCATCACGATGCTGCTCAACGGGGGCGTGCCCGTTCACTTCGTGATGGAGCTGGCTGGCCACGGCAGCCTCGCGACGACGCAGTTGTACGCGGCGACCACGGGGGCGAAGCGAGGGGCGGTCGTGGACGTGCTCGCCAAGGTAGGGGCGCCGACGAGTGCGCCCGGTGGGGGCGCATCCAGGAGCACCCCGAGTGCAAGCACCGGCGCGGAAGCGACCCCGATCGCGGCGGAATGAGCAGGGGCGGGAGAGGCGCAGGTGGATCGAGACGAATCCCCGCGAGGTCCGCAGCGCGCACCAGAACCTCGTGGAAAGTCGCCGGGCAGCGTGAGGCCGGCAGCGGCGGCGATGAAGTGGAAGACGTCGCCGCCGCGCTTGCAGGCGCCGTGGCAGTGGAGGACCAGCGCCCCCCTGCCTCAGTCGATGCGGTTGCGAGTCGGCCCTGGGTACGGCGGCCCCGGCTGCCAGGGCCCCGGCGGCGCCGAGGTCGTCGAGGTCGAGATCCACGGGCTCAAGGACGTCAACGAGCGCAACGGCGCCCGCTCCGAGCATCGCCGTCTACCTGCCGGCGGGTACGCAGACGGTGATGGGCGAGGTCCGTCACCGGCCCGCAGGAGTCGACCGATGGAAGAACCCGCCGACCGGGCCCTTGGCGACGCGCTGGTCGTTGCTTGCCCACCCGAGGCACGGCTCGGCGCGTGCTTCCGAGGATGCGCGCATCTCGCTCGTTCGTCGCCGCCCTCGCCCACGTCGCCGTCGCTTGCCAACTTCTGGAGGACCGGGCGCGAGCAGCGACCGAGGCGACCGCGGAGTCCACCCCAAGCACCCTCCTTTTCGCCCGCGCCTACGGCGGCGCGGACGCGCACTCGACGGTGGCCGCCCACAGCGTGGTCACGCGTGGGGGCCGATCGACGGGACAGGGCGGCGCGCGGTCGATCTGAGCACCCCTTCGCCACCAGCGGCTCGGCGCCGAAGAGGAGCCACCACTGGGCCATCCTCCAGGCCAGCGGCGCGACGTCCGGGGGCGACGTTCACGCTCGTCGATCAGAGATCCCCTTGTCTCCGCGCGCCGCCCCGTCGTCTCGGCCGCATAGGTCCGCAGCGTCGAGATCGCCAGCGCCATCAACAGCGGCCCGATCAGGAGCCCGATCAGCCCGAACGCCTCCACCCCCCCGAGCAGCGCGGCGAACGTGAAGAGCGCCGGCATGCTCCCGCCCCTGCCCACGAGCCGCGGGCGGATCACGTAGTCGGAGACGCCCACCACCACCAGCGCTCCCCAGGCGAGCTCGAGGATCCCCATCCCGACGCGGTGCGTGAGGATCAGGTACACGCCCGCCGGCACCCAGACGAGCATCGTGCCGATCGCGGGGATCAGCGAGGCCACCGCCGTCGCGGCGCCGAGGAACGCCGCCTCGGGCATCCCCGTGATGAAATCGCCGATCGCCGCGAGGAGCCCCTGCGCGATTCCGGTGAGCACGGCGCCGAGGAGCGTCGTCCGCCCGACGAGCCGGAGCTGGTCGAGCAGCGCGCGGGTGTGGCGTGGGTGCAGCGGGAGCATGTCTTCCGCGCGGCGCGCGAGCGAGGTCCAGTGCCGAAGGACGAAGTAGGTGGTCATCAACACGAAGAAGAGGTCGAGCAGAGCGCCGAAGCTGGCCGAGGCGACGAACGCCGCGATGCCGGCGGCGCGGGCGGCGAGCTCAGCCGCGGCGTCGCGCAGCCGGGCGGCAAGAATCGTCGGCGCGGAGCCCGAGCGGTTCGAGGTGCTGGGTCCACGCCACGACGCGCTCACGGGCCGGGGCCCCGGGGGAGAGCGCGACGATGAGCGCCTCCGCCAGCACCACGCCCCGGCCCACGAGCAGCGACGAGATCCCGGCCAGCACCGCGACGATCACGATCGAAGAGAGCGCGAGCGCAATCGCCGCCGCCGCCGCGGGCCGGCGCCCGCGCGCCCGCATCCTCTCGTAGAACGGCTGCATCGTGAAGGCGTTGAGCGAGCCGAGGAGGATGCCGATCCCCACCGGGCGGATGATCCACGCGATCACCGCGACCGCGGCGATCGCCAGCACTGCGAGCGCCCGTCGCTCCCGCGCGGGCTCCGGAGAGGTCGCCGGCAGGACCGTGGTGGGAGGCGGCTCCGGCGCGCGCATTTCCGAGGACGGGGGCGGCCCCGAAGCGTCGGGCGGGAGGGGGTCGGCCATCACGCCGGTCTCCGCGGTTCCAGGCGAGGTCCAATCTCCGCGGAGGAAGGGGAGGACGCGCTCTCCTGCCCGGTGCCGGGGCTACTCGCGTTGGAGGACTGGCGCTCGGGTCTCCGAGTGGGCCGCGGTGTCATGATGGCTCTCAGGGTTGCCTCGCCGCCCCGTCAGGCCCTTCTGGCCTGCTGGCCGAGGACACCGGGACGATTCGTCGAGGAGGGCCGCCTCGACGTCAAGCCTCCGCGTTGGCGCGCCCGAGTGTCGTGCCTGCCAGCCTCGTCACGGCGGATTTCGCATCCCTCGATCGCGGCGGACGCAAGGCTCGTACGCGGGCTGTCAGACGACGAGCGTCGGCCGCGGTCGCAGGTGGCATGAAGCGTGCGTAGGGGCTAGTCATGAGCCCCCATCATCAGGCCGCCGTCTGGATCGATCACCACGAAGCCCGCATCTTCCACGTTCACGCCGGGGCGTTCGACGAGACGACGCTTCGTGCGCCGCGCGCCCACGTCCATCGCCACGAGAAGGGGCCGGCGGAAGAGCACCATCACCCCGACGACCTGCGCCGGTTCTTCCGCGATGTCGTGCAGGCGCTCGGCGAGGCCGACGCGATCCTCGTCGTCGGGCCGTCGACGGCGAAGCTCCAGCTCATCAGGTACCTGCACGAGCACGAGCGCGCGCTCGTACCGAGAGTCGTGGGGCTCGAGACGGTCGATCATCCGACGGACGGGCAGTTCCTCGCCTACGTGAAGCGGTACTTCGGGAGCAGCGACTCGGCGGCGTCATGACGGCCTCTCGCCCGCGGGCAGCGGAGCGGGTCACCTCGCCGGAGGCACCGCCCACGACCGGGCCGCCTCAGCTCTCGCCGCATCGCCTGGCGTTCCTGAGCGACGGGGTCTTCGCGATCGCGATGACGCTGCTCGTCCTGGGGATCGAGGTGCCGTCGTCGGGCATCGTGGGCGCCCCCGACGTTCCGCGCCTCCTCTTCGAGCTGTGGCCGAAGTTCCTCAGCTATTTCGTCAGCTTCATCGTGCTGGGCGTCTACTGGGAGGGGCATCACGGCCAGTTCCACTTCATCCAGCGGGCCGACCCGATCCTCATCTGGCTGAACATGCTCTTTCTCCTGCTGATTGCGGCCGTGCCGTTCTCGGCGGCGCTCCTCGCACGTTATGGGATCCAGCGAACCGTCGTGCTCTTCTACGGCGCGCACCTCGTCGCGGTCGGCGCCGCGCAGCTCGCGATGTGGACCTACGCCACGCGGGCAGGGCGCCTCGTGCGCGCGGATCTCGCGCCCGAGGCAGTCCGCCGGGAGACCTGGCGCGTGCTGACCACGCCGTCGATCTACCTGATCGCCATGTCGCTCTCGCTCGTGAGCACGATCCTGAGCATCGTCCTCTTCGTGAGCGCGCCGCTGCTCTACATCGCGCCGAGCCTCGTACGTGGAGTACGTGGACAAACTCGGGCGAACACCGTCGAGAGATGAGCCTGGCATCGCGCGCCGCGACGCCACGACAAGTTCGCGATGGACATCGCGCGCAAAGTCGCTAGCGTCGCCGGGCGTTATCTCTAGCCTCTTCTGGGCGGGCGGTAGCGGCGGAGGCGACAGCGTGCTCCGCGCACCTCGAGAGGGGGCACCGATGGCTGGATCGGACAGGCGTGCGCTGGTCGTGGTAGGTGCGTCCGCAGGCGGCATCGAGTCCACCTCGCGGCTGCTCGGCTCGCTCAGCGCCTCGTTCGGGCTGCCCATCGTCGTCGCCCAGCACCTCGATCCGACGCACCCGAGTCACCTCGTGGAGGTGCTCGCCCGCCGTTCCGCGCTCCCCGTCCGCCTGCTTGAGCAGGGGGGACCGCTCGAGCCGGGTGTCGTGTACGTCGTGCCCCCCGGCAACGACGCTGAGGTCGCGGGCGACGTCGTGGCGCTCACGCCGCGCGAGCGCCCCGGCCCGACCCCGTCGATCGACCGCCTGCTCCGGAGCGCCGCGGCAGCGTACGGCGAGGGCCTGATCGCCGTGATCCTGAGCGGCGCGGGCACGGACGGCGCCGAGGGCGCTGTCGAGGTGCGCAAGCAGGGCGGTGCCGTTCTCGTCGAGGACCCGGCGGCCGCGAGCTACCCGTCCATGCCCGCGGCCGTCCCCCCGGCGCTGGTCGACGCCGCCGCCCCGGCCGAGCGCCTGGGGCCGCTCCTCACGCGCGTCGCGGCCGAGCCTGTCGTGCGCGGCGACGACGAGCGCGCGCTCGCGGGCATCCTCCAGCGGGTGCGGGAGCGGACCGGGGTCGACTTCAGCGCCTACAAGACGCCGACGCTCCAGCGGCGCGTGCGGCAGCGCGTCGCGGCCACGGGCGCGGACGGGCTCGAGGGCTATGCGCGCTACCTCGACGAGCACCCGGAGGAGCAGACCAGGCTGATCGACAGCTTCCTGATCAAGGTGACCGAGTTCATGCGGGATCCGGACCTGTTCGCGACGCTCGGCGACGCCATCCTTCCCGAGCTCGTCGCCCGCGCCGCCGCTCGGGGCGACGAGCTGCGGGTCTGGTCGGCCGGCTGCGCGACGGGGGAGGAGGCGTACTCGATCGTGATCCTCCTCGCCGATCTGCTGGGCGAGGCGCTGGACACCGCGCGCGTCCGGGTCTTCGCGACGGACATCGACCCGGAGGCGGTCGCGAAGGCCCGGCTGGGCGTCTACACCGCCGCGGCGCTCGCGGGCCTGTCGGAGGAGCGCCTGGCGAAGTACTTCGTGCGGCTCCCGGACGGCCGTTACTAGGTCAAGAAGCGGCTCCGGTCCTGCATTGTCTTCGGCGAGCACGACCTCGCCCAGCGGGCCCCGTTCCCGCGCATCGATCTCGTCCTCTGCCGCAACGTGCTCATCTACTTCACCCCCGAGCTCCAGCGGCGCGTGCTCCAGCTCTTCGCCTTCGCGCTCCGCGAGGGGGGCGTCCTGGCGCTGGGCAGGGCCGAGACGGCGAGCCCGCTCGGCGAGCTCTTCATCCCCGACGAGCGCTGCCCCAAGGTCTACGTGCGGCGCGGCGGCCGGGTCGCGATCCCGAACCTGCGGCCGCCGCAGGTCCTGCCGCGGATGAGCCCGGCGCGCGCGAGCGGGATGAAGCCTGCGCTCGCCGCGCCCACCCCCAACGCCGAGGCGCTGCCTCCTCTGCGTGCGCCGCTCGAGTCGGTGCTCGCCAGCTTGCCGCTCGGCGTGGTGATCATCGACCGCCACTACAACATCCTCGAGATCAACCTCGCCGCGAGGCGCCTCCTGGCCATCCGCACGCCGGCGCTGGGGGAGGACTTCGTCCACCTGGCCCACGCCGTCCCCCACCGCCAGCTCCTCGATCTCGTCGAGGGCGCCTTCCACGGCACCTCCCCGGCCCCCATCGACGTGCGCGTGGACCTGGCGGAGCCCGGCCCCCACCGCTACCTCCAGATCGCCTGCTTCCCCCAGCACCTCGAGGCGGCGTCGCCGGCCAACGAGTTCGCCCTGGTGCTGGTGACGGACGTGACCGCGTCCCAGAGCCGCCTGTTGGAGTTCGAGGGGACGGCCTCGCGCCAGAGCGCCGAGAGGGCCGAGATCGCCCGCGCGATGGCCGAGACCCAGCTCACGCTCACGCACACGACGGAGGAGAACCGCAAGCTCGCCGCCAGCATCGACGAGCTCCGGGCCGCGTGCGACGCGGCCGACTCGGCGAAGCGGGAGGGCGAGGCGGCCGTCGAGCGGCTCGGCGAGACGAACCGCCGCCTGACCGCGGCGAACGACGAGCTGGCCGCCACGATCGAGCGCCTCCGCAGCGCGAACGAGGATCTGGTCCTGCGCGCGGAGGAGGCGCAGGCGGCGCACGAGGAGGTGGAGACGCTGAACGAGGAGTTCCAGGCGTCCAACGAGGAGCTGGAGGCCCTGAACGAGGAGCTCCAGTCCACGGTCGAGGAGCTCACCACCACGAACGCCGAGCTCGAGTCGCGCTCCCACGACAACGCCGAGCTGGCCAAGACCGCGCAGGCCGAGCGCGAGAAGCTCGCGGCCACGCTCCTCAGCGTGGGCGACGCGCTGCTCGCGGTCGACGCTTCGGGCAAGCCGCTCTTCCAGAACCGAGTGTACACGGAGACGATCGGCGACGGCGCCGCGCTCCGCGACGCGGACGGCGCGCCGCTCCCGCCCGAGCGGGCGCCGGCGGCGCGCGTAGCGAAGGGCGAGGCGTTCCGGGCCGAGCTGACGATGGAGGCGCCGGGGGGAGCCCTGCGCTACTTCGAGGCGTGCGGCAACCCGATCCAGGGGCCCAACGGCCACGCGGGCGGAGTGGTGACCATCCGCGACATCACGGACCGGAGCGTCCGCGCGCTGCAGGACCGCTTCCTCGCCATGGCCAGCCACGAGCTCCGCACGCCGCTCGTCCCGCTCACCGGCTACCTCGACATGCTGGGCAAGCTCCTCGACGACCGGGCGGATCCGCGCGCGCGCCGCTACGCCTCCCAGGCGCGGCGCGAGGTGGCGCGCCTCACGAGCCTGGTCGGCAACCTGGTCGACGTCGTGCGGCTCCAGACGGGCAAGCTCACACTCAGGCTGGAGCCCGTGGACCTCCGGGCCGTCGTCGCTCGCGCGGCGGAGGTGGCCCGCTCCCTCGCCGGCGGCATCGAGATCCGCGAGGCGGCAGGCGCGCCAGTCCAGGTGCGCGGCGACGCGGCGCGCCTCGAGCAGGTCGTCATCAACCTCCTCGTCAACGCGATCAAGCACGCCGCCGGCACGCCGCGCATCGACGTGGGGGTCCGGCGCGAGGGCGGCGCCGCAGGGGGCACCGCGATCGTGGTCGAGGACTACGGCGTCGGCATCCCAGCGGCGGACTTGCCGCACATCTTCGGGAGCTTCTACCAGGTCGAGCACGCCGATCGCCCGGCGCGCGGGGGGATGGGGCTCGGGCTCTTCATCGCCAAGGAGATCGTCGATGCCCACGGAGGCGCCATCTCCGTCGAGAGCGAGGTCGGCAAGGGCACGCGGTTCACGGTGCGCCTGCCGGCCGATTCCGGCGCGGCGCCTAGCGCAGAGGATGCCTCCGAGCCCGCCCCGGAGGCGCAGCCGGACGGCGCGTAGGAAAGAGACGAGGGAGCGGGCATGACCGGAGACACCATCCTAGTAGCCGAGGACGAATCGAGCGAGATGCTGAAGGAGCTGCTCGAGCTGGGCGAGTACACCGTCGAGGTCGTCGAGACCGCGAAGGAGGCCGTGGCCGCCCTCCGCGCGCTAGCACCAAACGCCCCCGCCCTCTCCGGAGCGCTCACCCACGACTTCCGGCGCACCCCTGATCCTCGCTGAGCCCGCCCCCCTGCGGGTCGGCCTCCGGGTAGGATGCTTGGCTCCGGGTGGGCAACATGGCTCCCGAGACCGCGACGGCGCCGGTGAACGAGGCGCCGCAGGATGTGTGGGCGTGCTGGCAGCGCGAGCATGGGGACCTGTTCACAACGGGCCCGCAGCGTGTGCTGCTGGAGGCGGCGGTGCGGTTCCTGGCCGTCATCGCGTCGCAGCCGATCCTGCTGCGCGCCGTGGCCTACTTCCTTCTGCACGCGGGGGGCTGAGCGCGGTCCAGGTGGGTGGCACATCAGTGCGCTCGACGTGGTCAATCGTGGTCGTGGTCCGTACCTCGTCAATGCCTGGCATCCGAGCGCGTGGCCGGCGGGCGGGCGCCGACGAGGTGGACGATTGGCTCCGCTCGCTCAAGGGAGGCGACAGTGCCGCATGAGACGATCGCCGCCCAAACGTCGGCTCGCCCGGTCGTTGTAGTGGACGAGAGCAAGGCAGCGCTGGGAGTCGACCGTACGAGCGCCCTCGTGCGCTCCTTCCGCGTCGTGGTCTTCGACTGGGATGGCACGGCCGTGGCGGATCGCCACGAGGACGCGTCCGCCCTCCGGGCCTCGCTCGAGCGCCTGTTGCGCGCCGGCGTCCTCGTCGTCGTCGTCACCGGAACGAACGCCCACAACATCGACGCGCAGCTCTCGGCGGAGATCCGCGGTCCGCACAAGCAGAACCTCCACCTCTCGACCAACCGCGGATCCGAGGTGTTCGCGTTCGACGCCGAAGGCCACCCCGTGCTCTCGTGGCGACGCGAGGCCACGGCCGAGGAGGATCGGCGGCTCACCGAGGTGGCCTACGCCGTGAGCGCCGCCATCCACCGCCGGACCGGGCTCCGGGTCGAGGTGGTCTGCGACCGGCTCAATCGCCGCAAGATCGATCTCATCCCCGTCCCCGAGTGGCGCGATCCGCCGAAGTCGGCGCTGCCGGCGCTGCTCCGCGCCGTGGAGGCGCGGCTCGTCGGCGCGGGCCTCGCGGGCGGGCTGCGCGAGGCGTTCGAGATGACCGAGCGATTGGCGCGCGAGCACGGGCTCGCGGGCGCCCGCGTCACCTGCGACGTGAAGCACATCGAGGTCGGGCTGACCGACAAGGGAGACGCGATGAAGTGGGTACTCCGCGAGATCGCCGGGTCTCGCGGCCTGCGCGCCCAGGATGTGCTCGTCGCGGGCGATGAGTTCGGCCCGCTCGCCGGCTTCCCCGGCAGCGACGACAAGATGGTCGTGCCCGAGGCGCGCGGGGCGGTGTTCGTCTCCGTGGGGCCGGAGCCGGGGGGCGTGCCAAAACCTGTGCTCCACCTGGGCGGCGGGCCCGAGCGCTTCCGGCACATCGTCGCCGCGCAGGCCGAGCTCTACGCGGTGGAGCTACCCGCCCAGGCGACGGCGGACGATGCCTGGGTGCTCGTCGAGGAGGGATTCGTTCCGGCGCGCGAGCACGAGATCGAGTCGATCTTCGCGCTCGGCAACGGGTACATGGGGTGCCGGGGGTCGCTCGCGGAGGCGTCCGCGGTGTCGGCGCCGGCCACGTTCGTGGCGGGCGTGTTCGACGCGCCGGAGGGACCGGACGCGCTGCCGGGCTCGTCGTCTTGCCCGATTGGGCCAGCCTCGGATTGACCATCGAGGGGTGCCCGCTCCGGCTGGGCGAAGGCACGATCGTCGAGCACCGGCGCGTGCTCGACATGCGTCAGGGGATCCTGTGGCGCGAGTGGGTGCACCGGGACGTGGCCGGCCGGATCTCGCGCGTGCGCGGCCTGCGCCTGGCCTCGCAGTCGGACCGGCACCTGCTCGTCCAGTCGACCACCCTCACGCCCGTCAACTACAGCGGCGGCATCGTGGTGGAGGGCTTCCTGTCCGCGCCGGTATCGCTGAGGACCACGCGAGGCGTCACCGTCGAGCTCGCGTGCGCGAGCCTCCTCGAGGGCCCGGATTCCTTCGCGCGCGCCAGGCCGGACCACGGCGGCGCGCACGGAGGCGGCGAGCACGTGTCGCTGCGCGTCGAGGTCGGGGGCACGTATCGGCTCGACCGCGTGCTCGCCGTCCGCTCGTCGCGCGATGCGGTCGCCGAGGGCGCGGGGCGCGGGACGGCGGCGACGCGCCTCGAGGGGGCGCTCGCGCGCGAAGGGGTCGAGGGCCTCGTCGACGAGCACCGGCGGCGCTGGGCAGATCTCTGGCGCGCCGCCGACCTCTCGGTCGAGGGCGACGCCGAGGCTCAACGCGCGCTGCGCTTCGCCGTCTACCACCTGCTGAGCGCGGCCAACCCCGACGATGATCGGGTCTCGATCGGCGCGCGCGCGCTCACCGGGAGCGCCTACGAGGGCCACGTCTTCTGGGACACCGAGATCTTCATGCTGCCCTTCTTCACGCTCACGCTCCCCGACGCGGCGCGCGCGTTGCTCGTGTACCGCCTCCACACGCTTGCCGGCGGCGCGCCGGCGGGCCGCGGCGATGGGCTACAGGGGCGCGCTCTATGCGTGGGAGTCGGCGGACACGGGGGACGACGTCACGCCCGCGTGGGTCGTCATGCCGAACGGCGAGCGCGCCTCCGTCGCCGCGAAGTCGGAGGAGCACCACATCAGCGCGGACGTGGCCTACGGTGTCTGGAGCTACTGGCGGGCGACCGCGGACGACGCGTTCATGATTCGACGCGGGCGCCGAGATCCTGGTCGAGACCGCGCGCTTCTGGGAGAGCCGCGCCGATCCTGGGGAGGACGGGCGCTTCCACGTGCGCGGCGTGGTCGGCCCCGACGAGTACCACGAGTCCGTGGACGACGACGCGTACACGAACGTCATGGCGCAGTGGAACCTGGAGCGGGGCGAGGAGCTGGCGCGCCTCGCGGCCGAGCGCTGGCCCGACGCCTGGCGCGCGCTCGCCGGGCGCCTCGGCGTCGCGGAGGACGAGCCCCGACGCTGGGGGCAGGTGGCCGAGCGCATGTACACGGGCCTGGATCCGAGCACCGGGGTCTTCGAGCAGTTCCGCGGCTATTTCGGCCTCGAGCAAATCGATCTCGCCGTGTACGCGCGTCGCACGGCGCCGATGGATGTGCTCCTCGGGCCTGCGGCGCATCCGGCGATCGCAGGTGATCAAGCAGGCCGACGTCGTGATGCTCGTGCATCTCCTCTGGGCTCGCTTTCCCCCGGCCGTGCGCGAGGCGAACTTCCGCTTCTACGAGCCGCGCACCGATCATGGCAGCTCCCTCAGCCCGCCGGTGCACGCGGCCGTCGCGGCGCGCCTCGGGCTCGCGGAGCTGGCGATGCGCTACTTCCGGCAGACGGCGGAGATCGACCTCGCGAACAACATGGGCAACGCGGCCGGCGGCGTGCACGTGGCCGCGCTCGGCGGGCTGTGGCAGGCCGCCGTCTTCGGCTTCGCCGGCCTCGATCTGGCCGCGGATCCGCCTGTCTTGCGGCCGCGTCTGCCACCGGGGTGGTGTCACGTGGCGTTCGCCGCGCGCTGGCGAGGGCAGCGGCTCGATCTCGTCGCGCGCAGCGACGACGGCGGCGACGTGCGCGAGGGAGGGCGTGTCGTGATCGGGCCACTCTCCGCCGTCATCGCGCCGATCGACGGGGCGGCGCACGCGCTGGTCGCGCTCCCCGTGGCGCGGACGCTCGCCGCGCTCGAGGGGGCTGCGCTCCACGTCGTGCACGTGATGCCCGGCCGCGTCGTGCCCGCCGAGGCGCTCGCCGGCGAGCTCGGCGTGCCGCACGATCGGCTGAGGGACGCAGTCCTCCACGTCCGAGTGGGCGATCCGGCCGTCGAGATCCTGCGCGTGGCGGCCGAGCACGCGCCGTCGGTGGTGGTCCTGTGCTCCCGCACGCGCGGGAGCGCGCTCGCGGGAAGCGTTCGGCGCTGATCGCCGAGCGCGTGCTCGAAGGCGCGATCGGCCCCGTCGTGCTGGTGAGGCCCGAGCGCGGAGAGGTCGCGTGGAGTCTCGGGCGCCTGCTCCTCGCGCACGACGGCACACCCGCCGCGACGGCGGCGCTGTGGCCCGCGGCCGAGCTCGGCGCGCGTGCAGCAGCGCGAGTCTGGACGCTGCACGTGGCCCAGGCGGGCGGTGATCCTCCCCGCGAGCCTGGATCGTTCCCGGCGCCGCGCTACGTCGACCAGCGGCAGCACGAGTGGCCGGCGTGGACGCAGGAGTTCACCTCGCGCTTCGCGCCGCGCCTGCCCGCCGGGTCCGGGACAGCCCGAGCTCGCGCTCGAGCACGGCGAGCCGGCCAGCGCCATCGTGCGCTTCGCCGTCGAGCACGCCGTCGATCTCGTCGCGCTCGCGTGGCGAGGCTCGCTCGATTCCGGAGCGCGCGCACGGCGCTCAAGGCCGTGCTCCGCGACGCCGTGTGCCCGACGATGATCATCCGGTGCGCGGAGCGCTGCGACCGATGAACCGAGCAGCAAGCGGAGGGCCGAGCACCTCGGTGATGATCGTCTCGTTCGGCACGCTCGATGCCTGAGCCCGAGGTGAGGTGAAGCAAGTGCGTTTCAGGGTGATGAGCCCGTTCGCGGCGCTGCTGTTCTTTGTGGTCCTCGCCGCCGGCCTCGCGCTGGCCTACGTGCCGTACGGAGTGTACGGCTCCTTCGGCTGGAGCATCGTCGCCGTGGCGGCCGCGTTCGTGGTGGCGTCGATCGTGTCGAGCGCGATCAAGGTCGCCGCGCCTTGGGATCGAGCCGTGGTGCTGCGCCTGGGCCGGTTTCGTGCGATGCACGGCCCCGGCGTGTTCGGCATCATCCCGTTCATCGACACCATCGCGTACTGGATCGACACCCGCGTGATCACCGACCGGGTTCAAGGCGGAGAAGACGCTGACGAAGGACACCGTCCCGGTGGACGTCGACGCCGTGCTGTTCTGGAAGGTGGTCGACCCCCAGAAGGCGGCGCTCGCGGTGGCCGACTACGTGAGCGCGATCAGCTGGGGATCGCAGACCGCGCTCCGCGACGTCATCGGCAAGACGCAACTCGCCGACATGCTCGAAGGCCGCGACAAGATCTCGGCCCAGCTACAGCGCATCATCGACGAGCGCACCGAGCCGTGGGGCATCACCGTGGTCTCGGTGGAGGTCAGGGACGTCCTGATCCCGCCGGCGCTGGAAGACGCGATGTCGATGCAGGCGCAGGCGGAGCGCGAGCGACAGGCTCGCGTGATCCTCGGCGACTCGGAGCGCCAGGTCGCCGAGAAGTTCGGCGAAGCGGCCAAGACGTACGCTCACGACCCCATCGCCCTGCACCTGCGCGCGATGAACATGCTGTACGAGGGTCTCAAGCAGAACGCGACGATCGTGCTCGTGCCGAGCACGGCCCTCGAGTCGATGCAGCTCGGCGGCCTCGCCGGGATCACCGCGTTGACGATGGGTCTCGGCAACGACAGCAAGATGAAGGCAGCCGCCTGATCGCGGCCGAGAACATCATGGATACGACCCTCCCCTCCGCGCGCGTCATGAACATGGCGCTGGGCATCTGGCTCTTCATCTCGGCGTTCATCTGGCAGCACAACCAGGCCGAGTACACCAACACATGGCTCTGCGGCGGGCTCGCTACGATCATCGGCACTGTCGCGATGCGGGTGCCGCAGATCCGATATCTGAACACGTTGCTCGCGATCTGGCTGTTCATCTCCGCCTGGGCGCTGCCGTCCGCCAGCAACTGGACGGCGTGGAACGCTGCGCTCGTCGCAATCGCGCTCTTCGTGTTCTCGCTGGCAGACAACGTCCTTGGCCGCCGCGGGGACCGGCAACAAGGCGCCGTGAAGGGTAGAATGGTTACCGCAGCACCGTGGACTCCGACGACGCCATGGTCACGGGATCGCCGTGCGACGTCGCGCCTCGGGGCATCATGCCGCCGCACCACGAGGCACGCGCTGCCCTTCGCCGAGGATGTACCGGGAGACCGCGTTCGCGAACCCCTCCTCCTCGTTCGAGGTCGTGACGCGCCTCGCGGCGCGCTGCACGTCCGGGGTGGCGTTGCCCATCGCGATGCCGAGCCCCGAGAGCGCGAACATGAGGACGTCGTTCGGCATGTCGCCGATCGCCGCGATGCGATCCATGGGGACGCCAAGGAGCCTCGAGAGGCGCCGCACGACGTTCCCCTTGTTCGCGTCTGGATGGGTGACGTCGAGGTAGTAGAGCTGCGACCGCGACGCCGCGACGTGATTGCCGAGACGTGCCCTCGCGTCGGCCTCGCAGCGCGTCACCGCGGCGTAGTCTTCGCTCGTGCCGACGATCTTGACCGCGCCGTCGACCACGCCGTCGAACGTGGTCACGACGGTCGGCGCGAACTGCACGGTCCCTCGCTCGTGCCGCACCCGCGGCAGCTCGGGGTCGCGGACGAACCAGTCGGACCCGCGGTACACCCAGACGTCGAGGCCGTGTCCTTCGAGGAGCCGGACCACCTGCGCCGCGACCTCTGCCGGCAACGACAGCGACGCGATGGATGCGAGCTCCGCGTCCACGAACATCCCCCCGTTGAAGGCCGCGATGGGGGTGGTGATCCGCAGCGGCTCCACGAGCATCTTCATGCCCCGGGGCGGCCGTCCGCTGGTGATACAAAACGCCACGCCCGCTCGATCGAGCTGGCGAACGGCATCGAGCGTGCGCGCCGTGAGCACCTTGGCCGGAGTGACCAGCGTGCCATCGACGTCAGCGATCAGCAGATCGATCCCTCGTCCCATCACCAACGTCGCCATGCGTCCGCGTCAGGAGATCGTCAACTCCTCCCGCCCGACCCGAACGACGGCGATCGACCAGACGGTGCGCCGCGCCCGCGCCTCCGTCGGTCGAGTCCACAGCGGCGGCAGATGGGTTGCAGGGGAGGCGATCATGGTCGCCGACCCGGACGAGCTGAAGGGCTCAGAAACGAGCCATTCATGAAGCCGGCCAACGCCCGCGTCCTGACGATCAACGGCGGCTCATCGAGCATCAAGTTCGCGCTGTACCAGGTCGGCGAACCGCTGGAGCGAAGGCTTCACGGAAAGATCGACCGCATCGGCGCGGGGGGTACCAGCTTGACGTTCAACGACCCGGCCGGGAATGAGCGCGGAAGTCACGACATCACGGCCTCCGATCATGGGTCGGCCGCAAACGTCCTGATCGACTGGCTCGCGGAAAGGGGCGGGCTCGCTTCGGTCGCGGCACTGGGGCACCGTGTGGTCCACGGGATGACGCACGTCCAGCCCGAGGTCGTCACCCACGGCTTGCTGGACGAGCTGCGTCGCATCAGCCCGTACGATCCGGACCACCTGCCCCGCGAGATCGAGCTGATCGAGGCATTCCGCCGGCGTTATCCAAAGCTGCCGCAGGTAGCCTGTTTCGATACGGCTTTTCACCACACCATGCCGCGCGTGGCCAAGCTGCTCCCGATCCCGCGACGCTACGACGCGAAGGGCGTGCGGCGATACGGGTTCCACGGGCTGTCCTACGCGTACCTGATGGAGACGCTCCGGCGGGTAGCAGACGCGAAGGTGGCGCAGGGGCGCGTGATCCTGGCGCACCTGGGCAATGGCGCCAGCCTGGCGGCGGTGCATGGTGGCGAGAGCATCGACACCAGCATGGGCTTCACGCCGACCGCAGGGTTGCCCATGAGCACCCGCTCGGGCGATCTGGATCCCGGCCTGGCGCCGTACCTGGCGCGAACCGAGCAGATTACCGCAAAGCAGTTCTACGAGATGGTCAACCACGAGTCGGGCCTCTTGGGCGTCTCGGAGATCAGCTCGGACATGCGGGACTTGCTCGCGCGGGAGATCGATGACGTGCGGGCGGCGGAGGCCGTGGCGTTGTTCTGCTATCAGGCAAAGAAGTGGCTGGGCGCGTTCGCCGCTGCCCTCGGCGGCCTGGACACGCTGGTCTTCTCGGCTGGAATCGGCGAAAACTGCCCGTCCATTCGCGCGCGCATCTGCGAGGGCCTCGGCTTCCTCGGCATCGAGCTGGACGAGGCGCGCAACGCGGAGAGCGCGGCGGTGATCTCCTCGGAGAGCGGTCGCGTCGCGGTCCGCGTCATTCGCACGGACGAAGAGCTGATGATCGCGCGCGAGGTATGCCGCCTTCTGGGACGCAGGGCAGTGGGCAGAGAGGATTGAACAATGGAGACCACCACACTCACGCCGGATCTGCTCCGCAAGATGGATGCCTACTGGCGCGCCGCCAACTACCTGTCGGTCGGGCAGATCTATCTCTACGACAATCCGCTGCTGCAAGCGAGCCGCTGAAGCTGTCGCACGTGAAGCCGCTGGTGGTCGGGCATTGGGGCACGACGCCGGGCCAGAACTTCATCTACGTGCACCTGAACCGGGTCATCAAGAAGTACGACCTGGACATGTTCTACATCGCCGGCCCCGGTCACGGCGGCCCGGCGCTGGTGGGCAACATCTACCTCGAAGGCACCTAGAGCGAGATCTATCCGAACATCACCCAGGACGAAGCCGGGCTGAAGAAGCTGTTCAAGCAGTTCTCGTTCCCCGGCGGCATCTCCAGCCATGTGGCGCCGACGACGCCGGGTTCGATCCACGAAGGCGGCGAGCTGGGCTACTCGCTCAGCCATGCCTTCGGCGCCGCGTTCGACAATCCCGACCTGATCGTCGCCTGCGTCATCGGCGACGGCGAAGCGGAGACCGGCCCGCTGGCGACCGCCTGGCAGTCCAACAAGTTCCTCGACCCGGTCACCGACGGCGCCGTGCTGCCGATCCTGCATCTCAACGGCTACAAGATCAGCAACCCGACCGTCCTCGCCCGCATCGAGCACGAGGAGCTGGAGCAGTTCCTCCGCGGCTGCGGCTGGACGCCCTATTTCGTCGAGGGCGACGACCCGGAGACGATGCACCAGCTGATGGCCGCGACCCTGGACAAGGCCATCGAGGACATCCGGCAGATCCAGAGCAACGCGCGCAGCAAGAACGACGCCACCCGGCCGCGCTGGCCGATGATCGTCCTCCGCTCGCCGAAGGGCTGGACCGGGCCGAAGGTCGTCGATGGGCTGCAAGTCGAGGGCACGTTCCGGGCGCACCAGGTGCCGCTCCTGGTGGACGCCGAGCATCCCGAGCACGTCGCGCAGCTCGAAAGCTGGATGAAGAGCTACAAGGCCGAGGAGCTGTTCGACGAAGACGGCCGGCTGATCGCCGGAGCTGGCCGAGCTGGCGCCGAAGGGCGACCGGCGGATGGGCGCCAATCCGCACGCCAATGGCGGCATGCTGCTGCGCGACCTGCGCATGCCGGACTTCCGCGACCACGCGGTCGACGTGCCCGTCGCCCGGCGCCGTCGACGGCCAGGATACGCATGGTGCTGGGCAGGTTCCTGCGCGACGTGGTCGAGCTGAACCAGGACCAGCGCAACTTCCGCATCTTCGGCCCGGATGAGACGCTGTCGAACCTGCTCGGCGCGGTCTTCGAGGTCACCAACCGGCAGTGGGATGCCCGCGACGGTGCGAGAATGACGAGTTCCTCGCGCCCGCCGGCCGCGTGCTCGACTCGATGCTCAGCGAGCACCAGTGCGAGGGCTGGCTGGAAGGCTACCTGCTGACCGGCCGGCACGGGCTGTTCAACAGCTACGAGGCGTTCATCCGCATCGTCGACTCGATGTTCAGCCAGCACGCCAAGTGGCTGAAGGTCACGTCGGAGCTGCCGTGGCGGCGGAAGATCGCCTCGCTGAACTATCTGCTCGCCTCC
Organism: uncultured delta proteobacterium; assembly: GCA_963827955.1. Taxonomy (GTDB): domain Bacteria; phylum Myxococcota_A; class Polyangia; order Polyangiales; family Polyangiaceae; genus CAWHDJ01. The sequence goes on along the minus strand of CAWHDJ010000019.1, from coordinate 688,852 downwards.
CATGTCTGGCAGCAGGACCACAACGGCTTCACCCACCAGGACCCCGGCTTCCTCGACCACGTCATCAACAAGAAGGCCGACATCGTGCGCGTCTACCTGCCGCCCGATGCCAACTGCCTGCTGTCGGTCTTCGACCACTGCCTGCGCAGCCGGCACTACGTGAATGTCGTGGTCGCCGGCAAGCACGCGCTGCCGCAATGGCTGACGATGGACGAGGCGGTCGTGCATTGCACGGAGGGCATCGGCATCTGGCAATGGGCCAGCAACGACCAGGACGCCGAGCCGGACGTGGTGATGGCCTGCTGCGGCGACACGCCGACGCTGGAGATCCTGGCCGCCGTTTCGATCCTGCGCGAGCACCTGCCCGATCTGAAGATCCGGGTGATCAACGTCGTCGATCTGATGAAGCTGCAGTCCGCCAGCGAGCACCCGCACGGGCTGAGCGACAGCGGACTACGACTCGCTCTTCACCAAGGACAAGCACATCATCTTCGGCTTCCATGGCTACCCGTGGCTGGTCCACCGCCTGACCTACCGCCGGACCAACCGCAACCTGCACGTCCGCGGCTACAAGGAAGAGGGCACGATCACCACGGCCTTCGACATGCGGGTGCAGAACGACCTGGACCGGTTCCACCTGGTGCAGGACGTGGTCGACCGCCTGCCGCATCTGGGCAGCCAAGGGCGCCTACCTGAAGCAGATGGTGCAGGACAAGCTCGTCGAGCACAAGCACTACATCGACAAGCACGGCGAGGACCTGCCGGAGATCCGCAACTGGAAGTGGGGCGACGCCCACATGAACACGCAAGCGCTCATGGACACCGCGCAGGCGCTGGTCGCCGGCGACAAGGGCCTGCTGGCGATGGATGAGAGCAACCCGACCTGCAACAAGCGCTTTGCCAGGCTGGGGATCCCGCAGACCGAGGAGGCCCGGCGCGCCTATCGCGAATTGATCGTGACCACGCCCGGCCTCGGCGAGTGCATCAGCGGCGCGATCCTCTACGACGAGACGATCCGCCAGCAGAACGAAGGACGGCACTCCGTTCGTCGAGGCCGTCGCCGATGCCGGGATCATCCCCGGCATCAAGGTCGATACCGGCGCGAAGGACCTGGCCGGTCATCCCGGAGAGAAGGTCACCGAGGGCCTGGACGGATTGCGCGACCGCCTGGCGGAATATGCCCAGATGGGCGCCCGCTTTGCCAAGTGGCGCGCGGTGATCGCCATGGGCGACGGCATGCCCAGCCGGGGCTGCATCGAGGCCAACGCGCAGGCGCTGGCCCGCTACGCGGCGCTGTGCCAGGAAGCCGGACTCGTCCCGATCGTCGAGCCGGAGGTGCTGATGGACGGCGACGCATACGCTGGAGCGGTGCCGCGAGGTGACGGAGGAGGTCCTGCGAGCCGTTTTCGACCAGCTCTGCACGCAACGGGTGGTGCTGGAGGGCATGATCCTGAAGCCCAACATGGTGCTTCCGGGATTGACCTGCCCGAGCAGGAGACGGTGGACGAGGTGGCCGACGCCACGGTGCGATGTCTCCTGCGAGCCGTCCCGGCCGCCGTTCCGGGGATCGCGTTCCTGTCGGGCGGCCAATCCGGCGAACTGGCCTCGGCCCGCTTGAACGCCATGAATATCAGGTCCGAGTCGCGACTGCCCTGGGCGTTGGTGTTCTCGTTTGCGCGCGCCATCCAGCAGCCGGCCCTGGAGATCTGGCGAGGCGAGGAGGCCAACGTCGCGGCGGCGCAGCAAGCTCTGATCATCGCGCCAGGTGCAACCGGGCCGCGCGCCGTGGCGAATACGATGCCGCGATGGAAGCGGACATGGGACATGACAACGACGAAGTCGGAAGCCGCCCAGGCTCAGCGAACGGACGAGCTGAAAGTCCGCTCCCCGTGCCGGAGCTGCATGGCAAAGTCTGAGGGGCTCGTCGCCGGACGGCCTCAGCCAAGCCGAGGCGCAGAAGCGGCTGACCCAGTACGGGCCCAACGAGATCGAGGAAAAGAAGACCAACGCGCTCCTGAAATTCCTCACCTATTTCTGGGGCCCGATCCCGTGGATGATCGAGGTGGCGGTCATCCTGTCGGCGTGGTCCGGCACTGGCCCGACTTCGTCATCATCCTCGTCCTGCTTCTGGCCAACGCCGTCGTCGGGTTCTGGGAAGAGCGCCAGGCGGGCAACGCGATCGCGGCGCTGAAGGCCAAGCTGGCGATCAAGGCCCGGGTGAAGCGCGACGGGAAGTGGATCACCCCGTCCGCGCGTGAGCTGGTGCCGGGCGACGTCATCCGCGTGCGCCTGGGCGACATCGTTCCGGCGGACGCGCGCCTGCTGGAGGGCGACCCGGTGGAGGTGGATCAGTCCGCGCTGACGGGCGAATCGCTGCCCGCCACACGCAAACCCGGCGAGGCCGTCTTCTCCGGTTCGATCATCCGGCAGGGCGAAATCGGGGCGCTGGTCTACGCCACGGGCGCGAACACCTACTTCGGCAAGACGGCGCAGCTGGTGCAGGAGGCGCACACCGTCAGCCATTTTCAGCGCGCGGTGCTGAAGATCGGCAATTACCTGATCATCCTCGCGGTGGCCCTGGTGGCGGTGATCATCACCGTCGCGCTCTTCCGCGGCGACCCGATCCTCACCACGCTGCAGTTCGCCCTGGTGCTGACCGTGGCCGCGATCCCCGTGGCGATGCCCACGGTGCTGTCGGTGACGATGGCGGTCGGCGCGCGCCTGCTTGCCAAGAAAGAGGCGATCGTGAGCCGGCTCGTCGGCCATCGAGGAGCTGGCGGGCGTGGACGTGCTGTGCGCCGACAAGACCGGCACCCTGACCCAGAACAAGCTGACGCTGGGCGATCCGTTCAGCGTGAACGATGTCCCCGCCGAGCAAGTCATCCTCAACGCCGCGCTGGCGTCGCGCGCGGAAAACAAGGACACCATCGACCTGGCCGTCCTCGGCGGCCTGAAGGACGATGACGCCTTGAAGGACTACCAGGTGGTCCACTTCCAGCCGTTCGACCCGGTACACAAGCGCACCGAAGCCACCGTCAAGGGCCCAGACGGACGGGCGTTCAAAGTGACCAAGGGCGCGCCGCAGGTGATCCTGGAGCTGTCCGCCAACGCCAGCGGGGTGAAGCCGGCCGTCGAGAAAGCGGTCAACGAGTTCGCGGCGCGCGGCTTTCGCTCCCTCGGCGTGGCGCGGGCCGAGGGCGAAGGGCCATGGCAGTTTCTCGGCGTGTTGCCCCTGTTCGATCCGCCGCGGGAGGACGCCAAGGCGACCATCGCGACCGCGCGCGAGATGGGCGTGAAGATCAAGATGGTCACGGGCGATCAGCTGGCCATCGCCCAGGAGACCGCCAGGAAGCTGGGGATGGGCACGAACATCCTCGACGCCGGCGGCCTCGGCGACACGAAGCACCACGAGACGGCGCAGCTCGCGGAGTCCATCGAGAAGGCGGACGGCTTCGCCCAGGTATTCCCCGAGCACAAGTTCCACATCGTCGACGTCCTGCAGCAGCGTGGCCACATCGTCGGCATGACGGGCGACGGGGTGAACGACGCCCCCGCGCTGAAGAAGGCCGACTGCGGCATCGCCGTTTCGGGCGCGACGGACGCGGCGCGCGCGGCGGCGGCCATCGTGCTGATGACGCCCGGCCTGTCGGTGATCATCGACGCGATCAAGGAGAGCCGGAAGATCTTCCAGCGGATGAACAGCTACGCGATCTACCGCATCGCCGAGACGCTGCGCGTGCTGCTGTTCATGACGCTGGCGATCCTGGTCTTCAACTTCTATCCGGTGACGGCGGTGATGATCGTGATGCTGGCGCTGCTCAACGACGGCGCCATCCTGTCCATCGCCTATGACAACGTTCGTTACAAGGACCAGCCCGAGGCCTGGAACATGCGCGTGGTGCTGGGCATCGCCACGGTGCTGGGCGTCGTCGGCCCCGTGGCCGCCTTTGGCCTGTTTTACCTGGGCGACCGCGTCTTTCACCTCGACCGTCCGCGCCTCCAGACGCTGATGTACCTGATGCTGTCCGTGGCCGGACACCTGACGATCTTCCTGACGCGCACGCGCGGCCCGTTCTGGTCCATCCGCCCGGCGCGGATCCTGCTGGGAGCGGTGGTCGGCACGCAAATGGTGGCGACGCTGATCGCGGTTTACGGGCTCTTCATGACGCCCCTCGGCTGGGGTTGGGCGCTGTTCGTCTGGGGCTATGCGCTGGTGTGGTTCTTCGTGAACGACCGCGTGAAGCTGCTCGCGTATTGGGTCCTTGATCGCTCCAAGGCCGAGCCGAAGCCCAATTCCAAGGGTGAGCCGAAGGCTGAGGCCACGGCTGAGACCAAGGCCGAGTCGAAGCCTGATGCCAAGGCCGAGCCAAAGCGCGAAGTCAAGACACTACAAGGGAGGGCCCGAGAGCGGCGAGTTCCTCCAGATCACGGCTGACGAGCGCGGAGACTTGCGTGGGGTGGCAGTCGCGCAGATCGTGACCGATCACCTGCAACGAGGTCGTTGGTCTCGTCACGCCGCCTCGCGGCGTGACGAGACGCTTTCGCCTGGCGCTCCAGCGGCGACGCCGCGCGGTCTCCGACCGATCCTCCGCTCGAGCTTCCAGCACACGCAGCGTCGTCTTGAGCACGGTGTCCGGGTTGAGGCTGATCGAGTCGATCCCCAGCCGGACCAGGCGCTCGGCGATCTCCGGGTAGTCCGACGGCGCCTGCCCGCAGATGCCCGAGTGGCGCCCGTTGCGCCGGCACCCCTCCACGGCCAACCGGATCATCTCCAGCACGCCCTCGTCCCGCTCGTCGTAGTCGAAGGCGACGATCTCCGAGTCGCGATCCACGCCCAGGACGAGCTGGGTCAGGTCGTTGGACCCGATGGAGAAACCGTCGAACAGGCGGGCGAAGGCGTCAATCTGGAGGACGTTGTTGGGGATCTCGCACATGACGTAGATCTCCAGACCGCCGCTCCCCCGCTGGAGGCCCAGCTCGGCCATCCTCGCGACGACTCGCTCCGCCTCCGACACCCGGCGGCAGAACGGCACCATGATCCTGACGTTGTCGAGCCCCATCTCCTCCCTGACCCTTCGAAGCGCCGTGCACTCCAGGGCGAAGCCCTCCGCGTAGGCCGGGTGGGTGTACCGTGACGCTCCACGGAAGCCCAGCATCGGGTTGTTCTCGCGGGGCTCGAACCACCGCCCGCCCAGGAGCGACGCGTACTCGTTCGTCTTGAAGTCGGACAGGCGCACCACGACCGGCTTCGGGTAGAACGCCGCCGCGATCGTCCCGATCCCTTCGGCGAGCCGCTCGACGAAGAAGTCCGACGGCCGGGCGTACCCCCGGACCAGGCGCTGGATCTCCGCCGACGCCCTCGCGTCCTCGACGCGTTCGGGGTGCAGCAAGGCCATCGGGTGCACCTTGATGTACTCGCCGATGATGAACTCCATGCGAGCCAGGCCGACCCCGTCGTTCGGCAGGAAGCTGGTCTTGAAGGCCAGCTCGGGGTTGCCCAGGTTGACCACGATCTCGGTGGCGGGGCGCGCCAGCTCCTCGAGATCGGTGCGGGTTACGTCGAAGGGGATCTTCTCCGCGATACACCTTGCCCTCGTCCCCCTCGGCGCAGGAGACGGTGACCGCCTCGCCAGTCCGGAGCGCCGTGGTGGCGTCGGCGGTCCCCACCACCGCGGCGATGCCCAGCTCCCGCGCCACGATGGCGGCGTGGCAGGTGCGGCCCCCGCGGTTGGTCACCAGCGCCGCCGCGCGCTTCATCACCGGCTCCCAGTCCGGCGTGGTGGTGTCGGCCACCAGCACCTCGCCGGCGCGGAACTCCGGAAGCTGCGATACGTTCGCGATCACCCGGACACGGCCGCTGGCGACGCGCTCCCCGACGCTTCGCCCGCGGGCCAGCACCTCTCCCATCCCGCGGATCTCGTAGGTCTCGAGCGTCGTCGTCCGCCGCCGCGAGGCGACGGTCTCCGGCCGCGCCTGGATCATGTAGAGCTGCCCGTCCAGCCCGTCCCGGGCCCATTCCATGTCCATGGGGCTCGGGCGCCCGGCCTTCGCGCTGTAATGGTCCTCCACCGCGACGGCGTAGTCCGCGAGCGTGAGGGCCTCGTCGTCGGTGACGCAGAAGCGCTCCCGGTCGGGCCCCGGCGTGGGCACGTTGCGCGTCGTCGCGCGCGTGCCGCCCTCCGCGTAGACCATCCTCAGCTCCTTGCTGCCGAGGGTACGCCGCAGCACCCGCCGGAAGCCTCGCCTCAGCGTCGGCTTGAAGACGTAGAACTCGTCCGGGTCCACCGCCCCCTGGACGACGTTCTCGCCGAGGCCGTACGCGGCGGTGATGAACACCGCGTCCCGGAAGCCGGACTCGGTGTCGAGCGAGAACATGACGCCGCTCGCGCCGAGATCCGATCGCACCATCTTCATCACGCCGATGGACAGCGCGACCCGGAAGTGGTCGAAGCCCTGATCGACCCGGTAGTGGATGGCTCGGTCGGTGAACAGGCTGGCGAAGCAGCGCTTGCACGCGTCGAGCAACTGCTCCTCACCGCGGACGTTCAGGAAGGTGTCCTGCTGGCCAGCGAAGCTCGCCGTCGGCAGATCCTCGGCGGTGGCCGAGCTGCGGACAGCCACGCTCGACCCCGCGCCGTACTGCGCCCCGAGGAGACGATACGCCTCCAAAATCTCCGTCCTCACCTGGGCCGGCAGGGGCGCGCCATAGACGATCTCTCGGGCCGTCGCGCCGCGCCGTGCGAGGTCGTCCATGTCGTCCGGGCGGAGCCCATCCAGGGCTTGGTGCAGCGCTGGAATCGCCTTCGCTTCGTCCAGCATGACCCGATAGGCTTCGGCGGTGACGGCGAAGCCGTCGGGCACCTTCACCCCCTTCGGGGTGAGCTCGCGGAACATCTCCCCGAGGGAGGCGTTCTTGCCGCCGACGAGGGGGACGTCGTCGATGCCGATGTCCGCGAAGAACCGCACGTACTCGAGCTGACGTCGCACGATGACCTCCCTGGTGTGCCCCTGTCTGGAGCCCAGCGCAGCGTCCGCCTCGCCGCCGCTGGTCAATCTCTTCACAGCGCGAGAGGCAACCCACGCGCCACGGCGTGACCCGCGTGCGGGCGGAAGCGTGCCCGCGCAGGGTGACCCGCGTGCACACGAGGCTCCGCGCCCGCTTCGTCGTCGGGATCAGCCGGGGGGCGACGGGGTCGGTCCCAGCGATCCGAGCAGCACCGCACGCTCGATGTCGGCCGGCGTGACGAGGCCGACGGGCTCTCCACCCGCGTCGACGACGAGGGCCATGGTGGCGTCCTGCGCCGCCAGGCGGTCGAGCACCTCGGAGGCGTCGTCCTCCCTGTGCACGAGGGGGAGGTCGCGGCGAGCGGCCCTGGAGACGTCGGCGTCGGCCTCGCCGTGTGCAGCGAACCGCGCGAGGTCCCAGATCGTGACGACGCGGGGGACGGCCTCTCGCCCCGGCCCGGGCGCCGCGCCGTCCCCGGAGACCTTGGCCGCGACGGCATGCTCCCCGATGAGCCGTCGCGCGACGTCGCCGGTCGTCTCGCCAGGGTGCGCCTCCCCCAGCCGATCGGTCATGATCCGCGCGACCGTGATCCCGTGGAGGCGGTCGTGGACGGCGCCGTGCTGCTCCTCGGCCGTCGCGCCGCTGTACACGAACACGGCGATGAGGATGAGGATGAGGTTGAACGTCAGGGCGCCGTAGAGGCCGAAGACGAACGCCATCGCCCGGCCGACCTGGGCGGCGATGCGCGTCGCGCGCACGCGCCCGATCCGCCGCGCGAGCAGACCGCGCAGGACGCGCCCGCCGTCCATCGGGAACGCAGGCAGGAGGTTGAAGCCTCCGAGCAGGAGGTTCATGCCCGCGAAGACGAGCACCGCGGCGGGGGCCCCCCCGGGCAGGGGCACGAAGCGGAACACCGCATACGCGACCACGGCGATCGCGATGCTCGTCAGCGGCCCCACGAGCGCCATCCACGCCTCGCGCTCCGGCCGCGTCTCGGTCTCCATCCGGGTGACGCCGCCGAGCATCATGAGCGTGATCGAGCGGATCTTCGCGCCCGACCGCCTCCCCACGAACGCGTGCGCCAGCTCGTGGAGCACGACCGACACGAGGAGGCCCAGCGCGAGGACGAAGCCCCATACGAAGGGTGACAACGCGGTCTCTTTCCGGGAGATCCCAGCCCAGCGCGCGACGGCCAGGAACTGGTACGCGCCGGCGTAGACCAGGAATGGCAGGAGCACGAGGAGGCTCCAGTGCACGCGGATGGGGATGCCGCGAACGGAGAAGATCGTCAGTGATCGAGAAAACATACCGCTCCTTCCCAACGCTCCCTCCAAACGTCACGGCAACGATCGCGCCATGTCGAGGATCTGCCCACGCGGCGTCTCGCGCGGCCGCGGCTGCGACGGGCGTGCGGCACGCGCCGTGGTGCTCCCATGCCGCGGGTGCGCCGGCGAACGAGCTGATGGGCGCTGACGAGCACCGCATGTCAGCGCGCGTCGTGGACACGATCGAGCGCGCGAGCGGCTTCGCGCAGGGGTTCTCGGGGCACGAGGGGCACTGAAGCGCAGCGGATCCTGCTGGAGGCAGCGGTGAGGTTCGTGGCCGCGATCGCGTCGCAGCCGATCCTGCTCCGCGTCGCGGCCTTCTTCCTGCTACATGCCGGCATGGGCCTGACGCCGGCTCAGGTCGGCGCGGCGGTGGGGCGCAGGTAGCTGCGCCGTGGCTCGACGGGTGCCGCGTGGTGATGGGCTTCGCTGCCAGGTCTCAACCCCTACCAGACGCCCAGCCCGTGCTGGCCGAGGCGCCGGAAGCCGGCTCTGGGCGTACGAAAGGCTGCGGGGGCGTTTGGTGCTAGCACCAAACGCCCACGGCCCGCTCCGAGCTATCACCCACGGCTTCCGTCTCGACGATGATCTCTGCATGAGCCAGGTCGCTGCCGACCGGCGTCCCGGTGGGATGCTTGCGGCCGGGAGGGACCATGCCCGCACCTCCTTGACCTCGGAGGTGGAGAGGTCCTCGCGCTGACGGACGAGTGCGCATCACTGCGCGAGATTGCCGCGGCGCTGAAGGTGCTGAGGACGACGCTCCACTGGGCGATGCGGCGCGGCGCTCTACGGCGCGGCGCTCTACGGCGCGGCGCTCTACGGCGCGGCGCTCTACGGCGCGGCGCTCTACGGCGACGCCCACGCGTTCACCGTTTCCGCCCGGCCCGCGGGCGACCGCCTCTGCAAGCGCAACCTGCCCTTGTACGTACTGCGCGGCGTGTCCTTCTTCAGTCCCGCAGAACGGCTCGCCGAACTCGTCCGGCGCGGCTTGACCAGCAGGCGATTCCAAGGTGGCGGCCATGACCGCGCGCGCACGCAAAGTCCCGCCGCTTGGATGACGGTCGACCAAGCGGCGGCCTTCCTCTCGCGTCCCCCCTGTCACGCTCCGTCGCACCCTTGAGCGCAACGCGCGCAAGGCCGACGACGGCGGCACCGTCTCCCAAGCGGACGGCATGACCGCGCGCAAGCTCGGGCGTCTCTGGCGTGTGCAGCTTGACGAGGGCTGGCTGGCACCGTCGTCCCCATAACCAGATCACCACAACACAGGGGGCAAATTGCACCTTGCGGCGTGCGGTGTGACCGTCGTATGCTTCCATACAACGGAAACGCGCGCCATGAGGAGGAGACTCAATCATGGTGCGAAACACGACTCGACGCGGTAAGCGGGTCTTGGTCATTGACCTGACGTATACGAAGAAGGACGGCACCGAGGGGAGGTACCGTCGAGACGCGGAGGTGCAGACGACGACCGCGGCGCGGACCGAAGAGGCCGCGCGCAGGATGGGCGCCACGCTGCACGGCGATCCGGAGATCCTCTGCGGGCCGGATGGGAAGCCGTACAAGCCGATCGAATCGGCAGAGCCGGCCAAGCCCGAGGCCCCCAAGGAGCCGACGTTCGCGGAGGTGATCGACCGCTGGCGTGCGGAGTTCGCTCCCTCCGCACTCAGGCCGTCGACTCGCCACAACTACGAGAACAGGCTGTCGGTGTGGGTCCTGCCCCGCGTCGGCAGTCTCCCGGTCTCTGCCGCCTTCGACATCGCACGCGCACGAGAGATCGACGTGGCGATGGTCGAGGGTGGCGTGGGGCCGGGCTCTCGTCGCGTGGCGCTGAACGCGATCAAGAGCGTCGGCAAGTTCGCAGTCGAGGCCCGGATCCTCGCGGGCGACCCGAAGTACCTCAAGCCGCCGAAGGCAGGAGAGCGGGTTCCTACCGCGCCGTCCGAGGGCGACGTCGCGGCGGTCATCGACGCGGCGAGCTGCCCGGAGCACCGGCTCGTGATCCTGCTGGCTGCACATGCCGGGCTGCGCAAGGGCGAGATCCTGGCGTTGCGGTGCCGGGACTGCGAGTTCGACCCCGACCACCCGGAACGCGACCGCTTGGTCGTCCGCCTCTCGCGGTGGAAGGACCACACGGGGCGCACGAAGTCGGGGCACGAGCGCGAGGTGCCGCTCACGCCGCAACTGCGCGACGCGTTGCTCGCCGCTCGGGTCGATCGCCGTCCGGGTGACGAGTGCGCGGCGCTCAACCCGAAGGGCGAGCCGTGGTGTCATCGGGGGCCGTACGACGTGTTCCAGCGCGCGCTGCGGCGCGTGACGCTCCCGAAGGAACGCCTGCATGCCCTGCGGGCCTTCTTCATCACGACGCTGCTCAACGGGGGCGTGCCCGTTCACCTCGTGCGCGAGCTGGCCGGGCACGGCAACCTCGCGACGACGCAGTTGTACGCGGCAACCACGGGGGCGAAGCGAGGGGCGGTCGTGGATGTGCTCGCCAAGGTAGGGGCGCCGACGAGCGCGCGCGGTAAGGCCGCATCCAGGAGCACCCCCCGGCGCCCGCGGCGGCTTCGCCCGCGGTGGTCCTCGCGGCTCCGCAGCCGGTTGCTTGCGGCGAAGAGCCGCAGGTAACAGCGTGGAAACGGCGCCGAGGGCGGCCAAGTAGCCGGACCGAGTAACCCGGAGATTCCTTTGCGATTACCTTAACTTAGGGGTACCGAACAGAGTGCCGGAGGTTCTGTCCAACTGGACAATCGGCGCCGTGCAGCGCGACATCGCCGAGGGATTCGACGGGTCGCCTACCCTGATGAGGGGCTTCGTGAGACGATGGGCCGCGATGTCCTGGTCCGCGCGCCTCGCCGGTCCCCTCGCGATTGTCGGCCTCTGCAGGGCCGCATGCCAGAGCCAGAGCCAGAGCAACTCTCCGTGCGACGACCCGCTTGCAGGCGACGTCATCGCCGACACGGGTTGCGTCGACGGCCAATGTCCCGCGGGTGGCTACTGCGCCAGCGACGGCTGCTGCTACGCGACCTCGAGCAAGCGATGCACAGAGGATGCAGACTGCAAGTCGCTCGGCGGAGTCTGCGACACCAGCGTCGGCATCTGCGCCGAGGGAGGCGGCCACTGCACGGTCGACGCTGACTACAACGCGTCGCTTGGCGAGGTCTGCAACGCCAACAGCCTCACATGCATGCAGTGGGTCATAGACGTTGGCGTCGGCGGACAGGCCGGTGCTGCGGGAGCATCCGGTGCAGGGACCGGCGGACAGATGGGCACGGGGGGCGCGTCCACCATGGGCAGCGACGGCGGGTAGCAGGTGCGGCGCATGGCCTAATTTCACGGGCCGCTCCCCTCTCGAAGAGGGACCCGTCCCATCAGCCGACGGCTTCCCGCAGCTCCCGGAAAAGCCTCGCCAGATCCCCCGGCTGGTAGTGCGCGTTGAGCCCGCTCGGGTTCGGCAGCACCCACACCCTCGCCTCTCCGATGTGCTCGTCCTGTTGCCCGAGCTTCGCTCGCGGCCTCCGGAACGCCACCCGGTACGCCCCGACCCCTACCACCGCCAGGCACCGTGGCCGCCACTTCGCCACCGCCCGCCGCAGCCTCGCCGCGCCGGCGACCAGCTCCACGGGGGTCAGCTCGTCCGCCGTGGCCGTCGCCCGCGGGACCAGGTTCGTGATCCCGTAGCCCAGGTCGAGCAGGTGCCGCTCCTCGTGCGGGGCCAGGAGGCGGTCGGTGAAGCCGGCCGCGTGGAGGGCGGGCCAGAAGCGGTTGCCCGGGCGGGCGAAGTGGTGGCCGACGGCGGCGGTGTAGAGGCCCGGGTTGATACCGCAGAAGAGGACGGCGAGGCCGGGAGCGATGACGTCAGGGACCGTCTTGTTCACGGCGGCGCGGATCTCCGCCGGGGTGGGGCGGCGAGGGGGCGCGGTGGGAGCGGGCATGGGGCATGGGATAGACGGGCGGCGGCCGAGCCGCCAGCGTTCGACCTGTGCTGGGACGCGGAGCTGGACCCTGGTAGCCTTGGCCGCTCGACGAGCCGTGGACAAGAGAGACCTCAGCGAACGCGACATCTGTACCAAGTTCATAGCGCCGGCGATCGAGCGCGCGGGTTGGGACCAGACGCAGGTTCGCGAGGAGGTGTCGTTCACCAAGGGCCGCGTGATCGTGCGCGGGAAGCTGGTGACGCGCGGGAAGTCCAAGCGGGCCGACTACATCCTGTCCTACAAGCAGGGCCTGCCCCTCGCCATCATCGAGGCCAAGGACAACACCCACGGGGTCGGCGACGGGATGCAGCAGGCGCTCGAGTACGCCGAGATGCTCGACCTGCCCTTCGCCTTCGCGTCGAACGGCGACGGCTTCGTCGCCCACGACCGGACGGGGAAGAGCGACCCGGTGGAGGAGGAGTTCACGCTCGACCAGTTCCCGTCTCCGGACGAGCTGTGGCGGCGGTTCTGATGTATCAATACAATCTCCTCCAGCGCTTCGGGAGAAAGTAACCACAGAACCACGCGGCCACCGCGGCAAGTGGCAAATTACACAGCGCGCTCCATCCGCCGGACAGCTCGAACTGTCTCTTGATGAATACGTGAATCGCCAGGCACAACAGACAGCTCGCAGAGCAGAGCAGCACGAAGAGCATGTTGAGGATGTAATTGCGGAGCACCTGACTACCTCCAGCGCATCACGACGCCGCACCTGTCGAAGATGAGCGTGTCTACGAAAACGTGTGCGTTGCACAGCAGAGCAGCGACGGCTGCACAGGGTACGGTAGCACCTCCGATCGTGATGACCTCCACCCCAACGCAGGCGAGACCCACGGATGAGCAGGATGCGACCTCGACGAAAAGAGCGGCGATCTCTGCAGAAGTTCGTCCAGTCGTCTGCCGTCATGTGGTCGAAGAAGCTCTTGCTCCCGATCCACGACGCGATCTTGGCGATCCACTTGGCGCCCGGCGTCCTCGGCTGGAAGTCGACGCAGTTGTTCTTGTACGCCAGGAAGACGCGCCCCTCGCACCGGATGAGCTCCTTCTCCTCCCCCGGCTGCGGCGTGTAGCTCGCGTCCTCGGGCCGGCGCTGCAGGAGCCATCCCGGTGGCACGTCACCGGGGTAGACACCGTTCTGCGCGAGGTGCTCCAGGCCTGGCTCAACCTCCGGAAGAGGAGGAGGCGACGTGTAGTCGGGCCCTGGCGGCGGAGGATGCGGAGGATGGGGAGGGGTCGGCGTACCGCCACCGCCCGCCTGCCCGTCCCCCGTCGTCGGCCCCGGCCCCTGATGATCGTCACCAGGGAGCGGAGGAGGGGGAGCCGTGGGCCCCGCCTCACCCTCGTCGAAGGTAGGACCGACGAGGAGGCCGTGCGTGGGGGGCAGCAGCTTCGGGTGCTCCTCCAGGTCTCCGATCGCCAGCAGGATCCCGATCCAGTCGAGGGGCGTGAGCCCCATCTCGCCGGTCATCCGCTCGAAGTAGAGGTCCCCGTACCTCCACGCTTGCCGGAGAAAGAGAGGGATGGCCTGACCCGGCCCACCCTCGGGAGGGGGGACGAGCACGATGTACGCGCGCTCGTCCACGAGGTCCGGGCGGATGGAGGCGGCCCCGTACCGCGCATGACGGCCCTTGGGGGCGCCGATGAACGCCTTCCACTTGCGGATCCCTGGGATGTCCGGCTGCGGTTCCGTCGGCTCGGGCTCGAAGGGCGGGATCGTGCCCGGCTGCACTACCGTCGTCGGGGCCGTCGCGACCATCGCCTCCGGCGACTCGCCGACCTCCTCGGGCGCCCCCACCTCCACGGCGCAGGAGGTGAGCGCCAGCACCATCACGCTCCCCAAGAGCCGCTTCATCGCGGCGCGTCCTAGACGCGAGCGGCGACGCGTCAAGGCGGCTGCGCGGCCCGGGTGAGGCACGCGCCATCACGAGCGCACGCGCCAGGTACTGCGCATCGTCCATGGTCGAGCTCCCCTTCTTTCCTTCCCACTTCGCGGGCGAGCGAGGCGAGCGGTACGGGTCTCGCAAACGATGTGCGAGCATGGGGGAGAACCGATCAAGAGGTTCACATCGGGCGGTCGTGCTTGCACGCAGACCCATCTGCTATGGCAGCGCCGTGCTCGTCGCGTCCGCCCTGGCGAGCTGGGCGATCGGGAGCGGGTGGGCGCAGACGAGCTGCCCGAGGCCAACCGCGCCGCCCGACGCCATCGCCCGCGCGCAGGAGGCCTGCTCCGTCGCCGTGAAGCGGCCGGAGCAGGCGAAGACTGCCCACGATCTGTCGGACATCTTCGACGTTCACGAGGCCGATCCCTCGTCCCCCGTCTTCCAGGGCCAGCCGAAGCAGGGAAAGGTCTCGGGATTCGACTTCTTCCGTGATCCGCTGAACGCGGACAGGCCTTACGAGGATCCGGCCCTCATCCAGCGACGCGAGACCGCCAACAGGCCCAACGTGATGCGGGCGCAGCAGAAGCTCCTGAAGGAGCGCTACGATCTGGCGCCGCGGTTCGATCCCGTCGTCAAGATGTCCCGCGGCAAGCCGCTCTGCGTGGGGCCGACGGCGCGCCTCGCGAACGGGCTGACCTGGGACGATCTCGCCGCCATGAGCCCACAGGACATCAAGCAGCTCGGCCTCTTCCCGTACCCCTCGCTGCCCCATCCCCTGCAGGCGAACGGCGGCCAGGTTTTCCCGAAGATGCAGATCGAGATGTTCCCGCGGCTCGAGCGCTTCGACGTGGAGTTCGATCTGCCAGAGGCGTTCCTGCCCGAGTTCCCGCCGGCGATCTTCCTCAACAACCGGCCGGAGCTCGGCGACGTGTCGCGCGGCGAGGTGGTGTCGATCAACAACTACTACCGGCTGTTCAAGGACATCCTCACGCCGGTGCAGCTCGACGGGCTCCGCCTGCTCCTCACGTCGTTCCCCCAGGAGGAGTTCAACCCCACCGACGACCGGAAGAGCAAGGATCCGAGCCTCGGCGTCGCCTGCCTCGACTGCCACGTCAACGGGCACACGACGGGGCAGTTCCACCTGACCCCGGACATGCGGCCGCAGGAGCGGCGCTTCCGCATCGACACGGTGAGCCTGCGTGGGCTCTTCAACCAGCAGATCCACGGGTCGAAGCGCAGCCTGCGCTCCGTCGAGGACTTCACCGAGTTCGAGCAGCGCACCGCCTACTTCAACGGCGATCCGATCCACGCCATGAAGAAGGGCATGAACATCCTCGACCGCATCCAGGTCAGCCACATGGCGCAGATGCAGAACATGTTCGACGTCCCCCCCGCGCCCGAGCTCGACCCGGCCACCGGCCGGCTCGACCCCGCGAAGGCGACCCCGAGCGAGCTGCACGGCGAGGAGGTGTTCTTCGGCAAGGGGCAGTGCGGGAGCTGCCACGCGGCGCCGTTCTACCTCGACAACCTGATGCACGACCTGCACACCGAGCGCTTCCTCAAGGACGAGCCGGGGGACGGGCCGATCAAGACCTTCACGCTGCGGGGCATCAAGGAGAGCCCGCCGTACATGCACGACGGCCGCTGCCTGACGCTCGAGGACACCGTGGAGCTCTTCAACCTCGTGCTGAGCCTGAAGCTCACGTCCGACGAGAAGCACGACCTCGTCGCGTTCATGCGGCAGCTCTGAACCACGGCGCCCCACTGCTGGAGCACGGGGTACAGGCGGGCCCGGGCACAGCGCCTGACGCCAGTGTCATGCGCGCCGTCGTGCCGGCCCGAGTTTTTGGCCGGAGCGCGTCGCAGGCACGTGCATTGCCAGGGGCCCTGCCATGAACATCCTTACGAAGCTTGCCTGCAGCGCCCTCGTCGTCGCCGCAGGCCTGACGGCCGGCTGCAACGCGGAGCAGATTCTGGTTCGATCGGACGGCGAATACCACCGCTTCGACCAAGCTCTGGAGCGCCGTGGCCTCCGACGCGACCGGGACCCACCTCGTCGCCGTCAACGGCCCCTCGAATTCTCCGGGCGGCGGGGACGGGGACATCTGGACGTCCACGGACTCGGGCCTGACCTGGGTCAACCGGACGAAGGGCACCCCCGCGTCCGGCCAGGGCTGGGCGTCGGTGGCGTCGGACTCGACCGGCGATCACCTCGTCGCCGCCACCACGGCCGCGGGGACCAGCCCGGGCGGAGATGTATGGACCTCCGCGGACGCAGGCGCGACGTGGGTGAAGCGGACGACGGTCACCCCTACCTCCAACTTCATCCTGTCGCCCACCGTGATCTCGGACACGACCGGCAACCACCTCGTCCTGGCCGCCGGCGACGTCTGGACCTCCTCGGACGCGGGCGCGACCTGGACCGACCTGACGAAAGGGACCCCCGATGCGGCACGAGACTGGGTCTCCATGGCCGCGGACGCGACCCTGACCCACCTGGTCGCCGTCACCGCCTACAGCGACGTCTGGACGTCCTCGGACTCGGGCGCGACCTGGACCGACCGGACGAAGGGGACCGACGCGTCGGGCTCCGACTGGCAAGGCGTAGCGTCGGACGCGACCGGGACCCATCTCGTCGCCGTCAGCGAGGACGCGGGCATCTGGACCTCCTCCGACGCGGGCAAGACCTGGAAGCAGAGCGCGGAGACTGCATCATCGAGCGTGACGTGGGTCACGGTCGCGTCGGACGCGGACGGCGCCCACCTCGTGGCCGCCACCTCGTACGGCGGCGGGAACGACATCTGGACGTCCTCGGACTCGGGCGCGACCTGGACCAACGAGACGGCCGGGACCGCCGCCGCGAACCAGGTCTGGGCCGCGGTGGCGTCCGGCGGGGCCGGCGCCCACCTCATCGCCGTCTCCAGCAACCCCGGAGGCCTGGACCCGCTCGTGGGCGGGGACATCTGGACCAACTGAGGTGGGCAGCGCCGCTCACCTGTAGGGCCCGCCGCTCGAAGCGCCGACGACCTCGGCCACGACACCGTGCTTCGCCAGCTCCTGCACCAGCTCCTCCGCCTCCTCGAGGTCGTCGCACGCGATGCGCGAGGGGACGTGGTGCAGCGCGGCGCGGGCATCTGGAAGGGACAACCCCGCGCTCACCAGGACCGAGAACGCGGCGAGCCCCTCGCCTTCGCGCGGGGCGGTCCGGATCGCGACCCAGGTAGGGGGCTTCTGCGGGGGCGCGGGGTGGAGGCGGGCCTCCCGCTCCGCCCGTGCCTCCTTCCGGGTCGTCGCGGTCATGCCGGCGGCCGTCAGGGCCTCCGGCTCCACGAAGAAATCGACCCGCCCGCAGGAGGCGCACACCCACGCCTCGACCTGGCCGACCGCGAAGCCCCCCGACGTCAGCACCAGCTCCCACGCGGCGTAACGCTGGCCGTGCTCGCCGAACTCCGAGGCGACCTGCGGCACCTGGAAGACCCGCTTCCCGCCGCACTCGAGGCACCTGCTCGCGGTCTCGTTCACCTCGCGGAGCGTATTCCACGACCCGCCCGAGCGGGAGAGCTTCCCGCACGAGCGCGGGAGCGTTTTCCTCAGGCGCCCGTGGCTTCCCCCTGCGCGCCCGGGCCTTCCGCGTGCCCGCTCGTGTCTTCTCCTTGCCCGCCGGCGACTTCTCCTTCCTCGTCCGTGCCGCACGGGGGCGCCGCCTTGCCTCCGATGGCCTCGCACAACTCTCGGGAAAGCTTCACCAAATCTCTCGCCTGACGGTGCGTGGTGTACCCTCGCTGCATGTTCCGGCGCGCCAGCCTTCCGGTCGCCGCGGCGCTGCTGCTCGCGGCACCCGGCAGCGCGCATGCCGGTCCGCCCGCGGGGCTCGAGGCGGCGATCACGTGGTCGGCGCCACCGGAGTGCCCGGGGGAGGCTGCCTTTCGCGCCGAGGTCGAGCGGCTCCTCGGGCGCCCGCTCGGGCGCTCGGGGGACGTGGTCCGGGTGGTCAGCGAGGTGTCGATCTCGTATGGCGCAGCCTGCGCGGCCTGGGCGTTCTTGCCGGGAGCGTCGAGGACGCCGCGCAGGACGTGTTCCTGGCCGTCCACCGACAGCTCCCCGGCTTCGAGGGGCGCTCCTCGGAGCGGACCTGGCTCTTCGGGATCGTGCTCCACGTCGCGCGCAACCACCGGCGGCGCGAGCGGCGCAAGGGCGGGTGCGTCCCGCTCGAGCTGGACGTGGCCGATCGCGCGCCCGGGCCGCACGAGGAGGCCGTCGCCGCCGAGGCGCTGGAGCAGCTCGCCGAGGTGCTCGGCGAGCTGGACGAGGCCAAGCGCGAGGTCTTCGTGCTCGCGGAGCTTCTCGGAGATGACCGCCCCCGAGATTGCCGAGGCGCTCGGGATCAACGTGAACACCGTCTACTCGCGGCTGCGCGCGGCGCGCGCGGCGTTCGACGCGGCGCTGGCGCGCCGGAAGGAGGGAGGCAAGCGATGGGCGAGATGAGCCACGAAGCGCGGGCCCTGCTCGACGCGGCGCGGGCTGCCCGCCCGAGCGCCGCTGCGGCCGCCCGCATGCAGTCCGGCCTGGCGTCGAGGCTGGGCGCGGCCGGTACGAGCGGCCCGAGCGCGTTGGCTCCCGGGTGGGCACCGGGTGCGGCGTCGCTGGCCGGAACCGCGGTCAAGGCACTCACCGTCGTCGCGCTGATCACGGCCGGCGCAACCGCTCTCTGGAGGGGGCGGCCCTCGCCGGCGCTGGTCGCCTCCGCCGTCACCTCGCCCGCCTCCGCCCCCTCCCCGGCTCCTCCGGCCGCGACCTCCGAGGCGGCGACCCCATCCGAGACCGCGAGCCCTCTGCCTCCGCCTGCCGTGCAGGCTGTGACACCCCCAAAGCCGCGGGCGCCGGTGACGATCCATCCCGCGCGGCCGAGTGGCGAACCTCATCCCATCGTCCCGCCTCGCCCTGCCGAAG
The DNA here is from genome assembly GCA_963827955.1 of uncultured delta proteobacterium. Classification (GTDB taxonomy): domain Bacteria; phylum Myxococcota_A; class Polyangia; order Polyangiales; family Polyangiaceae; genus CAWHDJ01. Next base: position 669,720 of record CAWHDJ010000019.1, on the reverse strand, counting down.
CGCGGCCCACAGCCCCCGGCGCGGACGAGCTCGTCGAGGAGGTCACGCTCCTGCAATCGGCGCAGCAGGCCCTCAAGCACGGTGACGCGAATCGGGCCCTGGCGATGCTCGACGATTCCTCGGGGCGCGATACCCCAACGGCCTGCTCCGTGAGGAGCGCCTCACCTTGCGCGTGGTCGCGCTCTGCGCGGCCGGGCGCGTCGAGCAAGCGCGCGAGGCGGGGCGCCGCTTCGTCGCCGAGATGCCCGCCTCGGTGCAGGCCGAGCGGGTGCGCGCCTCGTGCGCCTTCGCCAAGGAGAACCGGGGACCGTGACCGGTTTTCGCCCGCCGGACACTCATCCTGCCATGACACGATCCTTCCTCGCCGCCTCCCTCGCCTCCGTGCTCTGCGCCGCCTTTTTCGGCTGCTCGGGAAACGTCATCATCGGGACCGTGGCGAGCAGCGGCGTGGGCGCGGGCGTCAGCGGGTCCGTCGCGAGCGGCGGCCCGGGCGCGGGGGGCAACGCGCCCATGGCGAGCGGCGGCCCGGGCGGGGGTGTCACCGGCGCGGGTACCGGCGGTGCGCCGCCCGGCTCCGCCCCATGTGGCACGCCAATCGAGATTGTGTCGGGCCTGAAGCTACCGCTGGGGCTCGCCTCCCAGGACGGGACCGTCTTCTGGATGGACGAGACCGGCGCGGTCGCCTCGAAGGCGCTCGCGGGCGGCACACCGAAGGTCCTGACCAGCACGGCCTCCGGCGGGATGGCTCTCCTGACCGTCGGCGGGGACTACCTGTACTGGACCGATTCGGGAAAGCTCTACCGGATGCCCATCGGCGGAGGCGCGCCCACCGTGGTGACGACCGTGAACGAGTCGTTCAACCACATCGTTGACCTCGCGGCAGACGCGGAGAGCGTCTACTGGACCAACGGTGACGAGATTGTGAAGAAAGTCCGTCACCGGAGGAGCCGGGAAGGTGCTCGTTTCGGGGCACTCGATCCAGAGCCTCGCGGTCGACGACGAGTTCGATCTACTGGGCCGACGGCACGGACCCCGTCGACGAGGTTGTGTGGAAGATGCCGAAGGGCGGCGGGGCCGCGATCGCGCTCACTCCCCTTCAAACCGGCGCAAGCTGGATTGCCCTCGGCGCGGACAGCGTTCTACTACCTCGTCGAGGAGGATTCGGGCGCCTCGAACTGCTCGGAGGTCGACGTCTGCCACTCCGTGCGGCGCGTACCGAAGGCGGGGGGGGCGGTCACGGTGATCGCCTCCCACCAGAAGACCGTGGGCGGCGTGGTGGTGGACGACAGCCACGTGTACTGGTTGAACCAGGAGGTCCCGGCCGACCCGACCAATCAGCCCCCCGCCACCGTCATGCGCGCGCCCATCGACGGGGGCCCGGCCGAAGCGCTGGCCACGTTCACCCCGCCGCAGATCGGAGCGCAAGACATCCTGAGCACCCCGCCTCCGGTCCTCTGTCCCGGAGGCATCTGCTGGGCAGGCGGGGGCGGCAGCCCTCCCGGAGGCATCTGGCGCTTCGTGGCGTGCGACTGAATTGAGGCTGCGCTCGGAGTCGCTCGCACAAAAAAAGGGCGACCGCCGCCCCTCTCACTTCGACCCTATGCCAGAGCCGGGGGCTTGCGGCAAGCCCCCGGTCGTGCCGCACAGTCTCCCGCCATGGGAGACGCGATGAAGCATGCCGTGGTGATCGTCGGCGGCGGGCCCACCGGGATGATGCTGGCGGCCGAGCTCGCGCTGGCGCGGGTCGACGTGGTCATCGTCGAGCGACGCGAGGGCCAGCACCGCGACAGCTCCCGAGCGGGCGGCCTGCACGCCCGCACGATCGAGGTGCTCGATCAGCGAGGCGTCGCCGAGCGCTTCCTGTCGCAGGGCAAGGTGATGCAGGTCGCGGGCTTCGCGCTGAACCCTCTCAGCATCAGCGACTTTCCCACGCGCCACAACTACGGCCTCGCGCTCTCGCAGGACCGCATCGAGCCCATCCTCGCCGCCTGGGTCGAGGAGCTGGCGGTGCCGACCCATCGCGGCTGCGAGGTGACGGGATTCGCAGAGGACGCGTCCGGAGTCGACGTCACGCTCTCCGATGGCCGCTCCCTGAGGGCGGACTACCTCGTGGGGTGCGACGGCGGTCGGAGCCTGATCCGCAAGCAAGCGGGCATCGAGTTCCCTGGATGGGATGCGTCGACGAGCTGGCTCATCGCCGAGGTCGAGCTCGCCGAGGAGGCGCCCTGGGGCACCCGCCGCGACGAGAAAGGCTTCTACGGGCTCAGCCGCCTCGAGGACGGAAAGCGCGTGCGCGTCCTGATCCGGGATCCGCAGGTCATGAAGGGCACGCCGTCGCTGGACGATCTCCGCGCGGCGCTGACCGCCATGTACGGGAGCGATTTCGGCGTACACTCCGTGAGCTGGCTCTCGAGGTTCTCCGACGTGACGCGGCAAGCGGCGACCTACCGCGACCGCCGCGTGCTCCTGGCCGGCGACGCCGCGCACGTGCACGCCCCGGCGGGCGGACAGGGGCTCAACATCGGTGTGCAGGATGCCGTGAACCTGGGCTGGAAGCTGGCTCAGGTGGTCAAAGGGACATCACCGGACAGCCTGCTCGATACCTACCATGCGGAGCGGCACCCGGTCGGTGCCCGCGTGCTCAGGACCACGATGGCAGCCATCGCGCTCAGCCGCGGCGACGAGCGCATGCTGGCCCTGGGCGAGACCGTGTTGGAGCTGCTGAAGATGGACGAGCCGCGCAAGCGCTACGCCGGGCTGATGTCCGGGCTCGACGTTCACTACGACCTCGGCCCGGGGCACGCGCTGCTCGGCCGCCGCATGCCCGATTCTCGAGGTGGTCACCGCCGACGGCCCGCGCCGGGTCTTCGCGCTGCTCCACGAGGCTCGGCCGGTCCTCCTGAACCTCGGCGAGCCAGGCCGGATTGACATCGCGCCGTGGGCGGACCGGGTCCGGCGGGTCGACGCGACGTACGGGGGCGCGTGGGAGCTTCCGGTGCTCGGCGCGGTCGCCGCTCCCATGGCCGTCTTGGTTCGCCCCGACGGTCACGTCGCCTGGGTCGGAGAAGGAACGGAGGACGGCCTGCGGGACGCGCTCGCGAAGTGGTTCGGCAAGCCGGCGTGAGCTGGCTCAGACCGCGACCCTGCGCTCCCGCGCCGGGGCCCGCTCTCGCCCGGAGATGCCCTCCAGGAGCTCCAGCACCTGGGTGAGCACGGTCCCCTCGCAGCGCGAGACGTTGACGCGCATCCACGCGTCGTCGGTGCTGCTCTTGCTCTCGACGTGGAAGAAGCAGCCCGGCGAGATCAGGACGTTCTTCTCCCGCGCGGCCCGGTAGAGCGCCATCGCGTCGAGGCCGGGCGCGAGCTCGAAGCGCCAGAAGAGGCCCCCCGTGTACGGGGATCCGAAGCGGCCGAGCGCCCCGAAGGGCTCGCTCTGGTGGCGCGCGATGCGGGCGCGGCGCGCGAGCTCCTCGCGCAGCTCGGTGAGGTGCCGCTGGTAGCCCCGGCGATCGACGAACTCGGCGATGAGGTTCTGCGTGTACGCGTCCCCCGACAGGCTGCCGAGGAACCTGCGGCGTCGCACGTCCTCGCCGCGCGCCTCGGGCGCGATCACGAAGCCGACGCGGAGCGCCGGGCCGAGCGTCTTGGAGAAGGATCCCACGTAGAAGGTCCGGCGCGGGAGGAGCGAGTAGATGCTGGGCGGCTCCTCGTCCTCCGTCCACAGGCCCCTGTAGACGTCGTCCTCGATCACCCAGAAGCGGTGCTCGTCCGCGAGACGCGCCAGCTCGAACCGCTGGGCGAGCGTGAGCGTCGCGCCCGTCGGGTTGTGGTGGTTGGGGTTCACCATGAGGCCGCAGAGGGGCGCCCTCCTCGCCTCGGCGCGCAGGCGCTCGAGGTCGATCCCCCCGTGGCTCCGCGGGATGGGCACAGGCTCGAGGCCCAGGCCCTGGGCGATGGGGGCGAGCATGAAGTAGCCGGGCGACTCGATTGCGAGGCGGCGGCTCTTCGTCTCCGCGGCGGCGGAGGCGAAGGTGAGGTTCAGCGCCTCGACGGCGCCGTGCGTGATGACGACGCTCCCCGGGCTCTCCTCCGCGCCCGCGAAGCGGGCGACGATCACCTCGCGGAGGTGGGGCTCGCCCATCGGGTCGGCGTAGCGCAGCGAGGTGCGCGGGTCGCGCGGCGGCGCGCCCTTGAGGAACGCGCTCCACTCGGGCGTCGCGAGGAGGCTCTCGGCCGCCGTGCCACTGCCGATGGGGATGAAGCCCTCGCCGCTCTCCACGAGGATCGTGGCCATGCCGTGCGCCACGCGGTCCGTGGGCAGGTCGGCGAGCCGCGTCCCCCGCGCGGCGGACCGCCTCCGCGCGCTGCGGACGAAGAAGCCCTGACGCTCGCGCGCCTCGATCACGCCCTCGCCGCACAGCTCGTCGAGCGCGCCGATGACGGTGTTCTTCGCGACGGTGAGGGCCCTCGCGAGCTCGAGGATCGAGGGCAGGCGCGCGCCGCGCCGGAGCACGCCCGCGTCGATGAGCGAGAGCACGTGCCGCTTCACCTCCTGCCGCTTCCCCGCGCCTCCCGGGTCCACCACGTCCGCGCCGTCTGTACCCATGACAAGCTCCTCGCGATCGCCGGCCGCATCGTAACCCGCCCCACGCTTCGCGCACGTCTGTACCCATGCGCCGGAGCGCTCTGTGCCCATCCCCCGCGCACCTGTGCCGCCGCCGTGTGTCTGTCGCGGCCCCCGCCCGCTCCTTATCCCTGGGGCATGCACCGCCCTCGCTTCCTCCTCCCCGCTTGCCTGGGCTTCCTCTACCTGGTGTGGGGCTCGACGTACCTCGCGCAGCGCGTCGCCGTCGCCGGCGTGCCGCCGCTCCGGATGGCGGCGCTGCGCTTCCTCGTCGCCGGCGGCCTGCTCTACGCCGCGCTTCGCTTGAAGGGCGCGCCGCGCCCGAGGCGCGGGGAGTGGGTGGCCGCCGCGGTCTCCGCGCTGCCGCTGATGGGGACCGGGATGGGCACGGCGGCGGTCGCGCTCGTGCGGGTGCCCTCGGGGCTCGCCGCGCTCGTCTTCGCGACCGTGCCGCTCTGGACCGCGCTCTTCGACCGCCTCGCCGGCGGCCGCCTCCGCCGCCTCGAGGCCGCCGGCCTCGCGCTCGGCTTCGCGGGCGTCGCGCTCGTCGCCTCGCGGGGCGCGCTGCGCGTGGACCCGGCGGGCGCGGCGCTCGTCGTCCTGGCAGCCGCGAGCTACGCGCTCGGCTGCGTGGCGACGCGGCGCGCGCCGCTCGCGCCGGGCGTGATGGGGACGGCCTCGCAGATGCTCGTGGGCGGCGCGATCCTCGCCGTCGCGAGCGCGGCGCTGGGCGAGCCGCTCTCGGTCCCGAGCGCGAGCTCTGCGTGGGCGCTCGCCTACCTCGTCGTCTTCGGATCGCTCATCGCCTACTCCGCCTTCGGCTGGCTCCTCCGGAACGCGCGAGCCTCGCTCGCGACGAGCCACGCCTACGTCAACCCGGTCGTCGCGCTGACGCTCGGCGCCGCGCTCGGCGGGGAGCACTTTGCGCGCGCGGACTTTGCCGGGCTCGGGCTGGTGCTGGGGGCAGTCGCGCTGGTCGGGTGGGCTCAGCGTGGGGCGCGTGCCGAAGACTCGGACGTGCGCGCGCCGGCTGCGCGGACGGTGGGGCTCGCGGCAGCGCGCCGCACGTGAGCGGGGGGCACCTCAGACGAAGCCCGCCACCGGGTGCGGCACGTAGGGCGCCTCCAGGGCGCGCACCTCCTCGGCCGTGAGCTTCACGCCGGCGGCCGCCGCCGCGTCGTCCAGGTGCTGCATCTTGGTCGCGCCGACGATGGGCGCCGCCACGCCGCCCTTGTGGAGGAGCCACGCGAGCGCCACCTGCGCGTGGGGCAGCCCCCTCCCCTTCGCCAGCGTGTCGAGCGCCGAGAGCACGCGCCCGTCGGCCTCCGCCATCGACGCGTAGAGCCGCTTCGCGAACTGGTCCGTCTCGGACCGCGCCGTCTTCGCCCCCGGCCCGCGCGCGAGGAGCCCGCGCGCGAGCGGGCTCCACGGGATCATCCCGACCCCCATGTCCCGGCAGAGCGGCGCCATCTCCCGCTCCTCCTCGCGGTAGAGCAGGTTGTAGTGGTTCTGCATCGAGACGAAGCGGGTCCAGCCGTTCTTCTCGGCGACGTGCTGCGCCTTGGCGAACTGCCACGCCCACATCGACGATGCCCCGAGGTAGCGCGCCTTGCCGGCCTTCACCACGTCGTGCAGGGCCTCCATCGTCTCCTCGATGGGCGTGGCGTCGTCCCAGCGGTGGATCTGGTAGAGGTCGACGTAATCGGTGCCGAGGCGCTTCAGGCTGGCGTCCATCTCGTGGAGGATCGCCTTGCGGGAGAGGCCCCGCCCGTTCGGCCCGGTGCGCATGGGGTTGGAGACCTTCGTGGCGATCACCACCTCCTCCCGCCGGGCGAGGTCCTTGAGCGCGCGGCCGGTGATCTCCTCGCTCTTGCCCCACGAGTACACGTTCGCGGTGTCGAAGAAGTTGATGCCGAGCTCGATGGCGCGGCGGAAGAACGGGCGGGACTCCTCCTCGCGCAGCGCCCACTTCCAGCCCGGGATCGCCTGGCCGGGGAGTGAGGCGTCCGGGTCGCCGTAGCTCATGCAGCCGAGGCAGATGCGGGACACGACGAGGCCGGTCGTGCCGAGGCGTTGGTACTCCACTGTCGAGCTCCTTTGGCGCGCGGGTGACTTGCTTCGCGGCGTGAGCATGCACCCCTTGCCTGCGCGGTGGAAGCGGGGACCGTCACGAGGGCGGCGCGGGGGACCGTGATCCACGGTTGCGGACGCGCGGCGCATCGGAGACTCTTCCGCCCGCATGCAGGCCCAAGCGAGACGCGCCCGCCCGCGGCACGAGGGCTTGCTGCTCCACGCCCGGCGGCTCCTCGTCGTCCTCGCGGCGGCCCTCGCGCTCCCCGCGCTGGCGCTCTCGGCGCTCGCGGATCCACCGCGCGCGCACGGAGCCGCGAGCGCCCGGGTCCACGCGGCCCGCGCGCCCTCTCTCGACGCCTCTCCCGGGGATGGTGGCGACGGTGGCGACGCCGGCGACGCCGGCGACGGTGGGGACGGCGCGGACGCGCAGCCGAGGCTCGCGCTCCTGCGGCGCCGGCGGGATGCCGTCCGGGAGCCCTCGCGGGCTCGCTCCCCGAGGATCTCTACACCACCGAGATCTTCGCCGTCGACGTGCTCGACCAGGGCGCGGTGGATTGCAAGAAGGAGGAGCTGTCGGCGGCGCTCGCGGCGCGCGAGGCGAAGCGGGCCGCCGCCGGCGACGCCGGGGCGCTCGACGCGGGCCACTCCGCTGCGGCCGTCACGGGCGTCCGCCCGGACGCCCGTGACGCCGGCGACGCTGGCGGGGACGCGGGCGCTCCCGCTCCGGGCCCGCTCGCGGCGGAGATGGACGCCGTGGAGCGCGACCTCGAGGAGGCCGAGCTCGCGTTCCTGAACAGGCCGCTCGACGAGCGCCGCACCATCGTGCTCGCCGAGACCGAGCGGAGGAGGCTCTCGGCCGAGCGCGAGGCGGCCTCCGCGGCGAAGGAGCGCGCGGGCGAGCAGGAGCGCCTCGCGGAGGCGGCGCGGAGCAAGGCGCTCGCGGACGTGGACGAGGCGCAGGAGGCGAGCGCGCGCGCGCTCGCGGGGGAGCGGGCCCGGGCCGAGGAGGTGCACGCCGAGCAGGCCGCGCTCCGAGGCGAGCTGGCCGACCGCCGCCGCGCGCTCACGACGGCGCAGCGGGACGCCGGGCGCCGCGTCTTCACGCTCACGGAGGCCGCCCACGACGCGCCCGCCGGCGGGACGAAGGCGGACCCGATCTACGACCGAGATCGTCATCGAGCTGGAGGCCGCCCGCGCCGACCTCCGCTCGGCGCTCGACGCCCGTGCCGCGCTCCGCCCCGTCCCCCGTTATACCCCGAACCCGAGCGTCCTCGCCTCGTCTCCGGCCGGGCTCGCGGCGGACCGCGCCGCGCTCTCGGCCCTGTCCGCCCAGCTCGAGGACGACGCGACGGCGCTCACTGCGGAGCAGCGCGCGCTCGCGTGGGAGGCCATCGAGGGCGCGAAGGAGCGGGTCGAGGCGCTGAACGCCGCGCGGCTCTCGCTGATCGACAAGCTCAGCCCGGAGAAGCGCGCGCGGGTGCTCGGGCTCAGCGAGGAGGGCCTCAAGCAGCTCGTGCGCGAGGTGCGGCACCTCGCGTTGATGGCGCGCTGGGCCTGGGTCGCGCGCGATCGGCGGATCGACGAGGCCCGGACGGCGCTGCGCGATCCCCTCGTCGTCGGCAGCCTGCTGAGCCGGATCCTGGCCTTCGCCGTCCTCGTGACGCTCGCCCGCGTCGCCGCCCGCCGCGCCCGCCGGACCCTCGGCGCCCTCCGCCCCCTCCTCGTGCGCGCGGTCTCCCGCCCGCTCTTCGCCCGTCCGCTCACGCTCTTCCTGGACGCGATCCAGCGCCTCGCGGGCGACCTGATCTTCCTCCTCGTGGTCCTGTCGATCCCGAGCTTCTTCACGATCGCCGCGGGGGGGCCCGGGGCCGTCGCGCAGCGGGTCCTCCTCTCGTACGCGATCTACCGGCTCTCGATCGACGCCGCCCACGGCGCGATCTCGTGGATGGCCTCCACGCCCATCGCGCGGATCACCGAAGGCCACAGCGACAAAGTGCTGCGATCGGTGCGCCTCGTCGGGCGCTACGCGCTCCTCGTCGACGTCGTCCTGCTCGTGTCGGAGCCCGTCCTCGGCCGGGGGTACCTCTACAACCTCGCGTCGCGCTTCGCCTGGATCGGCGCCGTTCCGATCGCGGGGGCGCTGGTGCGCTGGTGGCGCGAGGACATCACGGAGAGCTACCTCAGCCGCTACGGCAAGGGGCGCCTGGCCGGGGCGGTGCACGGCGCCCGCGCCCGCTGGTACGGCTTCTTCATCGCGGTCGTCGCGTTCTCGGTGGTGCTCGCCGGGGTCCTCGGGCAGAGCGCGCGCCGGTTCGTGCTCAGCTTCGAGCAGTCGCGCAAGGCGCTCGCCTACCTCTTCCGGAGGCGCCTCGAGAAGCAGGTGGACGATCGCCGGACGGTGCCGAGCGTCGAGGCGCTGCCCGACGAGGTGCGCGCGCGGCTCGAGATCGCGCCCGTCGCCTTCGAGCAGTACGCGCTCGACCGTTTCCCGGGCCTCGACCGCTTCTCCGAGGCGCTCCGGGCCTGGAAGGCCGGCGGCGGGGTCGGCGCGCTGCTCCTGGTCGGCGGGACGGGGTTCGGCAAGACCTCGTGGCTCAACGCCGCCGTCGCTCGCGCCGGAGAGGTGCCCGTCTCGCGGATCGCGCTCGACCGGAGGGCCCACGCGCCGGAGGATCTCCACGGCGCCCTCGCCGGGGCGCTCGGCGCGGCGGGCACGCGGGACGCGGCGCGCGTCCTCGAGATCCTGCGCGGCGGCCCGCGGCGGATTGTCGTGCTGGACGACGTCCACAACCTCTTCCGGCGCGGGCTCGGCGGGCTCGACGTCTGGGCCGCGCTCGTCGCGCTGATCGAGGGCGCGGGCGATCGGGTCTACTGGCTCGCCGCGATCGCGCACCACCCGTACGAGTACCTCGCCTGGGCGAGGCAGGGCGCGGGGGTGTTCCGCAGCGTGGTGCGCCTCGGCCCCTGGTCGGAGCACGAGATCTCCGACCTCCTCCTCCGCCGCACGGAGGAGACGGGGTGGAGGCCGGTCTACGAGGACCTGGTCGTCGAGCCGCTCGAGGGCGACGAGTGGCAGGCCAGGCTGGTGAGCACGGGCCAGGAGTACATGCGCCTGGTCTGGGACTACGCGGAGGGCTCGCCCGCCGTGGCGCTGCACTGCTGGGCCAGCTCGCTCGTGCCGGACGAGGGGGAGCGCCTGCGCGTGCGGCTCTTCCGGAGGCCGCCCGAGGGGGAGCTCGAGGGGCTCGACGAGGCGGAGAGGTTCCTGCTCGCGGCCGTGGTCTGGCACGAGAACCTCTCCGCCGGCGACGCCCACGCGGCGCTCCAGTACCCGCCGCTCGTCTGCAGGGACACGCTCGGGAAGCTGCGCGAGCGGGGGATCCTCCGCGAGGACGGCGGTCGGTTCCGGGTCACCGTCGCCTGGTGGCCCGTGGTGGTGCGGTACCTCCGGCGCAAGCACCTCATCGAGACGTGAAGCCATGCCCCAGGACGCAAACCAGGACGTCGACGTCTTCCACCTGATCAAGGTCTCCGGGCTGATCTCGGGGCTCGTCGCGCTGATCGTCACGTGGTTCCTCGTCCGCCTGGTCACGGGGACGCTGGACCGCCTCGGCAACCGCTTCACCGACAGGCGCCTCGTCCTGAACCAGGTCGCGACCCTGGTCCGCTTCGTCATGTACCTCGCGGGCATCGCGCTCGCGGCCGGGCTCGCCGTCAACCTCTCCAAGGAGGTCGTCCTGGCGCTCACCGGCACGGCGGCGGTCACCATCGGCTTCGCCCTGAAGGATCTCGCCGCCTCCGTCCTCGCGGGGATCGTCATCATCATCGATCGCCCCTTCCAGGTCGGCGACCGGGTGACCTTCGGCGGCGCCTACGGCGAGATCTCCTCCATCGGCCTGCGCTCGGTCCGCCTCGTCACCCTGGACGCCAACGTGGTCACGATCCCGAACAACAAGTTCTTGACGGACATGGTCTCGTCCGGGAACTGGGGGGCGCTCGACATGATGATCCAGATGGACTTCTTCATCGGCGCCGATCAAGACGTCGCGCTCGCCAAGCGGCTCGTCTCCGAGTGCCTGATCGGCAACCGCTACGCGTACCTGAAGAAGCCGTGGACCGTGCTCGTGAACCAGGTCATCGAGAAGGACTATTTCGCCGTGCGCCTCCGGGCCAAGGCGTACGTGCTCGACGTGAAGTACGAGAAGGACTTCGAGACCGACGTGACGGAGCGGGTGCTCTCGGCGTTCCGCGAGCACGGGGTCCTGCCGCCGGCGGTGCTCCACCGATCGATCGGGCCCGCGAACCCGGCGCGGGCGGAGGGCGCGGAGGGCGCCGGGGCCGCGCCCCCGCGGCCCGCGTGACACCCGCGAGACCAGCTCGGATCGGCTCTCGACCCCATGAGCTTCGAGCGCCACGTCCCGTCGATGCTCGGCCCGGCGCACGTGACGCGTCACACTCCCGGGGCCCCGACCGATGGAGGGGGCATGATGCGCGTCCTCGGTCTCTCCCTTATCGGCCTGCTCTCCGCGTGTGCCGGCGGCGACCCCCCGGCGCAGCGCGCAACTCCGTCCATCCCGAGGACGTTCGCACGCGCGCTGGCCGCTCCACCGCCGATGCCTTCGACGATCGCGAGCGCAGCGGCCGATACCCCGCCGAGCGCCTCCGGGCCGGCGGGCGCCGAGCCCCCGGAGCCGGCGCAGCCTCCCTACGATCTGGCGGCCGACCTCGAGGCGCGGACGCGCCACGTCCGCGCGGAGCTCGGGGCGACGACCAAGGTCGAGGTGGTCGAGGGCGTGTTCCTGGTGGCATCGCCTTCGGGCAAGCTGAGGACCTCCGCAGGGGTCGCCAGGACAGCGCTCGCGGCCTACTTCAACGGCCGGTTCTCGCGCCGGCCCGAGAAGGCCGTCGTGGTGCTGCTCTTCGACGGCGCCGCCGCGTACGACGGGTACTGCGTGTCCCGGTGGGGCGCGCCGTGCACGAGCCCCTTCGGCTTCTACGCGGGCGCCGAGCGGACGGTGGTGATGAACGTCGCGCCGGGCATCGGGACGCTCACCCACGAGCTGGTCCATCCCATCATCGAGTCGGACTTCCCAGCGGCGCCCGACTGGATCAACGAGGGGATTGCCTCGCTCTACGAGGCCTTCGAGTTTCCCCGGCCGGGAGAGATCCGCGGCGACAAGAACTTCCGCCTGCCCGAGCTGCGGCGGGCGCTCCGCGCGAGGACGGGGCCGGCGCGCCCGAGCCTGCCCGCGCTCTTCGCGACGAGCAACGACGGCTTCCGCGGCGACGACGAGTCCCTCCACTACGCGGCCGCGCGGTACTTCTGCCAGTGGATGGAGGGCCGGCGCCAGCTCTGGGCGTTCTACCATGCCTGGCGCGACGACTTCGCCGACGATCCCACGGGGGAGAAGGCCTTCCTCGCCACGACGGGAAGCTCGCCGGCCGCGCTCGACGCTTCGTGGGTCGCGTGGGTGGAGGCGCTGTGACGCGAGCGGCTCCGCTCGCGCTGGCGATCGCGCTCGGCGCCGCTTGCGTTGCCCGGCCGGCCGCCGCCGAGCCCACGCCGGCCTTGCCGATCCCCGACCGCGACCAGGCCGTCGAGTCGCCCCCGGAGGGGTGGTGCGGCGAGACCGCCATCCAGGAGGGGCTGCTCCACCTCGGCGTCTGGGCGCCGCAGCGGCTCATCAACCGGGCCGGCAGGCCGAGGCATCCGGACCTCTACGCGTCGGACATCCCGAGCGTGCTCGCCGCGTTCGGGGTGCGTCACACGTTCTACACGGCGAGGACGCGCTCGTTCTCCGCGTTCGCCGCGTGGGCGAGGAGCGCCCTGGAGGAGGGCGATCCGGTGCTCGCAGGGGTGAAGATCCTGCCGACGAAGCACCCCGAATGGGACCTCGATCACTTCGTCCTGGTCGTGGGCCACGGCGCGAAGGGGCTGCTCGTGAACACCACCTGGGGGCGCCGCGCGTGGGTGGCCGACGGCGACGAGGGCCTCTCGTTCAAGAACGCCGTCTATGGCATCCGCCTTCGCGGGCTCCAGCTCGTCGCGAAGGCGCGCCCGGCGCGCATCACCGTGCTCGGGGAGGGCCCGGCGACGGTCTCCGTGCGCGTGTCGTGCTCGGGGCTGGAGAGCGGCGCGGCGTACCAGATGGAGCGCCGGAGCAACGTGCGAGACGCGGAGTCCGCGTGGTCGAAGACGCTGATCGCGGTGTCGGGGCGGGTGGAAGAGGCGCTCTCGCTCGACGCCGGCGTCCCCGCGCAGTTCCAGTGCGTCCCTGCGTGATCTCTCGATGGCGGCCGGGTTCGGCGATTACACTCTCGTGGGCAGCGGCGGTGCTGGGGGCGTCGGCGGCTACCCCCTCCGCGCGACCTTGACCGGCCGCGCTTGCTCCGCGTCCAGCGCCTCGCGCACCTTGCGCGCCAGCTCCGCGGGGGTGAACGCCTTCCGGAGGAGCGCGCCGTCGCGGACGCGCACGCCGTGCTCCTCGATGACCTCGTCGTGGTGGCCGGACATGTAGAGCGCCTTCACCGGGTGGCCACGGGCGGCGAGCTCGTCCACCAGCTCGGGTCCCGTCATCTGCGGCATGACCACGTTGACGAGCACGAGGTCGGCGGGTCGGGGGAGGCGCTCCACCTCGGCGAGCGCGAGCGCGCCGGAGCGGGCGTCGATCACGTCGTAGCCGCGCTCCTCGAGGACGGCGCGCGCCACCCGGCGCACGGCGGAGTCGTCGTCCACCACGAGGATCGTCCCGTGCCCGCCGGGCAGCTCGTCGGCCGCCGCCGGCGACGGCGACGCCTCGTCCACCGCCGCCGCGCGCGGCAACGTGACGAGCACCGAGGTCCCGAGCCCTGGCTCGCTCCAGACGGAGATGTTCCCGCCGCTCTGCGTCACGAACCGGTGCGCCGTCGCGAGGCCCAGCCCCGTCCCCTCGCCCGAGGCCTTCGTCGTGAAATAGCGATCGAAGAGGCGCGCGCGGACCTGGGGCGACATCCCGACGCCCGTGTCCGTGACGGTGAGCGCGACGACCGCGCCGCCGCGGCCGAGCGCGCCGGCGCCGCCGTCCGAGAGGACCGTGCTCGCCGTGCCGATCGTGACCTGCCCGCCCCGCGGCATGGCGTCGCGCGCGTTCGCCGCCAGGTTCAGGAGCACGTGCTCGAGCTGCTCGCGGTCGACGATCACGTCGCCCAGGTCCGGCGCGAGCGAGAGGGAGAGCTGCACCCGTTCGCCGAGGACGTGCTCGATCAGCCCGCGCATCTCGGAGATCACCTCGCCGAGGTCGACGCGCTGGGGCGGCGCCGGCGCCCTCCGCGCGAACGCGAGCACCCGGCGCACGAGCGCCGCGGCGCGCTCGGCGGCGGCGCTGATTTCCCGAGCGAGGCCCGCCGCGCTCCCGTCGAGGCGGGAGGCGAGCACGGCCGACAGGCACAGCATGGGTGTCAGGAGGTTGTTGAAGTCGTGCACGATGCTCGCGGTCAAGAACCCGACGGACTCGGTCCGCAAGGCACCGCGGAGGTCCTCCTCGAGGGCCTTGCGCTCGGTGACGTCGCGCAGGAATAGGACGTCGTGGCCGCCGATCGCCCTGCCGTGGACGGCCGCCCACCGCGGCGCGCCGCTGCCCTGCGGGATGCGCAGCTCGGTCGAGGCGCGGCCGCTCGTCCGGAGCTCGGCCCAGAAGCCGTCGAGGTCCATGCTGGCGGCGTGCAGCGCCGAGAGCGTCGGGCGGAGGTCGGCGCCGCAGAGCGCGCGCGCCGCGGCGTTCGCGTGGACGATGTCGCCGCGGGCGCCGACGACGAGGATGGCGTCGAGGGACTCCTCGATGACATGGAGGAGGAGCCAGGGGTCGAGGGGCGGGGGGAGGGGGTCGGGTGTCATGCCAAAGACCTACGTCCCGGCACATGGCCCCACCATCGGTCGACCGGAGCCGGCGAGGTAGGACCTTCGGCCGCCGCCTTGTAGGTGTCCGTCCTACGACACGAGGCCGTGCTGCACGGCGTAGCGCATCAGCTCCGCGTTCGTCCTCATGTTCATCTTCTTGAGGATGCGCGTCCGGTGCGTGCTCACCGTCTTCACGCTCAGCGAGAGCTCCTCCCCGATCTGCGAGACGGTCTTGCCGGCGGCGAGCATCTTCATGACCTCGAACTCCCGGTCGGAGAGGCGCTCGTGCGGCGCCCCGCTGCCCTCCCCCGCCACCAGCGAGGCGAGCGTCTCCGCCAGCTCCGCGCTGACCCAGCGCCCGCCGCCGGCCACCTTGCGGACCGCCTCCACCAGCTTGTCCGGCGCGCTCTCCTTGGTGAGGAAGCCCGCGGCGCCGGCCTTGATGGCGCGCACCGCGTACTGCTCCTCCGAGAACATCGTGAGGATGAGCACCGGCAAGCGCGGGCGCTCGCGCCGGATCTCGCCCAGGAGCTCGATGCCGCTCCCGCCCGGGAAGCTGATGTCGAGCACGACCACGTCGCACGGCACCTCGCGCACCATCCGGCGCACCTCGTCGGCGGTCGACGCCTCCCCCGCGATGCCGATGTCGCGCGTCTCGGCCAGGATCTGGCGCAGGCCGCGCCTGACGACGGCGTGGTCGTCGGCGACGAGGACGCGGATCACGGCCTCTCCTTTCCGCCCATCGTGACCGCGAGCGGGAGCGCGAGCGAGAGCACCGTCCCCTTGCCCTCCGCCGGGCGGACCGTCGCCGTCCCGCCCAGCCTCCGGGCGCGCTCGCGGATCCCGAGCAGGCCGAGCGACGTCGCGCGGTGCTCGTCCTCCGGCCCGATGCCCTTGCCGTCGTCCCGGACCTCGAGGCACAGCGCGCCGTCGGACCGCTCGATCCGCACGTCCACGCGCGTCGCCTCCGCGTGGCGGGCGACGTTCGTCAGCGCCTCCTGGAAGATGCGGAAGACGGCCGTCGACAGCTCGCGGTCGAGGCGCTCGCCGTCGAGGTTCGACCGGACGACGCAGGAGGTGCCCGTGCGCTCCTCGAACCGCTGCCCCTGCCACTCGATCGCCGCCAGGATGCCGAGGTCGTCGAGCACGCCCGGGCGCAGCTCCGCGGAGATGCGGCGCACCTCGTCGAGCACCTCGTCGGTCGCGCGCGACATCGCGTGGAGCTTGTCGAGGATCGCGTCGCGCGCAGGATTGTCCTCCGTGACGCGCCGGGCGACCCAGGCGATGTCCATCTTGAGGGCCGTGAGCGCCTGGCCGAGGGTGTCGTGGATCTCGCGCGCGATCCCGGCCCGCTCCTCCTCGCGCACGGACTCGACGTGGGCCGAGAGGGCGCGGAGCTGGTCCTCCATCTCCCGCCGCTCGATGGCGATGCCGGCGAGGTGCGTGACGCGCGCGATGAGCTGCGAGATCGGCGGGGCCCGGGTCGCGCGGCTCGCGGTAGTAGAGGGCGAAGGTGCCGAGGACGCGCCCGTCCGTGGCGAGGATGGGCGCGGACCAGCAGGCGCGGAGCCCGTGCGGCAGCGCCACGTCGCGGTAAGCGGCCCAGAGCGGGTCGGCCTCGATGTCGCGCACATAGACCGGGCGCTTCGTGAAGGCGGCGGTGCCGCAGGAGCCGGCGCGCGGCCCGACGGGTTGCCCGTCGATGGCCTGGTTGTACGCGTCCGGCAGGTGCGGGGCCGCCCCCTGGCGCATGTGGCCGGTGGCGGCGTCGATGAGCAGGATCGAGCCGATCGTCGGGGGCGAGTGCTCCTCGATCGCGAGGACCAGCGTCGAGAGGATGTCCCGGAGCGCGACGCCCGACGCGATCATCTCGAGCACGCGCTGCTCGGCGAGCTGGAGGCCGCGCTCGCGCTTCTGCTCCGTGACGTCGCGACAGGTGCCGATGAGGCCCGTCACCTCGCCCGCCGCGTCGCGGGCGGCCTCGCCCACCGTGTCGAGGTGCCGCAGGCTGCCGTCCGGGCGCACGATCCGCTCGATGTACGCGAAGCGCCCGCCACGGGCGAGCGCCTGCCCGACCTCGCCCCGGACGCGCTCCCGGTCCTCGGGGTGGAGGCGCGAGAGGAAGAAGTCGAACGTCACCTCGCGGCAGCGGGGCTCGAAGCCGTAGATGCGGTAGAGCTCGTCGGACGACGTCACCGACGCCCGTCCGCATGTCCCACTCCCAGCTCCCGATGTGCGTGAGCGCCTGCGCGGTGGCGAGCTGGCGCTCGATGCGCGTCGTGCGTTCGCTGGTGGCCCCTTCGGCGGAGATCCCCACCCCTCGGGACGTTATCCTAGGGCGTCGCCATTTCAAGCGCCGCCGCATCCGCGCGCGATGCCGGACAGGGCCCCGGCCTCCTATGCACCCGGCACGAGAGCGGGGTCGAGCATCTCCGGGGGCTCGGCCGGCATGGTAGAGTCGCCTCGGAAGGAGCCGCACCGATGAGGCAGTTCGATCGCATCACGTCGAATCCGGCGCGCATGAAGGGACAGCCCTGCATCCGCGACCTGCGGCTGAACGTGAGGCGCGTGCTCGATGCAAGTTCGCCGAGTCCGCGGTCACGACCGCCGAGCACGCCGAGAAGAAGGCGCTGGAGGCCCGGGACCTCGTGAAGACCGCGTTGCCCGCGAACCGTCAAGGCTGACGTTGGTGCCGTCGCCGACGCTCGACGAATTCCCAGGCGAGAAGAGCGACCGCCACCAACACCAGCACGGGCCCCCCCCACGGCCAGATCCAGTTCGGGTACGTGCGCCACAGCCAGCCGAAGAACAGCACGGATGCGACTCCGATGAGCGCGTAGAGGATCAAGTTGGCGGGTCGAATGGGTCTCGTCTCCACGGTACTCCCCCCTAGATGAAATCGCACGCCAGGGCCCCAACTCCAAGCCCGGCGCACGCCCTCCAGTCGAGTTGAGAGCGATCACAGCCGTAAGTCACCGCGAAACCGACGGCCACGGAGCAGAGGATGCCGAGCGGGCTCCACCTCTCTTGAGCCTCCCCGACCTGCTCAGGCCCGCTCAAGGCTTCGGTCGAGGCCATCCCCCGCACGTCCTCGCACGCGAGATCCATCTTTTCCTGGGTCTCCGTGTCGGTAACCCTGACGATGTGGCCGTCCGGGCACGCGGCGCTGAGCTGATCGTTGGTGTTGGGCGGCGAAGGGTCAGGCTCCGCCGACGATGCACGACCAACAGCGAGCACACCCAACAAAACCGGGATGCCGAGAGCATCGAGTTTCGTGATGATCCCCCGCATCAGGCGCGCCGCGTGGGCGAGCGTGCGCACGGGGACGGGCCCCTCGTTCGCGGCCATGCCGCCGAACGCGCCGCTCGTCACGAGCGCCGTCCGCGCGCGCCCAGGTCTGCTGCGCGGAGCGTGGCGACCACACCTGCCGGCCCGGCACCGATCACGATGACGTCAAACATGGGGGGACCGCCCGTACCCATCGCGATCTCTCATCGCGTCGCGCGCGTCTTCACACCCGCTGTTCGTGAACGGGAGCCGGCTGCTCGTACCTGTCGCCGTCACCCCCTTCCCGCGCCACCCGCGCGGGCGGCTCCGGCGCCGGGACGGCACCGCTCGCACGCAAGGCGTCCACCTCCTCGCGCGTGAAGCCGAGCTCGGTGAGAACTTCGTCGTTGTGCTCCCCGAGCTCCGGCGCGCGTCGCGCCCGTACCTTCTCGACCCCATGGAGGTGGACGGGGCTGCTCACCGTTCGCGTGAGCTGATCGCTGCCGCCCTCGATGGGCACGATCACGTCATTGGAGAGGAGCGCCGGATCCTCGATGACCTGCTCCGGCGTCTGCACGACGCCGAAGGTGATGCGCGCGTGCGAGAGCCGCTCGCGCCAGTGCGCGAGCGGAGCGCTCCGCAAAGCGCGATCGAGGATCGCCGCCAGCTCCGCCGCGTTTGCCGCGCGACTCGAAGGATTCCACGAACCGCTCGTCGTCGAGCAGCGTGGGTTGCCCGATCACGGCCGTGAGCCCCGGCCACTCCTGGTCGCGCGCGACGAGCATGAGCCAGATCCCGTCCGACGTCGGGTACGGGTTGATGAGCGCGCTCGACGGCTTCAACCGGTCGTGAGGCGGGTAGAACGTCGCGCCGCAGAGCGCCGCCTGGACGTACACGGCCGCGGACCAGGTGCCCTCGGCGATGAGCGACGTGGTGACGTACCCGCCCTTGCCCGTCCGCTCGCGCCGGTAGAGCGCGGTCACGATGGATCCGTAGAGGCCGACCGCGGTCGCGTGATCCCCGCTGCCGGAGGGCGCCAGCGTCGGCGGACAGCCCGCGTCGTGCATCATCGCGAGCAGGCCGCTGCGCGCCCAGTACGCCGTCAGATCGAAGCCCGGCGCGTCGGCGTCCGGACCGCAATCGCCGAACCCGGTGACGTCGGCGTAGATGAGCCTCGGGTTGTAGCGCGCGACGTCGTCGTACGTGACCTTGAGGCGCTTGCGGACCGGCGGCGGGTAGTTCGTCACGAAGACGTCGGCCCATTCGGCGAGCCGCTTCACGACGTCGCCCGCGCGCTTCGATTTCAGGTTCAGCGCGAGGCCTCGCTTGTTGCGGTTGGTGACGTTCCAGGCGTAGTTCGCCTCGGCCTGGGGGTGGGGGGGATCTTGTACAGCATCCGGTACCCATCGCCGTGCTCGGGCGGCTCGACCTTGATCACCTCCGCGCCGAACTCCCCGAGGATCGTCGCCGCCCCCGGCCCCGCGATGAAGCTCGCCATGTCGACGACCTTCAGCCCGGAGAAGATGTTCTCTTCGGCCATGGCATCACCGCCCCTGGAACTGTGGCGCGCGCCTCTCGACGAACGCGGCCGCCCCTTCTTTTCGGTCCTCGCTCGCCATGCACACGGCGTTGAGCGCGCTCTCAAGCGCCAGCCCATCCGTGAGCGGACTGTCGAGCCCCTTGTGAACGGCCTCGATCGCGTACTCGATCGACAGCGGCGCGTTCGCCGCGATCTGCGCGAGGATCTTCTCCGTGCGCGCGAGGAGCTCCCTGCGCGGCACCACCTCGTTTACCAGCCCGATGCGGCAGGCTTCCTGCGCGTCGACGAACGCCCCGGTCAGGATCATCTCCAGCGCCCTCCCGGCCCCGACGAGACGCGGGAGCCGCTGCGTGCCGCCCCAGCCCGGCATGATCCCCC
Source organism: uncultured delta proteobacterium (assembly GCA_963827955.1). Taxonomy (GTDB): domain Bacteria; phylum Myxococcota_A; class Polyangia; order Polyangiales; family Polyangiaceae; genus CAWHDJ01. The sequence goes on along the minus strand of CAWHDJ010000019.1, from coordinate 649,962 downwards.
ATTTGACCTCCGGCTGCCCGAGGCGCGCCTCCTCGGCCGCGAGGCGGAAGGTGCACGCCATGGCGATCTCGAGGCCGCCGCCGAGCGCGTAGCCGTTCACGGCGGCGATCACCGGCTTTCCGAGCGACTCGATCATGTTGAGGAGGGTCTTGCCCGCGCGCATGAGCTCCTGCGCTTCGAGCGCGGTCTGCTGCGCCGCGATCGACAGGTCCATCCCCGCGGCGAACGCCTTGTCGCCGGCGCCGGTGAGGATCGCGCCTCGGATGCTCGGATCCCGGCGCACCTCCGTGAACGCGGCGCGCAGCTCCTCGATGACCGTGGGGTTCATCGCGTTCATGACCTTCGGGCGGTTCATCGTCACCGTCGCGACGCGGTCTCTCTTCTCGTAGAGGATCGTCTGGTAGCCGCGATCGGACACCGTGACCGGCTGGGTGCTCATGGGAGACCTCCGCTACACGAACGCGCTGAACCCCGTGATGGCGCGGCCGACGATGAGCGTCTGCATCTCGCGCGTGCCTTCGAACGAGTAGATGGCCTCCGCGTCGGCGAAGAACCGGGCGACCTGCTCGTCGAGGAGGATGCCGTTGCCGCCCAGCACCTCCCTCGCCCGCGCGACCGTGTCGCGCATTGCCACCGTGGTGTACGCCTTGGCGAGCGACGCGTGCTCGTCCTTGAGCTTTCCCTGATCCTGGAGCCGCGCGAGCTGGACCGCCATGCACTGGCAGGCGGTGATGTTCGCCAGCATCCGCGCGAGGTGCTCCTGGACCATCTGGAACGAGGCGATGGGTCTTCCAAACTGGAGCCGGTTCTGGCAGTAGCGGAGCGCGTGCTCGTACGCGCCCATCTGACAGCCCGTCGCCATCCACGCAACGCCCGAGCGCGTCATGCGGAGGACGCGCGCGGTGTCCCGGAAGGACCTGTCCCCCTGGAGCCGGTTCGCCTCGGGGACGCGGCAACCGTTCATGATGATGTGGCCGTTCTGGACGACGCGGAGCGCCACCTTGCGCTCGATCTTCTCGACGCGAAACCCCGGCGTCTTCTTGTTCTCGACGATGAACCCTTTGACCTGGTCGTCGGCGACGTCGCGCGCCCAGACGATCGTGAGATCGCACCACGGCGAGTTTCCGATCCATTTCTTCTCGCCGTTCAATACCCAGGTGTCCCCCTCGCGCTCTGCCGTCGTCTGGAGGCCCCTGCTCACGCCGGATCCGACGAGGGGCTCCGTCAGCCCGAAGGCGCCGACGAGCTCCATCCGGGCCATCGGCGGCAGCCAGCGCTGCTTCTGCTCCTCCGAGCCGCCGAGGTAGATGGAGCCCATCGAGAGGCCGCTGTGCACGCCGAAGAACACGCCGACCGACACGTCGACGCGCGCCATCTCCATCCAGAGGAATCCCGCCAGGAGCGAGCTGCCGCCGGGGCAGCCGTAGCCCTGGAAGCCCGTCCCGCAGATGCCGAGCTGGCGAAACGCGGGGAGGAGCTCGAACGGAAACGCGTCGTCTGCCCAGTACTTCGTGATGATCGGCGCGACCTTCTCTTCCATGAACGCGCGGACCTTTCGAAGGATCTTCGCTTCGTCGGGGCCGAGGCACTCCTCCAGCGAGTAGAAGTCGCTGTTCGGCTCCGGGATCGGCCGAGGGGCCTTGGCCGCCTTCTTCGGTTTCCGTGCTTCTTCGGGGATCCTCATGGCCATGGCGTCTGCTCCGTCATCCGGCTCTTCGAACCGATTCGCGAGCGGCTCGCTCGCGCAGGTAGTCGTAGGCAATCTCGGCGTCGCCGAGGCTGAGGTCGGCCACGACGTGCATCGCCGACACGACCTCGCGCACGGGCAACGCCGCGACCGGCGCCTGCACGTGAGGGTGCAGCTCCAGGGTCGCCTCGCCCGTCCATGCACCGCGGAGGACGAGGTCTCCCAGGCGGAACTTCACGAGCTCGCACACGCGTGGCGAGCCGTCGATGTGAGGGATCAGCTTGAGGAGGAACCCCGGCGTCTCGAGCGCACGGCGGGCCATCGCGTCGTCGACCCGCTTGCGCTTGTACGTCATCGTCGCGGTGACGACGCGTACGCCGTAGTATTCGAGCGTGCAGAGGATGGTGTCCCGCCGCACCTCGACATGCGGGTTGGCCAGCACCTTCGGATAGCCCATGAGCTCTCGCCCCTGCGCGATCGCCGCGAAGTCGTCGACGTACATCGCGTGGGTATAGGCGGCGGGCTGGCCGTAGAACGTGACCGGGACGACCTGGCCGGACTCCGTGTAGTCGCCGAGCCCGGTCGCGTCCGGCATGCGGATGAACTCGTACTTGACGAGCGGATCGCTCGCGGGCTTCAGCGGCGCGGGGACCACCTTCGCGAGCGCGGCGGGATCGGTGCGGTAGGTGATCGTTACGAACTCACGATTGACGAAACGCACGGCCCCCTTCGTGTACGTGGGGTGGGCGACGGGCATGCTGCTCGCGGAGAGGACTTCGTCTTCGGTCATTTCCCGCCTGCCTTTCGGATCGCGCTCCCCTCACGCAGCCGCAGGATGCCGAGCAGTACCTCGTCGCGCTGCTTCTCGAGCTCGTCGATCGAGTGTCCGGCGGCCTCGCGCAGCACGCCCTCGACGATCGCGCGCTTCGCCTCGGGGCTCCACTCGGTCTGCGTGCCGAGATCCTTCCACCATGTGGCGAGCGGCTCCGCCAGGTGCTCCATGAAGTGCTGGATGCCGCCCTCACCGCCGGCGAGGTGGGCCAAGAGGTTCGGCCCCATGATGGCCCACCGAATGCCCGGCCCCCAGCACACGGCCGTGTCGGCGTCCTCCGCGGTGACGACGCCCTTCTCGACGAGGTTCACGACCTCGCGGATGAGCGCCGCTTGGAGGCGATTGGCGACGTGGCCGACGACCTCCTTGTGGAGTCGGATGGGTTTCTTCCCGAGTGATCGATAGAAGGCGATCGCGCGGTCGATGGTCTCAGGGGACGTCTTCTGGCCGCCCACGACCTCCACGAGCGGCATGAGGTGCGGCGGATTGAACGGGTGGCCGATGACGCAACGCTCGGGGCGCCGGCACGCCGACTGGATGGACGTCATCGTCAGCCCCGACGAGCTCGACGCGATGACGGCGCTTTCGGGCGTCATCCGATCGATGTCGGCGAAGAGCTTCTTCTTCAGATCGGGCCGCTCGGGCGCGTTCTCCTGCACGAAGTCCGCGCCGCTCACCGCCCGCTGTAGGTCCGGCGTGAACACGAGCTTCTTGGGCGACACGTCCGGCGACACACCGAGCGAGGACAGCGGGCCCCACGCCTGATCGACCAGACGCCGGAGAGCCTCCTCCGCGCCGGGGCCGGGATCGGTCGCGACCACCTGAAACCCTTGCGCCAGGAAGAGGGCGGCCCAGCTTGCACCGATAACCCCGGTGCCAACGACGGCGATCTGCCGGACGGGTTTGCTCGGCGTCATGTTCTCCTCCGGTGTGAGTCGTCGGCGTTTCGTTTCAAGCGTGGCCATGGCCCCAGGCGCGAGATCGTCAAGGGGTCACGTTCGTGCGGTGACTTCGACGGGCTGGCTCCAGCCTCGGTGCGGGGCTGCTCGAGGCGCGCGATGCGTCGCCATCACGCCGTACCTAGGGAACGACCACGCCCACCCGAGGAAGTCTGCGAGCGAGCCGGCGAGCGAAAGCTTCGCGTCCGCCATCAGCAGACCGCTCGGAGGCCCTGACGTCCGGTAGACCCCGCCGCGCGCTGCTTGCCGCGCGGGAACGACCAGCACGGCGGCGGCTCGTGTGCGAGGTGCAGGCGGTCGAGGCGCGCGTGCCGGGGCTTTCGGATCGAACGCCCGCGTAGAAAGCCTGGGCTAGGCGCGAGCGCCCAGCGCTCCGAGTGGGGCTCGCGAAACCACTCGACGATCTATCAAGGCGCACGGGCTGAGCCGTGACCGGCGAGGCTGATCGATCGGCGCCCGCGCAGCGAGTGCTCCTTCGCGCGCCCGCAGCGCTGCTACGGCGCCGCCGCTCTGCTCTGACGATCGCTGGCCTCGACGAGCTGGACCGTCGCGCACGCCCGGCTTGACGCACCCAGCCGGTGACCCAACGCAACAATGAGGGTTCGGCCGGAGACACACGATGTCGTGAGGGAGGAAGCCTTGATGCAGGGAGAGCGGGGCTCGGTCGGGCGCTACGCCGCGGCGATCGGAGCGGTCGCCGTCGCCGTTGCGCTCGAATCCTTGCGTACCGAGCTCGGCGAGACGAAGCGGTTCCTGCTTCTCAACGGCGCCGTGCTGGTGGCCGCATGGTACGGCGGGCGCAGGCCGGCGCTGGTGGCGATCGCGCTCGCGACGGCTGCCGGCGACTACTTCCTCATTCCGCCGTACCGGAGCTTTCAGTTGACCACGGGAGCGGCGACCGTGCTCGGCGTGGCCATCGTCGAGATGTCCGTCTCCGCAGCGCTCGTCGTCGCGGTCACGGAGTCACGGGCCCGCGCGCTGCGCGGCGAGGAGCAACTCCGTAAGCTGAACAAGGCACACCGCGCGCTCACCGTCTCCAACGAGGCCCTCGTCCGCGCGAAGGACGACGCCGTGCTGCTGGAGGAGATCTGCCGGGCCATCGTGGAAGTCGCCGAGTACCGCATGTGCTGGGTGGGCCATGCAGAGCACGACGAGGCCAAGACCGTGCGGCCGATCGCGCGGGCCGGCCACGACCAGGGGTACGTGGACGTCGCCGAGATCACCTGGGCCAACACGGAGCGAGGCAGCGGCCCGGTGGGCACCGCCATTCGCACGGCGCGGCCTGACGTCCGGCAGGACATCGCGGCCGATCCCACGTTCGCTCCCTGGCGCGCAGAGGCGCTGAAGCGCGGGTACGCCTCCGTGATCGCGACGCCGCTCTGCGACGCCGGCCAGGTGATCGGCGCGCTGGCCATCTATGCACCCGAAAAGGACGCGTTCGACGCGGATGCCGTGAGGCTCCTCACCGACCTGAGCAACGACCTCGCGTACGGCATTGCAGCGCTGCGCGCGCGGGCCGATCTCGCCACAGGGCGCGCACGCCTGGAGACCACGCTCATGCAGGCGCCCGTCGCCGTCGCCGTCTACGCCGGACCGGACCACGTCGTCCGCCTCGCGAACCGGCGCTGGTTCGCCCTCGGCTTTGGTATCGAGGCCGTCGGCAGGCCGCTCCGTGAAAGTCTGCAACGATCGACCGCGGACGCCGCCCTCGCGGTGCTCGACGAGGCATACACGACGGGCGAGCCGCGCGAAGCGGTGGAGCACCCCATCCTCCGCCCTCGTCCGGATGGCTCCGTCGAGACGGGCTTCTACAACCTCGCGTGTCAGCCGCTCCGTAGCGCCGGCGCAGCCGTCACCGACCTCGTCGTCGCCATCTCCGACGTGACCGCGCAGGTTACGGCCCGTCGCGTCGTCGAGGAGGCGCGTGCCGCCGTCGAGCAGGCCTGCCGGTCCAAGGACGAGTTCCTCCGCACGGTGTCGCACGAGCTGCGCACGCCGCTCACGTCGGTCCTGGGTTTTGCGGAGGCCCTCAAGAGGAGCCAGGACGTCCGGCCCGACGACCTCCAGCGTGGGCTCGACGTCATCATCAGGAACGCGCGCGAGGAGGCGCGGCTCGTCAACGACCTGATCGACGTCTCCGAGATCGTCGCCGGCAAGATGCGCTTGGAAACGCTCCCCGTCGAGCTGGGGTCGATCGTGCAGGCGTGCATCGACGAGGCGAGGCCCACCGCGGCCGCGAAGGGCATCCAGCTCGATGTTTCCATCGCGCCGGACGCAATGCTCCGGGGCGACGCGCACCGTCTAGCGCAGGCGACGCGCACCCTGCTGTCGAACGCGCTCAAGTTCACGCCGTACGGCGGTCGCGTCTCCGTGGAGGTCACGCGGAAGGATGAGGTGCTGCTCCTCAGGGTGGACGACACCGGCAAGGGGATCCCGCCGGGCGAGCTGCCCTACGTGTTCGAGCCCTTCCGCACCGGCGATGGCTCGCTTAAGCGCGCCCACGGCGGGCTCGGCCTCGGGTTGTACCTCGCACGGCACATCGTCGAGGCCCACGGTGGCAGAGTTTGGGCCGAGAGCGTCGGCGATGGCGGCGGCGCGACGCTCGTTGCGGAGATCCCCCGGGAGAAGGAGACGGCGCAGCTCGTCAATCGCGTGATGGGGACGAGGCGTACGTCGCGCTGATTAGTGCGGGACAACCGGCGGGAGATGCGACGCCTTGACTCGGGGTGTGTCTGCCCGGCGTCGCGCGAGTCAGGGGGCAGGATGGACGCCCTCCTGTTCGCCTGGACGCACAGAACGACGATGAGCCCGGCAGGAGGTGACGAACTTCTTCGAGCGGCGCGTATCTGCCCTACCAAGTGGGCGTGAGCGGAGAGGTGGTGCTCGACGCCGCCTTCTGACGCCGCCGCGGGGATGATCGCGCGGGCGAGGGCCCCGATCGCGGTCGCGAATCCTCGCCCTCGCCGCGCGTCGTGCTACAACGGCGCCGCTCCCCGTCCCCGGGGCGTCCTCATGGCCAACCGCTCCTGACCTCAGGCCGTCTCGGAAGCCACCCGGCGGCTCGCGCCGCCCCGGATCAGGAGCGTTCGTGCCTTCTTTGCAGGCCCGCGGCCTGTCATTCGCGTACCGCGACGTCGCGGGGTGGGCCGAGGCGCGCATCGGCCGCGCCGTCGGCGTACTGCGCGCCGAGCTGTCGCGCGCCGACGCCCCCGTCCCGACTCTCACGCCGGAATCCGACGCTCGGCCGATCGGGCTTCGTCGACTACGCGCGCGCGCCCTCGCCGCGCCTGCTCGCCATCGACGCGGACGAGGTGCGCGCCGGCGATCGCGCGGTGCTCCGCGACGTGCGCCTTGTCCTCGGCCGCGAGGATCGCGTGCGCGTCAAGGGCGAAAGCATCCGGAGCCCGCGAGGGTACCCGCCGCCCGCGCGGAGCGGCAAGGTACCCGGGCCGTCGTCGTCGCCACCCGCCCCATCCTCTTCGCGACCCGGCCCATCCCCTTCCCCGCCCGGTCCCATCCCTCCGCGACCCGCCCCATGGTCTTCGCGACCCGGGCCGCCCCCGTCCCCTCCCGGTCCCGGCTCTTCGCGACCCGGCGCACCGCCATCCCCGCCAGGTCCGGACCCTTCGCCGCCCGGTCCATCCTTTTCGCGACCCAGCCTTTCCCTTTCCCCACCCGGCTCCGTCCAGTCGCGACCCGCCCCATGGTCTTCGCAACCCGGTCCGTCCTTCGCACGCCCCGGCTCATCCCCTTCCCCACCCGGTCCCGAATCCTTCGCGACCCGCCTCATGCCCTTCGCGACCCGGCCATTCCCGTTCCCCACCCGGCCCCTATCCTTCACGACCCGGCCCGTCCCTTTCCCCGCCAGGTCCCGACCCCTCGTGACCCGCCCCCTGCCCTTCGCGACCCGGCGCATCCTCTTCCCCGCCCGGTCCCTCCTTTTCGCGACCGGCCCCGTCTCCTTCGCGACCACGCCGGCATCCTTCCCGGCCCGGTCCCTCATCATCGACGGGGCGTTTTCGCAAACGGCGACGAGCTCCAAAATAGTTTGGGAAAAATCCCTCCAGCCGTACGTAAGTGGGTAGCCCCTCGCGGAGGTCGGACGGGCGCCGAACGGGTCGGCACGCCCATCTCCGCAGGTTCATCCGGAGGCCACCATGAGCCAGGTTCTACGCAGGGTCCGAGCCGTGCTCGGCGTCGACAAGTACAAGATCCTCGAGGTGCTCGCGCGGGCGCAGGCCATGCACGACGGGATGGCGGCGGAGCTGGCCGTGTACGTCACGCCGACCCTGCCGCTGCCCGACTTCCTGGGCCTGATCCAGAACACCACCGCCGCGCACCAGCTCGTGCACAACCGGACCATCGGGGCGGCCGCGGCGCGGGACGTCGAGCGCGATCTGCTCTACACCGGGATGGAGACCGAGCGGATGTTCGTGCAGACGCTCGCCGATGCGGCGCCCGGGCGCGCGATTTCAATCATCCAGAACGCGGGGCTCGTGGTCGCCGGCTCCCCGGTGCGCAACAAGGCCCTCCTCACGCTCCGGAACGGCAAGCCGTCGGGCACCGTCGAGTGCTACGCCAACGTCGGCCTCCTGGTCGCGGCGTCGGGAGGTACGAAGCACCAGTACCGGTACTTCAACTGGTCGTACACCGTCACCGGCGGCGCGAGCTTCGTCACGGCGCCCTCCACGCCGGTCGGGAGCACGACAATCCACGGGCTCGTGCCGCTGACCGAGGTCGGCGTCCGCGTCAGCCTGACCAACCCGGCGGGCACCGGGGCCTGGAGCGACGTGGTCAAGCTCCTCGTGCTGTGATGCGCCAGGTTCGAGCACGCTGTGTCAGGGACCGCGACAGCCGTGCCACGGCGCGGCCATGCCAGCGCGGGCTCCGCCCGGGAGCCTGCGCTGGCATGGCACGTGCCAGGTCGCGCGCAAGCATGAGGTTGCGCGGGCTGGTCTTCGTTCTTCTGCTGGCGTCGGGGTGCGGGGACGTGATCGTCGATCCGCGCGGCGCTGGGGGGGCGCCGAGCGGGACGGGGGGCGGCGTTTCGTTCAGCAGCGCGAGCACGACGACGAGCACGAGCACGACGACGAGCACGAGCAGCAGCGCGTCGAGCAGCAGCGCGTCGAGCAGCAGCGGGGGCACCATGCCGCCCACGCACGTTGCGCTGTTCGGGGGGTGGAACGGGTCCGCCGTGGTGGACGAGACGTGGATCTGGGACGGGAGCGCGTGGGCGTCGAACGGTTCCGGCGGGCCGCTGGCGCGGCAGTCTCACGCGATGGCGTCCGCCGGCGGCAAGGTGGTGCTCTTCGGGGGCATGAATGCCGCGGATACGCCGTTCGGGGATACGTGGGTCTTCGACGGCACGAGCTGGATGAAGGCGGCGAGCGGGGGCCCGCCCGCCCGCGCGTCCCACATGATGGCGGGGCTGAACGGTAAGGTCGTGCTCTTCGGCGGGCAGGGAGCGGCGAGCACCCTGCCGCTCGGGGACACCTGGGTCTTCGACGGCAAGGGCTGGACGGAGTACATGGGGCCGGGGCCCTCGCCCCAATCCGACGGCGCCATGGCGACGGTCGGCGACGAGGTGATCCTGTGCGGCGGCCTCGACGGGCCCACCGACGTCCTCGGCGACACGTGGGCGTGGGACGGCAAGGGCTGGACGCAGCTCCAGGTGAACGGGCCGACGGAGTACGATCACGGGATGGGCGTGCTCGGCGGGACCGTCGTCCTGTCGGGGTGGTTCGATTACGTGGTCCAGGGCGCGGGCCTGTACAACGAGACGTGGACGGGGGACGGCGCGTCGTGGACCAAGCTCTCGGTCCTCGGTCCGTCGATCCGCCAGGCGCCGGCGATGGCGGGCATCGGCACCGAGGTCGTGCTCTACGGCGGGTTCGACAACACCCTCGGCGCCCCGTCGGACGAGACGTGGCTCTGGGACGGGCAGGCGTGGACGCAGGCGCAGGTGGCCGGGCCCGGGCCGCGGGACTTCGCCGCCATGGCTGCGTTTTGATCTCGCTATCCGCTCAGACGTTGCCGTACGCCTTCAACACCGTGAACTCGTAGACGAGCCCGCGGGTCTCGTGGATGTGCTGGAGGTACTCCGCCTCTGTGTACGGGCGATCGTGGCCGAGCGCGTCGTCGTGGGCGAGGACCTGACCGGAAGGCGCCTTGTCCCCGTGGCGGGCGCGCAGGAACCGCAGGAGCATCTCGGGCGCCTCGGGGCCGTCGTGCAGGGTGACCGTCGTCTCCAGCCCGACCCACAGCGGGTGCGGACCGAAGACGAAGAGCGAACAGCGCTGATCCCGTCGGAGGTTGCGGGTCCGGACGAGATCCGGGCCGCCGGTGCTGCAGATGCGTCCGTCCAGGAGGGCGATCTCGACGCGCGCCATGCACGAGGAGCCGTCCGGGCGGAGCGTGATCATCGCCGCGTCGGCGTGGCTTCGGATGAAGGTGTGAACGGTCGCGAGATCCATGAGCTCCCCAGGATGAATCCTCTAGCCAAGCTCCCGTGACGGCGCGGGGCAGGCGAAGGCGAATCACGTTCGACGGTGTTCGTGCTCGTGCTCGTGCGCGTGCGCACTCTCCGCCCCGTGCCCCTCGGCGGCGCACCGCGCATCCTCCCAGCCCACCCAGTAGGGCCCGTCGGGCCCGTGCTCGCGCTTCCAGATCGGCAGCCGCGCCTTGATGCGGTCGATGAGCTCCCGGCAGGCCCGGAACGCCTCCCCCCGGTGCGGCGCGCTCGCCGCGCAGGCGACGGCCGCGTCCCCCACGCGCAGCGCGCCGATCCGGTGCGTCGCCGCCACCCGCACGCCCGGGATCTCCCGCGGGATCTCGTCGAGGATGCGCGCGAGCTCCGCCTCGGCCATCGTCCCGTACGCCTCGTACTCCAGCAGCGTCACGGCGCGGCCCTCGTTGGTGTCGCGCACGACGCCGAGGAAGGTGGCGACGCCGCCCGCGCCCGCGTGGCCCACGGCGGCCAGGAGCTCGTCCATCGAGAGGGGATCCGTCCGGATGCGGCTCATCGCGCCTCCCGCTTGAAGTGGCCGGAGCGGCCGCCGGACTTCTCCATCAGCCGCACGTCGGCGATGACCATCGCCCGGTCGATGCCCTTGAGCATGTCGTAGAGCGTCAGGCACGCCGCGCTCACCGCGACCATCGCCTCCATCTCGCAGCCGGTGCGGTCGTACGCGTCGACGACGGCGGTGACGTGCACCGAGGAGGCGGGCGCGTCGAGCTCCAGGAGCACCTCGAGGTGCGTGAGCGCGACCGGGTGGCAGAGGGGCACGATCTCCGCCGTGCGCTTGGCGGCCATGATGCCCGCGAGGCGCGCCGTCGCCATCACCTCGCCCTTGGGCGCGTCGCCGGCCGCGATGCGGGCGAGCGTCTCCGGCTGCATCACGACCGTCCCGCACGCCACGGCGCGCCGCTCCGTCTTGGGCTTGCGCGCGACGTCGACCATGTGTACCTCGCCCGACGCGGTGAGGTGGCTGGAGAGGACGCCCGGTGGAGGGGGCGGCGTGGCCGCCGCGCCGGCGCCGCCGCCGTCGCCGGGGGGCGGAGCGGTCGGTGCGAGGGCTCGGGCGGGAGGCTGGGCGGGAGCGGGGAGCGGGGGATCTTCACCGTGTCGCGCGTCTCGAGGGGCGCCGTCACGGTGGAGTAGTGGCCCGGGGGGCGGTACCCTCCCGCGGGCGGGCGGCCGCGGGGACCGGGGGGCGCCTCGGCCGGCGCGGGAGGCGGCGGACGCGAGATGGGGAACGCGGGGACGCTCGTGGCTACGACGGCGTCGAAGGCCTCGCCCAGGATCGAGAAGGCGCTGCGCGCGACGGCGCGGCGGTAGGTGTGCGTGAGGGCGTAGCGGTCGACGGCGCGCAGGCGCGCCCAGCGCTTCGAATCGATGGCGCGGGCGGGCTCGAGCGCGCGGGCGAGCGCCTCGGGCGGGGTGGTCGGATCCGGATCGGCGACGGGGGGGATGCGCTGCGGGTCCGGGCTCGCCCGGCGGAGCAGGCCCACCACCACGTCGACGTCGACCCGATCCGCGACGCCCAGGAGGGTCAGCCGCTGGCGCTCGTCGAGCCCGAGGGAGCGCCACCCGTCGACCGAGAGCCGGAGGCCGGCGTGATCGAGCGCCCGCCGCGCCGCGATGGGCGGGGATGGGAGATCCGGGAGCAGGCCTTCGAAGGCGTAGACGGCGGACTCGAGGGTGGGCACCAGGGGCCACACTCTCGCACACGGGCAGGCCTGCGACTATCCTCCGGCGACCGGCGGGATCAGGGCGACCTCGTCCCCGAACCGCACCGGCTCCTCCGCCTTCGCGTATGCCCCGTTTACCGCCACCCGGATCGCGCCGCGGTAGGGCGCGAGCGCCGGGTAGCGGCGGCAGACCTCGGCGAGGAGCTCGGCGGCGGTGCAGGGCGCGTCGAGCGGGAAGGCCAGCTCCGGCGTGCCGATCACGTCGCGGGCGCCCGCGAAAGCGAGCAGGGTCACCGTCTTTTCCATGGCCCGGGGGCCGCGCGGGGGTATGGGGGAGCGGCTCCCACCCCCGGCGCGGGTGGAGAGCAGCTTAGCCAAGGTAGCAGAACCCGGGCGGGGAAAAACGGAGCGCACCCGATGCCGCTTCCCCGTTGCCAGGGACGCGGAAGGTACGGGTATCATCGGTCGCGCATGGGCCACGACACGGAAAGCGCAGACGCCGCGTCGAGCCCCTACAAGCCGCGGATGGTCCTCGCCGGCCGGTATCAGGTCCGGCGCGAGCTCGGCCGCGGCGGAATGGGGATCGTCCTGCTCTGCCGCGATCTCGTCGCGGACGAACGGATCGCGCTCAAGCTCCTCATCCGCCCCGGCGTCAAGATGCGGCCCGAGGACACGTGGTGGTTCCGGGAGGAGGCGCGGGCGCTCGCCAGCCTCTCGCACCCGGCCATCGTCCGCGCGCGCGACTTCGGCCAGCTCGAGGACGGCACGCCCTACCTCGCGATGGACGCGGTGCCGGGCCGGTCGCTCCACGAGTGGATCTACCTCGCCCACACCGACGGCCTGCTCCCGTGGCCGATCGTGTGGAGGTGCGTGGACGACGTCCTCGCCTCGCTCGCCCACGCCCACGCCCGGGGCGTCATCCACGGCGACCTGAAGCCCTCCAACGTGCTGCTCGACATCCTGCCCGAGGGCGGGCAGTCGACCACGCACGTGCTCGACCTCGGCCTCGCCTGGCTGATGCAGGACCGGGTCGACCACCGCCTCGACGGCGGGCGCGTCGCCGAGCCCACCATGCGCTGGGGCGCGGGCACGCCGGGGTGGATGGCGCCGGAGCAGATCCGCTTCGCCGCGCCGCACATCGGCCCGCCGACGGACCTCTACGCGCTCGGCTGCATCCTGTTCGCGCTGCTCTCCGACCGCGAGCCCTACACGGGGACGAACGAGGAGCTGCTCCAGCAGCACAAGAGCGCGGCGGTGCCCGAGCCGAGCCTCCCGCCCGGCGTGCCCGCCGAGGTGGCGGCGTTCGTGATGAAGCTGATGGCCAAGCGGCCCTGGCACCGCTTCGAGTTCGCGGCCGACGCGCGCCGCGTCTGGCGGCGGTTCGATCCGTCGCTGGCCGGCGCCGGCGCGACGACGACGCCGCTCCCCTTCGTGCGGCTGGCGCGCGAGGCCATCGCCCTCGGCAAGGCGACGGGCTCGGGCCCCGAGCTCAACGCCGCCGGCGAGGCGCAGCCCACGACGACGGGCCTGCTCCACCTCCGGCCGAGCCCCTTCGTGGCGCGATCCTTCGAGCGGGCGAGGCTGCTCGAGATCGTGGCGGACGTGGCGGAGCGCGGGGGGCACCGCATGGTGCTCCTGTCCGGAGAGGCGGGGGTGGGCAAGAGCCGGCTCGCCGACTGGCTCTGCGAGGAGGTGCACGAGCGCGCGCTCATGGTCCCGCTCCGCGCCCGCTACCGGAAGATCGCGGCGCCGCTCGACGGGATCGTCGGCGCCGTGACGCAGCACTACCGGCTCGAGCGCGCCGACCGCGACATCGTCGAGAAGGTGCTGATGAACCTCTGGGAGGTTCCCGCCGACGACGAGGAGGAGAAGACGTGGGTCGCGGCGACGGCCGAGTGGATCCGTCCCTCGTCTTTGTCGGATGGGGCCCCGGCCCCATCCGGTCGTGCCCATGGCGGGGGTGCTGCGTTGCGGGCGAGCTACGAAGTAGGCCCGACGGGCAAGCGCTTCGCCCTCGACCGGCCGGAGCTCCGGTGGCTCATCATCCGGCGGGTGATGGAGCGGATCGGGGACAAGCGGCCCATCCTGCTCTGGATGGACGACCTGCACCACGCGGCGCCGACGACGTTCGAGGGGCTGCTCGCGCTGCACCGGGACGCGCCGCAGCTCGGGCTCATGGTCGTGGCGACGGCGCGCAGCGACGCAGTGGAGGCGGACCCGAGCGCGGAGGCGATGATCGACGCGGCCGTCTCGGCGTTCGGCGGGGAGCGGCTCGACGTGGCCCCGCTCTCGCCGACGCAGACCCACTCGCTCCTCCGCGACACGCTGCCCCTCGACGACGCGGCGATCGTCGAGGCCGCCGCGCGCAGCAAGGGCAACCCGCTCTTCGCGCTCCAGCTCGTGCACGCCTGGGCGATGGAAGGGCACATGCAGCTCCGCGACGGGCGCTACGTGGTGCCCAAGGAGTCGCTCGAGGTGCGCGCGGCGACGACCGCCGATCTGTGGGAGGAGCGCCTCCGCGCGCTGGCCCCGGCGCACCGGCGCGGGGCGATGGCCGCGGCCGCGCTCGGCGGGGACATCCGCGTGGACGTGCTCAGGGCCGAGCTGGACACGCTCGGGATCGACCCGGACGCGGCCATCCTGGCCATGATGCGGGCGCAGATCCTCATCGCGTCGGGCGACCGGCTGCGCTGGCCGCACGCGCTCCTGCAGGAGCACCTCCTCTCGCAGATCTACCTCCAGCCCGACGCGAACGCGATGTTCCGCGCCGCCGCCGCCGCGCTCTCGCGCCACCCGTCGAGCTCGAGCCGCCGCATCGTCCGCCACCGCGTGACGAACCTCGTCCGCGCGGGGGACCTCGCCTCCGCCGCGGCGCTGCTCCACGGCCACACCGCGCACCTCTGGGGCAAGACCCGCGACGCCTCCGCCACGCTGCGCGACCTCGCGCTGCTCGACGGCAAGCTCGAGGGCCTCGCCGCGGCGACGCACCTGCGCTGGCGGGCGGAGGCGCTCCGGCACGAGGGCAAGATCGAGCACGCGCGGCGGGAGGCGGAGGAGGCGCGGCGGCTCTTCGAGGAGCAGGACGATCGGACGCAGGAGGCGCACTGCCTGCGGCTCCTCGCCCACATCGCCTCCGACATGGGCGCGCCCGCGCACGGGCGCCGCCTCGCCTCCCGCGCGCTCTCGCTCTTCGCCGAGCTGGGGATCGATCACGGGCAGGCGCAGTGCGAGCTGGTGATCGGCGAGATCGACTACCTGCTCGGCGACCACGGCAGCGCGCGCCACGTGCTCTCGCACGCGTCGGAGCGCTTCCTCAAGGCGGGCGACTGGCTCGGCCGCGCGCTCTGCCTGGTGCTCCAGGGCTGGGTGGAGCAGGCCGGCGGCTCGCCCACCTTCGCGCGGGAGCTGATGCGCACGGCGCGCGCCGACTTCGACGCCATCGGCTACCGCCTCGGCATGGCCCAGTGCGACGCCACCCTCGCCCACGCGGACCACCGGGAGGGCGAGCTGGCGGCTGCCCGCGCGGGGGCGCTCGGCGCGCGCCAGGCCTTCCGCGACCTCGCCAACCCGCGCGGGGAGGCGGGCAGCGAGCGGCTGCTCGGGATGATCGCGCTCGACGTCGGCTCGCCCGCCGCGGCGGAGGAGCACGCCCGCACGGCGGCGAAGATCTACGCCGCGCTCGCGGACCCGTGGGGGGAGGTGGAGGCCCGCCTCCTGCTCGCGCAGGTCGCGCTCGACCGGGGGGACGCCGACACGGCGCGCGCCGAGCTCATCGCGTGCGAGGCCTTCGCGCTGGCCGAGGCGGAGCCGAAGCAGCACCGCCACCTCACGCTCGCCTGGCTCGCGTACCACGAGGGCCGCTTCCAGGACGCCGCCCGCGAGATCGACCTCGCCCGCGCTTCGTTCAAGGACCCGGCGCGCACCGCCGACCACACCCCGCAGCTCCTCGATCGCTTCGCCCGCATGGGCTGGCCCAAGCCCGCGAGCGCCCGCATCGCCTCCTGGCGCCGCCTCATCCACTCGCGCACGCCGGTCTCGCCCGCCGGCTCCCCCGTGAGCCAGCGCCGCGGCTCGATCCCGCCCGGGCCCGGCGAGGTCCGCGGATCCCGCGAGAGCAGCGCCGGCCGGCGCGAGGGGGGGCCCGTCTCCAGCCCCAAGTCGCGCGCCCACGACGCGGGCTCGCGCCCGCAGACCCCCGCCTCCGACGGCGGCCCCCGCCCGCACACGCCGGGCTCGTCGCGCCGCTCCGGCACGGTGCCCACCGAGCCCACCACGGAGACACCGCGGGGGGATCTCTTCGAGGACCGCGGCTGACGGGGAGAGCGATGAGCCCAGGGGACACGCACCGCTTCGGGGACTCCGACCAGGAGACGCTCCGCTACCTGCTCTCGCTCAAGATCATCCTCGGCGCCAACGGCGTCCACCCGCTCGAGGCCCACGCGCTCACGCGCGGGATGCAGCTCATGGGCGTCCCCGAGGCGGTCGTCGCCGAGGTCGAGCGCTTCGACGCGCAGGGCAAGGAGCTCGAGGACTACCTCCCCCTCTCCCCGTCGCGGCCGCGGGCGCGCCTGTTAATCTACGACGCCGTGCGGCTGGCCTCCGCCGACGGGCTCTACTCCGAGGAGGAGCGCGAGGCGGTCGCGCGCGCCGCGCGCGTGCTCGGGGTCGACACCGTGGTGCTGCGGGCGCTCGAGGGGCTGGTGCAGATGGAGCGGGTGGTGGACCAGATGCGGCGGGGCCTGCTCCAGGCGGAGTGACGCGAGCCGATGAGGACCAGCGCCCTCACGTGTCCGAAGTGCGGCGCGTCGCTGTCCCCGCCGCACGGCGAGAGCACGGTGCAGTGCGGCTACTGCGGGACCAGCGTCGTCGTGGAGACCGACCGCGAGGCGCCCCGCGACGGCGCGAAGGCCGCGGGCACCGGCAAGCCGTCCGCGCTGGTCCTGGCCGCGATCGGCGCGCCGGCGGTGGTCCTCGGCGCCCTCGCGCTGGTGGTGCTCCTCCGCCGCCCGGCCCAGAGCCCTGCTCCGGCGCCGCCTCCGGAGCCGACGACCGCGACGACGCGAGCCACGCCGGCGGCGGACGCACCGAGGGCGGCGCCTGCCCCGGAACCACCGCGCGCCGCGCCCCCTCCCGTGCCCGCCGCGCCCGCCGCGCCCACCGCCGAGCCGAACGCCCTCGGCGACATCACCCTCGAGTTCGGCGAGCAGGGCCGCGGCCCCGGCCAGCTCGACGACGCGCGCGCGATCGCGGTCGATCCGAGCGGGGACATCTACGTCGCGGAGTACGGATCTCTGCGCATCCAGAGGTTCGACGCTTCGGGGAAGTTCCTCGCCGCCTTCCGGGTCGAGGAGGGCAGGCACGGTAACGCGATCCCGAGCATCGCGGCGACGAACGACGGGCACCTCTGGGTCTCGCGCATGGGCGAGCTCCTCGAGCTGTCCCTCCCCGACGGCAAGGTCGTCAAGACGGTGCCGAGCCAGGAGCCACGGCTCTCCTACACCGGGATCGCGGTCGATGCGACGAACACGGTCTACGCCGGGAACGAAGGCGCCACCACGTGGATCGGCGTCGGCAACCACGTCTTTCCACCGCGCTCGGATGCCCTCCGCAAGCTCGACAAGAACGGCAGGCTCCTCGCTGCCTGGAAGGGTTTCACCCTCGGGAGCGGCCTCGGTGATCGCGTCGCCGTGGATCAGCAAGGCAGCGTGTACCTCGCCGAGCGCTTCCGGTGCATCAACGTCGTCGATGCACACGGGAAGCTGAAGACGCGCATCGACGCGCACGGGGACGGAGGCATCGCCGTCGATGAAAAGGGGCGCATCTTCCTCGGCACCGGGCGAAGCGTCACGGTCTACGACGCGACGGGGACCAAGCTCGGGTTCGTCCAGACGGGGGACGTGGACAACCTGACCATGGGCCGGGACGGCCGCCTCTACGTGGTCTCGAGGAACCGTGTCCGGGTGCTGAAGCTCCGCTGACCCCGCGTCATCGTGGTGCAACGGGAACCGGGGGTCGGGGGGACCTGGATCGACGAGCCATCCGCGACCCGGCGCCGGGCATGCCCTCGTGCTAGCCTCGGGCCGATGCGCTCGAAGCCTGCGCCCATGGGCCGCGGCCCCTTCCGCGCGGAGCACCTCCGCTCGGGGGATCCCGTACGAGCTGTCGAACGGCCACGCCATCCTCTGCCTGCCGACCGGGGGCCGCGGGACGGGACCGAACGGCATGGGCTTCTCGGTGGTCGGATGGGATCCTGCCGTGAAGGAGGCAGGCGTCGATACGGGCTACTCGCCCGAGCCGGGAACGCTGCGCGCCCCCGACGTCGCGGTCGGCAACGTGCCGGACCAGCCCGGCTGGGTGAAGGGCGCCCCCGACCTGGCGATCGAGTACGCCGACGCCGGACAGGACGAAGAGAAGCTGGAAGAGAAGATCGCGGACCTGCTCGCGGCTGGGACGAAGTACCTCTGGGTGGTCCGCCTCACCGGCCCGAGGCGCGTCGAGGTCCATGAGCCCGGCAAGAGGGCTCGGACCGTGCTGCCCGGCAAGCTGCTGACAGCGCCGGGGGTGCTGAAGAACCCCGTGCGTGTCGAGGCGCTCTACGACCGCGACGAGGCCGAGCGAGCCACGCTCACCAACCTGCTCCAGCGGCAAGGCTACGAGGACCTCGAAGCGGTGCTCGCAGCGGGGCGGAACGAGGGGCGGAACGAGGGGCGGAGCGAAGGGCTCGCCTCCGCCGTGATCGCGGTGCTCGAGGCGCGGGGGATCCGGATCACCAAGACGGCGCGGGAGCGGATCGCGCGGTGCACGGACGCGTCGGTGCTCGACCAATGGGTACGGCGGGCGGCCGTGGTGCAGAAGGTGGCGGAGCTGTTCGAGGGGGCGTGAAGCAAAAGCCACGCGTTGGCGGGATCCCATGTCAGGGCCCGACGTGGACCTCCGGCGGGGGCTTGACGGCGAGCATCGCGGACCTGCCCGCCATCAGCCGGTAGGCGGCGAGCTTGATCCGGTCGTTCACGAGGAGCCAGACGGCCGCGTAGCCCCACACCGCGAGCGCCCAGGTCCACCCGATGGGCGCCATGAACAGCCCGAAGATCGCGATGATCGTCGCGGCGACCTGCGTGCCCACGACCGCGGCGAGCAGGATGGGCGCCGGCCGCGTCGACCAGAGGGGCCCGCGCGTCCGGGTCGCGAAGATCATGAAGTGACCGGCGACCGAGAGCTTGAGGTAGATGAGCGTCTGGATCGTCGCCCGGTCGAGGTGGAAGACGCGCTCCGCGGCGTAGAAGAGCCCGAACGACGAGACGACGCCCCCGAGCCCCAGCGCCGTCGAGACGAAGAGCACCTCCGGCATGTTCCACTTCTCGGGCCAATCGGAGCCCTTCACGCAATCGTAGGCGATGGAGAGGATCGCGCCGTCGTTGAGCAGCGCGAGGAGCACGATCATCACCGCCGTGACCGGGTAGAAATTGAAGACGAGGATCGAGAGCGTCATGAAGACGAGCACGCGGATGGTCTCGCCGATGCGGTAGATCGCGTAGCTCGTCATGCGCTGGAAGATGCGCCGGCTCTCCTCCACGGCGTCGATGATGACGGAGAGCCCGGGCGAGAGGAGCACGAGGTCGGCCGCGGCGCGCGCGGCGTCGGTGGCGCCGGAGACGGCGACGCCGGCGTCGGCCTTCTTGAGCGCGGGCGCGTCGTTCACCCCGTCGCCGGTCATGCCCGACGATGTGCCCCCGCTTCTGGAGCACGTGGACGATGTGGTACTTGTGCTCGGGGAAGACCTGGGCGAAGCCGTCCGCGCGCTCGATGGCGTCGGCGAGCGGGCCGGCCTCCTCGACGGACGCGCCCGCGAAACCGGAGGCGTCGAGGATCTCCCCGCCGAGCCCCACCCGGCGCCCGATCTCGCGGGCGATGGCGAGCTGGTCGCCCGTGATCATCTTGACCCGGATGCCGAGCGCGGCGGCGCTCGCGAGCGTCTCCTTCGAGTCCTCCCGCGGGGGGTCGAGGAGGGGGACGAGGCCGAGGAAGCGGAAGGGCCCCGCCTCCCCCTGCGCGCGTGCCACGCCGAGCGAACGGAAGCCCCGCGCGGCGAACGCGGAGAGCGCCTCGGTCACGCGCGGCGCGAGCGCGGCGCCGTCCTCGGAGAGCGCGAGGATCACCTGCGGCGCCCCCTTCGAGACGCGGAAGACCTCCCCGTCCGGGCCGCGGACGGTCGCCTCGGTGCGCTTGCCCACGGGGTCGAAGGGCGTGAAGTGGATCACCTCTCCCCCGATGCCGCCCTTCGCCCCCGAGAGGACCGCGAGGTCGATCGGATCCTCGTCTTCGGCGCGCGACGCGAGCGCCGCGCACCCGAGGATCTCGTCCGCGGAGACGCCGGGGGCGGTGAACGGCTCTCCGAGCGTGAGGCGGTTCTGGGTGAGCGTGCCGGTCTTGTCGGAGCAGAGCACGTCCATCCCCGCCAGCTCCTCGATGCTCGCCAGCTTGGCGACGACGGCCTCCTTGCGCGCGAGCAGGCGCGCCCCGACGGCCATCGTGACGGAGAGCACCGTGGGCATCGCGACCGGGATGGCAGCCACCGTCAGGATGAGCGAGAACTGCAGCGTCGTGACCATCGCGTCGCCGCGGAACAGCGCCACGCCCAGGATCAGGATGACGAGCGCGAGGGCGAGCGCGATGAGGTAGTTGCCGATCTTGAGGACGGCGAGCTGGAAGTGGCCGACGGTGCGCGTCTCGGCGACGAGGCGCGCGGTCCGGCCGAAGTAGGTGTCCTTGCCGGTCGCCTCCACGGTCGCGTCGACCTCGCCGCGCTTGACCACGGAGCCGGCGAACACGACGTCGCCGAGGCCGCGGGTCGCCGGGAGCGACTCGCCCGTCAGCGCGGACTGGTCGACCTGGAGCGCTTCGCCCTCGCAGAGGCGCGCGTCCGCGGGCACGACGTCGCCGAGGCGGACACGCACGAGGTCCCCGGGCACGAGCTCGCGCGCGGGGACCGTGGACCACGCGCCGCCGCGCCGGACCTTCGCCCGGAGCGCGAGCTTGGCCTTGAGCGCCGCGATGGTGTTGCCCGCCTGGTACTCCTCCCAGAAGCCGACGCCCGCGTTGACGACGAGCAGCGCGGCGATGACCGAGAGGTCGGCCCAGTGCCGGACCGCCGCCGAGAGGATCGCGGCGACCTGGATGATCCACGGGATCGGGCCCCAGAAGTACGACAGGAGCTTCTTGACGGCGCTGGCGTGCTCCTCGGCAATCTCGTTGAAGCCGACCGTGGCGAGGCGCCGCCGCGCCTCCTCTTCGGTCAGGCCGCGCGGCGACGCGGCCGCGTCGTCGAGCCTCGTCGCCGCCGCGCCGCGCCCGTCGGATCGAGGCGCTGTCGGGGCGGTGCTCATCGTCTCCTCCGGGTGGGGTGTGGCAGTCGGAGCGCCGAGGGCAAGGATCGGGAGCGGGATGTTCGCGAGAATCACGTGGCGAGGTCGATGGCGACGCGTCGAGCACGGGAGCACGGCGGGACGTGAAGCATGATCGTCCGCCGAGCACCGCCCGTGCCAGCGAGCGCCGCGAGCGTCGTTCCGGCGCCGCGCCGACGGCGCGACGTGGTCGTTGCGCCTCGACGCGCAGCTTTTGCGGATCCGTTTGTGCCGCGCACGGATGGCGCCGACCGGCTGGCGACCGAGTACGACGGGCTGGCCACCCAATACGACGGGCTGGCCTACCCGTACAACGGCGTGGCAATGCGGTCGGAATCCCCAGGGATCACGGGAGTTTCGTGGGAAGCTGGTGCGGGTTCGGGGCCGAGCCGGGGGTTTCTTTCGTCCGCCGCCGCGGCGCCGAGACGCCGCCCGAGAGAGGACCGTGCCAAGGGCGCGGATGCTACGCTGGGCTCCACGATGACCGCCGCGATGCCCATGAAGCTGACGCCCGAGGAGTACCTGGCCTGGGAGCGCGCCCAGCCGGAGAAGCACGCCTACTACCGGGGCGAGGTCTTCGCGATGGCGGGTGGGAGCGAGGAGCACAACCTCCTCGTCTTCAACATCATCGCGCTCCTCGGGGTAGCGCTTCGAGACCGCCCCTGCCGGGGCTACCCATCCGACATGCGCGTGCGCGTCGTGGCCGCGGACCTCTACACGTACCCGGACGTCACCATCGTCTGCGGCAACCGCGAGCTGGACGGGGACACGCTCCTCAACCCCCACGTCATCTTCGAGGTGCTCTCGGACTCGACCGAGGCCTACGACCGCGGGAGAAAGTTCGAGCACTACCGGACGATCCCGTCGTTCAAGGAGTACGTGCTCGTGTCGCAGCACGAGGTCCACGTCGACCACTTCGTGAAGCAGCCCGACGGGTCGTGGCTGATGCGCAGCCGGGGGCCGGGCGAGACGATTGCGCTCGCGTCCGTGGGGTGCGCGCTGCCGGTGGACGAGGTGTACCTGAAGGTGCTGCCGCCGCCGGGGTGAGGGCGTGGGGCGCGACGCCCGTGCGCGCCGGGGGCGAGAGGGGCGCTGTCCGAGCCGTGTGTCACCGTATGGTGACGGTGGAACAATTCACCCGGGCTGCTTCATCGACGCGGCAATCTCGGCTACGCTCCAGGAGCCCCGTGCCATTTGACTCCCTCGTGCCGAGAAGGAAGGATGCCGCGCCGATGCGCCGCCTCGTCCTCGCCGCCGTGCTGGCCGCCGGCTCCTTTGCCGCGCCGGTGGCACGCGCCGACGGCGGTCACCAGCCGGCGGACCCCGCGCACCTGGCGAAGGCGTCGAAGGAGTTCGACGCCGGCGTGACGGCGTTCCGGAAGAAGGACTACGAGGGCGCGGCCGCGCACTTCGAGGAGGCGGACGCCGTCGTGCCCAGCCCGAAGGCGCTGCGGCAGGCGATCCGCGCGCGCTCGGACGCGAGCCAGGGGGCGCGCGCCGCGACGCTGGCGGCAGCGGCGCTGGCCCGGTACCCGGGCGACGCGGCGACGGCGAAGCTCGCGAAGGACACGATTGAGAAGTACGAGCCTGTCCTCCATAAGCTCCACGTGCACTGCAGCGCACCTTGCACGCTCTCGATTGTCGCCGGCGACACGACGACGCGCATCCCGGGCGAGCCCGCGAAGAGCTGGGCTGTCTACCTCGATCCGGGCAACGCGACGGTGGCGTCGGCGTTCGTCGACGCGAGCGGCGCGGCGGTGGACGGGCCGGCGGAGACGGTCGAGGCCAAGGTCGCCGGCGAGGGGGACCTCTCGTTCGACCCGCCCGGAAAGAAGGCGGCGCCCCCTCCCCCGCCCGCAGACGTTCCCGTGCCCGTCGCTCCGGCCGCGCCGTCGACGGGCGGCCCGCCGGCGGATGACCCGAAGACGGCGGACGAGCCGAAGCCCGAGGAGGGCAAGGGGATCTCGCCGGTGTTCTTCGGGATCGGGGCCGGCGCGACCGTCGCGCTCGGCGCGGCCACCCTCTGGAGCGGCGTGGACACCATCAACAACCCCGGCACCGCGGCGGTCATGATGGCCTGCGCAGGCAAGGGGCCGAGCTGCCCGCTCTATCAGGAGGGACTCTCGAAGCAGACGCGCACCAACGCGCTCGTCGGCGCGACCGCGGGCACGGCGGCCGTCACCGTCGTGCTCGCCATCTTCACGCGGTGGAAGAGCGGGGCCAAGCCCCCGCCCGCGGAACCGACCGCGATTGTCCTGGATCGCGGCGCAGCGCTCGGCGCCGCCGGCGCGTTCTGACGGGAGGGCACGGTGGCCAAGGTACGCCTCCTCGACCCGACCGACGCGAAGCGGAAGCTCGACCGCTACGAGCTGATCGGCGAGCTCGCCTCCGGCGGCATGGCGACCGTCTTCCTCGGCCGGCTGGGCGGCGTCGGCGGCTTCCAGCGCTTCGTCGCGATCAAGCGCCTGCACCCCCACCTCGCCAGCGAGGAGGAGTTCATCGAGATGTTCCTCGACGAGGCGCGCCTCGCCGCGGGCATCCACCACCCGCACGTCGTGCCCATCCTCGAGGTCGGGCAAAGCGACAGCGGCTACTACCTCGTGATGGAGTACGTCGAGGGCGACACTCTGGCGCGCCTCATGGCCCGCTCCCTCGCCAAGGCCCAGCCAATCCCGCGCCCCGTGCTCATCCGCGTCGTCCTCGACGCGCTCGCCGGCCTGCACGCCGCGCACGAGCTGGTCGACCCGCAGGGCTCCCCCGTCCACCTCGTGCACCGGGACGTCTCGCCGCAGAACGTGCTCGTCGGGGTCGACGGCTGCTCCCGCATCACCGACTTCGGCGTCGCCCACGCGGCCTCGCGCTTGCAGAACACCCGCGCGGACCGGCTCAAGGGCAAGCTCGCGTACATGTCGCCGGAGCAGGCGCGCGCGGGCGACGTCGACCGCCGGGCCGACGTCTTCGCGATGGGCATCATCCTGTGGGAGGTGCTCGCCGCGCGCCGCCTGTTCAAGGCGGACAGCGAGGCGATCACCCTCCAGCGGATCACGATCGAGCCCATCCCGCGCCTCTCGCAGGCGCTGCCCGGCGTGCACCCGTCGCTGGATTGCGTCTGCGCCAAGGCGCTGGAGCGCGACCGGGACCACCGCTTCCTCTCCGCCGCCGAGATGGCGGAGGCGCTCGAGCGCGCCGCGCGGGAGGCGGCGCACGCTTCGACGACGGACCTCGGCGTGGCCTCGCCGCGCGAGGTGGCGGCGTACGTGCAGAGCGCGCTGGGCGAGGACATCGCCGCGCAGCGCGACAGCGTTCGCGCGTGGCTCGCGCACAGCGAGCCGAGCATGCCGAAGCTGAGCGGGGTGAAGCCCGGCGAGGCGCGGGGCGCGAGCCCGCGTGCCGTCGCGTCGGTGCCGCAGGCGGCCGCGAACCCCGGGGCCGCAGGGCGGCCCCCCGGGTACGACGTGACGATGAAGATCCCGCTCGACCGGCCGGCTTCGTCGTACGTCGGCCGGCCGCGGGACGGGACGCCGCCGCCCGCGGCCGCGCAAATCGACGCGCTCGCTCCGGAGGGAGGGCCGACGCCCATGCCGGCGAGCGCGCCCGCCTACGATCCTTCGCGCGGCTCGCAGCCGGATCTCGCGCCGGTCGCGACCCCGAGGCCTCCGTCCGCCCCCCGCCTCGACATCGTGCCCGAGCCGCTCGACGAGACGCCCGTCGAGCCGATGGCGGACGATGACGACGAGCACGAGACGCTGCTCATGGATTGCGACGCCGCGAAGGCCGCGATCCGGGCCGCGAAGGCCGGCCAGCAGGCCCCCACGCCCACGCCCGCGCCCGCGCCGGTGGAGACGCCGGCGCCGGCGCCTTCGTCGGGGCACGCCGGGCCGTTCTCCGAGGACGGGACGACGCCGAGCAAGTCGATCGAGGCGTTCCACCTGCCACCGGCCCCGCCCCCCAGCCGGACGCCCCAGATCGTCGCCCTCAGCGTGGGCTGCGTGGTCGCGGCCCTCGGCGTCGTCGTGTTCCTGGTGCGCGGCAACGAACAAACCCCGCCGCCCGCCCCCGCGGCGAGCGGGGTGCACGCTCCCCCACCATCCCCGTCCGCGGCCCCCGCCCCGGCGCCGCCTCCCCCCACCGCGACGCCGACGGCAACCGTGACCGCGGTGGAGGCGACCCCCGTCTCCGCCCTGCCCCCCGCGGATCCGCCGAAGCTCGGCAAGGGTCCCCTCCCGAAGCCCAAGCCCACGTCCCGCCCGGCGGAGAGGCCGGCGCCCTCCCCGGTCCTCGCGCCTGCACCGGAGCCCGCGCCGGACCCCGACATGACGAACCCGTACAAGCCGAAGAAGTAGTCGCGGCTGCGTTTTCCCGCAGACTTCACCCCCCGGCCCCCCTCTCCCTCGAAAGGCGTTGTGCCTTCTCGAACGCAGACGGCGAGGGAGAGGGGGGAGTAACGTCTTCGTCTCCCCCCTCTCCCTGGTGCGGCCCCTCAGCAAAACGTCATGGGAGAGAACAGCCGGACCAGGGAGAGGGGGGCCCGGGGGTGAGGTCTGCGCGAGAAAGACGGTAGGCCAACGCCCACGGGGGCCGGTGAGGGGCGCGCAGCCGCCTCAGCTCTGCAGCCCGATCGCGCGCCGCAGGATCCTCGTCGCGATGCGCGCGTCGTCCGATCGCTGCACGAGCGGGGGCGCCTCGCCGTGCATCGCCTCGGCCTCGGCGATGCGCCGCGCGGCCGCGCGCACCGACGCCCTCGCGCGCCCTTCTCCTCCCCCCTCGGCCCGCGCCTCGCGCGCCTCGGCCAGGTCGAGGTGCCCCTCGTGCACCGCGATGACGCCCAGGAAGTACGGGTTGTACCGGAGGAGCTGCTTCGCCAGCGCGAAGGCGCGGCGGGCCTCGTCGACCAGGTCCAGCGAGGCGAGCGCCGCGCCGCGCATGCCCTCGAAGATCCCCTCGACGCGCAGATCGCCGACCGTGCGCGAGGCCTGCGCCGCGTTGTCGAGCCAGCGTTCGGCCTCCTGCAGCCGGCCGGCGTCGAAGTGGAGCACGCCCAGGTAGCCCATCACGATGCGCGCGCTGCGGCTCATGCCGCCGTGGCGGGCGATGAGCAGCGCTCGGTCGTAGAACGCCTCGGCGCGCTCGGCGTCGCCCATCTCCAGGTGCCACGAGCCGAGGCCCATGGACGCGCGCGCCTCGGCCACCTCGTCCCTGCGCTCCATCGCGAGGCTGAGCGCGGCCTCGTAGTGCGCGCGCGACTCGTCGGGATCGCCCATGGCCTGGAGGACGGCGCCGATCTGCTGCAAGGCGAGCGGCTCCTCCGCCCGGTGGCCGCCCTCGCGCGCGGCCTGCGCGGCGGCCTGCGAGCACGCGAGGGCCTCGGCCAGGTCGCCGAGCTGGAAGCACGCGCCGCCGACCGCGAGGTGCATCGCGACCACCTGCCTCGAGCTGCCCGCCCGGGTCGCCAGCGAGAGCGCCGTCCGCGCGTCGCGCTCGGCCTCCGCGAGCCGCCCGAGCGCGCGCAGCGCCCCCGCGCGCACGCCGAGCGCGCGCCCGACCATCACCGGGTCCATGGCGCCCGCCGAGCCGAGCGCCGCGTCGAGGTGGGCGAGCTGCGCCCGGCACAGCCCCGTGCCCGACGAGACGACGTCGAGCGCGATCGCCGCGCGCAGCACGATGTCACGCCGCCCTTCCGCCGCGCCGAAGGCGAGCACCGCCTCGAGGTTCTCGCGTTCGGCCGCGAGCTCCGCCCGCGCGCGCGCCGCCCCTGCCTCCTCCGGTAGATCGACCAGCGGACCCGATGCCAGCGCGAGGTAGTGCTGCGCGTGGCGCCACGGCGCGCCCGCGCCCTCGACGCTCTCGCTCCGCTCGACGGCGCCGTGCGCGCGGATCCCCTCGCAGACCGTGAAGCGAACCCCGGCCGCGTCCTTGCGGAGCGGCTGGATCAGCCCCTTCTGCACGAGCGTCCCGAGCACGTCGCGCACGTCCCTCGCTGCCGTCCACGAGTCCCCGGGCAGAGCGACGACGCGCTCGGCCGCCTCGAGCGTGAAGCCGCCGTGGAAGACCGAGCACTGCGCCAGCGCCTCGCGCTCGGCCGGGTCCAGCTTGTGGAAGCTCCAGGCGATGGGGTCGACGAGGCTCACCGTACGCGGCTTGAGGGTGAGGCGGCGCTCGCCGACGTAGCGGGAGGCGCAGAGCTCGATCGCGAGCGGCACGCCGCGCACCCGCCGCACGACCTCGGCGATGGCGCGCACCTCCTCCTCCGTCGGCGCGAAGCCGTGCCGCAGCGCCCGCACCCGCTCCACGAAGAGGCTGACCGCGTCCGTGCCGCCGGCCCCCGCCTCCGCTCCGTCCGCCGGCAGGGCGAACGGGGCGAAGCTCGACCAGCTCCTCGCCGAGCAGGTAGAGCGGCTGGCGGCCCGTGACGAGCAGGTGCGCCTCCTTCGCCAGATTCCAGCCAGGCGAGGACGACGTCCGGGCCCTCCAGGAGCGGCGGGTCGAGGTTGTCGAGCACCACCAGCGCCCGCCCCCGCGCCGCGAGCGCGCGCCCGACGGCCGTCACGGCGGCGTCGCCGACCACCGTGGCCTCCTCCGCGATGCTGAGCGCCCGCGCCACCGCCGCGCTCATCCCCTCCGGGTCGTGCGCGTCCCGCAGGTCGCAGAACCACACGCTCTCGTACGCCGACCGCGACGCCGCCGCGTACCGCAGGGCGAGGCGCGTCTTGCCCACCCCCGCCTCCCCCACCAGCGTCGTCAG
The DNA here is from genome assembly GCA_963827955.1 of uncultured delta proteobacterium. Lineage (GTDB taxonomy): Bacteria > Myxococcota_A > Polyangia > Polyangiales > Polyangiaceae > CAWHDJ01. Next base: position 622,151 of record CAWHDJ010000019.1, on the reverse strand, counting down.
CCGGCTCCGCCCCACCGCCTCGGCCAGCGCGGCCATCTCGCCCTGCCGCCCGATGAAGGGCGCCCCTTCGAGCTGCAGGTAGCCCGTGCGCCGGACGCGGGGGAGCAGGTCGTCCACCACTGGTCGCTGAGCTTACCACCCGGAGGCGCGCCTAGTTCCGATGCGCCATCTTTTTCCGATTTCTGGTGCGCGGGTGTGGGCGACGTTCGCCTTGGGTACGATGGTGTGGACGTCGGCTCATGATGCGTGCCCTGCCCTTCCTCCTCGCCCTCGCCGCCTGCGCCCACGGCGCGGAGCCGCCTCCTCCCGCTCCATCGCCATCCACACCTGTACACGCACCCGCCGCGCCCGCGCTCCCTTCCGCCACGGCCGCGCCCGCGTCACCCCCGCATTACGACCTCGTCGTCGCCCACGGCACCGTCGTCGACCCCGAGCACGGCAGCCGGCGCAGCGTGGACATCGGGATCTCCGCCGGCCACATCGTCGCCATCGCGCCCCGGATCGACCTCGCGCACGCGGACGCCGTCCTCGACGCCGAGGGCCTGCTCGTCGCCCCCGGTCTGATCGACCTGCACACGCACATCTTCGCGGGCCCCGACAAGCAGCACTACCTCTCGGACAGCCCCCTCGCCGTCCTCCCCGACGACTTCGCCCCTGCGTCCTGCACCACCACCGTCGTCGACGCCGGGAGCGCCGGGCACCGCACCTTCGACGTGCTGCGCGAGCACGTCCTGTCGCACAGCGTGACGCGGGCGCTCGCGTTCCTGAACATCGTCGGCTGGGGGATGCGCGGGCGCGGGTCCGAGCAGGACGTCGGGGACATGGACGCGGACGCCACGGCGCGGGCGATCGAGGCGCACCGCGAGCTCGTCGTGGGGGTGAAGGTGGCGCACTTCACCGGCGGCGGATGGGAGCCCGTCACGCGCGCCGTCGCCGCCGCCCGCGCGACCGGCACGCGCGTCATGGTCGACTTCGGCTCCCACACGCCTCCCCTCTCGCTCGAGGATCTGCTGCTCCGCCACCTCGGCCCGGGCGACCTCTACACGCACTGCTACGCCGACGTGAAGGGGCGGACGCCCATCGTCGACGCCGCGGGCCACCTCCACCCGTACGTGGCGCGCGCGCACGAGCGCGGGATCCTGTTCGACGTCGGCTACGGGGGCGCGAGCTTCGTCTTCCGCCAGGCGGTGCCGGCCATCGCCCAGGGGCTCCCGCCCGACACCATCAGCACGGACACGCACCGGGAGAGCCGCCACGGGTCGATGCACGACATCCTGGAGGTGATGTCGAAGCTCGCGGCCGCCGGCATGGGCGTGGACGACCTGATCCGGCGCACCACCGTCGCGCCGGCGGACGCGATCGGGAGGCACGATCTCGGGCGGCTCGCGGAGGGGTTGGAGGCGGACGTGGCGCTGATCCGCCCCGAGGAGGGGGCGTTCACGTTCGCGGACGTGAAGGGGGCGCGCGTGGAGGGGAAGGTGCGGCTCACGTGCGAGGCGACGGTGCGGGCGGGGAAGGTCGTGTGGGACCCGAAGGGGCGGGCCACGCGGCGGTGAGCGGGGCCCCCGCTGCGGGGAGGGCGCGACTCGGTGCACGGGCTGGGCTCCGTGGTGCGGGGAGAGCGCTCCCCGGTGCAGGGGCTGGGCTCCCAGGTGCCGGGACGAGGCTCCCTGGTGCAGAGAGAGCGTCCCCTGGTGCAGGGAGAGGGGCCCCCGGTGCCGGGACGGGGCTCCCTGGTGCAGGGAGAGCGTCCCCCGGTGCCGGGACGAGGCTCCCGTGTGCAGGGAGAGCGTCCCCCGGTGCCGGGACGAGGCTCCCGTGTGCAGGGAGAGGGGCCCCCGGTGCAGGGACGGGGCTCCCTGGTGCAGGGAGAGCGTCCCCTGGTGCAGGGAGAGGGGCCCCCGGTGCCGGGACGGGGCTCCCTGGTGCGGGGTCGGGGCTCCCTGGTGCAGGGAGCGGTCGACTCGGTACAGGGACAGGGCTCCCTGGTGCAGCGAGAGGGCTCCCCGGTCTCGGGTTTGCTTCGCCGGGGAGGTAACGCGAAGAGTTCCGGGGACCTACCCGGGGCCGGCGTACTCGTCCGGGGTGGCGCTCGGGGCGGGAATGGAATAGAATGCCCCCCGTCATGCTTGCCGAGACGCGGGACACCATCTCCGACCTCAAAAGGCGCTATGAGGCGCTAAGGGGGCATCTTTGACGTCCCTAAACTCGAACGCATGCTCGAAGAGCTGACGCAGTCGACCCTCGCCCCCGGGTTCTACCGCGACAACGAGAAGGCCCAGGCGGTCCTCCGCCGGCGGACGCAGGTGGAGCAGAAGCTCGACCTGGCGAGGAAGCTCGGCCGCGAGATCGACGACGTGGCCGAGTACCTGGAGCTCGGCGCCGCCGAGGGGGACGAGGGGGCGATCGCCGACGCCGCCGTGCAGGCGGCCGCGATCGAGGTCCGGCTGCGCAAGGCGGAGCTCGACCGGATGCTCTCCGGCCCGGCGGACCGGGCGAACGCCATCGTGCGGATCAAGCCGGGCGCCGGCGGCACGGACGCGAAGGACTGGGCCTCGATGCTGCTCCGGATGTACCTGCGCTTCTGCGAGCGGCGCGGGTACAAGACCGAGATCATCGACTACCAGGAGGGCGACGAGGCCGGCATCGACGACGTCTCGTTCACGGTGGCCGGCGACAGCGCCTACGGCAACCTCCGCTCGGAGATCGGCGTGCACCGCCTCGTCCGGATGAGCCCGTTCAACGCGGACCACACGCGGCAGACGGCGTTCGCCGCGGTCGAGGTGACGCCCGACAGCGACGAGGACATCGACGTCCAGATCAACGACAAGGACGTCGAGATCACGACCATGCGCGCCGGCGGCAAGGGCGGGCAGAACGTGAACAAGGTCGAGACGGCCGTCCGCCTGCGGTACCTGCCGGACCCGACCATCAACATCGTCTGCCGGGCGGAGCGGAGCCAGCACCAGAACCGCGCCATGGCGATGAAGATGCTGAAGGCCAAGCTCTACGAGAAGGAGCTGGAGCGGCGCGAGGCGCAGAACGCCGCCTACCAGGCGAGCAAGAGCGCCATCAACTTCGGCAGCCAGATCCGCAACTACGTGCTCGCGCCCTACCGGCTGGTCAAGGACGTGCGGACGGGCAGCGAGACGGGCAACGTCGACGGCGTGCTCGACGGCGAGCTCGACGCGTTCATCGAGAGCTACCTGCTCGCCGCCGCGGGCGGCAAGCTGCAGAAGGGCGGCCAGTCGGTCAGCGACCAACCTGGAGGGCGCCCGGGAGCGCCCTCCGACGGGGATCCGTGACCGAGACGGTGGGCATCGCGGGCCTCTCCCGCCCGCTCTACGCCCTCTTCGCGGTCGTCGCGGTCTCGGTGCTGCTCCTCCTTTATCGCGGCGTGATCGCCATCACGAGGGGCAACACCCGCCCGGGCGCGCCCGTCCGCGACGGCGACCGCGGCCACTGGGGCCTCGCCGGCGCGGTCATCGCCCAGCTCGGCCTCACCCTCCTGCTCGCGGGGCTGCTCTCCGCCGGCGTCTTCCTGCTCGGCCTCGGCGTTCACGCGCCCGAGCTGATGACCCACCTCGGCCCGCGCATCGACTGGCCCGCGCGCCTGGGCGCGGTGGTGGTGGGCGGCGGGCTGTTCGCGCTGAGCCAGCCCGGCGCCTCCGGCACGGACCGGCGCGTGCGCGCGCACTTCTGGTGGATCGGGGCCGAGCTCGGCGTGTCCTTCGGCGTGCTGACGCTGCTCTCCGCCCTGCACCCGGTCGCGAAGAACGAGCCCTTCCGCTGGTCGCGCGAGATCGTCCACTTCGGCGCCCTCCTCTCGGGCGTCCCCTTCCTCCTCATCGTGCTGGCCGCCATCCTCCCGTTCATCCTCGACGGGCTCGAGGGGCGCGCCTTCTCCTCGTTCGTCGGCGCGCGGCACGTGCGCGCGACCAAGAGCGGGTTTTTGACCGCCATCTCCATCCTCTCGATGGGCGGCGTCGCCGTCAGCTCGTGCGCGCTCTGCTCGGTGCGGTCGGTGATGGGCGGCTTCGGCCACGATTTGAAGCGGAAGATGCTCGCCAACAACGGGCAGATCGTGGTGGACGTGGACCGGCCCGGCGGCTTCGGCCACTGGCAGGACAAGCTCTCCGTCGTGCGCAACACGCTCCTGGAGTCGGGCGGCGGCGCGGCGACGCCCGTGGTCGGCGGCGAGGCGATGGCGTCGAGCGCGTCCAACACGGCGGGCGCGCTGGTGCGGGGGATCGACCCCGACACCATCGGCGAGGTCATCGATCTCAAGCAGAACATCCTCTACGGCAAGTTCGATTACTTCGTCTCGCCGGAGAAGCTCCTCGATCTCCCACAGGACGAGGTCGTCGGCGGCAGCCCCACGGGCGAGCCCTACCTGCACGGGCCCGACTTCCGCAACGCGCCGGACGCGGACCCGTCGCTGCGCGAGTTCCTGAAGAGCAACGAGAAGGTCTACCCCGGCGTGATCATCGGCAAGGAGCTGGCGCGCTCGCTCCACGTGCTGGTCGGGGACGAGGTGAGCCTGCTCTCGCCGATGGGCGAGCTCGGCCCGATGGGGATGATGCCGCGGAGCCGCAAGTACCGGGTCGCCGCCATCTTCTACAGCGGGATGTACGAGTACGACGCGACCCACGCCTACGTGATGCTGGGGGACGCGCAGAGCTTCTTCGGGCTGCAGGACGGGGACAAGATCACGCAGATCGACGTGCGGGTGCCCGACCCGGAGCACGTCGACCCGGTGACCGAGGTCGTCAGGAAGGCGGTGGTCGGGCTCCCGGCCGACGCGGGCAAGGGGGCGGAGCTCCGGGTGCGGGACTGGGCCGAGATGAACAAGGGCCTCTTCTCCGCGCTGAAGCTCGAGTCGATCGCCACCTTCCTCATCCTCTCGCTCGCCATCCTGGTCGCGAGCTTCTGCATCGTCTGCACGCTCCTCTTGATGGTGACCGAGAAGGGCAAGGAGATCGCCATCCTGAAGGCGCTCGGCGCGTCGGACGGCGCCATCATGCGCATCTTCATGCTGGAGGGCGTCATCATCGGGGGCATCGGCACCGTCTTCGGCGTCGGGACGGCCCTCGCGACGTGCACCGGGCTCTCGCTCTTCGGCGTCCGGCTGGACCCGGAGGTGTATTACATCACCCGGCTGCCCATCAACGTGAACGGCGTCGATTACGCGATCGTCGCCGCCGCCGCGATGCTCATCTGCCTGGTGTCGACCATCTACCCGGCGTTCGCCGCGTCGGAGCTCCGGCCGGTCGAAGGCCTGCGCTGGGAGTAGAGAGACGAGACATGCCGCTCATCGAAGTCAGCGCCCTGCACAAGACGTTCGTGCACATGGGGAACGTGCTCCACGTGCTCCGGGGCATCGACATCAGCATCGATCAGGGCGAGGTGGTGGCCATCGTCGGCCAATCGGGCGCCGGCAAGAGCACCCTCCTGCACTGCATCGGCACGCTCGACCTGCCCTCCAAGGGCAAGATCCGCCTCGGCGGGGACGAGCTGACGGGCCTCTCGGGCGCCAAGCTCGCGGCGATCCGCAACCGCACCATCGGGTTCGTCTTCCAGTTCCACCACCTGCTCCCCGAGTTCGACGCGCTCGAGAACGTGATGATGCCCGGCCTGATCCAGGGCCGGAGCCGCCGCGAGATGGAGGGCCCCGCCCGCGCCCTCCTGGCGGAGGTCGGCCTCGCCAACCGCGTCACGCACCGCCCGGGCGAGCTCTCCGGCGGCGAGCAGCAGCGCGTCGCCCTCGCGCGGGCGCTCGTCCTCTCGCCCAAGCTCCTGCTCGCGGATGAGCCGACGGGCAACCTCGACACGCAGACGAGCAGCGCGATGCACGACCTGTTCTTCGAGATCAACAAGAAGCACGGGACGACGATCGTCGTGGTCACCCACAACCTGCTCTTCGCCCAGTCGATGCCGCGCATCGTCACGATGCGTGATGGGAAGATCGAGAGCGACAAGCGCAACGGGGTCGACCACGCGGTGGCGCAGGCCGAGGCAGAGGCCGAGGGCGCGCAGGCGTAGGGCGCGGCGGCCGGCCGGGCTAGCGCCGCCTCACGACAGCGCCACGTCGACGATCCAGCCGAGCGCGGTCCACCGCTGGAACCACGCCCCCATCTTGTCGCCGAACGCCTCCGCCGCCGCCTCGTCGAGGCCGGCGGCCACCCGATTGCACGCCGCGCCCAGCGCGCCCCCGGCGGCGAGCGCCTCCAGTAGCGAGAACGCGGCGGGCTCCAGCTCCTCGTACTGGATGGTGCGGCTCTGCCGGTAGAGCGCCAGGCACACGGGGCGGGGATCGGGGAGCGGCGGGGGAGCGGCGGCGCTGGACTCGGGGCTCGCTTGCGGATCCATCGACGCGGAGCTCTCGGCGCCGGTGCGTTCTGCGAGGCCGACGACCGCGAGGCGGTGGTGGTGGACGGGGTAGCCGAGCCTCAGGAGGGCCAGGAGCGGGTGGAGGACGATGCGGGCGCGCTCCGGCTCCTCCCCCAGGGCCTCCAGCTTGCGCGGGTCGAGCGGCGGGGGGTCGGCGCCGTCGAAGAGGTCGATGAACGCGTGCTCGTAGCGCAGCATGTCGAGCGCGAGCACACGGTGCTCCGGCGGGAAGCCCGGCCAGGACTCGGCGAAGGGCACGATGTCGGCGCCGAGGTCGCGCAGGGAGGGCGTGCGCGGGGGGTGCGCGTGGAGGTAGGCGCGGAGCAGGGCGTCGAAGGCCCCCTCCCCCAGCACGACGCGGAGGCCGGGATAGTCCTCCGTGAGCGCCTCGACGTGCCGCAGCCAGAACTGCTCGCGGTAGATGTCCGCCTGCTCCGCGGGCGAGAGGCGGTCGTTGCCGGCGACGTGGGCGCGCGTCGCGGCGGCCAGGGCCGGGTCGTCGGCGATGGCGGCGTCGCGGCGGAGCGCGCCGGCGAGGAAGCGCTGCACCGAAAGGAGCCCCGCGGGAAGGGAGTCAGTCGCCACGGAGGGCCTCGTCGCGGATGGCCCGCGCCTTCGCCGCCTCGGCCTCGAGGACCGCGAAGGGGGGGATGTCGGCGTCCCATTCGATGAGCGTCGAGACGGGGCCGATGCGCCGGATCGCGTGGCGGTAGATGTCCCACACCGGATCGATCACGTGGCCGTTGTGCGTGTCGAGGATGTACCGGCCGTGGTTCGTGTGCCCGGCCAGGTGCACCTGCACCACGCGCCGGTGCGGCACGCCGTCCACGTAGGCGGCGGGATCGAAGCCGTGGTTGTACGCCGAGACGTAGATGTTGTTCACGTCGAGGAGGATCCCGCAGTCGGCCTCCTCCGCGACGGCGGAGAGGAACTCCCACTCCGTCATCTCGCTCGTCGTGAAGGTCATGTAGCTCGACACGTTCTCAAGCACGAAGCGCACGCCGAGCACGTCCGCGACCGCGCGCGCCCGCTCGGCGACCCATTTGACCGCCGCCTCCGTGTACGGCATCGGCAAGAGGTCGTGGAGGTGGACGCCGCCGGCGCCGCCCCAGCAGAGGTGGTCGCTCACCCACGGGGAGCGGGTCCGCTGCACGAGCGCCTTCAACTTCCGCAGGTACTCCCGGTCGAGCGGGTCGGTGCTTCCGATGGAGAGCGAGACCCCGTGCTGCACGACGGGGAAGCGCTCGAGCGTGCGGTCGAGGTTGTGGAGGGGCATGCCCCCCTCGACCATGAAGTTCTCGCTGATGATCTCGAACCAGTCGACCCCATACCCCGCGCCCTCGTCGAAGATCTCGCGGTAATGGGGGATGCGCAGGCCGACGCCGACGCCGAGGTCGGGCAGGCCGAGGCGCGCACCGGCTGGGCCGGGGGGCATGGGGGGTCTCCCCCCATCGTGACCGGCTGGGCCGGGGGGCATGGGGGGTCTCCCCCCATCGTGACCGGCTGGGCCGGGGGGCATGGGGGGTCTCCCCCCATCGTGACCGGCTGGGCCGGGGGGCATGGGGGGTCTCCCCCCATCGTGACCGGCTGGGCCGGGGGGCATGGGGGGTCTCCCCCCATCGTGACCGGCGGCGCTCGGAGGCGCTTGCGGGTGGGTGGGGGGGGCAGCAGGGGGCATGGGCCGAGCCGAGCGCATCATGACACCGGCCTCGTCACCGTGCTGCCCCGCTCGCCGGCTTCGCGGCGAGGCAGCACGGGACGTGGCCCGCGGGCGCTCAGCCCATCTTGCAGCCGCCGTGGCCCTTGCAGTCGTTCTGGCCCTTGCAGGCGTTCTTGTCCGTCTTGCAGCCGCCCTGGCCCTTGCAGCCGTTCTGGCCCTTGCAGGCGTGCTTCGCCGGGGCCGCCGCCGGGGCCGCCGCGCCAGCCGCCGCGGGGGCAGCAGCCGGAGCCGCAGCCGCAGCAGCCGGAGCCGCCGCAGGGGCAGCCGAGCCGCCGCAGGCCGCGAGACCCGCCACCATGCCGCTGACCGCCGTGAACGCCAACGCCTTGCTCATCTGGATCGCCATTCGATACCTCCTCGTGTGTCTGCTGGTGCCCGGGCTCCGCAGGAGCCCGGGGTTTGGGGCCGCTTGCGGCCCCATCGTGATTGGACCGTGGTCCGGCCCGAGAGACTTTAACCAAACGCCCCCACGCCCGAGCTACGCGCGAAGCGGCGCGCAGTTTCACAGCTTTCGGGGAGATTGGGCCAGTAAGTCATCCTAAGAGGGACATGGGTGTGAGGCGCCTCGCCGAGTGGTTCCACGAGCACACCATGCCCCTCCTCGACGCACGGGACCTCCACGGCGGCTCACCGCGCGCTGGTGGTAATCAGCGCTACCAGCGCCGGATGTCGCGGGCGGGGCCCTTGGGCTCCGCAGGAGCCTGGGGCTTGGGGCCGCTCGCGGCCCCATCGTGACGAGCATCACGCCCGCGTGGGGAACGCGAGGGGCCCGCTCACGTACGCGTCGCGGCCGCAGAGCTCCCACCGCGGGTCGACGATACGGGGCGCGTCGTTCGGCGTGTCGGGGCCGGCCCAGTCGACGGCGCCCGGGCGGCCGCGCGGGCCGAGGAGCACCGGCGCGATGAACGCGTGGAGCTCGTCCGCCAGGCGGCTGGCGAGGACGCTGCCCGCGAGCTCGGCGCCGCCCTCGATCATGAGCGAGACCACACCCTGCGAGGCAACGAGTCGCAGCGCAGCGGCCACGTCGACCCGGCCCTCGGCCGAGTTGGGCACGCGGACCACGGCGCACCCCGCGTCGATGAGCGCGTGCTCGACGTCCTCCGGCGCGTCGCCGCCGGTGAGGATCCAGGTCGGGATGTCGCGCGCCGTCTGGACCAGGATGCTGTTCAGCGGCAGGCGGAGCTGCGTGTCGAAGATGACCCGCACGGGGACGCGGCCCCCCGGCAGGATGCTCGTGTCCCGCACCGTGAGGCGCGGGTCGTCGGCGAGCACGGTGCCGATGCCCACGGCGACCGCATCGTGGCGGGCACGCAGCTCCTGCACCTTGGCGCGGGCCTCGGGGCCCGTGACCCACTTCGAGGCGCCGGTGCGCGTGGCGATGCGGCCGTCGAGCGAGAGCGCGAGCTTGAGGCTGACGTGGGGGAGGCCGGTCGTGACGAACTTGGACCAGGGGGCGATGAGGGCGCGGGCCTCGCCCGCGTCGACGCCGATCTCGACCTCGATCCCCGCGTCCGTGAGGCGCTGGGCGCCGCCGCCCGTGACCGCGGGGTTCGGGTCGATGCAGCCGATGACGACGCGCTTGATGCCCGACGTGAGGATGGTGTCGACGCAGGGCGGCGTGCGGCCCTGGTGGTTGCAGGGCTCGAGCGTGACGTAGAGCGTGCCGCCCTGCGCCGCCTCGCCCGCCTGCGCGAGGGCGAGCGCCTCGGCGTGCTCCTCGCCGGCGCGAGCGTGGAAGGCCCGGCCGGCGATCTTGCCGTCCTTCGACACCACCACGGCCCCCACGGGCGGGTTGGGCGAGGGGATTGCCTTGTGCGCTTCGTCGAGGGCGACGCGCATCATCTTGGCGTCGAGCTCCGGATTCCGCCTTCCTCGTCATCGGTCCCGCTTCATGTACTAGAGGCCGGGCCGGATGGGTACCGTGCCGTTGTCACGGCGCCCCCTTCGCCTTGACCAGCTTGCCCAGCTCGACGAGAAACTCGTCGACGTCCCGGAAGGATCGGTATACGCTCGCAAAACGCACGTATGCCACCTCGTCGAGGTCACGGAGGTGGCCCATCACCCGCTCGCCGAGCTCGCTCGCCGTCACCTCGCGCTTCTCGTGCTCCTGCACCTCGCGCTCGATGGCATCGGCGACCGCCTCGATACGCTCGATGCTGACGGGCCGCTTGCTGCACGCCGTGCGCAGCCCGCGCACGAGCTTCTGCCGGTCGAATGGCTCCCTGCGGCCGTCCTTCTTGACCACGGTCGGGAGCACGTCCTCGACGCGCTCGTAGGTCGTGAACCGCCGCGTGCAGGACTCGCACTCCCGGCGGCGACGGATGACCTCGCCCGTCCCGGCGGATCGCGAGTCGATCACCTTGTCCTCGAGGTGGCCGCAGAAGGGGCACTTCATGTCGGGGGCGCGGCTCTAGCCCGAGAACGCGGAGAGCACCAGCGAGACGTTCGTGCCGCCGAAGCCGAAGGAGTTCGACATCACGTGCCGGAGGCGCCGCTCGCGGGCCTTCAGGGGAACGTAGTCGAGGGGGCACTCCGGGTCCTGATCCTCGAGGTTGGCGGTCGGGGGCACGCGGCCGTCGCGCAGCGCCAGCGCGCAGAGGGCGGCCTCGACGCCGCCGGCCCCGCCGAGGAGGTGGCCCATCACCGACTTCGTCGAGCTCACCCAGAGCTTCTTGTCGAGCGCGTGCTGGCCGAACATCTTCACGAGCGCGCGCGTCTCCTCGATGTCCCCCTGCGGCGTCGACGTGCCGTGCGCGTTCACGTAGTCGATCTCGTTGGGGTCGATCCCGGCGTCGTCGAGCGCCATGCGCATCGCGCGGTAGGCGCCCTCCCCCTCGGGCGAGGGCTTGGTGATGTGGTACGCGTCGCACGAGGCGCCGTAGCCCGTGACCTCGCGCGTAGATCTTCGCGCCCCGCTTCTTCGCGTGCTCGAGCGACTCGAGCAGGAGCGAGCCGGCGCCCTCGCTGCACACGAAGCCGTCCCGGCCCTTGTCCCAGGGGCGGCTGGCGCGGGCGGGCGCGTCGTTGCGGCGCGAGAGCGCGAACATGGCGCCGAACCCGCCGATGCCCAGGCCGGTGACCGCCGACTCGGCGCCGCCGGTGAGCATCATCGCGCTCCTGCCGCGGCGGATCCACTCGAACGCCTCGCCCAGCGAGTGCCCGCTCGACGAGCACGCGCTCGTGTTGCAGTAGCTCGCGCCGCGGAGGTTCTGCGCCATCGCGACCTGGCCGGCGGCAAGGTTCGCGATCACCTGCGGGATGAGGTAGGGGGTGAGCTTGCTCGGGCCCTTCTCCTTCAGCGTGACGGAGTGGGCGTAGAGGAACTCGAGCCCGCCGATGCCCACGCCGATGAACGTGCCGCACATGTCGCGGTCGGCGTCCGAGAGGTCGATCGCCGCGTCCTTCATGCAGAGGTCGGAGGCCGCGATGGCGAGCTGGGCGAAGCGGCCCATCTCCTTGACCTTCTTCTTCGGCATCCACTGCTCGGGGTTGAACCCCTTCACCTCGCCGGCGAAGCGCGTCGAGAACTCGGCTGGCGTCGAAGAGCGTGATGGGCCCGATGCCGGACTCAGCCGGCGAGCACGCTGCGCCACGTCTCCTCGGTCCCGATCCCGTTGGGAGTGACGAGCCCGATCCCGGTGATGACGACCCGCTGCATGGATGGCTGCGCCTGCTCCTGGGAGCGGCGGTGCCCGTTCCCCTCCGCGCGACAGGCTCCCGCCCCACGCGGCCGGCGCAGAAGAAGGCGCGCGCGGGGCGGGCTCCTCGCTTGACGTACTCCTTGGTGTGGTTCGTGATGTATTCGATCGCGTCCTGCACCGTGCGGATCTTCTCGGTGTCCTCGTCCGGGATGTCGATCTCGAACGCCTCCTCGAAGGCGAGCACGAGCTCCACCAGGCCGAGCGAGTCGGCGCCGAGATCGTCGATGAACGTCGACTCGGGCTTGATGTGCCTTCTCCTCGACGTCGAGCTGCTCCACGATGATCCGCTTCACTTCGGCCGTGATGTCGCGACCCTCAGCCATGGCGTTCCTCCCGGGGAAAAGCGCTGCCCCTACGTAGCCGATCGGGGGTTGGCCTCTGCAGCAGCGAAGTGAGCGGCGTGTCCATTTTCGGACGATGCCAGCCAGCGCGTTCGCATTTTTCGCACTCGCGGGCGCGTGTGGAGCGCCGCTACATGTACATGCCGCCGTTCACGCGCAGTGTCTGCCCGGTGACGTAGCTCGCCTCGTCCGAGCACAGGAAGACGATGGCAGCGGCGACCTCCTTCGGGCCGGCCGGTGCGCCCGAGGGGGATGGCCTCCAGCATCTTCTGCTTCATCGCCCGGGATGACGGTCGTCATGTCCGTGTCGATGAACCCGGGCGCCACGGCGTTCACGGTGATGCCCGCGCGACGCGTACTCGCGCGCGAGCGTGCTGGTCGAGGCCGAGGAGCGCCGCCTTCGACGCGGAGTAGACCGCCTGCCCGGCGTTGCCCATCTCGCCGACCACGCTGGAGAGGAAGACCACGCGGCCCGGTGCGCGCGCGCATCATCACCTTGGTGGCGGCGCGGGCCGACGCGATGGCGCCCTTGAGGTTGACCGCGAAGACCCGGTCGATCTCCTCCTCGTTCACCCGCAGGAGGAGGTTGTCCGCCGCGATGCCCGCGTTGGCGACGAGGATGTCGAGCCGGCCGAGGCGCTTGGCCACGGCGGCGATCGCCTCTTCGCTCGGCTTCATCTGGGCCACGTCCATCTGAGGGCCTCGGCCTTGCCGCCGCGGGCGGCGATGCCCTCCACGACCTTGCTCGCCTCCTCCTCGCCGCGCACGTACGTCAGCACCACGTGCGCGCCCTGCGCCGCCAGCGCCTCGGCCGCGCTCCGGCCGAGGCCGCGGGAGCCGCCCGTCACGATCGCCACCTTGCCGTTCAAGTCGAACATGCGTCAGTCTCCCTCAACTTTGGAACCGCGCGCGTCAGCAAGCGGACCCGAGCCGCGCGCGTCAGCAAGCGGACCACGCGTTCCAGCCCGGTAGCCCGCACCCGCTCTTCCACTTTGCCACAGCCAGCATCCTCTCTTCGTGCAGGGGTTGGAGCAGGCTGAAGGCAGGTGAATGATGCGGAAGCGGGCTGGCTGGATGGATCGTCTCGTCCCCTTGCTTACGCGCGGGGCTCCGGTCCGCTTGCTTACGCGCGCGGTTCCAACGCGCGCGGTTCCAACGCGCGGGGTTCCAAGTGCGCGCGCGGTTCCAAGTGCTGGGCCCGAGCGCGCGGTTCCAGATGCTGGGCCCGAGCGCGCGGTTCCAAATGCTGGGCCCGAGCGCGCTCCGCTCCATGCCGTCAGCCCTCGCCCTTCAAGAAGGCGTCCACCTTCTCGATCCCCTCGGGGTCGGTCACGTTGAGCACCTTGATGCGCTTGTCGATGCGCTTGACCAGCCCGCCGAGCACCTTGCCCGGCCCGAGCTCCAGCGCCTTCGTCACGCCCGCCGCGGCCATGGCCTCGACGCTCTTCATCCACCGGACGGGGCCGTCGATCTGCCGGACGAGCAGGCCCGCCACGCGCGTCGGATCGGCGTTGGGCTCGGCGTCGACGTTCGCGATCACAGGGAACGCCAGGGCCTGGAAGCGGGCGCGCTCCAGCTCGGGCGCGAGGCGCTCGGCCGCGGGGCGCATCAGGGCGCAGTGGAAGGGCGCGCTCACCTTGAGCACGCTGACCTTGCCGCCCCGCGAGCCGGCGAGGCCGACGGCCCGCTCCACCGCGCGCGCGTGGCCCGCGATGACGGTCTGCCCGGGGAGTTGAAGTTCGCCGGGCTCAGCACGTCGCCCTGCGCGGCATCCGCGCAGAGCGCCGCCACGCCGTCGGCGTCCAGCCCCATGACCGCGGCCATCCCCCCCTCGCCGGGCGGCACCGCGCCCTGCATCGCCGCCCCGCGCAGCCGGCAGAGCCGAACCGCGTCGTCGAGGTCGAGCGCCCCGGCCGCGACCAGCGCGCTGTACTCCCCGAGCGAGTGCCCGGCGGCGAACGCCGGCGCCTCGAGGCCCGGCCACCGCTCGCGCAGCGCGGCGACGATGGCGGAGCTGCACGGCCACCAGCGCCGGCTGCGTGTTCGCGGTGAGGGTGAGCTCCTCCAGCGGGCCCTCGAAGCAGAGGCGGGAGAGGGGCTCGCCCAGCGCGGCGTCGGCGCGGGCGAAGACCTGACGGGCGGCGGGGGAGGCGTCGGCGAGGGCCTTGCCCATGCCGACCTCCTGAGAGCCCTGTCCGGGGAAGATCCAGGCGACGGTCACGGGGGCGCTCATAGTGCGGATGGGGGCAGCCGTCGAGTAAAGGGGCCCCTCACAGGCGTCCAGGACTGTCGCCCTCGAAGCAGAGGGAGCCTTCCTCGGTGCAGAGGGAGCCTTCCTCGGTGCAGAGGAAGCCTTCCTCAAGCAATAACGATTGTACTTTCAATCATTTACAGCTTCACGTTGAACGTCGAGCCTATCTCCCATTCTCTCTTGCCGCACCGCGTCTCCCCTCCCCGACCCTTCTCCGCTACCGTGCGCCCATGATTGCCGCCGTCAGTGGTGCCACCGGGTTCATCGGGTCCGCCGTCATCCGCAAGCTCCTCGCCGAGGGTCGCCCCGTCCGGGCACTCTGCGAGCCCAACGCCCCCACCAGGAACCTCGACGCCCTGCCGTCCGCCGTTGAGCGCGTCACCGTCGACGTCTGCGACTTCGACGCGATGCGGCGCGCCCTCGAAGGTTGCGCGACGTACTACCACCTCGCCGCGATCTACCGGGTCTGGAACCCGGACCCGCGCCCCATCTTCCGCGTCAACCTGGAGGGCACCACCGCCTCCCTCCTCGCCGCGCAGGCCGCCCGCGTGGGCCGCGTCGTCTACACCTCGTCCATCGCCGCCGTCGGCCTCCGGGACGACGGCTCCCCCGCCGACGAGACCGCGGTGTGGAACCTCCAGGACGTCGCCGACGAGTACATCCTCACGAAGCACCTCTCCGAGCGCATCGCGATGCAGTTCGCGAAGGTCATGCCCGTCGTGGTCGTCAACCCGGCCTTCCCCTTCGGCCCCGGCGACATCGCGCCCACGCCCACCGGCAAGATCATCCTCGCCCTGCTCCGCGGGGAGATGCCGGGCACCGGCCCCGGCGGCTTCTGCGCCGTCGACGTCGACGACGTGGCCGCCGGGCACGTGGCCGCCGAGACGCGCGGCCGCGTGGGCGAGCGGTACATCCTCGGCAATCACAACGTGACGTTCGGTGACTTTGCCAAGCTCGTCTGTGAGGTCGCTGGCGTGCCTGCCCCACGCCTGTACATTCCTGGCACACTCGGCCAGAGCGTGGCTTTCGGCATGGAAGCCTGGGCCAACCTCGTGAGCCACGCCGAGCCCCGCGGCACCCGCAAGGCGATCGCGTACTTGCAGCGGAAGCCCTTCTTCGAGGTCGGAAAGGCGCGGCGCGAGCTCGGCATGCCGTGCACGCCGCTGCGCGTTTCCATCGAGCGGGCCGTGCAGTTTTTCCGGGCGCAGGGTATGGCTTGAGGCAATGCGCATCCCGGCTCGTCTTTCCCTTCTTTCCTTGCCTCTGTTCCTCTTCGGCTGCCCCAGCAACCCCGGCGGCACGGGCGGCGCCGCCGGCGCCAGCGGCAGCACAGGCACCGTCGCGTGGGAGGCGGGCCCGCTCCCCGACGGCGCGATTCACCACCCGTGCACCCTGCCGGGCGCCGTGCAGTTCAGCAAGACCGGCACCGTCACCGTCCCCGGTGGGGATCCGAACCTGCCGACGCTCGACTTCCTCCACCTGCCCGCGGGCTTCTGCGCCCACTACTACGGCAACGTCGGCAACGTGCGGCAGATGCGGTTCGCGCCCGGGGGCGAGCTGTTCGTGGCGTCGCCCACCACGGCCACCACCGGCGGCGGCGCGGGCGGGATGAACGCCATCGTCGTGCTGCCCGACGACGACAAGAACGGCTACGCCGACGGCGTGACGGTCTTCCTCGACAGCCTGCCCTCGACGCAGGGCCTGCTCTTCAACGGGGGGATGTTCTACTACCAGGACCAGACGCGGATCATGCAGCTCCCCTACAAGACGGGGGACCGCACGCCCTCCGGCGCCGCCACGCCGGTGGTCGACATCACGTTCTACACCTCCGGCCTGCACTGGCCGAAGACGCTGGACGTCAACGACGACGGCCACATCTTCGTCGGCAACGGCGGCGACCAGGGCGAGCAGTGCGCCGAGCCCCACCCCTTCCACGGCGGGATCGTCGAGATCGACGGCACCTCGGGCGGTAAGCAGATTGTCGCGAAGGGCTTCCGTAACCCCATCGCCGTCCGGTGCGCCCGAGGTCACAACCAGTGCTTCGCCCTCGAGCTGGCGCTCGACTACAGTGCATCGCAGGGCGGGCGGGAGAAGCTCGTCCCCATCCGCGAGGGCGACGACTGGGGCTTCCCGTGCTGCGCGACGCAGGGCCTTCCGTACTCGGGCGTGAGCACGACGGCGGGCAACACCCCGAACTGCGGGGGCGTCGCCGCCGAGGACGTCGGCTTCCTGATCGGCGACACCCCCTTCGGCCTCGACTTCGAGGCCGGCCACTGGCCTCCCCCCTACGCGGGGAGCGCGTTCGTGGCGACGCACGGCGCGGCGGGGTCGTGGACGGGCGCGCGCGTGGTGATGGTCCCGATGGATTCCGCGACCGGCCTGCCGGTGAGAGCACGGACACGAGCGGCCAGGACCAGGGTATGGTCGACTTCGCGACCGGCTGGGACGACAACACCGTCTCCCACGGCCGGCCCGCCGCCCTGGCGTTCGCGCCCGACGGGCGGCTGTTCGTGGGCAACGACAATACGGGCGACATCTTCTGGATCGCCACGATGTAGCGCCCCAGCGCCCTTGACCTGCCGGCAAACGCAATCCTAACCGCGACCGGAGCAAGCCGCCGAAGGCAGGCTCGCGGAGGGAGCGGGGGGTGCAGCTTCGCATCGGGCGCCGTTGAGCAGACCTGCGGCCCCCGCTTCCTCCGCGAGCCGCCGTTCACGGCGGCTCGCTCCGGGCGCGGTTAGGATTTCGCTATTCCTGTCGCCTGTGGCGCGATCTCCACGTCCGGGTTCACTCCTCGGGGCGCCGCGGTTCGTGTACTCTGCGCGATCGCGCAACATGAACGTGTTCAACACCACGCCCTACGTCTTCTTCCCCTACGACACGTCGCCCGCGCCGACGTCCCCTGCGCTCACGCTGATCGTGCGCGGGACGTTCTCCCTGCCCACCCATGGGCCCGCGATCGCCAGGCCCAAGGACGAGCAGAAGCCCTTGCGCGGCGACGAGCAGCACCTCGACGACCTGGGCCGCAGCCTCGCCTACGCGACGGACCTCGTGCCCATGAAGCCGCGCGGCGAGGTGCTGGTCTACGCGACGTGCCACACGCCGGACGACCGCCCGCGCCCCAGCCACGAGGTCGCCATCCAGGTGGGCCCCATCCAGAAGACCCTGCACGTCACCGGGCCCCGGGCCTTCGTCGAGGGCGTGAGCGGCCGGCTGGGCCCGGGCCGCACCGCGCCCTTCACGGCGATCCCGATCCGCTGGGAGCTCGCGTTCGGCGGCATGTCCTTCCCCCAGAACCCGCAAGGCCGCGGGATGGAGCCCGTCCCCGACGACGAGGGCAGGCCGATTCCCTGGCTGCCGTGCATCGAGTACCCCGGCAGCCTCATGACGGACCCGAAGGACCGCCCGGTCCCCGCCGGCTTCGGGCCCATCGCCCCGAGCTGGCTCCAGCGGAGCAGGCTGCAAGGCACGCGCGACCAGCGCTGGGCGACGTTCCGCGCGCCGCTCCCCCCGAAGGACTTCGACCCCGGGTTCTACAACGCCGCGCCGGCCGACCAGCAGCTCAAGAAGGGCTACTTCAAGGGGGACGAGGCGATCGTCCTGAGCGGGCTCCACCCGCTGCGCCAGCGCTGGACGACGGCCCTGCCGGGCAAGCGGATCCGCGTCTTCTGCCTCGTCGACAACGCCGAGGAGCGCAAGGAGAGGCCCGAGGCACCGGAGAAGAAGCTCGTCGAGGTGGCGATGAGCCTCGACACGGTGCACGTCGACACCGACAAGGCGGAGATGGTGCTCCTGTGGCGGGGGCAGGCGGCGGTGAAGAGGCCCCGCTTCGAGGAGATCGAGGCGTACTACGTCGCCGAGGAAGCGCTCTCGGAGCAGCCGGCGACGCTAGAGGAGCACGAGGCGAGGCTTCGCGCCTTGCAGGAGCCGGCGCCGCCGCCCCGAGCTCCCGCCGACCAGCAGGTGCCCCAGGCCGATCCCGCGGCAGCCGAGAGGGAGCGCGCCGATCTCGAGGCGACGACCAAGGAGATGAGGAAGGCGCTCGTCGACGGCAAGGTGGACCCGAAGGTGATCGCCGAGCTCGACAAGGCACGGAGTCCCGAGGAGATGTTCAACATCCTCGATCGCGCCGCGCAGGAGAAGATCCGCGAGCTCGAAGCCATGGCGGCGGCGATGAAGAGCGGGTAGGCGGCGCAGGAGAGGCAGCCAGCACCCCTCGCCGACTTTCTTCTTGGTCCGAACCTCGCGTCGATGCGCTGCCTCCTGACCTGTCGGCGTACGACGAGTCCTTCAAACGTTCGTGGTAGCAGCGAGAGCAGCCTCCTTTGCAGTGTTGAGCGCCTCCGCTGCAGCTTCGGCCGCCTTCTTTGCAGCGTCCAATGCAGCAGTGGCCTGCTCCAATGCCTCCGAGGTCAACATATCCGTGGCAGCGAGCGCCAGATCCGCCTGTTGGGCTGCGTCTTTGACCTCAGCCAGCCCTTGCACCACGTTGCTGATCTGGGTTTCCAAGCTGCCGATCTTGGACGTCGTGCCATCGATCGTGATCGTCGTCCCTGCAATCGCGATGCCTCCGCTCCCGATGCTGATGGTGTGCCCCCCCGAGGCCAGGGTGATCCCGGTCGCGTTCAGGACGATGGAGCTGGTGGTGCCAAGCTGGAGGACGAATTGGTCACCCATCGTGATCTGCGGCCCGCCCACCCCCTTGCCGAGGCCGATCAATCCGCCGGTGCCATCGAGGAGAAGCTTGGGGGCCGCCGGCGACGACTCGTTGGTCGCCAGGACGATCTGCTTGCTGTTCGCGTCGAGGGTCAGAATGGGGGCGGAATTGGCGGCGATCGAGGCTTTCGTCTTCAGCACGGCCCTCCCCGCCCCGAGATCGAAGGTGGTCGCGCCGACTTGGGTGGCCACGCTCCCCGCCTGTTGATCCACCATGTAGCCGAGCACGAGGCCCATGGCCCCGAGGATGGCGTTGATAGTCGTGCAGATGATAGCGATTGGCTCGGCGCCCTTGAGCCACGTTTGCACGGCGGCGGGCGACCCATCGAGCGCGATGCTCGCACCCGATACGGCATACAAGGCCGCCACGACGTTGCTCGCGAGGGCGGCTTTGTTGACCAGCTTGCACCACGTCTCCTGCATCGCGTCGAACGCGAGGTAGCTGGGCCCCGCCGCGGGAACGGTCCAGCTGAAGCCGGCCCCCGTATTGGATGCCTGGGCTTTCGTGTAGTACTCGTTGTTGCTCCCGTCCGCCGCGTAGGAGACGGCGGTGCGCCATCCGATGGCGACGGAGCGAGCGAGCTGCGCGGAGACGGACCAGCCGATGGCGCTGTTGAACGACGCGCCGCAACTGTTGGCGAAGCTGAGCGGCCCCGAGAGCGAGTAGCTCACGCCGAGCTGGAGGGATGCCTGGAGGGGGATCGTGTTGACCGCCACGTTGGACGCCTCCTGGCTGAAGCTCGCCGTCGTCCACAGTCCGTAATTGTTGTTCGTATAATTCGCCGAGACGATCTCCTTGGTCGTCGGGTCCTGGGTGACCGTGTAAGAAGACCCGATGGTGCTGTTCGTGTAGGAGCCGCTGGTGGTGTTCACACCTCCCGCGGCCAGCAGGTTGATGGCCCCCGGCGTGACGAGCGCGATGCCCGAGTGCGTGTTGTAGTGCGACGCCGAGAGGCCGCTCAGCGCATTCGACGCCTTGACGAAGTTGCTGTACGTCGTCGTCTCGTCCGTCGTGCTCTGAGACGACGGCCCTGCACCGAGCCGGAGGCAGCTCTCGACGGTGGTGTCGCTGCCGTTCGCCGGAACGTAGACCACGTAGGCGGTGCTGGTGTCCTCGACCGCATCAGTCGTATCAGTCATCGCGCTCTTCCTCCTACTCGGTGTCCTCGGGCCCCTGGATGGGCGTCTGCACGGAGATCGTCCCCCCATAGGCGCAGGCGCACTTGCTCTCCGCGGTCGCGAGCGCGACCCCGTTGACCGTCGTGCACTCCGACGGCGGCGCCCACGGGGCCACCACGCTGGGCACGCAGGGCATGGGCGTGAGCACGCCGTTCGCCGCGGCGGTCGCCTGGGCCACGGTCGGGTTCTCGGGGCTCTTGCACATGCCGAAGGGCAGGATGTTCGTCGGCGTGAACTCCGCGATGGTCGCCGCGGGCATGCTCCCGAGGATGTCCGGCACGCCGGGCAGCCCCTGCGCCACGAAGACCGAGGGCGCCGCGCCCATCGTGCACTCGAGGGTGGCTCCGGTGGTGAGAAACTTCGGCACGGGGGCCTCCTCTCAAAGGTAATCGTGGTAGGTGACGCGCATCCCGGACGCCGTTCGGATGCGGCTCATGCCGGAGTTCGTGGCCGTGACGGGGTTCGGCGAGGCGGTGTTGTAGAGCGCGCCGACGATCACGGGCCGGTCGGGATCGCCGTTCGTGAACGCGACGATCACCTCCGTGCCGCGGCGGAGGGGGAAGTGCATCCCGTAGCTCGGCCCAGCGAAGGGCTGGGACAGGCGGATGGGGTGCGAGGCCTTCTGCGTGCCCGGCTGCGCGGTGTCGAAGTGCAGCTCGACCCAGTAGCGCCCCTCCGCGTCGATCTGCGCGACGCCGCCCGACTCCCCGTTGGGGCCGAGCTGGATCACCCCCGTCACGACGCCGCCGATGACGGGCTTCGGCGTGCGCCGCGGCGGCCGGTAGGTGAAGCCCTGCGGCACGGCGCGGAAGGTGCTCGTGTACCGTGCGGGGTGGGCCGTCTCGTTGAAGACGGCGATCTCCGCCTCGTGCCGGACCTCGACGACGAGCACCGCCTCGGACGCGTTCGCCGGCGGCGCCTCCGCCCCCGCGAGCCCGAACACGTGCGCCGGAGGGACGTCGGCGATCGTCACGCGCTGGCCGGGCACGAGCGCCATGCTGCCGGTCTCGCCCTCGACGACGCTCTGCAGCGAGCGCCGCTCCTCGCCGCGCACTTGCGCGATCAGCGAAGCGTCGTCGGGCGTCTTCACGTTGGCGCCGTACTCGGCGATGCCGCCGCCGTTGCCCGAGGGCAGGTCGAAGCAGGCCGTGAGATCGACCAGCGGGGTGCGGTAGTTGTAGTCCTGCACGATGTAGCTCGTGGGCACGAGATCGTTCACGCGGTCGAGCGCGAAGACGTAGGTCCCCTCCCCGCGGGGCGAGAACACGAGCGGCGTGCCGTCGTCGAAGCCGTCCGGGTGGTCGCTGAAGATCATGCGGTCGCACCCGTCGTGGTGCTCGAAGAAGAAGCTGATGCCCACGTGCTCGCAGAGGCGGCTGACGAAGGCGAGATTGCTCTCCGCGTACTGCGCCACGAACTCGCGCGAGGGGTACTTGCCGATGAGCCGCAGATCGAAGTCGACCGCGTTGAAGCCGTTGCGCTCGAGCTTGCTCCGGATGATCTCCGGCACGGACTGGCCGAGGAAGATCTCCTGCGTCTCGACGAGCGCCATCCGGACGGCGCGCGGGACGATCCGCAGCTCGTACGTCGGGACGATTGTGGCCTTGATGCGGCTCCTGGCCGTCGCGAGGACGCCGTGGACGCGCCGCTCCTCCGCCTCGTCGCGCTCGAAGACGAGCGTGACCTCCCCGCCCACACGGACGCCGTCGGGGAGGTCGCCCTCCGGGTCGCAGACGACCTCGACGTCGAACGAGAAGAGCTGCCCGATCGCCTCCACGCCGGAGAGCCGGCGCACGTACGCGTGGCTCCACCGCTGCCCGTCGGACTCGATCCAGATGGTTCCGAAGTGCTCGGTCGTCGTCATGGCGCGTGCTCCCGGTCTCCTCAGCGTTTGCGGTACAGCTTGCCCTGGACGTCCACCCTGCGGGGAGGCCGCTTCTCGGGCGGTGGCGGCGGCGCAGGCGCCGCGGGCGGCGGCGCAGGCGCCCAAGGCGACGCTTTGCGCTCGGGCGCGGGCGGCGCCGCGACAGGCGGCGCCGGGGGCGTTGCGGCGACCTGCGCGGGCTGCGGCGCGGGCGCGGGCTCGGGCGGGACGATGATCACCGGCGCCGGCGGGCGCTTCCCGAACGGGAGAGAGACCGGCTGCGCCTCGGTGCCGGAGATGTCGAGCGTGGCGTCCACCCCTGCGGCGGCGCGCGGCTTCGACGCAGCCGTCCGCAGCTGCCCCGTCGCCTGCGGGCGCCGCTCCGGCACCACCGGATCGCGCCCGCCCACGCCCACGCCGGCCGCGACGAGCACGCGCCCCTGCGCCACCTCGTCGCGCACCTCGACGTAGGCCCGGAACGTGATGGAGCAGAGCCACCTGTCGGCGTCGACGTGCAGCGTGTCGGCGCGGAAGACGAGCGGCGTCGGGGCGTCCGGGTTGGCCGGGTCGAGGCCGTAGACGGCGCCCACGGCGCGCGGGCTGGGGAGCGCGACCTCGACGTGGGGCCAGTCGGCGTGGAAGCCTTCGAGCACCAGCACGGCGTCCGGCGCGAGGGCGCCGAGGGTCTGGTCCGAGGGCGCCGCCTGGAAGTAGCTCCAGTCGAAGCCGTGCGGCAGATTGAGGACGGGCTCGTCGAGGGCGCGCTTCGGCACGTCGCCGAGCCGCTGGCTGCGGATGCGCCAGGCGGACGCGAGGGGCCCGAACCCGGCCGGGCGCAGCGGGTTCGTCGGATTGAGGAGGTTCGGCGGTTCGTCGTCGTCCTGGCTCCGGCCGATGGGGTTGGCGGGCGCGTCACGGCCGCCTCGGGCGCGGTCGTAGACGACGGGGATGGCGTCGAACGGCGCGGGGGCCGCGCCGGGCTCACCCCGGTCGCCCACGACCCGCACCGCCTTGTCGAGCGCCACCTGGCCGCCCTGACGCAGGGAGAAGCGCGCGATCACCTCGGGGACGGGGCGGCCGCCCGGCGCTCGCGCGTGGCCGAGCAGGGTGACGTCGACCGAGGGCTTGTAGGGCGCACGGTCGCTCGCGGCGACGACGTGCGCCAGCGGGCGGTTCTTGTAGAACGCGTCGGTCGTACGGAACGCGTCGGGCTCCGCGGGCGCCATCGGCGGGCTCGCCAGCATGGAGAAGGCCGCCCTCGCGATGACGGTGAGGCGCAGCGGCCCCCCTCCGCTCCGCCAGAGCACGGTGCCGAGCGCGAGGGGCACCCGTGGAGCCCCGACCGGCGCGTCGAGCGACGCGCATGCCACCTGCGTGCTGGCCGCCTCGCCGAAGGGGAGCGCCGGGGCCATGACGCGCCTCGCGCCTTCCGAGTCGAGCGGCAGCGTTTCGTTGTCTCGTGCCATCGTCGCAGATCCTCGATACACCCTGGCGGGGGTGGAGGTCGAACTTGCCGTCCCGGGGGGCACGTGGCCGGGAAGAGCACCTCGCGTGCCAGGTGTCTCGGAGCGTCTCCCGAGCCCGTGCCCGAGCCCGAGCCCGAGCCCGATCTTCCGGGAATCGGGCTCGGGCTCGGGCGCGGGCGCGGGCTCGGGAAGGAGGGGGACGCGAGGAAGCTGGAGGCTCCAGCCACCAGGGGGTGGCGGCGGTCGCCACCAGGCCCTCGGCTCCAGCGTCGAGGACTCCAACCTCCCCGCCGCTCCTTCTACATACCCTCCGCCCGTCTCCACTCCCTGCCCCTCCTTCTACATGGGCCGCGGCGCCGTCTCCGCGCCCGCGGCGCCGTCGTGCATGCCCGGCAGGCCATCGTTCACGCCCCGCGCACCGCCGGCGGTGCCCCGAAAGTCGCGCACCAGTTCGTCGCGATCCTTCTCCGTGCCCCATCGAACCTTCGCCATCGCCCGCGCGTCGCGCCCGCCGGTCCGGCGCTCCTCGTGCACGACGAGCAGGGCGTTGGTCCTCCCCCACGCGCCGCTCTCCATACTCCGCGCAGCGCTCTCCATCCCCCAGGCGTCGTTGACCGTTCCCGGCGGGGCGTCGTGAAACATCGAAGCTGAACGTTGAAGACCCGGAGGGGCATCGCCCACGCCCCGAGGAGCATCGCCTACGCCCCGAGGGGTATCGCCGAGGACCCGAGCGGCGTCGCCGAGGATCCGCACGTCATTGCCAAGGACCCGCACGTCATTGCCAAGGACCCGCACGTCATTGCCAAGGACCCGCACGTCATTGCCAAGGACTCGAACATCGTCGCCAAGGACCCGCGGAGCATCGCCGAGGACACGCGGAGCATCGCCGAGGACACGCGGAGCATCGCCGAGGACACGCGGAGCATCGCCGAGGACACGCGGAGCATCGCCGATGCTCCGCACGCTGCGGCGCAGCCCCGCGTCTTCCGTCGTCGCCGACGTCGAGATCCGGCTCGTTCTCTTCGGAACCTGCTCGACGGACCGCGGGGCATCGCCGAGGACCCGAGGGGCGTCGCCGAAGAGCCGAGGGGCGTCGCCGAAGACGCGCAGGACATCGCCGACGACACGCGGGAGATCGCCGAAGACCCGAGGAGCATCGCCGAAGACCCGAGGAGCATCGCCGAAGACCCGCGCGCTGCGGCGCAGCCTCGCGTCGTGCGTCTTCACCGATGACGGGGATCGTCGCGCAACGTTCGGGGAATGCTCCGCGTCCTCTCGGTCGTGGACGATGACCTTCGGGTCTTTGTGCAGGACCTTCGGGTCCTTGGCAATACCCGCCGGGAAACGGCGCAGCACCGCGGGGGAGCGGCGCAGCACCGTGGGGGCGCGGCGCAGCACCATGGGGCTGCGCCGCAGCACCGCGCTGTTTACGAACGCGGCGAAGAGGACCGCAACGGCGCAAGGGCGCAAGGGGCGCGCACCTCCTGGGTGCGGTCCGGGCGCTCCTTCCCGCGCAGACCTCACCCCCAGCCGGGGCCCGGGGTGAGGTCTGCGCGGGAAGGAGCGCCGGCCGCAGAGCAAGATCCCTGCCGCGGGATCAGGGTTCCCTTGCGCCCCTTGCGGTCTCTCCCTCTGGGGCTTTCTTCAACGGGCTGCTAGATCGCGTCGAGGAGCAGTCCGACGCGCGCGATACGAACGCTGCCGGCGGCGAGCCGCGGCACGGCGGCGGGTGCCATCATCGTGATCTGAAGCGCGTCCGGCCTCGAGAAGATGGCGCCGTCGGACAGCGCGGCGAGCAAGACCGCGGTGATGAACGGCACCATCGCGGCCACGTTCTCCAGCGTGTCGGTGACCAGCTCGAGGACCGTGTCGTCGTCGGTGTGGCCGCCCGAGAGCAGGGTGATGCTGGCCCCCAGGGACAGACCGAGGCTGATGAAGCCGCACAAGCACGACACGGCCGACGTGAGCAGCTTGAGGAACCTGAGGCCCGCTCCCACGGCAGTGCCCAACTGCTCCCGGACCCCCCGGAGGGCGATGGCGAGGTTGACCCGAGTGGGGACGCGCATCACCGCCTGCCCGGCACCGGGCTGGCCCACGGGCACGCGCACGTCGACCTGGACCAACCCGTCGGGGAGCAGCCAGCCGATGAAACCGTCGATGTAGCCTTCGAGGACGTCGGGGATGAACAGCAGCCAGCCGAGCAGGACCGGGACCAGCGAGACTGCCCAGGCGCCGAGATCGAGGCCGAGCGCGACCCAGTCGACCGCTCCTTCGCGCAACGCGATGCCCCACATCGGCGCCGTGAAGAGGGCGATCACCGTGTCGGCCAGGAGGCCGAGGGCGCCGCAGCACTTGTTGGGGACGATCGAGGCGATGGAGCTCACCCAGGTGCAGCCGCCCACGATGGCCTGGATGGCGGCGCCGAGCCGCTCCCAGTCGGCCGTGGACTGCGTGGACTGCACGGAGCGCGTCCCCGTCGAGCGCTGGAGCTGGGCGAACGAGGCGTGGCCGAGGAAGCCGTCGATCGCGGCGATGGCCCGCCGGACCTCGTCCCCGCCGGGGTCGCGGCCGAAGGGCGCGTGGCCGGTGGCGAGCGTCGCTACCACGTTGAAGGGGCACGCGGCGGCGAAAGCGAGGAGCCCCAGCACCGTGAGCTTGTCCATCGACGGGCCGACGCCCTCCATCAGCTCCTCGAACAGCCACGTGACGAGCGGGATCTCGACGCGCTGGGTGAGGTGCTCGCGGAGCATCTCCATGACCTTGTTCGAGCGCCGCGCGAACGGCCTCGATGCTCCCGCGGGCCAGGCTGAAGGCGCCGTTCATCACCTGGATCGCCACGTCGAGGAGCTCGGAGAGGCCCATCGAATAGAGCCGGCCCTCGCTGCCGATCGTGGAGATGCCTGCCACGAGGGCGGTCGTGGCGCCGGACGCGTCGCCCCCGGTGGGGAAGCTGGCCGAAGGCGCCGCCGAGGGCAGAGCCATGCTCGCCTCGCCTGCGTTGTCGGCGAGGAGGCGCTGGATCAGGGAGCCTTGGATGGGCACCGGCTCGAGCTGCGCGGCCGCGCGGCGCTGCTGGCCTGCCGATCGCCCCGCCAGGGCCTGCTTGCCTCGCTTGGCCAGATCGTTGGCCTGCCTGCGGAGGCTCTCGAGCTCCTTCAGTACGTGATCGAAGACGGCGTCGATCTGATCCTTGCTCCACGTCACCGCCTTGTCGATGAGCTGATGGAAGACCTTGTACGTCGACCGGATCGCGCCGAGATCGAAGGCGCTCTTGAGCGCGTCGTACAGGTCCCACAGGTCCCACAGGGAGATGTCGACGGACTCGATCGATCGCGTGGAGCGCCGCACCACCGGCGCCGTGCGCGCGCCGCGGGCCGGCCCGCCGGAGCCGAGCGCGCGCGCCCGACGCACCAGCGCCTCCACCACCGCGACGAGGGCGGCGACGGTCGAGAGGGTCGCGATCTCCCAGGTCGGCTCGCCCCCGCCCGCCGCGGGCGTGCGCGCCGCGATTGCCAGCGTGCAGACGCGCGCGCCCGACTGCGCGTCGACCAGGAACCGCCGCGAGACCACGATCCGGTCGGCCCGTCCCAGGGCGTCGAGCAGCGATCCGAGCCCTTCGCGCGTGGCGCGCAGGTGCAGGCGCTCGCGCAGCTCGGACCGGGGCACCCGCTCGGGCCGGGGCGGGAAGATCCTCGCCACGGCGCGGGGGCTCGCGCCGCGCTGCGCGAGCGCCTCGTCGACGTCCTCCGCCGTGAGGGGCTCGAATCGCCACCCTCGCTCCTGCTCGAAGCCGAGCGCGAAGTGCGGCACGGTGAGGTCCTCGAGCTCCGCCACGCGGAGCACGCGGCCCCCCCGGTGGTAGCAGCTCGTCGCGACCTGGCTCCGCGGGTCGTAGGAGCTTCCGGGTCACCTCCGGGCTCTCGTACAGGCGCGGGTTGGGCCTCCGGTGCCTGCGCCCCCGCCCGGCGCCGTCGTCGCTCTCGGAGCGGAGGACCGGGTGGTTCGACTCGAGGTCGTGCTCGTAGCAGCCCGAGCTCAGCGCCGCGATCGCCGGGGCGAAGGCCTCCGCCGTCGCCGGGGGGAGGCGGTACGCGCCGGCGAGCTCCTCGGGCGACAGGCGCGCGAGCTTCCAGTGCAGGTGCCGATTGGGCGAGACGAGGAGCCACTCTCCCTCGGCCATGAAGTCGGCGCGCACCTTGAGCAGCGGCGCTTCGAGCCGGTCCTCGAGGATGGGGATCGAGAGCGAGAGCCCGCCGTGCACCGTCGCCTCGATCTCGATCGGCTCGTGGGTCAGCTCGAGGCGCTCCTGCCCGTGGAAGACAGGGTACCGGTCGAGGCCGTCGAGCTCCTCCGCGAGCGCGACGTGGAGCCTCACGCGCACCGGCAAGTCCGCCGCCGAGCGCACCCAGACGACGACCTGGAAGGTCGGCGCCGGGTTCCGGGCGTCGGGCCCCACGAACGGATCGGCGAGCAGCTGCTGCTGCACCACCAGGAATGGCTGCTCGGTCGGCTGGTAGGGGATGGCCCCCTCGTTGAACGAGAGCTCGCCCGTGGTCGCCTTCACGTCGTTCGCGGTCCGGACGAGGCTCGCGCCGGTCCGGTCGTCGAAGGGCCAGTACCCCTTCGGCTGGTCGGTGGCCGCGGGCGCGCCGTACATGAGCCGCCGCACCCCGGGGCCCCGCAGCGCCTTCGCGCACACGGCCAGCGCGTCGATGCTCCCCTCGACGGGGTGGAGCGCCGTCCCGTCGGCGAGCTTCGCGCGCTCGGCCCAGCCGAGCCGCACCGCGCCGCCGCCGTAGTCCGGCGGAGTCACGGGGAGGGAGCCGTGGATCGCGCCGTCGACCTCCAGGCCGTCCACGTAGAGCCGCGGCGCACCTTTCTCGCGCACGACGGCGACGTGGTGCCAGGCGCCGTCGGCGAGCTCGGTCGGGCCGGTCTCCAGCCGGCACTCCGCGGTGAGGTCCACGACGAGCGCGCCGTCGCTCCGCAGCGCGAGGATCAGCGGCCACGTGACGGAGGCCCCGTTCAGCTCGAGCAGGGTCGCCGCCCGGACCGGTCCGGCGCTCGGCGCCTCGATCTGCCACCAGCCGGCGAGGGTGAAGTCACCCGGCAGGCTGGGCGCCTTCTGGATCGCGGGCCGGCTCTCCCCGAGGTCGAGCGAGAGCGTGCTCGCCGGCGCGGTGTCGCTCGTCGTCGTCGCGAGGACGCCGCGCCCGGAGGGCGAAGGCTGAGGCAGGGAGTCGAGCGCGAAGGGGCGATCCTCCGTGAGGAGCACCGCCGCGATCTCCAGCCCCTCGGGCACGCTCGCGAGCTTCGGCAGGTGCGCCATCCAGGTCCCGTCGGGGAGCGGCCGGACCGGCGCGGCGAGGGGGACGCGGCGCCACTCCGACCCGGGCGCCTCCCGCGACAGCAGCACCACGTACAGGTCGCGCGGATCCCCGCAGCTCGAGGCGCGCCCGGTGACGAGGCCGCCGTCCGCCGTGGGCCGGGTCGCGATCTCGATCGCCGGCGCGATGGATCCGGTGATCGTCGCCGTCTCGCGCAGGGTGGATCCTTCGAGGTTCGTGAAGACGAACGTGCACCCGTCGATCTTCGCGGCCCTCGTGGCCTGGGTCCGCGATAGGTCGGCGTTCCGGAAGCTGCAGTGCCTCCATGTGTGGCCCTCGATGGTCGCGCCCGAGAGGTCGGCGTCGTCGAAGCTCACGCGGTCGACCCGCGCGCCGACGCGACAGCCGCGCAGCACCGCGCCTGCGAGGTTCGAGCGCTCGATCTCGCCCTCGAGGGAGGCACCCTCCGCGACGCTGCACGAGGTCAAGGTGCTGTCCTGCACGACGATCCGGTCGACGCGCGGCGCATCGATGCGTACGCCTGCGCCGGTGCACCCGCCCAGGTGGACGCTGCCGATCACCTCGCCCGAGAGGAGCAGCCGGTGCAGCGTGGAGTCGTGGAAGGACAGGCTCTTGCCCTGGCGCGCGGGAACGACCGCGTCCGAGAGATCGCACCGCGTGAACTTGATGTTCGCGAGGGGGGCCTGCTCGAACCGGATCCCCCGGAGGGAGCAGTCATTGAATTGGACGAAGACCAGCGACTCACGGAACACCGATCCGTCGAGCCGACATCGCTCGAAGGTCGACTGGAGCCGCCCGAGGCTCGCGAACGTCGCGTTCCCCGTGCACTCCACGAAGGCGACGTGACCGAGCGACGAGAACGCGGCGCCATCGAGCGGGCAGCGCTCGAGGTGCAACCAATCCAGCGTCCCTTCGAAGCGCGCGCCCTGGAGATTGCAGCCGTCGAACCGCGTATACGGCGTAGGGCTCTCCAGGCTCGTGTCGCGCAGCCGAGCGTTCGCGAACGAGCAGTCGCTCAGCTTGACCGCGGAGAGCTTGACGCCGTCGAGCGTCGCTCCTTCGAAGCTGCAATCCTTGAACCGCAAGCTCTCCCAGCGCCCGCCCGAGAAGGTCTGGTTCGATAGAATCGAGGGTCTCGAAGAGCTTGTCGCCGCGCGCGATGCGGGCGCCGAGCTCCTCGGCTGTCAGGCGGGTTCGATTCGATCGTTGCTCCACGGAGATCCTCCAACCCCCCCGCAAAGATGAACGGTCAGGGTACAAAGAGGCGCGCGCGGTGAGCAAGCCGCGACGACCGCGCCGGCGGGGCATCCGTGGGTCGAAGTCCACCGCCCCGGGGCTCGGCTGCTCTCTCCCCCCGTCGTGCTTGCGTTCGAGCCCGGCGCGGGGGGCGGGCGCAGCTGGAGCGGGCGTGCCCCCCGGGCCCCCTCAGTGGTCGTCCTGCTGCTCCGTGGGCTCCGGCAGCTCCCCGAGCGTGACCTTCACGTCGAACACCCGATCCCCCCGCGCGATGCGCACCGTGGCGGGCTTGTTCACGCCCGCGATGCTGGCCAGCCACCGGAGCTCGTTCGGGTCCGAGATGCTCTTGCCCTCGAAGCCAACGATCACGTCGTCCGGCAGGATCCCGGCGTGCTCTGCCGGGCCCCCCGCGCGCACGTCCTTCACCCACGCGCCCTTGCGGTCGGGCCGCTTCAGCCGGCCTGCCTCGATGGTGTTGAGCGAGTCGACCGTCACGCCGATGGCGCTGCGCCGGATCTTCCCGTCGCGCATCAGCATCGGCAGGAGCTGCTTCACCATGTTGATCGGGATGGCGAAGCCGATGCTGTTCGCGTTGGCGCGCACGGCCGCGTTGATCCCCACCACCTCGCCGCGCAGGTTGAGGAGCGGGCCGCCGGAGTTGCCCGGGTTGATGCTGGCGTCGGTCTGGAGGAAGTTGAAGTAACCGCTCGGGTCGAGGCCCTTCACGTCCTCGCGCGTCCGCCCCTTCGCCGAGAGGATGCCGGCGGAGACGGTGTGCGAGAGGCCGAAGGGGTTGCCGATGGCGACCACCCAGTCGCCCACCTCGATCTCGTCGGAGTCGCCGAGCGGCAGCGAAGGCAGCCCGTGCTCGTCGATCCGGAGCACGGCCACGTCCGTGTGCTTGTCCCGGCCGACCACCTTCGCCTCGATCTCGCGCCCGTCGAAGAAGATGACCTCGACGCCGCTGGCGTCCTCGATCACGTGGTTGTTGGTGAGCAGGAGGCCGTCGGCATCGAAGACGAACGCGGTGCCCAGGCCCTCGGCCACGACGCGGCGGCGGCCGGCGGGCGTCTCCCGCTCCACGCGCGCCTTGACCGTCGCGACGGCGGGGTCTGCGCGACGCGCGAGCGGCGCGAACGAGACGGGCATGCCCTCGCCGACGGGCAAGGGCAGAGGGCGGGGGCGCGTCGATGGACGGGGCGGCGCCTCGGTCAGCGACTGGTGCCGCCCGTCGGCCGGCGTCGCCGGCGGCGCCGGGGCCGGAGCCCCGGTGCTCGACGAGGGCGCGTCCCGGCCGTGGCAGCCGAGCGCGGACAGGCTCGCCGCGATCGTGAGGATGGCCGCGGCCTGCCCCGCCTTCACCTAGGCTCCCCTCGCGACCTCGACGTAGCGCATCCTGAGGTCGCAGAGGCCCTGCTCGAGCAGGCGCTCCTCGTCGCCCGTCAGGTTGCCCTTCGTCTTCTCCTGCAACAGGCCCAGCAGATTGATGTCCTGCCGCGCGAGCAGCAGGTTGCGCTCCGCTTGACCTTCCGGGCTCGGCGCGTCGCCGAGGTGGACGTACGCCGTCCCGATGAGGCCGAGGACGAACGTGGAGAAGTCGAGCGTGGGCAGGTCGTGCGCGGGGGGCTCGCCCTCGCGCACGTCCCCGCCTTGGGGAGCCTTCCCTTTCACAGGGAGCCGTCCGACCGCGAGTGTCCGGAGACCGCGGGCTGCTCGAAATGGATTGTCTCCGCGTGGCCGTCGAGATCGGGCAGCTCGGCGAGGTAGCGCTCGACGACCTTCGGATTGAGCTCGCCGCTGGCCAGCAGCCGCGCGCGAACCCTCAGATCGTACATCCACGCGTGCTTCTTCTCGGGTTTCATGGGTCTTTTCGTCTCCTGCGAGGGCCGGCCCTGCCGGCCCGGGGGTCTAAATCAAACGGTCGAGGTTCTCGACCCGCTCGTCAACGCTGACGCTGACGCGGACGTGGACGTGGACGATCCCGCGTCGATCACGTCAGCGTCCACGTCCACGTCTACGTCTACGTCCACGTCGCGACTAGCTCGGCTTCTTCGCGAGCTGGACCAGCCCCTCGGGGGCGCCTTCATCGTGGTCGTGATTGTGGTCGTGGTCGTGGTCGTGGTCATGGCCGCAGCCGCAGGCGTCCTCTTCTTCCGCGATGCGCTCCTCGAGATCCGCCTGCGCCTCCGCGATCTCCTCGTCGCTGGCGGGGCGGACGCCGGTCACCTCCACCTCGAAGCGCACGCTCTGGCCCGCGAGGGGGTGGTTGGTGTCGACGACGAAGCCGTCCTCGCGCACCTCGAGCACCCGCATGGCGACGGGCTCG
This sequence comes from uncultured delta proteobacterium, assembly GCA_963827955.1. Taxonomy (GTDB): domain Bacteria; phylum Myxococcota_A; class Polyangia; order Polyangiales; family Polyangiaceae; genus CAWHDJ01. The sequence goes on along the minus strand of CAWHDJ010000019.1, from coordinate 589,613 downwards.
CCGTCCGGACCCTCGGCCGTGAACTCGTCGCCCACCGACACCTCCCCCGGGTCGGGGAAGTCTTCCTTGTCGACCGCGAAGATGGCGTCGTCGTCCCGCTCGCCGAACGCCTCCGACGCCTCCACGGTGAAGACCCCGCGGTCGCCGGCCTTGAGGCCCTCGATCTGCCGCTCGAGCCCGGGAACAATCTGGGCGTAGCCGTGTACGTACGTCAGCGGCTCGGCCTGACCGGCCCGGTCGACGACCTCCCCTTGGGTGTCGAAGAGCACGTAGGACAGCGTGACGACGGTATCCGGAGCGATCGCGAGAGCTTGCATGGCTGGCCTCCGCTTTGCCACGGGCCCCGGGGGGTTTCAAGCCGCCCGCAGCGGACGCGGGCGCGTGCTATGAGGCATGTCCGCATGGCAGCCGCCGAACGCAGCCATGGACCTGCACGCACAGCCGACACCCCCCAGCTCGCGCGGGAAGGCCGGCCAGCCCCCGTCGTCCGCCCGGCTCGCCGGGAAGGCGGACCGCCGCGCCCTGGAGCGCGATCTCTCCAAGGTCGACGGCCGCAAGTGGCTCCGGCGCCTGGGCGTCTTTCTGGCCCTGGCCGCCCTGGTCGCCGCGGGCGTGGTCTATCGCATCAAGACGCGTCCGCCGCCGCCCCCCCGCTACGTCACGGCCGTGACGACGAAGGGGGACGTCCTGGAGACGATCCAGTCGACGGGGCAGGTGCAGCCGCTCCTCCAGGTGCAGGTCGGCGCCCAGGTCTCCGGGCGGGTGGTCAAGGTGTACGTCGACTACAACAGTATCGTCAAAGAGGGCGACCTGCTCGCCGAGATCGACCGCACCCTCTACGACGCCGCCATCGACCAGAACCGCGCGGGCCTCTACCAGGCCAAGGCCGCCGTCTCGCACGCCGAGGCCGCCCTCCTCACGGCCAGGGAGGCGCTCGACCGCACGAAGAAGCTCGTGGCCGAGGGCCTCGCCACGCCGGCGCAGCTCGAGAGCGCGCAGGGCACGTACGACGGCGCCGTCGCGGACGTCGCGTCGGCCAAGGCCTCCGTCTCGCAGAACGCGGCTGGGCTCAAGTCGTCCGTCACCAACCTCGAGTACACCAAGATCTACTCGCCCATCGACGGCGTCGTGGTCACCCGATCCATCGACCCGGGGCAGACGGTCGCGGCCAGCTTCCAGGCGCCGGTGCTCTTCATCATCGCGCAGGACCTCCGCAAGATGCGCGTCCTCGCGGACATCGACGAGGCCGACGTCGGCAAGCTCAAGGAGAAGATGGCCGCCGAGATCCGCGTCGACGCGTTCCCGGGCGAGAAGTTCAAGGGGCTGGTGAGCCAGGTCCGCTACAGCCCGAACAACGTCTCCGGCGTGGTCACGTACTCGGCGGTCATCGACGTCGACAACCCGGACATCAAGCTCCGGCCCGGGATGACGGCGACCGTCAACATCCAGACGAACGAGGAAAAGGACGTGGTGCGCGTGCCCAACGCGGCGCTGCGCTACAAGCCCGCGCCCCCGACGGACAAGGACGGCAAGAAGCTCCCGCAGGACCCGCTCCCGGCGCTCGCGGCCCACAAGGGCCGCCTCTGGGTGGTGACGGACGAGAAGCCGGGCGCCGAGAAGGCCGAGATGCGGGAGGTCGACATCGGGCATCACCGACGGCATCAACACCGTGCTCAAGACCGACCTCGAGGGCAAGAAGCTGGTGGTCGACGAGAACGACGACCCGAACAAGAAGAAGGGCCCGTTCGGATGAGCGGCGCCGCGCCGCAGAGCTACCGGGAGCCGCCTCCGCCGAAGGGCGGCACGGAGGACGCCGACGTGCTGATGTCCCTCCAGGGCATCGGCAAGGACTACGTGACGGAGGCGGTGACGGTCCACGCGCTCCGCCACGTCGACCTCGAGATCCTCCGCGGCGAGTTCGTGGCCATCGTCGGGCAGAGCGGCTCCGGCAAGAGCACGATGATGAACATCATCGGCTGCCTCGACCGCCCCACGCGCGGCCGCTACCTCCTCGACGGCATCGACGTGACCGAGCGGAGCAACGACGCCCGCGCCGTCGTGCGCAACCGCCTCATCGGCTTCGTCTTCCAGGGCTTCAACCTCCTGCCCCGCACGACGGCGCTCGAGAACGTGGAGCTGCCGCTCGTCTACCGCGGCGTCGGCTCGGCGGAGCGCAAGCGCCGCGCGCTCAAGGCGCTCACGCAGGTCGGCCTCCAGGACCGCCTCCACCACACGCCGAACCAGCTCTCCGGCGGCCAGCAGCAGCGCGTCGCCATCGCCCGGGCGCTGGTCACCGAGCCGCCGCTGCTCCTCGCCGACGAGCCGACCGGCAACCTCGACACCCGCACGAGCCTCGAGGTCCTCTCCCTCCTGCAGGAGCTGAACGAGACGCAGGGGATCACCATCGTCCTGGTCACGCACGAGCCCGACATCGCCGCGTGCGCCAAGCGCGTCATCACGTTCCGCGACGGCCGCGTGCGCAGCGACATCGTGAACCAGAAGCGCGACGACGCGAGAACGGCGCTGGCCGAGCTCCCGCCGGTCGAAGACGACCAGCCCGAGTCGCAAGGACACGAGGAAGCCGGGTGAAGGGCATCCTCGCCGCCATCCGGATCGCCTTCCGGGCCATCGCGCGGTCCAAGCTCCGCGCCGCGCTCACCATCCTCGGCATCCTCATCGGCGTGACCGCGGTCGTGGTCGTCGTCGCGCTCGGCACCAGCACGCGCGACGCGGTCACCCGCCGCTTCGCCACGCTGGGCACCAACATCATCTACATCTTCCCGCAGGCCACGCAGGAGTCGGGCGTGCGCGCCGCCTCGGCGGGCCACCTCACGGAGGCCGACGGCGAGGCCATCGTCCGCGAGGCGACGAGCGTCTCCGCCGTGGTGCCCTTCAGCTCCGCCGCGGTGCAGGCCGTCGTCGGCGACCGCAACTGGCCCACGCAGGTGATGGGCGTGACGGCGGCCTACCTCCCGGTGCGCGCGTTCACCGTGGAGAGGGGCGAGGTGTGGAGCGAGAGCGACGAGCAGCTCAAGGCCAAGGTCATCATCCTCGGCGAGACGACGCGCGCGGCGCTCTTCGGCAACCAGGACGCGGTGGGCCAGTACGTGCGCATCGGGCGCTACGCGTACCGCGTCGTCGGCGTGCTCGCCGAAGAAGGGCAACTCCCCCTTCGGCGAGGACCAGGACGATCGCATCCTGATGCCCATCGGCAGCCACCGGGCGCGGGTCACGCCCATGCCGCCGGGCCGCGTCGGCTTCCTCATGGCCTCGGCCACGAGCGAGCTCACCTCCGAGCGCGCCGTGCAGCAGATCACCAGCATCCTCAAGCAGCGGCACCACATCCAGCCCGAGGCCGAGCCCGACTTCGTCGTGCGCAACCCCCTCGAGCTGCGCCGCAAGCTGGAGACGATCTTCGACACCCTCACGATCCTGCTCTCGGCGATCGCGGGCGTCGCGCTCCTCGTCGGGGGCGTGGGCGTGATGAACATCATGCTGGTCAGCGTGACGGAGCGGACGCGCGAGATCGGCATCCGCATGGCCATCGGCGCGCAGACCACGGACATCCTCGTGCAGTTCCTGATCGAGGCCGTCGTCCTCTGCATGCTCGGCGGCATCGTCGGCATCATCATCGGCAACCTCGCCATCGTGGGGCTCTCGAAGGCGCTCGATCTGACCATGGAGCTGCCCATCCCCGCCGTCGTCGCCGCCGTCGGCACCAGCGTGTTCATCGGCGTGATCTTCGGCTTCCTCCCGGCGCGCCGCGCGGCGTTCCTCGACCCGATCACGGCCCTCCGGAACGAGTGACGTGCTCTCCCGACTCCTCTCCTCCATCCTCATCGCGTTCCGCATGGTCCGGCGCAACAAGCTCCGCGCCGGGCTCACCGTCATCGGCATCACCATCGGCATCGCCGCGGTCGTGACCATGATCGCGCTCGGCCAGGGCGCGCGGGCCTCGGTGTCGCACACGGTGGCGAGCCTCGGCGCCAACGCGCTCTACGTCTTCCCCCAGTCGTCCCACTCCTCCGGCGCCAAGAACAACGCCGTGGGCTCGCGCCTCTCGGAGCTCGACTGCGACGCCCTCCCGCGCGAGGCGACGAGCATCGCCCTCTGCGCCCCCTTCATGCGCGCGAGCGCCCAGGCGATCTACGAGGGGCAGAACGCGCAGACCAGCGTCATCGGCTCGCGCCTCACCTACTTCCCGGTGCGCAACCTCGGGGTGCAGAAGGGCGAGAAGTGGACGTCCGAGGCCGAGGCGATCGACGAGAAGGTCTGCCTCATCGGCGTGACGACCGCGCGCGAGCTCTTCGGCTCGCAGGACCCGATCGGCCACAACCTCCGCATCGGCCGGTACACCTACCGCATCCTCGGCGTGCTGGAGGAGAAGGGCAACTCCCCCTTCGGCGACGACCAGGACGAGATCGTGCTCATGCCCATCACGACGATGCGCACGCACGTGCTGGAGGCGCGCCCGACCGACGTCCACGGGCTGATGCTCAGCGCGACGAGCGCCGAGACCACCGGCCACGCGATGAAGCAGACCACGGACATCCTGCGGCAGCGCCACCACATCAACGACGGGGATGAGGACGACTTCGCCGTCCGCTCGCAGGCCGAGCTCCAGACGCTTCAGGAGGGCATCTTCGGCATGCTCTCGGCGCTCCTCGTCGCCATCGCCGCCGTGTCGCTCGTCGTCGGGCGGCATCGGCGTGATGAACATCATGCTCGTCAGCGTGACGGAGCGGACGCGCGAGATCGGCATCCGCATGGCCATCGGCGCGCGCGAGGGCGACATCATGGTGCAGTTCTTGATGGAGGCCATCGTCCTCGCCCTCACCGGCGGCGTCGTGGGCGCCGCGATGGGCTACGGGATCATCTTCGCCCTCTCGGCGGCGCTCGGCTGGTCGATGAAGGTGGACCCGGGATCCTTGATGCTGGCGATGGGCGTCAGCTCGGCGATCGGGATCGTCTTCGGGTTCTTCCCGGCGCGGAGGGCCGCGCGGCTGGATCCGGTGCACGCCCTGCAGCGGGAGTAGGCTCCCCGCGCGTCGCTAGCTCTTGGTCCAGACCAAGACGCCGGTGCCGTGCCCCTTGGAGTCCTTGCACGTCAGGCTCTTGCTGCTGTGCGTGCACGTGAGCTCCTGCTTGCCGATGTCGAGCGTGAGGCCGCCCTCGACCTTCTTCCACGTCCCGGTCTCCTCCTTCGGGGCGGCGCCCTTGCCGCCGAGGCCGGTCATCGTCAGCGTCTGGGTGAGCGTGCCGCCGGGCTTCAGCTCGAGCGTGCCGTCCATGGACTCCACGAACGAGATGCCGAGCTTGGCGGCCTCCGCCGCCTTGCCGGTGAGCTTGGCGGCGTCGGCCTCCATCTCCTTCTTCGTCGCCGCCTTGTCGAGCTTGAAGGTGCCTTCGGGGCCGCCGCCGCACGCGGCGAGGCACAGGGCCGCGAGGAGCGCAGCGCACGGAACGAGGGGGGCCATCTTCGTCATGTTTCCTCCGGGGGAAGGCGCGCAAGCTATGGCCAACCCCAGCAAAAGTCGAGCGCGTCGCGGGCTGCCGCCGCTCGCGGTGTCGGCCGCATTTCTTGCACCGCCGACGGCGCGGAGCCTGCGGCGCGGGACGCCATGGTGCGTCGCGCTCACCCGCACGGAGGAGGAGAGCATGCAGACGAAGCAGTACCTGATCGAGCTACGGCACGAGCCCGGGATCTCTCCGATCGCCGGCTGACCGGGCCGGGAGGGCGCGTCGCGCTCGCCGGCGCGCGCCCCCTGGTGTAGGGAGCGGACATGCCCCTCCCCCACGCACCTCGCGCCGTCGTCACGGGCGCCGGCGGCGGCCTAGGCCGCGCCTTTTGCATGGAAGCTCGCGAGCCGCAACGCGCGCATCCTCGTCGCCGACATCGACCTGTCCAGAGCGGAGGAGACGGCCCGCCTCGTGCAAGGCGCGGGGGGAGAGGCCGTCGCCCGCCGCTGCGACGTCTCCGTGGCCGGCGAGGTCGAGGCCCTCGCCGACGCCGCCGACCAGGCCTTCGGCGGCGCGGACCTCGTGGTCAACAACGCCGGCGTCGGCGTCGGTGGGCCCGTCGGCAAGGTGCCGCTCGAGGACTGGCGCTGGATCCTGGGCGTGAACCTGTGGGGGGTGATCCATGGCTGCCACGTCTTCGTCCCGCGCTTCAAGGCGCGCGGCAGCGGGCACGTCCTCAACGTGGCCTCGGCGGCCGGGCTCCTCGCCGCCCCCGAGATGGCACCGTACAACGTCACCAAGTTCGGCGTCGTCGCGCTCTCGGAGACCCTGGCGGCGGAGCTGCACGGCACGGGCGTGGGGGTGACGGTGCTCTGCCCGACGTTCTTCCGGACCAACATCGCGCGGAGCGGCCGCACGCACACCGACCGCGGTGGCCCGGAGGACATCGAGCGGCTCATGGATCGCACCAAGGTCCAGGCGCCGGAGGTGGCGCGCTTCGCGCTCGAGACCGCGGACGCCGGCCGGCTCTACGCGCTCCCGCACGGCGACGGCCGGTGGATGTGGCGGGTCAAGCGGCTGATGCCCGAGACCTTCCAGACCGTGCTGGTGCCGAAGTCCGACGCCTTGATCAAGCGCCGCATGAAGGGCTGATCTCGTCCCGCCCTACCGCCTCGGCGCGCACCAGAGGTGCGACTCCTCCCCGGTGATGAGCAGCGCGCACGTGCGGAGCAGGTCCATGCCGGCGTACCCCTCCGCGCAGCGCGCGGGCGGCGCGCGGGGAGCATGTCGGAGATCCACCTGGGACGCGACGGACCCCAGCGCCACGTGCGCGCCCGGGAAGGTGGGGACCTCGTGGACGCCGGACGCCGTGACCTGCGTGTTGGTCCCGCGGCGGAGCTTGCCCAGGCGCTGCCCGAGGTCCGATCCCGGCGGAGAGCGAGCTGGTGGTCGAGCCGGTGTCGAGCTCGAGGCTCGCCTCCGTGCCCTCGACGGTCGCCGCGACCACCAGGACGCCGGCGCCCAGGTTCCCGCACCGCCGGACGGTGCTCGACGAAGGACCCCTGGCCTCGACCGTCCGCGTGGCCTCCGCGGCGGGCAGCTCGGAGAGCGTCCGGGCCCCGAAGTCGAGCAGCACCGCGTGCCCCGGGCGCACGAGCGCCTGGGGCGACATGACCCCGCCGATCCGCGGCGGCGGAGGGCGTCGGGCACCTCGAGCACGAGCAGCGGAGAGGTGTCGACGCGCCCGTATCCCGAGAATCGAAAGGGGGACGCCATCGAGCCGGGAGACGGCGACCGTGTCGCCGCCGTGGTCGGTCGCCGTGCCCGCCGGGTGGCTCTCGCCGATGGCGATCTCCCGGGCGAGCCACCCGGCGACGACGTGGTGAGTGGCGCCCGTGTCGACGATCAGCATCGTCGGCTGGCCCCCGACCACGGCGTCGACGAGGGGCGCGGAGGAGGCCTCGACGGCGTCCTCGAAGCCGATCTTGGCGACGCGCGCCGGCTCCCCGCGAGGCTCCTCCGGGAGGGACGTCGGGGGAGGCAAGGACCCGGAGGCGGGCACCGGCGAGGGCGAGAGGGGCGGTGGGATCGGCGCGGACGGCGACGCGCCACACGCGGCGAGCGCGAGCGCGCAAGCGAGGGGACCGACCCGGCCGGAAACGGTGGTGGGCATCGCCATGTCGACACGCCTCGGATGCGCGACCTTGGGACGTGCTCTCGCCGGGCTCTGCTCCTTCCGTGCGCGGTCCGTCCGGGCGCGCGGGTCAGCCGGGCCGGACGGCGACGACCACCAGCCCGAGCCGCTCCTCCAGCCCGCGCAGGCACTCGAGCTGGGGGGCATCGAGCTGGCTCGGCGTGGCCTCACCGCCCTTGAAGGCGAGCAGGACCCCGCCCCCGAGGCTCGCCTCGGCTTCCTTGAGCATCTGCTCCTGCTCGGGCGTCAGGCTGGCGAGCGTCCAGATCGACGGTTCCATCGGGCACCTCCTGTTCGCGGAAACCCAGGAGCACGCACGTACCGTACCAGACGTCGCCGGCCGGGCTCTTCACCTCCGGCGCGCGCTCACGAGCCACACCGCGCTCGCGAGCGCCACGCGGCCACCCACCGCGTACGGCCCGAGCGCCTCGCGCACCCCGTCCTCCACGCGCACCTGGGTCGCGTCGTCGACCCCGGCGAGGAGCCGCGCCGCCGGGCCGCAGAAGGACGCGAACGAGGCCGCATCGTCGAGCCCCTGCCCGAGCTGGACGTCGCGATCGAGCGGCGCGATCTCGATCGCATCGAACCCGGCGCCCTCGAGCAGCCCACGGACGCGCGCGTCGTCGGCGAAGGAGAACGGGCCGGGGCCCCCGGCGTCGAGCGGCGCCGAGGACGCGCCGAGCGCGGCGCGCGCCGCCTCGAAGGGGATCCGGGCCCAGGGGTTGTCCGCGAGGGCGCGCCAGCACACGAACGCGAGGCGGCCGCCGGGCCGGAGCAGGCGGGCGAGGTTCGCGAACGCGGCCGCCGGGTCCTGGAAGAACATCACGCCGAAGCGCGAGACGAGCAGGTCCGCCGGGGGCGCGAGGCGGTACGTCGTCGCGTCGGCCTCGACGAACGTCACCGCGCCCATGCCGGAAGCCCGCTCCCGGGCGCGCGCGAGCATCGGCGCCGACACGTCGACGCCGACGACCGAGCCCCCCGGCGCCACGGCCGCCGCCAGGGCCAGCGTCACCGCGCCGCAGCCGCACCCGACGTCGACCACCCGCTCACCCTTGGCCGGTCGCGCTTGCGCGAGCACCGCCTCCGCGAAGGGGGCCATCATCTGGTCGAGCCGCGCCTGCGCAGCGACCCACCGCGAGGCGGCGGGCCCGTTCCAGTACAGGATGGGATCGGGATCGGGGGCGGTGGTGCGATCGGCCATGGCGCGCATCCTACCCGACGGCCCGGCGACCGACGAGGGAGGGCCGCTCGCTCGACATCCGTGGCCCTGTGTACTACAAGACGCCCGACTCTCGCGTGGACGCGGGCTCGACGCCTGCTCGATTCGCCGAGCGCCAGCAAAGCCCGAGCGATTGACCCATCCCACGACGAAGAGCACCTCGACGCCGGCCATCGCCTGCGGCAAGTCGCCGCCGCGAGCCGCGAGAAGACCCACGGCGCGCCCGTCCGGCGCGGCTGCGCCACCCGATTGCCCGAGCGCGGCGATCGTTCATGGACCTCATGCAATTTTCCGATCTGGACCTCGATCCCGCCCATCCTCCGCGCAGTCGCCGAGGAGGGCTACACCACCCCCACGCCCATCCAGGCGCAGGCCATCCCGCACGTGCTCGCAGGGCGCGATCTGCTCGGCATGCGCCCAGACCGGCACCGGCAAGACCGCCGCGTTCGCCCTGCCGATCCTCCATCGCCTCTCGGCCGAGCCGCGTACCGCGCCGGCCGGCGCCGGCCGCATGCCGCGCCCTCGTCCTCTCGCCCACCCGCGAGCTGGCGGCGCAGATCGGCGAGAGCTTCGCCGCCTACGGCAGGCACCTCCGCCTGCGGCACACGGTCGATCTTCGGCGGCGTCGGGCAGGGCAACCAGGAGCGCGCGCTCGCGGCCGGGCCGTCGACATCCTGGTCGCGACGCCGGGCCGGCTGCTCGACCTCATGCCAGCAGGGCCTCGTCTCGATGCGCGACCTGTCGATCTTCGTCCTCGACGAGGCCGACCGCATGCTCGACATGGGCTTCATCCACGACGTGCGCCGGATCGATCGCGCTCCTGCCCGCAGCAGCCGCCAGACGCTCTTCTTCTCGGCCACCATGCCGACCGACATCCAGCGAGCTCGCCGACGCGCATCCTCGCGATCCGGCGCGCGGTCGCGGTGACGCCCGTCGCCGCGACCGCCGAACAGGATCGAGCAGCGCGTCTATCTTCGTCGAGAACGCGCGACAAGCGCGCCGCTCCTCGAGCACGTCCTCGGCGACCCGGCGATCGAGCGCGCGCTGGTCTTCACCCGCACGAAGCACGGCGCCAACCGCGTCGCCGAGCACCTCGAGCGCGCGCGCATCGGCGCCGCCGCGATCCACGGCAACAAGTCGCAGGGCGCGCGCGAGCGCGCGCTCGCCGGCGTTCAAGCGCGGGCACGACGCGGGTGCTGGTCGCCACCGACATCGCCGCGCGCGGGATCGACGTCGACGGGATCACCCACGTCATCAACTTCGACCTGCCCAACGTGCCGGAGAGCTACGTCCACCGCATCGGCCGCACGGCCCGCGCCGGGGCGAGCGGCAAGGCGCTCTCGTTCTGCGACGGGGAGGAGCGGGGGCAGCTCGCCGCCATCGAGCGGCTGATCCGGATGCGCATCGCGGTGGTGGAGGACCACCCGATGCGCGGGCGGCGCGCGGCGCAGGCCGCGCCCGCGCCGCAGGGCAGGGCCGACCGCGCGGAGCGACGCGAGCCCGGGCGGCCGCGCGAGATGCAGCCTCCGCGGTACGACGCCCGGCCGGTACACGATCCGCGGCACGAGCCGCGCCCGATGCAGGAGGCCACGGCCGGTGCGTCGCCTCAGGGCGCCCCTTCGCCGGCGCGACCCTCGCGCACCGCGCGGCACTTCCAGTCGAGGGGCACGCGGCGGTACACGTCGAGCTGACGTGCCCCGTGGGCGGAGGACGGCGAGGGAGAGGGGGGAGAACGCGTACAATCCATCTCTCCCTCCCTATCTGGGGTGAGGCCCCTCTTCGACACCACCAAATCGTTCGGCGGGATCCGCACCCGCCGCGACGGTGAGCGCGCCTCCTTTCGCGAGGATCCCGCCCCTCGTCGCGACGACCGCGTCCATCGTCGCGAGGACCCCACCCCTCGCGACGAGAGGCCCACCTCCCGCGACGACAACCGCGCCCCTCGTCACGAGGACCCCACTCCTCGCGACGAGAGGCCCACCTCCCGCGACGACGACCGCGCCCCTCGTCGCGAGGACCCCACCCCTCGCGACGAGAGGCCCACCTCCCGCGACGACGACCGCGCCCCTCGTCGCGAGGACCCCACCCCTCGCGACGAGAAGCCCACCTCCCGCGACGAGAGGCCCACCTCCCGCGACGACGACCGCGCCCCTCGTCGCGAGGACCCCACCCCTCGCGACGAGAGGCCCACCTCCCGCGACGACGACCGCGCCCCTCGTCGCGAGGACCCCACCCCTCGCGACGAGAGGCCCACCTCCCGCGACGACGACCGCGCCCCTCGTCGCGAGGACCCCACCCCTCGCGACGAGAGGCCCACCTCTCGCGACGGCGACCCCGTCCATCGGTACAAGGGGCTCATTTCCAGCAACGACGGAAGCCCTGGCCGTCCCCCACGCTCATGGTGCCCCGTGATGTTGCAGTCCGGCGGCGGCGCCTGATCCAGGGTCATGCGCGGAGCAGCGTGACCCCGAGGGCGACGGCGTTGATGATCATGTGCAGCGCGATGGGGGCGCGGAGGCGGCCCGTGCGCATCCGCGCCCACGCGAGCACGAGACCATAGAGCACCACGACGAGCACGTGCGGGCCGTAGCGGAGGTGCGCGACGGCGAAGACCCAGGCGCTGGCCCAGGCGGCGGCGTCCGGCGAGAGGAAGCGGCGCAGCCAGGGCAGGAGGACGCCGCGGAAGAGCGTCTCCTCGCCCACCGGCGCGAGGACGACCGCGCCGAAGGCAATCATCGCGGTCCCGGCGGGGCCTAGCCCGCGGCCCACCAGCTCGCGGATACTCGCCCCCGGGGTCGACGTCCGGCAGGTGCAGGAGCGGGACCGCCGCGGCGAGCAGGAATCCCACCCGCGGCAGGCCCGCGGCGAGGTATGCGACCCCCGTCACCACCGTGCGCGGCGCGCGCGCGCCCTCTCCATCCGCCTGGAGCGCGCCCCTGCGAAGGAGCCTCGCCCGCCACGCCGCCGCGACCGCGAGGAGCACCGCGCTCCCCGCGACCATGCCCAGCAGCGCGCCGCCGATCGATCGCCCGCCCACGACCTTTCCGACCAGGAGCACCGTCCCGACGAGCGCCGAATCCCCGGCGGCGAGCACCCCCGCGAAGTCGATCCAGAGCGCGAGGGGCGACGGGTCGAGCAGGCGCCGCCGCGCGCTGACGACGACGATCACGGCGAGCAGGCCCACCGTGAGGGCCCACGCCGCGCCGAGGCTCGCGGCCGCCGAGAGGACGGGGACGGAGGGCCCCTCGGGCGCGAAGAGCGGGGCGCGCGCCTTCGCCGGCGTGGAGAGGGTCCCCGGCCGCACGCGCACATCCATCGTTTCGCCGTCGCGCCGCAGGGCAAGCACGCGCTCGTGACCCGCCGGCGTCGCCGCCACCGCGCGGATGAGATCCGCGTTCTTCCGGACCGGCTCGCCGTCGAATCGCGGTCACCACGTCGCCGGACCGAACGCCCGCCTCCGCCGCGGGCGAGCCCGGCAGTACGTCGGCGACCTCCGCGCCGTCGCCCCGGTCGTGCTCGTCCAGCACCACGCCGATGTGCGGGCCCGACGGCGAAGCGCCGGCCCCCGGCAGCGGGAGCTTGCCGACCGTGAGCGCCGCGAGCGCCAGGGCCACGAGCAAGTCGAGGACCGCGAGCCCCACGAGGCGCCGCGTCCACGCGACCTGCGCCGCGTCCCCACCGCGCGCGCCGAGGTGCTTGAGCGCGAGCATGCCCGAGAGCGCGAACGCGGCGAACGGGACGACGATGCCCACCAGCGCGAGGTGGAAGTCGCGGCGCGCAGGAGGGTCCTCGTGGGGCAACACCGGCGCAGCATAGCGCCGCGGGCCGCGTCGGCGCGGTGGAGCGGGCGCGCGGGCGCAGGGGCGAAGCCGACGAGCCTGCATGCTCGGAGTGGTATAGGGCTTCCTCATGCCCTCCCCTACCCTCCTCGCCCACCCCGCGCGCCCCCTCGAGGGCCTCGACCCCGAGGCTCTCTCCCACCACGACGCCCTCGTCCTCCTCGCTCCCTCGCCCGTCGCCGACGCCGCCTCCCGCCTGGGCCCCGCCGTCGCCTCCGCCGCGTCCGCCGCCGTGCTCGCCGACACCTCCCTCGCCGCGCGACGCGCGCGCCCGCCCGTCGTCCTCCCCGCGCCCGGCGTGCCCGGCGGCCGCCTCGTCCTCGCCCCGATGGGCCCGCTCGCGGACGAGACGGACGACGTCCGCGCCGTGGCCGAGGCGACCGCCGCCGCGGTGGCGCGCGCGGTGGACGCTGGCGCCAGGAGGCCCCTGCTCTCGGTCACCGCCCCGGACGCGCCCCGCTTCGCGCGGAGCCTCGACGTGGCGGCGCTCGCTGCGCTCGCGACGCGGTGGGCCCCGCTGGAGGCGCGCGAGGCCGAGAAGGCGCCGCCCGCCGCCGAGGCCGTCGGCGTGATCGGCCTCGACCCCGGCGCCGCCGCGAGGCTCGAGGCCATCGAGCTCGGCCGCGCGCTCTGCCGCGACATCACCGGCACCGAGCCCGAGCGCATGGCCCCGCTCCGCGCCGCCGAGCTCTGCGAGCAGGCCTTCGCCGGCACCGGAGTCGCCGTCGACGTGGAGCGCGACGTCGCGGGCTACCCGCTCATCGCCGCGGTGGCGCGCGCCTCGAGCCAGGTGGAGCGGCACCGACCCGCGGTGGTCACCCTCGACTACCGCCCCGCCGGCGAGATCCGCCGCACCGTGGTGCTCGCGGGCAAGGGCGTGACATACGACACGGGCGGCGCCGACCTCAAGACCGACGGGCACATGGCGGGGATGTCGCGCGACAAGGGCGGCGCCGGCGCGGTGGCCGGGCTCGTGCGCGCGGCGGCGGCGCTCGGGATCCCGGGCGTGCGCGTCGTGGGGCTGCTCGGCATGGTGCGCAACAGCGTGGGCGAGGAGTCGTTCGTGAGCGACGAGATCGTGCGGTCCCGCGCCGGCGTGCGGGTGCGCATCGGCAACACCGACGCCGAGGGGCGGCTGGTCCTCGCGGACCTCCTGGCGCGAGCGAAGGAAATGATCGACGGGGAGACGAGCGCGGTGCTCTTCTCGGTCGCCACGCTCACGGGGCACGTCTACCGCGCGCACGGGCCCTACACCGGCGCCATCGGCAACGCGGCGGCGCGGTCGGCGGGCGTGATGGACGCGCTCGACACGCTGGGCGAGGCGTGGGCGGAGCCGGTCGAGGGCGCGCGCCCCCGGCGGGAGGACTACACCATGGTGGCGGCGCGCACGAGCGCCGAGGACGTCCTCTCCGCGAACCGGCTCGCCTCGGTGAACACGCCCCGCGGCCACCAGTTCCCCTTCGCGTTCCTCGACGTCGCCGCGGGCCTCAAGGGCAAGGGCGTCCCCTTCGTCCACATCGACATCGCCGGGACGGCGGTGGAGGGCGCCGACTGGCAGTTCGGCCGGCCCACCGGCGTGCCCATCGCCACGCTGGCCGCGCTCCTCGAAGGGTGGTCCTGACCGCCCTCCTCGTCCGACCCGTCAGGTCGCCGCCCGCGCCCTTCTCGCTCGGCCCTCCGTTCCCGTCCGCCCTCACCCACCATGGCCAGAGGCTTCTCCCCCGTGGGCCGGCGCGCAAGGCGGGCCTTCAGCCGGCCGAGATCGAGGAACGGCTCGTGCGACGGCCGCGCGAACCACCGGGGGATCGCGCTCATCGCGGCGATGGCGGCCGGGTCGACGTCGGGCTCCATGGCGACCCGGCGCAGCGCGTACGGGTCCCACCCGCCCGTCGTCTGGTGTCCGCCGTAGAAGCTGTACGCGAACGCGATGCCGGCGGCGCGGAGGCAGCTCCGGGTATCCTCGTTGAACGATGTCGGCCTGCCGTACGGGTACGCGAACACGGTCACGGGCGCGCCGGTCTCCTCCTCGACGCGCCGCACGGAGGTGGCGATCTCCTCGGCCTGCGCCTCGCGGGGGAGGCGCGAGAGCTTGACGTGGCGAACGGTGTGCGCGCCGAAGCTCATCCCCCCGCGGCGCATCTCCCGGACCATGTCCCAGGTCATCCAGAGCCCGCGGGCGTCCTCGGCGTCGCAGCGCCCCGAGCCCGTCGCCTCGGCCAGCCAGTCGAGGATCGGGCCCTGGTCGGCGAGCGCCGCGCGGAAGTGGATCTCGCCGAGCCGGCGCAGCGCGGCCCGGCGGGCGAGCGGGCCCTCGAGCGAGAGCGGCTCGGGGAGCCACGGCCCGCGCGGCAGCGCGGCGCGCCGGCTCCGGAGGATCATCCAGGACAGCTCGTCCCACCACGGGACGCGAGGCTCGTCGATGAGCCCGGTGGCGAGGAAGAACGTGGCCGGGACGCCGTGTCGCGCGAGGATCGGAAAGGCAATGTCGTAATTGTCCCGGTACCCGTCGTCGAACGTGATCTGGACATATCGGCCCCGAGCCCCGCGAATTCGCGGGAGATCGTCCGGCGACACGACGTCGAAGCTCTGCTTGCAGACGCGGACCTGCGCCTCGAACGCATCCGCGGTGGCGCTGAAGAGCCATGGATCGAACAGGGACGCGGACGGGTCACCGATGCGGTGATAGTTGAGGACGAGGAGGCCGTCTCCAATGCTCGTCCTCCGGAGCAGCTTTCCGAGCGCGCTGACACTCAGTAAGTGCGCCGCGATCTCGCGCTTCTGCATGGGTGCCCCCATCCCGGTTCGATTCTCACCACCGTCCCAGTGAATTCGCTCGATCTTGCACGCGCGTCCGAGATTGTCGAGCGCTCCACGCACGGTGTCCGATCGAGGGCGTTTCGGACGGCGCCGTCGCTTCGTGTGCTTCGTGGGTGAGCGCAGGCAGCGTGCGTCCGGCACGCCCGCGAGGGGCTCGACTCGGGCGGTCCCACGCTGGCATTTCCGATTTCCCACGGTAGACCAGGGCATGCCTACGATTGAGTACCGCCGGTCCCGCCCCGAGGATTGCGCGGAAATCCTGGAGGTGCTCACCAAGGGAAAGGGCGCGCGTGCCATCGAGGCGTACGCGGCCACCTTCGACTGGAAGTACGGCGGGCAGAACCCGCACGACGACGGGCGCCCCCCGTTCTGGGTGGTGACCGTCGACGGCGCAATCGGCGGGGTCAACGGGTTGATGCCGGCGAAGATCCGCTACCGGGGCGAGCGGCTCCTCGCCGTATGGAGCTGTGACACGGCGGTGCTCGCGCGGCACCGCGGTCAGGGCCTCGGCAAGGGCCTGCTCACCCGGCTCTCGGCGGAGGCCGAGGTCGTGCTCGGCTACGGCATCGGCGACATGAGCGATCCCATCCTGTCCAGGCTGGGCTGGGAGCTGGAGCACCCCCGCGGGCTGTTCTTCTACGTGGCCGAGAAGGGCGCGAAGGGCTTCGTGAAGAACATGCGCTCCTCCGTGGTCCGCTTCGCGCTCGGGCGGACGCGGGCGGGGGGCATCGACGTGACGGCGCGCACCGACGGCGTTCTTCGACGGCGAGGTCGACGAGCTGTGGGAGGCCAGCGCGCCCGGTCATCGCTGCGCCGTCGAGCGCGACGCCGCCTACCTCGCCTGGCGCTACGGGCGTCACCCGCGGCTCCGCTACGTGGCGTACCACGCGCGGCAGCACGGCCGCCTCGCGGGCGTGCTGATCGCGCGGCCCGATCCCGTCGAGTCGGCGATTGTCGACTACTGCGGTCCCGCCGGTGCGCGCGAGATTGAGGCCGCGCTCGTCGACGCGGCCGTCGCCGATTCTCTCGATGCTCGGCACCCGGCGCATCCGCTGCGAGACCAGCGAGGAGTGCCTCTTCCACGTGCTCGTCCGCGCCGGGTTCCGCGAGACGCGGATAAATTTCCGCTTCCGGGTCTGGTCGAGCCGTAAAGGCGATCAGGATCGCGCGAGCGGCTGGCTGGTGATGACCGGCGACAGCGACAACGATTTGGGGAGGATCCCCTCGGCGCGCGAGGAGGCGGCGCTCACCACCGGCGCGACCTCCCGGTAGACCCCGAGGAGCTTCCTGCGCAGGGACGGGGGGAGGAGCGTCGACGCGTAGATCCCTGCGACGCGCGGCTGCCTCGGCGAGAGGAGCAGGCTCTTCAGCAGGTGCTCCTGCGCCTCGAGCCGCTCGCCGGCGGCGAGCAGCTCCTCGCCCAGCCAGCGGTGCGCGTCCGCGAGGACCTCGGAGGCGAGGCGCTCGGGAAACGGGATCCGGCCCCGGCCCCGCGCGAGCGAGCGCGTCATCGTCTGGAGGAAGCG
Organism: uncultured delta proteobacterium; assembly: GCA_963827955.1. Lineage (GTDB taxonomy): Bacteria > Myxococcota_A > Polyangia > Polyangiales > Polyangiaceae > CAWHDJ01. Next base: position 572,558 of record CAWHDJ010000019.1, on the reverse strand, counting down.
CCGGGCCAGCGGCACGTCGAGCGCCGGCCGCGTGAGCGCGTCCTCCGCCCCCATCTCGTAGCGCATCGTGGGGAAGTCGACGAAGGCGACGCGGCCGGCGCGGCAGCTCGAGAGGAAGAGCTCGTAGTCCTCGCCGATCTGCGCCGATTCGTCGAGCCAGCCGGAGGCCGCGAGCCGTTCGCGGCGGTGGATCACGGTCGACGCGTGGACCAGGTTGCCCATGACCATGGGCGCGTAGACGTCGCCCGAGTAGGCGCGCGCTCCGCGCACCAGGGGCCCGAGGTGGGCGGCGATCTCGAAGAGCGGCAGGGATTGATTCAGATTCTCCTCCACGGAGAACATTCGGTAGGCGCCGTCGCGGCTCCGTAAGAAGCGCTCCGAGATCACCGTGCCGTCCGGGCGGACGGCGGCGAGATCGCTCCACGCCATGCCTGCGTCCGGGAAGGCGCGGAGACACGAGGTCTGGAGATTGAGCTTGAACGGCTCCCACGCATCGTCCGGGTCGAGCCACGCCACGAGAGCGCCCTCGCAGAGGCGGAGCCCGTGGCTCCGCGCCGCGGAGACGCCGCGGTGCGGCTGATGGACGTAACGGACGCGCCCGTCCCCCCCGTACGTGTCGAGGACCAGCGCCCGAGTGTGGTCGGTCGATCCGTCGTCGACGACGATGACCTCCACCTCTCCGTACGTCTGCCCGAGCGCGGAGTCGATGGCCCGGGTGACGCAGCGAACGCGGTTGTACGTCGGGATGACAATCGACATCAGCCCTTCGCTCATCGCGCGAAGGTATCACCCGACGCTCTCTTCGCAACCGACCCGCCGTCGGTGCTACGACCACGACGCCCGGCCTCCGAGACCCCCTACCCCGTGGCCCGGCCGTTCATGCAACCCCTCCCCATCGACCCCCTCCTCCCCGAGATTCTGCGCGCGCCTCCGCGACGCCCGGAGCCTCGTCCTCGAAGCCCCTCCCGGCGCCGGCAAGACCACGCGCGTGCCCCGCGCCCTGCTCGACGCCGGCTTCGCCGCCTCGGGCGAGATCCTCGTCCTCGAGCCCCGCCGCCTGGCTGCCCGCCTCGCCGCGCGCCGCGTCGCGGAGGAGCTGGGCGAGGACGTGGGCGGCGCCGTCGGCTACCAGATGCGCTTCGAGGAGATCTCCGGCCCCTCGACGCGCGTGCGCTTCCTCACGGAGGGCACGCTCACCCGCCGCCTGCTCCGCGACCGCGAGCTCCGCGGCGTCTCGGCCGTGCTGCTCGACGAGTTCCACGAGCGCCACCTGGACGGCGACGTCGCGCTCGCGCTCCTCCGCCGCCTCCAGCGCGGCCCGCGGCCGGACCTCCACCTCGTCGTCATGTCGGCCACCCTCGACGCCGCCCCCGTCGCAGCCTTCCTCGGCGACGCCCCGCGCGTCCGCGCCGAGGGCAGGCGCTTCGACGTCGCCGTCGAGCACCTCGATCGGACCGACGAGCGCCCCCTCGAGAAGCAGGTGGCCTCCGCGGTGCGGCGGCTCGTGGACGAGGGGCTCGACGGGGACGTCCTCGTCTTCCTGCCCGGGGCGCTCGAAATCCGCCGCGCGGCGGAGGCGTGCGCCGCCGTCGCGAAGCAGGCCGACCTCCTCGTCCTCCCCCTCCACGGCGCCCTCCCGCCCGCCGAGCAGGACCGCGCCGTGCGCCCCGCGGATCGGCGCAAGGTGATCCTCTCCACCAACGTCGCCGAGAGCAGCGTCACCATCGACGGCGTGGCGGCCGTCGTCGACAGCGGCCTCGCCCGCATCGCGGCCCACGCGCCCTGGTCCGGCCTGCCGACCTTGCGCGTGGCCAGGATCTCGCGCGCCTCGGCGACGCAGCGGGCCGGCCGCGCCGGGCGCACGCGGGAGGGCCGCTGCCTCCGGCTCTACACGCGGGGCGACTACCAGGCCCGGCCCGAGCACGACGCGCCCGAGGTCGCGCGCGCCGACCTCTGCGGCGCGGCGCTGGAGCTCCACTCCGCGGGGGTGCGGGACCTCGCGGGCTTCGGATGGTTCGAGGCGCCCCCACCCGCCGCGCTCTCGGCCGCGGAGGCGCTGCTCACCCGGTTGGGCGCCGCCGACGCGGGCGCGCTCACGCGGACGGGGGAGCGGATGCTTCGCTTCCCCGTCCACCCGCGCCTCGCGCGCGTGCTGGTCGAGGCCGAGCGGCGCGGCGTGGCGAAGGACGCCTCCGCCGTGGCCGCGATCCTCGGCGAGCGCGACCTCGCCACGGGCGGCCGCGGGGCGCGGGACGCGCGGCACCGATCGGACGTCATCGACGCGCTCGGGCGCTTCGAGGAGGCGCGCGCCGCCGGCTTCTCTCCCGATCGCCTCCGCTGGATGGGCATCGATTCGGCGCGCGCCGCCGCCGTCGAGCGCGTGCGCAAGCAGCTCGCCCGCCTCGTCGACACGCGCGCGGCTGCGTCCCCGGGCAGCCCCGAGGCGTACGAGGACGCGATCTCCACCGCCGTCCTCGCCGGCTACCCCGACCGCGTCGGCCGCCTCCGGCGCCCGGCCCACGCAACGGGCAGAACTGCGCGTGAGATCGTGCTCGCCGGCGGCGGCACGGCGGCGCTCTCGGAGGCGAGCGGCGTGGCGGACGTGGACCTGGTGGTGGCCGTCGACGTGGAGGAGCGCACGGAGGGGCCGGGCGCGGGGCCCGCGGGGCGCCCGAGGGCGGTGGTGCGCATGGCGAGCGCGGTCGAGGCCGACTGGCTCCTCGACCTGTTCACGGACGCGATCCGCGACACGACGGAGGCGGTGTGGAACGCGTCCGCCGAGCGCGTGGAGGTGGTGCGGAGGCTCGCCTACGACGGGCTGGTGCTGGAGGAGACACGGGGTGCGAAGGGTGACCCTCGCGAAATCGCCCGGGTGCTCGCGGAGGCCGTGCTTACGCGGGGGTGGCGCGCGTTCGCCCGCGGAGGCGAGGACCTCGACCGCTGGCTCGCCCGCGTCGCCTTCGTGCGCGAGCACTTCCCGGATCTGGGCCTTCCAGCGCTGGACGAGGCGGGCATCGAGGCGAGGCTGGCGGAGCTGTGCGAGGGTGCGCAGAGCTTCGCGGACCTGCGAGAGCACGACCTGGCGGCGGCGCTGCGGGCGCAGCTCGGCGAGGCGGGCACGCGGGCGCTGGCGGAGCTTGCACCGGAGGCGATCACCCTGCCGGGAGGCCGGCGGATGCCGCTGACCTACACGCGGGGAGAGGCGCCCAGCGCGGAGTCGCGGCTGCAAGACTTCTTCGGGATGCGGGAGGGGCCGAAGGTGGCGCGGGGGCGCGTGCCGGTGGTGCTGCACCTGCTGGCGCCGAACTACAGGGCCGTGCAGGTGACGACGGACCTGGCCGGGTTCTGGGAGAGGCACTATCCGGCGATCGCGAAGGAGCTGCGGCGGCGGTACCCGAAGCACGCCTGGCCGGACGATCCGCTGACGGCCCGGCCGCCGGAGAGGCGGAGGTGATGCGCTATCCAGCGAGGATCGCTGCGGCGAGTGCCGCCGGCTGCTCCACCGGCATCATGTGCCCGGCGTCAGGTAGGGTGCATACGCGCGCCCCGGGCAGGATACGCGCGAGCCGCCGCGCGACCCCCGCGAAGATGGCCGGCCCGCGCTCGCCGCGCAGGAGCGTCACCGGGCAGCGCACGCCGGCGCGGAGGCGCGCCTCGGTGAGCTCGGCGCCGGTACCCGCATCCAGCTCGCGCAGGATCGCGTCGCGCTGCTCCAGCGCCGCCGCGAGCCAGACCGGGCGTGGCGCACCGGCGGCGAGGCCCGCCACGTAGCGGAGGAAGAGCTCGAGCGCCGCTTCGTCGCGCCCCACCCGGCGCAGCGCCTTCATGCGTACGAAGACCCAGATGCCGCGCAGATCGAGCTGCCGGTCGGCGTGGAGCGGCGGCTCGAGGAGGACGACGCGCTCGACCAGCGCCGCGTGCGCGGCCGCGAGGTGCAGCGCGACGATGCCGCCGCTGCTCCACCCCACGACACGCGCCGGCGCCGCGCCGAGGTGGCGGATCAGCGCGGCCGCGTCCAGGCCGTGCCTCGAGTAGTGCTCCGCCACGGGGATCGCCGGCGACCGGGATTGACCGTGCCCTCGCCGATCGTAGGCGATGACGCGGTGGCTCGCGGAGAGGACGTGGGCCACGGCACTCCACGCATCGGCGCCTCCGGCGCTGCCGTGCACGAGCACGATTGGGGCGCCCGCGCCCGCGTCACGGTAGAACAGCTCGGCGCCGTCGAAGGCAAAGGTTGGCATCGTCCGCGCTGGACCTCGGGGACAGGCGTCGCGCCGCCTATTCGAGCAGGAGCCGCCCTGCGCTCGCCATGAGCGCCTGCTCCCGCTCGGGGCTGATCTCGCCCTCCGCATCGAAGGCGATGCCCACCACCGCCCTCACCTCCCCCGCGGCGTCGAGCACGGGCAGCGCGATCGCGGCGCGCGCGTCGACCGCCTTCGCCCCGGGCTTCACCGTGCCGGACTCGTCGGTCTTCAGGTTGCAGGTCTGCGTCGCTCGCTTGCTCACCTGCGCGACGCCGGCCATGCCCTTGCCGCGCGGCACGTGCTCGACGACCGCGATGACCGGCGGCGGAATGTTCTTCGCGGCGGCGAGGTGGAGATCGCCTCCCCGCTCGAAGTGCACGGTGCCCGCCGCGCCGCCGTGCGACGCGAGGAACGCCTCGAGCCAAGCCTGGATGTCCGATCGCGACGTGAACATGCCCCCTCCTTACCGCGACGGCCCGTCGCGCGGAACGGCTTCGTCAACCCGACGACGTTGCGCACGCCCAGCTTCCTGTCACCGCCTTTGCCAGCGGTTCGAGCAGGCGGCGCTCAATTCAATCGTTCTCGTACGGCTGCGCCCGCGGGCGCAGGCGCCGGTTGGCGCTGTTGACGGTGCCGTAGGCGTAGAGCTTCCCCTGGATATTCTCCATCTTCGCGTAGAGGGGGACCGTCCCCGCGATGCGCGTGGCGGCCTGCCTGACGCGCAAAAGGATCGTCTCCTGGGAGGCCAAGGGCTGCATGTTCACCTCGAGCTTCGGGATCGCAGCGCCTCCCTCGTGGAACGCGGTGTAGCCTGCGGAATAGACCGTCAGGCGCGCGCCGGCGGCCCTCCTCGTGGGGTCGGCGTCGTCAACGACGCCGACCAGGTTCTGCGCCCAGTAGTCCGGGTGCGCGCCCGGCAGGTACGTCCGGAAGAGGTTCTCGTGGAGATCGAAGCCGTTGCTGCCGGCGCCGGCCCATGACTCGAACAGCTCGACCGGCTTGTCCTGAGCGGTCTTCACGAGGGTGATCGAGTGCTCGTAGATACCGAGCCAGACGACGAGGGTCGGATCGTTCTTGAGCCGGTTGCCCACGGTCTGCATGATGCCCCGAAAGTTCGCGAGGGTTCCCGGCTTGTTTCGATCCCCGAGCTTCGTGTTGTTGTTACCGACGCCGAGGAGCGTGAGGAGGGCCTCCCCCGACGCGTGACACGAACAGAACTCCGACCTGTCGTAAGTCCCGGCGGAGACGTACCCGCTGTGGTAGTACTCCAGGTTGTTCAGCGCGATGGCGGCGTACGGCTTGTCTTCGAGGGCTCCGCGGAGCGCGTACCGGAAGAGGTTGAGCTCGCGCTCGTTCACCTCCGCGACGTACTCGGAGGCGAGCCTCATGTGTGCTTCTTGCACAATTCTCGATCATCTCTTCGGAACGGCCGCCGTCGCCCTCGTACGGGCCGGTCCCGCCGACGCGGACCTCGTACCTGCTGCCTTCCAAGGCCTTCTTCACGTACCCGAACCACGCGCCGCCGCCGCTCCTCACGGCCACGTGATCTCCAACCTGGAAGGCCATCGGGTCTCCTTCGCGCTCGCGTCAGGGTTTCGAGATCAGCTACCACGGCTCCCCGAAGGCGGGAAGCCGGCCCCCGCTACCCCACCACCCGCAGCGAGCGCCCGAGCTTCGTCTCCTGGATCCTCCGGTCCGTCGCGGGCTCCCCGCCGCCGGACGAACCCCTCACGGCTCCGCTCCCCCATCCACGCGCGTGTACCCTGGCACCATGCGTTCAGGTTCCTGTCCCAAGTGCAACGGGAAAAGGATCATCGTCTTGAACCAACCGGACGCCCTTCTGGCCGGCGCCGGCTTCGGCGTTCAGAACGCCCAGGTGAGCGCCGCGGACCTCATCGGATGCGCCTCACCATGGCCCAGTCCGACCGAGATCCTCGGAACCGCGCCCAGCCATGCCGGTGTGGCTTGCCCGGAGAGAGCGGACCGCTCCGTGTGCGCGCCGACCGCCCAGAGGCTGATCCCGGCCGCCGCGAGCGGCACGCTCGCGATCATCATCCCGATCGGCACCCATGGATCGATGAGGGGCCCGCTGACGCAGAAACCGGGGCTGCAGTCACTATGGTGCGCGAAGAGCAGCCCGAGGCCGACGGGGAGCATCACGGTCGCCACGCCCGTGACCACGACACCGGAGATCATCATCCCCAAGCTGCGCCGCTCCGGTGCGCCGAGCTTGATGTTCGCGGTCTGGCCCCCCTGGACGAGCACCATGCTCTGCCAGCTCCGGCCGCCGTCGAAGTCGATGTGCACGAGGTGCTGGCCCACTCCCGCCGAGCGAACGTCCACGGGCGTGGAGCCGACGCGCCCGCCGTCGACGCTGACCATGCCCGGGGGCCCTGCGGCCTCCACGTGGATCGCGCCCGCGCCCGGCGGCGGCGCCGCGACCTGGGCGGGAGCCGCGTGTGCTGCGGGCCGCGCAGAGGGTGGAGGCGAGTCCGCGTACAGCACCTGCTTGACGACGTTCGCCTTCAACGAGCGCGTGGTTCCATCCGCCAGCCGGATCCGGACACCTTCCGCCGGATCTTCCTCGATGACGGTGCCGCGCACGCGCCCGCCGTTGTTCAGCAAGACCACATCGTCCGCCCATGCGATCGCCGCGGGCGCCAGGATCGAGGCAGCAACCACCAAAGACGCGAGAGCACGTCCCATCGCCATTCGAGCCTCCAGTCCGTGTCAGAAATGAACGACGAGGGAGCCGCCCGACGATCGCGGCGGCGCCGGTCCCAGCGACACCCCCATGGACTGCGTCGCCTCGTTGATCCGCGACTGGCCGATGGGCCAGAGGATGACGCCGGGAATCAGCATCGAAGCGCCCACGCCGAGCAGCGAGCCAGGGATGGTCGGATCGATGCCGGAGCACGCGGAGCCGATGTTCGAACAGTTCGACGAGGCGACTCCAAACAGCGCGCCGCCGGCGACGACCAGGGGCAAGCCGACCGCGAACAACACGATGCCTGCGGTCCGCATGGCCTTCCCGCTCTGGAGCTTCTCGTCGTCCGGGGGTCGGTTCGGTGCGTACGGGGGGAGCACGCCGGGCGCCGGTTGCGCGTAGCCGCCCGGCGGAAGGTACGCGCCCGGCGGAAGGTACGCGCCCGGCGGAGGGTAGGCGCCCGGCGGAGGGTAACTCCCCAGCGGAGGCGCGGCCGGCGGCGGGGGCGCGTCCGGCGCGGCGGCGGGGGTACGAGGGGTGCCCCCGTAGACGACCTGCTTCACCTTCGCTGCAGGGAGCCGCTTCACGGTGCCGTCGGGGAGCTTGATGGAGACGCCGTTCTGCGGATCCTCCTCCATGACCATGCCGCGCATTCGCCCGCCGTTGGCGAGGATGACGATGTTGGGGATGTCGTCCGCCATCGCGGGCGTCGACGCGAGCACGCTCGCCAGGCACGCGACGAGCGCAACCGCCGTGATGTTCCGATCCATTTACGTCCTCTCGATGAGCGCCCGTGACCCCGGGTGAGCGCATCGCCTCCGCAGACGGATACGCAAGCGACGGAGCGAGGTAACGCGGTCGTCGAACAAAAGCGCGGCGACCGCGGAAGCGGCGCTGCGGCCTGGTACCGCCCGCCACCACGCATCGAGGCTCCGGCCGTCACCGGGGGTGGACGCCGCGGCTTCCGCGGCGAGGAGGGGCGGAGGGGCGTGTTCCTGATCGCACCAGGGGCGCGGCGCCGGGGTGGACGAGTGCCCGCCGCGCTGCCCGTCTGCTATCGTGCGCCACGATGAGCCTCACCGCGTTGTTTTCGAGAATCTCCCTCGACCGCCCGGTCACGAGCTACACGAAGGTCCAGAACGCGTACAGCCGCGTCATCCGCGGGAAGAGGTTCCACGTCCAGCGAGACACGATCCGCCGCAAGGGCTACCTCAACCTGGGGTGCGGCCCCTACCCCATCGAGGGCTTCGTCAACCTCGATTACCACTGGCAGCCCGGGATTGACATCTGCTGGGACCTCAACCAGCCCCTGCCGCTCGACGACGCGTCGGTGCGAGGGGTGTTCACCGAGCACTGCCTGGAGCACATCCCCTTCGGCGCTTGCCAGAACGCGCTCCGCGAGTGCAGGCGGGGCCTCTTGCCGGGCGGCACGCTCCGGATCGTGGTGCCGGACGCCGAGCTCTACCTGGACCTCTACCAGCGCGCGAAGCGCGGTGAGAATGTCGAGTTCCCGTACCAGACCGCGAACGAGGTCACGCCGCTCATCTGCGTGAACCGCATCTTCCGCAACCACGGCCACCTCTTCGCGTACGACGAGCAGACGCTCTCGGGGATGCTGCGCGACGCGGGCTTCGTCGACGTCCGCCGCACCGGGTTCCGGGAGGGGCGCGACCCGAGGCTGCTCGTCGACCGCGAGGAGCGCGCGGTGGAGTCGCTCTACCTGGAAGCCTCGGCGCCGGGGTGACGGCGCGCCCGCCGGGCCCGATTCCGCCGCGCTACTCCGTCACGGCCGCCTCGGCCGCGCCCCCCTCGATCCACACCGTCTTGACGTTCACGAACTCGCGCGGCCCCCAGACGCCGAGCTCGCGCCCGTAGCCGGAGCGCTTCACTCCGCCGAACGGGACGCGCGGATCGGAGACCACCATGGCGTTGATGAAGACCATCCCCGCCTCGATCTCCTCGACGAAGCGCGCCCGCTCCCGCGCGTCGCGCGTCCAGGCGCTGGCGCCGAGCCCGAAGGAGGTCGCGTTGGCGAGGCGGATGGCGTGGTCGAGGTCGCGGGCGCGGAGGACGGCGGCGACGGGGCCGAAGATCTCCTCGCGCGCGGCGATCGATCCTTCCGGAGCCGCGAGCACCGTGGGCGCGAAGTAGAAGCCCGGCCGGTCGATCCGCCGGCCACCCGTGAGGCAGCGCGCCCCCTCGGCGACCGCGCGCCGCACCTGATCCTCGACGGTCTCGCGCTGATCGGCCGTCGCCAGGGGACCGAGCCTCCGTCCGCGCGTCGAGCGGATCGCCGACCACGAGCCGCTCCATCCCGGCGACCATGCGCCGCTCGAAGTCGTCGGCGATCGCCTCGTGGACGATGAAGCGCTTGGCCGCCACGCACGACTGGCCGTTGTTGATGATGCGCGCCTGCACGGCGGTGGCCGCGGCGCGATCGAGGTCGGCGCTCGGCATCACGACGAAGGGATCGCTGCCGCCGAGCTCGAGGACGGTCTTCTTGATCTCCTTGCCGGCCTCGCTCGCCACGGCGCGGCCTGCGCCCTCGCTCCCCGTCAGCGTCACGGCGACGATCCGCGGGTCGGCGACCATGCGGGCCACGCAGCCCGACCCGACGAGCAGCGTCTGGAACACCCCTTCGGCGAACCCGGCGCGGCGGACGATCGACTCGATGGCGAGCGCGCACCGCGGCACGTTCGACGCGTGCTTGAGGACGCCGACGTTCCCGGCCATCAGCGCCGGCGCGACGAAGCGGAAGACCTGCCAGAAGGGGAAGTTCCACGGCATCACGGCCAGGACCGGGCCGATCGGCTGGTAGGCGATCCAGCTCTCGGCGGCGCCGGTGTCGACCCGCTCGTCGGCGAGCATGCGCTCGGCGTTGTCGGCGTAGTAGCGGCAGGCGCGCGCGCACTTCGCCGCCTCGGCGATCCCGGACCCGATGGGCTTGCCCATCTCGATGGCCATCGTCTCCCCGTGCGCGCGCTGCTCGGCCTCGAGGATGTCCGCCGCGCGCCGCATCGAGCGGGCGCGCTCTGCGAAGGTCGTGCGCCGGTGCGAGCGGAACGCCGCGGCCGCGCGCTCGAGCCTGGCGTCGACCTCCTCGTCCGTCAGCGGGGCGAAGGTCTGGAGCGTCTCGCCCGTGGCCGGGTTGATTGTCGCGATCGCCATGGTCTCGTCCTCCCGTGGGCGCGGCCTCGTCGTGCGCGCCCGGCGCTCGCGAGCGCGGGCAATCGGCGCGCCGGGGCGAGATGCCGCCCGCTTCGCGCTGACGCTCTGGAAAAGCGACGAGCGCGGAGCCCGGCCGACCGAGTTTGAGGTGGCACGAGCAAACGTCTCCCATCACCTTCGCAACCACATGCACCGATTGCACGCCCGCGTTCTCCAGAACCCGCGCGCCCGACTCGCACTCAAGCTCGCCGCCACGCTCCTCGCGCTCGGCCTGGCAGCGCTCTCGCTGCACGGCGTACCGCTCTCCGCCATGGTCGCCCGCCTCGCCGCCTTCCCGCGCTGGGCGTTCGTGGCCGCGGTCGCCGCCTCGCTCGCGCAGGTCGCGCTGCTCACGGCGCGGCTCTGGATCGTGGCCCCGCGCGGCGAGCGGCCCGGCTTCCTCGCGGTGGCGCGCGCGTACGCGTTCGGTCAGCTCGGCAACGCGCTCCTCCCGGCGCGCTCCGGGGATGTGGTCAAGGTCGCGACGCTCGCGCGCAGCGACGCGTCGGACCCGCACGCGAAGCGCACGAAGGTCGGCGCCGCCACGAGCATCGTGCTCGTCGACAAGGCGCTCGACGTGCTCACCTTCGCCGGCCTCGCCGCCGTGGCGGGGCGGGGGCTCGCCGGCGGCGCGCTCGCCGGCGCGGCGCACCTCGCCTGGATCCTGTTCCCCGCGCTCGCGCTCGCCGGCCTTTGCGTCCTCGCGCTCCACCGCCTCCGCCCCACCACGTTCGCGCGGCTCCGCGACTCCGCGTCCTCTACCCGCGCCGCCGCGCGCCGCATGCTCGCGCCCCGCCGCCTCGGCGCCGGCATCCTGCTCGGCGCCGCCGGGTGGGTCGCCGAGCTCGCCGCGATGATCGCGATTGGCGTCGGCCTGGGCGTGCACCTCCCCGTGGTCCAGGTCCTGGGCGGCCTCGTGGTGCTCAACCTCGGCATCTCCGTGCCCGTCTCGCTCGCGAACGTCGGCACCTACGAGGCGGCCACCGTCGCGGGCCTCGTCCCCTTCGGCGTCCCGGCCGCCTCCGCCCTCGCCATCGGCGCGCTGCACCACGCCGTGCAGCTCCTCGCCGCGGTCGTGCCCGCGCTCGTCTTCTGGACGCGCGATCGGATCCAGGCGCGCGCGCCGCGCGAGGAGGAGCCGGCGGCGGCCGCGCTCCTGCTCGCGGCACCCGTCGCGTGATCGGGCCACCCAGAAGAGAAGAAGGAACGCAGAGACGCAGGGACGCAGGGACGCAGAGACGCAGAGACGCAGAGACGCAGAAAAGGAAAGAGATGATTCTTCTTTGCGTCTTTGCCTTTTTGCGTCTCTGCGTCCCTGCGTCTCTGCGTTGAAATCTCTCTCGGACGAGGAAGCGGACGGTGGAACCGTCACGCCCCGGCCGGGATTGCGGCGGTGCGGGCCGCGCCCGTCGCGGCGCCGTACAGCACGCGGGCGTAGAGGGCGTTGACGATGAGGCCGGTGAGCATCGAGGGCGCGATGGTCGCGAGGACATGCGGGGTGCCGGCGAGGAGGTGCGCGGTCGCGGACACGCCGTTGCCGATCATGCTCCCGCCGACGACCGCGGCGACGAACCCCTCGGCGGGCGTCCTGCCGAGCCGGAACAGCGCCCCGAGGAGGACGATCTGCGCGACCGTCGCCGTGAAGCTCAGGCAGGCCTGGGTGGCCGCGGCGCAGAGGCCCGCGGCGACGCCGCCGTGCGCGTTCGTGTAGAACGCCCAGGTGCCGTACAGGCACGCGGCGCCGATGCCGAGGAGGATGGCGCGGTGGAGGTCGCGGCGGGGGGCGGTGTCGGGCTGGGAAGCGGCTTGTTGGCGCATCGTCGTTCCTTCGACGAGCGCCTTTACACGGCGCGTGCCAGGCGGACGGGAGGCCACCGCACCGCACGGCGCCGGGCCGCGCGTCACGAGCTTTCCCGCGGGGATCGTCCAGTTGGACACCCTCCTGGTGCAGCTGGACGATCCGGTTCGTTCAACTGAACACTCCGCCGCTGGTGGCGAGCGCCTCCAGGGTGGAGGCGCTCGCCACCACCCGCCCTTGCGAACGAGCTATGCGCCGCCGCTCCCCTTCGCGCCTCCGGTGCCCGCGCCGCTCCCACCGGCGCCACGGTTGCCGTGCGCACCACCTGCGCTGCTCCCGCCTGCGCTGCTCCCGCCTGCGCCCCCGCTCCCGCCTGCGCCCCCGCTGCCGCCGGGGCCGGAAACGCTGACGCACTCTCCAGCCGCCGTGTCGCAGGTTGCGTAGGCGCCGCATTCGGCGTCGGTCGTACACGAGGTGCCGGTGGGCTTGACGCAGATGCCGGAGTGGATTTCGCAGATGAGGCCGGTGTCGCAATCGGAGTCGGCGGTACACACGACGGCCCCCATGAAGCTGGCCGCCGGGTGGCTGCAGTGGACGCAGGCCACGACCGTCGTGATGGCGGCCATCACGGGGAGCGGGCCCCTCACATTGGCGATCGCGCGCACGACACGAAGGAAGTGCGGAACCTTCTCATCGAGATTGTTCATCGAAGGAATCCTTTCAGTCCAAGGCCGGCGAGCCCGAATCTAGGCGAAGGCCCTGGCCCGCGCAAAGGCCGCCGCGGTCGCGAGCCCGCCGATCGACGTCGGCCTGGGCGTGCGCCTCCCCGTGGTCCAGGTCCTGGGCGGCCTCGTAGTGCTCAACCTCGGCATCTCCGTGCCCGTCTCGCTCGCGAACGTCGGCACCTACGAGGCGGCCACCGTCGCGGGCCTCGTCCCCTTTGGACGAATCCCGAGGTATCGAGGCGGAGCATCACGGAGCCATTCCCGGTCAGGTGGGAATCGGCGCCGGTGCGGTCTCCCGCGCGTCGAGATGCGGAGGCGCTCGGAGCGGAGGGGTGGACGATGCGAGCGAGAGGGTGGTCACTGCGAGCGGAGGGGTGCCCGCTGCGAGCGGGGCGCGTCCTGCTGCGAGAGGGGCGCGTCCTGCTGCGAGCGGGGCGTGTCCTGCTCGCAGTAGGAGGGGCGCCGATGCGAGCGGGGCGTGCTCTGCTCGCAGGGAGGCGTGCGCCCCCGGGGGGGCGGTCTGCACGAGCGGGAGCCTGTGCTGCTCGGGGACGTGCACGAACGGGGCTTGCGCGCCCTGACGCGCGCCGGCGAGGCGGCGCCGGCGGGGCTGGCCCGCCTCGTGCTACGGTGGTGGGTTCGACGCGCGGCGGAGGCGGCGCCGGCGCGGGTCCGAGGGGGAGAACCACCGCCCATGGAGGTCACATGTCGAGCAAGGATCAGGTGACGCGCGTCTCACCGAAGGGAAGGCTTGGGCAGGTAGGTCCATGGCTGCCGCAGGAGACATTGCTCCTCGAGCTCTCGTACCAGGGCACCGCCCTGGTGAAGATCGCGGCCACATCGCAGAACTTCGCCTCGCAGGGGGTGAGCAGCTACGCAGCGAGCACGGAATACTGGAGCTTGGGCAACCTCACGCCCCTCACGCAGGGCATCGACGAGCTCCATCTACGGATCACCTCGGCGTCGCTGGGCCCGTCGGACCTCGACGGCTTCCTCTTCCCGAACCCCATCGCGTTCAACTAGACGGGCGCGCAGTGGAGCAATGGCTCGTTCACGCCGCCCGCGGGCTCGACCCCGTACATCCTCGCGATGCCCGATCCCGATCTGCACTCGCGCGGCCTGGGCCTGCCGCTGGGGCTCGTCCTCCTGCTCGACGCGCAGCTGGTGCTCAGGGGGGTGGTCTGGCACAAGACGTACGACCCCACGAGCTCGGGTGGGTGGGCGTGGAAGAAGCCGTTGCCTCCCGGAGCCCAGCAGTACATCGTCAACGTCATCGGCACCGATCCGACCCCCCTTCTGGTGGGTCCCATCCCGAACCTGACCTGGTTCTGGACCGCCCAGACGCTGCCCGGGCCCGTGCGCACCTGACCCTCGCCGGATCAGTGCGCAGAGGCACTCCCCTCCACGGATCGGGCCAGGCGCAGCCCCACGCCGGCGCCGTGCTCCTCGGGCCGGGCAGCGAAGCGCCCCGCGGCCCGGCAGAGCTGGGAAGGGCCGAAGTACGAGCCGCCCCGGATGGAGCGCAGCGATTCGTCGCCCAGCGCCGCCGGGGCGACCCGGAGGACACCGCTCTCCACGGGCGGGCCCGCCTGCGTCCATGCCTCCGCGCACCAGTCGCGCACGTTGCCGGCCAGACCCCGCGCCCCGTACGGGCTCTCGTCGACCGGGTGCGCGTCCACGGGCGCGAGGGCCGGCGCGCCGGGGCCGCTCCCCGCCATGCAGGCCCACGTCGGCTCCGGGTGATCCCCCCAGGGGAAGAAGCGGCCATCGGCGCCGCGGGCCGCCTTCTCCCGCTCCAGCTCGCCGACGAGGCGCCACGGCTGGCCGGTGCGGGCCGACCGCCACGCCGCGTAGGCCGCGGCGCCGAGCCACGTCACGGACACGACCGGCCAGCGGCGCGGGTCTCCGGCGGCGTGCTCCGGCGGCGCCCAACCGCCGCGCGCGTCGCGCGTGAAGACCGGGATCCGGGCGGCGCCCGCCACGGATCCGGGGAGGCACGGGCACGCGGCCTCCGCCTCGGCCTCGCGCCCTGCGTCCACGAGGTCGTTCAGGAAGGCCAGGTACTCGGCGACGGTGACGGGGGTGCGCCCGAGGACGAAGCCGTCGACCCATACCCGCTGCGCCGGCAGGCTCTCGGCGGCGGCGGCGTCGCCGCCGGCCGCGAACCAGCCGGCGGGGACGTACACCTCGTGGGGCCCGATCGCGCCCTCCGGCAGGAGGGGGATCACGAAGGGCCCGGCGTCGCCCGGGCGCACGCCGCGGAGGCCCTCGCCGCGCGTGAGGTGGACGGGGACCCGCGCCTCGGCGCGCCCGGGGGCACGCACCCTGAGCACGTAGCTGCCTCGCGGCAGCGCGGCGTCGCGGAGCGGGGTGCGCCCGAGCAGGCCGAGCGGCTCCTCGCGGAGGCGCCGGGCTCGCTCCACGCAGCGGAAGGCCCACACCTCGGCGCCCGCGGGGTCGGTCACCAGCGTGACGGCGCCGTCGCCGCCGAGCAGGGCCGCGTGCCGGCCGCGGTCGTGCTGCCGGAGCAGCGCCTCGGCGCGCGCGGCGGCCGTCGGATCGCGCGCCGCCTCCGCCGCCCGGAGCTTCCTCGGCGTGGACGTCGGCGAGCGCGGCGTGCGCCTCGGCGAGGTCGGGCACCTCGGCGAGCGCGGCGTGGAGGCGGTTCTGGGAGGCCGCCTCTTCCACCGCGGCGGCTACTTCGAGGGCGCAGGCCTCGTCCTCGAGCGCCCAGCCGGGGGCCTTGCGGTCTTCGGGGTCGAAGGTCTCGAGCGGCCCGAGGACGGCGGCCGCGTCGGCGCGCAGCGCGAGGGCCCGCGCGTGGAGCTCGGCCGTGCGGGGGGCGATGGCCTGCGCCTCCAGGACCAGGGCGAGCGCGCGGTCCCGGCGGCGCGCGCCGTCGAGCACGCTCCGCACCTCCGCGGCGAGGGCGCCGGCGTCGGGGAAGCGGTCGGCGGAGGTGCGGGCCATGGCGCGCTCGCACACGGCGGCGAGCTCCGCCGGGGAGCCCGTACGCGAGCCGGCACGATAGCGGAGCGGGCGGCCCCTCGACGATGCGCGCCAGCACGGCGCGGGCCGAGCCCCGGTAGGGCGCCCGGCCGTCGAGGATCTCGTAAAGGACGGCGCCGAGGGCGTACACGTCGCTGCGCTGGTCGACCTCGGCGACCAGGCCCCGCGCCTGCTCCGGCGGCATGTACGCGGGCGTGCCGATCACGTGCCCCGTCCTCGTCAGGCGCCGGCCGCCCGCCGCGCCGCCGGGCAACGCCTCCTCGGCCGAGCCGCCGAGCGCGCGCGCCAGTCCCCAGTCGACGACCAGCACCTCGCCGAGGTCGCCGACCATGACGTTCTCCGGCTTGAGGTCGCGGTGGAGGACGCCGCTCCGGTGCGCGTGTGCGACCGCCTCGCAGACGCGGAGGAACACGCCGGCGAGGCGGCGCAGGGCGGAGGGATCCAGCCCGTCCTCGTGCGCGGCGAGGATGACCTCGCCGAGGCTCCGGCCGCGCACCTCGTCCATGGTGAACCAGAGCCCGCCGTCCGGCGTCGCTCCGCAGTCGTGGACGGGGACGATGCCGGGGTGCGCGAGGCCCGCCGCCAGCCTGGCCTCGGCGAGGAAGCGCGCGCGGAAGCCGGCGGCGCCCGCGCCGCGGACCGGGAGGAGCTTCATGGCCAGGGTGCGGCCGAGGATCGTGTCGCGGACGCGATGGACCTCGCCCATGCCGCCCGCGCCGAGGACGCCGAGGTCCTCGTAGCGCTCCCAGGGGGAGGAGGGGGCGGGCTCGCGGAGCTCGGCGGCAGCGGCCTCGCGGGACTCGGCGGCAGCGGCCGCCGAGCCCGAGAGGGTCAGGGTCACGTCCGGGGAGGGCGCGGGAGGGGATCGGCGGGGGGGCATGGGCGTCGAGCGCGTCGGCCGACGCATCGTACGTCAACCCGCGCCCCGGCGCGCGCTCCCGGGCTCAGCGGCGCGCTTCGCTCTCGACGTCGAGATTGCCCAGATCGGTCCACGCCGTGCCGTCCGCGGTCACGATGCCCTTGAGCGTCTGCTCGCGGCTCCGGTAGGCCAGGTAGAGCTTGTCCTGGAAGATCAGCGGCGAGACGTCGCTGTACGCAAGGTAGACGACCGCGGGTGTCCGCATCGGCCCATGATCGACCACTCCATGTTCGGCTCGAGCGTCGCCCAGCAGAGCTGGTTGTCGCTCGTCCCCTGGTAGAACACGTAGAGCTTGTTCCGGAAGGTGACGGTCGTGGCGGCGTCGTCGTTCGACTTCGATGCGCCGTTCGCGATTGGGCCGTGGTCGTCCCATTTGGTGTCGGAGTCGCGCTCCTTCTTCGCCCAGTGGATGGTGTGCCGCCCGTTGTCGGGGACGTAGACCATCCCGAGCTTGCCGCTCGGGAGCAGGACGAGGTTCGGCATCTTCGCGATCTTGACGGAGCTGTTCTGCGACATGGCTCTCTCCTTACGAGGGAATCGTTGATCGGGTGCGCGGGCACGAGCGCCGGCGTGGCGTCCCGGACTGCAGGCGCCATGCCAGGGCAGCGCGTGGCCGCGGCGATGCGCTCCGGCCGCCGCCCCGCGAGATCCTCGCCGAGCGTCGTACACGGGACCGAACAACGTCGTCCAGCCGCCCTCACAACGGTTGTAGAGCCGCCCGTACAACGGCGCTCACGGCCGCTTCTTCCGCGGCCGCGGCAGCCCATACTGCACGATCCGCGCGACCAGCGTCGTCCGCGAGATCCCGAGCAGCTCCGCCGCCTTCGTCTGGTTCCCCTGGCACGCGTCGAGCGCCTGGACCACCCGACGCCGCTCCACCTCGCCCAGCTCGCGCGTGAGCCGCTCGATCGCGTCGCCCTTCTCCACGACCTCGGGCGGAGGGTGCGGCGGCGCCGGCGGGGCGGCGCCGCCGGCGATCTTCGCCGGGAAGTGCTCCGGCAGGAGCACGTCGCCCGGGCAGAGCACGACGGCGCGCTCCACGGCGTTGCGCAGCTCGCGGATGTTCCCCGGCCACGCGTAGCGCAGGAGGAGATCGAGCGCCTCGCGCGACAGCGCGGGCGGGCGTCGGTCGAGCTGCCGGCACGCCTCCTCGGCGAACGCCGCGGCGAGCGGCGCGATCTCCGCCACGCGCCGGCGCAGCGGCGGGATGGTGAGCGCGATCCCGTTGAGACGGAAGAACAGGTCCTGCCGGAAGGCGCCGCGCGCCACCTCGGCCTCGAGATCGCGGTTCGTGGCCGAGACGAAGCGCACGTCGACGGCCCGCGGGACGCGCGCGCCCACGCGCAGCACCTTGCGCTCCTCGAGCACGCGGAGCAGCTTCACCTGGATGCTCATGGGCAGCTCGCCCGCCTCGTCGAGGAACACGGTGCCGCCCTCGGCCGCCTCGAAGAGGCCCGGGCGGGCGGTGACCGCGCCCGTGAAGGAGCCCTTCTCGTGGCCGAAGAGCTCGCTCTCCAGGAGCGACTCGGAGAGCGCGGCGCAGTTGAGCGCCAGGAAGGGGCCGCGCGCGCGCGGGGAGCTCCTGTGGATGGTCCGGGCGAGGACCTCTTTCCCGACGCCGGTCTCGCCGAGGACGAGCACGCTTATCAGGCTGTTGGCGGCGCGACGGGCCTGGTCGAGGAGCGCGCGCATGGCAGGGTCCCGCAGGACGACCTCGCCGTCCTCCCGCCGCGCTCCGGCGGGGCCGCGGCGGATCGCGAGCGACGCGGACCCGAGCGTGATGCAGTCGCCGACGCGCACGTCGACGACCTCACCCGACACCTGCAGCACGGTCACCGTACGCCCGTCCTCCCCGGTTTCACGCGGGTCGCGGACGAACGTGCCGTTCTTCCCGCCCAGATCCTCGAGCCGCAGGGGAGGGCCGAGGTGCAGGACGGCGTGGCGGCGGGATACGGAGGGGTGCTCGACGCGCACGTCGTTGTCGGCGGCCCGGCCGATGGAAACACGCCCGTCCGCGGGGAGCGGGTGGACCTCAACCTGGTCGCCGGCGAAGACCGCCAGCTCCAGCGTCGGTCTCGCGCCGGGGGCCTCCGTGCGGGGCCGGTCGGAAGAGCGATTGGTGGGCATGGGCAGATCCTACTTGTTCCGCTGCCCGACGCCCATTCGCCGGGTACCCTTCAGTCCCTAGGCGAAGGCCCTGGCGAGCGCGAAGGCCGCCGCGGCCGCGAGCCCGCCGATCCCCGCCGTCTGGAGCGCGCTCCGGAGCGGCGGCGCGCCCGTGAAGCGCCCCTTCACGAGGCCGAACGCGAAGAGCGCGAACAGCGTCACGATCACCGAAGCCGGCAGGGCCTCGCGCGGGCTCGCCGCGACGAAGTAGGGCGCGAGCGGGATCAGCCCGCCCGCGATGTAGGCGCCGGCGATGGTCAGCGCGCTCCGCACCGCGCGCCCCGGCTCCGGCCGCTCCAGCCCCAGCTCGAAGCGCATCATGAAGTCGACCCACGCGCCCGGGCGCCGCCGGAGCCCGGCGATGATGGGCGCCACCTCCTCCGCCGTCAGCCCGTAGCGCCCGAGCACCTCCGCGACCTCGCGCGCCTCCTCCCTGGGCACCTCCTGCACCTCCCGGTGCTCGCGCGCCTCCTCGTTCGCGTAGTGCTCCGCGTCGCTCCGCGCCGCGAGGAAGCCGCCGAGCCCCATCGCGAGGGAGCCCGCCGCGATCTCCGCGAGCCCGGCGGTGACCACCACGCGCGAGACGGTCACCGCGCCGGACAGGCCCGCGGCCAGGGCGAAGGGGACGGTGAGGCCGTCCGACATCCCGATGACGATGTCGCGGACCGCCTCGCTCCCCGTGAAGTGGCGCTCGACATGGGGCGTCGTGGGCATCGTCCGCACGGTAGCACTCCGCCCCCGGCGATCCCCGCGCAAGCAGCCCACGATCCCGGTTACCATGAGGCGTGACCCACCCGTACCGCGTGAGGCCGCCCGCCCCGTCGGCGCCGCCGCCGGCACCGGACGGTCTCGGCGCGCCGAGCATGATGTTCGGCCTGATCTGCGCGCTCGCCGGCCAGGCGCTCGCCGGCCCCGGGTGCGCGCTCGTCGCGACGCTGCTCGGCGTGTTCCTCCTGGTCGCGCCCGGCCGGCGAAACGACGGGGGCCGGTGAGCAAACGGCGCGGTCCGCCTTGAACCTGCCCTCCCGCTCGGCTAGCCCCTGCCCACCATGTCGGAAGCCCTCCTCGACCCGACCGCGATCGCGCGCGGCCTCCGCCGCGTCGCGGTCGAGATCGCCGAGCGCGGCCGCGGCGTCTCGGATCTCGCCCTCGTCGGCATCCGCCGCGGGGGCGTGCCGCTCGCCGCGCGCCTCTCGGCCCTCCTCCACGAGATCGAGGGCACCGCGCCCCCCGTGGGCGCGCTCGACATCACCCTCTACCGCGACGACGCCGCCACCGCGCTCCCCAACCCGCGCATCGGCCCGAGCCACATCCCCTTCCCCGTCGCGGGCCGCCGCATCGTCCTCGTCGACGACGTGCTCTACACCGGCCGCACCATCCGGGCCGCCGTCGACGCCCTCCTCGACTACGGCCGCCCGAGCCGCATCGAGCTGGTCGCCCTCGTCGACCGCGGCGGCCGCGAGCTGCCCATCCAGCCCGACTACGTGGTGCGCGCCGTCGAAATCGAAGCTTCGCGCCGCGTCGAGGTGGTCGAGCGCGAAGGCGAGCTCTGGGCCGTGGTCGTGCCCTCCGGCGTCGCGAGCCACCCCCCTCCCACCACCCCGCAGGAGGCCGTCCCTTCGACCCCCACCCACCCGGAGACCCCCAAACCCCCGCGGGAGGCCCCGTGACCGCGCGCACGCTCTACCCGCACCGCCACCTGCTCGGCATCGAGGGGCTGGAGCCGCCCGCCATCAGCTCGCTCCTCGACGCCGCCGACTCGTTCTTCGGCGTCTCGCTGCGGAGCGTCCGGAAGGTGCCCACCCTGCGCGGCAAGACGGTCATCAACCTCTTCTACGAGGCCTCGACGCGCACGCGCACGTCCTTCGAGCTCGCGGGCAAGCGCCTCTCCGCCGACGTCATCAACATCAGCGTGTCGACCTCGAGCGCGGTGAAGGGCGAGACGCTGCTCGACACGGTGAAGAACCTGGAGGCGATGCACCCCGACGTCCTCGTCATCCGCCACCAGGCCTCCGGCGCGCCGCACTTCGTCGCCGATCGCACCACCGCCGCCGTCGTCAACGCCGGCGACGGCACCCACGAGCACCCGACCCAGGCCCTCCTCGACGCCTTCACCATCCGCCGCGCCAAGGGCCGCCTCGAGGGCCTCACCGTCGCCATCTGCGGCGACGTCCTCCACAGCCGCGTCGCGCGGTCGAACGCGTTCCTCCTCACCACGATGGGCGCCTCCGTCCGCTTCGCCGGCCCGCGCACCCTCTTGCCCGCGGCGGCCGACACGCTCGGCGCCGCCGTGTACGACCGCATCGAGCCCGCCATCGAGGGCGCGGACGTGATCATGATGCTGCGCGTGCAGCGCGAGCGCATGGAGGGGTCCTTCCTCCCCAGCACGCGCGAGTACAGCCGCACCTTCGGCCTCAACGCCGCGCGCCTCGCGCTCGCCAAGCCCGACGCGATCGTGATGCACCCGGGGCCGATGAACCGCGGGGTGGAGATCGACCCGGCCGTCGCCGACGGGGAGCGGAGCGTGATCCTCGATCAGGTGGAGGCGGGCGTGGCCGTGCGGATGGCGGTCCTCTGGCGGCTCGCGGCCGAGGCGCACGAGGGGCCGCCGGGCGGCTGAGGGGGAAGCGATGCGCTGCGTGGATCGAAGGGAGCGGGCGCTGCTCGCGACGGCGGCGCTCCTGCTAGGGGCGTGCACGAGCGGGCGCTTGCTCGAGCCTCCCCGCGTCTTCACGTGCAATCCGGGCGAAGCCGGCACCGACACCGCGCCCGCGCCGCCCGCGCCCGTCGCGCTCAGCGATCTGCCGGTCGCCCTCCCGCTCAGCAACGGCAGGCCGAGCGGAGACGCGGCGGAGGCCAAGCGCCTCTTCGACGGCGAGCGGTGGGCCCAGGCGGAGCCCCTGCTCCGCCGCGTTGCCCGCGGCGAGGCGGGGGACGACAGGGACGTCCGCCAGCGCGCCGAGCGCGACCTGGGCGCCGCCCTCTTCTACCAGGACAAGCTCGAGGAGAGCCTCACGGTCTTCCTCTCGATCTCCGCCAACCCGGACCACGAGGCGCACGCCGACGCCGCCGCCTGGCTCTTCCGGCTCGCGCAGAAGGGCCCGCCTTACCTCGACCGCGCGGCGCGCGCCCTCGCGCTCTACCCGCTCGGCCGGCCGCCCGACATGGCAGACGACCATCGCTGGCAGGCGTGGTGGGGGGTGCTGCACATCGTCGGCAGGTACTTCTACCGTACCGGCCACTACGACACGGCCGTCGGCTACTTCGCGCGCGTGCCCCCGCGCAGCGACGCGTACGACCTGTCGCGCGAGTGCCTCGCCGTCATCTGCGCCCGCCCGGGCGCGCCCGCCGCCTGCGGCGGCGGGCCGCGCTGAAGCTCAGATACAGCCGCCGACCTGATTGCCCGCCGCCACGAACGGCGTGCAGGTCTGCCCGCTCGGGCACTCGCCGTTCGACGTGCACAGGACGATGTTGCCCATGTCGTTCGCGTTGGGGCACTGGGAGAGCGGCAGGCACTGGGTGCCGGCGAAGTGGGAGGCGAAGCTCTTGCATTGCATGCCATCCTCGCTGCCGCCCAGCACGAGGGTCGCGCCGGGCGCGCAGCACACCGTCCCCGCGGGGCAATCGTAGGCGGGATCCTCGCACTGCCAGTCGACGGCGGTCCCGGCGGGGCACATGGTCGAGAGGGGCAAACACTCGGACGTGCCCGAAGGCGGCCCCTGGCAGCAGTGCTGCGCGTCTCCGGTGCAGCTCACCACCGGCCCGCCGTCGACCGCGCTGAACGGACAGTAGAGCGAGGGCTGGCCGCTCGGGGGGTGAAGCGTCGTCGGGTATCCGCACGTGACGCAGGTGCTGGTCGCCGTGTCGCAGGCCGTGATGCCCGACATGCACGCCGAGGTGTTCGCCGCGGTGCACTGGACGCAGGTGTGGGTGGTCGTGTTGCAGGCCGGCGTCGCCCCCGAGCAGCTCGTGTCCGTCGTGCAAGCTACGCAGGTGCTGGTCGTCGTGTCGCAGACCGGCGTCGAGCCCGTGCACGCCGAGAAGCTCGTCGCGGTGCACTGCACGCAGGTGTCGGTCGTGGCGTCGCAGGCGGGGGCCCCGGCCGAGCAGTCTGCGTCCACCGTACAGGCCACGCAGGTGTCGGTCGACGTGTCGCACACGGGCGTCGCGCCCGTGCACGTCATCCCGCCGCACGTGCCGCCGGAGCTGCTGCTCGACGACGCGCTGCTCGCGCTCGAGCTGCTGCTCGACGACGCGCTGCTCGCGCTCGAGCTGCTGCTCGACGACGCGCTGCTCGCGCTCGAGCTGCTGCTCGACGACGCGCTGCTCGCGCTCGAGCTGCTCGTGGTGCTCGATGAGCTCGCGGCCGTAGACGACGCGGAAGAGGAGGAAGCGCTCGCCGACGCGGACGAGGCACTGGTGGACGAGGAGGCGCTCGACGTCGTGGAGGTCGCCGACGCGCCGCCCTGTCCGCACATGCAACTGCCCAGGCCCGACCCGTCCGCGTTGCAGATCTGGACGCCCGAGGGCTCGCCCCCTGGGCACGCGCAGTGGACCTGGGCGCCCGGCGTACACCTGACGCCCGAGCCGCCGGTCCCCGGTGTGCCCGTGCTCGATCCACAACCCGCCACGAGCGCGAGCACGCTCGCGCCCACGCCCACCACCGCCGCAGCCGTCCTCCACCCCACCAATGCGCACCTCACCTTCCGGGCGATGGTAGCGCACCCGCCTCAAGCCGCGCGCGACATCTCCGCGACGACCTCGCCGAGCTGATCCAGCGTCGCCTTCCACCCTTGCGGCGCGCCGCGCGTCGCGTCCGTCGCCCGCGAGTACGACTGGCGCACGTTGAGCGTCGTCTTGTCGCCCACCTCGACGAACGTGACCGTCGTCTCGATGTCGACCCCGCCGTGGATCTTCGCGGAGAACGTGATCCGCTCCGGCGCGACGATCTCGCCGAAGCGCGCCTCCATCGGGTGCTCGAGGCCGTCCGGCATGCGCATCGTGAGGTTGAACACGCCGCCGGGCCGGAAGTCGACCTCGCACTTCGAGGTCACGAGCGGCCTCGGCGTGAACCAGCGCGCGAGGTGCTCCGCGGTCGTCCACGCCTGGAAGACGAGGCGGCGGGGCGCGTCGAACGTGCGCGAGACCACAAAATCGGGCGGCGGCTTCGCGAGCGCCTCCACGTGCGAGGGGGTGACGATGTCACGGTCGGGCGTTGCGGCGACGGCGCTTTTTGCGTGCATGCTCGTTCTCCTTCTCCGGCGTCTCTCTCTTCTGCTGCGGCTGCGTCTCTCTCTGCTTCATCTCCTGGAGGTACTCGTCGAGCCGATCGAAGCTCTCCTCCCAGAACCGGCGGTAGCCCGTGATCCACTCCGCCGCCTCGCGGAGCGGCTCGGCGGCGATGCGGCAGGGCCTGCGCTGCGCGTCGCGGCTGCGGGCGATGAGCCCGGCGCGCTCCAGCACCCGGAGGTGCTTGGAGATGGCGGGGAGGCTCATGTCGAACGGCGCCGCCAGCTCCAGCACGGAGGTCTCGCCGTCCTGGAGGCGGGCGAGGATGGCGCGGCGCGTCGGGTCCGCGAGGGCGGCGAAGGTGATGCTGAGGCGATCGGGGGGGGCGGCTTGTTGAACCATGTGGGTAACTAACCTGTCGGTTAATTAACCTCTGGGTTCGTCTTCGTCAAGCGTGCCGGTCCGGCCGGGCTCTGGAGCACGCTCGGGCGAGCACGGGGCGTGCTCGCGCAGGGTGCGGCGTCATGGCGCCGGGGCTGTCTGCCTACGCGCGAGAGCCCACGAGCCCGGGGCTGTCTGCCTTCGAGCCTCGGCGGTCTGCCTTCGAGCCTCGGCGGTCTGCCTACGAGCCGAGGCTGTCTGCCTTCGAGCCTCGGCGGTCTGCCTACGAGCCGAGGCTGTCTGCCTACGAGCCGACGCAGTCTGCCTTCGAGCCGACGCAGTCTGCCTACGAGCTGACGCAGTTTGCTTACGAGCCGACGCAGTCTGCTCACGAGCCGACGCTGTTTGCCTACGAGGCTCGGCTGTCTGCCTACGAGCCTCGGCTGTCTGCCTACGAGCCTCGACTGCCTGCCTAGAAAACGAGGCGTTCTGCTTACGAGCCGAGGCGTTCTGCTTACGAGCCGAGGCGGTCTGCTTACGAGCCGAGGCGGTCTGCTTACGAGCCGAGGCGGTCTGCTCACGATCCTGGGCGGGCAACGCCGCCCCGCCGCCGGCGCGCGCGGTACTCGTCGTCGGCGGGCCGCACCATGACTGGTCGCAGACAATCCGCTTCCTCGTGTACTCAAGACCTGTTCCACTCCTGCGAGCCGCGGGACGATCCCGACCCATGGACCAGGAGACATCGCGATGAACACCAACGAGGGCCAGGGCAGCGCCGGGGCCCGGAACGCGCGCAGCGCCGTCTACGTCGTCACCAATCTCTCGGGCTCCAACGCCGTCGAGGCGTTCACCCGCGATCCCGCGACGGGGCGCCTCGCGCACCTCGGCCGCTACGAGACCGGCGGCCAGGGCGACCACTCCGTGGCCGCGCTCCAGTCCCACGCGCTCGCCGGCGACCGTCGCTTCCTCTACGCGGTCAACCCGGGCAGCGACAGCATCGCCGCGTTCGCCGTGCAGGGCGACGGGTCGCTGCGGCTCCTCGGCACGGTCCCCTCCGGCGCCAGGCGCCCGGTGAGCCTGGCGCTCCACAATAACCTCCTTTATGTGGCCAACGACGGCAACATCCCGCCTTCGGCCCCGGAGGACCAGCTCCCGGGCAGCTACGCCGGCTTCCGTGTCCGCGAAGACGGTCGCCTCGAGCCGATCCCCTCTTCGACCATCCCGCTGCCACGTGGAGAGAGCCCCGGCGAGATCCTCTTCAACCACGACGGTTCGCGGCTCATCGCCTGCCGGCTGGGCACGAGCACCATCGACAGCTTCCACGTGGGGCCGGACGGCGTCCTCTCGCGCGGCGCGACGCTCGCGGGCCAGCAGGGGGCGTTCGGCGCGGGCTTCAGCCCGACCCACCCGGCGCAGTTCTTCGTCACGCTCAAGGGCTCGCTCGTCCTCGCCGATACCCGCCCACCGGCCCCGGGCGTGGCCTCCTATGCGCTCACGGACGAGGCGCCGCGCCGGATCTCCGTGGTCACCGATCCTTCGTCGCTGGATCCCTGCTGGCTCGCGGTCGCGCCGGACGGCCGGCGCCTCTGGGCCTCCTCCTTCATCCCGCGCTCGCTCACCCTGTACGCGATCGACGACGACGGGCGCCTGGCCAAGCTCAGCGCGTACATCCCGGCGGACGGCCCCGGCTCCATCGACGTCGCCATCGATCCCGCCGGCCGCTTCCTCTACCAGCTTCGTGCCTTCGACGTCCCGAGCGTCGGCCGCGTGCCTACCGTCCCCCACATCGCCGTGATGGAGATCACGGGCGACAGCGCGGATGGAGGCGTGCGGCCCGTGCAGGCCATGCCGCTCCCGGCAGACCTCGACCTCGCCGGTGTCATGGGCATCCTCGTCATCGATCTCGATCGCTGAAGCGCATCTGGTGAGCCATCATGACGCCTTCTCTCCCGCAGGACGATCCGGATTCTCGCGAAGCGCACGGCCGAGCTGGGCAAGGTGCGCGACCTCTACCGCTACAGCTACGACCACCTCCCGGACGTGGCGCTCGCCGACACGGTGCCGCACGCCGACGGCCCCAGCGCGCGGTGGCTGGAGGAGGTCGGCGTGGCGCTGCTCAGGATCCTCATCAACCACTCCAAGGCCGTGAAGCACCAGGGGTGGAGCTGCGTTCACGATCACAGCGGCGCAGTCGAGGCGATGAAGGCGTCGGGGCCCGTCTCCTCGATCCTCGACCGTATCGTGAGCGACGCGCTCGGCGGGGATCTCCCCGAGACGTTCGTGACCAGCATCGACGCGTACGGGGAGGCGTTCCACGAGGTCCGGCTCCCCTGGGCCGCGCTGGCCTACCGCGACGACGATCAGTTCGCCTGGTACCGGACCCGCGGGCCGAACCCCATGGAGATCCGGCGCATCGCCGCGCTCGACGATCGCTTCCCCGTCACCGACGCCCAGTTCCGGCGCAGGATGGGTGACGGCGACAGCCTCGCCGCCGCCGGCGCGGAGGGGCGGCTCTACCTCACGGACCACGCCGCTCTCGAAGGGCTCGCGTGCGGGCGCACCGCGAAGGGCCGGCAGAAGTACGTGGCGGCGCCCCTCGCGCTCTTCGCCCTCGGCAAGCACAGCCTGGAGCTGCGGCCGGTGGCCATCCAGCTCGGTCAGAAGCCGGGCGTGGACAACCCCATCTTCACCCCCGAGCACGAGTGGGCGTGGGAGCTGGCCAAGGCCCATGTCCAGGCGGCCGACGGCAACGTGCACCAGGCCGTCCGCCACCTCGCGCACACCCACCTGGTCCTCGAGCCGTTCGTGGTGGCCATGCGGCGCCACCTGTCGCCGAAGCACCCGCTCTCCGTCCTGCTCGCCCCCCACTTCGAGGGGACCTTGTACATCAACCAGCAGGCCTGGCAGAAGCTGCTCGGCGACGGCGGCGGCGTCGACATGCTCCTCGCGGGCGAGATCGCGGAGAGCCGCAGGGTGGCGGCGCAGGCGACGCGCGACTGGGTGTTCGACGATGCGATGTTCCCGAAGGAGCTGGCGAGTCGCGGCGTCGACGACCCCGCCCTGCTCCCGCCCTACAGCTACCGCGACGACGGGCGGCTCCTCTGGGACGCCATCCACGCGTGGGTGAACGACTATCTCCGCATCTACTACACCGGCCCCGCCGACGTGCAGACCGACCAGGAGCTCCAGGCGTGGGTCGCCGAGATCGGCACGCCCAGGCCCCATGGCGGGCAGATCAGGGGCTTCGGCCGGAACGGGAGGATCGAGACCCTCGAGTACCTGATCGACGCGGTGACTCACATCATCTTCACCGGCAGCGTTCAGCACGCCGCGGTGAACTTCCCGCAGTACGACCTGATGAGCTACGCGCCCAAGATGCCGCTCGCCCTCTACGCGCCCCCGCCGCGGACCCTCGACGTCACCAAGAGCGACTACATGCGCGCGCTGCCGCCCCTCAACCTGGCCTATGCCCAGTCCACGCTGGGCTTCCTGCTCGGGACGGTGCGCTACACCAAGCTCGGGCAGTACGAGCACCCGCACGGGGGGCTCCGCGATGCGCTGGTGCGGGCCGTCGACCACGTGGCGAGCCGCCCCCACGCGTACTTCACGGATCCGCGCGTCGAAGAGAAGCTCGCCGCCTTCCAGAAGCGCCTCGCCGACATCGAGGCGACGATGATCACCGCGGCTGGCCGGCGCTACTTCTACGATTACCTCGTTCCCTCCAACATCCCGCAGAGCATCAACATCTGACGAGCGCAGTTTGCGCTCGGACTCGGTACGCGCTTACGGTTCGGTACGCGCCTACCGAACCGCGACCGCAGGGAGCGGGTGCCAGATCAAGACTGCGCCGCCAGTCCATCACGTGCAGCATCTGCATCGGGCAACGTGTGTGCGTGCGAGGGCCTGGCACCCGCTCGCTCGCGCTCGCGGTTCGGTAAGTGGTGGCGCGTACCGAGCCCAGGCGCGAAGCGCGCTACGGGCTGGAGAAGCGAGCCCCGAGCCCCTCGGGCACGGTGACGCCGAACTGGAAGCCGGTCTCGTACGCCTGGCCGGCCCCGATCTCGGGCCGGCAGACGATGAGCAGCTCCGCCAGGATCAGCTTGATGTCGGCGAGGGCGAGCTGCATGCCCGCGCACATCCGCGGGCCGCGGCCGAAGGGCATGAACCAGGCGCTCCCCGGCGGGTTCCGGGCCAGCACCTCGCCCACCCAGCGGCCCGGGTCGAAGCGCGCCGGCTCGGGCCAGTGCTCTCTGGACTGGTGGAGCGGCGCGCTGGTGATGAAGATGGTGGTGTCGGCCGCCCACGCGTGCCCGGCGAAGCTGATCTCCTGATCCGCGCGGGTGTTGCGCGTGAAGAAGGTGACCGGCGGGTGCAGCCGCAGCGACTCCATCACCACCCGGGAAAGCTCCGGGCAGGCGTCGAGCGCTGCAAGCGTGTAGTCCGCGTCTCCGTGGGCGAGGGCGCGGACCTCCTCGGTGACGCGCTCGGCGATGGCCGGGCTCCTGTTCAGCTCGTAGAGCGCGCTCGTCACTGCGCTGGCCACGGAGATCAGGCCGCCGAAGAAGACGTTGCCCACCTGGTAGGCGAGCGCCTCCGCGTCGAGCGTCGTCCCCTGCCGGAGCGCGGCCCCGAGGATGCCCCAGCCCTCGCCGGGACTCTTCGTCGCCTCGGCGACGAGGGCCTCGAAGGTATGGTGCCACCGCCTGCGCGCGAGGAGCGCCTCGACGTCGAGGAGCGCCGAGAAGGTGAAGAGCGCGGTCAGCCGCTTGGACCCGGCGTCCATCAGCTCGACGAAGGCGTGGTAGTCCTCCTCGGCGAGGAGCCGCCCCACCGACTGCACCGCGAACGCGTCGAAGGCGAGGCGCATGATGCGCGGCGTGGCGTCGGAGAAGGGCTCCGTCCGCGTGGCGTCGACGTAGCGCGCCGCCGCCTCGCGCACGGCGCGGCGCACGGCGCCGACGTCGAACGACGGCACATGGTCGGGCCCGTGGAACGCGGCGCCGGCTCGGATCGCTCTCGCGCTTGCGCTTCCAGTCCTCACCGTTGGCGATGAACTCGCTGGCGTCGGTGATGATCGGGCGGAGCGCCTTGCCAGGGGCGTCCTTGTAGAAGTCGCCGGTGCGGGTCACGAGGACCTGCTCGATGAGGTCCGGGTCGGAGACGAGCAGCCCCGGAGAGCCGGCCAGCCAGAATCAGCGCCGCGCCGCCGTGCTGCGCGGCCCACTCGGCGCACACGAGGTCGGGCGAGCGATGCAGGAACGCGCCGACGTTGCCGAGCGGGAACGAGGGCGGAGGCCCGGGGAGGTCGGCATAGGGCGCGACGCGCGCGCGGAAGAGCGCGTCGAAGGCCTCCTGCGAGATGGGCTCGTCGTGGTGGCTTGCAGGATCGCTCATGGTCTCACGATCGCGTCGCCAGCACGGCCGCGAACCGCTCCAGGCTCTCCTCGGGATAGCGCTCCTTCGCGTCGTAATACGCGGCGACGGCGGGCATGCCGGGAGGGAGCACCACCCAGGGCTGCTTCGACGACGTGAAGATGTGAATGTCGGGCGGGAGCCGGTCGGGCTCGTCGAGCGTCCCCACGCGGACGAAGCGGAGCACATCGCCGCCTCCTGCGTAGTTGCTCCACACCGCGACGCGGCACGTGGGACACCGCGCGATCTTCTGCCCTTTGCCGCTGTTCGAAGGCGTGAGGACCACATCGACCTCCCCCTGCAAGAGCTCCACGCGGCCGGATTCGATCATCGCGTTGATCGCGAACGCGGCGCCGCTCTCCCGCTGGCACCAGCGGCAGTGGCAACAGTGAACGACAATCGGCCTCGTGCTCATGCGGTAGCGGACCGCGCGGCACGTGCACCCGCCCTCGAATGCGCTTTCCATGGCGCCATCCTTACCGGCGCGCGCGTGGGAAGACAAGCCGCCCCGCTCCGGTCGAGCCTCGTGGCCCCTCTGCGCTCAGACCGGTTTGTAGACGCAGTACGTACCCGTTCGAACGGTGGCGTCGAGATACCGTCCGAGCGCGGGGTCGTGCTCGGCGATGTGGCGAATCGCGTCCTTGATCCGGCGCTGCACGTTGATGCGCGCGCGCTCGAGGTTCGAGGCAGCCTTCCGGTCGCGTCCCCCGAGGCCCACCGCGGCCGCGAGCTGCTCCGCCAGCACCTCGAGCTCCTCCCGCGCGCGCGCCGCGCGCCCGCGATCGCCGAGCCGCTCCGCTTCGGCGAGCTGATCCTGGAGATCGTCGGCGCGTCGCCGGTATGCCTGCTTGGCGCGTTCGTCGAGGATCGCGCCGGCGTCCTCGGGACCTTCGCCTCCGCCGGCGAGGGCCAGCACGTACACCTCGCGGCCAGGGTTCCGGAGGAGGTGCTCCAAGTACTCCATCCCCTTGCCGTGCTTCACGCGAAACGCCGAGCGGGCGCTCCAGGTCACGGCCCACACGTCGCCTTCGCGGGCGAGCGCGAGTGTCACCTCGGCGGACGGCGGCGAAGGCGGCGGCGGCGCTGCCGGGCCGCCGGCGCGGGCACGCCCGGCCTCGGAGAGGGCCAGGAAGTGCGGGCTCTCGAGCTCGCGGCACTCGGCGATCGCGGCGTCGAAGTGCTTCCGGGCGCGCTCGTGGTCGCCGAGCACGAGCGCGAGCTCGCCGAGGAGGCGCGACGCCGGACCGATGGGGAACACGGCGGCAGGGCCCCAGAGGAAGCGACCTCGCACCCTGCCCCGGGCGAGCAGCCCGTAGAACGCCTCCGCGAGCTCCTTGCTCTGGAGGAACACGGCCGTCTGGGCGGCCACGTAGATCCCCGCCACGCTCCGCGCGAGCGCGGCGGGATCGAGGCGCGAGCGAGCCTCGTCCTTCCTCCCGAGCATCGCGTCGACGCACGCCAGACAGACCACGAAGTACGGGCGCCCCGCCAGGATCGAGATCAACTGTCCATCGAGCTGCCGGAGCCGCTCATGGTCACCGGTGCACGCGGCGAGCGCGATTCTCGAAGAACGCCCAGGCGTCCAGCGCGCGCCTCGCCACCGCCGCCTCGCCCCGCAGCACGTCGGCGTGGCTCCTGGCCTCTTCGATTCGCCCGTCGAGCGCGGCCATCGTGGCGCGAAGGGCGGTCGCCTTCCACCGGAGGATGGGGAGCGGCATCGCGTCGATGAGCCGCTGGTAGTCCTCCGCTTCGTGGCGCGCGGCGACGAGGCGGCCGCTCTCGCGCAGCGAGAGCGCGTGCATCGGGCCGACCTCGGCGAGGATGAGGTCGGCCCCCTGCTGGCGCGCGAGGAAGACGATCTCGCTCGTCAGCTCCACGCGCTCCTCGCCCGAGATGCAGTAGACCACCGGCCCGTGGAGGAGCCAGACCAGCGCCTGGAGGAGCGTGGGCCCGTGGCCGACCTCGCGCGCGATCGCCACGGCCTCGCGCGCGTGCTCGAAGGACCTCCGCAGCTCCTCCTCGCTCCTCGCCGGGGAGAGGGCGACCGCGAGCCGTGATCGGATCTGCGCGCGGAGCGACCGCTCCTCGCGGGGGAGCCGGGCCAGCGCGTCCTCGAGCAGGCCCACCATCCGCGGATCGACGTGGGCCGTGATGACCTCGCGGCCGTAGGCGAGCGCGGCGCGCGCCTGCGCTGCGGCGAGCCCGTGGCGCTCGGCGCGGGCGGCGCAGTCCGCGGCGCGGGCGCGCCCCTCGTCCGACGGCGCGGCGCGCATGATCGCGTCGACCTCGGCGAGGTCGAGCGCGAGGGTCCCGACCTCGTCGAGGCGCCCGGCGAGCTGTCTTTGCGCGCGCGAGAGCAGCTCCACGGCCGAGTCGGCGGCGTGGCGCGCGACCGCGATCTCGGCGGCGCGGCAGACGGTGCGGGCGACACGGCCGGCGTCCGCGGCTTGCCCCGCCGCGAGCAGGTGCCGGGCGGCGAGCGCGGGCGGACCGCCCCGCGCTTCGATCGTGTCGGCGACGCCGGCGTGCAAGCGCGCGCGCCGCGACGGCTCGAGCGTCGCGTACAGCGAGTCGCGCAGGAGCAAGTGCGAGAACAGGAGCGCGTCTCCGCCCACCGCCGACAGCACCCCCGCGACCTGCCCTTCGCGCGCGGCGCGCTCGACGTCGTCGAGCGTGACGTCACCCAGCGCGGCGACGTCGCCCCGCGACGCCTCGCGCCCGAGGACCGAGGCCACGGCGAGGACCTCCCGCGTCTTCGGGGAGAGCCGCGCGAAGTGCTCCGTCAGGATCACCGTCACCCCGCCGGTCGCCGCCGTCGCGAAGCGATCCACCCCGAGCCGCACCGCCTCCTCGATGAAGAGCGGGTTCCCCTCGCTCAGCCGGTGCACCTCGGCTGCGTCTCCCTGGAACCCCACGCTCGCGAGCCAGCTCTGCGTGGCGCTCGGATCGAGGCGCCGCAAGGGGATGGCGACCCCCTCCCGCGTCAGCTTTCCGATCAGCTCGCCGAGATCGCGTCGCTCGGCGAGCTCGCTCTCGCGCGTCGTCACGATCAAGAGGGCGCGCGTCCTGGCGATGCCGCGCGCGAACGCGAGCGCGAGCTCCAGGCTCGCCACGTCGGCGGCGTGGAGGTCGTCGAGGATCACCACCACCAGAGGCCCCGGGGCGGCGCACACGGCGCGGATCACGCGGTGAAAGGTCAAGAGGCGCTGCGCGCTCGCCATCTCTCCGGAGGCGCTTCCGAGCAGCTCGTCGAGCTCGAGCCCGAGCTCGGCCAGCGCCTGCGTCCATGGCCAGTACGTCGGCGCGCCTCCGACCTCCCATGCTCGCCCGAAGCCCACGCGTGCGCCGCGAGCCTCGGCCTCTGCCGCCAGCGTGCGCGCCAGCGCGCTCTTGCCGATGCCGGCCTCGCCCGACACCACGACCGTGCTGCCCCGCCCGGCCGCCGCGCCCTCGATGGCTCGCGCGGCGGCCGCGAGGGGCTCGGTGCGGCCGAAGAGCTGCATCGGCGCCGAGCATAAGGGAAATCGTCGCCCCGGACGACGCGGAAAATCATGTTCGATTCCGATTGGTTACGTCGTCGTTCCGCGCCCCGGGGGGGCGCGACGGAACGATGTTCCGTCGGAAGGAACGCCTCTCGGTCGAGAGCCGAAAGGAGCCCGCCATGCTGAGCCTCACCGAGACCCTGAACAAGACCGCCCCGCAGCGCACGGCCTCCACCGCGCATGCGGGCGGCCGTCGCGCGCCCGGTCCCCGAGGCGCACCCCTCGTCGGCAGTGCCGCGGTCTTCGGCAAGGATCCGCGCCTCGCGCTCCTGTCGTGGGCGCGGGAGTACGGGCCGATCGTGCGCTTCGACCTCGGCCCGATGGTCGTCCACTCCGTGTCGCATCCGGAGGGCGTGAAGCACGTCCTGCAGACGAACGCCGGCAACTACGCCAAGGCACCGCGCACGGGCTTCCTCTCGGACCTCCTGGGCTCGTCGCTCCTCACGATGGAAGGGGACACGTGGCGGAAGCGGCGCAGGCTCGCGCAGCCCGCGTTCCACCGGGAGAGGCTCGAGGAGCTCGGGCGTGTCATGGCAAGAGAGGCGCTCTCCATGTGCGAGCGCTGGAGCGTGCACGCCGGCACGGGACGGTCGTTCGATCTCTCCGCGGAGATGATGCGCGTGACGCTACGCCTCGCGGGCGAGGCGCTCTTCGGCGTCGATCTGGGCAGCTCGGCGGATCAGATCGGGCGTTCGCTGCCCGTGGTGCTGGATCACATCATGGGACGGATGAACTCGATCGTGCCGCTGCCCCTGTGGCTCCCGACGCCCGGGAATCGACGCTTCCACGCCGAGCGCCGCCGGCTCGACGCCATCGTCACGAGCCTCCTGCAAGGGTGGCGCAGCGGCAGGGTCGAGCCCGCGGGCCTGATGGCGATGCTGATGGAGGCGCGCGACGAGGACACCGGCGAGGGCCTCACCGACGCCGAGCTGCGCGACGAGGCCATGACGCTGATCTTCGCCGGCCACGAGACCACCGCGAACGCGCTCACCTGGACATGGTGGCTCCTCGGGCAGCACCCGGAGGCGGCAGAGCGGCTCCGCGACGAGGTCAGCTCGGTGCTCGGCGGCCGCGCGCCCACCGCCCAGGATCTGCCCAGGCTCGCGTTCACGCAGAACACCGTCAAGGAGGCGATGCGGTTGATGCCGCCCGCCTGGGTCATCGGGCGGATGCCGCTCGCGGACGACGAGATCGACGGATACCACATCCCCGCAGGATCCATGATTCTCCTGCCCTCCTACGTGACCCACCGGGATCCGGCCCACTGGGAGGATCCCGAGGCCTTCGATCCGGATCGCTTCGGCCCGGAGCGCTCTGCCGGTCGGCACAAGATGGCTTATTACCCCTTCAGCGCAGGACCGCGGGTGTGCATCGGAAGCAACTTCTCCCTGATGGAAGCGACCCTCATCGTGGCGGTCGTGGCCCAGCGCTTCCGGCTTTCGCTCGACCGGACACGACCGCTGGTCATCGAGCCGTCGTTGACGTTGCGGCCGAAGACTGGGCTGTGGACGACGCTGCACCGGGTCGATCCCCGGTAGAGCGCGCGTATCCAGCAGATCCTCCGGCGTAGAGAACCAGAGATCAGAGACATCCAGAAGGCACCCACGTGCCAGGAGTAATACGTATGACGACCGCCACGCTCGCGGACGGCACCGAAGTATTCTGCCTCGACCGATCCGAGGCGCTGGTCCTCGATCGGCATGTCCATGGTTACCTGGAGCACGGCATCGAGATCCGTGACGGCGACGTCGTGCTCGACGTCGGGGCGAACATCGGGCTCTTCGGCGTCCGCGCCGTGCAGCGCTTCCCCGCCGCGCGGGTGTTCGCCTTCGAGCCCGTGCCCGACATCTACCGGGTGCTGGCGCGGAACGCCAATCGCTTCGGAGCCGGCCGGCTGGTCACGCTGCCCCTCGGCGTCGCCGGCGAGCCAGGGCGGACCCGCTTCACGTACTTTCCGAACAGCCCGGCCCTCTCGACGTCGCACCCCGAGCTGTGGGATCGGGACGGCGCATCGCTGGCCCGCGCGGTCAAGGGCAACATCAAGGCAGCCCGCAAGGCCCTCTGGTACGCGCGGTTCGTGCCTGGGTTCCTGAGCGGATGGATCGCGAAGCGGCTCCAGCACGGGGCGAGGACGGTCGAGTGCGATCTGGTGACCATCTCCCAGGTGATCGAGCAGCACGACCTGCCCCGCATCGACCTGCTCAAGGTGGACTGCGAGGGAGGGGGAGCTCTCGGTGCTGCAAGGCATCGAGGACGGGCACTGGCCTCGTATCCGTCAGGTTGTCGTCGAGGTCCATGACCTCGACGGGCGGCTCGAGGAGGTCTCGGACCTCCTCTCCCGCCATGGCCTCCGCCGGATCGTCGCCATGAAGGAAGAGGGGTTCGAGGATACCCCGCTCATCAACGTGTACGCCAGCCGGTGATGGAGTGACCCATGAATGCAGCCCTCGGATCGCTCCTCATTCAGGTGGGGTTCTGTGCCTTCGGCCTCGCTCTCTCCCTTTGGATCGAACCGGGATCGCCCCCCGGCGGTCCGGCCTCCCTCTCGCGCGCGGCGCAAGCCCGGTACCCTCCTCGGGCGGCTCCCCCTGATCGGCTTCAACATCGCGCTGAGCTGCGCGATGTTCTCAGGCTCGGTCTGGCTGCTCGGCGAGAGGTGCCCCGTCACCGTCCCGACCCCCGGTGTCTTCCTCCTCCAGCTCGCCATCATCTTCGTCTGCGACGACTTCGGCTTCTACTGGGTACATCGTGCGATGCATCACTACAGATGGCTCTACCGGCGCGTCCACCGATACCACCACGAGGCCTTCGCGCCGGTACCCATCGAGTTCATCTACGCCCATCCGCTCGAGATCCTGGCCGGCGGCCTCGGCGGGGCCCTCGGGGTCGGCCTGGTCCTGGTGATCTTCGGCGAGATCTTGCGCGTGGACGCTGTGGGTCGGTGTGGCAGTGCGCATCTTGCACGAGCTGCAGATCCACTCCGGCTTGCCCAGGATCATCGGGACGTACATCCCGTTCCTCGGCAGCACCGGCGTCATGCGCTGCACCACGCCAATCCCAGGTGGCGACTATGCCTCCACCTTCACCCTGTGGGACCGGCTCTTTCGCACGGGAGATCCTCCACCGCCGACGTCGTAGTCGCCGTGGATGCGTCGATCCGGCGGCGCGCGCTCGTCGTTCAGCGGGCCGCACCATGAGCGTCTTCTTGGCGGCCGGCTCCTTGTCCCGCGGCGGGTCGACGATGAACGTCACCATCCGCTCCTTCGCCTCGAACTCCTGCCGGTAAATCACGGCCGCGTGCCGGTACTTGAAGGGCCCAATCTCGCACCCGGTACCAGAGTCCCGCGCCCCTTCACCTGCGCGGACTCGACGTAGGCCTTGTGGCCGCGCCGGCGCAGCGCGGCGGCGAAGGCGTCGGCGTCGGCCCTGCGTCTTGAACGAGCTGACCTGGAGCTGGAAGCCGCCAGGCGCCGCCGGAGGGCGCCTCCGTCGCCTGTGTCGCGCGAGGCCTCCTGGGCCATCGTCGCCAGCGTGTCGGTCGGGGGCGGGTCCGGCGGCGGGCCCCCGAGGACGCTCTGCGCCGGGAGCGGGACGACGGGGAGGCGGTCGGCCGCGGGCGGCGGCGTCGTCGGCGCGCCGGGCGGCAGCTCGAAGGGCGGGGCCGCCTTCGCGTCCGCGGAGGGCGACGGCACCGCCGCCCTGGCCTCGCCCTTG
Source organism: uncultured delta proteobacterium (assembly GCA_963827955.1). Lineage (GTDB taxonomy): Bacteria > Myxococcota_A > Polyangia > Polyangiales > Polyangiaceae > CAWHDJ01. The sequence goes on along the minus strand of CAWHDJ010000019.1, from coordinate 535,505 downwards.
GGGTCGCGCGTCGCCTCGAGCGCCGTCGTGGGCTGCTTCGCGTCCGAGAGCAGAGCGGGGAACGTGACGTCCTGCCCGACGCCGTTCGGAGGGCTGCGCCGGCGCGGCCGGGCGCGCGAGGGCCGCGAGCTCGCCGAGCGGATCGTGCGCTCTGCACCTTCGCCTTGGGCGGCGATCGGAGCAGCAGCGCCGACGCGAACACGATGCACGCGCCGCCGAGCGACGCGAGCACCAGCGCGCCCGCGCGCGACGGCGGCGAGCCCGGATCGCGCTCCTGGATCTCGTCGATGTTGCGAACCGACGACCCGTCGATCACGTCCCGTGCTTCCCTCATGCTTCCGTCTCCTCTGCGCCTTCCGCGGCGCCCTTCGCCGTGTCGCCGCGATCCATCCGCTCGAGCGCCGTGATCCCCAGCAGGGCGAGGCCCGCGCCGTAGGTCGTGCGGATGGCCTCGACCCACGCGAGCCGGGCCCGCGTCCTCTCCCAGTCCCACCGCGCCTGCCAGCCCTCCTCCGCGGTGTGCTTCTTCTGCGGCAGGATGGCGTCGTCCTTGTGCCGGGTGAAGTAGCTCTGGAAGTCCTGCGAGAGCTCCTGGAGGTAGAAGACGATCCGGTGCGGCTCGTAGCAGCTTCGCCGCCTCCCGCACCACGCGCGGAAAGCGCCCGAGCCTGGCCGCGATGGCGAGCTCGTCCGGGTGCGTGAGCTTCGCGAGGGAGGCGCCAGGCTCGACGTGGAAGACGTTCTTTGCGCGCCCGAGGAGGGAGGTGGCGCGCGCGTAGCCGTACTGGAGGTAGAAGACGGGGTTGTCGAGGCTCGACTTCTTGGCGACCTCGATGTCGAAGTCGACCGTCGTGTCGCTGCGCCGCGAGAGGTAGAAGAAGCGGAGCGCGTCCGCCCCCGCGCCCTTGCGCCCGGCGGCCTCGTCGATCTCCTCGACCACCTCCTCGATGGTCACGATGTTGCCGAGCCGCTTGCCCATCTTCACGGGCTCGCCGTTCCGGAGCAGGAAGACGAGCTGGTAGAGGAGCACCTCGAAGCGCTCGCCCGCCAGGCCGAGCGCCGAGAGCGCGCCGCGGACACGGGCGACGTAGCCGTGATGGTCGGCGCCCCAGACGTCGACGAGCCGGTCGAAGCCGCGCGCGATCTTGTCGGCGTGGTAGGCGATGTCGCTGGCGAAGTACGTGTAGGCGCCGTCGCGCTTGCGGACGACGCGATCCTTGTCGTCCCCCTCGCTCTCGCTCTTGAAGAAGAGCGCCCCGTCGCGCTCCTCGAGCGCGCCCTTCTGCCCGAGGTCTTCGAGCGCGGCGGCGACGCGCCCCCAGCGGTGCAGGCTCTCCTCGCTCGTCCAGACGTCGAAGACGACTCCGAGATTGGCGAGCGTGCGCTTGATGCCTGGCAGCACGCGGGAGCCCGGCACGCCGTCCAGCATCCGGGTCACCGCCGCGCGCGCCAGGGCCGCCGGGTCCGGGTCGGCCAGCGCCTCCTTCGCGTGCTCGGCCGCCCAGGCCGCGAGCTCGCGCACGTAGTCGGCTGCGTACCCGCCCTCCGGCGGCTCCCGGCCCTCCACCATCGCGCGCACCGACTCGCCGAGCAGCCGCACCTGGTTGCCGAAGTCGTTGACGTAGTACTCGCGCACCACCCGGTTCCCGGCCGCCTCGAGCAGCCGCGCCACCGCGTCGCCGAGCAGCGCGCCCCGCGCGTGCGAGACCAGGAGCGGGCCGGTGGGGTTGGCGCTCACGAACTCGACTAGCACGCGCTCGCCCGTCGCGGCGGCGGCGCGACCGTAGGCGCGGCCGGCGGCGAGGACCTCGCGGACGATGGCGTGGAAGGGCGCCTCCGAGAGCCGGAGGTTGAGGAAGCCGGGGCCGGCGATCTCCGCGGCGCGCACGTCCTGCGAGCCGGCGAGGCGGGCCTGGAGGAGGGCGGCGATTTCGCAGCGCGCGTTTGCCGGCGACCTTTTGGACCGCTAGTGCCACGTTGGTGGCGAGGTCGCCGTGCTCGGGTCGCTTGGGCCGGTCGACGGCGTAGCTGGCCGAGAGCACGTCGGCCGGAAGCGCGCCCTCGCCGACCAGACCGGCGAGCGCGCCCTGGATCAGCGCTCGGACGTGCTCTTCGATGCCCATTGCTACCGGGATGGTTAGCCCGGTGGGGTGAGGCCGGGCAACTTTCCGCGGTGAGGCGGGATACGGTGATGCTGGAAGGAACAGATCACCCAGGCTACGATGCGCGCCTGTGTCGAAGCCCCTCGCTAAAGTGGCGATTTTGCTTACCTCCCTGGCGGTCGCACCGCATGTTTTCGGACAAGGCGCGGTCGATGCTGCCGCGGGCGCGACGCTCTTCAACGAGGGCAGGACCCTGATGGAGGGTGGCAAGTACGCCGAGGCGTGCGCCAAGTTCGAGGCTGCCGACAAGTTCGTGCACTCACCGGGCTTGCTCCTGAACCTCGGGGACTGCCACGAGAAGCTCGGCCAGCTCGCCACCGCCTACGGATGGTTCGAGGCAGCGGGTATCCTCGCCCGGCAGAAGGGTGACAACCGTGACACCGAAGCCGACCGCAGAGCGGTGCTCCTCGAGCCCAGGCTCTCGCGTGTGCGGCTCGACGTGGCGCCGGGCAACCGCGGGGCGGGCGTGAGGCTCAAGCGAGACGGCCGCGAGATCCCGGAAGCGGCCTGGAGCACTCCAACCCCGGTCGACGCGGGGGACCACGTCTTCGAGGCTTCCGCGCCGGGCAAGAGCACGTGGAAGACCACCGTCCACATCGATGGCACACCGGGCACCACCAGCATCAGCGTTCCACCGCTCGACGCGGACGGCTCGACGGGCGGAGCGCCATTCTGGAACGGGCAACGGATCGCGGGCGTCGCGGTGGGAAGCGCGGGCGTGGTCGGCATGGTGGTAGGCGCTGCCTTCGGCGGAATCACGTTGAGCAAGGCGAGCGCCTCCAAGCCTCACTGCGCACTGGATCTGAGCACCTGCGACTTCATCGGCTTCGGGCTCCAGCAAGACGCTCACAAGACCGCGAACGTCTCCGATGCGGCGCTCGCGGTCGGAGGGGCCGCGCTCGTCGCAGGCGTGGTGACGTTCGTCATGGCACCCAAAGCCACGCAGAGCAGCGCACGAATGAGCGTGAGGCCGATGATCGGCGCCCAGACGACCGGGATCACGCTGCAGGGAGGCTGGTGAACGATGCGCCGATCGATTGCGTGGATCGCGGCAGTGCCCGTGGTGGCGGCGGCGGTGGGGTGCCAGCTCGTCGCGGGTCTGGGAGATCCCCGGCTCGTCGAGACGGACGGAGGCGCGGGTGCGTCCGGCGGGGCACCGAGCAGCGCATCGCACGGAGCGACGAGCAGCACGTCCCAAACCGCGACCAGCAGCTCACAGAACGCTACGAGCAGCGCGAGCGCGAGCAGCTCGAGTGGCACGGGAGGCAGCTCCTGCACCGAGGTCACCTGCGGCGGCCCGGGCTGTCCAAAGTGTGCGGACGGGACGAGCTGCACGAACGGCACCGACTGCCTGAGCGGACTGTGCAACCAGACCTGCCAGAGTAATTACGTCTGGGCGGCGGCTTTCGGCAACGGGTCGAGCCAGCAAGCAGACGCGGTCGCGGTGGACGGGCTCGGGGACGTCATGCTGGTAGGCAAGGCGTCGGGCATCCTCGATTTCGGCGGCGGTCCGCAGCCGAACGCCACGGTGCCGAGCCCCTTCCTGATCGAGCTGAACCCAATGGGCACCGAGGTCGCCTTCGGCGGCGTCTTCCCCGGGATGGGTCTGGGCGGCGAAGCGATGGCCGTGACCACGACGGAGCAGAACGGCGGCGCGGCGTTCCTCGTGGGAGAGTTCAATGGCTCGATCATGCTGAACGCCACCACGACGCTCACGACCACGGCGTACGAGAGCCCGTTCCTGGTCCGGCTGTCCAAGCTCGGCAGCAGCGTCGCCGACATGGCGTGGGGAAGCAGCACGCAGTCGTACGCAGAGAACGCGAACGCCGTCGTGGTGGACGGCTCGGGCAACACGTACATGATGGGCAGCGTCAACGGCGTCGACTTCGGCTGCGGATCCATCTCGTACTTCAAGGCCACGAGCATTTACCTGGTGAAGCTGTCCCCCTCGCTCTCGTGCCTCTGGAGCACGGACTTCGGTGGCAACGCGTCGGCCAGAGGGAACATCGCGCTCGACGCGATGGGCAACGTGATCGTCGCGGGTGGATACACGAACATGCCCACGGAGCCGAGCCCCGGAGCGCTCGACTTCGGCAACGGCAACACGATCTCTGCTGCGGCGCAGGGGCTCAAGGCCATCTTCGTCGCCAAGCTCGATCCCACGACGGGGCTCGGCACGTGGGCGAAGAGCTTCGGCGACGCCGCCGGGGGCGGCGGCGCGACCGGCGTCGCCGTCGACGGAATCCGGGAACGTCGTGCTGACCGGCACGTTCAACGGATCCATCGACTTCGGTGGCGGGGCGCGGACCGCGACTGGATCCAGCAGCATCTTCGTGACGAAGCTCGACGGCTCCGGCGGTCACGTATGGAGCAAGGCGTACGGCGATGCGAACGTGACGAATGCGACGACGCCCACGGGAGTGGCCGTGGATGCCGACGGGAACGTGGCGGTCGCCGGCACGTTCGACGGCTCGCTCGACTTCGGCGGCGGACCGCTCACGACGAGCGGCGACACGGACGTCTTCGCCGCGCGGCTCGACGGCATGGGGAACCACCTCTGGAGCCGGAGCTGGGGCGACGCGCAGACGCAGACCTCGGCCGGCCTCGCCCTCGCGCCGGGCGGCTACCTCGTCCTCGCCGGCACGTTTGCCGGGCAGCTCGACTTCGGAGGCGGGCCGCTCAAGAGCACGGGCAACGCCGATCTGTTCGTCGCGAAGCTCCTCGTGCCGTAGAACCGCGTGTCAGAGCATTGACGCCGCGCGGGCGCCGCCGATACCGTCGAGCGCCCCGTGCTCGGGGTCGCCGTCTATCTTCACCCTTCTCTCGCGGGAGGCAAGCGCATGCGTCGAACCACGCTCGATCGAGGTTTCCTCTTCCTTGGCGCGGCAGCGCTCGTGGCGGCTTGTGGAGGCGGGGAAAAATCTTCTACCCAGGGGGCGGGTGGATCCATTGCGTCGACCACGTTCGAGCCACGCCGGAACCGGGGCGAGCACGTCGAGCACGGGAGGGTCGTCGACCAAGAGCACGGGCACGTCGTCCGTCACCAGCAGCACCGGCGGGGCTTCGAGCACCGGCGGCTCGTCGAGCACCGTTGGTTCTTCGAGCACCGTTGGTTCTTCGAGCACCGGCGGCTCGTCGAGCACGAGTACGAGCGCGAGTAGCTCGTCGTCGAGCGGCACCGTGATCACGCCCGGGAACCCTGGCGCGAGCGACGTGCAGCTCGCGGTGGACAGCACGATGAACGTGCACCCGATCTCGCCCTACATCTACGGGACGAACCAAGGCGACCTCACCGGGGAGGCCAAGAACCTGACGATGACCCGCGTCGGCGGCAATCGGCTCACCGCCTACAACTGGGAGACCAACTACTCGAACGCGGGGAATGACTATCTGTACGAGAACGACCAGTACATCAGCACGAGCACGGTGCCAGGCGATCCGATGAAGCAGGCCGTCCAGGCGGCGAGCAGCGCGGGGGCGAGCATCATCATGACGGTGCCGATGGCCGGCTACGTCTCCTCGACGGGGAACCCGGCGGTGCAGTGCCCCTCGCAGCCCACACCGGCGCAGATCGCGCAGAACTTCGTCCCGATCCTGCCCAAGAAGGGGAGCGCCTACGTCTACCCGCCCGATCTGACGGACGGCAAGGTCTACGCAGACGAGTTCGTCGTCTGGCTCGAGTCGCAGTTCCCCAGCGCGCAGACGGATCCGGCGCGGCGCATCTTCTACATGCTCGACAACGAGCCGGACCTCTGGTCCTCAACACACAGCGAGATCCACCCGGCCCAGGTCACCTATGCGGAGCTGGTGCAGAAGAGCATCGATTTCGCGACGGGCATCAAGAGCGTGGCGCCGAAGGCGCTCGTCTTCGGTCCCGTGGACTACGGCTGGACGGGGTACACGAGCCTGCAGAACGCGCCGGACGCGAGCGGACGCGATTGGATCGACTTCTACCTGAGCTCGATGAAGGCCGCCGAGCAGACCGCCGGCAAGCGCCTGGTCGACGTGCTCGACGTCCACTGGTATCCGGAGGCCACGGGCGGCGGCGTGCGCATCATCGACGACGGGACCTCCGCCGCCGAGGTCGCCGCCCGCTTGCAGGCCCCGCGCTCGCTCTGGGATCCGACGTACGTCGAGACGAGCTGGATCACGGGCTGCTGCTCCAACGGCGCGATCCAGCTCATCCCCCGCCTGATGCAGAAGATCGCCGCCAACTACCCCGGCACCAAGCTCTCCATCAGCGAGTACGATTACGGCGCCGGCCCCGATATCTCGGGCGGCCTCGCCGAAGCCGACGTCCTCGGCGTCTTTGGCGTGCAGGGCCTCTTCGCGGCCTCGATGTGGGAGATGAGCAAGACGAGCAGCGCGTTCATCTTCGGCGGCTTCGCCCTGTACCGGAACTACGACGGCAACGGGGGGACCTTCGGCGACACGTCGATTTCGCTGACCAACTCGGACATCGCGTCGGCCTCGGCTTACGCGAGCGTCTTCGCACAGAACAGCGCCGATGTGATCGTCGTGGCGATCAACAAGACGACGTCGACGAAAACCGCGGGCATCACGATCACGCACACGGCCTCGCTCTCGGCCGCCGACGTCTACGTGCTCACGAGCGCGTCCTCCACGCCGCAGAAGGGCGCCGGGCTGACCGCGAAGGCGACCAACGCCTTCCTCTACAGCATGCCCCCCAACAGCGCGACCACGCTCGTCTTCCACCCCTGACCCCCTACCCGCGCGCCGACGGTAGGGGGGCCCACCGCTCCCCGTCAAGAAGGACCCTCGTCCGTCCGGGCACCCACGGCCTCGTCGCTTGATGCAGAATGCTGCGCGTGCTCGTGCACCGGAGCCTGTCCGCGCTGATCGTGCCGATGCTCTTCGCCTCGATCGCCGCCGCGCAGCCCCTCCCGCCCGAGCCGATCCGCGTCGTGTACCACGCCCCCGAGGGCTGCCCGGACGCCGCGTGGTTCGAGGCCCAGATCCTGGCGCGCACGCAGCGCGTGCGGCTGGCGGCGCAAGAAGAGAGCGGGCGGTCGATTGACGTGGAGATCGAGGAAGGTGGGCACACGCTCGGCCGCCTCTCGGTTCGTGGGCTGGACGGGGGCGTGACCAGGCGGGAGGTCGCGGGGGACGACTGCAACGAGGTCGCCAGCGCGCTCGCCCTCGTCGCGGCGCTGGTGCTCGATCCGAGCGCCGCGACCACGCCCGTCGCCATGGCCCCGAAGCCGGCCGGACCGACGGTGGGGCCGCGCCCCGCGCCCGCGCCCCCACCGAAGGCGCGCCCCGCCGCCGCGCCGGCCCCCCGCTCCGAGCGCCCTCCGCCCGCGCCGCGCCTCCGGTTCTCGGTCGGCGACAGCGTCCTCCTCGCGAGCGGCGTCTCGCCGGGCGCGCTCGCTGGAGGCGTGGTCTTCGCCCAGATCGCGCGCGAGGCCTCCTCGTTCTCTCCGGCGCTGCGCGTGGGCCTCGCGCGAGCGCTGAGCGGCCCCATCGACACCGCGGCCGGCGCCGCCCACCTCGACTGGACGGTCGGCGTCCTCGACCTGCGCCCGTGGTCCTTCGCCCTCGACCGGCTAGTCCTCGCGCCGACGCTCGAGGTGGAGGTCGGCGCGCTCCACGGCAGCGGATGGGGGGTCGCTGTCCCCCAGCACCCGACCCGCCCCTGGATGAGCCTCGGCGTGGGGGCCGGGGCGAGCTTTCGATTCTACGGGCCGCTCTTCCTGGACCTCACGGCCACCGCCAGCGTGCCCTTCATCCGCGACAACTTCTACTTCGATCCCGATCCGAGCCGCACCGTCTCCCGCGCCGCCGTGGTGGGCGTCCGCGGCGCCCTCGGGCTCGGCGTGCGTTTTCCGTGATCAACCCGCGGCCGTCCCGACATACCCCGAACGTGCACACGGGCGAGGACCCTCCGGACGGGGACGAGCCGGGTCCCCGCCCGGTCGGCGGGGCGGCGGCCGCGCGCTTCCGCGCGCTGGTGGACGCGCACTTCGCCTTCATCTGGCGATTGCTCCGGGGCCTCGGCGTCCCGCGCGAGGCCGCCGACGACGCGGCGCAGCAGGTCTTCCTGGTCGCGCTGCAGAAGCTCCCGGAGATCGCGTCGGGGAGCGAGCGGTCCTTCCTCTTCGGCACGGCGATCGGGGTGGCGGCGAACGCCCGGCGCGCGCGTGCGCGGTCGCGCGAGGTGCAGGACGACGACCTCCTCGCGGGGAGCGCCGACGCGTCGCCCGACCCCGAAGAGGCCAGCAGCCGGCAGCAGGAGCGGGCGATGCTCGAAGCGATCCTGAACCGCATGCCGCTCGAGCTTCTCGACCGTCTTCGTGCTGTTCGAGCTGGAGGGGCTCACGATGGCCGAGATCGCGGAGCTCTGCTCCCTCGCGCCCGGCACGGTGGCCTCGCGGCTCCGTCGCGCGCGCGAGGACTTTCGGGCTCAGGTGCGCCGGATCCAGGCGGGCGCGCGGTTCGACTCCAAGCAGAGGGCGAGCGGAGGTGGGCAATGAACGAGCCGCGGCGATGGACCGACGACGGGGCGACGGACGCGGAGCGGCGGCTTTTGTCCTCGTGGCGGGACGAGCAGCCGTCCGCGCGCGCCCGCACCAGGGTGCTCGGCCTGCTCTCGGCCGGCGCGGCGGCGACCGGAGCGACGTCCACCGTGGCCGCGACGGGCGGGGGCGCGGCGCTCGGCAAATCGATCCTGATTGGCGCGCTCGTCGGAGCGGTCATCGTGGGCGTGAGCGAGGTCGTGCCGCGCCGCTCGGGAGACGACCAACCCCGCCCCGCCCCGATCGCGGTCGCTCCGCCGCCGCCTCCGACGCCGAACGCCAACGCGCCCGTCAGACGCCCTGCGCCTGCGAAGCCGGAGCCCGCGCCGCAGAGGCCTGCCTCCGTTCCCAGGGCCGCGGTGCCGCTTCCCGCCCCGCCCGCCGACACGCCGAGCCCGCCCGCCGACACGCCCACCACCACGGACGCGCTCCCCTCCCCTGCCCCACCGCCGAGCGCGCCGCGATTCGAACCTCCTCGCCCAGGTCGCCTCCCTGGATCGCGCGCGCTCCGCCCTCGCCGGGGGCGACACCACCGGATGCCTTTCGCTCCTCGACGCGCACGAGGCCGCGTTCCCCGGCGGCGCGCTCGCGCAGGAGGCCGCGCTCCTGCGCATCGAGGCGCTGGTCAGGCTCGGCCGGCGGTCCGAGGCGGCGGCGCTGGCCCGCGCGTTCGCCGACGCACACCCGGGGAGCCCGGACGTCGCCAAGGTGCGCGAGCTCGCGAATCCGTGATTAACGTGGCCGGGAGGGGACATTGCCCTCTTCGGGTGCGGCCATCGCCCTCGCGTGAGGAAATGATGATGAGAAGGCTCGCGGGAATGCTCGTCGCGGCGGTTTCGATGGGCTGCAGCATGAACGTGAGCCTCGGCGGGCCCGGGAGCGACTCCCCCGCGGCGACGAGCTCCACGACGGGAATGGGGGGGAGCGTCGCGGCGACGAGCTCCACGACGGGAATGGGGGGGAGTGTCGCGGCGGCGAGCTCGACGACGGGGATGGGGGGGAGCGTCGCGGCGACGAGCTCCACCGCCTCGTCCGGCGGCAGCGGCAACGGCGGCGCTTCCGGGCACGACGCCGGGCCCGATGCGGACGACGGCGGCTGTACCGGCGCGCAGTGCGCGGACGGCGGCACCTCCTGCGATGCCACGCACCCGTGCCCCTCGGGCAGCCATTGCGACGCGACCCAGGAGTGCCAGCCGGGCTGCGCCGCCGACACCGACTGCGCCGGCCAGACGTGCGTCGATCAGGTCTGTACGGGGGTGTGCGCCCAGGGCCAGACCCAGTGCTCGGGGGACGTCGTGCAGGTCTGCGGGCCCATGGGCTCCTGGCAGAGTCAGACGACGTGCAGCGGGGCGCAGCCCGTCTGCCTCGACGGGGCCTGCGTCCAGTGCGCGCCGGGCGCGGTCCAGTGTACGGGCAACGGCACCCAGGAGTGCGACGCGACGGGGACCTGGGACACGCCGACCGATTGCACCGGACAGACCTGTGTTGGGGGCGCGTGCGCCGGGGTCTGCGTCGTGGGCCAGACGCAGTGCGCGGGCGACGGCGTGCAGACGTGCGACGCGACCGGGCAGTGGGGCACGTCCTCGTCGTGTACGGACTCGGCGTGCGTCGGCGGCGTGTGCACCGGGACGTGCAGCCCGGGGTCGCTCCAGTGCTCGGGCAACGGCGTGGAGACCTGCACCGCGTCGGGGACTTGGGGGATGCCCGTCGCGTGTACGAGCGCGACGTGCGTCGCGGGGGCGTGCGTGGGCACGTGCGCGGCGGGCGACACGCGGTGCGTCGGCAACGGCGTCGAGGTCTGCGACCCGAGCGGGCAGTGGGGCAACCCCTCGTCGTGCGCGAACCAGACGTGCGCTCAGGGAGCGTGCGTGGGTGTGTGCTCGCCGGGGCAGGCGCAGTGCAGCGGCAACACGCCGGAGGTGTGCAACGCGAACGGGCAGTGGACCGACGGAGCCGCGTGCTCGGGCCAGGCGTGCTCGGGCGGCGCGTGCGTGGGCTCGTGCGCACCGGGGCAGACGCAGTGCCTCGGGCCCGCGATCCAGTCGTGCGACCCCACGGGCAACTGGCAGACGCAACAGGTGTGCTCCGGGAGCACGCCGAGCTGCCTGAGCAGCGCCTGCGTGACGTGCTCCCCCGGCGCGACGCAGTGCTCGGCCGGCGGGGTACAGACGTGCGACGTGACCGGGAGCTGGGGTACGGCCGCTCCGTGCGCGGGTCAGGCGTGCCTCGGCGGCGCGTGCACGGGTGTGTGCGCGCCCGGGCAGACGCAGTGCATGGGCAACGGCGTCGAGACCTGCGCGACGAACGGGACATGGGGTGCCCCGTCCCCGTGCGCGAGCTCGGCGTGCGTCGGCGGCGCGTGCAGCGGGACGTGCGTCCCCGGGGCCATGCAGTGCTCAGGCAACGGCGTGCAGACGTGCGGCACGAGCGGGACGTGGGGCATGCCCTCCGCGTGCTCGAGCGCGACGTGCGTCGGCGGGGTCTGCGTGGGCGTCTGCGTGGCAGGCGCGACGCAGTGCTCGGGCAACGGGTTGCAGACGTGCGACGCGAGCGGCCAGTGGGGGGCGGCGGCCCCTTGCTCCGGCCAGACGTGCGTCGGTGGCATGTGCCTCGGGTCGTGTGCCCCGGGCCAGACGTCGTGCTTCGGCGCGACGCCCGAGACCTGCGGTCCGAACGGGAACTGGACGGGCGGCGTGCCGTGCTCGAACCAGGCGTGCGTCGCGGGCGCGTGCTCCGGTGCCTGCGCCCCCGGCCAGACGCAGTGCGCGGGGGACCTGGTCCAGACGTGCGACGCCACGGGCAACTGGCAGACGCAGACGACGTGCTCGGGCGCCGCGCCCGTGTGCTGGAACAGCGCGTGCGTGGCGTGCTCCCCCGGGGCCATGCAGTGCTCGGGCAACGGCGTCGAGACCTGCGACGCGAGCGGGAGCTGGGGCGCTGCCGCGCCGTGTACGGGTCAGACGTGCGTCGGCGGGGCCTGCGCGGGCTCGTGCTCACCGGGGCAGACGCGGTGCGCGGGGAACCTCGTCCAGACATGCGATGCCGCGGGCAACTGGCAGACGCAGACGACGTGCTCCGGCGCTACACCCGCGTGCCTGGACAGCACCTGCGTAGCGTGCTCGCCGGGGGCGACCGCGTGCGCGAGCAACCTCGTCGAGACTTGCGGCGCGACCGGAAGCTGGGGCGCGCCCGCCCCGTGTCCGGGCGCACTCACCTGCGCGAGCGCGACGGCGTGCAAGACGGCGTGCGCGTCGGACGGCGACTGCCTGGCCACGTACTACTGCCAGAGCCCGGGCACCGCCGGCACCTGCGTCGCCAAACAGGCCATGGGCGCGGCGTGCACGGGCGCCGACCAGTGCTCGAGCGGCACCTGCTGCGGGACGTGCACCTCTCTCGCGACCGACACGAACAACTGCGGCGCGTGCGCGGTCGCGTGCGCGAGCGGCAAGGCGTGCACCCTCGGGCTCTGCGCGTGCTCCAGCAACGCCGACTGCCCCTACGGCCAGTACTGCGGCAACGCCGGCACCTGCGCGAAGGCGCCGCCCTGCCCAGCCTATGAGCCCACCTGTGGGTTCTGCGACGACACCAACATGGATGCTCCCGCGTTCTACTGCGACAGCACGTGCAACGGGGCGTGCACGGGCTGCCAGGCGCCGGGCGCTTGCTACTGCGATCTCGACTGCGCGAGCGGACAGTGCGTGCGTGGGATCACCCCGGCGAGCGGGTGCGGCACCGGAGGCGAGCTTGCGTGGAGCACCCTCCTCGAACCGCAGTTCTCGGCGGATTGAACTGTCCGCGTCCGCGATGGCGGCCGGGCCTCTCGGCGAGGTCGCCATCAGCGCCTTCGACAACCTCCACGAGCCGGGCGGCCTGGCGGAGGTGTTCGTGGTCGCCCCGTCCGGGGGCGCCGGCGCGGGGGCGTCTCGTACTTTCACTTCCAACGGCGGTGCCTACGGGTTGCTCGCGTTCGACCCGCAGGGCGGGCTCCTCTATGGCTGGGGGGTCCCTGGCCCGTATCCGGGGGGGTTCGACAGCGGTTTCGTCGTAGGTCCCGCGTCTGTGTCCCTCAACGTGGTGAACGGCGAGGCCTGCGCCTGTGACCTCCCCGACGTCACGGTCGGGAGCAGCATGCTCGGAAGGGACACCGCCGGGGACAGCTTCGCGGCGGTCACCGTGACCCCGTGGTGCTGTTCGACGGGCACCTACGACTTCGGCGGCGGCGCGGTCTCGGGCAGCTACCTGATTGAGTACAGCCCGACGGGCGCCTTCGTCCGCCAGATCCCGACGCCGCCGGGCACCCTGGCCGTCGGCGCGCTCGGGGACCTGTTCGCCGCATCCCAGGTCACCGGGACGATGGACTACGGCTGCGGCCCCGTGGGCACGGCGTCGGTCACGAGCACCGTCCTCGCCAAGCTCGACCAGACGGGGGCCTGCCTCTGGAGCGAGGCCCTGCCGACCGGGACCTCGTTCGCGCTCGACCCGCTGGAGAACGTGCTGCTCGCGACCACCTTCACCGGCACGGTGAGCTTCGGCGGTGCGCCGCTCACCAGCGTGGGGACCTCGGACCTCGCGCTCGCCAAGCTCGCCCCGACGGGTGCCCTGCTCTGGAGCGAGAGCTTCGGGGGGAGCGGCGCCAGCGTCAGCGGGATCACGGTGCTCGGCGCGACGAACACGGGCGGGTTGGCGCTCTCGGTCGGGATCAACTGGGGCGACGGACTTCGGCTGCGGCGCGGTCGGCTCGTCGCCCGGCGCGACCACGCTGTTCGCGCGCTTCGACGCGACGGGCGCGGTGGTCTACAGCCGCGTCGTGCAGCTCGCCTCGGGTCAGAGCATGTTCGGCCCGGTCGTCGACGGTCTGGGAGGCATCTCCGTGGCCGTCAACATGGGCACCGCACCCGACTTCGAGCCCTCGACCCTCCAGTCGATCCTCGTCAGCCACTTCGCGCCCTGAAGCGACGGGCTCACCGCCGCGCGTCGGCCGCGGTGGGCCCACCGCTCCCCGTCACGGCGTCAAGCCGTGCCCTTGTCGGCCATCGACTTCGCGCCTGGCCGCTTCCCCTCCGGGGACGCGTGCTCCAGCACGGCGTTGATCTCCGCGCCGACGAGGATCACGAGCGCGGAGATCCAGATCCAGAGGAGCAGGACGATCACACCGCCGAGCGTCCCGTAAATGGCGTCGTAGCGGCCGAGGTGCCGGACGTAGAGCGAGAACGCCTCCGAGGCGATCGCCCAGACCACGACGGCGAAGACCGACCCCGGGGTGATGAAGCGGAAGTCCTGCTCGACGTCGGGGAGGAAGTAATAGAGACACGCGATCACGAGCAGCATGATCACCGCGGCCACGGGCCACCGGAGCCAGAGGAGCAGGGGGCCGAGGACGCCGCCGAGGTAGCCGGCGACGGCGGGGGTGGCGAGCGCGACGACCGAGGCGACGATCACGAACACCGCGCCGGCGAGCGTCAGGAGGATCGCGAGGCCGCGCACCTTCCAGAAGGGGCGGCTGTCGTGGACGTCGTAGGCCGCATCGAGCGCGGTCACGAGCGCGGTGACGGCGCCGGTGGCCGTCCAGATCGCGCCGACGGCGCCCACGGTGATCAGCCCCGTGTGGGGCCCCGTGGCGAGCGCCGTCAGCCGGTCCGTCAGGATCCGCGCGACATCGGGCGGCACGAGGCGGTGGATCTGGTCGACGAGCGCGGTGAGCGTCGAGGGGTCGATCACCAGGCCGGCGAGCGCGACGACGAAGACCAGGAAGGGAAAGATGGCGAGGAAGGCGGAGAAGGCGACGGACCCTGCGTAGTCCACGAGGTTGTCGCACGCGATCTCGCGGTAGAGCTCGCGCAGGAAGGCCTTCCAGGGCATGTCTCGGCCGGGCAGGTACACCCGGAGGACGGGGGCAAAGGTGGTGCCGCGGCCGTGGACGGGGCGGCGAGGGGGCGCCTCGAAACCCGGCGCTTGGTCCATCGGCCTGCGTTGGGCCATGCTCCGCGGCCGTGCCCCCCCGTCCGCCGAGCGCCCCCGCCTCTCTCGTCGGGGGCCTCACCCTGCTGGCGATCGCCCTCCTCACCGCGCCCGCGGCGGCGGACCCCGAGACGGTGCGCTTCGCGTGGGTGCGGGCGCGGGGCGCCGACGCGTGCGCGAGCCAGCAGCAGATCGAGGGCCGGGTGGAGGCGCGGCTCGGGCGGAGCCCCTTCGCGGCCGGCGCGGGGCGATCCGTCGAGGTGATCGTCACGCACGACCCGCGCGGCTTCCACGCCGAGATCTACGAGCGAGGCCGCGACGGGGACGTCGCCGGCATGCGCGCGCTGTCGAGCGAGGCCGCCACGTGTGGCCCGATCGAGGACGCGAGCGTGCTCGCGATCGCCCTCGCCATCGATCCCGAGGCGGGCACCCGCCCACCCCCGCCCCCGCACCCCACGGCGCCTGCGCCGCCGCCTCCCCCACCCCCACCCACGCCCGAGCCGCGCCTCCCGCCGCCGCCGGCCATGGCAGCGACCACGGTTCATCCGCAACCCGTTCCCCTTCCCGCTCCCGCTCCCGTTCCCGATTCCCGCCGCGATTCGGGAACGGGAACGGGAGCGGGAACGGGGCCAAACGACACGCTCGGGGACTCCGGCGTGGCGCTGCGGTTCGGGGTCGGGCTCGGGCTCCTGCCGCAGCCGGCGCCCGGGCTCGACCTCGCGGGGCAGGTGGCGGTGGCGTCGCGGGTACAGGTCGGCGGCGAGGCGCTGTGGCTGCCGGAGGCGAGGACGAGCGACGGGCACTTCGGCTTCGGGCTCACGGCGCTCGCGCTCGGGGCGTGCGTGACGGCCCTGCGGATCCGCGTGGCCGACCTCTCGGGTTGCGCTTCGTTCTGGGCGGGGGCGCTGCACGCCGTGGTCTACGACCTCACGCCGGCCACGCCGGGGGACTGGTTCTGGGCCGCGGCGTCGCTCACGCCGCGCTTCCGCCTGAGCCTGACGCCGCGGCTGCACGCGGAGCTGGGGGTACACCTGATTGTCCCGGTCACGGCGCGGCCCTTCGACGTCATGGGGTGGAAAAGCCCGGCGTTCCAGGAGACGCCGGTCACCAGCCTCCCCTTCCTGGGCCTGGGGGCGAACTTTCCGTGAAGGACCCGCGCCCCTCCTCGCATACACGGATCGTCGCGTGATCTTCGCAGCCCTCGCCGCCCCCCGCGCTGCCGCCCGGCCCGCCTCGGGCGCGCGCGGGCTCGACGTGATCGCCGTCCACCAGGCGCACGCCGACTTCGTGTGGCGGTCGCTGCAGCGCCTCGGCGTGCGTCCGAGCGATTTGGAGGACGTGTTCCAGGAGGTCTTCGTCGTGGTCCACAGGCGCCTCACCACCTTCGACGGCAGCTCGGCGCTGACGACGTGGCTCTTCGGCGTCTGCCTGCGGGTCGCCGCGGCGCACCGGCGGCGCGCGTGGTTCCGGCGCGAGGTGCCCACCGACGACGTGGCGAGCGACGCGCCGGCGCCCGAGGGCGAGGCCCCCGACGCGGCGCTCGATTGGCGGCGGGCGCGCGCGGCGCTCGATCGCGTGCTCGACGAGATGGACCTGGAGAAGCGCGCCGTCTTCGTGATGTTCGAGCTGGACGAGCTGCCCTCGGACGAGATCGCATCGATCCTGGGCGTGCCCGTGGGCACGGTGTGGTCGCGGCTCAACGCCGGGCGCAAGCAGTTCCAGAAGATCGTGGCGCGCCACAAGGCGCGCGGAGGGAGCCTGGGATGAACGAGCCCACCCGCCTGCGCGACGACGGTTCCGAGGAGGTGCGCGCCCTGCTCCACGCAGGCTCCGCCACCCGCGCGATGACGCGGGAGGAGCGCGATCGCACCGGGGCCCGGATTGACCGGCTGGGCCGGGGGTATGGGGGTCTCCCCCCATCGTGACCGGTACGCCGCGGCGGCCGCCCTGGCCGGCGGGATCGCGTGGCTTCCAGGGGCTGCGTTCGGCGCCGGAATCGGCGTGGCGGCGGTGGTCGTGGCGTGGGGCGTGCCAGCGTTGATGTCCCCTGCTCCGGCCCCGCGCCCGACGGCGGCCCCCCTCCCCGTCGTCACCGCCCGCGCCCCGTCTCCCCCACCTCCGGCCGCGCCGCCCGCACCACCGCCGCCGCCCGCGTCCGCGGCTCCCCCGGCCCCGCCGGCCGCTCCGCGCCCCCCCCAACTTCTGGCCCGTGCGTCCGCCGAAGCGCCCGATCCCCTCGCCGAGGAGGCGGCCCTGCTCGAACGCGCCCGCGCCGCGCTCGGCGCGAGCCCGGCCGAGGCGCTCGCCCTGACGGAGGCGCACGCCGCCCGCTTCCCGGCCGGCAAGCTGGGGATGGAGCGCGAGATTGTCGCCATCGACGCCCTCCGCCGCCTCGGCCGCCGCGACGAGGCCCGCGCCCGCGGCGAGGCGCTGCTCGCCCGCACGCAGGGGAGCCTGTACGAGGCCCGCGTTCACAAGCTGCTCGAAGACCTTCGCTGACCTGGTCGATTTCCTCGAAGGTCCGGCCCCCCACCCCGCATCCACGTAACAAGGAGGCCCTGAATGACGCTTCGCTTCGTCCCCCTTTCTTCCCTCGCCCTCACCACGGCCCTCGTGGCCTTCGTCGCCTGCAAGCCAGCCATCATCGCCAGCGGCACCGGCGGGAGCGGGGGCGGCGGGGGCAGCAGCGGAGCCGGCCTGGGCGACGGCGGCGTCTGCCTCTACAACGGGGTGTCGTACGCCGCGGGCGCCTCGATCCCGGCGTCCGACGGCTGCAACACCTGCGCGTGCGATCCGAGCGGGGCCGTCGTCTGCACGGCGGTCGAGTGCGTGCCCGACTCAGGGCCCGGCGACACCTGCCTGTACGCAGGCGTGACGTACCCCGTCGGCCAGCCGTTCCCGGAAGGCGACGGCTGCAACACCTGCACCTGCGCGGCGAACGGCAGCGTCTCCTGCACGACGATTGTGTGCGGTGTCGACGGCGGCACTTGCTCGTACGCAGGCATGACGTACTCAGTCGGCGAGCCGTTCCCGGAAGGCGACGGCTGCAACACCTGCACCTGCGCGTCGAACGGAGGCGTCGCCTGCACGACGATTGCGTGCAGCATCGACGGCGGCCCGACCACCGACGGCGGCGAGGACTGCGTTTACAACGGGACCCTGTGGGCGGAGGGCGAGTCGTTCCCGGCCGGCGACGGCTGCAACACCTGCACCTGCGAGGCGCACGCCACCGTCCACTGCACCGTGAATCCATGCGTCTTCGACGGCGGCCCGCCCCCGATCACCGACGGCGGACCCGGGTGCTTCTACGAGGGGATCCAATGGGCGTCGGGCCAGTCGTTCCCGCCGGCCGGCGACGACTGCAATACGTGCACCTGCCAGCCGGACGGCAACGTCATCTGCACCGGCACGACGTGCGATGCGGGCCCTCCCCCGATTGAGGACGGCGGCAGCCCGCCCCCGACCGACGGCGGCGGCGGCGGCCCCGTGCCCGTGCAGTGCTTCTACTCCGGGCAGCTCTACTATCCGGGCGAGGCGTTCCCGTCCATCGACGGCTGCAACACCTGCGCCTGCACGGACAGCGGCACCGTCCTCTGCACCACCTACACGTGCGACGGCGGCTGATTGCTATCGCCGCCTCGCCTCCCCCCGCACCAGCGCCGCCACCACGCCCACCGCGCTGATCGCCGCGCAGACGAGGAACGCCTCCCGCATCGCGCGCTCGAACGTGTGCTCGCGTCACCGCCGGAGCCCAGGGGATCCAGAAGCGGGGGCTGCCTCGCGGCGTCTACAGCGATCGTGCGCGAGACGCGGCTACCTGGAGAGGTCACTCTCGTCGAGATCCAGCGCATAGTCGGCGTTCGAAAACCAGCCCCGCGAAAGGCGCTCTCGGCGCCGCACGATCTCGTCGAGGGGCAGGTGCTTTCGGCGGCCCTGAGCGTCCTCGATGGTGAGTCCGGCGGCATACGCGTGCCGGAACTTGTACTCGCCGGGGTAAAAGGGATCGCACCCTCCGACGGCGTACATCAGGGGCGCCACGTCTCCAGGCGGCAGCGACCACGGCGTGCCGCGGAGACCCCCATCGGGAGCGTCGAGGAGGAGAGTCAACGGTGCGGACGTCTTGTTTTCGACGAAAAAAAAGCTTTGCTCTTGCGTGGTGCACGTCGCGAGCGCCAACAACGCACCAGGCGCGCGAGCCTCGCAAGAGCCCGGCGCACGGGAGCACGTGGGGCCTCGGGGAGCTGACCAACCGACGCGGACTCGGATTGCATGTGTACCTCGCTCAGCCTACCTCAAAGCTCCGAGGCGCATCACCGCCGGGCCGTAGGCACCTCGAAGCGAATGCGAACCGACCCGATGAGCGCCTTCACGTCCGTTTCCCTGCGGCGAGGCTCCGGGATTCTCGTGCAGGAGCTTCTTCGCAAAGACGAGGCGGGCGGCGCCGAGCAGGCCCACCTGGTCCTGCTCGCGCCACCAGGTCACGCGACGCCGTGCGGCGGGGCCAGGGTCATCACGAGGTGCACGAGCGCATCGATCTCGAAGGGCTTCGAGAAGAAGCTGGCGCCGCAGCGCTCCGCCTCCTCGCGGAGCCTGGGATCCGGGTAGGCCGTCATCAGGATGAACGGCCTGGACCAGCGGGCCTGGCGCGCGCCGATGAGGATGCCGAGCCCGGTGAGCCCGGGCATGCGGACGTCCGAGATGACGAGATCGGGCCCGCGCGAGGGGTCGCCCGAGAGCAGCGCGTCGCTGAGCTGATTGAGCAGCTCGGCGCCGTTCTTCACCGCGACGGGCGCGTAGCCCGTACCGCGCAGCGCCGTGACGATGAGCGCCCGGAGGTCGGCGTCGTCATCGGCGACGACGACCCGCGGCGGTTGTAAAACATCCTGCGGCCGGCGTGCGTGCCACCGCCGCATCACGCTGGTTTTCATGCGATACCCGTTGCCCTCCGCGCGGAGGGTGCACGCGGCGTGCCGCGCGGAGGTGGCGAGCGAAGCGCGGCGGAGGTGTGCGAGCGCGCGGATGCCCGAGCCCATTCCGACACACCTGTGGCGCGAGGGCGCCGCGCCGGAAACGTGCTCCGCCTCGACTCCGCACGAGGGGATGGCAAAGTTGAGCGTTTCCCCCCATGCGCCCCCGCGTCGACCCTACCGCGCCCCTCTTCGACCCAGCCGAGCGCGCATTCCTCCGCGCGGTCGTGCGGCTCGCCTACGGGAACCCCTTCCACCCCGAGCGCGTGGAGGCCGAACGCGACGCCCTCGCGGGCGACTTCATGGACGGCGGCGAGAACACCGCCCTCATCGGGAGGCGGCTCGGCCCGCTGCTCGCCTCCTCCCGCGATTGGCTCATCGCGGGTGCCTCCCCCTGCGACGACGACCGGGGCCTCTACCAGGACGCGTGCCTCTACTTCCTCCGCGTCGCCCACGAAGCGCCCCTCCAGCAGATGGTCGACCAGGCCGCCTCCCGCCCCCTGGCCTGCGCCGCCCTCTACCGCGACCTTCGTGACGAGCACGGCCGCCTCCTCCACTTCCCCGGGTCCACCCTCCGCCCGCCCGAGCCCGATCGCGTGCTCGCCTGCGCGTACCAGATCCGGCGGGCGATCCAGCGCATCTCCACCACCCTCATAGGCGCCTCCCGCCCGCTCTCGGCGCTTCGGGCGGCCATCTGGCAGGCCATCTTCACGTGTGACCTCAGCGACTACATGGCGGCCCCCGAAGGCTGCATGGACGACATCTCCACGCTCGTGACGGGGCAGACGGGGACGGGCAAAGAGCTGGTGGCGCAGGCCATCGGCGGCTCGGGCTACATCGCCGTCGATCCGAGCGACGGGCGCCTCGTCGCCGCGTACGAGCCGCAGCTCTCGACCGTCAACCTCGCGGCGCTGCCGGCGACGCTCATCGAGTCCGAGCTCTTCGGCCACGAGCGCGGCGCCTTCACCGGCGCGGAGAGGGAGCGCCGCGGGTGGCTCGAGTCCTGCGGGCGCGGCGGCGTGGTCTTCCTGGACGAGATTGGCGAGCTCGCGCTGGAGCTCCAGGTCAAGCTCCTGCGCTTCCTCGAGACGCGGACCTTCCAGCGCGTCGGCGACACGGAGGATCTCCGGTTCCAGGGCCGGATCGTCTCCGCCACCCACCGGGACCTCGCCGAGCGCATCGCCGCCGGCGCCTTCCGCCACGACCTCTACCAGCGCCTCTGCGCCTGCTCCATCCGCACCCCCTCGCTGCGCGAGCAGCTCGACGACGCCCCCGAAGAGCGCCGGCGGCTGGTGCGGTTCATCGCCGGCAAGGTCCGGCCCAGCAAGGCAGAAGCGCTGACCGACCAGGTCGAGCGCTGGATCGACGAGAAGCTGCCGCCGGACTACCCCTGGCCGGGCAACGTGCGCCAGCTCGGGCAGTGCGTGCGCGAGATCTTCGTGTCGGGCGACTACCACCCGATCGACGTCGAGGACGAGGACCCGGTCCGGTCGATCCGCGCCGGCACGCCCTCCATCGAGGACGAGGACGACGACCCGGTCCGGTCGATCCGCGCCGGCACGCTGTCGAAGGACCAGCTCTTCGCCCGGTACGCCGCCATCGTCCACGCCCGCACCGGCAGCGTGGCGGAGACGGCGCGGGTGCTCGGGGTCCACCGGCACACGGTGGCGCGGATGCTCGACGCGGAGCTGCTCGCGCGGCTGAAGGCCCGCGAGGAGCTGAAACCGGAGCCGCCGAAGCGCTGAGAAGAGGCGCCCGCCGTGGCGGCGCTGAGCCGCCCCGGCGGGCCGCCTGTGGGCTACTTGATGACGATTGAGACGGGCGTGGTGAACCCGCTCGTCTCACGCGCGGTCTTGCTGCACGCCCGGACCCACCACGTGCCCGGCGCGGGGCTAGGGACGAAGCGGACGGCGCCCGAGCCGTCGAGCTCCTTCCACAGGGCCGGGTTGGTCATGTCCGTGCTCATCTGCACGGAGACCACGTCCATCCCCGGGGCCCGCTTGACGTAGATGCGCAGCCAGTCCTTCTTGGGGTTGTACGAGCAGCTCGACCGCCAGCGGCAGGGCGAGCGGGTTGTGCGTGGTGCCGCGCAGGCTCAGGGCGAGGCTGCCGGCGTCCGCGGGCGTGGTGCAGTACTTCGTGCTCGTGCTCAGGTAGCAGTCGTACGACACGTCCCACGCGACCGTCGCCGCGAGGAGCACGCCGCGGGCCGTCACCGCAGCGGCGACAGCCGCATGATAGGCGTCGCCGGCAGCCTTGAGCGCGACGTTCTTCGTCGCCACGTCGTCGGCCGACGCCTTGAGGTCCGTGTGGGCCGCGTAGATCGCGGACTGCGGGGCCTCCGCCGCGATCTTCACGCCGGCTTCGTAGCGGGTTTCGGTGCTGGACTTGGTGTCTCCGACGATGAACTGGATCGTCGGGTGCGTTGCATTCGACATCGTGATCTCCTTTCAGCGGTGAGATGACCGCCTCGGCCAGCCCTCATCGCAAGCCCCGTGCCCGCCTCCCGGCACCCCGGCGGCGCCGCGTGTGGCGGTCCAACAACGCCGTGCTTCCGCGAGGTTACGGAGGATCGAGCGCTGGAACGGGGATCCGCCCCGCTGCCGCAGGGCCCAAACGGAGACAGGCAGGGCCCAAACGGAGACAGGCAGGGCCCAAACGGAGACAGGCAGGGCCCAAACGGAGACAGGGCACGACGGCAGGAGCCGATGTGGGTGCGGAGACGACAGGGCGGAGGAGCTTCCATCGGGGGCTCCCGACCCGGCGCAGCGCGGCGACCCGGGGAGGCGCGAGCCGGGCCGCCGGGACCGCGCCGGGTCGGCACGAGGTCGGACGGGTCGGCGCGATTTCGAGCCGGTAAGGCGCGACTTCGAGCCGGTAAGGCACAGCATCGAGCCGGTGCGGCGCGATTCCGAGCCGGTAAGGCGCGACTTCGGGCCGGTAAGGCACGACTTCGAGCCGGTGCGGCGCGATTTCGAGCCGGTGCGGCGCGATTTCGAGCCGGTAAGGCACGACTTCGAGCCGGTGCGGCGCGATTTCGAGCCGGTAAGGCACAGCATCGAGCCGGTGCGGCGCGATTTCGAGCCGGTAAGGCACAGCATCGAGCCGGTGCGGCGTGATTTCGAGCCGGTAAGGCACGACTTCGAGCCGGTGCGGCGCGATTTCGAGCCGGTAAGGCACGACTTCGAGCCGGTAAGGCGCGATTCCGAGCCGGTAGGGCGCGATTCCGAGCCGGTAGGGCGCGATTCCGAGCCGGTAAGGCGCGACGTCGGGACGGGGCGGCACGATTTCGAGCCGGTAAGGCGCGACGTCGGGACGGGGCGGCGCGATTTCGAGCCGGTAAGGCGCGGTTTCGGGCCGGTACGGCGCGACCCCGGGTCGGGTCGGCGCGGCTTCGAGACGGTGCGGGACGACGTTGAGGCGGGTCGGCGCGGCTTCGAGACGGTGCGGCGCGATGGCGGGAAGGGACGGCGGGATCTCGGGACGGTTCGCTGCAACGGCAGGACGGGTCGGCGCGACGCCGAGCCGGGTCGGCGCGGCGTCGGAACGGGTCGGCGTAGCTTCGAGCCGGTACACGCGATGACGGGAAAGGTCGGCGGGATCTCGGGACGGGTCGCTGCGATGGCGGGACGGGTCGGCGCAACACCGAGCCGGGTGGGCGCGACTTCGGAGCGGGTCGCGCGACTTCGAGCCGGCGCCGCGCGCTCGGAGGAACGGTCGGCGGGATGTCGAGAGGGTGCGGGTCGATGGTGGGAAGGGTCGGCGGGATCTGGGGACGGGTAGGCGCGACGTCGGGACGGGTAGGCACGACTTCGAGCCGGTAGGTGCAGGGCCTGTAAAGGGGCTCGTGCGCGCCGAGCTCGTCTTCGGCGTCGACGCGGAGGCCTCCGGCCGGCGGAGCACCGCCGGGGGTCTTCCCGGGCGTTTGCCCCGCCTGTAAGCCTTGCCGCGCACTGCATCTCCGAATATACGCGATCCAATGATTACGATCGAGCAGCCTTCGATGGTATTAAATGGGTGCAGATCCAATCCGGGCGTGAATTGATCGTGGCAGCGCAATGAGCAATGCAAGCGCAGTTGCTGCTTGCGTTAGTCCATTCAGCTCCGGCAATAGGGCGCGCATGAGCGAGATGGATCTGTCCGATGCGGAGCGCGCGGTGCGGGACTACAGGAAGAAGCTCGTCGAGATGCCTGCCGACGGCATCAAGCTGGCGACGGTGGAGTGCGAGGTCCGTGCCCTGACGGAGGCGTTGGGGAGGGAGTTGATGGCGGAGGCGCTCAAGCGCGCGGACACGGACGCGCCCGAAGTTCTGATCGACGGCGAATGCTGGGGAAACCGCCGCGTGCTGCCGGGCGAGTACGAGACGATGTTCGGTGCGGTGCCGTTGGACAGGAGCACGTACCAGCGGGGAGGCCGTGGACGCGTCGCGGTTCCGCTGGAGCTTCGCCTCGGGATCGTAGAAGGTCGCTACACGCCGAAGATGGGGCGAGTGATGACGCGGGCGCTCGCGGCCATGACCGAGGAGGAGGGCGCCGAGTTCTTGGCGGAGCTGGGGACCGCAACGGTGAGCAGCTCGACGCTCAGCCGGATTCCGCGCGCGATGGCGGCGCGGTACGAAACGCGGCGGGAGGTGGTGGAGGTTGCGGTGCGTGAGCGCGACGCGATCCCCGACGAGGCCGTGACCGTGCAGGTGGCGCTCGACGGCGCGATGGTCCCGCAGGATGGCGAGCATGCGCGCCCGCGTGGCCGAAAGACCGACTCGCCCGACCCACCACGGCACGAGCGACGCTACGGGCCCGTGGGAACAGATGCACCCGCGACGCACGATGGTCACCTGGGCCGGGCGTGGCACGAGGCCTCCGTAGGGACGCTGGCCTTCTTCGACGCCGAAGGCCGTCGCCTCAAGACCACCTACCTCGGTCGCATGCCGGAACCCAACAAGGCGACCCTCGTCGCCGAGCTCGGCGACGAGCTGGACGCAGCACTCGCGGAGCGGCGCACGCTGAACGTCGTCTTCGCGAGCGACGGGGCGCCCGCCCATTGGGATGCGCTCGACGCCATGGCGAAACGGATCGCAGCGGTGTGCACGGGCGACACCATGAAGCTCGTCGATGCTTTCCACGTCGCCGAGTACCTCGCGAAGGCCGCGAACGCGATCGGAGGCGACCGCTCGGCGAAGGCCGCGATCCTGGCTGCGACGTGGCGCGAGACGATCAAGGAGCAGGTGGACGGTGCCCAGACCGTCCTGCGCTCGATGCGCGCCTATGCCTCCGCTGTTCTAACGAAAGCCCGGCGAGAGGAGCTCGCCACCGCGATCTCCTACGTGGCGACGCAGCATCAGCTCGGCCGCATGGACTACGCCGAGGCCAAGGAGAAGCACTACCCCATCGGGACCGGCATCACGGAAGCCGCGGCAAAGACGGTCATCGGGACGCGTATGAAGCGCGCAGGCGCCCGCTTCTCGCAGCATGGAGGGCAGACGATTCTCCTCTTCCGCACGGCCATCCTCTCCAACCGCTTCGACGCACTCCACGCCGAACTCGCCTCAACCTACGCTGCCAACATCAAAGTGGCTGCGTGATCGCGCCCGTCGCGGATGTGCACCCTATTAAATTCGGTCGTCAACCCACCGATCGCACGGTACCAGATGTGGAACACGTGGGACATCGACAGCTCCGTTCCGATCCAGCACATCGTCGACTGGGTTGGCTCGGTCGCGAGGGGGGCCCCGGGGGGTAAGCTGAAGAGTCTAATCTTCCAGTGCCACGGCTCTCCGGGGGTGCTCTACATCGGCGCCGGGACCATCGACCGTACCAACGTGGGGCTGCTCGCTGCCTGGGCCGGGCTCATCGACAAGATCTGGGTCGTCGCGTGTCAGCCTGCCTATATCGACCCAGCGTGCGGTCCCGGCTTCTGTACGACCGACGGCAACCTGTTCATCTCCCAGATGGCCCGCGCTGCGAGCTGTTACGTCGTGGCCTCGACGGAGACGCAGTGGAACGTCGCCAAGACCTACCCGTTCGGCAAGCTCCCGAGCTACGAGGGACTGGTCCTCTCCTACGGCCCCTCGGGTGGCGTGACCTGGACGAATCGCTATCCGTCGGATTGGCAAGGAGAGTGAGCGAGAGGAGGCGGATTGGAATGCGATCGCACGTCGGGCGAGCGGTGCTCGTGGGCGTCTTGACGTTCGGGGGTGGTTGCTCCCGAGAGCCAGTGGGCACGATCGTCGTCGTTCCCAAGGCGGATCCCGTGACGATCGAGTCGGTCGGCGTCGGGGAGCTATGTCGCGTGGGCGTGGACGCTTGGGGGGGGGACGGCTCGTGCAAGCTCCACGTGAGCCACTGCAAGCGGGCCCCCACGGGGGCCATCGGGTGCGAGCAGAGGAGCACCCTCTTCCAGCTTGCGTGCGGGGAGCACAGGCAAGTTTGCGGCCAGGACTTCCGCTGCTCGTGCCCTCCTGACGCAGCCTCCCCTGTTCCAGCCAAGGGGGGCTAGCGAGAAACCACGGCCGGGCGCGGCGGTGCGGGCAATCGAACCAGCTCCGCGAGCAGGGCCGCGCTCACCGACGCGGCCATCGAAGGCATGGCGGAGGTGCCATGGATTGGCGGTGCGTGGTACGACGGACGCCATGCCCACGGCAATCCGCGCGTTGCGTGAACGCTTGCACCCGGCGACGCTGACCGTCGTGCCCGTCACGCAGGGCACGGTGGGCAACGAGATGCAGCAGGCGTCCCTGCTCATGGACGCCATCCTCGCCCTCTGGGCCCCCGGCGAGCCGCCGCACGAGGCGTTCCCCGTCGCCTGCCGCAACGCGGGTGTTGCCGTCCGCGAGCGCATCGCCGGCGACGCCGCCGCCGACCGCTCCGTCGGGGCCATGGCCGGCCTCTGCATCGGCGACGCCGTTGGCGCCCCGCTCGAGTTCCTCCCCGCCGACGGCGGCCCGTCTCGCCGCGCCGGTCGCGCCTGCCTCGCGGCCGAACCGAGCGCCGACGGCCGGCTCCAGTACGCGAACGAGCGCAACGCGTTCCACCTGCACCGCGGCCAGTGGACCGACGACGGCGCCATGTCGCTCTGCCTCGCCGACTCGCTCATCGCGCGCGGCGGCTACCACGGCGGCGACTGCCGCACGCGATACCACCTCTGGTGGCACTTCGGCTACAACACAGCCTTCCGCTTCGACGACACGCCGGGGCGCCGCTCGGTGGGCCTCGGCGGGAACATCGCGAAGTCTCTCGACGAGACGATGCGCTTCAGCGGCCGCTCGGCGGACGACGTCCCGTGGCGCTTCGCCGCGGCGGGCGAGGACGCGGGCAACGGCAGCATCATGCGCCTGGCCCCCGTGCCGGTGCGGTTCCAGGCGGACGCCGGCCTCGGCATGGCGCAGGCGATCGAGCAGAGCTACGCCACGCACCCCGGGCCCGACGCCGCCGCGTGCTGCGCCTTCGTCTCCTTCGTCGTGTCCCACGCCATCCAGCGCGACGCGGCCGCGCACCCAGGGACCATGGCCGACTTCCTCGACCGCGAAGTGGCCGACTTCCTCGCCACGGTCGTGGCGCCTCCGGCGAACGCCGCGGACACTGGCATGCAGAGGCTCGCGCGCGTGCTCCGGTGCGCCCCGCCGAGCGAGAAGGAGGCCCTGTGGAGCTGGCGCGACGAGCGCCTCGCCGTCGAGGCGACGCTCCGCGCCCGCGGCCCCACGTACAACGGCTACCCCGTCAGCGCCGGCTACCTGGGCTCGTACTGCATGGACGGGCTCAGCATGGCCCTCTGGGGGCTCCATCACAGCAGGAGCTTCAGCGAGTGCATCCTCGACGTGGTGAACCTGCTCGGCGACGCCGACACGATTGGCGCCATCGCGGGCCAGGTGGCCGGCGCGTTCTACGGCTTCTCGGCCCTCGCTTCGGACCCGCTCGGCGCGACGATGGTGCGCGACATGCGCCGCTGGGACCCCGCGAGCGAGATCCCGCTCCGCGCCCTCTTGCTCCACGAGGATGGAATCAGGGGCTGACGATCGGCCCCCTGCGAACTACCGAGCCACGATCCGCTGGGAGATCCAGAATTGAACCGCCAAGGCGCCAAGACGCCAAGGGGGAACAGAGAATTCTCTTTGTCTTTTCTCTCCTTGGCGTCTTGGCGTCTTGGCGGTTCAATTCTGCTTCTTCGCGCGGAGCTCCCAATCGTTCACCTCACGTGCCACGGACGGCGACGGCTGCGTATCGAACGAGCGTGCTCACGGGTTCACAGCACGCGGACCGCGGCCGAGGAGCTCAGGGCGCCTTCTTCTTCTTCTCGGCCTCGACCTGCGCGGCCAGCTCCTTCAGGAGCTTCGCGCGCTCCTCGGGGGTCTGTTGCCGCTGGACGGGGCGAGGGGGCGGCCCCTGCTTGACCTGCGCGAGCAGCGCCTGGAGGCGCCCCTGCGGGCCGGTGTACGGGTCCCACGGACCGCCGTGGTTGACGAGCGAGCCCATCGCGGTCGGCGGCCAGAGCTGCTTCCTGTCGAGGTCCAGGATTTGTCCCTGGTCGTGCCCGACGTCCAGCAGGAAAGTCCTGTCACCGATGTGTCCGACGATCTTCATGCGGGACCTCCTCGTCGCTCACTTCACATGCCACGGGATCTTGAGGGCGGCGAGCTGCGCCTCCAGGGCAGGTGGCGGCGGGCTGTCGAAGATCACCTCGACGATGGTGCTCGCGTCGAGGCCGCCGTGGACCTGCGCCTCGACGTACGGCCAGAAGTCGACGTCCTCGATCCCGCGCATGGCGAAGGGATCGCGCATCCAGGTGGGGTTGGGGCCGAAGAGGTCAGGCGAAAATCGAACCCGCCCACCTCGGGCGCGTTCACCGGCTTCGCCATCAAGGCGGGCTTCCTCCCCGCCTGCGTCGCGTCCAGGCTGTCGCCGAACGTGTACGTGGAGCGATCCTTCACGGCGGGATCGATGCGGACGATCGTGTCGCCGTACTGCTCGGGCCCGGCGTGGACGCCGTCCGCCTTCGTGCTCAGGTAGCCGTAGATTGGGCGCTTCTGCACCGGCATCGTGGCCGAGTCGAAGCCGAAGACGTTGCGGTCCACCCTGTCGCGCTCCACGGCGTCCAGCAAGCCGCCCGACGAGCCGGTCTCGAACTGGCTCTTGAAGCGCCCCCCCGTGAGGACCTTCTCGAGGTTCACCGCCTTGATGCGCATGAAGATGTTCGCGCGGCTCAAGAGCCCCCGGATGTGAGCCGTCGCGAGCGCCCTCCAGTCCTCGGGCGACATCCCGTCCCTCGCCGCGAACTTCGAGACCGCGTCCTCGTGGACGGCCGCCACCTGGCGCCGCCATGCGTCGAGCGACTCCCCGGGGTGCCCCCTCGCCGCGGCGTCCGCGTCGATCCTCGCGTCCGCCTCGGCCTTCGCCTTGGCCTGCGCCGCGGCCAGCGCGTCGGCCTGCGCCTTGGCCTCCTGGGCCTTCGCGGCGGCCTCGGCCGCCGCCTTCGCGTCCGCCTCCGCCTTGGCGGACGGCTTCAGCTCGATGGTCTCCCTGTACCCGGCGACGGTGTTCTCGACCTCGATCGTCCCCCTGCCGGTCTTCTTGACCGACGCGACGACCTCTCCCTTCCTGTTCTTGACGGTCATCTCGTCGGTGCCCGCGCCCTCGACGGTGAAGCCGTTCTCCTTGTCGGCCAGCATGGCGAGCCGCTGCTGGATCGTGTCGCGGACCGCGTTGATGTGGGAGCCGCCCGTCCCCTCCTCGGGGCCCGAAGGGAGCGTGATTCTGGAGCGGACCCGGATGACGTCCCCCTCCTTCGTGACGCTCGTGGGCGCGCCGACCACCTCGTCCTCGATGGACTTGAGGAGCGAGAGCTCACCGGGGCTCAGCGACGTCGACTGCGGCAGGCCCTCGAGGATGGCCCGCAGCTTGCGGATCCTCGGCTCGGCGGCGGACGCCAGCTCGCGCTTCCCCTCGACCTCGGGGCTCTTGTAGAAGCGCTCGGCCTGGCGCAGGAACCAGCTCAGGTTGGCGCGGAACGCCTCCGTCGGGCTCCCGGACGACTGGATGTCGGCCCAGCTCATCTCCAGCGCGTCGAAGCCCGTCATGATGCCCTGATGGACCTTCATGATCTCCGTGGGCGAGGTGCGCGCGGCGGGGCTGGCACGCCACTTGGTGACCTGGTACCCGACCAGGAGGGGCGCCGCGAAGAGCGCCAGGTTCTCGGCGATCAGGGCCGCCTTGTCCCAGCCGCCGAGCTTCGGATTGAAGCCGATCACGGCGATGTTGTGGACCAGGAACACGCCGTTCGTGGCGAGGAGGACCTTGCCCGCGGTGCCGAGGCCCGTCCATAGCGGCTTGGCCCTCTCCAGGGTCGACAAGGACGTCACGACGAGCGACGTCGACCCGCGCGCCACGCCCATCACGCCGGCGGCGGCCACGGAGTGGAGCCCTCCGTCGACGACCGCGAGGAGCCCGTTGGCGATGTCGAGCAGGGCGGCGCCCGTGTCCCAGTTCATGCCGAGCTTGCCCTGGTTGCCGAGGTCGATCATCCGGAGCGTGCCCTTGCCGACGAAGTACGCGCCGCCGGCGGCGAGCAGCGCCCCGCCGACGACCTTCGTGACGGACGGCTCCGGGACCGCCAGGAGGATGATCCCGCCCGCGAGCATGGCCAGGTTCGCCGCGACGTCCCACCAGTTCGTCGGCTTGCCGTGGATCTCCACGTCCCGGATGACGCCGTTCGCGCCGGCGTAGCGCATCCAGCCGTCCGCGATCTCGGCGTGCTCGGCGAGGGCGAGCAGCGCCCCTTCGGGCGTGTCCCCCTCGTACGTCTTGCCGTCCAGCAGGTTGAGCGCCACGTAGCGCGTGCCGCTGCGGAACACGTAGATGTTGAAGTTGACCGACGTGTCCGTCCTCAGGATGACCGGATACGTCGTGTCGGGCTCTCCGTAGAGCGCGACGGCCTTGGCGTACCTCGCGGCGTACTCGGGGCTCCTCTCCGGATTGGTCAGGCCCGCGTGCAGCTCGCGCATGAGCGCGTTCCGGTGCTCCTCGTCCTGGAACACGAGGTCGCTGGTGTCGAGGAGCCATTTGACGCGCGCGCTCTGCCGGGTGTCGAACATCCCGTCCTGCGGCGCCTCCGGCGGGTCCGGACCGTCCAGCATGACGTCGCGGCCCGTCCCGGCGTTGTCCCGCAGGCGCTTCAGCAGATCCGGGTCGCTGGCCATCAGGTGCGCGCGGTACTCGAACTCCAGCTCGTCGAGCAGCTTGACCGCGGCGGACTTCTCGCCCCCCGAGCGGACGAGATCGGCGCGGGCCATGAAGAACTGCCTGCGCGCGTCGTCGAGGATCTTCCAGTGGTCGGCCGGGTCCAGGAAGAAGCCCTCCTTGGGCGTCTCCTCCTGGGGATCGTGCATGAACTTCGCCCACTGCTCGTCCGACACCTTGGCGAGCGCGTCGTGGTCCCGCTGCCACATCTGCATCGCGGTGGACTGGACCCAGTGGACGCTCATCTGCTCGCTCGCGAGCGCCAGCCCCTGGCCCGTCGTGTCCGCCGCCTGGAGGGCGCGGTCGACGCTGACCAGTCTCTCCTCGATCTGCACCATGCGGTCGCGCAGGGCGTCGATGTTCCGCTTCAGGTTGTCGGTCTCGGGCTTCAGATCGCGCGCGTACGCCCGGCTCCGCACCGTCTTGAGGTGCTTCTCCGCCTCGTCGAGGTAGAGCTTCGCGTCCGCCATCAGCGCGCGGGACTTGTCCATGGCGCCGAGCGACTTGACCGTCATCGCGTCGGCCTGGTTCATCAGCTCGAAGGCCATCGCCTGGGCGGCGACGGCCTTGTCGAGGAGCTGGCCGGCCGTGGGATCGTTCTCCTTGAACGCCTTCGAGGCCTTCTCGTAGTTCGCCTGCGCCTCCTTGAGCCTGGCGAACATGCTGTCCGTGTCCCCCTCGCAGTACGGGTTGTCGGAGCACACGTTCGGCGCGCAGAGGCCGATCAGCGCCTGCT
Source organism: uncultured delta proteobacterium (assembly GCA_963827955.1). Taxonomy (GTDB): domain Bacteria; phylum Myxococcota_A; class Polyangia; order Polyangiales; family Polyangiaceae; genus CAWHDJ01. The sequence goes on along the minus strand of CAWHDJ010000019.1, from coordinate 503,917 downwards.
GCTTCTGGGCGGCGTCGATCGAATCCCTCGCCTGCTTCTCCGCCTCCTCGACGTTCCGGCGGGCCTGGTCGAACGCCCACTCCGCGGCCGCCGCCTCCTTGACCTGATCCTGGAACGCCTTGCTCGCGCCGGAGACGGAGGCCAGCATCGCGTCCTCGTAGTCCTTCTGGGTCGCGAACTTGCCCTCCTTGAGCTGCTTGCCGAGGGCGGCGAAGCGCCGGAGCACGGCGGCGAGGTTCGCCGCGTCGTTCTCGTACGTGGTGAGGGCGCCGTGGATGTCGTGCGTCTCGGTCGGGTTCTTGCGGTTGCCGCTCGCGATCTGCTGGAGGCGCCGGTAGGTCTGGGCGACGAACGTGTCGAGCGTGTGGGTGGCCCACGGCGAGGACACGGACGGGAACGCCACGGCGATCTGCAGCATGTCGCTGAACGCCAGGCCGATCCTCGTGTAGGCCTCCAGCCCCAGGTCGTTCGCCGAGACGCTCCGGAGCGCGGCGTGGGCGTGCGAGACGCCGGAGAGGACGCGCATCGCGTCGCCGTACCGATCCGTGTTCGAGGTGGCGACGCGGACGCGGTCGTAGAGCTGCTCCGCGGCCACCGTCACCTTGAGGACCGCATCCAGGCGCTTGACCTCCGCCGCGTCGAAGCTCCGGCGGTGCTTCTCGTCGATGATCAGCTCGGCGTGGGCCGTGAGCTGCTTCTCCATCGTGGCGAAGTAACCGTCCCGCTCCCGCGCAGGCAGCCCCGTCGTGACGTGGTGGTTGTACGCCCGGAGCGACATGCTCTTCTCGACGTCCAGGTACGCCGCGAGCTGCTTCGCCCGGCGGGTGCTCCCCGGCTCGGTGTCCGTCGTCCGGCTCGCTGACGTGGGGCTCGGCTCTGCCATGGCGATGACTCGGAGTAAGGAAGGGGTCGAAAGGTCGGCGGCGATCCTGGCCGATCCGCCCCGGACCTGCAAGCCCGCCCCGCACGGGGACGGCACGGTCCCCGGCGGCGAGCCGCGCAAGGAGTGGGGAAAGAGCGAGCCCCCAGCAACGCTCGGTGATGCGCGCCCGGTGCTCTGGAAGCCAGCCTGGTGAGCACGCTCGAGGATCTCCTGCGGGACGACGCGGACCTCGCGAGGATACGCTGTGTGCTGCGAGATTGATCGGGCTCGAGCGCGGCACGCCTGCCGTGCCCTGTCTCGCATCGCCGACGCGCTCGAGGAGGGCGGCGGCTGACGGATCTCGATCCCCGGTCGGCCCCAGGGGTCGTGATACGCTCGTGGCGGTTGCCATGCGCGCCACGCTCCTCGCCGCCGTCACCCTCGCCACGACGCTCATCGCGGCGTCCTGCAACCTGGTCGCCGGGCTCGGCGGCCTCGAGTTCCGCGGCACGGGCGGCGGCGCAGGCACGGGGAGCAGCGCGAGCAAGGGGAGCAGCGCGAGCACGGGAGGCAGCGCGAGCACGGGAGGCAGCGCCGGCACGGGAGGAACGGGAGGAATGATTGCGGGTGTCGGCGGCGGGATCGGCGGCGCCGACGCAGGGCCCGACGACGCCGCCACCAGTTGCCCGGCGGGCCACGCCGACTGCGACGGGAACCCGGCGAACGGTTGCGAGACCTCGCTCGACACCGACACGGCGAGCTGCGGTGCGTGCGGACATGCGTGCACGAACGCGCACGGCACGACCTCGTGTGTGGGGGGGACGTGCACGCCGGTGTGCGCGGCGGGCTACGCCGTCTGCGGCGGCCAACCCAGCGCGGGTTGCGGGGTCGACACGGCTTCCGACACCGGCAACTGCGGCGGTTGCGGCGTGGCGTGCACGAACCCGCACGGGACGACCGCGTGCTCCGGCGGGAAGTGCGCTCCGACGTGCGCCGCCGACTTCTTCGACTGCGACGATGACCCCGCCAACGGCTGCGAGACGGCGTACGTGGACGACGGCACCTGCGGCGCGTGCGCTCATCACTGCACGGGCTCGCTGACGTGCGAGAACGGGCAGTGCGTATGCTTCAGCGACAACGACTGCAACGGCGGGACGACCGGCAACTGCAAGCTCGGCGTCTGCTTCTGCTACGACGAGATGGGCGCCGCGTGCTCGATCGGCCAGCGGTGCAGCGCCTTCGGCGCGTGCGGCTACTTCGAGTAGTTTCCACGGGAAAAGGCCGTACCAGGGCGTGACGAGCGCACGCCGAAGTAGCCCGCAGGTAGGTGCCCCTCACCTTCGATCCCCGGCGGCGCCGGCGACCCCCAATTTTTCGCGGCAGAACGCCATGTTCTCCTGCACGCGCGGCCGCTCGGCCGCGGGCAGCGCGGTACCCGCGAGCAGGAGCGCGTTGGCGTCCATCGCCTCGCGGTAGCGCCCCGCCCAGTACGCCGCCACCGCCGCCTCGTCGAGCGCGCGCCACGCGTAGACGCTGTCGTCGACGAAGAGGATGTCGGCGGGCCGCGGGATGGCCGCCGCCGCGCGCGCGAACGGGTACGCGGCGACGGCGCGGCCGCTCCCGCGGAGATGGCGGGCGAGGTCGCAGAGGGCCTCGGCGCGGCTCGGGCGGCGCTCGAACGCGAGCAGGAACGCGCCGATCACGGCGTCGGGGTCGGCGCCCGTCCGCGCGAGGATCTTCGCGCGTTCGTGCAGCGCCGAGAAGACCTCCTCCTCCCATCCGCCCATGGCCGCGCGCCGCTCGTAGGCCGCCGCGGCCTTCCCCGCTCGCCCGCGTCACGCAGGCTCTGGGCGAGGTAGTACGCGTAGCGCGCGTTGGTCGGCTCGCTCGCGAGCGCGGCCTCGAGGACGGCCGCGTCCTTCCGGTACTTCTCGGGGTCCGCCGAGCGCCCGCCGCCGCTCTTGCGGCGATAGACGATCCCGTCGAGGCGCGCCGAGGTGCGCTCCGACGGGGACGTGAGCACCTCGTGGAGGACCCCCTCGTACCGGAAGTCGAGATCGCCGCGGAAGACGTGCGTGCGATAGTAGGTGATCCCCGCGTCCTCGACGCGCACCTGGTACGAGTCGGCCCCGAGCCCGGGCATGCGGAACGACCTCGGGACCTCGAGCACGTCGTCGGCGTCGATCACGAGGTCGTAATCCGCCTTCCCGCGCGCGAGCTCAATCGCCTCGGTGCGGTTGTGGCCGAAGTCTCTCCACGGCCGCTCGTGGAGCTCACCCGGGAGACCTTTCGTGCAGGCGCGTACGACGTCCTGGGTGCCGTCCGTGGAGCCGGTGTCGACGATCACCCAGGTGGAGATCAAAGACCTCACCGAGGCGAGGCAGCGCGCGATGACGGGCGCCTCGTTCTTGACGATCATGCTCAGGCAGACGGTCTGCTCGGACATGCGATGTGGGGCCAGAATGGGAGGCGCTCCTCTCCGCCGTGTACCCCACCGCGCACACCGCGTCGAGCATCGCGCCCCCGCGCGCGCTCGCCGCAGGGCCGAGGATTGCGTACGCTACGCGCCCATGGCGATCCGCGCGTCCGTGTCCGTCCTGCTCCTCGCCGGCCTCGCCGCCGTCGGCTGCGGCGCAGTGACCGGGCTGGGCTCCTCGGGCGCTCCCGGGAGCAAGGCCGGCGCGACGAGCACCGTCGGCTCCGGATCCCAGCCGAGCTTCGAGCTCAGCACGTAACCGTCACGGGTCGGCGTGTAGGCCCAGCCATCGACGCGGGTCATGGAGCCCGGGTAGGCTCCGTCGTCGCGGCGCTGGCGTTCCAGGGACTCGATGATGGGCGCGACGTGCAGCGGCCCGATGCGGTACGATTGGGTGCCCCCCATTCTTCGTGCGCTCGTGGAGGAACGTCTCATGAAAAGGAAGTCCAGGTCCGCGGTCGGGCTCGTGGCCGCGAGCTTGTGGGTCGCAGGCGGCATCGCGGCGTGCTCGGCGAGCGGGGCGCGCACCAGCGGGCCCACGACGGCGAGCGGCAGCGGCGGCAGCGCCGGGATCGGGGGCAGCGGCGCCGCGGGGATGGGCGGCGCCGGAGGCGGCGGGCTCATGCTGTTCGACGCCGGGAACGGGTGCCCGTCGACCTGCAAGGAGCTGAGGCGACCTGCGGCACGGTGACCGACAAGCGGTGCGGCGGCGTCGTGCACTGCGGCAACTGCAAGGCGGGCGAGACGTGCGGCGGCGCCGGCGTGCCCAACAAGTGCGGCACGGGCAACAACCCCGACGCTTGCTCGCCCATGACCTGCCAGATGCAGGGCATCGCGTGCGGGCAGGCCGGCGACGGGTGCAACGGCACGCTGCAGTGCGGCGACTGCAACGCCCCGCAGACCTGTGGCGGCGACCCGACCAAGCCCGGCCAGTGTGGGTGCACCGGCACGTGCGCGCTCGTCCCCACCTGCCCCTCCGGCATGACGACGACGCTCACCGGCACGGTGTTCGACCCGGCGGGCGTCCACCCGCTCTACAACGCGCTGGTCTACATCCCGAACGACACGACCGACCCGGGCCTCCAGCCGTTCCCTCCCGGCATCTCGTGCGACGTGTGCGGCGCCACCGCGGCGGGCAACCCCCTCGTGACGGCGTACACCGCGCCCGACGGCACCTTCACCCTGAGCGGCGTGCCCGTGGGGCCCTCCATCCCGCTCGTGATCCAGCTCGGCCGCTGGCGCCGTCAGTTCACGCTGAACATCGCCACGTCGTGCGGCGCCAACGCCGCCCCGACGGGCATGCTCTCGATGCCGCAGAACCAGAGCCAGGGCGACATCCCGCGCATCGGCATCCTGACGGGCGCGCTCGACCCGGTGGAGTGCGTGCTGCGCAAGATGGGAGTGCAGGACAGCGAGTTCACCGACCCGACCGGCACCGGGCGCATCAACTTCTACCTGGCCGATCAGGGCGGCGCGCCGTTCCCCGGCGCCCAGGGGGCAGGGGTGCGCGCGAGCGCCAGCACGCCGCAGCAAGCCGCGCTCTTCGCCTCCAACGGCGGGGTGCCGGTGATCAACCAGTACGACATCGTCATCGTGGAGTGCGAGGGCTACCCGCAGACCGAGAGCGCCTCGGACCTCGCGGCGCTCAGGACGTACGCCGAGTCGGGCGGGCGGATCTTCACGAGCGACTTCGCCGAGGCGTGGCTCTCGACGAACGGCAACTTCGCGACGACGGCGAACTGGACGTCGGAGAACTGGGTGCAGTCGAAGACCGCCTACGTCGACGAGACGAGCAACCCGAAGGGCATGGCCTTCGACGCCTGGCTCCAGACCATCGGGCTGGCGGCGACCGGCTCGACCGCGGTGACCCAGCCCATCTCGCCCACGTTCCGCAACACGAACGGCATCGTCGCGCCAACCCAGCAGTGGCTCTACTGGAAGCAAGGGGCGACCGAGGTGCCGATGCACTTCACGTTCAACACCCCCGTCGGGGCGGCGTCGGCGCAGCAGTGCGGGCGCGTGGTGTTCAGCGACTGGCACGCCGAGCAGAACTCGAACATCGGCCAGACCTTCCCGGGCAGCTGTCCCTCGACGATGATGACGGCGCAGGAGGCCATCCTCGAGTTCATGCTGTTCGACCTCTCGGCCTGCGTGCAGCCCTACACCCCGATCTGCACGCCGGGGACCTGCGCCGCCGCAGGCGTGAGCTGCGGGCCGGCGAGCGACGGCTGCGGGAACCTGCTCGACTGCGGCACCTGCCCCTCGGGCCAGTACTGCGGCGGCGGCGGGCCGGGCAAGTGCGGCACCACCTCGAGCTGCACCCCCGAGACGTGCTCCTCGCAGGGCATCCAGTGCGGCAAGGCCGGCGACGGCTGCGGCAACACCATCGACTGCGGCAACTGCCCCACCGGCGAGATTTGCGGCGCCGCTGGGCCCGGCAAGTGCGGCAAGAACGGCTGAGCTAGAGCCCCGGCGCAGGCGCCCAGATCGCCTGCGCCAGGAGCGCGAGCCCGGTGGCGACGAGCCCTCCATACACGTAGCGAAGGAACGATCGCCCCTCGATTCCGCCGGTTGAGGACCCGCCCGAGGATCGTCGCCGCGAGCGTCGCGGGCAGCGACTACAGGTAGTACCGGGTGACGTCCGGCTTCCACGAGACGTCCAAGAAGCCCGGAAGGACGTCCTGGGAGGACAACGACATCTCGGCGAACACCCACGAGCCGATCCCCCCGGCCCCCTGACGCGCTCGCGCCTGGGCGGCTCAGCAGGGCGCGCAGGTGCCGACGCCGCAGCAGCCCGACGAGGACTTGTCCGCCACGCGCTTCGAGTTGGAGATCTTCTTCGGCGGCGCCTTGGCCTTGGCGGCGGCCGGCGCGACGGCGGGCGGTGCCGCCGCCGCGGGGGCCGCAGGGGCGGCCGGTGCCGCCACCGCAGGTGCGGGCGCAGCCGGAGCCGCGGGAGCCGCAGGGGCGGCGGCGGGGACCTCGGTCGCGCCGGCGGGGGCGGCGGCGGGCGGAGGGGGAGCGTCGGCGCAGGCGACGAGGAGGGTGGCGCCGGCGCCGAGGGCGGCGAGGACTTCGTAGAAGGTCTTGCTCATGGGGGCCACGCTAACACGGGCGCGAGGCGGTTATCATCGATCGCGATGCTCCCCTCGCGCCCGTCGTTCCTCGCGCGCTTCGCGTCCATCGCGCTCCTGTGCGCGCCCGCGTGCTCCGCGCCCGCGCCCATCGAGGGGAGCGTCCCCCTGCCCGAGTACCCTCCCCCCGCCCCCGCGCGGACCGCTTCCCCGGATGCCCCGCCCATCGAGCACCTCGGCCCGATCTTGCTCGAGGGCACCGTATGGTCGGGCGCCGACTCGGACGGCGACGTCTACACCTTCGAGTTCCGGCCCGGCGGCAAGCTGCACTACACGTCGCCGACGGGCTCGTGGGACGCGGCGACGTGGGAGCAGCACGGCAATCGCGTGACCATGGAGATGAACGGGCACTACGCCGAGTACGAGGGTGTCATCCGGGGCAGGAGGATGGAGGGCCACGCCGGCAACAAGACCGGGCTCAAGTGGACGTGGAAGGCCGAGAAGCAGTGAGGCCGCGCGGCCCGTCGTGGAGCACGGGTCAGCCACGGAGCACGGCGTCGGCGACGAGCGCCTGGCCGAGCGAGAGGCCGCCGTCGCCGGCGGGGATGCGCTGGTGGGTGTACGTCTCCACCCCCGCTGCGGCGAGGCGGCGGAGGCACGCCTCGACGAGGCGCGCGTTCTGGAAGCAGCCGCCCGTGAGCACGACCGGGCGGCGCCCGTGCCTCCGGGTGGCCTCCACCACGAGCGCGACGGCGATCGCCGCGAGGGTGTCGTGGAAGCGCGCCGCGACGGCTGCCGCGGGCTTCGCGTCGAAGAGATCGCCGAGCACTGCGCGCGTCAGGGGCCGGAGGTCGACCTGCCAGGGCTCGACGCCGCGATCCAGCGCGAAGGGGTACGGGTCGTGCTCGGCAGGGTCGGCCTCCCACTCGAGCGCCATCGCTACCTGGGCCTCGTGGCGGGCGACGCCGCGGCCGAGCAGGAGGGCGCCGACGGCGTCGAAGACGCGGCCGACGCCGTGGGCCGGCGGCGCGTTGAGGCCGGCCGCGATCATCCGACGCACGACACGGATCTCCTCGGCGGAGCGGGCAGAGAGGGCCGGCAGGCGATCGAGCGGCGCGCCGGGCATGGCGTCGTCCACGAGCGCGAGCGCGGCGCGCCACGGCTCGCGGACGGCGCGGTCCCCGCCCGCGAGCGCGATTGGGCGGAAGGTCGCGAGGCGCTCGTAGCGCGCGAACGTCGCGAGGAGCAGCTCTCCGCCCCACGCCGCGCCGTCGGGCCCGAGGCCGGTGCCGTCCCACGCCAGGCCGAGCACCGGGCCGTCGAGCCCGTGCTCGGCCATCGCGCTCGCCACGTGCGCGTGGTGGTGCTGGACGAGGACGAGCGGCGCGCCGAGCTCCCGGGCCCGCTCGCGCGCGTACCGCGTGGAGAGGTACTCGGGGTGCAGGTCACAGGCGACCACCTCCGGCCGCACGGCGAGGAACCGCTCCATGCGCGCCGCCATCGACGCGAGCGCCTCGCACGCCTCCAGCGTGGAGAGATCCCCGACGTGGGGGCCCACCACGACCGCATCGCGCGAGCCGATCGCGAAGGTGTTCTTGAGGTGCGCGCCCGCCGCGAGCACGGGCCGCGCGAACGAGCGGCGCACCGCGACGGCCCGGGGGACGTAGCCGCGCGCGCGCCGGAGGATCGCGGGGCGGCCGGCGATGACGCGGGCGACGGAGTCGTCGGCGCGCGCGTCGATGGCGCGGTCGTGGACCAGGAAGCGGTCGGCGATGCCGCGGAGGCGGACCGTGGCCTCGGCGTCGTCGGTCACGATGGGCTCGTCGCTCGGGTTGGCCGAGGTCATGACCAGGGGACGCCCGGCTTCCCGGAGCAGCAGGTGATGGAGCGGCGTGTAGGCGATCATCAGCCCGACGGAGGGTGCGCCTCCCGCGATCGCGAGCGGTGCGCCGGGGCGGCGACGGACGACGACGATGGGCCGCTCCACGGCGCAGAGCAGCCTCCGCTCCTCGTCCGAGAGGATCGCGAGACGATCGGCGGCCGCGGGATCGACGACCATCACCGCGAGCGGCTTCTCCTCGCGCCGCTTCCTCTCGCGCAGGCGGGCCACGGCCGCAGCGCTCGCGGCGTCGCACGCGAGGTGGAAGCCGCCGAGGCCCTTCACGGCGACGACGAGCCCTTCGCAGAGCGCGGCAGCCGCCGCGGCGAGCGGGTCGATCTCCGTAGCGGCCCGCCGTCCTCGTCGAGGAGCGCGAGGCGCGGCCCGCAGCGGGGGCATGCGTTGGGCTGGGCGTGAAAGCGGCGGTCCGAGGGCGTCGTGTACTCGCGCTCGCACGCCGGGCACATCCGGAACGCCGCCATCGTGGTGCCCGGCCGGTCGTACGGGACTTCGCGGGTGATCGTGAAACGCGGCCCGCAGTGGGTGCAGTTGGTGAAGGGGTATCGGTAGCGCCGGTCGCGCGGGTCGAGGATCTCGGCGAGGCAGTCCGGGCAGATGGCGAGGTCCGGCGGGATGGAGATGCAGAGGGTGTCGGTCGGCTCGGGCGACGGGACGATCTCGAAGCCGTGGACCGGCTCGACTGGGATTGAGAGCACGCGCACGTCCTCGACCGAGGCTGCACTGGGGAATTCACGTCGCGCGCGCCCCTCGAATTCTTCGAGCTGCGCGGTCGTGCCGAACGCCTCGATCGTGACGCCGCGCGCGTCGTTGCGGACGCGCCCGTCGATGCCGAGCGAAGTGGCGAGCCGGTAAACCCAGGGGCGAAGACCGACGCCCTGAACGACGCCGCGGAGCTCGAAGCGGCGGCCCGAGCGAGCCTGGGAGGGCGTCACCACGTGGAGCCCATAGGCCCGGCAAGGGAGAGGGCCCGTACGGGTCCGCCTTACTTCCGGGTAGTCATTCCCGTGTATTTCCTGTCCACTCGATGGGGTGAAGACGCGCGCGCTCCCCCTGGCTGTCGCGATCCTCTTCGGCCTCGAGGCCTCGGCCCAGGCGGCCCTCACCACCTACGCCATGGACAACCAGGATGCGTGGGCGACAGAGTACGAGTTCGGCAACGACGGCGACGGCTCGATCCGGTACCCGGGCAAGCCCTCGGTCATCGGCGGCACCAAGGACATCCCCGTCGAGAGCTTCCGCGTGAAGATGCTGCGCGAGGGCATGCAGGACTACGAGTACCTCGCCCTCCTGACCAAGCTCGGCGACGGCGCGTTCGCACAGGCGCAGGTCGCCACCGTCACGCAGGGCACGAGCTACACGATGGATCCCTCCGCGATCGAGCAGGCGCGCCTGGCGATGGCGGATCGGATCGAGAAGGACATGCGCTCCGTGCCCGATGGAGGCACCATGACGACGACGAACGCCGGCAGCACGGATCGTCGACGGGCGCGGGCGGCGCGGGCGCCGGGGGAGCGGCTGCGAGCGGCGCCGGGGGAACGGCGGCGGGCGGCGCCGGAGGCAGCGGCGGCGCCGCGGGGAAGAGCGGCAAGGGAGGCTGCGGGTGCGAGGTCACGCCCGCGGGTGGCGAGGGGTGGGTGGCCGGCCTCGTCGCGCTCGCGGTTCTCGCGGCGCGACGCAGGCGGCGCTGACCGCGCGCGCTCGCCTCGATCGCCTCGTCGCCTTGACGGCGATGGCACGGGTCCAAGATGGGCAGGGCCCGTAGTCCTTTGCAACAGCCGCGGTGCGCATGAGGCGAAGCATCATCCCTCTCCGGGTCCTCTATTTCTGCAGCTTTGCGGCCCTCGGCGCGTTCGCGCCGTTCTTCCCGCGCTGGCTCGAGGCACGGGGCATGAAGGGGATCGCCATGGGCGCGATCCTCGCCACGCTCCCCGCGATGGGGCTCGTCGGTCCGCCGCTCGCCGGCATCGTCGCCGACGCGCTCGGCCGCCACCACGGCCTGCTCCGCGTCACCAGCCTGGGGGCCTGCCTCGCGCTCGTCGTGCTCGCCATCGTCGCAGCCGTCGGCGTCAAGCTCACCTTCGTCGTCCTCTTCGCGCTGGTGCTGTTGCACGCGGCCTTCCGCTCGCCGATGGTGGTGATGGCCAACGTCGTCGCCATCGATCAGGCGCCGAAGGCCGGCGCCTCGTACCCGCGCGTCCGGAGCTGGGGCTCGGCCGGCTCGCTCGTCGGGGCGATCGGCGTCGCGCACGTCGTCGACCCGACGAACCCGGCCGGGCTCCCGGCGGCCGTCGCCGCTCCCCTGTTCCTGGCCGTGCTCGCCACCTTCACGCTGCCGGACGTCGAGCAGCCGCGGAGCATGTCTCTCCGCAGGGAGGCGCGCGCGCTGGCCGCCTCCCCCGACATCCCCATCTTCCTCATCACCACCTTCGCCGCCGAGATCGCGCTCTCCAGCTACGACGTCGCCTTCGCGCTCCGCCTCGGCGAGCTCGGCGCCTCGTCCCCCTTCATCGGCGCCGCCTGGGCGCTGGGCGTCGCGAGCGAGATCGCGCTCATGTCGAGCGCCTCGTGGCTCATTCGCCGCTACACCCCCGCGCGCCTCATCGTGGTCGCGCTCCTCTTCGCCGCGCTCCGCTGCGCGCTCCTCGGCACGCTGAGCTCGCTCACGATCATCGCCGCCATCCAGCCGCTCCACGCGGTCTCCGTCGCGCTCTTCTGGATCTCGTGCGTCTCGTACGTGAAGGGCCGCGTACCGCCGGAGACGATGGCGAGCGCGCAGGGCCTGTTCGCGGCGGTGGCCGCGGCCGGCACGGTCGCCGGCATGTTCCTCTGGAGCACGGTCTACCGCATCGAGGGCGGCCGGGGGACGTTCGCCATCGCCGCCGTCGTGGCCCTCGCCGCCACCGTCGTCGCCGTGGTGTGGACGACGCGGGCCCACGGAATCCGCGAGGCGGTGTAGCGGGCCCGAGGCGGGAGCCTCGGGCCTCTGGTGGCGGGAGCAGCGTGGTTCGAGGCTGGGCGAGCCCCGGCCTCACTTCGCGGGGGTGGCGGCGGGGGGCGTGGCTGCGGGGGTGGCGGCGGTGCCGGTGCCGAGCGCGGGCTCGGCGAAGAGCTTGTCGAAGAGCTTCGGGCAGGTCGCCTTGAGGCGGGTGCACGCCTGCATCTTCGGGGACTGCTCCTCGGTCTTCTCCTCGGTCTTGCCGAGGTTCTTGCACGCGTCGTCGGCCTTGGACACGAGCTTGCCGAGCGCGTCGGCCTGGGCCTCGGCGCAGTCGTTGCCGTCGCCCACGGTCGCGGCGCAGTCGTCCGCCTCCGGGCCGAAGGCCGCGCACGACACCTGAGCCTCCGCCGGCGTCCCCTTCATGCAGGTCTTGAAGACGTCGTCACACTGGGACTGTGCCTTCTCCATGTCGGAGCCGCTCCAGACGGATCCAGCGGATCGGGCGGCGTCCGAGCAGCCGATCTTCTGCCGATCTTGCGTGGAGACATGCGAGCTCATGTAGTGCCCGTGGTCCTCGCAATACTGGTGCCGCTCCTCCGTCGTGAGGCTCGAGAACGTCTTCTTCGCGTCGATGGTGGAGGGGCCTTGCCCGGAGGAGCAGGCGACGAGCACGGTGCCAGACACGAGCGTGGCGGCAAGCGCCGTTCCGACGATGCGCATGGGTGATCTCCTTTGTGCCTCTGGCCCTAAGACCGGCGCCCATGCCCTGCAAGTAAGCATATCCCTGCATGGCACTTCGACGAGCCCGCCCGGCGCCGAGGTACATCACCGCCCGGCCGGCGCTCCAGGCTCAGACGAGGCCGGTCGCCGCCGTGAGCAGCGGCGGGACGCCGCGCCCCTCGTATCGGTCGCGGCCTCGACGCGCTCCAGGTCGCGCCGAGCATCGCGCGTCGCTCCCGGGCGGCGGAGCGACGCGGCGCCCACGATGGCCCCCGCGACGCGCCCGACGGCGTACGCGAGCGCCGTCGCGACCCACGTCGCGACGAGCACCTTCGCGGGCTCACGGTAGATCGTCGTCATGCCCGCCCCCGTCGCAAGAAGGGGGCCAGCCCGCTCTGGGCTGCGTTCCGTACGCGTGGAGCGGGGAGCTGTCCACCGCATGGACAGCGGCGTCCACGCGCTTGCCGGGTCATCCAGCCCGCGACGCCGGCCTGTAAGGTCGGCGCGCCCGCGGCGTTCTGACGCGGAAAGGAGCTCATCAATCCATGCTTGCCTTCCACCGCGTCCCCCTTGCCTTCGCCTCCCTCGCCCTCACCCTCGCCGGCCTGACCGGCTGCGGGGCGACCTACCAGCCCGGCCGCGGTGCCGCGTTCGAGATGGATGCGTCGGCGCAGATCGACGACGAGGACATCCGGAAGGCATACGAGGCGCGCCCGCAGCTCCCCGCCGAGATGCACGTCGCGTACTACACGTTCGACCCCGCCGCCGCGAAGGACCTCGAGGCGTCCATTCGCGCCCTGCCGGGCGTCGCGAGCGTGTACGGCATCCCGCCGCTCGTGATCACCGGGCAGCGGCGGTTCGAGGAGAACGCGTGGGGGCAGGAGCGCGAGGTGACCGTGAAGAAGCTCCGCCTCTTCGCCGCGCGCGCCCACGCGAACGTGCTCGTCGTCGCCGACCACGGCTACAAGACGGGCGGCGTCAACGGCCTCGCGGCCTTCGACGCGCTGCTCCTCCCGATCCTCTTTCTGCCGTTCGAGGACAACACGGTCGAGGGCTACGCGGAGGCGTTCGTCATCGATGTGCGCAACGGCTATCTCTACGGCCACGTGACCGAGGACGACAAGCGCGGGCCGTCCTTCGCCACCATCTACGGCAAGAGCGCGAAGGAGATCGCCGACGAGCAGTGGCAGACCCTGCGCGATACCCTGGCGAAGGACCTCGGGCGCCTCCTGGCCGACGAGCGCGCCAACGGCGGCAACAAGGCCCCGAGCGCGAAGCCCAGCGCGTCGTAGAGCCCGACTCGCGCGCCCCCTCGGGTGAGGCCGTGGAACCTTACCCGCCCACGTGCATCCCCGACCTGCCCGCAGTTCCCGTGGGCACGGCGGCGCCCGCCCCGAGCGGCGCCCCCTCCACCGCGCCGCCCGCCGCGAGCAAGCGTGCCTGCGGCTGCGAGGTCGGCCCCGGCGCCGCCGTGGGAGGCGCGGGCGCCGGCGCCTTGGCCGCCCTGCTCGGGCTGGCGCGCGCCGCGCGCCGGCGCCGGTAGGCACGAACCCGCACGGATGGGACACTCGGGCGATGGCTTGACGCGGCGCCGAAAATCTTACCCAATTGTCCGAGAAGTTGGGCTGCAAAAAACTGGTCGCTGCAACGACGGACTGAGGAGGTCACATGATCGAGGGCCTGCAAGCTTACCTCCAAACGAAGCACGGGAGCGAGCGGGGAAGGCTGTGGAGCCCCGTCCGCCGGTACAACTGGGTGAGGCTGCACCAGACGCCGGACATCTGGGGAGCTCCGATGACCGAGCAGGGTGTGATGGGCAACACCAACACCTCCGTGGGCAAGCTCGCCAGGGCGATGCAGGACGTGATCGAGTCCGCGAACAACATCGTCGACATCACGAGCCTGGATCCACCGCGTGGGCCCCGGGGCGAGACCAGCGTGTTCTACGACGCCATCAAGAACGGGATCCTCGCCCGCGAGGCGCGCGGCGGCGACTTCACGGTGCGGATGCTCTTCGGACAGCCGCCGAAGTCGGGCAGGGACGAGGTGCACACGGAGTTCAAGCGCCGGCTCGCGCGAGATCTGTCGGGCCTTCGCAACGGCAAGGTCTCGTTCGGCGTCTTCTACGGGACCTCGACGGGGCCCATCTTCAACCACTCGAAGATCTTCGCATCGGACACCGCTCATGCCGTCGTCGGGGGCCACAACCTCTACGACACGGACTACAACCAGTATCCGCCGGTCCACGATGTGTCGGTCGAGGTCAAGGGGCCAGCCGCCATCGACGCCCGCAACTTCGCCTCGTACCTGTGGAGCTTCGGGATCGCCGATCAGGGAGCGTCGCTGATCTGGAATCCCATCACCAGCCTGACGAACCGGACCTCGACGTGGATCGTCGCGTGGACGCTGAATCGCGGCACGTGGACCCCCATCGCGGCTGTTCCCGGGGAGGGGTATCAGGATCCTCCAGAGGACAGGGACACGCAGGCCCCTGGCGGCGGCGACTGGTACAGGGGGAGCATCCTGACCGTGGGCCGGGCGGGCGGGTGGGGACACAAGGCGATGGGGGATCACAACGCCAGCGACTACATGAAGGAGTACCTGATCAGCAACGCGGCTGCGTCGATCAAGATCGCGCATCAGGACCTGGTCGCGATGGACATGTACGGGATGACGCACATCTCGCACGCGACCTGCAGCGACCTGGGCAGCGCCCTGTATGCCAACAACGACCTGAAGGTCTACGTGGTGGTGACTGCGCCCTACGGAAGCGGCCTGATGGACGTCTACTTCAACGCCAACAACGGCCCTCAGACGGCTGCGGACTACATCATGTACTACGCGAGACCCACCGTCGGCACGGGCTGGGTCCGTGGTGTGGACGACCTCGCGCGAAACGCCCTCTGGAACCGCCTGTTCGTCGCGCCCATCCACTTCACCGACCGGCTCCCGGCGGACAGTCACTACTACTGGCCGAACTCCACGGACGTCGTGACCGCCGGCGGATCGCTCGCCGTCCGGGGGCGGCCCAAGTCGGTGGGGCAGCACATGAAGACGATGCTGATCGACGACACCACCATGGTGGTCGGATCCGACAATCACTACCCGCACCCGCTCGCCGAGATCAACTACGTGATCGAGGGGGAGTTCGTCGACGAATTCAAGACGAAGTTCTGGGACCCGCTGTGGAGGTACTCGGGCCCCTACGCCGTGCAGCAGTGGAACACCGTGACGACGACCTCCGGCGGATGACGAGGCGACGCCGCGGGCCCGCGTGGCCGGCGGCGCGTAGGCATCGGTGCTGCGGATGGAACACCGGGCGTCAGCCCGGGTGACATGAGCCGCGGCCGTCAGGCCGCGGACCACCGAGATCCAGCGTGCGAGCCCGCGCCCTGACGGGCGTGGCTCAGGTCACCGGCCTCACGGCCGGTGTTCCACCGCACGATCCGCTCAGCGCACCGCGTGGCGCGCTCTCCAGAGCGCGGTCACCTTCGCCTGGTAGCGCGTCGTCTCGTCCGGGAGCGGGGCCCCGCCCGCGAGGGACGCGCGCACCGCGTCCGGGCCCGCGTTGTAGGCCGCGGCGGCGAGCGCGACGGTGCGATCGGGATCGGCGTCCGCGAAATCGTGGAGCTGCTGGGCGAGGTACCACGCGCCCATGTCGACGTTGTACGCCGGGTCGCGGAGCCGCGCCTCGCTGGGGCCGGCGAGGCCGCGCGCGGCGGCGATCTTCTCGCCGGTGGCGGGCATGATCTGCATCAGCCCCAGCGCGCCGGCCGGGCTCCTCGCGTCCGGATCGCCGCCGGACTCGACGAGGGTGACCACCGCGAGCAGATCGGGATCGACGCCGTGACGAGCGCCGGCGGCCGAGAGCTCCGGCGCCCAGCGGGCGACGGCCTCGGGCAGCGCGGGGATGGAGAGCGCGGGGCGGCCCTCGCCGTCGCCGCTCACGACGGCGGTGCAGGCGCCGAGCGCGACGACCGCGGCGGCGAGCACGAGGGCGAGGGGCGCGCGACGATTGGGGGGCGGGGACGAGAGCAATCGGCGGACACGTGACATCAAGGAACCTCCGGTGAAAGCGACACCGAGCGTCGGGACAGGAGAGCGGAGCGCCTCCGCGGCGGCGAGGGCGCGCGCGTAGCCGAGGGGATTGTCGAGCACGGCGACGGCGCGGTCGTCCGACGCGTGCTCGCGCTCCGCGCGGATCACGCGCGACACCCACCACGCGGCGGGGTGGTAGAAGAGCAGCGCCTCGGCCGCGCTCTGCAGCGCGTTCACGAGGTAGTCGTGACGGCGTACGTGCGCGAGCTCGTGGGCGAGGATGGCCTCGATCGCCGACGGAGACAGCCTGCTCACGGCCGCGACGGGGAGGAGCACCACCGGGCGCAGCCACCCCGCGACGGCGGGCACCGTGAGGGCGTCCGACGCGCGCAGCTCCACGTCGCGCCGCACGCCGACCCGCGCCGCGAGCCGCGCCAGCACGGCGGTGAGATCGGCGCCGACGGGCGTGCTCTCCGCGACCAGGCGGCGCACGCGCAGGTGCCCGCCCGCGAGCCGCAGCAGCATCAGCGACACGCCCGCCGCCCACGCGGCGGACACCAGGAGCGGCACGTACGCGTGGAGCGGCGCCGCCCCGAGCGGGGGGAGCGCGGCGATCGCCCGGGGCGCCGCCCCGAGCGCGCGATGAATCGACGCGAAGGTGAGCACCGGCGCGACGAGCAGGGCGGAAAGCGCCGCGCAGGCCACCAGGTAGCGCGCCTCGGGCGCGGCCCGGCGCAGCGCGCGCAGGGCCAAGCCGAGGGCGAGCGCCACGACGGCGCCCTGCCAGAGCGAGTGCAGGAGGGTGAGCGCGAGCGCGTGTACCACGATTGACGGAGCCATCATCGCGCCCCCCGCTTCCCCTCGTAGTCGTCGAGGATGCCCCGGATCTTCGGCGAGCTCCGCGGGCGTGGCCTTCTCCGAGAGCGCGTGCATCACGAGCTCCGCGGCGGACCCGCCGAACACCTTGTCGCAGAGCTCGGCCACGAGGCGGCGGCGCGTGCGCTCCCGGTCGACGAGGGCGCTGTAGACGTGGCTGCGCTGCGCCTCGTCGCGCGCGAGGAGGCGCTTGTCGACCATGATCTGCATCAGCTTGAGCACGGTGGTGTAGCCGGTCTGCCGCTCGGGGAGGGCCTCGTGGACCTCGCGCACGGTGGACGCGCCGCGCTGCCACAGCACCTCGAGGATGGCCAGCTCCGCGTCCGTCGGCCGCGGGGAAGGAGGGCTCTTCGACATCGCCGCGGACTATGTACGAACGGCTTCGTAATGTCAACGAAGCGCTTCGTACTTCTCGTGGAGCGACGGCACGCTACGCGCCCCCCGTGCCTCGGCCCCGCGCTTCCGCAGTCTCAGCTCGGAGCACGTTTCTCGATCTGGCTGTCGACCAAGACCTCGGTGGTGACTGGAGACCCAGGGCCCGCGCAGTAGTTCCGCGCGAGCAACTTCGCGACGCGGTCCTCGGAGGCGAGCGACGAGCTCGCCGCGGCCCAGGCGCCCAGGGAGCACCCCCTCCCCCGCCGGAAGCGGATCGACCCCACGCGCGTTCCCTCGCCAGCTTCTCACCAGGAGAGGGGTCGTGCCCACGAACACCACCGTCTTCACCCTCGCGCTCTCGTCGCTCTTCGCCGTCGCCGCCTGCAACGGCGCACCGCCCACCGCCGTCGCCGAACCGCCTGTTCCGGCCGACGCAGCTCCCTCGGTCACCGTGGCGCCGCCCGAAGCGAGCGACGCGGCGTCTCCGGCGGGCGGCGGGCACGCCGCGAAGCGCCCGGCGGAGGCGGCGGCGCTGCTGGCGCAGGCGGAGAAGTGCTCCAAGGACCCGGCGTGCGACCAGGTTGAGGCCGACGCGCTGTATCGTGACGCGGACGACGCCGGCGCCGAGGTGGACTGCTTCCGCTTCTACTACGGCATCGGCGTCACGAAGGACCTTCAGCGCGCCCGCGGCTGCTTCGAGCGCCAGATCGCGGCCAATCCCGGCTGCGGTGGATCGTCCCTCGCCCGCGCCTACCTCGCGACCATGCGCCTCGACGCGCAGGGCGGCCCGGCGGAGCCCGCGCGCGTGATGGGCGTCTTCGCCGGCTGCTACAGGGACGCGACGGTGCAGGGCATCGAGGAGCAGCTCCACAAGCGCACGCTGGCCTCGCCGCTCGACTTCTGCGACAAGATTCGGCGGCACCACCATCACCATCGGCGCGTGCCACCAGATCGAGGCGCGCCGCATCGAGGACCGGCAACACAGGCTCGATCGCGACGTCCTCGGCAAGCTCGACCCGGAGGGAAAGCAGCTCGCCGCCATGGCGCGCGACCTTCACCGCAAGTTCGCGAACGAGGAGGGCGAGGCCGGGAGCGACCGCTACCGCGGGGGCAGCATCCAATCCAACGCATGGCTGCGCCGCCAGAACGAGCTCGAGAGCCAGCGCACGGCGAGGCTCGCGCACCTCTTCGACCATGCGCTCACCCCCGGGGCCGACGCGGCGGAGGCCGACAAGGAGATGGAGAAGGCCTTCCAGGCGGCGCTCGACGGCGACGCCGAGCACAAGCGGCTCTTCGGCGAGGCGCTACGCGCGTGGACGGCGTACCGGGACGCCGAGATCGCGCTCTACGTACACGCGCTCGGCGACAAGCTGGGCGAGCGCGCGGTCGCCTCCGACGTGAGGGCGATGCTCGCGCGCGCCTACGCGAAGGAGCTCGAGGATGCGGTCCGGCCCTGAGGTGCCCACCAGGAGACGAGGCTGGAGCTCCTGCCGTTCGACCGGGAGCTCGTGCGGGCCGGGCGCTCAGCAGGGGCCGTCGTTCTTGGCGCACAGCTCCTGCGGGTGCGTCAGCCCCCAGAAGCCGTTCCGACAGGTCAACGAGCAGCCACAACCGTCGGTGGACGCGCAGTCCTCGTCCGCCGTCGTACACGCTGCGCCGTCGATGAGCTCGATGGACATGCGATCCGGCGCGGCGGGGCATGCCTGGGGGCCCTCCGGGCCGAAGGCCGCCGGACCCGAGGTGCACGCGGAGGCGACGGTCGTGACGAACAGCAAGCCAAGGGCTGCGACGAAGTGGTTCATGGTCGCCCAGCAACGCCCATGAAATGCGCTGCGCCCGCGACCGCCGTGCCCCGGAGAGGGTCAGAATGTGCCATACGGCGAGCCCACGGTCGGCGCCTGCTCTCGTCGCGCCGTGCCGATGGCCCCTCGGACGTTGCGCTCCACGCTCGACGGCCGTAGAGACACTGATCGGCATTCTTCGCGCGCGGGGCGCGTGCACCGACATGAAAAAGGGAGTCCTGCCCATGCACCGTTTGCGTTTCATGGTCCCAAGCGTCGCGGCCTTGCTCGGCCCATGGATTGTCCTTGGCTGCGGTGCTCACGTCGAGGGCGGCGGGACCGGAGGGCAGGGCGGCGCCCACGGCACGACCGCCTCCGTCACGAGCAGCCACGTGTCGACGACGAGCGTGAGCAGCACGGTGGCGAGCACGAGCACGGCCGGCACCGGCGCGGGTGGCGCGGGCTTCGGCGGCGCCGGCACGAGCACGGGCTTCGGTGGCGCGGGCACGAGCACGGGATTCGGCGGCGCGAGCACCTCGTCCTCCACGGGTGGCGGCGGCACCGTCGACGCCAGGCCGCCGCCCCCGCCGGCCATGATGCCGCCCGACGGGACGGGCACGACCACGTTCGCGATCACGGAGCTGTTCCTCGGCGACACCGACCCCACGGGCACCCCCGATCAGGTGAACGGCTGGGAGAACTACGGCTACAACATCGACGGCGTGAGCCCGAACGACTTCTCCGCCTTCTGCAAGACCGTCGACAACGCGAGCCCCACGCTCGTTCACCAGGAGGGAACGTTCCCCGGCCTGGTGGGCGTGGAGAACTCGTGGGGCCACGACATCCTGCCGATCTTCCTCGGCATCGAAAGCGACACCAGTCAGAAGACCAACGACGCCCTCGCGAGCGGCGGCCCGACGATCCTCCTGACCTTGGTCCAGCTCGGCTCCGGCACGAGCTACGACCCGATCGTCGCGCGCCTCTACCAGGGCGCGAGCCTCGGCTCCACGCCCAAGCACGACGGCACCGACCTCTGGCCCATCGACCCGGCGTCCCTCACGAACACCAGCGACCCGACGTCGGCGAAGGTCCAGTTCCTCATGAGCTACGTGGCCAGCGGCACGTGGGTCTCTGGCAGCACGGGGAGCGTGAGCGTGACGGTCGGGGGTGAGATCGCGGAGGTCCTGCCCATCGACCACGCGACGATCACCATGCAGATGGACCCGACCCACCAGAACGCCGTGCACGGGATCATCTCCGGGATCATCTCCACGCAGGCCCTCCAGAGCACGATCCAGAAGACCGCCGGCGGGTTCGACCCGTCGCTCTGCTCCGGCCCGACGATCCAGTCCATCCTCTCCCAGATCGCGCAGGCCTCCGACATCATGACCGACGGCACCCAGGACCCGACCCAGAGCTGCAACGGCATCTCGATCGGCCTCGGCTTCAACGCCACCGTCGTCCAGCTCGGCCCCGTCGCGCCGCCCACCCCGCCGCAGCCCAACCCCTGCGGCGACGCCGGCCCCTGAAGCGCCGGGCGCTACCGCGCCCCGAGCGCCCGCGCGCGATCCCACACCTCTCGAACGTCGAGCGGCCGGAAGCCGGCCTCCCCGAAGCGCTCCTTGCAGAGCTGGTAGACCGCGCGGTTGTACGGGACCGAGACCCCGTGGGCGTCCGCGAGCCGGAGGAAGTACCCGTTGATGGACTCGAGCTCCGAGTCCGAGCCTCCGCGCTGGAGGATGTCCTGGGCCATGCTGCTGATGACCATCTTCTTCACGTTCTTCTGGAACGCGCTGCGCGTCACGAAGAGCGGCAGGTTCGCGGCGGCGGTCATGAGCGCCCACGAGGGCATGCCCCCCACGTGCCACTCGCGGTAGCCCGCCGCCCGCGCGATGCGCACGCCCTCGTAGGTGAGGTTCGACAGGAGCTTCTGGAACAGCAAAGGCTCGGAGATCTCGCGAAAGCCGTGCCCCACGAGCGTGGTGAACGAGTTCGTGAGGTTGACGATCATCTTGGAGCACGCCGCGTCCGGGAGCCGCGGCGTGATCATCGTCTCCACGCCCCGGTTCAAGAGGTCGGCGACGAGGCCGAGCTCGGGCTGGTGGAGGTTCAGGATCGTGCCCAGCACGAGCGGCCCGCGCTTCTGGTACCCGACGACGCCCGGCTCGTCGAGCCACGCGTTGTAGCCCACGATTCCGTAGAGCACGCGGCGGAAGTACCTCGGCAGGATGGCCTGGTTCTCCACGCCGTTCTGGAGCCCGACCACGATGACGTCGTTGCCCACCCGGTCGCGGATGAGCTCGGCCGCCTTCTCCAGGCTGTAGTTCTTCACGGCCAGGAGGATCACGTCGGGGCGCGGCGCCGCGCCGAGGTCGTCGATCACCTGCACGCGGACCGTCTCCGCGCGCTCCTTCTGGCCCTGCTGGTAGAGCGTGATCCCCCGCGACCGCAGCGCGTCGGCCACGGGGCCGCGATCGAGGAACCAGAGCGACCGATGGTGCGGCGCGAGCCAGCCGCCAACGGTCGAGCCGACCGCGCCGGCCCCGAACACCACGACGTTCACAGGGTTTGTCGCCATGACCCTCACCTCCTGCCCGCGTCGAACGAGAAATCCGGATCCGGCAGATCGAACGCGCTGTTCATGCGCCGCGCGTAGCGGAGCTGGAACGGGTGCTCCTCGATGTCGAGGCGCCGGAGCACGTCCGCGGCGGGCCCGCTGCCCAGCGTGAGGTAGCGCCGATCGGCCCGCGCGCCCCTCCGCGTCAGGAGCTTCATGTGCTTCACCACGTCGAAGACGCCGCAGAAGCTCGTCTGGCTCCGGAGGAGCCTGCCGCCCAGCTCGGAGTACAGATTGGCGCTCACGTCGAAGCGCTGGGGCTTTCCCCGCATCGGGACGCGGAGCTCGAAGTAGCGCTCGCCCGCGTCGTCCCTGGCGGCCGTCACGCAGTCCCCACCCTCCTCGTACTGGTCGATCTCCTGCGTCACCTTGGGCAGCCCCCAGATCTCGTTGCCGCGGATCCGGTTCTCCAGGGAGGTGACCGGCATGCTGAACACGTAGTACCCGAACGCCTCGAAGACGTTCAGCACCATCGGGAGCACCGGCACGTCGACCTTCGGGTCGAGCAGCACCGGAATCGTCATGGCGATCTCGTTGTAAGGCGGTACGCCGAGCACGCTCCGGTACTCGTAACAAGAGAAGACCACGAGCGATCGCCCGAGCGTCATCCGCACGGGGCGGAGCTTCGGGTGCGGCAGGAGCGCGCGCGCCCGGTCGTAGTCGCACAAGAAGATCCCGACGGCGCAGGTTACGTCCGCGTACAGGGTCGGGAACAGGTAGTCCTTCGTGATCGCGTCGGTGAGCTGGAGCGGGCGCGGCGCGTGGCGGAGGCGGAAGCGCTGGAAGAACGGATCCCGGAAGCTCGCGGAGTTGTCGAGGAGGCCTTCGGGGATCTCGAGGGTGGGCTTCATGCGCGGGCGACCCTACCACGGACGCGCGCCATCCCCTCGGCTAGGCGCCGCCCGTGCGTGCAGGCTCGCGCACACGCCGCCCATGGCGTAGATTGCGCGCCGCGTACGGAGGAACCTGCATGGCGAGCGACCGAGAGAGGCTGGTATCGATGGGGGGAGACCCCCCATACCCCCCGGCCCAGCCGGCGGGGGCGAGCAACTTCATCCGCGAGATCGTGGAGGCGGACCTCGCGTCCGGCCGGCGCTCGCGCGTGGTCACCCGCTTCCCGCCCGAGCCCAACGGCTACCCGCACATCGGCCACGCCAAGTCGATCCACCTCAACTTCGGCCTCGCCCGGGACTTCGGCGGCGTGTGCCACCTGCGCTTCGACGACACCAACCCGACGACCGAGAGCCTGGAGTACGTCGAGGCGCTCGAGCGGGACGTGCGGTGGCTCGGGTTCGACTGGGCGGACAAGCTCTTCTTCGCGTCGGACTACTACGAGCGCCTGTACCGGTACGCTGTGCAGCTCATCGAGGCCGGCAAGGCCTACGTCGACAGCCTGAACGAGGAGGACATCCGCAAGTACCGCGGCACCGCCTTCGAGCCCGGCAAGCCGAGCCCCTACCGCGACCGCTCCGTGGCCGAGAACCTCGACCTGTTCGAGCGCATGCGCGCCGGCGAGTTCCCGGACGGCGCGCACGTGCTCCGCGGCAAGATCGACATGTCGAGCCCGAACCTGAAGATGCGCGACTGGCCCTTCTACCGCATCCGCCACGCGCACCACTACCGGACGGGCGACACGTGGTGCATCTACCCGCTCTACGACTTCGCCCACTGCCTCTCGGACCTCATCGAGGGCATCACCCACTCGATCTGCACGCTCGAGTTCGAGAACAACCGCGAGCTGTACGACTGGATCGTCGACGCCGTGCTGGAGACGGAGAAGGGCGGCGGGCCCCTCCCCGCATCGCGCCCTTACCAGTACGAGTTCGCGCGGCTCGAGGTGACGACGATCATGACGAGCAAGCGCAAGCTGCTCCAGCTCGTCGACGGCAAGCACGTCTCGGGCTGGGACGACCCGCGCATGCCCACCCTCGCCGGCCTCCGCCGCCGCGGGGTGACGCCGGAGGCGCTCCGCGAGTTCTGCGAGCGCGTCGGCGTCGCCAAGAACAACAGCACGGTCGACATCGCCCTGCTCGACCACGTGCTGCGCGAGGACCTGAACCTGCGATTGCCACGCGTGCTCGCGGTCCTGCGCCCGCTGCGCGTGGTCATCGACACGTGGCCCGAGGGGAAGGTGGAGGAGATCGACGCCCCCTACTGGCCGCTCACGACGGGGGAGACCCCCGTACCCCCGGCCCAGCCGGTGGACGTGAAGGACAAGCAGGGCTCACGCCCGATGCCCATGAGCCGCGTGATCTACATCGACCGCGACGACTTCATGGAGAGCCCGCCCAAGGACTACCACCGCCTCGCGCCGGGGCGCGAGGTTCGCCTCCGGCACAGCTACGTGATCCGCTGCGAGAGCGTGGTGAAGAACGAGGCGGGCGAGGTCGTCGAGCTGCGCTGTTCGCACGACGCGGCCACGCGGGGCGCGGACCCCGTCGGGCGCAAGGTGAAGGGCACCATCCAGTGGGTGAGCGCGGAGCACGCGCTCGAAGCCGAGGTGCGGCTCTACGACCGGCTCTTCACGATCGACTCCCCCGCGAGCGCGGCCGACTTCATCGCGGAGCTGAACCCGACGTCGCTCGTCACGGTGCGCGGCATGGTCGAGCCGAGCCTCGCCAGGGCGGCGGCCGGGGATCGCTTCCAGTTCGAGCGGCTGGGCTTCTTCTTCGTCGATCCGATCGACTCGAAGCCGGGGGCGCCCGTGTTCAACCGGACGGTGCCGCTCAAGGACACGTGGGCGAAGGTTGCTTCACGACCGGTGAAGATCTTCTCCTCGCAGAAGGAGAAACGGGAGGCGGAGGAGCAGCAGGCACCTGCAAGGCTCCGGATTCATTCATCGAAGACCGCGAAAGAAGACTGGGAGGAGCTGGGGCCCGTCGCCCAGCAGCTTCGGCTGGCTCTCGGGATCGCGGTTGAAGACGCACGCACCATCGCGGGTGACCCGAGTCTGCTTGCCATGTTCGAGGAGGCGCTGAAGGCGCGTCCGGGCGCAAACCCGAAGGGGATCGCCAACTGGGTCGTGAACGACGTGCGGCGAGAGCTGAAGGCAGCCGGAAGCAAAGGGCTGCCCTTCCAGGGCGCCGCGGTGGGCGAGCTCAGCGCGCTGGTCGACGCGGGGACGATCTCCGGGACTATCGCGAAGGAGGTGCTCGCCGAGATGGTGAAGGGCGGCGGGAGCCCTGCGGAGATCGTGGAGCGCCGGGGGCTGAAGCAGGTCTCCGACACGGCCGCGATCGAGGCTGCGGTCGATGCGGTGCTCGCGGAGAACGCGGACGCCGTCGCGCGCTACAAGGCCGGGAACGCGAACCTGCTCGGCGCCTTGGTCGGGATGGTGATGAAGAAGACGGGCGGCAAGGCCAACCCGAAGCTCGTCAACGAGCTGCTCCGCGCGCGGCTCACGGGATAACACAAACCGAACCGCGACCGTGAGGGAGCGGGTGCCGGAAGGCGCGACGTCTTCGCGCCCTCGCACGCGCGACGCTCGAGGGAGCGCGGAGCGTGCAAAGGCCTGCCGGCGGCGTTGATCTCTGGCACCCGCTCCCTTGCGGTCGCGGTTCGGTTTTGTGTCAGGCGAGCAGCTCCGCCAAGGGGCCGACGTTGTACGCCGGGTTCCCGAACGTGGGCAGGTCGACGCCCATCAGCTTGGCCAGCGTCACATAGAGATCGTTCGTGGCCCGCTTGGCCCCGAGCTTGGCGCTCTCCGGCAGGTCGTAGCCGTCGAACACCGGGTACTCGACGAGCTGCCCGGTCTCGAGCGCGCCGCCGGCGCCGCCGAGGAGCACGTACGGGATCTCGTAGTGGTCGTGGTCGGAGCCGTTGTCGAGCTCGTTGCCCCAGCAGATCACCGTCTGGTCGAGCAGGGTCTTGCCGTTACCGACCGGGATCGCGCCGAGGCGGGCGCAGAGGTAGGCGATCTGTGTCGCGTAGAACTGGTTGATCTTCGTCAGCTCGTCGATGGCAGGCTCGCAGATCGCGATCTGGGCGGGCGTCGGATGGTCCTCGTCCGACGCGGCGGGCGCGTCGGGGCCGAGGCGGGCGCGGTGCGGGGCCTGGTGAGAGAGGGAGTGGTGATCCGTGGTGATGCCGAGGAAATCGGCGACCATCGGAGAGAGGCCCTGGGAGAGCTGGAGGCTCGCGACGCGGGTGAGGTCGCACGCGAGGGTCATCACCAGCAGGTCGATCGTGTTCTGCACGATGGTGGGATAATCGCCCGCGCCCGACGGATGGGGCGGTCCGCAGGCCGGGAGCGCCGCGGGGCCGCGGGTGCCCGTGCTCTTGCTCAGCGTATCGAGCCCGTCGCGGAGCGCCTGGAGCTGCTGGCGATCCTCGTTGCACAGGCGGGCCTCGACGCGGCCGATCTCGCCGTCGAGGCGGGACATCACCCGCTTGCGCAGGGCGAGGCGCGGGTCGGCCCCGCCGTCGGGGCCCGTCGCCTGGAGGCCGAGGAAGAGCGCGTCGACCGCGAGGGCCACGTCGTCGCGCGGGTCGACGGGCTGGCCGAGCGGGTCGTAGATCATGCGGTTGTAGATGCTCTTGCCAGGGAAGTCCTGCGGTGAGGGAGCGCGCAGCTCGATCGTCGCGTGCGGCGTCGGGGCGGCGAGCTTCTGCGCGATCACCTGGTCGATGCTGGGGCCCGTGGGCCCGACCTGCCCCTCGGTATCCACGCCGGTCCAGAGCGAGGTCATCCCCGGCCCGTGCGGGTCGCCGGTGCCGGCGGCCTTGTTGCAGAGGCCGCGGACGATGACCATGCGGTCCTGGTACGCGGCGAGGGGCTGGAGCCAGGGGCGGAGGGTGAAGGGGCTGCCGGGCGTCGGCGGGGGGTTTGGGGGGAACCCCCCATCGTGACCGGATCGGCGCCCCACAGGTGACGGACGACGCCGCACGGGGTGAAGAGCACGACGAGGTAGCGCGCGCCGCCGCCCGCGTACCCCGGGAGCGCGCGCAGGAACGGGAGCGTGAGCGCCGTGGCGCCCGCGGCGGCGAGGAAGCGGCGGCGGCTCCAGGACGATTGGCTCACCGGCACGCCTCCCCGGGCACGACCGCCGTCCGGTACCGGAACGTGTCGGACCCTGCGATGGCCACGATCAGCTCTCGTAGCCCGAGGCCCGCGGTCGAGAAGCGATCCCACGCCGCCGCGGCCGAGCACGCGTCGCCCTCCGCCTCGTTCCGGCCCATCGCGTAGCGGAGCGCCTGGATCGCGTAGCACTGCTGGGCGTCGCGGCTCGCGGCGAGCTTCTTCGAGAGCGCGACGGCGCCGTGGAACGGGCCGCTCACGTCGTCGACCGAGGCGAGCACGGGCTTCGCGATCGTGCCGGACACGTCCTCCCCGTCGCCGGGCGTGTACTTGCCGGCGGCGTCGAAGAGGCCGAAGCCGTACCCGATCGGATCCATCCTGCGCGTGGCAGCCGCTGCAGAAGGGGATGGCGGCGTGGGCGGCGGCGAGGTCGCGCTCGGTCTTGCCTGCTGCGGGCGGCGGGAGCGTCGTGTTCACGGACGGAGGCGGGGGGCTCACCGGGTCGCAGAGGAGGGCGAAGCGAACCAGCTTTCCACGCTCGACGATGCTGGGGCGATTGAAGTGGGCGTGGGCCGCGAGAACGCCGGCCATGGTGAGGACGCCGCGACGCTCCGGAGGGAGGGCGACGCGCTCGAAGCGCTCGCCGGTCGGCCCATCGAGGCCGTAGAACGCGGCGACGTCCGCGTTCGCCATCGTGTAGTCCGCGGTGAAGAGCTCGGGGAAGCTCCCGCCTTTCGCCGTGGCGACGGAGACGAAGAGCTGCTCGGTCTCGGTGAGCAGATTGCGCGCGAGGGCCGGGGTGAAGCCCGGCCAGCGCGCCGCGTCCTTCGTCAGCGTCGGCACCGCCTCCACGTCGAGCCACTGCCGCGCGAAGTCCTCCAGCATCGACGCGGCCCGTGGGTCGGCCAGCATCTCGCGCGCGGCCGCCTCCACGCCGGCCGCGTCGTCGAGCCGCCCGTGGTCGGCGCGCGCGAGCAGCGGCGCGTCGGGCACGCTCCTCCACAGCGCGGCGGCGAGGCGCCCGGCGACCTCGGATCCCGTCAGCCTCGCCACGTCTCCGGTCCCCTCCCCCGCCTCGACCAGGTACAGGAAGCGCGGCGAGAGCAGCACCGCCTCCACGCCGAAGCGGAGGCCCATGTCTGCGTCGAGGGCCTGCACGGTCGCGGCATGGTCCGCGAGCAGCCGCGCCTTCTCGTCGTCCGGGAGCGTGCCGTGGAAGGCGCGGCGCGCGCGATTGACCAGGAAGGCCGTGATGCACGCGCCGTCCGTCGTCGTGCCGCAGCCGGTCACCTCGGCGAAGTGGGCGACCACAGAGTCTGCGATCTGCTCGGCCGTCGCGACGTACTCCTCGACCGCCAGCGCGCTCACCGTCGACCCCACGTTGGTGTCGAACCCGATCGTGACCCCCGTCTTCTCCTCCGGGACGAAGGCGTTCGCGGGATCGGTCGTGACGCCGAACAGCGCGCGCACCGCGTTGTCGTACTCGACGCGCGAGATGCGCCGGAGGGGCGCGGGCGCCGCCGTGGGCCCGTCGCAGCGCCCCGCCGCCCGGAACGCGTCTCCGAGCGCGATGAGCGGCGTGCCCTCCGCCTCCCCCGCCGGCGCAGGCGCCCGGGAGCTGCTCGCCGACGAGCACGCGGCGACCCCCACCGCGCTCCCGACGAGCACCATCCGGCTCTCGCCCGAGGCCAAGCATTGCTCCCACCTTCCTACGCCAGCTCGCTCCCCGGGCAAATTGCCTTCGCCGACCCGCCGGGTTCCGGCCCGCCCTCGGCAGGCCCAGACGCACGCGCCGAGAGTGTCCTATCCTCCGCAGGTGACTGCCTCCCTCCAAAGGCGCCTCCTTCTCGCCGTCCTCGCCGCGCTCCTCCTCCTCGCCACGGGCTGCAACGTGGTGGCCATGAAGCAGGCGGGCATCGAGCGCGCCCTGCGCGACGCCGGCATGGCGCCGGCCGACGTCCGCCTCGGGCCGGACACGATCCGACTACTGGTCCGGGGGCCACGGGCCCACCGTCGTCCTGCTCCACGGGTTCGGCGGCTCCGCCACGTGGCTCTGGTACCCGCAGGTCGAGGACCTGGCGCGGGACCACCGCGTCATCCTGCCGGATTCTGCTCTGGTTCGGCGACTCCCGGTCCGACGCGCGGGAGTTCGGCATCGACCACCAGGTCCGCGCGGTCGAGGCGCTGCTCGACCGCCTGGGCGAGCGCGAGGTCGCGGTCGCGGGCGTCTCCTACGGCGGGCTGGTCGCGAACGAGCTGGCCAACGACCGCGCCGCGATGGTGCACCACCTGGTGATCGTCGACAGCCCAGGCCGCGTCTACACGCGCGACGACTACGGCCTCCTCTGCCGCCGCCTCCACGCCTCCGACATCGCCCAGGTCCTGATCCCGCGCGACGCCGGCGGAGTCGAGACGCTCCTCGGCCTGGCTTACTTCGACCCGCCCTGGGTTCCCGGCTTCGCGCTGGAGCAGAGCCTCCAGGCCCTCTATTCCTCGTACCGCGACGAGCGCGCCGCCCTCCTCGCCAAGCTCCTCGACGACATGGACACCGTGAAGTCGCGCCCCGCCACGTCGCGGGCACGCTCGATGGTCGTGTGGGGGCGGGAGGATCCCGTCTTCCCGCTGGAGATCGGCGAGCGCCTCGCCGCCTCCCTGAAGGCCCCGCTCCGCGTCCTCGAGAAGGCGAAGCACGCGCCCAACCTGGAGCACCCGGCGGAGTTCAACGGGATCCTGCGCGCGTTCCTCGCCGAGGGCAGCGAGCGAGCCGCCTCCGTTGCGATGGGCGTCGAACGTCGCCCCGATTTTCGACGCAAAGGCGCAAAGGCAAAGAGAGACGGAATCTCGCCCAGCTCCTCTTTGCTTTTTTTGCGCCCTTGCGCCTTTGCGCCTTTGCGTCGAAATGCTCGCTGGAGCACGGCCCCCAATCGCCGAACCTCGCGGGGTCGTCTCACGCGGCCCTCGGACTGCCGGTCGAGGTGGTCACACACCACGATATCATCGTGGGATCCCGGTGTGCTCGCGTCCACCCGCTCGGAGAAGGCCGGCCGGTCCCCGTGCTGCGCGGCTCCTTCCCGCCGCCCCGCGGCACGCTCCGGGTGGGCGTCGGCCGCCAGCCCAACCACTTCACCTGCGGCGCGGAGACGTTCCTCGGGATCGCCGAGTTCCTGCGGCTCCCGCGCCGCGACGCCGACGCCGGCCTCTGGAAGTACGAGCTCGAGCCTCGACACCAGCTACAAGACCGGGACGACGCCGGACAACCTGGCCCGCGGCGCGCGCGAGCACCTCGGCCTCGAGGCGCGGATCGAGCACGGCCTGCCGATCGACGTCCTGGGCCGGCTCACGAACGGCACGCAGCGCTACGCAGACGCGCTCGAGCGCGGCGAGGCTCCCACGAAGCCCCTCACCCTCGCGATGGTCGCGTACCAGGCGTACATCGATCCCACCCGCGCAGCTCAGCGACTTCGTGGAGGGCGGCCAGCGCAGGCGGCTGCCCGTCCGCGGCGCCGATGGATCGGTGCTCTGGGAGAACGACTGGAGCGACGGCCACTGGTCCCTCGTGCTCCGCGTGGTGCGGAGCCGCGAGGAGGCGGTGCTCCGGCGCATCGTCGCCCAGGCGCGGGGCCGGCTCCGCTGGACGGACGTCGCCGCGGGGCTCGTCATCCTCGGCGATCCCTCCAACGGCGAGGGGCTCAGCTTCGTGCCGGCGGCGGAGTTCGACTGCCGCTGGCACGACACCAACCACCGGAACGAGCCGGTGTACCGGCGCACCGCCGTCGTCTTCAGCGTGCCGGTGGCCCTGCTCGAGAGGATGCAGAGAGACGCCCGCTCGCGCGGCCTGCCCATGTTCTCCACGGTCAGGAGGAACTCGGTCGTGTACGCGCCCTGAGGGCGGTGGCCGCCACGACGCGGCGGCCGAGGAGGGCTGGACGCGCTCGGTCGTCGACGACGCTTGACGCCGCTCGCTTCGCCGTCGTCCCATGCGGCGATGATCACCCGATCCTTCCCTCGTGCCGCCCTGGCCCTGGCCCTCCTCGCGCTTCCCTCGGCGACCGGGTGCGCCACCGCGTCCTCGCCCCCGCCCACCGCTCCCGGAGGTGGGGGCGCGGCCCAGGTGGGCACCGCCTCGCCCTGGCCACAGGAGTCTCGATCACCCTTCCACCCCGAGACCCACCGGCGCGCCGTGTATGAGCCTCTTCGACGTCATCCACCTCAAGCTCACGCTCGAGACGGCGCTCGACACCTCGCTGCGCGCGCAGCTCGAGGCCAACCCGAAGCTCCGCCCGCTCGAGTCGGTCATGCGCCGCTTCATGGCGAAGTACCTCAGCATCGACGGGATCCGCGATCCGCTCGCGAGCCTCTACATGGACCGCTTCTCCGAGCTGGAGATCGTCCAGCTCACGGCCTTCTATCGCACTCCGCTCGGCAAGCGCACCATCGACGAGGTGCCCAAGCTGCTCGAAGAGGGAGGCAGGATCGGCAAGCAAAAGGTACAGGAGCACATGGACGAGCTGAAGGACATGATCCGACAGCAGCTTCAAAGGCCGTAGAGGATCCGCGGCAGGGCGCGAGTGGCGTCGAACCTCGCCCCGATTTTCAACGCAAAGACGTGCCTTCGCCGTCTGCGTCCGTGCCTTCTCCCTGCCCGGCTGCGCCTTTTTCCTGCGCTCGCGAGCTCGAGGGACGCGCTCTGGAAGCACCTGAATGCGCTCCGCACGCTGGGCAACGAATGCCTTTCGAGCCGGGTGTGCGCTCTCACCTCAGACCGGCGTCGCCCCGGATGACGCAACCCGTTATGAAGCACGTGCACCGCTCACCCCCTCTCGTGATGGCCCTTGCCGGCGCCCTCCTGGCGCTCGGATGCAGCAGCGGCCATGGCGGCGGCACCCGAACGGCAACCTTGTCGACCACCGGAACCGGCGGCGCGCCCGGGACCTCGAGCGCGAGCCATGGCAGCACCGTAGGAACGGGCGGGGCGGGGATAAGCAGCGGCCCAGGTGGGGCGGCGACGAGCAGCACCACGGGCACGGGTGGGGCAACGGCGAGCAGCGGAGCCAGCAGCGCTGGCATGAGCGGTGCGGCGACGAGCAGCACGAGCGGCGCCAGCGTGCCAACGTCGAGCAGCGGAAGTTGGCGGGGCGGGGCGGGGGGTGGCGGTGGGATGGGAGGGGCTGGCAGCGGGATCGGTGCCGTGACCGCGACGAGCGCCGGGACCGGGGGCGCGGGGTCGTCGTCCAGCAGCGGGGGCTGCGGTGCGACGGACGGCGGGACCGACGGGAGCACGGACACGGGGACGGAGGCGTGCAGCCCGCCCGGGTCGACGAGCCCCGGCGGCGTCCTGTGGAGCACATCGCTCCCCGCCCCGTGTCCCACGTTCCCCTTCGTGGAGTGGACGGGTTGCTCTTCGCCCGCGATGCTCTCGTGGGCCGGCTTCGAGGTGGGGTCGACCGGCACCGTCTACGCCGCGATCTCGGGCTCGGGCCCCGGCCCGAGCCCGGAGCCCGGCGGCCAACCCTTGCCGAAGATGTGGGTGGGCCTCGGCGAGCTGGACGCGTCCGGCGCGCTCCTCACCGATTGGGACGGCTTGGGGTCCGACTTCGTTCAGTCCCAGATTGAAACCCCGTGGCTCTCGCTCGTGGGCGCCGATAACTGGGTGATCAACGGAGGGTACTCGACGGCCTACGGGGGCTTCTGCATGGAGTTCGCCGTGACGAGCCGCGGAGCCAACTCCACCGACGACTGCTACGGAAACACGGTCGTCGGCTACAGCGACCTTGCCGGCGACACATGGCTCGACACGGCCGGCCTGAACTACGCCGGAGGCGTGTGGCACACGTGGAATCCCCCCGACTTCCACGATCTCGGCAAGCTCGACCCGAGCGGGTACGCGCAATGGGTGGTGACCCTCCCGGGCGGCGCGACCGTGCTCGGCGTGGATCCGGAGAGCGGCACCAGCCGCATCACCGGGCCCGTCACCGGCACGGACGACCTCGGGTGCGGGACCATCGCGGGGAGCGGCGTCTACGCCGGGGAGATCGACACGTGCGGGCACTGCACGTGGAGCCGGGCGGCGGGCACGGCGGTGAGCATCGTCCCCGCGGGCGGGAGGAGCTACCTCGCCGGCACGTTCCAGGGCACGCTCGACGTCGGCTGCGGCAAGATGACGAGCACGGTCGCGATGCCGTACGCGGCGGCGATCGACACCTCGGGCGCGTGCGTCTGGTCGCGCGGGTTCCCGGCGGTGAAGGGCCTCACGATCACGCCGCTCCCCACGGGCGAGGCGCTGATCACCGGCGGCCACTCGGGCTCCATCGACGTCGGCTGCGGCCCCGTGGCCGGGGGCGGGCTCACGGCCAAGCTCGACGCCGCGGGCAAGTGCGTCTGGAGCGGGCCCGGTGTCGGCTTGCCGGTCGGGCTCTTCTCGACGGGGGACATCGCCCTGAGCGCGCCCTCGACCGGGAGCGTGAGGATCGCTCGCCTCGACGGCGCGACCGGCTCCACCCTCTGGAGCAATAGCCTCGCGGTCCCCGGCTCCCCGAGCGTGAGCGTGAGCGCGCTCGACTACGTCGTCGCGTTCGGCGCGGGCACCGTCGTCGAGCTCGACGGCGCGGGCGCGGTCCGCTTCCAGTCCAGCACCGCCTTCGACCAGCACGCCCTCGACCCGTGCGGGAACGTGGTCCTCGGGGCGCTCGCCGGGACGACCGTGACCGTGACCAAGATCGCGCCCTGATAGAAAGGACACATGATGCGGCACATGCACCACTCGTCCCGTCCTCTCGTGGCTGTCGCTTCCGCGGTGCTGGCGCTCGGGTGCGGCAGCGGCCAAGGCGGCGGCAGCGGCGGGGCGGCCGCCTCGTCGAGCACGACCAGCGCCGGGCACGGCGGGGCGGCGGGGACTTCGAGCACGAGCCACGGGAGCACGGCGGGCTCCGGCGGGGCTGCGACCAGCAGCACGGCGGGAACCGGCGGGGCCGCGACCAGCAGCACTACCGGAACCGGCGGTGCGGCGACGACGAGCAGCGGCTCAGGCGGAGCAGCATCGAGCAGCACGTCGGGCACCGGCGGGGCGGCGACGAGCACCACCGCGGGAACCGGCGGAGCAGCATCGAGCAGCACGGCGGGCACGGGTGGGGCGGCCACAAGCGGTAGCGGCGGCGCCGGCTCCGGCGGGGCGGCGGCGAGCACGAGCGCGAGCGCGAGCGCGAGCACGAGCACGAGCACGAGCGCGAGCGCGAGCAGCAGCTCGGTCTCGTCGAGCAGCAGCTCGTCGTCGTCCAGCGGTGGGACGTGCGGCAGCACGGTCGACGCGGGGACGGAGACGTGCGCGTCCGGGTCCACGAGCCCTGGAAGCGTGCTCTGGAGCACGACGCTCGCGCTCCCGTGCCCGGCATCGTCCTCGTTTCTTTGCACGCCCCCGGCGATGACGTCGAGCTGGAGCTGGATCGCCTTCTCCGCGGGGACGACCGGGCACGTCTACGTCGCCACCTTCGGCCTAGGCCCGAAGCAGCCGCAAGGGGTCTATCAGGTGGGCCCGGCGTGGATTGGCGTCAGCGCGCTGGATGCGACCGGAGCGCCGCTCCTGGACAACGGAGGTGAGGGCTTCCCCTACGAAACGACGGCCTCGCCGGGTTCGTGGTCCTTCGCGGGCGCCGACAACTGGGTGATTGCTGGTAGGAACGCGAACCTCGCGACCACCAACACCGACACTTTCTACGTTACGAGCGTCCAGCGCGCCGACTACACCGGGCTCAGCGCCTTCGGCGGCTCTCCCGGCCTCACGGCCTTCAGCGACGCCGCCGGCGACACGCTGCTCGACTACCAGACGTGCCTCGGGAGCTGGCCCTGGGGGTCCTTCCCCGCCCAGTACCAGGCCGACCCCCAGTGCCTCGTGAAGCTCGACTCCACCGGCACGAAGCAGTGGATCGTGGGGCTCCCGCAGAACGCTTCGGTGGTCGTGGCGGCGGACACCGGGATCGCGTACGCCGGGGGGAGCATCACGGGCTCCGACGACCTGGGCTGCGGGACCATCGCAGGGAGCGGGGCCTACCTCGGGAAGATAGACACGACCGGGAGCTGCGTCTGGAGCCGCGCGGCGGGCACGACCGCGGCCTTCGCGGGTCACACCTGCGGCAACGACTACGTTCTCGGCACGTTCACGGGCAGCCTCGACGTCGGCTGCGGGCCCATGACCAGTGCGACCGCCACGTCCTACGCCGCCGAGCTCGACGCCACCGGCGCTTGCCTCTGGTCGCGCACGCTCCCCGTCACGCCCACGAGCTTCCAGGTGCTGCCGACCGGCGAGCCGTTCCTCACGGCCGCGCTCTCGGGCTCCGTCGACCTTGGCTGCGGGCCGGTGACGGGCACGTTCTGGCGTGGTGGTGGCCAAGCTCGGCGCGGCCGGCGCCTGCGCGTGGAGCCGGAGCCTCGCGGTCGCGACCGGGATTGGGTTCTCGCCTTTCTCCAACGGCGACCTCGCCGCGAGCACCGGGATCCTGGGCGGGAGCCTCGACTTCGGCTGCGGGCCGATGCCCGGCCTGGGGACGAGCGATCTGGCGCTCGCGCGCCTCGACGGCAAGACGGGCGCGTGCGTCTGGAGCAAGAGCTTCGGGGCGGCCGGCGCGTCCGTCAGCGGCAACGTGACGGTGAGCGCGATCGACTACGCCGTCACGTTCGGCACGGTCAGCGGCGCCGCGGTGGACTTCGGCGGCGGGCCCATCTCGAGCAGCAAGTACGTCCTCGAGCTCGACGGCTCCGGCGCCTACCGATACCAGGACGGCGCCGCCTTCGAGCAGCACGCCCTCGACACATGCGGCGACGTGCACCTCGCGCAGAGTTGCGCGACGTGCGCGAGCGGCAACCCCGGTGTGACCGTGACGAAGCTCGCCCCCTGACACCCGTGGATTCCGGGCCCGCGCGCTTGCGGGCCCGGCGGGAGCTTGCCAGCATGCGCCGCCATGCGAAGCGCGCTCCGCAAGCTGCGAGACGACCTGCGCGCGAAGGCGCGCTGGTGTTACCAGGACGACTCCCCCAGAGGCCTCCTGAAGGCGCTCGCCACCGACGGCACGTCGGCGATGATCCTGTATCGCCTGATGCAGGGATCGCGCGAGATCGGCCTCGCTCCGCTGGAGATGGCGTTCAACAAGCTCAACTCCGCGATCAACGCGTGCGTCATCGGCCGCGGCGCGGATCTCGGCCCCGGCTTCGTGATCGTGCACTCCCACGGCGTGGTCATCAACGGCAAGGTCAAGGGCGGCGCCGGCGTCGTGATCGAGCACGAGGTGACCCTCGGCGACAACGGCGCCGGCGCGTGCCCCGTCCTGGGCAACGGCGTGTACCTCGGCGCGGGCGCGAAGGTCATCGGCCCCGTCACCGTCGGCGACGGCGCGAGGGTCGGCGCCAACGCCGTGGTCGTCCACGACGTCGCGCCCGACACCACCGTCGTCGGGATCCCCGCGCGCCCCGTCCGCCGCCGCAGCGCCGACGCGAACGTTTGACGAAACCCTTCCCCGGCACGTGGGCCTACGCGGCGGCCCACTGCTGCACCGTCGCGAGCAGCAGCTTCACGCCGACCGGCTTGTGCAGGAGCGGGACGTCGACCGGCACGGCGATGGTGGACGCCGCCGAGAACGCGACGACCGGCAGGCGGGCCCAGCGCGGGTCCTTCCGCAGCGCCTCGATCAGCTCCACGCCGTCCATCACGGGCATGCGCAGGTCGACGAGCGCGAGCGCCGGGCGCGGGATCCGCTCGAGGAGCGCGAGCGCCTGACGCCCGTCGGCCGCGGTGTGGACCTCGTACCCCTCCCCTTCGAGCAGGAACGCGAGGCTTTCGCGGATGTCGGCGTCGTCGTCCACCACCAGGATCGCCGGGTGCGAGCGCGCGCAGGTCGGCCCCGGGCCGTTCGCGGCCCGCTCGGGCGCGCCTCCCTTCGGGTCGACGCTCCCTCCGCCGACGAGGCCAGGCCGGCCACGACCGACCGGCACGCGCGGAGATGTGTGGGGGTAGAAGGGCGCGATGGGCGTCGCAGGGGGAACGTCGACGAACATCATGCCGGGGCCTAGTCCCCGTGCTCCCTCCACGCAAGCAGCGGGGCAGGCTCGCTCGTGCGCCGGGCCGGGCAGGTCGGACGAGCCGCCCGAGCGGGCGTCACGCCCACTCCCGGAGCCCGGGCAGGAGGTGCTTCAACCTCCGCTCGTACAGCACCCCCGCGCCGAGCAGCATGAGCCCGAAGACCAGCACCAGGAGCGACGCGGGGAGCAAGCTCCAGAGCTTGGCGAAGTACTGGATGGCGAGGTTCAAGAGGAGGGCGATCGAGGCGAGGAGGACGAGGGTGGCGCGCTTGGTCGTGGCGCCGACGAAGAGGCACGCGGCGCCCACGAAGAGGATGACGACGGGGTAGAAGACGTCGTTGTAACGGACCAGGGACTCGAACGTGAACACGCCGAAGAACATCAGGAGCCCCGCCAGCTCCAGCATCCGGTACGTCGTCTTCCGCTGCGCGCGGCGGCCGAGCGCGTACGAGGCCAGGACGAGGGCGGCGGGCACGGCGATGACGAGGCCGAGGTAGACGCCGTTCGGCCCGGAGAGCGCCGCGAGGCCGTCCTTGTCCCAGCACTTCACGAGGAACTCGATCGACGGCGCCGTGACGACGCTGACCAGCCCGACGAGGACCCACGCCGACTGCGTGCCGGGGTTGCGGGAGAGGCGCGGCCACGTGAACGCCGCGACGAGGACGCCGAAGCCGACGGCGACGGCGACGAGGAGGTACGCGAGCGTGTCCCTGACCATGGCCTCCGTCGTCGGCGCGACGACCAGGGTGCCGGCCGCCGCCACGGCGGCGATGGTGCCGTAGGGCGAGCGGATCGAGAGGGCCGCGGCCGCGGCGATGGCGCAGACGAAGTAGGGCCACGTGGCGCCGAAGGCCTGTTGGTCGGCGTTGTCCAGGAGCACGAGGCCCACGAGCGTGCTCGAGAGGAGCGAGAGGGCCGCGACGACCGCGAACGGGACGCCGACACGCTCGCGCCGCCAGCCGTGGCCGACGGCGGCGAGCACGGAGGCGCCGACGCCCGTCGCCAGCGTGTAGTACGCCGGCCCCGTCGGCTCGCCCGTCTTGAGCACGACGCCCAGGCAGATGGCGAAGATCACGTAGTGGGCGGCGGCGAGCGCGGCGAAGAGCACGGCGTCGAGCGCGCCCGCGAGGACGAAGGCGAGCAGGGTCATCGCCCCGGCGAGCATCGTCCACCCGCTCGCGTCGCCGACCATGTGCGCGTTGTCGAGGAGGTACGCGCCGTCGGCCCAGAGCAGCTCGACGCCGAGCACGAGCAGCGCCTGCCCGCTCCCCGCGTAGCCCTTCCTCCCCAGCCCGACGCCCGCGCCGAGGACGCCGGACGTGAGCGCGAAGAGCAGGAACGACCGGCCCATGCCGTCGAGCGCGCTCCACGTGACGCCCACGAGCCAGACGGCTCCCATGAAGACGAAGAGCCCGCCCACGACGAGCATGAGCATCAGGATCCCCGACATGCTCGAGGCCTGCTGCCGCTGCGCCGAGGCCTCCGCCGCCGACCGCGCCCTCGGCGGCGCAGCCTGCGCCGGCGAGCCGCGGTAGGGCCCCGCCTGCCCGGCCGCGTCCAGCCGCCTCGCGACCTCGGTCGCCTCGCGCAGCGCGTCGGCGAGCGCCTGGGCGCTGGGACGGGCGACGGGGCTCGCCGCGAGGCCGCGCGCGACGACGGCGGCGAGGCGGGCGAAGGGGCCTTGGCGCGCCTCGTCGAAGTCGATCTGGCCGAGAGGCGCGCGCCCCGTGATGATCTCGTGCGCGAGGGCGGCGAGCGCGTACACGTCCGACGCGGCCGTCGCCTCGTAGCCCGTGACGACCTCCGGGGCCGAGAACGCGGCGATCGCGGGCGACGCGCCGGCGCGGAGGCGCGCGCCGAGGAGCACGCCCACCGGGGGGCGCCTCGCCGGGACGACGATGGCGACGCGGGCGCCGTCGTCGAGCACGCGGATCGCGTCGGCCCCGCCGAGGTCCCCGTGGCAGGCCTCCGCCCCGTGCAGGACCGCGAGCGCCGACGCCGCGCGGGCGAGGGCCGCGAGCGCGGCGCCGCGCCCCGTGGCGTCGCCGAGCGCGGGCGCGTCGGCGAGGGAGCGGGAGAAGCGGAGCGAGCCGTCCTCGGCGACGTCGAACGTGACGATGGTCACGCCGGACACCGACTCCCACCCGGCCGGCAAGGGCTCGCGGGGCGGCGCGCCACGGAGCACCTCCACGATCTCGGGCGCCGCACGCTCGACGCTCGCCTCACCCTGCTCCTCGAGCTCCCCACCGAACAGGCCGCGCATGGGGATCCAGCGTAGCAAATCACCGGCCCCCCAGTTACTTCATCCCGCGCGCGCATGCGGGCGCGGGTGTGCGTCGTTCGTCACGTGCGCACTGTCGTGCGCGTGCGCAGTCTCGTGCGCACGCGCATCGCCGTGCGCGTGCTCGTCGCCGTGCGCGTGCTCGTCGGCGCAATCGAGCGCGAGCACGAGCACGAGCACGTCGACGCACGCGCACGAAGACGATCACGTCGCACGAGCACGAAGGCTCAGAACGATCCGCGCGCCGAGAGGCCCCCTGGCCCGAACGTGATCACCGTGCTCGGCGAAGGCGCCGACGCCACGTCGGAGTCCTTCGGATCGCGGCTCACCGCGAGGAGGGGGACTCCCGTCGCCACCAGCGCGCCGCCGACCGCGCCGAAGACACCCGCCGTGACGTTCATGTCCTTGCCGAGCGCGGCGGCGCTCTGGATGTCCGCCGACGTCTTCAAGCCGCCGGCCTGGATCCGCCCGTTCTGCGCCGCGCCGATGCCGAGGAAGCCGCCCATGGCCCCGAACGACACGACCCCCCAGCCGATACAGAGCCTCCCGCTCGCGCGCCGCCTCTGCGCCTTCTGCCGCGCCTCCGCGAGCCGGGCCGCGTGCTCGTCGCGCTGCCGCTGCTCCTCCGCGGCGATCTCCGCCTTGCGCCGCTCCTCCGCCTCGCGCTTCGCCCGGTCCGCCGCCTGAAGGGCCTCGAGCTGCTCGCGCTCCCTCCGCGACGCCTCGTCGCGCACGCGCTGCTCCGCCGCCGCCTCCGCGTTCACCTTCGCCCGGCGCTTCGCCTCGTCCGGGCAGCCGTCCGCGTCCTCGAAGCCGTTGTAGTCCTCCGGCTGGGTCGGGCACTTGTCCAGCTTGTTGGGGATGCCGTCGTTGTCGAGATTCGAGCGACGTGCACGTCTCGCCCGTCACCTCGTGGGTGCTCGGGCACTTCCTGGGGACCCCGACGCAGGCCTGGCGCGTCTTGGACCACGCCTGACCAGGCCAGCAGCACTGGTTCCGATCGTTCAGAGGCCGCTCCATGCCGGCCGGACAGTCCTGCAGCACGCACTGCGCCTTGGCGCCGTCGACCTTCCGCCCCTTCGGGCACGAGGTCGGGACACCGACGCACTTCCACGTGGACCACACCTGCCCGGCCCAGCAGCAGTGCCCGGCGGTGTCGGCGCTCTTCTCCTTGCCGTCGGGGCACTCGCCGCCGCCCGCCGGCCCCAATCCCGCCGAGTCGCGGCTCGCGAACGTCACGGCGGCGAGGATCGCGATGGGGATCGCCGCCGCGATCGCCGGTGCGCGACGCGGTCGCCTGGGGGGCTCGCTCATACGCTTTCTCATGCGCTTGGGTTCGGCTGCGCTCATCGCCAGCGTGAGAGCCTACCAAACGTGGCATGACAAATGTGCTCGATTTGGATTGACACAACGGGCGCGGTCGGATGGATTTTCTACGGCATGCTGCCCTTGGTGGTCATGGTGGGGATGTGAGGCGGCCGTCCGTGCGGGCGATCCTGGCCGGCTTCGCGGCGGGCGCCGCCGTCGTCGCGTGGAGCCCGCGGCCGGCCGCGGCCGCGGAGACGTTCTTCCAGTTCGACGCGCGCGCCGGCGGGTACTACGCCGCCACCGGCAACGCGCAGGGGTACGCGTTCCTGGGGGGCTTCCACCTCGGTGGGTTGACGTGGTTCGGTCGCGATCCGATCGTGGGGCTGCTCTACATGGGCGGCGCCGAGGTCGGCCCCGAGTGGCCGGCGAGCGGCAAGATGACGGGCACGACCAGCCTCTCCGGCGCGATCGGGCCCGCGGTCCTCCTCTCCGGCAGGCCGAGGGACGGCGCGGTGATCTCGCTCGGCTGGGCGCCGCGCATGCTGGTGAACTTCCACGGGAAGTACGCCTCCTCCCCCCTGGGGGCGGAGCTGGCGATCAACGCGGCGGCGTTCAAGCTCCCGCTCTGGTTCTTGCAGACGCTCGACGGCACGAGCTTCTTCGGCTTCGGCGTCGGGCTCGATTTCACGAGGTTCTGACGATGCGCCGCAGGTACTTCCAGGCGATGGGCGGGCTCACCGTGTGCGGGATCCTGGTGCTCGCCTCGTGCGGCAACGGAGAAGCTCTACCTCGGAGGCAAGTCCGGCACGGGCATCGGGAGCAGCAGCGGCGAGGTCTGCATCGACTGCTCCGGCGTCTGCTGCTCGGACATCAGCGTGGCCTGCTGCACCGACTCGGTGTGCGACCCGAGCGCCGGGTGCAGCCCTCCGCCGACGTGTGACGACTGCTCCGCCGTCTGCTGCGACGAGGACCCGGGCAACTGCTGCGACGACACGCCCTGCGACGACGGCTGCCAGAGCGGCGCCGGTGGCGGCAGTGGGAGCGGCAGCGGCGCCGGTGGCGGCAGTGGTAGCGGCAGCGGCAGCGGCGCCGGTGGTGGCAGCGGTAGCGGCAGTGGGAGCGGCAGCGGTAGCGGCAGTGGCAGCGGCAGTGGCAGCGGCGCCGGCGGTGGAGCTTCGTTCCCCCACCACTGACGGCCCCGCGTCGCATTTTTCCAAGACGCCCGGCGACCGCGGCGATACGCATGGGCGCGGAGGCGTCGAGATGGCCGAAAAGAACAAGATCGCGAAGGGGAACCTCGTCTTCTACCACGCGCCGAACACCCGCTCGTGGGGCACGCGCATCCTGCTCGAGGAGCTCGGCGCGGCGCACGAGATCCGCGTCCTCGACCTGAAGGCCGAGACGCAGCGCCGGCCCGAGTACCTCGCCGTGAACCCGCTCGGCAAGGTGCCCACCATCGTCCACGACGGCGCGGTCGTCACGGAGCAGGGCGCGATCTTCATCTACCTCGCGGACCTGTTCCACGAGGCAGGCCTCGCGCCGGCCATCGACGATCCCCTCCGCGGCCCGTACCTCCGCTTCATGGTCTACTACGGCTCCAGCTTCGAGCCGGCGCTCATCGACCGCTCGCTGAAGCGCGAGCCGGCGCGGCACTCGGCCTCGCCCTACGGCACCTTCGACGAGATGATGGGCGTCGTCCTCGACGCGATCAAGAAGGGCCCCTACCTGCTCGGCGAGCGCTTCTCGGCGGCCGACGTCCTCTGGGGGTGCGCGCTCCGGTGGACGACGATGTTCAAGCTCGTGCCCGAGCTGCCGGAGATCAAGGCCTACCTCGATCGGGTCTGCGACCGGCCGACGTTCGCCCGCGTCTCGGCGCTGGACGCGGAGCTCGCCGCGGAGCAGGCAGCGGCCGCCGCCGCGAGGGGATAGCAGGCTCCCTTCAGGCGCGCGCCTGCGCGGGCAGGTCGATCGCGCGATCGGGACTGTCGATCGCGCGATCGAGCAAGGCGACTGCGCGATCGGGCTGGGCGACTGCGCGATCGGGCTGGGCGACCGCGCGATCGGGACTATCGATCGCGCGATCGGGCAGGGCGACTGCGCGGTCGGGCTGGGCGACTGCGCGATCGGGCTGGGCGACTGCGCGATCGGGACTATCGATCGCGCGATCGGGAGTGTCGATCGCGCGATCGGGAGTGTCGATCGCGCGATCGGGAGTGTCGATCGCGCGATCGGGCAGGGCGACTGCGCGATCGGGACTATCGATCGCGCGATCGGGCAGGGCGACTGCGCGATCGGGACTATCGATCGCGCGATCAGGCAGGGTGATCGCCGCGATCGGGCAGGGCGACTGCGCGATCGGGCTGGGCGACTGCGCGATCGGGACTATCGATCGCGCGATCGGGCAGGGCGATCGCCGCGGTCGGGCAGGGCGATCGCCGCGATCGGGCTGGGCGACTGCGCGATCGGGACTATCGATCGCGCGATCGGGACTGTCGATCGCGCGATCGGGACTGTCGATCGCGCGATCGGGCAGGTTCCCCGTTCGCCGCGTTCCGTGTACGGTCGTTCCTCCCGCCCCGCATGACGCCCCCGTCTCGCCGCATCGGCCCCGAAGACGTGCTGCGGCACATGGAAGTGCCCGGAGAGGCGGGGCTTTTCGTGCTCGGCTGCTTCGAGCGGATCCAACGGCGGACGGGCTCGGCCCGGGCAGGTTGACCGAGCCCGCGGTTGCGGCCAATCATGCCGGCGATGCGGGCAGGGCAAGCTGGAGCGGGACAGCGCCTCGACGTCCTGATCGTCACCGCGGTCCGGGAGGAGTACGCCGCCGTACGCGCCGTCCACACGGGCGCCCTTCCCGGGTCGAGCTGGGAGGCCCGCACCGCGTCCACCGGGCTCGAGAATCCGCGTGCGCCCGTTCACCGCCGCGGGCGGAGGCGTGCTCTGGGTCGGCGTCACGCAGGCGCTCGGCATGGGCGGCGTCGAGGCGGTGAGCGCGTCCGCGCAGCTCGTCTCGGCGTACCGGGTCCGCTGCCTGGCCATGTGCGGCGTGTGCGCGGGCAGGCGGGGCGAGGTCGCGCTGGGCGACGTGATCATCGCCGACCGGATGTGGGCCTACGACACGGGCAAGCGGAAGGTCGAGGTCGGCGAGGACGGGCAGCCCACCGAGGACGAGCAGGGTGACATCGAGATGTACCGCCTCGCCCCGCCGGCGTGGAAGCACGCGGCGGAGCGCTTCGCCGTCGATCCGGCGGCCGAGTGGCTGGCGACCCGACCGCGGAGCTACGAGGCGCAGGGCGACTGGGTGCTGGAGCGGGTGCTCCACGGGCACAATCCGGTCGAGGACCCGGACAGCGAGGCGATGTGCGCCGACCTCGACAAGGTGCTGCCGCGGCTCTGGAAGAAGAAGCTCCTGCGGGACGGAACGCGGACGCTGACGGCGGCCGGCAAGAAGCACATCGAGCGGGTGCTGCTGCAGAACCGGGGCAAGCTGCCGGATCCCCCGCCCTTCCGGACGCACGTGGGCCCGATCGCGTCGGGGAACCAGG
The DNA here is from genome assembly GCA_963827955.1 of uncultured delta proteobacterium. Lineage (GTDB taxonomy): Bacteria > Myxococcota_A > Polyangia > Polyangiales > Polyangiaceae > CAWHDJ01. The sequence continues at coordinate 460,044 of CAWHDJ010000019.1, read as the reverse complement.
TGGTGGAGGACGCGGGGATCTTCGAGGAGCTGTCGAAGCCCGTGCGCAAGCTGCTCGGGCTGGAGATGGAGGCGGCAGCGATCGGGGGGCTAGCTTGGGCGAGGGGGCTCGGGCACGTCGTGGTGATGAAGGGGGTGATGGACCACGCGGACCCGGACAAGAGCGACAACTTCAAGGCGTTCGCGGCGCGGGCGTCGGCGGAGTGCCTGATCCAGTTCTTGCGAGAGAACCTGCCGGCGCTGGGCGAGGAGGAGGAATCCGATCCTGGAGCGGGAGAAGTCGCCGCTGCCGTCGAAGGTCGGCCCGACGGCGCTGCTGAACGCGCGGCACTCGGTGGTGGACTTCGTGGGGCGGGAGGCGCTGCTCGGGGATCTGAAGCGGTGGTGCGAGGGAGAGGGACGTGTCGGTGCGCGGCTCGTCCACGCTGCGGGCGGGATGGGGAAGACGCGGCTGGCGGTCGAGCTGTGCAGGAGGATGCGAGACGAAGGGTGGCGGGTGGGGTTCCTGCCGAAGGGGGTGGGGATGGATCGGTTCGCCATGCTGGTCGAGAGCGACGAGCCGGTGATGGCGGTGATCGATTATGCGGAGGGGCGCGGGCAGCTTCGCGAGCTGCTCGCGGTGGCGGCGGCGCGGAATGGGGAGAAGGGGAAGAAGAAGCTGCGGCTCCTGCTGCTGGCGCGGAACGCCGAGGAGTGGTGGGCATATCTGCGGGGGTCGGATGGGACGGTGAAGGAGCTGCTTAGTGATGAACCCGTCGCGCTGAAGGCAGTGGAGGCTGAGCCGGAGGCGGTGTTCCGCGAGGCGGCGAAGGCGTTTGCTAAGGAGCGGAATAAGAAGGCTCCGGAAGGCGCGGTGCCGGGCCTTGCCGATCCGCGGTTCGAGCGCGTGCTGTACGTGCACATGGCGGCGCTCGTGGCAGTCGAGGGCGGGAAGATCGAGGCCGATACGCTCATCGAGGACGTGCTCGATCACGAACAACGGTTCTGGCGAGAGCAGATCGAGCGTGTCGACGTGGATGATATGCGGCACGTGGTCGCCGCCATTACGCTCACCGGAGGCGCTGCCAGCAAAACCGAGGCTCGGAAGATTGTCGAGCTCATCTCGGGTGAGCCCAATAAGAAGATGGCGCTGTTGCTGCGCGACATCTATCCGGGTACGGCGCCCCAGTATGTAGTCGGACTGGAGCCCGACTTGCTCGGCGAGGCGATGGTATGGCGGGTGCTGAGCAAGGAGGGCGCGAGCGCCGGAGCGTATCTGGATCGCGTGTTCGAGGGGGCCACGGAGCAGGCGCTCCGCAACGGGTTCGCGGTGCTGGGGCGGCTGTCGGAGTACAAGAAGGAGGCGGAGGGGTGGATCGGGCACGTGCTCGGGCGTGATGTCGCCGGGCGGGCGATGGCGGCGCTTGCAGCGGCGAAGGCGGTGGGCGAGCGGACGGCGTATGCGGCGCTTGGGCGGGTGCTGGCGAACGTACTGGCAGAGAAGGGGACGGTCGAGATTGCCAAGCGGCTGGAGCCGGAGTTGCCGTATGCGGATCGCACAGTGTCTCTCAGAGAGGTTGGGCACTGGGTGCTCAAGGTGCAGCTCGCGAACATTTCAGCGGGCGCTGACGAGGAACGGGCGGAGATCTTGGGTGCCTTGAGCGCATGGCAAAGCGCGCTGGGTCAGTGGGGGGCGGCACTCGCCTCCATCCAGGAGGCAGTGGCGATTTACAGACGGCTCGCACAAGCACGCCCAGAGCTGTTCGTGCCCAAGCTTGCCGCAAGCCTAAACAACCTGTGTGCAGATCAACACACGCTAGGTCAGCGACAAGTGGCCCTGACCACGATCCAGGAAGCGGTGACCCTTTACCGTCAGCTTGCGCGCGCGGTGCCGGAGTTCTTGCCAGATCTCGCTAGAAGTCTAAGCAATCTGGGCAGCATGCATGACGCGCTTGGGCAGCGTGAGGCGTCCCTCGCCTCGAGCCTAGAAGCCGTAGCCCTCTATCGCCAACTTGCGGAAGCGCGGCCCGATTTGTTTCTGCCCGAGTTGGCAACGAGCCTCAGTAATCTAAGTTTGGACCAGAAAGCGCTCGGACGTCGCGATGCGGCTCTTGTCTCGATCCTGGAGGCCGTAGCGCTGCGCCGCAGGCTTGCTCAGGCACGGCCGGACGCATTCCTACCAACGCTTGCGGGTACTCTGCTCAATTTGAGCGCGGCTCAAAGCGCGCTTGGGCAATCGGAGCCGGCGCTCGCCTCGGCCACGGAAAGCGTGACCCTCTACCGCCGACTCGCGGAGGTGCGACCGGAAGCATTCCGGCCCGACCTCGCCACCAGTATCAGCAACCTGGGTGCTGTTCAGAGCAACCTCGGGCGATACGAGGCCGCTCTCGTCTCCACACAAGAGGCAGTGGCACTTCGGCGTACGCTCGCAGAGTCACATCCGGAAGCATTTCTACCCAACCTTGCCGCAAGCCTCAACAACCTGGGCGCCATGCAGAGTATTCTGGGGCAAACCGAGGCAGCGCTTGCTTCAACGCAGGAGGCAGTGACCCTACGACGCACGCTCGCTCAAGTGCAACCAGAGGCCTTCCTGCCAGAACTCGCAACGAGCCTCAACAACCTGAGCGTACTCCAGAACGCATTGGGTCAACGAGAAGTGGCCCTCACTTCGATCCGGGAAGCAGTCGCTCTTTGCCGCCGTCTCGCGGAGGAGCATCCAGAAGCCTTCATGCCCACACTCGCGAAGAGTCTCAACAACCTTGCGCTCGTCCTGCATGCGTTGGGGCGCACTGCCGAGACCCTCCCGATTGCGGCTGAAGCGCTCGACACTCTTTGGCCCTTCTACGAGCACCTTCCCGCAGCGCACGGGGAACTCGCTGGCTATATCCTCCGCACGATGGCGGACGTGTTGAAAGCCCTTGGTCACGCCCCCGACAAGCGCTTCACCGAGCGCATGACCCGCTACATGGCACTTAGCGGTTCCTGATCCACCTTCCCCAACGCCAGCATGCGCCCCGACACCTCCGCCAGCTCCGCCGCCTCCACGAAGCGCAGCCCCGCCTCGAAATAATCCGCCAGCAACCTCGACGGCCGCCGTACACCCTGCTGCAACACCTCCCCCATCAGCACCCGCCCCGTCCGGTACACCTCTTCGTCGTTGTGCAGCACCAAGATGTCGTCCTTCGACTCGATCGACAGCGTATCCTCCACCGTCGGCCCCATCTCGTTGAGGTAGCCCCGCACCCGCTCCCGCACGGCGTTCTCCTCCTCCGTCCCAAACTTCGTGTGCATGCGCGACAGCACAGGGATCACCTTGATGGGCCCCTCCCCGTCCGTCCGCGGACGGCGGGCGATGCCGCGCATCACGGCGCGGAGGCCCTCCAGGTGCTCGATCTCGTCCAGCGCCATGCAGAACGCCTGCTGCGCCCAGATCAGCGCCGCGGCTCCACCCAGATCGGTCACGCCGGTACGCGCGTCGATCAGCACGATGTCGGGCTGGAGCTGCTCGCGGATGTGCTCGAGCACCTCACGGAAGAGCAGCGAGCCGGTCCTCTCCTCGCTCCGCATCAACCAGTGGAAATCCATCGCGCCGAGCTTGTCCCAGTACACGGTGCGTGGAGCGACACCGGCGGGGAAGAAGTGGACCGAGCCCCCTTCGGGGCCGTGCCAGAGGTCCAGGATCGGCAGCGTGGCCGGGGGTGCGGCGGCATAGAGGTAGTCGTGGAGCGTGTCGACGAGGCCCGCCTCGATGGGCGGCACGTCGACGCCCGTCGCCCTGTACTTGTAGTGGAGGCCGGGCGCCTCCAGGTCGAGGTCGACGGTGAGCACCTTCTTGAGGGCGAACCGCGCGAGGAAGAGCGACAGGTTGGCCACGAAGAGGCTGCGCCCGACGCCGCCCTTGTACGAATAGAACGCCGCGGTCTTCATCTCCGCCACCTCACGCGGCCGGCCGCAGGATGTCGGGGCCGTCGCCATCCCCGCGCCCACCGGAGGACGCGCGGGCAGCGCGCTCGAACCTGGCGGACGCCAGCGCTTGAAGCGCCTTCCGGCGCTGCTCCTCCTGCTCGTTCCGGGCGCGCTGCGCATGTTGCAGCAGCGTGGCGACGGCCACGCGCTGCTCGCCGGTGATCGCTGCCGCCGTCAGGAGACGGCTCAGCAATGTCTGCGCCTCGTCGTGCCTCCCGGCGTCGATCTTCTGCCGAGCGCGGGCGATGTGCTCGTCGAGGTCGACGACCGTGAGCACGGCCAAGAGGTCCCTGCGCAACGCCTCGATGGACTTCGGCGCCGTACGCGCTCGCCACACCCGCACGCTCTCGTCGCGGAGAAAGTCGAGGAGCGCCCGGCGGCTGTCGAAGTCGCGCGCGACCGCGAGGAAGCCGGAACACCGTCACCGCGCGCTCGACCTCGGCGTCGCTCGCCGCCAGGTCATTCTGAAACGGTGGCCGCACGAGGACGACGCGGCCGCCTTCACGCACGAAGGCCCATTGCTCGTCAGGTGCGTAGGCCAGGAGCGTCGACATCAAACCGTCTCCTCGCGGAGCGCCCACTTCGCCAGCGCGGCGCGTAGCTCCGTGAAGCGGCCAGCGTCCGCTTCCATCTCGGGTGTCACCTCGTCGGCGTCGAGCACCGCCCGTGCAGCGCCTTTCAGCTTCGCCCACACCGCCTCGTCCACGAGCATGCGCTCGACGGCGGGAGGGACGAGATCCTCGGCGACGATACCCTCGACGAAGCGATCGCCATGGCAGAGCATCGTCGGCCACTCGGCGTGCGTGTAGCTCGCCACGTCGCCCGCGTGCTTGATGGCCGCCACCTGATGTCGCGCGCCATGCGTGCCCACCTCTCGCGCCAGCTTCTCGACGTCGAGGGTGTGCTCGTCGGGAACGTAGCGTTCGACGCTGTTCGCGGGGAGCCACGCGATGAGCCGCCACGAGGCCGCCGCGTCCAGGCTGAACACGGCGCAGAACGGGCCGTACTTGCTGTCGACCAGCGCTCGCCCGCCCGTGGTCAGCGCGCCGTAGCGGAACGCCTTCCCGTGGACGAAGCTCCCCTCGAACCGGGCACGCGGCCCGGCCCACTTGTTCCCCTGTCTCTGCGCCCAGAGCTGCTCGGCTCGGCCCTCGTCTCCTCCCGTGTCGCGCAGGCACTCCTCCCACGGGTTGAGATAGTGTCCGCCTTCGAGGAAATCACGAAGCCGCTCGTACCTCATGGTGACCGATAGGCGGCCGTCCTGTTCGACGCTTCGGGCAAACTCGAGCACTAAGCCAGCATGCTGGGCGCACTCCGCCGCGAGGTGGGTGGCATTCTCCGTCGCCATGGCGAAGAGGTCGAGCAAGACCATCGCGCTGGATCGGACCACGGCGTAGGGAGACGAGCAAGGCCCACTCGGTCTCGAGCAGGCCGACGGCCTCACGCGCCCCGCGCTGCCGGCCTCGCCTTCCCCCCCGCCTCCTCCGCCAAGAGCTCGAACCGCTCCTTCACCTGCCCCGCAAACCCCACGGCCAGCCCCCGCGCCTCCTCGTACGCCGGCGGCACCTGGGCCGCCGCGCGGGAGAGCGCCGCGTTCACCGCGCCGGCCGACTCGCTCGCCAGGGCGCGCAGCGCCAGCATGCGGCCCGGGCCTGCCGCGATGAGCGAGAGGGTCGAGGCCGACCACGCGAACGGTGGGAGGGTGCGCGCGGCCGTGGCGACGTCCGTCAAAGGAGAGCGCGTCAGCCAGAGCGCGAGCACGTCCATGTAGTCGGCGGGCGCGACGCCGGTGACGCCGTCGGGCATCTGGGCGAGGGCGACCTTGCGCGCGTCCACGTGGACGCGGCGCATCTCGGGCCACGCGAGCAGGCGCGAGGGCGGCGGCTCGCCGCGGAAGTGGGCGGAGCCCGTCCACCACGACACCTTGGAGTCGGTCCGCGAGAGCTCGAGGGCGCGGGCGAAGGTGGCGTGGCGCGAGAGCGCGCCGCGGACGTCGCGCGGGGCCGGGATCCGCTCGCAGAGCGCGCGCACGTTCGCGAGGAGGCGCACGTAGCGGCCGCGCGTCAGCGGGCCCCCGAGGTTGTGGTTGGTGAGCTGGATCAGGTCGTTGAGCGCGGCGAGCTGGGCGAAGGAGGCCTGGTCGAGCTCGTCGAGCGCGTCGACGGGCGCGAGGAGGCGCGCGCGGCGGACGCGGGCGACCGAGATGCTGGAGGCCAGGTTCTCGGGGGGCGCTCCCGGGCGCGCTTCGACCTGGGCAACGTCGTCGACGCGGCGCTTCTTGCCGATGGCGAGGGCCAGGTCGGCGCCGAAGGGGCGGACGGGGTGGACGGGCCCGCCGAGCACCAGCGGGACGAGCAGCGCGCGGCAGAGCTCGTCGAAGCGGGCGGCGAGCGCCGCCTCATCCATCCTCGCCTCCGGACGCGGTGGCGGCCGGCAACGCCTTCACCTGCGCTGCCTTCTCCAGCTCCGCGGGGGAGGGCACGTCGCGCATCGGCCGGATGCCGACGCCGCCGAGGAAGACCTCCGGCAGCGCGGTGGCGAGCGCCGCGGTGAGGCCCTCGGAGATGGCGCCGAGACGGGCGTCCACGCCTGCGCCTCGAGGAGCGCCGTCTCCAGCGGCACGAAGCCCTCGCCCGGCACGCCGACCGCGCGCCCGTCGCGCGCCAGGAAGACGACCTGCCCGGAGGGCGAGCCGAGCGCCCGGTACAGCACGTCCGGCGCGACGGCCGGCACCGCGTCCCAGCCCGCGGGGATGTAGAGCCCGGCTCGGATCTCGCGGAAGAACTCGCCCACGGGGATGCCCTCGATCCCGGTCGGGTGCCGCAGGAAGGCCCCCTCCGCCGTCAGCGCGATGCGCGTCTTGCGCAGCGTGTCGGGCCCCAGCGCGTACGCCACGTGGCGGAGCAGCGGCATCTCCTCCGGCCGGATCCAGCTCGCCGTCACGCTCCGCCACGGCTCGGTGCTCGGCAGGAGGCGGAGCGCGATCGACACGCTGTCCGGGCGCAGCGAGGCGACTGGCATGCGGGCGCTCAGCACCTCCTTGCGCATCTCGATGCGGGCGAAGGCGTTCACGTCGCCGAGCGCGGGGAGGCGCTCGAGCTCGAGCACGTCCTGGCCCGTGCCGCGGAAGAGCGCGAGGCCCTCCTGCTGGAAGACGGGGCACGCGCGCAGGTTCACGGGGTGGCGGAAGCCGATCTGGACGGCCGCGCCCGGGGCGACCGGGAGGAAGACACCGAGGCCCGGCGTGCTCCCGAGCAGGGGGCTCATGCGCTCCGGCACCTCGGGCACCCGGAACACGTAGCGAACCACCGGCCCGTCGTCGAAGCTCGACGCGGGGGGCCACTCGGCCACGCCGACCTCGGCGTCGACGCTCGACCGCACGAAGTAGTGGATGAGCGCCGGGCCCAGGCCCGCCTCGGCCACGATCCAGCGCGGGCCGGGCTCGCGGTGCGTCGCCGGATCGGGGTGCGGCTCGAGCCGGAGGAGCAGGGAGCGGATCTCGATCTTGCGATCGACGTCGTACGTCTGGGAAAAGCTGTTGTGATAGAGCGCGAGCGCCGCGTCGCTGGGCGTGATCTGGCCGATGTCGTAGCCGAAGGGGGCGGCCGCGTCCCGGTACTGGACGAAGTGGCGGCTCGTCCCCGTGAAGGCGTAGCCCCCCGCGAGGCGCGCGACCTCGGCGATCCGGTCCATGCGATCGCTGCTCTCGGCGGCGAAGGTGAGCGTCACCTCGCGCGCGCCGAGCTTGGACTGGACGACCTCGACGCTCAGCGAGCGGAGGATCTCGGCGAGCGAGCCCTGCCGGGTGTAGAGCGCCAGGAAGGCGACGAGGCGGTCGATCGAGGGGAGAAGGACCAGCCCCTTGGCGCCCAGCGCGACGCCCTTGGCGTCGAGGCCGAGCCCGGGGGTGCGGAGCCGGGTCTGGTGGACGGCGACGCGGTCGAGCATCCGTTGGGGGCCTCAGTCAGTGGTATCCCCGACCGAGGGGGCCCGACCGGGGGGTTTGGGGGGCTCTCGGGCCCCCCATCGTGACCGACGGCGGACGATCTACTTGTACATCTCGTCGAGGATCTCGTCCTCACGGCCCTGCTTGATGAGCCGGTCGTGGCGGAAGCCCTCGTCGAGCGAGAGGTACGTGAAGAAGGCGATGATCGGGATCAGGCCGGCGATGGGCATGTTGTCGCCCTTGCCGACGATCTCGAGGATGTACTCCCACCCCTCCCAGCCCTGGTTGAAGTACCAGGAGCAGAACCCGGCCACGAGGAGGAGGAAGATGACGGCGAAGAGGCCGCGGTGGCGTCCCATGGCGACACCCTAGAAAACACCTGCGCGCGCGTCAAGGCGCCGCAACGCTCCTTCTCCATCGTCACCCTTCCGAGCCCGCGCCCGAGCCCGATTCGTCGGAGGTCGGGCTCGGGCTCGGGCTCGGGAAGCGGGCTGACATCAAAACGCCCCGCCTCGGGCTCCTTCGGATCTGGAAGTGGGCGCGCCGAACGTTTACCCTCCGGGGCATGGCAAGCGTGGTGGCGCTCTCACGAGGGGGGCTCGGTTGCCATTGGTCCATCCACGGCGTCCCGAGATGAACGATCCGGCCACCGCGGGGCTCGTTGCGGAGCGCTTCCGCATCGAGCGCGAGATAGGGCGCGGTGCCGCGGGCATCGTCTACCGGGCGGACGACAGCGTGACGCAGCGGCGCGTCGCGCTGAAGGTCATCTCGACGAACGGCGCGGACGCGGTCGAGCACGCCCGCTTCGAGCGCGAGGGCCAGGTGCTCTCGGAGCTCTCCCACCCCGGCATCGTGCGCGTGGTGGCGTTCGGCTCGCTGGAGGCGCCGTGCTCCGACGGCCTCGGGCGGCGGCTCGAGGCCGGGTCGCCCTACATCGCGATGGAGTGGCTCGACGGGGAGGACCTCCAGTCCCGGCAGCGGCACGCGCCGCTCGGGCTGCGGAGCGCGCTCGAGGTGGCGCGGGAGGTGGCCCTGGCGCTGGCCGCGGCGCACGACGCGGGCGTCATCCACCGGGACATCAAGCCCTCGAACATCTTCCTCGTGGGCGGCGCGGACGCCGACGCGGGCGACGCGCAGCCGAACTCCGGGGTGATCCCGACGTCTAGCTCCGCCCCCCTCCCCTCTCCTTCTTCTCCACCGGTTGCGATGGGGGGAGACCCCCCATACCCCCCGGCCCAGCCGGCGGCCGAGCACCTCCACGCCAAGCTGGTCGACTTCGGCGTGGCGTCGTCGAACGACGTGCGGCTGACGCGCACCGGCGCGGTCGTCGGCACGCCCGCGTACATGGCGCCCGAGCAGGCGCGGGGCGACGCGACGGCCGACGCGCGCAGCGACATCTACTCGCTCGGCGCCACGCTCTTCGAGATGATCGCGGGCCGCCCCCCGCACATCGGGCCGAACTCCATCGCCACCCTGGCCCGCCTGGTCACGACGCCTGCGCCCCGCCTCACGGACCTGCTCGTCGACGTCCCCCCCAGGCTCGACGATCTCGTCCACTGCATGCTCTCGTCGAACCCGGAGGAGCGCCCTGCCTCCGCGCGCGACGTGGCGGCCTCGATCGCGGGCTCTCTGCTCGACCCTTCCCTCCCCGGCCTCGCCCGCCCGGCGGAGCCGCGCGCCTCGAACCCGGGCGGCGCCGGCACGCGCCTCGTGACGACGCTGGTCGCGCTGCACGTCGCGCGCGGCGACGCGCGGGCGTGGGAGATCGAGCGGCTTCGCGAGCACGGGGCCGAGGCGCTGCCGCTCGGCGACGACTCGATTGTCGCGCACCTCGGGCTGACGCGGGCGGACGGCGACGAGGCCACCCGCGCGCTGGAGCTGGGGCTGACCCTGGGCGCGCGCGGCGCACGCGTCGGCGTCGCGACGGGCAGGATGCGGGTCGATCGCACCCGCTCCACGGGCGAGGTGGTCGACCACGCGGCGGCGCTCGCGCGCGACTCCGGGCCCGGCGGGCTCTTCGTCGACGCGAACACGGCCGACCTCGCGCGCGGGCGCTTCGAGTTCGAGCCCCTCCCGGGCGCCACCTTCCGGGTCGTGCGCCTCGTCCTCCGGCGCGATCCGGGCACGCTCGCGCCCTTCGTCGGGCGCGACGCGGAGTTCATCGTGACGACGACGGCGTACGACCGCTGCGTCGAGGACGCCACGCCCGTCGTGGTCACCGTCTCCGGCCCGCCGGGCATCGGCAAGAGCCGCCTCGGCCGGGAGTTCATCCTGGCGCGCCTCGTCACGCGCGGAGAAGCGGTCACGCGCGGAGAAGCAGGCGGCCCCGAGAGCACCCGCGCGCCGCTCTCGATCCGATTGCGCGCGCCGCGGCTCATGCTCGTCCGGTGCGAGCCCTTCGGCCGCGGGCAGGCGCTCGGCGTGGCGACCGACGCCCTCCGCGCGCTGCTCCGCCTGCCCAAGGGCGCCTCCCACGAGCAGGCCGAGTACGCGGTCGCCGAGCGAAGGCTCATCCACGACGAGGGCCTGCTCGCCCGCCTGCTCGCCAACCAGCCCCTCCCGGAGGGGATGGACCCGCGCGGCGCGCGCGACGCGCTCTGGCTCTCGATGACCGAGCTGGTCCTCGGCGCCTGCTCGGCCGGCGCGTGCGCCATCCTGATCGAGGACGCGCAGTGGTCGGACCCGGAGTCCGTCGCCTGGATCGACCACCTCCTCGCCCGCGCCAACGGCAAGCCCCTCTTCGTGCTGATGCTGATGCGCCCCGCCTTCTGGCGCAGCCAGGGCCAGCGCTTCGTCGGCCGCGATCACGTCCGCGTCGAGCTCCGCCCGATCGCGCGCCGCGCCGCGCGCGAGATCGCCCGCTCGATGATCGGCCCGGCCGCGTCGGACGCGATGCTCGACCAGGTGGCGCAGCAGGCCGCCGGCTCCCCGCTCTTCGCGGAGGAGCTGGCGCGCGTCGTCGCCTCCGGCAAGGACATGGGCACCGCCCCGACGATTGAGGCGGCGATCCAGGTCAGCCTCGACGCGCTGGAGGAGGCGACGCGCGACACGGTGGTGCGGGCCAGCGTCTTCGGGATGAGCGTGTGGGACGCGGGCATCGTGGCGCTCGGCGTCGCGGACGCCGAGTCCAGCCTGCGCAAGCTGATCGCCGCCGAGATGCTCGTCGAGCACTCCGGGGCGCGCTTCCCGGGGACGCGGGAGTACCTCTTCAAGCACGCGCTGGTGCGCGACGTCGCCTACGCCTCAGCCGGGGAGGATCGGCGCAAGACGCTGCACGCCGCGGCGGCGCGGTGGCTCGCCTCGATGGGCGAGGACGCGGCGACCGTGGCGCAGCACTTCGACCTCGGCGGCCGGCACGAGGAGGCCGCCGAGCACTGGGAGGCCGCGGCCCGGCGCGCGCTCGCCACCAACTCGCTCCGCGAGGCGGTCACCATGGCCGACCGCGCCCTCACGTTCGCCGTCGACAAGCCCGTGGCCTTCGCCCGCGCCGTCCTGCTCGACGAGGCGTACAGCCGCCTCGACGCCCGCGCGAGCGAGCGGGACTCGGCCATCCGCGCGATGGGGGAGAACGTCTTCGACGAGGCGAGCGATTCTCAAGCACATGGGCGCCCGCGCCCGCTACGACGACGCCTGCGCCTCGGGGACGGACATCGAGGACCGCCTCACCCGCGTGCGCGACCGCGCACGCATGCTCGATCTGGTGGACGAGGAGGCGCGCTGCTCGGCCACGCTGGCGCAGCGCTACGCCTTCGCCGGCAGCCTGGCGCAGGCGGAGCGCGAGGCGACGCACCTGCTCGATCTCACGGATCGGCGGCAGATCGTGTGGGCGGCGGTGGACGCCTGGCAGGCGCTCGCGGTGGTGCGGCAGACGCGCGGCGAGCTGGCCTCGGCGCTGGAGGCGCGGCGGAGCGCGGCCCGCGCGGCCCGCGCGGCCGGCCTCCAGGAGCGCGAGGCGATCCTCACGATGAACGTAGGCTTCGCGCTCACGACCATCGGGGCGTGGGACGAGGCGCTGAACGAGCTCCAGGCCGGGCTCCGCAAGGCGAACGAGATCGGCAGCGTGGGCGCCGCGCGGCACGGGCAGATGAACCTGCTCTGCTGGGCGGCCACGTTCGGCGCGGACGCGCGGCTCGATTCGGCGCTGGCCGAGCCCCGCGCCAACGCAGACGAGGCGGCGGCCGGCACGTGGGTGGTGCGCGACCGCGCCACGCTCGGCGTGCTCTTCTACCGCGGGTGCGAGCTGCTCCGCGGCGACGCGGCCACGCTGCCCAAGGCGCGCGCGCTCCTGAAGACCGCGGCCGAGGCCTACCGATCCACCGACAACCGCGACGTGCTGCCGGTGGCGCTCGGCTTCTGGGCCGAGGCCGAGCGGCGCTTCGGCCACGCGGAGCAGGCCGTCGAGATCGCCGCCGAGGCCGCGCGGCTCGTCGAGGCCGGCGCGCCGAGCCTCTTGAACGAGGCGCCCATCTACCTCTTCCTGCACGACGCCTACGTCGACACCGGCGACCTGCGCGGCGCGCGCGACGCGATGGCGCGCGGGATCGTGCCGCTCATGCGGCGGCTCAAGGGCCTCGAGGGCACCCCGTACGCGAAGACGTTCCTCCTCGGCCTGCCGCACAACTCGGCGCTCCTCGCCGCGGGCGAGGCGTACGGCTGCATCCCGGCGGAGATCGAGGCCCTGCTCCAGCACACGGAGGCGTGACCCGCATGCCCGCCGAAGCCGCGCCCCGCCCCGCGTCCGCGTCCGTCACGACCATGACGGGCTCGTCCTCCCCACCCACGCCAACTCGCTCGGCGGCGTGTTCGGCGGCCAGGTGATGGCGTGGATTGATCTCGCCGCGGCCATCTGCGCCCAGCGGCACACGGGGAGGATTGTCATCACGGCGGGCATCGACGATTTCTCGTTCGAGCGCCCCATCAAGGTCGGGCAGGTGGCTCAGGTCACCGCGCGCATCACCGCCACGTTCCGCACCTCGGTCGAGGTGGAGGTGCAGGTCTACGGCGAGGACGCCCGCACCGGCGAGAAGTGGCCGTGCGTGAGCGCGTTCGTCACGTTCGTGGCCGTCGACGACGACCTCCGCCCGACGGGCGTACCCCCCCTCGCCCTGATGACGGACGAGGACCGGCACCTGGCCGACGGGGCGGCCGAGCGCCGCGCCGAGAGGCTCGCCCGGCGCCGTCGCGCGCTGGGGTGACGGGCGAGCGTCAGCCCTTCCCGGCCCGCCGGGCCCCGAAGCGCAGCGGGAGCCGCTGGGCGCCGTTCGCCTGCATGCCCTCGTAGGGGACGGCCGAATCGTCCTCCGCGAGCGCGAGGAAGACGACGACCTGCTGCCTCGCCGGGATCGCCTGGTCGCCGATCGCCACGTCCTTCGCCGTCACCCGGAACCACGCGTTGACGGGCGGGCGGTAGCGGAGCACCTCCTCGATCGCCGAGGGGTAGCGCCCTGGATCCGAGCGCAGCCGCGCGAGCTCCACGGACGACGCAGAAGCACCGGAGCCGCTCGTCGAAGTGGACGCGCCGCGCGCGCATGTCCTCGCGCCCGAGCTTGGAGCAGCTTTCGGCTTTCAGCCGTCGGCTTTCAGAGGGCCGGCTCCTTGGGGAGCTTCGCGATCCGCTCTCGCGCCGCCCTGAGCTCGTTCTCCACGGCGCGCCGTCATCGCGTTCCAGTCCGCGGCGCACGGCGAGGCGACGGACACGCGGTCGAGCAGCGGGAGCCGCGTGGGCGCGACGCGCTCGATCTTCTCGCGGAGGCCGGCGATTCTCGCGCTCGACGCGCCTCGTCTCGCCGTCCACGTCCTGCAGATCGCGTGCCCGCGCGCGCAACCCTTCCAGCTCGTCGAGGAGGGAGACGAGGCGCGCCATGAGAGCGTCGTGGTCGGTGCGGTAGGGCGTCGTCGCCATACCCGGTACGACGGGCCGCGGTGGGAAAGGATCTGCCCGGCGCGGGCGTAGCGTGCTGCGCGGCGTCGCCCGGCGCGCGGCGCAGGCGCGGCTTCCGCGGGCCAGAGGGCCGTCGAAACCGCGGTGTCGGAGCTGGCATCGCGATTGCGATACGCCAGGCCATGAATCCTCGCTTCCTTGTCTTGGTGCTCGCCGGTGTCCTCGGCCCAACGCTCGTGGCGCTCCCGGTGCGCGCCGATCCCACGGGCTCTCAGGCGCCCGCCCAGGCCGTTCCCGTCACCCAGGCCGCTCCCCTCGCACCCATGGCGCCCCTCGTGGTCGAGCCGCCGCCGCCACCCGATCCCCATTCGTCGAAGATCCGATCCCGGGGAATGCTGATCGGAGGCCTGGCCACGCTGGTGGGCGGCGCCGGCCTCCTCGTGTGGGGTGGGATCGTGTACGGGACCGACAGCAGCCCGAACCCGTGCCCGCAGACCGCGTGGTTCTGCGGGCTCGGCCGCGGCTTGGGGACCGCCCTGATGATCCCCGGCGGCGTGGCCGCGGCCATCGGTCTGCCGCTCGCCATCGTGGGCGGGTCGCCGCGCTCCACGAGCACGGCGGCGATCCCGTCGTGGACCCCTGCCGTGAGCGTGGGCCCCGGCGCGGCGAGCCTGCGCTGGACGTTCTGAGGCCCTACTCGGCCCCGACCGCGCCCCACAGCTCCGCCTGCTGCGGCGCCGGGCGCGCACGGCGGGGCGCACGCTTCCGCCCGGTCTCGTTGGCGGCTGCCGCCGGCGCAGGCTCCGGGGCGGGAACGGGGGTCAGCACGAGCCCCGCGGCGACGGGAGCCGCGGCAACCGGCGCCTCGACCACCGGCGCCTCCACCGGCACGGTCGGCGCAACCTCCACCGCCGCTTCCACCGGCGCCGGAACCGCTGCCACCACCGGCTCCACCCGCTCCTCGACCGCGAACGGACACTCCCAGGGGTAGCGCGTCTCCCCGGCGTCGTTGGCCTGCACGTAGACCACCCGCGCCACCATGCCGGCCTCGTCGGTCTCCTGCGCCATCAGCCAGTACCAGGGCCCGCCGTCGTCCTCGCCTCCGACCATGAAGCCGAACGCCATCTGCGGGCGGGCGGCCTCGGTTCGCTCGTGCTCCAGACGCAGCGCGTCGAGGTGCCGGGAACCGATGCGCTCCACGCTGCCGCGGTAGACCTTCACGGCCACGTCCTCGATGTGGGGCATCAGGTAGAGCCCGTCGCGCGTGACGCTCAGCCAGGGGTGCTCGCCGTCGTGGGCGAGGCGGCCGAGGGCGAACATCAGCCGCTCGTGGGCCTTGCAGGCCAGGCCCCAGTTGGTGTCGCCGGCGGCACGGTCGGCCTCGGCGAAGGCGCGGTTGCGGGCGCTGACGGCGGCGCGGGCCAGGGCGACGAGCCGGTCCTCCGTCAGGACGGGGTTCAGTTCCCAGGGGTACACGTTTACCGTGAATACCCGTACAGGGGGGGCGAGCGCAATGGGGGATCGTGGGGGATTGCGGGGTGCCTGAACGGTTGCGCACCTGGCTGGCAGTCAAGCCGAGCGGCTCGTCCTGCTTGCCGAGCCGCGCGTATTGCTTGCCGAGCGGCGCGTCGTGCTTGCCGAGCGGCTCGTCGTGCTTGCCGAGCCGCTCGTCGTACTTGCCGAGCGGCTCGTCTTGCTTGCCGAGCCGCTCGTCGTGCTTGCTGAGCCGCTCGTCGTGCTTGCCGAGCCGCTCGTCGTGCTCGCCCATCCGCTCGTCGTGCTTGCCCATCCGCTCGTCTTGCTTGCCGAGCCGCTCGTCTTGCTTGCCGAGCCGCTCCTCCTGCTTGCCGAGCGGCGCGTCCTGCTTGCCGAGCCGCGCGTTTTGCTTGCCGAGCGGCGCGTCCTGCTTGCCGAGCCGCGCGTCTTGCTTGCCGAGCGGCTCGTCCTGCTTGCCGAGCCGCTCGTCTTGCTCGCCCATCCGCTCGTCTTGCTTGCCGAGCGGCTCGTCTTGCTTGCCGAGCGGCTCGTCTTGCTTGCTCAGCCGCTCATCTTGCTTGCCGAGCCGCTCGTCTTGCTTGCACACCCGCTCGTCTTGCTTGCCGAGCCGCTCGGTGAGCCTGCACAGCGGCGCGACCACCCCTCTTTCCCCTCCGCCCCCGTCGGCGGGACGGATATCCTGCGCCCCATGGCGCAGGTCGACGGTGGAGGCCCGGTCTTCCGCCTCACGGAGCACGCCGAGGCGGCGCCGGGCAGGTACCGCGTCGAGGTGGCGCTCGACGGCACCGCTGCAGACGGCGCTGCCGACAAGATTCGGCGAGCCCGAGACCTCGTCACCCCAATCACCGCATCGTTGCCACCCAACCCACATGACCCCCACCACCCTCCCCGCCCCCCTCGCCATCAACCTCCTCTCCACCATCACGGGCCCCCGCGTCCGCGCCTCCCCTCCCCCGCCCCCCGACGCCGACCTCCTCGAAGCCCTCACCGAAACCTTCGGCCTGGTCACCGACGCCCCCGCCCCCACCCAGGCCGACCTCGCCAACGCCGCCCTCGCCCTCGCCGTCGAGGACCCGGTGATGGGCAACGCCATCGAGGTGATGCTCGAGCGCGACACCCTCAGCCACGAGACCTTCCCCATGGGCGAGACGATCGCCCTCGTCGCCACGGTCACCGCCGCCCTCTCGGTCCTCCAGACTGAGCTGACCATCGAACGGAGCCCAGCCGGCAAGTACAAGATCGAGCTCCACAAGAAGGCCGCGAGCGACGCCCTGCTCAAGAGCCTCGCCCAGATCCTCGTCCGCGCGATCCGCGCCGGGGACGGGAGGGGCACGCCACAGCTCCCGAAGTGATGCGCACCGCGCGTGGCGGGCGGCCTCGACGAGGGGGCGCCGCGTGCCGCACCGAGGCGGGCCATGGTAGCCTTCGGACGTGCAGCGAGACACCTCCCCGGCCGCCTCGGCCCGCTATCACGAGCTCCTTCGCGCCATGCCACCGGAGCGCCGGCTGGAGGCTGCCATGAGGCTGAGCCGTGGCGTGCGCGAGCTGGCGATCGCAGGGATCCGTGAGATGCACCCCGACGTGAGCGAGGAAGAGCTGCGCGTGCGGCTGACGGTCCGGCTCTACGGGCGCGAGGTCGCGAAACGCCTGTTCGGAACGGTGCCCGTCGACGCGAGGTAGGGTGCGAAGGGGCGGTCAGACCATCCCGGACAGCTCGGCGATGCGCCGGAGCGTGAGCGGGGCCTGGGGCTCGGCGCGGCAGGCGTCGAAGCAGCGGCCGCAGCCGGGGCCCTGGTAGTCCCTGGAGGAGAACTCGGTGTAGTGGGCCACCGCCGGCAGCTCCGCGCAGGGCTGGACCATGCCCGTGGGCGAGACGTGCACCATGATCTTGCCGGCCTGGCAGCCGGGCAGGTCGCGCTTGGCGTAGAAATCGGGGAGCGTCTCGAAGAAATAGTCGGAGGTGAGCACGTTGCCGAGCTCGCGCTTGAGGGCGATGATCCGGCGGCAGACGGCGCGGAGCTCGTCCATCCTCTCCGGCGCGACGAAGTGGCCCTGGTTGTTGTTCTTCAGGTCGTTGTAGCCCGAGAAGGCGATGTTGATGCCCCACCCGTGCGCGAGCCGGATGAGCGGCTCGGCGTCGTGCATGTTGTCGACCATCAGCATCGACGCGAAGGAGAAGCACCCGTACCCCTCCTTGACCATCTTCGGGATCGTGCGCTCGAGCTTCTCGAAGAGACCAGGGATGCCGCGCTCCCGGTCCTGCCTGGCGTCGGGGTAGTTCATCGACACGTTGATCTGGTTCACCCCCGCCGCCACGCAGCTCCTCGATCCGCTTCTCGCCGAGGAAGCCGCCGTGGGTCAGCAGCGTGAGGTAGCGGAACCCCGGCATGTCCTTGATGGACCTCACGATGGGCGTGAGATCGCGCCGGAGCATCGGCTCGCCGCCCGTGAACACGACGACCAGCGGGTCGAAGCGACGGACCACGTCGGTGAAGTCGGTCATCTCGTCGCGGTCGCCGATCTTCCAGTAGTCGCAGAAGTCGCACCGCGCGTTGCAGCGCTTGGTGACCTCCAGCGAGACGGTGAGGGGCCGCTGGTGGAGCTTCACGTCGAGGAATTTCCGCGCCGCGCGCACCTTCTCCATGGGGGTCATCGATAGCTTCACGGCGAACCTGCCTCCTTCACGTCCCCCCTTTCCCGGCCGAGGCTGGACCCTTCGCGGGGCGATCCCGCGCCCCCCGATTTCGGCGAAGGGTTCCTCGTCAGGCGGCGAAGGGATACCAAAGAGCCCCTCATGCCCTCCCGGACCCACCTCGCGAGCCTCGCGGCCGGCGCGGCGATCGCCCTCGCCGCCGCCCAGGCCCCCGCGGAAACGTGCACCCCCGTGCGGGTCGGCCCCAGCGTCGCCGCCCAGCCGGAGGCGTGGCGGCGCGCGGTCGAGGCGCTCGTGCAGTCGACGGCGACCGTGGGGCTGCCGTGGGCCTGTGCGGGCGGCCAGGTGGATCTCGTCGCCGGCGAGACGGGCGCGATGCTGACGGTCACGGACGCCTCGGGCCACGCGATCACGCGCCCCGTCGCCAACCCCGACGACGTCCAGCCGCTCGGGGAGGCGCTGCTCGCACGGCCCCTGCCCCCGCCGCCGAACGCCGAGCCGCCGGCGGTAGAGGCGCCGGCGGTAGAGGCGCCGGCGGTAGAGGCGCCGGCCGTGGCGGCGCCGTTGCCTGGGCCACGCGTGCTCGTGTCCGCGATCGTCGCGCCGCGGTACGCGGGCAAGTCCAACCTCCTCTGGGGCGGGGCCACCCTCGACGGCACGCTGCAGTTCGGGCGCTGGGGCGCGGGGCTCTGGGTCCGCTACGACGGGCCCTCCGTGGCGCTCGACCGGCCCGGATCGCTGCAGGAGGTCTGCTTCGGCGCCGCGGCGTCGCGCGGCTTCGACGTGGGCCCGGTCGAGCTCCGCGCGAGCGTCCGGCCATCGGCGGCGGTGCTGATCCGGCCAGGCGATCACGCGCCCGACGATGTGCAGGTCGACCTGCACATCGGGGCGGACGCGCGGGCGATCATCCCGTTCACGAAGGTGCTGCGCGCCGTCGTCGCCTTCGACGCGGAGCTCGCGCCGCTGCAACTCGGGGACGGGGGCGACCACGATGATCACCGGTTGCCTCTCCCGGCGTACACGCTCGGCCTCGGCGCTGGGCTGGAGGTGGCGATCCGATGAAGCCGGCGACGGCGAATCGCGAGGCCAGAGGCGCGGCCGCCGACAGTGACGCGGCGCTGTTCGCGGCGATCGTGCAAGGCGATCTCGGGCCGCTCGGCACGCTCTTCGATCGACACCACGAGGCCGTACGCCAGTTCCTCCTGCGCGCCGCGCCCAACGCCGCGGACGTCGACGACCTCGTCCAGGAGACGTTCCTCACCGCGGCGCGCGCGGCCGCATCGTTCGACGGGCGCGCGTCGGCGCTGCCCTTCCTGATCGGCGTGTCGGTGCAGCTCCTCCGGCGGAAGCGCCGCACGTTCTCGCGCCTGCGGGCGCTGTACGACGCGTTCGGCGCCGCGCCGAAGACGCCGGTGCGATCGCCGGAGGAGCACGCGAGCACCGCCCAGGAGGGGCAGCGCCTCCAGGACGCGATCGCGAAGCTGCCGGAGCACCTCAGGCTGACCCTGGTGATGGCGGAGTACAACGGGCTGTCGGGCGGCGAGGTGGCGCAGATCCTCGGGGTGCCTGCAGGGACCGTGTGGCGCCGCCTGCACGAGGCCCGCGCCGAGCTGCGGCGCGCGCTCGAGAGGGGGATCCGATGAAGACGCCGGTGTGCCCGAGGGTCCCGCTCGTGGAGGCGCTCCGCGACGGGCGGCTGGGTCCGCAGGAGAGCGCGTCGATGGCCCGGCACGTCCCCACGTGCGCGGCGTGCTCGGCGGCGGCGCGCGATCTCGACGCCATCGGCGACGCCGTGCGCGCGCCGCGGCCGCAGGCGACGCCGCTAGAGCACCAGCGCGCCCGCCTCGCGCTGCTGCGGCGCGCGACCGAGCTCGCGCCCGCCCGCGCGCCCTCCTGGGGCCGGCTGGCGGTGCTCGTCGCGGCGGCGATGGCGCTCGCCGCGGCGCTCGGCTGGACCGGCGCGCGCATGGCGGGTCCGGCGGCGGCGCCCGTCGCCCTCCACATGCCGCGGCCGCCGCGCCTCACGCCGGCGCGCGAGACGACGCTGCGCCCCTCGAACGACGCCCGCTTCGAGCGCACGCGCACGGCGGGGCTCGAGGTCGTGACGCTGAAGGACGGCACCCTCGACCTCACCGTGCGCCCGCTCGCGGCGGGCGAGCGCTTCGTCGTGCGCACGGGTGACGCCGAGGTCGAGGTGCGCGGGACGGCGTGCCGCGTCGAGGCCGACCACGGCAAGATCCGCAGCGTCGCCGTCGCCGAGGGCACGGTCGAGCTGCGCTACGCCGGCTTCTCCGCGGTCATCCCGTCGGGCGGCTCGTGGCGCGCGACCGGCGACACCGCGCCCGCGCCGAGCGCGTCGCCGAGCGCCAGCGCGGAGCCGGCCGTGGGCGCGCCGCCGTCGACGATGGTGGCCACCGCTTCCAAGGGCACGAAGCCCGCCGGCGGCGCCTCCCCCGCGCACGCGCACCGTCCGGCCCCCGAGCCGCGAGCCCCCGTCGCGCGCGCGCCGGAGGCTCCCGCGCACGCGCCGCCGTCACCGCCCGAGGTCTCGCCGGCCTCGCGCGCCTTCGCCGACGCCATGCAGGCGCTCCGCCGTGGCGACTACGCGGGCGGCGCCGCGCAGCTCGAAACGTTCTCGACCGCACACGCGGGCGACCCGCGCGCCGACGAGGCCGACTACCTCCGCGCCATCGCGCTCCAGCGCGCAGGCCACGCGGCGGAGGCGGCCTCCGCGGCGAAGCAGTACCTCGCGAGGCGCCCGGCCGGAGCACACCGGGCCGAAGCGAAGCAGATCGCGGGCGACTGAAGACCTGTTCGAGCAGGAGATCTAACCGCCAAGACGCCAAGACGCCAAGACGCAAAATCAACTCTTTGCTTCTTGCGTCTCTGCTCCTTGGCGTCTTGGCGTCTTGGCGGTTGAATTCGATTTCAGAAGAACGTGTAGATGAACGGCGCGGCGGCGGTCGTGGACAGGAGCACGAGCGCTCCGACGACGACGAACGTGCCCACGATGGGCAGGAGCCACCACTTCTTGTTCTGCCCCAGGAAACCGATGATCTCGCGGGGCAGCGAGCCGTTCTGGCCAGCTTTACGCTCGAACGCGCTCTTGCCCTGCTCCGGGTCCGGCACGAGATCGGCCATGTGGCCCCCCCTTTCGATCAGAATTGACGGATGTAGCTCGCCGGGTCACCGGACCCGGGATAGTCCTCCCAGTACGACTCCGCGCCTGGCTCCAGCCGGCGCCGCATCAGGTCGCGCCTCGTCGCCTTGAAGTACAGGCCGACCGGCACGATGACGACGGCGTACAGGACGAGCATGACGATCGGCGCGGTGAAGGATCCGAGGGTGAGGCCGAGGCCCATCCAGGCGATGTAGAGCAGGCGCCCGACGCGCGGGACCCGCGAGAGGATCAGGACCGCGCCCCCGATGGCCAAGAGGACCAGCGCTCGCCCCGGGGCGTCGAGGTAGAAGCGCTGGACGGCGGCGATGGCCGCCATGCCCCCCGCGAAGACGAGGCCGAAGCTCGCGAGGTCGCGCGGCGACGGGTTCCTGTGCTTGTCGAGATCTTCGTAGATGCGCATGGGCCTCCGGATCGTTCAGTCGAGCGAGAACCGGGCGAGGTGGCGCTCTCGCGCGGCGGGCTCCACCGTCGCCGCCTGATCCTCCTTGAGGAGCAGCGCGTCCTCGAGGACGAGGACATCCATCTCGGTGTGGAGGAAGCAGTCGAGCGCCTGCTCGGGTGTGTTGACGATGGGCTCGCCGCGGACGTTGAAGCTCGTATTGACGACGATGGGCGAGCCCGTCCTCTTCTCGAACGCCTTCATCAGCCGGTAGTACCGGCCGTGCCGCTCCTCGTCGACCGTCTGGATGCGAGCGGAGTAGTCGACGTGGGTGACGGCGGGGAAATCCGATCGGCAGACGTTGACCCTCCGGCGGAGGTCGGGGTCCTTCATCGCCGCCTCCTGCTCCGGGCCGAGCGCCCGCCGGTAGCGCTCCCTCACCCTGGTCACGAGGAGCATGTAGGGGCTCTCCGCGGACTCGGACATCTCGAAGATCTCGTGCGCCCGCTCCCGCAGCACGCAGGGCGCGAAGGGGCGGAACGACTCGCGGTACTTGATCTTGAGGTTCATCGTGGCCTGCATGGCCTCGTTGCGCGCGTCGCCGAGGATGCTGCGCGCCCCGAGCGCGCGCGGGCCGAACTCCATGCGACCGTGGAACCAGC
The DNA here is from genome assembly GCA_963827955.1 of uncultured delta proteobacterium. GTDB lineage: Bacteria > Myxococcota_A > Polyangia > Polyangiales > Polyangiaceae > CAWHDJ01. Next base: position 437,901 of record CAWHDJ010000019.1, on the reverse strand, counting down.
CGACCACGAGCCCCCGGGAGAGGAGCTCGGCGACGCGATCGCAGAGCCGCGCCTCCTCCGTGAAGACGGTGTACCGGGCGCCGCGCCGGTCGAGCACCCCGCGGATCTCGGGCATCCCGTAGCGCGGGCCGAGGAGCGAGCCCTTCTGGGCGTCCCTCCCCCGAGGGCGGCGCGGGCCCTCGAGGAGCTGGTGCCACGCGAACATCGCGCAGCCGAGCGCGCCGCCCGCGTCCCCCGCGGCGGGCTGGATCCACACGTCGTCGAACGGGCCCTCGCGCAGGATCCTGCCGTTCGCCACGCAGTTCAGCGCCACGCCGCCGGCGAGGCAGAGGTGCCTCTTCCCGGTCGCCTCGTGGAGGTGGCGCACGGTCAGCATCATCACCTCCTCGAGCACGGCCTGGATGGAGGCGGCGAGGTCCATCTCGCGCTTGCCGATGTCGGACTCGGGCGACCGCGGCGGGCCGCCGAAGAGGGCCGCGAACCTCTCTCCCGTCATCCTGAGCTCGAAGGGATAGGTGAAGTACTCCATGTTGAGCCGGTACGAGCCGTCCGGCTTGACGTCGATGAGCTCCTTCTTGATGAGGTCGGCGTAGATTGGCTCGCCGTACGGGGCGAGGCCCATCAGCTTGTACTCGCCGGAGTTGACCTTGAACCCGGTGAAGTACGTGAACGCCGAGTAGAGGAGACCCACGGAGTGGGGGAAGCTCACCGCCTTCTCGATGTGGATGCGGTTGCCCTCGCCGCGGCCCCAGGTGGTGGTGGCCCACTCGCCGACGCCGTCGGACGTGAGGATCGCCGCCTCGTCGAAGGGCGAAGGGAAGAACGCGCTCGCCGCGTGGGACTCGTGGTGATCCGTGAAGACGATCCGGCCCCGGTAGCCGCCGCCGAGCCCGCTCCGGATCTGGCGCTGGGTGTGGATCTTCTCGCGCAGCCAGAGCGGGATGGCACGCCGGAACGAGACGAAGCCGCTCGGCGCGTAGGCGAAGTAGGTCTCGAGGATGCGGTCGAATTTCTTGAGCGGCTTGTCGTAGAAGCAGACGTACGCGAGATCGGCCGCCCCGATGCCCGCCTCCCCGAGGCAGTACGCGATCGCCTGCTCGGGAAAGGCGTGGTCGTGGCGCACGCGGGAGAACCGCTCCTCCTGCGCGGCGGCCACGATCTCGCCGTCTCGAATCAGCGCGGCCGCGCTGTCGTGGTAGAACGCGGAGACGCCGAGGATGTACCGGGGGGCGCTGGTGCTCATGGCGAGATGACCATGCTGGACGGCCGATTGGTCGTGCCGTGGCCGCGGGCGAAGGCCGGGAGGCTCTGGAGGTGCTCGACGACCGCCGCGGCGACGGCGCGCGAGCCCGCGTCGGTGAAGTGCGCGTCGTCGTAGAACATCGTCGTGTCGCGCGGGATGCGCGCGGCGAGATCCAGGCAAGGGAGGCGGCGCTCGCGGCACACGTCGAGCATCACGGCGTTGAACCGGCGCATGGTCTCCGCGAGCACCTCCACGGAGTAGTAGGCGCTGCCCGCCTGCTGCTGGAACTCACCGACGCCGCCGAGCCAGAGGAGGGCGCGGGCCTCCTCGGGGAGGTCGGCGCGCCAGAGCGTGGGCTGCGTCATCATGACGAGCGTCATCCCCCGCGCCGTGGCGAGATCCGTGATGGCGTTCAGGTTCCGCTTGTACTCGGCGAGCGGCGCGCCGAGGTCGGGGGCCTCCGTGAGGAATCCGGGGGGCGTGGCGCCGGTGCTCGCGCCAGCGCTCGTACATCTCCCCTCGCACGTCCTCGACGAGGCCGTTCGGATGGAGACGGCTCGCCGTCGCGTCCTTCGCCCGCTTGAGGAGCTGGTAGAGCGCCGTCCGCTTGTAGAAGCGCGTCCCCGGAGGGCCCAGCTCGTCCGTCGACGGCTCCTCGATGCGCCCGGGCGCGATGGCGAACGCCTTCCGCGTCTGCGCCCGCTGGGCCTCGGGGTCGGTGATCGGCGCGGGCATCGCGTAGGCGTCGCCCTCGGCGAGCGTGACCGTGAGATCGTTCACGCCGGCGAGGAGGATGGCCATGTCGACGCGCGGCAGCTCGGCCGCGAGGTGCTGGAGCTGCACAACGTTGTCGCGGGCGTTCGCGCCGGACTTGCCGGCGTTGCCGACCCACACGCGGAGCCCGCCCGTCGTGCGCGGGAGGGCCGTCGCCACCGCCGCGGGCCAGGCCTTGGTGTCGTCCTGGTAGGCGCACTCGGTGGTGCTGCCGCCGACGGCCAGGATCCGGTACTCGTCGGCGGAGGGCTCCCGCCCGCGGATCCCCTGGCTGTTGATGGTGAACCGGAGCTCCGCCGAGACGCCTTGCACCCACGCCGGGTCGGGGCGGATGATCCTGGTCACCCGGGGGGATGGACGTAGTGCCGCGTCTCCGCGGGGTACGCGAGGCGCAGCCCGATCTCCACGGTCACGGCCGCGAGGGCGAAGCTCAGAGCGAGCGCACCGAGGCGCCGGAGCACGATGGGTACCATGGTCCAATACCTCGCATCGGGATCGCGGGTCACCGCGTCGACACGCGCTCGGGCCCGCAGTCGTGCGCGCTCCCGAGGACGGCCGGGTCCACCGCGTAGAGGGTGAGGTTGATACCGTAAATCGACGGGTCGTCCACCCGTGTCTCGGGGAACACGGCTCGGGCTTGAGGCTCCGGACGAAGAGCCCGCTCGTGTACCCGCCGAGCGCCGGGTAGGGGGGGCACCCGTCCTTGTGGCGCACGGTGCAATTTCCGCCCACCATCATCTCGAAGTCCATGACGTAGCGGATGTCCTTGGCGAGGATGTAGCAGTGCAGCTTGTCTGCCATGATGTACGGCACCACGTCGTCGTTGGTGAGGCCGTCGAGGTTCACCACGTCTCCGCCCTCGAAGAAGTTGAGCACCCCGGAGTTCCACAATCCCACGCGCCCCGGCGGCCCGTAGCTCTTGAGCCAGAGCCCGGCGTGCATCACGTGCGGGTACATCGGGTAGGGCCCGGTGTCGGCGACGCGGACGCCCAGCACGGCGAGCGCCGACAGCCCGACGAAGAGCGCCGCACCCGCGCGCCGGAAGCAGAGCGGGCGGAGGCAGAGGGGATAGAGGAAGCAGGCAGGGACGACGAAGTTCGCCGTGTACCAGGTCTGGATCGCCGCCGAGGTGGTGCCGTAGAGGGCCACGTAGCCGGCCGTGGCCAGGAGCGCGAATACCGCGAGGAAGAGGCGCCTGTCACGGGCGGACCCGTCCTCCTGCTCCTGCTCCTGCTCCTGCTCCGCCGGCGGCGGGAACACGCGCACGATCACCACGAGGAGCAAGGCGAACGCGGCGTGGACGGCCGCCACCATCTTGATCGAGTGCCGGCCGCCCTCGATGAGCAGCGACCCCGGCGCCGCCGCGCGCGTGGCGATCTCGAGCGCGTACCGCAGGCTGTAGCCGTCGATGGTCCCCCAGAACGCCTTGATCCTGGCGCTGGACTGGACGAGCTGGTGCGAGATGACGTAGTTGTGGGCCGTGACGGCCGCGAAGCCGGCGGCGGCGCCGGCGAACGCGAGGACGGAGGGCCGGAGCAAGGCCCGGCTCCGGCGCATGCGCGCGACGACGCAGGCCGCGGCCAGCGCGGCCGCCATGGCGAGGGGCGCGTCGCTGCGCGACAGGGCGGCGGCGAGCCCCGCCGCGAACGCGAGCCGCGCGCGGCCCTCGACGATCGCGAGCATGCAGACCGCGGTGAAGAGCACCACCCAGTGCCACTCCATGACGTTCGTCGCCTGCTGAAGGAAGTTCGGCGCCACCGCGACCAGGGCGACCCCGAGCACGGCCGGCTCGCCGGACGCGGGGCGGACGGTGCGGATCACGCACCAGAGCCCGATCGCCGTGGCCACCACGCCGATCCAGGCGTGGACCACCAGCACCGTCGCGGCGGAGATGTGCGGAAAGAGGCGGAAGACGAGCGCGCACACGTACGCGTGGAACGGGTGGAAGCCGCTCGTCTTGCTCACGCCCCCGTCGAAGGTCCAGACACCGGACGTCGCGAAATGGCGCGCCAGGCTCAGGTAATAGAACGCATCGTCGGGGACGATGGTGACCATGTGCTCCACGGGCTCCTCGGAGCGCCTCACGAGCTGGTAGAGGAGCGCGATCAGCGGGAGCGCGAGGGCCACGTGCCGCGCGCGGGGGAAGCTCGCGAGTCGGGCGCCCGCGTTGGGGCCTCGGCGTGTCAGCATGATCTAGGGATTGCGCGAGGTCGAATGCATACGTCGAATACGTACGTTCGCCGCGCGTGACGAAGATGAGGATTAGCCTCGACGGGCTCGGCTGTCGCGTCGGGAAAACGATAATAGGAGGCTCGGAGGGTCCATTCCCGTCCGGCGGGGCACGCCCGGACCTCCGTGCGAGGCGCCCGGGAGGCCGACAACCCTCTGGTCCCGGCGCTACGTCGTGGCTACGATCGGCCGTGGCCTCGAACAAAGTCCCCACCCGCCGCCCGCCGCCGCCTCCCCGCCGCGAGACGATGGAGGTCGACACCTCCTGGCTCGAGCCCGCGGAAGAGGACGCGCCCAAGCAAGGCCGGCGCCCGTCCACCGAGATGCGGCGGCCGTCGCGGAAGATGCAGGCCGCGGTGCCGCCCCCCATGCCCGCCGGCCCCGGCGGGCCCCCCCCCGCCGGGCCCCCGCGCCGCGAGACGATGGAGGTCGACACCTCCTGGCTGGAGCTCGACGACGGTACGCCGGCCCACGCGGCCCGGCGGAGCGTCGTGGACGCGCGCGCCGTGCGCCCCTCGCGGACGAACGTTCCGACGGCCCCCGTGCCCGAGAAGGCGATGCGCCAGCCCTGGGAGCCCCCTCCCCTTCCGCCCCCGCCCGCCAACGCCGCCCGCGCGCGCCGCGCGCTGCCGCCTCCCCTTCCCCGCGGCGAGGAGGACGCGCCGTCACCCGCGCCGGCGAAGCGGGACTCGCGCAGGCCGCCTCGCCGGTAGCCCGCACGCCATGTCCGGCGCACCGCTGCCCGCTTCCTCGGGGGTCGGCGAAGCTGCGCTCAGTGGCAGCCCTGCACCCGCATGCCGAGGTCCCCGCCGTTGCAGGAGAAGAAGCCGGCCATGCACGTGCCGTACGCCCCCGACTCCCCACAGCCGGGCGGCGAGCCGCCCGTGTCCCACTTCTGGGTCGACGTGTCGCAGGTGAAGTTCCAGATGCTGCAGTCCAGCATGTCGGTGTACTGGTACTCCGCGTTCCCGTCGCAGTTGTAGTCCCAGCCGTTGGTCCCGGGCGTGTCGAACCACATCGTCTGCTTCGAGTTGACCAGCGGGTCGTGGTCGTTGCAGTCGCCGCCGTCGTAGTCGCACTCCGCCGTGTTGGCGTTGTCGCCGTCGCCGTCGCAGTCGCACGGCTGCGCCGGGTCCACGCACCCGTTGCCGGAGCTGGAGCTCGCGCTCGAGGCGCTGGAGCTGCTGCCGCCCGTACCCGCGCCGCCCGTGCCCGCGCCCCCCGTGCTCCCGCCGCCCGTGCCCGCGCCCCCCGTGCCGCCGCCGCCCGCGCCCGACGCCGAGGCGCTCGCGTGGGTCGAGCTCGCCGTGGTCTTCCCGCTCCCGCTCGTGGAGCTGCTCTGCGCGGTCTTCCCGCCCCCGCCGGTCGCTTCCTGGTAGCCAATCGTGGGGAACGAGCAGGCGACGGCGGTGACGACCCCCACCGCTGCGACCGCGAGCGCGACGTGGACGTGCCTCACCATGACCTCCAGGCCGCGTGGATCGCGGCACCTCCGAGCGTGGGGGCCACCGAGAGGCTCACGCTGGGCTGCGGCTCGCTCGTCGGCGGCGCGCTCGTCTGCGGCTCGGTCTTGCGCCACCCGAGGACGACGAGCGGCACGCCGGCCGCGATGCCGGCGACCATGATCACGCCGAACGCGTTCGCGAACGCCGTCGCGGTCCGGCCCTTGCTCTCCTCGCCCTGCAGGCTGGTCGGGCACCCCTGGTACGTCGGCGCGCAGGCGTCGAACGACGAGAGCGCGCTCGCCCTCACGCCGGCCGAGATGCCGAGGCCCAGGGCGCCCACCCCGCCGGCCGCGAGCGCCGCGATGCCCGCCATCCGGAAGCGCGCGCGGCGCGTCTCCGCGTCCGCGTCGGCCGCGGGCGTGGCCGCCTGGGCCGCGATCGCGGGATCGGGCGCGGGGATGGTCAGCGTGACGACCTCGTGGGCGCCCACCGTCAGCGTCCTCTTCTCGACGAGCGACCCGGCCGCGTCGAACGAGGCCTCGATGACGTGCGGGCCGAGGTCGCGCTCCAGCTCGACCCCGACGAGGCGCGGGTCGAGGGGCTTGCCGTCGACCTTCACGCGCGCCCGCTCCGAGGAGACGCCCTCGAGGTGCACCGTGAGGTGCGCGACCTTGCTCTCGAGGCGCTTGTAGGCCGCCTCGGCGTCCTTGTCCCAGCCCACGTACTTCGGCTCGTTCGACTGGAGGACGGCGCGCCGCAGGCTCCACCAGTCCGTGCGCGCCGACGCGAGCTCGCCGAGCGACTCCTCGCACTCGGCGACGTTGCGGAGCGAGCCGAGGCCCTGCGGCCTGAGCTCGAGCGCGCGCTTGAAGGCGACGACGGCCTCGGCGCACTTGCCCTCGGCCCGGAGCGCGCGGCCCTGCGCGAAGAAGGCCTCCGAGTCGTCGGCGCGCGCGGGCGCCGCGGCCAGGAGCAGGGCCGCCGTCACGAGCGCGGGGAGTGCTTCCCTACTGGATCTCACTGGGATCGATGCCTTTGCTGGGGCGGCTCGGCTTCGGGGCCGGCGCGGGCGCGGCGGCGGGCCTGGGGGTCGCGGGGAGGGTGACCGACGCGCGGACGGCCTGCGGGTGCGCGGGCGCGGGCGACGGCGCGGGCTTGTCGGGCTTGTCGGCGGAGGGGCGCGCGACGACGGCGGCCGCCGATGCGGTGGCCTTCGGAGAGACGGGGGCCGGGGCGGCCGGCGAGGACAGGGCGAGCGCATCCGGTCGGGCGGCGGGGATGGGCGCGGGGGACGCGCCCCGGAGCAGGAAGAAGCCCACGCCGGCGGCGAAGAGCGCCGCCGACGCGATGAGGGCCGCGAGGACGAGCGGGCGCCGCGAGGCCCCTGCGTTGCCGGAGACGATCGCCCGGAAGCTCTGCGCCATCTCCTGCGCGGAGGCGAAGCGCTGGGCCGGGTCGACGGCGAGCGCGCGCGCGAACCACGCGTCGAGCCCGCGGGGGAGGTCCGACCGCACGCTGGACGGCGGGAGGTAGCGCCCCACCGCAATCGCGGCGAACGTGTCCATGAGCGTCCTGCCGTCGAAGCAGGTGCGCCCCGTGAGCGCCTCGTACGCGACGGCGCCGACGGACCACAGGTCGCTGCGCCCGTCCCCGCTCGCGGCGTCGCGGAGCTGCTCGGGGCTCATGAACGCGGGCGAGCCGACAATCTCGCCGCGCTGCGTGTCGCGCGGCCTGTCGACGGCGAGGTTCGTGTCCATCGCCTTCGCGACGCCGAAGTCGGCGACCTTGACGAAGGGCTTGCCGTCGGCGCTGGCCGCCTCGCAGACGAGCAGGTTCGAGGGCTTCAGGTCGCGGTGCAGGATGCCCAGGGCGTGCGCGGCGCCGAGCGCGTCCGCAACCTGGTCGAGCACGTCGGCGAAGCGCTCCGGTGAGAGCGGGCCGGAGGCGAGCACCTCGGCGTCGAGGGTGCGGCCCGTGACGTACTCCATCACGAGGTACGGGACGCCCAGGTGCGACCCCGCGTCCATCACGGCGACGACGTTCCGGGTGCGCGCGGCCAGCTGGGCCGAGATCTGCGCCTCGAAGCGGAAGCGCTCGAGCGCCTCCTGCCACTTGGCCGGGTCGCGCAGGAGCTGCGGGTCCACGAACTTGATGGCCACCGGCGTCTTGAGCGCCTGGTGCGTGCCGAGCCACACCTCCGACATCCCGCCGCGGGCGATCGGCTGCGCCAGCACGTACTTGTCCGCGACGACCTCGCCCGCGAGGCGCACCGAGGGACGCCCGTCGCCTCCGCTTGCATCCGTGTCGCGACCGCGCGGCGCTCCCTGGGTCATCTGGACGAGCCCAGTACGTTAGCGCACTGCCAGTGCCTTTGCCTACTCTCAGCCGAGCCCGAGCCCGAGCCCGAGCCCGAGCCCGATTTCCGGCGAATTCGGGCGCGGGCTCGGGCGCGGGCTCGGGCTCGGCAGGGCAGAGAAGGGCGAATCGTGCCAAGGTGCGGGCGATGCGCCCCGCTGCTCGGGCCCCCTTCGCCGCCCTCGCCCTCGCGGCCTCCGCCCTCGTGGGCTGCAACCCGCACGCTTTCGAGCGGGCGGCGATGGTCAGCGCCTTTCGCCCCAATCGCGTCAACCGCGTCGAGCGCGGGGCACCCGAGCCCGCCGGCGCACGCGACGCGGCGCCTCGCTACGAGCTGCTCGCGGGCGACCTGCACTGCCACGTCAGCCCGCCGGACTCCCCCGGGGACGTGCGGCGCGGCGTGGACGAGACGATGAGCTCGCCGCCGACGAGGGCCTCGACTTCGTGGTGCTCACCCCGCACCTGCCCCAGCGCTTCTTCGCCGACCCAGCCCTCCGCGCGAGCGCCGCCGCGGGCGCCGCCGGGATGCGCCGCGCCTTCGCGTCCGCGTCGCGCACGATCTTCATCCCCGGCTTCGAGTACACCGACCCTCGCTACGGCCACGTGGGCGCCTCCTTCGCCGACCTCGACCAGGTGCTCGCCGACGTGCCGCTCGAGGTCGCCCGGAAGAGCCCGGAGCGCTTCTTCGAGCGCTGGGTGGAAGGCGGCGGGCTGCTCGTCGTCAACCACCCGCTCGTCACGCCCCTGCACTCCATCTTCGCGGCCGCGCGGGCGGACATGTCCTGGCGGCCGTGGACCTCGCGCACCGCGGCGCCGCCGGAGAATCCGGGCGGTGCACCGGCTGGCGTTCGGCTTCGAGGCGTACAACGCCGCCGTCGCGCAGCTCCGCGACCGCTTCCTCCTCGGCGACGTGGACCTCAGCGTGCGGGGCGTCCTCGACCGGATCGACCAGGAGATCATCGCCTCCGGCCGCCGGATCTCGCCCGTGGGCGGCACCGACAGCCACTCCGACTTCCTGCGCGCTACCACCTTCGTGCTCGCGGAGCACCGCACGGGGGCGGCCGTGCGCGACGCGCTCCTCGCCGGGCGCGTCTGCGTGAAGAGCCCCGAGGCCTGCTCGCTGGAGGTGCGCGCGCCCGGGGGGCCCTGGGTGGGCGTGGGCGGCGCGATCGAGAGCGGGAGCGAGGTGGAGGTTTTTGGGGGCGCGCGGGCGGAACGGGTCGTCATCTACCGCGACGGGGTCGCTGTTGCGATGCCGGAGCCCGGTCACGTCGCGCGCATCGAGGTGCCGGCGGGGCGCTGCGCGCTCGTCCGGGCGCAGAATCGATGAGGGGTTCTCGGGGCCGGTGTACGTGAACTGCGGCTTCGCGATGCCCGCGGGCGGCGCTCAGAAGGTGCACTGAGACGCGCACTGCGAGAACGCGCCGAGCTCGGCGGGCTGGGGGGCGCAGACGTTCGCGACGCTCGTGAGATAGCAGTGCGCCTGACAGACCCCGCCGATGGAGCAAGGCGGGTCGGGCGTGGCGCTCGATCCCGCGTCGACGGGAGCACCGGCGTCGGCGCCGCCCGGGCAAGCGGCCAGCGCCGCGTCGAGCATGCCGCAGGCGTTCTTCGCCTCCGCCTTCCCGAGGCAGCCCTCCAGGGCGGCGAGCTTGCCGTCGCAGCCGGCGAAGGTCGGCGTGATGCCGGTGCAGTCGTAGCTCGCGTCGGCGCAGGCGTAGTAGTCGTCGTAGAGCGCGCCGCAGCCCGAGGCGTTCGCCTCGTTCGACAGAATCCTGCGCCTGGGTCTGGCACGCCTCCACGAACAAGTAGCTGCCGCCCTGCGCGCAGTCGCCGATGTCGGAGCAAACGTTGTCGGCGTGGGAGTCGCACCCCGCCAAGGTGGCAAGCGTGGCGAGCGCGGCGAGCGCCGGGAGGAGGAGCCACGCGGGTACAGGGAGGCGGAGGGGCATGGGTCCTCAGAACGCTGCCTGGAGGCGGACCGAGAAGATGTGGATCGGGCCGCAATCCTTGTTGTACCCGGGGTTCACGACCGGCTGGTAGAAGAGCGAGAGACCGAAGTGGTCGAAGAGCACGGCGCGGTAATAGAAGTCGGCGACCATCTCGGGGCCGTAGTCGAGCGCGCCGTCGCCGAGGATGAAGCCGTAGCCGCCGGCGGCGAGGTACCGCTCGTGCACGTCCGAGAGGCCGTTCACCACGACCGCCGCGCCAATCTGGTCGTTCGGCCGGCGCCACGGGGTGCCGCTCTGGACGAGGCCAAACGAGGCGCTGCAATCGATCTCGGTGAAGGTCCAGCTCTCGGTGGCGCCGTCGTTCCAGCTCAGGCGGGCGAAGGCGCCGAGCGACGAGGTAATGTCCTGGTCCAGGTTCAGCTCGAAGCCGTACTTCGTCCGGTCGTAGGCGCGGGTAGCGGCGACGTTGGGCGGGGCCCCGGTCGCCGAGGCGACGTCGAGCGCCTCCTGGTAGCTCCCCGCGCGGTTCTTGTTGGCGAAGAAGAGCACGCGCGCGCTGCCCCGCCGCCCGAAGGGCGCGTACCGCGCCTCCGCCTCGACCATGACCCCGTGCGCCCGGTCGATCCGCCAGTCAATCTCCTGGAGGTTCGCGTACCGCGGCTCGCAGGCGACGCCGGCGCGGAGCGACCACCACGAGACGGAGAGATCGGAGAGGACGCCGTAGGTGTAGCCGCGCGTGTCCGCCGGGTAGTCCCAGGCGCCGGCGGCGAAGAGCGCCCAGTTGAAGAACTGGGACTGCGGGTCGTGCGCGTACTTGTTGCCGTCGAAGACGTCGGTGACGCCGAGGCGGCCGACGCTGATGGTGAGCGTGTCCCGGTCGCGCGTGCCCGCGAGCTGGTTGGGCCCGGCGTCGACCGAGACCTTTCCGCCGCCGAGGTTGAACGTCTGCCGGAGCGCGAGGCGCGCCAGGTAGACCTGCGGAGCGGGGTTGCCCACGCGGTAGACGATGCCGTTCGGGAAGGCCGCTACGCCGAGGCTGCTGCTGAGCCCTTTGCCCCCGCTCATCTCCGGCGTGAACAGCACCTCGGGGCCCTTCCAGAGGCGCACGTCGGTGTAGATGGAGCTCACGAACGCCGTCGCGGCCTCGGCGTCCGGCGACATGCTGTTCTGCCCGCTGTACTTCGCCGAGAAGCTCGGGTGGTACTGGGTGGCGACCGTGGACTGGAAGTGGACGCTGTACCACTCCTGCGCCGGCGCGGGCTCCGGAGCGCTCGGCGTGGGAGGCGGAGCGGGAGGCGCGGCTGCGGCCTGCGGAGGCTGCTCGTCGGCGCGGGCTTCGCCGTGGCCGGCCGCGGCCACGAAGAGCAGCACGCAGGCGGCGAAGGAAGAAGCGGGGCGGCGCACGGCGCGGGCTCTCTAGCAGGGAGAGTCAGGGACTTCGAGACGATTCGCGGACTTGCGCGTGTCACGCCGCACACACCGGCTACGATGGAAGCGCCCCATTCGCCCCACCCCTGATCACGCTCCTCGACGGCCCCCTCGGCACCGAGCTCGCGGCGCGCGGCGTGCCCACCCCTGCGCCCGCGTGGAGCGCCTTCGCCCTCGAACACGCGCCCAACGTCGTCTCCGCCATCCACCGCTCCTTTGCCTCGGCCGGTGGACGGAGGCGCCCGACGCCGAGCGCTACGCGGCGCTGGCGGAGGCGTGGGTGCGGGCGGGAGCGACGATCGTCGGGGGGTGCTGCGGGACGGGGCCGGCCCACATCCGGGCGCTCGCTCGCGCGCTCTCGCGCAGTCCCGGTAGGGACGGCCCTTCGCTGACCCTCATCGGTCAGCTCGGGCCGCCCCCCGGACAGAGCCCGGCGAGCGGATTTCCCGCACCGGGCTCCCACCTCGGGTCGACGGACGCGCGTGGCGTAGGGAAGGCCAGGGATGGTGGATTTTCGGCAACGGAAGTGGAAACCGCCTGGCGAAGGCCGCGAGCTGGGTAGCGTCCCACCGTGCGCGTTGGCTCCGCCGTTGGAGTTGGTCGTGCCAGCTCTGGCGGACGCGCTCGCGGAACGACCCCAGCGCTCGGCTGTTCGTGGGCACGCCGTAGTAGCGGTAGTGCCCTCGAAGCACGCTGGAGAGCCATGCGTGCTGCATCGGGACCGGCTGGTGCCGGCGCCGGCGCATTTGCCCACGTAAACCCTCCAGCTTCGCCTGGCGTTTCTTCCGTGAGGTGCGGCGCTTCAGTTGGAACCCGCCCCGCCGGTCTTGCCCGGCGATGTGCGTGAACCCGAGGAAGTCGAACGTCTCGGGGCGCTTGTGCCCCTCGCGCTCGCATTTCTCGTGGGCGAACCGCCCGAACCGAAGCACCCGGGTCTTGTCCGGGTGCAGCTCCAGGCCGAACTTCGCGAGGCGAGAGGCGAGCGCCTCCCGCATCGCGAGCGCGTCCTGTTCGTGCTGGAAGCCCATCACGAAGTCGTCGGCGTAGCGCACGATGTACACCTCACCGCGCGCGAACCGCTTCCTCCACTGGTGGACCCACAGGTCGAGCGCGTAGTGCAGGTAGATGTTCGCCATGAGCGGGCTCACGTTCCCGCCCTGCGGCGCCCCCTCCTCCACCTCGCGCAGCTCGCCGTCCTCCATGACGCCTGCGTGCAACAGCTTCATCAGCAGCCGCACCATGCGCCGGTCCGCGATCCGGTGCTCGAGGAACTGCTGCATCCATCCGTGGTCGATGGTGTCGAAGAACGACCGGATGTCTGCGTCGAGCACCCAGTTCACCTTCCGGCTGATCGCCTCCGCGAGCGCGTTCAGGGCGTCGTGCTGCGACCGGCCAGGCCGGAAGCCGTACGAGAAGCCCTTGAACGCGGCCTCGAAGATGGGCTCCAGCACCATCCGCACCGCCTGCTGGACAACCTTGTCCTCCAGTGCCGGAATACCGAGCGGACGCGTGCGACCATCACCTTTCGGGATGTGCACGCGCCGCACCGGCTGCGGGTGGTAGCTGCCTCGATGAATGCGGTCCTGAAGGTCGAGCAAGCGCGCATCGAGATGCCCGCCGTACTCGTCCCAGGTGACGCCATCGACGCCCGGAGCCGCCGACCTTCGGAGGCGCTGGTACGCCTCCTTCAGCAACGGCACCTTCAGCGCGCTCAGCAGGTTGTTGAACCGCTCCCCTTCCCTTCCTTGCGCTCGCTGTCCAATCCGCTCCACTTGCGTGGGCGCGCGTCCCCGGTCCTGTGCCCGGCGCGCGTCTCCGTGGGCGGACTTCCCCTCGGCCGCGGCCCGTTCCTCCACCGACTCGACGGGCGTTACCCGCGTCTTCGCCGGCTTCTCCGGTACCATGCCCGCGTCCGACTCCTCGGAGCCCCTGCGGAGTGCGGCCTGCTGGCCTTCCCGCAGCGACCCGCCGTCCACCATCGACGGCGGGTCTCCTCCGAGGTCTCCCGGTTCCCGTGCGTGAGGCATATGTGAGCTTGCCGAACTCCACGACCCCGCGTCAGCAGCAGGTCCAGGTCCACGTTGTTCGGACCCCTGCCATGGCCTTCCGCCTGGTCTGACGGCGTTGGCTTCTGTGCCCGGAATAGGGTGTTTCGAGGCTCTATCGCCCGGCCCGCTCACGCGCCCCCCTACGCTTCGCCTCGTGGGTCGCCCCACGCTGCGCAAGGGTGGGCTTCCCGGGTGGTGGACTCCTCCCGGGGCAGGACTTGCTCGACTCGTTGGTGTCTCCTCATCCAGCTCACCTGCTTCCTCATGCCGGTCTCCCGGCGCATCCAGACCTCACCCCCCCGGCCCCCCTCTCCCTCGCTTCTTTCCCTGATCGTCTTGCCCTCCCTGATCGGCGAGGGAGAGGGGGGAGACGTCGTCCGGCTCCCCCCTCTCCCTCGCCGTCTGCATTTCGGGCAGGCAGAGCGTTTCCCGAGGGAGAGGGGGGCTGGGGGGGGGGTGAGGTCTGGGGGAAAGCGGCTCAGAGCCCGATCCAGGTCGGGTGGCCGCCGCGGATGAGCACGCCCTCCACGTGACCCATGATGGCGTCGCGGGCGACGAACCCGAAGTAGCGGCCGTCGCGGCTGTTGCCGCGGTTGTCGCCGAGCACGAGGTAGCGGTCGGCCGGCACGGTCAGCGGGCCGAGGTCGGGGCCGCCGCCGTCCGAGAGGTCGAGCGCGTGCGGGTGCTTGCCGAGCTCCTCCTCCGGCACGCCGTTCTTCTGCTCGACGGGCACCTGCTTGCCGTTCACCTCGAGCTTCCCGTCGTGCACCCGCACCCGGTCGCCCGGGAGCGCGACCACCCGCTTGAGCAGGACGATGCCCGTGTCGGGCGCCGTGAGCACCACCACGTCCCCGCGCGCCGGGCCGTCGAAGTGAGCGACGTAGCCCGGCACGAGGGGGAGGTGCACGCCGTAGGCGAGCTTGCTGACGATCACGTGATCGTCGAGCTGGACCGTGGGCAGCATGGATCCGGTGGGGACGACGTAGTGGTCGGCGAGCGAGGATCGCGTGACGAGGGCGACGGCCGCCGCGGCCAGGATGGAGGCGAGGTCACGGAGGCCATGGCGCGCCTTCGAAGGGAGGGAGGGCATACCCCCCCAAACCAACGAATCGCCCGGGTATTCCCGGGTACGGTGCGCGCCGTCCACGACGCCCGCGCTCGCCCGCCCCGGGGCGCGCGCGTCCGGCATGGCGGGTGCTTTCCGCCCGCGCATGAGTTTCGACCTCACGTCTCCCAGCTTCGTGAACGACCAGCCGATCCCGGCGCGCCACACCAGCGACGGCGACGACATCTCGCCGGCGCTGCGCTGGACCGATCCTCCGGACGGGACGCTGAGCCTCGCGCTCGTCGTCCACGATCCCGACGCGCCGGATCCGCACGCCCCGAGGCGCGACTGGGTCCACTGGCTGCTCTACGACCTCCCCGCCTCCGCCCGCTCGCTCCCCGAGGGCGCGACGCCCGGCGAGCTACCGCAGGGCACGCACGAGGGTCGCACCGACTGGGGCGAGCCCGGCTGGCGTGGGCCGAGCCCGCCGGTGGGGCGCCACCGTTACCTCTTCGAGCTGTACGCGCTCGACCGCACGCTGCCGGACATGGGCGAGCCGTCGCGGCGAGACCTGGAGCGGGTGATGAAAGGCCACGTGCTCGCGAAGGCGACGCTCATGGGCACCTACGCGAAGGGCGGGCGCTGAATCACCGAACAGGATCCTCGAACAGACCCGAGCCCGAGCCCGAGCGCGACGACGCACCGCACTATACCCAGCTCCGCAGCAGCCCGAGGATCCCCTGCACGACGAGGAGCACGCCCATCGCGCATGCCAGCATCGGGCCGAAGCGAGAGCCCGAGGGCTGATCCTTGGAGCCGGTCTCCCGCAAGGCGCCGACGGACGTGACGAGGATCAGGACGCCGAGCACGATGGATCCGATGAGGAAGACCGACGCTTTCATCGGGCGGGAGGGAAGCCCGTTCCGGGGGAGAAGGCAAGGGAGCGGGCGCGAGCGTCGTCGAGGTGAACCCCGTCCAGCGGCTCCCGCCGAGCTTGTTCACGTTCGCGATCTGGGCCGGCGGGGAGGCCGACACCACCCAGGCGCTCGACGCGCTCTATCTGCGGCAGCGGGCAGGCGATACGGTGCTCCCCGAACCTCCGCAGAAGGGAGCACGATGAGCGACCAGGTGATCGTCCAGAACCAGACCGGCGTCCCGCAAGAGGTGGTGATCTTCCAGCAGCCATCCGAGGGCTTTCCTGTCGCATCGCAGGTGGGGAACCCGCCCCCGTACGGCGGTTGCGTAATCCCGCTGCCCGCCGGGCCTTGCCTCACCGCCGTCGTCGGCTTCCCCGTTCAGCCGGGGATGAAGCTGAACCCGGCGGACTTCGCCACGCGGCCCATGAGCATCGCGCCCGGCCAGACCGCGGTGGTGACAGACTCCGGCGGGGGTCTGGCGATGATGATCGAGTGATCCCGGGACCGCCGCCACCAACGCCGACGGCCGGCTGGAGGTGTTCGTCCACGACGCGAACAACGCCGTCTCCCACGTGTGGCAGGCGTCCGCGAACGGCACCTGGGGCGGGATGTCCTCGCTCGGCGGATCCACGGACGAGTAGGCGCCTCAACTTCGCGACCCGGTCCTTCCCGTTCACCACCGGGCCCGAACCTTTCCCTGCCCGGTCCCTCCCCTTCACCACCAGGCGCGCGCCTTTCCCTGCCCGGTCCCTCCTCTTCCCAACCCGGTGCCTCCGCTTCGCGACCTGGTCCCTCCCGTTCGCCACCAGGCCGGGGCCTTTCCCTGCCCGGTCCCTCCTCTTCCCAACCCGGTGCCTCCGCTTCGCGACCTGGTCCCTCCCGTTCGCCACCAGGCCGGGGCCTTTCCCTGCCCGGTCCCTCCTCTTCGCAACCCGGTCCCCTCCCCTTCGCGACCCGGCGCGTGCCTTTCCCTGCCCGGTCGCTCCTCTTCGTGACCCGGTCGCTCCTCTTCGCGACCCGGTCCCCTCCCCTTCGCGGCCAGGCGCGTGCCGTTCCATGCACGGTCGCTCCTCTTCGTGACCCGGTCCCTCTCCTTCGCCACCAGACCCGCGCCTTTCCTTTACGGGGAGGCGATGTCAGCCCGACCCGAGCGCGTTGTGCTGGGGCACTCGGCCACGTAGCATCGCCGTCGATCCATGGCGCACTTCTGGGGGCCCAGCGACTCGCAGCTCGTTCCGAAGGGCGTCGTCTACTACGAGAAGCAGGACGACCCGCACGCGCCGCACGAGGTCTGGAAGATCGACATCCCCACGGGGACGAGGCAGGTCGCCGTCAATCTGTATGGCGCGGCGAGCCTGAAGGTCCTCTCGAACAACACCGACGTGATCGCAAACCCCATCCAGGAGTCGTCCGCCGGCGACAACCGGGTCCTGCGGCTCGACGGCGCGAGCGCAGGGACCGCGATGATCGAGGTGACGGACAGCAGCGGCGCGCACTGGATCCACCTCCAGGTGCACGTCATCGACCCGGATCCGACGCGCGCCGGCCAATCGGGCACGCCCCAGGGCTCCTCGGGCAGCACCTCCGCCGCCACGCCGGAGCCGGTGGCCGAGCTCCTCGGCCTGATCGACGCGAAGTTCACGGACGACGAGCTCGCCGACGACAAGAAGATCGTCACCGGCTTCCTCTCGGCGCGGAAGGCGGTCAACATCGTGAAGGTCTTCCTCTACGGGTTCCGCGCCCTCGCCGGCCGTAACCTCCCGACGAGGAACGCCATCTTCCTGCCGTGCCACACCTTCGAGGCAGGCTTCGGCGCCGCCGGGCCGAACGCGAGCATCGGCAACTGGTTCTCGGTCCAGGTCCTCCCCAAGGGGGACACGGCGGCCCTCTTCGAGGCTTTCAGGAAGCGCGGCGCGGTGCCGGAATCCGGGGCCCGAGGCAACGCGGGCAACCCCTCGGGCGTCTTCAACCCGGTCTTCCTCAACCGCATCACCGGCCAGATCAACATCCCGGCGATGATCAACGCGCAGCTCGATCTGCAGTACGGCGCCCCGCAGGACGCGAACGTCCAGCCGTGGGTCGTCGAGTCGATCGCGCCCTGGAAACCCGTCGGCCGGGCCCTCGCGCGCAACGACATCACTGCCCGCCAGTTCGGCGCGGCGATCGGGGGCGCAGGCTATGCCAATGGGGGCGGAGACTACGGCACGACGTTCGCCGCGTCGTACACCCACGTCTCCGGCGCCCTCAAATGGTTCCTCGGCGGGTCCCTCTCCGGCGCGAGCCAGACGGCGAAGACGTGGGCGGCCGCCGCGCTGGCCACCGCCGCCCCGCAGGGTTGACGTGCGCCCGCGCCGCTCCGCTCCAGCCGACGCTCTCCGCGCAGCGAGCCTCACCCTCGCGGGCCTCGCGCTCCCGGCCGCGCTGCTCTCCTGCCGCACGCCGCCGGGGCCAGCTCCCCCGATCCACGCGGACGACGCATCCGCTCCACCGCCGAGCACCGCCGGAGGCCCGCGCGACGCCGCCCCCCCGTTCACGGTGCCCCCCCTCGGCCCACCGGCTGGGTTGATCCTCGGCGCCGACTTCGGCGCGCAGTGCGTCGTCGAGCACAACGTCGTTCGATGGTGGGGCACCCACATCACGAAGCGGACGGCGAACCCCCTCACCATCACGTTCCCCGAGGACGTGACCCGCCTCGGGTGCGGCAACGCCCATATCTGCGTCGTGCTCGCGAGCGGCTCGGTCCACTGCGCCGGCGAGGGCAACTTCGGCCAGCTCGGCATCCCGACGAGCACGTGCGCCAAGCGCCCGGGTGGCTGCTCCGACATGCCGCCGGCGCAAGTGCCGGGCCTGCCGAAGATCGTCGACATCTCGGTCTCGGGCGACACGACGTGCGTCGTCTCCGATGCGGGGAAGGTCGATTGCTGGGGCCCCGGCGCCTGGGTCTGGATGACGGACGCGTACGACAAGCGCGACGCCCAGCCCATGCCGCCGTCGGAGACGCACATCCACGTGCCCGGCCTCACCCACGTCCGGCGCATCGCCGTCGCCGACTTCTCCGCCTGCGCCCTCGACGCGCACGGGGATGTCTGGTGCTGGGGGAGAAACGAGAACGGGGAGATGGGCCGGGCCACGATCTCGGAGCGGCATACCACGCCCGAGCGCGTGCCCTCCCTCCACGAGGTCTCGGCGATCACCGCCCTCGGCGACGGCACCTGCGCCCTCGCGTCCGGCGAGCTCTACTGCTGGGGGGCAGCCGCGTTCGGCGACCGCGTCGAGGCCCGCTGCAAGGACGACATGCCGTGCACGCCCCAGCCCCAGCGCATGCTCGTCCCGACGTCGGCGCCGATCGTCGCCCTGTCGGGGAGGTGTGTGCTCGACGCCCAGGGGATCCGCGTACTGCTGGGGTGGCAAGCGCCGCGGTGGGTCGAGCAACGCCGGTTCGTGCGGAAGGGATTGCGTCCAGCCCCCACGCAAGCTCCTCGGCCTGCCCCCACTGTTGCAGATTACGGACTCCGCCGCCCACACCTGCGGCCTCGCCGCGGGCCGCGAGATGGTCTGCTGGGGAGACATGCTCGACAGGCTCCGTGTCACCCCGACCGAGAAGCCGACGTGCGCCGACTGCGAGGGGCCTCTGTTCCGCACCACGCTCTGACGACGCGGCGCGAGCCGCGAGGGCGCAATCGCCGGCAGCGCGGGCGTCGCCTCAGGGCTGCAGCAAGGCGTCGACCACGCGCCCTGCGCCCTGCGAAACGAGCAATCTCTCCAGCTCGTCGGCGACCTCGCGGTCGGACCAGAGGCAGTTGTAGAAATCACCCGTTCCGTGGCTGGTGAACCAGCCGGCGTAGAAGGACCAGGCGTGCGCCTTGTGATCCTTGCCGCGGGCGTCGGGGCGACTCGCGAGCCACTCGGCCACCGCCTGTCCGCGCTGCGGATGGGCCTTGCACAGCGCCGCGCACGCGAGTTGCTCGAGGGCAGGTTGCCCTGGTACCCCGCGGGGCAGACCTTCTCCGTCCTTCGCCCCCACGCCGTGCACGAAGACCGTCGACGCGATGAGCGCGCCGCCGTCGACGAGGAAGTCGCCCCCCTCCGTCTCGGTGGCATCGGGGCAAGCGCTGGTGACGATGGATATTAACGCTCTTGTGAGCATCTTCGAGCGTGGCGTTCGTGTCGGCATCCGGGCTCAGGACGAGCCGGCGCAGCGGCTTGTCAACACGCTCCCGCAGCTTGAGCCGCGCGATGTCGGAGAGCTCGACCCCCTTCGGAAAACCCGGTCGGGGTGCCTTGTAGGGGACCACGTGGATGAGCGTGCCCGAAGGAGCGAGGTACTGGAACCCCGGGCTCCCGCGATGCCTGGCCGGCGGTTCCTTCATTGCCTCCGTGCAGCCCTTCCTCGTGAGGAGGCCTTTCCAGAAGTCGCGATCGTCGTAGCCTTCGACGAGCACCATCGACTCGCGGTGAGCGCTCATCGCAGGTCGTCCCCAATCGCATCGCGCGCCAGGGCGACATCGGCTCCGCTGTAGCGGACGACGCTGAGCTCACCGGCCGGGCACGCGAGGCGGTGGACGCTGAGCTTGGCCAGCTCGTCGCCGAGGTGGTTGCGCAGCATGTCGAGGAAGTCGAGGCTGTGGGTCGAGAGGATCACCTGGACGCTACGCTTCACCGCGGCGACGACGGCGCGGGCCGACTCGTAGAGCGCCCGCGGGTGCTGGGCCGGCTCGGGCTCTTCGAGGAGCACGACGCCGCCGGGCGCCGCGGCCAGCTCCAGGCCGAGCCTCAGGACGGCCTGCACGCCGTCGCCCTGGAGCCCGGCGGGCACGCTGCCGTCCTTGTAGGTGACGTACACGACCGGCGTGTCCTGATCGGCGAGGATCTCGATACGCTTGAAGCCCGACAAGAGCTCACCGAGCAGCGCGTCGACCTGCTCGACGCGCCCTTTACTCTTGCGCGCGCGTGAAGACCCGATGGAGAGGTTCCTGGTCCGCACCTCGGTGCGGCTCGACGAGATCGATGGCAACGACGTCGTCGAGCTGGCCGGTCGGCGTACGGATACCGCCGATCACGTTGTTGGATGCGTCGAGCCCGACCACGTCCTCGCGAGTCGTCCCGCTCGGCCCGGTCACGCTGACGCCGATCTCGCTTCGCTGTCTCTGCAGCGTGCACTTTCGCTCCGCGCCGGCGCTGGTCTTCACGGCGACGGACGCGTGGTTCCCGCTGCGCCAGAACAGCCAGCGCACGCCCCGCTCGACCGTGGCCCTGCGACGCACGACGTGCGCGATCGCATCGCGCGGCACGGGGTGCGCGCCGATGAGGAGCGCGTCGAGCACCGTGCTCTTCCCCGAGTTGTTCGGCCCGACGAGCACCGACAGCTCCGTGAGCCCCTCGACGAGACCCGTCCGGATGCCGCGCAACGACTCGATGCGGACCGAGGTGATCACCGCCGTGGAGTACCGCCGCAGCTCCCTCCCCGTCAAGCCGGCAGCCCCATCGGCTCCCTACTCCCCCACCCCGCACACCTCCGCCAGCGGCCTCCCCGTCCTCTGCGCCTTCTTGAGCTGGGCGTACCGCCAGTACGTGTACACCACCGGGATGATCTCCAGCGTCAGGAACGCGCTGGTCAGCAATCCCCCCACCATCGGCGCCGCGATCCGCTTCATCACGTCGGCCCCGCTCCCCGTCGCCCAGAGCAGCGGCGCGAGGCCGATCAGCATCGTCGAGACCGTCATCAGCTTGGGCCGCACCCGGAGCACGGTGCCCTCCATGTGCGCCCAAACGATGTCGTCCAGGTCCCGGATCTTCCCCGCGCGCAGCCGCCGGTAGAACGCCTGGTCGATGTAGACGATCATCACGATGCCGGTCTGCGCCGCCAGGCCCACGAGCGCGATCACGCCGACCCAGACGGCCGTCGAGAGCCGGTAGTCGAGCAGGTAGAGCAGCCACACGCTCCCGACCAGCGCGAAGGGGATCGAGAGCAGGACGATCAGCACCTCCGTCACGTGGCGGAACTGGAGCCAGAGCAGGACGACGATGATCGCCATCGAGAGCGGGACGAGGATCTTCATCCGGTCGCGCATCTCGGCGAGCTTCTCGTACTGGCCCGTCCACTTGAGGTACATCCCGGGGGCGAGGTCGACCTCGCCCTTCTGCCGCGCCGCTTCGACCGCGGCCTTCGCTTCGTTCACGTAGCCGCCGAGGTCCCGGTCCGGATCGACGTCGACGTAGACGTAGCCGACCAGGAGCCCCGCCTCGTCCTTGATCATGGGCGGGCCCTCGACCATCTCGACGCGCGCCAGCTCGGCCAGCGGGACGTGGCGGGCGTTGCCGCTGGGCATCGCGGCGGCGGCGGCGGCCCCCTTCGCCATCCCGCCGCTCCCCGCCGCAGGCGCGCGATCGGGCAGGGGCACGAGCACGCCGCGGATCGCCTGCGCCGAATTCCGGAAGTCGTCCTTGTACCGCAGATCGACCGGGTAGCGCGCGCGGCCCTCGACGGTGACCGTCACGGGCGCGCCGCCGATGGCGGTCTCGATGACCGTCTGGAGATCGTCGACCTGGAGCCCGTAGCGCTGGAGCGCGTCGCGGTCCGGCACGATGTCGAGGTAAGTGCCGCCCAGGGAACGCTCGTAGAAGGCGCTCCGCGTCCCCTTCACGCGGCCGAGCGTGGCCTCGAGGCCCCGGCCTGCGCGCTCGATGGCGCCGAGATCCGCGCCGAAGATCTTGACGCCCACCGGCGTGCGCACGCCGGTGCTCAGCATGTCGACGCGCGTCCGGATGGGCATGGTGAACGCGTTCGTCCACCCGGGCAGCTTGAGCTCGCGGTCCAGCTTGGCGACGAGCTCCTCCCAGCTCTCCGGGCGCTCCTCCGGGAAGAGGGCGCCGAGCGGCCGCTTCAGGAAGCGCCGGCGCCCACGAGGAGTACCAGCGCATCCTGGTGCACCTTCGGCCAGCGACGACGGCGGCTTCAGCGCGACGATGGTCTCCACCATGGAGAGCGGCGCGGGGTCGGTCGGCGTCTCCGCGCGGCCGACCTTGCCGAAGACGGTGCGCACCTCGGGGAAGGCCTTGAGGATCGCGTCCTGCCGCTGGAGCTGCCTCGTCGCCTCTCCGATGGAGAGGTTCGGCATCGTCGTCGGCATGTAGAGCAGGTCGCCCTCGTTGAGCGGAGGCATGAACTCGCTGCCGAGGCGGAAGTAGAGCGGCACCGCGGAGGCGACCGCGAGGGCGCCGATGAAGACGGTGGTGATGGGCCGCCGCAGCGCCACGTACACGAAGGGCTTGTAGACCGTGATGATGGCGCGCGACATCGGGTGCTCGGCCTCCGGGCGGATCTTTCCTTTGAGCAGGGCGTCGCGCAGGGCGGGGGCCAGGGTGACGCTGAGGATCGCGGCGACGAGCATCAGGAAGGTCTTGCCGAACGCGAGCGGGCGGAAGAGGCGCCCGGCCTCGCCGTTGAGGCCGAAGACCGGGATGAACGAGGCGGCGATGATCAGGAGCGAGAAGAAGATCGCCGGGGTCACCTCCTTCGCCGCCTCGCGCGAGGAGCCTGGCGCGGGCGGCGTGGGACAGGTCCGCCGGCGCGTGCTCGAGCTTCTTGTGGCAGGCCTCGACCATGACGATCTCGGCGTCGACGGTGGCGCCGACGGCGATGGCGATGCCGCCGAGGCTCATGATCGTCGAGGGCACGCCGATGAGGTACATCGGGACGAACGAGAGCAGCACGGCGAGCGGGAGGCTCGACGATGGGGAGGAGCGCGCTGCGGAAGTGGAACAGGAAGAGCAAGATGACCAGGGCGACGACGGTCATCTCCTCGGCGAGCGCGTGCTTCAGGGTGCCGATGGCGCGCTCGATGAGGCCGGAGCGGTCGTAGGTCGGGACGATCTCGACGCCGGGTGGCAGGCCCTTCCTCAGGTCGTCGAGCTTGGCCTCGACGCGCTGGATCACGCCGAGCGCGTTCTCCCCGTAGCGCATGATCACGATCGCGCCGACCGACTCGCCCAGCCCGTCGAGACTCGGCCGCCCCGCGCCGCCCCTGGGGCCCGAAGCGCACGCTGCCCACGTCCTTCACGCGGACGCTCGCGCCCGAGGACGCCGCGCGGACGGCGATCTCGCCGAGCCCTTCCAGGTCCTTCAGGTAGCCGCGCCCGCGGACGAAGGACTCGCGCCCCGACAGCTCGATGACGCCGCCGCCGACCTCGGAGTTGCTCCGCCGCACGGCCCGGCCCACGTCGTCGACGGTGAGCCCGAAGGCGCGCAGCCGCTCCGGATCGAGCGTGATCTGGTACTCCCGCTGGAAGCCGCCGACGCTCGCGACCTGCGACACGCCGGGTACGCTCTCGAGCGCGTAGCGGAGCGTGTAGTCCTGGAGCGTGCGCAGCTCGGCGAGGTCGTGCTTACCCGTGCGGTCGACGACCGCGTACTCGTAGACCCAGCCGATCGAGGTCGCGTCGGGGCCGAGGGTCGGGCTGACGCCGGCGGGGAGGCGCGGGCCGATGCTGCTCAGGTACTCGAGCACGCGCGAGCGCGCCCAGTAGACGTCGGTGCCCTCCTCGAAGAGCACGTGGACGAAGCTCATCCCGAACATCGAGAAGCCGCGGACGTCGGTGACCTTGGGCGCGGCGAGCAGGGCGCTCGCGATGGGGTACGTGACCTGGTCCTCGACGATGGTGGGCGAGCGGCCCATCCACTCGGTGAAGACGATGACCTGCGGGTCCGACAGGTCCGGGATGGCGTCGAGGGGCGTCCGCCGCAGGGCGGCGGTGGCGCCGAAGGCGGCGACGAGGAAGGCGAAGATCACCGCCCAGCGGTGCTTCGCGCAGAGATCGATCAGCCGGCCGATCATGGCGTGGGCCCGGCGTCGGGCGCGGCGCTCTCCACGAGCGAGGCCTGGAGGCGGCTCTCCGCGTCGATCAGGAAGGTCGCGCCCGAGACGACGCGCTCCCCCGCGCGGAGCCCCGCCCGGACGACGAAGCGAGCGCCAATCTGCTCGCCCAGCTCGACGTTCCGCGCCTCGAAGCGCCCGCCCTCGCCGGCGACGTAGACGTAGACGCTGCGCCCGGTGTCGACGACCGCGTCCATCGGGATGCTCAGCGCGTCCACGTGCCTGCCCTTGATCTCGACGATCCCGAACTGCCCGGGCCGGAGGTTGAGGTCCCGGTTGTCGACGCGGAAGCGGACGCGGACGGTGCGCGTGGAGAGGTCCAGCTCGGGGTAGACGGAGATCGACCTTGGTGGAGAAGACGTGGCCCGGGAGCGAGGGCGTGGTGAAGGTCGCAAGGTCGCCCGCGCGCACGGCCGCGAGCTGGTGCGGGTAGAGGCTCGCGCCGAGGTACACGCGCGCGAGGTCGGCGATCTCGAAGAGGACCTTGTCGGGCATCGCGTACGAACCGAGCACCACGTCCTTGCGGGTGACGTAGCCGGCGATCGGCGCCGAGATGCCCATCGCGCGGACGGGTTGGCCCGAGGCGACGATGCGGTCGATGGTGTCCTTGCCGACGCCGAGCAGCTCGAGCTTCTTGCGCGCGGCGGCCGTGGGCGGCGGCGCGCCGGCGCTGCCCGCCCAGGATCCCATCGCGAGCAGCTCCTGCTCGGCCTGGAAGACCTCCGGGCTGTACACCGAGACGAGCAGCTCCCCCGCCTTCACCCGCACGCCCACGTCCTTCACGTGGATCGCCTCGACGTACCCCGCGGCGCGCACGTGCACCTCGGCGCGGCCCTGCTCGGGGACCTCGACGGCGGCCGTGAGGCGGAGGCCCTCCGTGCGGTCGAGCGGCTCGACCAGCGCCGTGCGCACGCCGATGGCCTGCACGCGGTCGAGCGAGAGGGTGATCGGCACGGTGTCGGACGGCGCGCCGGTGGCCTTCGGGGCGGGCACGGCGACGAGCTCCATGCCGCAGTAGGGGCAGCGCCCGGGCGCGTCGGTGCGCACCTCGGGGTGCATCGGGCAGGTGTAGCCGCGGGACTTTTCCGGTCCCGTTCCCGTTCCCGTTCCCGTGCCCGCTCCCGATCCCCTTGAAACGGGAACGGGAACGGGAGCGGGAACGGGCGGAGGAGGCGCGGGCGAAGCGGGCGGGGTGGTCTGCGGCGTCTCGGCAACGAGGACGAGATCCATGTGGCAGATGGGGCACTCGCCCGGGCGGTCGGAGACGACCTGCGGGTGCATCGGGCAGGTGTAGCGGGCGGTCTTCTGCGCGTCGGCCGGCGGGGACGCGCCGAGGAGGGGCGCGGCGACGGTGTACACGGAGAAGGCCGCGGCCACGGCGACGGCGGCGAGCAGGGCCCAGCGGACGGCGGCCATGGCGCGCACGCCGGGCGGGGGCGCCTCCGCGCCTTCCTCGAAGCGGGGCTCGGGGCCTGTCTCAGGGTGCACGGTCGGCCTCCTTCTTGGCGGCGGGGATCCTCGCGCGCGCGACACGCCCTCCGGCAGCCCAGTCGAGGTCGGCGAGCGCGCGATCGAGGTCGCCGCGCGCCATGGCGAGATCGAGGTCGACCTCGCGCGCCATGCGGGCGGTGTCGAGCCACATGAGGAGGTCGGTGCCGCCGGACGCGTAGCCGGCGCGCGCGGCGTCGAGCGCGCGGCGGGCGGCGGGGGCGGCGCCATCGCGGAGGGCGACGTAGCGGCGCTCGGCGGCGCGCACCGCGGCGAGCGCCATGGTCGCGTCGGTGCGCGCGTCGCGGCGCTTGCCGTCCGCCGCGGCCTCTCGGGCCATCGCCGTGTGGTCTGCGCTCCTAGCCCGGGCCGAGGCCGCGCCCCACACCCAGGGCAGCGACATCCCGAACGAGACGCCGTAGCCCGCGGGCATGTCGTTCACCGGCAGGAACCCGTCGAGCCCCACCGAGAACATGGGCACCGTCGCCTCGCGATCCGCCGCCTCGGCCGCGGCGCGCGCGGCCCTCTCCATCCGGTCCGCCATCGCGACCTCCGGGCTCCCCGCCGCCGCGAGCTCCGCCGCGCGCGCCGACGTGAGCGCCACCGTGTGCGCCTCGCCCCAGCGGGGCGCGCCGAGCGTCGCGTCCGCGGGGCGCGCGAGCAGGCCGTTCAGCTTGGCGCGGGCCTCCTCCATCATCCCGCCCTCCCGCGCCAGCTCGGCCTCGGCGCGGGCGCGCTCGAGCTCCGCGCGGGTGTAGTCGCCGAGCGTGCCGCCGGTCGTGTAGCGGGCGCGCGCCGCCGCGATCATCTCCTCGACGATCGCCCGGTGCGCCGCGTGCGCGGCGTGCCGCGCCGACGCCTCCGCGTACGACGCGAAGGCCCGGTCCACCTCGCGCACCACGGCGCGCGCCTCCATGCCCGCCCGGGCGACCTCGGCCTGCGCCTCCTGGCCCATCGCCTCGGACATCTTGTCGAGGGCGCCCGCGGCCGGGAACTGCTGGCGCAGCGAGAACATGATCATCCCCGCCTTGTCGAGCGCGTACGGCCTGGCAAAGGGCACCTGCCAGATCTCCGCCATCAGCTCGGGCGGCGGCAGGCGCCCCTCGGCGCGCGCGCGCTCCACGAGCGCCAGCACCCGGTGCGCCGCCGCGACGAGCTCCGGCCGCCGCGCCAGCGCCGCCGCCTCGAGGCTCTCCACGTCCACTCCCTGCTCCAGCGCCGCCTCGTCCACGACGGTCTGGCGCGCCGCCGGCACCTCGGGCGTACCCTCCCCCGCAGGCACCGGGGCCCGCGCCCGGGTCGCACTCACGCGCGTGTCCGCCGCCGCCTCCGCCGTGCGGAGGTTCTGCTCCGTCGCCGCCGATGTACACCCCACCGCCGCGCCCGCCGCCACGAGGGCGACGAGGCACACGGCGCGATCCGTTCCGAACCGCATGATCCGTCTCCAGGTCAGGGCCACTGGCCGCGCTCCAAGGGCGCGACCGTCCACTGCTCGGGAGCCGTCCTATGAGAAGAGTTTCACCGCCAAGGCGCCAAGACGCCAAGACGCCAAGACGCAAAGGCGCAAAGGCGCAAAGGCGCAAAAGGGATCAGAGGATTGTTCTTCCTTTTCTCTCTTTGCCTTCTTGCGTCTTGGCGCCTTGGCGGTGAAATTCCCGGACAGCTCTACGCCACGAGCCGAACGAAGCCGTTGCCTCGTCCGGCAGCGCGATCAGCAGCGGAAGACCTGGAGCCTGACGCAGGTGTCGGGTGCGCCGCGGGGGCCGGCGCGTATCGCACGGACGGGCGCGGTGCGGGGAGGAGGCGCCCATGCGCCCACGAGGGCGGTGGCGCGGGTCACGATGGGGAGCACCGCGGCGGGGGCCGGCGAGGCCGGGGCGGTGGGGGGGACTTCGAGAGCGGGCGAGGGCGAGACGGCCGATGTGAGGTCGCCGACGTCGCGGCTCTCGCAGCAGGCGCTCCGGATCTCGGTGCGCGGCTCGCGCATGGTCTCGGCGGCGGTGGGCGCGTCCGGGGCGCAGCAGCAGGTCTCCACGGACCGCTGCATCATCGAGCACCACAGGTAGGTGCGGCCCGCGCTCAGGGCGCCCGCGAGGACGACGGCGGCGAGGCCGAGGGCCAAGAGGCTCCGCAGAACCGCGCGCGTGCCCCGAAGCTTCGCCCTGCCCGGAAGGCGGGGGCGAGACGCGGGCGCGGGGCGGCGGAGGGCGAGCACGGGAGCGCTCTGGGACGATAACCGACGGGCAGGGGGCGCGCCACCGGCAACCGGCTACAGCGAGTCGAGCGCCTCGGCGTACTTCCGGAGGTTGTCGACGGCGTCGGGGAGCCACTCGGCGACCGCCGCGTCCACCTTGAAATTGTCCTCTTCCCTCCCGGCTTCGAAGTGGAGCTTGTAGCGGAGCTCCTGCATGCGCTCGAAATCCTGGAGGAGCTTCGCGCCGAGGCCCTTCTTCCCGAGCGCGCCCTGGAGGGGCCCGTCCTGCATCATCCACTCCACCCGCTTCACCGTCGACATGGGCACCCGGTCGGAGCTCTGTGCCTGCATCAGCGCGGCGAGCGCGGCCATCGTCTTCATGAGGAAGCGGAGGAGGTTGTTCTTCACGTTCACCTCGGTCTCGCTCCAGCCCTTCGCCTTCGCCGTCGCGGAGATGCTCCTCTTCTTGTCCAGGAGGCCCGGCCCCTGGGTGCTCAAGGCATCCTTGACCCCCTTGAGGAACTCGCGCTTGTCGTGGCGAAACAGGTACAAGACGCGAAAGCAATCGAGGACCTTCGGCTCGCCCGAGACGACGACGAGATCGAGGCCGACCGCGGTCTCGATCAGGTCGGCCAGGCTCATGCCCGCCTTTCCCGAGATGGCAGGATCGGCGTTGAAGGGGTCGCCCTTGGCGGCCCGGATCAGGTTGAGCTGCTCGCCGAGGGCGTTCGCCGCGCCCACGTCCTCCTCGTGCTCGCACACGACCGTGAAGTCGACGTCCGAGTGGGGCGCCATCTCCCCGCGAGAGGCCGTGCCCGCGAGCACGATCGCATGGCCGTGCTTGATCTTGCTCCGCTTCTCGACGAGCTCCGGCCGGTTCTCGACGATGCTCTTGAAGGACGCCTTGATGTCCTCGGTGAGCTCCTGCGAGATCTCCCAGATGTTCTTGCCGCCGACGAACTTGTCGTAGGCCGCGCCCCGGAACTTGCGCGCTTCCAGGTTGCCGCTCGTCTCGTTGTTCTTCGCTTCGCGCAGGCTCGGGGTCACGTTCATGGCGTCGTTCCCTCCGTTTCTAACAGGGGTTGCCCTGCGCCGTCTCCCGACGTGAACGGCTCCACGAACAGCTTCTGAAGCGCGCGAGCGGGCGCGACCTCCGCTGGCCGTTGCGTGCTCCGGGCCACTCTGCGCAAAATGGCTCCGCAGGCATGCCCAACACCAAGGGAGCGCACGTCATCAACGCGGTCAAGATCCTGCGCGGCCAGCGCGCGCGGGCGCTTTCGCTCTTGCCCCCGCGGCTCCACCACTACCTCGAGGAGCGCATCCTGGCGTCGAGCTGGTACCCGATGGCGGAGCAGATCGAGCTGCTTCGCGCCATCGCCGCCATGATGCAGGGGTCGTCCGACCCGTGGCTCGACATGGGCCGCGGCACCGCGCGCATGGACTTGACCGGCATCTACAGGAACCGGCTGCGGGAAGACGACCCGGCGCGCTCGCTCGAGGTCATGTCGGCGATGTGGCGCAGCACCAACGACACCGGCGAGCTCGGCGTCACCATCGACGCGCCGGGCAAGGCGACGATCCGGCTCCACGCCTACGACCTCAGGTCGACGGAGCGCTGTCGCATGGTGGACGGTTACCTGATGGAAGCTCCTGACCATGGCGTCGGCCCTGAACCCGCGCGTGCACCATCCCGAGTGCACGGCGCGCGGCGCGATCGACTGCACCTGGCGCGCGAGCTGGAGCTGACGGCGGCGGGAGCCGTCACCCGGCGCGCTTCGCCTCCTCCGCCCGCAGCGAGACCACCGCGACCCCACCGCGCGAGCGGACCGCCACGCGCACCCGGTCTGCCGGGCCTTCGGGCCGCCAGCGCACCTCGGCGCCGTCGCCTTCCACCTCGCCTTCCGCCTCCCAGCGCGTGGAGAACGGGACCCCGAGCCCTTCGAGGCGCACGACCACGACCTCCCCGTCGACGCGCGCTGCGAGCCTCGGCCTCGGCGGGTCGAAGAGCGGCAAATCGACGGCGCGCGCGGTCGCCTTCGGCGAGGTGTCGAACCACTGATCGATGAGCCGCAGCCTGCGCGGCCCGGCGTGGCGCTCGTCGAGCGGGATCTCCAGCGCGCCCATGCCTCCATCGGAGGGCATCGCCCCGCCCGTGCCCCCTGCCCCGCCCACGCCCGCCCCTCCGAAGCCGCCGTCGGGAGGCGCGGGGTCGACCACCATCCCACCTCCGAGCCCGCCGGCGCCGGTCATCCCGCCGCCGAAGCCGCCGCCGCTGCTCGCCGCATCGGGCGGCGCCGGGTCGACCACGAACCCGCCGCCCATGCCGGAGCCGGAGCCGGTCACCCCCCCGGAGGAATCCCTCGATCACCACGCCCCTCCCGCAGCCGTCCGCGGCGCCGACGGCCACCGCCAGCGAGAGCCCCAGCGCCGCGCTGCGCTTCAGGGTGTGGAAGCTCGCGCTGGGCCGCGTGGAGGGCGCGGCGGGGGCGCGCGGGCGGGTGGTGAAGGCGGCCATGTCGGCGTAGAGGTGGTCGAGCTCCAGGTGCCAGCGGCGGTCGGCGCGCGCGACGGCGAGGCCGAGCAGGGCCGTCTCGCGCTCCAGGGTCTCGAAGTCGTCGAGCGCGACGCGCTCGGCGAGCGAGATGGCCCTCTCCAGGTGCTCGGCCGTGTCGAGGGAGATGCGGCGGGTCAGCTCGCGGGCGCGGCGCGCGAGGGGCTCGACGTCGCCGCCGGCGTCGAAGAAGCGGCGCAGGATGTTGGCGGCGTAGCCGAGGCCCATGTACCGGTTGGCGACGCCGCTCGGCGCGAAGTTGCGCTCGCGGAACGCGGCAGAACAGATGCGGAACAGGCAGCTCCGTGCGAGGGTCCCGGATCCGGTAGTTGAAGCCGAGGTAGCTGCCGCCGAGGTCCTGCTGCGTGGAGAGGTCGGTGTGGAGCGAGGTGCCGAAGTAGGGCTCGGCGCGGCAGAAGTTCACCGGGTGATCGGCGTGGTCGGCGATGAAGCGGGCGTTGTCCCGCACGTCGTCGATCGTCGCCTCCGGCTCGAAGACGAGGAGGTTGTAGCAGACGAAGATCCCCGCCTCGCGGCACGCCGCGAGCGCGCCGCGGACGTGGGCCTGCTGCGTCCCGCGGCGGAGGTGGTCGCCGCCGGCCTCGGAGCCGTTCTCGACGCCCACGTAGAGCCGGATCACGCCGAGGTCCGCGAGCGCGCGGGCGAGCGCCGGCGTCACGCAGTCGGGGCGGGCCTTGCCGATCAGCGCGACCTTGCCCACGCCGTACGCGTCGAGCGCCTCGCGGATCTCGCGGATGCGGCGGACGGAGAGCTTCTCGCTCGGGAAGACGAAGTTGTCGTCGTGGAAGCAGAAGATGCCCCGTCCCCGGCCCGGTCGAGCAGGAGGGCCATCTCGGCGGCGACGTTCGCCGGGCTGCGCATGCGGACCTCGCGGCCGCCGCCCGCCTCGATGGCGTCGTCGTAGAAGGCGATGATCGAGCAGTAGCTGCACTTCCCCCAGCAGCCGCGGCCGCCCATGATCGGGATGAAGGGCACGTTCATGTGCCGGTCGTGCCCGCGGTAACGGCGGGCGAAGGGCACGGCGTCGAGGTCGTCGAGCAGGCGCCGCGCCGCGGTGCGGAACGGAGCGCCGTCGTCGGCGCGGAGCGCGAGGCCCGGTACGTCGGCGAGCGGCGCGCCGCGGTCGAGGGCGGCGAGCAGGTCCGGGAGCGTCTGCTCCCCGTCGTGCAGGACCACGCTGTCGACCCCGTGCTCGGGGGCGAGCGCCTCGCGCCAGGCCAGCGTCGGGAACTGGCCGCCGCACGTGAGGTGCCCGCGGAACCCGGCCTCGCGGAGCGCGCGCGCGAGGCCCAGGAACTCCTGCGCGCGGTGCTGGAACTGGATGCTGAGGCCGATCACGTCGGGGCCGCCGGCGAGCGCCCGCGCGACGGCGCCCGCGGTCTCGGACGCGTCGTTGAACGGCACGACCTCGGCCGTGTGCCCGTGCTCCTCCGCGACCGCGACAAGGATGCCAATCCCGAGGTTCTCTTCCAGGTCCGCGCCGACGAAGCAGATGTGCATGGCCGCCTCCCTCCGCGGATGCTACCCGAAGCTTCCCGTGCCCGTTCCCGTTCCCGTTCCCGTTCCCGAATCTTCTCGGCTTCGGGAACGGGAACGGGAACGGGAACGGGAGCGGGAACGGGAACGGGAACGGGAACGGGAGCGGGAACGGGGCTGCGATCCGGGTCACCTTCCGGCCCGCTTCTCGCGAGGCTCGAACGTCCGTCGTGACCCCGGCATCCAAGCCTCAGCCCCTTGAAAGGCCGGGGCCCGCTCGCTAGCCTGCCGCGCTCGCGCGACGCGCTTGCGAGCCGCGCTGGAACCCCGAGGTAATCATGCACGTACTGGTCACCGGCTCGAGCGGCCTCATCGGAGGCGAGGCGGTCGTGTACTTCGACGCGCTCGGCTTCCGCATCACCGGCGTGGACAACAACATGCGCGCCGACTTCTTCGGCCCCCAGGGGGACACGACGAAGAACCGCGCTCGCCTCGAGGAGACCTGCCGCCGCTTCACCCACCGCACGCTCGACATCCGCGACCGCGCCGGCGTCGACGCCCTCTTCGCCGGGGACCGGCCCGACCTCGTGATCCACGCCGCCGCGCAGCCGAGCCACGATCTCGCCGCCAAGCGCCCCTTCGACGACTTCGACGTCAACGCCGTGGGCACGCTGAACCTGCTCGAGGCCACCCGCCGCCACGCACCCGAAGCCGTCTTCATCTTCATGAGCACCAACAAGGTGTACGGCGACGGGCCGAACCACGTCCCGCTCGTGGAGCGCGAGACGCGCTGGGACTACGCGGACGCGGCCTACGAGCACGGGATCGCCGAGGGCTTCTCCCTCGACCACTGCCTGCACTCGCTCTTCGGCGCGTCCAAGGTCGCGGCCGACGTGCTCACGCAGGAGTACGGGCGCTACTTCGGGATGAAGACCGGCACCTTCCGCGGCGGCTGCCTCACGGGGCCCCACCACGCCGGCGTCGAGCTGCACGGCTTCCTCAACTACCTCGTCCTCGCGAGCATCGAGGAGCGGCCGTACACCATCTTCGGTTACAAGGGGAAGCAGGTGCGCGATCAGATCCACGCGCGCGACGTCATCGACGCGTTCTGGGCCTTCGCTCAGGCCCCCCGCCCCGGGGAGGTCTACAACCTCGGCGGCGGCAAGCAGAACGCGGCGAGCCTCCTCGAGTGCGTGGAGATGGTCCACGAGCGCACCGGCAAGCGCCCCAAGCTCACGTACTCGGAGCAGAACCGGATCGGCGACCACATCTGCTACTACAGCGACCTCCGCAAGCTGCGGGCGCACTACCCGGGGTGGGACATCCGCCACAGCCTCGACGAGATCGTCGACGAGATGGTCGCCAAGATGTCGGCCAGCCGCTGAAGATCACGGGCATGGCAGGGTTGCGCCACGTCCTCTGCACCGTGCGGGAGAGCCACGGCTTCCAGTACGGGATGCTCCGCGACTTCGAGGAGGAGATCGTCCGCCTCACGGGCGCCGCCGTCGTCCCCATCCCCCCTCACCGCGGCGCGCTCGCCCCCGTCCGCGAGCGGCTCGCGCACGGCACGCGCTACGCCCCCCTCCGCCGCTTCGTCCCGCAGAGCTCGGGCTTCGGCGTCGACGCCGACGTGCTCTGGCTGGTCCTCATGGGCCCGGAGGCGTCCGAGCTCGACCTGTACCGCGCGTGGGACGCGCGCGTCGGCTACCGCATCGTCTACGTCTACGACACCTTCCCCGAGCAGATCCCGGCGCTGCGCCGCCTCGCCGAGGCGGCCAGGTGGGGACCTGATGATCACCTCCTTCCACGGGGCCGTCCCGATGCTGGAGCGCGAGACGGGCCGGCCCTGGGCCGCCGTCGCGCAGGGGGTGAAGGCGGATCGCTTCGCCCCCGTGCCCGGCTCGGAGCGGGGCATCGCCCTGAGCTCGTACGGGCGGCGCCTGGAGTCGGTGCACGAGGGGCTCGAGCACGCGTGCGACGGCGCGGGGCTCTACTACGACGCGACGGTGGCGGCGTCGGTGAAGCGATCGGTGCCGCCGAGCTACCTCTACAAGCAGTACGCCTGGCACCTCCGGCACAGCTGGTTCACCGTCGCCTGGCCGGTGGAGCTGACGAGCCCCGCGCGCGCAGGGGGGCTCAGCCCGATGACCTGCCGCTGGTTCGAGGCGGCGTCGGCCGGGACGACAATCGTGGGGCGGCCGCCGGCGGACCCGATCTTCGAGGAGCTGTTCGGGGAGGGCGCGGTGGTGCCGCTGGAATCCGGCGGCGCGCTCGCGGGACGAGGTGCGGGAGGCGTTCGGCGCGATCTGGGCACGGCGGGAGGAGCACCTCGCCACCGCGCTGGCGCGGCGGGAAGAGCGGCTCGCGCGCTGGACGTGGGAGGCGCGGGTGAAGGAGATGCTCGCGCTGGCGGGGCTCGGATAGGCTCGGCGCCATGCGCCGCCGCCGTGACGCCTTCCTCGCGCTGACCCGCCTCCTCCTCGCCCTCGCAATCACGCTCGGGTGCAAGGCCTCGCCCTCGCCGCCTTCCCCGTCCCCCTCGACTTCCACGTCGGCGCAGACGAAGCCCTGGCCGACCAGCGTCGCCCAGGCGGACGCGCTCGAGAAGGGCGGCGCGTCGTGGACCAACGAGGAGATCCGCGCCTACTACAACAGGCTCGTGACGGCGATCGGCCCGTCCAACGAGCGGTGGAAGCAGGAGGGCCTCGCGGCGGAGGAGCGGGCGCGGCGCGCGTTCGGGATCCGGCACGACGCCCGGCTCACGTGCCGGGCCATGATGAGCGACCCCGCCGAGGTGGAGGTCCTGCGCCGGCGCGACGAGTCCAAGTACGGTCACCCGGACGGGCCCACCTTCGAGGAGCTGGTCGAGAAGGGGAAGGCGTCCGGCAAGACGGGCGACGCGGTGTACGAGGGCATCGTCGCCAGCGCCCAGCGCACCGACGAGAAGGTCAACGCGGCGTACGGCGTCCGGAAGGCGCCGTGAGAGGCCCCGCGGAGGCCGAGCGCCCCGTCGCGTGGCGCCGCGCGGCGAGCGCCGAGATCCCGTTCGAGGCCGACGTCGACGGCCGGCGCTGGTCGCTGCGGGTGAACGACTTCCCGGCGGAGCCGCTGTACACGCTGCTCATCGACGGCGCGCCCGTGGCGGACCTCGAGGCGTGGCCCGCCGCGTGGCAGCGGCCGGGCTGAGCGTCAGGAGCCGCAGGGGCAGCAGTAATAGACGATCCCCGCCGGGATCGCGCCCATGCTGCGGCACGCCGCGGGCGGAGACCCGATGGGCCCCGGGCCGACCTGGCCGCACGAGACGGCGTACTCGTCCTTGTTGCACTGGTCGGCGCAGGAGCCGCCCGTGCTGTCGGGGCACGACGTGGGGTCGTCGCTCAGGCACTCCGCGGTGACGCCGCCCGGGAGGCTGCACTTCACGAGCGCGCGCTCGGCGTGGCACGCTCCGTCGGAGGCGGCGTCCGTGGCGTCGAGGCTCGACGGCCAGGTGCACGCGGTGAGCGCGCCGCCCCCGGATCCGCCTCCCGCCGAGCTGGCGCAGGCCGAGACGAAGAGCGCGGCGACCATCCACAATCGCTGACAGTGCATGCTTCCTCCATGAAGGGAAAAGGATGAGGGGAAGGGTAGCGAGCCGCGCGGGAGCTGGCAAAGACGGGGATGCAATCCTCGTTTTTCTGTAGACTGACCTGGTGAATTCAAACCTTCGCCTTCGTGTCGGCCTCGCGCTCCTGGGCGTGGGATGCTCCCTCGGCATCTTCGGCGCCTGCACCTCGTCGACTTCGTCGGGCACCGCGACGTCCCAGTCCGAGGGCACCGGAGACACCTCGACGGGCGCCGGCGGGGCCCCCACCACGAGCACGGCCGGAACGGGCGGGGCGCTCCCCGGCACGGACGTCGCGGTCGGGACGGCGTCCGCGTCTACCAGCGCCGGCACCGGGGGCACCGGGGGGCACGGCGGGGGCGGGACAGGGGGCGCCGGCATCGGGGGCAGCGGCGGGACCCCGACCAGCGCCGGGGCCGGGGGCAGCGGGGGTGCGAGCACGAGCACGAGCTCGACTACGAGCGCGAGCACGAGCTCGACTACGAGCACGAGCGCGAGCACGAGCACGAGCTCGACTACGAGCACGAGCAGCTCGAGCGGCGGGAGTGATGGGGGGACGAGCGCCGCGCAGTGGGTGATGGGGTACTACGTGGGGTACGACATCAACGCGTACCCGATCGCGAGCATCGACTGGACGGGGCTCACGCACATCATCTTCTCGCCCATGACGGTGAACGGGAAC
Organism: uncultured delta proteobacterium; assembly: GCA_963827955.1. Taxonomy (GTDB): domain Bacteria; phylum Myxococcota_A; class Polyangia; order Polyangiales; family Polyangiaceae; genus CAWHDJ01. The sequence goes on along the minus strand of CAWHDJ010000019.1, from coordinate 401,579 downwards.
CTCACCCTCGACACCAGCTTCGACGACTCCAACGGCACGGGCACGCAGGACGCGACGGCCCTGGCGCAGGGCGCGCACGCGCACGGGGTGAAGGCGCTGCTGATGCTCGGCGGCGCCGGCAACGGGAGCAACATCGCGCTCGCGGCGAGCGCCGCGAACCGGGCCGCGTTCGTCAGCGGATCTGATCAACGCGATGACCACGCTGGGCTACGACGGCATCGACATCGACTGGGAGGAGAGCGTCAACCTGGACGACTTCATCGCGCTCGCCCAGGCGCTGCGCACGGCCCATCCGTCGATCCTGCTCACGTACCCCGCGGGCGCCGTCAACCCGAACTACCAGACCGTCGACCCCAAGAACGTCACGCTCGCGCAGTACCTCGACGCCTTCAATGTCCAGACCTACTACCCCTCCACCGCCTTCGCCGGCTCCGGCTGGGACTCGTGGTTCTCGAGCCCCGTCAGCGGCTCCACGGGTACGACGCCGGTCGCCATCGACCAGTCGCTCGCGGCGTATGCCGCCGCCGGCGTGCCCAGGAGCAAGCTCGGCATGGGCATGGCCATGTACGCCATCTGCTACACGGGTGGGATCACCGGCCCGCGGCAGCCGACGGACGGGACGACGCAGCCAATCGTCGGCGGGGACAACGACTACCCGCTCAGCAGTTCTTCGCGAGCGGGAGCACGTTCGACACGAGCACGGCCGGCGAGCAGAAGCGCGACAGCAAGGCGGAGGTGCCGTTCCTCAGCCTGTCCTCGGCCGTGAACGATCCGGGCTGCGGCGCGAAGACGCAGTACATCACTTACGACGACGAGACCTCGATCCTCGCCAAGGGTGCCTTCTCGAAGGCGAACGGCTACGGCGGCGTCATCGTCTGGACCCTCAACGAGGGCTGGCTCCCGTCGGGCGCCTCGGGCGGGCGGGCGCAGAACGCGATGATGCAGGCGCTCAAGCAGGGGTTCATCGACCCTTGATCCTCGAAGGCCACGTCTGGACGATCCGCCCCTGGCTCCAGCACATCGTCCGCCCGCGCAGCCGCCGGCGTCCGTCCCCTGGACCACCACCCTCGACGACACGCGCGTCGGCCCCGTCCGCCTCCACGGCCGCTTCACCGCGCGCCCCGGCGCGCGCGAGCTCTGCATCGTCGTCCACGGGCTCGGCGGGAGCAGCGCGACGCACTACACCATCGCCGCCGCGCGCGCCGCCGACCGCGCCGGCATGGCGTGCCTCCGCCTCGACCTCCGCGGCGCGCCCGGCGACGGGGAGGACCTCTATAACGCCGGCCTCACGGCCGACCTCCACGCCGCCCTCGCCAGCGAGGCCCTGGCGCCCTACGAGCGCCTCTACGTGCTCGGGTACTCGCTCGGCGGCCACCTCACCCTCCGCCATGCCACCGAGGAGGCCGACCCGCGCGTCCGCGCCGTCGCCGCCGTCTGCCCCCCGCTCGACCTCGCCCTGTCCGCCGACGCGATCGACCACCCGGCGCGCTGGGTCTACCGGCGCCACGTGCTCTCGGGGCTCAAGGCCCACTACGCCGCCGTCGCCCGCAGGCGCCCGCAGGGCGGGCTCCCCACCCTCGCCGAGGCGCGCGCCATCGACCGCGTGCGCACGTGGGACGAGCGGATCATCGCCCCGCGCTTCGGTTTCCGGAGCGCCGCGCACTACTACGCCGAGACCAGCGTTGCTCCGCGCCTGGCGCGTTTGGCCCGACCTGCGCTCCTGATCGTGGCGACGGGGGATCCGATGGTGCTGGAGGAGACGGTGCGCCCTGCGCTGGAGGGCGCGCACGAGAAGCTGGACGTGCGGTGGATCCACGAGGGCGGGCACGTGGGGTTCCCGGGCTCGGTGGACCTGGGGATGGGCGGGGAGACGGGGATGGAGGCGCAGGTGATGCGCTGGCTGCGGAAGGCGGGGGCGGCGTAGCCCCCGTACCGCGCGCCTGCCCAACCCGCGGCTCCACACCCCAGAACCGCGGCTCTGCCTGCCCGAAGGGCGGATTTGCCTGCCCGAAGGGCGGCTCCACACCCCAGAGCCGCGGCTCCACACCCCAGACCCGCGGACCCTCTGGTTTCCCGGTCCCGTTGCCTCCTGTCCGGGAAAGATTGACCGGAGGCCGTGCCTCTCCCCGTGGGCGTGGCCGTGGCCAATCTGCCCGTGCCCCGACTCTGGATCCGGGCACGGGAGAAGCCGGCCACGGCCACGGCCACGCCCACGGGACGCTGGGACGGTCAGTCACGGGGGACGCCCGCGTCAGGCTCTCAGAGGCTACCAGAGACGAAGGCCATCTTGTCGCTCGTGCACGACGGTTGCGCCACGCGAGGTCGTGCTGGCGCCGCGGGCGCTCGCCGACTCGGCCTGATCGCGCCATCGTCGACCGAGCCGCAGCACGATCGACCACCTAGAGCGGCGTGCGTTCGGGATGAGTACATACCGAACCGCGACCGCCAGGGAGCGGGTGCCAGAGGGCGCCTACGCGCCACGCCCTTGCCCGCGTCGCGCTGCCTGTAGCGCTACGCATGCGAGGGCACGAAAGCGTCGCGCCTTCTGGCACCCGCTCGCTCGCGCTCGCGGTTCGGTAGGCGCGTACCCAATGCAAACGCACGCCGCTCTAAATCAACGAGCACGATCCTCGTTCAAGGAGCCGCTGAGCAACGTATGGAACCCCGGGCGTGAGCCCGCGGACCGGAGCCGCACGCGTCAGCACGCGGAGGCCGCGGCACAGCCCCCTGACTCATGGTCCCCGCGCTCACGCGCGAGGCTCCGGTCCGCGGGCTCACGCCCGTGGGTTCCATCGTTGTGTCAGGATCGCGCTCGGCCATTTAGCGCGCGCCCTTCGCGGATACGCTCCGCTCTCCGTGCCAGCACCACGGAAAGGAGCGTGCTCCATGAACCCCATCCCCCGTCGCGTCGTCACCAGCCTGCTCACCCTATCCCTCCTCGCTCTCCCCGCCGCCGCGCGCGCCGCGGAGCCGGGCGCGAACTTCGTCCCCGCGCTTGACGCTCACCGGCCAGCCCCTTGCCCCGGCCCCGAACGCTTCCCCCTCCTCCCCTCGCTCTCCACCCCGACCGCACACCACGGCGCCGTGCCGCTGGAGGTCGACCCCGGTATCGACAACTACCGCGCGATCGTCATGACCCTGTCCGACGGCACGCAGCTCGCGACCGTGTACATCTTCAACGAGGACCTCGGCACCTACGTGACCGGCAAGGAGTACTGGTTCATCAACCGCAACGCGCTGACGAACCTCGGCCGCTACGGCATGAGCATCAGCGTCACCGACTCCAACAGCAACACGCCGCCGGGCGACCCGGGCTACACCTCCGAACAAGCAGTCGCGCCGTCGCACCTCTCCAACTGGGGGACGGGGTGGACCACCAATCCTTACAGCACCGGCCAGCTCTTCGCCGGCCCGAGCGGCTTCTATCTCAGGATCCAGACCCTTGCCACCTCGCCCCCGCTCATCGACGGCGTGATCTGTATGCAGGTGCTCGCCAGCGGCACCCCGGCCGACATCGATCCGGCAGGATCCTGGACGGCGGAAGGCGAGTCGAGCGTGTCCGTGCCGAGGGGCAGCACCGGCTACGACATCGCCCACATTTCGGGCTGACCCCCCACGGCGTCGGCGACTAGAGCGGCGTGCCTCCGCATGTGCCACCGCCATTCACGCGCATCGCCTTGATTTCGGACGAGATTTGGACGACGCGCGCGGAGCGGTGAGGCAAATGCAAACGCACGCCGCTCTAAATCACCGAGCCGATCCTCGTTCAAGGAGCCGGGAGCAACGTATGGAACCCCGGGCGTGAGCCCGCGGACCGGAGCCGCGCGCGTCAGCACGCGGAGGCCGCGGCACAGCCCCTGACGTCATGGTCCCCGCGCTCACGCGCGAGGCTCCGGTCCGCGGGCTCACGCCCGTGGGTTCCATCGTTGTGTCAGGATCGCGCTCGGTGATTTAGAGCGGCGTGCGTTTGCATTGGGTACGCGCCTACCGAACCGCGAGCGCGAGCGAGTGGGTGCCAGAAGGCGCGACGCTTTCGTGCCCTCGCATGCGTAGCGCTACAGGCAGCGCGACGCGGGCAAGGGCGTGGCGCGTAGGCGCCCTCTGGCACCCGCTCCCTGGCGGTCGCGGTTCGGTATGTACTCATCCCGAACGCACGCCGCTCTAGCTCACCGTAGTGCTCGACACGTGCCACGCGGGCCTCCGCTGAGTCAGAGGGTGCTCAGTGCGCCACGTGCCCGTGGACGTCCACCGCGCGCTGCCCGGGCAGCACGATCAGCGTGTCCACGACCAGCGCGTCATCATCGAGCCATCGCACCGGGGTCTCTCCCACGGCGGTGAAGGTCGAATCGTCGTTCGGGCGCATCGCCTCCGGCGCGATCGGCGCCGGGAAGGGCCCCGGGACGATGGGGAAGATCCGCGTCTGCCGACGGTCCAGCAGGTAGAGCGAGCGGTAGACGTAGTCCCCACCCTGCTCGCCCAGCACGCTCACCACCGACCACCGGCCCGAAGGCGAGATCCCCTCCTCCGTCACGTCCACGCCCGCATCGAGGCTCGCGAGGGGGAACGCCGCCGCATGCGACAAGGCCCCGCGGCGCTGACCGCACCCGGCCCATGACGGCTGCCTCTTCGCGCAGCCCCCCGGGTACGTGACGCGATGCTGGACGGCGCCCGACGCGAGGTCGATCCGGACTTCGAAGCGGACGTTCATCATGTTCGCGTTCCGGTCCTGGAGCGCCATGCAGACGGCGCCCCCGGACGCGTCGAGCACGAAGTCGGAGTCGTCCTGGATGCTCAGGTCGGCGCGCGAAAACACGTGCCCCTCCTCGTAGTCGGGCATGTGGCCGCAGCTCTGGAAGGAGCTCGGGAGGACCGCGACCGTGCTCACGGCGCCCGTCTCGAGGGACAGCCGGCGCACCTCGCCCTCCACGTGTCGTTCGGGCCAGCTCCTCACGTAGAAGATCACCTCCCGCCCCCCGGGCAGGAGGCGCGGCCATTCCGCCGGCGTTCTCGTCAGCGTCCGGATCACCTTCCCGTCGAGGCCCACCTCGCGAATGCCCTCCTCGCCTCCGACGATGAGGGTCCTCGCCTTCGCGGACGGCGCCGCCGCGCCCTCCGGCGCGACCGCGATGGCTGCGTCGGCGGTGCCCGCGTCCGTGGTGCTCGCGTCCACGCTGCCCGCATCCGGGCTAGGAGCGACCGCGGTGCGCACGACCGCGGTGCGCGGCGGCTCCGGCGGCAGCAGCGGGGCGGGCTCGTTGCGGCAGGCGGCAAGCGCGATCGTCGCGAGGAAGAGGCGGGCAGCGCGGCGGGTCATGGGCTTGGCGCACTCCGAGCTTCGCGCTCAGGGGGCTAGCTTGAGCAGCAAGCCCTCGATGAAGTGCGGCGGTGCAGCGTTCACCACCACCGTGACATTCTCCGCGCCATGTTCGCACTGGAGACGAACCTGCGCCGCGGTGTCGCTCTTCACCCTCGCCTCTACCAGGCGTCGCTCCTTGCAGATGCCGACATCCGCCTTGACGGAAGCGAGGACCGCCTCGAGCTTCGCCTGGGGGACGGCCGCGAGGAAGGTTGGCGAGAACGTCGGCCTTGATCGCTGCGTCGTTCGGGTCCGCCAGGAGGGCGAGCACGCGCCCGATGGCCTCGTCGACGAGGGGTGGCAGCGCTGCGGCGGGAGCAGCGGGCGCTGAAGGAGGCGGTGCAGTCTGCGGGGGCGGAGCGGCGGGAGGCTGCGCAGCAACGCAACCGACGAGGCTCACGAGCAGGGCGGGTAGAAGGGGTCGCACGCGGCGATGGTAGCGCCATCCAAGGGCGGCTGCGAAAGCGTGTCGGCGCGAGCTAGCCGCCGTCGCCGCTGCCGCCGTCGACTGCCCCGCCGTGATCCGCGCAAGCGTCGGTGCAAACGGTAGAACCGCAGCCCATGGTCTGCGTGGAGCCGTCGTTGCAGGAGCACTCGGTCACGCAAGGGCACTCCCCGATGCAGCAGGTCCCGACGCACTTGTCGCCGCACGCCGCGCCCAGGAAGACGAGGGCCAGCGCGAGGCAGCACGTTCCAAGAAAGTAGTTCATGGCCAAAGCCTAGCCTGGCTTCAGCGCGCGTCAAAAAAGCCTTCGAGCCGCCTCCCAGGCAGGGGAGCGCCCCTCGCGGGCAGCGCTACCCCGCCTTCGGCAGCCGCTCGGCGCGGCGGGCCAGGATCCGCGCCTCCACGACCTTCGCGACCTCGTCGTCGAAGAGCAGCGTGTTGTGCCCCCGGCCCTGCATCACGAGCACGTCGCCGTCGGGCAGGGCGTGCGCGACGGGCGAGGCGACGAGGGTGTCGGCGCCGGCGACGATCGAGAGGTGGGGGACGCGCGCGGCGTGGGGGTGAAGGAGGATGCGGCGGAGCACGGGGCTCTCGGGGCGGAGGTCGCGCACCGGATCGAGCGCGACCCAGGCGGCGCGCGGGACGCCGCCGAAGGGGCTGGCGAGGGAGATGGTCTGCACGACGCGGGCGTCCCCGGACTCGAGCGCGAAGTAGCGCGACACGATGCCGCCGAGGCTGTGGCCGACGAGGTGGACGCGCGCGCCCTGGGGGATCGCCGTCAAGACGTCGCGCAGGCGCTCGGCGATGGCAGGGACGTCGACGCCCGGGAGGTACGTGAGGGCGGCGGTGTGGAGGAAGGGGTGGCGGGCGATCGCCGAGCGCAGGGGGCGGAGGACGCCGGCGGTCGCGAAGAGGCCGTGGAGGAAGACGACGACGTCGTCGCCCTCCTCGACCCCGCGGGGGATGACGGGCTCCGCCGCGTCGTGGCGGAGGAGGAGGCCTTGCCGGGCATAGGCGAGCGCCTCGCGCGCGGCGGTGGCGAGCGCGCTGCCGCGCCCCATCGTCAACCCCGAGAGCCTGGAGACACCAGCCGATCGGAATGCCATGTCGTCACGCTCCTCGCCCACCTGCTGGCATGCGGCGCGCCAGCCGAGCCCTTACCACAGCCCCTCCGACCCAGCCGAAAATCCGGCTGCGAAGCGTCATTCGCGGACGAGCCAGACGTGGAAATCGCGAAGTGCGCCGCGCGCTGCGTAGATCGCCACGCGGTCGCCGCCGCGGACGTCGCCGAGCGGGACCCGGACCTCGTGCCAGCGGTCGTCGCTGCGCTCGGGGAGCACGGCGCGACGATCCGCGACGATCGCGCCGCTGCGCTCGACGGTCACACGCGCCTCCCCTTCCCCTCCGCCGTCGGTGCGCACGACGAGCGCCGCCCGGCCCGCGGCGCCTGGGCGGATCGCGAACGACTCGCGCCGCCCCTCGGGCACGATGCGCCCCGCGTCGAACCGCGGCGCCCCCGCGAGGGCCAGCACGCGCCCGACCACCCAGCCCCCGCGCGGCATCGAACCCTCGTAGGCGTGCTCCCGCTCGGAGACGAGATCGCCCACGTCCAGCTCGTCCAGCGCCCCCTCGCGCGCCTCGCCCGGGGGCGCCAGCGCCGACCAGTCCGCCGTGTAGACGACCTTCTCGGCGGCGCCGCAGATCACGTTGTCCTCGATGCGCACGGCGTCGACGCGCCGGCCGAAGACGTCGGCGAGCCCCGGCCACCACGAGGGATAGAGCGCGAGCACGTCCGGGCGCTCGTCGGGGGGCAGGCGCTCGATCAGCTCGACCACGGCGGGCACGCCGTGCACGGAGGCCCGGGCGAAGGGCATGCCGCGATAGCCGCCGAGGCCGAGGCCGTCGATGGCGGGCAGGCCCGAGAGGTAGGGCATGGCGCCGGCGTCGCCCACGAGGATCCTGCGCGGGCGAGGGACGCGGGCGGCCAGGCGGGCCGCGACCTCGACCTGCTGGCCCGCGATGTTGGCGGAGGATTCGGGCGAAGTGGTCGATCTGGCGCGGGAAGGCGCGGGCGGGGGCGATGCACGCGGCGGCGAGGGCGAGGGCGGCGAGCAGGCGGCCCGGGAGGCCACGGCGGGCGATCGCGGCGGCGCCGAGCGCGGCCGCGGCGAGGAGCATGAGGAGGGCGGGGGCGGCGTAGCGGTAGTTCTGGAAGCGGGCGGTGGTGTTGAGGGCGACGAGCAGGACGGAGGCGAAGGCGCCGAGGAGGAGCGGGACGGCGAGGCGGCGGCGCTTGCGGTCGAGGGCGGCGGCGAGGCCGAGGAGGGGGACGATCAGCGCGGCGCGGCCGCCGCCGAGGGGGGTCTCGAAGGCCTGCGAGCGCAGGACGGCGAGGTTCTTGACGGCCTCGAGGGCGATCTCGATCGGCGTGGCGTACGGGTTCGAGGTCGCGAGCTTGCGCACGGCGCCGGCCGCGCTCCACTCGCCGGTGAGCGCGCGGTTCACGCCCGCCTGCGCCGCGAGGAAGAGCACCGTGGGCCCGACGCTCCGGACCAGCGAGCCCGCCGTCCGGACCGACCCCGCCCCGTGCACGACGCCGACCGCGAGCAGGAGCGCGAGCGGCGCCGTCTCCGGGCGGGTGGCGACCAGCAGCGCAGCCCACGCCCCGGCGCGGAGCTGGGCACGGGGGCGCGTCCACGGCGGGGCGGCGACGGCGCGGTGGGCGGCGAGGATCGCGCGGCCCAGGACGGCGGCGAGGAAGGCGACCTCCATGCCGGAGAAGAGGCTCCAGTCGAGGAGGGGGACCGAGAGGAGGAGCGCGGGGAAGGCCCAGGCTACCCAGCGCGGGGCGAGCGCGCGGAGGGACCGCGCGAGGTCGACGAGGGAGGCGCACGCGAGGAGGGCGGCGAAGACGGCGAGGCGCTCGCCGCGGAAGCCGAGGAGCCAGCCCGGCGCGAGGGCGAGCGGGTAGGTCAGGCTCGTGCCGCCGGAGGAGTAGCCGTTCCCGGGCATCCAGCAGAAGGGGTGCCCGAGGGCGGCGGATTGGGCGTAGGCGAAGTGGATGTAGACGTCGTCGAGGGGGACGGGGAAGTGGCCATGGGCGCGCCGGAGCCCCGGAGCCCAGAACGCCGCGCCGGCGGCGGCGACGAGGGCGATCGTCGCCGCGAGCCAGAGCCTGGGCTCGCGTCTTCCGGGGGGCATGGCGGGCGGGACTTTACAACAGCCGCCGGGAGCGTCATGGAGCGTGGACGAGGCCGACAAACGTGAAGAGCGCGAACCTCATCCCCACCGGCGTGAGCAACCCCGACCGCGACGCGGAGGCCTGGGAGGCCGTCGAGGAGGCGACCGAGCTGCTCCAGGAGGGCCGCATCCAGGAGGCGATGCTGGCGCTGCGGGACGTCATCAAGGCGCAGCCCAACAACCCCTACGCGTACAACTACCTCGGCGCCGCCTTCTTCGAGATCAAGAACCTCGAGGCCGCACGCGACGCCTACCGGGCCGCCGTCCGCGTCGCGCCCGACTTTTTGGGCGCACGCGTGGCCCTCTCTCACGTGCTGCGTATGCTGGGCGAGGCCGACGCGGCGCTCAACGAGGCGCGCGAGGCGCTCCGCCGGTTCCCGAAGGACGGCGAGGCGCTCCACGCCGCGGGGCTCGCCAACGCGGCCAAGGGCAACCGCAAGGAGGCGAAGAAGCAGCTCGAGGGCTTCCTCGCGGCGGGCGCGGAGCTGGAGGCCCAGCACGAGGTGCAGCAGGTCCTCGCGATGCTGGGGCTCGGCGAGGAGGGGGAGCCCCTCGAGCTCGACGAGTAAAATCTGGGTGAGTCGAGGCTGCGCTCGGGTATCATCCGCGCGAGACTCGACTCCGATGGCGACCGCGAGAACGACACGAGCCAAACCACCGAGGGGGCACGACGACGGGCGTCCGTTGTTGAGGGTGCGGAGCTTCGGCCCCCTTCGGGAGTGCGAGCTGCCTGTGCGGGACATGCTCGTGCTCATCGGAGAGCAGGCGAGCGGCAAGAGCACGCTCGCGAAGCTGCTCTACTTCTTTCAATCGGTCCCTGCATTGGTGGAAGAGCATGCGGCCCGCCTCAGCGACGGACCGGCTTTCAAGAACTGGGTCAAACTGGCACGCCAGCGCTTCATGGAAAGCTTCGGCACCACCAAGCACCTGCCGAGCTTTGACATCGAATACCGCTATTCCAGCGATGTACGGCTTCGTCTAACACAGGAGCAGAAGACCGGGCACGTGCGCGTCGACCCTGACACTTACCTGTCAAAAGCCATCGTAGACCGGATCGAGGCGACCGGGCGGAGAGCGGAGCGAGAAGTGCGCACGCCGGTGAGAGATCCACTCCAGCAGCCCCTAACGGGCGCGCTCGATGCAGACGAGGAAGCGGCGCAACGAGAGCTGCGCTTTCTGACGAGGTGCGAGGCGGTTCGGGTCTTCGTGCCGTCCGCTCGTAGCCTGCTTTCAGTGCTGACCACCGACTTGCTCTACAATGACCTCCCCACTCTCGACCCGCTCATGCAGCAGTTCGTGCGGCGCATCGCGCAACTCCAGCAGGGCTTCGCACGACCGCTGGAGGATCAGCTCGAGGACGCGCTCCACTCCACGCTGCGGGCTGCCACTGTCGACGAACGCCGCGTCAAGAAGGCGATGAGTATCGTTCGCGCGATCCTCAAGGGAACCTATGTATATGATCGCGGGAAGGAGGCCATCGAAATCGAAGGTGGCCAGCAGGTCCATCTTCGGTTTGCGTCCTCCGGGCAGCAGGAGGCGCTCTGGATCGTCCTCCTGCTCTTTTCGATCATTCTCCATAACACGCCGGCTACCGTCATCATGGAGGAACCCGAGGCGCACCTCTTTCCCTATGCGCAGCGCGATATGGTCGAACTCATCGCGCTCGGCAAGAACATCGAGCCATTGCCTAGCTCACCGAGAAACGGCGCTGTCCTGACAACCCACAGCCCCTATGTTCTGGCGGCGCTGAACAACCTTCTCTATGCGTCCCAGGTCGGGAAGCGCGACCCCGAGGCGGAGAAGAAGGTCTCCGCCGTGGTCGACAAGAACCTATGGCTAGACCCCGACGACCTCGGCGTATGGTTCGTCGAAGACGGCAAGATCCGATCGATCCTCGACCCTGATCTGCACCTGATCCAGGCCGAGGAGATCGACGGCGTCTCTTCCAAGCTGAGGAGCACGTTCGACGCCCTCGCGGAGATCGAAGAGACGTGAGCGAGCACATCTGCCCGGAGCGCTGTCAGAAGCACTCTGATAAGCGGAAAACGGTCGTCTTGCGAGATCCGAAGGGTGGGCGATCGGAGTATCGGGCACAGAATCCGAAGCAGCGCACCGTGACGGTGTTGGAGGTCGACGGTTGCTGCATCAAGCAGGATGAAGCGTGCGACTTCCTGATGCTCGCCGACAATGACGACGCGTGGCTCATCGAGCTCAAGGGCTCGGACGTAATCAAGGCGATTCAGCAGATCAACGCCACATTGGACGTGCTCGAAAAGAAGCTCCAGCCCAGAGCCATCCATGCGCGCATCGTGCCGACCCGTTTCCCTACACCCAACATCGTGACCATGCACGAGCAGAAGCTGAGGAAGCGGCTCGGGGGCAAGGAGCAGTATCGTTGCCAGAACAGAGTCCTGGAGGAGACGCTGTAGAGCGCCTTGGCGCTCACACAGGCATCGGCCGGTCGTCCCCCAGCGCCAGGGTCTCGTCGAGCGGGGTCGCCTCGCCCATCCGGTCCACCCCGTGGCGCGCGAAGCGCAGGGCGGCGGCGCGGGCCCGGCCGTCGCGCTCGTGGTCGAGGGACCACTGCGCGTGCCGGACCAGCGCCGGCAGCTCCAGCGCGCGCCCCAGCGTCAGCGCGAAGCCCCGCGCGCCGGCCTCGATTTCGGCCGGCCCGCGCCCGGTGCGTCGATGATCCACCCGGCCGCGCGCTCCACGGCCGCGAGCGCCTGCTTGCCGGCCTCCCCCAGCGCCGCGTCCCGCGCCTCCCCCGCCATCGCCTTCACGCGCGCGAGCAGCGGGACGAGCGCGCCCTCCTTCGCGACCGCGCGGACCGCGTCGAGCGAGAGGACGTTGGTGGTGCCCTCCCAGATGGAGAGCACCTGCGCGTCGCGCAGCAGCAGGGCAGCCCGGTGTCCTCGACGTAGCCCGCGCCGCCGAACGCCTCGAGGATCTCGCTCGTGGCGCGCCACGGCCTGCTTGCGCGGTCGTGAGCTTGCAGAGCGGCGTGACGCAGGCGGAGCAGGCGCGCGTCGTCGTCCGTGGCGACGCCCGCCTCCTCGCGGCCGAGCAGCTCGGCGCGTGAAGGTGACGAGGTGGAAGGCGGCCTCGAACTCGGCCTGCAGACCGGCGAGCGTCTCGGCGTGCAGCGGGCGCTCGGTCAGCATCGAGCCGAAGGCGACGCGGCGGCGGGCGTAGTCGCGGGCGAGCGCGAGGCCGCGGCGCATGATGCCGATGGCGCAGACCGAGTTCCAGAGCCGCGTGACGTTGAGCATCGGCGAGATGTTGCGGATGCCCTCGCGCGAGGCCGGCGACGGGCATGGCGAGCGGCGCCGTCGAGCGGTCAGCTCCGCGGTGGGGACCTTGCGCGTGCCGAGCTTGTCCTTGAGGCGGTTGACGAGGATGCCGTTGTAGTCGCCCTCGGCGTCGCGCGTCTCGAGGTAGAAGAGCGCGAGGCCGCGGCCGCCCGGCGGCGCGCCCGGCGGGCCGCGCCAGGGTCAGCGCCATCTGCGCCGGTGGCGGCGCTGGTGAACCACTTGGTGCCGTAGAGCCGGTAGTGCCCCTCGCCCGTCCGGCCGCGCCTCGGTCTCGCTGAGCCCCACGTCGGAGCCGCCGGTGCGCTCGGTCATCCACTGCCCGCTGGTCCACGCGAAGGCCGGGTCGCGGCTCGATGAGGCGCGGGAAGGCCTGGTCGACGCAGCGGCCTGGTTGCCGTGGACGAGGAGCGTCTTGGCGGCGCCGTCGGTCATCGCCAGCGGGCAGGTGTAGACGTCGGTCGAGGGGTGGAAGAGGTAGATGAGCAGCGCCTGGAGCGGGCGCGCGAGCTCGCCGTGCCGCTTCTCGTACGGCGTCGCGACGAGCCCGTGCTCGCTCGCGGCGCTTCGCCGACCTCTGCCAGCGGCGCGTGACCTCGATGCGATCGACCCGCCGGCCCCATGCATCCCACTGGCGTCAGCGTGGCTCGTCGAGGCGGTCCTGGAGCTGCAGATCGTAGAGCTTGCCGCCGGCCAGGTCGCCGAGCGCGCCGAGCTGCCCTCGGCGCCTCGCGGCGCGCGTCCTCGGGGAAGGCGCGGGCGAGGTACGAGCGGAGGACGCGGTTGTCGTGGAAGGGATGGGGAGGCGCGGCGGGTCCTGGAGGAAGGGCATCGCCACGGGCGTGGCCGAGGGGCGGGGGGGCGTCAAGGGGACGGCCACCGGAGGGCGCGCCTGTCCGCTACGAGCCTCCCCACGCGGCCGCCCACGGCGAGCGTCCGGATCCGGACGCAGGCCCGATCGCGTACCATCGACGCATGTCCAAGCAGCCCAGGGGCGCGCTCCTCGTCGCCCTCCTCGTCCTGGTGCCGCTCGGCATCCTCGCGGGGATCGCGCGCCACCACGACGCGCTCGCCGTCGTGACCTGGGTGCCCATCGCGCAGAGCGGAGCGCACTCCGGCGGCGCGCCCGTTTCCTTCGGCGAGAGCGACGTCCTCGCGCCCAAGCAGGCGCGGGCGGGCACGAGCGCGTTCGTCGCGGTCACGTTCGTGGGGCTGCCCTTCGGCGCGATGCTCGCGGCCGCCGTCGCGCTCGCCTTCCGGCACGGGCGCCGCGCCCGGGCCGAGGCCGCCCTCTCGCCCGGCGCTCCCCTCGCCGACGGGCCGGCGGTCGTGTTCGGCGTGGTGGAGGGCGATCCCTCCGCGAAGCCGCCGGTGGTCGTGCGCATCCGCCAGCGCGGCACCGAGATGTGCAGCAAGGGGAGCTGGTCGCACGCGTGGAGGGAGACGGACCGAAAGGTCGAGGTGGAGCCCTTCACGCTCGTGCGCGCCGACGGGAGCCGCGTGCAGGTCGAGGCCGACGAGCGGGTGGTGATCGACGAGGCGCTCGTCCGGTTCGAGCGGCACGCGGAGAACCTGCGCGACCGGGTCGCCGAGATCGTGCCCGGCGCCGAGATCCACGTCACGGGCGAGCTGTCCGGCGTGGGCGCGGGCGCGCACGCCGGGGCCTACCGGGCCTCGGGCACCCCGCCCGTGCTGCGCCCGCCGCGCACCGGCCCGATGGTGATCGCGGACGAGCCCGGCGGCGACACCGACCGCCGGCGCGCGCGCTTCCAGGCGATCGCCGCAGCGGGGCTCGCCGCGGCGATCGCCTGTGCGTGGCTGGTCGCGAGCCCGTACGCCAACCTCGTCGTCGGCGGGGTGCGCGTGATGGCGCGGCCCACGGAGGTGGGCACGTGGAGGACGTGGGCGAAGCCCAAGAACAGGCCCGGCTACTGGGTCACGCACTACGCGGTGCGCGCGGAAGGCGCCCTCCCGATCGGCTTGCTCGTCGCGCTCGACGACGAGTGCAACGGGCTGATCTACGACTGCGCGAAGGCCGGCACCTGCCCACAGGTGCCGTTCGTGGTCGCCGCGCGCAATCCCGAGCTTCACCAGATCGGCTACGGCCCGACGCTCTCCGCGGGCCAGATTGCGGTGCTCATCCTGCTCGGCCTCGGCGTGGGCCTGGCGTACCCGCTCACCGCGCTGGCGACCCGCCCGTGGTACCTCCGGCGCAAGGTGAACGACTCGGGGCCGGGGCGCCTCTCGGCGGGCGAGTGAGGGACGTTCGCCCCGCGCCGAGGGCGCGTGAACACCTCCGCCATCTCTGCAACGAAGCCTCTTTCGATGAAACTCCAATCGCATCCGGTCGGCGTCGCGCTAGCGGTGGGGGCACTGTGCCTGGGATGTAACGGTTCCGGGGATGGGGGTGGTACGGCGGGGAGCACCTCCAGCAGCGTCACGAGCTCGTCGGGCTCGCGACGCGACGAGCGGCTCCGGCGGGATGACGAGCTCGACGAGCGGGACCACCGGCGCTGGCATGGGCGGCGCGCCATCGAGCAGCAGCAGCACCACCGGCGCCGGCACCGGCGGGGCGGCATCGAGCAGCACCACCGCCGCCGGCACCGGCGGGGCGGCATCGAGCAGCACCACCGCCGCGGGCACCGGCGGGGCGGCATCGAGCAGCACCACCGCCGCGGGCAGCGGCGGGGCGGCATCGAGCAGCACCACGTCGGGGGCGGGAACCGCGACGGCGTCGAGCAGCGCGACCGCGAGCAGCGGGAGCGTCAGCTCGTCCAGCTCGTCCAGCTCGTCCGGCGCGGGCGGCGGAGCCACGGCGCTCTGGGCCGACGCCAGGGCCCTGCCGTGGGTCGACGGCAACTGCACGATGTGGTCGCAGAACCCGCCCGATCCTCGAGTACCTGCCGCCCGCCTCGACCACGGAGGGCACCTGGGCAGCGGGCAACCTGCTCACCGGCGCGGGCACCGTCTACGGCGGCCTGCTCATGCACAAGGGGACGAGCGGCGGTTGGCTCATGGAGGCTACGCCCTCGGACGTGCCAGGGCCGTTCACCGGCTTGCTGGGAGACGATACCAACCTCTATGCGCTCGTCATGCCGCAGGGCCCCGGCGGCACCACCCAGCTCTACGTGCGCACGGGCGGAGTCTGGACCGCGGCCGGCGCTGCGCCCGGCAACGTGAACGTGGACGGCACGCGCGCCAGCCTCGCAGGGACCGCGCTGCTCGTTCCCGGCACCTCTACCGGCCATGTCTACGTCTACGCGGGCGGCTGGACGGCCCTGCCGGTCGGCACGTGGACCGCCATGCAGGGGCTCTGGGGCACCAGCCCCACGGACGTGTACGTCGCCCATTCCAAGGGGCTCCAGCACTACGACGGCACCGGCTGGACGGAGCTTCGCTCCCTCGTTCCCCCAGCTCGACGTGATCGCGGTGGGGGGCACGTCCGCGACCAACGTCTACGCGGCGACGGCGACGACGCTGTACCAGGTCAGCGGCTCCACGTTCACGCCGCTCTCCGGCGTCCCGCAGGCCGGGTGCACCGCGTTCTCCGGCATCGCCTCCGCGGGGGCCCACGTCGTCATCTCGGCCACCTGCGGTTCGGCGGGTCAATGGCAGAACGCCGGCGCTTCGTGGTCGGCGCTCCCGGCGCCGCCCGCCTTCACCCCCGGCGTGCAGCCACCCGCGATGCTCGTCCAGCCAAACGGATCCATCAGTTACGGCAACCACGGGCTACCGTACACGCTGACCGGCGGCGCCTGGGCACAGATCCCGGTGGAGACGCCGGCGCCGGTCTCGAACGTCGTCGCGGTGGCCAGCACGCCGACGGTCTACGCGGTGGGCAGCAGCGTGGTCACGCTCGGAGGCGGCGGCTGGTCGGCGGTCCCCGCGGCCCCCGCGGCGCTCGCCTCGAACGGAGCGACGGCGGCCGAGGCCTCGGACGGTACGCTCTTCGTCGTCCTTCAGAGCGCGAGCCCGCAAGTCTGGCGGTACGACGGGTCGGCCTGGCACGACGATCTGAACCTGACCCTCTCCTCGGGCCAGTTCGGCGGCGGCATCGACGTCCTCTCTTCGTCGGACGCGCTCTTCACGACCGCGAGCAGCATCCACCGCTGGAACGGCTCGACCTGGGCCACGGTGCCGCCCCCCACGTTCCCCGCCGGCGACGTGCTCAGCGATGCCGCGTACGTCGGGCCGACACACCTCCTCTCCGCCTACAGCGCCGGATCCGGGACCACGCTGAACCTCGTCGAGTACGACGGGACGTCGTGGACCACGCTCGGCACCGCGACGGGCTCGTGCTGCAGCCAGATTGGCGTACCCACCGCGCCCGCCGGCGTCGTGACCCTCGGCACCGGCGGCTACCAGATCCTAGGGACGAGCGGCTGGACGTCGTGGATGCCGCCGTCGCCGCCGAGCGGCGTGGTCGTGCTTCAGGTGAACGCCGGCCAGGCCATCGGTTATGTCGCGAGTGCCCCCTACGGCTACGCGACGACCACCGGCGCCGCCTGGACGGTCACGAACACGTGGACCCTGCGCGGGTCGAACGCCGAGGGCGGGATCGGCGTGATCCCCGATCTGCGGGTCGACGGCTCCACGCTGATCGGGGCCACCGCGCTCGCCGGTCACCTGGTGAGCTTCGCGACGGTGCGGGGCGGTGACGCGGTCACCATGTGCACGCTGCCCTGACCGGATCGGTGCGCGCAGTCAGGGCGCCTGCGTGACCAGGGCGCAGGTCCTGGCGTCGATTTCGCGGTGCTTGAGGGGGTAACCCACGACGTGGAGGCTCCAGACGAGGCGGCCGTCGCCCCCGCGCAGCAGCAGCGTGGCCGTCGCGTCCTCGGGCGCGCCGCTCTCGACCGCCGCCGCCCATGCCCTGCGGCTCGGGCACGTCGGCTCGTCCAGCGCCGCCAGCGAGCGGCCCCTGGACCCGCGGGCGAACACAGGGCCCTCCACGCTCGTGATCCGGAGGCCGCCCGGCTTCACCTCCACCTCGATGTGGCGCCGTACGCCCGCGCCTCCGTCCGCCGCACCCGCGCGCTCGAACTGGAAGAACAGCGACCGGCCCTGCCCCGCGTCGGGCGGCGGCGTGCTGGAAAAGTCGAGCGTCCCGTGCGACAGCCCGGTGGCCGAGATGCCGAAGAGCTCGGCGCCCGGCTCGATCTCCAGCACGGCGGCCCTGGCCGCGGCATACGCGTCGAGCACGTCGACGTGGGCCGGGTCGGCGAGCTGGAGGGGCCGCGTGCATTCGGAGCGCGTCATCCGGACGGCCTCGCTCGCGGGCGGCCCCGGGATGGCCGGCGCGCCCGCGTGCGGCGCCGCGCGCCGCAGGAAGACGAACGCGAGGGTCGCGGTGGCGACGAGGCCCGCCACGCCGAGCAGGACCGGAGCCTTCTTCAAGGGGTGAGCGTCTCCATCGGGGCGGCCACCCTAAATCAGCCGAGCGCGATCCTGACACAACGATGGAACCCACGGGCGTGAGCCCGCGGACCGGAGCCTCGCGCGTGAGCGCGGGGACCATGACGTCAGGGGCTGTGAACGATGAACCTGCGCCGCGTCGAGCTCTTCGTCCGCGTCGCCGACGAGGGCGGCTTCACCGCCGCCGCCCGCGCTCTCGGCATCCCCAAGTCGGCCGTCAGCACCGCGGTGACGCGCCTCGAAGAGGAGCTCGGCGCGCGCCTCCTCCACCAATCGAGCCGCCGCGTCGTCCTCACCGAGGCAGGCGCCGCTCTCCACCGCCAGGCCCGACCCGCTCTCCGCGCGCTCGACGAGGCCGAGGCGGCGGTGCGCCCGGCCACGTAGTCGAAAGGGTCGCCGCCCTCGGCCCTTCGCCTATTTCGGCGGGCACGCGGTCTGCGCCGTCGAGCCAGAGACGGTCCAGATCGTCGCCGGTGAACGGTGAAGGAGGGCGATCACGCCGCCACGGTCTTCACCGATCACGTTCTCGTCGTGCTCGACGGCGCTCTCTCCGACGTCGACGGCGCTCTCTCCGACGTCGACGGCGCTCTCTCCGACGTCGACGGCGCTCTCTCCGACGTCGACGGCGCTCTCTCCGACGTCGACGGCGCTCTCTTCGACGTCGACGGCGCTCTCTCCGACGTCGACGGCGCTCTCTCCGACGTCGACGGCGCTCTCTCCGACGTCGACGGCGCTCTCTCCGACGTCGACGGCGCTCTCTCCGACGTCGACGGCGCTCTCTCCGGCGTCGACGGCGCTCTCTCCGACGTCGACGGCGCTCTCTCCGACGTCGACGGCGCTCTCTCCGGCGTCGACGGCGCTCTCTTCGACGTCGACGGCGCTCTCTCCGACGTCGACGGCGCTCCCTTCGACGTCGACGGCGCTCTCGTCGACGTCGACGGCGCTCTCGTCGACGTCGATGGCGCTCTCTTCGACGTCGACGGCGCTCTCTTCGACGTCGACGGCGCTCTCGTCGACGTCGACGACGCATCGACGCATCGACGCACAGCATCATTCGCACGTTCCACCGCGTCATAAGAAAACGACAGCGCCCTGTCGATTGGGTGGTGTCCATTTCGCTCGCCAAACGGACTTTCTTATAGAGCCCCTTCCCTCCAACCAGGAGCAGCCGATGCCCGAAGCAAGTCCGCCGTGTGCCGAACCAGGATCGCGCCCGGTGGACCGCGCGGTCGCGCCCAGAAGGGCGTCTTCCCGCCAGCCGTGCTGGCCGCCGCCGAGGGCCCGGACGCCGGGCATGCCGAGCGCGAGGGGCGTTCCTCAGCGCCTGGTGGTTTTTCCACCAGCCCTTGGTGGTTTTTCCACCAGCGGCGGGGGAAGCCCCGCCCAGCGCCCCCGTTTTCGCCGGGAATTCGCCGGGGTCGTCGGGTGGCACGCCCCCTGCTCCACGTTCCCGCAGAGGCCGCCGGGCGCGAGGGATTGACCAGCCGCACCGAGCGCTCTCGTCCTCCAGGTCCGTCATCCGATCGCAGAAGCGACGCAGAGCCCCGTCACGGCCGCGCGCTCCGTGAGCGGAAAGTGAGGGGACGCGTCGCTTTTCCTGCCAAACCGCGTTTCTCAATCCGATATTTCCAATGAAGGGTGCCCGGTGGGCCGGGCGAGGACGGGCGCCAGCCCGGGACAGGAGAGGTGTACCATGCGCACGCATCGCACTCCGCAGGCCAGTTCGTACGAGGAAGCGCTCGAAGCGCTCGTCGAGAGGACCCTCCGCGGCGACAAAGGGGCGTGGCACGAGCTCTGGCTCGCGCTCGACCCGATCGTGGAGAGCGTCGCTCGGCGCTGGCGGGTGGCGGGCCGCCTCTCGCGGTGCCCGGACGGGCGACGCGACATCGTCGTCCGCGTGATGGGGGAGCTGCGCGAGGACGGTTTCCGGCGCCTCGCGGAGCTGGGCGAGCGGCTCGCGTGCCGGGACGGCTCGTTTCGGCCGTGGCTCCGGACGGTCGCGTGCAACGCGGCCGTCAGTCACGTGCGGGCGCACCCCGAGTACCTGGGGGCGGTGGATGGAGGGGCAGCGCGCTGGGCGCGCCATGTGCCTCTCCCCGAGGCGCTGGAGGTCGATCGCGACCCGACGAGCCGGCGGATCGAGGCCCGCCGTCTCCTCGCGCGCGCCAAGGAGGTGCTCGAATCCGGGACAGCTCGACGCGCTCTGCCGGTGGCTGCAAGGCGAGAGCTTCGCCGAGATCGCCTCCGCGCTGGGGCAGGATGGGGGTGCTGACGCTGCGGCGCGCCTGGTCAAGTCGGCCGTGGTGCGACTCCGCTCCCAGTTCGCGGTGTCCGGGAGTACCCGTCGTGCGGCGCGGCGCCGTGCCCGGTCCCAATGAAAATCGACCGGTGCGACTTCCGGATCGATCAAAAAAAGCGTCCATACAGAGCATGGATCGCACGATGCGCCGGCAGGGAGCCGGAGGCGGGAGGCGATCATGAAAGGCAGGTACCCAATGATCGGGCGAATCATCAGGATGCGGGTCGGGCTCGGGATGGACATCAGGAAACCCCTGCTCTTCCTCGCGCGGGCCAACGAGGTCTACACGGGTCTCGACGACAACAAGACGACGTTCTTCCTCAGCTGCAACCCGGCGCTCCCGGTGCTCTTCGGCAACATCCAGGACGCCACGAGCGCCCAGCAGAACGTGGGCAAGATCAAGGGCGCGGCGACGGTGCGGGACGCGAAGTTCCAGGTCCTGCTCACGTCGCTCGAGAGCGAGTGCACGATGGTCCAGGGCCTCTGCGACGCGAGCCCGGAGCAGGCGGCGAGCCTGATCGCGGCCGCGCACATGGTGGTGCTCCCCGCTCATGGGCACCAGAAGCCCATCCTCGCGGCGAAGAACGCGCTGCCCTCCGGCAGCGTTCTCCTCGACGCCAACGCGAAGCTCCTCGACGGTACCCACCGCCGGAAGACCTTCAATTGGCGCATGACGCTGGACGGGGAGAAGTCCTTCCTCGGCCTTCCCTCGACGCCGGTCGGCAAGACCACGGTCTCGGGCCTGACCCCGCTCGCCACGGTCGGGTTCCAGGTCTCCGTCACCGTGAACAAGCAGCCGCAGGGGCCCTGGAGCCAGACGATCAGCATCCTCGTCAAGTAGCGGCCTCACACGAGCAGGCCGAGGGGCCGCCGCACCGCCGTGTCCAGCGCACGGTGGGCGGCGGCTCCTCGGTCGCCTGCTCTCTCGTCAGCTATGCTCTTCGAGCACGTCCGCGAGGGACGCGGCGACGACCGCCTTCTCGATCCACCGCTCCAGCCGCGCCAGATCCCTCTCGGCGCGGGCGAAAGTGGAGGCAAGCCTGGACTACGGCTCGAACCGCCGGTAGCGCCGCACGATCCCGCTCCACTTCTTCGGCGGCGCGCTGGGCGCGGCCGTCGCCGCCGGCTCCGCCGCTGCGCTGGACGTCGCGGCCGGCGTGGTCTGCGCCACGGTGCTCGCGCCGGCAGGAGCCGTGTTGCCGGCTTCGGCCGTGGCCGCAGCGCTCGGCCCAGGGCGCGCCTGCGCGCCTGCCTGGAGCATGACGAGGCGGCGCTCGGCGACGAGGTGGGAGACCTCGGCGCGGGCGAGGGGGACGTGCGCGGGGCGGAGCGCACCGAACGCGAAGAGGCCGGCCGAGGCGACGACCGCGGCGCTCGTCGCCACCATGAGCGTGGCGCGGGCGCGCGGCATGCGCCCCGCCGAGCGCGCCGTCTCGGGGCCCTCGAGGAGCCCGTCGTGGACCATCGCGGCCAGCTCCCCCGGGTGGGCGGGTGAGACTGCGGCGGCGCGCGCCCGGTCGCCCCTGCTCTCGCGGTACGCCCGGTCGAGCTCGGCCAGGAAGGCCTGCGCGCTGGGGGGGCGGTCGGCCGGGTCCTTCGACAGGGCGCGCACGACGAGCGCGGAGAGCGTGGCGCCGATGTGCGCGTCGGGGGCGGCGTCGGCCGGAGCGACCGGGATCGTCTTGATGTGGCGGGCCATCACGACCACCGCGTCGTCGTCGATGAAGGGGGGCCGGCCCACGAGCATCTGGTAGAGCAGCACACCGAGCGTGTAGAGGTCGCTGCGGGCGTCCGAGATCCTTGCCCTGCGCCTGCTCGGGCGACATGTAGCGCGGCGTGCCGAAGACCGTGCCGGCCTGCGTCTCCATCGCGTCGACGCTGGGCTCGACGCGGAGCTTGGCGATGCCGAAGTCGAGCACCTTCACGAGCTCCGTGGAGTGGGCCCGCTCCGCGGGCCCGGGGTATGGGGCCGCTTGCGGCCCCATCGTAACAGGCGAGCCGCCGAGGCCCTCGAGCCGCGCGCGCAGGCTGTTGCCCGTCAGGGGCTTGGCGAGGTCGTGGGCGCGCGCGAGGAAGAGGTTGTCGGGCTTGAGGTCGCGGTGGATGATGCCCTTGTCGTGCGCCTCGGCGAGCGAGAGGAGCGCCTCGCGGGCGACGCGCACGGCCTCCTCCACAGGCAGCCGGCCGCGGCGCTTCAGCCGCGCGCCCAGCGACTCGCCCTCCAGGAGCTCCATCACCAGGTAGAGCGATGCGCCGCCGGCCCCGATGCCGTCGGCGCTCGGCTCGGGGATCTCGCCGAAGTCGAAGACGGTGACGGTGTGCGGCGAGGAGAGCAGGCTCATCGCCCGCGCCTCCCGGACGAAGCGCGCCTTGGCCATCGCGTCCACGGCGCGGTCGCTCCGCAGGATCTTGATGGCCACGTCGCGGCCCATCACCTCCTGCCGCGCGCGGTACACCGTGCCCATCGACCCGGCGCCCAGCCTGCCGAGGATGACGAAGCGCCCGGCGACGGTGGCGCCGAGGAAGGGATCCCCGTCGGCCGCGAGGAGCGCTTCGTAGGAGACGAGGGCATGGCCGTCCCGTGGACAGCGCGGGACTGCGCCGGCAGTGCTGCGAAGCTGCGAAGGGGGCTCCACCTCCTGCCGGCATCGAGGGCAGACCCACCCCACACGCGGCCTCTGCGGGGGCCGCGTCGCCTCGGACGCCGAGCGCCGGTCCCCGTCCCGCGCGCTCGCGGGGGGAGGCCGGCTCCCGCTGCGATGGGGTGACCGGAGGTCGATGACCGGATCGTCCGTCACTTGAGCACGCACTGCAAGGCCCACCCGCCGCCCGAGTTGATGGGGCGGCACCCCAGCTTCTCGGTGTCGCCACAGCTTTCGTCCAAGCAGCAAGCGTCACTGCAAATGTACCGCCCCGCTTGCTCCAGGCAGATGCCGCTCCGGCAATCGGCGTCCGTCGAGCACGGGAGGCCGACGTCCTCGCTGGCCGGGGCCGTCGCGATGGCGGCGCAGGCGCGGACCGGATTGGGGCCCGGGACCGTGACGCAGCGCACCGGGATGCCGGGCGCGAGGTCGTCGCAGTCGCGCGAGGAGCAGCACGGAGGGGCGCAGAAGGATCCCATGTCCCCGAACGACGCGCAGAGGCCGGAGGCACAGGAGCTGTCCGAGGAGCACTCGATGTAACCCGGCGAGGCCGGCAAAGGCGCCGGCGCGGCGCACCAGAACCCGAAGGCCTCGGCGGGGGACGGCTGGCCGAAGCGGCACGCACCGGCCGGCGCGGAGGGGCTCTCGTCTCCGGCGTCGGCAGCGCTCACGGCGCCGACGGCGCACGGTGTGTCGGTGCAGCAGGTGTCGAGGCAGCGGTGGTCGAGGCAGCGGCCGGACCGGCAGTCGCCGTCCTCCGCACAGGAATCCAGCGGCTGGCCTGCGCCGCCTGACGGGCGCCCGAGCTCGCTCGCGAGGCGGCACACGTTCCCCCCGCCGGAGGGCGTGATCGCGCAGACGAACTGCCTGTCCGGGTCACAGTCGCCGGAGCTGCAACAAGCGCGCGAGCAGCGGGCTGGGCCCGCGGCGCCGAAGACGGTGGGGTCGAAGCAGAAGTCGGACAGGGCACAGTCGGCGTCGGTGTGGCACGGTGCGCCGAGCTCGGTCGGGACGCAGAGGCCGCCGGTGCACGCGTAGCCCGTGGGGCACCCGGGCGGGCCGAGCATGCCCTCGGCGAGGCAGTGGACGGTGCCGAGCTGGCCGTCGACGAGGGCCTCGCACCCCGCGGCGCAGAAGAGCAGCGCCAGAAGCGCTCGCCGCCCGCTTCGCGACGAGCGGCGCGGCATCAGAACCGCACCTCGACGGCCCCGGGGCCGAAGGCGATGCTGCGGACGGGGGGGAGCGCCGTGAGCGCCGATGTCTCGGGCGCGCGGCGCGGCGTGGAGAAGTAGAGGAAGGCGGCCGCGCCCGTCGCCGCGGCGGAGACCAGGAACGAGACGTCGGCGATGATCGCGTCGGTGTGGGCGGTGTGCGCGGCGCTCTGGAGCCCGTCGACGGTGACCCCGTCGCCGGTGCGGGCGTTCGGCCCCGGGTTCTTGGCCAGGGCCGTGAACCCGAAGGCGGCGCCGACGACGAGCGCGGCGCCGGCGACGGTGCCGGTGCCGATGACCCAGGGGCGGACGGGCCGTGGCGGAGGGGGCGGCGGCGGGGCCGCAGAGCGGCGCGGGGCGAGGGGCTGGGCGGCGGCCTCCTTCGCGGCGCCCTCGATGCGACGCAGCGTGGCCTGGATGCGGGCGCGGACCTTCGGCTCCGGCTCGTTCTCCAGGTAGCTCCGGTAGTAGGCCGCAGCCTCGTCGAGGTCCCCGAGCTTCTCGTGGATGAGCGCGAGGTTGTAATAGATCTCGTGCCCCGAGGGGTCCAGGCGCACCGCCGCCTCCAGCCGCTGGATCGCGGCGCGGTAGTGGCCCTGCTCGTAGAGCTTCCAGGCCTCGTCGTGCAGGGCCATCGCGTGTTTGGTGCGCTCCCTGTCGCTCTCGGGGGCGGCGGTCTGGAGGGGCGGGGCCGCGCTGCTGGCGGCGGAGGGGTCGGCGGCGGCACCCGGCTTCAGCGGCGGCTCGGCCAAGGCGGACGGGGCGCCGGAGAGCGCCGCGACGCCGAGGAGCAGGCAGACGGCCAGCCGCGCGTGGGACATGGTGCGCGTCTACGATAGCGCGTCGAAGGCGTGAGGCGCACCCCTCGGCCGGGTGCGCGAGCCCTCAAAGATGGGGCTCCGCTCGCCTGAGGACGGTGGGGGATCCACCCCCGAGCACTGCCGAAGGCCCCTCACCCGTGCCCGGGGCCACCGTGCTCGCCACCGACACGGCCCCCCTTCGCAAGCGCGCACGTCGTGTACAATGCCCGGGTGAAACGGTCGTTCCAGAGCGGCTTCTTCCTCCTGTGCGTGGTGGTCAGCGTCGCCGGCGCGTACAATGTGCTCTCCGACAACGCCGAGGTGGAGCGCCTCGCGCAGGAGGCGGCCTGCGGAAAGCTCGACAAGGTGGCCTGCCATCCTCAAAAGACGCGGATGGAACGGACGCCGCTCGCCCAGACCTTCGACTTCGTGACGACGAAGCAGACCGTCACCGTCCGCTGCGTCCGCAGCGCCTTGCTCGTCGGCGACTACGGGTGTGAGCTGCACTGACCCTCCCCACGGGCTACCATGGCGACGTGATCGACGCGCCTCCCGAGAATGGCGACGGCTCCGAGCAGGCCCCCGCCGCTCCGGACGAAGACGAGGCGCCCATCCGCGACCCGTACGACGCCGGCCCGCCGCCGCCGGCGCCCCCGCCGCCCCCGCCGCCTGCTTCCCCCCCACCCCGCGTGCCGGCCTGTCGGCGCCCGCGGTCTGGTCCGTCCTCTCCGCGATCTTCCTCGGCCCGGTGGGCGCGATCCTGGCCATCTTCCTCGGCGTGCACGCACGGCGCGAGATCGCGCGCACGGGCACCCGCCGCTCCGGCGCCGCGCTCGCCTTCGTCGGCATCGTGCTCGGCACCCTGCTCGTCCCCGCCTGGGGGGTCGCCCTCAGCTACCTGGTCTGGACGCACGTCCACCGCGACGACACGGCCGCCGCGAACGACCCACCGGACGAGGCGCCGAACCTGGACGATCCGGCGGAATCCGGCGCAGCCCGCGCCGGGCGCGCCGCCCGCACAGGACGTGCCGCGCAGCGCGCTCGTCACCGCGCCGAAGCACACCCGCGTCACGCAGCAAGGCCGGGTCACGGTGGTGGATCTGGGCACGGAGATCTCCTCGCTGTCGGAGGAGCTCGCGATCCAGCGCGCGGACGCGGCGCGTGAGGGCGAGACCCTGCTCGTGATGACCACGGAGGGGCGCTGCGCCCCTTGCCGCGGCGTCGACGCGTCGCTCTCCGACGCCCGGCTCCAGACGGCGCTGGCCAAGGTGCGGCTCGTCCGCGTCGACGTCATCGCCTTCCACGAGGACCTCGAGGCGCTGCGGATCCCGGACGATCGCATCCCGGGCTTCTTCCTCCTCGCCCCGGACCTGACGCCGCGCGACGGCATCGACGGGGGGGAGTGGGACGAGGACATCCCGGCGAACATCGCGCCGGTGCTGGGCGCGTTCCTGCGCGGCAAGCTCACCGCGCGGCGCGAGCCCTGGCACGCCGTCCCGCGGAGCGGGATGACGCTGTAGACCGGCTGGGCCGGGGGATTGGCGCAGGTCAACGCGCATGGGGGCCTCCCCCCATCATGACCGCCTCAGGGGATGCAGGCGGCGTCGACGATGCGCATCACGAGCCGCTTGCCGGTCTCGACCGCGCTCTGCGCCTCCGCCCACGCGAACGCGACCTTCCCCGCCCCGAACGCGGTCACGGCGGGCGGATCCTTCACGCCGGTCGAGCCCTCCGCCGCGTTGATCCCACGCGCGGGCGGCGACCCGTCGGGCTGAAGGCGCGCCGCGAGCAGGCGCCCGTCCGGCGCCGCCCACGCAACCAGCGCGCGCCCGTCGAGCGCGGCCATCGTGGCCCAGCGGCCCTCCGCCACCGTCCAGATCGGCGAGCGCGGGCAGCCGGAGGCGTCGAGCGCGCGCGAGCGCACCCGGGTGCCCTCCATCCAGAGCGCCACGGCCCCGTCGCCCACCGCCACCACCTGCGCGCGATCGCGCTCTGCGCCGGCTGGGCCGGGGGTTTGGGGGTCTCCCCCATCGTGACCGGCGGGGGCGATCGTGCAGGGGGCATCGCTCTCCCTCCCCGCCGCGTCGAAGCGCGAACCGAGGAGCGCGCCGCCCTCGTCCCAGAGCACGAACGTGCTCTTCGCGCCGCCGGCGACCGCGGGCCTGCGCGGCGCCTTGCCGTGGTGCGTGACGCCGAGCGCCGTCGCCGTGCTCGCGTTCTCGGCCGGCGCGAAGAGGAAGATGCCGAGCTGCGACTTGTCGCCGCCGAACGGCGCCGCGGCGAGGACCGCGCCCCCGGGCGAGTCCGCCAGCGCGGCGTCTCCGGCGGTCGCGGAGCCCAGCGCGCCGAGGTGGAACGTGTCCGGCGCAGGGAGCTTCTCGACGCGGGGACGGGCGTACGCGAGGCCCTTCTCGTCGTACCAGACCACGGTCCACTCCGCGCCCGAAGCGAAGACCCGGGGGGGCACGTCGACCATCGTCAACCCGACCCCGCGCGCGCGGGCGAGCGGCCTGCCGTCCTTGTCGAAGCTCGCGAAGGCGACCTGGAGCTGGGGCCGGTTCGGGAGACGGACCCGCCAGGCGGCGCCCACGACCCCTTCCCGCCCGCCGAGCGCCACCTCGCCGCGCTGCTGGTACCCGCCGAGCTCGACCGTCTGCGCCTTGCAGGCCTTCTCGCCCTTCGCGCCCACGAACGAGGCGGTGGGCGGAGGCGGGCTCGGCGGATCGAGCGGCACGGCGGAGGCGCTCGCTTGCCCCGCCGCGGAGGAGGTGGCCGGGGGCGCGCCCTTCTGCGCAACCGTGGCGGACGCCGGCGACACGGCGGGGTCGTGGCTCGCCCGGGGCTTCGGCCCGCTGCTGCCCGCCCCTTCTCCCGGGGTGCCGTGACCACACCCGAGCAGCGCGAGCGCGAGCACGAAGAGGGGGGAGCGAGGCGGATGGATCACGCGGTGGTCATGGTGATAGCCCAGCCGGGGCGGGGCGGTCCACCCCTTCCTCTCACCCGGCGGCGACGACGATGGTCGGCTCGTGCCGGACGTCGAAGTCGACCGAGCTCGCGATGAAGCAGATTGCGTGGGCGCGCTCGTGCAGCGCGCGGGCCTTGTCGACGTCGGATCCGGGCGCGACCGTCACGCGCGGGCGGAGGACCACCTCGGTGAAGCGCGTGACGCCGTCGACCCGGTCCATCGTCCCGGTGGCGTCGTCCTCGTACGCCACGACCCGGATGCCGCTCCGCGCGCAGAGCGCCGCGTAGCTCAGGAAGTGGCAGCTCGACAGCGCCGCGACGAGCAGATCCTCGGGGTTGTGCAAGGCCGGGTCGCCGCGGAAGGCCGGCGCGGCGCTGAGCGGGAGCGGCGGCTTGCCCGCCACGTCGACGCGCACCTCCCGGCTGTACTGCTCGTATCCCGTCGTCGCCCCGTGCGCGGCGCCCGTCCAGACGAGGTGGCAGGCGAAATGGTGCGCTTGCGAAGAGTCGGCTCGCCGTTCCATGTCGAGGGTGTGCCGCAGCCCGCGCGCGCGCGCAAGGACGTGGCAAAACGTGGCAAAACGTGGCAAAACGTGACAAGACGTGAAGGTCAACGAGCCCTGGACGCCGTCCGCGCCGCGCGGCGAGCCACCTCTAGCAGCCGGTCCTCGTGCCCCTCGGCCAGGACGAGCCCGCTCGAGATGAGCGCCCGCACGACCGAGGCGCGCGAGTAGCTCTCGTCCGGGTGCGCGGCGCGGAGCGCGTGCGCGAGGCGGTCCAATCGGTCGACGATTTCGCTGGGTAGGCGGATCACTGCGCGCTTCACGGAGACGAGCATACCACATCGTCAACGTTCGATGACAGAATGAAACGTTCGTTCCGACAATGGTCGATTGGTTCTACGCTGGCCCCACTTCGCATACAGTTCCGGACCATGGCAACCAAGCACGTGGCCGTCCGCCTCGACGAGCAGACGCTCGCCCGGGTGGACGCGCTCATCCCCGCCTTCACCACGCCCTGGCACCCGGCGAAGCGCTCGGACGTGCTCCGAGCCCTCATCCACGCCGGCCTCGCGGTCGAGGCCAAGCACGGGCCGGCGGGCCTCGTCCCACGCAAGGCGTTCGTGGCAGGGGCGCCGGCGCCGAGCGCCGGCCGCAAGCGTTCGCGGTGAGCCGTTCCCGATGGGGGAGACCCCCATACCCCCGCCACAGGCGTCCGCACGCGACGAAGAGGCGGGGGTGTAGTACCGTGCAGCGCCAGGGAAGCGCCTCATGAGCGATCGGACAGACAAGCGTTCGGAACCCCCGCCGGATCTCGAGGAGCGCCGCTCCGGCGAGCGCCACCTCGCCTGTTTCCCGGCGCACATCGTGCGGTCGGGTGGGTCCACGCGGATGGCGTTGATCCGCGACCTGAGCGTCACCGGCGCGCTCCTCCTCACGCGCGCGGACCTGAAGGTCGGCGAGCCGATCCGGCTGAGCCTCTACCTCTCGGAGGACGCCACCGAGGCCCTCCCAGCCTCCGGGCACGTCGTCCGCTTCGAGCTGCGCGACGCCGAGCGCGCCGAGGTCTGGCACCACACGGCCGCCATCCACTTCGACGTGCCGCTCCGCGAGCACGAGGACGCGATCAAGGCCCTCGCCGAGCGTCAGGCCGCGCTGGGCGTACCCGTGGATTGACGGAATCCGGCGTCCGCGACGTCGTGCGCTCTTCGTTGCGGATCTGACCAAATCCCGCCTGTAGGGGTAGCTGCCCGGCCTTGCGGATTTGACCTGAGCCGGTGCACGGGTCCCAACTCAGGGCCCATGACGACCTGCGACCTGCGCGGCGCCCGTCTGGCGCCTCTGCTCCTCGTCCCCGCGTTCGTCACCGGCGCATGCTCCGCACCGCACGGGAGCGGCGCCACGCGCGCTTCGGTGGCGGCCCTCTTCGCGGCCCCCAACGCCTGGACCCGCGACGTCTCGGCGCTCCCGGCGAGCCCTTCCTCGGCCGCCTCGATCGCCTCGCTCGCGTCCCTCGGCGGCTGGGGCACCGGCGAGCTCCGCATCGACTTCAGCATGAACGTCCTCCACGCCGACGCCTCCACCCCGCGCGTCGCCTTCGATCCAACGAGCAACTTCTACGTCCCCGACTGCGACCACGTCCCCTTCCCCGTCCCGGCCGGAGGCGCGCTCGAGGGCGAGTCCGGCTACGCGTGCACCCACGGCGGGGACTGCCACCTGCTCGTCGTGAGCGACTCCGACGCCAGGCTCTACGAGATGTGGCAGGCGGACCTCTCGGACGGCGTTTTTCGCGGCGGCTGCGCGGCGGTCTGGCAGCTCGACGAGAGCTACGGCCCGGACCTTCGCGGCGAGGACTGCACCTCGGCCGACGCGGGCGGCTTCCCCGTCGCGGCCATGCTCTTCTCGCCCGACGAGGTCGTCGCCGGATCCATCGACCACGCCATCCGCTTCATCCTCCCCAACGACCGCATCCGCCACGGCGTCTTCGTCCGCCCCGCCACGCACACCACCGGCGCCACCTCGGCCGGCGACGACGCCCTCCCGTACGGCGCTCGCCTCCGCCTCCGCGCCTCCTACCCCGTCGACCAGCTCTCCCCCGGCGCGCAGGTCGTCGCCCGCGCCCTCCAGCGCTACGGCATGATCCTGGCGGACGGCGGCAACATCGCGCTCACGGCCGAGAGCGACCGCTTCACCAGGCACACCTGGGCCGAGGTCGGCGTCGACGCGCTGTCCCTCGCGTCCATCGCCGTCACCGACATGGAGGTCGTCGACCTCGACGACCCCATCCCCTACGACGGCAACTGCGTCCGCGTGCCCTGAGGGTCAGCCCCCGTCGCCCGCGTCCACCCCGCCATCCCGCGACCCACCGTCGACGGACCCGCCGCCCGTCCCGCTGCTGCCCCCCGTCGCGCTGCTGCCTCCCGTCCCGCTCGCGCCCCCGGTCCCGCTCCCGCCCCCCGTGCCGCTCCCACCTTCGACGCCGCCGTCGAGCCACACGGCGCACTCCGGCAGGTTCTTGCAATCGTCGCAGCCGCAGCCTTCGTTCACGATCGCGCACACGCCGTCGTTCACGCAGAACGCCGGGTCGGTGCAGCGGACCTGGTGGACGCAGGCGGCGCAGGAGCACGGGTCGTCGGCTTCGCAGCCGCCGGAGTTGGAGCACGGGACGCAGAGCGGGGTGCCCTGGCAGTCGACGCAGGAGCAGTCCTCCGTCTTCCGGTCGCAGACGCCGTCCGGCTTGCCGCCGTTGCAGGCGGAGGTGCTCGCCACGCACGCCGGGTAGCTCCAGCAGTTCGGGCAGTGGCACCCCTCTTCGTACGGATCGCACTTGCTGCCGGCGTCCTTGCAGTTGGCGAGGCTGGGATCGCCGCAGAAGCCGTCTTCGGCGCAGTTCACGCACGTGCAGGAGTCCGCCACGTGATCGCAGACGCCGCTGTCGGGGGGGTTCGAGCACGTACCCGGGTCGCAGAACGCGGTGCCCGTGCAGGCAGCGCATCCCTTGCACGTGTCCCCCTGCTCGGGGTGACAGAGCCCGTCCATCATGGCGCAGCCCCCGCCGAAGCCGAAGCCGCCGCCCGCGCCGCCGCCCCCGAACGTGCCCCCGGTCCCCGTCGAGGCGGTGCTGCTCCCGGCGCTTCCACCCGTGCTCGCGGCGCCGCCGGAGCACCCCGCGGGGAGGGAGAAGGAGACGGCGAGGGTGGCGAGGGCACCGAGGGTCATCCAAGCAAGCGCGCGCTGCATGCGCCGACACTAACGGGCGCGGCGGCCGCGTCAATGCGGCGGACGTGCGCGTGCCTCCCTCTCCGCCCCGCACCATGCTAGAGCGACTCGCCCATGAGCGCGCCCACCTCCGTAAGCTCCGATACCTGCCGCCGCACATTCCTCGACTTCTTCGCCGCCCGCGGCCACCAGGCAGTCCCGAGCGCCCCGCTCGTCCCGCAGAACGACCCGACGCTGATGTTCACGAACGCCGGCATGGTCCCGTTCAAGGACGTCTTCACCGGCAAGGACCATCGCCCCTACAAGCGGGCGACCTCGAGCCAGAAGTGCATCCGCATCAGCGGCAAGCACAACGACCTCGAGAACGTCGGCGTCACCGCGCGGCACCACACGTTCTTCGAGATGCTCGGCAACTTCTCCTTCGGCGACTATTTCAAGGAGGACGCCATCGCCTTCGCGTGGGAGCTGCTCACCCGCGTCTACGAGATCCCGGAGAGCCGGCTCGTCATCACCGTCTTCAAGGGCGAGGACGGCCTGCCGGCGGACGACGAGGCGGCCGCCATCTGGCGCAAGGTCACGGGCTTCGGCGACGATCGGATCCTGCGGCTGGGCAAGGCCGACAACTTCTGGTCGATGGGCGACACCGGCCCCTGCGGTCCGTGCTCGGAGATCCACTACTTCCATGGCCCGGGCAACGAGCCGGCCGACCTCTCCCGCTTCGGCGAGGAGCCGCGCCTCGACGGCTCGGGGTGGACGGAGATCTGGAACCTGGTCTTCATGCAGTTCGACCGGGCGGTGAAGGACGCGCCCCCTCGCCTCCCTCCCCGCCCCCAGCATCGACACCGGCATGGGCCTCGAACGCCTCGCCTGCGTCCTCCAGGGCGTCACGTCCAACTACGACACCGACCTCCTCCGCCCGCTCGTCGACAGGGCCGCCGCCATCGCCGGCAAGCCCTACGGCGGCACGCTCGCCAACGACGACGTTCTCGATGCGCGTCATCGCCGACCATGCCCGCACCACCGCTTTCCTGATCGCCGGAGGCATCACGCCCGACCGCGACGGCCGGCCCTACGTCCTCCGCCGCGTCATGCGCCGGGCCATCCGCCACGGCCACCGCCTCGGCATCGCCCGCCCCTTCCTCCACGAGGTCGCCATCGAGGTCGTCGAGCGCATGGGCGCCGACGTACCCGGAGCTGCGCGAGCGGCGCGACTACATCGCCAAGGTCACCGAGGGCGAAGAGGTCCGGTTCCGCGAGACCATCGAGCGCGGGCTCGAGCTCATCGAGAAGCACACGCGAGCTGGCGGCAGGAGGGCGCGCGTCGCGTCATGCCGGGCGCCGTCGCGTTCAAGCTTTACGACACCTTCGGCTTCCCCCTCGACCTGACGCAGGTCATCGGAGCCGAGCAGAGCTTCGAGGTCGACCAGGCAGGGTACGACCAGGCGCTGAAGGGCAGAAGGAGCGCAGCTCCGGCCCCAAGGTCGGCGACGAGGCGGTCGATCAGGTGTACCGCGCCGCCCTCGCCAAGGTCGGGCAGCCGGTGCGCCTTCACCGGCTACGAGCACGAGGCAGGCGACGCCGAGGTCACCGCGATCATCGCGGCGAGGGGCAAGCCTCGCGCCTCGTGGAGCGCGCCGAGGCCGGCACCGAGGTCGAGATCGTCGTCCCCGTCACGCCCTTCTACGGCGAGTCGGGCGGCCAGGTCGGCGACGTCGGCGCCATCACGGCCGAGGGCCTCGTCATCGAGGTGAAGGACACGCAGAAGCCCGTCGCCGGCCTCGTCGTCCACCAGGGCGTCGTCAAGAGCGGCGCCGTCGCCGCCGGGCGAGAAGGTGCACCTCGAGGTCGACCACGCCGCCCGCTCGGCCACGCGGCGCAACCACTCGGCCACGCACGTCCTGCACTGGGCCCTGCGCACCGTCCTCGGCGAGCACGCGCAGCAGAAGGGCTCGCGCGTCGGCCCGGACGTGCTGCGCTTCGACTTCACGCACGGCAAGCCGCTCACGGCCGACGAGGTGCAGCGGATCGAGGACAAGGTGAACGCCAAGCTCCTCGAGAACGCACAGGTACTGACGGAGATCCTCGCCGATGGACGAGGCCAAGCAGCCGCGGCGCCATGGCCATCTTCGAGGAGAAGTACGGCGACACCGTCCGCATGCTCACGATGACCCCCGAGGTCGTCGAGCTCTGCGGCGGTACCCACGCCCGCGCCCTCGGCGACATCGGCCTCTTCAAGATCACCGGCGAGGGGGGCGTCGCGGCCGGCGTCCGCCGCCTCTTCGCGGCCACCGGGCTCAACGCCCTGCGCTACGTGCGCGAGGTCGAGGGCGAGCTCGGCCGCGCCCGCGCCGCCGTGAAGGGCGGCGATCTGGTGGACAAGATCGGGCGCATCGCGGCCCACGAGCGCGAGCTGGAGAAGAAGGTCGCGGACCTCGAGCGCAAGCTCATCGAGGGCGGCGCGGCGGGGCCGGCGGCGGCATCGACGGCATGCTCGCCGAGGCGCGCGACGTCGGCGGCGTGAAGGTCCTCGCCCGCCGCGTCGCCGACGGCACCCAGGCCGGCGCGCTGCGCGACCTGGCCGAGAAGCTCCGCGACAAGCTGGGCGGGCGCTCCGCCGTGCTGCTCGGCGCGGTGGCCGACGGCAAGGCGCAGCTCGCCGTGATGGTGTCCAAGGAGGCGACCGACAAGCTCAAGGCCGGCGACCTGATCAAGGGGGTGGCCGCGGTCGTGGGTGGGCGTGGCGGGGGGCGGCCGGATATGGCGCAGGCGGGTGGGCCCGAGGTGGGGAAGCTCGACGAGGCCGTGGCGGCGACGTTCGCGGAGGCGGCGAAGCTCCTGGGGGTGTGAGGGCCGGGCCGCTCTCTTGCCGTCAGGGCCGGGGGAGCGGGACCTCGAGCGCCTGCTCGCCGTCGTACGTGATGACCGGCAAGGCCTCGCTCGCGGCGAGCGCCTTGCCGCCCGCCGTGAGCTTCACCTCCAGCGCGTAGCGGTGCCGCGGATCGATCCGGTCTTCGGCGTAGGGCACCCAGAAGAACGGGCGCTCGGCGACCGCGTGCGCGACGACCTTCCCTCCCGCGCCGAGATCCACGATCGCCGCTTCGATCCGCGCGCCCTTGGGCAGCGGGTCGTCGGGGAGGAGGAGCGCGGTGAGGCGCGGGCCGTGGTCGGCGTCGGGCGCGCCGGCGCGCCGCCCGGCGTACCTGCTCGCCGCTCGCCAGAGGTGATCGCTGTACGCCTGGGGAGGAAGGTGTACGGGCAGGCTCCTCTCCGCGAGGTCCGGGCGCGCGTCGACGATCTGCTCGACGACGAAGCGCGCCACCGCGACGAGCGGCGGCGGGAAGGCGTTGCTGATGGTGACGTACTTGTCGCGGCCGCCGGTGCGCAGGTGCACCACCCACTGGACGCCGTCGTAGACGTCGGCGTGGTAGCTGCGCGCGAGGTGGAGGAAGTCGTTCTCGTTCAGCACCTTCACCACGCGCTCGAGGCTCCGCGCGCTCCACGTCGAAGGCGACCTTGCGCCAGGCTCTTCTGCTTCTCCCGCACCTCGTAGAAGTGGCTGGCGCGGCCGCTGGCGTGCAGGGTGGTGACGTTGAACCCGTCGGGGAAGCCGCCCATGGCGACCTCGAGCACGAAGCTGCCGTCGAGCGAGACGGTCGCGCCGTCGTCCTTCGGCCAGCGCGGGTCCTCGGTGGCGACGAACGCGCTGCGCAAGTTCCCCCCGTAGTCCATCAACGGCGCGATGGTCTGCCGCGGAGGAGTAGCGGCGGCGTCGCGCACGAGCGGGCCCGCGTCCGCGGGGCCAGTGTCGGCGTGCGCAGAGGAGCGAGCGCAGGCGGCGGCCAGGAGCGCGACCAAGGAGACGCCGAGCAAGGCGGGCTTCGGGCTCGGCACGCGGCGCTCACTTCCTCAGCGATACGGGTGGCGCGAGCGCCGCCCATTTGACGAGCTGCTCTTGCGGTGTGCAGTAGGGTACCCGTTCACCGTCCCTCTCGTCGAACAACGCCGCGCACTCGTCACTCGTGAAGGTACACTCCTTCTTGATCCGCGCGGCCACATCCTCCGCGGATGCGCCCCACACCCGAGCGCACACCACGTTCTCGCGCAACCATGGATTGTCGACTCCCCCGCCCGGGCTCCTGGGGACGAGCTTGCCAGGCGCGGCAGGGCAGAGCGCCTTGATCGGTGCGAGCGCCGTCTCGTCGTCGCGTGCGAACGTCCCGTCCGGCCGCGCGTGCGCGACGAGCGGAACGTCCGGACCCACCTGGGCGCGGGAGGCGGTGGAAGCGTGACCACCTCAGCGGGCGGCGGCGACGAGCACGCGGGGAGGAGGGCGGCGGAGAGGGCGAGCGCGGGGAGGCGAAGGGGCAGCCGCCGAGCAGCCTCGTTCACTTCTCGCTCACGCCCAGCGGCAGGCTCGGGGCTGCTCGGCGCGCCCGGAGCGCGATCACATGGGATACGAACCGAATCGAGGTCGTCCGTGCTGAGCTGGAGCGTGGGCATCTCGTGGACCCCTCCGGAGGCTAAATCAACGAGCACGATCCTCGTTCAAGGAGCCGCTGAGCAACGTATGGAACCCCGGGCGTGAGCCCGCGGACCGGAGCCGCATGCGTCAGCACGCGGAGGCCGCGGCACAGCCCCCTGACGTCATGGTCCCCGCGCTCACGCGCGAGGCTCCGGTCCGCGGGCTCACGCCCGTGGGTTCCATCGTTGTGTCAGGATCGCGCTCGGCCATTTAGCCCCCCCACCCGGAGGCAGGCAAGGAGCCCCGCGGGCCTCCGAGCGGAGGGATCCGCCCGATGAAGGTGCGGGCCACCGGTGTCGCCTCTCCGCTCAGCGCCCCTCGACCACGGCGCGCGAGAAATCCGCACCCTGCACGCAACTCCTGCCGCGCTCCTGTCGATGATCGCGCATGCCCTCGCGGAAGAACGCCCGCGCGCCCACCCTATCGGCGGGCGAGTCGGCGGCGGCGATGCACAACCGCGCCGACCAGTTCGGAAAGAACCTCCTCCGCGACGCCCTGAGCGCCGCCGCGGCGCCGGAGACCGAGGTCGAGGTCGTGGCCGCAACGCAGAGGATCGACGTCTACGCCGTCCCCGACCCGAACCGCGCCGCCGAGCGCCCGAAGATGGGCCTGATCGGCGAGCTTCTCCCGCGAGCCGGCCCTCTTCGAGCCCTTCCGCAACACCCCGAGCCTCGCCCGCGTTCGCCGCTGCCTGTCCAAGCAGCTCGCGTGGCACCGCGAGCTCGAGCGCCGCGAACGCGCCGCCTCGGCCAAGGCGAAGACCAGCGACGAACGCGCCGCCCCGCCGCGCCTCGTCCTCCCCTGGCTCGTCGTGATCAGCCCTGGTCGCCCCGAGACCGTGATCCAGCTCTACGGCTGCATGCCCCTCCGTCCCGGCCTGTACGAAGCCGTCGCCGGCCTCCGCATGCGCATCGTCGTCCTCGCGGAGCTTCCCCGCACGCGCGACACGCTGCTCCTGCGCATGCTCGGCGCCGGTCGCCTGTTCGAGGATGCGCTGGCCGACCTCGTGGCGCTGCCGGTCGACGCCTGGGAAGCGAGCATCGTGGGCCCGCTGGTGCTACATTTTCGGCTCGCGAGCCGCAGCAAGCCGGGGATCGAGGAGGACGACGTGAGCGCGCATGTCCGGGCATGGGTCGAGAACTTCAAGCGCACGCTGCGCGACGAGGGGCGCAACGAGGGGCGCGCCGAAGAGGCGGCACGCGCCCTGCTGACCGTGCTCCGCGGTCGCGGCATCGCCGTGCCGGACGCGGCGCGCGAGAGCATCGTGGCCGAGAAGGATCTCGCGCGGCTGGAGCGATGGATCGAGAAAGCGGTCGTCGCCCCGTCCCTGGCGGAGGTGCTCGACGAGCCCAGCTCCGGGGGTGGTCGCCGGCCGCCTACGCGGCGACGGCGACGCGGCGTAGCCGGGCGCCCGGCTTGACCACCGCCGCCCGCTCCCGGACAATGCCTCATGTCGAGCGAAGGCGCGGGGGATGCGGTCGTCGGCGGTGACTCGCTCCGGTACTACGTGATAGCGAACGATCGCGAGAAGGGCCCGTACACGCTGGCGCAGCTCCGGTCGTCGCAGCGCGACGGCGCGCTGACGCAGGCGACGCGCGTGCGCGCCGAGAACGAGGAGCAGTCGCGCCCGCTGAGCGAGGTGCTCGGGCTCGGGATGCTCGCGCAGCCGCGCGAGCCGTCACGCTCGCGGGGGAGGGGCGGGCGCCCGGCTGGGCGCCTCGATCTCGAGGACGTCTACGCCCCTCCCGCCGAAGCGCCTGTGCGGGACGACCGGGACTCGTTCGTACCCGCCGATCAAGGCTCGTACTGGAACGGCTTCGCGCTCGGGTTCTTCGGCGGCTGCATCGCGCTCGTGTTCACGCGCAAGGCCAAGCCCGAGACCCGGCGCGGCGTCGTGCACGGCTTCGGCGTGGGCCTCGCCGTGGGGTTCCTCGTGCGCATGATCGAAGCGATGTCGCAGGGAGGGCGCTGACGAGGAGCTCGCGACAGGAGGCCGGCACGAGCCGGTCTGCACGCGCGCCGGCCGTCGTGCCATCGTAGCCGGCGATGACGCCCATGCCCCCTCCCCCTTCGTTCACCGAGCCCCTCAATCCCGCCGCGTTCGAAGAGGCGCGCGCCTTCAACGCCCAGATCGAGCGCCTCCTCGCCGCCCAGCCCTCCGTGCACACCGTCCCGCCCGAGATCACGCGCCGCGTCCGCCGCGAGGGCGGCGGCATCTTCCCGCCGCCGGTGTACCTCCCCGAGGCGCGCGATCGGACCATCCCCGGCCGCGCCGGCGACCTCCGCCTCCGCGTCGTCGCCCCCGAGCGCGACGCGAAGGGCGTCTACCTCCACATCCACGGCGGCGGGTGGACGCTCGGCGCCGCCGACATGCAGGACACTGCCCTCCGGGCGCTGGTCCAGGCCACGGGCCTCGTCGCCGTCAGCGTCGATTACCGTCTCGCGCCCGAGCACCCCTTCCCTGCCTGCGCCGACGACTGCGAGGACGCGGCCCGCTGGCTCGTGGACGGCGGCGCCGCCGCGCTCGACGCCCCCGGCCGGCTCACGATCGGCGGCGAGTCCGCCGGCGCCCACCTCGCCGTCCTCACGCTGCTCCGCCTCCGCGACCGGCACGGCGTCACGGGCGCCTTCCGCGCCGCCAACCTCGTCTTCGGCGCCTACGACCTCGCGATGACCCCGAGCGGCCGCCGCTGGGGCGACCGCAACCTCATCCTCTCCGGCCCCATCATGCGCTTCTTCGTGGATGGCCTCCTGCCCGGCCTCGACCCGGAGGCGCGGCGCGATCCGATCCATCTCGCCCCTCTACGCCGACCTCCGCGACATGCCGCCCGCCCTCTTCACGGTCGGCGCCGTCGACCCCCTCCTCGACGACTCGCTCTTCATGGAGGCCCGCTGGCGCGCCGCGGGCTCCCGCGCCGCGCTGCGCGTCTGGCCGGAGGCGATCCACGGCTTCACCGCCTTCCCCATCGCCGTCTCCCGCGCTGCCAACGCCGCGCAGTTCGACTTCCTGCGCGCGGCCGCCGGCTGACGCGCAGGCAGCCCGGGTCGCGCTCAACCGATCCGGCGCACGTCGATGGCCACCATCCCCGCGCGCCGCGCGGCCAGGAGGCCGAGATCGGTGTCCTCGTACACCTCGCAGTCCCGAGGATCCGCGCCGAGCCGGCGCGCCGCCTCCAGGAACACGTCCGGCTCCGGCTTGTGCCTGACGGTGTCCTCCGCGCTCACCAGCACCGCGAACCACTCCCGGATCCCGAGCTTCGCGAGCGTCTGCTCGGCGAGGGCCCGCGGGCTCCCGGTGGCCACCGCGATGGGCGCCTCGGCGCGCTTGCCGCGGGCGATCTCCACCACCGCGGCGACGGGGCCGATCTCGTGGCGGCGATCGAGGAACGCCTGCTCCTTGGCGGCGGTGACCTCGGCAGGGTCGACGGCCACGAGACCCTGCTCGGCGATCAGCGTGGCGGCGATGCGGTGGGTGGGCACGCCTCCGAGGGCATAGAAGCGGGCCTCGGCGAAGACGAGGCCGAAGCGCGGGGCGACGGCTTGCCAGGCGCGGAAGTGGACGGGCATGGTGTCGGCGAGGGTGCCGTCGAGATCGAAGATGGCGCGCCGGGAAAGCACCGCGCGACAGTAGCACTGCTGGCAGCGAGCGCTGCTGCGGCCCGCGAGCGCCCTGCGGCGCAAGACGATGTTCTGGATACGCCGGGATGGGCCTACATCGGTGCATTCCGGTAGAGCGAGCCCAGCGGCAGGACGCGGTACGCCTCGAGCGGCGCACCGCCGTCCTCGATCGTGCCCTCCCAGACGAGCTTGCCGCTCCGGTCCACCTCGTCGACGATGCCGGACAAGCCGAACGCGACGAGCGTGTTGCCACCCGAGAGCCGGATCACGGAGCCGAAGATCACGTCGTAGATCGGCGGATCGTGGCGATATTGCCAGATCAGCTTGGCCGTCTTGGCCTTCGCGTCGATCGCGTACTCCGCCGCGCGGCTCTCGCGCGGCTTGTGCCGCAGGCCGTTGTCGAAGACGAGGAGGTTGCCGTTGTCGGCGAGGTGCGCGTCGTGCGGCGCGTAGAAGGTGCCCATCGGATCGTTTACCACCTTCATCGTCGACTGGAAGCCGCCGATCTGCCAGAGCACGTCGCCGGAGCTCTGGTCGATCTTGACCACGGCGTCGAGGTCGCGCTCCGACACGATGTAGTTGCTGTCGCTCGGGTCGAACGAGAGCGCGTTCAGGTGATCGATGTCCCCGACCCCGGGGGCCTCGTTCTGATCGGCCGACGTGAAGCGCGACCAGCTCTTCCACCGGAACTCGACGTCGCCGTCGGGGCTCTGGCGCACCACCTCGTGCCAGGCGTTGACGGTGCTGTCGGTCGGCGAGATGGGCCGCATCTCGAACCCGATCATGTGGAGGTGCTCCACCCCCTGCTCGTCCTTCGTGATCTGCAGCTCGTGGGGGTCGGTGTAGACCGGCGGCATCCCCGGCTCGCTCGGGTCCGGCGACGCGACCGAGTAGCTCGCGAGCGTGGTGCCGTCGGGCGAGTAGCGGTCGTACCTGCCGGGGACCGGCTGATAGCCGTCCGTGTTGCCGATGAACGTGGTGAACGTGCCGTCGGGTTGCATCTTCGTCTCCGTGGCGCTGCCCGCGAGGGGGTGGTACCAGCGGATGACGCCCGCGCCGTCGAAGGCGAGCACGTCGCCGGACAGCGCCTCCACGAGGTAATAGCCGGTCGACCGCGGCACCCCGCTGCCCGGGGTGATCGTCACCGTGACGCCCTGGAGCTCCGAGGGCAGCGCCGCCGTCGTGTACGCCACCGGGGCCGTCGAGTGGGCCGCCCCCTGCACCTGCGCTTCGACCACGATCTCGTAATCGGTCGAGGCGGCGAGCCCCAGCACCGTGATGCTGCCTTGGCCGTCACCGTCGAGCACGAAATCCGGTGTCGTCAAGTGGTCGCCCCCGCCCGTGGCCACCACCTTCGCCGTCGACGCGCCGGGCACGGTGAACGTGACGACCGCGGAGCAGACGTTCTCCGGGTTCGCCGCCACCGTCACGCCCTCCACCGGGGGCGGTCCCCCGCCGCACCCGGCCGCCATCAGGGCGAGTCCGAAGCAGGTGAGCCCAACTGCCGGCGAGCGAACGATCTTCATCTTCGTCTCCCTGCCTCGATCGCTCGCGAGGCGATCGCTCGTGGGGCGGCCCCGGTGCTCGACCGAGCGCAGGGCATTCGAGCCCGATGGCCGGGGGGCAATCGAGCACGCCGCGACGCGGCGTAAGCCAGGAAACCGGAATGAAATCGACAAGTCAAGGGCGAGGCACACCGCGGCATTCCTCTCGCATGCCGACCTGGCAGCGCAAGCAGTACGCCCCTGCCTCGGTGCGCCGGTCCAGCGCGCCGAGGTGCACGGCCCCATCTCCGCGGCGAGCCTGCCGACCGCCGCGCCGATCATGGCTACGAGCTGAAGCGCCGCTCGGCGCGGGCCGTCGACTGGGCGCCTCGCCGAAGCGCGAGCCTCACCCGTCGCCCTGCGCCTCGCGCCGCACCGCGTCGACCCACTCGTGGCTCTCGCCGAGCAGCGCCGCCGCACGGCGCAGGAACCCTTCTTCTTCCACGCGCAGCACGCCGTCGGCCAGCACGACGCGCACCGCCACCGTCAGCGCGGCGCGCCGCTTGCGCCGATCCTTGATCCGCTCGCCGATCGTCGAGAGCAGGGCCTGCCGGTCCCGATTCGGGAGGGCCGCCTCGACGCTCTGGATGGCGCTCGCGACGATCTCCGGCGTGAGGAGCCCGTGCGTGCTGCTCACGAGGTAGTCCTGCACCACGGCGCGCTCGGTGTCGTCGATCACCCCGTCGCTGTAGGCTGCGAGCAGCATCAGCTCCACGAACGCCTCGAGCTCGTTGGGGTTGAAGCTCGCGAGCGATACCGCCGTGGTGTTCACCATGGCCACTCTACTGGCGTGGCGCGCCCCTTGCCACGGCTGCGTTGCGCGAACGCGGCGCGCGCCGGCGCCTGGGGGGCTCGCCCTCGTCGGTGATAGGCTCGGCGCCATCCCATGAAGCACATGGCTTTCCTTGCCCCAGCCGGCGCGCTCCTCGCCGCCATGGTGGGATGCGGCGGATTGGTCGCCGGCATGTCCGGGTCTGCGACGAGCGGGACCGGCGGTGCCGGGACGGGGGGCGCGATCGCGGCGTCCTCCACGGGCGGCGCGGCGTGCGTTCCCGTCGACGACCACGACGCGTGCACCGACGACGTGTGCCAGGGCGGCGCACCCGTCCACGTGCCGAAGAGCGGCACGCCTTGCCCGAGCAGCGACCCGTGCGTCGTCGGCAAGACCTGCCAGGCCGGCGTGTGCGGGGGAGGCGCGCCCATCGCCTGCTCCGGGGGCTCGACGTGCCAGGCGGGGGCGTGCGTCGCGCCGGCGTGCACCGGGTCGCTCGGCCTGCCCGGGCCGCCCGAGCTTTCACGACAAGTCGCCGTGACGGCGGCCGACTTCGACGGCGACGGCAAGCAGGACCTCGCGGTCGCCGACGGCGACACCGACTCGGTGACCCTCCTCTTCGGCGTGGGCAACGGCGCGTTCGCGGCGCCCGTCGGCTTCCCGGCCGGCCTCGCGCCGTCGAACATCGTCGCGGCGGATCTGGACGGCGACGGCAAGCCCGACCTCGTCGTCGCGAACGGGGTCGGTGGCACCGTGAGCGTGCTCGAGAACCTGGGGGGCGGCGCGTTCGCGCCCGCCGTCGGCTACGCGGCGGTGACGGCCCCCGGATCCATCGCAGTGGCGGACCTCGACGGCGACGGCAAGCTCGACATCGCCGTCGCCGACGAGGGCGGGAGCACGGTCGGCGTGCTCCTGGGCCAGGGCGGCGGGGTTTTTGGGGGCGCGCCCGCGATTGCCGTGAACGCGGGCGCCGGCGTGGTCGCGATCGCGGCGGCCGACCTCGACGGAGACGGCAAGCCCGACCTCGCGGTCGTGAACAGCGTCAGCGTGCTCATGGGCGGGATGAGCGTGCTCTGGAACCAGGGCGGGGGCGTGTTCTCGGCGCCTGCCATGGTCGGCTTCGGCGCCTACGGCAGCGCGATCCAGGTGGCGGACTTCGACGGCGACGGCAAGCTCGACATCGCGACGGCGTTCAGCGGTGACGTGAACGTCAGCGTCGACGTGTACCTGAACCAGGGCCAGCGCGTCTTCAGCGGTGCCGCGGGGTACGTCGGGGGCCCCGAATTCGGCAACGTCCTGGCGCTCGCGACGGCAGACTTCGACGGCGACGGCAAGCCCGACCTGGCCTGCGTCCAGGCGGGCTACCCGAGCGTCGCCGTCTCCGTGCTCGTGAACCAGGGCGCCGGCGCCTTCGCCCTCGCCGGCACCACGCCCGTGAGCGGGAACCCGGCCTCGATGGCCACGGCCGACCTCGACGGCGACGGCAAGCCCGACGTCGCCGTCGCCGTCCCCTCCGACACCGTGGACGTGCTCTCGAACCAGGGCGCAGGCGCGCTCTCCGCGCCGGTCGGCCACCCGGCGAGCACTTTCCCGCCCATGTACCCGGTGGGGCCGTCGGCGGCGATCGCGGCCGCGGACCTCGACGGCGACGGGAGGCCCGACCTCGTCGTCCTCCCGGCCGTCGCCGGCGGCGAGGTGGCCATCCTGCACAACCAGGGCGACGGCACCTTCGCTGCCGGCGCCCAGATCCCCTTGTCCCACGAGCCCGTCGACATCGTCGCGGCGGACGTCGACGGCGACGGTGCCCGCGACCTGCTCTTCGCCCTCATCGGCAACGGGGCCGCGGACCTCGGCGGCGTGGCGGTGCTCAGGAACCAGGGCGACGGCACCTTCGCACCCCCGGTCTACTTGCCCGCCGGCGCGCACCCGATGGCGATCGTCGCGGCGGA
Organism: uncultured delta proteobacterium; assembly: GCA_963827955.1. Taxonomy (GTDB): domain Bacteria; phylum Myxococcota_A; class Polyangia; order Polyangiales; family Polyangiaceae; genus CAWHDJ01. The sequence goes on along the minus strand of CAWHDJ010000019.1, from coordinate 357,772 downwards.
CCTGAACGGCGACGGCATGCCCGACATCGCCGTCATGGAGCCGTCCAAGCGCCTCGCCGTGATCCTGAACAAGGGAGACGGGACCTTCTCCAGCGCGGTCGAGATCCAGACCGGATCCATGCCCACGGCGATCACGTCGGCGGACTTCGATCACGACGGCCTGGCCGACCTGGCCATCACCGCCGGCTCCTCCGTGAACGTCTTCCTGAACCAGGGCGGAGGCTCGTTCGGCCCGGTCGCCTCCTACGGCACGGACCCGGCCATGAGCGGCGCCGAGTCGATCGTGGCGGCGGACTTCGACGGCGACGGCTGGGCCGACCTCGCGGTCGGCAGCCTGGGCGGCACGGTCACCATCCTGCGCAACCAGCACGACGGGACCTTCTCGGCGTCCCACACCACGGGAGCCGGGAGGCAGGCCGTGGCCGTGGACCTGAACGGCGACGGCGCGCCGGACCTCGTGTTTCCGGGCAGCGGGGCGACCGTCGTCATGAACCAGGGCGGCGGCACCTTCGCCGCTCCGGTCAGCTACAGCGCGGGTTACGGCCCCACCGCGGTGGCGGCCGCGGATCTCGACGGCGACGGGCGCCCCGACCTCGCGGTCGTCGACCTGGACGGCAACACCGTGAGCGTGCTCTTCAACACCTGCCTGCCCTGACGTGGCCGCGGCTCGACATCCCCAACATCCCCGACCCGCGGGTGGGCCTGCCCGGCCGCGCGGTTGGCCTGTACGATGACGCGCCCGCAGAGGGGGAACCTGTGATTGTCGACGAGGATCAGCTCCGGCGCGCGGTCGTCCGCATCGTCGATCGCGGGGGCAGGGTCGTCGGGACCGGCTTCTTCGTGACGCGCGACCTCGTCGCCACCTGCGCGCACGTGGTCGACAAGGCCCTCCAGGAGGACGGCGTTGTCGAGATCCAGCTCCTCGAAGGCATGCCCGAAGGCGTGGGCGCCCTGCCCACCACGCTGGAGCGCGAGTCCTTCCGCGACGAGGACGCGGAGGACGTCGCGTTCCTCCGGTTGAAGCCGCCCCTCCCGCAGGGCATCGAGCCGCTCGCGCTCGCCACGTCGGCCGGGACGAAGGGGACTCACCTGAACGGCTTCGGGTTTCCGGACGCGCTGGGCCACTGGATGTCGGCGAAGGTCGCCGGGCCGCGCGGCAGGCACCAGCTCCAGCTCGACTCGTCGAAGATCCTGCCAGGCTGCAGCGGGGGTCCGCTCTGGGACGAGCAGGGCCGCGTGGTCGGCGTGGCAGTGTCGATCAAGACCGTGGACCCGAAGACGGGGCGGGGCGGCGACATCTCGTACGCGATCGCGGCGGAGGTGCTGGCGGAGGTCTGCCCGGAGGTGCCCTTCGAGCGCGTGGAGCGCAGCGCTGCGCCGTTCCTCGTGCCATTCCTGAGCAACCCGAGCTTCGTCGGGCGCGACGACGACCTGGCGGCGGTGTACGAGCTCCTCCGGGAGCGCGGCACCGTGGGGGTGCGGCCCGCGGCGCTCACCGGGATGGGCGGCATCGGCAAGACGCAGCTTGCCGTCGAGTACGCGTACCGTTACGCGGCGAAGCATCCGGGCGGCGTCTACTGGGTGAACGCAGTGGAGCCCTTGCAGGCGGAGCTTGCGCGGCTCGCGATCGAGGTGGGGCTCGACGCCGGGGAGGCGTCCGGCTCGGAGAGGACCCAGCGGCTCGCCCTCGCGTTCGCGAAGTACCTGAAGGAGCGGCCCGGCGCGCTCGCCGTCTTCGACAACGTCCAGGATCCGCTCGCGCTGCGGAGCCCCCAGGCCGGGATCATCCCCGAGCAGCTCGGGTGCCGGCTGCTCTTCACCACGCGCCGCAGGGACCTGCCCTCCTCCTTCGCGAGCGTCGAGGTGCCCGTCCTCCCACCGACGGCAGCCGTCGAGCTCCTCCTGTCGACGGACGCGCGCCGGCACCTGCTCGCCGGAGGTGCCTCGGACGAGCGGGCCGAGGCCGACGCGATCTGCCGCATGCTCGGCCACCTGCCCCTGGCGGTCGCTCTCGCGGCGGCCTTCCTCGGGGAGAACCCCGAGATCGCGCTCGCCGACTACCGCGGCCGCCTCGGGCGCGAGGGCGCGCTATCGACGGTGGACGACCCCGAGGTGGACCCGATCCCCCTGCCGACGCGGCACGACACGGCCGTGGGGGCGACGCTCCGGCTTTCGTGGCAGGCGCTCGAAGGCACGGCGCGCAAGAGCCAGGATGCGCGGCTGCTCCTGACGACCGCCGCGCTGCTCGGCGAGGCCGCGCAGGTGCCCCGGGCGAGGCTAGCGCTGCTGACCGGGCTGCGGGACGAGGCGAAGGGCGGCCATGCGGCGCGGCTCGCGAGCGGGCTGCGGGTGCTCCACGGTCTGTCGCTGGTGGAGGAGCTGACGGAGAAGGAGATCCGGCTTCATCCGCTGGTGAGGGAGTTCGCGGAGAGGCAGATCGCGGGGCGGGAGGCGTTCGCGGCGGAGTGCGCGGCGCGGCTCGGGGAGGCGCTCCGGGACATGGGGCGGCTGCACGAGGAGGTGGCGGGGAGAGGCGTGCATGCGGTGCTCGGGGACCTGCGGGCCGGGCGCAGGCTCGCGGGGGCCTCTGGGCGGACTGGGATTCGAGGCGCTGAGCAGGCCACTGGATCGAGAGGCCCATACGTTGCGCAGGTGGGATGCGGCGAAGGAGCCGGGGTTCTTTCTCCAGCAGCTCCGCAACCGGTGCTTCGAGATGGGAATCGAGGAGGTGCGGGAGCGGGCCGAAGCAAAGCTCGACGAGAAGAGGTGGCCCTGGCTGCGCGAGCGCATCCGGACCAGCCGTGAGTCCGAGGCGCTGGTCCGCACCCTCGAAGGGCATACCGACTGGGTGATCCGCGTGGCGGTAACGGCGGATGGCCGCTTCGCCGTCTCCGCCTCCTCGGACAAGACGCTGAAGGTGTGGGACCTCGACACGGGCCAGCCCGCCCGCACCCTCGAAGGGCATACCTCCGGAGTGAGCGGCGTGGCGGTGACGGCGGATGGCCGCTCCGCTGTCTCCGCCTCCTATGACATGACGCTGAAGATATGGGACCTCGCCACGGGCCAGCCCGTCCGCACCCTCGAAGGGCATACCTCCGAGGTGAACGGCGTGGCGGCGACGGCGGATGGCCGCTTCGCCGTCTCCGCTTCCGGGGACAGGACGCTGAAGGTGTGGGACCTCGACACAGGCCATCCCGTCCATACCCTCGAAGGGCATGCCAGGGAGGTGAACGGCGTGGCGGTGACCGCGGATGGCCGCTTCGCCGTCTCCGCCTCCGGGGACAGGACGCTGAAGGTGTGGGACCTCGCCACGGGCCAGCCCGTCCGCACCCTCGAAGGGCATGCCAGGGAGGTGAACGGCGTGGCGGTGACCGCGGATGGCCGCTTCGCTGTCTCCGCCTCCTGGGACGAGACGCTGAAGGTGTGGGACCTCGCCACGGGCCAGCCCGTCCGCACCCTCGAAGGGCATACCAACGGGGTGACCGGCGTGGCGGTGACGGCGGATGGCCGCTTCGCCGTCTCCACCTCCGGAGACAGGACGCTAAAGGTGTGGGACCTCGACACGGGCCAGCCCGTCCGTACCCTCGAAGGGCATACCGACGGGGTGAACGGCGTGGCGGCGACGGCGGATGGCCGCTTCGCCGTCTCCGCCTCCGGAGACAGAACGCTGAAGATGTGGGACCTCGCCACGGGCCAGCCCGTCCGCACCCTCGAAGGGCATACCTCCGGGGTGAACGGCGTGGTGGCGACGGCGGATGGCCGCTTCGCCGTCTCCGCTTCCCGGGACAGGACGCTGAAGGTGTGGGACATCAACACGGGCCAGCCCGTCCGCACCCTCGAAGAGCATACCTCCTCGGTGACCGGCGTGGTGGTGACGGCAGATGGCCGATTCGCAGTCTCCGCCTCCTGGAACGAGACGCTGAAGGTGTGGGACCTCGCTACGGGCCAGCCCCTCCTCACCCATCATAGGCATGCCAGCGACGTGACCGACGTGGCGGTGACGGCGGACGGCCGCTTCTCCGTCTCCGCCTCCCGCGACAATACGCTGAAGGTGCGGGACCTGGCCACGGGCCAGCACGTCCACACGCTCGAAAGGCATACCTCCTGGGTGACCGGCGTGGCGGTGCCGGGGGACGGCCGCTTCGCCGTCTCCGCCTCGTGGGACAAGACGCTGAAGGTGTGGGACCTCGACACGGGCCAGCCCATCCGCACCCTCGAAGGGCATACCGATGAGGTGACCGGCGTGGCGGTGACGGCGGATAGCCGCTTCGCCGTCTCCGCCTCCCGGGACAACACGCTGAAGGTGTGGGACCTCGACACGGGCCAGCCCGTCTGCACCCTCGAAGGGCATACCGACTGGGTGAACGGCGTGGCGGTGACGGCGGATGGTCGCTTCGCCGTCTCCGCCTCCCGGGACAACACGCTGAAGGTGTGGGACCTCGCCACGGGCCACCCCCTCGCGACCCTGGAAACCCACGCCCCCTTGCGGTGCTGCGCCATCACACTCGACGGCAAGACCCTCCTCGCCGGAGACGTGGCAGGAGGGCTGCACTTCGTCGACTGGCGGAACGGACCCGCATAGCCCGGAGCACGTGCCGACGCGCTCGCGCTCGATCGCGTCGAGCGTCACGTCGTCGCCGGGCGCCACGGCCGCGCGCTCTCGTTACAGCAGGCCGTGGCGCTCGCACTTGCGCTGCAAGGTTGCCCTCGCGGAGCCCCTGCCCGCTCCGCGCCCTCGCCCCGCGGCTCCGGGCTCCCGCCGGGCTGCCCTTCGCTGCCGCCCCGCGGCTCACCGCCCCGACCGGGCCCGGCGCGCTTCTTGCGCTCGAGCACCCCGGCATCGTCCCCTGGGCGGGCCCCCAAAAATCGACACGCCGGCGAAGAAAGTCGGGCCCGAGGTTCGTCACTTCGCCCGCCTCCGTACCTTACACCCCAGAAGGGCGAAGCGAGCCCTCCCGGTGGTCGGGAGGCTGGCAGTCGTCCATCCAAGGAGATGCCGATGTCCCGTCAACTCAAGAGGCGGCCCCCGAGGCCGCCGAAGCCGAAGCAGCCGAAGCCGCCGCACCTCGCGGCGAACCTGCCCGAGGATCCCAAGGATCTGTTCAACCACTGCACCGCGAGCTGGAACGGGCTCCTGCCGCTGACCGCGGCGGGCGCGGTGTTCGCGGGCATCGTCCCCACGCCGGCCACCATCGAGGCCAACCTCAAGGCGGTCGGCGACGCGCTGCCGCTCGCCGAGTCCGGCGACGCCATCCCGGTCGCCAACCTTCGCACCGCCGCCGACGAGCTCCGCGCGACGTGGGTGCTGGTCACGAAGTTCTGCGAGAACGCCCTGCGCAAGGTGCCCCTCGCGGACATCCCGGCCATCCTGGCCCAGATCCAGATGACGGCGAGCGGAGCCGGGCACGCCCTCCCGCCGAAGCCTCCGATCGCGGCGAAGCAGGTCGGAGCGGGCACCGTCCGGGTCGACGTGCTCGCGCTGCTTGGCATCGTCGCTTACTTCTACGAGTACAGCGTCGACCAGATCAACTGGGTCCCGGGCATCCAGACGGGCCGGACCGACGGCACCATCACGGGCCTGAAGGCCGGGACGCTCTACTACTTCCGCTTCAAGTGCCTGAAGACGGACGACACCTACACGGAGCCGTCCCAGGTGGTCCACCTCCTCGTCGGCTACTGACGTCGTCGAGCGCGGGCGCTCCCAGCCCTCCCGTCTCCAGACGCGCCTGCCCGTCGCCAGGCGCGCCGTCCCATCCCCTAGGCGCGCCTGCCCGTCTCCAGGCGCGCCTGCCCGTCTCCAGGCGCGCCCTCCCGCCGCCAGACGCGCCTTCCCGCCGCCCAGGCCCGCCGGTTCCATCGCCGGGCGCGCCTTCCCGCCGCCAGGCGCGCCTTCCCGCCGCCCGGCGCGCCGTCCCGTCGCCAGGCGCGCCGTCCCGTCGCCGGGCGCGCCTTCCCGTCGCCAGGCGCGCCGTACCGTCGACAGGCGCGCCGTCCCTCCGCCAGACGCGCCGTCCCGCCGACCGGCGCGCCGTCCCGTCGCCAGGCGCGCCGTCCCGTCGCCAGGCGCGCCGTCCCGTCGCCAGGCCGCGTCTTCCCGCCGGCAGGCGCGCCTTCCCACCGGCAAACCGCGCCGTCCCGTCTCCAGGCGCGCCGTCCCGCCGCCGGGCGCGCCTTCCCGCCGGCAGGCTTGCCTCCCACACCGGCAGGCGTGCCCTCACGCCGGCAGGCTTGCCCTCACGCCGGCAGGCGCGCCGTCCCGCCGCCGGGCGCGCTTTCCCACCGCCAGGCGCGCCTTCCCGCCGGTAGGCGCCACCCCCGCGGCCGAAGCCTGTACGATGACGCCCCCGCACAGGGGGAACCATGCGCCGCCTGGTCGTCATCTCGGATCTTCACATAGGCGGGTCGGAGCACCCGATGCTCGGCCACCCCGAGGCCCTCACCGACTTCCTCGGGCAGCTCGCCGACCACCCGGGGCGCGACGCGATCGAGCTCGTGGTCGCCGGCGATTTCATCGACTTCCTCGCCGAGGCGCCCGGCGAGGCCTGGACGGCCAGCGAGGGCGCGGCGAGGGACAAGCTCGGGGAGGTGCTCGCGCGGAGCCCGGCGCTCTTCGACGCCTTCGCGCGCTGCGCGCAGCGCCTCGGCGGCTTCACCGTCCTGCTCGGCAACCACGACGTCGAGCTCGCCTATCCGCGCGTGCGCGACGCCCTCTTCCGCCGCCTCGGCACCGGACCGCACCGCTGCTGCTTCATCCAGGACAACGAGGCTTACCGCGCCGGCGACCTGCTCATCGAGCACGGCAACCGCTACGACCCGTGGAACGCCGTCGATCACGACGGGCTGCGGCAGATCGTGAGCGCGGCCTCCCGCGGCGAGGCGCCCCCGCGCCCCCTCGACGTCTGCCCCGGCTCGCAGCTCGTCCACGGCGCGATGAACCCGCTCAAGGCGCGCTACCACTTCATCGACTTGCTGAAGCCCGAGGGCGAGGTGCTCGCCCTCCTGTTGCTCGAGATCGAGCCCACCCTCGTCAAGAAGAGCGTCCGCGAGCTCCTCCGCTTCGCCTCGACGTGGGTGAACGAGCGCTGGCGCAAGGCCACCTGGGTCGTCCAGGGCGACGGGATCTCGCCCACCACCGAGCGGCTCGTCGCCGCCGGGGCCGACGATGACCTGCCGCTCGACATCCGCAGGGCGTTCTCCAGGGAGCTGAACGACGCCGAGGGCGCGGAGAGGAGCGCGAGCGCCGGCGGCACCCTCGGCGTGCTCAGGAAGATCGTCTTCGGCCGGGAGGAGGACGGCCTGAAGGCGATGTTCGCGCGAGGCGAAGCCATCAAGACCGAGCGCCTTCGCAGGCTCCAGGTCGCGCTGCGCGGGGTGCTCGACGACGACAAGACCTTCGAGGAGGGGCTCGCGGGCGGCAACTGTCACGCCGCCGCCCGCAAGATGATCGAGGCCGGCGTCGCGAGGGTGGTGGTGATGGGGCACACCCACCTGGCCCGCGACATCGCGCTGCCGGGGGACGGTCGCTACCTCAACACCGGCACCTGGGCCGACCTGATCCGGATCGACAAGGCCCTCCTCGCCGACACCGACGACGCCCGCGCCGCGCTCTCCGGTTGGCTCCAGAAGCTCGCCGAGAACAGGCTGGACGGCATCCGCGAGCACATGCCGAGGTACGCGGACGTCGAGGTCGACGACGCCGGGCACGTGCGCTCGGCGCGGCTGCGCAGGTTCGGGGCGGGGGAGCGCTTCGTGTGAGCGTCGACGAGGATCGGCTCCGGCGCGCGGTCGTCCGCATCGTCGACCGCGGGGGCAGGGTCGTCGGGACCGGGTTCTTCGTGACGCGCGACCTCGTCGCCACCTGCGCGCACGTGGTCGAGAAGGCCCTCCAGGAGGACGGCGTTGTCGAGATCCAGCTCCGCGAAGGCATGCCCGAAAGCGTGGACGCCCTGCCCACCACGCTGGAGCGCGAATCCTTCCGCGACGAGGGCGCGGAGGACGTCGCGTTCCTCCGCGTGAAGCCGCCCCTCCCGGAGGGCATCCAGCCGCTCGCGCTCGCCACGTCGGTGGGGACGGAGGAGGCCCGCCTGCGCGGCTTCGCGTTTCCGGAGGCCGGGAAGGACGGGCTCTGGATGACGGCGACCGTCGTCGGTCCCCTCGACCTCCCCGGGAACGGCCGGCGGCTCCAGCTCCGCTCGTCCAACATCTCGCCGGGCTGCAGCGGGGGGCCGCTCTGGGACGAGCGGGGGCGCGTGGTCGGCATGGCGGTCGCGATCGTCGACAGGGAGGCGAAGACCACGGGGCGGCACATCGACACCGCCAAGGCGATCGCGGCCGAGGTGCTGGCGGGACTCTGCCGCGAGCTGTCCATCGAGCGCGTGGAGCGCAGCGCAGCGCCGTTCCTCGTGCCCTTCCCCGAGAACCCGGGTTTCGTCGGCCGCGAGCACGACCTCGAACGGCTCCGGACCCTGCTCGACGAGCACCGCACCGCCGGCGTGCGCCCGGCCATGCTCACCGGCATGGGCGGCATCGGCAAGACCCAGCTCGCCGTCGCCTACGCCCACCGCTGCCGCGCGCGCCATCCCGGCGGCGTGTACTGGATCAACGCCGCCGGCACGGACTGGCGGCCGGCGATCGCCGAGCTGGCCGCCGAGATGCGCCTCCCGGTCGAGGGCGACGGCGAGCGGCAAACCCGCCTCGTCGCCGCCTTCGCCGCCTTCGTCGGGGAGCGGGCCGATGCGCTCGTCGTGCTCGACAACGTTGACGATCCCGCCGACCTCGCGAAGAAGGATCGGGCCGGCTTCGTGCCCGAGAACCTCGGCTGTCGCGTGCTGTTCACCACGCGCAGGAGAGACGCGGGCGGGCGCTTCGGGAGCATCGAGGTCTCCGCGCTCCCGGAGGAGGCCGCCCTCGATCTGCTGCTGTCCGGCGAGAAGCGCCGCCCGCTCCTCGACCGCGTGCGCGCCGGAATGGCCCCCGTCGATCGCGAGGCCGCGCTCGCGGTGGGAAGGGCGCTCGGGCACCTGCCCCTCGCCCTCGTGCTCGCCGCCGCATACCTCGACCTGCACGACGAGATCCCGCTCGCCGACTACCGCGAGCGGCTGCGCGAGGACGGCGGGCTGCGCACCGTGGACGAGGCCGAGGATGCCGGCGACGCCGAGGCGCAGCGGCGGGCGACCCTGGCGACCCGCCACAACGCGGCGGTGGAGGCCACGCTGCGGATGCAGTGGGCGGCGCTCGGGAGCAAGGAAGGACGCGACGTGCTGCGGACGGCGGCCCTCCTGGCCGAGGCGGCAGCGATCCCACGAGCGCGGCTCGCGCTGCTGACCGGGCTCGGCGAGAAGACGGTGCGCGGGCGACCCGCGCCGCTCAAGAAGGCGCTGGACGAGCTGCACCGGCTGTCCCTGGTGGAGGAGCTGACGGCGGAGGATGTGCGGCTGCACCCGCTGGTGCGGGAGTTCGCGAAGAAGGAGACGGACAAGCCGGAAGCGTTCGCGGCGGAGTGCGCGGCGCGGCTCGGGGAGGCGCTCCGGGACATGGGGCGGCTGCACGAGGAGGTGGCGAGGAGGGGCGTGGACGCGGTGCTCGGGGATCTGCGGGTCGGGCGCAGGCTCGCGGGGGCTTCCGGGCGGGCTGGGATCGAGGTGCTGATCAGGCCCCTGGATTGAGAGTCGCACGCCCTGCGCGGGTGGGATGCGGCGACGGAGCCGGGGTTCTTTCTCCAGCAGCTCCGGAACAGGTGCTTCGAGCTGGGGAGCGAGGAGGTGCGGGAGCGGGCCGAAGCGAAACTCGAGGAGAAGAGATGGCCGTGGCTGCGCGAAAGGCTCCGGACTAGCCGCGAGTCCGAGGCGCTGGTCCGCACCCTCGAAGGGCATGAGTCCTCGGTCACCGGCGTGGCGGTGACGGCGGATGGCCGCTTCGCCGTCTCCGGCTCCAGGGACAACACGCTGAAGGTGTGGGACCTCGACACGGGCCAGCCCGTCCGCACCCTCGATGGGCATACCAAGGAGGTGAACGGCGTGGCGGTGACGGCGGATGGCCGCTTCGCCATCTCCGCCTCCCGGGACAATACGCTGAAGGTATGGAACCTCGCATCGGCCCAGCCCGTCCGCACCCTCGAAAGGCATACATCCTCAGTGACCGGCGTGGCGGTGACGGCGGATGGCCGCTTCGCCATCGCCGCCTCCTACCCCAACACGCTGGAGGTGTGGGACCTCGACACTGGCCAGCCCGTCCGCACCCTCGATGGGCATACCAAGGAGGTGAACGGCGTAGCGGTGACGGCGGATGGCCGCTTCGCCATCTCCGCCTCCGGGGACAGCACGCTGAAGGTGTGGGACCTCGACACGGGCCAGTGCGTCCTCACCCTCGATGGGCATACAGGGTCGGTGTACGGCGTGGCGGTGACGGCGGATGGCCGCTTCGCCGTCTCCGCCTCCCTGGACAGGACGCTGAAGGTGTGGGACCTCGCCTCGGGCCTGCCCGTCCGCACCCTCGAAGGGCATACCTCCTCCGTGACCGGCGTGGCGGTGACAGCGGATGGCCGCTTCGCCGTCTCCGCCTCCTTGGACGACACACTGAAGGTGTGGGACCTCGACACGGGCCAGCCCGTCCGTGCCCTCGAAGGACATACCTCCGTGGTGAACGGCGTGGCGGTGACGGCGGATGGCCGCTTCGCCGTTTCCGCCTCCTACGACAATACGCTGAAGGTGTGGGACCTCGCCTCGGGCCTGCTCGTCCGTACCCTCCAAGGGCATACCAAGGCGGTGACCAGCGTGGCAGTGACGGCGAATTGCCGCGTCGCCGTCTCCGCCTCCCGAGACAATACGCTGAAGGTCTGGGACCTCGCCTCGGGCCTGCCCGTCCGCACCCTCGAAGGGCACACCGACTGGGTGACCGGCGTGGCGGTGACGGCGGATGACCGCTTTGCCGTCTCCGCGTCCTACTACCGGGTGCTGAAGGTGTGGGACCTCGCCTCAGGCCTGCCCGTCCGCACCCTCGAAGGGTACTCTACCTGGACGAACGGCGTGGCGGTAACGGCGGGTGGCCGCTTCGTCGTCTCCGCCTCCCGGACCAAGACGCTGAAGGTGTGGGACCTCGCCTCGGGCCTGCCCGTCCACACCCTCGAAGGGCATACCAACGAAGTGAACGGCGTGGCGGTGACGGCGGATGGCCGCTTCGCCGTCTCCGCCTCGGAGGACAAGACACTGAAGGTGTGGAACCTCGACACGGGCCAGCCTGTCCGCACCCTCGAAGGGCATACCTCCTCGGTGCACGGCGTAGCGGTGACGGCGGATGGCCGCTTCGCCGTCTCCGCCTCGGAGGACAAGACGCTGAAGGTGTGGGACCTCGACACGGGCCTGCCCGTCCGCACCCTCGAAGGGCATACCAACGAAGTGAACGGCGTGGCAGTGACGGCGGATAGCCGCTTCGCCGTCTCCGCCTCCTGGGACAAGACGCTGAAGGTGTGGGACCTCGCCACTGGCCAATCCCTCGCGACCCTGGAAACCCACGCCCCGTTGCAGTGCTGCGCCATCACGCCCGACGGCAAGACCATCCTCGCCGGAGACCAGGCGGGAGGGCTGCACATCCTCGACTGGCGGAACTGCGGCGCATAGCCCGGAGCACGCGCCGACGTGCTCGCGCTCGACCGCATCGAGCATCACGTCGTCGCCGGGCAAGACTTCGCGCGGGGCGAGGACGTCCGCGCGCGCTTCGACCCGCAGCACCTGGGGGTTTCGCCCTCATCGGTGATACGCTCGGCGCCATCCCATGAAGCACATGGCTTTCCTCGCCCCAGCCGGCGCGCTCCTCGCCGCCGTGGTGGGATGCGGCGGATTCGGTCACCGGCGTGTCCGGGTCCACGACGAGCGGGACCGGCGCTGCGGGGACGGGGGGCGCGGTCGCGACGGCCTCGTCGACGCGCGCGGCGGCGTCCTCGACCGGCGGCGCCGCGGGATCGGGCGGCGCCGCGGGATTGGGGGGCGCGGCGTGCGTTCCCGTCGACGACCACGACCCGTGCACCGACGATGTGTGCCAGGGCGGTGTACCCGTCCACGTGCCGCAGAGCGACACGCCTTGCCCGAGCGGCGACCCGTGCGTCGTCGGCAACATCTGCCAGGCCGGCGTGTGCGTGGGAGGCGGGCCCCTCACCTGCTACGGCGGATTCACGTGCTACGCAGGGGCGTGCGTCGCGCAAGCCACCGTGGCGGCGGCCGACTTCGACGGCGACGGCAAGCAGGACCTCGTGGTCGCCGGCAGCGAAACCGACTCGGTGGCCGTCCTCTTCGGCCTGGGCAACGGCAAGTTCGCGGCGCCCGTCGGCTTCCCGGCCGGCCTCGCGCCGTCGAACGTCGTCGCGGCGGATCTGGACGGCGACGGCAAGCCCGACCTCGTCGTCCCGAACGGGGTCGGTGGCACCGTGAGCGTGCTCATGAACCTGGGAGGCGGCGCGTTCGCGCCCCCCGTCGGCTACGCGGCGGTGACGGCCCCCGGATCCATCGCGGTGGCGGACTTCGACGGCGACGGCAAGGCCGACATCGCCGTCGCCGAAGAGCACGGGAACACGATCGGCCTGCTCCTGGGCCAGGGCGGCGGGGCTTTTGGCGCGCCCGTGATCAACGTGAAGGCGGGCGCGGACCTGGTCGTGATCGCGGCGGCCGACTTCGACGGAGACGGCAAGCCCGACCTCGCGTTCACACACAACATCAGCGTGATCATGGGTGGGGTGAGCGTGCTCTGGAACAAGGGCGGGGGCGTGTTCTCGGCGCCCGCCGTGGTGGGTCACGGCGTCTACAGCAGCGCGATCCAGGTGGCGGACTTCGACAGCAACGGCAAGCCCGACATTGCGGTGGCGTTCGGCTCCGACGAGGGCAACGGCATCGTCTCCGTGTACCTGAACCAGGGCCAGCGCGTCTTCAGCAGCGCCGCGGGGTTCGTCGGAGGGTACGAGGACGGGGGCTTCCTATTCGGGGACGTCCTGGGGCTCTCCACGGGAGACTTCGACGGCGACGGCAAGCCCGACCTCGCCTGCATTCAGCCGAGCGACCCGAGCGGCGCCGTCTCCGTGCTCCTGAACCAGGGCGGCGGCGCCTTCGCCTTCGCCGGCACCACGCCCGTGGACGGGAGCCCGAGCTCGATCGCCACGGCCGACCTCGACGGCGACGGCAAGCCCAACGTCGCCGTGGCCGTCCCCACCGACACCGTGGACGTGCTCTCGAACCTGGGCGGAGGCGCGCTCTCCGCGCCGGTCGGCCACGACACGAGCATGTAACGGCGCCGGGGGCGATCGCGGCCGCGGACGTCTCCGCGGCGCGGGCGCGCGGCGTAGCAGCGTTCGACCCCCAGCACCTGGGGGGGTCGCCCTCGTCGGTGATAGGCTCGGCGCCATCCCATGAAGCACACCCCGACCTCGCGGTCGTCGACCTCGACGGCAACACCGTGAGCGTGCTCTTCAACACCTGCCTGCCCTGACGCCTCCGCCGGCGAGCTCCCCGCGCCCCTCGGGTGTCGCAAAGTCCAGTCATTTCATGGATCTGTAAGATACCGCGAAAAAGATCCTCCGCCGTGTCGATCCCGATGTCGTTCCTTCGTCGCCGCAGTGGAGCATGCCGCGAGGCCGGCTTCGCTCCGGAGGAGACACGACGATGCGATTTCTGATCACCGCGGCGCCCGATCCCAACGCTTCCTCGGCCGGTGCACCCCCCGACGAGAAGCTCGTCGCCGCGTACATGAGGTACAACGAAGACATGCACGAGGCCGGCGTGCTGGTCGCGTCCGAGGGGCTCAGCCCCGGCCGCAAGGCGGCGCGCGTCGGGGTCTCCGCCGGCAAGCGCGTCGTGCTCGACGGGCCCTTCACCGAGTCGAAGGAGCTGGTCGGCGGCTTCTACCTGATCGACGTCCAGTCGATGGACGAGGCGATCGCCTGGGCCCTGCGCAGCCCCACCGGGCTCGGGAGCGACGACGTGCTCACCATCCACCCGATGACGGAGGCCTCCGATCTTCCGCCGGAGATGGTGAAGATCATCGCGGACGCGGCGCCGACGTGGAGCGCCGCGTGGAGGAAGCCGCGGTAGCGTCTTGGCGGTCAGAACGTGAAGTCGTTGGCGAGGAGCGGCGCGGCGGGGTCGCCCCCGCCGGTGTCCCAGGCCTCGTACAGCCTGGCGAGCGAGGTCACGGCGTTGTTGTGCGATCCGTCGTCGTCGCTTTGCCAGGTGGTGTCCTCGTCCGAGTCCGTGGTGACGTCGGCGCCGAGGGTGACGCCGATCGTGTGGTGCTTCCCGCTCACCGTGTTCACGGCGAAGAGCGGCCCACCGGAGTCGCCCTTGTGCGACGTCCAGTCCGCCGCGGACTTCAGCTTGAAGACGGCCAGGCTCTGCGCCGTGAGGGAGTCGTAGTAGTCCGCCGCGGAGCCGTCGTCCTCGAGCTCCGAGAGCTTGAATTTGAGCTTGCCGGTGCTGTCCGGATCGTCCGCCTTGGTTCGCCCGTATCCGGCCTGGAGCAACGAGTACCCGACCCCGAGATCGACGCTGTAGCCCAGCGTGCGGCAGAGCTCGGTGGCGTCCTTCACCTCGGTCATGCTCTCCGCTCCCCGGTACATCGGGAGCATGGACAGCTCCACGTCGGCGACGAGGAGGCACACGTCGTACTGCCAGTCGGGGAGGATCACGTCCTTGATGTCGGCTTTCCCGTTGACCGGCGTCGTCATGTCGCCGCCGCTGGCCCAGTTCGTGGCGTCGTAGTGGATCTTCGCGCCCGCCTTGAAGGCCGCGAGGGCCTGCGTCTTGCGATCCTTCATCACCTGAAGCGTCAGGCCGTCGGGATCGCGCCCCCAGATCTCCCGCTGCTTCGACTTGATCTGGCCCTCGATGAAAATCCGGACGTTGTGCGCGGCCGTGGCCACGACAATCGTCCTCGCCGACCGGATCGAGAGCGCCAGGATCACCCCCGAGCCCGTGAAGCTCCCGCCGACCAGCTTGACCGTCGCGTGCTGGAGCTTGGAGTACAAGGTCGCGTTGGCGCCTGTGATCACGCCGCACGCGTTCGTCTTCGCCAGGTTGCTGATCATGGCGCGCAGGTTACGCCCGTTGGCAGGCCTGGAGAAGCAGGGCCGCGATCCCGATCGAGACGCGAGGCTCCAGGGCGGGCCTCACGCCCGCCGCGCGCGCCGGGGCTCGCGGACGCCTTCGCGGAGCAGCCCGGTCGCATCGCTGCTCCTCCTCAGCCCTCGAGGGCTCCCCGCGCATCCAGACGGTAGGTCCGCACCGGCGCCCCGCGCTCGAGCCGGTGGTGCGCCATCCTCCGCGCCCCCTCCGCCGCCGCGCGTCGATCCTCCGCCGCCCGCCCCAGCGCCGCGGCCAGGCGCTCCACCGCCCGCCGAAGGTTCGCCCGCTGCGAGCGCTCGTCGCTCACCCTCACCGTGATCCCGCTCGGCCGGTGCCGCACCCGCACCGCCGTGGCCGTCTTGTTCACGTGCTGCCCGCCCGGCCCCTGCGCCGTCGTGGCCGAGATCGCGAGATCCCGCGGATCGACCTCGACCTTCGCCTCCGCCGCCTCCACCAGCGGGTGCACGGAGACCCCTGCGAACCAGCGCTTGCGGGACGCACGCCCGCGGTCCGGGCTCCGCGCCACGAGCGCGTGCGTGCCGATCTCGGTCGCGAGCAGCGCCGGCGCGTCCCCCTCGGCCACGATCTCGACCGACCAGGGCGCGTCCTCGTCCCCGCGCGAGAGCGCCGCGCCCACGACCAGGCCGTGCGCCTCGCACACCGCCTCGAGCCGCCGCGCGAGCAGCGCCACGAAGCGCCGCACCTCCACCGGCCCCGCGCCGGCGCTCACCTGGACCACGTACGCCTTCATCGCTTCACCGTCACCACGGGCACGAGCTCGGCGACGGGCGTCGCCAGGCCGGCCTCGATCAGGCTCGCCACCACCGGCTCGACCGGCTTGTACGCGTCGGGGTGCTCCTCGTAGAGCAGCTCCGGGTCGGCGCAGAGCACGCGTCCCCCGAGCTTGGTGCGGGTGAGCGACGCGCGGGTGTAGCGGGCGCGGATCTTCGCGCGCGCCTCGCCGCGCGTCATGCGACGACCCGCGCCGTGGGCCACCGAGCGCAGCCCCTCCTCGCAGTCCGTCGCCTTCAGCACCCACGACGGCGCCCCCCGGCTCCCGAGCACCACGGTCAGGTCCTCCCCGCGCGCGGGCGCCGCCCCCTTCCGGTGGACCCACGCGGGCGCGCCGCCCACGACCTCGCGCACGACGTCGTTGTGCGTGAGGTCGAGCCGCCCGGCCACCTTGTCGGGCCGCGCGGCGCCGAGGGCCGTGAGCATCCGGTACGCAAGGACGAAGCGGTTGGCGCGGGCGAAGCGGCAGGCACCGGCGAGGTCCGCGAGGTACGGAGCGATCGCGTCGCCCGAGAGCTCCCCGCCCTGGAAGCGCCGCCCGACGGCGTACCCGAGCCCCCGAGAATCCGGAGTGTGCCACCACGACGAGCTCCCCCTTCGCGAGCCCTGCACGCTCCGCGGCCGCCGCATCGGAGACCGACGCGACGCGGGCGATCTCGACGAAGTGGTTCCCGCCTCCCACGGTCCCGAGCTGCGCCTCGAAGCCTCCCCGGTAGGGCTCCGGATCCCCGCTCGGCCCCAGCGCGTCCTCCGGCTCCAGCGCGGCGAGGACCGCGAGCGCGTCGGGCACCCCCGCGAGCGACACGAGCCCCCGCACGCCGTGCGCCCACACCGCGTCGAAGAGCGCCCGCGCATCGCATGCCCCCAGCGGCTCGTCGGCCAGGGCCGCCTCCACACGCCGCTCGATCGCATCGACGCTCATCCTCCCCGCGAGCGCTGCCGTCACGCGTACCCCGCACCCCCCGTCCCCTCCGAGCAGCTCCGGTCGCACCCGGTCCGCGAACGCGAACACCGCCCCCACCGGCCCCGCGTGCAGGTCGGGCATCCCCACCGCGCGCACACACCCCGGAAGCCGCGCGACCCGCGCGAGCTGCTCGACGCCCTCCCCATCCATCCAGAACGTCGTCGCGCGCGACGACGCGCGCGTGCGCAGGCAACCGGCTCATGTCGATGACGTGACCCATGAACAATCCTCCGGACGCAGCCCAGCCGCGCCGCACAACCTTCCGCACTACCTGCCGCGCTACCCTCCGAACCGCGACCGCCAGGGAGCGGGTGCCAGGCCATCGCACGCGAGGCGCTTCGACGTGCGAAGGCCTGTATGCCGCCTTGCCACTTGGCACCCGCTCCCTGGCGGTCGCGGTTCGGAAAGCGTGGTCGCCAGCGCTCATTGCGCGTCCCGTGCCACCCCTTCTTCCGCGAAATCCCGTCGAACTGACGTGGCCCGGCGCACCACACACCACCCGCTCTGGTGCACTGCGCACCACCCCCGGTGTATCCTGCACCACGTGCAGCGCGCTCTCCTCACGTGGTCCGACGCCGGCACCGAGGGCCCCACGCCCGCCCACCAGGCCCCTCGCCCCGCCGGGGATCGCGGGCCCATCCTGCGGCTCCTCGACCAGGACGAGAGCCGCTACGACGCCCTCTGGATCCTCACCATCCCGGCGGGCGAACAGCCCGCGGCGCGGCTGGCCGAGACCGTGCGCGACAAATTCCCGCGCGTCGAGGTGCGCGTCCTCGGCATCGACGACCCCTCGGACTATGGCAAGCTCTTCGGCACCGTCGGCCCCGTCGCGGCCGCGGCCAAGCGCGTTTTCCCGCAGAAGGCGTGGGGAATCGACGTGCTCCTCTCCGCGGGCACGCCGCAGTCGCAGACCATCTGGGTCGTGCTGGTGCAGTCGGGCCTCTTGCCGGCGCGGATGCTCCAGGTCATCCCCGCGGTCTTCGTGGGCCGCACGTCCCCGCGCGCGGTGCGCGAGGTCCGGCTCGACATCGAGGGGTTCCCGGAGATCCGCGCGCTGCGCGCCGAGGTGGCGCGCCTGCGCGCCGAGGCGCGGGCCCAGGCGCTGGTGGGCGAGAGCGAGCCGATGCGGGAGCTGCGCGCCCGGGTGGCGCGCGTGGCGGCCACCGACGTGCCCGTGCTGGTCCTGGGCGAGACGGGGACGGGCAAGGAGCTGGTCGCCCGGGCCATCCACGCGGCGAGCGACCGGGCCGGCAAGCCGTTCGTGGCCGAGAACTGCGGGGTGTTCGCCGAGGGGGTGGTGGCGAGCGAGCTGTTCGGGCACGAGGCCGGGGCCTTCACCGGCGCGGCGGCGCGGCGGCGCGGTGTGTTCGAGCAGGCGCACCAGGGCACGCTGCTGCTCGACGAGATCGGCGAGCTGTCGCCCCGGGTGCAGACCCACCTGCTCCGCGTCCTGCAGGAGGGCGCCCTCCGCCGCGTGGGCGGCGAGGCGCGCGTCGCCGTCGACGTGCGCGTGGTCGCGGCCACGCACCGGGATCTCGCGGCCATGGTCGCGGCGGGCACTTTCCGCGAGGACCTGTTCTACCGCCTCCGCGGCGCGACGCTCGAGGTGCCCCCGCTGCGCGCGCGCGCCGGCGACGTCGAGCTCCTGGTGCGGGCCTTCCTCGACGAGGTGAAGGCGCGGCGCGGCGGGAACGCGCTCGACGTGACCCGCGAGGCGCTGCGCGCGCTCTCAATCTACGCCTGGCCGGGCAACGTGCGCGAGCTGCGCGCCGAGGTGATGCGCTGGGGCGTGTTCTGCGACGAGCGCGTGGACGTGGCGGACCTGGCCCCGGAGATCCGCGGGGCCGGTCCCCTCCCCTCGCGCCTGCCTGGGCCTTCCCTCGTCGCGGCGGCGCCCGCGGGAGGCGCGGGAGAGGTGCCGACCCTGGCCGCCGCGGTCGAAGCGGCGGAGCGCGCAGCCATCGCCGCGGCGCTCGACGCCGAGAAAGGGAACCTCTCACGCACGGCGCGCGCCCTCGGCATCGACCGGAACACCCTCAAGCGAAAGCTCGCGGCGTACGCTATAGAACCGCGCGCGTGAGCAAGCGGACCGGAGCCGCGCGCGTCAGCAAGCGGACCGGAGCGCCCCATCCGCGGCCTCCGAGAGCAGCTCCCAGATGCGGGGGAGCCACGCGAGGTGCTCGGGCTTCATCAGCACCAATCGGAGGCACGTGACCGTCGCCTGATCCGCCGCGACGCCCGCGGCGGCGAGGTCGAAGAACCCCGCCGGCAGCTCCGCGAGCGCGAGGTGGAGGCCGAGGCGCGCCGCCTCGTCGAAGGTGCGCCGCGCGAGCGCCGAAGCCTCGCTCGCGCGCGGGGCGCGCACGGCCCACACCACGATGTCCAGCTCCGGCGGGAAGGCGACGACGAAGCGCGGGTCCGCCGCGAGCCGATCGAAGAGCCCGCGCGCCGCGGCGAGCCCTGCGTCGAGCCCCTGGGCGAAGGCGCCCCCCGTTCGAGCGGCAGGAGCCGCTGCGTCGCCCAGAGCGCCGCCGCGCTCGCGCCGGGGCGCGAGCACTCCAGACTGAATCTCGCCGAGGTGCAGCTCGGCCGCGGTGAAGTAGGTGTACGGCGAGTCGTGCCGGTAGAAGCGCCCGACCTCGGGGTCGCGGAAGAGGACGCAGCCGCAGCCGTAGGGCTGGAGGCCGTGCTTGTGCGGGTCGATGACGATCGAGTCCGCCTCGCCAATCCGGTCGAACGCCGCCCGCGCGTCCGCGCCGAGGCCCTCGGCGAGCCCGAAGTAGCCGCCGTACGCCGCGTCCGCGTGAACGCGGAACCCGTGACGCGCCCCGAGCGCGAGGATCTCGGGCAGCGGATCCACCGCCCCCGTCGCCGTCGCCCCCAGCGTCGCCACCACCGTGCCCACCCCGCCGCGCTCGACGCGCGCGGCGAGCGCCGCCGCGTCCATGCGCCCTCGGCGGTCCGCCGGAACGGCCTCGAACGGCAGCCGCAGCACCTCGCTGATGCGCCGGTGCGTGTAGTGCGCCTGCTCCGACGCGAGGACAACCTCGTCCGGCCCGAGCCGCCCGGCGACCCAGAGGGCCTCCAGGTTCGCCATCGTCCCGCCGCCCGTCAGGTGCCCGAGGTGCCGGCTCCAGCCCACCATCCGCGCGATCTCGGCGACGGCCTCCTTTTCCATCGCGGAGGTGGCCCGGCCGCCGTCGAGCGCGTGGTTGTTGGGGTTCACCCACATCGCCAGCGCGTACGCGGCGCGGGCGACGGGGTGCGGGGGCTTGAGCATCTGGCCCGCGTAGAGGGGGTGGAAGTACGGGTAGTTGTCGCGCAGGCGCTCGGCGGTCGCGAGGAGCACGGCGTCGAGGCCGGGGGCGCCCGCCGGCTCGGCATTCGCGGCGGGGAGGTCGGCGAAGCCGGCCTCCAGGCGGGCGAGCGCGGTGGCGAGGGCGTCGAGGGAGGCTCGTTCGAGGAGGGGGGGCGTCACGGGGGCCCGAGCGTTCGCCGCGGCGCGCGGGGACGCAAGCAGGCAATGCCGGATTGACGACGGCCGCGCGCGGCGCATGACCCCTTCGCGCGGATGCTCAACCTGGTCAGGAAGCTGGAGCACGGCGTGACGCTGGTGCTCATCGTGTTGCTGGGCGTGATCGTCGCGCTCGCCACGCTGGAGGTCGGGTTCACCCTCGCGAAGGACATCATCTCGCCGCCCGTGCTCTTCCCGGGGATCGACCGGCTCCTCGACATCTTCGGCAAGGTGCTGCTCGTCGTCCTCGGCATCGAGCTGCTCGAGACCCTGCGCTCCTTCGCCAACGAGGGCCGGGTCCGCGCCGAGATCGTCCTCACGGTGGCGGTCATCGCCCTCGCCCGCAAGATCATCCTCATCGAGCCGGAGCACGCCTCCGCCGTCGTCCTCTTCGGCGACGCCGCCCTCCTCGCCGCCCTCGCCGTCGCCTACCGCTTCTTCTCCCGCCCCGCCGAGCGCTGACCCGGCAAGCGCACGGCCGGCCTCGAGGCCGGCTGCGTCCGCCGCGGAGCAGGATGCACCCACGCGGGCCCGGCATGCGCCGTGCTCCGGAGAGCGCGGCCCACCCGTCCTGGGCACGGGTCTGGGCAGCCGTCGAACCAGTCAAAGAGGGGGAATTCGATGAAGACCTCGGCAATCGCAGCGGGTGCGCTCGTCTGCGCGGCCACGACGTCCGCTTTCGCGCAGGGCCAGCCGGCGGCAGAGCCGCCTCCGTTCGGCAACCCGCCGCCTCCGTCCGCCTCGCGCGACGTGCGCGACGTCCTGACGGCGCCGGTGCAGGCCCCGCGCGGCGCGGTCGAGCTGGGCGTGGAGGCGGGTTACACGCAGGGCTTCGGCGCGCCGGTCGCGGACCCGCGCGTGGGCGCAGGGCCCGGCGGCACGATCGGCCTGAGCCTCGACGACCGGATTGATCCGCACTGGTCCCTCGGCGTGGGCGGCCAGTACCAGGGGTACGGATCCACCGGGACCAGCGCGACGACCGTGCGCGGTGTGACCGCGGGCATGCGGGGCACGTACCACTTCTCGCCGTACACCCGGCTCGACCCGCACGTCTCCCTCGGCGCCGGCTACCGCCTCTTCGCCGAGTCGCCCCCGGGCGACGCGCCGACGACGCTCACCCACGGCATCGATGTCGGCAGGGTGGAGGTCGGCGTCGACGTGCGTCCCAACGACAGCGTGGCCATCTCGCCCGTGATCGGCGCCGACCTGAACCTCTTCGCGTGGCGCACCAGCGGTGGCGTCGAGGCCGTCGCTCCCATGAGCAGGACCCTGAGCACGTTCATCTTCGCGGGCGTCGAGGGGCGCTTCGACCTCGGCGGCACGCGCCAGGCGAAGCCCACGCCGTAGCGGCCGGCGGGGCGGCGGGAGCGACCACGCGTGGCCAGGGACATCTTCGTCGTCAGCGACCTGCACCTCGGCGACGGGAGCCTGCGCGACAAGTTCGAGGTGGGCGACAAGACGCGGGAGCTGCTCGCGTTCCTCGACCACGTGGGCGGCGAGGGCGGCGAGCTCTTCATCCTCGGCGACCTCTTCGAGCTCTGGCAGATGAACATGAGCCTCCTCTTCGTGAAGCGGATGGAGATCCTCGACCACCTCGCCGCGCTCGACGTCACCTACGTCCCTGGCAACCACGACGTCGACCTCGCCCACTTCATCGGCACCGACTTCCTCGCCCACCCGTTCTTCGCGCACATGCGCGCGCCCTTCGTCCGGGTGCTCGGGGGCAGGCGCTTCCGCTTCTTCCACGGCCACGAGACGGATCCCTTCAACGCCACCGACAGCCCCGGGTTCGGCCGCATGCTCGCCATCTTCGCCGGCGTCTTCGAGGACGAGAACGGCTCCCCGCTCCTCTCGTGCGGCGAGGGCGTGGGCGACGTCCTCGAGCAGTTCGGCGAGTCGATGCTGACCATCTGGAAGGCCGCCACCGCCGCGCTCGGCGTGGCCGCGCGGGGCGAGGCCGAGACGAAGCCCACGCCCACCGCGGCCCTCACCCCGGCGCAGGACCCGGACAGGCTGACCGAGCACGTGGCCGGGGTCGAGGCCGACCTCGCGAAGGGCGAGTACGACGTCGCCGTGCTCGGGCACACCCACAAGCCGGGCCGGATCGGCCACCACTACTTCAACAGCGGCTCGTGGGTCGGCCGCAGGAACCCCTTCCTGCGCATCTCCCCGGAGGGGGACGTCCGCTACCTCGAGTGGGAGAAAGGCCGCGCCTCCGAGCGCGTGATGCCCCTCGTGCTCCCGCCCGGGAAGCCCGGCCGCATGCCGCGCCCTCCCGTGAACCCCTTCGACGCCGCGGTCGCCGCCGCGAGGACGCTCTTCCCCAGGCCGAGGAAGCCGGAGCAAGCCCGCGCCTGGCTCATCGTCCAGGGGGTGCTCGCGCTCGCCGTCGGCCTCGGGGCGCTCGCGCTCTCCCTCCACGAGGGCCCCGCCGCCGGGTGGCGCATGCTCGTCTCCGCCTTCGGCGCGTACGCGCTGCTCGACGGTGGCCTCTCGCTCGTCTCCTCGTTCCGCGAGCCGCCGTGGAAGCGCCTGCTCTCCCGCGTGCGCGGCGTGGCGAGCTTCCTGCTCGGCGTCATCGTGCTCCGCCGCGGCTACGCCGTGGAGATCTTCGTGATCCTGTTCGGCATGTGGGCGTTCGTCACCGGCGCCCTGCGGATCGCCGCCTCGGTCGTCTTCCGCCGGATGGTGGACGCGCGGTGGCTCCTCATCGTGGGCAGCGGCTCGGTGCTCGCCGGCCTGGTCCTCCTGCTCTTCCCGGCGTCGGCGACGGCGCTCAAGTTCGTGCTGACCGGCTACCTCTGCTACTACGGCGCCGGCGAGCTCCTCGCCGGCATCTTCGGCCAGCGGCTGCCGAGGGGGGGGACGTCGTTCATCAGCCCCTGGCCAGGGAGCGCCCGGGCCCCGGAGGCGCCCCCGTAAAGCGGTTTGCGCTTGGGTTCGGTGCGCGCTGTAGAACCGCGCGCGTCAGCAAGCGGACCCGAGCCCCGCGCGTAAGCAAGGGGACGCGACGCTCCAGCCAATCACTCCCGCTTCCGCATCATCCACTCGCCCACGGCCTGCCTACGGCTCTTGGCTGGAGTGAGGGTGGAGATGCGGAAGCGGGGTACTTGTTTGGGGCGTGTGGTCCGCTTGCTGACGCGCGCGGCTCGGGTCCGCTCGCTCACGCGCGCGGTTCTACAGCGCGTACCAAACCCAAGTGCGAACCACTCCGGCGCGTCGTCCGCCGACCGATTGCGCACGTCGAGGGCCGGCGCTAGCTCGACCTTTGATGGGGTGCGTCGGGCGTGCCCGGGTAACGGCCATCGCGCTCGCGCTCGCGTGCCAGGCGGGGTGCGGCATCGCCGAGCGCGCCGGCCGGGGCGCGAGCCAGGGGGCGATCGCCCAGCTCGCCGAGAAGGCGCGCGATCGCGAGGGCATGAAGGACCTCGCGGAGGGGATCTCGCGGCGCGCCGCCCGCGGCATGGTGAGCGAGCTGAGCCGGGCGGAGTCGACCGGCGACATCGAGCGGATCGCAGCGGCCCTGGCCGCCGGCACCGTGTCCGGCGCGTCGAGAGCGCTCGGCGCGCCCGCCCAGACCGGCCACGGGGCCGCGTTGGGCGCAGGCATCGGGCGGCGCGAGACCCCCGTGGAGGCGCTCGCCGCGCAGGCCGCGAGGGCGTTCTCGCGGCAGATGGCGGCGGAGCTCGGCCAGACCGGCGGCGGGCCGCTCGGCGCGAGCCTCTCGGCGACGGCGGGCGAGGTGAGCGGGGCCATGGCGCGCGGCGCCGGGAGCGAGCTCGGCGCGCTCTTCCCCGAGTGCCGCGGCGAGCGCGGATCGGGCTGCCTGGAGCTCGCCGTCGAGCGCCTGAGCCGCGCGAGCGCCGCCGGCATCGCGGCCGGCGCCCGCGCCTCGCTCGGCCCGTGGCCCTACGTGCTGGCCTTCGCCGCCGGCGCGCTCCTCGCGCTCCTCGTCGCCTGGGCGATCGCCGTGCTCTCCCGCCTTCGAAAGCGCCGGCAACCGGGCGATGCCGCTGGCGTGGCGTTCGACGCCGACGGCGCGCACGAAGCACCGCGGAGCACGATCAGTGGAGGTACATCCAGTCGCCGGTGGTTCCGTCGTAGTACACGACGTGCGCGAGATCCTGCGCATCGAACACGACGTCGATCCCCTGCCCGGCGTCGCCGCCGCTCGCCACGACGCCCGTGACCCACGCGCCCGCCGGCCTGGTCGCGCACTTCATCGTGCCGTTCGTGTCGTCGCGGTAACAGATGAGCGGGTTTCCCTTGCTGTCGATCGCGAGCGAGCAGAACGTCCCGACGGACGGGGAGGCGTCGACCGTCTCCATCGTCCAGGCGCTCGCGCCCTCGGTCGCGTAGGCGAGGTGCCCGTCGTGCGACTGGTAGCAGACGTGCGACACGCCGCCCGGATTCGAGCGCGATCTCGGCGAGCCGGATCTCGAGGCCGGCGCCTTGCCCGACCATCGTGGAGAGGATCTTCGAGGTCCAGGCGCCGCTGCTCCGGTCGAGGAAGTCGAGCTCCTCCCCGCCCTGCACGCTCGCCACCCGCGGCGAGCCGTCCGCGGCGAGGACCATCGACGTGGAGTCGCTCGCGACGTTGACCGGCCCGTCCTCCAGCGTCCACTTGCCCGCCGCGAGCACGCCGGAGCGCATCCACGGATAGTAGTTGTTGAAGCAGCACTTCGAGTACGTCGCGTGGAGCTGGCCCATCGTGTCGAACGCGAGGTTCACGGGCTCCTGGATCGAGCCGGTGTCGTTCACCTGGTAATTCTCGACGACCGTCGGCTTCCCCCACGCGCCGTTCGACTCCTGCGCGAGCCAGAGCTGCGAGCTCTGGCCGCCGCCGATCGTCTCGGTCGCCGTGATGCGGTACGCGACCGAAGGCACGCCGTTCGCGTCGAGCGCGAGGCCCGTGCCGCCGAGCTCGTAGTACGGGTTCTGCGTCGCGTCCGTGTTCACGCCGTCGATCGACGAGAAGGTCCACCCGGCGCTGCCCCGCTCTCCGTGAACGATCTCCGTCTCCGACGTCGAGCCCGACAGGAAGGCCACGTGCGGGACGCCGGCCGCGCTCACGCGGAGCGTGATCTCCCACCGCGTGCCGGCGCCGATGACCTCGGGCTCCCACGCGGTGCAGCCGCTCGCGCTCGGGCTCGTCCCGGGCCCGCAGGCGACGCCGCACGTCCCTGCGTTGCACGTCGCGGTGCTGCCCGCCGGCGCGGTGCACGTCTGGCAGGACGCGCCGCACGCCGACGGGCTCTCCGGCACGCACGTCCCTCCACAGAGGTTCGTCCCCGCGGCGCAGCCCCCCAGCCCGCAGACGCCGGCCGTGCAGGTGGCCGTCGCGCCCGCGGGCGCGGGGCACGGCGTGCAGGAGGTCCCGCACGTCGCCGGATCGTCGTCCGAATCGCAGATCCCCCCGCACACGTGGTAGCCCGCCACGCAGGTGACCGCCACGCAGCCGTCCCCCTTGCACACCGAGGTCGCCGCGTTGGCCGGGCAGACGGAGCAGGCGAAGCCGCAGTTCAGCGTGCCCGCGTGACACGTCAGGCCGCACTTCTCGCCGTCGCAGGTCGCGTCGCCGTTCGGGTCCGTGGGGCAGGCCTCGCACGAGGCTCCGCACGCCTCCACCGTCGTGCACATCGCGCCGCCGCCGGTGCCCGTCGAGGTGGACGACGGCGGGGGCGCGCCCTGCGATCCGCACGAAGCGACCCACAGAATCCCCACGCCCACCGCCACGATCGTTCCTCGACGCATGGCGCCTCCGCTACACTTCTCCCGCCGGGGCGTAAACCTCACCGGGCGCGCCGCAGCCGCCCTCCGAGAAAACCCCTGCCCGCGAGAAAAGACACGCGACCGGCGAAACCGCGCGCCGGGCCCTCCGTATCGACGGGCAAGCTCGCTCGCACCGCAGCGCCGCGCCTCTACGGGCGGAGGTGAGGGCGATCCGTGCAAGGTCCGCGCGCACCCTTCGATCCGCGCGGCCCTTCGCACTGGAGACGAGCCGGCTGGTCGCGCGGGACAGGACCCCGCGTGCGACCACCGGCGCGCGCGCCGTTCCACACGGGCCTCGAGAGCCCCCGACTCGCAACGGAGATCTCAGACATGACGCACAAGTTCGTTCTCACCGCAGCGATCGTCGCCGTCCTCAGTGGCTGCAGCGGCAGCGCCGGCCCGCAGGGGGAGCCGGGCTCCGCCGGAGAGCAGGGCCCCGCCGGCGCGCAGGGCCCCGCCGGAGAGCAAGGCCCTGCCGGTGAGCAAGGCACCGCCGGCGAACAGGGCCCCGCCGGTCCGCAGGGCCCCGCCGCGCCCGTCCCCGAGGCAGGCACCTCGGCGCCGCCCGCCGTCTACATCCTGTCCAACGGCCCGACCTCGAACGAGATCATCGCGTTCGACCGCTCGACGTCCACCGGCGAGCTCACCGCGTTCGGCGCGTTCCCGACCGGAGGCACCGGCACCGGCGCGGTGCTCGGCGGCCAGGGGGCCCTCGTCTTCGACGCGACGAACGACCACTTCTTCGCGGTGAACGCCGGGGACAGCTCAATCTCCCAGCTCGCCCTGAACCTCGATGGCACCGTCTCCCTCCTCTCGAACGTCCCCTCGGGGGGCGAGACACCCGTCAGCCTGACGCTCTCGGGCACGACGCTCTACGTCCTCAACGCGGGGAGCGCGACGACGGCGGCCAACGTCACGGGCTTCACGGTCGACCCCGGCGGGCTCGTCCCGATCCCGAGCTCGACGCAGCCCCTGAGCGCCGCGCAGCCCGGGGCGGAGCAGATTGCCTTCGTGCAGAGCGGGTCGGTCCTCGTCGTCACGGAGAAGGGCGCGAACAACATCGACACGTTCGTCGTGAGCGACGGCGTCGCGCGCCCGGGGACCTTCACGCCGGCGGGTGCTTCCATGGCGCCGTACGGGTTCGGGATCTCGGGCGACGGCCTGATCGTGGTCAGCCAGGCGACGCCGAGCACCGGAGCGAGCTCGTACTCGATCTCGCCGGCGGGCGAGGTGACCACCGACACGGCGCTCGTGACGGACGGGCAAGCGGCCGCGTGCTGGGTCACCGTCGTGGGGACGACCGCCTACGTGCTCAACGCCCACAACGACACCCTCTCGGCGTACACGATTGACCCTGCCGGCGGCACGATCGCGCTGGTGGGCAACGGCGTCGCGGCGACGACCGGCATGGGCCCCACCGACGTCGCCGCCAGCCCCGACGGCGCGTTCCTCTACACGCGCAACGGCGCCGGCCAGTCGATCAGCGGCTGGCCCATCGCGGCGGACGGCACGCTCGGCGCGACGAGCACGCTGGCCGGCACCCCGTCGTACTCGGTCGGGCTCGTGGTGAGGTAGCGCCGTCAGCGCCCCGAGGGCCGGCAGAGTCGTGCCGGGTGCTGCCAGAGTTGCGACGGGTGCCGTGAGCTTCTTTGTGCCAGCGCCAGGCCAGGTACCGGCGGAGGGGTCCGCGTCTACATGCCGGGGGAGCAGCTTCCCGAGTGAGCCTCCCACGGCTCCACGGCTTCGCTGGTCAAGCGCCCAGCGCGCTCCGCGCCATCTCTCGGATGCGCGTCTCCTCTCGCTCGTCCGCGGCGATTGCCGCGAGGAGACGCTTCTCTTTCACGTGACGCCCCGAGCACCCCAGCCACGAGACGAGCTCGCGGACCAGGGCCTCTCGGACCGCCGCGCTCGGGTGCTTGAACAGACCGAGCACCTCGTACTCCGCCTCCTCGCACGCCGCGAGGAGCGCGATCGCCGCGGCGGTCGCGACCTCATCGGACGCGTGGCGCAGGTTCGTCTCGAGCAAGGCGCGGACGCGGGCTGCCGTCTCGTCGCGCAAACCGTAGAGCTCGGCCAGCGCGGTGGTCCGCGCGGCGAGCTCCGCGTCGCCCTGGGGGAGCGGCGGCTCGAGCGCCGCCGCCGCGGCCTCTTCCTGCTTGTCCAGCGCGGCCAGCGCCTTCACCGCCGCCTCGATGTGCACCCCGCCGAGGAACGCCCGGAGCGCGACGTCGTGGAGGTGCCCGGACGGGTCGACCGCCACGGTCCGGGTGCTGTCGAGCAAGAGGGCCACCGGGCGGACGTCCGTCTCCTTCTCGAGCTCCTTGGCCCCGGCGGCCATCGCCTTCTTCAAGCCGCCCGCGCTCGTCCCGTTGATGACGCGGAAGATGGACGACGCCGCGTCGCCGACGGCGCTCTCCGCGCTCTTCGGCGTCCCCGCCGCGAGGCCCATCTGGGAGCGGAGGATCTGCCCGAGGAAGGGCATCGCCGCGAGCCCGTAGTGCGCGAGGATCCTGAGCGCTCGGATGCGCGGCTCGGGGCTCGGGTCCGCGAGGAGATCGCGGAGCCGCGCCGCGCTCGCGGGCCGCGACGCGACCTCCATCGCGAGCGCCTTCGGCGCCTCGCTGTCCTCGTCCGTCTTCACACGGGAGACGAGCTCTTCGAGCGAGAGGCTCCCGAAGTCCACCGCCTTCGGGCGAAAGAGCCGCTTGTCCACGCCGCGGAAGAGCAAGGGCACGTTGGCGAGGAAGGTCTCGGCCTCTTCCGAGTCGGCCTGGTCCTCGTCCTCGCAGAGCGCCTGCACCCAGTAGAAGTAGCCCCGGCTCGCGAGCAGCCGCTCGAGGTACTCGGCAAAGCCGTACCCGGTCGCGGATTGCTCCTCGCCGCAGTAGTGAAAGTGGACGCGGAGCGGCGTCTCGCTCGCGTCGAAGGCCATGCACGCCTCGGGGACGAAGAAGTCGAACGGCAAGAGGCTCCGGAACCTGTCGCCTCCCTCGCGATCGAACCACATGACGTTCTTCCAGTCGCCGAACACTTTCTCGATCGGCTGGAGGTGGATGTGGCCGCGCTCGTCGTCCGACGCCGTGCCCTGCCACTCGAGATTGAACCCGTTCATCTCTCGGTAGAAGGCGACGATCTCGGCGTCGATGGAGCGGCCGAAGCTCCGCTCGGCCTCGGCGATCTGCGCGTCGGTGGCCGGCGGGGCGAAGCTCGCCTCGACCCCTTCGACTTTCTTGTGCGCGCGCAGGTCGTCCACCATGGCCTCGAACCGCGGCCGCCACCCGCCCTTCGAGGCACGCGCCGGAGCCGCCTTCGGTGCCTTGGATGCGGGCTTGCCAGGCGCCTTGCCGGCGGTCTTCGCCGGGGCCTTCTTCGTTGCGGGTTTCTTGGCGGGGGGCATCGCGAACCTCGGGCGAACGATAGCGGGCTTCGCGCCCACGATCGACGGGCATTCCGCCGTTGCTGGACGGGTTACCCTGCACCCACCCCGCGCACGACTCCGGTGCCTTCGCCGCTTGATCGCAACCGGCTAGCACGTCACCCTCATCCGCTCTGTCCCCACTCGGCCCGGAGGTGGCGATGCTCCAGCCTGGCACCCGCTTCGACAAGTTCACGATCGTGCGGCTCTTGGGCGCAGGCCGCATCGCCGAGGTCTACGAGGTCATCACGCCCGACGGCCGCCGCCGGGCCCTCAAGGTGGCGAAGGAGGGCCTCTCCCTGGACGCGAAGCTGCAGGCGCGTTTCATCCAGGAGAGCGACCTCATCGCCGCCATCGAGCACGTCAACGTCGTGTCGTTGTACGCCATCGGCGTCTGCAATGAGCGCCTGTGGATCCTGCTCGAGCTGATCGACGGGCCCGACCTCGAGCGGCTCGTCCGCGGCGTCGGCGGCGCCCTGCCCGTGGATCGCGCCGTGGCGATTGTCCGCCAGGCGTGCGAGGGCGTCGCCGCGGTGCACGCGCGCACGATCGTCCACCGGGACCTCCGACCCGCGAACCTCCTCGTGGCCGCCGACGATCTGGTGAAGGTCGCGGACTTCGGCTCGGCCAAGCTCCGGACCCTGGGCGTGAAGACCACGCACGAGCAGGAGGTCGCCTCCGCGCTGTACATGGCCCCGGAGTACGCCGCAGGCCACGCCGAGGCGCGGAGCGACGTCTACGCGATGGGGATCGTCCTCTACGAGATCCTGACCGGGGCGCACCCGATCGTGCCGTTCCCCGCGACGGTGATCCTCATCGTCGATCGGCACCTCCGCTACGAGCCGCCCCCGCTGGCCGCGCTCGGGCGCGGCTTTCCTCACGACCTCTCGGAGATCGTGCGGCGGGCGATGTCGAAGGATCCCGCCGGCCGGCCCTCGATGCGCGCGCTGGCCGACAAGCTCGCGGACGCGCTCCATCGGCTGCGCGCGCCGGACCGCGCGGCGGCGCTACGCGCAGAGGTCCCGGGCCGCGACGCGAGCCTGGCCTCGACGGAGCCCGCGATGCCGGTGTGGAGGCCCGGCACGACGGCGCCCATGTCCGCGATCCCCGCGCCGCCGGCGCCCCCTCCCGGCGCGGACCGCGCCGCCATCCCGCCGCCCGCCCCGCCGGCGGCCACGGTGTCGAGCCCGGCGGCGCCCGTGATCCCGAAGACGATGCCGATGCAGCGCTTCGCGCCGCACCCCGCGGCGCCCTCCCTGCCGCCGGAGCGGCCCTCGACGACCGTCCCGGTGGAGCGCTCCGCGGTGACGATGCGGTCGACGTCGGTGGCGCCCAACCCGCGGGCGCGTGCGCTGAGGGCGGCGCTCGCCGGGATGGGAGGTGTGCTGCTGCTCGGGCTCGCGGGGGCATGGTGGGTGTTCATGGGGCCGGGGGGGGCGCCTGCGAGCGCGACCTCGGGGCCGCCGCCGCCCGCACCGTCGGCCAGCGCGGCGGGGGTGCCGTCAGGATCGGCGAGCGCGCAGCGGCCGAAGGCGCCGGCCCCGGTGCCGCGCCGCCATCCGGGGTCAGCGTGGGAGAGGCGGCCGCGGGAGTGAGCGGGGCGAGGCCCCCGTCGCGTTCGAGGATCTGCTCGACGCGGACGCGGATCTGCTCGACGCGCTCGGGTCTCATATTCCCCGCTTCTGCTCCCTCCTCGACGATTCTGTCCGCGCTTACCGACGCGGAGCTGCGCGAGCGGCCCCGGATGACGGCCGGAGGCAGGGTGGTGATCCTCGCGTTGAAGCACGGGCGAGACGAGATCGCGGTGCGGTTCGCATGCTCTCGCCGGACGGGCAAGCGCCGGCGGCTCGGGATGTGCTCGCGAGCGTCCTGCGGTACATTCTCGACACAGCCGGGGTGAAGCCGGCCACCCTGCGCCGGCTGCTCATCCGGCAGGTCGATCGTGAGGAGGCGGAGAGGATGTTGACGACTGCGGAGATGCTCAGGCGAGAGGGCAAGGTCCAGGGCAAGCGCGAAGCGCTGCTGCTCATGCTCCGTCAGCGCTTCAGCCGCCTCCCCGCCGCAACCGTGGCTCGCATCGAGAGCGCGTCGGTGGCCAAGCCCGCTCGTTGCCCGCCTCGTACGCGCGCTTGCCGAGCAGCGCATAGCGCGTGACGTCGAGTCGTGCCCAGCGCACGCCCACCCGGCGCCTACTGGTAGGTGGCGCCCGCGGTCGCGTACATGCCCGCGCTCTCCGAGATGGGGTAAGCGCCGGCCGTGAAGGTCGTCGTCGCGCGCTGGCCGAAGGCGAAGTAGCCGTCGGGGAAGCCCGAGAACGGGGCCAGCACCGCCTTCGGCACCGTGCCCTGTCCGATCGACGCGTCCCAGTCGCAGGTGAAGAAGAACGGCGCGACGCCGTTCGCGGCCCCGCCCTCGAACGTCATGGTGGCGCCGCTCTGGCCGCCGGTCCACGTCACGGTGAGATCCGAGGACGTCGACACGGTGCTGGTGCCCGCGGTGATGGCGGGCGCCGTGAGGGTGACCGTGGGCGGGACGGTGACCTCCTCCGGCCCGAACGCCGGAACCATGCCGCCGGTGGCGGACACCGACAGGGTTTGCCCCGGCGTGAACAGCGTGCCCGACGCCATGTAGTAGTACGGGCCGAACGGCGCAGAGATGGTGGCCGTCGCCCCGGCGGGGATCGCCCCGCCGGAGATGGTGACGGTGCCGGCCCCGGCGGCGTCGAAGAAGAGGTCCGGCATGCACTCGGCGACCACACAGGGGCCCTCCGACGCGACGATCGAGCACCAGAATCCCTCGAGCGACGGCGCAAACCCCGTCGGTGCCAGGTCGACCACGCCGCTGAAGACGATCGCCGCGCCGGACGCGCCCGACAACTGCTCGAACCGGAGCGAGCTCACGGTCGCGCCGGCGTCGGCCGGGCCCCCGCTGCTCGATCCACCGCCGGCGCTGCTGCTCCCGCCCGAGCCCGTGCTGCTGCTCGCTCCGCCGGAGCCGGCGCTGCTGCTCCCGCCGGAGCCGGCGCTCTTGCTCCCACCGGAGCCCGCGCTGCTGCTCGGGCCGGCGCTGCTGCTGGAGCGCGAGCTGCTGGAGCTGGACGCCGCCGTTTCCCCGCCGTTGCTGCCGCCCGCCGTCCCTTGCTGCCCCTGGACGATGGTCGAGCAACCAGCGGCGTTCGCCAGAGCGGCGCCGCCAACGAGGGCAACGAGCAGGGTCCAGCGGCGCCACGAGGTCATCCGGATTGGATACCACGAACGCCCCACGGGCTGGTGGCGTCCCGTCCCCCGTTCCTCGGGTCGGCGCCTCGTGCGCGGGCCGGGCCTCGTCGACGCGGAACGGCGGGGATGGTACGAAATGGCATGCGTAGAAGCGTGCTCGCAGCGTGTGGAGTGCCAGCGTTCGTGGTCGTCTCGGCGATCCTCGTCGCCTGCACCAACACGGAGACGAACGCGGGCCCTTCGCCCGCATCCGTTCCCACGCCCACCGGCTCTCCCGCCTCGAATCACCCGGCGGGCCTTCTCGCTGCGGCCAGCGCCGCGGGCGCTCCCGTGGCGTCCACCTCGACACCCGCCAAGCCGCCTGGCAACCCGCCCGATCCGAGCGCGGCTTGCACGCCGAACGTGGGCGCCGCCTGTGCGTCGGATCGAGACTGTGCGCAGTGCGCCGACGTGAGGACGCGAGGCGGGCTCACGACCGTGAGGATCACGACCGCGGTGGACTGTATCGGCAGGGTCTGCAAGAAGACGGGGTGCCCCATTGAGCGCTGCCCGGAAGGCCAGGTCTGCGGCGGGTGTGAGGTGAACCTGCCGTGCGGGTGCATGCCGGCGCGTTAGGAGCGCGGGGCCCCCCCGTTCGAGCGGTGACCGCTTGCCAGGTGACTCCGGCTCTCATGCAACGAGACGTCGACCTAGCCCTCGAAATCCTTCGTCGGAGGGGTGCTCTGGCTGCGAATCACGATCGGTGCGTCAGGGTCATGTTGAGGTGGTGCGATCTCGTCCGGCACCTGATGTCTCCTGCCACGGCAGACGCCCTCGACCTTGCCTGGCGCTACTGGGGTGGCCGAGGGGTGACGAGGGATGAGCTTACCGAGAAGAGAATCGAGTGCTGGCGAGCGCTGGACGCCATGGACGCGGCCTCTCGCCATCTGGATCCTCGCTACCAGTCTGGTCGCGCCGTGATCTGCGTGCTGTACCCTGATTTCCCGGACGATGGAGAATCAGAGGCGGCCGACATGAGATGGTGCGCGGATTTTGCAAATCGGGCAGAAGACCACTCGCTGGAGCAGAAGCGGGCGTTGCTCGACGAGCTCGCCGCCCCGGAGCCACCGCCTGGGTCGCGCCCGTGAAGCAAGCTGGCGGGTAGGCCGACGCGCAGTTGCGCGGGCGGACCTGCATGGCGGCCGGCGGCAGGGTGGTGGTCCTCGCGTTGAAGCACGGGCCCACGCCGCTACACGACCGCCAGCAGCCGCGTCGCGAGCTTCGCCCGGGTGCATCGCGACCAGCCAGTGCTCGGCCCCGTCCCGCGTGCTCAGGACCAGCATGCGCAGCCCCTCGGCCCGCGCGCCGGTCACCTCCGAGCGGGGGACGGCCCACGTGTCGAGCTGCACGTTGAACCTGTGCGGGCGGAACACGATGCGGCGGTCGGTCAGGAGGAGCTTGCCCCCGCGGGCCTCGCCGCCGAGGAAGTGGTTCGCGGAGAGCTCCTCGAGCACACGCTCGCCCGGCTCGAGCTCGACGGCCGGCGCACGCCCGAACGCGCGGACGGCAAAGAACACGGGGCCTACGGTCAGCGGCGCGACGCCCAGGCCACAGAAGACGCTCAGGCCGACGAGGAGCGGGAGGTCGGCGAAGGGGTCCTTGCCGTTCGACTGCGCCGAGGAGACGATCAGCCAGAACATGCCGATCGCGCCCGCGGCCCAGGCGACGAGGACCGGCAGGCGCGTGACGAGGAAGAGGAGGGGCGCGAGGACGACGCGTGGGGTGAGCCTCCCGGCCGAGCGGTGGATGAACCAGAGGATCGTGAGCAGCGCGACGGCGAATTCCCAGAAGCGCAGGTCCTGCATGCGCGCAGGGTCCGGGAGCGGTGCCGTCGCGTCAATCCGCGGCGGAGGCGGAGCAACGCGCCAGCCTGTCTCGTGACGGCCGGGCTCGGTTGCAGAGAGCGAAGCCTGTACACTCCGGCGCATGCTCCCGCGCACACCCCTTCGCGTCGTCCTCCTCGGTGCCACGGGCGCCGTGGGGCGCAACGTCTTCGAGGAAGCCCTGCGATTGCCCGCGTTCGAGGCCGTGACCACCCTCGGCCGCCGGCGGGTCGACGTGGCGGACGGCGAGGCGCCGCCGGGAAAGCTCGCGCAGCACGTCGTGGATCTCGAGGATCCAGCCTCGTATCGCGCGCTCGTCGAGGGACACACGACCGCGATCTGCACGCTGGGCGTCGGCGAGCCGTCCAAGTCGACGCGCGAGGCGGTGTGGAAGATCGAGGTCGACTTCGTGATGGGCTTCGCCTCGGCGTGCAAGGAGGCGGGCGTGCGGCACTTCTCCCTGATGACGTCCGTCGGCGCGGACGCCGGGTCGCTCTCCTATTACCTGCGGCTGAAAGGCACGCTGGAGGATCGCGTGAAGGCGCTGGGGTTCGAGCGCACCAGCCTGTTCCGCCCCTCCATGCTGCTCACGCCCGAGAACCGCTACGGGGCGAGCCAGGGGGTGCTCCTCGCGGCGTGGCCGAAGGTCGACCGGGCGTTCGTCGGACCGCTGCGCCGCTTTCGCGGGATCCGGGTGGAGGACCTCGGGAGGGCCATCGCCATGAACGCGGCGCGCGACGCTCCGGGAGGCGTCGAGGTCCTCGAGTGGGACGGGTTCCAGCGGATCCTCCGTCAAGGCGCGGCCGAGTGAGCGGCGCCGGGTAGCACCTGGGCGGGACCGCGCTCGCGAAGAATTTCTGTCCGGCGGGTGCGACGGTTCGACGGCGAGCGCGTACTTCTTTTCAGAAGGGCGCGAAGCGGCCCGTCGGCCGCGTCGCTCGCGGGCGCCACCGCATTGCGCGCCCCGAGCCCGGCGTCCATCCACCGGCCAGATGGCCGACGAAAGACGAGGTGTGTCCCATGATCCAGGCGCTGCACGTCCTTGCCCGAGCGATCCTCGAACCGCCCCAGAAGGAGGAGCGCCACCGGCTCGCACGCGGCGTCGGTCGGCGCGTCGGGCGGGTCGCGGCGGCCGGGATCTGCCTCCTCGCGGCGCTCGCCGGCCCCGGGCAGGCGCTCGCCAGCATGCAGCCGCTCTGCACCACCGCCAAGACGTGCCCCGACGGCAACCCCGTCCTGGTGCACACGGGGATCAACGGCGGCAAGATGCTGGCCCACCCCGAGGTCATCCCGATCTTCTGGGGCTTGTACTGGGTGGGTGGCGACATCCAGCCGGGGCAGATCGTGGGCGGGGTCCAGGCCATCGTCGGCGGGCCCTATACCGCCGCGCTCTCCCAGTACGGAGAGGTGGGGCCCGCGCGCATGGCGCCGTTCGCCCCCGTGGACCTGGCGCCCATCCCCAACGGCTTCCTGTTCTCCGACCTCGAGGTGGAGATCAACGCGCTGATCGGGCGTGGCGCCATTCCGCAGCCGGCGGTCGGCCACGACAGAGTATATACGGTGTTCCTGCCTCCGGGCACGGTGAGCGGCGACAACCCTTCCCCGGACATTGGCTACAACCAGCCGGGCACCTGCGACGCGAGCTGCGGCAGCGGGCTCAGCGGCACCACCTACACGGCCATCGCCGTCTATCCCGGCTCGCCCACCGCCTTGCAGGCTTACACGGCGAGCTTCAGCCACGAATTCGCAGAGGCCATCACCGAGGGCATCGTCTTCAATTGCGGACCGACCGGGGGTGGGCAGGTCGCCGATCTCTGCGAGTGCGACGCCGTGTCGACCTACCCGGGCGACTACATGGTCGTCCCCTACTGGTCGGCCGAGAACGAAATGTGCGTGATCCCGGAGGCCTGGTCCAACATCTTGCAGTACAACGGCACGCCCGGAAGCTGGACCACCATCGGCAACGACGCGTTCCTCGTCTCCTCGGGCGTGGCGGGCCTCTACTCCGTCTTCAAGGGAAACACGCTTCAGAGCTTCAATGGCACGACCGGCAAGTGGACGAACATCGGCTTCCCGTCGGGCCTCCAGGGCGCGTCGATGATCGCCGCGGGGGCCTCCGATCTCATGATGCTCGACGCGGGCGGGAACGCGGCGTTCCGCCGCGACAAGCTGAGCGGCCAGTGGACCCAGCTCCCCCCTCTCGCCGGAGGGTTCAGCGGGGTCGCAGCGGGAGCCGCGATGGATATCGTAACCGACTCGGAAGGAGACGCATGGCAGCTGGCCTCCAACACGTGGTCTTCGGTCGGCGCCCAGGGCGACCAGTTCGTGGTCGGCTCCGACTGGGTCGCGAGCATCAACATGACCCGCGAGGTGGTCCTCTACGCGAACGGCGGCTCGTCCACGATCGACACCGACGCCACGGCATCCGAGCTCTACATCGGCGGCCTCCAGACGTTGGCGGCACGGCAGGACGGCTTGGGCGACCTCATCGCCATGACGACCTCCTGGAACGGCAACTCCTACGTGTCGCATGGCTGGGTGGACCTGGCCGGGCCCGCCGACAGCGTGGGGCTCTACGGCTACACCGGCGCGCCGCTCGTGATGACCGACACGAAGCGCGCCAATACGTACCAGGAGACGACCCCCATCGTGGGCATCGAAGACTACGGCGAGTCGGCCTCGTGGCCCCGGATCGGCGGCTCGATCATGCGCCTCGTCGGGGGCGGGCCCACCCTCTACGCCGTGGCCGGGATCACGTACTGACGACGATTGCGCGGAAGCGTGGGCGACGCAGCGCGTCGTCCCGGAGCTCGTAACCTTTCGGGCCGCTCGATCGTGCTCTCTCCAGAAAGGGAGACGGCCATGGATCGGACGACGGACGTTGTGGTGGTAGGCGGCGGGATCGCGGGGCTCGCGGCGGCGGCGTACCTGGTGCGGGCGGGGCAGCGGGTGACGGTGCTGGAGAAGGCTTCGGCGCCGGGGGGGCGGGCGGTGACGCAGGAGAAGGAGGGGTTCCTGATGAACCTCGGGCCGCACGCGCTCTACCTGGGGGGCCACGCCCGCCGGGTGCTCGACGAGCTGGGCGTGGAGGCGCCGGGCCGGATCCCCTCCACCTCGGGGGGCTTCGCGGTCCAGGGCGGGCGGCTCCACACCCTGCCGACGGGGTTCGTCTCGCTGCTCACGACGGGCCTCCTGGACCTCGGCGGGCGCCTGGAGGCCGCCCGGTTCCTGGCCTCGATCCCGCGCCTCGATCCCGCCCCGCTCCAGGAGACCTGCGTGGAGGACTGGGTGGGGCGGGCCTTCCGCACGGAGGGCGCCCGGGGCCTCCTCCGGATGCTGATCCGCCTGTCGACGTACAGCGCAGACCTGGAGCGCCTCGGCGCCGGCGCGGCGCTCGAGCAGCTCCAGCTCGCCGTGCGGGCGAACGTCCGGTACCTGGACGGCGGCTGGCAGACGCTCGTCGCCGGGCTGCGGCGGGCGGCCGTCGCCGGCGGGGCCACGATCGTGACGAGGGCGCGCGCCGAGAGGCTCGAGATCGAGGGCGGGGCGGTGCGCGGGGTGGCGCTCGCGGACGGGGGGAGCATCACCGCGCGGGCGGTCGTGGTCGCCGCGAGCCCCGCGGCCGCGGCGGCGCTGGTTCCGGACGAGCCGCGCCTCGCGGCCCTCGCGGCGCGGGCCGTGCCGGTGAAGGCCGCCTGCCTCGACCTCGCCCTCTCGCGCCTGCCCAGGAAGAACGCGCTCGTGGCGCTGGGGGTCGACCGCCCGCTCTACCTCTCGGTCCACTCCGCCGCGGCGCGCCTCGCCCCCGAGGGCGGCGCGCTCGTGCAGCTCGCGAAGTACCTCGTCCCCGGCGACGAGGGCGACGCCGAGGCCGAGCTCACCGCGCTGATGGATCAGGTCCAGCCGGGCTACCGCGACGTGCTGGTCGAGCGGCGGTTCATGCCGTCGCTGGTCGTGTCGAACGCGCTCGTCACGGCCGAGGGCGGGGGCCTCGCGGGCCGGGCCCCCGCGACGCTGCCCGGGCTCCGGGGGCTCTGCCTCGCCGGCGACTGGGTCGGGCCGGAGGGGATGCTCGCCGACGCAGCGCTCGCCAGCGCCAGGCGCGCGGCGGCGCTGTGCACGCAGGAGGCGCTCCCCGGCGCGCTGGAAGACGCGGCTTGAGGGGGCGCGCGGCACCATGCGAGCCTCCCTTGCGATGCAGGACACCTCCGCA
The DNA here is from genome assembly GCA_963827955.1 of uncultured delta proteobacterium. Taxonomy (GTDB): domain Bacteria; phylum Myxococcota_A; class Polyangia; order Polyangiales; family Polyangiaceae; genus CAWHDJ01. Next base: position 318,921 of record CAWHDJ010000019.1, on the reverse strand, counting down.
CCGGTGGACGTGTCGCTCTCGGGCTCCTTCCGGGAGCACGAGCGCTACCTCTGGGGCCTCTGCTACCGGCTGACGGGGAGCGCCGCCGAGGCGGACGACCTGGTGCAGGACACCTTCGTGCGCGCGCTGGAGCGGCCGCCGGCCCGGGTCGACGCGCCCATCCGCCCGTGGCTCGTGCGCGTGGCGCTGAACCTGGGGAAGGACGCGCTCCGGCGCCGCCGGCGGCGCGCGTACGCCGGGCCCTGGCTGCCCTCGCCGGTCGAGACCGAGGAGGCGCTCCCCTCCGTCGAGATCGAGGGGAGCGCGGGCACGGAGGCGCGCTACGACCTCCTGGAGAGCGTCTCCTTCGCGTTCCTCGTGGCGCTGGAGGCGCTCACCCCGCAGCAGCGCGCCGTGCTGCTCCTGCGGGACGTCTTCGACTACTCCGTCGCAGAGACGGCGGCGGCGCTCGGGCTCTCCGAGCCCAACGTCAAGACCACCCACCACCGCGCCCGCCGCGCGCTCGAGCCCTACGACCGCGCCCGCTGCCGCCCCACGCCCGCCCTCGCCGCCGAGGCGAAGGCCGCCCTCGTGCGCTTCCTCACGGCGCTCGGCACCCAGGACGTCGCCGCGGTCGAGTCGCTGCTGGCCGAGGACGTGCTCGCCCTGAGCGACGGGGCCGGCGAGTTCCACGCGGCGAAGCGGCCCATCGTCGGGCGCGCGTGGGTGGCGAAGGCCTACGTGGGGCTGATGCGGATGGGCAACGCGCGGGGCGTGGAGATGCGCACGCTCAACGGCCTGCCGGCGATCGTCGCCGAGCAGGCCGGGGGGAAGGGCGTCGCGCCGCGCGTCGTGCTCCAGTGCGTCGTGGACGCTGCGGGGCGCATCACGGCCGTCTACAGCGTGCTGGCGACGGAGAAGCTGCGGGGGCTGGCGTGAGCCTGGAGAGGCGCGTGCGCGACTTCAGGACAGCGAGAACCTTCCGCCCTTCGCGCCAGGCGCCGTGCACTTGAACATCCCCCCGTCCGACGCCACGCCCCAGAGCGTTTGCCGCGTGGCGTCCCAGGACAGCGCGCAAATCTCGGGCGGGGCGGAGCCGTCGAGGGCGTAGATCTCGAAGACGGTCATCGCCGCACCGGAGGCGTCGACGCGCACGACCCGCGTTGCCGAGCGCTCTCTCTGCGCGCAGAAGAGCGCGGCGTCGCTCGATGCGCCCTCGAACGCGACCGGGCCGAGGTTGAAGTGGCGGTCTTCGAGCAGCTCCACGGCCTGGACGCGGGCGAAGGGCTCCTCCCGCCCCCGGCTCAGGAGGACGTAGCGCCCGTCGACCACGAGCGCGGCGGCCGTGCCGGCGACGGCGATCTCCACCGAGGCGTCCGGGCCGATCTCCGGCTCGATGGGGCGGTACGCCATCTCCCGACCGTCCCGCGTGACGAACACGCGCTGGGCGCCCGGGACGACGCTCGCGAACGCGATCCCCCCGCCGTCGTCGGAGGCGAGGGCATCCATGGGACCCACCGGAAGCATGTGCGCGCCCGACAGGTCCGGCTTCATCCGGAAGACCTGACCGTCGTCGCGCCGGGCCCAGAGCGAGCACGGGCCGGTCGCGCCGCACCAGGCGAGGTGGGTGAACCTCGAATCCCTGCCTCTGGGAATTGATCTGGAAGATCTGCTCCTCTTTCCCGACCCCCACGAAGACCGCGAACACCTCCCCGGCCGCGAGGGCGTACCTCCGCGCCCCGCGAGGCTCGACGGCGACGGCGTGTACCGGCCCGAGCTCCTCCGGCGGCGGGCATGCGCCGATGGTCCGCGTCCCGGGCCGGATCATGTAAACGTTCGTCCCGCCGGCGATGACCAGGCCGCCTCGGACCTCGACGGTCCTCGCGCCGTGCTCGTGCTCGTCGGGGAGGACGAAGCCGCCTTCCCACTCTTCTGCGCCGCGCCTCGGAAGCTCCGGCCTCCTCATCCCCGAACGCTGCGCGGACCCGGCCCCGCCGTCAAGGCGCCGCAGCTCCGAGCGGCTCGGCGCCGCACGAGCTGCTCCTTCGGGCACCGGATTCAGTCGATCGTGTACGTCGTCCCGCAGGGCGCCTTCAGGGGGCGGTCGAGGTTCAGGTTTCCCTCGTCCAAGATGGCCTTGTACATCTGCGCGCGGCAGTTGCCTTCGTAGCCCGGCCCTCCGGTGTCGATCACGTGCATCCACTGGGCCTGCAGATCGACCAGCCAGGCCTTCTCGCCCCCGCCTCGAGAGGGAGGCAGGGCCGTCACCTTGGACAGGATGGTGAGATCGCCCGCGTTCAGTTGAATGTCATAAAGCTGCCCCTTCGAGATCGGGTATTTCAGGCCGAGCTCAGCAGCCTTGTTCATGGCCGGACCCCAGAACCAGTGGATCAGGGCATGCCAGTTTGCCTGGCGGTAGTCGTTGTCGTCTTGCAGCGACTTGATCAGGGGGGCAAAGCCGTCCAGGCCCGCGACGCTCGAGGTGCCGTTCACCTTCTCCAGGGCGCTCAGGTATCGGACCACCAGAGGGTGATCGGGATTCAGCTTCTGCAGGTCTTTCACCAGCCAGAGGCCATCCCCGTCGGCGCTCGTGAAGCCGCCGAGGCCGAAGGTGTAGCCGTTGCCGTCCCCACCCGGGCCGGTCCCGCCGACGATCTCGACGTCGCCGTAGTAGCTCCACCAGGAGGGGTCGCTGTGCTCGGCGATGCTGGAGAGGCTGAGGATGGCATCCGCCTGCTGCGCCGTCAGGCCGCCGGACAGCGGGAACGGGATGTTGGTGCCGTCCCAGGACGACGCCGTGGAAGACGCCGTACATGCTCCGAGCAAGATGGCGAGGCCGGCCATGATGACGAGGCGGAGCAATCCAGAGAGCGAGTGCCTCTCAATCATCACCGCCTCGGAGCCGAGGCGGTGGACGGGCCGCCTCCCCGGCGCAGGCGTCCCAGCGTTGCTACTGCTCATCGTGGCCTTTCAAGCGCAAGCTCGGCTCTCCCCTCACTTCGAGGCGAGCGCTGGAAAGTACGGCGGAACCGGAGCTTGTCAAGCTCTGCCCTACAGAGCGCCACCTCCGGGTCGAACCGGGCCCCAGCGTACCCTCGACGGCCCAGCCTCCGCCCGCCTCTCGCCCTGCCCGACCCGCCCCTCGACCTACCGAAACCGCCGCTCGGCCAATACCCCCCGACCTCAACCCAGTCCCGGCGGCGTCGCCCTTGCTCACGTGAGCCGATGTCACTCCGTGCGACACGGCGGAGGAGAACGGCGCAGCGGAGACCCACGTGCAGCCGTAGTCGTAGGCGCGCTCACCGAGGCTCGCGACCTCGACGCCGGGCACGGTGCGCTCGAGGCTCGCGGCATGGGAACGACGGCGAACGGAGAGCGGGGGCCGGGAAGTCCGGCCGCGGGAGATCCGGCGCCCGCTCCTCGAACGGTCGAGCCGGCCGCGCTGGGTTGTGCTCGAGGGGAGCGCGTGTGACGATGCACCCTTCGTAATCCGCCGAGGAACCTTCGCTCGGAGCGTCCTGCTCGTCGTCGCGCTCGTCCTCGTGGCGTTCGGTGCGTGGGCGGACCCGGGGGGCGAAGTGGACCCCGCGTTCGCGGCCGAAGCGGCGCACCTCCTGTCCGTCGTCGCCCCCTTCGGAGCGTTCCGCGTGCAGCGCGCGAATGGGACCGAGATCGCGCTCGGCCTCGCCGGCGAGGGCGGCGGCGTCGCCGGGGAGCTCGCGCTCCTGCGGCCGTGCCCGGACCGAGCGACGCGCTTCCGCTCGCGCCATTACATGATGCAGCTCGGGAACTTCACCCCCGACGACCGCGTCGTCGAGCGCCTGGTCGAGGCGGCGCACGCGGTCGCCGCCGACGACGGCGGGGGGTGGGAAGAACCTGCGCGCGAGCCGCCGGACGATGTCGGGCTCCTGAAGCAAGCCGCGCTCGCCTCCGCCGGCCTCGCCCTCCTGATCGGCCTCCTGCGCCGCGGCAGGATCCAGTGGGGCCTCCGAATCCCCACCTCCTCCCGGCGGTCATCCAGGTGGTCTTGTTCGTGTACTGGTCGCTCTACTGGCCCGCCGTGCGCGAGCACGCCGTGTCGATGGGGCTTCAGCTCGCGATGGCCATCGCCCTCGACGCGGCGCTCTCGTTCGCGCGCTACGGCTCGTGGCGCATCGGTGTGGCGCCGTTCCCGGTGGTGCTGAGCTCGAACCTCTTCGTCTGGCTCGATCCCAACGGCGTGGTCATCTGCCTGGTGGTGGCGTTCGTCACCAAGACGTTCCTGGTCCGGAACGGGCGCCCGATGATGAACCCTTCTGCGGTAGGGCTCGCCGTCGCCGGGGTGGTGTCGTACCTCGTACCGGACTTCGTCCGCGTGGGCGGGCTGTTCCACACGATGAACCTGGCCCCGAACATGGCGGAGATCATGGTGCTGCTCGCCATGACGCCGCAGCTCCGCTTCCGCATCCTCCCGGTCTCGATCGGCGCGGTCGTCGCGCTCCGGATGGCGGACAACCCGGCTGTCCTGCGGCCGCCGATCATCCTCGCCGTCGCGCTGCTCGCGACCGATCCGTCGACCATCCCGCAGACCGACGCGGGCAAGGCCCTGTTCGGCGCCTTCATCGGGCTCGGCCTCGTCGTGACCTCCTGGACGCTCCGGCACCTCGGCCAGATCGACGACTTCGCGAAGGTGATCCCGATCCCGATCGCGAACGCGCTGGGCCCCTACTTCGATCGGCTCGGCGAGGCCCTCGTGTCCACCGTGAGGCGCGGCGTGGTCACGCTCATGCTCGGCACGCCGGCGGTCGAAGCGAACGGCCCGAGACCTCTCCCGAACGCCCTGTTCATGGTCACCTGGCTCGCGGTCACGATCTCGCCGCTGGCGGAGGAGAAGCCACACTCCTTCGAGCCGGCCCTCCACTGGAACCTGGGCACGCGCTTCGTCGTGCGCGACGCGGACGACGTGCCGCGCTGCGAGCACAACCCCCTCTTCTGCCGACCCTTCACGTTCGTCGAAGAAGTGCGAAGGTGGCGCGGCGGCGGAAGCCGATCAGGCGCTCTCGTCAGCGCCGGGCCTCGGCCTCCTGTGCCTGTGCATCGGGCGTGTCGAGCGGGAAGGAGCCGACGATCTTGAGCATCTTGGCCTCCCGCTTCACCCCCTCGAGCGCGGAGACCAGCGCGCGGTCGGTCAGGTGGCCGCTCACCTCGACGTAGAACACGTACTCCCAGCCCTCGCCGTGGACAGGCCGAGACTGGATGCGCCGCAGGTTGCAGCTCCGCTCCTTGAAGTGCTGCAGGATGTCGTGGAGCGCGCCGGGGTGGTCGTGGACGCTGAAGAGCAGCGCGGTGGCGTCGGCGCCGGAGCGCTGCGCCGGCAGGCGCGAGACGATGCCGTAGCGGATGCGCACCTCGCCGTCGTCGGCGATGTTCTCGCGGGCGACGTGGAGGTCCTGCGCGCCGATGGCGCCGCGCGGGACGATGGCGGCGCTGCCCTTGTTCTCGGACGCGAGCTCCCAGGCCATGGTCGGCGAGCGCACGTCGAGGACCAGGGCGCGCGGGTGGTTGGCCTCGAGGTAGTGGACGCAGGCCATGTGGTCCTGCGCGGAGACGTAAATCTTCTCGATCTCGGCAGGGTTGCCGCTGGCGCTCATCAGCGTCAGCGCCTGTGCCAGCTCGCGCTCCCCGACGAGCTTCAGGTCGGCGGCGGCGATGGCCTGGATGTTCGGGAGCACGGGCCCGTCCTTGACCGACTCGTAGGGGACGACCGCAAACTCGGCCCGCGACCGGGCAACCTCTTCGATCGCGCTCAGGGGCCTCTCGGCCGCGGACCAGCTCGGCGTTGGGGCCGAAGTAGCTGCGCGCGGCCATCCAGCCGAAGCCGCCGTCGGCGCCGATGAAGGCGACCCGGGGCACGACCTCGTAGACGCGGCAGGCTGCGTCGATGGCGTTGAAGACGGGCCGGATCGACGCCGGCTGGATTGGGGGGGCCGCCGCCTTCTCCAGCGCGGCGAGGTGCAGGCCGTCGGACGACGGGGGCGTAGCGCGCCGACCCGCTCCGTCAGCTTGGAGAGCTCCTGCGCGGCGCGAGCACGCCGCTCGATGGTGCGCAGGATCTCGACGTCCATGTCCAGGAGCTTCTGCCGCAGCTCCTCGATGCGCTTGCGTTCGTCCATCCCGACAAAGGTAGCACCGGACAGGGTCGGGGTGCGCCCGGCTTCGCGGTCACCCGCGGCCGGTGGGGCGCGCGGGACAGCCCAGCCAGCCGGAGCGAAGCTCCGGCGGACGGCTGGCCAGCCGGAGCCGAGCTCCGGACAGTGGCTACGCGGCCGCAGCCGACGAGCTCTTCGCAGGCGACGAGGAATCGCCGCCCGAGGACCCGCCGCCCGAGGACCCGCCGCCCGAGGAACCACCGCTCGGCGAGCCGCCGCTCGAGGAGCCGGACGAGCCCGTGCTCGTGCCGCCCGACCCCTCCGACGAGCCCGAGCTTGCCGCTCGGACCCCGCATCGCTCGACTTGGAGGAGGAAGCCTTGTTGGAGGACGAAGCTATAGAGGTCGGCGTACCAGCCGCCGCCCTTGAGGATGAAGCCGCCGCCGCGGGAGATTTGCCGCTTCGCCGTCTGCTCGTGGCAGCGCGGGCACTCGGTCAGGGCGCATCCTTGATGGACTGCTCGAACTCCCACTCGTTCTGGCAGGCCGAGCAGGCGTACTCGTAGGTCGGCATGGCGGCAAACTCCTCGGAAATAGCCGACGGAAGCGGCTGAGAATGCTCGACAACTATGGCCTTGGCAGTCACCTGTCAAGAGTGCTGCCCGCGGGTGACCGAGGACGCCCCGCCGCCGCTCCGGGCGTTCGACGGAGGTGTAGCCGGGCAGCGAAGCCGGTCCAGGTAACACTGTACACGCGGCCCGGTTGGAGTAGGCTCCGCGGCGTTCGGCCAGGGTCTCCCGGGTAGCGTGGGGGCTGCGCCCCAAACCCCCGCTGAAGGCTCCTCCGTCACCCATGCGCATCCGCAAGCTCGAGATCAGCGGCTTCAAGTCGTTCGTCGACCGGACGGTCATCCATTTCGACACCGACGTGGTCGGCATCGTCGGGCCGAACGGCTGCGGCAAGTCCAACATCGTCGACGCCATCCGCTGGACCATGGGCGAGCAGAGCGCCAAGCACCTGCGCGGCCGGGCGATGTCCGACGTCATCTTCAACGGCTCGGAGCACCGCGGCCCCCACGGCATGGCCGAGGTCACCCTCACCTTCGACAACGGCGACCCGGAGATCGCCGCCACCCTCCCCCTCGAGTACCGCGAGTACGCCGAGATCGCCGTCACCCGCCGCCTCTTCCGCGACGGGACGAGCGAGTACCTGATCAACAAGACCCAGGTCCGCCTCAAGGACGTCACCGACCTGTTCCTCGGCACAGGCGTCGGCACCAAGGCGTACTCGATCATCGAGCAGGGCAAGATCGGCCTCATCGTCTCCGCCCGGCCGGAGGACCGGCGCATGCTGATCGAGGAGGCCGCCGGCATCACCAAGTACAAGGCCCGCAAGAAGCAGGCCGAGCTGAAGATGGATCAGACGCGGCAGAACCTGCTCCGCGTCGGCGACATCGTCTCGGAGATCCAGCGCAGCCTCGCCTCCCTCAAGCGCCAGGCGGCCAAGGCCGAGCGCTACGTCTCCTACAAGAACGAGCTGGAGGACCTGATCCTCCACGAGGCCTCGCACAAGCTGCTCGAGAATCACCGCCCTGCACAAGGTCGAGGAGGCCGCGCGCGAGGTGGAGGCCGAGCGCGAGCAGGCAGCGAAGCGCCGCCCTCGCGGCGCGCGAGGCCGAGCTGGAGGTGGTGCGCCAGGCCGCGCTCTCCGGCCGAAGACCGCGCGGAGAAGGCGCAGCAGCGCCGCCTTCCTCGCGGACAACGAGGTGCGCACCGACGAGGCGGAGATGGCCCGCTCCCGCGACCGCTTCCAGCCACCTGGAGGAGCGCCGCGCCGCCGCCGCCGTCGAGCAGGGCGACCTCGAGCGCAGCATCGGCGACCTGGTGCGCGAGAAGGGCGAGCTGGAGGAGCAGCTCCTCTCCGTCGACCAGGAAGAGGCGGCCGAGGCCGAGCGCGCCATCGAGGAGCACGAGCGCCTCGAAGAGCTGCGCCACGGCGAGCGCACGGCGAGCAGGAGGCGAGCGAGCAGCGCAAGCGCCTCTCGCGCGCGCAGGCCGACGTCGCGGGCGCCGAGGCCACGCTGTCGGGCTTCGAGCGGCGGCTCGGCGAGCTGTCGGCCGCGGCGGGCGAAGCTCGAGGACGAGCTGGGCCGCCTCCGCTTCGAGGGGGAGGACCTGGATCGGCGTCGCGCCGAGCTGACGCGCCACGCCGCCGAGCTCGCCGAGGGCAAGCGCATCACCGCGGACGAGCGGACGCGCCTCGACGCGAGATGAAGCAGCTCCGCGAGCAGCGCGGTGCGAGAGCGACCGCGCCGTCGACGCACGCCAAGAACGAGCTGAACCAGAAGCGCAGCCGCCTCCGCGCGCTGGAGGAGCTGCACGCGCGGCTCGAAGGCGTCGGGCAGGGCGTCAAGACGCTGCTCAAGACCAAGGACGCCGCCCTGCTCGGCCTCGTCGCCGACCGCATCGAGGCGCCGGCCGAGCTCACCGCCGCCCTCGCCGGCCTCGTCGGCGCCGAGCTGCAGAGCGTGGTCGTGCGCGACCTCGACCGCGGCGTGGCCCTGCTCGCCGAGCCTGGCCCGCACCAAGGGCGGCCGCGCCGCGCTCGTCGCCGCTCACCCTGCGTTCGTGGCTGGAGCCGCCGACGGCGGTGCTGGAAGGCGAGGGCGTCGTCGGCCCCTTGCTCGCGCGGCTCGTCTTCGCGCCCGACGACGAGCCCCTCGCCCGCGCCCTCGTCGGCGGCGCCGTCGTCGTCGACACCGCCGCCGACGCGCTCCGCGTCTCCCGCGCGGGCGCGCCGGGTCCGCCGTCGGCGCTCGGACGGCACCGTCGTGCGCCCCGGCGGCCGCGTCAGCGGCGGCTCCGGCGACGCGGTCGCGGCCGGGATGATCGAGCAGAAGCGCGAGATGCGCGAGCTGCACGAGTGGGTGGCGAAGAAGAGCGAGGAGGTCGACCGCCCTGCTCGAGGCGCAGCAGGCCCTCCGCCTGCGGATGACCGAGGTGGGCACCGCGCTCGACCGCGCCCGCACCGAGGCCCACCAGGGCGAGCTCGCCCTGGTCACCGCCGAGAAAGACCTGCGCCGCGCCGAGGACCAGATCGGCACCGCCGACAAGCGCCGCATGCGTCGTCGAGCGCGAGCTCGAAGAGATGATCGAGGCCCTCGAGCACGCCGGCGGCGAGCACGAGGCCGCGCGCGCCAAGCTCGACGCCGGCCGCGCCGCCCGCGAAGAGGGCCAGTCGGCGCTCGAGCACGCCGAGATGCTAGCCGCCGAGTGGCGCGAGCGCGTGCTCGGCCAGCAGTCGGTGGTGACCGAGCGCAAGGTGCGCGTGGCGCGCGTGCGCGAGCGCGCCACCGCGATGCGCGGCACGGTCGAGCGCCTCAAGCGCTCGGTCGACGAGCTGAAGGGCCGCATCCAGAAGCTCGACGACGACCGCACCGAGGCCGCCATCGGCGCCGGCAAGGCCGCGGCCGCCATCGTGACCTCGCGCGAGGCGCTCGTCGGCGCGTCGCCGCAGCGCCCAGCGCGCCACGCCGAGCTGACCGCCTCCCGCAGGCCCTCGACGAGGCCCGCCAGGCCCTCTCCCTGCGCGAGGCCGACCTCCGCGGCCTGCGCCAGGCGCTCGGCGACGCCGCGGAGCACCTGCGAAGCACGAGATGGCGCTCCAGAAGCTCGCCATCGAGCACACCCACCTCGTCGAGGGCGTGCGCGAGCGCTTCCGCGGGCTGGAGCTCGCCCGCGTGGTCGGCGACTACCACAAGCGCCCGCCCGTCGACGCCGGCCACAAGGCGCGCGCATCCAGGAGCTGCACGCGAGCTCGCTCGACCGGATGGGCCCGGTCAACGTCGACGCCGTCCGCGAGCACGCGGAGGCCGAGAAGCGCTACGCGTACTACGCGGAGCAGAAGGCCGACCTGGACAAGGCGCTCGACGATCTCGAGAAGGCCATCGCCCAGATGAACCGCGAGTCGAAGAAGCTCTTCACGACGACGTTCGACGCGGTGAACGCCAAGTTCAAGGTGCTCTTCCCGCAAGCATGTTCCGCGGCGGCCAGGCCGAGCTCCGCCTCACGAACCCGGACGACATGCTCGAGACGGGCATCGAGATCCTCGCCCAGCCGCCGGGCAAGAAGCTCGGCAACATCGAGCTGATGAGCGGCGGCGAGAAGGCGCTCACGGCCGTGAGCCTCATCTTCGCCATCTTCCAGTTCAAGCCCTCCCCCTTCTGCATCCTCGACGAGGTCGACGCCCCGCTCGACGAGGCCAACGTCGCCCGTTACAACGAGGCCATCCGCGGCATGACGGACCGCTCGCAGTTCATCCTCATCACGCACATCAAGCGCACGATGCAGTCGGTCGACGTCCTCTACGGCGTGACGATGCAGGAGCCGGGCGTCTCGCGCCTGGTGAGCGTCAAGGTGAACGAGGCGGCGGAGCTGCGCGGGCCGCCGCAGAAGGCAGGGCCCGCGGCCGCGGTCGCGTGAGCGCGTAGCCGCCCACTCCGACGTCCCGGCGAGCCTGAACGCCCTACGAACCCCGGCTCCGCGTCCTCCCTTCTTGCCCACCCCCGATCCGAGAGGCTAAAAACCAGGCCATGAGCAAGGTCGTTGCGGTGGTCGGTGCGACGGGCGTGGTGGGGCGCGAGATGCTGCGCACCCTGGAGGGGAGGAACTTTCCGGCGAAGCGCGTGCTGGCGCTGGCCTCCCCACGGTCCGTGGGCACGCGCCTGCCCTTCCAGGGCGGGGACCTGGAGGTGAAGCTCGCCGAGCCCGCCGCGTTCGAGGGGGTGGACATCGCCCTCTTCAGCGCGGGCGCCTCGGCCTCCCGGGAGCTCGCCCCCGCGGCGGCCGCCCGGGGCGCCGTGGTCATCGACAACTCCAGCGCCTGGCGGATGGACCCGGAGTGCCCCCTGGTGGTGCCGGAGGTGAACATGGACGCCGCCGCGCACCGGCCGAAGGGCATCATCGCCAACCCCAACTGCTGCACCATCCAGATGGTCGTGGCGCTCAAGCCCCTGCACGACGCGGCGAGGATCCGCCACATCGTCGTCTCGACGTACCAGGCCGCGAGCGGCAAGGGCCACGCCGCCGTCGAGGAGCTGCACGATCAGGTGCGCCACGCTGCCGAGAAGAAGCAGCACACGCCCAAGGTCTTCCCCGGGGTGCTGGCGATGAACCTCCTGATGGACTGGAAGGCGGGCAACGCCGACTACTCCGAGGAGGAGCTGAAGATGGTCAACGAGACCCGCAAGATCTTCGGGGACGCGACCATCGGCGTCTCGCCGACGACGGTGCGGGTGCCCGTGGCCACCGGGCACAGCGAGTCGGTGTACGTCGAGTTCCACCGCCCCCTCTTCGCCGAGGAGGCGAGGCGCCTGCTCCGCGACGCCCCCGGCGTGGTGCTCACGGACGAGCCCTACGCCCCCGGCAAGCACCCGCAGCCCCTCCACAGCGCCGGCACCGACGCGGTCTTCGTCGGCCGGGTGCGCGACGACCTCGCCGTGAAGGGCGCCATCAACCTGTGGGTGGTGGCGGACAACCTGCGCAAGGGGGCCGCGCTCAACGCGGTGCAGATTGCCGAGCGGCTGTAAGATACGGGCATGGCCCGCCCGACGTTCCGCATCGAGGAGCTCCGGATCCGGAATTTCCGGGGAATCGACGCGCTCGACCTGAAGCTCCAGGCTTCGCGCGAGGACGAACCGGGGGGCTCGTCGTCATCGCGGGGGACAACGGGTGCGGGAAGACGTCCGTGCTGGAGGCGATCCTGCTGGTGCTGGGTCGGCAGGATCTGCTTCCGGCAGACGCGGCGCCGTTGAACGAGCAGGTCCGGTTCGGGGCAGAGGATTTCCAGATCGATGCAGCGCTGCGGGAGCAAGGTGCTGTTGTTCCGGTGAGAGCCCGCGCCACTGTCAAGCTTCTCGGAGAGTTCCCGGAACCGGCCGTCACGAACTCCGCTGGAGTAGTTCAGAGATCGTTTTGGTTCGCACTCGATCAAAGCTCACCTAGAGTCGAATATTACTCCGCTCGCAGAGCACCGGAGGCGCCGAAGGGAGAGCAAGCGCCGCAGGATCGTCATGTGTCGCGGTCAGAGCGCGAAGTGCGTCGCATCGCGGAGCTCAAACGGCGCATCGTGAACACCTATTACCGGAGCCTGCAGGCCGGAAAGGGTGGCTCCATGCCCGAAGGCTCTCCGTTCATGCGCCTTCAGCGCTTCGTGCAGCGCTTCATGGGCGAGGCATATGCTCTCGACGTGCTCCCGGCGAGGGATGATCCCGGCGCTGACTTCGACGTCGTCGTCCGTAAGGGAGAGATCCCGATCGACATCACCAGCCTCGCGATGGCGCGGAGCGCCGCTGTGAGCCGGAAGGACATCCCGACGATCATCCCCATCGATCGCCTCAGCTCGGGTGAGGTTGCCCTCTTCGCGTTCGCCGGCCCGCTCATCTTCCGCGACGCGCCCGCCGACGTGGTCCTCATCGACGAGCCGGAGCAGCACCTCCACGTCCAGTGGCAGGGCGCCCTCATGCGGGCGCTCATGGAGCTCTCGCCGGAGAGCCAGTTCATCGTGGCGACGCACTCGCTCGACATCCTCGACCTCGCCCTCCCCCACGAGCGGCACATCCTCCTGCGCAGCGACGATCCGCGCGCGCTCGACGCGGCGCAATGAAGCGGCGGAGGTGAACGCGTGCGGAGCGTCGACGTCCTAGAATTCTACGTGGCCAAGTCGAGCCTCTGGGTCGAGGACCACCTGACGCGTGTCTTGCTCAACGAATTCTGGATGAACGACCGCGACATCCGCGTGCTCGTCGCCGGGGGCAAGGAAGGCGTTGCGTTCCTCGTGCGCGGAGCCCCGGCGAGCATGGTCGGCAAGCGCGTCGTCGGCCTCGTCGACCGCGACTTCTCGCACTCCAATCGGGATGAGTGGGACAACCCGCAGCATCCCCTCTTGCGGACCCCGGGGCACGAGATTCGAAAACCTCCTCCTCGACTTCCCGGCGCTCGCCGCCGTGTCGGGCCGGGAGTCGGCGAGCGAGATTGAAGCGGAGGCGCGGAGCTTCGCCGCGTCGCTCAAGTGGTGGATGGCCTGCAAGACGGCGCTGCACGAGCTCGAAGGGCGCAGCGGCGCCGGCTTCCCGAAGGATCCGCCCCCTCCCCCCGATCCCGCGGCGCCCACGACGCCGGAGACCGCCGCCGCGCACATCACCGGCTCCAGGTTCTGGAAGGAGCACGACCAGTTCGTGAAGGATCGCTCGCGTGGCTACATCGAGCGGCGCATCGGCGAGATTGGCGCGGACTACGAGCAGCACCTCGGCTCGGACGAATGGGTGCAGACCTTCTCCGGCAAAGAGATGTTGCGGCACCTCCGGACCAAGCTCGCCGGTCTGCGTGACCGCGCGCGAGGGGCGACACCCACCCAGATCGACGAGAGCCTCGGCGTCCAAGTCGCCCGCGAGCTGAAGAAGCCCGAGCGCTCCTCCTCGCGATCCGCAGAGGCCCTGCGAGCCATGCGAGCGGCCCTGCGGGCCCGGGCGCGCACGCCTTCATGAACCGCGGAGACCGCGCGACCGGCACTTCGCCGAGCGCGTCCGCGCCGGCCACCTCGATCTCTGGAACCCGCTCCAGGATACGGGCGTGCCGCTCGCGCCGGACCAGGGCGGCCTGTTCTCCCCCCTCCGCCTCGTCCACGTCGCCCTCCCCTCGCGCACCGGATACGTCCTCTTCCACTGCATACGCGATTTGCGCCCGGCGCCTCGCGGCGTAGGCCCGGGGTGCCTCAGCCGAGGACGGTTCGCGCGATCACCGTCCGCTGGATCTCGCTCGTCCCCTCGTAGATCGTCGTCACCCGCACGTCGCGCAGGTGCCGCTCCGCGCCGAAGTCCTTCACGTAGCCGTACCCGCCGTGGATCTGCACCGCGCGGTTGCAGATGCGGTTCGCCGCCTCGCTGGCGTAGAGCTTGGCCATGGAGGCCTCGCGCGTGAACGGGCGGCCGTTCTCCTTGAGCCACGCCGCCCGGAGGGTGAGCATGCGGGCCGCGTCGAGCTCCGTCCGGCAGTCGGCGAGCATCCCGCCGATGGCGTCGAAGGTGCCGATGGGCCTGCCGAACTGGCGGCGGTCCTTCGCGTAGGCGACGGCCTCCTCGAACGCCGCCGTCGCGATGCCGAGCGCCTGCGAGGCGATGCCGATGCGGCCGCCGTCGAGGGCCATCATCGCCACGCGGAAGCCCTGGTTCGGCTCGCCGAGGAGCGCGCCCTCGGGCACGAAGCAGTCGTCGAAGACGAGCGGCACCGTGTTCGACGCCCGGAGGCCGAGCTTGTCCTCGTGCTTGCCGGGCTTGAGGCCGGGCGTGCCGCCCTCGACCAGGAACGTCGAGATCCCCTTCGTCCCCGGCCCGCCCGTGCGCGCCCACACCACGAAGACGCCCGCGTAGGCCCCGCTCGTGATCCACTGCTTCTGCCCCCGCAGCACCCAGCCGCCGGGAGCCCGCTCGGCCGTCGTCCGCATCGACCCCGGATCGCTCCCCGCCTCCGGCTCGCTCAGCGCGAACGCGCCCGCCGCGTACTCGCCCGACGTGATCTTCGGCACGTGGAGGTGCTTCTGTTCCTCGTTCCCGAAGCGGGCGATGACCTCGGCCACCATGTTGCTCACGGCCATGGTCACGGCCGTCGACGCGCACGCCCGCGCGATCTCCTGCATCGCCAGCGAGTAGGCCACCACCCCCGCCTTGGCCCCGCCCAGCTCGGCGGGCACGTTCACCCCCATCAGCCCCAGATCGGCGAGGCCCTTCAGGATGTCGGCCGGGAAACGCTCCTCCCGGTCCAGCGCCGCGGCGACCGGGCGGACGACCCGCTCGGCGTAGTCCCGCGCGGTCTTCGCGACGAGCTGCTGCGTCTCGTTGAGCTCGAGGTTCATGGCGGGGGCACTCTACCCGAGATCGGCCCGAGTGACGTCCCCCGTCCGCCCGCCTATCCTCCGCGCGTGACCGAGCCCAAGCGCTGGTACCTCTCGAGCACCTTCTGGATCTTCGTCGGCCTCGCCCTCGGCGTGGTGCTCGGCGGCTTCCTCCCCGAGGACCGGCACCCCGAGGCGTACAACCTCTTCCACTTCCTCTCGAAGGCGTTCATCAAGCTCATCAAGGGCCTCATCGTCCCGCTCCTGGTCTCGACGATCATCGTCGGCATCGCGCAGACGGGCGACCTCAAGGCCGTGGGCAAGATGGGGGGCAAGGCGCTGCTCTACTTCGAGGTGGTCACGACGCTGGCCCTCTTCATCGGCCTCGCCATCGCCAACACCGTCCGCCCCGGCGACGGGCTCGAGCTCGACCTCAGCGCGCAGGCGGCGGTGAAGGCGGCCAGCCGCCAAGGACGGGTGGGAGATCGCGCTCCACGTCTTCCCGTCCAACCTGATCGCGCACGCCGCCGAGGGCGACATCCTCCCGGTCGTCGTCTTCGCCACCCTCTTCGGCGCGGCGATGACGCGCGCGGGCGACGTCGCGAAGCCGGTGCTCGTCTTCTTCGAGGGCGTCGCCAAGGTGATGTTCAAGTACACCGACATGGTCATGCGCCTGACGCCGCTCGGCGTCTTCGGCGCCATGGCCTACAACGTCAGCCACATGGCGGCGGGCCACCCCGGCTCGGCGCTCCGCGGCTGGCCCGCCGTCCTCGTCCTCCTCGGCCAGTACGCGCGCCTCGTCGGCAGCCTCTACCTCGCCCTCGTCTGCCTCTTCGTCCTCGTCTTCGTCCCGGTCATGTGGCTCATCGGGGTGCGCGTGGGCGCCTTCATCCGCGCGATCCGCGACCCGGCGCTCACCGCCTTCTCGACGGCCTCGAGCGAGGCGGCGCTCCCCCGGCTCCTCGAGGACATGGTTGCCTTCGGCGTCCCGCGCCGGATCGCGAGCTTCGTCATCCCCGTCGGCTACTCGTTCAACCTCGACGGCTCGACGCTCTACCTGGTCCTCGCCAGCATGACCATCGCGCAGGCGGCCCACGTCGAGATGCCCATCTCCAAGCAGATCGTGATGGTCTTCACGTTCATGCTCACCTCCAAGGGCGTGGCCGGCGTCCCGCGCGCCACGCTGGTCATCATCGCGGGCACGTGCGCGAGCTTCGGCCTGCCGGGGGAGGCGGGCGTCGCGATGCTCCTCGCGGTGGACGAGGTGATGGACATGGCCCGCACGACCATCAACGTCATCGGCAACGGCCTCGCCTCCGCCGTCATCGCAAGATGGGCGGGCGAGCTCGGCACCGCGCCGAAGGAGGAGCGCACCGATTCTCGAGGCGGACGTGGGGTAGAGAGGCCCTCTCTACCCCACCCTCGACACATCACCAGCCGCCGCCGAAGCCGCCGCCGAACCCGCCGAGCGTGCACCCGAGCCCGTTGAACGGGAGGATGCAGCCGACACCGTTGAAGGGGATGCCGGGGAAGAAGCTGACCTGGGCGCAGCCGAGGCCGACGGCGGGGACGGCGGTGACGGCGGGGACCGCCAAGCCGCCGACGGGGATGCCGCCCTGGCTGATGCCGCCCTGGGTGACGGGGGCCTGGGTGACGGGGGCCTGGGTGACGGGGGCCTGGCCGATGGTGCCCTGGCCGTAGGCGCCCTGGCCGTAGGCGCCCTGGCTACCGACGTCGTCCTTCTGCGAGGCTTCGCCGGTCTTCTCCTGGGCGACCGCGGGCCCGTCGTCCGGCTGCGCCATGCAGCCCATGCCGGCGAGGCCGGCCGAGATCGCGAGCGTAACGATTGCAGCGAGATTCTTCGAAAGAATTCATCACCTTGTCTCCCTCGTAGAGGACGCGAACGACGTCGCGAGAGCGAGGCCGCGCCCCACGCAGGCACGTCGCCCGCGGCAGCGCCGCCTCGACGACACCAAGCAGATCCCAGGCCGCCCCGCGCACCGCCCGCGTGCGGGGGGAGCGCGCGCGTGAGCGGGGAAGCGCGCGCGTGAGCGGGATTTTTGGGAGATCCGGCGCGCATCTCCTGCTCGGTGTGTTTCGTTACTTCCGGGCGGGCGTTGACACGCGCGGGACGGCCCGCCATACGCCGTCGCCGTGACGACAGACGCCGCCACGTCCCCTCCGATCCGCTCGCCGCGCATCGCCTACGCCCTCGCGGTCCTCTCCGGCGTGCTCTACTTCCTCGGCGTCCCCGGCGTGGACGTGTGGCTCGTCGCCTTCGTCGCGCACGCGCCGCTGCTCCTCGCCATCCACGGGCGCCCCGCGCGGAGCGCCGCCGTCCTGGGCCTCGTCGCCGGCACGGTCGGGTCCCTGCTCGGCTTCTACTGGCTCTACGGCATGCTCCGCCTCTTCAGCGGCCTGCCCATGCCCGCGTGCGCCGCGATCATGGCCCTGATGTGCGCCTTCCAGGGCGCGCGCATGTCCCTCGCCGCGTGGCTCACGTCGCGCGCGGCCGCGCGCGGGTGGCCCTGGGCCATCGCGTTCGTGCTCGCGACGGCGACCACGGAGCTGCTCTATCCGCTCCTCTTCCCCTGGTACAACGCCTTCCAGGTGCACCAGGTCCCGCTGCTCCTGCAGGCGGCCGACCTCGGCGGCGTCTACCTCGTCGGCGCCCTCCTCCTGGGCCCCAACGTCGCCCTCGCGGAGATCACCCGCGCCTGGATCGAGAAGGCCCGCGCCGACCGCCTCTTCGTGGCGCTCGGCCTCGCCGCGCCCCTCGCCGGCGCCGCGTACGGCGCCGCGCGCATCCGGAGCGTCGACGCCATGGCCGCGGCGGCGCCCGCGATCAACGTGGGCATCGCCCAGGGCAACCTCCCGCTCCTGTCGAGGTCGAATGGGGTCGAGGTCCACCGCCGCCTGACCGAGCAGCTCCGCGACCGGGGCGCGCACCTCGTGGTCTGGAGCGAGGGCTCGGTGCCCGACGTCTGGGACGAGGCGGTCTACAAGGAGGCCGCCCGTCGCCGGGTGACGGAGGGGCTCACGGTGCCCGTCCTCTTCGGCGCGGGCGTGAAGAAGACGGGCCCGGACGGGCGCGCCCGCGAGCGCAACACGGCCCTGCTCGCCGACATCGACGGCAAGATCATCGGCCGCTACGACAAGCAGTTCCTCCTCCCCTTCGGCGAGTACATCCCCTTCGGCGAGACCTTCCCCGAGCTCTACGAGTGGTCGCCGAACTCCGGTCACATGGTCCCGGGACACACGAGCGATCCCATGGTCATCGCGGGCCACCCGATCACCGCGCTCATCTGCTACGAGGACATCCTCCCGTTCTACGTGAACCGCGTGGTGAGCGAGGCCCGGCCCGAGCTGCTCGTGAACCTCACGATCGACACGTGGTTCGGCGACACCATCGAGCCGTGGGAGCACCTCGCCCTCGCCCAGATGCGCGCCGTGGAGCACCGGCGCTACCTGGTCCGCTCGACCAACAGCGGGGTCAGCGCGATCGTCGACCCGGTTGGGCGCGTGACGGTGCACGGCGGGCTCTTCGACGAGGAGGCGCTGCTCGGCGAGGTCCGGCTGATGGCGCCGAGCACCGTCTACGAGGCGATTGGAGACGCGCCCTGGTACCTCGCGGCGCTGGCCATCGCGGCGATGGCCGCGTTCCGGAGGCGGGAGGCGGGCGAGGCGGCGGGCTGAGCCTCGGTCGCGGCCGGGCTACACGTCGCCGACCGCAGGCTCGACCAGCGAGACGCGGCGCGCGGCGCAGTCGATGCGCGCCGTCACGCCGAGCGGAAGGATGATCTGCGGGTCCGTGTGGCCGAGTTCATCCGGGTCACGATGGGCATGTCCGCCCGGCCGAGCTCCCCTTCGCACGACCTTGAGCACGGCCTCGTCGAGGGCGTCTTTCTGCGCCGGCGAGTACCCGCGCGGGCGGCCCACCAGGAGGCCCGCGATGCGATCGAGGACGCCCTGCGACCCGTAGTTGCGGATCATCCGCTGCACGACGGCGGGCGCCGGCGCCTCCTCGGACGTCTCCAGGAAGAGGATGCGCCCGTCCCAGAAGTCGATCGGCGGCCAGAACCGCGTGCCCTTGAGGAGCTCCAGCACCTCCACGCAGCCCCCGAAGAGGCGCCCCTCGACGCTGCCCTCTCCCTGGAGGAAGCGCCATGGCTCGCTCGGCGTGTGCGCCAGGACTTCGCCCGCGGCCTTTGGGTCGGCCCAGGTGGGATAGCCCTCCGACCACCAGGGGTGAGGCTCGTAGACGCAGGACGCGGGCCCCTCGAAGAGCACCCGGCGGACGTGCTGGAGGAACGAGGGAGGCAGGGCGCGGGCCTGCGCGAAGCCGGCCATCACGGACGGGCCGTTGAAGGTGACGAGGCCGCACACGTTCAGCCAGGCGAGCAGGGTCGTGGTGTCGGAGTAGCCCATCACCACCTTGGGGTTCCGTCGCGCGAGGTCGGCGTCGACGAAGGGGAGGATGCGTACGGAGTCTTCCCCGCCGATGGTGGCGACGATGCCGCGGATGGTCGGGTCGGCGAAGGCCGCGTCGACGTCGGCGGCGCGTGCCTCCGGGTGCTCGTCGAGGAAGGCCGCGTCGGCGCGGGCGGTGGGCATCTCGACGACGTTGAGGCCGAGGTCCTCGCCGAGGACGCGCACCCCGAGGTCGTGGATGTGCGGGAACCGGGAGGGCCCGCCCCACGACGGGGAGAGGACGGCGACGCGGTCGCCGGGGCGGAGACGCGGGGGCTTGGAGGGCGCGGGCCAGGACACCCGCGGAGGATAACCCATCGCCACGCTCGGGCTCGGGCGTGCGCGACCTGCACGTCGAGGCACGCCGCGCGTCGGCCGCTCCTTTGCCAGGCCCAGCGCGTGCCCGTCGACGCTCCCACGCCCCCCACGCGCGGCCTCGGCTCCGCCGAAGCAGAGGCGCGCCTCGCGCGCTTCGGGCCCAACGACCCTGCGCCGCAGGAGGGGCACCCGCTGCTCGTCGAGATCGGCCTGCTCTTCGCCAACCCGCTCGTGCTCATCCTGCTCGTCGCGGCCGGCGCCTCGGCGTTCGTGGGCGAGCGGGTGGACGCGGTCATCATCGTGGCGATCGTGCTCGTCAGCGCCGTGATCGACTTCGTGCAGACGTACCGATCCCACCGCACGACCGAGCTGCTGCGCGCGACGGTCGCGCCCACCGCCACCGTCCTGCGCGACGGCGCCTTCCGCGAGATCCCCCGCGTCGAGGTCGTCCCCGGCGACGTCGTGAGGCTCTCGGCCGGCGACCTCGTGCCCGCCGACGCCGTCCTGATCGAGGCGCGCGATCTCCACGTCCAGGAGGCCTCGCTCACCGGCGAGTCCATGCCCGTCGAGAAGCGCGCGGCCCCGGCCGAAGGCCCGCGCGCGACGCCCGACCCGGAGACGATGGCCTACCTCGGCACCTCCGTCATGAGCGGGACCGCGATCGCCGAGGTCGTCGCGACCGGGAAGGCGACGTCGTTCGGCGGCATCGCGGCGCGCCTCTCCGCGCGCGCCCCGCAGACCGCGTTCGACCGCGGCGTCCGCCGCTTCGGCTTCCTCATCACGCAGGTCGTCGTCTTCCTGGTCCTCTTCGTCGTCGTGGTGAGCGTCGCCCTCCGGCGCCCGGCGCTCGAGTCGCTGCTCTTCGCGGTCGCGCTCGCGGTCGGGCTCACGCCCGAGCTCATGCCCATGATCACCTCCGTCACGCTCGCGAAGGGCGCCGTGCGGATGGCGCGCGAGAAGGTGGTCGTGAAGCACCTCTCCGCCATCCAGAACCTCGGCGGGGTCGACGTCTTGTGCAGCGACAAGACCGGCACCCTCACGGCCGGCGAGATGGTCCTCGACCGCTCCCTCGACGCCGCGGGCAAGCCGGCGCCGCGCGTCCTCGCGCTCGCCGCGCTCAACAGCCGCTTCGAGACCGGCGTGAAGAGCCCGCTCGACACGGCCATCCTGGCCCGCGCGACGGACGACGATGGCTGGAGGAAGGACGACGAGATCCCCTTCGACTTCGAGCGCCGCTGCCTCTCCATCGCCGTCACCCGGGCAGGCGAGCACCTCCTCGTCACCAAGGGCGCCCCGGAGGCCGTCCTCGCCCGCGCGGCCTCGTACGAGGTCGACGGCGCGCCCGTGCCCCTCGGCGCCGAGGCGCGCGCCCGCTGCGTCGAGACCGACCGCGCGCTCGGCGCCGAGGGCCTCCGCACGCTCGCCGTCGCCTGGCGCCGCCTCCCCGAGCCCGGCCCGTGCTCCGCCGCCGACGAGCGCGACCTCACGCTCGCGGGCTTCCTGGCCTTCTCGGACCCGCCGCTCGCGGACGCCGCCCTCGCCCTCCAGGACCTCGCCCGCGACGGCGTCCCGGTGAAGATCCTGACCGGCGACGGCGAGCTCGTCGACCCGGCACGTCTGCGCGGAGGTGGGCCTGCCCGTCGATCGCGTGGTGCTCGGCGAGGAGGTCGAGCGCATGACGGACACCGCGCTCGATCACGTGGTCGAGGAGAGGGCCGTCTTCGCCCGGCTCTCGCCCGCGCAGAAGAGCCGGATCATCGTCGCGCTCCAGCGCCGGAGCCACGTCGTCGGCTACCTCGGCGACGGCATCAACGACGCGCCGTCGCTGCACGCCGCCGATGTCGGGATTTCGGTCTCGACCGCGGTGGACGTGGCCCGCGACGCGGCCGACATCATCCTGCTCGAGCGCGGGCCTCCGCGTCCTGCACTGCGGGATTATCGAAGGGCGGAGGGCGTTCGGCAACGTGATGAAGTACCTGCTGATGGGCACGAGCTCGAACTTCGGCAACGTGCTCAGCATGGCGGCGGCGACGCTGCTCCTGCCGTTTTTGCCGATGCTCCCCACGCAGATCCTGCTCAACAACCTGCTCTACGACCTGGCGCAGATCACCATCCCGACCGACAACGTGGACGAGGCGTACCTCCGGAGCCCGCAGCGCTGGGACATCGGCACATCCGGCACTTCATGCTCTTCATCGGCCCGATCAGCTCCATCTACGATCTACATCGACGTTCTATGTCCTGCTCCACGTCTTCCACGCCGACGAGGCGACTGTTCCACACCGGCTGGTTCGTCGAATCCCTCGCGACGCAGACGCTCGTGCTCTTCGTCATCCGCACCACCGGCAACCCCCTCCGCAGCCGGCCGAGCGCCCCGCTCGCGGCCACCACGATTGGCGTCGCCGTGCTCGGCGCGCTCCTCCCCTTCACCCCGCTCGCGGCCCCGCTCGGCTTCACGCCCCTGCCACCCGCGTTCTACGCGCTCCTCGCGGCGATGACCGCGACCTACCTCCTGGTCGTCGAGGCCGTGAAGCGCCGCGTGCTCCCCAGGGTCGGCATCCACCACGCGCCGGCCCACCCGCGGAAGGGGCGCCCCGCGCGCGCCCATCGGACGACCCACGCGCGAGGCCGGTAGCGTTGCCGGGGGCCCTCGCCTACCCTGCGCACATGCGAACGCTCCTCTCTTCAATCGCGTGCGCCTTCGTGCTGTTCGCGGCGGCGTGCAACGGCAAGCTCGACATCGACGGAGTCCCGGTCAGCTACACGGACCCTCCCGCAGGCTGGGAGCACGCCAAGCGCTGGGAGCACAACGGCGCGAAGGTGTACGAGGTCGCCGGGCGGTACTACCGCGAGTACAACGGGCGCTGGGTGGTGTACCACGAGCGGCCGAGGGACCTGCGCGAAGAGCGGCGCTGATTCGCGCCTGGGCCGCCGGCGCTTCTCCGCGACCCGGCCTGTCCCCTTCCTCCCCGAACCCCCCGGAGGGAGAGACCGCAAGGGCGCGAGGGACGCAAGGGAAAGGCAAAATGCGGAACCCATGAGACTCGATCCTCGGCGCGGCCGGCCTGACCGCCGGAGTCCTCGCTTACGCGATTGTCCGGTCGCAGGCGCTCCCCCACAACGCCCCTCGCCGCTTCGTCCGCGATCCGGCCAGCAAGACGGTGGTCTGCCTGGGGGCGAGCATCATCCACGGGCGGATGAGCTTCAACGTGGTCGACCTGCTCGCCGAGCGGCTCGGGAGCGGCTACCAGCTCGTCAACGCGGGGGTGAACGGCGACCTCGCCCACAACGCGCGCCTGCGGCTCCCCGAGGTGATCGCCTGCCAGCCCGACGCCGCCGTCGTGCTCGTCGGGACCAACGACGTGATCGCCTCGCTCAGCCCCCGGAGCGAGCGGCGCTACCGGCGCATGAAGAAGCTCCCCGAGCGGCCGACCAAGGCCTGGTACCGCGACAACCTCCTCGGCATCGTCACGGCGCTCCGGCGCGAGACCCCGGCCCGCGTGGCCGTGTGCTCGCTCCCCGTGCTGGGCGAGGCGCTCGACGCGGAGCCCAACCGCCGAGCCGCCGAGTACGGGGCCGTCGCCCGCGAGATCGCCTCGCAGGAGGGCATCGCCTACCTCCCCGTCCACGAGGACACGAGCGCGGTGGTGCGCGCCGAGCGGCCGGGAGGAGGGCGCGCCTTCGAGGACAGGCCCGGCCTCGTGCTGGGGGCCATGGTCGAGCGGCAGGTGCTCGGGCGGAGCTTCGACGCCATCGGCGCGCGCAACGGCTTCGTCCTGCTCACCGACGGCATCCACCTCAACCGCCGCGCCGCCACCCTGGTGGCCGACCGCTTCGAGGCGTTCGTCCGGGCGTAGCCGCCCGCGCTCTCATCGGCGGGCGGGCAAGCCGAAGAGGGGGTGCGGGGCGGCGCGCCCCTCGTCGCTCAGCGCTGCCCGTTCGCCGGACTCGACATCCCGCTCGCCGGACTCGACATCCCGTTCGCAGCCCGCGCCCGCCCCTCGCCGGGATTGCCGGTCCGTCGACCCGGATTCTCCTGCCCGTCGACCCGAATCGCGCGCCCGTCGACCCGGATCGCCGTTTCGTTCGCCGGAGAGCGCGGCGCCTCGACGGAGGCGCCTGTCCTCTCCAGGCGCGACGCGCGTCGACGCGCCGGAGCGTCGTCTCCGTTCGCCGGCGGCGCCGTCCGTTCGCCGGGATTGCCGGTCCCCTCGACGGACAGGAACGGCGCCTCGACGGACATGACAACCCGTTCGCCGCCGGCGACGCCGCCTCGACGGACATGACAACCCGTTCGCCGCCGGCGACGCCGCCTCGACGGACGTGACAATCCGTCCGCCGACCCACGACTTCGCCTCGACGGACGGCGCATTCCGCTCGCGAGCCCGACGAGTCCGGCGAGGGAACCCGCGCGCCGGTCCTCCGGGCACGACGTCTCCCTCCGCCGGCGGTGACCTCCGTTCGCCGTCGGTGACGGTCGTTCGCCGGGATCGACATCCCGTTCGCCGTCTCGTCACGGCGCCTCGACGGAAACGCGATCCGGGTCGCCGGCCATGACTTTCGGGTCGCCGACCATGACTTTCGGGTCGCCGGCCGTGACGTCGCTTCGACGGACACGACGCCGCCTCGACGGAGAAGACGGTCCCCTCGACGGAGAAGACGGTCCCCTCGACGGAGAGGACGGTTGCCTCGACGGAAAGGGAGCGAGCTTCGACGTCCAGGACCGTCGCTTCGCCGGCCGTGGCGCGCGCTCGACGGAGGAGGCGGTCGGTTCGCCGGGCGCGACGCTTCCTTCACCGGCGGGCAGCGTCGCCTCCGGACACGTGCTGTCGCGCGAGGGGCGTTTCGGCAGGGAGTTGACACCGCGGAAGGTTCTCGGTTGCCTTTGCGGATGACGTCCCTCCGCCTGCTCGTGCTCTCGTCGCTCGGCGCCGCCGTCCTCGTCGCTTGCAGCGCCTCCGGCGGCTCACAAGGAACCGGCGCCTCCGGCACCGGCGCCTCCAGCACCGGCACCCACGGCGCGGGCACCTCCAGCACCACGGCCGCCGGCACGGGCGGCAAGGCAGCCAGCTCGGGCACGGGGGGCAAGGCGGCCACCTCGGGCATGGGCGGCATGGGCGGCGGTCCGGTCTTCGACCTCGACTCGGGGTCGGGGGACGGGTCCTCGGCGTGCCAGCACCTCAACATCGGCATCCTCGGCAACCCGGGAGCGGACGCGTCGGCGAACTTCCAGCAGTGGCTCGTGATGGCCGGCACCAGCGTGCAGCGCATCCAGACCATGACGGGCGTGCCGCTCACGGCGGCGGACTTGCAGCCGTTCGACGTGATCATCCTGGACTGGCTCACGCGCGATTACACCACGATGGAGGCGGGCTTCGTCAGCGCGTTCGTGAGCGCCGGCGGCGGGCTCGTGTCGATGTCGGGGTACGACAACAACACGACCAACGACTGGCACGCCAACTCCCTGCTCGCGCCGCTCCAGGTCGCGTACAGCGGGCCGCTGCTCAACGGGCCCGTCACGATGTTCGCCACGCACCCCATCACCGCCGGGCTCACCTCGGTGACGTTCAACGGCGGCTACGCCATCTCCGACCTGGGGGGCAAGGCGAGCACGCGCACGCCCATCGCGTTCCTGTCCGAGGGCGGCAACAACGTGACCGTGGGATACGCGATCCAGATGGGCAAGGGGCACGCGTTCGTGTGGGGCGACGAGTGGATCGAGTTCGACTCGCAGTGGTCGACGATCCCGCAGATCAAGCAGCTCTGGGTGCAGATCTTCCAGTGGATCTCGCCGAAGAACAAGTGCTCGCTGATGCCCCCGACGTGACGGCGGGACGACGACGCGGCCTCACGGCGCGTCCCGCCGGTACATCACGTCGGTGCGGAGCACGTGCTTGACGCCGCGCACCACGGGCGCGCCCTGGTGCCGCAGCCGGTGGTGGAAGAGGAGCACCATGCCGAGCTCGGGGACGACGCGGATCGGGGCGTCGCTCTCGGGCACGTCGAAGTCGGTGCTCCCGCCCTCGAAGCCCTCGTCGAGGTAGATCATCAGCGTGACGAGGCTCTGCTCCCGCTCGTTGCGGTGGAACGCGCCGTCGTGGTGCCACGCGAAGAACTGCCCCGGCGTGTAGCGGTAGAAGCGGAAGCGCTCGTTGAGTCCGACCGCGGACCAGGCGTCGATGCGCGCGGGCACGGCGGGGGCGAGGCGGCCCCAGAGGGTGTCCGCGAGGCGGGGGTCGTCGTGGATGACCCGGGTGTTGTTGCGGATGTCGGGCGCCATCACGAAGCCGCCGGAGGTCGTGACGGGCGCCTCGTGGAAGCCGGTGCGCTCGGCGGTGCGGAGGAGGTCGGCGCACTCGGTCGCCGTGAAGGCGTGGTGGACGCAGCGGATTCGGTCGCCCAGGAGGTCGATGGTGTCCATGACGGGGAAGGTGGGCGCCCCGCGGCCTGCCCGCGAGGATCGAACCGGGCAGGACCGGGCAAAACCGGGCAGGTGGACAGGATCCAGGCGATCCCGCACCATCGTCGGGCCCATGCCGCGGCACTTCAACCATCGCCTGGTCGCCCGCGCGCGGCTCGATCTGGGGATGACGCAGGACGAGGCGGCCGCGGCGGCGGGCGTCGACGTGCGCACGTGGCGCCGCTACGAGTCGGGCGAGGTGAACGGCCCGGACGAGGGCTTCAGCGTCCGGCACCCGAGCCGCCGGCGCATCCTCCAGCGCATCGCCCGGGAGCTGGGGCTCGCCGAGGACGACCTCCTCGTGGACGCCGAGCCGGCCGACTCCCCTGCCCTGCCCTCCTCGCCTCCCGTTCCGTCGCCCGCGCCGTGGACGGCTTGCCACGTCCACGCCCTGCCGCGCGCGCCGCACTTCGTCGGGCGGGCCGTCGTGCTGGACACGCTGGGCGCGTGGCTCGGGGATCCTTCCGCGCCGGAGCGGGTGATCGTGCTCGTGGCGCTGGGCGGCGCGGGCAAGACCTCGGTGGTCGAGCGCCTGCTCGCGGGGCTCGGCGACGGGCCCCACGCGGGCGGCGTCTTCGTCTGGAGCTTCTACGACGATCCCCGCGTCGAGGCGTTCGTCGAGCGTGCCCTCGGCTACTTCGCCCCCGAGCGCGACGCGAAGCCCGGGGAGCGGCTCGACGCGCTCTCCCGCGCGCTCGCCGCCGGGCCGCGGCACCTCGTCGTGCTCGACGGGCTGGAGGTGGTGCAGGGCACGGGCCGCGGGGGGACCACGCTCGGGCGCGTCGAGGACGGGGCGCTGCGGCGGCTGCTCGCGGGCGCGGTCCGCGGGCTCGGGGCGGCGCGGGTGCTCGTGACGTCACGGGTGGCGCTGGCCGATTTCGCGGCGTGGGAGGGGTCGGGGCTCTGTACGCTGGCGCTCGGCGCGCTGTCCGAGGCCGAGGGGCTGGAGCTGCTTCGCGCGGTGGGGGCTCGGCGGGACGGCCTCCGAGCTCTCGGCGCTGCTCGACCGCGTCGGCGGGCACGCGCTCTCCGTGGCGATGATCGGGTCGTACGCGGGGGCCTTCCTCGGCGGCGACGCGGCGCGGGCGCGTTCCATCGCGCTCCCGCCCGCGGCGCGCGACGACCCCGAGGCGAGGCGGCTGCTCGGGGTGCTGAGCGCGTACGCGCGCGCCCTCGCGCCCGAGGAGCGCGATCTGGTGGCGCGGCTCTCGCTGTTCCCCGCGGGGGCCGATCTCGAGGTGCTCGCGGCGATCGGCGCCGCCGGCGGATCGGTCGCGGGCGCCCTCGCGGGGCTCGGCGCGGGGGACCTCGTGCCCATCCTCGCGCGGCTCGAGCGGCTCGGGCTGGTCTCGGCCTCGCGCCCACCCTCGCGGTACACGACCCACCCGTTCCTGGCCGAGTACTTCCAGTCGCTCCTGGGTGTGCCGCCCGAGGAGATCCACGCGGCGACGCGCGGCTGCTTCGCGGCGCGGCTCGACGCGCACGCGCCGGGTCCGACCGAAGAGGCGCGGCTCGACGCGTACGAGGCGCTGCTCGTCTCGACGCTGCGCGCCGGGCACGCCGAAGAGGCGGCCGAGATCTACCAGCGGCGGCTCGGCGGGTTCTCCCGCCTCGGCCTGCGGCTCGGCGAGATGAGCCGCGGCGCGCGCGTGCTCGCGGCGTTCATGCCCGAAGCCGACCCGGCGCACGTCCCCCACGCGCTGCCCGCGCACGTCCGTGCGCGCCTCGTCTACGATCGGGGCCTCTACGCCGGGGCGCTCGGCGATTCTGGAGCTCGCCGCGCGCTGCTATCGCGCGAGCAACGCCATCACCCGCGAGGCCGGGAGCCTGTCCACGCTCGCGGTCGGCCTGCGCACGCTCGCCTACACGGAGCGCCTCCGTGGCGCGCTCGACGACGCGCTCGCGCTGGCCACCGCCTCCGCCGACCTGGCCCGAGGGAACCATGGATGCCAAGTCGACGCTGAGCGGCGGAGCCGGTCAGCGGCGCCTTGGCATCCGGTCCGGTCGAGCGAGGCCCGCAGGGCCGAGGGAGACACGAACGGCGCGCTGCCCGAGGTGGCGCGCTCGGTGGCGCTCCGCGCCAGCATCCTTCACGACCTGGGCCGGGTGGCCGAGGCGGAGGCCGGCTTCGCCGAGTCGCGCCGCGACGCGGAGCCCTTCGCGCGGCGCGGCTTCTGGGAGGCCGAGCACGCGCTGGAGGCCGGCCGCTTCGAGGAGGTCCGCGCCGAGCTTTCGAGGAACGTGGAGGCGTGTCAGGAGCTCGGCTGGGGAGGCCACGTGGCCCACGGGCGCACGGTGCTCGGCCTCGCTGCGTTGCCGGGGAATCCGGCGGCGGCGCGCGCGCACCTCGAGGCGGCGCAGCGCTGGACGGCCGCGACGGGCGAGGTCGAGGTGGTGCTGCGCTGCCGCGAGCTCGCGTGCCGGATTGCCCTCGCCGAGCGGCGCTTCGCCGCCGCCGGCGCGATCGCGCGCGAGGGACTCCACCTCGCCGAGACCACGGGCTTCGGCCTCTTCGCCGTCCGCCTCGGGAACCTGGCCGCCGCCGCCGCGATTGCCTCGCGCCCCCGCTCCGAGGCCGTCGCCGCCGCCGGCGCCGCCCTCGAGCGCGCCCGCGGGTGCGCGTCCTATGCGTGGGGCCTCGCCGCCGCGATCCGCGACGCGGGCGAGGCTGCCGCCATGGCTGGACAGGAGGATCGCGGGCGCGTTCAGCGGTAGGGCCCCGCGTCGGGCGCGCCTACCGTCTCCACGCCCTGGAGATTTGCGAGCTCCGCGCGGGCGTCCGGACGGGCGTACGTCTCCGTGTAGCCGCACTCCTGGCAAACGAAGGCCTCGAAGAGGCCCTCGTGGCCTGTCTCCGGGATGTGGAAGAAGCTCGGTGTAGCCGCACTTGGTGCAGCGCTTGGAGGTGCGCATCCCGTCCTGCCTACCGCGCCCGGTGCCGCACCGTCTATCCTCTCCTGCGATGTCCCTGCAGAAGGCTCCGGAGCGCGGCGCGGCGCCGGCCCCCGGCGGTGCGACGCCCCGCGCGGGCGCGGCGTACCTCCGCACCCAGGTGCTCGGCCTCGCGCTCGTGGCGATGGGGGCCGTGCTCGTGGCGCTCGGCAGCCCCGCGGCCGGCGTGGCGGGGATGGTGTTCGGCGGCTGCTTCGCCGCGTTCGGGCTGTCGATGTGGCTGCTCGCGCCGGGGGAGCAGGCCGTCCACACCTCGCTCAACCTGATCGGGCTCGGCCGGTTCGCGGAGGCCGAGAGGATCCTCGACCGCGCCGAGAAGCGCTTCCTCGGCCACCAGAGGGCGTCGCTCCTCCAGCAGCGTGCGATCATCGCCCTCCGCCGGGGCGACCTGCCGGCCGCGCTCGCCCACGCCGACGCAGCCATCCGGCAGCCGCTGGGGATTACCGTACGTTCGCCGCCGCGCAGCGCACCAACGCCCTCGGCATCCGCGCGCTCGTGCGTGCGTCGCTCGGCGACGCCGAGGGGGCGCGCGCCGACATCGCCGCCGTGCGCGAGGCCGAGAGCGCGCTCGTCCAGCCCCTGGGCCGGGCGGCGCTGGCAGAGGCGATGCTGCTCGAGCGCGCCGGCGATCGCGCCGCGCTCCGCGAGCTGTTGCTGGAGAGGCGCGACGTCCTGCTCGAAGGGACCGGGCGCCGCGAGCGGGCGATCGTGCGGGCTTACCAGCGGATGGTGAAGGTGGCGGCGACGAGCCCGTACCGGCAGAGCGGGAAGCGGGAGGAGGCCGCCTCGGAGGAGCCGGCCCTCGTGGACTGGGTGGCCAGGGTCGCGCCGGGCGCGGCGGCGTTCGTGCGGGCACCGGCGCCTTCGCGCGGGGGGGAGCCCGTGCCCGCCGCGATCCCCACGGAAGAGGCGAGGCGCTCCGTCGAGGAGGCAAGGCAGAACGGGGCCCCGGGCGTCCGCGTCCGGCGCGCGCGCGACCTGGCGGTGCGCCTCGCGGCGGTGGTCGTCCTCACGGGCGCCATTTTCGCGGGCCTCGACGCGCTCCAGGGCCACACGCCGCACACCGGCGGCGGCGATGCGGCGCTCGACTGGACGTTCGACGCGCTCGGCCTCGTGGTCGTGTCGCTCGTGCTCGGCGGAGGGGCCGTGCTCGGTGCCACGATTGCCGACGCGCAGCGCTCGAGCCGGCGCATCCTCCAGATCGTGTCCCGGATGATCACGCAGCCGGAGCGCGCCGAGGCGGATTCGGTCGCGCTGAAGCGGAGCCGGTACGCGCTGGTGCGCGCCCAGGCACACCTCTACCTCGCCATGCTCGCCGATGGGAGGGGCGACCCCGGAGGCACCCTGGAGCAGAGCACGCGCGGGCTCGGCGAGGTGGCGGGCCGCGCC
Source organism: uncultured delta proteobacterium (assembly GCA_963827955.1). Lineage (GTDB taxonomy): Bacteria > Myxococcota_A > Polyangia > Polyangiales > Polyangiaceae > CAWHDJ01. Next base: position 288,340 of record CAWHDJ010000019.1, on the reverse strand, counting down.
ACGCGGGACGTGGCCGGGAGGATCATCACGCCTTCCCTCTCGGCGGAGCGCGCCTTCGGGCTCGCGGCCGCGGATTGCTTCGACGAGGCCGAGGCCGAGGTCGCGTCGATCCACGCGCACTTCCCCCTGCTCGCGCTCGCGCGCTTCCGCGTGCGCCTGCTCTCGCTCGTGCGGCAGGGGGACCTCGGCGCCGCAAAGCGCTTCGTCGAGCAGGAGACCCACGATTTGCCGCTGTCCCCGCGCGACGAGCTCCTGGCCGACGCCGTCCGCGTCGCGGTGGCGCCCCACACGTGCGGCGCCGCGGAGGTACTGCGCGTGAAGGAGGACCTCCGCGTCGCGTCCTTCCGCCGCTGGATGACGGCGTTCGCCCCGAGCCTGATTGAGGCCGTGGAGCACGCCCCCGAGGACGACGGCGAGGGCGCCGCGCGCGAGGAGGCGGAGGCGGCGCGTGAGGAGGCCGCGCTGACCGAGGCCGCGGCGGCGGGAGAGGCCCGCGCGGTCCGCACGTGAGGTGTGGAGCGCGCGGCCCGATCGAGCCGAAGGGCGCTGTGGTAGGGTCCTCGCCCAGAGGTCGAGGGTCGCGACATGTCGCTCGTACAAACGGTGATGGGGATTGTCGATACGGGGCGCATCAGCGTGCCCACGGTGCTCGAGTCCGCGCGGAGACCGCTCGATCCCGAGGTCGCCGAGCGCCGCCTCGACTGGTGGTCGGGCAAGCTGCTCCGCGACGCGCGCCTCTCGGTCGAGGTCTCCGGCCGCGAGCACGCCGGCGACGGGCGAGAGCCCTTCGTCGTGATGAGCAACCACCAGAGCCTGTACGACATCCCCGTCCTCTTCCAGTGCGGCCTCGGGCGCATCCGCATGGTCACCAAGGAAGAGCTCTTCCGGGTGCCCGTCTGGGGCCGCGCGATGCAGGCCGCGGGCTTCATCCGCATCGACCGGAGGGACCGCGACCAGGCCGTCGGCGCGCTGCGCGAGCGCGGCGGCTCGCTCCTCGCCGGCGGCACGCGCGTGTGGATCGCGCCCGAGGGCACGCGCAGCCGCACCGGCCGCCTCGGCCCGTTCAAGAGCGGAGGCTTCCGCATGGCGCTCGACCTCGGGGTGCGCATCCTCCCGGTCGGCATCGAGGGCACCCGCGACGTGCTGCCCGCCCAGGGCTTCGTGGTGCGGACCGGCAAGAGCGTGAAGGTGACCGTGCTCCCGCCGGTCGACCCGGCGGCCTACGGGGTGGATTGGCGGCGGGATTCTGATGGAGGACGTGCGGCGGGCGATTGCCACGGCGCTCGGGCACGAAGCGGAGCAGTAGAGCGCAGCGACCCGCCGGCGCGGGCGGCTCACCTCAAGGCAGGTCGGTCCGGATGATGCGCCCGCCCACGTTGGTGGTCGCGCCCGGGCCGGTCTTCGCGCCCGGCGGTTTCTTCCCGAAGTGCCCCGCGGCCGGCGCGGCGGTGGGCGCCGCCTTGACCGCCGACGACTCGGACGGCGCGGGCGCCGCCGTCTCGGCCGGCGTCACGGTGGGCACGGTGCTCGGAGCGGCGGACGGGGGGGCGGGAGGGGCGGCGGTCTGCGTGACGGTCGCCGTGACCGGGGCCGCGGGTGGCTCGGGGGCGCGGGCGGCGTTCGTCGGGGCCGCGGGCGTGCTGGAACCGTGTAGAGCCAGGAACGCGCCCGCGGCCAGCACGACGACGGCGGCGGCGATCGCGAGGGACAGCTTCGACTTCGCCGCCGCCGGCGGGGTCGGTTCGCTGGTCACCCCGGCGGTGGTCCGCGCGCGCTCGGGGACCGAGGCGCCCTGGGGGAGGAAGGACGGGGCGGCCGGGTTGGAGGGCGACGAGGTCCGAGGATTGTTCGGCGGCGACGAGGCCAGGACCGGGTTCGACGCGCGCTCGTCGGGGGGCAGGCCGGGCTGGGACGTCGAGCGGTCCCCGGACTGGAGGGCGGCTAGGGGGCCAGGGCGCATGGCGCGCTCGTCCGAGCTGAGCGCCAAGAACATCGACTTGTCGATCCCCTGCCCGCCGGGGGGGATGTAGGCCTTGATTGCCTTGTACATCTCGTGGGCGGACTGGAAGCGATCGTCGGCCTTCAACGCGAGGGCCTTGTGGACGATGGCGGAGACCTCCTCCGGCACCCACGGCGCGGCGGTGGTGACGGGCGTCGGCGCCTCCGAGCAGATTGCGATGACGAGGCCGCCGAAGGCCTCGATGTGATGAAAGGGCGTGCGGCCGACGAGCATCTCGTACATCACGACGCCGAGCGCCCAGATGTCGGACCGGTGGTCGATGGTCTTGTCGCCCTTCGCCTGCTCCGGCGACATGTAGAGCGGCGAGCCGAGGATGCTCCCCGTCCTCGTGAGGACGTCGGCGATGTTCTGCCCCTCCTCGATCGTGATCTTGGCGACGCCGAAGTCGAGCAGCTTGACGAGGATCTCGTCGCCGTCTCGCTCGTTCAGGTAGATGTTCGCCGGCTTGATGTCGCGGTGGATGATCCGCGCGCGGTGAGCCTTGTCGATGCCGAGGCAGACCTGGGCCATGATGCGCAGGACGAGCCCGACCGGGAGCGGGCCGAGCCGGCGGAGGGCCTGGTAGAGGTCCTCCCCGGCCAGGTACTCCATCACGAGGTACGGCGGGCCGTTCTCGCCGTCCCGGCCCGAGTCGATGATCTGGGCGATGTGCTGCGACTCGATGGTGCCCGCGGCGCGGGCCTCGACCTCGAAGCGCGCCACCAGGTTGGGCGACTTGACGACGTCGGCCGTGATCACCTTGACCGCGACACGCCGCCCCGTCGCGACGGCGCGCCCCTCGTAGACGGCCCCCATCCCGCCCTTGCCGAGCAGGCGAATCACTTCGTAGCGACCGTCCAGGATCCGACCTTCCACGCCGCCTCCGCTGCCCGCTCAAGCTAGCCGAAGCCCGGGACGCCAGCAAAGCCCCGGGCTCAGAACGCCCCCTCGACCGCGGCGCCGGTGGGGCGCAAGCGCAGCATGGCCGCCGGTGCTCGCTCCGTCTTCCGCGTCACGTAGAGGCCGATCGTGACGCCGGCGCCCACGATGGCCGCGCCGAGGAGCACGTCGGTGGCGACGTTCAGCCGCTGGCCGGTGTCGTGGAGGTCCTGCGCCTGCTGGATGTGCTGCGGCAATCCGTCGTTGATCTGGGTGTACTGCGTGTGCTTCGAGACCGCGATGGCGCCCGTCGTCGCGCCGGCGATCGCGAGCGCGATCGTGGCGCCGCCGAGCGCGTAGACGGCGGGCGGCGTCGGGCGGGTGAGCACCTCGGGCGGCCCCGCGACCGGGAGCGGCGCCGCGACGGTGGGCGCGGGCCCGACCGGCGCAACGAGGAGGGCGGGAGCGGCCGCGACCTTCTGCATCGTGAAGGTGTGCGAGAGGCTCGCCCCGGGCACCGCATCGAGCTCCCACGACGAGGGGAGGTACCCGTCACGCTTGACGGTGACGATGTGGTGGCCGGGGTGAACGTCGAGACGGATCGTCGCCTTCGCCGGCGGGCCGTAGCCGTTCGTCACCGGCGAGCCCTGCACGGGCGTCCGCACGTCGACGACGCGCACGTCGGTGACCGGCTCGGAGGGGCCGGCGGCGAGGGTGAGGGTCACGTGGACGACGGCCGCCCTCAGCGTGCCGAGGTCCGTCTCGATCTGGTTGCGCTCGGCGGCGTCGATCTTCGCCGATTCGAGGTAGCTCTCGTACGCGCGGATGGCCTCCTCGTCGCGCTCCAGCTTCATCGCGCAGAGGCCGATGTTGCCCAGCATGCTCGGGGACGGCGACGCCGCGTAGGCGGCCTTGAACTCCTCGTAGGCGTCTTCGTAGCGCGGGCCCGCCGGGTCCTGCAGCAGGCGGACGCCGGCGACGAAGTGCGCGCGCGCCTCGGGCGTGACGGTGACCGGGTGGGCAGGGGCCGGCTGGGCGCGAGCGGCGGGCGCGGCGGCGACGGCGAGCGCGACGAGGGCCGCGGCGGCGAGGCGAGGGTGGCGCGAGGGGCGCATGGGTCAGCTCCCTCCGGGACAGGTGAAGCCCGGCGGCCGGCGCACGGCGACGACGTTGACGGCCAGGTCGGAAGGCGGCGAGAAGCCCGAGAGCGGCGCGAGCGCGGGCGGCGACGCGCCGGTGTCGAGGTGCCACGCGAGGAGCGAGAACGTGGACTCGGTGCCCGCGGGCTGGAGGGGCATGTACAGGTTGTTCGTCACGGGATCGAAGTAGACGACGTTGGTGGTGGTGTTGACGGGGAGGGAGGTCGCCGTCACGGGCGTCATCGTGGACTGGCTCGGCAGCATGACCGCGTACAGGGTCTGCGCGTTGCGCTCGGCGAGCATGAGCACGCTGGAGCAGTCGGCGTACGCGAGCCCGGTGAACTGCTCGCCGCCCGTCACCTCGGTCAGCGCAAACTGAGCGAAGGGCGTGCCCGGCATGTTGGTGAGCGTGGGGCTGTAGGTCTCGACGGTGGCGAGGTCCGGGCCCGCGTCCGACGCGCCCGCGTCGGTCGGCGGCGACGGCGGGAAGACGACGAGATCGTAGAGCCCACCGCGCGAGCCCCACGTCGCGGAGATCCCGTTGGCGGCCTTGGGGATGGACGTGCCGTCGTCGGGCTTCGGCGTCGGCGTGGTGGAGGGGCTGGGGAAGACGTTGACGAGGTAGCGCACGAGCGTGCAGAGGCCCGACGACGGGCACGTCTCGGTGATCAGGTTGGCCTGCCCCCCGCGCTGCTGCCCGGTGTGGCCACGAAGCCGTTGAACTTGACCGCGCCGGCGTCGGAGACGTCCGCCAGCGAGACGAAGCCGCCGAACGCCGACGCCGTGACCTGCGGCGCGCTCGATGTGTCGAGCACGCCGAGGCCGATCGGGGGGATGCCGCCGGCGTCGAAGGTGGGGTCGAACGCGGCGTAGACCAGGCGCTGGTTGAGGACGGCCACGTCGATCGCATCGGCGATGACGGGGAGGCCCGCCGAGGTGACCGCCTGCTCCTCCCACGCGCCGTCGGCAGGATCGATCGTGCCCACGTGGAGCTTGATCGGCTGCGTGTTCAGGGGCGGGAGCGTGTCCGCCTCGAAGAGGTACCAGAGGTCCGTCGCGGGGTCGTGGACGGCGGCGACGATCGAGAGCTGGTCGTACCGGCTGAGCTGCTGGCCCGTCTGCGCGTCGAGGACGGCGAAGACGCGCTGCGAGGTGGCGATGCCTCCGGAGACGATCCGGCCCGCGACCGCGACGATGCCGCGCGTCCCGGCGTCCACACCCGCGTCGCCGCCCCCGGTGCCGCTCGACGACGATGCGCTCGAGCTGCTGGCGACCGCCGAGCCGCCGCTGGCGACCGTCGAGCCGCCGCTGGCGACCGTCGAGCCGCCGCTCGCGACCGTGGAGCTCTGCGCCGTGCTCGCGCTGCCGGAGCCGCCCGAGCCCCCCGATCCCCGCAGGGGCACGACGTCCGGGAAGGCGTTCAGGAGCGAGCATGCACCGCCCGCCGCCGTGGCGAGGCCGACCATGGCGGCGAGGATCAGGCGCGGGGCGCGACGGCGCACCCGGGTGTCGGCAGGTTGGTCGGTCATGGTTGAGCGCCGCCCTGGATCCAGTCGTGGAGGACCTGGAGGTCGCAGGCGGAGAGGGGAGGCAGGTTGGCGGACTTGGGCGGCATGCGCTGCTGGGCGGCGACCTGGTAGATCACGCTGCACGAGGGATCGTTGGGGGTGACGAGCTGGGCCGTGACGGGGATGCCGCCGTCGAGCTCCGTGAGCCAGTCCGCGCAGCCGGCGATGGCCGTGTCCGGCGCGCAGGAGGTGCTCGCGGGCGATGCCTTGGGCACGCAGACGTGGGCGAGGGTCGGCGCGCTGGCCGTGCCGAGGATGTCGTCGTAGGCGTAGCCGTCGTCGTAGACGGGCGTGAGCTTGTTGGTGGTGTTCACCGTGTGGCAGCTCGGGACGCAGCCGCCCGAGAGGATGGGCTGCACGCTCGCCTCGAAGCCGATCGCGTTCGTGTCCACGCTCCCGACCGGGGCCTGGGTCGGGGACGGGAACGACAGGTTGCCGGCCGCGTCCTCGGCGACCACGACGAACGAGTGGTAGGCCGTCGTCGCCGAGGGCATCGCGATGTCGACCGTCGTCACCCCCGGGGCGGTGGTCATGAGCGGCGCCCCCGTCAGGTCGGTCATCGTGTCGGCCAGGTAGACGTTGTAACGCATCCCCGCGGCGCTGGTCGCGCCGTCGGTGGCGGGAGCCCAGCTCACGCGCGACTGGCAGGCGAGCCTCGGCACGACCGTGGGCGCCGTGGAGAGCACCGGATCGGTGGTGTCCGTGGTGGCGACGGCGGAGAGCTCGTGCACGTTGTCATCCTGGACGCCGCCCACGTTCGTCGCGCGGACGACCACGTAGTAGGTCTTGCCCACCGAGAGCCCCGCAATCGTCGTCGAGGTGGTGCCCTGGACCTGAGCGGCGGGCGCGGCGCCGAACGCCTCGCCCTTCGAGGTGGTCGCGACGTACACGCTGTACTTCATCTGGGCGGGGAGCGTGAACGGGTCCTCGGCCGCCTCCCACGTGACGAAGAGGCTCACCGTCTTGTCGACCGCCGCCGTCGACGCCGGCGAGACCGAGGTCACGCCGCCGAAGATGAAGCTCGGGTCCTGGGGCGCGGCGTCGGGGCCGGCGTCCGGCGAGGCGTCGGGACCGGCGTCCGGCGAGGCGTCGGGACCGGCGTCCGGCGCGGCGTCGGGACCGGCGTCCGGCTGGCCGCCCTCGGGCTGCCCAGCCTCGGGCTGGCCGGCTTCGGAGCCCCCGTCCGTGTGGACCGGGACGCAGGTCCCGTCCACGAGCTGCATCCCGGCGCCACACTCCGCCGGGGGGCTGCCGCCGCCGCACGCCCCGGCGACGAACGCCGCCGGCGCAGCGGCGAGACCCAGCAGGGCGAGGTACCAGCGAACCCGCGACATGAAGCGCTCCTTCCGATCGGACGGGGTGGGCCTTAGCACGCACCAGGCCACCGATCGGAGATGCTACACACGCGGCCTACGAGCGTTCAATCCGTTCAGCCCTCCGCGGGGCACGCGTCGTCGGCGGGCACGTGCCCGCTCGTGCCCGGTGCGTGCCCGTGCGTCCCCCGTGAGCCGAGGCAGTGTGATGAAACGCCTCGCACCCCCCGTACGGCGCCGCCTGCCGCCTACCCGCGAACGATCGACGCGATGTGGTCTTTGCTGCCAGGCCCCAGCTCGTGCAGCAGGGGCTCGCAGGCATCGGCGACCTGCCGCGCCTTGTCCGGCGCGAGGTCCCACAGCGCCTGCACGAGTCCCCCGTCGCCGGTCGACTTGAGGTACGCGAGCGTCTTGGCGAACCGCACCGCGCAGCAGACGTCGGCGTGGTTGGCGTTGCGCACGGGCTCGGCGGTCCGCACCAGGATGGTGTGCACCTCGCCGGCGTTCGTGCCCTGATCGAACTGCTTGCCAGCCTGGAACACGCACGCCGCATAGTGGGCGATCTGAGGGGCCGCCCAGCTCGTGGCGTCCTCGAGGAAGTGCAGCGCGCCGTCCACACCGAGCGCCCACACCGCCGTGCCGACGCCGACCACGTTCTCGGGGTGGAGCGCCGGTGAGTTGAAGCTGGCTGCGTCGTCCTCACTGCGGTTGAGGGCGGCGGCGACGATCACCTTGTCACTGCGCCCCAGCTCGTTGGCCGCGCTCTGGGGGCCGCCGTTGCCCGCGGCGATGACCACGACGCCGGGGAAGTCTTCGATGGCCCGACGCACGCCCTCCATGTCCGCCTCGAACTGCGCCCGGCCCCTCGCCTCGTCCCCACCGGCCTTCTCGACGTAGTCGGAGCCGTCGCTGTCCCACGCGATCCCCACCGACACCGAGAGCACGTCGGCGCCGTCGCGTCGAGCCTCCCCGAGCGCCGAGAGGAGGTCCTCGACGAACGCGTGGCCGGTCGTCGATGTGCACCCGTAGGGGACCAAGCGGGAGGCCGAGCGCGCCGGGTCCGCCAGATAGGTCGTGTGGGCCATGTGGTCCTGCCCCTGGGCGTCGGCCACGACCACCGTCTCTCCCGCTCCGTCGATGCCCATCTTCTCGAGCTTCCGGCGTGTTCTCGCCGGCGCGGATGAAATCGTCGTTCAGCGCGTACTCGGCTCGATTGGACACGGCCATGGCCATGTCGTCGTCGTTGTAGACGCCCTCGAGGATCGGGATGATCTCGGACCCGAAGGTGTTGACCATCCCCCAGGTGGCGGTGTTCTTGATGCCCTCGGACTTCGGCGAGCCGTCGTCCCGGTGGTCCCGATAGGCCTTCACCAGGAAGTCCATGAGGCAGCGCACGACGTCGTCGTCGCCGGTCTCCTGGACGGAGGTCGCCAGCGTGCCGACCACCTCCGGGTTGTCGTACACGGCCGCCCAGCCGTCGTGCCCGCTCACGGACACGAACCCCTCGAGAGAGGAGAGCAGCCCGAGCTTGTCGGGGTCGGGGGCATGGCGGAGATCGGAGGCCGTGCGGCTCGCCCACGCGGTGCGGTCCTCGCCGGGCGCGGGGGCCGTGGTGGGGGCAGGGAGCTCTACGGCGTCGGCTCGGAGGGTATCGCTCATGGGGGGCGACGCTAACACGTCGTCAGCATCCCGCGGTGGCGCCTGCAAGCGTCGACCTCGACGTGTACCCACTCCTCACCACGGAGCGCTGCGATCGCCCACCGACCGCGGAGGGTGAAGAGGCTACGGAAGGTCGTCGGAGATTGCACGTCGCGAGCGCCTAGCGCCGCTCCCACACTTCGGGGTTCACGGAGATGCGCTCGTAGGCCGAGGTGACGCAGGGCGGCCGCGTGGGCGCCAGCGAGCCAGCGCGGCCTCCAGCCGGCACGCGGCCGCGGCGAGCGCCAGAATTGCTCCTGCAGCGAGGCCAGTACGCGGCCACCGCCGCGAGGCCAGCGCGGCGAAGGCGAGGAGCACGAGCGAAATCGCGGCGCGCTGCGGGCCGATGACGACGAGCGCATGGGAGCTGCCGAGCGCGATCGCCGCGAGGGCCAGCGCAGGGCGTGCGTCGCGGAGCAGCGCGCGGGCGCACAGGCCCACCGCCACCGCGAACACGGCCGCCCACGCCACGTGGACGACGGAGATCGCCCGCACGGGTCCGAGCGCCGCGCGCGCGATCCCGAGGGTGAGCGCGCAAGCGGGGGACCAGGCAAGGTCGGGCGAGGCGCCGGCGACGAGACCGCGTCCCAGGGCGAGGTAAACGGACTCGTCCCACCACGGCAGATCCTGCGCGACGATCTGCGGCGCGACCAGCGCGAACGCGGCAAGGGGGAGCGCGACGGCGGCAAGGATCGAGGCCGACGTCGGTCCGGTGGACGCACCTGCCTGCTTCGACGACGGCTCGACCTGCGCGGTGGACTCGGACTGCTGCAGCGGCGCCTGCACGAGCGACGGCTTCTGTGCGACCGCGGTGGTCGCGTGCTCGGACGACAACGTGGCGTGCGGCAGCGACGCCGACTGCTGCAGCGGCATCTGCGGGAGCGACGGCTTCTGCGGGGTCCCCGTCTCGGCCTGCTTCGACGACGGGAGCGCGTGCTCGCTCGACTCCGACTGCTGCAACGGCGTGTGCGACGGCGGAGTCTGCGGCGTCCCGGCCTGCGTGGACGACGGCGGCGGGTGCAACGTCGACTCCGACTGCTGCGACGCCGAGTTCTGCGACGACGGCGCCTGCTCCGTCTGCGTCTCGAGCGGGAACGGGTGCAACTTCGACAGCGACTGCTGCTCCGGGTTCTGCGACCCCAACGGCTTCTGCGGCTGAGCCTCGCGGATCCGCCGCGTCTATGTCAACCGTGTCTTGATGTGCACGTGCGGCGGGAGGGGAGGAATCCTCAGCACCCTCGCGCCCCTCGGTCCGCCGGGCAACCGCCCCCTCGCCGCCTGGAGCCGCTTCCGCTCGCGCTCCTGGTCCGCGAAGACCTCCGCGTGCGCCGCCTCCGCCGCGTCGAGGCCAGCCTCCGCGGCCTCGATCTCCGGCTTGCCCGCCGCAATCGCCCCTTCCCACGCCGCCTTCACCCGCGTCGCCACGTGGTCCGCCGGCAGCGGCTTCCGCCTTCTCGCCTTCGCGTCGAGGATCGGCGCCATCCCCGCGCAAATGCTCACGACCGACTCAGGATCCGCCGCCCGGTGGAGCTTCCGCGACACGCGGGCCACGAACGGGATGAGCGCGCGGCCGGCCGCAAGCGCCGCCTCCGGCCCGCGGTGCGCCTCTGCGAGGAACCCTGGTCGCTCAGGAACCCTCGCGCGTAACTCAGGCAGCCCTCGTCGAGCGCCGCGGTCTCCGCGAGGTGGCCCATGCAGCTCCGCGAACGGTACCGCGAACGGCACCACGATGGACGCGGCCACCTCCGGCTGCGCCTCCCGCGCGAGCTTCACCGCGTATCCGTCGAGCGTCGCGAGCACCCAGATCCTGTCGTGCACGTGAACGAGCCGTGCCAGCTCCTGCCGCACGGCCCGCATCATCCGGTCGTAGGCGAGCACTGCCCGCTGTCGCGACCTCGGTCATGCGCGCCGTCGCCTCCTCGCCCCGCCCGCGAGGCCCTCGGGCCGCCGCCCGTTCCATCGCCGCGATCGCGAACTGGTACGCGCTCGTCTCATGGGTGGAGTCCTCGGTCGAGCGAGCACTCCGCGAGCGCCTGGTTGGCCGCCGCGTCCGATCCGGTGTCGATCGGCCAGGGCCAGCGCCTCGCGCGGCCGGTTCGACGCGAGCCAGCGCTCGTGCTCCTTCTCGCCCAACTTTTCCCGCGTGGAGGGCCCGTCCGTACGCCGCCGGGGCTTCTCGAAGGGCCGCCTCGATCGGCGCCAGGAGCTCCGCGGTCGCTCGGCCCCGTCAGCGAAGCCGCCCCGGACTCCCCCGCGTAGGTCCGCAGCTCGTAGCGCACGGGGTCACGCGTCGCTGCGACCTCCGCCCCCGCGATCCAGATGCTCGGCACCCCGCGCGCCTGCTGGCGCACCGCGCTCTCGAGAGACGTGACCGCCACGTGCTTCACCTCGAGCTGCACGCGAACCCGCCGCGTCACGCGCAACAGCCGGCGCTCGATCTCCTCGGCCGGCGGAAAGCCCGGCGGCGCCAGGATCTCCACCTCCGACACGGGGCACGTCCAAGCTGTACGTGCGGTACGCCGCGCCGTCGTCCTCGGTCTCCGTCCCGGCAGCTCGCCCGCCGCGTCCCAGCGCGCGCGGAAATCGTCCACTGGCCACCGGCGTTCCAGCGCCGATCGAGCACCGCGGCGAGCAGCCTCGTCAGGCGCTTGCCGTTGTCGACGCGCGCTCCGCCGGGGTGTCGCGAGAGCGCGCCGAGCACGTCGCCCACCCCGTCGTCGAAGCTGCCCGCGAGCGTCGCCGCCTGCAGGTCCGACCACCTCGCCCACGCGCCCGAAGAACGCGTGTCCCTTGGGGATCTCGCGCACGTAGGTCCTCCGCTGCGGCGGCGCCTCGTTCAGCAGCTTCTCGTAGAGGTGCCGCCACGCGCGATGCGCGCCTCCTCGCGCAGCGTCGGCGGCCGCGGCACGTCCGGCGCCGAAGCGCTGACCGCCGTCGGCATGCCCACGCGCGCGAATGCTCGGGCAGTCGCGAGCAGTGGCCGCGCCGCTCCGCCTGCTCCTCCAGGCGATCCTCGCCGTGGACGCTCGCGAGCCAGCGCGATGGGAACGTGAACGTGGCGCCCCGCCGGGCCGCCTCCCCGGCCACGGCCGAGAGGACCTGGTTCCCTGCCCGCCAGTACGGCCGGAGGCTGCCTCGCGATCTCTTCCAGCGCCTCGCTCGGGAGCCTGGCGACGACGGCCGCGATCACCCTCTGCGGCGCGCGCAGGCCGCGCCGATCGCGGTCCGCCTCCACGCCGGGGATGCGGTCGTCGAACGCGAACGTGAGCCCCGACCCCTTCGAGAACGGCAGCGAGCCGCGGAGCTGCCGCCGGTAGAAGACGTCGCCCGCGAACCCGTCCGCGGCGACGTAGACGCCGACGCCGCTCTCCTCGGCCTCGTAGATCGGCTCCGAGAGGCGCGCGTTGGCCGGGTGGCGGAACCAGTCGCGCGACGCGTCGAACGCCGCGCAGAGCTCGGGGTCCGCGCCGGCGATCTCCACCCAGCTCCCGGACGGGGCGAGCGAAGGCGGGTGGCGCACGACCTCGTAGCAGAGCTCGCGGCCGAGCCTCATGGGCCGGAAGAAGGGCCGGATCTCCCACGGACCGGAGCCGGCGCGGAGCCCCACGCCGTAGTCGCGGAGCAGCACGAGCGCGCAGAATCTTGAAGCCCTCGCCGAAGCCGCCCGCGGCGCGCGTGTCGCGCTTGGAGGTCGCGCCGATGTAGCGCAGGTACTCCATGTCGAACGTCGCCGGCCCCTCGACGCGGACGCGCCCGGGCGTCTCCGTGTCGATCCGCACGTCGCCGAAGTCCTCCGCAGCGTCGAAGAAGTTCTGGACGATGTCGCGCGCGACCGTCTTCCGATCCCAGCGGACCTTGTAGCCCGCGAGCAGCGCGAGGGGGACCACGTCCCCGCCCGCGTCGCGCCCGCTCCACCGATCGCGATCTCGCTCATGCGTCACCCTTCTTCACGCGCCGGGCCTCCGCCGCGAGCTTGCTCTCCAGCCGGCGGAGGAGCGCGACGCACGCCTCGCCCGCGGCCGCCTCGCTGCCCGTCCCGGCCAGCGTGGTCTCCCACGTCTCCTTGATCGTGTGCGTCAGCGCGGCGCGCATCCGCTGCTGACGCCTCCAGCGCGCCATCTCCGCGTGCTGGGCGCGCTTCTTCGCGCGCGCCTCCTCGCGCCCTTCCGGCGTCAGCATCGCGCTCTCGAGGCGATCCTCGAGCTCCCCGATCGCGCAGGCCGCGCTCCTCCCGGTCGAGCATGGGCTGGAGCCGTCGCGCCTCGTCCAGCGCCGTCGCGAACGCGGCGTGGAAGGCGGCCTCGTCCAGGGGCCGGAGCGACGCGTCGATGGTGTAGTGCTCCTGCGGACCCGTGCGCTCCACGCACCACGCGAGGACGCCTTCGCGAATCTCCGGGGCGAGATCGGTGGCCATGAGCGCCTTCGTGGCCTCGCGGACGGTCGCGAAATCCCGGGCGGGCCCGCTCCGGGCCGCCGGCCGCGATACCGGCCAGGAACGCGGCGTGCGCGCAGCGCATCCCCTCCTCCTCGAACCCGTCGCCGGGATCGAAGTCGCGCTGTGCCGCGAGGTGCGCGTCCGCCACCTGCTTCATCCGCAGCACATCGTCGCGGATCGCGGCGAACAGCTCCTCCTGGCTCTGCTCGACGCCCTTCTTCACGCCGTCGAGGCGGAGCGCGCACGCGTGGGCGAGGCCGATCGCGAGGTGCTCGCGCCCTTCGCCCTTGGCCGTCGCCTTGATCCAGTCCTACAGTGGTACCCGCGCCATGAAGATCGCGGCGTTCGAGCTTCTGCTCCGGCGTCTCGACGGGCGCGTCCACGCGCGCATCTTCGCCGTGTGGGCACCGAGCGCCTCGGTGACCATCTCGACGCTCGGCAGGACACGGCGCTCGGGCCCATACGTGCGGAGGCGCAGGCCGGGGGCGGCCGGACGCTGCGCGGCGTCGATCTCGACCGGCTCGTCTCCGCACGCCACGCTCGGGATCCCGTGCACCTTCAGCCTGCGCGCGTCCGCCGAGCTCCAGACCTCGATCACGCAGGGATAGCAGGCGAAGCCCGCGGCGGCAGCGGCCTCGTGGAGGCGCTCGAGCAGGGCCGTCGTCGGAGGGAAGCCCGGCGAGACGTAGACGTTCGGAAGCAGGGGGGAGCCGGCTGTTGCGCCGGGCGCGTCTCCGAACGGGGGCTTGTAGGGCTCGACCGACGGCGGCTCCGGGATGCGGCGCCCCGGCGGCAGGTCGCGCTCGAAGCGGGCGCGGGCCGCCGCGACGGCGGATGGATCGCGGATCGCCGCGCCGATCAGGCGCGCGAGGCGGTTCATGAACGCGGGCGAGTCTTCGTCGCCGAGCTCGTGCGCGATCTCGTGGAGCATCGCCGCCGTGCCCTGCGCGAAGCCGCCCGCGCCGAGCTTTCGCGACGAGACGAACAGCTTGCGGTTCCTCATGACGGCTGTGCGGCGGCTGCCGTGTCTTCTTCCGTCGAAGATCTCCCACTCCCCGGCCGGCGCGCTTTCGCAGGTCAGCGCCTCGTAGAGGGCGATCGCCGTCGTCGATGCGCTCGCGCTCCGCCGAGGTCGGCGCGCGGCTCTCCGCCTTCCCGCGGCGGATCACGTCCGCGGCGCGCCTCATGCCGATCGCGGCGAACTCCGGGCGGGCCACCTTGAAGCCGTTCCGCTCGGCCAGGCGGGTGAGACCATGGTCGCCGCCCGACGCCGATCGCGCGACCCAGCTTTGTCCGGCCACTCGAAGCGCAGCTTGCGCTCGGTCGCCGCGTGGAGCAGCCCGAACAGGACGTCGTGCCCGTCGCGCCACTGGGCCTGAGCAGGCGGATCGCCTCGCGGAGCCCCTCGGGCGGGAGGCGTTCGCCGACGGCGAGGGCGACGCTGCAGGGGTCGAGGACACGCCGGTCGCGATCGCCTTCGAGGGAGTCGACGGCGTGGTGACACGCGAAGGTCAAGCGCGTGCACCGGGATGTCGCGCTCCGCCAGTAGGCGATCTCGCCGCGGAATTGGCGGCGATAGTAGATCTCGCCGTGCCTCTCGCCGGGGGCGGCGAGGTGGACGGCGACGGTGTGGGCCTCGTCCGCCGCGACGAGCGGGCCGAGGTGGGGATTGTCCTCGTGATAGAACTGGTGGCGGGCCGTTTCGAAGGCGGCGAAGACGGCCTCGGTGCAGCCCCCGAGGCGAACGAAGGAACCCTTGCGCCCGGGGGCACCGCGCACGCGGTAGCAGAGCTCGCGGCCGAGCGGCACGGGCTCGAACACGACCTCGAGCTCGGTCTCGCCGGAGCCGGCGCGGATCGCGCAGCCCGTGGTCGCGGACGCCCACGAGCGCGCAGATTCTTGAAGCCCTCGCCGAAGCCGCCGGCGGTCTTGCCGTCGAGCTTGGTGGTGGCGCCGACGTAGGCGAGCAGCTCGAGGTCGAACTCGGCCGGGCCTCGGATCTCGAGGGTGGACGCGGCGTCGTCCCGCTCGATTGTGACGATTCGCGGAACGAGAGCGCGGCGTCGAAGAAGTTCTGGAGGACATCGCGCGCGAAGGTCGGCAGGGACCACTCGACGCCGTACGAGTCCAGGATCGCGAGGCGGACGAGGCGGGGAACGGAGTGCACGAGGAGAAGCGTAGCGCAGCTCGCGATCGGCGCTCGCCGCGCGTCGAATGTGCGGACGGCGTGCCACGGTCCGCGATGCGGGCCTCGGCCTTGAGGGCGGCGCGGACACGGCTGCGGAGCCGGCGCGCCTCGTTCGCCGAGCGCCGGCGCGCGGGAGGGCGACGCCCACGTTCCAGTGGCCATGACCTGGAGGCAGTACGGGGTCGAGAAGGCGTTCGACCGGGTGCGAGACCGTACCCGCCTCGCGGGCTGGCTCCGCCGGGGCGTTCGGTCCACGTCGTCCAGAGGATGGCGGGGCACCGGAACCTCTCCACCACCCAGCACTACGTCCACTTCCTCGAAGGTCGCGGCAACAGCACGGCAACGGGCTCCGGCGCTCGTTGAGCGGCGACGCCGGAAAGTTCGACAAATCAGCGGAGGAGAAGGGATTCGAACCCCTGGGCGACTTGCGCCGCCGGCGGTTTTCAAAACCGCTGCCTTAGACCGCTCGGCCACTCCTCCATGTATCCAGAACCAATGCTCTTCCTGGTCCGCCCGGCGCTTCTCTTCAAGCGCCTCCCGTCCCGAATGCTGAGGAAGCCACCCGGGGATGTCCCACCGCGGGAAAGCGCGGACCTCGTTCGCTCGGGGCTCCCCACGCCATGAGGTCGAACGCCCGCCGAGCCTGTAGCCCCGGCTCGAAGAGTCCCCGGCGAGCGCGATGTCCTCGCGGAGGCGCAACTGTTCGGCCCTGGCCGCGTCCATCGCCCGCACTTCAGCGTCGTGACGACCGCGCCCTTTGCGGCCGTCCTTCTTGCGGCAGTGGATGTCAATGACCAGGCAGGTTTGCCCGCGCCGTTCTCGTTTGCGGATCGTCGTGAGGGGCTTCCTTCTCGGCCGATGCGCAGGCTGTGCGACGATGACGGTTCTACGCCATCCCTCGCCGTCACGGCAATGGGAACCGCTGCCCCTGCGGCCGACCGGCTCACGCGCTACAAGCGCCCCTGCTTGCGAGCTCGCACGCCGCTTGCCAGGGCCTCCGTCACCCCGTCCTGTCGACGTGGCTGCCACACGCAACGAGAAGCACGACGACCGCCGTCAGGCGAGAGCATCGAAGAGAACCCGTGGGCGAGCGGGCGCCTCCAGCGTTCACGATGCAAGGGTAACCGGCCCGGATGAGCGCTGCACGTCGGGCGAGCACGGTCACCGCCGCCTGCGCCTCGACTCTCCGGCGCCCCGCCGGAGCACGACGATCCGGCCCGTCGGCGTGGCGACCGTCTTCTCGTGAGCGCACCCCTGCGCCGCGATGACCCGGGCCGCCTCGGCCAGCTCCTCGTCGGCGCGCTGGCCCTTCACCAGCAACACGAGCCCGCCCGGCCGGGCGAAGGGCGCGGTCAGCGGCACCAGCGTCGCCAGCCGTCCCACCGCGCGCGCCGTCACCGCGTCGAACGCGCCGTGGAGCTCCCCGGCCGCGAGCTGCTCCGCCCGCTCCGCGCGCACCGACACGCCGGCGAGCTCCAGCGCGCCGGCCACCGCCGAGAGGAACGCCGCCTTCTTCTGCGTGGCCTCCACCAGCGTCACCCGCAGATCCGGCCGCGCGACGGCGATCGGGATGCCGGGGAGACCTCCGCCCGAGCCGACGTCGACGAGGCGCGAGCCCGGTCCGAGCTCCGCGAGCAGGGGCAGGAGCGTGAGCGAGTCGAGCACGTGCCGCTCCCACGCCGCTCCCGGATCCTCGATGGCGGTGAGGTTCATCTGCTCGTTCATCGCGAGGAGCCGCGCCAGGTAGTCGCCGAGCCGGGCGATCACCGGGCCGTCGAGGTCTACCCCGATCTCGATGGACGCGCGCCCCAAAGCCCTCGGGGGGCGCCAGCGGGGCGGGGTTCGGCATCGCGAGGGGAGGGCGTGCGGCGGGGCGCATGAGGCGCGCACCCTAGCACCATCGCCCGCGCCAGTCGTTCGGCGGACTCGGCAGCCGCAGGCGGTCCTCCCATCCCTGCGCAGCGGCGCGTACGATCTTCGCGTGCGCCCCCTCCCCCTCCTCGCCCTCGCCTCACTGCTGCTCGGATGCTCGTTCGGCGATCCGCCGGCGTCACGTTCGTCATCGACCGGAGCGGCGTCGTGCGCCACGTCCACCTCGGCGGCCGGCTGGCACCGGGCTCACCCGACTTCCTCGTCGTGGAGGAGCGCGTGAGGGCGCTGCTCGGCGAGGCCGGGCCGAAGACGGGAGGGTAGGGCTCGCCCCGGACGAGGCCTACCGCTGATTGGCGTCCTCGATTGACGCCGCAGCCGCCGCGGCCTCCCATCCCGGCATGATTCTGCCCGGGCTCCGCGCGCCGTCCTCCCTGCTCCTCACCACCGCCCTCCTCGCTGCCGCCTGCGGAAGCGCACCCCCCGCCGGCAAGTCCTCGTCCTCCTCCACCTCCGCGGCCTCCAGCGCGAGCAGCTCGGGCGGCGACCCGTGCGCCGCCGCCACCACCTGCGACGCGTGCGGCAAGCTCCCCGCGTGCGGCTTCTGCTGGCAGACGAGCACGTGCGAGACCGGCGACGCGAACGGCCCCTCGACGGGCACGTGCGCGAGCTGGCAGCCGCACGACCCGTTCGGCGTCTGCTTCGGCCCGATTCAGTGCGACCCTCTCATGCCGGCCGCGGCCACCGCGTGCAGCAGCGGCGAGGCTTGCTACATCGTCTCGTCGACGGAGGGCACCCGGTGCCTCCCGACGGGCACGACGGCGGGCGCCGCGTCGTGCGACATGTTCGGCACCGTCGACCAGTGCGTGCCCGGCTACGAGTGCGACTTCATGAAAGGCGACAGCACCGGGACCTGCCATCAGATCTGCACCCTCGGCGACGACGGCACCTGCCCCACGGGGCTGACCTGCCAGCTCTACCTCGGCGTCCAGCACGGGCCTTACGGCGTGTGCTGGTGAGGAGCGTCCGGTCCGGCAGGACGCGGACCGCGCTCCGACGAGGCGCGGGCGTCCGGCGCGTGAAGGGCAGCGGCGGGAGCGTCGCCTTCACGGGCGACACGCTGTTCCGGCGGAGCATCGGCAGGACGGACCTCTGGGGCGGCGACACGCAGGCCCTCATGCAATCGCTCGAGCAGAAGCTCCTCGCGCTCGACGACGCCACGAAGGTCGTCACCGCGCACGGGCCGGCGACGACGATCGGCGAAGAGCGCCGCGCGAACCCGTTCCTCCGGCGCCGATAGGCCCCACTTTCCCCGCTGATCGGCCAGCATTCGCCGGGCGAGTCGTGTCTACTGGCAGCATGCGACGGCTTGTCTTCTCTCGAAGCGGCGGCTTCGGCCTCCGGTTCGCGATTGCGCTCGTCGCCGGCCGCCTCCTCATGGGCTGCGGCGCACGCAGCACGCTCGAGAGCGCGCCGCCGTCGCACGGAGCAGGGGGCGCGACGACCTCGACCTCGACCACGGCCGCGGGCCCCGGCGGCGCGGCCTCGTCGACGATGGCGTCGAGCGCGCCGGCGTCGAGGCTCGAGCAGCACCGGCACCGGCGCGCCCCCGATGTGCGCGAGCGACGCCGACTGCGCGGGCGCCGGGTTCTGCTGGTTCGGCGCGTGCGTGACGATCCACCTGCTGGCCGCCGGCGGCGACCAGGCGTGCGCGGTGACCAGCGCGGGCGGCGTACAGTGCTGGGGGGACAACTCGTTCGGTGAGCTGGGGAACGGCACGAACATGACGAGCGAGATCCCCATCGGCGTACCGGGCCTCGCGCCGGGCATCGCAGGCGTGGCGGCGGGGCTCGACCACGAGTGCGTGTGGACGAAGGCGGGCGGCGTGGAGTGCTGGGGCGACAACCAGAGCGGGCAGCTCGGCGACGGCTCACTGGCGGACAGCCCGGTTCCGGTCGCCGTCATGGGGCTCCCCCCGGTCGCGCTCGTCGCCGCCGGCTCCGCCCACACGTGCGCGGTGACGACGGGCGGGGGCGTCCTGTGCTGGGGATGGAAACGGCCACGGCCAGCTCGGCAACGGAACGACGGCGGACAGCACCACGCCGGTCGCGGTCACCGGGCTCTCCTCCGGGGTCCGCGACGTCGCCGTGGGCGACGGCCACACGTGCGCGATCACGACCGCGGGCGGCCTGCTCTGCTGGGGCTGGAACATGAACGGCCAGCTCGGGAACGGGTCGACGGCGGAGAGCCACGTCCCGACCGCCGTCCCGGGCCTCTCGTCCGGCGTCACGGCCGTAGCGGCGGGTGGCCTCTACACGTGCGCGGTCGTGGGCGGCGGCGCGCAGTGCTGGGGCGACGACCACGACGGCGGAGCTCGGGGACGGCTCCACGACGCAGAGCCTCGTGCCCGTCGGTGTCTCGGGGCTCTCGACCGGCGTGGCGAGCGTCGCCGCGAGCGGCACGGACGATGTCGGTCACGAGCACACCTGCGCCGTCACGACGGCGGGCGCCGTCCTCTGCTGGGGCAACAACGAGTACGGCCAGCTCGGGAACGGCTCCCAGACGAGCAGCTCCGTGCCCGTCCCGGTGTCGGGTCTCTCGTCGGGCATCGTCGAGGTCAGCACCGGCGACGACTACACGTGCGCGCTGCCGGCGGGAGGTGTCGTCCAGTGCTGGGGAACGAACATCGAGGGCGAGCTGGGGGACGACTCCGTGCTCGGCAGCCCCGTGCCGATCGAGCGTGCTGGAGCCCTGATCGCCGGAAGAGCGTGTATCGTCTCGGCATGCCGACCGATCCCATCCATGAGCGCCTGCTGCAGATCGTGAACCGCCTCCCCGGCGCGCACGAGGACCGGCCGTGGGGCAGCGTCCACTGCAAGGTCGCGGGCAAGATCTTCGTCGGGTGGGGGCGCCACGAGGACGGAGCGATGGGCGTCGGGTTCAAGACCGACAAGGAGCTCCAGGCGATGCTCGTGGCGTCCGACCCGCGCTTCAAGGTCGCCGCGTACGTCGGCAAGCACGGCTGGGTCGACATGAAGCTCGATCCCGATCCGGACTGGAGCGAGCTGGAGCACTTCATCGTCGACAGCTACCGGATGATCGCGCCGAAGAAGCTCGTGAAGGAGCTCTCGGCCGCGGCCGGCGGCGCCGGAGCACCGCCGGCGACCCCGAAGCGGGCGGCGGCGAAGAAGGCCCCGGCCGTGAAGCCGAAGCGGGCGGCGGCGAAGAAGGCCGCGGCCGTGAAGCCGAAGCGAACGCGGAGGTCGTGAGGAGGAAGGGCGGGCCGGCGGCGCCACGTGCGGCGCGCCGGCCCTGCGCGACGGGCTGTGTCAGCTCGCGCGGTCGCGGCGGCGGCGGGAGGCGAGGAACGCGAGGCCGACGAGGACGCCGGCCATCGAGGGCGGGGCCGAGGGCTCGCCGGAGGGCGAGACGGCGCAGCCGCTCGACTGCGAGATGTCTCCCGAGGAGCCGCTCGAGCCGCCGGTGCCGCCGACGCCGCTGGTCCCCGTGCCGGTGGTGAAGCCGGCCCCGGTCGTGGTGGTGCCGGTGTTCGCGCCGGTCCCCGTCGTGACGCCGCCCGTGGTGCTGGTGCCGCCGGCGCCGCTCGTGCTGGTGCCCGTCATGAAGGCGCCGGTCGATCCGGTCGTGGTGCTGGCCCCCGTCGTGGCGGCGGTCGTCGTGCCGGAGGTCGTCGTGCCGCTGCTCGACGTGCTGCTGCTGGAGCCGGAGCTGCACTGCGTGTTGCACGAATTGCCAGCGCAGGTCAGGAACGCCACGACGAGCTGGTTCTGCTGGCACGCCGCGCTCAGGGTGGTCGCCCCGACGCAGGCCGTGCAGGTGGCGTCGGCGGCGCAGGCGGTCTCCGACGAGCAGCAGTTCGTGGTGAGGCAGTCGTCGCAGGCCGGCACGTTCGTGGTGAAGCCGCAGCCCTGGGTGCCGCCGCTGGAGCTCGACGCCGCGGTCGTCGTCGTGGTCGCCGCCGTCGTCGTCCCGGCCCCGGTCGTCGTGGTGGACGAGCCGCTCGCGCCGCAGGCCTGCGGGTACGTGCCGCTCGGGTCGGCGCCGCCGTCCGTGGGCTCGCAGCCGTAGTGGTTCAAGCTCGGGTTCCAGCTGCACACTGCGTTGTAGTTGTCGCAGTTCGCCGTGAGGAAGCTGCCGCTGTCGCAGCGATAGAGCGTGTTGCCGATGCAGCAGCCCGCGGCGCCGTCCGTACCGCTGCAGTCCGTCGGCGGGCCGCCGGACGAGCCGGAGGACGTGCTCGACGTGCTGGCCGCCGTCGACGTCGTCGCCGCCGTGCTGCTGGTCGAGCTGCTGCTGCCACCGCAGTAGCCGTTCGCGGGGTTGGAGGTGGCAGCGCCCGTCACCCAGCCGGCCGGCGTGTAGCCGCCCGCGGTGGCCGCCGCCTGGGCCATCTGCTTGATCCACGCGCCCTCGCCGTAATAGCTCTCGTACACCGTCTGGTTGCACGCGTTGGAGGGCCCGCGGGAGACGCTCCCGATCACGCGGCCGACCGAGTCGATGGCGGGCCCGCCGGAGTCACCCTCGCACGTCCCCTTGCTGCCGGAGTTCACGCCCAGCCACTCCTCCGTCTTGCTCATGGTGGGGTCGCCGCAATCCTCCGCGCACGAGACGTCCATGCCCGTGACCTTGTAGCGGGTGCCGGCGGTGTTCCCCTTCGGGGTCGTGATGCCGAAGCCGATGGCGGTGTACGTCTCGTTGTCGGAGACGTCGGTGTCCACGCTCGGGATGAGCGGGCAGATGCTGCTGGGAACGGCGGAGGAGAGCGTGAGCGCCCCCAGGTCCTGCCCGCAGATGTTGCCGCCGGGGACGGCGACCTTCGACACGCCGAACCACGTCTTGCCGTCCGGAGCGGGGAGCTTGGGATTGGCGCTGTTGAAGACCGTCGCCGCCGCGTTGTAGCTCGTGGTCACCAGGAAGTCGGTCGCGGGAAAGAGGGCGCCGAAGTCGTTGGTCCCGCAGGCGGTGGTGGTGTTGTTGGCCACGCAGTGGTGTGCGGTGAGGACCAGGTTCGGCCCGATGAGCGAGCCCGAGCAGAGCGACATGCCCTGCGCGGAGTTGATGATGATCGAGACGACGTTCGAGTCCCCCGTGTCGACCGTGCCGCCCTGGATCGGCTCCGCCGCGCGAATGACGTGCTCACCAGGCGCGGGCAGCGGGCTGTTGCACCCGAGCTGCGCGGAACCAAACACGACGGGGGCAAGGACGAAGGATGCGAAGCCGAAGCAGGTGAAGACGGTGCGGCGCATTGTGGTCTCCGTTGCGGTTGGGGGGCGAGCGCGCGGACTGTACGCGCGCCAATGCTTATCCGACAAGAGGTGTCGACGTGTGTAAGCGTCTGAAATTGCGCCGGAAAACGCCCACGCTGCAGGAGTTCGGCGTGACTGTGCGCGCCGCACCGACACGCCCCATCCGACGCGGCTGCGCGCTCCGCGAGCGTCCGCGTCATGATGGCCGCTGCGCCGCCCCGAGCATGATTTTCCACCCTGGAGCGGCGGCACGAGCACGCGCATGCCACCGCGAGCGACGCGGCGCCGCCCGGCCCCCTACCGGGCGGCGCCCCTCCCCTACCCTCTCACGGGATCGTCACCAGCACCGCCGTGCAGAAATCACTCTGCACACCGGAGCGGATCCGCGCGGCCTTCACCCAGAGCTGCGTCCCGCTCGCCCCGGTGAGCACCCGCGTCTTCCCGTTGCCGAACACCGTCTCGTACGACGTCGTCGTCGGCGGGTTCGGGCTCACCTGGATCACGTACTGCCAGTGGGTCCCGCTCGGCGCCTGCACCGAGATCGTCGTCTTGCCGTGGCCCCGCTTCGGGTTCCGGACGTCGATCCCGGCCGGCACGGGGGGCGGGCCCTTCGGCGTCGGCGCGGGGAGAAGGGGCGTGAGGCCCAGGCTGGCGAGGTCGGCCGCGCTCGTCGCGACGTTCCCCGCCAGGGTCACGAAGGTGTGCAGCTCCGCGTCGTAGTCCGCGCGCGCCTCCGTCTCGTTGGCCGTGTCGGCCTTGAGCTGCTTCCTGTCGTTCTCGACGGTGGTGTTGCTCGTCGCGAGCGCGGCGTCCTTCTTGACGAGCGAGGCGAAGCTCGCCTGGAGGGACGCGTTGCCGGTGTAGACCGAGCTCGTCGGCGCGAGCTTCTCGATCGACCCCGTGGTGGCGTGGCGGCTGGGATCGCTCAGACCCCTGAAATTGAGCGCGGCTCGAAACCTCCCGATGGCCATGGCAGTCCTCTCTCTCTTCGACGGTGCACGGGCCCTCGCGGGTCGAGAGGACGGCGAGCCCTCCTCCGTATGGGGCGGCCGCCGCGTGCGTCTCTTCCTCTCAATCTCCCTATCTGGGTTGGGAGGCCTTTTCGACACCACCCTCCGGCATCTTTTCGAAGACGAGTGGGACATGTAGGCAATGAACCGTACCCTGCCGGCGGAACGCGCCGGATGGCCAACGCCGCGCGTCACACGGGTGCTCCCGCGCGTTACACGCCTGTTCCCGCGCCCTGCATGGCGGCTCCTGCGCGCTGCATCGCGGCTCCCGCGCGCTGCATGGCGGCTCCCGCGCGCCGCATGGCGGCTCCCGCTCGCTGCATGGCGGCTCCCGCGCCCTGCATGGCGGCTCCCGCGCCCTGCATGGCGGCTCCCGCGCCCTGCGTGGCGGCTCCCGTGCGATGCATCGCGGCTCCCGTGCGATGCATCGCGGCTCCCGCGCCCTGCATGGCGGCTCCCGCGCCCTGCATGGCGGCTCCCGTGCGATGCATCGCGGCTCCCGCGCCCTGCATGGCGGCTCCCGTGCGATGCATCGCGGCTCCCGTGCGATGCATGGCGGCTCCCGCGCCCTGCATGGCGGCTCCCGCGCCCTGCATGGCGGCTCCCGCGCGATGCCTCGCGGCTCCCGTGCGATGCATGGCAGACGATGCTCGATGCACGACTGCCCCGAGGCGCGTACGCACGTTCGCGCGCGCCGTCGGCGCGCCGCCCGTTAGCCGCACGACGCAGCCCGGCGCCGCGCGACTTCGCCCTCGGCTGCGCCTCGTGGAAGTACGGGTGGTGCTCGGGCGACACCTCGTTCTACGCTTGGATCGCGATGAATCACGAGCACACGCGCGATCGGAAATCGGACGCGCGCGATACTCGCGTCACTGGAGGGTAGATCCTACTTGAACACGCAGAGCCGCGTCGCTGCCCTCCTCGCCGCCGCCTCTCTCACCCTGGCCTCCGGGGGGTGCGAGATCATCACCTCGGTCGACCGCTCGTTGATCCCAGGCACGGGCGGCGCCGGCGGCGCGTCGAGCGCCAGCACGACCGGCGCCGCCATGAGCAGCAGCATCGGCGCCGGCGCTGCCACCAGCAGCGCCTCGACCACGACCGCGACCGCCTCCGCGACCGCGACCACGACCACGACCACGACCGCGACCACGACCGCGACTACGACCGCGACCGGGACCACGACCGCGAGCGCGACCACGACTACGAGCGCGAGCGCGAGCAGTGGAGCCGGGGGCGCGGTCGGGACCGGGGGCGCGGTCGGCAGTGGCGGCTCGGGGTCCGCTTGCGACGGCGGGGCGGCGTGCCAGGGGGCCGGTGACTGCGCAGCGGCGAGCGGCTGCGTCGCGAGCGCGTGCATCGCGGGGTGCTGCGTCTCCAGCGCCGTCGTGGCCGGCGCGACGTGCACCGACAACGGCGGCGCCGTGTGCGACGGCGCGGGTCACTGCGTCGCGTGCAACGTCGCGGCCGATTGTCCGGCCCAGGCGTCGGCGTGCGTCGTCGATACGTGCGAGGGCAACGTGTGCGGGACGGCCAGCGCGGCGGCGGGCACGACGTGCAGCGATCACGGGGGCAAGGTCTGCAGCGACGGGGGCGCCGACGCCGGTGTGGGCGACGGCGGGTCGAGCGGCGGCGGATCGTGCGTCGGGTGCAACGTCACGGCCGACTGCACGGGGACGGACGTCTGCACCTCCAGCGTGTGCGTGCCGCCGACGTGCAACGACCACCTCCAGGACGGCAACGAGACGGGCGTCGACTGCGGCGGCTCGTGCCCGCCGTGCGCGAACGCGAACGGCTGTACGGTCGCCGGCGACTGCGAGAGCGGCGTGTGCGCCGGGAAGGTGTGTGTGGCCTGCGCGCACGACACGGACTGCGTGACCGGCGACTTCTGCGATCCGAGCAACGCCGGCGGCACCTGCACGCCCACGAGGGGGAACGGCGCCGCGTGTACCGCCGGCGACCAGTGCTCGAGCGGCTTCTGCGCCAGCGGGGTCTGCTGCAACACGGCCTGCGGAGGGATCTGCCAGGCGTGCAGCAACGCGGTCAAGGGCGCGGGCGCGGACGGCATCTGCGGCAACGTCCTCGCGGGGACGAACCCGCTGGGCCAGTGCGCCGATCCGGGCGCCGCGTCGTGCGGCTCCGACGGTGTGTGCGACGGCAACGGCGCGTGCCAGGTGTACGCGAAGGGGACCGTGTGCGCCGCGGCGAGCTGCGCGGGAGGACAGGCGACGCCCGCGCGCGCGTGCGACGGGGCGGGCACCTGCGTCGCGGCCTCCACGACGAGCTGCGCGCCGTACGCGGGCTGCGCCGGCAGCGTCTGCGCGTCGAGCTGCGCAGAGGACGGCGACTGCACGTTCGGCAACTTCTGCGACGCGTCGGGCCACTGCGTCGCGATGTTCGGCAGCGGTCACGCGTGCACCGGCGGCGGCCAGTGCGCGAGCGGCTTCTGCGCCAGCGGGGTCTGCTGCAACACGTCCTGCGGCGGGATTTGCCAGGCGTGCAGCGCTGCGCTCAAGGGCGCGGGCGTCGACGGCGTCTGCGGCAACGTCCTCGGGGGTACGAATCCGCTCGGCCAGTGCGGCGACCAGGGCGCCGCTTCGTGCGGCACCGACGGCGCGTGCGACGGCAACGGCGCGTGCCAGGTGTACGCGATGGGGACCGTGTGCGCCCCGGCGGTCTGCGGGGGCGGCGTGGCGCAGCCCGCGCAGACCTGCGACGGCGCGGGCACCTGCGTCGCAGCCTCCCCGACGAGCTGCGCTCCGTACTTCGGCTGCGCGGGCACCGTCTGCGCGTCGAGCTGCACGCAGAAGAGCGACTGCGTGAGCGGCTACCTCTGCGACGCGTCGGGGCACTGCGTCGAGGGGACGGCGAACGGGCAGAGCTGCACGAGCGGGGCCCAGTGCGCGAGCGGCTTCTGCGTGAGCGGCATGTGCTGCGACACGGCCTGCAACACCCTGTGCCAGGCGTGCACGATGGCGCGCACGGGCTCGCCGGACGGCGTCTGCGCCAACATCACACCGGGCACCCCGGCCCCTCCGGGCTGGTGCAATACGAGCTTGCCGAGCGTCGACTGCCACAACGACGGCAACTGCGGCGTGGGCGGCGTCTGCGAGCTGTTCGCCTCGGGGACGGCGTGCAGCTTCGGGTCGTGCAGCGGCACGACCTTCACGGCGCCCTCCACGTGCGACGGCGTGGGCCACTGCATCCCGGGGCCCAAGCAGACGTGCCCAATTGGATCGTGCACGGGACCGCTTTACCAGACGCAGACCGCCTGCGACCCCACCCTGGGATGCGCGGGCCACGTCTCGCAGGACTGCTCGGCCACGGGGGACGTCTGCAACGCCCCCCTCGGGTGCGTCCAGTGCATCACCACCGCGGACTGCGCGCCGTGCAACGGCAACATGTACAGCGGGGCCACCTGCGAGGCCATGAAGTGCGTGCTCAGCAACCCGCCGGCGGTGTGCGCGGCGAACGAGGTCTGCAACGCCGTTTACGGCTGCGTCCAGCAGATTGCTCTCGGCACCTTTGCCGTCGGCACGGCCCCGCGTGCCATCGCGTTCGACGGCACGAACATGTGGGTCGCCAACAGCGGCAGCGGCACCGTCACCGAGCTGTCGCCGTCGGGCGCGACGCTCGGCACGTTCGCCGTGGGCACGTACCCGGACGCCATCGCGTTCGACGGAAAGAACATGTGGGTCGCCAACGGGGCCAGCAACACGGTCACCGAGCTGTCGCCGTCGGGCGCGACGCTCGGCACCTTCCCCGTGGGCACGGACCCGGACGGGATCGCGTTCGACGGAAAGAACATGTGGGTCGCCAACGGGGGCAGCGCCAGCGTCACCGAGCTGTCGCCGTCGGGCGCGACGCTCGGCACCTTCGGCGCAGGAGCCCAGCCGTTCGCGATCGCGTTCGATGGCACGAACATGTGGGTCGCCAACTACGCCGCCAGCGGCAGCGTCACCGAGCTGTCGCCGACCGGCGCGAAGCTCGGCACCTTCCCCACTGGCGATGGACCGGAGGCCATCGCGTTCGACGGCACGAACATGTGGGTCGCCAACTACTTTGACGAGACCGCCACCGAGCTGTCGCCGTCGGGCGCGAAGCTCGGCGCCTTCGCCGCGGGCGACAACCCGCAGGGGATCGCGTTCGATGGCACGAACATGTGGGTGACGAACTACACCAACAACACCGTCACCGAGCTGTCGCCGTCGGGCGCGAAGCTCGGCACCTTCCTCGTGGGCTCGCACCCGCTGGGGATTGCATGGGACGGCAGCCACATGTGGGTCACGAACCTCTCCGACAACACCGTCACGGAGCTGTAGCGCGCCGCTGCCGTCGCCACCCCCACGTCGTTCGCGATACGCCGCCCGTCTCCCGCGGCGGACCCCGAGGAGGCGCGAATCGCTCGGCAGCGCCTCGTGGAAGCACGGATTGTGCTCGGGAGGCACCTCGACTTACGCTAGGCTCGCGATAGCGCACGCGCGCGATCAGGGAGCTGACGGGCGCGATGCTCGCTTCGCTGGAGGGTCGCCCACGTGAACAAGCAGCGCATCGTCGCGGGGCTCCTCGTCTCCGGCTTGCTCACCCTGGCCTCCGGGGGGTGCGAGCTCATCACCTCCGTCGACCGCTCCCTGATCCCGGGCGGAGGCGGCGCCGGCGGGGCGTCGAGCGGCAGCGCGACCGGCGCCGCCACGACGAGCAGCACCGGCGCCGGCGCTGCCACCAGCAGCGGCACGAGCACGACCGCGACCGCGACCGCGACCACGACCGCGACCGCGACCACGACCGCGACCGCGACCGCGACCGCGACCGCGACTGCGACCGCGACCGCGACCGCGACCGCGACCACGACCGCGAGCGCGACCACGACTGCGAGTGCGAGCGCGAGCGCGAGCAGTGGAGCCGGGGGCGCGGTCGGGGCCGGAGGCGCGGTCGGCACTGGCGGCTCGGGGTCCGCTTGCGACGGCGGGGCGGCGTGCCAGGGGGACGGCGACTGCGCAGCGGCGAGCGGCTGCGTCGCGAGCACCTGCTCCGCGGGGTGCTGCGTCCCCAGCGCCGTCGTGGCCGGCACGACGTGCACCGACAACGGCGGCGCCGTGTGCGACGGCGCGGGCCACTGCGTCGCGTGCAACGTCGCGGCCGATTGTCCGGCCCAGGTGTCGGCGTGCGTCGTCGACACGTGCGAGGGCAACGTGTGCGGCACGGTCAGCGCGGCAGCGGGCACGGTGTGCAGCGATCACGGCGGCAAGGTCTGTAGCGAAGGGGGCGACGGCGGGTCGAGCGGCGGCGGGTCCTGCGTGGGGTGCAACGTCACCGCCGACTGCACGGGGACGGACGTGTGCATCTCCGGCGTGTGTGCGCCGCCGACGTGCAACGACCACCTCCAGGACGGCGCCGAGACCGGCGTCGACTGCGGCGGCGCGTGCCCGCCCTGCGCGAACGCGAACGGCTGTACGGTCGCCGGCGACTGCGCGAGCGGCGTCTGCGCCGGGAAGGTGTGCGTGGCCTGCGCGCACGACACGGACTGCGTGACCGGCGACTTCTGCGATCCGAGCAACGCCGGCGGCACCTGCACGCCCACGAAGGGGAACGGCGCCGCGTGTACCGCCGGCGATCAGTGCACGAGCGGCTTCTGCGCGAACGGGGTCTGCTGCAACACGGCCTGCGGCGGGACCTGCCAGGCGTGCAGCAACGCGGTCAAGGGCGCGGGCGCGGACGGCGTCTGCGGCAACGTCGTCGCGGGCACGAACCCGCTGGGCCAGTGCGCCGACCAGGGCGCCGCTTCGTGCGGCACCGACGGGGTGTGCGACGGCAACGGGGCGTGTCAGGTGTACGCGAAGGGGACGGCGTGCGCGGCGGCGAGCTGCGCGGGAGGCCAGGCGACGCCCGCGCGGGCGTGCGACGGCGCGGGCACCTGCGCCTCGGCCACCACGACGAGCTGCGCGCCGTACGTGGGCTGCGCCGGGAGCGTCTGCGCGTCGAGCTGCGCGCAGGACGGCGACTGCACGGTCGGCCACGTCTGCGACGCATCGGGCCACTGCGCCGCGACGCTCGGCAACGCTCAGGCTTGCACCGGCGGGCATCAGTGCGCGAGCGGGTTCTGCGCCAGCGGGGTCTGCTGCAACACGGCCTGCGGCGGGACATGCCAGGCGTGCACCAGCGCGGCCAAGGGCGCGGGCGCCGACGGCGTCTGCGGCAATGTCGTCGCGGGCTCCGATCCGCTCGGCCAGTGCGCCGATCAGGGCGCCGCGTCGTGCGGCACCGACGGTGCGTGCGACGGCAACGGCGCGTGCCGGCTGTACGCGATGGGGACCGTGTGCGCTCCGGCGATCTGCGGGGGAGGCGTGGCGCTGCCCGCGCAGGCCTGCGACGGCGCGGGCACCTGCGTCGTGGCCTCCCCGACGAGCTGCGCTCCGTACTTTGCCTGCGCCGGCGCCGTCTGCGCGTCGAGCTGCGCGCAGGACGGCGACTGCGCGAGCGGAAACTTCTGCGACGCGTCGGGCCACTGCGTCGCGACGAAGGGGAACGGGCAGAGCTGCACCGGCGGGGACGGCCGCCAGTGCACGAGCGGGTTCTGCGCCGACGGCGTGTGCTGCGACGTCGCCTGCGCGGGCACGTGCCTCGGGTGCACGATGGCGCGCACGGGCTCGCCGGACGGCACTTGCGCGTACGTGGCGGCGGGCGCCGCGGCCCCATCGGGCCAGTGCGCCGCGAGCCCTCCGTGCGGCAACACCGGCAACTGCGCCGCGGGCGGGGTGTGCGAGCAGGTCGCCTTCGGGACGGCGTGCGGGAGCGGGTCGTGCGATGGCACGGCCTTCACGCCGCCCGGCACGTGCGACGGTTCGGGCGACTGCGCCGCCGCCCAGGAGTTCTGCGCGGGTGCCTGGTGCAACGGCAATGCCTATGTCCCGGCGGACGCCTGCGACCCCAGCAAGGGCTGCGTGTCCGGCGGCAACCAAACGTCCTGCGACAAATCGGGCTTGGTCTGCAACGCCGGCCTCGGGTGCGTGCAGTGCAACACCTCCGCCGACTGCCCCAGGGCGGCGTGCGGCGACTACCCTTACGACGACGTCTACACCACCGCGAGCACCTGCGTGAACAACGCCTGCGTGGCCGGCAACTCGACGGACTGCTCCACGTCGAACGAGGTCTGCAAAGACGGAACCGGCTGCGTCCAGTGCAACACGGCCGCGGACTGCCCCGCCGGATCGTGCAACGGCACGACCTACACCCCGATGACCTGCACCGGCAACGCGTGCGTGCCCGGCACCCCGACGGACTGCGCCACGTCCGGCAAGGTGTGCAGCGCGGGCGGGTGCGCCCAGGCCTGCAACCAGGACGGCGACTGCACGACGGGCCCCTGCAACCCGGGTAGCCCTGGGACCTGCGGCACTCTCGGCACCTTCCCCGTGGGCATGAGCCCGGTCGCCATCGCGTTCGACGGCACGAACATGTGGGTCGCCAACGAGGCCAGCAACACCGTCACCGAGCTGTCGCCGACCGGCGCGAGGCTCGGCACCTTCCCCGTCGGCGCGGGACCGGACGCCATCGCGTTCGACGGTACGAACATGTGGGTCGTCGACAACTTGGACAACAGGGTCACCGAGCTGTCGCCTTCGGGCGCGAGCCTGGGCACGTTCGCGGTAGGCAACGGCCCGAGAGGCATCGCGTTCGACGGCACGAACATGTGGGTCATCAACAATACCGAGAGCACCGTGACCGAGCTGTCGCCGACCGGCACGACGCTCGGCACCTTCGACGTGGTCTCGAACCCTTGGGGGATCGCGTTCGATGGCAAGAACATGTGGATCACCGTCAGGAACGCGAACACCGTCACGGAGCTGTCGCCGACCGGCGCGACGCTCGGCACCTTCGCCGCGGGCTCGGCCCCGCTTTCCATCGCGTTCGACGGCACGAACATGTGGATCGCCGACGTCACAGGCAACACCATCACGGAGTTGTCGCCGACCGGCGCGACGCTCGGCACCTTCCCCGTGGGCATCGACCCGAGCGGGATCGCGTTCGACGGCACGAACATGTGGGTGACCCTCGAGACCGTGACCAAGCTGTCGCCGTCCGGCGCGACGCTCGGCACCTTCACCGCGGGCTATCTCCCGACGGCGATCGCGTGGGACGGCCGCCACATGTGGGTCACCAACTTCCGCGACAGCACCGTCACCGAGCTGTAGCGCGCCGCCTCCCCCGCACCCCCGGTCGCGATGCGCGCCTCGCAACGGTGGCGCACGTCGGGTAAGGTCGACAGGTGGTCGAACGAGATCGGAACGCGATTCGCCGCGCGTGCACGCGCTCGCTGGGCCAACTCCCGCTGCGCCGGAGGTCGCCCCGCACCGACGGACTCGCCGCTGCGGCAACGGGTGGAGATCGTGTGCCCGGACGCCATGCTCGAGCTTCTCGGACGACGAGATCGTCGGGCTCTTCGAGAAGCTCGTGGCGCGGGCGACCTGAGCCGGCGCGGGCAGCACGGAGCCTTGCGATCGCATCGCGCTTGACTCGGCACGGTGGAGACCAGACCGTCGGCGCCGACGACATGATCGCGAACATGGCCTCCTCCACGCGGCACCCCGCAGACAGCCACGACCTGATCCGCGTCCAGGGCGCGCGGGTGAACAACCTGAAGGACGTCAGCGTCGCGATCCCCAAGCGGCGGCTGACGGTGTTCACCGGCGTCTCGGGGTCGGGCAAGTCGTCGCTGGTGTTCGGCACCATCGCGGCGGAGTCGCAGCGGCTGATCAACGAGACCTACAGCGCGTTCGTCCAGGGATTCATGCCGACGCTGGCCCGGCCCGAGGTCGACGTCCTGGAAGGCCTGACGACCGCGATCATCGTCGACCAGGAGCGGATGGGCGCCAACGCCCGTTCGACGGTCGGCACGGCGACCGACGCCAACGCGATGCTGCGCGTGCTGTTCAGCCGCCTCGGCAAGCCGCACATCGGCTCGTCCCAGGCCTTCTCCTTCAACGTCGCCTCGGTCAGCGGAGCCGGTCGGATCTCGATCGAGAAGGGCGATGGCAAGAAGGCCGAGAAGGTCGTACGTTCAACGTGACGGGCGGCATGTGCCCGCGATGCGAGGGCATGGGATCGGTCAACGACATCGACCTGACCGCAGTTGTACGACGACAGCAAGTCGCTCACCGACGGTGCGACTCACCATCCCGGGCTACACCGCCGACGGCTGGTACGGTGCGGATCTTCACCGGCTCGGGCTTCCTCGACCCGGACAAGCCGATCCGCAAATTCACCAAGAAGGAACTCCACGACTTCCTCCACAAGGAGCCGGTGAAGGTCAAGATCAACAGCATCAACCTGACCTACGAGGGGCTGATCCCGAAGATCCAGAAGTCGTTCCTGTCGAAGGACGTCGACGCGCTGCAGCCGCACATCCGGGCGTTCGTGGAGCGCGCGGTCACGTTCACCGCCTGTCCCGACTGCAGCGGCACCCGGCTCAACGAGGCCGCCCGGTCCTCCAAGATCAAGGGGATCAACATCGCCGACGCCTGCGCGATGCAGATCAGCGACCTGGCCGAGTGGATGCGCGGTCTGGACGAGCCGTCCGTCGCGCCGCTGCTGACGACGCTCGGGGAGACGCTCGACTCGTTCGTGGAGATCGGGCTGGGCTACCTCAGCCTCGACCGGTCGTCCGGCACGCTGTCGGGCGGTGAGGCGCAGCGCACGAAGATGATCCGTCACCTCGGGTCGTCGCTCACCGACGTGACCTACGTCTTCGACGAGCCGACGATCGGGCTGCACCCCCACGACATCCAGCGGATGAACGACCTGCTGCTGCGGCTGCGCGACAAGGGCAACACCGTCCTCGTGGTCGAGCACAAGCCGGAGACGATCGCGATCGCCGACCACGTCGTCGACCTCGGCCCCGGCGCCGGCACCGCCGGCGGCGAGGTGGTCTTCGAGGGCACCGTCGACGGGCTGCGGGCCAGCGGCACGCTCACCGGGCGTCACCTGAGCGACCAGGCCTCCCTGAAGCCGTCGGTGCGGACGCCGTCGGGTGTGATGAAGGTGCGCGGCGCCCGCACCCACAACCTGCAGGACGTCGACGTCGACATCCCGCTCGGCGTGCTGGTCGGTGGTGACCGGCGTGGCCGGGTCGGGCAAGAGCTCGCTGATCCACGGCTCGGTGTCCGGCCGGGACGGGGTGGTGTCGGTCGACCAGGCCCCGATCCGCGGCTCGCGGCGGAGCAACCCGGCGACGTACACCGACCTGCTCGAGCCGATCCGCAAGGCGTTCGCGAAGGCCAACGGCGTGAAGCCGGCCCTGTTCAGCGCCAACTCCGAGGGCGCCTGTCCGACCTGCAACGGCGCCGGGGTGATCTACACCGACCTGGCGATGATGGCCGGCGTCACCACGGTCTGCGAGGAGTGCGAGGGCCGGCGGTTCCAGGCGTCGGTGCTGGACTACCGCCTCGGCGGGCTCAACATCGCCGAGGTGCTCGACCTGTCGGTCGACGACGCGGTCGGCTTCTTCGGCACCGGCAAGGCGCGTACGCCGGCCGCACACGCGATCCTGCGGCGCTTGGCCGACGTGGGGCTCGGCTACCTGCGGCTCGGCCAACCGCTCACCACGCTCTCGGGTGGCGAGCGGCAGCGGCTCAAGCTCGCGACGCACATGGGCGCCGACGGCGGCGTCTACGTGCTCGACGAGCCGACCACCGGGCTGCACCTGGCCGACCTCGAGCAGTTGCTCGGGCTGCTGGACCGGCTGGTCGACTCCGGCAAGTCGGTCATCGTGATCGAGCACCACCAGGCGGTGATGGCGCACGCCGACTGGATCATCGACCTCGGGCCGGGTGCGGGCCACGACGGCGGGCGGATCGTGTTCGAAGGCACCCCGGCCGACCTGGTGGCGGCGAGGTCGACGCTGACCGGCGAGCACCTGGCGGCATTCGTCGGCAGCCGTCCGAAGGGGTCGGCGGGGCGGTCGTCGGCCCGCAAGTGAGCGGCCGGACACCCGAGCCCGAACCCGACCGCTGAAAATTCCGCCTCGGGCTCGGAGGTGACGGCCCTGGTGCGTGCGCCGTCCGATGCGGGGCCGCAACGCGTGTCACGGCGTGCGGGGCCGCACGCGACGTCGGGGCGAAGCCCTCTTGGCACGAGCGAGGCGCGCGCTGTAGCGTCTGTAGCATCCGTGGGATCGCGAGGACCACGATGCGCCGTGGCCGATCGAGGGGAACGCTGGGAGCGTGTGCGCGGTGGGTCGCCGTCGCGGCGGCGCTCGCGCCAGGGCTCGCACGCGCCGACGGCGCGCCGCCCTCGGGTGCGCCCTCGCTCGTGCTGGTGAACGCGGCGCTGCAATACACGCTCGGGCCAGGGGCCTCGCAGTGCCCGGGAGAGGATCGGCTCCGCGAGGAGGTGGCGCGGCGGCTCGGGTACGATCCGTTCGCGCCGGGCGCGGGCGGCAGGGCGATGGGGACGATGCGCACCGGGATCGCCCGCGCGGATCGGGGGCTGACCGCGACGACCAAGTACGTCGACGCGGCGGGAGCGCTGCGGTGGACGAAGACCTACGGGGTGAAGGGGGCGAGCGCGCGGGACTGCGAGGTGGTGGTGTCGGGGGTCGCGATCCAGATCGCGGCGGAGCTGCATGGTGTTCGAGCAAGCGCCCAAGACCGCGACCACGACCGTGCCTCGACCGGCGCCGCCTCCGGCCCCTCCCATGACGAAGGCTCCGGAGTGCCCTCACGCGCCGGAGCCCGCGCCCTCGGCCGCATCTGCGTACACCCGGCGCCCTTGGCTCGAGGTTGGCGTAGGCGTGTCCGCAGTCTTCGGGATGGCAGCGGTTCCCGTCACCAGCGGCATCGGTCACATCGGCATCCGGGTCTACCCGTTCGACGATCGAGGACCATGGTTCTCCTTCGCCGCAGAGTTCCGCGGTGACGTGCTGGCCTTGACCGATGTTGGCGGGGGCGTGCACTTGGAGCAGAGCATGCTGGCCGGCTCGGCGCTGGCCTGCATCCATCGCGATCCCTTCGCGAGGGGCGCCTTCACCGGCTCGCTGTTCGGTTGCGTCATCGGCACCGCAGGCTCGGCCAGCGGTGGCTATTCAGTTCAGGAGCTGGGCCCCGGCCCTACGCTCAACCTCCCATACGTGGGCGCCGGCGTGCGCCCTGGCCTCGAAGCCCGGTTCTCGAACCTCGGAGCGCTTCGCCTCCAGGCCGATGCCATGGGCGCCATCATACCCGCGCGCTTTTTCTTGGGCCCGATCGAGAGGGCGACTTCGCGCTTCTCGCTCGGCCTAGGGGTGGCAGGGATGATTCTCTTCTAAGGCGTATCCCGATGGACCTTGCGCGTCAACACCGGCTAACATTGCGAACATGTCGAACGCCGGGCGCGCGAGGAGGTTCACGAAGCGGATCGTGCTCGGCAGCGCGGCCGGAATCGGGATGGCAATCGGCGCGCTGTTCCTCGGGTCCGGCGAAGGATGCAGCGACGGCAACGCCTGCGAGCAAGCTAGCGGCTGGCCCTACGGCATCCTACCGCCGATGTGCTATCCGAACGCTTGCATACCGACGGGCAAGCCCTGCGTCCGCGACGACACGTGCTGCAGCAAGAGCTGCTCGCACACGAAGTGCGACGAGGCGAGCGGCGGCACGGACGCGGGAGACGCGGGGGACGCGTCCGTCGATGGTCCAATAGAGGGTTGCGACGGCGACTGCTTGCCCGCGAAGCCCGACGGCTGGGACCAGCTCAACCTCGTCTGGTTCGGGCCCGAGTCCGACGCTCCCCCCTGCCCCGACGCCGCAGGCGTGCTGGCGTACGAGGGGCGCGCGGATCCGAGCGGGCACACGGACTGCTTGCCGTGCCAGTGCGGGACGCCGTCCGGCGTGTGCGCGCTGCCGGCCACGTTGACGGCGAGCGCGAGCTCCTGCGAGGCCATGGATCCATCGACCACGCAGACACCGTTCGATCCGCCCGGCGGGTGGGACGGCGGATGCACGACGAACGACTCCATCCCCGCGGACGCGCCGTGCGACGGGGGCCCCTGCGTCCAGTCGCTCACGATCGCGCCGCCCACGGTCTCGGAGACCGGCTGCGCGGTGGTGCAACACGACGTCGAGCAGGGCCCCGTGTCCTGGGGCTCGTTCGCGCGTGCGTGCGCGCAGGCCGTCGAAGTGCAATGCGACGACAACAAGAGGCTCTGCCTGCCGGCGGCTCCGCCGGGCTTCAAGGCGTGCATCTACCAGAAGGGGAGAGGCGACTGCCCCTCCGCGGTGGCGAGCCCGTACACGGAGAAGCACATCTTCTATGCGGGCGTCGCGGACACGCGGGGCTGCACGGCATGCTCGTGCAGCGTGCCCTCCGGGAGCGTGTGCTCCACCGAGGTCTTCCTCTACGGCGACAGCGCCTGCGCGACCGTCCCGAGCTATGCCGAGACGGTGACCTCGGCGGGTGCCGAGTGTCACGACCTGGCCCCAGGCGCCGCGCTCGGGAGCAAGTCCTCGGGCGCGCCGACCTACACGCCCGGCGCTTGCCAACCGGGCGGTGGCCAGCCCACCGGGGGGCTCGTGGCGGTCTTGCCCTCCACGTTCTGCTGCATTCCTTGAGCCGGGTAGGTCTTCACGATGCGCTCGATCTTCGTGGCAGCGTTGACAATGACGGCCCTCGTCGGCGCCGCGAGCTGCAGCAGCAACGGGAGCGCGATGGGCACGCCCGGGGGCAGCACGGGCACGGGCGCGGGCACGGGCGCGGGCACGGGCACGGGTGCGAGCGGGGCAGGAACCGGCGGGAACGTCATCATCGACCCCTGCCCCGGACAGTGCGTGCCCACGCAACCCGACGGCTGGGACTCGCCCGAACATCGTCTGGTTCGGCGACGTCGACGTCGCGCCTTCGTGTCCGCAGGGCACGTACCTGGGCTACCAGGGGTACGCCGACATCGACGCGCCCGCCGGGTGCGGCACCTGCACCTGCGGGCCGCCCGCAGGCTCGTGCGCGCTGCCCTCGACGATCACGGCCAACGCCGCGGCGTGCGCACAGAACGGCGCCTCCACCCCGCACACGCCCTTCGATCCGGCGAGCGGGTGGGCCGGCGCCTGCGACACCAGCGACGCGATCCCGTCGGGAAAGCTCTGCGCCGGCCAGCACTGCGTGCAGTCCGTCACGATCGGCCCGCTCGCGGTGACCGAGAGCGCCTGCACGCCCTCCATGCCGCCCGCGCAGGCCCCTCCCACGTGGAATACGCTCGGCATGTCCTGCCGCATCAACCCGACCTTCGAGTGCCCCAGCAACCGTGATTCGTGCGCGCCTGCCGCAGCGCCCGGGTTCAGGGTCTGCACCTATTACAACCCTGGCGGCGACGTCGATTGCCCGACCATCAGCGCGTACACCGAGAAGCACGTCTTCTACGGTGCGTTCGACGACCAGCGGTCCTGCTCCCCCTGCACGTGCGGCGAGCCCACGGGGAGCACCTGCTCCTCGAACGTCTCGATCTACGGCGACGGCGCATGCTCGACCCTCGCGTCGTCGATCGCCGTCGACGCCACCGGCCCCGCGTGCGCCGACGTACCCTCGGGCTCGCCGCTGGGCAGCAAGTCCGCGACCTCGCCCGCGTACGTACCGGGCGCGTGCGTCCCCGGCGGCGGCGCTCCCAGCGGGGCCGCAACGCCGGTCATGCCCGCGACGTTCTGCTGCCTCCCGCCGCCCTGAGCCTGCCCGCGGCGTGCGCTCACCAGACGATTTGTCCGGACAAACCACCACTCTGGCGACGAATACCGTCGGATGCCTACCCATCGCCCATACGAGCCCGACGCCGAGCACCGGCGCGCGGTGCACAAGCTCTTCGAGGCCGTCTTCGCGTTCGCGTGGAGGGCGCTCGGCCGCTACGGCCTCCCGGCCGCGGACCGCGACGACATCGCCCAGAACGTGGCCATCGCCGCGCTCCGGCGGTGGCCGACCTACCGCGAGCGATCCGGCACGCCGGGGCAGTGGCTCTGGGGGATCGTCCGCAACGAGCTGCGGGCGTTCCTCCGGGCGCAGGGCCGGCAGCCGGTGCCCGCGGGCGACGATCTGTTCGAGGTGCCCAGCGACGCGCCGACCCCGGAGGAGGGCGCCGCGCTACACGACCTCGCCGATCACCTGCTCTCCACGCTGCCCGTCGAGCAGCGCCGCGTGGTGCTGCTCCACGAGATCGTGGGGCTCACCTACCGCGAGATCGCGGCGCTCGAAGGCATCTCCAAGTCCGAGGCCCACGACCGGCACCGGACGGGGATGCGGGCGCTCGCGGCGGCGGCCTATCGAAGCGGCGACCAGCCCTTCCGCGGCGTCGCGCTCCTCCCGATCGCCCTGGCCGACCTCACGGGCGATACGAAGGACGGCGTCGCGCCGCCCTCCGAAGCGTGTGATGCCGCCTGGCAGCGCGCGGCGCACGATCTCGGCGCGGCGGAGCCGAGCCCCGCTTGCTCGATCCCCTCGCCTCCCAAATACGGGCACCTGCCTCGCGTGGGGTGGTCGTGGGTCCGCCGTCTCGCGCCGATCGGCCTCGCGTTGCTCGGCGGCCTCGCGGCGGGCCCTTGGCTGCAACGCTTCGCGAATCGCGCGCGCGGCGCAAGCGCAGCGGCCCCGGCAACGCTCGAAGCGCGCGCTCCGGAAACAGGACTCGCGGTCGGCCCTTCTGAGCGAGGCGCCCCAACCGGCATCATGCCGCCGACTCGGGCCGGAGCTGAGCCTGGAGGCGCATCCGTCGAGCCCTCGGCCCATGCCAGCCCGCAAGAGATCCCCGACCGCCGTGCAGCCACGGAACCCTCTCACGATCGTGCCGCAAGCGGCCCCATGCCCCTGGCCCCTACGGATCCGACGCGCCCGCGCGCGCCCGCAGTCCGCGCAACGGACGACAACGCGGAGGCGCTCGCGGAGCAGGCCTTGATGGATGAGGGCCGGACGGGGCTCGCGTCGGGCCGGCCCGAGCAGGCGATCGCCGCCTTCGCCGAGCACGCGCGCCGCTTCCCGCGGGGAGCGTTCGCGGGCGAGCGGGATCGGCTCTGGTCGGTCGCGTGCGCGCAGAGGTCGACGGAGGGGCTTGCGGCGCAGGACTGCGCTGGCCGCGCGCGGCCGTGATGGTCAGGGAGCGCCGAGCGATGGCAGCGGTCGATTTCTCCGGACAACGGAGGCCCGTCGCGACGAGTACGGCTGTGAAGCACGGTGGTCACGATGGGGGGAGACCCCCCATGCCCCCCGGCCCAGCCGGCGCACCGCCCGAGTCGGGGCCGAGGCTCGCGCCCAGAGGGCGCGGCGCGACGCGGCTCGGGCCGCCCGCCACCGTCCGCCTCGACCAAGACGTGATCGCGCGCATCGACGCCATCGCAGCGGCTCGCTCCACGCCCCGGCACGAGGTGACGCGCGCCGACGTGCTGCGCGACCTGATCCGTCGCGGGCTCCCCGTGGTCATGGAGGCCGCGCTCGCCGACGCGCAGGAGGGGCGCCTCGCGGGGTGGGCGCATCCTCTGCTCGTCCTTCGTCCCGTCGGTCACGATGGGGGGAGACCCCCGATGCCCCCCGGCCCGGCCGGTCACGACACGCCGCACGCGCGGGTCGTGCGCCAGCGGAGGCGACGTGGCTAGCGCGCTCATCGCCGTGGGGCTGGTCCTGACGCCGGCGTTGCTCCTCCTGCTCTACAGGAGGCTCGGCGCGCTGCCGCTCGCGGTCTCGGCGGCGGTGCAACGGTCTTCGAGCACGCGCGACAGGGAGGACAGGGCGCTCGATGCGATGGCGGAGGCGGTGGCGGCCAAGTCCGGGCGGGCCGTGATGGCGATCCACGCGTACCAGGAGCAGATGGTCGACAGCCTCCGCGCCCAGGTCGCCGACGCTGAGGTCCGCGCGCGCGCGGCCGAGCGGCGGGCGGCGGACGCGACGAGGGCGCTCGGCGCCGCCGCCGATTTGGTGCGCGAGCTGCACGGCGCCCTCGACACCGCGCTGGGCCTCGCCCGTGAGCTGCGCGAGCTGCAGCTCACGGCGGCGATCACGATGGGGCCGGAAGCGACAACAGGCGATGCCGAGGCCGACGACGGGGAGCGCAGGACGACCGAGGTTCACGGCCCAGCGCCGCAGGGTGCCGCGCCAACTGCAACGGACAGGCCGAGCTTCGACGACTCGGACGAGACGATGGTCGCCGGGCGGCCGGCCACGCTCCCGGCGCCACCGCCTGGTGGAGATGGGGGGAGACCCCCGGGCCCGGTCGGGGATGTGGTGCCGGCGGTGCCCCAGGCCCGCCGGCGCAAGGCGAGCGCGCGATTGTAGGGGAGACAGGAGGGGGGACGATGAGAGCAGCGAGCGCAGGGGTTCACGTCGGGAAAGAGGCCAGCGAAGCGTCGCCGCCGAGCGAGCGGCGCAGGCGCGTCTTCGCGATCCCGGAGCACGCGGCGCTCCGCGAGCTGCGCCGCGCCCTCGCGCGCGGGCACTTGCCGGGGCAGGGCCAGCGGACGCCCGAGGACGACGCGCGGAACGCGGCCTTCCGCACGGTGGAGGAGCTGCTGGCGCTCTTCGACGAGCTGGAGCGACGCGTGGAGCGCGGCGACGCGTGCCGCCTCGTCGAGCACGAGCAGCCGCGCGAGGCCGGGCGGATGCTGATCGAGCAGCCGTGATCGAGCACCCGCACGTGGCCTGAGCGTCAGCCCGCGCGTCCAGCCGCTCCCGGCCCACCTGAGCTCCACGGCCTTGCCGGAGAGGGGCAGCGTCGACCTTGGTGCTCACCAGCCGCGGCGCCTTGCCCTCGCCCGGCGGGGACGATGGCGTGTCGACGCGCACCTCGCGCCGGCTGCGCCGGGGCGAGCTCGGCGGAGCCGCTGAGCCGGAGCGTCACCGGCGAGCCGTCGCCCGGGTCGATGCGCAGGGTGTAGAGGCCGATGCCTTCGGCGGCGACCTCGGGCCCGCGCTCCTCGCGCGCGTCCCGGGCGCCGCGCACCAGCATCGCGTGATCGGCCGGGCGCCGGCCGGCGCGCGCACCAGGATCAGCGTCGCCCCCGGCGGACGCGGCAGCTCGAGCGCGGCCCGCTCGAGGCGGGCTGCGTCCTCCTGCGCGAGCCCCGGGCCTGCGCGAGCGCCTCGGCGAGCCGCGCGAGCGAGAGGCGGGCGGCGAGGTCGCCGAGCTTCAGGCCCCCCGCGCGGCCGCCGGTCTGGGCGACGCGCGCGAGCAGGCGCACGGCGATGTCGAGGCGGCCCGCGCCGGCGTGCGCCAGGGCGAGACGGAGCACGGCGGCGGGCTCGTCGGGCGCGAGGTCGGCGAGCACGGTGTACGCCTGCGCGGCGTCGTCGAACCACCCCTCGTTGCGCAGGCGATCGCCGAGGAACGCGCGCGCCCACGGGTCGCTCGGGGCGCGCTCGGCCAGCTCGCCGAAGGCGCGGCGGGCCTCGTCCACGTCGCCGAGGCGGCGCAGCGCGGAGGCCGCGTCGGCGAGGAGGCCGGCGTCGGCGAAGGGGTCGCAGCGCAGCCGGCGCACCTCGTCGGCGAGCTCCTGGTTCATCTTCAGCGCCTCGAGCAGGGCCAGAAGGCGGCGCCGGAGGCGGGCGTCGTGCGGCGCCAGGGCGAGGAAGCGGCGCACCACGGCGAGCTTCGCCGCCGGCTCGGGCGCCGCCTCGTAGCGCTTGCGGAAGGTGCCCACGGGGTAGTGCTCGTCCCCGAGCAGCGCGTGGGCGATGGCGCGCAGCTCCTCGGGGCTCCGCGCGCGGCGCACCGCCTCGCGCCGGAGCATCCCGGCCGCGTCGACCTCGCCCGAGCGCTCCAGCTCCCGCGCCACGCGCACCCGCGCGACCCCGTTCGGCTCGCGGAGCAGGATCAGCTCGAGCAGCGCGCGCTGGTCGGTCCACGTCGGGAGCTCGCAGGCCTGCTTGGCGTCCAGGTAGACGGTGACGGGCGCGGTCCGCTCGAGCCGCTCGTTCCAGACACCGCGGCGGAGGGGCATGGGAGCGTCGACGTCGCCGAGCAGCGGCGCCGCGCGGTGGCGCGGGGGGGCGGCAGGTCCACCCGGCGGTGGACGATGACCTTCACCGTCAGGCCGCTCTCGGGGAAGACGAGCCCGGAGACGACCACCTCCACGCAGCGGTCGAGCGCGTCGTCGTCGGCGCCGGCCGCGCCCTTCACCTTCACGCCGCTGGGCCGTCCCTCGCCGTCGAGATCGAACGTCGACGTCGAGGCCCCCCGTCAGCTCCGGGCGGCAGCGCGGCGCGCGAATCGCGGCACCGGCGGACGGCGGCGCTCGCCTCGTCGATCGACCGCTGCCGGCCGCCTCGGAGACCGCGGCCTTCATCGCGTCGTCCTTGTCGTCGGCCCCGTCGTCCTCGGTCTCGTGCACGACGCCCGTGAGCGCGCCGAGGGCGCTGCGCGGCGTGGCGAAGGCCGCCGTGAAGCCGCCCTCCGCCTGCCCGACAGATCGAGGATGCGCGTCGCGAGCCGCGAGGGGACGTACGCCTCCGCGCCGCCCACCCGCCACCCGGTCCACGGCGTGAGCAGCCCCGCGTGGAGCGCCACGTCGGTCGCCGCCTCGCGCCCGCGGCCGTTGAGCGCGATCTCCTTCACGCGCGCGGCCGCCCAGCGGCGCGTGACGTCCGCCGGATCGACCGTCTCCTCCTCCACCAGCGGGCGCCGCTCCTCGTGCGCGCCGGAGGCGTCGCGCCAGACGAGCGTGATCTCGCGCGGCGGGTCGCCTCGGAAGCGGCCCACGGCGGCCACGGTGTCGCCCGCGGCGACGGCGCGCGGCCCGCGCGGGTAGATGCGCTCGACCTCGGGGCCGAAGCTCGATCGAGACGCCGGCGACGGTGGGCCGCAGCGCCTCCGAGAGCAGGCCGACGGCGGTGCGGGCGGCGTCCTCGCTGCTCGGCGATCTCGAAGAGCGGGCCGGTGCCGCGGACGAGCGCGGCGAGCGCGAAGCGGTTGGCGAGGGGGCCGACGGCGACGGCGCCGAGCCGAGGCGCGCCGCCCTTGCGCCGGGCGAGGCGCGCCTCGACGAGATCGACCGTCGCGTCGCCGACCGTCGGCCAGCCGTCGCCCACGTAGACCACCATCCCTGTGGGCGCGTCGGCCGGTCCAGGGCTCGCTTGCGAGCCCGCCTGAGCAAGCGCGTCGGCGCCCGCCTCGAGGGCGCGGCCCAGGTCCGTCGCCCCGCCCGGCGAGAGCGCGGCGAGCGCATCCGTCACGGCCTTCCTGCGGGCCGCGTCCACGGGCCCGATCGCGGCGGGGCCCACGGGGCGCGCGGTCTGGTCGGCGGCGAGCACCACCGCGCGGTCGCGCGGACCGAGGCCAGAGAGCACGGCATCGACGAGCGCTCGCTCGACGTCGAAGAGCGCCGGCTCGATGCTCGCCGACGTGTCGATCACGAGCGCCAGCGTGACACCGTCCTCGCCGCCCGGACGCGCCCGGCGCCTCGGTGCGGACCAGCACCGTGCCGCCCCCGTCGTCGTCGCCGGAGGCAGGCGCCGTGTACAGCCGCGCCGGCGCCCGCCCCTTCGCGCCCTCCTCACCCTTCCCCTTCCAGGCCGGGATCTCCACGTCGACGACCAGGTCGGCGGTGGGCCGGAAGTCGGGGCGGCGCACCTCGACGGCCTGGCCGGAGACGCGCGCGCCGAGGCCGGCGGCCATGGAGATCGGGTGCGACGGTCCGGCGTCGACGTGGGCCGAGAACTCGCCCACGAGCGGCGGCGCGCCCTCGCCGGCCATCGGGTAGCGGTACTGGACCAGGAGCGTGCCCCCGTCCGCGCGCGGGCGCGGCGCGAGCCACTCCGTGTAGCCGACGATCACGGTCACCGCCTGCCCCGCCGCGATGCCAGGCACCGTCCCGCGCACCCAGCCCTCGCCGGCCCACTCCAGCACCTCGGCGCCGGCCGTGTCTGCCTCCTGCTTGCGTGCGGCCAGCGCGACGCGCCCCTCCGAGACCTGCTGGCCGTGCTTGACGGCGAAGCGCGACACGATCGCGCCCGGCGGCACCGCCATGCGGAAGTCGCCGGTCACGGTCGTGCTCCCGGCGTTGAAGAAGGTGGTCTGCGTCTCGGTCTCGGCCAGCTCGCGCGTGATCGTCGCGCGCACGTCGTGGGCGCGCAGGGTGAGCGGCGATCCGCCGTCGCCCGCGAACGCCCCCTCGGGCGCGTGGCCCCAGAGTTCGCCCACTGCCCTTCGCGGCGCGCCGCTCGCGC
This sequence comes from uncultured delta proteobacterium, assembly GCA_963827955.1. GTDB lineage: Bacteria > Myxococcota_A > Polyangia > Polyangiales > Polyangiaceae > CAWHDJ01. The sequence goes on along the minus strand of CAWHDJ010000019.1, from coordinate 243,828 downwards.
CGCTCGCATCGAAGGGCGCGGCCATCCCACCCGTCCAGTCGTCCCAGCCGCGCTCGGGCGCCACCGACACCTTGCCGCCGGCGAGGGTCGCGGTGTCGCCCTCGCTCACCCGGGTCTCGCCGCCCGTGGCCGTGCGGACGGTGATCTCGCCGGCCGCGACGTAGATGCGCGCGTCGCGCCTTCGTGCGATCGACCGCGACCTTCGCGCCGCTGACGATCGCCTCGGCGCCGCCGACCTCCAGCGAGGTGCGCGCCGCGGGGACCCCGAGCACGAAGACGCGCCCGCGCTCCACGGCTGCGCCGCCCTCGCGCACCACGAGCCGGGTCCCGTGGTCGATCACGATCGCGGCGCCGTCGTCGAGGCGGAGGCGCGCGCGGCCCGCCTCGTCCGTCTCGACGGCAGAGCCCGCCGAGAGCCGCTGGACGCGCCGCACCGGCGCTGGCGGCGAGCCCGCGACGACGCCGGCGTGCACTGCCGAGAGATCGGCCACGGTGGGGACGAGCGGCTTGCCGAGGGTGGGGTGCTGGTAGCGGAGCAGGAGAATGGTCGCGGCGACGGCGAGCGCGGCAGCGAGCACGGCGAAGATGGTGGGCGCGCTGGACGGGCCGGTACAGTTCGCCCGCATCGCCGAACCACTCGGGCGAGCCCGGCGACCACTCGGCCACGTCGTAGCGGTCGCCGCGGGAGACCACGATCTTCTGCGAGATCGCTCACGACGTCACCTCCGTCACGGCGCCGCCGGCGAGCGAGAAGCGCTTCGTCGCACGGTCACCCGCGCCCCATCGCACCGTCGTCCTCACGATCTTCTCCCCCGCGCCTCCTTCGTCGAAGGTCACCGTCAGCACCGCCTCCGCCCCGAGGCGCGCGGCGTGCGCCACGTCCTCCGGCTCCAGCCTCACCTCGACGAAGGCCCCGTCGCGGACCGGCACGGTTCCGGCCGCGATGCCCAGCGTCACGTCGCCCTCGGGCGCGGGCATGGGCGCGCCGAGCGCGTTGGTCCAGAGCGTGGGGTGCAGCTCCGGGTGCGCCCACGTGAGCGCGACGCGCGTGCCCTCGTGCGCGTCTCCCGAGAGCCGCTCGGTGGACCGCACGCGCGCGAGCCGCGCCGCGAGCACCTTCGCCTCCTCGGCGCGGCCCGCCTTCTCCGCGTCGAGCCGCCCCCAGGAGAGCCACGTCGCCGCCATCACCCGCGCCGTCTGCGCCGGCCCTTGCCCCTCGTCGGGCGCGCCGGAGGCGCCGCCCTTCTCGGTCCACTTCACGGCCTCCTCGAGCTTGCCCATGCCCTCGGCCGCCGCGGCGAGCAGGAGCGCGACGCCGGCGTCGTCCGGAAGGAGGCGCGCGAGCGTCTCGTACTGGCGCGCGGCCTCGGCGTACCAGCCGTGGGCGCGGAGCAGGTCCCCGAGCCGCCGCCGCGCGACGGGATCCTCGGGCGCGAACTCCACGATCTCGCCGAAGGCGCGCCGCGCCTCACCCTCGTCGAGCGCCTTCTTCGCCGGGTCCTTCTGGCGCGCGGCGAGGCGGAGGTAGAGCTCGCCGACCGCCGTGCGCACGCTCGCGTCGGCGTCGGGCCTGCCGCGCAGGCTCCGGGCCGAGCTCCCGCGCGGAGGGATCGTCGCCCGCGTCCTCGAGCGCGTCGAGGAGCCCGAGCGCCAGCGAGAGATCCTCGTCCCAGATCGCGACGAGCCCGCGCAGCTTGGTGACGCGCTCGCCGGGGGACTTCGCCTCCTTCAGCGTCCTCGCGAGGACGCCGGGGTCGATCGTCCTGAGGTCGAGCGCGACGTGCAGCGCCTTGATCTCCACCGGCGTGCGCACGCGGGCCAGGATCCCGCGGTAGAGCGTGTCGGCGGCGCCCATGTCCCCCTGCATCGTCCGCCAGAGGTCGACCTTGCCCTGCACGCTGGGCATCGCGTCGAGCAGCATCGAGAGCAGGCGCGCGCGCTCGCGCCACGTCGGCGCCTCGCACAGCCAGAGCGCGCGCCGGTACACGGCGGCCACCGCTGGCCGCGTTGCCCGTCGCCGCGGCGAGGCGCTCGCGCCAGAGCCCGACCCGCTCCTCGAAGGGCAGCGCCGCCGCGCCGCCGCAGAGGAGCGCGAAGTGCCCGACGTCCCCGATGCGCACCCTGACCTCGACCGCATCGCGCGCCCGGCCCGCGACGGCGTGCGGCCCGGCCACCCGCTTGGACGCCTCGGCCGCCGACCCGTGCCCCAGCGTGACGACCCCCGTCATTGCGCCCTTTCCGCCGCCTCCCTCGCCGATCCCGCTCAGCCCGAGCCCGCCCTTGCCGAACGAGCCACCGACGTCGCCGCCCCACATCTTCCCCGTCACGGACATCGGCCTGTCGCCGTCCACTTCGAAGTGGTTCTCAGGCGTGGTCGCCCCGTTGATGGAGGGGATCAGGTCGACCTGGTCCGGAATCCCGTCGTGGTCGACGTCCTTCCCGTCGCCCCTAGCCCCCAGGAGCCCGATCATCCCGAACTCCGTGGCGTCGGCGAGCGCCTTTTCCCTCGCCACGGGCTCGAGGTTCTTCGCGGGCGCCTCAGCCTTCTTCTCCGCCGGGACGATCCTCGCGCTCGTCGTCGTGTCGGTCGCGTACGCAGCCGGAGGCGCCGGCTTGGGCGTCGCCACCGGGCCGCCGGCCGGAAGGGTGGGCGCCCGGGCCGCGGCTGCCGCAGTCGCCGGAGGCAGGACCGTGATGTCGTTGGCGTACGGCTCCGGCCGGTTGTCCGCTGGCCCGCGCACCCCGTAGCGGTTGCCGGTGCCGCGGAAGCCGGGGTTGCCCATCGAGCCCTCCTCCCCCTTCGCCCGCGTCCCGGTGCCGCCCTCCTTGTTGTCGGCGCTCTGCTCCTCCATCGGCTTCTCGTCCCGGGAACCGCTGCTCGCGTTCCGCGGCGCGCGCCACCCGTGGTGCGAGAGGCGGCGCCGCTCCAGCTCGGCGCGATCCTCCGGCGTCATCTCGTTCTTGGTGGGCACGTAGAGCGACGTCACCGGCGTGATGATCGCGTGCCGCATCCCGAGGTCGACCATGGAGGCGCGCCCGGCGCCCTCGTCGATCATCTGCGCGAGCCGGCCCTGGGCCCAGCGGCGGGAGAGGTCGCCGAGGTCGTCGATCGCGCTCACCTGCACCGGCACGGTCACGTCCCCCGCCGCGCTCTTCACGGTGAACGCCTGGGGCGGCGGGCCCACGAGGCGCCCCACCACCACCTGGCCCTCGCCCTCCACCAGCGCGCCGAGGTCCCGCGGGTAGACGCGCTCCACGTTCGGCCCGAGGTCGACCGACGCGCCGAGGCGCGCCGGCCGATCGGCGACCTCGAGCAGCCGCAGCGCCGCCCGGGCCGCCGCGTTGGCGTCGCCGATCCGCTCGGCGAACGCCCCGCGCGCGAGCCCCGCGAGGATGGCCATGTCGGCGCCGTCGCCCACCCCCAGGCCGAAGATGCGCACCGGCCGCGGGAGCCGCCCCAGCCGGCTGCGCAGATCGGCGAGCGAGAGCTCGCCCACGGTCGGCGCGCCGTCGCCCACGTACACGACGGCTCCACGGCGCGCGGGCGCGGGATCGAGGCTCTGCGCCGCGTCAGCCAGCATGGCCCCCAGGTCGGTCGCCCCGCCGCGCTCGACGGTGGCGAGGTGCTCCAGCACCGCGCGGCGCGCGGCGTCGTCCATGGACGCGAGCTTGTCCTTGCCGGGCACCACCGGCCGCAGCACCGCGTCGCCCGCCCACACGACGGCGCGATCGTCTTTCCCCAGGTGCGCGAGGATCGCTCCCGTCGCGGCGCGGGCCACGGCGAGCGACGCGGGATCCGTGGCCGCGGAGGTGTCCACCACGATCGCGAGGTCCAGGCCCGCGCCGGCGGCCTGCTCCGCCTCGGCGCCTCCGCCGTCCGGGATGGGCACGAGCACGTAGTCGGCCTCCGTGCGCGCGCGCCGCATGGCCTCGTTGCGCTCGCTCGGCGCGAGCGTCTCCGGGTCGATGCGTGTGCGGGGCCTGGTAGCCGCGCCACATCGGCAGGCCGTCGTCGAACAGCTCGACCGCGAGGTCGGCGCGCGGCACGAGGTCGTGCTCGCGGATGATGAGCGTGTCGTCCTCGCGCACGCCGGCCATCCCGGCGCGCACGTCCCTGGCCCCTGCGCGGGAGAGATCGATCGTGGCGTACAGCTCCTCGATGTGGGGCAGGCTCTCCTCCGCGCCCTCGGCCGCCATCGGGTAGACGTAGAGCCGGCGGTCGCGCTTCGGCCCCGTGCGCCCGAGCCACTCGGCGTAGCTGACCACCACCCGCCGCGTCTCGCCCGGGCCGATGGGGTAGAGCCTGGCGCGGTAGACGCCGGGCGCGTCCCACTCGAGCAGCGCCGGATCCTCCGTCGAGCCCTGGTAGACGTGGGCCTGGTACTGCGCGGCCGCCGCCTGCTTCTCCTTCACCCGGCCCCACATCACCGCGCCGTCGCGGTCCACGCCGAAGCGGTGGAGCACGGCGCCCTCGGGCGTGCGGAAGCGGTACAGGCCCTCGACGACCTCCGAGCTGGGGTTGAAGAAGACCTCGTCCACCTCGGTGACCGCGAAGTCACGGTCGACGCGCACCCGCACGTCGAGCCTCTGGATCGCGAGTGGGAAGCGCGGCGCCCCCTGCTCGCCCGGCCTGCGCGCCCCCACCGTGCCCACGCCGTAGGGCGCGGGCTCCGCCGTGCGGTCGGTCGTCGCGAGCCCGCCGGTCCAGTCCTCCCACGAGGTGACGGGCTGCACGGACACCGTCCGCCCGTTGCCTGCGTTCCGGGGAATCTCCGTGATCGCCAGCCGCTCGCCCGCGGTGGCGCGCTTGTCGTCGCTCCGCACCTCGCCGGCGAGCACGTACACCTCGGTCGCCATCGCGCCCACGTCGATGCTCGCGCGCACGTGCGCGAGGTGGAGCGGCCCGAGGGGCGTCACGATCTCGGCGGCGCGCCCCGCAGGCGTGTCGATGAAGACTCGCCCCGAGGTCACCACCACCGCCTCCGATCGCAGCGTCAGCTCCGCCGGCCCCCGCACCAGCAGCGTCGCGCCACCGTCACGCCGGAGCCACGCGAGCCCCTCGGCCGCCACCTTCACCCCCTCGCCGTCGACGAGCCGCTCGCGCGGGTAGGGCCTGCGCTCGCCCTCCTCGGGCGGCTCGACGGTGACACCGCGCCGCAGGGTGCGCAGCTCCGCCCAGGTCTGGGACCGCGGCAGGAGCGGGCGGGCGCTCGAGCGTCCGCACGAGAGCGAGGGAAGGAGGACGGCGCAGAGCGCGAGGATCGCGAGCGCCATGGTGGGGGGGCGCGCGCGTACGCACGTGGGCATGAGAACCTCCGCGGACGAAGACGGCGCACGCGGGGGAACGATCTACCCCCCGGCGATGCGGCGTCACTGTACCAGGACAGCGCCGCGGGCTGGTGGGTTCCAGGCCTCGTGCTCGTGCTCGTCCCCGTGCGCGCGCACGCGCACGACGCCGATCACGTGACCGTGATCGGCGTCGTGGGGGAGGCTTACGCTAGTTGCCTTGGAAGAGCGCGCAGGCGGGCTCCGGCGCGCCGACCTGCGGGGGGTCGCCGCCCATGAGCGTGCAGTAGAACGGCGCAGCGCCGCGGCCGAACGTGTCGTCGGCGTTGAAGATCTGCGTGCAGGCGACCGGGAAGTTCGGGTTGATGCCCGAGCCGGTGGCCATGCCCGCGTCCGGGTTCGCGCAGGGGCTGCAGAGCGTGATGTCCGGCTCGGTGTTCCCGTTCGCGTCCATGACGGGGGCCCCGGTCGTCGGGTCCAGCTTCGTGCAGTTCACGGCCGGCCACATGCCGACCACGTGGTACTGGACGGCGCAGCCGTTCACCGTGCGCGTGAGATCGCCGGAGAACTGGTTGCCCGGCGCCGCCGCCGTCACGTAGAACTTCAGGTTGGACCACTGGTCCTCGAACTTCAGCTCCGGGTTGGCGGGCGCCCCCGCGTCGTCCACGGCGCCGCCGTCCTCGTACGTGAAGTCCTCGAGCTCCGGCTGCGTCGTGTCGACGTAGCAGAAGTCGTTCCCGTCCGGGTTGTTCGACCGGAACTTGCCCATCGCGTTGGCGGCGTGCCCGCTCTGCCCATCGGTGAAGGGCAGGGTCTCCCCGTCCGCGTACGTGTCGTCGGCGTACACCCGCTGCCACTTCCCCATCGTCTGCGAGTGGATGGCGATGGTGGTCTGGCTGTCGTCGTACGTCTTCCCGTCCGCCGTCGCCGGGTGGAAGAACTCCGCGCCCACGAGGTCACCCTTGTCCGCCTCCTTCATGCACGCGGGGGCCGCGCTGGTGAGGGTGAACGTGGCCGCGTAGGGAGAGTAGAGACCCGTCTGGCACTCCGCCTGAGGCTGAGAGCACGACACGAACGAGCCGGCCACCGCGCCGAGCGCGACGACCAGGCCCGCAAACCACCTCAGAGTCTTGGTTCTCATGTCTGTTTCCTCTGCGAAAGCTAGACGATGCCTAGAACGTGAGCTTCGCGCCGAAGCGCCACTCGCGGGGGTCCTGGTACGCGGTCGGCTTGCCGTAGTTCGGGTTGACCTCGCTCTTGTTGAACGGGGTGCCATCCGAGTGCTTCACGCACGTCGGCGTGACGCCGCCGGGCGCGCAGGGGAGCACGGGCGAGAAGGTGTACGACTGGTCCACCGCCGAGGCGGCCTGGAAGTCGAACAGGTTGAAGATGTCCATGCTCGCCGTGAGCGTCGTGTCCTTGCTCAGCCGCACGGAGTAGCCGATGCGCGTGTCGAAGCTGTGCTCCCAGGGGGTGCGCGCCTCCGTGACGCTGAAATCCTTGTTCAGGATGCCGCCCGTGCCGCGGGGGAGGACGTACGCCTCGTCTGGCCCGTAGATCGCGTGGGCGCCGAGAGCGTTGATCGGCGTCCCCGAGTGGGACCGGAAGGTGATGCCGAGGAGGATGTCCTGCCCGGCGGGGATCAGGAAGTCCTTCGCGGCGAAGACCTTGAACGAGTGCGTGCGGTCGCCCGGGAGCGGGCCCATCTGGTTGGGCAGGAGCGACTTCAGGTCGAAGTCCGACGTGATGTTCGGATCGAGCTGGAGCGTCTCCGGCCGGAAGAGGCCGGCGTAGTTACCATACAGGCGCGAGAGGGTGTAGCTCGCCTGGAGGAGCCAGGTGTTCGAGTACGTCTTGGTGAGCACGACGTTGAGGGCGTCGTAGTTGCGCACGGCCTTGGGGAAGTCCTGCGCGATGCCGTAGCCGGGGTTGCCGATGAAGTAGGTGTTGGCCTCGTCACGGCTCATGTCCTCGATCGCGCGGTGCATCTCGCGGTGGGTGTAGTTGAGGCCGAACCGCAGATCGGGGATGATCTCGTACTCGCCGCCGACCACGTACTCGTCCGACGATTGCGGCGAGATGTCCGGATCGACCGGCTCCTTCGCGCCGCCGACGCGCACCCACTCCTGGCTCGCCGCCGAGGAGCCGAACTGGGGCGTCCGGCCGCCGGCGGTCGGGCCGGTGCCGGAGGTGCAGCCGGCGAGGGTCCCGCTCGCGCCCGTGATGGTGTTGCTGCCGGACGGGTTGCAGGGCGGGCCACGTGGTTCGACGAGATCTGTCGGCTCGCTCGGGAAGGAGCGGTCGGCCATGTCGAGGGGCACGCCCTCGTAGTACCGCGCATAGTTCGCGAAGAGCTTGGAGCGGCCCGGACTGGGTGAAGTCGTAGATGAGGCCGACGCGGGGCGACCACTGATTGGGCAGCGAGAGCCCGAGCGAGCCGTCGGCGCCGTAGATGATCTGCGCGTCGTAGCGGACGCCGACGTTCAGCGTCACCTTGTCCATGATCTGACCACGAGTCCTGGAGGAAGCCTCCGATGCTCATCGTCGTCGTCTTCGACGTGTACTCGCCGAGGATGTCGGCCTGGTCCGGCCCCGTGAGGAAGCCGTACATGCGGTAGTCGTTGAAGCTGCCGCCGCTCGAGCCCTCTTGATAGAGGTCGCCGCCCGAGTACGCCTTCTTGTGCGCGTAGCTGTTGTAGCTGAAGTCGACGCCGGCCTTGATGACGTGATGGCCGGCGGCCTGGAGCAGGTCGGTGAAGACCGCCTTGGCCTGGTAGCTGTCGAGCAACAGATTCGTCCAGGAAGCCCGGCCCGCCGCTGAAGTACTGGGTGAGCGGACAGGTGTTCGTCTGCTGGAGCCCGCCCATCCCGTTCGCGCCGCCCGACGGGTTCCACGTGTTCACGATGGGGCACTTGCCGGCGGGCACGTTGCCGGGCTCGAACTCCCGGATGCCGTGCGAGGCGAGGCCCATCATCGCCGGATCCGACGCGGAGTTCAGGCGCCAGTAGACCTGGGGGGTGCCGGCGTCGGTGCCCGCCTGGTTCCACTGATCGACGGTGGAGCCGTCGGCCGCGTTGGTGGCCTGGTGCTGGTGGTGCCACGCGACGGTGACGTCGAAGAGCTGGCGCTTGTTGTTGAACGCGCCGGAGTACTTGAGCGAGACGTCGTTCGCGTCCGCGACGACCTGGCTGCCGAGTCGCGCTGTACGGGCCGAGGATGGTGCCCGGCGGAGCGTTGAGTCTGGGTGTCGAAGGCGTAGTTGCCGTTGCCGCCGGAGCGGGTGGGCGTGCCGTAGACCGACAGGGTGAGGTTGTGGTCCTGGTTGATGAGGTACGTCAGCTTGCCGATGTACTGGGCTGCTTCTGGGCCGCGATGTACGTCCTCGAGGACACCGGCGTGGTGCTCGGGAAGCCCGTGTTCGGGTCGACCACCTGCATCATCGCGCCGTTGGCCGCGCACGAGGGGTTGTTCGTCTTGTCGCAGGTGTAGTTGAACTGGCTGATCGACCGGTTCAGGTTGAAGTTCGAGAACGCGAGCTGGAAGCCCGCGTAGAACCAGAGCTTGTCCTTGATGATCGGGCCGCCGATGTCGGCGCCGAAGTCGCGGAGCGAGCTGAGGGTCGGGTTGACGTGATCGTGGACCCGGCCGAGAGGACCTGGGTGCGCGGGCCGTCGAGCGCGCCGGGCGTGATGTTGAACCAGACGTCGCCGTGGAACTCGTTGCCGCCGCTCTTGGTCACGGCGTCGTAGATGCCGCCGATGGCCTTGCCGTACTCCGGCATGTAGCCGCCGGTGATGATGCGCCATCTCCTTGACGAACTCGGAGGAGAGGGGCGTGCCGAGGATGCCGAAGGCCGGGTCGTTGACGGCCACGCCGTCGACGACGAACGCGTTCTCCGGCGAGGTGGTGCCGGCGATGGAGACGCCGTACGCGTCCGACGTTCGCGCCCGGGGCCACCGTGGCCAGCGTTCTCGAACGAGTGCGACGCCGCGCCCTTGCGCGCCCGGCGGGGTGAGCGCGAGGCGGCTCACGAAGTCCTGGTTCAGCGTGACGCCGGTGCTGCTCGAGCCGACGTCGACCGTCGGCGCCTTGCCGACGACGACGACCTCCTCCGCCTTGAGGCCCTCGGGCAGCATCTCCATGTTGACGCGGATGGTGCTGTCGACGCGGAGGGTGATGCCGCCGCGGCTGATACGGCTTGTAGCCGTCGCCCTCGAGCCGGATGGTGTACTCGCCGGGCGGCAGGTTGGGGATGCGGTACGAGCCCGACGCGTCGGTGACGACCGTCTGCTCGCCCTGCAGGGCCGGCGAGGTGGCCGTCACGACGACGTCGGGGATCGGCTTCTTGGTGGACGTATCGATGACGGTGCCGGTCAAGACCGCCGAGCCCTGCGCGTACGCAGGCGCGACCGCGGCAAGGCTCACCGCGGCGCCCGCAAGCGCCGAGAGCCCCAATGCGGGGAGCAGGTGAGCGGCTCTGCAACGGAGCACCAGGACGGCCCAGAGCGCCGCGCTTCTTGCCAGGAGATTCACAGGGTCCTCCCGCGAAAGGCGAAGATGCACCAACAGCGTGGCCCCATTCACCGCATTTCGGGTGTCCCTGTCAACGAGAACTTGACGTTCGGGTCACAGTTCGTGTGTTCCGTGGTCCATCTCACGGTCCGCCCGTGCCCCGGACCGGTTTCGAGGCCACGGCCAGCGTCCATCGTGACGGAGATCTTCCGGCGGCAGCGGCCGTCAGTCCATGCACGGTCCGGCATCCCGCTCTCGGCGATGTGACGAGCCGCGCGGAGGGGGCTTCCAGAGCGCGCTCCGGCGCGGTAGAAGGGCTGCGGACGGGCAAGGGAGGCACGGGTAGTCATGTTCAATGCAGTTGTCCGCCGCGACGAGATCCCCGCGTCCCGTATCGCGGCAGGGATCGTTCTGGCGATCCTGCTCCACCTGGTCGCGCTGAAGATCGTCCTCTTCCTGTTCGTGAACCGTACGGCGGTCTCGAAGAAGGCGACGGAGGTCGTCTTCCGGCAGATGAACGCGCCCCCGCCCCCCCCTCCTCCTCCGCCTCCCCCGGCGGGCGGCGGCGCCACCAAGCCCAAGGTCGAGCCCAAGAAGCCGGTTCACATCAAGAAGCCCGACACGCTGGTCGAGTCCAAGAAGAAGGAAGAGGAGAAGCCCAAGGAGCCCGAAAAGCCCAAGGAGCCCGACAAGCCGGCCGACACCCCCGGAGAGCCGGGCGGCGAGCCTGGTGGAGTGCCCGGTGGCGTACCCGGGGGCGTGCCCGGCGGCGTGGTCGGCGGGGTGGTCGGCGGCGTGCTGGGCGGGACGGGGACGGGGACGGTGGCGCCGACTTACTCGACGATCCCGTTCGGCGCCGGGATGACCCCGCCCTCGCTCGTCGGCGGGGCAGCGCAGCCCACCTACACCCGCGAGGCCCTCGAGGCGAAGGTCGAGGGCAAGGTGATTGCGCGCTGCACCATCACCATCACGGGCAGCCTCACGGACTGCAGGATCATCAAGTCCCTGCCCTTCCTCGACCAGGCGGTGCTCGCGACGCTCCAGTCGCAGCACTACTCGCCCGTGATGTTCGAGGGGCACCCCCAGTCGGTGTTCTACACCCTCACGTTCCGCTTCAAGCTGCCGTAGTCCCGTTCGTTTCCGTGCGGGCGCGCCAGTGCGTCCGAGAGAGCCGTCGCAACTTCGAGCGCGCCCCGGAGGCGCAGGCGAAATCCATGCAATTCACACCCGCCGAAATCTGGGCCCACATGGGCCTCCTGGCCCGCCTCGTCGTCATCGTTCTGGGGCTCATGTCCGTCGCCTCGATCTACGTCATCGTCGAGCGGATGATGCTGTTCATGAAGTCGCGCAACGAGTCCATCGCCTTCGCGGGCAAGCTCGGGGCGATGCTCGCCAAGGGCGAGCTCGACAAGGCCTCGAAGACCAAGTTCGGCGCCGAGGTCGGCTACCTCGGCCGCGTCCTCGTCGCCGGCCTCACGGCGTACAAGACGACGTCGATCGCCAAGCCCGAGCTGGTCTTCGAGTCCGTCGCCCGCGCGCTCGAGCGCCAGGGCCAGCGCGAGTCGCAGACCATGAAGAAGGGCGTCGCCGTCCTCGCGACCGTGGCCTCCACCGCCCCGTTCATCGGCCTCTTCGGGACGGTCATGGGCATCATCAACTCCTTCAACAGCATGGCGAGCTCCGGCTCCGGCGGCCTCGGGACGGTCTCGGCCGGCATCGCCGAGGCGCTCGCGACGACGGCCGTCGGCCTCATCGTCGCCATCCTCGCCGTCATGGCGTACAACTACCTCTCGGGGTGGGTGGACGCGCGCGGCGTCGACATCTCCGAGTCGTCGAACGAGTTCCTCGACTTCGTCGCGCGCAAGCTCGCCGGCGAGGGCGAGGAAGACGCGAAGGCTGCGGCGGCCGAGTAGCCGGAAAGCTCACCGGAGGCTCTCCCGATGGCGATGTCCGTCGGCTCCCGCAAGGGGCCCAAAGCCGAGATCAACATCACGCCGCTCGTCGACGTCGTGCTGGTGCTGCTGATCATCTTCATGGTGATCACGCCCATGCTCCAGCGCGGCAAGGACGTGCGCCTCCCCCAGGTCCACAAGCCCGACGTGGAGAGCAAGGACGGCGACCCGCTCATCCTCTCGGTCACGTCCGACAAGAAGACGTACCTTGAGCAGGACGTCCTCGACGAGGCCGGCCTCGGAAAGCGGCTGCGGGAGGAGTTCGCGGTCAACCCCAACCGCAAGATCCTGCTCAAGGGCGACGACCGCCTCACCTACGGCGACGTGCGCAAGGTGATGGAGACCGCCCGCCTCTCGGGGGCGAAGAGCATCGGCCTGGGCGTCCAGGAGCTGAAGGGAAAGTAGCCGCCCATGAGCCACGTCCGCAGGCTGGCGGTCAAGCCGCCCACCCCGCCGAACTCCGACATCAACATCACGCCGCTGGTCGACGTGGTGCTGGTGCTCCTCATCATCTTCATGGTCGTCACGCCCCTGCTCGAGAAGGACATCGGCGTGCGCGTCCCCGCCACCGAGCAGGTGGAGGAGAAGACCGAGGTCCCCCCCGACCAGCTCGTCGTCCACATCGACTCCGCGGGCGAGCTCGCCATCAACAACGAGAAGGTCCCGCGCGCCGAGTACATCGACCGGCTCCGCACGATCCTCGCCCGCAAGCCCGCCAACGACAAGCTCGTCTTCATGGTCGCGGACGAGGGCAGCAACTACGGCAACCTCGTCGCCGTGATCGACGGCGCCAAGCAGGCCGGCGCCGACACCATCGGCATGGCGACCCAGCTCCCGGCCGACGTCCCCGCCCAGCCGGCCGCTCCCAAGCCCTGATCGACCTGCACTGACGCGCGATCGTCGAGCCGACCTGCCCGATCGCGCGATCGAGAGTCCCGATCGCACGATCAACAGTTCCGATCGCGCGATCAACAGTCCCGATCGCCCGATCAACAGTCCCGATCGCGCGATCGAGAGTCCCGATCGCCCGATCAACAGTCCCGATCGTGCGATCCACATGCCCGATCGTGCGATCCAACCTGCCCGATCGCGCGATCCACATGCCCGATCGCCCGATCAACAGTCCCGATCGCGCGATCCATATGCCCGATCGTGCGATCAACCTGCCCGATCGCGCGATCAACATGCCCGATGGCGCGATCAGCCTGCCCGATCGGCCGATCGAGACTCCCGATCGCGCGATCGAGACTCCCGATCGCGCGATCGACAGTCCCGATCGCGCGATCGACCTGCCGTGGGCCGCTCACCGACGCGCGCCATGGGATGAACGAGCCCGCGAACCGCTCGATTACAATAGGAGATCCGGCCTCCGCTCCCCCATCCCGACGTGCCACCCCATCGAGTACCGCGCGTTGATCTCGCACCGCGCGTTGAACCGGACCGCTCCTCCAGCGTCACGGTAACGGAAGGCGTCGACCCCGAAGGGCCCGAAATACCCTGCCGCCGCCAGCGCCGTGGCGGCTTCCTCCGCGGCACGCACGAGCGCCCCATGCTCCGCCGGCGATAGCTCCCCTGCCCCGGCGCGCTCGCTGGCGACCCAGGCCCCCCGCGCATCGCACCGCTGCACCGTCGGCTCCCCCAGCATCACCGCCCCCGTCGGGGCGATGTGGCCGTGCAGCCCGAAATCCCCCGCACGCTCCACCCACGGCTCGACCTGGAGCCCCTCCCCCGCCGCCAGCGACGCCGCGATCCAGCGCTCCTCCATCGCCCCCGGCGTGCGCCCCGAAAAACGGAGCTGCCCCCGCCCCGCGAACCCGTAGGGCCGCTTCATCACCCACGCCTCGGCGCCCGGGAACGCCGCGAGCGTCTCGCGAAGCTCCGCCTCCGTCGTGACGTAGCGGGCGCCGTCGAGCGTCTGGCCCAGGTCCGCGCAGAAGCGGCGGTGGTTGACGCGGCGCAACACGTCGAAGGGGGGCGCGGGCGGCGGGTGGGCGCCGGCGCGGGCGAGGGCGGCGAGGGCGCCGGGGGTGGGGCACCAGGCGCGGCCGGCGAGGTCCGTCGGCCCCGTTCCCGCTCCCGCTCCCGTTCCCGTTCCCGTTCCCGATTCCTGCGACGATTCGGGAACGGGAGCGGGAACGGGAGCGGGTTGCGGATGAAGCTCGGCCACTACCGAGCCGCCGGGGAGGAGGACGGCGTCGCCGGGGCCGTAGAGCCCGCGCACGCGCTCGGCGAGCGCGGCGTGGCGGGCGAGGACGGCGCGCGACGGGGTGCGGGCGGAGGGGTCCTCCAGCTCCGACTCGGCGTCGAAGTTCAGGAGCCACACGCGGCGAGCTGGGTGCGGCATGGGTGGTGCTCCGCGCAATGTCGCACGATCTTTCGGGAATCGTCGGCAGTCCATCCCACGACCCGTTCCCGTTCCCGGTCCCGTTCCCGAATCGCCACAGAATCGGGAACGGGAGCGGGAATCGGGAGCGGGAACGGGGTCGAGCGTGGCCACCACCGGGCTTTCTTGCGCGTGGGGCGCTGCGGTCGCGCTCGCAGGCCCGTATTGCAGCCCACCACGACCGTCGGTACACCAAGGGTCCCCCGTGCCACGACCCGAACGTAGACCCCCGCTCGCGCTCGACTTATCGATCTTCGCGCTCGTCGTCGCGATCTTCGTGGCCGATTTGCTTGCGCCGCTCGGCTTCGCCGTGTGGGTGCTCTACGTCGTCCCCCTCTCGCTCTGCCTGTTCGCCCGGCGGCCGTCCGTGCCCATCGCCGCCGCGGCCATCGCCACGATCCAGCTCGCCTTCGGGTTCTTCCTCTCGCCGAGCGAGTCGAGCGTGCTGAGCTGGGTCGCGAGGATCAATCGCCCCCTCGCGGTCGCCTCGATCTGGAGCGTGGCCATCGTCGTGCGCCGCGTCATCCTCGCGCGGACCGCGCTCCAGCGGGAGCAGTGGCTCCAGGGCGGCCTCACCCTGCTCGCCGAGCGCCTGCGCGGCGAGCACGCGCCGGCCACGATCGCGGAGCGGGCGCTGGGCACCATCGCGGCGCACGCCGGGGCCGACGTGGCGGTCCTCTACGGGGCGGAGGGCGACACGCTCACGCGCCTCGCCGCCCGGGCGTTCTCTCCGGACGGCGACCGCGGGCAGGTGGTGCGCTTCGGCGAGGGGATCGTCGGGCAGGTGGCGGCCGACGGAAAGCCGGTCGTCCTCTCCGACCTGCCGCCGGATTACCTCAAGGTCGCATCCGGGCTCGGCGAGGCGACGCCGCGGCACGTGATCGTCGCGCCGGTCAGCGCCGAGGGGCGCGTCAACGGCGTGATCGAGCTCGGCTTCCTCGATCCCGCGGGCGACCCCGAGCTCGCGCTCTGCGCGCGGGTCGCCGAGACCCTGGGGATGGCCCTGCGGTCGGCGTTCTACCGGCACGAGCGCGAGGAGCTCCTCGGGGAGACGCAGCGCCAGGCGGAGGAGCTCGAGGCGCAGCGGGCGGATCTGCGCGCGATCAACGAGGAGCTGGAGGAGCAGGGGCGCAACCTGCGCGACGCGAACGGGCACCTCGCCGGCAAGCGGGCGGAGCTCGAGCAGCACGCGTCGGCGCTCGAGGCGCAGCGGCGGGAGCTGCTCGCCGCGCAGGAGACGCTCGGGCGCGCCTCCCGTTACAAGAGCGAGTTCCTCGCCAACATGTCGCACGAGCTGCGCACGCCGCTCAACAGCGCGCTCATCCTCGCGCGGCTGCTCGCCGACAACAGGGACTCTAACCTGACGGCGGAGCAGGTGCGCTTCGCCGAGACCATCCACCACGCGGGGCAGGACCTGCTCGCGCTCATCGAGGACGTGCTCGACCTGTCGAAGATCGAGGCGGGGCGCGTCGAGGTCCAGCCGGAGGCGCTCCGCGTGGGGAGCCTCGTCGAGTCGCTGCGCCGGGCCTTCGCGCCGATCGCCGAGGAGAAGAAGCTCGCCTTCCGCGTCGAGATCGCGGACGACGCGCCGAGGGGGCTCACCACCGATCAACGCCGCCTCCAGCAGATCCTCAAGAACCTCCTCTCGAACGCGTTCAAGTTCACCGAGCGGGGGGAGGTCGCGCTCGTCGTGCGCGCCGAGCACGGGGGGCGTGTGGGCTTCCTCGTGGAGGACACGGGGATCGGCGTCCCCGAGGCGCAGCAGGCGGTCATCTTCGAGGCCTTCCGCCAGGCGGACGGGACGACGAGCCGCAAGTACGGCGGCACGGGGCTCGGCCTGTCCATCTCGCGCGAGCTCGCGCGGCTGCTCGGCGGCGACGTCACGGTCGAGAGCACCGAGGGCCGCGGCAGCAGGTTCCAGCTCACGATCCCCGCCGAGCTTCGCCCCCGTCGCCCCCGTCGCCCCCGTCGCCCCCGTCGCCCCCGTCGCGCCCTCGGGCCCCCGCGCGGACCCCGCGCTCCCCGGGCTCGCGCCGGCGCCGCTCGAGCACCAGATGCCCCGGAGGCTCAGGCGGGTCCTGCTGGTCGAGGACGACGAGGGCCAGCGCGCGAGCATCACCGCGCTGCTCGCGGCGGACGGCGTGGAGATCGTCGGCGTGAGCACGGCGCACGAGGCCCTGGAGAGGCTCGCGGAGGTCGGGTTCGACTGCGTGGTGCTCGATCTGACGCTCTCCGACGCCGCGGGCCACGAGCTGCTCGAGAAGATGGCCGAGGGCGAGCGGTACGCCTTCCCGCCCGTCATCGTGCACACCGGCCGCGAGATCCATCACGACGACGAGGTCCGGCTCCGGCGCTACGCCCCGTCGATCATCGTCAAGGGCGCGAAGTCGCCGGAGCGCCTCCTGGACGAGGTCACGCTCTTCCTCCACGGGGTCGAGGCGCGCCTCCCGCCCGAGCAGCGCCGCGTGCCCGATCGGGCGAGGAGCCGGGACGCGGCCTTCGAGGGCCGGCGCATCCTGCTCGTCGAGGACGACGTGCGCAGCATCTTCGCGCTCTCCAGGCTCATCGAGCCCCGGGGGGCGAAGCTGGAGATCGCGCGCAACGGGCGCGAGGCGCTGGAGATCGTCGACCGCGGCGCGCCGCTGGACCTCGTCCTGATGGACGTCATGATGCCCGAGATGGATGGGCTGACGGCGACGCGCGAGATCAGGAAGCGCGACGGACGCGCCAGGCTGCCCATCCTCGCCCTCACGGCGAAGGCGATGCCCGACGACCACGCGCGCTGCATCGCCGCGGGCGCGGACGACTACCTCGCCAAGCCGGTCGACGCCGACAGGCTGCTCTCCCTCTGCCGGGTGTGGCTGCGGCGATGAGCGCCCCGAACGAAGCCGAGCTCGAGCGCCTGCTCGACGTGGTCTACGAGCGGTACTGCCATGATTTCCGCGCCTACGCGCGGTCGTCCATGCGGCGACGCGTCGAGGCGGCGCGCGAGAGCCTGGGCTGCCCGTCGATCGGCGCGCTCCGCGACCGCGTGCTGGAGGACCCGGCCGCGTTCGCGGCGATGTTCCGGTTCCTCACCGTCCAGGTGAGCGAGATGTTCCGCGATCCGTCGTACTTCCTCGCGCTCCGGCGCGAGGTCCTGCCGCGCCTCGCGACCTACCCGTTCATCCGCGCCTGGATCGCCGGCTGCGGCGCCGGCGAGGAGGCCTACTCGCTCGCCATCCTGCTCCACGAGGAGGGCCTGCTCGGGAGGAGCCTCCTCTACGCGACCGACATCAGCCCCGCCGCCCTCCAGGCGGGCGAGGCAGGGGTCTACGATCTCGGGCGCGCCGCCGGCTTCGGCGAGAGCTACCGCAAGGCCGGCGGCCGCGGCGCGCTCTCGGACTACTACACCGCGGCGTACGGGAGGGTCCGCTTCGATCGGGCGCTCCGCGCGCAGATCGTCTTCGCCGACCACAGCCTCGCCACCGACGGGGTGTTCGCCGAGGTCCACCTCATCTCCTGCCGCAACGTGCTCATCTACTTCGACCACTCGCTCCGCGATCGCGCCGTCGGGCTCTTCCACGACGCGCTCGTCCCCCGTGGTTTCCTCGGCCTGGGCCGGCGGGAGACCCTCGATCCTTCACGACACGCGATCGCGTTCGGCGAGCTCGTGCCGGAGGAGCGCATCTACCAGAGGCGCGCATGACGACCCTTTCCCCGGATGAACCGCAGCACCCAGGCCCACGCCCGACGAGGATCCTCGCCCCGCCGCCGCGCCGCGACGCCGCCCGCGATCCGTCGAGGGTCGTGCGGCTCCTCCTGGTCGACGACGTCGAGGACAACCTCCTGGCGCTGGAGGCCGTCCTCGCCCGTCCGGGGTTGACGGTGGTCCGGGCGCGCTCGGGGGCAGAGGCGCTCGAGCGGCTGCTCGTCGAGGACTTCGCGCTCGCGCTCGTGGACGTGCAGATGCCCGAGATGGACGGCTTCGAGCTCGCGGAGCTGATGCGCGGCTCGCCCCGCACCGAGCACATCCCGATCCTCTTCGTCACCGCCGGCGCGCGGGACGCCGGCCGCCTCTTCCGCGGCTACGAGGCGGGCGCCGTCGACTTCCTCTTCAAGCCGATCGATCCGCACGCGCTGCGCAGCAAGGTCGAGGTGTTCGTCCAGCTCCAGCAGCAGAGGGAGGCGCTCGCGAGCCACGTCGAGCAGCTCGAGCAGGCGCTGCAGATGAACGAGACGTTGATGGCCGTGCTCGCGCACGATCTGCGCAACCCGCTGGGCGCGATCCTCGCCGGGGCGGTGCTGCTGCAGACGACCTGCCTGGAGGACGCGTCGGCCCGGAACGCCGCGCGCATCGCGAACTCTGCGCAGCGCATGGCGCGCCTCATCGACCAGCTCCTCGACATGGCGCGCGCGCGGCGCGGCGCCCGCGTCCCCGTGCGCGCGGGCCCGACGGACCTGCGCTCGCTCTGCGAGCGCGCGATCCAGGAGGTCGAGGACGCCACCGGCAGGCAGGTGTCGGGCGTCGTGGTGGAGGGCGACCCGTCCGGCCAGTGGGACGCGGATCGCGTGATGCAGGTGATCGCGAACCTCGTGGCCAACGCCGTCCACCACGGCGATCCCAGAGAGCCCGTCACCCTCGCCGTCGACGGGACGAGGGACGACGTGGTGCGCGTCTCGATCCACAACGGCGGCGTCGTCCCGCCGGAGGACGTGGCCCGCCTGTTCGAGCCCTTCCGGGCAGGGCCCGGCGGGCGCGGCCGGCGCGGCAGCAGCGGGCTGGGGCTCGGGCTCTACATCGCGCGCCTCATGACCGAAGCGCACGGCGGCCACATCGACGTCCGCTCCAGCGCGGCGGAGGGCACGACGTTCGAGGTCCGGCTGCCGCGGGTGTCCGAGGAGATCCCCCCGAGCGGCGGTTAGGGGTCGCGGTTGGGTTCGGCACGCGCCTACCGTTTGGTAGGCGGGTAGGTGGGTAGGCGCGTGCCGAATCCAAGCGCAAACGGCTCCCTAGCCGGGCTGCCACGCGGCCAGCTCGTCCACGAACGCCTCCGAGAACCCCGCCTCGCGCCGCGCCTCCCGGTGGATTGGGGCGCCGCGCATGAGCAGCGGGGAGAGCGGCGGGGGGAGGCGCTCGGACCACGCGGCGAAGGGGGCCGGATCCTGGCCCGTCCAGTGGGAGAACCACCGCAGGGCGAAGCGCACGTGCGGGACCTCCTCCACGCCGATGCGCTCCTGGAGCGCGGCGCCGGCCTCGTCGCCGATGGCCCGGAAGCGTTCGGCGAAGCGCGCCGTGTGGTCGAGGTTCGCCCCCTCGAGCCCCATCCCGAGCGTCGCCACGAAGGCGACCGGATCCTGGGCGAGGGGGATGCGCTCCCAGAACCAGTCGCGCACCGGGAAATCGCCGAAGGCGAAGCCGAGCGCGGCGAGGTGCTCCTCGTAGAGGGCGAGGTGGCGGATCTCGTCGCGGGCGATGCGGAGGAGGCCGAGGCGGAAGGCCTCCGGTGTGTCGGGGAAGGCGAGGATGGCCCAGCACATCAGCTCCGCGGCCTGCAGCTCGTGGTGGCAGAAGGTGTGGAGCAGGGCCGCGCGGCGCTCGGGCGCGCGGAGGGCCTCGGGGCCGGGCGACTTGGGGGCGCGCGAGGTGACGCGCAGCTCCGGCGGGCGGGCGGGACGCGGGACGCGGAGGGGCGGCGGAGGCGCCGGCGCGAAGTCGTGCGGCGGAGGTGGGGGCGAGCGCTTGTGGGCCAGGTCGGTCGAGCGGATGTACTCGGCGGCCCATTCCTCGACGATCATCGCACCCCGACGAGCCGCTGGAGGATGCGCTGGAACTCCGGCACGCTCAGGTTCACGTGCTCGACCACGCGCCCGTAGAGCATCGCCGTCGAGACGTTGCGGCCCGGCCGCTCCTTCTCGCACTCGGAGAGGCACCAGAGGATGACCCGCTCGGCGCGCGTGAGGCCGTCGCGGACGTCGGGGATGAGGTCCTCTTCCCTCACGGGCGCGTCTGGTAGGCGGCGTCGAAGAGGGCCTCGAGCGCCGGGTGCCGCCCGCGCACGCCGTCGACGACCCGCTTGCACCAGTCGAAGTAGGCGCGCTTGCGCTCGATGCCCCACGTTGCGGGCGGGCGCGCGGACAGGTCGCGCAGGTTGGCGATCTTGTCGGCGAGCTTGACCTGCTGGGCGCCGAAGCTCGCGGTCGGAGCGTGCACCTCCTGGAGGCGCTTGCGCTCGTCCTTGGGCAAGGACTTGTCGTCGGTGACCTCGGCCACCACCGCGCTCACCTCGGGCCCGAAGGCGGCGGCGATCTCCTCCAGCGTGGTGTCGGTGTCCTCCACCGTGTCGTGGAGGGCGGCGGCGCAGAGGACGACCGGGTCGGCGACGTCGGCCTCGTTGACCAGGATGTCGCAGAGCTCGATGGGGTGGTTGATGTACGGGGAGGCCTCCGCGTCCTTCCGCCGCTGACGGCGGTGCTTGTCCGCGGCGAACGCGAGCGCCCGGACCAGCTCCGCGAGAGGGCTCCGGCCATCCCCGACCATGCGGGCGTTATCGCACGGCGGGGGCGCCGCGGCCAGCGACGCGCCTCGCCGCTCAACCCCAGTCGCGAAAGGCGCAGAAGATGAAGATTCGGGGCGCCCACGACGAGCGCGGCGCCGGCGCCGACGAGGAGCGTGACGGCGGCGTGGCCGAGCGGCGCGATCGCGGCCCAGAGCAGGCTCGCCAGCGGGCGGCGAGGCGGGGCGCCCGGGAGGGGAGCCAGCGCGAGCTTGAGGACGCCGCGGGCGCCGCGGTAGGGCGCGCTCGCGCCGGTGGCGGCGAGGACGCCGGTCGGCAGATCGGCGCTGCGGACGAGCGGGAGGAGCGGGACTTCGTCCTCGCGGCCCGAGCGCGGCACGACGTGGAACCCCACGAGGTCGCCCTCCTGCACGCGGGCCAGGAGGCGGACGCGGACGACCATCCGCGCCGCCGCGCCGAGGGCCAGCACCGCGCCGAGGGCCGCCGCCGGCGCGAGCCAGAGCCAGGGCGTCGCCATGGCCCACGCGCCCGAGATGCGCGCCCCCGCCACGACGGCGGCGAGGAGCACCACGCCCGCGGCGAAGGCGACGCGATCGAGCCCGTCGTGCGAGGGATTCCGCCTCCGCGCGGATCGCCGGGAGCACCACGAGGGCGTACGCCGTCCCGAACAGGAAGCCGAGGGGCGTGCCCGCGAAGAGGCCCGAGAGGAGGACCTCGCCCACGGAGGAGATGGGGCTCCGCCCGTGGAGGAGCATCACCCCCGCGTAGGCGATCATGAGGGCCAGCGCCCCGGCCACCGCGCCGCCGAGGCTCATCCAGAGCCGCGCGTTCCGCGTGGACCGCGCCCGGAGCGCGCGCCACGCCAGCGCGACGCTGAGGGCGGTGGTCACGGCGACGACGAGGAGCAGGGCGAGGGTGCTGCCGGCGATCTCGCGCGCAGAGTCGGGGACGGCGAGCGCGATGGGCGGGGTGGCGGTGACGGCGACTGCGGCGACGCTGGCGAGGGCGACGCGGCGAGGGCGGAGCCACCGTGGCGGGGGCACGAGCACGTGGCGGAGGCCGATCATGAGGCCGAGCCTACGCGCGGGCGGCGGCACCCTGGTCGGGAGATGCGCGGGAGAAGATGTGGCGGTTCCGTGGCGATTCGTGGCGCAATGTCACGCCCCGGAGAGGATGCGCTGCACCGCGGCGGCGACGCGCCGGGCGCGGGTCTCCGGGTTCCGTGCGCCCTCGATCCAGACCACGTACTCCCGGCGGTGCGAGGGCGGCATCTTGGCGAAGCGCGCCCCTGCCTTCCGGCGCAGCGGCGAGGGCCGCCGCCAGGTCCGCCGGCACCTCGCCGGACGGCACCTTCTTCTTGGTCGTCACGGCTTCCCCTCCTCTTTGTCGCAGGTCACGTAGAGCGTACGGACTCCGCCGGGCGGTGTCTGCGAGAAAGCGTTGGCGACGAGGGGCGGGTTCCACTTGGCGTCCTTGTACTGGAAGAGCACGTCCTGCTCCGTGTGCGGCACCTGCATCCGGATCGACCAGGGCAGCTCCGCGTCGCAGGCCGGGCCGCTCGGCGGGATGGTCGGGTCGAGGCCATCCGGGTCGACGCGCGGCGCCGCGGTGTGCACGGCCTGGTGGTTGCCGAGGGTGGCCTCGTACAGATCGACGCCGGCCTGGGTGACGCGCACCTCCGTGACCCGCACGCGCTGCTCGTTCCAGGGCTTGTTCACGTCCTCCGGGCGCACCTCGAGGTGGATCTCCTGCGTCGCCTGGTGGGTGCTCTCGATGGCGATGCGGTAGAAGCCGCCCTTGTCCCACGCGATGGTCGCGCCGGCGGGCTGGTGCACGAGGACGGGCGCCTCCCCCATCAGCAGCGAGACGAGCGCGTGGCCCGGGATCGGGACCTGGGTGAAGCGCGCGAGGTTGCAGGGGCTCGCGGGGCCGTGGAGGAACTGCTTGTCCCGCACGTCCAGCATCTGGAACTTCTGCCCGTCGGAGGTCAGCGTGAAGACCATGCTGCCGAAGGCCTCGGCGTCGAAGTGGACGCGATCGGGGACGACGGCGAGGAGGTACACTTTTCCGCGGACACGGCCCTGCTTGGAGAAGTTGTCGACCTTGGCCTCCCCCTGCACCCCGTTGGCGCACGCGTAGCTGGCGTGCATGCGGTCGAGGGCAGCGTTCGCGTCCGGGAAGGCGGATCGCGGGCGGGTGGTGGCGCAGCACGCGGTCGACAGCGAGGCGAGGATGAGGCCGAGGCCGGCGGCGGGGCGCATCAGAGGCGGACGGTCGCAGCGATCGGGGGGCGACGTCAATCCGTAACCTCGCGTGCGTCTGGTCGGCACGCGCGAAGGAGGGTAGGGTGTCGTCGGACGCCCAGTGGACTCGCGCCCGTCCCGCCCCGAACCGAAGGAGAACCTCGCTGATGCCGCCGCGCGGTCGAAGGCGCTGGCGCGCGTGGGCGAGGTCATCTCGGGGCGGTACCGGATCGTGGACCTGCTCGCCATGGGCGGCGTGGGGGCCGTCTACCTCGCCGAGCACGTGCACATGCACAAGCACGTGGCGCTCAAGGTCCTGCACCCCGACGCGGCGGGCCTGCCCGACATGGTGGCCCGCTTCGAGCGCGAGGCCGTCGCGGGCGCCCACATCCAGCACCCGAACGTGGCCGCGGCCACCGACTTCGGCGAGCTGCCGGACGGCGCGTTCTTCCTGGTCCTCGAGTACGTGCGCGGGACCACGCTGCGCGAGGTGATCAAGCGCGGGCCGATCAGCTCGGGGCGCGCGGCGCGCATCGCCAAGCAGATCGCCGCCGGGCTCGGCGCGGTGCACGCGATGGGGATCGTGCACCGCGACCTCAAGCCCCGCAACGTGATGCTGATCGAGGGCGAGCGCGACGTCGTGAAGATCATCGACTTCGGCATCGCGAAGCTGGAGCTGAAGCAGGTCTCCGTCATCGCCGCGTCCCGCGCCTCGCAGAGCGACGACCGGATCACCACCTCGGGCGCGGTCTTCGGCACCATCGCGTACCTGGCGCCCGAGGCGGCGCTCGGCATGGACGTGGTGGACGCGCGGGCCGACCTCTACGCGCTCGGCGTCGTGCTCTACGAGATGCTCGCGGGCAGGCACCCGTTCGACACGAAGGATCCCGTCGCGCTCTTCAAGCAGCACGCCGCCACGCGCCCGCCCCCCATCGCGACGCGCGCGCCCGAGGTCTTCGTC
The DNA here is from genome assembly GCA_963827955.1 of uncultured delta proteobacterium. GTDB lineage: Bacteria > Myxococcota_A > Polyangia > Polyangiales > Polyangiaceae > CAWHDJ01. The sequence continues at coordinate 219,993 of CAWHDJ010000019.1, read as the reverse complement.
CCGGCGCCGCTCGAGGCCGTGGTGCAGCGCCTGCTCGAGAAGGCGCCCGACGGGCGCTACGACACGGCCGAGGCGGTGATCGAGGCGATCGACGCCGCGCTCGACGTGGGGTCGCCCACGGCGCCGCCCGTGCAGATCGGGGACGCCACGCCGATCTTCCCGGGGCCTTCGATGCTGCCGCCCGCGTTGCCGAGGGAGTTTCCCGCGCCGACGTCGTCGCGGCCGGAGGCGGGCGCGAGCGCGAGCTCGAGCGCGGACAACGGGGCGACCTCGAACACGGGGCCGACGGCGATGGCGACGGCGGCGCCGGTGAGGCCTGCGGCGGCGGTCGTGTCGAGCGCACCGGCGCGCCGGTGGCCGTACCTCGCGGGGGTCGCGGTGCTCGGGCTCGCCGCGGTGGCGGTGTGGCAGTGGTCTTCGGCCGATCGGGGGAGCGACGCGCAGAGAGCGAGCGAGGCCGCGGTGGCCGCACCGCCGCCGGCGCCATCCACGCCGACGCCCTCGAAGGCGATGGTCGCGCGCCCCTCCCCTGCCCCGTCCCCCGGCCCGGCCGTGCCGGCGACCGCGTCCCCGACGGCGACGGCTTCGGCGGCAGCGGCCGCCGGCCCGCCCTTCGATGCGCTCGCGGCGCGCCTCACGTTCCGGAAGGCGGCCACGGCGCGGGACTGGGCGCACGCGACGGAGGCCTTCTTCGCGCTCGCGGATCACGACCCTTCGGGGTTCCACGATCCCGCGATGCTGGCGCCCGCGCGCGACTTCGCGGCGCACAACGCCCTCGCGGGCGGCGAGGCGGCGGACCGGGTCTTCGACGCGCTGGCGCAGAAGCTCGGGAGCGACGGGCCCGACGTGCTCTACGAGATCCTGCGCACGCGCGGCGGCTCCAGGGCCTCGGCGCGCGCCGAGGTGCTGCTTCGCAAGGCCGACGTGATCGCCCGCGCGACGCCGGCGACGCGGATCGCGTTCGCGCTGCGGGACGCGCCCTGCCCGGAGAAGGCCGGGTTGCTCGATCGCGCGGCGGCCGAGGGCGACGAGCGGACGCTGGTGGTGATGGAGACGCTCGCGGCGACGTGCCTGGGCAGAAGCTCGGCGCTCGCGGACGCGGAGAAGGCGCTGAGGGCGCGGCTCAGGGGGAAGTAGCCTGCGTCGACGGTCCCTGGCGGCCGAGCCGCGGGGCGATACACTGATGGCGAACGGGAGGTGCGCATGTCGTCGCTCCCAGCTGCTCTGAAGGACGTGAAATTCCTGATGGACGCGAACGGGAAGGCGACCGCGGCCGTGCTCGACATCGAGGCGTGGTCGGCGCTGCTCGACGCGCTCGAGGACTCCGAGGACACCCGCCTCGCGCGCGAGCGGCTGGCCGGGTGGAAGGCCAAGCGCGGCTGGACGGCGTGGGAGGACGCTGTAGAACCGCGCGCGTCAGCAAGCGGACCGGAGCCGCGCGCGTGAGCAAGCGGACCACACGCCCCATACAGCACCTCGCTCGAGCATTCCCACCTCACCCCAGTCAAGAGCCGCAGGCTGGCTGTGGGCGAGTGGATGATGCGGCAGCGGAGTGATTGGATGGATCGCCTCGTCCCCTTGCTGACGCGCGGGGCTCCGGTCCGCTCGCTCACGCGCGCGGTTCCAACGCGCGATTCCAAGACGTTACCAACCCAACCGCGAACCGCTCTCGGCGATGCGCTGTCCGAGGGCGCGGGGCGGCGAGGGACCTTCCGCACGCCTGCGCCCCTCGTTATCGTGCGCGCGATGCGTTTCCTTCCGCTCGTTGCCTTCTCGTTCGTGGCCGCGCTGGCGGCGTCTCCCGCGCTCGCCGACCCGCCGCCCCCTCCCCCGCTTGCCCCCGCCGCGCCGCCGCGTCCGGCAGCCGCCCCGCCCGCGTCCCCCGCATCCCCTCCCGGCGCAAAGCCCGAAGCCTGGCCCCCGCCCGGCGTCACGCCCATCCCCGGTCCGCCGCCGCCTCCGGCCGCGCCCGCGCCCCCGCCACCTCCGCCGCCGCCCGCTCCGGACAAGAAGCACGGCTCCCGGGCCCCAGGCGCGCTCGTGCTGGCGCTCGGGGGCGCGGGGCTCGGCGCCGGGACGATCTTCGGATCCATCGCGACCGCGAAGGGCGCCTCGGTGCGATCGCAGTGCGTCGCCAACGTGTGCCCGGCCTCCGCCGGGCCCGACGTCAGCGAGATCAAGAACTTCGTGGCGGCGTCCTACGCGGCGATCATCGGAGGGGGCGTCCTCGCGGTAACGGGGTTGGTCCTGGTCATCGTCGCGCCAGGGCCCCCCGTGGACGACGCGAAGAGCGCACGCTTCGCCCCCTGGGTCGGCCCCGGTGGCGGCGGGCTGAGCTTCGCGGCCACGTTCTGAGCAACACCTCTTCCGCAGCCGGAGCCCGATCTTCCGGTAGTGCCCCAATTACGGCAGGGTACCCCCCCGACGGCAGGGTTGACCCGGTCGAGCCGAGGGTTGACCCGGTCGAGCCGAGGGTTGACCGATCCTCCCGCGTCCGGGCTCGGGCTCGGAAGGTGCCTCCTCGCAGGTGCGTTAGACTCCGCGCAATGCCGGCCCCTCCTCCGCCCACCGCCCGCCCGTGAGCGCGCACACCCGCCTCCATTCTCGCGCCCGGCGTGTCCTCTTCGCCGTCGTCGTCCTCGGCCCGATCCTCGCGCTCTTCGTCGCCTCTGCCCTCACCCCGCTCCCGCCCGAGCTCGCCGAGGCGCGACCGCCGGGCACCGGCGCCGTGCTGCGCGACCGGAACGGCGTCGTCCTGCGCGAGCTGCGCGCCGGCGACGGGATGCGGGCCCGCTGGGTGCCGCTCGACGAGGTCGGCGAGCGTGTGCAGCGCGCGATCCTGGCCGCGGAGGACCACCGCTTCGCCCACCACCTCGGCGTCGACCCCGTGGCGATCGCCCGGGCCCTCGGCCAGCTCGTCCTGCACCGGCGCGTCGTCTCGGGCGCCTCGACCATCACCCAGCAGCTCGCGCGGAGCCTCGTCCGGCGCCCGCGCACCCTGCGCGGCAAGTTCATGGAGGCGGCGCTCGCCCTGCGCATCGAGCGCGCGCTCGACAAGCGCGCCATCCTCGAGCAGTACCTGAACCGGATCTCGTTCGGCCCCGGCATCCGCGGCATCGACGCCGCGAGCCGCTTCTACTTCGACAAGCCCCCGCGGGACCTCTCCCTCGCCGAGGCCGCCGCCCTCGCCGGCATCCCGCGCGGGCCCTCCCTCTACGACCCCAGGAAGGGCACGGCGCGCCTCCAGCGCCGCCGCGACCGCATCCTCGACCGGCTGCTCGACGACGGCCTCGCGACGCGGGACGAGGTGGCGCGCGCCCGCGCGGAGCCCATCGCGATCGCCGACGTGGGCGGGAGCATGGGCGCGCCGCACCTGGTCCGCGCGGTCATGGGGGGCGGGGTCGACGCGGGCGCAGGGCCGATGCGGGAGAGGACGAGCGAGATCACGCTCACCATCGACCGGCGCCTCCAGCGCGAGGTCGAGGTCCTGGCCCGCGGGCACGGTGCGGGCGCTCGCCCGTCAGAAGGCGAGCGCGGCGGCCGTCGTGGTGATCGACAACGCCAGCGGCGAGCTGCTCGCGTACGTGGGCTCGCCCGACTTCGACGACGCGGCGCGCCTCGGGCAGAACGACGGCGTGATCGCGCTCCGCCAGCCGGGGTCCGCGCTCAAGCCCTTCGTCTACGAGCTCGCCATGGAGCGCCTCGGCTTCACCGCCGCGACGGTGCTCCCGGACGTCGAGACTCTCGCTCCCCTCGCGCGACGAGGACTTCCGACCCAACAACTACGACGGCCGCTTCCACGGCCCCGTTCGCCTGCGCGAGGCGCTCGCCGACTCGTACAACGTCCCCGCCGTGTGGACCGCCGACGCCATCGGCCCGTTCGGCGTCCTCGAGCGCCTGTCCGATCTCGGGCTCCGCTCGCTGCGCGCGGAGGACGCGGACCGCCTGGGCGCGGCCGTCGCGCTCGGGGACGGCGAGGTGCGGCTCCTCGAGCTCGCCAACGCGTACGCCACGCTCGCCCGCGGCGGGCTGTGGCGGCCGGTCGTCGCCGTGAAGGCGGCCGTCGGCAAGGACGGCAAGGCGCTCACGCCGACGCACGCCGCGGAGCGCCGCGTGATGGACGAGGGGGCCGCGGCGGTGATCACCGACATCCTCTCGGACCGGGACGCGCGCCTCGCCTCGTTCGGCGAGCGCAACGTGCTCGAGCTGCCCCTTCCCCGCCGCGGCCAAGACGGGCACCTCCAAGGGCTTCCGCGACAACTGGACGGTCGGCTACACGCCCGACGTGACGGTGGGCGTCTGGGTCGGCAACTTCGACGGGTCGCCGATGGCCGAGGTGAGCGGCGTCAGCGGCGCGGGGCCGCTCTTCCACGACGCGATGCTGGCGGCGGCGCGCGGGCGGCCGGTGCGCGGCTTCGTTCGTCCCGAGGGGCGCATCGAGGAGGCGGAGGTCTGCTCGCTCTCCGGCGCGCGGCCGACCGACGCCTGCCCGCACGAGCGGCGGGAGATCTTCGTCGTGCAGGGCGGCCGGAGCACTGCGCCCGAGGTGCCCTGCGCGATGCACGAGCGCGTGCGCGTCGACCGGCGCAACGGGCTGCGCGCGGGGCCGGGCTGCCCGGCGGACGTGGTGGAGGAGCGCGTGGTGGAGCGCTTCGACGGGCCGTTCGCGGCCTGGGCGAAGGCGGCGGGGCGGGCGACGGCGCCGGGGGCGTGGTCTCCGCTCTGCCCGGGCACGGGGAGCGCGGTGCCGGCGGGCGCGGGGCGGGTGCGGATCGCGTTCCCACCGGACGGTGCGCGGTTCTCCATCGATCCGGGGGCGGCGTCGCGGCAGGCGATCACGATCCGCGCGGAGGCGCCGGCGGGCGTCGAGGCGCTGCGGATCACCATCGACGGCCAGCCGAGGACGCTCCGGGCGCCGTTCGAGGTGGCGTGGGCGCTCGCGCCGGGGGAGCACCGCGTACGCGTGGAGGCCGAGGGGGCCGGGAGCGACGAGGTGTCGTTCACGGTGGAGTGAAGCTCAACCCCGCCGGCGCCTCCTGCGCACGCCCGCTGCGATCGCAAAAGCCGCCGCGAGCAACCCAGCGCCCGCCGCGCCCTCGTCGCCGCCGACGACGCAGCCCGCGCACCCACCGCGCCGCCCTCGCACGACCTCGACCTCCGAGACATCCGCCGTGGGCTGCGCGGGCGGCGAGGCCGGCGGAGGCGGGGCCGGGGGCGGGGGGGGCCGGTCGGGGCTCCTCTCCTTGCTCGATCACCTCGGGCTTCTCCGCCGACACCACCGGCGGAGGCGCCTCCCCACCCAGCGGCCGGCACTCCCCGCACGCCTCCTGGACGCGGCGCGCGGCGTCCTTCACCTTCGCGCGGGCGCCTTCGCAGCGTGGCCCGGGGTCGAGCGCGCAGACGCGCTCGGCGGCGTGCCGCATCGAGGCGAGCGCCTGGCAAGCCACGGCGCAGCTCCCGCTCGCGAGCGTGGCGACGTCGCGGTCGATCTCCACCTCGAGCGTGTGGAGCTTGTCCGCCGGCGCGGGCACCGCGGGGCCGCCCTGCGCGCGGGCGGGCGCGGCGAGGCCGAGGGCGGAGAGGAGCGCGAGCGAGGACAGGAAGCGCGGTCGCATAAGGGAAGAGGAACGCAAGGGCGCAGGGGAACGCAAGGGGCGCAAGGTCAGAGCGCGAGAGCGGGCAGCTGCGCGTCGAGATCGAGCGGCGCAGGCGCGGCGCTGCGGCCCCCACGCCGGCGGGCCGGCCGGGCGGGCGCCCTCGCACGCGGCGCTTGCTTCGGGCCCACGACGATCGGATCGGGCTTGTCGGCCGCTCCAGGGTATCCGTCCGCGCGCGGACGGGAGAGCAAGCACGTCCTCGTCGCCGTCGCGCGGCCGGGCGAAGCGTCGACGACTGGACGGGGCGGGGGCCGAGCGCCACCTTGAGCGCGCCTCTGCACCCTCGTGCTGGGCCTTCGACGATGCATGCGGACGGCCAGAAAGGAGCGCCGCGCGAGGCCGGGGCCGTGCTCCTCCTCGACGACGATCCGGACCTGCTAGACGTGCTCGAGTGCACCGTCGTCGAGGTCTGCGCGCGCGGCTGCGTCGCCGCGAAGAGCCTCGACGAGCTTCCGCGCGCTCGGCGACCGCGCCCTCGATTGCGACGTCGCCATCCTCGACGTCAACCTCGGCCCGGACCAGCCGAACGGCATCGACGCGTACGAGTGGCTGCGATCGCACGGCTTCCACGGGAGGATCGCCTTCCTCACCGGCCACGCTCGCACGCACCCCGCCGTGGAGCGCGCCTGCCGGGTGGAGGCCGCCCACGTCTACCAGAAGCCCATCTCCCTCGACCAGCTCCGGTCGATCGTGGGCGGGGCGCCGGCATGACGTCCTTCGACGTGGCGCGCGCGGCGTGGAGATCCGCCGTGGCCCTCCAAATCATCGGCCTCGTGGGCCTGACGCTGGACGCCGCGTTCTGGCAGACGAGCCACGGCCGCCTGCTGCCCGCCTACCTCGTCGCCCTCGGCGTGATGGCCGCGCTCCTCCTGGCGCTCGTGGCCCGTCGCCGCCGCCCGACCCAGGCCCTCTCCGCCTTCGCCGTCCTCGCCAACACGGCGGCGATCCTCGTGGCGCTCTGGACCGCGGACGACGTGCTGGCGCGCGAGCCCCGCCTCTGGATCCCCTTCCAGTCGCACAAGCTCGCCGTGCTGACGCTCGCCCTCGTCGCGCCGGCGCCCTTCTGGGCGGGCGTGGCTTGCATCGCCGCGTACACGCTCGCCGCGGCCGTGCAGTACGCCGCCTTCGATCCCGCCGTGCGCGCGCACCTCGCGTGGGGCGAGCCCTGGGGGAGCCTGGCGTTCGGCGCCGTCGCGGTCGGCATCGTGCTCCACCGGAGGCGCCTGCTCCGCAGGGAGCACGAGGCGATGCGCGCGCACGCCCAGACCGAGTCGCTACGGCGCCTCGCCCGCGTCGCCCTCGCCGTCCGCGACCTGTCGAACACGCCGCTCCAGACCCTGGGGCTCTCGGCGGCGCTGCTCCGCCTGCGCTACCCGGAGAGCGCGACGCTGCTCGACCAGATGGATCGCGCGCTCGCCCGCCTCGAGCAGCTCGACCGCGTGTGCTCCCGCTACGAGACGCAGAATCGAGTGGGCCCCGGGCGACGCGTCGTTCGACCCCCTGGCGCTCCTCGAGGACCAGGGCGAGGGCGCCGGGCGCGGGGAGGCGCAGGGGCCGGAGGGCGCTACTTCGCGACGCGGTTGAGCACGCTCCCCTCCACGTAGTAGACGTACGTCGCGTCGACGAGGATGCCGCCGGTGCCCGTGGGGGTGACGTTGGGCAGGATCACCGTGGGCTTGTTCTGGCAGACGGTCGGGTCGCTCGAGCACTCGACGAGGCCGGACGCGCCGACCCAGTAGAGGTTGGGCGGCGTCGCCGTGTCGAGGACGATCTGCGCGACCGCCCCCTGGTTCGTGGCCAGTGGGGTCGGCGTCGCCTGCGGGACGCAGCCCAGCGCCGCGTTGCAGGCGTACACGCCGTTCGCGTCGGCGAAGGCCGCGATGGTCCCGTCCGTGGCCAGCGCTCCGGGCCCCGTGAGGCCGGAGGCGAGGGTCGTCTCGGTCGAGCAGTTCGTCTTGCCGGCGCTCTCCCAGCGGATGTCGTTGGTGGAGCCGTCGGCGTAGAAGAGCTTGCCGCCGTACGCCGCCGCGCTCACGAGCGACCCGATGCCCTGCACGCACCCGTACACCGGGACGCCAGCGTCCCCGGCCTGCAAGGCTTCGAGGCGATCGATGGAGGTCGGGTACCCGATGTAGACGAAGCCCTTCGCCCAATCGACGATCGCCGTCGCGGATCCGTTCGAGGGATCGTAGATGTCCTGGAAGGTCGATGCCGTGCCCGCCGTCTGGTAGAGCGAGTTCGAGTTGAACGTGACGACGTGGCTCGGGAAGTAGGCGTACTGGCCGCTGGCCGCGGCGCCCGTGAACGAGAAGCCGTTGAGCTTGGTCGAATAGAAGCTCGTCGCCATCGCGTTCGTCTGCGTGGAATCGCACGTGAAGAGCGTCTGGCCCGCGGTGACGAACGCCGCGGTCCCGAGGCTCGTGAGATACCCGCTGTTGCCCACCCCCGAGCACACCGCGACGGGGGTGCAGAAGCCGCTCGTGCAGCTCGACCCCGTGCCGCACGCGTGCCCGCACGCGCCGCAGTCGGTGTCGGTCGTCAGGTCCGAGCAGCCCGAGGCGCACGCGGTCTGCCCCCCGCCGCAGCCGAGCGCGCCCCCGGTGCCGGTCGAGGTCGACGAGCCGGAGGCGCCTGCCCCGCTCGATGCGCTGGACGCGTGGGATGCGCTGGACGCGTGGGATGTGCTGGACGCGTGGGACGAGGTCGACGCGCTCGACGCGCCTCCGCCGCCGCTGCCGCTCCCGAGGTCGCGGGTGGTGGGTGCGCAGAAGGTGAGGGCGAGGGCGGCGGGCAGGGCGACGAGGCCGAGGGGGCGAAGCAAGGCGTTCATGTGGGCGGGATGATGGTGGCTCGGCCGCCCGCCCGCAAGGCGCGTCGGGGCCACGGCCTCCCCTCCCCTACACCGCCTCGATCCGCTTCCTCGAGATCCAGTAGATGCGCGCGGAGAGCGCCACCGCCGCCACGCCGAGCCCGACGAGGAGCCCCCACCAGAGCCCCTCCGCGCCGCGCCCGAGCGAGAAGGCGAGCAGGATCGCGAGCGGCAGGCCCACGCACCAGTGGCTGAAGACGTTCGCCAGCGAGGCGAAGCGCGTGTCGGCGGCGCCGCGCAGGGCGCCGCCGGCGACGCCCTGGATGCCGTCGAAGAGCTGGAAGCCCGCGGCGATCCGGAGCAGGTCCACCGCGACGACCACGACCTTGTCGTCGGGGGTGAAGATCTCGGCGAGCACGCGGCCGAGGGTGAGGAAGGCGATGCCGCAGCCCCCCATGTAGACGACGACGAGCCCGAGGCCGACGAGCCACGCGCGGCGGGGGCCGCGCTCCTCCTGCGCGCCGATGGCCCGGCCCACGCGCACGGCGGTGGCCGAGCTGATGCCGATGACGCCCATGTAGGTGTAGCTCGCCATGCTCATCGCGATCTGGTGCGCCGCCGAGATGGATGCGCCGAGCCGGCCGACGAGCACGGTCGCGAGCGTGAAGGCGCCCGCCTCGGTGAAGAGCTGCAAGCCCATGGGCAGGCCGACGCGGATCAGCTTCTCGGTCGTGGCGCGGAGCTCGGCGCGCTCGTCGGCGCGCGGGAGGATGCTCGCGCCCTCGGGCCTCGCGCGCCAGGCGGCGCCGAGCGCGATGGCCGCGAGCACCGCGGTGGAGATCGACGTGCCGATGCCCGCGCCCAGGCTGCCGAGCGCGGGCAGCCCGGCGCCGTGGAGGCCGACCGCCGCGAGGGCGCGGTCGCCGAACACGAGGGCGCCGACGACGGCGAAGTTGAGGACGTTGGCGGCCCAGCCGCCGACCAGGAGCGGCCGCGTGATGCCCCGCGCCTCGAGGTACGCCTTGCCCGCCATGAAGAGGAGCCAGAACGGGACGCTCGCGATGCGCGCCCAGACGTAGCGGGTCGCCGACGGGATCACGGTGGGGTCGACGTCGAACAGGGCGAGCAGGTACGGGGACGCCGCCACGGCGATCATGGTGGGGATCGAGAGCAGGAGGCAGGCGACGATCCCGGCGCGCAGCCCGTTCCAGGCGCGGGGCACGTCGCCGGCGCCGACGGCCTGCGAGGTGAGCGGCTCGACCGCCATGGTCACGCCCATCGGCGCGCAGATCACCGCGAAGTAGATGGCGTTGCCGATCGAGACGGCGGCAAGGTCCGCGTCCGAGACCCGGCCGACCAGCGCGGCGTCGACGAGGCCCATGGTCATGAGCGCGACCTGGGCGAAGGCGATGGGCACCGCCAGGCGGAGCATCTCCCGGAGCTCGTCGGCGGGACGCATGGGCGGCCCCTCCCTGAACCAGCGGCGGGCCAGACGCAACCTCGCCTACCTCAGATCGCGCTGGGTTCGTGCCCGATTTCCCGTGGTCCGGGCGCGAAAGCGTTCACCGGGGCGCCGGAGGCAGGGTCTCGCGGATGAGCCTGCCCGCCCAGACGTAGAGGACGATCGGCCACGCCGAGAGCACGGCCGTGCCCCCCACGACCGCCATGACGGCGGCGAGGGTGCCGATGGAACGACACCAGCTCCTTCACGTCGACGGGGGTGGCGTCGCCCCCCGCCAGCGGGGCGATGGATCCTACGATGCGGCGCTGGTACTCCGCCATGGCCGGCAGGGTCCAGACGACCTGGATCACGACGCCGACGGCGATCGCCGCGAAGGCGGCGAGCACCCACCTGCGCGCGGTGAAGAGGGCCCGCGCGTCCCCCTCGCGGATCCGCAGCGCGATCCACAGGAGGAAGCCGGTGGCCACGAGGAACGGGATGGTGCGCAGGGTCTCCCAGAGCGCGATCTTGGCGGTGAGGTCCCGCGCGGCATCCATCACGGCCTGCATGTCCGGCCCCCCCGGCACATCGGGGAGCATGGATCGCTGGACGTCGGCGATGGAGCCCCGGAAGAGCTGGGCCAGGAGGCGCTGCAGGCAATAGAGCAGCTCCAGGATGCCGAGCACCAGGGCGGTGGTACCGAGGGTGCGGTAGCGCTGCGCGGGGGAGAGCATGGGCCGGGCGGCGGCGGGAGGAGGGGGCGGCTGCACCATCGGCGCATCCTAGCGCCGGCGTGGGCGGGCAAACGACGAAAGGAGCGCCGAGGCTTCTCGCACTGCGCGGCCTGCGCTAACAAGGCGCGGTGCCGCGCGTAACGGTGCTCTACCACTACATGCACCCGGACGACGTGGTGAGCGCCCGTCAGTTCGACGGGCTGTGCGAGGGGCTCGCCGCCCGCGGCTGGGAGGTCGTGGCCATGCCGGGCAACCGCGGGTGCCGCGACGAGGCCCTGCGCTACGCGGCCCGCGAGCGGTGGAACGGGGTCGACTTCCGCCGCGTGTGGCGCCCGCCGCTGCGCCAGGCCTCGAGCGTGGGGAGGCTCGCCAACGCGGCGTGGATGATCGGCGCGTGGGGCGCGCTCGCCGGCGCGAGGAGCACACCGGCCGACGTGGTGCTGGTGGGCACGGATCCGGTGATGAGCGTCGCCGTCGCCCCCGTCCTCAAGCGGATGCGCCCCGGCGTGCGCGTCGCGCACTGGGCGCACGATCTCTACCCGGAGGCCGCGATCGCGGACGGCCTGCTCGACCCTGCCTCGGGGGTGGCGCGCGCGCTCGGCGCGGCGGCGGCCGCCGGGTACCGCGCCTGCGACCTCGTGGCGGACCTCGGGCCCTGCATGCGCGAGCGCCTGCACGCGTACGGGCACTCCGCACGCGAGGTCACGCTCGTGCCGTGGGCGCTCTCGGAGCCCGCGCGGCCCCTCCCGCCGCCGGCCGACGTGCGCCGCGAGCTGTTCGGCGACGCCGCGCTGGGGCTGCTCTACTCGGGCAACTTCGGCCGGGCGCACGCGTACCAGGACATCCTGGCCCTGGCGCGCCGCCTGCGCGACGCGCCCATCCGGTTCTGCTTCGCGGTGCGCGGCAACCGCGCAGACGAGCTTCGCCGCGCGGTCGGGCCCGACGACACCAACGTCGGCTTCGCGGGCTTCTGCGCCGAGCCGGAGCTGGAGCGCCGCCTCGCCGCCGCCGATGTCCACGTCGCCAGCCTGAGGCCCGAGTGGACCGGGGTCGTGGTGCCGTCGAAGTTCTTCGGATCCCTGGCGGCGGGCAGGCCCGTGATCTTCTCGGGGCCGGAGGGCTCGTCGCCCGCGCGGTGGATCCTGGAGCACCGGCTCGGCTGGGTGCTCTCCCCCGACCGGCTCGACGACGTGGCCGCCGCGCTCCGCGCGATGGCGAAGGAACGGGCCACGCTCATCGAGCGCTCCAGGCCCGGTGCCACGCCGTCTATCAGGCGCAGTTCAGCCAAGCGCGGACGCTGGATCGGTGGGACGAGGCGCTGCGCGGGCTCTTGCCGGGAAGCGGTTGATCAGAGCTTGCGGTACACGCCGACCACGACGCCGAGCAGCATCGTCGGGCGGAAGTCGGTGGCGCGGACGAGGATGGGGGCCATCTTGGCGTTCGCGGGCTTGAAGCTGATGTAGTCCTTCTCCGGGAAGAAGTACTTCACCGTCGCCTCGTCGCCGATGAGCGCCACCACGATGTCGCCCCGCTGCGCCGTGATCTGCTTGCGGACGAAGATGTAGTCGCCGCTGAAGATGCCGGCCTCGATCATCGAGTCGCCGTTCACCCTCAGGCCGAAGACGTCCCGTCCGCCACGGACCATGCTGCGCTCGATGCGCACCGTGTCCAGGACGTGCTCCTCGGCGAGGAGCGGCAGGCCGGCGGCGATGCGGCCGACGACGGGGATGTCGACGATGTCGGCCCCCTGGTCGTTGGCCGGCGAGCCGGACTCGCCGCCGGCGGCGCGCGGAGCCGGCTCGCCGTTGCGCTCGCTCGGGTTCGAGATCAGCGCGGGACGGAGGGCACGGCTCTTCATGTCCTCCCGCGTGAGGTAGCCCTTTCGCTCGAGTGCGCGCAGGTGATCGTTCACCCCGTTGGTGGAGCGGATCCCCATGTGGGCGCCAATCTCGCGGAGCGTCGGCGGGTAGCCGCGCTCGTTGATCGACTGGCGGATGTAGTGAAGCACCTGCTGCTGGCGATCGGTTAGACCCTGCATCGGCGACATACCCTACTGAACGGTTGGTGAGATGTCAAAAGTATGCCACTGGTCGCCGCAAAGGACCGAATTTTCAGGTGCCTTTTCGTGGGGTGAGCGGCCGAACAGCGCGCGTTTTTGCGCGCCGGAGTGCCCGGGTCCGGCTGCGTGGACGTGAACGCGGACGCTGACGAGCGGGTCGTCGTTCTCGACCGTTCATCAGCGCGGGCGCTGCGCGGAGCGCGACGGTGCCCATTCCCCGCCCCTCGAGCATCGAGCGGAACTCGTCGGGGTCGCCGGCGTGCTCCATGGCCGTCTCCAGCGTGATCACCCGCTTCTGGTAAAGGCCGTAGAGCGCCTGGTTCATCGTCTGCATCCCGCTCCCCGACTGGCCGACCTGCATCTGCGAGTAGATCTGGTGCAGCTTGTCCTCGCGGATCAGGTTCCGGATGGCGGCGTTGGGGACCATCACCTCCATCGCGAGGATGCGGCCCGGGGCGCCGGCGCGCGGGAGCAGGGTCTGCGTCATCACGGCCATGAGCGTGAACGAGAGCTGGGCGCGCACCTGCGCCTGCTGGTGCGGGCGAGAAGACGTCGATGATGCGGTTGATCGAGCTGCACCGCCGAGTTCGTGTGAAGCGTGGCGAAGACGAGGTGGCCCGTCTCGGCGATGGTCAGCGCCGCCTCGATCGTCTCGAGGTTGCGCATCTCGCCGACGAGCACCACGTCCGGATCCTGGCGGAGGACGTACTTCAGCGCCTCCTTGAACGACGCCGTGTCCGCGCCGACCTCGCGCTGGTTCACGATGCTCATCTTGTGCGAGTGCAGGTACTCGATCGGGTCCTCGATCGTCATGATGTGGAGCCGCTGCTCCGCGTTGATCTTGTCGATGATGCTCGCGAGCGTGGTGCTCTTGCCCGAGCCGGTGGGCCCGGTGACCAGCACGAGGCCGCGCGGCTTGTTGGCGACCTCCGCGCAGATCGGCGGCAGCCCCAGATCGTCGAAGCTCAGGATCTTGAACGGGATCTGGCGGAAGGCGCCGGCCACCGCGCCGCGCTGGACGAAGATGTTGGCGCGGAAGCGGGAGACGTTGCGGAGCGGGAAGGACAGGTCGAGCTCGTTCGTCTCCTCGAACTTCGTGCGCTGCTCCTCGGTGAGCATCTCGTAGCAGAGCGTCTTGGTGTCGTGCTTGCTGAGCGCCGGCAGCTTGAGCGGGACGACCGAGCCGTCGATGCGCAGCACCGGCGGCGAGCCGGCCGTGATGTGCATGTCGCTCGCGCCCTTCTCGACCATCGCGCGGAGGAGCTGCTGGAGGTTGTACTTGAGCGGCTCCTGCCCCTGCGGGGCGTGTTCCTCGGCCATCCGGCTAGTCTCCCATCGTCACGCGGCCGACCTCCTCGGTCGTCGTGACGCCCTGCAGCACCTTCTCGATGCCGCTCATCCGCAGGGTGCATCATCCCGTTCTTCACCGCCGCCGCCTTGAGCTCGGCGGTCGACGCGCCCTGGAGCACCATCTCCTTGAGGCCCTCGTTGAAGCGCATCACCTCGTAGAGCGCGACGCGCCCCTTGTAGCCCGAGCCGTTGCACGTCTTGCAGCCGGTGCCCTTGACGAGCTGCGCGCGTCGCGATCTGCTCGGGCGTGAAGCCGAAGTCGGCGAGCACCTGCTGCTCCACCTTGATGGGGCGCCTTGCAGTCCGGGCAGCATCTTGCGGGCGAGGCGCTGGGCCAGGACCAGGTTGACGCTGGCCGTGATGAGGAAGGGCTCGACGCCCATGTTGAGGAGGCGCGAGATGGTCGACGGCGCGTCGTTGGTGTGCAGCGTGGAGAGCACCATGTGGCCGGTGAGCGCGGCCTTGACCGCGATCTCGGCCGTTTCGAAGTCGCGGATCTCGCCGACCATGATGATGTCCGGGTCCTGCCGGAGGAAGGAGCGCAGCGCGGCCGCGAAGTTGAGGCCGATCTCGTCGTGCATCTGCACCTGGTTGATGCCGTGGAGGTTGTACTCGACCGGATCCTCGGCCGTGCTGATGTTGTGCGCGATCTTGTTCAGATCGCTGAGCGCCGAGTAGAGCGTCGTCGTCTTGCCCGAGCCGGTGGGCCCGGTGACGAGCACCATGCCCCAGGGCTGGTTGATCGCCCACTGGAAGTCGCCGAGCGGCTTCACGTCGAAGCCGAGCTTGGTCATGTCGAGCTGGAGGTTGCCCTTGTCGAGGAGGCGGAGGACGATCTTCTCGCCCCAGATCGTGGGCAGGACGGAGACGCGGAAGTCCATCTCCCTGCCCTTGCCCATCTTCAGCTTGATGCGGCCGTCCTGCGGGAGGCGCCGCTCGGCGATGTCGAGCGAGGCCATGATCTTGAGGCGGCTCGAGAGGGCGTTCTTCAGCTTCAGCGGCGGCTGCATCTCCTCGATCAGCACGCCGTCGATGCGGTACCGGACGCGGAGCTTCTTCTCGTACGGCTCGACGTGGATGTCGCTCGCCCCCTTCTTGATGGCGTTGAGGAGGATGGCGTTGACGAGGCGCACGACGGGCGCGCCCTCCGCCGCCTTCTCCAGCTCGAGGATGTTCACGTCGTCGGCGTCGACGGAGAACTCGACGTCCTCCTGCTCGAACTCCGAGAGCACCTCGTCGTACGACTGGGTCTGCGGCGGTGAAGGCCCGCTCCAGCGCCCCCGCGATCGCCGTCTCCGACGCGACCACGGGCTCGACGTTGAAGCCGGTCAGGAACTTGATGTCGTCGATGGCGTGGAGGTTGGTCGGGTCCGCCATCGCCACGACGAGCGAGTTGCCCGTGCGGGAGAGGGGGATGATCTTGTGCTTGTCGCAGACCTCGCGCGAGACGAGCTTCGTGATCTCGGGGTCGATCTCGTACTCGTCGAGGTTGACGGCCGGGACGCGGTACTGGGAGGAGAGGAAGTTGGTGATCTCCCCGTCCGAGATGTACCCCAGCTTGGCGAGGGCGAAGCCCAGGTTGTTGCCCGACTTGCGCTGCTCCTCCTGGGCCTGGCGGAGCTGTTGGAGGCTGATGAGCTTCTCGCGGACGAGGAGCTCGCCGAGGCGGTTCTGGGTCGACATGCGCTCTTCTCCATCGCTACGCGTAGGGCAGCCCTCCCGTCAACACGCAAAAGGGGCAGTGAATCGCCCCGATCTCTCGGCTAGCATGGGGGGGTCGTGGGTCTCTTCGATCTGTTCGCGTCCAAGGGAAAGCGCGAGGGCCGGCGGGCCAGGGAGGCGCGCGAGCGGGAGAACGCGGGCGATTCCTCGGCCAAGCGGCGGATCTCTACATGGAGGCCGGCCTCCCGGACGACGCGGCCCGGGTCCTCCTGCTCCGCGCCGACGCCGAGCCCTCGGTGGAGAAGCGCATCGCCTTCTGCGCCCTCGCCGCCGAGCGCGCCGAGAGCGAGGATCTGCGCAGGAAGGCCCGCGGGCGGAAGGCGCTCGTCGCCTTCGACACGCTGCGCAAGAGCGGCGGCTCCTTCCTCGAGAGCGAGGTGCTCGCCGTGGCGCGCGAGCTGGAGGAGGCCGGCGAGCTCGAGCGGGCCGCCGACGCCTACGCCCTCGGTGGCGACCACGAGTCCGAGGTGCGCGTGCTGACGGCCGCCGGCGCCATCGAGCGGCTCGAGGAGCGCCTCCGCGAAAGCGAGCGCGCGACGCGGGACGTGCGCGAGATCGAGAGCACCCTCCGCCGCGTCGCGGACCTCGACCGCACCGCCGAGCGCCGCGCCGCCCTCGACCTGTGCCGGCAGGCGCTCGAGACGCGGAGCGACCCGCGCCTCGTCGAGGCGGCCCGCGCCATCCGCGCCCGCCTGGTGCGCGGCCCCGTCGTCGACCTCGCGATCGACGGCACCCTCCGCCGCTACGCGCTCGGCGCCGAGGTGACCATCGGCCGCGGCGACGCCACCATCATCATCGGCTCCAAGGCCGTGAGCCGGCGCCACCTGCGCATCTGGCCGCGGGGCCGAGGGCGTCTTCGTCGAGGACCTGGACACCCGCAACGGCACCTTGCTCGCCGGCGCCCGCATCGCGGGCAAGATCCCCGTCGGCGACGGCCTCAAGCTCGTCCTGGGCGGCGGCGTCCCCTGCGTCGTCGAGCCCATCTACCTCTCCCGGGACGAGCCCACGCCGCTCGGCCACATGGAGATCGGCGGCCACTTCGCGGTCGAGATCGCCGGCTGGCGGTACGTCCTGCCGCTCGGCGACCTCGTGACCGGCGGGTTCCGCGTGGGCCTCGACTTCGTGGCGGACGAGTCGTTCGTCGTGCTCAAGCCCCTCGCCGACGCCCGCGCGGCCCCGCAGGCGTTCCTTGGCGACTACCAGCTCGGGCCCCGGGTCGAGCTCTGCCACGGCGACGAGATCCGCGCGACGCGCGGCGGCCCCGTTCGCCTGCGCGTCCCGCCCGCTCGCCCGGAAGCGCCCGGCGACGACGAGACGGAGCTTCTCCCGATCGTACGAGCCATGAGCCTGTTCTCCCGTGTCCGCGCCTGGCTCAACGCGGATCCGTCCGACGCGCCGGCGGACGAGGCGGAGGCCCCGCACGCACCGCGCGACAGCAAGCCCTCCGACCCTGCCCCGGACCGCTACGCCGCCGTCGATGCCGCCGAGCCCCGCGACCCGCCCCTCGCCGTCCAGCGCCTCGCGCTCGCCGGCCTCCCCGGCGGCCCCGGCGTCGACGAGGCGATCGCCCTCCTCCGCCAGGTCCGCGGCACGGTGCTGGAGGCCACGGCGGTCACCTGGGCCCTGCGCGGCGCGGGAACGCGCGTCGTCCCCGAGCCCATCCGCGTCGCGTGCGCCGACATCCTCGCCTCGCGCGGCGACGACCAGGGCGCGCTCCGCGTCCTCGAGGGCATCGCCTCCACGCCCGGCCTGATCCTCGCCGCCGACCTCTACGCCGGCTCCGGCCAGCTCGCGCGCGCCGTCGGCGCCGTCGAGCGCGTCCTCGCCCGCGAAATCGACGCTCCCGGCGCGCGGGAGCGGCACCGGCGCTGGAGCGCGTCGCTCGGCTACCGGCCGGAACGTCGCGCGCCGATCGGACGAGTCCACCGTCGTCGCCTCCGCCGGCGCCTCGGCCGCGGGCCCCTACCGCCTGCTGCGCGAGGTGGCGCGCGGCGGCGCGGGCGCCGTCTACGAGGCGGAGGACGAGATCCTCGGCCGCAAGGTGGCCTTCAAGGTCTACCACGGCCGCGGCAACGACCGCGCGCTGCTCGAGCGCGAGGCCCGCACCGCCGTCTCGCTCGCCGGCCCGGGCGTCCTCCGCGTCCTCGACGCCGACCCGGCGCAGGGCTGGCTCGCGCTGGAGTGGGTCGCACGTGGCTCCGTGCGCGACATGCTCCGCACGGGCGACCTCACCGCCCTCGCCCCGATCGCCCGCTGGGCCCGAAGGCTCGCCCACGCCCTGGCCCGCGTCCACGCCCACGGCCTCGTCCACGCCGACGTGAAGCCCGCGAACGTCCTCTTCCGCCAGCCGAACGATCCGGTGCTCGGCGACTTCGGCATCGCCCGCCCCATCGGCGCGCCCGAGGAGGGCGGAGGCAGCGCGGGCTACCTCTCCCCCGAGCGCCTCGCCGGCCGCCCGGCCGACCCGCGGGACGACGTGTACGGCTACGGGCGAGTGCTGGAGGACGTGCTGGTGCGGCTCGAAGGTGCCGGCTCCGCCGAGGAAGAGCTGGCCCCGTTCCGCGCGCTGGCGATGGCGTGCCTCGGGCCCGACGAGGAGCGGCCGGAGAGCGGGGAGGCCCTGCTCCGGCGGGTGCCGTAGCACTGCGTCCGCACGCGCACGCGCCCGCGGAACCGCGCACCTCGCATGTGGTATTTGATCCGAGCGTGAAACGGCTCGGCCCCATCGCCCGTGACGACCTGGTGGACAGCGGCTGGCCCGTCGTTGCCGCGCGACAGGAGCTCGGCGACGAGGCCCCCGCTTGCCGGATGGCCGTCACGCACAGCTACGCGGCGCTCGCGTTCTACACGGGTGGGCAGTCGCGCGTGGAGCAGAACGGCGACTGGAACCTCCGCGAGGGCGACGTGCTGATCGTGCCCGCGGGCGAGCCGCATCGCATGCTGGAGCGGCAGCGCCCGCAACTGTGGGGGCTCGCCTTCTGCGTACCCTGCTTTGCCGCGGACGCCGCCGCGTCGCTCCTCGAGCCGTTCGAGAGGGTGCGCGACGGAGGGGCGGCGGTCGTCCACATCCCCTCGGCGCGCCACGAGTACCTCCAGGGGCTCTTTCGTGCAGCTCGAAGCCAATTCGGGCGCGCCGCGCGGGCCGAGCGACACGCTCGACGCGATCCAGCGCAGCTTGCTCACGCTCATCCTGGCCGAGGTCGACCGCGCCGAGAGCGCGATCGCGCCCCGTCCTGGTCACGGGGGCGGCGTCGTCGCGGACGCCCTCCGCTTCATCGAGCGCAACTGCCTTCGCCGCCTGACGCTCGAGGACGTCGCCGCCGCGATCGGACGCCGCCCGACCTACGTGACCGCCGCGCTGACGCGATCCACCGGACGCAGCGCCGGCGACTGGATCACGAGCGGACGCATGGCCGAGGCGCGGCGGCTCTTGCTTCACTCCGACGAACGCATCGACGTCGTCGCCGAGCGCGTCGGTTATGCGGACGCGACGCACTTCATCCGGATGTTCCGCCGCGCCCACGGCGCCACGCCGGCCGCGTGGCGAGCCGCCCGGACGCACGGCTCGCGCCCCCGCTGACGAGCTCGCTCGTCTTCGAGGCCCATCACAGCGCCCCGGTCGACGCGAGCTCCATCGTGAGATTGAGGTTCAGCATCGCCGCCGTCTGCATGCCCGAGGAGGCCGCCATGATGGCGGCTTGCATGCGCGTCGTCAGATTGCCCGATGCGTAGATGCCTGGCACGGAGGTCTCTCGCTTCATCGGGTCGACCCGGACGAGGCCGTCGTCGTCGAGCGCGACGCCGAGGGCACGGACCAGCTCGACCTGTCTCTGCGGAGGATGCGCGAAGAGCACGTCGCAGGGCACGGCCGTGCCGTTCGCGAGCTCGACGGCCTCGAGCCGGTTCTCCCGCGCGACGAGGCGCGCCACGGGGGCCGTCTCGAGCCGGATCCCCGCGGCCCGCAGCGCGGCGCTCGTGTCCTCCGGCACGACGAAGGAGCCGCTCGTGAAGACGACGACGTTGCGCGTTCCATCCCCGTGCCTGGAGGGCGAACGGGAGGAGGTGCGACGCGGCCGACGCGAGCGCGAGGACCCCCCATCGGCGGTCCTGCGCCTCCCAGCCGTGGCAGTACGGGCACTGGAAGATGGCGCGTCCCCAGAGCTCGCGGAACCCGTCGATCGGGAGCATCTCGTCGATCATCCCCGTGCAGAGCAGGACGCGGCGCGCTTCGACGACCTCCGACCCGAGGGCCACGCGAAACGCGCCGCGCGTCCCCGTGATGGCTTCGACGCGCGCGTCCTGTACCCGTACGTTCGGGTAGCCGGCGAGCTGCTGGCGGCCGATGCGCCGGAATTCGTCCGGCGTGGTGCCGTCCCGCGTCACGAAGTTGTGGATGTGCTCCGCGGCCGCGTTGCGCCGCGGACCCGCGTCGCAGACGAGGACGCGCTTGCGCGCGCGAGCCAGGGCGAGCGCCCCCGAGAGGCCGGAGGGGCCGCCTCCCACGATGACGACGTTGTAGTGCATGTCCGACGTCGTAACGCCGAGCGCTTCGCTGGTGGAGAGCGCGGTCTTCGATCGGATCGGCGAGGTCTTCGATCGAGGAATGGCGCCGCGCCGGCGCGCGCCTCACGGGGAGGCCCTCAGCCGTCCTGGCGGCGCCGCAGGTGACCGATGACGACCAGCGCGACGAGCGCCGCCATCACCAGCAGCAGGAACAGCATGGCGCCCCACGGCCACACCCACGCCGGGTGGTGCTGGTAGATCCAGTAGAGAAAGACCGTGAGCCCAACGCCGAGGAGCCCCGAGAGGAGCAGCCGCCACGGACTGATGTTCATCTGGCCTCCTGGATGAGATCGCTCGCCGAGCCGCCGATCCCGAGCGAGCCGAGCGGGCCCGACGAGGGGCGGCCGGCGCGCGGCGCGGAGCTGCTCCGGCGGGTGAAAGGGTAGCGCGCGGAGCAGGACGCGCCCGCTCGAATCCCAGGACGCCTGCGCAGCGAACGACCCGATCTTCACGCAGGATCTCCAGCGCTCGGTCGCCCGCGACGCCTACTTGAACTGCACGTCTCCCTTGTACGTCTCCCCGTCCTTCCACTTCTCGAACGTCTGCTCGACCACCTGCCCGTCCACCGACGTGACGCGGAGCCGCATCGCGCCTTTGCCGACCCCCTTCTCGGCCACGAAGTAGTTGTCGTTGGACCGGCTCATCGGCACCCACTGGTCACCCCGCCTGAAGTCGACGCCCTTCACGCCCACGCGGTGGTTCCGCACCTGGACGGCGGTCCAATACTCCGAGCTGGTCTGCTTGATGCGAAACGCCAGGTTGCCCGAGACGGCGCATGGCACGACCTTCCAGCTCACCTCCTCCAGGCCCTTCGAGGCCCTGCCGGCGATCTGGTCGAAGGCGGGCTTGTTGATCACGAGGCGGTTGTCGGCACAGTCGTGGCAGCGGTCGACGACCTGGATGACCGCCGTCCCCCCCGGCCCGGTGACCTCCAGGCACTGCCCGCAGGCCTCGATCTTGTTGTACACGGCGTCCGGCGCCGAGAGCACCGCCGCGTCGCGACCGAAGGTGAGCGCGCACGCGCCCCGCGCGTTGGCGTCGTAGTAGACCGCCTCCCCCCGGTGCACCACCGCCGCAGGCTTGGGTGGCTCGGCCGGCTTCGCCGTCTCGGCCGGCGGCGGCGGGGGAGGCGCAGGGGCGGCGACCGTCTGCGCCGGGGGTGGGGGCGGAGGCGCCGGTGCCGGCGGTGCGGGCGGAGGCGCCGGCGCCGCGACGGGCGCGGGCGCGGGCGGAGGCGGAGGCGCGGCGCAGGCGCCGGCGAGCGCGACGACGGGGACCAGCAGGTGCACGAACCGGCGGACGATTGGCCTCTTCATGGCGACGCGCATCGCACGGTGGCGGACGCGCGACAAGAAGGTCGGCGGCCGCGAGGGCCTACGGCGCGCAGAAGCCGAAGAGCACGCTCACGTTCTTCGAGCCCGGGGCCGTCGCGAAGTTGCTGACCGCGAGGTCGAGCCTCCCGTCGCCGTTCAGGTCCGCGACCGCGACGCCGTTGGGGTACGCGAAGTCCGCCGCTTCGATGGCTCCCGTGGAGAATGCGACGCTCGCGGCGAAGGTGCCGTCCCCCTGGCCCGGGAGCACGCGCACGTCGTAGCTCCCGCGGTCCGCGACGACGAGGTTGGCCTTGCCGTCGCCGTTCAGATCCGCCGCCGCGACCGCCCACGGCGTGATGCCGGCGAAGTAGTCGACCCTGGGCCCGAACGTACCGTCACCCTGGTTCAGGAGCACGCTCACCGCGCCGTTGCCCGGCAGGCCGATGGGGCCGCTGTCGGCGACGGCGAGGTCGGGCCTGCCGTCGCCGTTCAGATCCACGGCGACGACCGCCACGGGGGACTGGCCCACCGGGTAGTCGACCCTGGGAGCGAGGTTCCCGCCGCCCTCGTCGAGGAACACGCTCACGGTGTCGTCCATGTCGTTGGTGACGACGACGTCGGGCCGGCCGTCGCCGTTCAGATCGGCCGCGCCGACGCCCCAGGGAGCATTGCCCGCGGGGTAGGTGATCATCGGCATGAACGTGGCGTCGCCGTTGTTGCGCAGCCAGCCCAGCGTATTTTCGTTGGTGTTGGCCACGATGATGTTGGGGTGGCCGTCGCCGTCCAGGTCCGCGGCCGCGAGGCCCCCGGGCAGCATGCCGGCGGGCAGGACGGTCGAGGTGAACGTCCCGTCGAGCTGGTTGAAGAGGACGGTCAGGGTGTTGTCCATCCCGTCGGCGACGACGAGGTCGGGCACGCCCGAGCCGCGGAGGCTCGCGGCCACGATCGAGAAGGAGGGGCCCTGGCCCGTGGGGTAGTCGACCTTGGGAGCGAAGGCGCCGCCGCCCGCGTTCAGGAACACGCTGACGTCGTTGGCAGAGCCGCCGTTGGCGACCGCGAGATTGGGCTTGCCGTCACCGTTCAGGTCCACCGCGACGACCGCCTTGGACGCGATCTCCGTCGGATGCAGCACGGCCGGCGCGAACCCGAAGCCCCCCGCGCACCCGCCGCCTCCCGCGCCCACGGTCGTCCCCGAGGACGCGGTGCCCGTCCCGCTGGCCGCGGTGCCGCCCGTGGCGCTGGCCGATGCACTGCTGGTTCCGCTCGCCGCCGTGGTGCCTGCCGCGCTCGCCCTCGCGCCGCCGGGCCCGCTCGAGGCGACGATGATCTCCCCGTGCGGGTTGCACGCGGCGAGGGCGATCACGCCGAGGAGGAGAGCGAAGGCCCGCACGGCGCCAGCATACCGCAGGCTCGCCGCCGGATCCCCGAGCCCGTGGCCCGTCACGCTCCGGGGGGCCGCGGACGCCCGTCAGGGCTTCGGGGTTCGCGAGCCGGCGCCGCAAGAGGTAGGGTAGCTGCATGGGCGCCACGACGCCGCACCGGATGACCGCCGTCGAGTACCTCGCGTGGGAGCGCGAACAGGGGACCAAGCACGAGTACCACCGCGGCGAAGTCTTCGCGATGGCCGGCGGCAGCCCCCGGCACAACCTCCTCTGCGGAGAGGCGATCATCCAGCTCGGCGTCGCGACGCGCGGCCTCGGCTGCCGCGTGTTGACCTCCGACCAGCGGGTCGCGTTCGCCACGGGCGACTACGTGTACCCCGACGCGGCCGTCGTGTGCGGAGAGCCGAAGGTGCAGCCCGGCACGACCGACGTCCTGCTCAATCCGCGCGTCGTGGTCGAGGTCCTGTCGAAGGGCACGGAGGCGTTCGACCGAGGCGAGAAGTGGGAGGGCTACCAGCGCATCGCCTCGCTGACGGATTACCTCCTCGTCTCGCAGCGCGCCGTGCGCGTCGAGCACTACCAGCGCACGGCCGATGGCGCGTGGTCGTACCGTACGCTCGTGGCGGGCGACGTGCTGGCGCTGTCGAACGGCGCGACCATCGCCATCGACGCGCTCTACCAGGGTGCCTTCGAGTACCCGGGCGACACGTAGCGCCGCCCCCCGGGCAGCTCACGCCGCGGCATAGTCGCCGAAGCGACGGCGGCCGATGTGCTGGAAGGCGAGCACGATCCGGTCCTTGGGCACACCGCCCGCTTCGAGGTCGAGCGCGATGCCCCGCAGCCCTTCTCCCACACCGTGCCGCAGGGGCAATCGCTCGTGGCCTTCAGCGGCACGAAATCGAGGTGCCCGACGCAACCGGGAACGCATCGCACGTGGTCGCGACCCTGGACGCGATCTTCAGCTCGATTGGCCTGCCCGACCTTGGAGCAGCGGCACGCGTCTCCAATGCGCGGTGATCCTGTCCCACGCTTCGACGGGCATGCTCGTGCGTGCGCGAGCCTCGCTTCGCGTACGCACAAGCGCATCGACGGTGTCTTCGACGATCTGCGTTACGTGAGCCCTGTCCGCTCGCACATCCTCGGCAATTCGCTCGAAGGAGGCTAGCCGCACCTGCTCCCAGCGGCGTGAGCCGGCCAGCTTCAGCGCCAGCTCATCGCTGACGGCTGGGTACACCGTCGTTGCCACCAGGTCGTAAGCAGGGGCGAGCATAGCGCGAACCCCGTCCGGGTAGATCAACGACCAGTTCTTGTGGTGCATGTCTGAGTTGCCCGAGGCGACCATGAACACCAATCGCCTCAGTAGCTCATCGAACCCGGACGGTCCCGCAACCGCGCGGACGACACGAGCGATGGCATGATAATCGTGCCGGGCATATTTGTCGTCCGGGTATAGCCCGAACACCTGTGCCAGATCTTCGATGTGAACGCGTCGTCCACCAGAGAGACGGTCGAACCGGCGCACGATGAACGCCGGCTCCTCCTTCGTGAAGAGCGAGGAGTCGATGTTTTCGAGCTCACTCGTCGTGACCAGGCCGACCTCCGGTACGTCAAGCCCTGCGAGTTTCGCCCACGTCATCATCGCATGCTCGTTCACAGGAACACCCGGGAACTGACGATCGGGCAGCTTAATGATCCACTCGCCGCCAATCCCACGAGCGGGCAGCGTGACGCCTCCTGCTCCGAGGCGAAGCACGGAGAACTTGAGCTGCACCCCAGCAAGCGAGAAGCGGATGCGCTTCGTTCCGGCGACCCCCCGCTTCGCCTCCGCCTCATACACAGCCTCGGAGACGACGGCTGCCTCGTCACTCGCCGGAGCGACGCGCACGGCGCCGGGCAAATCGTCGCCAAGGGCGGCCAGGATCCCGATCTCGTGTCTCCTACGACGTCCGAGGTCGGATTGTACCTGTTCGCGCAGCGGTCCCTCAGGCAGCAAGTTGGAGAACCAAACGGGTAGCCTCCCCTTGCCCGTATAGCGTCCGAGGAGATCATCCTCGAAGATCTGCCCGAGCACCGGCCGCGGGTAGCGCAGACGGTAACCTTCGAAGAATACGAAGCTCGCCTGGCCCCCCATCTCGAGCGTCAACCTGCCGACGGGGATCTCGCCCAGGAGCACGTCGAGCTCACGCGCTTCATCGCTCATCGTGCTTCTCCTCCCCGTCCACCTCGTCCTCTTCCGGACGGCCGACGAGCGCCAGAAGGCTCGGCCGGTCAGTCTCGTTCCAGCGGGCATGCGTGTCGAGAAAGGACGCTACATAGGTCCCGAGCCGCTTCTCGCGGAGCGAGATCATGCCCCTCTCGTCGTGCTCGCGCAGCGCATCGCCCGCATCGACGTCGATCCCGTGGCTCATGAGGATCTCCGGTGTCGCGGTCACGAGGGCGCCCATCAACACGCGCCTTCCGATCGGCGGGTGGATCAAGAGGTTCGAAAGCATCCGCGCCGGAGCGGCGGAGGCGTCGTCTTCGCCGGTCAGGATAGGGATGATGGCCCGGCCGCCGTGCTTGGCGAGGAGGGGACCGACGTCGATCAGGTCGCCGTCCACGAGGTTACGTGGTCCGAGGGAAGCCAGCGCCAAGAGCTCAAGCTTGGACTGCGCCGTGCCGAACCGAAACGGGTGCAGGCCAGGCGCGGGCGGCTCGCGGGGCAGGCTCTCGAGGAGCATCTGCACCGCCGCCTCCTCGTCATTGCGGCTCTCGTCCAGTCCCTTGAGAATGGCACGTACCGCCGGGATTCGCTCCGCGCGGTGTTCTCCCGTGATCGCGCCCCTCCATACCCACCGTGCGAGCAGCGCGCGGGAGCGCGGGCGTGGGCCTTGATGGAACCGAAAAAATCGTGAGAGTGCGATGACGGGAAAACTATAGGGGAGCAGCACCTCGTGACGAATGCCAGCATCTCGCCGCAGGAACTCGATGGTCTTGTGGAGAGCTGCTTCCGCGATCACGATCGCGTCGGGAATGTCGCGGATCTCGTGCATGCGCTTCGCGCTGGCGAACGTGATGTCGACGCCGTTGGCAGCGAGGACGACCTTGAGCAGGAGATCTTGATCCAGTTCGCCGAAGCCGAGTTCGTTGACACGGTTGCTCATCTCGGGGAGGCTGTACTCCTCTCCCGTGCTCCTCAGAAGCGCGTTGAATACGTCACTCCTGTCCAGTCTGCGACCTGCTCTGTTGACGCGATCGAAGATGACCCCGAGCGTCTCCGTGTCGTCGGACTCGACGATGTAGGCCGGTATCTTGTATTCCCGAATGAGCTTGTTGAGGCGACGCGCTCGACGCACATATTCGGGGTTGGTGCCACGGATGCCCGAATCGTCGAGCCAGGCGTCGAGCCGTTCGCTGTCGAGGACGGCATGCAGGGGAAGCCAGCTGCGCTCCGGCGGCTTGCGGGTGTCCGCGAACTGGAAAGGGGTCGCTCGCTGGTCTTTGTTCGACTCGTCTTCCCAGGCGAGATCAAAATGATATCGAAATCCTCGGAAGGAGCTTGGGATGGGGCGAGCACCCCGACGAGCGACGAGATCCGCTGCTGACCGTCCACGATCCAGAGCGCATCCGTCTGCGCCTTGGCGTCGATCTCAACTGGTCCCAGGAAGAAGCGGCCGGCGTCCGCAGGCTTCTTCCAGAACAGGAGCGTACCGATCGGAAAGCCGCGATAGATGCTGTCGAACAGGTCCCTGATGTCTTCAGGACGCCACTTGAAGAGTCGCTGGAAGCCAGGCACCCGGAACGTACCCTTGCGCGCGAGCGGCACCAGGTCTTCGATGGCATAGGTCGCGGCGTCGGGTCTCTTGTGCAAGGTCGAGGTCATTTTAGTACCATCCGGTGCCAGTCACCCTTCAATGAGTGGCAGCGCTGACACGACTACCCCTACCTGCGCCCCCGGTCGTCTGCTCATCATCGCCTTACCTAACAGTCAGGATCGCCCTCTTTCCTCGGGGGCTATCCTACAGGTTTTTGAGGTCTTCGCAACCGTTGCTATCTCCCGAGCAGTTCGCGCGGGCCGTCCGACGTCACCACGGATCGCCGAGTGGCTAGCCGAGTCCGGCCGCCGCCTGATGTCACCCAGCTGCCGCGCGTGGGCCTGCTCGTTCCGAAGCTACGCGGCGCCGCCGAGTGGCTTGCAGCGCAGCACGACGATCTTCCAGTAGGGAGGACCTCGGCTGGGAGATCGGCCGGGCACATCTGGCCGATGCCGGCGAGGTAGCGTCCATCGCCTCGCCACACGCCGCTCGCCGGAGCCTGCCGGCCGCCGGTGAAGCCGGATGCGGACCCTTCGCGGTGCTGGGCACACAAGGACGCGAAACCATTCGACTCTGCGCCCCTTGCGCCCCTGAGCGCCTCTTTCTTCTCCCGGAACCACACCGGATCCCAGCACCCCCGCGCCGGACCCCAGCACCATCGCGCCGGACCCCAGCACCATCGCGCCGGACCCCACCCCCACCACGCCGGACCCCAGCCCCCCCACGCCGGACCCCAGCACCATCGCGCCGGACCCCAGCACCATCGCGCCGGACCCCAGCACCATCGCGCCGGACCCCAGCACCATCGCGCCGGACCCCAGCACCATCGCGCCGGACCCCAGCACCATCGCGCCGGACCCCAGCACCATCGCGCCGGACCCCAGCACCATCGCGCCGGACCCCAGCACCATCGCGCCGGACCCCAGCACCATCGCGCCGGACCCCAGCACCATCGCGCCGGACCCCAGCACCATCGCGCCGGACCCCAGCACCCCCGCGCCGGACCCCAGCACCACCATGCCGGACCCCAGCACCATCGCGCCGGACCCCAGCACCCCCGCGCCGGACCCCAGCACCACCATGCCGGACCCCAGCACCATCGCGCCGGACCCCAGCACCCCCGCGCCGGACCCCAGCGCCATCTACCAGGAGCGCCGTAGGGAACACCCCTCCATTATCCTACATCGCTCGATGTCATACTTTCAGGAATCGCCTTGCCGCATCCCGGATCGTTGCTACAGAGAACAGCATGGCGACCACGAAAAACGGCGACTCCAAGCCGAAACAGGACTGGCAGGCCATCGTCCAGTTAGCGCTCAAGGCCCAGGCGCTTGCCAACGAGTATGCCACCCAGCTCGGCAAGCGCGTCCCTGCCACGTTCCTCACGTCCTTCGCCGCGGACCTCACCTCGCTCAACAGCGCGGTCCCCGCCGCGATGAACGCGCACCACGGCGCCGTGCAGCTCACCGCCGCGCAGGACGCCGCCCTCCTCACCGGGTACAACCTCGTCGCGGGCGCGCGCACGGCGGTCCGCGGGCAGACCTCGGACAAGGACGTTCTCCTCGCCTACGGTGTCGGGGTCGAGGTTCGCATGCTCGTGAAGGACGTCAAGACCGCGCTCCAGAAGATCATCGACCGCGCGACGGCGCAGGTAGCCGAGGCCGACGGCTTCGGGATCGTCGACGACGACGTGACCGCCATGAAAAATGCCCTCACTGCGATTGATGCTGCGGACGTCGCGCAGGAAGCGGCCAGGGCGAGCGCGCCCAAGACCACGAAGGACCGGAACGCGATCGCCCGCAGGCTGCTCGCGGGGGTGAAGCGGATCGCCGGCGCGGGGATGCGCGTGTTTGCCAGTGATCCCACCACCCGGGCGGCCTTCGCCGCGTTGAAGTGACCATGGCCAAGACGCAGACGATCGACACGTCCGCCGGGACGGCGGCCTACACCCTCGCCGGCCAGCACCAGGCCGACCTCACGCCCCGCCTGCCCGCCGGCCTGCTCACCGACCTCGCCGCGGATCTCACGCTGCTCGGCGCCCCGCCCGCTCCACTTGCCGCTTCGGCCGCGCCTGCGGCGGCCTCCCCTGCCCCCGCGCCGCCGGCGCCCTCGCTCGAGGAGGCGATGGGACAGGCGGTGACGCTGATCACCGCGATTCACGCGGCGATTCAGGGGGCCAAGGCTTCGCCGGCGGTGCGCAAGGCCTACGGGGCGTCGGGGAAGGCGAGCAAGGAGCCCAAAGCGGTCGTCGCCGAGGGGGAGAAGATCCTGGCCCGCGCGCAGGCGAATCCGACGGAGGCGCTCTCGCTCGGGATCCTGCCGGCGGACACGGCGGCGCTCGGCGCAGCGCTCGCGGGCGTGAACGCGGCGGAGGCCGCGGTGAAGGGCAACGGCGGGAAGGCGGGGGCGACGGGGAAGGCGCTGCTCGCGGCCGAGGTGCGGATGCACGAGGCGGTAGCGCGGATCGCGGGGGTCGGGGTGCTGGCGTTCGCGACCAACGCGGCGGTGCGGGCGCAGTTCGAGGCGCTCCGGGCGAAGAAGAAGTAGGCCTGACCAGCTCCACTGATTACCGCCCGATCGCTACGCCCTCTCTAAGTCGCGCTCGGCGGGATGATGGGCACTTTGAAGTAGTCCCACGCGGGGGTGTGGTTGTGCTCATCCTCGGGCTGGTTCCAGATGTAGAGCGCGCCGTGGGTCGCCACCACGGTGATACCCTTCAGCTCCACGCCGGTGATGTAGAGCTGCTGGCCCCCCGCCGCGCCCGGGTCGCGCGTCGACGAGAAGATCACCCACGCGTACGTCTTGCCGTTCGAGGCCGGCACCATCTCCGGTGCCCATTTCGGCCAACTGTTCGTCACGCCGGGGCTCTTCGCGCCCACGCACGCGGGCGGGTCGTTGGCCGCGAGCCGCGTCGCCGTCCCGCCCTTGCCCGCGCTGAAGGGGATCACGTAGACCTCTGCGTCCGGGTTGTCGTACATGCTCGTATTGGCGGGCGCGCGGCAGAACGCGAGCATCGAGTCGTCGGGCGAGAACACGGGGTAGTAGTTCTCCTGGCTCGCGTCCGAGGCGCCGGGGAGGGCCGCGGCGTTGCCGCCCTTGCGGTTGTTGTACGGCACGGACCAGAGCTGGCCGATGCCGTTGTCGAGCCGCCCGGTGAGCTCGACGTTCGTCGAAACGTAGACGATGCTCTTGCCGTCGTGGCTCCAGGTCGGCGCGCCGACGTCGTTGGGATCCGACGTCCGAGCGATCGTCCCGTACGACGTCCCCGCTGCGTTCGTCTTGGCCTCCAGGTCGATCCACAGGAGCGGCACGGGGCCCGAGCCGCCCTCCGAGGCGCTGTCGCCGTAGGGCGCGATCATCACGTGATCGCCGTCCGACCAGTGCGCCTTCGAGTACGTCTGGATCCCGAGCGGGCTCAGGCTGTCGAGCGCCGCGAGCGCCCCCGCGCCGAGGAACGGCGGCTGCGCGCCCACCGCCGGCACGCCCGCGTCCGGCGACTCGATCGACGCGAGCGCGTTGCCCCAGGGGCCCTGCGCGGTGAATCCGGCGTAGTTCCCATCGGGCGTCGCCGTGTGGCACCCGATGCAGCTCACGGCAGCGCCTCCCTGCGTCGGCATCTGCACCTGCGAGGGGACGAGCACCTGCTCCACCGTCTCGTCCCCGCCGAGAACCCCATGAGCGCCGTGTTCTGCGAGGTCGTCCAGTACACGATCGAGCCCGCCGCGGCCGCGGGCGCGATCGTCATCGTCTGCGATGGGCTCGCCATGGGCGGCCCGGCCAGCATGTTCCCGGTGAGCTGCGCCCCGCGCACGGTCATGGTGATCGGCGCGTCCTCTGCGTTCATCGCGAGCGCCGTCCACATCGCCTTGGGCATCGTCCACGAGCTGTTCGTCGTGTAGACGACGAGGTTGTCGAGCTCGACCGCCGTGTGCAGCCTGAGCTCGAAGATGTTCGGGCGGCGGATGCCGTACCCGAGAAGCTGATCCAGGCCGTGATCAGGCGAACGGCGGGCCGGATCTCCCGAGCCCGCCGTTCCCTACGTCAGTACATGCAGCGCACGTTCTGGGTGTAGCCGTTGTCCATGAACGTGCCCCACGCGTGGGCGTGCCACGTGGTGCGCTGCTGGGTCGTGTTGCACACGTAGTACGAATCCGCTCCCGACGTCGGCGAAGTGCCGGTGAGCGACGCGCAGAAGCCCACGGTGTCCGAGTAGACCGAGTTGGTCGTGCTCCACTCCGGACCGCAGCTGACGCCGTTTGGGAAGTAAAGCCCGCCCTCCTGGAGGTTGTCACACTCGGTGTACGTGGGGGTATTGACCACGCTGCCGCACGTCACCGTCTGCCCGTCGATGACCTGCGAAGCCTGGAACGTGAACAGCGCCGCCGAGCAGTTACTGCCCTTGCACACCATCCCGCTGCCGCACACGACGCCGCAGGCGCCGCAGTTGTGGCTGTCGCTGGTGGTGTTGGTCTCGCAACCGTCGCTGTAGACGCCGTTGCAGTCGGCGTAGCCGAGGTTGCAGGTGGACACCCTGCAGGCCGAGCTGGAGCACGCGACGCTCGTCGCCTCCGAGGTGAGCGAGCACTTGTTCCCGCACGCGCCGCAGTTGTTCGGGTCGATCGTCTTGTTCACCTCGCACCCGTTCGCGCCCGCGCCGTCGCAGTCGAGGTAGCCGGGCGTGCACGCGTAGCCACACGTCCCGCTCTCGCACACGGCCGCGGAGTTGGGCTCCGCGGCGCACGCCGCGCCGCAACCGCCGCAGTTCTTCGGATTGGTCTGCGTGCTGACGCAGCTCGACCCGCACAGCGTGGAGCCGCCGAGGCACGTCACGCTGCACTTGCCCGTCGAGCAAGCCTGGCCCGCCGGACATGCGTTGCCGCAAGAGCCGCAGTTCGCGGGATCGCTCTCGGTCTCGACGCAGCTCGACCCGCACAGCGTGGAGCCGCCGAGGCACGTCACGCTGCACTTGCCCGTCGAGCACACCTGGCCCGCCGGACACGCGTTGCCGCAGGCGCCGCAGTTCGCGGGATCACTCTGCGTCTCGACACAGCTCGACCCGCAGAGCGTGGAGCCGCCGAGGCACGTCACGCCGCACTTGCCCATCGAGCACACCTGGCCCGCCGGACACGCGTTGCCGCAAGCGCCGCAGTTCGCGGGATCACTCTGCGTGCTGACGCAGCTCGACCCGCAGAGCGTGGAGCCGCCGAGGCACGTCACGCCGCACTTGCCCGTCGAGCACACCTGGCCCGCCGGACACGCGTTGCCGCAAGCGCCGCAGTTCGCGGGATCGCTCTCGGTCTCGACACAGCTCGACCCGCAGAGCGTGGAGCCGCCGAGGCACGTCACGCCGCACTTGCCCGTCGAGCACACCTGGCCCGCCGGACACGCGTTGCCGCAAGCGCCGCAGTTCACGGGGTCGTTGTTCAGCTCGACGCAGGTCGTCCCGCAGAGCGTGGAGCCCCCGAGGCACGTCACGCCGCACGTGCCCGTCGAGCACACCTGGCCCACCGGACACGCGTTGCCGCACGCGCCGCAGTTCGCGGGGTCGTTGTTCAGCTCGACGCAGGTCGTCCCGCAGAGCGTGGAGCCCCCGAGGCACGTCACGCCGCACGTCCCCATCGAGCACACCTCGGGTGGGCCAGCGTCGCTGCCGGCCGTCGGGCAGACGTTGCCGCACGCGCCGCAGTTGTTCGGGTCGTTGTTCGTCTGGACGCACGAGCTACCGCAGAGCGTGGAGCCGCCGAGGCAGCTCACGCCGCACGTGCCCACCGAGCACACCTGGCCCGCAGGGCAGGCGTTACCGCAAGCGCCGCAGTTCGCGGGATCGTTGTTCGTATCGACGCAGGTCGTGCCGCAGAGCGTGGAGCCGCCGAGGCACGTCACGCCGCACGTGCCCACCGAGCACACCTGGCCCGCGGGGCAGGCGTTGCCGCAGGCGCCGCAGTTCGCGGGGTCGTTGTTCGTCTGGACGCACGCGCTGCCGCAGAGCGTGGAGCCGCCGAGGCACGTCACGCCGCACGCGCCCGCCGAGCACACCTCGGGCGGGCCGGCGTCGTCCCCGGCCGTTGGACAGACGGTGCCGCACGCGCCGCAGTTGTGCGGATTGTTTTGCGTGTCGACGCAGAGGCTGCCACACAGCGTCGAGCCGCCGATGCAGGACAGCCCGCACTTGCCCGCCGAGCACACCTGGCCCATCGGACATGCCGTCCCGCAGGCCCCGCAGTTGCCCGGGTCGTTCTGCGTGTTGATGCAGTGGCCCCCGCAGAGCTTGGTCCCGCCGAGGCAGGTCACGCCGCACTTGCCTGCCGAGCACACCTGGCCGCTCTGACACGCGTTGCCACATGCACCGCAGTTGGCCGGGTCGTTGTCCGTCTCGACGCAAGCGGTGCCGCAGAGCGTCGCGGAGGCGCCGCACGACGTCTCCTGCCCGCCGGTCCCGGCCGTCGTGCTGGTCGTCTTCGCCGAGCCGCCACCGCAACCCGCCCAGAGGATTGCGACCGCGATGATCAGCGCCGTGGCGGCCGTTCCGCGCAGCGTCCAATGCCCTCTCTTCATGGGTACCTTATCTTCCTCCTGCAGCCCGCGCATGGGAGTCCACGCGTGGATCCCACACGCAAACATGGGCGGCCGGGGAGGTCAACCCGCGCCGCGGAGCCCTCGCGATACGGCAGGAATGGTCGCGGACTTGGAGAAGGTCGCGGCCACAACTGGCCAGCGGCTGGTCAGATGTGGCCAGCCCTCACGCCGCCGCGTCGCGGGACAGGTCGGCGATCATCCGCTCCAGCACGCCCAGGTCGAAGGGCTTGGTCAGGTGCGAGTCGAACCCGGCGCGCCGGGCCAGCGTCTGATCCTCCTCCTGCCCGTAGCCTGTGATGGCGACGAGGTAGGTAGAGGCGAGCGCACGGTCCCCCCGCAGGGCGCGCGCCACGTCGTAGCCGCTCATCCCGGGCAGGCCGATGTCCGAGAGCACGACGTCGGGGTGGAACGAGCGCGCGAGCGCGACGCCCTCCTCGCCGGTGCCCGCGATGGCGACCGCGGTGCCCCGCTGCCGAGAGCACCAGATCGAGCGCGTCGGCGCGAGTCGCGGTTGTCCTCGATGACCAGGATGCGGCGCGCTTTCCCCTGGCTCGGCGCGGGGGGCCCCGCGCATACCTCGCCGCTCTGCTGCTCGGGCAGGGGCAGCCGGATCGTGAAGGCCGAGCCGCGCCCCTCGCCCTCGCTGAACGCGGTGACCGTGCCGCTGGTGCAGGCCGATGAGCCCCTGCACCAGCGAGAGCCCGAGGCCGAGGCCGCCGCGGCCGCGCGCCATGCTCCCCTCGGCCTGCACGAAGGGCTC
This sequence comes from uncultured delta proteobacterium, assembly GCA_963827955.1. Classification (GTDB taxonomy): domain Bacteria; phylum Myxococcota_A; class Polyangia; order Polyangiales; family Polyangiaceae; genus CAWHDJ01. Next base: position 185,833 of record CAWHDJ010000019.1, on the reverse strand, counting down.
GAAGATCCTGGCGAGCGTCTCCTCCGACATGCCGATGCCCGTGTCGGCGACGGTGACGCCCACACCCTTTCCCTCGGCGTCGCGCTCGACGGTGACGGCGATGCGGCCCCCGGGTCGGTGAACTTCTCGGCGTTGTCCAGCAGGTTGCCCACGGTCTGGGCGATGCGCGCCGGATCGGCGTCCACGAAGACCGGAGACGGAGGGAGCCTCGCCTCCATCGACAGCCCGCCGGCCGTCAGCGCCTCCCGGCGGTCGTCGAGCACGGTGCGCACCAGCTCGACGAGATCGACGCGCTCCTTGCGCAGGAGGATCTTGCCCTGCGTGATGCGCGAGACGTCGAGGAGGTCGTCGATGAGCCGGGCCATCTGGGTGACCTGCCGGTCGATGATCTCCTGAGCGCGGCGGAGCGTGGGATCCTCGGGCTCGGCGCGCCGGAGGAGGGAGACGGCGATGCGGATGGGGTTGAGCGGGTTGCGCAGCTCGTGGCCGAGCAGGGCGAGGAACTCGTTCTTGCGGCGGTCCTCCTCCCGCAGGATCTCCTGCTGGCGCTTCTGGTCCTCGATGTCCGTCGCCGTGCCGAACCAGCGGACCAGGCCGTCGTCGGAGCGGTACGGGAGGGCGCGGGCGAGGTGCCAGCGGTAGACGCCGTCGCGCCGCCGCAGCCGGTACTCGACCTCGTAGGGAGTGCCGGTCTCGCAGGCGTGACGCCACGCCTGCAAGCACGGCGCGACATCGTCCGGGTGCACCACCCCCTGCCAGTCCCAGCCCAGGGACGCCTCCTCCGACAGGCCGAAGTAGTCGCTCCACCGGACGTTCACGCCCTGCACGGCGCCGTCCGCGGCGGCGACCCACACGATCTGCGGCATGGCGTCGGCCAGGTGGCGGAAGCGCTCCTTGCTCTCGCGGAGGCTGTGCTCCACCTTCCGGCGCTCGGCGATGTCGGCCTGGAGCAGGCGGTTGGCCTCGCTGAGCTCCTCCGTTCGCTCGGCGACGCGGCGATCCAGCTCGTCGCGGGAGCGCGCGAGAGCCTCCTCCCACCGCTTGCGCTCCGAGATGTCCGTGATCACCCCGAGGAGCAGGTGGCGCCCGGACGGCTCGGCGTGGAGCGTTTTGCGCGTCAGGATCACGTGCTCGTGCCCCTCCTTGTCGGTGAGGTGCTCCTCGTTCTCGTTCGTCCCGCCGCCGCGGAAGATGACGTCGTCCTTGTTCCAGAAGACGTCCGCCTGGTCCTTGGGGAAAAAATCGTAGTCCGACTTGCCGATCAGCTCCTCGCGACGGGCGCCGACGAAGCGGCACGCGCTGTCGTTGAGGATCACCCAGCGGTGGTGGTCGTCCTTCACGAAGACCGGGTTCGGCAGGTCGTTGAGCACGCTGTCGAGGAGCTCGCGCGTCCGCTGCGTCTCGCGCTGGGCGCTCAGGGCGACGTCCTCGAGCAGGAGCGCCTCGATCTCGCCGAGCTCGCCGCCGGCCGCGCGCCGCGGCAAGACGGCGACGGAGGCCGTCCAGGCGCTGCCGTCCGCGCGAAGGCACTCGGCCTCGATCACCGTGGGCTCTTGCCCGTCCGCGAGGCGCTCGGGCGAGAGGTCCGGCACCGGCGGCCGCCCTGCGGCGGCCGCGACGGCTCGTCCACGGACGTGTAGCCGAACAGCCGCGCGGCCGCGGCGTTCGCCGCGACCAGCGCCCCGTCCCTCGTGAACCTCAACCACCCCAGATCGCCGGTCGCGCTGCCCTTCATCGTCCCCCCGATCCCCCTCTACTACTTCCGGAAGGCTTTGCACGCGTGGTCCCCGCTCGCCCGCGTGCGCCCGCGCCGCACGTGCGCTAAGGCACGCCTGCCCGGATGATCCACGCTCCCGGAAAGCCGGAAAGCAGCCTCGCGGCCCTCCGCAGGGAGGCGCACGCGCCGTGAACGGCTTCTGGCCCATCTTCAAGCGCGAGATCCGCTCGCTCTTCGTCACCCCGCTCGCCTGGGTCGTCATCACCACCTTCCTGATGGTGCAGGGCATCCACGTCTTCCTCCTCGTCACGCAGTACGCGACGCAGGTGGACCTCGGCGACGGCGGGCCCGTGCAGGCGTTCTTCGGCAAGACGATCCTGCTCTACCTGCCCCTCATCTTCGTCTGCCCGCTGCTCACGATGCGCCTCTTCGCCGAGGAGCGCCGGAGCGGGACGATCGAGGCGCTGCTCACGGCGCCGGTGGGCAACGCCGGCGTGGCGCTCGCGAAGTACGCGGCGGCGCTCGCGACGTACGCGATCATGTGGGCGCCGACGCTGCTCTACGTGGTGATCATCGGCAAGGCGGGGGAGGTCGACTGGCGCGCCGCGGGCTCGGGCTACCTGGGCGTGCTCGCGATCGGCGCGGGGTACCTCGCCATCGGGACCATGACGAGCGCGCTCACCACGAGCCAGCTCACCGCCGCCGTGCTCTCGACGATGGCGATCGTGCTCCTCTTCATGATCGGCGTCGGCGAGTTCGTCGCCGACACGGGCCCGGTACACGACCTCTGCGGGTACGTCTCGGTCTGGTCGCAGATGAACGACTTCTCGCAGGGCATCGTCGATCTGCGGCGCCTGACGCTCGACGCCACGCTCGTCGCGGTCCCCCTCTTCATCACCGTCCGCGCCGTGGACTCGTGGAGGTGGGGATGAAGGAGAAGCCGAAGAAGCGCGCCCGCGCCAGGGCCGCCGCGCCCGAGCAGGCCGCGCCCGAGCCGCAGCCGAAGGCGCCGGAGCCTTCGCGCCCCGCGCTGCTCTCGCCCACGGCGACCAAGCTCTCCGCGAGCGCCGGCATCGTCGCCGCGATGGTGCTCGCCACCCTCCTCAACCTGCTCGTCGCCCGCCACTACCGCCGCTGGGACGTCACCCGCGGCGGCCTCTACACCCTCAGCGACGCGACGCTCACCACCCTCCACACCCTCCCCGAGCCGGTGAAGATCACCTTGATCCTCCCGGCCGGCGAGGCGCTGACCCTCTCCGTCCAGCACCTGCTCGACGGCTACCGCGCCGAGACGTCGAAGCTCGACGTGGACCTGATCGACCCCGACCGCCGCCCGGCCGACTTCATCGCCCTCGCGCAGCGCTACGGCATCGGCGCGGACCGGGAGGACGGGCGGCTCACGGCGGCCGCGTCCGCCATCGTTGTCGCGGGGGACCGGCGCGAGATCATCCGCCCGCAGGATCTCGTCGAGGTCGACGCCGAGGACGACCTCCGCCGCCGCCCCCGCCTCGAGCAGGCCTTCACCGGCGCCATCCGCGCCGTCACGAGCGGCGACCACCCGACGGCCTGCTTCACTGCCGGCCACGGGGAGGATCCGAGCGAGCCGTTGCGCGAGCACCTGGCGCGCAACGGTTACTCCATCGTGCAGGTGGAGCCTTCGCTACGCGGAGAGGCGACGTCGCTCGACGCGTGCAAGCTGCTCGTCGTCGCCGGCCCGACGGAGAAGGTGCCGTCCGAGGACGTGAAGCGCTGGGAGGCCTACCTGCAGGAGGGCGGCGCCGCGCTCGTCGCGCTGGGCCCGCGCGAGGACGGGGCGGAGCGGGGGTTCACGAGCTTCGGGCTGGACGGGTTGCTCGGCGGCTTCGGCGTCGCGCTCGACGGGGACCTCGTGATCGAGGCCGATCCTCACCTGCGCTCGGCGGTCGGCCAGGGCGAGACGTTCGCCGCCACGCCGCGCCCGCACCCCGCGACGCAGAGCGTGCTGCGGCTGGTGGAGAGGGGCGTGGCGCCGGTGATCACGGTGGCGAGCTCGCTCTCCGCCACGGGCACCGGCACGGCGGTGGCGACGCCGCTCCTCGTGACGAGCGATCTGTCGTACGGGATGGTCGACCTGAACGCGCCGCCGAAGGACGTCCCCGGCCCCGCCGACAAGAAGGGTCCGCTCACGGTGGCCTTCGCCGCCGAGAGGGCCGGTACGGAGCCGGGCAAGCACCACGGGCGCCTCGTGGCCGTCGGCTCGCGCGCGGCGCTCTTCGGCATCAACTGGCAGCGGGAGGACCTGCGTGGCACCGCGCTCTTCGTCGAGGGCGCGATCGGCTGGCTCACGGCGCGCCCCCCCATCCTCGACATCCCGGCCAAGCCCGCCTTCACGGCCGGGCTCCGGGTGAGCGACGAGTGGCTGGCGGGCACCTTCCGGTACGTGGTGCTCTACATGCCGCTCGCGTCGGCGCTCATCGGCTTCGCGGTGTACCTCCGCCGCCGGGGCGAGAAGCGCGGCGACCCGAAGGGGGCCGCGTGAGCCCGGCGCTGCGGCGGCACGGGTCGACGATCGCGATCCTCGTCGCCACGCTCGGGCTCGGCGCGTACCTCTACTTCGATCACGCGCCGACGACGCAGGAGCAGGCCGCGCGGCGCAACAGCCTGCTCCCGGTCTTCCGCGGCGACGACGTGAGCGAGATCCGCATCGTCACGGACGGGCACGCGGCGCGCGTGTTCCACGGGGCGCGGAACGACGCGGGCCAGCGGCCGTGGCAAGTGGAGATCGACGGCGCGAAGTACCCGGCCGAGGAGATGGTGGTCGACCAGCTCCTCGGCTCGCTGCGGGACGGCGTGGCCGAGCGGCGCGTCGCCAACATCTCGCCCGAGGAGCGGGCCACCTACGGCGTCGACGCGCCGCACGAGACGATCGACCTCGACATGGGCGAGGAGCACGCGCACCTCCGCTTCGGCGGGCCGGCGCCCGCGCGGCCCGGCTCGGTGTGGGTGGAGGTGGAGGGGCACGGGGCCGCCATCATCAGTCCCCAGCTCGCCGCCGCGCTGACGATCATGCCCGACGAGCTGCGCCGGCGGGCGCTCGTGAGCTGGGAGGCGAGCGATCTCGACGCGCTGACGCTGGAGGGCGCAGGCGGCCCGCGCCGCCTCGTGCGCGCGCCGTGGCGCGTGCCGCGGGGCGGCGCCTTCCGCTTCGACGGCTCGACGCCGGAGGGCACGGCCCGCGTCTCCGAGGTCGCGCTCGACCAGCTGTGGGAGGCCCTCGGGCAGCTCAAGGTCGACGCGTTCCTGACGGAGGCCGAGGCGGCGAACGCGCCGGCGCCGGAGGTGACGGTGACGCTCGCGCCGCACGGCGCCCCGCGCGTCTCCATCGCCGTCGGCGGCGCGTGCCCCGGCCACCCCGACGACACGACCGCGGTCCGCCGCGAAGCGGGCGCCCCCCTCGTCGCCGGCTGCGTCCCTCGGGGCGTGATCCCGGCGCTCTCGGTCCCCGCGGCCAATCTCGTCGACCGGCACCTCGTCGGCGCCCGGGCGGACGAGGTGATCGACGTGAAGCTGGAGGAGGGCGGGCACGCCATCACGCTCGCGCGGAGCGGCGCGCACTGGCACGAGCAGACGCCCGTCGACCGCGCGGTCGAGCCCGACGTGGGCCGTGCCTTCCTCGACCGGCTGCTCGAGGTGCAGGCGAGCTCGCTCGCACCGGCGGCCGGCGCGGACCTCGCGGCGCTGGGCCTGTCCCCTCCGCGCGCCACCGTCCGGGTCGCGTCGACGCTGGGCGACGGCCGCGGCGAGCGCATCGAGCTGGTCGAGGTGTCCGCCGAGCACGACGGCACAGTCCACGCGCGCCGGGTCGAGGACGGCGTGGTGGCGACGCTGCCCGCCGGCGCGGCGGAGGCGCTGCTGCCCGACGACCTCGCGCTCCGGTCGAAGAAGGCGCTCGATCTCAAGCTCGGGGACGTCCGGTCCCTGCGCGTCACCGGGCCGCTCGGCACACAGCGCTTCGAGCGCAGCCCCACGGGGGAGTGGAAGCTCCTCGATCCGCACGACGAAGGCCTGGCGCCCGACGCCGCCTTGCTGACGGAGCTCGCCGAGGCGCTCGCCGGGCTCTCGGTGGAGCGCTGGGTGGGCGCGGCGCGGCCCGAGCAGGGGCTCGACCGGCCCCGGATCGTGATCGCGGCCGACGTCGCCGACGGCTCGGGCACGCGCCCCGTCGAGGTCGCGCTGGGCGCGCCCTCGGGCACGGGCGCGTTCGCTCGGCTCCAGGGGGATCCGGCCGTGTTCGTGGCGCCGCACCGGCTGGAGGCCGCGGCGGATCGCTGGCTCTTCAATCGAGGCGCGCTCGTCGTCGACGTGGAGCACGTGACGCGGGTGACGCTGGCCGGCGAGCGGGGAAAGAAGCTCGTGCTCGCGGATCACGACGGGGCGCTCTCGGTGGAGGGCGCGGCGGCGGGCAGCGACGCGCCCACGCGGGCGGCCGCGGTGCGCGACGCGCTCGGGGACCTGATGGCCGACGGGGTGGTCTCGGTGGGCCCGCCCTCGTCCGCGCAGGGGCTCGACCGGCCCGTGCTCAAGGTGACGGTGGAGGCTCTCGGCGGGGCCGCCGGATCGCCGGCGCATCGAGATCCGCTTCGGCGCGGGCGACGTCTTCCGCGGGGACCCGGTGGTGTACGCCCGGCGCTCGGGCGTCGCGGCCACGTTCGCGGTCGCGAAGGCGCGCGTGAAGCCGCTGATGGACGCCGTGCGCTGACCGGGCCCTAACGTCGCGGCGCCGAGGGCGCGGCCAAAGCCGCTCGGGGCATGACGCCGAGGACGCCCTGCCGCACGGCCAGGAGCGGCGCGGCCGCGAACCCGCCCGCGAGCAGGGCGACGACGATCGTCATCGCGACCCACCGCTCCCGCGGGAGCATGGCCTCGAACGCGCCGAGGTCGTCGGCGTGCTGCGACGGCGGCCCGAGGAAGGTGCGCTTGTACGCGCGGACGAGGGTCACGCCGTTCACCGCCGTGACGACGAGGAGCGTCCCGGCCAGGAGGCCGTGGCCGCGGAGCAGGCCCTGCACGAGCAGGTCCTCCGACACGAAGCCGACGGTCGCCGGGAAGCCGACCGCCGCGAGCGCGAGGAGCAGGAACATGCTCGCCATGTGCGGCGCGCGCCGCACGAGGCCCCCGAGGCGGCGCATGTCCTCCGTGCCCGCGCGCGCCTCGATCGCCGACGCGACGAGCAGGAGCCCCGAGCAGGCGACGACGGCCGCCATGGCCTGGAGGAGCGAGCCCGCCACGGACTGCTCGTTGAGGTTCGCGAGGCCCGCGAGCACGAGCCCCGCCTGGCTGACGAGGAGGAAGCCGAAGAGCCGCCGCAGGTGGTGCTGCCCGACCGCGAGGAGCGCGCCGTACGCCGCCGTGAGCACGCCGGCGGCCAGCAGCGCCGGCGATCCGACCGCCGCGGGGAAGAGCGGCAGGCCGACCCGCGCGACGAGGTAGGACCCGATCGGCGTCACGATCCCGACGAGCACGAGGGGCACCGGGCCGCGCTCGACCGCGAACGGAACCCAGGAGTGCACGGGGAAGACGCCCATGCGGACGAGCGCCGCGACGAGCACGAGCACGCCGATCCAGGGCGCGAACGGGCGTGCAGACGCGAGCGCGCCGAGGTCCGCGAGGTCGAGCGGGGCGTGGAGCCCGGCCCGCGCGCCCTGCACGCCGAGCGCGATCGCCGCGACGGCGAGGGGCAGCACGGATCCGAGGATCCCGACGTCGACGGCCCCGGCCAGCGCGCGGTCCTTTCCGGCGCGCGCCGCCGAGCGGAGCGGGATGAGCGAGAGGGCCCAGAAGAGCGTGAGGAGGCCGAGGTCGAGCGAGACCAGGCACCCGAGGAGCGCGCCCTCCGTGACGAGGACCCGCGCGGCCGCGCGGCCGCCCTCGTCCGCGCGCCGCCCGGCCACGAGCGCGGCGAGCGCGAGCGCCGCCGTGAGCGGGAGCAGCACCGCGGAGAGGCCGTCGACGCCGACGTGGTAGCGGAGGCCGAGCGCCGCGCCGCGCGTGACCTCCACGCGCGCGAAGGCGTCGCCCTGCTCGGCCGAGGCGAAGATGGCGACGGCCAGCGCGAGCACGAGGGAGGCGCCCAGCGCGGCCGCGACGCGCGCCCGCCGCGCCGACGCGATCCTGGAGCAGATCAGCGCCGCGAGCAGCGGCACCGCCCAGAGGGCCGAGACCGCGAAGATCACGACCGCACCTCGCGGGGCCGCTCGGCGGGCCCGGGCCCGGACCTCGGTGCGCCGGGCGAGGGCCCCGCGAGGAGGCGCTGCTCGAGGGCGTCGAGCCAGCTCGCGGCGGCGAGCACGGGCCGGACGAGCCAGCGCTCGAGCGCGGCCTCCACCTCGAAGCGCTCGAGGGCGAGCCTGTACGCGAACCGGCGCATCCCGACGCCGAGCCCCTCCCAGCGCGCCGCCACCTCGTCGGGCGCGGTCATGCCGATCGCGGCCCGGCGCTGGAGCGCATCCTGCAGCGCCGAGGGCGTGCGGAGGAACTGGTAGTAGCGGAGCGTCGCGTGGGCGAGGAGGTGGACGAGCGCGACGGTGTGGAGCCCGAGCCCGCACTCGACGAACATCAGCCCCACCTGGCTCACCGTCGCGTAGGCGAGCCCGCTCTTCGCGTCCGCGCTGACCTGCCCGCTCAGCGCGCCCATCGTCGCGGTGACGGCGCCCACGACGACGAGCAGGACGCGGGCGGTGGGCGAGGCGTCCACGATCGGCGCCGCCCGCAGGAGCAGGTACACGCCCGCGTGCACCGAGAGGCCGCCGTAGAAGACCGCGCTCGAGGCGGTCGGGCCCTCCATCGCGCGGGGCAGCCAGCCGCCGACGGGAAACTGGGCGCTCTTGCCCATCGCGGCCACGAGAAGCCCCAGCGCGACGGCGGTAGCAGGCAGCGCGTATCCCCCGGGAGCCTCCATACCCGCGCCCGCCGCGATGGGCCCGAGCGCGGCGAACGCCGTCGTGTGTACGGTGACGTGCAACCAGACCGCCGCGAGGACGAGCCCGACGTCGCAGACGCGGTACGTGACGAGCAGCCGGATCGCCGCGCGCACGGGGCCGAGGCGCTCCTGGAAGAACGCGACCAGGAGCACCGAGGTCATGCCGACGACCTCCCAGCCTGCGTAGAGCAGCTCGAAGCGGCCGCCGAGCACCAGGAGCAGCATCCCCGCGCCGAAGGTGAGCATGAGGAGGAAGAACCTCCCGAAGCCGGGCTCGCGGTGCAGGTAGTTGATTCGAGAACTTGCTCGTCGCGAGGAGCAGCACGGCCACGAGGAGCGCCACCGGCACGGAGGTGCCGTCGACGAGGAACTCCATCTCGAAGCGGTACTCGCCGGCCCGGTACCAGTCCCCGAGCGTGACGCCCACCGCGCCCGAAGGCGCCGAGAGCCACGCCGCCGCCGCCGCGAAGACGCTCACGAGCGCGAGCCAGAGGCTCGCCTGCGCGACGCCCGCGACGGCCCGCTCCCCCGGCGGGCGCCGCCGCATGAGCAGCCCGCCGAGCACGAGCGCGCCCGCCGCCGGCCACGCGGGGGCGAGCGCGCCGATGGATGCCAGGATCGACGGATCAACCCGCACGGCGTTGCTCCTCCGCGCGGTCGCGCCGCCCCCTGTTGGGGAGCCCGGTGAGCCGCGCCGGCGGGACGAACCCGAGCTTGCCGTCGTACCAGTCCGCGGCTTCCTCCACCTCGGGGAGCGGGCGCCCCGTCCGCGCCCAGGGGAGGAACCCGCGCTGCGCATCGAAGACCCAGACGGCGCCGCCGTCCGGCGCGATCGCGGCGAGGCGCGCCCACTCGTTCTTCACGAGCCCCGCGATCGACGGCTGGCGAGCGAAGATTGCCTCGAGGGTCTCGGGGAGCGCCTCGACGACGAGGTGGAGGCGCACGGGCTCGTGGACCTCGATCATCTGCGCGGGGAGGCCGGTGCGGAGATTGCTCGACGCCCCGTTCATCACGCCGACGAGACCCGTCACGTTGTGCGGGAGCTTGGTCCCGGCGCCGAGCTTCTCGCCGTCGACCGTGGAGAAGAGGTACTCGAGGTTGATGCCCGCGCCGACAGGCCCGACGGCGAGGAGGATGCGCTCCAGGATCGCGCCCGAGGCGTCGATGGTCGGATCGTAGGAGACGAGGAAGGCGCGCCGATCGAGGAAGAGGCCGCGCGAGATCGCGCGCCGTCCCACGACGCAGGAGGCGTTCGTGGCGTGGCCCAGCTCCGGGCGCGGCTGGCTGAGGTCCAGCGCGCGCCCCTCGACGTGCCGCAGGGCCTGGTCCGGCGTGGGATCGCGGGGCGCGGACAGGAACTTGCGGCACCGCTCGTGCGCGTTGCGCCGGCGCGCCTCGTCGAGCGCGTCGCGGAGCGCCTCCAGCGTCGGGAGGCGCTCCGCGGGGAGGGCGTCGACGTCGAAGAACGTGATCGCGTCGGAGCACGTGTCGTGGACCGCGCCGATGAACGCCGTCCCGTCGGGGACGTCGATCCCCTGGGCGCGGAGGAGCTCGCGGACCTCGGGGCGGTTCGCCATCCGGGCGAAGAGCCGGGCGTTGGGCCCGCCGCTCCGCCCGCCGCAAGCCCCGCACGAGTAGGCGGCGAAGTGGGGGTTGTTCACGGTCGACGCGTCGTGGCCCACGATCGCGACGAGCGGCGCGAAGCCGCGCGTGAGGCCGATGCCCTCGAGCAGCGCGCCCACGCGGGCCGCCTTCTCCTCGATCGTGAAGCCGTCGAAGAGCACCTCGCGCGCCTCGGCCTCTTCAGCGTCCCGCTCGGTGCGGCTCTGCGCCAGGCGCGTCCTCGGGGTGGGCAGGAGCCGCCTCTCGACCGACCTCCTGAGCCTCCCCGCGAACCACGGGGTGAAGATGCTCGCGAGCAGCGGCAGCGCCGCGAGCAGGCCGGAGGCCGCCGTCACGATCGGCCCCCACAGGAGCGAGCGTGACGCGCGCGCGAACGCGGCGTTCACCCGCGCCCAGCGCCGGAGGCGCCGCTGCCGCATCGCCGCGAGGCCCCGGTGCTCGGAGGCGGGCTCCTCGTGGATCCAGTGGTGGGGCTCGACGACGACCGGGCAGAGGGGAAACGTCGCAGGGTCGTCGATCCCCTGGTACGCGATCGCGAGGTTGAAGAAGCCTGCGACGCCGAAGGTCTCGTGGGCCCCGGAGAGGGCCTCGAAGTGCCTGCGGATCGACTCGTTGCGGTCGTCGATGCACGTGACCACCTGGAAGCGGGGCGAGGCAACGCCCGTGGCGGGGGTATGGGGGTCTCCCCCATCGCGAACGGCGCTTCGGTGCGGGACATTCCCCGCGAGCGCGTCGAGGGCTCGTCCCGGTAGTGCCGCTCGTACGCCTCGTGCCAGACTCGCTTGCGCGCGCGCTCGTCGAAGGCGTCGAGCACCCGGACCACGGCAAGGGCGCCCTCCCTGCCCGCGCGATGGATCACCGGCGCCGAGACACCGGCGAGCTGCGCGACGCGGAAGAGGGGCCAGGCCGTGTCGTGGTCGCCACGCCCGCGCTCGGGCGCGATCGCAGGCAGCCGCGCGCAGTGGGCCGAGAGGCCGCGGAGCGGGCCCCGGTAGCCGAGGCGCCGGCCGATGTCGGCCCAGGCGAGGACGTCCAGCGTGAGGCGGACGGCGAGGAAGTCGACGAGGCGGATGCGCGGCTGCGCGCGGCCGAGAGGGCCCGGCGCGCGCTCGAGGCGGTGGAACATCCCGGCCCACCCGGGGAGGCGGAGGAGCATGTGCTCGACGAAGGCCTCGACGTCGCGGTCGGCTAACCCGATCTCGTCGAACAGCTCCCAGATGGCTTCTACCGCGTCGACTCCGCGGTGGATGCCGTCGCGCAGCCGCTCGCCCAGGGTCGAGAGCCACGAGGGACGCACGGCCCTGCCCGCGGTGAGCACCCGGCGCCACGCGACGAAGAAGCCCTCCTCCCGGTCGGGCATGGACCAGTGCGACTGGCCCCGATCGAGGAACGCACCGGAGAGCGTGATCAGCAGAGGGTGGACGCGATCGTCGGGATCCTCGTGGCTGACGGCCGCGACCCGCTCCGGCAAGAAGCGGGGCGCGCGCGGCCTCGCGGGCGCGCCGGTCCCGCGGGAGAGCTCGCGGCACGCGGTCCACAGCGCGCGGACGGCCACCTGCTCCCCGTGGCCGTCGAGCGCCTGGCGGAGCGAGGCGCGCTGCGGCGCGACGCCCAGCGTCCTTCCCAGTGCGGCGATGGGATCATCCTGCTCGTCGCCGGAGACGAGGCGCGCGATTGTCCCCACCCCGTCGTCGCCGTAGACCTTCTCGCGCAGCCACGCGAGGGTCTCGATCACGATGCGCTCTCGCGCGAGCGGGTCGGTGTCGTCGGAGAACCGATTGGCGACGCCCTTCTCGGACAGCAGCCAGGCGAGGTTCGCCGGCGTCGTGCCCCCGACGCCGTGCAGGAGCACGAGGCGCGCGATCTCGGTCGCCGGGGGGAAACCCGGCGGCATGGCCGCTCCCGCCGGCGAGAGGTCCGCGAGCGCGGCGTCGACCTCCGCCGCCGTGATCCGGCCCGACGCGAACGCCGCCCGGTAGCGCTCCTCCGGGAGATACGCGCGCGCCCCCCAGATCCTCGCGGCGGCGTCGACCGCCTCGTGGAAGGGCAGGTGCTCGAACGCATGGAGCGTGTTGTGGTGGACGAAGACCTCGAGCGGGGCCTGCGCCGGGAGGTAGTGGGCCGCGTGATCGATCGCCCGTGCCAGGAGCGCGCGCCTGTCGCCCCCCTCCCCTGCCGGGTGCTTCCCCGTACTTGGGTCGGAGCTCACGTCTTCTTCTGCCTGCGCGTCGCTCTTCCCCCCGGCGGCGACGTCCTGGCTCGTCAATGGTGGGTGCATCTCGACGCGGGTTAGGAAGCGCGCTCGCACGAAAAAAGTCAAGCGCGCCTCCGCTCGCGCCGGGGGTGCTCGGCCGCCGTCCGGCGCGCATGGTTTGCAGACGCGCGCGCAAACCGTGCGCAGGTCGCTCGCGCCCAGGCGAGTGCAGCGTCGCTCGGTCGGTGGCAGGATTGGCGCCCCATGTCCGGCGAGTCGCTGTTCGAGGAGATGAAGCGCTACGTGCGCTTCGGGGCCGATGAAGAGCGCGTCCTCTCGGAGTACCTGCCCCACGCGGAGCCCCACTTCTCCCGGATCGCCGCCGAGTTCTACGATTGCATCCGCGAGCACGAGCGCGCGCACGACATCTTCACCGGCGAGGATCAGGTCGAGCGCCTCAAGCGGTCGCTCGTCCGCTGGATGCGCCGGGTCTGCTCCGGCCCGTACGACGAGGCGTACTTCGCCGAGACGGCGAAGATTCGGGCGCATGCACGTGCGCGTCGGGCTCCCGCAGGTCTACATGTTCACCGCGATGGCGCTCATCCGCGTCGCCTTCGTCCGCATCGCCGAGGAGGAGATGGGCGAGCGCCGGCAAGCCGCCCGCGAGGCGGTGACGCGCGTGCTCGATTCTGGAGCTCGCGATCATGCTGGAGACCTACCGGGACGACTACATAGCCCGGATCCAGCGCGCCGATCGCCTGGAGCGGGAGGAGGTGGGGCGCTCCCTGGCCCGGGCGGAGCACCGCTACCGCCACGCCATCGAGCTGGCCCGCGTCCTCGTCCTGGGGCTGGACGCGAGCGCCACGATCCGCCTCTTCAACCACGAGGCGGAGCGGGTCACCGGGTTCGGCCGCGAGGAGGTGATCGGGACGAGCTTCGTGGAGGCGCTGCTGCCCGACGCGCTCCGCGACGATCACGGGGCGCTGGTGCGACGCGCGGCGGCGGGCGAGGCGCTCGCGTCCGACCTCCTCGAGAGCGCCGTCCGCACCAAGGCGGGCAAGGTGCGCGAGCTGCGCTGGCAGCTCGCCTACTCCTCGTCGGAGGACGACGAGGTCGTCCTCTTCGCGATCGGGCAAGACGTCACCGACCAGAACGCGCTCGCGGCGCGCGTCCGGCACAGCGAGAAGCTCGCGGCGATCGGCACCCTGGCCGCGGGGCTCGCCCACGAGATCCGGAACCCGCTGAACGGCGCGCAGCTCCACGTCACCTTCCTGGAGCGCGGGCTCAAGCGCGCGGGGCTCGGCGATCCGGACACGCTGGAGGCGATCCAGGTCGTCGCCGAGGAGATCAAGCGGCTCGGCCGCCTCGTGAGCGAGTTCCTGGACTTTGCCCGGCCCAAGCCGCTCGAGAAGAAGGTGGTCTCCCTCCGCGCGCTGTGCGAGCGAGCCGCCCAGCTCGTCGCGCCCGCCGCGGGCTCGGCCGGCGTCCGGCTCGAGGTCGACATGCCCACGGCCGACATCGCGCTCGAGCTGGACGCCTCGAAGATCGAGCAGGTCCTCTTGAACCTCCTCCACAACGCGGTCGAGGCGGCCGTCCCTGGGTCGGGAGGCACCGTCGTGATCCGCGCCCGGCGCAAGCCGCGCGAGGCCGTGATCGAGGTGGAGGACGACGGGCCCGGGCTCCAGAGCCCGGACGCGCCGATCTTCGACGCCTTCTTCTCGACCAAGCCGCAGGGCACCGGGCTCGGCCTCGCCATCGCGCACCGCATCGTGACGGACCACGGCGGCGCCATCGACGTCTCGAGCCGCGCCGGCAAGACCGTGTTCCGTGTGACACTGCCCATCCAGATCGTCTGAAGGCTGCGCTCCGCGGGTTTGCGCGCTGGCACGGGGATTGATGGACGGCGGGCATGGCCCCCCACGGTTCGGCGCTGATCCTCGTGGTGGATGAAGACGTCCGGAGCGCCCGCGTGCTCGCGCAGATGCTCCGGGAGGATGGGTTCGACGTCGAGATCGCGAACGACGGCGCGGCCGCGATCGGGCGGCTCGGCCGCGCCCCGCTGCCGGACGTGCTGGTCACGGATTCTCCGGCTGCCGCACGCCGACGGGCTCGCCGTCGCGCGCTACGGCCGCTCGCGGAAGGTCGGGCTGCCGGTCATCGTGGTCACGGGCTACCCGAACCGGATCGCCCGCTCGGACCTCGATCCGAGCGCGGCGGTGCTCACCAAGCCGCTCGACTACCCGGCGCTGAGCGAGGAGCTCCGGCGCGCGCTCGCGGTAGAGCCGCGTGCCGTGGCGCACTGAAGGCCCGAGAGCCGCGCCTCGGCGCGATCCGGAACAAACCTGGCCGATCGTTCGGCTCGGGCTGCTCGGCGGCCAGGCTCACCGCACGAGGTGCGCGCCCAGGCGCAGGCGCTGCGCGACGCCCGCGCTGCGGGTGCCTTGGTTCCCCTGCGTGAGGTGCCGCTTCGCCGTCGAGCACGCCGGGAACGAACCTCGCGAAACCTCCGCGCGCCCGGATGCGCATCGGGAGTCGGCTCCGCGCCATCCCCTCGCCTGCCGCCTCGGGCGCGCCCGGGCCCGCCGCTGCCCCCGTCGCCGACGCATTACTCTCGATATCCCTCGCTTCCGCTCCGACCCCGCGGATAATCCCGCCCATGATTGCCGGCCGCTCTGCGCCCCACCTCCGAAGGAGCCCGTGAGCCTCCGCGTCGGACCCCGTCGCGCACCTCGCCCTGGCGCTCGGCGTGCTGCTCCTGGCCGCCCGCCTCGGCGGCGAGCTCGCGGCCCGCGCGCGCATGCCGCAAGTGCTCGGCGAGCTCTGCGCCGGCGCCCTGATCCGCCTCCTGCCGGGCGCCTTCTTCAGCGACCTCGGGACGGACCCGGCCCTCGACATGCTCGCCCGCCTCGGCGCCCTGGTCCTCCTGTTCGACGCGGGGCTCGCGCTCAGCGTCCGCGACGTCCTGCGCGTGGGCGGCGCGGCGGCGCGCGTGGCGATCCTGGGCACGGTCGGCTCCTTCCTCTTCGGCATGGGCGCGGTCGCCTGGCTCCTCCCCCGCGCGGACACCACGACGCGCGCCTTCCTCGCCGGCGCGCTCACGGCGACCAGCGTGGGGGTGAGCGCGCGCGTGCTCAAGGACATCGGCCGGGGCGCGCGGAGCACCGTCGAGGCGCGCACGATCCTCGGCGCCGCCGTCATCGACGACGTGATCGGCCTGCTCGTCCTCTCGCTCGTGACCGGGTGGGCCACGGCCGGCGCCCCGGCGGCCTCGGGCGGCCTCTCCCTCGCCTTCCTGGTCCTCAAGACCGCCGTCTTCTTCGCCGTCCTGCTCACCCTCGGCCCGCGCCTCGTCCCGCACCTGCTCCGCTTCGCCGCCCGCCTCCAGACGCGGAGCGCGCTCGTCGTCACGGGCCTCGCGCTCTGCTTCCTCCTCGCGTGGACCGCCGACGCCGTCGGCCTCGCCCCCATCGTCGGCGCCTTCACCGCCGGCCTCGTGCTCGAGGAGGCCCACTGGCGCACGTTCCTCGATCGCGGCGAGCGCGGCCTCGACCAGGAGATCGAGCCCCTCAACGCCTTCCTCGTCCCCCTCTTCTTCGCCCTCCTCGGCGTCCGCGCCGACCTCCGCGCCTTCGCCGACCCCTCCGCCCTCGCCCTCGCCCTCGGGCTCACCCTCGCCGCCGTCCTCGGCAAGCTCGCCTGCGCCGTCGGCGCGGCGCGCGGGTCGAACCGGCTCGCGGTCGCGTTCGGGATGATGCCGCGCGGCGAGGTCAGCCTCGTCTTCGCCAGCCTGGGCCTCTCGCTGGGCCCGAAGGGCCACGAGGTGCTCGACCGCCGGTCGTACTCGGCCCTCATCATGATGGTGGTGCTGACGACGCTGGTCACGCCCATCGGGCTGAAGTGGGCCCTCGGGCGCGGTGGCACGCCGCCCTCACGCCCCCGGGGCGCTCACCCGCCGGCCGCGTGAGCGGTGCGATTGGCGGGGACACGCGGCGCGAAGGTGCCTTGACGCGCTCCGGCGCCGCGTATCCGATGGTGCCATGCGCGCGCCGGCTTCTCTCGTGCTCGCCGCCCTGGCGGCCCTCGGTGCATCGACCCTCGCGGGACGCGCCGCCGCGGACTTGCCGCCGCCGCACGGGTACGTGGACACCTGCTCCGTCGAGACGCAGGCCAAGCACGGCACGGAGTGCCTGGGGTGCCGTGCTTACCACGGCAACATGGATCACTGCGACGCGTCCCTCGGACCGTACGGCTTCACCCAGGCTTGCCGGGGGTTGGGCGCGTCGAGCTGGGGCGAGGTGTGGTGCCGACCTGCGACGCCCGACGCCGCGAAGGTGCCACCGGAAGTGCTGGCGCAGCTCGACGACCCGGTGAACGGGCGGCGGTCGCGACCGCCCCCGGCGCCCACGGCGGCGCCGACGACCGCGCCCGCGACGACGGCGACGCCGGCCGCGGTGCCTCCCCCTGCGCTGCCCGCGTCGCCGCTGCCGTCGTCTTCGGCGGCGCCCGCGGGGACGACCACGCGGCCGGACGCGGGTGCCCCGGGGCCCGAGCCCGTGCCGCTCCCGCCCGGAGGGTGCGGCTGTACGACGGCCGGCGCCGGCGCAGGCCTGCCCGCGCTGGTGCTTGCGGTGGGCGCGGCGGCCGCGGGGCTCGCGCGGCGGCGGCGCTCGCGACGGTAGAGGGCGCCGGCGCCTCCCGAAGCGGCGCCCCTGCCCGAGCGCGGCTCAGGCAGGGGCCTGTCCAGGGCGCGCTCGCGCGCCCGCCTCCACGACGGCGCGCACGTCGGTGGCCGGGATCACGATGCCGCGCGCGCCGAGCGGCCCCGCCACCCACCGCACCAGGGCGTCGGTGAAGACCGCGTTGTAGCGCGCGCACGCGAGGACGCCGAGGTCGCTCCCCCCGGAGCACTCCCCGGCGAAGATCGGCGCGAACGCGCGAACGGCGGCCCCCGCGACCCGGCCGAGGTGCGCGCGGTCCTCGTCCGAGAGGCGGGGGGCCGCCCAGTCGAGGAACCAGGGACCGATCTCGGCGTGCTGGCTCTCGTCCCGCACGATGCGCGCGATCGCGCCCCGGATCAGGGGCGAGCGCGATCCGGCGCGCGTCGCCCGGAGGATGGGCACGGTCAGCGCCTCCCCCACGCACGAGGTCCGCACCAGGATCTCCGCCGCGCGCAGGAGGGGCGCGCGCGCCTCCGGCGGGCGCACGAGGCGCGCGAGGTCCACCTCCAGGGGCACGGCGCCGCCCATGGCCATGGCCAGGCGCGCGCAGAGCTCGGCGTGGATCACCTCGTCGACCACGAAGTCGCCGGCCGCCGCCACCAGGTCGAGCGGCGCGCCCGCCGCGAGCAGGCACGACGCGACCTCCGCGAACGCCGCCGCGCTCGCGTACTCGCTGAACGCGCTCCGCGTCCACACGAGGCGCGCCTGCTCCCGCGCCTCGGCCGGCGCCTCCGCCGCCTCCCCCCAGGGCATCGCGTCGAGACCAGCCCGCCGCCGCGCGAGCCGCTTCCCCCACGGCCCGCCGACGAGCTCCAGCTCGAACGTGCTCACCGCCTCGCCCGGGCGCCGGCGCGCGCGCGGACCTCGGCGCAGAACGCGACGGCCTCGGGGGCCGGCTCGGGCACGGCCTTGGTCATCACGTTCCCGACCACGGGGTATCCGTCCGCGTCGCAGAGCGGCCGGAAGCGGTCCATGTGCTGGACCGCCTGCGCGAGGTCCGTCTGCCGCAGCTCGCGCGTGAGGGCGCGGATCGCCTCCCGGTGCGCCGGCGTGGCCGGCGCGGGGGCGTCCTCCCCCGCCCCCGGTCCGAGAACGATCTGCTGGAGGCAGCAATCGTCCGTCATCGGACGCACCGTGCCGAGCGCTTCGCCTCGCACGGGCTGGGATGGAGGCGCGGGCGCGGGCACCTCCGCCCTCGCGCCCGGAGCACCCGGCGGCAGGGCCTGGACCGGCTGGGCGGGGGGCACGGGCGCCGGCGCCCCGACGAGCTCCGGCCCGACCGTCCTGGCGCAGCCCGCGGCGGCGACGGCGACGGCGAGGATTCTTGATGGTACGGATTCTGGCGGGGCTTCATCTCGACCTCCCGGGATCGTTGAGACGCACGAGGGCCCCGAACGCTTTGCCCACCTGGCAAGTGAGCTGCCAGGCCTACTTCTTCTTCGCCCGGAGCGCCTCGAACTGCGCCCGCACCGCCGCGTTGGTCGCGAACGCCAGCACCCCGACCCCCGCGATCCGCGCCACCGCCTCGTGCATCCGCACCTCGGCCGCGTGCAGCGCCTTCCCCGTCGCCCCCGCCTTCCCGCCGTTGCTCTTCACCGCGGCCTCCGCCGCCTTCACGGCCGCGAGCCCCGCGCCGAGCGCCGCCGTGTCGGCAGGCAGGATCCCGAGCGAGAGCGCCTCCGTCGGATTCGCCTGCGCGCGCGCCAGGATCTTCTCCCCCTCGGCGACCACCGCTTTGGGCTCCTTGCTCGCCGACTTCGCCGACGCCCCGTAGGCCTTGCGCACCGCCGGCGACGCCTTGGCTCCCTGAATCGCCGCGTGAATCGCGGTGATCAGCGTCACCGCCTGTCCCATCGCCTCCTCGAGCGAGGGCGCCGGCGGGGCGGGGGCAGCGGAGCCCGCCGCAGGCGCGGCCGCGGCGGCAGGCGGAGCGCCGAGCAGCGTGAGGTCCGCCGCGAGATCGGTGATCAGGCCGGCGGGGAGCCGGGGCGCGAGGTCGGCCTGGTGCTGGCCGGCGAGGGCGTAGGCCGCCGTCCCGGCGGACGTGTCGATCGTCTGCGCCTTGGCCATGATCACTTCAACGCGGCGAAGGCCGCCCGGGTGGTGGGATCACCGGCAAACACGCGCATCCCCGCGCCGGCGATCCGCTTCACCCCCGCGAGCAGCCGGTTGGCGATGGCGTTCCGGTCCTTCGTGGTCTTGGGTGCGCTCGCCCTGGCCTGCTCCTGCGCGACGTCCGCTTGATCAATGGCCGTGAGGGCCGCCTTCATGGCGGTCACGTCGTCGTCCACGATCCCGAAGCCCTCGGCCTCGGCCGGCTCGGCCGTCGCGCGGTCGATGATCTTCTGGAGCGCGGTTTTGACGTGCTTCACGAGCATCGGAACCTTGACCCCGACGCCGTACGCGAGGAGCACGTCCTTGTCCGAGGTCTGGCCGCGGACGGCCATGCGCGCGCCCGCGACGAGGTTGTACCCGGTGAGGAGGGCGGCCTGCTGCGCGGCGGTGAGCTGCACGGCGCCGTGTTGCGCGTTCATCGCCGCAGGGACCGCGGCGTTGAGCGAGGTGACGTCCGCGGCGAACGCGGTGAGGAACGCGGCCGGGATGCGCTTGCCGAGCTGGGTGGCGTACTGGTTCGCCAGGTCCTCGGCCTTGAGCGCTAACTGGACGATGGCCTGCCAGTCCTGCTTCGGCTTGACGTCCCCGTTTTTCTTGGTCGCCATGCTGTTCTTCTTTAGCGACGGGGCGGGCTGCGGCAAGGTGATTCCTGAAAGTATGACATCGAGGGGTGTAGGATAATGGAGGGGTATTCCCTACGGCGGTTCTGGTAGATGGCGCTGGAGTCCGGCGCGAGGGTGCTGGCGTCCGGCGCGAGGGGGCTGGTGTCCGGCGCGAGGGGGCTGGCGTCCGGCGTGACGGTGCTGGCGTCCGGCGTGACGGTGCTGGCGTCCGGCGTGACGGTGCTGGAATCCGGCGTGACGGGGCTGGCGTCCGGCGCAGTGGTGCTGGAATCTGGCGCGACGGTGCTGGCGTCCGGCGCGACGGTGCTGGAATCCGGCGCGACGATGCTGGAATCCGGTGCGACGGTGCTGGCGTCCGGCGCGGGGATGCTGGCGTCCGGCGCGGAGGTGCTGGAATCCGGCGCGACGGTGCTGGCGTCCGGCGCGATGGTGCTGGTGTTTGGCGCGCGGGTGCTGGCGTCCGGCGCAGGGGTCCTGGAATCTGGCGCGATGGTGCTGGTGTCCGGCGCGACGGTGCTGGTGTCCGGCGCGACGGTGCTGGTGTCCTCCACCACGAGACGGAGCGGCGCGCCACCGTAGCTGCTTGCCCTGTCCCCATCGGCCTTCGGGCCGCGCTCCCATCGCGCCTCCCTGACGACGGCCACCACCTCCCCTCGCGTGAGCGTCCACTTCTTGGGCGTCCATGCTCTCGTGCCCCACCGAGCCGTCAGCGCGGCGAGCGGTTCGGGGCCTTCTTTCACTCACGCGCACCAACGCAGCGCCGAGCTCGCCGCGGCCTTCAGGTTCGGAGATGGCGCGGATGGGGCGTGGACGAGGGCAGCCGAGTAGCGTTCGGCCGCGAAGAGGCGGCGCCGTAGCAACGGGGCAACCGGGAAAGATGCGGGGAGGCGGCAAGGGGTCCGGCGTTCGGGCGCTGCATGCTGCGGGATAGCAACGGAGAGGGTGTGGAGCGTGAAAGCCGAATGCGATGTTGGGCCGCGAGGCGACGTCGCGAACAGTCGCTTGACGAGTCATGTGTCCCATGGTACGCGCGTGGGGCATGTCGGAAGAGCCTGCCGCGGAATCAATCTCGCCGCCCTTTAGCTGCAAGACGCTGCTCTTCGTGGCAACGCCCGACGAGCTGGACGAACTCCGCGCCGCAGCAAAGGACTTGGCTCTGCCGTTCGATGCCATCGAGCGTGACTCTGGGACCTATTTCGACCTCGGACAACTTGGGACCGGTACCGTCTACGCGCGACAAACGGCGATGGGCGCGGTCGGGTTTGAAGGGTCTGCCGCAAGGTCGATCTATTGCTCGTACGAAACGAGCGCCGCGCGCATCATCTACGTCGGCATGGCGTTCGGGATCAATCGCGAGTTGCAGAAGCATGGCGATGTGCTCGTCTCTTCATCCCTGCTTCCCTATGAACTGCGGGACGTAAAATCCGACGCGGGCCTTCCAAAGTACGACTATGGACGCGTCCATGCGTTCCCCGCCGCGGAAAGCCTTCTCACCACCTTCCGCCGAGAGCGCGAACGCACCGAGAGGCCATACAATGTCCACGTCGGGGCGATGTTGACAGGTGCTTCGCATATCTCTTGCCGCGCCTACCGAGATCACCTGGCCTTTCGATGCATAAGAGGAGAGCCCGTGATTGGGGGCGAGATGGAAGGTGCAGGACTTCTGTCACTCTCAGCAAAGGCTGAGCCGAGGTGGATTGTCGTCAAGGGAATCATCGACTTCGCGGATGAAAGCCGGGATAAGGAATATAAGAACAATCGCAAACCGGCATGTCGGAATGCGGCGCGCTTCGTGCTTGAAGCGTTGTCGAATGAGACCAAGTAAGCCGTTCGAGGTTGGCCATGGGAGACCTGGACAAGTATTTCGAGGATTCTAAGCCGGAAGAGATGCACCCGAAGGTCCGTTCCTGGCGCAAGCTGATCGAAGACGGAAAGAGGGCAACCTGCGAACTCCACCGCAAGTTCGATGGGCTGACCTACGGCATCGCGAAGCTCTATGTCTCCTTCTATGACGCCAGCGGGGTGGAACTGCGTCACGACGAAGTTGAATGGGAGCCCGAGTTGAACGAGGCGCTGTTGCGTCTTCGTGTTCCTTCGGTCAATCCCGAGAATGAAGCAAGGCGCCTCGGGTTGATGCTCAAGACCTGGTTTGGGCGACCTGAGCAGCGCTATGGCGATGGGTTCTTTAGCTGCGTCCTTCGTGAGTATCTCGGCAGCAGCGAACTCGCACGCCGTGCGCCGGTACGCGAGGTGCTCAATCAATGGAGAGAGAATCAGGCTAGCAAAGAGTCGCCTGCGTATGCCGACTGCGTAGAATCGATCGAGACGGTTATCGTGGAAGCGGCGCACTCCTTGACCGTACTTGGCTATCCGCGCGACGCGGCCAAGGAGATCCTCGCAGCCGGTATCGGCCACTATCTTGACGAACGACTCTCGCTGACGCAGCGCCGAATGCTCGGCTTCCGTTGAGCCATGGCGGCCCAACAAGCCGCTGGTGCCGGCGGTCCGGGCAGCCTCGCTCCGCTCGGCAGCCCGGCCCACAGCACAGCGTCAGGGCGTTCGGCGGGCAGGCGCTGTCCCAAGGCGGGGCACGTTCACAGAGGCGCGGAACATGACGCGGGTCGAGGCGAGCGCGCACGCTGTGCTGAACGTGCTCCGGGTTCGCGGCATCGCCGTGTCGGACACCGATCGCGAGCGCATCCTCGCCGAGAAGGATCCAGCGCGACTCGAGCGCTGGCACGAACTGGCCGTCCTCGCCGCGTCCATGGCCGAGGTGTTCGACGAGCCAACTCGGGCGGCCTGATCCGAGGCGAGCCGCCAAGCCGTTCGGCAGGCGGGCGGTGACCAAGACGGACCGCGTAGGGCGCAGCCGCGTGGAGTGGCCTACGTGCGCCGCCGCCGTCCGCACCTTGCTTGCCCTCGCCCTCGTCGAGGACGTTCGAGGTGAACGCGAGTCGTAGTGGACCCACGAACTGCAGCACCGCCTGTGCAGCGTCGTGGCCCTTCAACGTGGCGTGCCCTTCGCTACGGGGCCGGGCATGACGGCCAAGTCCCTCGCTGAGCTGATCGAGGTCGTCTACTCGTTCTATCCCCGGGGCCTCTACGCCGGCGGGCTCGGGTACGAGGACACGGTGGAGCGCCAGCGGCAACGGGACGCTGCGCGGCGCGGCGTCGCCGCGTTCCCGACGTGGAAGGCGATGATCCGCCGGCTGGGAGCACGGTACCCGCTGATGGACCACTCGCTGCACCTCCTCGCGGGAGGCTTGGACCCGGCGTATTCGGCCGCGATCGACATCCCTGAAGGAGGCACGCTCTATTTCCACGTGTCCTTGCTCGGGCCCTACTACGGGATCCACCGCACGGACGCCCCCGGCGAGGAGCCGGCGGCACGCGACATCGCCCGGGAGATCGAGGCCGCCTACCCGGGCTATCAGCCGATCCCGCCCGAGCTCGGCGACGAGGTGGTGCCAGATGTGGCCCTGGACAAGCGGTGGTTTGGCCAGGCCACGATCTACGAGTGCCTTCTTTCGGAGCTGTGGGCATGGGGCTCACCGGCTCCGCCGCGTCCCCCGCCGGTCGCGCCCGCGCCGGTGCGTGCGGGCCGCCGGGTGGAGTTCACCATCATCTCCAAGCGGCGCGAGGGCGGCGACGACCCCGACGGCGAGCCGCACGACCCCGAGCCGCGCGACGACGACGCGCCCGGTCCGCTCACCAAGACGCCGACCCGCTCGACCTGAAACCGCGCAGGGCGCACGGAGCGCGGCGCGTGGCGAGCGCGACGTGCGAGGTGCGAGGTGCGCTGCGCAGGTTGGGCGTGAGCGGCCGCGGTGATATTCTTCCTCGATGGCCCCGTCCGCCGCCGAACGCCTGCTCCAGCGGGGTACGTGGGCCCTCCTCGCGATGTGGTCTCTGGGGCTCGTCTCGACGCTCTACCTCTACGTCCAGCCCTTCCTCTTCGCGGAGATGATCCACCGGGATCCGGGCCGCCTCGTATGGGCCGAGTACGGGCCCGACCCGCGCGCCTTCGTGCGCGCGGCGCCGCTCCTCGTCGCGAGCCTCGTCCTGCCGATCACCTGGCACCGCCGCGCGCTCGCGCGCCTCTGCCGCCATACGCGCGCCGTGATCGATCCGGATCAGCCGGGCCGCTAACGGCAGGCGCCCGGCACGGTGCTCCGGCCGCCGATCCCCGAGCTCGCCGCGCGCGCCGCCGTGCTCCGCTATGCGGGCCGCCTGGCGATGGTGCTCGGCCTGCTGCTCCCCGTGTACTTCCTGGCGTTCCGCGAGGCCATCCCCCCCGTCACCTTCCACTGCTTGGGCCCCTGGGGCCCCACGGCGCTGCGGCGCGCGGTCTGCTACGTCCCCCTGCTGGCGCTGTCCACGCTGCTGCTCGCGTTCCACGTGCCCACGCGGGGGCGGGTGCTGGGCAAGCTCGCTCGATCGTGGAGCGGACCGGAAAACGAGCAGCGCACCTGACGGTACTGCACGCCGAGTCGAGCGCGAGGGATCGCAGGGAGGCTCACCTCATCGGGACGCGCAGCCTGGACCCGCGGGTCGAGCTACAGACGACCGGGCCGAACGGCCTCCTGTGTCCGGCGCGCGTGGGGTAAGATGAGCGTATGAAGGTCGTGCGGGTCGCGGAGGCGAAGAAGGAGCTGGCGCACCATCTGGAGTACGTCAAGCGCGGCGGGACCATCCGCATCGTCGACCATCAGCGGCCGGTCGCCGACCTCGTGCCCATCCGGGCCGACGGTGACGGCGACGACGAGGTTCTGCTCGATCGCCTGGAGAGGCGTGGGCTGGTCCGGCGCGGCAAAGGCGGCCCCGTCCCGGCCGACCTCCTTCGCCCTGGGCCCCCGGCCCGCGACGCCGGCGTACTGGACGCGCTCGTCGAGGATCGGCGGAGATCTCGGTGAAGTTCTGGGACAGCTCGGCGCTCGTGCCGCTCATCATCGAGGAGCGGCACAGCAAGGCGTGCCGCCAGCTGTTGCGCACCGACCCGACCCAGATCGTCTTCTGCTTCACGCGGACGGAGATTCTGTCCGCGCTCTGCCGGAGGCACCGCGAAGGGCTGCTGGACGCCGGCGACATGCAGATCGCCGAGGCGAGGCTGGACAAGCTGGCCGAGCGTTGGACCGAAGTCGACTCGGTGATTCCGGTCCGGGACGCCGCCGAGCAGCTCCTTCGGGTGCACCCGTTGCGTGCGGCGGACTCGCTCCAGCTCGGAGCCTGCATCGCTGTTTTCGCGAAGCGGCGGCGCGACCGAGAGGCTCGTGGTCCTCGACGATCTCCTCGCCGAGGCTGCGCGGCAGGAGGGCTTCAAGGTGGTCGTGCCGAGGGCCCGATGACTGTTGGCCATTCCCGGTGTGATGGCAGCCCATGGGTTGCTGTCCGGGGGGCGCGTTCGAGCTCCGAAGCACGGATGGACCGATTACCTGGCGCCGCCGAACAAGGCGGTCTCACCCCATCGGGAGCCGCAGCTCCACCGTCGTCCCGTGGTCGTCCTCGTCGGTCGAGCTCGTGAGCTGCATCGACCCGCCGTGCGCCTCCACCACGTCGTGGACCACCTTCAGCGCGAGCGCCGGCGTGAAGGGCGCGCCCGGACTACGCCGGAACAGGTTCTCCACGACCCCGGCCGGGATACCCGGCCCGTCGTCCTCGACCACCAGGCAGAGCTCCCCCGCGCCGCGTCGCGGCTCGCCGTGACCGAGATGCTCCCGCCCGGCATCTGCCGCGTGCCACGGTGCACGTAGCGCATCGCGTTGCCGACGAGCGTCGCGACCGCCCACGCGATCTTCTCGGCGTCGACGTCGATCCTGTCGGGCACGTCGGGCTCGACGGTGACCGTGAGCCCGACGTCGAGCGCCCTCGCCTGCCGATCGAGCGCCGCGACGGCGACACGGAGGAGGGCGCGCACGTCCGTCGCGGCGCGGTGCAGCCCGACGGCCGCGACCGCGACCAGCTCCACCGAGGCGCCCAGCTCCGGCACCTCGACCGCCCGCCTGGCGACCGCCCGGCCTCCGCGCACTTCGGCCACCACCGCACGAGCCGCCTCCTGCACGGGCGCCGGCACCCCCTTGCGCCCGTCCAGCGCCGCCCCGACCCACCCCTCCGGCGCGCCCCCGCCCACGCCGAGCACTTCGCCGCTCGGGGAGAGTGCGGCCAGCCAGATGTCGGACACGCTCACACTGTGGAGACTACCAGGCCCGTCCGCCCTGGCCAGCGTGGCCCTCGCGGTGCGGCATCCGTCCGTGCGATGATTGGCCTCCATACGAGGATGAAGCTCGACGCCGACACGCTGCGCCGCACCCATGCGTTCGCGGGCCTCCCGCTGGCAGCGCGCGAGGCGCTCGTCCTCTGCTTCCGCGAGCGCCGCTACGCCCCCGGGGAGACCGTCTTCACCGAGGGCGATCCCGCGTCGAGCCTGTACCTCTGCACCGAGGGCGAGCTGTCGACCCGGCAGCGCGGCGCCAGCGCGGCGGACTGGCTCGGGCGGATCGGGCCCGGGCAGGTCTTCGGCGCGTCGGCCCTCATCGACCCGACGCCCCGCCCGGCCACCGTCGTCGCCGTCCGCCCGTCCCTCGTCTACGAGATCGGAGAGGACGCGATCGAGATCCTCCGGCGCAACGCGCCCGCCGCGGCGCGCGCCCTCACGGCGGCGGCCGTCGTGAGCGTGATCCGGCACCTCCGCCAGTTCCAGCTACGCGTCGAGCGCGAGCTCGACCGCGTGGGCGCGTTCCCGTGAACCGCGCGGACGACGACGGGGGCTCCCCCGGACCTCCGGCCGCGGGCGCTGCCTCGCCCAGGGCCGAGCGGCTGCTCGAGCCCGGCTCCACCTTCGGGCGCTACCTCGTGGTGCGCCACGTCGGATCCGGCGGGATGGCGAGCGTGTACGAGGCGCGGCACGTCGACCTGCACAAGCGCGTGGCGCTCAAGGTCCTGCACGCCTGGCTCTCGCTCCGCCTCGATGTCGTGCAGCGCTTCGTCCTGGAGG
This sequence comes from uncultured delta proteobacterium, assembly GCA_963827955.1. Taxonomy (GTDB): domain Bacteria; phylum Myxococcota_A; class Polyangia; order Polyangiales; family Polyangiaceae; genus CAWHDJ01. The sequence continues at coordinate 158,894 of CAWHDJ010000019.1, read as the reverse complement.
CGCGCGCGGGCTCGCGCCTCGAGCACCCGCACGTGGTGGGCATCTCCGACATCGGGTCGAACCAGGGCGTGCCGTTCATGGCGATGGACCTGCTCGAGGGGGTGACGCTCGCCAGCGTGCTGGAGCAGCACGGCCCCCTGCCGGTGGAGCGGCTCGCCGACCTGATGCTCCCGGTCCTCTCCGCCGTCGCCGCCGCGCACGAGGCAGGCGTCCTCCACCGCGACCTCAAGCCGGACAACATCTTCCTCGCCCGGCGCCGGCCCTACGGCGAGCACCCCGTCCTGCTCGACTTCGGCATCTCGAAGGTCGCCGAGGGCGGCCCCGCGATGCCGCTCACCGGCGCGGGCGAGCTCCTGGGCACGCCGCCGTACATGTCGCCCGAGCAGGTCGTCGACGGGATGCAGCACTTCGACGCCCGGAGCGATCAGTACGCGCTCGGCGTGATGATCTACGAGTGCGCGACCGGCCACCTCCCCTTCCGCGACCGCCCGAGCGTCCACGAGCTGATGGCCGAGATCTCGCGCGGCGGCGCGCCCCCGCCCTCGGCCCTCCGGCCGGGCATCCCCCCCGCCTTCGACGCCGTCGTCGCCCGCGCGATGAGCCTCCGGCCCGAGGACCGCTACCCCTCCGTCCTCGCGCTCGGCCACGCCGTGCTCGCCTTCGCGAGCGCGCGCGCCCACGCCCTCTGGGCCGACGAGCTCGGCGGCGTCGAGGGCGCCCGAGAGGCCGCGCGCCGCGCCGCGCCCGTCGCCGTCTCGCTGGAGGAGCTCCCGCGCCGTCCCCCTCTTCTCCGAGGTCCCCGAGGCCGAGCTCCACGCCCTCCCCACCCTCGCCCCCGCCCAGCGCTTCACCTCCGGCGCGGCGCTCTTCGACCAGGGCGCGCGCGCGGCCTCGTGCTTCGTCGTCGTCTCCGGGGAGGTCGAGCTCTTCCGCACGCACGGCGCCGACACCTTCGAGGTCGAGACCGTCGGCGCCGGCGCCCTGCTCGGGCTCCCCTCGCTCTGGTTCCAGGACGACTCTCCCCGGCCCGTGTCGGCGGTCGCGCGGAGCGCGTGCGTCGCGCTGGAGATCCGGGCCTCGTGGCTCGATCGGCTCGGGGCCGAGTGCCCGGCGATCGCCGACGCGCTCCACGCCGAGGCCGCGACCGAGGCGGTGCGCCGCGTCCGCGGCGCGCGCGACCGGGTCGCCGACCTGCTCGACCGCCCGCGCCCCGCGGGCAGCGGAGGGAGCATGGCCCCGCCGCCCCTCCGCGCCGGAACGGCCTCGCGCCGCGAGACGATGGTGCGGCTGGTGTCGGCGATCGGAGAGTGGAGCGTGCCCCTGCCCCGGCGGGGGGGTTGAGGCGCTCACCGAACCGCCCGGTCCGGAATTGAACCGCCAAGACGCCAAGACGCCAACAAGCAAAGAGATGATTTCTTCTTTGCTCCTTTCCGTCTCTGCGCCTTGGCGTCTTGGCGGTTCAATCTCTTCCTCGAACAGGCCTTCAGTGGCGCATCCAGGGGCCGCTCGGACCGATGCGGCGCACGAGCGGCCTCACCCGCCGCAGGGGGGCGGCGGCGGCAGGGGTGGCACCGTCGGCCCGAGCTGCACGAGCGCCGCGTCGAAGCCCCGCATGTTCGCACGTCCGCAGCACGAAGCGCCGTCATCGCGTTTGCGGGGCGTTCCCGGCGCCGGCTACCCTTCCCGGTGCGCATGCCCAAGCACCGAGGATCCGACGACAGGAAGCGGCTCGATCCCGACGACGTGCTCGCGGGTCGCGCGAAGGTCACCGCCGCCGAGCTGCTCGCGCTCATCCATCGGGTGAACCCCACCGGCCGCGAGCTCGGCGCCCGCGAGGCCGAGCAGCGCTACGCGCTCAAGTCCCGCCTCCAGAGCCTCCTCGTCCGGCGCTTCGGCCAGGAGCTCGAGGTGGTCCCCGATCCGGCGCACGACGGAACGGTGTCGATCCGCCACCGCGGTCAGGACCGCGACGCGTGCCACGCCGTCCTCGACGCGCTCGACGAGGACGCGCGCGCCTGGGTGCGCTTCCAGCTCGATATCGGCCCCGTGTCGTCCACCGACGCGCCGCGTCATCCGCCGCCCGCGGAGCGCCCGAGCGGCCGGGGGCGCCCGCCGCCGGCCGAGGAGGAGAGCCCTCCCTCGGCGGACGCGAGCCCGGACTCGCTGCTCCGGCGCGCGGACGAGGCCATCGCGTCGTACGACTACGACCGCGCCCGCCAGATGCTGGAGCAGGCGCTCGCGACGAGCGGCGGGGCGCCCGAGCCCGCGGCGGCGCTCGTCGCGCTCCTGGTCGACACGCTCGGCGACGACGCCGGTGCGCTCGCCCTCCCGTCGCTCCTGTCGCGTACCGCCCTCGCCCACCCCGACGTGCGCGGGCTGCTCGGTCTCGCGGAGGCGCGCGCCGGCGATCCCGAGCAGGCGCTCGCGTGGCTGCGCGGCGCGGACGACATGAAGGCCGCCGACGCGCTCGCGGCGCTCACGGTGCGCGCAGCGGCGGCGGGGGACGCGGATCACGCGGAGGCACACCTGAGCGAGATGCGGCGGAGGGCGCCTCTGCACCCGTCGCTCGTGGGCCTGTCGGGCGAGATCACGCGCCTTCGAGCGGCCGTACGCGGCCCCGCCGAGGCTGCGCTGGCGAGCCTGGTCGCGGCGGGGCAAGAGGGCGAGGCCGAGAAGAAGGCCGCCGAGATCCTGGCGCGCTGGCCCGAGAGCGAGGCGGCCAGGAGGGTGATCCGGGCGGCGGAGGATCGGCGGAGGCAGGCGCAGGAGGCCGCCGATCGCCGGGCGCGCGCGGAGGAGGCGGCGCACGCGGCGGAGCGCGAGGCGGCGCGCGTTTCGCAGGTGCGGGCGCGTCTCGGCGACCCGGATCCGCGCGAGGGGATGCTCGGGTGGCTGGGCCTCGACGCGTCGCAGCGGCGGCGGGTCGAGGCGCCGGGCGTGGCCGAGCTGCTCCGCTGGCTCGATCTGACGCCGGCGCGCGCGGCGCCCGGGGCGCGGGTGGACGCGGTGCTCGCGCTGGCCGAGGCGCGGCGGCGCGTACACGCCGATCCGCAAAGCGCGCTCGACGCGATCGAGGCGCACGAGGACGCGCTGGAGCGGGTGCCCGAGGCGCGGCGGCTCGCGCACGACGCGCACGCGGAGCTCTCGGCGCGGCGGGCGGCCAGGGCGCGCGAGGAGGTCGGGGCCGCACGGCGTGATCTCGACGCCGGCGACGCGGCCGGCGCGCTCCGGCGCCTCGAAGCGCTGGCGCCGCGGGAGCTCGGCGAAGGGCCGGAGCGCGCGGAGGTGGAGGCGCTGCGCGCGGAGGCGGTGCGGGTCGTGACCGCGGAGCGGCGCGTGGGCGAGGTCGAGCGGCTCCGGCAGGCGGGGCAGCTCTTCGATGCGCGGTCGCTCGCGGAGGCGCTCGCGGCGGAGTCCGAGGGGGAGGAGAGGCGGCGCTGGGAGGAGGAGCGAAGAGCGATCCAGGAGACGATCCAGCGGGACTTCCGCGTCGAGATCGACGCCGAGCCCAGGCCCGCCGGCGAGGACGAGCCCCCCGAGGGCCTGATCACCGCGATGGAGCCTCCGATCTGGCTCACCGGGGACGGGCGTACGCTGGTGACCGCGCGCGGCCGGGACCGCCGGGTGCGGATCCGGATCGTCGACGTCGGCGCCGCGATGATCCGATCGGAGATCCTGCTCCGCACGCCCGAGCCGATCGGGAACGTGTACCTCACGGTCGTCGGGCAGGTGGCCTGGCTGGCCGGACAGGACGGCGCCCTGCTCGCGTTCGACGTCGAGCGGCTCGAGGTCGCGCTCTTCCGGTCCGCGCGTGAGCTGCACCCGGCGGGGCTGCGCATGGGGCAGTCCGCCATCGCCGCCGACGAGCGCGCGCGGCTGCCACGCTTCTACTGGAGCCTGCCCGCCGACGCGGAGGGATACGCGGGCGCGGGCGTGCAGGTCATCGACCTCGCGCAGCGCCGGGTGGTGCGCGAGCTCCCCTTGGCCGTCCGCATCGGGTTGGTGCCCGGAGCGCGCGGGGGGCGCATCGCCTGCTTGAGGGCCAACGGGGTCGCGCTCTACGAGGACCGCGGCGCGCTGGCCGACGGGGGGCGCATCCTGATCCGGGGCTTCCCGATCATGTGCGCGGCCGTCCACCCCTCGGGAGAGGGCCTGGTCCTCGCGGGGACGGTCGGCGGCGACGACGACAGGCTCGCCCTCGTCGACGCGCCGTCGGAGGGCCCGCCGCACGCGCCGTGGCCCGTCCCTTTCACGAAGGGGCTCATCGTCACCGGGTTCGTCTGCTGCCTCTCGACGGGCCTCGTCACGTTGATCTGCCTCGGCGAGGAGCCTGGCTACACCTTCGTCGTGGTCCGCGCCCGAGGGGGCGCGTTCGAGGTCGTCCACCGCCAGGACGGGCGAGGCACCACGTCGTTCGTGACGGACGCCGGCGCGCGCCACGTCCTCGCGTACACCGACGACCCATGGCGCATGACCCCCGTGGGCCCCGACATGCCCGAGATGCCGGCATACGAGCGCATGCCGAGCCCGTGGATCGACGACGTGATCGACGCCCCGAAGTGCATCGGGAGCGCGGGGACCCGCACGGAGGAGTACGAGCAAGACCGCGCGGCGGTGAAGGACGGGGACCGCGCGTCCATCCGGGAGATGGTGCGCGACCGGATCGCGACGGCGGACGTCGAGCGCATCGTCGACACCGCGCGCGCCATCCAGGGCGTCAACGCGTTCGCCGACGAGGAGGCCGCGCGCATGCGCGACTGGCTCTGGGAGCACCGCCCCGACGTTCCATGGGTGCGCGTGTACCGCGCCGACGACTGCGCACGCCTCGGGCGCTGGGACGAGGTGATCGAGGCGCTCGCGCCCTGCACCGCCGCCTCTTTCGACGGCGACGAGGACCACGCGCAGCACTACCACCACCTGCTCGCGCTCGCCGCCCTCCACCGCGACGACGTGCAGGCCCTGCGCGAGCACCTCGTCGAGGCGGACAACCACGCGGGGTCGTGCAACCTCCAGGTGCTCTCCGCGATGATCGCGGCCGCGGACGCCGGCCGCGACGAGATGCCGGAGGGGATGGTCCCGCTCGCCGCGCTGGTGTGGGCCATCCGTCACGCGGACGCGCGCCTCGACGCCGGGGCCGCGGAGGACGCGCTCGCCACGCTGGATTCGCTGAACCTCCACGGTTCGGGCGAGGTGGTGCAAATCCTCGCCCGGCAGGCGGAGGCCTGGCTCCGGATTTCGCCCGGGTCCCTGCGGCAGCGGTTCACGAAGATCATGGCGCTGGCGGCGTTCGTCGAGGCGCACGCCGGGCCGGTGTGGGCGCGGGAAAAGGCGATGCCGATCCCGGAGGCGACGTGGGACGGGGCGCGGCTCGACGAGGTGGCGAAGCGGGCGAGCGCCTGGCTCGACGCGCAGGACGACGGCGCCGTACAAGGGTCGCCGTGATACTCCTTTCGCGATGCGCAGCCCGACATCAAGCTCTACCTGGAGCCGTCCCGGCTCTCGCCCGGGGGAAAGGCCCGCGCGAGGGTGGCGCTCGTCTCCCGATCGGAGACGCCGATCAACGGGGTCGATGTCCGGCTCACGGGGCGGGAGCCGTACTACTCCGCGGGGAGGGCGAAGCCGCCGGGCGCGGTGCACACGCACGTCGACCTGCTCGCGCGCCTGCCGGCGTCCGTGCTCACGCCGGGCGAGCACGTCCGCGACGTCGTGCTCCAGCCCCCGGCCGGGGCGCCGCCCTCACACGCATCCCGGCTCGGAAGAACGAGCATCGCCAGCGCTAGCGCCTGGGCTTCCTGGCGGGCTCGGCAGGGTGGGAGGGCTCGGAAGTGTGGACGGGCTCGACCCTGCGCTCGGCGGGATGCGCCTCGGCGTGGTGCCCCTCCTGTGGATGCGTGTCCCAGTGCGCCCCCTCGGGCGGACGGGCTGCGGGGCCGTGCGCTTCGGGCGCGTGGCCCTCGGGCGCGTGGGCTTCGACGGCGCGCCCATCGGCCCCGCGGACTTCGGGCGCACGGCCTTCGGGCGCGTGGCCCTCGGGAGCGTGGCCTTCGGGCGCGTGGCCCTCGGGAGCGTGGGCCTCGACGGCGCGCCCATCGGCCCCACGGACTTCGGGCGCACGGCCCTCGGCGGCACGCCCCTCCGCCGGGTGCTCGGTGGGATGCACTTCCCCTGCCCTGCCCACCACGCCTGCGCGGCCGGCAGCAGGGCGCGGGGGCTCGCGCACGGTGTCGCCGGGGTGCACGTTGCCGGAGGCGCGTACGGCCCCGACCACGTGGACGTTGGTCGACACGTCCGCGCGCCCTTCGATGTGGCCGTGCCAGGTGCCCGGCGCCACGCGGTAGTCGGCCGCATGGACGCGGGCCACGGCGACCCGCGCCTGGAAGTCGGCGGGGCGCTCCCACACTCCGGCGTGGAACTGCCAGCCCACGTGCTCGGTCTCCCAGCCGGCGTGGTAGCGCTCCCAGCCCCATGCGGCGCAGTGCCAGTGACCGCCGGTCACCTCCCAGGACGGGTGGACGTAGGCCCAGCCGTCGCGGTGGAAGCCCCAGTAGCCGTGGTACCAGACGTACTCGGTGCCCCTCCAGTTCCAGTAGCCCGGGATGTAGACGTACTCCGCGCTCGGCGCGCGGCCGGGGTACTCGTAGAGGACGGCGGGCGGGGCGACGGTCGGCTCCACGAGCCTGTCCTGCCAGAAGCCGGGGGACCACGCGTAGACCCGGTGGGGGGTGTCCCACCACCAGTAGCCTTCGACCCAGACGTGGTGATCGCTCGGCGCGGTGCCGCAGCTCCTCGACCTTCGGCGGCGGGGGCGCGGGGAGCGGGTCGGTGGCGACGGTCGGGCCGACGTCGGTCGCGTTGGCGGGGTCGACCTCGGCGGTGGTGGGGTCGGCGGGCGGGGCGTCCGCGGGCGGGGCGTCGCTGGAGGAATCGTTGGTCCGCTTGCAGCCTGCGGCGCCGGCGGCAGCGAGCTGCACCGCGAGGGTGAGCAGCAGGGGGGTATGGATCTTCATGTTCGTTCCTCTCTGGTCGAAGACTCGACGAAGCTCAAGGGATCCCCGGTCCAGCGCGGCGTCAACCGCTCCGCGTTTCACTGGGACGTCAGACCCCGCCGCGCCGGAAGCTGGACACGGTTGTCCGCGCCGAGCGCACCGGCTACCCCACTTCACGTGCGTCCAATCATCCTCGTGGGATCGTTGTTCATCGCCGGCTGCGAGATATCGGCCCCCCCTCCCGCCGTGCCGCCCCGTGCGCAGCCTTCCGTGGAGGTTTCGCGACCGGTAGGGCTTGCGGGCGACTCGGCCTGGAACGGCTGCCCGTTCCCGGCCCAGGCCGACGTCGACGAGATCGACCAAGCCGTCGTGACCCTGTACCTCGTCGTGCGCACCGACGGCACGCCATCGTCCGTGCGGGTGGTCAACGATCCAGGCCATGGCTTCGCCGACGCCGCGCGCCGTTGCGCTCTCGCGAAGCGCTATCGACCCGCTTTCGACCGCGCCGGCGCCCCCATCGTCGGGGCCGCGTTCATGAACGTGCGCTTCTTTCGCCCGCCGCCTGACGCCAAGCCCTGAGCAAGTCGGTCACCGATTGCCGGCTCAGCTCGCGTCGTCGTCTTCCGGCTCGTCCATCCACTCGCCGCCCTGCGGCGCCGGCGGCTCCTCTTCTTCCTCGTCGTCCGGCAGCGCGGGCAGCCCCACCCGCTCGCGGAAGCGATTCGCGGTGCGGCGGAGCAGCTCGCCGTCCTCGCCGTCCGGCACGGTCGCGAGCAGCCGGTCGTACATCGGCGCGTCGGCGGCGGTGCCCTTGTTGTCGATGACCGTGGAGACCAGGAAGGCGAGGTCCTTGTCCTCCTCCTCCGTGAACCGGAGCGCCTGCTCGAGGAAGGCGCGATCCTCGTCGTGCAGCGGGCCGTCGGGTAGCCCGTGGAACAGGGTCTCGCGGTACACGGCCTCGGTCCAGGCCGTCCACCGGGAGCGCGCGCGCCGGAGCTCGCGAAGCTCGGCCCGGGTGACCGGGCCGTGCAGGCGCCTCGGACCGAGGAGGGCCGCGTAACGCGCGCGCACGTCGCGATGGCGCTTGGCCTCCGCCGATCCCTTCGGCGCGCGCGTCCATCCCCAGAGCGCGCTCACCGCGCGCACGGCGGCGACCGCGTTCGGGAAGTCCAGCTCTCCGCGCCGGAGCGCCTCGCGCAGCCATGGCGCGGCGAGGTTCGGATCGCCGTGCGGCGGCAGGAGGAGGCCGCGCTCGCGAGGGTCGCCGAAGAAGCGGCCCGCCTGCTCGTAGGGCGGCGGATCGCGGTCGGGATCGTGGTCCGCGAGGAGAAGGCGGCAGAGGCCCCAGGACGCGGTCCCGGCGTCGTCGGCGAGCGCGGAGCGCTCGGCCACGGATTGTCGCAGCTCGGGCGGCGCGTTCGCGAGGATCGCCTGGACGGCGTCGCGGAGGTGACACCAGGCGCCGGGGCAGCCCGCGAGGTGCGCCTCGACGAAGCGGTCCATGAGCTGCGCCGGCACCGCGCTCGATGCGCTCACCACCTTGGCCAGGTGCCAGGCGACGTGACTGTGCTCCCCGGGAGCCACCGTCAGGACGATATCGACGAGCGGCGTCGGGTCGGCCTCCGCGGGGAAGGCGTGCCCCACGAGCTCGGCGGCGACCCACGGCGGCCGGGCGCCGAACAGCTCGTCCTCCTCCGTGAGCGGGAGGACAGCGCGCCGCGCGAGCGCAATGCACGCCTCGATGCGCCGATCCGGCGACGCCTCCTTGATCATCCGCGCGTGCGCGTCCTTGACGAAGAAGCCCGGGAGCATGACCCACTGGTCCAGGAGCGCGACGAGCGTCTCGGCCCCCCCCGGGCGCGAGACCATCATCGCGCCGAGCGCCGGGAGGTGCGTCGCCGCCGCGGTGGGGCCCCTGAGCGTGGCGAACGCCACGTCGCGCGCCGCGTCGTCCGGCAGCGACCCCGCGAGGGCGGCGAGCTCGGCGTCGTGCTCGGCGAGCTTCGGGCGCGGCAGGTCGAGGAGCTTCGCGATCGCCTCGAGCGGCTGCCGGTAGCGCTCGGCCTCCTCCGCGGGCACGTCGGCGAGCGGGTCGTCGCCGAACTTGCCCGTCCACCAGGGCACCTCTTCCAGCTCGGCCAGCGTCTCCTGCGCGGGGCGGCGCACCTCCGGGTCGGGATCCTCCGCGAGGCTCGCGAGCAGGGCGCGCTCCTCCGGGCCCGCCGGACGGAGACCGGCCGCCACCGCGCGCCGCACGCGCGCGTCGTCGGCCCAGCGGAGGTCCTCGACGTCCGCGGCCCGCCCGCCGGCCGCGAGCAAGCGCTCGAGGGCCTCGCTGAGCACGTCGAAGTCGCGGTACTCGTCGTAGAACGAGCTCACGCCGAGGAGCTCGAGCCCGCGCGCGACGATCGGCAAGAGGGAGACGGTGCCCGTCGAGTGGCCCACCACCGCGCAGAGACGGACGGCCTCGACCGCGCTCCTGTAGAGCAAGAACCGCCGCTCTCGCTGGGCGTCGCTCACGTCGGAGTCCAGGTCGAGCGACTCCCAGAGCGCGAGGGCGCGCTCGCCGATGGAGCAGAGCTCCTCCGGCGTGGCGGGAGGGCTAGGCTTCACGGGCCCCCTCCGCCGGGAAGGCCGCGCGGAACACTTCGTCCAGCGAGCGCACCGGCACCGTCTCGATCGCCACGTCCGGCGGGATGTCGGGCCGGTTGTCGGCGGGCAGGACCACCCGCGCCACGCCGGCCCGCTCGGCGGCCAGCAGCTTCGCGCGCACGCCGCCCACGGCCAGGACGCGGCCCGTCAGCGAGATCTCGCCGGTCAAGGCGAGGTCGGCGGGGAGCGCGACGCCGGAGAGCGCGGACACGAGGGCCGCGAAGATGGCCGCGCCGGCGCTCGGGCCGTCCTTGGGCGTGCCCGTCTCCGGCAGGTGCAGGTGCACGTCGTGCGCGGCGAGCCGGTCCTTGTCGATCCCGTAGCGGTCCGGCGCCACCCGGAGGTGCGCGAGCGCGGCGCGCACCGACTCCTGGAGCACCTCCCCGGCGCTCCCGGTCATCGAGAGCCCGCCCTTGCCCGGCATCAGCCCCACCTCCACCAGCAGGATCGCGCCGCCGCCCACGCCCACCGAGAGCCCCGTCGCGACCCCCACCGGCAGCGCGTCGTCGACGGCCCGCACCGTGAAGCGCGGAGGGCCGAGGATCTCGCCCACCTCGGCGCTCGACACGGCCGGCGCCCCCGCGGCGTCCGCCCGTCCCTGCGCGCGCGCGCGCACCAGGGAGAGCGCGCGCGCCCGGTGGATCGCGGCGAGCGCGCGGCGGAGCTGGCGCACGCCCGACTCCTGCGTGTGCCCCTCGATGAGCAGGGTGAGGGCCTCGTCGTCGATCGCGAGCGCCGCCGGCAGGCCGTGCTCGGCCCGCAGGCGATCGAGCAGGTGCGCGCGCGTGAGGGCCACCTTCTCGCGCACCGTGTACCCCTCGATCTCGACCGGCTCCATCCTGTCGAGGAGCGTGGGGTGGATGCGCGCGACGTCGTTGGCCGTGGCGACGAAGAGGGCGTGGGATAGGTCGTAGGGGACGCCCAGGTAGTTGTCCTGGAACTCGGCGTTCTGCTCCGGGTCCAGCACCTCGAGCAGCGATGCCATGGCGCTCCGCTGCTGGTCCGTGCCCACCTTGTCGATCTCGTCGAGCAGCACGAGCGCGCTCGCCGACCCGCTCTGCGCCATGCCCCGGAGGATGCGCCCCGCCGAGGCCGCCGTGAAGCTGATGCGGTGCCCGCGGATCTCGGCCTCGTCGTGCACGCCGCCGAGCGGCACGCGCACGAAGGGGCGGCCGAGCGCCTCCGCCATGGCCCGGGCGATGCTGGTCTTGCCGACCCCGGGGGGCCCCGACAGGCAGAGGATCATCGCCGCGTTCTCCCCGCCGAGCGCGCGCACGGCGAGGTGCTCGAGCACCCTCCGTTTGGCCTTCTCCAGCCCGAAGTGGCCGCGGTCGAGCGCCGCCTTCACGCCGTCCAGATCGACCTCGCGCCCCGGATCCGGCAGCCAGGGCAGCCGCGCCATGAAGTCGAGGTGGGCGAGGTACGTGGCGTAGTCGTGGTGGCTCGCCTGCATGCTGCGGAGCAGGCGCAGCTCGCGCTTGGCGGCCTCGCGCGCGATCTTCGGCAGGCCGGCCTGCATCAGCCGCCGCTGGAGCCTCGCCACGTCGTCCCCCTCCTCCGGGACGGCGGGGTCGTACACGTCGAGCCTGCGCTGGATCTCCACCACCTGCGACCACAGGCGCTGCCGCAGGGCCTTGGGCAGCGCCGGCTCGGAGGTGGCAGCGCTGCGCGCGATTCTGCTCGAGCGACCACGACGCGCGCTCGCCCGGCGCGCGGGCCTCGAGCGCGGCCGCGAGGCGGCGCAGGGCCTCGGCCGGCGGGTGCGGCAGGAGGTCGGCCATCGCCTCCGGGCCGGCGACGGCGCGCCCGACCTCGAGCAGCGCCGCCCGCAGCTCGTCGGCGGCGCCCGCGAGATCGGGCGCCGCCCCCGCGAGCGCCGCCGCCAGGAGGGCCTGCCCGGACGCGATCATGGCGGCGAGGTCCGGCGGCTCCCGGTCCTCCGCCGGCACGTCCACGTCCGCCTGGTACGGGCTCTCCTTGCCGCGCGCGGCGACGAGGCGCGCCCTCCCCAGCCCGCGCAGCGCGATCGTCGCCCCGTCGGCGCCGACGATCTCGCACTCGGTGCCCCAGCGCCCGGCGACAAGGGAGGGCAGCTCGACGGTGGACGCGATCGTGACCACGAGGAGCCGCGTGCCCACGCCCGTTCGCGCGAGCGCGGCGAGGGCGGCGGCGTCGACGACGGGCGCCGCGAACGAGCGCACCTCGCCGGGGACGATCGCTTCTTCACGGAGCCCGACGAGGGGGAGCTGGATGCGGGGCACGATGTGCAGGGAGGCTATCGCCATCCCCCTGGACGGGCCAGCGCGACTGCCACCCCTCTGGTAGGCTCCGCGTTTCATGGCGCCTGCACGCGGGCGTGTGCCGCCCGGCATCGACGAAGCCTCCTACCGCACCCTGTGTGAAGGGTTGCCTGCGTCGGCGCTGTGGTCGCTGCTGCTCGACGTCATGGGAGAGCGCGCCGCGAAGCGCGCGCCGGCGAGCCTCCTCGGGCAGTGGGAGCGCGACGGCTTCACGCGCCCCTCGTACATCGACCAGCGGACGCTGACGGAGCTGGACGCTCACCTGCTGGCGGCGGCGGCGCGGTTCGAGGCCGTGGAGCTCTCGCCGCTGGCGCCGCTCGGCACGTGCTCGGCGGTCGCGCTCGCCAGCCAGGACAAGATCCTCTCCGCCACGAGGGGCACCGAGGTGGTCTCGGACCCGACCAACGTCTTCGCGCTCGAGTGCGCGCGGCGCCTCCGCGCCGATCCGGGCGCCGTCGTCCGGCTCGCGACCTGCCACCGGTGCGTGCGGGCGCAGGCGCTGCCGGACAAGCCCGGCTTCGCTCGACACTTCCGCATCTTCTGCCTGGCGACGGCCGGGCTCGAGCAGAAGGACCACGCCTTCACGGCGGGCGCCCTCGTCGAGCACATCGAGACCCACCTCGCCGCGCTCGATCGGCTCGAAGCCCACGGCTACGGCTTCCCCGGGCGGCGCGTGCGGGTGCTGGCGACGGCGAGGCGCGCCGGCGTCGGCGACCGCATCGCGGAGAGCCTCCGCGGCGTCGCCGTGAGCCGCGAGATCCTCGACCACGCCTACTACGACGGCCTGCGCTTCATGATTCACGCCGGGAGCCAGGCAGGCGACGACATCCCGCTCATCGACGGCGGAGCCTTCTCCTGGGTCGCGAAGCTCGCGTCGAACCGACGGCTGGCCTTCGTCGCGAGCGGCATGGGGGCGCAGCTCGCGGCGCTCCTCTTCCGGGCGACACGACCGGCGTGAGCGCTGGCGGTTCGAGAAGATGGCGGAAGCGCACAGGAATCGAACCTGCCCAAGACAGCGGAGCTGCCCCGCACCGATTTTGAAGACCGGGGGTGGCACCAGCCGACCACGCGCTTCCGCCCCCCTTCTACCCGGACGGGCACGCAAAGCAAGCGCGGCGTGCGGCCCGGCCCGGGCGAAGGATCAGAACCGGGCGCGGACGCTGGTCCCCATCCCGAAGAAGTCGGGGTTGAGGAATGCGCGCAGCGAGACCGTGCCCTCGCTCGGGTCGCGCTCGAGGAAGGTCTGGTTGTTGTCGCGCTTGTACTGGACCCAGACGTACGCCGAGAGGATGCGGGAGATGTCCCAGCGCAGGCTCGCGCGGGCCTCGATGATCGGGACGGCGCCCTCGCCGACCGGGAGGATGCCGAGGTCGCCCTGCTGGCGCACGACGACGGTGCGGTCGATGGGCGCGCTCGCCGAGTCCGTCGACTTCGACTGGAAGGTGGAGGGGACCTGGACGCCCGCGCTGAGCCCTGGGGTGAGCCGCGGGCCGTCGAAGTAGTAGTCGACCATCACCGACCCGAAGAAGCCTCGGGCGTCGTCACCGCGTCCTTGGGCATCGTCTCGAAGGGGATGAAGCTCGGCTGGTTGCGCAGAACGTAGGCGAGGTCGCGGTAGAGGAAGGTGCCCTCGACGCGGAAGAAGCCGCTCTTGATGTCGGCCTGGACGGCCGCCGCGCGCGCCTGCTGGAGGTTGGTTGCGCCGGCTTTGTCGAAGTCCTTCAGGTTCTGCCACAGGTTGTCGTACTCGGCGGTGATGGCCCACATCGTCTTGCCCGGCGTGTAGGCGACGGGCTTGAAGATCACCATCGGCTTGTTCGGATCGTTCCGGTAGAGCCGGAAGTCGATCGACTCGGGCACGAGCCAGTCCTTGTCGTGGATGAAGAGGCGCGCCGAGCCGCCGAACGTGTAGATCGACTGGCCGAAGACGTCCGGCAGATCGAACTTACCCTGCTGGAAGTAGCCGCCGTTGACGTCGAGGCGGACGTTCTCGGTGATGTCGACGTTGCCGCCGGCGAGCAGGCCCACGTTCGTCTGCTGGATGGTGATCTCCTCGATCTGGTTGGTGCCGGGCGCGAACGTCTGCTGCGCCTGGGAGATCAACGCCGTCTTGAAGCCGAAGAAGACGCCCCACCGATCGCCGTCGTAGCTGAGCTTGCCGCCCGGCGCGCTGCCCTGGATGCCGGGGAAGATGGACTCGTTGATGTACGACGCGGTGCCGCCCCACGAGAGCGTGTAGAGGTAGCCGAGGCGGAAGCGGTCCGTGTCGACCGGCCAGAGGGTGAGCCCGAGGCCGACGTGGCCGTCGGGGTTGCCGTTCGTGTGGTAGAAGAGGCGGATGAACGAGCCGGCGTCGTAGATCGCCTGGTTCAGGTTGTTCGAGTTGCTCCCGAGCTGGTTGAGATCGAGGCGGATGGTGGCCGACGCCTCGGTGTCGAGGTTCTTGATGAACCCCGGCATCTTCTTGTAGAGCGCGAGGTGCGTCAGGTTCTCGCGGTCCGAGAAGCGCGAGTTCAGGCTGTCGAAGAAGAGGCGGTACTGGGGGCGGTCGCCGACGTTGAAGCTCTGCGAGAGCGGGTAGGCGAGGCCGGTGGCGTGGAGCACGTCGTCGGTGCCGAAGGTCCACGAGAGGCGCGTGTCCATGAAGTCGCCCACGCGCGTCGGTGCGTCACCGCCCGTGAGCGTCTCGACGACGGGCGGCGGCAGGACGGGCGGCGGGACCGGCGGCATGGACTCGCCCGCGGGCGCACCGGGGGGCGGGAGCGGCGGGCCGCCGGGGAACGCCTGGCCGGGGACCGGCCCCGGGGGCAGAGGCATCGGAGGAGGCAGCGGCTGCGCGACGGCAGGCACAGGCTGCGCGACGGGGGGCACAGGCTGCGGTGCGGGCTGCGCGGCAGGGGGAACGGGCTGCGGCGCGGGCTGCGCGACGGCGACGCTCGTGGCGGTCGAGAGCGCGAGCGCCACGAGGGTACCGAGGAGAGGGGCGCGGTTCGTCGGGGGCTGTGCCCCGAGGACGGACGTGTCCAGGGATTGCATGAGGGCTCGTTCGTTCCTTCGTCGTTGGCGGAGGAGGGGGCTGGGGGGAGGGGGGCTCGCGGGGAGGTCAGCTCGCGGGCAGCTAGTCCGTACCTTCGTCGTTGTCGTACAGCGTGGGCGGCGCGACGCAGGCCTTCGTCGAGGGGATGGTCTCTTGCGTGGTGCAGCCCATCGAGGCGGGGCACACGAGGTCGTCCTGGCAGCGCGCCTGGACGGTCCAGTTGAGGTTGCCGCCGGAGAACTCGATCAGCGTCCCGGTGACGTCGTCGAGCGTCTTGCCCACGTTGGCGAGCACGTCGAAGGTCGCGGCCGTGCTGACGTCGACCAGGATCATCGACGTCGTGTTGGGCACGCTCACCTTCACCTCGTTCCGCGCCGAGTAGTCGGTCCAGTTCGAGCAGTCCGGGTCGGCGTCGCACTGGGTGGAGCAGTCGCCCTCGCACATGTCCGGGGACGGGCAGGCGGGCGCGATCGTGCGTGTAGTCGATCACCCCGTCGCCGTTGAAGTCGCAGTTCGACTGGCCGGCCGCGAACTTGTTGCCCACGGCGAGGTTGGCGCCGAGGTAGAGCGGGAGGCGGAACCCCTCGAGCCGGACCAGGCTCGCCTCGTACGGGTAGAGGTACTCCGCGATCGTCGTCTTGTTGCCGTTGAGCATGTTCGGGTCGAGCTTGGTGGGCTCGGGCACGAGGCAGGACGGGAGCGTGGTCGGCGCCGCCTTGGTGGAGACGTGGACGAGGCCCCACGTCGGGAAGCCGAGCTGGGTGAAGCCGTAGAAGTCGCTCGCGGTGCCGGCCAAAGAGACGATCTGGTCGCACACGGCCATGTCGGGGGGCACCGAGAAGTTGAACGCGAAGAGGCTGTTGTACCCGTGCGCCACCTGCGTCGGGTTCATGTCGGTGATGAAGAAGCCGTCGCTCGAGACGCGCGTGACGATGAGCTTCTCCGGCGCGTCCGCGTTGACGGAGATCGCCTCGTTCGGCCACGGCGTGCGCGACCCGGCGCGCCCCCGGACGTCGGAGATCTTGGGGCAGCTCGTACGCGACGTCCTGCGAGACGCCCGCCGCGTAGCTGCCGCCGTCCTCCGTGTCGTCGTCGGCGTAGTAGCAGCCCGGGTCCGACGGGTAGTCGATGAGGCCGTTGCCGTTGTTGTCCATGCCGTCGGCGCACTGGGGCGTGTGGAGCGGCTGCCCCGTCGGCCCGAGCGGCACCGGGAGGTAGCCGAGATCCTCCACCCAGAGCCGGGCCGGGCCGTACACCGCGATCACCTGGGCGAAGCCGTCCGCCACGCCGTTCTGGACGAGGATGTTGCGCCCGTCCGACCCCGTCCCCGTGACGGCGGTGACGGTGCCCGGATCGACGCTGAGGCGCACGTAGCCGTTGAACGCCGTCGGCTTGCCGTAGTTGTCGACCGACTGGACGTGGAACGCCCACTCGTCGGAGCTGTAGGTCCCGTTCGCGGGCAGGGGGCTGTCCGTCGTCGGCGGGGCCTTGCCGTTGACCTGGCTCACCGTCACGACGAAGGTGCCGAGCGAGTACGGCGCCTCGGCGCCGCCCGAGCAGCCCGGCGCGGAGGCCGCGAGCGCGAGGACGGCGAGGGCCGTCGGTCTTCGGAAGCGGAGAGCGCGCTTCATTGGCCCACCATCAGGACGCGGTTGTCGGAGTAGTTGCCGAGGTTCTTGTCGACGCACGCGAGGTACTTGCAGGTCTCGCCGCCGGCGACGCACGGGCTGAGGCTCGTCAGGCAGCTCTGCTCGACCGTGCCCGTGGGCGCCGCCTGGCAGGTCTGTCGCACGAAGGTGGCCACGTCGTCGCGGCACTGCTGGAGCACGCACTCCCCCTTCCCCGAGCAGCCCTCGGGCTTGGTCACGCACTGCACGGTCAGATCCTGCACCGCGTCGGGGCAGGCGCAGACGAAGCCGTCGCCGCACTCGCCGTCCTTCGAGCAGGACTTGAGCTTGCCCGTCGTGGTGTCGGCCCCGCAGGGCAGGCCCGCGCGCACGTAGTCGATGAGCGCGTCGCGCTGCTCGACGCCGGTGTTGTTCTGCGTCGTGTTGTGCTTGAGGACGAGGAAGCCGCTGCCGCCCCCGGCCAGGTAGTTCGACGTCGCGAGCGCGTAGCTGGCCGTCGGCTCGATGGGCTGGTAGCAGACCTGCGCCACCGGGTCGCACTGGTTCAGCCCCTTGCCCGGGCAGTCCGCGTCGCTCTGGCAGTGGATGGGGGGGACGTAGGTGCCGATGTAGAGGTTCGTCGAGATGCCCGGCTGGCCCTGGGACTGGTCGAAGGGGCCGATCTTGGTGCAGTTGAGCACGATGCGCGCGCCCGCGATCTGCACCTGGGAGTCGCAGCCGCGCCCCGCGGAGCGGAGCCCGACGAAGTCGAAGAGCTCCTTCACCTCGGTGCCCGAGAGCGTCATCTTCGTGATCGTGTTGTCGAACGGGAAGATGTTGTACATCTGCTCGACCGTCACCGGCCCGGGCACCAGATCGGTGCGGATGCCGGTCGTGTTGGTGAGCGAGAAGTCGGTCTGGATGCCGAGGCGCTGCCACATCGCCGTCGAGATCATGTTGCCGAGCGGCGAGTCGCCGCCGCCCGTGGCGATGCGCTTCGACCCGTCGAGCGCGTAGCCGACCATCAGGTTCAGCGTGCCGAGCGCGTCGAGGCCCTGCTGGTACGGCTCGAGGAGGGACTCCACGACCGGATCGGACGGCGTCTGCTCGGTGATCGGGAAGAGCTGGTAGTCGGTGCTGATGAGCCTCGAAGCCGTTGTTCGGGTCGTAGGTGGCGGGCAGGTCCTCCTTCGAGTTGGAGAAGACCAGGTCTTGCCGGCCGACGTACTTGGCGAAGGCGCCGGAGTGGGAGAGGAGCACGTTGCGCGGGGTGCAGTAGCGCTTGACCTTGCAGATGCCGTCGCCCGCCGCGATCGAGGTCGAGTCGCCGTAGCAGATGGCGTTCTCCCCGCAGTCGGCGTTGTGCTTGCAGCCGAAGCCCGCCTGCCCCGAGTTGTCCCCGTCGAGCAGGATGTAGTTGCGCTGCTCGCCGTTGGGCCCGACGTCCGGCGGGTACCAGGAGCAGTCGGGCACCTGCTTGGGGGGCTGGAGGACGATGTGGTTGTGGCTGCCGAGCACCACGTCGATGCCCTCCGTCGACTGGATCATCTGCTCGTCGACGTCGAGGCCGAGGTGCGAGAGCACGACGATGGCGTCGACCTGGGGCCGGAGCAGGTCGACGTAGAACTGCGCCGTCTCGACCGTGCTGAGCGGGGTGATGCCCAGGCGGTTCGGCTGGTCGAAGATCGAGGTCAGGCTCGACAGGTTGCCCATGCCGATGACGCCAATGCGGAAGCCGTCGAGGTCCTCGACGACGAAGGGATGAACGATGCCGCCGAGGGGCGAGGCGCCGGGGGTGGACGGGTCCTCGAACAGGTAGTTCGCGGCGAGGACGGGGAAGTCGGCCCACTTCTGGAGCTGGATGCCGAGGTTCAGCGCGCCGTGGTCGAACTCGTGGTTCGCGACCAGCGAGACGTCGGTGCCCATCGCGGAGAGCGTCCGGATCTCGGGCTCGCCGTTGTAGAAGTTGAAGACCGGCGCGCCCTGGAAGCTGTCGCCGCAGTCGAGGTGCAGGACGCGCTGGGCGCGGGCCCGCTCCCGGCCGACCACGTAGGAGACGCGGGCCGCGCCGCCGACGTTCACGACCGCGCCCGTGGCCCCGAGGCCGAGACCGGAGTCCGTCTCGGCGATCTGGAGGTCGTACGGGAAGAGCCGCGAGTGGATGTCCGCGGTGTGGATGAAGGTGACGTGCACCTGCCCCTGCAGCGGCGGCGTGGACGGGGGGTCGGCGCAGCCGGCCGCCCCGGCGACGAGCGCGGCCGCGAGGAGGGATTTTTGGAGCGCGCGTTGGATGGCAGCCATCAGGACGCGCGCAACCTAGGAAGTGCCCAGGGCCCGCGGCAAGCAAAATGTGTGCGACAACGGCTTCGTCGCGATGATCCCGAGCCCGCGCTCCGGAAGATCGGGCTCGGGCGCGGGCTCGGGCTCGGGCTGGGATCAGAAGGCGCCGCGCACGAACGCCGTGGTCGGGCCCACACCCAGGCCGACCCAGGGCTCCGCGCGCGCCGACGCTACGGCCGGCGCCCTTCCGCGCAGGACGAGCAGGACCACGCCCGCGCCGACCCCGACGCCTCCGACCGCGAACCCCCCGATCTCCGCCGCGCGAAGGCTCGTCTGCCCCTGTGACGCGTTGCGCAGGAGGATCGCCGACGCCGTCCCCACCCCGATGCCCATGCCTCCCGCGACGAACGCGAGCACGGCGGGCACCACGCTCGGCCTCTCGGCGAGCATCGTGACGCGCTGCGCCCCGCCGCCCGCGCGCAGGATCACCTCGCGTTCCACCCGCGCCCCACCGGGCGACTCCGCGACGATCACGTGCGCGCCCGGGTTCCGCGTGAGCGGCCGGCCCAGGTCCCCCGGCGCGAGCGGCCCCCCGTCGAGCGAGAGGCTCGTGCCCGGCGGCGCCGCGCTCGAGAGCGTGACGACCAGCGAGGGCGTGCGCGCCTCGACGTCGAGCACCTCGCTCTTCGCCGAGACCTGCGCCTCCTTGAACGGCCCGGGCGCGTCGCGCTCCAGCTTCTCGTCGATCACGCGCGTGTACGTCGCCTTCGCCTCGAGCAAGAGGTCGAGCTTGGCCTGCGCGCGCGCGATGTAGAGCAGGTGCGGCGGGGCGTGGAAGCGCGCCTCGGCCTGCTGGAACAGCTCGATCGCCTTCCGCCAGTCCCCCGCCTCGAAGCTCTCGTACCCCTTGCCGGCGGAGGCGCGCGCAGCCTCCCGGTCCGCGTACGACGGGCCGGCCAGCGCCGGCGCGGCGAGCGCGGTGACCGAGGCCACCACGGCGGCGCGGAGCCAGGTGCGGGCGGAGAGCATCGGGGTCCCTTATAGCCGCGGTGGGCGCGGGCTGGGAACGATGACGCGACGAGCCGCCGGGCGGCGAACCTCTCGTGGCGAAGAGAGCGCCTCTCGCGACGAGGAGGGCACCTCTCGCGACGAGGAGGGCACCTCTCGCGACGAGGAGGGCACCTCTCGCGACGAGGAGGGCACCTCTCGCGACGAGGAGGGCACCTCTCGCGACGAGGAGGGCACCTCTCGCGACGAGGAGAGCACCTCCCGCGACGAGGAGAGCGCCTCTCGCGACGAGGAGAGCGCCTCCCGCGACGAGGAGAGCGCCTCTCGCGACGAGGAGAGCGCCTCTCGCGACGAGGAGAGCGCCTCTCGCGACGAGGAGAGCACCTCCCGCGACGAGGAGAGCGCCTCCCGCGACGAGGAGGGCACCTCTCGCGACGAGGAGGGCACCTCTCGCGACGAGGAGGGCACCTCTCGCGACGAGGAGGGCACCTCTCGCGACGAGGGGGGCACCTCTCGCGACGAGGGGAGCACCTCTCGCGACGAGGAGGGCACCTCTCGCGACGAGGAGGGCACCTCTCGCGACGAGGAGGGCACCTCTCGCGACGAGGAGGGCACCTCTCGCGACGAGGAGGGCACCTCTCGCGGCGAGGGAGCACCTCTCGCGACGAGGAGGGCACCTCTCGCGACGAGGAGGGCACCTCTCGCGTCAGCGAGAATACCCAATCAATACCCGAAGTTGGGCGGCCTCTTCTTCTTCGTCGAGGGCCTGGTCGACCCGCCGTGCGCGCCGGTCGCCGCGGGCGCACCGCTCGCAACCCCCGCGGCCCCCTCGTCCGCTCCCTCGTCTTTCGGTTCCTCGGGCTCTGCAGGAACCGGGGCGCTCGCGCTCGCGGTGGGCTGGGGCGCTGGAGGTGTGGCGGAGGCGGGGGGTGTGGCGGACGCGGGGGGGACGGGGCTCGGCGTGGGCGGGGCGATCGCGCTGGGAGGGGCGGGCGGCGCGGCGGCGGGAGCGGGCGCGGCGGGTGGGCCTCGGCGCACCAGGAGGAGGACCAGCAGCACGCCCAGCACGGCGGCGCCTCCCAGCACGGCGAAGATCACCGGCCGGGGCGGGGACGCCGGCGTGGTGCGCGGCGCGCCCGAGGGCCCGGTGGCTGGACGGGGTGCGTTGGGCGCGGGCGTTGCGGAGGATGGAGGTGCGGCGAGCGGGGCCGCCGGGGCGATGCCCCAGCCGCCCGAGGGGAGCGCGGCGGTGCCCGACGTCGGGGTGGGCTGGGTGGGCTCGCCCGAGGGCCGCGGGGGCGGGGTGAGGGTGCCGGGGGCGAACGCGACGTGGGGGCCGCTGCCCGGCAGGGCGGGCAGCGTTCCCATTCCCGTTCCCGTTCCCGTGCCCGTTCCCGACCCGCCGTAGGAATCGGGAGCGGGAGCGGGAACGGGAACGGGAACGGGAGCGGGCTGCGGATGAACCTTGGCCACCGGCGCGGGCTGTGCGAGAAGCGGGGCCACGAGGGCCGGGAGGGGGCCGGTGGCGCCCTGCCGGGCCTGCGCGATCCCGGACGCCGAGAGGACGGCCGTGCCCGTTTCGCGTGCGTCGTGCCCCCAGACGGGCGCGGCCGGCGGCAGCGGGGCGGAGGCGACGGGCGGGGGCGCGGGCTGCACGGGCGCCACGTACGGGGGCGGGCCCGACGGGGTGAGCGTGGTGCCGAACGCCTGCGCCCCCGGTGCGTGTGGAGGCACGGGAGCCACGCGGGTCGGCGTGCCGGCTGGGCCGGGGGGTATGGGGGGTCTCCCCCCATCGTGACTGCCGGCGACAGCCTCGAAGGCGGCGGCCATCTCGGTGGCGGAGGAGAAGCGCTTGTCCGGGTCGCGGGCGAAGGCGCGCTCGAAGAAGCGGTCGATGGCGGGCGGGAGGTCGGGCGCGAGCTGGGTCGCGATGGGCAGCGGGTCGATGCAGAGCTTGATGACGATGTCGGCGATGGAGGCGCCCTGGAAGGGCTTCACCCCCGTCACGGCGCGGAACACGATGACCGCGAGCGACCAGAGATCGGTGCGGTGGTCGAGGTCGCGCACCCCGCGCGCCTGCTCCGGGCTCATGTAGGTGGGCGAGCCGAAGACGACGCCGGTCTGCGTGGCGAGGCCCTCGTCGATCGCGCCGGCGCGGCGCATCTTGGCGACGCCGAAGTCGAGGACCTTGACCACCTCGTCGTCGTCGAAGCGCGCGAGGAAGACGTTCCCCGGCTTGAGATCGCGGTGGATGATGCCGGACTCGTGGGCGCGGCGCAGCGCCTTCGCCGCCTGCGAGAGGATGCGCGCCATCGTCGGGAGCGAGAGGCGCCGCTCGCGGCGGAGGCGCTCGCCGAGATCCTCCCCGTCCAGGAGCTCCATGGCGATGTAGGGCCGGTCGACGCCGGCGGAGGTGTCGATGCCGTGGTCGATGATCTGCGCCACGTGGGGCGACCGGATCTGCGCGGCGGCCTTGGCCTCGCGCTCGAAGCGGAGGCGCGCGTCGCGCGGGTCGGCGCCGGGGGACGGGTCGGCCTCGATGAACTTGACCGCCACGAGCATGTCGAGCTGCACGTGGCGCCCGGCCCAGACAGCCCCCATCCCGCCGCGCCCGATGATGCGCTCGAGCCGGAATTTCCCGGCGATCACGTCGCCCGGCGCGAGGGGGCGAGCCTCTGGGGGGGTGGGCTGCATCGCGGGCGGGGCATCGTAACACGAGTCACCCGCGGGTCCGCGTTTCCATCCCTCCCCTCCCGCTCCCGTTCCCGTTCCCGTTCCCGCTCCCGTTCGTCCGGGGATCGGGAACGGGAACGGGAACGGGGATTGGGAGGGACGGGGTGGTGCTAGGGTGCGCGCCCCGTGCGCCGCCGTTTCCCGCTCGTCGCCGCCCTGTTCCTCGTGTCGGGCGCCACCGGGCTCCTCTACGAGGTCGCGTTCTCCAAGCTCCTCGGCTACGTGTTCGGCGCCACCGCGTACGCCGTGAGCGCCGTCCTCTCCGCCTTCATGGGCGGCCTCGCCCTCGGCGCCCACTTCGGCGGCCGCTTCGGCGCGCGCGTCCGCCGTCCGCTCATGGTCTACGGCAGCCTGGAGGTGCTCGTCGGCGCCGCGTGCGCCGCCTCCCCGTCCGCGCTCGCGCGGGTCACCGACGCCTACGTCGCGCTCGCCCGCTCCGCCGGAGGGGGCTCGATCATGGCGCTCACGCTCGCCCGCGCCGGCCTCACCGCCCTCGTCGTCCTGGTGCCCACCGTCGCGATGGGAGCCACGCTGCCGCTGCTCGCGCGCGTCATCGCGGGGGAGACGGAGGGAGGGCGGAGGCTCGCGCGGCTCTACGCGATCAACACCGCGGGGGGAGCGTTCGGGGCGCTGGCGGGGGCGTACGCGGTGCTGCCGGTGCTGGGGATCCGGGGGACGATGCAGGGGGCGGCGATGGCCAATGTTGCGATCGGGGTGATCGCGATGGTGGCCGGGAGGGGGGTGCGGGGGATCGGGGACGGGCACGGGGACGCGCAGGCGCACGCGCACGATGACGAGCGCGAGCACGAGCACGGGCGCGGGGGTGAGAGGCTGCTGCTTGGGCTGGCGTTTGTTTCGGGGTTTCTGGTGTTCGCGGTGGAGGTGGTCGCGACGCACCTTCTCTCGTTGCTCATCGGGAACAGCGCGTACGCCTTCGGGCTGATGCTCGCGGTGTTCCTGGTGTTCCTTGCCGTCGGGGCGGCGAGGGTGCCTGCGTTCGTGCGAAGGTACGGGGATTCTGCGCTCGCGCGCGGGCTGCTCTTCGCCGCGGTGAGTCTCGCGATCACCCTGCCCTGCTGGGCGGAGCTTCCGCGGGTGTTCACGTTCGCGGGGAAGCACGTGGGGTCGTGGGCGGGACGGGAGGCGGTGCGGGCGCTGGCGGCGCTGGCGATCCTGGCTTTGCCCACGTTCTGGATGGGGTCGACGTTTCCGCTCCTGCTCGACCGGGTGGCGACGCGCCGGGACGTCGCGGCGCGCGTCGGGCGTCTCACGGTCGCGAACACCGTGGGCACCATCGCCGGATCGCTGGTCACGGGGTACGCGGTGCTCCCTGCGCTCGGGTCGCAGGGCGCGCTCCGGGCCATCGCGGCCGCGTTCGCGGTCGCGTCGGTCGCGGCGGCACCGCTCTCGGGGCGGCGGCGCGCGGGGGGGATGGCCCTGGCGGCGGCGCTCGTGGCGATGCTCTTGCCGCGCTGGGACATGGCCCGGCTCACGAACGGCGCCAACGTGTACTTCACGGCGGGGCCTCCGCCCGACTCGATCGAGATGGTGCGCGAGGACGTGCACGGAGGGGTGACGACGGTGGCGCGGCGCGGCGCGGTCCGGACCATGTACACGAACGGCAAGTTCCAGGGCGACGACGGCGCGGAGATGGCGGCCCAGCGGCGCTTCGCCCACTTCCCCTCGCTGTTCGTCCGGTCCTACGATCGCGCGCTCGTCATCGGCCTCGGCACGGGCACCACGCTCGGCGCCATCACCGCGTACCCCTGGAAGCGCATCGACGTCGCCGAGATCTCGCCCTCGATCATCGACGCCTCGCGCCGCTACTACGCCGGGCAGGCGCGCTTCGCCCTCGACGACCCGCGCGTCCGGCTCGACCTCAACGACGGCCGCAACGTGCTCCTGGTCTCCACCGAGCCGTACGATCTCGTGACCATGGAGCTCACGAGCGTGTGGTTCGCGGGGGCCGCCAGCCTCTACAGCCGCGAGTTCTACGCGCTCGCCAAGGCCCGCCTCGCCCCGGGCGGGGTCCTGCAGCAGTGGGTGCAGCTCCACCACATCCGGCGGCGCGAGCTCGCCGCCATCGTGCGCACCCTCCGCACCGCCTTCGCGCACGCGGCGCTCTTCGTCGGCGGAGGGCAGGGCATCCTGGTGGCGAGCGACGAGCCCCTCGTCGCGTCCCAGGCGCGCCTCGCCGCGCTCGAGGAGCGCCCGGACCTCGCCGGCATGCTCGGGGGAAGGCACCTCGTCGACCTGCTCGACGAGCTGGTCGCCTCGGAGGGGGACCTCGATCGCTTCGTGCAGGAGTCGGAGGCGGCGGACGCGCCGATCCCGATCTCGACGGACGACAACCTCTACCTCGAGTACGCGACGCCGAAGGGCAACGTGCTCAACTACGACGTGTCGCTGCGCGAGACGCTTGCGATGCTGGAGAGGTACCGGACGAGAGACGTCCGGGCCCGGCACCTGGGGCCATGATGAAAGAGTAGGATCCACCCATGTTGAACGCGCTCATCGTCGGCGGAACGGGCCTGATCAGCACCGGCATCACCAGGCAGCTCCTGGCGCGTGGTGCAAAGGTCACGGTGTACAACCGCGGCGTTCGCCGGAGCGTGTTGCCCGAAGGCGTGCGGCAAATCGTCGGTGATCGCACCGACCGCGAGGCGTTCGTGCAGGCGTTCGAACGAGAGCGCTTCGACGTCGTGTTCGACATGATCTGCTTCACGCCCGAGCAAGCCGAGGACAGCGTGCGGGCCTTCCGCGGGCGCTGCGAGCAGCTCGTGTTCTGCTCCACGGCGGCGACCTACGGCGCGAAGCTCCCGCCCCACGTCCTCGTCGACGAGCGGTCTCCGCTGGATCCGGTGAGCCACTGGGGCCGGAGCAAGGTGGCGTGCGAGCTCGCGTTTCGGCGCGCGGCCGAGGGCGGCGCGTTCGAGGTCACGATCGTGCGGCCCGGCCACACGTACGGCCCCGGCGAGGCGATGATGGACCAGCAAGAGCAGGACAGCGGCACCTGGGACCGCGTGGCCCGTGGCCTGCCCGTGCTCGTCGCCGGCGACGGCCTGGGCCTCTGGCAATCCACCCACCGCGACGACTGCGGGCTGCTCTTCGCGCACGCCGCCCTGAACCCGAGGACCTACGGCGAGGCCTACAACGCGACCCGGGACGAGGTGCTCACCTGGCGCGACTACTACCGCGAGGTGGCCCGCGCGCTCGATACACGTGCCGAGGTGATCTTCGTGCCGGCGCGGTGGCTCATCGCGCAAGACCCGGAGCGGTTCGACTTCCTGGCCGAGATCTCGCGGTTCCACAACGCATACTCATCGGCCAAGGCCAGGGCGGACGTGCCGGAGTTCCGCGCTCGGATCGGGCTCGAGGCCGGCGCGCGCGAGACCTTCGCCGACGTGCGAGCGCGCGGCGCCTGGCGCGACAGCGGGCAAGACGTGGCCTACCAGCGCATCGTGGACCGCGCGCTCGCGCTCGGCTTCGAGGTCGAAGAGGTGTGACGGGCGGGTCCCGGCGCTCCGCTACCCTACCCGCGCGAGCGCCTTCCGGAGCCGCGTCGCGATCACGAACGCCGCGCGGCGGTAGAAGCGCCGGAGATAGGCGGCCTGCACCAGCACGACGAGCCCGGGGGTCCCGCGCCGCGACGCGCCGCCGACCGAGATCAGCCGCGCGACGATCCGGCTCGACGGCCGCGGCGAGTACGCCGTTCCCGATCTGACGCTGAGCGAGTGCGAGAACGAGTGGGCGGCGCGCCGGCTCCACGTTCGGGCTCGCGTTCGTGAGCGTGCTCGCGCTCGCCGCCGGCTATTGCTTGGTCCAGACCGAGACGGATTTGCTGTTATAGTCGT
Organism: uncultured delta proteobacterium; assembly: GCA_963827955.1. Lineage (GTDB taxonomy): Bacteria > Myxococcota_A > Polyangia > Polyangiales > Polyangiaceae > CAWHDJ01. Next base: position 132,437 of record CAWHDJ010000019.1, on the reverse strand, counting down.
AGATCGTCAGGACGTCGTTCGCGAACGTGTACTCGTACGGGGCGCTGGCGCTCTGGGGACAGACGAGGTTCAGGACGAGCGTGCTCCCCGCGGTCGTGAAGTCGGCGCCGACGGGCGCCTTCGCGGTTCCGCCGTTCACCTCGACCACGACGATCGTCGAAGCGGACGTGTCGATGATCATCGTGTCCTGGTGCGTGTTGCTGCCCGAGTCCTCGTAGTTGGTGATCGCGGTCATGTAGTAGGTCCCGGAGACGACGGTCCCACCCGTGCCCGTGCCCATCGCCGGCATGGCGGCGGTCGTGTACACGTCGTCGATCTGCGGCGCCGTGTTGGCCGGCGGGCTGGCGCAGAGCGAGCCCCCGGCGCTGCTGCTCGACGAGGTGGCGGCGCTCGTGCTGGAGGCGGCGCTCGTGCTGGAGGCGGCGCTCGTGCTGGAGGCGGCGCTGCCGTTCGACGAAGACGCGCTTCCGGCGGTGCCGGAGCTCCCGTTGCCCTTCGTCGGCCCGCCGCCCGCTCCTCCGCTTCCGGCGCTCCCGCCGCCGCAGGCGGCAAGAATGGCGCACGCTCCCACTACCGAGAAGACTTTCTTCAATCGCATCGACGCATCCTTTCGCCGCTCTACGCGGCAAGGATGGAAACGAAGGCGCTGGCCGAACCGTCAGGCGGTGGGCGAAAGAATGGCGTGGGCCCCTTCCCGGAGGGTACCGTGCCCGTGCGCTCCGTTCGGAGGCTCGTGACGAGACGGGAGCGGGGTGCCGGGATGGCGCGTGCGGTCCGCTCGATTGCGCGCGCGGTTCTACGCGTGTGGGTGCGAACAGCGGGCCGCGGTCACTTCACGCGCACTTCGACGACGGGGTACCGCTCGGCCAGCGGGACCAGCACGTCGCGGACCAGGGCGCGCACGCGCTCGTAGCGCTTGTGGTTCGTGACCGAGGGGTTGCGGGTCGAGTCGACCACGCCGATGCGCACCTCCATCACCGCCGGCTCGCCCGGCGCTGGCTTCTGGTCCGCCTCGGCGCCTTTCGTGACGAAGCACTCCGTGCTCACGCGGTCGACCGCGAGGTTCAGCTCCGGCCCCGGGGGGGCGGCGTCGCGGAAGGTGATCTCGAGCACCTCGCCGAGGCCGTTCAGCACCGCGTTCATGTTCTCGACCGGGAAGGGCACGCTCGCCAGCCAGGTGACGACCCGCGCGCGGGCGCCCCGCAGGGAGAGCGTGAGGACCACGGCCACGACGACGGGGACCGTGGCGAGGACGGCGAGCGCCGTCACGACGGGCGGCGCCGCCTCGAGGCGGGTCGCGGCCAGCCACGCGACGAACGCGGGCGCGGTGCAGAAGCCGACGATCGACGCGTCGGTGAACATGCCCCAGCGCGAGGTGGTCGCGTTCATCACCCGCGTGAAACGCTCCGAGACGCTCTGGTCCGCGCGCTGGAGAGCGGCCTCAGCCATCGTCCCGAACCTCCATCAGGCGCCAGAGGGTGAACCCCACGCCGATCAGCGCGAGCGGGGCGGCGAAGTAGAAGGGGCGGAGGCCGAGGAGGGTGAGGGCGCCGCCCGTGACCCGGTGGTAGACGATATCGGACCCGGCGACCGCGAGGGCCAGGACCAGCACGCCCAGGGGCGCGCGCAGGCGCTGGACCCCGTCCTGCCCGCGGGGACGGGAGCGCGGCGGGCGAGGGTGGTACGGGAGCGGGTCGTGTCGCACGACGGCGCCCGGGCTCGATCGGGAGTGCGGCGCGACGTCGAAGGCGGAGGCCGTGGCGCCGGGCGAGGAGCTGGACCGGGCGGGAGGGTCGGGGCGCGTCGGGAGGTCGATGCCGAAGTCCTCGTCGGTGGCGCGGCGGACCTGGGGCTTCGGCGTGGAGGGCGTGGGGGGATCGACGGACGAGCGCCCGGGCCGGGAGCGTTCGACCTCGGCCGGCAAGGCCGGCGGGGGATCGTCCCGTGTGCGGAGGGGCAAATCCGCCTCGAGCGAGGCACGCCGGGCGTCCGCGGCTTGCCTGGAAGGCAGGGGCTGGGGCGGGGGCTGCGGTGGATCCGCGGGGAAAGGGGCGACGGTGCCGATGGGGAGGCTCATCTCGAGATCCGACGCGCGGCCGGTGGCAGCGTGCGCGGGCAGATCGAACTCCCACTGGCCAGAAGGTTCCGCCTTCGGGGGCGGCGCCGGAAGGAGCCTCGGGGAGGCGGGCTTCGAGGAGACGGGTAGACTGGGCGGCGCCGCCTGGGACGGCGCGGGCACCGCCCTCTTCTGGAGCTCGATCTTCGCCAGCCGCTCGCCCGTGGACGTCGCCGCGGGCGCCGGCGCCGCCTCTTCCGCGTCGCTCCCGCTCGGCTCGCGCCGGCCGTCGCGCGGGCCCAGCGACGGGGGCAAGCCCATGGCCTTCTCGAGCGCGCACCAGAAGGCCTCGATCGACTTGAAGCGCTTGCGGGGATCGAGCGCGAGCGCCTCCTCGAAGACCCGCTCCACGTCGGCGGGCACGTCGGCGCCGTGGGTCCTGGGCGTGGGGCGGCGCTTGGCGTCCAGGCAGACCCGCCGCATCGCCCAGGGCTCGCCGTCGATCGGCGGGTGCCCGCAGAGGGCCTCCGTCATGCTGAGCGCGAGCCCCCAGACGTCCGTCCACGGCCCCGTCTCGCCCCAGGTCTTGGGCGTCCACTGCTCCGGCGCGCCGTAGGCCGGCGTGAAGGAGGACATCTCGTCCTCGGCGATGGCGTGCCCGGTGACGCGGCCGACGAGCTGCGTGGCGGCGAGCTTGGCCTTGGCGATGCCGAAGTCGAGGATCTTCATCGCCTCGGAGCCGTGGATGTTGGCGACGAAGAGGTTCTCCGGCTTCGAGATCGCGGTGGATGATGGAGACCGGCCCGTCGGGCCCCGGGAACCTGTGGGCCTTCGCCAGCGCGGCGGCGATGGGGCGCATCGTCTTCACGACCTTGTGCAGCCCGAGCGGCGAAAGCCCCTGCTCGCGGCGCCGCGTGATGATGCCGTCGAGCGACTCGCCGTCGAGCCACTCCAGGGCAAGGAAGGGCACGAAGCGCCCGTCGGGCAGGTTGAGCACGTCGACGTGGAGGGGCCGGCAGACCTCCGTGATGGCCGCCGAGAGCCGGAACATGAGCTCGGCCTCCTCGCGGAACTTCTCGAGGAAGACACCCCGCTGCGCCGCGCTCATCTGCTCCGGGATCTTGAGGCACTTGATGGCGACGGGGGCGCGGAACCCGCCGTGCTGGGCGCGGTAGACGACGGCGAATCCGCCCTCGGCGACCACCTTCTCCACGCGGAAATTGCCCGCCTGGGTGGTGCCGACGATGCCGAAAACGTCCTCCGCTGCCATGATCGTGCAGCTTGACCCATACCCGAATCCGCCGCGCGTGCGAACCCATCCTCGCGCCGCGGAGGGTGGTCACGTGCGCGACCATGCCCGGGGATCCGCCACGACCGCGTCGGGGACACCACCGCACACGGTGACGTGCGTGGTGACTCGAGTGGCGACGCGCGACGCCACGCCGTGACCGTTCACGGCCGCGGTCTTGCAATCCGGCGGCGGCGCACGCCGGAACGGCCGGGGTGCAAGGTATTCGCAAGGACGCAAGGTGCAGCATCGTGCGCGCACGCACGATTGCTTTCCGGATCTTGCAAGGGCCCACCCCTGCCCAGCGCCCGCGGAGTCGGCGAAATCGCCGTGGCATCAATCGTGCCCGCGCGTGCCCCGAGGCTGCATGACCCAGAGCCCGTACCGCACGCCCCCGCCCCGGACACCGGCTCCTCCCGGGCCGAGCCTGCCCCTGGAGGTCGTCACCACCGCAGCGCTCGTCTGGCTGGCGAGCGTGCTGCGCATCGGCGTGTCCGTCTGGCTCCCCTCGCACGACCATGACCTCGGCATCGCCGTGGTGCTCCTGCTCCTCATGCCCGTGCTGATCTGGAACGAGATCGCGGCGCACCGGCGCGCGCGATCGTCCAGCCAATCCTGATCCCGCGCGATCGTGCGCGCCTGCCGAACGCGCCGCCGTGCGCGGCTGTGTCTTGCACGATGGCGCAGCTCTCCGGCCTTGCTTCACGCCGATTCCCCGCTTGGCACGCGCGATGCTCTCGCGACCGCGCACACAGTTGCTGCTCAGGGAAGACCCCATGACCGACCTCCTCATCGTCGCTCTCACGATCGCGTTGTTCGCCGCAACCGCGGGGTTCGCCCGTCTCTGCGAACGGATGTAGCCGCCATGGGACTCGAAACGATCCTCGGCCTCGCGACGAGCCTCGGGCTCGCCGCCTATCTCTTCTACGTGCTGGCTCGGCCAGAGAGGTTCTGAACATGCCTGCCCGCTTCTGGGTGCTCAACGTCGTCTTCTTCGGGCTCCTCGCGGCCACGGCGATCCCGCTCGGGCGCTACATGGCGAGGGTGTTCGCGGGGGAGAACACGGCGAGCGCGAAGATCCTCGGCCCCGTCGAGCGGCTCTTCTACCGGGCGGCCGGCGTCGAGCCGGCGAAGGAGCACGACTGGAAGCAGTACGCCTGGGCCATGCTCGCCTTCTCGCTGGCGACGCAGGTCTTCAGCTACGTCGTGATGCGCGTTCAGGCGAGCCTGCCGGGTAACCCGACGAAGCTCGGGAACGTGCCGCCGTGGCTCGCCTTCAACACGGCCGTCAGCTTCACGACCAACACCAACTGGCAGAGCTACTCCGGCGAGGCGACGATGAGCTACGTCTCGCAGGCGCTCGCGCTCGCGTCGCACAACTTCTTCTCGGCGGCGGTCGGCGTCTGCATCGCGATCGCGCTCATCCGCGGCATCGCCCGCGCCCAGACCGACAAGATCGGCAACTTCTGGGTCGACCTCGTGCGCGTGCACCTCTACGTGCTCCTCCCGCTCTGCGTCGTCTACGCCGTCTTCCTCGTCTCGCAGGGCGTGATCCAGACGTGGCAGGGCCCGGCCGGCTGGGACACGCTCGACGCCGGCAAGCAGCTCCTCCTTCGCGGGCCGGTCGCCTCGCAGGAGGCGATCAAGATGCTGGGCACCAACGGCGGCGGCTACTTCAACGCCAACAGCGCCCACCCGTTCGAGAACCCGACGCCGCTCTCGAACTTCTTCGAGATCTTCTCCATCTTCGCCATCCCCGCCGCGCTCTGCGTCACGCTCGGCGAGATGGTGAAGAACCGCCGCCACGGCTGGGCGGTCTTCGCGGCCATGGCCGTGATCTCGATTGCCGGCATCCTCGTCGTCGGCTACTTCGAGCAGCGCGGCAACCCGATCCTCCACCACGACGGCGTGAACGCGATCGCCACCGCGCTCGACCCGGCCGGCAACATGGAGGGCAAGGAGGTCCGCTTCGGCATCCCGGACACGGCGCTCTTCGTCACCGTCACCACCGACGCCTCGTGCGGCGCGGTCAACGCCATGCACGACAGCTTGATGCCGCTCGGCGGCCTCGTGCCCATGCTCAACATCCAGCTCGGCGAGGTCGTCTTCGGCGGCGTCGGCGCCGGGATGTACGGCGTGCTCGTCTACGTGCTCATGGCGGTGTTCCTCGCCGGGCTGATGGTGGGCCGCACACCCGAGTACCTCGGCAAGAAGCTCGATAGCCGCGACATCCGCCTGGCCTCGTTCTACATCCTCATCCCGGCCTTCCTGATCCTGATCTTCGCCGCGATCGGGGTGGAGAGCGAGGCAGGGCGGGCGGGGATCTCCAACCTCGCGGCCGCCGACGTCCCGGGGACGACGTGGAAGCCCGCCGCGCACGGCCTCTCCGAGGTGCTCTACGCGTTCAGCTCGGCCACTGGCAACAACGGCAGCGCCTTCGCCGGGCTCACCGCGTACTCCGACGCGCACCCGGTCTTCTACTCGCTCACGCTCGCCGTCGCGATGTTCTTCGGCCGCTTCCCGCTCATCGTGGCGGTGCTCGCGATCGCCGGCAACATGGCGAAGAAGAAGAAGGTGCCGGCGGGCCCCGGCAGCTTCCCCGTCGAGGGCGCGCTCTTCGCCGGCCTGCTCGTCTCCGTGATCCTCATCGTGGGCGCATTGACCTTCTTCCCTGCCCTCTCGCTCGGCCCCATCGTCGAGCACTTCCAGCTCCCGTAGCCGTCCGGGCCACCCGACGAGCAAGCACAGGCATCCGCCATGGCAAAGCACCAAGTCCGCAAGGTCCAGTCGCTGTGGGACCCGAACATCATCAAGCCCGCGATCGTCGACGCCTTCAAGAAGCTCGACCCGCGGGTGATGGCGAAGAACCCCGTCATGTTCGTGGTCGAGGTGGGATCCATCGTCGTCACGATCCTGGTCGTCCACGCGTATCTCACGGGCGCGCACGTCGACCTCAGGTTCAACGTGCAGCTCATCCTCTGGCTCTGGTTCACGGTCGTCTTCGCCAACTTCGCCGAGGCGATGGCCGAGGGCCGGGGCAAGGCGCAGGCCGCGACGCTGCGGAAGATGCGCACCACCACCATGGCCGTGCGCATCCGCAAGGCGGGCGACGAGGCCAAGCTCGCGCCCGGCAAGCCGGAGGGGAAGGGTGACGAGATCCCCGCCACCGACCTGAAGCGCGGGGACGTGGTGCTGGTCGTGGCCGGGCAGATGATCCCGGCCGACGGCGAGATCCTGGAGGGCATCGCCTCGGTCGACGAGAGCGCCATCACCGGCGAGAGCGCCCCTGTCGTGCGCGAGGCCGGCGGCGACCGCAGCGCCGTGACGGGCGGCACGCGCGTGCTCTCCGACTGGATCAAGATCGACGTCGCGCAGGACCCGGGCGGCGGCTTCATCGACCGGATGATCGCGCTCGTCGAGGGCGCCGAGCGGCAGAAGACCCCGAACGAGATCGCGCTCACCATCCTGCTCGCCGCGCTGACGCTGATCTTCCTCGTCGCCACCGCGACGCTGGAGCCGCTGGCCCGCTTCTTCGGCGGCACCCTCGGCGTGGCCGCGCTCGTCGCCCTCCTGGTCTGCCTCATCCCCACCACCATCGGCGGCCTGCTCTCCGCCATCGGCATCGCGGGGATGGACCGCCTCGTCCAGCACAACGTCCTCGCCACCTCGGGCCGCGCCGTCGAGGCCGCCGGCGACATCGACGTGCTCATGCTCGACAAGACCGGGACCATCACGTACGGAAACCGCCAGGCGCACCAGTTCCTCCCCGTCGAGGGCGTGGGCGAGGCCGAGCTGACGGAGGTCGCGGTGCTCTCCTCGATCCCGGACGAGACGCCGGAGGGCAAGAGCATCGTCGACCTCGGCGGCAAGCAGGGCCACAAGCCCGCGCTGCCGGCGGGCGCGGAGTTCGTCCCCTTCACCGCCAAGACGCGGATGAGCGGGATCGACGCCGGTGGCAGGTCCCTGCGCAAGGGCGCGAGCGACGCCGTGATCAAGCACGTCAAGGCGATCGGCGGCAGCATCCCCGAGCGGCTCCAGACCATCGTCGGCGGCATCGCCCACGCGGGCGGCACGCCGCTCGTCGTGGCCGACGGCACCAAGATCCTCGGGGTCATCTACCTCAAGGACACGGTCAAGCCCGGGATGCGCGAGCGCTTCGAGCGGCTGCGCGCGATGGGGATCAAGACCGTGATGATCACCGGCGACAACCCGCTCACCGCCAAGACGATCGCCGAGGAGGCCGGCGTGGACGACTTCCTCGCCGAGGCGACGCCGGAGGCCAAGCTCGCCTACATCCACAAGATGCAGGAGGGCGGGCGCCTCGTGGCCATGACGGGCGACGGGACGAACGACGCCCCCGCGCTCGCGCGCGCCAACGTTGGCGTGGCCATGAACACGGGCACGCAGGCGGCGAAGGAGGCCGGCAACATGGTCGACCTCGACTCCGACCCGACGAAGCTCATCGAGGTGGTGGAGATCGGCAAGCAGCTCCTGATGACCCGCGGCTCCCTGACGACGTTCTCGATCGCCAACGACGTCGCCAAGTACTTCTCCATCCTGCCCGCCATCTTCACGGGCCTCCTGGCGTTCCAGACGACGAGCGGCGTGCCGCAGTCTTCGGCGTTCTGGGCGCTCAACGTGATGAAGCTCGGCAGCCCGCAGAGCGCCATCCTGTCGGCGGTCATCTTCAACGCCCTGGTGATCATCGCGCTCATCCCGCTCGCCCTCCGCGGCGTCACCTACCGCCCGCTCGGCGCCTCCGCCCTGCTCCGGCGCAACCTCCTCGTCTACGGCGCCGGCGGCGTCGTCGTCCCCTTCGTGGCCATCAAGGCAATCGACATCCTCGTCACCGCCCTGCACCTGGCTTAGTCCCGGGAGAGGGCTCGCGCCCTCTCCCCCCGTCGGGCGAAGCCCGACGGGGCCCCCCACACCCCGACCCGCTCGTCCCACTCGTGACGGCGTTGCAGCTTCGGGCCTTACGTTCTCGTTTTCGGATAGCTCCAGAGGTCCGTCATGAAGATCCTGCGTCCCTGTCTGGTCCTGACCGCGCTCCTCACCGTCGTCTGCTGCTTCGTGTACCCCGGCGTCGTCACGCTGCTCGGGCAGGCCATGTTCCCGCGTCAGGCGAACGGGAGCCTCGTCGAGCGGGGCGGCAAGGTGGTCGGCTCCGAGCTGATCGGCCAGCCGTTCGACAGGCCCATGGAGCACCTCGAGTACTTCTGGGCGCGCCCCTCGGCAGCGAGCGTCGACTCCGCCACGGGCGTGCTGGTCTCGGGCGGCAGCAACTACGGTGCGCTCAACGCTTCGCTGGAGGACGAGGTGAAGCAGCGCATCGCGGCCCTGCGCGCCACGGGCGTGACGGGGCCGATCCCGGTCGACCTCGTGACGAAGAGCGGCAGCGGCGTCGACCCGCACATCTCGGTGGCGGCGGCGGAGATCCAGATCCCGCGCGTCGCCAAGGCGCGCGGGATGAGCGAGGACGAGGTGCGCGCCCTCGTCCGCGCGCACACCGAGGGCCCGACGCTCGGGTTCCTGGGCGACTCCCGCGTCAACGTCCTGGCGGTGAACCTGGACCTCGACGCCAAGAGGCGTGTGCCGCCCGTCGTCTCCCCCGTCGCCGCCCAGTTCGCGCCGCCGCCCGCTGCCGACTCCGCGGCGCCTGCCGCCGGGTCGGCAGCGCCTCCCGCCAAGTAACGTCGTCGACGGCCGTCACCGACGCATCTCGTCGAATTCGCAGTAGAGCCCCCCTCGCCGCGCTGGTACCACCCAGCGCATGAACACGACCGCCAACGACGTCGTGGCCGGGGGTGCGGGGGCGCGCGCAGAGGCCGTCGAGGGGCACGCCAAGCTCTCCGTCTCCAATCGCGTCACCCTCGGGTTGCTCGGCTTCTTCGTGGTGATGGCCTTCACCATCGAGCTCTACTTCATCCTCCACTACGACGACATCCGCCAGCAAACGGGCTTTTTTGCGCGCGCCTACCAAATCTACGGCGCAGGCGACACGGCGTACTACGGGCGCGGCGACCTCTACGTCCCCCTCGCGCTCGAGACCATCAACGTCTTCTTCACCCAGGGCCTCAACGCCCTCCTCATCTGGGGCATCGTCAAGCACCGGGCCTGGCGCCACCCCCTCCAGCTCCTGGTCTCGTCGTACCTCGCGTACTCCGTGCTGCTCTACTTCTGGATCCAGCACGTCTCCGGCTACGCGCAGATGCCGGAGCACAACGCGTGGGGGTACTTCATCTTCTACGTGCCGAACCTCCCGTGGCTGCTCGCGCACCTCTGGATGGGGTGGGTCTCGTTCGCGGCGATCGCGACGCGATTCCGCAACGGAGCCTCGCGCGCAGTCCATTGACGCCGTCAGCAACCTGACAAGAATCCGAACCCCATGATGGACTCCGGCATCCAAGCCCCGACGCCCGACGTACAGCGCCTCACCCCCGGCGCGCTCCCCGACTTCAGCGAGGGCAACAGCCTCCGCCAGCGGGCCTTCGCCGCGGGGCTCGACCCGGCCTACTGGTACCCGGTCGAATACGATCACGCTCTGTCGCCCGGGCAGGTCGTCGAGATCAAGTCCAAGCTCGGCAACGTCGCGCTCTTCCGCGGCAAGGACGGGCGCCTCGGCGCGGTGGAGGATCGCTGCGCCCACCGTCAGGTCAAGCTCTCGAGCGGGAAGGTGGAGGACTGCCGCCTCACGTGCCGCTACCACGGCTGGTCCTACGAGGCGGACGGCTGCCTGTCCGCGATCCCGCACGAGCTGTTCGGCAAGGGCTTCCCGACGGTGCGCCTCCGGAGCTACCCGGTCGAGGCCCGCTACGGCTTCATCTGGATCTTCTTCGGCGATACGAATCTGATGGCGGAGCGGCCCCTCCCGAGCATCCCCGAGATGGAGGGCAGCGAGCCGTGGGTCAACGTGCTCATCGACTTCACGGTGAAGGCGCACCCCACCGCGATCATCAACAACGTGATGGACTCGACCCACGTCGCCACCCTGCACCGGAAGTTCCGGACGCGGTCGATGATCTACGGCAAGGTCACGCGCTCCGCCGCGGAGGGGGACCGGGTGACGGTGAGCCACGACATCACCCTGGACAAGGGCGGCATCCTGCGCTGGCTCGTCCGGCCGCTGAAGGTGCCCGTGCAGGACGCCGTGTACGACTACCCCTACCTCGTCGTCACGGTCGGGGAGGTCTACAAGCTCTGGAACTTCATGCTCCCGCTCGAGGACGGGACGACGCGCCTCTTCATGATCTCGCTCGCCGAGCGCGTGAAGATCCCCTTCACCCCCTACATGGCGCCCTCCTTCATCGTCGGCCCCGCCACCCGCCTCGCCAAGCACGTCCTCGTCACGCCCCTCTTCACGGAGGACGTCTGGTCCTTCGAGGCGGAGCACGAGGGCTACACCAAGGCCCCGAGCACCCCCGCCGTCGACCTCCACCCCGCCATCCGCCCCTCGTACCAGCTCACGATCCGGAAGTGGGAGGAGCACCTCGCTCGCAGCCGCGGCGAGCGCATCGAGCTCCGCACCCGCTGAGCGGCACCCAGGACCGCGATCTGATCCTGATTTCAACGCAGAGACGCAGGACGCAGAGACGCAAAAAAGCAAAGAGGGAAGGAGATGAGCTTCCTTCTCTCGTTGCCTTTTTGCGTCCCTGCGTCTCTGCGTTGAAATGGCCGCGCGGCCCGCTACTTCGCAGCAGTCTCCACAGCCGCCAAGGCCTCGCCCGCCGAAGCTCGCACCACCCCGCGAGGCGTCCCCTCCCCCACCATCCCCCGCTTCTTCCGCGCGATCAGCGCGGTCAGCTCGTCCCGCGTGACGCCGAGGCGCGCCGCCGTCTTGTGCGCCAGCGAGGTCTTCGCCACCCCAGGCACGAACGCGTAGGTGGGCCGCTCGCGCTCGTCGAGCTCCACCTGGAGGAACTCGAGCCGCGCCGCGGGCCTCTCCTCCGCGAGGCTGGCGGCGAAGCTGAGGAGGTGCGTCGTCACGAAGACCTGGGCCTTGAGCTCCGGCAGGAGCGAGAGCACGAGGCGCGCGATCTCCTCGCCCTCGGAGGGGTTCGTCCCCGAGCAGAGCTCGTCGAGCAGCACCAGCGAGCCCACGCCGAGCTCCTCGAACATCCGGCGGATGCGCATCAGCTCCATCCCGAGCTGGCCCTCCGGCTGATCGGCGCGCGCCTCCTCGACCAGCGAGACGAAGAGCCCGGCAGCGCGGGGCAGGCGCGCCTGGGCCGCCGGCACGAAGAGCCCGGCCTCGCCGAGGAGCTGGGCGAGCGCCACCGCCTGGAGCAGGCGCGTCTTGCCGCCCGAGTTGGGGCCCGTCACGATCACCACGGACGGCTCGCTGCCCGTCGCGAGATCGCAGGGCACGGGCGCCGCCTTGTCGCCGAGCAGGAGCGGGTTCCAGAGCCCCCGGATCGCCATCCCCGAGGTGCCCACCGGCACCAGCTCCGGCAGGCAGACCTCGAGCCCCTTCTCGTGCGCCAGGTCCCGCATGCCGAGGCTCGCCAGGTAAGGCTCGATGTCGCCGGCGAGCTGGAAGAGCAGCCCGAGGCTCGTCTCCATGCCGGAGAAGACGTCGTCCATGAGCCGCTCCAGCACCTCGCCGCCGTTCATCCGGTAGCCGCGGAAGAGGAGCTTGAGCCGGGACCAGAAGCGGCCCACCGGCGACGTGTAGAACGGGTTCGCCGCGTTCTCGCGCACCGCGACAATCTGGAACGCGCGCAGCTCGCCGTCGGCGCCCACGCGGACGCGCAGGTCCACGGTCCCGAGGTTCTCCTCGTGGTCGAGCAGCGCGTCGAGCCGGCGGTACGCCTCGCTCTCGCGCACCGCGAGGCCGTAGTCGCGGAGCCGGGCGAGCCCGGAGCCGGCCTCCTCGAACGAGCCGGCGAGCGTCGCGAAGACGTGGTGCACCGCCTTCAGGATCTCGAGCCGCCGCAGCCAGCGCACCCCCGCCTGGCCGGCGCAGAGCAGCCCGCGCAGGCCTACGATCTCCACGTACACCCCCTCCAGCGCGCGCCGCAGCCCCTCCGAGCCCGCCAGCTCCTCGAGCACCTTGCGGCGGAACGCCACCACCTCGGCCGCGCGCGGCGGCTCGGCGATCGTGCGCAGGAGGTAGGCCGCCGCAGGCCGGAAGGTGCGCCCGCACGCGCGCACGGGCAGGAAGCGCTCGACGAGCTCCGGCAGGAAGAGGTCGCGCTGGAAGTGGTGCCGGTCCCAGCCGGAGGCGGGGAGCGCCGCGCCGGCGAGGGCCTCCTCGAACGACTCCACGGCCCCGTCCATCGCGAACGCGAACACCAGCGTCTGCCGGAGGGCAGCGAGGTCGACGCGCACCATCGGCGCCGCCGAGAGCAGGTCGGGGATGGGGGGGAGCGAGCCTGCGTCGGGGGGCATGAGCGGGAGCACGAGGGTACACGACACGCGCAAGCCAGTCCGGTTCCCTCTGGCCCGCTCCCGTTCCCGTTCCCGTTCCCGTTCCCGAACCTCTGGGAATCGGGAACGGGAGCGGGAGCGGGAACGGGAACGGGAGCGGGAACGGGAATGGGAACGGGGCTGGATCTTTCTAGCGTCACGCGCAGAATCGAGGCAGCACGCTCTTTGCAGAGGCCGCCGCCATGATCCGATCCCCCCTCGTGGACACGCAGGGCAAGGCCGCCGAGGTGGCCCGCGAGCTGTTCCGCCGCCGCGCCAATCTGGTCCGGCACGCGCGCGGCTCGCTCGAGCAGCACCTCGTCGGGGTCCACGACGTCCTCGCGCGCTGGGAGCAGCCCGAGCGGGTGCGGCTCGCGGGCCTCCTGCACAGCGCGTACGCGACCGAGGCGTTCCACTTCCGCCTCTTCGGCCGGAGCGACCGGGCGCGGGTCCGCGAGCTCGCCGGCGCGGACGTGGAGCGGCTCGTCTTCGCGTTCTGCGCCTGCAAGCGCGATGCCCTGCTGGCGGCGGCGGAGGCGCCCCCCGTGGGCGGTGCGGGCGGGACGGTGGTGCTCGCCACGCGGTGGAACGGCGTCACGGTGCGCCTCGACCGCCGCGACCTCGCCGAGCTGATGGTGATCCACGCCGCGAACCTCGCCGAGCAGGTCGCCCTCCCGCGCGGCAGCCCGGGGCGATGGCTCGCCGCCGCCTCCCGCTTCCTGGCCGCCGCCCGTGGCGGGCTAGACGCCGTGCCGCCGGTCCTCGGCGGGGGAACCATCGTGCCGGCGCGGGACGACGAGACCGCGCTGCTCCACGGGTACCGGGCCTCGCTGCGGGGCACGCCCTGGGGAGGCGCCGCCTCGTCGCCGGTCGGCGAGCCTCTCGTCGTCGCGGGCCTCCACGCCCTCGCCGCCCGCCGCGGCGAGGAGGCCGCCTCCCTCGGCGATCGCGCGCTCGCCCTGTTCGACGCCTGGGGCGTCGCATGGGACAAGCGCCTCGCGCTGCCCCGCTGGCGCGCGCTCGCCGGGTTCGTTGCGCGCGGTGGGCGGGCACGGGACCGCGAGATGGAGGCGGCGGCCCACCGGGCGAGCACGGTGCTGGCGCAAGCCAGGGGCGCGCCGGAGCGGATCTGGGCTGCGCTCGATGCAGTGGAAGCGTTCCCTCCGAGCCCGCTCCCGTTCCCGCTCCCGTTCCCGACCTCTGGAGAAACGGGAACGGGAACGGGAACGGGAACGGGAACGGGAACGGGAACGGGAACGGGAACGGGAACGGGCTCGGAAAAGCTGCCCCCCCGCTTCGTCGAGTACATCGGCGGCCTCCGCGCCAACGCCGACCGCCCGCTCCTCCAGTACTACCCGGGCCTCCGCGCCGAGCCCTGGCACGACCCGCACGCGTTCCCCATCGTCGCCGACCTCGAGCGCCTGGCGCCGCGAGATCGCCGCGCGAGGCGAAGGCCTTCGACGCCGGCCCGCTTCCAGGACGAGGCCGAGGACCATCGGCCGCACCGGGCGCTGGGGCGTGCTCTTCCTGCTCGAGATGGGCCGACGCAACGAGGAGAACCTCGCCAAGTTGCCGTCCCTGCGCGTGGATCCTCGACCGCCACCGCACGCTCACCACCCACGCCGGGCTGATGTACCTCTCCTGCCTCGACCCGAAGACGCGCGTCGCCCCGCACATGGGGCCCGACGAACGTCCGCCTGCGCTGCCACCTGGGGCTCGAGGTGCCCGACGGGTGCGGGGTCCGCGTCGGCGGCGTGAGCGGGGCGTGGCGGGAGGGGCGGTGCATCGTCTTCGACGACAGCTTCCGGCACGACGTGTGGAACGACAGCGATCGCCGCCGCGTCGTCCTCGTCCTCGACCTCTGGCACCCCGACCTGTCTGAGGACGAGGTCGCGCTCCTCGCCGGCCTGCACCGCTACGGCGCCGCCAACGGCGCGTCGGCCAGGCAGCGCTACTGGGCCCGCAACGACGCCGCGCTCGCCCGCGCGCAGGAGCGGGCGGCCCCCTCCCCTGCCCCTCCGGCCCCGGCCGACGGCCGACGGCGCGAGCCCGCCCTCGGAGGCGAGCGCCCTCGAGCCCGCATCGGCGCCGCCTTGCGCGCCGGGGATCTGCGCGCACGCCGAGCGAGCGTCGCGGCCCGCTACGCGGAGCTGTGCCGCGGCACGCGCTGGTACCCCGTCCGCCGCGACGACGACCCGGCCCTCCCCGCCCTCCGTCCCGTGGGCCCCGCCCTCACGCCGGCCAAGCTGCTCCACGACATCGAGCAGATCGAGTACCTCCAGGCCCGCGGCGTCGTCGGCGACGATCTCACGCCCGGTCCTCGCGCAGCTACGAGCGCCTCCTCGACACCCTGCGGCCCCTCGGCGCCGAACGCCCGCGTGCCGCTCGTCGGCGCCGCCCGCGCCGAGGTCGGGCACGTCTACAACCGCATCGTCCACGTCCGCCCCACGCCGCGCGTCGACGCGCGCCCTCTCCCCCGCGTGGGCCTCGACACCGTCGAAGAGGCCTACCTCGACCGGCGGCCGAACATGGCGGTCATCGACGACTTCCTCTACACCGGAGGCGATCGAGAGCCTCCGCCGCTTCTGCCTCGAGTCCACCGTCTGGTCGACGAACCGCTACGACCACGGCCGCCTCGGGCTCCTTCTTCCGCGACGGCTTCAACTGCCCGCTCCTCGTCCAGATCGCCGAAGAGCTCGCGCGCCGCCCTCCCGCGCGTCATCGGCGACGCGGCCGGGTCACGCAGGTCTGGGGCTACAAGTACGCGACCACCCAGCCCGACCTCCCGGCGCACGCCGATTTCGCCAAGGTGAACGTGAACTTCTGGATCACGCCCGACGAGGCGAACCTCGACCCGAGCGGCGGCGGGCTCGTCGTGTACGACGTCGACGCGCCGCACGACTGGGGCTTCGAGGACTACAACCGGAACGCGCGCAAGATCCAGGCGCTGCTCGCCGAGAAGCAAGGCGCGGACGACCGTGATCCCCTACCGGTACAACAGGGCGATCATCTTCGACTCCGACCTCTTCCACACCACGCCGGCCCTCCGCTTCCGGAGCGGCTACGAGAACCGGCGCATCAACGTCACCCTGCTGTACGGCGACCGCCACGACCGCTGAGGCGGCGGCGGGGCCCACACATCCGCCACACACATCCGAACCGCGAGCGCGAGCGAGCGGGTGCCAGCGGGCACTTCCGTCTTCACGCCCTCGCACGCGCCGCGCTGCCTGTAGCGCTACGCGTGCGAGGGCACGAAGACGTCGCGCCTGCTGGCACCCGCTCCCTGGCGGTCGCGGTTCGGTATGTGCGGATCCCGAACGCACACCGCTCTGACAGGGATCAGCCGTCGTTGTTGTTGCGGCGGCGGCGTCGCGGGGGACGGATGAACCCGTAGTCGCCCGTCCCGGTCCCGTCGCCGGTGCCGGTGCCGGTACCATCGCCCGTGCCCGTGCCGTAGTCGCCGGTGCCCGTCCCGTAATCGCCTGTCCCGGTACCGTAGTCGCCGGTGCCCGTCCCGTAATCGCCGGTGCCCGTGCCGTAGTAGTCGCCTGTGCCGTAATCGCCCGTGCTCGTCCCGGTGTCGCCAGTGCCCGTCCCGGTGTCGCCCGTACCAGGGACGGTCCCGGTGTCGCCCGTACCAGGGACGGTCCCGGTGTCGCCCGTACCAGGGATGGTCCCGGTATCGCCCGTGCCAGGGATGGTCCCGGTATCGCCCGTGCCAGGGAGGATGGTCCCGGTGTCGCCCGTCCCCGCGTAGGTCCCCGTCCCAGGCACGGTCCCGGTGTCGCCCGTCCCCGCGTAGGTCCCCGTCCCAGGCACGGTCCCGGTGTCGCCCGTCCCTGGGATGGTGCCGGTGTCGCCCGTGCCGTAGCTCGTGCTCGTTCCCGTCCCCGTTCCCACGACGCCGCTGGTCCCGGTGCTGTCTCCGCCGGTGCCCGGCACCGTCCCCGTGTCCCCCGTCCCCGCGCCGCCGTCGTACACACCGCCGTCGTAGCCGCCGTCGGGCACGCTCCCGTCGTAGCCGCCGTCGGGCCCGCCGCCGTCGTCCGCGTCCACCCCACCGTCGAGGCCGCCGCTGGGCGCTCCGCCGGTGCCAGGCCCACCCGGCCCACCCGTCCCGGGCCCGCCGGTGCCGGGCCCACCCGGTCCACCCGTCCCAGGCCCGCCGGTGCCGGGCGGAACCGTGCTGGGAGCGCCTCCTGCGCCGGGCGCGCCTCCCGCGCCGCCTTCGCCTCCCTCCCCCTCGTCGCGCTCGTCGATGATCGCGCCGCTGCACGCCGACGCCATCACCGCGACCGCGAGCAGCGCCAGCCCCACGAAATCGCGCCGGCTCGTGCGCGCCGCCGCCGCCTTGCCGCGGCCCTTCGCCCGGCCGCCGAAGCCGAGCGCGACGAGCGCCGCCCGGGGGATCGCAGGCCTCGGCGTCACGGGCGCGGACGAGGGCTCTGCCTCTTCGTCGGCCCAGGTGGGCGCCGGCGTCTCCGCGATCTCCACCGACGAGAGCGGGTCGCCCGCGGCGTTCGCCTCGTTCACGGCCCGGAGCAGCGCGGCCAGATCCGCGTCGGAGACGCGCACGCCGCCGAACGTCGGCCGCAGGCGACCGCCCGCGTCCCTCGGCCCGCCGTGCACCAGGAAGCGCGTGCGCCCGGCCCGCAGCGCTTCGAGCGCCTCGCCGCCCGCGGGCGCGAGCACCAGCGCGCCCGGCATCGCCCCGCCGGCCCTGCGGGCGCGCATCCCCGCCGCCGGCGGCAGGGCGCCCGCCACGACGTACGACCCCGAGGGCGTGTCGCCATAGGGCCGCCGCCGATCGCGCTCCGGATTGCCGTGCCGGGCCGCCGCCCGGGCGTCCGAGATCGCCAGCACCGGGAACGGCGCCAGGATCGTCCGGCCATCGTCGCCGAGCAGCACCGCGCGCCCCTCCCGGCGCCGTGCGACCGGAACCACGATGACGAGCTTCGACATCTCACTTCTCCCCTGCGGTCAGAGCATCGGCGAGCAGGATCGGCTCGCCCCGGCTGTTGACGACCACGGTGCCGGTCACGGTCACCATCTCGTGCTCCTTCAGGTGCACGGGCGCCGGCGCCGGCCACGCCGACTTGAACCGCCCGTCCCGCGGGACGAGGACGCGCATGCACCTGTCGGCGTACGGGTTCGCGCAGACGACCAGCCCGCGGAGCGCGTCCGCGATCGGCCCCTTGTAGTCCGCGACGCGGGCGCTCGGGATCGCCTGGAGGTCCGACCGCTCGAAGGACCGGATCGGCCCGTGGAAGATCCCCTCGTAGCGGCCCTTCTCCGCGCCCGGCGCGGGCGTGGCCTCGTCGGCCAGCTTGTGGTCGAGCATCGCCTTCAGCGAGCGCAGCTTGTCGGCGAGCTGCATGTTGTCGGGATCGAGCGCCGCGCCCTTGGCCGCCTGGTCGTACGCGTCCTGCACCCGGCCGAGGCGCGCCAGCGCCCGCGCGGCGATGTTGTAGTTCCAGGCGAAGCCAGGGTCCGCGCGGATCCCCTCCTCGCCGAGCGCGAGCTGCTCGGCGGCGTCGTCGACGCAGCGCGCCCAGAGGTAGGTGTACATCGCGTCGCCCGGGTGGCGCTTGTAGAGGCGGTAGAACCGCTGCCGCACGTGCGGATCCTGCGTCCCGCGCACGTCCTGCTCCGCGCGGAGCTGCTCCACGCGAGCGTTCGTGTGCCCGCGCAGCGCGAGCGCCGTCCCGCCGACGCCCGCGACCAGGACGACCACGATCCCGGCGCCGATCAGGGTGGCCATGCGCCGCCGGGCCGGGTTCGGGACGGGCATGCCGCAGTGCGGGCAGGCCTGCGCCTTGTCGGAGACGTCGTGCTGGCACTCGGGACAGGAGAACAACGCCATGGCTGGGCCTCGGGGAAAGGGGGTAGTTCTTCCGAGCCCGAGCCCGAGCCCGATTCTCTGGCTTCGGGCTCGGGCGCGGGCGCGGGCTCGGGCGCGGGTTCGAAAGAGGCTCTCATCGTTAGAGGGGACGGTCCACGCGGAAGATCTCCAGCGGCTCGCCCGGCCGCGCGACTTCCAGCCCCAGCGCCATCGGCCCCGGGCCCTGCCAGTACGGGACCTCGATCCTGTGCGGGCCCGGGCCGAGCGTGACGGTGGCCTCCCGGGCGCGGGTGGTGTGGTACCCGTCGTTCTCGATGACGACGGCGCCGTCGATCACGAGCCTGGCGCCGTCGTCCGACGTGAGGCGGAAGTGGAAGGCCCCGGGCTGCTGCACGATGAACGCGCCCTGGAGATCGACGCCGAACCACTGGTAGCGGCCTCGCACGCCCGGGAACCCGGGGGGGCCGCGCCGCTCCGAGATCGCGAGGCGGTCCAGGCAGATGGCGCCGGCGGGCGGCATCGCGGCGAAGTCGGGCATGCGGCGCGTATCGACGGGCAGCTCGTAGACGCGCCCCAGGAGGCGTCCGATCGTGGCCTGGCCCTCGACGCAGCCGGTGGTGAGGCCGGGGGCGGGCGCGGCGGGGGGGACGCCGGGCGCGGCGGAGAGGACGACCTCGTCGGGCACGTCCACGCAGCCGGTGAGCGTCGCGCAGAGGATCGACGCGAGGGAGAGCGCTTGGAAGAGGGAGCGGAGGCGCATCCTGGTCACCCGGTTCATGTGGGGAGCGGCGTGCGTGCGGGCCAAGCCCGACCGGAAAACTTCCCGGTGCACCGTCGCGCGCCGTGTCTCTGCAACGGCTGGACCGGCCCTGCGCCGTACGGTTTTCGGATGGTTGCGCGCACGGAGGTGCGGCGCGCCGTCGCGTTTCCAGACAGGGTGTCCGTCGGCCCGTACAGGCGACGGGGGGTGGTAGGATGCGCGCCATCCTTCGGAGGGAGCTCGGGATGACGCGGGTAGGCCGACTTGCTGCGGGCACGACGATTGCGCTCCTGGTGGTGAGCTGCGGGGGAGCGTCGCGCCTGCCGATCGGAGGCAGCACCGGGCACGGCGGCGGGACCGGCGGCGGCGGGCTCGGGGCCGGCGGGTTCGGCGGCGGCGTTCACCGGGGTCACGTGGACGGCGACGAAGACCACGATCACGACCTCCGTCGACTGCTCGCTCTGCACGGGCGGCTACACGTGCTCGAACGGCATCGGCGGTAACTGCACGACGAGCCCCCTCTACCCGACGACCTGCGAGTACACGCTGAGCAACGGCGAAAGTACGCTGGTGCTCGACTGCCCGAACGTCAGCAGCGTCACCTTCACGCGGCAGGGCTGAGCGCGCGCGGCCACCGGCGAAGGCAGAGCGCCTACGCTCGACAGAGGAACGCTTACGCTCGAAGGAAGAACGCCTACGCTCGAAGTAGGAACGCCTTCGCTCGAAGTAGGAACGCCTACGCTCGAAGGAAGAACGCCTACGCTCGAAGGCGCACCGCTCGCGCTCGAAGGAAGAACGCCTACGCTCGAAGGCAGACTGCTTACGCTCGAAGGAAGAACGCCTACGCTCGAAGGAAGAGCGCCTACGCTCGAAGGCAGACTGCTTACGTTCGAAGGCACACCGCTTACGCTCGAAGGCGCACCGCTCACGCTCGAAGGAAGAACGCCTACGCTCGAAGGCGCACTGCTTTCGCTCGAAGGCACACCGCTCACGCTCGAAGGCACACCGCTTACGCTCGAAGGCACACCGCTTACGCTCGAAGGCGGTCGCCGCCGCTTCGACATCGGCGCAGGCTGGCACATCGGCTCACGATTTCGCGGCGTTTCGCGAGAATCCCGCGTAGCATGCATCTTGCCTGCGCAACACGGACCCTCCGGGAGCACGTGCATGCACAAGATGTTTCAGATCATCGTCGTCGGCGGCATCTCGCTCACCGGGTACGCCTGCGGGCGCGCCGTCGTGGTCGAGGGGAGTGGGAGCGGGTCGGGGACGGGTGGAGGCGCGTTCGGGAGCGCGGTGGACGTGGCCACCGCCTCCGCCGTCGTCAGCTCCGCGGGAGCCGGTGGGTTTCCCGTCGAGGGGCCCGCGCCCTCGTCTACCGGCGTGGGCGGCTTCCCGAGCATCAGCGGCGCGGGAGGCGCGAGTGGGCTCGGCGGGATGGGAGGCGCGAGCAACACGGCCGGCGGCGGCACCGGGGGCTTCCCGCAGGAGGGGCCGATGATCCTCGACGCGGGCCCGCCCCCGTCGGACGCGGGGTGCTTCCCGCAGGAGACGGCGTTGCCGTGTCCGCTGCCAGAGGCAGGCCCCGGCGGCGAGGCCGGCGCCGCGCCCGACGCGTCGTTTCCCATGGAGGCCCCGCCCCCGCCCGCGGTGCCCCGCCCATGATCCGCACGTTCGCACGCCCGGACCCGGAGCAGCCCGCGACCCTCGGCGGCGCGCGCCGCCCCATCGACTGGGAGGCGCTCGACGTCGGGGATCTCGCGGCGGGGGATTGCCTCGCCCTCGGCACGCGGTGGAAGGACCGCTACGAGCAGGAGCACCTCGCGGTCGGCGCCTTCGCGCAGCTCGCGTGGGAGGTCGCCGGCTGCGGGGGCGAGCCCGTCGTGCTGGCGATGCTGACGCGCGCGGCGTCGGACGAGGTGCGGCACGCCGAGATTTGCCGGCGCGCGGCCGTGTGCTTCCTCGGCGAGGGCGCCGTGCCCGCGCGCCTCCGCGGCACGCCCCGTGTACCCGCCCATCCGCACGCCACGCCGGCCGAGCGCGCGCTCTACCACGTGGTCGAGATGGGCTGCCTGAGCGAGACGTTCACCGGCGTTTACCTGACGGAGACGCTCGCGCGGACGACGCACCCGACGATGCGGGCCGTCCTGGAGTCGCTCCTCGAGGACGAGATTGACCACGGCCGCGTTGGCTGGGCGCACCTCGCCGCCGCCGCGCGCGAGCGTCCGCTGGACGGCCTCGCCAAGGCACTCCCCGACATGCTGGACCGCACCTACGGCGTGTCCATCCGCGGCGCCGCCGCGAGGCCCGACCCCGACGTGCCCGCGCGCACCGCGCTGGGGCACCTGTCGAACGACGCTTGCCCCGGGATCTTCAGGGAGGCGCTGCGCGAGGTGATCCTGCCGGGGTTCGAGGGAGTCGGGGTGGATCTGGGGCCGACGATGGAGAGGATCCGGGCCGAGGGGTGGTGAGGGGGCGCTAGCAAGGCGGCGAGCTGTCTTGGCACGCCGCCTCGTTTTCGTGAACGTCATCGTGCGCGTGTTCGTGCGCGTGCGCGTGCGCCTGCGCGATTCGACGTCGTTGTCCGCGCAGGCGCACGCGCACGATCACGAACACGCGCACGAAGACGCATACGACCTGACCCTATCTCACATGCGGTGCGCTAGGGAGCGCTCGCCACCGGATCGCTGCCCCCGCCGAAGCGCAGGGTGACCCGCCGCGCGAGCCACGTGAGGATGCAGACGCCCACCACGTCGGCCGCGAAGTCGGCGATGTCCGACGTCCGCCGCGGCGAGAGGCGCTGGAGGTACTCCTCGACCCCCGCGGCCGCGAGCACGAGGACCGGCGCGAGCCGCGGGAAGTCGCGCCCTCGCACGAGCGTGCGATGATCGAGGGCGCCGTCGAGGAAGAACGCGAGCCCCCCGATCAGGATGGCGTGCCCGAGCTTGTCCATGTGCGGGAAGGCGGGGAGCGAGGTCGGGAGGAGGCCCGTGTACGCGCCGATCGAGATCAGCACGACGAGCGAGAGGTGAAGCGCGAAGCCGACACGAAACCAGTTGCGCATGCAGCGAGCTCTAGCGTGCGTGGCGCGTCCGGCCATGCGGCGCGCTGCCCCGTCTGGCGCGGATCCGGCCGGGTGCGCGGGGGTTGCCACGGGTTCGCCACGGAAGCTCCCGGAGCGCTCCACGGGCGCGCAAGTGGGGGAGCGCCGCGCGCCACCGCCTCGAGGCGGTGGCTTCGGCTGACCACTGAAAGGGCTACTTGTCCTTCAGCTCGAGCGAGCCCAGGAAGTCGCGCTTGCCGACGTCGACGCCGTTGTGGCGGAGGATGGCGTACGCCGTGGTGAGGTGGAAGTAGAGGTTCGGCAGGGCCATCTCGCGGAGGTAGTCGGACCCGAGGAGGTACTTGCCCTCGGCGAACGGCAGCGAAACGTGGCGGCTCTCCGCGCCGGCGAAGTCCTCGGGCTTGAACGTGTCGAGGTAGGCCGTGACGGCGTGGATGCGCGCGCGGATCTCCTCGATCGTCTTCTCCGTGTCGGGGTGCTTGGGCGGCTCCTTTCCCGACAGGCGCGAGGCGATGAACTTCGCGTTGTCGGCGCAGATCTGGATCTGCCGGAGCAGCGGGTACTGGTCCGGGGCGAGGCGCGCCTGGAGAAGCGTCTCGGGGTCGAACGACTTCTTCTGCGCGAAGGCGACGGCCGCCTCGAGCCAGCGCTCGAGGTTGTTCAGCATCTTCTTGGGTTGGACGACTGCCATCTCGTACATGGTTGGCTCCGATCGAGCCGCCGGGGGCGGCGGCGCAGAGGGTACAGGATCCGCGCGCGGGGTGGGCGCGGGCGAACCCTAACGCATCTTCGGTGCCCGCCGCGATGGCCCTGCGCCCCGCGCCGGACCCACATTCGTCCCGCGGCAAGACGGCGCCGCAGAAGGGGGTGGCGCATCCATGCTGGAGACCGTCTGCTCGTGCCGGGCGTGCTCGTCCCTCGTCGTCGCCGCGCACCCCGACGACGAGACCCTCGCGGTCGGCGCGCTGCTCGCGCAGCTCCGCGCCGTCTCGGTCATCCACACGACGGACGGCGCCCCGTACGATCGCAGGCTGTTCCCGCCGGGGCTCGGCCTCTCGCGCGAGCGCTACGCCGCCGTCCGCCGCGAGGAGGTCCTGGCCGCGCTCGCGCTCGCCGGCGTCCCGCGCGAGCGCGTCTTCTCCCTCGGGGTCGTCGACCAGGAGGCGGTGCGGGAGCTGCCCCGGCTCGTCGACGGCCTGCTCGAGCACCTCGTCGCGGAGCCGCCCTCGATCGTGATCACGCACGCGTACGAGGGCGGCCACCCCGACCACGACGCCACCGCGTTCGCCGTTCACGCCGCGATCGCGCTCCTCCGCCGCGCCGGCTCGCCGGCGCCGATCCTGCTGGAGGCGGCGAGCTACCACGGCGCGGACGGCCGCTTCACGCCCGGCGAGCTCCTCCCCGCGCCGGGGGTGCCCGAGCTCCGCGTCGAGCTCACGGCGTGCGCCGCCGCGCAGAAGCGCGCCATGCTGGCCTGCTTCGCCAGCCAGGAGCACGTCATCGCCACCTTCCCGATCCGCGCAGAGCGCCTCCGCGTCGCGCCGTCGTACGACTTCACCCGCCCGCCGCACGACGGCACGCTCTACTACGAGCGGCTCGGGTGGCCGACGACGGGCGCCGAGCTCCGGGAGCGCGCGCGCGCCTGCCTCGAGGTCCTCGATCTGCCGGTCGGCCCGTGCCCCTGACCGTGCGGCTCGTGGGCCACCCGTTCGCCCCGAGACAACGCCCCCCGATCCGGGCTATGAGGCCCCCCATGACCCGCGCCGCCGCCCTCCTCCTCCTCGCCGTCGCCGTCGCCTCCGCCGCGTGCGGCCCCGAGCAGCCCGCCGCCACGGCGCCCGCCGCGTCGGCCGCGCCCGTCGTCACGAAGGAGCAGGTGAAGAACCTCTGGTACTTCGACCTCTCGACGCTCGCCCCCATGCCGCCCGCGGTCGCGGGGCACGCCACCCCCTCGGCGCTCCTCGGCATCGAGCTCGCCGCCCGCCCGATGGTCATGGAGTGCCTCGTCGACCCGCAGAACCGCGGCGCGGACAAGAGGACGCACGTGGTGATCGACGCCACCGTCACCGACGCGGGCGTCGACCACAAGGTGACCGGAGAGAACCTCACGCCGGCAGGGACGGCGTGCATCCAGGC
Organism: uncultured delta proteobacterium; assembly: GCA_963827955.1. Classification (GTDB taxonomy): domain Bacteria; phylum Myxococcota_A; class Polyangia; order Polyangiales; family Polyangiaceae; genus CAWHDJ01. The sequence continues at coordinate 107,883 of CAWHDJ010000019.1, read as the reverse complement.
GGCGCTCGCGGCGTGGACGCAGGCCGTGCCGGCGCTCGCCGCCAAGAACGTGGCCCCCGTCACCCCCACGCCGGTGAAGAGCCACCTCGAGTTCGAGCACCTCGTGGGGACGAGCCCCGCCGTCGAGCTCGGGGTGAACGACGTGTCCGACGTCGCCGGCGCGATCCGCCTCGCCCTCCCGCACTGGGGCGACTGCTTCGCGGACTGGAAAGCCGCGCCCCCGCGCACGCTGAAGGCGACCGTGAAGGTGGTCCGCCCCGCCGCCGGCGACGCGGGCGTCCCGGCGACGGTCGCGCCCGACGTGACCTTCGAGGCCTCGGCCGACGCGACCGCAGGCAAGGTCGCGGCCTGCCTCACCGGCAAGATCAAGGCGCTCGCCATGAAGCCCCCGCAGGGCCAGTCGATTCTCGCTGCCCTACACCTTCCGCTTCGTCCACTCGGGCATCGCCGAAGCCTTGCCGGACGCGACGCCGGAGATCCAGCTCATCCAGATCGACCTCCAGCGCGGGCGGCGGACGGCGGACGTGGCCATCGCCGAGGGGGATCGCACGCTGGCGGCGGCCCTCTACGACGATGTCGTGAAGCGCTTCAAGGCCCACGCGAAGCCGGAGCCCAGCATCGCCGAGCTGAAGGGCAAGTGCGCGAAGCTGCTCGCGGCGGACGACAAGCTCATCGCCGCGGCGGGCAAGATGGTGGCGAGCGAGGACGCGGGGCACGCCTTCACGGCGGCGCAGAAGGCGCAGGACGCGACCTGGGCCGAGGCCGAGGCCAAGTCGGCGCAGACCCTCGCCACGGCGCAGAAGGACGCGCAGACCTACGCCCAGAACCGCGCCGCCGACGAGAACGCCTGCCCGAAGGTGAAGTGACGCGGGGGCTTCGCGACCGTGCTGTTCTCGGTACGCGCCTACCGAACCGCGACCGCCAGGGAGCGGGTGCCCGGAGGCGCGACGTCTTCGTGCCCTCGCACGCGCCGCGCTGCCTGTAGCGCGGCGCGTGCGAGGGCATGAAGACGCAGGTGCCCACTGGCACCCGCTCGCTCGCGCTCGCGGTTCGGTATGTACCGATGTATGTGCTGAGCCCGAACGCGAGCTGCTTCAGAACGAGCCGCGGACGACGACCCCGGCCGGTGACAGGCCCACCGTCGCCGAGGGCTTCCACGCGTCGGAGACCTTCGGGAGCACGAAGAGCACGGTGGTGGCGACGGCGCCCGCCGCGGTGATCCCGATGAGGGCGTCGGTGGCGTTCGCGAGCGTCCGGGTCCGGGACTGGTCGGACGCGATGGCGCTGGGGTTCCCCGGGAACGTGGCGAGATCGCTCTCCAGGCTCTTGTGGGCGGAGACGGCGAGCCCGCCCAGGATCCCCGTCACGACGAGCGAGGCCCCGGTGGCCGAGGCCGCGACCACCGTGACGATGGGGATGCCGTGGCTCGGCGGCGGGGGCGGTGGCAGCGCCACCGGCGGAGTCAGCTCGATCTTGACCAGCTCGAGGGAGACCGCGGTCTCGCCCCCGCCCGCGACGTCCACGACCCGCTGCACCGGCACGTACCCGCTCGACGTCGCGGAGAGCTTGCGCCGGCCGACGTTCACCATCACGCCGTCGGCGAGCGGGGACTTGCCGACGAGCACGTCGTCGACCGTGACCTCGGCGCCGGCGACGTTCAGCGTGATCTCGAGCTTGCCGACCTTGTTGACGAGCTCGTCGATCGCCGCCTGCGCCTCCTTGCGACGCGCCGCCGAGACCTTCGCCCCCCCGTCGGCGAGGTACTGCTGGAACGCCTTGAGCGCGCCAGCGTAGTCGTTGAGCTCGCGCGACGTCTGGCCGATGTTGAAGAGCACGACGTAGTTCGGCGCGAGCTCGTACGCCTTCTTGAACTCGACCATCGCGGCCGCGAAGTCCTTGGCCTTGTAGAACGAGACCCCGCTCCGGAACCGCTGGCTGGCGTCCTCGCTCTTCGAGGCTGCGGGCGCGCCCTTCTTCGCGTCGTCGGCGCGCGCCCCGGGGGCCGCCAGCAGCGCGGCGGAGCACAGCAGGGCGACCACGTTCGTCCGGGGGCTCACTGCTTGTACGGGTCCTTCTCTTCGATGCCGCTCGCCGGGCGCGACGTCCTACCCCCGAACGCGCGCCTGCCGGTGTCGACCGCCGCCGGCTTCGCCGACGGCGCGGCGCTCGCCGTCGCGCTCGGCTCGGCGGCCGGCTGGAGCGAGACCTTGAGGTCGAAGTCCTTGTCGTAGCTCACGAGCCTCGTCTCGGGCTTGAGCCCGGGGCCCTCGACGACGATCCGGTGCATCGAGCCGTCCTTGGGCACCTGCGCGACGAACGGGTTCTCCGCGAGCGGGGCGTCGTCGAGCTTGGCGATCGCGCCCGGCGGGCCGAAGCCGATGGAGAACTTGATCTTCGCAGGGGCGGCAGGGGCCGAGGCGCTCGCCGTGGCGGCGGGCCTCTCTGCCGTCGTCGCCGACGCAGGGGACCGGGTGAGCAGCACCACGGCCAGCGCGAGCCCGCACGCGACGGCGACGGCGACGAGGCCCATCAGGAGGGCGCGCCCCGAGAGCCCGCCGCCCTGCGCGTTCGGCGCCAGGCTCTGCGCGACGAGGGTGCCGTGCGTGCCGCTGCCCGTCTGGGCCTCCGGCGCGGTGGAGACGGGCCCTCCGCGCAGGGCGGCGGCCGCGCGCTCGGCCGCGACCCGGCTCTCGACGCTCGTGATGGGCGTCGGCTCCCGCGCCCCGGGGTAGGCGTCGATCGTCGGCATCGGCAGCGCGGTCATCGTCTCGCGCATGATCCGCTTCATCTGCTCGTCGATGACGGCCCGGATCTTCTCCCGCTCCTCGGCGAAGAGCCCGCTCAGGAAGACCGCCACCTCCCGGGTCCCCACGCGGCGCGAGCTTCGCTCCAGGTACGCCTCGATCGCGTCCCGCATCTCCAGCGCGCTGAAGTAGCGGTTGGCGGGGAGGTGCGCCATGCCGCGATCGCAGATGTCGGCGAGCTCCGGGTCGACGTCGGGGACGACGTCGCGGATCCTCGGCTCGATGCCGGCGAGGCGCTTGGTCAGGACCGTCGTCTGCGTGTCGCCCTGCGCGAAGCGCCGGCGGGCGATCGCCTCCCACAGCATCACGCCGACGCTGAAGATGTCGGCGCGGGCGTCGACCTCGTCGCCGCCCGCCTGCTCGGGCGCGACGTACGAGAGCTTGCCCTTGAACGTGCCGCTCTGCGTGTTGCTGGAGGCGCCGGCGGCCTTGGCGATGCCGAAGTCGACCACCTTGACCTGGCCGTCGTACGTGATGAAGACGTTCTGCGGGCTCACGTCGCGGTGGACGACGTGGAGCGGCGTGCCGTCGAAGTCGCGCAAGGTGTGGGCGTAGTGCAGGCCGGCGAGCGAGTCGGCGAGGATGCGGAGGAAGACGTCGAGCGGCATGCCGGCGCGCGAGGCCTTGCGGAGCACGGCGTGCAGGGGCTGCCCGTCGAGGAAGTCCATGGCCAGGAAGTGGTGGCCGTCCTCGAGCCCCACCTCGTACGTCTGGACGACGTTGGCGTGGTTCAGCCGCGCGGCGAGGCGCGCCTCGTTGAGGAACATCGCGAGGAAGTCCTCGTCGTGCGACAGCTCGTCCCTGAGCACCTTGACGACGAGGAGCTTGTTCACCCCCGCCGGCCCGGGCACCACCGACAGGAAGACCGACGCCATGCCGCCCTGTCCGAGCAGGGCGATGACGCGGTACTTCCCGATGCGGTCGACCTTCATGAGCAGCTCGGGCTGGGGGCGACGAGGACGTAGGAGATGGTGTAGGGCTCGATGCGGAAGCTCGAGTCCCCGATGCACTGCTTGCCGCTCTCGCGCGAGCTCGTCGCGACCGCCGAGCCCGGGGGCAGGTTGAAGAAGCCGCCGTAGCCGTCGGTGTCCGTCGCCGTGGCCATGGGCGGCTCCTGCGGGAGCATGTTGATGAGGTAGAACGCGGCCGTCTCGGAGTCCTTGACGTTGGTCTTGAAGCTGATCCCCGACATGGGGAGGCCCTCGCAGTCGACGCCCTCGAGGATCGCCGTGCCGTGGGTCATGTCCACCTTCAGGCCCGCGACCATGGCGATGGTCGTGTAGTCCATGGGCCGGAGGAGCTGGATGATCTTCACGCTCGGCGGCTTGATGAGGGGCTGGCCGATGAAGACGAGCGAGTCCAAGGTCGTCCCCCCCGTGATGCGCACGAAGCCGTCGAAGCCCTGGACGACGGCGGCGCTCACGTTGCCTTTGGCGTCGGGGTGCAGGCCCTTGGGGAAGTCGGGGTTCGTCCCCGTGCAGTTGTAGTCCAGCTTGTCGCAGACGTCGCACGTCACGTCCGTCACCGGGCTGCCGTCGAGGGCCAGGACGAGCTGCTCGGTGATCGTGACCTTCTTGTTCGTGTCCGGGTTCGGCACGGGCACGTGGCCGACGCAGCCCCAGATGGGATCCGGCGCCCCCGCGTCCGGCGGGGCCGCCATCTGGCAGACGTTCGCCATGCACGCCGCGTTCTTGAACCCGCGCGCAGTGCAGTCCGCCGTCGTCGTGCACTGCGCCTCGCCCGGATCGAGCACGACGCTGCAGCCCGCGGGGGCCAGCGTCGCTGCCAGGATCGCGACGGCGAGGCGTTTCATGGGGCCAGCGTAGACGGAGCCGGCGGCAGGATCAAAAGGAACGCGCTGGCGCGTGCCATGGGCCTGGCCAGCGCCACCCCCGAGCCGCAGCCTGCGCTGGATCGCCCTCCCCATCCCCGGATGCGAAGCCCCCTCGAAGAGGACCGATAGCTATCACTTTCCGCGCGTTTCGCCAACATCGGCGGCGAAGGAAGGGAGGTCTCACGGGTCGAAGAGAGGGCGTCGCGCTCGCGTACGACGAGGCCGGCCGGGGTGAGGCGCCGGGAGAGCCGAGGACGATCCAGGGCCACGCGGACGACGTCGCCGCCCTGATTGCCGCGCTGCGTCTAGAGAAGGCCGTCATCGTCGGCCACAGCATGGGCGGCGTCGTCCCGCTCGAGGTGCCCGAGCAGCTCGGCCCGATCGTCGCGCGCTTCCTCGCGACGCAGGTCCGCTCGCCCTGACGCCTCACTGAAGCAGCATCTGCCACGCCGGGTAGTTGTCCTTGCACTTGATGGAGGCGCTGTGCGTGTCCCCCGTGATCCCGCAGGTCGCGGCGTCGTCGTGCTGGAGCGACGCGGGCATCCCCAGGTTGTTCCAGTTGGCCACGTGGGCGGGGCACGTGGTGTCTCCGCCGGTGGGCTTCTTGCCCGTGAAGATGGTGGGCGCGGCGAGGCCGTAGAAGCCCGACGGGTCGGTGGCCCAGGGCCCGTCGTTCTTGTTCGTCCACTTGACCGGGGCCAGGTCCACGTCGTCGCACACGGACGAGAGCTGGACCACCCGCTCGACCGTGAAGAGCTTGCCGATGGCCGCGGCGTGCCCACCGCCCTGCGAGTGCCCGGCGGAGGTCACCTTGGACCAGTCGATTTGCTTCCCCGGCGGGCCGCTGTTGCCGCTCAGGAACTGGCCCCAGTCGTGCTTGGTGTCGTGCTCCTTCAGGTAGGTCAGCGCCAGCACGAGCCGCCCGACGATGCCCTGGTCGACGGTCATGCCCATGACGCCGGGCGCCGCTCCCTTCTGGGGCTCGCCGAGGATGATCGACGCCCGCGTGGGGAAGTAGCAGGCGTCGAGGGCCGCCGGGGTCGAGACGTTGCACAGCATCTCGATGGTCTCGTCGCTGAAGTAGCTCAGGGCGATCACCGCGTATCCCTGGGAGGTGGCGGCCGTGTAGAAGTTCTGCTCGGGGTTCGCGATGGCGAGGCCCGGCGCGCCGCCGCTTCCGTGCAGGAACAGGACGAGCTTGCTCGGCGTGCCGCTGTCCGGGAAGAGCGCGTAGCTCGGCACCGTCGCGTTCTGCCCGCAGGCGTCCGCCCCCGTCTGCGCGGGCGTGACCGTGTAGCAGCTCACCCCGGGATCGTCGATGGCCCCCTGCGCCGGCATGAGCGGGCACGCGGCCAGCCCCGCGCCGGGGTCGCCCGCGTCCACCTGGCAGCCGCCGTCCGGCCCTGCTCCGCCGGTGCCTGCACCCGGCGCCGCGCCGCCCGTGCCGCTCGTGTGCGAGGCGCCGCCCGTGCCCGCATCCGGCGCCGCGCCGCCCGTGCCGCTCGTGTGCGAGGCACCGCCCGTGCCGCTCGTGTGCGCAGCACCGCCCGTGCCATCGCTTTCCGTCGAGGTGGAGTGCGAGGAGGAGCCGCACGCGGTGAGCAGCGCGGCAATGGAAAGGACGGGAAGCAAGATCGAGGTGCGTTTCATCGAGTTGGATCTCCGATTCATCGGGTTGCGCCCGCGCCCCTGGCACCCCCCATGCCACGCGCCGGCACCGCGCTTCTCTGCGGTTCTCGAGCACACGCGTGCGGCGACGGTGAGGCTTGGGCGACACGGCGTGGCGCGCGGGACTCGATGCCCTGTTCACAGCAGGGCTGCGGATCGAAGGGTGACTGCCTCGGCTCGAAGATCGAATGCCTTGGGGCCGCGATCGGATGCCTTGGAGCCACGATCGGACGCCTTGGCTGCACGATCGGATGCCTTGGCTGCACGATCGGATGCCTCGGCTGCAAGATCGAATGCCTCGGCTGCAAGATCGAATGCCCTGGAGCCGCGATCGGATGCCTCGCCTCGAAGATCGAATGCTTCGGTTTCGAAGATCGAATGCCTTGAAGCCGCGATCGGATGCCTCGGCTCGAAGATCGAGTGCCTTGGAGCCAAGATCGTGTGCCTTGGAGCCACGATCGGACGCCTTGGAGCCACGATCGGATGCCTTGGAGCCACGATTGGATGCCTTGGAGCCACGATCGGATGCCTTGGAGCCACGATCGGACGCCTTGGAGCCACGATCGGATGCTTTGTAGAACCCCGGGCGTGAGCCCGGGGTTCCACACGTGCGGGCACGGACCAGGGCGCGCCGCTGCGGCCGCGTCACGCGCTCTTGGCGGGCACGGCGAGGGGCAGGTCGTACCAGTTCGCCGGGAGGCTCTTCTCGCGCTTGCGGAGCAGGAAGCCGATCTCGTTCCGGTCGGAGACGAGCCGGGCGTCGAAGCGAGGGTACGCGCGCAGGAAGACGTCGGTGGCGATGCCGATGATGGACGATCGCGTCAGCGTGTAGTGCGCCTCGTAGTCGGGGTGGCGTTGCAGGAACCCGACGCTGGCGCGGGCGAGGTCGATCGGGTCGCTGAAGCCCTTCAGGTTGGGGAGGAGGAACGCCCCCTGGAGGAGGCGGAACCCCTGCGGCAGGCGGGCCAGCTCCTGCTCGGCGCGCGCCAGGAGCACGCGGAACTGCACCGTGGGCAGCGGGCTGTACACGATGGCCGTGCAGCGGCCCGCGAAGACGAAGTTGTAGCCGCCTGCCGAAGCGCGAACGTGGACGGGAAACGGTTCCAACCCCGCGATGGTACCACGCGAGGGCGCCATGATACTGGGTGACCCTCGTGACGTCCGATCCCCTCCTCGCCCGCTTCGTGGAGCTGCTCCGCGGGGAGCACGGCTGTCACACCGTGATCCTCTACGGGTCGCGGGCGCGCGGCGACGCGGGGCCGGAGAGCGACTACGACCTGCTCGGCGTGCGCGATGGCGGCGAGAGCGAGCGCGACGCCCGCTGGATTGACGGCGCGTACCTCGACGCGTTCATCCACCCGGTGAGCAAGGTCGAGGCGGCCGGCCCGGAGCTGCTCCACGTCCGCGGAGGCGTCGTGCTCTGCGAGGAGGGCGCGACGGGCGCCCGGCTCCTCGCGCGGCTCGACGCGGTTCACGCCGGAGGGCCGCCGCGGTTGCCCGCGGACGAGGCCGCCGCGCGGCGCGTCTGGGCGCACAAGATGGTGGCGCGCGCCCGGCGCGGCGACCTGGAGGGCCACTACCGGCGCGCGTGGCTCCTGACCGCGCTGCTCGAGGACTGGTTTCTCCTGCGCGGTCTCTGGTATCCGGGGCCGAAGCGCGCGCTGGCGTGGCTCGAGGCGAACGCGCCGGACGCGCACGCCGCCTTCGCCGCCGCGCTCCAGCCCGGCGCGGATCTGGACGCGATCGAGCGGCTCGCGCAGACCGTCACCGCGTGAAGGCGGCGAGCGCGACGGTCTCAGGTGCACGCGCAGGTGCGGAAGCCGGCGAGGACGTCGCGCCGGAAGGGCGGATAGAAGTTCCGCCACGTGCTGCGCAGCAGCCTTCCGCGCGTCGCCCAGCAGCCGCCCCGCAGCACCTCGTGCGGCGTCTCGAACCAGGGCGCCGAGTACTCGGCGTACGGGTCGACGACGAAGCCGGGGTACGGCTGGAACTCGCTCGCCGTCCACTCCCAGACGTTGCCGATCATCTGCCGGCAGCCGTACGCGCTGTCGCCCTCGGGGTACGCGCCGACGTCGACCGTCCCGCCGGCTCGCCCGTCGAGGTTCGCGACGCGCGCGCTCGGCGGCTCGTCGCCCCACGGGAAGCGGCGCTTGTCCGGCGTGGAGGCGGCGAGCTCCCACTCGGCCTCGGTCGGCAGCCGGCGGCCGGCCCAGCGGCAGTACGCCTCCGCCTCGAACCAGCTCACGTGGAGGACGGGGCGGTGCGGCGGGAGCGGCACGAGCCGGTCGTAGCGACGCTCGTGCCACGCGCCGCCGGCCGCGCGATCCCAGTACACCGGGCGGCGCGCCCCCGTCTCGACGCGGAAGCGCCTGCCGGCCTCGCTCCAGAGGCGGTCGTCCTCGTAGCCGCCCGCGTCGACGAAGGCGGCGTACTCCGCGTTGGTGACGGCGGCGCGCGCGATCCGGAACGGTGCCACGTGCACCGGGTGCGCCCACTTCTCGTTGTCGAACACGAAGCCATCGTCCGGCGGTGCGCCGAGCTGGTAAGGCCCGCCGGGCACGTCGACGTCGCCGGGAAGCGGCCCTCCGCCCAGCGCTGCCGGGTCGACCTCGGGCGCCGCGAAACAGGGGGGCGCGGGGTACGCGAGCGTCTGCCGGGTGTAGGTCAGCGCCTCGGCGTGCATGTCCTCGTGGAAGAGCGCGAGCTGGTGGAAGTAGCCGCCGTCGCCGGCGGGGCGCTCGATCGCCGCGAGGCTCCGGGCGAGGATCGCCTGCATGTGCTCGAGCGTCGCGTCGCGCGAGGGGAGCGGCAGGTCCCAGCGCGTATCGTGCGGGACGCGCGCCGAGTCGTAGAGCGCATCGCCGTCGGAACGGAGGGGCGCGTCGCCGCGCGCGCGCCGGAGCACCCAGCGCTCCTGGAACCAGGCGACGTGTCCGATCTCCCACAGGATCGGGTTCACGATGGCGAGCCTCGGGCCCATCCAGCGGGCGTCGTCGAGATCGAGCACGAGCGAGAGGGTGCGCGCGCGGCTCTCCACCAGGGCTTCGGCGAGCGTCTCCATGGAGCGCGGATAGGCTACCCTCGTCCGTCGTGCGCGTGTGCTTCATCTGCCCCGCCCCGCGCGGCTCCCGGCTGGGGAACCGCGTCACCGCCCTGCGGTGGCAGCGGGTGCTCCGCGAGCTGGGGCACACGTCGCTCATCGCCGGAGAGATTGGCGCGCGCGGCTACGACGTGCTGGTCGCGCTGCACGCGCGGAGGAGCGCGGAGGCCGTGCAGCGATCGCGGGAGCAGCACCCGGGCCGGCCCATCGTCGTCGCGTTGACGGGCACGGACCTCTACCGGGACATCCACGACGACGCGTCGGCCAAGCGATTGCTCGAGCTCGCCGATCGATTCGATCGTCCTCCACCCGGGCGGCGCGCTGGAGCTGCCGCCTCGCCTGCGGGAGAAGGTCCGGGTCGTGCCGCAGTCCGCGCCGGCGCCGGCGAGGCCCCATCGTCGCGCGACCGCAGCCTTCGAGGTCGCCGTCGTCGCCCACCTGCGGCCCGAGAAGGATCCCTTCCGCACGGCCGCCGCCGCGCGGCTGCTCCCGGCCGGGTCGCGGGCCGTCGTGCTGCACGCAGGGAGGGCGCTGAGCGACGAGCAGCGGCGGGCCGCCGAGGCGGAGCAGCGGGACAACGTGCGGTATCGCTGGCTCGGCGAGCTGCCCCCCGCGCGGGCCCGGGTGCTCATCGCGAGGTGCCGCGTCCTCTCGCTGACGTCGGAGATGGAGGGCGGCGCGAACGTGCTGAGCGAGGCGCTCGCCGCCGGGACGCCCGTGCTGGCCTCGCGCATCGCGTGCACCGAGGCGCTGCTCGGCCCGGACTACCCGGGCCTCTTCCCCTTCGGATCGACGCCCGCCCTCGCGGCGCTGCTCGCGCGGGCGGAGCGGGAGCCGGCCTTCCTGCGCGAGCTCGCGCGCCTGTGCCGCGCGCGGCGCTCGCTCGTCACGCCCGCCCGGGAGAAGGGCGCGTGGAGGAGCCTGCTCCGCGAGCTCGGGTGATCGAGGGCGTCAGAAGACGCCCGACCATCGAGCCGTAGACGCGGCTCCTCCTGCGTACCATCGTGGCCCCGTGTCCGACCCCACGAACCCGCTCTTCGACGACCGCGACGTCGCGTTCCTCCTCTACGACGTCCACGCCGCCCACCGCCTCTGCGAGCTCGGGGCCTTCGCCGACCATGGGCGCGAGACGTTCGACCTGCTGCTGGGCCAGACCCGCCGCCTCGCGCGCGAGGTCCTCTACCCGGCGTACGCGCCCATGGACGCCGAGCCGCCGGTGCTGGACGGCGGGCGCGTGCGCGTCCACCCGGCGATGCGCGCCATCTACCCGCGCGTCGTCGAGCTCGGCCTGCTCAACGCCACGCGCCCGCCAGAGGTCGGCGGGCAGCGGTTGCCGACGACGATCGCGACCATGGCCATGGGCTACCTGATGGCGGCCAACGGCGCCGCGGCCGGGTACGCGTTCCTCACGACCGGGGCCGCGCACCTCGTCGAGGCGTTCGGCGACGAGGCGCTCAAGGAGACGTACATGGCGCGCATGTACGCCGGGACGTGGACAGGGACCATGGCGCTCACCGAGCCCCAGGCGGGCTCCAGCCTCGCGGACGTGAAGGCGACGGCGACGCCGGCGGCCGACGGGAGCTACCGCCTCCGTGGGAGCAAGATCTTCATCTCGGGAGGCGACCAGGATTTGACGGAGAACGTCGTCAACCTGACGCTGGCGCGCATCGACGGCGCGCCGCCCGGGATCAAGGGCGTGTCCCTCTTCGTGGTGCCGCGGCGCCGGCCCGAGGGGGGCGGCCTCGTCGACAACGACGTCGAGACGGCGGGGCTGGTCCACAAGATCGGCTGGCGCGGTCTCCCGAGCGTGATCCTGTCGCTCGGGGAGCGCGGCGACTGCCACGGCTTCCTCGTGGGCGAGCCGCACCGTGGCATCGCGTACATGTTCCAGATGATGAACGAGGCGCGCCTCCTGGTCGGGCTCTCCGGCGTCGCCACGGCGTCGGTCGCGTACCACGAGGCCGTCGCCTACGCGCGCGTCCGCCCGCAGGGCCGCCCGCTCGCCGGGCGTGCCCCTTCCCTGCCCCAGGTGCCGATCATCGAGCACGCCGACGTGCGCCGCATGCTCCTCCGGCAGAAGGCCATCGTCGAGGGCGGGCTCTCGCTCGTCCTCGCCGCGTGCCGCTGGGCCGACCTCGCCGCGCACGCCGACGCCCCCGCCGAGCGCCGCCGCGCAGCGCTCCTCCTCGACCTGATCACGCCGGTGGCCAAGTCCTTCCCGGCCGAGAAGGGCTTCGAGGCGAACGCGCTCAGCGTGCAGGTCCACGGCGGGTACGGGTACTCGAGCGAGTACCGGCCGGAGGCGTGGATGCGCGATCAGAAGCTCAACAGCATCCACGAGGGGACGACGGGCATCCAGGGGATGGATCTGCTCGGCCGCAAGGCGATTGCCGCGGGCGGCGAGGCGCTCCGCGCGTTCGCGGAGGAGGTCGCCGCGGCGGCCCTCCGCGCGCGCGCGGCCGGCGTCACCGAGCCGCTCTGCGCCGAGGTGGAGGGCGCGATGGGCCTCTGCGCGGGGCTCACGGCCGAGCTCGGCGCGATGGGGCTCGCGGGCGACGTCGAGCGCATGATGCTGCACAGCGCCGACTACCTCGAGATCTTCTCGATCCTGGCCGTCGGCTGGCAGTGGCTCCTCCAGGCCGCGGCGGCGCGCGAGGCGCTCGCCCGCGGCGAGGCGCCCCCCGGCTTCTACGAGGGCAAGCTCTGCGCCGCGCAGTACTGGATCGCCACCGAGCTGCCTCGCATCCCCCACCTCGCCTCCCTCTGCCGCTCGGCCGAAGGGTCGTACGCGCGCATGCGCCCCGACTGGTTCTGATCCCGCGGGCGTCGCGTGCCTACCTCGGCGTGCAGATCCCCACGTGCGGCTGGTCGCAGGGGATGTCGTTCCAGCCCCCGTCGTCGGCGTACCACTCCGCGCAGTTCTCGTTCCCGCCCGCGTTGTTGGGCTCTCCCGGGCGCCAGTGGGCGTAGCGCATCGGGCGGCCCGTGACCGTCGTCCAGCGCCCCTCGTGCCCCTCGTCGGTGAGCCCCAGCCAGGCGCGGTCGAACGGGAAGCGGCCTGCGATCGCGGCGCGGAAGGCGTCGTTCTCCGCCTGGCTCTTGAACGACACCAGCTCTCCACCCTGCTTCTTGCAGGCGTGCTCGGCCTCGATCCAGGGGACCCGCGCGCCGCCCTCGTAGCAGTACTCGATGCCGCCGGCGCGGAACGACGCCCCGCCGCAGCGCAGCTTGGGGGGCGATGCGCCGGCGCGGGGCGGCCGGCTCTCGCAGACGTAAGGCAGGCTGCGATCGCAGGTGAGATCGTTCCACTGGGCGCTGCGCGCATAGATCTCGCCGCAGTTCTCGGCGCCGCCGGCGTTGTTGGGCTCGCCGGGAGCCCAGCCGGCGAAGACCACGGGCGCGGTCGTCGACCAGAGCCATTGCCTCCCGCGCGGCGAGACGAGCCCGAACCACGCGCCCCCCGCGAACCCGATTGGCGAGCCCAGCGCCGCCTGGAGCGCGCGGTTCTCCTCGTCGCTCCCGATCCGCGCCAGGTGCCCCCCCTTCGAGGCGCACCAGCGCTCCGACTCGTGGAAGGTCGTCGGCGCCTTCTGGATGCAGTACGGCCGGTCGCCCGCGACGATCAGGTCGCCGCCGACGCAGTGGAACGAGATGGGATCCTCCTCGTCGGCGGAGGGCGGGGCCGCCACGGCGAGGGGCGGGCGCTCCACCGGGCGCGGCGGCTCGACGGGCGCGGGGGCGCGGAGGTCGATCACGACCGGGGGCGGCGGCTGGGGAGTGGGCGGCTCGGCGGCGCCGCAGGCGGCGGCAGAGGGGGCGAGGAGCAGGACGAGAAAGAGGAGCGGGCGGTTCATGATCCCATGGAACGCACGAGCGGGCGGATCCTGTCACGAAAACTGGCCGCAGGCGGGGTGGCTTGACAGAGTTCGATGAGTGTCTAAATAGATGCTCGTCGAAATGCCGTCCGACATCGGGAACCGCTTCCAGGCGCTCGCCGATCCGACGCGCCGTGCGATCCTCAAGCTTCTGCGTGGGGGCTCGCGCACGGCCGGGGAGATCGCGGAGGCCTTCGAGCTTCCGCAAGCCCACCCTGTCGCACCACTTCCGCGTGCTGCAGGACGCCGGGCTCGTCCGATCCGAGCGGCGTGGGACGTTCGTCGTCTACACGCTGCAGAGCAACGTGATCGAGGACCTGGCGACGGAGATCTGACGAGCTTCTCCTCGAGTGTCAAGGCCGGGCGGCGCTTGAAAGGATAGTTGCCATGAACCGCAAGATTGATGGTCTCGACCTCCTGGCTTTCGGCCTCGTCGGCGCCTCCGCCATCGGCACCGCCGCCGTGTACGACCGTCTCCCGGACCCGATGCCGACGCACTTCGACCTGCACGGCGTCGCGAACGGGTGGATGTCGCGGCCGGTCGGGGCGTTCATCCTGCCGGTCGTCGGGCTCGGCGTTTGGTTCCTGATCCGGTTCGGCGCGCGCGCCCTGCCGCCCTCGTGGCGCACGCGGCTCACGGAGTCCCCGCTCTCCACGGTGGGCCTCTTCGTGAGCGGGCTCATGGCGGTCCTGCAAGGGCTGATGGTGCAGGCGGCGCTCCAGACGCCGCCCCACCTCGGCGCGGGCGTGTGGTGGGCGCTCGGAGCGTTCTTCGTGCTGCTCGGGCTCGTGGTGCCGCGCGTGCGGAGGAACCCGTGGATTGGCGTCCGCACGCCGTGGACGCTGGCCTCGGACGAGAACTGGGCGAGGACGCACCACTTCGCCGGCTACACGATGACCGCCGGCGGCCTCGCGGCGATGGCCGCGACGGCGGCGCACAGCCCGGCGCTGGCGGTGAGCGCCGTCCTGGTCGGCGCGCTGGCCCCCGCGGTCTACTCCTGGCGCATCGCGCGCGAGGCGGAGTAGGGCGCCGATTCGACCGGACGCGGAGAGGCGCGCTACGGCCACTCGGGGGTCCACGAGACCGCGCCCTTGGGGTCGGCCCAGAAGACCTTGCCGCTCCCCACGGTCATCCCGGTCATCCCGTTCGTGTCTCCGACCGTGAGGCTGAGCACGAGCGGGACGCCGCCCGTCTTGGCGACGCCGTAGGCGATGCCGTGGTCGTCCACCCACGCGAGGTCGTTGCCGTCCACGGCGAGGCCCAGCACGTTGAACGGCAGCCCGCCCATCAGGAAGGGCGCGGGCCACGCGTGGAGCTCGGGGCCGCTGCCGTCGAGCGCGGCGCGGTAGATTCCCTGCGAGCCGCCCGACACGGGATCCTGCGCCGACCAGTAGAGATACGCGCTGTCGATCGCCAGGACCACCGGGCTCGACAGCCCTTCGACCAGCGTGGTCGTCGGGCCGCCGGCGAGCGGCACGGAGAGGATGCAGGTCGAGGCGCCGGCGTCGCCGCACCCGGCGACGAAGTAGGCCCGCTGCGCGTCGACGGCGAGGCCCGAGATCCCCGAGCCTCCGGGCGCGATCAGGCCCGTGGCCAGCGCGGTGGACGTGCCGAACGGCGGCGCCGTGGGGCGCTGGTAGACGCCCGTGGCGTCGGTGTAGACGAGCACGCCGTCGGCGACGGCGATGGCGTTCGGGCTGGTGCCGGACGCCATCTGGTCCACCGCGCCGGTCTGGAGATTGACGCGCAGCACCTGGGCCCCGAGGTTGGAGAGGTACGCGTAGCTCGCGTCCACGGCGAGGCCGGGCCCGGGGGACGGGAACGCCGCGATGGCGCTCGACGCGCCACCTCCGATCGGCGCCCGGTTCAAGCCGTTCTGGTCGAGCCAGTAGAGGCTTCCGTTTCCGGCCGCCATCCCGACGACCCCGGACGGCCCGACCCCGAACCCGCCGGCCGTGGGCTGGACCGCGATGGGCTCGCAGGAGCCGGCGCACGCGCCGCCGCCGCACGATCTCCCGCACACCATGCAGTTGGCAGGGTCGGTGGAAAGGTCGACGTCGCAGGTGCCCTTGCAGTCGCAGTCGGCGAAGCCGAGCGGACAGCCGCCGTGCGGGCGCGTCAGGAACGGCTTCTCGTCGCGGCGGATGGAGTACGTGGCCCCGGCGTCGGGGCCCGTGTCGGGGTCGGGCGGATCCTGCGTGGCATAGTAGACGGAGGTGTCGTTGACGAGGATGGAGGAGTCCGCGGACACGTCCGGGAGCTGGACGACGGTCACCAGCGAGCTGCTCGCCCCCGCCGCGTACACGATCAGGTTGCTGTAGAACGGGGAGTAGAGGAACCTCGTGTCGGCGGCCCAGGTCGCTTCCCCGGTGTAGTCGAGCGCCCCGGCGTCCCCGGACAGGGGCACCGAGACGAGCTGCTCGGCCGGGCAGGTGTCGTAGTAGACGAGGTTGTCGTCGACGACGGCCATCGAGCCGGGGGTGCCCGCGGTCCCGATCTCGGTCTTGGTGCCGGCGCCCGCCGGCAACGCCTCCAGCGTGGAGCTACAGCCGCCGTCGGGGGCCTGCTCGGCCCAGTAGATCGCGCCGGCGGAGGCCGTGATGGCCGACGGGTAGATTGCCGCCGTCACGACGGGCGAGACGCCGGCGTCGAAGGGCGCGGGGGCGCTGTCCACCGTGCCGTTGGCGTAGCCGTTCGCCGGGTCGCCCGTGTTCGTCCAGTACACGTGGGTGGCGTCCACCGCGAGCTGGCCGATGAACGGCTGCGGCACGCTGACGAGGCCCGTGCCCTGCTGGGTCATTTGATTCAGCTTCGAGTCGCCGGTCGTCACCCAGTAGAGATAGTCCCCGCTCGCGGCCAGCGACTGGGGGCCGAGCTGGCCGGTCGCGAGCACCGTCGCCTGGCTGGGCATCGGGCTGGCGCTCTGGACCGCGACGATGGCGTCGTCGAGGATGAAGTAGACGAAAGGGGGGTCGAGCTGCAGGGAAGTGGCTGGGCTCGTCCCGCTCCAGAGGAGCAGCTCCGTGCAGGTGCCGTGGGTGCACGTGCTCCCCGTCGGGCAGCCGACGCCGCAGGCGCCGCAGTTGTTCTGGTCGCTGGTGAGGTCCACGGCGCCGGCGTCGGGGCCGTCGCAGAGCGCCATCAGCCCGGCGCAGCCGGCGCCGCACGGGCTGGGCGGCGCCGGGCAGGTGCTGCCGCCCCCGCTGCCCGTCGTTCCGCTCGCCGTGCTGCTCGTGGTCGTGGCAGCCGTGCTCGTGGTGGTGGCCGTGGAGCTGCACGCTCGTCGTGGTCGCGGTGTGGCCCGCGCCGCCGCCGCTCCCGCCCGCGCCCCCCGTGCCGCCCTCGCGCACGAAGCCGCCGAGGATTTGGGTGCAGGCGCCCGCCAGCGACGACAGCAGGACCCCCAGCAACGCGACCTCACGCCGGCGGACCATCGGCTTGATTCCTCGCACTCTACGGGACGCTACCGCCCTGTCGACAGCCCTGTCAACGCGGCGTGCGGCGGGTTACGCTGCTTCTCGTGCGGATTCTGGTACGGACTCTCGTGCGGAGGCTGCCTTGGAGCTGAGCGAAGGGACCGTCGTCGCCGAGCGTTTCCGGCTGGTCCGCCGTCTGGGCAAGGGGGGCATGGGGTCGGTGTGGCTGGCGCACCACCTGGCGCTCGACGTCCCGTGCGCCCTCAAGTTCATCCACGACGCGCAGGCCTCGGCGCCGGAGGTGCGAGCCCGCTTCGAGCGGGAGGCCAAGGCCGCCGCGCAGATCCGCAGCCCGCACGTGGTCCAGGTGTTCGATCACGGGGTATGGGAGGGGACTCCGTACATCGCCATGGAGTACCTGGAGGGGGAGGATCTCGGGAAGCGGATCCGGCGCATGAAGCGCCTCGAGCCGAGCGAGGTGGCGTCGATCACCAGCCAGGTCGCCCGCGCGCTGGTCAAGGCGCACGCGGTGGGGCTCATCCACCGCGACCTGAAGCCGGGCAACATCTTCCTCGTCCCCGACGACGATCGCGAGGTCGCGAAGGTGCTCGACTTCGGGATCGCCAAGAGCACCGTGGCGCTCGATCCGGGCGCGGAGGCCACGCAGACCGGCATGCTCCTCGGGACGCCGCAGTACATGAGCCCCGAGCAGGCCCGCGGGCTCAAGACGATTGATGGCCGCGCCGATCTCTGGTCGCTCGCGGTGGTCGTCTTCCAGTGCCTCGTCGGGCAGCTGCCGTTCAACAGCACGGTGCTGGGCGATTTGCTGGCGCAGATCATCGCCGATCCCATCCCGGTGCCGTCGACGATCGCGCCCGTCCCGGCCGCGTTCGACGCCTGGTGGGCGCGCGCTACGCAGCGCGATCCCGATTTGCGCTTCCCGAACGCACGCGAGCTGGCCGACGCGCTCGCGGTGAGCCTCGGCGTGTCGATGTCGGCGCAGGCGAGCGACGCGATCCCGCCGGTGCGCCCGGCGGCCGAGGAGCCACCCTCGGCGAGGGTGCGGCAGGGGAGCACCCCCGCCACCGCCTTCCCCGCGCCGGCGCCGCCGTCGCGGGCGCGTCGCGTCCCGGGCTGGCTCGCGGTCGCCGCGGTGGCGACGTGTGCGGCGGCCGGGCTCGGCGCGAGGTTCGCGTGGAGGACCGCCGCGGGCCCGATGGGGGCGCCCCCCGCCGCGAGCCCCGAAGCGGCGCTCCCCGCTGCGAGCCCCGAGGCGCCCCCCCCCGCCCGCAAGGCGGAGGCCGCGGCCCCGCCCGCGCCGCGCGCGCCCGTCGTCGGCCCGGCGGCGTCGATTGCCAGCCCTCCGCCTGCGCCCGAGCCCGCGGAGCCCGCGCCGTCGACGGGGAGCCCGCATCCCCCGAGCAAGAAGCCCACCCTCAAATCCCCGCCGCAGGCGTCGGCTGGCGTCCCTCAGAAGGCCACGGCGGCTCCTGCCTCGAACGCGAAGCCCGACTACGGGATCTGAGCGGGTGCGGGAGCTGCTGCTCCTTGCCTCGTGCGGCGAAGCGGGCGACGATGCCATCATGCCGGGAGCGCGATCCTCTCCGTCGCCACCGACGTCCCACGGCCGCGCACGCGCGCGACGCGCGGTCGCGGCCGGCGTCGTCCTCGCCGCGTCCGTGGCAACGGGGGGCGCGCACGCGCAGCCGTCCGACGCAGATCGCGCCATGGCGCGCGCGCTGGCCGCGAAAGCGGACGAGGCGCTGCGCGCGAAGGACTTCGCGGCCGCGGCCGAGGGGTTCCAGCGCGCGGACTCCCTGGTGCATGCGCCCACGCTCCTCGTGGGGCTCGCGCGCGCCGACGTGGGGCTCGGCCGCTGGGTCGCCGCCCACGAGCTCTACGCACGCGTCCTCCGCGAAGGCGTCCGGCCGAACGCGCCGGAGGTGTTCACCCGGGCGCTCGCGGACGCGCGGGCGGAGATCGACGCGCTGGAGCCCCGCATCCCGTCCGTCACGATCGAGGTGCGCGGCGCGACGGCAGCGACCGTCACGATTGACGGCGCGCCGGTGCCCTCTGCCGCGCTCGACGCGCCGCGCCCGATTGACCCGGGCAAGCACCTGCTCCGCGCCGAGGCGAACGGCATGGCGCCCGCCGAGGTGAGCGTGGATCTGGGCGAGAAGGCGGCGCAGACCGTGGTGCTCCAACTCGATCCGGTGCACACCGCGCCGCCGGTGCTCGCGCCCCCGGTCGAGGCGCTCCCCTCGCCGGCGTTGCCCGTCCCCTCTGCTCCCCCCGACAGCGCCCCGGCGCCTGCGCGCAAGATTGCCGGCTTCGTCACGCTCGCGCTGGGGGGCGCCGGCCTGGTGGTGGGCGCGGCCGCCGGCGGCGTGGCGCTGGCCAAGCACGGCGACCTCGCGTCGCGCTGCCCCGACAGCCGGTGCAGCCTCGCGATCCCGCAATCGAGCATCGACAGCTACGTGACCGCGGGCACGGTCTCCACCGCCGGCCTCGTGGCGGGGGGCGCGCTCGCCGTCGCCGGGGTCGTCCTCGTCGCGACGGCGCCGCGCGATCCAGCGAAGCCCGTGGCCTTGCTCGTCGGCCCGGCGCGCGCCGCGGTGGTCTGGCGATTCTGACCCCGGCAGGCCGGGGATGGCACGCTACTCGATGTTCTGGACCTGCTCGCGCAGGCGCTCCAGCTCCACCTTGATGGCCACGACGCGGTGGGAGAGCGCCGCGTCCTGCGCCTTCGCCCCCAGCGTGTTGGCCTCGCGCAGCATCTCCTGGAGCAGGAAGTCGAGCCGCCGGCCCACGGGCTCGGCGCGGTCGTCGGCGACCACCTCGTCGAACTGATCGAGGTGGCTGCCGAAGCGGGTCAGCTCCTCCGTCACGTCGCTGCGGTCGGCGAGGATCGCCACCTCGGCCTCCAGCCGCGCGGGGTCGAGGCCGGCGTCGATCTCGGCCCGGATGCGCTCGATGCGCTCGCGCACGCGGCGGCGCATGGCCTCGCGCGAGCCGTCGGCGAGCTGGGCGGCCTCGGTCAGCAGGCCGCGGAGGATTCTGGCAGCGGGCGCGCAGGTCGGCGGCGAGCGCCTCGCCCTCGCGGCGGCACATGGCCTCCATCGCGTCGACGGCGCGCTCGACCGCGCGCTTGACGGAGCAGCGCAGCGCGCTCAGCTCGGCGCCGGCCGGCGGGGTGAAGAGGTCGGGCACGGCGGAGAGGAGGGAGAGGGGGATCTCAGCGCCGGGGGCGAGCTCGTCGCGCAGCTCGCCGAGGGCGCGGAAGGCGGCGCGGGCGCGGGCCTTGTCGAGGGTGGCGGGCGAGAGGACGGCGCCCTCGGTGTGGACCAGGAGCTCGACACGACCGCGGCGGAGGCGCTCGCGGGCGACCTGCTCGGCGAAGAGGGACAGGTCGGCGAGGTCACGCGGGAAGCGGACGCGGATGTCGAGGAAGCGCTGGTTGACGGAGCGGATCTCGGCGATCACGCGCCCCTCGGGGAGGGGCTCGTCGCCGACGCCGAAGCCGGTCATGCTGCGCATGGGACGAGTGGGCTACGCCGCCGGGCGGGCGGGGATCGCGTGCAGCGCCGACGCGACGCGGGCAGAGGTGACGGTGCGCGAGGCGGCGCCGGGGCCGTCGGCGCGGAGGCTACGGAGGTAGGCCAGCGTGGGGGCGAGGCCGTCCTCCCACCGGAACAGGGGGGCGTAGCCGAGCAGCTCCCCGGCCGCGCCGATGTCGGCGAGCGAGTGGCGGATGTCGCCGGGGCGCGGGGCGACGTGATCGACGGCGACCTCGCGGCCCATCACGCGACCGATCTCGCGGCACAGCTCGTTCAGCGCGATGCGGCGGCCGCCGGCGATGTTGACGACCTGGCCCGCGAGCTTCTTCGGCGTGGAGGCGGCGAGGAGGTTGGCGCGGATGGTGTTGTCGACGAAGCAGAAGTCGCGCGTCTGCTCGCCGTCGCCGTAGATGGTGATGGGGCGGCCCGCGAGGGCGGCGTCGATGAACCGGGGGATGGCGGCGGCGTAGGCGCCGTCCGGCGTCTGGTTGGGGCCGAAGACGTTGAAGTAGCGGAGGTTCACGGTCTCGAGGCCGTAGATGTCGGCGAAGACCTTGAGGTAGTGCTCGCAGGCGAGCTTGGTGACCGCATAGGGCGAGAGCGGCATGGGCGTCATGTCCTCGCGCTTCGGCAGGGCGGGCGTCTCCCCGTATGCGGCGGAGGAGGCGGCGAAGACGACGCGGCGCACGCCGGAGCGGCGGGCGACGTCGAGGACGGTCACGGTGCCTCCGACGTTGACGGCGTCCGACTCGATGGGCGCGTCCACGCTGCGCGGGACGGAGCCGAGCGCGGCCTGGTGGAGGACGACCTCGACGCCCGCGGCGGCGCGGGCGACGGCGGCGGCGTCGCGGATGTCGCCCTCGATGCGCTCGACGAGCGACTGCTGCGGGATGCCGTCGAGGTGCTCCCACCGGCCGGTCGACAGGTTGTCCAGTACGCGCACCCGCTCGCCCGCCGCGGCAGGGCCGCGACGAGGTTCGACTCCGATGAACCCGGCGCCGCCCGTGACGAGATAGCGAACCTTGGACATGCCCGTCCTCCGGTAAGGCCTCGAAAGGCTTACGATCGTGAGGAAGCTACTTCTTCTTGAAGAGAGCGTCGAGCTTGGCCCGTGAGGACGCAACGCGCGAGGTCGTGTCCTCCGGCGCGCCGTCCTTGAACGTGAAGAAGGTGCAGTAGTTCGCCGCCTCGCGGTCGGGGATGTACTCGGCGATGTGCTCCTTGCACTGGTTGTGCGCGGAGATGTCCCAGTACTCGCAGTTCTTGCAGCAGTGCAGGTCGACCCCGCAGTGCGGGCACGTGTCGGCGCGCTGGAGCTTCACCTCGAAGACCAGCTCGTGCTTGCACTTGTGACAGAAGTGGCGCTTCTGCTCGACCTTCGGCATCCAGCTCATGGCCTGGCCCTTTACCTCAGACCAGGCCCTTCTCGCCGCTGGATGTCGCCCAGCACCCGCTGGTATTCGACCTCCCACGTCCGGGAGCCCTCCTGCACGTGCTTGAGCTTGCCGCGCACCTCGGTCTCGATCGCCTCGTCGATCTCCAGGTACTTCTTGAGGATGGGGCGCATCCGGCGGCGAAGCTCGTGGTCCTCGCTGTAGACCTCGTCCACGTTGCCAGAGTGCATCAGCATCTCGATGAGCTGGTCCAGCAGGTAATCGAGCAGCTCGTCGCCGATCTTGATGCCCTTCTGCTCCGCGGTCAGCTTCCGCATCCGGGGAAGCTCGCTCGGCGGGAGGTTGCGCGCTGCATCACCTCCTTCGCGCGGTCGGAGGCCTCCCGCTCCAGGCGGAGGTAGTTGGAGAACACGGACTCGAGATCCTGGACGACCTCCCGCCTGGACTCGGGTTCGATGTCCTTGTTGTCGGCGAGGGCCTTGACGAGCTCCTCGCTGAGGGGGGAGATCTTTCCGCTGTAGAGGCGCATCCGGGCGAATCCTGGTCGGGTGATGGGGCCGTCTGGCAAGCCCGCCGGAAAGGTACGGGCCGCGTCTCGCGGATGTCAACGCGCCCGTCCGCGCTTTTCGGGTGAAGTTCTTCAGCTTTCGGCTTCCGACCATCCGCCGCCCGCTCAGGCAACCTGGCGCAGCCCGGCGAAGCCGATCGCGACGACCGAACCTTCCGTCAGCGCCGCCCGCTGCCGAGCTTGAGCCGCCGCATCACCGCCTGCTTCTGCCGATCCTTGTACTCTGCGTGGCTCGCCTCGCCGAGCTCGTTCGCCGCCTCGGTGTCGCGGTCGATGATCTGGAACTCGCAGAGGACGAAGATGATGGGCCCGAGCGCCCACGCCGCCGGCGGGGCCATCTCCATGATCTCGGCGGGAGCCGCACCGGAAGATCGACGACGAAGTGGATGACCCGGTAGCTCTGTGCGCTGAAGGTGTTGTCGCCGACGGTGAGCGCGTCGTCGGCGAGGCCCTGCAGCTCGCGGGAGCATCTCCTGGAGGTGGGGGCTGGTGCTCGCAGTAGCTCCGGAAGTGGAAGATGGTGTTGATGCTCTCGCCCGGGACGACGTAGTTGAACGGGAAGAGGCGCTCGGACAGGTAGAGCAGGACGGGAGGATGTCGTCCGCGCTGCGCGTCACGATGCGGAAGCGGAGCTTGTCGTAGATGGCGGCGGCGGTCGTCTCGGTCTTGGAGAGGAGCTTGGTGTAGAGCGAGTCCTTGTTCTTGCGCCCGCCGACGAACTCCGTGATGGGAAAGCCGGACGCGAGCATCCCGCCGATGACGCGGTACACCTTCTCCTCGACCAGGTGGAAGACGTCCTGGTCCGCCATCGGGATCGAGTAGAGCAGCTCGCGCCCGTCGAGGTGGTGGATGATGTGCATCGCCTTGAGGATGGTGCACGCGCAGAGCTGCCGGTGGCCGCGGCCCGACGCGAGCAACAGCAGATCCTCGACGGAGGCGCGGGCGACGGGCTTGGGGATCGGGAACTCGAAGTGGCGCCGCAGGTACGCGATCGCCTCGTTCTTGATGCTCTCGAGGCGCGCGCGGTCGGCCGCCTCGTCGGGGCGGAACTCCTGCGTCACCAGGAAGCGCCGGGCCTCCGCCTCGTCCGTGAGGTGCAGGCGGTGCCAGTCGATGATCGAGTCGCCGCGGAGGATGAGGCCCAGGGCCTCGAGCTCCATCGAGCGTGAGCTCGTCCAGCGGCTTGAGCCCCCCGACGGCGGCGTCGTTCATGTCCTCGCTCGCCCTTCCGGGGCTCGGTCGCGGTCGGTCGATCCTTGCATCACGCCCGTCCAGGGTAGCAACCGAGGGCCGCCCCTCGGCAAGCGTTCATGCTCGCGCGGGGCGTAGCACCCACCTTCCGTAACGCGACCGGCGAGGAGCGGTACGGCGCGGAGAGGTTGGTTTCGAGTGCCTGGAGGAGGAAGAAGGAGAGAGGCCGGGGTGGCTCGGCCTGCTCGCTTGGCAGCGCTCAGGAGAGGGTGGGCGGCTGCGTCGGCGGGGTCTGCGCGGTGCGGCCGAGGGAGAGCGTGCCCCAGAAGATGCCGATCGTGAGCAGGACGACGGCGGCGTGCCCAAGATAGGCGCCGCTGCACCCGATTGCGGCGAAGGGTGCGAGCGCGGCCAGGTACCAGGGGGTGATCTTCATCGGACCTCCATCTTCACTCGGGGCAGCGCCGAACAGGCGCAACCAGTGCAACGCACTGCGCAACCTCGCCGCGAAGCCGGAGCTTCGTCGAGGTGCCTCGGCCGAGCCTGAGGTAAGGGGGGCTCCCCCTTCGTGACCCAGGGCCGGCGTCGTCGAGGGCGCGCTCGCGCTCCCGCCTGGAATCGGCGGGGCTTGGAGCGAGCCCGCAGCAGCGACGTTATGTAGGATAAGGTGCCACACCCATTCCGGGACGGCCAAGAAGTAGCGGGTCGTGTGGGAACGCATCAAGCGAATTCGTTCCAGGTTCCGTTCCAGCCCTGAGCCAAGAAGGCTCGGTCACCAAAAAAGCACCGCGTCATCCAACACTTACGGGCTTCTCCTCGCGCATTTTCAAGTCGCAGGATGTGGTTCTGGAACCGCAAGCACCGCCTCAGCGAACCACACCCAAGCCCCCGACCCGACGCGTGGTGCAGTCCCAGGACAAGGATGTGGCTCCAGCGCCGCGCACCAGAAGCTCGAGCGCGCCGCATGGCCAGGCACGGAACCCATGGAAAGCGTTACCGAACCGCCACCGCCAGGGAGCGGGTGCCCGCGGGCACCTGCGCGGACACGCCCTCGCACGCGTCGCGTCGCCTGTAGCCGCCGCGCCTCCTGGCACCCGCTCCCTGGCGGTCGCGGTTCGGTGGGCGTAGGCGGTGAACCCGAGCGCAGGCGGCGCTAGCGAGGGTCGCTACGCAGGGACACGCGGATGTGATCCGCATCACCGAGCGTGATGACGCGGTGGAACGCCTCGGACCCGGCCCCGCGCTCCACCAGCACGTCCAGCGCGTAGCGCCCATCCGGCAACGTCACCTGGGCGGCGACCATCTTCGGCGCGCTCCCGGCCGGGAAGTGCCACGTGCTCCCGCGAACCGCGTCGTCCGCGTCCGCGGCCGACGCCTCCCTGACCCCCGGCGCCGAGTCCAGCGGCGCCCATGCGAGCTGGACGCCTGTCACGGAGGCGGCGTCGTCGAGCCGGAGGTCGACGTGATGGTCGTGGGGCGTGTGCGGCACGATCACGAACGCCGCCGCGGCGGCGCCGGCGACGAGGATCATGGGTGCGATGCGCTTCTTGAGGCGGTCAGCCATGAGCGGGGGTCTGGGGGCGAAGCCCCCATCGCGATCGGCGAGGTTCATGTCAACCGTCGGGCGGCGGACCACCGTCCTCGGTCTCGGCCTCCATGCGGCCGGTGAGCTTCTCCCACAAGTGCCAGGCGCCCACGAAGGCCGAGTACGCGAGGATCACCGCCACCGCGCACAGGTCGTAGATCATGATCTGGCCGACGACGTAGTTGGCGCCGTCGGCGTGCATGACGCGGGTGGCGATCCAGGCCACGAAGCTCAGGAAAAGGACCGCCGTCACCACGGCGAACGTGCCGAAGAACCACCTCATGTCGGTCGGGAACCGTGGTGGCTCACCCGGCGGAAGTCAATCGACCCTCGCCCCTGCCCCACCGACATGCGGAACTACATACGGAAGCGCGCGCTCACTTCGCCCGGTTGTCGCGGATGCGCTTCACCAGCCCGTCGAGCACGGCGGGGGGCAGGTCGAACTTGGGCATGTTGTTGCGCCCGTTGCGGATGGTCTGGCGGATCTCCGTCGTCCGTCACCTTCTGCTGCCAGTCGGCCCGGGTCAGGTCGGGCGCCCGCAGCATGGGGCCCTGGGGCCCGTCGCCCCTCCCCATCTGGCCGTGGCACGGCGAGCAGCTCTTCATCCACGCGAGCTCGACCAGGGACGCGGAGTCGTCCTGGGGCTGTCCGCGCTTCGGGCGCTGGGCCTGGGCGGGCTGCCCCTCCTCCTGATCGTGATCGGCCGGCGTCCACTCGGGGAGGCTCGACGACGCCGGCACGGACCAGAAGACGAGCATGCCCAGGAGCAGGGCACCGACGGCGATTGCCGCGAGGATGACCGGCGAGACGGGGCGGGGGGGTTGGCTCATCGAGGCGTGCCCCGCGATAGCACACCTTTCAGCCGTAAGCTGTCAGCCATCGCCGTGGCGGGCGGCCGGCCGGGCCGGGGGGTATGGGGGTCTCCCCCCATCGTGACCGGCGGCCGCTACCGGCAGGGATCCCCGGACGGCTTGCCGCCGCCGTCCACCGGGATGCCGCCGATGGGCCTGCCGCGGAGGGCGGCGTTCACGAACGACACGCGGCGGTTCATCGCCTTGTTGTCGGGCGTGTCGTTGGGGACGATTGGCTTGGTCTGGCCGAAGCCGACGGGCATGAGGCGGTCGCACTTGACCCCCTGCCCGACGAGCCAGCGGGCGACGGCCATCGCCCGCTTCTCCGAGAGCGTCTGGTTGGTCGCGGGGTTGCCGTCCGTGTCCGTGTGGCCCTCGATGCGGAGGAGCGTGACGTCCGGCTTGGCGTCGAGGTAATCGACGACGATCTGGAGCACCTCGTCGCTGACGGGGCTGAGCTTGTCGCTGTTCGTCTCGAAGACGATGGGCCCGGGGAGCTTGAGCGCGCCGCTCTCGAGCTGGAACTCCGTGACCTTCTTCCGCACCTTCTTGGTGGGAGCGGCAGGCGGAGGCGGCGGCGCAGGGGGCGGCTCCGGCACCACGAGCGGGGGCGGAGGAGCAGGCTGCGGGGGAGGGGCAGGGGGCGGCGCTTCGTGGCAGCCGGCGAGGATCGCCGCACCGACGAGCCACGCCCACGACGTGGGGGCCAGGCGCTTACGCATGAGGTACCGTCGCTCAGACGCACCGTTCTGGCAAGACGGCTCACCCGCGACGAAAGTCGGCGCCGCCCGCCCGCCCGGCACCAACGCCTCGCTCACGACAGCCGCTCCCTCCGTCGCGGCTCGCCGTCAGTTGCCTGTCGTGCTCGCCGTCACGCCTGCCCTGCTCGCCGTCACGCATGTCGTGCTCGCCGTCATGCGGTCGACACCGCGACGACGGCGAACGCCGGATCGTTCACCGCCATCGCCGACCAGCAGCAACGGCTACACAACGACACCGTGACGCTCGACGGCGCGGAGTCCAGGGTCGAGAGCAACGCGAGGGACTACATCGCGGCCCGCAAACTCGCGCTCGGGAACATCAAGAAGGGCTACCGCGCCTTCGTCCTCGCGCTGCAGAAGACGAGGGTCGTCGTCCGCGGCACCAAGAAGGACTTCGACTTCAAGTGCCCGGGCAACGGCGTCGTCCAGCTCATGGTGAAGGTGCCGGTGAGGAGGGGCGCCGCACCAAGAACGGGTGGTGGTTTCGCAGGAGGGCTCGTGGCTCGGACGCGGAGCCACGATCAGGGAAGGACGGCTCACCCGTGAGCGCGGCCGGGAACGCCCGGCCGCGCCGCGGGATCCTGAGCAGCTTCTCAGCCGCCGTCGCCGCAGGGGTTCGCCATCATCGTCGGCATGGGCCCGATCGTGTCGGGGTTCGCCACCACCGCGGCGTCGAAGCCGATGCCGATGGAGATGCCGTCGCAGGTCTTCGTCGGATCCTGCGTGCCGTCGGCCATGATGTCGGAGGCCTGGGCGATCTGCGAGATGATGCTGTCGATCGTCGGACCCGAACAGAGCGACGGGTCGAACGAGCCGGCCACCATCTGGATCTGCGACGTCAGGTCGCTCGTCTTGAGGACGCCCGAGATCATGCCGCCCGTCACCTGCGTGTGCGTCGAGTCCTTGAAGGGCATCGTGATGACGGCATCGTTGATGTTCAGGTTGAGCGTGTACCCGGAGACGGAGAGCGCGAGCGTGACGGCGCCCTTGCTGCCAGAGACCCAGGTGTCGTTGGTCACGTAGCTCATCGGGAACTGGACCGAGGAGACGCCCGGCCCGATCGTCGTCACCCCCGAGTTGAGCAGCACCGGGCTGACCGGCCAGTCCGTGAGCGTGCCCGTGCCCGTGAAGTTGGGCGCGGAGCCGAGGTTCGAGCCGAGGAAGAGCTGCGCGACGATCGGGTCGTAGCTGGTGCCGGAGCCCAGCGCCGCCATCTGGATCATGACGGTGAAGTCGCCCGCGGCGAGGTCGTCGTTGATCTTGGTGGACGCGTCGCTGGCGATCCCGAGGATGATCTGGAGGATGTTGTGGCCGAACGAGTTCTCGATCCCGCCCGGGCCCTCCTGGTGGATCATCGTCGGGGAGGCGTTGTCGACCGTCTTGCAGAACAGCGCCAGGTCGGCGGGGTTCTTGCCGTCGATGTTGTAGCCGTACTTCTCCCACCCGTTGGTCGAGTCGGGCATCCCATCGGGATCCGTGTCGCCGATGTAGAGCTTGCTGATCGCCATGGTCACGGGGCTCGTGCCATCGCCCGCCATCATCGCCGGCGGGGGCGGCGGGTCCATCGGGTGGAAGGAGCCGCTGGTCGTGCTGCCGCCGGTGCTGCTGCTGGACTTGCCGCCGGTGCCAGCGGTCGTCATGTGGGTGGTGGACGAGGTCTTGGAGGCGCTGCCGCCGGTGCCGCCGGTGCCCCCGGTGGCGTCCGCCGTGCTGCCGCTGCAGTTGACGAGAGAGACGAGGGAGAGCGCAGCCACCGTCGTGCCGGCGACCATCAGGTAGGAACGAACCATAGAGCAGACCTCACTTTCTTCTGCCCAAGCACGGCGTTCCCAAGCAAGCAGGATGGGCGAGTGCGTTCGGGCAGCGGAATGGTACCGCCGCTCCAAAGTTTTCTTCAAGGCTTGCGCGGTGTCGCGAACGTGTCGGCCCCATGGCGCACCGCGTCGTTCCGCGCGCTGCCCCTCGCCCTTCCCTCTTCTCCCGTGCCCCACCTCGGAGGAACCGGGCACGCGCGCGCACACGGGCACGGAACCAGAGGAATTTCCCGGATCGCGCGGGCGGTGACCCCGCCTTCGCTCGCTCGGCTTTACGTCGGGCGTTCGTGACCGTATGGAGGCACCTGGTCCTGGTCGCCGTGGCAGCCGAGTTCGTCCACCTCCACGTCCATTCGCAGTACTCGCTGCTGGACGGCGCCCTCAAGATCAAGGACCTGGTCGCCCGGACGAAGGCGCTGGGCATGCGCGCGGTCGCGCTCACCGACCATGGCAACATGTTCGGCGCGATCCAGCTCTACAAGACCTGCAAGGAGCACGGCACCCAGGCCATCCTCGGCTGCGAGGTCAACGTCGCCCGCACCTGGGGCCCCACCCCGCCGACGCGCGCCCCTGCCAAGGACGCCGCCCCCGGGCCCCCGGACACCCCGATCGACCACCTCGTCCTCCTGGCCTCGACCGAGCAGGGGTACAAGAACCTCGTCCGCATCGTCTCCCAGGGCCACGTGGACCCGGCGAGCGGGCTCGCGCCCAGCATCCCGCTCTCGGCGATCGAGCAGCACAGGGCGGGCCTCGTCGGCCTGACCGGGTGCATGGGCGGCGTGCTCGCCCAGCGGATCCTCGAGCAGGGGGAGGACGCGGGGAACGCCGAGCTCGAGCGCCTCCGCGCGGCCTTCGAGCCGGGCGCGCTCTACGTGGAGCTCCAGGACCACGGCCTGCCCGAGCAGGCGGTGATCAACGGCATCCTCGCGGCGGCCGCCCGCGCCCAGGGCCTGCCCCTCGTCGCCACGAACGACGCCCACTTCGCCGCGCGGGAGGACGGCGAGGGCCAGCTCTACCTCTCCTGCATCGCGCAGAACCGGACGTACGCCGAGGCGGAGGCCGCGCACCACGGCAGCTTCGAGATGTTCCTCAAGTCGCCGGACGAGATGGCGCACCTCTTCCGCGACCACCCCGACGCGGTGAAGAGCACGCTCGAGATCGCCGAGCGCTGCGCGGGGCTCAAGCTCAAGCTTGGCAAGCCCATGCTCCCCACCTTCCCGGTGCCGGAGGGGATGAGCGCGGCGGACTACTTCCGCAAGGTGGCGCGCGACGGCCTCGATCGGCGCTTCGCCGAGATGGGCGACAAGCGGGCGAAGATCGACGAGGCGGCCTACCGGAAGCGGCTCGAGACCGAGCTCGACGTCATCGTCGAAGATGGACTTCCCGGGCTACTTCCTCATCGTCTGGGACTTCATCCGGTTCGGGAAGGAGAACGGCGTCCCCGTCGGCCCGGGCCGCGGCTCCGGCGCGGGCTCCCTCGTCGCCTACGCGATGCGGATCACCGACCTCGACCCCATCCCGTACAACCTCCTCTTCGAGCGCTTCCTCAACCCCGAGCGCGTCTCGCATGCCCGACTTCGACGTCGACTTCTGCATGGACCGGCGCGACCGCGTGATCGCCTACGTCTCCGAGCGCTACGGCAAAGATAGCGTCGGCCAGATCGCCACCTTCCACGAGCTGAAGGCGAAGAGCGTCATCAAGGACGTGGCGCGCGCCATGGGCTTCCCCGCCATGGAGGCGCAGAAGGTCGCGAACCTCATCCCCAACAAGGGCCCAGGGGTCACCTACACCATCCCCGAGTCGCTCGAGGTCGAGCCCAAGCTCAAGGCCCTGCGCGACAGCGACCCGACCATCGCCGAGCTGCTCGCCCAGGCGCAGAAGCTCGAGGGCCTCACGCGGCACGCCGGCATGCACGCCGCCGGCGTGGTGATCAGCGAGGGCCCGCTCTGGGACCACGTCCCCTGCTTCAAGAACGGGGAGCTGCATCGTCACGCAGTACTACAAGGACGACGTCGAGCAGGCGGGCCTCGTCAAGTTCGACTTCCTCGGCCTCAAGACGCTCACCGTCATCGACATCGCGGCCCGCCTCATCAACCAGCGGCCCGACCTCCAGGCCAGGAAGAAGACGTTCGACCTCGCCGCCGTCCCCCTCGACGACGCGCGCGACCTACCAGCTCCTCCAGTCGGGCGAGACGACGGGCGTGTTCCAGCTCGAGTCGAGCGGGATGCAGAAGCTCTTCGTCGACCTCAAGCCCGACGTCTTCGAGGACATCGTCGCCGCCGTCGCCCTCTACCGCCCGGGCCCCCTCGGCACCGGGATGGTCAAGGACTTCGTCGACTGCAAGCACGGCCGAAAGCCCATCGAGAAGATGCACGCCCTCGTGGACGAGCTCCTCGCCCCCACGTACGGCGTCATCGTCTACCAGGAGCAGGTCATGCAGATCGCGCAGAAGCTCGCCGGCTACTCGCTCGGCGGCGCCGACCTGCTCCGCCGCGCCATGGGCAAGAAGAAGCCGGAGGAGATGGCCAAGCAGAAGGCCACCTTCGTCGACGGGCTGCCGAGAAGAACGGCGTGAAGACCGAGGACGCCGAGCGCATCTTCGCCCTCCTCGAGTTCTTCGCCGGGTACGGCTTCAACAAGAGCCACTCTGCGGCGTACGCGCTGCTCACGTACCAGACGGCGTACCTCAAGGCGCACTACCCGGTCGAGTTCCTGTGCGCGCTGATGACGGCCGACCGCGACAAGATCGAGAAGGTCGTCCGCATCATCGCCGAGGGCCGCGCCTGGGGCGTCGACATCCTCCCGCCCGAGATCAACGAGTCGAAGACCGACTTCACCGTCGTCTACACCGGCCTGCTGCCGCCGGCCCGAGAGCCGGCGGCGACGCCGCCACGAACGGCAAGGGCGAGAGCGGCCAGAGGACGAACGGCGCGCCCCAGAAGCGCAAGAAGGGCAGCAAGGTCAACGACGCGCTCGACCCGAAGATCCGCTTCGGCCTCGGCGCCATCCGCGGCGTCGGCGACAGCGCCCTCCAGGCCGTGCTGGAGGCGCGCGACACCGGCGGGCCCTTCGCCGACCTCTTCGACTTCGCCCAGCGCGTCGACCCCAAGCGCGTCAACAAGGGCGTCTTCGAGGCGCTCGTCCAGTCCGGCGCCTTCGACGCGTCGCTCACGTCGCGCGGGATCACGCGCGCGCGCGCCTTCGCCGCCATCGACCGTGCGCTCGAGCGCTCGCGCCGCGCCAGCAAGGATTGCGAGGGCGGGCAGACCGACATGTTCAGCCTCTTCACCAAGGCCGCGCCCAGCGCCGCGGCGGAGACGGGGCGGCTCGAGGACTACCCCCAGGTCGAGCCCTGGGATCTGCGCGAGACGCTGAACCGCGAGAAGCAGTCCATCGGCTTCTACGTCTCCGGCCACCCGCTCGACCGCTACGGCGTGGAGCTCTCCCGCTTCGAGGTCGTCTCCACCGCCGCCCTCGCCGGGATGGAGCCGTGGTCGCGCGTCCGCGTCGGGGGCGTGGTCGAGGGCTACCGCGAGCGCATCTTCAAGGGCGGCGGGGGCAAGGTCGCCTTCTTCACGCTGGAGGACCAGAACGGCCGCGTCGAGGTCAAGGTCCGCCAGCAGCAGATCGAGACCTACGCGCACGTGCTCACCAGCGACGAGCCCGGTGCTCGTGTCGGGCAAGGTCCAGTTCCCCCAGGTCGAGGAGGGCGAGGAAGAAGCCGCCGCCGCGCCGCGCGATCCGACGCTGCTGCTCGACGAGGCCGTCCCCCTCGCCGACGCCATCCGCGCCGAGACCAAGCACGTCGCCATCCACGTCCGCGAGCAGCGCGCCGGCCGCGAGCACATCGACCGCCTGCGCGACGTCCTCCGGCAGAGCCCCGGCGCCTGCTCCGTGCAGCTCGTCGTCGAGCTGAAGGACGGGAGCGAGGCGGTGCTGATGCTGGGCCGGGAGTACCGGGTGGAGCCGAGCGACGG
The DNA here is from genome assembly GCA_963827955.1 of uncultured delta proteobacterium. Taxonomy (GTDB): domain Bacteria; phylum Myxococcota_A; class Polyangia; order Polyangiales; family Polyangiaceae; genus CAWHDJ01. The sequence continues at coordinate 75,484 of CAWHDJ010000019.1, read as the reverse complement.
GATGCTGGCGCGGCTGGAGAAGCTGTTCGGGGAGAAGGTGGCCGAGCTGCGCTAGCGGGGCCTCCGCCGGCGCGAAGACCGCCGGAGCAGGAGCAGCAGCGCGAGCCCGCCGCCGCATCCTCCGGCCCAGCCGGATTCCCTGCCCTCCACCCGGCACCCGCATCCCGCGCTCCCCTGCGGCGGGTGCGCAGGCGGAGGGGGCGGCGGCGAGGTCTTCGACGGGACGCAGACGCCGGAGGCGCAAGACCCGCCCGGGCACGCGACGCCATCGGGCTTCGCGGGGCTCGAGCACTGTCCGGTCGCCGGGTCGCAGGCCCCGAACTCGTGGCACGCGTCCGCGGGCGCGCACACGGGGGCCACCCCCTGGCAGACGGTGCCGTGGCAGGTCGCGTCGTGGGTGCAGGCGTCGAGGGTGCAGGGCATGCCTGCGGGGAACGGCGTCACGGTGCAGGTCCCGGTCCCCGGCTGGCAGTGCTCGGCCGCGTTGCAGGGGCCCGCGCCCGGGCACGAGGAGACGACGCAGCACACGCCGTCCACGCAGCGCCCGCTGAAGCACGCGCCTCCGTCGGTGCACGGATCCCCGTTGCCCAGCGCCCCCTGGAGCACGTACACCCCCTCGGCGCCCGGCGCCCCGGCCACGAGCACGCCCCCCGCCGCGACCGAGGCGCCGAAGCCGTTCCCGATCGTCGCTTCGTTCGGCGAGATTGCCTCGTCGAGCGCGAAGCCCCCGCTGGAGGGCGCGTACGCGTAGACCGTTCCCCCGTTCACGGGCATCAGCGGCGTGGGCGTGTCGGAGGCTCCGACGAACGCGTACCCGCCGCCGAGCGCCACGGAGACGCCGTACGTGCCGCGCGTCGTGGCGGGGGCGAGCTTCTGCGTCTGCGCCCACGAGGTGCCCGACCGGACGAACACGTACGCCGCGCCCGGAGCCCCATTCGACATGTCGTTCGACGCCCCGACGATGGCCGTGTCCCCTGCGAGGGCGACGGAGAAACCGAACGTGTCCCCGGGCGCGCCGTCCGAAGGCACGAGCGTCTGCTGCAAGGCCCAGGTCGTTCCGGATCGGACGAAGACATACGCCGCCCCCGCCGCGACCGCGATCGCCGTGTCCCCGCTGAGCGCGACGCTCGCGCCGGCCGTGGGGCACGCGCCCGCGTCCGCGGCGCCCCCGAGGTCGAGCGTCTGCTGGAGGCTCCACGTCGGACCGGCGCCGACGAAGACGTGCGCCGCCCTCCCCGCGCCGACGATCGCCGTGCCCCCCTCGAGCGCGACCGACCCGCCGAAGACGTTGCAGGCCGAGGCGCCGGCCGGGTCGACGATCTGCGCCGCCTTCGTCCACGCGGTGCCCGATCGCGTGAAGACCGTGACGCTCCCCTCCTGCTGACCCGGTGTCGAACCCGACGACCAGGGCGGTGTCGCCGTCGAGCGCGAGCCTCGATCCGAACCGTTCCGGCTGGGTTCCCGTGAGCTCCTGCTGGAGCACCCAGAGCGAGCCCTTCTGCACGAACGCGTACGCCGCGCCGCCGTTGCCCTGGAACGGGGCGCCCACGAGGATCGTGCCCCCGCTCTTCGCGACCGCGTTGCCGAACGCGGCGAGCCCGTTGTTGTCGGGCGCGGTGATCTCCCTGAGTCTGCCCCCACATCAGCCCCGCCGACGCGGGCAAGGAGGTCGAGAGGACGGCAGAGGCCGCGAGCGCACAGCCGACGCGCATGGTGGACCTCGGGTGGCGCGAGCGCCGTCTGGACATCACCTTTTCTCCCTGCTCCCGCCTGCACCCCGGCGCCTCCCGCGCCGGACCGCGAGCAGCAGCGCGAGGCCCACCCCCACCGCCCCGCCATCCGGCGCGTCGCCCACCTCGCACCCGCCGCCGCACGCGGTCACCGGCATCGGCTTCTCCGGGCCCATGCACACCCCGCCCTGGCAGCGCCCGCCCGGGCACGCCACGCCGTCGGGCTTCGCGGGGCTCGAGCACTGCCCGTTCGAGGGATTGCAGGAGCCGAACCGTGGCAATCGTCCGGGGGCGCGCACACCTTGGCCGTCCCCTCGCAAACGATGCCGTGGCAGGTCGCGTCCTCGGTGCAGGCGTCGCTCCGGCAGGGCATGCCCGCGTGCACGGGCGTGACCGAGCAGGTGCCCGTCCCCGGCTGGCAGCGCTCGGCCGCGTTGCACGCGCCCGCGCCCGGGCACGACGCGAACGCGCAGCAGACGCCGTTCGACGCAGTGGCCGCTGAAGCACGCGTCGTCGGAGCCGCAGGGGTCGCCGTCGGCCGCCACGTCGGCGAAGACGTAGGCCGCTCCCTCCATGAGGCCGCCGGCGAACGGCGCCCCGGCGACCAGCGTGCTCCCCTCCACCGCGACCGCCAGGCCGAAGCCGTCTCCGGCCGTCCCGTCGCCCGGGGAGATTGTGGCGTCGGGCGTCGGGCTCACGCCGCCGCCGCTGTACACGTTGGCCTGACCGAGTCCGTTCATGGTCGTGTTCGTGCTCCCGACGACGACGGTCCCGTCGCGCATCGAGAGCCCCAGCGTGAACGTCTCGGCCTGCGTGGGGGGCGGGGTCTCGTACGCCTGGGCCCACGTGCTCCCCGATCGCGCGAAGCCGAAGACCGCGCCGCCCCCCACCGATGAGGTCGTCGACAGGACGAGCGCCGTGTCCCCCGCGACGGCGACGCCGAGGCCGAACCCGGTGGCCGCGACGTCGTCCGCGGTGAGCTTTTGCTGGAGGGTCCACGTCGTGCCGGAGCGGACGAAGACGTACGCCGCCGTGCCCCCGAAGCCGGGCGCGCCGACGACGGCCGTGTCCCCGCTCAGGGCGACCGTGGTCCCGAACCCGTCGGTCGGGGCGATGCCGTCCTGGAGGACGGCCTGCTGCGCCCAGGTGGAGCCGGAGAGCACGTAGACGTACGCCATGCCCGCGAGCAAGCTCTGCGTGCGATTGCTCGGCGCGCCGATGATCGCGGTCGTCCCGTCGATCGCGACCGAGAATCCGAGCCTGCCGGCAGGGGCCTCTGCGGGCTCCGGGATCGTCTGCGCCTCGGTCCACTTCGTGCCCGAGCGCGTGTAGACGTGCACGGCGCCCGCCCCGTCTCCCTCTTCGATCGCCCCGACGAACGCGGTGTCGCCGCTCAGCGCCACGGACACGCCGAACCCGGTCCCCGCGACCGAGCCCATCGGCTGGATCTCCTGCTGAAGGGCCCAGCGCGCGCCCGATTGGGCGAAGAAGTACACCGCGCCACCGTCGCCGTCGTGCTCCGGTGCGCCCACGAGCACCGTCTGCCCGCTGATGGCGACCGCAGACCCGAAGCCGTCGCCGCCGGTGACGTCCGGCGCGACGAGCCTCTGGAGCTGCCCCCACGTCGTGCCCGCCGAGGCGGGCGGCGAGGCCGAGAGGACGGCCGACGCGGCAAGGGCAAAGGCCATCGAGCGCCTCCGCACCTCATCGCCTCGCCGTCGCGGAGGCGATCGCGACCTTCGCGGGATCCCTTCGCCACATGGTCGCCGTCGTCTACCTCTCCAGGGTGAGCGCCGCCACCCTCGTCGACGCGCGTCCGGACTCGGATTAGGGCTTGGGCGTGTGCGGCGCCCCCGCGTCCTTGTCCGTGGTGGCCGGCGTCGCCGGGTCCGTGGGAGTCGCGTGTAGGGCCGCGGCGGCGGCGGTGTCCTTGTGGCTGGGCTCGGCGGAGGGCGACATGCCGCGGACGGCGACGAGCGCCGCGCCGACCCCTGCCAGCACCGCGATGCCGACGATGGCGCCCACCATGCCGCCGCGCCCGCGCGCGGGGCGGGGCGGGGGCAGCGAAGGCGCTTCCCGTTCGCTGGCGATGCCGGGCACCGATCCGCTCTTGATTTGCGCCGGCTTCGAGGGGGCCGCGCCGAGCACCGGGGGCGGGGCCGCCCCGAGCACCGGGGGCGGGCTCGATGCGAGCGGCGGGGGCGGGTTCGACGCGGTCGGTGAGGGCGGCTTCGACGCGGTTGGCCGAGGCGGCTTCGACGCGGTCGCCGGGACGGGGGGCGCGTCGGGCGGCGGGGGCGGCGGAGCGGATTGAGGGTTCGACGCGAAGAGCGCGGGATTGCGCATGAGCGTCGGCGCGTCGTCGGAGTCGGGCCCGCCCAGCGCGAGGTCGGCGATTGCGTCGGGGAGCGAGCCGCTCCGGCCGGGCCGAGCGGCAGGGGGGGCCTCCCCCTTTCGCGCGGGGATGGGGGACGAGTCGTTGAGCACGCGGTGGATGCGCTCGATCGAGACACGGGAGCGCTCGCCCGCGAACGGCGCGACGGCGCGCGCCAGCTCGGCGACCGTCTGGATGCGCTTGGCCTTGTCCTTCTCCAGGCAACGGAAGATCCCCGCCTCCAGCTCCTTCGGGATGTCGGGGAAGCGCTCGCACATGGGCGCGGGCGGGTCGGCGCCGATCATGAAGAAGAGGGCGCCGATCGACGGCGCGTCGAAGGGCAGGGCGCCGGTCAAGAGCTGGTAGAGGATGACGCCGAGGGCCCAGATGTCGGTGCGGGCGTCGAGGTCCTTCAGGCTCCGGACCTGCTCGGGGGACATGTAGCAGGGCGAGCCCATGACCACGCCGACGGCGGTCAGGCCGTTCTCGTCGAGCGCGTCGGGCCGGGTCAGCTTCGAGAGGCCGAAGTCGAGCACCTTGACGAGGGGCGAGCCGTCCGCCCGCTGCGTGAGGAAGAGGTTCGCCGGCTTGAGGTCGCGGTGGACGATGCCGAGGGAGTGCGCCTCGGCGATCGCCTCGCAGGCCTGGAGGAGGTAATCGATGCCCTCCTCGATCCCGAACTTGCGACGCGTCTCGAGGTGGGCGTCGAGATCCTTGCCGCTGGAGGAGCTCCATCACGATGTAGGGCGCGCCGGTCTCGAGCTGCCCGACGTCCATGACGCGGGTGACGTGCTCGCTCTGGATTCGAGACCGATGCCCTGGCCTCGCGGAGGAAGCGCTCGGCGGAGTCGGCGCGCTTGGCGGCCTCGGGAAGGAGGAGCTTGATGGCCACGCGCTGCCGCAGCGTCGTGTGCTGCGCCGCCACGACGATGCCCATGCCCCCCTCGCCGAGCACCCGCTCGACCCGGTACTTTCCCGCGAGGACATCGCCCTCCTTGGGAACGGCCCCTTCTGACGCGTCAGGCGGAGGGGGCACGCTGTTCGAGGTCATGGGCTCGGTCCATCCTACCACCACTGGGGGCTCTCCTGTTCCCTCCCTCTGTGCAGGGTTCGTGCCCGGCGAGAGCCGCGGGATCCTCGGGCCTCCGGGCCCCGAGCCCCCTCCGGAAGGTGGCACGTGCCCGGCACGTGCCCGGGCACAGCAGGCACGACCGCGGCGGGAAGTCACAGCCGGATTGCTCTTCGTCCGGTCCTTTTCCTCCCCGGGGTCGGCGCGGAGGTCGACGCGCGCGCCTTCGGCATGATCGTGGGCGAGGTGAGCCAAGGGGGTGGCTGGCTTCTGTTTTCCTCGTCCTCCGGGAATCCTTGCGCGGCCGTCGAGCCAGGTACCCTCGAAGGACATGGACATCGTCGTTCATCCCGATCATCGCTTGACCTGGAATGGACACGACGCGCTCTACGATCTGGTGGTGGTGGGCCACAACGACGATCCGGTCGTCCCCGGCGCCGGCAGCGCCGTGTTCTTGCACGTCGCCCGACCCGGTTATTCAGCGACGGCAGGCTAGGCTGCGTTGCGCTGTCCCTCCCCGACTCGACGGGCTCGTGGGAGCCTGCCGCGACGGCCAGCGGATCCACATCGGCGCGCCCCCCCGTAGCTTCGCCCGGGCGCCCGGGGCTCAGCACCGATGGCCCTTGTCCTTGCCCTTCAGGTGGTCGGTGTGCTTGGGGCAGATGTCCTTGAGCTGCTTCTCCGCGGCCTTGTAGCGCGCCTTCATCTCCTTGAAGAGCGCCGGCTCGCTCCGCTTGAGGTCGTGCTCCTCGCCGGGGTCGGCCCCGATGTCGAAGAACTCCCAGGAGAAGTCGTCCCCCCAGGCGATGAGCTTGTAGTGCCCGTGGACGAGCGCCCGGCGCCGGTCGTTGTCGCTCGTCCGCGGCAGGTCGACGATCACGTCCCGCTCCTCGGCGGGCTTGCCGTAGACCTCGGACACCAGGCTCTTGCCCTCGAGCGACGGGTCGGCCGGCGCGCCCGTCAGCTCCAGGATGGTGGGGGCGAGGTCGATGGCGCTGCGCGGCACGTCGATGTGGTGGGGGGCGGCGCCCGGCGCCTGGATCATGAGCGGCACGCGCACCAGCTCTCGTAGATCTCGAAGCCGTGCCGCCACCGCTTGTGCTCGCCGAACGACTCGCCATGGTCGCTCGAGACGATGATGGCCGTGTCCTTGGCCCAGGGCTGTTGGGCGATGAACTCCAGCAGCTTGCCCACGTGGTAATCGGTGAAGGCGACCTCGGCGTCGTACTTGTCCCGCGGGCGCTTGCCGTCGCCGTAGGGGCCGAAGCCGGGGTGGGGCAGGTACTCGTCGTGCGGGTCCATGAAGTGGAACCAGGCGAAGAAGGTCTGCTGCGTGTTCGCCTTGTCGCCCAGGATCTGCTCCGCCAGCGCGACGTGCTGGGGGGAGGTGATGTCCTTGTCCGTCTTGTTGTCGTGCGTGATGCCCTCGACGAGCTCGCAGTCGTCGAAGCCCTGGTCAAGGCCGCCGTGGTCCTTGTCGAAGTAGAAGTGCGCGTGCGCGGCCTCCGTGCGCACGCCCGCCTTCTGGAGCAGCTGCGGGAAGAAGGTCTCGCTCTCCGGGTAGCTGGAGAAGAAGTAGCCGCTCCGCTGCAGCTCACCCGGGTAGCGGCCCGTGAGCAGGCCGGCGAGGCTCATCGCCGTGTACGACGAGATCGAATAGGCGTGGGTGTAGGTGACCGCCTTCTTCTCGAAGGCGGTCAGCGCCGGCGCGATGTCGCGTCCGTAGCCGGACCAGGGCATGTCGGCGCGCAGGCTGTCGATGGTGATCGAGCATCACGTTGAGCTTGCCGGGCGGGCCCGAGAGGATGGCGGGCGGCGCGGCGGTCGGCGCTCGCGGCGGCCGTGGGCGCCGGCAGCGCCGCGACGGGCGGCGCGAGGCGGCGCCGCGGGCGGCGGCGGGGGCGGGGGCGGCCGGCGGGGGCACGGCGAGCCGGCGAGGGTACCGCTGCGCCGCGAGCGAGGATTCGGGGGCGGAGCCAGCGGGGAGGAAAGAGGGGCGAGACGCATCGCCGCGCGCTTTTTACCTCCGAACGGGCGCGTGTCCCGCCAAAACCGCACCCCGCTCGTCACGCTTCCGCTATCCTCTACTCGGCCCCATGACCGCCGTACCGCCGCGAAAGCCCCCGCCGCCCCCGCCTCCACGACCCGCCGGCGGCGCCGGTCCCGCCGCCACGAGCGCCCCCGCGAAGCCTCCGCAGCCCGTCGCCGGCCCCGCGTCCGCGCTCGTGCCCCGTCGCCCTGCCCCGCGGCGAGGCGATGAGCCAGGCCATCAAGGACGAGATCTGCGAGATGGCGCTCGGCATCCTCGAGGAGCAGGTGCAGGCGCGCATCGTCCACTACCGCGCCGACCTCGCCACCAACCCCGAGCTCGACGCCATCACCGCCCAGGTGGTCGCCGGCCTCAAGGAGATGCAGGGGCAGGCGAAGCACGCGAGCGTCGCAGAGCCGCGAGGCCATCCGCGACGCGCACGTCAAGCTCCTCCGCGGGCTGCTCGAGCGCATCTTCCGCCCGGCGCGCCCTCCCTCCTCGTCGAGCGGCGCCTCAAGGAAATCCACAAGAGGCTCGCCCGCCTCTTCTTCCAGTCCGAGCTCCACGAGAAGACCCGGGCCAGCGACGGCGCGGCCAAGGTGATCCACCACGGCGAGCAGGCCGTGTACTACCTGCTCGCCCGGTACAAGAACCGGCTCGACAACGAGCTCGGCGGCTTCGACTACGCCGTCGGACGAGGTGAAGGATCGCGCCTTCGAGATCCTGAACCGCTTCGGCAAGGAGATGCAGGACGGCTTCCTCTCCCGGAGGAGCAACGAGCTGAGGCGCATCGTCAAGGTGTTCCAGGAGGTGCTCGTCGCCTTCTTCTGCACGCACCTCGCCCCCGCCGCCGGCGCGCTCGCCGAGGAGGTCATCGCCCAGTCGGCGAGCTACGAGGGCAAGGCGTACGCCTACAAGGTCACGGCCGAGGCCTTCCCCCGCTTCCGCGCCGCGTTCGAGCGCCGCCTCATGGTGCGCCTCGTCGGCTTCGCGGAGGACAAGCTCATCGAGGGCCTCGCCGACACGGCCGGCGCGGAGCGCGACGAGACCGTGCAGTTCGTCACCGACCCGCGCGTCTTCAGCATGATCGTGGGCGACATCAGCGAAGGCGTGTACGAGTTCCTCTGCAACGAGGGCTTCCTCGACATGCCGACGGACTGGCGCGCCTCCGCCACGGCTCCGCCGGCCTGACGCGACCCGCCCCGCGCGGGCCTGCGGCGCGGCCTCAGCTCAAAAGAGCTGTCCGGAATTGAACCGCCAAGACGCCAAGGCGCCAAGACGCAAAGAGCAAAGAAGAAATCATCTCTTTGCACTTTTGCGTCTTGGCGCCTTGGCGTCTTGGCGGTTCATTCACTCCTCGTCGAGGTTGAACCGCTTGACGTCGAGCACCGGGGGGTCCAGCTCTCTGAGCTGGGCGATCATCTCGTCCTCCATCTCCTTCACGTGCGCGGCGTCGGCCAGGGCCCCGGCCATGTCGCCCATGTGCTTGCGCACGCGGGCCCAATCCATCCAGGCGTCGACGAGCTCGGGGGCCGTCTCAATCATGCGCGTCTGGTCGGCGAGGGCCCCCGGGAGGTCTCCGAGCAGCTCGCGCAGGTTCGCGCGCTTGCGGTAGAGCTCGAACTCGGTGTCCTCGTCGTCGCAGAGCTCGAGGGCGCGCTCCGTGTCCGCCAGCGCCGCCGCGAGGCTCGCCTTGTACCCGTCCGCGTCGCTCTCCTCCTCGGGCGCCGCGAGCTCGATGCACGTCGCCCGCTCCCACAGGTACTCGGCGTTCTTCGGCGCGAGCTCGATGGCGCGCGTGAGGAAGGGGATGCCCTTTTGGGCCTCCCCGGCCTCGCGGAGGCGAAAGCCGGCGTTCGCCCACGCCTCGGGGTTCTTCGGGTCGAGCTCCGCGGAGCTGCACGATGAGCGCCAGCCCGGCCGCGCGCTCCTCGTCCGTCATCGCGCTCTGGGCCAGGTCCCGGCCGTGGGCGGCGCGGATGTCGGCGTTGTCCGGCGCGAGCTCGTACGCCTTGGCGCGGTCCGCGCGGGCCGCGCCGGTGTCGCCCTTGATCGAGTACAGATCGGCGCGCTCGTTGTAAGCGTCGGCGCTCTTCGGATCGAGGGCGATCAGCCGATCGTAGGCCGCCATCGCGTCCTTCCGCCGCTCGTTCCTCACGCAGAGGCGCGCGTGGGCGAGCAGCATCGACGGGCTGTCCGGCGCGCTCGCGAGCAGCGCATCGGCGTCGATCTGGCAGCGCTCCCAGTCCTCCTGCTCGCTGTAGATCTGGAAGCGGCGGAGGCGGGCGGACACGTTCGACGAGTCGCGCTCGATCGCCGTGTCGTACGAGCTGAGCGCGGCGTCCAGGTCCCCGAGCGCTTGCTGGGCCATCCCCCGCGCGAGGTGGGCGGAGCCCCGCTCGTCGTCGCCGAGCGCGATCGCCCGGTCGAGATCCCGGAGCGCCTCCGCGTGCTTGCCCGTGAGCACCAGCGCCTCGCCGCGCCGCCAGTACCCACGCGCCTCCAGCGGCCTCATCCCGATGAGCCGGGTGAAGTCCGCGATCGCCGCGTCGTAGCGCTTCAGCCGCATCCGGCAGATCCCCCGCCAGGCGAGGGTGTCGGCGTTGTTCGGATCGAGCGCGAGGCTCGCCTCGTAGTCGGCCAGGGCGAGCTCCTCCTGGCCGCTCACGAAGTACATGAAGCCGCGCATGTCGTAGCTCTCCGCGTCGCTGAGCACCTCCTCCGCGGCCTTCGCGTAGGCGCGCGCGGCGCCGTCGGAGTCGCCCTTGGCGGTGAGCGCCTGCGCCATGCCCAGGTGCGCCTCGGCCAGCGTCCGGTCGAGCTGGGCGGAGCGGCGGAAGTTCGCGAGGGCGCGCTCCTCGTCGCCGCGGGCCTGGTAGTGCTTGGCGCGGTGGAGATAGCCCCTCGCGTCGGTCGGCGCGCGCTCGACGTAGCGGTCCAGCTCCGCGAGAGCGGCCGCGTGGTCGCCGCGCTTGGTGAAGACCTGCGCGCGGCTGACGTACGCGTCGAAGTACGTGGGATTCGACCGCGATGATGCCTCCCCACGCGGCGAGCGCGGCGTCGGTGTCGCCGGCGTGGCGGGCGCGGTGCGCGCGGATGTTCAACAGGTCGACCCGCACCTCGTGGGCCCCCGGCACCCCGTGGGCGACCCCGGCCTCGGCGCAGGCGAGGCCTTCGTCGATCTCGGAGTCCTCGAACGAGACGTCGTCGTCGTCCAGCATCCTCCGCAGGCGCTCGATGTCGGCGGGGAAGCGCCGCGGCCGCACGAAGGGAAGGACCTTGGCGCCAGTTTCGTCGTTCGCCACGGGCCGGAGCCTACCACGGGCGCGGGGCACGGGCCCCCGCGCGCTCCCAGCCGGTCGCGGTTCTGTTATCGTCCCCCGCGCATGAAGAACACACTCCGCACGGCCCCTCTGGTCGCCCTCCTCGCGGCCGCACCGCTCACGCTCGGCTGCGCCCGCGGGCCGGACGTCGGGAGCGGGCTCGGGATCCGGCGCGTCGTGATCTACAGGAACGGCGTCGGCTACTTCGAGCGGGAGGGGAAGGTGGACGAGGACGAGGTCACCTTCCGCGTCCGCGCCGAGCGGGTGGGCGACTTCCTCGCGACGCTCGCCGTGATCGAGAAGGGCGGGTCGAGCGTGCGGAGCGCGTCCTTCCCCGTCGACGTGGGGAAGGAGAAGGACGACGCCGACGCGGACGACGACGGCTCCGGCGGGGACGTCGACCCGCGCTTCTCCGTGCTGCTCAAGCCGCCTCCGGCCAGGAAGAAGAAGGACAAGGATCACCTCGAGACGGTGCGGCTCGCCCTCGACGGCAAGGAGCACGACCTGGTCGTCGGGTACGTGGCCGAGACGCCGGTGTGGAGGCCCTCGTACCGGCTGGTCATCAACAGGCCTCCGCAAAACGAGAAGGCCGCCCCCACCCCGCCCGAGAAGCCGGGCACCGCCGATCTCCAGGTCTGGGGCATCGTGCAGAACCTCTCCGGGGAGGACTGGAAGGGCGTCACGCTCTCGCTCGTCGCGGGCGCGCCCATCGCCTTCCAGGCCACGCTGGAGAAGGCCGTGATCCCGCCGCGCCCGATTGTGAGCGACCAGGGCGAGGTCATCGCCTCGGTCCCGATCGGCGAGACGACCCTGGCCGAAGCGCCGCCGGCGCCTCCCCCGCCGCCCGTCGCCGAGCCGGCCCCGCCCGGCGGGCCGACGCTGAACGGACTGCTGGAGGAGGCGAGGGTGAAGGCCGATTGGGCAGAGGGCGCCAAGAAGGAAGCCAAATCGAGGGGCTACGGCGCCCGGCCGGGCGCCCACAGGAAGATGGACGCCGATTACGCGCCCGCCGCGCCTGCCGCGGCGCCCGCGCCGTACGAGTACCGCTACCCCGCGGCCCCACCACCCCCTCCCCCGCCCCGGCGGGAGAACCCGTCGCGCCCGCGCAACGTGCGCGCGCTCGCCGCGATGGCCGTCGAGGGCGGGGCGACCCACTACGACCTCCCCTACCCCGTCGACATCCCGGACAAGAGCGCCACCATGGTGATGCTGCTCGCGCGCTCGGTGCCCGGGGAGGGGAACTTCCTCTTCGCGCCCGACGGCGGCGTGCCGGAGTCTTCCTCCCACCCCTTCCGCGTCGTTCGGTTCACCAACGACACGAAGGGGACCCTGGAGCGAGGCCCGATCGCGGTCTTCGAGAACGGCGCCTTCCTCGGTCAGGGGATGCTCGACCCGCTGCCCGGCGGCGCGACGACCACCGTGCCCTTCGCGCTCGAGCGCGGCATCGCCGTCCAGAGCACGCGCGATTTCCACGCGGAGGGCGCGCGCCTCGCTCAGATCGAGGGCGGGGCCGTCACCATCGAGCGCGACCGGGTGACGAGGACCAAGTACACCGTGAAGAACGGGAACGACGCGGACGCGAAGGTCCTCGTCAAGCACCCGCGCCAGTACGACACGCGCCTCCACGAGCCGCCCAAGGGGACGGAGGACAACACCGGCACCGGCCACGCGCTGATCCCGGTCGAGGTGCCCCAGCACGCGACCAAGGTGCTCGACGTCGACGAGCGCCGCGCGGAGAGGCAGACGGTGGACTGGCTCGACCCGCTCGCGGACGAGGCGGTGAAGGGGTACCTCACGGACGCGCGCGCCGACCAGGCCGTCGTGGCCCTGCTCCGCACGGCGTGGGACGCGCGCGGCAAGCTGCGCACCTCGCTCGACGAGCGCGACACGCTGAGCCGGGAGCGCTCGCGGCTCGACTCGCAGATCGCGCAGATCAACTCGAGCCTGCGCGCCATCGAGAAGAACAAGCTCGCCGACAAGCTCCGGAAGGACCTGACCGAGCGCCTCGGCAAGGCGACGGCGCGCACGGACGACATCACGAAGCGCGTCGTCGTCGTGGAGATGCAGGTGAGCGAGCAGACCATCCGCTTCCGCGACCTCGTCTCCACGCTGAAGATGGTCAAGCCGCTGCCCGTGCCCTGAAGGCCTCGCAGGCCTGCGCGCGCGCCCGCTCTCGGGGCTTGGCCCCCGTTCCGCGTCGTGCAAGGCTCCGCCGCCCTTTCGACCGGAGCCCACGATGACCCATCGCCTCGCCCCCGCGCTCGCGCTCGCCTTCCTTCTCTCCGCGCCCGCCGTCGCGCTCGCCGACCTCGCTCCCCCCGACGCCGGCGGCACCGGTGGCGGCACCTCCGGCGCCGGCGGCTCGGGCAGCTTCGATCCGAGCTGCAACGTGGCCCAGCAGCAGCAGCAGGGCGAGATGTGCGAGCCGTGCTCGGCGACCGCGAGCGACATGAACACGTGCCAGGGAGAGCTCGGCGGCACGTTCAACTTCGTCTGCCAGAGCAGCGCGGACGTGCAGATCTGGTGCAACGGCCCGGCGCGCACCAGCTACCAGAGCGCGGGCTGTACCCTCGGCGGCGTGCAGGCATCGCCGGCGCACGTCGCCGGCGGGGTGGGCGCGGCGCTGCTCGTGCTCGCGGCGTGGGCGGCCCGGCGCCGCCGCTAAAACAATGGTACCCCGGGCTGACGCCCGGGGTTCTATACGTTGGTCACCCGCTCGCCGATTCAATCGGGCAGCTTGAACACGAAGAGCTCCCCCGCCAGCACGGCGAGGAGCTTGGCCGACGGGACGGCGTACACGGCTTCGAGGTCGCCCTTCGGCCCCCTCCCGCCGAGCGGCCGGAGCGGCGTCGTCTTCTTCCCCACCAGCGTCAGCTTGCCCCCCGCCCAGCGCAGCTTGGCCTCGAGCGCGCTCACCTGGATTCCGTCGCTCCCGGAGGGCCACCCGATGGAGGTGACGGCCTCGAAGCCCTCCTTGTCGAGCCGGCCGGCGAGCTTGGGGAGCATCTCCTTCACGATCTCGTCGAGGCGCTCCTCGCACTCCCCGGGCTGGCAGACGCGGAGGATCTCGCGCTGCGCGCCCTGGTCGTCGTAGAAGCGGAGGTCGAGCCCGCGGCCCCCGTCGGCGCGAAAGTCGACGGGCAGGACGAAGCGCTTCTTGCTCGAGGACCATCCGATGCGCCGGCCGCCGGCCTTGAGGAGCTCGCGCGCCAGCGCCTCGGAGGGCGAGGCCTCCGCGGCGGGGGCCTCCGCCGGCGGGGGCTTCGCGGTGTCCGGCGCGGCGGAGGCGCTCGCCGCGGGGTCGGCGGAGGGCGCCTCCTTGGCGGCTTCGGGGGACTCGGGGGGGCGCGCGGGGCCGCAGGCGGAGATTGACGCGGCGAGGAGGGCGACGGCGAGGAGGGGGCGGGTCACGTCGCGGGAGGGTAGCGCATCTTCCGCGTCGGGCGGGCTGCGAGTGCGGTCTCCTACGTCAACCGCCACTCCGTCCGATTGTGCGTGGGCTCGTGGCGGGCGACTCCATCCAGGCTCGACCGTCTGCGCGCGCGGCCCCGCCACGCGACGTAGAGGCACGAGTTCACCGTGCCGATCACGATGCCGGGCAGCATCGTGCGCAGGATCTCGGGAGTACCCGCGCAGAGATGGGCCGCGGCGATCACCGCGTCCGCGAGGAGCCCGGGCACGAAGGCCGTGGCGACGCGGGCCCAGGGCGAGGTGCCCAGCGCGCGTTCGAGCGCGTGGATGCCCTCCGCCATCGAGAACGAAGTGGTGAAGCTCATGCACGCTTGCACCAGCGCGGCCGTGAGCCCGTGGAGCAGGCCGTGCGGGACGTTCACGATGAACGCCCAGGAGCCGAAGAAGAGCGCGCAGAGCGCCCCGATCACGACGCTCCTCTGCAGGTCGCGGTGCTTCGAGCGGCTCGGATCCAGCGGCCGGTGCGGGACGCCGAAGTCGTCGGGCACGCCACTCTCGCGGGCGGCAGCGGGTTGGTTGCTCATGCCGCAGGGCCCGAGCAAGCGGTGTTCCACCACGGGGCGCGCGGAGCAGGCGCCCTCGCGGCCCCTGCAGGTCGTCCAGGTGGACGAGGGGCCATCGTCCAGTTGGACAAGGAGCCATCGTCCAGTTGGACATCCCCTCCTCGCGCTGGACACGCAACACCCCACAGATCTCTGCGTGTTGCAGCCACGCGCGGCCGCGGCGTCCGTGGCACGGGCGTTGCTCGAACGGGCCGCAGCACATGTCCGACGAAGCCCTCTCCCCCACGACCTCCTCCGGCGCGCGCGCCGCTGCCGCGCCGCGCCTCCTCCCCCCGGAGGAGATCCGGCGCCTCTCGCAGCTCTCGCCCTACCGGGGTGCGCTCAACGTCGCCTCCCAGTGGGCGATGGTCGTGGGCTGCGCCTGGCTCGTGTGGCGGCACTGGCACCCGGCGCTCTACGTCGCGGCGGTGGCCTTCATCGCCGCCCGCCAGCACGCGATGCTCGTGCTCGTCCACGAGGGAGCGCACTACCGGCTCTGCAAGAGCCGGCGGGTGAACGACTGGCTCGCCGAGGCGGCGCTCTCCTGGCCCTTCGTCATCGTCCGCATGCGCGACTATCGCCGCAGCCACACCGCGCACCACCGGGGCCTCAACACGCCGGCCGACCCCGACTGGCGCGTGAAGCAGTCACCGGCGTGGACGTTCCCGCAGAGCGCGCCGCGGTTCATCGGCCACCTCCTCGTGCAGGCGTCGGGCCTCGGGCTCGCCCTGCTGCTCGCCGACTTCGGCGACCATGTCCCGCCGCCGGCGGGCTCGCGTGAGGTCGACGAGCGCGCGATGGTCGTCGCGCGGCGCCTGTTCCTGGTCCTGGCGCTCGCCTTCGTCGCCGCCTCGGGGCTGTGGCGCCCGGTCCTCTTGTTCTGGGTCGTGCCCTTCGCGACGTGGTTGCAGCTCCTCCTCCGCATCCGGAGCGTCTCCGAGCACTTCGCGATCGAGGGCAGGAGCGGCGTGTACGCCGAGACGCGCACCACCCTGCCGAGCTGGATCGAGCGCGTCTTCATCGCGCCGGAGGGCATCAACTACCACCTCGAGCACCACCTCTACCCGAGCGTGCCGGGCTACCGGCTCGGCGAGCTCCACAGCGCCCTCCAGGCGGTGCCGGAGCACCGCCGCTCGGCGCTCGTGACCCGCGGCTACTGGCGCGTCGCGCTCGAGTGCCTCCACCGGAGGAACCACTGGAGCCCGGCGCCGCCCGTCGATCGCAGAGAAGCCCGACTGTCCCTCGCCCACGCCCAACAGGAGCTGAACGCACCGTGAAAGAGCCCACCCTCACCGTCGAGTCCGTCGCCCGCTGGAACAAGCACCTGATCGAGCGCTACTGCGACGGCGCCGACCGCGCCTTCCTCCCGCCCGAGGAGTTCCCCTGGATCCGGCAGGTCGAGGCCCGCTTTCGCGAGATCCGGGCCGAGGTGGACGCGCTCCTCGATCGCGTCGACCGGATCCCCACGTTCAACGAGGTCTCGCCCCGACAGGAGGACATCGCCGGCGCAGGCTGGAAGACCTTCTTCTTCAAGGTCTACGGCCACGACATCCCGGAGAGCCACGCGCTCTGCCCGCGCACCGCGGAGGCCCTCGCCCTGATCCCGGACATGAGCACGGCGATGCTCTCGATCCTCCAGCCCGGCAAGCACATCGCCGCGCACTTCGGCCCGCACAAGGGCGTGCTCCGCTACCACCTCGGCCTGCGCGTCCCGACCACCGACGGCCGCTGCGCGATCCGCGTCGACCGCGAGACCCGCGTCTGGGAGGAGGGCCGGAGCCTCGTCTTCGACGACACCTTCGAGCACGAGGCGTGGAACCGGAGCGACGCGCCGCGGGTCGTGCTCTTCGTCGACTTCCTGCGGCCCATGCCGCTCGCGCTCTCGGCGGCCAACCGCGCGCTCATGTCCGCCGCCAAGCGGTTCCAGCCGGACGTCCTCGAGGCCCGCGACAACGCGCTCCGCTACGCCAGGGCGCTCGCCGCGTCGTGACGCGCGCAGCCGCTCTCCTCGCGGCCGCTCCGTCCGCGCGCGCCGGCGACGCGGTTGGCGGGAGTCGCCCTCCTCACCGCAGCCCGGTCTCGCTAACCGCTCCACCCGCGCTGCGCCTCGATTGCGGCCCGGATGCCCGTCGCGACGTCGGCCCACGCTTCGTCCTGGTTGGCCCAGGTGGTCACCGGCCTGCCGCTGGGGAGGGGCGGGAGGTCGGCGAAGGGGGCGCCCAGATCTTGAGCGTCCTGTCCCAGGAGGCGGAGACGACGCGACGGCCATCCGGAGTCAGCGTGCAGCCCGAGACCCGGGCCGCGTGCGCGTCGAAGGTGGCCACCTCGCGCCCGCTCAACAGGTCCCACACCTTGACGGCAGAGTCCCACGATGCGGAGATGACGTGACGGCCGTCCGGCGTCACCGCACAAGCGGCGATATGATCCCGGTGCCCGTGAAGCGCGAGGATCTCGCGACCGCTCTCCACGTCCCAGACCCTCAACACTCGATCGGACGACGCAGCGACGACTCGACCGCCATCGGGTGTCACCGCGCACGCGCTCACCGACTTGTAACCCCCATCCAGGGTGAGGGCTCCGCGCGGCTCTCGGCGTCCCATACCTTGACGGTGCCGTCCCGCGACCCGGAGACCAGGCGCCGACCGTCAGGCATCCACGCGCAGGCGAGGACCCAGTTGCGGTGCCCCGCGAGCGTCGCGAGCTGCTCGCCGGTGCCCGCGTCCCATATCGCCAACGAGTCATCCCATGACGCCGTCGCGACGCGGCGACCATCCGGCGCCGCCGCGCAGGCGGTGACTGCGGAGGTGTGCGCAGCGATGCACGCGATCGCCCGTCCGCTGACCGCATCCCACGTTTGCAACTCGTCGGCGCCCGACGCCGAGACGACGATACGACCGTCCGGCATCACCGCACACGCATTGATGGCCGACGTCTGCGCCTTTGGGCCGAGCACATCGGCCTCGCTGCCGCGCTTCCATACCTTCAACGTCTCGTCATCCGAGGCCGAGACGATGTGAGCCCCGTCGGGGGCCACCGCGCACGCGCGGATGCTGGCGGTGTGTCCCCTGAACGTGGCCAGCTCCTCCCCGCTCTCCCGGTCGAGCACCTTCAGCGTCCCATCGTCCAGGCCGCAGATCAGGGATCGGGCATCCGGCATCACCGTGCATGCGCGGAACGCCACTGCGTCTGCCCGGAGGAGGAGGTCGAGGAGGGCTTTTCCACCCTCGATGTCCAGAACCGTGAGCTTGTAGCTCGTCTGAAACACGACTCGGCGCCCGTCCGGCGTCACCGCGGCCGTGCGCACGGGTAGACCCGTCCCGCGAGCGACGATCTCGACCCGCGGCCGACGAACGCGTCGTGCCGCCCGCGCTCGCCGCGGAAGTCGATGATGTCCCGGTCCGCCGGCACGGACGGATCCTGACGCGGAAGCGCTCGTCGCAGCGACGCTCGGGGTGCCGGTGCGCGGCGCCGAATTACCGCCACAGTGGAAGCACCGTCCCGATCTTCGGGTCGCGCAGCTCGTCCAGCTTGCCGAGCGGCTCGTCCTGCTCGTCGAGCGGCTCGTCCTGCTCGTCGAGCGGCTCGTCCTGCTTGCCGAGCGGCTCGTCCAGCTTGCCGAGCGGCGCGTCCAGCTTGCCCAGCGGCGCGTCCAGCTCGTCTAGCGGCTCGTCCTGCTTGCCCAGCGGCTCGTCCTGCTTGCCGAGCGGCTCGTCCTGCTTGCCCAGCGGCGCGTCCAGCTTGCCCAGCGGCGCGTCCAGCTTGCCCAGCGGCTCGTCCTGCTTGCCCAGCGGCTCGTCCTGCTTGCCCAGCGGCTCGTCCTGCTTGCCGAGCGGCTCGTCCTGCTTGCCGAGCGGCTCGTCCAGCTTGCCGCGCCGCTCGTCCAGCTTGCCGCGCCGCTCGTCCCGCTTGCCGCGCCGCTCGTCCAGCTTGCCGCGCCGCTCGTCCAGCTTGCCGCGCCGCTCGTCCTGCTTGCCCAGCGGCTCGTCCAGCTTGCCGAGCGGCTCGTCCTGCTTGCCCAGCGGCTCGTCCTGCTTGCCGCGCTTCCGGCTCTCTACCTTCTACATCCGCACCATCGCGGCGCCCCACGAGATCCCGGCGCCGAGCGCGCAGAGCAGGACGCTCTGCCCCAGCTTGATGTGGCCGTCGCGCACCCCCCTCGTCGAGCGCGATGGGGATCGAGGCGCTCGACGTGTTGCCACAAGGGGGGCGCTGGCGTCTTGTCTCGTCGGCGGAGCGGCCGTCTATTTCGGCGGTTCCAGGAGGAACGGGGGGACGCCAGCGACGCCGGCGACATTCGCGAGCGCGCGATCGGCGGTCACGACGCGGAGGTCCACCTCGCGCGGCTTGAGATCGAGCGCCGCGAGGAGGTGCATGCAGTCGAGCGTCCGGAGCCCGAGGCCCTGGCGCAACGCGTACTCCTCGATGAGCCGCACGCAGGGATCGACGAATCTCCGTCGAATGCACTGAATACGAAATCTGCCGAGGGTCGTCGAGACGTCGTACTGGAACTGCCTCATGACGAGCTGGTAGCCCTCGGGGGTCAGCTTCGTGTCCCTCACCCTCGATGCGAGGGCGGAGCGGATCTCCACCAAGGCGAGGTCGGTTACGTAAAAGCGGTGCGCCGGGATACTGAGCAACTCTCCGATCGCTCGCCCGAGCGGATCGCCTTCGTAATGGTAGATGAGCGCGTTGGTGTCGAGCAGGTACGCGCTCATTGGCCTTCCTTCGGCGCCGTACCGCGCGTCCCCGCCAGGACGCGCCGCACCTCGTCGAGCCCCGGCGCCGGCTCAGGTTCCGAGCCCGCAGGCACTTCCGGAACCCCCGTCCTGTCCTGGTACTCGGCCCACCCCGCCCGCACCGCCTCGAGGATTGCCTTCAGATCCGGAGGCTTCTCGAGGAAGGCCGCTGCATGAAGGTTCACCGCCTGGATGGCGTCGGCTTTTCCGCCGTGGCCGGTCAGGATGACGACTTGGGTCTCGGGCCGTCTGTCGCGGATGAGGCGGAGCAATTCCATCCCGCTGAGCCCGGGCATCCGCAGGTCCAGGATGACCACTGGATGCAGCGTCTTCTCGAACGCGTCCCAGCCCTTGTCCCCATCCTCTGCCTGGTCGACCGTCATACCCTCGCGCTCGAGCGCGCGGACGACGTGCTTCCGGATGTCGGGCTCGTCCTCGACGACGAGCACCCTCGGCTCACCCATGGCTCCCTCCCTCGGCCCGGCGTAGCACGATCTCGAAGGTCGTCCCCCGCCCGACCGAAGTCTCCTCGATCCGGAACGTCCCGTTCATCCGTCGCACCAGGTTGTGACAGATGTACAGACCGAGCCCGGTGCCGCCGTTCTTCTTGGTCGTGTAGAACGGATCGAGCGCCTTCTCGCGCACCACGTCGGACATGCCGCAGCCGGTGTCGCTGACCTCGATCCGCACCGTGTCCTTCTGCTCCGCTGCCGAGATGCGGATCCGCTTGACCCGTGCTTCGGCCAGGGCGTCGCGCGCGTTGCTGATGAGGTTGATGAGGACCTGCTGGAGCGCAATGCGGCTCCCGACGACGCGCACGCCGCTCGTATGCTCGGAGACGACCTCGATGCCGCGGTGCGCGAGCTGCGTGTGGAACAGGGACATGGCCCCGTCGAGGGCCTCGTCGAGCGTGACGATCTCATCGGTGGTCACGTCGTCCGTCGCCGCGTCGCGAAGGACGGAGATCACCTTGTCGAGGCGCACGATGTTCTTGTCGATGTCCTCGAGGTCGGCGTCGACGTTCGTCGTGATGCCCTTCTCCATGTCGAGCCGGGCGTTCTGCGCCGCCATGCGGATGACCGTCAGGGGCTGGCGCAGCTCGTGCGCGATGCCGGTCGCCATGATGTTCAGCGCCGCGATGTTGCGCATCCGCAGCAGCTCGGCGTCCCGCATCTGCCGCTCGTTCTCGAGCGAGCGGAGCCGCTTCTCGAGCTGCGCCTGCGGCGTCTTGTAGAGCTGGCCGATCTTCGCGATGTAACCCGCAGCCCGATCGAAGTCGCCAAGGCCCTTGAAGCTCTCGGCCATCCCGCTCAGCGCGTCGAAATCGTCGTGCGCCGTGGAGATGACGCTCGAGAAGCACTGGAGCGCGGCCTTGTAGTCCTCCCGAGCAAGGTGGACGCGCCCGAGACCGAGGAGCGCGGTCCGGCTGCTCGGTGCGTGCTTGAGGACGGCCTGGAAGCGGCCCTCGGCCTCGTCGAGACGCCCGAGATCCAGGTAGAGCTTGGCGAGATCCAGCGTGATCTGGCCCGTCCGCCGCTCGTGCCGTGCGGCCCATTGCAGGTGCTCGAGCGCGCGCTCGGGCCGGTTCAGCTCGCGGTAGCAAAGCGCGAGCTCGTACCTGTGCCTGATCTCGCTCCAGCCGGGCTGCCCCTGGTTCCTGTGCGGGTGCATCCGGAGGCTCTCCTCCAGGTGCGCGACGGCCTCTTCCCATGCACCCCTTGCCCGATCGACGAGGCCCAGGACGTAAAGCCCACGGGCGCGCGCCTCGCGATTCGAGAGCCCCGCCAGGCGGCGCGCGTACGAAGCGGCTTCTTCGAGGCGGTCAACCTCGATCAGCGAGATGCCCACACCATAGAGCGCGCGGCCGAAATCAGGCTCCGCGTCCAGCGCAGCCTCGAAATATCGGATCGACCGCTCGAAATCGTGAAGGTTCAGGTAGCACCAACCGAGGCCCGTGCTCGCCTCGGCGCGGGTCGACGGGAGATCGGCGACGCTCTCGTAGATCCGGATGGCCTCTTTCACCTTGAACTGGTGAAAGAGCTTCCCGGCGGTCTTCACCAGGGCTTCGGGGTCGGTGCTGCCCGGGTCGCCCGGGTGAGGCGCCTCGTTGCTTTCGTCGCGCGCTTCCGCAGAGGAGCGAGGGGGCTCTTCCGCAGCGTTGAAGTCGCGCCTCGCAGCCCGCGCTCGAACACGCTCCAGGACCGCGGCCACCTCCGCTTCGCCGGTGATCAGCCGGCCGTCGACCCAGAGTCGGTGCCCGTGGGGCACGCCGGAGCCGCCGGACGCCGGCCTCCCTTGCGCGCCTTCCGCCATCGCTGCATCGTGTCCACTGGCCACCGCAGGCAAGGTACACGCCCCCTGTTGAACCAGCAACGAAGGCCACTGCTGGGCCCGCGGCCCTCGGTCGAGCCATGCTGCCTGCCGCGGCGCCGCCGCCCGTCAGGACGGGTCGTCGCCGACTTGGCATCCGCAGCTCAGCGCGGCAGTCCTGCACGCACCCCGCCGCAGGCTCTCCTACATCCGCACCATCGCGGCGCCCCACGAGATCCCGGCGCCGAGCGCGCAGAGCAGCACGTTCTGCCCCGGCTTGATGCGGCCGTCGCGCACCGCCTCGTCGAGCGCGATGGGGATCGAGGCGCTCGACGTGTTGCCGTACTCCTCGATGTTGAGGACGAACTTGTCGAGCGGGAAGCCGAGCCGGTCGGACACCTGCGTGATGATGCGGAGGTTCGCCTGGTGGGCGACGACCCAGGTCGAGCTCCTTGCTCGTCAGGCCGGCGGCCTTGAGGACGAGGGTGGAGGCGCCCGTCAGGTTCTTGATCGCGACGCGGAAGACCTCCGAGCCCGTCATGTGCACCTTGTTGCGCTTGCGCGCGACGCCGTCCGCCGTCAGCGGCTCGGCGGTGCCGCCGCCGGGGATGTTGAGCGCGCCGGCGAGCGAGCCGTCCGTGAAGATGCGCGTGGCGAGGATGCCCCGCCCGTCGTCCTTGGCCGGGCCGAGGACGACCGCGCCGGCGCCGTCGCCGAAGAGGACGCAGGTGGTGCGGTCCTGCCAGTTGAGCAGGCGGGAGAGCAGCTCGACGCCCACCACGAGGACGCAGCGCGCCTTGCCCGTCGCGATGAACTGGTCCGCGATCGTGATGCCGTAGACGAACCCGGCGCACGCCGCCGAGATGTCGAAGGCCGGGATCTCCTCCGCCCCGAGCTTCTGCTGCACGTGGACGGCGCACGCGGGCATGGGCGTGTCGCCGCTGATCGTGCCGACGATGATCATGTCGAGGTCGGCGACGTTGAGCCCCGCCGCCTCGAGCGCACGGCGGCCCGCGGCGGCGGCCATGTCGCTGTTCACCTCGTGATCGGCGGCGACGTGGCGCCGGCGGATGCCGGTGCGCTCGGCGATCCACGCGTCGGAGGTGTCGACGACCTTCTCGAGCTCGCTGTTGGAGACCACCCGCTCGGGGGTGTAGTGGCCCGTGCCCAGGATGCGACTCTTGGGGACGGGCGGGGTGGTCATGGGAGGGAGCGCTTCGATGACTACTACGTGGAGCTGGCCGTCTTGGTGGCCTTGACCTTGCGGCCCTTGTAGAAGCCACACGCGGCGCAGGCGCGGTGCGGGAGGATCGCCTCGCCGCAGTGCTCGCACTTGACGAGCTGGACGGGGGTCACCTTGTCGTGGTTCGCGCGGCGCATGTTGCGCTTGCTTGCGGTGGTTTTCCTCTTGGGGACGGCCACGGGCTACTCCTTCTTCTTCGTCTTCTGGGGGCTCTGCTCGCCCATCTCGGCGCGCTCCGCGAGGCGGGCACGGAGCGCGCCGAGGGGGGCGAGGCGCGGGTCGGCGTGCTCTTCATGGCCGCCGGCGGAGACCGGCTCCGCCGCGGGACGGATACCCGGACAACCCTCGGAGCACAAGGGAAAGTTCGGCACCTCGAGGAGGATCGCCTCGCGCACGAAGGGGTCGAGCACGACCGTCTCCCCGTCGTACGTGTCCTGGTCGGCCTCGGCCGAGGAGAACTCGTACTCCTCGTCCTTCTTGGGCGTCTTGGCCGGCTTGCCCGCCGCTGCCTTGCCCGCCGCTGCCTTGCCGGCCGCTGCCTTGCCCGCCGCTGCCTTGCCGGCCGCCGGCTTGGCCGGCGCCGCGGGCCGGAGGAGGAGCGAGAGCTCGGTGTCAACGTCGACGGCCGCGGGCTCCATGCAGCGGGCGCAGGAGGTGGTGAGCGCCGCGCGGACGCGGCCGCGGACGACGATGTCGTCGCCCGAGCGGGAGAGGCGGAGGGCGACCCGGGCCGGGGGCGCGCCCGGGCGAGGGCCGAGGCTCGCGTCGCCGAGCTCGTGCTCGAGCCAGGGGGGCGGCAGCTCGGCCTCGAGCGGGAGGCCGGCGGCGTCGATGTCGTTCGCGGAGACGGCGAGGAGGGGCATGGCAGGAACGGGGGGCGGCGTATAGCAACTCACTGGCCACGCGGCCAGCCCCGGCGAACGATCTGGGCCGGGGCGAGACGCCTTCGTCGTACCGGACGAGCCCGGCGCCCGCGCGCAGATGCGGGCATCGAAGCTCGTCCGGAAGGAGAACGACGACATGACCAGCCCGCGCGTGCGCTTGCGGCGCCGGCTTTGCTTGGTGCTGCTCGCTTGCTTCAGCGTCCTCTTCGTCGGCTTCGCCATGGGGGACGACGCGCCACCCGACGCTGCGCCGGCGACGCCCGAGGAGGCACAGCGGTGGCTGGAGGAGAACCTGCCAAGGTGGCGGGTGTACCTCACCGGGCCCGAGGACGGCCCGCACTGCGACCCGAAGAACCCGATGGCCATGGACGCCTACTGCCAGCTCGCCGCACAGCGGCAGGACGAGCACGGCACGGACGAGGGGAAGCCGATCCTCTTCTCCGCCTGGTGGCTCCGGGGCGAGGGCGGCGCCTACCTGCACGACGTCGTCGACGGGTTCCACCTGTCGATGCTGGACATCGTGGCGATCCAGGCCGCGATCGAGGTGGGCATCGCGCAGGGTGGCTTGGACGTGCACGTCGACACCTCCGAGGCTAAATGGCCGAGCGCGATCCTGACACAACGATGGAACCCACGGGCGTGAGCCCGGGGTTCCATACGTTGCTCAGCGGCTCCTTGAACGAGGATCGTGCTCGTTGATTTAGAGCGGCGTGCGTTTGCATTGGGTACGCGCCTACCGAACCGCGAGCGCGAGCGAGCGGGTGCCAGAAGGCGCGACGCTTTCGTGCCCTCGCATGCGTAGCGCTACAGGCAGCGCGACGCGGGCAAGGGCGTGGCGCGTAGGCGCCCTCTGGCACCCGCTCCCTGGCGGTCGCGGTTCGGTATGTACTCATCCCGAACGCACGCCGCTCTAGAAGACGCTTCCAGGTGGCTCTGCAGACGCTGGGGTTCGACGATCCGCCGGACGAGGAGGGAGCGCCCGGCCCCGCGCCGCCTCCCTCGTGGGCAACGGGCCCCGAGACCCACACCTACGGGCCGGGCGCCACGCCCGGGCAGGGCGCTGGATCCGGCACGGTGTGGCCCGCGCCGCCCCACGGCCTCTCCACCAACCCGCACGTGGCGCCGCCGCCGCTCGGGTGGAGACCTCCCAGGACCCTCGACGACATGTGGGATTGGAGATTCGAGGGGGCCGGACGGGCGCGTCCGATCCCCGAACGGCGACCCCGGCGGCTTCAGCGGGCGGGACTTCCTCAACGGGCTGAAGCCCTGGGACACGCCCACCCGCGTCGAGACGCAGATTCCTGGAAAAGCGATGGAAGTGTTCAAGTGCCAGGGGGAGGTCACCCTCGGGTACAAGGAGCACTGCTCGGATTACACGCTCTTCACGGCAGAGCGGATGAGGCAGGCGTGGGAGGATTTCTGGAACGTGGATGAACTGTGGGATCCCTCTTCGTCCAACGTGTCGGCGAGAGCAGGTTCTGCGCCGACTTCTGCAGGCATCCATGAACGTCGAACGGCTCAGAGCACATTTCTACTCGCTCACGCT
Source organism: uncultured delta proteobacterium (assembly GCA_963827955.1). Taxonomy (GTDB): domain Bacteria; phylum Myxococcota_A; class Polyangia; order Polyangiales; family Polyangiaceae; genus CAWHDJ01. The sequence goes on along the minus strand of CAWHDJ010000019.1, from coordinate 50,227 downwards.
CGTGCTCTTTCTTCTTCTTTTGTGGGCATCCCATCGCATGTTCACGTTTCCACCGAGCTGGGCCAACGATTGGTCGCCAACATTGCGGGTCACCGCGTGCCTCGGCGCCGTACTCGTCACGGCATTCATCGTCCCTCCCTCCTTCCGATGGTTTGGGGTGTGCCTGCTCCTCACGAGCATCGCCCTCAACGCGGCACCGCTCTTCGGAGCAAGTGTGTGGGTGTCCGTGCTCGTGGCGTCTCCGTTCGCCGTGCTCTTGATGTGGGCTGCATGGCGTCAAGACAGGAAACTCAAGAACAGCCAAGCCTGAAGGACCGAGGATTCCGCGCGACGGGCTGCCTGCGGCACGTCGCTTGCCCGGCGCCTTCGCCCGTGACGCCGGCCTCCCACGTCTTCGAGGACCACACCGCCGAGGTCCGCCTCCGCGTGACGGCCCCCTCGCTCGCCGACCTCTTCGCCGAGGCGGGGCGCGCGCTCGCCGTGCTCGCCTGGGGCGAGGCCCCCCTGCCCGCTCCCGACGGAGCTGCCGAGGCGGTCCGCCTCGAGTCGCGCGACCGCGAGGCCCTGCTCGTCGACTGGCTGGAACGAGCTCGTCTTCCGCACCGAGACGGAGCGCAGGATCTTCGTGGGCTTCCGCTTCCTGCGGCTCACGGACCGGGAGCTCGAGGCCGAGATCCGCGGCAAGGGCGTCCCTGAGGTGCGGACCCTGGTCAAGGCCGCGACCTTGCACGAGGTCCACGTCTCGGAGGGCCCCGATGGCGCATCCGCATCCGTCGTTCTCGACGTCTGAGCACGTGCCCCTCGTGCAGATCGGCCCGTTCGAGCACGAGGTGCCGACCACGTTCCGCGCCGACATGCGCGTCCCGGCCCGCGTCTTCGCCGACGCCGGCCAGCTCGCCCAGATCCGCCGCGATCGCAGCCTCGAGCAGCTCGTCAACGTGACGACCCTGCCGGGCGTCTGGCAGGCCGTCCTGGGGATGCCGGACATGCACGAGGGCTACGGCTTCCCCGTCGGCGGTGTGGCGGCGACGCTGCTGCCCGACGGGGTGATCTCGCCGGGCGGCATCGGCTTCGACATCAACTGCGGCGTGCGCCTGCTCGCCTCGAGCGTCGACCGCGCCGGCATCCAGCCCCGCCTCGAGTCGGTGGTGCACGAGCTCGCCCGCAGCGTGCCCACCGGCGCAGGGCGGACGGGGCCGATTCCGCTGACGGACGACGAGCTCGACCGGCTCCTCGAACAGGGGGCACCCTGGCTGATCCGCGAGCGCGGCCTCGGCAGCGCCGGGGACCTCGAGGCCATCGAGTCGGGCGGCGCGCTCCCCGGCGCCGACGCCCGGTACGTCTCCGCCCGGGCCAAGGAGCGCGGCCACGACCAGCTCGGCACGCTCGGCAGCGGCAACCACTTCATCGAGGTGGACGTCGTGACCGACGTCTTCGACGAGGCCGCGGCCGAGCGGATGGGGCTCGCGCGCGGGCGCGTCGCCGTGCTGATCCACACGGGATCGCGCGGCCTCGGTCACCAGGTCTGCACCGACCACGTGCGCGCGATGGACGAGGCCGCCGCCCGCCTCGGCATCACGCTGCCCGACCGCCAGCTCGCCTGCGCGCCGCTCTCCTCGCCCGAGGGCAGGCGTTACCTGGCGGCGATGTGCGCGGCCGCGAACTTCGGCTTCGGCAACCGCCAGGCGATCGCCGCGCGCGCGCGGCAGGTTTTCGTGCGCGCGCTCGGTCCCTCGGCCGACCTCGTCACCGTGTACGACGTCGCGCACAACACGGCGACGATCGAGCGCGTGGACGGGCGCGAGGTCTGCGTTCACCGGAAAGGAGCGACACGCGCGCTCGGGCCCCGGAGCGCCGACATCCCCCCGCGCTACCGCGGGCTCGGCCAGCCCGTGCTCATCCCTGGCAGCATGGGGACGGCCTCGTACGTCCTCGTGGGCATGGACGCGTCGTCCGGGCTCTCCTTCGGCAGCGCTTGCCACGGGGCGGGGCGCACGATGAGCCGGGGCGCCGCGAAGCGGGCGGTCACGGGGAACGCGCTGCGCCGGGAGCTCGAGCGGCGCGGGATTGTCGTCGAGTGCGCGTCGAACGCCGAGCTCGCGGAGGAGGCGCCGCTCGCCTACAAGGACGTGGACCGGGTGGTCGAGGTGGTGCAGGAGGCCGGCATCGCGCGCAAGGTGGCGAAGCTCGCGCCGATTCGGGGTGGTGAAGGGCTGACGCGGGGGAGCGGCGGCTCCACGTAGCCCGCCGCGAGGAGGCTCTCCATGAAGCGAACGACCCCGCTCGGGGCGCTCGTCCGCGGGCTCGCCGCGGGCGCCGCCGGCGCCGCCGCCCAGTCCCTGTTCTTCGAGCTGACCCGGGCCTTCGCGCCGCACGGCCGGCCGGACGGGTGGTTGCCGCCCGAGGCGGCGCAGCGCGACGAGAAGGCCACGGAGACGGTGGCCCGGCGCTTCGTCGAGGGCATGATGCAGCGGGGCCCGCTCGACGAGGAGGCGAAGGCGCGCGGCGCGAAGGCGGTCCACTACGCGCTGGGCGCCGCCTTCGGCGTCACGTGGGCCCTCACGCGCGAGAGCTTCCCCGGCATCGCCCGCCCCCTCGGCGCGGCCGGCTTCGGCGTCGCCGCGTGGGCCGTCGGCGACGACGTCCTCTACCCCCTCTTCCGCCTCGGCGCCGGACCGGTGAGCTACCCGCTCGCGACCCATGCCTACGCGATCGCCGCGCACCTCGCCTATGCGGCGGCGACCACCGCCGCATACGAGGCGCTCCGCCCGCGATCGATCGCGCTCGCCGGGGGGGCGCTCTGGGCCGCCCGCCTCGACGCCTCGCTGCTCCCTCGCCTCCCGCGGGAGGTGCGCCCGGTCGCCCGCACGCTGGTCTCGGCGGCGGCGAGGGTGCGCGCGGAGCACCCGATTGCGACCGCCGCGCAGGCGATCCACGCCTGAGCCCGGGCGGCGGCGATCACTTGCAGCCGCACTTGCCCGACGAGCAGTACGCGTCCGCGCCGAAGCTCGACTGGCAGTCGGCGTCCTGCGCGCACGACAGGTCGTCGTGGACGAAGCAGCAGGAGCACTGGCTGAAGACGTAGTCGCAGACGGCGCCGTACGGCGCGCAGTCGGCGTTGAGGTGGGAGAAGTCGCAGGGGATCGGCTCCGGGCCGAGCTGGCAGGCCGCGGTGGACCCGCTGCTGCTGCCGGTCGACGAGCCGGACGAGCCGCTGCCGCTCGACACGGCCGAGCTCATCCCGCCGGCCGAGCCACCCACGCCGAACGAGCCGGCGCCGGTGCTCATGCCCCCGCTGGTCGACGAGCCGAACGAGCCGCCGCCGACGCCCGTCGTCATGCCCCCGCTGGTCGACGAGCCGAACGAGCCGCCGCCGACGCCCGTCGTCATGCCGCCGGACGCGCTGCCGCCGACGCCCCCCACCATGCCGGTGCCGGTGCTCACCTCGGCGCCGGTGCAGTTGTTGAACATCTCGCCGGGCCCGGTGCTCAGGGGGCCGCAACCGCCGGTGCCACCGCTGACGGGGCCCGAGCCCGTGGATTGCCCCTCGCCGGCGCCCGGTCCGAGCCCGACGTCCTTCAGGCAGCCGGCGCCGCCGAGCGAGACCAGCGCCAGCGCGCCGAGCATGCACACACCCTGAATCGACGAAACGTGCCTCATGGGTTTCTCCTGGTCGGTCCGCTCGTTGCGGCCCGTCACGGAGTGGATGGGCGGTCGCTCGGTTCTTTATGAGACTCCAGATCGGGAATCAGCACCGCGAGCCGGCGGCGGTCCCCGGAGGTCGGGTACGCCGCGAGGAAGCGCTCCGCGCGGGCGCGGGCCTCGGCGGCGCGGCCCATCCGGAGGAGCGCGGTGATCGCGAGGACCTCGCGCTCCTGGGCGAGCTGGCCGCCGGGGTACTGCGCGAGGTGCAGGTCGGTGAGCGCGAGGGCACGCGCGGGGCTGCCGGCCAGCGCGTCCTGCGCGCGCGCGAGGATCGCGGACTCGGGCTCCGCGACCTGGAAGTCTCGCTCTCCGCGACCCCGGGCTCGCGCTCCGCGACGGCGCCGGCGGAGGGCTCGGGACCGGCGGACGCGGCAAGCGCGGGCCCAGGGCCCACCGCCGCGGACGGCGCCGGAGTTGCGATTGCCGGCGTGCGCCGGCGGGGGGACGGGGCCACCACCTGCGGCGGCGATGCGGGGCGAGCCTCGACGGGGGCCGCGGCCGTGACGACGACGGGCGCCGGCGCTGACGGCGGCGGGGCCGGCGCCCGGGAAGACGCGAGCCAGCCGGCGCCCACCAGCGCGAGGCCGACCGCAGCGCCGATGACGGCGCCCGGGAGCGCGGACGGCACCGTCGCCGAGGGTACCCCACGTGGAGAAGGCGGGGACGGCGGCCCGGAGGGGCCCGGGGGGTTTGGGGGGGTCCCGGTCTCGATGGGGGGAGACCCCCCATGCCCCCCGGCCCAGCCGGCCCCCCCAAACGTGACCGGCAGGTGCGCGGCGATGCGGGCCAGGCGCTCCGGGCTCGGGACGTCCTTCGCGCCCACCTCGAGCGAGGACCGCAGCCACTCGGGCGCGTCCGAGCCCGGATCGAGGAGGCGCGGCGGATCTCGAGACGGCTTCATGGGTTCCTCCGGGACGAGGCGGCGCTGGGAGCGAGCGCCGCCTCCACGATCTTTCGCGCCGCGTAGAGGCGCGAGTACGCCGTCTGCAGCGGGCAGCCGGCGGCCTCGGCCACCTCGGTCATCGGCACCTGCTCGAGCTCGAAGAGGACGAACACCGCCCGCTTGTCGTCGTCGAGCTGGTCGAGCGCCCGGTCGAGCCGCGCGAGCGCCCGCCGCCGCTCCACCTCGTCCTCCTGCACCGCCTCCACGCCCTCGTCCGGCACCGCGTCGACCACCTCCTCGCGCCGCCGGTACGGGCGCCGCCGGTGCTCCGACGCGACGCGGAGGCAGATGCCGTAGAGCCACGTGCGGAGGGCGCCCGTGCGGTAGGTGGCGAGCTTGCGGTGGACCACGATGAAGACGTCCTGGCAGACGTCGTTGGCGTCGGACTCGGCGACCCCCAGCCTGCGGAGGGCGCGCCAGACGTAGGGCGCGTGCTCCTGGAACACCCGCTCGAACACGACCGCCCCGCCCTCCCCCGCGTGCGGCAGGTCGATTGGGGGCGCCGCGTGGACCGTCACGGCCGTAGATGGCGCCGGGCGCGCGTTCTTATCAAGGAAACTCGACCCCCAGGGAGAGATTGAGCGCCCCGGCCACCGGGGCCATCGTGAAGAGCACCTGGTCCGCCGCCGTCGAGGGGATCGAGAAGCGCGTCCGGAGGGTGGGGACGACCAGCCCGAGCCCCGCACCGGCCACCAGCGGGCCCACGATGCGCCGGCGGACCCGCCCCTCCACCGCCACGTTGAAGAGGCCCTGCTCCTCGGCGCTCGCCCCCGAGAACCCGAAGCCCGTGGCATGAATCGCCCCGGCCTGCACCCCCGCGCACGCCGAGAGCGCCGCCCCGAAGGCGTGCAGGGTGAGGGGGCACGTGCTCAGGAAGGCCTCGGCGAGCTGGAAGCTCGCGCCCGCCGTGCCCTGGGTGGCCTGCACGGCGGGGAAGAGGACGCCGCCGACCTCGAAGCCCCAGAAGCGTGGCGGCTCGATGTGGCTGCGGATCAGCACGCCCCCGGCGACGCGGGGAAGGAGCCCCAGCACGGCCACCCCGCCTGCCTGGAGGCTGACCTGCCACGAAGGCGGCGCGGGGCACGCGGCGGGCTGGGCGGTCGGTGGCAACGGCTGCGCGGGCCGCGGGGGCGGCCAGGGAGGGAGCGGCGGCGCCGCGGGGCGCGGGGGCGCGAGGGCGGCCTCGGGGTCGATCATCACGGCGATGACGAGCACGAGATCGTCGTCCATCGCCCCGCAGCGTGACCCCTTGCTGCGGATCTCGCGGCTGCCGAGCGGCACGCCGGCCTCGTTCGAGACCGTGATCACGGCGCGGAAGCCGTCCGGCGTCCGCTCGACGCGGCCCTCGACCGCGACCGCGGCGCGCGACGGCGGGACGAAGACCTCCCGCCGGAGCCGGTGCTCGACGGCGACCGCGAGCGCGCGCGACCCGATGCACCCCTCGGCCCCGGGGAGGCGGACCCAGCTCAGCGTCGACGTGCGCGGGGCCGGATTGGCGCGCGCCGCGCGCGGCGCGAGGAGCGCCGCTGCGAACAGCAGTGCGGCGGTTCGGGTCGGGGTCGGCACGGGGCGCCCGACGATAAGCGACGGACCGCGGGGTTGTCATGCGTGCGCGATCATGCGCGCCGCGACCGGGCTCGGCTCGACGCGAGAGAGGCGAAGAGGCCGTTCATCCGCGCATACGGTAGCCGAATGTAGGAGGCGTAGACGCCTTGTCAGCGGCCGTCGTGACGTGCTCCGATACGCTTCCCCGACCCCTGTAGGCCTTTTCCCGGAGATTCGCAGCATGAAGAAGCTCGCTCACGCGCTCGCATGGACCGTCCTGAGCGGGGGCCTCGCAGGGGGCATCGCCCTCGGCTGCGGGGCCTCCGGCGAGACCAGCATCGCCGGCGCCACCGGCTCCGGCGGCAGCAGCACCGGCAGCAACGGCGGACACGAGTGCATGACGGGCACGTTCCGCGACTGTAGCTGCGGCGCCCTCCAGCCGGCGGGCACCCAGTCCTGTGCGGACAACGGCACCCGCTGGAGCGCGTGCGACTGTCCCATGACGACGAAGGACGCGGGCTTCGACGGGCCCGCGGTGTGCGGCGACAACATCTGCAGCGGCGGCGAGAGCTGCGAGACCTGCCCGGCCGACTGCGGCGAGTGCGCCGCGTGCCCCCTCTCGCCGAGCTGCACGGGCGCGAACTCCGTGCCGGCGAGCCCGACGGCCGTCTCGTCGTTCAACAACAGCGGGCAGACCACGTACACCTCCGGCGTCGGCTTCTGCGGCTCGGACACCTGCCTCCCCATGGGCTCCGCGTGCGGCGCCGACGGCGGCGGCGGCGATTGCTGCGGCGCGTGCGTGAGCGGCACCTGCGCCGCGCCCGGGTGCGGCCCCGACGGCGACCCGACCCACGAGTGCTCGTTCCCGCTCCTCAAGATGCGGGTCTCGCAGATCCAGATCCACAAGAACGGCTCGTCCGGGGGCGTCGAGATGTTCTGTATGGTGCAGGCGGACGACGGCCAGTCGAGCCAGTTCGTCCTGACGCCCGACTACATGAACCTCATGGACAACAACCCCCCGCTCGTCCTGCTCGCCCGCGCAGGGCACGTTCTGGGGCGACACGAAGAGCGGCGTCAAGCTCTCGCAGTTCAACATCACGGTCACGTACACCTGCTACATGGTGCAGCAGCCCGACGCGCTCCAGAACGCGCTCACGGCGGTCTCGAACTTCGCGGGCGCGGCGGCCGGCGTCCCCGGCGACCCGTACGGATGGATCTTCGGCGCCGCCGGCGCGGCGGCGGCGGCGGGGGCAGCGGCGGCGGCGGTCGGCAACGGCGCCACCCAGCTCTTCAGTGTCCAGCAGACCATCTCCTCCGACGCCCTGATGAAGCTCACCAACGGCTACACGTGGTCCGTCGAGGAGACCGGCAGCACGCAGGCCGACGGGCAATGCGGCTTCTTCGGGAGCTGCGACTGGGACTGGGAGCTCGACGTGGAGGCGTGGGGCTGCGCCGCGCCCAAGGGCCAGACGCCGAAGTGATTGATTTCATCGCCTCCGTTCGGTGAAGCGCTGCGCCCCCTCCACGGCACCGGCCTGCAGGGAGACCAGCCCGTGGCGCAGCTCGTTCGCGAGCGCGTCGTCGAGCGACATGCCGAACTGCTCGTAGGCGGACGAGCCTTCCTGCCCGCATGCACATCTGCGGCAGCGCGGCGAGCTCGCGCGCGAGCGCCTCGGCGGCGGCACGCGCGGTCCCGCCGGCACGACGCGGTTGGCGAGCCCGATCGAGAGCGCCTCGGCGGCGCCGACGGCGCGGCCGGTCAGCATCAGATCGAGCGCGCGGCTCAGCCCGACGAGGCGGGGCAGGCGCACGGTGCCGCCGTCGATGAGCGGCACGCCCCAGCGGCGGCAGAACACGCCGAGCGTCGCCGTCTCCTCGACCACCCGCAGATCGCACCACAGCGCCAGCTCGAGCCCCCCGGCCACCGCGTGCCCGGCGATGGCCGCGATGACCGGCTTGCCGAGGAGCATCCGCGTCGGCCCCATGGGCCCGTCGCCCTCGGGCGCCACCCGGTTGCCCTGGCCCGCGGCGATGGCCTTGAGGTCGGCCCCGGCAGAGAACGTCCCGTGGTCCCCGAAGAGGACCCGACCCTGGCCTCCGCGTCGGCGTCGAATCGCGGAAGGCGCCGGCGAGCGCCTCCGCCGTCGCCCGATCGACGGCGTTCTTCACCGCCGGCCGGTCGAGGATGACGGTGGTGACGGGGCCGCTCTTCTCGATTCGGACGCTCATTGAACCGAAGTGTACCCCCGTCGCGGGACGGAGGCCTTACCCGGGCGCCCCATCGGCGGTAGAATCCCGGCCCATGCGCTCTCTCGCCATGGGCCTCCTCGCCGCCCTCCCCTTGCTGGCCGCGTGCAGCGGCGGCTCTTCGGCCCCGCACGGCGCGGGCGCCTCCTCCTCCGCCTCCTCCTCCGGTTCGACCTCCGCCTCCACCTCCACGGGCACCGCGGGTGCTGCTGCTTCCTCCTCGTCGGGCACCGGCGGCGCCGGCGGCGCGGACGGAGGCTCGGAGTTCGCACCCATGGCTCTCGAACGACGCGATCCTCGTCGACGGCGAGACCAGCAACGCCACGGACTGCACCACCGGCATCTGCCGCCACTGCGAGAACACGGACCTGATCAACTGGCAGGGCGCCATCTGGCTCGTGCACCGCACGGCGGAGAGCCAGGTCCTCGGCCCCAACAGCTCGCTCCGCGTCTCCAGGTCCACGGACGGTGGAAAGACCTTCACCCTGGAGGCCATCCTCCCCGCCGTCGACATGCGCGACATCCGCGACCCGCACTTCTACGTCGTGGGGAGCAAGCTCTACATCAAGACCCTCTGCCGCCTGGCCGTGAACAGCACGCGCGACTCCAACGTCGACACGATCCCGCAGTGGACGTCGAGCGCCGACGGCAAGACGTGGAGCCCGATCACCCCGTTCACCGACGGGGCGGGCAACACGTGGCACACCCACAGCTTCTGGCGGATCAAGGAGCAGGGCGGCGTCTACTACTCGGCGGCGTACCTCGACGGCGACCTCAGCGTCACGCTCTTCTCGTCCACGGACGGGGTGACCTGGACCAAGGGCGCCGACGTCTACACGATCTCGGCCGAGACCCCGCTGGAGACCGAGCTCACCTTCATGCCCTCCGGCAAGCTCCTCGCCCTCGTCCGCACGGACGGGAACGACGACCAGCTCCTCGGCGACGAGCTCGTCCAGACCCAGGTCTGCTGGGCCGACCCGCCCTACTCGAGCTTCTCGTGCCCCGCCGTCTTCACCGGCGAGCGCCTCGACGGCCCGCTCAGCTTCTTCCACGGCGGCCGCCTCTTCGTCATCGCGCGCAAGCACCTCGGCATGAACGACCACAAGCGCACGTCGCTCTACGAGATCACGGGGACCCTGGACGGCGGGCCGATCGCGATCAAGGAGTGGGGGGAGCTGCCCAGCGGCGGGGACACGTCCTATGCGGGCGTGGCGACGATCGACACGGACCACTCGCTCGTGAGCTGGTACTCCGGCAACGTGCCGAAGGACGAGGCCTGGGCGACCGGGATCTTCGAGCCGACGGACATCTGGACCGGGGTGATCGATTTCACGAAGCTCCAGTGAAGCACGCGCGGGGTGGGCTAGCATGCGCCCCGTGCCCTCCGATCCCCGCCCGCGCCCCCTCCCTCTCTTCGACCTCTCCCATGCCGAGACACGCGACCTCTGCGCCCGCGGCGTCCCGATCTACCTGCCCGTCAACCCGGTCGAGTACCACGGCCCGCACCTCAGCCTGCGCAACGACTACCTCTGCGGCATGGGCCTCGCGGCGGACCTCCACGCCCGCCTCGCGCCTGCCGACGGCGCGCCCTGGCCCTTCCTCGTCGCCTCGCCGATCGAGGCGGGCGTCGAGCCCTGCCCCGGCCCCGGCACGCGCGCCGTCCCCTTCCTCGCCGTGCGGCGCCTCGTCGTCGACGCGTGCCGCGCGCTCGCCGACCTGGGCGCCCGCCGCATCGTCCTCGTGACCTTCCACGGCGCGCCCCTCCACGCGCACGCGCTCGACGCCGGCGTGCGCTACAGCGCGGCGCGAGGGGTGCGCGCCATCCAGCCGCACAACCTCCTGATGCGAGAGCTGATGCGCGTCGACGGGTCGGCGTTCGCGGAGGGCTTCGCCCACGTCGAGGACGCGGAGGAGCGGGCCGCGATGATGCGCGACATGGCGCTCGACTTCCACGCCGGCTTCGGCGAGACGTCCGTGGCGCTCCACTATGCGCCCGAGTCGGTCGGCCCCGTCTACAAGACCCTGCCCCCGTGCCCGCCCATCGTGCCGGACCCGCCCTTCGTTGCGGCGGCGCGCGCGGCGCGGGTGGCGGGGCGCGCGGAGCTGGCCGTGGAGCCGGGTTCGCGGCACGCGGGCGCGGCTGGACGAACCTGCGCCCCTTCCCCGGCTACACGGGCCGCCCGCACCACGCCACGGCCGAGGCGGGCGCGTACTTCGCGCGGCGCATCGTGGACCTGTACGAGCCGGCCACGCGCGCCGTCTTCGAGGGTGCGGAGGGCCCGGGCCCGATCATGCCGTGGCTGGTGAAGGCCACGCTCGGCGGGCTCGTCCCGGCGGCGTCCGTGCCGCTCTCCGCGGTCGCGAGCTTCCCGGCCTGAGGGGCCGACACCCGTGGGGATATGGGCCGGACACGAATCCCGCGCCTCCGGTCACGGATCCGCCGTGTCCGATCCCGGATCCGCTGTGTCCGATCCCGGATCCGCTGTGTCCGATCCCGGATCCGCTGTGTCCGATCCCGGATCCGCTGTGTCCGATCCCGGATCCGCTGTGTCCGATCCCGGATCCGCTGTGTCCGGTCACGGATCCGCTGTGTCCGGTCACGGATCCGCTGTGTCCGATCCCGGATCCGCTGTGTCCGATCACGGATCCGCTGTGTCCGGTCTCGGATCCGCTGTGTCCGGTCACGGATCCGCTGTGTCCGGTCACGGATCCGCTGTGTCCGGTCACGGATCCGCTGTGTCCGGTCTCCGCTCCGCTGTGTCCGATCCCGGATCCCGCGCGCCCGGTCTCGCACCGCGCCGCGTTACATGAGGATCATCATGGAATCACGACGTAAATCGCGTGGCTCCACCGCAGGTAGCTCGTCCCGTGCACGAGCGTGACCTTTCCCGCCTTGTTCACGGGGGGGACGGCATGGGCGTTTCGCGGAGGCCGTGACGATGCTCGCGGTACCTCGGACGATGCTCCCGGCGCCCCACCTGAGCAAGCGTCACTCCACGTCGATCCGGTAGCTCTGCCACCCCACCCCGCTGCGATCGTCCCGCACCACGACCCACAGCAGCACCTCGCCGGCCGTCGAGGGCGCCGTCCAGGCGTTGTCGATGCACTCGGTCCCGGCTGCGCAGGCGGCGTTCAGCGCTGCCGAGCCGGCCTCGTCGGGGGAGCGGCCGCTGGTGTCGTCGCCGAGCGTCCCCCCCGTCGTGAACCACGCGATCTGGATCGCCTCCCGCCGCACCTGCAGCGCCATGGCCTCCGGGTCGTAGACGACGTACTGCTCCGATCCGGTGCAGCCCTTCGGCTGCGTGCAATCGCCCGGGCAAGACGCCGGCGTCTCGGCGATCCCGCAAACGCCGTCGCCGCACACGGGCTCGCTCGGGCACGTGGCCCAGGCGGCGCGCAACGTCACGCTCGCGCCGCGCTGCACCTTCACCCCGGAAGCCGCGCCGGGCGGGATCGCCGTGTCGCCGCTCGGCTGCACCAGCGTGAGCGACGCGACCGCCGGGTTCTGGTTGTTCCTGTACTCCTGGTCGAACTGCGCCGAGGCCTCCGCGGTCGCGCCGGCGAGGCCGCACACGATGCGGCTCGCGCCGACGACGAACGAGGGGGCGGCGCCGCCGGCGGCGGGGACCTCGACGCGGACGGGCTGGTAGTAGCCGCCGGTCGGGTCGGGGTCGACGGGGCGCTCGGCGGGCTGGCCGGGCAGGGGCGAGGGCGGGTCGGGGCCGAAGTTGCGGCACGCGTCCACGGGGAGCGCGCCGCTCGCCTCGGGGCCGGCGCCGATTCGGGAGGAGGTCGGCGCCGCTCGCTTCGATGCAGTCCGGGCTCACGGTGCCCTGGTCCGTGAGCGCCTTGCGCGCTGTGCAGAAGGCCCACGAGAGCTTCGCGCTGGGCGGGGCCTTGCCCGGCACGTCGACGTAGAGCGCGTCGAACGAGACCGTCGCCGGGGGCGCGGCCTCCGCCGGCGTGGAGGCGACGGCGAGCACGGTCGGCCCCGTGACGAGGGAGAGGCGGTCGTCGAGCTCGGGCACGCAGCCCGCGAGCGCGACGGAGGCGAGGGCGAAGGCGAGCCAGCGCGGCATGCGTACCTACCAGGCGAAGCGGAGCCCCAGCGAGGGGAGGATGGGGAGGCCGGTGATGTAGCCCTGCTGCTTGTAGTCGGGGGTGTACACGATCTCCTCCGGGTTCTGGCGGTTGGTCACGTTCTGGACCTCGAGGTACGCCTCGAGCTCCGTCTTGCCGATGTCGAAGCGCTTCGACACGCGCAGGTCGAGCGAGACGAAGGGCGGGATGCGGATGGTGTTCTGCACGCCGAAGAGGGGCTCGTACGCGTTGGCCCGCGCGTCGAAGTAGGCGCCGACGACCGGCGTGCGGGGGAAGCCCGTGGCGTAGCGGAAGCGGGCGCCGGCCTCGAAGCCCTTGCCGATGTTGTACGAGGCGAGCGCCGTGAGCACGTGCGTCTGGTCGTAGTCGAAGAGCCGCCAGCGCCCCCCGTCGACGTCCTGCCGCTCGCTCCGGCTCAGCGTGTAGCTCAGCCAGCCGAAGAGGTTCGCCGACAGATCCTTCCGGACCAGGATCTGCACGCCGTACGAGCGCCCGCTGCCGCTCTGCTGGAGCGCGGCGGCGAGCGGGGGCGAGGGCGAGGGGCTGCGGGCGGCGAGGCCGGCGGACATGGTGTAGAAGGCCGTCGTCTCGACGGAGATCGACGGGGCGAGGACGAAGCGGCCGCCCGCGAGGAAGTGGTCGGCGCGCGCGCTCGTGAGCAGCGGGTTGCCGAAGACGGGCGAGAGGTCCTCCGGCTGCGGGAGCTGGTGGTAGCGGCCGTAGGCGATCTTGGCGTGGACGCGCGACGACGCGTCGTAGACGAGGGCCACGCGGGGCTCGAAGAGGGGCTCGCTCGTGAAGGCGCCGACGGGCGGCGTGTCGCCGGTGACCGGCGTGCGGCGGTCGGTCGAGAGCACGTAGGGGGCGAAGCGGAGGCCGGGCAACAGGTGGAGGCGGTCGCCCGCGAGGGCGATGTCGCCCTCGACGTAGGGCGCTGCGGTCGCGGAGACCACGTGCACGTCGTCGGCGTTGATCTGGCTCGACGGCGCCTGACCGAAGACGAAGACGTCGCCCTCGCGCGGCGGCTGCGTGATCGAGCCCGCCTGGTGGACGGCGGTGTCGGTCGCCTCCGCGTCGAGGCCGAGCGAGACGACGACGCCCTCCGCGGGCTTCGCGCGGTACGCGGCGCGGAGGGCGAACAGCATGGTGCGCAGATTCGAGCTCGGTCGGCGTGGCGCCGAACGCGGCCACCAGCGACGAGAGGTCGGTGCCGAACGAGGGGGTGATGGTGACCACGCCGCCGGCCTCGGTCTCGTGGCGGTAGCGGGCGTAGACGCGATCCCAGAGGAGCGAGGTGGTCTCCGTCTCCCGCTGAGAAGGGTCGGCGCTCGGCGTGGTGCGCGAGGTGGAGTCCGACGAGATCATCCCGCCGACCTCCACGGTCGTGTGCGCGTCGACCTCGTACGCGATCCGGAGCTGCCCGTCGGCGTAGCGCGGGACCGGGAAGAGGCTCGACGTGTCGGCCTTGGTGACGAGCGGGAGCAGGGCGTCGAGCCAGCTCTTGCGCGCGGCGATCGCGACGTGCAGCCTGTCGTCGACGGAGGCGCGCACCGAGCCCGCGGCGTCGAAGACGTCGGTCGCGACGGATCCGTGGAAGCCCAGATCCTCGAGCGGCTTGAGCGACACCGTGACCAGCCCGCCGAGCCCGCCGCCGTACGCCGCGCCGTAGCCGCCGGGCGCGAGCTCGACCGACTGCACCAGGTCGGTGTGCACCACGGATCGTAGGCCGCCGTCGTGGTAGAGGCGCGGCACGCGCACGCCGTCGACGTAGACGCGCGTGTCCTGGGGGGCCGCGCCCCAGACCACGAGCGCGCCGGAGCCCACCGTGGCGCGCGCCACGCCCGGCATGTTCTCCACCACCTTGAGCACGTCGCCCGAGGCGCCCGGCACCTTGCGCCCCTCGTCCACCGGCACCTCGGTGGAGACGACCTGCTTCTGGATCGGCGGCAGGGTCACGACGATCTCGACGTCGTCCCCGCCGGGCGCGTCGGGCGCGGGCGCCGCGTCCGCCTGCTCCACGTCGTACGTCGCGTCGAGCCGCTTGCCGGCCTCGAAGGTCTCGTCCGTGCGCAGCCCGGTGAGCTTCTCCCCCTCGAGCGTGACGGCGTGCTTGCCAGGCGGCACCGCCGGGAGGCGGAAGTGTCCCGCGTCGTCGGTCACCGCCCTGGGCCCGTCCTCCACCGTGACGGTGACCCGCGGGAGCGGCTTCTTCGTCCCGCGCGCCCGCACCACGCCCTCGAACACGGCGGTCGTCGGCGCCTCGACCTTCATCGTGAACGTGTAGCGGTAGAGGATCTTGACCGGCGCGGGCTTGCCGTCGATCTCCGCCGGCTCGAAGACGAACTTCTGCACGGCTTCGAGGGCCGCCGCGTCGAAGGCGGCACCGGCCGACTCGGTGACCGCGGCCACGTCGACCTTGCCGGTCGCCGAGATGGCCACCTGGAGGACCACGGTCGCGCTCCTCCCGCTCGCGCGCTCGGACTCGGGGTACGGCGCCTCCACGAACGTCACGAGCTTCGGCGGCCTGGTGAGCTTGGGGGCCGGCTTCGCGGCGGGCCGGGGTTGCGCGGCGGCGGGGGCCACGGGCGCGAGGGCGCCGGCGAGCGAGAGGGCGAGGATCAGGGTGAGGCGCGGCGCGTGGGTCATTGCGATCGGAAGCGCAGCGCGATGACGAACGTGGCGGCGACGGGCTT
Organism: uncultured delta proteobacterium; assembly: GCA_963827955.1. Lineage (GTDB taxonomy): Bacteria > Myxococcota_A > Polyangia > Polyangiales > Polyangiaceae > CAWHDJ01. The sequence continues at coordinate 34,993 of CAWHDJ010000019.1, read as the reverse complement.
GCCGCAGCGGGTGGCGGGCGCGAAGACGGCGTGGCGCACGGCCTCGAGCGAGGCCTCGTCGAGCCCGTACCCGAGGCCGGAGAGCAGGCGGACGCCCTTCACCGACCCGTCGGCGCCGACGGAGACCTCGACGCGCACGCGCCCGTCGACCTGGGCCTCGCGCGCCGCCGTGGTGGGCGCGGGCTGGGTGATCGACTTGAGCTTCGGCTTGACCACGGGCTCGGCGCACACGTCCGCGGGCGCCGGCGCGAGGGCCCTGGGCGCGGAAGTCGCGCGCGCCGCTGCGGCGGGGGCCTCGGCGGCGGGCCCGCCCTGCGGGACGGCGATGCCGCCGGGTCCGCCGTTGCCCATCGCAATGCCGAGGTCGGGGAGCGCGTCGAGGACCTTGGACGGCGCCGCGTGGGGCGTGGCCTCGGGAGGGGGCGCCTCGGCCTTCGGCGCCGGAGCGGCGTGAGCGCGCGGGCGCGGGGCCCGGGCCTTTGACTCCGGCAGGGGCGCCTCCGTCACCTTCGCCGGCTCGGGCGGCTTCTCCTGCGGCTTGTTCTTCGCCTCGGCGACGCTGATGGCGATTGTCTCGCGGCGCTGGGGCTCGTGCATGCGGATCACGGCCAACGCGAGTACCCCGTGCACGAGGATGCTGACGCCGTAGACGCGCGAGCTCGATGCCACCGGCCCCCCTCAGCGCGAGCGCTCGACGTTGATGGCGAACTTGGTGATGCCCTCGATCTTCGCCAGATCGATGACGTGCACCACCTTGCCGTGGAGCGCCTCCTGGTCGGCGCTCACGACCAGGTTGACCTCCGCCCCGCCGCCTTTCGCTGCGCGGAGCTTGTCGACGAGCGCGACCTCCGCGACCGGCTCGCCGTTGTAGAAGTAGGCCCCCTCCTTCGTGATCGTCACGGCCGCCACCGTGCTCACGCTCTCGTCGGAGCTCGCCGTCTTCGGCAGCTCCACCTTCAGGCTCTGCGACACGATGTACGTCGCCGACACCATCATGATGACGAGGAGGACGAGCACCACGTCCACCATCGGCGTCACGTTGATCCCGACGATCCCGCCTCGCGTGCCCCGCCCGCTCGCCATCACACCAGCCATGTCCACCTCCCGTCGAAAGCCCAGAATTTCAACGCGGAGACGCAGAGACGCGGAGACGCAAAAAGACGAAGACAAATCATCTCTTGCTTTTTTGCGTCTCTGCGTCTCTGCGTCTCTGCGTTCATTCTCTTCTCCTGTCGCTGCTCAGTCCGACGCTGCCGCAACGGCAACCGCGCCGTTGAGACGCTTCGGCTCGGAACGCGGCGCCTCGCCCTCCTCACCGTCTTCATCGCGCGCGCGCTCGGCCGCACGCGGCTTCGTCTTGAGCGCCGCGGTCACGAGCTTGCCGAGCGCGCCCACGGCGTTCTCGACCTCGCCGATCCGCTTCTGCGCCACGTTGTACGCGACGACGGCGGGGAGCGCGACGAAGAGGCCGACGCCCGTGGCGACCAGCGCCTCCGCGATGCCGCTCATGACGTTGCCCATCGCCGCCTTGTTCGCGCCGTCGCCGAGCTGGTGGAACGCCTCGATGACGCCGAGCACCGTGCCCAGGAGCCCGATGAACGGAGCGTTGTTGCCCAGCGTGCCGAGCAGGGCCATCCCGCGCTCCAGCTCCTTCTTCAGCGCGAACAGCTCGCTGTCGATCGCGTCCGCCACCGCGCCTGCGCCGCCTTCGCTCCAGCGCATCGCCTCGCGGACCACCTTCGCCTCGAGCGAGGGGCTCGCGGCGAGGACGCGCTCGGCGCCCTCCACGTCGCCACCGCGGAGCGCGCCCGCGAGGCGTCGGCGCAGCGCCTCCGGGTCGTCGTGGTGCTTCCGGAAGAAGAGCCAGCGCTCCGCCATCGCGGCGATGGACACGACCGAGAGCGCGAGCAGGAGATAGAGCACCCACGCGCTGCCCACCAGCGCCAGCTTCAAGAGCTTGTTGACGATCACGGCATCTCCCCTTCCTCACATGAACGGGAACGAGAACGCGCCGAGGTAGAGCCCGAGCCCCTGCCCCCCGTTCTCGTCCACGGCGAGCAGCTCGCCCGATGTCTGGAGCTTCTGCACGAGCGCGCTCCCGCCGTCCGTCGGCTCGGCCACCCAGAGCGTCACGGTGAAGCGCACCGACGGCTGACTGCACGCCGAGAACAGGTCGGCGTACATCAGGTACTGACCCGGCGCCGGCGTGGTCTTCCACACCACGTCCTCCTGGTTCACCCGGCTGGGCACGCAGTTCGCGTCCGCGTCCTGATCGAGCACGCCGTCGCCCGGCCCCGGCCCCGCGTCGGAGGCGCTGGTGCTCGGGTGCTTCGGGTTCAGCAGGACGCCGGAGGGCGTCTCGAGCTCGAGGTCGAGGTCCACCGGCGTGTCCCACGCGAGCGAGAGCACCGCCGCGGGGGGCGCGATGCTGGGGCTGCACGGGTTGTAGTCGTCCGGGATCGACCCGCCCACGCAGATCGGCAGGTCGTACTGCGACCCCGAGGCGCCGGACGTGCTCACGGCGGCGAACCGCAGCGAGGTCAGGCCCGCGGGCAGGGAGTCGCCGACGTCGAACGTCATCGACCACGAGTCGTTGCCCGGCGCCATCGGGTCGGGCGGGCCCGGCGCGAACAGCCAGTAGCCGGTCCCGTACTCGGCGAAGCGCACGGCGACGGCGGTGGCGTCGTCGGTCACGTCGCCGCTCATGCTCCGGCCCGCCTCACCCGGCCTGTAGCCGCTGTACGGGCTGAGGACCCCGGTCACGTCGGGCGCCGTGCCGGTGCCGCCGTCCGGCGGCGCGGATCCAGGCAAGGGCCCTGGGATGAACTGCGCGCCGTAGACGAAGATGGGCTCGCCGATCCCCGTCGGCGTCGTGCTGCAACCGGCGAGCGCGAGCGCCGCGAGCGCGACAGCGGGCCTCATAGCTGCACCTGCAGCCGGATGGTGAAGTGGTCCTCGGGGAGGTTTGTGGGGACGCCGTTGGTCCCGACGCCGAGGTTGTTGCGCACGACGTCGTACTCGAAGAGGAGGCGCGCGCGGTCGGGGATCTGGACACCCACGAGGGGCGAGAACGTCTGGATCGCCTGCGAGACCGGGAGGAGCTGGCCGCCGCTCGGCCGGGCGAAGTCCGCGTTCGGATCGTAGTAATCGAAGCGGAAGCCGACGAGCCCGTACCCGAAGATCTCCTGGACGAGGGCCGCGTACCCGCCGAGCTCGCGCACGTCGACGCCGGTCGTGATCGGATCTCGCCACGAAGAGCCCGCGGTCGAGGTTGGTAGCGACCGTCGCCTCGCCGTAGAGCATCGACCAGCCGATGCTGGTGCGGAGGCGCAGCTCCAGGTCGACGCCCACGGCCCAGCGCGAGAAGTTCTGCGACGGCGTCGCGGCCATCGCCGGCACGCCCACGAGCTCCCCTGATCGATCACGCCGTTCTGGTTCGTGTCGTTCCAGACGAGGCTGGCCTTGGTCGCGGGCGTGCCCGCGTGGAAGCCCGTGCCGTACAGGGCCGAGACGCCGCCCGCGACGCGCAGCCGGTCGCTCGGCCGCCCCTCCGCGCCGAGGCGCGCGATGAAATCCTTGGCGTGGTTGGGGTCGCCCACGGGGATCGCGGGGGTCGTGCCGAGCGGGTTGCCGTTCATCGCCGCGACCGCGTAGCGGAAAGGCCCGACCCCGCCCGAGAGGACGGCGCCCACGTCCTCCTCCCCCGGGAAGAACGCCTGCAACGCCGTCGATCGCTCCATGAGCACGCGGTCGTTGGGCGCGTCCTGGAAGTCGAAGCCGAAGGGCATCTTCGTCAGGCCGCCGGTGAGCCGCAAGAGCGGCATGTCGCTGTCTCGCGGGCCCTTCGGGTGGATCTTCGCGTCCCACGGGCGGCCCCACCAGACCAGCGACGCGTTGAGCCGCTTCGCGCCGAACGCCGGGCCGTTCGTGGTGTTGCCGTCGAGCTCGATGGCCAGCTCGGCGAACTCCCACGCCGCGTCGAGCCGCAGCCGCCCGCGCCGCACCAGGAAGCGATCCTGGTTCAGGTACGCGCCGCTCTCGGAGATCTGGTCGTCGCTGTTCTGGTGCTGCTCGTACTGCGACTGGACGTAGGCGCCGATCTGCCACGCGCCGCGCCCGAAGAGCGGCCCGCCGAACCCCTGCGGCGCGACCGGGTCCGGGATCACGACGGCCACGCCGGCCTCGGGAGGAGGCGCGGCCTCCGGTGCGGCGGGCGCCTGGGCCTTGTGGGCCTTCTGCTTGGCGAGCTCGCCTTCGAGCGCCCCGATGCGCGCCTCGAACGCCGCGCGCTCCGCGCGCATCTCCTGCCGCAACGCCTCGATCTCGGGCGAGGCCGAGGGCTGCGTGGGCGCTGGCGCGGGCGGCTTCGCGGCGGCCGGAGGCTGGGCGGGCGCGGGGCCGGGAGGTTGCGCGGCGGCGGGGGGCTTCGCCGGGGCGGCGGGGATCTCCACGTCGGCGTCACCCTGCTGCGCAAGCGCACGTCGAGGCTGGCCCGCGATCGCGAGGAGGATCGCGATCGCGGCGAGCCGCGCGGTCTCTCGGGGGCCCTTGGCGCGCTTCACGGGACGGTGGGGAGCGCGCCGCCGTCGTAGAAGGGCAGGCGCGTGGCGTTGTCGAAGGGAGTGCACTGATCGCCGGTGGGCGGGCACTGGTTGAGGAACTGCGGGTTGGTCGCCGGCGGGCACGAGAAGCAACCCGTGGCGCCGCCGTCGCTCACGCAGGCGGAGCCGCCGGTGCCCGTCGCGGAAGACGAGCCGCCCGTGCCCGTCGCGGTGGACGAGCCGCCGGCGCCCGTCGCGGTGGACGACCCGCCCGTGCTCGTCGACGACGTGTGACCGCCGGTGCCCAACGCAGTCGAGGTCGTGGTGGCGCCGGCGCTCGTCGTGCTCGCCGAGGTGGGCGGGGTCGGGTTGCTGCTGCTCGAGCACGCTACGGCGAGGGCCGCCGTGGCGAGCGCGGTGAGCCCGAAGAAGGCGAGGTGCTTTTCGTGCGCAGGATGGGCTTTCATGTCAGTTCACCTCGCAGAAGCCCTTGCGGCAGTGCGTCGCGCTGGCGGGGCAGCTGGCGTCCGTCGTGCACGCCTCGCAGGTCGTCGACCCGGTGGCCGCGTTCTCGAAGAAGCAGCCGCACGGCGCCGCGGGCGCGTACGGCTCGAGGGGCCCCAGGTCCTTGGACCGCTTCACCTCCATCGCGCAGGAAAGGACCCCGCCCGCCTTGGCGACGAGCGCGTCCGGGTCCACCCCCGCGGGAGGCGTGCTCGTCCCGTCGAAGTAGCCGATCCACTTCTTCGCGTTGGGGTTGGTCGGCACGCCGCTGCCGTCGACCGCGGCGAGGAAGCGCACCTGCGCCCAGAGCGCGTAGAGGCCGTTGCGCACGTTGATCTTGTCGTGCGTCGTGCTCGTCGCGTTGGGGAGCCAGCCGCACGACTGCCCGTAGTGCTCGTACGCGAGCACCTTGATCTCGCTGGCCGGGGCGGCCTCGGCGACGTCGGCGGCGGCGAAGCCGAGGCCCGCCTCCGCGCTCGACGCGACGCTGTTCAACCCGTTCAGGTCGGTGAGGGTCCCGCCGTTGGACTTGCCGTCCGTGAAGCCGCTCGCCGACGACGCGCTGAGCGTGGCCAGGGGGACGCCGATGGCGAGCGAGATGCTGATCGCCGCGCCCGACTGGTTGTTGCGCGTGATGATGTCGTTGGGGACGGTCCAGGGCGAGACCGAGTACGGGTTCGGTGAGCTCGCGCCGAACCCGTAGACGAAGTAGGCCGCCTCCGCGCTGATCGAGGTCTGCGACGAGTTGAACGGGACGAGGAAATCGTAGACCTGGATGGGCCCCGGGATGGCTGCCACGCCGGCGGGCAGCGACGTGATGCCCTGGCAGGACGTCGGGTCCGTGCCGACGACCCCGAAGTCCGCGGGCTGGCCGTTGGGGTTGGCCGGGTTGATGGTGCAGGTCCCCCCCTTCGTGCCGTTCGTCCCGTCCCAGTAGGTGACGGAGCCGGTGAGGTTCTCGACGGGGGAGCCGGCGACGGCGTACACGCCGTCGCACGCGCCCGGGCTCGCGTACACGAGCGTGCCCCCGCCTGCCTGGGCGACGGCGTTGGCGACCGCCCCGATGAACGGCGTCTGCGAGACTCCGCCGATCGCATAGGTGATGGGTGCCGTCAGGGTGTCGCAGTTGGCGGCGAGCGCGGCTCGGCCCGCGGAGGACGCCGAAAGCAGCGCTGCGGCCGCCGTGGCGATGCGCGGCAGGTTCGACGAGCGGTAGATCGACAAAGCAAATCCTTTCCGCGCCGGGGGCCCAGCGCTCGGGGAAGAAGCCATCCGTTTTAACGGAGTAACACCGCGCCCCATGGGCGCAGAATGGACGCACGCGCCTCCGTGGAGGCATCTCGTTATCCGTTATCGCGGATAGTTGATCGTCTTGGTATGCGTGGCAACAGGAAATTCTCCTAGCGACACGGAAAACTTCCCAACCAACACGCCACGTCTCACCAAAAACGTCCGCCATGACGGACATGAGCTGGAGCGTCCGGTCGGAAATCGCTGCCGAGGCGTCCTCCTCACCCGCTCCGAGCCTGCGCGTGCTCGAGGGTGCCGACCACGACCTGCGCACGGCCCGATGGAACCGCGCCGCTCCTCGCCCGTAGCGCCCCAGGAGCCTCGTCATGCCCGAGCCATCCACCGCGCCGAGCCGACCCACCGAGAAGTTCCGCCGCCAGCACCAGGACTTGCTCGACCTCGCCACCGACATCGGCGGCCGCCTCACCCCCGCCCGGCTCGCGGGCGAGGCCAGCGAGGTGCGGCGCCTCTTCGCGCAGCTCGCCGGCCGGCTGAGCGTGCACGCGCGGATGGAGAACGAGGCGCTCTACCCGCGGCTGCTCGCGCACCCGGAGGCTCGATCCGGGAGCCCGCGGCGGCCCTCTTCGGCGAGGTGGGCGGCCTCTACGACACCCTCGGCAGCTTCCTCGCCGCGTGGCCCTCGGCGGCGGCCATCGAGGCGGCGCCGGGCGAGTTCATCCGCCAGGCGATGCGCGTCTTCCGCGTGCTCGGCAAGCGGATGCTGCGCGAGGAGGCGGAGCTCTACCCGCTCGTGGACCGGCTGGACCTCGCGCGCTGACGGGGCAGGGCCTCTCGCCCCGCCCTCACTTCATCGCGCAGCTCGGATCGTCCACGCTCCCGAGAATCCATCGTGTAGTACCACCCGTCCGCCCCCTGCGAGCGGCCCACGCCCACCGCGATGAGCTGGGGGTTCAGCACGATGGGCTCCGCCGTCGGGTCCGTCGACCAGCCGGTGACGTCGTCGGCGCCCGTGTTGTAACCGCGGGCGACGACCTCGCCCATCGACGTGGTGGTGCTGCACGCGGCGGCGTATCCGTCCTTACAGGCGCGGGTGCGCACGTCCGAGCCGTCCGAGCCCGCGATGCCGAGCGGAAGCTCGGGGTTGTCGCGCAGGTCGTCGCTGTGGGCGGAGGCGCTGACGTTCAGCGTGAAGCAGCTTTTGACGGGCGGGAGGCTCATGCCCATCCGGATCGTGTTGAGCTGGTAGACGGCTTCGCTCTCGTCCGAGTCGAGCGGGTTCGCCTCGCTGGGCAGCTCGGCCGAGGCGACGGTCCCGCAAGCGGCGAGGGCCAGGGTGGAGAGGAGGAGGGCGGGCAAGGCGAGGGCGGATCGGAAGCAAGGCGCGGCCATGACGCAATCTTAGCCGATGGTCGCCTCGGAGGGGTGGCCGTTCGCGGGCCGGCTCGCTAACCTCCGCGCCCGGCATGGGCACGGAAGCGACCTGGAGCGGAGCGAGGCGGTGAGCGGCACCATCCTCGGTCGCACCATCGCCGGGCGGTTCCGGGTCACCGGGTTCATCGGCGAGGGCGCCATGGCGGCGGTGTACCGCGCGACGCAGGAGGGGAGCCCCGCGACGTCGCGCTCAAGATCATGCACTCCCACCTCGTCAGCGACGCGACCTTCGTCGGCCGCTTCCGCCGCGAAGCCAAGGCCGCCGCCCGCATCGTCCACCCCAACACGGTGAAGATCCTCGACCACGGGGTGGACGGCGAGCTGCTCTACATCGCCATGGAGCTGCTCGCCGGGCAGGACCTGTTCGAGACCCTGGTCCTCGAGCGGCGCCTCGACGAGGCGCGGGCCGCCCGCATCCTCGTCGAGGTCGCGGACGCGCTCGTGACGGCGCACGAGCGGGGCGTGGTGCACCGCGACCTGAAGCCGGAGAACATCATGCTCCTGCGGGACCCGGCGGACCCTTCGCGCGAGGACGTGAAGGTGCTCGACTTCGGGATCGCCAAGATCCTGGACTTCGACACGCCCTCGCTGGACGGGACGGGGATCCACACGGCCCTCACGGGCGTGGGCACGGTCGTGGGCACGCCGGCGTACATGTCGCCCGAGCAGTGCCGGGGCGAGCCCATCGACACGCGCAGCGACGTCTACACGTGCGGGATCCTGCTCTACCAGCTCGTCTCCGGCCGCCTCCCCTTCACGGCCGAGAACGCGATGGATCTCGCGGTCATGCACGTGCGCGCCCCGCCCGCCCCGCTCGAGAGCGTCGTGCCCGCGGTGAGCCCGAAGCTCGCCGCCGTCGTCGCCACGGCGCTGGCCAAGTGGCCGTCCCAGCGCCAGCAGTCGGCCGCCGAGCTGCGCGACTCCCTGCGCACCGTCCTGCCCGAGCTCTCCCCCACCCCGCTCGCCCTCGCCGAAGGCCTCCCCGTCCAGCGCCCGGTGCACATCAAGCCACCGTCGCGCCTGCACCCACCGCGCACGGCGAGCAAGGAGCCGATCCCCCTGCCCGCTCCGCCGCCGGCGCCGCACGATCTGCTGGAGGACGACGAGTCGGCGGCCGCGACGGCCGACGTGTCGAAGGCGGTGGCGGAGGTGATGGCGGCGGCGCGTGCGGCGAGGGCGCTGAAGCAGACGGCCTCCGAGGAGCAGGCCACGGCAGAGCCGGCGCGCGAGGAGAAGGCGCCGCGCGAGCGAGAGACGGAGCAGGGCGGCGAGCCGAGGGCGGCGAAGAAGAAGCCTGCGCCGGCGTCTCCGGCGGCGCAGAAGAGGGCGTCGAGCCCGGGCGGCGGCGGCGCGCTCGCGAAGCGCCCGCCCGCCGCGGCGCGCCCTCTCACCCGCCCGCCCCCTCGCCTCGGCTCGTGGTACCTCGTGCCGCTCGCGCTCATTCTCGGGGTGACGCTGGGGACGCTCGCGTTCCTGATCTCGCATCGGTGACGGCGGAATCCGGTGTTCTGGTAGCGTCGCCCGCCATGCGCGTCCGACGCCTCGCCCTCCCTGCCCTGGTCGCCGCCGCGGCCGCCTGCGCCCCCGCGACCTACCCCAATCAATCCGCCGTCGCGGCGGCCCAGGCCACGTGGTGCCAGGCGCTCGCCAAGGTGAGCGACGCCGGGGGGAAGTGGGATGGGATGGACGCGTGCAAGGGCGCGGTGCCCAGCGGGACGCCGGCGGTGGTGAAGGGGATGGCCAAGTGCCTGCTCTCGCGCAAGGAGGCGGGCGGGGACAAGCCCTGGGACCAGGGGATGATGGTCGCCGAGTGCAAGCAGGAGATCTTCGCCAAGGTGAACATCGACGAGGCGGCGGCCAGGGAGGTGATCAAGGCGCGATGCGAGCGCGTGGTCCGCTGCGAGAAGACGGGCCTCGCCGAGTGCGTGGCCGCGACCAGGAGCATCGACCCCTACCAGCGCGCGCAGCTCTACGGCATCTACAACGCCGCCGCGCTCCACGAGATCGCGAGCTGCCTCGAGTCGAGGCTCCTGCGGGCCGGACGAGGACGCGACCCAGAGGGCCTGCTACGGGCCGGAGGAGGACCGGCTGGTCTGGCTGCCGCGCTGAGGCGGCGAGCGCGCCCTACCCCACCTTCACCCGCACGAAGCGCCGCTTGCCCACCTGGATCAGGCAGCCCTCCGCCACCTGCCGGTCGTAGCCCTTCACCACCTCCCCGTCGATCTTCACCCCGCCGCCGTCGATGAGCCGCCGGGCCTCGCCCTTCGACTTCACCCCCTGCACCTTCAGGAGCACCTCGACGATCGGCAGCGGCCCCGGGATGGGGAAGCTCGTCGATCTCCTCGGGCAAGGCGCCCTTCTGGTGGACGGTCTCGAAGTGGCGCTCGGCGGCCTGCGCCGCGGCCTCGTCGTGGTACATCGAGACCACCTCGCGCGCGAGCGCCTTCTTCAGCTCCATCGGGTGGAGCTCCCCGCCTTCATCCGCCGCGCGCGCGCCTCGATCTCGTCGACCGGCCAGCGCGTGACGTACTTGATCCACGCGAGCATCGTCTCGTCGCTGATGCTCATCACCTTGCCGTACTGCTCCTCCGGCGCCTCGGCGAGGCCGACGTAGTTGCCGCTGCTCTTCGACATGCGCGCCTTGCCGTCGAGCCCGACCAGGATCGGGAAAGTGATGGGGATGCTCGGCTTCTGCCCGTACGCCTCCTGCAGCTTGCGCCCGGCGAGGATGTTGAAGAGCTGCTCGGTGGCGCCGAGCTGCACGTCGGTCTTCAGGTGGACCGCGTCGTAGCCCTGGAGCAGGGCGTAGAAGAACTCGTGCAGCCCCACGGGGCTGCCGGCGTCGAGGCGCCTCCTGTAGTTGTCGCGGACGAGGAACTGCTGGACGGTGAAGCTGGAGGCGAGGCGGATCACGTCCGCCATCGTCATCGGCGTCAGCCACTCGTGGTTGTAGACGACCCTGGTCTTCTCCCGGTCGAGGATGGTGAACGCCTGCTCGGCGTAGCTCTTGGCCGCCTCGAAGACCTGCTCGGCCGCGAGCTGCGGGCGGCCGGTGGCCTTGTCGCTCGTGTCGCCGACCTGCGCCGTGAAGGTGCCGACGACGAACGTGACGTCGTGGCCGAAGTCCTGGAACTGGCGCAGCTTGCGCATCGTGATCGAGTGGCCCAGGTGCAGGTCGGGCTTGCTCGGGTCGTAGCCGGCGTAGACGCGGAGGGGGCGGCCCTCTTTCTCCGCCTCGACGAGGCGCTGGCGCAGCTCCCGCGTCATCGTGTCGCGGAGGGTGTCGTCGCCGAACTCCGACCCGAACATCAGGGTCCTCACCTGCTCTTCCACCGAGGCCGTCGTCATGGGGGGCGACTCTAGACGAAGCCCCAGCCAGCGCCAGCCTGAGAAAGCGCGCCCCGCGATGCGCGATATCGCTCCCCACGCGGCCTGGACACGCACTACCCTGGGTCCCCGCATGCCCCTCACGCCCGCCCAAGGCTTCTGGGCCCGCGCGCTCGCCGCGTTCGCCGCCCTCGTCGTGGCCACGGTCTTCGGATGCGCCTGGACGTGGGCCCCCTCCCCCACGCCCGCCGGCGCGCCCGACACCGAGTTCTCGTCCGCGCGCGCCCGCGCCCACATCGAGGCCATCGCCCGCGCCCCCCACCCCATGGGCTCACCCGAGCACGCGCGGGTGCAGGCCTACGTCATGGGCCAGCTCCGGGCGGCCAAGCTCGAAGTGGCGGTGCAGGAGGTGACGTCCGAGCGGCCCGGGTACCGGCCCCCGCACCTCGCCGTCGTACAGAACGTGGTCGCGCGGCGCCGGGGGACGTCGCCCACGAAGGCGCTCCTCCTGATGGCCCACTACGACAGCCGGGAGATGACGCCGGGCGCGTCGGACGACGGCTACGGCGTGGCCGCGCTGCTGGAGACCGCGCGGGCGCTCTCGGCCGGCCCGCCCGGCGAGAGCGACGTGATCTTCCTCTTCACCGACGGGGAGGAGGAGGGGCTGCTCGGCGCGCACGCGTTCGCCTCCCACCACCCGTGGGCGGCGGACGTGGGCGCGGTGCTCAACTTCGACGCACGCGGCAACGCGGGGTCGTCGTGGATGTTCCAGACGGGCGACGACAACGGCGCGATGGTGAGCGCCTTCGCGCGGGCCGCCCCCCACCCGGTCGGCAGCTCGCTGATGCAGTCGCTCTACCGGCGCATGCCCAACGACACCGACCTGTCGATCTGGCTCCCGGACACCCCGTCGCTCAACTTCGCCAACATCGGCGGGCTCGAGCGCTACCACGCGCCCACCGACACGCTCGCCAACATCGACGAGGGCACCCTCCAGCACGACGGCACCTACGCGCTCTCCATCGCGCGCGAGCTCGGCGCGCACGCCCTGCCGCTGCCGCGCACGCCGGACGCGAGCTACTTCAACGTCGGCCCCTTCTTCGTCCACTACGCCTCGAGCTTCGACCAGCCGCTCGCGCTCGCGGCCGTGCTCCTCGTGATCGCCTTCCTGGTCCTGGGCGCCCGCCACGGGTCCGTCCGCCCGGCCCGCGCGGCCCTCGCCCTCGCCGCCGTGCTCGCAATCGCCGTCGCCTCCGCCGTCGTCTGCGCGCTCCTCGGCGCGCTGGCCGGCGTCGTCATGGGCACCTCCGCGCGGCTCACCCCCGCCGCGAGCCCGACCATGAAGGGCCTCTACCTCGCGGCCTTCGTCGCGGTCTCCGTCGCGATCGGCCTCGGCGCCCAGAGCCGCCTCCTCCGCTCCCTCCGCTCCGGGGAAATCTTCGCCGCCGCCAACGTCGTCTTCGTCGCCTTCGGCTTGATCACCGCGAGCCTCCTCCCCGGCGCGGCGTGCATCTTCCTCTGGCCCGTCGTCGTCTCCACCGTGCTCGGGGTCTACCTCGCCCACACCGGCGCGCTCGACCACGACGACCCGCCCGCCGTCGCCATCACCATCGCCGCGAGCCTCCCCGCCGTCGTCATCGTCGCCCCGCTCGTCCCCGCGCTCGTCGCCGCCTTCGGCCTGCACGCCGCCCCGGCCGTGGGCGGCCTCGTCGCCTGCCTCGTCGCCCTGGCCGCGCCGGCCGTCCGCCTCCTCGTCCACCCCCTCGTACGCTTCGCCCCCGTCGCCGCCCTCGGCATCGGCCTCGTCCTCTACCTGGCCGGGCTGGCCTTCCCCGCGTTCGGCCGGGACTATCCCCGGCCCGACACCCTCGTCTTCGCGGTCGACGGCGACAGCGGCAACACCTACTGGCTGAGCCCGGACGCCCACCCCGACGCGTGGACCTCCGGCGCGGTCACCGGCACGGCGCTCTTCGAGAAGGGGCACCACTTCCTGATCGACGACGACGTGCGCTTCGCGCAGGGTGAGGCGGTGGCGGAGGCGAAGCCCGAGATCGTCTGGCTCGACGACGCGCCGGGCAGCGCCGGTCGCAAGGTGCGCTTCCGGGTCGTCCCGCCGCCGGGGGCGCTTCTGCTCGCCGTGCGCGTCGACGGCGTGACGCGCGGCACCGTGGCGGGGCTCGACACGCCGCTCGACGGGGGCGCGCTCGCGTTCCAGTTCTACGCGCCTCCCTCGGCGGGGGTCGAGGTGGACGCCACCGCTGCCACGCCCCAGCCGGTGCGCGTCCGGGTCGTCAGCCAGCGGGCCGGCTTCCCGGCGGACGCGAAGCCCGCGATGGGCCCGCGGCCGGAGGGGTTGATGGCCAAGCCGGGGATGATGGCCCCAGGGACGAAGCTGCTCGAGAGCGACATGACCATCGTGGCGCGGGCGGCGAAAAGCCAGTGACCCGCCTCCGCCCCGCCCTCCGCAGCGTCCTCGCCGCCGCGATGATGGCGATCGGCGTGGTGCACTTCGTCGCGCCCGCGCCCTTCGTCCGCATCGTCCCGGCGTGGCTGCCCGCGCCGCTGGCGCTGGTCTGGGTGAGCGGCTTCTTCGAGATCCTGGGCGGGGCCGGCCTGCTCGTCCCGCGCACCCGCCGCGCCGCGGGCTGGGGCCTCGTCGCGCTCTACGTCGCCGTGTTCCCGGCCAACCTGAACATGGCCCTGAACCACATCAACTTCGACGACGCGGCGCCGATCCCCACCGCCGTGCTCTGGCTGAGGCTGCCGCTCCAGGTGGTGCTCATCGCCTGGGCGCTGTGGGCCTCGCGGGACCAGCCTGCTGCGGCTGGATCACCCCAGTAAAGCGCGGCTCCTGAGCGTTAGCCTGCGCCAGGGACTTGCAATCCTAACCGCGCCCGGAGCGTCCCGCCGAAGGCGGGACGCGGAGGAAGCGGGGGGTGCGGCTTCGTACGACGGGCCGTTGAGCATACCGGCGGCCCCCGCTTCCTCCGCGAGCTGCCGTAGACGGCAGCTCGCTCCGGGCGCGGTTAGGATGGCGTTTTTGCACGGCCCCAGCAGGTTTACGCCCATGCCCGGGCCCCTCTCCCGCTTGCGGGAGAGGGGGGCTGGGGGGTGAGGGCCGGGCGGCGTAACGGCGACGGACTTGCGCGTCGCTACGGAGCCGGCGGCCTCGAGGACTTGCCCGGCGCAGAAGCGGGTGCGCCGTCGCGGGCGAGGGTGGCGCGCTCGCGCAGGCGGCGGGGGAGCTGCCAGAGCGACTCGACGATGCCCAGGAGGATGTAGCACCCGAGCAGCCAGACGAGCGCGAACTGCGGCTCGCTCTTGTACGAGATGGCGGCGCTCGAGCCGACGGCGAGGGCATGAGGAGCACGGTGCGCGCGTTGAGCCGGATCTCCTTGAAGGACCGGAAGCGCATGGTCGACACCATCAGGAAGGAGAGGCCCAGCGTGATCGCGAAGATCGCCCAAACGAAGTTCGTCCCGCCCAGCACGCCGGCCGCGGCGTGGTTGGCGACGACGATCGACACGAGGATGCCGGCGGCGCCGGGGATGGGGAGGCCGACGATGTACTTGCCGGGCTTGGTCGGCTTGCCCTGCTCGCCCATCGTCAGCACGTTGAAGCGCGCCAGCCGGATCGCCCCGCACGCGATGAAGATGAACGCGGCGATGAGCCCGGGCGGCACGCGGACCCCGACGTCGAGCTGCCGCAGCGTCCACTGGTAGACGAGCAGGGCGGGCGCGGCGCCGAAGGAGATGACGTCGGCGAGCGAGTCGATCTGGAGCCCGAAGGCGCTCTGCGTCTTGGTCGCGCGCGCCACCCGGCCGTCGAGGATGTCGAAGAACATCGCGAAGACGATGAGCAGCGCGGCCCGGTAATAGTCCTCCTCCCTGAGCCGCCGACGCCGACACGCGGATCGAGTCGAACCCGCAGAAGATCGACGTCAACGTGATCATGTTCGGCAGGAGGAAGAGGGTCTTCTTCAGGTCCAGCCGGCGCCGCTTGACCATAATGCACGAACCTCCACGCGACGCGTCAGGCTACCGTCCCCGACCCGGGCGGCGCAAGTGCTCAGGGGGCACGGGCTCAGGGCCGGGTCGTACCCTGGGCGGCCCAGATCGACTCGGGCACCCGCGCCGCCGGGTCGTAGTGGCAGGCCATCGGGCGGTACTCCAGCGCCGTCGACGCCCCGCCCTTGCCCCGCCTGCCCGGGCGCGGAGCGGGCACGTCGTTCGAAACGCGGAACAGCCAGGCATGGGCGAGGTCCCCGGGGATCACGGCGCCCATCGCGGCGGAGGTCACCACGTTCGGCGGAGGCTCGACCTCGAAGGCGCCGAGGCAAGGCGCCTCCGGCGTCCCCTGCACCACGGCGCCGCGCGTGATGAACGCGAGCGGCTCCTGCACGCCGACCGCGTTCTTCGGCCGGGGCTCCTGCACCAGCACCGGGTGCCGCGCGCCCGGGAAGAGGATGCGGTCGCCGGGCCCCGTCGGTAGAGGCGACGCGCGCCGTCCCGGCGCGGTCGGCGGCCGAGCAGGCCCGCGGGCGCTCGCCGAGGTCGTAGAGCGTGGGGACGGGCTGCGCGGGCTGGAAGCTGCCGTCGCCGCGGAAGCCGATGAAGTACGCCCATGCGCGCGCGCGCTGCGGGTCGGCCAGGAGGGCGAAGACGCCGACCGGCGACCTGGCGGACCACGCCCAGTTGCTGACCGAGAGGAGCCCGCCGGCCGGCGTCGGCACGAGGCCCTCCGCCGTGTACGACCACCGGCCGCCGGCGTCGCGCTTGGCCAGCACCGCCTCCGGCCACCCGCCGTCGTCGCTCCGGATGAGCCCCACGCCGAGCAGCTCCCCCCCGACCGAGGCGGCGTCCGCGCGGAAGTCGAGCTGGCCGAGCGCGGTGGTGGTGGGCCAAGGCGTCGAGGCGTACCGCTCCACGCGGCCCTTGGGGTCGACGAAGATCGCGAGGCCGCTCCGGTAGTCCACGCGGTGGGGCCGCACGAAGAGGCCGTGCGAGGTCACCGAGATCATCCCCGTCGGAGCGCGTCGAGCCCGCCCGGCATCTGCACGACGTCCTCGTGCCCCGAGCAGGCCCGCGTCCGGGATCCGGCCGTGGTTCGACGTGCCCTCCAGGAAGTTCTCCCAGGCGACCTCGACGTTGCGCAGCGGCGCGCCCACCTTCGGCTTGCCCGCGGCGTCCGTCGGGTAGGCGGCGCGCACGACCGCGTAGCCCTCCACCTGCGTCGCCGAGACCGCCGTCGCCGTGTGCGGGCCGGCCGGGCCGATGAGCGGGCGCCGGACCACGCGCGCCTCGCCCGAGAAGGACTCCGGGAGGGTGGCGCTCGTGGTGGTGAGCGCGCCGGTCGAGCGGTCGAGCGAGAGGACCGACCACACCGATCGACCGCGCGCGAGCTCGCTCGACGGCCGGGACGGCGCCGCGATTCGCGTCGAAGATGTCGTCGATGCGCGACCACTTGGTGCTCGCCGACAGGTCGCAGACGATGGGCGTGAGGACGGCCTGCCCGCCGGGGCCCGGATCCCGAGCCTTCTCGGGGGCGGCGACGTCGGTGGGCGCGCCCCAGCCGACGCGCGAGACCGTGTCCCCGATGAGGCAGCCGGCGAGCGCGCACGTGATGACCGGCAGGCCGGCGCGGGCGTACTCGCGCACCAGCGCCTGGGGCATCGCCTGCTTGTCCCAGTTGGCGCCGCTGTCGAGCGACTCCCACAGGAACCCGCCCTCGGCGCTGGTCGGGATGCGCGAGCAGCCTGCCGGCCCCAGCCCCCGTACGACCACGTCGACCACGTTGCCCTCGTCGTCGAGGGGCGGGGTCGCCATCTGGATCACGCGGCCGTCGTCGTCGACGGTCACGATCGTGGCGCCCGCGCGCGACCGGTTCACCACCATGCCGATCGCCCCGTCCTCGCCGGGGCGGATCGGGCTCGAGTCGTCGATGTCGAACGTCTCCGGCGTGTCCGGCTCCGGCTGGTCGTCGCCATCGGAGCGGTGGACGGGCGGGGGGTTCACGACCTGGAGCGTGCGCGGCGAGAACGTGTCGCCCCCGTCGTGGGAGACGAAGAGCGTCGTCTTGTCGTCCTTGCCGCGCTTGCCCAGGAAATACGCGGAGTGGCCGTCGACGGCGAACGCCGGCGCCGTCGCCATGCTGGAGAGCTGGGGCGCGCTCGCGGGGAACGCCTTGAGCCGGGTGCGCGCGGGCGCGCCGCCGTCCTCGGGCGGCGGGGAGGCGAGACCGGCGTCGGGCGGGGCGGCGTGCTGGCCGGCGTCGTCGCCGGCGTCGGCCGGGCCCGCGTCCGTGTCGTCGTCATCGCCGGCGACCTCGCGCAGGACGAGCGGCGCGCCGGGCTTGCACGAGCCCGTCCCGTCGGAGGTGCGGCACGCGCCCGCGACCAGCGCCTGGCCCTCGGACGAGACGGCGATGGAGATCTGGTCCGTGTCGGGGGTGGAGAGGCGCAGCGGCTCGCCCCACGTGCTCGCCGCGCTCGGCGCTCTTGCGGGCCTCGGCGGCGATCTCGCCGCCGTCGTTGAACACGCACGCGATGTAGACCACCTTCCCCCGCGCGCCGACCCGCACGCTGGCGCAGCGCTCGCTGCCCGGGATCGTCCGCGTCTCGAGGCGCCCCTCGATGCGCCCGCGGGCCATGAGCCAGAGGTCGCCCTCGTTCTCCGGGCGCACGGCCTCGTAGTAGCGGTCGCCGTCGAGCACGGCGCGCCCCCCGCCCAGCGCCGCCGACGAGGGCGCGCGGCCCGCGTCCACGTCGAGCGTGACCGCCGACCCGGCGATCTTCTCCCCCGCGCGGGAGAACGCGCCCCCGCGCCACACGACGGACTCGAAGACCCCCTGCGCGCCGAGATCGCCGCTCGTCGCCGTGCCGAGCCGGCGCGCGCCCACGTGCGGCGCCGCCGCGGCCTTCCACGTCGCGCCGCCGTCCTCGCTGTCGAAGAGCGCCTCCGGGAAGCCGAGCGCGAGCACCCTGGACCCGCTCCCGGCGGCGAGGTCGAAGATCCTGGCGTGGGCGATCGCGGGCGACGTCGAGGCCGTGCTCCAGCCCTTCACGGGATCCCAGCCGCGGAGCTTGCCCTCGGACGTGGCCGCGAGGACCCCGGAGCCCACGCCCACCACCTTCGCCAGCGGCTCGGGCGCGGGGTACGTGCGCGAGAACGCGCCGAGCACGTCGTGCGCCTCGTAGAGGGTGCCGCCCTCGCCGACGAAGATCCAGGAGTCGGCGAGCCGGACGATCGCGTTCAGCTCCTCCGGCGCGACGGCGAAGCTCGCCTCCGCCTTCCCCGAGCAGACGAGGCGCCCGCCGGCCTGCTTGGTCGCCGCGGACGACCATCGCTGCCCGCCCTCCGCGGTGAACAGGCAGCCCCCGTCGGGCAGCTTCACGGCGGCGAGCGCGGCGGTCGGCGCCGCCGGGTGGTAGTCCCAGTGCGCGGGCGTGACGAAGCTCGGGCCCGGATCGACGAAGGGCGCATCGACGTGCGGCGCGGGGACCGGGGTCCGCGCGCCGGAGCACGCGCCGAGGAGGCCCGAGGCGAGGACGAGCAGCGCCGCCTGCCTCACTCCACCCACCTCGCCACGAAGATGTTCGTCTCGCCGGGCGCCGAGCCGAAGCGGTTCGACGCGAACGCGAGCAGCTCGCCGCCCGGCGAGAACATGGGGAAGCCGTCGAAGCCCTCGTAGAACGTGACGCGCTCGATGGGCGGCACGCCCTCCATCGTCGGGGGCGCGTCGGGGTCGACCACGTACAGATTGAAGTTGGGCGCGTGGCCCTCCTGAGGGCGCGGCGTCGATGTTCGAGGCGAAGATCACGCGCCGCGAGTCGTGGAAGAACGAGGGCGCGAAGTTCGCCTTGCCGTTCCTGGTCACGGCCCGCGCGTTCTGCCCCTCGGAGCCCCCCACCATGATCTCGAGCGTCGTCGGCCGCACGAGCCCGCGCGCGAGCAGGGCGCGGTACTCTTCGAGCGCGGCCCCCGTCGGCCGGCTCGCGCGCCACACGAGGCGCGCACCGTTCGGCGAGAAGAAGGCGCCGCCGTCGTAGCCGGGCGTGTGGGTGATCCGCCGGATGTCGGAGCCGTCGAGCCGCGCCGTGTACAGCTCGAGGTCGCCGTCGCGCGTGCTGGTGAACACCATCCGCGAGCCGTCGGAGGCCACGGTGGTCTTGGCGTTGTACCCGGGCCCTCCCACGAGGAGCTGCCGGCCCGTGCCGTCGCGCCTGGCCGAGTAGATCTGGAACGGATCCAACGCCCAGACGTACCCCTTCGATCGGTCGGGCTTGGGTGGGCACGCCTCGCCCGAGGCGAGCGTGGAGGAGAAGAGGATGCGTTCCCCCGCCGGGTACAGGTAGTAGCCGCAGGTGGTGCGCCCGCCGCCCGAGGAGACCCTGTGGACCGCCCCGCTCCCGAGGTCCATCTCGTAGATCTGGTCGCAGCCGGCGCCGCCACGCGTGGACTGCCACACCAGGTGGTGGCCGTCGGGCGACCAGTAGGCCTCCGCGTTCTCCCCGTCGCCGTACGTGAGCTGGCGGACCTCCGTCAGGTGGCGCTCGCGCGGGTCGCTCTCCACGGGCTTGCCCGCGCGCACCGTGAAGGGGAGCCACTCCGGCTGCGCGGTGGTGACCGCCGTGGGCATGTACCCGAGGGGCTGGCTCCTTCGGCGGCGGCGCGGGCTTGCACGCCGCGAGGGCGAGGAGAGAGATGGGAACGAGGGCGCGGCGCACGGGGCGAATGTAGTACGAAGGCGGGCGCGGGGCACCACGCGTGGCGGCGCTTCCGAAAGTAGCGAGCGCCCAAGGCTACGCGTAGAGTGGGCCGGTGGACCCCAGGGACGTCCCCGTAGTGCGCGGCGATGGGAGCAAGTATCGCTTGCGGCTCCGCCTGTGCACGCAAGCCGACGCGGAAACGCTGGCCTCCCGCTGGGTTCCGGTACTCGACAGGGGCCCCGACGAGTGGCTCGACCGGGAGTGGATCTGGGACGGGCTCGACGCGCCCGGCCAGGTGGCGTTCCCTCTATCGCCCGCCGAATGGATCGTGGCTGCCGACGAGGTCGAGACCGACGCCCGAGGCGATCTCCTCGGCGTCCTCGTGACGACCGGGCCGATCATGCCGGCGCCACCAGCGCTCGATCCCGCTGCGTTCGGCGGCGCGCAGGTCGTGTGGGTCGAGTACATAGCGATCGCGCCCTCGGTGAGGGAGGATTGCCCGGAGGAGGACCGGAGGGACGTGCTATTGATGGGCATCGGTTACCAGCTCATGCTCGCCGCGATCACGCGGAGCGAGCAGCTCGGCTGCGAGGGGCGGATCGGGCTACACGCCGAAGGACGAGGCGCGACCAAGAAGTACAAGGATAGGTGGAAGATGATCGAGCTGCCCGCAGCGCCGCACCCAGCGGATGGCAAGATCCTCCCGGTGTTCTTCGGCAGCGACACGTGGGCGCGGACCTTCAAGGCCAAGAGGTAGAGGTAGGAGACGGAAATGATGAGCCCCGAGGAAGAATTCGCGTGGATCCAGGCGATGGTGAAGCTCGAAGAGGAAGCTGGCCCGTTCCTTCCCCACGGCGCTGCAGGCGGGGCCGTGGCGCGGGCGCGCCGTGAGCAGGCGGCCGCCGCAAACGGTGCCCCTTCCACGCCGCCCGCCGAGGAGCGCTCGCGCGGTCGCGTCCGCAAGTCCTTCCGCGCCATCGCAAAGCCTGGCCGGCGCGCCGCATGACCGATCTGGTCCGCACCGTCCGCTCCGGATCCGTCGGGCTCGACCTGGCCCTCGGCGGTGGGCTCCGCTTCGTGCGCAAGGCGCACATCGGGGAACAGGAGAGCGCGACCCTGCTCATCCGCGGCGGCCCGGGGACGGGCAAGAGCGTCCTCGCCCAGGATCTCGGGCTCCGGCTGGCGGGCCCGCGCGGCGGCGACGTGCTCTACGTCTGCGTGGAGGTCTTGCCCTCGGAGGTTCAGGCCCAGCGCATGGGCTTCGAGGGGTACGACCCGGCCCGCGTCGTCGATCTCTCGCGCGAGGGTGATCGCGACCCGAACGCGAAGGAGCCGCACCTCGTGCTCGGCATGCAGGACTACGAGGTCGACGCCAAGGGAACCCCGAAGATTGGCGACCTATTGCTCGCGCTCACGCGGATCGCGATCGGGCGGGGGTTCAAGCCGAAGGTGGTCGTGGTCGACGCGCTGAGCGACGGCTACCGGCTCGGCGGCAAGGCGCCGCGCGAGCTGGTGGATGGCGTGTGCAAGATCGCGGTCGAGCAGGGCTGGGGGCTCATCCTGATCGAGGAGGTCGCGGACGAGTCGATGTCGAGCTGGGCCTTCGCGGTCGACACCGTGCTGTCGCTGCGCTTGGCGCCTGCGAAGGACGGAGCGCAGGTGCGGCGGGAGCTGAGCGTGACCAAGCACCGGTTCGCGTCGTGCGAGCCAGGGCCGCATCGGCTGCAGATCGAAGCGAAGCGCATCCGGGTGATCCCGCCTCTCTCGGCGTACCGCAACGCGGTTCGGGACCTCGTGCTGCCGCTACCGTCGAAGGATCGCTCGCTGCAGATTCCCGCCAAGGGCACGCCGCCAGACTGGACGGCGTTCCGTGTTGCCGACGGTGAGGGCCGCTGCGTCATCGTAAGCGATGAGGTCGGAGAGTCGCCGGACTTCAACGAGATTGTGGAGCGGATTGGCACAATGACGAGCGCAGGCGCGCCGGCGGGGGCCCCTGGAGTCGAAGTGCTTCTCGAGGACCGTAGCTGGCTCGGGCGCATGGTCCATGAGGGAAGGCTGGTGCTGACCACCCTTCATCAGTTCATCGACGGCGAGGATTGGCTGGAGGAGACCCTGGCCGAGCTCTCGACGTGGCATGGCCCGGTCTCGCGGGTTTTCGTAGGTCCGACGCAGAAGTTGAAGACGCATGAAAACTTCGCAGGACTCCAGCGCGCGATTTGGCTGTTCGTCAGCGTTCTGAGGGAACGCGGCCTCATCGCCGTCATCTTCGGCTCGCACAGGAGCATCGACGAGATCGTTGGCGGCGCAATCGTCTCGGATTGGTGGCGCGTCAACACCGACAAGTCGACGACTGTGTCGCCCCTGTTCAAACCAGAGATTACGTTTACGCCAGCTCTGAGGAACGCCCGATAAGGCGAGCAGCTATCTCGCCCGGTGCGGCACAGCCACCCCCTTCTCCTCCGCCACCCGGATCGCCGTCTCGTACCCCGCGTCCGCGTGCCGGATGACGCCCATCCCCGGATCGATCGTGAGCACCCGCTCGAGCCGCCGCGCCGCCGCGTCCGTCCCGTCCGCCACGATCACCATCCCCGCGTGGAGCGAGTTGCCGATGCCGACGCCGCCGCCGTGGTGGAAGCTCACCCACGAGGCGCCGCCCGCGCAGTTGGCGAGGGCGTTCAGGATGGGCCAGTCGGCGATGGCGTCGGAGCCGTCCTTCATGGACTCGGTCTCCCGGAAGGGCGACGCGACGGACCCGCAGTCGAGGTGGTCGCGCCCGATCACGATTGGCGCGGAGACCTTGCCGGTCCGCACCAGCTCGTTGAACGCGAGGCCGACCTTGGCGCGGTCGCCATAGCCCAGCCAGCAGATGCGCGCGGGCAGGCCCTGGAAGGCGATGCGCTGCTCGGCGAGCTTCATCCAGCGGCGCAGGTCCGGGTCGTTCGGGACCGCTTCGAGGACCGCGCGGTCGGTGGCGAGGATGTCCGCCGGGTCGCCGGAGAGGGCGACCCAGCGGAAGGGCCCCTTGCCCTGGCAGAACAGCTCGCGCACGTACGCGGGCACGAAGCCCACGATGTCGAAGGCGCGGTCGCACCCCGCCTCCTTGGCGCAGGTGCGGATGTTGTTGCCGTAGTCGAACACCTCGGCCCCGCGGGCCTTCATCTCCAGCATCGCCTCGACCTCGAGCCGCATGCCCGCCTTCGCGCGCGCGATGTACCCGGCCGGGTCGCTCGCCCGGAGCGCGGCGGCGTCGGCGAGCGAGAGGCCGGGGGGGACGTAGCCGATGAGCGGGTCGTGCGCGGCGGTCTGCTCCGTCACCAGGTCGGGCGTGATGCCGCGGCGGACGAGCTCGGGGTAGACGTCGGCGGCGTTGGCGCACATCGCGATGGAGCGGGGGCGCCCGGCCGCGAGCGACTCCTTCACGGCGGCGAGCGCGCGGTCGAGGTCGTCGATGCGCTCGTCGACGTAGCGGGTGGCGATGCGCTTCTCGATCCGGGCAGGGTCGATCTCGACGCCGAGGCAGGCCATGCCGGCCATGGTGGCGGCGAGCGGCTGCGCGCCGCCCATGCCGCCGAGCCCCGCGGTGAGCACCCAGCGGCCGCCCGCGCGGGAGGTGCGTGCCTCGTGCGCCTTGCGCGCGGCGACGAAGGTCTCGAACGTCCCCTGCACGATGCCCTGCGAGCCGATGTAGATCCACGAGCCCGCCGTCATCTGCCCGTACATCGTGAGCCCGAGCGCCTCGAGGCGCCGGAACTCGTCGTACGTGGCCCAGCGCCCGACCAGGTTCGAGTTGGCGATGAGCACGCGCGGCGCGTCCTCGTGGGTGCGGAAGCGCCCCACCGCCTTGCCGGACTGCACGAGCAGCGTCTCGTCGGAGGCGAGCGTGGTCAGCTCACGCGCGATGACGTCGAACGCCTCCCACGACCGCGCCGCCTTCCCGGTGCCGCCGTAGACCACGAGGTCCTCGGGCCGCTCGGCGACCTCGGCGTCGAGGTTGTTGTGGAGCATGCGGTAGGCCGCTTCCTGGATCCAGCCGCGGCAGCGCAGGGTGGCGCCCCGCGGGGCGCGAACGGGGTCGTGCTTCGCCATGGGGGCTCTCTAGCAAACCGCCGGGGGAGCGCCTACCGGCGTGGGGCGTTGGCCTGCGCCAGGGGCGCCTTCCCGGCGGAAGGAGCGCCTTCCCGGCGGAAGGAGCGCCTTCCCGGCGGAAGGAGCGCCTTCCCGGCGGAAGGAGCGCCTTCCCGGCACTAAGGAGAGCCCGCCCGGCGGAAGGAGCGCCTTCCCGCCGCCAGGCGCGCCGTCCCGTCGCAAGGCGCGCCCTCCCCCCGCCAGGCACGCGTCGTCCCGCCGCCAGGCGCGCCGTCCCGCTGCCAGGCGCGCCGTCGCGCCGACAGGCGCGCCGGCCCGCCGCCAGGCGCGCCGTCCCGCCGCCAGGCGCGCCGTCCCGCCGACAGGCGCGCCGTCGCGCCGCCAGGCGCGCCGTCCCGCCGACAGGCGCGCCGTCCCGACGCCAGGCGCGCCTTCCCACCGGCCGGCGCGCCGTCCCGCCGCCAGGCGCGCCTTCCCGCCGCCAGGCGCGCCCTCCCCCCGCCAGGCACGCGTCGTCCCGCCGCCAGGCGCGCCGTCCCGCCGGCAGCCGCGCCTTCCCGCCGGCAGCCGCACCTTCCCGCCGGCAGGCTTGCCCTCACGCCGGGAAGGCTTGCCCTAACGCCGGCCGGCTTTCCCTCACGCCGGAAGGCTACCCAGCTCCCCTGCGAGCCATCCATCCGCCTCCCGGCGAGCGTCCACGCGAGGTCGGCGTTACGCGCCGCGCTTGGCCTCCCGATCGAGCCGCTCCACCCCGTACCGCCAGTACGTCGAGTCGACCTCGCACCCGAGCGCGCGGCGGCCGAGGCGCATCGCCGCGACCGCAGCCGAGAAGAGCCCGCCGAAGGGCTCCCATACCACGTCGCCGGGGTCGCTGGACGCCTCGATGATCCGGGTCATCAGGCCGAGCGGCTTCTGGTTCAGGTGCACGGCCCTGCCGTCCGGGGCGGCGATGCGCTCGTCCCCGTGCAGGGCCGCCCGCTCCCACACGTTCGTCACGCCGTGCGGGCAGCGGAACTTCGCCCGCGTGGCGCGCCACTCGTCGTCCGTCATGGGCCGAGCCCGTCCAGCGAGAAGTACGGGCGCCCCGCCGGCAGGCCGTGCAGGTTCGCGTGGTCGCGGAGGCGCCGGAACATCTCGACCGGCGGCCGGTACCAGAGGTGGCCCTGATCGAAGTACTTGCGCGTCGCGGCATCGGCGACGCCGCACGCCGCGTTGGCCGCGCGGAGCGGCAGGCCCGCGCGCCTCCACTCCGCGACGAGCCACTGCTTCAGCGGCACGCCGCCCACCCTCGGCTCCACCACGTACTGGACGCAGACCTCCGTGACGACCGGGAAGCGCCGATCTTGGCGGTGTTCACGTTCCCGGCGATGTGGGCGACGCCCTTGTTCCAGACGTTCGCGTTCACGTAGCGGAAGCCGTGCCGCTCCAGCACCGGGTGCGCGGCGGCCCAGCCAATCTCGCTGTTCCAGAACCAGAGCGTCGTGCCGGGCTTGGCCCGCTCGGCCCAGGCCCGCGCGTGCGGCTCGTACCACCCGGGGATGCCCAGGTGATCCGACGTGTCGCCCTCGAAGCCGAGGACGCCGTACGCGCCGTCGGAGACGATGACGTCCGGCCGATCCCAGCTCGCGTAGCGGTCGAGGCTGTCCCCCAGCCACACCTCGACGCCGCGCCCCTTCCACCAATCGAGCGCGGGCGCGCCGGGCAGGACGACCGCCTTCCCCCGCCCCACGGTGCTCGGCCGCTTCGCCGAGGGCTTCGCGCCCGGACGACGCGCGCTCCCCTTTTCGACGTGCATCGTGCGCGTGGGCCTCCGTGCTCGGCCTCTCTATATACCGACCGTGACGAGCGGCCGAGGCCGTTGCTCGCGCCACCTCCTTGGAGTAGGGTCCGCCGCGCTTCGCGGCCGTAAAGGCGCAAAGAGGGAGACGAGCAGGCATGGTCCGAGGTCCGGCAACAGCCCAGGCTCGCGGCGCGAGCCACGACGGGGAGGCGTCCGTCCTGGGGCGCGGGGCGCGCGTCCGGGGGCGCATCGGCGGCGACGGCGATCTCCGCGTCGAGGGGCAGGTCGAGGGCAACGTGGTCGTCTCCGGCGAGCTCACATCGAGGAGGGCGCCGCGATCACCGGCGACGTCGGCGCGGCGTCCGTGGTGGTGAGCGGCGCGCTCAAGGGCGACGTCGACGCCCGCGGGCCCGTCGCGCTCCGCGCCACGGCCGAGGTCGAGGGCAACCTGAGCGGCGCCGAGGTGAGCATGGAAGAGGGCGCCTCGTTCCACGGCCGCATCGCCGCCGAGTTCGACCTGCCCGCCGAGCTGGGCGGAGCGGTGACACCACACCCGGCGGCCACGGGCCGTGGCGGGCGCCGCTAGTTACCCTGCGGGACGCCCGAGAGCGTCCCGCGACAGGCGACCAGGAGAAGACGGACGTGGCAGGAACCATCATCGGGCACGGGATCACGATCGAGGGCGAGATCACATCCGACGAGGAGGTGGTCGTCGCGGGCACGGTGCGCGGCAAGCTCTCCGCCGAGGGCCCGGTGACCGTCGAGGGCGGCGCCGTCGTCGAGGCGGACATCGGCGCCTCGTCGCTCTCGATCGGCGGGCACGTGACGGGCAACGTCGCGGCCTCGGACCGGGTCGACCTGCTCGCGGGCGCCCGGCTCATCGGCGACGTGAAGGCGGCGCGGCTGACCATCGCGGACGGGGCCTCGTTCAAGGGCAACGTCGACATGGACGTGTAGCGTGGAGCAGAACTCGACGATCGGGCGCGGAACGCGGGTCCGCGGCAGCGTGCGTGGCGAGGGCGATCTGGAGATCCTCGGCCACGTCGAGGGCAGCGTCTCCGTCACCGGGGAGCTCGTGGTGGGCGAGGCCGCGCTGATCAAGAGCGACGTCACCGGGCGGCGCGTGACGGTCCGAGGGGCCGTCGCGGGCAACGTCTCGGCCACGGAGGCGATCGTCCTGGAGCCGGGCGCGCGCGTGGTGGGCGATCTGGGCGCGCCGCAGATCGGCATCCGCCCCGGCGCCCTGGTGCGCGGCATGGTGTCGACGGGCGGCGCCCCGCAAGCAGCGAGCACCGCGACGGCCACGGCGGCCCGGGCCCGCCCGGCTCCGGAGGCCGCCAGGCCCGCAGCCCGCGCCGCCGCTCCCGCGAGGCCCGCAGAGCGTGCCCCCTCCCCGCCGGCCGCTCGGGCTCCGTCCCCGCCCCGGCCCGCCGCCCCGCCGCCGAGGGCGGCGGCGCGCCCGCACGCCGAGCCTCCCCGGCGGTCCAGCACGTGGCCGACGTCGAGGATACCGCCGGCCGAGAGCCCGCCGAGAGCCACGAGGACCTCGCGCATCACGCCGCGCACGGCGAGCACGGCGGCCCGCCGCCGCCGGTGGTCCCCGCGATCCGCAAGGGCGCCAAGGCCTCCCTGCGGCGCAAGGGCGCGCGATGAAGAGCGCAACGCCCCGCGAGCGCCTGGTCGAGCTGCTCCGGGTGCGTTCGTTCGAGCGCAAACGTGTCACGCTCGCGTCGGGGCGGGAGAGCAACTTCTTCATCGACTGCAAGCAGGCCGTGCTGACCGCGGAGGGGCACGCCCTCGTCGGCGAGCTCATGTTCGAGGCCCTGGCCGGTCTGCCCCACTGCGAGGCGGTCGCCGGGGTGGAGCTGGGCGGCTGCCCGCTGGCGAGCGCCGTCTCGCTGGTCAGCTTCGTCCGGGGCCGCCCGCTCGACGCGCTCTACATCCGGAAGGAAGTGAAGGACCACGGCTCCCGCAAGCTCGTCGAGGGCGACAAGTCCCTGAGCACCCAGGCCAAGCTCCCCGTCGGTGATCCTGGAGGACGTCATCACGACCGGTGGCTCCACCCTCAAGGCCGCCGAGAAGCTGCGCGCCGCGGGGGCCGAGGTGGTCGGCGTGGTGGCGCTCGTCGACCGGCTCGAGGGCGGGGCCGAGGCAATCCGGGCTGCGGGCCTGCCCGTCCTGTCGAATCTGCACGAGGCGCGATTTTCTCTCTGATTCGGAGTAGACTCACTCCCCGAGTGAGCTCTGCATCACGGTCCACGTTCCCCGCCGTAGGCGAGGGTAAAGCAGCGCCGGGCGCGCCTTCCGCGCCGGGTACGCCGGTCACACCAGTCACACCAGTCACAACAAGCGTCGGGGATCCGTCCGCGTCGCCGGCCACCCTCGATCTCGCCCTCCTTCGCGGCGCGCTCGAGGAGCTCCCCTTCGGCGTCGCGACGACGCGCGCCGGCATCATCCTCTACGCCAACGAGGCCCTCGCGCGCATCTTCGGCGCGCCCCACGCCAGCCTGGACGGCAAGCACGTCTCCCAGCTCTTCCCCGAGGCGTACGCCCGCATGGAGCCCCGGCTCGAGGAGGGGCGCGTCTTCGACGAGCGCGTGCACACGAGCGGCCTCGACGGCCGGGCGATCGACGCCGAGGTCCACGTCGAGTGGTACAGCTCGGAGGCGCAGGGCGTCGGCGGGTTCCTGGTCGTGCGCGACGTCACGCACGAGCTCGGCGCGCTCGAGCGCCTGATCGACACGCTCGGCGCCGCGCTCTTCCGCGTCCGGGTCTCGGACGGCGCGCTCGAGCTCGTGTCGCCCGGGATCGCGGCGCTCACGGGCATCGAGGCCTCCACGTGCACGCAGCACCCGGTCCTCCTCACGGCGCTCGTCTCGGCGGAGGAGCGGGAGCGCATGCTCTTCCTCTACCGCCGCCTGGTCCGCGGGGACGTGCCCGCGGCGAGCTGCCAGGTGAGCGTCAAGCGCCCGGACGGGGGCAAGCGCGTGCTCCAGATCCGCGCCAGCGGGCGGCGCGACACGACCGGCGTGGTGCGCCACATCGACGGCGTGCTCAGCGATCCGCTGCGCGAGGCGGAGGCGCGCGCAGCACCCCAGCCGGCGGAGCAGAGCACGGGCCGCGACCCGGTCGCCAACGCCGCGATGACCCTGGCGCACGAGCTGCTCCGCGAGAGCTCGCAGCACCTGCACGCGATTCACCGCGAGCTGCGCGGCCTCCGCGCCGCGCTCCGGGCCCACGCGGGCCGGCTGCCGGAGGACGTCGCGGGCGACCTCGCCGCCCGCCTCGACGGGGTCGCCTCCGCGCAGGCGGGCGCCTCCGCGCTCACCCGCACCGTGCGGCGCGCGCTCGCCGACAGCGCGACCCTGGGCGCCCCGGTCACCGAGGTGCTCGACGCCGTGGCCACCGCGCTGCGCCCGGTCGTCGCCCCGGCGGGGTCCGACGAGGCCCACGGGCCCCTCGTGATCGAGCCGGGCGACGCCGCGAACCTCGTCGTCCCGGAGCGGGTGCAGGAGCTCGGCACCGCGCTCGTGTACCTCGCGCTCCGCGCCTACCGCTTCGCCGGCTCCGGCTCGCTGCGCATCACCGCCCGCCGCGCCGCTGCGGGCACCCCGGCGCCTGCGCACGCCGGCACGAGCGACGCGTTCTCGATGGGGGAGGCCCCACGGGCGTACGACCCGCGCCGTCGGCCCGCGTGGCAGGCCGAGCGCGAGCACGTGCTCATCGAGATTCGCGGGCACGGCGCCCGCCGACATGGCCGACGTCGCCATCGAGATCTCGTCGGAGCTGGTCAACACCGTCCCGCGCCCGGCGGAGGCTGACCAGGCCTACCACGCCGCGCTGGTGCTGATCTCCGTGGCCGGCGGCGCCGTCGAGAGCGACGACGCGAGCTTCTCGTCGGCGCGCACCGTGGTCCGGCTGCGGGTCTGAGCGCCCGGGATCGGACGAGTTCATACCGAACCGCGACCGCCAGGGAGCGGGTGCCAGAGGGCGCCTACGCAGACGCGCCCTTGCACGCGTCGCGCCGTCTGTAGCACTACACGTGCGAGGGCATGAAGACGTCGCGCCTTCTGGCACCCGCTCGCTCGCGCTCGCGGTTCGATAGGTGGTAGGCGCTGAGGCGCTACGTGGGTAGGCGCGTACCAAGCCCAAACGCGAACCGCTAGATTCAGCCCCCGTCGCCCGCGTCCGCCGTGGCCAGTGGCCCGTGGGCGGTGACGGTCGACGACACCCCCGGCGTGATGGGGAGCAGGCGCGGCAACCAGCGCCGGAGCGTGATGCCCACCATCGCGTTGTGCACTCCCGGCACGTTGCCGTCCAGGTACGGGTCGAGCTCGCGGAGCACGCCGGTGGCGACGGGGGGAGCCTTCTTCACCTCGCGGAGGAAGACGGTCTTGAAGACGCCGAACTCGCGCTCCGGCCAGCTGATTGGTTGCCAGCTCGACGATGACGTGCGTCGTCGGCCGGACGTGGGCCAGCGAGGTGGCGAGGTCGAGGAGCATGCACGTGTCGATGGAGAGGCCCGCGAGCACGGGCGTGGTGCGGGCGTGCAGGGCGGTGTTGAGGCCGCCCCGGATGTTGCACCCCGCGCCCGAGTGGGCCGCGACGATGATGCGGCCGCGGTCGATCGCGGCGATGGATCCGAGGCGCTCGGCGGTCTTGTCGAGGAAGTTGTCGAGGTCGAACCCGGGCCAGGAGGCGCCGGCGTCGCTCATCGTGTACGGGTCGATCGAGCTCGGCGCGGCGACGAGGAACGGCGGGACCTCCCCCGCCTCCATCAGATCGGAGGCGATGCGCCGGATGTCGCCCTCGTAGCCCCCGCCCATCCAGCGGTACTTGATGCCCTCCGGGTTGTTGCCGTGGAGGAAGACGAGCACGGGCAGCGGTTGCCCCGCGAGCTCCGCGGCCATCCGGTGTACGAAGACGCGGCCCGCCCAGCGCCGCTCGGGGCGCTTCACGTCCTTGCCGTCGTAGTCGTAGTCGTAGCTCACCCCGTCGAGCGCGGGAGGCGCGTTCGCCGCGGGAGACGCGGGGGGCGCGTTCACCGGTGCGGCGTCGGCGACGGGATGCGACGGATTGGCGTCTGCCGCGAGCGCGAACGCGAGCGCGACGGCGGCTGCGGCGCATCCAGCGGCGAGGCCGAGGGCGCGGAGCGGGAGCGAGCCCGGTCGCATCCCTTTTCCATAGCCGGCCTCGCCCGGTGGGGCCAGGCGCTAACGCCCCTCTTGCCTCGGCGCCTCGAGCGGAGCGTCGTGATCCGCAGGGATGCTCCGGATACGGGCGAAGTCGTGTGTGGGGTCGACGACCTTGACCGGACCGAAATGGGAGAGCATCGGCCCGATGACCGCGGCGTCCCCGGCGACCACGATGACCTCGTGCCCGCTGCGCAGGTGCGCGGAGGCCGCCGCGAGCGCCTGCGGGGGCGTGACCGCGGCGAGCTCTTCCTGTACCCGTCGTCGTAGTCGTCCGAGAGGCCCAGGACGTGCAGGCGGACCAGCTCGTCGGCGACCGCGCCGATGGTGTCGAGCTTCACCGCGAACCTGTCGGAGAGGTAGCGCTGGCCCCACCGCACCTCCTCCTCCGAGGCGGGGGACGCGGCGAGGCGGTCGATGTCGTCGAGCACCGCCGCGAGCGCGAGGCCCGTCTTGGCCGTCTGCGTGCCCACGTAGGCGACCTGCACGGAGGGCCCGTGCGCGAGCTCCGTGAGGAAGGAGCGGGCCGTGTACGCGAGCGACCGCTTCTCGCGGACGTCTCCGAAGAGGCGCGAGCCCGGGGCGCCGCCGAGGATCTGGTGCGTCACCGCGAACGCGGGGAAGGACGCGTCCGCGCGCGGCGGGCCGAGCGCGGCCACGTAGACCTCGCTCTGCGAGCTCCTGGGCCGGTCGACGAGCGTGATGCGGCGAGCTTCGGGCGGGTTCGGATCGGAGAACGAGATCACGGGCGCATCGCCGCCGGACCAGCCGCCGAGCGCCTTCTGCGCGAGGGCCTGGTCGGCCTCCGGCGTCGTGTCCCCCGCGATCACGAGGAACGCGTTCCTGGGCACGTAGAAGCGCTTGTGGAACGACCGGCAGTCGGCGCCGCTGATCCGCTGCACCTCGCTCGCCGTCGCGCTCCACGTGGCGTACGGGTGGTGCTCGCTCGGGAGCGTGAAGAGGTCGTCGTAGATCACGCGGTACGCGCCCCAGCTCCCCCTGGCGCGCGCGGCGTCGGCGAGCCGGTCGGCCTCGCGCTTCTTCAGCTTGTCGAGCTCGACGCTCGAGAGCTGCGGCCGCCGCACCATGGCGCCGAGCAGGTCCAGCGCCTCGCCGAGGTGGTCCTTCGTCACGGCGAGGCCGAAGACCGTGGCGTCGAAGTCGTCGTCGATGGAGAGCTCGGCGCCGAGCGACTCGATGCGGTTGAGCAGCTCGCGGCTCGACATCGGATCCGGCGCCGCCGTCCTTGAGGAGCTGCGCCGTGATGCCGGAGAGCCCGGGTGATCCGCGTCCGCGGCCTTGCCCGCCGCGGATCACGAGCCGGATCTGGACGATGGGCAGCGCCGCGTTGGAGATGGTGGCGACCTCGAGCCCGTTCGAGAGGTCCGTCCAGGCGACCTTGGGGAAGTGGTAGGGCCTGGCAGGGCCCGAGGGGGGCGGCGGCTCGCGCTTCGGCACGAGGTGGCGCGGCGTGGTGTCGAGGGCGGGGATCACCACGCCCGTGATCGGCAGAGGCGCCTCGGCCGCGCAGCCGGCGGAGAGGGCGAGGCCGAGGATCAGCGGCAGACGCTTCATGGTTTCTTGCTGTGCTTCCTGGGCTTGTCGCGGTGCTTCTTGCTCGGGGCGGGGGCCGCGCCGTCCACCCTCGCCGGCCGCGCCGGCCTGGCCGCCGGCTCCGCCGCGTCGGCCACGGCCGGCCGGGCCGGGGGTATGGGGGTCTCCCTCCATCGTGACCGGGTAGGTCTCGACGACCGTTCGGCGCGTGGGCACGAGGTACTTCGCGGCGGCGCGCTTGACGTCGTCCCGCGTGACGGCGACGTAGCGCCCGATCTCGCCTTCCAGGCGCCGCGCGTCGCCGAAGTACAGCTCCGTCTCCGCGAGCTTGCGCGCCCGCGCCAGGTTCGGCGCGAGCCCGAGCAGGAAGCCCGCCTCGATCTGCCGGCGCGCCTTTCCGAGCTCGGCGTCCGTCGGCCCGCGCGTCGCGAGCGCGTGGATCTCTCCCTCGACGAGCCGCTCCACCTCCGCGGGCGTGGCCCCCGCGCGCAGCGTGGCGTCGACCCGGAGGATGTCCGGCCCGCGCCGCTGCCACGTCTCCGCCGAGACCCGCTGCGCGAGCGCCCGGTCGCGCACGAGGATTCTGGTGCAGGCGCGAGCTCTCCCCGTCCGCGAGGATCTCCGCGACGACGTTCGATCGCGTAGTGGTCGGGGCTTCCCGCGGGCGGGACGGCCCAGCCGAGGAGGACGCCGGGCGTGCGGGCGTGATCGTCCTTCATCACCGCCGTGCGCGGGCTCGTCTGCTCCGGCAGGCCCGGGTCCTTGAAGGCGGGGACGGTGACCTTCGGTACGGCGTCGAAGTACTTGTGGACGAGCGCCATCGCGGCGTCCGGCGCCACGTCGCCGGCGACGACGAGGACGGCGTTGTTGGGCCCGTAGTGGCTCCGGTGGAACGCCTGCACCCAGTCGAGCCTGGCGACGTCGAGGTCGGCCATCGACCCGATGGTGTCGTGCTCGTAGGGCCAGTACCCCTGGAAGACCAGCTCCTGGAGGCGGATGCCGCTCGGCGCGTAGGCGGCGTTGGAGACGCGCATCCGGTGCTCCTCCTCGACGACCTTGCGCTGGTTCTCGAAGTTCTCCTGGCTCACGTCGAGCGATCGCATGCGGTCCGCCTCGAGCCACAGGCCGAGGGCGAGCTCGTTCTCCGGGAGCACCTCGTAGTAGCTGGTGCGGTCGGCGTTGGTCGTGCCGTTGAGGGTGCCGCCGTGGGCCGCGATCAGGCGGTAGTGGTCGCCCTTCGGCACGTTCTGGCTGCCCTGGAACATCATGTGCTCGAAGAGGTGGGCGAAGCCGCTCCGCCCGCGCTCCTCGTCCCGCGACCCGACGTCGTAGACCACGTCGATCGCGACCGTGGGCGACGTGTGATCGACGTCGATCACGACGCGCATC
Organism: uncultured delta proteobacterium; assembly: GCA_963827955.1. GTDB lineage: Bacteria > Myxococcota_A > Polyangia > Polyangiales > Polyangiaceae > CAWHDJ01. Next base: position 1,231 of record CAWHDJ010000019.1, on the reverse strand, counting down.
CCGTTGGCGAGGGTGGCCCGCACCAGATCGAGGTGCAGCTCGACGGGCGCCGGGGCCACGGCGGGCGCGCGGGGCGCGGGCGCGGCGGGCCTGGCCGCGGGGGGGCCCTTCGCGCCCTTCTTGTGCTTGTGCGGGCCCTTCGTCTTGCGCGCGTCCCTCGTCCTGGGCGGCGGGGCGGCGGAGGCCTGGCCGGCGGAGAGCGCGAGGAGCACGCCGAGCCCGACGGCGCGCGCGAGGCTCTGCGCGCGCCGCGTGGAGGGAGGGGAAGCCGTCACGCGCGGTGGGATAGCACGCAACCGGCGAGGGTGGGCAACCGGAACCGCGCACGCGCGGAAGACGTCGACATCCGCACCTCGGCGCGCGACCATGCGCACCCATGCCCGAGCCCGAGCCCCCCAGGAGCACCCACCGCATCGCCGGCGTCACCGTCCCGCTCTTCTCGCTGCGCGGCGCCTCGTCGTGGGGAATCGGCGAGATCGGCGACCTGCCCGCCTTCGCCGAGTGGATGCGCGAGGCCGGCATCCGCCTCGTGCAGCTCCTCCCCCTCGGCGAGATCTCCGGCGGCGAGACCTCGCCCTACGGGGCGCTCACCGCCTTCGGCATCGACCCGATCTACCTCTCGCTCTCCGCCGTCCCCGACCTCGGCGGCGACGTGCAGGCCGCGATTGATTGCTCGCGGCTGCACAAGAGCCAGGCCGACTCCGCCTACGGCGCGCTGGCCCGCGCGCGGGAGAGCCGCAACGTCGACTACGCCGCCGCGCGGGCGCTGAAGCAGCACGCGCTCCGCGTCGCGTTCGACAGGTTCTACGAGGGCGAGGTGCTGCGCGCGACGCCGCGGGCGGGGGCGTTCCGCGCGTTCTGCCAGGAGAACGAGGCGTGGCTCGCGGATTACGCGCTCTTCCGGGCGCTGAAGGACGCGGCCAAGGGCAAGGCGTGGTGGGACTGGCCCGAGGCGCTGCGCGAGAGGAGCCCGCGCGCGCTGTCGGAGGCGCGGGTCGAGCGCGCGCGGGAGGTGCTCTACTACCGCTACGTGCAGTGGCTCGCGCACACGCAGTGGTACGACGCGCGGGCGCGGCTCCGCGCGGTGGGCGTCGAGGTGATGGGGGATCTGCCCTTCATGGTCGGGCGCGACAGCGCCGACGTGTGGGCGAACCAGGGCGAGTTCCGCGACGACGCGTCGGTGGGCGCGCCGCCCGACGCGTTCAACGACGAGGGCCAGGACTGGGGCCTG
>CAWHDJ010000018.1:0-1783973 GCA_963827955.1 uncultured delta proteobacterium | reverse complement strand
CGCGTCGGCGCGCCCGCGGTGGCCGAGCCAGCTGTCGGGCTCGGCCTGGACCACGCGCGTGAAGTCGCCGATGGCCGCCTCGTTCTGCCCGAGCTTCAGCCTGCACCGCCCGCGCGAGAGCCAGACCTCGGTCTGGTTGTCGTAGAGCGAGAGGCTCCTCGAGTAGTCGTCGAGGGCGAGCTCGGTGCGATCCGCCTTCTCGTGCAGGATGCCGCGCATGAAGTAGTGCGCCGCGTTCCGCGGCGAGAGCTTGATCGCGCGCGTGTACGCCCGGATCGCGCCGCGCTCGTCCCCTCCCGCGTTGGCGCAGCGCGCGACGCCGGCGTGCGCCTCGGGGGAGTCCGGCGCGAGCTGCGTCGCGCGGATGAAGTTCGCGAGGGCGCGATCGTGGTCGCCGATGTGCTCGTAGTACCCCGCGCGCTTCATGTAGCGGTCCGGATCGCGGGGCGCGAGCTCGACGGCGTGGTCCAGGTCGGCGAGCGCGGCCTCCTCGTTACCGAGGCGCGCGTGGAACGTCGCGCGCAGGTTGAGCGCGTCGACGTAGTCGGGGTGCTCCTCGAGCACCGCCGATGCCTCCTCGATCGCGCGCTCGACCTCGCCCCGGCCGAACGCGCGGCACGCGCGGGCCAGGAGGACCGCCGCCCTCCCCTCCCGGGCGTTGGGCTCGCCGCGCGCGACGGCCTCGTCCGCCTTCGCGATCTCGGCGTCGAAGTCGACGTCCTCGAGGGACGCGGCGGTCTTGTCGAAGGCCTGCTTGGCCTCCTCCAAGTCTGCCTCGAGGCGGGAGCCGTAGACGGGCGGAGGGGGCGGCCTCCGCGGGGGGCGGTGGGGGCGCGCGAACGGGATGACCTTGCCGCCCTCGGAGGGTGCGTCGGGTGGAGGCGTACGCTTGGCCATTGCGTAGATTACCTCGTGCAAGGGGGCCGCGGTAGGGCGGCGAGGCCGTCGGGCTCCACTGCGCCCTCAATGACCAAGAGCTCGTTTCAAAAATCGCGCCGCTGATCTCGCGCGACCGCGACCGCGACGGGGACCGCGACCACGACCTCGACCGCGACCGACTGTGAAGCCGCTGCAGGGTCAAGGGCTTTGGAGGGCTCGGCGCCCCTGTCTTGCGCGTCTTGGCGCGGGGGTTGGTCTTCTCGTCGACGGTCGGCATGGAGGTCTCCCTTCAGCTCGGGGCGAGCCGTTCGTGGTGGGTTTGTTGTCGGTCCGTCCCGGCGCCGCACGCAGACGACTCTGCGTCGCGAGCTTGCCTACAATCGACTGTTCGCGCTCAGCGGGGCTCGCCGGTCGGCGAGCTGCAGCCCCGGGCGCATAGGGGGCTCCATCGACGGAGTACGTGGAGGCGCCTCCTGGACCTCGACCATCGAGGCGACCGCTCGTCGAGCGGACGACTCGTGGCCCGCGGTCGCGTCGCGCTCATCCACGTTCCGCACTGGGTGCTCCTTGAGCAGCGCCATCTGGTGGCGGCGTCTTGGGACAGACACGGGTTCATCTCGTCAGGGTTTCGCTCCTTTCGTTCGACGATGCGCGACGACTGGGGCGTCGCCTGGCGAGCTTTTGCGCTGCGCGCTGCATGCCGACCGCGCGAGCGGCCGTCGTCTGCGCTTGCAGGGCGAGACCGTGCGCGCTCGCGGTCCCGACGAGCGCCGGGTCGTAGACCGTGTTCTTGCGCCACATGGCCCAGAGCACGCCGGCGAGCCGGCGCGCCAGCGCCACGGCTGCGATGCGCTTGCCTCGGCGCTTCGCGATGGCGTCGCCCCATTGCTTGAGCGGGTCGTCTCCTCGCTGGCGCAGGATGCACCACGCAGCTTGGACGAGCACCGCGCGCAGGTAGCTGTTGCCCGCCTTCGTGATGCGGCCGAGCCGTTGCTTGCCCCCCGTGGTGTCTTCCTTGGGGACGAGGCCGATGTACGACTCGACCTGGTGCGCGTTCTTGAAACGACCGGGCTCGTCCACCACCGACACGAGGGCGGACGCGACGACGATCGAAACGCCGGGCGCGCTGCACAGGAGCTGGATCGCGGGCTCCCGATCGCACAGCTGGAAGAGCTTGTCCTCGACGACGCTCAGCTGCGCCTCCAGCGTCTCGAGCACCGCAAGCGCCGGCGCGAGAAGCATGCGCAGCTCGTCCGGCAGCTTGGCTTTCCGGTACGTCTCCAGGAACGACTCCGTGCCGCATCGCTTCAGCGTCTGGCCTGCGCCACGCACGATGCCGCGGATCGTCGTGATCGTTTGCGCGCGCTGCTCGACGACCATCCGCCGCACGTTGAGCTGCTCTCGAAGCCGCCGGCGTTCCGGGGACAGGACGTGCGCCTTCGGGATCTGATCTCGCTCGAGCGCCAGGGCCAGCGCGTCGGCGTCGAGTCGGTCGTTCTTCTTGCCGTGCTGCCCGACGCCGATCTCGCGAACCCGCGTCGTGTCGACGACGATCACCTCATGGCCCCACGATTTGAGCTTGTCGTGGACGTGCCACGCCTCGCGGCACGCCTCCAACGCTACCCGGGCCTTGCCCTGGCCGGGGCCGAGCAGCTCCAGCAGTCCACTGACGCCGCGCACGGTGGCACGTCGAACCACTTGCTGGTTGAGCACCTCGCTCACACAGATCTTCTTCACGCCGAGATCCAAGGCTACGTTACGCATGGCCGACCTCCTCAGGGCCCCGTTCGACTGCGCCTTCGAGCGCGTGGGGCTGCCGATAGCGAAAGCGACCTCGGCGAGGTCGGCCACTTTGTTGCAATCCGCGCTCGCTTCCGGACCTCGGCTCGAGCACGACGTACGGACGGCCTCTCCCGTTGCGAGGGCGCCCATGCTCCCAGCGCATGCGCGTCGTTCGACCGTCCGGACGTCGTGCTGAGCACGCAAGCCGTCCATCCCGCCCTGCTGCACGTTCACGTTCGTCGGCGCGCGAGCTGGACTAACGCGCGATCTTGCGGCAGCGCGGGTCTTCTTGGCCGTGGACATGGGCGTCTCAGGGTGCGCGGCAGCGGCTTCATCCCTTCTCGACCGCGACCGCGACCGCGACCTCGACCGCGACCGCGACCGCGACCGCGACCGCGACCGCGACCTCGACCGCGACCGCGACCGCGACCGCGACCGCGACCACGACCACGACCACGACCGGGACCGCGACCACGACCGCCACCTCGACCGCGAGATCAGCGGCGCGATTCTTGAAGCGAGCACTTGGATGCAAAAGCCTCCCGCGCGTCCGGACACGGATCCCGCGTGTTCGGACGCGGATCCCGCGTGTCCGGACACGGATCCCGCACGTGCGGTCACGGATCCCGCACGTCTGGTCACGGATCCCGCACGTCTGGTCACGGATCCCGCACGTCCGGTCACGGATCCCGCACGTCTGGTCACGGATCCCGCACGTCTGGTCACGGATCCCGCACGTCTGGTCACGGATCCCGCACGTCTGGTCACGGATCCCGCACGTCCGGTCACGGATCCCGCACGTCCGGTCACGGATCCCGCACGTCCGGTCACGGATCCCGCACGTCTGGTCACGGATCCCGCACGTCCGGTCACGGATCCCGCACGTCTGGTCTCGGATCCCGCACGTCTGGTCTCGGATCCCGCACGTCTGGTCTCGGATCCCGCACGTCTGGTCTCGGATCCCGCACGTCCGGTCTCGGATCCCGCACGTCCGGTCTCGGATCCCGCACGTCTGGTCTCGGATCCCGCACGTCCGGTCTCGGCGCGTCAACGAAGCCGATGCATGAGTCGTTCAGCCGGGCTTCGAGCTCGAACGCACGCTGCGCGCACTCGCCCACTCAGGCTCCTGGTCGCGGTCCCGCTCCCGGTCGAGGTCGCGGTCCCGCTCCCGGTCGAGGTCGTGGTCGCGGTCGCGGTCGTGGTCGTGGTCGCGGTCGTGGTCGCGGTCGAGGTCGTGGTCGCGGTCGTGGTCGCGGTCGAGGTCGTGGTCGTGGTCGTGGTCCCCGTCGCGGTCCCCGTCGCGGTCGCGAGATCAGCGGCGCGATTTTTGAAACGACCTGGCAGCGCAGGCGCCATCCCTGCCGTGCTTGGCGCTTGCCGCGCAGAGTGGCGTCAGGATGGAACCTGGCGCGGTGCCCGGGTAGAGATTCGATCCGGCCGGGCACGCTCCTTGCGAAGCACCGCTCGGCCCCATCATGACCGAACGACGAGGCATCCATGCCCGGTGACGCACCGACGATCCGCTACGGGGAGGCGGGAGGGGGATCCGCCCCCGAGCCGTCGCGGAAGGCGTCGCTCGCGCCCGGCGCGATGGTGGGCGAGTACCGCGTGGAGCGCCTGATCGGGCGGGGGACGTTCGGGGACGTGTACGCCGCCGAGCAGCCGCTCATCGGCAAGCGGGTCGCGGTCAAGGTGCTGCGCGAGGATCTCGCGGCCGAGCCCGAGCTGGTGGCGCGCTTCGTCTCCGAGGCCCGCGCCGTGAACCTCATCAAGAACCGGCACATCGTCGACATCTTCTCGTTCGGCAAGGTGGGCGAGCAGGGGTGCTACTTCGTGATGGAGCTGCTCGAGGGGCGCACGCTCGCGGAGCTGATCGAGCGCGAGGGGCGGATCGGCCTCCCGCGCGCGCTGCCGATCCTGCGGGGCATCGCCGACGCGCTCGACGCGGCGCACCGGGCGGGCGTGACGCACCGCGACCTCAAGCCGGAGAACGTGTTCCTGGTGCCGGAGAGCGACGGGAGCCACACGCCGAAGCTGCTCGACTTCGGGGTGGCGAAGCTCTGCAGGGACGATGTGACGATCAAGACGGTGAGCGGCATCGCGCTCGGGACGCCCCGCTACATGTCCCCCGAGCAGTGCCGCGGCAAGCACGTGGACCACCGGAGCGACATCTACGCGCTCGGGGCGGTGATCCACGAGATGCTCACGGGCAAGCCACCCTTCGACGCGGAGACGGCGACGGAGCTGATGATCAAGCAGACGGTCGATCCTCCGCCGTCCATGTCGAGCGTGTGCCCGGAGGTGCCGCCGGAGCTCGACGCCCCGGTGCTCTCCATGCTGGCGAAGCGCGCGGCCGACCGTCCCTCCTCCGCCGGCGAAGCCGTGGCCGCGCTCGCCGCGCGGGCCCACGCGCGCGCGCCGATGGCCGAGACGCTGCCGCTCGGATCCGTGCGCAACCCTCCCCTCCCCTCCGGCGGCACCGTCGCCCTGGAGCCCGCCAGCACCGTGCGCGCGATCCCCGCCGCGGCGCTACCGCAACCGCCGCCGCCGGCCCCGGCCCAGCCGGCGATGACCTTCGTGTCGGACGGCCCCCCCGCGCAGCGCGCGGCCCTCCCCTTCATCCCGGCGAGCTCCCCTTCCCTCGGCGGCCCCCCCGGTGACCGCGGGCGCCGCGTCCCTTCCTGTGCCCTCGGCGGGCTCGGCGTCGATCCGCATCCCGATGACGCGGAGCACCACGCCCTACTGGATTGCGGGCGCCGCCACGCTGGCGCTGATTGGCGCCGCGGCGTTCCTCGCGCTGCGCGGCCCCGCGCACGCGCCACCGCCGGCCCCGGCGACGACCACCTCGGCGGCCACCCTTCCTGCGCCGGCCGACACGCCCACGCCGAGCGTGGCTCCCGCCGCACCGAGCCCCGAGGCGAAGAGCGCGCCGGCTCCGAGCCTCCGCGCCCACCGCGAGCGCGGCGCCCCACGCGAGCGCAGCCCCGGCCAGGCCGCCGAGGGGGAAGGCTCCGGTGAAGCGCGACATCGGGTTCTGAGGATGGTGGGCGCCATCCCCCTGCCCCCATGTGCGTTAAGCAGGGCGCGTTCGGGCTCTCCTACCGAACCGCGACCGCCAGGGAGCGGGTGCCAGGCCGTCGCATGCGAGGCGTTTCGACGTGCAAAGGCCTGTGGACCGCGTTGCCACTGGGCACCCGCTCCCTGGCGGTCGCGGTTCGGCGGTTAACGCTCGTGGGGCCGGGGGGTGAGGCCTGCGAGAAGTACGGCTCCGGTGAGGCGCTCGCCCTCACCACGCCACGGCCGGGAGGCTGTCCCCCATCTGCCCCGCCGAGACTCCGCGATTGTTCGTATCGCCCAGCCCGAGCTGGCCGTAGTTGTTCTGACCCCAGCACTTGAAGTCGCCGTCGTCGAGGACCACGCAGGCTCCTCCACCCATCGGCCAGAGCGAGACGGCGTGGCGGCCGGTGCCCATGTCCACGGTCGGGAGGTTGTCCCCCATCTGGCTCGCCGTGGCGCCGCGCAGCGTCGTGTCGCCGATCCCGAGATTGCCGTCGTTGTTCCAGCCCCAGCACTTCACGCTGCTGTCGTCGAGGGTCGCGCAGGCGCTGTTCGACTGCGTGTTGATTGCGACGGCCTTGTGGGTCGACGAGAGGCTCACGAACGGGAGGTTGTCGCCGAGCGAGGAGGCGCTGAAGTAGTTCGACCCCGTGCTGCCGATGCCGAGGCGGCCGTCGATGTCGTACCCCCAGCACTTGACCTGGCCGCTGGTGAAGAGGGCGCACATGTGGGACGCGCCGGGCGAGAGCGCCTGCACGGTGAGCCCCGTCCCGAGGCTCAGCGGCGCGAGGTTGTCGCCCATCGTGCTCGGGGCTCCGCCGGCGCCGTAGTTGTAGCCCCAGCACTTCACGCTGGCGTCGTCGAGGAGCACGCAGGTGTCGACGGCGCCGAGCGCGAGCGCGACCGCGGAGCGCCCCGTGCCGAGGCTGACGGCCGGGAGGTTGTCGCCCATCTCGTTGGCCTGGTCGCCGCGGTTGTTCGTGTCGCCGAGCCCGAGCTCGCCGTCGGCGTTGTAGCCCCAGCACTTGAGCGAGCCGTCGTCGAGGATCGCGCAGGCGTGCTGGTCGCCGCCGGCGATGGTCTTCGCGGTGCGCCCGGTGCCCAGGCTCACGGTCGGGAGGCTGTCCCCCATCTCGTTGGCCTGGTCGCCGCGGTTCTCCGTGTCGCCGAGCCCGAGGTCACCCTGGTCGTTCTTCCCCCAGCACTTCACGGAGCCGTCGTCCAGGATGGCGCAGGTGAAGTGGCCGCCGGACGCGACCTGCTGGACGGTGCGCCCGGTGCCGAGCTGCACGTACGGGAGGTTCGTCCCCATCTGGTTGGCCGAGCCGCCGCGGGCGCTGGTGTCGCCGAGCCCGAGCTCGCCGGAGCTGTTGATGCCCCAGCACTTGAGGTTGCCCGGGGTGCGGAAGCCGCAGGCGTGGCCCCAGCGCGCGGAGAGCCCCGCGATCGCGTCGTCGCAGCTCCCGCCGTTGCAGACGCCGCTCAGGCAGTCCGAGCCCTGGGCGCACGAGTACCCGTTCGCGAGCCCGCCGCCGCCGCAGGACGCGCCGCCGTCGGCCTGGGCCTGGGCGGTCGTCTGGAGGCAGACGTTCGTGATGCTGCCCTTGCTCGTGTCGAAGGTCACGGTGCCGTCGACGCCGACGCAGGCGTCCGTGCCGTTCGAGAGCGCGGGGAGCTGCGCCCAGTTCGCGGTGGAGGTCACCATCGGGGATGCATAGACGCCGTTGATGTAGACCGAGAGGGCGCTCGAGACGCGCTGGACGACGATCGCGTGCGCCTTGCCGTCGTTGAGCGTCGTGCAGCCGGTGTAGCTGACGTCGTTGGCGTTGCCGCTGGAGACGTCGTTGGTCTCGACGACGAGGACGTTGTTCTGGATGCGGATCTCCCAGAAGTTGGCGGCCGAGCAGCTTCCGCGCTGGCTGAGGAGCGCGATCGAGCTGTCCGTCTGCGTCGTCTGGAGGGTGAACGACACCGTGAAGTCGCCGGTACCGATGTTGGAGAGGTCGCTCACGCAGTTCAGAGGCGTGCCGGAGCTGGGCTTCGAGCTCGAGCTCGAGCTCGAGCTGGAGGAGGTGGTCGCGCCGCCGCCGGTGCTCGCGCTGGAGCTTCGACGCCCCGCCGGTGCCCGACACGCTGCTGCTCTGCGCGGCCCCACCGGCGCCGCCCGTGCCGGCGCTGGAGCCGCCGGTGCCGGCGCTGGAGCCGCCGGTGCCGGCGCTGGAGCCGCCGGTGGAGCTGCCGGCGCCGCCGGTGCCGGTGCTGGAGGTCTTGGAGCTGCCGGTGGAGCTGCTCGAGGAGGATCCTCCGGTGTTGCCGTTGAAATCGACGCCGCCGAGCAGGCTCGTACAGCCGGACGACCAGGCGAGGACGAGGAAGCCCCCCGTCACGAAGCGAGCACGCGTTCTCATCAGAACCTACCTTCCAACCCGACGAATCCGAGCCCGACCACCGGCGAGACGGCCGCCCCGGTGGTGACCTTCACGCGCGGCGCGGTCGCGAGCAGGATGGCGCCCGTGGCCACGAGCGCGCCGCCCGCGATGAACCCGCCCGTGGAGGCGGCCCCGAGCGTGCTGTAGGCGCTGGCCTCGGAGCCGAGGCTCGCCTCCTGGCTCTTCTGGCAGTGGCCGCCGGGGCACTGCGAGACCAGATTGCTGTGCTTCGCGACCGCGAGCCCCCCCGGTGATTGCGCCGACGAGGAGGCCGGCGCCGCCCACGCCGAGCGCGGCGATGCCGACGTACTTCTGCGTGGGGGACGGCGGAGGCGGAGGCGGTGCCGGAGGCGGCGCGGCGATCGGCGGCGGAGGCGGCGGGGGCGGCGGGGCCGCGGGCGCGACCGGGGCGGGGGCCTCCTTCGCGGGCGAGAGCTCGAGGGTGACGCTCTCCACCTTCCCCTCGAGGATGGTCACGTGCACCTCCTTGGCCGCGAAGCCGGGCGCGTCGGCGCGGATTACGTGCGCGCCCGGATCCACCGGGCGCTTCACGCCCAGCGCGGCCGCCGGCACGGCGACGCCGTTGATTCGTCACGGCGGCGCCGGCAGGGCCCTGGACCGTGATGATCACGTTCGGGATGCGGGGGGTGAGGGCGTCGATCTCGCGGCGCGCGTCCTCCACCGCCTTGACGAAGGCGGGCGGCGCGTTCGGCCCCACGCCCTCGCGCACGATGCGGCTGCACGTGGCGAGCGCGCTCACGAGCTTGCCCTGCCCCACCTCCGCGTGGGCGAGGCCCAGCGTGACGGTGGGTACGTGGAAGAGCGCGTCGGCGCGCCGGAAGCGGTCGGCGGCGGTGGCGAAGTCCTTCCGGTCGAGGGATTCGTACCCCTCGAGGGTGAGGGCCCGCGCCGTGGCGCGGTCCGCGTCCGAGACGTCGGCGAAGGCCGGTGTGGGGACGATTGCGATGGCGAGGAGCACAGCAGCGAGGCTGTGGCGGGCGTTCATGGGTGCCTCCGAGCAAGGCTCCCATTGCAACGCACGGGCCATGCGCCGTCATGGCGCTGGATCCGCAGATTGCCGGGGGATCACGGCTGGCCGGGAGGCCGGCGATGGAGGCTCCCGCCTCCAGGGGTGGAGACGAGTGCCTCCACGCGGACGGGGCGCAGGGGATGTCCAGTTGCACCTCGCGGGTCGTCCAGCTGGACATCCGCCATGTTCAACTGCACATGAGGCGCTTCAAACCGCGGAGGTCTGCAGCGCCGACAGGTCGGGGACGGAGGACGCCAGGGAGATCGTCTCCGCGAGCGCCGAGCGCTCGGTCTGCGGCGGGGCGAGGCGCCCCCGCAAGCGAAAGGCGGGGACGGCGGGCAGCTCCGCAGCCACCTCGAGCACGCCCGCGGGCTCGCTGTCGAACGTGCCGGCGGCCGCCGCGTGCAGCGCGGCGCCGACGATGATCTCGTGCGCGCCGGCCACGGCCTGGAAGCGGGCCACGCGCTTCACCACGTCGCCGATGTGCGTGTAGTCGAGCCGCCCGAGCGCGCTCGATCCGACGCCGCCGCACACCACCACGCCCGAGTTGGCGCCGATGGCGACGCCGGCGGCGTAGGACGACTCGGGGCCGGAGCGCTCCGCCGCGACGCGCACGCGCTCGATTGCCGCGTCGCAGGCCGAGAGCGCCCGCGCCGCGGCGCCCTCCCCCCGGAAGACGGCGAGGAGCGCGTCGTCCTGGAAGGCGTCCACCTCGCCCCCGTGGGCCGTCAGCTCGGGCACGATCACCTCGAAGTCGGCGTTGAGGCGGCGGAGCGCCACGTCGTCGGACACGTGCCCCGCGACGCGGGCGAAGTCGCAGACGCGGACGGACACGAACGTCGCGACATAGGACTCCGCGCCGGCGTGATCGGTGGCGCGGATCATGGGCAGGAGCCGATCGACGACGCCCCTGCCGAAGAACATCCGGAGGATCTTGTTCTCCTGCGCCGAGCGGAAGGTGTCGCGCGTCGCGCGCACGTGCTTGGCCGTCTTGACGATGACCGCCTCGACGTCCTTGAAGTTGAGCGGCTTGATGAGGAAGTCGAACGCGCCGCGGTTCATCGCCGTGCGGATGTTCGCCATGTCGCCGTACGCCGACATGATGCACGTCTTCACGATGGGGTTCACCTCGCCCACCCGCTCGAGGAAGGTCAGGCCATCCATGCCGGGCATGTTGATGTCGGTGAGGACGACGTTGACGTCCGGGTGGTGCTCGAGCTGCGTGAGCGCCGACGCGCCGTCCTCGGCGAAGACGAACGAGAAGACGCCGGCGGCGATCTGGCGGCGGAAGCGCTGCTGCACGAGGCGCACGATGTCCGGCTCGTCGTCGACGACCAGGACCTTGGTCGGCCGCCCCTCGGCGCCGCGCTCCGCGAGCGTCGAGAGCGCGCCCGCGAGCTCCCGCGCGGACTGGAAGCGCTGCGCGGAATCCTTGGCGAGCGCGCGGGCGAAGAAGGCGTCCACCTCCGCGGGCAGATCGGGCACGAGCCCGGACACGCTCGGCGGCGTGTCCTGGCGGATGCTCCGGAACATCGAGATGAGCGACCCAGGGCGGAACGGGTACCCGCCGGACAGCGCCCGGTAGCAGATCACGCCGAGCGCCCAGAGGTCGGATCGCAGATCGGGGCCGGCTCGGCCCGCCCTCGGCGAGGGGCCGGGGGCCGCTCCGTCTTTCAGCGCGCCGAAGCCTTCGAGCTGCTCCGGCGCCATGAAGAGCGGCGTGCCGAGGACCATGTTCCTGCTCGACCAGCGCCCGCTGTCCGGGCCCGGGCCCAGGGTTCGCCCGCGGGGTGGGCAGGTGTGACTGGGTGGGCGGGGCCACGGGCGGGTCTATCGCAATGGGGCAGGCGGGGGCGTGCGCCGGCTCGGCCGCGCCGTCCGCGCCGTCCGTGACGACCTCGACGCTCGCTTGCGGGGCGGGGGGGTGTGACTGGACGGGCGCGGGGGTGAACGGGACCGTGGTGCAGGCGAGGCCGAAGTCGAGCAGCTTGGCCGTCTCGCCCCCGTCGCTGCGGGAGAGGAAGACGTTGGAGGGCTTGAGGTCGCGGTGGACGATGCCGGCGGCGTGGGCCGCGCCGAGGCCGCGCGCGATCTGGTTCACGATGTCGGCGACCTGGGGGAGCGTGAGCCGCTTCTGGCGCTCCAGCCGCTCGTCGAGCGTCTCGCCGTCGAGCAGCTCCATGACGATGTAGGGCGTCCCCTCCGGCTCGATGCCGTAGTCGAAGATCTGCACCACGTGCGGCGACCGGAGGCGGGCGATGGCCTGCGCCTCACGCTCGAACTGGTCGCGCAGCTCCGGGGGTGCGCTCTCCTCCCACAGCATCTTCTTGAGCACGACGCGGCGCTTCAGGTTCGGGTCGAAGGCGATCCAGATCGACCCCATGCCGCCGCGCGCGACCTCGCGTTCCAGCTCGTACTTGCTGCCCGCGAGGGTGCCCCCCATTGCCCGGCAGATGGTATCAAGGCGCCTGACGCGCGGTCAACGCGGGGCACCGCGAGCGATCCGCTGCGGATTTGCGAGCAACGCCGCGGTCGCAGCCGCCGCTCTGCGCGGTCGGGCCCGGCGCCGAGCGAGCGAGCGGCAGACGTGAACGCGTACGGTGCTTCGCAGGACGACTCGTGTGCAACCCATGACCGGGCCGTGACGCGGGGGGCGCTAGCGTCACAACATGGTCCAATCCGCAATCGGCCCGGACGGCCGCCGCACCTCGTTCAAGGCGGTCCCGTTCTACCTGGTGCACGTGGCCGCCGTGGCCGGCGTGTGGTTGCTCGGGTGGTCGTGGAAGGGGCTGCTCCTCGCGGTCGTCCTCTATTACGTGCGAATGTTCGGCGTGACGGCGGGGTACCACCGCTACTTCTCGCACAAGAGCTTCCGCACGAGCCGCGCGGTGCAGCTCGTCTTCGCGGTGCTCGCGATGACGAGCTCCCAGAAGGGCGTGCTCTGGTGGGCCTCGCACCACCGCGCGCACCACAAGTTCTCGGACCTGCCCGGCGACGTGCACTCGGCCAAGCGCGACGGCTTCTGGTGGAGCCACGTGGGCTGGATCGTCTCGACCAAGTACGACGCCACCGACGAGAGCAGGGTGAAGGACCTCCTCGCGTACCCGGAGCTGCGATGGCTCGACCGCCACTTCCTGGTCCCGGTCGTCGCGCTCGGCCTCGGGCTCTTCCTCGCGGGCGGCTGGTGGGCGTTCGTCTGGGGGCTCCTGGTCTCGACGGTGCTCCTCTGGCACGGCACCTTCACCATCAACTCGCTCGCCCACGTGTTCGGGCGGCGCCGCTACGCGACGACCGACAGCAGCAAGAACAACCTCGTCCTCGCGCTCATCACGATGGGCGAGGGCTGGCACAACAACCACCACTACTACCAGCGCTCGGTCAACCAGGGCTTCTTCTGGTGGGAGATCGACCTCACGTACTACGTCCTCCGCGCGATGGCGGCCGTCGGCCTCGTGTGGGACCTCCACACGCCGCCGCCGCGCGTGCGCGACGCCTTCAAGGACGAGCCCGCGTCCTCTCCGCCGCCCGAGCCCGCGCTCGTGCCCACGGGCGCCGAGACGGCCTGACCGCGCTCCGGCGCGGCTCGTGCTGGAGCGGTGGGGTCATGGACGCCGCCGAGCTGCACAGCGTCGCCCGGGCGATCCGCGCGGGCCGCCCGATCGCGGACCGCGCGTTCGACCGCGTGTACGCCGAGCACATGCGCCTCCTGTCCGCGAAGCACTGGACGCCCGTCGCCGTCGCCGCGCGGGCCGCGACGCTGCTCGTGGAGGGCGGCGCGTCGAGCGTGCTCGACGTGGGCGCGGGCGTGGGAAAGTTCTGCATCGTGGGCGCGCTCGTGACGGGCGCGTCGTTCACGGGGCTCGAGGAGCGCCGCGATCGGCTGGATGGCGCGCGCCGCGCGGCCGCCGCGTTCGAGCTCTCCAGGATCCGCTGGGTGCTCGGCCGGATCGAGCGCCTCGCGTTCGAGCCCTTCGACGGGTTCTACTTCTTCAACCCGTTCGCGGAGGCGCTGGAGCCGGATCCCACGGGCGCGCCGGCCCAGAGGGGGGCGGCGCGCTACCGCCGCGACGTCGCGAGGACGCAGGCCGCGCTCGCCGCGGCGCGGCGTGGCGCGCGCGTGGTCACGTACCACGGCCTCGGCGGCGCGCTGCCGCCCGGCTATCGCCTGGTGACGCGGGAGGCGATGGTCACCGGGCCGCTCGAGTGCTGGGAGAAGGTGGAGGCGCCTCGAACCGCCTGCAGGAGCGCGGCGTAGCCGCTACTGGCTGCAGGCAGGGCGTCTAGAGCGGCGTGCGTTCGGGATGAGTACATACCGAACCGCGACCGCCAGGGAGCGGGTGCCAGAGGGCGCCTACGCGCCACGCCCTTGCCCGCGTCGCGCTGCCTGTAGCGCTACGCATGCGAGGGCACGAAAGCGTCGCGCCTTCTGGCACCCGCTCGCTCGCGCTCGCGGTTCGGTAGGCGCGTACCCAATGCAAACGCACGCCGCTCTAAATCAACGAGCACGATCCTCGTTCAAGGAGCCGCTGAGCAACGTATGGAACCCCGGGCGTGAGCCCGCGGACCGGAGCCGCGCGCGTCAGCACGCGGAGGCCGCGGCACAGCCCCTGACGTCATGGTCCCCGCGCTCACGCGCGAGGCTCCGGTCCGCGGGCTCACGCCCGTGGGTTCCATCGTTGTGTCAGGATCGCGCTCGGCCATTTAGGGCGCGCTTGGGCGCCCGCATGGACAAACTGCATGGACGCGCGCCGACGCGTTCTTCACCCGCGTGCGCGCCCCGGTGCAGCGATCGTCGGCGGCGCCCGTGATCCCGCACAGGTGCTCGGCCGCGCGCTCCATCGACGCGAGGGCGCTGCACGCGGTCCCGCACGTCTCGGCCGCCGGCGCGGCGCGAGGAGCCTCCTCGACGGTCGCCTTCTTGGGGCTGGCAGGCTCGCGCGACGGGGACGCCCGTGTCTTTGCAGGCGGGGGCGGAGGCTCCGGCGGCGCGGGCGGGGGCGGAGGTGCGAGGGGCGCGACGGTCTGCCCGGCCGACTGCGCGAGCGCCGTGCTCTGGGAACCGACGCCGAGGGCCTGGTCGATCGCGCGCTCGGCGCTGTCGACCGCGGCGACCGCGCCCTCCGCGGACAGGGACTTGTCGCCCGGGCTCTGGAGCGCGGGCGCCGCCGCGGCGCTCGGCTGCGGCGGCGGTGCAGGGGGTGTCATCGCCTCCGGAGCGGCGCCGCCGCACGCGGCGAGGAGGGAAGCCGACAACACCGCGAGCGTGCCGAGGGACCGGGGTCGCATCATGTGCGTCTCGGTCTGGACGCGCGGCGTGGGGCTTTCGGCTCAGGCGGGGCCCCCTCCCCCTTCACGAGCGCGTCGATGGGCGCCGGACAGACCGCCCGCAGCGCGCAGGGCCCGCACTCGGCGCCCCTCCAGATCGCGTCGAACGCCCCCTGCATCTCGTCGAGCAGCACGTCGTCGTCGGTCAGGACCCCCGCCTCGAAGTTGCGGCGCGTCGCCCCCTTGGCGCCGAGCCCGGCGCCGGTGAAGTTGGCCGAGCCCAGGTAGAGCATGGCGCCGTCGACGGCGATCATCTTCAGGTGGACCCGGGGGCAGCGCCGCATGGGGAGGCCCCCGGCGGCGAGGCGCGGGAGGCGCGCGAGGTCGGCGCGGAAGGCGCGCGAGGGCACGCCGGAGTGGAGCATCCGGGAGCTCCACCCCGCGGGAGGCGAGGTCCGCGAAGAGCTCGAGGACCGACACGTAGGCGCGGCGGGCGCGCGCCCGCGTGCCGCGCGGGGCCTCGACGCGCAGGCCCTTCACGTTGGCCGTGGCGATCCAGACGCTGACGCGCGCACGGGCGACGGCGCCCATCACCACCTCGTGGTAGTGCGCGCCGTCGCGGACGAGCTGCACGTCGACGCGGCGGCGCGTGCTCACGCCCGTCACGCGCGGTGGGGCTCTTGCTCCCCTGGTGCTTCGAGGTGCTGGGCCAGGAGGGTGCGCACGTCGAGCGGCATGTCGCACGACGTCAGCGTGCGCAGATCCGTGGTCACGACGGTGTGCTTCAGCTCGCAGACGAGGCGGCCGTCGCCCGACCCCCCCGCGTGGTGCATGCGGTACCAGAGGACGGTGCTCCGGTTCCCGATGCGGGCGACGCGCGTCTCGATGCGGAGGACGTCGCCGTAGCGGGCGGGCGCGGTGAAGGCAATCTCGACGTGGACCGCGGGCAGCCCGACGCGCCGGTCGAGGATGAGGCCGGCGTAGCCGCCCTCGAGCGCGCCGAAGAAGTGCTCCATCGCCTCGTGCGCGTACGTGACGAACCGCGCGAAGAAGACGATGTTGGCGGCGTCGACCTCCTCGAACTTGATGGGGCGCTCGAACGCGATCACTTTGTGCTCAGGTCCTCCGCGAGCGCCGCGAGCGTAGCGCGGCCGAGCTCGGAGCGCACCGAAAGCTTCGGGTGGGCCACGACGAGGGCGACCTTCGCCCGCCGGGCGGCGACGGCATCGGCCGCCTCGGGGCTCAGCGTCGCCTTGAGGTAGTGCACGGCCGTGGTGACGCCCGGCGTGAAGCCGGCGGGCCGGGGCCCGGCGGCGGGGAAGCGCGCGCCGTCCACCTCGAGCGCCACCACGTCCTCGAGCCCCGCGAGCTCGACGAGCATCCGGTCGCGCGTGGCCTTGTCGGCGATCTCGACGAAGAGCGTGATCGAGACCTGCCGATCGCCGGGGAGGCAGCTCGTTGTACGTCTCGATCTCGTGCCCGATCGCCGGCTCGGAGGTGATCCGCTCGGTGCGGAGCATCTCCTGGATCTGGAGGAGCACCGTGTCTCGGTTCTCGAGCACGGCGGAGATGTGCTCGCCGACCGTGACGCGGCGCGCCTTCTTCTCCTCGATCACCCGCGCGCGGAAGCGCGGGCGGATGGTCTCGTACTCTCCGATGGGCAGGATCTCGCTGCGCTCGATGGGTCTCACGTCGCCTCCTCCTTCCCTCGTCCGGCGGTCTCCCCCAGCGTGGGAGGCGCGTCCACGAGCCCGTAGGCCCAGGCGAGCGCCTCGACGGGGTGAAGGGGGGAGACCTCGTTCTCCTTGCCGATGCGGAGCGCGGACAGCGAGCAGTCCGTCACCACCACGTCGGGCTCCGCGGCCTCGACGCCGCGCACGAGCTTGCGCGCGTAGCGGCGGCCCGTCTCGTAGTGGGCCGCCTTCATCCCCCACGTCCCGTCGACCGCGGAGCACTCCTCAATCATCCGCACCTCGGTGTCGGGGACGACGTTCAGCACCCGCATCCCCGGGAACCCGATCTTCTGCGCGCGGAGGTGGCACGCGGCGTGGTAGGCGACCGCGCCGAGCCCGTTCTTGAACTCGCGCTTGAGCTTCTTCTCCTTGCCCAGCACGACGAGGAATTCCATGAGGTCCATCGTCGCTGCCGCGACCTCGGCCACCTCGGGCGTGGGGACGTACTCGCGCCACTCGCGCTTCATCATCATCCCGCACGAGGGCGCGGGGACCACGATCTTGAGGCCGGCGCGCACGTAGGGGAGCAACAGCGCCGTGTTGTGCTCGATCTTCGCCGTGGCGGCGGCGACGTCGCCGCCGTCGACGTTGGGCAGGCCGCAGCACGTGAGCATCTCGGCCTCCGCCCCAGCGCCCTCGCCGACGCCCGGGTAGCGCACCCGGTAGCCGTTGTGCTCCAGCACCAGCGTCGCCGCGCGGACCACGCGCGGCGTGTTGAACTCGCCGTAGCAGGTCGCGAAGAGCACCACCTCGCCGAGCTCCCCGCGGACGGCAGCATGCCCCGCTTCTCGTGGCCGGCGAACCAGCGCGAGAAGGGCTGCTCGGCCATGGGCGGGAGCGGGAACTGGGCGGAGATGCCCGTCGCCTTCTCCTGCACCTTGCGGAGGAGCTGGCTCCTCGTCACGAGGTTCGCCACCGGCGCCGCGAAGCCCGAGCCGAGCTTCCCAATCGTCTGCGGCTCGCCGAGGATCCGGTCCACGAGGGGGATGCCCTCGCGCTGCGCGCGCGCCGCGCGCTCGCGCGCCATCAGCCGCGGGAAGTCGAGCAGCTCGGCGGCCCCCTCGTCGGCGGTGTAGGGGCACTTGATGTAGCAGAGCTTGCACTGCCAGCACTGGTCGCCGACGGCCTTGAAGTCGGCGTCGTCGAGCTTCTCGGCGCCCTCGGCGGCGCCCGAGTCGACGTCGCGATCGATGCGCCTGAAGAGCTCGGGGAAGGAGCCGCAGTAGTTCACGCACATGCGGCACTCGTGGCAGATCTGGAAGGCGCGGCGCAGCTCCGCCTCGAGATCGCGCGGCTCGTAGTAGCGGCTGTCGGTGGGGCTCGTGGCCGGCGGCGCGGCCGGCGTTCGCGGGATCACGCTCACGGAGGTCTCCTTGGCGGACGGGTGATGGCGCCGCGGCACCCGCCCCCGCGACGTACGGGGGCGGGGCGCGGGCACGCTCGCTCAGAAGTCGAGCGAGTCGAGCGCCTTCTTGAACCGGCCGGCGTGCGACTTCTCGGCCTTGGCGAGGGTCTCGAACCACTCGGCGATGTCGTCGAAGCCCTCGGCGCGGGCCTCCTTCGCCATGCCGGGGTACATCGTCTCGTACTCGTGCGTCTCGCCGGCGACGGCGCTCTTCAGGTTCTTCTCCGTGTTGCCGATGGGCAGCCCGGTGGCCGGATCGCCCGCCGCCTTGAGGTAGTCGAGGTGCCCGTGGGCGTGTCCCGTCTCCCCGTCCGCCGTGTCCTTGAAGAGGCCGGCGACGTCCGGACGCCCCTCCACGTCCGCCACCTTTGCGAAGTAGAGGTAGCGGCGGTTCGCCTGCGACTCACCAGCGAACGCGTCCTTCAGGTTCTGGTGGGTCTTGGTTCCTGCGAGCTTGCCAGCCATGGGATGTCTCCTTGTCCTGTGTGATGCCGCACCGGCGAAGGCCCGGTGCGCGTGGTCCCACGGGGCGGGTGCCCCGAGGGCCGGGATCTACTGGCCGCGCGCCCTCCGGCCCGAGGCGTGGGCACCGGCGTCGACCTTCGCGCACGCGGCGCAGAGGCCCCGGTAGATGCGCTCGACCGAGCGCACGACGAAGCCGGCCGCCCCCTCGACCGCGCTGCCTTCCGACACGAGCGCCGCCGGCGCGGCATCCGGGGGGTTTGGGGGGGTCTCGGCCCCCCCAAACGTGACCGACGGGTTTGGGGGGGTCTCGGCCCCCCCAAACGTGACCGACGGGTTTGGGGGGGTCTCGGCCCCCCCGAACGTGACCGGGATGTCCCTCACGAGGCCGCAGCGGTCACAGACCGCGTGATGGTGCGGGCGCATGTTCGGGTCGAAGCGGGCGGCGCCGGGGGCGAGCGAGAGGGCGGCGCAGAGGCCTGCGTTCGCCAGCGCGTCGAGCGTGTTGTACACGGTGGCGAAGCTCATCGTCGGAAGCGCCGGGCGGAGGCGCTCGAACAGCTCCTGCGCCGTCGGGTGCGTCGGATCGGCGGCCAGCTCACGGACGATGGCCATGCGCTGCGGGGTGAGCTTCAGGCCGGACGCGCGCACGCACGCCAGCATCTCGTCCACCCGCTCCGAGGAGCCGGACGATCTCGAACGGTGCCGGGAAGCAGCGGTGGAGCCCATCGACAGTCGAGAAGTTAATTAGAACTTTTCTTACCTGCAAGTAGCAGCGAACTACGTCCTCTTCTTTCTTTGTGCCCCGCGCGTGTCGGCCTCGTTTCCCCGCTTGCGCATGCGGAGCAGCCTCCCCCGGGACACTCCCAGGCGGGACGCCGCCCGGGTCACGTTGCCCCCCTCCGCCTCGATGGCCGCCTCGACGGCCTCCTCCGTGAGCGCGCCCCCCTCCCCGCTCCGCTCGCCCAGCACCTCTTCCACGGCCCACAGCCGGAGCCCGGGCTCCGGATCCAGCCGCCGGACCGCCGCGAGCGCCGCGTCGAGCTCCCGCACGTTCCCCGGCCAGGGCTCCAGGAGCAGCCGTTCCAGGGCCTCCACCTCGACCCGCTCGGCCACGAGAATCGCCGCCCGCCCGCCGCGCGAGCTCCACCGCGACGGCGAACACGTCCTCGCACCGCTCCCTCAGCGCCGGGAGGCGGACGCGCGCCATCGCCAGCCGGGCGAAGAGGTCACGCCGGAACGCGCCGCCCTCGACCATCTCCTCGAGGTCGCGGTTGGTCGCGGCGACGACCAGGACGTCCACGCGCATGGCCCGCTGGGCGCCGACCGGGAGCACCTCCCGGTTCTCCAGGAGCCGCAGGAGCTTGGCCTGGAGATCCAGGTCGAGCTCGCCAATCTCGTCGAGGAAGAGCGCGCCCCCGTCGTGCGCCGCGACGATGCCGGGCGCGGCGCTCTTCGCGTCCGAGAAGGCGCCGGCCACGTGACCGAACATCTGCGACTCGAAGACGCCGCGCGCGAGGCCGGCCACGTTCACGGCCGCGAACGGCGACGCGCGCCCCAGCGCCGCCGCGACGGCCCGCGCGAGCAGCTCCTTCCCCGCGCCGGTCTCGCCCTCGACGAGCACGTTTCCGGGACGGCTCCGGGGGAGGCCCTCGACGCCGCGGGCGACGGCGCGCAGGCCGTAGGGGCCGACGAGGCCGCCGACGGGCGCGGCAGGCGTGAGAGGCCCCGCGAGGGCCTCGCGATGGACGAAGAGGGTGCGCCCGATGCGAAGGACGGCGCCGTCGTCGAGCGGCGCGAGATCGCGCGGGCCGAGCCTCGCCCCGTTCACCCACGTCCCGTTGCGCGAGCCGGCGTCGGCGACCCGAAGCACGCCGCCTGCGCGGTCCACGCGGAGGTGCCGGCCCGAGACCTCCGTGTCGGCGAGGCCGTTCGCGGCGAGCCATGCGCGGCCAACGACGTCGCCGGAGTCGGGCAGCGGGAGCGCGGCCGGCCGCGGGAACGCGCAGATCAGCGCGGGCCGCGGCCGGCCCCCATCCGGCGGCGCCGGGCCGCGGTGCTCGCTCGTGCTCGGCACGTCCCTGGGCATCGGGCAGCCCAGGCTGCCATGGGCGGCGGCGCGCTCTCAGAAAATCGGCGTCCCGTTCGAGATCGCAGCCCGGATCCCCCTTCAGGCATGCGCGCGCCGGCCCCGTGGTCTTCTCGCCGGTCGCCACCCGGACCGCCCCCGCTCCACGCGGCTGGGCGAGCGCCTCGTGCAGCCGATCGAGCGCCCCCTCGTAAGCCCGAAGGGCCTCATCGGTCCCTGCCGCCTTGGCCACCGCCGCCGCGTGCTGGGCGTCCGCCGTCAGGTCGGCCTGCCGGACGGACCCGGCCCAGGCCGCGAGATTGGCGCGGCGGCGGTCGAGCGCCGCGAGCCGCGAGAGGCCGTCGAGGCGCGCTTCGAGGCCGTCGAGCGCGTCGCCGTACGCGCGGAGGCGATCGTGGTCCAGCGCCCTCTCGTCCACCGCGCGGCGCGCGGCCTCCGCGACCTTCCGGGCCTCGTCGGTGTCACCCGCAGCGGACCGCGCGCGCAGCGCGGCGAAGCGCCGGTCGAGGGCCGCGAGCTCGATCGCCTTGCCCTGCTCCCGCTCGCGCGCGAGCGCCTGCCCCGCCTCGCGCAGCTCGCCCGCCTCCTGCGAGAGGCGCGCGATCCGATCCGAGGCCTGGTAGGAGGCCACGACGCCGCCGGCGATCGCCACGAGCAGCGCGGCGCCGAGCGCCCCCACGAGGCGGCGCCGGCCGCCCTCGGCGCGCGTCCGGAGGACGGCGAGCTCGTGGGCGCGCTGGGCGTTGTCCGCGTCGAGGCGGGCCCGCGCCTCGGCCTCGATGCGCGCCACGTCGGCGGCGGCCCGCTCGCGCGCGTCGGCGCGGATCCGCGCTGAGGCCTCCTCCCGCTCGCGCCGCGCCTTCGCCTCCCCCTCCGCCAGGGCCCGCGCCGCCTCGGCGGCGCGCCGATCCACCTCGGCCTTCTCGCGGGCGCGGGCCTCGCGCTCGCGGGCGCGGGCGCGCTGCGCCTCCTCCTCCCGCATGCGCTCCTCTTCGATGCGCGCGAGCTCCGCGAGCGAGAACGAGATGGAACCTTCGGACGTGCTCCTGGGGGTCATCGACATGGGGGCTCCTTCCGGAGCCACCCATGTGCAGCGCGCGTGCCGCGGAGAACCGGCGCGAATCCGCGGCGAAAGCCGGGCGGACGGGTGATCGCGATCAGGGCGGGCGCTGCGCGCGGCGATCGCGATCAGCGCACCCTCACCCCCCCGGCTACTTGATCTCGATCAGCTCGATGTCGAACACGAGCATGCCCGCGGGCGCGCCCGGGCGGGGGTGCTCGCCGTACGCGAGGTTGGCGGGGATCCAGAAGCGCGCCGTGTCGCCCACGTGCATGAGCTGCACGCCCTCCGTCCAACCCTTGATGACCTGGTTCAGCCCGAAGGTGATCGGCTCGCCGTTGGTGATCGAGCTGTCGAACATCTTGCCGTCCGTCGTCCAGCCCGAGTAGTTGACGACCACGCGGTCGGTCGCCTTCGGCGACTGCGTGCTCGTGCCTTTCTTGAGGATCCGGTAGGCGAGCCCCGAGGCCGTCTTCGTCGCGTTCGCGGGCGGGGCCTTCACGTCGGTCGGGACGGGCGGCGGCTTGGGCGACGGGACGAAGGAGATCAGCTCGACGTCGAAGACGAGGTCGCCCGTCGGCGCGCCGCCCATGCTCGGCCCGTTGCCGTACGCCATTGCGCCCGGGATCCAGAGCCGGCGCTTCTCGCCCGTGGCCATGAGCTGCAGGCCCTCCGTCCACCCCTTGATGACCTGGTTCAGGCGGAACGTCGCCGGCTGGCCACGCGCCACGGAGCTGTCGAACATCCTGCCGTCCTTCGTCCAGCCCGTGTAGTTCACCGTCACCTTGTCGGCGGGGCCGGGGTGATCCTTGCCCATCCCCTTGGTGAGCACCCTGGAGGCGAGCCCCGAGGTCTCCTTGTGCGCGTCGGCCGGGGCCGCGGCGACGTCGGAGGGGGCGGGGATCGGCGGCAGGGCGGGAGGAGGTGGGTGCACCGGCATCTTGCGCACGGGGCGCGCCACCGAAGCGGTCGGCGGCGGCGCGGGCGGTTCGGGGCGGGCGGAGTCTGCCGTTTGCTTGGGGGACGACTGGCACGCGGCGAGGAGCGCGAGGCCGGCGACGGCGGGGAGGGCGCGGACGGGATTCATAGAAGCCGCCATCTAGCACCGGGGTGGGGCCCGATCATCCACGAAAGACGGGAGGGCTCGATGAAGCGCGCTCAGCCCTGGGCCAGCTCGGCCATACGGCGGCGCAGGCGGGTACCCATGGCGTTCGGGATTCGCGCGGCAAGGTCGAGCGCGCGCGAGAGATGGCGCCGCGCCTCGTCGGTGCGGCCGCGGCGCTGCGCCGCGACCGCGCGCGTCTCGATCACCTCGATCCGCTCCTGTCCCAGGGAGACGCGCTCCGAGCGGGCTTCCAGCGCATCCCACGCGTCGTCGCCGGCATCACCCGTCGCGAGCTCCACCATGGTGCAGAGCACGTCCTCCGAGGGCACCATCAGCGTGTCAGTCTCGCCCCGCGCGCAAAGGTCGGCCTGTCGGTCGCGCACCACGTTGACGATCCGGCACGCAGCGGCCTCATCGCCCCGATGGAGAAGGAGGCGCGCCTCCAGCAAGCTGACCACGGCCCGGCCCGGCTCCCCCGAGAGCACGCGATCGATCACGGCAACGCGGCGGATATGGCTCTCGGCTGCATCTGCATCATCCATCAGGAGCAGGAATTCGCCGAAATTGAACTCGGTGATTAACTCGGCCGTGCTCTGGCGAAGCTCCTGCGCCAGCGACAGGGCGCGCTCCATGTCCGCCACCATTCGCCGCTTGTCCCCGAGGTAACCCCAGACCAGGGCCCGGTGGTCGACGGCGAACGCGAGGTGGAGCCGATCGCCGTGCAGCTCGCAGAGCGAGACCGAGCGATCCAGAGCGCGGAGAGCATCTTCGAGCCGCCCGAGCCCAGGGCAGACGAAGCCCATCAGCAGGAGCGCGACGACGAGCGTCTCGTAGCCCTCGTCTCCGAAGATCTCGGCATCTGTCGCCGCTTTCTCGAGGAGCGTCGCGGCGTCTTCATTTCGACTGAACCGTAGCGCCGACCTCCCTAGACCAAGGGTCACGCGCGCGTCGAGGAGCGGCGAGCGCACGCCGTACAGGAGCACCGCAGCCTCTT
Organism: uncultured delta proteobacterium; assembly: GCA_963827955.1. Lineage (GTDB taxonomy): Bacteria > Myxococcota_A > Polyangia > Polyangiales > Polyangiaceae > CAWHDJ01. The sequence goes on along the minus strand of CAWHDJ010000018.1, from coordinate 1,760,683 downwards.
CGACGCGCTCCTTGGAGCCTTTGAAATCGACCATCCAGTCGAGCGCGGTCGCCTCGTCGAGCAAGATCTCGATCTGCGCCATCACGTCGCCCAGCTCTAGCACCATCGCCCGCGCGGAGGCGAAATCGGCGAGCGCGTCGCGATAGCGCCCGATGGGGTAGCGGACCCGGCCTCGCCCTCGGTGAGCGGCGACTCGCTCGGCTTGGCTCAGCTCGTCCTGCCGGTCGATCACCTTGCCGTAAAGACGATCCGCGTCCGCATAGGCGTGCCGCGCGCGCGCCCGTTCGGCGGCGGCGAAGTACCAGCGCGTCGCCGTGCCCGCCTCGCCGCCGCGCTCGTAGTGCTCCGCGAGCACCGCCGCATCGTTTTCGCCAGCCGCCTCGAGCCATGCGCCGGCAAGCCGGTGCCCGCGCACGCGATCCTCCTCGACCAGCGTTCCGTATGCCGCCTCGCGCACCAGCGCATGCCGAAACGCGTACTCCCGCTCGCTGCGGAATCTGGCGCCTGGCCGTACCGCGATCCACTCCGCCTTTTCGAGGTGCGCGAGCCGCTCGCCGAGATCCCGCGCACCACGGAGCAACCCTTCGAGCCCGCCGCTCCAGAACACCTCGCCGAAGACGCTCGCCGCGCGCAGGACTCGCCGATCATCGGCGTCCAGCGCGTCGAACCGCGACTCGACCATGGCGAGGAGGGTGCCGGGCAGCTCGCCGCCGCGCCCCTCCGCGGTGGCCCTGAGGAGCTCTTCCAGGAAGAACGCGTTACCGGCAGAGTGCTCAGCGATCCGTGTGACGGTCTCGGCCGGAGCGCACTCGCCCAGCACGTCGCGCGCAAGCCGCTCGCAGGCGCGGTGCGACAACTCGTACAGCCGGACTTCTTGCACGCCGCGCCCGTGCCAGAGCCTGGGCAACTGATCGTGCACCTCGGGGCGCGCGAATCCGAGAACGAGGAGCGGTCGATCGCGCAGGAGCCGCAGGGCGGCGTCGAGGTACTCGGTGCTCGGCGCGTCGCTCCAGTGGAGATCTTCCAGCGCGATCACCACGGGCCCGGCGGCTGTCTCGGCGCGAACGAAGTCGACCCAGGCACAGCGCATCTGGTCGCCGAGGAGCTGTGGATCCGCGAGCGCCGCGCGGAAGCTCGACCCGGCCCTCGGTCGGGAAGTGCGTGCCTAGCAGCTCGCCGAGAAACTCGGCCACGCGCTCCCGATTGGGGACGGCGACGTTACGAGCGACGCGCGCCAGGAGCTTTTGCCTCCGCGCTTGTTCGGGCTCGCCGTCGAGGATGTGGGCAGCGCGGGCGATCAGGGGCGCGATCACTCCGAACGGGGCGCCCGCGCGCATGGGCTCGCCCCTCGTGACCCACACCTCGACGCCGCCGCGCGCGCGGAACCGTTGGAGAATCTCCTGGCGGAGGCGCGATTTGCCGACGCCGGCCGGTGCGATCACCAGGGCTGCGCGCGCCGCCGGCTCCTCCATGCACTCGGAGAAGAGTGCATCGAGCGCGCTGATTCTCGCGATCCCGACCGACGAACGGGGTCGGGCGACCCAGCAGCGTCCTCGCGACCTCGGCCACGTCCCGCTCGCCCGAAAGCTCGAGCCCGAGCGGGCCCGCGGTCACCTCGAAGCGCGGATCGAGAAGCCCCGCGGTCACCTCATCGAGGTCGACAGTTGGAGCCCCAGTGATGCGCCGTCGCATACGGATCCGCTGCACCGCGCGGTCGATCGCTTCGCCGACCGCGCGGTCCGCCGCCACCTCCGCGCGACCCGTGCTCACGGCGACGGACCACCCAGGCAGCGCGGCGCGCAGCGCGAGCGCGCACCCCGCTGCGCGCGCCGCATGGTCCGTGGCGAGGCCGGGCCCCTGCGCGGCGACCGCAATCGCCCCATCGGCAAGTGTCACGAGGCGGCCCCCGTGTGCCTCAACCACGCCACGCGCAGCCCGCACAGCCCAGACAGGCTCGGAGCCGACAAGCGTCGTGATCGCTGGGTCTGGGCGCTCGTCCCGAGGAGCCTCTGCGATGACGATGCACGCGATCCTCTGCTCGCCTCGACCGAGCCCAACGTCTGCATTCGGCGTGGACAGGGCGGTGACGTCAATCTCGGAGAGAGCGCGCGCGACCGCGACGCCGTTGGAAGGCCGCAACGCCGGATCCTTGGACAGCATGCGCGCAACGAGATCGTCCAGCGCCGGTGGCACGGTGAGGCCGAGATCGCGGAGACACGGCACCTCCTCGAACGCGATCTTGATCAGGATCGCCATCACGTTGTCGCCCTCGAAGGCAGGCTTGCCCGTGAGGCACTCGTGGAGGATGCAGCCGAGCGCGAAGACGTCGGCGCGTGCGTCGAGAACCCGCGCGCTACCTGCTTGCTCCGGCGCCATGTATGCCGGCGTCCCCACCACGGTGCCGCTCAGGGTGGCGCGGATCGACGTGGGCAGCTTGGCGAGGCCGAAATCGACGATCTTGGCGTGCTCCAGCGCACCCCCGGCGAGGAGCACGTTGCCGGGCTTGAGATCGCGATGGATCACGCCGCGCGCGTGGAGCGCGCCGAGCGCCTCCGCGAGGCGCGAGCCGAGCGCCACCGTCTCGGCGATGGACAGCGGCGAGCGGAGGATGCGGCTGACGAGATCCTCGCCGTCGATCCACTCCATGGCGAGATATTGCAGGCCCTCGCCCGTGAGCCCATGCGCGACGTACCGCACGATCCCGGGGTGATCGAGCTTCCGCGAGCACTTCTGCCTCCCGCTCGAAGCGCACCTCGTCCTCGTGCATGGGCACGCCGAGGAGCACCTTGAGCGCGACGGGAGACCCACTGCTCAGATCACGCGCCCGGTAGATGGCGCCCATGCCGCCAGTCACCGCCAGGTGTTCGATCGTGAAGCGCTGGTCTATGAGGTCTCCGGGTCGCATCGCGGGAGCTTGACCCGAAGACTACCACCGGCGCGTCCGCTCACGATCACGGGCGCTCTCGTGGCGTTCGGTGGGGCTCGACAAGCCCCCCGCGCACGCCCGATATTTGTCCCCACCCCACGTGGCCGCCCCGATCACCTTCCCGCCGATCTCCTCCTCCGGCAAAGAGGACCGGACGGCGCTGCTCGCGGCGCTCGCGTTCACAGAGGGCGCGACGGCCTGGACCGCGGCGGACCTCGCCGCCTGGTTCCGGGCCCACGCCCGCGTGCTCGGCAGGGACACGCCCCCACGATCGGCCTCGACGCCGGCGCCCGGCTCGGCGCCGCCCCCCTTCGCCGCGCTGCTCGGGGCGCGGAAGTCGTCGAAGGATCCCGTCTCGCGGATGATCGCGGCGAGCCGGTGGCAGGTCATCATGACGCTGCGCGGCCTCCTCTCGACCCCGTGCGACGACCGCTTCCTCAACGCGGCGATCTTCTCCGGCCGCATCCGGCGCGAGGGAGGAGAGTGGCGGATTGAAGTGCGCGACGGCGACGCGCTCGCGGACGTCGTGCTCGGGCTCTTCGCCGTCGACGTCCTCGAGCACCGCGAGCTCCACCAGCAGAAGCTCTGCGTCTGCGACACGTGCGGGCGCATCTCCTACGACCCGGCGGCGACGACGCGAGGCGGGTGCCCGGAGCACGTGCCCGCGCACGAGGACGAGGACGAAGGCTGAGCCCTCCCACCTGGCGGGGCGGCTGCGCTACGCTTCGCCCCGAGGAGCGACGCCATGGCGAAGGCAACCTGGAACGGGGCAGTGCTGGCAGAGAGCGACCGCTACGAGGTGGTCGAGGGCAACGTCTACTTCCCGCCGGAGGCCCTCCGGCGCGAGCACGTGCGCGAGAGCAGCACCCACACCGAGTGCGGCTGGAAGGGCACGGCCAGCTACTACGACGCGATCGTCGACGGGAAGGTGAACCAGGACGCCGTTCTGGTACTACCCGGACCCGAAGCCTGCCGCGGCGAACATCAAGGGGTACTTCGCGTTCTGGAAGGGCGTGAAGGTGGAGCGGTAGCGCTCGTCCCTCAGAGCGCCTCCTCGCCGAGCGCCTGGAGCTTCACCACGCGCCGCTCGATGGGCAGGAGCGCCCGGTAGTCGATCACCGCCATGTTCAGCGCCCCGGTGTCCGCACCGCGGTACGCATCGCCCCCGAGCCCCGAGGGATGGGCGCGGGCCTCGCCGGTGAGGACGGGGGGCGCGCGCGTGACCATGGCGTCGATCGCGAACGAGATCACGACGCCGCGCGCGCCGCTCGGCACGCGGAGGCGGCGGCCGGCGAGGGCGGCACGGATCGCCGAGGCGACGGCGTCCCAGCCCGTGCCCGACGCGCTCACCCCCGTCACGGTCCCGTCCTCGCCCACCGTGATCCGCAGCACGCCGTGGCCCTGCCGGGGCCCGCCCGTCTGCGCCACGCGCTGGACCGTGCCGCTCACCTGCGCCGAAGCGCTCGTCGGCGACGCGCCCTCGGGCGCCGCGAGCTCCCCGAGCACGGCGGGGGGCGCGTGTACGGCGAGCGGGAGGAGCGGCGGGGGGAGCGCATCCGGGCGCGCGGTGATCGAGGCGGCGACCGCGGGCAGGGCCGCGGTGGCGACGGGCAGCAGAGGATCGCCGCCGGCGCCCGGCGCGGAGGGCGATTCGCCCGGGCCGGCCTTGGCGATCCCCGGCGCCATGCTCGCCCGGTGCGGCGGGGCGGGGAGCGGTGACGCGATTTCCGGCGGCGGTGCAGGCGCCTCGGATGGGAGCCGCGCGGCGGGCAGCTCCGGCACGGGATCGACCTCGACGGCGATCTCCGCGAAGGGCTCGGGCGGCAGGCTCGGCACGACGGGCGGCGGCTCGGGCGCGTGGGGCGGCGGCCTCGTCGCGAGCAGGGCGAGGGCGTGGCCCCCGAGCGCGATGGCGCCGGCGACGCGCATCCGCCCCGCGAAGAAGAGGGAAGCCCCCGCGCCCACGTTGTCGAAAGAAGTAACCGCGCGCGCTGCCCGCGACAACGTGGTGGATTGTCGCGCGTGCTCCCACACGGTGCGCTGTGCGTAAGCTCAGACCCTCCCGGCGCGTTGTCCGTCGCAGACTGCCATGGAGAAGCTCATGCGACCCTCGCCCGAGTCCTGGTTCCTCGTCGTCGCCGCTGCGGCGTCCGTTCTCGCCGTCACGCAAGTCGCGGACGCGAAGTGCGGCCCGCCTTCGCCCGTGATGGCGCCGTGGTCTGGCAGCGTCCCGGCACGCCCCGTGCTCGAGCTGCTCGTGCCGGACTGGGGCAAGTACGAGGGGCAGCAGATGCCTCCGCACATCGCAGCAAAGGACGCGTCCGGGGTCGCGGCGACCGTGAAGGTCCAGGCCGACACCGCCGCCTCGGGGTTGAAGACGTTCCGCGTGGAGATCGGCGCGGCTCAGCCGGGGCCCCTCCAGGTCGAGCTGCTGAACGACAACGGGGCGACGGTGCGTTCCTGGTCGTACGTCGTCGATGCGGGCTGGAAGCCGCCTGCGGGCTCGCTCGCGTCGATTGGCGTGCGCCAGGTGCACGAGAGCTGGACGTGCTCGGAGACGCAGACCACGAACCTCACCTTCGACGGCGGCGCAGTGGCCTACCGGATCGTCGCGGCGAAGTCCGCCGCCGACCTCGCCGCGGGTCGCACCCAGTCGTTCGTGGTGCCGCGCGCGATGCGCACCTTCTGGGACGACGCCGCGCCGCCTGCTCTGCCGCCCGTCGACCTCGAGCTCGGCGAGGCGAACTGCTTCGGACACACCTTCGACTGGTCGAAGGGTGACGTCGTCGCGCAGGTGCGCGCGCTCCTGCCGAACGGGACGGAGCAGCCCGTGACGGACAAGCCGATCGCGATCAACCGGCCCTGAAGCGCGTCGTCGTCCACCCTTCTGCGACTCGCCACGGGGCATCCAGGCTCGCGCCAAGGCCGACCATCTCGTCGACCTGACCCAACGCGCCGGTGGCAGCGTGCTCCTCACTCGCTGGCGTTCGTCCCGTACCGGGACCGTAAGGACATCGCCGCGGACCTGCGCGAGGTCCATCCCGCCAGCGACGAGGCCGAGACGCTCGAGGCGCTCGCGCGATTCGAGCAGAAGTGGTCGAAGACGTCGACGAGAGCGCCGTAGACGTCGAAGAGAGCGCCGTAGACGGCGACGAGAGCGCCGTAGACGGCGACGAGAGCGCCGTAGACGTCGACGAGAGCGCCGTCGACGGCGACGAGAGCGCCGTCGACGGCGACGAGAGCGCCGTCGACGGCGACGAGAGCGCCGTAGACGGCGACGAGAGCGCCGTCGACGGCGACGAGAGCGCCGTAGACGTCGACGAGAGCGCCGTAGACGTCGACGAGAGCACCGTCGACGTCGACGAGAGCGCCGTAGACGGCGACGAGAGCACCGTCGACGTCGAAGAGAGCGCCGTAGACGTCGACGAGAGCACCGTAGACGTCGACGAGAGCACCGTCGACGTCGAAGAGAGCGCCGTAGACGTCGACGAGAGCACCGTCGACGTCGACGAGAGCACCGTCGACGTCGAAGAGAGCGTCATCGACGGCGAGGGGCCCTGGTCGGGCGAGGGGTGGGCGCTTCGCCCTAACGCGCGGCGCGGCGGTACACCTCGCGGGACGGCTTGACGACGCCGCCCTCGATCCGGCCACGGGCGTAGAGCTCGGTGGGCGCGCCGCCCTTCACCGGGTAGCCGCGCGCGATCACCTCCCACGTGCCGGCCGCCGTGTCGGTGACGAGCTGGTACTGGAAGCGCTGCGGCTGGCCGGCGAGATCGAAGCGCGCACACCGCCAGCCCGGCGCGGACCAGTCCTCCGGATGACTCGCCCAGGGGCCTGCCGCCAGGGCGCCCAGGTCGGCGGGGACGGGGCCGGCGCTGGCGCAGACCGCCGGCGGGTCGCGCTCCATGGCCGTCGCGAGGCCGACGACGATGCGGCCGATGCTCATCTGGGCTTCGCTCTCGATGGCGCTCGCGAGGTATGCGCGCAGGTCGCGGAGCATGAGGTCGGCGCAGCGCCCGACGTCAACGCCGGCGAGCTTCGGCGGATCCTGGAGGAGCGACGCGACGATCGCGTTCCGGTCGGCCGCGCCGGCAGGCTTCTTCCTCTTCACGGCCGCCGCGATCGCGTCGACGAGCGGCTTGCACGACTTCTCCTCGAACGCGCGCTCGTCGTCCGAGAGCTTCGAGACACCCGGGGGCGGCACGTCGCGCGCCAGGACCTCGGGCTCCTTCGGCGAGGGCACCGGCGCCGGGAGGCTCACTGCCTGCACGGACGGCGAGGGGCCAGCGGCCGTGGCGGCGGGGGCCTCGATGCTCGGCTGCGCGGGGGGCGGCGAAGCGCCGCACGCGAGGAGGACCAGCGAAGAGAGCCCGGCACCGAGTGCCGAGAGCCTGGAACGTGTCGGGGTGGTCGGCGGGGTCGGTCGCATCTGGCTCGAGGTCGCGGGTCACATCACGGGTGCGCGGAGGGCGCCAGTGATTTCCGGCGGTTCGCGGTCACGGACAGGGCTGACGAGGACGGCAACGTGGGCGGCGACGGCTCGGGGCTCGCGGCAACGGCTCGCGGTCAGGGGCAGAGCTCACGGTTCACGGTCACGGGCATGCCTCACGGTCACGTGCACGGCTACGGTTGACGGTGCACGTGCACGGCAACGGCTCGCAGGCCGTCGACCGTGAGCCCCGAGCCGTTGCCGTGCACGTGAGCCCTGACCGTGAACCGTGAGCCGTAGCCGCGCACGTTGCCGTCCTCGTGAGCCCTGACCGTGAGCCCCAACCGGGGCGCCGCCTCGCGACGGCGCCCCGCGCCCGGGCCTCACCGCTCCGGTCGGCAGAGCCGCGTGAGCATCGCGTGCAGCCTCGCCAGGAGCGCCACCACCTGCTCCACCCTCGCCGCGGGGACCAACCCCAGCACCACCACCGCATCCAGCGCCGCCGCGGCCTCCGACGCCTCCCCGCGCGCGCACCGGAACCGCGCCGCCCTATCAGCACCGGACCGCGCCGCCGCCTCGGCTACCCCGAGGTGCGCTGAGAGCAGCGCCCGCCGGAGCTGATCGGCCAACGTGGCGTAGCCCCGGGGAAGCTCGCGCGCGACGGCCTCCCCTTGGGCCAGGGCTTCGCGGGCGACGTGGTACGCATCGAGGCGCTCGTGGGCAAAACGAGGAGGCTGGGACGGGAACGTAGGCATGACGAGGCTCCTTCCGCCGGCCTCTTGCGGGGGCCGGTCTTTGCCCCCTCGCGCGCAGTGGGCGTGACAGCGCCGCGTCGTTCGAACGGGAGATTGGCAATGGGAAGCAGGGAGCGCATGGAGAGGGCGCGCGGGGCTGGCGCGACCAGTGCGCGCCTGGGCAGAGACCGGCCCCCGCAAGAGGCCGGCGGAAGGGGGCTCACGGACACGGTCACGGTCGGGGCCCACGAGGACGGCAACGTGGGCGGCTACGGCTCGGGGCTCACGGCAACGGCTCGCGGTCACGGTCACGGCTCACGTGCACGGCTAGGGCCTGCGGCTCACGTGCACGGACTACGGATCGCGGACCGTCGACCGTGAACCGTGACCGCGAGCCCCGAGCCCTAGCCGCGCACGTTGCCGTCCTCGTGAGCCCTGACCGTGACCGTGACCGTGACCGCGAGCCCCGAGCCGTAGCCGCGCACGTTGCCGCCCTCGTGAGCCCTGACCGTAACCTTGACCGCGAGCCCCGAGCCCTCGCCTCGCGGCCTGCTACGGAGATCGCGCCGCCCGCGGATCCGACGCATCCCGCAGCGCCGCCGCCAGCAGATACGTCCCCCCCACCGTCGCCATCAACAGCCCACCCGGCAGCAGCAACAGCCGTAGCCGCGAAGGATCCCGCGCGCCCTCCGCGAGCGTCTCCCCCCACGAGGCCACCCGGCTCTCCACGCCCATCCCGAGGAACGAGATGGCCGATTCGAGCAGCACCACCGACGCGACGCCGAACACCGAGCTGACGATGGCCGGGCCCACGGCGCCCGGGAGGATGTGCCGCGCGAAGACGCGGACCGGCGACGCCCCGAGCGCGTGCGCCGCCTGCACGTAGTCCTCGGCCGTCGCGCGCACCACCTCGGCGCGCACGACGCGGGCGACCTCGGCCCAGCGGACGAAGGCGACCGCGAGCACCAGCGAGAGCGCGGAGGGCTCGCGCTCGATGGCGCGCACCAGGGCGACCACGATGATGGCCGGGAACGTGTCGACCGTCTCGACGAAGCGCAGGAGCCGGTCGTCCCAGAACCCCCGCTCGTAGCCGGCGATGCCCCCGAGGGCGACGCCGAGGACCATGCCCAGGAGCACGGCGCCGAGCGAGAGGCCGAGGGCGGTGCGCGCGCCGTAGACGAGGCGGGCGAAGAGGTCGCGGCCCTCGGCGTCCGTGCCGAGCGGGTGCTCGGCGTCCGCGGGGGCGTTGGGGCCGGCGTCGCCCACCGTGTTGGGCCCGAAGCGCACCCAGGGCCATACGACGGCGTCGCCCTGGTGGAGCTGGTCGATCTCGGCGCGCGTCTTCCCCGCGTACTCGGTGGCGTGGACGACGCCGGGGAGCACGGCGAGGCCGTGGGGGCCGCTCGCGACGATGGGCGCGGGCGAGGCGAGGATCTCGGCGAAGACGCCGGAGATGGCGAGGAGGCCGAGCAGGACGACGCCGAGGATGGCGCGACGGCTCCTCGCGAGGCGACGCCAGACGATGGACGCGTGGACCACGATCAGCGGCGCCCCCGGCGCGCGAGGAGGGCGGGGCGGAGGCGCGGGTCGATGGCCACGGCGGCGAGGTCGGCCACGAGCACGCCGACCACGGCGACGAGCGCGGCGATCAGGGAGATGGCCATGAGCCAGCTCGTGTCGTGGCGGTGCACGGCGGTGATGGTGGCCTCGCCGACGCCGTGGAGGGAGAAGACGCGCTCGACGACGAAGGCGCCGCCGAGCGCCATCGGGCCCTCCGTCGTGAGCAGCGTGGCCACGGGGAGGAGCGCGTTGCGGAGGGCGTGGACGAAGACGGCGCGGGCGTGGCCGGCGCCGCGCGCGGTGGCGGCGCGCACGTAGTCCTGCGAGATCACGAGGGAGAGCGAGGCGTTCTGCTGCGCGGTGGGGGCGGCGAGGAGGGCGAGCGCGAGGACCACGGTCGAGGCGACGACGCCTGCGCTCGAGGCGCCGCCCGCGCCCGTCACGCGGCGCACCAGGACGGCGAACGCCGCGGTGGGCGCGGCGTAGAGGGCGAGGACGGCGAGGTTGACGGCCACGTTGACGCGGCGGCCGCGGTACGCCGCGGCCAGGGCGCCGAGCGGGACGGCGAGGGAGTAGGCGAGGGCGAGGGCGCCGAGGACGATGGCCATCGTGACGGGCACGCGCTCGGAGAGCTCGTCGAGGACGGGGGGGCCGAACGCGACCTTGCCGTCGAGCGTGGTCCACGAGACGCGCCCGAAGCGATGGGTCGATCGCCTCGTAGCCCCATTTACCGTACCGGGTCTCCAGCACCGTCGCGGCGAGGCGGTCGACGCCGGTCAAGGCGACGAAGTCGCTCCGGTACACCGTCCAGAAGGACTGCCAGCGGTCGACGCAGGCGCGCGCGGCCGCGATGCGCGCCGGCTCGGGGGTGGCGTCGTCGTCCGGAGGGATGCGGTCGTCGCGGCCGGTGACGTGCGCGGCGACGTCGACGAGCGCGCGGGCGCGGGTGACGCCGGCGGCGTCCTCGGGGGGCTCGAGGGCGCCGAGCACGTCGTCGAGGGCGAACGTGTCGAGCTCCACGACGTCGTCCGCGCGCGCGGCGTACCGGACGAGGCGGCTCACCGCGCTGTGCACGGAGACGCGGCGGAACTCGATGGAACGGTCGTCCCAGAAGCGCGTCCAGAAGCCCACCGCGCTCGCCCGATCTTCGGCCTCCTCGGCGCCGTCGAGGCCCATGCGGCGGGCGATGGGGGCGAGCGCGAGCGCGAGGTCCTTTCGCTTCTCGGGGTCGAGGGCGTCGAAGCGCGGCATCACCCAGGGCAGGGCCGCGCCGCCGAGGCGTGCGAGCTCGCGCTGGGCCTCCTCCGTGTCGCCGCCGCGCTCGATGGCGGAGACCGCCGCGTCGACGCGGCTCCGGAGGTCGCGGGGCGCGAGGTTCAGGAAGCGGGGGAGGTCGAGGAACCGCTCGCGCCGTCGCCGCTCGATCTCGGTCCGCGGGGTGCGCGCGGCGAAGGTGGGGTCGTCCGTCGGGTCGGGGACGTACGAGAGGAAGAGGAAGGTGACGATCGAGATGCCGATGAGCGCCGGGATGGTCCAGAGCAAGCGGCGCAGCGCGTGGGCCAGCATCGTCGCTCGTCAGTCCCGGGAGAGGGCTCGCGCCCTCTCCCCCCGCCGGGCGGAGCCCGGCGGGGCCCCCCACACCCCGCTCCGCTTGCGCCTTCGGGTACGTGGTTGCAGCTTCGGGCCTTGCCTTGTCATTTTCCGATAGCGATTCAGCGCCCCGCGAGGAGGGCGTTGAGGAGGTCGATGCGCATCCCGAACTTGTAGGGCGAGGCGCGGACCACCTCGGTCTTGCGACCGCTCACGGTCTCCTCGTCGCCTTCGAGGTAGCTGCCGGCGTTCACGGCGACGACGTGGCCCTTGCCGTTGAAGACGGGGCTCCCGCTCGTGCCGTGGGTGGTCTGCGCGTCGTGCTGCACGAGCCAGTCGTCGGCGAACGAGCCGGGCCGGCCGCTCGCGTTGGTGATGCGGCCGACGTGCCCCGTCAGGAAGGTGGCCTGGGGGTGCGAGGGCTCCATGAGCCGGCCGGGGAAGCCGATGAGGTAGAGGTCGTCCCCCGCGCCCATCGCGGCGAGCTCCTGCTGGCTGGCCAATGTGAGGACGACGGCCGCCTTGCCGTTGATGACCGCGATGCCGACGTCGGGCGTGAGCGCGTTCTGGTCCGACTGCCGGTAGCCTGGGTGCGCGCGCATGTCGCTGACGGGGAAGCCGACGTCGCCGCGCCCCTCGTTCTCGAGCGCGACGATGTTGCCGCCGTGCTGCTTGGCCGCGAGGACGCAGTGCGCGTTGGTCGCGAGGATGTTGGGCCGGACGGCGAACGCGGTGCAGAAGCCCTGCCCGCCGGCCGTCAGCATGAAGATGCCCTTCTTGCTCTGGTCGTAGAGGGTGCGGCCGAAGCTGGCGTTGCTCGGGTGGAGCGTGCCGAGGCGGCCCTCGATCTCCTTGCGCTTCGGATCCGAGGGCGGCAGGTGCGCGAGATCGTGGCGGAGGCGGTCGATCTCGTCGCTGGACGACTGGCTCCAGACGAGCAGGCCGCCGAGCCCGGCGAGCGCGAGTGACGAGCAGGACGGCGAGGACGGTCGTCGTGCGCCGCTGGCCCTCGGTGGCGGCGCCGACCTGGCGATCGATGTAGGCGGCGAGCGCCCTCTCGTCTGCTGCTTGTCGCGCCCGCGCACGCTGGCGACGGCCGAGGAGATGAGCGCCGCGATGGTCTTCTGCCCCACGCGCTGGCCCGCGGGCGGCGCGGGGACGGGTGCGACGTAGGGCGTGGAGGGCACCGGCCGGGGAGCGAAGGCTCCGCTCGGCACGACGGGGAGGGCGCCCGAGCCGCCCTGCGGCGCGCGAGGGGAGCCGGCTGGGGCGGCGGGCATACCGGCCGGGCCGGGGGGCATGGGGGGGCCGGGTGGGTGGGGAGAGACGTGACCGGCGCGTCGGGGTGGGTCGGCCGGGTCCGAGACGAGCTCGATGCGAACGCGCGGGCCCTTGGCGCCGAACATGACCTCGTCGCCCGAGCGGAGCAGCCTCGTCTGCACGCGCTCGCCGCCGACGAACGTGCCGTTCCGGCTGCCCCGGTCGACGAGCACCCACCCCCCGCCCTCGCGCCGCGCCTCGGCGTGGTAGCCGCTCGCGTCGCGGTCGTACTCGGCGTCGAAGACCACGTTGCCGGCCGGGCGCGCGGCCGAAGCGCACCACGTCCTTGTCGAGCGTCTGGACGAGGCCCGCGTGGCGCCCGAAGGTGTGCACGACGCGCATGCTCACGGCGCCGGAACCCCCTTCAGAGCAGATCGATGCGCATGGCGACGCGGTAGGGCGACGCGTTGACGACGGTCGTCTTCTTGCCCGCCCACCTGCACGTCGTCCTCGTCGTCGAGGTGGGCGGCGTGGATCGCGATGACGTGGCCGTACTGGTTGAAGACGGGGCTGCCGCTGTTGCCGCCGCGGGTCACGGCGTCGTGCTGGACGAGGACGGCGTTGGCGCGGCCCGCGCGGCTCGCGCTCCCCGAGCGCCAGCAGGCGCCCGAGGTGCCCCTGGAGGAACGTGGCGGAGGGGCTGATGGGATCCATCAGCCGGCCCGGGAAGCCGAGCACGTACACGTCGTCGCCGGCGCCGAGCGCGTGGAGCTCGGCGTCGTTGGCCAGCGTCGTGATCTTGGGCATCTTCCCGTCGATGCGGATGAGCCCCACGTCGGGCGCGTCCGCGGAGCTGTGGCTTGCCCTTGTACCCCGGATGCATCCGTGCGGCGAGGATGTGGTAGCGGACCTTGCCGCCCGACTCGTTCTGCGTGACGACCGGCTGGCCCGCCCTTCTCCTTGAACGCGGCGATGCAGTGGGCGTTCGTCGCCAGGACGCTCGGCTCGATGGCGAACGCGGTGCACACGCCGCCGACCCTGTTCCCCGAGATCCAGCCGACGAGGTACACGGCAGCGCGGTTCTCGTCGTAGATCTCCCGGCCGGTGTAGACGCGGGTGGGGATCTCCCCTTCGGCCGCTCGACCTTGCTGTCGCGGCCGAGCCCCGCCTCGCTGGTGAGCACGCCCGCCCGCTGCTGCGAGTCCCACACCGCGAGCCCGGCGGCGGCCAGCGCGACGAAGGTGATCAGGAGGCCGAGCGTCAGGAGCAGGTTGTTGCGCGAGGCGCGCCGCCTGGCCTCGGCGACCTTCGCGGCGACGATCGCCGCGGTCGGATCCTCGCCCGAGGCGCGCGCCACGGCGTCGGCCACGATGCGCTGGGCGGTGGGCAGATCGACCCGCCCGTCGGCGGGCGCGGGGACGGGGGCCGTCGCGATCGAGATCGCCGCCGGCGCGGGCTCCACCATCTCGACGCGGAACTCGGGCCCGCCGGGCCCGCCGAGGGTCACGATGTCGCCGCTCGTCAGGGGCCTCCGGGCGATGCGGGCGTGGTTGACGAAGGTGCCGGTCGCCGCGCCCCGATCGACGACCTGCCAGACCCCGGCGTCGAGCCGGATCTCGGCGTGAAGCGGCGCGATGCCGGCGCCTTCACCGGCGCCGAAGCAGAGCTCGTTTCCGGACGCGCTCCCGGCGCGCAGGCGCGTGACCGCGAAGTTCTCGACGCGGGGGGCATTGCGGCCGCGGGTATGCGTGATCCGGAGCATCGACGCCCAAAGCATGGAACGACGCGGCGCCGGCGCCCGCAAGCAGCAAGGAACCGGCGCGGTTACCCCGTGCTCCCTCCCCCCGGCTCCCTCTCCCCTTGTCGGAGAGGGGGACCTGGGGGTGAGGGGAACCCGGGGGGTGAGGACGCGCGGAGCGCGTCAGCGGAGCAGGTAGTACCCGGCGATCGTGACGCTCGCCACAGCGCTCGCGATCATCATGATGACGAGCCACTGGGGCGCCCCGTCGGTGGGGATGTGGATGGGGTCGTCCGGGCCCGCGTGGACGGGCGCGTCGTCGGCCGTCTCCTCCTCCTCGCCGTAGGGATCGTCGGAGGTGTCCTCGCGCACCTCGATGTCCGGACCGCGGGCCCTGGCCGGCGGGCGTGACGAGACCTTGGACTGGTTCAGGTCCTTCACCTTCCGGCTGGGCTCGGGGAGGGTCTGCGTGCCCGCGGCCGGCTCGGGGAGCTGGTACTTGAGGTAGCGGAGGCCGTCGACGTCCTCCTTGGTCGGCTCGACGAGCGCCGAGCCCTCGAACTTCGCCACCACCACGGTGATGTTGTCGTGCCCGCCCGCCTGGTTGGCGCGGTCCGTGAGCGTCTTGCAGGCCTCGAGCGGATCCTCGATGGAGCGGAGCACCTCGCGGATCTCGTCGTTGCGGATCATGCCCGAGAGCCCGTCGGAGCAGAGCATGAGCGTGTCGCCCAGGCGGAGGTGGACGTAGGTCAGGTCGACCTGGACGGTGTCCGCGGTGCCGAGCGCCTGGAGGATGATGTTGTTGTGCTCGAAGGTCTCGGCCTCCTCCTCGGTCAACTGGCCGGCCTCGATGAGCTGGTTCACCAGCGACTGGTCGCGGGTCACCTGGACGAGCCGGTCCCCGCGCAGGATGTAGGCCCGGCTGTCGCCGACCTGGCCGAGGAAGAGGTGATCGTCGACGAGCGCCGCGATGGTGGCCGTGGTGCCCATGCCGCGCCGCGTCCGGTCGAGCTTGGCCTCGCTGAAGATGCGCAGGCCGGCGGCCTCGATGGCGTGCACCAGGCGCGCGGCGAGGTCGTCGTGGTCCTTCGGCACGTCAGGGACGGCCATGCGCTGATAGATGATGTCGACCGCGAGCTGGCTGGCGACCTCCCCCGCCGCGGCGCCGCCCATGCCGTCGCACACGCCGAGCAGCGTGCCGCGCGGGCCGACGACCTGCATCCGATCGGACTCCATCAGCCCGCGGGACTCTTTGCTCAGATCCGCGACGATGAAGTTGTCCTCGTTGTGCTCGCGAACCTGACCGACGTCGGTGCGCCCGAAGAGGCGGATCTGCACCTCACCGGGCGCCTTCTTCTCCTCCGGCTCGGAAGCGGCGCCGCCTTCGGAGGCGCCGCCTTCGGACGCGCTGTCCTTGTCCGAGGGCTCGGCCTTCGCGCCGTTCGCGCCACTCGCGTCGGCCACGCCGTTCTCGCCGGGCGCAGCGTCGGCCGGATGCTCCTTCGCCTCCGCCTCGGGGGTCGAGGTGGGCGCGGGCGCTTCCGCGTCCGCTCCTGGCGATCCTGCTTCGGGGGAGGACTCCTTCACGGGGGCGTCGGCCTCGGGGGTGGAAGTAGTGCTCATGGGCTACCCGAGATCCACTCGGAAAAGATGCTGTCCGACGCGGAGGAAATCCCCGTCCGAGATCGCAACCTCGCCCCGGATGGCGACGTACGTGCCGTTCGACGAGTCGAGGTCCACGAGCGCAAACTCCGAGCTTACCGGGTTTCTCCGAATTGCGGCGTGGCGCCGCGAGAGGAACGGGTCGGCGGTGAAGACGATGTCGCCCAGCCTCCCTACCGATGATCGTTTCGTCACGGAACAGATGGTACACGTCTCGGATCACACCTTCGACCGTTCGCTGGCAGAGCCGTGCGCGCCTCGGGGTCGCCGGGGAGCCGAACAGGCTCGTGCCATGCTGCACTGCATGACCCAGCCCACGTTCCCCGTCGCTCACGGTCTGAAACTGTAACACCTCCAGCCCCAGGAGAAGCAAGTCGCCGTCTCTCAACGGGTGCGGCTTGCGGAGGCGAACGTAGACGCGGTTGGTCGAGTCCGAGATCCCGGAGGAGCCAGCCCCCTTCGACGCGGCGGAGGCGCGCGTGACGCGGTGAGACGTACGGATCGTCCTCGAGAACGATGTCGCCCTCCGTACGGCCGACGTCGAGCTGCCCCTCCGCCAGCGAGAAGCTCCGGCCCTCCGACCCATCCTCGACGATGACCACCAGCCGCCCCCCCTGCCATCGGCCGGGGGCGCGGGCGGCGATGGCCGCAGGTTTCGCGGGCTCGCGGTCGCGGACGGGCGGAGGGCTGGGGATTATCGGCACCGCGGGAACCGGCGACCCGGCGAGCTCGGATACCTCGCTGCGTACGCCGGGCTCGCCCTCCCGCGCCCCGGCCTCGATGTAAGGGAGCTGCGGCAGCTTGAGCGCCGGCCTGGGGACCTCGACCACCGGCGGCGCGTCATCCCTGACCGGGGTGGGGCGGGGCTCCGCAGGAGGCGCAGGAGGCCGGGGCCTAGGGCTCGCTTGCAAGCTCGCCTGGGCAGGAGGGCTGGCTTGCGAGGCGGGTGGGCCGCTCGCGGCCCCGTTGTAGCGAGGCTCCCCAGCAGGCAGGGGCGGCGGCCCCTGGGGCACGATTGGCGGTTTCGGGGAAGCCTCGGCTGCCGGCACCGGCGCCGCGGCGAGAGCCGGCATGGGCGTGGGCGGGTTGATCGCCGCCCGGAGCCCCACGCCGGAGGCGGTGGGCAAGGGCCTGTTCACCGGAACGAGGGGAACCCTGCCCAGCTCGGTGCGAGGCGGCTCCACGGAAGAAGGAGCAACGGGAGGCGTGGGAACGCTGGGCGAGGGCGAGAAGGGCCCCGCGCCGGGCGGGGCCGGCTCGACGGCATCCGCGGCGCCAGGACGGGCGCGCGCCCCCTCGTCGAAGGGTGCGCCGCAGAACTTGCAGAAGCGCGAGCCCGCGACGCAGTTCCCACGGCAACGCGAGCACGTGACGACCTTGAGGGGCACCGCCCCGGAGGCGGCGATGTCGACCACGGGCGCGCCCACGATCTTGTCGCCGTCGTAGGCGACGTACGACCCAGGGGTCAAAGTCGGCGACGGAGAAGGAGGGGCTTGCCCCATGCTGTCGGGCGCGACGGGCGCTGGAGGTGCCGGCGCGGCCGGCTTGAGCGGCGCGCCGCACGCGACGCAGAAGCGGTACTCCGGCGGGTTCGGCGAGCGGCACTCGGCGCAGGGCACCGACGCCGAGGCACCGGGCTGGGGCGCTTGCCCGGCGGGCGAGGCGTCCGCGGCAGGAGACGGGAGGGGCTGCGGGGGCGGCGCGCGGCGGACGGGCTCGGCACCGGCCTGAGGCCCGAACGAGAAAGCAGGCGCCGCCGGCCGCGGGCGGCGCCCGGCCGAGGGCGGCCCGGACGGGGAGCTGCCGCGGTTCGCCTCCTCCGAAGGATCCGGCTGGAGCCTGCGACGCAGGGCGCGCTTGCGGGGTCTCCCTCCGGGACAGCCCGGCGGCGGCGCCATCGTAACGAGGCACCGCGGGCGTCGCCGGCCGCGGCGCTTCCTTGACCGGCTCTCCACCGGCACCCTTGCTCTGGAGGGCCAGCGCGGAGCCGCCGTCGTACGCTGCCATGCCGTTCGGCGGTGTCGGCGCCACGCCCCGGTGCTGTCGCAGGCGCCGGCCGCAGTCCTGGCAGAAGGTCAGGTTGTCGGCGTTGTTGCGGCCGCACACGTCGCAGAGCACGCTGCGAGAGGACCGCGGAGCGGGTGTCGAGTCAAGTACGGCGTCGCCCCGAAGCGTGTCCGAGCGCCGGCGCCGGGGGCCCGTGTGAGGGGCGGGCAGCCACGCGCGACCGCTCCCCTCCCGGGTCGCCGGAAATTTCGAGAGCGGAGGCCCGCCGGGCACGCGGAGGCGGAGGTGGCCCCGGCGCGGGCGGGATGACTAGCGACGCCCGACCTCGCTGCGCACCTCGAGCTGGAAGTCGAACCCGAAGAACTGGGCGACGCCCAGGGGGCGCGTGTAGCCGGCGGTGTCCGTCCAACCTGCGATGAGGGTGGGCTTGTACGCGATGCCGAGGCCGACCACGGCCACGCGCGAGACCTCGAACTGCATGCCGCCCCCGGCGAGGAGCATGGCGCCGCCCGTCTCGGCGCCCCACTCGTTGCCGTAGATGACGCCCCCGAGGCCCCACGTGGCGTACGGCGCGACCCGGTGGCCGGTGTCGGGCATGTAGCGCATCTCGGCCCCGAGCTGCTGGAAAATGCCGAGTCGAAAGAGGTTTTGGGAGTCCATCTTGGCGAAGGAGTACGCCCCGCCGATGTACCAGGGGCCGGGGGAGCGGTAGCCGATGCGGATGACCAGGCCGCCGCCGCTCCCGAGGATGCAGGGCGCCTGCGCGCTGGGGCTGCTGGGCCCCGCGCTGGGGCCGGTGGACCCCACGCCGTGGCCGCACATGGCGCCGGAGTCGAGATCGACGAGGGCGTGGATGGCGACGCCGTACTGCGCGTACTCGACGTGGAGCGGCGGGGGGCGGACCGGGTCGCTCTTGGGCGGCGGCGCCTCGACGGACCCGCCGTCCACGACCGTGGCCTTCGGCGCATCGTCGGCACGGGCGGAGCCGGCGAAAGCGACCATCGCGCCGAAGGTCAGCGCAACGGCGAAGACCGGATCGGGCATCGAACGGGCGAGCACGAGGGCTCAAGCTACGCGTGCGCACGTTCAGGGGCAACGTGATGTCCCCGGAGCGTCGCCGGCACGTCGCCCCGCCGTCGGACGCCGCCGCCCACCGCCGCTCCCCGCCCTCCGGCCGGCGCCGACGCACCATCTCCCACGTGACGCCTGCTCACCCGCCGGGCGCCTCGGGTGCCGCTGACTGCCTCCGGCCGGCGGCGTCGACCGCCTCCGGCCGGCATCGCTCCGGCGCGTGTCTCCCGCCGCCTCCGGCGGGCGTCGCCCACCGCCTCCGGCTGGCACCCGACCGCCTCGGGTCCGGTGTCCGCCACGCCCGTCCTCCCCGGAGGCGGAAAGAGAAAGTATCCGCCCGCTTGACGTGGGGGCGACCCGTCGCCTAAACCCCGAGGCAACGTTCATGGAGATCCACCTCGACAAGCGTGCGGTCCGGCAGATTCGGCTCTCCGCTGCCGATGCCATCGAAGAAGGCGACACGGAGGCGCTGCGCGAGGACATCCTCGAGGCGTTCACCGAGGAGCAGGTCGAAGAGATCGAGCGTCGCATCGACAGCGGCGACTTCTTCGAGTTCTTGACCGACGTGCTCGACGAATGGAGCGGGGACGACGTGGACGAGCTGTTCGAGCTGCTAGAGACGCAGCTCGGCGACCTCGGCATCGACCTCAAGTACGAGCCTCGCGAGGAGGACGAGGAGGACGTCGAGGACGACACCGACCTCGACGACGACGAGGACGACGACGAGGACGACGACGACCTCGACGAAGAGGAAGAGGAAGACGAGGGGACCTGACCGCCTCCGCGGGCCTCGGAAGCCTCCAGGCGGGCACGCGAGCGTGCCCTGGGAATTACGGCTGGGGCGGGGGCTCCGCGGGGGCCTTTCCTTTGATCTCGCGCAGGATGTAGTCCGCGCACGCGCGCTTGGCGGGGGGGGCCGTCGGGCAGACCTCGTGCGCGCACGGGACGTAGCGGGACTCCGGGAACTCGTCGAGGAGCCGCTTCGCGAGCGCGCACGCCGCCGTCGCGTCGCCGTCCTCGAGCGCCAGGCACGCCTCCGCCCAGACGGCGTCGTCGCGCTTGATGGTGGTCGGGTGCAGCGCGTAGAGCTTGTCGAACTCGCGCCGCGCGGCGGCGTGGTCCTTCAGGTCGTCGCGGTAGATCTCGGCGATGCGGAGCTGCGCCTGCGAGTAGCGCGGCCGCTCGTAGCTGACCCACGCGCCCGAGGGCTCGCGCGAGGAGAGCAACTCGCGCAGGTGGGCTGATGGCCTCCTCGGGTCGGCCCTCCTCCCGGTCGATCTCCGCCGCGTGCCAGAACGCGTCGTCCGTGAGGCCGCCGAACGGATAAGGGTGCCGGCGCGCCGTCGCGAGGAAGGTGTCGTGCGCCTCTTTCTCGGCGGCCCTTGCGCTCCAGGGAGAGGGCGCGCTCGTAGCGATCACCTCGTCCTGCTCGGTGCCGCGGAACGCCGCCTCGCGCGCGGCGAGGAAGGCGAGCACAGCGTCCTCCCCTCCCACGTCCTCTGCGTGCATCGACGAGCCGGCGGATCGCCGGCCGCGCCAGGCCGTGCGCGGGGAAGCGCCGGGCCGCGTCGTCGAGCATGGCCCAGCCGCGGGAGGCGTCGCCGTGGGCGATCTCCAGCTCGGCGAGGTCGAAGAACGCGCGCGGGGTGCGCGGCCCGGTCGGCGAGTCGGCGGCGAGGCGCTGGTAGGTCGCGCGCGCGTCGGGCCACATCTCTGCGCGCTCGTACGCGCGGGCCTCGAGGAAGCGGGCCTCGTCGCGATCCTTCACCCGCCGCGCCTTGCCGGCCGCGTCGTCCCACGCGTGCGCGGCCTCGACCCAGCGCCCGGCGTGGAAGGCGCGCTCGCCGGACGCGAACGCGGAGAGGTACGCCTCTCCGAGCTCGGGCGCGCAGGCGGCGAGCAGGGGGAGGGCGATCGCCACGAGCGCGCGCGCCGCGGCGCGGCCGAGGCTCCCCGTCGGGCGCCTCACCCCGCCGCCTCCAGCACCTCGACGAGCGCCTCGGCGAGGGCGCGCGCCGCGACGGGGACGTCCGCGGGCGCGACGTCGAGGTGGGTGACCGCGCGCGTGCGGAACGGCCCCATGGCACCGACGAGCACGCCGCGGCGCTGCGCCGCCTCCACCAGCCGCTCGGCGGGTACGCCGGGCGTGTCGACGTTCACCTGGTTCGTCTCGGCGGCGACGATGCTCGCCCGGCGTCGAGCCGCCGATCGCCCTCGCGAGCGCCTCCTCGATCTGCCTGGCGTGCGCGTGGTCCTCGGCGAGCCGGGCCCGGTGGTGCGCGAGCGCGAAGCAGCGCCGCCGCCGCGAGCACGCCCGCCTGGCGCATGCCGCCGCCGAACATCTTTCGGAAGTGACGCGCCTCGGCGATCGCGTCGCTTCGTCCCCGCGAGCGCCGACCCGACGGGCGCGCCGAGGCCCTTCGAGAAGCAGACGTTGACGGTGTCGAAGGGCGCCGCCAGCTCCGCCTCCGGCACGCCCTTCACCACCGCCGCGTTCCAGAGCCGTGCGCCGTCGAGGTGCAGCCCGAGCCGCCGCCCGCGGGCGATGGCCGCGATCGCTACGACGTCTGCGCCGGGGAAGACGCGCCCGCCGGCGCGGTTGTGCGGGTCCTCGAGCGCGACGAGGCGCTGCCGCGGGCAGTGCATGTCCGGCTCCTGGATCACCGCGCGGAGCTCGTCCGGCGTGAAGCGCCCGCCGCGCCCGGCCACGCGGAACTGCACCCCGGCCCACGCCGCGCCCGCGCCCGACTCGTCGGCGGCGAGGTGCGCGTCCTCGCCCACGATCACCTCGTCGCCCCGGCGCGTGTGGATCTGGAGCGCGATCTGGTTCCCCATCGTCCCGCTGGGGACGAAGATCGCGGCCTCCTTGCCGAGGAGGGCGGCGACCTCCTGTTCCAGCCGATTGACCGTAGGGTCCTCCCCGTAGACGTCGTCTCCCACCTCGGCACGGGCCATCGCCTCGCGCATGGCGGGCGTCGGGCGGGTCACGGTGTCGGAGCGGAGATCGATGGCGCGCATGCGCAGCTCTCCTACCGACGGGGGGGACGGAACGCAACGCGTCGCCGGAGGTGACGGCGCGAGGCGGAGGATTTCCGGCTGCGTCACGGAAAACCCGCGTCTTTCCGTGGCCCCGTCCCGGCCCTATACTTCCGGGTGCGCGGCGGCGAGGAGCGCATCGCCCGTCCGCCGCGCCTCCGGGTCGCAACGTGCGATCCGCCGGCCAGCATTCCGCCAGAGCGAAGCTGTGGCTGGCGGAGGATCGCAGCTCAATCGTCGGCTCATCACGCCCGGCGGGTCTGGGCGGAGGCGAAGGAGATGGCCATGAGAGTGCGGAAGCATGGGTTCTTCGCGGCACTGTTCGTCGCGGCGGCCGCGCTGTCGGGAACGAACGTCGCCTGGGCGCAGGGGTCGGTGGCCAAAGCTCCGGCCCCATCCGCTGTCATCGTGCCGGCGGCGAGCGCATCCGGCACGTCCGGCGGCGGAGCGGCCGAGCACATCTTCTCTCCCCCCGCGGTGCTCGACCGGGCGTGGGCGCACGTGGTCCGGGCGGTGCTCGACGGGGTGAAGAGCCTCGTCGACGCGGAGCAGATCGAGGCCTCCGAGGCGCTCGGCCGGAGCGCCGCGGCGCCTGGCCCGTCGGCCCATCCACCGACCACGCAGCTCGACCCCCAGAGGCTCCTGCAGAAGGTCCCGCCCGTGCGCGCCGCGTGGAGTCCCGCGCACGCCCTGCGCGAGGCCGAGGTGCAGCCGACGCCGATCCCGATCGAGCCCCCCACCGAGGTGGGCGTCGACACGCGCGGGGAGCACGCGGTGCTGCTCGGGGTGAAGATGGAGCTGCCCTGGCTCCTGCCCTGACGGCCGAAGCAGCCCGCTCGCCCGGCCTCACCCCACGGGGGGCGGGATCGTCCACGTCCCGCCCTCGGAGGAGCGCGGCGCGGCGTCCTCCGACGCGCTGCCGAAGAACTCGGCGATGTCGTGGCGCCTCGCCTCCGCGTCGGCGCGCCCGAGATCGATGAGCCGCTTCGCGAAGGCGCCGTCGAAGAGCACGTAGCTGGCGAGGTCGGCCTCGGTCGCCTCGCCCACGTCGAGCAGCGAGAGGAAGTGCCGCGTCAGCCCTGCGTTGCTCCGGCGGGCGCCGCTCCGCACGAAGGAGGCGGCGAGCTTGCCGATGTCCTCGCTCGGGCGCACGACGAGCGAGGCGACGCGCCGGTAGGGGAGGTCGCCGCGGTTGACGACGGGCTTGTTCACCTCGTCGAGGAAGCCCTGCCCGTAGGTCGACTCGCCGTCGTCGATCATGCGGTTGACCCGGGTCAGCACCTCGTAGTCGCTCTGCACGTGGTCGAGCAGGAACGCGTTGAGCACCTTGCCGATCACCATCGCGGCGCCCGGCGGCCTCAGGTTCTCCCCCCCGCTCTCGATGCCCTTCACCTCGCGCGAGAGCCCGACGGCGAAGACGTGCGTCGCGCCGAGGCGCAGCGCGGGGCGATGGGCGTGTTCTGGCGCACGCCGCCGTCCATGAACAGCTCGCGGCCGATGCGGACCGGCGGGAAGAGGATGGGGATTGCCGCCGAGGCGAGCGCGTGGAGCGGGCCCGATGAGCGCGCCGCGGATGATGGTGCGCGGCGGCGCCGTGGTCGGCAGCGCCCCGTCGGGGCCCGTCTGCATGAAGATCACGGTGCGGCCCGAGGAGACCTCGGTCGCCGAGACGCTGAGCGCGGTGAGGTGCCCGTGCCGCAGCGTTCTTCGCGATGGCGCGCCAGGCGACCTCGCGCTCGATGAGGCGGGCCATGGGCGTGACGTCGAAGAGGCCCGCCGCGTCGCCTCCGCCGCCGAGCACGACCCGGTGCACGCGCATCGCCTGCCGGAGGCCGAAGCCGAGCACGGAGGGCAGGCTGATCTCCGTCCACAGGTCGACCAGCCGGCGGATGCCGAGCGACGGGTCGGAGAGGTGCGCGGCGAGGTAGCACGCGTTGATCGCGCCGACCGAGGTGCCGCAGAGGATGTCGATGCGCGGCGGCGCGCCGCGCAGGCGAGCGAAGGTGTCGAGCACGTACGAGAGGACGCCGACCTCGTACGCGCCGCGCGCCCCGCCGCCCGAGAGGATCATCGCCACGCGCCGGCCCCGGCGCTCCGATTCCGACCGGCATCACGCCGACTCCCTCCCCCGCTCGTTGTTCTTGGTGCGCGCGCGGGATCCCGAACGCGGGTGTCGCTCGTGCCGTCGCCCTCTTCGCGGCCGACCGCGCGGATGGTGTCGAGCGCGCCGACGAAGCCGCACCCCTCGGCCTCCGAGGCGATGCGGCCCACCAGGGGGCGCCGGGCGAAGAGCGCGGCCAGGCGCGCGTCGCGCACGTACCCGAGGACCTGGCGGGTGTGGGCGACGGCGCGGATCGCCGCCTCCCGCGCGCTCCCGGGCGCGCCCTTGCGCAGCGCCTCGACCGCGAGCGCGCGGACCTCGATCCCGTACTCGGACGACGACGTCTCCACCACGCCGAGCGCGGTGCGGGCGAGCAGGACGCCGGAGTGGACCTCGCCGGCGTCGACGCGCGCGACCGCCTCGACGGCGGTGGCCCAGACGTGGAAGCTCACGAGGCCCTGCGCCTCGGCGAGGCGGCGGCCCTCGGCGGCGAGCGCGATGGCGGCGCGCGCGTCGCCCCGCTCGCCGGGCGAGCAGCGCGCGCACGATGCGCTCGTGGGCGAGGTCGTAGGCGCTGCCGGTGATCGCGACCAGCGCGCCGGCGTCGCCCGCGAGCGTGTGCGCGGCGTCGGCGTCGCCCGCCTCGAGGAGGACCTCCGCCGTGCAGAGGAGCGTGTCGGCGCGCGAGTCCTGATCGCCGTAGCGCTCGTGCGCCTCGCGGGCGCGGCGGATGTAGGCGAGCCCGCGGGCCGTGTCGCCGAGCTTGGCGTACGCCTGCCCCATGTTGCTCAGCGTCTTGGCGATCTGGAACCTCCCCCCGATGGCGAGATCGATGGAGATCGAGGCCATGCCGACGGCGACCGCGTCCTCGAAGCGCTCGAGGACGAACATGGCATACGCGAGCGCGTTCTTCACCCTCGCCTCGGCGCGGCGCGCGCCCACGGCCTTGAACACCGCGATGGCCTCGACGTAGGCCTCCACGGCCTCGTTCACCCGGCCGCCGTAGCGGAGGAGCACGCCCTTGATGCGGAGCACCTCGGCCCGTGCGCGGGCAGGGAGCCCGCCGGCCTGCGCCACGCGCAGAGCCCGCTCGCACGCGTCGATGGCGCCCTGCACGTCCCCGAGCTCGCGGAGGATCTCGCTGAGCAGCGTGAGCGCCTCGACCTCCAGCGCGGGCCGCCTGGCGAGGCGGGTGACCTCGGCCGCGCGCTGCGCCACGGGCAGGCCGCGCGCCAGGCGCCCCTCGTCGAGATCCAGGCGCGCCGTGCGCACCAGGGCGAGCGCCACCCAGTAAGCCTTCTCGCTCTCGCGGGCGAGGCGGCGGAGCGCGGCGAGGTGCGCGCGGCGCTCGCGCCGCCGGCCCAGGTGGCGGAAGACGGCCTCGAGCGCCTCGTGCGCGGCCATGCGGCGCGTGTCCCCCGCGGGGAGCAGGGCGAGCGCGCGCTGGTAGTAGCGCTGGGAGAGCTGCGCCTGGAACGTCGCGCGCGCGGCCGAGCCCGCCTCCAGGTAGAGCTCGGCCGCGGGCACGGGCGCCTCCCCCCGCGCGAGGTGCCGCGCCACGATCGCCGCGGAGAGGCCGTGCGCGAGCGGCGTGGTCGCGAGCTGCTCGCCCAGGCGGCGGTGCATCCGCACGCGCGTCGGAGCGTCGAGCGCCAGGTACGCGACGTCGCGCGCGAGCGGGTGGCGGAAGTCGACGGAGCCGCCCTTCCGGTCGCAGAGCCCGCGCGCGCAGAGGCGCGTGATGGCCTCGTCGTCGGCGAGCCTCGTCAGCGCGAGCAGGTCGGACTCGAGCAGCGGGCCGCCGGCGACCGCGAGCCAGTCGACCACGTCGCGCTCGGCCGCGGGCAGCTCCGAGAGCCGGTCCGAGATGAGCTGCTCCAGCGTCGAGGGGAGCGCCTCGCCCCGGCCGTCCGGGCGATCGTGGCGGAGGAGCTCGAGCCTCCCCTCCCGCTCGGCGATCTCGAGCGCGCCGCGCTCGAGGAGGGCGTCCACCATCTCGAGCAGGAAGAAGGGGTTGCCCGCGACCCGCGGCAGCAGCTCGGTGCAGACCGCGGCCACGCCCTCGCGCACCCCGAGGTGGCCCTCGACCAGCCGCACCTGCTCCTCCGCGGAGAGGCCGCGGAGCTCGATGCGCACCATCCCCTCGATGAACGGCGCCACCCGGTCCTCGGGCCGCGTCACCGCGAGCAGCAGGATCGGGAGCGGCGCGGGCCGGCGCAGGAGGTCGCGGATCAGCTCGAGGCTCGCGAGGTCGGCCCACTGGAGGCCGTCGACCACGACGACGAGCGCGCGCTGCGAGGCGGCGGCGGCGAGCATGTAGCGCACGCCCGTGAGCACGAGGTCCCGCCGGTAGTTGGCCGGATCGTCCTCCGCGTGCTCGCGCTGCTTGCCCGTCACGAGCTCGGCGAGGCGCGCGGTGCACTCGCGCCCCTGCGGGGTCCTGGCGAAGCCGCCGAGCAGCTCGACGATCGCGCTCTCCGCCTCCTCCAGCGACTGGTCGGCGCCCATCGCCGACACGGAGCGGAGCATCTCCGAGACGGCGGCGAAGGGCAGCTCGCTCCGGACGGGCGAGCACTCCGTGTGGACCACCCTCGTGTCGCCGGGGAGGTCCGCGAGGAAGGCGTTGACGAGCGCGGTCTTGCCGATGCCCAGCTCGCCCACCACCGCGCGGGCGACCACCTCGCCGCGCGGCGGCAGCCCGCTCCGCGGCTGCGAAGAGCGCGGGGGGATGGAGAGCGCCGGCCGGGCCGGGGGGTATGGGGGGTCGGGGCGGGAGGGAGGAGACGAGACCGCGGGCGTGAGAGAGAGCGATGCGTCCGCCAGCGGGGCGAGGCTCCTCCGAGGCGCCGGCGGCGGGAACGTGGACATCCCGGGCGCGGTCGCGACCGTGCCCGGCTGGCTCGCGGGCGGCGGCGTGGCGCTCGGCTGCGTCGGGGAGACCGCGCGGTGGAACGCGGCGTTGAGGTCGGCGCGCTCGGCGTCGCGGCCGACGAGATCGTGCGGGGTCAGCGCGAGCTCGTCCTGCCGCTCCTCCTTCGTCAGCGGGCGCTCCAGCGCGTAGGGCCGCATCTGCGGCGGCAGGTCGCGCCCCTCGGCCTCGTCGATGTCGAGGGGCGGCGCGTCGGACCAGCGGAAGTCGCGCCGCACGAGGCGGTAGATGCCGCCCGCCACCCAGGTCTTGCCGAGGGGCGTGGCCGACCCGATCCGCTCGGCGAGAAAGTCCGCCGGCTCGGCGAGCGTGTGGTGGACGAGGTGCCCCTGCGCGTCGCGCAGGCCCGAGGCGATCCCGCGG
Source organism: uncultured delta proteobacterium (assembly GCA_963827955.1). Taxonomy (GTDB): domain Bacteria; phylum Myxococcota_A; class Polyangia; order Polyangiales; family Polyangiaceae; genus CAWHDJ01. The sequence continues at coordinate 1,733,277 of CAWHDJ010000018.1, read as the reverse complement.
ACGATGCCGATCGCGGCCTGGAGCGGGACGGGAAAGTCCTCCGTCGCGCCGGCGAGGGCCTCGTGCACGTCGACGGCGAGCCACGCCGCGTCGGCCGCGGCGCGCGACGGGTTCGCCATCAGCCCGACGACGGCGCGCGCCACGATGTGCGCGCCCGCACCCTGCCCCGCGCCTTCGCCCGGCACCTGCGGCGCGAACGCGGGGTGCGACGAGGCGGACGCGTCCCACGCCCACACGGCGCCTCGCTTGTAGGCGATCTCGTCGAGGATGTTGCGGATGGCGGCGAAGCGGGCGCGCCCCTCGGCCTCCCCCCGGGCGTCGGCGAGCGCCTCCAGCCCCGAGAGCCGCAGGACGACCACCGCCACGTGCCGGACCTCGCGCACCATCCGCGCCGCCGCGGAGCGGACGCCCGGCCCGGTGGCGGCCCCCTCCTCCCCTTCCCCCGGACCGCCGGCGCCTCGGGGCAGGCGCACCGCCGCCAGCGTCTGCGGCTGCGTCTCGACGCTGCGCCCGCCGCCTTCACCCGGCGCGGCGAGGTCCCGCCCGAGGAGCTGCGCGAGCGTCTGCTCCACGGAGGCGTTGTCGACGAGCTCCTGCCGCGCGATGAGGACGCGCGCGATGGCGCCGGCCATGTCGCGCGCGGTCTGGAAGCGGTCCGCCGGCTGGAGCGAGAGCGCGCGCATGGCGATGGCCTCGAGCTCCGGAGGCAGGTCGGCGACGTGGGCGGAGGGCGGGTCGAAGCGGCCCTTCTGGACGGCCTCGTAGAGCGCGTCGTCGTCGAGCTTCCCGAAGGGCGAGCGCAGCGTCAGGAGCTCGTAGAGCACGACGCCGAGCGAGTAGATGTCGCTCCTGCGGTCGACCTTCTCCCGCCGCGCCTGCTCCGGCGACATGTAGCCGACCTTGCCCTTGAGCACGCCCGGCTCGTCGCGGAAGAGGCTCGCGCTCGCGATGCCGAAGTCGGCGATCTTCACCACCCCCTCGTGCGAGAGGAGGATGTTCTGCGGCGAGACGTCGCGGTGCACGATGGCGAGCGGCATCCCCCGCTCGTCCTTGCGCTCGTGCGCGTAGTGCAGCCCCTTCGCCGCCTCGGCGACGATGAACGCGGCCGTCAGCGGCGGGATCCTCGCCCCCTGCTTGCGCGCCGCCGAGACGACCCGGCCGAGGTCGTAGCCCTCGACGTACTCCATCGAGAGGACGAGCCCCTCCTCGCCCTGGTCGGAGAACTCGTAGACCTGGACGATGTTGGGGTGGTTGAGGCGCGTGGCGAGCTGCGCCTCCTCGACGAACATGGATCGGAAGCGCCGCGAGGCGCCGTGCGCGGGCAGGATGCGCTTGACGACGAGGAGCTTGAACGTCCCCTCGGCGCCGCGCTTCTTGGCGAGGAAGACCTCCGCCATCCCCCCGGCCCCGAGGCGGTGGAGGATCTCGAACTCGGCGGGCTGGGTCGCGGGCTTGGCCATTCCGGGTGCAGCGGCCCCTGCATGCTAGCCGGGGCGCCGCCGCGTGACCACCTGGACGACGCAGAAAAAGGTCGTCGTCACCCGCACTTACCGTGGTTGCAGGCCCCCGAGCAGCAGGCCCCCAGGCCCGGCAGGGGGCACGACTGGCCAGAGGGCGTACACACCCCGCAGCTCGCCGCGAAGCAGTACCCCGAGCAGCACTGGGACGGCGACGTGCACAGCGTCCCTTTCCCCGAGCAGCTTCCGGGCATCGAGCACTTCCCGTTGGCGCAGGTCCCGGAGCAGCACTCGACGCCGGTCGCGCACCCCTTCCCGTTGCCGAAGCACCCCCCCGGCCCGCACGCGCCGAAGGAGTTGCACTTCATGGTGCAGCAATCGCTCGCCTTGGCGCACGCGTCCCCATCGGCCAGGCACGTGCCCCCGCTCGCGCTCGTGCTCGCGCTCGTGCTCGTGCTCGCGCTAGCGCTCGTGCTGGTAGTCGTGCTCGTGCTCGTGCTCCCGCCCGTGCTGGTGCTCGTGCCCCCGCCCGCGCTCGTGCTCGTGCTCGTGTCCGTGCCCGCCCCGCCGGGCCCCGCGCCTCCCCCGCTCCCGGCCGACACCGAGGCGCCGCCCGCGCCCGCGCTGGTCGACCGGCTGCTCGACGCCGCCCCCTTCGCGCCGCCGCTCCCTGCGCCGAACAGACCGTCGTCTTCCACGCCGCCGCAGGCCGGCACCGCCGTGCCCGCGCCGAGGACGAGCGCGCAGCACGCGGCGGCGAGCCGTGCGGGGAGCGACGAGGGGCCCGGGCGTGTGGAGGAAGCGTGGGCCATGCGGCCCCAGGATACGTGAAAGGAGACCCGTTCAGGGAACGACCAGCACCCGTCGGGGTTCCGCGTCCGGGGCGGCATCGGCGCGCAGCCCCGCTTGCCCGCCGTTCACCCCGCGGATACCTTGGATCATCCGCGGACGTCCTGCGGAGGCGGCCCGCGCTGCGGAGGGACCATGCTTCGATCCTTGCCCTTCTTGGCGCTCATCGCGTCCCTCGTGGCTTGCTCGTCCGGCCACGACGCTCCGCCCTCGGGGGGCACCGGCGGCACGGGAGCGGGAACGGGAGCGGGAACGGGAGCGGGAACGGGAACGGGAGCGGGAGCGGGAACGGGAGCGGGAACGGGAGCGGGAACGGGAGCGGGAGCGGGAACGGGAACGGGAGCGGGAACGGGAGCGGGAGCGGGAGCGGGAGCGGGTGCGAGCACGGGCACGAGCACGAGCACGAGCGCGGGGGCCGGCGGGGCGAGCGGGGGCGCGTGCGAGAGTCCTCTCACCGAGTACCCGAACGACGACGGCTCGGTCACCTACTACACGTTCTCGATGGGCGCCTCGGCGGTCAATTGCAGCTTCGCCGTGACGGGCGTGAGCCCCAACGTCGTCGCCCACGTCGCGACGGGCAACGGGAAGTTCTTCGGCGCGATGGACGCGACCGACTACGCCGGCGCGGCGCCGTGCGGGGCGTGCGTCGAGATCACGCGCGACGGCACGCGCAAGGTCGTGGTCACCATCGTCGACCAGTGCCCGGGCTGCCAGCCCGGCCACATCGACCTCAGCGAGGAGGCCTTCCTCCAGATCGGCAGCGCGAGCGAGGGCTACCTCGGGACGAAGAACGGAGGGGCGGTCGGGCTGATCTCGTGGCGCTACGTCGCCTGCCCCGTCACGACCGACGTCTCGTACGAGCTCAAGGATCCCACGAACCAGTACTGGAACCAGATCCTCGTGCAGGACCACCGCTACGCCATCGACAAGGTCGAGGCGTACGTGAACGGCCAGTGGGCGGCGGGCGTCCGGCAGTCGTACAACTACTGGCAGGTCGGCAGCGGCGACATGGGCCAGCCGCCGTACCAGGTCCGGGTCACCGACATCAATGGCGACACCGTCCTGGCACAGCTCGCCCTGGCCGCGGGCGACCTGGCATCGACGTCCCAGTTCCCTCTCTGCCAGTGACCGCGGGCCTCGGTTCCCGTAGCATCCGGGCCATGCGCCTGGCTTCGCCTCGCACCGCGATCCTCACCGCCGCCCTCCTCCTCATCCAGATCCCCCTCGTCAGCTCCGCGTGCTCCAGCTCGGGCAGCAGCGGCGGGGCCGGCGCCTCGGGCACGGGCGGCTCGGCGCAGAGCTCCACCTCCAGCTCCAGCAAGAGCGCGAGCAGCAGCGGGGGCGGCGGCGACGCGGGCGAGGACGCGCCGGACGCGATCGCGGACGCGTCGGCCGACGTGCTCATGCCCCCGCCCATCAACCGCACCCAGAGCGAGGCGGAGCTCGCGCCCCAGCGCCAGGCGTGCAAGTTCACCGCCGGTGCCTGGCCCGCCGACACGATCGGCACCGACTACCCGCTCGGCACCGACATCCCGATCAACCACGTCATCGTGATCATGCAGGAGAACCGCTCCTTCGATCACTACCTCGGCCGCCTCGTCGCGCAGGGGTACTACAACGCGGGCGACTTCAGCACCGGCGCCGACGGGGGCGCCGACGGCGGGGGCGCGGACGGCGGCGGCCCGGGCTCCGGCTTCTCCCACCACGACCAGCTCGACGCGCCACCGGCCGGCTGGGGGAACGACGACAGCCAGGGCAACTTCATCACGCCGCACCCCGACAACGAGTACTGCTTCGGCGTCAACCATAGCTGGGCGGCCGAGCACGACGACTACGACAACGGCGCGCTCGATCACTTCGTGACGCAGAACGAGCCCGACGGGCAGCGGACGTTCTTCTACGAGGACGACACGGTCATCCCCTTCTACTACGCCCTCGCGAGCACCTTCGGCGTGGGCGACCGCTACTTCTGCTCCGTGCTGACCTCGACGTGGCCGAACCGCATCTTCCTGATGGCGGCGACCTCGTTCGGCAACGGGGACAACTCGTTCGTCGCGCAGGACACCCAGGCGAGCCCGGCCCCGCAGATCTACTCGCTCCTCGAGGAGGGCGGCCACACGTGGAAGGACTACACGGACGGGCCGCACATGCTCTCGTTCTTCCCCTGGTTCGGCTTCCAGGCCTCGACGTTCAAGCACTTCGGCGACATCCCTTGCGGCCTGCTCGGCGATATCGAGAACGGCACGCTGCCCGACGTCGCCACCGTGATGGGCGACGAGGTGACCGAGAGCTCCGACGAGGGGCCGAGCGACCTGCCCGGCATCGGCGGGCAGGTGGTCGAGACGATCGTCCGCACGCTCATGGCCTCGCCGTCGTGGAAGGACACGGCCGTCTTCATCACGTACGACGAGAACGGCGGGATGGCCGACCACGTGCCGCCCGCGCCCGCCTGCCCCCCGGACGACTACACGACGCCGAAGGACGGCATGGGGAACACGCTCACCCCCGGCACGTTCAACCAGACGGGCTTCCGCGTGCCCTTCATCGTGGTCTCGCCCTACGCCCGCGCGCACTTCGTCTCGCACACGGTCTACGACCACACCTCGCTGACCCGCTTCATCGAGGCCCGCTTCGGCCTCCCCGCGCTCACGGCCCGCGACGCGAACGCGACGCCCCCCTTCGAGATGTTCGACTTCGAGAACCCGCCCTTCATGACGCCGCCGGACATCAAGGCGACGACGACGGTGCCGCAGGCGATCCTCACGCAGTGCAACCAGACGGTCGCCCCGCTCACCTGCGCGATGTGACGCTCCGCTTGCTTACCATCACTGCGTCAGTGCACCGGCGCCGTGCTCGTCCGCGCCCTCTTCCCGGTCCCGGTAGGGACGGCCCTTCGCTGACCCTCATCGGTCAGCTCGGGCCGCCCCCCGGACAGAGCCCGGCGAGCGGATTTCCCGCACCGGGCTCCCACCTCGGGTCGACGGACGCGCGTGGCGTAGGGAAGGCCAGGGATGGTGGATTTCGGCAACGGAAGTGGAAACCGCCTGGCGAAGGCCGCGAGCTGGGTAGCGTCCCACCGTGCGCGTTGGCTCCGCCGTTGGAGTTGGTCGTGCCAGCTCTGGCGGACGCGCTCGCGGAACGACCCCAGCGCTCGGCTGTTCGTGGGCACGCCGTAGTAGCGGTAGTGCCCTCGAAGCACGCTGGAGAGCCATGCGTGCTGCATCGGGACCGGCTGGTGCCGGCGCCGGCGCATTTGCCCACGTAAACCCTCCAGCTTCGCCTGGCGTTTCTTCCGTGAGGTGCGGCGCTTCAGTTGGAACCCGCCCCGCCGGTCTTGCCCGGCGATGTGCGTGAACCCGAGGAAGTCGAACGTCTCGGGGCGCTTGTGCCCCTCGCGCTCGCATTTCTCGTGGGCGAACCGCCCGAACCGAAGCACCCGGGTCTTGTCCGGGTGCAGCTCCAGGCCGAACTTCGCGAGGCGAGAGGCGAGCGCCTCCCGCATCGCGAGCGCGTCCTGTTCGTGCTGGAAGCCCATCACGAAGTCGTCGGCGTAGCGCACGATGTACACCTCACCGCGCGCGAACCGCTTCCTCCACTGGTGGACCCACAGGTCGAGCGCGTAGTGCAGGTAGATGTTCGCCATGAGCGGGCTCACGTTCCCGCCCTGCGGCGCCCCCTCCTCCACCTCGCGCAGCTCGCCGTCCTCCATGACGCCTGCGTGCAACAGCTTCATCAGCAGCCGCACCATGCGCCGGTCCGCGATCCGGTGCTCGAGGAACTGCTGCATCCATCCGTGGTCGATGGTGTCGAAGAACGACCGGATGTCTGCGTCGAGCACCCAGTTCACCTTCCGGCTGATCGCCTCCGCGAGCGCGTTCAGGGCGTCGTGCTGCGACCGGCCAGGCCGGAAGCCGTACGAGAAGCCCTTGAACGCGGCCTCGAAGATGGGCTCCAGCACCATCCGCACCGCCTGCTGGACGACCTTGTCCTCCAGTGCCGGAATACCGAGCGGACGCGTGCGACCATCACCTTTCGGGATGTGCACGCGCCGCACCGGCTGCGGGTGGTAGCTGCCTCGATGAATGCGGTCCTGAAGGTCGAGCAAGCGCGCATCGAGATGCCCGCCGTACTCGTCCCAGGTGACGCCATCGACGCCCGGAGCCGCCGACCTTCGGAGGCGCTGGTACGCCTCCTTCAGCAACGGCACCTTCAGCGCGCTCAGCAGGTTGTTGAACCGCTCCCCTTCCCTTCCTTGCGCTCGCTGTCCGATCCGCTCCACTTGCGTGGGCGCGCGTCCCCGGTCCTGTGCCCGGCGCGCGTCTCCGTGGGCGGACTTCCCCTCGGCCGCGGCCCGTTCCTCCACCGACTCGACGGGCGTTACCCGCGTCTTCGCCGGCTTCTCCGGTACCATGCCCGCGTCCGACTCCTCGGAGCCCCTGCGGAGTGCGGCCTGCTGGCCTTCCCGCAGCGACCCGCCGTCCACCATCGACGGCGGGTCTCCTCCGAGGTCTCCCGGTTCCCGTGCGTGAGGCATATGTGAGCTTGCCGAACTCCACGACCCCGCGTCAGCAGCAGGTCCAGGTCCACGTTGTTCGGACCCCTGCCATGGCCTTCCGCCTGGTCTGACGGCGTTGGCTTCTGTGCCCGGAATAGGGTGTTTCGAGGCTCTATCGCCCGGCCCGCTCACGCGCCCCCCTACGCTTCGCCTCGTGGGTCGCCCCACGCTGCGCAAGGGTGGGCTTCCCGGGTGGTGGACTCCTCCCGGGGCAGGACTTGCTCGACTCGTTGGTGTCTCCTCATCCAGCTCACCTGCTTCCTCATGCCGGTCTCCCGGCGCATCCAGACCTCACCCCCCCGGCCCCCCTCTCCCTCGATGCTCGCCATCCTCACCCGAACGGGATGGGCGAGGGAGAGGGGGGAGGAGAAGGAGAAACGCCTCCGAGCCCCCCTCTCCCTCGCGGTGCGGGTAACCTCGACGATCGGGAAAAGCCGCGAGGGAGAGGGGGGTTGGGGGGTGAGGTCTGCGAGAATGACGCAGTAGTGTTACGCGCGCGGTTCCACCGCGTTTGCGTGGGCGTCCGCGCCGGGCAACAGGTGCGCGAGGGCCAAGCAGCTCCTCCGCGAGCTGCTCGTGCAGCGCCGAGGTGCGAAAGTCCGACGGGTGCATTCGCTCCACCTCGTCGACCAGAGCGCGGACGAACGCCGCCTGCCTGCGGACGGCACCGTCCACGCTGCCCGCCCCTGATTCCCCGCTGACCGCGTCCAGCAGCCCGAGCATCGATTCTGTCGACATGACTCGATTCGGCCTCCCCGTGGTCGATCCCGCCGTCGCCCGTGCAAGCGCAAGGCCACCGCCGCCCCGCCCCCCGGCCCCGTGGGCTCCCCCACCCCCAAGACGCCCGGCTCCCCGACCGGGTGGCGCGAGTTGTACCCCCGCGCACGCGAACGAGCACGCACCGCGTGCGCGTCAACTGCAAACGACGCGCACGACGCGGCGCGTGAGCAGCAGCGCCCCCTGCACTTTTCCCGCGGAACGGCAGCGCGTTGCTTTTTTGCCGAGGACAGGAGAGCTTGCCCGCGCAAAGGAGCAACTTCATGCGCTTTTCTCTTCCTCGTGCCGTCTTGGGCTTCACCCTCGCCTTCACGGCCGCCGCATGTGGCGGCAGTGTGCAGGAGACCAGCTCCGGCAGCACCGGCAGCGGCGGGACGGGGGGCTCGCAGAGCGCGGCCGGCACGGGCGGCACCATGGTCGCCGCGACCACGGTCGCCACCACGAGCAGCACCGTCGCCAGCAGCACCGCGGCCAGCTCCACGAGCGGCGGGCCGTGGACGATGGAGGCGTCCTTCCCCCCGCCCCCGCAGGTCCAGAGCTACGGCGGCAACGTCCTCTCGGCCCCGAACATCTACGGCATCCTCTTCTCGTCCGACGACGCCTCCACGGCCGCCTCCCTCGCCGACTTCACCAGCAAGATTGGGAGCACGACCTACTGGACGGGCGCGGTCTCCGAGTACGGCGTGGGCCCGGCCACCGCCCAGATCATCACGGTCACCGACACGCCCCAGGCCAGCATGCAGGACTCCGACGTCCAGAGCTGGCTCGTCTCCAAGTTCGGAACGGACCCGAGCTTCCCCACCGCCCCCGGCCCGAACGACGTGTACATCATCTACTACCCGGCCGGCGTCACCATCACGCTCCAGGGCATGGCGAGCTGCTCGACCTTCGGCGGCTACCACGACGAGACCTCGTTCAACGGCCAGCCCGTCGCCTACGCCGTCCTCCCCCGCTGCTCGTATCCGGGCGCGACCGATTCCGAGGTGGCCACCGGCTCGGCCAGCCACGAGCTGATCGAGGCCGCGACCGACCCGTACCCGATGTCGAACCCCGCCTACACGATCCCCGACTACGCGGACATCTTCCTCGTCGACGCGCTCGGCGGCGGCGAGATTGGCGACATGTGCGCCCAGAACCCGCAGGCGTTCACCACCTTCCCCGGCTTCCCGTACGTGGTGCAGCGGGTCTGGTCGAACACCCAGGCGGCCGCCGGCCACGACCCCTGCCAGCCGGAGCCCCAGGGCGAGGTCTATTACAACGCCGCGCCGGTGTTCACGAGCACGGTCACGTACAAGGTCGAGGGTTTCCAGTCCGTGCCGGGTGTGCGCGGGATCAAAGATCCCGGTCGGCAAGTCGGCGACCATCCCCGTCGACTACTACTCCGACGGCCCGATGAGCGCCTGGCCGGCCAAGGCCTACGACTACCAGAGCACGTTCATGGGCGGCTCCGCGCTCCTCTCGCTCACCCTGACGCCCCCCACGGGCAACAACGGGACGAAGGGCACCCTCGAGATCACGGTGAACAAGGCGGGGCAGGGCAACCAGGAGCTCTTCTTCATCGCGTCGTCCACCGACGGCGGGCAGACGATCAACTGGTCGTTCGGCGTCGTGACGAACTGATCTTCGGGCCGGCCGTCAGGGCACCGTCACCGCCCTCGGCACGGACCACGCGCTCTGCGACATCCCGCGCGTCATCGCGAAGCGGACCCAGACCACCGTCCCGCTCTTGTAGCCCGTCACCTTGCGCGACTTCCCGTTGCCGGGCGGCTGGGCTCAGCCGCTCGGATCGTCCGGGTTCAGGCTGACCTGCGCCGCGTAGTGCTGGCGCGGGCCCGACTCCTGCGCGGAGGCGGTGAACTGGCCGTGCCGCTTCGTGAAGCGGACGTCGATCCCGGGCGGGACGGCGAGGGGCATCGGCGAGCGCTTGGCGGGGCGCGTCTTGAACCCCATGCCCGTCACGTCGGACGCGTCCTTGGCGCCGTTCTCCACGAGCGCCTTCAGCACCAGGAGGTGCCCGTCGAACACGCCGCGCGCGGCGAACCGGGTTTGCCTGGCGTCGGCGAGCACCGCCTCCGCCTCCGTAACCCCCTTGTCGGCCTGCGCGAGACCGCCCCCGGCCTGCAAGACGAGGCCGTAGGCAGCCTGGATTCGACGGGTCGGCGAAGAGCCGGCACTGTGGGCCAAGCTCCTGCATCCCCATGACGAACGCGGCGCGGTCCGTGTCGTCGAGCTGGGAGAGGTCGAGCTCGATGTGGGTCTTTCGCGGGGTGGTCAAGGTCACCTCCTCCGCCTTTACTTGTGTCGCCTCCACGCCTCGCGCCAGCCGATCCGGCGTCGGGTTCTTGCTCTGGTCCGCGCGCCCCGTCGCATCGAGGAGGCGCGGGGCTCGACGACGCTCGCGGTGCGTAGAGCAAGGCGAGGGCCGCGTGGAACGATCCGCGCGGTCCATCCGATTCCCGCACGCTTTCCCACCTGCTCCCCCTCACGCCCCGTTCTCTCCCCCTGGTGCCCCGTTCTCTCTACTTCATGGGGGAGAGAACAGGGCGTTCGCCCCATCCAACCGGGCACGCCGTCCGTCGAGCCGGGCACGCGATACGTCGAACGGGGTGTGCGATACGTCGAACGGGGCGCGCGGCCCATCCGACGGTGCGCGCCGGAGAGCGACGTGCGAGTGCGTGGCGTGGAACGGAGCGCGCGACGCAGCCGCGCTTCGAGCCGCGCGTGGGAACCCCGTGCGCGAGAGGGCGGTTCTGGACTCGATTCAGACCGCTCTCGGGGCCTCTTCCTGCTTCCGGGCCCCGAGCGCCCCCATCACGGCGTGCAGCCCCTCGACCAGCGCCGCCGTCGCCGGCGTAGGTGAGCAGCACACCTGCGGGGATGTGCAGCGGCACGCGACCAGGGCGCTACGCGACGCCCCCGACGCTCGTACCGGGTTCGTCCCGACCGACGTGCTCCACGCCTCGTGATACTCCGGTTGGAATCATCCGCCCCGGAGCGTCGGTCGAGCGATGAGTGAGGTCCGAAGCGGGAAGATCATAGCGGGTAGGTACCGGTTGGAAGCCAGCCTGGCTGCCGGCGGCATGGGCTCCGTCTGGCGGGCGCGTCACCTCACGCTCGACACGGATTCTCGCCGTCAAGCTCATCGGCGCCCACGTGCTCGCCATGAAGGCGGCGCGCACGCGCTTCGAGCGCGAGGCCAAGGCAGCGGCCATGCTCCGCAGCCCGCACATCGTCCAGATCCACGACTACGGCGTGGACCGCGGCCTCCCCTACCTGGTCATGGAGCTGCTCGTCGGCGAGGACCTCGGGGCGCGCGCTGAAGCGCAAGGGGCGCCTCTCGGCGCTGGAGACCGGGAACATCGTGAGCCAGGTGGCGCGGGCGCTCACGGTCACGGCCGGGGTGGGCATCGTCCACCGCGATTCTCAAGCCGGGCAACGTCTTCATCCTGCGCGGGCACGACGACGAGGAGCTCGTCAAGGTCCTCGACTTCGGGATCGCCAAGGCGCCCTTCCTGCGCGCGGACGAGGACGACAAGACCCACACCGGCGTCGCCATCGGCTCGCCTCGTTACATGAGCCCCGAGCAGGCGCGCGGGAGCCGCGCGGTCGACTCCCGCAGCGACCTCTGGTCGCTCGCCGTCATCGCGTACCGCGCGCTCACCGGCGAGCTGCCCTTCCAGAGCACCGACGTCCTGGAGCTCATCGCGAAGATCTGCACGCAGCCCGTCCCGCCGCCGTCGGCCATCGAGCCCTCGCTGGGCCCGGAGGTCGACGCCTTCTTCGCCCGCGCGCTGGCGCGCGACCCCGACGAGCGCTTCCAGACCGCGCGGGAGCTGGCGGCGGCGTTCGCGGCGGCGAGCGGGGAGCGGATCTCGCCCTTGCCGCCCTCCTTCCGCCTGATGACGTGGCCCCCACCGCCCTCGGACAGGAACCCGAAGCCGGAACCGGAAGGGTCCTCGGCGTCCACCGCGAAGCCGAGCACCGGTGACGTGGAGGGCTCCGCGCAGGAGCCGTCCACGGCGCCGGAGGGTGGGCATGCCTCGTCCCGCCGGGCGAACGTCGCGAGCGCCCAGCACGAGGGGTCGACGGTGCCGGAGAGCAAGGGCGCGCGCGCGTTGCTGCGGTCTCCCGGTCACGCCGTCCTGCCCGCGAGCGGCCCCGACCTCCAAGCCGGCAGCGCGGCCCCCTCCCACTCCCCCGCGAGCGGCCCCATCCTCGCTCCCCCCCGCCTACCCTCCGCAGCGAGGCTCGAGCCCGCGGTCGGTGATCTGCCGGACGATGAGGACGAGACGGCCCTGCAAGCGCAGCGCGCCCCGGCGTCCCCTCCTTCCTGGTCACCCTCTTGGGACCGCGTGTCGAACACCCTCCCCGAGGCGGGGATCGTCGCGCAGCACGACGGCGTCCACACCCCGTCCACCGGGTTCCATCAGCGTGTTCCCGCGGCGTGGCGCGGGGCCCTCGCAGCCCGCGCCGGGCGCGTCGCGAGGTCCGGCTCCCCTCCTGGTCCGGGTCGCGCTCACCGTGCTCGTCACCACCGTCACCTGCATCGGGGCCCTCGTCGGTGGGCTCATGCTGCTCTCGCCGACCAGGACCGCGACGAGGCCGAGCGCCGCCGCGCCGCCCTCGCAGGAGACACCCGCTCCCGCCATGCCGTCCGTCGAGAGCCCGGGCTCGGCGCCCGCGCCCGCAGCGTCCGCCGTGCCCACCTCCGCGCCCACATCGTCCGCGGCGCCCCCCACGCGGAGCCGGCAAGACGCCCCCAGGCGCCGCGGGACCTTCAAGAAGAACCCCATCCTCGGCCTCTGACAGCGCCTGCGCCCCATCGAATGGAACGCCGCGCCGTGAGGCCGGCGTTCCATCCGCTTCGGTGAGCCCCAGGTCGATCACGTCCATCGGCAGTGCGCAACCCAAAGTCGGGTAGGCCAGCACCCGACACGTCAATCGGAAATCGCCCTGGCGACCTGTCCCGAGCAAATCGGTAACGTGCTGGGTAGCTGCTTTTTTCTCGCGGGCACGTTCGTCGCCCGCGCCTGGCTCGGGGGGGTCATGTCGGCGAAACGCGTCTCCTTGCTAGTGGCGATTGTCCTCACGCTCGCGGCGCCCCGCCTGGCCCTCGCAGACCCTGACACGGAGAGCCCCGAGTACCTCGCCCACACGCTCGGGGAAGAGGGCTCCGCCTCTTCCAGGCCGGCAAGTGGAAGGAGGCGTACGAGGTGTTCGGGCGCGCCGCGGTCGCCATCCGTGCCCCGACGCTGCTGCTCTACATGGGGCACTGCCAGGCCCGGATGGGCAACCTGCTCGAGGCGCGCAAGCTCTATCAGGACGTCGTGGGTGCATCGGTCGCGGACGACGCGCCGCTGCAGTTCCGGACGGCGAAGCGCGTGGCGCGCGAGGAGCTCCGGTGGATCGACCAGCAGCTCGCGCTCGTGAGCATCTCCATCCCCGGCGCGCCGGAGGCGCGCGTGAAGGTCCTCGTCGACGGCGTCCAGATGCCCGCCGCCGAGCTCGACGACATCGCGCTGAAGCCCGGCACGCACGTCGTCCAGGTCACGGTCCAGAACGCGACGCCGGTCACGCGCACGATCTCGGCCGAGGCCGGGCGCAGGATCCCGGTCGTGGTGCCCTTCCCGTTGCCGTCGAAGGAAGGCGGGCCGGGATCGCGCGCCGACGCCGCGTCAGGGAGCCCGTCCGCGTCCCCGCCGCTCGCCCCGCGGAACCTCACGGTCCCCACGGCCGTCGCGTTCGCCGCAGGCGGCGCCGCGCTGGTCGCCGGCGCGGTGACGGGCGCGATCGCGCTCCACGACGCCGCCGCCGTGAAATCAGGCTGCAACGCGGCCGGCCACTGCCTCCCCTCGGACCAGGCGAACGCCGCCTCCGCCGGCCGGATCGGCGACGCGTCGACCGGCGCGTTCATCGTTGGAGGGGCCGCGGTCGCGACCGGGATAGTCCTCGCCGTACTGAACAGGCGGAGCAAGGCGACCACCCCGACGCTCGGCGGGATCACGTGCAGCTCGGCCTGGGGTACGGGGCCGTCGGGGGGAGGTTCTGATGCGAGCGCACATGGGTACCGTGCTCGTCGCGCTGCTCTGCGGTACGGCGGTGTCCGCCGGCTGCAGGGCCCTGCAGGGCCTCGGAGATTTGCAGTACGACCTCGGCGCGGATGCCGGCGCGGGGAGCGGCGGTACCCGCAGCGGTACGGGCGGGGGAACCGGCGGCGATGCCGCGGCGCGGGACGCCGGCGGTCGAGATGGATCCGCGCACGACGGGTCCGGCGGCGCCGGCTCGGGTGGCGCCGGCTCGGGTGGCGCCGGCTCCGGCGGCGCCGGCTCCGGCGGCTCCGGCTCCGGCGGCGCCGGCTCCGGCGGCGGCGCGACGTGCGCGCCCGCGGGCTACACCTGCGGCGCGCCTCCGCCGGCGGGATGGTCCGGGCCCATCGCCGTCTACGAAGGGCTGCCGGGCACGACGCCGGGCTGCCCGAGCGACTATCCAACCCCTGCCCTCGGCGGCGGAACCGGGCTCGACGCGGGGCCGGCGACGTGCGCCGCCTGCGTGTGCAGCACGCCCGCGGTGACGTGCGGGGCGACGCCGCTGGCCGAGTACTGGTACACGAACTGCTCGGGATCGCAGAAGACGCTGTCGCTGTCCCCCGGGACGTGCGCGTCCATCGAGCAAGGCGACGGCTACGTCGCGGGTACCCCCGACGCGAGCGCGGATCCGTGTCAGCCGTCGGGCGGCGATCCTGCCGTGCCCCCGCTCGCGTGGGCCAGCGAAGGCGTCGCCTGCGCCCTGGCCGGTCAGGGCACGACCTGCGCCGACGGGAGCCTGTGCGCGCCGACGGCGGCGTCCCCCTTCGCGCCGCAATGGTGCATCTGGCAAGAGGGCGTGCAGAGCTGCCCGCCCGAGTTCCCGCAGCAACACGTCTGGCAGACGGCGACCGACACCCGCGCGTGCACGCCCTGCGCCTGCGGCAGCCCGACGGGGGCCGCGTGCACCGCGACGACGAAGCTCTACGGCGACCCGAACTGCAACACGCCCGTCCTCACGCTCACGGCGGGGCACTGTAACCAGCAAGGGATGGCCCAGGCGGCGATGAGCACGACGAGCCCCTCCGGCACGCCGAGCTGTCCGGCGAGCGGCGGCGCCCCGACGGGATTGGTGGTCGCGACGAGCGCGACGATTCTGCTGCCCGAAATGAGCCCGCCGGCGAGGAGGTCGTAGCGATGAGAAGGAACCCGTTCTCCCGCGCCCCTGCGAGGCTTGGCGGCCATGAGCGCCGCTCCGCCGGCGCGCGCGCTCGCGTTCGCGTCACGACCCCCGACGGGGCTCCACCGACACGCAAGCAGGCGCCGCCCATCTCGGAACGAGCGCCCATTCGTGTAGGTTGACCATGGGGTTCCCCATGGCATCGGCGCTGGAGCAAGGATCCATCTTCGCGGGTCGCTACCGCGTCCTCGGCCGCATCGCGACGGGGGGCATGGGCGCGATCTACGAGGTCGTACACCTCGAGACCGCGCGCCGCCGCGCGCTCAAGATCATGCTCCCGGGCGTCCTCTCCAACGAGGAGCTGCGCGAGCGGTTCATCCGCGAGGCGAAGGTCGGGGCACAGGTCGACAGCGACTTCATCGTCGACGTCGTCGACGCCGGGATCGACGAGGCGACGGAGTCCCCGTTCCTGGTGATGGAGCTGCTCCGCGGCGAGGATCTCGGTAGAAGGCTCGATCGCCTCGGGAAGCTCGATCCCCTCCGACGCGGTGATCTTCCTCTTCCACGCCGCGCTCGCGCTGGACGTGATGCACCGCGCCTCCGTCGTCCACCGCGACGTGAAGCCGGAGAACCTCTTCCTCATGGAGCGGGAGGACGGTCCGCCGCGCATCAAGGTGCTCGATTTCGGGGTCGCCAAGGTGATCGCGGAGAGCAGCGCCGCCGACGTGACGCAGGGGGTCGGCACCCCGCTGTACATGGCGCCGGAGCAGTACGACCCGCACGCCAAGATCACGGGCGCGGCCGACGTGTACTCGCTGGGCATGGTGGCGTACGCGCTCCTCGTCGGCGCGGCCTACTGGGCCGAGGAGGCGAGAATCCGGCCGGCTCTTCGCGCTCGCCGCCGTCACCATGCGCGGGCCGAAGGAGCCCGCGAGCAAGCGCGCAGCAGGGCGCGGGGTGACGCTCCCGCCGGCGTTCGACGCCTGGTTCTCGCAGGTCACCGCGCTGGATCCCGAGCGTCGCTTCGCCAGCGCGACCGAGTCCCGTCCGCGCGCTCTCGGACGCCCTGGGCCTCGCGCCCCCGTCGCGCCCCGTCGCCTCGTCGCCGTTCGGCTGGTCGACCATGGCACCGGAGGCGCGGGGCCCCCTCGCGACGCTCCCCTCCTTGGAGTCGACGCCCTCCAAGCTACCCTCGCCGACGGCGCCACTCTCCGTGGCGCCCCCGTCCATGGCGCCGCCGTCGAAGCCCGCGTCCGTTCGCGAGGCCGGCACCACGTCCCCGACGCTGCACTCGGGGCCACGGAGGTCGTTCACGCGGGTGCTCGTCGCCGCGGGCGCCGTCATCCTCGCCGGCGGCGCCCTCTCCGCGGGGCTGGGCAGCGTGAGGCTGGACCGCGCGCCGGGCACGCGCTCGGCGGCTTTCCAGTCCGGCGACGCGCCGGCGGCCCTGCCTCCCGCCGCCGCGTCGGAGAGCGCCCGCCCGGCGAGGGTCGCGCCGCCTCGGGCGTCGAGCACGGCGGCGCCGGACACGTCCGCCGGCGTCGCTCCGGCGCGCTCGGCCACGATACGGGCGCCTCGCGTGGCGCCTCTCTACTCGCGAGATTGATCCGCCCCCGAGGTCCTTCGCATGTCCGTTCCACCGCTCACCGCAGCCGTCCTGCTCGGCGCCATCCTCGCCGCGGCACCTGCGCTCGCGGATGGGCCCAGCGTCGCGCAGTCGCTGTTCGATCGCGGCATGGAGGACCTGAGGGCCGGCCGGTACGAAGAGGCCTGCCCGGCCCTCGAGCAGAGCTACAAGCTCGACCCTCGGCCCGGAGAGCTTCACGCTCGCCGAGTGCGAGGCCAGGTGGGGCCGCATCGCCACCGCGGTGAAGGACTACGACGCGTACCTCACCCTCTACGCGAGCCTGCCGCCGGACAAGCAGGCCTTTCAGGGCGACCGCGCGAGGATCGCGCTCGCGCGGCGATCGGCGCTCGAGCCCCTCGTCCCGGAGCTGACGCTGGTCCTGCCGGCGGACGCGCCGCGCGGCACGCTGGTGGTCCGGGACGGCACGCCGGTCCCCGCCTCGGAGATCGGCGTGCCGGTCGCGGTGGACCCCGGCGAGCACGTCATCCTCGTGCAGCCGCCCGACGAGCCGGTCACCGAGGTGCGCGTCACGCTCGTGCTGCGCGAGAAGCTGCTCGTGCCCCTCCGCGTCCGGCGCGCCGAGCCGTCTCCGGCCGATGTCTCCCCCGCGGAGCAGGCGCCCGCGGCTCCCGCGGCGAGGCCGCGCTTGGCCGTCACGATTGCGGGGGCCGCGGTGGCCGGCACGGCCGCGACGGTCGGCGCGGTGCTCGCCGTGCTCTCGGGCGAGAACAGGAGCGAAGCGTCCGATCTCCGCGGCAGCCTGCCCGCAGGGGGATGTCCCGCGACGAGCGCGAGCGGGCCCTGCGCCGACCTGCGGTCGGCCTACGCGCGCCGCGACGCGTTCGGCAACGGCGCGATTCGGTGCTTCATCGGCGCGGGCGCGGTGGGCGCCGGCACGCTGATCCACGCCCTCCTCACCAGGAAGGCCACCCCCGATGCGCTGCGCGTCGCCCCTGCCCTGGGGGCGCGCGGCGGAGGGCTCGTGGCCGCGGGGAGCTGGTGAGCCCGGACCCAATGGAGAACGAAGCCATGCGTCACGTCGATGCGCGAAGGTGGATAGCGGTGATCCTCTTGGGCGGAGGCTGGTCGTCGGCGACGGGGTGCTTCCTTTCGACGATTCTGGAGGCGTGCGAGCAGCTACCCGCATCCGGGGTGCCCGGGCACCGGGGGACACGACGGCGCCGGCGGCGCGGCGCCGGACGGGGGCCGCGGCGTCGTCGACGGGGAACGGAAGCAGCCGAGACGAGCGGCGACGGCGGCGGCGCCGGCGGCGGCGACGATGGAGGCGAGGGCGGCTGCGGCTCGGTGATCCTCACGACCGACAAGCCGGTCTACATACCGGGAGAGGACATCCAGATTAGCTTCCGCTGCGCGCCGGGAGACGACGGGCAGGACTGGATCGGGGTGTACCCCGGTTCGACGCCGCCGAAGGAGGGCGCGTACGCGTGGAGTACGTGGACAATGGCCAGACGGCCGGCGCGGCGCCGGCGGCGGGGCAGGTCACGATCACCGCGGCGAGCCTCGGCAGCTCGGGGCACTGGCCGATGCAGCACGGCGACTACACTGCGTACTACCTGCTCGACGACGGGTACGACTCCATCGCCTCCGTCGCCTTCCAGGTCCAGTGACCTCAACCCGGCGCGCGGCCTCTTCCTGCTTCCGGGCCCCGAGCGCCCCCATCACGGCGCGCAGCCCTTCGACCAGCGCCGGCGTAGGCGCGCCGTCGAGCTTGTAGCCGCCCGCCGCGCGCCCGTTCGCCTCGTGCAGCCAGACCGTGGCCCGCTCCCCCGCCGGCCCCTCGAAGCTCGCCTCCGCGCGCTTGCCGCCCTCGGTGACGAGCACGTCCTGCCACCGGAGCGCGCCGAAGGGCGCGTGCTCGCGCAGCCGGGCGAGGCGCGCCGCCACCGAGCGCGCCGGGCCCGGCACGGCGTCGTCGCCGAGCGGGTGGACGACGCGCTGCCCGGTCTTCACCAGCTCCGCCCAGAGGGCGCGCAGGGCGACGCGGGCGAGGGCGCGATCCGCCGGTGCTTCGAGGACGTGGACGCTGAAGAGGTCGAAGCTGCCCGCGCCGCCGCCCGGCGGGCGGAGTGCGACGGCGAGGCGGAGGCCGGACGCGGGCGTGTCTCCCGTGAGGACGATGGTCGCCTCGTTGTCGCCGGTCTCCGTCACCGTGACGTGCGCGAAGGGCGCGGGGGGCTGGAAGTGGGCGAAGACGGAGAGGACGGGGCGAGGTGGAGGACGAGCAAGCGGTGCTCCGGGTCGACCTCGCGCAGGCGCTCGACGGTGATGGGGACGAGCTCGTCCGTGCCGTAGAAGTGGCGGTAGGCGTCGAAGACGCCGCTGCAGCGGCGCTCGAAGACGCAGGATGCGCACGACGCGGGCTTCGACTTGTCGCGGCGCTTCATCGAGGTACTTGTCCCACGGCCGGCTGCGCGTCTTCTCGCCGTCGACCGCGATGGTCATGGTCCGCTCGCCGTCGTGGTGGATGATGTGGACGAGGTCGGGCGCGATGCAGTAGGGCAGGTTGCCGATGTTGACGTCGAACCCTCGGGGAAGCCCTTCGCCATCTCGGTCGAGCGCGGGCACCATGTCCGAGTAGCGGGGGATCATGTCGCGCAGCTCGGCCTCGGTGCGGTGGCCGGCGTCGAGGGGGCGGACCATGTCGAGGTGGAGCTGCGTGACGCCGTGGGGCAGGAGCAGGGACGGGAAGGCGCCGACGGACTCGTAGTTCGACCGGACGACGCACATGTTCACGGTGGTGCGCTCGCCCCGCGCGTGGAGGTGGCTCAGGGTGCGCACCATGCGGCCGAAGGAGCCGTCCTTCAGCGTGGTCCGCTCGTGCGACTCCTCCGTGGCGCCCTGGAGGGAGATGCGCCAGGTGAAGTTGCCGCCGGTGGCCGAGATCTCGTCGATGAAGGCGGCGCGGGCCGTCTTCACCCCGTTCGTGAAGATGACGATCTCCGTCGAAGCCGAGGCGCGACGGCACGACGCACGATGTCGAGGAAGCCGGGCTGGAGGGTCGGCTCGCCGCCGAGGAGGGTGAGCTTCCGGTACCCGTCGGCGTAGGCCCGGCCGATCTCGCCGAGGATCGGGTCCGTCTCCAGCGGGCCGCGCCCCGCCCTGCGCCGTCATCTGCCCGGTGACGCAGAAGACGCAGCGGTTGTTGCACATGTGGCCGAGCTGGATCTCGATCTGCTTCTTCGGCTCCACGGGCCCATGATACTGGGCTACGATTGTCCGCGTGAAGGAGTCTCTCGCGTTCGAGCACAATAAACCGCGCTCGAACTCGTACAACTTCGTACCGGTCCGGATTTCCCCGTCACGTTGGGGGGGCCGAGACCCCCCCAACCCCCCGGGGCTTGCTGGGAGCGCTTCGCGATGGCCCTGCCCCCTCCGCGGCAGCCCGGGCATCGGGCAGGAGGGGGCGGACGCTCCTGCTCCGGCTCAGGGACCGGATGCGCCTGGTCCGCACGGCGACCGGCGACTTCTCGGAGGAGGAGCTTTCGGCGACGAAGGAGCGGCTCGGCCGATCTACGCGGACGTCTCCACCAGCTGGCCCCGGACGACTTCGCCCGCGATCTGCGCAAGCTCCGGCCGAGCGAGGAGTGCACGGACTGCCTGCGCCGGCCAAGCTTGCCCCGGAGCGTGGGATGCGGTCCCGGGGGACCCTTTCGGGCGCGACGACGCCCGGGTGCGGGCGCTCCTGGCCGGGCTCTCCGGGCGGGTGCTCGACGTGGGCGGCGGGAGGCGGGGTACCTGGAGGCGCTCGCCGCCGGCGCGCCGCCGGAGAGGTGGCTGATACCTGCGTGGACCCGGACGCGGCCCGGGCGCCGTGCTCGCCTCCCGGTACCCCTTCGCCGCTTCGTCGCTGCCCGTGCGGAGATTTTGCCAGCGACCTCGGCACCTTCGACCATGTCCTCATTCCTCCGCAGCGTGAACCACCTCGTCGACCCGACCCTCGCCTTCTCTCGCGCGCTCGCCCTGCTGGCGCCGGGCGACCCATCACGTCGGGCCGCGAGCGGCCCCAAACCCGGGCCGCAGAGCGGGCCGAGCCTCCTCCTCGTCGACAACGTGGCGTTCGGCCTCGTCCGAAGCGCCTCGCACGCGGCGCGCGCCGAGGCCGCGCCCGAGACCTGCTCGAGCACTACCGCAACGACGGCGCCGCCGAGGCGGACCTCGCCGTGCGGCGCGCCCTCGAAAGCCTCCCCAATCCACCCGCGATCCGCCTCGTCGAGCGGCGAGACGTCGGCCCCGAGACCTCCAACCAGTGGCTCCTCCGGTACCAATGACCAGCGCAATCGACACCGGCTTCGCAGACTTCCAGAACCAGGCCCTCGCCCACGGGCCGGCCTCCGACGGCAACAAGGTCGCCTCGCACGAGGAGGCGGCGCACGAGAAGCGGAACTGGGTCCGCCTCTCGTACGACTGCAACAACCACTGCACCTTCTGCCTGGACTCGAACGCGCACGACGGCACGATGCGCAACAACCTGGACATCAAGGTCCAGATCATCGAGGGCCGGAAGAAGGGGGCCGAGCGGCTCATCCTCTCCGGCGGCGAGCCGACGATGCACCCGAACTTCCTCGACTTCGTGAAGCTCGGCAAGCGCGCGGGCTACCCGAAGGTGCAGACGGTGACCAACGGGCGCATGTTCAAGTACCCCGAGTTCCTCGACACGGCGGCGAACAACGGGCTCGACGAGATCACGTTCTCGCTCCACGGCCACACGGCCAAGCTCCACGACGCGCTGGTCGGCACGCCCGGCGCCTTCGTCGAGGAGACCGCCGGGCTCAAGGCGGCGCTCGCGTCGGGGCGGTCCATCGTCAACATCGACATCGTGATCAACAAGATGAACATCAAGCACCTCCCGGAGATGCTCGAGCTGTTCATCTCCTGGGGCGTGGGGGAGTTCGATCTGCTCCACGTGATCCCCTTCGGCAACGCCTGGACCGACGCGCGCGATCACCTCTTCTACGATCTGCCCGAGAACCTGCCCTACCTCCAGAAGGCGTTCGCCTACGCGCGGCGCCCGGACATCCACATCTGGCTGAACCGCTTCCCCCCGCCGTACACCGAGGGGTTCGAGGACCTGATCCAGGACCCGTACAAGCTGAACGACGAGGTGCGCGGGCGGCGCGAGGAGTTCGACCGCTACCTCTCGCTCGGCAAGAAGCTCTCCTGCCGCGAGCCCGAGCGCTGCCAGTACTGCTACCTGCAGAACCTCTGCGACACGCTGGACACGGTGATCGACGCGCGCAAGGCGGACGACGTGGACGTGCTCCGCTACCAGGGCGCGGCGCCGCTCACGGGCAAGCTGCCGAAGGCGACGCGGGCGCGGCTCGCGGGCGACGGGCTCGCCGACGCGGAGAAGGTGGTGCCCTCGGTGGACGCGTCGGAGATCGAGCTGGACCTCGTGAGCTACGAGGGGCTCGACGCGGCGCTCCAGAAGGGCGAAGCTCCCAACCTGGCGGACGCCCGAGAGCGTCCGCCGACGCTCTACGGCAAGCGGCTCGTGCGCTGCTACGCGGCGAGCGTGGCGGAGATGGAGCGGCTGCTCGCGATGAACGCGGGCTTCGAGGTCGTGGCGTACCTGACGAAGGAGACGGCGCAAGCGGTGCAGGCGCTCGGGGCGCCGCCGGCGCGCCTCGCCCTCGCCCAGCCGAACTACGATTGGGTCTCCCAGAACCACGAGAGCGACGTCGACCTCGCCGCGTTCTTCGCCGCGTACAAGCACCCCGTCCCGGTCGAGAACGTCCCTGCCTGCATCCTCGGCCGCGAGCCGCGCCCCCACCCGCGCACGCTCGACGTGGCCATGCTCGGGCCGGACGCGCGGCTGGACATGGCGGCGTACGCGCGGCGCTACGTGGCGGACGCCTACTACACGAAGGCCGTGCGCTGCGGGGACTGCGCCGTGGGCGGCGCGTGCCGCGGGGTGCACGTGAACTGGGTGAGGGCGCACGGGTTCGCACTGCTCTCCCCCATCCCGGGCAAGATCGCGGCGGAGTGAAGGACGCGGAGGCGTGCATGGATGATTGAAGAGGAGATCGGCGGGACGAGCACCACCACCACCACCACGAGCACCACCACGGTGGCGGCGAGCGGCGCGGGCCGGGGGACACGGAATGGCTCGACCTGGAGATCAGCAAGGTGCTCTTCGGGCGCGCGCAGGAGATGACGCGCTCGGTGGCCGAGGAGCTGCTCCGGGAGGCGATCAAGGAGCGGATGCGCGAGCGCCTCGGCCCGAAGATCGCGGCGATCGCGGCGCTCGCGGCCGACCAGCTCGCCGACGACGTTGAGGCCAACCTCGAGATTGAGGCGCGGATCGCGGCGCGGCGCGAGGCGCGGCGCACGCTCGACGGCAAGCATCGCCGAGGCGCTCGGCACCCACCGGCGCGAGCCCCCCGCCGGCCCCCCGGGCGAGGTGACGGGCGAGGGCTGGGATCCCCGGAAGGTCTGAGCGGCGCCCGTCAGGGCGCCGGACTCGACGCCCGGGGCTCCACACGCGGACGGGGCACCAGCGACGCCAGCCCGAAGTAGCCCACCTCGGCGACGAGGGTCCACACCCGGGCGACGAGCGCCATCGTCGCGGGCCAGCCCGGGGGGAACTCGTCTCCGAGGAGGAACACCAGCGCGGCCTCGCGCGCGCCGAGGCCGCCGGGCAGGAAGAAGGCGGCCACCCCCGCGTTCCACGCGAGGACGAACGCACCGGCCAGCCGCACCACCTGGTCGGGCCGCAGCGTATCGGGGAGCGTCGCCTGGCACAGCGCGGCGAAGCCGAGCCCGAGAAGCCCCCAGTTGAACACGTAGAAGGCCAGCATCTTCAGGACGAACGCGTACCGGAACGGAGCTCCGGGAGCGGGCGCCCGACGAGCCGCGTGAGGCCGATGACCGCGTTCATCACCCGCGGGTGCATCGCCGCGATCATGAGGGCGCCGACGAGCCAGAGCAGGGCCGGGTGGCCGAGCTGCGCCCGACCGGCGAGCATGGGGAGCGCGAGGAGGGTGGCGGCGACGACCTGGCAGGCCAGATCGAGGAGCACGGAGATCGAGGCCCGCACCGGAGCGATGTTCGCCTCGTGGCACAGGGCCACCCTCCCCACCAGGTTCCAGACCCCGCCCGGGAGGTACTTCGCGAGGTTCGAGAGGTACACGATGCGGAAGGCGGCGGGGCGCGGGACGGGCGTCCCGAGCTCGAGGAGGAGCAGCCGCCAGGCCTCGGCGCAGAGGAGCAGGAACACGCAGATCAGCGCGAGCGAGAGCGCCGTCGATCCAGAGGAGAACGAGAGCGGGTGCTCGCGGAGGAGGCTCCACTGGCTCCACAGCTTGCGGCCCACCAGCGCGAGCAGCCCGATTGCCGCCACCCAGCGGAGCGCCCCGAGGATCGCGGCGCGGGGGCGTGGCGCCGCCGGCGTCTCTCGCTGCTCGTGCGGTGCGGTCATGCGGCGGGCTTACACGCGGTCTTAGCGGAACGGGCGGGGCTGTCAATTCGAGGCGTACGCGCATGCCCGCCGTCCTGGACCGCCCCACGCCCGCGGTATATATAGGCGCGCCATCATGCAGGTCGTGATCCTCGCGGGCGGGAAGGGCACACGTCTCCGCCCTTACACCACCGTCATCCCGAAGCCGTTGATGCCGGTGGGGGACATGCCGATCCTCGAGATCATCCTGCGCCAGCTCCGACGCGCCGGGGTGCACGAGGTCACGCTCGCGTGCGGCTACATGGGGCAGATGTTCCACGCCTTCTTCCAGGACGGCGCCCGGTTCGGCCTGAAGATCGAGTACTCCTTCGAGGAGAAGCCGCTCGGCACGGCCGGCCCGATCGCGATGGCGATCGATCGCCTGGAGAACGACTTCCTGGTGATGAACGGCGACCTGCTGACGACGCTCGACTACCGCGCCCTCTACGACGCGCACGTCGAGAGCGGGGCGGCCGCGACCATCGCGCTCTACACCCGCGAGGTGAAGATCGACTTCGGCGTCATCGAGCTCGGCGAGGGAGAGCGGCTGGGCCGGTACATCGAGAAGCCCGTGCACCGCTTCGACGTGAGCATGGGCATCAACGTCTTCAACGCGGCCAAGGTGCGGCGCTTCGTGAAGCAGGGCGAGCACCTCGACATCCCCCAGCTCATGATGAAGCTCCACGAGGCGGGGGAGCTGGTGCGCTGCCAGCGGCTCCCCTGCTACTGGCTCGATATCGGCCGCATCGACGACTACCAGGTCGCGAACGAGATCTTCGCCTCGCGCCAGGCCGAGTTCCTCCCCCCGGAAGAGCCCACCGCAGGATGAAGCGGGCGCTGGTCACGGGGGCGGGGGGCTTCTTCGGGCGGCGGTGGGTCCGTCACCTGGAGGAGCAGGGGGTCGAGGTCCACGTCCTCGCACGCGCGGGGAGGCAGGCCCGCGCCGGCACGTGGTGGACCCGACGAGCCGGGCGTCGGTCGCCGCGGCGCTCGAGGTGGCAAAGCCGGATTCGGTGTTCCACCTCGCCGGGGTCGCCGTCTCGCCGGACCTCTCCGTGTTCTACCGGGTCAACGTCCTCTACGCGGCCACGCTGCTCGCCGCGATGGAAGCCGCCGGGCTCTCCGGGCGGCAGGTCGTCCTCGTCGGCAGCGCGGCGGAGTACGGCCCCGTGGCCCCCGAGCACCAGCCGATCGTCGAGGAGACCCCGTGCTCTCCGACGTCCCATTACGGGATCAGCAAGCTCGCCCAGACGCAGCTCGCGCGCGCCGCCCGAGCGAGCCAGCGGGTGCTCGTCGTGCGCCCGTCGAACCTCGTCGGCCCCGGGATGCCGGCGAACTACCTGGTCCCGCAGCTCGTCGAGCAGGTCCTCGCGGTGCAGCGCGGCGCGGCCGAGGTCGTCAACGTGGGCAACCTGGCCGCGGTCCGCGATTTCCTGGACATCGAGGACGCCTGTCGCGCCCTCTGGCGGCTCTCCTCGGCGGACGTTCCCTCGGGGGAGATCGTCAACCTGTGCAGCGGCCGCGGCGTCGCGGTGCGCGAGATTGTCGACGGCCTCCTCGCTCTCGCCGGCGGTCGAATCGAGGTCCGGGTCGATCCCCGCCGCGTCGGCGCGAACGACGTCCCCGTACACGTCGGGAGCACCGCGAAGCTCGAGCGCCTCGTCGGCCGCATCGACCTCGTGCCCCTCCAGGAGACGCTGCGCCGCGTCCTGGCCGCCTCGACATGAAGACCCTCGCCGTCGTCTGCCCGGTTTACAACGAGGCCGAGGTCATCGCGGAGTTTCACGCCGCGCTCGGGGCGGTCCTCGATACCGTGGCCGATCGGTACGAGAGCCACATGCTCTTCGTGGTCGATCGCGGGACCGACGACACGATCGAGATCCTGCGCGGCCTCGCCGCCGCGGACCCGCGCGTGCGCATCCTCGCCCTGTCCTCGCGCTTCGGGCACCAGATGTCGCTGGTCGCCGGGATCGATCACGCGGACGCAGACGCCGTGGTCATGCTCGACTCCGACCTCCAGCACCCGCCCGAGCTCATCCCGAAGCTCCTCGAGGAGTTCGAGCGCGGGAACGAGATCGTCTACACGACGCGCCAGGACTCCGGCGACGTCGGCTGGCTGAAGCAGGTGACCTCCCGCCTCTTCTACCGCGTGCTCAACACGATGTCGGAGATCCCGATCGAGGAGAGCGCGCCCGACTTCCGGCTGATCTCCCGCCGCGTGGCCGACGTGTTCAGGACCGGGATCCGCGAGCGGAACCAGTTCCTCCGCGGCCTCTTCGGCTGGGTGGGCTTCCGCCGGACGGGGGTGCCTTTCCAGGTCCGCGCCCGCGCGGCGGGGCGGACCAAGTACTCGGTGCGCCGGCTCTTCAGCTTCGCCGCCGCGGGCATCACCTCGTTCAGCAAGCGCCCCCTCCAGGCGGCCATCTACGTCGGCTTCTTCTTCGCCGCGGCGGCGCTCCTCATGGCCGTCGTCACGGTCATCCAGTTCTTCGTCTCCGGGCACCTGCCCACCGGGTGGGCGACGATTGTGGTGAGCGTCGCCGGGCTCAGCGGCATCCAGCTCATCTTCCTGGGGATCCTCGGGGAGTACCTGGGCGCGATCTTCGACGAGGTGAAGGCGCGCCCCCACTACATCGTCGAGGAGAAGGTGAACTTCCCCTCCCCTCGCCGCGTCCTGTCCGAGCGCCTCGCCGCGAAGGGAGCGCGCCGCAGAGCCGCGCGCCGGCCCCGTCGCGCGAAGGCCAAAGCCGCCACAGAAGACGCCTCGTAGGTCGTCCGGCCCCGCCTTGCTCGGACGTCGGGCATCGGGTAAGGAGTCCTCGTACTTACGAGACGTGGAGCCTCGATCCGAACGTGAACCACCCCAATGACGAAGCCCGGCGGCCCGCGCCCGGTGCTCTCGAGTCGGTCTCGCCCGACGGCGAATCGTTCGCCATCCCCAGCAGCGACGACTCCGCCAGCAGGCCGCGGACATCGCCGAGGAGGCGAAGGCCGTCCCCGGGCGGCAGGTCGTCGTCGTCCAGGGCCTCGGCTTCGTCGGCGCGGCGGTCGCCGCCGTCGTCGCCAACGCGGTCGACGAGCGAGGCGAGCCGCGGTACTTCGTGATTGGCGTCGATCTGCCGACGCCCATGGGCTACTGGAAGGTGGCGAAGACGCGGCAGGGCGTGCCCTCGCTCTCGTCGCCCGATCCGCAGCTCGGGCTGATGACCCGCCGGGCGGTGCTCGAGAAGAACAACCTCCGCGCCACCGCGTCCGCCGACGTCTACGCCCTCGCCGACGTGATCGTCGTCGACATCCCCCTCGACGTCGAGAGCACGACCGAACGGCGGCCGGGCGACATCCGCGTCCGGGTGGAGGTCTTCGAGGCCGCCATGCGCACCGTGGGCCGCCTCATGCGCGAGGACGCGCTGGTGCTGATCGAGACCACGGTCCCGGTGGGGACGACGGCCAAGGTGGCGCTCACCGCCCTCGAGGACGAGCGCTCCAAGCGGGGCATCGAGCGGCCCGTGCTCCTCGCCCACTGCTACGAGCGCGTGATGCCGGGGCCGCGCTACGTCGAGTCGATCCGGAGCTTCTGGAGGACGTTCGCCGGCGTCGACGAGGCCTCGTCGGCGCGCGCCCGGCAGTTCCTCGACAGCGTGATCGACACCAAGGCGTTCCCCCTCGCCGAGCTCGGGAGCACGACGGCCTCCGAGCTGGGCAAGCTGCTCGAGAACTCGTACCGCGCGGCGAACATCGCCTTCATCCACGAGTGGGCGCTCGCCGCCGAGGACCTCGGGGTGAACCTCTTCGAGGTGATCGACGCCGTCCGGGTGCGGAAGGGGACGCACGACAACATCCGCCAGCCCGGCTTCGGCGTCGGCGGCTACTGCCTCACGAAGGACTCGCTCCTCGCGCAGTGGTCGATCTCGACCCTGTTCGGGAGCGACGTGAGCCTCTCGGTGACCCTGGAGGCGCTCCGCATCAACTACGACATGCCGCTCCACTCCATGCACCTGCTCCGCAAGCTGCTCGGCGGCGAGCTGCGCGGGAAGCGGGTCGTGGTCGCCGGCGTCTCCTACCTCCCCGAGCTCGCCGATACCCGCAACTCGCCGAGCGAGGTGCTCATCGACCACCTCCTCGCCGCAGGGGCCGAGGTGCTCGCCCACGACCCGTGCGTACGGGTCTGGACCGAGCGGCCGGAGATCACCGTGCACCAGGATCTTCGACGCGTGCCTCCGCGGGGCGCACGGCGTCATCCTCGCGGTCCCCCACAAGGGCTACCTCGGCGTCGACGGCGAGGGCTGGGTGGCCCGGACCGCGCCGGGCACCGGCATCGTGGACGCGCAGAACATCCTGTCGGACGCCAAGGCGGCCACGCTCCACGCGGCCGGCCGGCGGCTCCGCGGCGTCGGAAAAGGGCACTGGAACGCGCGGGGGTACCACTCATGACGAGCGCGAAGCGCCGCATCCTGATCACGGGAGGCGCAGGCTTCCTGGGCTGTCACCTGGCCACCGCCCTCGCGAACGAGGAGGGCAGCGACGTGACGCTGCTCGACAACCTCGTCCGCGGGCGGAAGGACGCCGCGCTCGACGCGCTGCTGGCCCGCCCGAACGTGCGCCTCGTGGTGGGAGACGCGACGCTCCCCGCGACCCTCGAGCGCCTCGACGGCGGCTACGACGAGGTGTTCCACCTCGCCGCGATCATCGGCGTGCAGAACGTCCTCGAGCGCCCGCAGGAGGTGGTCCGGGTCAACGCGCTGTCGACGATCCACCTCCTCGACTGGTTCGTCCGCGGAGGGGGCGAGAAGATCCTCTTCTCGTCGACGAGCGAGGCCTACGCCTGGACGCAGAAGTTCTTCCCGCTGCCGATCCCCACGCCGGAGGCGGTGCCGCTCTCCCTCACCGAGATCGGCAACCCGCGGAGCTCCTACGCGGGGAGCAAGATCTTCGGCGAGCTCGCCGTCACGCACTACGGGCAGGCCTTCGAGAAGCGGTTCTCGATCGTGCGCTACCACAACGTGTACGGCCCCCGCATGGGGAACGAGCACGTCATCCCCCAGCTCTACAAGCGCGCGCTCGAGGCGACGGGCCCGCTCGTCGTCTACTCGGCCGACCATCGCCGCGCCTTCTGCTACGTGTCGGACGCGGTGGACGCGACCATCGCCGCCATGCGCTCCCCCGCGGGCGACGGCGGCACGTTCAACATCGGCAACGAGACGGCGGAGGTCGACATCGGCGAGCTCGCCCGCATGATCCTGAAGCGCGCCGGCCGCCCGCTCGACATCGTCCCCAAGCCGGCCGAAAACGACCCGATCGTCCGGCGCTGCCCCGACATCTCGGCCGCGCGGACGCGCCTCGGCTACGACCCCCGCGTGAGCCTCGAGGAGGGCCTGGAGCGCACGCTGGCCTGGTACCACGAGGCGTACGCAAAGCCCCGGTCCTGACGCACCGTCTCGATGCGCCGCACCTCCGGAGTGAGGCGCGCGGCGCCGCGAGGGCGGCCTTCCAGGGTCACGATCCTGCCGCTCCTCCCGCGCGGGTCGTGGTAGGCGTCTTGCGATGACCACGGACGTCGGTGCGAAGAGATCATGGGTCGGCGCGATCGACCGGCGCGAGATACTGCCGTCGTTCATCGCGCTCCTCGCGTCCGGGTGCTTCGCGCTCGGGTACGGCCTCAACTACGCCGTGGTCAACCAGTTCGGCTACATGCTCGCCGCGCTGCGGCGGCTGGATCCCGGGCTCCTGACCAACGACTGGTACGTGATGAAGACCACCACGTACCACCCGGTCTTCTCGTGGATCGCCTGGTTCTTGCTCCTGTTCGATCACGGCGGCTGGGGCATCGGCATCGGTCTGTTCGTCGTGACGACCGCGGGCGCGCTGTGCATCTACTGGCTGACGCGGCAGATCGTCGCCGACCGCGTGCTCGCGCTCGCGGCCTTCCTCCTGCTCCTCTCCATCCAGTTCATCACGAGGACCAACAGCCTCGCGGGCAGCTACATCTTCGACAACGAGCTCCAGCCCTCGACCTTCGGGAGCGTCTTCCTGCTCGCGGCCATCCCGCCCTTCGTCGCCGGCCGCTACCGCTTGTCGGGCGTCCTGCTCGGCCTGGGCGGGCTCTTCCACGCCAACTACCTCGTCCTGGGCGTCGCGACCTTCGGGCTCGCGCACCTCCTCCTCCCCTGCGCGTCCGGCGCCCCCTGGTGGAAGGATCTGCTGCGGAGGCTCGTCGAGCAGCTCGCCCCCTCCATGGTGGCGCTCCTCCTCTTGTTGCCCATGTTCCTCCGCTCGGCGGCGCCGAAGGACGCGGCCGAGGGGCTGAACATCCTCTTCAACGTGCGGTCGCCCCACCACTACGCGCCGAAGGGCTACGAGCGCGACTTCTTCCCCCACCTGGCCTGGCAGGTGCTGGGGCTCGGCGCCGGGGGCTGGCTCCTCCGCGGAGCAGGGGGACGGGGCGCGCGGCTCGGCGCGGTGATCGCCGCGATGATGATGGTCGTCTGGGGTGGGACGCTGCTCTCGACGGCGATCGTGATCCAGAAGGTCGTCCAGCTCTTCGTCTGGCGCTTCTCCCCGTTCCTCGAGCTCTGCTGCCAGCTCCTCGCGTGCGCGGCCACCGTCCGCATCGCGCTCGAGCCCAGGCTCCACCGGCGGAATCTCGCGCGCCGCGCTCGCCTCGTCCATCGGGGGCGCCGCGGCGGTCGTGATGGTGCACGCGAACCACGGCGACACGAGGTTCGCGGGATGGATCGGGTTCGTGCTCGCCCCCGGCCTCGCCGGAGTCCTCCTCTCGGTGGTCGTGTCCGCCGTCGATCGCCGGAGGGCGGCGAGCGGCCGCCCCTCCCTGGCGGCCGGCCTCGCGGCGCGCCGGTCCCTCGTGCGCTGGCCCGTGGCCGTGATCGGCCTCGTCGCGGCGTGCGCCTACGGGTGGCCGCGCGTCCTGGGCTTCGCCAAGGCGTCGAACCTGATCACCGCCCACCACGGGCCCGAGCACGAGCTCTACGACTGGCTCCGCACCCACACGCCGCGCACGGCGGTGCTCCTGACGCCGCCCGGGCTCGAGGGCTTCCGGCTCGTGGCGGAGCGCGCGATCGTCGCGGACTGGAAGGGCTGCCCGATCATCCCGGCGGAGGTCGTCGAGTGGAGCCATCGGCTCGGGGACGTGTCCGGCCGGCATGGCTTCCGCGGGCAAGCCGACGTGACCACCGGGTACGCCGCGATGGACCTGAAGCGCCTCACGGCGCTGCGCGAGAAGTACGACCCCGACTACCTGGTCGTCGCGCACACCCACGACGCCTCGCTGAACGCGCTGCCGGTGGCGTACTCGAACCCCCAGTTCGTCGTCTTCACGTTGCGCAGCGCGCCCGCGCCCGCCCCTGCCCCCGCGCCTTAGGATCCCCCTCTCCGGGGGCCCGGCGTCACCAGGTCTTCCAGGGGGCCTTCCCGCTCTCCCACAAGGTGGTGAGTGTGCGGTGATCGCGCAGCGTGTCCATCGGGTGCCAGAAGCCCTCGTGGCGGAAGGCGGCGAGCTGGCCCTCGGCCGCGAGCCGCTCGAGCGGCTCCCGCTCCAGCATCACCTGATCGCCCTTCAGGTAATCGAACACGCCGGGCTCGAAGACGAAGAAGCCCCCGTTGATCCACCCCTCGCCCGCCTGCGGCTTCTCGGAGAACTCGAGCACGCGGTCGCCCTCGATCGTGAGGCCGCCGAAGCGCGCCGGCGGGCGCACCGCGGTGATCGTGGCGAATTTGCCGTGCGCGCGGTGGAACGCGACGAGCGCGCGCACGTCGATGTCGGCGACGCCGTCGCCGTACGTCACCATGAAGGTCTCGCCCCCGATCCAGTCGCGCAGGCGCGCGAGCCGGCCCCCCGTCATCGTGTGGAGCCCGGTGTCGACGACGGCCACCCTCCAGTCGGGGGACTCGCTGCGGATGATGTCCCGGGTCCCGTCCTTGAGGTTGACCACGTAGTCCGAGTGCTGGACGTGGAACCTGTCGAAGTAGTCCTTGATGATGCCGCCCTTGTACCCGCACGCCACCACGAACTCGCGGAAGCCGTGCACCGCGTAGATGTTCATGATGTGCCACAGGATGGGGTACGAGCCGATCTCGACCATCGGCTTGGGGCGCTCCTCCGTGCGCTCCGAGAGGCGGCTACCGAACCCACCGGCGAGCAGGACGACCTTCATGCGTTGCGCGCAGCGTAACACCGGGCGCCGTGCGGATCGACCGCGGATTGGCGAGTCCGGGTGTGTGGCTGCGCGTCGCCGCGCCGGCGGCGCTGCCCGACTTCGCGCCGCTCAGCGCCGCAGCGCGCAGCCCAGGGCCTCGGTCGAGGTGTGCGCCGGCTCGCCCCCCGCGAGCAGCCGTTCGAGCGCGTCGCGCAGGTAGAAGTCGGCGCCCTCGGTGAGGTGGGTCTTGTCGGAGTCGACGGCGCCGCGGTACCGGACGCGGAGCGACGGGTCGAGCACCACGGTGTACGTGGCGTACTCGGCGCCGAGCGCGTCGGCCACCTCGCCGCGCGGGTCGGTGAGGATCGGGAAGGGGTAGCCCCTCCCCCGCGCCTCGGCGGCGTCGCCGGCCGGCGTGGCCGTCGACTCGGCGTCGACGGCGACGAAGGCCACGCCCCGCGCCCCGTAGCGGGCCGCCATCTCGCGCAGCCGCGCGTCGTGGGCGCGCTGACAGGGGCAATCCGCGGAGAAGAAGGTCACCACGGTGAAGGGCGCGCCCCGGGCGAGGTCGGCGATCCGGCGCGGGGCGCCGTCGGAGCCGGGCAGGGCGGCCTCGGGCAGCCCTGACGGGGGCGTGGCCCCCATCGCACCCGGGTGCGGCAGGGGGGCGGAAACACAGCCGACGAGCAAGATAAGCAGGGCGAGGAGGCCGTCGGTGTAGAACCGCCGCACGAGGGGACTATAATCGACCAACCCGCACGGGCACGCCCGCGCGAGCACGAAGATGGCCAACATCGGGTACATCCAGGTCGTCCGCCACTGCAACCACTTCTGCGGGTTCTGCTCGAACCCGACGACGCCCTACGTCCACACCTTCGACACGATGAAGGTGCTCGTCGACGACCTCAAGGCGCGCGGCTACTTCGGCGTCATCCTCACGGGGGGCGAGCCCTCGCTGCACCCCGAGCTGCCCCAGATCTGCCGCTACGCGTCGGACCAGGGGCTGCACGTGAGGATGATCACCAACGGCTTCCGCCTCTCGGACCCGGCCTTCGCCCGCGAGATGGCCGACGCCGGGCTCCGGCTCGTCCACGTCTCGGTCTACTCGGTGCGGCCGGAGGTGGAGGCCCGCCTCCGCGGCATCGACGGCACGCTCGAGAAGGCGTTCGCCGCGATGGACAACGCACGCGACGTGGGCATCGAGGTGAACGTCAACTGCGTCATCAACAAGCTGAACTCGGACCACCTCGACGAGAACATCCGCCACTACCTGACCAATCACCCGCACATCCGGCACTTCGTCTGGAACAACCTCGACCCCTCGATGGGCCGCGCCGAGGTGAACCAGGAGCAGTTCACCCCGCGGCTCGCGGACTTCGAGCTCTCGCTCTTCCGCGCGCTCCGCCTCCTGCACGCCTCCGGCCGCACCTTCCGCGTGGAGAAGGTGCCGCTCTGCTACATGACCGAGTTCGCCTGGGCGAGCACGGAGACGCGCAAGATCGTGAAGGGCGAGGAGCGCATCGTCCACTTCCTCGACAACAAGCAGACGGTCCGCCAGACGAACTGGGAGCACATCTACGCGGAGGCGTGCGAGTCGTGCACGCTCCGCACCATCTGCGGCGGGCTCTTCGATCGCGGCAACGCCTACGACCCGGCCGAGCTCTACCCCGTCTTCGTCAACCGCGACACGATCGTCGAGAGGATCATCCACGACCCGCGCGATCCGAGCTACGCCTTCCGCTCGCTCGCCGACTGGCAGGCCGACTTCGACAAGCGCATCGCCGAGACCCTCGCCGCCCGCGACGCGCGCGAGCTCGCGAACCACCAGGTCAAGGACGGCCCGGCCGTCGGCCTCGTGACGGAGGAAGGGATGCGGAAGTTCGCGGCGAAGCGGAAGGCCGAGTCGAGGAAGGCGGCGGAGCAGGGCGTCGAGATGGAGAAGACGGAGCTCTCGGTCCCGTCGGTCGCGCTTGGGGGGGCAGAGGCCCCCCCAAACCCCCCGAATCTCCCGGGCACCCCGGAATAGTCAGTCACGCTTGGGGGGCCCCAAACCCCCCGAATCTCTCGGGCACCCCGGAATAGCTACTCCGTGGCGTGAGGGATCTCGGCGCTCGCCTTGGGGACCTCGCGCGCGATCGGGCGCACCAGATCCTCCGGCTTCACGAGCCACGTGGGCTCGGGGACGTCCTCCAGCTCGTAGAAGCCGCCGCAGAAGATGGACTGGGGGCACCCCTCGCAGACCGGCTTCCGCACCCTCCGCTCCCGGAGGTAATCGAAGAGGTTCACCTCCTCGTTGTTCACGAAGAGCATGTGCCGCTCGAGCTTGAGCAGGTCGCCCATCAGGTAGCGCTCGTAGCCGGGCATGAAGCAGAACGGCAGGTTGATGACCTGGAACTTGATCCGGTCCTCGAACTCGCTGATCACCTTCATCGCCTCGGCCGCGGCCTCGGCCGTGTCCGGCGCGATCGAGCTCGTCGCGCGGCCGAACGGCGTCAAGAACTGGAGGTTGAACCAGCGGAGGCCGAGGCTCAGCACCAGCTCGGCCACGGCGCCGAGCTTCTTGTAGTTCGACTTGGTGATGGTGATGTTGGCGCCCAGCTCCACGCCCGGGGGCGCGGCGGCCACGATGTTGCGCACGCCGGCGCAGGTCTGCTCGAAGGCCTCGGCGACGCCGACGTTCTGCGCGTGGGTCTGCGCGTCGGGGCCGTGGATCGAGATGAGGATGGAGGTGACGCCGCTCCCGGCCGAGATCGGCGGCGAACGTGCCGTAGCTCGCCATCCGGGCGTTGGTGGTGACGTTGACCTTCTCGTAGCCGATGCGCCGCGCGAAGCGGACCAGCTTGAGCAGGTTGGGGTTCAGCGTCGGCTCGCCGCCGTCGAAGTCGAGGAGCGTGACGCCGTGCTTGCGGTACTTGACCAGGAGCTCGCGCTGCCGGTCGAAGTCGCCGTCGAACTGGGTGCGGGTGCCCGTCGCGCAGAAGGTGCAGCGGTTGTTGCACTTGTACGTGACGTTCATGATGACCTTCTTCGGCCCCTGCATCGCCGTGAGGCGCTGGTCGAAGGTCCACTTGAAGCGGCGGAGATCGTCGAACCCGACGTGCTCCGTCTCCATCGACGGGCGCTGCTGGAAGCAGGGCCCGTAGTCGGAGACGACCGGGAGCGCGCGGCCGCCGTCCTTCGCGATCGCGGCGAGGCGCGTGCCGGGCAGCGGCGTGGCGTACTGCACGCTGGGCCAGGCGCCCGTCTCCTCGTGCAGCGCGAGCGCGAGCTCGAGCGTCCCGTTGATCTCCTGCCGCGTCTCGCCGGGCAGGCCGATCATGAAGTGGACGAGCATGGGCAGGCCCGCGGCCGCCGCGCCCTCGGCGGCCTTCCGGATCGCCCAGAGATCGAGCTTCTTGTCGACCACCTCGTCCACCACCCGCTGCACGCCGCTCTCCGCGCTCACGCTCAGCGTGGTCACCCTCCCCTTCATCGCCGCGAGGTGCTCGGGCAGGAGGTAGTCCGCGCGCATGCCGTTCGGCACCTCGAAGGCGAGGTCGTGCTCGGCGAGGAGCGCGACGACGGCGTCGAAGTGGCGCTCGTTCACGTTCACCAGCTCGTCGAGGAGGTGCACGCGGCGGGCGCCTCGCTGCTTCAGATCGGCGAAGAGGCGGCCCAGGTACTCGGGGGAGTAGCGGCGCTGCGTCTTGGGCGCGACGAGGCGGCCTTCGCGGCGCGAGGTGGGGTTGGACGAGCAGTGGATGCAGCGGTAGGGGCAGCCGCGGCTCGTCAGCGCGGGGAGGCTGTCCCCGTCGATGGGGAAGGCCCAGCTCGGCCGGCCGAGGCCGCGCACCACGTCGTCGTGGAAGCGGAAGTACGCGGGGACGTCGACGAGATCCCACGCCGGGAGCGGGAGCGCGTCGAGCGGAGAAGGCTCGCCTCCCTCGCGCCAGAAGGGGGTGGAGGGGCGGCCCTCGGCGAGGAAGCGCGCGATGAGGGTGGGCAGCTCGTCCTCCGCCTCGTAGCGGAGCAGGACGTCGACCTCGGGGTACGCGGCGAGCGTGTCGGCCGGAGGAGCGTCGACCACGTGCTGGCCGCTCTGGTAGAGATCGGCGAGCACGATCGGCGCGTCGGGCTGCGCGGCGCGGAGGCCCTCGAGGAGCTGGGCCAGGAGAGGGTCGCGCGCCGGAGGGCGATGGAAGGGCGTGAAGGCGACGACGTAGGCGCGCGGACGGGAGGACATCGCGTCCACCCGGGACAGCACCTCACCCACCGGCACGCCGATGCGGACGTAGCCGTCGTCGCCGTCGAGGGGCACCAGCGTGGCGCCCGGCATGGCGAGCGCGTCGATCAGCGCGACGCCGAGGCCCGCGTGCCGCAGCACGGCCGCCGCCTGCACGGCGCCGAGATCGGCGAAGTACGGGTAGTCGATGAAGTCGCGCGAGATCCGGAGCGGGGGGAACACAATCGCGACGTCCACCATGATGCCCCCCATGTTAGCCGAACGGAGCCCCATTGGGGGCGGATCGTACCTGCTCGAAGAGAGCCGCGAACGACCGGGAGCGTCGTGGCCTCCGAGGGGATGCCCCCGGCCGGTGCCCGATCGGTGCCCCGGGTCGGAGCGCGTGGCCTGGGGCTGATCGACCCCCCGGCTACGCCGGCGGGGTGCGTGGCAAACGGCCGCTCTGGACAAAGATATGTACCACTGAGCACGTTTTCATTGACGAGGGTGGCATGGGTATGTTGTCGTTGGACGCTGAGACGGAGGGCTGGCGATGCCTGGAACGATGACGCGACGCTCTGCTGTTGGGCTTCTCGGGGTTGGAGGGGTTTTGGGCGCAGTGGCCTCGCAAATGGGGCCGGCGCAGGAAGCCGTGCCTGCCGGGCACGTCGCTGCGGCGACGGCTGGCAGTGGCACGCCGGAGGTGCTGAAGTCAGGCACCCTGTTCGGGCGATGGGCCGTGGAGACGGTCCACCCCGTGGAACGTGGCGCGCTACAGGTCGACGTGCGCGACCAGAGCGGGCAGAAGTTCTCGCTCGAGATCATGGCGAGGGGCAACGCGTCCCCTGCGCGTCCACCGGCAGAGGTGGGTGCGCTCGCCATTCACGTCTGTAACGGCGGCGACGGCTGGTCGTCGACGCTCGAGGAGCAGGGCCTGGCCGCGATGGGCCTCGCGCAGCTCCTCGAGCTGAACGGGCAGACCGGCGCGATCGAGGGGCTCCTGACCCACTCTGACCGCGTGGTCGCCCACGGCGACGTGCTGAGCGCCGCCTTCATCGGCTGAGACGTCGGGGCGGGCACGCTTGCACACGCAAGCGTGCCCTCGATACTCCAGGCGGGCACGCTTGCGTGCCTACACAGCTCAAGCGGGCACGCTGGTGGTGTCGGCACGAAATGCCGCCACCAGCGTGGCCGTGAAGCTCGCGCTGGGAGTCACATGAGGGGGCGAAGTCCCATCGAGGTCACGCTGGTGCCCTCGAAATCGCCGGGGTGCGGCCATCCGACGGTCGCGTTGCGGGCCGGCGCTGAGGTAGGGTCGGCGTAACCGCATGGCTGCGCACGAGGAGGGGGGCTCTGCCCCCAAAGCTCAGGCGATCGAGGGCACGAAGCCGCTCCGTCCGCGCGACGGCAGGGGACGTGTCGTCGCGTTGACCGGCGCTGCCTCGTTCCTGGGCCGCAACCTGGTCGGGGTGCTCGAGGAAGACCTCGGCACGTCGCGCATCGTTGCGATCGACGTCAAGGCGCCCGACACGAGCGGCCCGAAGACGCGGATGTACCCGGTCGACCTGACCGCGCCGACGTCGGAGGAGCGCGTGGCGGAGATCCTGTCCGCCGAGCGCGTCGACACCTTCCTCCACCTCGCGTTCCTCTCGTCGCCCACGCACGCCACGGCCTGGGCGCACGAGCTCGAGTCGGTGGGCACGATGCACGTGCTGAACGCCGCTCGGCGGGTGAGCCTGCACAAGCTCATCCTGTGGAGCCAGACGATCCTCTACGGCGCCGACCCGACGAACCCCAACTTCCTGAGCGAGCGCCACCCGCTCCGCGCCGACCCGGACGAGCCCTTCTTCGCCGACAAGATGGAGGCGGCGCGCGAGACGGCCGCGTACGCCGCCAAGGCCAAGGGCACGGTGGTCACCATCCTGCGCACGGCGCCGATCGTCGGGCCCACGGTGAGCAACTACATCACGCGCTACCTCGCCGAGCGCTTCATCATCACGCTCCTCGGCTTCGACCCGCTCTGGCAGTTCGTGCACGAGGTCGACGCCATCGCGGCGTTCAAGCTCGCGATCGATCGCGATTTCCCCGGCGTGTACAACATCGTCGGCGAGGGGGTGCTCCCGCTCTCCAAGGTGATCAAGCTGGCGGGCCGGGCGAGCGTGCCCGTCTTCCACCCGGTCGCCGAGACGGTGATCGGCGCCGCCTGGGCCGCGCAGGCCGCATACGCGCCGCCGTGCTTCCTCCGCTACCTGCGCTACCTCTGCATCGCGGACGGCGAGAAGGCGGCGCGGGAGATGGGGTTCTGCCCGGCGTACACGACGCGCGAGGCGCTCCTCGACTACCTGAGCGCGCAGCGGCTGCGGGACGTGAAGCTCCTGCAGGAAGAGCCGGCCTGAGCGTTCACCCCAGGTGCTGGACGAGCCCGCGGTACACGTTCGCGTGCGCCGCGATGGTCGCCTCGAGGTCGCGCCCGTAGCCGCCGCCGAGGGTGACCACGATCGGCACGCCGAGGCGCGCCGCCAGCGCATAGACGCGCGCGTCGCGCCGCCGGAGGCCCTCGTGCGTGAGGGCGAGCCGCCCGAGCCGATCCCCGGCGAGCCCGTCGACGCCGGCCTGGTAGAGGAGGAGATCCGGGCGGTGCGCGGGCACCGCCTCGAGCGCCTCGTCGAGGGCGCGGAGGTAGGCGTCGTCCTCGCAGCCGTCCGGGAGCGCCACGTCGAGCGAGCTTCGCTCCTTGCGGAAGGGGTAGTTCTTGCCGCCGTGGAGCGAGAGCGTGAAGACGCGCGGATCGTCGGCGAAGATCGCGGCCGTGCCGTTGCCCTGGTGGACGTCGAGGTCGATGACGGCGGCGCGCTCGGCGCCGTGATCGCGGCGCGCGACCATGACGGCCACGGCGAGGTCGTTGAAGACGCAGAACCCCTCCCCCTTGCCGCGGAACGCGTGGTGCGTGCCGCCGGCCATGTGCCCTGCGGCGCCGTGCGCGAAGGCCCAGGCGAGCGCGGTCAGCGTGCCGCCGGTCGACCGGCGCGATCGGTTCACCAGCGCCTCGCTCCACGGGAACCCCAGCCTCCGGACGTCGCCGGGGTCGAGGGAGCCCTCGCGCACGGCGGCGAGGTACGCGGGGTCGTGCACCAGCGCGAGATCGTCCCACGAGGCGCGGGGCGCCTGCTGCAAGAGGAGCGGGTGCGCGCGCCCCAAAATCTCGGTGACGCGCAGGTACTTGCCGATGGGGAAGCGATGCTCGGGCGGGAGGACGAGCGCGTCGCCTTCGGAGGAGATCAGCCGCACACCCTACCATGGCACGCCCCGGCCGCGGCGGGGGCGCGCCGCGCGCCGTCGTCGGGCCCGGCCGCCCGCGCGCTCACTTCGACGTGAGGGTGGCCTGCCCCGTCGTCACGTAGCGGGCCTCGGCGACCGCGCCCGTCAGGTAGGCGTCGTAGGCCGTGTCGCCGCGCATCCAGCGCTCGTAGAACGCGGCGACATACGCCTTCGCCATCCCGTTGACCTGGGCGTTGGAGGCGGTCCCGGCCGTGCAGAAGCTGCAGAGGACGCCGCACGTGCTCACGTCGTCGAGGAAGCTCATGTGGCCCGCGCCGTTGACGGTGACCTCGAAGCTCGGCGTCTGCGCCTGGGCGTAGAACGTGCTGTAGTTCTCCGCCGCCGGCGCGCAGGGCATGAAGCCGCCGGTCGAGTCCGTGGTCTCGCCGAGGAAGCCGGTGGGGATGCTCAGGCCGGCGAGCAGCGGCGCCACCATCACGCACGCCGGCGCGGTGCAGCCGGTGGGGCCCCCGCCGTCGACGGGATCGAGGTCGATGGTCGCCTTCACGCGCGGGTCCATGGTGGCCGCGAGCAGCGCGACCTTGCCGCCGAGCGAGTGCCCCGTCATGCCGGCGTGGCTCGGGTCCGCCTTGGCGGAGACCGTGGCGTTGGTCTTGGTCCAGTCGAGGCCGGCGATGAGGTCCTGCGCCTCGGCGGGGTTGTTCACCGAGAGCGGCGAGGACGGGAAGTCGACGGTGAGCGCCACGTAGCCGAACGAGGCCAGGCGCTGCACGTAGCCGTAGTACTGGCTCGCGGGCAAGCTCAGCCCGTGGGCGACGACGACGACCGGATAGGGCCCGGTGGTCGGCCCCGACGTCGGGTACGCGCAGTGGACCGCGACGTTCTTGTCGCCGCTCGCCGCGACGTTCATGGTGTCGTCCAGCTCCGCGTAGGCGTACGGCCCGTCGACGTTCGGGTCCGGCACGCCGCTGCTGCCGCCGGTGCCGCTCGAGGACGCCGCGGCGCTGGAAGGCCCGGCGCCGCCCGTGCCTGCACCGCCGGAGCCGGTCGCCCCGGTGCCGGCCGTGCTGCCGGCGCCCGTGGCGGACGTAGTGCCAGCGCCGCCGCCGGTGCCCGTGGCGCCGGCGCCGCTGCCGCTCGTGCCGCTCGTGCCGGCGGCGCCGGTGCCTGCGCTGCCGCCGCAGCCCCAGAGAGCGCCGAGGGAGAGCCACGCGAGACCCACCATCACGCGAGCGAATTGTTTCATGCACGAACCTTTAGCCCACGCAGAGTCACCGGATCAACGCGTGCAATCTTCCGCTCCGGCGGGAACCTTGGACGATTTCTCGAAATCGTCTGCCCGGCTGTGACGAAAGGGCCGCCAGGCCGATAGAGCAGGACAGGACGTGGACGACACCGCTGCGCACCCGGCCTTCTTCCTGGAAATCGCCGCTGAAGAACCGGTCTCGGCCAGCCAGCGAGCCCTCGTCGAGAGGGCTCGTGCCGGCGACGCCGCGGCCTGGGAGGCGCTCTACCGCTCGCTGTACCCGAAG
Source organism: uncultured delta proteobacterium (assembly GCA_963827955.1). Lineage (GTDB taxonomy): Bacteria > Myxococcota_A > Polyangia > Polyangiales > Polyangiaceae > CAWHDJ01. The sequence goes on along the minus strand of CAWHDJ010000018.1, from coordinate 1,692,191 downwards.
CTCCTCGCCTACGCCGGCAGGCGGCTCGACCAGGACGCCGCGCGAGACGCCGTGAGCGAGGCCATGGCCCGCGCCGTGGCCCGCATCGGGCGCTTCGCCTGGGAGGGCGGCGGCTTCGACGCTTGGGTCTTCGCCATCCTGCGGCACGTGGTCGTCGACGCGCAACGCGCCGCCGCCCAACACGCCGGGGACACCGAGCCGGACGAGGCGCCCGCGAGCGGGCCTGGTCCGCTCGACCGCCTGCTCGGGGACGAGGCGTCGTCGGCGCTACGCGTCGCCTTCGCGCGGCTCTCGCCCTTCGACCAGGAGGTGCTGGAGCTGCGCGTGGTGGCGGGGCTCTCCTCGGACGAGGTGGCGAGCGTGGTGGGCAAGCGGGCAGGCACGGTTCGAATGGCGCAGGCGCGCGCATTGGCGCGGCTACGCGAGCTGCTGGAGGACGCGACATGAACGACGAGGAACTGCTCCAGGCGCTGGCCCAGGCGCTCGATTCCGCCGCAGGCGGAGCCGTCCGACGCCGAGCGCCGGGCGCTGCGGCGCGCGGTCGGACGGCGCTTCCCGGCCGCGCGCCCGTGGTGGCGGCGCCCCGGCACCACGCTCCTGGCGGCGGCGGCGCTGAGCATGACCGCCGTGGCGGCCGCCCGCGGGGGCCTTCTGCGGGCGCCCGTGCCGATGCCGGCGCCGATCGCGCCCGTCTCGCTCGAGGTGGCGGAGCCCGTCCCCGGTTCTCCGCTCGCGATCGCAGGGACCGAGACGCCTCCGTCCCCGCCGGCCCCCCCAATCAAGCCCGCCGCGTCTCCGTCGGCGCTCGGTGACCCACAGCGTCCCGTGGTCGTGAAACTGACCCTGCGCCCTCCGCCCCCGCCGCCTCCCGAGGCACCCCCGCCTCCACCGCCACCGGCGCTCCTCGAGCCTCCACCGCCACCGGCGCCCCCCGAGCCGCCGGCGCCCCCCGAGCCGCCGGCGTTGCCAGCGCCGCCGGCGCCGCCGGTTCACATCGTCGTCCAGCTCGGCGCCCCGCCGCAGGTCTGCAACCGGAGCGACGAGGACGAAGCGGGCGACGATGCGCGAGAGCAGGCCGAGGACGCCGCCGAGAAGGCGCAAGAGCAGGCCGAGGAAGCTGCCGAGAAGGCGCAAGAGCAGGCCGAGGAGGCGCGACAGAGGGCCGAGGAGGCCGCCGAGAGGGCGCGAGAGCAGGCCCAGCGTGACGCCGAGAGGGCGCGAGACGAGGCCGAGCGGGCGCGAGACGAGGCGAGGCGGGGGGTCGACGAGAAGCTCGACGAGGTACGCGAGAAGCTCGACGAGGCTCGGGAGAAGCTCGACGAGGCGCGGGAGAAGCTGGAGCGCGCCCCGCGCAACCGAGCCCCCGCCGACGAAGAAGACGACGAGTAGCCGGCGCCGTCGCCGAGGGATTCGTCACGCCGGGCTTCACATCGGGCCCGGGCGGCAACTGTCCATGGCCATCGGGACGGTCGCAGTACCGATCCGCGCCGAGAGGCCTTCACGGGAAGAGGCAAGACCATGAGCTCGAACATCATCGCGAAGATCGCCGCCTGCACGCTCGTCTCGCTGTCGCTCGCCGCCTGCGCCGCGGAGCCCACCGTCCGCTACGCGCCGCCCCCGGATCGCGAGGAGGCCGTCGGCCCCGCGCCGAACGCGGAGCAGTTCTGGGTGCGCGGCCACTGGCAGTGGGAAGGGCAGCAGTACGCATGGCTGTCGGGCCACTGGGAGGCCCGCCGCAGCGACGCCGTCTACTCGCCCGGGCACTGGCGCTCCAACGCCGCCGGCGCCTGGGTCTGGACCGAGGGGCGCTGGGTCGTTCGCTGACCGGACGGCCGCGCGCCTTCAAGTCGCGCGCGACGCCTGCGACGCGCCGAATCGGCGCAGCCGCAGGCTGTTGCCCACCACGAAGAGGCTGCTCGCGCTCATCGCGAGCGCGGCGATCACGGGCGAGAGCATGACGCGGAGGAGCGGGTACAGGGCACCCGCGGCGAGCGGGACCAGCCCGACGTTGTAGGCGTAGGCCCAGAAGAAGTTCTGGCGGATCGTGCGGAGCGCGCGGCGGGAGAGCGCGATGGCGTCGACGAGGGCGCCGAGGTCGCCGCGCATCAGGATCACGTCGCCCGCCTCGATGGCGACGTCGGTGCCCGTGCCCATCGCGATCCCCACGTCCGCCTGCGCCAGCGCCGGCGCATCGTTGATCCCGTCGCCCGCGAACGCCGTCGCCCTCCCCTCCCCTTGCAGCGACCGGAGGACCTCCGCCTTCCCGATCGGCGAGCACCCCGCCCGCACGTCGGCGATCCCCACCTCGCGCCCCACGGCCGCCGCGGTCCCCGCGTTGTCCCCGGTGACCATGATCGGGTGGAGGCCGAGCGCCCGGAGCGCGTCCACGGCCGCCCGGCTCCCCGGCTTGATCGGGTCGCCCACGCCGATCACCAGCGCCGGCGCGCCGTCCACGGCCACGAGCACCGTCGTCCTCCCCTCCCCTTCGAGCCGTGAGAGGGGCGCGCGCTCGGGCTCGACGTCGACGCCGAGCCGCGCGAGGAACGCCGCCGAGCCGACCTCGACGCGGCGCCCCGCGACGGTGGCCTCGATCCCGTGGCCCGCCTCCGCGCGGAAGCGCTCGACCGGCGGGAGATCGAGGCCGCGCGCCTCCGCGGCGCGCACCAGGGCACGGCCGACAGGGTGCTCGCTGCGCGACTCGGCGGCGGCGGCGAGGCGCAGCGCCTCCTGGGCGGCGCCCTCCCTGCCGGCGGCGGGCAGCACGTCCGTCACCTCCGGCCGGCCCTCGGTGAGCGTGCCCGTCTTGTCGAGCAGCACGACGGTGGCGCGCGCCAGGCCCTCGAGGGCGGTGCCCTTGCGGAAGAGGATGCCCATCTCCGCGGCCTTGCCGGTCGCGACCATGATCGCGGTCGGCGTGGCGAGGCCCATCGCGCAGGGGCAAGCGATGACGAGCACGGAGACGGCCGCGACGAAGGCGTGGCTGAGCGCCGGCGCCGGGCCCACCGCCATCCAGATCGCGAACGTCACCGCCGCCACGACGAGGACGGCGGGGACGAAGACCGCGGCGATGCGGTCGGCGAGCGCCTGCACCGGCGGCTTCGACCCCTGCGCCTGCTCGACGAAGCGCATGATCTGGCGGAGGGTCGTCTCGCTCCCCACCCGCGTGGCGCGGAACGCGAACGAGCCCGTCCCGTTGACCGTCCCCGCCACCACCTCGCGCCCCGGGCGCTTCTCGACCGGGATCGGCTCGCCCGTCAGCATGGACTCGTCGACGAAGCTCTCGCCCTCGATCACCGACGCCGTCGACCGGGATCCGCTCCCCCGGACGCACCACGACCTCGTCGCCGGGCACCACCGCCTCGGCCGGCACGTCCACGTCGCGCCCCTGCCGGCGCACGCGCGCCGTCTTCGGCGCCAGGCCGAGCAGGCGCTTGAGCGCGGCGGAGGTGCGCCCGCGGGCGAGGCCCTCGAGGTACTTGCCGGCGAGGAGGAACGTGATGATCGACGCCGAGGCCTCGAAGTACGTGTGCGCGGTGCCGGGCGGGAAGATGGACGGGACGAGGAGGACGGCGAGGGAGTAGAAGAAGGCGGCCGAGCTGCCGAGCATGACCAGGGTGCTCATGCCCGGGCTGCGGTGGCGGATCTCGGCGAAGCCGGTGCGGTAGAAGCGGCGCCCCGCCCAGAACTGCACGGGCGTGGCCAGGGCGAGGCCGCCCCAGCCCATGAAGATGGCCGGGAGCGGGCCGAGGGCGTGGTGGATGGCCGGCACCAGCATGGGCGGCATGGTGAAGGCGAGCAGGGGGATCGCGAAGGCGGCGGCGACGAGGACGTCGCGGCGCGCGGCGGCGAGCTCGGCCTGCGCAGCGTCGTCGCCCCCGGGGGCCGCGGCGGAAATGGGCTCGCCCGCCTCGTAGCCGGCGTCGCGGATGGCGGCCTGGAGCCGGGGGACGGCGACGGCGGAGGCGTCGTAGTCGATGCTGGCGCGCCCCGTGGCGAGGTTGACGCTGGCGGACGCCACGCCGTCGACGCGCTCGAGCGTGCGCTCGACCCGCGCGACGCAGCTCGCGCAGGTCATCCCGCCGACGGGGACATCGACGTGCGCCGCCACGGCCGTGCGCCTACGAGGCGCTGCCTCCGCCGGTGACACGACGCGCCTCGTAGCCCTCCTCGCGGACGGCGGCGATCACCGGCGGCCTCGTCCGGCGAGCCCTCGATCTTCGCCTCGCCGCGCGCGAGGTCGACGCCGATCACGCGGGTGACGCTCGGCACACCGGCGAGGGCGCGCGCGACCGCGCGGGTGCAGTGCTCGCAGGTCATGCCCTGGATGCTGTAGGTCTCCATGGTTCCTCGTCTCTAGGGGGCTCGGTGCCACCAGGGTAGTACCCGAGCGGGCGCGACGCGCCAGCAGGAAGACGGGGAACGGGAACGGGAGCGGGAACGGGAGCGGGAGCGGGAGCGGGAGCGGGAGCGGGAACGGGAGCGGGAGCGGGGGCGGACGATCCCAGCACGTGCTACGGGTCGCCCATGCCCGAGCTCCTTGGCCTCCCCTACTCGCCGTGGACCGAAAAGGCGCGCTTCTCGCTGGACGTCCGGCGCGTCCCCTACACCTTCCGGTACTACCAGCCGCTCGTCGGCGAGCCTGCCCTGCGGGTGAAGCTCCGGCGCCCCCTCGGGCGCGTGACGGTCCCTGTCCTCACGACCGGCGACGGGCGCGTCCTCGCGGACTCGATGGACATCGCGCGCTGGGGCGACGGCCTCGGCGAGGGCCCGCGGCTCTTCCCGCCGCAGCACGAGGCCGCCATCGCGCGGTTCGTCGCGCTCTCGGAGCGCGGCCTCGCCGCCGGCCGCGCCCTCTCGCTCGCGCGCATGCTCGACGACGAGGGGGCGCTCCTCGAGATGGTCCCGCGTCCGCTGCGCGGCGCGCTGGGCCGCGCCGCCGTACAGGTCGCCCGGGTCGGCATCGCGCGCACCCGCCGCAAGTACGGCGGCGACCGGGCCGACGAGGAGGCCCACCGGCGGACGCTGACCGGCGTGCTCGACGACCTCCGCGCCGCGCTCGCCGAGGCGCCCGCCCCCGCGTCCGGCCCGCGCACCCTCCTCGGCAGCCTGACCTTCGCCGACATCGCCGCCGCGCAGGTGCTGGCGAACGTGGAGCCGCCGGCGACGGGGCTCCGCCTGGGCCCCGCGAGCCGGCGTTGCTTCATCCAGCCCGGGCTGCGCGAGCGCTACGCCGACCTCGTGGAGTGGCGGGACGAGCTGTACCGCAGCTACCGAAGCGCTTAGCGAAGCGCTCGCCAGCGTCCCGTCCTCGCCGGGCAGCGCCTCATCCCCGCCGGGCAGCGTCTAATCCTCCCCGGGCAGCGTCTCGACTTCGCCGGGCAGCGTCTCGACTGCCCCGGGCCGCGTCTCATCCTCGCCGGGCAGCGTCTCGACCACGCCGGGCAGCGTCTCATCCCCGTCGGGCAGCGTCTCGACTTCCCCGGGCAGCGTCTCATCCCCGTCGGGCAGCGTCTCGACTTCCCCGGGCAGCGTCTCATCCCCGCCGGGCAGCGTCCCGACTTCGCCGGGCAGCGTCTCAACTGCCCCGGGCAGCGTCTCATCCCCGCCGGGCAGCGTCCCGACTGCGCCGAGCAGCGTCTCATCCCCGCCGGGCAGCGTCTCGGCTTCCCGGGGCAGCGTCTCGACTTCTCCGGGCAGCGTCTCATCCTCGCCGGGCAGCGTCTCGACTTCCCCGGGCAGCGTCTCATCCCCGCCGGGCGGGGCTCTACACAGGACGGTCACGAGCCGCTTGCCGCGCGAGGGCCTGGAAGCTCGCGCAGCGCGGGCGCGAACACGGTCGACCAACCCGCGCGGCTGTCCACCGAAGAGATCGCGCGCGCAGTGGAGAGCGTCGTTGAAGTTGCTCTTCCCCGAGTTGTTGGGCCCCACGAGCACGTTCAGCCGCCCGAGCTCCAGGCCCTCCACGTCGACGTTGCGGTACCGCCTGGCCGTGAACCGGTGCAGCATGCGGTCGAACATAGTCCGCTGCGTCCGGGCCTCCAAGCCGCGGTCTCGCCTACGTCACCAGCTCGGCGAACCGGGCCCGCAGCACCGCGGTCGCCGCGTCCAGCGCGCAGTTCTCGCAGTACCCCATCGCGATGAGCCGCTCCAGCGTGCTCCGCGCCCGCTTGCGCTCCTCGTCGTGCAGATCGCCGAACGCCGACTCGAGGAGGCGCCGATCGCGCAGGAGGCTCACGAGGTTGCGGACGGTCTGCGCGACGCCCTTGCGGCGCTCGACGAAGAACGTCTCCCTGAGCCGCTTCATCTGCTGCGGGAAGACGACGGCGTTGACGATCTTCTCGCCCGGGTGGTCGATGGCCCAGGCGGCGATGCTCGAGATGAGCCCGCGGCGGTACTCCTCGTGCCGCTGCTTGACGCCGAGCAGGCCCTCGATCTCGCGCATCATCCGCTCGTCCGGCGGCTCCGCCGCGCCGGTGTGCGGGTTCCGGATCTTCTCGCCCTTCACCCACAGGCTCACGTGGGTGATGTACCGCTCGAAGAGCTCGGAGTAGCGCACCTCCTCCACCAGCCCGCTCGCGGCGCGCATGTCCTCCTCGATCGTGTCGAGCAGGCGCGAGCGCGCCACCTCGCGGAAGAGGCGGTGGTCGTGGTAGCCGCCGGCGAGCTGCTTCTCCTTCAGCCAGTCGAACTCGGCGGTGCGCTTGCACAGCTCGTCGAGCTCGCTCAGCACGGCGAAGGGCGAGAGGCAGCCGTGATCGGGGCTCTGCGCGGCGTCGAAGAGGACGGTGCGGATCTCCGCGGGGAGACGCCCGTCCGGCCCTCGAAGTCGACGCTGGAGGCGCTCTCCTCGTAGATCGCGCGGATGCCGGCGCGCAGCACCTTGTGCGCGTCCGGATCGAGGCGCTCCGGGGGGTTGCCGGTCGCGTAGAGACTCGACCTTCTCCACCGCCGTGAGCGACGAGACGATGGGCGCGAGGGCGTCGGGGTAGCGCTTGGCCTCGGGCTGGCGCATCCGCGTCATGACGGCGAACTGCGCGGCGACGCGCGTCGCGTGCGGGGCGACGTGCCGGCCGACGAAGGGCGCGATCTGGGCGTCGTAGATGGCCTGCTCGTCGAGGTAGCTCTTGAGGTACGGCGCGCGGACGAGCTCGAAGCGGCCGCGGAAGCTCGGCGAACTCGGGGTGCTCCCGGAAGGCCGCGAGGTGGATCTCGTTGGCGCTGCCGATCATCACGACGTTGGTCTGCACCGTCTGCTGGGCGAGCGGCACCTCGCCCGTCTCCAGGGTGAGCTGGAGGTAGCGGAAGGTGTCGATGGGGCGCTTGAGCAGGTCGCTGAACTCGAGCACGCCGCCGGCGGCCTCGACCAGCTCGCCGTGGGCCTCGAAGAGCGTCGTGGCCTGGAGCGCGGTGGGCAGCGAGGCGAGCGAACGATCGGCGGTGATCTGCCGCTCGCCCGCGTCGACCGAGAGGGCCGGGCCGACCGTGACGGCGCCGACGCGGTAGCGCCGCGAGATGAAGTAGCGCTCGACCTGCACGTGGCGCAGCGTCTCGGCGAGCGAGCCCTTGTACGACGAGAGCAGCGCCTCGAACACCTGCTGGTTCTTGTGCGAGAGCTTGCCGCTCATCAGCCAGTCGGGCGGCGCGCCCTTCTCGCCCGCGGCCTCGTAGAGGCGCTGGATCAGCGCCCGCCGCTCCGGGATGGGCAGGAGGAAGAGGGGGTGGTCGCGCAGTTCGATGACCAGCCGGCTGTCGATCTGGTCGTCGTCGAGGTGCGCGTAGCTCTGGGCGGGGTCGGCGGCGGCGCCCGCCTTCGAGGCGGGGCGCCCTCGCCGAAGCCGATGGATGCCGCGCACCGTCTTCCGGCTCGGGAAGACCCAGTGGAAGCGGTAGAGCGCGCCCTGCTCCAGCGACGAGTAGTGCTCGAGCGCGCGCAGGATGCAGGCGGCGACCGTGCTCTTGGCCGACCCGTTGGGGCCGTGCATCAGGACGAGCCGGTTGGCCCGCCCCTCCTGCACGAAGTTCGAGAGGCAGCGGTACATCTCCGCCTGGAGTCCTCCTGCCCGATCGAGCGCGAACTCGCGCGGCGGTGGTAGCCCTTGTGGCTCGTCGCCCTCCGCTCGCCCGTCGTCCCACGGCAGGTCGAAGAGCTGGTAGCGGACGAGCTCGCCCCACGGGCGCTGCACGGCGCGCGTCCCGAAGTGGTCGAACATGTCGCGCACGTACCGCGCGGCGTCCCGCGCGTAACGCGCGGGGTGCTGGGCGAAGAGCTCGAGGTATTCGCTGGAAGGAGAGGACGCGCCGCCCCTCGACGGAAGCGGCTCTCCATCGCCTGCGCGATCTTGTCCAGCTCGGCGAGCGCGAGGCCCGCCCGCCCGTCCGTGCCGTCCGCGGCCGGAGGGGGCGCGTCGCTCGCGCCCTCGTTCGCCCCGGAGTCGGTGCGGGGCCTGTACGGCCGACGGCCGCGACGCCCCCGTTGTTCGGATTTTGAGGTCTGGTCACGCGCGCGCGGAGCATAGCGCGACCGCTCACTTCACGTCGACCTGCACCTCGAGAGGCTCTCGCTCGATGATGCAGTGCGCGTCGTTGCACACGCTCAGCGAGAGCGTGCCCGAGATCGTCACCTTGCCGGGCTTGGCGGACGCGAAGGGCACCTTGAACTGACCCCGCGTCTCCTCGAAGACCCCGTCCGCCCGCTGCAGGAGGGGCTTCGGGTAGGTCACGCCGTCGGGGGGCGCGTCGAGCTTGAACTTGTAGGGGTACTGGGCGTTCGTGTGGTGGCCGTTCTTGGGGGTGAGCACGACGCTCACGGTGCCCTCCGTGCCGGCCTTGTAGGCGCCGTCGGCGATGATCTCGCGCCACGTACGTGTCCCTGTCCGCCTTGGCGCCGGCGGTCACGGCCGTGCTCTCCGCCGTGCTCCGGTGCCGCGTCGCGGCCTCGCTCTTGTTGCAACCGGACCCGAACGACGCCGCCGCAGCGCAGACGAGGAGGACGCCGAGACCACCGCGCACAGGCGTTGGCCCACCGTTGGACTTCGTGCTCATGACGTCCGGGAATAACACGAGCGCCTCCTCGTTGCCACGACGAGACCGTGCTCGCGCCCGAGGGGTGGGTGAATCGCGACAGCCGGACGGATCAGCCGGCGCCGGCCGCAGCGAAGCGGAGGCGATCAGCGCGCGCCGGCCGCAGCGAAGCGGAGGCGATCAGCGCGCGACGAGGAAGAAGAGCAGCGCGCCGACGATCACCGCGCCGGCGATGGCGGCGAAGATCCACCTGCGGCGGCCCCTTGGTGGGCACGCCCATCACGAGGTCGTCGCGAGAACGCCGGCCCCCCTTCGGAGCCCGCCTTGAACGCGTCGTCCATCGCGCGGAGCGAGGCCACGCTCCCCTTCTCGGCCTGCTCGCGCTCGACTTCTCCAGGGCCGCGGGCAGCCCCGCCGTGATGCGCTCGCCGAGCGCCTCCTGCGGCGTGCGCGCCCACTCCGCGTGCGTGCCCTCGAGCCCGTACGCGTGGCCGATCCTCTCGACGAGCGCGCCGACGGTGGGGGTGCGGATCTCCGCGGTCTTGGCGAGCGCCTCCTCCATCACCGGGTCGAGCGTGCGGGGCACGCCGCGCTCCTTGCCCACCTCGCTCGGCGGCCTGGGATCGTTGGAGAGGATCGCGAGCAGGATGGCGGGCCCCGTGTTGCCGGAGAACGGCAGCTTCCCCGGTCAGGCACTCGTAGGCCATCGCGGCGAGGGACCAGACGTCGGCGCGGTGGTCGAGCTCGGGCAGCGCCTGCGCCTGCTCCGGCGACATGTAGAAGGGCGACCCGATGGTCGTGCCCATCACGGTCAGCTTCTTGGCGCCCGCGGAGTTGTCGCGCACGCTGCCGAAGTCGAGGATCTTGGTGTTGTCGCCCTCGCGCGATCCGCAGAGGAAGAGGTTGTCGGGCTTGAGATCGCGGTGGACGACCTTCTTGTCGTGCGCGGCCTGGAGGCCGATCGCCGTCTGCGCCATCATCCGGATCACCCGCTCCGGAGCGAGCACCTTCTCGCGCTTGAGCAGGGTGCGCAGCTCCTCGCCCTCGAGGTACTCCATGACGAGGGCGTAGCTGCCGTCCTCCGTCTTCTCGAAGGCGAGCACGTCGACGATGTAGTCGTGCGGCAGCGACGCGCTGCACTCGAACTCGCGCTTGAACCGCTCGACGGCCACCCCGTCCTGAGCCACCTCCGGGTGGAGGATCTTCAGCGCGACCCCGCGGTTCTCGTGCTTGTCGCAGGCCTGGTACACGCGGCCCATGCCGCCGTCGGCGATGCGCCGCCAGATCTGGTAGCGGCCGCTGCAGAAGCTCGCCCCGACCCGCTTGTCCTCCGGGTCGACCGGCGCCTCGGCTTCGTGGAGGGGCACGAGCGCCTTGCCCTCGATGGGGCAGAACCCGCCGTCGTCCTGGTAGAGGCGGTGGCAGCTCGTGCAAGCCTTCAACGGCGGCTCTCCGCCGAGCCCGGGGACTTGTCGTTGCCTCCCTGGGATCCAGGGTTCGGCTGCGACGCGGGCGCGGCGTCGAGCGGCACGTAGTAGAGGACGCGCCGGCAGTGCGGGCACTGCTCGAACTCCTCCTGCCGCCGCATCTTCTGGAACATCATCGGGGGCACCGCCAGGTGACAGCCGAGGCAGGTGCCGTCGTGGGTCTTCGCGATGGCGACCGGGCGACGGGTGCGGATCGACTCGTACCGGCGGTAGAGCACGGTCGGGAGCCGCGCGACGACGCGGGCGCGCTCGGCGGCGCGCGCCGCCCGCTCGGCCTCGAGCTCGGTCATGCTCGAGGAGATGCCGTCGACCGAGCCCGTCGAGCTCGCTCGACAGGGCGCTGCGCTTCTTGTCGGTGTCCTCGATGGCCCCGCGGGCAGCGTCGGCGGCGGAGTTCAGCCGCTCGAGCTCCTCCTCCCGGTCGCGGTGGAGCTTGCGCAGCTCCTCCACCTCGCGCTGGGCCGCGTTGGACTCGCGCTCGTTGCGCGAGCGCTGGAGCTTCTCCCGGGAGCGCTCGATCTGCTGCGTCATCTGCCGCAGCTCGGTGGTCAGCTCGCCGCGGGTCCTGTCCATGGCCGAGACGGTCTCTCGATCGACCTTCAGCCGGTCCTCGAGCGACCCCAGCTCGGTCTGCATCCCCGTGAGCCCCTTCTTTTGCTTCTCCAGCTGCTCCTCGATGCGGCGAAGCTCGACGTCGATCGCGGAAAGCTCCTCCAGGAAAGGGATCTGCTCGCGGATGCTCACGTGGTCTGTCTACTCCTCATCAGAAGGGTTGCTCGGGGACGGATGGCATTTTTGGCCGGGGGCCGGCGGGTGAGACCGACGAGACGACCCCGACCACGACGTGGGCCCACCTGGATTCGAACCAGGAACATCCCGGTTATGAGCCGGGGGCTCTGACCGATTGAGCTATGGGCCCGTGCTTCAGCGACTGCACGCCGAAGTTGTGACACCGTGCCGATTTCGAGGGCACGCTCGCGTGCCCCACTGAATCCGGCGGCGTCCTGTATGTCGGGCCCGCCCGCTGCCCCGCACCGTGAAGCGTGCTTGAGGCCAGCCGGCAGAGCATGCGGGACGCGCAGCTCAACCCCACCTTGCCCAAGGTGCACCCCGACCCACGGGGAAAACCGCGCAAAGCCCCCAGCATGACCTACGCGATCGTGAGCACGACCACAGAGGGAGGAGGTGACGGCTCGCTGCACCGCCAGACACCGTAGTCCAACCCGGCGGCCGTTGGAAGGGGCCCCGGGGCTCGATGGAGCCCCGCGATACCGGTGCAAATGCGCAGCGTCCCGCGGCGAGGAGCACGTTCGCCCACCGAGGCGGCGGCTACCCGAGCGGCGGCTAGCGAGGCGGGGGCGCGGGCTCTGCCAGATCGAGCTTGGCGGCCTCCGCGAAGCGGCTCGTCGGGTAGCGCGCTACGAGGAAACGCAGCGTCTCGGCCCGCGCCGCGGCGTTGCCCTCGCCCTTGAACTTGTCGGCGAGCGTGTAGAGCGCCTCGGCCGGGTCGTCCTCCATCTGCTGGTCCGGCGGAGGCCGGCGGGCGCACTGGAACGGCGCATGGAGCATCGCCAGGAGGAGCAGCGGCGCCGCGACGTGCCGCGAACGCCCGTGGCGGGGGTTCGGGGGTCTCCCCCATCGTGAACGGGCGAGCCTCTCAATCACCGGTCCGCCGCCCGGCAAGCGCCGCCTGCCGATCGGCCAGAGCCCTCGCCTCCCCCTCGAGCTCCGGGATCGGCTCCTCGAACTGGACGGCGACGGATTGGGTCCACGGGTGCACCATCTCGCTCGGGCGCCGCTCCTCGCGCACCACGCGCGCGGTCGTCACGCGCGGCGCCTCGCCCTCGCGGAGGTGCAGCGCGAGCTTGACGGTGTCCCCGATGGCGAGGCGTGCGCGGGTGAGCAGGAGCGCGCCGGAGACCGAGAGGTCGCGGATCAGCGCCGAGCGCTGGACCCCCTCCACCGCCTCGACGTACGCGGGGAAGCAGGCCAGGTGCCGCGGATCGATCCGGCGGTCCGCAGGGAGGTCCTCCTCCTCGGGCTCGCCCTCGTCCAACGCCGCCCCTTCGCCGCCCTCGTCCTCGCTCATGCTTCTCCCGTCGAGGATAACGCCATCGGAGCGCGCCGCTCAAGCGGCCCTCGCCGGCCCGGCCCCATTCGCGTCGACCGGACGTGGGGCAAGCGCCCTGCCGAGGGCGACGTCGCGCGGGAGCCGCCGCGCGGGAGCCGCCATGCGTCGCGCGGGGGCCGCCATGCATCGCACGGGAGCCGCCATGCATCGCGCGGGGGCCGCCATGCATCGCGCGGGAGCCGCGACGCATCGTGCGGGAGCCGCCATGCATCGCGCGGGAGCCGCCATGCATCGCGCGGGAGCCGCGACGCATCGCGCGGGAGCCGCGACGCATCGTGCGGGAGCCGCGACGCATCGTGCGGGAGCCGCGACGCATCGTGCGGGAGCCGCGACGCATCGTGCGGGAGCCGCCACGCATCGTGCGGGAGCCGCCATGCATCGTGCGGGAGCCGCCATGCATCGTGCGGGAGCCGCCATGCATCGTGCGGGAGCAGTCATGCAGCGCGCGGGAGCAGTCATGCAGCGCGCGGGAGCCGCGACGCATCGCGCGGGAGCCGCGACGCATCGCGCGGGAGCAGTCGTGCAGCGCGCGGGAGCAGCCGCACAACGCGGCGCGTCAGCCATCCGGCGCGTTCCGCCGACAGGATGCGGTTCGTTGCCTACGTGTCCCACCCCCGGGGGGCATGGGTGTTGAGCGCGGCGTCTTTCTCGCACAGACCTCACCCCCCCAGCCCCCCTCTCCCTGGTCCGCCGATCGCTTTCGGCGATCCCTGACGTCGATGTGACCGGACCAGGGAGAGGGGGGAGCCGGACGACGTCTCCCCCCTCTCCCTCGCCGCTCGGGGAGGGCAAGACGATCAGGGAAAGAAGCGAGGGAGAGGGGGGCTGGGGGGGGGTGAGGTCTGCGGGAAGAACGACGGTGCAGAGCCGGCTAACGCCCATGGGGGCCGGGGGGTGAGGTCTGCGGGAAGAGCGACGGTGCAGAGCCGGCTAACGCGCATGCCCCCCGGGGGCTACGCCCTGCCGAGCCCGGGGGCGCCCACCGCGAGCTCGATGCGCGTGAGGCCGCGCGACGCCGCCGCCGATCGGAAGCGCTCGGAGGAAGGCGCCTCGCCCACGAAGATCGCGATGTCGCCCCCGCCGGCGCCGCTCGGCGCGAACGCGCCGCCCTCGGCCGCGGCCTCAGGGCGCAGCGCCGCGACCTCCTCCGTCACGATGGGCGCGCCCGCCTCCTCGCCCAGGGCGGCGAGGGCGTCGGCCTGCGCCGCCACCGCGCGCACCAGCGCGGCGGTGGCGCGGGCCTCCACCGCCGCGCGCGCCCCTTCGGCGGCGGCGTCGAGGCAGGCGCGATGGCGCGCCGGGCGCTCGGCGGCGAGGGCGCGGACGCGCGCGAGCAGGTCGCGCGTGACGGCGGACACGGGGCTGGCGAAGACCTCGACGACCGTGCCCTCCGGGAGCGCGTGCGGGGCCGCGTGGAGGGCGCCGCCCTCCCCGAGCTGGGCGAGGAGCACCCCGCCGAACGCGCTCGCGGCCACGTCGACGCCGCTCCCACCGCCCTGCGCCTCGCGGTGCGCGGCGAGCGCCGCCGGGAAGACGGCCGCCCGGAGCGCCCCTTCGTCCTCGATGCGATCGCCGATCTCCGCCCCGAGCGCGGCGACGAGGATCGCCGCGCTGGAGCCGAGGCCGAGCTTGCGGCTCGTCCCGTCGGGCGCCTGCTCGCGCAGCGCGGAGGCGTCGAACCAGGGTGCGCGGGCGAGCGCGCCCGAGGCCAGCGCGCAGCGCACCTCGTCGGTCACCAGCGTGGCCGGGCGCGAGGCGTCGGCGACGACGTAACGATTGACGGCGGCCACGAGGCATGGCGCGCCCTCGAGCACCGCATAGGCGCCCGAGAGGACGAGCTTGCCAGGGGCCCGCCACAGGCGGGCCCGGGGTTTGGGGCCGCTTGCGGCCCCATCGAGACCAGGGGCCCGGGCGATCAACCGCCCTCCCGCAGCAGCGCCGCGCCACCGCCGGGCGCCGCGCGCAGCACGCGAGTCACCCCGGGAACGGCGGAGAGCGCGCTCGCCACGGCCTCCTCCTCGGCGGGCGACGTGAGGACCTTCACGTGCGGGCCGGCGTCGATGGTGAAGTACGCGGGGGTGCCGCGGGCGCGGAGGCGGCGCACCTCCTCCATCACCTCCACCGTCGCGCCCACCCAGTAGACGAGCCCCGGGCATGCCGCGATGGCGGCGGCGTGCATCCGCAGCGCGCTCTCCTCGGCGGCGACGCCGAGCGCCTCCAGGTCCCGGCCCTGCACGGCGCGCTCTACGCGCGCGTAGAGCGCGGGCGCCGTCTCCACCCAGGCCGGGTAGTAGGGGCTCGTGCGCTGCGTGTGCAGCATGCCCTCGGTCGAGAGCGTGGGCTTCGGCCCCTCGCGCGTGACCGCGACGAGGACGCGCAGCGGGAAGTGGTCGGGAGCGGCGACCTGCTCCGCGGACAGGCTCTCGTCGCCCTCCCGCCCCGCGCGCAGCGCGACGAAGCCGCCGAGCGGCGAGCGCGCCGCCGAGACCGAGCTCCGCCGGGCGAGATCGCTGACCTGGGCTGCGTCCCAGCCGAGGCCGGCGGCGGCGGTGGCCGCCAGCCCCAGCGCCGCGAACGCGGACGCGCTCGAGGCCAGGCCGGCGGCGGTGGGGAAGTCGTTGGCGCTGGAGACGGCGGCGTGGAGCTTCATCCCCGCCGCGGCGCGGACGCGGTTGAGCAGGCCGACGACGCGCGCCGTGGGGCCCGCGCCGGCGAGGACGTTGCCGAGGGTGAAGACGTCCGCGGGGAGCGCCGGGTCGAAGGCGACGGTGGTGACGGTGCGCATGCCCGCGAGCGTCACGGAGAGGCTCGGCACGGCGGGCAGGTTGTGCCCGAACTCGCGCTTCCCCCAGTACTTGGAGAGCGCGATGTTGGGGTGGGCGATGGCGGTGGCGCGCTGGGTCATGGCAGCCTCGAGCGGAGGTCCAGGGCTCGTTACAGCGTCCTGGCCGTTACGCGGGTGACGAACGCTTCGTAGCCCGCCGCGCGCCAGGACGCGAGCACCGCGTCGGCGCCGGCCTCATCCCCGGCGAGGGCGAGCACCGACCCGCCGCCTCCCTTGCCGGTGAGCTTGGCCCCGAGCGCGCCGGCGCGGCGGGCCAGGGCGCAGAGATCCTCGATCGCCTCGGTGGAGAGCATCAGGCCGGCGAGGATCATCTGGTTGAGATCCATCAGCTTGCCGACGGCGGGGAGGTCGCCATCATCGATCGCCAGCGCCGCGTTCTCGACCAGCGAGGCGATGCCTTCGACGGCGCGATTGACCACCTCCGGCTTGCGGGCGCGGAGGCGCGCGACGCCCTCGACCATCTCCCGGGTCGAGGCGACGACGCCCGTGAGGCCGACGCAGAGGATCAGATCGCGCGCGGGGGCGAGGGGGCGTGCGCCGCCGGAACGGGTGAAGCGGAAGCAGCCGCCGATGGCGGCGGCGGTCGTGTCGATCCCGGAGGGGTTGCCGTGGAAGAGGCGCTCCCACGCGGTGGCGCGCGCGACCACCTCCGTGATGGGCAACGCGGAGGCGCCGGCCGCCAGCATCGCGGCGCGCGCGACGGCGACGCCCAGCGCGGCCGAGCTGCCGAGGCCGGCGCCCGGGGGCAGGTCGCTCGCGGCGGAGACCTCGACGGGGGGCAGGGGCGAGCCCTCGTCGAGGAGGGCGGCGAAGGCGCGTGCGAGGTCCGATGGCGCGTCGCGCGAGAGCACCACGTCCCCGACGGTGAGCCGGCTGGGCGCGCCGTCATGGAGAAGCGAAGCCTCCGCGCGCGCGCCGCGCTCGATGCCCGCCGCCAGCGCGGGGGCGCCGTAGACGACGGCGTGCTCCCCGAGCAGGATGACCTTTCCGGACGCCCTCGCCTCCACCATCACGGCGCTCCGGCGACGCTGGGACGCACGCTCTCGCGCAGGCTGCCGCCCGGCGCGAGCGCCGCGGCGGCGCCGGCCAGCAAGGCCGGCGCGGGGGCCGCGAGCGGCAGGTCCCGGGCGATCGCCTCGGCTTCGCTGCAGAGCTGCGCGAGCCGCGCCGTGACGGCCGCGCGCGCCCCGCAAGCCTCGAGCGCCGCGGCCGCCGCGACCACCTCCGCGTCGGTCGCGGCGGCCCGCCCGAACACGCGATCGACCGCCGCGCGCTGCCCCGGATCGAGGCGCGCCCCGCCATCCATCGCCTCGGCGAGGACGGCGGTCCGCTTGCCGGCGCGCAGGTCGTTTCCGACGGGCTTGCCGGTCTCCGCCGTGGCGCCGAACGTGCCCAGGAGATCGTCCCGGAGCTGGAACGCAATGCCGAGCGGCGCCGCGAAGCGCTCCAGCGCGGCGCCCGCCTCGGCGGGCGCGCCCGCGAGGGTGGCCCCGAGCGAGAGCGGCCCGCGCACGGTGTAGCTGCCGGTCTTCAGCGCGTGCATCGCCTCCACGTCCTCGGCGCGGCCGAGCATGTCGATCTGCTGCCCGACGACGACGTCCTCGTGCACCCGGACGAGCTCGCGGAGGGTGGCGAGGACGCGGCCCGGCGGGAGATCGATGGCGGAGACGACCGAGATGGCGAGGTTCCAGCTCGAGATCGCTGGCGAGCATCGCGGACGCGGCGCCGAGGTGCGCCCCGCCGAGACTCTCCGCGAGCGCCGCGTGCACCGTGGGCCCGCCGCGGCGGGTGAGGTCGCCGTCCATCCAGTCGTCCTGGATCAGGAGGTACGTCTGCAAGAGCTCCAGCGCCGCGCCGGCCTGGAGCGCGGGCTCGAGCGGCGCGCCGGGCGCCGCGCCCGCGTACGCGGCCACGAGGAGCGCGGCGCGGTAGCGCTTGCCCCCGCGCAGCGTGAGATCGCGCGCGGCGGCGACCATGGAGGAGACCTCGGGGCCGTGGCGACGGAGCGCGGCGAGCCGATCGTCCCAGAGCGCGGTGAGGCGGTCCTCGATGGCTGGGCGGACGGCGGCGATCAGCGCGGCGAAGTCGGTGCCGGGCAACACGAGGGGCTTCATGGGGGCGCGGAGCGTAGGAGGCGCGAAATCGTTGGTCAATCGCCGCGACGTCCGCGAGGTCCTCGGCGCAGCGTCCGCGCGCCTGCTGGAGGCAAGGGTCGCCCCTGTGGCGGCCGCGCCGGGAGCGCCCTCCGTCGTGCCGGCGGCGGCCGCCATCCCACCGTGCGTCATCGTCGTCGGCACCTCGACCGGCGGGCCCTGAGATGGCGAACGCCATGGCTCGCCTCGTCGGACGCGGACGTCGCGCCGTCGCGTGAGCCGCCGGCGGGTGTGAGCGAAGAAGGAGCGCGCGCCCCCCCTCACGCGGCTGGTGCGCCTGGCGCGCCGAGCACGCGCCGGGCCGCCTCGCGCGCGGAGCCCGCCCGCAGCACGTCCCGCCCCATGGCGGCGTACTCGTGGAAGGCGATCCGCAGGGGATTGAACGTGTCGATGTCCTTGGTCAACCCGTACACGACACGCTCCCCCTCCTCCTCGAAGGAGCGGAAGAGCCGATCCCAGACGATGAAGATGCCGCCGTAGTTCTTGTCGAGGTAACGCGCGTTCTTGCCGTGATGAACGCGGTGGTGGGACGGCGTGTTGAAGACGAGCTCGATGAGTCGCGGCAGCTTCCCCACGGCCTCGGTGTGCACCCAGAACTGGTAGATGAGGTTCACGCCTCCCGAGACGAGGATCATCCACGGCCTGACCCCGACGAACGCGAGCGGCGGGTAGAGGACGATGCCGAGGAACGGCGTCCACGGCTGGCGGAGCGCCGTCGAGAAGTTGAAGTAGCGGCTCGAGTGGTGGTTGACGTGGCACGACCAGAAGAGGCGAACCTCGTGCTCGAGGCGGTGGTGCCAGTAGTACGCGAAGTCCCATCCGATGATTGCCGCCGCCCACCCCACGACACCGCCGCCGAGGTCGGTGAGGCGGTGAGGCCACGCGAGGCCGGCGAGCGCGTACACGGCGGCGTTGATGGCGGTGACGAAGGGGATGGACCCAACGCCCATGGCGAGGCTCGCGGCGGTGTCGCGCCCCTCCGGATACCCGAGGACGTCCGCGCCGCGCCGGCGCATGCGCCGGAGGATTGGGGCCTCGACCAGCAGCGCCACGATGAAGAGCGGGATGGCGTAGAGGGTGGGATCGGGGACGTCGAGCATGGCCGGGCCATCGTAGCAGCGTGGAGTGGCGCCCGGCGGGCCCCGTGCAGCGAAGGATCACGAGCCCCACGAGGCGCGGCGGCACGCAGCGTGCCCGTGACTTCCGAGGTACCATGGACGAGGAGACCATCTCATGAGCCGAGAGGCGCACCCCATCCTTCGCGACGTCCCGATCGGCATCGACGCCGCCGGCGTCCGCCGCGAGACCGACTCGATGGGCGCGATCGACGTCCCGGCCGACCGCTACTGGGGCGCGCAGACGCAGCGGAGCCTGATCCACTTCTCCATCGGCGAAGACCGCATGCCGAAGCGCGTCTACCACGCGTACGGGTACGTCAAGAAGGCGGCGGCGCTCGTCAACGCGGCGGCCGGGCGGCTGCCGGAGTGGAAGGCGGAGGCCGTCGTGCGCGCCGCGGACGAGGCGATCGCCGGCAAGCTCGACGACCACTTCCCGCTCTACGTCTGGCAGACGGGCTCGGGCACCCAGTCGAACATGAACGTGAACGAGGTGCTCTCGAACCGGTCCATCCAGCTCCTGGGCGGGGTGATCGGCAGCAAGTCCCCGGTGCACCCGAACGACGACGTGAACATGGGGCAGTCGTCCAACGACACCTTCCCGACCGCCATGCACATCGCCGCCGTGCTGGAGCTGGAAGCGCGCCTCCTTCCGCACGCCGAGGCGCTCGCTGCCGCGATCGAGGCCAAGGCCGAGGAGTGGCGCGACGTGGTCAAGATCGGCCGGACGCACCTCGAGGACGCGGTCCCGCTGACGGTCGGGCAGGAGTGGTCGGGCTACGCGCGGCAGATCCGCGACGCGCTCGCGCGCGTCCGCGCCTCCGAGCAGGGGCTCCACGAGCTGGCGGCCGGGGGCACCGCCGTCGGCACCGGGCTCAACGCGCCCGCCGGCTTCAGCCGGGCGATCGCGGACAAGCTCGCGGAGCTGACCGGCCGCCCGTTCGTGACGGCGCCCAACAAGTTCGCGGCCCAGGGCTCGCTGGACGCCATGGTCGCCGCGATGGCCGCGCTGCGCGGCCTCGCCGTGGCGCTGATGAAGATCGCCAACGACATGCGCTGGCTCGCCTCGGGCCCGCGCTGCGGCATCGGCGAACTGCGTGCTGCCGGAGAACGAGCCGGGCTCGTCCATCATGCCGGGCAAGGTCAACCCGACCCAGTGCGAGGCGATGGTGATGGTCTGCATCCAGGTGATCGGCGAGGACACCGCCGTCGCGTTCGCCGGCAGCCAGGGCAACTTCGAGCTCAACACGATGCGCCCCATCGTCATCAACGACTTCCTCCACGCCGCCCGCGTCCTCGGCGACGCGTGCGACAAGCTGCGGAGGTTCTCGGTGGAGGGGACCGAGCTCGACCGTCCGCGGATCGCCGAGATGCTGGACCGCTCGCTCATGCTGGTGACCGCGCTGAGCCCGGTGATCGGCTACGACAAGGCTTCGGCGATCGCGCACGTGGCACACGAGAACGGCCTGACGCTGAGGGAGGCCGCGCTCCGATCCGGGTACATCGACGAGAAGCGCTTCGACGAGATCGTCGACCCGAAGAAGATGATCGGACACGGCGTCGCCGGCGCGTGACGGCGTGGCCCGGGAGGATGGATCAATGATCCACCACCTGTGGGTCTCCGCGCCCGAAGCACCGCCAATTCGCCGGACTTTTGCGCGATCTGGACTTGGCCCGTTTCTCGTATATTCCGTGTCATGCTCCGTCGCGCCCCGCTCGTCATCCTTGCCCTCGCTGCCGCCGCGTGCTCGTCCGATCCATCGGCGCGGGGTGACGACGGTCCGGTGCTCGAGAGCGAGGAGGCCGTCACCTTCTGCCCGGGCCCGAACACGGTCCACGGCATCGACGTCTCCGAGTGGCAAGGCTCCATCGACTGGGGCGCGGTCGCGGGATCGGGCCTCGCGTACGCGATCACGCGCGTCGGCGACGGCACCTACATCGACTCGACGTTCGACACGAACTGGCAGGGCATCAAGGCGGCCGGGATGATCCGCGGCGCCTATCAGTTCTTCGAGCCGGGCGAGGATCCGACCCAGCTCGCCAACATCATGATCCAGAAGATGGGCCCGCTCGGCGACGGCGACCTGCCGCCGACCCTGGACGTGGAGGTCACGGGCGGTGAGGCCCCCGCGACCATCAACGCGAACATCCACACGTGGGTGGACACCATCCAGGCGGCGACGGGGCGGAGGCCCATCATCTACGTGGGAAAGTACTTCTGGGAAGACAACGTCGGGACGGGCGACTTCTCGAGCTACCCGCTCTGGCTCGCCGCGTACGTGTCGGGCTGCCCGAACACGCCCAACCAGTGGGGTAGCTGGACGATGTGGCAGTACGCCGACAACGGACACTTCCCCGGCATCGGCGGCAACGTCGACAGCGACATGTTCGACGGGACGATCGGGGAGCTCCAGGCGCTCGCCGCGCCGGCGTGCCCGAGCCAGACGAGGCCCTGCGGCTCCGACGTCGGGGAGTGCAAGCCGGGCGTCGAGACGTGCAACGGCGGCGTGTGGGGGCCGTGCATCGGCGCCGTCGGCCCGACGCCCGAGGTCTGCGACGGCAAGGACAACGACTGCGACGGGATCGTCGACGACCACGACGTCTGCCAGCTCGATCAGTCCGACGAGGCGGCGCGCTACGACCTCGCCCCGAGCACCGACGTCGACGCCGACGGACGGGCGGACGCGTGCGCGCTCTCCACGAAGGGCATCACCTGCAACCTCGCGACCGGCGAGGGGTTCGGCGCGCCGCTGCCGACGGTCTCCGCCGCGAGCCTCACGACCCGCTCGATCTACACCACGCTCCGCTTCGGGGACCTCGACGGCGACGGTCGCGCCGACGCGTGCGTCCGGCAGCCCGACGGCGTGCACTGCTGGCTCTCGAACGGGCACGGCTTCGACCGCGAGATCCCGGGGCCCCCGCTCTCCGACGCGGCCGGCTGGGACAGCCCCAACGCGAGCACGATCCGCCTCGCCGACGTGGACGGCGACGGGCTCGCGGATCTCTGCGCACGCGGGCCCGACGGCTTCGCGTGCTACCGCTCGACGGGCGACGGCTTCGAGCCGCTCTCCGTGCTCGCGGCGCTCTCGGACGCCGCGGGCTTCGCCGACGTGAACTACTTCGCGACCATCCGCATGGGCGACGTGGACGGCGACGGACGCGCCGACGTGTGCGCGCGCGGCGCCGCCGGCGTCTCGTGCTGGCTGTCCGACGGCAAGGGGTTCTCCGCGCAGATCCCGGGCCCGGCCTGGAGCGACGCGAGCGGCTTCGGCGCGTGGCAGAGCTGGGCGACCATCCGGATCGCGGACGTCGACGGGGACGGGCGCGCGGACCTCTGCGCCCGCGAGGACGCGGGCTTCACCTGCTACCTGTCCGGCGGTCACGACTTCGACCAGAAGATCCCGGGGCCGGCGATGGCCGACGCGGCGAGCGCCTGGCCCATCGCGACCTCGATCCGCATGGGGGACCTCGACGGCGACGGCGCCTCGGATCTCTGCTACCGGAGCGCGACCGGCATCGACTGCTGGCTCTCGACGCGGCACGGCTTCGGGTCGCTCCTCATGGGGCCCGCCTGGACCGACGCGACCGGCTGGAGCAATCCCGCGCGCTTCCGCACCATCCGCTTCGCGGACGTGAACGGAGACGATCGCCTCGATCTGTGCGCTCGGGGCGCGGCGGGCATCGAGTGCTGGCTCGGCGCGCCGGGCGGCTTCGGCGATCACATCACGGGCCCCGCCTGGAGCGACGCGAACGGGTGGAACGCCGCGCCGCAGTTCACGTCGATCGAGCTCACCGGCCTCCCCAAGCGCGCGACGCCCAACGGCCCGCTCGGTCCGCCGCCTCCACCTCCGGGGGGCACCGGCGGGGGCATGGCCGCCGGTGGAGGCGCCGAGCACACCGCGAGCGCGTCGTCGTGCAGCATGAGCGGCGGCACCGAGGGCAGCCGCGGCGCGTGGCTCGTCTTCGCTGCGCTCTCCGCGGTCGCGCTCACGCGGCGGAGGCGCTGGCTCCTGGCGACGGCCGCGTGCGCCGTCACGGCCGCCGCGTGCAGCTCCAACCATTCATCGTCTTCCCAGTCGTCGTCGTCCTCGTCGTCCACTTCTTCGTCGTCCTCCGGCGGCGGCGGATCGTCCACGGCGATGCCCGTCTCCGCGGATCAGTTCTGCAAGAAGCTCGCGCAGATCGCGTGCACGGCCGACAATCAGTGCTGCGACGGCACGAAGACCGACGCGCCGCCCCCCGTCGATGGAGGAGCCGGGCAGGGTGGAGCCGGGGGGAGCGGCGGCGGCGGGAGCGGCGGCGCCGGACCGGCTCCGTCGCCGTTCGATACGTGCGTCACGCAGCAGATCACCGCGTGCGACGCGACCGCCGGGCGCCTCGTGCTGGACCCGCGCACCGGCTACGACCCTGCCCGTGGTGGGGCCTTCCTCGCGAACGCCGAGGAGCTCGGCAAGGCGTGCTGGAAGGACGGGCTCACGTACACGAGCTTCCTCGGCATCTTTCGCGGGACGGGCGCGGCGGGCGCGGACTGCACGCCCGACGACATGAGCACGGCCTCGTTGACCATCGCGCAGCTCTCGTGCGCATCCGACGGGGCCTGCCGGCTGAACCTCGACGCCCAGTCGAACCCGACGGCGACCTGCCAGCCGCGCAAGGACTCCACGTGCTCGGACCCCGTCGATTGCGCCGCGGGACAGTGGTGCGAGCTCGGGCCCATGTGGTCCGCGGGCACCTGGGGAAGTTGCAGCCCCGTCCGGGCGAACGGCTGGGGCTGCGCGGACGACCTCGAGTGTGGCAGCTACTTCTGCGCGCCGAGCGGCAAGTGCGCCCCTGCCCCCGACCGGAGCTCGTGCCTCACGGTGCTCTACCCGACGGCCGTCGGCGACGACGAGCCGCTCGCCTATTACCGCCTCGACACCGCCGGCTCCGCGACGGCGACGGACGTGTCCGGCCACGGCCACGACGGCACGACGATGGGCGCGCCCGGGACGCTCGGCGGCGCGCTCGCGGGCGACCCCGACACGGCGATGTCGTTCAGCGGAATGAACGACCGCATCTCCGTCGGCGGCTCGCTCGGCGACACGAGCGCCGGGATCACGGTCGAGCTGTGGATCAACACGTCGATGAATTCGTCGGGGCAGCCCGTCGTGGCGGTGGGGAGCGCGAAGTCTCCGGCCGTCACGGTGTCGGTGGCGTCGACGGGGGACGCGGTGTCGGTCGCGCTCGTCGACACGACCGGGCTGAGCTACCCCCTCGCGTCGCCGGGGGGATCGCTCTCGACGGGAGCGTGGCACCACGTGGCGGTGACCTTCGACGGCGCCCACGCGCTCCTCTACATCGACGGATCGCAGGCGGCCTCCACGGTCGCGCCGGTCACGCTCGCGCCGGCGAAGGGGCTCGCGATCGGGTCGAGCGCGGCGGGCGACTCGTTCTTCGCGGGCGGGCTCGACGAGGTGGCGGTGTACGGGACGGCGCTCCCCGCCGACCGCATCGCGGATCACGTCGCCATCGCGAAGAACGGGCCGCACGCGTCCACGTGGCCGCTCTACCGGTGGCTCTCGGAGCCGTGAGCCGGACGGGCTGGTCCCGCTCGAAAAGCGCGGCGCGCGCCGCGCCCCTGGCTCAGGGGACCGGCGCGCGCCGCAACCTCGCCTCTACTTGATCATGAAGCTGATGACCTGGGAGTAGCTGGTCATCGTACCGTCGCGCCTGAGGGCACGGAACCGGAGGTAGTACAGCTTCCCCGGCACGAGCCCCGAGAGCACGGTGTGCGCCTGCGACGTCGTGGCGGTGACCGCGAACGTCTGCGGGTCGCTGCCCAGCTCCCAGAAGTAGGCCGTGGCGCCCAGCACGGCGAGCGCGGCGGCCCGCGCCGTGCCCGAGGTCGGACCCTCCGTCGCCGCGAGCTCCGGCTTCGGCTTCCGCTGGCCGACGTTGCTCACGTACATGAGCACGCCGCTGATGATCGCCGGAGCATCCGAGATGGCACCGGCGCGCACCACGCGCTGCACGTACTTGCCCAGCAGGTTGAACGTCTGCCGGACCTTCTCGGCCGCGACGGTGAGCGCGGCCTGCGCCGCCGGAATCCCCGCCCTCGGCCTCCTGGATGGCGTTGCCGAGCGCGGTGAGGTCCGCCTGGATGTCGGTGGCCGACGGATACGGCGTCGGGAAGTGCGCCGTGTCCGCCTTCACCGCCGCCCAGATGGCCTCGCAGCGCGTGTCGAGCGCCTGCGGGTCCTTGGGCAGGTGCATGGCGACGGTTGGACCCTTCGGTTGCTTCTGCTTCGGAACACCGGACTTCTTGCGTGGCATGGCTACATCCTCCTTCGGATTTCGGCTCGGCGTTGCGCCGCGCCTTCTATAAAAGGAGAGTCCGGGGTACCTCGCTTTCGACCCCAGAAAATCGAACGGCGGCGATCACTTTCTTCGCGCCCCCTCGACTGCCGGCGGAAGAGGAGGCACGTTGGGCCCACGCCCGGACTATCCTTCTTCGCCGACGGGCCCGCTCCTCGAGCGGGTGCCGGCGCAGAAGCCGGCTCCCGCGCGGGGAACGCCCATCCTCGATGCGTGGAGCGGGTGGTGCGGGCACACCGTCGTGACGTCCAACAGGGTCTCGCCGGACGAGGAGGCAGGGCCGGACGGGAGCCACGGGCTCATTGGCCTCAATCTCCTGACGAGGCACCGCGCGTACTCCGCCGACGAGCGCGTCGCCAATCGCGGCCCCCTGGTCTCATGGTGGCTCGATCTCGGCGCGAGCATTCGAGCAGCGCGGCTGCCGTAGGGCGCTGAAGCGCGGGCGCGGCGGCTCGTTGCGCGGCGCCGTGGAGGGCACGCTCAAGGCCAACCGGCTCGGCGACGCCAACCGGGCCGGCGGTACCGGCAGCCCGCCCAACTGAGCAGCGAGCGCGCGGCCGAACGTCCACGGGAGAGCGCCCAGCTCCCAGAGCGACGCCGTGGCCCCTGCCAAGCCGCGTGCGCCGCCGAGCTCCTGCCCTCAATCGCGTGGACGGCGTCGCGGAGCGCTGCGATCTGGGGGCGCGGCGCCGGAAAGTGCCTCGTGTCGGCCCGGATGGCGGTCCACACGGCCAGGCTGTACGCATGGAGGGACTGGGCGTTCTTGGGCAGGTGCAGGACGATGCGCAGTCCCTTCGGCTTCGGGATGCCGGACTTCTTGCGGAGCACGGGGCACCTCTCTTCGCGGCTCGGCCCGGCGCTGCGCTGGGCCGCCTACAGAGAGAGAGTCCGGGGTACCCCTTCGCCGACAGCAGGAAATCGAACGGCGGGGATCAAATTTCTCCGACGCGGCCGGCGCACGCGCCATCCGCACCGATGCGCGTGGCGCGCGGGCGTTGGCGGGGCGTTCCGAGCGGCTCAGGCCCTCTCTCGGATCCAGGCGGCGAACAGCGGCACCGCCACCCGGTACCGATCGACCTCCCTCTCGATCAGCCCCTCGTGCAGCAGATCCCGCGCCTCCGCCTCCCGCTCCCCCAGCGGCCCGGCCGCCTTGGCCAGCTCCCGCAGGATCGCCCGCTCCCCGTCGCTTCGATCGCTCCACAGCTCTCGGAACAGCGGCGTGTCGCCGAGCGCGCGGTCGAGCGCCCGGGTGACGTCGGCGTCCTCGGCCGCGAGCTTGCCGCGGCCGTTGAGGTCGCGGACGAGCGCGTCGCAGACGAGCTGGATCAAGTAGGGATGCCCGCGCGTCTCGCCGGCGATGCGGGCGACGCCGCCGGGCGGGTAGATGTCGGGGAAGGCATCCATGGGATGGGTGATCAGCTCCTCCGCCTCCTTCGGCTCGAGGTAGCCGATCTCGCGGTGGACGACGGAGATCAGGCGGTCGGTCCAGGCGCGGCCGAGGCGGTGGAGCGGGTGGGCGCTCACGAGGAGGAGGCGGATCTTGCGGAGGCTGTCGCCGGCGGCGCGGAGGAAGTCGAGGAAGGCTGGGGTGGTCCACCCTTCCTCGATGCCGGTCTGGAGGCGCTCGAATCTCGTCGACGGCGACGAGGACGCGGTCCTTGCCGAGGGCCGGCTCGATGAACTGGAGCCAGGCGAGGGTGTCCGCCCAGTCGGTGGTCGCGGGCGGCGCGGGGAGATCGGGACGGGCGGCGGCGAGAGACTCGGCGAGCAAGCGGTGGGGGTGCGCCTTGTGGGCGTTGCCGGAGAGGCTCTGGAAGTTGAGGCGCAACACCAGCGTACCCGTGCCGAGGCGGCCGGGGAGCGTGTGGAGGAGCGACGTCTTGCCCATACGTCGCTGGCCGGTAAGGAGAAGCGGGGCGCGGCGGTGGTCGGCGAGATCGTGGTCGATGAGGCGGATGAGGTCTGTGCGACCCTTGAAAAGGTTGGCGTCCTCGGGGCGAAGGTAAGCGCCGGGCTCGAAGGGGGTGGGGATCTGGGGGTTCTCCCGTTCGAGGGTGGCGAGGGCCTGGAGCTCGTCGTCGATGACGTCGAGCCAGAGCTGTGAGGCAGAGAGCAGGCGGCGCTCCAGCTCGTTGAGGCGGCGCTGGGGGGCGAGCGAGACCTGGAAGCTCCGCATCGTATCGCGGGCGCGAGAGAGAGCGTTGCGGCGCCGGAGGTGGTCGGTGGTGAGACGAGCCGCGGCGAGATCCTGGGCGGCGGCGCGGAAGCAATGGAGGGGAGCGCCGGCCTCGGAGGGGTCGTCGGGGCGCGGGAGGAATGGAAGATCGAAGACGGCGGCGAGGGACCAGGTGCGATCGCGGGCAGCGCGCTCGAGGGAACGGACGCGGAGCTCGTAAAGGGCGTGGAGGGCGGGGGTCTTCTGGGCCACCGTGTTCGTGGCCTCGTCGAACGATTGCTGGAAGAGGCCAGGATCCACGTCGGCGAGCTCGACCAGGAAGTGCTGTAGACCAAGCAGCGGAAGCACGATCAGCTCGTCGTACGAGAAGGGCAGGGATCCGGCGAGACGGCGTGCCAGGCGAGGGCGACGCCGAATCAGCACGGCCGCGAACAAGACCCAGATATTCTCGCAGACGTACAACGGAAGGCGGAGAAAAAGCGCCGCGGTCACGAGTACCTGCAACGCCGGCGTGCGAATGGTTCCGTTGACCACGTACGGGACAGCCAAGCCGAACTCGACGAGATACATCAATATCGCGCCACCCGTCATGGCAAGAACCCAGCTTCGTCGGAAGCTCACGATGATCCAAAGGAACGCTGATACGGCGATGGACATCCCGCCAAGCTTCGTCATCTCGGCGATTGGATTCAAGAGCAGAAAGGTCCTGTGCGCTCCCCAATGGGGTGACAGGATCGCTCCGGGTAGCGGATAAAGTGGAAAGGCCAAGCCAATACACATGATGGCACCCAGCCGCACATCGAACAGTATTCCACACATCGCCCCTACGGCAAAGGCGAGCAAGA
Source organism: uncultured delta proteobacterium (assembly GCA_963827955.1). Lineage (GTDB taxonomy): Bacteria > Myxococcota_A > Polyangia > Polyangiales > Polyangiaceae > CAWHDJ01. The sequence continues at coordinate 1,664,064 of CAWHDJ010000018.1, read as the reverse complement.
CCCGTCCGATGATGTTCTCCCAGATGACCGGATCCCCGGCACGTTCGATGAACGCCGCAGCCACGACGGCGAGCAGCGAGCCCAGGATCACGGAGGCCGCGGCGAGCCTGCGAAGCAGGATGGGGGTCTCGCGCCGTCCGAGCTGCACGGAGCCTCCGGAGTGGAAGCAGCTCCTTCGGATCGCCGTGCTGAAGCGCCTTCCCGAGCTTGATGGGCTGCATGAACAGCATCCACGCGAGCCGCGGCATACCCGGTAGCCCCCGCCCTGCTCGACCCGAGTCCTCTCGCAGCATTACGACCAGCAGCGAGAGCAACAGTAGCGTCTCAACCCACATCTCTCACGAACTCCCTCCACACCCTCCCCCCCAGCCCCACCGTCCCCCCCTCCCCCTCCACCAGGAACCCGCTCCGCACCAACCCCTCCGCCATCCTCCGCTCCGCGTCCCCCAGCTCCCCCACCTTCATCCCCTCCCCCAGCGCCCTCCTCAGCAACGCCCGCTCCTCGACCCGCAGCGCTCCCCACCACTGCGCCAGGAGCGGCTTCACCCACGCCGCCAGCCCCTTCTCCACCGCCCCAGGATCCACGTCCGCCGCCGCCAGCTTCTGCCCCACCCATTTCAGCGCCGGCGGGAACCCGCCGGCCACCTCCCACGCGAACGCCACCCGGAACGTGTCCTTCACGTACACACGCAGCAGCGTCTCGGCGTCGGCCCGGCTCATCGCCCCCATGTGAATCTTCCGCGCGTCGTTCAGGAACGCCGAGGTCAGCCCCGTGGTCACGAACTGGTCGAACAGATCCACGTGCGAGCCCGACACCCACTGGAGCTTCCCCTCCTGCCCCAGCGCCCGCAGCGTGTCGAAGAACGCCTTGTCGAACCCGTGCCCCGGCTCTGCCAGCGCGTCGGCCTCGTCCACCACGAGGCACACGGGCGCGAGCTTCGCCGCGGCCCTCGCCGCGTCCGCCGCGTCCGGCACGGCGCGCTCCGCGTAGAGCGCGTCCTTCACGGCATCGCGCTTCCCCACCGCCTCGGCCGCCGCGATCACGAGATCGGCCGGTGACCGCCCCGCGAGCCCGCGCGCGTTCACGAACGCCGCGGGCTTGCCCATCTCCTTCGCCTTGCGCTGCATCCAGCGCAGCAGCGACGTCTTCCCCATCCGCCGCGGCCCGATGACCTGCACCGTCTGCCCCCGCTCGAACGCGGCGAGCAGCTCGTCGCGGTGCGATGTGCGGCCGATCAGCTCGGAGTCGACCATGACCGGCAAGTCGGTGATCACCGGGACGACGGGCGCGCCGCCGCCCAGCTCGGTCACGAGGGCCGGGAGAAACGTATGGCAGTCGACCCCGGCGTAGACGAGGGTGCGGCTGCCGAGCGTGGGCGCGAGCTGCTCGAGGAGGGTCTGGTTGGCGCCGCGGAGGCGGGCACGGTCGCCGTCGTAGAAGCACCACAGGACGTCGTGCGACGAGGCGGGGTCGGCGGCGAGCTCGCGGAGGGTGCGGGTGAAGACGTCGTCCCAGCCGCCGTAGGCCATGACGACGACGGTGCGTTTCTGGAGGAGCCGGGCGAGGGAGGCGCGGAGCAGGGGGCGGTCCCGCCCGAGCTGGGCCGGGACGTGGAGGGTGTCGGCCCCGTACCAGGAGCCGTGGAGGTGGACGACGTGCGTCCCCTCACCGTGAACATGGTCGAAGGCGCTGTCGCCGGGGTGAAAGGTGGCGAAGGCGCGGCCGCCTGCGCGGCGGACGGCGAGGGCGAGGAGCGGATTGAAGTTCGTGGTGAGTATGGTGCGGCCGAACCGTTCGGGGAAACGGGCGGCGAGCTGGCCGAGGGCGGCGACGCCGGGGCGGTAGTGCCACTCGTCGAGCTGCTTTTCGAGGCCGGCGCAGGCGGTATCGTCGGGGAGCGCGGCGGGGCGTACGTCGGGGCGGAAGGCTTCGACGACGGCGGCGCGGATGACGGCGTTCGCCTCGTCCTGGCCGAGGGTGGCGACGAGGAAGCCGAAGGCGGCCTGGTAGGGGTTGGGCGCGGTCGCGAGGGTGTCGTCGAAGCGCTTGAGGGTGCGGTGCGCAGCCTTCGCGATGCGGTCGCGGATGCGGGCGACCATCGCCGGGACGTCGGGGACGCCGAGGGTGCTGCCGCGTTCGGGGGCGGTGAGCGGGGCGCCGACGAGGAAGACAATCTTGCGGCGCGCAGCCAGGAGGCGCTCGAGCAGGGTCTCGCTGGTCTCGAAGGTCACCGGTTCGGGCATGCCGGGAGTATCGAGGATCGGCGAACCGGCGTCATCTCGCCCCGCGACGTCGACCCCCGCCCATGCCACGCCCTCATGGCGGCACCTCCTCATCCACCACCGGCGGCGGGCGCATCACCCCCCGCTCCTCGAGCCTCGCGCGGAGCCTCCGGAGCGCGCTCACGTGGCGGCGCTGCGCCGTGTGAGCGTGCACGCCCACCTCCCGGGCGACCTCGTCCATCGTCATCCCGCGCTGATAGACCAGCTCGATCACCTCGCGCTCGTGCGGCCGCAGCGCCCCCATGGCCTCCTTCAGCGCCTCGTACGCCAGCCGGTGTTCCCCGCGCTCGACGATCTCCTCCTCGGAGCTCCCGCGCTGCGCCTCCAGCGAGCCCGCGAGGACGGCCCCGGCGAGCACGTCGGCGCACCCCCGCCGCGCCCCCTCGACGAGCTTCTCCTCCTCGTCGCGGAAGAGGTCGATGTCGAGCGAGAGGTGGCTCAGCATCCGGGAGAAGGCGCGCGCCATGGCGTGCTCGACGCGGCCGCTCAGCTTGAAATGGTCCTTCCGCACCGCGTCGAGCAGCCGGCCGTGCACGTGGTGCCGCGCGTAGTGCGGGAAGCTCGGGTGCCCGTCCTCGTGGTAGGCCAGCGCCGCCTCGTGGAGCGCGATGACGCCGGCCCCCAGCAGATCCTCGCGCGTGACGAGATCCCTGTACCGGCGGACCACCTCGGCGACGAGGTGCTCGACCATCGGCATTCCCCTCTGGACCAGCGCGCGCTGCTCGGGGGTCAGTCGAATCGGATCGCAACGGGGCCGCCATGGCCTCACCCCTTCCTCTCGCCGGCGGCCTGCTCGGCGTCGCCGTCGTCTCCCTCCCCGGTCTCCTCCACCCCGCTCCGCACCTGGTTCTTGTCACGTGTAACGAAGTCGATGACGCGCGCCGCCTCGGGCTGCTCGCGCCAGTAGCGCTCCGCCAGCTCACGGAGCTTGGCGAGCATGAACGGCGGGACCATGCCCACGTAGGGCGCCACGGCGCGTTCGACCTCCGCGCGGATGCGATCCTCGCGCGCTTGCTTTCGAGATTCGGGCATCGGGCCTCCAGGACGGCCCGGGCAATACCGGACCGCCTATGGAACCCAGAGTCCGGGGCACCCTCTCGCCGACCCCAGAAAATCGTACAGAGGGGATCACTTTTTTGGCGCCGCCGGCCAACCCTTCGAATTTCTTGGAGAAGGGCCCCGCGGCTCAGCGCCTCTTGGCGGGCGCCCGGGGGCGGGGCGCGGACGGCGCGTGCGGCGCGGTGGCACCGACGAGCCAGGCGGCCACGCCCAGCGCCAGCAGCACCGGCACCGCGACGCAGGCGACCCAGAGCCAGCGTCGCCCCGCGCGCACGCGCCCACCCGATCGCACCGTGGCCGGCGCCGGGACGCCCATGGCGAGGGTCTGGGAGCCTCCCCCGCCGCGAACGGCCGCGAGCATCGGCACGGTGGGCGCGGGAGGCTGCCGCGCCGGGGCGGCCACGGGCATGACCACCGTGCCCGCCGGCGACACGGGGCCCGCGCCCGGCGCCGCCGGCACGACGACCCGCCGCGAAGGAACCTCCGGCGGGGGCGAGTCCCGGGGGACCGACTGCGGGGCGCCGTAAGCGCAAAAGCCGCCCGGGTCGCCGAGGATGGGGCGCTCGCGCTCCCAGGCGGGCGCGTGCCGGAGCGCCGCATCGTCGGACGCCCGAGCGACGCCCGCCATCGGCCCTCGGCGCAGCGTGGCGAACCGGCGGAGCGACACGCGAACCGCGACAGGCGCGCACGCTGCGCGTCGGGCTGGAATGCTCGACGTCGGCGGCGCGCAGGTCGCGAGCGCCGCTCATCGCCTCCGAGACCGGCGGCGCGCCGGGGATGCCGGGGCGCGGACAGGCCCCGAGGAGCGCGACGCGCCGCGCCGTTGCGCGAGCCCGGGCACCCGAGCGCGCGCCGGCGAGGCCGGCGGCGGGCTTGCTCGTCACGCCCCGGAGCGGTTCGTCCGGGCGCGCCCCCGCTCGGAGGCACCGAGGTGGCTCGCGGGAGCGCGATCCGGCTCCACCGTGCGCGAGAATCGCTCGCCCAGCGGTGCAACTGCTCCGTCCGACGGAAGCAGCTCGCCCGCGTGCGAGGTCGTTCGGCCCCGCGCGAGGCGGCGCGCCCGAGGCCGAACGAGCCTCCGGGCTACCCCGCGAACGGGCTCCGCGGCGGGGGAAGCGCTTCCCCCGCGGGCGCCGGAAGAACGCGAGCGGCGCGCGGGCGCGCCGGCGGGCACGGCGGGTCGACGCCGCGCACACGGGATCGATGTCGTGCGGCCAGGGTCCGAATCGGACGAGGCGCTCCGGCGAACGGCGGGCCCGTTCGGCTTCGGGTGCAGCTCCACGACGTCGGGCGCCACGCGCCGGCATCGGACGCGCCGCCACACCGCCCGATGAGCGAGCTCGGAATCGGCCGTCCGCGGGCTCGGCGTCGGCGGAGCGAGCACGACGACGGCGGTGCCGGCGCGGCGACGCACATCCGAGCATCGCGTCGGCCGCACCTCCTCGGAATCGCGCGAACCGTTTCGGCGCCGGGCGCCCGAGCGATGCGCCGCGCGCGCGAGATCGCCGGAGGGCACCCGGCATCGCCGCTGGCCACCGGAGCTCATCCTCGGTTGCAACGGCAGTGGAAACGAGCGCAAGGTCGCGTGAACACGGACGCCCCACCCTCGACTTCCGCGTTCCAGTCCGAGGCCGCCGCGAAAGCCTCACGGCTTCTTCCGGGGGAACGCGGCAGTGCGGTACACGAGGCCGAGCGAGGGAGCGCCGCCGGGGGGCCCGCCGTCCAGCGCGAGCGAGACGCTCTCCCGGCGTGGCCACGACCACACGGCGCTCGTGCGCGCGCGGCCGGAGGCGAAGCAGACGTTGATGATGCCGGGGCAGTCCTCGAGCGCCGTGCTGTCGCGCCTCTGCGGGGCGCCGTGGCTCCCCTCCAGGAGGCTCTTCGAGCTCGCCGAAGCGCTTCACCAGAATCCTTCCATCCGGCACCGTCGGCGCTCGCGTTCACCACGACCTCGCAGATCGTCCCTGCGCACGCGCCGAGTGTCACGGTCGCCGGTACGCTGATGCCGGCAGGCGTGCCGCTGCACGAGAAGTGGTCGTCGTCGAGCCGGCTCCATTTCAGGTGGGCCTCGGTGCACCGTGCCTCCGCGGCGGCGACGCCCTTGCCCAGCGAGAACCCTGCTGCGATCCCGGGAGGCGCCCCGGCGGGCTCCTCGCTCGGCGCCGCGTCCACGTCCACGATGATGCCCTTGCTCAGTTGCCGGCCGAGGAACGCGGCGAGCGAGTCAATCCTCTTCCCCAGCCCCTCCCGAGCGAGCTTCGGGAACGCCTGCAGCGTGTCGTAGGTCGGAAACGTGTAGGCGGGCAGCGCGGGCCAGAGCGTGGCGCCCTGGCTCGACGCCTGCGACGCCGAGGAGAATCGTTGCGAGTAGAGCTTGGCGTTGGTGGCCGTGGACACCAGCTCCGCGGTACCCCCAACCCAGGGTTCCAGACCGTCCTTCGAAGTGCAGGCGTACCCGATCCCGGGGACCGTCACGGTGAGGATCGCATCGAGCTTGGCGTCGGGCTGCGTGCCCGCGTTCAACGCAACCGTGTCGTAGCCCCTCCTGCGCAGCGTTTCCACGATGCCCCTGGTCAAGCGCTCGTCCGGTCCCAAGGGCTGCTGGTCCGCCATCTTGGCCGTGAACGCGAGGCTCCTCTCGTCCTGCATCGCCGCCCCCTCGACGGCCAGGCCGGCCACGCCGAAGACCACGCCCACGACGCGGTCCCCCGAGCAGCCCACGTCCACCACGCGGTACTCCAAGGGCTCGCGAACGCGGACGACGACCCCGATCTTCTTGACGGCGGCGTTCGCGCTGGGATCGAAGACGATCGGCTGCGCTGCGCACCCGGCGAGCGGGACGAGCGACGCGAGGAGCACGGCGAAAGCGACAAAGAGCCCACTTTGCATGGTCGCACGACCTTTCACGTCACAATCGCGCTGCGATCGAAGCAGCCCGTCGTCGAGCCTCGGCAAGCTTCATGCCGCGCCGGGCCATGCCTGAAACGGAGGAGCAAAGGCCCGCATGGTGTGAGGCTTGGGGGACCACCGCGTCACACCGCACGCGCGCGCGTCGTTTGGAACGCGGAAGCCTCCACACACCGCCCACGAGCCCCCCGCCGACGGCCACGCCGTTGACGATGCTCGACACGCCGACGTAGGCTCGGAGCGTGCATCGCTCGAATCTTGGTTCTGTTCCTCGCCCTCGCCGCGTGCAGCAAGAGCAGCAGTCAGGGGGCCGCCGCGACCGGCACCGGGGGAGGCGGGCACGGGACCGGCGGGGCGCACGCGGCGTCGACCTCGGCTTCGAGCGCGACCGGCGGGGCGCACGCGGCGTCGACCTCGGCTTCGAGCACGAGCGCGAGCGTGGGCGGCGCGGGCGGCAGCCCGGGCGTGGGGGGTGCGGGTGGCCAGGCCGGGAGCGGCGGGGCCGGTGGGGGCGTGTCGTGCCCGCCGGGTGAGACGCCCTGCGCCGGGGTCTGCGTGGAGACGGCGAACGACGTGTCGAACTGCGGCGCGTGCGGGAACGCGTGCGCGCTGGCCCACGCGACGCCCACCTGCAAGAAGGGGACGTGCACGATCCAGTATTGCGACTCCGGGTGGACGGACTGCAACACTCAGCCGGCGGACGGGTGCGAGGCGAACGTGCTCGATGATCCCATGAACTGCGGCGCGTGCAGCAACGCGTGTGGGGGCGCCTGTCCTTGCGTGCAGGGCAAGTGCAATACCTCGTGCCCGGCGGGATTTACGACCTGCCCCGGCGACGCGGCGTGCGGGTGCGGGACGATGCTGGGGACCAACCAGAACTGCAACTTCTGCGACGACATCTGCGGCCCCCTGCCGAACGCGATGACCCAGTGCGTGCCCAACCCTCAGAACCCTACGGCGAACATGTGCGCGCTCGTCGCGTGCGACGACGGGTGGGCCGACTGCGACGGGGACCCCGCGAACGGCTGCGAGGCGGACACCTCGCAGTCGACCCACTGCGGCGTGTGCGGGAACATGTGCACGGCCAACCAGATCTGCGTACAGGGGTCGTGCCAGTGATCACGCGCGTGTAGCAGGCGCCCGAGCTACTGGGCCAGGATCTTCTGCACGACCGCCGCGCGGATCGCATCCATCGTCGCCTCGTCCGTCGTCCAGTAAGGGGACCCCGCCGGCGCCGGCTGCGCCGCGCCGAGCTGCTTGTACACGGTGCCGACCTGCTGCTGCACGAACGACGTGAGGCCCTTCTGGTCGGCGAGCCGGAACAGCGCCCAGTCCTGGAGCCCCTGCCGGATCATCTTCAGCCGGTACGACGGGATGGGCCCGTCGATCGCGACGCCCGCGGGCGAGCCGGCGGGCGAGAGCGTCCCGTCGTGGTTGCCCGGGTAGATCAGCACGCCGTCGCCCGTCTTCCCGAAGTCGATCTCCGGGCCCCAGGGGTCCTTCTGGTTCCAGTCGGCGATGTCCCAGTAGAGGAAGCCGGTCGCCTTCTCGTACCAGGAGCCCCACATCATGATGACCGGCTCCAGCGCGTCGAGCGTGTTCGTCGCGAACGTCGGGAAGGGCGGGAGGATCGAGTTCCCCTCGTAGAACCAGAGCGCGAGCCCTTGCGCGAAGAGGTCCGGGTTCTGTTGCCACTCTTGCCTTCCGTAGAAGGCCCCATGGTCCCAGACGTCGCCGTAGAGCGAGAGCGACACGACGTAGACGCCGAGGGCGGGGTTCAAGAGCGGCACCGTCGCCGGGTTCGCCGGCGCCGGGATCGGCGACGTCGTGTCGATGACGTGGCCCTTCCATGCAAGGTTCCCCTGCTGGAGCCACGACGAGTCCTTCACGATGCCGTTCAGGATCGTCTGCACGTCGCTCGGGTTGGACGAAGCCGCGAGCGGCTCGTCGTACGCGTAGACGACCGCGCCGAACGCGCCCCCGCCCGGCGACGGGAACCAGCCCTTGCTCGCGAGGTGGCTCGCCCACGCCTGCGACATGGCCACGTACTGGCTCTGGCTGCACGTCCCGTCGACGCCGTAGTTTTGGCCCGGCGAGAACGGCACGTCGTAGCGGCTGCTCGGGACGCCGTCGCTGAAGTAGCTCCCGTCCATGTACGGAGCCATGGCGGCGTCGTACGGCGCCCAGTCGGAGGCCACGGGCAGCTTGCACCCGGTGATCGGCACGTTCGCGAGCCCCTGCCCCGTGTCGATCCGGTGGGCGTGCGCCAGCTCCTCGTACCGCTTCAGCACGGCCGCGGCGTGGGGCTTCGTGAAGTCCTCCCAGCAGCTCGAGCCCGAGCACGTCTGGAGGCCCGAGTGGTACTGGAAGAGGTTGTTGATGGTCATCTTGAAGTGCGTCGTGACGTTGCGCATGTCGGGCAGATCGAGGCCCCACACCGTGACCGAGATCGGCACGTCCGCCGCCCCGCCCATCGCCGCCGCCACGTGCACCGTGCCGGTGTAGGTCCCGGCGGCCAGCCCCTTCGGGACGTGCACGTCCACGAACACGGGCTGGTTCGACCCTTCGGCGACGTCGAACGGCTCCCCCGCCATCGCGCCCGTGTACGGGTCCACGAGCGGGACGAGCGGATTGGGCGCGTTCCCGTCCTTCGTCGGCGAGCTCTTCGGCACAGGCTCGTTGCCGGTGCCGATGCTCGGGTCGACGCTGGAGAAGTCGACGAACCCCTCGCGGAAGAAGGTCACCGCGCTCTTGCTCAGGGTGTGCCCCATCCCGTCCGAGAGGTCGTCGTCGAGCGCGACCGTCACCCCGGCGAGGTGGCCGGCCTTCCCCTCTACGACGATCTGCGCGGAGACCCACGCGTCGCGGACGCTGGAGACGGCGATCGACGTGCCCTTGCCGGCGGCCGTGGTGGGCTGGATCTTGCGGCCGGGGCCCGCGGTCCAGACGGAGAGCGTGCCCTCGGGGGAGCCGAGCACGTCCGGCGGGCCGGCGTCGGTGATGGGGGACCCGCCGCCGGCGCCGCTGCTGCTGGTGGCGGTGCCGTGGTTGGAGCTGCACGCGGCCAGGAGGAGCAGGCAGGGGAGCAAGGAAGCGGGTGTGTGGCGCAAGAGAACCTCCGCGGGGCGGGTCGAGGGGGTGCGAGAGAAAGTGGAGCACCGGGCGGGCGGGGAGGGCCAGGCAAAAGTCCGGAGGGCGAGGGATGGAGTTGACAGGGGTGGGGGCGTGCGGTCCTCATGCGGGCGATGCTCGGCCCCCTCCCCCACGCGCGCGCCCGCTTCGCCCTGCCGGCGGGGTGAGCGATGCTCGAAGGCGTCACCATCGAGCAGCTCCGCACGCTGCGCGCGGTCGCCGAGGCGGGCAGCTTCTCGGCCGCCGCGCGCAAGCTCGGCCGCGTGCAGGCCGCCGTCAGCCAGGCCATCGATCGCCTCGAGGCGCAGCTCGGCCTGCGGCTGTTCGACCGCTCCGGCCGCGTCCCGCGCCTCACGGAGCACGGCGAGGCGGTCGTCGCGGCGGCGGCGCGCGTGGGCGGAGAGGTCGACGCGCTCGACGAGCTGGTGGCCGAGCTGAAGCGCGGCGCCGAGACGCGGCTCGTGATCGCCGTCGACGCGATGTTCCCGATGGCCTCGCTCGTCGACTTCGCGAAGGACTTCCAGCGGGCGCACGCGTCGGTGGAGCTGTGCCTCGTGGTGGACGTGATGTCGTCCGTCACGGCATGGGTGCGCGAGCGGCGCGCCACGCTGGGCGTCGCCGTCGAGGACGCGGACCTCCGCGAGCTCGAATCGCCGCGCCATCGCGCAGGTCACGCTCGTGTCGGTCGTGGCGCCCTCGCACCCGCTCGCCGCGCGGAGCGGCCTGCTCGACGCGCCCGCGCTCGCGGACGCCGTGCAGATTGTCCTCTCCAGCAGCGCGGCGCCGCGGGCCGCCCCGCCTCCGCGGGGACCGGCGCGGCTGCGTCCGCCGACCACGGCGTGCTCTCGCCGCGCACGTGGCGCGTGGCCGACCTCGCGACCAAGCACGCGCTCGTCGCGAGCGGCCTGGGCTGGGGGAACCTGCCCGAGCACATCGTGCGCGAGGACCTCGCCGCCGGCCGCCTCGCGCGCCTCCGCCTCGCGGCCTGGGGCGGGGAGGAGGTGCGCCGCGACCTCGTCCTGGTTCGCCGTCGCAGCGCGCGCCTCGGCCCCGTGGCGCGCTGGGCGGAGGACCTCCTGGTGAGCCTCTGCCGTCGTGAAATCCATCACGCGACGTGATGGCAGGCATCACGTGGGCCGCCCTCCCGCGGCGCCCGACGAGACCTACCTTGCGGCCCATGAGCACAACGACCCCCACCCACTTCGAGCCCTCCACCGCCGATGTCGCCTCCTCGCTGCGCAGCGTCGAGGGGGTCCACAGGAGCACCGGGTTCCACTGGGTCGGCGACGGCTTCTTCGTCTCCACCTACTTCCCGAGCGCGCGCCTCCAGCCCGAGCGCACGAGCCCCTTCGTGCTGATGGACTACGGGCCCGGCGCGCGACTACGCGCCGCTCGCGCGCGGCAAGCGCGGCGTCGGCTGGCACCCGCACCGCGGCTTCGAGACCGTCACGCTCGCCTGGGAGGGCGCCGTCGCCCACCGAGACAACGCCGGCCACGCCGACGTCATCGGCCCCGGCGACGCGCAGTGGATGACCGCCGCCTCGCGGCATCTTCCACGAGGAGTACCACGAGGAGGGCTTCACGCGCCGCGGCGGGCGCATGCACATGATGCAGCTCTGGGTGAACCTGCCCAGAAGGACAAGACCGCGCCGCCCGGCTACCAGCCGATCCGCGCCGCGGACGTCCCGTCGGTCGAGCACGGCGGCGGCGTCATGGTCCGCGTCCTCGCGGGCGAGCACCAGGGCGTGCGCGGCCCGGCGCGCACCTTCACGCCGATCGCCATGCTCGACGCGAAGGTCCCCGCGGGCGCGCGCCTGCCGGTGACGCTGCCGGCGGAGCTACAACGCGATGGCGGTCGTCGCGAGCGGCAGGTGCGCGCCAACGGGCGAGCGGCGCGCGCGGGCGAGCTGGTGCTCTTCGCGAACGACGGCGACCGCCTGGAGATCGCCGCGGACGAGGACGCGCACGTCATCGTCCTCTCGGGGGAGCCGATCGGGGAGCCCGTCGTGCCCTACGGCCCGTTCGTGATGAACAGCATCGACGAGATCCGGCAGGCGTTCCAGGACCTCGAGACCGGCGGGTTCGGCCCCCTGCCGGAAGACGCCTGAGCCCTGCGCGCACGAGGCCGCGATCGCTCACGGGGACGGCCGGTACGTCACGCCGAGGGGGGCCCGCGCAGGGATCTCCGCGACGAGCGTCGCGCCGCGCCCATCGCCCGCGCTCTCGGCCCGGATCCGCCCACCGTGCGCCTCGACGATGTACCGCGCGAGGTAGAGCCCCAGACCGAGCCCGCCGTGCGTGCGCTTGAGCGAGCCATCGCCGGTGCGCAGGAGCTTCGAACACGTGCGGCAGCTCGGACGGCGAGATCCCCTTGCCCGTGTCGGCCACCCGGAGCCGCAGCGCGTCGTCCTTCCGCACGATCTCCACGGAGACGCGCCCCCCGCGCGGGGTGAACTTCAGCGCGTTCGCCAGGAGGGTGCGCACCGCCTGGGCCAGGCGGCCCACGTCGCCCCTGAGGGTGGTGTCCGGCGCGATGGAGGCGTCGAGCGCGATGTCCTTCGCGCCGGCGGCAGGCCTCGCCTCGTCGAGGCACGCCCGTACGATCGACCCCAGAATCGACGGGGGCCATCTCCATGCGCATCGCGCCGGCGGCGATCTCCGAGACGTCGATCAGCTCGTCGACGAGCCGCGCCTCCTCGCGCGCGTTCCGGAGGATCACGTCGAGGGCGCGGTGCAGCTCGTCGGGCCGGACCTCGTGCCTCCTCCCGAGGGCCTCCGCGAAGCCCAGGATCGGCGTGAGCGGCGTGCGCAGCTCGTGCGACACCGTGCGGAGGAGCTGCGTCCTTGGCCCGGTTGGCCCGCTCGGCGGCGGCGCGCGCCTCCTCGCCGGCGCGGCGGGCCAAGACCGGCTCGCTCACGTCGGAGACGGCGGCGATGATGTCGGTCACGACCCCGTTGGGGGCGCTGAGCGGCTGGTACGCGATGTTGAAGAAGCGCTCCTGTATCGTGCCGTCCGGGCGTACGCGGGGGATGGGCATCTGCTTCATCTCACGCGGTTCGCCCGTCTCGTGCACGTCGGCGAGCACCGGGAGGATGCGCTCCCGGGCCGGCGCGGACAGGGAAACCTTGCGCGGCCTGCCGATGGCGTCGACGGGGATGCCCAGGCCGTGCCAGCGCCGGTTGGCGATGCGAACGACGTCGTCCGGGCCGGTGTAGAGGGCGATGGCGACGGGCGCCTGCATAACGGCCGCCTCGAAGCAGGCGCGCTCGGCGACGACCGCCGCCCGAGCGCGCAGCGCCGCGAGCCCGTACGCCAGGTCGTTGCCGAGATCGCTGAGGAGCTTCACGGCGTCGGCGTCGAATGCGTCCTTCTCGGACGCGTAGATCGCCAGCGCGCCCATCACCTGGCCGTCGGCGCAGAGCGGCACCGCGATCACCGAGGCGTAACCGCGTCTCAGCGCCTCCTCTCGCCAGGGGGCGAAGGCGGAGTCGGTCGCGATGTCGCCGAGGACGCAAGGCCGCTCGGTGCGGATCGCCGTGCCCATCGCGCCGCGGCCGCGCGCCACGTCGGCCCACGTGACCTCGGCGCGGTCCACGAACCCGTCGTCGTATCCCGCCCGCGCGAGGGGCCGCACCGTCTTCGCCGCGTCGCGCTCCGCCCGGCCCACCCAGCACATCCGATACCCGGCCACCTCCACGATGGCGCGGCAGATGTCCTCGAGGAGCATGGCGTCGTCCTTCGCGCGGACGAGGGCCTCGTTGGCGACGCCGAGCGCGCGGTGCGCCTTGTTCAGCCTGCGGAGCTGCGCCTCGCGCCGCTGCGCAGAGACGCGCGACTCCACCATCGCGACCACGAGCGCCGCGGTCACGCACATCTCGGCGACGAACATCCCGAGCGCGCTCGCCTCTTCCGCCGCCAGGGCGAGGCTCCCGTACGGCTGGAGGAGGAAGTAGCCGGCAACCGCCGTCGCGAGCACGATCGAGAGGAGCGCCGGCCCGCGCCCGCCGAACCGGCGGTCACCAGCACGGCGCCGACGAGGAGCGTGAACCGCGGCGTAGCGCCGAGCTCCGTGCGCCAGATTTCGAGCGCGACCGCGGCGGCGACCGTTCCGATCGCGACGGCATAACGCCCGACCGAGCCCCGCTGCGCCCACATCGAAGCCCCTCCAGCGGACATGACCATGAGCCGTGCAGAGCCTGCCCCTCGTCGACGTTGCTTCGGGTCGCCGGATGCGATCCGTCAATACGACCGGGCCGGGGCGCCGCTGTCGCCGGTGGAACGCACGCCTTCGCAGGCGGGGGACCGCGAGCGGGCTCGTGGCATCGAACCGCTGGCCCCGAGAAAGGAACCGCATGGCCCTCGATCCGTCTCGCTCCACGCAGCCGCTCCAGCCCATCCGCGACGGCCAGGGCGCATCGATCCTCGGCCCCACGAACCCCGCCCGCGAGGCGGAGAGCCCGGACGTGCTCGTGCCGCCGCGGACCGACGCCGGGTCGATGCCCAACCTGCGATGGTCCTTCGCCGACAGCCACATGCGGCTGGAGGAGGGCGGCTGGGCGCGACAGGCGACGACCCGCGAGCTGCCCATCGCGACCGAGATCGCCTTCGTCAACATGCGCCTCAAGGCCGGCGCCGTGCGGGAGCTGCACTTCCACAAGGAGGCCGAGTGGGCGTACATGATCAAGGGCCGGGCGCGCATCACCGCGGTCGACGACGCCCGCCGCACCTTCGCCGACGACGTCGGCGAGGGCGACCTGTGGTTCTTCCCGAGGGGCATCCCGCACTCGATCGAGGGGCTCGAACCGGACGGCTGCGAGTTCCTGCTCGCCTTCGACGACGGGAGCTTCGACGAGAACGCGACCTTCCTGCTCACCGACTGGCTGGCCCACACGCCGAGGAGCGTCCTCGCCAAGAACTTCGGCGTGCCGGAGAGCGCGTTCGCCCACATCCCCGACCGCGAGCTCTACATCTTCCAGTCGGCCCTCCCCGGGCCGCTGACCGCGGACCGCATCGCCGGCGCCGGCCGGGTCCCCGACTGGTTCGCGTTCCCGCTCCTGGCCCAGACGCCGACGCGCACGCGGAGCGGCACGGTCCGCGTCGCCGACTCCACCACCTTCAAGGCGGCGAGGACCATCGCCGCCGCCCTCGTCGAGGTGGATCCCGGCGGCGTGCGCGAGATGCACTGGCACCCGAACGGGGACGAGATGCAGTACTACCTGGCCGGGGAGGCGCGGATGACGGTGTTCGGCCCCGTGGGCAACGCCCGCACCTTCGACTTCCAGGCGGGCGACGTCGGCTGCGTGCCCAAGCTGATGCCCCACTACGTCGAGAACACGGGGACGACGACGCTGCGCTTCCTCGAGACCTTCCGGAGCGACCGCTTCGAGGACGTCTCGCTCCTCCACTGGCTGGCGCTCACGCCCCACGAGCTCGTGCGCGCGCACCTGCACGTCGACGAGTCGGTCCTGGCGGAGATCCCTCCGTACAGGACGCCGGTCGTACCGTGGTGAGCGGCTGACCCCGGCGGCCCTCGCCACCCCTTTACGTGTCCCTCCTCGGGCCCCACGCGCCCGAGAGGGGCTCCGGTGAACATCGGCGTCATCTTCTACTCGATGACCGGCAACACCGCGGCGCTCGCACGCGCGGTGGCGGAGGGCGCCGAGCGCGCGGGCGCGGACGTGCGCCTCCGGCAGGTCCCCAATCTGACCTCGCCGGACGAGATCGCCAGGAACCCGCGGATGCGCGACGCCAAGGCGCAGCTCGCCTCGATCCCGCTCGCGACGAACGACGACCTGCTCTGGGCCAACGGGGTCGCCTTCGGCTCGCCCACCCGGTACGGCAACATGTGCGCGGAGCTGAAGCGCTTCATCGACCAGACCGGCAAGCTCTGGCTCTCCGGCGCGCTCGTCGGCAGGGTCGCCGGCGTCTTCTGCTCGACCATGACGATGCACGGCGGGCAGGAGTCGACGCTCCTGTCGATGATGATCCCGCTCTTCCACCTCGGCTTCATCGTGCACGGGCTGCCCTACGCCGAGGCGGAGCAGACGAGCATGGAGGACATCCACGGCGGCTCTCCCTACGGCGCCTCGTCGGTGAGCGGCGCGAGCGCGGCGCGGCCGCCCACCGAGATCGATCTCACCCTGGCGCGCGCGCTCGGGCGGCGGCTGGCGATTGTCGCGGGCAAGCTGCGGGAGGAGTGACGGCGCCATGCCGCGCCTGCTCAGCGCCTACGACGGCGCGTCGTTCATCGTCCTCGAGCCCGACGGCGACATCGTGGAGGGCAACGAGAGCGGGCTCTACCGCGAGGACACGCGCTTCCTCTCGCGCTATGTGCTGCGCGTCGGCGGCGAACGCCCGGTCGTGCTCTCGAGCCGCTCGCCCGCCGCGCACCTCGCGGTCGTCTTCGCGACCAACCCGGCCCTGCCCGGGGTGCCTCGCGGCGCGCTCGTGATCCGGCGGAGCTACGCCGTGGGCGACGGGCTGCACGCGGACGTCGACGTCACGAGCCACGCGCCCGATCCGATCGCGATTGACCTCGACCTCGAGGTCGACGCCGACTTCGCCGACGTCTTCGAGGTCAAGCGCCTCATCGAGGCGCCTGCGCCGTTCGCGGTCGAGCCCGCCGAGGCGGGCGCGCTCGGGCGATCCATCCTCGCCCTCGCCCACGCCTCGGCCCAGGGCTGGAGCCGCCGCACCGAGGTGCGCTTCTCCAGGGCGCCCGTGATCGAGGGCAGGCGCGCGCGCTTCCGCCTGGCGCTCGCGCCGGGCGAGGGCTTCCACCTCTGCCAGGAGGTCTTCACCATCGCCGACGGCGACTTCGTCGTCCCGCGCCACCGCTGCTATGGCGTGCTCGGCGCCGACGACGCGCCCCACGTCGACGCCGCCGTCGCCCAGGCCGCGCCGCCTGGCGAGCGGCCTCGGCTCCGGTCCGACGATCCCGCGCTCGACGAGGCCTTCGACCGCGCCCTCCACGATCTCACCGCGCTGCACATCCGCGACGAGGGCGGCGCGTTCGGCGCGTTCCACCTCGCGGCGGGCGTGCCCTGGTACATGGCCCTCTTCGGGCGCGACTCGCTGATCGCCGCCTACCAGGCCATGCCCTACGAACCCGATTGGCGCGCGCGGTGATCCGATTGCTGGCGCACCGGCAGGGAACGCGCGTCGACCCGGAGACCGAGGAGCAGCCCGGCAAGATCCTCCACGAGCACCGCACGGCGGGGCTGCGCGGGGCGCGCAGCTTCGTGCCCCGCTTCCCGTACTACGGCAGCGTCGACAGCACGCCGCTCTTCGTGGTGCTGATCTCGGAGCTCCTCCGGCACACCGGGGACCTCGCCTTCACCCGCGCGCACGAGAAGCACCTCGCCGCGGCGGTCACGTGGATCGTCGGCTACGGCGACGTCGACGGCGATCTGCTCCTCGAGTACCGGCGCTCCACCTCGTTCGGCCTCTGGAACCAGGGCTGGAAGGACTCGGAGGACTCGGTGCGCTTCCGCGACGGCCGGCAGGCCAATCCGCCGATCGCGCTCGTCGAGGTGCAGGGCTACGCGTACGACGCGCTCCTGCGCGCGGCGGCGCTGTACCGGGCGCTCGGGCGGCCCGAAGCGGACGCGGTCGCGCTCGAGGCGCGGGCGGGGGCGATCCGCGAGGCGATCGACCGGCGGTACTGGCTGGAGGATCGCGGCTACTGGGCGATGGCGCTGGACGGTGAAAAGCAGCCCGTCGACGCGCTCACGTCGAACCCGGCGCACCTCCTCTGGTCGGGCGCAGCGGCCCCCGAGCGGGCCCTGCGCGCGGCGCAGGCGATCGTGGGCCCGGAGCTCTTCTCCGGCTTCGGCCTGCGCACGATGGGCAGCGCCGAGCGCGCCTACAGCCCGATCGCGTACCACAACGGCTCGGTGTGGCCGCACGACACCTCGATCGCGGCCGCGGGCCTCGCGCGGTACGGCCGGCGGGCGGAGGCCGCGCGGCTCTCCGGCGCGCTCGTCGACGCGGTGGCCCACTACGACGCGCGCCGGCTCCCCGAGCTCTTCGGCGGCTTCGCGCGCACGGACACGCCGTTCCCGGTCGAGTACCCGACCTCGAACTCCCCGCAGGCGTGGGCGGCGGGGGCGCTGCTCCTCGCGGTGACGACGATGCTCGGCCTGGACGTCTCGGTGCCCGAGCGCCGCCTGCGGCTCCGCCCCGCGCTGCCCGAGCGGCTGCGCTCGCTGCGCCTCTCGGGGCTCTCCATCGCGGGCGCCCCCGCGACCGTGGAGGTGTGGCGCGAGGGCGACCGCGCCCGCGCCGCCTTCCGCGAGGCGCCCGGCGGGTTCACGATCGAGATTGACGACTGACGTCAAAGGCCCATGAGCTTCGGCGCGAGCCAGGCGAGCTTCGGGTCGTTCACGGCCTCCGCGACGGCGAGCATCCGCTGGGCGAGGTCCTTCCGGACGGAGGCGTAGCCCGGGTCGTCGAAGAGGTTGACGAGGTTGTCCGAGTAGTCGCTCCTCCGGTACAGGATCGAGGCGTCGACCTCCTGCACCACGAGCTCGTACTCCTGCGTGAAGGTGCACGCGAACGGGTTCAGCGTGTCCGGGCCCTTGCCCTCGTCCTTGAACACCTGCTGGTAGCGGTGGACGTGCGCCTCGTCCGGCCAATCTGCGACGTCCCCGCCGAGGAGGAGGGCCGACGCGTCGCGGCCGCTGGGGTTGCCCTGGTCCGGCACGCCCATCAGCGCGAGCAGCGTGGGGGCGAGGTCGATCATCGGAGATCATCTCGGTGACGTGGCTGCCGCCGGGGATGCTGCCCGGGTAGCGCACGATGCACGGGATGTGGAGGGCCTCCTCGTAGTAGTAGTCCTTCCCCATCCGGCCGTGCTCGCCCATGTAGTCGCCGTGGTCGGTCATGAAGACCACGATGGTGTCGTCGGCGAGCCCGAGGCTGTCGAGCTCCTTCAGGATGTCGCCGACGCGGTTGTCGATGCACTGGACCATGCCGCAGTACTGCGCCTTGATGGCCTGGAGCTTCGTCGCGCTCGCGATCATGTCGCTCGGCACGAACGAGGCCGGGACGGGCATGTCGGCGGGCTTGAACATCGTCGAGTACGGCGCGCGGACCTCGTAGGGGTCGTGGGGGTCGGGGATCGCGACCATGAAGCAGAAGGGCTCGCCGGCGTTCGCGCGCAGGAGCTCGATGGTCTTCGTCGCCATCCAGTCCGTCGAGTACGTCTTCGCGTTGCCGATCTTGTACGAGACCTTCGGCGGCCTGCCGTGCGGCTGGTCGAGGAACTCCTTGAACTGGCCGGAGTTGTACATGTACGTCTCGTCCGCGAACCCCGCCGGGTCGGCCGGGCGCCAGCCGGGGCTCGCCGTGCCGGCGAGGTGCCACTTGCCGACGTATCCGGTCCTGTAGCCCGCGTCCGACAGGCTATCGGCGAAGGTCACCACGCCCTGGGCGCGGCTCAGCATGGGCGCGCTGTTCCGGTACGCGCCGTTCTGGCCCGGGTAGAGGCCGCTCATCAGGCAGCCGCGCGACGGCGTGCACGTCGCCCCGTTGGTGAAGAAGTTGTCGAGCCGCACCCCGGCCGCCGCGAGGCCGTCGATGTTGGGCGTGCTCACGATGTTTCCGCCGTAGCAGCCGAGGGTCCAGAGATCCTGCTGGTCGGTGTGGATGATGAGCAGGTTCGGGCGCTTGCCCAGCGCGCCGCCGAGGCGCGCCGCGCGCTCGCCGGCCGCGCCCGCGGGGCCGCAGCCCCCGAGCGAGATGGGCGACGCCATCGCCGCCGCGCCGAGCGAGAGACCCCCGAGGAAAGAGCGTCGAGAGATGTTCTTCATGGCCGTCCTCCTTGCCTCCCGTGAGCCGCTTCACTGGGTCTCGGTCGCGCAGCCGAGCACGATCTGGATCTTCGCCGTCGGGTCGGCCTTCACCTCCTGGCAGGTCGCCGGGCAGAGGTTGATGGACGCGGGCTTCTGCGGGTCGTCGTAGTACCAGCCGCCCTTCGCCCCGCACGCGGCCGCTCCCGTGACCTGATCGAAGGTGTCGGGCGTCGCGCTGCCCTGCTGGTAGGTCACGTTGACGAGCTGGGGGTCGACCTTCTCGCCCGGACCGGCCTGGGGCATGGCGTAGGCGCAGGGCGCGCTCTGGGTCTGGATGGAGTGGAGCGTGGCCAGGAAGTCCGCCTCGGCGTTGTTCGAGTTGCTGATGAAGAAGGCCTGGCCCGTCTGGCCCTGCTGCGCGATGAGGTCCATCGTCGCCTGGCTGGACCCGACGAGCCCCACGGCGAAGGTCAGGACGCCGGCCTCGTCGTAGGCCTTCTTCGCCTTGGCGGCGATCTCGTCGACCTTGCCGCCGCAGCCGTGGGGCATGCCGTCGGTGACCAGGACCACCACGACCTTCTCGGTCGATCCCACCGACATCGCGCGGCTCATGGCCCAGTCCTCCGCGCCCTGGAGCGCGGTGGCCAGCGGCGTGTTGCCGCCCGGGCTCACGCTGTCCAGCTTGTCGACGAGCGCCGTCACCTGCGCGGGGTCGGAGAGCGAGCCGACGTCGATGTCGGGCTGGCTGCACGCGACGACGCTGCACGCGGGGGCGCTGCACTTGCCCTCGGGGAAGACGTGCAGCGCGATGTCCAGCGTGGCGGCCGTCGGGTCCTCGAAGAACGAGGTGAAGGCCGCCTTGACGTTCTTCCACTTGCTGTCGTTGGCCATCGAGCCCGACTTGTCGACGGCGAGGAACATGCTCACCGGCAGGAGCGCGGCGTCCTCGGTCGACGACGCGCACGCGGTGAACCCGCCCGACGACGTGGAGCTCGACCGGTTGGTGAGGGAGACGCCGCCGCCCGCGCCGCCGTCGCCGTCCATGCCGCCGCCGCCCGCCGACCCGCCGCTGCCGCCGCTCTGCGCCGGCCCGCCGCCCGCGCCCTGCGCGCCCTTGCCCTGCGTGCCGGAGGCCCCGGCCTGGGAAGCTCTCGCCGGTGCAGGCGACGAGCGAGAGAGAGACGAGGGCGAACGAAGCGATCGAACGAAGAGCGGCGCTGGTCATCGGCGAACCTCCGCTCCGGGCTTCAGCAAGCCCCGGGCCGCCACGAGAATCCAGCGGTTTTCTGCGCTATCGACGGAGGGGCGCGCCCCGGCTGGCAAGCGGTTGCCAGCCGGCTGGCAGCGGGTTGCCAGGCAGGCGTTGGCCTGCCGGGGCGCTCCACAAACGCCACCATGCCCCTTGGCGCCGGTTAGCGCTGATGGGCTACTTCACGCAGCGGTAGATGTTGTGCTTGGCCTGATTGTAGATGGCCACCGAACCGTTCGTCGACACGGTGAACTTGGCGCCCCCGGTGTTGGCGGTCGTGACCGTCCAGTAGTTCGCCTGCTGCTTGCCGCCGAGCTGCGGCGCGCTCCGCCCGCTGGAGTCGTCGATCGTCGTCGCGCAGCTCGAGGACGGAGGGCATGTGGAAGCCCTTCTCGGGCGCCTTCGAGCACGCGGTCTGCGCGTTCGCGAACGTCTCCGCGTTGAACGACGTGCCGAGCAACCAGATGAGCCCCGTCTCGACGTCCTTGACCTCGTGCGCCGGCACCCCGGCCGTGCTGAACCTGCTGCCGCAGTCCGAGGGCGCCGCGGCGCCGTCGCCAGCACCGCGCACGCACCGGACGGCCGCCTTGTTGAAGACCCCGTTCGAGCTCACCGTGCCGTCCGCGAAGCTCACGGTGAACGCGCGCGAGTTGCTGCTCTCGTAGAGGATGGAGACGGTCCAGAACGTGTCCCCCGCCTTGGAGAGCTGGAACGACGGGTCGAGCAAGGGCGGCTTGCCCTTCGCCGCCGCGTCGTAGTCGACGATGGACATCAGCTCGATGCGCGTGGGGAGCCGCCAGCCGGAGGGGTACCCGGCGACGCGATCCGCTTCCGTGACGGTGAAGGCGTTGGTGGAGCACGCGACGCCGGCCGGCGGCGGGTCGTTCAGGCACTCGCAGTACGACTGCGCGTTGTCGTTGCTGAGCACCGAATCATAGGGCGTGAGCTGCCACATGAGCTGCGTGAGCCTGTCGTAGACGACCTGGCTCGTGCCCTCGTAGGGCGGCGACGGCGCGCTGCCGGTGAAGCTCCAGTGCGCCCAGGAGGGATCGGGCGCGGGCGTGCCGCTGCAGACGCCGCCGTTGCAGGTGTCGCCGAGCGAGCACGAGTCGTGGCCGTCGCACTGCATGCCGTCGGCGACGCTGCACCTGCCCGTGGCCGGGTCGCACGTCGGGGCGTTGCACAGGCTGTCGGACGCGTCCACGCACTCCACGGGGTCCGTTCCCACGCAGGCCCCGGTGGCCCCGCAGACGCCCGCGGTGAAGCAGGGCGGCGTGCACGGCGTCCCGGCGTCCGCCTGCACGCACGCGCCGTTGGAGCAGGGAACACACGGGTCGGCACAGGCGTCCACGTCGTCCCACTGCCCGGCGTCGGAGCAGCGCTGGATGATCCCGGAGTCGCCGTAGCACTGCCACTCCCCCGACTTGCACGGCTCGCCGCACTTGCCCTGGTCGGGCTGGCACGACGTCCCCGCCGGGCACGCGCTCGGGTCCTGCCAGTGACCCGTAGGGCCGCAGGTCTGCTGAAGGCTGCCCTGGCACTGCGTGCTGCCGGGGAGGCAAGGCACGCACATGCCCTTCAAGCAGGCGGGAGTCGGCGCGCTGCACGCCTCGCCGGCCATCCACATCCCCGTCGAGTCGCAGTAGAGCTGCGTGTTGCCTGCGGCCCGGCGTCGATGGGCTTGGACGACCAGTTGCACGACCACAAACCGGACGCGCAGTCCCTGCACGCGCCGTTGGCGCACGCGTGCGGGCACTTGCTCGACGCCCCCCAGCGGCCGGTGCCGTCGCACGTCTCGAAGCTCGGGCTCGCCGTCGGGGTTGCACCGCACGGACTGGGGCGCGCACACGCCGACGCACCCGCCGGCGTCGGCGCTGCAGGCGCTCTCCTGGCACGGCGGCGCCGACGCGGTCCACGTGCCGTTCGGCGAGCACTGCTGGAGCGCGTTGTTCGTGCACCGGAGGTCCCCCACCGTGTCACAGGACCCGAACGTGAAGGAGCCGGTGTCGAGCAGGGCGTTGCACGCGCCGACCCACGTCGCCAGGGACCCCACGGCGGCGACGAGCACGGCGATCTTGGCGGACCTGGACCCACGTCTCGGCATCAGAACCTCCCCTCCACGGCGAAGCTCCCCGGGCCCACGCGGTAGACCACGCTCGCCGTGCCCTCCTGTCGCTCCTTCCCGCCCGGCCTCGCGACGGCGAGGATCACGGCGCCGCCCGCGACGGCGACGCCCCCGAGCACGAAGCTCGCGGTGGAGAGCGTCCCCAGGGAGCTCGCCGCGTCGACGTTGCTCTTCTCCGACTGGGGGCACATGAAGCCGCCGCAGCTCGCCTTGACGGCGGCGATCTTCTGGAGCGCGAGGATCCCCGTCACCGCGCCCGCGCCGATGCCGAGCGCGCCGAGCCCGAAGGCGGTGCCCGCCGTCGCGTTCCGCGTCCTCTGCCAGAGCGGCGTGCTCCAGTCCCGGGCGAGGGAGATCGCGACCGTCTGCCGCTTGCGCCGCTCCAGGGTGAGGTGCCGCGCCTCCGGGAGGAAACCCTCGGCCATCACCTCCACCTTGTGCGCGCCGGCCCTGAGCCGGCCCTCCCACGTCCCGCGCCCGACCTCGACGGAGTTGATGACCACCGTCCCGCCGCCCGGCGTCGGCTCGACGCGCAGCACGGCCGAGGAATCCTCCGCCGTCAGCGTCAGCTTGGTCAGCTCCCCCGTGTGGACGGGCACGCTCACCGGCTGGGTCCCGAGCTCCACGTTGCCGGAGGCGCCCGAGTCGGCGCCGGCGGCCGGCGCGCACGCCGAGAAGACGGCGAGGTCGACGCTCCCCTTCAGCATGACCAGGTGCTCGCCGGCGGGGATCTGCCCCTCCCAGGGCGTCTTCCCCACCGCCGTGTCGTCGACGAGGAGCTCGAGCGCCAGCCCGTGTTGCTCGCTCACCTTGAGCCGCCCCGCGGCCGAGAACGATCGGAGGCGCGCCACCGCCTGCCCCCTGGCCTTGACCTCGACCGCCGCGCCGAACGGGTCGAGGCCCTGCTTGAACGCCGAGACGTCGTGGGTCCCCGCCGTCACGCGGATCGGCCCCGGCAGGGGCAGCGTCCCGCGGTAGCGCCCGTCCACCACGATCGAGGCCCCCGGCTCACCGCCCTCCACGTAGAGCACGCCGGTGCGCGCCGTGAGGTCCGCGATCCCCTGGTCGGCGAAGGCCGCGTCGGTGGCGCTCAGGTTGGGGAAGGTCCGCACCTCCTCGAACATCTCCAGCGCCTCGTCGAAGCGCCGCAGCTCCGAGAGGCAGCTCGCGGCGTACTTGGTGGCGGCGCGGGTGGGCAGCGTCCGGCGCGACCGCTGGAACTCGGCGAGAGCCTCCTCCCATCGCCGCTGATCGAAGAGCGCGAGGCCCTTCTCGAAGAACACCCGCGCCTGGGCCTTCCTGCCCTCCAGCTCCTGGTCGTCCTGGCCCGCGGCAGGCGCCTTGGTCGCGTGCCGCGCAGGCTGGGCCCGGGCGCCCGCCGCCGACAGCGCGAGCGCACCGAGGGCCGCGACGATCAGCAGCCGGCTGGGCCGAGGAGCATGGGGGGGCTCCCTCCGTCTCGAGCGCACCGTCACTCGAATTTCCGGTTCAAAGCGGGGCTCCGCGGCTTCTGCGGAGGCTTCGCCTTGGGCTCGATCCGCACGCGCTCGGGGAGGGCGCCCACGGGCGTGACGGCGACGGCGGAGGTGGCCTCCTGCGACCCCTTCACGAGGCGCACGCTGTGCACGCTCCCGAGCACGCCGCGCAGCTCGACGGCGCCGTCCCGCACCTGCGCCGGCTGCCCGTCGACCTCGACCGTCGCGTCGAGCGGCTCGACCGCGAGGCGCACCGTCCGCTCCTCCGCCGACGGCGATTGGACCGCGGGACCGGACGGCGCAGCCGCCGCGGTGGAGATGGGGGAGGCGCTCGTCGTCGCAGGATCGTCGGTCGCGGCGATCGCCTGGCGATGGAAGAACCGACCCGCGACGCCGATCGCGAGCACGGCCGGGAGCGCCAGCGCCGGGAGCGCCACGCTCAGCCGGAAGCGGGGCCTCTGGGCCGACGTCACCAGCGTGGTGGCGCCCTGCGAGGCAGGGGTCGTGTCGTCCTGGTGGATCCCGAACGCCTGTGGCGGGGGTTTGGGGGTCTCCCCCATCGCGAACAGGCCCGGCGAGCCATGGAGGGATGACGGCGGGGCCGAGATCGCCGGGGACTCGGCCGGGGATTCGATGGACGGCGAAGAGCGCCGGTAGTCGATGCGGGTGAGGGCTTGCTCGCCGGTCGGCGTGGGAGGGGATCGAAGGCGCGGAGGCCCGGTAGTTGATCTGGGTCTGCGCGCGGTCGTCGAACGTCGTCCGGATGGGAAGGCGTCGCCGGCCTGGGGCGGGTCGAGGCGTCGTCGTCGAGAATCGACGGGGGCGGGCGTCTGGGCCTGGAGCTTCCAGCGCCACGCGCGCCAGGAAGCTCGCGGCGTCGGCCTGCGTCGTGGCCTCGAACGGCAAGGTCGCGCGGGGCGCCGCCTGCGCGGCCCGCGCCTCGGACAGCGGGACGAGCTCGTCGGCGTGGACTTCGAGCCCCTCGGGCAGCCACGGCTGCAAGGCCTCGAGCACCTCCGCCGCGCTCTGGTAGCGGCCCTCGGTGCGTATGGAGAGCATGCGGTGGACGACGAGCGCCAGCCCGGGAGGCACCCACGGCGCAAAGTCCTGCACCGCCGGCGCCGGCTGCGAGCAGATCCTGACCATCAGCTCGAGCGGGGTGTCGGTCCGGACGTGGGGCGTCCGCCCGGCGAGGGCCTGGTAGAGCACCACGCCGAGCGACCAGATGTCGGAGCGGAGATCGATGCTCTTGCTCCCCTTGGTCTGCTCCGGGGACATGTAGTGGGGCGAGCCGAGCATGCCGCCCGTGCGCGTCAGCGACGAGTCATCGGACCCGTGCAGCGACACCGCCTTGGCGATACCGAAATCGACGATCTTGAGGATGACCCTGCGGTCCTCGAGCTCGGAGAGGAACAGGTTGGCCGGCTTGATGTCGCGGTGGAGGACGCCGGCCTCGTGCGCCCTGACGAGCCCGAGGCAGGCTTGCCCGATGAGGCGCACGCAGAGCTCGGGCGGGAGCTTGCCGCAGCGCTTCAGGAGCTTCTGGAGGTCCTCCCCCTTGAGGAGCTCCATGGCCATGTAGATGAGGCCCGTCGACGGGTCGGTGCCGGTGTCGAAGACGTTGACGACGTGGGGCGTCTCGAGGGAGCCGGCGAGCCTCGCCTCCCGCTGGAAGCGCTTGACCATCTCGTTGTTGCCGGACACCTGGGCACGGATGACCTTGAGGGCCACGTGCCGGCCCGTTCGCACGTGTCGGACCTCGTAGACGGCGCCCATGCCGCCCTCGCCGAGCACGGAGAGGACTTGGTACCGACCGTCAATCGTGCCGCCGACGCCGAGCACGTGCGAGATGGTACGGTAGGCGCGTGTGCCACAGCAACCCGAGACCGCCGGGGCGCGCGCGATGACCGCCCCTCCCGGCAGGCCTCCCTACGAGGACGAGCGCACCGAGAAGGCCGAGGAGCTGCGCCGAGGACGATCTCGCCGCGCTACGCCGGCGCGCCGACGAGCGACGGCGGCTCTTGCTCGTCGCCCATCACGACGAGGGGCAGGTTAGCGTCCCGCTCGATCCCGGCGTGCCCGTGATCGTCGGGCGGCGCGCGCCCGCCACGCTCTGCGTGCAGAGCGCGAAGCTCTCGCGAGCCCACGCGCGCTTCACGCTCGCGCCCGAGGGGCGCGTGATCGTCGAGGACCTCGGCTCCACCAACGGGACGTGGATCGACGGGCAGCGCGTCACGCGCGCCGAGGTGTCGATCGCGGCCAACGTGATCGTGGGCGACGCGCTCTGCACCGTGCAGGCGGCGCCGTCGGCGCGCGAGGTGGTGATCGCGGAGGGCCGCGGAGCCGAGGGGCGCGGCGCGGAGGACGGGCCGGTGGCGGCGGCGCCGGCGATGCGGGCGCTGTTCGAGACGGCGGCGCGCGTGGCGATGTCCGCGGTGCCGGTGGTGCTCCAGGGCGAGACCGGGACGGGCAAGGAGGTCGTCGCTCGCTTCCTCCACCGACGCAGCGCGCGGGCCCTAAAACCCCTCGTCAGCGTCAACTGCGGGGCCATCCCCGCGCAGCTCGTGGAGTCCACGCTCTTCGGCCACGAGCGCGGCGCCTTCACCGGCGCGGCGCAGCGGCAGAAGGGGGTGTTCGAGGAGGCCGACGGCGGGACGGTCTTCCTGGACGAGATCGGGGAGCTGCCGCTGCCCGCGCAGGCGGCGCTCCTGCGCGTGCTGGAGACGGGGCGCTTCACGCGGGTGGGATCGCCCCGCGAGGTCTCCGTGGACGTGCGCGTCGTGGCGGCGACGCACCGCGATCTGGAGGCGCTCTCCGCGTCCGGCGCGTTCCGCGCCGATCTCTACTACCGCCTCTCGGTGATGGTGCTCGCGATCCCGCCGCTGCGCGACCGGCCGGAGGACATCGAGCCCCTGGCGCGCCGCTTCGCGGCCCGGACGTTCGACGGCAGGGTGCGCGATTTCTCCCCCGGCGCCCTCGCGCGCATCCAGGCCTACGGCTTCCCCGGCAACGTGCGCGAGCTGCGCAACATCGTCGAGCGCGCCGCGGTGCTCGCCTCCTCGGACGTCATCCGCGAGGAGGATCTCCCCGCGCGCCTCCGCGATCCCCCGCGCGCCGCCCCCGCCGCCGAGGGCACCAACGAGCTGCGCGCGCGGGTCCAGGAGGTCGAGGCCAGGGTGATCGCCGAGGCGCTCGCCGCCTCCGGGTGGAACCAGAGCGAGGCCGCGAGGCGGCTCGGGATGCCAATCCGCACGCTCTCGTACAAGGCCAAGAATCCTCGGCCTCCGGAAGCCTTGAAAGCGCCGTGCGCTCGCGTCGATGGTGGAACGAGGATACCGAACCGCGACCGCCAGGGAGCGGGTGCCAGAGCCGCACGCGTGACGGGCACCCGCTCCCTGGCGGTCGCGGTTCGGTTTGCGTTTCTCGAGCTCAGGCGAACGCCTCCGCGGGGAAACCCATCTGCTCGAGGGGCACGCGTAGAATCCTCCGGCAGCGGCGCCGCGAAGGTCGTCGGCGCGCCGGTGAACGGGTGCTCGAACGACATCTCGGCCGCGTGTAGCGCCAGGCGCCGGAGGCCGACGCGCTCGCGGAAGAGGCGGTTGATCTCGCCCCTGCCGTAGTTGACGTCGCCCACGATGGGGTGGCCCAGGTGCTTGAGGTGGCGCCGAATCTGGTGCAGCCGCCCCGTCTCCGGGCGCGCCTCGACGAGCGACCAGCGCTCCACGACGTGCCGCCGCCGGAAGGCCGTCACGGCGGGCACGCGCGCGCCGCCTTCGGTCTTCGGGACCGGGTGATCGATGACGCCCGCCTCGGGCGGCACGCCGCGCACGAGCGCCAGGTACGTCTTCTTCACGAGGCCCGCCTCGAAGAGCCGGCCCATCGCGGCCGCGCCCTCCGGGTCGAGCGCGAAGAGCAGCACGCCGCTCGTGGCGCGGTCGAGGCGGTGGACCGGGTGCACGCGCGCGCCGATTGCGCGGCGCGCGAGGTCGAGCGCGACCACCGCGTCGTCCCCCCAGCCGCGGTGCACGAGCAGGCCCGAGGGCTTGGCGAACGCTGCCAGGCGGTCGTCCCGGTGGAGGAGCGGGAGGTCGAGCGCTGCGGGGTCCGTGGGCATGCCTGGCGATTGTTAGCACGCGCCCCTCCCCTAGCCGACCCTTCAGGGCGCCGCGGACTTCGCCGGCGGCACCTCGAAGACCGGCCCGTCCTCGTCCCCCTGCGCTTGCCCCGGCTCCTGCTTCTTCTTCTCGTGGAGTCGTTCGAGGGCGGTCGCCAGGCCGTTGGCCTCGGCCGTCACGTGCTCGCACTCCTGCTGCGAAACGAGGCTGGGGTCCGAAGCCCGGACGTTGCGGTGGCACGCCTGAACGCGCAGAACGGCGTCATGGTAGAGCTTCGCGCACTCCGCCTCGCTGACGCACGACGGGGCATCGTTCGCGGCGTGCGCGTCGGCGCAGGCGGGCAACATCACGAGGATCAGGAGCGCGAGCGAGCGGGAGAGCACGCCGCATCCTGTCCCGCGGATCGCCGCGCCGTCAACGCGTCCGCCTCACGGTCTTCAGGCCTCGCCGCCCACCAGGTCCTTGACGTTCGCCCCGCTCATCTTCGCCGCCTTGCGGGACGCGCCCGTCACGTCGGCCCGCTCCAGGTCCGCGTCCCGCAGGTCGGCGCCGTCGAGCTGCGCGCCGGCCAGGACCGCCCCTGCGAGCTTGGCCTCCCGCAGGTTCCCGCCGCCGAGGTCCGCCCCGGCGAGCCGCGCCTTCGTCAGATCGGCTCGCTGCGCGTTGATCCCGCGCAGGTTGGTCTTCTCCCCCACCGCTTCGCGCAGCCGCGCCTGCCGCAGATCCACGCGCTCGAGCGCCGCGCCGGAGAGGTCCACCCCGTCCCCCGTCATGCGGGAGAAGTTCGCTCCTTCCGCGCGCGCGCCACAAAAACTCGCCTTGTTGCAGATCGCCCGGGAGAGATCGGCGCCCTCGAGGTTGGCCTCGGCGAAGACCGCCTCGTCGAGCGTCGCCCGCTCCCACACCGATCCCGGCGCCTCCGCGCCGCGGAGCGAGGCGCGCGGGAACACCGCGAGCGCGGCGTGGGCCTGCGGGAGCCGCGCGCCGGCGAACGACGCCCCCTCCCCGTGCGCGTCCTCGAGGCGCAGATCGATCGAGCGTCGCGCCGTCGAAGCGCGCCCCCGCGAGCGACGCGCCGGTGAAGTCCGCGCCCGTGATCTCGACGCGATCGAGCTCCGCGCCGTCCCACACGCCGCGGGCGAAGACCGTCCGCTGACCCGTGGCGCCGGTGAAGCGGGCGCCCTGCCCGCGCGCCGAGGTGAGGTTGGCGTCGGTGAGCAACGCCCCCGCGAGGTTCGCCCCGGAGAGCGTGGCGCGCGGAGATCCGCGCGGGAGAGGTCGGCCCCTTCGAGCACCGCGCTGGAGAGGTCGGCCCCTTCGAGCACCGCGTCGGCGAGCCGCGCCTCCGTGAAGTCGCCGCCGCGGAGGTCGGCCCCCGAGAACCGGCAGCCCGAGAGCGCCGCCTTCTTCCAGTCGATGCCCCGGAGGTCGGCCCCGCGCAGATCGAGCCCACGCAGCGGCTCCCGCGCGGCGAGCGCGGCGAGCACCTTGTCGCGCAGGGGATTTGCCGGGCCTTCGGCGGGCTTGGCGGGCGCGGGCGCTGAGGTGGTGAGCGAGCTGGGCCCCGTTCCCGCTCCCGTTCCCGTTCCCGAAGCTCCGGAGGAATCGGGAACGGGAGCGGGAGCGGGAACGGGAACGGGAACGGGAGCGGGAGCGGGAGCGGGAACGGGAACGGGAGCGGGAGCGGGAGCGGGTTGCGGATGAACCACGGTCAGAGGCGGCGGGGGTGCGAGCAGAGGCGGAGGCTCGGTCACGAGCGGCGGCGCGACGACGGGAGGGGGCGGCGCGATGGGCGGCGGTGCGTCGGCGGCGGGCGTCGGAGGAAGGGGTGCGCCGAGCTTGAAGAGCGGGGGCGGCGAGGCTTCTGGAGGAGGAGCGCTCGTGTCGGTCACCGGCAGGCGGGGGGCCAGCGCGCCGCGGAGGTCCAGGGTCCCACCGCCCTCTTCGTCCAGAGGCTGGATTCAGCGCGGCGGGCGCGCCCCACGGCGCTCCGGGCAAGGGGGCGTGCGGGGCCGACGGCCGGTCGGGCGGCGCCGCGGCTACGGGCAGGAAGGGCAGCTCCCCGCCCCGCCGGAGATCGATCCCGCTGGTGCGATCGTCGTCGTCGAGGAGCGTCATGGTCCGCCGCGGGGAGGAGGGCGGCTTGAACGGGAGCACGCCGTCGGGTTGCCCGCCGCGCGGCGCGGAGGCCGGCGCGGGCGCGGCGCCCTGGAAGGGCAGCACCGAGCGGGCGAGGTTGGGGAGCAGGACGCGCCGGGTGCCGTCCGCTCGAGGATCCTCGTCGTCCTCGATCATCCGCGTCACGGTGCGCCTCGACGGGGGTGGAGCGGGAGGCTGCCTCCAGGCCTGGCCGGCTTCACGGCCGGGGATGGGCGTGACCTCGTCGTCGTCGTCGTCCTTCAACACGGTCGCCGCGAGCGCGGGCGCCGGCGCGGGTGCGGGCGCGGCGGCCGGCGCCGTCACCATCTCGGGCCACGCGATGGGCTGCCCTGGCAGCGCGAGCCCGGCCTGGACCCGCACGCGCTCGGGCGCCTCCTCCAGCATGAAGCCGCCGCGCCAGATCACGGAGCACATCTGCTGGTCGGTGTCGATCACCAGCATGTCGGCCGAGAGCTGGATGGGCGCGGGCGGAGCGCCCTGCGGAAAGCGCCAGGCCTCGGCGCGCGCCCCCGGCAGGCGCGTACGGGCACGCGGCGCGGTGGGGTGGAGGCCGTCGAGCACGATCCACTCGTCCCCGCGGAGGTACTCCACCTGCTGGTCGGCGGGCGCGGCGTGGTAGGAGCGGAGGTCGATGCCGTCGGGGACCTCGACGAGCGCGGGCGTCGCGCGGAGGGGCTCGGGCGGAGGCCTCTGGCCGAGGAGCCGCCGGCGGGGCTGAAAGTGCGCCGGGACGGGGCCGAAGCCCGCAGGGCGGCGCGGGTCGGCCGGGTCGACGAGGTACGGTTGCCCGCGCCGGTCCCGCTCGTCGAGGCCGATGCCCTCGGGGTTGTCGGGGTAGCCGGGCCCGCCGAAGGCGCGGTCCCACCCGAGCGGCATGCGCTGGAAAGGCTGCGGGGCGACGCCCGGCGCAGGGCGGTAGCCGAAGACGTGGATCGTCTTGTCGAGGAGGGCGTGCTCCCGGTAGACCCCGAGCCGCGCGGCCACCGAGGGCGCCGGCCTGCCCCCGGGCGCGTAGGCGTGGCCGGTGAGGATGACACCCGCGCTGGGCAGGTAGGGCGCGGTCTCGGCGGCCTCGTGAGCGCCCCGGTCCTCGCGCACGATGTCGCGCGGGGGGAGCAGCCTCGCCACCCCGTCGAGCACGAAGCCGAAGGTCGCCTTGATCACCACGGTGGCCCGGACCACACCGCCCATGCGCCACACGACGGAGCCCACGGCGATGGGGCTGCGGGCAGCGACCGGGACGGGCCAGGGAGAGATCACGGGAGGTCACTCTAACGCCGTCGGCGGCGGAGGGGGCAGGAAGACGGAGAGGGGAGGGCTCGCGGGCACGGTCAGGGCTCACGTGGACGGCAACGTGCGCGGCTACGGCTCGGGGCTCACGGTCACGGTCAGGGCTCGCGTCGACGGCAACGTGCGCGGCTACGGCTCGGGGCTCACGGTCACGGCCAGGGCTCACGGCTCACGGCTCACGGCCCGCGAGACGTGGCCGTGCACGTGAATCGTCAGCCGTCAGCCGTAGCCGTGCACGTGACCGCGAGCCCTGATTGTGACCGTGAACCGTGAGCCGTTGCCGCGCACGTTGCCGCTTCACGTGGGCCCTGACCGTGACCGCGAGCCGTTGCCGTGAGCCCCGAGCCGTTGCCGCGCACGTTGCCGCTTCACGTGGGCCCTGACCGTGACCGTGAGCCCCGAGCCCTTGCCGCGCACGTTGCCGTTCGCGTGAGCCCCGACCGTGACCGTGTCCCTAGAGCCCCCTTCCGCCGGCCTCTTGCGGGGGCCGGTCTGTGCCCAGGCGCGCACTGGTCGCGCCAGCCCCGCGCGCCCTCTCCAGGCGCTCTCTGCTTCCCATTGCCAATCTCCCGTTCGAACGACGCGGCGCTGTCACGCCCACTGCGCGCGAGGGGGCAAAGACCGGCCCCCGCAAGAGGCCGGCGGAAGGAGCCTCGTCATGCCTACGTTCCCGTCCCAGCCGTCTCGCTTTGCACACGAGCGCCTCGACGCGTACCACGTCGCGCGCGAAGCCCTGGCCCAGGGGGAGGGCATCGCGCGCGAGCTTCCCAGGGGCTACGCCACGCTGGCCGATCAGCTCCGGCGGGCGCTGCTCTCGGCGCACCTCGGGGTGGCCGAGGCGGCGGCGCGGTCCGGGGCCGATCGTGCGGCGCGGTTCCGGTGCGCGCGCGGGGAGGCGTCGGAGGCCGCGGCGGCGCTCGACGCGGTGGTGGTGCTGGGGCTGGTGCCGGCGGCGAGGGTGGAGCCGGTGGTGGCGCTCCTGGCGAGGCTGCACGCGATGCTCACGCGGCTCTGCCGGCCGGAGCGGTGAAGCGGGGCGGGGCGCCGTCGCGAGGCGGCGCCCCGGTCGGTCAGGGCTCACGTGGACGGCAACGTGCGCGGCTACGGCTCGGGGCTCACGGTCACGGTCAGGGCTCACGTCGACGGCAACGTGCGCGGCGACGGCTCGGGGCTCACGGTCACGGTCAGGGCTCACGTGAACGGCAACGTGCACGGCCATGGCCCCGGGGCGCGCGACCGTGCCGGTCTACTTGTCGAGCTTCATGAGGCTGTGGCCCTGCCACCAGTAGAGACTCTTGGCGTCGACGGCGAGGGCGGAGTACCAGGGATCCGGTGGGAGCGTCACGAACGTCTCGGCGCTCCCGCCCGTCTTCGGCACGCGGCGTATGACCGACTTGGCGATCACCACGAAATAGACGTGCGTGTCGTCGACGACGAACGAGCCCGTTGCCTCACTGGCGACGACCTCAGCCGGCCCGCCGCTCTTCGGGACCCGCATCACGCCACCATCGCTCCAGTAGATCGCGTCGTCGTCCTGGGCGAAGTTCCCGAAGGCGGCATCGTGCACCGTATACGCCAGGGGGTAGTTGAGCGACGGCCCGAGGAACGTCACGTCGCCGCCCGATTTGGGGACACTCGCAAGCGCGGTGCCCGTCGGGGGCCACTGAAAGAAGTAGACGTTGACGTCGTTGACCGCTGCGATGATCGACCGCCCGGAAGCCAGGCTCGTAGGCGTTCCTCCCGCGAGCGGTACGCTCTTGACGGCACTTTTTTCCCCGTAGAAAACGTGGTCGGCATCGAGACCGATCGAAAAGGACCACCGCGTGGGCTGCTCGACGAAGGAGGCGAGGAGGCGCGCCTGCCCGCCGGGCGCCGCCGGCACCACGGAAACGTTCCCCCCCGCTCCGTGTTCCGCCCACCAGGCGACGTTTCCTGCCGCGACCGCGACGTTCTCCACGGGGTCCGCGATATGCCCCTGCGGAACGGCCAGGGTGACCGCAGGGCCGCCGCACTTCGGTACGCGCGTGAGGGCTGGTGCGCCGTAGTATTCAAAAGCAAAGGGATCACCCAAGTACACAGCGTCGGCGTCGATCGCGAGGTAGCGCACGTTCGCGATCGCGTTGGTGTAGAGCACCGTCGGCACGGGCGCCGACGTCGCGCACGAGGGCGCGGGCGGCACGTGGCCGCCGCCGGTGTGGGTGGGCGCCCCGGAAGTCAGCAGCTCGCTTCGTGCACCGCAGCCCGAGAGGACGAGCCCGAGGCACAGAGCGCGCGCACGACTGGGCAGACGAACCACAGGTGCCAGCATACGCCGCCCGGCCGCGACAGTAGCCCTGCACATTGCCGTCCTCGCGAGCCCTGACCGTGACCGCGAGCCCCGAGCCGTGGCCGCGCACGTTGCCGTCCACGTGAGCCGTGACCGTGACCGCGAGCCCCTCCTGCAAGTCCTCGCCGTGGAGCAGCTCCATGACGATGAAGGGCGCGCCGGTCGCCGGGTCCTCGTCGATGTCGAAGACCTGCGCGATGTGCTGCGTCTCGATCGCTCCGGCGGCGCGGGCTTCCCGCTGGAAGCGAACGAAGGTCGGGTCGCCCGGCTGGGCGTCGGACGCCGAGATCATCTTGAGCGCGACGTGCCGGCCGGTGCCCGTGTGGCGCGCCTCGTAGACGACGCCCATGCCACCCTGCCCTAACACGCGGATCAGCTCGTACTTGGGGCCTACCGTTTGCCCGTTCACCGGGCGATCATGCCACCCGCCGGAACGGCCCCGCAAGGATCACACGGCGTAGTTCGACCCGCGGCAGACGACCTGTGTATCCTGCCGGGCCATGCGCATCTTCCCGCTTGCCCTCCTCGCCGCCCTCGAGGTGGCCGTCGTCGCGTCCGGTGCAGCGTGCGGTGCCTCCGGATCGTCACACGAGACCGGGAGCGGCGGTCAGGGCGGCGCGGCGTCGAGCGGCTCCGCGAGCGGCGGCCACGACGCCGGGATGATCGACGACGGGCCCGTCCTCGACTTCGACGCCAACCACGGCAACGTCACGGGACTCGCCGTCAGCCCGGCCACCGCGACGATCACGGTCGCCGACCCGTCGAAGCCGCCGACCGAGGCGCTCACCGCGGTGGCCACGTTCGCCGACAAGACGACCGAGGACGTGAGCGCGAGCTGGACCCTGGACCGGCTCGACATCGCCTCGGTCAACCCCGGCAACGGGGTGGTCACCCCGACCGGGACGACCTTCGGCGTGGTGACCGTCACCGCCAAGGCCCTGGGGCACACGGCGACGGCGAAGGTGACCGTCGCGCTGAAGGCGGCGGAGAACCCCGCGGGCCTGTCGCCGGCGAACCAGCAAGCGCTCAACGGCGCGACGATGACCGACCCGGCGGTCACCACGTTCGCGTACCCGTACGACGCCACCGTCTTCCCGCGCGGGCTCCTGCCGCCGGAGCAGATGTGGAACGGCGGCGCGGCGGGGGACGACTACTCGCTCCACCTCACCGACGACGGCCTTCGATCTCACGGTGTACCCGACGGCCGACCCGCCGAGCCGCTTCACCCTCTCGGCCGCGGACTGGAACGCGCTCACCTCGAGCGCGCCCGGAGGCGACGTCGAGGTCGAGCTGCACCGCCTCTCGGGCGGCAACGCCTACCGTCGCCGCCAAGCAGACGTGGCACATCGCCGACGCCAACCTGCGCGGCACCATCTACTACTGGGCGATCAACCAGGGCCAGATCTGCAAGATCGACCTGCCCACGGGCACGCGTAACCCGGTCTTCGACTCCGGCCCGAGCGCGTCGCTCGGGACGCCGACCCCGATCGACTCCACGAGCCCCGCGAGCCCGCCCTGGGAGGACAACGGCGCGGGCAAGCGGTGCGTCGCCTGCCACTCGGTGTCCAAGGACGGCTCGACGCTGACCAGCGTGTTCGCGCGCGCGGGCTCGGAGGGCCCGCTCGGGTTCGTGAGCATCGCGTCGTCGCAGATCACGGCGGTCGGCGACTACCAGACCAGCGGCGTCTACGACGCGCTCTCGCCGGACGGCTCGCGGGCGGTGGTCGACTTCGGGTCGAAGACGATGCAGCTCCTCGACTCGGCGAGCGGCGCGCCCCTCGCGAGCGCGCTCGACGGGCAGGCGAACCTCTGCGACCCGGCGTTCTCGCCGGACGGCACGCTCTTCGCGCTCGCCGCCAACTGCGACCCGGGCTTCGGCTACCCGGTCGAGTTCCGGACAGCAACCTCGTCACGTACAGCTTCGCCAACGCGGCGCCGTACTTCACCAACCCCCAGACGGTGGTGACGAGCACGGGGCTCGGCGACGCCATCGCGTTCCCGAGCTTCTCGCCCGACTCGAGCTTCCTCTTCTTCCAGCGCGGCAGCTACAGCCGCGCCAAGTACACGGACGGCGGCGGGAACCTCGCCCACGGCGTCGACGATCTCTACGTCGTCTCGGTGCAGCCGGGCTCCACGCCCATCGCGCTCGCCAACGCCAACGACCCCGCCGGCGTCCTGCCCGCGCGACAGCCAGCACCTGAACTACGCGCCCACCGTGAACCCCATCTCGGAGGGCGGCTACGTGTGGGTCGTCTTCACGAGCCCGCGCGACTACGGCAACGAGATGGTCTCGCCCCAGGGCGCGCCGCCGAACGACGCGACGTACGCGAACCGCAAGCAGCTCTGGGTCGCCGCCGTCGACGCCTCCATCGGCACGATGGACCCGAGCCACCCGCCCTTCTGGCTCCCGGGCAGGACATCACGACGGCGCAACATGTTCGGCTACTGGGCGCCTCTCGCCGTGCAAGCCCACGGCGACCAGCGGCAGCCCCTCCTCGTGCACGGCGGGCTTCGAGTGCTGCTCCGGCTTCTGCCGCGACAACGGCCAGGGCCCGATGTGCGTCGACACCGGCGGCGGGTGCAGCCAGGTCGGCGAGAAGTGCGGGTCGGCGTCCGACTGCTGCGGCTCCGGGATGGGCGTCAAGTGCATCGGCGGGATCTGCCAGCTCACGACGCCGGGGTGACCAAGATCAGGCGCGCTAAATCAGAGAGCACGATCCTCGAACGACAAGACGCATCGTGGACGTGGACGTGGACGTGGACGTGGACGCTGACGCTGACGCTGACGTGATCGACGTCGAATCGTCCACGTCCACGTCCACGTCCACGTCTACGTCAGCGTCAGCGTCAGCGTCAGCGTCAGCGTCAGCGTCAGCGTCAGCGTCGACGAAGGGGCTATTGTTCGAGAATCACGCTCGCTGATTTAGGCCCCGTCCACCGAACCGCGACCGCCAGGGAGCGGGTGCCAGGCCATCGCACGCGAGGCGTTTCGACGTGCAAGGGCCTGTACCGCCTTGCTACATGGCACCCGCTCCCTTGCGGTCGCGGTTCGGTTGAGGATGCCCCCGGGCGGCATCAGCGCGGGGCGCCCTCCCGGGTGCGGCAGAGGTGGTCCCACAGGGTGAGCGCCTCGCCGAAGTTCACCTCCGCGTTGGCGTGGTGCCGGTTGTGGAACGCCGACGTGTTCACGTAGAGGCGCGGCAGCGTGGCCTCGAGGAGCCGCGAGGCGATGCCGGCGTGGAGGTAGAAGTTGAGCAGGACGAAGCCCCCGACCAGCGCGAAGTAGAGCGGCGCCCAGTGGACCGCCTCGGGGACGGCGACGAGGACCACCGGCCAGAAGGTCAGCACCGACTCGACGGGGCCGACGGCGAACCCGGCGAGGGCCGTGGGGTCGCGGTAGACGTGGTGGGCGCGGTGGAAGGCGAAGAGCCAGCGGGTGTGGAGGAGGCGGTGCTTCCAGTAGAGCCACGCGTCGAGCACGAGGACGGCGGCCGCGGTCTGGAGGCCGACGCGCAGGGCGCCGCCGGCCTCGGCGAGGGACCAGACGAGGCCGGTCCTGGCCCCGACGGCCATGCGCGAGAGCGGCCACGCGAGGAGGCACGCGGCGATCCACGCGGCGAGCGCGGTGTCGCGGGTGCCGCGGAGCACGAGGGCAGGCCGCCTGCGCGGGCCCTGGAGGCGCTCGGTGCGGCGCTCGGCGAACCAGGTCACCACCCAGGCGCCGGCGATCACGCTGCCGGCGATGCCGGCGAAGCCGAGGAGGAGCGAGCGGTAGAAGACGGCGACCCCCTGGGGGCAGAGGAGCCCCGACGCGGTGAGCGCGGCCACGACGGCGAGGTCGACCCACGCTCCCGCGGAGCGGCGGCCCCCCAGGGCGCGTGGCGGGGCGGCGGCCTGCGCGTCCGGCACCGGGGAGAGGAAAGACGAAGCGTCGGAGCGCGGCATCGGTACCTCGCGGAACGAAGAACGTTACACCATGTAACAGTTCTCGTGACGCGGCGGCAAGCGGCGCGCGCGGCGGCCATCCGGGGTAGAGTGCCCGCCGATGCCGAAGCGCGCCGCACGGAGCACCCCCGCCCGAGCCCCGCTGCGTGGCGTGGCCCGGGTGCCGCCCGACGCGCGCCGCCGGCAGCTCCTCGACGAGGCCGCGCGCATCCTCACCGAGCTGGGCATCGAGCACCTCCAGGTGACCGAGGTGGCCGCGCGCGCCGACGTCTCCCGGCCGCTGGTCTACCGCCTCTTCCCCACCCGCAAGGATCTCGTGCGCGACGTGCTGGAGGACTTTGCCGCGCTCGTGCAGACGCGCTTCCACGAGACGCTGGTGCGGGAGCTGCCGGGCACCGTCGAGCGCATCACCACCGCGTTCGTCGAGGCGAGCTGCGACGCCATCGAGGAGCGCGGCGCCGGGCCCTGGCGGCTCCTCGACGCCCGCGGGGCCGACCCGGAGCTGGCCGTGCTGGCGCGCGGCACCTTCGCCAGGCTCCTCGATCCCTGGCAGCACCAGCTCGCCGACTTCCTCCACACGCCGCCGGCGCGCGCCAAGGCCCTGCTGTGGGTGATCGTCGCGGCCGGCCGCGCCGCGCTCGACGCGTGGATCGACGGAGCCCTCACGCGCCCCCAGGCGGTCCGCGACGCGACGACGTGCATCAACGCGCTGCTCGTCGCGTTCACCGCGCCCACGGTTGGAACTCCGGGCGTGAGCCCGGTGACCGGAGCCGCGGCCGTCAGGCCGCGGGCTACCACGAAGAGACGCTAGAAGGCCCGCACCGCCCGCTCGATCTTCCGCTCGTCGCTCTCGCTGAGCAGCCCCACGGCGACCACCGCGAGGCGCTCCGGCTGGAACACCAGCGCCGCCGCCTCGCGCACGTCGGCGCTGGTCACCGCGCGCGAGCGCCTCGTGCCGGGCCATGGGGTGCGCGTGATGCCGGCCAGGGCCGCGAGGCCGTAGAAGCCGGCCACCGCCTCGGCGTCGTCCAGCATCGCCTCGACGGACCAGAGGTGGCGGTCCCGCGCCTTCGCGAGCTCCTCCTCCGCCGGCCCGCTGTCGCCGAGCTCGCGGAGCAGGGCGAGGATCTCCTTCGTCACCAGGATGGCGCGCTCGTGCTGCGCGCCGGCGGCGACGTCGAGCACGCCGTCGTCCTCGTACGCCTCGTACATCCCGGAGACGTCGTAGCAGAGGCCGAGGCGGT
Source organism: uncultured delta proteobacterium (assembly GCA_963827955.1). GTDB lineage: Bacteria > Myxococcota_A > Polyangia > Polyangiales > Polyangiaceae > CAWHDJ01. The sequence continues at coordinate 1,624,959 of CAWHDJ010000018.1, read as the reverse complement.
CGCAGATGCGCTCGTAGAGGCGGGTGGACATGCCGTCGTCGAGGACGCGCATGAGCATCTCCACCGCGGGCTCGCGCGGGTCGCGCTCGCCGAGAGCGCGCGGAACGCGACGCGGAGATCGGTCTGGCTGGAGGTGTTCTCCACGAACGAGAAGCGCGCGCGCCGCTGACCGTTCGACGTGGGCGCGGGCGGCGGGGCCAGGGTGAGGGCGGCGCGGCGGCCGCGCGGGAGGGCGGAGAACTGCCGCTCGATGGTCTTCGCGAGGGCGTCCGGGTCGCCGAGCTTGCCGGCGACGCAGAGCACGGCGTTCTCCGCCGGTGTAGTGGCGCGCGTGGTGGGCGCGGATCATCCGCTCGTCGAAGCGGGCGACGGCGGCGAGGCTGCCGGTGATGGTGTAGCCGAGCGGGTGATCGGCGTAGAGCAGGGCGCGGGTGATGTTGTCGGCGTCGACGTCGCGGCCGTCGTCGTCGAGATCCTCCAGGATCTCCTCGCGCACGATGCCGCGCTCGACCTCGATGTCGGAGAAGCGCGGCGCCACGGTCACCTCGGCCAGGAGGGCGAGCACGCGCTCCAGGTTCGCCGGCGGGACCGAGACGCTCATCACGCCGTGGTCGACGTGGGTGGCGGCGTAGGGCGTGGCCCCGAGGCGCTCGAACGCGAGCGCCTGATCGTGCGCCGACGCGAGCGACGGGCTCCCGCGGAAGATCATGTGCTCGAGGAAGTGCGAGATGCCGTTGTCCTCCGGCCCCTCGAAGCGGGAGCCGACGCGGAGGAAGAGCGTGGCGACGGCGCGGTGCACGCCCGGCATCGGGACGAGCACGACCGGCAGGCCGTTCGGCAGGCGGAGGTCGTGGTGGGTGAGCATCTCCCCCATCGTACCGGTCAAGGGCTACTCTCCGGGGTCATCGTCGATGGGCGCCGGGCCTTCGCCCTGCTTGGCGGGCGCCTTGTCGTCCACCAGCGCGGAGGCGACCTTGGCGTCTGCCGCGACCTTTTCGCGGAGCTGCTTGACGTAGGCGGTGAGCGCGTCGTGCTGCTTCTTGCTCCGCATCGCGGAGACGTAGAACTCCCGCCGCTTCTCCCACTGCTCCTTGGAGGCGGGCGTCTTCTCCTTGAGCTGGATGGCGAGGTAGCCGGTGTCGAAGGGGATCGCGTCCGCCGGCGCGTCGCCCGCCTTCTCCAGGGCGAAGGCGGCCTTGACGATCTCCGCCGTGTGCTGGCGGGCGCCCGTGATCGGGTCGCCGTTCACGCTGAAGGGCAGGGTCGTCTCCAGCACCGGGCGGTTCGGGTGGTTCGCCATCGTGAGCGGGGCACGGTCGTCCGCGTTCTTCGACGCCTCGCCGTTCTTGTCCTTCTTGTCCTTGTCGCCCTTGTCGCCCTTCTTGTCCTTCTTCCCGTCGGCCTTCGCGTCCTTCTTGTCCTTGTCGCCGGCGGGGGCCTCCTTCGTCTTGGCGAGCTCGGCGAGGTAGAGGTCGAGCGCCTCCTTCAGCGGCTTGCCGCCCTTGACCGCGGCGGCGACCTTCTTGGACCCCTCCACGGCGAGCCGCTCGGACTCGTGGGCCACGTAGAGCTCGCGCGCCGTCTGGGCGCGGCCGAGCTTCTCGGCGTCGGCGTCCTTGGCGATCTGATCGAGCTTGATCAGGTAGAAGCCGGCGTCGACGCCGATCACGTCGCTCACCTTGCCGGGCGCGAGGGCGGCCGCGGCGTCCTCGAGGGGCTTCGGGCTCTTCCCCCTGGTCATGCAGCCGATCTCGCCGCCGCGCACGAAGTTCGGCGCGTCGCTCACGGCGCGGGCGACGTCGGCGAAGCTCTTCGCCGTGATCGATGCGCGCCTTGGCGCGGTCGATCTTGGCCTTGGCCTTGGCCTTCTCCTCGGTCGTCGCGGCCTCGTCGAGCTTGACGTAGATCTCGCTGACGCTGCGGCACTCGGGCATGATCTGCGCCTTCCTCGAGTCCCACACCTTGTCGAGCTCGTCCTTGTTGGCGTCGGCCCAGAACTGGACGTTCCTCGGCGACGCGTCGACGAAGAGGTCCCGGTAGAAGGCCCGGTCGAAGCGGACGAAGTCGAGCGTGACCGTCGACTCCTCGCGGGAGAACTCGTCGAACGCCTCGCTCTCGCTGATCCGGACGCGCCCCTTGATCAGCTCGCGCATCCGGTCCGCGAGGATCTCGCTCCGCTGGAACTCGCGGTAGTCCGTCGGGCTCATCAGGGCGAGGTTGCGGATCTGCTTCTCGGCGTACTTGGCGTCGAACTTCTTCGTCTTGGGGCTCTTCGTGGGGATCGAGCCGGACGAGGCCGACGCGCGGGTCGAGGCGGAGGGTGTACCCCAGGATGCCGTCGAGGTCCGCGGCGGGGATCGAGACGTGGGCGCGGCCCGCGGCGATCTCCGCGGTGACGTCCTCGTCGCTGACCCCGATGCCGAGGCGCTTCGCGTCCTGCCCGAGCGCCCAGGACTCGATGAGCCCCTCGGCCACCCGCTTCTTGAAGCCCATCGCGCGGAGCTGGGACGGCTCCGCCCCCATGCCGAGGAGGCGGCTGGACGCGGTGAACCAGGCGGTGGAGATGCAGTTCCCCTTCACCTCCGCGATGCACTGGGGGCCGCTGTCCGACTTGATCGACGTCGGCCCGACCGGCCTGGAATTGGACGATGAAGATGACGCAGAGCGCGATGACTACGATCGCGCCGAGGGCAGAGCTACAGTTTGCTCACGTGGGCTCCAGCGCGGCGGGGCATAGCACGGGTCGGCCGGGGGCTCACCTGATGAGCGAAGCGGGCGGGCGCGACCCCCGCCCCCGGAACCTTCGCGCCCGGGCTTTACGGCGGGCCTTTTCGTGAGTAGGGGCTGTCCGTATGGCGACCACGCAAAAACCAGCAGCGCGAGTGCGGCCTCTACCGGGCGACCAAACCGCTCCCCGGGCAGCGAGGAGAAGGTGCCCGCGGGGACGCTGGTCTATTTCCACAACCACGGGGCCGAACAACGGCCCGCTGCCCAGCGTCATCCCCCCGGACCACAACGTCCACAACCGCTGGCACTTCCACGCGGAGGGCTCGGTCGAGAACGTGCGCAGCCCGAGCTGGATCGACTCGATCGAGAAGGTGCCGGAGCAGGGGTTCTACACGCTGCGCCGCGAGCTGCCCTTCGACGGCGGGTCCTGGCCCAAGGGCTCGATCGTGCAGCTCGGCTACACCCGGACGGCGGATCCCATCCTCTTCATCGCCCGCGCAGCGCGCCGTGCCTGAACGAGAACGACCTCTACTTCTCGGACAAGGGCGTCGGGATCAAGCGCGACCAGCTCTCGCTCCTGGAGCCGGCGACCATCTACGCCGAGCCCGGCGACGGCACCGAGCACGCGACCGGCCCCACCCACTGAATCCGCCGACGGATCCGCCGAAGGATCCCCGAGGGATCGCTGGCTGACGCGGGAAGAGGCACTCTTGCCCCTCCCCGCGCACCCGCGTCCGTGTATCCTTGACGGAATCCTCGTGGTTCGACGCAGCCTCACGCCTCAGATCGGAACGCCGGTCCCCGGGCTGCCCCCTACCCGACGTGCCGGGGGTGCCCGCAAGAACGTGAGCTACCGGGTCGCCTTCTTCCGCGGCACCCAGCCCGGAGCGCCCCGCCGAGCTCCCCGGCTGGGCCCTCAACCTGAGCCGCGGCGGCCTGCGCGCGGTGGTGGAGGACCGCGTGGAGCTCGGCGAGGAGCTGGAGGTGCGGATCGACGAGATCGCCGTGAAGCGTCGCGGTCGCGTCGTCTGGGTGCAGGAGGAGCCGGACGGGACCATCGTCGGCATCTCTTTTTCGAGCGCATCGAGGAGCCACCCGCCGGCGTCGACCTCGACTCGTCCCTCGAGATCGCGCCGAGCGACATCGCGCGGCAGCTCGGCATGACCGAGGCCGAGCTGCGCGCCGCGCTCGAGGACACCGAGCCCGGGCGGGACGGAGACGGCGGGGCGTGAGCCGCCCAAGACGTTTGCTTGACGCAAGGCTCCGAAATCTGAGGAGAAATGTGCGTGGCAGTAGATGAGGCCGCGGTTTATCCCTAGTTAGGCAGGGCCGATGCCGACGGCTGGAGACATCAAGAAAGCGCTCAAACTGGCGGGTCTCGAGGTGTACCGGACGCGAGGGGACGTGGTCTACCTGGCCGACCGGGTGCGCGAGAACCTGCTGATGGACGCCGGCACCTTCCTCCGCGCGTCCCGCGAGGGCGTCCGCGTGGGCTTCGTCGTCCGCGCCCAGCGCTCCGATTTCCCCAGCGAGGGGGAGGACGCCCTCTTCCACCGGGCGCGGCAGGCGGCGGCCTCGGCCGTGGAGGCCGGGTACGACGAAACGGGCGCCGAGGTGCGCAAGGTGGTGGACCCGGGCACGGGAGAGCGCACGCTCGACACGTGGTGCGAGGTCACGTTCGAGAAGGAGGCGGGCGACGTCGACGCGGCCATCGCCGAGGCCCGCTTCGCGCTTGCCATCGAGAAGGCGGCGGCGCCCGCGCGGTGACGCGCAGCAAGGCTCCCCAGGCGGGCTCGCAAGCGAGCCCTCGACCCCAGCCCGGCGCCGCGCGGCGGCTCCTGGGCCCCGGCGGCCCGCTCGCGAGCGCCTTCCCCGGCTACGAGGAGCGCGCGGGCCAGCTCGACATGGCCGACGCCGTGGAGCGGGCGCTGGCCGAGGATCGCACGCTGCTCTGCGAGGCCGGCACCGGCACGGGCAAGACCCTCGCTTACCTCGTCCCGGCCATCCTCAGCGGGCGAAAGGTCGTCGTCTCCACCGCGACCAAGGCGCTCCAGGAGCAGATCGTCGCCAAGGACCTGCCCCTCATCGCCGAGCACCTCGGGATCGACCCGCAGGCCGCGCTCGGCAAGGGCCTCGGCAACTACCTCTGCCTGCGGCGCTACCAGGAGCTGCGGCAGAGCATCGGCACGCTCGCCGAGCCCGCCGTCCGCCGCTCCCTCCCGCTCGTCGAGGCGTGGGCCAAGGACACCGAGACGGGCGACGTCGCGGAGCTGGTCACGCTGGGCGAGGGCGACCCGATCTGGCGCGAGGTCGCCTCGTCCAGCGAGACGCGCATCGGCCAGGGGTGCTCCTACTTCGAGAAGTGCTTCGTTACGAGGATGAAGCGCGAGCTCGACGAGGCGCGCGCTCATCGTGGTCAACCACGCGCTCTTCTTCGCCGACCTCGCCGTCAAGGCGGCCGCGAGCGGGAGGGGCTTCGCGGCGGCGGGCGCGCTGCCGCCGTACGACGCCGTGATCTTCGACGAGGCCCACGAGCTCGAGGCGGCCGCGACCGACTTCTTCGGCGTGCGCCTCTCGGGCGCGCGCGTGGAGGCGCTGGTCCGGGACGCCGACCGGGCCTTCCTGGCCGCGGGGCTCGCGAAGGGCGGCAAGGGCGAGGGGGCGGCGCTCACCGCGCTCGTGCGCTCGGCCGCGGACGCGCTCTTCGCGGAGCTCGCGCGGCTCGGGCAGGTGGGTGGCGGAGGGGCGCGTCCCCCTCCCGCCGGACGCCTGGGCCGGCGAGACCGCGGCGGCCTACCACCACCTCGACGACGCGCTGGAGGCGCTCGCCGGCTACGCCGAGACCCGCATCGAGCGAGGAGGCCGTGCGCCTCGTCGCCGGCCGCGCGCAGGAGCTTCGTGCCGCGGCGGCGCGCATCGTCGACCCGAAGAAGAACCAGGTCACCTGGGTCGAGGTGCGCCCCCGCTCCGTCTCCGTGGGCGCCTCCCCCGTCGACCTCGGCGACCTGTTCCGCGAGCGCGTCTTCGAGCCCATCGGCGCCGTCGTGCTCACCAGCGCCACCCTCACCACCGCGCCCTCGCGCGCCGGCTCCGCGCCCAGCTCCCAGCCCGGCGCGCGGCCCCTTCGCCTACCTCCGTGCCCGCATGGGGCTCGACGAGCACATCACCGTCCCGGTCGACGAGCTCGGCGTCCCTCCCCCTTCGACTACCCGACGCGCCGCCCTCCTCTACACCCCGCGCGACCTGCCCGAGGTCACCGACGCCACCTTCGTCCCGCAAGCCGCCGAACGCATCGCCGCCCTCGTCGCGATCACCGGCGGCGGTGCCTTCGTCCTCTGCACGTCGAACCGCGCCATGCGCGCGTTCGCCGCCGCGCTGCGCGGCAAGACACCGCACGCGCCGATGGTGCAGGGCGACGCCCCCAAGCAGATGCTCCTCCGCCGCTTCCGCGCCGAGCGCAACGCCGTGCTCGTCGCCACCATGAGCTTCTGGGAGGGCGTCGACGTCCCCGGCGACGCCCTCCGCCTCGTGATCATCGACAAGCTGCCCTTCGCGGTGCCGAGCGATCCCGTGGTCGCAGCCCGCTGTCGCGCGATCGAGGAGGAGGGGAAGAACCCCTTCCTCGCCTACAGCGTGCCCGAGGCCGCGATCACGCTGAAGCAGGGCTTCGGCCGCCTCGTCCGCACGCGCACCGACCGCGGCATCGTCGCCATCCTCGACCGCCGCATCCGCACCCGCGGCTACGGTTCGACGCTGCTCGCCGCGCTGCCCCCCGCGCGCCGGACCGAAAAGCTCTCTGACGTCGCGGAGTTCTGGGCCGGCACGAATGCCCCCGCCGCCACCGGCGGGTGAGGAGGCTTCCATCCCGGCGAGGCGGCGCGGTACGATCCGCCCATGAGGAATTTTCTCGCTTGCTTGGGTGTCGGGGTCCTCCTCATCGGCTGCGGCAGCGCCGGCAACATCACGTTCGCCAGCAGCGGGAGCGGAGGCGCCGGCGGGATGAACGGGAGCGGCACCGGCAGCGGGACCGGGGCCAAGAGCGCGAGCAGCGGCAGCTCGAGCGGGAGCCACGCCACCAGCAGCGGGATGGGCGGCGCCGCCAGCGGCACGAGCACGAGCGGCACCGGGGGCGGCGCCGCTACCTCGGGTACCGGGGGCAGCGCGGCCGCGAGCACGGGCGCCGGGGGCAGCGCGGTCACGAGCGCGAGCGCGAGCGCGAGCACGTCGGCGACCAGCTCGAGCAGCGGCGGGATGGCGTGCGGGGCCACGACCTGCGGCCCCGGTGAGAGCTGCTGCGAGTCCTCGAAGCCGCCGCACTGCTACGCCTCGACCTGCCTGGCCTGCTGCATGCCGACGACCACGACCACCAGCTCGACGAGCTCGACCAGCTCCAGCACGAGCGCCAGCTCCAGCAGCGGCACGGCGCTCTGCGGGGCCATGGTCTGCCCCACCGGCGAGACGTGCTGCGAGACCTCGAACCCGCCGCACTGTTACAGCCCGGCGTGCCTGGCCTGCTGCATGCCGAGCACGACCACGACCACGACCACGACCACCACCACCTCGTCCAGCAGCAGCGCCTCCAGCAGCGGGGGCACCTGCAACCCGACTTGCGGCACCGGGCTCACCTGCTGCAACGGCGCGTGCGTGAACGACAACAACGACATCCTCAACTGCGGCGGGTGCGGCATCGCGTGCAAGGGGAAGGATCCCTACTGCGACAACGGCACCTGCGGGACGCCGCCCTGCAGCGGCGTCGCCTGCCCCGCGTCCGAGTTCTGCTGCGGCACGCAGTGCTGCATGCAGGGCACGATCTGCTGCGACGTCCCCTCGGGCGTGTTCACGGGCCCGCAGTGCACGGTGCCGGTGGACGGCACGTGCCCGAAGGGCTGCCCGCTCTGCCCGTAGCCCTCTCCGGCCCCGCGGGGACGTGCCATAGTCCGGCCGTGAAGCCCTCCTTCAACACGACCGGCCCCTGCTTCCCGGACGAGCACTACATGCTCCCGCCCGAGCGGCGCCTCGGCCGGGTGATGGAGCTCGTCGACGACGGGAAGTACTTCACCCTCCAGTCGGGCCGGCAGACGGGCAAGACCACCTCCGCCCAGTGGCTCGTGGACCACTACAACGCCGGCGACCGGTACCGGGCGATCTGGGTCGACGTCCAGACGGCGCGGGAGCAGCCGGATCCCACGGTCGCGTTCCGCACCGTGCTCAACTCCCTGGACCGCGCCCTCCAGTGGGCGCAGCCGGATCTCGGCGTCCCCGCGGCACGCGCCCGCCTGATCGAGGATCCGGAGACGAGCGTGCTCCAGTACCTCCAGGACCTCGCCGCCAAGAGCCCCCGGCCGCTCGTCGTCCTGATCGACGAAGCCGACGGCCTCGTCGGGTCCACGATGGTCTCGTTCCTGACGCAGCTCCGCGAGGGCTACATCGCTCGGCGGCGGATCCCGTTCCCCCACAGCATCGCGCTCATCGGCGCGCGGGCCGTCCGCGACTACGTCGTCAGCCAGGAGGAGCGCCGGGCCGTCGCCTGGCTCGGCACCACCTCCCCCTTCAACATCACCGCGGAGACGACCTCGCTCGGCCCCTTCTCCGCCGGCGAGGTGGTCGAGCTCCTCGCGCAGCACACCGCCGCGACCGGGCAGCGCTTCGAGCCCGAGGCGGCGGCGACGATCCACGATCTTCAGCCAGGGGCACCCCTGGCTGGTCAACGCCCTCGCCGACCGCATCGTCGATCGCGACCTCCGCGACCGAACGCTGCCCGTGACCACCGCGCACGTCGAGGCCGCCAAGGAGGCCATCATCCTCGAACGGCGCACCCACATCGACTCCCTGGTGGCGAGGCTCCGTGAGCCGCGGGTGCGGCGCATCCTCGACCCGATGCTCGCCGGCGAGCGGACCCCGGCCGACGTGCTCGACGACGACTTCTCCTACGTCCTCGGCCTCGGGCTCGTGCGGGCGCGCGAGGGGCGCTTCGAGATCGCAAACCCCATCTATCGAGAGGTCGTCCCGCGGGCGCTCACCTACGTCCAACAGATGCAGATTGCCAACGCGCCGGCCGACTACGTGCGGCCCGACGGCGCGCTCGACGTGCCCAAGCTGATGGCCGACTGGCAGGTCTTCTGGCGCAAGGACGGCCACCTCGCCGCCGAGGGCTTCAGCTACCGCGAGTCGGGCCCCCACCTGATGCTGATGGCCTTCCTCCAGCGCGTCGTGAACGGCGGAGGCCGGGTGGAGCGGGAGTACGGGCTCGGGCGCGGGGCGCTGGATCTGCTCGTCGAATGGCGGGGCGCGCGGCACGCGATCGAGGTGAAGCTCCGGCGGGACACCGAGACCGAGGGCGAGGCCCTCGATCAGGTGGCCCGCTACCTCGACCACGCGGGGCTCGACGAGGGGTGGCTGGTGCTGTTCGACCTGCGGTCGACGCGGCCGTGGGACGAGCGGCTCACCCGCGAGACCGTCGAGCGGACCGGTAAGCGCATCCACCTGGTCGGGTGCTGAGGGGCGCTACTCCCCCAGGCCGACCCGCGCCCGCAGGTACCTCGCCACGATCGCGCCGAGCGCCTCGCCGTCGGAGCGCAGGCGGCTGCCGCTCGCCGCGGTGACCATGCTCGCCCCCGTGGCGTGGACGAGGTTGATCTCGTCCAGGATGCGGCCGTCGGGGGCGACGATGCGGAGGCTCATCTGGACCCGGCTCGGCATCGCGGCGACGTAGGCGTAGAAGCCCGGCTCGATGAAGTGGACCGCGGGGCGGATGGTGAAGGGCGCGTCGGCCGGGCCCGTGGCCGGGACGACGCGGATGCCCGCGGCGCCCGTGTCCGCGATGAGCCGGGCCAGGAACTTGTCGTTGAGGGCGGCCTTGTCCTCCTGGAAGCTCGCCTGCTGCCCCCCGTCCTTGCCGGCGAGGTACAGCGGCTCGGGCTTGGCCCCGACGAGGAGGCCCGTGTAATCGATCGGCTGCACGGCGAAGCTGCGCTGGCCGAAGAACGGGTTCGGCGCGGTCTGCACGACGATCGCCCAGGGCGGGCCGCACCCGATGAGCACCGAGCTCGCGACGAGGGCCCCGACAGCGAAGAAAGCGCGACGAATCATGGCGGCCTCCTGCCCCGGGCGACGTCCGCGCCGGGGACGGGCATTGTAGTGTAGGCGGTTCGGGGGACGCGAGGGGCATCTCGAATGAGGCGAGCGCCGATCTCGACGAAGCGAACGGCGATCCCGACGAAGCGAACGGCGATCCCGACGAAGCGAACGGCGATCCCGACGATCGCGGCCGTCCGGACGATGATGAGGGCGTCGTTTGCGATGAAGCGGCGTCCGCGCCGATGAAGCGGACGTCGTTCGCGATGAAGCGGACGTCGTTCACGATGAAGCGAACGTCGTCCCCGATGAAGCGAACGGCGCTTCGAATGAAGCGAGACGCGCTTCGAATGAAGCGAGACGCGTTTCGAATGAAGCGGCGCGCCGTCCGATGAAGCGATCGACGCCCTCGATGAAGCGAATCGAGATCGCAATGAAGCGGTGCACGCCTGCTCGAAGCGGCCGTCCCCTCGGATGAATCTCCGCGGGCTTCGATGAATCCGGGCGTCCTCTTCGACGAAGCGGGGCGCCGCTTGCAAAGAGCCTCGGGCGTCTTCGACGAAGCGAACGTCGCCGAGGATGAAGCGCGGGCGTCTTCGATGAAGCCAACGTCTCCGAGGATGAAGCGAACGTCGCCGAGGATGAAGCCCGGGCGTCTTCGATGAAGCGAACGTCGCCGGGGATGAAGCTCGGGCGTCTTCGATGAAGCTGGGCGGCGCTTCGGTGAAGCGGGGAGGACTGCCGCTACGACGCGCGGGCGCCTCGATTGAAGCTCGGGCGCGGCCCGATGATGCGAGGGCGTCTCCGATGAAGCAATGGGCGATTTGCTTCGATCGATGATTCGACCTGCTTCAAGCTCCGCCGTTTTGCTCGATGGGGCGGCGGGCTTGCTTCGATCCGTGGGCGGCGAGCCGCCGGCATGCGACGCGCCCGATGACGTAGCCGATGGTGACGAGGTGCCAGGGCCGGAGGCCGCTCGCCTCGCCGCGGTAGACGGGGCGCACGACCACCTCGCGGAGCCGCAGGCCGCGGCGGGCCACGGCGCCGAGCAGGTCGTTGGGGTAGCCGTAGCGTGGCCAGAGCGCGTCGAGGTCCGCCTCCAGCGCCTCGATGGCGCGCGCGGAGATGGCGGTGAAGCCGCACTGGCTGTCCGAGAGGCGATCGAGGCCTGCGGCGCGGCGGGTGAGCCAGGCGAGCGCGGCGGTGCCGACCAGGCGCGCGGGGGGCATGACGGAGAGGACGCCGGGGTACGCGAGGCGGTCGCCCTTCACGTAGTCCGCCTCGCCGCGGATCAGGGGGAGCGCGACGCGGGCGAGGTCGTCGGGGTGCATCTGCCCGTCGCCGGCCATGACGGCGACGACGTCGGCGCCGAGGGCGAGGGCGCGGCGGTAGCCCGTGACGATCGCGGCGCCGACGCCGCGGTTCTCCGCGTGGCGGATCACCTCTGCACGGTCGGCACGGGACGCCTCGCGCGCCGTGCCGTCGGCGCTCGCGTCGTCGACCACGATCACGTGATCGACGTAGGCCGGCATCCGGGCGACCGTCTCCGCGATCCAGCGATCCTCGTTGAAGGCAGGGACGACGACGGCGATGCGGGCGCGCTCGAGCACGGGGGCGGGCGAAGCTAGCACTCCACCGTCCCCGAGTCCCGCGCTGCTACCCTCGCCGGGTGCCGCGCCACCTCCTCTCCATCGCCGACCTCGCCCCCGCCGAGCTCCGCGCCCTCCTCGACCGCGCCCTCGCGCTACAGGCCACGCCGGAGCCGGAGCGCCTCCGCGGCCGCACGCTGGCGCTCGTCTTCGAGAAGCCCTCGCTCCGCACCCGCATGAGCTTCGAGCTCGGGATGATGGACCTCGGCGGGCGGGCGATCCACCTCGGCCGCGACGAGGTCGGCATGGGCGAGCGCGAGCCCGTGAAGGACGTCGCGCGCGTTCTCGGCCGGTACGCCGACGCCATCGCCGCGCGCACCTTCGCCCACGGCACCCTCGTGGAGCTGGCCGAGCACGCGGGCGTCCCGGTGATCAACGCGCTCTCGGACCGCGAGCACCCCTGCCAGGCGATCGCCGACCTGCTCACGCTGCGGCGCCGCTTCGGCGACGTCGCGGGCCTGTCGATCGCCTTCGTGGGCGACGGCAACAACGTCGCCTCTTCCCTGATGATTGGCGCTGCGATGCTCGGCGCGCGCTTCACGCTCGCAACGCCCGAGGGCTACGAGCCGCCGCCCGAAGCGCGGGAGATCGCCGCCGCGCACGCCCGCGCGAGCGGCGCCGAGGTGCGCGTCGTGCGGTCGCCGGAGGAGGCGGCGCTCGGCGCGGACGCGCTCTACACCGACGCGTGGACGAGCATGGGCCAGGAGCACGAGCGCGAGGCGCGCCGCCGCGCGTTCGCCGGCTACCGCGTGGACCTCCCGCTCCTCGGGCGGGCCTCCCCGCGCGCCGTGATCATGCACGACATGCCCGCCCACCGCGGCGAGGAGATCACGGACGAGGCGCTCGCGTCGGATTGGTGCGTGGCGCTCGACCAGGCCGAGGACCGGCGGCACGCGCAGCGCGCGCTCCTGGCGATGCTGCTCCACGCCTGAGCGATTGCAGGGCATGGCGGCCCGCTCGATGTACCGGAGCGCCACCCTCAGGTTCGCCTGCGTCCACGCCAGCGGGACGTGCGGGTTCGGCACGCGCGCGCCCACCGCGGGGTCCTCCACGTAGTACGCCTCGGGGCACTGCCCGCCCCGGGGCACGCCGTCGACGGTGAAGCCCTCGGACGTGACCTGCCCGAGCGCCCGGTTGAAGTATCGGACGGCCGCCCCGAGATCCTCCGGCCGCCGCTCCGCGAGCCAGCGCTTGGCGTAGGTCACGCTCACCACGGGATTGAAGATGCACCACTCGGCCTCCGTGCCCGGCGCGAGCAGCCGGTCGCGCGCCGCCATGTTCCCGCTGAAGTCGCCCGTGCGCTCCTCCACCGAGAAGAGCCGCTCGTACCCGGCGCACCAGTACGAGTCGCCGGCGTACCGCCGGATGCCGTCCTCCCCCTCGAGGTGGGAGAGCACGTTGCCGAGGATTGCGTCCGCCTGCGCGCGCGTCACGACCTCGAGCGGGTAGACGAGGAAGAGCAGCGCCGCGTCCGCGCCGCGCGCCGGCGGCGACTCGTGGGGGAGGCGCGCGTCGAGCGCGGCCCTGCCCTTCTCGACGAGCCCCTCGATTGCCTCCACGGTGACGGCGTACTTCCGGGGGGCTCGCGCGAAGACGGCGCATTTCTCGCGGTCCTCGCGCAGCAGCGCAGAGAGCTCCAGGAGGCCGGCGACCACCGTGCCGATGCTCGAGCTCTCCACCTTGCGCGCCTCCTCCCAGTGCCCGCTGTCGGCGTCCTTCCAGTAGCCGATGGCCTCGAAGTACGCCGGGAAGCGCGAGAGCACGGCGACGTCCTCGGGGCGCACGGCGTACGCTCCCTCGCGGGCCAGGCGCGCGGTCTGGAAGAGCGCGTAGCCGAGCGCGTCGTTCTGCGCGTGGGCCCAGGTCTCGGGCAGTTCGTCGAGCGTGGCGCCGTCGAAGCGGATGTTGGGGCGCTGCATGGGGTCCGCCGGGTCGGCCTGGCCGTCGATGATGCGGTCGAAGCGCGACAGGTGGCGCTCGAAGTACGCGACGAGCGTGCGCATCGTGTGCGCGGCCTCGGCCGTGCGGCCGGTCTCGCGGAGCGCGTTCGCGATCATCACGTTGTCGCGCACCCACACGCAGGCGTAGCGCGCGGCGGAGGGCGCGCCGGGCGGGACGGCGGGGTAGAGGCCGTTGGGGAGGGAGACCAGCTGGAGGGTGCGGCGGGCGTCGAGGACCTCGGCGATGCGGGCGAGGTCGTCCCGGGCATCGGCGTGGTGGAGGAGCGGACGGAGGGCCTCGTTGTGGAACGCAGGCATGGGCGACCAGCGTAGCCCTCGCGTGGCGCCTCGCCCTTCCCCCGCAATTTTTCCCTTCCTGTCGCCTTCCGTTATGGTCGCGACCCTCGAAAGGGGTTCCCATGTCCCGTCCGACCACGAGCCCTGTCCGCTCGCTCACCGTAGCCCTCGGCCTCGCCGCCGCGGCCGCCCTGGCCCTCGCGCCGTCCAGCGCCTCCGCGCAGACCGCGCTCACCGGCCCCGCCTCGTACCCCGGCCCGTACGCGCAGAGCGCCCCGATCCTCGTGGACTGGGACGTGAACCAGCCGATCCCGTCCGGCTACCACGTGCAGAAGCGCATTCGCCTGCCCTTCGTCATCGCAGGCGCCGCGCTCCTCGGCGCCTCCTACCTCCCCACCTTCATCGGCGGCATCGCGGGCGCCGCCCAGGGCAGCCGCATGGCGGCGGCCGGCGTCGTCCCCGTCTTCGGCCCGTTCATCTGGGCGGGCCAGCTCCACGGCTCCAGCCAGTGGGCCGACACCTTCCTGATTGCCGACGGCATCGCCCAGATTGCGGGCGCCGCCGCCATCATCACGGGCATCGCCCTGCCACGCCACGTCCTCGTGCGCGACGACATGGCCAAGGTCCACATCGTCCCGACGCCCCTCTCGTTCGGGAGGAGCGGCGGCGGGATCGGGCTCACCGGCACGTTCTGACAGCTTCCCAGCAGTCACATCCCGCAGTACATCCGGCAGTCACGTCCCAGCAGTCACATCCTAACCGCGCCCGGAGCGAGCCGCCGTTCACGGCGGCTCGCGGAGGAAGCGGGGGCCGCCCGTTTGAAGGCGCGGCGTAGATCAGACCTGCAGCCCCCGCTTCCTCCGCGCGCTCGCCTTCGGCGGCTCGCTCCGGGCGCGGTTAGGATGGCGTGTGGGCGCGCCAGGATGGCGTGTGGGCGCGCCAGGATGGCGTGTGGGCGCGCCAGGATGGCGTGTGGGCGCGCCAGGATGGCGTGTGGGCGCGCCAGGATGGCGTGTGGGCGCGCCCTGGCAGGCTGACGCCTATGCGCACCGGGCGAGAACCGTCGGCGGCTCGAGCAAGCTCCCGCTTCCCGGATCGACCCGTCGGCCCCTAGGCTCGCGCGGTGGAACGCGTGAAGCACGGGGCGATGCTCATCGGGGGCGAGTGGGTCACGGCCGCGTCGGTCCGTGAGGTACGCGATCCGGCGAACGGCGAGGTGCTCGCCGCCGTGCCCGAGGCCGGCAGGGAGGAGGCGGCGCGCGCGATCCGCGCCGCCCGCGACGCCTTCGACCACGGGCCCTGGCGCAGGACCACGGCAGAGGAGCGGGCGCGGCTCCTCTTCGATCTCGCCGCGCGCATCCGCCGCGAGGCGGGCCCCCTCGCCGAGCTCGAGGTGAGGGGCTGCGGCAAGCCGCTCGGCGAGGCGAGGTTCGACGTCGACGACGCCGCCGCCTGCTTCGACTTCTACGGCGGCCTCGCCACCAAGATCGATGGCGAGACCATGAGCGTCCCCGCCCCCTCCGCGAGCTTCGTCGTCCGCGAGCCGGTCGGCGTCTGCGGCCAGATCATCCCGTGGAACTACCCGCTCCTGATGGCCGCTTGGAAGCTCGCGCCCGCCCTCGCCGCCGGCAACACCTGCGTCCTCAAGCCCGCGGAGCTCACCCCGCTCACGGCGCTCGAGCTCGGGAGGATGGCCGTCGAGGCCGGCTTCCCCCCGGGCGTGGTGAACGTGGTCACCGGGCCCGGCGCCGGCGCGGGCGAGGAGATCGCCCTGAGCCGCCTCGTCGACAAGATCGCCTTCACCGGCGGCACCGCCACGGGGCGCTCCATCCTCCAGGCCGCCGCGGTCAACATCAAGAACGTCTCGCTCGAGCTCGGCGGCAAGAACCCGAACATCGTCTTCGCCGACGCGAGCTTCGACGCCGCCGTCGACGGCGCCCTCTTCGCCGCGTTCGCCAACCAGGGCGAGGTCTGCTCGGCCGGCTCGCGCCTGCTCGTCGAGCGATTCATCCACAGGAGGCTGGTGGAGGCGATGCTCGCCAAGATCCCCCGGATCAAGCTCGGCCACGGGCTCGACGAGGGCGTCAAGATGGGCCCGCTGATCTCGGCGGCGCACCGGGAGAAGGTGGAGGGCTACGTCCGGCTGGGGATCGAGGAGGGCGCGCGGCTCGTCGCGGGCGGCAAGCGGCCGGCGGGCGAGGCCCTCTCGCGGGGCTTCTTCCTCCTGCCCACGATCTTCGACGACGTCTCGCCCCGAGATGCGCATCGCGCGCGAGGAGATCTTCGGCCCCGTCCTCTCGGTCATCCCCTTCGACGACGAGGAGGACGCGATCCGCATCGCCAACGACTCCGAGTACGGCCTCGCCGCCGGCGTCTGGACCCGCGACGTGTTCCGCGCGCACCGCGTCTCTCGCGCGCTGCGCGCGGGGATCGTCTGGGTGAACACGTACCACCCGACGTACAACCAGATGCCCTGGGGAGGCTACAAGCAGAGCGGCATCGGCCGGGAGCTGGGGCTCCACGGCATCGAGGCGTACCTCGAGACCAAGCAGATCAACGTCCACCTCGAGGAGGCCCCCCTCGGCTGGTACTGAGGGGCGGGCCGCCTTCGCCCCATGACACGCATCCAGATCCGGACGGAGCTGCCAGGCCCGCGGAGCCGCGCGCTCATGGAGGCGCGGCGGGAGGCGGTGGCGCGCGGGCCCTTCCACGCGACCCCGATCTTCGTCGCGCGGGCGCACGGCGCCATCGTGGAGGACGTCGACGGCAACCACCTCGTCGACCTCGCCTCGGGGATTGGGGTCTGTAACCTCGGCCACACGCCCGAGCCCGTGGTCGCCGCGGTGAAGGCCCAGGCCGAAGCCCTGCTCCACGCGAGCTTCAACGTGCTCCCCTACGAGGGGTACGTCGCGCTCTGCGCGCGCCTGAACAGGCTCGCGCCGGGCGACTTCCCGAAGAAGACCTTCCTCGCCAACAGCGGCGCCGAGGCCGTGGAGAACGCCGTCAAGATCGCCCGCGCGTACACGAAGCGGCAGGCCGTCGTCGCCTTCGATCACGCCTTCCACGGCCGCACGCACATGGCCATGACCCTGACGGCGAAGGCGACGCCGTACCGCCGAGGGTTCGGCCCCTTCGCGCCCGAGGTGTACCGGGCCCCGTTCCCCTATGCGTACCGGAGCCCGGTGCCCGACGCGGCCGAGGCTTGCCTCCGCGCCGTGCGCGCGATCGTACAGGACCAGATTGGCGCGGATCAGGTCGCGGCGATCGTCGTCGAGCCGGTGCTCGGCGAGGGGGGCGTCGTCCCGGCGCCGCCCTCGTTCCTGCGGGGGCTCCGGGCGCTCTGCGACGCGCACGGGATCGTGCTGGTGCTCGACGAGATCCAGACGGGCTTCGGGCGGACTGGGACGCTCTTCGCGTGCGAACGGCACGGCGTCGTGCCCGACCTCCTGACGCTCGCCAAGGCGCTCGGCTCGGGGCTGCCCATCGCCGCCGTCACGGGGAGGGCGGAGATCATGGACGCGCCCGTCGAAGGCGGCATCGGCGGGACCTTCGGCGGCAACCCCGTCGCGTGCGCGGCGGCGCTCGCCGTGCTCGACGCGTTCGAGGCCGGAGGCGGCGCCGTCCTCGCGCGCGCGAGGGCGATCGGCGACACCCTCGCGTCCCGGCTCGATCGGTGGAAGGAGCGCCACCCGTGCGTTGGCGACGTGCGGGGCCTCGGCCCGATGCGCGGCGTCGAGATCGTCAAGGACCGCGCGACCCGGGAGCCGGACAAGGCGGCCACGGTCGCCGTTGCGCGGCGCTGCTACGAGAAGGGCGTCGTCGTGCTCACGAGCGGCACGTACGGGAACGTGCTCCGCCTGCTCCCACCCCTCGTCATCGACGACGCCACGCTGGCCGAGGCGCTCGCCGCGGTGGAGGGGGCGCTCGCGGAGGTTCCACGCCGAGCCTCGTCGTGAGGCCCCCTTAGTCCGCGTCCGTCGCTTGCCTTCGGAGCGAGCCGACCCATAAAGGCATCACTCGTTTCTATTCAAACGATACCCCGCCACGTACGATGCGAGAGGGAGGACGACGATGACGCTCGCGACGCTGGACCGGGCAAGCAAGGTGTACGGCGACGCCGTGAAGACGCGCGCGCTCGCGCCGACGGATCTACGGCTCTCCGCCGGGGAGGTCACCCTCCTGCTCGGGCCGAGCGGCTCGGGCAAGACGACGCTCCTGAACCTCCTCGGGGGCCTCGATTGGCCGAGCGACGGGCGCGTCGTCGTGGACGGGCGCGAGCTCGGCGCGCTCTCCGTCGCGGGCCTCACGCGCTTCCGCCGCGAGGTCGTGGGCTTCGTCTTCCAGTTCTTCAACCTGGTCCCGAGCCTCACCGCGCGCGAGAACGTCCTCGTCGCGGCCGAGCTCGGCGGCGGCACCGAGGCGGACGCCGGCGCGTGGCTCGCGCGCGTCGGCCTCGAGGGCCTCGAGGATCGCTTCCCGTCGGAGCTCTCGGGCGGGCAGCAGCAGCGCGTCGCCGTCGCGCGCGCCCTGTCGAAGAGGCCGAGGCTCCTGCTCGCGGACGAGCCGACCGGCGCGCTGGATCACGACACGGGGCGCGCCGTCGCCGGCCTGCTGCGCGACTCCGCGCACGCGGACGGCTGCGGCGTCGTGGTCGTCACGCACGACGAGGGGCTCTCCTCGTTCGCCGATCGGATCATCCGGCTCCGCGACGGCCGCGTGGCCTCCGACGAGCGGCGCGCGGCGGCGTGCGCCTGAGGAGGGGGTGCCATGATCTACGCCAAGAAGCTCGTCCGCGATTCTCTCGAGGCAGAGGGGCCAGGCGATCGCCGTGCTGGCCGTCACGGCGCTGGGGGTGCTCCTCTTCGTGTCGACCGCGGCGGGCTACCTCGACCTCCGCGACAGCTACGCCGACACCCGCGCGCGCCTCGCGCTCGCCGATCTCCACGTCGCCGTGGCCGCCGCCTCGCCGGCGGAGGTCGATCGCGTGCGGCACGCGACCGGCGTCGCGGAGGCAGAGGGCCGCGTCGTCGCCTCGCTGCCGATCGCGGCGCCGCGCGGCGCCTCGCGCGTCGAGCTCCGCGTGATGTCGCTCCCCGACGGAGGGGAGCCCGCGCTCGATCGCGTGCTCCTGCTCTCGGGCGCGCTCCCGCGCGGGCCGGGCGAGGTGCTGCTCGAGAAGCACCTGGCGGCGCACTTCGGGCTCGCGGCGGGCGACACCATCGAGGTGCAGGCGCCCGGCCTCTCGCGGGCGCTCCGGGTGAGCGGCGTCGCCGTGAGCGCGGAGTACCTCTGGGTCGCGCGCGACGACGGCGATCCGATGCCGAGCCCCGACGCGTTCGGCGTCGGCTGGATGCGGAGGAGCGCGCTCTCGGACATCGCGAGCGCGATTGTCGCCGCGAGCCCCTCCGGCGCGCGCGGGCTCGCCGGCCTCGACGTCGCGGCGACGGCGCGCGACAATAACCAGATCCTCGTCCAGCGGGCAGCAGGGGCGATGAACGAGCCCGTCGTGCGCGCCATCGGCGCCGCGATTGGTGAGGCCCGAGTCCTCGGCGCCGTCCCGTCGGACGAGCTCCCGGGCGTGCGCCTCCTCCAGATGGACGTGGACGGATACAAGGG
This sequence comes from uncultured delta proteobacterium, assembly GCA_963827955.1. Lineage (GTDB taxonomy): Bacteria > Myxococcota_A > Polyangia > Polyangiales > Polyangiaceae > CAWHDJ01. Next base: position 1,605,656 of record CAWHDJ010000018.1, on the reverse strand, counting down.
GATGGCGGCCTTCTTCCCGATGTTCTTCCTCGGGGTGGGCGCGTTCATCGTCGCCTCGATCCTGAGCCGCCTCGTCGACGCGCAGCGATCGATCATCGGCACGTTCATGGCGCTCGGCGTCGGGCGCGCGCGGGTGCTCGGGCACTACCTCGCGTACGCGCTCGCGCTCGGCCTCGCGGGCTCGGCGTTCGGCGCCGCGCTGGGCGTCGCCTCGGGGCGGGCGCTCACGCACGAGTACGCGGCGGAGCTCGGCATCCCGTTCGTGACGGCGAGGCTCCACGGCGACCTCGCCGCGTGGGGCGTGCTGCTCGGCGCAGGGATTCCGCTCGTGGCAGGGTGGCTGCCCGCGTTCCGCGCGAGCCGGCTCGCGCCGGCGGAGGCGATGCGCCCCCCGCGCCCCAGCACGGGCCCGCTCGCGAAGCTCTCCCGGAGGCTCCGCGCGCCGCTCGCGGTGCGGATGTCCATCCGCGCCATCCTCGGCCGTCCCGTCCGCGCGCTCGGGACGGCGCTCGGCGTCGCGGCGGCGCTCGTGCTCGTCCTCACGACGGGGGCGATGCTCGACTCGATGCGCGCCACGATGAACGCGATCTTCCACGGCGCGATGGCCTTCGACGATTGCGTCGATCTCGTCGCGCCGATGCCGGCCGCGGCGGCCGTGGCGCGCCTCGGCGCGATGCCCGACGCCTCGGCCGTGGAGCCCGTCCTCGCGCTGCCGGTGAGGATCTCGGCCGGCGGGCGCCACGACGACGCGGTCCTCCAGGGCCTCCCCGAGCACGCCGCGCTCCTGCGATCGATCGACCTCGACGGCGCGCCCGTCCCGCCCACCGCTGGGGGCCTCGTCGTCACGCGCGCGATGGCGAAGAAGCTCGGCGTCGGCGTCGGCGACGAGGTGCGCGTCTCGCCCCTGCCCGCGGGCCCGGACGCCACGTTCCGCGTCAGCGGGCTCGCGGACGCGGCCATGGGGTCGCTCGCGTCGGCGCGGCTCGCGGACGCGCAGCGCGCGCTGGGAGTCGAGGGGCTCGTCACGTCGGCCGTCGTGACGGCGAAGCCGGGCCGCGCGGCGGCGCTCCACGAGGCCGTCTCGAAGCTGCCCATCGCCGCCCGCGTGCAGGACCTCGCCGCGATGCGCGCGCAGACGGACGCGCTCATGGGGCTCGGCTGGGCGATGCTCGGGACGATGCTGGCGTTCGGCGTCGTGCTCGCGGCGGCGATCCTCTTCAACACCGCGACGCTGAGCGTCGTCGAGCGCGCGCGTGACATCGCGACGCTCCGCGCGCTCGGCCGATTGATGCGGGAGATCGCCCTCGGGCTCACCCTCGAGCACGCGCTCATCGCCCTCCTCGGGCTCGCGCTCGGGCTCCCGCTCGCGGTGCTCGCGACGCGGGAGGTGCTGGCGCTCTACTCGAACGATTTGTTCGCGTTCCCGTTCGTGATGTCGCGATTGACGGTCGCGACCGCGGCCGCCGGCGTCGCCCTCGTGCTGCTCTTCGCGCAGTGGCCGGCGCTGCGCGCCGTGGCGCGAGCGCCGCTCGCGGACGCGGTCCGGTCCCGCGAGGGGTGAGGAGGCGTCTCCCCCACGTTTCCGAACCGCGATATCCTGGGGGCGCATGACGCTGCGCTTCGCTTCCCTCGCCTCCACCCTCCTCCTCGCCGGCGCCTGCGCAGGCGCCGGCGCCGGCACGTCCGCGGGCACGGGCGGTGAGGGCGCGGTCGGCAGCGCGACGGCGGGCGGCGCCGCGGGGGCGGGCGGCAAGGGCGCCACGATCAGCGCCGGCGCAGGCGGCGCGGGTGCGGCGAGCAGCAGCGCGGGCACGGGCGGCGAGGGAGGCGACGCCGGGGGAGGCGACGCGTCGGACGGGGCCAGCTTCGACTGCGCGGTCCTCGGCGTCCCGGGGAGCTGCACGGATACGTCGGCCTGCACGGCCATGAGCGACCACACCACGACCCCGGGTTACTGCGCCGGCCCCTCGAACGTCGAGTGCTGCACGCCCTATGGCCTCGCGCTCTGCGACCCGAACGCCACGCCGCGCCCGCAGCCGAACGCGGGCAACACGACCGAGGCGCCCGGCGAGGGCGGATGCCCGCCGGGGATGCTCCGTGTCACCACGTTCTGCGTCGACAAGTACGAGGCCACGCTGGTGCGCATGGACGACGGCTCGCCGTGGTGCCCCTTCGACAACCCCGGGACCACGGCGGTGCGCGCCGTCTCCGTCGCGGGCACGGTGCCGCAAGCCTACATCTCGGGCGACCAGGCCGGCGTCGCGTGCATGAACGCGGGCAAGCGGCTCTGCGCCGACGCGGAGTGGCTGCGCGCGTGCCAGGGGCCGAACGGCGACACCTACCCCTACGGCGACACCGACGAGCCGGGCGTCTGCAACGACCACCGCGCCGAGCACCCGGCCGAGGAGTACTACGGGACGAGCGCGAGCTGGATCTACACGATGCTCGACAACGCCTGCATCGACCAGCTCCCCGAGACGGTCGACCTGACCGGCTCCCGCACCGGCTGCGAGACGGCGGAGGGGGCGTTCGACATGATGGGCAACGTCCACGAGTGGACGGCCGACCCGGCGGGCACGTTCCGCGGCGGCTACTACATGGACACGTCGCAGAACGGGCCGGGCTGCCTCTACGCCACGACGGCGCACGACACGTCGTACTGGGACTACTCGACCGGGTTCCGCTGCTGCGCGGATTGAGCCCGCGCGCATGGCGACCGATTCGCTGTGCACGACCGGGCCGGAGCGCGTACGCATGTTCGCGCGCGCACGCGGCGCGCCGCCCGCGACCCGCACGATGCAGCCCGGCTCCGCGCGACTTCGCGCTTGGCAGGGCGCTTGCTTGACGTCCGGCGATGCTTGCGACGAGGCCTCGCCTGGCGGTGCTGATGGGCATGCTCTTTTGCACCTTCGGGTGCAAGGGCGCCGGCGGCATCTTCAAGATCCTGGGAGCCGCGGCGATCGTCGGCTCACGCGTCGGCATGGCCGTCGCCGACCGGCTCCCGAGTGGCACGCCGGGGGACCCGAACGCGGGCACCTACCCGAGGGACGCCGTCACGCAGCCGGTGGCGGCCGACTACCCGTTGCCCGAGGGCTGCACCGAGCTACAGCCCACGCCGGACGCGATGCGGGCGATGTCGTGCCACGGGCGGGTGCTGGTGCAGGACGCGCGGAGCGGGCTCTGGCGGGAGTGAGGCTCAGCGCTCCGCCCCGCCGGCGCGCACGCGCTCGCGTGCGAGGATCCGGTTCAGGGTCCGCCGGTCGATGCCGAGGATCTCCGCCGCGCGGGTCTTGTTCCGGGTGTGCTCGACCACACGGTGGATGTACTCGAGCCGGAGCGTCGAGAAGCTCGCGCCAGTCGCCCTGGTCGGCGCCGGGCCGCGGCGAGGCGCGGGCCTCCGCCCGCGGGGGGCGCGGCGCCGCCGATGCGCGCGCCTCCACGTCGCCTGCCTCCCGGAGCCACCGGTTGAGCGTGCGGCGATCGACGCCGAGGATCCGCGCCGCGCGGCCCTTCTGGTTGCCGGCGCGATCCATCACGCGACGCATGTACCAGACCCGGAGCGCCTCCAGCGTCGGCCACTCCTGCTCCGGTACGGGCCCTTCGTGCTGCTGTTCCGCCATGTGTTCCATCCGCCGAAATCGAAGGGCCTCGCCCCTCGCCTGCCTTTCGTGTCCGTGGTTGATCAGGCGGCATCTGCCAGCGAGGGCAAACATCGTCGGATGTTTTGTCCGCCATCGGCGGTCACCACGTTGCTTCGAGCTTAAGTTTCCTTAAGCCGCCTCCGGTCCAAATTAAGTAATGTCGCGCACGTTTGCCGATGGGGCACTCGGCTCCAATCGCAACATGCGCACACGGGCATTCGGGCTCGGATCCGATTTGCCCGTGAGGCCATCGCGCTCCCATCGCACCGCTGCTGCCCGTTCCGCCGTGTGTTCGCTACCTGTCGTGCCCGTGGTGGCCCGGGCGGTCCTGCCTGGCCTGAACCGTGTCGGGGTCGGCCCCGTCCTCCTCGCCCTCGTCCGAAGACGCCGCGACCGGGCCGCGGCGGACCACGTATGCCTCGCGCCAGCGGTGGGCGACGACCATGAGCGGCGGCTGGAGCAGCCGCGAGAAGCCGGTCACGCCGGTGCCGTCGTCGGGCCGCCCGAGCTGCGGAGACGACGTCCTTGACCTCCGGGTGCGCGCGGTTCGCGTCCGTGCAGGGGACGGTCTTGTCCTTGGGGCAGCCGCGGAGGATGTCGCGCATGCGCGGCACATGGCTCGACGCCTCCTCGAACGAGATGGACATCGGGAACGTGGCCCGGATCCAGAAGAGCACGTTCGCCGGCGGGGCATACGGATGCAGGACCGCTCTGCGCGCCACCGGGCCGCTCTTGCGTACAATCATGTCTCGTGGATCCGACGATGTCGTGTCGCCCACAGGGCATCCGGGGACACGGGCATTCGAGCAGAGACAGATTGGCCGGTGAGGCCACCGGGCACCGACCAGGATTGCGCTCCTCCGGAGAGGCGAGCCTCCGCCGCTCAGTGCCCCGTGCGCGGCGCCCCCGTGGGCGGCGCCGGCGTGGACGCGGGCATGACCGGCGCGCCGGGGGCGCGCGGCGCTGCATGGCACGCCGCGAGATCCCCCTCGCAGCGCTGCCTCTCGGCCTTCGCAAGGTCGCGCTCCTTTCCCGCCGCGTCGAGCGAGGCCCGTGCCCCGTCGCGGTCCTTCTCCGCGGCGTCGAGCTTGGCCTGCAGGCCCTCGCGCTCCTTGCCCGCGGCGTCGAGCCTCGCCCGGAGGCCGTCGCGGTCCTTGGCCGCCGCGTCGAGCTTGCCCCGCAGGTCGTCCCGCTCCCTGGACGTCGCGTCGAGCCTGCCGCGCAGGTCGTCCCGCTCCCTGGAGGTCGCGTCGAGCCTCGCGCGCAGGCCGTCCCGGTCCTTGCTCGTCGTGTCGAGCTTCGACGCGAGCGCGTCCCGCTCGCCCCGGAATCCCGTCGCGCTCCTTGCGGCAGTCGACGATGAGCTTCGAGTAGCTCGTGTTCTCGGCCGGCGTGCAGCCCGTCTTGGTGCCGGCCATCGACTCGCGGAGCGACACCTCCTTGGCGAGGTCGTCGCGGCACTGCTTGCGGTCGCCGGCGGCGACGGCGAGCACGGTCTTGCACTCGCCGAGCGTGGCCGTCCCCTCGTTGAGCTTGCCCTCCATCGAGTCGAGCGAGGACTGGCAGACGCGGAGCGCGATCGCGCTCCTCTCGCCGTAGGCCACGGCGAGCGAGGCCGCGATGCCGCCGGCCGCGAGGACGCCCGCGCCGATCATGAGCGCGCGGCGGCGGGCCTGGGCCCGGCGCTCGGGCTCGAGGAGGACGTCGAGCTGCTCGGCGAACGCCTTCATGGTGGGGCGCCGCTCCGGGTCGTCGTGCATCCACTCGCGGAAGCGCGTCGCCGAGCTCGCGCGCGCCGCCGCGAACGCCGTGGAGCGTGCCGTGGGGGAGAGGGTCCTTCTGGCGCTCGGCATGCACGGCGAGCATCTCGGCCTCGAGCTCGGCGAGCTGCCCGGCGTCCGGGCGCGGGGGGAGCGCCTCGAGGAGGGCGTCGGCGCGCACGGTCGAGGGCGGCGCGGCGAGGCCCACGAGCGCCTCTCGCAGGGTGACGGCGAGGCCGTAGGTGTCGATGGCCTCGGTGAGCGGCACGCTCTCGCCGTGCCCGGCGAGCATGCGCACGATGGCGCGGAGGTGCTCGGGCGCGACGTAACCGAAGGTGCCGGCGACGGGGCCGAGGGCGCGCTTGTCGGTGGCGACGCCGAGGTCGAGGACGAGGGGGTGGACGTCGCCGGCCACGTCGGCCAGGAAGAGGTTGTCGGGCTTGACGTCCTGGTGGCGGAGGCCGGCGTCGTGCATGGCCGCGAGCCCGCGCGCGATGGGGACGAAGACCGCGTGCGCCTCGCGGAGGGAGAGCGGGCCCCCGGCGATGCGCTGGCGGAGCGTCGTGCCCTCGTAGAGCGGCATGGTGAACCACACGTGCGAGATCGCGCCGTGCGCGTCGAAGACGAGCCCGTGGTCGGCGAGCTGGACGACGTTCGGGTGCGCGACGGCCGCGAGGCGGCGCATCTCCTGATCCGCGTCGCGCGCCGAGAAGCTGCGCCCGCCCATGATCTTGAGGGCGACGCGGTGCTCGGGCACGTCCATGTGGCACGCCTTGAAGACCTGCCCGGACGCGCCCTCGCCCAGCCGCGCGAGGAGCCGGTAGCGCCCGGCCACGATCTCGTCGACCGCGAAACCACCCGCGGGGGCGTCCGCCTTCACCGTCCCGCTGAACGCGAGCGTGCTTCCCATGGGGCGCGGAGCTTAGGAGGCCCGCGGCGACACGGGAAGGTCGGCGACGCTCGATCCGCGGGCGTGCGTCCGCCCCGCGCGTTGTCGCACGGTCGACCCGCTGTTACAGTTCACGTCCAATGTCTGAACGCTGGCCGATCGTGATCTCGGCCGTGCTCGCCCTGGCGGCGACGAGCTGCAAGCCCGAGCACGAATCGCTCCAGATCGTGAACCGGACCACGACGGACATCCTCGTCTACCGCGGGTCCGGACCGCCGCCGGCCGACACCGACACGGCGCCCGCGGGCGGCACCACGGTCCTGGTCTACGGCGCGAAGGAGACCCTGCTCTTCGGGCTCTTCACCCTCCACGACGCGAGCTTCGAGCAGGAGCTCTCCTCCGGGCTCACCGTCGCGAGCCCCGCCGGGCGCCGCGCGTACTTTCCCATCGACGTCCTGCGGGAGCGAGGGAAACACGTGTCCTCATCGGTCTACCGCCTGGAAGTCGACGGCCGGGACCTCCCGCCCTGACCCGTGTAAGGGTAGGGCCGCTCGTGCCGTCCGCGACCGACCCGCCCAGCCCCCCGCCTCCGCCGCGCCCCGCCGCGCGGGCCCTCCCGCACATCCCGGCGCTCGACGGCCTCCGCGGCCTCGCCGTGATCGGCGTCCTCCTCTTCCACGACGGGCGCCTCCGCGGCGGCTACCTCGGCGTCGACCTCTTCTTCGTCCTCTCCGGCTTCCTCATCACGAGGCTCCTCCTCGCGGAGCACGCCGCGACGGGCCGCATCGACCTGCCCCACTTCTGGATCCGGCGCGCCCGCCGCCTCTTCCCTGCCCTCCTCGCGCTCGTCCCGGTGGTCGCGGCCGGCGCCGCCCGCTTCGCCGCGCCGACGGAGCTCGGGCGCATCCGCTGGGACGGCCTCGCCACGCTCGCCTACGTCGCCAACTGGCGATCCATCTTCGCCGGCCGGAGCTACTGGGCCCTCTTCAGCGCCCCCTCGCCCTTCGCGCACACCTGGAGCCTCGGGATCGAGGAGCAGTTCTACGTCCTCTGGCCCCTCCTCACGCTCGCCGTGCTCCGCACCTCGCGCGGATCGGCGCGGGCGCTCCTCCGCGCGAGCCTCGCCCTCGCCGTCGCCTCCGCCGCCGCCCTCTTCGTCCTCTACGTGCCCGGGTCGACCGCCCGCGCCTACGAGGGCACCGACACCCGCGGCGCCGCGATCCTCGTCGGCGCCGCGCTCGCGTGCGCCCTCACCCTCCGCCCCGCGCTCCTCGCGCTTCGCGGGCGCGCCCTCGACGCCGCCGGCCTCGTCGCCCTCGCCGGCCTCGCGTTCGCGTGGGCGCGCCTCGATGGCGAGAGCCCCTCCCTCTACCGCGGCGGCTTCTGGGCCACCGAGATCGCGGCGCTCGTGCTCATCGCGTGCGCCGACGCCGGGCCCAGGAGCCACGTGGGCCGCGCGCTCGCGTGGGGGCCGATCACGAAGGTGGGGCTCGTGAGCTACGGCGTCTATCTATGGCACTGGCCGATCTTCGTCGCGATCACGCCGGAGCGGACGCACCTCGGCGCCGCGGCCGTGTCGGCGATCCGCCTCGCCGCCACGGCCGCCGTCTCCCTCGCGTCGTACCGCTGGCTCGAGCAGCCCATCCGCAAGCGCGGGATCCCCTGGGGCAGGCCCGCCTTCGTGGTCCCCGCGGCGTTCGCGGGCGCGGCGGCCGCGCTCCTCGTCGGCACGCGCGGCGCGCGCGACCCCGAGCCGGAGGCGATCCGCGCGCTGCCCGCCGGCGGCGTGCCCGAGGGGAGCACGAAGATCCTGGTCCTCGGCGACTCGGTGGCGGTCGCGCTCGGCGACCGGATGCGCTTCGTGCAGGGCACGGTCCCGCCCGGCAGCCCGCCGTACCGGCCCTTCGTCGTCGCCCGCGGCATCGGCGACTGCAGCATCCTGCACGACCAGCTCCCCACCCGCTCGCTCAACAACCGCGCGCACGACGGCGGGGACTGCGACGCCCACTGGGCACACGACGCGGACGAGGTGCGCCCCGAGGTGACGCTGATCGTGCTCGGCGGCGGCTTCTACGCGCCCGTGCAGATCGACGCGCGGTGGCAGAAGCCATGCGCCGCAGGCTGGCGCGCCGCCTACGTCGCGGAGCTGCGCCGCAACCTGATCCTGCTCGGCGGGCGCGGCGGGCGCATCTTCCTGACGCTCGTCCCCTACCCCGTCGGCAACTGGGCGGCGTCGACCCCGCACGCGCTCGTCGACTGCTTCAACGACACGCTCCGCGAGGCCGCCGCCCCGGTGCCCGGCGTGCAGGTGCTGGATCTGGTGGGGAAGCTCTGCCCGGGGGGCGCGTGTACGCTGACGAGCCAGGGGGCGCCGATCCGGCCCGACGGGCTCCACTTCGACGGGCTGGGCGGGGAGGAGATCGCGCGGTGGGTGCTGGGGGAGCTGCGCGCCGCCGCCCTCAGGGAATGAACGCGACGTTGTTGACCTGGACGACGATCCCGGCCGGCTCCGGAGGCGGGCCGATCCACTCGTTGATCACCCACGCCAGGCCGACAATCTCCGTCGCCGCGACTTTGCCCGGCTCGGGAGGGTTGCCGCCGGCGAGCTGGTCCCAGGTCACGGTGTAGGGCGTCCCGCTGCCGAACGTGGCGCCTCCGGTATCGTAGACGAGCGGCGCGCAGTCGCCCGGGTTCAGGGCGACGCACTTGCCGTACGGGGCCGGCGTGTTGGAGACGGTGAGCACCTGGAGCACGGGGTCGGAGCCGGCGGGGACGCCGACGGGGTTGACCTCGAAGGCGAGCCCCGAGAATGGCGAGGCGTTCACACAGCCCGTGAAGTGGACGCCGAAGCTCGCGTCGTTCGCGTACTGGCCGTAGACGTCCTGCTGCTGCTGGTACTCGAACCCCGTGCCGACCATGCCGTGCACGGAGAAGGAGCCCCCGAGGGGCGCGTTCAGGAAGAGGTTGCCGGAGAGGCCGGTGGAGGGATCATTCCACGCGCCCGTCGCGCCGGCCTGATTGAACGCGGTGATGCTCGGCCCCATCGGGACGACGCAGCCACCGACGACCGTGCCCCCGCCGACGCCGATCGGACCTCCGCCGACCCCCGCCCCGCCGACACCGATTGGAGCTCCGCCGACCCCCGCCCCGCCGGTGTCCCCGACGATGACACCACCGCCCACGCCGACGGCCGTCACACCGATGCTCATCGAGCCGTCCCCGTCGAGCCCCCAGCGCCCGTGCCCGCGGCGCCGTTCCCGCTGCCCTGCTTGGAGTCGAGGATGACGTTGGGGCCGCAGCACACGAGCGCGGCGGAGGCGACGACCGCGGCAGCGGCGGCGAGGAGGCGCTCCCGCCGGGAGGGCGAACGGGGCATGGGGGCTCCGTGGTGCAAGGATGAAGGAAAAGCCAGACGATGGCCGGAGCGCCGTCGGGTAGCACGGGAAGCGGGCCGTGTCTCGGCGAAGACCGAGCGCCGACGGGCGCTCACGCCCACGGGGCGCGGGCACGTCTCATTCTCGCCGGGCAGCGCCTCGACTTCGCCGGGCAGCGCCTCTCGCTCGCCGGGCAGCGCGTCATCCCCGTCGGGCAGCGTCTCGACTTCGCCGGGCAGTGTCTCTCCCTCAACAGGGAGCGTCGCTCGCTCGCCGGGCAGCGTCCCTGGCTCGACGGGCAGCGTCTCGACTTCGCAGGGCAGCGCCTCTCGCTGGACGGGCAGCGTCTCGACTTCGCCGGGCAGCATCTCGTCCCCGCCGAGCAGCGCCTCTCGCTCGACGGGCAGCGTCTCGACTTCGCCGGGCAGCATCTCATCCCCGCCGGGCAGCGCCTCGACTTCCCCGGGCAGCGTCTCGTCCCCGCCGGGCAGCGTCCCTCGCTCGACGGGCAGCATCTCGACCTCGCGGGGCAGCGTCTGATCCCCGCCGGGCAGCGTCGCTCGCTCGACGGGCAGCGCCTCGACTCCGCGGGGCAGCGTCTCGACTTCTCCGGGCAGCGTGTCACGTCCGCCGGGGGGAGCGTAACCGCCCCGCGTTACGCCCCCTGTTACGCCTCCCGTGATGCCGGTGACCCCGAAAATCGCGGGGGTATTCACGCCCGCGGCGTACCTCGGGGCTGGTCCGGCGCTTGCTCTACCGTATCACCGAACCCTGGAAGGACGCGGACCATGAACTTCAATCGAATCGGCCTGGTGGCGGTGGCAATCATGATGGGGTCGCTCAGCGCGATCGGTTGCAAGTCGCGCGCGGCCATCGACGACGAGGCCGCCCCCGGGGAGGACACGCAGGCGCAAGACCAGCAGGACCAGCAGGACCCCGCCGGCGTCTCGGACAACGACGACACGCAGGTGAACATCCCGGCGCCCCCGGCGCCGCAGGTCGAGGTGCAGGGCGTCGCGCCGAGCGCGCAGGCCGTCTGGTCGCCCGGCTACTGGCGCTGGAACACGGGGACGACGAACTACGTGTGGGTCGGCGGCTTCTGGCAGGACCGCGCCATCGTGGCGCCGTACGCGCCCCCTCCGCTCCGCGTCGAGTACGTGACGTACCGGCCCGCGGGCGACTACTTCTGGGCGCCCGGCTACTGGCGCTGGACCGGCGCGAGCTACTACTGGATGCCCGGCTACTGGGCGGGGCGGCGTATGGGCTTCGGCTGGGTGCGGCCGTACTGGGTGAACTACGGTGGCCGCTGGGAGTGCCACGGCTGGGGCTGGGAGCGCCGGACGGCGGGCTGGGGCCGGGACGCCGACGACTGGTCGCGCAGCGGCTGGTCGCGCCGGGATCGCGAGGGCTGGGAGCAGCGCTACCACGGTGGCGTGGCGCGTGAGTCGGACCGGGCGGTGGACCGCCGCGAGCACGATGCACGGGAGCGCGCCGTCTCCGAGGCGCCGCGCGGGGCGCAGGGTCGCGAGCCGATGCGCGACGCCCGCCGCGCCGAGCCCGCCCGCGACGCCCGCCGCGCCGAGCCCGCCCGTGACGCCCACCGCGCCGAGCCCGCGCACGACGCCCGCCGCGCCGAGCCCGCCCACGAGGCCCGCCGCGCCGAGCCCGCGCAGCGCTCGGCCCCGTCGCACGCGTCGGCCCCGCGCGCCTCGGCCCCGTCTCACTCCTCTTCGCACGGCCGCCGCGGCTGAGCGAATCCCCCCCGGCCTCTCTCCCCCTCATCCGAGCCCGAGCCCGCGCCCGAGCCCGCGCCCGAAATCCGGGAGGGCTCGGGCTCGGGCTCGGAGAGCCGCTCTCCTCACCTGGCCGGCGTGCCCGCGAGCACCTGCCGGTACCCCTTCTCGACCGGGAGCACGCCGACCGCCTCGCGCGCGTCGGGGAGCGGGGGGCCCGTCCAGACCGTCACGTGGATCATCGTGCCGTCGCCCAGACGGTGGTGCACCTCGTCCACGGGCTGGCGGGGATCGTTCGGTGTCCCGGGGTCGGGCTCGGCGATGATGACGACGAAGGTCTCGCGCCCGGACGCGGGGGACGGCGTGCCGATGTAGTCGGCCTTGTTCCCGGTCTGAAGGCTCCGCCACGCGTACCCGGCGCGGTCCAGGGGATCGGGCGCGAAGGGGGGCACGCTGAGGCGGGCCAGGTCGTCCGCGGTGGGCCAGCGGCCGGTCGTGGACCGCATGCGCTCGGCCTCGGCGACGCCCTCCGAGATCTCGCGGAAGATGCGCTGGTCGGAGAACGGCAGGTCCTGGAAGCGGCGCTCGAAGGGGGACGATGGCGAGGGGGCGGCGCCCGCCGTGCCGGGGGCGTAGGTCTGGGCGCTGATGACGAGGGCGGACCAGAAGACGATGTGGAAGAGGGCGCGGGCGACGGCCAGGGTTTCAGCGCGCGCGGAGGGAGAGCGGATCTCGCGGGTGACCGCGCCGGTCAAGGGCAGTTGGCCTGGAGGAGCGCGTTGCAGTCCGGGTTCTGCTCGCAGGCCTGGACGGCGCCCGCGCAGGTCGACTGGATGGAGCAGTTCTGGCAGCTGTCGCACGCCTGCATGCTGGGCCCACCGACGTCGCAGTTGGTCGGCGGCGGCGGCGGAGGGTCGGGGCAGGTGCCGGGGTTCCCGAACTGCGAGCACGTCGTGGGGCAGGCGACGCAGAGGATGCAGTTCACGAGGTTCTGGTAGTCCTGGAGCCCCGCCTGGTGGTCCATCGAGTAGCACTGGAAGCACGAGTTCGGGTCCGGGCACTGCGAGCAGTCGGCGCCGGACGAGCAGGGGTCGCCGGTGCCGGCGCCGCCGAAGCCCACGGTGCCGTTGCCGCCGAAGCCCGCGCCGCCGTTGCCGCCGAAGCCCGTGGTGGCGTCGGTGACGGGGCCCGTGGGGCCGTTGCCGCCGAAGCCCGTGGTGGCGTCGGTGACGGGGCCCGTGGTGGCGACGGTGATGCCCACACCGTTGCCCCCGAAGCCGGTGGTGTTGGAGGTGGCCCCGCCGGCCCCGCCCTTGCCACCGGAGGGCGCGTCGAGGATCACGTTTCCACCGCAGGCGCTCAGTGCCACGAACGCCGCCGCCGGAAGAAGAAAGGCTCGCATGCGCGGACCCTCGCCCGAGGCGCGACGGGCGTCAACGCGTGGCGGTCAGCTATCGTCGAAGAAGCCGCCGCCCGAGTCGCCGGAGTCGCCCGAATCGCCACCGCCGCCGTCGCCCGAGGAAGAGTCGCCGCCGAACAGCGACGAGAGGATGCCCCCGCCGGTGTCCCCGGACCCCGAGGACTCGGAGATGCCGGCGCCGGAGCCGTCGCCGCTCTGCGAGGGCTGATCGTAGCCGCCGTAGGTCGGGCGCTCGTGGTGGTTGAAGAGGCCGGCGCCCGCGGCCGCGCCGAGGAACGACGCGGCCACGTTGCCGACGGTGCCCGCAATCTCGAGCCCCGTCTGGAGCTGCTGGGAGCGCTGCCGCTCCGCGAAGCGCTGGGGCGCGCCCGCGAACGCCTCGCCGCACTTGGCGCACGCGGGGACGTTGTGCGGGGAGAGGGCGTGGCAGAACACGCACTGGACCACGACCCACGCCTGGCACTGCACGCACTTCTGCGCGCCCATCTCGTTCAGCGTGTTGCAGCGCGGGCACGGGATCGCGTCCGTCTGCGTGTCCTTCACGAACGGGGTCTTGCAGTACTTGCAGGCGGCATAGCCCACGGCGCGGGGGGCGCCGCAGTTGGAGCAGAGCTCTTCGGCCTCGGCCACGGGAGGAAGGGTACCCGCACGGGGCAGCCCAGTCCACCCCGGTTGGCCCGCGTACCGTCCGGTCGGGGCCGGGTGTCCCGGCGGTTGACCGGCTGTCCGGCGTTTGTTAACTCACCCGAAAGCGGCGCCTCGTCGAGCCTCCCCTGAGTGTGCTGATGGGCTTTCTTGCCGGAGGAGAGCGTGTCTTCACCCAGTTCGACCCCTGAGGAAACGGCTCCCGGCTCGCAGGGCGTCGTGCCCAAGGACCGGTGGCGCGCGACGAACGTGCTCGCGCTGGCCCTCTTCGTGGGCGTCCTCGGGCTCATGGAGGCGGGGTGGCGGCTCATTGGCCTCGTCCCCTCGGTCGAGGACAACATGGACCTGTGGTCCTACGAGCGCGACCAGGTGAGGCCGCTGTTCGGCAAGCCCCTCATCCTCCTCGGCGCGTCGCGCCTGCAAACCGAGACCGACATGGGAGTCCTGCGCGAGCGGCTCCCCGAGTATCACACGGCCCAGCTCTCGGTGAACGGCAAGACGCCGCTCGCGACGCTCAAGGACCTGGCAGCCGACACGCGCCTTCACGACGGGGCGATCCTCGTGGAGGTCAGCGAGCACGCTCTGGAGAAGGCGTCCTGGGACGAGCAGGAGGGGTGGCCGCGTTACTACCACGAGCGCGCGACCTTCATGGGGAAGCTCGAGGCGCACGTGAGCGCGCTGGCCGAGGCGCACCTCTGCATCTTCAGCCCCGTCACCAGCTTGATGAACCTCGCCAAAGGCGAGTCGGTCCTGAAGCGCCGCTACCGCACGTGCACCGCCGATCGCGCCTGCCAGACGGACTACTCGCTCGTCGACGCCGAGAAGGCGAAGAAGACGCGCATCGAGCGCCTCACCGCCTGGTACAACGGTCGAACGGAGCCGAGCCCCGACAAGTGGCTCCAGCAAGCGCTCGAGGTGAGACCGCTCCTGAAGAAGCTCGCGGATCGGCGCGTTCGCGTCGCCTTCGTCCGCGCGCCCTCGACCGGCGAACACTGGACGATTGACGCCGAGCACTACCCGAAGGACAAGTACTGGGACCGCCTCCACGCCAAGCTTCCCAAGCAGACGATTCACTTCGAGGATCACCCGGGGATGCGACCAGTTCGTGGCCCCGGACGGCTCGCACCTCGACATGAGGGACATGGGGCTCTACACCGAGTGCCTCGTCGACGCGATGGTGGACATCGGCCTCGTCCACTCGACGACGCCCTCCCACTGCTTCGTCCGGAAGGCGCGAGAGGTCGAGCCTCCCGCCTCCGGCTCCGGGTCACCCGTTCCGGACGAGCCGGAGGAGTGACGCTCAGAACGCGAAGTACAGGAAGTCCTGCGGCAGCGACGAGTTGAGGAAGAGGAACGAGACGCCGTACAGGCCGGCCACCGCGAGGGCCGTCTTCCACCCCGGCGAGAGCCGGTCGGCGAGGTCGTTGGAGTCGGGGCCGAGCAACGAGAGCGGCACCGCGAGCACCGCCGGCACGGCGAGGATCCGCAGGTCAGCCGTGCTGAGCCCGCCCTCGAGGGTCGAGATGCCCAGCGCCCCGTGTTGCCCGAAGAGGGCGCGGCACATGCCCCATCCCGTCGCGAGGTCCGGCGCCCGGAAGAAGACCAGGCTGAACAGCACGACCTGCATCGTGAGCGCCCAGCCCAGGGCGGCGGGGAGCTTGATCTTGATCTTCTTCCGCCACACCTGGGTCACGGCGAGCGCCACGCCGTGGATGGTGCCCCAGAGCACGTAGGTCCACGCTGGCCCGTGCCACAGGCCGGCGATCGTCATCGCGACGAAGATCGCGAACGCCGCCCGAGCGAGCGTGACCTTCCGCCTCGCCCGGACGATGGGCGTGTAGAGGTACGTCGTGATGAACTGCGAGAGGGTGATGTGCCACCGCAGCCAGAACTCGGGGACGGACGTCGAGCGGTAGGGCACCTTGAAGTTGATGGGGATGCGCAGACCGAGCATCTGCCCCGTGCCCACCGCCATGTCCGAGTACCCGCTGAAGTCGAAGTACATCTGGAGGCAGTAAATGATGCAGGCGATCCACGCCTCGGCGGCCGACACCTTGCCGACGTGCTTGAAGCCGATGTCGACGACCTTCCGGATGGAGTCGGCGATCACGGCCTTCTTGAACAAGCCCACGCCGAAGAGGAACAACCCACGGCCGAACGCCTCGGCCGACGGCCCACGGCTCTCCCGGAGCTGGGACACCATGTGGCGCGCCCGCACCAGCGGGCCCGACACGAGGTAAGGAAAGCACGCGACGAAGGAGAGGTGATCGAAGAGCCCGTGCGGCTGCGAGAGCCCTTCGTAGCAGTCGACCAGGTACATGACCTGCGTCAGCGTGTAGAAGCTCACGCCCAGGGGGAACCACACGTCGGGCTTCGGCAGCGAGGCGCGCGTCAGCGTCGAGACGATCGACACGACGAATCGCGAATACTTCACCGTGCCCAGGAAGAGCACGTTGGCGACGATTCCCACCCAGAGCCAGCGGCGGCGCAGCTTCTGATCCCGATCTCCGCCGACCGCGCGCGCTACCGCGAAGTTGAAGAGGACCGAGCCCACGAGAAAAGGGATGTGCTGCGGCTTCGCCCAGGCGTAGAACACGCACGACGCGAGCAGGAGCACCCCTTGCGCCCAGCGCGCCCCCTTCCAGCGACCGACGAGGTAGCGCACCGCCAGCACCGGCGGCAAGAACACGAAGATGAACGCAAAGGAATTGAAGAGCATTGGAGAGACGCTCGGGTCGCCCGAGATCTAGCCGCGCCCGGCGAGCGTGCGCGAGCCCGACGTGCGCGTCAAGGGCAGCGCCGCCCGCTCATCGCTTCGCGATCTTGCGTTCCATCAGGTCGATCATGTCGCCCACGTTCTTGACCTCCTCGAGCTCGCCGAGCGCGAACTTGATCTTGAACTCGTCCTCGACCGCCATGATCAGATTGACATGGACGAGGGAGTCCCAGCCTGCGGTGTTCCTCGCGCTGGACTCACGCGTGATGACGAGCTTCGGGTCGTCGAGGACGTCGTGGAAGATCGGCTGCAGCCGTGAAAGGATGTCGGTCGGCATCGTCAGAGCACCTTGATGTGAGTGTTTCGTGGCCGGTAGCCATCGGCGAGATTGAGCCGCCAGGTCGACGCGCTGCCGTCCTCGGCCCTCGCCGTGCACTGGAAGCCGAGCTTCTCGTAGTGGTCCGAGACCATCCCGTTCTTCTCGGTTCGCAGGTAGGTGCCGATGAGCGAGTGGAGCCCGAGGCGCTGTGCGCAGGCGACGAGCGCGTCGAGCATCGCGAGCTCCATGTCGCGCTTCAGGACACGGCAGCTCATGAGCCAGGTGTCGACGTGGAGCGCGGCGCCCTCGCGCCGACCGATGATGATCGAGATCAGCCCGTTGTCTCCGAAGACGTCTGCCAGCTTCCCGTACAGGGTCACGTGGTCGGGGGCCTCCGCCACGCGGTCGACCTCGCCCCTCGTGTAGCGCCGGGTCGTGAGGTTCCACTGGTTGGTCTTGTTGATGAGCTGCGCGATGCGATCCATGTAGACCGGCGTGAACGGGCCGATCTCCGCCTGCATCTGGAGCGAGTCGAGGTACTCACCGTAGCTGGCGAAGCGGCTCTCGGCCTCCACCCGCTGCGCGTTTGCGGCATACTGGCTGGCCCGGGCGACGTCATCGCTCGACAGGCGCACCGACTCGAAGTACCGCTCGCGCTCGATCACGCGGATGAACTGGGTGACGTCGGAGCCGACGTCGGGCACGGCCACCGCCGGGAGCTGGGCGGCCACGATGGCCCGCTCGGCGGGGTTGTCGTCGACGAAGACCAGGCTGTCGACGCCGATGTTGAGCTCGCGGGCGATGGCCAGCAAGTTCTCGTGCTTCGGCTCCCAGTTTGCGCGGAAGGCCGCGAAGTCCTCCAGCGAGAGCACCGAGTCCGGGTGGCGGAAGCCCTCCCTCGCGATCGCGTCCGTGTTCTTGGAGCACACGGCGAGCAGCACGCCGCGCTGACGGATCCGCTTGCAGTACTGCTGGAAGGCGGTGAACGCCTCCGCCTCCGCGGTCTCTTTCCCGATCCGGATGCGATCGACGCCGTCATCCCCGATGACGCCCCCCCAGAGCGTGTTGTCGAGGTCGAGGACCAGGCACTTGCGGCTCCGGCCGTAGATGGCCCGGAAGATGGCCGCCACCGACCGCGCGAGCCTCGAGGCTGCCCTCCGGAGTGGTGATGATCTTGTACTGGAAGCCGCGCCGCGGGTCGAGGTAGCGGTCGAGGCCCATCATCGCCGCGACGCCGGCTTGATCGTTGACGAGGAGGCGCGCCTCGCGGCCCGCCTCGGCCGCGAACGCCTCGTTCATGCGCTGGCAGAAGCGGACGCGACCCGCCGCGTCCACGGCGTCCAGGTTGCCGAGGATACGGGCGTACGGGGGCTCGAAGTTGTGCTGTACGACGATGGCGGAGGTGTTCTCGAGGACCGACTCCCAGATCTGCTTGTACCGGGACAGCTCCTTCGCCAGCGCCGCCTCGAGCTGCGCCTCGGTGGCGCCAGGGGACAGAAAATTGTGGATCGCTCCGCTCGATGTGTGGAGCACCACCACGTCGGGCCGGAAGGCCACCAGCGCGCTCGGATCGAGGACCGTCTCCTCGAAGTAGCGGTTGTAGTCGGCCTGATGAAACGTGGGGCGGAGGCCATCCTGGAGCAGGAGGAGCTCGAGGAGATCCACGAGCTCGTTCGTCGTCGAGCTCCCCCAGCACCGCGACCCGAACGTCCGCGAAGCGCTGCCCGGCCAGCAGCTCGCGGAGCAGTCCCTTTCGCTTGCGCAGGAGCTGTTCCGCGGTGAGTTCGGCGAGCGGGTGCGTCATCGGTCGAGGCTCCGGTGGTCCAGGAGCCGTGCCACCCGGACGTTCGCGCAACGCGCTATGTGCCACGTGGACGTCTTCGTCAAGAGGCGACGCCAACCGGGTAGCGCCGGCAGCACAACCTTGCCTCGGTGCGCAGATCCAACGCGCCTCCGGTCTCCGGAGCGGGCGCTCCTCTACGCGACGGCGCCGAGCGAGACGTCCCCCGGCGTCTCCTTCGGGCCGGGGATCCACTCCTCATCCGGCCCCTCCGCGGGCAGGACGAGGGGCTCGTCGTCGTAGGTGCGGCGCTCGCCGGGCCAGAAGAACGTCCGCCAGAGGTACGCGAGGAGGCTCGGCTGGTCGAGGTTCGGGTGGACGTACGGGGCCACGCGACGCGCGTGCTCGGCGGGGAGCAGGCTCCAGTGCAGGCCGGGCTCCATGTGGTGGATGGTGTGGAAGCCGTTGTTGTACGTCCACCAGTTCACGAGCTTGCCGACGAAGTTGCGCGAGTGGTTCCACTCGCTCTTCTCGTCGCAGCCGTCGTGCTGGAGCAGGTTCATCGTGATGATGCCCCAGGCGGCGTACTTGTGAGGGAGGAAGACGTAGAGGAGGAACTTCTTCCAGTCGAGGATCAGGAGCGTGACGTACACGCCGTGGAGGAGGACCCACTCGATCGCCATCTGCCGCGCCCACGCCGGGTTCCTCTTGAACATGGCGCTGAAGTAGCGCTGGTCCCCCTTCATGATCGCGCCGGCGACGTGGAAGATGAAGAAGAGGCCGTTCAGGAGGTGCCAGCGGTGCCGCGTCTTCGTCGTCCGCATGACGTCGCGGCGCGACTGGGTGTACTTGTGGTGCGAGAGGTTGTGCCCCGGGACGAAGGAGCTGACCGGGTTGCCGTACGTCAGGGTGAGGACGCACTGGAAGACCCGGTTCACGAAGCGGTTCTTGAAGACGGGGGAGTGGACCGTGTTGTGGGTGGCGACGGCGCCGAAGAACGAGAACCAGCAGGTGAGGACGAAGAGGGGGGCGGCGAGCCAGAGGCTCGGGGGCGCGTGGAGCCACTGCAGGGCGACGAGCCCGAAGTAGATCGCCACGAAGATCAGCGTCTTCACGTCGGCGCGATAGCGAAGCATGCTTCCCGAGCCCTCCGGCGTCGAAATCTCGACGCACTCCTTACCGCACTTTCTCCCGCCCGGAACGACTTTCGAGCGCGAAAACCGCGTGGCAGCCCACCCTTTGCAGCGTAGCGGCCGTCGCCCTGGGCGTCGGGGGCAGGCTCAAGCAAACCGGATGCCACGAGGGGGGGCCACGAACCCCCTCCCCGGCGCCCCTCCCCCCCGACGACCGGCTCCCCCTCTCCCGCAGCGCGGGAAGGGGGCCGGGGGGCGTGGGCGTTGGCCGGCGAATCTGCTGGGGATGGTGGGGGAAGAGGAAGGAGAGTAGACCGGGCCGGGGGAACCCACCACGCGACCAAAGACCGAACCGGCTGCCCATCCGTCGATGAAAACGGGGTCCCGTGTTGACCGGGATCCCTGAACGTTCGTAGGATGGTGGCGACCGTTCTGCACACCACCGGAACCACCGGGGTTGAGGAGGACGACGGTGATCGAAGGCCAGCACATCACTCCAACTTTGCGGCTCGTCCGGCAACTCGGCCGCGGGGGCATGGGCAGCGTCTGGATCGCCGACCATCTGACGCTCCACACCCAGGTGGCCGTGAAGTTCATGTTCGTGCACTTCGCGAACAACGCCGCCTTCGTACGGCGCTTCCAGGCGGAGGCCCAGGCGGCGGCGCAGATCAAGAGCCCGCACGTCGCGCAGGTGTTCGACAACGGGATCACGGAGGACGGCGAGCCCTACATCGTCATGGAGCTGCTCGACGGCGAGGACCTGCGCAACCGCATCAAGCGGGGCGGGCCCCTCCCCCCGCAGAGCTCCTGCCGATCCTCCAGCAGGTCTGCAAGGCGCTGACGCGGGCGCACCAGGTCGGCATCGTGCACCGCGACATCAAGCCGGACAACGTCTTCCTCGCCAACATGGGCGACGACATCCTCGTCAAGATCCTCGACTTCGGCATCGCGAAGCTGAACCACGACGACATGTCGGCCACGTCGACGGGCAGCATGCTCGGCACGCCCTTCTACATGAGCCCGGAGCAGCTCCTGAGCTCGCGCGCCGTCGACTTCCGCACCGACCTATGGTCGCTCGGCGTCGTCGCGTACCAGGCGCTCACCGGCGTCCGCCCCTTCAACGGCGAGACGATTGGCGCGCTCTCGGTCGCCGTCAACTCGGCCCAGTTCGTCGCCGCGAGCGAGGTCCGCCCCGATCTCCCGCAGTCGATCGACGCGTGGATCGCGAAGTCCCTCCAGCGCGACGCGTCCAAGCGCTGGAACTCGGCGCGCGAGATGGCGGACGAGTTCGAGAAGGCGCTGCACGACCCGACGCGCAACGCAGGGATCGCCGGCGATTCGGGCGTCGCCGGCGACTCGGGCGTGATCGGCGCCCTCGGCACCACCGGCTCCACCAGCCGCAACTCGATCACCGGCGCGACCACGGGCTCGAACGGACGCCCATCGACGCTGACGCCGGCCCCCACCGGGCCCACCCTCGTGGGCACGGAGACGTCGACCACCGAGGCGCGCCCCAGCAAGACGCCGCTCGCGATCGGCATCGGCGCCCTCGCCGTCACGCTCGTCGCCGGCGGGCTCTACTTTGCCACGCGCGGCCCGAGCAACGGCGGGCACACCGCGGCCGCCACGACCGGCAGCCCGGCCCCGGTGACGCCGCCGCCTGCGGCGACCGCGGCCCCTGCTCCCGCCGTCTCCTCGGCGCCCGTGGCCAAGGCGGAGCCCCCCAAGGCCGAGACGATGCCGAAGTCGATTGACATGGACGACACCGATGGCAGCGCGCCCAGCGCGCAGAAGAGGAAGCCCGTCGTCGGAGGCCCCGTCGTCGGGCGCGCCGCGCCGGCGAAGCCTGTCGCCGCAGCAGCCGCAGCACCCGCAGCGCCCGCACCCAAGAAGGACACGATTGGTTTCTGAGGACCATGCCCCGAGCCCCATTCCCCCCCATGCCGCCGACACCTTCGCGATCGGGGAGATCCCCGAGCCCCCGCCCCAGGCCGTCGAGGCTGCTCTCCACGCTGTCGATCGCCCTGCCGCTCCTCGTCCTCTGCCCGGCCACCGCGTTCGCCGCGGGGCCGACCGCGGCGGACAAGGAGACAGCTCGCGCATTGCTGATCGAGGGCCGCGCCAAGATGGAGGCGAAGGACTTCCAGGGCGCGCTCAAGCCGCTCCGGGCCGCGCACGACATCATGCACGTGCCCACGACCGGCATGGACTACGCCGCCGCGCTCGAGGCGACGGGCCAGTTCGTCGAGGCGCGCGTCATCGCGCT
The DNA here is from genome assembly GCA_963827955.1 of uncultured delta proteobacterium. Classification (GTDB taxonomy): domain Bacteria; phylum Myxococcota_A; class Polyangia; order Polyangiales; family Polyangiaceae; genus CAWHDJ01. The sequence continues at coordinate 1,583,980 of CAWHDJ010000018.1, read as the reverse complement.
CGAGGTCAACCGCTTCCCGCAGACGCCGGGCGAGCCGGAGGCGTTCGCCGACGCGCGCGTCAAGGCGGCGGGGATCGCGGAGCGGCTCGAGAAGCGCATCGCGACGATCGTGGTGACGTTGAAGGGCCTCCCGCCCGACGCGGAGTTCGAGTGGACGCTCGACGGGGAGGCCATCCCGCCGGCGGCGATCGGGCTGCCGCGCAAGGCGAACCCGGGCACGCGCACGATCGTGGTGAAGGCGCCCGGCTTCCTCACGGTCGAGAAGAAGGTGACGCTCGCCGAGGCCCAGACGGTGCCGATCGAGATCACGCTCGTCCCCGATGGGCACCCGCCGCTGAAGAAGGTGGGCCCGGGCACCGGGCCGGGCGGCCAGCCGGTGGACGACCCCAGCCAGTACAAGGTCCCCACGTGGGCGTGGGTCAGCGGCGGCGTCGGCGTCGTGGCGCTCGGCGTGGGCGCCTACTTCCTCGCCGATTACGTGAGCGTGTCGGGCAAGGTCGGGAGCGACTGCCCCAACAACATCTGCCCGAAGACCATCCCGAACGGCAGCGAGCAGTCCAACCTCGACACGTGGAACCGCGACGTCGGCGCCGCCATCGGCCTCGGCGCGGTCGGCGTCACGGCGGTCACGATCGGCATCGTCGGCATCGCGCGCACCAAGCACGCCCCCAAGCAACCTCCGAAGACAGGTTCAGTCCACGTCGACTTCGCGCCCTGGATGGGCCCGGGTCTCGGGGGCGGCGCGCTCACGGGGACCTTCTGATGACGATGCCGAGATTGCTTTCCCGCAAGTACTTTCTTGTCGCCGTCCTCGCCCTCGCGGCTCCCGGCGCCATCGCGGTCTCCTGCGCCCCCCTCCTGACGTACGAGTCCAACACGGGCGGCACCGGCGGCACCGGCGGCACGTCGACCAGCTCGACGGGCGGCAGCGACGCCGGCAACGACGCGCACGACGGCGGGCACGACGCCGCCGACTCGGGCAACGACGCGGCGGACGCTTCGGACGGGTTCGACGCTTGCACGGGCTCGGACACGGACCCGTTCAACTGCGGAGCCTGCGGCCACAAGTGCGCCTCCGGCGAGGGCTGCACGGGCGGCATGTGCACGTGCAACGACGGTGGCCCCGCGTGCACCGGCGGTGAGACGTGCTGCCCGGGGACCGGCTGCGTGGACACCACGAGCGACGAGAACAACTGCGCGGCCTGTGGCCGCAGTTGTTGCGGGGGCCACTGCAGCAACAGCGTCTGCCAGTCCTTCATCGTCGCGACGGGCAACGCGCCCGGCGCGCTCACCATCGACGACACCAACGTCTACTGGGCAGACGCCACGGCCACGGCCGACGGCGGCATCATGTTCGCGCTGAAGGGGGGCGGCCCCGCCACCGCGCTCACGCCGGGGCAGAACCATCCGTACGCCGTCGCAGTCGACAGCGACTACATCTACTGGGTCACCAACAGCACCACCTCGCCCAATTACGGCGGGGTGTTCAAGGCCCCGCTCGACGGCGGCGCGGAGGCGGAGGGCGGCGCGGTGACCCCGCTCGTCGCCACGGGCGAGCAGCAGGCCAGCGACATCCGTATCACGACCACGTTCGTCTACTGGGACGACAATGGGACGAACGAGATCCGCCGCGCCAACCTCGACGGGACGAACCTGACGACGATCGCGTCGGCCACCGACCAGGTGAGCGGGCCGCTGCAGATGGCCATGGATGGGCAGAACCTGTACTGGCCCAACCGCGACACTGGGACCATCGAAAGCGTCCCGCTCAACGGCAAGAGCGCGACCAAGATCGCCGTCAATGTGGGGGATCCGGTGTCGGTCGCCGTCGACACGCAGTTCGTCTACTGGGCGGACTACTCCGGCACGATCCAGAAGGCGCCGCTCAGCGGCGCCGGCCCGAACACCACGATCGCGAACTCCGGCAGGGGGCCCAACAGCATCGCGATCCGCGGCAAGTACGTGTACTGGGCCGACCAGGGCCCGCCCGCCGGCTTGCCAACGGACGGTGGGATGGTCGGTTCGATCCGCGCGGCGCCCACGAGCGGCAACGACGTCATGGGCACCGTCCTCGCCACGAGCCCGGACCCGAAGTGGCTCGTGGTCGACTCGACCAACACGTGCATCTACTGGTCGGACAACTCCAACGGCGCGATCATGGTGGTGGCGACGCCGCAGTGAGCGGTTCGCCGTCGGGCTCGGCACATGCCGAACCGCGACCGCCAGGGAGCGGGTGCCAGGAGGCGCGACGTCGTCGTGCCCTCGCACGTGTAGCGCTACAGGCAGCGTGGCGCGTGCGAGGGCATGAAGACGCAGGCGCCCGCTGGCATCCGCGCGCTCGCGCTCGCGCTCGCGGTTCGGTAAGCGGGTAGGCGCGCTGGGAGCGCGGCGCTACGGGCAGGTCTGCGTGAGGTCGCAGGTCCCTCCGCCGCCCGTCACCGTGATCACGTACTGCGTGCACGTCCCCGGCACGCCGGGCTTGCGGTACACGCGCACGTAGTACTGGCTCGAGTGGTCGGTGCAGTGGGTGGCCGCCATCGGCCCGCAGGGCGCTTCGCCGGCCGTGGCGCTGGCGGCGTTGACGCACCAGTCGTACGAGGTGACCGCCGTCCCGCCGCCGGTGGGCGCGTCCAGGCAGGGTCCCCCCCGCTCCACGTCCATCACGAACTCGTCGTTCGTCGTCGGCTGCGTGAAGTTGATGGCCACGTGGTACGCGTTGGTCACTCCCCCCGCCGCGTCCGAGTCGGTGGTGTTGAACGCGTACACGTCGACGTCGTTATCGCTCGAGAGCGTGCCCGAGAGGACGAGCGGCGTGGCGGTGGTGTCGTCGATGGGGCCGACCATGGTCGCCATCGCGCAGGTGTCGTTGGGCTCGGTCGCGTCGACCTGGCAAGGGCAGCCCTTGGAGCCCGGCGGGTAGTCCGCGAACCCCATGTTGCAAGCGCCGAGCGAGCACGCCCCGTTGCTGCACGCCCAGGTCGCGTTCGGCGGCGGCGGGCCCTTTGCGGCCATGCAGAGCTGGTTGGGGTCGCCCTCGTCGATGAGCCCGTCGCAGTCGTCGTCCTTGCCGTTGCAGGTCTCCGCGGCCGGCGTCTTCGCCGTGCAGCCCTTGTACGCGCCCGCCTTCCCGTCGCAGGTCTGGGTGCCCGTGCAGGTGCCGTTCGCGTTCGTGATGGTGCAGGTGCTGGTGGCGCCGTTGCGCTGCTCGTCGCACGGGCAGGACTGGCTGCCCTGGGGCACGCACCACTTGGTGGGCGTCGTCGGCAGCGGCCCGCCGCCGCCCGCCCCGCCCGCTCCGCCCACGCCGAAGCCGCCGCCCGCGCCGACGGCGCCGCCCGCGCCGACGGCGCCGCCCCCGCCGCCCGCCCCGCCTTCGACGCCGCCGTCCGACTCGTAGGTGGCGCCGTCCATGCACACGTAGCCGTTGGGACAGAGCCCGTCGATGGTGCAGTCCTCGGCGCAGAACTGCTCACCCTGCGGCCCCGTCAGGCACGCGTCCGAGGGGAGCTTGCAGTTCGACGCGGTCTTGCAAGGCTCGCACTGCTGGCCGAGGTCCGGCACGCAGAGGGCGAAGCCTTGGACGATCGAGCAGTAGGTCCCGAACGGGCACGCAGGCGGGCAGGACGTGGTGCAGTACTTGGCCGTACCGATCACCATGCAGCTACCTTCCTTGCAATCGCTCGTCGTCATGCAAGGGCTGCCGATCTGCCCGGACTGCCCGGCGTCGGGCTTCCCGGACGTCGAGCTGCTGGTGGGGACGCCGCCGCCCACACCGCCCCCGCCCACGCCCATGAGCTGGTTCCCCTGCGCGCACGACGCGAACACCACGCCGAAGAAGCCCCCCACGAGCACGGCACGACCGACACGAGAGCTGCCCATCACGAGACGCCTCCATGCCCGGCGCTGCGCGGGGGCACCCAAGGAGCAGAAGGAGTGGACGGGGGCCGTCCACCCGCCAACAAACGTAAAGGGTTTGCTCTCTTGTCGTCAAACGCGTAACCCTTTTGCGCGAGCTTCGATGAAGTCGCCCCGGTACCTTCCCGCCCTGCTCGTGCTGGGAAGCGTGTCGTGCGCGCGCTCCGAGGCCGTCTTCTCGCGGTCGGACGAGGCCCGGATTGCAGCTTCGCACCCCCACCTGCAAGCGGCCCCGAACCCCGGGCCCGCGGAGCGGGCCCTGGCCCTGCCCGGGCCTGCCATGGCGCCTCGATTGCTGGCGGCTGCTTCGCCCGGACGTGAAGTCGTGTCGCAGGCGCTGTGCTCGCCGGAGCATCCCGGGTGGTTGGAGCCCGAAGCGCCTGGGCAGGTCACCCCGGCGTCCATGGTTCAGGACACGACCGAGGCCCCCGTCGCGGGCTCACCCACCCGGCTGCATGCGACCCCGGACCGCTCCGAGCCTGGCTCCCCTGCCCCACCTGCGCCCTCCGGAGCGCTCGTCTACTCCAAGTCGCGCTTCGTCTGGATCCAGCCCTTCCCGCGTCCCATGAACGGCTGGCTCGGGTACGTGGGGCTGGGCGGTAAGGTGGCGCTGCGCGGCGGGAGCGCGGAGAAGGCCCTCGTGCCGGGCTCCGCCGGGGTCGGGGGCTGCCAGGCCTGGTACGCGGTCGAGCCGACGGGCTACGTCTGCGTCGGCGACACGGCCTCGATCGACCCGAAGGATCCGGTGGCGGTCGCGCTCGCCGCCGACGCTCCGCAGATGGGCTCGCCCTGGCCCTTCGAGTACGGCGAGTCGCTCGGCGCGCCTCGTTATGCGCACCCGCCCTCCGCGGCCGAGCAGCAGCACGACGAGTGGGACCTGGGGCCCCACATGAAGCTGGTGGAGCAGGGCCGCGCCGGCAAAACGGTCGCGGAGGCTCGCCGGGGTCGACCTCTCCCCGCCCGTGTCGACCCGCTGGGGCGCTCCGCCGGAGGCGGACACGCTCACGGAGTTCGGCCAGTTCGTCCGGGCGGACCGATCCCGCGTCGCCCCCGGCTCCACCATCGCCTACACCCGCACCTTCGAGCTCGGCGGGCGCACCTTCGTGATCACCCACGACCACGCCTACTTCCCGAAGGACCGGCTGAAGCCCTACCCGCACTCCTCGTTCCACGGGGTCGAGCTGGGCGGCGACGTCACGCTCCCCCTGGCGTTCTTCCGCGTGGACGCTCGGCCGAAGTACCGCCGCGGGCCGGACGGCGCCTTCACCCCCACGGGGGAAACGTGGCCCCGCCTCGCCTCGGTCGGCCTCACCGGCGAGGAGGCGAAGGACGGCGAGGGCAAGCGCACCTTCCTCGCCACGAAGGAGCCCGGCGTCTGGGTGCTCGACGGCGACGTCACCGTCGCGCGCGTCGAGCCGCCCCCTCCCCCAATCGAGTCCACCACCACCGGCCGGCGCACGTGGCTCGACGTGAGCGTCTTCGGCGGCACGCTCGTGGCGTACGAGGGCGAGCGCCCCGTCTTCGCGACGCTCATCTCACCGGGTCGCGGCGGCGTCCCGAAGCGGGGGCAGAACCCGCTCACCACCGCCGCCACCCCCACGGGCATCTTCCGGATCGACGGCAAGTTCATGACCGCGACCATGGTCTCGTCGACGAACGACCTCCTGGTCCACGCGGAGGTCCCGTGGGTGATGAACTTCCACGGCCCGCACGCGCTCCACGCGGCCTACTGGCACGACGACTGGGGGGACAGGAAGAGCGGCGGCTGCGTCAACCTCTCCCCGATGGACGCGAAGCGGCTCTTCTCCTGGACCGATCCGCCGCTGCCGGAGGGGTGGTACGGCATCCGCGCGACGGAGGAGCTGGGCCCCGCCACCGTGGTGGTGGTCGAGCCCTGACGCTACGCCTCTTCCGCCTCCGCCGCGCCCGACGTGGCGGCCGCGGAAGCCGCCGTGACCAGCGCCTCGAGCCGGGACTCGGAGGCGCCGGCCGCCTTGGCCACGAAGCCGATCACCTCGCGCTCGGGATCGGACAGGCCGCCGCTCGTGAACGCGATGGCCAGCGCCAGCCGCAGGCCGTCGTCCGCGGCGTCGTGCTCGCCGAGCACCCCGCCGATGGCCCGGGCGCGCGCCTCCGCCCCGACGGCCTCGATTCTGGTTCCGGGCCTCTCGCACGAGGTAGCGGACCACGGTGGGCGACACGGTCGAGCGCATGACCGCCTCGAGCGACGCGGTGAGCGCGGCGCGCTCGTCGGCGTCGATTGTCCCGTCGGCGGCGGCGACGAGCACCGCCAGGTCGACCGCCGTGGTGATGCCCAGGTCATCGCCGCCGAAGCGGGCGCAGAACGCATCGACCAGGGCCTTGATGTGGTCGCTTCCGCTCATGAAACGAGCGCTATCGCACACCGGCCCGCTTCACAAGGCCTAACCCTCGCCCTCCCCGTCGTCCCGGATCTTCACCCCGAGCCGCTTGCACTTCTGGTACGCGTTGCTCCGCTCGATCCCGAGCGCGCGCGCGACCGCCGTCATCGCGCCGCCATGGTGCGCGATGGCCTGCTCCAGGATGGACCGCTCCGCCTCCTCGACGAGCACCTTGAGCGGGACGCCCGGCCGATACAGGCCGAAGCTCGGCGCGGCGCCGGCGCCCCCGAGGCAGTTCTTCACGTCGGCCGCGTCGATGGCGTCGCCGGGCGTCAGGATCACCATCCGCTCGACGAGGTTCTTCAGCTCCCGCACGTTGCCGGGGAAGCTGTACGCCGTCAGCGCCTCGAGCGCGCCCTCCGTCAGCGTCATGCCCGCCCGTCCGTTGGCGTTCGCCGCGAGCTCGAGGAAGCGCGCGGCGAGGAGCGGGATGTCGTCGCGGCGCGCGCGCAGGGGCGGCAGGTGCAAGGGCAGGACGTTGAGCCGGTCGAAGAGGTCGGCGCGGAAGCGGCCCTCCTTGACGTCGGCCTCGATCTCGCGGTTCGTCGCCGCCACCACGCGCACGTCGACCTTGATCACGTCGTGCCCGCCCACGCGCTCGATCTCGCGCTCCTGCAGCACGCGGAGCAGCTTGGCCTGCATCTCGAGCGGCATGTCGCCCACCTCGTCGAGGAAGAGCGTCCCCCCCGAGGCGCGCTCGAACTTGCCGAGCCGCTGCTTGCTCGCCCCCGTGAAGGCCCCCGCCTCGTGCCCGAAGAGCTCGCTCTCGATGAGCTCGCTCGGCACCGCCGCGCAGTTGATCTTCTCGAGCGCGCCCTTCGCCCGCTTGCTCCTCACGTGGATCGCGCGCGCGACCAGCTCCTTGCCCGTCCCGCGCTCGCCCGTGACGAAGACCGTCGCGGTCGCCGCCGCCTTGGCCGCCCGCGTGATCTGCTCGCGCAGCTCCACCATCGCCTTGCTCTCCCCGTAGAGCTCCCCCTCCCGCCCCGCCTGCTGCCGGAGCGCGCTCGCCTCCTCCTCCGCGCGGACCAGGCGCAGCACGTTGTCCACGACCAGGAGGAGCCGGTCCGTGGAGAGGGGCTTCTCCAGGAAATCGAGCGCCCCGAGGCGCGTCGCGCGCACCGCCGCGTCGATCGTCGCGTGCCCGCTCATCATCACGACCGGGAGGTTGTTCCCCGCGACGCGCAGCCGCTCGAGGAATTTCACCCCGTCGCCGTCCGGCAGCGAGACGTCGAAGAGCGCGAGATTGTAGCTTCGCTTCTGGATCTTCTCCTCCGCCACGGCGACGCCGCCGGCCACGTCGACGACGTGGCCCTCCAGCGTGAGCGCCTTGTGGAGCGTGGTGAGGATCGTGGGCTCGTCGTCGAGGACGAGGATGTGGCCGCGGGGCATGGCGGGAAGCTAGCAGATCGGGCGTGCCGCGGCCCCGGCGCCGGACTAGTCCGTCCGTCGCCCCCCATGCACGAGATGACCGACCGCTCCTTCGTCACGCCCGCGCTCCCGCCCAGCGTCTCCCGCGTCCGCGCGCGGAGGAGCTCGCGCTACCTCGCCATGCGCGACGGCGCGCGCATCGCCGTCGAGCTCTTCCTGCCGGACCCGCTCCACGCCCGCGCACCCGCCATCGTCCGCCAGACGCGCTACCTCCGCGCCCTCGAGCCGCGCCTCCCCGGCCCGACGGGTGCCCTCGTCACGCGAGCGTTCGACCTGTACGCGCGCACCCGCCGGATCTTCCTCGCCGCGGGGTACGCGTGGGTCGACGTCGACGTGCGCGGGTCGGGCGCCTCCACGGGCACGCAGCCCACGCCGTGGTACACGGACGAGGTTGCGGACGGCGCCGAGGTGGTGGACTGGATCGTCCGCGAGCCCTGGTCGAACGGGAAGGTCGGCGCGCTCGGCATCTCCTACGACGGCACGGCGTCCGAGATGCTGCTCGTCAACCAGCACCCCGCGGTCCTGGCCGTCGCGCCGCTCTTCGCCCTGCACGACACGTACACCGACGTCGCCTTCCCCGGCGGCGTCCACCTCGCCTGGTTCACCGAGGCGTGGGCCCGCTACAACGCCGCCCTCGACCGCGACGCCTTCGCCGAGGCCTTCGCCCCCGTCGTGCGCCTCATCGCCCGCGCCGCCGCCACCTCGCCGTCCCCCCGCGGCCTCGAGCGCGCCCTCGCCCGCCTCGGCCGCCTCGGCGCCGACCTCGACGCCCTCGTCGCGCCCCTCCTCGCCGGCATGGTGACCGGCGTCCACCCGGCCGGCGGCGACCGCGCCACGCTCGCCCGCGCCATCGCCGACCACGCGGCCAACTTCAGCGTCCACGAGGGCGCCAAGAAGATCGTCTACCGCGACGACCGCGGCGTCTCCCCCGTCGCGCCGGAGGGCACCATCGACATCCTCTCCCCGCACGCCCACGCGCGCGCCATCGACGGCTCGGGCGCCGCCATCTACGGCTACTCCGGCTGGCGCGACGCCGCCTACCAGAACGGCGCCATCAAGCGCTACGCGCGCCGCGCCTCCTCCGCCGACAGGCTCACCATCGGCCCCTGGACGCACAGCGGCAAGCAGACCATCCGCCCCTTCGACGTCGCCGTCCCGACGGCCTTCGACCACGACGCCGAGCTGCTCGGCTTCTTCGACCGGCACCTCCGCGGCGCGCGCGCCGGCGGCGGCAAGCCCGTGCGCTACTACACGTTCGTCGAGGAGCGCTGGAAGGCGGCCGACGCATGGCCGCCGCCGTCCGTGCCCTGCGTGCTCCACCTCGCGCCCGGCGGCCGGCTCGTGGAGGCGGGCGCGGACGGAGAGCCCGACGACGATCCCTCTGCCGACGCGCTCCGCGTCGACCCCGCGGCCGGCACGGGCGAGCGCTCCCGCTGGCGATTGCTGCTCTCCCTCGTCCCCGGCGACTACCCCGACCGGCGCGCCCGCGACGCGCGCCTCCTCGTCTACGACACCGCGCGCCTCGACTGCGACCTCGAGGTGACCGGGCACCCGGTCGCCGTGATCTTCGCCTCGTGGGAAGGCGACGACGACGGCCGCGTCTTCGCCTACCTCGAGGACGTCGCCCCGGACGGCCGCGTCGCCTACGTGACCGAGGGCCAGCTCCGCGCCATCCACCGGCGCTGCCGCACGCCGCGCGCGCCCGGGGAGATCCCCGAGCGCACGTTCCTGCGAGAGCACGGGATGCCGCTCCCGGCCGGCGAGGTGGCCGAGCTCGCGTTCGAGCTGCTGCCGATCTCGTGGCGCTTCGAGCGGGGGCACGCCGTCCGCCTCGTCGTGGCCGGCGGCGACGGGGACCATTTCGCGCCGTCGAAGGCGGCGACGCTCCGGGTGCACCGATTGGCGCGATGGGCGTCGCGCGTCGAGCTGCCGGTGGTGCCGGCGCGTTAATATCTTGCCAGGAGATTTCGAGCGCGCCGCGCAACTAGACTGCATCCCGTGAGGAAGCGGTCCAGCGTGGCGGCGGTGGTCGCGCTCGCGGTGTGCGCGTCGTGCGGTGGCCGCTCCATGCTCGACGAAGGGCTCGGAAGCGGCACGACGACGAGCAGCACGTCGTCCAGCAGCGCATCGGCGAGCAGCTCCGGCGCGACCGAGAGCTGCCCCGGCGAATCCAGCCACGGGCCCGTCGAGCTGACGTCGACGAAGTTCCTGGTGACCGGGATCGTCTCGGATGGGAAGAACGTCTACTGGATCCAGGCGGCGGCCGGCGACACGACCGAGATCTACGAGTGCAGCGTCTGTGGCTGCAAAGGCAGCCCGACACGGCTCGCCTCGATTGAAGCACCGCAGAGCCTGCCCGGGAGCATCACCGTGGACGCGAACAACGTCTACTGGACGCTCACCCCGTCCGACAACGCTGAGCTGACGAGCGGCGGCGCCGTGATGATGTGCGCAATCGTTGGCTGCGATGGCAACCCGACGACGCTCGCCTCGGGCCAGGCCCCGACGGCCATCGCCGTGGACGCGAACAACGTCTACTGGACCAACGCCGTGGCGGTCGGCTCCAACGCGGGCACCGTGATGAAGTGCGCGATTGACGGCTGCGGCGGCCAACCGACGCCCATCGTCGGGAGCCCCTACTCGCCGATGGGGCTCGCGGTGGACGCGAACAACGTCTACTGGACCACCTGGGCCGGCAACCTCGTGCTCCAGTGCGCGCTCGACGGTTGCCCCGACGGCCCCGTGACGCTCGCCTCGCTGGCCCCGCTGCTCGGGTACCCGACGAGCATCACCGTGGACGCGTCGAGCGTCTACTGGGTGACGGATCGAGTCGGCCACCGGCAACGACCAGTTGATGAAGTGCGCGATCGGCGGCTGCGGCGAGAACCCCACCATCCTCGCCTCGAACCTGAACGTGCCGGGCGGCCTGTCCTCCGGCGGCCTGGTCCTCGACGGGGCGAACCTCTACTTCTCCAACGCGACCCAGCTCGGGCTCGGGGGAGACGGCCAGGTCATGCGGTGCTCGACCGCGGGCTGCGGCAGCGCGCCGACCGTGATCGCCTCGAAGCTCGACGAGCCCGCGTGCATCGCCGCCGACGCCACGAGCATCTACATCCAGTCCAACACGACCATCCTGAAGTTGCCGAAGTAACGAGCGTAGGCCCCGCCTCAGAACACCCACCGCATCGTGACGGAGCGCGGCCCGGCCGCGATCGCGGGCACCACCTGCGGGGGCGCCTGCTTCGGGCCGGAGGGCGCGCTCGACCCCATCCCGGCGGAGATCAACGACACGCCGACCACGGCGTGAATCGCGCCGGAGACGAGCACCGCGATGCCCGCCGCGCCCATGATGCCTGGCCACGGGTCGCTGTCGCTGTCGCCCCCGGAGCCTGCGTTGCCCTGGACCACCATCGCGGCGCCGCCCGCGAGCAGGCATGCGCCGACGACGGTGACGACGATGCCCGAAGTCACCATGGCGGGCTTCTGCTGGCCGTGCGCCGGGAGCTTCGACTCGGTCGTCCCCGGTGTCACGTGCGCCGGCTCGGCGGTGGGCGCCAGTTGTGGCTCCGCGAGCGGCGCGGTGGGTGCCACGGGCGGCGCGGCGGGCGGATTGGCGAACGCCGAGGGGGACGCGAGCGCGCCAGCGAGGAGGAGAGCGGAAGCGGGAAGCGGGAAGCGCATCGGGCAGCAGCTTCGCAACGGGCAGGCCGGTGGGGTGGCATAATTCCGACACCCGGGCGCGCGGGCAATCGATGGAGAAGCGAGGCGCGCTGCGGTGCGGGCGGCGCGCAGGTGCGTTCGCGGCAAAGCGGGCGACGCATGCACGCTGGTCACGGTGACGCACGGCCCTAGGTTCCGCTCAGGTACGTCCAAAGGGGGGCTCATGCGTTCGAACAAGGTCCGGCGCGCTCGGCGCTGGTCGTGGCCGCGCTCGCCTTCACCGCGATCGCGGCGACCCCGCCGCCGGACTCCGGCGCGCTCCGCCTCGACTGGCTCGACACGACGGTGAGCCCAGCCGACGACTTCTACCACTATGCCAACGGCGGCTGGCAAGCGCAGAACCCGATCCCGCCCGCGTACGGCCGGTGGTCGACCTTCGACGTGCTCCGCGAGCACACGCAGGAGGTCGTCCGCGGCATCCTGGAGAAGGCCGCGGCGGACAGGAGCGCGGCGCCCGGCAGCATCGAGCAGAAGATCGGCGACTTCTACGCGAGCGGCATGGACGAGGACGCCGTCGACGCCGCGGGCGTCACCCCGCTCGGAGACGAGCTGTCCCGCGTCGCGGCCATCACCGGCGCAGAGGACCTCGGCCACGAGATCGCCCACCTCCAGATGATTGGCGTGGGCGCCGCGTTCTCGTTCGGGGAGATGACCGACTTCGCCGACAGCACGCGCTCCATCGGCGTGGCATCGCAGGGCGGCCTCGGCCTCCCGGACCGCTCGTATTACCTCGACCCCGACTTCGCCACGGCCCGCGCGGAGTACGTGGCCCACGTCGCGCGCACCCTCCAGCTCGTCGGCGACTCGGCCGACGACGCATCCAGGGAGGCGTCCGCGATCATGGCCCTCGAGACCGCGCTCGCGAAGGCCTCCCTCTCGCGCGCGGCGATGCGCGACCCGCACGCCATCTACAACCCGATGAAGGTCGAGGCGATCGACCAGCTCACGCCCGGCTTCTCGTGGGAGGCCTTCCTCGCGGACGTCGGCCGCCCCGACGTGAAGATCCTCAACATCGCCACGCCCGCCTTCTTCTCGGCGCTGAACCTCGCGATCGAGGCCGCGCCGGTGGACACGTGGAAGGCGTACCTGCGCTGGCAGCTCGCTGGACGCCTACGCGCCGTACCTCTCCAGGCCCTTCCAGGACGAGTCCTTCCGCATGCGTGCGGTGCTGACCGGGCGCGAAGGAGATGCGCCCGCGCTGGCAGCGGGTGTCAGAACGCCGAGGACGAGGCGCTCGGGTTCGCGGTCGGCCAGAAGTACGTGGAGGAGGCGTTCCCGCCCTCGGCCAAGGCGAGCGCGATCGCGCTCCTCCACGGCATCCGCGACGCCCTGCCGCACGACCTCGCCACGCTCTCGTGGATGGGCCCGGCCACGCGCGAGGCGGCGCTCGCAGAAGCTCGAGCAGATGGGCGAGCGCATCGGCTACCCCGACAAGTGGCGCGACTACTCGGCGCTGACGCATCGACCGCGGGCCGTGGGCGCTCAACGTGATGCGCGGCAAGGCGTTCGAGATGCGGCGCGAGCTCGACAAGATCGACAAGCCCGTCGACCGCAGCGAGTGGGACATGACGCCGCAGACGGTGAACGCCTACTACGACCCGTCGCATGAACAACATCAACTTCCCCGCCGCCATCCTCCAGCCGCCCTTCTTCGATCGCGAGCGCGCCCGACTCGGTGAACCACGGGGCCATCGGCTTCGTCATGGGCCACGAGATGACGCACGGCTTCGACGACGAGGGCGCCCAGTTCGACGGGCAGGGCAACCTTCACAACTGGTGGACGCCGGAGGACTTCGCGGCCTTCCACGCCGCGCACCGCAGTGCATCGCGGACCAGTCCTCGCAGTTCGTGGTGGAGGGAGTCCACCTCGACGGCAAGCTGGTCGTGGGCGAGGCCACGGCCGACCTCGGCGGAATCGTCCTCGCGTACCGCGCCTTCCAGGCCGCCACGAAGGACGCTGCGCTCCCCGACATCGGCGGGCTACACGCCGGACCAGCAGTTCTTCCTCGCCGCCGCGCACGTCTGGGCGGCCAACGTCCGCCCCGAGGAGGCGCGCCTGCTCGCCGCGACCGACCCTCACCCGCCGCCGCAGTTCCGCGTGAACGGCACGTTCGCGAACGTGCCCGAGATGGCGGACGCGTTCAGGATCCCGGCGAACAGCCCGATGGCGCCCCCCCAGCGCTGCCAGATTTGGTAGCGGGGAAACGCGCTCGTCCCCCCACAGCCCCGCCTTTCAAGGCGGGGTGGCGTTGGGGCGGTGATACCCTCTCCCCCCGCATGGCCGACCCCTTCCGCGAGCAGCGCCTCAGCCCGAGCGACGTGCGCAGGATCCTCCGGCGGGCCTCCGAGCTGGCGGACGAGGACCCGGAGACGCCGTCCGTCGAGCGCGCGCTCACGCGGGAGGAGCTCACGCGCGCGGCCGGGGATCTCGGGCTTCCGCCGGGCGCAGTGGCGAGGGCGTTCGAGCAAGGGGAGGGCGAGGAGGGCGCCGCGAGCACCGTGCCACGGAACGCGTTCCTGGGGGCGCCGACGCGCATCGTCCTTTCGGAGGAGGTGCTGGGCGAGCCGAGCGAGGACGATTGCGAGGACCTGGTCGAGGCGATCCGGGAGGTGGTGGGGGAGACGGGCGCGGTCGAGACCACGGGCAAGACGCTGACGTGGAGGGTCGACCCCGTGTACCGCGGGCAGGGGCGCGCGCTCTCGGTGCGGCTGCGGTCGCGCGACGGGCGCACGCGCGTCGTGGTGGAGGAGCGGCTCGGGCGCCAGGCGACGGGGCTCTTCGTGGGCCTCGGCGTGGGCGGCGGCATCGGGCCGATGGGCGGCTACATCGCCGCCATCGTCAAGCTCGGCGTCGTGGGCATCGTCTTCCCGCTCCTCTGGATCCCGATCATGCTGCTGCTCGCGCGGACCCTCTTCACCGCGCTCGAGGCCCGGCGCCGCCGCTCGCTCACGGAGGTCCTGCGCCGCATCCAGAAGAGCGCCGCGGGCTGGTCGAAGCGGGCCGCGCCTTCGCGCATCGCGGTGCCCGCCAGGGCCGAGGCCGGAGCGGCGGAGGAAGAGGAAGCGGAGGCCGAGCGCGAGGCCGGCGAGGCGCGCGCCGCGGCGCGGGGGCGTTGAGCTGCGCGGGCGCCTCCTGAAGCTTGCGGAGTGCCACCCGAGCTTCATGAAGTGCCACCTGAGCCTCATGAAGTGCCACCTGAGCCTCATGAAGTGCCGTCCGAGCTTCATGAAGTGCCACCCCAGCTTCATGATGTGCCTTCCGAGTCTCGTGGATTGCCACCTGAGCCTCATGAAGTGCCACCCGAGCCTCATGAAGTGCCTTCCGAGTCTCGGAGATTGCCACCTGAGCCTCATGAAGTGCCATCCGAGCTTCATGATGTGCCTTCCGAGTCTCGGGGGTTGCCACCCGAGCTTCATGAAGTGCCTCCCGAGCTTCATGAAGTGCCTTCCGAGTCTCGGGGGTTGCCACCTGAGCCTCATGAAGTGCCACCCGAGCTTCGGGATGTGCCTCCCGAGCTTCGGAATGTGCCTCCCGAGTCTCGGGGATTGCCACCTGAGCCTCATGACGTGCCACGCGGGCTTCATGAGGTGCCTTCCAAGCTTCATGAAGTGCCACCTCGGCCTCACCAGGCGCCTGCTCAACCCGGGCAGCGCGGCGCCTCAGGGAGCCTTCCGGTTGAAGGGCGCGCGGCCGCGCCGCTAAAATCCCCTTGTCCTTCCTAGACCTAGCCTCCGGAGGTCCTTCGATGCGCCGCTTCGGCTTCACCTGCCTCTTGCTTCCCTCCCTCGCCCTGGCGGGCTGCTCCTCCGCGCAGGGGCCGGGCGTCCTGGAGGGCCCCGTCGGCGCGGCGGAGAGCGCCATCGCCTACGGCACGGCGGACTCGGCCCATACCGCGGTCGTCGCCCTCCTCGGCGACGCGGGCGGCGGGTCGTTCGTCGAGTGCTCGGGCACCGTCGTGCAGGTGAAGAACGGGCAGGGCTACGTGCTCACGGCCGCGCACTGCTGCAACACGACCGTGCCCTCGATCGTCGTGATGAGCAGCGACTACACCGCCGGCGAGCAGTACCTCTTCGGCGGCACGCCCAAGCCGCCCGCGTACGCCGTGACGGCGGGCTCGGCCTATTACGACGCTGCGTACAACGGACAGGACCACGACTTCTGCATGCTGAAGTTCGCCGCGCCGGCGAACGCGGCCGTCATCCCCGTCGCCCAGCCAGGGCAGGACGGGCTGTCGCTCGGCGTCGACGTCGAGCACGTGGGCTTCGGCGCGACGGACACGAGCAGCATGAACAGCGGCAGGCGGACCGCGACGGCGCCCGTCGACCAGGCGCTCACGAACCTCATCCTCCAGTCGAGCCAGGGCGGGCCCATGCACATCCCCGGCGTGTGCGAGGGGGACAGCGGCGGGCCCGCGCTCGTGCCCGCCGGCGCCCCGCAGGGCCAGCAGAGGGTGGTCGCGACGACCTCGTACGGGAGCCCAGCGACTGCGCGGAGAACACGCTGAACGTGTGCAGCCGCGTGACCTCCGAGACGGGCCCCGGCGGCTTCATCACCGACTACCTGGCCGATACGCCCTCCGGCACGCAGGCCGGGAGCGCGATGGCGGCCTGCCAGAGCTGCTACACGGAAGCGGAGAGCGGCGCCTGCCAGAGCCAGACGCAGGCATGCGTCGCCGACCAGGCCTGCCTGGACCTCGACACCTGCATCGGCGACTGCACGAGCCAGACCTGCATCACGCAGTGCGAGGCGACGGCGGGGGCCAGCGCGGCGAGCGTGCTCTCGGCCCTCGACACCTGCATCTGCGACACGGCCTGCACCTCGCAGTGCGCGGGCCAGTGCGGGTCGAGCTCCACGTCGAGCAGCTCGTCCAGCTCGAGCGGGGGCATGAACTGCGGCGTCACGACGGGGAACGCCAAGTGCGACCAGTGCCTCGACACGAGCTGCTGCAACCAGGCCGCGGCGTGCGTGAACGACACGGGGTGCGACGCGTGCCTGGTCGCGACGCCGCCGGCGAGCTGCAACGCGAACGCCCGCTACACCGCCCTCGTCGACTGCGTGAACGGGAGCTGCGGCGCCCCCTGCAACGGCGGGACGAGCAGCGCGTCCTCGTCGTCGAGCAGCGGCGGCGCGGCCACGTCGAGCAGCACGTCGTCGAGCGCGAGCGGCGGGGCGAGCAGCACCGGCAGCGCGACGACCGTCAGCGCCACGACGGGCTCCAGCGGGGCCGGGACGAGCGGCGCCGGGGGCTCGGGCGGTGGGTCGAGCGACGAGGGGACCAACCAGAGCAGCGGGTGCAGCGTGACGGCGGGGGGCGAGACATCGCCGGGAACCCTGGCGAGCTTGGCGCTTGCGGCGACGTTGGCGTTGAGGAGGCGCAGGAAGGACTGAGAGCCCACGATGGGCAGCGACGCGCTCGCAGGTCAGCCTCAGATCACTCGGCCCCAAAGGACTCGGTGTTAGCCGAGGTCGACTTCTCGTCACGCGCGGTCACTGCGAAGAGCGTTGCCTCATCATTGTTGAGCTGGTTCCCGCTCGCGGGGTAGGCCACGAAATTCACTGCAGGCGGGGTGCAAGAGCTGCCGTCCCAGCTGCCCAACGATTCAAAAGGACTGCCACTAACGAGCGTCCACGGGCCCATATACGTAAGCTGCTGCCACGCATAGACCCCCATCCACGCCTTCCTACACGAAGTTGCGTCGTTCAGGACAGGGCCGTTCCAATAAAATGTAGCGCCACCGCAAGAAAGATAGTCCACCTGCAGGACCTCAGACTTGAAGCAACCCGCGTTGTTATACGTGGTGGGCGACGTGTAGTACATATACGGACAGTACGACCAGTCCACATCGGGAGTGGCACTGTCACATCCCGTGTCCCACGCCTCGGCCGCGCTTCCAACAGCCTCCGAGTCTGTGGGAGCCTGTCCGGCACACCCCGCGAGACCCACGACTGAAACGGTTACGATGCAGAGATATTTCGCCACGTTCTTCATGTCGGCATCCTTCTTTAATGCGGAGTTATTCCAACGCGCCGCATACCCGTTCCAGTGGTCTCCACACCGATCAAGAGGAAACCTGACAGCAGTACGCGACTCGCACTTTTCACGGTAACACAGACATGTGTACCTCCCCACAAAAAATTCGCCTCGAACAAATATGGACGTCCGTGGCCAGGCACCCATAGCGCACTACAGCGCGGGCACGGAGGGCTGGGGGATCCGTGACGCGGGCAAGCGCTGCTAAGGGTGCGCTCTTGGCGCCCTCCCTGGGGCACGCTGCCAGCCCGGACCGTCCCCACGCTCGCGGACTGGTGGCGCTCTCCGCCCTCGAGAAGGTGGCCGCAAAAAAACACGGCTTCGTCCGCATGTCGCAGCTCCGAGGGCCGTTCACGCACCTCCACATCGACACCTTCGTGCTGCCGAGCTTCGGCGAGCACGAAGGCGCCGTACCTTGCCCCAGCCCGCGCTACTGCGGCCGGCTCCGAATGTGAGCCCGCCGGGTTTCGCCCGAGAGGTCGTCGTGAAAAGTGACCGGCTCGCCGGTCGCCTAGCCGAGCGGCCCAAAGTGCGCGCTCAGTACAGGATGCCGATGTACCAGCGGAGCGTCTGGGCGATGGACGTGCTGAGCTGCGCACCCGTGGGGTTCGACGTGTTGGCGTAGTTCGTCTGCTGCTGGGGCATGAAGCCGAGCCCTGCCAGCGGGAACATCACGCCGTACTCGAGCTGGGTGTAGAAGCCGCCCATCTTCTCCGGGTCGTCGTTGAGCGTGCCGTCGCGGGACTGGAAGTAGATCTTGCCGTCCAGCTCGACGCCGAGGTCGTGCGCGTGGCCGGGCGTCTGGATGAACTCGCTCGCGCGGCTCCAGATGAGCGCCGCGCCGCCGCCGAGCTTCTGCCCGTTCTTGTCGCGGAGGAAGTCGTACTCGACGTTGGGGCGGAAGTAGTACGCGCCCTCGACGCGCGAGAGGATGTTGCGGAAGAGGATGAGGTCGACGCGGTAGTCGGGGTGGAAGGCGAACTCGGTGTAGGTGCGGTCGCCGGGAACGGGCTTGGTAAGCACCCCGCCGGGAGGGGGGGCGAGGGTGGAGAGCCCGGGGTCGCCGCTGGCCCAGCCGAAGCCGAAGCCGACGCGGAGTCTGTCCTCGATCGCGCGGAACTCGCTCTGCGTGGCGACGCCGAACTGGCGGATGTGGTAGCCGGGGTCGTTCGGGTTGAGCGTGTTCACGTACCCCGGGGTGGGCGTGCCGGTGCCCGATCCGGTCGCGATGCTCTGGTTGGTGTCCATGTATCCGTAGATCATGGCGCCCTCGGCCTCGAACCGGAATTTCTTGTAGAGGAACTGGAGCCAGAGGTCGGGGATGACGGCCGAGGCGCCGCGCCGGCTCAGGCCCTGCGTGGCGTTGCCCGAGGTGCCGCCGATCATCGGGTTGCCCGTGGGGTTGCTCGCGCTGCCGCCCTGGTCGTTGGCGAGGACCTGGTTCCGGTAGATGAAGTACGCGCCGCCGTTGAAGACGGGCAGGCCGTGGGCGAGGTCGAGGCGCTGGAGCTCCGGGTCGCGGCGGCGGACGGCGACGAGGCCGAACTGGTTCACGTCGTCGAGCTGGCCGAGGTCGTAGGGCTGGCCCTGCTGCTGGCTGAAGGTCGCGCTGGCGACGCCCTCGTTCGCAAAGTCCCACATGCCGGCGAAGTAGAGGTCGAGACTCTTGACGCCGGTGACGAACATGATCCGGTCCGCCGTCGTCTGCCAGTCGGAGTCGTAGCCGTCGCCGCTGTTGGCGACCATGCCGAGGCCCCAGTGGCCGGGCATGCGGCCGAAGCGCAGCATGCCGACGGGCGTCATGAACTCGCCCCACGCCCGCTTGACGGTGATCGAGTTCTGCGTGCTGTTCACGCCGGCGACGGGCGCCCACTGCGTCGTCGAGAAGGCGCCGAGGGGCGTGTAGCCGCCGCGGCCCTGGGCCAGGTACCCGGCGCTGGTCGGCGCGTTGTAGTAGCCCTCCGGCGTCGAGCCGAGCACCAGGTTGTCGAGCATGTCGATCTGCGCCATGACGCGCAGGTTGTCGCTGATGTGCAGCTCCGGATTGAGCCGGAAGCGCATGTTGGCGCCGGCCTGGGTGTTGTTGGTGCAGGCCGTCGGCGCGTTCGCCGGGCCGCAGAGGATGACGTTGTGCTTGATCGACGACGTTGCCCCGGTCTGGCTCACGGGCTGGAAGGTGTTGTCGATGGGCTGCGGCCAGAGGTTGGAGAGGCTGTTGCCGTTGCCATCCATGTCCTGCCGGCCGAGGGCGAAGTTGTGGAACAGCTCGGCCCGGACGCGGAAGTAGCCGTGGATCTCGAAGGCGGGCCGGGCGCCGGACCACCAGTCCTCCGCGAAGACGTCGCTCGGGCGCGTGCCGACGTCGCCGTTCGGGGCGCTCTGCGGGTGCGCGGCAGACGTGGCAGGCGCAGCGGGCGGGGGCGGGAGCGGCGTGGTGGGCGCGGGCGCGGCGGCGGCGACGGGCGTCAGCGACGGGCGCTGCGCCCCCTGTGCGGCGAGCGCCTTGGCGTCTCGGTCGGGATCGGGCGCGGCGGCGGCGGCGGGGGGAGGCATGAGCGGCTCGCCGGCCGGGGCAGGCGCGGGCGCCGCGGGCGGAGGCGCCGCGGGCGCGGGAGCGGCGGGCGGAGGAGCCGGACGCGGTTGAGCCGCAGGCTGGGCGCCGGCGGTGCCGGCGGCGACGAGCAGCGCGACGCCGAGCGCCGCGCTCGTCGGGAGGGAAAGTCGAGTGCCTGTGACCAAGGACCGCGAGAGATACCGCATCGGCGCCGTTTCTTCTTCCCGCGCAAGCGATCGCGCGTGGGCCGATGTCTCATGCCCGGCCGGTGTGGTCAAGCAGGGGGTGGGGTCCCGCGACGTCGTCCCGCGACCTCCCGTCACAGCGCCATGCCCGGAGGCTTCCTCCCTCCGAGCCCCCCGTGTAGCCTGGACCGCCGTCTCCGCACACGTCCGTCCACCGGGCACTCTTCGCCGGTGCGCCGGATCACCGCAAGGACCCGTGAGCAAGCACGTCACACATGCCGAGCTTTACGTCGAGGGCTGCACCGCCGAGGTCTACCTCAACGGCATCCCCCTCCGGCGTTGCGTTGCCTCCGGTCGATTCCTCCGCGTCGATACCCGCGCACGAGTACCTCGTGCCAGGAATCAACGCGCTGGAGCTGGTCGTGGAGCCGGGCCCGACACCGTCCATCGCGCGCGCACCCTGGAAGAACCGCGTCGCGGCGGGTGCCTCGGCGACGGCGCGGCTCGTGCGGCGCGAGGCGCACGGCTTCGGCGAGCCCCCGCGCGACGAGGAGCTCGCCTCGCTGACCTGGAAGGGCGATCCTCGCGCGCCGACGGCCTTCCCCGCCATCCTCCACGTCGAGGAGGACCTCGGCCCCCTTTCGGGCCGCTGGTCCTGGCAGGACGCACCGCCGCTCACCCTCGACGACGCCACCCGCGCCGAGATTGCCGCCGTCCTCGCCACCGTGGCGAACGCGTTCGAGAGCGGCCGGCCGTCGGAGGCGCTCGATCTGCTCCAGGTGCGCTTCGCCGATCACGCCCGCGCATACCCGGAGGACAATCCCCGCACGCCCCGGGCCGAGATGTCGAGCTCCATCCGCCGGGCCGCCAGCGAGGGCTGGAGCGTGTGCCGGCTGGAGCCTTCGGCGCACGACTTCCGCCTCTGCGCCGGCGGGCGCCTGGTCGAGATCGTCGACAGGAGCTGGCTCCCAAGCCTGCGCTTCGCGTCCGGCGCCACGGTGGGGGACGAGCCGATGTCCGAAGAGGAGATCCCGTTCCCGATGATGCTCGCGCGCATCGACGGCCGCCTCTGCGTCGTGCGCTGAAGAGAGGGCCCACACACTCCTCGGATTGCCAACGGCCCGAGCGCCGCCGTACGATCGGGCGCAATGCCGGGGCCCCTCCCGCCCGAAAGGCCTCACGGCCGGATCCACAGCGACGTTCCGACGGTGCGGCAGGCCCCCCTCCGCGACGACGGATCCATCCAGCTCGAGAGCGGCTTCCTCGACGAGCTGGGCCCAGCGTCGGACGCCTCGCAGGCGCGGACGGCGACGCTCGTCGGGACGCTGATCTGGGCCGGTACCGCGTGGACGAGATCCTCGGCCAGGGCGGCATGGGCGCGGTGTTCTCCGGCGAGCAGATCCACCTGCGCAAGCGCGTCGCCATCAAGCTCCTGCACCCCGACACCGAGCGGCTGCCGGGGCTGGTCGATCGCTTCGAGCGCGAGGCGGTCGCCGGAGCGCACGTGCAGCACCCGAACGTGGCCGCCGCGATCGACTTCGGCAAGCTCGACGACGGGTCGTACTTCCTCGTGCTGGAGTACGTCGAGGGGACGCCGCTCTCGGCGGTGCTCGACGAGGGGCCCATCCCGCCGGCCCGCGCCCTGCGCATCGCGCGGCAGATGGCGGACGCGCTCGCGGCGGTGCACGACAAGGGCGTCGTCCACCGCGACGTCAAGCCGCAGAACACGCTCCTCGCGCAGGGCGACCACGTCGAGAATCATCGACTTCGGGCTGGCGAAGGTGGACATCGGCTCGGCGACCGGGCGGGCGCAGGCGCGCCCGGCCGCGCAGCTCACGTCCGCCGGGATGGTCTTCGGCACGCCTGCGTACATGGCGCCGGAGGCGGCGCTCGGCATGGGCGCCGTCGACGGGCGGAGCAATCTCTACGCGATCGGGGTCACGCTCTACGAGATGCTCACCGGGAAGCTGCCGTTCGACGGGAAGGACCCGGCGTCGATCTTCCACAAGCAGCGCGTCGAGGATCCGCCCCCCTTCAAGGTGCGCGCGCCCGAGGTCGCCGTCCCCGCCGAGGCGGAGCGCATCGCCATGCGCCTCGTCCAGCGCAACCCGGCGGAGCGGTACCAGAGCGCGCGGGAGCTCGTCGCGGCGATTGACGAGGCGCTCGCGATCGTGGAGCGCGCGGGCAAGCGGCCGGCCCGCGCCGGTACGTCCGGCGCCGGGGGCGTGCCGCGCTGGGCGCTCGCGGCCGTGGCCGGTGCGGTCGTGCTCGGCGGCGTGGCCGCGGTGGCCCTGCGCGCCCCGCACGCGAAGGAGGCGTCGAAGAGCGCCGCCTCCGCCGCCGCGCCCGCTCCCTCCCACGCGGCCCCTAGCGCGCCCGCGCCCTCCGCGTCCGCCCTCGCCCCCCCGATTGACCTGGACGACGTGGACACCGCGACCTGGCGCGGGCGCCTCGAGAAGGCCAACCAGATCAAGGACTGGGTGCTCGGCTCGAAGGCCTTCCTCGCGCTGGCGCGGCAGGATCCGAGCCTGCTCGACGACGCCGACATGCGCACCCGGGTCATCGCCGTGGCAGCGGGCATCGCGCACGAAGGCCAGAGCGAGCTCGCCGACGCGGTCTTCGACACGCTCGACGCGCGCCTCGGCAACGCCGGCCTCGATCTGCTCTACGACCTGGCCCTCTCCCGCGGCGGCACGCGCGGCGGGCAGCGCGCCCGCGCCATCCTCGCGCGCCCGGACGTGGTGAAGCGGGAGGCGCCTGCGCTGCGCATCGCCTTCGACTTCTTCGTGGCCCCCTGCGAGACGCGGGACGGCCTGCTCGACCGCGCCGTGGCGGACGGGGATCGGCGGACGCTCGTGCAGCTCCAGGCGGCGCACGGCGCCCACTGCGCGAACAGGAAGGATCCGTGCTGCTTCCGCGAGGACGCGGCGATGGCCGACGCCATCGCCAAGCTCAAGGCCAAGCTTCCCAACTGAAAACTACCCGACCGGCGGTCGGGCAGGTCGATCGCGCGATCGGGCAGGCTGTGCGCCATGTTGCGCCAACAGCGTCACCTCCCCGCCGCACGCGTCCGAGGTTTTCGCGAAAGCCGAAGGCTTTCCAGCACTGGCACACCCCGTGCGAAGAGCGCGGCCCATGATGAGCCTCCGCACCCTCCTTGGCACAGCGTCCCTGCTCCTCCTCACCACGACCCTCGCCTGTGCGACGAACGGCGAGAGCCCCGGCACCGGCGGCGCATCGAACGGGGGCGACGGCACGGGCGCGACGGGGACCGGGGCGACGGGACATGGCGGCTCCGGGCCGGCGGTCCCGATCGACAAGTCGAGCGCGCCGCGCGAGGCCGCGTCCAGCATCTCGCCGGCCACGCTCGCGGAGGCCGTCGACGCGAACAACGCGTTCGCGGTCGACCTCTACGGCCACCTCCTCTCCGAGGCGGGCCCGGGCAACGTGATCACCTCCCCGCTGAGCGCGTCGATCGCGCTGACGATGACGTATGCAGGCGCGAAGGGCGCGACGGCGAGCGGGATGACCCAGGCGCTCCACATCGGTTCGGACACGACGGCGATCTTCGAGGGGCAGAACGCGCTGAGCCAGGCGCTCGACGGGCGCGCCGCGAAGGCGCTCGCGGCGGCCAAGCAGCAGAACATGGCGGCCGGGGCGAAGCCGCCGTCGGCCTCGGACTACCAGCTCCAGGTCGTCAACTCGGTGTGGGGCCAGGACGGGCAGAAGTGGGCGCCGTCGTTCCTCGACGTGCTCGCGAAGGACTATGGCACGGGGGTCTACGAGGTCGACTTCGCCGGCCAGCCCGACTCGGTCCGGCGGACCATCAACGCGTGGGTGAGCAACGAGACGGCGGACAAGATCAACAACCTGCTGCCCATGGGCTCGATCACGCCGGAGACGCAGATGGTGCTCGTCAACGCGATCCACCTCAAGCTCCCGTGGGCGACCCCGTTCGTGGCGGGCTCGACCACGCCCGGCCCCTTCACCAAGGCCGACGGAACGAAGGTGACCGCGAGCTTCATGCACGTGGAGACGACCTTCAACTACACCGACGACGGCCAGGCGCAGATCGTGGCCCTCCCGCTCGAGGGGGGTGACCTCGACGTGGTCATCGCGATGCCGCACGGGGACCTGGCGACGTACGAGGCCGGGCTCGCCGCGGGCTCGAACGCGCTCACCGTGCCGCCTTCCGGCGCCGACGTCCTCCTCTCCCTCCCCAAGACCAGCTTCACCTCGCCGACCTTCTCGCTCAAGAAGGCGCTCACGGACATGGGCATGGCGACCGCGTTCGGCGACGGCGCGGACTTCTCGGGGATCCTGCCCGGAGGCGGAATCCACATCGACGACGTGCTGCAGAAGGCGATGATTGCGATGGAGGAGAGCGGCGTCGAGGCGGCGGCGGCAACGGCGGTGATCCTCGGCAGCACCGGCTCCGACGGCCCGGGCCCGACGCCGGTGACGGTGACGGTGGACAAGCCCTTCGTGATCTCGATCGTCGACGCGACGACCGGCGCGGTCCTCTTCCTCGGGCACATCGAGGACCCGACGGACACCGGCTCGCAGTAGAGCTGCGGGTGCGATCCGTCGCCCCGCCCGAAAAGATTTCCGGCCCCGGCATCGTAAGCCTGCCCGTCTGCCCGTCGTAAGATCCGGAGGGATCCGGACGAAGGGAGACGACGATGAAGCTCAGCACCAGCATCGCGTGCGTTGTCGGGGCGCTTTCGATCGCAGCCGTTTCCGTGCCCGCGCAGGCGCAGCCGCGGCACCAGGCCCCCCAGGCTCCGCAGCACCTCGTCGCGACGCCGGCGCAGCCGCAGCACGTCGCGGAGGTGGCGAAGTCGCCGTCCCAGACGCCGAAGTCGTCGCAGCCCTCGAAGTCGTCGCAGCCGTCGAAGGCGTCCCATGCGGCGGCGTCCGAGGTGGTCCGGCAGCCGCCGGTCGTCGTGGTGGAGCAGCCGGTCGTGGTGGTGGAGCAGGTCGTGGTGGACCCGCAGGCGGCGACCGACCCGGCGGCGACCGACTCGACGGCCACCGACTCGACGGCCACCGACTCGACGGCCGACTCGACGACGGCCGACCTCGTGCTCCCCTCCCCCGACGCGGCCGACCCCTCGTGCGACCCGAGCGATCCCGCGAACGCCTGCGACACCGACGCGCCCGCGGATCCCAGCGCAGCTCCGGCGCCGCAGTAGAACGAACGTGAAGCGGAGCAGGTTCCTGTCCTTGCCGGGCAAGCTCGCGAAGGCCTCGCGGAACGCCGCGACGAACTCGCCCCGGTAGGTGGCCTCCATGAACGCGAGACTCCGGGATCGCCGACGTGCTCGGCGAGATTGGCCGCTTGAGGATCGCCATCGTCGAGGGCGCGGTCGGCCCGGACGCGCCGAGCCTGTTTTCGTCGTACTGCTGCCTGGGCGACGTGCTGCTCAAGGCGGGCGCCCCCCCGCGGGGCGCGTGCCAAGTACGCGCGGGCCCTCGCCCTGGAGGAGAAGGCGCACGGCCCAGGTCACGCGGACGCGGCGGTCATCCTCAACAAGATGGGCATCGTGGATTCTGCCCTCGGCGACTACGCCTCCGCGAAGGCCATGTTCGAGCGGGCGGTGGCCATCAAGGAGCGCACGCTCGGCCCCGATCACCCCGAGCTCGGCCCGGCGCTCCTCAACCTGGGCGGCGCGCTCTCCGCCATGGACGACTCCGTGGGCGCGCTCGCGATGCACGAGCGCGCCCTGCGCATCCTGGAGAAGGCGCTCGGCCCCGCCCATCCCCAGGTCGCCGTCGCGCTCACGGAGATCGGCCGCGACCACATCGACCTCGAGCAGCTCGACAAGGCCGAGCCCGTCCTCGAGCGCTCGCGCACCTCGATCGACGCGGTCCCCGGCGCGTCGCCCCACGACCGGGCGGCCCCGCTGCTGGGCCTCGGCGAGCTCTATCTCGCGCGCCACGAGCCGGCGCGGGCCGTGTCGGTGCTCGAGGAAGTGATCGCGCTGCACGACGCGCTGCTCGACGGCGGGATCCGGATGCAGCTCGCCGACGCTCGCTGGCAGGCGCACGACCGGGCCGGCGCGCGCGCCTCCGCCGAGGAGGCCCGCGCCACCTACGGACGCCAGGGCAACCGCGACGGCGCCGCCGAAGCCGCGCAATGGCTCGCCCAGCACCCCGCACGCTGACGGCGAGGCGCCCCGCGCGGCGCTACCGGACCTCGAACCGCTCCCCGCGCCTTCGCCCCACGGGCAGCGTCTTCACCAGCCGGATCATCGTCCACACCGTCCCGGCCAGCTTGCGGAGCTTGGAGACCGCCGACGCGCTCGTTGTAGTCGATGGGCAGCTCCACCACGTGGTAGCCGCACTTGGCCGGCCAGAGCAGCGTGTCGATGGGGACGGCGTCGCCCTCGCCGTCGAAGTCGAAGGCGCGGATGGCCCCGCTCCGGTAGCCGCGCATGCCGCTGTGCACGTCGCAGGTCGGCACGCCGTGCATGGCGTGCGCCATCGCCGCGAAGGCGCGGTTGGCGAGGAAGTTGGGGACCGGCATCGCCGCCGGGCGGGTCCGGGTGCGGGCGCAATTGACGACGTCGACGCCCTCCTCCTCGATGATGCGCCGCACGACCGGGATCATGTCGGCCGGGTAGGTGAAGTCGCAGTCGAGGTAGATGAGCATGTCGCTCTCCTGCGCTGCGGTGTACATGAGGAGCTCCATCGCGGGCCCGTGGCCCGCGCGGGGGCACCTGGCGGAGGACGCGGGCGCCGAGGCGGCGGGCGATCTCCGGCGTCTTGTCCTTCGTCGAGCTGTCGACGCAGAGGAGCTTGGCGTCGGGGGCGACGCGGCGGATGTCGCCGATCATCGCCTCGACGCTCTCCTCCTCGTTCATCGTCAGCATGCCGACCGTCAGGCTCATCTTGCGAGGACGCGGGCGCTTCCGCGCGAGCAGCACGTTCTGGAAGGCGAAGAGGCCGGGGGCGCGGTTGGCCACGAGGTCCTCGAGCGGGCGGACGAAGGCCTGGTACGCCTTGTAGCGAGAAGGACTCGGAGAAGCTCGGTGGGGGCGGCGCCCTCGTGCACCATGGCCTTGAGGATGAGGTCCTTCGCGGCGCGCAGGAGCATCGGGTTCTGCGCCAGCGTGAGCACCTCGAGCCCGGCGCTCTCGCAGAGGCGCATGGCGCTCTCCCGGGTGAAGAAGCGCAGGTGGGTGTCGTCGAGGATGCCGCTCGGCTGGTAGTCGAAGCGGCCGGCGAGCAGGCCGAGCCGCACCGTCCAGGCGGCGACGTTGGGGAGCGAGACGAGGACCTGGCCGTCCTCCTCCAGGTAAGGGAGGAAGCGCTCGAGCGATGGCGCGCGGCTCCACCGTGTGCTCGAGCACGTCGGCGAAGACGATCAGGTCGAAGCGGCGCGACCCCAGCGCGTTCTTGACGGCGGCGTCGCTCGCGATGTCGCGCTCGACGACCTCGTCCAGCACGGCGCGGGCGCGCTCGATGGACTTCGGCACGATCTCGATGCCGGTGACGCGGGCGCCGGTGCGCTTGATGGCGGCGCCGTTGAGGCCGACGCCGCAGCCGACGTCGAGGACGGTGCGGGGGCGGCCGACGAGGGAGACGAGCGCGCGGTTCACCTCCTCCACCCGGTACTTCTCGGCCGCGGTCGGCTCGAGAGGCGGTGCCGCGGCGGGCTGGCTCACCTGGACGCCATTGCTCACGTGCGCTGCTCCGTTGTGGGCCGCTCCGTTGGAGCGGGTGGCAGTGACCTCGCTCACTTGCCCTGTCCCCCCAGTTGGGGGGGCTGCTGCCCCCCCAAGCCCCCTGCGCGATTCGCCCACGCGGTGTTGAACTCGCGGATGGTCTCGTCCGTCTTCGGGTTGAGGAGCATCTTGCGGAGGATGGGCGGCGGGACCGTGACGATGTGGGCGCCCCGCGACGAGGGACTCGTTGACGTCCATGAAGTGGCGCACGCTCCCGACGATGATGCGGGCCGCGGCTCCTCCCGGTCAATCTGGGCGCGCGTCTCGCGCGATGACCGGGCGCACGTCGTAGCCCATGTCGCGCACGCGGCCGCTGAAGATCGAGACGTAGGTGCAGCCGGCGAGGACGGCGAGGTACGCCTGGTTGAAGCTCATCACGCAGGTGACGTTGGTGGCGACGCCCTGCCGCGAGAGCCCGTGGGTGACGCGGAGCCCGGCCTCGGTGAACGGGACCTTGATGCAGATGCGGTCGGGCGCCCAGGCGTGGTACTCGCGCGCCTCCTCGAGCATCGCGCCCTCGTTCTCGGTGGTGAGCTCGACCGAGACGTGGCCGGTGGAGGCGGCGAGCACGGCCTGGATGCGCTTGCCCAGATCGGCGCCGCCTGCCTCGCGCGCGAGGATGAGGGGGTTGGTGGTGACGCCGGAGACGACGCCCCAGGCGAAGATGTCGCGGATCTCCTCGGGATCGGAGCTGTCGAGAAAGAACATACGGCTTCGGGCGGACCTTAGCAGCACGAGGGCGTCGGGGGCCTACCCCCTCGAAGTACACCCCGAAAGCGAGGAGGGACGGGCACGACCGAGACGTGCGATACTGGCAGGCGGTGCCGACGACCGATCTGCTCCGGAGCATCCCCATGTTCGAGGGCCTCTCGCAGGAGGACCTCGACCACCTGGCCAGCACCCTCGTCGAGCGGCGCCTCCGGGGCGGGCAGATCATCTTCAACCAGGGCGACCCGGGCACGGAGATGTTCATCATTGCCCAGGGGCACGTGAACATCCACCTGCCCGGGGAGAACTCGAGGCGCGTGTCGCTCAAGGACATCGCGGTAGGCGAGTACTTCGGTGAGCTGGCGCTCTTCGACGACAAGCCACGCAGCGCCAGCGCCCTCGCCACCACCGACGCCGTGCTCCTCGAGCTCTCGCGCGAGACGCTCTCCTCCTACCTCGAGCGCCGCCCCCGCGCGGCGATGGCGATCCTCCGCACCATGGCGGAGCGCCTGCGCGAGACGAACGCCATGCTCTCCGAGCGCGCCGCCAAGAACGCGGTCGAGGAGATCGAGAAGCACCTGAGCTGGCGCGACAAGCTCGCCGACAAGGTGGCCGAGTTCAACGGGAGCTGGGGCTTCATCGTGCTCCTGCTCGGCATCACGACGGCGTGGTTCGTCGTCAACGTGCCGGGCATCCTCGGCAGCCGCGAGCCGCTCGACGCGTACCCCTACCAGTTCTTCAACCTGGTGCTCGCCGTGCTCGTCGCGCTGCAGGGCCCGCTCATCGTGATGAGCCAGAACCGCCAGGCCATCAAGGACCGCGCGACGGCCGAGACCGACTTCAAGGTGAACCTCAAGAACGAGGTCAACATCGAGACGATCCTGCGCGAGCTCGGCGAGTTCCGCTCCGAGGCGAACCAGCGCATCGAGGGGCTGGAGAAGAAGGCGGGGGTCTCCGTCATCCCGCCCGCGCCGCAGCCGCCGAGCACGGCTCGCGCCCTCCTGGTCTCGCTCACGGACAGCGCCGCCCACGCGACCAAGGCGCCCTCCACGGACCCGGCGCGTCCGGAGGCCGCCGAGCCCACACCCTGAGCGGCGGCAAACTGTTCACGGTACCACGCTTATCCCGCGCGTGTCTCGCCCACCGGAAACGCCAGTCGATTCAGCTTGTTACGAGCAAATCGAGGGGGCCCAAAATCGTCACCGGCGGTGCCCAGGAAGGGCGTGCCCGAGAAGGGCGCCGTCTCGACGCTCGGACGCGACCTCGGCGCCCCGGCCGGCTATGATCTCTCATCGACGCTGCCGGCCTTCCTGGCACGACGCGTGCTGAAAGGCGGATTCATGGCCCTGATGCATCCACGCCCGCGAGGCTTCACGCTGATCGAGCTCCTGATCACCGTCGCCATGATCGGCGTGCTCGCCGCGATCGGGCTCGTCGGGTACCGCAGGTTCATCCACTCGGCGCAGTCCTCCGAGGCGAAGGCCGTCATCGGGATGATTCGCGCCGGGCAGGAGGCCTACAAGGCCGAGATGCTCGTGTACGTGAGCCCGTCGTCGACGATGGACGACTACTACCCGACGACGCAAGGGGCGCTGCCCGCCGACCACCGGATCAACTGGATCCAGCCTGGCGACACGCGCTACACGGACCCGGGCCACGGGTGGGCGCTGCTCAACGTGGCGACCGACGCGCCGGTGCGGTTCGGGTACGCGTGCATGGCGGGGGTCGGGAACCCGATCCACGCGCCGACCAAGATGGCGAACCCGCCCACGATGCCCACCATCCTCGCGGGCGTGCCCTGGTACTCGATCCAGGCGATCAACGACCACGATCAGAACGGCAAGTACGCCGTCTTCTTCAGCATCTCGACCAGCGGCGAGATCCTCTCCGAGAACGAGCAGGAGTGACCCGCGCGAAAAACGTCATCGCCAAGGTGAGCGCGGTGACGGGCGCTTCTTCGTCACCGTCCGGTCCTCCACCCGGTCCTCGTGTGGGCCGCTACCCCGTCGCTACCCTGCTTCTACCGCGGATTCCCCGCAGCGAAACCCACGTGGCACGGGCCGTGCAAATGGCGAAGCCGCTCACCTCACGCTCCAGCTGACGCTCACACCTTCGTCGGAGCCGATAGCGCTACCGAGGAAAGGATACCCCCCAATGCGCGCCATCAAGCGATTCGCCAACCGTGGCTTCACCCTCGTCGAGCTCATGATCGTCGTCGCCATCATCGGCGTCCTCGCCGCGCTCGCCATCTACGGCGTCAAGCGCTACCTCGCGACCTCGAAGACGGCGGAGGCGAAGAACACGATCGGCGGCATCAGCCGCGCAGCCGTGGCCGCGTACGAGCGCGAGAGCTACACGAACGAGCTGCTCTCCGACGGCGCCAGCTCCACGACCCAGGTGCACGTGCTCTGCGGCTCGGACGCCGGGTGGGTGCCCACCGCCCCGCCGAAGGCCAAGAAGTACCAGCCGAGCACCCAGGACGGCGCCGACTACAACACCGGCGACCCCCTCAACGGCTGGAAGTGCCTCAAGTTCAGCATGACGGAGCCGACCTACTACTCCTACAACTACGTGACTGGCGTCGGCTCGAACCTGAGCGGCGCCACGGCGGCCGGGTTCGAGGCCGCCGCGCAGGGCGATCTCGACGGCAACGGCACGAACTCGTTGTTCGCCCGCGGCGCCGACGTGCGCAACGGCTCCGTCGTCGTCTCGACCGAGCTGTTCATCCAGAACGAGTACGAATGATTGGCTGAGACCCGTCACGATGGCGCCCGCCGAGCGGGCCCCGTCCCCCCAGGGTTCTCGTTCATCCCCCGGGGCGCAGCCGGTACACCTCGATGTCCGGCCCGAGGCGCCCCTCCCCGTAACCACGCACCTGGAACAACCGCCCCGCCTCCCCGGCGAGCCGCTCTCGAAACGCGCGGTACGCGGCGACCGTCTTCGGGAACCAGCGCCGGTTCTCCTCCGTGTCCGAGAGCGCGCCCTCGAAGTACGAGCTGAGCACGACGTACTGGATTCCGTGCTTCGGCATCGAAGCGCAGAGCTCGGGCGGAAGAGCGGCCTCCGCTCGGAGTTGGTCCCCAGGACGTCGTCGAAGCGGTACTGGCTCTCCGCTGCCCCCGAGAGGTTGACGATGCGCAGATCGAGCTGCCTCAGGGTCTCGACGTAGAACGGCGAGACCAGCACCGTGGCCCCTCTCGGCACGTTCGCCGCGGCCCACGCCACGAGGAGATCGTTGGTCATCGGCCGCGCCGACGCGGCGAGATAGGGCAGCGTGACGGCCGTCGGGTACGCGAGCAGAAGCGCCGCGAGGGCCACCTCGAGGGCCGCCCTCGGGGCACGGAGCGCACGGGCGAACGCAAGGGTCCGGGGATGATCGGCGAGCGCCGCGACGCCGGCTCCGATCAGCGCCCAGAGCGCGGGCAGCACGGGGAGCAGGTAGCGGATCGCCTTCACGTGGCCGGTGCCGCTGACGAGCACGTAGTAGAGGACGACGTAGGCAGCCAGGATGCGCGCCGTGGTCGCGACGCCGGGGTCGCCCGCGTGCCGCCGGCCGATGCGCCCGAGGAGCGCGGCCGCGACGGCGCAGAGGGCGGCGACCAGCACCAGCACCCCCATGTTCCCGAGGAGCGACGAGGAGAGCCAGGGCTGCTCCCACATGGGCGTCCGGGAGACGAGGTAGTCGAACGCGCTCGACTGCACGTGGCCGATCTGGCCGTACTTCTGGACGGCGACCTGGACCTCGAACGCCCGCCGGAACACGGCCAGCTCCGGGACGAACCACGGCGTGCTGGCGAGGAAGGCGCCGGCGGCAAGGGCGATGCCGAGCACCGCAGAGCCGGCCGCCCGCCGCACGCTCGACCCCTGCCGGACCGAGATCCACGCCGCGAGGGGGAGGAGGGGCAGCCCGTAGCCGCCCGTGAACTTGGTCCCGATCGCGCAGCCGACGAGGAGGCCGCCGAGGGCGAAGTGGATGGTGCGGAGGGCGGGCGAGGTCAGCGCGAGGAGCGCCGCCGTCAGGAAGAAGGTGAGCGTGGTGTCGGCGGTCTCGGTCCGGGCGGAGGTGATCGCGATGATGGTGACGGCGTGGAGGGCCGCGGCGACCGTGGCGCCGTAGGGGCTCGTGATGCGGCGCGCGAGCGCGAAGACGACGGCGACGGTGCCGAGGTCGAAGACGGTCGAGAGGATGCGCGGGACGAGGTAGAGCCACGTGGGGCCGTGCACGCCGAAGGTGCCGTAATCGCCGCCAGGACGAGCTTCAGGAGGCCGGGGTAGAAGTAGTCGCTGGGCGAGAAGGCGCCGGTGCCGAAGGCGATGGCGCGGGCCTCCTCGACGAAGCGGAACGCGTCGACGTAGGTCGTGCCCGGGAGCCCGTAGCCGAGGTGGGGGAAGCGCAGCGCCGCGGCGAGGAGGACGACGGCGCCGGCGGAGAGCGCCATGGTGCGCGGCGAGGGAGCGCCCGAGCTGCCTGCCGCGTCTGCCACGCGCGCAGCCTAGCTTCACGGGGCGCCGATGAATAGCATCCGCCCGATGGCGCAAGAAGAGGTCGCCCCGGCCCGTCCCGGTCCGCCGCCCACCGCCTCCGCTGCGCCGCGGCTCGCGCCGGCCTGGCTTCCGGCCGCCGTCGCCGCGCTGCTCGCGCCGGCCTTCCTCGTGAAGGTGAAGGACTACGACGTCTGGTGGCACATGGCGACGGGCCGCTGGATGGTAGAGAACGGTAAGCTCCCCACCACCGACCCCTTCACGTACACCATGGCAGGCAAGCCCTGGCACATGGTCGACGGGCTCGGCGCCCTCGTGCTCTACGGCGCCTACCGTCTGGGGGCGGAGGCCGGCCTCGTGCTGCTCAAGGCGCTGGTCGCGTTCGTCGTGCTCACCCTCGTGGGGCTCGCCCTCCGCGAGGTGCGCGTCTCCCGCGGGGGCATCGCGGGGATGCTCGTGGCGATCGCGGTGCTCCTGCACGGCCGTTACACGCTCGAGCGGCCGCTGATCCTCGGCGGGGCGCTGCTCGCCGGGGCCGTCCTCGCGATCCTGCGCAGCCACGCGCGCCGGGATCGATCTCACCTCTTCCTGCTCGCCGCGCTCCCCCTCTGGCCGCTCGTGCACCCCACGGCGCTGCTCGGCCTCGTGGCGCTCGGCGCCCTCCTCGGCGCCACGCTGCTCGAGAGGCCGGCGTCGGAGCGGGGGATCGCGAGCCCGCACGGGCGCTCCGTCGCGCTCACCTTCGCGGCGAGCGTCGCCCTCGCGGCGGCCCTCCCGTGGTGGCGCGACATCGTCGTGGCGGCGGTCCATTACACGGGCGGGGCGACCGCGACCCAGTTCACGGCCGAGTGGCGCTCGGGCGCCGAGGCGCTCGGGGATCGCGTCGGGCACTGGGCATTCATCGGGATCGCGATCGTCGGAGGCGCCCGCCGCTTCCGGCAAAACGCGGCGCTCCTCGTGCTCTCCCTCGTCGCGGCGGCCATCTCGTGGAGGTTCGCGCGCAACGCCTACGAGGGCGTCATCCTCGCGGCCCCAGCGTGCGCCTGCGCCCTCGAGGACGCCGCCGCGGGGCTCCGCGCGACGGGCCGTGGCCTCTACGGCGCGGCGCTCGTCCCCGTCGCCGCGCTCGCCATCGCCGTCGCGCAGTTCGCCGCGGCGCCCCGGAAGACCATCGGCGGCCCCTTCGGATTCGGGGTCGACGAGCGCCTCTTCGCGTACGACACGCTCGCGACGCTCCGGAGCCTGCCTCCGGGCCACGTGCTCAACGGCTTCCCCATCGGCGGCTTCCTGATCTGGGAGAAGATCCCGTTCGGGGTCTACTGCGACGGACGGACGGGCGCGCTCTACATGGAAGACGACGTGCGCCGGCTCTTCCTCCCGATGCTGGAAGGGGGCCCCGCACTCGAGAAGGCCGCCGACGCGTGGGACGTCGTCTACGGGCTCACCGAGAACCTCTCGATCCCGAACCAGTGGATGATGGTCTCCCCCGACTGGGTGCCGCTCCACATCGGCCTGGGCACGACGCTCTTCGTGCGCAGCACCCACCTCGCCGACCTGCCCCCCTCGGTGCGCCCGCTCCACCTCGTGCGCTACTCGACGGACGCCCGCTGGACGACCGGCTGGTACGAAGGGATCCTGAAGGATCCGGCGCGTTCGTCCCAGCTCGTCGAGGAGTTCGGCCGCGCCGCGAGCCTGAGCCCCGAGAGCCCCCTCCTGGTCGACATCCTGCGGGTCGTGGCCGCGGAGAGCCCGGACCAGGCGGGCGTGCTGGAGGGGATCCTCGTCCGTGCGCGCGGCGGGAAGTGAGCGCACCCAGCGCGGGCGCCCCGATGGCCCAACCCCTGTCGGGGCCGGGGTTTCCGCGTGACACGGCGCGCTCGCCGGAGGAATGCTTTCGCCCCCGGATGAAGCTGCCCCTCTGGAGAATCGCGCCGCTGCTGTTTTGCTCGGGCGTGTGCGCGCTCGTGTACCAGGTCGCCTGGCTGCGCGAGCTGCGCCTCGTCTTCGGCGCCTCCACCGCCGCGTCCGCGGCCGTGCTCGCCATCTTCATGGGCGGCCTCGGGGCCGGCGGGCTCGTCCTCGGCAAGCGCGCCGACGCCTCGCGGAACCCCCTCCTGCTGTACGCCAACCTCGAGATCGGCGTCTCCCTCACGGCCGCGATCACGCCTCCCCTCGTCGGCGTCGTGCGGCACCTCTACGTCGCGGTGGGCGGCACGCCGGCGCTGGGCCTCGGGCTCGGCACGGTGGCGCGGCTCCTCCTCGCGGCGCTCGTCCTCCTCCCGCCCACCTTGCTCATGGGCGGCACGCTCCCGGCCGCCGCGAGGGCGGTCGAGACCGAGGACGACGACGGGCGGAGGAACCTCGCGCTGCTGTACGGCGCCAACACCCTGGGCGCCGTCACCGGCGCGGCCGCGTCGTCCTTCCTCCTGCTCGAGGTCTTCGGCGCGAGCCTGATGCTGTGGATCGCGTGCGCGCTCAACGCGCTCGTGGGCATGTCGGCGCGGATGATGTCGCGCGGCGCCGCGCCCGCCGCCGCGACCGGAGACGCCGCGCCCGCCGAGACCGAGGCCGAGGTCGCCCCGCTCCTGCCCCCGCGCTTCGTGCTCGTGGCCTCGGCGATCGTCGGCTTCGCCTTCCTGCTCATGGAGCTCGTCTGGTACCGGATGCTCGCCCCGCTCCTCGGGGGCTCCTCGTACACCTTCGGCCTCGTCCTGGCGCTCGCGCTCCTCGGCGTCGGCCTGGGCGGCGCCGCGTACGCGCTCTGGATGGAGAAGCGCCCTGCCACCGCCGCCGGCCTCGCGCTCACCTGCGCGCTGGAGGCCCTCTTCATCGCCGTCCCGTACGCGCTCGGCGACCGGCTGGCGATCATCGCGCTCGTCCTCCGCCCGCTCGGCGTCTTCGGCTTCGCCAGCCTGGTCGGCGGGTGGAGCGTCGTCGCCGCGATCGTGATCCTGCCGGCGGCGTTCGTCTCGGGTGTGCAGTTCCCGATGCTGATCGCCCTGCTCGGCCGCGGGTCGCGCGGCGTGGGCCGGCACGTCGGCCTCGCCTATGCGTGGAACACCGCGGGCGCCATCGCGGGCTCGCTGGCGGGCGGATTCGGCCTCATGCCGCTCCTGGGCGCGCCCGGGCTGTGGCGCGGCGTGGTCGTCGTCCTCGCGGGGCTCGGCGCCGCCACGGCCTGGCTCTCGCTGCGATCCGCCCCGGCCCGGCCGCTTCGCATTGCGCCGCCCCTCGCCGCGGCCGCGCTCGCCCTGCTGCTGCTCCGCAGCGTGGGCCCCACCGCCGCGTGGCGCCACAGCGGCATCGGCGCGGGCCGCGCCCGCCTCGACGTGGCGCACTCCACGGCCGCCGCCGTCGAGGACTGGGCCCGCAGCGAGCGGCGGGCCATCCTGTGGGAGGCAGAGGGCGTCGAGAGCAGCGTCGCGGTGACGTCGCTGGACGGGATCGGCTTCGTCGTCAACGGCAAGGTCGACGGCCACGCCACCCTCGACGCCGGCACCCAGGTGATGAGCGGCCTCCTCGGCGCGCTCCTCCACCCGGACCCGAAGCGCGCCCTCGTGATCGGCCTGGGCACGGGCAGCACCGCGGGCTGGCTCGGCGCCGTACCCTCGATGGAGCGCGTCGACGTGGTCGAGCTGGAGCCTGCCATCCTCCGCGTCGCGCGCGACTGCGCGAGCGTGAACCGGGCCGTGCTCGACAACCCCGAGGTCCACGTCGTGATCGGCGACGCCCGCGAGGTCGTGCTCACCACCCGCGACCGCTACGACGTCATCTTCTCCGAGCCGTCGAACCCCTACCGCGCGGGCATCGCGAGCCTCTTCACCCAGGACTTCTACGAGGCCGCGGAGCGTCGCCTCGCCCCCGGCGGCATCTTCCTCCAGTGGCTCCAGGCCTACGAGGTCGACGGCCAGACCGTGCGCACCGCGCTGGCCACGCTGGGCTCCGTCTTCCCCGAGGTCGAGGCCTGGGCGACGGAGCCGGGCGACCTGGTGCTCATGGCCTCGCGGGAGCCCATCCGGTACGACGTCCCGACCCTCCGCGCGCGCGTCGCCGCCGATCCCTTCCGCGCCGCGCTGGGCCGCACCTGGCGCGTGGGCGACCTCGAGGGCGTGCTCGCCCGCCACCTCGCGTCCGCCGGCCTCGTGCGCGCCGTCGCGCAGCAGGAGGGCGCGGCGCTCAACACCGACGATCGGAACATGCTCGAGCTCGGCTTCGCGCGGAGCGTCGGCAACGACCTTGGGTTCTCCGAGATCGAGCTCCTCACCCTCGCCCGTGCGCGGGGCGAGGACCGCCCCACGGTGACGGGCGGGGCCGTGGACTGGGACCTGGTCGAGGAGGAGCGCGCCGTCTTCGAGGGCGTCGCG
This sequence comes from uncultured delta proteobacterium, assembly GCA_963827955.1. Taxonomy (GTDB): domain Bacteria; phylum Myxococcota_A; class Polyangia; order Polyangiales; family Polyangiaceae; genus CAWHDJ01. Next base: position 1,546,439 of record CAWHDJ010000018.1, on the reverse strand, counting down.
GGCCGCATGCCCACACCCCCGCGCGGCGCGTCCCCGGACATGGCGAAGCGCATCCGCGCCTACGCCGCCCACTTCACGCACGACCACCGCGGCGTGCTCGCCGCCTGGCGCGACCAGCCCCGGGAGCCCAGGACCCCGTTCGAGCTGGGCATGGTCGGCCAGGCGCTGGCCGACGCCGGCGACGACGCCGCGATCCCCTTGCTCGATCGCCTGCGCGCGATCGAGCCGGCCGAGGCGGACGCGCTCCTCGCCGTGCTGCGCGTCCGCCAGCACAAGCCGGCCGAGGCGGCCACGCCGCTGGAGGCGGCCTTCCGCGCCTACCACGCCGAGCCCTTCGCGCGCCGGGACGTCATGCGGACCGCGCTCGTCGACCTCACCTTGGGGGCGGGCCAGGACCGCGCGCTGGCGCGCCGGCTCATGGATGCGCTCGCGGAGCCGTTCGCCGCCTACATGCTCGAGGACGAACGGCGAGACACCCTGCTGAAGCTGGCCTCCCGCGTCGACTTCCGAGGCCTGTGCGCCCCGGCCCTCGCCCGCTTCGAGCCCAACGTCCCCTGGCGGCGCGAGCTGCTCGCTGTCCGCCGCGCCTGCTACGCCGAGACGAACGGCGCGCGCCTCGCCGCGGCCGACGCCGACCTCCGCGCCTTCCTCCGCACCGAGGCGACCCCATTCTTCGAGGGGCTGCTCCCGCCCGCGGCGCCCCCACGCTGAAGGAGGCGGGGTACCCTTCAGGGTCGACCGATGAAGCTCGCTCCGGGCAAGGACTTCTGGGAGACGAACACCCCGACGCTGCTCGCCGCGGCCCGCGCCACGCCGCGGCACGTGCGCGCGGTGTGGAGGGCGGTGCTCCCCCGCCTCCTCGCCGTCCTCCGCCTTCTGGGCCGGCCCTCGGTCCTCGGCGCCGCCTACCTCTTCTGGGCCACCGCAAGGACCGCGCAGGGACCGCTGATCGACGCCTCCGAGCGCGCCTTCGGCGCCGACGCCTCCCGCATCGACGCCCTCGTGCGGTCCCGCTTCATGAGCACGATCATCGAGCTCCGCGGCCGCGCTCGGGATCACCGCGATCGTGCTCGGCGCGGCGCTCGGCGTGGTCGCCGGCGCGGCCGTCCGCCTGCGCTTCCGGGCGGCGGGGAAGCCGCCCCCGAGCCGGCTCGTCCTCGCGGCGGCGTCGCTGGCGCTGACGGTCGCTGATCCACGCCGCGATGATCGCGCACGAGATGGCGTGGCACCCCCAGCTCTACGTCGATCCCTTCTACGGCGCCGGCGGGTGGCGCACCTCGCTCCAGGTCTTCCTGACGCACGGGCTCGGGGCCCGCGCGGTCTCCTGGATCTGCCTCGCCCTGATCGCGCTCGTCCTCCCGCCGCCCTGGCGCTGGCCCGCGCTCCTCCGCCGCTTCGCGGAGGCCCTCCGTCGCGCGCCGCGCGCCGGCCTGGCCTCCGCCGCGTGCCTCGCGGGGGTCGCCGTCACGCTCGTCGTCGGGATGCCTCACGCCCACGCCGGCGGGGCCCACGCTGCCCGGCCGAACGTGTTGATCCTCGGCGCCGACTCGTTCCGCGACGAGGGGCTCGACCCGCGCGTGATGCCGCGCCTGTCCTCGCTCGCCGCGCAGCGCGGGGTGCGGTTCTCCCACGCCCACGTCCCGATCGCGCGCACGCTCTCGTCGTGGACCACGTACCTCACCGGCCGCGACCCGCACCACCACGGCATCCGGTCCATGTTCCCGCGCTGGGAGGACCACGACCGCGATCTGGACACGCTCCCCGAGCGCCTCGCGCGCGCCGGCTACCGCACGGAGGTGGTGAGCGACTACGTCGGCGACGCGTTCAACGCGATCGACCTCGGCTTCCAGGACATCGTTGCGCCGCGCCTCTCCGCCGACACCATCATCCAGACGAAGGGGCTGTCGCGTGCGTGGCCCCTCCTGCCCTTCCTCCGCAACCGGGTGGCCCGCCGCGTCTTCCCGGCGCTCCGCGAGATCCGCGAGCACGCCGACGCCGACATGCTGGCCGACGACGCGATCGACGCGCTCCGCGGCCTCCGCGGCGGCCCCTTCTTCCTCACCGTCTTCTTCGGTGCCTCGCACGCGCCCTACGCAGCGCCGGCACCGTACTACCGGCGCTTCTCCGATCCGGCGTACACGGGGCGGAACAAGTACCACAAATCCCGCTGGATCGCGCCCGACGAGAAGATCACCCCCGCCGAGGTCGCGCACGTCCACGGGCTCTACGAGGGCGCGCTCGCCAGCGTGGACGACGCCGCGGGCCGCGTCCTCGACGAGCTCGACCGGCTCGGGCTCCGCGAGAGCACCATCGTCGTCGTGCTCGGCGATCACGGTGAGAACCTCGCGGACGCGCCGGGGCGCTTCTACGGGCACGGCAACCACCTCTGGGGGGATCACGATTTCCACGTGCCGCTGGTCGTGGTCGACCCGCGCCGGCCCGGCGGGCGGGTGGAGCCGGGCGCGGTGACGGGCGCCGACCTGGCGCCGACGCTGTACGAGCTCACCGGCGTCACGCCGCCGCGAGACATGGACGGCGAATCGCTCGTGCCCGCGCTCGACGGCGCCCACGTCGCGCCGAGGCCGACGTTCGCGGAGACCGAGCTCTGGATTGGCATCCAGCCCGACGTCCCGAGCGAGCTCCGCTTCCCCTACCCCGACCTCATCGACTACTCCGAGATCGATACGGCGCACGGCGACGCGCTCGTGCTCAAGCGCGAGATGGATCAGGTCACCGTGCTCGCGCGGCACCGGATGGTCCGCGACGGGGGGTGGAAGCTGATCTACATCCCGACGGCGAAGGGCGTCGTGTACAGGCTCTACGACACGGCGGCGGATCCGGAGAACCTGACGGACGTCTCCGCCGCCCACCCCGAGGAGAAGGCCCGCCTTTCGGGCCTGCTGTGGGCGTGGATGCTGCGCGATCCGGCGATGGAGAAGCGAAACGGGTACCTCGCGCCGAAGGGGGTCGCGATCCCCGAGATCGACAGCAGATGAAGAAGAGGGACGGCGCGCCTGCGAAATCGGCGTGGGCCCAGCGCCTGCCGACCTTCCACGAAGGGCTCCGCGCGGCGCGACGCGGCGCCGGCGCCGTGCGCGCGGGCGCGACGCGGGCAGCCGCGCTCGCCCTCCCCGCCGCCGTCGTCGGCTCCGTGCTCCTCGCCTACCACGCGCGCTTCCTCCAGGACGACGCGTACATCTCGTTTCGCTACGCGAAGCACCTCGTGGAGGGGCACGGGCTCGTCTTCAACGTCGGGGGCCCGCGGACCGAGGGCTACACGAACTTCCTCTACACCCTCCTCGTCGCCGCGGGGATGGCCCTCGGCGCGAGGGCCGAGGACGCCGCGCTCGTCATCGGGCTGGCGGCCCACGCCGCGACGCTCGCGGTCGTCGCCCGCACCGCACGCGCCCTCGGCGCGCCGCGCGGCGCCGCGCTCGCGGCCGTCGCGACGCTGGCGCAGAACCCCACGTTCTCCTCTTACGGCACGGGTGGGCTGGAGACCTCGCTGGCCACGTTCCTGGCGCTGGAGGCGCTCGCGCTCGCCGTCACCGCGCCCGAGGCGGATTGCCGGCGCACGTTCGCGGCTGTCTCTGTGCTCTTCGCGCTCGCGACGATGACGCGCCCCGACGCCGGCGTGCCGGTCGTCGCCGCCCTCGCCGTGGTCACGTGGGCGCGGCGGCCGAGCGCGCGGGAAGCCGCAGCGCTGGCCCTCCCGGCGGCGCTGCTCCTGGGCGCCTGGGCGGCGTTCAAGCTCGGCTACCACGGCTCCCTCCTCCCCAACGCCTTCTATGCGAAGCGCATCGCCGACGCCTCGCGCGTGTTCGGCGCACGATACGTGGGCACCTTCCTGTGGACGAACGGGCTCGCCGTCGCGCTCGCCGTCGCGGCGGCCTCCGCGCGGCGGGCGCGGGCCTCCCTGGACGGGGCCGCCGGCGGCCCTCCCCTCCCCTCCGCGCACCGCGGGCCCGATGTCCCCCTCCGCGCACTGTGGGCCGCGCTCGTGGCCGTGCTCGCCTACGTCGCGTGGGCAGGCGGTGACTTCATGGAGTACCGCTTGCTCGTCCCGGCGATGCCGCTCGCCGCCGTCCTCTTCGCCGTGACGGCGTTCCGTGCGCCCGGCCTGCCGGCGTTCGCCGTCGCGGCAGCGCTCCTCGGAGCCTCGCTCGCGCGCGTGGCGAAGGCCCCGGGCTTCGGCCTGCCGCCGGGCGTCGAGACGATCGCCGCCCTGCGCGGGCACGTCCAGGATCCGGACGTCGGATGGGTGCGGGTGGGCTCGGTGCTCGGCGACGTGTTCGAGCACGACCCGTCGATTTCCATCGCGGTCCGCCCGGCGGGAGCGATCCCCTTCGCGTCCGACCTTCCGGCCCTGGACATGCTCGGCCTCAACGACGCGTGGGTCGCCCACCATGGCGTGCCCGCCCACTACCCGGGCATGCGCGGTGGCTACCGCCCCGGCCACGCGGTCACGGCGCCGCTGGATTACCTCGTCCAGTCCGGCGTGACGCTCGTCCTCGCGCACCCCATCGTCGTGCGGGACGGCACCAAGGACCTCGCGGCCGTCGTCGCGGGCGACCGCTACTTCGCCGACCTGGGGTTCGGCCGCGCGCCCTGCCGGATTGTCGTCGTGCCGCTGGGCAACGGCTACGACTTGCTCGCGTGGTACCTGACGCCGAGCGAGCGCGCCGATGCCCTCATCGCCGCCCACGGCCTGCGCGTCGTCACGGCCGGCCCGGGGCGTGAGCGTTGAGCCCGCTCCGCTGGAACCGTGCCGTCAGGCCGGCGACCGGAGCCGTCCTCCGTCAGGGCGCGGACGAGCACCCTTTCGGGCTCCCGTGTGCGAGTCGGGTGGGGGAGGCGCTCGTTCCGAGTCGGGAGGCGTGCGATCCAGCTTGGGAGGAGCCTGCCGGCCTGCGGGCAAGCCTGCCGGCGTGCGGGCAAGCCTAGCCTACCGGCGGGAGGGCTTGACCCGGCCCACCTGTCCCGTCACTCGTGCCGGGTCAGACCTCCTGACGTCGTGAACCGCCTCACGTTGGGCCGAGGCCCGCATCGGGCGGTGGAGGAGAATCAGGGCGTCGCCCGACTATGGCACCTCCCGTCAGCGCGTCGCCGGCGCTCGCGGCGGCGACGCGCCGAGCCCCGCGAGCGCACGCTCGATCACCGGCGAGATTGACCGGCTTGGTGAGGTGCTCGTCGAACCCGGCCTCGCGCGCGCGGAGCTTGTCGTCGTCCTGGCCGTAGCCTGTGAGCGCGACCAGCCGCGCCTCGCGCAGCGCCGGCTCGGCCCGCAGCGCGCGCGCCACCGCGTAGCCGTCCATCCCGCCGGGCAGGCCAATGTCGCAGAGCACGACGGTGGGCCCGAAGGAGCGAGCCCGCTCCACGCCCTCGGGGCCGGTGTGCGCCACGGCGACCTCGTGGCCGTAGAGCTCGAGCATCGTCGCCATGGTCTCGGCCGCGTCCATGTTGTCCTCGATCACCAGCACCCGCTGCGGGCGCGCGGGGGCCGCGGGCTCGGGCATCTCGGCCGGTGGCGCCTCCGCGAGAGGCAGGCGCAGCGTGAACGCGGAGCCCTTCCCCGGCCCCTCGCTGCGCACGGCCACGGCGCCGCCGTGCATCTCCACGAACGACCGGACCAGCGAGAGGCCCAGCCCCAGGCCCCCGCGGCTCCGGTCGAGGCTGCGGTCGGCCTGCGCGAAGGGCTCGAAGAGGCGATCCAGCATCTCGGGCTCGATGCCCATGCCGTCGTCGGAGACGGTCACGGCGGCCGTGCCGCCCGGCTCGGGCGCGACGGCGACGGCGACGTGGCCGCCCGCGGGGGTGAACTTGAGGGCGTTGATGAGAAGGTTGGCCACGCTCTGCGAGATGCGGGTCGGGTCGGCGAAGACCCAGACCGGGCGGTCCGGCAGCGACGCGGCGAGCGCGAGGCCGCCGGCCTGGGCGTCGGGGCGGTGCTCCTCCACCGTGGCGCGCACCAGCTCCACCAGATCCATCCGCTCCTTGCGCAGCGAGATCTTGCCGGCGGCGACGCGGCTGACGTCGAGCAGATCGTCGAGCAGGTGGGTCATGTGCCGCACCTGGCGGTCGATGATGTCCCTCGCGCGCGCCAGCACCGGATCGCCGCCGCCCACCTTGCGCAGCACCTGCGCCGCGTTGCGGATCGGCGCGAGCGGGTTGCGCAGCTCGTGGCCGAGCATGGCCAGGAACTGATCCTTGCGCCGGCCGGCCTCCTGGAGCGCCTCCTCCGTACGCTTGCGCTCGGTCACGTCGAGGACCGTGACGAAGAGGCGCACCGGGCGGCGGAAGCCGCCCGCGTCGTCGAAGAACACGCGGCCCGAGGACTCGACCCAGCGCCACCCCCCGTCGGGCCGGGGCACGCGGTAGGCGATGCGGTACTCGCCGGGGCCGCCGGGATCGAGGGCCCGCCGCACCGCCTCGTCGACGGCGGGCCGATCGTCCGGGTAGATGCGGGCGAGGCGGGTGGGGTAGTTCACCTCCTCGCCGGGCGCGAAGCCCCACAGGTCGAGCGTGCGCGGCGAGCAGCTCATGGCGCCGCTCACCACGTCGAGCTTCCACGTGCCCAGCATGGTGGCATCGACGGCGAGGCGGAGGCGCTCCTCGCTCCGGCGGAGCTCGGCCACCGCGCGCTGGCGCCCGGTGACGTCGACCAGGAAGACCACGCCCTCGGCGCCGCCCTCGAGGCGCGCGCCGCCCAGCAGGCAGGCGAAGCGGGAGCCGTCGCGGCGGAGGCACTCGACCTCCTGGGGCGCGCACTGGCCCTCGCCCCACATCTCCCGGACGAGCGCGCGCACTTGGTCGCGGGACTCCGGCGGCACGAGCCGATCGAGCAGCACCGCGCCGCGCGCGAGATTGTCGCGGCCGTAGCCGAGCATGCCCAGGAGGGCGTCGTTGGCGTCGGCGATCAGGCCCTCCTGGTCGAGGAAGGCGATACTGATCACGTCCGACCGGCTGAGCCCGCGGAGGCGCGACTCGCCGCGCCGGCGCTCCCGCTCCGCGCGCAGCCGCTCGGTCACGTCGTGGGCGATCGCCGAGAGCGCCACGACCCCGCCCGCCGCGTCGCGCACGGGTGAGAGGGACAGGAAGACGTCGATGCCGTGGCCGTCCTTGTGGACGGCGGCGACGTTCTCGACCTCGACGTGCTCGCCGCGCGCCGCGCGGGCGCGCTCCTGTTCGAGCGCCGCGCGCGCCTCGGGGCGGTGGAGCGCGGCCAAGGGCAGGCCCACGGCCTCGCTGGCCGCGTACCCGTAGATGCGCTCCGCGCCGGGGTTCCACGTGGTGATCGTGCCGTCGAGGCCGACGCCCAGGATGCCGTCCTGCGCCGACTCGACGATGGCGGCGAGCGCGGCGACGCGCTCCTGCGCGCGCTTGAGCTGGGTGACGTCGACGAGGGTGATCACCACCCCCTCGATGACGTCGCCCATGGAGCGGTAGGGGCGGGTGCAGCGGATGTACCAGCGATCGTCCTCGGCGCGGCGCACCTCCCGCTCCCGCGGCGCGAGCGTGGCGAGCACGTCGCGCGCGTCCGGCACGAGGGCGGCGTCGGTGAAGGCGGCGGCGATGTCCGTCACCGGGCGGCCCGCGTCGGTGTCGATGACGCGGAAGAGCTCGGCCGCGGCGGGCGAGAACTTCTTGATGCGGAGCTTCCCGGTCGAGGAAGAGCGCGGCGATCTGGGTGCTGGCGAAGAGGTTCTTGAGATCGCCGCTGGCGCGATCCAGCTCCTCGATCTTGCGCACCAGCTCGACGTTGACGGTCTGGAGCTCCTCGTTGACGGACTGCTGCTCCTCCTTCGAGGTCTGGAGCTCCTCGTTCGCGGACTGGAGCTCCTCGTTGGCAGAGAGCAGCTCCTCGTTCGTCGACTGGAGCTCCTCGCTCCCGGCCTCGAGGTCCTCGATCGTCGTCTGGGCCGGCCCTTCCGTCATGAAGACAGCCGTCCCGCCGCGGCGTTGCGCCTCACGCGCAGGCTCCTCCGCGACCCGATCGGGCCGGCGCAGTGGTACCCGCGTGATGACTCCTGTGGAATTCCTGGGCCGTCTCGCGATCCTGGTGCCTCCACCCTACTTTGCCCCTCGTGCGCTACGCCGCGCTCACCACCAAGGGCACCACGCTGACGACCACGGTCGCGAGCGTGGCCGCCAACGAGAAGGTGCTCCAGGCCAGCATCGGCGCGCGGGACCTCGCGCGCGCCGCATTCGACCTCGAGCTCTCCAACTACAAGACGCTCGTGGAGAACCTCTCCACGAGCGCCGCCGACGTCCAGAGCATGGGGCTCATCCCCATGATCATCACCCGGGCGAGCAAGGCGCCGCCCGACCCGCCGGGGGCGCTCGTCGTCAAGCTCGGCAAGGTGCATGGCAAGGCCCGGGTGGCGGTGCAGGGCAACGGCTACCTCGGGAAGTTCGTTGCCGAGGTGTCGACCGAATCCCATCGGGACGGGCACCTGGTCGTCCCTGCCCGGCACCGGCAAGGAGCGCCGCCTGTCGGGCTACCCGACCGGCACCAAGCTCTGGGTCCACTTCGCCGCCGTGCGCTGGGGGATGCAGAGCGCCTGGTCCGTGCCCGTGCTGGTGATCATCCCCTGACCGCCCTCCACCCCGCCGCTTCCCCCTCCTCATAGACATTGCCGGACGTCGCCCGGGCACCCCCACGGCGGGCACCCCCTGCGAGCACCCCGTTGCTCCGGCGTCGGAAAGCACATTTTCGGCGGGCCGCGGACGGGCGCCGTCCGAGACGGCGTGTCATCCATAGACGATTGCGGGCGGCCGCGGGCCGCGCCGGCTCGTGGACCAGCGGGATCGGGCGCGCAGCGGGACCGTGGTCCGCCTGCCGCCCGAGGGCGCCGAGGACGAGGCCGCTCAGGACCGGGCCGCCGACGACGAGAGGGAGGCATAGCCATGACCCCACGCCTTCGCGTCCTGCCCGGCGGAAAGGGCGCCAACCCGGGCCCCGCCCTCGAGCCCACCGCTGGCGGCGGCGGCGCCACCCCCGCGCCGCCGCTCACACCCGACCAGCAGAAGCTCGTCGAGCAAGCGCGTCCCGCTCACAGAGCGCGAGGATGGCCCGGGGCGTGGACGCCCTTACTCCGCAGCCGGCTCCGCCGGCTGCTCCGTGCGGGCTACAGAAGCGCTGGTCCGCTCGTCGGCTCGTGGCACGACCCTCCGAGCATTGCTCTAAGACCTTGCGTCCCTTGCGTCCCTTGCGCCCTTGCGGTCCTCTTCCTTCGTATTTCAACGGGCGTTCCGGGTCGGGAGGCGTGCGATCCAGCTTGGGAGGAGCCTGCCGGCGTGGGGGAGAGCCTGCCGGCGTGGGGGAGAGCCTGCCGGCGTGCGGGCAAGCCTGCCGGCGTGGGGGAGAGCCTGCCGGCGTGCGGGCAAGCCTGCCGACGGGAAGGCGCGCCTGGAGGCGGGACGGCGCGCCTGGAGACGGGACGGCGCGCCTGGAGACGGGACGGCGCGCCTGGAGGCGGGACGGCGCGCCTGGCAGCGGGACGGCGCGCCTGGCAGCGGGACGGCGCGCCTGGCAGCGGGACGGCGCGCCTGGCAGCGGGACGGCGCGCCTGGAGACGGGACGGCGCGCCTGGCAGCGGGACGGCACGCCTGGCAGCGGGACGGCACGCCTGGCGAAGGGACGGCGCGCCTGGAGACGGGAAGGCGCGCCTGGAGGCGGGAAGGCGCGCCTGGCGGCGGGAAGGCGCGCCTGGAGACGGGAGGGCTGGGAGCGCCCGCGCTCGACGACCTCAGTAGCTGATGAGGAGGTGGACACTCCCTCACGGTCGCGGTTCGGATTCCAGGGGAGCGCGCACGCTCACGGCCGGTCCGGGGTGAGGCGCTGCGAGAGGGAGGCGAGGAAGGCGCGGTTCTCCGGGAGCGTCGCGTCGTACCCGAGGGCCGCTCCCCGCTGGGACGCGTACGCGAGGCGCAGATCGTCGTCGGTCAGCGGCGAGGTGCCCGAGCGGTCGAGGCGCGCGACGCGCGGCGGATCGAGCACGAGGTGGCGGCGCGCGCCCCGGGCCGAGCCGAACACCGCGAGGAGCCGCTGGGCCTCCGGCGCGCGATCGAGGGCCGCGAGGTTGGCCTGCCGGGGCGGGCACGGCTCCGCGCAGGCCACCACCGCGCCGCGGGCCTCGCCGGCGTAGAGCCAGGTGCTCGGCAGCTCGCCGTGGACCGTGGCCACGAAGTCGACGATCGCCTCGCCGTCCACGCGGTGGAGCGGGAAGGACACGGCGAGCACTCCGCCGGGGGCGAGCTTCGCCTTGGCCAGGGCGACGAGCTCGCGCGTGTGCAGCGAGGCCCCGGCGGGCGACCACACGTCGTCGTCGTCAATCACGATCACGTCCCAGGTCCGATGCGTCACGAGGAGAAATCCGCGCGCGTCGGCCACGACGACGTGCGCCGCAATCTCCGCCGGCCGCAGGCGGCGTGCGAAGGCGACGAGGTCGGGATCGTCCTCGACCACAGAGACCCGGGCGAGCCCCGCGCGATCGAGCGCCAGCGCGGTCGACAGGGTGCCGGCGCCGAGGACGAGCGCGCTCCCGCGCGCCTGCGTGTGGAGGAGCGGATAGACGCCGAGCCCGACCTGGTCCACCGGCTCCTCCTCGCCTCCGATGCTCCCGAGGGGGCGACCGCGCTGGGAGAAGCTCGGTCCGGCGCACGCCGGCGTCGTCCACGTAGGTCGAGAGGGTCACGAGGCCTCCGAGGCTCTCGGCGCTCTCCTCGACGGTACCGCGGCGCTCGGGCGCGAACGAGCGCGACGCGCCCGTGGCGAGCCGCCCGGCGTCGAACCGCCCGGGCTGGGCGGCGAGGAGCGCCGCGGCCGCGGCGGCGAGGCCCGCGAGGACGGCGAGGCCGGCCCTGCCGGCGGCGCGGGCGGCGGCCGGGAGGAGGCCCAGGGCGATCGCCAGCGCGGCGACGGCGTGCAGGGCGCGGAGCGCGCCGAAGGACGGGAGGACCACGAACGCGGTCACGACAGCGCCGGCCGCGGCACCGCACCACCCGAGCGGCAGGGAGCCGGGCGCCCGGGCAAGCGCGCCCGCACCCAGGAAGCCGATGGCGGCGGCGGGCGGCGCGGTCGTCGCGAGCGCGACGGCGAGGCGGACAATCTCGCGCGCGGGCGCGTCACGCGCGACGCCGAAGTGCTCGTAGGAGGCGAGGTAGCCCGGTACGGCGTCGAAGACGTGCGCGCCGCCGACGACGAGGGCGGCGGCGAGGATGGCCGCGGCCCCCAGCTCGAATCGGGCGCGGAGGGCGGAGGGCCGCGAGCGCGGCACCGGCTGCGAGACCGAGGCACGCCGCCGCCAGGTCGGAAGGGACGGCGTACGGGCCCTCGCCCGCCGTGATCGCGAGCAGGTGCGCGAACGCGACGGTGAGCCCGCCGCCCAGGAGGCCGGCGCCGGCCACCAGCGCGCGTTCGAGCGGAGCCGAGGCGCCCTCGCGCGACGCGCCGGCCGGCGAGCGGGCGAGCCGCAGGCCGAGCAGCGCGACGACCAGGGCAAGGGCCAGCGTGAGCGCCGCCGCTCCCCGGAGGCCAAGCGCCGGGAGGACGAGGTCGCCGGCGCCGATCCACCCGCCTGCAGCCCCGAGCGTGAGCGCCGCCGGGAGCCATGACGCAGCGGCCGATGCGCGGGCGGCGAACGGAAGCGCGGCGCCCGCGGCCACCGCCGGCGGGACCACGGCGCACCCGACGATCACCACGCGAACGACTTCCATGCGCAGCCATGAATCGCCCGCCGACGCACGCTCGACGAACGCGCCGCGGACGGCCACCGCCAGGACCGGCGCGAGCGCGCCGTAGACCCCGAGCGCGATCGTCGCGGCCGCGTGGAGCCTCGCCGGGTCGTCGCGTCGTGCCGCGACGCGGCCGCCAATCCAGGCGCCCAGGCCCAGGCCGGAGAGGCCGGCGAAGACCTCGACCGCCGAGAGCCGCGCGTCGCCGCCGACCGCGACGAGCAGCGCGCGGTCGAGGAGGAGGACCACCGCCGCGCCGACGACGCCCGTGCCCGCGACGAGCGCCCGGACGCCGAGCTCGCGGGGCGAGGCCCCTTCTGCGTCCGGCGGGGGCGCCTCCCGTTCGGGGGCCTGCAATAGCGAGCGGCGCAGCGCGAGCGGCGCGACGAGGGTGACGAGGACGAAGAGCCCCAGGGCGACGCGCGGCACCGCCTGCCGCGCGGCCTCGCTCCGAGCGAGGACGATCCAGCACGCGACGAGGGCGATGCCGGCGACCGCGGGCAGCGCGCGCTCCCGGCGCTCGATCGGCACGCAGCGGGTCGCGAGCGCGTCCAGCGCGACCGCGAAGGGCACGGCGATCACCACGTCGACGAGGTAGTGCTCGCCGAGCCCCTGCGTCGCCGCCACGGTGAGGACGAGCCAGGCGATGGACGCGTACCGCGCGAACGCCCCGCGGCCCCGCGCGTGCCAGACGAGGAGGAGGGCCCACGCCGTGTGCAGCGAGGGAACGGCGTTGCGCGGGGCCAGCGACGGCGGCGAGAGGCGCGCCGTCACCCCGGAGAGCGGGGGCGCGTGGAGCGGGAAGTCGCCCGCGAACGCGAACGCCGGCCCGAGCGCAGGGACGAGGTGGTAGACGGCGAAGCCGGCGCAGCCCGCGGCGAAGAACGACTCGAGCAGGTCGGCGCGCGAGCCCGGGGCGCCGGCGCGCGTCGGGGTGAGCAGCACGAACGCAAAGGCGAACGGCAGGCAGAGGTAGACGCAGGTGCACACTGCCCGGAGCGCCGGCACCGCGCGGAACAGGGCCCCCACCGCGAAGCTCGGCTGCCCGCCGAAGGCGGCCGCGTCGAGCTGGAAGAGGGCGCCGTCGAGGCTCGACGGGTGCAGCGCGACCGTGAGGCTGAGCGCCGTCTGCATGCTCACCGTGAACGTCGGGAGGACGGCGGCGGTGCCGAGCTCCGCGAGGCGCTCCTCCCGCTCTCCGGCGGGCGCGAGGGCGACGCGCGACGCGAGCACGACGAGGCTCGCCGCGCCGAGCGCCGCGGCCGAGAGGAAGAGCGCGCGCATCGGATTCGAGCTCGACGGCGCCGAGGGCGACGGCGCCGATCAGGGCCGCGATCGCGGCCGTCGCCAGGATCTCCGTCCTGCGCGGGCGCGTCCGTGCGTGCACGAAGCAGGCGACGAGGAGGCTGAGGGCCGTGAAGCCCTTGAGCCGCGAGGGGCGCAGCGCATTGTGCGGCGGCGGCACGATCCCGCTCAGCGTCACGAGCTCCATCGCGACGACCGCCGCCAGCACGAGCAGCACGACGGCGCGCGACGCGCGCGGCACCTTGCGCGGCTCCTGAGGCGGGCCCGACATGAGCGAGCCAACGAGCCTACCAGAGGCGCCGGAGCTTTTCCCCCGTGCCGCCATGCGCTAAGACCGGGGCGTGCGTCCCGTGAGCGCCATCGAGGTCGCAGCCGTCTTCGCCATCGGCGGCAGTGTGCTCGCGGTCGCCGTGCCCACGTTTCTCCGCAACCTCAGCGCCTCCAAGCTGGCGGAGCCCATCGAGGGGCTCGACCGCCTCGTCACGAACACCGTCGCCTACGCCGCCCGGCACCCGCAGGACATCAGCTTCCCGCCCCCCGCCCCGCTCACGCCGGCCGAGGTGCCGCGCGGTGTCCGGGTGGTCGACCCGCCCGACGCCTGGCAGCACCTCACCTGGCGCGCGCTCGACTTCGGCTTCGACCCGTGCGTGCGCCGCCCCCCGCAGGGCGACCCGCCGGCCGGCCCGCGCTCGTGCGGCACTCCGCACGCGTTCTCGTTCAAGTTCGACAGCGAGCTGGACCCTGCCACCCACGTGGTGCGCTTCACCGCCACCGCCCACGGGGACCTCGACGGCGACGGCAACGTCTCCACCTTCGAGGTACGTGGCGAGCGCGCCCCCGGCCAGCCCGCGCGCGTCCTGCCCGGCATGTTCATCGACCGAGAGGTCGAATGAAATGAGTGAGCGCGGATCGCGCCGGCGCGCTCCGAACCGCGGCCATCGTCCTCGGCGCCGCGGTCGTGATCGCGCTGGTCCGCGGCCCGCTGTTCGACGCCCACAAGCACGCGCGGGAGACGACGGACGTCTACACCCTCCCCCCTCCGCGCGAGCTCACCGCGCTCTCCCTCGGCTACCGCTCCGCCCTGGCCGACCTGCTCTGGGCCCACGTCCTCGTCTCCCAGGGCCTCCACACCGAGCAGCACCGCCGCTACGGCAACCTCATCCCCTTCCTGGACGCCATCAACACGCTCGAGCCCACGTACGGCGCCCCCTACCGCTTCGCCGAGTCGCTCATCACGTTCCAGTCGAAGACGACGCCGGTGGAGGAGGTGCGCACCGCGCGCGCGATCCTGGAGCGCGGCCTGGCCAACCGCCCGCTCGACGCCGACCTCTGGCTCGAGGCCGGCGAGTTCGTCGCCTTCGTCGCCCCGCGACCTACCTCACGGACCCGGCGGAGCAGGCGCAGTGGCAGAAGGACGGCGCCAGGATGCTCGAGCGCGCGGCGGAGCGGCGGGGACAACGCGAACATCGCGTGGCAGGCGATCGGCGCCGCCCGCCTGCTCGGCAAGGCGGGCGAGCGCGACGCGCAGATCCGCTTCCTCACCCGCACGCTCGCCGTGACGGACGACGCGGAGCTGCAGGACAAGATCAAGGCCCAGCTCGCCATCCTCACCCGCGACGAGCGGCAGGAAGAGCGGCAGGAGGCGACGATGCGCGAGCAGGAGGAGAACCTGCGCATGGCCACGGCGCTCAAGGCCGTGAAGGCCCGCGACATACCGCAAATCAAGCGGAGCGAGTACGTGCTCCTCGGCCCGCCGCGCGACCCGGCCTACTGCGCGGGGGAGGCGCACGAGCAGGAGCTCGCCTGCGCGCCCACCTGGCACGCGTGGGAGGAGCGCTTCAAGGAGTCCTCCTCGACGAAGGAAACGCCATGAAGAGCGCCACCGAGTACCTCTGGTTCGAGACGCGCGAGAAGCGCGAGCTCGTCAACATCACCGACCGCGTGGCCGCCGTCGTCGAGAAGAGCGGCATCGCCGAGGGCATGGCGCTCGTCTCCGCGATGCACATCACCGCCGGCGTCTTCGTCAACGACCACGAGCCCGGCCTCTGGGCCGACATCTGGGACTGGCTCCAGACCCTGGCACCCGATGGGCCGGACTACCGCCACCACCGGACGGGGGAGGACAACGGCGACGCCCACCTCAAGTCCATCCTCGTCCACCACCAGGTGGTGGTGCCCATCACCGCGGGCAAGCTCGACCTCGGGCCCTGGCAGCAAATCTTCTACGCCGAGTTCGACGGCCGGAGGCGCAAGCGCCTCGTCATCAAGGCGATGGGCGAGTGAGCGAGACCGCGCGCCTCTTCGTGGCCGTCGACCCGGCGCCCGCCGTCGTGGAGCGCGTCGGCGCCGCCATCGCCGCCGCCCGCGGCCTCGCCCCCTCGGCCAAGTGGGCGGCGCCCGGCTCGTTCCACGTCACCCTCGCCTTCCTCGGCGACACGCCCGTCGAGCGCGTACCCGACCTCACCGCCGCGATCGCGGCCGCCGCACTCCGCCACCCGCCGGTCGACCTCTGCGTCGCCGGCGCCGGCACCTTCGGCGGACGGCGCCCCCGGGTCCTCTGGGCGGGCGTGACCGGCGACGTCGCCGCGCTCGCGGCCCTCGCGGGAGACGTCGAGGCAGCGCTCGCCCCCTTCGGCTACACCCCCGAGCACCGCCCCTTCACCGCTCACCTCACCCTTGCGCGCGCGCGCGATCCGCGCGGAGACCCGGCCTTCGTCCAGTGCGCCGCGGCGCTCGCCGGCGAGGACTTCGGGGCTACGCGCGTGGAGCAGGTCATCCTGTACAGGAGCGACCTCTCGCCGAAGGGGGCGGCCTATACACCCCTCGCCGCGCTCCCGCTCGGGGGGTGATGTCGGGCGGCCGGCGCGAGGTTGCCCCTCGCCGCCGTGTTCGTGCTCCGAGCGCGGGGCTCTTGACCGCGTGCCGGGGGGCGAGTGAGCTGCGTCCATGAGATCCTCGCGCCTCCTCGCCGCCCTCGCCATGGCCCTCGCGACGACCGGCATCGGCTGCTTCTTCCTCGGGAACCAGAGCGGCCCGACCGGCAGCAGCGCGACCGGCAGCGGCACGAGCGGCAACGGAGGCGGCTCGACCGGCAACGGCGGCGGCGCGACCGGCAACGGCGGCAGCGGCGGCGGCACGTCCACGGACAAGGACGTCGCGCAGTACAACGCCCTGAAGGCGCAGCTCGACAAAAACCGCAAGGAGTTCCTCACGCCGGGCGCCTCGGGCCTGAACGGCTTCGGCACGCACCTCTACTGGCTCGACTTCAGCAACGGCGACCCGACGCTCCAGAGCTACGGAACGACGTCGAGCAAGACGACCAACTACACGTTCTCGATCGGGGACACCTGTTCCTACAACTACCAGACGAGCAACGACATCATCGTCACCGCCGAGAACACGGGCTTGGGCGTCGTCTTCCACACGTTCGCCCTCGACAGCCCGGACACGAGCCTCGGCGACCTCACCACCAATCCGCCGAGCAACGGCGTCGAGTGGTGGGCGTACTCGCCGGACGGCGGCGACCTCTACTACGTGCTGACCGAGGGCAAGACGACGCTCATGAAGTGGACCCCGGGTCAGGCCACGCCCACGATGCTCTTCAACCTGGAGGATCTCGGCGTGAAGGTCGGCGAGTTCGAGGACTTCACCGTGGCCTCGGGCGTCATGGTCTTCATCGAGAGCGGCCGCGTCTGGAGCCTCGACCTCACCACGAAGGTCCCCGTCCCGCTCGGCAACATGAACGAATCGTCGGGCGCCGACGTGATGAGCGACGGCGTGCTGATCAGCACCGCCACGGGGCCGTTCTACTACAGCAACACGACCAAGATGCTGCGCGACATCTCCGCGGCCATCGCCAAGTCGGGCTACGAGCTCAACGCCACGTTCTCGCAGGCGCACCTCTTCGACAACGGCATCGTGACGTCGGACGACCTCGGGTTCACGAGCTACCAGGACCTCATCGGCTACATCGGGAACAGCGGCCTGTTCACGTTCGACCTGAACAAGGGGACGGTCGCCCCCCTCCTCCTCGACGCGCTCGACAACAGCACGGTGTACGCCTACCCGGTCTTCCTCGACGACGGCACCGTCTTCGTGCAGGGGCTCCAGTCGAACGACGGATCCATCGGCTTCGAGGGCCCGGTGTACCGGCTCGTCGACAAGCTGTAATCGCAGGGCGCCCGCGGCCAGATGTGGCCAAGCCGGCGCGATGAGGAAGCCCACGCCGGGCAGCGACCGCACCTCCGAAGGGCTCGCCGCGAAGGTGCTCTCGGTCTGGCATGGCTCCTGCTCTGCCGCCGCTCGCCCCCAGAGACCCGATGTGCGTCGCCCGAGGCTCCGAGGAATCCTGACAAGCGCGGCGTGGCCCTCTGGCTTCCCGGTCATTTCCCGTTGCCTCCTGTCCGGGAAAGATTGACCGGAGGCCACGGCCACGCCCACGGGACGCTGGGACGGTCAGTCACGGGGGACGCCCGCGTCAGGATCTCAGAGGCTCCCTGCTTCGGTGAAAGGTTTGCCATGCGTCTGCGTACGACTGCCTTCCCCCTCCTCGTCGTTGCAACGGTCGCGTCGTCCGGCTGTGGCTCCACCGGAACGGCCGAGCCCGGTCCGGAAGCCACGGACAGCATCGCCGAGCCCTCCGTCACGGGCCTCCGTGTGGCCATCTACGCGGGCACGGGCGTCGCAACAGGGACTGCAACGGCACGCACCCCAACTCCGTCGGGGCCTGGCAGATGCTCGGCCGGATGATCGGCTGGGCCCACGACGGCGACGCCTCGGCCCCCACCGTGCAGGACATCATCGACGGCAAGCTCACCTTCCCGGGCTTCCAGGTCGTGGTGTTCCCCGGCGGCTACTCGGTCGGATACAAGAACGGCCTCTCCGGCTACGAGGCGAACGTCCGCAACTTCGTCAGCGCGGCGGGGGCTCCACCCTGCACGAGCCGGAAGCGTTCGTTCGGCACGGCGGTCCAAGCCACGAACGGCGCGGCGTGCGCGCGGCGGCAGCTCGTGCAGTGACAGTACGACGCAAAAAGCGTCGGCGGCACCAGGTGCATCACGACCGCACCGCAGGCGCACCGACCACACAGAGGCGTCTCCACGGAGGCGAGCATGCAGCAGCAACCGGTCGCCGTCGATATGCGTGCGGGAGGTGGAGCGCGCGAGCCCCGCTCATCGAGGCGCGCGCACGGCGTCGAGGCTCACTACCTGTTCGCTGCCGACGACCTCGGCCTCTGATAGCCTTCGATCGCGCCTGCGGATCGGTGCGATTGGAGGCCAGATGGCGTGCAGCTTTTGCGGACGGGAGTCGGAGCGTTCGGTGTGCGAGCGGTGCGCTGGGATTCTGCGTGGGATCAACCGGGGCCCGCTCCAGTGCGGGCTCGAGGCGCGGGTCGGCCCGCAGGCGCCGTCGAAGACGGAGCGCGACGACGCGGGGACGGGAACGAAATCGTGGGCCCCGGAGGTCTTCGGTCCCTCGGGCGCCGAGAGCATCTACGCGGGGTGCGAGCGCAGGCGGTGGAGCCTTGTCCACTTCGAGAACCTCGTCTCGTACGGCAGCGCCGACAACTACCGGAACCTGCTGCGGTCGGCGGGCTACCGTCACAACATCCCGCAGGACGACAGCGTGCTCGACATCACCACGGGCGAGGCCGTCTGCGGGGTGACGGCGAACCGGCTGGCGCGGCTCTTCCTGGGCGCGCAGGCGGGCGGGCAGCTCGCGGCGCAGCTCAACGCGTACATCCGGCGGGGCGAGGCGGCGCCGCGAGTGGAGGGCGTCACGTGCGGCGCGGGCGTGCGGGCGCTCGGGGCCGCGCTCGGGGAGCACAGGCACGCGATCGTGCTGGTCCATGCCGGGGAGAATCACCGTTTCATCCTCGAGCGACGGCCCGACGACACGGTGGTGATCCTGCAGGGGTGGTTCGAGGCGTACACGCTCGCCGAGTGGATGGACGCGCGAAACAGGGCCAAGACTACCCGCACCGTCAACGCGTTCATGGAGCTGCTCGACCAGGCTGTCTCCGCGGGCGACCTCCAGCAGCGCAGGACGGCGAACGCGCAACTGTTCCACCCAGCCCAGCGAAACGACATCCAGGATATCCTGGACCGCAACGTCGCCATCACGTTCGCTCTCCGCGACGTCGGGGCGAGGGAGGTCCCCGGGAACGTCGATGCGTGGTTCGAGCACCCCAACGACCTCGATTGAACATCCGCCGCACGGTGCGCTCCGCGCACCTGTCCGGGTGAGCGCGCTCAAGGCCTCCGCGCTTCGTCAGCCGACGGTCTGGTTGATGTCGTAGCCGGTGCTGCCCGAGGGCACGAGCACGCTCCCCGAGCTCGCCGCCCACGAGCCGGCCGGGTCGATGTTGACCGGGCTCCCTGCCGAGAGCACCCGGTCATGACGCCGCGCGTCCCTCCATCTTCGCGCTCGGCGCCCCCTCGAACTTCGCGACCACGCTCAGTAGCCCTCGGCCTCAATCTTGCCCCGCAGCGCGCTCTCGGTGGGCTCCCCTTCCCTCGTCCGGTCCCAGCGATCGACCTTCACGCAGTCAGCGTAGCGCAGTCGTGCGCCGGAGCGCAGACCGGACGCCTCCGTACAGGCTCTACGCGCGGCACGAGGTGGCAGCGCGCTCCGAGCCGGCACTCGGCTCGACGCCTAATCCTCGCAGCAGAGCACCCCGCCGCCCGACGCGTCGGTCTTGATCACGCGCACGCTCTCGTGCTCGTCGCCGTGATCGTTCGCGGGGCATTCCCAGGAACGCCCGAGCGCGCTGCACAGGTTGTTGCTGAACGCGTTCAGCGGACCGCACGAGCCCCGATCAGGCGCCGCCCCGATGTTGCCGCAGCCGAAGATGTCGTTCTCGGTGCCGTGTGTCTGCGCGCAGCCGGTCCGACACGATTCCGGCCCGCAGCTCATGTCCGTGCCCGTCGCGCAGAACGCGCACCCTGGGCCGGACTGGCCGGTGGCGAAGAAGACGCCGATGCCCACGTCCATGGCCCCGGCGCAGCCGTCGGGGGAGTGCGTGCGCACGTCCGCTGCGCCGCGGCAGATGTGCCAGCCCTCCGCGCAGAGATCGCTCGCGTTGCACCCTTCGCCGGACGCGACGGCACCGTCGTTCCCGGCCGCCCGATCGCACGCAGGGGCCGCATCCGGCGCGATCCCGGGCCGTGAGAACGCGCCCGCGCACCCGGCGATCCGCGGGTACCTGGCTTCGTCCTTGAACGCCTCGCGTGAGCCGTCGGCGCAACCGCCAGAGCGCGCCACGCGCGGCACCGCGATCGCGCCCAACGAGCCCTGGGGCCCGCCTGCACCCGGGGCGTATGCCGTCGGGCTGAGCACGATCACGATGGTGGTCGGGGCTGGCGGCGGGGCGGCGCACGCGGCAACCGTCAGGCAGGAGAGCAGGAGCCATCGTCGCGAGCGCGTCATGCCCGGTGAACGCCGGAGGGGCACTTCGCCTTTCATGGAAGGGGGCTCGGTCGGCATCGTCCTCGGTGGGACGTGCAGGTGCGTCCCGAGATCTGCCGCCTTCGTCGAAAGAACCTGCCAAGCGTCGCGCGGCGATCGCCGTCGAGGGCGGTGCGAGGCTCACGGCCGACGTGAGCAGGGGCCCGCCCCAATCTGGAAGCGCGTGCAGTAAGCGGTAACCGCTGAGCCCAACGGGAGACGCTGAAAATGTTCTGCCAGGTGCCGAGGCAGAGGCGGCTGCCGGCGATGAGGATGGTCTCCGAAGGGCCCCACGTTCGAGCTCTTGAGGTGCGCGGCCGCGTTGCCGTCGTTCCGGTCGTCCCGGACCATCTGTTGACAACCGCCGTCACGACCTACCCTGACCGGAGCTGCTGCGATGGGTGCCTCGGGCGCTCGTCGAAACCCTCGTTCGCGGAAACCGCCGCAACGTCGTCCTGTGGGGATCGCTCCCGCGTGAGACGTCCGGCGAGTGGGCCCTGCGAAGGTCGGACGAGGTCCGCCTCCGCCGAGGCCCCCCACGGAAGCAGCTCATGGGCACTTCATCGGCCTCGTCCAAGCGGCTCGACGCCGTCGTCCAGCGCATCGACGACACGCGGGCCACCGTTCACAACCGTTTCTCGCGCGCGTCCACTTCGAGGGGGCGCTCCCGGCGCGGGGAACGTTCGCCTTCGACGCGTGGATCCGCGCCTCGGGCGCGCGTGACGGGCGCGACATCCAGATCGGCTCGGTGGGCGGGCGCGCGCGTTCTACCCGCGCGGCGTCCCCCACCCCCGACACGGCTTCTACGTGCTCCCCGTGCAGGGGCCTCACGCCGCCGCGGCCGCCGAGTACCTCGACGCCATGCGCAACGCCGCCAACTTCGCCTTCGCCAACCGCCTCTTCCTGGGGCTGATGGCGGTGCGCGCGCTCTCCGAGACGCTCGGCCGCGAGGTCTCGGCCCGGCTCGTCTACGACGCCCCGCACAACCTCATCTGGGAGGAGGGGGAGCGCTTCCTGCACCGGAAGGGAGCGACGCCCGCCGTCGGCGCAGACGGCGAGCACGGGCCCTTCGGCTACACCGGGCACCCGGTCATCATCCCCGGCTCGATGGGCGCGTCGAGCTACGTGCTCGCGGGCGAGGGCAACACCGCAGCGCTCTGCTCTGCCTGCCACGGCGCCGGGCGCAGCCTCACCCGGGGGCGCTCGGCGCACGTGGGCGACGACGTGTACGCGCAGGCGATGGAGAGGGTGCGGGGTGGTCACGCCGATCGATCCAGGCTCGCCTGCGGTGCGCGGCCGGAGGGACATCCTCGCCAAGTACCACCAGCGCCTGAAGGAGGAGGCGCCGTTCGCGTACAAGCCCATCACGCCGGTCGTACAGACCGTGGAGGACGCGGGCGTGGCGCGCCGCGTGGCCAGGCTGTTCCCGATCGTGACCGTGAAGGGCTGAGACCACCGGAGCGGGCTTCGCCGCCACTCGATGGGCGGAGCGTGCGCGACGGCGTCCGCGTCACGCTCCGCAAACGAGCCGCACGGCGAAGACCTGGAAGTGCGCCGGCTCCAGCTCGATGTCGAAGGCGAGCACTACCCCGGCCGGCGTCGGCGCGAGGAACGCAACAAAGGACGGCTTGGGCGACGGCACCGACAGAGGCGACCCAATCGGCGCCCCGGTCGTGCTCACCGCCCGCACCATCAGGGTGTCTACCCCCTTCGTCCACGCGACGAGCGCGCCCCCCGCGACCGGCGCCGCGTCGAGCCACGCGACGTTCGTGCCATCCGCCGGCGCGACCGCGGTGGCCGGCCCCGTCGGGTTGCCGTCCTCGTCGATCGGCTGGACGTCGACCTCGCCGGGGGCCGACTCACCCGCCGGCCACACCACGAGCCCCGATGAACCGGCGGAGGTGACGGCGAAGGGCGTGAGGGCTTCCGCCGTCACGGGATTCTGGAGCGTCGTCGGGCTCGAGAGCGCGCCGCCGGTCTCGCCAACGCGCTGCGCGACGACGGCGCTGCTGGGCCCGGACAGCCAGGTGCCCAGCATGGTGCCGTCGTCGAAGCGCGCGCTGGCCATCAGCGATATGGACGGAGCGGCGATCACGCCGGGCGTCTCGTCGACGACGTGACCGGCAGGATCCAGCGAGATTCGGGAGAGCGGCCCCGTGGTCCCGTTGGCCGAGGCGAAGTAGATGAACCCCGTCTCCGTCGCCGAGAAGAGCTGGAAGCCGATGGCTTCATCGAGGGCGACCGGCGGGGCCATGGCGGCGCCGTCGTCCGAGAGCTCGACGAAGTTGGCGACGGGCGCCTGGGCGCCCCCCATGATCATTCCGCGGTGACCGAAGCCCGTCGCGAGCAAGCTCGGAAAGCTGGGCGGCGAGGTCGTGGGGGCGACCTGTGACGGTCCGATTGTCTGGAGGTCCCCGCTGACGACGCGCACTCGCCCTCCCGGGTCGACGGTCGGAGCGTCGTGGGTGAAGACCTCGCTCGCCACGAAGACGCGGTCGCCGTCCACGGAGACGCCGGTGAGGGCCGACCGGAGAACGGGGTCCGTGATGGCGACGGGCCCGCCCGGGGCGACGGTCCACGAGGCGCACGGCACCGCAGCCGGTTGGCCGGCGCTCGAGTTTAGGTCCGTCCGGCCGCCGCACGCGGTGATGGTCGCCGCGAGCGCCCACGCAGCAATCCGCTCTCTACGGTGCATGGGATCGTTCTACCGAATCTCGCCAGCCGACGCATGCGGGACCGGCCGGGGCCCGCTACCACAGGCGAGCGCCTCCTGCGTCACCTCGGGTGGCGCGGCTCTTCCCGATCGTGACGGTGATTCGCGGTCGAACGATCGGCTCGGGGTCTCAAACGAGACCTTGAGCCGCGCAACGCGCTCCGGTCCGCGATAGACAGAGACCCAGCACCCGTGGTCGGCCGCGTAGGCGTTGTCGACCAGGAGTCCCTTGTTCGCGGCGAAGACGCGATCGGCGAGATCGTTCGTGCCGATGCGCATCCCGCGCTCGAAGACGAAGGACACCCAGCCGTTCTCCGCGGGGAACACGGAGCCCGGAACCCTGGCCGCGCGGAGCAGTGCGACGGCGTCGGCGGAGTCGTTCGTGCGGAGGTGGAAGCTGTCGCTGAGCTCGCTCACACGGCAGAGGCTATTCGAGCTGCGCACCGACGTCGCTCCCCACGCCTGCCCGACGCCGACCTCACCGATCACCAAGCCGCCGCCGCAGAGCTCGTCCACGTCCACCGTCAACCCCCGGCCCCTCACCCGCGCGGCGAGCGCCGCAGGTCGTCCTCGGGCGCGATCGGGATCGCGCGCTCAAGCTAAATGGCCGAGCGCGATCCTGACACAACGATGGAACCCACGGGCGTGAGCCCGCGGACCGGAGCCTCGCGCGTGAGCGCGGGGACCATGACGTCAGGGGGCTGTGCCGCGGCCTCCGCGTGCTGACGCGTGCGGCTCCGGTCCGCGGGCTCACGCCCGGGGTTCCATACGTTGCTCAGCGGCTCCTTGAACGAGGATCGTGCTCGTTGATTTAGAGCGGCGTGCGTTTGCATTGGGTACGCGCCTACCGAACCGCGAGCGCGAGCGAGCGGGTGCCAGAAGGCGCGACGCTTTCGTGCCCTCGCATGCGTAGCGCTACAGGCAGCGCGACGCGGGCAAGGGCGTGGCGCGTAGGCGCCCTCTGGCACCCGCTCCCTGGCGGTCGCGGTTCGGTATGTACTCATCCCGAACGCACGCCGCTCTAGGCGCAGCAGCACGCCGAGGTGGTCAACGGGGAGGAGCACGGGGCGCCGTGCCCGTCACCGAGCGACACCGGCGCCTCAGCGCCGCGCCCCCCGGGTCCTCCAGAAATCGAGTGGGTACGCCTCCGTCGGCTGCCCGGGCGCGAGGATGGCGTCGATGGCGAGCTCGGCGCCCAGCGACGCGCGGTCGAAGGACGCGGAGGCGGCCGCCTCCAGCTCCGCGTCGTCGGCGGCGCGGGCGAGCACCACGTCGGAGATGCCGGGGCGCTCGCGGACGTGCAAGCGGCAGAGCCGGGCGGCCTCGGCGAGCTCGGGCCGGCGGCGCAGGGCGGAGAGGACGGCGGCGCCCTCGGGACCGTTCAGGGCGCGCGCGACGAGCATCGCGTCGCTGTAGTCGCGGCCGTCGGCCTCGACCGCCTTCGCCATGGCCATCTCCTCGGGCACGGCGCGGAAGATGGCGGCGCGGAGGAGGGTGCCGGGGAGGCCGCGGTCCGCGCCGCCCTCGGGCCAGCCCTCGGCGGCCTTTCGCGCGGTCTCGACCATGGCGTCGACGTTCCCGGGGGAGCGGTCGAGCATGGTGAGCCAGCCGCGATCGACGCTCAGGACGAGGTTGGCGGCGCTCAGGGTCGGCGCGTGGCCGGCGCGCTCGACGCGCTGCACGCGCTCCTCGGCGCGCGCGACCCGCTCGGCGATCATGGCCTTGTTCATCGCGTCGTGGGCGCGGTCCCGAAAGGCGCGGCGGGACTCGGCGAGGGACGCCGCGTCGAAGGGGGGCAAGGCCGCGAGCCGCCGCTGCATCTCGACGAGGGCCTTGTCGTCGTCGCTGCGGACAAGCCAGCGGACCTGGCGGCTGTAAGCCCCGGCGCTCCCGGGGGCGAGCACCTGCTCCTCCGCGCCGACGTCGAGGCTCCGCTGAAAGGAGGGGTCGCGGTGGATGTCGGCGAGGGCCTGCTCGCGGAGCGGTCCGGCGAGGATGGCGGAGAGGACAATCTCGGTCTCGCCGGAGTCGAGCGCGAGGCTCCTGGTCTTGACCCAGCGGTCGAGGACCGTCACCTCCGCGAGCTGCTCGAGCGCGTTCGCGAGGTTGCCGGCGACCATCGCGCTCTGGGGGGAGAGGCGGTGCGCGGCCTCGAGCTGCTTCACGGCGGCGCGGAGGTGCGCGGGGTCGCCGGTCGTCGTGTAGCGGTCCTGATAGGCGACCGCCGCGTTGTTCGCGGCGACGGCGTCGTGGCCGGCGTCGCGCTCGTAGTCGGCGGCGAGGCGGGCGTAGGCGCGGTCAGCTTCGGCGAGCTTGCCCTGCCGCGCGAGCCTCCGCGCCTCCAGGCGGAGGAGGAGGTGCTTGACCTCGGGCTGGGTCGCGTCGCCGCGCTTGAGCCAGGCTTCCTCCTCGTCCTCGCCGAGCCCGATCTCGGCGACGAGGTGGCTGAGGAGGGAGGCGGCCGCGTGCTTGTAGCGGTCCTCCGGGGCGGTGCGGTAGAGGCCCTCCGCGATCTCCTTGGCGCGCACGGGGAGGCCGAGGTCACGGTACACGTTGGCGACGTTGAGCGTGAGCTGGGGTCCTTGCGATCGAGGAGGCGCGAGAGCTCTGCGTTGCCCTCGTCCGCGCGCCCGAGGCGGTGGTAGACCTGCCCGAGACCGAGGTGGTACGACGGGTCGCCCTCGGCCTGCTGGTGGATGGAGAGGAAGATCTTCTCGGCCTCCGCGAGGAGGGCGCGGCGCGCCTCGCCCGCGGCGGCCGCCGCGCGGCGCAGCTTGATCTGCCCGAGCGCGAGGGACGCGGGCACGACCGCTTCGTGGCGGAGGAACTCGGCCTGGAGCGACTTCAGGAGCGGGTCGTCGCGGAGGCGCTGCCCGAGCCACGCGCGGAAGATCGAGGGGCGGTCGGCCTCGGCCGCGGCCTCGATCCGTCGCTTGAGGTCGTCGTCGATGCGGCCCGCCTTGGCGTCGGCGACGAGCGCCGCCTGCCGCTCGCCCGCGGCGGCCTCCAGGTCGCGCTGCGCCTCCTGGAACGCGGGCAGGCGCTCGGCCAGCAGATCGCTCAGGATGGCGTCGCCGCCGGCGAGGTCGCCGTCCTCGGCGCGGCACATGGCGAGGAGCTGCTGCGCAGCCGCCGTCATCCGCCCGGGCGGGCCCAAGGCGCCGAGCGTCGCGACCGCGGCCTTCACGTCGCCCCTGCGGCGCTGGATCTGGGCGAGCGCCGCCGCGAGCTCCTGGTCGCGCGGGGAGCGGGCGAGCGCCGCCGCGATCTGCTTCTCGTCGCCCGACTCGAGGAGCGGGACGTCCGCGGCGTGGGCCTCGTGCGCGGCGGCGATCCGCGCGCGGGCGCGGCGCGCCGCCTCGGCCAGGGCGGGGCGCTTCTCGGCCTGCGCGGCCCATGCGGCGACGTCGGGCTCCGCCTCGATCCAGAGCGAGGGGCCCGGGTCGAGGCCCTCGACGATCGCGGCGGCGGGGGCGATCGACGCGAGGTCGACGGGCGGCGCGACGTAGAGGGCGAGCGCACGGAGCGGGCGCGCCTCGCCGACCATCTCCGCGAGCGCGCGCCGGAGCCTCCCTCGGCGGGCGTCGACGTCGGCGTGCGGCCCGGGCTCCGCCACCTTCGCGGCCATGTCGAGGACGGTGAGCGCGGCGTTGATCTGGCCGGCGTCGGCGGTGCCGATCTCGTCCGCCCACGCGACGAGGCGCCCGCCGAGGGAGCTCGCCACCGCGGCGCGCGCCTCGCTCGGCATGGCTCGGTAGGCATCCACCACCTTCGCGACCTTGTCGACGGACTCCGCCGTACAGGGCTGGGGCACCGCGGCCGCCGCGATGCGGACGACGGCCTCGGCCGCGCGCTCGGCCTGCCTGCTCTCGCCGTGCTCGCGCATCACGGAGGTGTAGCCATCGAGCGCGCTCTGCCGGTCGCCCCGCGCCTCTGCAGCCTCGGCGCGCTCGAGCGCGACGGCCGCCTTGTGGGAGGGCGAGTCGAGGTAGCTCGTGACGCCGCCCAACGCGACGGCGATCGCGGCGACCGCGCCGACGAGGACCTGGCACGCGCGCGCGAACGGGCTCAGCGCCTCCTTGGCGATGAACTGGTACGAGCGCTGTCCGACCTTCCGCACGCGGTAGGCGGCGAGCGGGAGGACGGGGACGAAGACGAGGCAGACGCAGAGCGTCGAGACATACCAGCCGTCGGGCCCGGGATCGCGCTCACCGTAGAGACCCACCCCGCACCCGTTGATGCGGAAGAGCGGCGGCGCACCGGTGATTGGCTTCGGCGCCCGGATAATCCTGCGCGCGGCGTCGCGGATCGCAGGCTCGGTCGCCGCCCTCGCGACCGCCTTGGCGACGCGCGTCGCTTGATTGGCGCGGCGGTGCCGGAGAAGCCAGCGGGCGTGCTCGAGGCGCGCCCAGGACCCCGTATCACGGTCGGCGGCCAGAGCTCGCCCCTGTGCTCCTCGCCGACCGAGATCGCGGCCGCCCGTGCGCGGAGCTTCGCGGCGCCCTCCTCGTCCCCGCTCGCGTGGAGGAGCGCCGCCGCCGCGCCCAGATCTCCGCGACGCGCTCCCTCATCCGCGCGCGCAGTTCGTCGTCCCCGGCGGCCTCCAGTGCGGCGTCGAGCGGGGCTAGGATCGCGTCCTCGACCCCCCTGCGCACTATGTCCACACGCTCCTCGAGGCGCTCCCAATCGGTGCGCGCTGGATTCGGGCTCGAGCGCCACCTCGTCGATGGCCGAGGTGACGTGCTTGATTCCAGTAGCGAGCGAATCGACGGGCTCCATATCCCCTCCGGTGAAGAAGGATAGGCTAAACGGTCGAAATGGCGGTGGACAGGCCCTTGGCGCTCCGCGTGCGGCGGCGACTCCCGCTCTCCGACGCGGTCGCTGTCCAGGGAGCGGGGTGACGAGAAACTGCCACCGACGCCGCCTCCGCTGCGGCCGGTGCTTCCGTCGTGGTCCGCATCGGCGACGAGGTGCACGGCTACCGGAACGTGGGCGTCGATCTGCCACGCGGCCGGCGCTCGGCGGCCGAAGGACGCCGCTTGCTCGACCGCGTGCGCGCGGCGCTCGAGGCGCGGGGCGTGCCGCTGGCGGAGACTGCTCTCGCCCCCAAGGGCGACCTACGCGTCACATGGTCGGCCGGATCGTGTGCGCTCGTTGCGCAAGGACGGGGTTCCCCGCCGGGCACCATCGCGCGATGCTTCGGGAGCGCCATGCACCGCGCGATCGCTCCCCATCGCAGCGCCCTCGTCGTCGCCGCCTGGGTGGCGGCCGTCGCCGCCGCGTGCGGCGCGCGGAGTGGGCTCCAGGCCGGAGCGGGCTCCGCATCGGAGGGAGGGGCGGGCTCCGCGACGAGCGTCGTGACCCTGGGCGCCGGCGGCGGGACGACCGTCGCCGGGGGCGCGGGTGGCAGCCTGCCGACGCCTCCGGGTCCAGCGGGCCGATCTCCACGAGGTCGTCTTCGAGAGCCTGGAGGCGCGTGAGCTACACGCTCGACCACTATGAGGAGTTCTGCGACGCCGCGCACCCGGAGGGGATTGCGAGCCACGACGTCCTCGATCTCGAGACCGGCCTCCTGGCCTCGTCCTCGGTCATGACCCTGCTGTTGCGCGCCCAGGACGACCCTCGCACCCGCCGTCCCGACGCTTTCCCCGCCGGTACAAGCGTCGTACCCGCCGTCCTGACGCTTCCCCCGCCGGTACGACCGTCGCACCCGCCGTCCTGACGCTTCCCCCGCCGGTACAACCGTCGCACCCACCGTCCCGACGCTTCCCCCGCCGGTACGACCGTCGCACCCGCCGTCCCGACGCTTCCCCCGCCGGTACAAGCGTCGTACCTGCCGTCCCGACGCTTCCCCCGCCGGTACAACCGTCGCACCCACCGTCCCGACGCTTCCCCCGCCGGTACAAGCGTCGTACCTGCCGTCCCGACGCTTCCCCCGCCGGTACAACCGTCGCACCCACCGTCCCGACGCTTCCCCCGCCGGTACGACCCTCGCACCCGCCGTCCCGACCCTTCCCCCGCGGGTACGACCCTCGCACCCGCCGTCCCGACGCTTCCCCCGCCGGTACAAGCGTCGTACCCGCCGTCCTGACGCTTCCCCCGCCGGTACGAGCGTCGTACCCGCCGTCCCGACGCTTCCCCCGCCGGTACGACCGTCGCACCCACCGTCCCGACGCTTCCCCCGCCGGTACGACCGTCGCACCCGGCCTCGTGCCCGGTTCCACCCGGAGCCGAACGACGGACGGCACGTCGATTTTCTGTAACATTTGGGCCTCTGCCGGACTGTCTAGAGCAGAGAGGTTCGAGCGCTTCGCCGCGACCCCATGGTGGGGCCGCCGTCGTGTCCTCTCGGGGCCGTGCGGGCCCCGCGCTCCTCACGGAGACAAGGTAGGACAGGATGGGACGCACACTCGTACCTCGATTCGCTCCCGCGCTGGAGCTCAGCACTGCCAGCGACCCGGGGCTCCACACCATCGCGGGGGACATCACGCTGGCGGCCAAGACGAGCGCGCTCGTGGCCGGCAGCCCTGCGATGCAGGCGAGCGTCGCCGCGATCGCCACCAAGGACGCGGCGCTCACCGCCGACAACCACACGGTCGCCGACGATCAGGCCAAGCTCCGGATCGACACCGCCTCCGAGGCCGTGTCCCGCAGCGCCCTGGTCGCGGAGATCCGCACGTTCGCGACGCTCGTCACCGGCGTCGCGAAGTCCTACGCCGACGTCCACGTCGCGGGCCTCCCGCCGGGCGGGCCGAGGCCGGCGAGGAACACGCCGCCCACGGTCCCGCTCATCATCAACAACAAGCCCCCCAGGACGGGGCACGGCAAGACCACCGTGAGCGTGGGCGACCTCGACGCCGACAAGCGCGACTTCGCCGCCCAGCAGAGCGTCGACGGCGGCACCACGTGGACGCAGCTCGGCGTGGGCCACGGCAAGACGCGCGTCGTGACCGGGCCGAGCGGCACCAAGGTGATGGTGCGGTTCGCGATGGTCCGGTCCGGGCTCATGTCGGACTGGTCGGTGCCCATCACGGTGACGATCCCGTGACGGCGGAGGCGCCGGGCCGCGGCCTCCATGGGGGCGGCGGCCCGGCGTATTTTTACCTCCCCCACGCAACTGTCACCCCCGCCACGCCGATGAAGAGGCATGGCCCACCCCGACCCACTCACCGCGATAACGTCTGCGGCGATGGAGTACGAACACCGTAGCGCCGGCGCCTCTCCGTGGCCTGGGCGCAACGCGGACGCTTCGGACACGAAGCCGGCCCGTGTGCGTTTTCCGCTCTGGTTCCGCGGTGGTGCGGGCCTTGCTAGCCACGCTCGCGCGGTGAGCTTGGCGTACGATCTCGGCCCTCCGCCCCGCACGCGCGAGGCCTCCAGTCTGGGCGAGCTGCCCCGATGGCGACGGCTTGCGCGCAGGGTCCGGCCCGTCCTCGAGCACCGCCTGTTCCAGTTCGCCGTCCTCGGCGGCCTGATCTTCGCCGTCGCGCCGCGCGCAAAGTCGCCCGACCGCATCGACGTCACGGGCCAGCGGCTCGCGGAGCTCCGGGCGGCGGAGGCGACGCGCTCCGGCGGCATCCTGACGGACGAAAAGGGCCGGGAGGTGGACCAGCGCGCGCTGGAGGACGAGATCCTCTTCCGCGAGGGGGTGCGCCTCGGGCTCGACCAGAACGACGGGATCGTGCGCCAGCGCGTGGTGCAGAAGGTGCTGTTCCTGGCCGAGGAGATCGGCGGCGCGTCGCGCCCGACCGACGAGGCTGGCCTGCGCGCCTTCTTCGAGGCGAACCGGCAGCGCTGGGCGGTCCCCGAGCAGACGCGCTTCGTCCAGGTGTACCGGCACGGGCGCGAGGCGCTCGCGGCGTGGGTCGACGGCGGGCAGGTGGGGGATCCGCCGGTTGGCGAGGCTTCGCCGGTGGCGGCCGAGATGGACGCCGGGCGGGACCGGATCGCCTCGACGCTGGGCGCGGGGTTCGCAGAGGCGCTCGCGTCGGCGCCGGTGGGGCGCTGGAGCGGGCCCATCGCGTCGGCGTTCGGGTGGCACCTCGTCCGCGTGCTGGAGCGGCGGCCGGCGCGCCAGGCGCGGATCGAGGAGGTGCGGCCCGCCGTGATCGAGGCGTACAGCGTGTTCCGGAGGCAGGAGGCGGTCGCGGCGTACCTGAAGGGCGCGTTCTCCCGCTACGACGTGGAGATCGACGGCAAGCGCCTCGAGCACTTCACCCCGTCGCGCCGCGTGGCGTTCCGCCCTGTCGCGTCGGGGGAGGACTGAGCCGTGCGCCGCGCGCTCGCCATCCTCGTCGCGGCGGTGCTCGCGCTGGTCCTCGCGCCGGGCACGGCGCGGGCCCACGGCACCCGGGTGGTCTCCGTCGACGTCACGGAGGTCGCCCCCGGCCGGGCCGTCGTCCACCTTCGCGCCACGCTCCCGGAGGACGCCGCCCGCGTGCGCGCCGTCTTCGCCGCGCCGTGCACGTCGGCGCCCGCGGACGACGACGGCGACGCGGTGACGGCGGTCACGTGCCCGGGGTCGATCGCGGGGAGCCGCGTGACGGTCGAGGGGCTCGGGCCGGTGCTCTCGGAGGCCATCCTCGTGGTCTCGCTCCAGGACGGGCAGCACCTCTCGCACGTGCTCAACGAGGGCGACCCCTCGTTCACGCTGCCGGCGGCGCAGAGCGGCCTCGCCGTCGCCCGGAGCTACGTGCGCCTCGGCGTCGTCCACATCCTGACGGGGTACGACCACCTCCTCTTCCTGCTCTCGCTCGTCCTCCTGCTCCGCCGTCCCCGCGCCGTGCTCGCCGCCGAGACGGCGTTCACCGTCTCGCACAGCATCTCCTTCAGCGCGACGGCGCTGGGCCTCATCCACGTCTCCGCGCCAGCGGCCGAGGCTGCCATCGCGCTCAGCCTGGTGCTCGTCGCCCTGGACATCGGCAAGGAGGGGAAGGGCGCCTCCGCCCGCGAGGGCGCCGCGATGGCCTTCGCCTTCGGCCTCGTGCACGGCCTGGGCTTCGCCGGCGGGCTCTCCGAGATCGGCCTCCCCGACGCGCACGTCTCGCTGGCGCTCGTCGGCTTCGGCGCCGGCGTCGAGATCGGGCAGGTCGCCTTCCTCGCCGTCGCCCTGGTCGCCCTCCACGTCGCCGCGCGCCGCCTCACGCTGCCCCGCCTCGACGCGGCCGTGCGCTGGGGCTCCGTCCTCGTGGGCGGCGTCGCCTCCTACTGGCTCATCGAGCGCACGCTGGCGTGCCTCTCGTCCCGCACCTAGCAGAGCACCGCCATGACCTACCCTCGCTGGCTCCTCACCCTCCCCCTCCTGGCGCTCCCCGCCATGGCTTGCTCGCCGAGCGGCGAGGCGCGGCTCGCGTCCAGCAGCGCAGGAGGCGCGAGCGGAACGGGCCCGGCGGCCGGCACCGGGGGCGAGGCGGCCGAGACCGGCGGCACCGGAAGCGCGGGCGAGACGAGCGGAGCGGGAGGCGCGGGCGGCGGCACGAGCGGCCCGGGCGGCGCGATCTCGTGCCAGGGCAGCGGCCCGACGGGGTACAACCCCTACAAGCACAGCTATTACGGCGAGCTGCACCTGCACACGTCGTACTCGCTCGACGCCTACACGTTCGGCACGCGGACCGACCCGGACAGCGCGTACCTCTTCGCGAAGGGGCAGGCCAGGATCCACGTCGGCGAGGGGAGCGACGCCCCCCCGGGCCCGAAGATCACGCAGGCTCGGCCCATCGACTTCCTCGCGGTCACCGACCACAGCGAGTGGCTCTTCGTCACGCAGGGGTGCACGGTCGACCGGCAGAGCGGCTACTACGACACGGGCGACTGCGGCCTCGTCCGGAGCCGGAACGTGACGGACGAGACCACGGCGTTCGACACGACGCGGAGGTTCAAGGGGCCGCTCTGCAACGGGGACCAGAGCGCCTGCAAGAAGCAGCAGAAGACGGCGTGGCACGCGGTGATCGACGCGGCGAACAAGGCCTACGTCCCGTGCGAGTTCACGTCCCTGATCGGGTACGAGTGGAGCGACTCCGAGGACGTGATCGACCCGACGACGAGCCAGTCGGCCAGCGCCATGAACCACCGCAACGTCATCTTCGCCAGCGACAAGGTGCCCGCGGTGCCCCTCGACTCGGTCGGCTACCCCACGCCGCCGCAGCTATGGACCGGGCTCGACAGGGAGTGCAAGGCGGCCTCCGGCTGCGACGTCGTCACCTTGCCCCACAACACGAACCTGAGCGGGGGTATCAGCCTGGTGGTGTGGGATCCGACGCCCGCGGGCGTGGCGCAGCAGCAGCGCTACCAGGTCTCCGCCGAGGTGTACCAGCACAAGGGGGCGAGCGAGTGCTACTACGACCCCTCGTCCGGGTACTCCGACGCGGACTGCCAGTTCGAGTACCCGAGCGCGAGCACGGTCAACCTCGGGCCGGCGAGCTTCATCCGGGAGGGGCTCGGCACCGGCGTCGGCTACGCCGCGGCGAACACGGCGCAGGGCAACCCGCTCAAGCTCGGGATCGTGGGCGGCACCGACGATCACAACGGCGCGCCGGCCAACGTGGACGAGGAGAAGTACGTCGGGCACGCCGGCGTGCGCGACGACACCGCCCTGAAGCGCCTCACCGGGTCGCCCCAGAACGGGTCGGGGGCGATCACCGGCGTCTGGGCCGAGGAGAACACGCGCGAGAGCATCTTCGCCGCCATCAAGCGGCGCGAGACCTTCGCCACCAGCGGCCCCAGGCTCAGCGTCCGCTTCTACCAGACGAGCGACGCGACGGCCTGCGCCGACCCCGCGTTCCCGAAGAAGATCATCGACGCCGGGACGGCCCTCCCCATGGGCAGCACCTTCGGCGCGACGGCCCTCGCCGGCGGCTCGGCGCCCACGTTCGCGATCGCCGTGTGGCCCGACGCCGTGCCGCAGAAGCTCGCCGACGACACGACGGCGGTGGCGGGGCTCGCCAAGGTGCAGATCATCAAGGTGCACGCCCACGTGGAGAGCGGGCAGCCCGTGATCGTCGAGGACACGCCCTACGTCGTGAGCGGCATCCCCGCGACGGGAGGGTGCGCGACGTGGACCGATCCGTCGTTCGACCCCTCCGAGTACGTGCTCTACTACGTCCGCGCGCTGCAGGTGCCCACGTGGCGCTGGTCGCACTGGTCGTGCAAAGAGGTGCGGGAAGAGTACCCCGCCACCTGGCAGGCGATGGTGCCGGGCTGCGAGCCCGGCGGCGGGCTCGACGTGTCGATCCAGGAGCGGGTGTGGAGCTCCCCGGTCTGGTACGAGCCGGGGTGACAAAACGCGTGGGCCCTCACCTGGGAGGTGAGGGCCCTGGAATTGGAGGAGGCTGGGAAGACTACCGGCGCTCTCGCAACGCGATGCCGGGTCCGAAGAGCACGGCCATCAGAGCCACCCCCACGATCTCCCAGACGCGCTTGAACTGATTCATCCTCGCACCCTCCTCTCACTCACTGCAAGCCGACTCCCCACTTGTATAGCCCCGGACGGGGGGTGCGCACCTAGTTTTTGTCATTCTCGTGACGAAAGTGAAACACGAGCGCGTCCCCCTACCCCCTTGGGTCGCGGTCCCGAGCACCCTTGCCGCACCGCGCCAGCGATGGCCCCCCGCAGAGCCCCTCGTTTATAGTGAGATCCATGACGCTTCCTCGCCTTTCCCGCTGCGTCCTGCTCCTCCTCCCCGCCGTGGTGGCGGCGGCCTCCTGCTCCAGCGGCAACGTGGGCTCGGCGACGTTCAGTGGTGGGACCGGGGGGGGCGCGGCCTCCGGGGCGGGCGCCACGACCGGCGCCGGCGGTGACGCGGGGCTGCTGGGCGACGCCTTCGGGTCGGTCGGCAGCGGCGGGGGCTCCAGCGGCGCCGGCGGGGACGCCGGGGCGCCCTACCTGATCTACGCCCACACCGACACCACGCTCTTCTCGCTCGATCCCAACGTGTCGCCGCTCGCGCTGACGCAGATCGGGGACTTCGACTGCGTCGGGCCCTACGGCACGGCCGGGGCACAGACGACGGCGATGACGGATCTGGCCGTGGACCGGGACCAGAACATCTACGCGCTCAGCTCGTACGCGGTCCGGCAGATCGACCTCCCCGCCGCCGGCGACGCCGGCAGCGCCGACGCCGGCGCCATCGTCCACTGCCACCCCGAGATCACCGTCCACGTGATGGACCCGACCTCGACCGACCCGAGCTACCCCTGGATCAAGTTCGAGGCGCTCTCCTTCGCGCCCGTGGGCGTGCTCGACCCCAACCGCGAGATGCTGGTCGCCGGCAACACCGCCGGCCAGCTCTGGGTGATCGACCCCTCCACCGCCACGCCGACGATCACGCAGCACGGCGCGTTCGGCACGGTGCCGCACGACGACGGGCACGGGCACGACTACATGTACCCGGGCGGCCTCTGGGAGCTGTCCGGCGACATCGTGTTCCTCGCCAACGACGGCAACCCCGTGGGCTTCGCCACCGTCCGCGACTGCCCGAGCCCGCCGGACAACTCCGGGTGCAACTACAACGACACGCTCATCGAGATCGACATGACCGCGCTGGGGAAGGCGGGGACGCAGAGCGTGACGAAGGCGATCCGCGGGATGATCGTCGAGTCGCCGAGCTGCGGCGGGAGCGGGACGTACGGCTTCGGCAGCCTCTTCGGCATCGCGTCGTGGAACGCGCAGGTGTACGGCTTCTCGCGCGCCGGCGATCTGGTGAACATCAGCAACGTCGACGGGACGGCCTGCCTCGTGCAGAGCTACCCGGCCGACCTCTTCTCCGGCGCCGCCGTGACCACGGTCGCCCCTGTCAAGCCGCCCCCCGTGAACTGAGCGTCAGGGCGAGGTCGGCAGCAGCACCGTCTGGCCGAGCACGTTCCGGCGGGCGAACGCCGTGATCGCGCGCCGCATGAAGATGAGGTGCTCCTCCTCCTCGTGCAGGCGCTTTCGGAAGCTCGCGGCGCGCCACGGCGTCATCGGCGTCGTCGGCCAGCTCCAGGAGCAGCTCCCAGCCCGCGTTGTCGACCAGCTCGGCCGTGAGCAGCGCGTGCATCTGGTGCACGAGATCCTTGTCGTGCGTGACGACCTGCTCGACGCCGGACGACTCGGCCTTGATCAGCTCGCCCATCTCCGTCTTGGCGTGCGCGTCGCCCCCCGCCGCCCGGATCTGCGCCTCGAGCCACTCCTCGTGCTCCTTCTCCTGGTTGCGGTGGTCCTGCATCGCCGGGATCATCCGGGCGACGTCGGCGGCCTTCGCCGTCCGCATGTTGCTCAGGATCGCGTCGTAGAGCTTGACCCCCGCGCGCTCGAACGTGAGCCGCTCGTTCAAGAGGTCGATCACCTTGTCCCGGTTCTTGGCGCACAGGTCCTTCATGGAAGCCTCCTCGTCGGCTCCCATGCGAACCGCGATCCAAGGGGCCGCCGCGCCGGCGACGCGCCCGGCCGCGCTCAGCACTTCCGGTACTTCTTCTTGCCCCGGAGCTTCACGCCCATCCTCGGGCAGATCGACGGGATGCGCCGGCTCGCCTCCTCGTAGGCGGCCTTCATCTCCTCGAACTTCGCCCGGTCCTTCCACTTCAGGTCGTGGTCCTCGGCCGGGTCCGTCCGGAGGTCGAAGAGCTCGAACGCGTCGTCGTCGCTGAGCGCCGTGATCTTGTAGTCCCCGCGGATCAGCGCGCGCCGCCGATCGCTGTCGCTCGTCCTCGGCAGGTCGATCACCACGTCGCGCGCCGGCCCGTCCCCGCCGTAGAGCTCGGGCACCAGGCTCCTGCCTTCCATGGCAGGGTCCTTCGGCACGCCGAAGAGGTCGAGGATGGTGGGCGCGACGTCGATCGCGCTGCGGGGCGCGTCGACGCGGCGCGGCTTCACGCCGGGGGCGCGGATCATCAGCGGCACGTGGGTGAGCACGTCCCAGATCTCGAAGCCGTGCTTGAAGGCCCCGTGCTCGCCGAACGCCTCGCCGTGGTCGGCCGAGAGGATGACGGCGGTGCGCTCGCCCCACGGCTGCGACGCGACGTAGTCGAGGAGCCTCCCGATGTGCTGGTCCGTGAACGTCACCTCCGCGTCGTACAGATCGCGGATCGCGTGGCCGTACTCGATGCCGGCGTGGGCCTGGTACTTGTCGTGCGGGTCGAGGAAGTGGAACCACGCGAAGAAGCGGCCCTCTACGTTCGCCTTGTCGCCCAGGATCTTGAGCGCGAGATCGAGCTGGGCGGGGCTCGTGACGTTGTTGTCGGTCTGGTGATCTTCGTCGAGGCCGGGCACGACCTCGTACACGTCGAACGCCCGGCGGAACCCCGACCGCTGGTCGAGGTAGAAGTGCGCCTGCGCGCTCAGGGTCCGGACCCCGGCCTCCTGCAGCATCGACGGGAAGAGGCGGACGGTCTCCGGCCAGGCGGCGAAGTAGTGGCCGCTCCGATCGAGCTCGCTCGGGTAGCGGCCGGCGAGCATCCCGCCGAGGCTCATCGCGGTGTACGAGGAGATCGAATAGAAGTGGCTGTAGGTGACGGCGGTCTCGGCGAACGCGGTCATCCTGGGGGCGATCTGGCGGTGGTAGCCGGCCCAGGGCATGTC
This sequence comes from uncultured delta proteobacterium, assembly GCA_963827955.1. GTDB lineage: Bacteria > Myxococcota_A > Polyangia > Polyangiales > Polyangiaceae > CAWHDJ01. The sequence continues at coordinate 1,508,685 of CAWHDJ010000018.1, read as the reverse complement.
GGCCCGCAGGCTGTCGACCGTGATGAGCAGGACGTTGAGGCCCTTCGGGGGGCCCTTCTCGGGGGGAGGCGCGGCGACGGGCTGGGCCGTCGGAGCGGCCGTGTGCGCCGGCGCCGCGCTGCTGTGGTCCCTGGGCTTCGCGGACGCGCGGGAGCACCCCGCCAGCGCTACGACGGCGGCCGCGAGCAGGGCGCGGAAGGGCAAGGATGTCCCGGCCGGGGAACACTGCGGCATCGGATTCTCGATGTACCCAACTTCGGTCGACTGGGCCGAGTGAACGGCGACGATCCGGTCCAGCAGCAGCGGAACGGCAGGGCGGCGCTACCGCCTCCTCAGCTCCGCCACCGCCTTCGCGAACGCCTCCGCGAACCCCGGATCCGCCTGGCTCCGCGCGCGGCACTCCTGCTCCAGCCGCGGGAGATCCGGCGCCGCGAGCCCGTACAGCGAGAGCGCGCCCTCCGCCTCCCCCCGCTCAGCCGCCACCGCGATCCGCGCATAGTCCCGCGCGCCGAACGTCGCCGGCCTCACCCGGATCGGCCGCGTGGAGGGCTCGTCGACGATCTCCACGGCCAGCCGAGGCACCTCGATCCGCCGCTGCGTCTTGGTCTCCTCCTGCAACGGCGGCGGGTCGGCATCGCGCGTGGTGGGCTCCTCCGCGTCGATGACGGCCGGAGGCGCCCCCACCACCGCGGGGAGCGGCCGCTTCAGCGGGATCCGACCCGGCGTCGGCGCGAGATCCGGGTCGGGCTCGGCCTGGACCGGCGGCGCGGCCCGGCGCGGGCTCGTGAACGTGTCCCCGTCGGTCGACATCGTCGTGCCGCCGTCCCGGAGGAGCCTCGCGATCTCCTCCCAGTGCACGTCGCGCCCCTTCGACGCCGCGGCCACCACCAGCGCACCGAGCGCGTCCTCGTCCGGGGAGGGCACGGGGAGGACGCCGCGCCACGAGAGCGCGAGGAGGGCGCGGTCCGTGTCGATCCAGAGCGTGTCGCAGCGGAGGGTGACCTCGACGCTCCGGTCCATCTCGGGGCTCACGAGGAACGCCTTCGGCCGCACCCCGGGCAGCCTCGTCTCGAGGCGCGGGTGCTCGCGGTTCAGGTTCACGAGCAGGAGCGGCTCCCCGCCCTCCAGCGCGTCGAGCTGCTGGTCCCGCGGCGCCGCGTTGTAGAACCCGAAGTCGAGCCCCTCCGGCGCCGGACCGCGGCCCCCACCCTCGACCCACGCCCAGCCGCTCGCCGAGAGCAACCCCCGCCGCGCGGCCACGCCCGGCGCCAGCGGCCCGAGCCCCACCGTGCGCGCGCCGCCGATCTCGTCGTCGGCAGCCTCCAGGTTCGGCAGCGCGGGCGCCCCAATCCGCGGCGGGCCGGTGAGGTCGAAGCCGTGCGGGTTGTCGCGGCTCCTGGCGGCGCGATCGTGGCCGAGCGGCATCGCGCGGAAGGGGCGCGGCGCGCTCGGCTCCGGCCCGTCCGGGCCGTCCATCCAGGTGCGGTCGCCGATGACGCCGATCGACTTGTCGAGCGACCCAATCGCGAGCCGGGCCACCAGCGCGTCGACCGGCTGTCCATGGGGCGCGAACGCGCTGCCCACGAGCACCACGTCGACGCGCGGCTTGTAAGGGACGAGATCGCTGGGCGCCACGATGATCCCGCGGCGCGCGTCGTCGCCGGCCCAGCGATCGCCGGTCACCGGCTCCTGCGCGTCGGCGAGCACCGCCTCGCGGCCGTGGAACATCGAGAACGTCCCGCGGACGCAAACCGAGAGCGTCCACGCTCCGCTCTGGGTTTGCCAGAGGACGCTGCCGGCCGTGAACGGGCAGAGGACGACGGTGCGCAACGAGCGGAAGGATACCCTCGCCCCCTCCGCGGGTCACCGTTTCGGGTCTGCTACCCCGTGGGCGTGGCCGTGGCCGTTCCCGTGCCCCGCGTTCCGATCCGGGGCACGGGGCACGGGAGAGTCGGCCACGGCCACGCCCACGGGTGTCGCGTCGCGCCCGTGTCCCCCAGCTTTCTTCTTCTCCTCCCCCCTCTCCCTCGTCGCGAACCTTCGGGAAGCGACGACGCGTCTCGAGGGAGAGGGGGGCCGGGGGGGTGAGGTCTTCGGATGCGGGAGGAGCGTCGCGACGAGATGCTTCCGGTAGTCGACCACCTCCCACGTGATTGCGCTCGGCGCGCACCAGCGATCGCGGCTCGGGCTGTTCAGCCCCTGGTAGCCGGCGAGCCAGCGCGGCAGCATGGCGGAGCCGGCCTTCTCCTTGCAGAGCTCGCGGTTCGCCGTGATGATCGTCGTCACGCGCCGCAGGTTGTTCTCGCCGACGAGCAGCCACGCCTTGGCGGCGCGGCACGCCGCGCTCGGGTGGTGCACCGGGTCCTCGTCGCCGCGGCAGCCGCTCATGAAGCGGGCGCGGACCTGGCCGAGGCCGTAGTCCTCGCCGTCGGGCGAGACGAGGCCGGGGTGCCAGCGCGTCTCGTGGTGGACGATTGCCACAACGGTGAGCGGGTCGAAGTCGTGCTGCACGGCCTCCTGCTGCAGGACGCGCGCGTACCGGGTGGCCTCGGTCTTCGGGATGCCCGGCCGCGAGAGCAGGATGGCCGACACGATGATCTGGAGGGCGCGGAACAAGACCCCCGACGTCTAGCCCGGGCCTCGTTTCTCAGACAAACAAACGGCTACCCGCCGTGGGGCGCCTCACGCCCCTTCGCCCGCGTCGCCCTTCCACTCGACGGAGCCGAGGTCGACCTCGACCTTCCCGCGCCCCTTGGCGCGCGCACGCACGAGCGCCTCGCCCGCGCGCCGCACGATGTCGGCCGGCCCCTCGGCCGAGGGCGGCGTCCAGATCGCCGCGCCCACGCACACGCTCACGCCCGGCACCAGGGCCCGCGCCCCCGCGAGCACGCCGTCGATCGCGCGCCGCAGCACGACCGCGAGCGCGCGCACGTCGGCCCGTGGCAAGAGGACGATGAACTCGTCGTCCTTCCAGCGCGCCACCACGTCGTACTCCCGCCGGTTCGACCGGAGATCCTCCCCGATCCGCTTGAGCAGGGCGGAGCCGGCCTCGAAGCCTTGCGCCTGGTTGATCGCGGCCATCCCGTCCACGTCCACGCGGACCACGGCGTACGAGATCCACTCCCGCTGCGCCCGCCGGTGCTCGCGCAGGCACTCCTCCTCGAAGCGCCGGTGGTTCGTCAGCCCGGTGAGGTCGTCCTGCGTGCTCTCCAGCTCGATCCGCCGGGCCAGGTCCTCGGCCGTGGCCTCGGCGCGGCGCTCGCGGGTCACGTCCCGGATGAGGTCGATGCGGCCCCCGTTCGGCGATGGCACGCTGGTCCACACCAGCGTCCGTGGCACCGGACGCGCGATCTCGATCGGGTCGACCACCGTCCGGTCCGCGGGCGCCTCGAGCGGGGCGAGGACCGCGGGCGCCTCGATCAGCGCCGAGAGGCGGGCGAGGAGGCCGGCCCGCGAGACGCCGGCGGCGGGGGCGTCGAGGCCCAGGAGCTCGGCGGCGCGGCGGCCGGCGGCGGCGCAGACGCCATGGTCGTCGAAGACGAGCACACCCTCGTCGATGGCGTGGAGAACGGCGTCGAGCACTTGGTCGGCGGGCATGGAGACGCCGCAATGGTACACCGGGAGGAGCGGGGCCGCACGTTTCCGGCGGGCGGCCGACAGCCGGCTGCCGGCCAACTCGCCGAGGCTGGAAAGAATCGTCGCGCTCCGTAATCCGCATTAGATCCGCTGCCTTGAGCAGCCCGAACGCGCGAGCTAGGCCCGCGCCATCGTGTGGAGCCGTCGCTCGAACATGCGCGTGCTCGCGGCGGTCGCCGTCTCGCTCGGAGCCGCCGCGCCGGCCCGCGCCGAGATTGCGCCCGATCCTCCCGCGCTCACGCCCCACGGCGCGGGCGCGGACCTGGAGGGCGCGCGCGGGATGCCCATCGCCCGCGTGACGATCGCGGGCAACCGCCGCGTCCCTGCCGAGGACCTCGCCTCCGTGCTCCAGGCCACGCGCCCGGGCGCGGCCTTCTCCCCCGAGGGCCTCGCGCGCGACGTGCGCGCGCTGTGGGACTCGGGCCTCGTCGACGACGTGAACGTCGACCTGACCACGGGCGCCTCCGGCGTCTCGCTCCGCATCCTCGTGCGCGAGCGCCCGACCGTGAAGAGCGTCGAGCTCTCGGGCAACGCGTCGATCGACCTCGACGACCTCCGGGAGGCCGCCTCGGGCGCGATCAAGGCCGGCGACGTGCTCAGCCGCGAGGCGGTGCGGCGCGCGGCCCAGAAGATCCGCGACAAGTACGCGGAGGAGGGCTACTTCCTCGCCGAGGTCGAGGACGAGGTGACGCCCGGCAAGGGCGGGACCGCGACCGTGCGCTTCAAGATTCGTGGAGCACGAGAAGCTCCACGTGCGGAGCGTCACCTTCGTCGGCAACCACGGCGTCTCCACCGAAGAGCTGAAGGAGATGATGCTCACCGGCAAGGGCGGCCCGCTCGCCCTGCTCGGCATCGACGCCGGCGGCCCCTTCCGCGAGGACATGTTCGAGCGCGACATCTACGTGCTGAGCGGCCTCTATTACGACAAGGGCTACCTCGCGGTGCAGGTGGGCACGCCGCGGATCATGCTCTCGCCCGACCGCACCGCCGTCGAGATTACCGTCCCCATCGACGAGGGCCCGCAGTTCCACATCCGCGCGCTCTCGATCGCGGAGCGCGACGACGACGGCCGCGAGGTCGAGCCGCTCGGCGGGCGGAGGCACCTCCGCGAGATGGTGCGCCCCAAGTCGGGCGACATCTTCAACCGCTCGGAGCTGGTGAAGGACCTCGGCGCCGTGCAGACGATGTACCGCGACGCCGGCTACGCCAGCGTCGAGGCGACGCCCGCGACCGAGCTGGATCCGGAGCACGAGGCGGTCGACGTGCGCGTCGCCATCCGCCGCCACCGGCTCGTCCGCTTCGGCCGCATCGAGATCAAGGGCAACACCAAGACGCGGGACAAGGTGATCCGCCGCGAGCTCGAGATCTCCGAGGAGGCCCTCTTCAGCGAGACGGCGCTCGACCACTCGAAGCGCCGCGTGCAGGCGCTCGGCTACTTCGGCGACGTGCAGATCAACACGACGCAGGGCGCGGACCCGGACCACCTCGACGTGAGCGTCGAGGTGACGGAGAAGCCGACCGGCACGTTCCAGGTCGGCGCCGGGTTCTCCAGCATGGAGAGCTTCCTCTTCAACGCGCAGATCCAGCAAAATAACCTCTTCGGCACCGGCCGGTCCCTCTCGCTCCAGGCGCAGCTCTCGGGCGTCCGCCAGGTCTTCGACCTGCGCTTCGTCGAGCCTCACCTCGCGGACAGCCCCTTCTCGCTCTCCGGGAGCCTCTTCGACACGACGCGCGCCTACCAGGACTTCTCGCAGACCTCGAAGGGCGGCTCGCTCACGCTCGGCTACCCGCTCGTCGCGCCGCACCTCTTCGCCACGCTCACGTACACCCTCGAGCACGATCGCGCCCTCGCGGGCGGGGCAACCCCCGCGAGCCTCGGCACGTCGAGCGCCGTCTCCTCCTTCCCTCGCCTCCCCGTCGCGAACCTCTGGAGCGCGGGCATCACCTCCAGCCTCAAGCCTGCGATCACGTACGACGCCCGCGACAACCAGCTCTTCCCCACCTCCGGCACCTTCCTCCAGGCGTCGGCGGAGCTGGCCCCCTCCATCCTCGGCAGCGAGAACCAGTTCCTGCGGCTGCGCGGGACGGCGCGCTTCTACCACCCGCTCACCTCGGACGGCACCGTCGTCTTCCGCTGGAACAGCGAGGCCGGCTTCGTCGCGAGCCTGGGCGGGGGCGGAGTCCCCCTCTACTCGCGCTTCTTCCTCGGCGGCATCCCCGACGTGCGCGGCTTCCCCCTGCGCAGCCTCGGCCCCCGCCTGCCCCTCCGCGCGGGCCTCGACCCGAGCTCGGCGGCCATCCCCGGCGGCGCCAACCTGGGCGGCAACCTGATGTACTACCAGAACGTGGAGATCGAGTTCCCGATCCTCCAGGCGATGAACATCCGCGGCGTGATCTTCACCGACCTCGGCAACGTCTGGAACACGGAGGGCCTCTACTGCCACGCCGCGCCGGGCTCGCGCGCGGCGGCGCTCGACCCGTGCTTCTCGGCGGGGCACATGCTCGACATCCGCGCCTCGTGGGGCTTCGGCGTCCGCTGGCTCTCGCCCCTCGGCCCCCTGCGCTTCGAGTGGGGCTTCCCGTGGAAGCCCCTGCCCTACGAGAAGCCGATGGACTTCCAGTTCACCATCGGCAGCGCGTTCTGAACGACTCGACGCGCGAGCGCGAGCGCGATTACGTGCACGGGCGCCCTGGCGCCGTGTCCCCGGGGCACGGCGTGTCCGAACGACCCGGTCGCCGGGCCCGAGATCCCGCCGCTCGGGCGGGGGTACGGGCCGGCACGGACCCTGCTCCTCCGCCCGCCGTAGCCTCGACAAGGAGACGACGGGATGAACGTGGACGAGAGATGCCTCGGCGTCGAGCCGACCCCAGAGATCCGAGCGCTCGTGCGCACCGTCTTCGAGCGCGCGCTCCTCGGGGCGGGGGACAGGGTGGACCGCGTGCTCGTCCGCCTCGCTCCGGAGGGCACCGGCATCGCGTGCCGGGCCTCCCTCCACCTGCTCTCGGGCAGGCCGCTCGTGAGCGTGGAGACGCGCCCCTCGATTGTCGACGCGGTGCTCGCCAGCGCGAGCGGCCTCTCACGGGCGCTCTCGGCGCAGGACAGCGCGCACGCCAGGAAGCACCGGCGGCGCGGGGGGCACTGGGGGAGGAGGGCGGACTGAAACCTGTTGGAGAAAGAGAGCTAAACGCCAAGACGCCGAGACGCCAAGACGAAATCATCTCTTTGCTTTTGGCGTCTTGGCGTCTTGGCGGTTAAATTCCGGACAGCTCTTTGAGCGCTCTCCTCGAAGGCTCAGGGGGCGAGCCGCCCGAGGAAGACGGCCGACTCGTTGGTGGCGGTGAAAGGGGGAAGCGCGCCGTTCCCGATGTCGAACATCGTCGAGGGCCCGTAGACACCCGCGATGTACAGCGCGCCGGACGCGTCGAGGCCCAGCGCGCCGCCGTAGGACACGCCGGTGGCGTTGTACGTGTGGACCCAGCTCAGCGTGCCCGTCGGGCCGTACTTCGCGAGGAACGCGTTCTGGATCGCGCCGGTCGACACCACCCCGCCGCCGAAGTCGTATTCTCCCCCGAAGCCGCCCACCATGTAGACCTCCCCGGAAGCGTTCAAGGCGACCCCGGTGCCGATCGGGAGCGTGGGGGACGAGGCAACGTCGGGGCCGCTCGACGCGCCGAAGACGACGGCGCCGCTGCTCGTGAGCTTGGCGACGTACGCCGCGCCGTTCGGCGCCCACGGGAGCGCGCTTCCGCCGAAAACGGGCGCGTCGCCGAAGTAGGTGCCGCTGAACGCGATCTCGCCGGTCGGTCCCGCGGTGACGCTCGCGACGGTGCCGGAGCCGGGGGACCAGCTCGTGGACCAGACGAAGCCCCCGTTCGACGTGAGCTTCGCTGCGTACATGCTGTCCGAAGGGATGAGGCCCCAGCCGAAGTTCAAGGTCCCGTCGACGGCGGACCCCACCAGGATGACGTTGTCGGAGGGGTCCAGCGCCAGGGACGCCGACGGGCCGGGCTTGCCGAAGGCGTTGCCCCAGAATCGGGTGGCCGAGCGGGTCGAGCTCGACCACGAACTGGTTGTCCTGCCCCTCGACCCCGACGCTGTCGCTGCCGCCGAAGCTCTGCGATCCGGGGGCGAACCCGGTGACGTAAGCGTCGCCCTTCTCGTCCAGCGCGACGCCCTCCCCGGCGGCCAAGGCGTCGCCCTGGGCGCCGAAGCTCATCGCGAACACCGGGTTCCCCGCGGCGTCCAGCTTCGCGATGAACCCGTCGCCGAGGCCGGCGCTCACGAGCGGGCCGGAGCCGAAGTCGAGCTGCCCCTGGAACTGTCCGGTCAGCACGACCGAACCATCGCCCGCGCCCGCAATCCCATAGACGCGCTCGTAAGGGCTGCCGGACGCGGTCCCGGTGCCGAAGCTCTTGCTCCACAGCAGCGCGCCGCTGCAATCGAACGCCGCGACGAACAGGTTGGCCGCGGCGCCCTGCTGGACGAGCGACGCGCCGCCGAAGCTCACCGTCCCGGTGAAGGTCCCGGCGATGACCACCCGCCCCGGTGCCGTCGCCGTGAGGCACATGACGGAGCCGCCCGTCGCGCCCGGAAAACCGTTGCTCCACGTGGCCGTGCAGGCCGGGGCCCCGCTGCTCGAGGTGCTCGAGGTGCTGCTGGTCGACGCGCTGGAAGTGCCGCTGCTCGAGGTGCTGCTGGTCGACGCGCTGGAGGTGCCGCTGGTCGAGGTGCTCGATGTGCTGCTGGTCGACGCGCTGGAGGTGCCGCTGGTCGAGGTGCTCGATGTGCTGCTGGTCGACGCGCTGGAGGTGCTCGCGCTGCTGCTGCTGGACGAGCTGGAGGCGCTCGACGAGCTCGACGAGGAGCCACTCGACGACGAGCTGCACGAGGCACCGAAGGTGCCCCCGATGATCACGGCGCCGACCGCGACGACATGGCCACGCTTCATGCGCCGAAGATATCACGAGACCTCGACGCCCGACGCTGGAGGAGCCGCCGATCTCGCCATGCCCACCTGGAGGGAGTGGGGGGCCGGGGGCCCGGCCGCGGATCACTTCGCGGACTGCGCCGCCTCGACGCGGGAGAGCCACAGGCCGATCGGCGTGAGGCTCGCGACGAGCGCGGCCGTGACCAGGTAGGGCACCGCGGTGCTGCCCTCGAGGAGCGCGGTGCCGACCAGGGGCCCGAGCATGCCGCCGAAGTCGCCGCAGAGCTGGAGCAGGCCCACGCCCGTCCCCCTCCGCTCCTTGGGGATGATCATGCTCATCAGCACGAGCAGCGAGGGCCCGAGCCCCGCGCCTCCGACGCCGACGAGCGCGAGGCCGGCCAGGAGGCCTGCCACGCTGGGCGAGAGGGCGATCACCACGAGGCCGGCGGCGAGGGCGACCATCGCGCCCGTGGCGACGCGGGCGTGGGCGTGGCGGCGGTCGCCGATGCGGCCCAGGATCGGGGTGACCGCGGCGTCCACGAGGACCATCCCTCCCATGAGCAGGCCCGCGGTGCCGCGATCGTCGCGCCCGAGCACGGAGACGTGGCGCTCGTGGACGAGGAGCGCGAGCGTCGTCAGCACCATCCCGCCCCCGGCGAACATGAGCCCGAAGTTGAGCGCGCCCACCGCGAGGAGGCGCCGGTCGCGCATCGCGCGCACGGCCTCGATCAGCGATGGACGCGCGGCGATCGGCGCGCGCAGGTCGGGGACGGTCACGGAGGCGCCGGCGAGCGCCAGGACCACGGCGCCCGCCGCGATCGCGAAGGTCGCGGCGTCGCCCACGAAGTCCGAGGCCAGCCCGCCGACCACGAGCCCGAGCGGGACGCCGATCACCGATGGAGGCGCGCACCATCCCCGCCGTGCGCCCGCCGTGCTGCGAGCCGCCGGCGTGGAGCGCGAGGGCCTGCGCGGAGACGAAGACGCACGCGGACCCCGGCCCGTGGAGCAGCCGCCCCGCGAGGAAGAGCGGGCCCGCGGCGTGCGTGACGATCCCGAGCGCATAGAGCCCCATCACCACGATCTGGAGCATCAGCCCGACGAGCAGCGTCCGGCGGCCGCCGAAGCGATCGGCGAGCATGCCGACGAACGGGCTCGACAGGACGCGCGTCGCCCGGTTCGCCGCGAGGATCACGCCGATGAACGGCAGCGAGAGCCCGAGCTGCAGCCCGACGATGGGGAGGATGGGGAAGGAGATGCCGCCCGCGACCCCCGCGAGCAGGGTCCCCGGGGTGAGCGCGAGGGCGAAGGCGAGCGGGCTCGGGTTGCGCCCCTGGGACGCCGGGCTCTCGATGGGAGGGGAGGTGGTCAAGAGGCGGAGCGGCTCGGGATCGGCGGGCGAGTCTGTCACCGATCCCGCCACCGGGAAAGCCCGTGGAGCGAGCGCCCGGGATCAGTAGACGTGCACGGTGATGGTCTGGCTCCAGGCGGTCCTGCCCCTCCGGTCCTTGAGGGAGACCTGGAAGCCGACGTCGGTGTTGAGCGGGAGGCCGCTCGCCGTGGTCGTGACCCACGGCGTCGCCTCCACGTCGACGAAGCTCTTGCTGCCGTCGAGGGTGTAGCGCCAGAAAATGGTCCGCTTGCCGCCCCTGCCCTTCACGTCGGGCAGCATGGCGACGAGGAGCGCGAGGCTCGCCTTGAGGAAGGCCGCGCCCCTCCCCGGGAGGACCTTGACCTGGAGGAGCTGGGGGACGGCGTTCCTGGGCTCCTTGAGCTTCATCCCGGCGGAAGCGGCGATGGCGCCGGCCTGCTCCGGGCTGGCCTCGCAGAGGACCTGGATCCCGGCGCGGATGCTGTCCGAGCTGCCCCACAGGACCTCGCGCGCGGCCTCGCGCGCGGGGACGGCGCCCCTGCTCGTCTTCGTGGCGCCGTTCGCCTTCACGAAGGCGTCGATCTGGCCCCGGTAGACCGTCATCGCCGGCGTGCAGGCCGCGGACAGCGTTGCGTTTCCCGAGACGTTCGTGCAGATGGCGTCCGTCCCGTCGATGAGGGCAACGGTGTCCTCCTTCAGGAACGGCAGGATGACCAGCGGTCTATGAATCAGCTTCATCGTCGACCTCCTCGCGCGTCGCCGCTGCGGCACCCCTGCCGAGGCCAGGGCACACCGCCGGAACCCCGCGCGTCGGATCCCGTTCGGGCGGCGCTCTCCGCCCTTGTAAAAGTAAAGGTCCGTGTCTCGGAGTTTGGATTTCGCCCCCGCGAACTTTCTCGAAATAGGGGCAAGCTGGCTCGACACCGTGGAGCTTCGCCCCGCGCTCTTGCAGGTCCGAATCACACGGAGGCGCACAGCGGAGCACCGTGTGAGAAGCGCGCGCCACACGCGCGGCGCGCGCGTCGAGGCGAGCATCGCGCTCGGAGAGGCGAGCGTGACGTCCGTCGAGGCGAGCGCCGCGTTCGGCAAGGCGAGCGTGACGGCGGCCGAGGCGAGCGCCGCGTTCGGCAAGGCGAGCGCGACGTCGGTCGAGGCGAGCGTCGCGTTCGGTCAGGCGAGCGTGACGGCGGTCGAGGCGAGCGTCGCGTCCGGAGAGGCGAACGTCGCGTCCGGACAGACGCGCGTCGCGTTCGGAGAGACGAACGTCATGCCCGGAGAGGCGAGCGTCACGCTCGGTGAGGCGATCGTGACGGCGGTCGAGGCGAGCGTCGCGTCCGGAGAGGTAATGGGTCGGTTTGATTAAACGGGGACACCTCCGCGATCAAGAAGGGACACCCCCACGGGTCATGCCAGAACACCCGCATACCCCCTCCTTTGACACAGCGCACCGACGCCAGCGACCATGGCGACCATGGCTAGAGCACGTACGCCCAGCAGGCTCTTCAAGGACATCAAAGCCGCGGACCACATCGGCCGCACTTCTCGTCGGGGAAAGGTGATCTGGAGGGTGAGGGTGCCGAAGGCGCGGCGCTCGACGTAGGCGCCCACGGGTCGGTCCTACGCCATCGGGCCGGGGTCGAAGTCGAGCCCGAACAGGGACAACTGGACGGTCTCACGCGGGCGAGGCTTCCACGCGAACAAATCCATCTGCGGCGACTCCGGTGGGGGCTCGACGACGGCGAGCGCGGGGGCTGCGGGCGGCGTCTCCGGCGACGGCGCGGGGGCCACGGGCGCGCCCTTCGCCTTCGGGGCGTCGTCGGTCACGGCGCGGAGGAAGCCGCCCCCTGGTAGCGCCCTCGACGCGCCGAGCGGTCGACCGGCGCGCTCCGTCGGCATCATGAGGGCGACGGGCTCCGGGCAGTCGCACGGCTCCGCGGCGAGCGCCTCCTGCACAAGCTCCGCGATCGTCCACGGGTGGTCGGTGAGCCCCGCGGCCATCGCGGGCGTACGCGCCGCAGAGCGAGCCATGCACGCGGACGAAGTTGTAGGCGAACACCCCCAGCGCGATCCGCAGCGACGTGGCCGCGCAGCGTCTTGGAGAACGCGAGGCAGAGCCGGCGCGTACGCCCGACGATGTGCCGCTGGGAGAGGTTGTAGCGCTCGACGTGCGGCGTGCCGATGAGGCCTCGCTGGGCGCGCCGAGCACCGCGTGCTTCGTCACGAACGGGTCGCGCGGCGGCTCGTAGCGATGGTCGGGTCCGCGCTGCGCGCCGTGGGAGTAATGCTTGACCGCGGTCCCCATGTCGATCGCGCCCGGAAGTGCTTCGCGATGACCTCGGGGTACGCGGGGAAGCCGTCCGTCGAGAGGTGCGGCACCATCAGTGAGCCGCGAGCGGAGATCGCGGGCGAAGATGTCGGCATTCCGCCGTCGCGCTTGCCGCAGTGGTACTGATCACGAGCTTCGCGATCGCGTCGAAGCCGATGAAGGTGTAGACGTCGCCGTACTCCGGCGGGTCGTTTGGGGGGCAACGAGACGCCTTCGTATGGATGAAGCTCCAGGTCTCGTCGCCCTGGATGATGGTCGAGCGCACGCCGCGCACGAGCCTGTTGTGGAGTGCGCGCAGCCTTCGCCGATGCGCAGCGCGAGCGCCATCACGGTGTTCTTGCCGACCTTCTCCATGCGAGCGGTCGCGCGGATGCTGTTGCCTTCCGTCAGTGCTGCGACGATGCGGACGCGCGTCTCCATCGGGAGCACGTTGCACAAGGGTGCCTCACCTTGCTCCGGGCGTGGCGATGGGGCATCCTCCGACATGGCGGAGCGGCGGACGTCCCAAGCGTCCCGGCTTCGTGGGCCCTGCCGGTGCTTCCAACACCGTCGGGGCCCGTTGCGTTTGGACCCCTCCAATCTATCTCAAACCACTTGTTTTGCCGCTGCTATTGCGTCCTGGTAGGACGCCGACTGTCCTAGCTAAGAGCTTGTCCTTGTGGACCGATTCACGTATCGAGCTTCATGTCAAACTAATTATGGCAAGGTCGCGCATTAGCGGTAGCGTGGGCCCCACTGGACCTTGCCGTACGTTCAGCGCCGCGTAGGTTGTTGCGAAGGAGTTGCCCAGCCCTTACCTTATGCGTCCGACCCTCCAGGGACGGGGAAGAAGTCAGGATGCCCGAGCACGCGTTCGCGCTCGACAAGTTCACTTTGGAGCTTTGCGACTTCTCGCGGCCGCTCTCTCCGTTCCGCGCCAAGTTGATCATCTCTGAGTGCGAGAAGGCGCGCGAGGCGCTGAAGGCGCATCCGCGGCAGTTGGCGCACTGCGACAACATGATCGGGGTGGCACTGTGCCGCACCGGGAAGACCAGCGAAGCCGCGGCCCGATTCCGGAACGCTGTCCACCTCATGCCGCAGGAGACCGTCTACCGGGGCAACCTTGGGTTGGCGCTCACCCAACTGGATCGCCTGCACGAAGCACTGGACGAGCTGCTGCGCGCAGTCGAGGAAGCCCCCCGAGACCTCCTGACACACTGCAACCTCGTGTGGTGCTTGATCAAGCTCGGGATGCAGGACGATGCCGTCGACGTCTTCCAAGAGGTTCTTCGCCTCACGGACCACCGCGATCCGCGCAGCGTGATCCACGCCGCTCGTGCAGCAGCAGATGTGGGGCTGGAGCACGAGGCGATCGAGCTGTTCGCGCGCTATGTGGCTCTGTCGCAGGGGATTCCGCTCACTGGGGATCCTGTTGAGGTGATCGAGAACGCGCCAGAGTCCGTGCGCGGCGCGCTGGACGACGTTGGCGCCGAGCCGCTTCGCTCCTGCGTGGCACGCGCTCGTGCGTTGCGTGACGTGCAGCCAGAGATCCGGGAGATCGCGGCCGGACTCCCTTCGCCGCGATCGAGCGAGGCGTCGAACGAGGGCGCCCTTACCGTGTTCGAGTCCACAAAGCCTGCACGAGTGCGAGCAACCACGGTCGCGATGGCTAAGGATGCCGATGCCTGAACGTAGCCGCCCCAACTTCAAGCAGATGAAGGCTCGTGCCGCTGGTCAGGCTCCACCGGAGATCCTTGCCAACGCGATCCCAGGAGCCGTCTTTTGGGTTGAGGATGGCCTGATCGACTTTCCCAAGTCTCGACTTCCCGATGCTGGCCCCAGGACGTTCCACGATCAGCGTCCTGTCATTGTGGTTCAGGCGCCGACGGTAACGCGTCGCTGGAGCCCGCCCACGATCTCGGTCGTGCCATGCTCAACGTCAGAGGATGCTGTCGCTGACTGTGATTTCGAGCTTCCGCTGAACGATGCTGGGCTCAGCGTGCGAACAGTGGCCTATATCAGCCTGGTTCAGCCATTGCTGAAGTCAGAACTTAAGAGGTTCCAGGGTCATCTCAGCGGGAAGTCGTGTGCCGTGATTTTCGCGAGATTGGCGCGAAACCTGGCGATCGTGGTGGAGCCCGAAGCCGATGTCGCCCTACCGCCGCGTGACTCCGGGCCCATCTCTCTTCAGCCGGCACAACGACCGGATGGTGCTGCGGTCGTGCCTTTCAAGACCCGCCCCGAGTAGCGAGGTCTAGCGCGGGGGGAAGGTCGGGTCGCCGTGCGGCTCCTCGTCGCCCTCGCCTTGCTCTCTCAGCAAGCGCTCGCGCGCCGCGACGCACCGATCGCAGTCGCACGCGCAGACGTCGATCGGCTCGTCATCGTCGCGGAAGCAACCGCTCGCAGGGTCGTGGCAGTGCCCGTCGTCGGGGTCACGCATGGGCGCCTCCCTTCTCGGCAGCCTTGCGGGCGCGCTTCCGCTCGCGCTCCATCGCCTCGAGCCCGAGCTTGATCGCGCGCTCGAGCACCTGCCGACGGGTGCGGCGCTGCGCCTTGGGCCCCTTCGTGACCATGAAGCCCTCGAGCCAGCCAACGTCGCACGGCCAGAGGCCGATCGTGATGCGGGTCGGCTTGCCTCCGCCCGCGTAGGGGACGGCGACGCCAGCCGTGACGATGTAGTCCCCGCGGCGCAGCTTCACGTCCTTGATCCGCTCGAGCGGGATGTAGCGGGGTACGCGGCGCTTCACGACGCACCCCCGCGCTTCGCGCCGCACGTGGGACAGCGCGCGGCATCCGTGAGCTTGCCCGAGAGCATCGCCTCGACGGCGAGTCCCGCCGCAGCGGCGAGGCGGATGACGAGGATCCCGGACGGTCGGCGGTGCTTCGACGCCGCCTGGTACAGCGTGGCCCTCGGAACGCCGACGACGCTGGCCAAGACGTCGAAGCCGCCGTACGCGCGCGCCGCGGCACGGATGGCCGCTTGTGCGTGGCGCGCCTCGTCGGGGGTGAGGAGCAGGGACGAGGATGGACGAGTGCGTCGGGTCGGCGGCTTGCGGCCGTCGCCCGGATGGACGAGCCTGAGCATGGGTCGCACCTCTTGTGAGAGTGGTTGCGGTCAAGTCGCCCCGCGTCGTTTGCAGCGGCGTGGGGCGGCGTCTGTCCGCGAACCTACGGCCCGAAGATCACGTCCGCGAGCGAGAATCGAAATCGACCCACTCGATTTCCAACAAGGGACACCCTGCGCGGATCGCCCTCAAAACGACCCATTACCTCCGGAGAGACGCGCGTCGCGTTCGGAAAGACGCGCGTGGCGTCCGGAGAGACGCGCGTCACGTTCGGAGAGGCGAGCGTCGTGTCGAGTGAAACTTTCGACGCAACGCCCGGCACGGGCGTTGCGTAGGCGCATCCTGTCAGACGCGGCGTGTCATCCCATGCCGCGGGCGTCGCCGTCGAACGGGCTCAGGGGCCCACGGCGAGGGTGTAGCCGAACGACAGGGAGCAACGGGCGTGGGGGCCGGCGCTTCAGTGCTCGAAGCTCTTCTTCGATCTGCGCCTCGGCGTCGCCCTCGAAGCGCGTCGGCTTCTTGGTCGGCTCCGCCAGCCACCCGCCGCCGCCCGGCGCGGCGAAGACGATCCGCTCGCCACCGGCGTGCCCGTGGAACTTCTTGCGGTGATCGGCGAAGAGGCCCCTCACGGAGGTGAAGAGCGCCTCGCGGGCACGATCGTCGAGCGCGGCCTGCGCGGCGGTGAGGCGCACCAGCATCCTCACCTCGTTGAAGCGATCCTCGCGGTGCTCCACCCACACGCCGAAGCGGGCGTGCGCCTCGATCGCGACCTTCAGCGCGTCGACGGTGTGGTCGTACGCGTAGGTGTTGAAGAAAGCGAGCTTCTTGCCGCCGGCGCGGAAGTTTGCGTGCGTGCTCGAGGTTCCCCAGGACGAGTCCTTCACGGAGAGCGTGTACTTGACGCTCTTGCCCGGCTGGATGACGCCGAGATCCTTCTTGTCCTCCACGCGCTTGCGGTCGTTGTACGGCCCCTCCATGTGCACCGCGTAGACCTCGATGGGCGCCGTCGGCTCCTTGCCGGTGTTCGAGAGCTCGCCGGTGAGCGTCTCCACGGTCATCGAGCTGATCGCGCGCGGATCCTTGAGCACGAGCGGGAGCGCGGCCGGATCGGCCACCACCATCCCCGTGTTGCCGAACAAGAGGTAGCGCGGGCTCTCCTCGGGCGGGCTCGGGGTGACGCGGAGGTCGATCTCCCCCACGCGCACGTGGACGGCGAACTTCCGGTGCGGCAGCGCCGCGTCGATGGCCCGCGCCGCCGTGAACATGCGCCCGAGTAGCGCCTTCGCGTCCTCGCCGTCGACCCAGGGGAGAGCGGCGGTGGCCGTGAGGTCGCCGTGCTCCGACGCCGTCGTGACCGAAGCCTCCGGGAGCCCCGCGGCGGCGGCGATCTTCGGGCGGATCTCGTCGGCGAGCAGGGCGACCTTGGCGCGGCCGAAGCCGAGCGGGGCCGCCGAGGGCGCGCCCAGGTCGACGAGGAAGATCTCGGCGTCGTCGTGCAGGATGTCGAGCTTCCCGTCGCGCGAGGTGTCGGAGAGGACCACGAGCGCCGCGCGTTTCTCGTCGGCGTCGAGACTGACCAGGCCGATCCCGGAGAGCGGCCCCTCCAGGCGCGCGGCGGGCGTGAGCGCGCCCAGCCCGGCGCCCCGGGAGAGCACCACGGCGCCGGCCTCGTCCTCGCGCAGCTCGTAGAGCGTGCCCTTCGGGCTGAACCAGCGGCGCGGGCGCGCCGGCGTGCCCGCGTCGGGGGCGCTCGCGTCGGGGGCGCCCGCGTCCGCGGCGGGCCGCGGGCCGGCGATGCGTGTCGCGCCCGAGCCGTCGAGCGCAGAGCGGTACCGATCTCCCTCTACCGACACGAACTGAAGCCCGTCTCCGGCGAAGAACACGAACAGGGCGTCGGTGTCGATCTCGGCGCCGTCGACGTGGATCGTCTTGGGGAGATCGGTGACCGACTGATCCTCGACGCTCACCATCACCCTGTCACTCGCGCGGCCGGGGTGGGACTCCTTGCGGGGCTTCTTCGGATCGGGCTTGCTCCCGGGATCGGGCTTCTCCGAGCGGCGGCGCACGAGGACGCGCGCGCCGTCCGGCGAGATGTCGTACACGATGCTCCGGTAGTCGAGCGTGACGTCCTGGCCGGGCTGCGCGCCGACCACGTGGATCTCGCCGTCGAAGAACGGATCGTCCTTGCTCACCACCGCGAGCGAGTAGGCGGCCCACTGCCCGCCCGCCGCGCCCACCAGGCTCGTGCACTGCAGCCCCTCGCGCGAGACGCGCTCGGGCGCGGCCCCGCCGGCGATGCGATAGAGGGCCGTCTTCGACCTCACCTCGTCCTCCCGCGCCCGGCGCGCTTGCCAGTCCTCGCCCTCCGGGGCCGGCTGCCCCTGCTCCTCCAGCGAGGGCGGCTTCGTACGTACGAGGACGCTGTCGCCGAGCGGCTGCATGGCGAGCACCACGTCGGCGGGCGCGTAGAACGTCTTGGTGGGCGTGTAGACATCCACGGCGGCGCCTCCGTCGGTGGGGCGTCGCGAGATCGCGAACGCGCCGACGCCCCTCGCGTCGTCGTCCTTGCTGCGCCGTTCCTCCAGCACCAGCACCGATTTGCCGTCGGGCGCGAAGCTCACCGCCATCACGTGCGCGGGCGCGCCCGCCAGCTTGGTGGCCCGGGGCGCCGCGGGCTCCGCCGCCGACGCGGACGCCGGCGCGGGCGGCGCCGGCTCGCGGTGGCAGCCGACGAGGATCGCCGCAAGGGCTGGGAGGAGGACGCGCGCAGCGCGCGCGGCCCGGCCGATCGTCAAGGTTGTCATCACCGTGCTCCTCGCACCCGTCGCAGCGCCCTTCTCGCCGGCGCGGGGCCCGTCGTCGTACGGAGCCCAGGGTGCATTCGGGCGCGCGGCCACTGCAAGCTGCGCGCCACGGTCCTGCGGTCAGCCCCGCCGCCCCCCCGCGAGCCTCGACGCCGCCACCACCTGCTGCCGCCACGCCCCGTACAGCGCCCCGCGCGACTCCAGCCTCGCCATCGCCAGCGCCGTCTCGGGCTCGATGGGGACGGGCTCCGCGTCGCGGAGCGGGGTGCCGGGCAGGGGCATGAAGGCGTGGGAGTGGATGCGGGCGCCCATGCCGACGAGCTCGTCGGCGAGCGCGAGGGAGGCGCGGCGGTCCTCGGCGGTCTCGCCGGGCAGGCCGAGGAGCAGGTCGACGTTCGGGAGGAAGCCGGCGGCGACCGAGAGGCGGACGGCTCGGCGCACGTCGTCGACCGTGTGCCCGCGCTTCATCTCCTCGAGCACGCGGAGGGAGCCCGACTGCCCGCCGATGACCAGGTTGTCGTTGTCCACCCAGCGGCGGAGGATGGCGAGGGCCTCCTCCGTGACGTGCTCGGGGCGCACCTCGGACGGGAAGGTGCCGAAGTAGATCTTGCCCTCGGGGCCGAAGGCCTCGCGGCAGGCGGCGAGGAGCGCCTCGACGGCGGGGAGGTTCGGCGCCTCGCCGTCCGAGCCGTAGGAGAGCGAGGTGGGCGTGACGAAGCGGGCGTAGACGAGCCCGGCGCGCCGCAGGGCGGCGACGTGGTCGCGGACGTTCTCGATGCTACGGTGGCGGAAGCGCGCCTTGAAGAGGAAGGGCGTCTGGCAGAAGGAGCAGGCGTAGACGCAGCCGCGCGTGATCTCGATGGCGTTGAACTTGCGGCGGGGCTCGTCGAAGGCGGGGAAGTCGTCGAGGGGGCGGCGCTCGCCCGGCCCGTGCGAGGCCAGCGCCCCGCGCGCGTCGAGCGAGGCGGTGCCCGCGAGGGCGCGCGGATCCCCGCCCTCCGCGAGGGTGGCGGCGATCGCGACGAGGGTGGACTCGCCCTCGCCGATGGCGCAGAGGTCGAAGCCGGCGCGCAGGGTGGCGAGGGGCTCGGCGCTCGCGTGGACGCCGCCGGCGACGTGGAGCGCGGGGACGCCGGCGGTCCCGGCGCGCACGAAGGCGAGGTCGGCCACCGCGGCGTCGAAGTCCGTCGAGTAGAACGACCAGCCCACGAGGGGGAGCGCGCCGGCCGCGGCGACCTCCCGGACGGCGGCGGCGAGCTCCTCGCGCTTCGTGACGTAGCGGACGGGGACGCCGGCCGTGCGCGGGTGGGCGCTCAGGGCGGCGGAGACGACGTTGAGCCCGACGACGCCGCTCCTCCGGTGGTACGGGAGGAAGACGGGGGCGAGGGGGGGCATGGGCGCCACGCTAGCCGAACCCGAGCTCGTAGACGTCCACGAGCTGGGGTTCGGGCTCGCCTCCGAATCCGGCCCTTCCCCGGTGCCCTCCTCTCGGGGGGCCAGGGAGGTGTCGATGTCGGAAGCAGGGAGCGGGGTCGGGTACCGGACGGTCGACGAGGTCGTCCTGCGGCAAGAGGTGGTCGGCGAGGTGGTGCTGAAGGACCAGGGCGTCGTGACGTGGCTGCGGGTGGGGCCGCCGGCGGGCGGCGTCGTGCTGCCGGCGCGGGCGGAGGGGCTCCGGATCGAGGAGACGGGCGAGGTGCCGACGCTCCGGGTGGTGAACCCGACGGACCTCATGGTGCTGCTCGCGGGCAACCAGGTGGTGCGGGGCGGCAAGCAGACGCGCACGGTGGAGCGGACGGTGATCGTGGGCCCGCGGGCGGCGGTGCGCGTGCCGGTGCGCTGCGTGGAGAAGGGGCGGTGGTCGTTCCGGGGGAACGCGACGAGCAACTTCGAGGTGGACGAGAAGCTGAGCCTCAAGATGCGGACGGAGCTGACGCGCACGCGGACGTGCGCCGCGGCGACCGGGGCGGCGTACTCGTCGCCGCAGGCGGAGGTGTGGAGCGAGGTCGACGCGGAGCTGGCGAGGACCGGGACGGACTCGCCGACGGCGTCGTACGCGGCGTACACGTCGAGCGTGCGCAAGGCCCAGGTGGAGGAGGCCCAGCGGCGCGTGGCCCTGCGGCCGCCCGCGGGGGCGAACGCGGTCCTGGTGCAGCCCCGGCCCGGCGGCTTCTGGTTCGAGGTCTTCCCGAACGCGGAGGCGCTCGCCGCCCAGGCGCCCGGCGTGCTCGCCGACCTCTTCGAGCAGGCGCCCGGCACCCGAGGCGCCGTCCGCCCGAGCGCGGAGGTGCTCGCCGCCGTCTGGGGCTCGCCGCTCCGGCCGATCGGGGGATCGAGGGGGCGCTCGGGGAGAGCTTCGCCGTGGTCGGCGGCGCGCGGGGCGAGATCACGGTGGTCGGCGGCGCCGTCGCGCACATGGCGGTCTGCGACGCGTGATTGACGGGGGCGCGCGCGGCCGCTACGATGCGCGCCATGAAAGAAGGAGCGCGCGACCTCGAGGGCAGGACCTTCCTCGTCACGGGCGCCAACACCGGCATCGGCCGGGTGACGGCGGAGGTCCTGGCGCAGCGCGGGGGCAAGGTCTTCCTGGCCTGCCGCTCGGAGGAGAAGGCGAGGCCGGTCCTCGAGGGGATCCGCGCCGCGGGGGGCCGGGCCGAGTTCCTGAAGCTCGACCTCGGCAGCCTCGCGTCGGTCCGCGCGTCGGCGGAGGCGTTCCTCGCCCTGGGCGAGCCGCTCCACGTGCTCGTCAACAACGCCGGCCTCGCCGGCTCGCGCGGCCTGACGAAGGACGGCTTCGAGCTGCTCTTCGGCACGAACCACCTCGGCCCCTTCTTCTTCACCACGCTGCTCCTGCCCCGGCTCCGCGAGTCCGCGGCGCAGGGCGGCGCGCGCATCGTGAACGTCTCCAGCAAGGCGCACTACAAGGCCACGGGCATCGACTGGGAGGCGCAGCGGCGGCCCACGCGGACGATCACGTCGCTCCGGGAGTACGAGGTGAGCAAGCTCTGCAACGTGCTCTTCACCAAGGAGCTGGCCCGCGGGCGGGCGGGCGAGGGCGTCCGCAGCTACGCGCTGCACCCGGGCGTGGTCGCTTCGGACATCTGGCGCAAGGTCCCGTGGCCGGTGCGGCCGATCATGCTGCGCGGCATGATCACGGTGGAGGAGGGCGCCCAGACGTCGCTGTACTGCGCGACCTCGCCCGAGGTCGCGGGGCACGACGGGCGCTACTACGACAGCAGCAAGGAGAAGGCGCCGAACCCGATCTCGGACGACGCGGCCCTCGCGAAGGAGCTGTGGGAGCGGAGCGAGGCCTGGGCGGCCGAGCACGCTTGACGGCCCTTTCGGGCGCTTCTACCCCCCTCGTCCATGAGCCCCGCGCAAGCCTGCCAGCCCGCGATCCTCGCGCCCCTTCCCAGCCACGCACGCTACCTCGCCTTCGGCCTCGGCACCGGCCGCGACCCCCGCCCGGGCCTCGCGCGCCTCCGTGACATCTCCTCACGATGGGGGCTTCGCCCCCAAACCCCCGCCGCGGGCGCTGCGACGTTCCCCGCCGTGATCGGCCTGGGCGCGCCGCTCGTCGCGGCCCTCGGCGCGGCCGTCGACGGCCTGCGGCCCTTCCCCGCGCTGGTCGGCCCCGGCGTCGCGTTCCCCTCGACGCAGGGCGCCGTGTGGGCGTACCTCCCCGGCGAGGACCGCGGCGAGATCCTCGACCGCGCGCTGTCGCTCGGCAAGGCGCTCGGCGAGGGCTTCTCCCTGGACGAGGAGGTGGAGGCCTACAAGTACGCCGGCGGGCGCGACCTGACGGGCTACGAGGACGGCACCGAGAACCCGGTGGACGAGGCGGCCGTGGCCGCCGCCGTCGTCTCCGGCCGCGGCCCCGGCCTCGACGGCGGCAGCTTCGTCGCCGCGCAGCGTTACCGGCACGATCTCGGCCGCTTCCACGGCCTCGCCCAGCGCGCGCAGGACGAGGTGATCGGCCGGCAGCGCGCCGACAACGAGGAGATGGAGGACGCCCCCGAGGCCGCCCACGTCAAGCGCACGGCGCAGGAGAGCTTCGACCCGCCCGCGTTCATGCTGCGCCGCTCGCTGCCCTGGGGCGGCGTCCGGGAGCACGGGCTCTACTTCGTCGCGTTCGGCGAGTCGCTCGACCGCTTCGAGCGCGTCCTCGCCCGGATGGCCGGGCGCGAGGACGGCGTGACGGACGCGCTCCTCGGCTACACGCGCGCGCTCTCCGGAGGGTACTACTGGTGCCCGCCGGTCCGGGACGGGGTGCTCGACCTGTCGCGGATCGGCATGTAGGGGCCGCGCGCCGCGTCAAACCGGCCTAAGATGGCCCGCCCGGTGAAACCGCTCGCCGGGCCGCGCGTATCTGAAGACGACCCCCCTTCGAGACACAGGAGAACGTCGCCGATGAAGAGCCTCTTCGAAACCCTCGCCGCGCTCAGCGCGGGCGCCGCGCTGCTCTCGGGCTGCGGCGGCGCTTCCGCCCCTGTCAACGCCGCGGAGGTCCCCGCCTCCGTGGAGGTGAAGCCCGCCGCGGCAGCACCGGCGGCGCCCGCCGCCCCGGCCGCGCCCGTCGAGGCCAAGGCCGGCGCCGCAGCCGCTGCCGCCACGACGCCGGCCGCGCCGGCTCCGGCCGCCAACGCCGTGGCCGCCGCTGCCCCGGCGGCCGCCCCGCCTGCCGCGAAGCCGGCCGCGAAGGCCGGCAAGAGGGTCGCCGGCAAGAAGACGGACGCCAGCGCCTCGTGCGGCGCGGGCACCTGCGCCTAGAGGAGCGGCAGGGTGGAGCGCGCGTCCGGGATCTCCGGGGTGGGGCTGGGGCTCCGGCGGGAGATCCTGGACGAGCTCCTGGACCTCTGCGAGGCGGACGACCCGCTCCTCCGCGGCATCGCCTTCCTCGAGCTGTCGCCGGAGAACTTCATGCGCCGTGGGGGCTTCATGCCCGCGGCGATCGACCGCGTGCGGGCGCGCTTCCCGATCGTGACCCATGGCCTGATGATGTCGGTGGGCGGCGTCGACCCGTTCGACGACGCGTACTTCGACGAGCTGCGCCGCTACCTCGCGCGCACGGGCACGCCCTTCCACTCCGACCACCTCTCTTTCTCCGACGCGGGCGGCCGCGTCTTCCACGACCTGTTCCCGCTCCCGCTCACCGGCGCGGCGATGCGCCATGTCGCCGCGCGCGCCAAAGAAGCGGCGGGCCGGCTCGAGCTGCCCTTCGCGCTCGAGAACATCACGCACTACTTCGTCCCAGGGCGATCGTCGCTCGACGAAGCGGAGTTCATCGCCGACGTGCTCGAGGAGAGCGGCGCGGGTCTGCTCCTCGACGTGAACAACGTCTACGTCAACGCGCAGAACTACGGCTTCAACGCGGTCGACTTCCTCGCGCGCATGCCGCTCGACCGGGTGGTCGAGATCCACGTCGCCGGCCACGAGCGCGTCGATGAGGACGAGCTCCTCATCGACACGCACGGCGCCCCCGTCGTCGATCCGGTGCTCGCGCTCCTGACGTGGGCCGTGGCGCGCACGGGCCCGGTCCCCGTGCTGCTCGAGCGGGACCACCACGTGCCGGGCGTGGCCGAGCTCTGCGCGGAGATGGCGGCGATCGACGCCGCCTACCAGCGCGGGCTCGCGGCGCGGGCCGAGCGTGCACATTCGAGCCCGCGCCCGAGCCCGATTCGCTGGAGATCGGGCGCGGGCTCGGGCGCGGGCGCGGGCGCGGGCTCGGAAGCGGCAGGGGGTGAGGGCGCCCTCCTCGGCACCTTCGCGCGCCTGGTGCAGGCGCCCGACGCGGAGCGCGCGCTGGCCGAGGACGCCCCGGGCTGGCTCGCGGCCGGGGGGCTCGGCCCCGAGGACGCGGCGGCGCTCGCCGCGCTCGGGCACAAGCGGCTCCTCGTTTACCGTCGCCACGTGCGCGAGACCCTCCTGCGCGCCGTGCGGCAGGAGATCCCGCGCACGGCCGCGCGGCTCGGCGGGGCCTTCGAGGGGTGGGTGGCGCGCTTCGTCGAGGCGGAGGCGCCGCGTTCGCGCTACTTCCGCGACGTGGCCTTCGAGCTCGTCGCGTGGGCCGCGCCGCGCTGGGCGGAGGACGCGAGCGTCCCGCCCTGGCTGGTCGACCTCGCGCGGCACGAGCTGGCATGGTTCGAGGTCGCGAGCGCGCCGGACGCGGACGGCAGCGGCGAGGAGGCGGGCGAGATCGCGCTCGACCGCGGCGTGCGCTTCGCCGCCTCGGTGAGGCTGCTCCGCTACGCCTTCGCGGTGCACCGCCTGGAGGAGGCGCTCGACGCGCGCGACGTCCCCGCGCACGAGCCCACGGCGCTCCTCGCCTACCGTGATGCGGACCACGACGTGCGCTTCCTCGAGCTGACGCCCCTCGCGGCCGAGATCCTCGGCCACCTCCTCGAAGGCGCGGCGCTCGGCCATGCGGTCGTCGCTTCGTGCGCTGCGCTCTCCCGCCCCGTCGACCCGGCAGTGACCGGGAGCACCGCCGCGCTGCTCGAGGACCTGACGGCACGCGGCGCACTTCTCGGGGCAGAGAAGTGCTAACGTCGCGGCCCTCGACGTCATGGACGAGGCCGCCCTCAACGCCGCCATGGACCGCTACGCGTCCGGCGACAGCCGGGCGTTCCCCGCGCTCCATCAGGCGCTCTACCCGCGGCTCCTCGCCTTCCTGTCGCGTATGAGCGGCTCGAGCGCGAACGCGTCGGACCTGGTGCAGGAGACCTTCCTCCGCATGCACCGCGCCCGCGCCACCTTCGCGGCCGGCGGCGCCGTGCTCCCGTGGGCCTACGCCATCGCCCGCAACGTGGCCCTGGACCACGCGCGCGCCGCCCGCCTGCGCGAGACGGAGCGGCTCCCGAGCGATCCGGGGCCGGAGATGGTCGACCGCGGCGACGCCGACGCGGAGTCGGCGGCGATCGCGGCCCAGGCGGCGCGCGTGGTGGAGGGGGTGCTGGCCCGCCTGCCCGCGGCGCAGCGCGACGCCTTCATCCTGATCCGGTACGAGGGGCTGAGCGTGCAGGACGCCGCCGCGGTGCTCGGCGCCACGCCGACCGCGGTCAAGCTCCGCGCCTTCCGGGCGTACGAGGCGCTGCGCGCGGCGCTCGACGAGCTGCGGGCCAAGCCCGCCACGCGCGGCCAGAAGAAGAAGACGGAGGCGGCCGGTGCCTAGCCCGGACGACCTCTCCCTGGACGCGATCCGCGACATCCCCAATCCCCTCGGGGCGCGGGGAGGCCCCGCCGGCCCGGTCACGATGGGGGGGACCCCCAAACCCCCGGCCCTGCCGGTCACGATGGGGGAGACCCCCAAACCCCCGGCCCTGCCGGTCCCCGAGGCTACTCCCCCCGCCGAGCGCTCGCTCACCCGCGAGGAGCACCGCGCCCGGACGCGCACCGCCGCCTTCGCCGCCGTCGTGTGGGTGGCCGCCGCCATCGCGCTCTTCGGCGTCCGCGCCGACATCGCGTCACCCCGCGTCGCCGCCCCCATCGCCGCATGGCTCGTCGGCGGCGCCCTCGCCTTCGGCGTCGTCCTCCGCCCGCGCGCGCGCGGGCTACCGGCGGGCGTGCGCGCCGTCCAGCACGCGCTCTGGGTGGTGCCCGCGGCGTACGCGCTCACCGCCGTGCTGATCGCGCAGCCCGCCGAGGGCCCGCTCACCTGGGCGAGCATCCGCGGCTGCCTCTGCCTCTCCACCGCGATGGCGCTCGGCCCCCTCGCCGCCGGCGCCCTCCTGCTCCGCGGCGC
Organism: uncultured delta proteobacterium; assembly: GCA_963827955.1. GTDB lineage: Bacteria > Myxococcota_A > Polyangia > Polyangiales > Polyangiaceae > CAWHDJ01. The sequence continues at coordinate 1,482,837 of CAWHDJ010000018.1, read as the reverse complement.
CCTCCTCTCGGCGCCCGGCTGGCGGGGCGCGGCGGTCGGCGCCGTCCTCGGGCTCGCCGGCTCCATCGGTGTCAGCGCGCACTGCCCGGTCGAGAGCCTGGGGCACATCCTTCTGGCGCACGGCGCCGCAATCGCGATCGCGGCGGCAGCGGGCGGCGCGCTCGGCCGCCTCGGAGGGCGCCCGTGAGGGCGCGCGCCGTACGGCGTCGTGGTGTTAGCATCACAGGGAGCCGATCATGAGTGATTCCCGTCGCGATCCCCTGGGCATCTCGGGCACCTTGCTCGCGGAGAAGTACGCCATCGGCGAGGCCATCGGGGAGGGCGGGTTCAGCGTCGTCTACCGGGCCGAGCACACGATCTGGCAGCAGCCCGTCGCCATCAAGTGCTTCAAGATCCTCGCCAACGCGGAGGAGGACCAGCGCAAGGACCTGCTCGACGGCTTCATCCAGGAGGGCAAGCTCATGGCCCAGCTCTCCAGCCGCAGCGCCGCGATCGTGCAGGCGCGCGACATCGGCAACTTCATCACCAAGGAGGGCCAGTGGATCCCGTACATGGTGCTGGAGTGGCTCGACGGGAAGCCGCTCGACGTCGTGCTCTGGGAGGAGCGGCGCGCCGGCCAGCCCCCGCGCTCGCTCGCGGAGGCGCTCTCGCTGCTCGAGCCCGCGGCGACGGCGCTGGAGATCGCGCACCAGCGGGGCATCGCGCACCGCGACGTCAAGCCCGCCAACTTCTTCGTCCTCGGCGACGCGCGCGGCGTCGGCGCCCACGTCAAGGTGCTCGACTTCGGCATCGCCAAGGTGATGGCCGAGCACGCCGGCTCCGTCGCCGCGCTCGCGCACACGGGCAAGGACATCACGTCGTTCACGCCCAACTACGGCGCGCCGGAGCAGTTCAGCCGGTCGCACGGCGCCACGGGCCCCTGGACCGACGTCTTCGCGATGGCCCTCATCCTCATCGAGGTCCTGCGGGGCGGCCTCCCCACGCTCGACGGCAACGACTTCATGCAGCTCGCCGTCGCCAGCCGCGACCCGAGCCGCCGGCCGACCCCGCGCTCCTTCGACCTCGACGTGACGGAGGCCGTCGAGCAGGTCTTCGCGAAGGCGCTCGCGGTCAACCCGGGCGACCGCTACCCGACGATGGGCCAGTTCTGGTCCGGGCTCATGCACGCGGTCTTCCCCGACGCGCCGACGTGGGCCGTCGCCTCGACGGGCGGCGTCGCGGGCATGACCCCCGCAGCCATGACCGGCGCCCGCGCCGCCACCGCGTCCGGCATCGCCGCCGCCACCACCCCCGGCATGGGCGCCCCCGTCACGGGCGCCGGCCCGCTCGTGACGACCGCGAACGCCCAGCCGGCCGCGCCCGCCAATCAGACGGCGGTCGGCGCTGCGCCCGCGGCCCTTCCGACCGGATCCATCCCCGGCGTCCACCAGCCCTCGCAGCTCAGCCCCGCCGGCGCCTCCGGCGCCTCGGGCCGCGGCTTCGCGATCGGCCTCGCCGCCGTCGTCGCGCTCTCGCTCGGCGGCTTCGCCGCCTTCCGCATGTTCGGCGCCGGCCACACCGCCGCGAACGCCGCGAAGCCCCCCGCCCCCACCGCCGCGCCGAGCGCCGCCATCGCCGCCGCGCCCGCGCCCCGCCCCGCCGCGTCGGCGGCCCCGGCGCGCCCCACCTCGTGCCCGGAGGGCACGGTGATGGTCCCGGGCGGCAGGTTCTTCATGGGATCGGACGAGCCGGGCTTCCCGCTCTGGCAGCCGGCGCACAAGGTCACGCTCGACACCTTCTGCATCGACGTGAACGAGGTGACGGCCGCCGAGTACAAGGCGTGCTCGGACGTCGGCGACTGCAAGCGGCCGCCCGCCGAGCCCTCCTACCCCAAGCCGCCCGCCGACACGGACGCGTACCACGAGAAGGAGGTCAAGGCGTACGCCGAGCTCTGCAACTTCGGCAAGGAGGGGCGCGAGCGGCACCCCATCAACTGCGTGTCGTGGGACCTCGCGGACGCCTACTGCAAGGTCAAGAAGAAGCGCCTGCCCACCGAGGCCGAGTGGGAGTACGCCGCGCGCGGCTCCGACGGCCGCAAGTTCCCCTGGGGCGACGAGCTGGGCGACGCGACCCGCATGAACGCCGGCGGGACCGAGTTCAACAAGTGGGAGCTCGCCCACGGGCTGAAGCCGTCAGCCCCGCATGTTCGAGGGCGATGACGGCTTCGCGGGCACCGCGCCCGTCGGCAGCTTCCCCAAGGGCAAGACGAAGTTCGGCGCCAACGACTTCGTCGGCAACGTGTGGGAGTGGACCAGCGACTGGTTCGAGATCTACAAGCCCGACGAGGTGGTGAACCCGAAGGGCGCGCCCGCCGGCGACAGGAAGGCCATCCGCGGCGGCGGCTTCAACGGCGGCGTCGCCCTCTGGCTCGACCCCGCCTTCCGCTACCACCAGCTCCCGTCGGCGAGCGCGCCGGCGCTCGGGTTCCGCTGCGCGATGAGCTTGTGAGTCGGGGTCGGGTTTGACTCCTGCGGTTGCCTGGCCGCCCACCTCCGGGCCCCACCCCTCCGCGGTCGTCCTCTCGTCGTGCGGGCGCACTGTCGCCTTTTTGCCGTTTGCCTCCCGGCCCCCCCGTGGTGAATTGCGCCCATGGATGCCCCAGACCCGTACGCAGCTCGGCTCGCCGAGCTGCGCGCCGAGGCCGGCGCGCTGGAGGCGCGATCCGGCCGCATCTCCTCGCTCCGGGGCGTGAGCTTCCTTGCCGCGGTCGGGCTCGGCCTGGCGCGCGCGTTCGGGCCCGTCCCGGTCACCGTGTGGGTCGGCGCGGCGGGGGCGGCCGTTGCGTTCGTCGCGCTGGTCGTCGCGCACGCGGCGCTGGTCACGCGCACGGCCGGGATCGAGGTCCGCGTCCGGCTCCTCGCGCGGGGCGAGAAGCGGATCGCGGGGGACTTCGCGGGCTTCCCCGAACGGGGCGAGCGCTTCCTCGCGCCCGGGCACGCCTATGCCCGCGATCTCGACGTGTTCGGCGCGGCCTCCCTCTTCCAGCTCGTCGGCGCGGTCGAGACCGGCCCGGGGGAAGAGGTGCTGGCCCGCTGGCTCTCCGAGCCCGCGTCCGCCGAGGAGGTGGCGGCGCGCCAGGAGGCGGCGAGGGGCTCTCCGCGCTGCCGCGCTTCCGCGAGGATCTCGCCGCCGCCGGCGCCGAATCGGGGACGCGGGGCAAGAGCACCGAGCCCTTCCTCGCCTGGGCCGAGGCCACCGGCCCGCGGCCGAGCCCGCTCCTCCTCGGCGTGGGCCGCGGGCTCGTCTTCGTCACGATGGCGGCGCTCGTCGTCCCGTGGCTCCTCTCGCTCCAGGGCTGGGTGAACCGGGCGTGGCTCCTCCCGCTCTTCGCCCAGATCGCCGTCCTGTTCGCGCTCCGCCCGACGCTCGGGCCCATCCTCGCCCCCGTCGGCTCGTCCGAGGCGCCCTTCGGCCGCTACCTCGCGATCCTCCGCCGCATCGAGGCCGAGCGCTTCCGCGCCCCGCGGCTCTCGGCCCCGCGCGAGGTGCTCGACGGCGCGGCGCGCGAGATCGCGAAGCTCGAGGCGCTGCTCCGGCACGCCGAGGTCGGGCGAGCGGGCACGTTCGGCATGGTCGTCAACGTCTTCCTGCTCTGGGACGTCTTCTGCGGGGCCCGGCTCGACCAATGGCGCACGCGCGTGGGGAACGAGGTGCGCGGATGGATCGAGGCGATGGCCGAGATCGAGGCGCTCGCCAGCCTCGCCACGTTCGCCCACGAGCACCCCACGTTCGCCTTCCCCGAGGTCGACGCGGGGCAGCTCCGCTTCGTCGCCGATGGCCTCGGGCACCCGCTCCTCCCGGCGGACCGGCGCGTGAGCAACGACGTCGCGCTCCCGGAGTCGGGCATCGCCCTGCTCGTCACGGGCTCGAACATGAGCGGCAAGAGCACGCTCCTCCGCGCGCTGGGGGTGAACGCCGTGCTCGCCCTCGCGGGCGCGCCGGTGTGCGCGCGCCGCCTCTGCCTCTCGGTCTGCCAGGTGCGCACCAGCATGCGGGTCGACGACTCGCTCGAAGAGGGCGTCTCCCACTTCTACGCCGAGCTCGCCAGGCTCAAGGGCGTCGTCGACGCGGTGAACGGCGGCGAGCGCGTGCTCTTCCTGCTCGACGAGGTGCTCCACGGCACCAACTCGCGGGAGCGCAACCTGGGCGCCAAGGCCGTCGTGACGCACCTCCTCGAGAAGGGCGCGATTGGCGCTGTCTCGTCGCACGATTTGGGCCTCGCCCACCTGGAGACCGAGACGGGCGGGCGGGTGAGGAACGTCCACTTCCAGGAGCTGGTCGAGGACGGCAAGATGACCTTCGATTACCGCCTCAAGCCCGGGGTCGTGACGTCCTCGAACGCGCTGCTCCTGATGAAGCTCATCGGCATCGCGGTGCCGCTGCCGGACGTGCCGCTGTCGCTTTCCGCCGCTGCGGGATCCGATGATGATGTAACGAAGGGCACAAGCGAGGCGTAGCGCAGGGTCGGGTGCGAGACGAGCACCAACACCGACGCGAACAACTGCGGCGCCTGCGGCAACATCTGCTCCGGCGGGGAGAGCTACGTCAACGGCGTCTGCCAGACGTGCAACTCGGGTGCGTGCGTCGCGGGCGTGGGGCGTCGAAGCGCAGGAGCCGGCGGTCGACGCTCGGGAGGGCGCGGTCGAAGCGCGGGAGCGCGCCCGTGAAGCAATGAAGCGGCCCGGCGGAGCGCAGGAGCAGGCCGGTGAGGCGCCGGAGGGGGCTCGTGAGGCGCAGGAAGGGGTTCGTGAGGCGCGGGAGCGGGGCCGTGAGGCGCGGGAGCGGGCTGCCGTGACACGAGAGGGGTCTCCGGTGACGCGGAGCCCGGCGCCGAGACTCATTCCGCGAAATTTCGAGGCTCATTTTTCGCGCTTCTCGTCACCGGCGCCCGCTCCGGTGTGTCGGTCGCCCGCTCCGGTGCCTCGGTCGCCCGCTCCGGTGCCTTGGTCGCCCCCTCCCGTGTCTCCGGGCCTGCCTCCGCGACGCCAGGCACCCTCGCCGAGCAGAAAAGCTTGGGAAACGGTGATGCACTTTTCGGGCGCCGTGTCTCCGTCGCCCCCTTCGGTGCCTCGGTCGCCCCCTTCCGTGTCACCGGGCCCTGCCTCCGCGACGCCGGGCACCCCCGCCGAGCAGAAAAGCTCGGGAAACGGCGATGCATTTTCGGACGCCGTGTCTCCGTCGCCCGCTCCGGCGCCTCGGTCGCCCCCTCCCGCGTCCCCGTCGCCGCCTCCCGCGTCCCACGTCCCTGCGACGGGGCCTCACGAGCCCTTTTCGGGGCTCCGGGGCCCGTGCGCCGGGGCGCGGAGGGCAGGGATCAGGGAGCCGTGCCCCGGCTGACGAGGACCGCTCAGCGATCCTCGTTCTCGACGTACGGCTTCCCGTCGTACGAGGTCGCGATCAGCAGCGAGGGCGGGCCCGGCACCTTGTAGAAGTGCTGGTTCTTCGCCTCCACGACGAACCAGGGCCGCCCGGACGGCAGGGTGCCCCAGAGCGGCGGGGTCGTGAACGCAGGATCCGGATTCGGGAGGGGTGTCGGCGCCGTGCCCGCGACGACCGCGTAGCCGTACCGCACGGGGCCGTCCGGGTTCACGTTGAGCATGGCCCAGCCCTTGTTCGGATCGGTGTAGCGGGTGTCGGTGGGGCGCCGCCACATCCAGCGGCTGTCGTCGGGGTTCGTGTTCGGGTAGTAGTCGACGAGCGACGACGAGCACGAGAGGTAGTTGAGCATCTCGACCCGGTACCCCTCCTCCCCGTCGCGGATGAGGCCCATCACGACCTTCGCCTCCGAGCCTCTGCGCGGCGTGGACGTACTTCCTGAAGCCGAGGACCGCGACCGCCGTGAGCGTCAGGATCATCGCGACGGTGATCAACACCTCGACCATCGTGAAGCCACGCGCGGGCAACAGGCTCGTGCGGCGTGGGGTACGGCGCGCTGGGTGCATGGATGCTTGATGGAAGCATACGCCACGGCACCCAGGCGGGGCCAGTGAGGACGACCCCTGGCCCCGGCTACGCCGCGACGCATCAATGCCCCGGCGGCACGCCTCGGGCCGGTGGCTCCTGCCGGTGGCTGACGACCCGGACTACCCCCGCCCCGCCTCGTCGAAGAACGCGCAGAGCTCCCCGTGCATCGCCCGCGCGTCGGCGCGCCCGAGCGCGATGAGCTCCCCGCAGAACCCGCCGTCGAACAGCAGGTACGAGAGGAGATCCGCCTCGTTCCGCGAGTCCGGCTCCGCGAGGGCGCGCATCAGCCTGCCCCGTCATGCCGCCCACCTCGAAGCCCGGCCGGCGGACGTAGTTGGCGGCCATGGCGCCGATGTCCGTGCGAGGCGCGCACGAGGAGGGCGAGCAGCGGGCGGAGGCCCTCCCCCTCCGGGTAGCCCATCGCGTGGTTCAAATCCGCCGACGAAGCCCTCGCCGGCGAACTGGGTGCCCGCCGCGAGGATGCGGTTGATGGTCTGGAGGCGGGCGAGATCGGTGTCGATGCGGTCGAGGAGCAGGGCGTTGAGGGTCTTTCCCAGGAGGAAGAGCGGGCCGGGGAAGAAATCGTCGGCGGCGCGGTCGTCGAGGGGCGCCTCGGAGATGTAGCGGGGGTTGACCACCAGGACGCGGGCGGCGCCCAGGCGGCGGGCGGGCGAGAGCGGCACGTTCTGCCGGAGGCCGCCGTCGCAGTGGTAGTCGCCGTCGAGCGCCACGGCGCGGAAGAGGATGGGGATCGCGGCGGAGGCCAGGGCGTGGCGGTCCGTGATCTCGGCGGCGCGCGCGACCGTGGTGGGGTCGTGGCTCCAGCGGAGGGGCGCGCGCTCGCGGCGGTGGACGTGGACCACCGTGCGGCCGCTGCGCACGTGGGTGGTCGAGACGGTGAGCGCGTCGAGGTGGCGGGCGCGGATGTTCTCGTCGATGCGATCGAAGGGGATGGCCCGGGCGACGAGGCGCTCGAGGCCCTCGGGGGCCAGGAGGCCCCCCTCCCGCACAGGCACGGCGCCCGCCGGCGACGCGCGCCCGAGCAGGCGCCCCCCCATCGCGAGGATGCCCTTCACGTCCAGGCGGATCGAGCTCGTCGACGTCGAGGCCGGCCCAGACGTCGACCACCCGGCGCACGCGATCGCAGGCCGGGAGATTGGCGAAGGCGGCGAGGCCGCACGCGTTGAGCGCGCCCACCGAGGTGCCGCAGAGCACGTCGACGCCGACGGGTCGTCCGAGGTCACGCGCCACGTCGTCGAGCACGTGCGCCACCACGCCCACCTCGTACGCGCCGCGCGCGGCGCCCCCTGCGAGCACCATCGCGGTCCGGTCGGTCTGCGAGCCTGCTCACCCGGGCCAGCGTACCCGGAGGGCAGGCGCCCCGTCAGCCATCCGCCGTCGGTTCCCGACGGGCCGGGCCGAGGGCTGACGCTCCCCCCCGACAGCTTTTCACACGGGGGACAGCACGTCACGGAGCCCGCCGTCGCGTTCCTGCTCGTGTGGGCGTGTGTCACCCGAGCCGGTTGCCAGTCCTCGAACGCCTGACTAGGCTCCGCCCGCCATGCCCCCAGCCCGCCACCCACGCCGCACGCAAAGCGCGCGCGCCCCCGTCGACATTGCGGGGCTCGTGGTGTCGGCCTCACCGAGCGCGGTGGCCGCGCCGGTGGCGCCTGCTTCTACACACGACCAGGGCCTGTCCCGCCGGCACGAGGGGTTCTACTTACCCGACCGGGCTGGTCACCTCGCCCGGGCGTAACGCCCTCTACGTCGCCAACTCGGACTTCGACCTCGCGTACAACGGCGGCACCGTCCAGATCCTCGACCTTCCGGCGATGCGCGGCGCGATCCGGCAAGGTGCTGGCCGGCGTCCGCTGCACCGAGCAGGTCGAGGAGTGCGGCGAGTACGTCTCGCTCGGCGGCAAGACGACGGACACCCTCCAGACGATCTGCCGCGGGGTCGGGATGAACGCGGAGGGCACGGCCGCGTTGCGCAACGGCGCGACGTGCGGGGCGTCGAGCGACTGCGCGAGCGCCAACTGCTTCTTTCCCGAGGGGAGCACGACCGGCACCTGCCAGGCCTGCCAGTCGAGCTTCGACTGCATGGGAGGCGGCATCGTGCAGTCGGGCTTCTGCCAGTGCACGGGCGACCCGTGCAACGGCACGTGCATGCTCGACCTGGCCACGAACCAGATCCTCACGCCCGCCGCGTGCTCGCCGATCCTGCCGCCGTTCCCCCAGCTCCCGGTCGCGTCCGCGCCCTTCGACACGATCGGCGCCTTCGCCTCCGGGCGCCGTGCTGGCGCAGAACCACCACCCCGGGCTCGGGCGCGCGGCTCTTCGTGCCGGTCCGGGGCGACCCGTCCATCACCTGGTTCGACATCGCGGACGATCGCGTGCCGGGCGTGAAGAACCCGTTCCTGCTCGACTGCGGCGCCGCGACGGGGGGCGACCGGCGCTGCAGCGACGAGCACCGGATGGGCATCGATCCGTACGACAACTTCCGCGATCTCCACGATCCCGGTCGAGCCCGTCGGGCTCGACGTCTCCGCCGCCGGCGTGGCCACGCACACGAACGCCATCGTCTCGGCGCACCAGGTCTCCAACGAGCCGGCGGTGGGGCTCTCCGTGAACAGGTGGGACGGCTCCAAGCCCTCGTTCGAGTACTACCTCACCGGCGTCGCCGCCGGCCCGACGGAGGTGGCGCACATCCCGCCGCCGGCCATCGTCGCCGCGACGCAGCAGACGAGCACGCCCATGCTCGACCAGCCGGGCTTCCTCGTGACGTACAACGCCACGGCGGAGGTCGACGTCGTGCGCGTCGACTTCGACACGCTCTCGAACCCCTCGCGCCCGTTCCTCCAGCTCTCGTCGAAGGCCGACATCACGCTGAACCAGAGCGGCACGGACTCCCGCGGCGTCGCCGTCGACGCCACGGCACGGCAGGCGTGCGAGGCGGCGTGCAACCCGACGGATCTGACCTGCCTCGGGGGCTGCGTCGACGTCCCGCTCGACGTCTTCATCGCGAACCGGGCGCCGCCCACGCTGCTCCTCGGCCAGATCCAGACCACCCTGGTGCCGAGCACCACCGGGCCGGCCGGCAGCTCCGTCTTCGACAGCGTGAACCTCTACTCCAGCGTCCCCGTCAGCGTGGGCGTCTCGGGGGTCCAGATCGGCAAGGTCCTCGGCACCGACGGCGGGCTGCACTCCCGCGTCTTCGTCGTCTGCTTCGACACGCGCTTCATCTACGCGTACGACCCGGCGTCCATCACGGACCTGCCCCAGGTCATCCGCACCGGCCGCGGGCCGTTCGCCACCTCCTTCGACGCCTGCTGCGACGCGAAGAGCCCGGGCTGCCAGGCCGCGGACGCGTGCAGGAGCGGCGAGGCTCCGCACGCCTACCTCTACGTCGGGCACTTCCTCGACTCGTACGTCGGCGTGGTCGACCTCGACCTGAACCACGCCACCACAACCTACGGGACAATGTTCGCTTCAATCGGTGTCCCAATCGAGCCCCCGGAGACGATGTAGATGGTAGGAGGCCGATCGTGAAGGCGAAATCGTCGCGGATCTCGGCGGCGTGTGGCCCTGGCCACGGTGACCGCGCTCGCCGGCCTGGCCGGCGCGCTGGCGCAGTTCGTCGGCGGCTGCCAGCAGGCGCCCGTCCAGGTGCCGGTGCGCTCCCTCGAGCGCTCGGGTCAGGTGTCGTTCGTCTGCCTCAACCCGCCTGGCAGCGCCCAGGTCGAGGTCCCGCTCGCGGACTGCACGGCGCAGCAGTTCACCAGCACGTGCCAGTACTACTACGAGGACGACGCCGGCGACATCGACGCCGGGGTCGCGAGCCCCCACCTCTACGCGCTGGTCACGCAGACGACGCGCGGCGAGGTCGCGGTCGTCGACACGAGCGCCCTCACGGGCTCGGTCCTCGACCAGAACCCGCGCGAGCCGGGCTCCGAGTTCATCCACGTCGGGGCGAACCCCACGGGCATCGTCTCCTCGCCGGGCAGCATCGCCACGTTCGTCGGCGTCGCGGAGCTCGGGCACGAGGGCCTCTTCGCGCTCCCGTCCGACCAGATCCGCCCGGCGTCGGCCTTCGGCGACCCCGCGACGAACCCCGGCGACCCCGACCTCTGCTTCGGCATGGGCGGGCAGGGCCCGAACATCCCGGCCCTGTACAACCAGCCCGTCCTCGGGCTCACGGCGTGGCCCGCCTGCCACCTCCCCTCCCCGCCGGGGGACATGATCATCGTCGACGATCCGGCGGACAACGACGGCCAGCAGCGGCTGAGCTGCCTCGACGGCAACAACTACGTCACCCCGAGCGTCTCGGATCGGCTCGTCCAGGAGGGCCACGGCCGCCCCAAGCTCGTCATCGCGATGCCCGACCTCGGCGGCATCGTCGTGGTCGACGCCCAGACGCTCCTCAACCAGGCGCCGGGCTCGTTCGCCGACTGCCCGATCGAGCGCTGGCTGCCCCTCAAGGAGCCCACCGCCACGACGCTGGCCCAGCTCGGCGCGCAGCCCGCGCCGTACCCCGAGACCGGCAACGCCTGCGGCAACCCCCCGCCGAACACGCCGGCGCTCGCGACGAGCTACACGCCGCACCCGGGCAGCATCTCGTACTCGGGGGGCAGGCTCTACGTGGCGGACACGGGCGCGCCCGTCATCCACGTCATCGACATGTTCTCCACGCTGCCGGACGGCACGCCGAGCATCTCGCCCTGCAACCCCATCGAGCGGCCCCCGCTCCTGCCGACCTCGGCCGAGAACCCGGCGCGCGTCGTCTTCGCGAACAAGGTCTCCGTCGCGACCCTGCCGACGCCGGACCTCACCCCGCCGTCGTCCCTGCTCGGCGACTATGGCAAGTCCGACATCAACCTCCGGACCTTCCTCTACGCGACCGACTACTACGACGGGAGCGTGATGGTCTTCGACGTGAGCGACAGCTCGACGACGCGGCGCCCCCTCGTCCGGAAGCACCCGGAGTACAACCCGTTCCAGCCGCGCGACCGGGTGAAGTACGCGGCGCCGGCGGCGGACGTCGTCCTGGTCCAGCGCGACGTCCCCCGCATCGATCCCGTCACGGGCGTCGCGAAGAACGGCGTGCTCTGCAACCCCGATCCGAACGCGCTCACGTGCATCGCGTCGAGCAGCTCGTGCGACATCGGGACGAGCTACCGGACGAGCGTCGACTACACGAGCGGCGCCGGCCCCGCCGTGCTCCGCGGCGAGTTCGCCTTCGCCGCGCTCACGAACGGCCACCTGGCCGTGATCGACGTCGCCGACTTCGACGCCCCCTGCCGCACCCCAATCTCCCCGTCGACCCTCGCCGGGTGCAAGGGCAACAGCGGCGTCCAGATCGACAGCGCGGCAGACGTCTCGTGCAACACCGTCGAGCCCTTCGCCCCGCGCTCCGCCGACTTCCTCGCGGTCGGCGTCGACCCCGGCAACCATGTCCCGGGGATCCTGACCTTCCCCGTCCTCTACAACGCCGACGGCTCCGTCTTCGGCAACGGCGCGGGGACGGGGACCCCGCAGATGTTCGCCACCCTGCCGGCCAGCGTCCCGAGCACCTGCCGCCAGTCGTGCGATCCGAACCTGTGCGGCTCGACGTGCGACACGCTCCCTGGCTGCCCGCTGCAGCTCTTCGTCGGCGGCGTGCAGACGCCGGTGAACCTGGACCAGAACGGCAACGCCTGCACCGGCACCCACTGCGTCCGGAACTCGGACTGCCCCGTCCCCCACTGCGACCACACGCAGAAGCCGCCCGTCTGCCCCAACGGCAACACGTGCAAGTCCGACACGGACTGCGGTCCGGCGTGCGACACGGAGACGGGCACGTGCAGCGCGGGCCCCCCCTGCACCGGGACGAGCTGCTACGAGCCCGGCGGCGTCGGCCCGAACAGCGGGGCGAGCAACTCGCTCCTGATGAACCTCGAGGACCCGCGCGGGCAGGTCGTCGACCAGAACTGGACGGTCACGTACGAGGGTGCCATCCCCGCCTTCGCGGGCCGGCAGGCGTGCCTCTACGTCGCGGGCTCGCCGCTCACCTGCAACACCAACCCGGGCGACGCAGGGCCTTCGATCGCCCCGCCCCCGGTGCTGAAGCCGCCGGTGCAGGGCACGCTCAACGACCCGAACAGCCGCTTCTGCGACTCCGGTGTGCTGAGCGAGAACGCCTTCTCCTCCATGCTCGCGGCGGAGGGGAACAAGACCCTGAGCGCGAGGGACCTCGCGGACTACGTGCAGGTCACCTCCGACATGCCCGGGCCCACCGACCCTTACTGGAGCGAGGCCGTCGCGCTCGACGGCGGCATCTACCAGCCGAGCTGCTCGTACACCGAGTGCCTCTCGCTCTTCGGCACCATCGAGCAGACGGAGCTGAGCACCAACCGCGATCTTCGCGTCATCGAGGCGTATCAGGATCACGTCGAGCTCGAGATGCGCAACGCCGCGCCCATCGCGTGCACGCCGGACGGCTCGGCGTTCGTTCCCGGCACGCCCTGCTGCGGCGGAGCGACCATCCCCGCCATGGACTTCGACGCCGGCCCGGGCGGCGTCGACGGCGGGTCGACCGGGCTGGTCTGCACCGGCTGCGCCGGATCCCCCGACGGGTGCCCCGGGAAGAACGTGCGCTGCGACAACACGGGCGCGTGCACGCGGGCGGTGTCGATGGCGGACATCAAGTGCTGCTTCCCGGGCGAGCTCTCCTTCACGGTGCGCGGAGGGAGCCAGTGGATGGTCATGGGCGATCAGAGCGGGTTCATCCACCACGTGATCGCCGACGAGAGCTCGAACGGCGCGTGCCGCAACTCCTGCGATCCGGCGGCGACGCGCAAGAACGGGCGCGTGCTCGAGTCGCTCCCCCTCACGGAGGCCGTCCGCTGCTCCGTGGACAAGGACTGCCCGCAGGACCTCTTCTGCGTACGGTCGCCGGGCGCGTCCGGCGTCTGCGCCATGAAGGACCGCAGCCCGACGGAGGCGGACCCTAGCCCGCGGTTCATGAACCCGATGTTCCGCTTCGCCGTGACGAAGGGTACGACGTGCCAGTCTCCCTCCGACTGCAACCTGCCCGGGGACGGGTGCAACGCAGGCGTCTGCAACGCCAAGGTCTACACCGGCGACACGTGCGACCCGATGGGCGCGACGCCGACGGTCTGCCCCTCGGGCACGCTCTGCGACTGCGACCTGTCGCTGGTGGCGGGGAACCAGACGGGGTGCTCCCCCGGCAAGTGCTACACGTTCTCGAACACGCCGGTGGCTGCGATCACCCCGCGGGACAGCGTCTTCCGCTTCTCGACGAACAACTCCTTCTCCCCCCTGCTCATCCCGCTCACGACCGACCCGACGGCGCTGATCAGCCCGCAGCGCGCGACGTACCTCCCGTCGACGTCCGAGGTCGTGGTCACCGACGGATCCATCAACGGGATCATCTTCGTGAGCCTGCAGTCGTCGGCCGTGTCGCGGTCGTACTTCTAGAGAACCCCGGGCGTGAGCCCGTGACCGGACCCCCGCGCGTGAGCGCGGGGACCACGGCGTCAGGCCTGGGCAGGCGAGAGAGCATGCGGCGCTCCCGGAAAGTCGTGTAATCTCCGCCCGCGGCGACCCGCATCGCCCAGGTGACCCATGCCCATCAAGCCCCCCGCCTCCGCTGCGCCCCGGCCCGCGCGGCCTTCGCGCTTTGCATGGCTTGCGCTCGGCGCGTCCCTCTCGCTCGCAGCGGCGCCGGCCCTCGCGCAGCCTGCCAAGCCGCTGGGCCCGAAGGCAAGGGCGAAGGCCGCCGCCGAGAAGGCCGCGGCGGACAAAGCCGCCGCCGACAAAGCCGCGGCGGACAAGGCCGCCGCCGACAAGGAGGCCGCGGACAAGGCCGCAGCGGACAAGGCGGCCGAAGACAAGGCCGCCGAGGACAAGGCCGCCGCCGACAAAGCCGCGGCGGACAAGGCCGCCGCCGAGAAGGCCGCAGCGGACAAGGCGGCCGCGGACGAGCTCGACCCGTACGAGGATCCGAACAAGACCTACCGCTTCATCGGCCTGCGCTACCGGGACGCCGTCGTGCCCTCGTTCATCGAGCACTGGTTCGCCAACGGCGGCTCCAGCACCAACGTGCCCATGGTCGGCCCGGAGTTCATCAGCCGGCACGACCACCTCGAGATCGCCCTCGCCCTGATGTACGCGGACTACTCGATGAGCCCCACGCTCTTCCAGGGCAAGAGCGACCCGGCCACGTCGTGGAACCTCATCGCGAGCCAGCTCAAGCTCGGCTACGTGATGGTCGACATCATGTACGAGATCCCGCTCCCGTTCGACGAGAAGCGGGAGGGGATGGACGGGCGCTTCGCGTTGCTCGTCGGCGGCGGCGTGGGCCTCGCCGGCGTCTTCGGTTCGCTCTACCGCGCCCAGGCTTACCCGAAGAACGCCGCGGCCGCGAACGACCCCGGCAACCCCTCGCAGTGGGGCGCGTGCAGCGGCCCGAGCTCCGGCCCTTCGGCCTACTGCTCCCCGCGCAACAGCCCCCCGTACTATGCGGGGGCGGGCGGCAACGTGTACGCCGGCAGCACCGAGGCCAGCTGGGCCAACGGCGGCAGCAAGCCGTTCGTCTTCCCGTGGCTCGCGGTTCCCCAGATCAGCTTCCGCTACAAGCCCATCAAGCAGTTCCAGGTGAAGGCCGACGTCGGGTTCTCGGACTCGGGCATCTTCTTCGGCATCTCGGCGAGCTCGTTCATCCCCTCGTCGTCGACCTCGTCCTCGTCGTCTTCGTCTTCCTCCTCCTCGTCCTCGTCCTCCCCCCCGCCGCCCGCCTCGGAAGGCGAGTCGAAGTGAGCGGAGGCGCGGGCACGTGAGCAAAGCAGCCGCACCCCCCGGTCAACGCTCGGGGGCTCCGCCGGGCGATGCCGGGCTACGCCCCAAACCCCCAGCCGGCACCGGGGGCGCTCGCGGGACACGGCGCGCACGGCGACCCACGCCGCGCCCGAGCCGCCGGGCCCCTCGCTGCCGCCGAGGTACGCGCCCGTCGCCCCGCTGGGCAAGGGCGGCGGGGGCGAGGTCTGGGCGGTGCGCGACCGGATCACCGGGCGCACGGTGGCGCTGAAGGCGCTGGCCGAGGGGGCGCACGAGCGGGAGGTGCAGGCGCTGGTGCGCGAGGCGGTGGCGCTCTCGGGCGTGGAGGGGCTCGGGGTGCCGCGGGTGCTGCGGTTCGGGCGGCTGCCGGGGAGCGACGGGGGCGGGCGCTCGTACATGGTGCGGGAGCTGGTCGAGGGGCGGAGCCTCGCCGATCTCATCGGCGAGCCTCGCGATCCACGCGTGGCGCTCTAGGCCATCGCCCAGGCCGCCGACCAGCTCACCCGCCTGCACCGCGCGCTCCTCCTCCACGGCGACCTCAAGCCCGCCAACATCATCGTCGGCGACGACGGGCGGGCCACGCTCGTCGATCTCGGCCTCGCCGCGACGTGGCGCGAGGGCGGCGCCAAGCCCGAGGGGCTCACGCCGCGCTACGCCGCGCCCGAGCTCTTCGAGGGCAAGCCTCTCACGCCGCGGGCCGAGGTCTACGCCCTCGGGGCGACCCTCGACGAGGTGCTCACCGCCGCCGGCGCGCAGCTCGACCCCGCGGTCCGGAGGGCCCTCGCGGAGGTCGTCGAGCGCGCGACGATCGACGATCCGGCCGCGCGCCACCCCAGCGCCGACGAGCTCGCGAGCGCCCTCCGCCGCGCCGCCAAGCTCGACGGCGGGGCGCCCCGCGACGGGGCTCGTCTGGCCCATCGCAGGCGTCGACGCGCCCGCGACGGCGCTCGCCGCGCAGATCGCGGCGCTCCGGCCGGGGGGCGGCATCGTCATCACCGGGCCCGGAGCTCCGGCCGGAGCACGCTGCTCCGGCGCATCGCCTGGTCGCTCGGGGTCGAGCGGCCCGTGGCGTGGGTCGAGGCGGGGAGCGTGGGCGACGTCGCCGCGGCGCTGGAGATTGAGCTCGGGGCCTCTCGGCCGACCCGCGCGGGCTCGGCGAGGCGGTGGTCCTGGTGGACGACGCCCACGCGCTCGGCGCGGCCGAGCTGGCGAGGCTCGCCGCCGCCCGCGCCGGCGGGGTCAAGCTCGTGCTGGTGCTCGGGGAGGGCGGGGCCTCGATCGCGATCGAAGGCCCGACGCTCGAGGTCTTCGCCATGCCTCCGCTCCCGCCGGAGATCGCGGGCGAGCTGACCCGGCGCACCATCCCGTCGCTCCCCGACGCGGTGGTCGCCCACGTCGTCGCGCGCGCGGAGGGCTGGCCCGGGCGGGTGCGCGCCATCGTGACGCGCCTCGCCCGCGCCCCGGTCGTGGCGCCGGACGACGTCGATCGCCTGCTCGAGGAGGACACCTCGCCCGTCACCGGCCGCGGCGATCTCCAGCGCCTGCTCGACCGCGGCCACTTCGACGAGGCGGCCCAGGTGCTGGCCCGGTTCGATGGCGACCCTTCGCCCGGAGATCGCGGTCGCCCGCGCTCGCCTCTACACCAACCGCGGCGACGCCCCGCGCGCCCTCGCCGAGCTCGGCCGCATCCAGGACCTCATCCCCGACGACGGCGGCGAGCTCGCGGCGAGCTTCCACCTCGCGTACTCGCGGGCCCACCTGCGCCGCGGCGACTACGCCGAGGCCGAGCGCGGCGCGGCCCACGCCATCGAGCGCGTCGGCATCTCCCTCGCGCCGTCGGACGGAGAGGAGGAGCGCGCCGCCGAGGCCCTCCCCGCGCCGCTGCGCAGCACCCTCGCCGAGCTCGTCGCCGTGCGCGGCCTCGCCCAGAGCCTGGCCTCGCGCCACGCCGAGGCGCGCGCCACGCTCTCCACCGCCGTCCGCCTCGCGCACGCGGCGGGCGAGCCTCGCATCCGCTCCGTCGCGCTCGGGTCGCTCGCGTTCGCGCTCCAGCGCGACGATCAGCTCAACGAGGCCAAGGCGGCGTACGAGGAGGCGCTCGCCGCCGCCGAGGAGGCGGGGGACGCCGGCTCCGTCGCCACCACGCGGCTCAACCTCGCCACCATCGCCAAGACGCAGGGCGACCTGGCCGCCACCATGCGGAACCTGGAGGCGGCGGTCGACATGGGCCGCCGATCCGGCCGCGTCGCCGCCCTCCGCCAGGCGCTGCTCAACCTCGCCAACCTCGACCTCTACCTCGGCCGCCTCGCCCGCGCGCGCGTCTCGATCGACGCCCTCACCGCCGAGCGCGCCGAGCTGCCGCCGCACCAGGGCGCGCAGCTCCTCGCGCTCGAGGCCGAGCACGCGCAGCGATTCGGGCGCGTTCGACGACGCCGACCGGCTCTGCCTCGCGGCGGCCACGGCGTACCAGGCGATGGGGCGCACGGTCGACGAGGCCGAGGCGCGGCTCGAGCGCGTCGTCTACATCACGTCACAAGGGACGGAGGGCGCCGTGGACGCGCCCGCGCTCGGCCGCGAGATTGCGCGCGCCGTGGAGCTGCTCGGCGGGGCCACGACCCACCGCGCGCTCCTCCTCTTCGCCCGCGGCCGCCTCGCCACCGTCGAGGACGACGACGCCGGCGCGCGCGAGGCGTACGACGAGGCGCTCGAGGCCGCGAAGGGCTCGGGGGCAGAAGGACTGGGTGTGGCGCGCCCACGCGGCGCGGGCGCAGATCGAGGACGACTCCGGGCAGACGGTCAAGGCCCGGCGCGACCGGGAGGCGGCCGTCGCGGTGCTGGAGGAGATCGCCGAGCGCCTCCCGCGCGATCTGCGCGAGGTGTTCTGGAACGAGCCTCGCCGCCGCGACCTGCGCGCGGCGTCGGTGCGCGACCTCTCCACGGCCCCCACCTCCCACGGCGCCCCCGTGGTGGGCGAGGACAGGCTGGCCCGTGTCCTCGAGATCAACCGCGCCATCGCCGGCGAGCTGGACCTCGATCGCCTGCTGGAGCGGGCCACCGATCACGCCATCGCGCTGCTGCGCGCCGAGCGCGGCTTCGTCATCCTCAAGAGCGGCTACGCCCGCACCGCGGACACCCGAGATCCATCCCACCCGCCCCACGACCTCTCCATCCACGCCTCCCGCGATCAGTTCGGCGACGACCCCCACGCGCGCTTCTCCCAGTCCATCGCCGAGCAGGTCATCAGCACCGGCGAGCAGGTCGTGACCACGAGCGCGCGCGACGACGCGCGCATGGCCGGCTACCTCTCCGTCCACCAGCTCATGCTCCAGTCGGTCGCGTGCGTCCCCATCCACGCGCGATCCGGCGCCGTCATCGGCGCCCTCTACCTCGAGACGCGCCTCCGCCCGGCGGCGAGCTTCAAGCAGGAGCTGCCCACGCTGACGGCGCTCGCCGACCAGGTGGCCATCGCGATCGAGACCGCGCGCCTGGTCGGCGAGAACGCGCGGCGCGCCGCCGAGCTGGAGAAGGCGAACCGCGAGCTCGAGGCCGCGCACGCCGAGCTGGAGGTGCTGCTCGCGGACCGCACCGCCCAGCTCCAGGCGACGCAGCGCGACCTGCGATCCGCGCGCGCCGTCATCCGCGGGCACTTCGGCTACGAGGGCCTCGTCGGCACGAGCGAGGCCATGCGCCGGGTCTACGCCCTCATCGACCGGGTCAAGGACACCGACGTCCCCGTGCTGATCACCGGCGAGAGCGGGACGGGCAAGGAGATGATCGCCCGCGCCATCCACCACGCGGGCGGGCGCGACAAGAAGCCGTTCCTCGGCATCAACTGCGGCGCCATCCCCGAGCACCTCCTCGAGAGCGAGCTCTTCGGCCACGTCCGCGGCGCCTTCACGGGCGCCGACCGCGACCGGAAGGGCCTCTTCCGCGAGGCCACCGACCGGCACCGTCCTGCTCGACGAGATTGGGGAGATGCCGCAGAAGATGCAGGCAGGCCTGCTCCGCGTCCTGCAGGAGAAGGTCGTCCGCCCCGTCGGGGGCGAGCGGGAGGAGCCGGTCGACACCCGCGTCATCGCCGCCACGCACCGCGATCTCGCGTCCCTGGTCGAGGCCGGCACCTTCCGGGAGGACCTCTACTACCGCCTCCACGTCATCGAGGTGCGCGTCCCGCCCGCTCCGCGAGCGCATCGACGACATCCCCCTGCTCGTCGACCACTTCCTCGGCATCTTCGCCGTCCCGCCACGGCCGCGAGCGGCGCTGCGTCTCGCGCGCCGCCATCAAGCGCCTCACCGCCTTCGGCTGGCCCGGCAACGTCCGCCAGCTCGAGAACGTGCTGCTCAACGCCTGGGTGCTCTGCGACCGCCCCGAGCTGGACGTCGACGACTTCGAGCTGCCCGCCGGCCGCCCCCCGCGCCCGCCCGGCCCGCCGAGCGAGGAGCCCGCGCGCTCACCGGAGACCTCGCTCGACCAGCCCAAGGCCGGCGAGCGCGATCGCATCCTCTCCGCGCTCGCGCGCTGCAACTGGAACCGGGTCAAGGCCGCGGAGATTGTCGGGCTGCCGCGTCGCACGTTCTATCGGCGGCTGAAGGAGTACGGCATCCAATGACGAAGCCAGAGCCCCGTGGTCCCGCTGGCAGTGCTCAGCGACGGGGTGGTGCTCGACGAGGAGGCGGCGCGGGCGCTCTGGACCGAGTTCAGCGCGCTACATGGACGCGAACCAGGGCGACTTCGCAGGTTCGCGAAGCAGCAGCGGCTGGGCGAGCGTCGCGCCCGAGTTCCGTCAGGGGAAGGCGGTGCTGGTGGTGAAGACGACCGCCGCGCCGGCCAAACCGAGCCCCGCGCCGGCGAAGCCCGGCGCTCCGCGCCCGAACGGCCGCGGCAAGAAGCCGCGGCGCCGGCGCTGATCTACTGCTTCAGCACCAAATCCGCCTTCTTGACGGTGATGTCCTTGGCAGGGCCGAGCGTCACGTTCACCGTGGTCGGCCCGCCCTTCGCGAGGCTCACCGAGCACCCCATCTTCCCCATCCCGCTCCGCGAGCGCTTGTTCCCGAGGTTGGTCTCGACCCACACCGTCTTGATATGGATGCGCCCGAGCGGGTTGCACGTGGCCGACGCGACCTTCGCGCCGCCCTGCTCGAGCTGGACCGTGTAAGGGAGCGACGAGTCGTCGTGATACTCGGCGTCGATGTCCGTCCAGAAGGCGACCTCGCCGGCCTGGAGCGTGACGGTGGCGGTGCCGGTGCCGGGGGCCGAGAAAGGGATGCGCCCCATCTCCGTCCCGCAACCGGCGAGCAGCGCGAGCGACGACAGCGCGACGAAGAGCAATCGGGAATCCCATCCGTTCCTCCCAGCTCCAACATATCCCAACCGCGACCCGAGCGAAGGCTCTCACGCGCCGTCGTCCCACGCCGTCGGACGCGGGCGTGACGGCCGAGCGTACCGTGCAGGCCGAGGCCCGGCTCCTCCGCTGGCTTGTGCGCCTCGCCGGTCCTGGTACCCCTCCGGGCCAGCACATGGGGTGGGTGAGAGCCAAGGTCGTGGTCCTGGCGGTGCACCACGTCGCGGCGTGCGTGCTCGTCGGAGCAGCCGCGATCCTCACGACCCTGCGGCGCTCCGGCGAGGTGCACTGGGTCGTCGGCGTGGCGCTCGTCGCGATCGCCTCCCTCGCGGTCACGGACGTCCGCCGGACGAAGCGGGCAATCGCGATCGGGGAGGCGCAGCAGCGCGAGGTCGAGGCCGCCGAGCGGGCGAGGCGCACCGTCGAGCACCGCTTCCAGACCGTCTTCGAGTCGCACCTCGTCCCGCTCGCCATCGCGCGCGAGGGCGGGCACGTCTTCGAGGCCAACGACGCCTGGCTGCGCCTGGTCGGGCGCACTCGGGAGGAATCTCTCGCGCAGCCGAGATCACGTGCGACGCCATCCTGCCCCCGGAGTGGCAGCGGCAGCGGGCAGAGATGATCGAGTCCCTGCGGGCGCACGGCCGCTATGGGCCGGCCGAGAGGGAGTACCTCAGGCCCGACGGCCGGCGCGTGCCGGCGCTCGTCGGCGCGACGGCAATGCCGGGCGAGCCGGGCACCTTCCTCGTCTTCGCCGTCGACCTCACCGAGCAGAAGCGCAACGAGGAAGAGGCGCGGGCCGCGGCGCAGCGCGCGATCCTCCTCGAGAGCGAGCGCGCCGCGCGCTGCGCCGCCGAGCGGGAGAGCCGCGTCAAGGACGAGTTCGTGGCCACGCTCTCGCACGAGCTGCGCACCCCGCTCAACGCCATCCTCGGCTTCTCGCAGCTCGCCCAGCGGCCCGGTCGGACGCCCGAGCACCAGCGCCAGGCGCTCGAGGTCATCGAGCGCAACGCCCGGCTGCTCACCCAGCTCATCGCGGACCTCCTGGACGTGAGCCGCATCGTCTCCGGCAAGCTCCGCATCGACATGGCGACGGTGGACCTCCGCGACGCGCTCGACGCGGCGCTGGCGATGGTGCGCCCCACCGCCGAGGCCAAGGGCGTCGCGCTCGTCACGGAGATCGGCGCGGAGGGCGCCGCGGTCCTCGGCGACGCCGCCCGTCTCCAGCAGGTCGTGTGGAACCTGGTCTCGAACGCCATCAAGTTCACCCCACGGGGCGGGCGCGTCGAGGTGTCCATGGCCCTCACCGAGGGTGAGGCCCGCATCGAGGTCGGCGACACGGGCCTCGGGATCGACCAGGCGTTCATCCCTCGCCTCTTCGAGCGCTTCTGCCAGGCCGAGGGCTCGGCGACGCGGCGCCACGGCGGCCTCGGCCTCGGGCTCTCCATCGTCAAGCACCTCGTCGAGATGCACGGAGGCACCGTCCACGCGGCGAGCGACGGGCCCGGCCGGGGCGCCCGGTTCACGGTCACGCTCCCCCTCGCCGACGCCGCCGCGCACGACGAGCCCCCCTCGCGGCCGCTCTCCGCCCCGGGCCTCGCCGGCGCGCGTGTCCTCGTGGTGGACGACGAGCCCGACGCGCGGGACCTCGTGCGGCGGCTGCTCGAGGAGCACGGGGCCGCGGTGGTGACGGCGGCGTCGGCCGACGAGGCGCTCGACGCGATCGCGGCACGGCGCCCCGACGTCATGATCAGCGACATCGGCATGCCCGGCGTCGACGGCTACGACCTCATCCGCCGCGTGCGCGCCGGCGATGCCACGCGGACCGTGCCCGCGGTCGCGCTCACCGCCTACGCCCGGCCGGAGGACCGCGAGCGCGCGCTCTGCGCCGGCTACCACGTCCACCTGCGCAAGCCCATCGATCCGCAGGAGATGCTCAACGCGGTGGCGAGGCTGGTCACGGGCGCCCCCGCGGCCCGCACGGGCTGATCGCCGCGGCTCTGGCCCGGCCGGCGGGGCTGCCCACCGTGCAAAAATTCACGCAGCGCGGCCCCCGGGGGGAGGTCGGCGCCGGCCTTACGCCGGCTCCCCGCTTGTGCAATGATGCCGCGCCCCTAGGGGATGTCCTTCCCTTTCGCTCGTGTGTTCAGGAGCAGGCCCGATGACCAAGCTCGCCGCCTTCGTACATGCAGTCTTCTTGATCGCCGTCGCGGGCGCCATCTCCGCGTGCGGCCGGACCGAATCTCGGCCTCCTCGGCGCCGGCGGCGCCGGCGGCGCGAACGGAGTCGGCGGCGCCGTCAACACCGGCGGCAGCCCGCCCATCGGGTGCAAGACCGACAAGGACTGCTCCTCCACCCCGTCCACGCCGCACTGCCGCACGGACACGCACATGTGCGTCCAGTGCACCAAGAGCGACCAGTGCCCGAGCGGCGAGCAGTGCGTCAACTTCGAGTGCGTGGGCACCTGCGGTGGGAACCAGGCCTGCAACGACGGCCTCACCTGCTGTAACCCCCTCTGCGTCGACACCAACAGCGACCCGAGCAACTGCGGCGGCTGCGGCATCCCCTGCGGCCCGCTGCCGAACGCGACGCCCCTCTGCTCGGGCTCGACCTGCTCCATCGCCTCCTGCGACTTCGGGTTCGCCGACTGCGACAAGCAGGTCAGTGACGGCTGTGAGGTCAACACCGACACCGACCCGGCCAACTGCGGCGGGTGCGGCAACGCCTGTGCGAACGGCGAGTCCTGCTCCGGGGGGATCTGCGTCGGCCCCTGCGGCCCCGGCAACAAGTGCTCCGGCGGCCTGACCTGCTGCGGCGCCACCTGCGCCAACACCAAGGCCGACCCGAACAACTGCGGCGGCTGCGGCATCTTCTGCGCGCCGGAGCAGAACGCCGTCACGGGCTGCGCGTCGTCCGCCTGCACCATCCTCTCCTGCAACCCCGGCTTCGCCGACTGCGACATGAAGTACGGCGACGGGTGCGAGGCCAGCCTCCTGACCGACCCGGCCAACTGCGGCACCTGCGGCCACGCCTGCGCGGCCGGCCAGAACTGCGTCAACGGCGCCTGTCAGTCGACCACCTGCCAGACGACGGGCTGCCCCGGCGGCGAGTCGTGCTGCGGCACCGCCTGCGCCAACACCTCCTTCGACCCGAACAACTGCGGCGGCTGCGGCATCGTGTGCCCCGCCGGGGAGATGTGCTCCGGCGGCGCCTGCATCGGCAACGGCTGCAACGGCGGCCCCCAGTGCCCGTCGCCCCTCCTGTGCTGCATGACGGGCTGCGCCGACACCGCCAACGACCCGACCAACTGCGGCACCTGCGGCAACCTCTGCCCCGTCAACCAGAACTGCGTGAACGGTAGCTGCACGGTGACGTGCAACGGCGGCCCCGCCTGCAGCGCGAGCCAGAAGTGCTGCCCCTCGGGCTGCGTGGACACCACCAGCGACCCGGCCAACTGCGGCGGCTGCGGCATCTTCTGCCCGAACGGTGACAAGTGCGTGATGGGGGCGTGCGTGCCGACCTGCAACGGCGGCCCGGGCTGCTCCGCCGCGCAGACCTGCTGCATGACCGGCTGCTCGGACACGACCAGCGATTGGAACAACT
Source organism: uncultured delta proteobacterium (assembly GCA_963827955.1). Taxonomy (GTDB): domain Bacteria; phylum Myxococcota_A; class Polyangia; order Polyangiales; family Polyangiaceae; genus CAWHDJ01. The sequence goes on along the minus strand of CAWHDJ010000018.1, from coordinate 1,459,057 downwards.
GCGGAAGCTGCGGCAACGTCTGCCCGGCGGGGGCGGACTGCCAGATGGGCACGTGCACCACCAAGTGCAACGGCGGCAACGTCTGCGCCACGGGCCAGGCGTGCTGCCCCTCCGGCTGCACCACCACGACCAGCGATCCGAGCAACTGCGGCGCCTGCGGCAACGTCTGCCCCACCAACGACATCTGCGTGAACGGCACGTGCCAGGCCACCTGCAACGGCGGCCCGGCCTGCACCGGCACGCAGGCCTGCTGCATGTCGGGCTGCACGGACCCGACCAGCGACCCGAGCAACTGCGGGACCTGCGGCAACGTCTGCCCCGCCGGCGACAACTGCCAGAAGGGCAAGTGCACGGCGACGTGCAACGGCGGACCGGCCTGCACCGGCGGCCAGGCGTGCTGCCCGACCGGCTGCACGGACACCACGAGCGACCCGAAGAACTGCGGCGGCTGCAACATGGCCTGCCCGGCCGGCGACATCTGCAAGGGCAGCACGTGCGTGCCCACCTGCAACGGCGGCCCGGCCTGCTCCGCGGCGCAGACCTGCTGCATGACCGGCTGCTCCGACACGACCAGCGACACGAAGAACTGCGGCACCTGCGGCAACGTCTGCCCCGCCGGCGACAACTGCCAGGGCGGCAAGTGCACGGCGACGTGCAACGGCGGCCCCGCCTGCACCGCCGCGCAGGCCTGCTGCATGACGGGCTGCACGACCACGAGCACCGACCCGAGCAACTGCGGCGCCTGCGGCAACGTCTGCGCGACCGGCGACATCTGCACCGGCGGCATGTGCCAGACCACGTGCAACGGCGGCCCCGGCTGCACCGGGACGCAGACCTGCTGCACGTCGGGCTGCTCGGACACGACCAGCGACCCGAGCAACTGCGGCACCTGCGGCAACGTCTGCCCCATGGGCCAGAACTGCCAGAAGGGCACCTGCACGACGACGTGCAACGGCGGGCCCGCCTGCACCGGCACCGAGCAGTGCTGCCCGGCCGGGTGCATCGACACGACGAGCAATCCCAAGAACTGCGGCGGTTGCAACATCGCCTGCCCCGCAGGCGACAAGTGCACGGGCAGCATGTGCGTCCAGACGTGCAACGGCGGCCCCGCCTGCACCGGGACGCAGGCCTGCTGCACGACGGGCTGCTCCGACACGACCAGCGATCCGAAGAACTGCGGGACGTGCGGCAACGTCTGCCCGGCGAACGACAACTGCGAGATGGGCAAGTGCACGCCGACGTGCAACGGCGGCCCCGCCTGCACGGGGACCGAGACCTGCTGCATGACCGGCTGCACCGACATCAACAGCGACGTGAACAACTGCGGCGGCTGCGGCATGGCCTGCGCGGCGGGTGACACCTGCTCGATGGGCAAGTGCCAGGCGCCCTGCAACGGCGGCATGGCCTGCACCGGGACGCAGACATGCTGCCCGTCCGGCTGCGCCGACACGAACACGGACCCGAACAACTGCGGCAAGTGCAACGTGATCTGCGGCGCGACCGCCGAGTGCGTGGCCGGCACGTGCGTGGTCAGCGAGGGCGGGCTCGACCCGATGGTCAACCCGACCTACCTGCCCGCCGGCACCCACAACTACACGACCATCAACATCCCGGCGGGCGTCACCGTCTACGTCACCGGCATGGGCGCCGACTCCGGCACCCTCACGCTGAACGCGACGGGGGCCATCCAGATCGACGGGACAATCGACCTCTCGGGCGGGCCCGGGTTCCAGGACTCGATCAGCTCGGGGAGCACGCAGGCGGGCCAGGCCGGCGGCGGCGGCATGACAGGCGAGCCCTACGCGTCGGCGCCCCAATCCGCCCAGTGCGCGTTCGTCGCCGGCAACGGCGGCACGCTCGGCATCGGGCCCGCGGGCTCGACGGGCAACTGCTTCGTCGCCTCCACGACGACGTGCCTGTCGCAGAACGATCAAAACTCCTTCCTCTTCACGAACCCGGCCGCGCAGTTCGGCGGCGGCGCCGGCGTCTTCACCGGCTACCGCGCCTACGGCAGCGGCGGCGGCGGCCAGGCCGGCGGCGCGCCAGGCGCCCTCTGCGCCGCCTACAAGAACGCGCAGGCGAACCCGCCCAACGAGGCGGACTGCACCGGCGTCTCCGGCGGCGGCGGCGCCGTCAACGGGCAGGGCGGCAAGGCCGGGAGCATCGCGTCCTACGACGGCAAGGCGGGCACCACCGGGTCGACGCAGTGCCCCGGCAGCTTCACCGGCGTCCCGGCGGCCTGCGTGGGCGGCGGCGGCGGCGGCAGCATCGGCAAGGCGGCCGCGGCCGACCTCGCCGTCGCGACGACGTTCCAGCCCGGCTCCGGCGGCGGCGGCGGCAGCGCCGACTACCTGAACCGCCCCGTCTTCGGCGGCACCTCGGGCGGCGGCGGCGGCGGCGGCGCGCTCAAGCTCTCCTCGCAGGTGAGCATCACCGTCAGCGCCACCGGCAAGCTCCTCGCCAACGGCGGGAACGGCGCCGGCGCCGGCATCGGCAGCAGCAGCATGATGAACTGCGACCCGCAGCCCGGCGCCGCGGGCGGCGGCGGCTCCGGCGGCGTCATCTACCTGGCCTCGCCGATCGTCACCGTCGCGGCCGGCGGCAAGGTCTCTGCCGTCGGCGGCCAGGGCGGCGCCGTCAGCGAGTTCGCGACCGGCGGCGGCGGCGGCAACGGCGGCCTCGGCCGCATCCGCCTCTCGGTGAACCCCGGCTGCTCGCTCCAGGGCAGCTTCAACCCGCCGCTCGCGTCCGGCTGCACCGCCGCGAACAAGGCGGGGTCCACGTTCGTCGCGGCGTACCCGAACTGAGCCGCGGCCTCTTCTCCCCGCTTCTCCTTCTCGCCCCTCCCCCTCGCCACCTCCCGCGGACCGCCCCACGCTCCCCGAGCCGTGGGGATCCGCATGCCCGTCCAGCCAGCACCGCGCGCCCGCTCGATCGCCGCCTCGCTCGTCCTCGCGGCGGCACCGCTCCCCGACTTCTCCCTGCTCCTTCTCCCCTCCACCCCCGACGCCGCCACGCTCGCCCTCGCGGAGCCCGCCCCCGAGGCGACGCTCCCTCCCGAGGCCGTCCCCGTTCCCGAGCGCACCGCCCGCATCGCCCGCGCCCTCCACCTCGACCCCTCGGCGATCGCCGGCCTCGCCCTCGGCGCCGGCGCCCTCTGGGCCGTCGGCCCCGACTTCCCTCCGCCCGATCCCCGCGCCACCTGCGTCCCCAACGCCGTCGGCTTCGCCCTCGCCGGCACCGGCGCCCTCGGCGTGCTCGCGAGCATGTGGCTCCCCCGTGAGAACCCTCGCGTCGCGGACGTGCGCGCCTTCGTCGTGGTCGGCCCGGGCGGCGTCGGGTTCGTGGTCGCCGCGCGCTTCTGACGATGGAGTCCCCTCCCCCGAACCGCGGCGTGCTCGACACCCGATCGAGGGAGGCCCCCTACGTTCCGTGATCTTTCGCTCGCCGGCCTCCTCTGCGATAGTGCGGCCCGTGCAGCCCTCCACCCTCCGCCTACGCGCGCTGATCACATCGCCCTTGCTTGCGCTGGCCCTGGCCTCGCCGGCGTACGCGCAGCCCAAGGCCGCCGCGCAGCCCGCCGCCGCGCCCCCGGCCAAGGCGGCCGCGCCGGTCAAGGAAGAGGACGTGAACAAGCTCCTCGCCGAAGCGCAGAAGGCCGTGAAGGCGCAGAAGTGGGACGACGCGCGCGCCCTCTACGACCGCGCCATCAAGGCCAAGCCGAGCATGAAGCTCAGCGTCGAGGCGGCCAAGGTCGAGATCGCCGCCGGCACCCCGCGCGACGCGGCCGAGCGGCTCATCGTCGCCCTCGCCTACGCCAAGCCGGACACACCCGCCGCAGACAAGAAGGCGGCGGAGGACACGCTGGCCCAGGCCAAGTCGAAGATCGGCGAGCTTCGCTTCGACGTCCACCCGAAGGGGGCCGAGATCCTCGTCGACGGGGTGTCGCTGGGCAACGCGCCGATCGACTCCCCCGTCTTCGTCGACCCGGGGTCGGTCGAGGTGGTCGCCCGCCTGAACGGCTACACCGGCGTCCACATGACGCGCGCCGTCGCCGCCGGCGCCGTCGAGACCTTCCAGCTCGACCTGCACCGCGAGGGGGGGAACTGGGACACGCCCGCCCCCGCCCAGGGCAACTCCATCTTCCGCGGCGTGAAGATGCCGATCTTCATCAGCGGCGTCGCTGCGACCGGCGCCTTCCTGATCCTCGGCGCCAGCTTCGCGATCCTCTCCGACAAGAAGGCCAGCTCCAGCCACGACCTCGAGCAGCCCACCGCCACCTGCGGGATGAACTGCGTGACGGAGTTCAACTCCCTCCAGACCGCGAAGGTCAACTTCGCCGGCGCCTCGATGTGGATGTTCATCCTGTCCGGCACGGCGGCCCTCGGCACCGGCGCCTACTGGGCGACGATGGCGATCATGAACAGGCCGGCGCCGGTCAAGGCCGGCCTCCTCCTCGCGCCCGGGACCGCCGGCGCCTCCCTCTCGGGGCAGTGGTGACGCGCCATGGGTAACCGAATCCGCTACGCCGGCGCCCTCGCCGCGACGACCGTCCTCCTCCTCGGCAGCGTCATCGGCTGCCCCTTCCACGCCGAGACCTTCGTCCGCCACTGCAACGCGGACACGGACTGCGACGACGGCATCGAGTGCACGACCGACACGTGCGTCGACACCGTGTGCTCCAACACGGACAATCCGGCGCACACGCCCTGCTCGAACAGCGGCGTGTGCGACGGGATGGTCACCTGCCTGGGGTGCATCTCCGACGTGGACTGCATGATGTACCACTCCACGAGCCCGGTCTGCGACATGAAGTCGATGACGTGCGTGAGCTGTCACGACGGGATCAAGAACGGGAACGAGACGGGCACCGACTGCGGCGGGCCGGACTGCGGGGCCTGTCAGGGCAACCCGTGCGACGCGATGAACATGTGCGGGGATGGCACCGTCTGCGACATGCCAGAGAACATCTGCTGCAACATGGCGTGCGATCCGACGATCACCAGGTGCGTCACCTGCAGCATGAAGCACGGGGCGATGGCCGACGGGACGTGCGGCGCCGTTCCCTTCGGGGAGGACCCGTTCATGCAGTGCGCCGTGACGGGGACCGCGATCGCCGGCGGGTGCGGGGCGACGATGGGGGTGTGCGCCTGCGAGGACAAGCAGAAGAACGGGGACGAGACCGACGTGGACTGCGGCGGTGGGAAGTGTCCCGGATGTGGGGGCGGGCAGATGTGTAACAGTCCCTCGGACTGCATGGTCATCACGCCCAACTCTCCCCCCGATTGCATCAATGGAAAGTGCTGCGAGAGCAAGTGCAGCGGCGCGTGCTTGGCTTGCGATGCCACGGGCCACTGCGCCGGTGTGCCCGCCGGCTCGACGGATCCGAACCATCTCTGCCCGAGCGGCACCGTATGCAGCGAGATCACTACGTCGCCCTGCGTTGCAACGGCGGGATCGACGTGCAGCTTCGGCGGCGACTGTCTCTCGGGGATCTGCTCGACGACCAAGAAGACGTGCAGCCCCGGTGGGCCCAATAGCCCGTGCAACGGCAACGCCGATTGCACGTCCGGCAACTGCCAGAGCAACCTCTGCATGTGAAGGTAGGCGATGGCCGCACGGACCGGACGCATCATCGCAGCCACAGGAGCGCTGGTTGCCTGCGTCGCGAGCGTCGTCGGGTGCCAGCTCCTCGTCGGGCTCCACGGTGCCGAGCTGGCCGAGCCCGATGCCGGCGCCGATGCCGGGCACGACGCTGGGCGTGACGCGGGACAGGACGCCGGGCACGACGCCGGGGTCGATGCTGGGCACGACGCGGGGTTCGACGCTGGGTACGACGGCGGCGAGGGCGGCGCAGCGCCGGGGAGCCTCGGCGAGCCCTGCGAGGCCGACGGCGGCTGCGCCGATCAGACGGTGTGCGTCACGCAGGACGACGTTCTGCTGCGCGACCGTGTGCGGGCTGAAGTGCGAGGCGTGCTCGGAGGCCAAGACCGGGCAGGCGAGCGGCACGTGCGCGCCGATCTTACTCGGCGAGGATCCCGACAACGAGTGCGCCAACGCGGGCGGCTGCGGGGTCAACAACGAATGCCGTTGCCAGGATGGCGTCAAGAACGGTGACGAGACGGATGTGGACTGCGGCGGCACGACTTGCCCAGGCTGCGGAGGCGGGAAGAAGTGCTCCGAGAGCTCGGACTGCAGTCAGACAAGCGTACAGGCGTGCGTTGATGGCATCTGCTGCAACAGCCTGTGCACCGCATCCTGCTACGTGTGCAACCCGATGGGCCAGTGCGTACATGTGCCCGCCGGCATGCCGGATCCCAACAACTACTGTCTGAGCGATACAGCATGCGGTCTGGTAGGGACTGGATGCATGGGGAAGGCTGGCGCTCCCTGCAACCCAGCCTTGAACGGAGGCGATTGCCTTTCGGGCTCCTGCCCGACGACCAAGAAGACGTGCAACCCCGGCGGAGTCGGCAAGCCCTGCAACACCAACGCCGACTGCACCTCCGGCAACTGCCAGACCTACGTCTGCATGTAGCCCCCCGCCGCCGTCACCACCTCCCCGCTACCCACACCCCCTGCCCCACCCGCACCTCCACCCCCGCGCTCTGCGCCGTCCCCTTCGGCGCCGTGAAGAACACCGCCGCCCCCGACGCCAGCGCGGCCCCGCCCAGCGCGAACCCCACGTTCGACACGTTCGCCAGCGTCACCGCCTGCCCGTACCGATCCACCCCCGCCGCGTTGCACATCAGCGGCGCGCTCCCGTGGCAGTCCCCCGCGAGCCCGTTCTTCTTCGCGATCGTCAGCCCCCCGGCGACCGCGCCCACCACCACCGCGGCCACCCCAACCCCCGCGACCGCCACCCCCGCGATGCGCTGCGTCCCCCAATACGGCTGCGCTGCCTCGGGCACCGCCGACGCGCTCGCCGCGTCCGCCAGCGCCGGCACTTCCAGCGTCGTAACCCCCGGCTTCGCGTCGATCGTGACCGTCTTCTTCCACGCCTGCTTCCCGACTGCCGTAGCCTCGACGACGTGATCCCCCGGGTCCACCGGCACCGGCGTCCCCCACGCCCCCGCGACGAGCACGCTCCCGTCGCGCCGCACCTCCACCCCAGCCGCCACGCTCGCCGGCGCGACCACGATCGTCAGCTTCGAGAGCGTCGGCTCGATGCGGGCCGCGCGCTCCTCCGCCTCCTTCTCCCGCTTGTCCCCGGCCTTCCTCGCGAGAATCGGACGCATCGTGGTACGTCGACCACGCGCTCGCGGGCCGGCCGGTCCGCTCGTAGCAGTCCGCCAGGTGCAGCATCGCGCCGATGGCCGGATCGAGCTTGATCGACGCCTCCAGCTTCGCGCACGCCTCGGGCCAGTGGTTCTCCTTCGCGAGCTTGCCGGCCTCGGCGTAGAGCGCGTCCGCCGCGGCACGGTCCTCCGGGGACGTGTCGGCGAAGACGGGCGCCGCGAGCGCGACCGAGGCGAGCAACGCGACGGGTATCAGGCGCCTCGACATGGGCCGCATCCTAACGTACCGAATGGCGTGAAGAGCCCGGAATTTCAACGCAAAGGCGCAAGGACGCAAAGGCGCAAAAAGGCAAAGGAGAGAGAAGAGACTTCTCTTTGCCTCTTCGCCTTTTTGCGTCTTTGCGTCTTTGCGCCTTTGCGTTGAAATCTTCTTGTTACGAACCCGTTCGGCGCTCTACCAGGCGCCCGCGGTCAAGAACCCGGGACGCGTGCCGATCAGCGACGGGGGCCCCAGTCGTCCGCGCTCGGTGCGCTCTTTCCGGCGGGCGGCTTCGCCGCGGCAGGCGGGGGCGTGTGCGGGGTCACGTGTGACGCGGCGGTCGCAGGCGCGCTGCTGGGCGCGGTCGACGATGACGACACCGGGCTCACCGACGGTGCGGTCGGCTCCTCGGGCACGGGCGAAGAATCCGACCCGATGGGCAAAGGCGCCGGTTCGGGCGGGAGCGGGATGGCGATCGGGGTCGGAGGCGTCGCCGCCCGCGCGCCGGTGTTGCCGACCCATCGCCAACCCACGAGGCCCATCGCGATGACGCCGCCGCATACGATGGCCCCAACGACGAGCGCCCGCGGGTTCCACGAGGCACCCCTGGACGACGCCGATTGCGCCGTGGTCTGCGCGTCGGCCGCCGTGCGCGCAGGCGTGGGCGCCGGAGCCATCGTCGGGACGGGCTGCGGCGGCACCTCGTGGAGCTCGCGAACGAAGGGCGCCGGCTTCGGCTCGGAGGGGAGCAGATTGGTCGGCCGCGCGGGCTCGACGTCCACGCTCTCGACGCGGGCGACGCGTCCGACGTACTCGGCCATCGCCCTCGGCGCATACGGCGCCAAGGCGGCCGCGAGCGCGGCGACCGTGGGCCATCGGCGCGCGCGATCCTTCTGGAGACACTGCGCGATGATCGCGCACAGCCCCGCCGGGACGTCGGGGCGCAGCGACGCGAGGGGCGTCGGCTCCTCCGTGTTCACGCGCATGATCAGCGCCGGGAGGGTCTCGGCGACGAAGGGTGGCGCCTCCGCGAGCAGCTCGAAGAGGATCACGCCGAGCGCCCAGATGTCGCTGCGCCCGTCGATGTCGGGATCGGCCCGCATCTGCTCCGGGGACATGTAAAGGGGCGACCCGAGTATCTCGCCGGTCATCGTGAGGCGCTGCTCGTCCCCTCGCAGCTTCGCCACGCCGAAGTCGAGCACCTTGACCGTCGGCTTGTCCAGGAACCCTTTTGTGAGGAACAGGTTCGCGGGCTTGAGGTCGCGGTGGACGACCCCCGAGACGTGCGCCTCCGCCACCACCTCGCAGGCCTGGAGCACGTACGTGACCGCCTCCTCGACGGGGAGCGCCCCGCGCTTCTTCAGGAGGGCCGCGAGGTCGTCCCCTTCGAGGAGCTCCATCGCGACGTAGGCCGCGCCGCTCCGGAGGACGCCGGTGTCGAAGAGCCGGATCGCGTGCTCGGTGTGGAGCTTCGCGGCCACGCGCACCTCGCGCGTGAAGCGGGCCTCGTGCTTGGCCGTCGTCGGCCCGCCCGTGAACAGCACCTTCACCGCCACGTCGACGTTCAGCATGACGTGCTTGGCGCGGAGCACGAGGCCCATGGCGCCCTGACCGAGCATGCCCTCGACGCGGAACTTACCGTCGATCAGCTCGCCGATCTGGACGGGGAGGTTCTGCACCGCGTCAGTGTACCGCGGGACACCTCAGTCCCGTCGCCGCAAACGCACCGCGTCACTCCGACCACCGATCGCGATCCACCGCCCATCAAACGCGATCCACCGCCCATCAATCGCGATCCACCGCCCATCAATCGCGATCCGCCGCCCACCAATCGCGATCCGCCGCCCATCAATCGCGATCCGCCGCCCATCAATCGCCGTCCGCCGCCCATCAAACGCGATCCGCCGCCCATCAATCGCCGTCCGCCGCCCATCAAACGCGATCCGCCGCCCATCAATCGCCGTCCGCCGCCCATCAAACGCGATCCGCCGCCCATCAATCGCCGTCCGCCGCCCATCAAACGCGATCCGCCGCCCATCGATCGCGATCCGCCGCCCACCGATCGCCGTTCGCGCTCAGCCGCACCCGGCCACCCCAACGAAGCAACTTTCCAACGCCTCCCAGCGCTTGCCCAAGGCAAAACGGCGACCCACCTATCCATCGACAGCGGGCAGGAACACGCGATGGACGTCGCGCGTTTCGACTCGCAGCGAAACCAGGAGGTCTGCCGATGCCGTCGAAATTCGATACACCAGGCACCACGCTCGGTCTGCTCACCCAGTTGGTCAACGGCTTGGGCACCAAGCCGCCGGGCGGCGCGACCACGATGGTGGTCGACGCGCAGTCCACGGCCATGGCGGACGTGGTCACCGAGCTGAAGGGCTACGAGGGCACCTATCAAGCGGAGGCCGACGCCAAGGCGGCGCTCGCCGCCGCCCGTCAAGCCCGGATCAAGCTCCAGCCCAAGGCGCTCCCACGCCTCCGCCTCATCACGGAGGCCGTCAAGGGCATGATGGGCCCGAACAACCCCGCCCTCACGAACCTCGGCATCGAGCCCGAGAAGGTGCCCGCCCCGCTCACCGCGGAGAAGCAGGTCCTGAAGGCGGAGCGGAACGCGGCGACGCGCAAGGCGCGCGGGACGCTCGGGGCGAAGCAGAAGAAGGCCATCAAGGGCCAGGTCCCCGCGCCCGCACCCGCCGCGCCCACCGCTACCTCCACGAAGACCGGATCCTGACCGGCCCCCTCCCCTCACCCGAGCGGGCAGCGTCGGGCCCGCACCCCATGGCAGCGTGCACGTCGCCGGCCCGCAGTGGTATGGCCGGGACCATGCCGCCTCTTCGACCCTACGCCATATCCCTCGTATTGCCGCTCGTCGTCGCCGCGTGCGGCGGGGCCGAGCCCGCCCCCAGGGCGGCCGTGCGGGGCTCGGTCTCCACCGAGCAGACCGTCTTTCCCACGCGCGAGGCGCTCGCGCAGATTGCCGCCGCCCCGACGCCGGCGCACGTCTTCGAGAGCCAGTCGAAGGACGTGCCCACGTGGGAGCTCAGGGGCCCGCTGCCCGACGCCATGGAGCAGGTCCCGCCCGTCGACGACTCGCCCTGGGGCAAGCTCTTCGCCGAGGCGGTTACGGCGCGCGGCGACGCGGCGATCGCGACCGAGGCGATGCACTGCCTCGCGCGGGAGAACGCCGCATTCGTCCTGGCGAACGAGGTACTCCCGGCCGACATGCTCGAGCGCTTCATCGCCGGTCGGTGCGGCACCACCCAGGGCCTCGGCGGCACCGCCTTCTCGCAGATCACGGCGGACCCGCGCACCACGGACGACCAGCTCCTCGCGAAGTTCCGCGGCCAGATCCGCGCGCTGATCGACAGGACCTTGCAGGCGGGCCGCTTCGAGGCCGGGTTCGCCTTCGTGCGCAACGGGGGCCGCGCCGTGCTCGCCGTCGCGGTGGTCCCGCAGGTGGTGCGGGTGGAGCGGACGCCGTTCGTGCCGGGGCCCGACGGCAAGGTGGTGATCCAGGGCCAGGTGATGGGCCAGGCGATGAGCGTGCGCGCGCTCGTCAACCGCGGGCGCTACGGCTACTCCGCGTGCGAGGTGAGCCCCGCCGTCGCGCTCCCGCGCTTCCGCATCGCGTGCCCCGTGGCGACGGACGACGAGGTTGCGTGGGTGTCCGTGTCCGCGAGCCCGCCGGGCCGCGTCCTCGGGGAGCCGCTGATCGAGATGCTCGTCTGGCCCTCCGGCACGCCGGGGAAGGTCTACGCCAAGCTCACGCGCGCGGGCACCGCGGCGCAGGGCGCAACGTCGGCCGACCTGGTTCGAGAGGTCAACCGCATCCGCGCCGAGGCCAGGCTGCCGGCGCTGCGCATCGCCGAGCAGGAGAGCCAGACCGCCGCGCGCCTCGCGCCCCACTACTTCGCGTCGTCCGAGGACGGCGGCCAGAGCGGCTTCTCCGCGACGGCCGACCAGGTGGCGCTCGGCCTCATCGCGGGGTGGGAGGTCGACGGGACGATCCGCAACGGTCACTTCACCTCGATTTCGCTCGCGGACGCCGGCTCGTGGGCCGAGGTCGTCGAGGCCGCCATCTCCCGCCCCATCGGCCGGGAGACGCTGCTCGACCCCACCGCCGAGCGCGTCGCCGTCGGCTCGTTCTCCGCGGGCCGCGCGTACGGCGCGCTCTTCAGCACGTACGCCCTCTTCGACGCCTATCGCCACGACGACGACGCCCGCACGATCGCCAACCAGCTCGCGTCGTACCGCGCCGCCTCGCGCGTCGCCCCCCTCCGCCTCGTCGGCGAGCTGATGGCGGACGCGCAGCGCGCCGCCTCGAGCGTGCAGCTCGGGCAGCGCTCGCCCGAGCAGGCGCTGAACGACATGCTCACGAACGCCGCCGCGCGCGTCCCCGGCAGGGGCGTGAAGGGCTGGGCGTTCGAGACCACGTTGTTCGAGCGCATGCGGCTGCCCCCCGAGCTCACCATGTCGCCCGCGCTGGCGCTCGGCATCGGCGTCGCGCACCACCGGCGGCCCGGCGCCGCCTGGGGGCGGTTCCTGGTCTACTTCGTGATGATCGACGAGACCCTGACCGGGCCGAACACCGCGCGGCGCGAAGGTGCCGGGGCGGGGTAGGGCCCGGCCCCCCTCCCCTCAATCCGGAATTGAACCGCCAAGACGCCAAGGCGCAAAGAAGAAATCATCTCTTTGCGTTTTTGGCGTCTTGGCGTCTTGGCGGTTCAATCTCTTTCTCGAACAGGTCTTCAGCCGAAATCCTCCGTGCCGTCCGGCTCGCCCGCCGCGCCGCGCTCCTGCACGCTCAGCCGGTACGCGTGGTTGCGCGCGCGCATCATGTTGCCGAGCGGTCGGAGGTCGGTGGTCGCGTGCCATGGATCGAAGGAGATGCGCTCGATGAAGTCCGCCACGCGGCGGCCGCGCGGGGAGTCCGGGTCCTGCTGCGGGAGCACGAGGCGGGCGACCGTGAGGAAGGGCGCGTCCCTCTCCTGCCACTCGACGGAGGCGTCCTCGATCGGCGTGCGCGTGGCGTCGGCGTAGAACTGGACGCGGAAGTCGTAGCTCACGGGCCCGCGGCGCAGCCTCTCGGCGAGCTCCTCGCCGAGGTAGCCGGGCGTGCCGCCGGAGCGGGCGCCGGGACCGGGCGACACGTGCGGCGCGAGCGCGTAGTGGATCGCGTAGGGGCCGAGCTGGATGGGCAGCGCGCTGTAGTAGCGGGTGGTCGCGACCGACGCGGTGGGATCGCGGAGCCCCCCGGCGAGCTTGCGGAGAAGGCCGAGCGCGCGGCCGAGGCCGATCTGCCCGAAGAGCCTGGGGAAGCCGGAGAGCGGCCGGTTCACGGCCAGCACCACGCCGACGAACTCGTCCGCGTTGCGAAACGGCGTCGCGGGGCTCTTGATGAGGAGGAAGTCCTGCGTCTTCGCGTCCTCGAGCCCGGGGATGATCTTCTTCCCGTTTACGCCGACGACCTTGATGGCCACGCCCCGCACGTCGGGCTTTCGGTCGGGCTGGTGCCGGCCCGCGCCGTTGGAGAAGCGCACGTAGGCCCGGTAGGTCCCGGGCGACGCGAAGACGCCGGCGCGGGCGTGCTCGGGGAGATCGGGGAGCACGGTGAATTCGGCCTCCACGCCGGCCTGGGCCTTGGCGTGCAGGGCGCGGCTCGTCTTGCCCGAGGCGGCGGCGGCGCTGCGCTGCAGGTCGCGCAGCGCCTCGGCGTGGCGCTCGAAGCGCTCGGCTTCGTCGGCGGGGACGGCTTCCTTCCAGTCGGTGGCGGGGCTCATGACGCAATCTCACAAGCCCGTGGCCTGGTTGACAAGGTGGAAGGAAGCGCCCGGCGGGGGGCTCGAAGCCTCGTGGCACGCCCGTTGCGACCGGCGCTGCCGCCATGACGTACGCCGACATCCTCTCCGAGATCCAGCTCCGCGCCGGCTTCGAGGCCCTGGACGACGCCGAGCGAGCGCTCTCCGTCGTGGTCCGCGTCCTCGGCCGCCGCTTGCTGGAGGAGGAGGCGGTCGCCGTCGCCGGCGAGCTGCCCGACGCGATTGCCCGCCACCTCCTCACGGCGCAGTACGAGCGCGACTTCGACGTCGACGAGCTCTACCACCGCGTCGCCCGCGGCGAGGGGGTCGAGCGCTCGTTCGGCGCGGAGCACGCGCAGGCCGTCTGCCAGGTCCTCGGCGAGGCGATCCCCGAGGACGCGCGCCACCGGCTGCAGACGCACCTCGGCCCGGGGCTCGCGCCGCTCTTCGAGCCTCGCGACACGCCCCTGCCCCCTCCCCGGCCGGTGCACTGCGCGCCGCCGGTCGACCCGGGGCAGGGCACGACGCTCGCGACGGGCAAGCCGGGGAGCCGCCATCCGGTCAGCGAGGCGCAGCCGGAGCGCGCGCACTCGCAGTCGATCGCCCGGAGCGACGACCCGCACGCGGACACCAAGCTCTCCACGAGCTGCGGGCTCACGCAGGAGCGCTTCGACGAGTCGCTCGCCTCGGGCAGACCGCCCGGGCCGGAGCACCCGGTGAGCGACACCAAGCGCTGAGGCGCGCCTGCCCACCGCCGCCCCTGGTCGCGCGGGCGCGTAGCACCTACCCTGGAGTGCCGACGCCCGCATGATCCCCACGCGCTTCTCCAACCTCGACGCCTCGCGGGCTCGCTTCGGCGACCGCGTGGACCGGCTCGCCCCCTACTTCTTCCGCGTCGACCCCCTGGCCGACGCCGCCGTGGAGGCCCTCGCAAAAGAGGCGCCCGGCCGCGCCTGGGCCTTGCTCGACGAGGCGCTCGCGCGCGGCGCCGGCGCGGCGAGCGGCGCGCCCGAGGCGGTGCGCGCGCTGCTCGCCGAGGCCGAGCGCGTGCCTCCCTGGGTCGACTGGGACGCGCTCGATCAGGGCGGCGAGCTGCTCATGCGCGCGGGCCCCTTCGGCGGCATGGTGCTGGGCGCGTGCTCGCTCGTGCTCGGCTACGCGTCGCCCGCCGGCAACAAGCCGCTCGTCATGTCCGGCAGGCTGACGGAGCAGGCCGCGCGGCGGCTCAACGAGACGTCGCGCTTCGTGCAGGCCGTCTGCCGCCCGGGCGGCATGCGGCCCGGCGGCGACGGCTTCGGGATCACGGTCAAGGTGCGCCTCGTGCACGCCCAGGTGCGCCGCATGATCCTGCGCTCCGGCCGCTGGGACGAGGCGCGCTGGGGCGCGCCCCTGAACCAGCACGACATGTCCGCGACCACGCTGCTCTTCTCGCTCGTCGTGCTCGACGGCCTGCGCACGCTCGGCCTCGAGATTGCCCCGGGGGAGAGCGAGCGCTACATGCAGCTCTGGCGCTACGTGGGCTGGGTCATCGGCAGCGACCGGGATCTCACGCCCGCGAGCGGCTCGAGGCGCGCCAGCTCGCCGAGCTGATCCGCGCCACCCAGGGCGCGCCGGACGAAGACTCCCGCGCCCTCACCCGCGCGCTCTTCGACTCTCCCCTCGAGGGCAAGACGACGCCGGCCGAGCTGCGCGCTGCGCGCCTCCAGCGCGATCTCGGCCACGGCCTCGCGCGCGGCCTCCTCGGCGACGACCTCGCCACGGCGCTCGGCGTCCCGTCGACGCGCTGGCGACACGTGGTGAGGCTGTTCCGCCGCTTCAACCGGACGGCGGAACAGATCCGCCTGCGCGTTCCGGCAGCGCACCGCGCGGCGGTGCAGGCGGGCTCCCGCTACTGGGATCGCGTGGTGGAGATCGGCCTCGCGGGCGCGACCGCGGAGTTCCGCCCGCCGGAGCGCCTCGCGGTTGCGGCGTAGGCCGTCAGCACCCATGAGCGTTAACCTCCCGGGCGCTTCACAAACGCCATCCTAACCGCGCCCGGAGCGAGCCGCCGTTCACGGCGGCTCGCGGAGGAAGCGGGGGCCGCAGGTCTGCTCGACGGCGCCTGGTCCGAAGCCGCACCCCCCGCTTCCTCCGCGTCCCGCCTTCGGCGGGACGCTCCGGGCGCGGTTAGGATTGAAAGCCCCAGGCACTGGTGAACGCTCATGCCGTCAGAACCCGTCCTCGAGCCGGATGAGGTCGTGCTTCAGATTGTAGGCCCTGGCCTTCGGCGCGGGGGCGGCGGGCGCGGCCATCCCCGGGCGGGCCTCGGCCGGGGCGGGCTCGGGGGTCTGGTTGCGGCGCATCTCCAGGACCAGCGTCGGCGGGTACTCGATCTGGTACTGGATCTCGACCTTGCGCGTCTCCCTGGGCTGGAGCGTGAGCGGCCAGCGCAGGATGCCCTTCGAGTCGGGCTTGGCGTCGGGGCTGATCTTCACCCCGCTGATGACGATCTCCCTTCTCCTCGGAGACGGGGACGCGGTTGGCCAGGGTGAACGTGACGGGCTTCTGGGAGAGGTTCTCCACCGTGACCACGAACGCGAGCTGCATCTGCGTGCGCTGCTTGTGCAGGAGCGCGCTGTGCTTCTTGTCGAGCACGCGCGAAATCTTGAGCTGGTCCGCGACGCTGAGGAACAGGGAGAACGGCTCGCCGTCGGCCACGAAGTCGAGGTTGGTCATGCCCAGGAACGCGCCGTCCTGGTAGAGCGCCACGTTCCCCGGGAGGAGCGCCTGCCCGCTCTCGTTGCGCATCTCCAGCGTGCGTGCCGCGTTGAGCGACTGCTCGGGCGCGGCCACGATGACCTGCTTGGCGGCGAGCGTCGCCCTCCCGATGGGGACCCGCACCGAGCGGCCGTCCGCGCGCACGTTGGTGGGGCTCAGCGCCTTGAGCTGCGCCGTCGTCCCGCGCTGCTGGAGGCTCTGGAAGATCTGCACCGTCTTGGCCTGCACGACCTGGAGCGCCTCGAAGTTGGTCTTGTAGACCTCCTCGAACGCGCTGCCCTCCTCCGAGCCCTGGATGTGCTTGTTCCAGAGCCGGTTCTGCCCCTGGAACGCGGACTCCGCGCGGCTGAACGAGGCCTCCTTCCGCTCCATCATCTGCGTGGCGGCGTGCGTGTCCCCCAGCGTGAGAGCCTCCAGCTCCGGGATGCGCACCGCCGCGGTGGAAGACTGCGTGGAGAACGCCAGCTCGGCGCCCGTCCAGTCCTCGCCGCTCGCCTGGGTGACCACCGCGAACGACGTCACCTCGACCGAGCCCGGCGCGGCCTCCGTCACCCGCACCTCGTGGACAGGCTCCCAGGTCGCGCCCGGGAGCATGTACGTGAGCGTGACGGACGTGTCGGCCGGCGCCTGCCCCTGGAGGGTGACGTAGACCGTCGTCTCCTCGATCTGCGTCAGCCCCGTGAGCTCCTCGACGCGCTTCTTCGCGGCCTCGATCTCGGGGCCGAGCTCCTCGCGCTCGGCCTCGACCGCGCGCCGCGCCTTCGCCGTGTCCCGCAGGGTCTTCGAGACGTAGTCGACGACGCTGGCGTACGTCCCGATGCCCAGGTTGGCGACGGTGACGTCCTTGCTCACCTTGTCCTGGGAGAAGGCGCGCACGTCCTCCACCTGCTTGGCCTGCGCGACGAGGACCGCGAGCTCGTCGTCCTGCGCCTCCATCCGGGCGTTCAGGTCGCGCAGCTCGGACTCCGCCTTGCGGTAGGTCGGGTCCGTGGCGCGGGCGAGGTAGGCCCGGTTCACGCGCACGTCGAGGATGCGGGCGGCGCTCGCCCCGACGCGCACCGAGCCCTCGTCCACCCAGCCGGGCAGGTGCCGGAAGGCGTACACGGTGGGCTCCGTGCCGGCCTTGGTCGACGCCTCGCGCGTCACCAGCGCGCGATCGGAGAAGACGGTCACCCTCTTGATCGTCGAGGTGAGCCCCACCGTGCTCGGGTCGTCCGGAACCGGCGCCGCCAGGCTCGCCGGCACGGACGCCGTCGCGGATCGCTCCTCGAGCCCGGACGTCGCCGCGGGCTTCCCCGTAGGCGTCGTACACGCCGCCGCCGTCACCACCAGCGCGGCGAACGGGATCCACGCCCGCCGCCCGATCGTTCGCCTCGTCTGTGCCATGGTCGTCCTCCCGGTCGGGTCGTGGGCCCCTCTGACGGGCGACGACGGCGTTCAATCTACCCGCCCCCAGCCTCCATCAGCGTCAGCCTGCGCCACGGGCTTACAAACCTAACCGCGCCCGGAGCGTCCCGCCGAAGGCGGGACGCGGAGGAAGCGGGGGCCGCAGGTCTGCTCGACGGCGCGTGATGCGATGCCGCACCCCCCGCTCCCTCCGCGAGCCTGCCTTCGGCGGCTCGCTCCGGTCGCGGTTCGGATTGCGTTTGTCGTGCGCCCCGGCAGGCCCCATGGGGCTGGGGGGGTGAGGGCTCAGCGCGCGAGGGAAGCCAGCTCGGCCCCGGCGAGGCCGGCGACCCCTTCGGCGGAGCCGACCTCGCCCAGGGCTGCCTCGACGAGGAAGATGAGGATATCCTCCCGGGGCGCGGCGGGGCGGGTCAGGGTGGCGATCACCGCGCGCGCCCGCACGAGCGAGTAGACCCCCCGGTCGTGCTCCCAGGCGACGAGCACCCGGCGGTCTCCCTTCGACCCGCACACCAGGAGGAGCGGCTGGTGCGGAGCTTGCGGGACCTGCTCCAGGAGCCCGCGGATCCGCATCGAGGGGTTGAGGTAGCGGACGGCCTCGATCCCGGCCTCCCGGAGCTCGCTCCCGGCGGCGTCGAGCCTGCTGCGCAGGATCTCGGCGGGGGACTGGCCGGGGGCGAACGGGGGCTCGGGGATCCAGCGCGACGTCGCCGGATCGAGGTATTCCAGCCCTCCGACGCGGCGCTTGTAGTCCATCGACGAGGGCTCGGCGAGCACGTACCCCGCGTAGTGGTAGTGCTTCCCCAGCTCGGCGGTCTGCACGACCTCGCAGAGCATCGTGTAGAGGCCGAGGCTGTGCTTCTTGAAGTCGGGGTCGTAGACGCCGATCAGGCTCTCTACGCTGTGCTGGCCCAGGTCGTACCAGGAGAAGGCCACCAGCCGGCCCTCGTCCCAGACGCTGATCTCGCGCGTGTCGAAGAGCGCCCGGCCATGCTCCCCGCCGACGACGATGTGCAGGCTCTCGGCGCGCTCGCCCCCCACACTCTCGAGGTAGCGGGCGTAGAGCGCCTCGCGCGCATCGTCCATCACGAGCGCGCCGACGCGCACCTGGAAGCGGCGGGCGTTCCGGGCCATCAGCTTGCGGATCGAGCGCTGGAAGCGGTGCCCGCGCACGTCGAGCCGGGTCCAGACGGTCGTGCGGAGCTCCCCGTCCATGAGGAGGAGATCGGTGGTGATCAGCCCGGCGCCCATCCGGTACCACCCGCGGGCGAGGCGATCGTCGAGCTCGCTGGGGGCCAGGGCCTCGGGCTCGATTCGTTCGGTCCACATGGTCGCTCGGGCCCATCGTGCCGCCGGGGGAGGCGGGTGTCGAGCCGCGCGATCCACCGAAGCGCGTTGACGTCGCGCGGGCGACCGAGTCTCCTTCGCGCATGCAGGCGCGTATGCAGGCGCTCATGCGGGCGCACTGGCTCATGGTCATCGCCGCGCTCGCCGGCTGTGGCGGGAGCGCCGCGGCGCCGGCGGGCGTCGCCCCCTCCGCGGCGAGCCCGGGCACGGCGGCGGGCCAGAGCGCCGAGTGCGTGGCGCTGATTGACATCGTGAACCACGGGGTGGACGCCCTCGAGAAGATGGACGGCTACGCCGGCCTCGACGACCTCGAGAAGATGGCCACCATCCGCGACGCCATGGCGCACGAGATCGAGGCCGTGGGCCCGAAGCAGCCCGAGCTCGTCGCGTGGGCGGCCGAGTACCCGAAGACGCTGCGCGCGACCTCCGCCGCCCTGCGGAGCGTGGCCGCCGCGGCGCGCCGGGGGGACGCGAGCGTTCGCGGCGACGGGGCGCGCGACCTCGACGCGGCCATGAAGCGGGAGGAGCCCCTCGTGGATCGCGTCAACGGGCTCTGCCACCGGCAGTAGCGGGGCGGCGTCACGGCGAGGCCGCCGCGCGCGCCCCCATCGCGAGCTGGCAGCGCTGCAAGGTCTGCGTGTACACCGCGAGATCCTCCTCGAGGTCTCCTATTCGTGGGGAGGCTGAGCCTGCGTTGCTGACGGAGCACTCCCGGCAAGCAGAGCACCGAGGCTCTTGCAACCCAGGGCATCGCCGCTTTCGCAGCCTTTGGTGAACAAGGCTGCGGCCCGGGCCTTGTCCTTGGTCACCCCACGGCCGTTCAAGAACAGACCGCCGAGGTCGGTGCAACTCCCCGCATAGCCGCCGTTGCAGGCTTTGGTGAGGAGGGCTGCGGCCCGGGCGAGGTCCTTGCTCACCCCACGGCCTTGCGCGAACAGGATGCCGAGATTGTTGCAACCCCGGGCTTCGCCGCCATCGCAGGCTTTGGTGAAGAGGGCCGCCGCCCGCACCTCGTCCTTGATCACCCCACGGCCTTGCAAGACCCGAAGGCCGAGGCCGACGCACCCATCGGCGGAGCCGCCATCGCAGGCTTTGGTGAAGAGGGCTGCGGCCCGGGCCTCGTCCTTGATCACCCCACGGCCTTGCGAGAAGAGGAGGCCGAGGTCGGCGCAGCTCGCGGCATTGCCGCCATCGCAGGCTTTCTTGGCGTTGACGGCACGCGCTTCCCACGAGATTACGCCACCGACGACGCCGCCGCCGGGGAGCGCGTGGGCGGCTCTCTGGGCCGCCGCCCGCGCTTCGTCATTGCTCACGCCACGGCCATGCTCCACGGGCGTCGCGGGCGCTGCCACCGGAGGAGGAGCCGTGGGGATCGTGGGCTGGCGGGCCGGCGGACCCTCGACATCGGATGGGGGAAGAGCCGGCGCGCAGGCGGCGAGGAGGCGCGCTGCAAGAGAAAGCGCGGCGGAGGGTCGAAGCGTGGCGGCAAGGCCGGCGAGGCGTCGTCCCACGTCCACCGCGTGTCAAGAGAATTCCGGGGTCTCCGCCAATCACGCTGTCTTGCGCCGACCTCCGTCTACGCCTGGGCCGCCGTCGCCAAGCTCCGCGGCGACTGGCTCGACGGCCGCACGCTCGCGCTCTTCCACGACGAGCACCGGCTCGAGGGCCCCCTCGCCACCGTCCTCTACGAGCCCGTCATCACCGCGCTGCGCCGCCTCCTGCACGAGCACCTGACGACCGAGATCGTGCGGAAGGGGAAGAAGACCGCGAAGCGCCGGCGATCCTGACGGATCGCGGCGCGTTCCGGCGAAGCGCGGCGCGTTCCGGCGGAGCGAGGCGCGTTCCGGCGGAGCGCGGCGCGTTTCGATCGAAACCCGACGCCTTCTGATCGAAACCCGGCGCGGTTGTCTCGAAAGGCGTCGCGGTTCTCTCGAAAGCCGTCGCGGTTCTCTCGAAAGGCGTCGCGGTTGTCTCGAAAGGCGTCGCGGTTCTCTCGGAAGGCATCGCGATTCTCTCGAAAGGCGTCGCGGTTGTCTTGAAAGGCGTCGCGGTTCTCTCGAAAGGCGTCGCGGTTGTCTTGAAAGGCGTCGCGGTTCTCTCGAAAGGCGTCGCGGTTGTCTTGGAAGGCGTCGCGGTTCTCTCGAAAGGCGTCGCGGTTGTCTTGGAAGGCGTCGCGGTTCTCTCGAAAGGCGTCGCGGTTGTCTTGGAAGGCGTCGCGGTTCTCTCGAAAGGCGTCGCGGTTGTCTCGGAAGGCGTCGCGGTTCATTGGAAGGCGACGCGGTTCATTGGAACGCGGCGCGGTTCCACAATGCGTCGCGTCAAAGCGGGCGGTCGGGATGACGCGCCGGGCGAAAGGCGTGTAAGCTCCGCCGCCGCATGCGCAGGGCACTCATCGGCGCTCTCGACGGCGTGAGGCGGGCCCAGAAGCTCTGGCTGAAGCTCCGCGGCCTCACCCCCGAGGGCGTCTCCGAGGAAAGGATCGTCGGCGGCGAGGCGTGGGACGAGTTCTGCGACACGCTCAAGGCGGCCGGCGCTTCGCTCCGCTTCCCGGGCGCCCCGCAGGACGCGGCGAGCCAGGCCGAGGGGTACCGCTACCTGAGCCGCCTGGCCCGCGCCGGGCTCGAAGGGTTCCTGGAGGACGCCGACCCCGAGGCGCCGGTGCTCAAGCGCGTGGTCCACGAGACCGTGAAGATGGGCGCCGACAACCCGGACAACTACTACCAGAACGCCAGCATCAGCGGCGCCTGCGAGTACCGCATCCGGGGCAACCGCGGGACGGTGAGCTACCTCGCCTTCGGGACGCAGGCGGGGCACTACGGGCAGGGCGGCGGCATGCCGCCCACCGGGTTCCTGGAGGCGTCGTCGCTCGAGCTGGACGAGCGCGGCGACTTCGAGATCGCGGTGAGCTGCCAGCGGCGGCCGGGGAACTGGCTGCCCATGACGCCGGAGACGGGCCTGCTCATCGTGCGGCAGACCTTCCTCGACCGGGCGACCGAGAAGCTCGCCACGCTGCGCATCGAGCGGGTCGACGGCCCCCAGCGCCCGAAGCCGATCACGCCCGCGCAGGTGGACGAGGGGCTCAAGAACGCGGGCACGCTGGTGGCGGGGGCGTCGCTGCTGTTCGCCAAGTGGGCGCGCGACTTCCAGCGGCACTCGAACGAGCTGCCGCGCTTCGACCAGGAGGTCTCGAACCGCGCCGGGGGCGACCCCAACATCGCCTACTACCACAGCCACTGGAGGCTCGCGCCCGACGAGGCCCTGGTCATCGAGGTCACGCCGCCGCGCTGCGAGCACTGGAACTTCCAGCTCAACAACTACTGGATGGAGTCGCTCGACTACAGGTACTTCACCATCCACTTGAACAAGCACACCGCGAAGCCCGAGCCGGACGGCTCGGTGCGCCTCGTCGTGGCGCACACCGACCCGGGCCTCCCGAACTGGATCACCACCGTCGGCCACCCGCAGGGCACCATGTGCTTCCGCTGGGTACGCGCCGACGCCCACCCCGTGCCCCGGACCCGCATCGTGAAGCTCGCGGACCTCCGACGCTAGACAGCACATACCGAACCGCGACCGCCAGGGAGCGGGCGCCAGAGAGCACCTACGTCGACACGCCCTCGCACGCGCCGCGCTACCTGTAGCGCCACGCGTGCGAGGGCATGAAGACGCCGCGCCTCCTGGCATCCGCTCGCTTGCGCTCGCGGTTCGGTAGGCGCACGGTAGGCGCATAGGATCCCATGCGCCCGCGAGAGCTCGTCACCTCCACCGACTACGCCCACCCGAAGAGGCCGGCGCCGGCCCGGCTCTACAACCGGGTGAGCGCGCCGGCGCGGCTCGACGTCGACGACATGCTGAAGGCGGCGGAGGCGACCAGCGGGCTCTCGGCCTTCGGCGACCCCAGCTTCCGCGAGCCGCTCGGCGTGCTGGTGGAGTCGATCGAGCGCGAGGCGCGGCTGCACGCGCTCGGGCGCGCGATCATGCGCGGGCGCATCGTGGCGATGCTCGTCAACCGGCTGCGGGTGGAGGAGCTCCACCGCGCGCACCCGGAGATCGCCGAGATCTCCCGTCCCGAGGCCCATCGTGATCGCCGGCCTCCAGCGCACCGGCACCACGATGCTGCACCGGCTCATCGCCGCCGACCCCCGGGCTCGCGCGCTCATGTCGTGGGAGGCGCTGCACCCGGCGCCGCTCCCCGGCGAGGGCCGGACGGGCTCCTTCCGCCGGCGGGCCGAGGCCAAGGGCGCCGAGCTGGGGCTCCGCGCGCTGGCCCCCGAGTTCTTCGCCATCCACCCCGTCGAGTCCGACGCGCCGGAGGAGGACGTGCTCCTGCTCGACCACGCCTTCACGAGCCAGGCGCCCGAGGCCACGCTCCACGTGCCGACCTACGCCGCGTGGCTGGAGGGGCAGGACATGGTCCCTGCGTACCGCTGGCTGGCCCGCGCGCTCGCCGTGCTCGCCTGGCAGCGCTCGGGTGACTTCTGGGTGCTGAAGACGCCGAACCACATGGAGAACCTGCGTGAGCTTCTCACGGTGTTCCCCGACGCGATCATCGTCCAGACGCACCGCGATCCGCACGCCACGATGGGCTCCTTCTGCAGCATGGTCGCCCACGGCCGGGGCGTGTTCTCGGACCACGTTGACGCGCGCGAGGTCGGCCGGCACTGGCTGCGCAAGGTGCGCCGGATGATCGACCGATCGCTCTCGGCGCGGGCCGAGGGCGCCGAGGCCTCCTGCGTGGACGTCTCGTACTACGATCTCCTGAAGGACCCGCTCGAGGAGGTGTCGCGCATCTACGCGCACGCGGGCCTCTCGCTCGACGCCCCGGCGGAGGCCGCGATGCGGGCGGTGCTCGCGCGCGACGTGCAGCACCGCTACGGGCGGCACGTCTACAGGACGCGCGACTTCGGCCTGAGCCCCGCGCGGATCGAGGAGACCTTCGCCGATTACCGCGCCCGCTTCGGCATCCGGCGGGAGAAGGCCGAGCGCGAGGAGGTGCAGGCGCAGGCCGCGCCGAGCGGCCTCGGCCACGACAGCGCGGTCGGCGCGGTCTTCACGGCCATCTACGACCTCCGGAGCCGCGAGCGCGGCCTCGCGCCGCTCGACCCGAGCGTGCGCCTCGACGGCAAGACGGCGCTGGTGACCGGCGCGAGCAGCGGGCTGGGCAAGGCGGTCGCCGTCGACCTCGCGCGCCGCGGGGCCCGCGTTCTGCTGGCGTGCCGGAGCGGCATCCCGGAGGCCGGCGAGGACGTCGTCCGGAAGAGCGGTTGTTTGGCGCGCTCGGTGGAAATGCTGCGCGTGGATCTCTCGGACCTGGACTCGATCGTCGCCCTGTCGAACGAGCTCGCGCGCCGCGGGGAGACGCTCGATCTCTTCGTCGGCAACGCGGGCCTCGCCGCGAACAACGCGCGGAGGACCAAGCAGGGGTTCGAGGAGATGTTCGCGGTGCACTACCTGGCGAACCACCTCTTCCCGCGGAGGCTGCTCGCGAGCGGGGTGATCCCGAACTCCGTTTATGCGTCGAACGGGCGCACGGGGACGGCGATCCCGCGGATCGTGTACGTCACCTCGGAGGCGCACCGTTCGTCCGCGGGGCTCGACTTCGACCGCTTCGGCGCCTTCGCCGATCACGGCGTCACGGACGCGATGCGGGTCTACGGCGGCACGAAGCTCGCGCTCACCACCCTGGCGACCGAGCTCGCCCGCCGCCTCACGACGGGCGGGCGGCCCTCCGTCTCGGTCCACGCCCTCTGCCCCGGCGCCGTCGCCTCGCGCATCGCCCGCGACGCGCCTGGCTTCGTTCAGCGCCCGCTCGACATGGTGATGAAGGCCTTCTTCCGAAGCCCCGAGGACGCGGCCGCCCCCGTGGTCTACCTCGCGGCCGCCCCCGAGCTGGCCGGCGACACCGGATGGTACATGCACCTGATGCGCCGCAAGACGGCGTCCCCCGCGGCGATCGACGAGGGGAACGGGCGGCTGTTGTGGGAGCGGGGGGAGGAGCTGCTCGCGCCGTGGCTCCAGGCTCATTAGCCCGCGAGGCGCGCCACAAACACCATCCTAACCGCGCCCGGAGCGTCCCGCCGAAGGCGGGACGCGGAGGAAGCGGGGGGCGCGGCTTCGCACTAGGCGCCGTCGAGCAGACCTGCGGCCCCCGCTTCCTCCGCGAGCTGCCGTAAACGGCAGCTCGCTCCGGGCGCGGTTAGGATTGAAGTTCCCTGACGCCTATGCCGAGGCCCCGGCGCTCTTCGCCGGGATCCGGCTCATCGCGCGCTCGGCCAGGGCCGTGATCGTGAGCGAGGGGTTCACCCCGGGGTTCGCCGACACTGCGGAGCCGTCGATCACGTAGAGGCCCTCGTAGCCGAAGACCCGGTGCTCCTTGTCGATGACGCCGGTCTCGGGCGAGTCCCCCATGCACGCTCCGCCGAGGATGTGCGCCGTGGTCGGGATTCCCAGCGCGGTCTCCGTGACCAGGCTGACGGGGAAACCCTGGACCTTGTCGGCCACGCGCTGCGCGATCTCGGTCGCCTCGGGGATCGACGCGGTGGGGGCGGGGCCGTCGCCGAGCTCGGTGGTCACGCCCTCGGTGAAGCCCGTCGTGACCGATTGGCCGAGCTTCATCCGGAGCGAGCCCTCGAGCGTCCGCATGTAGAGCAGGATGATGCTGTACCTGGAGAAGTCGGGCACCGCCGCCGCGCGCAGCGCCTTCAGCGGGTTCTTCGCCACCACGCCGGCGAAGTGCGCGAGGCGCGTGAGCAGCGTGGCGCCGGAGACGTGCGGGGCGGCGAGGAGGCGGAAGAAGCCGGACCCCGCGCCGTAGCGGGTGGGCTCGACGTGGGAGTGCTCGTCGGTCTCGAGGATGGACCCGATGGCGATGCCCTTCGAGAAGATCCTGGTCGCGCCGCTCGCTCACGACCTCGATCAGCGACTCGGAGTTGGTGCGAACGAAGTCGCCCACGCGGTCGGAGAGCCGCGGGAGGCCCTGCGGGTCGCCCTTGAGGCGGAGCAGGAGCGGGACGGTGCCCATCACGCCGCCCGCGAAGATCACGTTCTTGGCCGAGAAGGCGCTGGCGCGCCGCCGGCCCGGGGGCAGGCCGGAGAGCGCGTCGACGCGGTAGCCTCCGCCGGGCTCGGGGCGGACGGCGGTGACCTCGGTCTCGGTCTCGACGTCGAGGCCCAGGCGCTCGGCGAGGTAGAGGTAGTTCTTGTCGAGCGTGTTCTTGGCGCCGAAGCGGCAGCCCGTCATGCACGCGCCGCACGAGGTGCACCCCGTGCGCGCAGGGCCTTTGCCGCCGAAGAACGGGTCCGGCACGGTCTCGCCCGGCTTGCCGAAGTAGACCGCGACGTCGGTGGGGTGGAAGGCGGGCTCCTTGCCCATGTCGCGGCCGACCTCCCGGATCACCTCGTCGACGTAGGTGAGGTTCGGGTTCCGCACCGCGCCGAGCATGCGCTTCGCGGTCGCATAGTGGGGGGCGAGCTCGGCCTTCCAGTCGGCGAGGCCTCCCCAGGGTTTGGCGCGGAAGAAGGGATCCGCCGGGACGGGGAGCGTATTGGCGTAGACGAGCGAGCCGCCGCCGTAGCCGACCCCGTGGACCACGGTGACGTGCGGGAAGAAGCTCATCTTGAAGATGCCCCGCAGCCCGAGCGCGGGCGCCCACATCCACCGGGGCAGGTCCCAGTTGGTCTTGGGAAAATCCTCGGGGCCGAAGCGCCTGCCGCGCTCCAGGACGAGGACCTTGTAGCCCTTCTCGACCAGGCGGAGCGCCGCCACGCTGCCCCCGAACCCGGACCCGATGATGATGAAGTCGTGCGCCATGACGGGTGGCGCCATACCACGGGAGCCCGCTCAGCGCAGGCGCCAGGCGGGGTGCTCGTCGCCGACGGCGGGCGCGGGCACGACGCCGTTCTCCACCACCCCGTCGTCGCTCTCGGGCTCGCAGAGGTAGACGGCGATGGCGCCGAGCGGTTGATCCGTGTCGACCCGCGACCAGCCCTCGGGCACGCGCCGCGCCTCCTCCCGCCACGCCACGCTCACCTCGCCCACCTTCCCCGCCTCCAGGATGGCGCGCCCGCCCTCGGTCCCCACCGTGGTCACGCGCGCGACCTCGACGTCGTGCACGCCGTCGGCGGGGTCGACCCGGAGGCCGTGCAGCCGGAGGTGCTCGGCGATGGCCGGCGGGACGAGGTACGCGCCGGGCCGCGCCACCACGGTGGTCCCGACGAAGCGGGCGTGGTGCGGGAGCCGCAGCGTGACGGGCTCCCCCTCGAAGGTGCGCGGGCGGTAGGTGAGCACGTCGACGGGCGCGTCCGTGGCTTCGAGCCGGTAGCGCACGGCGACCTTCTCCGGCGGCCGCGCGCTCCGCGCCACGACCTCGCGGATGTCGGCGGCGTGCGCGGCGGCCCAGGTCAAGAGCTCGATCTGCCAGGCCGAACGCGGTCGCCACGCGCTCCTCGAACGGCAGGTAGCTGTAGCACTCGAGCAGGACGTCGAGCCGGTTGGTGAGGCCGCGGTAGTTGGACCCGAAGCGCGGGTGGTGCGGGTACGTCATCCAGCCGAGGCCGACCGGGGAGTCGGGATCGACCTCGCCGTCCGCGTCGAGCACGCGCTCGTCCTCCACGAAGTTGCCGTACCAGCCGCTCTCGAAGCCCCGCCTCTTCACGGCCGCCATCACCTCGGGGACCACGCGATCACGCATGAACGCGATGGGCTCGGCCCGGCCGGACTCGATCGTGTGCGGCACGTCGACCGTCATCTGGAAGCGGTGCACCGAGCCGTTGGTCGCGTGGTTGTCGATGGTGAGATCGGGCGCCCAGGGGAGGCAGACCTGCTGCTGGAGCATGCGCATCTCGGGCGCGGCCTGGCGGAGGTAGTCGCGGTTGAGGTTGATTCCCGCGCTCTGGGTGCGGGTGCCCACGACCGGGCCGCGCTGGCCGCTGAGCTTCTTCAGGTCGAGGCGGCGGTTCGCCGGGTCGAGCGCGTCGTTGCCGTCGGGGTTGAAGAGCGGCACCACGAGCAAGACAATCTCGTCGAGCCAGGCGGGGTGCTTGTTGTCGAGCATGTCGCGGACGAGCGCGAGGCTCGCCTCCTTGCCCTCGACCTCGCCGGGGTGGATCCCGTCGAGCATCAGTACGACCGGGCGCCCCGTGCGCCGCGCCTCCGCGGGCGTGCGGACGCCGTCCTTGGAGAGGACGAGCAGCGGCAGCTCGAGGCCGCCCAGGCTCATCCCGAACATCGACAGGCGGAGTCGCGGGTCGCGGCGGTCGTCGAGCGCGCAGACGAAGCGCATGACGTCGGCGTGGAGGGAGGTCTCGCGGAATCCGGTGGATTCGGCCCGTGTGAGCAGCATGCGCCGACTCTACTCCATGCGCGTCGACGCCGCGCCGAGCCTTTGTCGTCACGGTCCCGACAAGCGGCGTCCCAACGTTCTCTTCAGGGGAAAACGAAGAAAAACACCACGGGAGGTGGATCATGACGACTCCGCTCGACCTCCGCGCCGTCGGCCTCGCGGCCGCCGCCCTTCTCGCCCTCTTCGACGCCGGGTGCAGGCAGCGCGCCGCCCACGCCGAGCCGGTGCCCACGCCGCTCACGGCGGAGGCGAAGGCCGCCGCGACGCCGCCGGCAGCTCCGCCCGCCGTCACCGAGATCTCGATGCTCTACAGCTCCGAGAAGAAGGCGTGGGTCGAGGCCGCGGCCACGACGTTCCAGCACACGCACCCTTCGATCCGCGTCACGCTCACGGCGATGGGCTCGCTCGACATGGCGCGCGCCATCGAGGACGGCAAGGAGAAGCCCACGCTCTTCAGCCCGGCCGACTCGCTGGTGCAGAACCTCGTCGCCGCGGACTACAGGGCGAGGCACCAGGCCGACCTCTTCGCGACGAGCGGCGAGGACGCGCCCCAGCCGCTGGTCATCACCCCGCTCGTGTTCGTGGCGTGGGAGGATCGCGGCGCCGCGCTCCTCAAGGCCTCGGGCGGCAACCTGGGGTGGCGCACGCTGCACGCGGGCGTCACCGCGCCCGAGGGCTGGCCCGCCCTCGGCGGCAGCGCATCGTGGGGGTTCGTGAAGGTCGGCCACTCCGACCCGATGCGGTCGAACTCGGGGCTCCAGGCGCTCTATGCGATGAGCCTCGACTACTACGGAAAGCGCGGCGGGATCGAGGTCTCCGACCTGCTCCGGCCCGCCTTCCAGGGCTTCGTCCGCGAGGTGGAGAAGGGCGTGCCCACGCTGGAGCCGTCGACCGACGCCTTCATGACGGACATGCTCCGCTTCGGTCCGTCGAAGTACGACGTCGCCGTCGTGTACGAGAGCGTGGCGCTCTCCCACATCGGCACCGCCGACGGCCGCTGGGGCAAGCTCCGGGTGTACTACCCGGCCAACACGCTCTGGAGCGACCACCCCGTCGACATGGTCACCGCGCCCTGGGTCACCGACGCGCAGCACGCCGCCGCGCGCACCTTCGTGGGCTGGCTCCGGAGCCGCCCGGTGCAGGAGATGGCCCTGAGCTACGGCTTCCGCCCCGCGGATCTCGCCGTGCCGCTCAGGACGCCGGACGCGCAGAACCCGTTCAACCGCCTCGCGGACCGCGGGGTGCGGATGGACATCCCACCGATGGCGCCCCCGCCGAGCGGCGAGGTGGTGCGCACGATGATGCAGATGTGGTCGCGCACGGTCGCGCGGTGAGGCTCATCCCCGCAGGAGCGGCCGCGTGAGGCAGGTCGGGCCGCCGCCCCCGTTCACCCCCACCTCGCCCGCCGCGAACGGGTGAACCTCGCAGCCCGCGTCGCGCAGCGCGCGCTCGGTCCGCGGGTTCCCCTCCGCCATGATCACGACCCTCGGGCGCACGGCCAGCACGTTGCAGCCGAGCGTCGCCATCTCCTCGGTGGGCACCGGCACGATGCGCACGCCGAGATCCCCGAGCAGCTCGTGGAGCCCGGCCGGGAGCTGGGGGAGGTGCGCGACCGCGAGGTCGTCGGCGACCGGCGAGATCAGGCTGAGCAAGTGCAGGCACTCGCCCGGGCCGTTGCCGTAGGGCACGTCGAACGTCCGGACGTCGCCGCCGACGATCGCCGCGAGTTGCTGCGCTCCCGCGCGGTTGGTGCGCAGCGATCGCCCGACGCAGAGCAGATCGGGGCGCAGCCAGAAGGTGTCCCCGCCGTCGACCGTGCCGGGCGCCTCGATGCGGCCGGCGATGGGGATGTCATGCCCTTCGAGCCAGCGGCCGAGCGCCTGCTCCTCGCCTCTCCGGTTGGCCTTGCCGGACCGGAGGAGGACGGCGCCGCGGCCGGTGACCAGCGCCGGATCGAAGGTGTAGACCAGGTCCGGGCTCTCGGTCTCGACGCCGAGCTCGTGGACGACGACGCCGAGGCGCTCGAGCAGGGCGCGGAGCGCGTCGTGCTCGCGCTGGGCACGGGCGAGGTCGACGGGGCGGAGGAAACCGTGCGCGGGGTCGTCGAAGGCGCGCCCGAAGGCGGGGCCCGGCCGCTTGACGAGGACCTCGCGGAGGGGCGCCGTCATGCTCTGCGCGCCGAAAGGTCGAGCGGACATCGGCGGAGCATACCCCGGCGCCGCCCTCGAAATCCTAACCGCGCCCGGAGCGTCCCGCCGAAGGCGGGACGCGGAGGAAGCGGGGGCCGCTGGTCGGAAAAAGGCGCCGTCTTCACTGTAGCGGTGTGGATGACGACTGAAGCCCCCGCTCCCTCCGCGAGCCTGCCTTCGGCGGATTGCGAAGGGAGCGGTTAGGATGGCGTTTGTGGAGCGCTCCCGCACGCCAATGCCCATGCGGCAGCGCGCTTCAGCGGGCCCCGGCGCCCTCCCAGGGGCGATCGGCCCGCATCCGCCGCCCGGGGGGCGGCCTCCCGGCGGCATCCATGAAAGAACGCCGGGGGACCGCGCGTTCTCTCGGTGCAGCGCGCACCCCGGGGCCAAGACGACCGGGGCCGAGATTGTCTACGCGCTACGATCGTAGGGAACTTTCGTCGCCACCACGCCCCCTCCGGAAGCCATGCCCACGAAGAACGCACCTGCTCCGTCTCCGCGATGGCCCTCGCTGCGCTACGGGCTCCTCCTCGGCGCCGCGGTGGCGCTCGCTTGCCTGGCCCTGTTCGTGCTTCGCCGTGGCAAACCGGCGCAGCCCTCGGCCCCGGGCGCGTCCTCGTCGCCCGCCGCCCACGCGCACGGTTCGCACCGGCGCGCCGACCCGGCGGCGCGGCCCCACGCGGGGATCTCCGGGCACGTGCTCGACCGTGACGGCAAACCGGTCCAATCGGCCCAGGTCTGCACGTGGGCCATGATGGAGCACGCCGTGGTCACGGCGCAGGCGGCGCCGCGCTGCGCGAAGGTGGACGACGCGGGGGCCTACGCCCTCGGCGATCTGCTCCCGGCCACGCCGCTGACGATCAGCGCCTTCGCGCCCAGGTTCGCGCCGGTCGGCTACCACGACCCGAAGGGCGCGGCGGCGATCCGCCTGGTCGAGGGGGAGCAGCGCACCGGGGTCGACCTCGTCCTGGGCCACGCCGGCGTGCCGCTCCAGGGCAGCGTGAGCGACGTCACGGGCGGCGCCGTCTCCGGGGCGCTCGTGGTGAGCGAGGACGGGCCGAACCGCTCCGTGACGGTCAGCGACGCGAAGGGCGCGTTCACGCTCTGGGTCCAGCCCGGCCATACCAGCGTCGAGGCGACGGCGGCCGGCTACGCGGCCGGGTCGGCGTACGGCACCGCGCCGACGCACTTCTTCGCCATCCACCTCGTGCCCGGTGGGACGCTCGTGGGGCGCACGGTGATCGCCGGAAAAGACGAGCCCGTTGCCGACGTCTTCGTGGAAGGCATCCAGGTGGAGGGGTCCTGGATGCGGGCGTCGGCGCGGACCGACGAGGAGGGGCGGTTCCGGATCGACGGCCTCTTGCCGGGCCGGTACCGCGTCGAGGCGACCTCCGAGGGGCGGGAGGGCTACTCGAAGGTGAGCACCACGATCGCGATGGGCGAGACTTCGTCCGAGGTCCTGGTCGAGCTCGACCCCGCGTACCTCGTGAAGGGCCGCGTCGTCGACAAGGCCACCGGCGAGCCGTGCAAGGGCGGCCAGGTCACCATCACGGACCGGAAGCAGAACGAGTACTCCCAGGCGGCGATCGATCCCGACGGCTGGGCGCGCATGCCGAGCGTCATCCCCGGCACGTACCGCGTCCAGGTGAGCTGCCAGGATCACGTGCCGCGCGACGATTACCCCCAGGTCATCGTCGCGGACAAGGACATGGCCCCGCTGACCTGGCAGGTCGACGCCGGCGCGAGGGTCGTGGTGGAGGTCGTCGATTCGGAGGGGCGGCCCGTCACGAAGGGCACCGTGTACGCCAACGGGATGGGCCCCGACCTGCCCTTCGGGTACGCGGAGCACCCCGAGGCGGACGGGACCTTCCACGTCGGAGGGCTCAAGGCGGGCGAGTACAACATCTCGGTCCGGATCTCCGAGGGGGGCGAGGCTCGCAAGACGATCACGACCTCGCTGGACCGGGAGGAGCACGTCCGGATCGAGCTGCCCGCCGCGGGCGTCATCGACGGGGTCGTGGAGGACGCCGATCACCGGCCCGTCGCGGGCGTGCGGGTCTTCGCCTCGGGGCCGGGCAGGGACTTCACGATCTCGGCCGACGACGGGACCTTCTCGCTGGCCGGCCTCTCGCCCGGCGACTACGAGGTGAACGTCCAGGAGATGCGCCAGCCGGGGGAGCCGAAGGATGACCACACGGCCAAGGCCACGGTCGCCGCCGGGGAGCACGCGAAGGTGACGCTCACGGTCGAGGCGCGGAGCGGGGTGATCCAGGGGCGCGTGATCGACGGCACGGGCGCGCCGGTGACGGACGCCTTCATCGACTTCTCGTCCGGGGGCATGGGCGCCCTGGTGCCGCGCTACGACTCGGGCCACGCGCCGATCGTCACGGACACGGACGGCCACTTCACGATCGAGGGCCTCGCCGACGGCGACTACGGCGTGCGCGCGTCCAGGAAGGGCGGCAACGAGGCGGTCGCCGATCACGTGAAGCCCGGCACGCGCGACCTCGTGATCAAGCTCGAAGCGGGCGGGTCGATCGCCGGGACGCTCTCGGCCAACGGCGCGCCGATCGAGCGCTTCTACGTCACGGCGCGCTCGGCGGCCGGCAGCTTCTACCGCGAGGAGCTCTTCTTCCACGCGGGCGGCGAGTTCATGGTGCACGATCTTCCGGCGGGCAGTTACAAGCTCGTCGCGGATACGCCGCTCGGGCACGCGACGGCCGACGTGACGCTCGCCGAGGGGGAGCAGAAGAGCGGTGTCGCGCTGGTGCTCGCGCTGCGCGGGACCGTCGAGGGGCGGCTCGTGCCGGCCGAGGGCGGCGCGCCGATCGGCGGCATGGTGCTCGGCGTGAACGGGAACAGCGATGTCGTGATCATGACGGGCAACGGCCGCGAGGCCGTGAGCGGCCCGGATGGGAGCTTTCACCTCGAGGGCGTGCTGCCCGGGAGCTGGACCCTGACCGCGTACTCCAGGGAGCCGGGCTTCGGGCCCGTGAACGTGCCGATCGTGGTGCAGGACGGCGGAGGCACGACCGACGTCGGCGACGTCCAGGTGCCCCGAGCCCCTGCCCCGGAGCCTTGACGGAAGCGCCCGCCGCGAGCCGGACGACGTGGCCGATCAACCAGACGAGGGGGTCGGCCGGTTGGGCGGGCGCGGAGTCGGGGAGGAGACCATCGCCGTCATCAGGTAGGGCGCCGCGAGCGCGATCATGTCGATGTCGGGGTCGAGCTGCTTGCCAAGGCCCTCGGCGACCAGCAGCGCCACGTGCACCACGGTGAAGCTCGGGATCCACCTGAACCTGGTGCTTGCGCAGGACGTTCATCATCCCGCTCACGGCCGGGCCCACCTCCACCTCACCCAGGCTCTTGCCGTACAGTTTCTCGAGGTACGCGGCGACGTCGCGCTCGAAGTCGGAGTAGCGGGTGGTGCCGACGCTCGGCGCGTAGCCGTAGAAGAGCGAGGCCGTCCGCACGAAGTCGGCCTGGGAGAGCGAGACGAAGGTCTCGACCCAGACCCGCTGGAGGTCGGGCGGGATGTCGGTCACCATCCCGAGATCGATGAGGACGAGCCGCCCGTCCTCGCCGAGCAGGATGTTGCCCGGGTGCAGGTCGGCGTGCACGAAGCCGTCGACGAAGACCATCTTCAGGATGGCCTCGCCCCCCACGCGGGCGAGCGCCTTCGGATCCCCACCGACGCGCGCGACGTCCCGCGGGTCCGTGGCCTTGCCCCCGGCGACGAGCTCCATCCCCAGCACCCGGCGCGAGCAGATCTCCGGGAAGAGGCGGGGTACGCCCAGCCCCGGGACGCCGGCGAAGTTGGCGGCGAAGCGGCGGTTGTTCTCCGCCTCCTTCCGGAAGTCGAGCTGGCCCCGGAGCGCCTCGCCGAAGCGCGCGGCGGCGCCCGGGAGCGAGAGAAGGCGGACAGACGGCACCCGATTGGCAAGCCGGGCGCAAAAACCGAGGATGGCGAGATTGCGCTCGATCTGCGCCTCGGCCTCCGGGCGCTGGACCTTCAGCGCCACGGCCTCTCCGGTGTCGAGCCGGGCGCCGTGGACCTGGGCCACGGAGGCGGCGGCGATCGGCGTGGGATCGATCCAGGCGAGGCGGGCGCGGGCGGTGGCGTCGAGCTCGGCGGCGAGGACGGCCTCGACCACGGCGAAGGGCGCGGGCGGCACGGCGTCCTGGAGGCGCGCGAGCTGGGTGGTGTAGCCGGGGCCGAGCAGGTCGGGCCGCGTGCTGAGGATTTGGCCGAACTTGATGAACGTCGCCCCGAGCCGCTCCAGGACCGCGGCGATGCGCCCGCCACGCAGCGCCTCGAGCCCGGCCTGATTGAGGCGCCCCGCGCGGACGCGGGCCCAGGCATAGCCGATCGCCGCGAGGGCGAAGACCAGCGCGATGCGGAGGAAGCGAAGGGAGAGCCGGAGCAGGCCCATGCGCGAGCGAGCCTACC
The DNA here is from genome assembly GCA_963827955.1 of uncultured delta proteobacterium. Classification (GTDB taxonomy): domain Bacteria; phylum Myxococcota_A; class Polyangia; order Polyangiales; family Polyangiaceae; genus CAWHDJ01. Next base: position 1,424,271 of record CAWHDJ010000018.1, on the reverse strand, counting down.
CCTTGTCGTCCCAGGTCACCTCGAAGTCGGCGTCGCACCGCGAGAGCGCACGCACGAGCACCTTGCCGCGGACGCCGACGGCGATCAGCGCCCCTTCGAAGACGCCCACCTGGTACGAGTCCGGGAACGTCCAGAGGTTGCGCAGGTGGACGATGCCGCGTCCCTCGGAGCGCTCGGCGAGCTCGACGTCTCCGGGCTTGAGGGAGACGGAGTAGGCGCGCGACGCCACGGAGAGCACGGTGCCGAAGTTGCGGCCTGCGATGCCGAAGATGGCGCGGCCGATGAGGGTGCCGGCGAGCGTGGGATAGGCCAGACGGCCGATCCTGCGGAGGCCGTTGCGCAGCGGCTCACGCGGGTGGAGGGCGCCCGCGGCCTGGACGAGCAGGTCCAGGTACTCGCGCATCGGGTAGTCGATGAACGGCAGGTACCGCGGGCGCGCGGGCGTGACGCGCGCCTGCATGGCGGCGCAGGTGTCGAGGATGTCCTGGTAGAAGAGGCCCTTCAGGACGCCGCTCTCCGGCGTTTGCGCGATCTGGGCCTCGGCGTCGAGGGGGGCTTGCCAGTCGGGGTCCACGAACCCAGTGTCCGGAGCGCTCATCGGGCGGAGGATCCGCCGGGCGGGCGCGGGACACAACCGGCCCGCGCTCAGCGCCAGAAGAGGTGCCGCACGAAGAAGCGGTGATGCCTGTGGTGGTGGTGGTGGCGGTGGTGCCGATGGTGGACGCCGAACTGGCTGTCGCCGACCATGTTGTCCGTCGTCGTCGCCGCGCCGTCGTCGTTCGACGGGCTCACCTGCTCCGTCGCCGCGGTGTCCGCGTCGTCGCTCTCATCGTCCGACCCGGCGAAGCCGACCGCCGACACGGAACCGACCACGATGGCGGCAGCGGCCGCAGCAAGCCAGGCACGATTGAGCTTCATGACACGCCGTCCTTTTCCATGCGGCCCCGGGGGGCTGTCCTCCGGTTGCGCCGCTGGGACGGACCCTAAGCAACCGCCGGGCCAACGCATTTCACCAGCAATTTCGCGCGGAGAGCCGGGACGGCACCGTAACGGTTGCGGGCGACGAGCGTCACACCCCGGGCCGCAGGTGTGACGGCGGCGTAACCGGGGCGTCGTCACCGGGGCGCCATCGACACCGGCGCGAGGTCCACCGCGCCGCCGACCGCCGGCAGCGCGAACGGCACGTACCCGTCCCCCTGCCACGCCAGCCAGCGCAGCGACGGGATCCTCGAGCGGCCGGTCGAACGTGAAGGTCATGTCGCTCGGGCCCCCGTCCCCGGCGAGGGCGGTCACCTCGACCCGCACCCCCTCCAGCGCGACGACGTCACCGGCGTGCATCGGCTCGCGCGCGCCGCGCGCGAAGCTCGTCAGCGCCTGCCCGCTGTACTCCCACTTCACCGCCGGCGCCTCCCCGCCGCCCGCCGGCCAGGTGCCCACGGGCGGGAGGATCCCGCCCTCCACGTGCACCGTGAGCTGGTCGTCGCGCGTGCGGGCGACCCGCGCGGGGTAAATGCCCGGCACGAGGGCGCGCGTCCGCGGGGGATGGGCGCTCCCGTGCCCGCGCGCATCGCGGCGAGGTGCGAGACGAAGAACTGCGTGGGCGGGTTGACGAAGACGACCGTCTTCCTGGACACCCCTTCGTCGAGGAGCACCCGGGAGAGCGGGTCGCGCGAGAGCTGCGAGAAGAGGTTCATGGTGGTCGAGTTGGCCGGGGCGAGCGGGGGCGCCACCACGAGCGTGAGGAAGAGGATCCAGCCGGCGTAGGCGCGGAGCGGCAGCGATTGTCGCTCGACCGCACGTTTCACCACGAGGGCCTCGAAGCCCAGCGCGGCGAAGCCGAGGAGGAAGAGGTTGCGATCGTTCGGGAGGGTGCCCGCGATTGGCAAGACCGCGAGGACCGCGGCCACCACGAAGAACCGCGCGGCAGGCTCCTTCCGGAGGGGCACGAACGCGATCGCCGCGAAGAGGATGAACGCGAGCTCGGCGGCGACGAGCGCCGGCTGGATGCGCGCTGCGAAGAGCATCGACAGCGCGGCCGGCGGGCCGCCGAGCCGCGAGCCCAGGTTGATGGGGATTCCCGTGAGCGCGGCGCGCGCGAAGTCGGCGGGTGCGCCGAGCGGGTCGTTGTACATCGCGCTGTGCGCCGCGCCGCAGCCGTGCGCCTTGTAGATGGCCGCCCACGCGATCGCCACGGCGGCGTGCGGGGCGAGCGCGCGGACGCGGGCCGCGAGGCGCGGGCCGTCGAAGGCCACGGCGTGCGCGAAGAGGAGGGCGAACGTCGCCAGGCCCGACTCGCCGGAGGCGAGGCTCGCGGCGGAGAGGAGCGGGGCCGCCACGGACGCCCAGCGCTCCCCATCGCGCCGGGCGCGATCGTGGACGAGCACGGCCGAGAGCCCGAAGAAGGCTGCGAGCACGGTGTTCCGCCCGGCTATCCAGCCCGCCGAGATCGCGTGCCCCGGATCGAGCGTGAAGAAGAGCGCGGCCAGGCCCGCCACCCACCCGGCGCCGAGCAGGCGCCGGTAGAGCAACGCCGCGACGGCCACCGTCGCGGCGAGCCACGCCAGGGAGACCGCGTGCATCGCCACCGGCGATCCGGGGAAGAGCTGGAAGTCGAGCCAGTGCGACGCCGAGGAGAGCGGGCGGAAGAACGCGAGCCGGACCCCGGGCGACGTCCACCAGGGGACGATGCCCGCTTCCATGAGCCGGCGGACGTCGGATCCGTCCGTGAAGCGGAAGACGTCGAAGGGCCGGAGCGTCCCGGGGACCGGCACGGCCCCGATCTCGATGGCGCGGATCACGTAGTCGTCGACCACGAGCCCCGTCCCCAGCGCCGGTGTGACGAGCAGGGCCGCGAGGGCGGCGAGGGCCCAGGGGAGGCGGCGGGAGGCGAGTGCCGTTGCGGCGCGGGAGCGGAGAGACATGCGGGGGACGAGGTAGGGGCGCTCGCGGGGCGCGGACAGGGCCGGAAGTGGTTTCAGGCCACGAGCAGGTGCTCGACCTGGGAGAGCAGCTCCATGCGCTTCCTGATGACCGGGCTCGTCCCGTCGAGGAGGCGCTCCGTCTCGGCGAGCACCTCGGCGATGGGCACGGCGCGCACCGAGGGGTCGGCCGTCTCCGCGCCGGCGCCGCCGGGGGGCTCCCAGGCCATCATGACGTCGTGCGCGCCGCGCTCGCAGCCGACCACGGCGGCGAAGCCGACGCGCTGCGCGATCACGCGGTCGAGCGCGGTCGGGTTGCCGCCGCGGACCACGTGGCCGAGCACGGTCTCGCGGATGTCGACGCCGGGCGCGTCGTCGGCGAGGTGGTCGGCGAGCCGCTTCGCGAGGCGCGCGGCGGGGACGGAGACGCCCTCGCTCTTCACGATGAGGGCGCGCTGCTTGTATCCGTCGGGGCCGAACGCGCGCCGGAGGACCTCGCGCAACCGCGCCACGAGCTCGTCCTCGCCCAGGCCGCTCTCGCCATAGAGGATCGCGTCCGCCTCGGCCGCGAGCCCCGCCCGCATCGCGAGGAACCCGCACCGCCGGCCCATCACCTCGACGATGAAGGCGCGGCGATGGGCGCGCGCGGTGTCCGAGATGCGGTCGCAGGCCTCGACGATCGTGTTGACCGCCGAGTCCACCCCGATGCTCAGGCCCGAGCAGCCGATGTCGTTGTCGATGGACGCCGGCAGGCCCACGATCGTGCACGGGCGATCGCGTGCGAGCAGGTGCGCGCCCGTCAGCGACCCGTTCCCACCGATGACGACGAGCGCGTCGGCGCCCATCGCCGCGAGCCGCGCCCGCGCGCGCGCCTGGCCCTCGGGGGTCGGGAACTCGGCGGAGCGGGACGAGCCGAGGATCGTCCCGCCCTGGTGCGTGATCCCGACGATGCCGGGCAGCGTGATCTCCGTGGTGTCACCCTCGAGCAGCCCCTGGTACCCGCGGCGGATCCCCGTGACCTTGTGGCCCCGCGCGATGCCGGCCACCGCGATGGTCCGGATGGCGGCGTTCATTCCAGGGGCGTCGCCCCCCGAGGTGAGCACGGCGATGTGCATGCCCCGCATGCTACCTCAGCCCGAGCCCGAGCCCGAAATCGAGAGGGGATCGGGCTCGGGAGGGATTCACTCAAGAGCTGTCCGGAGTTGAACCGCCAAGACGCCAAGACGCCAAAAGCAAAGAAGAAATCATCTTGTTGGCGTCTTGGCGTCTTGGCGGTTTTTCAGTCTCTCGTCACGGCCCTTCGGGGACGAAGACGCGGAGCCGGTGGCCGTCGGGATCCAGCGCGACGAACGTGTACCCGAAATCGAGCTTCGTCGGCGGCTGCGCGATCACCATGCCGCGCTCCTTCCACTTCGCGAAGGTGGCGTCGACCTCGCCGCGGCCGGCGACGGTGAAGCCGATCTCCGCGCCGCCGGGCGCCGTGGCCTGGGGCGCGACCTCGTGGCGCGCCCAGAGCCCGAGCATCACCCCCTCCTTGAGCGCGAACATGACGAAGTTGGGCGACGCTTCCACGGGCTCGCGGCCCAGGATACCTGCGTAGAACGCGGCGCTGGCGGTGGGGTCGGTGACGTAGACGAGCACGAAGGAGGGATCGATCATGGGACGCTCTCCGGATGCCCCGGGGAAGTGGTGGCCCGGGACGAGCGAGAGGATGGATCCCGGTCGTGACAGTTTCTGTCAGCAGGCCGCCGCCCGGCTCCCCGCCCGGTTCACCCCGGGAGCTGGGCCGGGATGCGCTCCCGCCCCCGCCACTCGGCGAGGAGCGCGGCGCGCGGCCGGTCGAAGCGCTCTGGAAGCGTCGCCCAGCGCGCAATCCGGTCGGCCCGGAAAGATCGGAAGTCGGCGCGCGCCTCGCAGAAGGCCACGACCACCCGCGCCCGCTCGAAGAACCCGAGGGCGATGGGCCACACCACCCGCTCCGTCTCGGCGCCGCGCCCGTCGGCGTACGTGATCTGCGCCTTGCGCTGCCCGCGGATGCACCGCCGCACATCGGCCAGGTCGATCCGCTCGGGGGGGCGCGCCCGCGAGGGCCCGGCCAGGAGCGCGGTCTCGTCCACGAGCGCCTTGAGGTCGCGCGGGAGCACGGCCCGGAGCTTCGCCACCACGTCGGCCGCCGCGCGCCCGAGTGCCTCGTCGCCGTGCTCGGCGGTGAGCCGCAGGCCGAGGACGACGGCCTCCAGCTCCTCGTCCGTGAACATGAGCGGGGGGAGCACGAACCCCGGGCGAAGCACGAAGCCCACCCCCGCCGCCCCCTCAATGCTGGCGCCCTGCTCCCGCAGCGCGTCGATATCTCGGTACACCGAGCGGATGGATACCCCGAGCTCCTCCGCGATCGCGGAGGCGCTGACGGGCTGCCGGTGCCGGCGCAGGAGCTGGACCAGGCGGAGCAGGCGGTGCGCGCGCGACACCGCGACATGCTGCCAGGGGTGCCGTCGGCTGTCAGCAAGCCGAACGGCCGACGGCTGACAACCCCAAAAATCCTTTAGCATCCATCCCGGCGTGCCCACCCCTCCCATCAACCTCCACACCGAGCTGTTCCACCTCTCCGGCACGCCGGTCACGCTCGAGGCCATCATCGCGCTCGTCGCGTCCATGGGCATCGCGGTGATCGTGGGTCAGTGGGTGAAGCGCCTCGCGAAGCGCTTCCTCAGCAGACGCGGCGACGAGGGCTCGGCGTACGCGGTCGCGCGCATCGCCCAGTACATCGTCGTCTTCGCGATCGTCGCGGTCGGCCTCGACAACTTCGGCATCTCGCTGAAATCGATCGCCGCGCTCGGCGCCTTCCTCTCGGTCGGCGTCGGCTTCGGCATGCAGAACATCGTGCAGAACTTCGTGAGCGGGCTCATCCTGCTCATCGAGAGCCCGGTGAAGCAGGGCGACGTCGTGCGCACGGGCGACACGGTCGGGATCGTGGACGAGATCGCGATGCGCGCGACCCGGATCAGCACGCGTGACGGCGTAGCCATCATCGTGCCCAACAGCGATTTGATCACGAGCCGCGTCGTCAACCTGAGCGCGCCGACCTCGGTCTACCGCGCGCGCGTGGCCGTGGGCGCCGCGTACGGGAGCGACACGGCGCTCGTCAAGGAGACCCTGCTCTCCGTCGCCCGGCGCGACGCGCGCGTGCTCGTGGACCACCCGCCGGAGGTCTACTTCCGCGATTTCGCCGACAGCGCCCTCAGCTTCGAGCTCTGCGTCTGGCTGGACGACCCGTTCAGCGACGAGGTCGTGACGAGCGACCTCCGCTTCGCGATCGACGCCGCCTTCCGCGAGGCTGGCATCGAGATCCCATTCCCCCAGCGCGACCTGCACATCAGAACGGAGGCCTCACCCCTCGCGCCGCGCGGGTGATCACGAAGTTACGAGCCGGGTTTGCCCTCGGGACCGGCTGGGCCCGGGGGCATGGGTGGGCTCCCCGCGTCGGGACCGGCCACGGCGGCGAACGCGTGCACATCGTCCAGCGGCGCGGGGCGAACGCGCAACGCCGGCCCCATCAACGCGTGCGACGTCGGGTCGTCGGGGACGCACTGCCCGCGTGCGTACGCGCTCAGCCAGTCGAGCGGCGGCAAGCTCCTGCACGCGCCGATGGATCGGCGGAGGAGGCGGAGCCCGACGCGGAAGCACTTGTCGCGGTCGGCGACGAGCTCGGCGTGCGAGTACCCCTCCTCCGTCCTCCCGCGCCCGACGCGGATCTGCATCAAGCACGAGTCCAGGCCCGACCCGCGGGCGAGCCTGCCGATGCCAAGGTCCACGTCGCGGCGGAAGCCGCTCTCGTGGTACGCGACCGAGAGCATGATGGCGAGCGTCTGCGTCCGCGCGCGCGGCCCGTGCACCAGGGGCTTGGACGCAGGGTCGAACGCGACGCGCGTGGCCGCCTGCGCGATCGCGGCGTAGCGCGCCGTGCCCTCTTCGGGGGTCTCGATCGCGTCCTTGATCAGGCTGCGCCCGGGCGGCGCCCACGCCAGCATGAACGTGAGCGCCCAGTTGACGATCGGCTCCATGCGATCGTCCGTAATGCGGGCGCGACGGGCGCTTCAAGAGGATTTCGAGGGCAAACAGCGGGCCATGATGCGCCGCGGCGTCCCGGGCGATGTCGTGCTCGGTGTGAGTCGAGAGCCGGTACCACGAGTGACCACGATGGTCGCCAAGAAGACCACGAGGGAAGCGACGACGACGCGCGCGGCGAGGAAGCCCGCGCCTTCACATCCGCGCGCAGCGGCAACCGCCTCCCATGGCGGGCCTCACGACCTGCGGCAGATCCCAGCCTTTCCCACCGCGCCCCTTGCCGGCAGGACGGACCCGCGCCAGCAAAGCCTCGACCCATGCCCCGCGTCCTTGCCGTCCTTCTCCTCGCGATCGCGCTCTCCGCGGCCGCCTGCAAGCCGAGGGATGCCGCCGGCGAGCCCGCCGAGGCGAAGCCTCCGCCGCTCCCGGTCGACGTCCTCGTGATGCAGCACGTGCCCGTGCGCGACACCTCGGAGTTCCTGGCCACGCTCGTCTCGCAATCGTCGGTCGCGCTCTACCCGCAGGTGGTCGGCCACGTGAGCCGCATCTTCGTCAAGCCCGGGGAGCGGGTGAAGGCGGGGGCGCCGCTCGTGGAGGTCGACCCGAGCCAGCAGCAGGCGACGCTCGAGCAGAGCGTCGCGACGAAGAAGCTCAAGGACGCGACGCTCAAGAACGCGGAGGAGAAGGCGAAGCGGGCGGCGACGCTGTTCTCCGACGGGCTCATGAGCAAGCAGGACTACGACCAGGCCATGAGCGACAGGGACGTGGCCGCCGCCGACACCAAGGCGGCGGAGGCGCAGATCCACGCGCAGGCCTCGACGCTGCGCTTCTACACGCTCGCCGCGCCCTTCGACGGCGTGGTGGGCGACGTGCCTGTCAAGCTCGGCGACCTCGTGACCACGTCGACCAGCGTGACGACGGTGGACCAGAACGCCGCCCTGGAAGCCTACGTCTACGTGCCCGTCGAGCGCGCGCCGGAGCTCGGGCCCACCTCCCGCATCGAGCTGCTCGATTCGCGCGACACCGTGCTCGCCGACAGCGGCGTCACCTTCATCGCCGACCACGCCAACGCCGACACCCAGCTCGTCCTCATCAAGGGCCTCTTCGTCAATTCGCAGAGCCTGCGCGCCGCGCAGTGGGTCCGCGCCCGCGTCGTCTGGAGCACCAAGCCCGGCCTGCTCCTGCCCACGCTCGCGGTCGTGCGCCAGTCGGGGCAGACCTTCGTCTACGTCGCGGAGCCAGTCGCGTCTCCTCCCACCCACCCGGACCCCCCAAACCCCCCGGCCCACCCGGTCGGCGCGGGTTTCGTGGCCAAGCAGCGCAAGGTCACGCTCGGCGCCATCGTCGGCAACACGTACGCGGTCAAGGACGGCCTCAAGCCCGGCGAGAGCGTCATCGTCTCGGCGGTGCAGAAGCTCCACGAAGGCGCGCCCGTCGCTCCGAACACACCCAAAACCTGAATGTTCGTCGACTTCTTCATCCGGCGGCCGGTCTTCGCGACGGTCTGCGCAATCCTGATCACGCTCATCGGCGCCGTCTGCATCCCGACGCTCCCGGTCGCGCAGTACCCGAACCTCGCCCTCCCGCAGGTCTCCGTCTCGTCGTTCTACACGGGCGCGAGCGCCGAGGTCGTCGAGACCGCCGTCACCACGCCGCTCGAGCTGGCCATCAACGGCGTGCCGGGGATGAAGTACATCGAATCGTCGAGCGGCAGCGACGGATCGAGCAACATCAGCATCACGTTCGACGTCGACAAGGACGTCGACATCGCCGCCGTCGACGTGCAGAACCGCGTCAGCGCCACGCAGGGCCGCCTGCCCAACGAGGTGAAGCAGACCGGCGTCGTCATCGGGAAGAACGCGGGCTCGTTCGTCCTCGCGGCGGCGCTCTACACGGACGACGAGCGGTACGACCAGCAGTTCATCTCGAACTACGCCGACGTCTTCATGGTCGACGCGCTGAAGCGCGTCTCGGGCGTCGCCGACGTCCAGATCTTCGGCTCGCGCCGGTTCTCGATGCGCATCTGGCTCGACCCGGACCGCCTCGCGGCGCGCGGGCTCACGGCCATCGACGTGGTGAACGCGCTGCTCGAGCAGAACGTGCAGGTCGCCGCCGGCGCGGTGGGCGTCCCGCCTGCGCCCACGGGGCTCAGCTACCAGCTCAGCGTCCTCGCCAAGGGCAGGCTCACCGAGCCGAGCGAGTTCGAGGACATCGTGCTGCGAGCCGGGACGGGGGGCAGCGATCTCGTGCGCCTGCGCGACGTCGGGCGCGCCGAGCTGGGGGCCGAGGGGTACGCGGACTTCCTCCGCTTCAACGGCAAGAAGGCCTGCGGCCTCGGCATCACGCAGCTCCCGGGCGCCAACGCGCTCGACGTCGCCGAGCGCGTGAAGAAGGAAATCGATCGCCTCTCCAGGAACTTCCCGCCGGGCCTCCGCTACAAGGTCGCGTTCGACACGACGCTCGCCGTCGGCGAGTCGATCCGCGAGGTGCTGGTCACGCTCGGCGAGGCCATCCTCCTCGTCATCCTGGTCATCTTCGTCTTCCTCCAGAGCCTGCGCGTCACCGTCATCCCCGCCGTCACCATCCCGGTGTCGCTCATCGGCACGTTCGCCTTCGTCAAGCTGTTCAACTTCTCGATCAACACGCTCACCCTCTTCGGCATCACGCTCGCGACCGGCCTCGTCGTCGACGACGCCATCGTGGTGGTCGAGAACGTCTCGCGCTTCATCGAGGAGAAGGGCCTCTCCCCGCGCAAGGCCGCCGCCGAGGGCGTGCGCGAGGTCTTCGGCGCGGTCATCGCGACCTCGCTCGTCCTCATCGCCGTCTTCGTCCCCGTCTCGTTCTTCCCCGGCACGACGGGCCGCATCTACCAGCAGTTCTCCCTCACCATCGCGTTCTCCGTCGGCATCTCCGCCTTCAACTCCCTCACCCTCTCCCCGGCCCTCGGCGCGCTGCTCCTCCGCGCCGCGCCCGAGCACAAGAACCTCTTCTTCCGCGGCGTCGACGCCGCCATCGCCGGCCTCCGCCGCGGCTACGCCAGGACCCTCACCGTGCTCGTGCGCGGCAGGCTCCTCGTCGCAGTCGCGTTCGTCGCCGCGCTCGGCGGCACGTACGTGCTCGTGCAGCGCGTCCCCGGCGGCTTCGTCCCCGACGAGGACCAGGGCTACATCATCGCAATCGTACAGGGGCCCGAGGGCAGCTCGCTCTCGCACACCGAGGAGGCGGTGAAGGGCGTCGAGGACGTGCTCGACAAGCAGCCGGAGATCGAGGGCGTCTTCTCCGTCGGCGGCTTCTCGTTCGGCGGCAGCGGGCCCAACAAGGGCATCCTCTTCATCAACCTCAAGCCCTGGGCAGAGCGGCGGGGCGCGGATCACACCGCCAGCGCCATCGTCGACCGCCTCCGCGGCCCGCTCATGGGCATCTCGGGCGCGATGGCGTTCCCCTTCAACCCGCCGTCGATCCAGGGCGTCGGCAACTTCGGCGGCTTCGCGTTCGAGCTGGAGGACCGGTCGGGGCAGGGCACGCTCCACGACCTCGCGAACGCGATGAGCGAGATCACGGCGGAGGGCAACAAGGTCCCTGCGCTCCGCGGCGTCTTCTCCCCCTTCACCGCCAACGACCCGCAGCTCGTCGTCGACCTCGACCGGCTCAAGACCAAGGCGCTGGGCGTCGCGGTGAGCGACGTCTTCACCACGCTCCAGGTGATGATGGGCTCGGCCTACGTCAACGACTTCGACTTCAACAACCGCATCTACCGCGTCTACGTGCAGGCCGACCAGCCCTACCGGAAGAGCCCGTCGGACATGTCGCGCTTCTACGTCCGCGCGGCCTCGGGCTCCATGGTGCCGCTCGGGGGCCTGCTCAAGGTGGAGCCCTCGACGACGGCCTCGACCATCAACCACTACAACCTCTTCCGTTCGACGGAGATCAACGGATCGCCGGCCGAAGGGGTGAGCTCGGGGGAGGCGATGAAGGCGATGGAGGCGGTGGCGAAGAAGACGCTGCCACGCGGGATGGGCTTCGAATGGAGCGGCATCTCGCGGGAGCAGATCGAGTCGGGCGGCAAGGCCATCTTGATCTTCGGCCTCGGCCTGCTCTTCGTCTTCCTGGTCCTGGCCGCGCAGTACGAGAGCTTCGCGCTCCCCTTCGTGGTCATCCTGGCCGTGCCCATCGCCGTCGCCGGCGCGCTCGGCGCGGCCTGGCTCCGCGGCTACCCGAACGACGTCTTCTGCCAGGTCGGGCTCGTGATGCTGATCGGCCTCGCCAGCAAGAACGCGATCCTGATCGTCGAGTTCGCGAACCAGCTCCGCGAGCAGGGCCGCGCCCTCGGCGACGCGGCCATCGAGGCCGCCGAGACCCGCCTCCGCCCCATCCTGATGACGTCGTTCGCGTTCCTCCTCGGCGCGTCTCCGCTGCTCGTGGCGACGGGGGCAGGGTCCGGCGGGCGGCACTCGCTCGGCACGGCCGTGTTCGGCGGGATGCTCGTTTCGACGCTCATGAACCTCTTCTTCATCCCGGTCCTGTACGTACTGGTGGAGTCGGCGCGGGAGTGGATCCTGGGAAAGAAGAAAGCGGAAGCGTTCCCGGACGCGTGAGGGCGCGCTCCCCGGGGAGCTTGCGGTGGGGGGCCGAGGTGCCATCCCTCCCGTCCTTGCCCGCGTCCCCCATGCCCATCCCGTCCAAGAACCTCGGTCGCTGCTTCGACGCCGCCGCCACCCCCGACGCGGTGGCGCTCATCAATCTCCGCGAATGGGACCACCCGCCGGTGATCACGTACCGGGCGCTCGACGACGAGTGCTCTGCGGTGGCGCGCGGGCTCCTCGCCGCCGGGCTCCGGCGGGGCGACCGGATAGGCATCCTCTCGCACAACCGCTTCGAGATGCTGGCCGCGATGCTCGGCGCCATGCGCGCCGGGCTCGTCGCCGTGCCCGTCTCGTTCAAGCTCCCTCGCGAGACCATCCATGCCATCGCGCGCGACGCCGGGCTCCGCGCCGTCTTCCACGACGGCGAGCGGCGGGCCCTCTGCCCGTCCGGGATCCGGCGGATCGGCTTCGACGACCCCTCGGGCTACGCCGCCTTCGTCGTGCGCGCGGGTCGCTTCGAGACGGTAGAGCCCGGCCCGCGCGAGGTCGGCATGGTGCTCTACACCTCCGGCTCCACGGGCCGGCCCAAGGGCGTCCTCCTCTCCCACGACGCGCAGCGCTGGCCGCTCGAGCACATCCTGGCCCGCTCCGGCGAGCGGGCCCGTCACCGCTACCTCGTGGCGGCGCCGCTCTTCCACATGAACGCGACCTTCAGCGTGGCGCACGCGCTGGCGACGGGGGGCAGCGTCGTGCTCATGCCCGCCTTCGACGCGCGGCTCTACGCCCGCGCGGTCGAGCGCTTCCGGGTGACGTGGCTGACGAGCGTGCCGACGATGCTGGCGCTCGTGGCGCGCGAGGTCGCCCGCGGGCTCTCCCCCGATTTCTCGTCGGTCCAGGGCGTGACGATGGGCTCCGCGCCGCTCACGCAAGCGCTCGTCGACAAGGTGCAGGCGATGTTCCCGCGCGCGAGCGTCGAGAACGGCTACGGCACGACCGAGGCCGGACCGCTGCCCTTCTTCGACCATCCGGACGGGCTCCCCTGCCCTCCCCTCTCGGTCGGCTACCCCACCGAAGGGTCCGAGGTGGCGTTGCGTGAGGGGCCCTCGGCCGACGAGGGCGTGCTCTACATGCGGGGCCCGATGCTCATGAACGGCTACCACGGCCTGCCGGAGCGGACGGCCGAGGTGATGCGCGACGGCTGGTACCAATCGGGCGACATCATGCGGCGCGACGCCGACGGCTTCTACTCCTTCGTCGGCAGGGCGGACGACATGTTCGTGGTCGGGGGCGAGAACCTCTGGCCCGGCGAGGTCGAGCGCCTGCTCGAGCGCATGCCGGGCGTCCATCAGGCGCTGGTCGTCCCCGTGTCGGACGAGAATCAAGGGCGCGCTGCCCTTCGCCTTCGTCGTGCCTGCGCCCGGCGCGGCCCTCGACGAGGGGGTGGTGAAGGCGTTCGCGATCGCGAACGGCCCCGCGTTCGCCCATCCCCGCTTCGTCGAGGTCGTGAAGGACATCCCGCTCGCCGCGACGAACAAACCCGACCGGAACCGCCTCACCCGTGACGCCGAGGAGATCGCCTCCCGGCGCCGCGCCGCGGCGCACGGCTGAGACGCTCTTCCACCCACCAGGAGATCCCCCATGCGTGCCCTCGTCCTCCATGAGCACGGCGGCCTCGACAAGCTCGTCTTCGAGGCAAGCTACCCCGACCCCTCGCCGCGCGCGGGGGACGCGCTCCTCGCCATGCGCGCCTGCTCGCTCAACTACCACGACGTCTTCACGCGGAAGGGCATGCCCGGCATCACGGTGCCGCTGCCGCTCGTCACCGGCATCGACGTCGCGGGCGACGTGCTCGAGGTCGGCGCCGGCGTGAGCGGCTTCTCGCCCGGCGATCGGGTGCTCGTCGATCCGATCGATCGGGTCGACGGGGGCCTCCTCGGCGAGACCATGGACGGCGGCCTCGCGGAGCTGGTCCGCGTCCCGGCCCACATGCTGGTGAAGCTCGATCCGGCGATCGACTTCGACGCGGCGGCCGCCCTGCCGGTCGCCTACGGCACGGCCTACCGCATGATGCTGACCCGCGGCCGCATCCAGCCCGGCGAGAAGGTCCTCGTCCTCGGGGCCTCGGGCGGGGTCGGGACGTGCTGCGTGCAGCTCGCCAAGCAGGCCGGCGCGACCGTGATCGCCTGCGCTTCCAGCGAAGAGAAGCTCGACCGCCTCGCGGCGCTCGGGGCGTCCGTCCGCATCAACTACGCGACCACGGACTGGGTGAAGGTGTGCCACGAGCGGTTCGGGCGCGCGCGGGCCTACGGCGAGGATCAGGGCGGGATCGACGTGGTGGTCAACTTCACGGGCGGAGACACGTGGAACGAAGTCGCTGCGGGTCCTGCGCCGCGACGGGCGCCTCCTCACGTGCGGCGCGACGGCGGGCTACGATCCCAGGGAGGATCTCCGCTACATCTGGACGTTCGAGCTCAACGTCATCGGCTCGGACGGCTGGTCGCGCGACGACGTGAACGCGCTCCTCGACCTCGTGAAGGCCGGCCGGCTCGAGCCCGTCCTGCACCCGCAGCGCTTCTCCATCGCCGACGGCGCTCGGGCCATGCGCCTCCTGGACGACCGGCAGGTGGTGGGCAAGGTCATCGTGGAGGCCTGAGGTGGCCAGGGACATCGAGACCATCCTGCGGGAGATCCTCGGCACCGGCCCCTTCCACGAGCAGATGGGCATGGAGGCTCGTCCGGTACGACGAGGAGGCCGGATCGGTCGAGATCCTCCTCCGCTGGCGGCGCGCGTTCGAGCGGGAAGAGGGCACGAAGCAGTGGCACGGCGGCCCGATCGCCGCGCTCGTCGACATCGCCGGCGACCTCGCGCTCGTGGCGCTGCTCGGGCGCGGCATCCCCACCATCGATCTGCACGTCAACTACGTGCGACCCGCGATCGACACCAACCTCGTCGCGACGGCGCGGACCCTGCGCGCCGGCAGGTCGGTCGGCGTGGTCGACGTCGAGGTCCATGACGCCGCGCGCCGGATCGTCGCGGTGGGTCGGGGAACGTACTCCACGCTCGCGCCCGAGCCCCGCGCATGACGGCGCCGCTCTCCGGCATCAACCACGTCGTGATCCTCGTGCTCGACCTCGACCGGGCGAGGGAGGCGTACGCCCGCCTCGGCTTCACCCTCTCGCCGCGCGGCGATCACAGCCCGCCGCTGGGCACGTCGAACCACACGATCATGGGGCGGCGCGACTACCTGGAGCTGCTCACCGTCACGACGAGCACGGACGAGAACCGCGGTTACCGCGAGGCGCTCGCCTGCGGCGAGGGCATCGTCGGCGTGGCGCTCGCGACGCCGGCCGCAGCGAGCGCGCGCTCCGCCTGGCACGCGCTCGGAGTGCGCCCGGAGGAGATGCTTCGCCTCTCGCGTCCGGTCGACCGGCCCGGCGGCGTCCCCATCGAGGCTCGCTTCGAGAATCACCGCGCTGCCGGAGGGCACCCTTCCGGGCGCGGACGTGTTCGCCTGCGGCCACCTGACGCGCGAGGCGGTCTGGCTGCCGGAGCTGCTGGACCATACCAACACGGCCGTTGCCGTCCGGGCGGTGACGATCGCGACCCCGGATCCGTGCGGAGCGACGGACGCATGGGGACGCGCGCTGGTCGGGTCTTCGGTGACCGCCGTGGCAGGAGGGTTTCGCGTCGCCCTCGGCGCGCACGCGGCCCTGCTGCTGGAGCCGGTGTCCGCGGCGGCGCGATTCGGTCTCGCAGAGGCGCCGCGGCGTGCCGGAGCCGTCGGGCTGGAACATCGTCGTGAGCGATCTCGACGCGTGCCGCGCGGCGCTCACCAAGGGAAGCGTCCCGGTCCAGGACGTGGGCGGGCGCCTCGTCGTAGCGCCCGAAGACGCCTGCGGCGTCGCGATCGCCTGGAGCAGCGGCCATCCAGGTTGAGCAAACGCAATCCGAACCGCGACCGCAAGGGAGCGGGTGCCATGTGGCCATACCGTACACAGGCCCTTGCACGTCGAAGCGCCTCGCGTGCGACGGCCTGGCACCCGCTCCCTGGCGGTCGCGGTTCGGCGAGGAACGGCAAGGCGGTACGAGAAACTACGGGATCTCCACCACCGGCTGCGAGGCAGGAGCCGGCTTCGGGACCTTGAAGATCTGCGTCGCTGCGACGAAGACGGCGACTCCGGCGCAGCCGAACGCGGCCTCGGTGATGAGCATGGCCCGGACGCCGTGCGTGTCGGCGACGCGCGCGAGCACGAGCCCCAGCCACCAGGTGGGGAAGTTCGCCAGCGAGGCGAAGAGGTTGTACTTGGTGGCGGCCGAGCCGGGGCTCATCGCGTCGAGCACGACCGCGGTGAACGCCGCGTAGCCGAGCCCACAGAGGAAGGCATAGGCCAGGCTCCAGGTCACGTAGGCCGTGACCGTCGCCGGCGTGATCGCCATGCCGCAGGCGACGAGCGCGAGCGCGAGCCCGATGCCCACGTAGGCCGTCCGAGGGGGGACACGCTGGCAGATCCAGCCGCCGCCGAAGCAGCCGGCCGTCGTGACGACGCCCGCGACGAGGCCCTGCGTCATCTCCACGTGTGGCGCCCCGGCACCCCAGCGCGCCGCGACCTTCGCCTGCGTGAGGACGAACTGCGCGGCCCCGGTGCCCACGGGCAGAAAGCAGAGCAGCGCGGTGAGGCCCCCCGCGCGCGTCCGCATCATCTCCCGGAGATCGCGCGTCACACCGCGCACCGCGGCGAGCGGGCCGGCCCCACCGGCGCGCGCCTTCATGCCGGGCAGGGGGACGAGCGCGACGCTGCAGGCCACGAGCGCGAGCGCCATGACGGCGCCGGCCATCCAGGGCGTCCCCCGCTTCAGGAAGCACTTCATGAGCAGGAGCCCGACGCCCCCGCCGAAGCCCATGCCGCCGAGGTTTCCAGCCTGGAACCAGCCGCTGACACGGCCGATCTCGGAGCGCGGGGTGACGGCGGCCATGAGGGCCTCGACCGACATGCCGACGATCGACCGGGCGACGCCCGCCGCGGCGACGATCGCGAGGATCGCGGGCAGCGTGGCCGGCGCGATGGGGATGGCCGACAGCGCCCCGAGGCCGAGCGCGGAGAGCGCGGTCGCGATCGCGTACCACCGCTTGGGCGTGAGCGTGACGTCGACGATCGGCGCCCACAGCCACTTGAGCCACTGGGTGAAGAGCCTCCACACCGCCGAAGAGAGCGCCCTCCGTGATGGAGAGGCCGTGCTCCGTGGCGAGGTAGGTGAGCGCCACCAGAACGAACCCGGAGAGCGCGCCGTAAGGCACGTACAGGACCGTCCAGACCACGGGGTGCAGGGGTTTGCCGGCCGTGTCCCTCACCGCCTGGCTCGTTCGCCGGGACGAGGCTCCCGCGCCGCGCTCCCTCGTCTCGTCCGCATGATGGGGCACAAGGAACCGCGCCCTCGGGCGCGAGGCCAGTGCTCCGCCTCGCGCCGCGGCAGGAATTGCCGAGCACGGGCGGTGCGGCGGTGTTCTGCCCAACGGATGAGACATGGCGAAAGGAGCGCGCCCCGATGCGCTTCATCATGGGGCGCCCGTCGCTTCCCGACAGGGCCGTCGAGAAGCATCGCTCACGTCGGCCGACCGGCGATGGCAGTGTGGACGCTTCTTGGGGGGTACCCGCGGAGGCGAGCATGGTGCCCGAGGTACGAGATGGTCGGGATGAAGGACGACCGCTAGCGTTGAGAATGCTGATTGACTGGGACGCGAACCACGTGATGCGCCAGATGTGCCTGAGCATCCGCCTGAAATCGCGTGACTCCGCGAACCGCAGCGCCGGCGCGAGAGGACGGCCCCGAGCCGGCCAGCGCCGCCGGCAGCGGCCCCTGCCACCGAGGTAGCCTTCCCTCCGGAGCTCGTTGGCGACCAGCGAAGCGCGGGCGGAGAGCCTGCGTCAAGCTCCAGCGCGGCCGGTCAAAGGCACCCGGCGCAGCTCGTCGGGCACGCGCCCGCTTCCACCGGGACGCAGATCGGGGCGCCGGCATCCGGTGCGTTGCAGCACATCTCCCACGGCGGGCAGCAGGCGTCCCCGCAGCAGGTGTGGTCCGTCGGGCACTGCGGCTCGACGACCAGACACGTGGGGATCGCGCACGCGCCGCGGTCGCAGAGCGTGTGAGGGGCGCAGGCCTGGCCGCAGGCACCGCAGTTGCGCGGGTCGTTCGCGAGGTCGGCGCAGGTGCCCTCGCACGTGCCGCACGCACCGGAGGCGCCGCCCTGACCACCGCTGCTCGAAGAGGCGCCGGCCGACGCAGACGACGCGTTGCCGGCCGACGCAGACGACGCGCTGCCGGCCGAAGCCACCCCGCTCGCGGCCCCGGCGCCGGCAGACGCAGACCCGCTCGTCGACCCGGCGCCGTGCGACGCCGCGCCGCCCGAGGCTGCGCCGGAGCCGCAGGCGGCGAGCCCGCACGCGGCGAGCGCGAGGGCGGCGGCGAGGGCGGCGCGGCGCACGCAGCGAGGATGCTCGATCCAGGCCGCCACGCCAAGCCGATCGCGTGCTACTCCTCGCGCGATGGACGACCCCAGCAACGTGGCGGCGGTCCCGACGGGGGGAGACCCCCATCCCCCCCGGAACCGCTCCGCCCGACGCTCCCCATGCCGGAGCCGGAGCCGCCGCGCCGCCGCTGGCTCGTCGCGGCGGTGGCCACGCCGGTCACGCTGGCGCTCGGGCTCCTCGTGGCGCACCGTCCCATCACCAACGCGGTCCTCCGGCACCGGGCCGCGGCGCTCGGCTTCGACCTCGACTACGACGATTTCGAGACGACCGCCGACGGCGTGAGGCTGACGCGCGCGCGCGTCATGCTCGACGGCGTACACGGCGTGCGCGCCGCGGCGGGCACGGTCGACCTGCGCACCCACTGGCTCACGGTCGAATCGGTGGACGCGAGGGGTGTGGCCGTGACGCTGGAGGGCAACGCGAGCAATCGCGCGCTCGAGATCCTGGCGTGGTCGGGCGAGCACGCGGACACGTACGCGCTGCCCGGCGCCGCGCGCGACGTGCACGTCGAGTGGCGTGGGCACGACGGGTCGCGCCCGTGGCTCTCGATGTCGGGGGGCACCTTCACCTCCGACGGCAAGGCCGCCCGCTTCCAGGCGACGGCGACCACCGCGTTCGGCTCGGCCATCGGCGCGGTGGGCGCCGGCTTCCAGCTCGACGGCTCGAGCCTGACGATCGAGGCCGGCAAGAAGAACGGGGGCGACGCGCTCGTGACCGCGACCGTCCACACCCGGACACGCGCCCCCGAAGCGTCCGTCACCCTGCGCTCGGTCGAGCTCTCGTCCCTGGGAAGCACGCTCGGGCTCACCCTGCCGGCGCACGGCGCCCGGGCCTCCGGGCGCGCGGACCTCAGGCTCGACCGCGGCGGGATCGCGGGCTCGGCCTCGCTCGACGTCGACGGCTGGGTGCCGCCGCACCCCTCGGTCCTCGACGGCGTGATCACGGGCAAGAAGACGAGCGTGCGGACGAAGATCCGCCTGGCGGAGGACAAGGCGGGCATCGCCGACATCGTGCTCGACGATCTCGAGGTGCACGCCGGCCGCTTCGCGATGAAGGGATCGGGCAAGATCGCCGACGAGAACAACCGCACGATGGTGCGGCTCGAGCTCAGCGGCCCCGTGGCCTGCGCCGATCTGGCCCGCAGGGTGGCGAGGAACGAGCTGGGCGCGCTCGGCGAGCTCGCGGGGGACATGGCCCAGAAGATGGTGGGGGGCTCGGCGACGGTGGGCGTGTCGATCGAGGCTAACGCCCGCGATCTGGGGGCGGCGAAGATCACGCCCAGGGTGGGGGTGGGCTGCGAGCTGAAGCTTCCCGGGCTTTAGTCCCCTTTCCGAGCCCGAGCCCGAGGGACGCGGTCCATGGCCAGGGTGCTCGGACACATTGGGTCGCCGTCCGCACGACGGCCCCTGTCTCGCACATGAGGGCCCCCTTCCGGCGCATCCCGGACGCCCTGCTCGGCATCCCGGACGCCCTGCCCTGCATCCCGGCCGCCCTGCCCTGCAACACGGACGCCCTTCCCTGCAACACGGACGCCCTGCTCGGCATCCCGGCCACCCTGCCCTGCATCGCGGCCGCCCTGCCCTGCATCACGGACGCCCTGCCCTGCATCGCGGACGCCCTTCCCTGCATCACGGACGCCCTGCCCTGCATCGCGGACGCCCTTCCCTGCATCACGGACGCCCTTCCCTGCAACACGGACGCCCTGCCCCGCATCCCGGCCGCCCTGCCCTGCATCCCGGCCGCCCTTCCCTGCATCACGGACGCCCTGCCCCGCATCCCGGCCGCCGTTCCCCGCATCCCGGACGCCCTTCCCTGCATCACGGACGCCCTGCCCTGCATCCCGGCCGCCGTTCCCCGCATCACGGACGCCCTGCCCCGCATCCCGGACGCCGTTCCCCGCATCCCGGACGCCGTTCCCCGCATCCCGGACGCCGTTCCCCGCATCCCGGACGCCGTGCCCTACATCACGGACGCCGTGCCCTACATCACGGCGGCCGTGCTCCGCATCCCGGACGCCGTGCCCTGCATCACGGCCGTGGCTTGGAGGAAAAGCGCGCCGTTTTCGTGCTTCGCCCCGGCAAACGTCCTCCGCGTAGCCACTGTTGAATCGGCCAGGCACGGAGGCCGCCCGCCGGCGGCGGCTCGCCGTGCTCGTCCATCCCATCCGGCCGCCGGCATCGACCCCTCGCAAGGAAGGAACATCATGGGAACCGAAGCGAACTCGCACCCCAGGGCCGCCCTCGGGGTCAAGAGGGCCAACTCCCCCGGCGTCATCCGCCGGGCCAACATCATGTACGCGGCCATCCTCGCGGCGCTCGCCACGTTCGACGCCACGCCGATCACCATGGCCGCGTTCCTCCTCTTGATCGAGGCGGCGCAGGCGGCCCAGACGGCCTCCGCCTCCCGGGCCAAGGGCCTGGCGGCGGTGCGCAACACCAAGATCACGCCCCTGTGGAACGCGATGAACCTCCTCTGCGTCTACGTGCAAGGGTTGGTGGACCAGGTCGACGACGCGAGCGGCCTGGCCCTGATCAACCAGGCCGGTCTCGTCGTCGGCGGGGTCGGCGGGTACGTCAAGAAGCTCTTCGTCGCGACGCTCGACCCCACGGCGAACGTCGTGCACCTGGTGCTCAACGCCAAGGCGTTCCTCGGCCAGACCCGGAAGCTCGTGAGCTTTTCACTGGCAGATGTCGTCCGACAACGGCAAGACCTGGACCAGCCTGCCCTCCACGCCGTACGCCGAGACCAGCTCCCGAGCCCAGGGCCCGGGTCCTACCTGTTCCGCGCCGCGGCGACCGTGGGCACGACCGTCGTCGACTGGACGCCGCCGTTCCCTCTGACCATCCACTGATTGCGGCGGCGGTCCTCCGCTGGCTGCTCGAGCGGCGTCGCCATCGTGAGCATGCCGTTTCCACCTGGACGAGCAGGCCCGCCGGGCTCGAGCTGCCGTTGAGATGCCTCGCCGCCTCGGATAGGTTGCCGGCATGTACGTGCGCCCCTTCGGCGGTTTCTTGGCCTCGATCGCGCTTCTCTCGACCGGCTGTCTCTTCCGGACGGTGGAGGTCGAGGGGTACAACCTGGACAAGGACGGCTGGGAGAACGCGCAGGCCGAGGTGCGACAGCGGGCCTCGTTCGAGCTGCGGTGCCCGAAGGAGCAGCTCAAGCTCACGTTGCTCGCCGCGATGGGCCCCCACGACGTCAAGATGAACGCCGCCAAGCAAATCGGCGTCGACGGCTGCGGGCACCGCCTCGTCTACGTGGACGCGAACGGTAGCTGGGTGCTCAACTCGAGCGATGGGGAGGCGAAGTAGCGGCGAGCGCTCCGCAATCAATTCTTGCAGAACGGCGCCGCGGGGAGCGGGTCGCCCGTGAGGACGCCGCACCCGGAGAATCCGTAGCTCTTGCAGTCGACCGTCGTCGTCACCCCGAAGAGGCAGAACGTGATGACGCCGTCGTTGCACGTCTCCTGCGCGAGCCTGTCGCACTCGGCGTTCGGCCGAATGCAGTAGGCGCCCTCGCCTTGGTCGGAGCAGGTGAGCCCGAGATTCAGCGTCGTACAGTCGAACGTCGCGGCGTGGCCGTTGCCGCACCCGGCGATGACGCTCCCCTGGCATGTATAGTCCTCCGGATCGATGCTCGTGCAGGGCGCGCCGGCGCCGGTGCATTGCGCGTTCACGCAGGCGCCGACGAGGGGGTAGGGATAGACGCCGCCGTTGGAATCGACGTAGCTGGTCGGGAGGGTGCAGTCCTGGTCGACGATCGACCCCGTCATGGGATCGCAGCCGACGAGCGTGTTGCCCTCGCAGTGCAGCGCGTTCGACGCATCGCACGTGACCGGGGCACAGGAGGCGCCCGAAGCGCTCGCCTGGCACGCGACCCCGAGCGCGGTGCAGTCGGTCACGGAAGTGGGCTTCGGGCACCCCTCGAGCGCGACGCCGTTCGCGCACACGTTGCCCGTCTTGCCGCCGCACAGGGCGTCGTCGGCCGGCGTCGGCGCCGAGCACGCCGAGAGCTCGGCGCACGTCGTGGCCTGCTCCATGCACGCGAAGCTCGGGAAGCCCGGGATGCTCCCGCCGGACCCAGACATCCCGGCGGGTGGCGCGAACGCCGCGGCCATGACGATGTTGGAGCACATGAAGCCGAAGCCGCCCGCCGCATTCTCCGGGGTGCAGCCCGAAGTGAGCGCGCACAACCGCAGGGCATCGGCGGGGAATCCGCCGGTGGAAGAGCAGGCAGGGACGGCGAGCGCGGCGGCGCCGCCGAGGAGCACGAAGGACAAGGCAAGCCTCATCCGACGAGCGTAGCACCTTCGCGGTTCGCGCCGTGACGCCGGCAAACGACGGAAGTGAGCGCGCCGTAGCGCGCGCGCTCGCCTCCGTCAGACCCGGCTCGCAGAGCCGCAGGAACGTACTCTTCACCCCGCGCGTCGCTTGGTCGCAGAACATCTCGCAGCGGGTCTCGGAGCAGCGGGATCGCCGCGAGCACGACGAGGGCGATGGCGGCGGGCACGTGCTCGGCGCGACGGCGTGCGAGCGCGATGGAGGAAACCGCCGCGGCGATCTGTGTGGCCTTTGCAAGCGCGACGAGGTTCATTGTCCGGCCTCCCCTACGTCCCCACCATCGGCCGTCAGGAAGTCGTCGGTCCATCCAGCGTCGCCGTGCGGGTGTGGCGGGATCGGGTCGACGAAGCACGCGGAGAGCGATGTGGCGACGGCGGCGGAGAACACCACGCCCAGCACGAAGGCCACTGCAAGTCGACGGTGGAGCATCGGACGCGCAGTCTAAATCAACGAGCACGATCCTCGTTCAAGGAGCCGCTGAGCAACGTATGGAACCCCGGGCGTGAGCCCGCGGACCGGAGCCGCATGCGTCAGCACGCGGAGGCCGCGGCACAGCCCCCTGACGTCATGGTCCCCGCGCTCACGCGCGAGGCTCCGGTCCGCGGGCTCACGCCCGTGGGTTCCATCGTTGTGTCAGGATCGCGCTCGGCCATTTAGCGTGGAGTTCGGGCTGCGTAGCACCGCGTGAGCGGGTGCTGAGCACCGATCGTCTGTTTTTTCCGAGAAATAAGCTCGGCGCTCCCTACATCCGTTCTTGCGATGAAAAGAAGCAAGAGAGCGCCGAGCACCTCCAAGGTGCGGCGGGATGCGACGGGAGGCAAGCGTGGCGATGGCAATGAACGACGGCGGCGGGTGCAGCGCCCGGACCCAGCGACGATCCGCGCGGGCGCACCCGATCCCAACCTGACGGGCGTCGCCGGCCTCGTCGGGTTCGGGGTGCACCTGCGCCACCTCGGCGTCGATCGCGAGCTGCGCGAGAAGCTCGGCAGGCTCAAGGCCGGGCCACGCGTCGTCTACCCCATGGGCGCGCAGATGCGGCTGCTCATGGACGCGGTCGCCGTGGGCGAGCCTCGCGTCTTCGGCGTCGAGGCCCTCGCGGCCGACCCGCTGTTCACGCACCTGGCGGGCGGTGTCGTCCCGAGCATCGACACGCTCTACGACGATCTCGCGCGGTTCGACGATCGAGCGCTCTCCGACCTCGAGGGCATGGTGGCCGAGCACGGCCTCGTCCGCGTGCCGCAGCTCCGGGGAACGTTCGTGCACCTCGACGTGGACACTTCGGTTCTGCCCGTCTTCGGCGAGCTCGAAGGCGCCTTGCCCGGCCCGAACCCGCGCTACCACGGGCGGCCGAGTTACCACCCGATGATCGCGCGCATCGCCGAGACGGACACCATCGTCGGGGCGCAGCTCCGGCCGGGCAACACGGGCTTTGGGGCGGACGACACGGCGACGCTGACGCGCTGGGTGAAGCGTGCGCAGAAGAAGCTCCGGCGTGGCAGCTCGCTCTGCGTGCGGATCGACTCGGCGGGTGACTGCGCCGAGGTGCTCCATGCGCTGCACGAAGCGCAGGCGTTCTACGTCATCAAGGGACGGGTCACCAACGACCTCTACAACGCCATCCTCGCGGTGGAGAGCTGGAAGACGGTGGACATCGATGCGGAGAAGCAGCCCATCCGACAAATCGCCGAGGTCGACTTCGTGCGTGGGAGCTGGCGTGAGCTGGGCCTCCATGTCCGCGTCATCGTGGTCCGCTCGCTCGAACGCCACGGCAGGCAGTTGCCCCTGCTGGACGGCCACGACTGGACGGTCCAGGTGTTCCTCACCAACCGCACCGACGACGCCAACGACATCGCCTGGGACTACGACCAGCGCGCCGGCATCGAGCCGCTGATCGCCGAGTTCAAGGGCGCGTGGGGCATCGCCCACGGCTCGACGTATGGCTTCGCCGCCAACCACGCCATGTTCCTGCTCAAGATGCTCACCCACAACCTGCTCGAATCGATACACGACCGAGCAGTTCCCCCACCTTGCCCGCTGGCGAACGCCGTGGCGACGACGCGTGCTGCTGCGCGTCCCCGGCCGCCTCTCGCGCTCAGGTCGAGGGCGCAAGCTCCACCTCCTGCCTGGCTCGCCGCTGCTGGAGTGAGCAGATCACAGCTTCGTGCGGTGTGGGGGTAAGGGGGTCGTGTCGGCGCGGGATGCTCGGCAGGGTGCACCGACGCGACGGCGGTGCGCATCGAGGGTCAAATCCGCCCGCCGGCGCTCTGGCCCGTCACCGAGCCCGAAATGTACGTTTAGCCGTCGTGCTTTTCGGTTGGCTCGTCATCGGTTGCGACGGAAACCAGTGGGGCTTTGGAAACAGCTACGAGGGGTACACCGCCGGAGCAGTGCTTCGACCCCATCAACCCCTGACGGATGGATCATGAGCACAAAGGAAGAGGACGCCACCAAGCTCGCGGGCGCGTTGTTCGCCGGCATCAATGCGCTCGCCTTTCTGCGCGGGCTGCGCTCTGCGCCATCGCCCACGGAAGCGGCGGGTATCGACCTGACTGCTCTGCGACCGACGCTGGTCGAGATGATGGATGTACTCCGCCCGCCAAAGGCCGGGGCCGGGGCGGGACCCTTCTCCGCCGAAGCCATCTCTCACTTGGGAGAGGTGCTCGTCGCGCTCGATGGGGTCGCACCGGGCACACAGCCCCCAACGGGTTGAGCGACTCAGCGGCTTGCGCTCGACGTGGCCTTCCGCCCGGCGCCGTTTTCTTCTTGTCGGGGTCGGGGTGGTTGTGCAGGTCGGGTGGGACGGGATTGACGAAGCACGCAGCAAGCGTCGCGGCGGCTGCGAGCGTCACGCTCAGCACGAAGGCCACGGCAAGTCGACGGTAGAGCATCGGACGCGCAGTCTAGAAAGCCGGGCGATCCGCGCACTCACGGAGCTGCCGGATCAGCACGTCGGGCGAGTGCCGTAGGGCTTCCGCCGTGGTCGTGGTCGTGGTCGTTCTCGTGGTCGGAGTCGTGTTCGTGGGCCTGCGCGTGCGCGTGCGCGTGCGCGGACGGCCTGTACCGTGCTCTCGGGGGGACCGGGAAGCACACGCTCGTGTCCGCGCGCCTGGGTAGCCGGCGCGGCTATGCTTTCACCCATGCTGCGCCGCCTCGCCCTCCCCCTGCTCCTCGCGGCCTGCTCGGCTCCGGCGCTCCCGCCCTCGTCCCCGGCCCCGGCGAGCGCGCTGCCCGTGGCGCCACCCACTGCCACCACCATGGCCACCCATCCCGTCGACACGCCGGACGCCATCGCCCGTGCCATCGTCGCCGACCTCGCCGCCCGCCGCTTCGACAACGCCTTCCGCCGCTTCGATTCCACCATGGCCAAGGCGGTGTCGGCGCCGGCCCTCGCCGAGGACTGGCGCGAGTTGGAGGCCGCGTCCGGCGCCTTCCAGGCCGTGGAGACCATCGAGGTCACCGCCGAGGGTGGCGTACCGGTCGCGCGCGTCACCTGCCGCTTCGCCTACCGTCGCAAGGTCCTCCGCATCGCCCTCGACCAGGACCGCCGCGTCGCCGGCCTCTTCTTCGGCCCCGTCCCCAGGGAAGTCGAGGACCAGGCTCGCGCTCTCGTGGACCGCCTCGCGCACGCGGACTTCGCCGCGGCGACGACGACCTTCGACGCCAGCATGAAGGCCGCGCTCCCGCCGGACAAGCTCCGCGAGACATGGAACGTGCTCTCCTGGCAGTCGGGGGCGTTCGCCGAGGTCCGCAAGGTGGAGCTGGTGCGCTCGGCGGTGCTCCTCACCTCCCGCTTCGGCGAGACCGAGGTCGTCATCAAGGTCGTGTACGACCTGCGCGATCACGTGGCGGGGCTCCACTTCCTCCACGGCGCCCCGCTCCCGCCGTGGAAGCCGCCGCCCTACGCGAAGCCGGAGGCGTTCGTGGAACGCGACGTCACCGTGGGCAGCGCGCCGGCGCTCCCCGGCCTCCTCACGCTCCCCGGAGGCGCGGGGCCCTTTCCGGTCGTGGTGCTCGTCCACGGATTCGGGCCCGCAGGACATGGACGAGACGATCGGGCCCAACAAGCCCTTCAAGGACATCGCCTGGGGCCTCGCCCAGCGCGGCGTCGCCGTCCTCCGCTACGTCAAGCGCACCCAGCTCGCGGCGGCGGGCGCGGCCACCATCAAGGAGGAGGTGCTGGACGGCGCCGCCGCGGCGATCGACCTCGCGACCCACACCCCGGAGCTTGAATCCCAGGCGCGTGGTGGTCGTCGGGCACAGCCAGGGCGCTTACCTCGCACCCCGCATCGCTGCGGAGAACCCGGCTGTGGCGGGCATCGTGCTGCTCGCCGGCCCCTCGCGTCCCATTCAGGACTCGATCGTCGATCAGCTCGTCTACCTGACCAAGCTCCATCCCGCGCCCGACGGCGCCCAGATCGTCGCGTCCGCCCGCGCCTTCAAGGCCGCCGTCGAGGCCCCGGCGCTCGCGCCGGAAGCCTCCATCGGCGTCCCCTTCGGCGAGATGGAGAAGGGGCGCTACTTCCTCTTCATGCGCGGCTACCAGCCTATACAGGTCGCCAAGAAGCTCACGATCCCCATCCTCGTGCTCCAGGGCCAGCGCGACTACCAGGTGACCGCGCCGGACTTCGACGGTTGGAAGAAGGCGCTGGCCGGGAGGCACAACGTGACCCTGAAGCAGTACCCGGCGCTGAACCACCTCTTCATGGCCGGCACGGGCACCCCGGGCCCTTCTGAGTACGAGGACCCTGCGCACGTGGACGCGGCCGTGATCGACGACCTCGCCGCGTTCGCCGGCCGTGTTCCCTGAAGGGTTGTTCTACGGCGCGCAACACTCGGTTCCAGGAAAGGCGCCCACCCCTGGACGTCCGCCAATGCCCGGGTTGCACGATGGTGACCTGCTGAAAAGCTCCGAGCCCGGAATCGCGCTCGGAGCTTCGGGGACGAGCGCGGCGCCAGGCCTCATTCGTCGTCGTCGTCGTGGTGCGACTTCTTCTTGTGCTTCTTCTTCTTGGCGATCTTGCTGTGCCCTTCCTTGCCGAGGGCGATCTCGAGGCGGTCGCCCTTGACCTTGGCGAGGTAGGGCGGCACCCCGTCCTTGAACTGGATGGTCACCTCGGCGCCGTGCGACGTGTTCACCACGTTCACCGAGGCGAGGCGCTTGTCCTTGCGGGTGAGGTCGGTCGTCGAGGAGATGGATCGCCGGCCGGGGACGGAGATGGTGAAGCCCATCGCGCCCGAGGCGCCGTTGATTGTCTCGATGGCGCCGTCCATCTTGATCTTGAGCACGACCGGGTGGCTGACCGTCCCCTGGCCCCACTCCTTCTGGATGCGGCCGTCGCCGGGGGCCGGCTCGTCGTCGGGGGACGGCTGGGCCGAGGGGGCGGCGGAGGGCGCGGCCGAGGCGACCGCGCCCGGGGCGGGCTCGGTGGTCGAGAGCGGCGTGACGCCGAAGAGCGGGACGTTGGCGGTGGGCGTGCCCGGCGCGGCGGCGGCCTCGGGCGCCGCGGGGAGCGCCGCCACGGCCGTCAGGGCGGTCGCGGTGTGCGCGTCGGCGGCGGCGCTCGACGCCGCGGCGTCCACGTGCCCGCGCCCCGCGAGGCGGACGATGCCGAAGATCGCCAGCACCATCAGGAGGCCGAGCGCCGCGCCCGTCGTGGCCGCGCGGCGGTTGCTCCGCATCGGCAGCACGATCTCGTCCTCGGACATGGCCTCGTCGCGCACCAGCCGGCGCCCGTCCGAGGTGAGCGCGCCCCCGGGGGGCGGCGCCGTCGTGCGCCGCTGGGCGGGCACCTTCCGCCCCTCGGCCTGCTCCGCGCGGCGCTTCTCGTAGAACGCGGCCACACCCTGCGCGGCGGTCCTGGCGCGCGCGCCGAAACCGGCGAGCGCCGGCGCCACCTTGTCGGCCACTGCACGCCCCGCGATGGCCGCGCGCGCGGCGAAGCCGGCCACCGCCGCGGACGCGGCGTCGTCGGCCTCGGCGTCCCTCGCCGCGGGCATGCGCTCCGTCTTCTTCGGCGCGCCGCCGGTGCGCCGTGCCTCCGCGGACCGGCCCGCGGCCGAAGGCGGCGCCGAAGCCCGGCGGGTCGCCGGGGCGACGCTCGCGCGCGCCACGTCCTGCTTCTCGGCCGCGGCGGACGCGCGCTCGAAGCGCAGCTTGACCACGAGCTGGGGCACGTGCGTGGACGGGTCGACGTCCACCTTCACGTCGTCGATGGTGGCCTCGCGCTTCGCGCCGGCCTCCACGTCCTCGATCTCGAGGGCGCGCCCCACCTTCAGGAACTCCAGGTTCGATCCCACCGCGATCTCGCGCGCTCCGGTCTCCCGGACGCGGGCCTTCATCGGCGAGCCGAGCCCCTCGATGTGCAGCCGCACACGCGAGCCCCGGGCCACCACGGCCTCGGCCTCGGCCGACGCCTCCTCGCCGGGGTCGCCGAGCGTCATGCACATGGCCCGGAGCGCGGCGCCCGTCGCGTCGTCGAGGCCGACGAAGCGCATCCCGAACTCGCCGCCCTTGGCCTCTTCCCTGCGCCAGAGCACCTCGCCCTCCGCCACGATCTCGCTGCCCATGCCGTCGAAGCGGCAGACGAGCTTGTCGCCTTCGGAGGGCAGGTACGCCGTGCGCATGCGCATCCCGTCGGGCGAGACGTCGACCGACTCCGCCTCGAAGCTGTTGCCGGCGTCCTCTCCCACGGCGACCAGCGCCTCGAAGTGGACGCGCGGCGCGGTGGCCGCGCGGCGCTCGCCGTCACGACCAGCCTCTTCGCCGGACGGGCCGGCACCCTCTGCGCTTCGAATGCTCATACGCCATCTCCTCCGATGGGACCGGCCTCGATGACCGATCCACGGGCCTCTGCACACGCCTCCGGCGACCGCGGATTTCGGGCCCTTGGGCCCTCAAAAGGCGTGGCGACCAGCGCGGGTCTCCCCCGGCAGTACGGCGTGTTCGCCTTTTCGGCCAAGTTTTGCGCGTGCGCTGGCGCGGAGCCCCCGGGACGTGACAAGCTGAATCGATGAGCGAGCACGATCCCCCAGGGCCGAAGGAGGACGTGGTCTTCGTCCACAGCCCCTCGGAAGGGGGCGACGGCTACCGCGTCATCCGCAAGCGCGACGACGTCCTCGAGATGGGCGAGATCCGCTCGGTGCAGGAGGGCAAGCCCCTCCACGGCGATTCTGGTGAAGCTGACGCCGCGCAAGAACCACGACCGCCTCTTCGACGTCGAGGTCGTCCTCCCGCGCGAGGAGATCCCCGGGTCGCGGCAGCACGCGGGCCCGGCGCAGGTGGCGACGGACGCGTACCGGGAGAACTGGGAGGCGATCTTCGGCCCGCGGGAGGAGCCCGGCCTGCCGAACTGAGGCGGGCGCGCCCCTCCGCACTCCCTATCTGGATTCTGGCGTCGGACCCCTTCTCGACACCACCCGATCCTCCGACGCTGTCGTCCGCCTCCCGCGTCATCTCGATCATCGTGCGCCGGAAGCCGTGCCGCGCGAAGAGCGCCTGCGCGCCCTCGTTCCCCACCGCCGCGTGGAGCACGACGCGCGGCGCGCCCTTCGCCACGAGCGCGGAGACGGCTGCCTCGACCAGCAGGGACGCGACCCCGCGCCGGCGCTCCGGCTCCTCGACCCAGATGTCGTGGAGCGCGCCGCACGCGTCGAGGAGCTGGTTGTAGTCCCGCTCCTCCAGCCGCCCGTACGCGTAGCCCACCAGGGAGTCGCCGCGCACGGCGACGAGGAGCACCACGTCCTCCCGCGCGATCTCGCGCCCGAACCACCACGCGTACCCCTCCTCGACCTTCTCCTCTAGCAGGAAGCGGCGCGGGTCGAGCGCGTGGTGCATGCGGACGAGCTTGCCTGCGAGGCGCGCCACCGCGCCGAGCTCGTCGCGGCGCGCGGGGCGGATGGTCAGCTCCTGGGTCACGGGGGCGACGGTAGCAGAGAGGACGCGCCCGGGCGCGCCGGGGAAGGGCGCGACGCCCCCCGCCGGACTCCGAGCACGCTACCGCTCCGAAGGCGCCGGCCGCACGCACGTCCCCGAGCCCCTCGCCTTCGCGGTCGAGGGGAGCCGCATGAAACCCGACCCCG
Source organism: uncultured delta proteobacterium (assembly GCA_963827955.1). GTDB lineage: Bacteria > Myxococcota_A > Polyangia > Polyangiales > Polyangiaceae > CAWHDJ01. Next base: position 1,393,758 of record CAWHDJ010000018.1, on the reverse strand, counting down.
CCCGACTGGTCCGGCGGTTGTGGGCCGCGCTGGCCGCCATGGCCCGTCGCCGGGTGGAGCGGGCTCGCGTCGCCCACCGGCATGCGCGACGTGGTATGAGGCCGGCCCCACCCGCCGGACCCATCGGATGCCCCCTCCTAGGAAAAAGGCGCTGCTCTCCTGGAGCAGCGGCAAGGACAGCGCATGGGCGCTCCACGCCCTGCGGGGCCGCGACGACATCGAGGTCGTCGGCCTGCTCACGACCGTCAACCAGGTCTATGCCCGCGTCGCGATGCACGCCGTGCGGGTCGAGCTGCTCCGCGCGCAGGCGGACGCCGTGGGCCTCCCGCTGTGGGAGGTCCCCATCCCGAGCCCGTGCAGCAACGAACAGTACGAGGCGGCGATGGAGGCGGCCCTCGCGAGGGCGCGGGACGCCGCCGTCGAGATCGTCGCGTTCGGCGACCTCTTCCTCGAAGACATCCGCCGCTACCGCGAGGATCGGATGCAGGGGACCGGCCTCGCGCCGGTCTTCCCTCTCTGGGGGCTCCCCACCGACGCGCTCGCGCGCGCGATGATCGCGGCGGGTCTCAGGGCGAGGATCACGTGCGTCGACCCGAAGCAGGTCCCGGGAGCGCTCGCGGGCCGCGACTTCGACGACAACCTCCTCGCCGACCTGCCTCGATCCGCGGACCCCTGCGGCGAGCGCGGCGAGTTCCACACGTTCGCGTACGACGGCCCCATGTTCCGGCGGCCGGTCGCGGTCGCTCCAGGCGAGGTCGTGGAGCGGGACGGCTTCGTGTTCGCGGATCTCGTCGTCCCCCCGCCCCCGCTCTCGCCCGTCACATCGGCGGCGTGAGGCCACGTCGGCCTCGGGGCGAAGCGCGCTCTCCTCCGCGCGCGCCTCAGCGCCGCCGCTGGGCCTCGCGCGTGACGGCCTCGGCCTCGGCCGCTGCCTCCTGCTCGGCCGCGGCGCGGGTGTCCGTCGCGATCCGCGCGCGTGGCGCGGGCTCCGGCATCGCCTGCACCCTCTGCTGGATCGCCGCGCCGGTGCTGGTGAGCAGCGACGCGCCCTGCTCGACGAGGCCATCGACCACCTCCCGCCGCCGGCGCTGCTTGCGCGCCTTGCGCGCCTCCTTCTCCATCTCCTCGCGCCAGCCGTCCTCGTCGGCCATCAAAGCGCTCAGGCCGTGGATACCGATGCCGATGCCCCACCAGAGCGGGACCTGCACCATCCCGATCAGCGCGTCCCTCTCGCCGATCACGAGCGCGAACAGGATCATCACGCAGCTCACCACGGCCCAGACGCCGAGGTGCCGGAGGAACTTGCGCCGCTTTCGCCGCCGCCACGCTTCGAAGTCGTCGCGCTGCGGCGGCACCTCGCCGCGGGCGCGCATCTCGCGGGTCGCCTCGCGCAGGGTCGCTTCGTCGACGCCGACCTCGCGCGCGGCGGCGACGAGATCGTCGAAGCCGAGCCGCGCGTCGACCCGCTCGTCCTCCTGCTGCTCGACGGCGCGCGAGAGGATCCGGCGCACCTCCTCGGTCGAGTAGCGCTGGAGCTGCGTCGCGCCCGCCGGCGAGGCCGGCGCCGCGTTCGGCGGGCGCACGCTGACCCGCGCCCGCTCGGAGGGCGCCTCGCCCTTGACCGTCGGATCGAGCGCGCGCACGAGGTCGTCCATCGAGGCGAAGCGATTGTCCGCCTTCTTCGACAGCGCGCGGAGCACGGCGACCTTCGCCTCCGCCGGCACGCCGGCGGCGTCGAGCGCGGCGCCGTCCGGCGCGTCGGTGAGGATCGACGCCACCACCGCGAGCGGATCCCGCGGGTTCTTCCACGGCACCTTGCCGGTGAAGAGCTCGTACGCGAGCACCCCCCAGGCGAACTGGTCGGCCCGCCCGTCGAGCGGCTCGCTCCGGATCTGCTCCGGCGCCATGTAGAGCGGCGTGCCGACCTTCACCCCCTCCTTGGTCAGCGTCGGCAGCGCCGTCTTCTGCGTGGGCGCGCTCGGATCGACGTTGCCCTGCGCGCGCCGGGCGATGCCGAAGTCGAGCACCTTCACCACGCCGTCGTCGCGGACCATCACGTTCTCGGGCTTGATGTCCCGGTGGACGAGCCCCTTCTTGTGCGCCGTCAGAAGCGCGCGCGCGACGTCGGCGAGCCACCCGACCCGCACCGAGACGGGCGTGGACGCGTCGGCGATGGCCTCGCGGAGCGTGCGGCCGGTGACCAGCTCCATGACGATGTACGGCGACCCCGAGAGCTCGCCGACGTCGAAGATGGAGACCGCGTTCGGGTGGTCGAGCGCCGCGACCGACCGCGCCTCGCGGAGGAGGCGGGCGCGGGCTTCCTCGGGGCAGGCCTCGTCGGTGATGACCTTGATGGCGACGCGCCGATCGAGCCGCGCATCGTGGGCGCGGTAGACGGTGCCCATGCCCCCCTGCCCGAGGACGGCGTTGACGGTGTAGCGCTCGAAGGTGTCGCCCGGCTTGAGCATGGCGGGGCGGAGGGTAGGGGATTTCTGGGCACCGGGCGAGCGCCGGGACGTTAGAGTGCGTGCGCATGAGCGACCAAGATCGAAAGCGGCCCCCGTTCATCATCTCGTCCGAGAGCGTCCCCGAGGATCCCGGCAAGTACCCGCGGAGCGACGAGGTGCTCTCCGCCGGCCGCGCCATCGGCAAGGCGGCGGGCCTCCTGCGCATCGGCCTGCACGTGGAGCGCGTCGCGCCCGGGCAGCGCACCTCCTGGCCACACGCCGAGGAGGACGAGGAGGAGTTCGTCTACGTGCTCGAGGGCGAGATCGACGCCTGGGTCGACGGCGAGCTCTTCCCGATGAAGAAGGGCGACCTGGCTGCCTTCCCGTGCGGCACGGGGATCAACCACACCTTCCTCAACAACGGCGCCGCCGACGCGCTGCTCCTGGTGGGGGGTGAGCAAGCCAAGAGCGACAGCCGCATCTACTACCCGCTGCACCCCGGCCGGCGCGACGACATGCCCTGGAGCCGATGGTGGGACGACGTCCCGAAGCGCCCCCTCGGACCGCACGACGGCGTGCCGCGCCGCCGCGAACGCTAAATCACCGAGCGCGATCCTGACACAACGATGGAACCCACGGGCGTGAGCCCGCGGACCGGAGCCTCGCGCGTGAGCGCGGGGACCATGACGTCAGGGGCTGTGCCGCGGCCTCCGCGTGCTGACGCGCGCGGCTCCGGTCCGCGGGCTCACGCCCGGGGTTCCATACGTTGCTCCCGGCTCCTTGAACGAGGATCGTGCTCGGTGATTTAGCACCCTCCTCGCGTGGCCGACGGGAACGTGCTCTCCCGGCCACGCCGCGCGGGCCCCGCTACGCTGGAGCGGTGAAGCCTCCCGCGATTGGCGCCGTGCTCCTCGCCCTCACCACCTGCGCCCCCGGCCCGGCACCGCCCGCCGAGCACCTCGGCGCCGAGGACGAGGCGCTCGGCCGCTGCCCTCCCTCGGGGCCGATGGGGCGCGAGCGGGTGCGCGGCGTCGAGTCTCGTACTACCAGGGCCGCGTCGACTGGCCGACCGCCCGCGCGGCCACCCTCTGCGTCCGCATCCTTCAGGCCACCGCGCTCTCGCTCCCCTTCGCCGCCGCCCTCATCGGCGGGTGGGGCGTCGACGGCAGCGGCGGCTCCGGCGCCGGTGGGGCGTCGACCCAGCAAAGCTGCTTCGCCTGGCCCCAGGACGACGCCGGCACGGTGTGCCCCTCGCAGAGCGAGGCCCCCATGTACCTCTCCAACGTCGGCAGTGGGTCGTTCACGGTCCTGACGGACGGCAGCTACCGCGACGGCTACTGCTGCTACGAGGTCGAGGTCGGGGGCTCGTCCGCCATCCTCTCCGGCCGCCCGTACATCGAGGGCACCACCGCGCGCACCGCCGCCCCGCGGCGCGACGCGCCCGCGGGCGCCTGGAGCGCCGCCGCGGCCGCTCCCCACGTCGACGCCCTCTCCCCCGCACAGCGAGCCTCGCCTCGCGGCCGCCTGGACGTCCGACGGGCTCGTGGAGCACGCGTCGGTCGCCGCGTTCGGCCGGGTCGCGCTGGAGCTGCTCGCGGCGGGCGCACCGGCCGATCTCGTCGCCGAGACCCACCGCGCGGCGCTCGACGAGATCGAGCACGCGCGCCTCTGCCTGGGCCTCGCGGGCGCCTACGCTGGCGAGCCGATCGCGCCCGCGCCCTTCCCCTTCGATGGGCGCGTCGAGGTGAGCGCGGACCTCTGCGCCATCGCGGCGCGGGCCGTGCGCGAGGGCTGCGTCGGTGAGACGCTCGCCGCGGGTGCAAGCCGCAGAGCAGCTCGCGCGGGCCGAGGACCCGGCGGTCCGCGCCGCGCTCGCGAGGATCGCGGAGGACGAGTCCCGCCATGCGGCGCTCGCGTGGCGCACCGTCGCCTGGGCGCTGCAGCGAGGCGGCGCTCCCGTGCGCGCCGCGGTCGAGGAGGCCTTCACCGCGCCCCTCGCCTTCCCTGCGGAGGGCGCCGAAGTCGACGCGTCCGTGCTCGCCGCCCACGGCCGCCTCGACGCTCCGACGCTGCGCGCCGCGACCGCCCGCGCGCTCGACGAGAATCGTGCGGCCCTGCGCCGCGGCCCTCCTCGCGGTGGGCGACACTGCGGACGTGGGATACCAGGCGTTCGTGAGCCTGTAGCGGGCCAAACGCAATGATCGACGGGAGCCGTCTTGGTGGAGTCTTCGTGACGTAAACACTCGAAGCTAGCGGCCTTCTTCGAGCTCACGACACGGGCCCTCGGCACCGCGCCCCAGGGCCACTTCGCCCCCGTGAGAAAGGGGGGCGACAGCGTTCGAGAAATCCTCTAGGGTCCGCGCCGCAAAAGAGTTTCGGAGGTTTTTTCGATGAACAAGCAGTTGCTTATCGCCGGGGCGCTCCTCGGCTTGGTGGGTGGGGTCAGCGGGGTGGCGTGTAGCTCGGGCGGCGGCGGGACGGGCGTCAGCGGCACGGCCGGGTCGTCGACGACGGGCTCGCCCAGCACGACCACGGGCTCGCCCAGCACGACCACGGGCTCGCCCAGCACGACCACGGGCATGGGCGGCAGCAGCCCCGCCACGACCACGACCGGCATGGGCGGCACCAGCACGGCGGCCAGCACGACCGGCGCCGGCGGCACGACGACGACGACCACGAGCAGCAGCAGCAGCGGCGAGTGCAGCAAGGTCACCACCCTGCACCCGCCGAACCTCGACGCGGGCCCGGGCACCATCTACTGCCCGTTCAGCGCCACGACCGACGGCGGCAAGAACGAGTACTGTACTCCGGAGACGCAGCACTGCTGCGAGACGCCGGAGGGCGCGACGGAGCCGTCGGCGTGCACGGCCACGGGCACGGCGTGCCCCACGGGCTCGACCGACTGGGGTTGCGAGGATCCGGTGTCGGACTGCCCCTCGGGTCAGGTCTGCTGCGCCCCCGGCGCGAGCATCGGCCTGGGCACCCCGGGCTGCGGCAACTTCGCGCACAAGATGACGGGCACCGCCTGCGTCGCCGCGGGGAGCTGCACCGGAATCACCCTGTGCACCAGCGACTCCGAGTGCCCCAGCGGGATGACCTGCACGCCGTTCGGCAAGGCGGGCAACGACGTCGGCGGCTGCATGTAATTTTCCAGCCGTTGCGCGAGCTTACGAAGCTCGATAAGGGTGGCTGGAGGGGGCTTGACCCCCTCCAGTAACCCAGCGGACATCTCCTCGACATGAAATACCTTCGTGCGCTCTTGGTCGCGGCGGCTGCCGCGGCCGTCGTCGTCGCTTGCTCGAGCGCCGGGACCGAGACCTCCTCGGGGACGGCGGGATCCACGGCGTCGTCGAGCACGGCGACCGTGTCGAGCACCGCGACCAGCAGCTCCAGCAGCGCCGCCAGCAGCACGACCAGCGCCAGCAGCTCGGGGGGGCCCGTCGGCACGATCGGGCCGAACGGGGGGACGCTCGACACGCTCACCTTCGCCGTCGTCGGCGACACGCGCCCAGCGAACGAGGATGACACAGCAGGATACCCCACCGCGGTCATCACCCAGATCTGGCAGGACGTCGAGGCGCACAGCCCGAAGCCGGCCTTCGCGGTCACCACGGGCGATTACCAGTACGCGAACCCGTTCGGCACGCAGTCGAAGCCGCAGCTCCAAGCGTACCTGAGCGCGCGCCAGACCTTCTCGAACATCGTCTTCCCCGTGATGGGAAACCACGAGTGCACCGGCTACACGGACTCGAACTGCGGACAGGGGAACAAGGACGGCATCACGACGAATTACACGAACTTCATGTCGATGATGCTGGCGCCCATCGGGCAGACGACGTTGCCGTACTACAGCATCGACGTGAACGGGACCAACGACGCCTGGACGGCGAAGTTCGTGATGGTCGCGTGCAACGCGTGGGACCAGACGCAGGCGACGTGGCTCGACGGCGAGCTGGCGAAGCCGACGACCTACACGTTCGTGGTGCGGCACGAGGGGAACGACGCGACGACCGCGCCCTGCGTGACGCCGATGACGTCGATCCTGTCGAGCCACCCGCTCACGCTCCTCATCGCGGGCCACACGCACACCTTCGAGTTCTACGGGAGCGAGCGGCAGATGATCGTCGGCAACGGCGGCGCCCCGCTCTCCGGCCATCTCAACTACGGGTACGTGATCGCGTCGCAGCAGCCGAACCGGACGATCAACTTCGACGAGTACGACTACATGAGCAATCAGGTCGTGCAGAACTACAACCTCTCCAAGTGAAGCTCGCTCCGCTCTTCTCCGCGGCGCTCCTCGCCGGCGCGCTCCTCGGCTGCAAGCGCGCGCAGGACAAGCCCGCGCCTCCCGCCGCCGCCGCTGCTCCCGCGGCGCTCCGTGTCGCGCGCACGACGGCGCCCGTCAAGCCCGACGGCGAGGCGAACGAGCCGGCGTGGAACGCGATCGCGACGCGCGCCGGCCACTTCGTCGACGCGCGGGGGCAGGAGGCGATTCCCTACTCCGAGTCCCGCTTCATGTGGGACGCGAACAACCTGTACGTGTACCTCTACGCAGCCGACAACGACATCAACGCGAAGGTGAAACAGCACGACGGGCCGGTGTGGATCGACGACGCCTTCTCGCTCCACATCCGGCCCGCCTCCGCCGACGGGGGCGCGGCGCCCACCTACTCGTTCGACATCAACCCCGCCGGGACGGTGACGGACGCGAGGGTGCCGCCGGGCGGCAAGCCGGACGTGTCGTGGGAGAGCGGGATCGAGCTGGGCGTCGACCTCGACGGGACGCTGAACGATCCGACGGGCCAGGACGACGAGGAATGGGTGGTCGAGGCGGCCATCCCGCTCGCTTCGCTCGGCCTGGCGGCGACGCCGGGGACGCGCTTCTACGTCGACGTCTCGCGCTGCGACACGCCGCGGAGGACGAAGGAGCGGCGCTGCGGGGCGTGGGGCACCCCCGAGGCGCCGAAGCTGCTCGAGCTCGGGCCCTGACGGCGCGGCTCCGGTCCCGCCCGCGGACGCCGGGGGCTCAGCGCGCGAAGACGACGGCGGGACCGCCCTTGTACGTCGCGCGGTGGATCTCGCGGAACCCGCACTTGTCGGCGACGCGGAGGGAGGGCGCGTTCTCCGGGTCGATGATGCACACGGTCCGCGCCCAGCCGAGGCGCGCCTCGCCCCACGCGAGGGCCGCGCGCGCGGCCTCGGTCGCGTATCCCTTCCCGTGCGCGGCGGGCGCGAGCACCCAGCCGGCCTCCGGCGCGGGCCCGAGCGGAGGGTCCATGTCCCGGTGGAAGTCGGCGAAGCCGACCTCGCCGACGAAGCGCCCCGAGCCCTTCTCCCGCACCACCCAGTAGCCGAACCCGAGCAGCGACCAGTGCCCCACGTACCGGAGGAGCCTGGCCCAGACCTCCTCCTCCGTACTCGGGCGGCCACCGATGTGGCGCGTGACCTCGGGATCCGACCAGAGGGCCAGGGAGTCGGCGAAGTCATCGAGGCGGTGGCCGCGCAGCGTGAGGCGCTCGGTGTCGATGGAGGGAACGTCGATTGGCGTCACGAGAAAGAGAAGAGGCCGCAAGGGCGCAAGGGACGCAAGGGTTTCGCAAGGATTGAACGTGGAGTTCGGGCTGCGTAGCACCGCGTGAGCGGGTGCTGAGCACCGATCGTCTGTTTTTTCCGAGAAAATAAGCTCGGCGCTCCCTACATCCGTTCTTGCGATGAAAAGAAGCAAGAGAGCGCCGAGCACCTCCAAGGTGCGGCGGGATGCGACGGGAGGCAAGCGTGGCGATGGCAATGAACGACGGCGGCGGGTGCAGCGCCCGGACCCAGCGACGATCCGCGCGGGCGCACCCGATCCCAACCTGACGGGCGTCGCCGGCCTCGTCGGGTTCGGGGTGCACCTGCGCCACCTCGGCGTCGATCGCGAGCTGCGCGAGAAGCTCGGCAGGCTCAAGGCCGGGCCACGCGTCGTCTACCCCATGGGCGCGCAGATGCGGCTGCTCATGGACGCGGTCGCCGTGGGCGAGCCTCGCGTCTTCGGCGTCGAGGCCCTCGCGGCCGACCCGCTGTTCACGCACCTGGCGGGCGGTGTCGTCCCGAGCATCGACACGCTCTACGACGATCTCGCGCGGTTCGACAATCGAGCGCTCTCCGACCTCGAGGGCATGGTGGCCGAGCACGGCCTCGTCCGCGTGCCGCAGCTCCGGGGAACGTTCGTGCACCTCGACGTGGACACTTCGGTTCTGCCCGTCTTCGGCGAGCTCGAAGGCGCCTTGCCCGGCCCGAACCCGCGCTACCACGGGCGGCCGAGTTACCACCCGATGATCGCGCGCATCGCCGAGACGGACACCATCGTCGGGGCGCAGCTCCGGCCGGGCAACACGGGCTTTGGGGCGGACGACACGGCGACGCTGACGCGCTGGGTGAAGCGTGCGCAGAAGAAGCTCCGGCGTGGCAGCTCGCTCTGCGTGCGGATCGACTCGGCGGGTGACTGCGCCGAGGTGCTCCATGCGCTGCACGAAGCGCAGGCGTTCTACGTCATCAAGGGACGGGTCACCAACGACCTCTACAACGCCATCCTCGCGGTGGAGAGCTGGAAGACGGTGGACATCGATGCGGAGAAGCAGCCCATCCGACAAATCGCCGAGGTCGACTTCGTGCGTGGGAGCTGGCGTGAGCTGGGCCTCCATGTCCGCGTCATCGTGGTCCGCTCGCTCGAACGCCACGGCAGGCAGTTGCCCCTGCTGGACGGCCACGACTGGACGGTCCAGGTGTTCCTCACCAACCGCACCGACGACGCCAACGACATCGCCTGGGACTACGACCAGCGCGCCGGCATCGAGCCGCTGATCGCCGAGTTCAAGGGCGCGTGGGGCATCGCCCACGGCTCGACGTATGGCTTCGCCGCCAACCACGCCATGTTCCTGCTCAAGATGCTCACCCACAACCTGCTCGATCGATACACGACCGAGCAGTTCCCCCACCTTGCCCGCTGGCGAACGCCGTGGCGACGACGCGTGCTGCTGCGCGTCCCCGGCCGCCTCTCGCGCTCAGGTCGAGGGCGCAAGCTCCACCTCCTGCCTGGCTCGCCGCTGCTGGAGTGAGCAGATCACAGCTTCGTGCGGTGTGGGGGTAAGGGGGTCGTGTCGGCGCGGGATGCTCGGCAGGGTGCACCGACGCGACGGCGGTGCGCATCGAGGGTCAAATCCGCCCGCCGGCGCTCTGGCCCGTCACCGAGCCCGAAATGTACGTTGAATCTCCAATTCCTTGCGCCCTTGCGCCCTTGCGGTCCTCTTTTCGTGCCGCTCAGCGCCCCGCCGCGACCAGCGCGTCGAGCTGCGCGAGCATCGGCGCCGCCTTCTCCGGGTCCACCATGTGGAGGTAGGCGAGCTTGCCGCGGACGTGGGCCTCGAAGTGCGGGACGCCCTCGCGGTTCTGCGCGGCGAGGCCGGTGCTGGCCGCCAGGTGCAAGATGGCGCGGAGGCGGCGCACCTCGTCCCGCGGGACGGAGGGGCGGTCGTTCACGACGATGCCGGTCACCGTCTGCCGGCCGCCGGCCCGCTGGACGCGGCCCTTCTTGGGGTTCAGGGCGAAGCCCTCCTCGCCGACGATGTGGCGGACGCGGGCGAGGAGCATGGCGACGTCCGATGCCGGACGTTCGCCGCGCGGGGAGGAGAAGGTGAGGTCGTCGGCGTAGCGGGTGTACGTGAAGCCGTGCTTCCGGCTCATGCCGCGCAGGCGGCGGTCGAGCTTCCTCGCGACCTGGTTGGAGAGGGCGGGGCTGGTGCAGGCGCCCTGGGGGAGCGCGCGGGGGCCGACGGCGGCCCAGGTGCGGTGGCCTTCGTACTCGACGGGGGCGCGCGGGGGCTCGGTGCAGAGGAGGGCGAGGACGGTGGCGACGGCGGGGGAGTAGCCGAGGCGCTGGAAGACGCCGCGGACGCGGCCGAACGTGATGGTGGGGAAGAAGTCCGAGAGGTCGAGGTTGACGACGACGCCCTTGCCGACGTGCGGGATGGCGCAGCTCAGGGTGGAGCGGCCCTTGACGAAGCCGTGCGCCGGATCCTCCGTCGGGAGCTTCTCCAGCACCTCGTGGAGGACCCAGGCCTGGGCGCGGCCGAGGCGGGGCTGCGGCGCAGCGAGGAGGCGCTTGCCGCCGCTGCGCTTCGGGATCTCGAAGTAGGCGTAGTGCGGCTTGTCGGCGGCCTCGGCGTGGAAGCAGAGCCAGCGCAGCTCGGGCACCGGGATGCCCATCGCGCGGGCGACGTCGGCCGGCGACGCGAGCACGGGCAGGCCGCGGCGCGCGAGCTCCTCGACGTGGGCGCGGCGGTCGGCGAGGCCCTTGGAGACGCCGGCGCCGAGGTAGACGATGTCCTCGCGCTTGCGCCGGAGGATCTCCTCGGCGCGGAGGCGGGCGCGCTCCGCGGCCTCGCGCTTCTTCTCGGCCTTCTTGGCGGCGCGCTCCGCGGCCAGGTCCGCCACGGCCTTGTTGGCCGCGCCGGCGGCGACCGCCGCGGCCATGCGGGCCGCCTCGTGGTGGCGGAGCCAGAGGTCGCCGACGCGGTGGATCTCGGCGATCTGCGCCTCGGTGAGCAGGCCGCGGAGGATGAGCCCGCGGTCGATGAGGGCGGTGCGCTCGTCGCTCTGCGGGGGGATGGTGTCGGTGCGGCCGATCCACGCCGTCTGGTACGGGTTGATGCGGAGGGCGCGCTTGCGCAGCTCGTCGGCGGAGAGGCCGAGGATGCCCTCGGCGGGCGCGAACGGGTCCCTGGGCTTGGCGGCGGGGCCCGGCGCGGGCGCCGCGCGGGGAGACTGGACGGGCGGCGAGGCGGGAGGGGGCGACGCGGCGGGCGCGGAGGCGCCGGAGGAGCCGCGGTACAGCGCGACGGAGTAGCCCGTCGGGTGGTACAGCCAGTTGCCGTCCGCGAGCTTGGTGCGGGTATAGCCGAGGGGCTCGAAGCGGCCCTCGTCGTGGAGGCGCGCGACGGTGCCGCTCGCGGCGGCGAGGGCGGTGATGGAGCGCGGGTCGGCGACCTCGGCGGCGACGACGATCGCCTCGAAGGGCTCCTTGCGCGTCACGTAGCGGACGACGACCGCCTCGACGCGGCGGGTGAGGTCGTCGACCGGGGGCTCGTCGCCGCCCGCGCCGCCGCCGCCGATCATCGCCTTCAGCTTGTCCCAGAAGCCCATGGCTCGGCCGGCGAGGGTAGCCGGGCACGGGGCGCTTGAAAACGGGCTCGCCGGCCCGACGGGTCAGATCAGAGCCCCTTGCACTTCTTCCCCCGGAGCACCTTCACCGCCTCGGGCAGCCGGATGCTCTCCGCAGCCTTCGCGTCCTCCAGCGTCGCGCAACCCCGCTCGACCGCGGCCTTCACCGCGGCGGCGTCGATCGCGCTGCGCGCTGTGTTCTTGAGCGGCCCCTCGCACGCCTTGACGTGCTCCACGGCCGCCGCGATCTTGCCCGCGTTGGCCGCCGAGATCGTCGCCTTGCACGCCTTCTGCGCGGGGCTCGGCTCGTCCTGCCCGAACGCGAAGTAGAGCCCGACGCCGGCGCCGCCCAGCACGACGACGGCGATGCCGATGTAGAGGCCCAGCCGGCTCTTCGGGGCCGCCGGCATCGCCGCCTGCGTCGGCGCCACGAGGGGGAACTGCGTCGCCCCCGTGGTCGGGGGCATCCCGGACGGGGGCGTCGACGGGCTGGAGACGGGCATGAACGCCGTCCCGCTCGGCCCGGCCTCGTGCCCGCTCGATCGCGGGCCGCTCGTGGCGCTCGGGCGCGGGGCGCCCATCGTGAACTCGTCGTAGAACTCCGTCACCGTCTGCTGGCGGTGGGCGGCCTCCTTGGCGAGCGCGCGCATCACGGCGGCCCGCATCTTCGTCGGCACCTGGCTGCCGAGCGGGAGCGTCTCGAAGGGGAAGGGCTGCGCCGTCATGTGCTGCGTCGCCCAGAGCCAGGGCGTGTCGGCGTCGAAGGGCAGGCGCCCGGTGAGCATCTCGTACGCGACCACGCCGAGCGCGTAGATGTCGCTCCGGGCGTCGAGCTTCGTGCCCTTGAACTGCTCCGGGCTCATGTAGGGCGGCGTGCCGAGCACGGTGCCCTGCTGGGTGAGCTTCTCCTCCTGCTTCGCGTGCTGCTCGTCGTGCTTCGCGATGCCGAAGTCCAGGACCTTCACGTAGTCGTCCTGCCCGACGCGGCTCGTCAGGTAGATGTTGGCGGGCTTGAGGTCGCGGTGGACGATGCCCTTGTCGTGCGCCTCCTGGAGCGAGCCCGTGACCTGGCCGAGGATGCGGTCGACGCGATCGGAGGGGAGCGGGCCGGCCTCCAGCGCCTTCTCGAGCGAGATGCCGGAGAGCAGCTCCATGGCGATGTAGAGATTGCCGGAGTCCGTCTTGCCGTAGTCGTAGACCTTGATGGTGTTCGGGTGCTCCAGCTCGCTCACCGTCCCGCACTCGCGCATGAAGCGCTCGACGACCTGCTGGTCCCTCGCGTACTGGGCGAGCAGCGTCTTGACGGCGACCTTGCGGACCTTGGTCCCCATCTGCTGCTCGGCGTTGTAGACCCGCCCCATCCCGCCCTCGCCGAGGATGCCGGTGATGCGGAAGCGGCCGCCCACGATGGTGCCGATGAGCGGATCCTCCTCCGTCGGGCTGGCGGGAAGGAGGGCGCCGCACTTCGCACAGAAGCGGGCGTTGTCGGTGTTGGGCGTGTGGCAGGCGGTGCAGTCCATGGAGGGCGCAGGGACAGGCGACGCGAAAGGCGTCGGGGTTGTCAACCCCTTCGGGAACGACGACGAGGGAGGCGAAGCGAGGTCCGCCCCAGCAACTACCTTCGCGCCACCCTCGTGGCAAGACGCCCTAACCGGACCTACTCACTAGAACCCCGGCCGTAAGGCCTGGGCATTGGTCTCATCTGCGGGCGGACGAGCGGGGCGGTGCGCCGGTGGCGAAAATGATGGCCGATCGGGTCAGCGTGAGGGCTGGCGCGCCGGAGTCCATGTAGTCGTACTGGACAACCGTCCCGCGGGTGGTCGTGCCGCTCGATGGATGAAGGCTGCGAGATTGAGCGATGGGCGGAGGAGCAGGTTGCCTCGGCGAAACTTGGCGACGTACGGCGAGTCCGGCGCGCAGCGTCGATGCTGCGACGCGCCGCTGAGCAACCTGCGGGTCGGCTGACGGAGGTCTTCGAAGCGCGTGCGGAGCTGCAGGCCGCGTACGACTTCATCGAGGGCGACATCTCTTCGAGGGCGCTCATCACGGGGTTCGCGAAGGCGTCGCTTCGCGTGGTGGGCGGCGCCTCGTTCTTCTACGCGATCGTCGATGGGACCAGCTTCTCGCTCACGGACGCCTCGAAGACGAAGGACTTCGGATCCATCGGCATGCGCTCGCTGCCGACGCGAGGGTTGAAGGTCCTCGACATGCTCGCGGTAGCTGCCGACGGCACTCCCGTGGGGTTGCTCGATTCTCGAGTTCTGGGCGCGCGGGCCGAAGAGCAAGAAACCGCGGTTCGTGCGACGACGCGAAGGGGAAACCGAGACGGCACGATGGGCCGACTTCGTGACCCGTACCGGCGAACAGGTGCACCAGGAGGCGCCCTCGTGTGTGCCGTGGTTCCTGATTGACCGTGAGGGTGACAACGCCGGGGTTCTGCGTGCCGCTGCGAAGCACGGGCATTTCACCATTCGCGCCGTCCAGGACCGTCCTGTGGTGCTCGCGAACGGCCGACGGCGCCTGCTGTTCAAGCACATGCACAAGCGCCGCACCGTGGGCAGCTACTACCTCGACGTGCCCGCCGGGCCGAACCGACGCGCCCGCCGCGCACTGCTCGACGTGCGCTTCGCCGACGTCGTGCTCGATCTACCTGAGTACGCCACGGACAGCCGCACGACGTTGAGCGTGCGCGTGGTCTGGGCCCACGAGCGTCGTGCGCCGCACGGCGAAGACCGTATCGATTGGATGCTCCTCACCGACGCCGACGTGAACGGGTTCGATGACGCCATGGACATCATCGCGGGCTACAGCCACAGGTGGCGGGCGGAAGACTTTCACCGGGCCTGGAAGCGCGGTCATTGCAACGTCGAGGACACACAGCTGCACACCAAGGACCACGTCATCCGCTGGGCTACAATGCTCGCTGCCGTGGCTGCTCGCGTCGAACGCCTCAAGCACCTCGCCCGCACCCAACCCGATGCTCCGGCCACGATCGCGCTGTCCGCGATTCGAGATTCGAGGCGCTCCGCGCCGCGAAGACCAAGATCAAGATGCGCACCGAGACCATCCCGGAGGGCGTGCCCAGCATCGCCCAAGCCGTCCGCTGGATCGCCGACCTCGGCGGCTACACCGGCAAGTCCTCCGGCGGGCCCCCGGGCTCCACGACGATCGGACGTGGGTTGGAGCGCCTGATGATCTGGGCCGACGCGTTCGAATATGCCGAGAAACTGCGGCAAAAATGAGACCAATGCCCAGCCGTAAGGCCGGTGACCGGAGCCGCGCCCGTCAGGGCGCGGGCCCATGACGCTGTGGTCCGCGGCCTGACGGCCGCGGCTCCGGTCACCGGGCTGACGAGGCTGGCGCAGGACAACCGGGACTGTCTTGAGCAGTAGCCCAAGGGCAGCACTTGCGGCGTGGTCGGAGGCTGGCTCACCGCGGAAGCACCCGTGGCTCGTCTGGAAGGGAGCCGCGCGTCAGATCGCGTCGCATGCCCGATGCCGCTGCGCCCCCCGTCCTCGAACTGCTCCGTCAGGTCCCGCGAGACCTCCTTGTACCTCCGGACGATCCGGCGCGTTTCGTCAGTGAGTTTGTCGACTCGCTCGATCTGCGTGCGCTCGGGTTCGTCGAGCGGCACCGTCCAAACTGGCGGTCGCCGCACCCGGTAGCCAGGCTGCTGAAGGTCTTCCTCTTCTCGTGGTTCGTAGGCAACCGTGGCCTGCGGGCCATGGCGCGAGCCTGCCCGTCGGACTTGCGCCTTCTGTACCTGTGCGAGTGCGATCCGCCGAGACGCAGCTCGATCGGACGCTTCTGGCGCTACTTCCATGCCTCGTTCGAGGCCGTGTTCGACACGCTGGTCCGGCGTGCGGCCGAGACCGGGCGCGTCGGGATGGACCTCCATGCGCTCGACGGCACCAAGGTGCAGGCGGTCTGCTCGGTGAACACGGGGGTACATCGCGTCTCGACCAAAAAAAACTGAAAGAGGTCGACGACGATCTGGAAGCTCTGGAGGACCGCCGCTCGGCGTTGTCCGTACGGCAGCAGCGCTGGGACTACCAGCAGGTCGCTGAGCTCCGGCAGACACTGGTCGAGCAGCTGACGCTGCTCGATGAACACGGCACCGAGCACCTCCACCCCAAAGAAGTCGACGCGCGGGTGATGAAGTGCAACGGACGGGGGCTCTTTGCCTACAACGCGCAGGCGGTCGTCGATCACGAGTCGGACCTGATCGTCGCGCTCGGCCTCTCCGCGGACGAGAATGATCTCGCCCAGCTCGTGCCGATGATGGAGGAGACCAAGCGGGTGCTCGGTGCCGTCGCGAGATTGACCGATGCGGACACCGGGTACGCCTCGGGAGAGCAACTCCAGCAGGCCCACCAGAGGCACCTGCCGGTCTTGGTCTCGCTGCAGGCCGAGTCCGACAAGGGGCTGCTGCCGAAGTCGAGCTTCGTCTACGACCGTGAACGCGACGCTTACGTCTGCCCGCGCGGCGAACTGTTGACCCTCGTCGGCCACAACAAGAAGAGCTGCGACGCTTCCTACGAGAGAGCGATCTACCGATGCCACACCCGCGACTGCCCGGAGCGTGCCGCGTGCTCCCGCGACCCGAAAGGGCGGGCGGTCAGCCGCACCCCCTTCGACGACGATCTCGCGCGCCAGCGCGCGCTGATGGCGAAGCCCGAGATGCGCAACCTGTACGAGCTCCGCAAGGAGATCGTCGAGCACGTCTTCGGGTGCATCAAGGGCAACGACGGCTTCCGTCGCTTCACCGTCCGGGGGTTCGCGAAGGTCCTCGCCCAGTGGGCGCTGGCCTGCACCGCCTTCAACCTGAGGAAGCTCCACCAAGCCTGGAAGGACGGCCACTTTGCCTGGGGTGCGCCAGCCTACGCATGACGGTGGTCATCTTGGGCCAGCCTCTGACGCCCGGGGTTCTATCCGCCGCTCGCCCTAGGCGGGGGGATCCGCGAGGAGGCGCACCAGCCCGTTGTGCCACGAGATGAGGTGGCGCCGCCCGACCCCGCCGAGGCCGAAGCCGTCGTAGCTCGCGGCCCCGCGCCACCGCAGGCGCTGGACGGCGCCCACGCCGCGGAAGGCGAAGGGCATCATCCGCGTGAGGCGGATGGGCGTGTTCTTGACCGGGACGATCCACGAACCGTGCGCGAGGGGAAACAGGTCGTCGAAGGCGCGGAGGGCCTCCCCGACCTCCTCGCGTGGCACGCCCGTCTGCCGGGAGAGCCAGCCCAGCTCCTCCGCCTCGCGGTCGGCGAGGTAGAACCCGCCGAAGCCCCAGAGGAAGACCTGCCAGACGAGCGCGTAGCGGCGGAAGCTCGGCCGCGCGCGGAGGCGGCGGAGGCCCTCGCGGAAGGAGGCGGGGAGCGCGGCCAGGGCGGCGCGCGCGGCGGCGCGATTGGCGATGCGGCCGGCGGCCGCGAGGCTCTCGAGGTCGATGGCGGCCTTGAGGATGCAGAGGCGCGCGCGGTGCTCGACGTAGAATGCGGCCTGCACGGCGGGGTGCTTGCCCTCGTACATCGCCTCGGCGAGCGGGCGGATGTCGCCGAGGGGCCCGCGCCGGCGCGGCCTCGCCACCGCGGCGTACGGGGCGCCGGCGATCTCGCCGGCCACGGCGGCGGAGAGCTTGGGGTGCGCCTTGTAGGCGTCGTAGAGCCGGCGGAGGCGCTCGGCCGCGTCGTGCAGGAAGAAGACGTGGTCGTTCACCACGTCGTGGTAGGCGAGCACCGCCGCGGGCCCCTCGCGCTCGGGCGCCTCGCGCCGCGCGTGCCGGACCCGCTCGAGCAGGGTGCGCTCGGCCCAGTAGGAGTAGCGCCAGACCTCGAGCAGGAGCGGATCGACGAGCGCCGGGGGAGCGCCCGCGCCGTTGCCGGCGAAGCCGGCCTCGCCGAAGCGCGCGCCGGGGTCGCTGAAGTCCCCGAAGTCGACCAGCGAGACGCCGAGCGGCGCGACCTTGTGGTGGATGCGGGCGACGTCGCGCGGGGCCGCCGTGGGGTGCTCCTTGACGAAGAAGCCCCCGCGCTCGATGCCGAGGTAGCGCATCCAGCCCGCCACCTTGAACAGATTGGGGAAGCCCCAGCGGCCGCCCTTCGCCTCGGCGAGCACGGACGTCGGCAGGAGCCCCGCGTAGCTCGTGGCGACGGCGTTCGAGCTCGAGCACCTCCTCCACGTCGCGCTGGCGGATGTTCTTCTCCACGAAGTAACCCGCCGCCTGGAAGAGGCCGGCGACGTACTCCTCCAGCTCGCGGCCGGGGGCCGGGATGCGCGGGAGGGCGATCCTCGCCATGGGCGGGGAGAGTACACGGATGAGCAGGGGGAGGGGCGCCTTTCCGAGCCCGAGCCGGAGTCTGGAAGATTCGGATTGGGGCGCCTCCTGCGCGCGCTCACGGCTTGGCGCTGAGCGGCGGCGGGGGCGAGGCGAGGAGCGCGCGCAAGCCACGGCCCGCGGCGAGGATGTGCTTGCGGGCGAGGTGGCGGCCGAGGTCGCGCTTGGAGGGCGGGCGCGTGGCGTCCTCGGCGGCGGCGTAGAGGTCTTCGATGTCGTCGCGCAGGGCGCGGAACCAGGCCTCGGGGGTGATGCTGGAGGACGGAGTGGTGCCTTTGCCCCCGCGTGGGGGTTGGTGTACCTCGGCCATGTCGGGACCTCAGTTCGCTTGGGGTTTCGGCGAGTCGCCCGTGGGGGCGCTAACTCCCACGGGCGGCGTTTGAGCACCGGTCCGCATCTCGCGAAGGGCTGACGGAGCGGCGCAACATCCGTAAGTTATATCCGCCATTGGTTCGATTGGCAAGACAAATGGCCGAAGACCGGGACGTCCTTCTCGACCAGATCGGCATCCGTATCGTCCGGCGCCGGAAGGAACTCGGGCTCACGCAGGACGAGCTCGCGGCGCGGCTCGGCATCACGCGCCCGAACATCGGCAACATGGAGCGTGGGCAGCAGAACCTCACCGTGGGGATGCTGTGCCGGGTGGCGGAGGCGCTGGAGACGACGGTGCAGGAGCTGATGTTCGGGGCGCCAGTGCGGCGGTAGGGCTTCCCTGCGCGCGCCCGCACCCCCCGGTTCCGATACGCGTTCACCTGCGCCAGGGACTTGAAATCCTAACCGCGCCCTTCGCAATCTGCCGTTTGCGGCAGCTCGCGGAGGAAGCGGGGGCCGCAGGTCTGCTCAACGGCGCGTCGTGCGAACCAGCGGCCCCCGCTTCCTCCGCGTCCCGCCTTCGGCGGGACGCTCCGGGCGCGGTTAGGATTGAACGTACATTTCGGGCTCGGTGACGGGCCAGAGCGCCGGCGGGCGGATTTGACCCTCGATGCGCACCGCCGTCGCGTCGGTGCACCCTGCCGAGCATCCCGCGCCGACACGACCCCCTTACCCCCACACCGCACGAAGCTGTGATCTGCTCACTCCAGCAGCGGCGAGCCAGGCAGGAGGTGGAGCTTGCGCCCTCGACCTGAGCGCGAGAGGCGGCCGGGGACGCGCAGCAGCACGCGTCGTCGCCACGGCGTTCGCCAGCGGGCAAGGTGGGGGAACTGCTCGGTCGTGTATCGATCGAGCAGGTTGTGGGTGAGCATCTTGAGCAGGAACATGGCGTGGTTGGCGGCGAAGCCATACGTCGAGCCGTGGGCGATGCCCCACGCGCCCTTGAACTCGGCGATCAGCGGCTCGATGCCGGCGCGCTGGTCGTAGTCCCAGGCGATGTCGTTGGCGTCGTCGGTGCGGTTGGTGAGGAACACCTGGACCGTCCAGTCGTGGCCGTCCAGCAGGGGCAACTGCCTGCCGTGGCGTTCGAGCGAGCGGACCACGATGACGCGGACATGGAGGCCCAGCTCACGCCAGCTCCCACGCACGAAGTCGACCTCGGCGATTTGTCGGATGGGCTGCTTCTCCGCATCGATGTCCACCGTCTTCCAGCTCTCCACCGCGAGGATGGCGTTGTAGAGGTCGTTGGTGACCCGTCCCTTGATGACGTAGAACGCCTGCGCTTCGTGCAGCGCATGGAGCACCTCGGCGCAGTCACCCGCCGAGTCGATCCGCACGCAGAGCGAGCTGCCACGCCGGAGCTTCTTCTGCGCACGCTTCACCCAGCGCGTCAGCGTCGCCGTGTCGTCCGCCCCAAAGCCCGTGTTGCCCGGCCGGAGCTGCGCCCCGACGATGGTGTCCGTCTCGGCGATGCGCGCGATCATCGGGTGGTAACTCGGCCGCCCGTGGTAGCGCGGGTTCGGGCCGGGCAAGGCGCCTTCGAGTCTCGCCGAAGACGGGCAGAACCGAAGTGTCCACGTCGAGGTGCACGAACGTTCCCCGGAGCTGCGGCACGCGGACGAGGCCGTGCTCGGCCACCATGCCCTCGAGGTCGGAGAGCGCTCGATTGTCGAACCGCGCGAGATCGTCGTAGAGCGTGTCGATGCTCGGGACGACACCGCCCGCCAGGTGCGTGAACAGCGGGTCGGCCGCGAGGGCCTCGACGCCGAAGACGCGAGGCTCGCCCACGGCGACCGCGTCCATGAGCAGCCGCATCTGCGCGCCCATGGGGTAGACGACGCGTGGCCCGGCCTTGAGCCTGCCGAGCTTCTCGCGCAGCTCGCGATCGACGCCGAGGTGGCGCAGGTGCACCCCGAACCCGACGAGGCCGGCGACGCCCGTCAGGTTGGGATCGGGTGCGCCCGCGCGGATCGTCGCTGGGTCCGGGCGCTGCACCCGCCGCCGTCGTTCATTGCCATCGCCACGCTTGCCTCCCGTCGCATCCCGCCGCACCTTGGAGGTGCTCGGCGCTCTCTTGCTTCTTTTCATCGCAAGAACGGATGTAGGGAGCGCCGAGCTTATTTCTCGGAAAAAACAGACGATCGGTGCTCAGCACCCGCTCACGCGGTGCTACGCAGCCCGAACTCCACGTTGAAAGCCCCTGGTCCGGCTGTTCCTTCCCACGACGTCTCGCTGAGACGCCGAAGCCGCCGCACCTTGCGGCGACGACGCAACCAAAGGCGGGCGTATCCCGCCTTCCAGGTGGAAGGAACGCGCGCCCGCCGACAGGCGCGCCCTCCCGGCGGAAGGAGCGCCTGCCAGGCCGAAGGAGCGCCTGCCAGGCCGAAGGAGCGCCTGCCAGGCCGAAGGAGCGCCTGCTGGCGGGAAGGCGCGCCTGCTGGCGGGAAGGCGCGCCTGGCGGCGAGAAGGCGCGCCCGGCGGCGGGACGGCGCGCCTGGCGGCGAGAAGGCGCGCCTGGCGACGGGAAGGCGCGCCTGCCGGTGGGACGGCGCGCCTGCCGGCGGGAAGGCGCGCCTGGCGACGGGAAAGCGCGCCTGGCGGCGAGAAGGCGCGCCTGCCGGCGAGAAGGCGCGCCTGCCGGCGGGAAGGCGCGCCTGGCGACGGGAAGGCGCTCCCGGCGACGGGACGGCGCGCCTGGGGACGGGACGGCGCTCCCGGCGGGCGGGAGGCTCGAAGTGCTCGCGCTCGACGGCATCGGTAGCCGACGAGGAGGTGTAACCAGCGCCCCCGTCGTCCGCCTCCCGGCTCGGCGGCCCGCCGGAGATGGGCGTGGCAGTCGCCGCTTGCCCCATCCCCAATCTATCCCCTCGGCCGGCTCTCCTCGCAAGCGCCCCCGCCCCCGCGCTACCATCGGCCCGGCATGCGGCTCTTCCTACCCCGCTCGCTCGCCCCTTTCTTCTTCGTCACGCTCGTCGCCGCGATGCCCTTCGCCGCCGGCAGCGGCTGCGGGAGGACGGCGTGCTTCGCCTTCTCGGAGCAGGCATACATCAAGAACGGCAACGCGTGCCCGGCGCAGATGGACGCGCTGCCCAACTTCACGGATCCATCGTGCCCGGGGCCCGTCACGGCCGTGAACGGCGACGGGTCGTTCGACGGCGAGCTGTGCTGCTACCCGGTCACGGAGGAGGACATCCAGCCGAACTGCGGCCAGGGCGCCGGGGGGAGCCAGGCCAGCGCCGGCTTCGGCGTCGGCGGGAGCTTCATGGGCGAGGTCTCCACGTCGTTCGCCGTGTCGTCGGCGGGCGTCGGCGGTTTCGGCGGCGTCGGCGGCTCGGGCATCGGCGGCTCGGGCTTCGGCGGGTCGGGCGTCGGCGGCGGCTCGACGTGCGCAAGCTCGTGCTCTCAGGCCCTCCAGGGAGGAAGCGGGCCCCCCTGCTCCGCCGGTTTGACCGAGTACCAAGCTCTCCAGGGGTGCGCGGGGTGCACCATCGGGGGAGGTTGCTCGAATGACTGCGGCACGAACTTCTGCACCGAAAGTGCCTTCAGCATGAGCTGCCTCAGCTGCATGTCGCAGTTGTGCCAGACGGAGGCTCTCCAACTGCTCGAGCAACTGAGGGAGCGCGCCTACCTCCGCCGGTCCACGCGGTCGCGGACGGCCATCACGGCCTCGACCGCGCGGGCGAGGTTCTCCTTGTTGAGCACCTCCGCCGGCACGCCGATGCCGGGGTCGAGGAAGGTGTCGACCGAGAGCTGGAGGGCGCCACGGTTGCCCTTGCGGATGCGCCAGAACATCTCGAACGTCCGCACGTTGCCCTTGTACGAGCGGATCTCGACCGTCTCGCTGCCGTCGGCGGCGACGGCGGGCCTGGCCATCTCGACCTGCATCCGCATCACGCCCTCCGTGGACTCGACCTCCACGTAGCCGTCGCGGCTGCCGGAGGCCCTCGTGTCGACGAGGGTCGAGGTCTTGAACCGACGGACGAGCCCGGCATAGTGGGCGAGGTCGACGAGCGTGTCGTGCACGCGCTGGAGCGGCGCCCTCACCGTGACGGTGGCGCGGGCGCGGACGAACGGCGAGCCCGCGATGGGCACCGCCTCGGGCGTCGGCACGGCAGGGTCCGCGGCTTCCATGCCGTTGGCCAGCGCGGCCGGGACGCCCGGGACGACGGGGTCGTAGGGATGCTCCTCGTCCGGCGGCGGGGCGGGCGCCTCGGGCGGGCGGGTCTCTTCGCACCCCGATGCCCCCGACGGAGCGACGATGGCAAGAAGGACGAGAGCGGCCCAGCCCCAGCGAGGAATCGACATGCCCGACGGAATGTACCCCGTACGGGGCGGACGCGGGCCGTCGTTTCGTACGCCCCTCCCGGTGCACCCCCACTGTGCGACCCGCCCCCTCGGATCCATGAAGCCGGCACGAATCGGGGCCGCGAGGTTTCGGGGTGTCCCCGAGGGGAGGGGTAGACGATGCATCGGATGCGACTCGGTGCGGGGGCCGCGTGCGCCCGCTGTTTTGGGCTCGCGGTCGGACTTGCGGCGCTCGTCGCGGCGTGCGGCGGCGGGGGCGGCGGCGCGACACCGCCGGGGCAGGACGGGGGACCGGGCGCCAAGCCCAAGCCGCCGGGCGAGGCGGCCGCCGCCCCCACGTGCACCGTGACGAGCGACACGGAGCTCGGCACCGCGCAGGCGGGCGAGCCGGCGATCGCCTCCAGCGGCGGCACGCTCGCGGCGGCCTGGACCGAGCAGGGCTCGGGGATGCACGTCGTCCTCTTCGACAAGGACGGGAAGCAGCTCGGCGTCACGGTCCTCACCGACACGGGCGCGGGCAATCCCACGATCGCGGCGGCGCAGGACGGCGGGTTCGTCGTGGCCTGGCCGGAGTCCGGCACGGTGCGCGGCGTGCACATCGGAGCGCAGGGGCGGGCGGTGGGCGACGTGTCGACGATGGCAGAGACGCAGGGCGGGGACGTGCGCGCCACGCTGGGCGCCAACGCCGTCGCGTGGGCCGACACGTCGGGCGTGACGGTCGCCGACCTCACGGGCATGCAGACCGGCAACACGGCCAAGGTGCCAGGCGCCCGCGAGCCCGCGCTCGCCGGCTCGACGACGCTGCGCGCCCTCGTCTATGCGACGGACGGCAAGGTCGGCTTCGCCCGGCTCCCGAGCCCGATGGGGGAGCTCTCGCCCGTGATGATCGGCAGCGAGGGGCTGCTGGGCCGCGGTCCGCGCGCGAGCGTCGCGGGCGACGGCTACTACGTCACGTGGGAGGACGACCGCGCCGGCCAGGACAAGGAGACCGTGGCGCTGACCCTCGTGGACGCGGACGGCAAGGAGAAGGGCGAGGTCACCGTGCCGCCGAGCGCCGGCAGCGCCAACTTCCCCGACGTCGCCACCGTCCGGGGGTACGCGGCCGTCGTGTACTACCAGTTCCGTGACGGGCCGCCGAAGGTCTACCTCTCGATCTTCGGGCCCGACATGAAGCAGGCGGGCGACGAGCTGCGCGTCTCCGACAACGCGGCGCGCTTCGCGAGGATCGCGGCGGCGGACGACACGCTCGGCATCGTCTACACCCTGAGAGACGGCCCCGCGCACCTCGCGCTGCTCAACTGCCGCTGACCCACGCAGAGCTCGTTCGGCGGGCGCCGCCGCGCAGGCTGCCGGGCTCGGCCGCGCGCCGCCCGTCGGGGGCTTCCCTGATCGCGTTTCCGTCTCGTCCCGACCGCCGGAGCCGGATTCGTGCGCCAATCTCCGAGGCGCCGATGCTGCCCCCGCCGCTCGCACGAGGTCCCCTCACGAAGGTCGACGAAACCTCGCCGCGCCGGTGGCCGCCTTCCCCGTGGGGCCTCGCATGACGCGCGGGCGGAAGGGGTTGCAGCGCACGGCGTCGCTCGCGAGGAGCCTCCTCGTGACGACGTACCTCGTGCTCGGGGGCTTCGCGATCACGCTGGTGTACGGCTACTGGGCCCTCGCGCCCACCGAGCAGCGGGCCACCGCCGTGGTGGTGAACGCCCTCCCGAGCGCGAAGCACCTGTCCGCCGCGCGCTCCGCCATGACGGACCTCGAGGACGCGATCCGATCGGCGCTCCTCCCCGAGGGCATGGGCGCCCACGTCGCCAAGGACGTCGCGGCGGCGCGAAGCAGGCTCGGGGCGGCGGTGGCCGGCGAGCTGGCGACGCCGCAGTTCCCGGGAGAGCAGGCGCTGCACGACGAGATGCTGGAGGCCCTGGCGGAGTTCGACACCCGGACCGCCGACCTGCTCGCCGCGCGCGCCGCGCCCCTCGAGGTCCGCGTCGCGCGGTTCCGGGACTGGCTCGCGGCCGACACGCGCGTCGACAGCGTCCTCGCGCGGTTGACCCGGCTCAACCTCGACCAGGGGGAGGTCGAGGCGCGCACCATCCTGGGCATCCAGAGGCGCGCCGAGCAGATCACGCTCGTCATGTTCGCCGGCACGCTGCTCGTCGCGACGGTCGCCGCCGCGCTGACGCTGCGCCTCCTCCGCCAGACGGACCGCGAGGCGGCGATCCACGAGCGCTTCCTCCAGGACCGGGCCGACGAGCTGGAGGCGTTCGCGGGGCGCGTCGCCCACGATCTGAAGGATCCGCTCGCCGTGCTGTCGATGCGGCTCGGGATCATGCGCTCGCACATGGACGACGACACCCGGAAGCTCGGGGGCGCGCTCGACAAGGCGTCCGTGCAGGTCGCGCGGATGGACGAGGTGATCCGCTCGCTGCTCGAGTTCGCGCGCGCGGGCGGGCAGCCGTCCACCGACGCGCGGGCCGAGCTCGGCGACGTCATGGCGCAGGTGGTCGAGGATCTCGCGCCCGCTGCGGCGACCGCGCACGTGGAGCTCCACGTCGACCCGTTCCCTCCCGAGCAGCTCGCCTGCACGCCCGGCGCGCTGAGCAGCGTGCTGCACAACCTGGTGGGCAACGCGATCAAGTACATCGTCGACGGGCGAGCGCCCGTGCGGGAGATCCGCCTCCACGTCGCCGATCAGCCCGAGAACGTGCGCGTCGAGGTGAAGGACAACGGCCCCGGGCTGCCGCCGGGCGCGGAGCAGACGGTGTTCGAGCCCTTCGTGCGGCTGGGCCGGACGAAGCAGGCGGGCACCGGGCTCGGGCTGGCGACCGTGAGGAGGATCGTCGAGGCCTACGGGGGGCGGGTCGGCGTGGTGGCCGAGCCCGGCGCCGGGAGCTGCTTCTGGTTCGAGATGCCGAAGGCGCACGCCCAGGCGTGAAGGACCACGCCGTCAGCTCGCGATCACGCCGAGCTGCGCCAGCTTCGGCGCCCGCTCGACGCGGAAGCGCTCCACGTCGTCCGCGCCGGCCTCCTCGTGCCCGGCCGGCGCGAGGCCGGCCGCCGCGCGCAGCGCGAGGAGGTCGGACCCGGAGGTGACGATCCCCGTCCCCGCGGCGGGCGCGGCGAGGACGACGACGCTCTCGGGGCCGAGGTCCTGCGCCAGGATCATCCGGTTGTAGGCGGAGGGCACGTGGACACGACCGCGGGGAGGCGGCGCGAGGGCGGGGGTGTCCGGGCGCATGGGGGCTACGTCGTCGCCGAGCAGGGCGCACGAGAGGGTCTCGCGCACGCGATCGAGGCCGAAGGCGGCGAGGTCCGGCCGGCGGGCGAGCTCGAGCGCGGAGGCGGGCGCCTCCGCGATGGCGGCGAGGAGGGCGTCGAAGACGGGGCCGCCGAGGTCCACCGTGTAGTGGGGGAGGTGCACGGTGCGCGCGAGGCGGCCCAGGGGGACCAGCGTCCCAAAGGGGGTGGTGTCGAGGTACGCCGCGGTCGCGCCCTCGACGCGGCTCCCCGAGCCCTTGACGTAGACGTCGCGCCGGAAGAACTCGTTGAGCGCGTAGTCCTTGAGGCTCTCGAAGACGATGCGATCCTCCACGTCGGCGATGAGGCGCATCGCCTCGGACGGCACGGAGAGGTCGCCGTAGTTCAGGTAGAGCGGGAGCTGGCCGACGAAGCCGAGGTCCGCGGCGGCCATCTCGCGGGCGACGTCGGCGACGTACATCGCGTGCCAGTACGGCTGGAAGTACTCGTGGACCGCGTAGGACATGCCCCCCTTGGCGATGGCCTCGAGCATCTCGCGGGTGACGGGGTTCTGGGTGAAGTAGCCGGCCTTCGCGTCGGCGAGCATGCGGGCGAGGGCGACGCCGCGGCGCGCGCGCTCGAGGGTGTCGGGCACGCCGGCCGAGCCCTCGAACATCAGCCGGCGGAGCGGCTCGACCGCGGCCCAGCCGGGCAGCGCGTTGTAGCTGACGAAGAGGAGCCCGCCCGGCTTCAGCTTGGCCTCGGCGAAGGCCACGAGCGCGCGCCGCTTCGCGGGGCTGATCCAGCTCAGGAGGCCGTGGGCGGTGATGTAGTCGAACGCGGGGAGCGCCGCGAGGTCGAGGGCCTCGAAGTCGCCCTCGACGAAGCGGACGTTGCCGAGGCCCCCGCGGCGCGCGAGGTCGCGCGCGACGGCGGCGTGATCGGGGCTGATGTCGACCCCCACGAAGCGCGCGCGGGAGTTCGCGGCGGCGAGCGTCGCGGTGGTGTCACCGTTGCCCGAGCCGAGCTCGCAGTAGTCGAAGCCCTCCGCGGGCGGCGGCTCGACGCCGTTCAGGGCGGCGACGGCGCGGAGGAGCGGCGGCGCGAGGCTCCCGCAGAAGCTCCGCAGGTAGCTGACCTCGGTCGCGTACCCGCGGGTCTCTGCGCTCATCGGGCGGACGCTAGCATGGGGGGCTGCCGTCGCCACGAGGCCGGCGCCGCCGCGAGCGAGAGGGGCGCGCCTACTTGATGGGGAGCGGGATCACGCACTTGCCTTCGCAGATGAGCTCGTTGGCCTGGCACGTGTTGCCGCAGTCGGTGCGGGCGCTCGCGCACTTGTCATTGCACGCCTGGTTGCCCAGCGGGGCGGGGCCGCCGCACCGGGCGATGCACGTGACCTTCTGCACGTCGCAGTTCTGGTCGCAGGACTGCTGCGCGTCCTTGCACTTGCCGGAGCAGGAGCCGTCCCCCATCGCGGGGGAGATGGGGACCATGAGGAAGGCAAAGCCGATAGCGACGAGGGCGGCGAGGGTACGTTGCGTCGTCTTCATGGATGGACAGGGTGGGCACGCCGCGGCGCGGGAGCAACGACGAAAGGCGACGGGATCTTGCTCCGGAGGGCGTTTGCCCCGGGGCGCTGGGCTCGCCTCGGTGAGCTTCCCTGCCCACGATGGGCGGCTCAGCCCGAGAAGACCTCTTCTTCCGTGCCGGCGGTCGCCGCGCGCACGAGCCAGCGCCGGAGCGTCGCCACGTCGTCGCAGGCCGTGAGCCGGGCGCGAGCCTCCTCGGAGCAGGGGATGCCGCGCGCTCCTAGGAGAGCGACGAGGCTCTCCCGGAGCCCCGTGAGCGCCTGTTCTTTCGTCGCCTGCGCCGTATCGAGCTGCGCCTGCGCATCCTCGGCACGCGCCCCGAGATCCGCCACCATGCGGTTGAGCCGCCCGATCAGGTCGGTGGTCCCGAACAGCTCCGCCGTGCCGTAAAAGAAGCGCACCCTGCCCTCCTGGACGGCCAGGTCGAGCCCCAGCACCGCCGACGCATGCCGCCCGAACTGCGGCACGATCCGCCGGTAGCGGCGGGCGTTCTCGTCCGGCAACCGGTAGCCGTGGATCTGCTGGTGCCGTCGGTCGTAGACGAAATACTCGGGGATGCCGAGGCGCGCGTAGCGCTCCACGTTCTCGACGAGATCCTTGTTCCGGTCGCCCATGTGCAGGACCTCGATCACCAGGTCGAGCCCCTTGCCCTCGTCGACGACAACCCACGCCATCCGTGGATCGTCCTCCGGCTCGGCGACGCCGACGACAGCCAGGATGTCGGGCGAGAAGACGGCCTCCCCGGGGTACACGACGGCCATCTCCTCGGCGAGGTAGATGGTGCGCCCGATCGCGCCGAAATGCAGACCAAGGGCGTCGAGGACCCGCGTCTTGGCCTTCTTGTGTCGGCGCCCCTCGGTCATCGCGGCGCGCGGGTCGGAGAGCGCGTCGAGTACCCGGACGAGCCACGCCTCGCGATCGGCCGGCGCCAGGGCTCGCCACTCCTCCTCCGTGGGGGCGATCACGGGGAGTGCGAGGGGAGCGTCGTGGCTCGGCTTGGCCATGACGAACCCTACCACCTGCGCGGCGCAACAGGCACGCCCGTGCGCCAGGCCTTCCGCGCAATCCGGCTACCAATCCGGCACCGCACCGCCCCCCTCTTCCCGCAGTGGACACCCGCCCGCCGGCTCGGTACGCCCCGCGCATGGGCCGCCTGCGCCGCGAGACCGCGATCGTCGCCGCCGCGGGCGCGCTCCTCGCCCTCGTCCCTGCGCGCCTCGTTCACGGGTTCACCGTCGACGACGCGCTCATCCCTGCGCGCTACGCCGCGCACATCGCCCGCGGCCTCGGCTACCGCTTCAACGCCCTGGGTCCCGTGACCGACGGCGTGACCCCGCTCGGCTTCCCCTACCTACTCGCCCCCTTCGCCCGCGAGGGCCCCCTCGCCGCCCTCGCCGCCGCCAAGGCCCTCGGCGTCGCCGCCTGGACCCTCGCCGCCGCTGCCCTCGCCGTCGCCGTCGACCGCGCGGGCCGCCGCGAGCCCGGCCCACGCGACGCCCCCGGCGCCCGCCCACCCCCGCGCATCCGCTTCGCGGCCTTGCTCCTCGTCGCCTTCTCCGGCCCCCTCGCCGCCTGGAGCGCCGCCGGCCTGGAGACCGGCCTCGCGGCCGCGCTCGGCGCGCTCGCCGTCGCGCTCCCGGAGCTCGGCCTCCCGCGCATCGGCGCCGCCGCGGCCGGCCTCGTGGCCGCCCTCCGGCCCGAGGCCCTCCCCTGGGCGATCGTCGTCGCGGCTTCGCCCCCTCCCCCCTCCCCTGCTCCCCTCGCGCGCCCCGGCGCCGCCCGCGCTGCCCGGGTCACGCTCGCCATCCTCCCGTTCCTCGTCGTCGTCGCCGTCCGCCTCGCCGTCTTCGGCCGCCCCGTCCCCCTCTCCGTCTACGCCAAGCCCTCGACCGTCGGCCTCGGCGCCATGTACGCCCTCGCCTGCTTCCTCCTCGCCGGCCCGGTCGCCCTCGTCGCCCCCATCACCACCTGGCGCCGGCTCCGCGGCTGGCCCCTCGGACTCGTCGCCGCCGTCGCCGCCCACTTCGCCGCCATCGCCGTGGCCGGCGGCGACTGGATGCCCCTCTCCCGCCTCGCCGTTCCGGCGCTCCCCACCGCCGTCCTCGCCGCCGCGTACATCGCCCTCGAGGCCGCCCCCCTCGCCACCGGCGCGCGCCTCGCGCTCGCCATCGCCGGCCAGATCTTCGCCTTCGTCCGGCAGGGGCCCGCGGCCGCGGGGGTCGGCGCGGACCGGCGGGCGCTCATCGAGGAGGTGCGCCCCGCGCTCGCGGGCGCGAAGGTCGTGGCCGCGCTCGACGTCGGCTGGGTCGGCGCGGCCACGGACGCGACGATCGTGGACCTGGCCGGGCTCACGGACCTGGAGATCGCCGCGCTGCCCGGGGGGCACACGACGAAGGCCGTGCCGGAGGGCCTCCTGGATGCGCGGCGGGTGGACGCGATGGTGCTGTTGTTGAAGGAAGGCGAGCCGATCGAGGCGCCGTGGATCAATAGCTTCTTCGCCAGGGGCGTGGAGCTGCGCGTCGCCGCCTTCCCGGGCGTCGGTGAGGCGTTCGCGCCCGTGGCGCAGAGCCACGTGCCCCACCTTCGCTACCTGGTGCTGCGCCGCACGCCGGTGATTGCCGCCGAACGGGCGCCGCCGTAGCGTGCTCGCCGACCATGATCCGCCGCTTCGCCCTCCTTCCGCTCCTCGCCCTCGTCGCCTCCTACGGTTGCTCCAGCGCACCGACCACCACGTCGTCGAGCACGACGTCTTCGTCGTCGTCCTCGTCCGCGTCGTCTTCGTCCTCGGGCGGTTTCCACGTCCCCGACCGCCAGCCCGGCGTGCGCGCGCCGCTCACGGCGGCGTGCGGGGACATGGACACGGTGTCCTGCCTCCTGCCCTGGCCGTCCAGCACCTTCATGGTCGCCGACAAGAGCACCGAGACCGGCGTCCGCGTCCAGATCGCCAAGTCGTCGCTCATCGCCCCCGACGACCCGTGGTCGATCAACCTCGCGAACGGCTTCTCCCGCGTGACGCCGCTCGTGACGGCCTTCGACACCAACGTCGGCACGATCCCGACGGGCGCGAACGGGCCCGTGCGCCTCATCGTGGCGCAGCACGACGCGCCCGACCTCGGGCAAACCGTGACCCTGCGCTTCGACGTCGAGAGCCAGCAGGTCACCGGCCAGCCCCCGCAGTCCTTCGTCTTCGGGTACCCGCTCCGGCCCCTCGAGGCCAACGCCGACTACGTCGGCGTGGTCATGGACGACCTCCCCGCGAAGGGCGGCGACAAGCTGAAGGCGACGCGATCCGCCGAGGTCGCGCTCGCCCTCGTCCAGCCGGCGACGAAGCAGGAGGCCGAGCTCGCGGCGTACCATGCGCCCACGCGCGCGGTGCTCGCCAAGGCGGGCATCGACCCGCACCACGTGCTCATGGTCTGGGACTTCACGACCCGCACCGAGGACGACAGCCAGAAGCGCCTGACCTCGATGCGCGAGGGCGCGCTCGCGGCGGTGAGCGCGAACCAGGCGCCGGTGACCATCACCAGCGTCGACACGAGCATGGGGGCGCCCATCGCGGCGATCATCGAGGGCACGCTCGGCGGGCTGCCGGACTACATCGACCCGATGCCCGGCAGCGCGCTCTCGCTCGACGCGAACGGGCTGCCCAAGTCCATGGGGACGCGGACGGCGCCGTTCCGGATCGTCGTACCGACGGGGACCGGGGACTACCGCTTCGTGATGTACGGCCACGGCACGGGCGGGACGTACGAGGACAACACCCTCGACGCCGAGATCGCCGCCGCCGGCGCCGCCAAGGTGGGCATCCAGTGGGACGGCTGGACGCAGAGCGACGTGCTGGACACGTTCGTCGGCATCACGTCGGTGTTCGAGGGCTCGCACCACGCGGCCGCGATGCTGATGCAGGCCCTCGCCGACGCCACGGCGATCCAGTCCGCGCTGCCCGGGGTCATCGGCGACGCGATCTCGGCGCCCATGCTGATGGGCGCGCCGAACCCGGCCGCCGGCCGCCGCCCCGACCCGACCACCTCGCTGTGGGCGGGCGGCTCGCTCGGCGGCATCATCAGCCTCGTCGCCGTGTGCGCGGACCAGACCATGCACTACGGCGTGCTCAACGTCCCCGGCGCGGCGTGGACGCACTACGTCCCCAAGTCGCTCCTCTTCAGCATGATCGCGGGCCTGCTCCGCAACCCCTACCAGGGCAACCTCAACGCGCTGGCCGCGATCGCGATGAGCCAGGGCGACTGGGACGAGATCGACGGCGCGCCCTGGTCGAGCAACCTCGCGAAGCGCGACGCGGCCTTCCTGATCCAGGAGAGCATCGGCGACCCCGTCGTGCCCAACCCCGGCAGCGAGATGGTCGCGACGGTCACGGACGCGACGCAGGTCGGCGCCGTGCTCGTGCCCATCGCGTCGGGGATCCCGCACGCGACCGAGGTCGACGGCGCGAGCGGCATCACGCAGTACAAGGTGACCTCCAGCGACCCGTTCGACATCCACGGGTTCGCCGCGCAGAGCACCCCCGCGGGCGACGCGGCGCGGTCGCAGATCCAGGCGTTCGTGACGAGTGTGTGGGCGGGGGCGCCGAAGATCACGGTGCCCGCCGGGTGTACGAACGGGAGCTGCGACTTCAGCGGGATGTGAGCCTTGCGGCGTGGCGGGTAGCCGGGCTCACCGCCCTGGAAATGAGCGCGCGTGACTGGCGCGCGCCGGCGCGCAGTCTTACGTGCGTCCTTCGTGGGGGAGGCGCACATGCAGACGCGCAAGCTGGGACGCAACGGCGTCCAGGTGTCCGCGCTCGGCCTCGGCTGCATGGGGATGAGCGAGTTCTACGGCAAGGGCGACGAAGCGGAGTCGATCGCCACCATCCATCGTTTCCTGGATCTCGGCGTCAGCTTGCTGGACACCGCCGACATCTACGGGCCGTACGACGAACGAGAGGCTGGTCGGTCGCGCGATCGAGGACCGGCGCGATTGGGTGGTGCTGGCGACCAAGTTCGGCAGTCGTGGCCGCGACAGCGGCACGGCGTTCGACGGGCGGCCCGAGTACGTCAAGCAGGCCTGCGACGCCAGCCTCGAGCGGCTGGGCGTCGACGCGATCGACCTCTATTACCAGCACCGCGTCGATCCGAAGACGCCGATCGAGGACACCGTCGGCGCCATGGCCGAGCTGGTGCGGGCGGGCAAGGTGCGCCTCCTCGGGCTGTCCGAGGCGGGGCCGGAGACGCTGCGGCGCGCCTGCAAGGTCCATCCGATCACCGCGCTGCAGAGAGAGTACTCGCTGTGGAGCCGCGAGCCCGAGGACGATGGCGTGCTCGCGACCTGTCGCGAGCTGGGCATCGGCTTCGTCGCCTACGCCCGCTCGGGCGCGGCTTTTTGACCGGGCGGTTCAAGACGCCCGACGACTTCCCGGCCGACGATTACCGGCGCCAGTCGCCGCGCTTCCAGGGCGAGAACTTCACCAAGAACCTGCAGCTCGTGGGCGAGATCCAGAAGATGGCGCGCGACAAGGGGTGCTCGCCGTCGCAGCTCGCGCTCGCCTGGGTGCTTGCGCGCGGCGACGACATCGTGCCCATCTTCGGCACCAAGAAGCGCGCATATCTCGACGAGAACCTGCGCGCGCTCGAGGTCCGGGTGACCAAGGACGACCTGGCGCGGCTCGACCGCATCGCGCCGCCGGGCGCAGCGGCGGGGTCGCGCTATCCGGCGTCGTTCTCTCTGCTGCCGCCCCAGGCTCAGCGAAGAGCGGGTTGAAGCGAGGCGCACGCCCGCCGCCCGAGGGGCTCGCTAAGGGCAGCGCCCGGTGGCGGCGTGCGCCGAGAAGTCGCCGGGGAAGAGGCGGAGCGCCGAGAGCGCGGGCGCCGCCGCCATCTCGATCAGGCTGCAGTTCCCCTTGCCGCGCGCGAACGCCGTGATCT
Organism: uncultured delta proteobacterium; assembly: GCA_963827955.1. Lineage (GTDB taxonomy): Bacteria > Myxococcota_A > Polyangia > Polyangiales > Polyangiaceae > CAWHDJ01. Next base: position 1,360,367 of record CAWHDJ010000018.1, on the reverse strand, counting down.
TCTCGACCTGCGCCGCGTAGTCTCCCGGCTCCCCCGCGGCCACCTTCTGGAAGACGGCGGCGATCGTCGCGGTCTCCATCCGGCACGGCGGGCACTGCCCGCACTGCTCGGCCTTGAAGAAGTTCGCGATCCCGAGGGCGCGCTCCACGATGCACGTGCCCTCCTCCACGACCGAGACGCCGCCGCAGCCCAGGTTCGAGCCGGCGGCGCGCATCGCCTCGTGGGTCATGGGCGTGTCGAGCGCGGAGGCCGGCAGGAAGGCGCTCGACAGCGCGGGAGGATCGCCTTGACCGGGCGGCCACCGCGCGTACCTCCGCCGTGGTCCTCGACCAGCGCGCGCAGGGTGGTGCCGAGCGGCACCTCGACGAGACCCGGCCGCGCGAAGCTGTCGTCGAGCGTGCAGAGCATGGCGCCGGGCGAGAACCACGCCGGCCCGTGGCGCACGATGCCGGCCACCCACGCCATGGTCTCGACGTTCTGCACCGTGGTCGGCTGGCCGAAGAGGCCCACCTTGCCGGGGAACGGCGGCTTCTTGCGAGGCCAGGCCTTCCTGCCCTCGATGACCTCGAGCGCAGCCGTCTCCTCTCCCGCGACGTACGTGGTGGGCGCGAGCGCGACCTTCACGTCGAGCCCCGCGAGGTGCCCCGCCGCCGTGGCCTCGTCAATCGCGCGGCGGGCCGCCCCGATGGCGTCGGCCATGTCCTCGATCAGGTAGAGCACGATGGACGACGCGCCGGTCGCGAACGCGCACAGGGCGGCCCCCTCGAGCACGCGGTGCGGGTAGCGCGCCACGAGGAAGCGGTCCTTGCGGCTGCCCGGCTCGTGCTCTCCGCCGTTCACGACCACGTGCTTCGTCGGGTGGGCGGGTGAGGACGACGCCTGCGCCAGCTCCCACTTCTGCCACGCGGGGAACCCCGCCCCCCCGCGCCCGCGCAAGCCGGACGCGCGCACGGCCTCGAGCACCGCGTCGGGCGAGCCTGCGCGCGCCTGGGAGAGCGCGGCGTAGCCGCCGAAACTCAGGTAGTCGTCGAACCACTCGGGCTCGGCGTCGGGGGGGCGGGTCAGGAGGAGCGCCATGACGATCCCTGGAGCACCGAGCGGTTTGGAGACGAAGAATTTTCAACGCAGAGACGCAGAGACGCAGGGACGCAAAAAAGCGGAAAAATCAAAGCTCTCTCTCCTTTGCCTTTTTGCGTCTCTGCGTCTCTGCGTCTCTGCGTTGAAATTCCGGCTCTCAATCCGGTTGCGGACTAGAACCCGGTGTCGAGCAGATCCCACACGATCTGCTCGACGTCCTTCGCCACGCAGCCCGTGAGCCGCTTCACGGGCTCGCCGTCGCCGGTCAGGTGCTCGACGATCTCGGGCAGATCGGAGCTCTGGACCTTGCTGTAGAAGACGCGGTCCGGGAAGAGCACCACGTTGATACCGTGCTCGCAGCCGCCGAAGCACGGGTACTTCCGCAGCCGGTTCGTCCCGTCCTTGTCACGCTCGTGGAGCATGTCCCCGAGCTCGGCGTGGAGGTCGATGGACCCCTTCTCGCTGCAATCGCCGCCCTCGCAGACGTACACGAGCCGCTTACCGCTCTGCATCGAACCTCCAACCCCTCTCGGGGGGTTTGGGGGGGGCGGAGCCCCCCCATCGTCAACTAGTGGAACTGAACGTACTCGTAGTCGACCGGCTGCTCGTTGATGCCGGCGTGCGGGGGCGCGATCCAGTTCGCGAACTTGCCGCGCTCGTGCACCTTCACCATGCAGCTCTTCACGTAGGCGCGGTCCTCGTCGGTCGAGAACCACTCGGCCTTCCGCCTCGCGAACTCCTCGGCCGAGATGGGCTGGCCTTCGGGGTTGTAGCTCTTGCCCGCGTGGATGCCCTGCTGGCGGTTGAAGCGCAGGCTGGGCAGCGTGATCTTGGTGTCGACGCCGTACTTGGCGAGCGTGCGGTTCCAGCGGTCGACGATGCGCGCGCAGTCGGCGTGGTACGAGTCGAGGAGGAGCGCGTTCATGGCGCGGCGGAGCGGGATCTCCACGGTACCGAGCTTGCCGTCCCGCTCGACCTGGGTCGTGTACACCTGGTCGAGCGCCTTCGGGTCCTTGTAGAGGCCGTCGCCCTCGCGGTAGCGGCCCTTCACGCCGAGGGAGAAGGCCTCGGCCGCGTTGGTCGAGTCCTCGCCGCCGAAGAGGTCGTTGCTGGAGGACGACCAGTCGTTGACGTACTTCTGGATGATGTCGAGCGGGATGGCGCCGACCTTGCGCGGGTCGGTCCCCTCCTTCATGAGCTGGGCGGTGCGCTCGACGACGCGGCCCACGCCGTTCTCGCCGACCGAGAGGTGGTGCGCCTCCTCCGTGAGCATGAACTGCGTGGAGCGCGCGAGCGGGTCGAAGCCGCTCTCGGCGAGCGCCGCGAGCTGGTACTTGCCGTCACGGTCGGTGAAGGCGGTGAAGCAGAAGAACGTGAGCCAGTCCTCGACGGGCTTGTTGAAGGCCTGCAGGATGCGCGGGTTGTCGGGGTTGCCGGAGCGGCGACGGAGCAGGTCCTCCGCCTCGTCGCGGCCGTCGGCGCCGAAGTACTTGTGGAGCAGGTACACCATGGCCCAGAGGTGCCGGCCCTCCTCCACGTTCACCTGGAAGAGGTTGCGGAGGTCGATCAGCGAGGGCGCCGTGTGCCCGAGCAGGCGCTGCTGCTCGACGCTCGCGGGCTCGGTGTCCGCCTGCGTGACGACGAGGCGGCGGAGCAGGCGGCGCAGCTCGCCGGGGACCACGTTCCAGGCCGGCGTCCCGACGGGATCGCCGAAATGGATCTTCCGCTCCGGCTCCGGCTCCGCGAGGAAGATGCCCCAGCGGTACTCCGGCATCTTCACGTACCCGAAGTTCGCCCAGCCGCCCTTGCCGACGCCGATCGCCGTCCGGAGGTAGATGTCGTTGCCCGCGAAGTCGCTCGGGCCCATGTCCATCCACCAGTCGATGTACTTGGGCTGCCAGTGCTCGAGCGCGCGCTGGAGCTTGGGATCGTTCGCCAGGTCGACGTTGTTCGGGATCTTGGCTTGAAGGTCGATGGCCATGGTCAGGTCCTCCTCCAGTCGAACTTGGGGCGCTCCGGCTGCCCGAAGAGCTTGAGCGCGCCGCTCTCGCCGGTGGCGTTGGGGCGCGTGAAAATCCAGTTCTGCCAGGCGGTGAGCCGCCCGTAGATCTTGCTGTCCGTCGTCTCCGGCCCCCCGAAGCGCAGCGACGCCTCCATGCCCGTGAGCGCGTCGGGGGAGAGGGAGACGCGCTCCTCGATGGCGAGCCGCAGGTCGTCCTCCCAGTCGATCTCGTCGGGGGCGACCGTCACGAGCCCTGCCTCCACCGCGGCCTCGGCGTCGAACGTGCCCCGCTCGTCCATGAGCCGCGCCGCGCGCCCGGGGTCGCCCAGGAACCGCGACGCGAGGCGCGAGAGGCCGTTCTGCATCGGGAGCGTGCCCGCGCCGAGCTTGCCGATGGCGACCGTGACCGGGCGGCTCGCGTCGTTCAGCATGTAGATGCGGTCGCACGCGAGCGCGACCTCGAAGGCTCGCCCGCGAAGCAGCTCCCCGGCTCGACGACGGCGAAGAGGCTCTTCGCCATCCCGTCGAGGCGACGGAGCGTGCGCGCCGTGTGGAGCACGATCTCGTTCACCAGCCAGTCGTCGCGGTGCGCCGCCGGAAAATCGCTCCACGCCAGCATGTTGCCGGTGTCGCCGACCGTCTTGATCAGCACGAGGCCGATCTCGGGGCAGTCGAAGCGGAGGTGGCAGAGCGCGTCGTCCAGCTCGCGCATCGCGCGGAGCGACCAGAAGTCGCTCCCCAGCTCGTGGACGGCCGACGCCGAGGAGGGCGGCGCGCCCTCGGGACCGCGGATCGTGAGCGTCGCGAGGCGGTGGGGCCTGTCGAGCTCCAGCGTGACGTGCCGGTACTCGATCTTCGAGTCCGAGACGGCCGGCGCGAGCGGGAGCAGCCGGATGCCCTTCGCCCCCTCCTTCTTCGACGGCCTCGCCGCCGCCTTCGCGGCGCGCTCGTTCACGCCAGCCTCGAACTTCGAGCGCGAGAACACCGCGTCCACGAGCTTCCACTCCAGGGCCTTCTTCGCCTTGCAGCCCTCGGCCAGCGTCGAGAACACGTCCGCGAGATCGCGCCGGACCTTGCGCTTGTCGACGAGGCGCGTCAGCCCCCCCGTGCCCGGCAGCACGCCGAGGAGCGGCACCTCGGGCAGCGACACCGCGGAGTTGCCGTCGTCCACCAGGACGATCTCGTCGCACGCGAGCGCGAGCTCGTAGCCGCCGCCCGAGGCCGTGCCGTTCGCCGCGCAGATCCAGCGCTGGCCCGAGTGCGCGCTCGCGTCCTCGATCGAGCAGCGGGTGTCGTTCGTGTACTTGCAGAAGTTGACCTTGAACGGGTGCGTCGAGGCCGAGAGCATCATGATGTTCGCGCCGGCGCAGAACACGTTCGGCAGCGCCGACGTCACGACGACCGCCTTCACCTCCGGGTGCTCGAAGCGAAGGCGCTGCACCACGTCCGCCAGCTCGATGTCGACGCCGAGGTCGTACGAGTTGAGCTTGAGGCGGTAGCCCGGGGGTTTGGGGGCGGAGCCCCCATCGTGAGTCGGCACGTGGGGACGCTCCTCCTGCACCGCGAGCGCGAGGCGCGCGACGGCGCCGTCCGTGGAGAGCTTCCAGTGCACGTAGCGGTCGGGAGACGTCTCGAAGTCCGTCATGGCCGGCATCCTGGCGACCGAGGGCTCCTGCGTCAAGCACTAAAGTTCCTATCGTCGGGTTGCCTCGGCGGCGAGATGCGCACTATAGTGCCTTCCGTGACGTCCACCCCGAGCCTCTCCGGACGAGCCGACGAGCTCCTCGCGCGGGTCGGGAGCCGCGTCCGGGCACGCCGGCACGAGCTCGGCTGGAGCCGGCGGGAGCTCGCGGAGCGCGCGGGGCTCTCGGAGCGGTTCCTCACGCACGTCGAGAGCGGGCAGGGCAACCCCTCGCTGCGGAGCCTGTTCGAGATCGCGGGCGCGCTCGAGACAACGCCCGTCGCGCTCCTCGCGCCGCCGAACGAGGTCCTCGCGCTGCTCGGGCTGCGCGGCGCGGGCAAGAGCACGGTCGGCCGCGCGGTCGCCGAGCGCCTCGGCCGCACGTTCGTCGAGCTCGACGCCCGGATCGAGGAGGCGGCCGGCCTCTCGCTCGCCGAGATCTGGGAGCTGCACGGCGAGACGTACTACCGGCGCCTCGAGCGCGAGGCGCTCGCCAAGATCCTCGATGGCACGCCGCGCGTCGTGATCGCCACGGGCGGCGGCATCGTGGCCGAGGCCGCTACGTGGGACCTGCTACGCCGGAACGCGACGACCGTTTGGCTGAAGGCGCGGCCCGAGGTTCACTGGGAGCGCGTGGTGGCCCAGGGCGACCACCGGCCGATGGAGAACGACCCGCTCGCGATGAAGCGGCTGCGGCAGCTCCTCCGGGAGCGCGAGGGGCTGTACCGGCAGGCGCACCATACGGTGGATACGTCGGATGCGGAGGTGGAGAGCGTGGTGGCGAACGTGGAGGCCATCGCGCGAGGGGGGTGAGCTCGCCATCTCGTAGCCCGCCCGGGGCTACATCGCGATCATCAACAGTAGCCCAGCATCGCGCCGCCGTCGTAGCTGACGAGGGTCGCGCATTCCATGTAACCCGGGCAGACCTGGTAGACGCCGCCGTCGATCATGCTGGGGTCGGGCGGGCCGCACATGCGCCCGTCCGCGCACTCGTAGGTGAGGACCCCCGCGTCCGCGATGGGCACCGGCTGGCAGGGCTCCCCTCCACCGACTCCGGCTCCGGTGCTGGTCGGGCCCACGGTCACGCCGGGACCGCTGGTGAAACCTCCGCCGAAGCCGCCGGTGGCCCCTGCGCCCGTGCCGCCGGTGGAACCTCCGCCCATGCCGCTGGTGGAACCGGCGCCCGTGCCGCTGGTGGAACCGGCGCCCGTGCCGGCGCTGGTGGTGGAACCGGCGCCCGTGCCGTGGCTGCTCGTGGAGCCTGCGCCCGTCCCGCTGTTGCTTCCGCCGTTGTTGTCGTGCGTGGGCGTCGACGAGCAGGCGATCACCGTCACTGCCAGCGTTGCCGGGACGATGAGCCGGCCTCTCAAGCGTGTCTTCATAAGTGCCCTGACGGTACCACACCCGCTCCGGGGAGGGCCCCCGAAGGCGAGCCGCTCCCAGGTCGCCGGCGAGCACGTAGGCGCCGACGAGCGCGAGGCTCGTGCTCATCCCGCTGATCGGCGACGCACAGTAGCCCGCGTCGCCGACGAGCGCGCCGCGGCCGTGCGACCACCGCGGGCCGCGGACCTGGCCGATCGACTCGAAGTACATGTCCGTCGAGCCCGAAAGGCCGGCGAGCACCCGCGGTGCCTCCCATCCGGCGTCCGCGAAGGTACGGCGGAGGAGCGCCTTCTGCTCGTCCGTGCTCGCGCTCTCGTGACCTCGCGGCGGCGACCGGAACGACAGGACCGCCCGGGTGGTGCCCACGTTGTCGGGGCGCAGGAGGATCGCGCGCCCTCCCGGCGCGTTGTACCAGCGGGCCCAGTCGCCGTCGGACGCGCCGCGGGGGATGGTGAAGTAGGCCATGTAGAGGCCGAGATGACGGATCTCGGGCTCGTCGCCCACGATGAGGGAACGGGTTCGTGACCGGATGCCGTCGGCCGCGATCACGAGGTCGAAATCGCGCTCGGCGCCGTGCTCGAAGGAGACGGTGATCCGGTCCTCGCCGTCGCGGAGGCCGGTGATCGAGTCGCCGAAGACGTACTCGACGTCGCCCCGGGTGCGATTGTAGAGGATGCCGGCGAGGTCACCCCGGAGGATCTCGAGCCTCGGCGGTCAGGCCGCCCGAGTCCGACGTCCCCGCGGGGAGCTCGACCTTCGTCAGGCCGCGGCCGTCGACGAAGCGGACTCCCTTCTCTCCCGTCGTGGCGGCGCGGATTTCGTCCTCGATCCCCATGCGCCGCGCGACCGTCCGTGCGGCGCCGCGGACATCGATGTTCTGCCCGCCACGACGGAGCGCGTCGGCGCGTTCGACGACGACGGGGCGAAAGCCGTGGCGCTTCAGCCAGAAGGCGAGCGCCGGGCCGGCGATGCTCGCGCCGGAGATGAGGACGGTTCGCTGTTCCACGACGTCGATCCGCCGGGGGATCGCCCTGTCTTCGATGCTCCGGGCGGCGGCGCGTTCCGCCACCACGGAGGAGACCACCGCGAGGCGCCGCCTCCGGGCGCGCTCAACCTCCCCGGCGGGCCGGAGAGAGGGCCTCCCACCGCTCGCGCAGGTCGCGGATGCCGTAGACGTCGATTCGGTGTCCCATCTGCTCGCAGATGTCCTGCCCGCGCCACATCTCGTAGAACTGGAAGCCCTGGGGCTGGAGGGTCACCCGGTACTCCGCCCAGATGCGGCCCTGGTCGTCACCGCCCTTCCAGGTCTGGAGGAAGGTGCCGCGGTTCAGATTGTCGGCGCGGCGGAGCAGCCCCGTCGGCGTGAAGGTCTCGAACATCGCCTGGAACATGCCCAGGATACCGCCCATGCGCGGCGCCTCCTCCGGGGTGGGCGGGATGACGTTGGCGGCGATCACGAAGTCTGCGCCGACGCTGCGCGCGACGCGGGAAGGGACGTTGGCGATGAACGCGCCGTCGACGACGTGGTGCTCGTCCCGCGCCCGCGGCGGGTTCGCGCGGAAGGTGAACTCGTACCTGGGGTCGGTCAGCGGAGGGGGAGGCGACTTGCCCTTCCCCGTCACGGAGACCTCCACCGGGGGATAGATGGGGGGCATGGCGCCCGACATGCGCACGCCCCATCCCAGGCTCTTCCGGACGTCGAAGAACTCGTGCAGCCCGTCGAGGTCGGTGCCGACCGGGTAGAAGGGGATCTCGGTGGTCATGAGGAGCGGCGGGCCGCCGGTGCCGTAGCGCTGCGCCTCTCGGTTGATGAAGCGCTCGAGGAACCTGGAGTCGATTGGGGTGAGGCCCAGGATGGTCGTCGTGAGCTCGCTGTCGAGCACGCCGCGGATGGAGCCCGTGAGGCGGGCCGCTTGCCACTCCCCCGGCTTCATGCAGTTCTCCTCGATGAACGCCTTGAGGGCGGCCGTGCCGCCGGCGGTGTAGATCGCGCCGATCACGGAGCCGAACGACGTGCCGGTCACGAAGTCGACGGGGACCCCCTCGGCCTCGAGCTTCATGAGCAGCGGGATGTGGCAGAACCCCCAGGCCCCCCCGCCGCTCAGGGCCACGCCCACCGTGCGCCGCTCCACGACGCGGGCGAGGCGGTGGAACGCGCGGGCGAGCGGTGACCGCTTGATCACCTCGGGCTGGAACGCCCGCGCCATGCGGGAGGGATCCACGTTCCTGGGGTCGATGCCGTCGACCTCCGCGCGGATCTCCTCCGTGCGCACGTCGAGGAGATCGTTGCGCGCCTCCGGGATGCGGACGACCCGGCGCGTCGTGTAGTGCCTGTCGACCGTGTCCCCCTCGAGCTTCTCCGTGTGCTTGCGCTCCCGCTCGACGTAGGCGCGGTTCATCCGGAACACCCAGGTCAGCGTGTCCGGCTCCTCCTCGCTGAGGTGGTACTTGGCGTCGGAGTCGTCGCCCACGTAGAAGACGGCCTCGCTCTGGAGGTTGAGGCGCTCGGCCAGATCGTGGGCGAACGTCGGGTCGTCCCCGGGCGCGGGGTCGTGGACGACCACGATCCTGCGCGGGCCATTTCCCATGCGCTCCAGCTCGATCGTCTGCAGGACGTCCTCGACCGTCAGGCGCGCGCCCTCCCCCGCCTTGGGCCAGCGGACCACGAGCTGGGGGACGCCCCCCGTGCGCTGGTCGATGGGGACCGGCATCAGCGTCGTGTTCCAGCGCGCGAGGAGCTCGGAGACAGGGTTGGGGTCGGCGGGCTCGGGCATCTCGATGTCCTTGATGGGCTCGGGGGCCTCGATCGCCCGCATGAAGCTCTCCGTCCCCTGGAGGTCGATGACGACGACGCTGCCCCCCGCGTCGTGCGCCAGCGACGCCGCGGCGCCGTAGGCCAGCGTGACGACGTTGAGGCCGGGGTGCGCGGCCTGGAAGCTGACCACCGGCGCGATGGGCTCGGCCTCCGTCTCTCCGGCCATGACCTGGAAGCCCCGGTTGAACGCGAGCAGCGATCCGTTCTCCACCACCTTCATGACGTACCAGCAGAACTCGAGGAACTCCGTGCCCTGCGTGATGTAGATGTCGGTGCGGCGCGTGGGCTCCGTGTCGGTGATGATGTTCTCGTAGCCAACGAGCTGGCCGGGCAACCCCGCGCCGACGAACGGGCCCGGAGCATCGGCGCGCAAGCCGTCCTTCTCCGGCTCGGGGCGCGGGAAGTGCGTGCTCGCCTGGCCCGCCAGGATCAGAGGCTCCCCGGTTCGCGCGCCTGCCGGCCGCGAGGTAGCGCACGTTCTGCGAGAGCGCCTCGCCGTCCGACTCCGAGAGGACGTCGAAGCGACGGAGCGCGCCGAACTGGAGCACGTACTCGAGGCTCTCGGGAGGGAGGTAGCGGAGGACGTAGTTCCTGCGGACGACCTCCATGATGCGGCGGTGGTGGACGAAGCGGACCGCCACGTTGTTGGCGACGAAGCGGCGGAAATCGCGCCGCGTCTTCATCAAGTAGAACGCGCTCTCCAGCGGCATGAAGCGGAGCTCGGGGGCGTCCCTCCGAGCGCCACGGCCTCCACCCGCGTGTCCCTGGGCCAGGGCGCGTCGACCCCGAGCCTGGCGTGGTACATGCGCAGGAGGCGCGGCAGCCCGAGCAGGCACCCTCTGCCGCACGCGGACACCACCCGCCGGCGCCCCGCGTGGGTGACCACGAGCTTGAAGGTCCCGTTCACGACGCAGTAGATCCCGGGCGGCGGCTCGATTCGGCGTGAAGGCCCCGTCGGGCGCGAACTCGACCACGCTTGCGCCGGTCTGGAGCTTCAGCGTCTCTTTCTCCCAGTCCTTCACGGGCGAGAGGAGCGCGGGGTGGTACTCGTACGCGAGCGGCTCGACGAAGCCGTCCTTGAAGGCCACCTCCGGGTCGAGCAAGCCCGGATCCTTGATCCACGGAGGGACCTCCTCCCAGCGGATGCGATTCGAGCTCGAGCACGGTCTGGAGGCCCGCAAACTCTTCGAAGTCGTCGTACGGTCGATTCGTCTCCATGCGCGGCCGCTCCTCCGGGGCAGACCCCCAGGGTTACAAGGGCTAGAGGAGCGCGCCTTGCGCGTCAACGCGAGGTGCTGGAGCCGCGGCCCGGGCCACATCCTCCGGTCGATGACCGCAGATGGCGGGCTCGCGCGCGACGGTTCCGAGAAACGGCGCAGCAACCCCACCGAGGTTGGACAGCTCGCCCCGGTTCCACGCGACGCTGGATGAAGCGTAATCCCTGGCGCACGCGGTCAGGACTGCGCGTGCCTCACGCGAGCCACCTACCCAGCCTTGACGCCTCGCGCTTCGCGTCTAGCACGCGCCGGGATGAAGCGGCTCGCGAGCACCGTGGTGATGCTGGCGCTCACCTCCTGCGCCGCGGAGGTGAGCGCGCCCGAAGAGGTCGGCGCATCGCCGGAGGCGGTGGTCGCAACGGTCCCGACGACCGTGGTGGCCCCGGGCACCATCCCGCCGTTCGAACCGGAGCCGACGGAACCGACGCTGGACATCCCTGGGGTTCCCACGTGGAAGGCGTACATCGCTGCCCCCAAAGGCCACCACGCGCGCTATGGGGCCGCCTCGGCGCGCCCGGACCTCGTGGACGAGCACGCGTACATCGTGCTCGTCCGCCAGGGAGAGCACGGCCTGCCGGACACCCGCTTCCCGCTCTTCTATCGCCAGGCATGGCTGTACGGGGACCGGTTCTTCGAGCGGCTGAGCAGCGAAATGAAGCTCACCCCGCTCGATTGGGTCGGGATCCAGATGGCGATCGTGGACCTGGAAGAGCACCCGGTGCTGCTGCCGCGCTCACTCTCCGCGTATCGCCGCCTCACCACCTTCGAGGACGGTGGCGGCGGGCCCACGATCCCTCCTCCCCCGCCGCTCCCGGGCGATGACCATCAGGGACCGGCACCGAGCGGTGGCGGACACCCGACGGGTGGCGGTACGGAACCAACCCCTCCCCACCCTCCCCCGCCCGAGCCCGATTACACGTCGCCCCCGCCGCTTCCGCCGGCCCCACCGGGGTGCGAGCACCTCGCGCAGAACGGCGTCTACCCCGACGACTTGTCGCACGGGTCCTTCCCGCCGGGGCGCCCAGAGGATGCGAGCTATACGCCGGACCCTGGGGAAGAGAAGGAGCTCATCCGCTGCGAGGGCAGCGTCTACTTCGCCTACAAGGCCAACTGCATCGACTTCCAGTCGGCGACCCCGGGCATCAAGTGGATTGCCAAGACCAGCAACTGGATCGGAAAGAGTACTGGCGCGGCCTGGGATTCGATGAGGGAGTACATCCACCACAACGTCTGGCACGACGGGAAGAACCCCGAGTGCAGCGAGGCGGCATACGAATGGGGGGAGACGTTCTGCGCGAGTGAAGGTCTCGCGTTCTTCGGGGTTTGCGCGGCCTTTCCTGCCTGCTACGCAGCGGTGGTGTCCGGCGGGATGTTCTCGGTGGCCGCGGGCTTTGCGGCCGGGGGTCCCGGGCTCGGCAAGTGCTCGAGGGCGTACGCGAAGGCCGTCATCGAGCGAATCTGCGTTCACTGAGGGGACGAGATGAACAAGGTGACCAGCACCGACATCCAGAGGGCTGCCCTCATCGCCGGCGTGGGCGTGGCGGCGTGGGTCGTCGAGCGCCTCGGTGAGCGCTCCGACATCCCTGTGGCCATCTTCCTGGTGGGCTTCGTTGGCTGGATGGTCTTTCAGATCGTCCGCAACCGGAAGCACCCGCCGGACCCGCTTCGGGTGAAGTACGGCAGGCTCGCCCTCGCCGGCATCGCGATGATGCTGGTCCTCCGGACGATCGTCGAGAGGGTCGGGCAGCTCCGACGTCGCGCGGGGCTTCGGCATGGCGTTCCTGACCGTGTGGTTCATCGTCGTGGACTTCCTCTACCGGAAGGCGCGGGAGCAGAGGTGACGTAGCGCCGCGGCGAACGTAACTGGGAGGCGAGGAACGAGGAGTGTAGGTCGCTCTCGAGCTCCTCGCTCAGGAGAGTGTGCTGGGCAGCGGCCAATGCGGCGTACGGGCTCTGCATCGAGTTCTGCCCCAACGTCGACCCGTGCCCGAAGCGATTGACGCCCCAAGCCCCGGCTGGGAAGGAGCTGCGCGCATGGAAGATCATCGCCGTCCGAGAGGGGGCCACCGCTCCGACGCCTGCCCGCCTGGTTCTCGGCAAGCCGGGGCTCGATGCTCAACCTACCTCGGCCAGCTCGGACAGCATACCAATGGCGCGATCCCGGTCTGGCCGATCCCCTCGGTCGAGGTGCCAGTCGACGAAGTCCGCCAGGTCCGAGCGCGCGAACCCGTACTTTTCGAACACGCGCTCCCACAGAGCGGCGACGTCCTTGCGCAGCCCCTCTGCCTGTACCTCATCCACGAGCGAAGGCACCTCGACGGCCAGCGCCACGATGTCCTCGGCGTCCTTGCTAGACTGCGCGTCGGGGCCACGATCGACGAACGCGACGAGCTTCGTGACGAGGAAGTACGGCGGGGTGACGGCTCGCACGGTATCCCCATCTCCAATCTCGTAGCGAGCTGCGCGCTCGGCAGCGCGCGCGAACCACGGGTTGACGCCGCCGACGTTGAAGCCCTCGGGCGAGAGCACGTCGACGACCACGGGCGCGCCGACGATCCTGTACCGGCACGAGAGAGACTCGTCGGGTTCGATCACGCCGGCCTCGCACAGCTCGGCGAGGATCTTGGCCTGCGCGGACCACGGAGAGAGCGAGGAGATGCAATCGACGTCCTCCGTCATCCGCAGCGGCGGCCCCTCCGCACGCGCATAAAACCCGAGCACGCAGCCACCGACGAACACGAAGTGCTCGGCCCGCTCACCGAACGCCGCGACCACCGCGCGGATCGCCCGGATGTGCTCCGCGCCCCTCATAGATGTGCCCGAGCTCCTTCGCCGCAACTTCGCGCTCCCTCGCCCCGCCGATGCGGAGGGCGTCCACGAGGGCGAGCAACGCGTAGAGCTTGGGATCGCGCGCTGCGGCCCCGGGTGCGAGGGGGTGCAAGGGCGTGACCGCGCGCCCTCGCGCCGGACCTTGCGGGAGCGGGATCACCATGGGGTCGTCGTCGCCGATCAGCTTCGCCGCCAGCGGGGGCGCCGAGTGCGCCGTGGGGAGGCCGACCTCCAGCCCCCCCAGCTCCGCCGGCGCGATCCAGCGGACGGCGTCCTCGAGACATTTGCGAAGCGCGAGCTTGTTGATCCGCCGGTGCTCCCCCTCCTCCTTCAAGAGCCCCATCGCCCCGAGCCTGTGCAGGGACAGCGCGACCGCGTCGTTCGAGAGCCCGGTCTGCTCCGCCACGATGGACGCCGGCGCCGATGGGTCTCTCAGGGCGGCGAGCTTGAGGATCACGAAGAGGTCGACCGCCTGGAGAGGCGCCGGGCAGGCGGCGTCCAGCTCGGCCAGCTCGCGGTCGCGGCGGTGGTAGCCGATGGCGTCGACGATCGTTCGCGCGCGGTCGAGGTGCTCGCGGGCGGCGGCGGGATTGCCCTCGGCGAGGTAAAGGCGGGCGAGGCCGAGGTGGGCGTCGGCTTCGAAGAGGGGGAAGCCATTTCGGGTGGCGAGGGTTAGGGCTTCGTCGAGGTCGCGCCGGGCGAGGTCGAAGGCGCGGGTGTGGGTGTGGAGGGCGGCGCGGGCAAAGAGGCCGCGAGGAAGGTGCTCTTGGTAACCGGCATGGCGGAGGCCATCGACGGCTTGCCGTAGGTGGAAGGCGGCTTGGGCGACATCGCCAGCGCCGCGCTGGAGGGCGAGAAAGTGAGCGCGGCCGAGGGAGAGATGGTCGAGGGCGATGTCGCGAAGCACCCCCTGCTCCCTCGCCCCTTCCAGCGTTTGCGATGCGCGTTCCCGCACCTCGGCGTCCCGGTCCTGGTCAAGCAGGAAGTCGCAATACATGAAACCCTGGAGCGAGCCGAGGTGTGGACGGGTCTCTTTCTGCATCTGCTCGGCTTCCTCGAATTGCGCAGCTGCCTCCGGTCTGCGCCCCGTTGCGAAGAGGAACTCGGCTACCCCCACCCTGGTGTCGATACGAGAGAAGGGATCACCGCTCTTGTCCGCGAAGTCAACGGCGTTCCTGGCAGACGCCAAAGCTTCTTTCAGCTTGCCGCGGGCTTGAAGGAGCCCGCCCAGGTTGGCGGCAGCGCTGGCAGCGCTCTTCCAATCACCCAGCTTGATGTTGCGCTCCAACCCCATCCGCATCGGTCCCGTGGCCTCCGACAGCCGACCCAGCACTCGGAGCCCGAAGCCTGCGTTATTGAGGATCCGGGCCTGTTCCGGCTCGCCGAGTCCTGGTGCCACCTTCTCCCAAGGTGGATTCGAAGAAAGCCGAGAGAAAGGCCAACTCGCTACTGAAAGCTCCGAGCCTTTCCTCGTTGAAGCGCTCCTGTCCACGCTCGATACGTGCATTGTAGATCTCGTCGAATACGGCTTGGTTCTCTCCCGCCCTGCACCCATGCACCACCGCCGCATAAAGCGGCGCCATCTCCTCGATGGTGTCGGGCAACGGCCTCGCCTTATTCTTCAAGTGCTCATACAGCCGCCGGTGCCCCTCTCGCCACGCCTCCGGCTGCTCCTCCTTGAGCTGCTCCCCGAAGTGCTCGCGCACCAGCGGGTGAGCATCGAGCCCTTTGTCCTGCTCCTGCTCCTCCAGGAGCCCTACACGCCCGAGCTTCGCGACGGCTTTCTTCCAGGCCCGTCCATCGACGCCCACCAGCGCGTCCGTCAGCCCCGGGACCACCGGCTCCGCACGCAGCGCCGCGATCTCGTCCTCTTCCGCAGGCCGGTCGAAAAGTCCGAGCATACGAAGGATCGCGACCTCGGGCTTCCCGAGCCACTTCTCGTAAGCCGTCATCACCCGTCGCGCATGCCCACCGAGCCGCTCTTCCGCTTGCAGCGGGCCAATCTCCCTCCTTCTTCGAATGTCTCCCTCTGCGACATCCGCCACATAAGATCCGAGCAGGGTGAGCGCCAACCCGTGCCCTTTATATTCCGCTGCGGCTTCCTTCAACTCCTCGTCAGTCCCCTTCGCTCCGCGCGCTCTGAGCAGCTTTGCGCCGGCCGCTGCCGAGAGCTTGTCTAGCGCTTTCGCCCGCACCTTGTCCCCGCCGACCCCGTCCAGCTCCGTGAGCGCGATCCGACTCGTGACGATGCAGAGCCCGACATTCTGCCCACCCAGCTCCTTCAGCAGCGCCAGCAAGGCAGGGTCCTTGAGCTTGCCTTCCTGCTCTCCCCGCCCCCATTGCAGCGGCTCCACGCCGTCGAGGACGAGGAGCGCCCGCTCCTTCCTTACCAGCGCCGCGAGCCGCTCTCCCTTCTCCCAGGGGGAGATAGGCGCCGCCTCCGTGTCCCCGAACCGCCGCAGCGCATGGCTGAAGAACTCATCCGACGACGCCAGCCCGTCGGTCCCCTGGTTGTAGAACGACCATCCATAGACCCGCGTCGCCCCGCGCCACCCGGCGTCGTCCATGCGCCTCAGCCACTCGTTCACCAGCGAGCTCTTCCCCATGCCGCCGGGGGCGACGATTGATGCCACGCGGACGCCTTCGTCCCAGCACGCGGTGAGCCACGCGAGCTCTCGCCTCCCGACCGAACAGTTCCCGGCCCGTGGCCGGCAGGCGGGCGATGTGAACGTCGGCCGGGCTCGTCGACGGCCGGGCGTCGAACGGCAACGCCTCCGCGTCGAGCAGCGCCCAGAGGAGCCGTACGGCGTTGCGCATCGCATACCTGCGCAGCACCCCGTCCTCGATGTCGTCCAGCTTCTTCTTGTCGGCGTCGCCCTTGTCGGAGATCGCGCGGATGGCGAGCGCCCGCTTCGGCTGGCTCCGGGTCTGCGCGGCGGAGAGGACGGCGGCGGATTCCATCTCGATCGACTTCACGTTGCGGTCGTGCGTGTGGATCCAGGCGCCGAACGCGGGGACGGCGCCCACGACCGGGCCGGTCGCGACGTGGCCGTCTGCGAGGAGTCTGGCGGCGCTGCGCACCAGCTTGCCCGCGACAAGGCCCTGGCGCTGGGCGTCGTCGGCGAGCAGGGCCGCGAGGTCCGCTGCGGCGTCGGCCACCCACTTCGTGTGCTCGGCACGGTGGTCGAACTCGAAGGTGCGGACGGCCGAGAGGAGCGCGTAGTCGGCACGGTACGCGGGCGCGCCCGGCACGACGGCGAAGCCGCCGCTCTGCGCGGGCCCGGCTTTCGCGTCCTGGAGGTACTGGACGGCCTGCGACGGGACGTGGACGTCGCCGACGTGTAGATCGTCGTGCACGCTGCCCGCGATGCCGATGGAGACGAGGATGGTCGGGTCGAGCGCCGAGATCAGCCGCTCGGTGAACACGCCCGCGTGCGTCTGGCCCATCTCGCCGACGAGGATGACGGCACAGCGGTAGGGGCCGCGCGTGAAGACGTAAGCGTCCAGATCATCGTCGGGGTGAGGGACGTAGCGCTCGCAGAGGTCGAGGAAGGTGCGGAGCTCCTCCGGGAGAGCGACGACGATGCCGATGTCGAGGTGCTGGGCGGTGGTGGACTCCGTGGTCATGGGCTCGACGATGTGCGAGCACATTGTAAATCAACCGCGAGCGTCGCGCAGGCTTCACCCCTCCCCGTGCTAGAAACCCTGCTCGGGTCAAGCCCGTGGGGGCTCGTCGAGCCGTGGTGAACCGCCAGGAATTTCAGCCATCTCGAGCCCGCCAGGAGACCGGGCGCACAGCGTATGCAAGGGGCCGCACGGCGGTCGTCGCCCCGGTGCCTCGACACGGCGGCCCGGTCGGGGTCGTCCCTTCCGCTCTCGCTCCGCTTCGCCCCCGCTCCGCTCCGCATCGCGCCCGCCCCGCTCCCCATCGCTCCCGCTCCCCTTCGCACCGCACCCGTTCCGCTCCGCATCGCACCCGTT
Source organism: uncultured delta proteobacterium (assembly GCA_963827955.1). GTDB lineage: Bacteria > Myxococcota_A > Polyangia > Polyangiales > Polyangiaceae > CAWHDJ01. The sequence goes on along the minus strand of CAWHDJ010000018.1, from coordinate 1,343,322 downwards.
CCGCTCCGCATCGCACCCCCTCCGCTCCCCCACGCACCCACTTCGCTCCCCAGCGCACCCACTTCACTCCCCATCGCCCCCGCTCCGCTCCCCATCGCACCCACTTCGCTCCGCATCGCACCCACTTCGCTCCGCATCGCACCCGCTCCGCTCCGCATCGCACCCGCTCCGCTCCCCAGCAATCCGGCTTCGCTCCCCAGCAAACCCGCTCCGCTCCCCCAGAAAACCTGCTTCGCTCCCCAGCAAACCCGCTTCGCTCCCCAGCAAACCCGCTTCGCTCCCCATCGCCCCCGCTCCGCTCCCCAGCACCCCCGCTTCGCTCCGCAGCACCCCCGCTCCGCTCCGCAGCGCACCTGCTTCGCTCCCCAGCAAACCAGCTTCGCTCCCCCAGAAATCCCGCTCCGCTCCGCAGCGATCCCGCTCCGCTCCGCAGCGATCCCGCTCCGCTCCGCAGCGATCCCGCTCCGCTCCGCAGCACCCCCGCTTCACTCCCCAGTGATCCAGCTTCGCTCCGCATCACACCCGCTTCGCTCCCCAGCGATCCTGCTTCCCTCCTCATCGATTCCATCTCCCTTCCTCCAGCAATCCTGCTTCGCTCCCCAGCGGCCCTGCTCCGCTCCGCATCGCCCCCGCTCCGCTCCGCATCGCAGCCACTTCGCTCCGCATCGCACCCGCTTCGCTCCGCATCGCTCCAGCTCCGCTGGTCATCGCTCCCGCTTTGCTCCACAGGGCCGCGATCCCCCGGCCCTGGCCGCCCCGTGCAGGTGATCACGCGGCGACGTGACCGTGGGGGATTGGGGAGACCAACCGGCGAGCGTGTCCCGCTGGGCTCAGCGGTTACCGCTCTACTGTACGCGCCGCGCCGCCACCCACCGCCAGATTGAGCTGCCGCCTCACGGGGCGAGATCCTTGGCGGATCAGGGGGCCGTCCGTCGGGCGGTGGAGGCCGGTTCGGCCATACGGTAGAGTCGCCGCGGAGGGCAACGCGATGTGGACCCAGATCGACGACGTGAACGAAGCGGGCGGCCTCAGCGCGTACAAGCTCGGGTGCGAGGTCGAGCGAATCTAAATCACCGAGCACGATCCTCGTTCAAGGAGCCGGGAGCAACGTATGGAACCCCGGGCGTGAGCCCGCGGGTTCCATCGTTGTGTCAGGATCGCGCTCGGTGATTTAGCCGACCATCGGGCGCGGGCCCTCGTCGGGATAACGCCTGAAATGGCAGAGCCCGGCGGCGCTCACGGCCAGACCTGGGCGAGCGCGGCGCGCACGGTGGGCTCGTCCCCGACGAGGGAGAGGATCGGCGCGGCGGCGCAGCGGGCGAAGTCGGCCTGGAGGGACTCGGGAGTGACGCCGAGGAGATCCTCGGGGTACGTGTCGAGCGCGCGGACGTCGCGGCCCTCGTTTCGCGCGGCGAGGATGGAGCGGACGATCGCGGCGTTGGTCGTGTAGCGTACCGCGTACGAGCGCGCCGCGCGCCAGCGCGCGGCGTCGACCTCCCCTTCCTTGAAGTGGCCCTGCTCCAGCAGGATGAGCGCACGCCGCAGGGCGGCGAGGGCGTCGGAGACGTGCTCGTTGTCGACGTCGCCGTGGAGCCCGAGCTCGGCGGCGCCCCCGCGGTAGGTGGTCACGCCCGCGTGGAAGCCGTAGCTCGCGCCGAGGCTCCGGCGGACGACGTTCGTCAGGCGCTCGGAGAGGATCCGCGCCATCACGTCGTAGCGCGCGCGCGATGCGCCGGGCGGAGGCAGCAGGCAGCCGAGGTGGATCTGCGCCTGCGTGGCGCCGGCGCGGTGCGTGACGATCGCGATGGGCTTCGGCGCCTTCGCGGGCAGCTCCGGAGGCGGGGGAGGCGCCTCGGCCGGCTGCGCGCCGGACCAGCCCCCGAACGTGTCGCGGACCAGGCGCTCAACCGCGTCCGGATCGATCTCGCCGACGATCGCGAGCACGGCGTTGTGCGGGACGGCCGTCCGGTCCAGCCAGTCGTTCGCGTCGCCGGCGCGGAGGTGCGCGGCTCGTTCGCGGCGAGGGTGCGGCCGTAGGGGTGCGCGCCGAAGAGCGCCGCGCGGAACGCCCGCCCCGCCTGCACCTCGGGCGCGAGCTCGAGCTTGGCGACGAGGGGGATCACGTCGCGATCGAAGTCCTTCGCAACGGTGGAGTCCACGAACATCATCTGGGACCGGCGGGAGAGGACGTCGAGCATGTTGGCCACGTTCCCTGCGGCCGCGGAGATTGTGTAGACGAGCTGGTCGCGCTCGTAGCGGGTGAGGAGGTGGCCGCCGAAGTACCCGGCGTCGACGCTGCGGGGAAACCTGGGGCGCGCGAGGCGCCGGGCGAGATTGTCGGCGCCTTTGGGCTCGGCGGTGGCGGCGCCGCCGTGGAGCGAGAGGCCCACGGTCGCGATGGGCAGCCCCGTCCGGCGGCCGATGACGACCTCCAGCCCGTTGTCGAGGACGACGCGGCGGTACGCCGCGACGCCGGGGGCGTGGACATAGCGGTGGATCGCGTCGGCGTCGAACGAGGGAGGCGCTTCGTCGAGCGGGAGGGCGAGCGTGGGCTCGGGCTCGGGCTCGGGCTCGGGCTCGGGCGTCACGCGCCCCGGGAGCGGCGTCACCAGGACGGCGCGCGCCCGCTCGCGCGTCACGTACTTGTGGGCGAACTCGGCCACGTGCCAGCGATCGGCCTGCATCGCGGCCTGGAGCCGATGCGCGTACGCCGCCTCGTCGCCCGTGAAGTGCGTGATCGTCGCGCGCGCGTAGCCGCGGGCGACGATGTTCTCCGCGTCGAGGAGCATCGCGGTGACCGCCGTGCGCTGGAGCGGCTCGAGGCTGATGTGGGGACTCAGGGGCACCTGCCAGAGGGCCCAGAGCCGGTCGAGCACGCGGATCGAGGGACCGCTCGGGCCGCGCCGCGTTCAGGGCTCGACGCGGCAGAGGAGCATCGACGCCTCCGCGCCTTCGACGAGGCGGACTTGGATCGCCCCGATGTCGTCGTCGTGCCAGAGCCCGTTCGAGAGCGCGTTCTGCGTCACCGCCGCCAGGAAAGGAGCGAGGGACCCCTCGCCGCGGAAGCTGCGCGGCAGCGACCAGCCGATCCACAGCTCGGGCGCGGCGACGGCCTCCTGGTCGCGCGCCAGGATCGCCGGGGGCGGCTCCGGCGGCTCCGGCGGTACGTCGCTGATCCGCGGCGCTGCTGGGTGCGCCGCCGCGCCGGCGAGCAGCTCGGGCGGCCAGCTCCGCTCCACGACCGGCTGCACCGCCTGCAGATCGACGTCGCCGACGATCACGAGGGTCACGTTCTCCGGCCGGTAGCTTGCCGCGACGAAGCGCTGCGCGTCCTGGAGCGTCAGGGAGGAGAGGCTCTCGTGGTTGCCGATGACGGGCCGCGCGTACGGGTGGCCTGCGGGGAAGACGGCCGCCTGCAGGTAGCTGAAGATCGAACCGTAGATCCCCGTCTCATTCTGCTCCCTGAGCTCGTTGCGCACCACCTCCCGCTCGACGGCCGCGACCTCGGGCGTGACGTTGGCGACGGCCGACGTCAAGCGCACGCCTTCGAGCGTCACCAGCGGGGCGAGCGCCTCTTTCGGCCCCAGCTCCCAGTAGATCGTGTAGTCGAGGCCCGTGGAGGCGTTGAACGAAGCCGCCCCCGCGCGCTCGAGGAGGCTCGAGATGGACGTCTTCCATCGGGCCGCGCCTGGAACGCGAGGTGCTCGACGTAGTGGGCGAGCCCCTCCTTCCCTTTCGGGTCGCTGGTCGAGCCTGCGCCCACGAGGAGGAAGACCCCCACCACCGGCGCGCGATGGTCCTCGTCGACGATCACGCGCAAACCCGAGGGAAAGCGGAGGTCCCCGAGCGGGAAGCCGACGTCGCGCATCACCAGGTTGTGCGGCAGCGTCACGCCGCAGGCGCAGAGGACGAAGGCGACGGCGAGGAACAACGCGTGGTGGAGGCGCGCTGGGTGCGGCATCTCGCAGAGGGGCTTCACCGCGGCAGGATACGCTACGGCTCGATGAGGTTGTTGCCTTCCAGGCCGTCACGCGTAACCTCGATTCGCCACAGGCAAGAACTCGAGGAGGAAACCAGGTGAAACTCGGACGCGCGGTGTACGTTGTAGCCTTCTCCACGGCCATGATCGCGCTGGGCATCGGCGCATCGGGCTGCAAGCTCCTCAAGATGGCGGCGAAGACCCAGAAGCACGCCGCCATCGCCTTCGACGAGAAGACGGGTGGCTGGGGATACAGCCACGATCAGCTCACCGAGGATCTGGCCAAGTCCGCGGCGACGGCCAAGTGTGGCTCGTGCACGGTGCGCGTGACCTGGAATCAGGGGTGCGGCGCGCTCGCGCAGTCGACCACCAAGAAGAACCTGATGACCACGGGGCTCGGGAGCAACCAGGCCGCCGCCGAAGGCGCTGCCAAGTCCGAGTGCGCGTCGAAGGGCGGCGGCGCCTGCAACGTGGTCGTCTGGGCCTGCAACAGCACCAACTGAAATTCCTGTGCCGTAGCCCGAGGGTGAGGGGGAGCAGCTCCTCGTCGAGCAGCGCTTCGTCGTCGACCAGCTCCCCGTCCGGCGGCGCGACGCCCATCCTCGGGGTGACCGACGGGTGCGGCAACGGGAACATCGTCGTCAGCCGGTTCGCGCCCTGAGCCACGCGGGTTTGCCTCACGGAGGGCTCGACGCGCTGCGCCGGCGTTCGATTGCGGCAACGCGAATCGAAAGAGCTTGACCACCGGCCGCCCCCCTCGTCTTCTTGCTGACGCCGGTCATTCTTCGGGGCCAGACGCGCGGCGCGGGTATTCGATCCTCGGCGGCGCGTACGCCTCCCACGCGCAGGAGTGAAATGAACATGCGCTCTTCGTCTCCGCACCGCTCCGCGGCGCTCCCCATCGTCGCGCTGGGCCTCGTGGCCGCAGGCTGTGGTTCCTCGACCATCACCACGGCCACCGGCAGCGGGGGCGCGGGCGGCACCGGCGGCACGGCCACCTCGTCGACCAGCTCCAGCGGCACCGGAAAGGCCACCTCGTCGAGCAGCTCCAGCGGAGCCGGGGCGCGGCCACCTCGTCGACCAGCTCCAGCGGAGCCGGGGGCAGCACCACCTCGTCGAGCAGCGGCGCCGGCGGGACCGGGGGCAGCGCCACCTCGTCGAGCAGCGGTGGCGGCGGGGCGGGCGGCGCGGCCAGCAGCTCGAGCGGGGCCGGCGGCGCGAGCGCGAGCTCCACCACGAGCGCCAGCTCCACCACGAGCGCCAGCTCGAGCTCCAGCGGGACGACGAACACGGCGTGCACCCCCGATCCGTGCGTGAACAGCATGACCGGATGCATGACGATGGGCGCGACCGGGTACACGTGCGGCACGTGCGACCCGGGCTGGATGGGCACCAACTGCGACGTGCCGGTCTCGTGCACCGGCGCCGTCGCGCCGGCCAACGGCACGGTCTCCTCGTCGAGCGCCACGTTCGGCAACTCGGTGACCTACGCCTGCGACATGGGCTACACGCTCAATGGCACCGCCGTTTCGGACTGCCAGTCGGACGGGACGTTCGCCACCCCCGCGCCGACCTGCGCGCCCAGCCCCTGCACGCCCAACCTCGTTCCGCCGGCCAACGGCAGCGTCACGCCGACGATGGGCACCACCGGGACCGTCGCGACCTATAGTTGCAACGGCGGCTATGCGCTCACCGGCAACGCGACGCAGACCTGCCAGGCGGACGGGACGTGGAGCGGCACGGCGCCGACCTGCACCCAGATCATGACCGGCTGCACGCCGGACCCGTGCGTACACAGCATGACGGGCTGCATGCCGGTCGGCGGCACCGGCTACACGTGCGGCACGTGCGACCCGGGCTGGACCGGCACCAACTGCAGCACCCCCGTGACGTGCTCGGGAGCGACGGCGCCGGCCAACGGCTCCGTCTCGGCGCCGACGGCCACGTTCGGCAACACGGTGACGTATAGCTGCAACAGCGGCTACACGCTGATGGGGACCGCGATGGCGACCTGCCAGGCCGACGGGATGTTCACCGGGCCCGCGCCCACGTGCGCGCCGGTGAGCTGCGGCGCTCCGCCGGCGGTGACCAACGCGGGCGCGCCCACGGTGAGCGGCGGCGACGGCGGCGGGAGCACGGACACCTTCGGCGCGACCGCGGCGTACACGTGCAACACCGGCTACACCCTGAACGGCGCCGACCCGACGTGCGGCGCCAACGGCACGTGGGGGCAGGCGCCGACCTGCGCGCCGATCAACTGCGGCGCTCCGCCGACCGTGACCAACGCAGGCGCGCCGACGGTGAGCGGGGGCGACGGCGGCGGGAGCACGGACACCTTCGGCGCGACCGCGGCGTACACGTGCAACACGGGCTACACCAAGAAGGGCGGCGATCCGACCTGCGGGGCCTCGGGGACGTGGAGCGCGGCGCCGACGTGTACGTCGTCCTCGTGCGGGACGTACACCGACGTCGTGTACCACATCTCGGGCACGTTCGCGATTCGCAAGCCCCCATCGCGGCGGCCAACGTCACGGAGAACGTCGGCGCCACGCACCCGAACACTCCGAAGTTCACGGGAGCAGGCGACACTTCGCCGTTCACCACCGCGACCTTCACCCAGGGCATGCTGCGCCTCCGCTTCACGAACGACGCGACGGGGACCCCGACGGCAGGCCCCGTCTACCTCGTCGAGCAGTACCTCCCGATCTACTTCTCGCAAGCGGTCACCGTGCTCGGCCAGACGGGGACGCTCGTCGTCGGCGTCGACGCGAGCCTCGGCATGCTCGCCGCCGGCACCGCCAACTGCGGGGCCGGCGGCACCGCGTGCACGAACGTCAAGCCGACCATCTCCCGACCGTGCGTGGACAACGCGAGCGGAACGCTGGCGGGGACGACGCTCACCTGGGGCGCTTGTACGCCGGTGCCGAACGGAATGACGAGCTGGAGCTACACCAACGGTCGAGCCGCGATGGGCGTCGGATGTGCGACGGGATTCAACCAGTGGGGCAACATCGCGTGCACCGGCAGCGGCCTCATCTGTGGTCAGGTTCCGGCCGCAGAGCTGGGAGACTCGTTCCAGACGTGGAACCAGATGCTCGGGACCGCCACGTTCAGCTCGACGAACTACAAGACCGCGACCTTCACGATGCCCGCGATCCAGATCCCGAACGCGTCGGGCGACACGGAGACGCAGATCGCGATCACCAAGTCGACCGTCGTCACCACCGTGTGCGGCTCGACGCCTGGCACCGATCTCGTCTGCAACGTCCAGTGAGCGAGGGCCCGGCCCCTGAAATGGCCGAGCGCGATCCGACACCACGATGGAACCCACGGGCGTGAGCCCGCGGACCGGAGCCTCGCGCGTGAGCGCGGGGACCATGACGTCAGGGGGCTGTACCGCGGCCTCCGCGTGCTGACGCATGCGGCTCCGGTCCGCGGGCTCACGCCCGGGGTTCCATACGTTGCTCAGCGGCTCCTTGAACGAGGATCGCGCTCGTTGATTTAGAGCGGCGTGCGTTCGGGATGAGTACATACCGAACCGCGACCGCCAGGGAGCGGGTGCCAGAGGGCGCCTACGCGCCACGCCCTTGCCCGCGTCGCGCTGCCTGTAGCGCTACGCATGCGAGGGCACGAAAGCGTCGCGCCTTCTGGCACCCGCTCGCTCGCGCTCGCGGTTCGGTAGGTGCGTACCCAATGCAAACGCACGCCGCTCTAGTTGAGCGCGTCCCCGCTCAGCCGGAAGTAGATCGCCCAGGGCCGCCTGCACACCTTGCAGGCCACCCGGGCCACGCGCACCCGCACGCCCCCGTGCGTCTCGGCCGTGTGCTCCTCGAACCGCACCTCGCCCTGGCAGACGGGGCAGGGCGTGGCGCGGGCGAGGACCTCGACCTCGGCCGGCGAGGTGATGGGGATTGCACGCTCGGGACCGCCCCCGGGCCCGAGGAGCGCGAGCTTTTCGAGGTCCCTGGCGATCTCTGACGCGGGCGCGGTCCTCGGCGCGCGCGAGGGTGCGCTTGCGCTTGGTCATGGCTCGTTTCTAGCAGTTCTGGCGGCGAAGGCGGCGGGCGAGTACCGCCACGGTGGGCCTCCCGAGCCCGCGGCTCGCCAAGGACCCACGGCGGCGGCTATCGTGAAGGCACGACCGTGGACGAACCGAGCCCCTCGGAGCCCGAAAAGCCAAGCCGCGCAGCGGAGGCGCGCGCGGCCGAGCTGGTCGGCAAGGTCGTCTCGCAGCGGTACCGCATCGACGAGCTGCTCGCCCTCGGCGGCATGGGGGCGGTGTACCGGGGCCACCACCGGCACCTGAGGAAGCGCGTCGCCATCAAGGTCCTGCTCCCGGAGACCGACAACCTGCCGGAGATGCTCGCCCGCTTCGAGCGCGAGGCCATCGCCGGCGCGCACGTCGTCCACCCCAACGTGGCGCCGGCCACCGACTTCGGTCAGCTCGAGGACGGCTCGCACTTCCTCGTGCTGGAGTACGTCTCCGGCAAGACGCTCCACGAGGTGATGAAGGAGGGCCCGCTCCCGCCCGCGCGGGCGGCGCACATCGCGCGGCAGATCGCGGCGGCCCTCCAGGCGGCGCACGCGATGGGCATCGTCCACCGCGATCTCAAGCCGCGGAACGTCATGCTGGTCGAGGGCAAGGGCGACCTCGCCAAGCTCATCGACTTCGGCCTGGCCAAGGTCCCGGTCGATCGCGTCCTCGCCCATCAGTCGGTGCGCCCGCCCGCCGCCACGCTCCCCGAGATCGCCGCCGCCGCCCTCAAGGCCCCGCGGCGCCCCCGCCTCGACTCGGTGCTCGACGACAGGGGCCGCCTCACCGAGGTGGGCACGATTGTGGGCACGGTGGCGTACCTCGCGCCCGAGGCGGCGCTCGGGATGGACCACGTGGACGCGCGGGCCGACCTCTACGCGCTGGGCCTCGTGCTCTACCAGATGCTCGCGGGCCGCTACCCCTGGGACGCCGAGACCGACGCCGCCATCTTCACGGCCCACCGCTTCACCCCGCCGCCGCCGTTCGCGGAGCGCGTGCCCGGGATCGTCGTCCCGCCGGCGCTCGAGGCCGTGGTGATGAAGCTGCTCGAGAAGGACCCGGCTCACCGCTACCCGACGGGCGCCGCCGTCGTGGAGGCCCTCGACGCGGCCATCGGCAAGCCCGGCGAGGTCGCGGCGCACGCCGCGCTCGGCCCCGCCGCGTGGCTCGTGGAGCGTGCGCGCCACCACCTCCCGATGCTGGTCGCCGCGGTATCCATCGCTGTCGGCATCGGCGCGGCGCTCGTCCTCCACGACCCCTCCCCTGCCCGGCGCTCCGCCGCGTCCGCGCACCTGGCCGCGCCGGCGCCCACGCCCACCCCACCCCCCGCGATCCCCACCGCCGAGCCCTCCACCCACGCGGCGCCCCCGCCGCCCGCCCCCACGGCCTCCCCCGTCGCGGCCGCGGCGACGGACGCCCCCGTCGCCCCCGAGTCCTTCGGGGACACGCGCGCCTTGCTCCTGCGCGCCCTCCGCGTCCACGACTGGGCGGGCGGCGAGACCGCCTTCCTCGACCTCGCCGCGCACGACCCCGGCGCCCTCCGCGCCCCCGACATCTCCCTCGCCACGCGCGACCTCGCCGTCGCCCTGGAGCGCGACCGTCGCGGTGACCGCCTCTTCGAGGCGCTCACCGACCGCCTCGGCACCGAAGGGCTCGACTTGCTCTACGACCTCGTGGCGACGCGTGGCAAGGTCGCCGCCGCGCTCCGCGCCGCGGAGGTGCTGCGCAAGCCCGAGGTCATCGCGCGCGCGACGCCGGAGCTGCGCATCGCCTTCGTCCTGCGCGAGGCGCCGTGCATCGACAAGCTCGGCCTCCTCGACCGCGCGGTCGCGGAGGGCGACAGCCGGACGCTCGTGGTCCTGCAAACGCAGGGGGTGGCCTGCTTCAGGAGGAACAACAAGGCGCTGCAGGAGGCGATGGCAGGGCTCCGGACGAAGCTCCGGAGGGGGCCATAGCGGGCGCGTGGATCGCCCTACACGCCGCGCGGCCGGCCGGCCGCGAGCCGCGTGCGCTGGACGAACGCGTCGTGGATCGCCAGGAGCGCGTGCTCGATCTCCGGCCCGTCCAGGAGCCCGAGCGCGCGGGCGACTGCCTCCAGCGTGGACAGGGCGCCCTCCCTCGGCGAGTGCCGGAGCGCGTAGCGGCTCGGGACGCCGGCCGGCAGGGTGACGAGCTCGGCGCCCCGCGCGTCGGGATCGCGCCTCCACATGCGGCGCGCCTGGTTCCAGTTCCCGTCGGGGACGAGGAGGACCACCGGATCGCCGCGCCCATCCTCGGGCGAAAGGACGCGCGCCTCCCGGTGCGGAAAGAGCAAGAGGCGCCGGCCCTGCGGGAGCGGCGTGCGCGGGGGCGCCTCGCGATCGCCGCGCAGGCGGACCTCCGCGCCCTGGACCGCGAGCGTCACGAGGCGGCCGGTGTTGGTGCTCTTGCGGCGCTCCACGCAGTGCGTGAGCAGCACGACGCGCGTACGCACCGGGCGCGCGACGATCGCGCTGCAAAGGCAGGCTGGGGGCCGGAGGCCGCAGCTCCCACAGCGGGGGCTCACGCCCACCGGGCCCTCGGCGTCACCAGGCGCCGAGCGTGCTCGTCGAACGCTGTCGAGAACCACTGTACCGTCCATGTCGCCCCCTTTGACCTCGTCTCGTCCGGCCCTCGCGCCCACGACGATCCGTCGTAGGACAAAGTCCGCGCTTCCCTAATACCATCCTGACCCTACCATCGGGCTCGAAGATGGACCACCTGACCTACGCCCGAGCCCAGATGGGGATCTCCCTGGCGTTCCACATGGCTTTCGCGGCTGCCGGCGTCGCGCTGCCGCTGTTCATGGTGATCGCCGACGCGCTGCACCTGCGCACGAACGACCCGGACTATCGCGACATCGCCCGGCGGATGGCCAAGGGGACCAGCATCCTCTTCGCGGTCGGCGCCGTCTCGGGCACGGCGCTCTCGTTCGAGCTCGGCCTGCTCTGGCCGCGCTTCATGGGCACGTTCGGCGAGATCGTGGGCCTGCCCTTCGCGCTCGAGGGCTTCGCCTTCTTCACGGAGGCCATCTTCCTGGGCATCTACCTCTACGGGCGCGACCGCATGCCGCCCAGGCTGCACCTCGCCGCCGGCGTGATGGTCGCGCTCTCCGGCGCGCTCAGCGCCTTCTTCGTCACGCTCGTGAACGCGTGCATGAACGTGCCCGCCGGCTTCACGATGGTGGACGGCCGCCCGACGAACATCGACCCGGTGGCGGCGATGTGGAGCCCGCCGTGGCCGCACCAGACGCTCCACGCCCTGCTCGCCTGCTTCCAGGCGACGGCCTTCGCCCTCGCCGGCATCCACGCGGCCGTGCTCCTCCGCCGGCCCGCGTCGGCCCTCTTCCGCAAGGCGCTCGCCATCTCCCTCGCCGTCGCGTGCGTCACGGCCCTGCTCCAGCCCCTCTCGGGGCACGACTCGGCCGAGAGCCTCGCCACGATGCAGCCGGCCAAGCTCGCCGCCGCGGAGGCGGACTTCCACACGCAGCGGGGGGCGCCCATCCTGATCGGCGGCGTCCCCGACGAGGACCGCGGCGAGGTCCATGGCGCGATCCGCATCCCGGACGCGCTCTCCCTGCTCGCGACGCGCAGCCTCGACGGCGAGGTGAAGGGCCTCGACGCCTTCCCTCGCGAGGACTGGCCCCCCGTCGGCAAGGTGCACCTCGCGTTCGACGTGATGGTCGGCGCCGGGTCGGCCATGGCGCTGCTCGCCGCCGTCGCTGCCCTGCTCGCGTGGCGCAAGCGCGGGCTCCCGGACCAGCGCTGGTTCCTGCGCGCCGTCGTGGCGTCGGGCCCGCTCGGCCTCGTCGCGCTCGAGGCCGGCTGGTGCGTCACCGAGCTCGGCCGCCAGCCCTGGATCGTCCACGGCGCCCTGCGCACGCGCGACGCGGTGACCCCGTTCCCGCACCTCACCGCGCCCTTCTGGACGTTCACCCTCGTCTACCTCTTCCTCGGCGTCTCGGTCGTCTTCCTTCTCTACCGCCAGCTCCGCGCCGCACCGGAAGGAGGGGCGGGCGATGCCCACTGAGATCCTCCTCGGCGGCGTGATGCTCGCCGCGCTCGTCCTCTACTCCGTGCTCGCCGGCGCCGACTTCGGCGGCGGGGTCTGGGACCTGCTCGCCCGCGGTCCGCGGCGCGCCGAGCAGCGCGCGCTGATCGAGAAGGCCATCGGCCCGATCTGGGAGGCGAACCACGTCTGGCTCATCCTCGTCGTGGTCCTCCTCTTCGCCGCGTTCCCTCCCGCGTTCGCCGCGATCTCGGTCGCGCTCCACGTCCCTCTCCTGCTCTTCCTGCTCGGCGTCGTCTTCCGCGGGTCGGCGTTCACCTTCCGCGCGTACGACCTCCGCGGCGACCGCGCCCAGCGCCGCTGGGGCCTCGTCTTCTCGCTGGCGAGCGTGGCCACGCCGATCGTCCTCGGAACCCTCGTCGGCGCCATCGCCTCGGGCCGTGTCCGTGTCTCGAACGGCGTCGTGACGAGCGGCTTCTTCGCCCCCTGGCTCGCCCCCTTCCCGATCCTCGTCGGCGTCTTCGCCCTCGCCCTCTTCGCCTTCCTCGCCGCCACCTACCTCGCCTGGGAGGCCCCCTCGCCCGACCTGGCCGAGGACTTCCGCGTCCGTGCCCTCGGCGCCGGCGGCGTCGTCGGCCTCCTCGCCATCATCACCTTCGCGGCCTCCTTCGAGGGCGCCCCCGTCATCCGCGCCGGCCTCACCGGGCACCCCTGGACATGGCCCTTCCACGCCGCCACCGCCACGGCCGCCCTCACCGCGTTCTGGACCCTCTACCGCCGGAGGTTCGCCATCGCGCGCTTCGCGGCGGCGGCGCAGGTCGGGCTGATCGTCGTCGGGTGGGCCGCCTCGCAGTACCCCTACCTGCTGGTGCCGGACCTCACGCTGGCGGACGCCGCCTCCAACCCGCGCACGCAGCACCTGGTGCTCGTGGCGCTGGGCGTCGGGTCGGTGGTGCTCTTCCCGTCGCTCCACGTTCTCTACCGGGTGTTCAAGGCGAAGGAGTAGGGGGCGGGAGCCCGGATGGAACACCGCGTCGATCGCTACTCGCCGTGGGGTGGGCCCTTGCTTCAGACAGCGGCGTGACGGCATCGACTCCAGCATCCGTGGATCCAGCAGGCACAGTGACGGCGGAGTCCACCCGGCCACCGACTCTCGCGGCCTTGAGGCTGACTACCAGTTCGGCCGCGGCGACAATGCCGAAGATCGTCCAGAGGGCGACGAAGAGCCGGGGCAGTGTCAGGGTCTGGAGCGACCAGTCCTTCACCCCGAAGAAGAGGCCCGCACCGTCCCGGCTGCCGACGATCGCGGGGAAGTTGGCACGCTTCTCGTCCCACCAGTCCTTCACTTCGAACACTTGCCGTGCCGCGCGCTCGATCGGGATGTGCATGAGCGCCGGGAAGACGGCCCCGAGCACAGCAAGGACCAGGACGATTAACCAGAGCGCGGGCTTGCTCGCGCTTCTCTCCGATTCGATCAGCGCCTTCAGGCAGAAGCCGACCGCGGCGAACACAAACCCCTCGATGGTGACCAACCAGGTGAGGCGATGGTTCGTGAGCGTGTCCTCGTGCTGAATGATGCCGCGCGCAATCTCCCAGCGGGCTTTGTCGTCGAGCACAGTGGTCGTCGCGGCCGCCGTTCCTACAGCAGGCGCGGACCCTTCGAGCGCCGGCCGGCTTCCGGATGTTGCCGTTGCAGAAAGCGTTTGAGGTGAGCCGCCGCTCGGGGCGGATCCTCCCCCACGCGCGCGAGCAGGAAATGTTCCAAACCCGATTCCCAGCACGACGGCTCCGACCGTCATTTGTGCGGCTCCGGCGCCGGGCCGCCCCAAGAACGCGGCTCCGGCCCCGATCTCGAGGATCGCGAGAGCGAGTTGGATCCTGTAGGGTGACACGGAAGCCCCTCAGCTCAGCGCCAGCCAGATGGCGATGAAGACCACCGGCGTGAGCACCGCCGTCAGGTCCCCAAGGAACATCGGTCCGTCGACGAGGCGATCCCGCTGCGGGAAGTGCGCCTTGTCGCAGCCGGCGAGTTCGTCGATGCCCCGGTGGAAGTTGTGCTGCGCCCAAAGGGCGCCGAGGACGCCCAAGAGGATGAGCGCGGCGGTTCCGATCCCGACAATCGGGAGCGTCGCTGTGAACGTATTGAGCGCGGCTGAGAACGGATCGGTGCCCTGGGCAGCCGCATGGACGCCGTGCGTCGCCGTGTCGGCAGCCGTCGTTGCCGTGTCGGCCGCCGTCGTTGCGGTGGCCTTGACGTAGAGCAGCAGCGCATTGCCGCTAAGCAGCGCACCTTGGGAGGTGAGCAGCCAGGTCATCCGTTGGTTGATCAGAACGCTCTCGTGGGCGAGTTCATCGCGGAACCTGGCGTACGCGGCCGCGATGGCCTTCTGTTCGCTTGCGTTCTCCTGCTGCTCCTCCCCACCGGGCTGATCCTCTTTCTCATCCCCGCCCACGGGTTTCTCGTCCCCGCTCGCGGGCCGCGTCCCCCCCACCGCCACGATGCCGAGCACCACGAGCACTGCGCTTATGACCCACCAGTGCCATGTATCCCGGTGCTTCGAGAACAGGATCCGGACCCCCGCGAACAACGCGATGATGCCCTGGAGCCTGAGCCAGCCGCTCGCCGAGATCCAATCCTTGCCCATGTCAAGCGTCCCGCCGGGCCATGGCCAGACGCACCGAGACCCCAAGGAGAAGCGCGCCCACTAGGAACATGTACTTGTCGGGCGGCTCGAACGTGGCGCCTGCTCGCATAACAATGGCCGCGGCAGCAACACCAAGCACCGCCGGTATCCACGCCGAATCCAAGCGGCGTTTCGGTGGTTCCTCCTTCGGTGGTTCCTCCTTCGGTGGTTCCTCCTTCGGTGGTTCCTCCTTCGGTACTTCTTGCTTCGGTGCTTCCTGCCCTTTGGAGCTGTCCACGCCCGACTGTGTGTTGGGCCACAGTTGGGCGTCAACTGTTGAAATTCCGTCAGGCAACGGGCCTCTCCAACCCCCCAATGCTCCAGCGCTTTTCTCTGTCACGACCCCCCCTCCCCCTCCGTTGGACCGGGCGAAGGAGCCCTCCGCCATGTCCGACGCCGCCCCCGACACCCTCACCGTCACCGAGCACTTCTACGACGACCTCCGCAGCACCGGCGCCGACGTGCGGATCAAGGTCTCGGAGCGCAGCCTCGGCGCGCGCTCGTCCCAGCGGGTCGCCGCCCTGCGCGCCCGCCTCGTCGCGCGCGGCTTCGCCGAGGGCGAGGTCATGCTCGAGGACATCGACCACACCCCGTGGGCGTGGATCGCGATCCCCTTCGCCTTCGTCGCGCCCATCCCGACATGGATCCGGACGGAGGCGATCCTGCCCGCGCTCGCCGCGGCCGGCGCCTTCGTCCTCCTCTACCTCGTCCTCCGCGCCGCAAAGCTGGGGAGCGTCACGGCGACGCTGAAGGTGCGCTGCGCGGACACGGCGCGCGCAGGCGTGGCGATCGACGAGGCGCTCTCGTCCGGCGCCGAGCTCGGACCCATCGGCTGGCGGTACGACGTCCCGGCGACCTCCGCCGGAGACTGGGCCGAGCTCTGCGCCGCGCGCGCCAGCGCACGGGCCACGCGCCTCGCCGAGGCGCTCGGGGTGCGCATCGTCGGCGTACACGCGGTCCACGAGGAGCACACCCTCCCGCAGACGAGCTACACGGTGCCGCTCGCGCCGGTGATGGCGGCGCCCCCGTCCAAGGCCAGATTGGGCGGAGGCGCGCTCTCAGAGAGCCTCGGCGCCGCGCCCTCGACGACGCAGCGCGCGGGGCTGCGGTTGACCGTCGCGTACCGTGTGGGCGCCTACCAGGCGCGGACCTGACGTTGGGGCAAATCGCCTGCCGCGCAGTGCCTCGTCACTGCGCGTCCCGAGCGCGATTTCGAAGGGTATTTGCGCAACACGTCGTGCGCGCGCCGCAGCCGTCGCCGCACCGCCCTCATTGCCCTGCGACGCGTCGTTTGATACGCCCCGAACGCTCCGGTTGTTTCGGCTCGGGGGGTGAAAGGACGTCGCCATGCTCCGTTTCCTCAATTGGCTCGAGAGCTTGTACACGCGCCGGATCAAGGAGTGCGGTGACGAGTACTTCCAGAAGAACCACCTGAGGCTCCTACGTTCCCCGTTCGGCTTCTTGCAGCGGCGCTACTACCGCTACGTCGCCAAGACGTGCATGATCGGCGAGACGGTCAAGCCCCGCGGCTGGAGGGTCCTCGACATCGGCTGCGGGGTCGGCCTCCTCGCCGGCGAGATGGCCGCGCTGGGCTACGACGTCGTTGGCATCGACGTCAACGAGGCCGCGATCCGCAACAACCTGGCTCCGTCCCACTGCACGCTGGTCGAGGACTCCGGCAAGCTCCCGTACCCGGACGACTGGTTCGATCTCGTGGTCTCGCGCGAGGTCCTCGAGCACATCGACGGATCCACCATCGACCGCTGCATCGACGAGTGGGATCGTGTCGGGAAGGGGCGGATGGTGCACATCATCGCCGTCAGCGAGCGCGGCCAGAGCGCGTACAACGACCCGACCCACGTGAACGTGCAGCCCGAGAGCTGGTGGACGGAGACGTTCCGCCGGCACGGCTACGCCCGCCGACACGCGCCCGGCGTGTTCTACAGCCAGTACGGCAACACCGGGTACTTCGTCCTCGACAAGGTTGCGGAGGGGCACGACGTCGCGCACACGCCGCCCGCCAGGGCCTCGGCGGTGACCGCGGCGTGAAGGAGACGCCGTAGCACCTCGCCGTCCTCCATACTCCTTATCTGGGGTGAGGGGCCTTTTCGACACTACCCAATCGTTCGGCGGGGCCTGCGCGCATCGGGACGGGGAGCGCACCTCCTTTCACGAGGATCGCGCCCCGCGTCGCGAGGACCGTGCCCATCGGTGCGAGGAGCTCACCTCCCGCAACGACGACCGCGCCCATCGGTGCGAGGAGCCCACCTCCCGCAACGAGGACCGCGCCCATCGGTGCGAGGAGCCCACCTCCCGCAACGACGACCGCACCCATCGGTGCGAGGAGCCCACCTCCCGCAGCGACGACCGCGCCCCTCGTAACGGCGTGGGCCTTTACAATCCCAGCAGATCGATTGCGAAGACGGAGCGCAAAATGTCACACCCCCGTGGTACCCTCCGCCGCTCGTTCGGAGGTCGATTCCGTGAAGTGGTCCCAGACAGGCACGCGCACACGCACCAGGATCGCCGCAGTGTTGTGGCCCTTCCTGCTCTACACGGTGTGGAGCTGCGCGCAGGGCAACGACCTCGGCGGCGTGGGCGGCGGAGGCGGCTCCGGCCCCGCCGTGACCAGCAGCACGGGGATCGCGAGCGGGTCCGTCACGAGCACGGTCGCCAGCAGCACCACCGGGCCGGGCGTGGGCGGGGCCGCCGGGGTCGGGTCGACCAGCGGGTCCGGCGGAGCTCCGGGTTCGGTGGGACCTCCGGGTTCGGAGGGAGCGGGGTCGGGGCGACGGGCGGCGCGAGCTCGGCGAGCAGTAGCAGCAGCAGCGGCGGCGTCGGCGGCTTCGGCCCTTGCGTCACGCAGGCGCAGATTGACGCCCAGGGGGCGATGGGCTTCTGCGCCGGTTTCCACCCCTTCAAGTGCCTCACGTGCCCCAACCTCGCCGTGAGCCCCGGCGACATCGTGTGCAGCCCCACGTGCATGTGCGAGCCGCTGCCGCCGCTCTGCACGAGCGCGGACGCGGGCACCGACGCCACGGGCACCGGCGGCGCAGGCACGGGGGGGGCGACCACCAGCGGCGCGGGCACCGGCGGTGCGACCACCAGCGGCGCGGGCACCGGCGGTGCGGCCACCAGCGGCGCGACCACCAGCGGCGCGGGCACCGGCGGTGCGGCCACCAGCGGCGCGGGCACCGGCGGCGCGGCCACCAACGACGCGGGCACGGGCGACGCGGCTACCGACGACGCGTCCATCGCGGACGCGTCCGCCGAGTGACGATCAGGGGATCTTGCCGATGAGCTGGTCCCCGAGGCTGGGCTGGTCGATCTTCCCGAACCACACGCTCCACACGGCCTTCATGAAGTCGACCCCGCCCACGGTGGCAGAGCCGCTCGGCGTCGAGACGCTCGTCTCCTTCTTGTCGGAGTCGTAGACGATCGTCACCGTCGCCTTCTCCTTGAGGTCCCCCTTGAAGGCCCCGGTGAACTGCCCGATCTTCCCGGCGTCGGAGTAGCCGTTCATGGCGAAGGCGTCCTTGAGCGCGTTCTGGATCTTGTCCTGATCCACGTCGCGCTTCATCGTCCACACGAACTTCTTGCCCGTGTCCATCTCGATGACCGCCTGCTTCGACTTCGAGGGCGGGAGCTGCTTCATGTAGTGCGAGATGGCGTAGACGTTGATGTCGACGAAGGCGATCGTCTTCACCCGGATGCCCGAGCCGGTCAGCGTCCAGTCGTCGCCGAAGGCAAAGGTGGCGGCGAGGAGGGTGGCGAGGAGGACGGCCAGGAGGGCGGGGAGCTTGGTTCGTGCAGGGAGCATCGGGTGACCTCTGCCGGCGAACGGAAGAGCGAGCGCGCGCGGGCGTCAAGTCGTACCGTGGGGCACTTCAGCGGCCTTCGCGCAAAAACTGAGCGGCCCCCGTAGGGAGCGGTCGGGTTGCCCTGTCGAAGCGGGTACGGTGGCCGGGAGAAGGTCGGCAGGAGCGCGGGTTGGGACGAGACGGCGACGATTTTCGGGCGCTGGTACACGCGAACGCGCCGCGTTTGTACCGGACCGCGCTGCGCCTGCTCGCCAACGGAGCGGACGCGGAGGACGTGTTGCAGGAGAGCTTTGCAAAGGCCCACGGGGCGTTCTCTTCGGGGGCGTTCCGGGGCGAGGCGCAGGCCGGCACGTACCTGTACCGGATCGTGGTGAACGCCTCGCTGAACCGGCTCAAGTCGCGGCAGCGCTGGTGGCGCTGGCTCCGGACGCCGCTCGACGAGGCGGCGCCCGACGCGCCGGCGGCGCCGGTGGACGCGGAGGCGCGGGTCGCGCTGCGCGAGATGGGCGAGCGGCTCGAGCGGCTGCCGGCAGAGCAGCGGGCCGCGCTCGTGCTCACGCAGATCGAGGGGTTGTCGAACGCGGAGGCGGCGGCGATGCTCGGCTGCTCGGAGGGCGCGGTGGAGCAGCGCCTGATCCGCGCGCGCGCCGCGCTCCGGCGAGGAGACCAGGATGAGGGAGCCTGAGGACATCGACGAGGACCTCGCGCGCTGGCGCCGGGCGACCGAGCGGGTCGTGCCGCGGGCGGGCTTCGCCGACGAGGTTGCGGAGCGGGTCATGGGGGGCGCCGGGTCGCTGGCCGACGCGCTCGGCGCGCTGGGGCGGGTGGCGCTCGCGGGCGGGCTCGCGGCGGCGCTGGTCACGGGGGTGCTGGCCGTGCGCGAGGCGCGCGACGTGACGGGGCGGCTCCTCTTCCTCGACCGCGCGGGGGGCATGCCATGAGGCCTCGCCTGCGGGCGGCGCTGATGCTCGCCGGCACCTTCGCGCTGGGCGGGGCGGCGGGCGGGAGCCTGGTCGCGCTGCGCGTGGCGCGCACGGTGCACGAGGTGATCGACGGGCCGGCGTCGACGTTCGACGCGCGCGTCCGGCTCCTCATCTACGACCGAGCGCTCGGCCTCTCGGCGGAGCAGCGCGTGGAGGCGCGGGCGATCCTGGAGCGGCACTCGATCGAGCGCTTCGCGCTCATGGGGCGGGTGGAGCCGGAGCTCGGCCGCGCGCGCACCGCGGAGCGCGCGGAGATGCGCGCCCTGCTCACGCCCGCTCAGCAGAAGGAGCTGGATTGCCTCGCCGCCGAGGTCGACGCGAAGGTCTCCGCGTCGAAGAAGGAAATTCGACAGGAGAGCCCGTAGGGCGCGCGGCAGGTCCGCGGTCGAAGGCGCGTACCAGGAGACGCCGCCCGCGTGAGAGGCGGCGCACCACGGAGATCGTCCATGCATACCGCGTCTCGTCTTCTTGTGTTTGTGGAGAGCGCTGCTGCGCTCGCGCTCGTGTGCTGCGGGGGTGGCACGGGCACGACCACTTCGTCCGGGCCCGGCGGATTGAGCACGGGCACGAGTACGAGCGCGAGCACGACTACGAGCGCGAGCACGACTACGAGCGCGAGCGCGAGCGCGGGCACGAGTACGAGTACGAGCGCGAGCACGGGGAGCGGGGGCTCGGCGACTGGGCCCGTTGCGTGCGCGCCCACGTGCAACCCGCAGACGGGCGCGTGCGGGCCGCTCCTCGTCTGCACCACAGAGAACGCGTGCCCCGGCCTCACCTCCGCCTCCAAGCAAGTCACCACGGAGATCGACCCGCCGACGTGCGCGACCTCCAAGATTTCGGACCATCCGATGTTCGACGATGGGGCGCCGCTCACCTGGAACGACACCAACGGTGACCAGCGCTACGCGTGCGTTCACACGCCGAGCGGCGCGAGCAGCGCCGCGAAGCTGCCCCTCGTCGTCTTCCTCCACGGGAGCCACGGCGGCGCGCAGGACCTCTACGACTACACCCTGCTCCGCGCCAAGTCGGACACCTTCCAGCTCTCCACCGACGCGTCGCGCACGGGCTTCATCGTGGCGGCGGTGCAGGGGCGCAACCTTCACTGGCTCGGGCCGAACCCCGGCGGGCCGCACCACGACTACTTCTACCGCGACCTCGCGAGCCCGAGCGAGAACCCCGACGTCCGCAGCCTCGATCACCTGATCGACACGCTGGTCGCCAAAGGGGACGTGGATCCCACGCAGATCTACGTGACGGGCTGGTCCAACGGCGCCTTCTTCGCCCAGATGTACGCGATGGCGCGCCTCACGACCGCGACGCCGGGCGGCGCGCGCGTCGCGGCCGCGGCGGTGTATGCGGGCGCGGACCCGTTCAACACGCCGGAGGCGAGCCTGCCCTGCCAGCTCATGCCTTACCCGAAGTCCGAGGCGCCGATCTTCCTCATCCACCGATCGTGCGACGCGCTGGTCCCCTGCGACGCGGCTCAGCTCGGCTCGCTTCCGCCCGGGAACGACGTGGAGGACTGGAGGGCGACGCTGACGAGCGCGACGGGCGTCGGCGATTCGACGGTGCAGGATGTCATCATCGACGACAACGGGATGCCGGTGACGAGCTGCGCGTCGACGTGCGGGCTCGTCACCGGGACGACGAACCACCTGCGCTGGCCGGACGGGCTCGACGACAAGGGCGGGGTGGACCACGAGCCGGAGATGCTCGGGTTCATGCGGGCGAATCCACACTCCTAGTCCCCGCCTCGACGCGACTCCGCCCCACGTCGCGATCGGCCTCCCCGCGATCGGGCACCAGATCGTAGCGCTCCGCGTCGAACCGGCGCGTGCGCAGGCGGAACTCGAAGGTGAAGCCCGGCCAGAGCGTGGTGTTCTTGCCGCTCGCCGTCCGGTACTGGATGGCGCTCGCGCCCGTGCCGATGACGGCGACGGTCTTGCCCGCGAGCGGGAAGTCGTGGTCCCAGCGCGCGGAGTGGAACGTCTTGCCGGCGAAGGTCTCGAGGCCGGGCATGTCGGGGACCGACGGGCGGCTGAGGCCGCCGGTGGCGAAGACGACGACGCGCGCCTGCACGGGGCCGCCGGTCGTCTCGAGCGTCCAGAGGCCGCGGCGCTCGTCGAAGGTGGCGGACGTGACGCACGTCTTCTCGCGGAGGTGCGGGCGGATGCCGTACGCGTCGGCGCAGTGCTCCAGGTACGCGAGGATCTCGCGCTGCGGCGCGTAGGTGCGCGACCAGCGGGGGTTGGGCTCGAACGAGAACGAGTACAGGTGCGACTCGATGTCGCACGCGGCGCCGGGATAGCGGTTCGCCCGCCAGGTGCCACCCACGCCGTCGTCCTTCTCGATCAGCGTGAAGTCGTGAAAGCCCGCCTGCTTCAGGCGGATGGCCATGCCGATGCCGCCGAAGCCTGCGCCGATGATGGCGACGTGATGGCGCTGCATGGAGAGGCCCTCTCAGGCGAGGCCCACGCCGGCGAGGTACGCGGCGGCGAGGCGATCCGTGTCCTTCTGCGAAGGGTGGAAGCTGGGCGCGAGGTACTCGCGGATCCCCTTCAGGAAGACGGGGTGACGGCGGTTGTGATCGGCGACGATGCGCGCGCCGGCGGCGAGGCGGTCGGGGTCGAGGCCCCGCTCCTGCCAGAGGAGCATCGCGGCGGCGGCGACCCAGAAGCCGCCGAGGCACGCGGCGCCGATGGCGAGGCCGGCGACGCGCACGCCGTAGCTCGGCGCCACCACCTGGAGGACGTCGAAGGCGACGGCGCGGTGCTCGATCTCCTCCGCGGCGTGCCAGAGGAGCAGGGCGCGCATGGTCGGGTGCGCGTGGTCGAGGAGGCCGTGCGAGAGCGCGTTCTCCGCGAGGATGGCGGTGAAGTGCTCGAGCGCGGCCGTGGCCGCGAGGCGCACCGGCGGAGGGGTGACGCGCTCGAGGAAGCCGTAGGCGATGCGCTCGTAGACGCGGAGGAAGCGGTCGATCTCGTAGCCCTGCGCCTCCATCTGGCGGAAGAAGCGCTCGTGCTCCTTGGCGTGGCGCCCCTCCTGGCCGAAGAAGCCCTTGATCTGATCGCGGAGGACGGGGTCCGTGACCCGATCGAGGTAATGGTTCACCGAGCGGACGAAGAAGCGCTCGCCCGCCGGGAAGAGGAGGTTCACGCCGTTGGCGACGTGCGTGAGCACGGCGTTGCCGGCGAACCAGTGGCGCGGCACGGGCGTGTCGAGGTCGACGCCGGGCGTGCGGGGCTTCGGGATGCGGCGTTCGTGCGGAGCGGTGTGGTCGAGCATGTCGTTGACTCCGGTTCAACAGAGGATAGGAGCTATTGAACCGGGGTCAATAGGGAAAGCTCCCGCCCGTTGCGCGGTGCGCCGTTCTTTCCTGAACGTTGCCACCCGCTTATCCTCGGCGGTCATGGCCCGACGCGCGTCCTCGCCGCCGCCCCGCCCGCGAACGCGGGAGGCGGCGAAGCCCGCCTCGCAGCGCCCGCCGGAGAGGAGCGGAGGCGGTCCGCGGGCGCGGCTCGACGTGGACGAGCGCCGCGCCCAGCTCCTCTCGCTCGGGCTCGCCATGTTCAGCGAGCGATCGTACGACGAGGTGTCGATTGACGACCTGGCGCGCGCGGCCGGCGTCTCCAAGGGCCTGCTCTACCACTACTTCCCGACGAAGCGGGACCTCTACGTGGCCGCGCTCGAGCACGCGGCGAAGCGGCTCCTCGAGGACACGACGATGGTCCTCCCGGGGACGCCGGACGAGCGGCTGCGGCGCGGGCTCGGGACGTACCTCGCCTTCGTGGAGCGGCACGGCAAGGCGTACGTGGCGCTGATGCGCGGGGGCATCGGCTCGGATCCCGAGGTCGCCGCCATCCTGGAGGAGACGCGCAGCACGTTCGCGGAGCGCATCTTCGAGGGGATGCCCACCGAGCTTCCCGGGGCCGCTCGTGCGGATCGCGCTGCGCGGGTGGATCGGGTTCGTGGAGGCGACGTCGATCGACTGGGTGGCACGGCGCGACGTGGGGAAGGCGGAGCTGGTGGAGCTCTTGAAGCTCGTGCTCTACGACGCGGTCACCCGAGCCACGGGCGTCGCGGCGCAGCCCATCGCCGAGCGCACCGGTCACGATGGGGCCGCAAGCGGCCCGCCTCGCCAGGCGGGCTCGCAAGCGAGCCCTGGACCCCGGGCCCGCGGAGCGGGCCCCACGACCTCTCGGCGCCGTTCGGGCTGAGCGCTCGCCCTTTTCTGCCTTCGTCCCGAATCCACGTTCGCCCGCCTCGCGCGGGCGGCCCCCAATCGACGCTGCGGCGGGCTCGGCCCATGTTGCGCGTGGGCTCGCGAAGGCGTGATCGTGACATGAATCTCTGGTCGTGTATCCCCGAGGTCGTCTGGCCTGCCATCGTGACGGGAGAGGACTCGACGCTCCTCTCCATGGAGTTCCAGCTCGAACGCAGCCAGTGGTTGCCTGCCGAGCAGATCGAGGCTCGCCAGCTTCGGCAGCTCGCGAAGCTCCTCGAGCACGCTTCGTCGACCGTGCCGTGGTACGGGGGCCGGCTCGCGGCCGCCGGCTGCGACGGACATGGGCCCGTGACGAAGGATGCGTGGCGGCGGATTCCCCTGCTCACGAAGCAGGACATCCGGGAGCACCACGACGAGATCCAGAGCCGGGCCGTCCCGCTCGCGCACGGCAGGACGTACCGGAACAAGACCTCGGGATCCACGGGCGAGCCCCTCGAGGTGGTGTGCACGGAGGTGACCGGCCTGTTCTGGCGGACCCTCGCGCTCCGCGACGACCTCTGGCACGAGCGAGATCTCGACGGGCGGCTCGTCGCCATCCGCTCCGGGCGCTACGCGCCGGACCCGCTCGCCGTCCAGGATCTACCGAGCTGGGGGCTCATGTCGCCGGTGGTCTGCAAGACGGGCCCGGTGACGGTGCTCTATCATCTCATGCCGATCCCTCGGCAAATGGAGGTGATCGAGGCCCGGCGCCCGCACTACCTCCTTTCGTATCCCAGCAACACCCGCGCCCTCGCCCGGTACGCGCAGCGAGAGAAGATCCGCCTGCCCGGCCTCCGGGCCGTACACACGTACGGAGAGCCTCTGACTCCGGACGTACGCGAGGCCTGCCGCGAGGCGTGGGGCGTGCCGGTGCGCGACGTGTACTCCTGCGAGGAGCTGGGCTTCGTCGCGCTCCAGTGCCCGCGGCACGAGCACTACCACGTGCAGTCCGAATCGGTCCTCGTCGAGATCCTCGACGAGGAGGGGCTACCCGCGCGGCCCGGCGAGATCGGGCGTGTGGTGCTGACGAGCCTGCACAACTTCGCCATGCCGCTCATCCGGTACGCCATCGGAGACTACGCGGAGGTGGGCGCGCCTTGCCCGTGCGGGCGCGGGCTGCCGGTGATCGAGCGGCTCCTCGGCCGGCGGCGAAACTTGGTCACGCTGCCGGACGGGCGCCGGGCGTGGCCGGACGTGGGCGCGCTGTGGGCCGCGATCCCCGACGTGGAGTGGATTCAGGTCATCCAGCAGGGGCCGGACGCGATGGAGGTGCGGTTCACGCGCGAGCGCGATCTGGGCCCCGAGGAGGAGCAGGCGAGCGGCGCGCGGATCCAGGAGGCGCTCGGCCACCCCTTCCGGCTGAGGTTCACCGGGCCTGCCCCGATCCCGCGGCAGGCGAACGGCAAGTACGAGACCTTCGTCGACGGGCGCTGATGCGGGGCCCGCCCCTCACTGGAGCGCGGCCGCGAGGAAAGCGCGCTTCTTCTCGAATTCGTCGCGCGCCGCGCGGGCGATGCCCGCGGGTGTGCCACCGATCGCGATGAAGGAGTGCGCGTGGCTCTCGAGGAGGGGCAGCCCCGTGGTCGGCAGGCCGGGCGTGCCCGTGATGTGCCCTGCCTCCGGGTAGCAGACGAAGTCGTCGGCGAAGGCGTCCGCGTGCCCGGTCTTCTGGAGGCGGTCCATCGCGATGCCGGCGAGCCGGCACGAGGGCCAGAATCTGATCGTCGGCCGAAGCGAGCAGGAGCACGGGGCCCTTCACGAGCTCGATGGGCGTGGTCGCGGCGTCGAGATCCGCCGTCGAGGCGGCGGCGAGCGCGCCCGTGAACATGGGGGTGTCGTGCTCGAATCTCATGTCCCTTGCCGTCGCGGGTGAACTTCGGCGGTGTGTCGCTCGGCTTCACGTAGGAGAGCTCCTTTCCGCCCAGCGTCCACGATCCCGTGTTGTTCTCCGCCTGGTCCGGATCCCAGCCCGGCCAGACCACGCCGCTCGGCACCTGGGCGACGACCGCCTTCACGTCCGGGAAGTGGGCGCCGAGGAGGAGCGCCAGCTCGCCGCCGCGAGAGACGCCCATGACGCCGATGGCGTCGGCCTTCACCTCGGGGCGCTGCTTCAGCCATGCGAGCGCCTTGCCGAAGTACTCCAGCGGGAGATCCTCGAGGTGCTGCGGCAGCCCCGGCGCGCCGAAGTACGCAAGGCCGAGGCAGGTGTAGCCGAGGGAGGCGTAGAGCCGCGCCGCCTTCCGGCCCCAGTCGATGCCGCCCTCCGATCCGCCGAACGTGAGCAGCGCGGGGTGCGGGCCCGGCGCCGCCGGCGTGACGAGGACGGCGACGAGGCCGTCGTCATGGACGGGCGTCTCGACGACGCCGGGAGCGGTGTCGTCCCGCGCCAGCGTGGCGGTCGCGACCACCTTTCCTTCGAGCTCGGCGCGCACGTCGACGTCGATGTGCTCCGGCTCGCCGGCCGAAGCCGCGCCCGTCGAGAGCATCGACCAGAACAGCCCCTCCGCGTCGGCGCCCTCGTAGGTGCCCTCCTCGGGCGCCTGCGCGGCGACGTCGACCGCGCCCGCCGCGTCGGCGACGAAGGTCGCGTGCGACGCGAAGCCGGGCATCGACGCGCGCAGGGTCACGCGGCTCGCCGGCGGGAGGCCGGTGAGCTTCACGTCGACCTGCTCGGGAAGGAAGGTGCGCGTGACCTCCCCGGCGCCGGTCACGAAGTGGATGGCGGGGCCGCTCGACGACATCGTCTCTTCGGCGGAGAGGGGGCGCTCCGCGCAGCCGAGGGCGAGGAAGCCGAGGAGGATGGACAAGCGCGAAGCCGACGTGACCGACATGACATCCTTTGCGAGAAAAGAGGTCGGTACGGCGTATCGGGCGGGCCTCGCCCAATCAACGTCGAGCGTGAGCTCCGGCTCACGCCGCGGCGCAGGAAAGCGGTGGATCGGTAAGCCGGCGCACGCGGGTACGCGGCGGAGACGAGGGCGGTCCCCGGCCCCCCGGACACTCGAAGCGGCGCCCGCGACGGCTTGCGGGCCAGGCAGCGGGCCCCATGTGTCCGCGTGGGGGGCACCATGAACGATACGACCAGATCCACCGTGGAGGTCGACGATCTCCATCTGTCATTGAACGAAGTCCGCGACGCGATCCGGGCCATCGCCGGGGGGGAGTCGGAAGACCTGCCCACGGCCCATTTCTTCCGCTGCGAGGGCTGCCATCACTGCGAGGGCTGCCATCGCTGCGAGGGCTGCTTCCGCTGCGAGGGCTGCTTCCGCTGCTTCCGCTGCGAGGGCTGCCATTGACGGCGGCGAGCGCCGCGAGGCCGGTGCGCTGATCGCGATCTTCGATCCGGGCGCGCGGCGCGAGAGATCTCGCGCGGCGCGCCCATCGTCTCCGGAGCGGGTGTGTCCACGTCATCGTCCATCGAATCAAGGTTCTCTCACGCGCGTGTCCTCCTCTGCGGCGTCGAGCCATGGGGAGCCGTCGCAGCCACCGACCTCGCCGCGGCGGGGCTCGGCGCGCTCCACATCCTCGACGACCGGGAGGTCACCGCCGACGATCGGGCGTATGCCCGCCTCTTCGGCGAAGAGGACCTCGGGCGAGGGCGCGCGGAGGCGCTCCGCGCGTCGCTGGCAGAGGCCGCGCCACGCTGTGTCGTCACCGCGGGGCCGCTGGCGATCGACCAGGATCGCTCCCTCGCCCTTCCCGACGCGCGCTGGGACCTGATCGTCGCCGCGCTGCCGGGCGACGATCTGCACGCGCTGCAAAGCGTCGCACGCTTCGCCGAGCGGGCCTCTCTCGCCTCGATCGGCGCCCACCTCGACGGCCTCGACGCGGTCGTCGGGCCGGCGGTCGTGCCGGGAAAGACGGCGTGCTGGGAGTGCTGTCGCCTCCGGCGCCTCGCCGCCAGCGCGAGCTTCGATCTCGAACACGCCCTCCACGCCGCGTGGCTCTCCGATCGGCCGCGCGCCCGTGCCCGCACCTACCTCGCGTCCATGCCCGCCCTGCTCGGACATGCCCTCGCGCTCTCGGTGCTCGACCTGCTCGCGCGCCCCGGATCCCATCCCCTCCTCGGCCGGCTCTGCGTCCAGAACCTGGTCACGATGGAGGCGGAGCTTCCACGCCGTGCTGCGCATGCCGCACTGCTCGGTCTGCGGCGGGGCGTACCACTTCGGCGCCGCCGCGCCCGAGGGCAACGGCGAGGACATGGACCGAGCGCGCGATCCGGAGGAGCTGCGGCGCATGCTGGCCGGCGTCGTGGATCGACGCACCGGCATCGTCCGGGGCCTCGTCGTCCGCGCGGCGGCGTCCCCGCTGGAGCCGGACGTACCGATCGCGGCCTCCGCGGTCCTCTCGCGCGTGGCAGAGGGCGATGTGCCGGCGTGCTGCGCCGGCCCCGAGCTGGGCTCCGGCAAGGGCACCACCGCGCTGCGCGCCCTGGTGAGCGCCGTGGGCGAGGCGGTCGAGCGTTACTCGGCGAGCCGCTTCCACCACCCTTCGTTGCTCCGCGCCGCCGTGGCCGAGATGGAGGGCGACTTCCTCTCTCCGCAGGATCTCGGCCTCTACAGCGACCGCCAGTATGCCCAGCCGGGCTTCCCGTTCGCGCGCCTCTCTCCGTACACGACGATCGACTGGGTGCGCGGCTTCTGGCTCGACTCGCGCGCTCCCGTGATGGTCCCCGCGCTGCCCACCTACATGAGCTTCCCCGTCACCCCGGAAGCGCGCTTCTGCGACGTGACCTCGAACGGCCTGGCCGCCGGGCCGACGCTCGACCGCGCCGCGCTCTCGGCCGCGCTGGAGCTCTGCGAGCGCGACGCCTTCATGATCGCGTGGCTGACGCGGCGCCCGGGGCGGCGCGTGCTCCTCGACCGGACGGTCGACGCCGCGGCCCGCGAGGCGGCGCGCCAGATTGAGGAGCGCGGGACGCGGGTCGAGCTGTACCTGCTCGAGGTGGGGGCGGGGATCCCCGTCGTGATCTGCGTCGGGTACGGCGACGGCGAGGGGTGGCCCGGCGCCACGGTGTCCATGGCCGCGCACCTCCGGCCGCGCACCGCCATCGCGCGGGCGCTGCTCGAGCAGGGCCACCTCGGGCCCTGGATGTGCCGGCTCGTCGCGGAGGGAAAGCGGACCATCCCGCAGCGTCCCGAGGACGTGCAGACGCTCGAAGACCATGCCCTCTACTACGTGCCGAAGCACCGCGTGGGGGCGCTCGCCTTCCTGGGCGCAGGCGGCGAGGTCGCGGCCGCCGATCTGCCCGAGCCCGAGGCCGTCACGTCCGACGTGCTGTGCAGGCGCCTCGCCGCCGCGGGGCTCCGCGTCGCCATCGTCGACGTGACATCGCCGGATCTCCGCCGGCACGCCGATCCGGGTGGCCCGCGCCCTCGGCGCGCGCTTCCAGCAGATCCACTTCGGCCATGGCCTCGAGCGGCTCGGCAACCCGCGCCTCTCGGCGATGGCCTCCCGCGGCATCAACCCCGATCCCCACCCCATGGCCTGAGGCAAAGCGATGGCAACGCGTACCGAGGCGGACGTCGCCCGGCTCTTCCACACACACTCCTCTCACGAGCGCGCGCGCATCATCGCGCCGATCATGGACCTCGACCGGCAGCCCGCGCAGCTCCGCACCTACCCCGGCGCCGCGCGCACGGCCTTGCCCGGGAGGGACTTCGCGATTGACATGCCGCTCGGCGCCGCGCTCGAGCGGAGGCGCTCGGTCCGCAACTACACGCTCCGGCCCATGCCCCTCCCGACGCTCGGGCGCCTCCTGTACGCGTCGTACGGCGTCCGCGTCACGCGGGGCGGGCCGGGCGAGGAGGGGTTCCGCCGGCCGGCGCCCTCGGCCGGCGGGCGTTATCCGCTCGAGCTCTACGTCGCGACGCAGGCCGTGGAGGGGCTCGCCGACGGCATCTACCACTACGACGCGCGCGACCACGCGCTGGAGCACGTCGTCCCTGGGCTCGCGCAGCCGATCCTGGTCGATCTCCTGGTGGATCAGGAGGTCGCCCGCCACGCGAACGTGGTGGTCGTGATCACGGCGATCCGGGAGCGGACGATGTGGAAGTACGGCCAGCGTGGCTATCGGCACCTCTTCCTCGACGCCGGGCACGTCGGCCAGAACATCTACCTCGTCTCCACGGCGATCGGGCTCGGACCGACCGCGATCGGCGGATTCTACGATCGGGAAGCTCGGCGCCCTCCTGCAACTGCCGGAGGACGAGGAGCCGTTCTACGTCGTATGCGTCGGACAGCCCGCAGACGAGGAGGCGCGCCCGTGACACCCATCCTCCTCCGGAGCTCCGCGAGCGTCACCACCACGTCGGCCGGTGTCATCGTCCGGTCCGACCTCGGCACCTTCCAGGTCGCGGGCGCCGACGCCCAGGCGTTCCTGGCGCGGATCGTGCCGCTCCTCGACGGGTCGCGCGATCGCGGCGCCGTGATCGCGGCGCTCTCCGGCTACGCGCCCGAGAGCGTATCGCGCTTCCTCGATCGGCTCGTGGAGCGCGGGCTCGTCGAGGAGGTGACGGACCACGATCGTGACGAGAGCCGCCGCGGGCAACTGGAGTTCCTCCAGCGCTGGTCGGTCGCTCCCTCGGCGGCCCTGGAGCGGCTCGCCTCCGCGCGCCTGCTCCTGGCCGGGTACGAGCCCTGGGGCGACGTCGCGGTCGCGGAGCTCCGCGCGGCGGGCATCGGCGCGATCGACCGGCTCGCGGAGGGGAAGATCGACGCCGGGACGAGCCTCCTCATCCCCGCGCTGGCCCCGGAGGACGTGGCCGAGGCGGGCCGCGTCGCGAGCATCGCGCACCGCGCGGGCGTCCGCACGCTCTGGTCGCACCTCGACGGGGCCCGCGCCGTGATCGGGCCGCTCACGGTGCCGGGCAGGACGGCCTGCCGGATCTGCGCGTCGGCCGAGGCGCTCAACCCGCCGCTCGGCGAGCGCACGGCGCACGGCGCGCGGACCGCGATCATGGCGCGGCTCCTCGGTCACCTGGTCGCGACGGAGGTCGTCAAGATCGTCTCCGGCTACACGCGGTCGATGCTCGGGGGGCGCATCCTGATCGAGGACCTCGTCACCTTCGAGACCAAGCTGTGCACGCTGGTCCGGCTGCCGTGGTGCCGCGTCTGCGGGGGGGCCGCGGGGGCGTAGGGCCGCGCACCGACCCCTTTCTTCGACGCCGGCCAGGAGCACCAAGCCGATCTGCGGCTCGTACAGCGCCAGCGCCTCCATGAGGAAGACCGCGGGCTGCGACTGACGTCGTACGCCGCGCCTCGAGGATGCACCGACTTGCCGCACGCTTCCCGGATGGGCAAGGATCTCCCCATGCCCAGCCCGGAGCCCTCGGACGACGCTGCCCTGCCCCGAACCGTCCAGGAGCGGCCGCCCGGCGCGTTCGAGCCCTCGGCCCCGCCGCCGGTGGGCCCGGGCACCGGCGCGCCCCTCGGCGCGGGCGCACGCCTCGCCGCAGGCGTACGGCGGTACGCGCCGACGCGCACCCTCGGCAGGGGCGCGCAGGGCGAGGTCGTCCTGTGCCGCGACGTGCACGTCGGCCGCGACGTGGCCCTGAAGCGGATGACCGCGAAGGCGCGGCGGGACGAAGGCGCCATCGCCCGCTTCCTGCGGGAGGCGAGGGTGCAGGGGCAGCTCGAGCACCCGGCCGTGGTCCCCGTCCACGACCTCGACGCGGACGACGAGGGCACCGCGTTCTTCACGATGAAGTGCCTGCGCGGCAAGACCCTCTCCGAGATCCTCCGGGCGCAGCGGCGCGGCGACCCGGGCGCGGAGCGTTTCCCCCGGCGGCGCCTCCTCGGCGCGTTCGCCGCCGTCTGCCTCGCGGTCGACTACGCCCACTCCCGAGGGGTGATCCACCGGGACATCAAGCCGGACAACCTGATGCTGGGCGAGTACGGGGAGGTGTACGTCCTCGACTGGGGCATCGCCAAGCTCCTGAACGCGCCGGGGGACACCATCCTCGACGGCGAGCGCGATGGCGTGGGAACCGAGGTCGGCACGATCATGGGCACCTGCGGGTACATGCCGCCGGAGCAGGCCCGCGGCGCCCTCGCCGACATCGACTCCCGCAGCGACGTGTACGCCCTCGGCGCCGTGCTCTTCGAGATCCTGACGCTCACGCCCCTGCACGAGAAGGACACCTGGGCCGCCATGCTCATGGCCACCGTCGACGGCGTGAACGCGAAGGCCTCCGAGCGCGCTCCCGACCGTGACGTGCCCCCGGAGCTCGACGCCGTCTGCATCAAGGCCACCTGCGTCGATCCGGCAGAGCGCCACCAGAGCGCGCGGGAGCTGCACGACGCCGTCGAGCGCTTCCTCGAGGGCGATCGCGATCTGGAGCTGCGCCGGCAGGCGGCCGCCGCGCACGCGCGCGCCGCCGAGGAGGCGGCCGGGCGCTCCCCGGCAGAGGACGCGGTGCGCGTCGCGCTCGCGGAGGCAGGGCGCGCGCTGGCCCTCGAGCCGACCAACACCGCCGCGCTGCGCGTCGTCGCGGGGGTGCTGAGCGCCGCCCCCCGCGAGATCCCCGCCGCTGTCGCCGCCGAGACCGAAGCGCACGCGGCGGCGCGCAACCGCCTCCAGCTCCGCCAGGCCATCGGCGCCGACCTCGCCGGCATCACCCTGATGACGCCCATCGCCCTCTGGATGGGCTTGCGCACGCCGGCGGTCCTCGTCGCTGCCGTCGCCCTCTCGCTCGCCGCCGCCGGCATGAAGGTCGTGGCCTCCCGCTGCGCCGCGCCACGGTCCATGTTCCGCGCCGCCTTCGCCGCGTACCTGGGCAACGTCCTCTCGATCGTCTGCATCGGGAGCGGCTTCGGCCCGCTCCTTTTCATGCCCGCGCTCCTCACGGCGTTCACCCTCGGCTACTGCATGACGTACAATAGCTCGTTCCGCGTCGCCGTCGCCGTCACCGGCGCCGTCGCGGTGCTCGCCTCGTTCGGTGCGGAGATCGCCGGGCTCGTCCCGCCCTCGTACGCCTTCCACGACGGCGCCATGATCATCCTCCCCCGCGCCGTGACCCTCTCTCCGCTCCCGACGCTGATCGGGCTCCTGGTCTCCAGCGTCTTCCTGGTGATCGTGCCCGGCGTGCTCATGGCGCGCCTCCAGGACACACTCCAGCGCGCCGAGCAGCGTGCCTTCCTCCAGACCTTCCGGCTCGCGAACCTGCTCCCGGACGAGGCGAGGGGGCCGCGATCCCCCGTGTCCACACCGTCCGCCGCGCCTCCCCGCTGAGGCTCGCGCCGCTCCCCGAGGCGCCTACCCCACGTGCGCTTCCAGGTCGCCTCCCGAGCCGACGCCGTCTGAGCATGATGCCCCGCCGGTTCCAGTGACATTGAACGACCAAGCAGGCCGCCGACGGCGTGCGCGCCGCTCTCCGGTGGAAGCTCTCACCACATCGTCCGCGACGCATCGCCCTCGCTCGCGCCTACGCCCACCGTACACCCCCCACGTCCAACCCGAACCGCATTGCGGCCCTCCCTCCCTCCCTCCTCTCCCCCCCTAGCGCTACGTGCCCCCCGCCGCAGCGTGCTTGTCAGCCGCGCGGCTCGGGGACCATGGCCGCCGTCTTCCCTCCGTGGAGCAATACCGCGTTCCGGGTCGCGATCGCGGCCGCGGTCATCGGCGGGTTCGGCGTCATCGCCTCCCCGATGATCTGGGTGCGAACCAAGTGGGCCCGCGACCAGTGGAACGTCGTGGATCAGCCGGTCGAGTTCGACCATCGGCACCACGCGCGTGACGACGGCATCGACTGCCGGTACTGCCACAACACCGTCGATCGGGCGGCCACGGCTGGCATCCCGTCCACGGAGAAGTGCATGGGCTGCCACTCCCAGATCTGGAATCAAAGTCCCATGCTCGAGGTCGTCCGGAGGAGCTACTTCTCCGGCGCGCCGATCCCGTGGAACCGCGTCTACCAGGTCCCCGGGTTCGTGTATTTCAACCACTCGATCCACGTCTCGCACGGGTTCGGCTGCGCCACCTGCCACGGGCGCGTGGACCGGATGGCGGCGGTCCACCAGGTCCCCACGCTGACGATGGGGTGGTGCCTCGATTGCCACCGGAACCCCGAGCAATACATCAGACCTCTCGACCAGATCACGAACATGAGCTGGTCGGCCGGAGACCAGCAGCTCGAGCTCGGCCGTGAGCTCGTGAGAGAGCTCGGGATCCGCAGCCTCACCAATTGCACGACGTGCCACCGATAGACCCTCCGCGGCGGCGCCTGGGGCTCCTGCCAGAGAAAAGAGATGCAGCGTGGGTGACCTCAAACACAGAATCGCTCCCTGTCGTGGGCAGCCCCGATAATGCGGAGGAGGGCGGAGGCCCCGCCCCCAACACGAGCCTCCGCGAGCTCGGCCGGCTCGCGGCCGAGGGCGTCCCCGCCGACCCGTCGCGGCGCGCGTGGATGAAGCTCCTCGGGGCCAGCATGGCCCTCGCGGGGCTCGCCGGCTGCACGCGCATGCGGGGGGAGAAGATCCTGCCC
This sequence comes from uncultured delta proteobacterium, assembly GCA_963827955.1. Lineage (GTDB taxonomy): Bacteria > Myxococcota_A > Polyangia > Polyangiales > Polyangiaceae > CAWHDJ01. Next base: position 1,309,048 of record CAWHDJ010000018.1, on the reverse strand, counting down.
TTCACGCGGAGTCCGAAGGACATCCTGCCGGGCGTCCCCCGCGTCTACGCGACGAGCCTCGTCCTCGACGGCTTCGCCACGGGCGTGCTCGTCGAGAGCTACGACGGGCGGCCCATCAAGATCGAGGGCAACCCCGATCACCCGGCGAGCCTCGGCGCGACCACCGCCTTCGACCAGGCGGCCGCGCTCGGCGTCTACGACCCGGATCGCGCGCGCGCGATGCGCGCCCCGGGCGGCGCGGCGGCGACGTGGGCAGGGCTCGCCGTGCGCTTCGCCGGCGGGCGCGCGGACGGGGGCGCGGGGCTCCGCTTCCTCCTCGAGCCGACCGGCTCCCCGCTCGTCGGCGACCTGGTGAACCGCCTCCGCGCGCGCTTTCCGGCGGCGCGCTTCACGTTCCACTCACCCGCCGACGGCGGCCACCGCGCCCTCGGGGCACGCCTCGCCTTCGGCGCCCCCGCGCAGCCGATCCACGACTTCCGCCGCGCGTACCGCGTCCTCTCGCTCGACGACGACTTCCTCGGCTCGGGCCCGTTCTCCATCCCCTACGCGCGCGCGTGGGCGGAGCGGCGGGGGCCTGCGACGCCGGACGCGGACATGAGCCGGCTCTACGTCGTGGAGACCATGCCGACGCCGACCGGCAGCGTCGCGGACCACCGCCTCCCGCGGAGGCCGAGCGAGATCGCGCACGTCGCCGCGCGCATCTCTGCCGCCATCGCCGCCTCGGGCAGGCACGTGCCGGAGGAGATCACGGCGGCGCTCGGGAGGTTCAAGCCCGGCGCCGACGAGCCTCTGATTCAGGCGATCGCGCAGGATCTCGTCCGCCACGCGGGCGCGAGCGTGGTGACCGTGGGGGCGCGGCAACCCCCGATCGTGCACGCGCTGGGACACGTGATGAACGCCGCGCTGGGCAACCACGACACGGCGTGGACAATCGACCCGACGCTCGTCGACGCGGGCGAAGCGCAGCAGGAAGCTCGGGGATCTCGTCGCCGAGATCGATCGCGGCGCCGTCGACACGCTGGTGGTCGTCCAGGGGAATCCTGCGTACAGCGCGCCCGCCGATTTCGAGTTCGCCGCGCGCGTCGCGAAGGTGAAGGACGTCGTCTACCTCGGCGACTACGAGGACGAGACGGCGGCGCTCGCAGGCTGGTTCATCCCCGCCGCGCACGCCCTCGAGTCGTGGGCCGACGCGCGGGCGTACGACGGCACGGCGTCGCTCGTCCAGCCGCTGATCGCGCCCCTTCACGGGGGCCGCACGGTGGCGGAGCTGCTCGCGCTCTTCGCGGGAGAGGACGATCCCGATCCGCGGCGCATGCTCCGTCGATCGTGGGAGCGCCGCGCAGGCCTCTCCGACCTCGACGCGCGCTGGGAGGACGCGCTCCGGCGTGGGCTCGTCGCCGGCAGCGCCGCGCCGAGGAGGGATCACGACATCGCCGCCGCCCCGCTCGCCGCGGCGCTCGCGAAGATGCCCGCGGCGCCGCCGGCGGCCGGCGGGCTCGAGGTGTCGTTCGCGGTCGATCCGAACGTGTACGACGGTCGCTTCACCAACAACGCCTGGCTCATCGAGCTCCCAAAGCCGCTCACCCACCTCACGTGGGACAACGCGGTGCACCTCGCGCCCGCGACGGCGGCCCGCCTCGGGCTCCTGGACGAGGACGTCGTCGACCTCGATCTCGCGGGGAGGACGCGTGCGCGCGCCGGTGCTCACCGTCGCGGGACACGCGGAGGACGCGGCCACGCTCCACCTGGGCTGGGGGCGGCGCGGCGCGGCCGAGTCGGTCGCAGAGGGCCATCGGGTTCGACGCGTACCTGCTGCGCACGACGCGCGCCCCGTGGTTCGCGCCGGGCCTCTCGCTCCGCAAGCGCAAGGGTGAGCACTACGCGCTCGCGCGGTCGCAGCTCGAGCTGACCACGGTGGACGAGCGCCCCATCGCGCTCCACGCCACGCTCGCCGAGTACCGGTACAACCCCGAGTTCACGGCCGAGCTGCGCGGCGACCAGCCCACGCTCTTCTCGCCCGTGGACGAGACCGGCGAGCAGTGGGCGATGACCATCGACACGACCATCTGCACCGGCTGCAGCTCCTGCGTCGTCGCCTGCCAGGCCGAGAACAACATCCTCGTCGTGGGCAAGGAGCAGGTCGTGAAGGGCCGGCAGATGCTCTGGCTCCGGATCGACACCTACCTCCACGGCGACGTGCACAACCCGAGGGTCGTCAACGAGCCCATGCTCTGCCAGCACTGCGAGAAGGCGCCCTGCGAGTACGTCTGCCCGGTCAACGCCACCGTGCACAGCCCCGACGGGCTCAACGAGATGGTCTACAACCGCTGCGTCGGGACGCGCTTCTGCTCGAACAACTGCCCCTACAAGGTGCGGCGCTTCAACTGGTTCGACTGGAACGAATGGGAGCCCGCAAACCAGGGCTCCGTCACGCTCCAGCACAACCCCGACGTCACCGTGCGCCAGCGCGGGGTGATGGAGAAGTGCACCTACTGCGTGCAGCGGATCCGCGAGGTGGAGATCCACGCCCGCGTCGAGGGCCGCGCCATCCGCCCGGGAGAGGTGGTGACCGCGTGTCAGCAGGCCTGTCCGACGGGAGCCATCCAGTTCGGATCGCTCAAGCACCGGGAGACCAAGATGGTACAGCGGCGCGAGGAGCCGCGGGCCTTCGCGGTGCTGCACGAGCTCGGGACGCGCCCGCGCACGGTGTACCTCGCGTGCATCGACAACCCCAACCCGGACATCGGGTGAGCCGTGGATCCGGGCGTCATCCTCGGCAAGCCGACCGACCGCTCGCTCTCCGAGCAGCTCCTCTCGCCGGTGTGGACGCCGCGCACCATCCGGTGGTGGCTCGGCCTCGCGATCGCGGGTGTCTTCTTCTCGATCATGGTCGTGGGGGTTACCGCGACCGTCTTCACCGGCATCGGGCTCTGGGGCAACAACATCCCCGTCGCCTGGGCGTTCGCGATCATCAACTTCGTCTGGTGGATCGGGATCGGCCACGCCGGCACCTTCATCTCTGCCATCCTCCTGCTCCTCGAGCAGCGGTGGAGGACGAGCATCAACCGCTTCACCGAGGCGATGACGCTCTTCGCCGTCATCCAGGCGGGGATGTACCCGCTCCTGCACCTCGGGCGGCCGTGGTTCTTCTACTGGCTCGTCCCCTATCCGGCGACGATGCGCACGTGGCCCAATTTCCGGAGCGCGCTCCCCTGGGACGCCGCGGCGGTGTTCACCTATTTCACCGTCTCGCTCCTCTTCTGGTACCTGGGCCTCCTCCCCGACTTCGCGTCGCTGCGCGACCGCGCGCCGGGGCGGGCGCAGCGGATCGTCTACGGCATCCTCTCCCTCGGCTGGCGGGGATCGGCGGTCCACCACCGCCACTACCGCCTGCTCTACGGCCTGCTCGCCGGCCTGGCGACGCCCCTCGTGCTCTCGGTCCACTCGATCGTCAGCACCGATTTCGCCATCGCCCTGACTCCGGGCTGGCACTCGACCATCTTCCCGCCCTTCTTCGTCGCGGGCGCCATCTTCTCGGGCTTCGGGCTCGTGGTCACGCTCCTCATGCCGGCGCGGCACTTCTGGAAGCTCCACAACGTCATCACCGAGAAGCACCTCGACGCGCTGGGGAAGATGCTGCTCACGACCGGCTGGATCGTCGTCTACTCGTACATCATCGAGGACTTCGTCGCCTGGTACTCGGGCTCTCCCTTCGAGCGCTACCAGTTCTTCATGGCGCGGCCCTTCGGCCCCAACAACGCCGTGTTCTGGATCAACCAGATCTGCAACATCGGCGTCCTCCAGCTCCTCTGGTCGAAGCGGCTCAGGACGAGCCCCGTCGCCCTCTGGATCATCGCGATCTTCGTCAACATCGGGATGTGGACGGAGCGGTTCGTGATCGTCGTCCAGGGGCTCCAGCAGGAGTACCTGCCCTCCAAGTGGCACTGGTACGCCCCCACCATCGTCGACTGGGGGATCTTCGCCGGGACGGGGGGTTTCTTCATGGTCCTCTTCCTGCTCTTCATGCGCTTCTTCCCCTTCATCCCCGTCGCGGAGGTCAAGGAGCTCGCGCACGAGATCCAGAAGGAGAAGGGGGAGCACTGATGTACGCAGGCATCGTCGCCGAGTTCCTCACGCCGGAGGAGGTGGTGCGCGCGCTCGTGGAGCTGCGGCGCCTTGGCTACCGGGATCTCGACGCCTTCACTCCCTACCCGGTCAAGGGCCTCGAGCAGGCGCTCGGCCGTCCGCGCTCGCGCCTCAACTGGATCGTGTTCCCGATCGCGCTGGGCGGCGCGGGCTCGCCTTCCTCGTGCAGTGGTTCTGCAACGCGTTCGACTATCCCCTCAACGTGGGCGGCCGCCCGCTCAACTCGGCGCCGGCGTTCATCCCCATCACGTTCGAGAGCGGCGTCCTCTCGGCGTCCGTCTCCGGCATCGTCATCTTCATGATGCTGTGCGGGCTGCCGCAGCTCTGGTCGCCGGTCTTCGACGTGGAGGGCTTCGCCCGGGCCTCGATCGACCGCTTCTGGGTGGGCGTCGACGATCGCGACCCCCAGTACAACCCCGTGGACCTCGAGCGCGCCCTCCACGAGCTCGGCGCGCTCAAGGTCGCCTACGCGAAGCGGAGGGAGCGATGAGCCGCCCGCGCGGCCTCCGGCTCGCGCGCAACGCGCTGTGGCTCGCCGCCTTCCTGCCGGCGTGCTCGCTCGTGCCGCCGATCGATTTCCAGCGGATGATCTACCAGAACAGGTTCACGACCTGGCAGCGCTGCGGTTATTTCCGCGACGGGCGCGCGCTCCAGGAGCCGCCCGAGGGCACCGTCGCGCGCGGCGCGCCGACGGGCACGCCGGCGGAGCTGACCGGGCTCGACCACGGCGCCTACGTCGACGACATCCCCATCCCGGTCACCCGCGATCTCCTCCTCGCCGGGAGGAAGCGGTTCGAGATCTACTGCGCCGCCTGCCACGGCCTCCGCGGCGACGGCGTCTCGATCGTCGCCGAGAACATGGACCTGCGCCGCCCCCCCGCCATCGCCGGGTCGGCCGCGCGCAGGCTTCCGTCGGGGCGCATCTACCAGGTCGTCGACGAGGGATACGGGCTCATGCGCTCCTACGCGGAAGATCTGGTGTCGCCCGAGGAGCGCTGGAGCGTGGTGGCCTACCTCCGCGCCCTCCAGCTCAGCCAGGGGGTGAAGCTCGACGCGCTCCCGCCCGACGTGCGGGGAGAGGCGGAAAGGCAGCTCCGATGAACGAGATCGAAGCACCGGAGTTTCGCGGGGCGGGCAAGCTCGTCCGTGTCTCCGCCGCGGCGACGATCGTCGGCGTCGTCACGCTGATCGCGTGGGCGTTCGTCGAGCCCCGGCAGATCTTCTTCGCGTACCTCGCCGCGTACAACTACGTCGTGACCATCGTGACCGGCGCGCTCATCTTCCTGATGATCTGCCACGCGATGCACGCCACGTGGCCGACGCTCCTGCGCCGCCTGACCGAGGCGATCGTCGCCACGTTCCCGTTCCTGCTCCTGCTCTTCTTCCCCCTGCTCCTCGGCCTGCGCGACCTCTACCCGTGGCTCCGGCCGGAGACGCTCGTCGACGAGCACGCCCGCGCGCTCGTCGCCCTCCGCGCACCGTACCTGAACCTCGGCTGGTTCCTCTGGCGCGCGGCGGGCTACCTCGTGATCTGGATCTTCGTCGGCTACTGGCTGCGCCGCTGGTCGCTCGCGCAGGATCGCGGCGCCGGGCCCGCCGTCGGCGACCGGATGTACGCGATGAGCGGCGTCCTCCTCCCGCTCGTCGCGCTCGCCGTGTCGTTCGCCGCGTTCGACTGGATCATGACGCTCTTGCCACAGTGGCAATCGACGATGTTCCCGGTCCGCTACTTCGCCGGCGGGTTCCTCGGCGCGCTAGCGCTGCTCACCGTGCTCACCGCGGCGGCGGACAGGTGCGGGCTCATCCCGGGGATCAACGACTCTCACTACTACGCCCTCGGCCGCCTGCTCCTCGCGTTCGTCATCTTCTGGGCATACACGGAGTTCTTCCAGTTCATGCTCATGTGGATCGCCAACAAGCCAGACGAGATCACGTTCTATCTGGCCCGGGCGCACGGCGGCTGGCTCGTGGAGAGCGTCGTCCTGGTGGTCGCGCAGTTCGTCCTGCCGTTCTTGCTGCTCCTCAGCTACGACCTGAAGCGGCGCCGCGGCCCGCTCGCGGCCATCGCCGCGTGGGTGCTCGCCGCGCACTACATCGACCTGCACTGGACGGTGATGCCGCCGGCCCGGCCGACGGGCAGCCCCGTCAGCCTCGTCGATCTCGGCGCGCTCCTCGCCGTCGGGGGCGCGACGGTCATCTACGGAGTCTACCGGCTGCGCGGCGTGCGCATGGTGCCGGTGAACGACCCGTTCCTGCCGGACGCGCGGAGGTACGAGAGCCTATGACGTATCGCGTTCGCCACGGGGAGATGCACCAGGAAGAGGACGTCGTCCAGATCCGGCACATCGCCATCGGTCTGGGGGCCGCGACCGGGATCGCCGTGATCATGGTCATCCTGGCCGTCTGGCTCATGAACAGGCACTTCGCCGAGCTCCGCCCCTCGGGCGCGTTCCCGGAGCGGCACCTCGGGCCGCGGCACGCGGTGGCCAGGGTCCGGCAGGACATCTTCGGAGGGAAGCGCGGGCGCGCGTCCGTGACCGAGCAGCAGCGCGAGGACCTCTCCTCCTATGGGTGGGTCGACGAGGATCACGGCGTCGTCAGGATCCCGATCGATCGCGCGATCGATCTCGTGGCGGCGGGGAGGCGGCCATGAAGATCAGGGCTATCGTCGTCGCGCTCGCGCTCGCGCTGGCGCCGGAGGCCGCGCTCGGGGCCGAGGGGCTCGCGCCGACGAGGGGCCCGACGGCGCTCCCGCCCGTCGCGCAGGCGGTCGACATCGAGGAGCACCTCGGCCAGGCCGTCGATCGCTCGCTGCCATTCACCGACATGCTGGGGAGGAAGGTCACCCTCGGTGAGGCCCTCGGGAGCGGCAAGCCGGTGGTGCTCATCCTCGCGTACTACCACTGTCCCATGCTCTGCGGCCTCGTCCTCCGGAGCGCGGTGGAGGGGCTCGGCAAGCTCCCGTACCGGCTCGGCGACGACTACCGCGCGATCACCGTGAGCTTCGACCCGCGCGACACCCCCGAGGCCGCCGCCCGCAAGCGGACGAGCACGCTCGCGGGGCTCTCGCGCGCGCCTGCCCACTGTTCGGAGTGGCCCTTCCTCGTGGGCGACGCGCACGCGACGGCCGCCCTCGCGGACGACATCGGGTTCCGCTACGCCTACGACGCGAGGACCGGGGAGTACGCGCACCCGGCCGCGCTGGTCGTCCTGACGCCCGACGGGCGCATCTCTCGCTACCTCTACGGCGCGACGTTCGCCGCCCGCGATCTGCGCCTCGCGCTGCTCGAGGCCGGGAAGGGGAACATCGGGAGCATCGTCGACCGGGTGATCATGACCTGTTACCACTACGACCCGGCCTCGCGCGCGTATGGGCCTTACATTCTGGGGTTCATCCGCCTCGGCGGCGTCCTCATCCTCGTCACCGTCGCGGGCGTCGTCGCGGCGGCCGCCCTCGCCGGGCGGAGGAAGGGAGGCCGGGCGTGAACGGCTTCCTCCGCCGCTTCCTCTTCCTGCCCCCGCAGGCCTCGACGTACGCGCGCGCGCTCGACGAGCTTCACTACTCCCTCATCCTCTCGGCCATCGCCGGCGCGATCCTCGTGACGCTGGTCGGCGGGTTCTTCCTCATCCGCTATCGCCGGAGCCGTTACCCGGAGATGGAGCCGCCCAACCCCGAGTCGAACGCGCGCCCGCACCCTCTCTTCAAGGTCGCCGCGCTGGTGGGGCTCATGTTCCTGTTCGTCCTCTGGTGGATCGTGGGCCTCGGGCAGTTCATGCGCATGCGCATCGCGCCCGAAGGGTCGATGGTCGTCTACGTGACGGCGAAGCAGTGGATGTGGAAGTTCGCCTACCCCGAGGGCGCGCGGTCCATCGCCAAGCTCTACGTCCCCGTGGGCCGCCCGGTGAAGCTCGTCCTCACGTCGCGCGACGTGATCCACAGCTTCTTCGTGCCGGCCTTCCGCATGAAGGTGGACGCGGTCCCCGGGCGCTACACCACCGCCTGGTTCCAGGCGGTCACGCCGGGCACGTACCCCGTCCTCTGCACGCAGTACTGCGGCACCGGCCACTCCACCGATGCGCGCCGACGTGATCGTGATGGAGCCCGGCGAGTACGAGCAGTGGCTCGCCGGCAAGACGGAGGGGAGGCTCGAGATCGCCGGCCCGCGCTACGAGGAGCCGGGGATCGGGCTCACCGACGTGGCCCCCGCACAGGACACGAGCCTCGTGCGGCAGGGCACGCTCGTGGCGGCGCAGAAGGGCTGCTTCCGGTGCCACACGGTCGACGGCATCACCGCACATCGGGCCGACGTGGGCGGGGCTCTTCATGTCGACGGTCCCGCTCGCCGGCGGGGGAGAGGTCGTCGCCGACGAGGCGTACCTCACCGAGTCGATGATGGATCCGAACGCGAAGATCCACCTGGGCTACCCGCCCCTGATGCCGTCGTACATCGGGCGCCTCGACGCCGGCGAGACGGCGGCGATCGTCGAGCTCATCAGGTCGCTCCGGAGCGTGCGCCCGCTGCCCGGCGCGCGGACGCCGCTCGCCGTGCAGCCGGACGGCGGGCTGCCCGAGGAGGAGGACGACTCGCAGGGCCACGGCGCGCGGAATCGCCCGCCGAGGCCGGAGCCGCCGGGGGGCGAAATCCCACGCTGATTCGACGCGAGAGGGGGCCGTGTCATGAGCGATGTCCACGAAGAGCGGGCGGGCGACCTGCCGGAGGGCGAGGAGCCGCCGCCCGACTACCTCCGGGCGGGGCGCGGGATCAGGTCGTGGCTCAACACACGCGATCACAAGCGCATCGCGCTGATGTTCTACGTCTTGATCCTGTGCATGCTCGGCCTCGGGGGCCTCTTCGCGCTCCTCCTCAGGACCGAGCTCATCAGCCCGGGCCGGGACATCATGAGCGCGGACACCTACAACCGCATGTTCACGCTCCACGGCGTGGTCATGATCTTCCTCTTCTTGATCCCGGCCATCCCGGCGGTCTTCGGCAACTTCGTCCTGCCCATCATGCTCGGCGCCAAGGACCTGGCCTTCCCGCGGCTGAACCTCCTCAGCTTCTACGTCTACTGCGTCGGCGCGGTGCTGCTGCTCGCGGCCACGGTGTGGGGCGGCCTCGACACGGGCTGGACCTTCTACCCCCCCTACAGCACGAGGACGGACACGGCCGTGTTCGCCTCGACCCTCGGCGCGTTCGTCCTGGGCGCGTCGTCGATGATGACGAGCGTCAACTTCATCGTCACCACCCACACCATGCGGGCCAAGGGGATTCCCTGGACCCGCGTCCCGCTCTTCGTGTGGACCCTCTACGGCACCAGCATCATCATCCTGCTCGCGACGCCGGTCGTCGGCCTGGCGCTCCTCCTGGTCGGGATCGATCACGTCTACAAGTTCGGCATCTTCGACCCCGCGCTCGGCGGTGACCCGGTGCTCTTCCAGCACCTCTTCTGGTTCTACTCGCACCCGGCGGTCTACATCATGATCCTGCCCGCGATGGGGGTGATCAGCGAGACGGTGTGCACCTTCTCCCACAAGCAGCCGAACTCGTACCTCGCGATCGCCGTCGCCACGGTGGGCATCGCGCTCGTCGGCTTCTTCACCTGGGGACACCACATGTTCGTGGCTGGGATGAGCGAGGTCGACGCCGGCCTCTTCGGCGGGCTCTCGATGTTCGTCGCCATCTTCTCGGCCATCAAGGTCTTCACCTGGGTGGCGACGATGTACAGGGGGCGGGTCGCCTTCAAGACGCCCATGCTCTACTTCTTCTGGTTCCTCTTCCTCTTCGTCTTCGGGGGGATGACGGGGGTCGCGCTGGCGACGCAGTCGCTCGACATCCACTGGCACGACACGTACTTCATCATCGCCCACTTCCACTTCATCATGGTGGGCGGCTCGCTCACGGCCTTCCTCGGCGCGGCGCACTACTGGTTCCCGAAGATGTTCGGCCGGCTCTACGACGAGCGGATGGGCCTCCTGACCTCGGCCGCCGTGTTCCTGGGCTTCCTGCTCACGTTCATCCCGCAGTTCTGGCTCGGCAACATGGGGATGCCGCGGCGGTATTACAGCTACCCGGCCGAGTACCAGTGGCTCAACGTCCTCTCCACCGGCGGCGCGTACCTGCTCGCGGGCGCGATCGGGCTCACCGTGGTGAACCTCCTCGTCGCGCTCCGCTGGGGCGAGCGCGCGGGGAGGAACCCGTGGAGGTCGCGCAGCTTCGAGTGGGAGACGCCCTCGCCGCCGCCGACGCACAATTTCCTGGCGCCGCCGGTCATCGACCGGGGGCCCTACGACTACGACCTCACGGAGGACGAGGCCCATGCGCGCACCGCTTCTACATGAGCAGTTCGAGGACCTCGACAAGCAGGCGCACGCGGCCCGGCTCGGGATGTGGGTCTTCCTCGCGACGGAGCTGCTCTTCTTCGCCGGGCTGTTCACGCTCTACGCCGCATATCGCACGATGTACCCGGCGGAGTTCGGCCTGGGCGTCGCGCACGACAACACGGCCATCGGCACCATCAACACGGCCATCCTCCTCACGTCGAGCATGACCGTGGCGCTGGCCCTCCACGAGGTGCGCCGCGGGCGGCCGCGCTGGGCCGGGTGGCTCGAGCTCTTCAGCGTCGCCTGCGGCCTGCTCTTCTTGACCCTGAAGGGCGTGGAGTACTTCCAGCACTTCCACGAGGGGATCTTCCCCGCCGGCCATTATCACTTCGCCGAGCTCCCGAGCTACGGCGCGAAGATGTTCTTCACGCTCTACTTCCTGATGACGGGCCTCCACGGGATCCACGTCATCATCGGCATGGGCCTGCTCTTCTGGATCAGCGGCGGCTGCTTCCGCCGCGAGTACTCCTCCGCGAACAACGTGCACGTCGAGGTCGTGGCGCTCTACTGGCACCTCATCGACGTCATCTGGATCTTCCTCTGGCCCATGTTCTACCTGATGCGCTGAAGGGGCACGATCATGGCTCACGCCCACACATCCTCCGCGCTCCGCCTCGTCGTCGTCTGGCTCGCCCTCCTCGCGCTGACGGGCCTCTCGCTCCTGCTCTCGCTCGCGCACCTCGGCCCGACCGACGTGGCGGTGGCCGTCCTCATCGCCGTGGTGAAGACGACGCTGGTCGCGATCTTCTTCATGCACATCACCCAGGAGCGCTTCTCGGTGGCCGTCATGCCCATCCTGGGCGTGTTCCTCTTCCTCCTGCTCGTGACGCTCACCGTGACGGACGTGGCGACGCGGACGACGTTCCCGAGGGCGCCGGTACCGTACGTGGGGGAGCCCCCGGATCCGCGGACTGAGCGCCCCGGCTCGCGGCGCCCGATTGCCGCGCCGGTCCCCTCCGATTTGGCTACGATGGCGGCCGTGGCCGGCCGTGCTCTGCCGTCATCCAGGGGGGAGCGACGGCCGGCGCTCCGGCGGGCCACTCGATGAACCACGACCCCAGCGGTTTCCCTGGCACCCAGCGCTACGCCCCCGTGCGCCTCCTCGGCGTGGGCGGCATGGGGGCCGTCTACGAGGTCGAGGATCGGGTGAAGGGCACCCGCGTGGCGCTGAAGGTGATGCTCGCCCGCGACGCCTCGCGCCTCCTGCGCTTCAAGCAGGAGTTTCGCGTGATGGCGGAGCTCTACCACCCCAACCTGGTCCGCCTCTTCGACCTGGAGCAGCACGAGGGGCAGTGGTTCTTCACCATGGAGCTGGTCCGCGGGCAGGACCTCCTCGAGGTGCTCCTCGACGAGGACGCCGGCGGCGCCTTCTCCACGGTCGCCGCGCCGCCCCGCGGCCTCTCCCTCGACGGCTCCGACACCGACGTGGAGCCCGATCTCGCCCTCGCCCCGCCTCCGCCATCGGGCGAGGTGGCCTGCGACCCCGAGCTCCTCGTCCGCGTCGTCCTGCAGATCCTCGACGCGCTCGAGTTCCTCCACGAGCGCGGCATCCTCCACCGCGACCTCAAGCCGTCGAACATCCTGGTCGACGTCGACGGCCTGGTGCGCCTGCTCGATTTCGGCCTCGTGAGCCGCGTGGATCGCGAAGGCGGCATCAGCCACGAGGGCGCCATCATCGGCACGCTCGCCTACCTCTCGCCGGAGCAGTACCGCGGCGAGGCCGCCTCGGCGGCCTCCGACCTCTACGCGCTCGGCTGCATGATGTTCCAGCTCCTGACCGGGGCTCTGCCCTTCCAGGGCGCGCCGATGGAGGCGCTCGCGGGGCGCACCGAGCGCCCCCCGCCCCGCGTGGAGGAGCGGGTCCACGACGCGCCTCCCCACCTCTGCGAGATTGTCCACCGGCTGATGGCGCGGGATCCCACCGAGCGCGCCACCCTCGCCGAGGTACGCGAGGCGCTCGGCGCCGGGCCCTCGCGCGGCGCCGCGATTGGCCACGCGCAGCCCGCGCCACCGAGCGGCGTCGACAGCACGGGCTCTTCGTCGGCCGGGACGTCGAGGTCTCCACGCTCGCCCACTGCCTCGAGCGCGCCGCGGAGGGGGAGCCGCAGATCGCGCTCGTCTCGGGCCCGAGCGGGATCGGCAAGAGCGCGCTCGCCGACGTCATCGTCCGCCGCGCGCGGCGCCTCGGCTTCCTCTGCTTCCCCGGCCGCTGCTACGAGCGCGAGCAGGTGCCCTTCGTCGCCTTCGACCGCGTTGTGGACGCGATGATCCTCACCCTGCGCACGTGGCCGGCCGCCCACCTCGCGGCGCTCAAGCCCTCGCTCCTCGCGCTCGAGCGCATCTTCCCGGCCATCGCGATGCTCACCGGCGAGCCGCGGGGCGGCCCCGCGCAGCCGGCCCCGCGGGCCGTCCCCGGCGTCGACCCGCGCGAGCTCCGCCGGCAGGCCCTCGACGGCTTCCGCGCGCTCTGCACCTACGCGCAGGCCGTCGCGCCGCTCTGCTTCGTGCTCGACGACCTGCAGTGGGCGGACGAGGAGAGCGTCGCGCTCCTCTCCGCGCTGCTGGAGGCCGACTCCGGCCGCATCATGGTCCTCGGCCTCCTGCGGCCGGAGGGCGTCGGCGAGGGCCACCCTCTCCACGCCCTCCTGCACCGCCTCGTGGCAGGCGGCCGCGCGACCTCGCTCCCGCTCACGGCCCTCGGCGCCACGCACGCCGCGGCGCTCGTCCAGGCGGTGACGCGGAGCCGCCTCGGGCCGGAGACGTCGGCGGCGCTCGCGAGCCAGGCGGGGGGCAACCCCTTCCTCGTGCGGCGGCTCGCCGAGCACCTCATGAACCTCTCGCCCGACGAGCAGGCCGCGCGCCTCGACGACGCCGTGTCCGCGGACGACCTGCTCCGCACGATGATCCACGCGCTCAGCCCGCGCGCGCAGAGCCTCCTCGCGCTCGCCGCCACCGCGGGCGGGGACATCGCGCCGTGGCTCCTGCGCAGCGCCAGCGGGCTCGACAGCATCGACGTCGACCGCGGCCTCGGCGAGCTGCTCGCCGCCCGCTTCCTCCGCACCGTCCAGTCGAACGACCCCGAGGGCCCGCCGCACCTCGACGTCTACCACGACCGGATACGCGAGGTCGCCTACCGGGACCTCGACGACGACGACCGCCGCGCGCACCACGCGAGGCTCGCGCGCACGATTGAGGCGCAGCCCGCCGGCCGGGGGCGCGACGCCGAGCTCCTCGTCCGCCACTTCGGCGCCGCGGGCGAGCGCGCCCTCGAGCGGCGCTACGCCGAGGAGGCCGCCGAGCAGGCCGCGGCGAAGCTCGCGTTCGCGCGCGCCGCGCGCCTCTTCCGCGTCGTGCTCGACGATCCGGATCCCGCCGCGGCCCCGCTCGCCCTCGCGGCGCGCTGGGAGAAGGTCGGCGATCTCTTCGAGCACGCAGGGCTGCACCTCGAGGCCGCGCGCGCCTACCAGGAGGCGCAGCGCCGCTGGGACGCGGCGCCCGAGGCCCACCCCGATCGCGCCGTCGCCCGGCTGCGCCTGCGCGGCCTCGCGGGGGTGAACCTCACGGCGACGCGGCACATCGCCGAGGGCCGCGCCGTGATCGCCGGTGGCTTCGAGCTCCTCGGCCTGCCCATGGATCGGCCTCCGAAGCAGCGGCTCGCGGTGCTCGCCGCGCTCAAGCTCCAGACGGAGGCCGCCGAGCGCCTCGACGGCCTGCGCGCGAGGCTCCCCGCCGTGCGCCCGCGCGGCGGCGCGGACCCTTTCCTCGCGGCCGAGGTCGGCTTCCTCGACGCCGCCGTGCGCGCCTTCCAGCCTCTCTGGCCGAGCATGGCGGGCGAGTCCGCCTTCCGGGCCGAGCTCTACGGGCGCCGCATCGACGACAAGCGCGTCCTCCTGCGATCCCTCGCGTTCGGCGCCGCCGCCCCCATCTGGCTCGGCCCCTTCTCGACGGCGCAGATCGAGCGGGCCCACCGCCGCCTCGACATGGCCGACGAGCTCGCCCGCGTCCACGACATCCCCCTCGGCAACGAGATTGTCCAGATCAACCGGGGCCTGATCTGGCTCGCCACCAACATGACGCGGGCACGTCGCTCCTGCGAGGCGGCGCTGGAGGGCCTCGCCCGCCGCGGCATGGCCGACGCCTACGACGGCGTCCTCGCGCGGGCCTTCTACCTCTACATCCTGTTCTTCAAGGGCGACGACGGCGACGCCCTCGCCGCGGTGGAGCGCGCGCTCTCGATCGAGCGCCCCAACTTCATCAACGTCGCGCTCCACCTCGACCTGAAGGTCACGATCCTCTCCCGCCGGGGCCGCCTCGCGGAGGCGCACGAGGCGGAGGGCCGGCTCGCGGCCCACATCGCGGGCATCCCGACGTCGCGGCTCGACGTCCTGCACGAGCGAGCGCGGGGCGCGGTGATGCTCGCGGAGGGGCGCTTCGCCGAGGCCCTCGCCCAGGGGCCGCGGTGGGAGCGCGCCGCGCGGGAGAGCGGGACGTGGGGCGTGGGCGTCGACCGGTCGCTCTGGCTGGAGGTGGGGCTCGAGGCCGCCCTCGGGCTGCTCCGCCGGGGCGCGCTCGACGCGAAGCAGCGGGCCGAGGCCCGCGCCTCCGCCGAGTGGCTCGTGCGAAACGGGGTCGTGTCCTTCGCGTGCCTCGGCCACCGTGCCCTCGCCCTCCTCGCGCACGCCGAGGGCCGGCCGCACGTCGCGGCCGAGACGCTCCGGCGCGCGCTCATGCGCACGAGCGCCAACGCCTGCCCGCGCCACCGCTGGCTCGTCCTCGAGGCGGCGCGCGACGTGGGCACGATCACGCGGGAGCAGGAGGTCGAGGCCGACGAGCTCGCCGCGGCGGGCAGATTTGTCTGGCCCGAGGGATGGGTCGCCCGCTCGCCCGCCCGGAACTGATGTACGGTACGCTGCCAGGGAGCGATGGGCAGCGGCGACACGCACATCCAGACGGAGACCCGGGACGCATCCAACCGTGACGGCTGGTCCGCGTGGGCGTACGGTCACCACAAGGACGAGCTCCAGGCGCGCGTCCGCCTGCTCTACCACAGCGATCTCAACCGCGTTGGCGCGCTCTCGATGCCCGGCGCCGTCGGCCCCCGCTGGATCACCTTCGGGCGCAACGTCCCCCCCTTCGGCGGCCTCGGCGGCGCCACCCTCCCGCTCGCCGATCCCCACGTCAGCCGCGAGCAGCTCCGCATCCGCTTCCTCGCCGACCGCCGGCGCTTCGAGGTCGAGCCGGCCCCCGGCGCGCGCCGCCAGCTCGGGCTCGTCGACCTCGACCATGCCGGCTCGGACACCCCCGTCATGACCCCGATCACCGGCCCGACGATCGTCGATCCCGGCGCCGTCGTCGCCATCGGCGACCGCGTGCTCCTCGGGCTGGAGCTGTCCCGCGTCCACGCGCCCGACGACGACCGCATGGGCCTCGTGGGGGAGAGCGAGCCGATGTGGGCGCTCCGCGACGAGATCCGGAGCGTCGCGCGCTTCGGCGGCTCCGCGCTCGTCATCGGCCCGACCGGCGCCGGCAAGGAGCTGGTCGCCCGCGCCATCCACCAGGCGAGCCCGCGGGCCGCGGGCCCCTTCGTCGCCGTCAACTGCGCCGCGCTGCCGGAGACGCTCGTCGAGGCCGTCCTCTTCGGGCACAAAAAGGGCGCGTTCACCGGCGCGGACGCCGAGGGCAAGGGCCTCTTCCGCGCGGCCGAGGGCGGCACCCTCTTCCTCGACGAGCTGGGCGAGCTGCCGATCGCCGTGCAGCCCAAGCTCCTGCGCGTGCTCCAGGACGGCGTTGTCGTCCCGGTCGGCGCGCACGAGGGCCGCCACATCGACGTGCGCGTCGTGGCCGCCACCCACCGCGACCTCGATGCGCAGGTCCGCGACGGCGGCCTGCGGGAGGATCTCTACCACCGCATGTCCGCGCACGTCCTCCACGTGCCCTCGCTCTCCGCGCGCCGCATGGACGTGCCGGAGCTGGTCGTGCACATGCTCCGCCGGCACGTGGACGAGCACCGCGAGCTCGCCTGGCTCTGGGACAGCGGGCGGACGTGGAAGCCGGGGATGCCGATCGGGTTCATGGCCGACCTGATCCGGCGGGCCTGGAGCGGCAACGTCCGCGAGCTTCAGAACTACGTGGAGCGCACCGCGCGGATGAACCTCCAGCCCGGCGCCTTCCAGGCTCCGGATGCGCCCGCCGCGTCCGCACTCACCACGGGAGAGGTCGCGCCCGTCTCCGCCGACGCGCCCACCACCACCCCGCCTCCCGCAGGGGGAGACGCCGCCGCCTCGGCCCCGGTCCCTGACGCGCTCCTCCGCGCCGCCTCGGAGACGCTCGGCCTGGCCCAGAAGACGGTGCTGAAGCTCTTGCCGGCCGAGGCGCTGGCGGCGCTCGCCGCCGAGGTGGACGGGGCCAAGGATCAGGTCCGTGCCAAGAAGCTCCGCGCGGCCGCGGCCGAGGCGCTCCTCCGCCTGCTCGAGGCGCACGACTTCAACCAGAGCGGCGTCGCCGCCACGCTCGGCACGTCGCGCACCACGCTCATCAAGCTGATGGACGACCTCGGCCTGCCGCGCGCGACCGATTCTGACGGCCGAAGAGATCGCGCGCGCGCGCGCCAAGGCCGGCGGGGACCTCGACGCCACCGCGAAGCTCCTCCGCGTCTCCCCGAGCGCGCTGAAGAAGCGCCTCACGCTCCTGAACCTGAAGGGCCGGGGCTGAGCGCAGCACCGCAAGTCTCCACAAAACGCAATCCGAACCGCGCCCGGAGCGAGCCGCCGTTCACGGCGGCTCGCGGAGGAAGCGGGGGCCGCAGGTCTGCTCGACGGCGCGTCGTGGAAGCCGCAGCCCCCGCTTCCTCCGCGTCCCGCCTTCGGCGGGACGCTCCGGGCGCGGTTCGGATTGCGTTTGCTGACGCCCCGGCGACCTACGGCGTGGCGTACTCGTACAGCGACGGCAGCGGCAGCACCCGGTACGCCTCCAGCGGCGCCGTGCCGACCTCGACCTTGCCCTCCCAGACGAGCGTGCCGTCCGGCTTCACCTCGTCGACCACGCCGATGAAGCTGAACGCGACGAGCGTGTTGCCGCTCGAGAGCCGGGTCGCGCTGCCGAGGACCGACGTGAAGATGGGCGGGCTGTGGCGGTACTCCCAGACGAGCGTCGCGGTGCCGGCCTTCGTGTCGATCGCGTACTCCGCCGCGCGGCTCTCGGGCGGCGTGTGCAGGACGCCGTTGTCGATCATCAGGAGGTTGCCGTTCGGCAAGAGGTGCGCGTCGTGCTGGCCGGTGAAGGACGTGAGCGGATCCTTGTCCACCTTCATCGTCGACTGCTTGCCGCCGATCTGCCAGAGCACGTCGCCCGTGCCCGCGTCGACCTTCACCACCGCGTCGAGGTTGCGCAGCGACACGATGTAGTTGTCGTCGGACGGGTCGAACGAGAGCGCGTTCATGTGGTCGAAGTCCTGCCCGGCGTCCCCGGGGAGCGGGTCGGTCAGATCGGCCTCCGAGAAGCGCGACCAGGTTTTCCACTCGAACTCGATGGCGCCGTCCATGCTCGTCCGCTGGACCATGTGCCAGGCGGCGGTGGCCGACGCCAGGGGCCGCATCTCGTACGTGATCATGTGGAAGTGGTCCCCGCCCGCGTTGCTGGTGAGCAACAGATCGTGGTTGTCGGTGTAGACGGTGGGGTTGCCCGGCTCGCTCGTGTCCGGCGAGCCGGCCTGGTAGTTCCCGATGAGCGTGCCGTCGGGGTGGTAGCGCACGTACTGGCCGGGGAGGGCCTGGAAGCCCATCGTGGCGCCGTTGAAGGTGGTGAAGGTGCCGTCGGGCTGCATCTTCGTCTCGGCGGCGAAGTAGTGGAACTGGCGGTACCAGCGGATGACGCCCTTGCCGTCGAAGGCGACGACGTTGAGGCCCGTGCCCTCGACGAGGTAGTAGCCGGTCGGCGAAGGCTTCCCGCTGTGCGCGGTGACGACGAAGTGCGCGTCCAGGAGCTCCGAGGGGAGCGGCGACGTCTTGAACGAGACGGGGGACGACGACCGGGTCTTGCCGTCCGCCTTCGCGACGACGACGAACTCGTAGTCCGTCTTGGCGGCGAGCCCCAGGACGGAGATCTTGCCGGTGTCGTCGACCATTTGCTCCGGCGTCGTCAGGTGATCCTCGCCGCCCGTGGCCTCCACGTGCGCCGACGTCGCGCCCTTCAGGCTGAACGTGACGATCGCCGAGCACACGCTGTTCGGGTTCGCCGCGACCGTCACGGTGAACTTCGCCGGCGTCGGCGGCGGAGGGGGCGGCTGGTGCTGCTGTTCCTGTGGCGATCCGCCGCACCCTGCGGCCGTCGCGACGGCGCCGGCGAGCGCGACCCGCGCGAGGATGGCCCGGCCGAGTGTCCAAGTGTGTTCGGATTGGAGGAAGCTCACCCCCCAATGATGCCACCCGAGCGGCGGCGCCGAAAGGGCGCCGCGCGCTCGGGGGGCTGTCATCCTGTCACGGGAACGTGATGGGGACGGCGCTCGACCAGTCCGACTGAGACTGCCCGCGCACCAGCGCGAACCGGACCCAGGCGGTCCCGCCGCTCTTGCCGACGAGCTTCCGGGACTTGCCGCCCCCGGCCAGCGCCGTCCAGGTGGTGCCGTCGAGGCTGATCTGGGCGGCGTAGCGGCGGCGGACACCCGACGGCTCGCGCACCGACGCCGTGGTGACGCCCGACCCCTTCCTCCCGGGCTTGAGGTCGATCGTGTCCGGCGGGACCAGCGGCGGAGGGGGCGGCTTGCCGAGGTACGGCTTCAGCCCCGCGGAGGCGATGTCGTCCGGGCTCTGCGCGTCGTTCTCGACCAGGTCCCTGAAGAAGACGATCGCCTTGTCGTTGGCCTTCTTCGCGCCCTGCGCCGCGTTGGCGTCGGACCTCGCCTGCTGGGCGCTGCCGGCCGCGGTCTTCGACGCGGTCTTGTACGTGGCGAGGGTCGAGAGCACGTTCGTGAACGCGCTCTGGATCGCCGGGTTGCTCTTGTAGAGCGACGACTGCGGCAGCACCTGGTTGATGCCGTTGACGAAGTCGTCGCGGTCGGCGTCGCTCGAATCGAGCATGAGGATGTTGAGGATCGCGCGGTAGCGCAACGGACCGGTTGCCATCGTGACCTCCCTTCGAGAGCGCAGCGCGCGGTTGAAATGAACGAAGGCCCCGCTCGCGAATCGAGCGAGACCCCTCCGCGCAGCGCTCGTCTTCCTGACCCCTGGACTATGTGCTCGACTCGGACGATCGGCAAGGTGGACCATCGCTTTTTCGTTGCATTTGAATCCGAATCTTACTCCGCAGATCCATCACCCATAAATCGACGTCGGGAACGTGCTTTTCGCGTCACCGATCACGGATTTGAATCGGCGATGGCGACGATGTGCGCGGAGCGCGCAGAGGGTGCGCCCACGCGCGCGAGGTGCGATCGAAACCGTGTTCGATCCGATCGGTCGCGCCTTCGATCGGATCGAAGATGCCGCCGATCCGATCGAACAGATCACCGATCCGATCGGGGGCGCGTTCGATCCGATCGAAGACGTCGCCGATCCGATCGAACGCGCTCACGATCGGATCGAACACGGTCTCGATCCGATCGAGCGCGCCGTCGATCCGATCGAGCGCGCCGTCGATCCGATCGAGGACGCCCCCGATCCGATCGAGCGCGCCTCCGATCGGATCGAGCACGCCGTCGATCCGATCGAGCGCGCCTCCGATCGGATCGAGCACGCCGTCGATCCGATCGAGCGCGCCTCCGATCGGATCGAGCACGCCGTCGATCCGATCGAGGACGCCCCCGATCCGATCGAGCGTGCCGTCGATCCGATCGGAAGTGCCGCCGATCGGATCACGCGCGTGTCCGATCCGATCCCCCGCGCCGCCGATTCCAGCGTCGCTGTACGCCCCTCCTTATATAGGGCTACGGACCCGCGCGCAGCGCGAAGACGCCGGAGCAGGTCTGGCTCATGTACACGCCGCTCGCGTCGGCCGCGATCGGCGCGGGGGACTCGTCGCTCGCCAGCCCGACGGCGGCGCCGCCGGCGAGCGGGATCTTCCAGATCCCGCCGGGGGTCGGGCAGATGGCGATGGCCTTGGTCGCGCCCGCCGACCAGTAGAGGTTCCCGCCCGCGATCGCGAGCGAGGCGACCGCCAGCGTGGTGGTGGGGTCGGCGGACCCCAGGTTCGCCCCGGCGAACGTGGTGAGCGAGCCGCCCGTGGTCGAGATGTGGGCGATGCTCGTGTCGGTGGCGACGTACAGGTCCGTGCCCGAGATCGCGAGCTGCCCGGAGGACCCCGGCGGGAGCGTCGCGAGCACCTCGTGCGCGCCGCCGGACTTGGGCACCGAGTAGAGCGCCCAGGTGCTCGTGATGTAGTCCCTGGCCGTGAAGTAGAGGTTCGTCGCGTCGGCGGCGAGCCCGGAGACCTGCATCTCGACGCCGTTGTCCACCAGCCTCGCCACGGCCTTCGGCTGGCCGCCGGCCTTGGGGAGCGAGAGGATCGCGCCCAACGACGTTTCGTGCCAGTAGAGGGTGGTCGCGTCGGCGATGAGCCCGGTCGGATTGTAGACGCTCTGGGTCGCGAGGACCTTCGTCCCCCCGGTCGCGATCGGCGCCGACTTGATCGCCCCGGTGAGCGTATTGCAGTCCGCGCCGGCCCAGTAGACCGTCCCTGCGTCGACCACGAGAGATGCGATGTTGCAGTCGTCGCTCACGACCATGGTGGCGAGGCCGCCCGACTTGGGGATGGAGATCACCCCGCCCATGTTCGGGCTGATCTGTCCGGCGACGTAGACGTTGGCGGCGTCGAGCGCGATGGGGCCGTTCGGGTCCGGGGCGGTGGTGGTGCCGAGCGCGACCGGGGGCGCGGTGCAACTCGAGGCCGCGCAGCCGCCGTGCGTGCAGTCGTTTCCGCAGGCGCCGCAGTTCGCGCCGTCGCCCTGGAGGTACGTCTCGCAGCCGTTCGCGGGGTTCGTGTCGCAGTCCGCGTAGCCGGGCTCGCAGGCGAGCGTGCAGGCCGAGGCCGCGCACGTGCCGTCCTTCACGTTCGGGCCCTGGCAGGAGAGGCCGCACACGCCGCAGTTCGCCGTGTCCTTGGTGGTGTCGGCCTCGCACCCGTCGTCCGGATCGGCGTCGCAGTCCGCCGTGCCCGGGGCGCAGTCGAGCGGCGCGTAGCAGATCCCGGTCTTCGTGGCGCACAGCGTCTGCGGGAAGCGCCCGGCGCAGTCGATGTCGGCGGTGCACCTCTTCGGCCACGGCTCGATCCGGAGCCGGTACCCCTTGCCGTACCAGTCGCCCGAGAGCACGAGGAGGACGCCGCCGGGCTTGCTCACGCCCACGAAGATGTTGGTGGACGGCGCGTGGGGGATGCAACTGCAGCTCGCTCGCGGAGGACGCGCAGTCGGTCCGGACGTCGAGCACGGCGGTCGCCGCTGCGTCGTCGTGGGGGCCGGAGAGGGAGATCTCGTAGTTGCCGGGCGCCGCGTCGAAGCGGAGGTACTCGATGCTCCCGTTCTGCGAGGCGCAGAGTCCCTGGAAGTCGCCCTCCGCCGTAGCCTGACCGGAGTAGGTGCCGCCGCCGGCGACCGCCGAGGTGATGTCAATCGCCTGGGCACAGGACGCGCCGTCGCCCCCGGAGGGCCCTCCCCCCGCCCCCCCTTCCTTGTTGGCGGTGCCCCCACACGCGGCGGGGCCGAGGAGCGCGAGCACGGCAAGCGAAGCGAGGCGGCGAAAGGATCGTCCGTAAGACACGATCGGAGCCTAGCGCAGCTCGCTGAAGAAACCCGAGAGAGACCGCAAGGGCGCAAGGGGCGCAAGGGGCGCAAGGGAAAGGCAAATTGACCTGAATCCTTGCGTCCCTTGCGTCCCTTGCGGTCCTCTTCTTTCGTATTTCAATGGGCTGCCAGGCTACGGCCCCGCGCGCAGGGCCACGGCGCCCGAGCAGGTCGCGCTCATGTAGACGCCGCTCGCGTCGGCCGCGATCGGCCCGGGGGACTCCTCGCTCGCGAGCCCGACGGCGGCGCCGCCGGCGAGCGGGATCTTCCAAATCCCTCCCCGGATCGGGCAGAACACGGAGGGGTTGGTGGCGCCCTCGGACCAGTAGAGGTTCCCGCCCGCGATCGCCATCGAGGTGACCGTCAGCGTGACGGAGGGGTCGGCCGGCCCCAGGTGCGCGCTGGTGAGCTTGGTGAGCGAGCCGCCCGTGGTCGAGATGTGGGCGATGTCCGTGTCGGTGGCGACGTAGAGGTCCGTGCCCGAGATCGCGAGCTGCCCGGAGGACCCCGCCGGGAGCGGCGCGATGTTCTCGGGGTTGCCGCCCGTCTTGGGCACCGATTGGAAGCTCCGCCGTGCCCACGCAGTAGTCGCCGCTCGTGAAGTAGAGCGTCGTCGCGTCGGCGGCGAATCCGAGCATCTGCTGTCCGCCCTGCAGGCTCGCGAGGATCTGCGGACCGCCGCCTGTCTTGGGCATCGAGTAGATGGTGCCCTGGTTCGAGTCGTACCAGTAGAGGGTGGTCGCGTCGGCGATGAGCCCGGCCGGATACTGGGTGTTGGTCGTGTCGTCCATGAGCACCGTCGTCGCGCCGCCCGCAATCGGCGCCGACTTGATCGCCGAGTTGCCCGTGTTGCAGTCCGTGCCGGCCCAGTAGACCGTCGTCGCGTCGACCACGAGAGAATTGATGTCGCAGTCGTCGTTCACGAGCACCTTGGCGGCGCCGCCCGCCTTGGGGACGGAGAGCACCCCGCCCGTGTTCGCGTCGAACTGTCCGGCGACGTAGACGTTGGTGGCGTCGACCGCGATGCCGCTGTTCGAGGAGACGATGCTGGTCGTGCCGAGCGCGACCGGGGGCGCGCCGCACGTCGAGGCCTGGCAGCCGCCGTGCACGCAGTCCTTTCCGCAGGCGCCGCAGTTCGCGCCGTCCTCGAGGAGGTACGTCTCGCACCCGTTCACGGGGTCCTTGTCGCAGTCCGCGTAGCCGCTGTCGCAGGCGAGCACGCACGACGAGGCCGCGCACGTGCCGCCCGTCGCGTTCGGGCCCTTGCAGTGGACGCCGCAGTTTCCGCAGTTCGCCGGGTCCTTGGTGATGTCGGTCTCGCACCCGTCGCTCGGGTCGGCGTCGCAGTCCCCGGTGCCCGCGGCGCAGGCGAGCGGCGCGTAGCAGGCCCCGGTCTTCGTGTCGCACAGGGCCTCTGGGTAGCTCGCGGTGCAGTCGTAGTCGGCGGTACACTTTGGCGACCGCTTGACCCGGATCTCGTACCCCTTGCCGTACCAGTCGCCCGAGAGCACGAGGAAGACGGGGCCGGCCTTCTCCACGCCGACCAGGGTGGGCGGAGACACCGCGTGGGGGTCGCAGCCAATCTCGCTCGCGGACGACGTGCAGTCGGTCCGGACGTCGAGCACGGCGTTCACGTCCGCGCTGTCGTGCGACCCGGAGAGGGTGATCTCGTAGTTGCCGGGCGTCGCGTCGAAGCGGAGGAACTCGATGCTGCCCTTCTGCGAGGCGCAGAGTCCGTCGAAGCTGCCGGTCGCCGTCGCCTGGCCGGAGTAGGTGCCGTCGCGGTCGACCACCTCGGTGATGTCAATCGCCTGGTCGCAGGACGTGCCGTCGCCCCCGGAGGGCCCTCCCCCGGTCCCGTTCTGGTTGGCGTTGCCCCCGCAGGCGGCGGGGACGAGGAAGGCGAGCGCGGCCAGCGAAGCGAGGCAGCGAAAGGATTTTCCGTAAGACATGATCGGAGGCTAGCGCACGCTAGGGCCCCGCGTGGAGGGCCACGGCGCCGGAGCAGGTCGCGCTCATGTAGACGCCGCTCGCGTCGGCCGCGATGGGCCCGGGGGACTCGTCGCTCGCGAGCCCGACGGCGGGGCCGCCGGCGAGCGGGATCCTCCAGATGCCTCCGGGGGTCGGGCAGAGCGCGATGGCGCTGGTGGCGCCCGCGGACCAGTAGAGGTTCCCGCCCGCAATCGCCATCGAGGTGACCGCCGGCGTGAAGGAGGGGTCGGCCGACCCCAGGTTCGCGCTGGTGAACGGGGTGAGGGAGCCGCCCGTGGTCGAGATGTGGGCGATGTTCGTGTCGGTGGCGACGTAGAGGTCCGTGCCCGAGAATCGCGAGCTGCCCGGAGGACCCCGGCGGGAGCGGCGCGAGGGTCTTGGGCGCGCCGCCGGACTTGGGGATGGAGGAGACTCCCACGTGTTCGCGATGTCGTCCGCGGTCGTGAAGTAGAGCGTCGTCGCGTCGGCGGCGAGCCCGAGGATCTCCGCCGCGCCGCCGTTCTTCTGCACGCCCACGAGGATGCTCGGCTCGCCGCCGGCCTTGGGGAGCGAGAGGATCGCTTCGATGACCGCGTCGTACCAGTAGAGGGTGGTCGCGTCCGCGAGGAGCCCTGCCGGCTCGTAGACCTGGTCGCTCGCGAGCACCGTCGTCGCGCCGCCCGCGACCGGCGCCGACTTGATCGCCGCGTCGACCGTGTTGCAGTCCCTGCCGGCCCAGTAGACCGTCGTCGCGTCGACGACGAGAGATGCGACGTTGCAGTCGTCGTTCACGAGCAGGGTGGCGGCGCCGCCCGACCTGGGGACGGAGATCACTCCGCCCATGTTCTGGGTGAGCTCTCCGGCGACGTACACGCTGGTGGCGTCGAGCGCGACGGGGCCGTTCGGGGCCACCGTGCTGGTCGTGCCGAGCGCGACCGGGGGCGCGGTGCAGATCGAGGCCGCGCAGCCGCCGTGCATGCAGTCGTGTCCGCAGGCACCGCAGTTCGCGCCGTCGCCGAGGAGGTAGGTCTCGCACCCGTTCGTGGGGTGCTCGTCGCAGTCCGCGTAGCCGGTGTCGCAGGTGAGCGCGCAGGACGAGGCCGCGCACGTGCCGCTCTTCACGTTCGGGCCCTGGCAGGAGACGCCGCAGGCGCCGCAGTTCGCCGTGTCCTTGGTGGTGTCGGTCTCGCACCCGTCGTCCGGATTGGCGTCGCAGTCCGCGGTGCCCGCGGCGCAGGCGAGCGGCGCGTAGCAGGCCCCGGTCGTCGTGTCGCACAGGGTCTCTGGGTAGCTCTGGGTGCAGTCGTAGTCGGCGGTGCAAGGCATCGCCGGCTCGACGCGGATCTCGTACCCCTTGCCGTACCAGTCGCCCGAGAGCACGAGGAAGACGGGGCCGGCCTCGTCCACGCCGACCAGGGTGGGGGAGACACCGCGTGGGGGTCGCAGCCAATCTCGCTCGCGGACGACGCGCAGTCGGTCCGGACGTCGAGCACGGCGGTCAGGGCCGTGTCGTCGCTCGTGCCGGAGAGGGAGATCCGGTAGTTGCCGGGCTTCGCGTCGAAGCGGAGGTACTCGATGCTGCCCTTCTGCGAGGCGCAGAGTCCCTGGAAGTCGCCGTCCGCCGTCGCCCGACCGGTGTAGGTGGCGCCTCCGGCGACCCTCTCGGTGATGTCGACCGCGTGGGCGCAGGACGTACCGTCGCCCCCGGAGGGCGACGCTCCCCCTGTCCCCCCGTTCCCCCCGTCCCCGGCGCTCCCCCCGTTCCCCTCGCTCCCCCCGCCCCCGCCGTCCCCTCCTGCTGCTGCGCGGTTCCCCCACAGGCGGCGGGGATGAGGAGGACGAGCGCGGCAAGCGGCGCGAGGCGAAGCAGTCGTCGTCGGATAAGCATGCTCGGATGCTAAATCACCGAGTGCGATCCTGACACAACGATGGAACCCACGGGCGTGAGCCCGCGGACCGGAGCCTCGCGCGTGAGCGCGGGGACCATGACGTCAGGGGCTGTGCCGCGGCCTCCGCGTGCTGACGCGCGCGGCTCCGGTCCGCGGGCTCACGCCCGGGGTTCCATACGTTGCTCCCGGCTCCTTGAACGAGGATCGTGCTCGGTGATTTAGCGCGAATGCCCCATCTTCTGAACGCTGCCGTCCGCGTCGGAGCGCCGGGGAGGTGTCCACTTGCACAGCACGCCGCCCGTCCCCACATTTCGGCCATGAACTTCGGCAAGCTGCTCCATGCGCTGCGCGCCTACCGTTCGGGCGCACCGCTCGGCGACGTCGTGGTGCTCAAGATGGACGCGCTCACCGAGGCGGCGCCGGCCGTCGCCGGCGAGCTGCAGGGGCTGCCCGTCGATGCGCTGGCGCCCGACCTCCCCGCGCTGCGCCGGATGCCGGAGGGCACGCTCGGGTACGCGTACGCCCACTTCCTCGACGAGAACGGCATCGTCCCGCTCGACGTCAGCGCCTCCGTGCGGGAGCGCTTCCGGGGCAACGTGTACGCGCTCCGGTACACGGAGACGCACGACCTGCACCACGTGCTGACCGGCTTCGACGCCGGCCTCGCCGGGGAGATGGGCGTGCTCGCGTTCAACGTCGGGCAGGGCTCGGCGCCCGTCTCGCGCGCGATGCTCCGCTTCGCGAGCCTCCTCTACGCCGCCCTCTCGCCGACCCAGGCGCCCCGCATCCTGCACAACGTCCGCGTGGGCCTCGAGATGGGCGAGCGCGCCGCGCTGGTGATGGCCGCGCCGCTCGAGCGCTGCCTGAGCGCGCCGCTCGCCGCGGTGCGGCGCGATCTCGGGATCGAGGACCCGAGCCGGGCCGGCGTGCAGGCGAGCGGGGACAGCCTGCTCGTCAGGCTCTTCTACGCGCCGAAGATGGCGCGCGCGTAGCTACGCCTCGCTCGGGATCGGCGCCGCCGACGGGCGCGACCAGCGCCCGCGGAGGAAGGCGCGGCTCGGGACGAGCACGGCGTCGCGGACGGCGGTGCCCGCGGGCTGCACGCCGAGGAAGAAGCCGAGGGAGAGGGCGGCGCCGGCGATGCTCACGAGGCCGAAGCGCGGGGGCCAGAGGGCCAGCGTGGTACAGGCGGCGGCGGCGAGGATCTCGCCGGCGACGAAGGCCGCGGAGAGGGCGGCCTTCCGCGCGAGGAGCGCGCGGGGATCCATGGTCGCCACGAGGACGTCGCCGCGCGGGCTCACGTAGACCTCGGCCCCCTCGCCGACCGTCGCGACCACGGTGCGATCGAAGCCCTGGACCTTGCGCGCCGACGCGTGGGCGCGGGCGAACTCGGACGCCGAGGGGCACGCCCCCGCGAGCGAGAGCGCCTCGGCGTCGAGCCAGACCTCCGCGGACGCCGCGGCCACGACCGTGACGGGCTCGCCGCCGTCGGGCGCGACGACTCCGCCGAAGACCTCGCCCGCGGCGCGCCGGTCGTGGAAGAGGATGTCGTCCTCGCCCGCCGCGCGCCCGACCTGCTCGACCCGGTACGCGGCGAGCGCCCCGCCGGGACCGGCCCCGCGTGTCACGCGCCCGCGCACCACGCCGGCGAGCGCCGCGCGGCGGCGGAGGAGCGCAGCGGCCTGCTTGGCGGCCGCCGCTGCGATGAGCAGCACGTTGACCCAGAGGATCGCGAGCGCGAGCGCGCCCATGACTTCCTTCGACAGCACGACTCCCCCCTCGATGTCCCTAAGCCCCGGCGGCCTCCGCCTCGGCGCGGCGCACGGAGCGCGACGCGAGATCGATCGTGGGGCCGCGCCGCTCGGCCGCCGCGACGTCGAACGCTGCAGGCCGGCGGAAGTTGAAGACGTAGGTGCGGAGCAGGTAGAGCACCATGCTCGGCTCGTCGAGGCGCGGGTCGACGCGCGGAACGACGTCGCGCTCGTGCGCGTCGCGCAGCGTCGACCAGTGGAGGCCCGCGCGGTTGTGGTGGATCGTGTGGAAGCCGTTGTTGCACATGATCCAGTTGTAGAAGCGCCCGACGAAGTTGCGCGAGTGGTTCCAGTCGCTCCGCGTGTCGCAGCCGTCGTGCTGGAGCAGGTTGACGCGCAGGATGCCGCGCGCGCCGTAGAGCTGCGGGATGACGACGAAGAAGAGCGTGGTCCAGAAGTCGTGGAGGGCGAGGAGCCCCGTCAGGCCGAACGCGAAGGCGAGCTCGATGCGGTACTGGCGCACGAACTCCTTCTTGCCGGAGAGCAGGGCCCAGCGCTGGACGCCGGCGAAGGTGTTGGGCCCGGCGACGTTGGGGAAGTGGACCAGGTTGAGCAGGTTCCACCGGAACGAGACGTGCTCGGGCGCGGCCCAGTCGGGCTGCCCGTCGTCGTCGAAGTGGTGATGGACCAGGTTGTGCGAGGGGATGTTCGCCGAGGCCGGGTAGAGCGAGCCGAAGCTGAGCACGCAGCGCCAGAGCATGTTGAGGCGCCGGCTGCGGAAGATGGCCTGGTGCAGGTGGTTGTGGATGACCACCGCGTTGAGGAAGCTGAAGTAGCAGGCAGCTCCGAGGAAGACGACGTTGCGGCAGGCCGGCACGGCGTACATGGCACCGAGGAGGCCGAGGTACACGGCGACGATGCCGATCTGCCGCCACTCGGCCGGGTGCTTGACGAGCCAGGGCTCTGCCTTGGTCACGATCCCCCGTTTATCAGAATCGCCCCAGTCGGACAACGCGCCAACGTCGAGCTTCCGACACGGCACATTCGATCGGGAAAGCGCGAATCAAGCTTCGCAGTGTCCCCCTCAGCGTCTGTGCAGCGGTCGCGCCGCGAAGCGGTTTTCGCGGTAGCAACCTCTGATCCAGCGAGCGGGGCTTTGTAGACGGCCCGCGACAAATAGGATATCCGGGCTGATCTGCGGGGGAGCGTCGGGAGAGTCCGAAGGCACCCCCGGGAAGTTTCTTACGAAGGAGCGCCCCGAGTGACCGCCATCGTCTCCACGCTGACCTCGCTCCCCAACACGCAGCTCCGGAAGAACCGCTACTTCTACGTCTGGTACGACGGCTTCTACTTCGTGCTCTGCGTCGCGCTCGTGGCGGCGATGCGCTACGCCGGCCACCGGCCGCTCATCGAGACGTGGGACGCGCGCTACTGGCTGCTCCTGCCCCTCGTCTGCCAGGCGCAGATCCTGTGCAGCGTCTGGATCCACAACTGCTCGCACGGGAACTTCCCGCGCGCGGTCAACCGGATCGTCGGCGAGATCTGCGGCGTCGTGGTGCTCACGCGCTTCGCCTCGTGGGAGGTGATCCACCAGCGGCACCACCGCTACTCCGACGACACGGTCAAGGACCCGCACCCGGTGATGCCGAGCTACTGGCGCTACGTCGTCTTCACGCTCGTGAACGTGGAGCGGCAGCTCCAGGCCGCCTACTTCGACCTCTACGGCAACTCGTCCGTGACGCGGCGGTTCGAGAAGATCCGCGCCGCGCTGAGCTTCTCGACGATGCTCGCGCTCCTCGCCTGCTGGTACACGTTCCTGGGCCCGCTGGCGTTCTTCCGCTTCTTCGTGCCGGCCACGATCCTCGGGATCCTGCACCTCATCCACTTCAACTGGTCGACGCACAACGCGTTCTCGCCCAGCCGCGACTTCCGCCCCGTGAACTTGAACACGGGGTACTACCGCGTCGGCAACGTGCTGTGGCACGGCATCTACTGGCACGCGAACCACCACCGGAAGGCGAACCTGTTCAACCCCGGCCGGATGCGGAGCGGGGAAGCGATCATCGTCCCGGGGGAGTGAAGGGGCTCGTTCGGGTCCTCGACGCCGATACAGCCGGCGAGGATCGCGGGGAAGGCGAGGGCGCCGAGGAGGATACGTGTCGCAGCGGCGAAGCGGGTCCGGTCGAGCATGGCCGCTCCCTTGGCGAGCGGCGTGCCAGGCTCCGGACCCCGACTTTCGCGGTAGAAACGCGGTGTTCATGCGGCGAGAGGGTGGGCGGCGATCGATCCAGTGGGGGTCGCGTTCCCCAGCCGGCGGCCTTCCACGGGTATACTCGGGGCGCATGCGCCCAGAGACCCAGCGCGCGACCGTGCGTCGCCTCCTTGCCCAGATCGAGGCGCGGACGACCGACATGGCCGAGCAAGACGTCGTGATTGACGCTCGGCGTTACCACGATCCAGCGCGCCTCCGCCGCGAGGAGGCGCTCCTCGGCCGGCACCCCGTGCTCATCGCGCACGTCGGTGAGGTCGCGCGGCCGGGCGACTTCCTCTCGATCGACGCCGGGGGCCTGCCCGTCCTCCTGGTCCGAGGCGACGACGGCGCGCTGCGCGCCTTCCTCAACGTGTGCCGGCACCGCGGCACGCGCCTGTGCGCGGCGGAGACCGGCTCGGCGCGCGCCCTCGTCTGCCCCTACCACGGCTGGAGCTACCGCCTCGACGGGCGCCTGCTCGGCGTGCCGCACGAGGAAGGGTTCCCGACGCTCGTGCGCGACGCGAGCGGCCTCGTGCCGCTCCCGGTCGAGGTGAGCCACGGGCTCGTCTGGGTCACGCCGTCGGCGGGCGCGCCCGTCGCGATGCCGTCCCCCAGCGACGAGCCGCCCCTCGGCGACGACATCGCCGGCCTCGCGCTCGCCTCCCACGTCCCCTTCGACCGCCGCCGCTGGCGCCGGGCGATGAACTGGAAGGTGGCGATCGAAGGGTTCTGCGAGGGCTACCACCTCCGCGTCGCGCACAGGGACTCGATTTACCCGGCCTTCTTCGACCACGCGGGCCTCTTCGAGTCGTTCGGCCGGAACCTCCGCCTGGTCGCGCCGAGGCGCTCGATCAAGGACCTCTCCACCGCGCCCGAAGAGAGCTGGGAGCTACGCCCGCACGCGGTGGTGGTGTACTACCTCTTCCCGAACGCGATGGTGCTCGTCGAGCCCGACCACGTCGTGCTGTTCACCTTCCATCCGCACGGCACGGACGAGACGTGGATCGATCAGGTCATGCTGGTGCCGAGCGCGCCGGCGACCGACAAGGCGCGCGCCTACTGGGAGAAGAACCTCGCCCTCCTGCTGCGCGTCTTCGAGGAGGACTTCGCCATCGGCGAGGGCATCCAGCGCGGCGTGCGGCACAACCCGGGCGTGCGCCTCGGGCGCTTCGAGAAGGCGCTCGTCGCGCTCCACGCGGCGATCGACGGCGAGCTGTCCTGACCGCGCCCCCGGCGTCGCTCTCAGCCGAGCGTCTCGTCGCCGCCGCCTCTGGCCATCTTCCGCTGCTCGTACCTCCACAGGCAGGTGGAGATCATCTCGAGGAGCTGGTGCAGATCGAGCGGCTTGAGGAGGTACCCCGCGGAGACGGGGGCTGCGCTGAGCGTGCACTCTCCCCGTCCGGACATGACCACGACGGGGATCCGGGAGAGGCGCGGGTGCTGGTGGAGCTCTGCCGAGAACGCCCAGCCGTCCATGACCGGCATGCACATGTCGAGCAGGACGAGATCCGGCAAGTCGCCGGCGAGCATGCGGTCCAGCGCCGCGCGCCCCTGCGGGGCACCTTCGACGCGGTAGCCGGCCTCCTCCAGAACGCTGCAGAGGGTGGCGCGATGGTCGGCGTCGTCGTCGACCACCAAGATGCGCACGCTTCCGCGGGGAGACCCTTCGTCCACGCCCCAAGCGTATACCTTGCGCGGCCTCGGCGCTCTCCCTTCGACCTCATGTCGAGATGCGCCCCGCCAGGCTCGCCACCACGGTGCAGAGCTCGGTCACGTCGACCGGCTTGGGGACGTGGATTTGGTAGCCGGCGCGGAGGGCGTGGAGGCGGTCCTCGGGGCGCGCGTACGCGGTGAGCGCGGCGGCGGGCGTCTTGCCGCCCCGGTCCTCGCCGAGCGCCCGGAGCGCGCGGAGGAGCTGGTAGCCGTCCTGGTGCGGCATGCCGATGTCGCTGAGGAGCACGTCGGGGCGGAAGCGCGGCACCTCGTCGAGCGCCTCGGCGGCGGAGCCGACCGCCACGACCTCCGCCTCGCTCTCCGACAGCACGCGCCGGACGAGCTCGCGCGTGTCCTCCTCGTCGTCCACCACGAGCACCTTCACCCCCTTGAGCGACTCGCGGACCGCCGGCGCGCTGGGCTCCGTGCCTCGCGAGACCACGGGGCAGATCGGCAGGCGGACGACGAACGTCGCCCCCTTCCCCTCGCCCTCGCTCTCCACGCCGACGGTGCCGCCGTGCATCTCCACGAGGTGCTTCACGAGCGCGAGCCCGAGGCCCAGGCCGCCGTGGCGGCGCGTCCTCGATGCGTCGGCCTGGCGGAAGCGCTCGAAGAGGTGGGGGAGGAACTCGGCGGCGATCCCGGGGCCGTCGTCGCGCACGACGACCTCCGCGTACGAGCCGGACCTCTGCACGACGACGCGCACGTGCCCGCTCTTCGGGGTGAACTTGATCGCGTTGCCGACGAGGTTCCACACCACCTGCTGGAGCCTCGCCGGGTCGCCTTCGACCTCGCACGCCAGCGGGTCGATCACCCGCTCGAATCCGGATCCGCTTGGCGGCGGCGGCCGGCTGGAGGGACGCGATCGCGGCCTCGACGACCTCGCAGAGGTTCATCTGCCGGACGTCGACGCGGAGCTTGCCCGAGACGATCCGGCTCACGTCGAGCAGGTCCTCGACCATCTGCGCCTGGGCGCGCGCGTTGCGCTCGATGGTCTCGAGCGCCCGCGCGGACGCCTCGGCGTCGAGCCGCCCGCCGCGGAGCATCGAGGCCCAGCCGAGGATGGCGTTGAGGGGCGTGCGAAGCTCGTGCGAGAGCGTGGCCACGAACTCGTCCTTGCTGCGCGCCTCCCGCTCCGCGAGGCCACGCGCCGCGCGCTCGCTCTCGAGGAGCTGCTCCCGCTCCGCCTCCGCCTCCTTGCGCGCCGTGACGTCGCGGCTCGTCACCAGCACGAGCGCCGGCCCGTCGCCGAAGCGGCTGAGCACTTGCCGGCTCTCGACGCAGCGCCTGCGCCCGTCGCGCGTCGTCTGGAAGAGCTCGCCGTCCCAGTGCCCGTCGGCCACGAGGGCGGCGTCGACGCTCGACATGGGGAGCCCGCTCGGGAGCTCGGTGTGCAGGAGCGCGCGCGAGGTCTTGCCGCGCACCTCGCCGGCGGAGAAGCCGTAGAGCCGCTCCGCGCCCTGGTTCCAGTAGACGATGCCGTCCCCGATCTCCCGGACCACGACGGCGTCGTTCGACTGGTCGAGCAGGAGGGCGAGGAGCGCCCCGCGCTGCTCCGCGGCGCCGATCCGCGCGAGCGCCTCCCGCTGCGCGTCGAGGAGGCCCGCGCGCTCCACCGAGACGCGCTGGAGCTGGACGATGACGGCGCCGAGGCAGAGGGCCGTCACCGCGAAGACGACCATGAATCGCTGGAGGTTGGCGAGGCTCTCGTGGAGCGTCGGCCGGAGCGCGGGGCCGTGGCCCGTCGCGGTCCCCCAGATGGCCAGGAGCGCGGCGAAGAAGACGGTCATCGTCGCGCCGTGCTGGCCGAAGCGCAGCGCCGCCCAGAGGAGCACGAGGTAGACCAGGTACGGGTGCCAGAACGGCGAGGGCTGCGGGCCCGGGCCGAAGAACACGAAGGCGGCGACGGCGAAGAGCGCCGCGAGCACGCCGGCCGCTTCGAGCGCGCGCTTCACCGTGAGCGGGGGGAGGTGCGCCCAGCCGACGGACGCGAGCGGCGTCACGACGAGGATCCCGGCGGCGTCGCCGAGCCACCACGCGCGAAAGGCGACGGCGGCGGTCGCCGCCGGGAGGACGCGCCCGGCGAGCAGGGCGAGCACCCCGATGGAGGCGCCGAGCGCGGACGCGAGCAACGCGGCGAACGCGACCAGGGCGAGCACGTCGCGCGGGCGGTCGAGCGCGGGGCGGTAGCAGGCGCGCTCGAGCAGGAGGGCGGCGGTCAGCACCTCGATCGCGTCGCCGGCGCCGATCGCGAGCGCGACCGGGACCGGCGCGGCGGAGAGCAGGTTGGCGATGAAGGAGCCGATCAAGGCGCCGGGCCACAGGCGACGCCCGAACCTCAGGATCACGGCGAGCGCGATGCCCGACGGCACCCAGACCAGGGTCGCGAACCCCCCGATGGCGTCCATCGCGAGCCCCAGCCGGGCGAGGCCGAGGTAGACCGCTGCGAGCAAAGCGATGCCCAGTAAGTCGAGCCACGCCGGCTCCGTTCGCTCGCTCATCGGGCAACGCTCTCCGTGGCCACCCGGCCGGCGCAGCCGTGCGCCCGTCGAGCCCTGGTCACGCCCTCCGAGCGTTGCGCGCCCGCGCCCCGGCGCAATCGGGCCGAGAGCCCGCCGGGGCGCTCGACAACCGCCATCCGAACCGCGCCCTTCGCAATCCGCCGTTCACGGCGGCTCGCGGAGGAAGCGGGGGCCGCAGGTCTGCTCGACGGCGCGTCATGCGAAGCCGCACCCCCCGCTTCCTCCGCGAGCCTGCCTTCGGCGGCTCGCTCCGGTCGCGGTTAGGATGGCGTTTGTGGAGCGCTCCCGGCAGGGTAACGCCCATGGGGCTGGGGAGTGAGGGCCGGAGTGATCGCTACCGGCCGGGCGCTCTGCCGGCGATGGCCGTGCGGACGCGCTCTTCGGTGGCGGCGAGGAGGGGGTCGTCGCCGGTGGCGGGGAGCGTGGGCCCGAGCCAGGCCTGGACGGCGTTGGCGCCGGCGCGGCGGGCCAGGACCTCGGCGAAGAGGAGGCGCGCGAGCGGTGAGGGGGCCGTGCTCCGGCGGGGGACGCCGCGCACCGCCGCGTCGAGCGCGGTGGGGTCGCGGAAGAGGTCGGCGGCGGCCGCGAGGGCGATGCGCGCGGAGGCGTCTCCAGGGTCGGCGCCGATCACGAGCGCGGCCTGCTCGCGGGCGAGCGGCGCGCGGCCGAGGGCGGCGGCGCGCACGGCCAGCTCGCCGGCAGGGAGGCGGGCCCGGAGGGCGAGGCGCCGGGCCTCCGCGAGGTCGCCCGCGCGGAGCGCCGCGTCGACGGGCGCGAGGGGCGCCGCTCGGCGGAGGGCCAGGAGATTGGCGTGCTCGGCGCCGACGACCGCGGCGACGTCCGCGCGTGTGCGGGCGAAGAAGTCGAGGAGCGCGCGCCAGGCCTCGCGATCGCCGGGGCGGCGGACGGCGGCGGCGAGGTACGCGAGGCGCGCATCGTCGCCGCGGCGCGCACGCGCGAGCGCCGCGGCGCGGACGAGCGCGGTGCCGAGGTCGTCCGGATTAGCGCGAGCGCGCGCTCGGCCTCGGCGAGCGCGGTCTCCGGAGAGGCGCCGTTCTTCGAGAGCAGGCAGCGGGCGCGCTCCCGGTGGGCGGGGCCATAGGATGGGTCGAGCTTCGCCGCGCGGGCGAAGGCGACCTCCGCGGCGGGCGGGACGGTGTCCACGGGGGCCGTCCAGCACCGGAGCGCGCCGAGCCGGGTCCAGATCTCGGGGCTCTCGGGATCCTCGGCGACGGCGAGCTGGAACGCGGCGATCGCGCCGCCCAGGTCGCCGGCGGCCTCGGCCTCGGCGCCGTGGGCGTAGAGCGCGTACGCCGTCTCGGGGATGAAGCGCCCGCGCACGGGCCGGCCGTCGACGATGCGCACCACGGCGCCCTCGCCGCAGCCGGCGAGCGCGACCGCCGCGAGGGCCGTGAGGAGGGCGGCGGCTACGCGCACCGCGCGATTCCTTCGAGCAGCCGGTCGTTCTCGGCGGGGAGCCCGACCGTGATGCGCAGGCGCCGGAGGAGCCGGCCGCCGCTCGCGTGGAAGCTCTTGACGAGCACGCCGCGGGACGCGAGCGCCTCGCAGACGTCGCCGGCCGGCCCCTTCGTCTCGACCCAGAGAAAGTTGGCGTCGCTCGGCGTCACGCCGAGCCCGAGCGCGGCGAGCCCAGCCGCGAGCCGCTCGCGCTCCGCCACGACGGCGGCGCAGGCGCGCGCGACCTCGTCCCCCATGTGCTCGAGGACGTGGAGGGCGCCGCGCTGCACGGGGACGGGGAGGTTGTAGGGCTGGCGCACCTTGTCGATCTCGGCGACGAGCTCGCCGGCCCGATCATCCAGCCCACGCGGAGCGACGCGAAGCCGATCTTGGAGAGGGTGCGGAGGACGGCGACGTTGGGGCACGCGCGGCGGAGGTGGATCTGCTTCTGTTGGGCGAAGTCGACGTACGCCTCGTCGATCACGACGAGCGCAGAGGAAGCGGCGGCGGCGACCGCCTCCAGCCGATTGAGGGACATGCGCTGACCCGTCGGATTGTTCGGCGTGGCCAGGAAGACGAGGTTCGGGCGCATCAGCTCCACGGCGCGGCGCATCGCCGGGACGTCGAGGTCCCACGCCGCGTCGAGGGGGACCTCCACGACCTTGAAGCCCCGCGCCCGGGCGCTGAGCCGGTACATGACGAAGGTCGGCGTGGGCGCGAGCACGACGGGCGCCGGGTTCTTCCCCTGCGGGCGGCAGAGCGCCGTCAGGAGGAGCGCGATCACCTCGTCCGACCCGATGCCCACGAGCACCTCCTCCGGCGAGGCGTCGCAGCGGGCGGCGATGGCGGCACGCAGCTCGGTGGCGCGGGCGTCGGGGTAGCGGTTCCAGGCCGGGGGGACCATCGCGCGGGCGAGCGCGGCCGAGGCCTCGGGCGAGATCAGGGACGGGGGCTCGTTGGCGTCGAGGCGGACGGCGAAGGCGCCGGCACGTGGCTCGTACGAGCGGAGCTCGGCGAGGTCCTCCCGGAGGAGCGGCGCGAAGCGGCTCTGCGACATGGGGCGCGGATGGTAGCACCGGGGGGCGCGGCAGGCGGGGGCGACCGTGGGCTAATTCAGCGCGCAGGCGCTGTCACCGCCGGCGCCTGACCCTCCCCTGGGCCTGCCTCGCCCACCTGCCGCTTGAGCCGCTCGACCTCCTCCCGCAGCTTCCGGTTCTCGCGCTCCTCCTGGTCCAGCATCTCGCGCGTGATCCCGTCCGGGTCCGCCTTCGACACCTCCCACGCCGCCTTGGCGCGGACGCACGTTTCGAAGGCGCGGTGGTCGTTCTTGTCGAGCAAGGCGAGGTCCGCCGCCTGGCCGAGGCGGGCGGAGGCGGCGGATTCGGAGGAAGAGATGGTAAGCGACGATGCCGAGCGCGACGCCGCCGAGGGTGAGCCCTGCGGCCGCCATCAGGCGCGGCTGCTGGTCGTTCACCACGGTCGCGATGACGCCGGTGCCGGTCGCGGCGACGCCGATGGCGCCGAACGTCCACCCGCCGGCGGCCTGCGCGCTGGAGAGGCTCCGGGCGGCGACGGCCGTCCGCTCGCACAAGGAGCGGCCGGGTGCGGGCTCCGCCGGCGAAGGCGCCCTGGGATACGGCGTGGCCTGCGGGATGCTCATGGCGCAGCCACCCGTGAGGGCGGCGAGGACGACGCCGAGCGGGAGCAGGGTGCGCATGGCCCCGAGAGGTACGCTCTTGTGACCGCGCTCGGCAACTTCAATCCGCCGGCTGCTTTGCGCCCCTGGCCGCCGAGACAGCGCCGGCGACGGCCCCGACGGGGACCGAGATCAGGACGAGCAGCACGCCGCCGATCAGGCCGGCGTAGCCGAACCCCAGCCCGGCGGGCGGGAACGCCGCCAGGAGCAGGACGAGCACCGCGACGTTGCACACCGCGGCGAGCGGGCCCGCCGTCACGATCGGCAGGGCCACCCGCCGCCACCCGGATCGCGCGCGCGCCAAATACCCGGCAGCGGCGCCGACGAGCGCCGTCACCGCCGCCATCGCGATCATCAGGATGATCCAGTAGCCGCGCGGCTCGGTCATCCCGAGCCAGAGGCCCCGCATGGACATCGCCTCGAAGGAGAGCTCGCCCTCCGGCAAGCCTGGGGCTCGGCGCGCTGGACGCCGCCCTCGGCGTGGAACGGGAGCGTCGACGCGAAGCGCGCGTCCTCCGGCACGCGGACGGTGACGTCGATCGGACCGAAGGCGGCCCAGCGCTTCGCCGGCGAGAGCAGGTAGTCGAAGCGGTACGTCGGGTTGACGTGCGCGGCGCGGTCGACCGAGGCGCGCTGCCGGTAGCGGACGACGACGCTGCGCATGGCCCCGGGCGGGAGGTCGAGGTGGAAGAAGAGGAAGCCGAGGCGCGCGCCCGGGATTGTGGACCAGCCGCGCGCGATGTCGTCCTCGGCGCCAGGGATGGCCTCGCGCGCGGCGCCGCGGACCTCGGCCTCGTCGACCAGCGGCGGCTGATTGGTGTCGGTGTCGCGGTACCACCGGACGAGGCCCGGGCAGGGCCCGTCGCAACGGCCGCCGGCCGCCTCGACGTTCCGCGCCAGCTCGGCCCCTGCAGCGGCGTCGTTCGCTTCGGCCGCAGGCAGGGCTCCGTCGACGAGGGGGTGCGCCTTGAGCCACGCCGAGAGCCGATTTCGGAGCAGGTCCACGTCGGTGACCGCGCGGAACGGGATTCTGCGCGCCGTCGTCGAGCGCGACGCCGGCGTGGTCGCCCAGGCCCAAGCCGCCGGCCTCTTCCGACCGCACATAGACGAAGGCGACGTCGACGCCATCAGGGGAGGCGCCGGCGTTGGTGAGCCAGTATCGGGCCGTCACCGCCGCCGAGGCGAGGTCGGGCCCGGCCACGAAGTCGAGCGTCTCCCGGTCGACGCGCACGGCGGTGGCCTTCTCCGGGGCGATGACACCGGCGCGCTCGCCCTCGATGACGGCCTTGGCCATGTTGGCGCGCGCGGACCGCGGCGCGAGGAGGAGGGCTAGCGGCAGGGCGAGGAGGACACGAGGACGCATACAAACCGAACCGCGCCCGGAGCGAGCAAGCCGAAGGCGGGCTCGCGGAGGAAGCGGGGGCCTCAGCTTTAGCCATCCTGCCTCTGGAAAGACAGGGGCCGTCTTGCAGGGCCCGGGCACCCGCTTCCTCCGCGAGCCGCCGTGAACGGCGGCTCGCTCCGGGCGCGGTTCGGTTTGTTTGCCCTGCCCCGGCTCAGGGCGGGGGCTGCGCGCTCACGGAGCCGTCGTCGTGCGGTGGTGGAGGGCCATGTGGCCGCGCTGGATGCCCTCCGTGGCCATCGCGCGGAGCGCCGCCAGGTTGCTGGCGAGCCCGGTGGCCGCCGCAACCATCGCGAGCTCGGCGGCCGAGGGCATGCCGAGCAGCTCGAGCGCGAGCCGGGCGCCGCGGTGCACGCGGAGCGCGCCGCCCACCGTGCCGAGCGGGAGCGGGATTCTCGATCCGCCCCTCGAGCACCGCGCCGCCCTCGACGACACGCCACGTCGCGAGCGGGCGGTAGACGCCGCTGCGCGCCGCGTACGCGTGGGCCGCCGCCTCGACAGCGCGCCAGTCGTTGCCGGTCGCCATCACCACGGCGTCCACGCCGTTCATGATGCCCTTGTTGTGGGTGACGGCGCGGTACGGATCCAGCTCGGCGAAGCGCGAGGCGCTCGCCACGCCGGCGGCGGCCTCGGCCCCGGCGGCGCGCCGGCAGCCGAACTCCGCGACGGGGACGCGCGCCGTCACGCAGGTGACGCGCCGGTCGCAGTGGTTGCTGAGGATGCGCAGCCCGAGCGTGCCCCCGGCGAGCTCGGCCACCCGCTCGCCGAGCGCCTCGGCGACCGTGTTCACCGTGTTCGCGCCCATCGCGTCGCAGACGTGCACCAGCACCTCCGCCACCACAAAGCCCTCGCCCAGGTCACGCGCGGCGATCTCCCTCGGCCCGCCGCCGCGCTCGACGATCCCCGGCACCGCGCGCGCCGCCATCTCCAGGAGCCCGCCCGCGCCACGCCGATGCGCGCCACCGCGCCCGCCGGATCGGCCACGTCGTGCACCTCGATCTGCGCGACCATGAGCGGCTCGGCCGCGACGCCCGTGAACCCTCCGCCCGCGCGCACCCGCTTCGCGGCGTGGGAGGCGGCGGCGACGACGCTCGGCTCCTCGATGGCCATGGGCACGAGGTAGTCGGCGCCGTTGACGCGGACGTTCAGCGCCACGCCGAAGGGGAGCGCCAGGGTGCCGATGGCGTTCTCGATCATCTTGTCGGCCGTCTCCGGGGAGAGGCCGCCGCCTTCGAGCGCCGCGTCGAGCTCGCCCGCCGGGATTCGGACCGCGCTCGCCGAGCACACGGCGCCTCGCGGCGAGGTCGAGGTCGCGGAAGCCGGGGAGGGAGGAGGTCTTCGAAGTCATCGGCCCCGCTCCATACCGCGGCGGCGGCTCCGCTCCAGGGAGATCTGGGGGAGAATCCGCCTGAACGCCCGTCGGTGACTCGTCTCCGTTCCCCCAGCCCGAGCCCGAGCCCGAAATCCAGCGAAACGGGCTCGGGCTCGAGAAGCTGCGCTAGCTCACATCGATCCCCACGTAGAGGAACTCCCCGTCCCGCTTCACCCGGAGCAGCGCCGCCCCAGGCCGCGGCGTCGACGAGATCTGCTTCAGCGCCTCCGCCGCGCGCCGCACCGGCTTGTGGTTCACCTCCAGCACCACGTCGCCGGGCCGGAGGCCGTCAGCGGCGGTGGTGCTCGCGTCGAGCGCGTCGACACGCACCCCTCCGTCGGCGTCGACGAGCCGGATCCCGTCCGCGCCCCCGGAGAGGTGAGCCGGCGGCGCTTTCCCCTCGGCGTCGCCGTCCTTGTTGGGCATCCGGTCGAGCAGCAAGCCGAGCCCGCGGTGGGGTGCCGGCGCGCAGCACGCCGAGGAGGATGGCCTCGCCCGGCTTGCGCCGCTCGAGGTCGTGCGACAGGTCGCCCGGGGTCTTCACGGGCACCGCGTCGATGGACGTGATGAGGTCGCCGGGGCGCAGGCCGCCGTGGTCGGCCGGGCCGCCGCTCTCGACCTCCGTCACGAGCGCGCCCTCCGGGGAGTGGAGCGAGAGCGCGCGGGCCAGGGCCGCGTCCACCGCCTGGTAGGTGACGCCGACGTGGCCGCGGGCCACGCGGCCGGTGGACCGAGCTCGTCGAGCACGACGCGCACGTCGTCGATGGGGATGGCGAAGCTCAGGCCCTGGCCGTGCTCCACGATTGCCGTGTCGATGCCGATGACCCGCCCCCCGGCGTCGAGGAGCGGCCCGCCGCTGTCGCCGGGGTTCACGGCCGCGTCCGTCTGGAGGAACTCGCCCGGCGGGCCCTCGTCGACCTCCCGCGCCTGCGCGCTCAGGATCCCGCGCCGGACGCTGGGCCCGAGGCCGAAGGGGTTGCCCATCGCGATCACGGGGTCGCCCACGCGCATCGCGCCGCTGTCGCCCAGCGTGGCGACGGGCAGCTCGTGCGCGCCCGAGAGCTTGAGCAGCGCGATGTCGAGCAGCGCGTCGCGCGCCACGATCGCCGCGGGGAAGAACCGCCCGTCGTCGAGCTGCACGCTGACGTCGTCCGCGCCGTCGATGACGTGGCGGCTCGTCATCACGAGCCCGTCGGACGTGAGGACGAAGCCGGAGCCGAGCGCGTGCTCGCGCGGAGGGGATCCCTTCTCGGTGACGGTGCCGTGCGGCCCCGCCGGGTGCCCGGCGATCACGCTGACGACGCTCTCTCGCGCGCGGTCGACGACCGTGGAGCTCGCGCCGGCCTCGGGGCCGGCCTCGCGGTCGAGCGAACGGGACACCCCGACGCCGAAGCCGCGCGGGTGCGCGGTGCGGAGCCCGCCCGGCTGCGTCGTGCTGAACCCGAGGCGTGGCTGCGCGGGGGGTTCGCCGCGGCAGGCGCCCGCGAGGATGGAAAGAGGGAGCAACAGCGCGAGGCGCGACGCGACGGCGGAGATCGGGCTACTCACGAGGGTCACGTGAATCCGAGACGTTCCAACGCCAAGCGGGAGCCACCCGCAACCCCTCGGGAGCGCCCGTAGCCCGCCGTCGCCCCCGTGGCCTCAGCGCGCGTCGACGTGGAGCACCCGAACCGCCACATCCACGTGACGACCGTTCGCCTGCGTGAACGCCGCCGTGCCCTTGTCGGGGTCGTGCGAGAGGCTGACGGGGCTGCCCGCGCCCACCCCGTCCGCGTCGACCTGACTGACCGTCGCGCGGATCTCCAGCACCTCGTCCCCCGCGGTGACGGCGCCGTCGCGGATCGCGAACGTCCCTGCTTCGAGCAGGGGGATCGTGCGGCGGACGAGGCTCACGAGCGGCTTCGGCCGGTCGAGGCCTCGGGGCTCCGCGGAGGTGACGTGCCCGCCCTCGTCCAC
Source organism: uncultured delta proteobacterium (assembly GCA_963827955.1). GTDB lineage: Bacteria > Myxococcota_A > Polyangia > Polyangiales > Polyangiaceae > CAWHDJ01. The sequence goes on along the minus strand of CAWHDJ010000018.1, from coordinate 1,266,769 downwards.
GTGGACCACCGCGGTGAGCTTTCCCGTGTCGCCGAGCGCCACCGAGGCCCACGCGGGATCCTGCTGCGAGGCCACGGGGATGGCGCGGAGGAACGCGCGGCCGAGGCTGCGGACGGAAGGCGGCCCTTCCGCCCCGAAGGCACCGGCCGAGCCGGCGGAGGATCGCGCAGGAGAAGAAGAAGCGTGCCGGCGTTTCGGGGGCGAGGCAGAGGAACCCTCGGCGGCCACGCCGGCGGCAGCGGACACCGCCGGGGGCGCCTTCGGCGAGGGCCTGGGGGCGGGATTCGTCGGGAGCGCGGGGGCGTGCGAATTCTCGGCGGCGACGGCGGCGTGCACCTGGACGGGAGCCGGGGCAGGAAGCGCCGGCGGAGGTGCCGGGGGAGCCGAGACGGGGTCCACCGCGGGCGGCGCCGCGGGGGAGGGCGCGGGCGTGTCGATGGAGACGTCGTAGACGGCGCCCGTGAGGGCCGGGGACGGGAACTGGCGGTCTGTCCCGTCCAGTGGTCCTCTGCGGCCGGCGCGGCGGCGGCGGCGTGGAGGGCGAGCGGGCGGACGGCGCCGAAGAGGACGGCGTGGAGGCCGATCGAGAGCACCAGGGCCTTCCGCATCACGCGCTTCGAGGATAGTACGCCCCTCATGCCAGGCTCCGCAGATCCGTCACGAAGACCGCGACAGCGACTCGCGCCCGTAGTTCCGGGGGCCCCACGGTGAAAATCCTCGCGGTCTCCACCTCCACGCCGCGCGGGAGCGCCGCGCTCGTCCGCGATGGCGAGGCCGTGGCCACGGTCCCGTACGTCGACCTCCAGGGGCACGCGGAGCGCATCTTCCAGGCCATCGACGCCGTGCTCGCGCAGGCGGGCGAGCGGCGGAGCACGCTCGACGCGATCGCGTGCGACGTGGGCCCGGGGTCGTTCACGGGGGTGCGCGTCGGCGTCGCGTCGGCCAAGGGCATCGCCTTCGGCCTCGGGCTGCCGCTCTCGGGCGTGGTCTCGCTCTCGGCGATGGCGGCCGCGGCGTTCGGGGCCGGCGAAGCCGGGCCCGGGGACCTGGTGCTCGCCGCGATCGACGCGAAGAAGGGCGAGGTCTTCCTGGCAGCGTACGAGCACGACGGCGCCACGCGCCTCGCCCCCTGCGCGCGCCCCCTGGGCCCGGAGGCGTTCGCGCTGGAGCCGCCCGCCGGCGGGCGCCTGGTCGTCGTCGGAGAGGTCGCGGATGGGATTGCGCTGCCCGCGGGCGCGCGCCTCGCGCGCGGGCCGGCGCTGGACCTGCCGGACGCGGGCTGGGTCGCCCGGATCGCAGCGGCGCGCGTGGACCCGCCGGGGCACGCGGACGAGGTGGAGCCGCTCTACGTCCGCGCCCCCGACGCAACGCCCGCGCGCTGAGCCCCGTCAGGTCGTCTGCGGCCCGCTCCCGCCGCACACGCTCGCCGTCCCGCCGCCGCCGCACGTCTGCGGCGGCGAGCAGTTGCCGCACTGGATCACGTTGCCGCAGCCATCGCCGACCGGACCGCAGTTGGCGCCGAGCTGCGCGCAGGTCCGCGGAACGCAGGGCATGCTCCCGCAGACGCCGGGCTTGCCGCCGCCGCCGCAGGTCTGGCCCGCGGGGCACGATCCGCACTGGAGGAGCCCGCCGCAACCGTCGCCCGCCGGGCCGCACGCGACGCCGAGACCGGCGCAGGTCTGCTTGGTGCAGGTCTGGGTTCCGCAGACGCCGGGCATCCCGCCGCCGCCGCACGTCTGACCGGAAGGGCACGCCCCGCACTCGATCCCGTTGCCGCAGCCGTCGCCCGCGGGGCCGCAGTGGATGTTCTGCTCCGCGCAGGTCTCGGGCGTGCACTGCGGGGCGCCGCAGACGCTGGGCGTGCCGCCGCCGCCGCACGTCTTGCCGGCGGGGCAGGTGCCGCACTGGATGACGTTCCCGCAGCCGTCGCCCGCGGGGCCGCACTGGACGCCCACCTCGGCGCAGGTCTTGGGCATGCAGGGGGGCGGGGTGTCCGGCGTGACGCAGGACGAGAGGTCGAAGATCATGAACTCGAGGAGCTTCTCCTGGGGCGACATCTTCTGCCCGATGACGCACTCGGCCGGGAAGATCTGCTGGTAGCTGTCGCCGACGTTCTCCACGTGGAAGTCGTCGAAGAGCACCCTGCCGCACTGCTGGTCGGCCGGCGCCCCGACGGGCGTGTTGAACGTGTAGTGCATGATCGCGCCCGGGGAAGGTCGAGTCCTTGATGTCATCCACGACTGCGAGGGCGCGACGACGTTGTCGAAGTCGTGACGGATGACGCTGAGCGAGATCTGCCCGAGGCACTGGCCGTTCGTGCACGTTCCCCCGATGCCGCACTGGAGGTTGACCGTGCACTGGTTCGAGGCGTTGACGACGACGAGCCACTGCGCGAGCTCGAGCCCCTTGGGGAAGCTCGTGTCGATGTAGCCGGTCTGGTCCGCCGGCGACGGGTGCTGCTCGGGGTCCCACTTCGCGGTCTGGCTGAAGGGCGCGTCGTCGTTGAGCCACACGTAGCTGAAGTGCGTCGCGAAGATGCGGCCGCCGGCGTTCGCGTACTTGATGAGGTTCTGCTGCACCGTCGCGCTGCGCGTCGTCTGGTTCTGCTGGCAGGGGAAGAGCACCATGTCGTACTGGTTCAGCGCCGCCTGCGTGCTCCAGAGCTGGTCCTCGGTGGGCGCGCCCGGCAGGGTCGCGCCGCCCTCCGCGCCCTCGGGGATCGAGTTGTCCACGAGGCCCTCGTAGAGGTTGATGCGCCCGGTGCCGCTCGGGATCGTGAACTCGCTCTGGTCGATGCCGATCTTGAGCATCACGCACTCCAGCGCGTCGACGACGCCCGTGGAGAAGGCCATGCGCGGGATGTCGCCGCGCGCCTTGCCCGCCGGGCAGCTCGGGTTCGTCGTGCTGCACTGGGGCATGTTCGTGAGCGTCGCCGCCACGGGCGTGGTCTGGCACTTGGGCACGCTCGGGATGGTCACCTGGCGGCGCCAGCGGCCGAGCTGGATCACGAGCGGGATGCTCGCGCCCACCGGGACGTTGGTCAGCGTGAAGGTGCCGTCGACAGCGGTGACCGTGCTCACGAGCGGCGAGCCCGAGACGGTGCTCGCGCAGTTGTCGCAGGAGACCCCGGGGGCGAACGGCTGGACGGCCGCGTTGGGCACGTAGACGAGCGCGTTCGGGAGCGGGTCGGATTCCGTTGGGCGCGAAGACGGTGCCCGTCAGCGTCGTCGTGACCGCCGGGTTCGAGCACGTGACCTGCTGGAGGCAGAGGCCGGTGCAGCTCGAGGGAACGCCGCACACGCTCGCGGTACCGCCGCCCCCGCAGGTGTCGGGCTGGTTGCAGCCGCCGCACTGGAGCAAGCCGCCGCAGCCGTCGCTGACGGGCCCGCACTCACCGGCGGCGCAGGTCTTGGGCGTACACTTGGGCGCGCCGCAGACGCTGGAGACGCCGCCTCCACCGCAGGTCTGGCCCGTCGGGCACGAGCCGCACTGGATGATGTTGCCGCACCCGTCGGCGATGGGACCGCAGTTCACCGCCTGCTGCGCGCAGGTCAGGGGCGTACAGCTCCCGCCCGAACCGCACACGCTCGGGGTTCCGCCGCCGCCGCAGGTCTGGCCGGATTGACAGCCGCCGCAGTTGATCTGGTTGCCGCAGCCGTCCCCGATGGGCCCGCAGGTGGCGCCGAGGTCCGTGCAGGTCTTGGGCGTGCACGTGGGCGCGCCGCAGACCCCGGGCTTCCCGCCGCCCCCGCAGGTCAGGCCCGACGAGCAGTCGCCGCACTGGAGGATGCCGCCGCAGCCGTCCCCGATCGGCCCGCAGTCCACGCCCTGCTTTTCGCAGGTCGTGGCGCCGGAGCAGGTCGCCCCGCCCGTGCCGCCGCCGTCGTCCAGGGTGATGCCCGACGAGCTGGATCCGCCGTGCCCCCCCTGGCTCGATGTCGATCCACCCATCGACGAGGCTCCGGCGCCGGTCAGGTGCGTGGCTCCCGAGGATCCGCAGCTCGCTGCGGCGGCGAGAACGGCAAACGTGGCGACCAGGGGGATTAGAAAGGGACGCATGCGCGCGCCCGCCAAGCAATTTTTGGACCCAGGCTAGAAATGTACGCCACCGCTGTGTCTCGCGGGCTTTCCCGTGGCGGACATGGTGCTTCGAGGATCCATCGCTGGATTCCCCGATCCCCACCCGACCCTGGCAGCCTTTGAAAAACGCCGGCCGCCTGGGAGTAGACTCCGGGGCCGATGAGCCACGTGCCCGACCCGACGTCCGAACCGCCCGCGCCCCTGTCCACCGCGGTGCGCGGCTTCCAGCAGGGCGAGGTGATCTTCCGCCAGGGCGACCCGGGCTCGGAGGCCTACCTGCTCGAGGAGGGCTCGGTCCGCCTCGTCAAGAAGGTGCGCGGCGAGGGGCGCAGCCTCTCCGTCCTCAAGCCCGGCGACCTCTTCGGCGAGTCCGCGCTCGTCCCGAGCACACCGCGTCCCACGACCGCGGTCGCGCTCACCTACGGCCTCGCGCGCGTCATCGATCCGCGCATCCTGCCGCGCCTCCTCGAGCGCGACCCGGCCGCGGCGGCGCGGATGGTCGAGCAGCTCTCGCTCCGCGTGCTCGAGGCCGAGGACCAGATTGAGATCATGATGCTCAGCGACACCCAGTCCAAGGTGGTCGCGGCGCTGCTCAAGCTCGCGCACAAGGAGCGGGGAGAAGGCGCCGGCGCCTCGTTCGCGATGTCGCCGATGGAGCTCTCGGCGCGCGTCGGCCTCGACGTCGACACGGTGAAGCGCACCGTCCAGCAGCTCCGCGAGGGGCAGTACCTGCGTGTCTCCGAGGGCCGGCTCGAGGTGCCGGACATCGACGCGCTCCGCAAGCTCTACGGGCTGCTCGGCGTGAAGGACGAGATCCGCGCGGAGAGCCAAGCGTGACAGCGTGACGCTCTCCTCCGGTCACCGCGGCGACCACGCCGTGTGACCAGTCTTCGCGGAGAGAACACGCGTGCCGCGCGCGTCGAGCGTATCCGCACCGTGGCGCTGCCGCAACACCCTCATCATCCTACACGTGAAAAAGAGCATCGTTCGAGCCTGACGCGGGTTGACGATGCGGACCATCTCGGTTACCCAGGGGTCACCCCAGGGCTCGGCTCGGCTGTGCCGCCGACGCCCCTCCCGGGGTCTTTCGGACTGGACAGCGAAGCCGAACGGGGGCAAGCGCGCCCTGGACAGGGAGCCGATGGCAGACGGACGACACGGCGCAGGACGAGCACGGAGGGCGCGGCGAGCCGCGGCCTACTCCGTCGCCGTCTTCGCCGTGACGAGCGTCACCAGCCTCACGAGCTGCTTCGCCCGCGGCCCGACCAGCCAGGAGGAGGCGCGATCCCGCGCCGAGCAGGACCTCGCCGCCGACGCGCTCCAGCGCGGCCGCGCGCGCGAGGCGTACGATCACGTCCAGCGCGCGCTGAAGCTCAACCCGGACAACTCCGCCGCCACGTACCTCGGGGCGATGGTCCTGCTCCAGCTCTGCGCCTACGACGAGACGTCGCCCGACTGCCGCTTGAAGGAGGCCGAGTCCTACGCCCGGCGGACGCTCGAGATCGACGCCGATCACCGCGACGCCAAGAACGCGCTCGGCGTCATCCTGGTCCACGAGCAGCGCTACGACGACGCCATCGCCGTCCTCAAGCCGCTCACGGAGGATCTCGTCTACGCGAGCCCCGAGAACGCGTGGGGCAACCTCGGCTGGGCGTACCTCGAGCGCGGCAGCACGGCCGAGGCGATCGACGCCCTGAGCCGCGCCGTCGCCGTGCAACCGCTCTTCTGCGTCGGCCGCTACCGCCTCGGCCTCGCCTACGAGAAGCGTGGGGATCTCGCTCCTCGCCCGCGACTCGTTGACGAAGGCGGTGGACACCGACGCGCCGCAGTGCAAGAGGCTGCAGGACGCTTACAGCGCTCGGGCACGCGTCCTCCAGCGGCAAGGCTTCAAGGACGAGGCGCGTGGCGACCTGGAGCGCTGCCGCGACATCAGCGCGCAGACGCTGACGGGCCAGAGGTGCGCGGCCCAGCTTAACAACGATGGGGGAGACCCCCATACCCCCGGCCCAGCCGGCGCTTATCAGTAACTTTGCGCGGCGCGAGCCGGCCTGCCGCTCCGGCAGTCAGCAGCGCGTCGCGACCGCAGCGAACGGAAGGAACGCTCAGCGGCTCCACGACCTCAACCCCTTGAACGACGACGGACGACTAGGAAGGAAATGGACTCGATCGGCCGCTACCTGAAGCGAACCCGAGAGGCGAGGGCGATGAGCGTGGAGGAGGTCTCCCGCGCGACGCGCATCCCCGTCACCTCGATCGACAGGATCGAGGCGGACCATTTCGACGACCTGCCCGGCGAAGTGTTCGTCCGAGGGTTCTTGAAGGCGTACGCGCGGGCCGTCTCGCTCTCGGTCGACGACGTGCTCGCCCGGTACACGGCCAGCCGCCGCGTCGCCTGGGTCACCCCGCTCCCCATCGCGGCGCCGGCGCGCCGCTCCTCGGGCAAGCGCTTCGGCGTGGCCATCGCCTTCGTGGTCCTGCTCATCCTGTTCACGCTCGCGCTGAGCATCGTCCTCCGCCCGCGGAAGGGCGAAGGGCACGACATGCCCCCGGAGCTGTCGCAGGCCGTGAGCGTGAGCGTTACCACCTTGGTCTAACTGACGCCCGCCCCTGGTAGAACGGCTCACCATCTGATCCGGGGGGTATGGGGGTCTCCCCCCATCGGGACCGGTCCTGTTTGGGAGGGGCGGTGCTATGGCTTGACGGGATGGCGTCCAGGACCGCCCGCGAGCGCCTCCGCACGGAGGCCCTGCTCGTCCGTAGCGTCCCGTTCGGCGACGCCGACGCCATGGTCACCCTCTTCACCGAGGCCAAGGGCGTCCTCGCCGCGGTCGCCCGCTCGGCGCGCCGCTCCCGCCACCGCTTCCCCGCCCTGGAGCCGATGCACCTGCTCCGCGTGGGGCTGGAGGAGCGCGTCGCCGGCGACGTCGCCTTCCTGGTCGAGAGCACCCTCGTCCGCCCCCGCCTCGGCCTCACGGCGAGCCTCGACCGCCTCGAGGCCGCCGGCCGTGCCCTGCGCTGGGTCCGCCGCGCCGCCCCCCCGCACACCCCGGAGCCGGCGCTCTGGCTCGAGATCAACGCCCTGCTCGACCGCCTCGACGCCCCCGAGGCCGACCCATCCCCCGACGCCCTCGTCGCGGGCATGGGCCTCCGGCTCCTGATCGCCGTCGGCTGGGGCATGGACCTCGCGCGCTGCGTCCGCTGCGGCAAGCCGTGCGAGCCCGGCGCGAGCGCCTACCTCGACCCGGGCGAGGGCGGGCTGATCTGCCGAGCGTGCGGCGGCGCGCGCCTGCTCCTGCGCGGTGAGAGGCGCGAGCGGCTGCTCGCGGCGAGCCAGGGGGACGACGCGGCGCTGGGCGAAGAAGAGGTGAGGCTGGCGGTGGAGATCGTCGACGCGGCGCTGGCCGCGCACACCTGAGGCTGCCCCCTCCTTGCTCAGCCCGGCCGCGGCGCGGATCTCGCAACGCATGACCGCGACAGACAGGAGGGGGCATGCGTCACCTCGTCGCCGCGCTTTCGCTATCCATCCCGTGCACGCTCCCCATGGCCGGCCTGGACAGCGCCGACGCACCGGAAAATTCCCACCCCATGAAGCCGCGGCACGCGCCGGCGACCGCGCCAACCCCGCAGCACGAGCGCTCTCATCTCCCGTGCCTCGTCGCGTGCGCGGCCGCGACGGCCGCCGGGTGCACCGTGACCACCACGATGTGCGCGGCCGGAACCCTCTTGACCCTCGGCGTGGCGGGCATCCCCTGCGTCGTCGCCGTCGCGGCCGCGTGCGGCGGCGTGGGCGTCATCTGCAGCGACTACTGCACGAAGTGAGCGAGGAGCTTCGCCGGTGGCTACCCGGGCCCGCCGGCGCGAAGTCCCGTATCCTGTCCCCCGGACCGTGAAGCCACTCCGCCGCACCGCCTCCTCTTACCTCGCCCGCCGGGGCGGCCCTTCGCTCTCCAGCGCGCTCCCGCCGCCCGACGTCTCGCGCTACGACCCTGCCCACGTCGCCTTCGCCGCGCGCGCCTGGACGTTGAAGGCCGAGGAGGAGTACCGCTCGGCCGCGGTGTTCGCCGAGATCGTCGCGGGCTGCCTCCACCTCGGCGCCCCGCTCGACCTCACCGCCGCGCTCGAGCGCGTCGTGCGCGACGAGATCGCCCACGCCACCCTCTGCCTCGACCTCTCGGTCCGCTTCGGCGCGCCCCCACCTGCGGCGGAATCTCGAGCGCGTCCGCGCGAGGCTCTCTGCGCACGCGGGCGACCGTGGGAGGCAGGCGCTCTCGCTCCTGCTCTTCGAGGGCGCGGTCGGCGAGACCGTGTTGGTCGGGCTCTTCCGCGCCGGCCGGCGCGGCGCCCGGGAGCCTTGCACGCGCGCGGCGCTCTCCGCCATCCTGCGGGACGAGGCCCGCCACGCCACGCTCTGCTGGCACGCGGCCGTCGAACTCGTGCCGGAGTGCTCGGACGAGGTGCGCGAGCTGCTCCAGCGCGATTTGTCGCGGAGCCTCGGCGCGTTCGAGCAGGGCGCCGCGCTGCCCGCGCTCCGAAGGCTCGAAGCAGGTGACGGCGCGGTCGACCCCGCGCTGGTCGAGCTCGGCGTGATCCCACCCGAGCTGCGCGTCGACGCCTTCTACCAGGCGATCGAGGGGGTCGCGCTCCCGCGGCTCACCCGCCTCGGCTTCGACGGGCGGCGCGCATGGGAGGAGCGGTACCGTAGCTGAGCGGGGACGGCTTGCCCCGTCCGGCGCCTGAAGGATCCTCGGCGCCGGGGCGAAGGACGCATGCAAGCCAGCCCGGGCCCACGCCGGGCGCTTCCAAGGAGTAGCTTCCTCATGTCGAGCCAAGTCTGTCACAGGCGTCGTTTCCTCCAGGTCGTGGCCGGCGGCAGCGTGCTCGCCGGCGCAGCGTCGCTCGGCGTCGGCTGCGGAGGCGCGCTGAGCGGCACGTACGACGGGGGCAACGTGAGCAGCGTCCCCGTCGGGTCGCTCACCGCGCTCTCGTCGGCGCCGCTCGCCGTCGGCCGCGACGCGCAGGGCGTCTACGCGATGTCGCTCGTCTGCACGCACGCCGGCTGCGAGATGAACGGCCAGGGATCCGTCTCGCCGCAGGGCATCGCCTGCTTCTGCCACGGAAGCCAGTTCGACGCGAACGGCAACGTCCTCCGCGGACCGGCCAGCTCCCCGCTCCAGCACTACCAGGTCACCATCGACACCGCGGGCGCGATCTCGATCGACGCCGACGTCTCGGTCGACGAAGCCACCCGCACGCCCGTCACCAGCGGCTGATCCCCAGCATCACTGCGTCACTGTACCGCCGTCGCGCTCGCCCGCGCCCTCCTCCAGGGTCAGGTACAGCCATCCGAACCGGAAGCGGCAGCGCCCGGCCGCGAGCGGAAGCGAGCCGGCTCGCTACCGCTCGCGGCCGGGCGCTGCCGCTTCCGGTTCGGTAGGTTGATTCGCTTATGTCTATGGGGCCAATGACGCAGGAGTACTAGCGCTGCGGGAAGCGCAGCCGGGCCACGTACCCCTCCCAGCGCCGCTGGAAGTCGGCGAGATCCGTCTCCTCGAGCACGCCCTTCAGCGTCGCGATCCCGTGCGGGTCGCTCGCCGCGTGCGCCCTGAACTCATGGTAGAAGCGCACGAGCAGGCCGCGCTCCTGGAGGTAGTAGCAGAGGTAGCGTGCCACCGCGTAGTTGGTGCCCTGGTCCTCGTCGTAGAACGCGTGGGCGTCGGCGAGGAGCAGCCCCTCGATGGGCGGCACGCGGTGCTCGGCGATGGCGCGCTGGAGGCCGGCGAGGCGCCAGTTGGTGAGGCCGACGATGTGCCCGTCGCGCTCATCGGACTGCTCGAAGAGCGAGCCCAGCCCCTCGTTGAGCCACGGCGGCGCGTCCGGGAAGTCGGCCTCGACGAACGGGTGGACCATCTCGTGGACGAGCGTGCCGCCGCCCGTCGCGATGTTCATCACGAGCGCCCCGTTCTCCGACGTGTAGTAGCCGTAGGGCGTCGTGGGCTCGCTGTGGAACAGGTCGATGGCCCGCGTGCGGTAGCTGCGCGCGTCCTTGAAGAGCAGGACGTCGAGGATGCGCGCGGGCTCCTTCTCGAAGAAGTCCGCCCGGAGCTTCGCCGCGGCCCAGCGCACGACCTCCACCGTCCGGGCGCGCACCATGTCCTCCGGCTCGTCGCCCGCGACGACGAAGGGCGGCTCCAGCCGCACGGTGAAGCCGGGCCCCAGGCGCCGCTGGAGCGCCAGCACGTGCTGCGCGTACTCGGCGGCCGTGTGGCCGTGGTTCAGCTCCCGCTCGGGAGGGCCCGCGGCGCGCGCGGCGGCGGGGTCGAGATCGAGGCGGAACCGGATGAGCGTCCAGCGCGCCGGGTCGTACTTCAGCGGCCAGAGGCGGAGCATGCGCGCGCGCTTCATCCGCCGGTAGGCGCCGTGGTCCTCCGCCGGCTCGTGGTAGATCACCTCGTCCGTCGCCGGGTCGTAGCCGACCACGAGGCGGAAGTGCTCCGTCGTGTGCGGGGTCTCGTCGTAGTGCATGCACACGATCGAGGGCACGCCGCGCGCGAGGTCGGCGTACACCGCGGCGAACTGCCGCGACAGCTCCGCAGGGGCGTGCGCCGCCTGGACGGGGTACCACACGTCGCCGACCCGGAAGCCGAGGCGCGTGAGACCCCGCTTCAGCTCCGGCGTGATGGCCCCGCGGCCGAGCGCCGGGTCGATGCCGGACAGGTCGAACACATCGTCCTGCGTCCCCTTCCGACCCATCCAGGCGAGGACCATCTCGGCGCACGCCTCGCCGCAGAAGTCGGGCTTCTGCCGCACGTGCGGGATGCCACGGAGGACCACGGGCGTCGCGCCGGGGGGAGGCCCGTCGTCGGCGACGACCTCAGGGACCGGGGCTCGCTCGACGCGCTGCGGCTGCGGCTGCGAGGGCGCTTCGGGCGGAGGCGGCAGCGGGCGCTCGGCGCAGGCGGCCAGGGCGAGGGAGGCGAGGAGGAGCTTGGGGGGCGCGCGCATGGGGCGGGAGCTGAGACCCGAGGGGCGGGAGGAGCTTGGCCCGCGCCCGTCACGCCCGACCTGGGGCGTGAGGGCGCGGGCGCTCTCCTGCCGCCGCGCTCAGGTGACGACCACCTGGAGCACCTGCGTGTACTGCGACTGCACGGAGCCGCGGCGGACGATGGCGATGCGCAGGTTGACGGTCGCCCCGATCGGCTGGTTCCTGAGCTTGAACGTGTGGCCCTTGCTGAACGCCGGGGCCGGCCAGGTCTCCGGGTGGTTCGGGTCGCCGCCCGTCTGGAACAGGTAGCCCTCGGCGCTGGGCTCGGGGTTGCAGCGGGCCATCACCACGCCGTGCTGCTTCTTGAGGGACCGGAGGCTCGCGCCCGTGGGCGGCGTCACGTCCTGGGTCACGGGGACGGGCTTGGCGCGCGCCTTGGTCTTCCCCACCCAGGCCTGAGCGGCGGCCGGATCGCCGTTGCTGGCGGTGTTGAGCGCCGCCTCAACGTTGTCGTGCTTCAGACGGACGGTGGAGATCTGCTGCACGCGCGTCGTCTTCAGCGTCCGGACCTGGGCCTCCAGGTTGTCGATCTTGCCGTCGGTCGTCGCGAGCGCGGCGACGGCGTTGTCCCTGTCGACGACCGTGGCCTGCACGGTCGGCGTGCTCGCGTAGGCGGCGCACTGCTTGATGACGCCCGACTGGGCGGTGCACGTCGTGACGACTTCCTTGGCGTTGATGGTGTTCGGGAGGGGCAGATCCACCCTCGCCGCATCGCTGGCGGTACTCATGGGCTTCTCCTTTCGTGGACGAGCAGGTCCAGAACCCCGTTGCCGGGGTCCGTGCGAGGCGGCGATCTCCGCCTCTGTAGAGTTAGTCGGAGGTCGCCTCCAAAACGGATCGCTTCCGGCGAACTTTTTTTCGAAATCGTCTTCGGGCTGGGGACGGGCGTCCTGGGCATCCCGTTCGGGACCTTCAAGCGGCACCTCGGCTGGGCGAGGGAGAGGCTCAGGGGAGCTCATCCGGCAGCTCGAGGCGCGGGGAGGCGAGGCCACATGAACGACCTCGATCTCTGGATCCACCACGGCGGCCCCCAGCCGAGGATCGTCCGGGAGCTGCTCGGCGCCGAGGACCAGGCCGAGCCGGAGGCGTCGGAGGACGAAGAGCGCATGGAGCGCGCCATCCTCGCGCGCCTCCGCGCGAGCGCGGCGGGCGGCGTAAAGGACAACGGGGGCGAGGGTGCCGCGCCGCAGGCCCACGAGGCGCCGGCATGCCCCGTGCCCGAGCCGGTGCCATCGCCTGCGGTCGCGCCCCCGCCCGCGGGCCTCGCGAGCACCGCGATGGCCCTCGACCTCTCGCCCGAGGCCTGGCGCGAGCGCGGCAAGCTCCCCTTCGTGTCGAAGGACCAGCTGCCGCCGCAGAAGCGCTGCGCGCTGACGGAGAAGATCCCGGTGATGCGCAGCACGTGGGGCGAGACGCTCCCCCTCGGGGACGAGAGCCTCCAGAAGATCGTCGCGGCGACGCCCTTCGAGGGCGCGGGCGCCACGGCCACCGTCTACGTCCGCGACGTGGATCTCACGACGTACGCGTCAATCTGCGCCGAGCTCAGAGCGTGGCGGCACACGGTCGACGCGATCCGGATCCGATACGGGGTGCCGAGCGTCGTTTCGCTCCAGGCGCTCCACCAGCACTGGCACTCGCGCCTCGCGGCGCACCCGGAGGAGCGGGCGATGTTCGAGAACCTGCTCCCGCGCTACGCGTACCACGCGTACTACTTCCCCTGGTAGGGAGCGGCGCCGTTGATCATGCGGCTTGCTGGATGACAGGCTCTGCGCCGGTAACCCGCCGCCAGACGTACCGGAGGAGGTACGCGCGGGCATTGCCGAGCAGGGCCCTCATGGTCTTGCAGCGGTGGTTGCGGGTGACATTGGCGTGCAGGTCCTGCCAGACGCGCTCGATGCGGTTCGCGTCGGGGGCAGTAGGGCGGCAGGAAGTGCAGGACGATGCGACCGCCGAGCTCCGGCCGGCAGCGGAAGCAGGCGCGGAACGCGGCGTGCTCGGCCTCGGCGGCGGTGCGGTAGAAGGCGCAGCGGTCGCGCCGGGGGGTGCGGGCGCGGCAGACGGGGCGGCAATAGACGCCGGTCGTCGCCACGCCCACGTAGAACACGCCGTCGAAGCGCGCGTCGCGCGCCTCGAGGGCGCGGTAGCAGGTGTCCCCATCGAGCTGCACGCCCTCTTTGTAACGCGCCGTCGGGGGGGTGTCTGGCCGTTTTCGGACGCGGCGACGACCCGGCGACGACGGTGTGCGAGAATGACAGTGAATGCGGCGCCGGGCTCGTGCATCGAACTGTCGCCGAGAGAGGAGCTTCACTTGAACGACACCGTGATGGGACGCAGACCGTTGCTTCGTGCCGTGGGGCTGCCGCTCGTGCTGGTGGCGTGCGTGGGAGGGGGGTGCAGCTCGGGCACCGTAGAAGGCGCCGGCGGGGCGTCGAGCACGAGCACGGGCGCGGGGACGAGCACCGGCGCGGGCACGGGAACGAGCACGAGCACCGGAACGAGCACGAGCACGAGCACCGGAACGACCACGAGCACGAGCACGAGCGCGAGCACGGGGACGGGGATGGGCGGCGCCGGGGGTGGGGCCACGGTGGGTTCAGGTGGGATGGGCGGCGCCGCGACGGCGAGCACCACGGGTTCGGGCGCTGCGGGCGGCGCGACCGTGACGAGCACGAGCACGGGAACGGGAACGATCACGAGCGCGAGCACGGGAACGAGCACGACCACGGGAGCGAGCACGAGCGCGAGCACGGGAACGGGGACGGGGATGGGCGGCGCCGCGAGTGGGGCCACGGTGGGTTCAGGTGGGATGGGCGGCGCCGCGACGGCGAGCACCACGGGTTCGGGCGCTGCGAGCGGCGCGACCGTGACGAGCGCGAGCACGGGAACGGGAACGAACACGAGCACGGGAACGAGCACGAGCGCGGGGACGGGGATGGGCGGCGCCGCGAGTGGAGCCACGGTGGGTTCGGGTGGGATGGGCGGCGCCGCGACGGCGAGCACCACGGGTTCAGGCGCTGCGGGCGGCGCGGCGGTGACGAGCGCGAGCGCGAGCACGGGAACGAGCGCGAGCACCAGCGCGAGCACAAGCGCGAGCACGAGCGCGAGCACCAGCGCGAGCGCCAGCGCGAGCACGAGCGCCAGCGCGAGCACGAGCACGAGCACGAGCGCCAGCGCGAGCACGAGCACGAGCACGAGCGCCAGCGCGAGCACGAGCACGAGCACGAGCGCCAGCACGAGCGCGAGCAGCTCGTCTTCCGCGTCGTCGTCGAGCGGCGGGACGTACCCAGGGCCGCCGGTCGGGGGCCCCACGACGAGCTGGGCGGATTGCAGCGTCGGGGTCGATCCAACCAAGAACGGCGGCGACATCGTTCTGGGTCGAGGTGGCGCAGGACGCGGCGTGTAACGACACGCCGCCCTCCTTCACCCCGCTGCCGACGTTCAAGCTGGCCCTCGGCCCCACCGGCGATGTCGCGATCGGCATGGGGTGCCGTGGCAATCTACCCCCGGCGGGGCCAACCAATACCAACGTCGCCGCTTACGAGCGGTTCAACGGTTCGGGCGCCTTGCTCATGTCGGGGTACTATCAGGTCGCGGGGCAGGGCGCGCAGGTGAACCTCGACTTCGAAATCAAGAGCGTCTCCTCTGACGAAAGCTTCGTGATCCAGCCCGGCAACGATCTCGTCGTCCAGATCGGCGGCTGCATGTCGTGCGGCATCCCCTTCGACCCGGCGAGCTGCGGGGGTGCCTGGTTCGAGGAGCAACCCGCGAACGGCGGCGCGCCGAGCCAAGGGAACGTGTCGTCGTGTCCCGCGGGCCTCGTGGGCGATTACTGCTGCGGGCTCCTCGCCACCCAGGCCTCCACGCCGAGCGGGCAGATCGTCGCGACTCCATCCTATCCACCGGTCTCCGACGGGGCGGGCGGCACGTACGTCTCCGGCGCGCTCACTGCGACCCTCGATCTCGGCTGCGGCCCCATGACCCCCACCGGATCGACGAGCGGCTACGTCGCGCACCTCGGGCCGACGTCGACCTGTATCTTCAGCCACGTCCTCCCCGCCGTCCCCGCGATTGTCGCCGACACGCAGGGCGTGGTCGTGAGCGCGTCCGCGACCACGAGCCTCGATTTGGGCTGCGGCGCGTCGTCGGCGGCGGCCGGCGGCAGCACCTTCGTCACGCGCCTCGATCCTTCGGGGAGCTGCGTCTTCGGCACGTCCCTGCCGGCGCCCGGGCTCGCCGTCGCCCTCGACTCGGCGGGCAGCGAGGTCGTGAGCGGCCTCGTCGGCGCGGCGCCGTTCGACTTCGGCGGAGGGCCGCTGGCGCCGATTGGGAGTCAGGACTTCGTCCTCGGCAAGCTCGACGTCGCGGGCAACTACCGCTGGGGCAGGCGTTTCGGCGGCGCCGGCGTCACCTTCGCGGGCCCCTGGGTGACGGTGGTGGAAACAGGCGACGTCTACCTCCGGACGGGCTGGAGCGGTACGGCGGATCTCGGCGGCGGGGCGATCACGGCGGCCAGCCACGATACGGTCGTCGCCCGCTACGCGCCCTCGGGCACGTACGTGTGGGGCCGCGATTTCGCCATCACCGGCCAGTACCTCGCGGGTATCGACGCCTGCGGAGCCCTCGTCGTCGCGAGCAGCGACCCCGCGTTCGACCCCGGCCAGGGGACGGTCCTGCCGCAGCCCCCGTACACGGGGAGCTTCATCCCCTCGGAAGCGATCGTGCGCTACGCGCCCTGAGCTGGAATCACCGCGCAGAGATCTCGATCAACACGTAGTTTCTCGATGGAAATAGACGGGCCCCCTCGTCGGTTTGGGAGCTGCCAAGCACCCCAACGACCAGGAGTCCCGCGTGAACATCGTACCCCAAATGGACGGGGCGGAGCGCCGCCTTCTGATGCGGATCGTCCGCAAGGCCGGCGACTTTGCCACGGCGATGCGCTTCTACGCGGTCGCCTTGCTCGGCCGAGGCATGAGTAGCCCCAAGATTGCCGAGATCCTGGCCATCGCCGTCTCGACGGTCGTGCGCGCGGGGCACGCGTACGTGGCGGAGGGCGTCGCGGGCCTCTACGACAAGCGACACCGCAACGGCAGGCCCAAGGCGGACGGTGCCTTCTCGGCGCACGGCTCGGCATGCCCAAACCCGTCGTCCTCTGCCCCTGGAAGCGCAATCCGCGCCAGGCCCGGCTCACCGAGATCCGCGCTCTGGAGGAGCGCGCGAGCGCAACCGAGCCCGTGCTCTACGCCGACGAAGTCGACATCCACCTCAACCCGAAGATTGGTCGCGACTGGATGCTCCCCGGTCAGCAGCGCCGCGTCGTCACGCCGGGCAAGAACGAGAAGTTCTACCTGGCCGGCGCCCTCGACGTCCGCACCGGGACGCTGCACACGACGGGTCTCGCGCGCAAAGACGCTGCGCTCTTCTGCGCGCTGCTGCGAGATCTCGCCAAGCACTACGGCACCGTCGCCCGGCGCATCCACCTCGTCGTCGACAACTACGCCATCCACTCCGCCCACATGACCCGCCGCACCCTCGAAGAGCTCGGCGGTCGCATCGTCCTGCACTTCCTGCCGCCCTACTGCCCCGACGCGAACCGCATCGAGCGCGTCTGGCAGGACCTGCACGCCAATGTCACCCGCAACCACCGCTGCAAGACCATGAAGGCCCTGCTCGGCAATGCCCGCGCGTACCTCCTCCGGTACGTCTGGCGGCGGGTTACCGGCGCAGGGCCTGTCATCCAGCAAGCCGCATGATCAACGGCCAGCCTGATGTTGTTCGAGAATCATGCGCGGTGATTCGCGCTCGCCCACCGCTCCGGCCTCGGGCGCGTGCTCGGCTGGCAGCGGTCGCTCTTCGGCGATGTCGAGCAGCGGAGCGGGATTGGGCAGTCGCGCGGCGTAGACGTGGGTGGTGTGTTTCATGGCGCCTCCGCATCGAGCAACGACTGCTGCACGGAGTCGGTGTCGACCAGCTTCTTGTTGGCGTTGGCGGCGGCGAGCAGGGCGCCGAGGGCGAGGTTCTGGAGCAGGCGCGGGATGCCGCGGCTGTGCTGGAAGAGCGGCGTGACGGCGTTGGGCTCGAAGAGGTTCTTCGTGGCGCCGGCGGCGCGCATGTGCTTGTCGAGGAAGAGCACGGCCTCGCTCTCGGTCAGCGGCCGCAGGCGTACGCGCACCGTGATGCGCTGCGCGAGCGCATAATGCTGGGGCTCGGCGAGCCGCTCGCGGAGCAGAGGCTGGCCAGCGAGCACGAGGGCGAAGGGGCTCTTCTTGTCGATGCTGTCGGCGGTGAGCAGGCGCAGGTCGTCGAGCGAGGCGTCGGGCATGAGGTGGGCCTCGTCGAGGACGAGGACGACGCTCTTGGACGAGCCGCGCAAATGCGCGATGAGGTCCTGGGCGGTCTCGCCCTCGAAGCGGCGGGGCCGCATGCCGAGCTTGGCGACGAGGCTGGAGAGCAGGCCGAAGGGCCCGAGGGTCGTGAGCGAGGAGTAGACGACGAGGTGCGAGGCGGGGTCGAGATCGCGGTGGATGCATCCGAGCAGGGTGGACTTGCCGCAGCCGCCGACAAAGAGCGTGAGTGTCTGGGCGTCGACCTGTCCATCCGTGTACCCACACCGATCGCGAGTGGACCACCGACGGCGACCGCGGGCGGTTACAGGTCACGCGGGAGCGCGCCCCGCGCTGGTCTCCCGTCGCTCCCGTTCCTGCTCCCGGCGGTCCCGTCCCTCTCTTGCCTCTTCGCGTCCCTCTTCTGTCTCTTCGCGACCCTCTTCTGTCTCTTCGCGACCCTCTCTTGTCTCTTCGCGCCCCTCTTCTGTCTCCTCGCGACCCTCTTCTGTCTTTTCGCGACCCTCTCTTGCCTCTTCGCGACCCTATTCTGTCCCTTCGCGACCCTCTTCTGTCTCTTCGCAACCCTCTCTTGCCTCTTCGCGACCCTCTTCTGTCTCTTCGCGTCCCTCTCTTGTCTCTTCGCGACCCTCTTCTGTCTCTTCGCGACCCTCTTCTGCCTCTTCGCGACCCTCTCTTGTCTCTTCGCGACCCTCTTCTGCCTCTTCGCGACCCTCTCTTGTCTCTTCGCGACCCTCTTCTGCCTCTTCGCGACCCTCTCTTGTCTCTTCGCGACCCTCTTCTGCCTCTTCACGTCCCTCTCTTGTCTCTTCGCGACCCTCCTCTGCCTCTTCGCGACCCTCTCCTGTCTCTTCCCGTCCCTCTTCTGTCTCTTCGCGACCCTCTCCTGTCTCTTCCCGTCCCTCTCGTAACTTCTCCCAGCGCGCCCGTGACTTCTCCCGGCGCGCCGGCGCCTTTCCGGGATTGTTTACAAACCTCATCCGGCACCGGGGCGCCGCCTTGCATCCTGCCCGGCGCTCGGGCGGCGCTCGCCCCGGTCCGGCTGGGGCTGCGTGCGCATCGTCGGACACCACACCGGGGCGGCGTCGCGTTCTCGCGTGATGCTCGCGCGCCTCACGGTCCGGCGCTCGCGTGTCGCGATCATCGCGCTCGCGCTCGCGGTCGTGCTCGTCGCCGTCGTCGTACGCGCCAGGCACGCCGCGCCGGAGCCCGCTGACCGAGCAGCACGCGCGGAGGCAGCCCATGGTGCTTGAGGTTGCAGCCGTCGCAGACGTCGCTGTCTTGATCGCGCAGTACGTCGAACAACGGCGTGCGCGCAGGACGCTAAATGGCCGAGCGCGATCCTGACACAACGATGGAACCCACGGGCGTGAGCCCGCGGACCGGAGCCTCGCGCGTGAGCGCGGGGACCATGACGTCAGGGGGCTGTGCCGCGGCCTCCGCGTGCTGACGCATGCGGCTCCGGTCCGCGGGCTCACGCCCGGGGTTCCATACGTTGCTCAGCGGCTCCTTGAACGAGGATTGTGCTCGTTGATTTAGAGCGTGTGTTCTACACGCGGAGCGACCCGGGCGCGCCGGAAGCCGAGCGCGCGTTGTCGACCGCTGCCACTGCTAACCCGCCGTCCGCCGAGCCCGCGGCCGGGCTCAGGCAGCGGCCGGGCGAGCGACGAAGCGGGGCACCTCCGCATCCTCCGCCGCGGCTCATCGAACCGCGGGCGCCCGTCTCGCAGCGACGCCCACATCCGCTGGACGGTGTAGAGCCCGAGCGCGTCACGCCGGATCATCGGCGCACCGTCGCAGACTTCCACGCGAAGCGCGCGACCGCGCCGCCGCTCGCCGGGACGCTGCCGTCGATGCCGGCGCTCGCCTCGGACGCGGGCATCGTCGCCGCGAAGATCGCGGACGCGGAAGTGAACGAAGACACCGTCATGCGGGGAGGCAATGTCGAGCCGCGCGGATAGCCCGGCGCCGCGGCCCCGCACGCCCGGCCAGCGCCATCCCTCGCGGTCCGTGGAAACGGTGTCGGGTGAGCCAGGACGACGTATGGGCGGCGATCCTCGCGGGGTGGTAGAGTGGGGCATGGCGCGGCGGCTCCCCGGAGGCTACGTGCTGGACCCGGCCGATCCACGCTCACCCAGCGAGGAAGCGTGGGCGGCGATGACGGCGGCCGAGCGGGCGAAGGTGGTGGCGATGCTCCCGGCCGAGGTCCCGAAGTCAGAAGCGATCCGGGACGCGGAGGCGCGCATCGCCGAGCCGGAGCGGAGGCTGCGCGAGGTCGAGGCCGAGAACGAACGGCTCAGGAGCGCGAAGGGGTAGCTTCGACGGGAGCACCGGCGCCATCCACGGAGAGCGGCCGGGCACGCGCGGTGCGCAATCGAAATGGACGGCGTAGGATGGGACGGATCCCGGGCTCTCCCACCATGCGTACCGCCGGCGCAGCCCTCCTCCTCAACCTCCTCACCGCGTGCGCGGCTCCCCTCCCCGCGCCCGCCCTCCCCGCGCCTCCTCCATCGCCCGCGCCCGCCGTCTCCGCGCCGCCTCCACCGCCGGCGTCCGCCACCCCGCCACCTGCGCCGACCCCGGCGGCGACCGCGCAGCCCCAGGTCGCGGCTCCATCGGGGCCTCCGGAGCCCCGATCCACGGCGCTCCACCTCTTCGGCGGCATGGATCTCACGGGCGTCGATCCCATCGAGGCTGCAAGGAGCGGGTCGCATCCGCGCGTGACGGGGCCCTCGGTGGGCACGGGGGAGCTGCGCGTGCCGTCGGGGATGTCGGACGTGTCGCGCGTGATCGCCGGCCTCCAGGTGGCCTTCAAGCGCTGCTACGTGCGCGCGCTCGATGACGATCCGAGCATGGCGGGCGCGGTGAGCTTCGACGTGAAGGTCGGCGTCGACGGCGCGGTGACCGGCGTCACGGCGAAGGGCGGCCCCGGGCTCTCGCCCGATCTCGTGAAGTGCCTCTCGGGCGTGATCCAGCGGGCGCGCTTCTCCGCGCCGCCGCAAGGCCAGGCGACGCTGGGCGTCCCGCTCACGTTCGCCCAGTAACCTCCGCGCGCGCGGCCTGTTTCGGCTCCCCCGGGCTACTGGCACGGGGATACCATCGCCACATCATGGCCCGCCTTCGCCGTCCCCTCGTGCCCGTCGTCTGTCTGGCCTCGGCCATCGCGCTCGCCGCGGCGTGCGGCGGCGGCAGCGGGACGATGCAGAAGCTCGGCCTCGACCGGGAGCGGCGGGGCCGCGACGGCCACCAGCGCCACCGGCACGGGCGGGCACGCCGCGGCCTCGAGCGGCAGCACGGGCACGGGCGGGTCCGGCGACACCGGCGGGGGCAGCACGTCCACCACGCTCGCGTTACCCCAGCTCGTTCACGGCGCGGCCTACGCCGACACCGCCCTCTTCCCGCAGATCCCCGTCGTCGTCGCCGTCTTCGGCGCCACGCCCGACAGCGTCGACGTCACGATCGACAACGGCACCCCGGCGGCCGCCACCAAGGACACGAACGGCTACGTCGCGATGGTCGACGTCCAGCCGCTCGAACCCGGTCCCCCACATGCTCGTGGCGGAGGCGAAGACCGGGGGCAAGGTGACGGCGACGGCGAAGGGGACGCTCGTCCTCGGCGCCGGGAGCTTCGAGCTCACCCACGTCGCGACCGACGGCATCGCCTTCGGGAGCCACCTCGTCCACGACACGGCCGCCGACGTGCTCGACTACACCTGGGTCGACGACCCCGGCAGGCACAAGCTCTTCTTCAACCAGCTCGACGGCGCCTTCCAGCGCCTCCTCCCGAGCGACGTCCTGCTGAACGACCCGGGCGACGAGCCGCTCTCCGGCTACACGGCGTTCGGCCCGATGGGCATCGGCGTGGTGTACATGGTCCAGAAGCCGAACGACCCGCACTGGCTGGTGAAGATGCGCGTCGTCGATCCCGGCGGGCAGAAGGTCCTCGTCCCGACGATGGACCTCACGCAGGGCCAGGCGGCGTTCTCCCAGCAGACCGCCGGTGCCGACCCGAGCGGCTTCTCGGCCGCGTGGCTGCACATCACGCCGGCGACCGATCCGAGCAACCCGCCGCCCGTCGAGATCCGCTTCGCCCGCTGGGACACGAGCAAGAACATGCTCTCCGGGCCCCTCACGCTCGACAGCGACCAGCCGCAGCCTCCGGAGAGCACCCAGGGCCCGCAGGCCCTCGAGCCGCTCGCCGAGATGAGCATCGCCTGCAACGCCGGCGTCTGCCTCGTCGCGTACGTGCGCGACGTGTACAACGTCCTCGTCCAGCTCAACGAGCCCAAGGTCTTCCTCGCCGTGGTGGACCTCGCCACCGGCACGCTGGCGAACAAACCCGCGCCCGTCGAGGCGACGAGCTGGGATCCGCAGCTCTTCGGCAACCACCTCCTCGCGCTCCCCGACGGCTCCTTCGTCCTGGTCTACGAGGGCGTGGACACCGCCGCCGCGGAGAACCCCGTCGGGTGCGACGACACGGAGGAGCGCGACCTCGTCTTCGCGGTGAAGATCGACGAGACGGGCAAGCTCCTCGCCGCGCCCAAGCCGATCTTCAATCACCAGGGCACGCGCGAGTACCCGCGAATCGCGCAGGTGCCCGAGGGGTTCGCGCTGTTCTGGGAGGATCAACGATCGGAGTGCGACCCGACCGGCGGCCACATCGGCATGGCCGCCAACACCGTCGCGCCGGACCTCTCGAAGCTGCTCGACACGTACGTGGAGATGCCCGGCTCGATCGCGCTCCCGCCGATGTACCCGACCCTGGCGGCGACGGGGACCAGCTTCGTCACCGCATGGTCCGACAACCGCCACGGGGCGGGGCTGACCGACGACGAGGACGAGATTTACCTGGACACGTACTGGCACAAATAAAACGTATAGAACCCCGGGCGTCAGCCCTGGGCATTGGTCTCATTTTTGCCGCAGTTTCTCGGCATATTCGAACGCGTCGGCCCAGATCATCAGGCGCTCCAACCCACGTCCGATCGTCGTGGAGCCCGGGGGCCCGCCGGAGGACTTGCCGGTGTAGCCGCCGAGGTCGGCGATCCAGCGGACGGCTTGGGCGATGCTGGGCACGCCCTCCGGGATGGTCTCGGTGCGCATCTTGATCTTGGTCTTCGCGGCGCGGAGCGCCTCGATCTCGATCGCGGACAGCGCGATCGTGGCCGGAGCATCGGGTTGGGTGCGGGCGAGGTGCTTGAGGCGTTCGACGCGAGCAGCCACGGCAGCGAGCATTGTAGCCCAGCGGATGACGTGGTCCTTGGTGTGCAGCTGTGTGTCCTCGACGTTGCAATGACCGCGCTTCCAGGCCCGGTGAAAGTCTTCCGCCCGCCACCTGTGGCTGTAGCCCGCGATGATGTCCATGGCGTCATCGAACCCGTTCACGTCGGCGTCGGTGAGGAGCATCCAATCGATACGGTCTTCGCCGTGCGGCGCACGACGCTCGTGGGCCCAGACCACGCGCACGCTCAACGTCGTGCGGCTGTCCGTGGCGTACTCAGGTAGATCGAGCACGACGTCGGCGAAGCGCACGTCGAGCAGTGCGCGGCGGGCGCGTCGGTTCGGCCCGGCGGGCACGTCGAGGTAGTAGCTGCCCACGGTGCGGCGCTTGTGCATGTGCTTGAACAGCAGGCGCCGTCGGCCGTTCGCGAGCACCACAGGACGGTCCTGGACGGCGCGAATGGTGAAATGCCCGTGCTTCGCAGCGGCACGCAGAACCCCGGCGTTGTCACCCTCACGGTCGATCAGGAACCACGGCACACACGAGGGCGCCTCCTGGTGCACCTGTTCGCCGGTACGGGTCACGAAGTCGGCCCATCGTGCCGTCTCGGTTTCCCCTTCGCGTCGTCGCACGGACCGCGGTTTCTTGCTCTTCGGCCCGCGCGCCCAGAACTCGAGATCGAGCAACCCCACGGGAGTGCCGTCGGCAGCTACCGCGAGCATGTCGAGGACCTTCAACCCTCGCGTCGGCAGCGAGCGCATGCCGATGGATCCGAAGTCCTTCGTCTTCGAGGCGTCCGTGAGCGAGAAGCTGGTCCCATCGACGATCGCGTAGAAGAACGAGGCGCCGCCCACCACGCGAAGCGACGCCTTCGCGAACCCCGTGATGAGCGCCCTCGAAGAGATGTCGCCCTCGATGAAGTCGTACGCGGCCTGCAGCTCCGCACGCGCTTCGAAGACCTCCGTCAGCCGACCCGCAGGTTGCTCAGCGGTGCGTCGCAGCATCGACGCTGCGCGCCGGACTCGCCGTACGTCGCCAAGTTTCGCCGAGGCAACCTGCTCCTCCGCCCATCGCTCAATCTCGCAGCCTTCATCCATCGAGCGGCACGACCACCCGCGGGACGGTTGTCCAGTACGACTACATGGACTCCGGCGCGCCAGCCCTCACGCTGACCCGATCGGCCATCATTTTCGCCACCGGCGCACCGCCCCGCTCGTCCGCCCGCAGATGAGACCAATGCCCAGGGCTGACGCCCGGGGTTCTATCGCACGGTTCGCATATCTAGGCGCTATCAACAGGGAGCGGGCCCGGGGCGGCCGCGATCGGGTCGTGCGGGAGGCTGCCGCGCGGGGGGCGCATGTAGGCGAAGGGGGTGCGGAGGAGGAAGTTCGAGACCCGCGAGGTGTAGATGTCGGCCGATCGCTCGAGCTGCCGCGCCAGGTGGCTCTTGTCGTTGCCCGCGCGGAAGAGCAGGCCCCAGCGCGGGTTGATGAGCTCGCTCGACGCCTTCGCCAGCGGGGCGATCTCCGCGTCGAGCGGCCATCCTCGAGCGCAGCCCGTTCATCTTCGCCGTCAGATCCTCCTCGGAGACCGCGCCCGCGCCCGCCCCGTCGCCGTCCTTCAGCCGCAGCAGCTCGAGCCGCACGCGCGCGTGCGCGTGCTCCAGGCGCTCCTTGTCCCGCATCAGGCCGGAGAGCCGCTCCTCGGCCGCGAGCGCCGCGTCCTCCGCCAGGATCTCGCCCTCCAGCTCCCGCACGATGAGCGCCGTCCGCCAGCGGAGTACGCTCTTCGATACCTTCACGTCGCCGTAGATGTGGTCCCCCACGTACAGGATCTCGTCGCCCGACATCCCCAGGTAGCTCTCCACGAGCCCCGCGTGCCCGCCGAGGAAGGCGCGGCCCTCCGAGAGCCCGAGCGCCGGGCGGCAGAGCCCGTCGTCGTTCACCACCTCGAAGAGCGGCGCCCGCTCGGTGAAGAACTCGGGCTTGCGGGCCGAGACGATGAAGACGTCGAAGAGGTCGCGGAAGCCCATCCCATCGGGGAGGAAGCGGTCGAACGCGTACCGCATGATCGCGCGCGTGTAAAACCACTCCGAGTTCGAGACGAGCAGCAGCTTCTTGCCCGCGCGCCTCTGGTCGAGGAGCGCGAGCGGCGTCTCCGGGTCGAGGACGACGTAGTCCTCGGGGCGCTCGGTGATCTCGGCCTTGAGCGCGCCCTCCATGTGCGCGAGGTCGAGCGCGCGCTTCATCCGATCGTAGAGCTCCGTGTACCCGAGCACCTCGGGCAGCCTCCGCGCGTCGAGCAGGTCGACGAGCTGGCCGTACATGCACCCCTCGGACAGCGAGAAGAACGTATTGAGGAAGACCCAGCGCGGCTCGGACAGGTCCACGATCGTGCGGGCGTAGACGCGCCGCTGCTCGTCGTACTCGAGCCTCCTCGTGCCGTGGTACGCCCGCTTGACGTAGCCGAAGCGGTTGGGCTTCACCACGTTGCCCAGCTCGAGGTCGAGGCAGAGCCCCCGGATGACCCACCCCGGGTCGAACGCGAGGGAGTCGACCGGCCAGCCCATCGCGAGGAGCTTCTGCCGGAGGTGCTCGTACGCGCGCCGCTCCCACGCCTCGCTGAGGTAGTGGATCAGCGTGTAGTCCATGTCGTAGCCGATGGCCCGGATGGACCGCATGTTGAGGGTGCGGTTGCAGAAGATCCCCCGCTCCCTCGGCACCTCGGCGAAGAGATCGTCCTCCACCATGCGCTCAGCGCCCCCGGCTGCCCTCTTCGATCAGCTCGATCTTGTACCCGTCCGGGTCGACCACGAACGCGATCACCGTCGTCCCGTGCTTCATCGGCCCGGGCTCGCGGGTGATCTTTCCGCCCGCCGCGCGGATGCGATCGCACACGGCGTGGATGTCGCCCACGCCGATCGCGATGTGCCCGTACGCCGTGCCCAGCTCGTACGTCTCGACGCCCCAGTTGTGGGTGAGCTCGATCTCGGCCTGCTCCGGGTTCTTCTCGTAGCCCAGGAAGGCGAGGGTGAACTTGCCCTCGGGGTAGTCCTTCCGGCGGAGGAGCTGCATCCCGAGCACGTCCCGGTAGAACGCGATGGATCGATCGAGGTCGCCGACGCGGAGCATGGTGTGGAGGATGCGCATGCGGCTCTCAATGCCAGAGGGGCCCAGGGGAAGCAAAGGGCTCACGCGCAGCTCTCGTGCACCGCGGCGAGCAGGTTCTCCAGGTGCGCGGCCTCGGCGGTCCGGACCGGCCGGCGGCGCGGCAAGGTCACGCGGAACGTCGTCCCGTCCTCGGCCGTGCTCGTCACGGAGACCTTGCCGCCGTGGGCCCGGACGATCCGGTCGGCGATGAAGAGGCCGAGCCCGAGCCCGCGCCGGGCCGGCTCCCGCTCGCCCCGCGCCGGCGCGCGCTTGAAGGGGTCGAAGAGCGTCGCCATCCGCTCGGGAGGGATCGGATCCCCCAGGTTGTGCACCGAGAGCACGACGCCTTCGCCCTCGGCGTAGAGGTCGACCGATACGGCGGTGTCGGGCGGGCTGTACGCGACGGCGTTGCCGAGCAGGTTCGTGACGACCTGCGAGAGCCGGTCGGGATCCCACTCGCCGCGCATGTCGCCGTCGATCGTCAGGAGGATGCGACGGTCGGGGCTCGCCGCCTGGATCTCCTCGACCGCGCCCCGGGCGATCCCCTCGATGTCCGTGGGCGCGGGCGCGATCGGGATGCCGCCGCCCTGACGCTCCCGCGTCAAGTCGAGCAGATCGCGGATCATCCGGCTCATGCGGTCGGCGGCGCGGCCGATCCGATTGGTGCCGGCGAGCACCTTGTCGCGGGAGAGCGCGGGCTTGGCGAGGGCGTGGACGCTCAGCGAGACGGCCTCCGCCTTCACGCGCTGCTGCTCCGCCCGCAGGAGCTCGCCCATGGCGTCGCGCATCTGGTACTGCCGGCGGCGCGCGCGGAGCGCGGCCTCGAACACGCTCACCAGCGTCCGCTTCTGGAAGGGGCGCTCCAGGATCGCGATGTTGCCCACGGGCTCGAGGAGCTTCAGCGCCCGTACGCGCGCCTCCTGGGGCTCCCCGGGCACGCTCACGAGGACGATGGGCAGGTCACTCCAGGGCTCCTGCTCGCGGAGACATGCTGCACGTCGTCGAGACCGGAGATGCCCATCGAGATCGTCGGGCAGCGCCCGGTCGGCGGCTTCGTCATCCCCCTCCCCCTCCCCGTTGGGCTTCGCGAGGGAGGCGCGGAGTCTCGCCGCCCCCACTGGACGGATCTTCATACGACCGTGCGGGGGGAGCGCAACCAGGCGGCCCCACTCCCGCCCGGAGGAGGCCGCGTGCTCCCTCCTCTCCTCGGGTGACGACTTTTTCGTGATGGCGGCGGGCGGAACCCGCCACGGAGACGAGGCGGCACCGAAGACCGGCGCCGGTGGGAGGTCTCATGACGCGACGTACGGCGCGCGCGCTTCTGGTTTCCTCATTGGCGGCAGTGTCCGCCTGCAGTGCCCATGGCCCCTCGACCCAGGGGGACAGCTCGAGCCCCGGCGCCACGTCGCCAGGATCCCCCTCCCCTACCCCCGAGCAGGTGATGCTGGGCGACGCGACGCGTCCGCCGGTGCCCGTCAGCGGCGGGACGCTGCTCGTGACGAAGAGCGGGCTCGCCGTCGCGGCGGACAGCGACCGCGACGGGGTGTGGATTCGTGGACATCGCGACGCGGGCGGTCAGGGCCGTCGCGCTCCGGCCGGGTGACGAGCCCGGGCGCGTCGTCGAGGACGGCGCCGGCCGCGTCCACGTCGCGCTCCGCGGCGCGGGGGCGGTCGCCACCATCGACGTCGCGGCGGGGAAGGTCGTCGATCGCAGCGAAGTGTGCCCGGCGCCCCGCGGCCTCGCCTTCGACGCGAAGGCCTCTGTCGTCCACGTCGCCTGTGCGGGCGGCGAGCTGGTCACGCTCCCGGCCAAGGGCGGCGCGCCCGTCCGCACGCTCCGCTTCCCGGACCGCGATTTGCGCGACGTCGTCGTCCAGGGCGACGAGCTCATGGTCACGCGCTTCCGCTCCGCCGAGGTCCTCGTCCTCGACGCCAAGGGGAACATCATCAACCGTCAGAGGCCGCCCGCGCCGAGCAACCCGTTCGCAGGGACGCCTTCGACGCTCCCCATGAGCACGCCCGAGGTCGCGTGGCGGGCGATCCCGGACGGCACCGGCGGGCTCCTCGTCGTCCACCAGCTCGCGTCCAACACGACGATCGATGTCAGCCCGCTGCCGGGCGCCCCGGTCGCGCAGGGGCCCACCGTCGTCGATCCCGGGACCGGCGGGGGCAACGGCATGGGCCAGGGGGACATGGGCCAAGGGGGCGGGAGCAGCGGCAGCGGTAGCTACAACGGCGGCAATGGCAACGGGAGCGGCGCCGGCGGCGGAGGGCTCCCGCCCGTCCCGCCGGGCTGCGACGGGACGGTCGTCAAGACGGCGGTCACGTGGTTCGACCCCGACGGCAACCCCCGCATCCCGCTGCCCGGGCCCAGCCTCGTCGGCGCCACCCTCCCGGTCGACGTCGCCGTCGACGAGCGCGGCAACGTCGCCGTCGCCGCGGCCGGCGCGAACGCGGTCATGTTCTCCACGGCCTCGGCGCTCTCGAGTGGCCTGGCCTCGGGCAGCTGCGTTTCCGAGAACGCGGAGATCGCGCTCCCCGCGCAGCCGGTGGCGGTCGCCGTCGCGTCTCCTTTCACGTGGGTGATCCAGACGCGGCAGCCGGCGTCCATCGTCGTCGTCGACGCGCAGTTCTTCGAGTCCACCAAGACCTCCATCGCGCTCCCCGGCGCCTCGAAGGCGGACCCCGGCCAGGAGCTCTTCAACCATCAGGCGGGCCCCTCGAGCTTCATCGCCTGTGCTTCGTGCCACCCCGAGGGCGAGCAGGACGGGCACGTCTGGCAGTTCGACTTCGGCCCCCGCAAGACGCCGGCCGCCTCCGGCCACGTCCTCGAGACGGTCCCCCTGCACTGGGACGGGAGCATCCGCGACATGGGCACGCTGATGCAGGAGATCTTCGTGAAGCGCATGGGCGGCGACGCGTCGAAGGCGCAGCCGGAGACGGTCGCGGCGGCCTCTGCGTGGCTCGACGGGCTCCCGTCCTTCCCGCCCTCGCCCACGGGCAGCGAGGCGCAGATCGACCACGGCAGGCAGCTCTTCATGCGCGCCGACGTGGGATGTAGCGGGTGCCACAGCGGGGCGCACTTCACCAACAACATGAACGAGAACGTCGGCACCGGCGAGAGCTTCCAGGTGCCCCCGCTCCTCGGCCTGTCCGCGCGCGCGCCCTACTTCCACGACGGCTGCGCGACGAAGCTTTCGGACCGCTTCGACCCCGCCATGGCCGCGTGCAACGGCGGCGAGAGCCACGGCCACACCGCGCAGCTCTCCCCGTCGGACATCGCCGACCTCACCGCGTTCCTCGAGACCCTGTAGCGCGCCGCGTCCGGAGCGGGTCGGTTGACAGCAGGCCGCCGCCCCGCTCTAACCCCCCGCGTGAGCCCGAGACCGCCCCTCGTCGCGCGCGCCGCGATCCTCCTCGCCTCCTCGCTCCTCCTGCCCGCGTGCGGCGGGTGGATCAGCATGAACCGCGTCGCGAACGCACAGAAGAAGCCCAACAACGCGTGGGTCTTCTTCAGCGTCGAGCGCCTGGACGCGCCGGTCACCGGCCTCACCGCCGACGATTTCTCGATCTCCGAGGACGGCAACCCCATCGCCAAGGAGGACACCAAGCAGCTCCTCCAGAGCGCCGACGTCGCCGCGGTGAGCTACACGCTCCTGCTCGTCGACCTGAGCGGCACCAGCACCGCCGCCGCGCCGGACTCGATCGTCGACGCCGCCAAGGCCTTCGCCGAGCGCCTGGGCAAGGGGCAGCGCGTCGGCGTCTACGCCTACGACGGGGAGGAGAAGATCCACCCCATCGTGCCGTTCTCCGCCGACGGGAAGCTGGCCGCCAACGCGTTCGACGCCCTCCGCAAGTTCCGGACGAAGGACTCGTCGACCAACCTCCACGGCGCGGTCGTCGAGGGGCTGCGCGAGCTCAAGCGCGCGCTGGACCGGGAGCGCCGGCCGCTCCGCTTCGGCACCCTGGTCGTCCTCGCCCAGGGCATCGACCAGGCGAACCGCGTGTCCCGGGACGCGATGCGGCAGGAGTGGGACGACGACAAGTACAAGCTCTACGAGATCTTCGCCGCCGGCGGCGGCGCGGAGCACCCCGAGCTCGACGACGTGGGGCGCGACGGCATCGAGGCCGCGGCGGACCGCGCCGCGATTGCGGGCCCGCTCGACCGCATCGCGGCGAAGGTCGAGGCCCACGCGCAGCGCTACTACCTGCTCTCGTTCTGCACCAAGGCCCGCAAGGGGGAGCGCGAGGTCCGGATCAAGGCGCAGATCAAGAACCCGGACGCCTCGGGCTCGCTCACCTACACGTTCAACGCCGACGGCCTCGGCCCGCCCCCCGAGTGCGATCCCAAGACGCCGCCCTCGTTCGACGCGAAGGCCCTCCAGGAGGAGAAGAAGCCCTGGGATCAGGACGAGACCCCGTCCAAGCGCCCGTCCAAGGGGGGAGCGTCGCCGGTGCTCATCGACACGCCCGCGCCGGACAGGCCCCCGCCTTCTCCCTAGAACCGCGCTATCCTGGGGCATGCGCCGTCGCTGGCTCATCCTTCCTCTCCTTCCCCTCCTGGTCGGGCTCGCGACCCCCGCAAGCGCGGACGAGCCGCCCGCAGTCGCGCCGTCACCTCCCGCGCCTACCGCCCCAGCGGCGCCTGCTGCGGCCCCGCCCGCAGCGCCGGTGTACGTCCCGCTGCCCGCCGCGCCTCCCGCGGGATACGCGCCACCCGCATACGCACCGGCGCCCGGGTACGCGCCGCCGGGCTACCCGCCCGCCTACGCGCCTCCCGCGGCGTGGCCCGCGGCGCAGCCTTACCCGTACGTGCCTTACGCGCCGGAGGCGCCGCCCGTGCCCTTGACCGTGCGCCGTTCAGGCACGGCCGTCGGGTTCGGGATCGCCCTTCTGGTCGTCGGGACGATCACCGCCGCCACAACCGCGCCGTTCCTCCACGTCGGCCCGCAGATCTGCACCTCCGACGGCGCCGGCTATTCGTGCAGCACGCAGGGGATCGAGACCGGGCTCATCGCGCTGACCGCCGTCGCGATCGCGGGGGCAGTGGCGGGGATCCCGCTCATCGCCTACGGGTCCGGGAGGGTGCCCGCGTCGAGCACGAGCGAGGGAGCTGCGCTGCCACGCTGGGTGGGGGCCCCCGGGTCGAACGGGTGGCGCTGGTCGTTCTGATTGGGGCCCGCGAGCGTCACGGCTGCTGCGGGACGACCTGAACGGGGATGGGGGCCTTCAGCGTCTCGTCGAGGGTGACGAGGATCCGCGCGTCCCCGGCGCTGACGCCGATCACCACGAAGTCGGGCTCTTGGGACGTTTGGCCGAGGGCGGGCTGGACGTCGAGCACGCTGGAGTCGCTGGAGGTGAGGTCGAAGGTGAAGCTGCCGCCGAGCGGGCCGTCGGCGCTCATCGGGATCGCCGCGATCTCCATGGCGCTGCCGGCCTGGATGACGATGGCGGCGAGCGGCGAGGTCGTCCCGTCGGCGTTCACCGAGTCGATCTCGGTGTGGTCGTAGGGCGCCGTCCCACAGCCGGAGGAGAGCGCGAGCACGGCCGCGGCGAGCGGAGCGGAGAGGCGCGGGAGGTGGCTCATGGAGTGCTCGAGACGGTGGCGCGGAACGTCGCGGTCTTCCCGCCGCCCCTGACGGTGATGGTGACCGTCCCGGGCGCCCAGCCGCAGAGCTGGATCGCGTGCGCCGACGAGAACGAGCTCGGAGCGACCGACACGATGGTGGGATTGGAGCCTCTCCGCCGTGACCGCGATTTCTCCGGCGAGCACGTTGCCGCCGGAGTCGATGGGGTCGCACGTGATGTCGGTCGTCGCGTCCAGCGAGATGTTCACCACGGCGTCGATCATGTGCCCGCCGCCCCCGGCAGCCCCACCGCTCCCCGAGCCAACGGCGCTCGGCGAGCCGCCGGCGCCACCCGCCGCGCCGCCTCCCGAGCCCGCCCCGCCGGTGCCCGCCCCCGCATCTGCAGCGCCTGCATCGTTCGAGCCTGCGTCCGTCGCGCCCGCGTCCGCGGTGCCTCCACCGCCGCTGCCCGCTCCACCCGTGCCGCCTCCACCCGCGCCCGCGCCGCCTGCGCCTCCACCGCCCGCGCCGGCGTCCGGAGAAGGCGGTGGGGGCCCGTCGCAGTCGAACCCGTTGGCCTGGACGTCGATTGTGAACGTCGCGATGTCCCCGCCGGAGAGCTCGGCAAAGTCCACGATCCCGCCGTTGCCCTCCACGACGATCGTCGCCCTGCCCGCGCCCAGGAAGCGCAGGGCGCCGCCCTCGTCGGCGAGGATGGAGGGCGTGGCCGACTCGGGCGTGCCCGGGTCGAGGGACATCGTGTCGAGGCTCGGGTCGTACCCGACCATGAAGCTCGCCCCGACGGCGACGGCGCCGGGCAGCGCGGTCGTGGTCTCCGTCGTGCCGTCGCAGGCGGCGTCGTTCGTCGGGTCGTTGCAGACGTAGACGAACGATCCGTTGCCGAGCTGGCCCGGCGTCGACGTCGCGGAGCAGGCGTCCACTGCGAGGAGAAGGAGCGGGACGAGGAGCGCGCGCCGATGGCTCATCCGACCTCCGAAGCAAGACGGGAGACGACGTGAGGCAGGGTTTCAGGATACGCGCCAGCCGGCGGGGAGGCAAAGGGAGAGGGGCCGGGGTCACGCTCGCCGGAGCTCGGCGAGGCTCGTGCGCACGTCCTCCACGGCCTCGCCATGCGATCGTCGTGGGTGCGAAAGCTCAGCACCGCCATGCGGATGAGGAACCGCCCCTTCACCACCGCGCCCGTGAGGAGCACCCGCTGCTTCTCGTTCACCTTCGGCAGAGCCGGCGATTGCGGCGTCGGCTCCTCGGCGTCGCTCGTCGCCGGCGAGCCGCGCCCGGAACGCGAGCAGCGAGAGCTCGGGCTCGGCCACGACCTCGATGCCGTCGCATGCGGCGGAGCGCGTCGGCCGCCCAGCGCGCGAGATCGAGCTTCTCGTCCAGCGCGGCGCGGAAGACGCCGGCGCCGTGCATGGCGAGCGGGAGCCACACCCGCAGGCCGCGGGCGTCGCGCGAGAGCTCGGGCCCGAGCTCGCAGAAATCGACGAGCCCCTCGTCGCTCTGCATCGGCGGCAGGTAGCTGGCCGGCACGGCGTGCGCGCGCCGCAGCGCCTCGCGGTCGCGGACGAGCGAGGCAGCCCGTGCCATAGGGCAAGAACAGCGTCTTGTGCGGGGTCGAGCGTCATCGAGTCGGCGCGCTCGATGCCGCGCAGGGCCGCCCGCCGCGCGCGGTGAGCGCGAAGAAGCCGCCGTACGCGGCGTCGACGTGGAGCCACAGGCCCTCGCGCGAGGCGAGATCGGCGAGCGCCTCGAGGTCGTCGACGCGCCGGTGCTGGTCGTCCCCGCGCTCGCCACGACGAGGAAGGGCGAGAGCCCGGCCGCGCGGTCTTCGGCGTCACGGCCCGCGGCGAGCGCCTCGGGCGCGAGGCGGAAGCGGTCGTCGGTGGGCACGGCGCGCACGCGCTCGGGGAGGAGCCCGGCGAGGAGCGCGGCCTTCGCACCGAGTGGTGCGCCTCCTCCGACGTGTAGATCGCGCCACGGAGGAAGTCGGGCGGGAGGCGCTCGCGGCGGGCGGTGACGACCGCGATGAGGTTGGCGAGCGAGCCGCCGGTGGTCAGGATGCCGCCGGCGGACGCCGGGGAGCCCGATCATGGCGCAGAACCACTGGATGACGTTCTCCTCGATCTGCACCAGGCCCGGCGCGGCGATGCACACGCCGACGTAGCGGTTCGTCGCGTCGGCGATCAGATCGGCGACGGCCGCGTGGAAGAGACCGCCGCCGGGGATGTAGGCGAGGTACCCCGGCGAGGCGGTGTTGAGGCTCGCCGGGATGACCCGGCCGAAGAGGAGGCGAAGCAGCTTCTCGAAGGGCTGCCCGCGCTCCGGCATCGGCTCGCGCAGCGCGCGCGCGAGCTTCTTCCCGCCGGCGGTGGCGTGCATGGGCTGCTGGGGAGCGACGCGAGGTGGCGCTCGATGCGCTCCATGGCCCGATCGACCATGGCGCGCATCGCCTCGGGGGAGAGCTCGAGCGGGTGCGGAGGGGGCGGGGGCTCGGGGCGTCGGCTCATCGGGCGGCGGAGGATGACCCACCGGAGGCGTCCTTTGGAAGCCTGGAGTAAGACCCGCTCATGCACCCCGGGGATCCGCAGGCGGCGAGCGCAGGGGCGAGCGCGGCCTCGAGGAGGCGCTACGGGCCGGCGCTCGCCGCCGTCACCGCGCTCTTCTTCGCCTGGGGCTTCCTCACGGCCCTGAACGACATCCTCGTCCCTCACCTGAAGAAGGTCTTCGACCTCGGGTACGCCCGCGGCGCGCTCGTGCAGTTCTGCTTCTTCTCGGCGTACTTCCTGGTGAGCCTGCCCGCCGGCAAGGTCATCGCGAGGGTGGGCTACAAGCGCGGCATCCTCGCCGGCCTCGCCATCGCGGGCGCCGGCGCCCTCCTCTTCTACCCGGCCGCGAGCATCCCCTCGTACACGTTCTTCCTCGGCGCCCTCTTCGTGCTCGCCTCGGGCATCGTCTTCCTGCAGGTCGCCGCCAACGCGTACGTCGCCGTCCTCGGCCCCCCGGAGGGCGCGCCGAGCCGGCTCAACCTCACCCAGGCCTTCAACTCGCTCGGCACCACGGTCGCGCCCGTCTTCGGCGGCTACCTCATCCTCGCGCACGGCGGCGCCGGCGCCCTCGCCGACGCGCACGCCGTGCGGCTGCCCTACCTCGGCATCACGCTCGCCCTCCTCCTGCTCGCCGGCGCGATCTCCCTCGTCGACCTGCCGCGCGTCCCCTCGGCCGAGGGCAGCCCCGGGGGCTCCCTCCTCCACGCGCTCCGCGCACGGCACCTGGCGCTCGGCGTCGTCGCCGTCTTCCTCTACGTCGGCGCCGAGGTCTCGATCGGGAGCTTCCTGATCAACCTCCTCGCGGAGCCGCGCGTCGGGGGCCTCGACGCCGTGGACGCGGCCCGTCACGTGTCGCTCTACTGGGGCGGCGCCATGGTCGGGCGCTTCGCCGGCGCGCTCGTGCTCCGGCGCGCCGACGCCGGCCGGGTGCTCGCCGCCTGCGCCACCGCCGCCGCCGCGCTCGTGACGACCTCGCTCCTCTCCACCGGGGCCCTGGCGATGTGGTCGATCCTCACGGTCGGCCTCTGCAACTCCATCATGTTCCCGACCATCTTCACGCTCGGGATCGCCGGGCTCGGGCACGAGACCAGCCGCGGGTCCGGCCTCCTCGTCATGGCCTGCGTGGGCGGCGCCGTCGTCCCCGTGATCTTCGGCCTCACCGCCGACCGCTTCGGCCTCGGCCGGGCGTACGTCCTCCCGGCGCTCTCCTACCTCTACATCGTCGCCTACGGCCTCCGCGGCTCGCGCCGCCGGGTGGAAGAGGAAGGAGAGTAGACCGGGCCGGAGGGTGACGGCGGCGGAGCACGAATGCGCCATTGCATCCGAGGGTGCGCTCGACGCATACATTTCAGCATGGAGAAGAAGAAGACGAAGCGGCTCGTCATCCCCGCTTCGATCGCCGTCCTGACCCTCGCCGGCGCATGCCAGACCCAGACCAGCTCGAACGACCCGTGCACCAAGGAGTACGGGCCCGACTGCGTCGCGGCCGAGACCGCCGACGGCGGCATCCTCGAGCTGCCCGACGGCGGGCCCGAGTGCATCTGCTGATGAAGCGCGCGCCGCCCGGTCGGGGCGGCAGAGAGGCGAGCTTCCAGGTGGAGCTTTTCCCGGCGACCGGGAAATGCTCCCACCGCGTCCCGGGCCCCGGTCGAGGGCTCCGTCTGATTTACAGCCACCCGGATGAAAACCGGACGGTGCCGGGCCGGCCGCGTCGAGCGGGTGTCTCGACCGAATTCCGCAAGCCGATCGAGGCAATAGACACGTCGACGCGCGGACGGCGACGGCGACCGCGCGGCCCGCCCCCCGTCATCGTCGCCGTGTGGCATGCGTGCTGCACCACACAGGGCATGCGCACAGCCGCCATTGCCGTCTGCGGGTTGCTCATCACCGGGTGCGAGGGCTCGCGCCAAATCATTCCCCTCCTCAGCACCGCGGGCGTCCCGCTCACGCCCCCGACCGCGGCCCCACTCCGCGTCGTCACGCGCGCGACGGCGGTGCAGGACCCCTTGCCCGTGCGAGGTTCGGACACCACGTACTCGGACGTCGAGTCCGCCCTCGGGTACGCCATCTCCTCGGCCACCGTGCCGTGGGCGAGCGAGCACAGGTCGCACCCCGCGAGCAAGGACGGCTGGGAGCTCTTCGTCGAGGTCACCAACGCCGACGCGCTGTACGACGGAGAGCGCGTCGTCTTCTCGGTCGCCGTGCGCGCCACGCTGCACGCGCGGGCCGGCAACGTGTACCTGGCGCAGACACAGGCGAGCTGCCGGCAGAGCGGCGCCGCCCGCGCCGACAAGGGGGGACCCATCATGTACAAGTGCATGATGCAGATCGGGCGGGATCTCGATGGATGGCTCGAAGGGGTCGATCTCAACGCGGTTGGCGTGACGCGCTGACGACTGCTTTCGACTATTTGAATCACAACGAAGAAAAAGGGGCGACCGGAGTGACTCTCCGGCTCGCGATGGGTACTGTCATGCGAAATCTCTCGACGATCGGACTCTCTCTCATCGCCCTCGCCGCGCTCACGACGGGGACCGGCTGCGCGGGCGCCCTGGTCCAGCCCGGCCACCGTGCGCTCTTCTTCGATCCCGGGCACGGGGGCATCCAGCACGAGGTTCTCCAGCCCGGGTGGTACCGCACGGCGTGCTACTTCTGGGAGCCGGAGAACAAGTGCCCGCGCGTCGACGACTTCGACGTGACGTACTCGACGGCGAAGGAGGAGATCAAGACACTCTCCTCGGAGAAGCTCCCGCTCGACATCCACCTGGCGCTCAAGTACCGGCCCGTGGTCTCCGAGCTCTACCTCCTCGACACGGAGATCGGGCCCAACTACTTCGACGAGGTCATCGGACCCGAGCTCAGGAGCGCGGCGATCGGCGTCCTCGCCCACACCTCGTACGCGGACCTCCAGAAGGAGAACGGCGCGATCGAGGACGACGTCGAGAAGGATCTCCGCCAGCGCCTGCACGGCAAGCACATCGAGGTCGCCAGCGTCCTCATCGAGAAGATCCAGTACGCGCCCGAGATCATGGAGGCCTACCGGCAGCGGATCGTCTCGCAGGAGGAGACGCTCACCAAGAAGCAGCTCCTCGAGAACGCGGCGCTCCAGCAGAAGCGCGAGCTCGCAGCTCCAGTCCGCGCAGAAGAAGATGGTGCTCCAGGCCCAGACCGAGCAGAAGCGGATGGAGCTCCAGGCCCAGGCCGAGCAGCGCAAGCTCGCCGCCCAGACCGAGACCGAGGTCAAGAAGATGGAGATCGCCAAGGAGACCGAGGAGGAGAAGGCCCGCCTCGACTCGGCGCTCCTGAACAAGCGCACGGAGAAGAAGCTCGCGGTCGAGCAGGCGGCGATCGACAAGCTGAAGGCGGACGCGAACGCCGCGACCACCGTCGCCGCCGCGAGGGGGGAGGCGGAGAGCAGGATCGCGCTGGCCAAGGCGTCCGCCGCGGAGAACGAGGCGACGGCGGCGAACGTCACGACGAACGAGGTGATGATGCACGCGTACGACGCGCTCGGGCGCCTCGGCGGGACGGGGTCGACGTTCCTCTTCGGCGACTACTCGAAGCTGCCGAACTGGCTCTTCCCGTCAATCCCGGGCTTCCAGACGGCGCCGTGGCTCATGACGCCGCCGGGCGGCGCGGCGGGCGGGAGGACGACCCACGCGTCGATGGTCACCCCGGTGAAGCCCAACCCCGCGATGACGGACCCCTACGGCGAGTGAGAGGGAGAGCGGCCATGAAGCGCGTGCTTCTCATCGCAGGATCGACGGCGCTCGTGGCGTGCTCCCCGGCGGTGTGGCGCCCGCTCTCGGCGACGGACGCGGCGACGGATCTGACGCAGGTCACGCGCTCGGACGAGAACGAGCTCGACCCGGCCGTCTCGCCCGACGCGAAGTCCATCGCCTACGAGGTGGCCGCCTCGCCCGACGCGCCGCCCCGCATCGAGGTGATGTCGCTCGATGGGGTGGACTCGGGCGGGTCAGGGACGATCGCGTACAGCTCGGGAGACGTGACGGGGCTCGAGCCGGCTTGGAAGCCGGACGGCTCGGCCCTGTTCTTCTTCTCCGTCGGGCCGCCGGGGCGCACGCTGATGCAGATGATCGGCTACGGCTCCGGCAAGCCGCCGCTGGTCGCCGACGCGGGCGAGGTCGGGTTCGCGGGCGAGTGGCCCGCGGTGTCGCCGGACGGCTCGACCATCGCGATGAGCATGGCGAACATGGCCGTGTACCGCACCGGCTGGCGCACCGCGCGCCACTTCGACGCGGCCCTCGCCTTCTCCAGGCCGGACGCCCGCGGATTCAAGGTCTCCGGCGAAGGGACGGAGCCGGCGTGGAGCCCGGACGGCAAGCGGCTCGCGTTCGTGCGCACGTCGGGCGGGAGCGCGCACCTCTTCGCCGCGAACGCCGACGGCACGGGCGCGGCGCAGATCACCGAGGGCCCGAGCGACGACGTCGAGCCCGCGTGGTCCCCGGACGGGGATCGGATCGTGTTCTGCTCGGTGAACGCCACGCTCGAGGCCCGACAGGCGGACCTGTTCACGGTCCGCCCAGACGGCTCGGGCCTCGTCCAGCTCACCGAGGGCGACCGCGAGGCGTGCCACCCGACGTGGGGGCGCGACGGGTACGTCTACTTCCACGCCAACGCCACCGATCGGTTCCACGTCTGGCGCCTGCGCCCCCGGTGAGCCCCCGGCGCTTCGGGATCACCTCGCTTCGCGCATCGCCTCGCGGTTCAGCGCGAGGACCGCGCACGCCATGGCGAAGCGCGGGTCCAGGCGGCCCTGGTTCATCGTCAGGTCGAGCGTGTACTCCTTGGCGAACATGCGCCACATCTCGCGCACCTGCGCGCAGACCTGCCCGCCGACCTGGACATCCCACTTGCCGTTCCTGAGGATCGGGAAGATGCGGCGGAGGAGGGCGCTGCCCATCTCGAGCATCTTGCCGACGGGCTGGTCGTTCGCGTCGAGGAGCTCCCACTCGTCGCGGAAGAACCCGATGCCCTTGTTCCGCACGCTGCCGAGCTTCTGCTGGGTGCGCGAGTCGAAGACGTCGTGGTTGATGCTGAAGCCGATCGCCTGCCGCGCCTTCATCAGGATCATCGGCTGCGTCTGGCCCTCGTCGGCGAAGAGGGTCATCTCCTGCCGGAGCTTGAAGGCCGACTGGGAGATGTAGCAGGCGAGCGATCCATCGGGCGCGAACACGCGCGTCGTCCGCCCGAGGAAGGACCAAAACGAGCGCTTCACGCGGTACGTGGGGTGGCTGAGGGCGAGTGGGTAGGAAGGCGCGGCAACCATCGCGCCGGGAGCAGGCGCGTTCGCGTCGGGAGCAAGTTGGGGAGCCTGGTTCATGGTACCCTTCTACGCTGTTCGCCCGCCGGCCACTACTGGTTCGCGCGCCGACCCTGCCCGGGGGCTGCCCGCGAGGCTGATCGCCCTCACGAGGGACGGGAGCTGGCTCTCCGGAGGCGGGCGAGCCCTCATCGGCTGGCTGGTGAACTCGGAGCGGAGCTGCGAGATCATCCTCGACGAGCAACCGGCCTGCGCGCGCCCCGCCGGCGACGCCAACTTCAACCTCTCGAGCGCCGGAAAGCCGTGTGACGTCACGATCCTGGCGCAGGCGACCGACGAGGCGCTCGTCCTCGGGCACGAGATGATTCACGCCCACCACTTCATGAACGATCCCTGGAACGAGCGGGACCGCGGCGCGACGATCGAGTGCATCACCGAGGGGAAGACGGACAAGGTGAACGCCGAGGAGGCGCGGACGGTCGGCCTGGGGAAGTACTGGGGCCAGAGGTTCAACCCCACGGCTTCCCGCGTGATCACCGAGAACATGCTCCGGTTCGAGCTGAAGCAGGAGCCGCGGCTCGTTTACTGAGCTCGCAGGCGGCGTCCTCGGCGAGGGCCTTCTCGTCATCGTCCACGTGACGAACCCGAGCAACACGGCCTCGTGGATCATCTTCGCGGTGGCGGTCGTCACCGTCATCGTTTCGGTGGAGTTCCGGCAGGCGCTGACAGCGCGCGACGAGGAGTACATGGCCGGCGTAACGCTCGACATGAGCGTGTGGGATGCCGACGTGACGTTCGTGCCGCCGAAGCGCAAGCCAGGCCCCGGGCGCACAACCCGCTGCGCCACGTCACCTCGGTCCACCCCCGCCACGTTCCACCGGCGCCGGAAGCGTACCGCAGCACGGAAACCAGTGGACCCGATCACGATTTCGTGAGGGCGGCGGGGGGCACCCCCCACCCACGTCCCGAGCGCGCGAAATCGCGCCGCGAAGCCCGCGCTCGAAAAGGAGCTCGTCATGAAGGGTCGACCCCTGGGGGGAGGCGTCCATCGCGCCGCCCGCCTCGCCGCCGCCTCCATCGCCCTCGCCGCGCCCGCCGTCGCCGGCTGCCTCGATCGGCCGGTCGCGCCAATCCAGCCGCTCACCACCTCGACGGAGACGGACGTCCTCCGGCAGAGCGGCGTCGACAAGATCGACCTGCTCCTCATGATCGACAACTCCGCGTCCATGGCGGACAAGCAGGACATCCTCGCCGCCGCCGTGCCGAACCTGATCAACGGCATCCTCAACCCGCCTTGCCTCGACGGCAGGACCGGCCAGCCCGTCGCCGCCAACCTGCAGCCGGGGACCCCGACGGCCGCCTGCCCCACGGGCTCGCAGCGGGAGTTTTCCCCCGTCACCGACGTCCACGTGGGCATCATCACGTCGAGCATGGGGACCTTCGGCGCGTCGGGCTGCCCGGACAGCGCCGTCAACACGTGCCCCACGGGCTCGACCAACACGTCCAACAACGACCTCGGCCACTTGATCACGCGCACGGATCCGTGCGACGCCGCCGCCCCCGACGTGCCGACGTACCAGAACGAGGGGTTCCTGGCCTGGGACCCGAACAAGCAGCTCACGCCGAACGGGGAGACGGACATCACCCGGTTCACGTCCAACCTCACCGAGCTCGTGCAGGGGACGGGCCAGGAGGGTTGCGGCTGGGAGCAGCAGAACGAGGCCTGGTACCACTTCCTCGTCGACCCGGCGCCGCTGGTCCTCGTCGCGGACCCGAACAGCTCGAAGCTCAACGTCGGCGTCGAGAACACGCAGACCAACACGCTCGACGCGTTCGACATGCAGCACCTCGCCAACAACCAGTTCGGCACGTATCACCACGTCGACAAGGATCTCCTCAACGAGCGGCAGAAGTTCCTCCGTCCGGACTCGCTCCTCGCGATCATCGTCCTCACGGACGAGACCGACGTGTCCATCAAGCAGTCCTCCTACAACCCCGTCCTCGCGGAGGGCGACTACCTCCCCCACGCCCGCGCGGAGTGCACCGACCCGGCGAAGGGCCCGGGCGACCGCTGCTGCACCTCGTGCGGCCTGCCCACCCCGGACGGCTGCCCGCCCAATCCCGCCTGCGCCTCGAACCCGCAGTACTCCTCCGCCGACGAGGACCCGCGCCACGGCATCCGCGCGTTCGGCCTCACCAACGGCAAGGAGAGCCTCAAGGCGCGCTACGGCATCGACTTCCTCTACCCGACCTCGCGCTACGTGGCGGCGCTGACGCAGACGAAGCTGAAGGACGACGCCGGCAACACGTTCCAGAACCCGCTCCTCGCCCAGCGCGACTCGAGCCTGCTCTACTACGCAACCATCACGGGCGTGCCCTGGCAGCTCATCGCGCGGCAGACGGCGAGCGGCGCGCCGGACCTCTTGAACGGGATCGATCCCTCGGACAAGACGCCGAAGGGCGGCTTCAAGACGCCGGCCGAGCTCGCGATGAAGGACCCGCTGGGCAACACGTTCTGGGAGGACATCGTCGGCGATCCGGACAACTACCAGCCGCCCAGGTCTCCGTTCATGCAGGAGTCGACGGTGCCCCGCACGGGCCGGGACCCGATCACCGGCCTCTCGATCGGCTCGCAGAACGCGCTGAACGGGCACGAGTGGAACATCGCCTCCCCCGCGAACGACATCGAGTACGCGTGCACCTTCCCCATCCCCAAGCCGAGGGATTGCTCGAAGGACGCGAGCGGCGCCTGCAACTGCTACGGCAACACCCCCGAGCAGAACAACCCGCTCTGCCAGGCCAACAGCAGCGACCCGACGGGCAACCCGACCCAGCAGTACCAGGCCAAGGCGTACCCGGGCGTGCGCAACCTCGCCATCGTGAAGGGCATGTACGACAACGACCCGACCTCGGGGGGCATCGTCGCCTCCATCTGCGCCAAGCAGACCGACGACTCGAGCGCCGCGGACTACGGCTACAAGCCCGCCGTCCAGGCGATCATCGACCGGCTCAAGCAGCGGCTCAGC
Source organism: uncultured delta proteobacterium (assembly GCA_963827955.1). GTDB lineage: Bacteria > Myxococcota_A > Polyangia > Polyangiales > Polyangiaceae > CAWHDJ01. Next base: position 1,224,495 of record CAWHDJ010000018.1, on the reverse strand, counting down.
AACCAGTGCCTCGCGCGCCCGCTCCACCCCGACGCCTCCGGCCAGGTGCAGTGCGTGGTCCTCGAGGCGACGCCCAAGGGGCCCAGCGGGTGCTCCTGCGGCGCGGCCCGCGAGGCCGTCTCGGCCACCGACCCGGTGGTGCTCGCCGCGATCGAGCGCGACGAGACGGTCTCCGGCGACTGCTTCTGCGAGATCACCCAGACCCACGGCGCCGAGCTCACGTCGTGCCAGGAGAGCGTGACGGAGCCGTCGGGCGTCGACGGCTGGTGCTATGTGGACGCGACCGTGATCCCCAACGTGGGGAACGAGCAGATCGTGGCCGAGTGCCCCTCGACAGAGCGGCGACAGAATCCGCTTCGTGGGCGCGGGCCACCCCGCCGACGGATCCGAGACATTCATCACCTGCGAAGGCCAGTAGGCCACCTACGGGAGCACGCGATCAACGCGCGCTCCCGTCCGCGTTCCGCACCCCCTCGGAGAGCTCGTACCACGTCGCGCCCCCCGCGCTGGAGACCGCGCGGAACGGGAAGCGGCCGCTCTTCACCAGGCGCTCGAGGGCGCGCGATCCCACCAGCACGAAGCGGGGGCGGTACCTGTCCACCAGCGCCTCCACGGCAGCGGGACCGTCCGTCGGGCAGAAGATGGCCGCGACGTCGAGCACCGCCGCCACGCGCAGCGGGTCGTCGGTGAGCACCACGTCGTCGCGCCCGAGCCGGAGCGGCGCGATCGCCTCCGGGTCCGAGAGCACGGGCGGCGCGTCGCCGTAGAGCCGCAGGACGTGGACGTTGTCCCAGGCGCTCCCGCCCTCGCGGTACACGAGCGACGAGGCGAGGACGGCGGCGCCCACGACGAGGGCGGCGACCGCGGGGTGGTCCACGGCGCGGCGCGCCCTGTCCACGAGCGCGAAGACCCCGTGCGCCGCGAGGATGCAGAAGAGAGGCAGCGTGTTCATCACGAACCGGTCGGGGTTCGCGACGATGGGGACCAGGAGACAGGGCACGAGGAGCGACGCCACGACGAGCGACGGGATCGCCGCGGCGCGGCGGCGCTCGGCGGAGACGTGGACGGCGACGCCGACCGCCGCAAGCACGAGGAGCGGCCACGGGATCTGGATCGTGAGCTGCGCGAGGTGCCCCACGATCGATCGGTAGCGCACGTAGAGCAGCCGCGAAGGCCCCTGCGCCCACCACGCGGCCGGCGTCGGATCGGAGGCGAAGCGGTCGAGGTCCTTCAGCGTCCGCATCCAGAAGCGCAGCGATCGCCCCGTGGGCAAGAGCTCCCCGTAGACGAGCTGGTTGCGGATCGTGAAGGGCAGGACGACGAGCGCCACCCCGAGGATCGGCGGCGCGAGGCGACGGGCGCGATCCCGGAGCGGGGCCTCGCCCGCGAAGAAGAGGAGCAGGAGCAAGCACGCCGCGACCACGAAGCCTTCGCCGCGCACGTACGCGGGCAGGATCAGCGCGGCGCCGGCGGCGACGCGGGCGCCCGGCGAGAGGGCGCGGTCCCGCGCGAGGTAGAACACGGCGAGCGCGCCCAGGGTCGTGAGCTGGTACGCGAGCGTGGCGTCCGGCGTCGCGTCCGTCGGCCAGAGGCGGGTCTGCGCCACGACCAGGAGCCCCGCCGTCCACGCCACGTCGGCGCGGCGGGTCGCGAGGCGGGCCACGAGCGCCGTGAGGACCGGGAGCAGGCCCGAGAGCGCCGCGCAGAGGAGGATCGAGGCGCGCTGCGAGGTGTCGAAGACGCGCATCAGCGCGCCGAGCACGAGCGGCCAGCCCACCTCCCAGTAATCGCCCGCGGGCCGGGCCACGGCCCTTGGCGCGCCGAGGTACTGCCAGACCACCGTGTCGAGGAGCCCGCGCCCCTGGGCGAGGTTGCGCGCGATCACGTAGTAATAGGCCGTGTCGTACGTGCCCACCGTGCGGATGGCCCCGGCGACGAGGAACGAGACGGCCCACTGGAGCGCCGCGAGGAGCGCGAACGAGGCCGCGAGGCCGCCCCTCCGCTGGAGCTTCACTGCGCGATCCCGGCGGAGCTGGAGCGGTGGGCGGTGGGCGGTGGCACGTGTGCAGCGTACGACGAGCGCGGCCCTCTTTGCGCGCGCTCGTTGCGCAGGCTCGTTGCGCGCGCTCGTCGCGCGAGGAGGAGCACCCCCGGGCCCGGCCTTCCCCCCGCTCAGGGCCTCGCCCGGCTTGTTCGCAGGCGTTCGCGGGTGTACCCCAAAGGGATGCTTGCCTCACTTTCGCGCGCGCGCGTCGCCCTCGTGGTGCTCGGCACGGCGGCGCTCGGGGCCGCGTGCAGCGCGAGCGGCGCCGCGGCATTCTCGGGCAGCTCGGGCGCCGGCGGCACCGCGGGGACCGGGACGAGCGCCTCGCACGCCAGCACCGGCACGGGCTCGTTCTCCACGTCGGCCAGCACCGGCGGCGCGTCCGCCGGGCACGACCCTACCGGCGCGCTCCACGTCGAGATCGACGCCCCGCCCACGAACGGCACCCTCGTGAGCACCCAGACGCCGGACTACTACGCGTTCACGGGCAAGCAGGGCGACATGCTCGTCCTCGGCGCGATCGCCCAGGGCCTCTCCACCAACCCGAACGGCTACGACCCGACCGTCATCGACACGTACCTCACCCTCCTCGGCCCGGACCAGACGGCGATCGCCGGCGACAACGACGGCTGGCCCAGCAGCTCGACGGACTCGCAGCTCTTCGTCACGCTCCCCGAGGACGGCACGTATTACATCGAGGTCGAGGACTGCTCCGCCTACGCGGCCGCGCACCCGGGTGTCCCCTGCAACGACACCGATCCGAGCCAGGTCACGACGTTCGACTACCAGGTCTTCGTCTACCGCACGAACGCGCTCGCCACGCCGGTCGAGGTCGCCGCGGGCGCGGAGCAGGACGGGAGCACGGGCCACGCGGTAGAGGTGCCCTACGCGCTCCCGGCCATGGCGAACGCGGGCGAGTACGGCTTCTACGTGCTCGACGGCGCCTTCCGGAGCACGACGGACACGCACGTCTTCTCGTTCACCCCGCCGCTCGACACCGCCATCGACACGGGCGAGCGCCCCCGCGCGGAGCTCTGGGTCCAGCCCACGGGCGCCGACGACGGCGACGGCTCGACCTCCCCCATCCGGGCGACGGTCACCGACGACGCGGCCGGCAAGCACGTCGTCGCCCAGGTCGACCAGACCGACTTCACCAACGGCGACGACCACTCCAACGGCCCGCTCGACCTCTCGTTCCCGATCACCCTCGGCGGCACGTACTACCTCTTCGTCGAGAGCGCCGCGCCGACGTCGAGCCCGGCCACGGACTACTACTTCGTCGAGCACTTCATCGGCTCGTACTACGTCGGCCAGGCCGAACTCGAGGGCCCCTCGGGGCAGGGGGAGAACGACGACCCCGGGGCGGCCGAGATGCTCGCGCTGACGAGCACGGGCATCTACGGGGTCGACGGCGACATCTCCGCGCCGGCCGCCGCCTCCCAGCCCGACGTCGACTGGTTCCAGATGATGGTGCCCGCCTCGGCCACGGGCGCCTTCCTGCTCTGCGAGGTCGACCGCGCGGGCTCGGGCCTCGGTGGCTTCTCGGCCACGCTGCACGACGGCAAGTCCCCGGCGACCGTGCTCGGCGAGCCCATCGGCCCCGAGCCCGCGAGCCCCAAGGCCAACTTCGGCAACACCAGCCCGATCGCCGTCACGGGCGGCGCCACCCTCCTCCTCGAGCTCCGCGCCGCCACGCAGGACCCGGTGAACACCGGCACCGCCTACCGCTGTTTCGTTCAGTTCCAGTGAAGGCAGAGAGGGTCCGGGCGGTTCGCCTTCACCGCCCGCCCTGGCTATGCTGCCCGGCGCATGAGCCCAAAGCGCCTCGCCGCCCTCCAGACCGCCGTCCAGGCCGCCCGCGCCGGCGCCAGGAACGCCCTCTCCCACCTGCCCGGAGAGCGCCCCCCGTGGGTCGTGGTCGAGCTGTCCGGCGTCATCGTCCCGCGCGCCGAGCGGCCCCGCTTCTTCGGCCTGCCCGTGCCCATCCCGGTCCAGGGCCTCCACCCGCGCCCCTCGCTCGAGCAGATCACCGCCGACCTCGAAGCCCTCGCGCGCGCCCCGTGGCTCACCGGCGTCGTCTTCCACATCGACGCCCTCCACGTCGACCCGGCCACCGCCTTCGCCCTCCGCCAGGCCATCGGCGCGCTCGCCGCCGCCAAGCGGACCATGGCATACCTGACCCAGATCGACCTCACCGGCTACTACGTCGCCTCCGCCACGGCCGAGATCGTCGTCCCCGAGAGCGCCGACGTCGGCCTCCGCGGCCTCGGGCTCTCCATCACCTTCATGCGCGACGCCCTCGCCCGCTTCGGCGTCCGCTTCGAGAAGCTCGCCATCGACGAGTACAAGAACGCCTTCGACACCCTGGTCCGGCAGGAGATGAGCCCCGCGCACCGCGAGCAGCTCGAGGCCCTGCTCGACCGCTTCGTGGAGCACTACGCCGGCGCCATCGGCGCGAGCCGCCGCCTCTCCCCCGACACGTTCCGCGCGCTGATCGACGAGGGCATCACCTCGGCCGCCCGCGCCAAGGAGGCGGGCCTCGTCGACCGGCTCGCGTACGAGGACGAGATCGTCGGCGACAAGCACCGCCCGCTCGCCGAGGCGAAGCGCTTCCTCGGGGCGCGCGTCCCGTCGATCGCGGGCGGCCGCATCGCGGTCGTCTCCCTCACGGGCGGCATCGTCCCCGGCAAGTCCCGCCGCTTCCCGATGGGCGGCCCCATCGCCGGCGCCGAGACCCTCGTCCGCGCCCTGCGCGCCGCCGCGAAGGACAAGCAGACCCGCGCCGTCGTCTTCTTCGTCGACTCGGGCGGAGGCTCCGCCCTCGCCAGCGACCTCATCTGGCGCGAGGTCGCCCGCATCCGCGACAAAAAGCCGATCGTCGCCGTGATGGGCGCCGTCGCCGCGAGCGGCGGCTACTACGTCCTCACCCACGCCACCCGCGTCATCGCCGCCCCCACCACCGTCACCGGATCCATCGGTGTGCTCACCGGCAAGCTGGTGGCCGAGGACTTCTTCTCCCGCTGGGGCTTGCACGCGGAGCAGATCCGCCGTGGCCGCTTCGCCCTCCTGCTCGACCCGTCGAAGCCCCTCGGCGAGGAGGATCGCGCGCTCCTCCGCCGCGCGAACCACGAGATCTACGACCGCTTCGTGGCCAAGGTGGCCGACGGCCGGCACCTCTCGATCGAGAAGGTGCGGGAGATCGCGCGCGGGCGCGTCTGGGCCGGCACGGACGCGCTCTCCCACGGCCTCGTGGACGAGCTGGGCGACCTCGAGACGGGCATCGCACGGGCGCGAGAGCTCGCGGGCCTCGGGCCCGGCGCGCCGGTGTGGAACGTGGAGGCTCCGGACGAGCCGGTGCTGCCGGCTTCGCTCGACGAGGCCTCGCTCGCGGCGATCGCGGCGCCCGTGCTGCGGGAGACGAGCTGGATGGTGCTGCCCGCGCGGTTCCGGATCGGCTGAAGACCTGTTCGAGAAAGAGATTGAACCGCCAAGACGCCAAGACGCCAAAAAGATGATTTCCTTTTTGCGTCTTGGCGCCTTGGCGTCTTGGCGGTTCAATTCCGGTTGAGCTCAGCCGCGGAGTGGTGGACGGCTCCCGGAAGCCCGAGGCGCCCCGAGGCGCTATGTTGGCGGTCATGAATGGCACGACGAAGCTCGCGATCGTGACCGGGGCCAACCGCGGCATCGGGCTTTCGATCGCCCGCCAGCTCGGCAAGAAGGGGGTGCGCGTGGTCGTCGGCAGCCGCGTGGAGCGCGACGGGCGCGAGGCGGCGCGGGCGCTCGAAGGCGAGGGGATCGCCGCCGAGGCGCGGCACGTCGACGTGGCGCGGGAGGAGACCGTCCGCGCGCTGGCGGCGTGGGTCCGGGAGGCGCACGGCGGCCTCGACGTGCTCGTGAACAACGCGGGCGTGATGTTCGATGGGCTCGACGCCGAGATCGCCAGGACGACGATCGACGTGAACTACCTCGGCATCGAGCGCGTGACGGACGCGCTCCTCCCCTTCGTGCGCCCCGGCGGGCGCATCGTGAACGTCACGAGCGGCCTCGGCGGCACGAACGACCTGCCCGCTCCCCTGCGCGCGCGGCTCCACGCCCCCGATCTGCGGCGCGAGGAGCTGGACGCGCTCATGAAGGGGTTCGTCGAGGGGGTGGCCGCGGGCACGCACCGGAAGGACGGCTGGCCCTCGTCGGCGTACCGGGTCTCGAAGATGGGGGTCAACGCGCTCACCGGCATCTACGGGCGGAGCCTCTCGCGGGATGGGCGCGGAATCCTCTGCAACGCGGCCGGGCCGGGCTGGGTGAAGACCCGGATGGGGGGCGCCCACGCGCCCCGCAGCGTGGAGGAGGGCGCGGATACGCCGGTGTGGCTCGCGCTCCTGCCCCCGGGCGGGCCGCAAGGGGGCGTCTTCGAGGATCGGGAGCCGCTCGCCTGGTAAGATTTTCGAGGGCCCGGTCGTTTTTCCGGCATGCCCACGCAACTCTGGCCCCGCCTCCGTCGATGGAGGGGCATGACCCACGCCCCCGACACCCTGCGAGATTCTACGCCCGCCCGCCTTCCTCGACGACGACGAGCCCACCCTCCCCCGGAGCGCCCCGGCCACCTTCCCCTTCGCCTGCACCGCGACGCTGGAGTCCCCCGCGTGGTCCTCCCTGCGGCGCGCCGTGCGCGGCCGGGCGCGCTCCTCGCGGCGGTCGTCCTGGCTCCGGGCGCCGCGCTGGCGTGCGTGGGCCTCGCGGCCCTCGCGGCGGCGATCCTCGCGCTGGTCTCCGGCGGTGTGCGCTGCGGATGAGGGCGACGCCATGCGGCGGGCGCCGCCTGAAAGGGCTTCCGGGGCATCGGCCCCGTGTGCTATTCGGCCGGCCCCACTGTCAGGAGATCCCATGCACGTCAACAGGTGGAAGATCACAGGATCCTTGGTGTTCCTTGCAGCCGCCCTCGCCGGGTGCGGCGGGCCGCTGAAGTACGCCGTCCACGGCAGCCCGAAGGCGCCGGAGATGGACGCGAAGATCGTCGCCGACGTGAACAAGGACGGCTCGTTCACCACGCTCAAGATCGAGATCGAGCACCTCGCGCCGCCGGATCGCCTCGGCCCCGGTGGGAAGGGCTTCGTCGTCTGGACCAAGGCCGACAAGCCCAAGTGGCACCGCGTGGGGGCGATGAAGTACGACGACGGCGCGCGCAAGGGCAGCATCGAGGGCGCGAGCGTCCCCGTGACGGCGTTCGACCTCCAGGTCACGGTGGAGCAGGACACCGCGCCCGAGGCCCCGTCCGGGGACGTGGTGCTCTTCCAGCGCGTCAACAACTGACCCTGGGGCCGCTCGCGGCCCCAGCGTGACGGGCGCCCCGCGTTACTTGTGGGGCGCCGCGGGCGCGGCGGGCGCCGGTGGCGCGGCGGAAGCCAGCGGGGCGGCGCTCGCGACGGGGCGGGGCGCCGGCGGCGCGGTGACCTTCGCCCACAGCATCGACAGGTACCCGTAGTGCCACGCTGCGCCGAGGGCGCCGATCACGGCGATCGCGGCGACGTAGCGGGGCCAGACCGGCTTCGGATCGGCGAACGGGTCCTCGAGGGATCGCTCCGCGTTGGCCGGGAGCGCCGCGACCCCCGTGAGGGAGCTGCCGAACGGGATGTTCAGCTTGGCCCGCGCGTTCACGGCCCAGCCGTTCGCGTCGAGCAGCGGCCCGATGTTGCGCCGGTGCAGCTTGAGCCAGGCGAGGATGACCGAGGGCCCGGAGATCGCGAGGAGCACGCCCCCGATCGCGAGCGGCATCTGCCACCACGACAGCGCCAGGAAGCCGGTCGCCACCGCGGCGACCGCGGAGCCGACGGCGCCGATCGCGAGCCCGATGGCCGCCAGCGCCCCGATCTCGAACGCCGGCTTCGCGGGCGGGGCCGCCGCCGCGCCCGGCGCGGGCGCCGGCGGGGCAGCGGGAGCGGCCGCGGCAGGCGGGCCCTCCGCCGCCTTGCCCGTCTCGGCGATGCTCGTCGCCGCCTTGTCCTGCATCTCCTTGTCGCGCGTCGACGCGAACTTCTCGACCTGATCGCCGATGAGCTTCGCCACCCGCTTGTAGGGGAGCCAGAACGCCTCCCGCGTGCTGATGGGGTGCTGGATCAGCTTGATGATGGTCGCGTCCCAGTCGTTGCCCTTGCGGTCGTAGAAGATGCCGTTGCGGCCGACCATCAGGTCGTCGGCGTCGCCGCCCGTCATGGCGGCGGCGATGACAATCTTCTCCCCCGTGCCCTTGCGCACGCACTCGCAGTAGACGAGGTAGGTGCCGCTCTGCGTCGCGAGCGTGGCGTGCGCGGCGGCGTCGGCGACCTTGACGCAGAGGCTCGCAGCTCCGGCCGTCGAGGTACAGGGTGCCCGCCTGGAAGAGCGCCTTCTTCTTCTTCGAATAGAAGTCGCGGAAGGTGACGAAGTTGTTGAGCAGCGCGTGGAGGTCGCGGTGGTACCGGACGAGCTTGTCCACCTGGTCGATGGCGTTCGCCTCGTCCTCCAGCGCCTTGTCCTCGGCGATGAGCGCCTCGATCTGCGCCTTGGCCCCCCTTTCGAGGAGCTCCTTGACCCGATCGCGCCCGAGCGGCTCCACCGTCGCGCCCTTCTTCCGCCCGCGCCACGCCTCGAACGCGTCGAAGCGCGCGGAGAGCGATCGCCAGTCGTCGGCGGTCAGCTCCGTCTTGTCGCCGAGCACGGGCACCACGACCTCCGCCACCAGCTTCTTGATGGCCGGGGCCCACGCGGGGTTCAGCCCCGCGCGGAGCGGCAGGGCGCGATCCGCCTCGACGTGGGCGATGGGGAAGGAGGCGACCTCGTCGGCCGAGGCGGAGAGCTGCTGCGCCGCGAGGGCGACGTACTCGGCCTCGTCGCGGTTCAGCGCCTTCACCGCTCGGAGGTCGAAGGCGGCGAGGCGCGTGCGCGTGAAGTAGTCGTCGATCTTCGCCCGCACGGCGCGGATCACGTCGGCGGCGGCCGCGGTGCGCTCGCCGAGCGGCAGCACGTTCGCCGCGTCGTCGTCGGCCTCGGCCCACCAGGCCGCGAACGCCTCCGCCTCGGCGAAGAACGCGTCGACCTTCTCCTGCGAGACGCCGGGGGCGCCGCTGCGGTCGACGACCGAGCCGGCGCACGCGATGACGTCCTCGATCGCCTTCGCGAGCCACGGGTCGTCCGAGGACGTGGCGGGGACTATGCCGTCGCCGTTGAACTTGGTCGCGGCGAAGACCTTCGCCGTGTCCGTCGTGTCGTCGAGCGAGATCTCCTCGGCGCCCTTCTTGTCGAGGTTCGCGAGGATCCGCTTCGCCGACGAGAGCAGCCGCTTGCCCTCCTCGCTCTTGCCGTCGATGGCCGCGAGCGGGAGCGAGGGCAGCCGCTTGAGCAGGCTGTCCGGGCTCTTGAGCACCGAGCCGACCCACTTGATGGCCGCGAGGATCTCCGGCGCGCGGATGCGGCCGTCCTTGTCCGTGTCGATCAGCGAGAGCGTCTTCTCGTCGAACTCGAGGCCGTGGATCGGGCAGCCCAGCGCGACCCAGAGCTTCTGATCCAGCTCCTGGAGGGCCAGGATGTCCTCCCCACGGTCGAGGCGGACCTGATCGAATCCGCCGGCGCGAAAGAAACGAAAGCGATGTCCGGGGGCGTCCTTGGGCATGGTCTCGGTGGCTCGCTCGGCGACACGGTAGCGTCACGCAGGCTCGGCACGCAACCACGGCCGCGCGTGAGCCCGCCCGTCAGCCGGCGTCGTCGGGCTGGGTGCTGCCGGTCGTGAGCGCCGAGGCGAACTTCGCGCGCAGGGCCTGCACGGCGGGCATCGCCGGCGTGCCGCCGAGCACCTCGGCGAGGATGGTGCCCACGTCCTTGCCCTTGAAGAGGGTGACGAGGTTCATGTTCTGCGCGACCTCGCCGAGCAGCGCCTTGTCGCCGAGCGCCGTGAGCGCCTCGACGAGCCCCGCCTGCACGGCCTGCCGCTCGGCCACCGTCGCCGCGCTCTCTGCCTGGATCAGCAGCACCTCCAGATCGCGCAGCGCCCGCCGGTTCTCCACGTCGGCCGCGTCCACCACGCGCCTCGCCGCCGCCTGCGCGGCCGCCGACTTCTCCAGGTTGGCCCGCTCGGCGTCGCGCTCGTCCGCCTGCCGCCCGAGCCGCGCCGCGAGCGCCGCCGCCTCGCGCGCGTCGCCGAGCGCCTGCTGCTCGCGCCGCAGCGACTCCTCGTCCTTCACCCGCGCCACGCTCACCTCGTGCGCCGTCCGCCGCGCTTGCTCCTCGAGCCTCGCCTCCCGCTCCCGCGCCTCCTGCTCCAGCTCCTGGTGCTGGCGCTTGATGTCGGCGCGGAGGCGCGCGGAGGCGAGGGCCTCCTGCGCCTGGCGGTCTCCGATCTGGAGCGTCACGAACTCCGACTGCACCCGCTGCATCTGCGCGGCGATCGACTTGTCAACGATGTTGGCGGAGAGCACCTCCACCTCCGTCACGACCATCCCGTTCTCCGGGAACGCGCGCCCCGGGCGCCCGCCGGCCGCGCTCTTCTCGCCGAGGATCGTGTCGCGCACGACGGCGGGGATCTGCGGCCAGAGCGTGGACAGCGGCAGCGTCCGGCAGCGGCTCCGGACGATGGACCGGAGGTGGTCGACGAGGACCTGCACGTAGTTCTCGTGGTAAAACCAGCGATCCTTCTGCTCCTGGAGGAAGGTGACGGAGAGCGAGACCTTGGCGCTGATGGCGACGAAGTCGAGCGTCTCGACGGTGATCGCGTCGCTGATCCGGTTGCCGCCGACGCGGAGGAAAGAGGTGCGGAGCGGGTCCTGATCCGACTTGGGGGTGCCCGTCGAGAGCAGGATGGAGGTCAGCGTCTCCTCGTACCCGAGCAAGGTCACGCACGGGCCGAGGATGACGCGCTGGCCGTCGGCCGACGTCGCGAGGGCGGCCATGTTGTGGGGCACGACGATGGAGAGGGCCCACGGCGTCGTGATGGGCGCGCCCGTGCGCTTGTGCGGCTCGTTGCCGGCAATCCACAGGTTCCAGTCCGTCGCGGAGACGGTGCGGGTGATCTGCACCTCCTTGCGCGGATCGACGAGGTAGCTCTGCTTGCCGCGGACGAGCCGCACCTCCCCGGTGGCCAGATCGCGGACGTAGATGCCGCTCTTCTGGTCGATGCCGATGGCCTCGATGAAGACGGTGCGGTGATCGTTGCCGACGACGGCCTCGCCCGTCTGCGGGGAGAGGACCTCGATCTCGTTGAACGGGACGAAGAAGGTGGAGACGCCCGTGAGGAGCAGCTCGTCGCCGGGGTAGTACTGGTCCTTGTCGAGGGCGAAGCCGCGCGGGAGGCGGGCGGCGAGGTCGTCGCGCGAGATGGGGGCGATGACGCGGAGCCAGAGGGCGCGCTGGGGGAGCAGCTCGTACGCGTCGTAGACGCGGTTCTTCGAGCCCTCGACCATGAAGACGTCGTAGGGGCCGGGGAAGACGCGGGCCGGGCCGACCTTGATCTCGCGCTTGCCGTCGGCGTCGACGATGACGCAGTACTCCTTCTCGCCGAGCACGACGGCCTGGCGCACGAGGCGGGCCTGGCGGGCCTCGCGCTCCAGGGCGCGGCGCACGGCGGCGAGCAATCCCAGCTCGGAGAGCGTCTGCGGGGGCGGGAACGGCTGGGGCGCCGGCGCCGGCGGAGGTGAAGGAGGACCGAAGCCGGGGGGCGCTGCGGCGGCGGCAGGCATGACGCGCTGGCGGGAGCGCGCGGTCTGGTCGACGACGGGGGCGGCGCGGCGCGGGGCGCGGGTCTGCTGCTGCTCGGGCTCCTCGGCGCGCTCTTCGTCGTAGGCGGCCTCGGCCTTCATCGCGGGCGCGCCGAAGGCGCCGCCCACGGCCGCCGGATCGGCCTGCGGAGGCGGAGGCGGGGGCGCGAGGGCGGCGAGGAGGCGCTGGGCGGCGGCGGCGTTGAGGCCCGCGCCGGAGTCGTCGACGGAGGTGTCGGGCACGATGTCGACGCCGGTCGGCGGGATGTAGAACTGGGTGTCGAGGCCGCGGATGACGATGAGCTGGCCGCGCTTGAGCACGACGTCGCGCGCGTCGCCGTCGGGCGAGGTGCTGCCGGGGGCGATGGGGCTCTCGGCCGTGGCGCGGGTGATGGTGGCGGATCGCGCCGTGACCTGGAAGAAGGGCGCGGTGGTGTCGACCTCGCCGTACACCTTGACGACGAGGTACTGGTTCGACGCCAGCTCGTGCGCGTCGCGCACGTCGATCCGCTGCCCGGGGCGCAGGTAGAAGCTGCACGGGCCGGGGATCATCGCCCGCGTGCCGTTGCGCACCGGGCGCGACTCGTTGCGGCCGGCGCGGAACTTCCCGTTCGGGCCCCCGTCGTTCTCCCCCAGCGGGTTGAAGAGCACCGCGTACTGGCTGTCGCTGAGCTCCACCATCTGCTGGGGCCGGCCCGAGAGGTCCTCCCGGAACCCGCCCTCACCGTCGTCGACGACAACGCGGTCCGCCGCGGTGGGCGAGACCATCGTGGGGCCGACGTGGAGGGTGACCTCGCCCTTGTCGTCGTCCTGGACCCAGAGGAACTGGCGTTCGGTGACGGGGATCTTGCGGCTCGTGCGCTCTGTCACGGGGGAAGGCTACACCGGAATGGGCACCAGGAGCGGGACGCGCGTGCTCGTCGGATGGGCCTGGCAACGCAACGCGTCAGCGCGAGCGCGTTACCCGAGAAGCGCTCGCGCCATCGCGGGAGGTGCTCGCGTCATCGCGAGAGGCGCTCGCGCCATCGCGAGAGACGCCGACCGTCACGCAAACGCGCTCGCATGACGGCGCGGCGCCCGGGACGGGCGTCTGCGTCGGGGCTGGTCGGCCGGCGGCTTGCCGGGCCTGGGGCGCCGCGGGTATGGTGCCCGGGCGATGTTCTTCCGCGTCGAAAACCTGGGCCCGCTGCGCGAGGCGGAGGTCGATCTCTCGAAGGAGATGATCCTGCTGACCGGGCCGAACGGCACGGGGAAGACGTACGTGGCGTGGAGCGTATACGGGCTCTTCCGGTCGCCCAGCGCGCCCAAGGTATTCCACGAGCTCGCGGGCGAGATGCTGGCGTCGCCGCAGCAAGCGATCCCCATCGAGCGCATCGCCGCACTGTGGCCCCGCATCCTCGCAGAGGCGGCCGACCAGCTCGCGAGCCGCCTACACCTGTGTTTCGCCGCCGAGCGGCAGTATTTTGCAGACGTCCGAGTCGTGCTGCGCGCTGGAGCGAACGAGCCAAGCTGGGGCATGGTGAGCCCGATCGGATATGCGTATTCTGGAGAATATCAGGTCCGCATTTACATCCAAGGGCGCGCACTGGTTGCGTATGCCTTTCACCGCGATTCCCCCAAATCTGTTCCTTTCACTCAGATCCCGTCCGCTCTGATGGACGTGCTGGCCGATGGAATTGGAGATGAACTGGGCACGATCGTGATGAAGACATGCTGGCCATATTGCGCGATCCTGCCCACGGAGCGCGTCGATGTGGATATGTTCGCGAAAGAGCTTTCTACCCGCCGCATGGAGCTCGTGGACAGGATCGTCGAGGCGAAAATCGATGCACAACCGGAGCCCATGTCGCTCACACGCGATGTCGGACGCTATCCGTGGCCGATACAGGATAGTCTTCGCATGGCGAATGATCTCGTTCGCCTCGCAAAAGGGAAGGGTGAGTTCGCCGATCTGGCCGTCGAGCTCGAGACGCTCCTCGGCGGCGCCGTCTATTTGTCCAAAGAAGGCGAGGTTGGATTCAAGCCGGAAGGTGCGCCAGCGACGCTCGGCATCCACCTCTCCTCCTCCATCGTCAAATCGCTCGTGCGGCTCGTCTTCTTTCTCCGCCACATCGCCAGGAAGGGCGACCTCCTCATGATCGACGAGCCCGAGCTGAACCTCCACCCGGATAATCAGCGGAAGGTGGCTCGCGTGCTCGCCAAGGCGGTGAACCGGGGCCTGCGCATGATCATGAGCACGCACAGCGACTACATCCTGCGCGAGCTGAACAACCTCGTCCTCCTCTCTCGCGACACGCAGCCCATCAAGGATCTGCGCGCCGAGCTCGGCTACGCCGACGCCGAGCTGCTGAGCCCGTCCAAGCTCGGCGTGTACCTGTTCCAGGGCGGCACGGCCGAGAACGTGCCCGTGACCGAGGAAGGGTTCGAGGCGCGTACCATCGAGGAGGAGATCAACAAGTTGAACGCGGTGTCCCAGCAGATCTACGTGGCCCTCAATGGGTAAGGGCTCCCGCTGGCTCCAGGCCGTCGACGAGGTGCTCCGCCATGGCCTCGTGGTGACGGACAACGAGCTGCGCGAGGAGGACGAAGGCAGCACGTGCAAGCCCGTGAGGATCCACCAATCGGGCAAGTGCGTGGTGGTCTCCTTCAACGCGAAGATCTCCTTCGGCCCGAGGGGTCAGCCGATCTGCGTCAAGGACCGGCTGTTCCCGCTATTCCGCGAGATCGAAGGCGTCGCGCGCATGTGCGATTACTGGATATTCTGCGAGCAGGGGGAGGATGACCCCGTGCTCTACGTGCTCCTGTGCGAGCTCAAATCGGGGAAACTGGAGGGCGCCATCGACCAGCTCGAGAACGCGAGGCTCCTCGCCGATTACTTCCTCGCAATGGTGGGTCATCACGCGGACCTTGGAAAACCTCGCGTCGAGTACCGCGGGATCGTCTTCAGTCACCACGCGGTGTCCAAGTCCGGCCCGAGGCCCGGAAGGATGGCCTATGCGACGACGAAGGGGCGCCTCCCGCTCCAGGTCGCCCACCTCAGCGACGGAGCGGATTACTGGCTATCGACGCTCTGCGTCTGAGCCTACCGCTTCGGCTTCGCCCCTCGCTTCCCCTTCTTCCCCGCCGCAGGCTTCGCCCCCGCCTTCTCCGGCGCGGCACCCCGCCACCCCTCGGGCCGGGCGCCTTGCTCGAACCGATCCAGCGCGTCGAGGATCAGCCCGCGCAGCACGTCCGAGCGGGAGGCGGTGCGCCACTCCGTCGAGAAGAGCGGGGCCACGGCCTCCACGCGGATCATCGTCGCCGCGTCGAGGCGGACGCTCACGTGGCTTGCGTGCTTGGTGCGGGCCCTTCGCTCCTCCGCCATCCCTTGCAATCTACCGGCGGACCCACGGCGTTGCACGCGCAATCCGCGTGGTACGCTCCGTCAACACCGTCCCGGAGGCTGGGCGGCACCGCATCGTCGGAAGACGTTTGCGGCCCCGCACCGAGTAGGCGATTGGGCGCGCATGCAGGCCCTCGAGTCCATCGCCCTTCTCCAGGCGCACCTCATCCCCCTGGCCAAGGGGCTGGTCCTCGCCGTCGTCATCCTCCTGCTCGGCGCGGTGATCGGCCGCTCGGCGGGGAACATGCTCCAGCACGCCTTCCACGCCAGGAAGCTCGACGGGGCGCTCGGCGGCTTCCTCGGCAGGCTGCTCCGGTACACGGTGCTCGCCGCCGCGGTCATCGCGGCCCTGGGCGCCGTCGGCGTCCCGACCACCAGCCTCGTCGCGGTCTTCGCCTCCGCCGGCCTCGCGATCGGCCTCGCGCTCCAGAGCAGCCTGGAGAGCTTCGCGAGCGGCGTGATGATCCTCGTGTTCCGCCCCTTCGATCTGGAGCACAGCGTCTCGGCGGCCGGGGTCACCGGCACGGTCAAGGAGATCGGCCTCTTCGCGACCACGCTCCTCACGGCCGACAACCAGGTCATCCTCGTCCCGAACAAGGAGATCACCAAGGGCAGCATCGTCAACAGCTCCACCCTCGGCACGCTCCGCGGCGGGATCCCCGTCACCGTCGCCTGGGGCACGGATCCGGCGAAGCTCACGGCCGTGCTGCTCGAGGCGGCGCGCGCATCGAAGCTCGTCCTGACGACGCCGGCGCCCAACGTCGTCGTCACGGGCATCGCGCGGTCGCTCGAGGCCACCCTCTTCATCTGGGCCAAGAGCGCCGACCTCGCGCCGGCGCTCCACCAGGTGCGCATCGCGGTGCACGACGGGCTCATCGCGGCGCGCCTGGAGGCCGCGCCCGTCGCCGTCATCCTCCCGCCCGCCTGAAGCGCCGCGCACGACCCCTTGACGCTTCACCGGCGCGCCCCTCCCATGCGCGCCATGAAAGGCAGAGATCGTCCTGGTCACCGGCTTCACCTCCGGCATCGGCAAGATCACCGCGCTGGAGCTCGCCCGGCAGGGGGCGACCGTCGCCGCCGTCGCGCGCGACGCGGGGCGCGGGCGCGACGCGGTGGAGGAGATCCGGCGCGAGACCGGGAACGGCGACGTCCACCTCTTCACGTGCGACCTCTCGTCGCAGGCCGACATCCGGCGCGTCGCCGCCGAGTTCCTCGGCCGGTACGACAGGCTCCACGTGCTGGTGAACAACGCCGGCGCCATCAACGGCGATCGCGCGCTCACGGTGGACGGGATCGAGCGGACCTTCGCCACCAACCACCTCGCCTACTTCCTGCTCACGAACCTGCTCCGCGGCGCCCTCGAGGCCGCCGCCCCGGCGCGCGTCGTGAACGTCGCCTCCCTGGCGCACCGGAGCGCCCGCCTCGACTTCGAAAATCTGGAGTTCGCGCGCCGCTCGTACGTCCCCATGCAGGTGTACGGCGCCTCCAAGCTCGCCAACGTCGTGTGGAGCGAGGAGCTCGCCCGGCGGCTCGAGGGCACCGGGGTGACCTCGAACTCGCTCCACCCCGGCGTGATCGCGAGCAACTTCGGCGCCACGGGGCCGGGCTGGATGCGCCTCGGGGTGAAGCTGATCCGGCCCTTCTTGACGACCTCGGAGAAGGGCGCGGACACGAGCCTCTACCTGGCGTCGTCGCCGGACGTGGAGAAGGTGACCGGTAAGTACTTCGAGAAGCGGAAGCCGGTGACGCCGGGGAAGGGGGCGCGCGACCCGGAGGTCGGGCGGCGGCTCTGGGAGGCGAGCGAGGCGATGGTGGCGAAGAGCGCGACGGCCGCGGCGTGAGCGCCGCTGGGCCCGCTCGGCGGGCCTACTGCGCGGCGAAGTTGGTGTTGGTGACGTCGAGGCGGGGATACACCGGGAAGGCGAGGCCCCGGACCTTCTGCGCGATGCAGGTGGCGATGCCCTCGTCGCCCGGGGAGGTGGTCACCGTGACGCCGACCGCGTGCCCCTTCGTGACGGCGGCGCAGACCTTCACCCCGGTGCTGGGGGGCGACTTGCAGTCGTCCAGGTAGGCGGGGTTGTTGAGCACGGCGCCGTAGGCGCCCATCACGCCGTCGGTCTTGCTCTTGTCGCTGCAGTCCGCCGGGCTCTCCATGCAGCGCTTGACGTACTCCTGCATCGCACCCTCGCAGCCGCCGCCGAGCTTGACCACCGCGGGGTCGAGGGAAGGCGGCTTGGCGGGGGCAGGGGGAGGCGCCGGCGCCGGCGCTTCGGGCGCAACGGGAGGCGGGGGCGGAACCGCGGCCGTGCAGCCCGGGAGGGCGGCGCACAGGGTGGTCGACGCGAGCAACGTCAGGGCGAGCGAGAGGGAGCCGCGTACGGGTGGCATCGGAGCGTATGGGACGCGGCCGCGGCCTCTGCGTCAAGCCCTCCCCTGCCCTTCCCCTCGACACCGCGGAGTGATACGGCCCGGGGCCCATGGAGCCCGCCCGCGACGCCGCCCCCCCTGTCGAGGCCGAACGCGGCGAGGCCGAACACGGCGGACGCGGCGAGGCCGAACAGGGCGAGACGCCGGCCGTCCCCTCGCTCGCCGGGCGCCTCGGCCGCGTCCTGCTCGGCCTCGTGGTGGGCCTGGCCGTGGCCGGCGGCGTCGGGTACTGGCGCGGCATCCGGCCGGCGGAGGTGGCGCACTACGTCGCCGGGATCTCGCCGCTCGTCATCGTGGGCTGCGCGCTCTCGGCCCTGATGGTGCTCGCGCTCCAGTCGCTCCGCTGGCACCTCGTGATGCACCCGCTCCTCGGGCTCGCATACGGGCAGGCGTACCGGGCGCAGATGGTCGGGCAGTTCTTCAACGCCATCCTGCCGGCGCGCGGCGGGGACCTGCTCCGGGTGCAGTACCTCGGCCGCCGGAGCGGGAAGAGCCGGGCCACCATCCTCGGCACCGAGTTCGTCGATCGCTGGCTCGACTGGTGGGGCTGGATCCCGATCCTGCTCGTCCTCTCGCTGGTGAGCGACCTCCCGTGGTGGCTCTACAAGGCGCTCCTCATCTTCGGCGCGCTGCTCGTGAGCTGGGGCGGCACCATGCTCTTTCTCACGATCCGCGGGTGGACGCCGCGCCCGGGCTCGCGCCTGAGCTCGATCTTCGGCGCGTTCCGCTCCGGCATCGCGGCCTTCAAGAGCAAGCGGATGCTCGCGATCGCGCTCGCGGTCGCGCCGCTGCCCTGGGCGTGGGAGGTCGGCGCCCTCATCCTGACGGGGCACGCGTTCGGGATCCAGCTCACGCTGGGGATGGCGTTCAGCGTGCTCATCGGGTTCAACCTCGCGACGGTGGTCCCCTCGCCGGGGGGCATCGGGACGGTCGAGGCGGGCGGCACGGCGGCGCTCATGTTCTTCGGGGTCGACCAGGAGAAGGCGCTGGCGTTCATGTTCGTCTACCACTTCACCCAGCTCCTGCCCTCGGTGGCCGGCGGCATGGGCATCCTGGTGGCGGAGGGGGAGCGGCTCTTCGGCAAGGGGAGCATCGCCGCGTCGAGCGCCGCCCCGGAGTGATCCCGCGCCCGTGACGAGCCTTCCTGCTTGACCGCGGGTGCCCCCTGCCGACAACCTTGTCCGGAGCAGAGGAGGCCCCATGCCCGCGTCATCCGCCCGCCAGCGCACTTCCCCGTCGTCCCTCGAGCGCATCGAGTGCAGCCTCGACCTCGTCTACAACTGGGGATACGAGGAGACGCGGCGCGACCTGCGCGACCTGTACGGCAAGGCGAAGCGCAGCCAGTGGATCCCGGACGACGTGCTGCCCTGGTCGACCGAGGTCGACGTGATGCAGTCGCGTCCGCCCGAGGAGATGATGCCCCTCTACGGCTCCGCGATCGACGCGCGCATGACGCCGAAGGAGAAGGACACGGTCCACGTCGAGACCAACGCCTGGGTGCTCTCGCAGTTCCTCCACGGCGAGCAGGGCGCGCTCATGGCGGCGACGCAGCTCGTCGCCTCCGTGCCCGACATGGACTCGAAGTACTACGTCGCGACGCAGGTGGTCGACGAGGCCCGCCACGTCGAGGTCTTCGATCGCTACCTGCACGAGAAGCTCGGCAACTCGTACCCGGTGAGCCCCCACCTCAAGACGCTGCTCGACCTCATCCTCAAGGACAGCCGCTGGGACATCAAGCTCCTCGGCATGCAGATCATGGTCGAGGGCCTGGCGCTCGCGTCGTTCGGGATCATGCGCCAGACGATGCCGGAGCCGCTCCTCAAGAAGCTGCTCCAGTACGTGATGGCGGACGAGGCGCGCCACGTCGCCTACGGCGTCCTCTCGCTGCGCGACTACTACGACGATCTCCCCGAGGCGGAGCGGCGGGAGCGCGAGGATTTCGTCTACGAGGCCGCCGTGCTGATGCGCGATCGGCTCCTCTTCCAGCAGGTGTGGGAGAAGCTGGGGCTCCCGGTCGAGGAGTGCATGCAGATCGCCCTCCACAACAAGGGCCAGCAGATGTTCCGCCAGCTCCTCTTCGCCAAGATCGTGCCGGCCGTGAAGCGGATCGGCCTGCTCTCGCCGCGGCAGCGCGAGCGCTTCGACGCGCTCGGCATCCTCCAGTTCGAGTCGTGGCAGGACCCGTTCGAGGCCCTCGCCGCCGAAGAGGCGAGCCCGCCGAGCTGACTGAATCTTTCGCCGGCCCCAAGAAGGCCCGCCCCGTGGACGAGGCGATCGTCACGGGGCGGGCGAGGGGGTGGGGCTCGCGCCGGGCAGGGGCCGGCGCGAGGAGGGGGGAGGATCGGGTCAGTGAGCGATGATGGTGACGACCTGCGTCCACTCGCCGGTGGTGCCGTCCGAGCGGGTGACGCTCACGCGGAAGCCGTAGCTCTGGCCCGGCGTGAGGCCGGTGACCATGGTCTTCGCCTTCGGCGTCGACGGCTGGTTGACGAAGGTCTTGCCGTCACTGGTTTGCTGCCAGTTGAAGCAGCTCTTCGCGCTCCCCGCGGCGCCGAGCAGCTTCGCGAAGGCGGCCAGCAGCACGCAGCCCGACTGCGGACCCTGCTTGGCCGCGAGGATCTGCTTCCGCGCCTGCGGGGGCGTCGCGACCAGCAATCCTGCCGCCAGGATCGTGGCCACGGCGTCCTCGCGCGTCGCGCTCGTGTCGGCGATCCCCTGCACGAACGTGAGCACCTTCTCCAGCATGCCCACGAGGAGCGATCGCTGGACGTTGCGCGCCGCAGCGGCGCCAGGGACCCTCTTGCGCGCCTGGTCCTCGGCCTTGTCGACGACGGTGATCTGGGCGTCGATGGCGGCGGAGCTCGGGTTGGACGCGCCGAACTTCGTCGTGTCGCTCGCGAGCCCGTCGCGCGCGGCCTTCGCCCTCCCCGTCACGCTGGGGGTGCTGCGTCTGTCGATCTTCAAAATGGCCCGGGTCCGATTCACGGTAGCCATGGGGCCCTCCTTTCTGTGATGGGTGATCCGCGGCCCGATTGCCGCGTCGACGAGCCCTCATCGCAAGCGCCGTGCCTGCCCGCCGCGAGCCGGACGCGCCGTGGCCTGTGGGTCCAAAATAAATCGTGGTTTCGCAAGGTTGGGAAGGATCCTGAGGGGGCCCGAGCGCCTGGTCGAGGCGCAGCCCAGGGGTCGCAGGGCCCAAACGGAGACAGGCAGGGCCCAAACGGAGACAGGCATGGCCCAAACGGAGACAGGGCAAGACGGCAGGGGCCGATGTAGGTTCGGAGGCGACCGGAGGCGGCGTCGTGCGCGCAAGCTCGGGCGTGGATCGCCGAGGCGTACGTGTGGATCGCCGAGGCGTACGTGGGGATCGACGAGGCGTACGTGTGGATCGACGAGGCGTACGCGTGGTTCGCCGAGGCGTACGTGGGGATCGACGAGGCGTATGTGGGGATCGCCGAGGCGTACGCGTGGATCGCCAAGGCGTACGTGGGGATCGCCGAAGCGTATGTGGGGATCGCCGAGGCGTATGCGTGGATCGCCGAGGCGTATGCGTGGATCGCCGAGGCGTACGTGGGGTTCGCCGAGGCGTACGCGGGGATCGCCGAGGCGTGTGTGGGGATCGGAATGGTACGTTGGGCAGACGAGGGACGGATGCTGATTGCAGGATTACCGCTTCCGCAAGAGTACATGGCGCTCGTCGTCGCGGGGCGATGGCCAAGGACCAACCAGCAGGAGCTGGCGCAGAACGGAGAGCCGCCGCTGATATCTGCCGCGCGCGTCCAGCTCCTCGCGCCCGAGGAATCACGCATCTACCTCTTCTGTCATCCTCCGCGTCTGGTTGCTGAGAGGGCAACGGGCACCGAGCGCGAATTCTGGAACGAGCCGTTCATGAGCCCATCGGGCATCGACATCAACCTCTCCCTGCTCATCGGAGACTTTGGCCTCGGCTCCGATGCCCCCATCTTGCTCGACTACCGATGCACGCCCCCGCGCATTGTCCGGCTGCTTTGGGGCGCGACGCGGCAGCAGAATCGCTGGGTGACCATGGCCGAAGACTTCCGAACGTTCGCCGGAGCCCTCGACCTCTGGAACGTCGAATGGCCCAAGCCATGAGCTTGCTCTTCTTGCCTTTTTGCGTCCCTGCGTCTCTGCGTTGAAATCCGGTCCACGATGACGCTCGTGCGGAGCCACAGCGCAGCGCTCGCCTACGCGGAAGCGCACTTGCCCACGCGTGATGGCGGCGCCGCGATGGGGATCGCGACCCGGCAGCGACCGTGGTAGGGCTGCCGCCGATGGCGAAGGTCGCGCGCAAGGCGACGAAGAAGGCGGAGCCCGCTCAGCGGCACAAGCTCACCCGGGTCTACACCGCGTGGCATCCGGTGCTCGTCGTGTTGCTGGAGCACGTGCTCCCGGGCGGCTTCTACCAGTGCATCTCGGAGTTCCAGCTCTCCCGCGAACCTCTGCGCATCGACGTCGTGGTCGTCCGGCGCAGCCGTCCCGGTACCCCGCCGGCGCCGCACTTGCTCGCCAGCGTGGTGGCCGATCTCGCCGACCACATCACGCCGGACGAGCTCGAAGCGCTCCGCTGCCGACCGGAGGCGCTCCCGAAAGGCTGGAGCCTCGCTCGCGCGCAGCGCTTCGAGCGCCCGAAGTCCGCCGCGTAGAACCCAGCCTCCTCCTACACCGGGGTCACGAGCATGAGCCGGGGCCCCGCGTCGTAGGCGGCCAGGTGCCCGCTCTCCTCCGCCACGTACACGTCGCAGCGCTCGCCGACGCGGAGCAGGTCGGGGATGATGTCGTTCGGCACGCGGCCGAGGATGGTCCCGTCCTGGGGGCGCACGACGTGGACCTCGGTCTGCGGGACGAAGAGCGCGCCGGAGCGGAGGACGGGCTCGAGGCGCCGCGGTCGGTCCCCCTCGCCGCCGCCGGAGAAGACGTGGCGGTAGCGCGTCGACCCGTCGTTCGCCGACACGGCCGTCAGCTCGCCGTCCTCGCCGTTGACGATGACGGTGCCGTCGACCATCAGGCACGACGCCGCGGAGCCGCAGACGGCCTGCTCGAAGCGCCGCGCGCCCGTCTTGCGGTCGAAGCCGACGAGCCCCGTCCCGCGCCGCCCGTGCGTCGCCACGACCACCGTCTCCGGCCCGAGGAGCGGCGCGCCGACGGGCGCGAGGTGCTCGGGGAGGTCGACGCTCCAGCGGCCCTCGCCGGACCAGGGGTCGAGGTGGTGGAGGCGCGTGCCCCCGCGGCCGACGAAGGCGCCGCCGCCCGCGATGGCGAAGAGCGCGTCGTGGTCCACGGCGACGTGCGAGGCGAAGCGGAGGCGGTCGCAGAAGCGCCACACGACCTCGCCCGTCAGGACGTCGAGCGCGGTGAGCGCCGGGTCCGAGCTGGCGACGATGACGAGGCGGCCCGCCCGGCGTAGGCGGAAGACGCCGCCCCGCCGCGCGGCGAAGCGCCACTTGATCTCGCCGCCGTGGAGGTCGATCGCCACGAGGTGCCGCGCCCCCTCGCTCACGATGAGCATCCGCGGCAGCCCGGGCGCGCTCACCACGGCGCCGGACGCGCTCGTCCCGACGCGGGGCGAGAGGCGGGTCGACCAGAGCGGCTCGCCGCTCACGAGGTCGTGCAGGCAGAAGAGGCCTTCGGGGTCGAGGCGGCCGAGGCCGAGCGGCGTCATCACCGATACGGCGCGGCCGGCGGGCCGGCGCCAGAGGGGCGAGCCGGTCTCGGCGTCCAGGCAGTGGAGCTCGCGCGCCGCGCCCACCACCACGCGGTCGCCGCAGAGGAAGGTGGACCGGAGGTCGATCGAGGGGACGGCCGCCGTCCAGCGCGCGGTGTAGCGGAGGCGCGCGCGGGCGAGCGGGGTCTCCGCGTTGTTGGCGGCGGGGCGCACGGCGGCGGCGAAGGCGCGGTAGCGCTCGGGGGCGTCGTTGATCTTGGAGTCGTCGCGGGTCGCGGCGCGGAGCAGCTCGCCGAGCTCGCGGATGCGCCCGCGGAAGGCGTGGAGGCGGAGGTTACTGGCCTGCGCGCGATCGCGGCGGGAGATGCTCCGCACGAGCGCGCGCCCGAACGCGACCACGCCTTGCCCGAGCGCGCCCACGTCGACGGCGGGGAAGGTCCAGGTCTGGGCGCGCGACTCCTCGCGGCGGCGCTCCACGCCGAGGGTGAGGGACGCGGCGCCGCCGCTGTCGAGCTTCATGCCGCAGATGGCGCCGAACGCCGCCAGCCTGCGGTAGTAGGGGCGGCCGCGCGTCCACGCCTCGACGGCCTCGACGGCGAGCGCGGCGAGCTGCTCGGCGAGGGGGAAGACGAAGACGTCGGGGAGCTCGCGGGCGTGGTCTCCGACGGTGATGCGGATCTTGCCGCGGAAGAGGAGCGCGAAGAGGTCGGCGCGCAGGACGGCGGGCGGGGGCGCGACGGGCGCGGGCGGAGGCGGGCGGAGGAGCACGTCCGCGGCGAGGACGAGGGGGACGTCGCCGGTCGGCTCGATCGCGACGATGGCAGGCTCGGACGAGGGGCCGTCGGGGCCGAAGGGGAGGCCCTGGGCGAGCAGCGTCTCCGCCTCGCGCGCGAGCGCCGTGCCGGCCGCGCCGAGCGCCGCCAGCGTGCGCGCGGCGATCGCTTCGCCGTCGACGCGCCGCTCGTGGAGCGCCACCTCGGGGATCCCGCCGCCCTGGAAGACCGAGACGAGCACGTCGCGGCCGGCGCGCTCCATCCCCATCTCCCAGGGCTCCGGGTGGACCGGGAGCCGCAGCGTGGCGCGCGCCCGATCCCGGGCGGCGAGCGTGGCGAGCGCCGCGCCGAGGTCGCAGAGGAAGGGCAGCGCCTCTCCTTCCGCGAGCCGGAGGCGGACCTTCGACCCCTCGACGAGGTTGTCGAGGATCGCGTCGGCCTGCGTCCTCGGGGTGACGCCTGCTTCTTCGGCCGGGGTCGGTTCGGAATCGGGGCGGCCCGCCTGGGGGCGGGCGACGACGAGCGTTAGACCGTGCATCCGGGGCATCCGGGGCAGATGGTAGGCAAGGCGCCCGAACAGCCGGAGTTTTGCGCGCGAATCGCCGCGGAGTGGACAAGCGCGGCGAGGCCGTTTAGGGCCGGGCGCCCGAGTGGTTCACCCGACAGAGCGCGCCGTTTGGCCCGCCGGCCCTCTCACCAGGTGAGCTTCTGGAGGTCGAGCATCACACAGACCGGCTCCTGCCCCTCGCGCTGGAGCATGAGGGCGACCTCCTCCGGCGCGACCACGCAGACGTAGAGGCGGCCCACGATGCCGGGCGGCAGGCCGGTGGGGACGAGCGAGACGCGCGGGTCGCTCGACGTCATCTTGCCGGGCACGTACTCGCGGGTGGCGCGGAGCGGGGTCTTCGAGTCCCAGCGGCCGAAGTCGACGTAGTGCGGGCCGAAGACGGAAGGGTCGGCCGTCGGCGTGCCCATGGGGAGGATGGCGGTGAACTTCGGCGGGAAGCCGCGCAGGTCGCCCAGGAAGAAGCTGAAGCCCTGCGATCGGCGGACGAGGTGCACCTCGTGGTTCGCGATCTTGAGGGCGCCCAGCGCGACCGCGGTCTTGGGCGTCACCCCGACGATGGTCGCGCCCCGCTCCTTGCGCTCGGGCGTCTCCCACAGCACCACGTGGGAGAACGGCTGTGAATCGGCGCCGTCGGGCCGCCAGACCGCGAGATCCGGGGATGCCCAGCTCCGCCGCGAGCGCCCGCTCGACGAAGCCGCTCCGCGACGAGTTGCCGGCGAGGAGGATGACGACGCCCTGCTCGCGGAAGTCGACGGGCTTGGCCGCGGGGGCCTGCTGCTCGGACGCCTGTTCGGACCAAGGCGCGATCGCGAGCATGCTCTTCATCAGCTTCACGCCGTCGCGGATGCGGGCGGCGAGGTGCTCCTCGAGCCGCGCGTGCAGGCCGGAGAGATCCCCCGCGAGCGACTCGATCCTCGCCGCCGTCCCGTCGAGGCGCGCCGCCTCGATCCCGGCGGTGCGCCGGGGCGCGTGGTCGGGGCCGAACTTCACCTCCTCCAGCCCGAGCTCGCGCTCGAAGCGGAATCGGTTCTGCCGGCCCGCCAGGCTCCGCTTGTACAGGTGCGCCTTCTCGGCGAGGTTGTTCGGCGGCACCGTCTGCGGGCGCATCATCGGCACCTCCTTGTCCTCCATCTCGGGGAGGGCCTGGTCGTGCTGGTGCGTCAGCCAGGTCAGCTCGTGGGTCAGGTACTCGCCGCCCAGGTGATCGTCGCCGCTCACCTGGAGCGTCTCGATCACCGTGGAGCTGCCGAACTCCTCCTGCTCCTCCGTGGTCGCGGGGCGGAACCTTCCGCAGGCGACGTCGAGGGTGCCCCCGCCGAAGTCGAAGACCGCGAAGCGGAGCTCGCCGAAGCGCGCCACCACCGGCTCGAGCGCCGGGTGCGCGGCGAGCTCGGGGCAGACCTCGGCGGCGAAGGCCTCCGGCTCGCTGGCGCTCATGGCGACGGTGACCTCGCTCGCGGGGATGCCCGACGGGATGCTGAGGAGGATGCCGTTCTTGATCTCCTCCTCGAGCAGCTTTTTGGCGCGCGCGTCGAACTTTGCCGGATGGGTGAGCCAGTAGTGGAGGTAGACGTCCTGCCCGGGGCGGTTGATGGCGCGGCCCGAGGAGGTAGGCGTACGCGCGGACCAGCACGCGCACGCGGGCCTCGTCGAGGAGGAAGTCCCGCTGGCGCTCGCGGTCGCGGAGCTGCGGCGACTGGTCGAGCGTGACGACCCGCTCCGGCAGGCTCTTCAGCTCGCCGACCACGGCGCTCGGCACGTCGGCGAGCGCTTCTCGCGCCGCGTGGCTGCCGCGCACGACGCGGAGCAGGTTCGGGAAGCGGGAGGCCGCCGGGTCGCGGTCCATCTCGGTCCACAGCCGCTCGTGATCCTCGACCAGGAGGTAGGTCGGGTTCTCCGCCCCCTTGGCGCCCGCCGCCGCCGTGCTGCCGAGGCGCATCAGCGAGCGGTACCCCTTCTGGTACAGCGCGGCGACGGTCGACGTCGTCCCGAAGTCGATGCCCACGGCAGAGAGCCGCTGGAACGACTTGAGCAGCGGCAGAGGGTCGCGCAGGCGCACGGGCAGCGCGGCGTGCCAGCTCAGGACCGCCGCGTGCTCGCCGAAGGAGAGCGCGTGCTCCACCGCGATGTCGAGCGGCAGATCCTTGCCTTCCTGCGGCACCTTTCCGATCTCCGGGTGCGAGGTGTCGAGCGTCAGCTCGGCGAGCGTGCGCCGGCCGTCCTGGCCCGCGCGACGGGTCGGATCCTCGGTGACCACCGCGGGAGCGTCGTCACCGCGCAGGTAACGGTGGAAGAGCTGGGCCGGCCGCGCATCGAGCGCGAACGACGCACCGCCTTTCGGAGCAGGTGCCCAGTCCGCGACGAGGCGGAGCCGCCACTTGCCCGAGCCGAGCCACAGCCCCTCCTCCGGGTTCTGCAGGTCGAAGAGGCGCCGCTCCGGAGCGTCGAAGAGCGTCGCGCCCGTCGCGTCGAGGAGGTCCACCTGCGAGAGCTGCGGCCCGCTCCCATTCTTGCCCACCAGCGTGAGCGCCACGAGCGCGACGCGGCGCGCATCCTTGCCGGGCGCGGCGGCGCCACGACCGAGGAGGAGGCCGAGCGCCGCCTTCGACCCCGCGTACGACGTGAGGGACTGCAGCGGGACGGCCAGCTCGAGCGAGAAGGCGACGCGCCCGGGCGCCTCGGCATCTCCCTCGGCGCCCTCGGCTTGGGCGGGCTGCGTGGACGCCGCCGCGGACGCGCCGAGGACGGCGCCGCCCTCCCCCGTGAGCGCCGCGGTGAAGGGCCCGTCGGCGAGACCGGAAGCCCGCACACAGAGCTCAGCCCCGAGGATCCACCCCTCGAAGAGCGGGAGCACCTGCGCTTCCGCGGCCGTGACCGGGCGGGGTGGCCGGATCTCCATGCGCACGCCGTTCGGCAGCACACGGCGGAGGAACACGGCGAGCTCGTCGACCCGGACGCGGGGCGAGGCGGGCTTCTGGCTGGAGCGCGGAGCAGGCAGGGGTGCGGGATCCATGACGGAGGCGCCGGGAGCTTACCGGAAAACGCGGAGCCGGGCCCGGGGCTTGCTCGATCGGACCGATCACTCGCAGGTCCCGCCGCTGCACGTACCCGAGCAGCAGTCCGCGGCCCCGGCGCATGGCTGCCCGAGCGTCTTGCAGCTCGTGCACGTGCCCTTGGTGCACTGGCTGAGACCACCGCAGCAATCGCTCGCCGACTTGCAGCTCCCCCCGGGCGGCGCGCAGGATTGCGGAGCGCACTGGCCGCCGGCGCACGTGCTCGAGCAGCACTGGCTGTCGTCCGAGCACGCCATCCCGTTGCCGTTGCACGACCCCGCCGGACCGCACTTGCCGCCGTTGCACTCGGTCGAGCAGCACTCGGACGCCAGCGTGCACGAGAAGCCGTTCGCGAGGCAGCTCGCTCCCTTCGCGCACATGCCGTCGGTGCAGTTGATGGAGCAGCACTCGTTGTCGCTGGAGCAGGCCTGACCGTTCGCGAAACAGCCGATCGGCCCGCAGAAGCCGGCGTTGCACTGCTGGGAGCAGCAGTCGGAGAACACGACGCAGGCCTCTCCGTTGGCGGTGCACGCCTCCCCGCTGCTGCTCGCGCTCGACGTGCTCGTGCTCGTGCTCGTGCTCGCGCTCGTGCTCGCGCTCGTGTTACTCGTGCTCGTGCTCGACGTGCTCGTGCTCGATGCGCTCGTGCTCGACGTGCTCGTGCTCGACGCGCTCGTGCTCGATGCGCTCGTGCTGGACGAGCTGGTGCCGCCGGCGCCGGAAAAGCTCGACGTGGCGTGCGAGGAGCTCGACGTGCTCGAGGCCCCGAGCCCTCCATCCGAGAGCGGGTACGACGGGCTGCCGCCGCCGCAGCCGCTCCCGAGGGAGAGGGCGATCCCCGCGACCGCGGGCACGAGCACGAAGAGTTGCTGCCTGACGGGCTTGCGCGTGGGCATGGGCCTTTCGATCATGAGCGTCTGCGATCGAGCGGCGCCGGATCACTCCATGGTGGTGCAGTCGATCTGCATGTCCCAGGAGGACAGGACCGGCGCGCTCAGCAGGTCGCTCGAGGGCTGAAGGGTCGCGATCACGCGGACGTAGTAGTTGTTCTGCGGCAGCACGTTGGCGAGCAGCGTCGCGTCGGGCGAGGCGCCGCCGAGCTCCGTGTCGGGCTTGCCGGACGTGGGCTCGTTCACGGCGTGGGCCGACGCCTGCTGGGCGGACGTGTACGTCGCCGGGATGCCCGGCGGGTTGGACCAGCGGAGCGGGTAGGGCGTCGCGGTGGCGAGCCCGGCGAGCGATGTCGCCGTCGCGATGTTGAAGTCGATGTGCGAGTCCTTCGGCGTGAGCGCGCTCCACGAGTACAGGCGCCAGATGGGGTGCTCCCCCGCGGCCATGTTGCAGACGGTGGAAGCGTCGTAGTCGCGCACGAAGCTCGCCGAGGAGAAGGTCTGCGGGACGCCGCAGACACCGGGGAAGCCGCCGCCGCCACAGCTCTGGCCCGATGGGCAGGTCCCGCAGTTGATGGTGTTGCCGCAGCCGTCGCCCGCCGTCCCGCAGTTGAGGCCGAGGTAGCCACACGTGACGGGGGTGCAGGTCGGCGGCGGGCTGATGTTGACGCACCCGGCGAGATCGAAGAGCGCCTGCGCCAGCATGAACTCCTGCGGGCTGAGGCCGCCGCCGCCGCACTCGCTCGGGAACGCGTACTGCGAGTCGTTGCTGGACTCGACGTGGAAGTCGCTGAACACGACGCGGCCGCACTGGTTGTTCGCGGCGATCCCGAGCGGCGTGTTGAAGCTCGCCTGCTGGGGGATGCCGTTCTGGCACGTGACGCCGGAGGAGCAGGTGCACGCGCCGTTCACGCAGGCGTCCCCGTCGGGGCACACGGTGCCGCACGCCCCGCAGTTGCTCGGATCGTTGGACAGGAGCGTGCAGGAGCCGCTGCAGATCGTGAGCCCGGACCCGCACACGGTGACCCCGCTCGTGCAGGTGCCGTTGCTGCAAACCTGGCCCGCGGCGCACGCGTTGCCACACATCCCGCAGTTCTTGGGATCCGACAGGAGGTTGGTCGCGGTGTCGCACGCGAACCGGTTCCCGACGGTGCAGGTGTTGGGGTACCCGCCGGCGGTGCACGTCGACGAGCTGCACGTCCCGCCGCGGCAGTACTTCTTGCCCGAGGAGCAGGTGGTGCCGCACCCGCCGCAGTTGCTCGGATCGGTGGACGTGAGCACGCAGGCGCCGTTGCACTTCGTCAGCCCGGGGACGCACGTGCACGTCCCGCTGCTGCACGTCTGGCCGACGCCGCACGCATTCCCACAGGAGCCGCAGTTGGTCGGATCGCTGTTGGTGACGACGCAGCTCCCGTTGCAGTCGGTGCTCCCCGACGGGCACTTGCAGACGCCGGAGGTGCAGACCTGGCCGGGGTCGCACACGTTGCCGCAGGACCCGCAGTTGTTCAGGTCGGTGTTGACGTTCGTGCACGCGCTGGAGCAGCTCTTGAGGCCCGACGCGCACGAGCTCGCGCAAGCGCCGTTCGAGCAGACCTTCCCGAAGCCGCAGGTCTTCCCGCAGCCACCGCAGTTCTTCGGGTCCGAGCCGGTGCTGGCGCAGGACAGCGTGCCGAGGCTCACGTAGAGCTGGCTCGGCGGGTTCACGCTGTCGAAGTCGTGCCGGATCGTGTTGATCTGCATCTGGCCGTACGTCGTCGACGCGCCGACGGCAGGGACCATGAGCCACGAAGCCAGGGTCTGGCCCCCGGGGAAGGTGGTGTTGATGTAACCCGTGGTCGGATCGGAGCCGCCGTAGCTCTGGTTGACGTGCCAGTTGATCGCCGGGTTGAGGGCGGAGTTGTAGTAGCCGTTCGTGTCCGAGAAGATCCAGGTGTAGCTGTAGTGGGTCGAGAAGACGCGCCCGCCCGCGTTCACGAAGGTCGTGACGTTCGACTCGTACGGGATTCGGTTCGTCCCGTAGTAGTACTCCTTGCCCTGGCAGGGGAAGAGCACCATGTCGTAGTTGGCGAGCATCGTCGAGTCGCCGAGCAGCGTCGAATCCCACGGCGTGGTGGTGCCGATGTCGGTGACGTACGTCCCGGGGCAGCCGCTCCCGGCGTAGAAGTTGATGCGCCCGTTCGTGAGCCCGGGCGTGAACTCGCCCGTGCCGTAGCTGGTGCCGCCGAGGCCCGGGGCCCCGGTGCTGCCGATGCCGACCTTCCGCCAGACGCACTCGAGCGCGTCGACGCAGCCCGTGATGAAGGCCATCTTCGGGATGTTGTCGTAGGACGACGTTCGTTCTCGTACTGCGGGAAGCGGGAGAGGCAGCTCTGCGGGGTCGAGCAGGACACGGTTGCGTTCGTGCACTGCGTGACCGCCGGCATCGTGAACACGCGCCGGAAGCGGCCGAGCTGGAGGACGACCGGGAAACTGATGCCCGCCGGCATGTTGGTCAGCAGGAACGTGCCGTCGATGGCGCTCGTCGTCGCCACGAGCGGGGAGCCGGAGACCTCGGCCGGCAGTTGCCGCCGGTCACGCACGCCGTCTGCTGGTGAAGGCGGAGAGGGGCGCGTTGGGCACGTAGACGAGGACGTTCGGCAGCGGGTCGTGCCGTTCGGCATGTAGACGGTGCCGCTGATGCTCGTCGTGACGCCGGCCGAGCACTGCTTCTGGTAGGGCAGAGGTTGGTGCAACTGACCCCGACGCCGCACTGACTGGGGCCGCCGCCGCCGCAGACCTGCGGGAACGCGCAGGTGCCGCAGTCGATGACGCCGCCGCAGCTGTCGCTCTGCATCCCGCAGTTGATGCCGAGGCCGCGCAGCTCTTCGGCACGCAGACGTGCTCCGTCCCGGCGATGGTCACGCCCGAGTCGCTGACGCGATGCCGGTGCCCGTGACGCCGGTCGGCGTGTCGACGAAGTCCTTGCAGGCCGGGTCGCACGGGTTCTTCGCGCAGTTCGTCCCGGTGCCGAGGTTCTCGGCGTAGAACCCGGGGGGCGCGTTGGGCACGATGGTGACCGCGCCGTCGATTGGCACTCTCCCCAGACCCCTTTGGTGCACACGGAGAAGCCCGTCCCGCAGACGGTGGCGCCATCGCTGGTGCCCTCGGTCGGGAAGCTCGCCTCGGCCTTGCTGCAGAGCAGGTGCTGGCCCTCGACGTCGCACTTGCAGCCCGGCTGCGGGTGCTCGTCGCACAGCGCGGCGCACTCCGGGCCGGTGCAGCCGCCGCTGCCGGTCGAGTTGACCGGGCCGGTGCCCCCGGGCTTGAACTGGTCCAGGTTCGAGCAGGACGAGGAGCCGACCACAATCCCGAGGGCCGCCACGAGCAGCGCGACGAATGAAGGGAGCCAGCGGGCCCTCGGCGGGGCAGAATGCTTCGCTCCTGAACCGTGGCTCATGGCACGCCTCCCACGCCTCGCCGGAGGGGACGAGAATCCCATCGGTCCATGGCACCACAAACGTGAGCCGATTTCATTCGAAGCATGCTCTTCTGGGATGCCCTTCGTTTGCCCGAAGGCCGAGACACCCCGGCGGGGGGCCGCCATGCACGTCCCGTTCCAAGCGCGAGGGGTCCGCACCATACGAGCGCCGCCGCGCTCGATGCGCTGCAAAATGGCCTCGAATCTCGGCGTCGAAGGTGAAACGAGGGCGGCGGATCGGGCACCCGCACGCCGACCCTCGCAACGAGGTCCGGGACCTCGCAAGAAGTATCGGTAGCAGCCGATGCCGCGGGCGCGCCTCTTCTCCTACATGTCGCGAATGCGCCTACGCCGGCGCGCGACCTACCCCTCGAGCATCCGCAGGTACTCGAACTTGCTCTGCGATAGGTCCTGCGCCGTGAGGGCCCACGCGTCGTCGCGCGGGATCAGGTAGAGCACGTCGCTCTTCACGCTCGCGAAGCTGATCTGGCACACGCCGCGCAGGATGCGGGCGAACGTCTCCCGCTGCCAGAGCTGCGCCTCGGGGATGTCGCACACGCCCCGCATCATGCGATCGGCGGGCGACCCCTGCGCGATGAGCATCGCCATCGTGAACGTCAGGTAGCGGGGCTCGCCGCGGTAGGGGTCGGCGAGGCCGGAGGGCTCGGCGCGCACGCCCTCCTCGGTCAGCATCCCGTTCGTCCACATGTCGTAGTCGCGCCGCGCCCGCGCCTCGTCGTCGAAGTAGTCCCAGCACCCGCGCTCGACGTCACCGAGGTGCTCGATGACGAGCAGCGCGGCCCGCTGGTACTGCGACCACTTCGCGTGCAGGCTCATCCCGGCGGTGGCGTCGCGGACCAGCCCTGAGCGGGGGTTTGGGGGCGCAGCCCCCATCGTGATCAGCTCGCACAGGCCGGCGCGGAGCGGGCTCTCCGGCACGAGCTTGGCGCAGACCTCGAGGGCGAAGATCGAGTGCTCCACGCTCCCCTACCCTCCGGAGTAGCCCGACGCGCGGTTCCACGACCCGCTCCGGAACAGCTTGGCGCCGAGGACGAGGCCGGTGGCGACCGAGACGATCACCGGCACGGTGGCAAAGCCCGGCGGCCTCGGCCTCTCCGCCGATCCCGTGAGGGAGCCGCTGGAGAACGGCGAGGCGCGCGGCGCGAAGGCGTATGCGGCGCCCGCCATGGGTGGGACCGGCTGGGCCGGGGGGTATGGGGGGTCTCCCCCCATCGTGACCGGCGCGCTCGGATGGGCGGAGTGGGGGGGCTCGATCCAGCGGTAGGCGAGCCAGAACCCGAGGTGGGTGTGGGCGCTCGATCCGTAGTAGAAGGGCGCGTCGGTGTTGCCCGCGTCGCTCGGATTCGGGGCCGAAGGCGTCCGCGCCGACCAGCCGCACCTCAATCCCGGCCAGCATGTAGGCGACCGGATCGTCGTTGAGATCGTCGAGCTCCCGGTCCGTCCCGCTCGGCGCGACGTAGAGCACCCGCTTGATCCCGAGCGCTTTCAGCGCAGCGGCGCCGGGCACGCGGGCGACGTGGCGGTTGTCGAACTGCGTCGCGTCGTCGGCATAGGAGGCGAGCCTCCGGCGATCGAGGGCGACGAGCGCGGGCGCGCCGGCGGGGGCGCTACGCTTGGCGAAGAGGGGCTGGTAGTACGCCGCCGCGGCGAGGGTCTGGTGCGCAGGGACGACGCCGCGCGGGTGGGGCCAGTTGTCGAAGGCGAAGACGGGATCGAAGACGGCCGCGGCGCCGGCCGCGAAGGCGACGGCCTCGGGCCCCGGCAGGTCGACGACGACCATGACGGCCGCGTCCTTGCCCTGGAACAACGAGGCGAGCGCCTTGCCGCGGCGATAGGCCAGGTCCATCGCCGCCGTGGAGATGGGCTGGAGGACCTGCGCGAGCGGGACCGTGGGCGTCGTCTCCTCGACCGCGCGCTCACGCGGCTGGGCGCCGATGGCCTGGAAGAGCGTGGGCACGTACCAGGGCGCGTGCTCGCGGCGCGCGGGGCGGAGGTCGTCCACCATCCGCCCGAGGGCGTCGCGGTCGAAGGGCTGCTTCGACCGGCCGTCGAAGGTCAGCGCCTCGCCGGGCGCGCCGAAGCTCCACCCGAAGCTCTTCTGCGCCTCCAGCGAGGGGCGCGTCTCCGTCCGGTAGTCGCTCGAAGCGCTCGAAGCGCTCGACGCGTGCGACGCCGCGCCCGCGACGGCGAGCATCACGCCGAGCCCCGCCACGACCCCGCCGGCGACGAGCATGCCCTGCACCGCCTGCCGGCGCGACATCATGTCCGGCGGCGCCTCCAGGCTGCGCTGCCACCAGCGGGCGCCGACGATGCCCGGCTTGTCGAGGGACTCTTCACGCTGGAAGGGCGCGTCGGGGTCGCTCATGGAGCGATCAGGGAGTACCGGAAGACGGGCGCGGGGGCCAGTGGGTTGGCGCGGCCTCGACTCAGCCCTCGGTCGGGATGGACCACGTGAGCCCGAGCCTCGCCTCGGTGACGTACGCCGAGCCCGACCGCGCGCCGCGAAAGCCGGCGTCGATCGCGATCGACTCGCTGACGGTCCAGATCGCGCCGACGAGGACGGACCCGGTTCGGTCGGCCGCGAAATCCTTCTCGTAGTAGAGCTCGGCGACGGGTCGCACCTTCCAGTCGTGAGGCCCTTCGAGGATGGCTCCGGTGTAGAGGTCCGCGTGGTGGTCGCGCGTGTACTGGAACCACTCGTTCCAGTGGATGGTGCCCCACGACCACTGGTACGAGAGGATGACATCGAGCGACGCGCCGAGGCCGACGACTCCCCCGCTGCTCTCGGGGGTGAGCACGCCTCCCTCCGCCGCGATGCTGACGCCCGTCTTCCCTTGAAGGATCCCTTCGCGGAACACGTGCTTCAAGAGCAGGTCGTCCCCACGCAGGGCCACGCGCGGCGCCCCGGGGGTCGGCTTGTGGACCCCCACGTACACACTCGCGTCGAAGACCAGCTCGGTCCTCGCGCCGAGGCCGTAGTTCAGGACCATGCCGGGCGTGATGAGGAAGATCTGATCCCCCTGGCGGTAGTAGTTGACGGGGCCGAGCTCGAGCTCGAATTCTCTGGGCTCCGCCGTGTCCGCGTCGGTGCCGTCGAAGGGGCGGTACGCCTCGGCGCGCGCCGACGGGAGCGTGAACGCGGCCGCGGCGAGCGCGCTGGCGGCGACGCGTCGAACCAGGAGGAGCCACCTGCTGCTCGCACCCTCAACCACGCCCGCCACGCCTTCGTGTATCACAACTGCGAGGTCGCATCCGCGCGGCTCGCTTGCCCATCCGCGCGGCTCGCTTGCCCATCCGCGCGGCTCGCTCACCCATCCGCGCGGCACGCTTGCCCATCCGCGCGGCTCGCTTGCCCATCCGCGCGGCTCACCCGCCCATCCGCGCGGCTCGCTTGCCCATCCGCACGGCTCGCTTGCCCCTCCGCGCGGCTCACCCGCCCATCCGCGCGGCTCGCTTGCCCATCCGCGCGGCACGCTTGCCCATCCGCACGGCTCACCCGCCCATCCGCGCGGCACGCTTGCCCATCCGCGCGGCTCGACCCGCCCATCCGCGCGGCACGCTTGCCCATCCGCGCGGCTCGCTTGCCCATCCGCGCGGCACGCTTGCCCATCCGCGCGGCTCGCTTTACCCATCCGCGCGGCATGCTTGCCCATCCGCGCGGCTCGCTTGCCCATCCGCGCGGCTCGCTTGCCCATCCGCGCGGCACGCTTTCCCATCCGCGCGGCTCGCTTGCCCATCCGCGCGGCACGCTTGCCCATCCGCGCGGCACGCTCACCCATCCGCGCGGCACGCTTGCCCATCCGCTCGGCTCGAACGACGAGCGGCTCGACCCGAACGACGAGTCTCTTGGCACGCGGATTGCGCGCCGCTCACCCCGCGAGCTTGCGCAGCGCCTCGTCCATCCCCCCGAGCAGCGAGCGCGGGTCCTTCTCGTCGAAGAAGTAGAGGAACTTGGGCCGGGGGACGTGGATGTCGGGGTCGAGGGTGCCGTCCGGCTTCAGGAAGAAGGTGCGGGGCACGTAGCCGCCATCCTGCCTGTATCGGTTGGCGAGATCCGCCTCCTCGTCGGCGTTGGCGCGGACCATCACGAACTTCTTGCTCTGCGCGACCACCGTCGGGTCGTCGAAGACGTGGCTGTAGTTCCGGCAGTGGGGGCACCAGTTCGTGTAGAACACCAGGACGACGGGCTTCTTCTCCGCCTTCGCCTTCGCCAGGCCCGCCTCGTACCCCTGCCAGTCGATCTGCTGGGCGTTCCACGACTCCCCCGTGGCGCCGGGGTGGGTGCCGCCGGCCGGGCGAGCCGGAGGGGCCGCCGGAGCGTGAACGGAGGCCTCGGGGCGGATCATGCCCTCCTGCGGGTTGGCCTGGCAGCCGAGGGCCGCGAGCGAGAGGGTCAGGGCGGGGAACACGACGCGAAGGAGGTGGGGCACCGCTCACCTGTAGCACACGCATGGCCGCGTTCTTGCCCCTCCTCGACGGGTCGGCGAAACTACGTTTGCATGCCCCGAACCAAGATTGCCTTCATCGGATCCGGCGGTGCCGCCCGCGGCCTCTCCCACCTCGGCGTGCTGAAGGCCTGCGAGGAGCTGGGCATCGAGCCGGAGGTCTTCGTCGGGGCGAGCGCCGGGGCCATCGTGAGCGCCACCTACGGGCAGAACATCCCGCTCGACGTGCTCCTCGACGGCTACCGGCTGCCCTGGCGGCGCCGCCACCAGGGCCCGCGCCTGCACCTCAACAAGTTCATGGGCGCGCCGCGCCTGCGCGACCTGCTCGACCCCGGCTACGTGCTCTCGGGCATGTTCTCGCTCGACAAGCTCGAGCGGTACCTCGCAGGCTACCTGCCCATCAACGACTTCCGCGCGCTCCCGAACCGGATCTTCGTGACGGCCGTCGACGTCGACAACGGCCAGCGCGTCGTCTTCGGCCCGGGGTACGAGGAGCGCGTGCCCATCAGCCAGGCCGTGGCGGCGAGCTGCTGCGTGCCCGGCCTCTTCCGGCCGTACCGCATCGGCGGCCGCTACTTCCTCGACGGGGAGGTCGCGCGCACCCTCTCGGCCGACATCGCCGTCGCCGCGGGCGCCACGGTCGTAATCATCTCGAACATCTACCGCCCGGAGGAGCGTCCTCCCCACCGACTCCAACATCGCCCGCCGCGGCGCCCACGCCGTGGTGCGCCAGGCCCTCAACATCCTGCTCACCGAGAAGGAGCGGCGCGGCGTCGAGCTGCTCTCCAAGCTCTACCCCCACGTCACCTTCCTCGACATCGCCCCCGACATCGGCCACTACGGCTACCTGAACCGCTTCGCCGCCCGCCCGCTGGTGTTGCGGGGGTACAGGACGGCGCTCCGGGTGCTGGCCCAGGCGAAGGAGCGAGGGGTGTTCGGGGGGTCGCAGAGCACGGACGTGAGCCTGAACTGAGGCCTCTCTTCCCGAGCCCCATCCCGTTCCCGACTCGTCCGGGAACGGGAACGGGAGCGGGAACGGGAACGGGCTCGGAAAGTTGCTCGCATCCGGCGTGCCCTGCACTAGAACGGGGGCGCCCATGGACCTCTTCAAGCGCGCCTTCTTCTCGGCGCACCACCACCGCGTCCACGTCCCCCGCGTCGAGCGCGTGGCGCGGGCGCTCGCCGCGCAAATCGGCAGTGCCCGCTCGCTGCTCGACGTCGGCTGCGGGGACGGGACCGTGGCGAAGACCATCGCCGCCCGCGTCGGCGCCGATCGCGTGGCCGGGGTCGACATCAAGGTCCGCCCCTCGGTCGCCGTCGAGGTCGTGGCGTACGACGGGCTGCACCTCCCCTTCCCCGACGACGCCTTCGAGGCGGTGGTGATCTCGGACGTGCTCCACCACTGCACGGACCCGGGCGCCGTGCTCCGCGACGCGCTGCGCGTCGCGAGCAAGGTCGTCGCCATCAAGGATCACTTCCGCTTCGGCTGGCTGTCCGAGAAGATCCTGCTGGCGATGGATGTCGTGGGCAACGCAGGGCCCGGCGTCGCCGTGCGCGGGACGTACTTCGACGCGCGCGAGTGGGCGGAGCTGGTCTCGACGGCGGGCGGCCGCTTCACCGGCCTCGACTGGCCGCTCCGGATCCACGACATCCCGTTCCGCTGGATCACGCGGGACGAGGTCCAGTTCGCCGCCCGCATCGAGCG
This sequence comes from uncultured delta proteobacterium, assembly GCA_963827955.1. Classification (GTDB taxonomy): domain Bacteria; phylum Myxococcota_A; class Polyangia; order Polyangiales; family Polyangiaceae; genus CAWHDJ01. The sequence continues at coordinate 1,186,328 of CAWHDJ010000018.1, read as the reverse complement.
GGCGGACCGCCTCGCCGGCGCCCAGCCCGGCGTCGTCCTCCCCGGGAGAACCTGAGCATGCAATCGTTCGTCGTCGGGGGCGCCGGCTTCATCGGCAGCCACATGGTGGACGCGCTCGCCCCGCGCGGGCCCGTCACGGTCTACGACAACCTCTCGGTCGGCAAGCGCGCGTGGATCGAGGGTCACCTCGCGTCCGGGCGCGCCACGCTGATCGAGGCCGACATGCTCGATCTCGAGCGCCTCACCGCCGCCGTGGCGGGGCACGACGTCGTCTTCCACCTCGCCGCCAACCCCGAGGCGCGCTGGGGCCTCGCGCGTACGCGGCTCGACCTGGAGCAGGGCACCATCGCGACGTACAACGTGCTCGAGGCGATGCGCCTCGGCGGCGTGCCGAAGCTCGTCTTCTCGTCGTCGGGAACGGTGTACGGCGAGACGCCGGCCACGTGCGCCGAGGGCGACCTCGGCTGCCTCCCCATCTCGCTCTACGGCGCGAGCAAGTTCGCGGGCGAGGCGATGGTCTCCGCCTTCGTCGAGTGCTTCGGCCTCACGGCGTACATCTACCGCTTCGGCAACGTCGTCGGCCCGCGGGGCACGCACGGCGCGGCGCTCGATTTCCTCAGGAAGCTCCGCGACAAGAAGACGGAGCTCGAGGTGCTCGGCGACGGCAAGCAGTCGAAGCCCTACCTCTTCGTCACGGACTGCGTACAGGGCATGCTCTTCGGCCTCGACCACGCGAAGGAGCGGCTCAACATCCACAACCTCGCGCCCCTCGACGCGACCAGCGTGGCGCGCATCGCCGAGCTCTGCGTGGCGCATTCGCCGTACAAGGACGCGGTCATCCGCTACACCGGCGGCGACCGTGGATGGCCGGGCGACGTGCCGCGCTCGCGCATGGATCCGGCCAAGCTCGCGGCGCTCGGGTTCCGCGTCCGCTTCTCCAGCGACGAGGCGGTGGGGCGCGCGGTGGCCGCGCTGGCGGCGGAAGTCTTCCCGCCCAATGGCTGACCAAGTCGTCATCCTCGCAGGGGGTCTCGGCACGCGGATGCTCCCGCGCACCGAGCGGATCCCCAAGCTCCTGCTGCCCGTCGCCGGCCGCCCCTTCGCCGCGTGGCTCCTCGAACGGCTCGCCGCAGCGGGGTTCGAGGAGGCCGTGCTCTGCATCGGGCACCTCGGCGACGAGGTGCGGCGGAGCCTCGGCGACGGGAGCGCGTTCGGGATCTCGCTCGCCTACGTGGAGGACGGCGAGCGCCTGCTCGGCACCGCGGGCGCGCTTCGCAAGGCCTCGCCGCTCCTCGCGCCCACGTTCCTCGTCACGTACGGCGACTCGTACCTGCCCTTCGACTACATGGCGCCGCTCCGCGACCTCCGCGCGCACCCGGAGGCGCTCGGCACCATGGCGGTCTTCAAGAACGACGATCGCTTCGATCGCAGCAACACCCGCGTGGAGGGCGAGCTCGTCGCCCGCTACGAGAAGCGCCCGAAGGGCGCGCCGCCCGATCCGTCGCTCGACGCGATCGACTACGGCGCCACCGCGCTCCGGCGCGAGGTCGTCGCCGCCCTCCCGCCCGGCGAGGCGCACGACCTCTCGGCCGTGCAGCACGACCTCGCCGCCCGGGGCCGTTTGCGCGCGCACGTGGCCACCCGCCGCTTCTTCGAGATCGGCTCCCCCGAGGGACTATCCGACCTCGAGACCGAGCTCCGCAACGCTAACGGAGACAAGAGCCCATGATCGTCTCTCGCGCCCCCGTCCGTTTCTCCCTCGGCGGTGGAGGCACCGACCTCCCCGCGTACTCCAACCGCTTCGGCGGCTACCTCGATCTCGGCCGCGATCGACAAGTACATCTACGTCACGGCCAACAAGCGGTTCCACCGCGACATCCGCCTCGCGTACTCGCACACGGAGATCGTCCCCAGCGTCGACAAGATCGAGCACCGCATCTTCCGCGAGGCGCTCCGGATGACGCAGATCGAGCACTCCATCGAGCTCACGAGCGTGGCCGACCTGCCGGCGAACAGCGGGCTCGGGTCGTCGAGCGCGTTCACAGTGGCGTTGCTCAACGCCCTCCACACGTACAAGCGCGAGTTCGTCAGCTCGCGCCAGCTCGCGGAGGAGGCGTGCTCCATCGAGATCGACCGCCTCGGCGAGCCCATCGGCAAGCAGGACCAGTACATCTCCGCGTTCGGGAGCGTGACGGCGTTCACCTTCGGCACCGACGGCTCGGTGGCGGTGGAGCCCGTCCCGGTGCGGGACGAGGTGCTCGACGAGCTCGAGACCAACCTGCTCATCGTCTGGACCGGCGTGGAGCGGCCCGCGAGCGTGGTGCTCTCCGAGCAGGGCAAGCGGCTGCGCGAGCTGGACGGCGACGCGATCGAGCGGATGCACGCCATCAAGGAGATCGGGCACGAGGTCTACCGCCTGCTCGTGCAGGGCGACGTCGATCGCTACGGGGAGCTGCTCCACCACCACTGGGAGCGCAAGCGCAAGCTGGCGTCGAAGATGACCGACGCGACGCTCGACGAGCACTACGAGGCGGCGCGCGCCGCGGGCGCGCTCGGCGGCAAGCTGATGGGCGCGGGCGGCGGCGGCTTCTTCATGCTCTACGTGCGCCCGGCCGACCGGCGCCGCGTGCTCGAGGCCATGGCCCTGCGCGGCCTCCGCCAGCTCCGCTTCCGCTTCGACGTCGACGGGGCGCGGATCGTGGCGAACCTGCACCGATCGTAGCCTCGACGCGGCTGCTGCACTTTTCCACCAGATGGCCGATTCCCGCGAAAACGGTAGCCGTTGACGCATGGCGTCTGCCCCGTAGGCTCACGCACATGCGCTTCGCCTGGCCACTCTCCGTCGCCTCGCTGATGCTCGCGGTGCTCGCGGGTTGCAACGCGCTCACGGGCGTCGACGATCTCGTGGTCGACGACTCGAGCAGCGGCGCCGGCGGAGAGCACGGGGCGAGCGGCGCGGGCGGGGCCACCGGGCAAGGCGTGGGCGGAGCGACGGCGGGTGTGGGGCCGGCTTCGTCGGGCGAAGGCACGGGCGCGGTGAGCACCGGGGCCGGCGCCAGCACGGGCACGAGCGGGAGCACGAGCACGAGCGCGACCACGAGCACGAGCGCGACCACGAGCACGAGCGCGGCTGCAAGCACGAGCGCGGCCACGAGCACGTCGAGCACGAGCGGGGGCAGCGCGAGCTCGTCCTCGAGCAGCAGCACGACCAGCAGCGGCGCGACGAGCCCCGCGGAGGTCTGCCTGAACACGATCAACATGTACCGCGCGACCCGCGGGCTGCCCGCGTACACGCGCTGGACCTCGGCAGAGTCGTGCGTCGCCCAGGAGGCGACCACGGACGAGATGAAGAACAGCGCGCACTGGTCGTTCATCAACCAGGGGATGTGCGGGAGCAACGCGGAGGACGAGTGCCCGGGCTACTCCGTCAACCCGCTCAACGCGACCGACGGGATCACCACCTGCCTCGCGCTGATGTGGGCGGAGAAGGATCAGTCCATCTGCTCGGGCTGCGACACCTGCGACTTCCCGTACGACAACTGCAAGAACTGCGTATTCAGCGGGTCCAACGGGGAGTGCGGTCACTACCTGAACATGAAGAGCAGCGTGCTCAGCACGGTGGCGTGCGGCTTCTCGACCGTGGGCTGGTACGCGCAGGACTTCAAGTGACCGGCGGCGCGTGAACGGAGCAGGACTTCCCGTGAGGTCCTTGCGATACTGCGTCCCATCGCCACCGCCGCCTCATCCGCCCCGCGCCCGAAGCGCGGGCGCTTCGTGACCGACGCGTTCATCGCGTGCTACCTCGTCGCGCAGGTGGCGCTGCCGCTCGGCTACTATCTCGGCCTCCGGGCGCCCGCGGACGAGCGCTTCGCCTGGCGGATGTTCTCGGCCGCTCGCCTCGATCGCTGCGAAGCGGCCGTCACGGTGCGCGACACGGCGTCGGGCCCCCCGCGGCCGTTCCCGCTCGACGAGCCGCTGCAGCGAGGCTGGGTGGTCCAGCTCACGCGAGGGCAACCGAGGGTGGTGGAGGGCGTGCTCGCGCGGGCGTGCGAGGAGGCGGGCGCGATCTCGGCGACGCTGGTGCGCCGGTGCGAGGGCGAGGCGCCGGCCTCCATGGTGACGCGCGCTTGTCGGCCCGCGCCATGACGGCGGGCGACGCGGATCGCGCCCGTGGCTGGGAGGCCGCGTGGGACGGGTACTGGTACGGGGCGGTCGCGGCGGTGCGGCCCTACCTTCTGGTCCGGGGCACGCTCCTCCTGCTCGCGTTCGACGCGTGGATCCTGATGCTGCCGCACGCGGGCCGCTACGGGCTCGGCGGGTTCAACGTCGCCCACTTCGCCTGGCTCGACGCGGTGCAGCCGATCCCGAGCGCGGGCCTCTACGCGGGCGTGCTCGTCATGTCCGGGATGCTCGCGTTCATCGGCGCGATGACCGGCGCCCGCGCGGCCATCGCGGCGCTCGCCGCGATCTACACCTACGGCTGGGCGATGAGCCTGCTCGACGGCTTCCAGCACCATTACCTGATCTCGCTCGCGCTCCTCTGCTTCGCGCTCCTGCCACCCCTCCGGGCCGAGGACGTCGGGCGGCGCCGCTCGGCCTTCTCGCACCGCCTCCTCGCGGTGACGCTCGCGATCGTCTATGCCTTCGCCGCCGCCTCGAAGTACGAGGCGCGCTGGCGGGGCGGGGGCCCGCTCGCGTCGCTCGCCGAAGGCCGGCCGCCCTTCTCCGCGCTCGTGGGCCTGGCGGCGAGGCTCGGCGTGGCGGCGCCGACGTTCTGGATCCTGGCGAGCCTCGGCGTCACCGCGCTGGAGCTCTTGATCGCGGCCGCCTACCTCCTCGCCACGCGCCGCCGCGCGCGCCGGAGCCCGTGGCGGCGACGCCTCGCGTGGGCGGCCCTCGCGGGCGCGGCGGCGATCCACCTCGGGGCCACGGTGCTCCGCCTCGAATCGGCCTCTTCAGCGCGTACGTGATGCTCGCGGCGCTCACGTTCTTCATGCCCGAGGCGTGGCTCGAGCGCGTCGCGCGCGGGATCTCGTGGCCAGCGCGGCGCCTCGGCGCGGAGGCCCGAGGGCGGCTCGATCGCAGGGAGGCGGTCGCCCTCGCCGCCTCGACGGGCGCGAGCGCGTGGGCGTTCGCCGGCACGGCGCTCGACCTGCCCGGCGCCCCGTGGGCCGCCGCGTGCGCCGCGGCGGCGATCCTGATCGCGGCAGCCGCCGCGATCGCGCGCCGCGACAACCTCTCCGGCGTGCGCAACGGCTTCGCGGGCGCGGCGGCCGCGGTGGCTTGCCTCGCGGCGGTGAGCGCGTCCAACGTCCGCTTCGACTTCTACAGGTACCTCGGGGGAGACCTGGAGCGGCAGAACGACCTCCCGGGCGCGATCTCCGCGTTCGAGAAGGCGGAGCGCTACGCGCCGCCCGGCCAGGATCGGCGGGCGAAGATCGACGAGCTGCGGCGGAGGCTGGGGCCGCGGCCATAGAGCGACGCAACGCAGCGTACGTTGGGGGCGGTGAACCGCGGGGCCGCGGGGGAGCGGGCGCGGCGATTGGGGGCTCCGCGTCCGCCCGATCGTGGTACGCGAACGGCGGCGCCATGCTCCCGCTGCCCACCTTCCCGAACGCGCTGAACCTGGCCGACTACTTCCTCTTCGACCGCCTCGCGGAGGGGCTCGGAGACAAGGACGCGATCCTCTTCGGGGACCGCCGGTACACGTACGCCGACGTCGCCGAGCGGACCCGGGCGCTCGCCGGGTTCCTCGCCGCCGCCGGCGTCCGGCGCGAGGAGCGCGTGCTCATCGTGCTCCACGACACGCCGGCCTTCGCCTGGGCCTTCTTCGCGACGCTGCACATGGGCGCGGTCGTCGCCATGGGCAACCCCGAGGCGCCCGCCGCCGACCTCGCCTACCTGGTCGAGTACACCCGCGCGGCCGCGGTGATCACCGTGCCGAAGGTGGCCGCCGCGATCCGCCCGACGCTGGCCGCGGCGGGCCTCCGGGCGCTCGTGCTCTCGCCCGAGGTCGGCACCGGGGGCGACGTGGAGGCCGATCCCGACATCTCCGGCGCCGAGGGCGTGGCCTCGCTCGCCCCCGTCTCGCTGCGCGACGCCATCTCGGAGGGGAGGGTGCAGCGCGAGGTGCCCCGGCACACGCGGCGCGACGACATCGCCATCTGGCTCTTCACCTCGGGCTCGACGGGGCGCCCCAAGGCCGCGATGCACACGCACCGCGACTTCGCGTTCAACACCGAGGTCTACGCCAAGCGCACCGTCGGCTACCGCCGGGACGACGTGACCGTCTCGGTCCCACGCCTGTTCTTCGGCTACGCCACGGGCACCAACCTGATGTTCCCCTTCGCGGTCGGCGCCACCGCCGCGCTCTTCGCCGAGCGGCCGACGCCCGAATCGCTCGCGGCGGCCATCGCGCGCCACCGCCCGACGGTCGTCACCAACGTGCCCACCATGATGAGCAAGCTGCTCGAGCACGACGACGCGCTCGCGGCGGCCGGCAAGGCGCGCCTCGACTTCGGCAGCATCCGGTTCCACCTCTCGGCGGGCGAGGCGCTGCCCCCGGCCCTGCTCTCTCGCTTCGCCGATCGCTTCCGGAACGACGTCTACGACGGCATCGGCTCGGCGGAGATGTTCCACATCTACTGCTCCAACCGGCCCGGCGACATCAAGCCGGGCTCGCTCGGCCGCGTCGTGGAGGGCTACGAGATCAAGATCCTCGCCTCGGAGGCCGAGGGCCCGGGCGCGCCCGAGCTGCCGCCCGGCGAGACGGGCGTGATGTGGGTGAAGGGCGACTCGGTGGCGCTCGGCTACTTCCAGGACCGCGACAAGAGCTGGGGCACCTTCCACGGCCACTGGTGCAAGACGGGCGACCTGTTCCGGCTCGACGGGGAGGGGTACCTCTACTTCAGCGGGCGCGCCGACGACCTGCTCAAGGTCGGCGGGATCTGGTGCGCGCCGGTGGAGGTGGAAGACTGCCTCCTCCGCCACCCGGCGGTGGCGCTCGCGGCCGTGATCGGCGCGGAGGAGGAGGGGCTGACCAAGCCGAAGGCGTTCGTCGTGCTGCGGGACGAGGCGAAGGCGCGCGCGGCGGGCGACGCGGAGCTGACGGCGCTGGCCGAGGAGCTGAAGGCGTTCGTGCGGGACCGGCTCTCCAAGCACAAGTACCCGCGCTGGGTGGTCTTCGTCGACGACGTGCCCAAGAACGATCGCGGCAAGGTGGACAAGAAGGTGCTCAAGGAGCAGGAAGCGCGCGGCGAGAGCCCGCGCGGGCGCTGACCGGGCACGCCCATGAGCATCGTCCTCGCACGCGCCACCACCGACGAGATCCGCGACCTGCTCGCGTCCGGCAGGCCGGCGGTGGCGCTCCTGCCCGTCGGGTCGGTGGAGCCGCACGGCCCGCACCTGCCGCTCGCCACGGACACGATCATCAGCGAGGCCGCGGCCGCGCGCGCCGCAGCGGATCTGGAGCGCGCGGGCATCGCGGTCGTCCTGGCGCCGGCGGTGGCCTACGGCGTGACGCGCTTCGCGGAGGGCTTCGCCGGCGCGATCTCGGTGGCGCCCGCGGCGCTCGGCGCCTACCTGCGCGCCGTCGTCGAGGGGTACCTCGCGGCGGGCTTCGCCCACGTCTGCCTGGTCAACAACCACCTCGAGCCCGAGCACGACGCCGCGGTGCGCGCGGCCGTGGCCGGCCTCCCGCCGGGGGGCGCCTCCGTCGCCTGCCCGCTCGCGCGCCGCTGGGCGCGCACGCTCTCGGACGAGTTCAAGAGCGGCGCCTGCCACGCCGGCCGGTACGAGACCTCGCTCGTGCTCGCCGCCGACGGCGCGTCCGTCCGCGAGGGCGTCGCCGCCGCCCTGCCCGACCTGGCGCTGAGCCTCTCCGAGGGGATCAAGGCAGGCAAGGGGAGCTTCCGCGCCATGGGGATCGAGCGGGCGTACACGGGCGCGCCCGCCCGCGCCACGCCCGCGGAGGGCGAAGAGATGCTGGACCGGCTCGCGGCCATGATCGCGGCCGAGGTGAAGGAGGCGCTCGCCTCCGCCGGGAGAGGAAGATGACGTACACCGAGAAGAGTCAGCTCGACGACCGCTACACGCAGACCCTCGTACAGATGATGCAGAGCCAGGCGTACCGCGAGCTCGCGGCGGCGCAGATGTTCGGCTTCGGCCTGCAGTACGTGCCGGAGCTGCGCTGGCTCAAGTTCATGACGTGGCACATCCGCGAGGAGATGGAGCACTACGAGGACGTGGTGAAGATGTACAAGGACTTCACCGGCGAGAGCGTGGAGCCCAGCGTGCGCGATCGGCTCGCGAAGAAGCCCATCGAGTTCGCGCAGAGCTGGTACGAGCTGGCGATGGCGCAGTTCCTCTACGACCGCGGCGGGTTCTGGCAGCTCCGCGAGTACGAGGAGTGCTCGTTCCTGCCCTACCGCAAGGTGATCGAGAAGATCATCAAGGAGGAGAAGGGGCACCAGTCGCTCGGGGAGCGCATCGTCGTCGAGCTGACGGCGACGCGGCGCTACGACGCCGAGAAGCAGCGCTTCTTCGACAAGTGGCTGCGCCAGGGGCTGCTCTCGTTCGGACGGCCGGGGACGGACGGCGCGAAGTACGCGGTCGACGTGGGGATCAAGAAGCGCGACCCCGGGCCCGTGATGCAGGACTTCATCGACGACATCAAGCCGGCCGTGAAGGCCTGCGGCCTGACGTTCCCCAAGATGGAGGCGATCGACATCGTGCCGCCGCCGGGCGGGCTCGATCTGTCGCTGGAGGGGGTCGACGCGAGCCGGGCCGAGGGGTACCAGGCGGCCTAGGGTTTCAACGTCGACCCATGTGGCGGGCTTGCTCGACGCCGTGGCCGTCTGACACGACGGGGGCTCGAGCGAACCCAGTCCCCGGGCCCCGGAGAGGGGCCCGGAACGCCCGCGCCAGGCCGCTCCCGTGCATCTTGGGGCCTTCGGCATCCCGAATGCATGCCGCTCGCCCTGGAGGTGAGCATGGAGACGATCCAGCGCGATAGCTCTGCGCATTCGAGGTTCGTCGCGACGGAGCAGCCGCCGCGCATCCTCCTGGCCGACGACGATCCGGACATCCTGAAGCTCTGCGCGTGCGCCCTCCGCGGCTTCGGCTTCGAGATCACGGAAGCGTGCGACGGCTCCGATCTCCTCTCCGAGGTCTTCGTCGAGCCGTTCGTCGACGGCGTGCGGCGCCCGCCCGACATCATCGTCACCGACGTCCGGATGCCGGGGTTCACGGGGCTCGAGATCCTCGCCGCGCTGCGGCACGCCAACCTGAGCACGGCGGTCGTGCTGATGACCGCCTATCCCGACCTGCAAACGCGGATGCTGGCGAGCGAGCTGGGCGCCGACGCGTTCTTCGCCAAGCCCTTCGATGTCCACGAGCTGGTGACGGCGATCGTGAACCTGACGCCCCTGCCGACCGGCAACCGGGGGGAGTGACCGGGCGCTGCGGCGACGCTCGAGGAGCGTCGCGCGCAGCACGCGAGGCCCTCGAGGTCGTCGCAGGGTCGGGCGTCACCGGGGCATCACACCCACGGGCTGGACCACGATCTCGACGCGCCGGTTGCGTCGCCCGGACGGGGCAGAGGAGCCCGTGGCATGGTAATTGGTGCGAGCGCCATGGTTTTGGGAACCATCGTATTCCGCCTCTTTGACGATGGCATCGCGGGCGGCGCGTATCTCGTCGATGACGGGATCGGAATGGCGCATGACGCCGTTCCAACGATGGAACCCACGGGCGTCAGCCCGCGGACCGGAGCCCCGGGCGTGAGAGGCTCTGAGATCCTGACAAGCGCGGCGTGGCCCTTTGGTTTCCCGGTCATTTCCCGTTGCCTCCTGTCCGGGAAAGATTGACCGGAGGCCGTGCCTCTCCCCGTGGGCGTGGCCGTGGCCGTGGCCAATCTGCCCGTGCCCCGACTCCGGATCCGGGGCACGGGAGAAGCCGGCCACGGCCACGCCCACGGGACGCTGGGACGGTCAGTCACGGGGGACGCCCGCGTCAGGATCTCAGAGGCTGGCCCAGGAGGCTCTGGAGAAGCGTGGGGCGCCTTTCCTTGAACCCCGCCTTGAATCTCTCTCGCGCCCGGGCATCCCGCGGTCGGGCCCGCCCGACTCCGAGCCCTACCTCCGTGGCCGCACAATCCCGTCCAGCGGGCTCGTCACCCCCCGCCCGCCGCGGTTCAGCACGTGCGTGTACATCATGGTCGTGCTCACGTCGCGGTACCCGAGCAGCTCCTGGATCGTCCGGATGTCGTAGCCCGCCTCCAGCAGGTGCGTCGCGAACGAGCACCCGAGCGCGTGGCCCCCGACCCGCTTCGACCGCTCGGCGTCGAGGGCCGCCGCGCGCACGACGCGCTGGAGCGCCGTCTCGCGCAGGAAGTGGCGGCGCCCCCTCCACCCACCCGCCTCGTCGCGTTCCGGGCCCTCCCCCTCGCCCCGAGCCACCCGACGCTCGCCCCGAGCCACCCATCGCTCACCTCCGGCCGCCCATCGCTCGCCACGACCGCGCACCGCTCGCGCCGGGCACCCCGACGCTCGCCCCGACCAGCTCCCCCCTCGCCCCGCCCAGGCCGCCGCTCGCCTCGCCCAGCCCGACCCTCGCGCCGCCCCCCTCCCTGCTCGCGCCGCCCACCTCCCTCCTCGCCCCGGCCAACCCCCCGCGCGCGCCCCCCTGGCCGACGCTCGCCTCGACCCTCGCCCCTCTCGCGCCGGGCAGGCCCCCCCTCGCGCCGGCCCGGCCACCGCTCGCGTCGGCCGGCCGCTGCTCGCGCCGCCTGCCTCCCCGCTCGCGTTGCTCCCGTCACCGCTCGCGTTGCTCCCGTCACCGCTCGCGTTGCTCCCGTCACCGCTAGCGTTGCCCAGGTCGACGCTCGCCTCGGGTGGGTCCACCTCGTCCTGTCCCACAACGTCCCACAAAACGGCGCCCGGCGTGAGAACCAATCCCTCCAGCACACACGACGGAGACGAGAGCGACGTCGCGGTGCCGGAGGGGCCGGAGGGGCCGGCTCGGCCGGGATCCGCGCGGGACCATGGGAGATCGGATTGAGAGGGAGACGCGCCGGGGAACGCGCTTCTCCAGAGCTTCCTGGGCCAGCCTCGTGAGCCCGGGGTTCTATCGCGTGGATCGCGCTCGGTGAGCTAGTGCTTCGCGCCCGCGTCGGGGGGCGCCGCCGCGCCGGCGTCGCTCGCGGCAGGGCCCGCGTCGCTCGCCGCGGGGGCTGCCGCGCCACTCGCCCCTGCATCTTCCGCAATCGCAGGCGCCGGAGCCGCGGCGGCATCGGGAGCGCCCGCATCGGGAGCGGCCGCGGCGGGCTTGGCCGGCTCGGACGCCCAGCACTCGGGGTTCGGAGGGGGCGTGAAGTGGATGAGGTGCGAGGAGCGGTCGCCCTTCTTCGTCTCGAGCGCCGTGGTCGCGTAGACCTTCGACTCCCCGCACACGTACGCGAGGCCCTCGGTCTCGGTGCGCTCGTGCCCCTTGTCGCGTGCCTTGCCCTCCTGCTCCTCTCCGGCGACGGAGCGGGGCGCGTGCTCGTTGCCGCACTGCGACCACTCGACCTTGTACTTCGCGTTGTCGTCGGCGATGTACGTGCTCACCGACTCGTCGGCGCTGCGGAGGCCCAGGATCGTGGTCTGGAAGACCACGGTCTTGCCGTCGAGCACGCGCATGCGCACCGGGTAGCGCAGGCCTCCGATCATCTTGGTGTGCCCCAGGGTGAAGTCCTGGCAAATGGGGACGCCCTCGATTCGGGGCCGCGAACCGCGGACCGGCGCAGCCGATGGCCAGGGCGAGCGCCGAGAGCGCAGGGATCACGAAGAGCCGGCGGGAGCGATCCATCCAGGGGGCGCGTAACAAACCCGCCCGCGCGCCGCAACCTCCGTCCCCCGGCACGCGCCGGCTCGGTCCCCGGGTCGGTCCCCGGGGCACGCGCCGGCCCCTGGAGTTTCCGGATGGTGCTTGACTTCCAGCGCCAATCCCCCGTTTAGTCGACCTGACTCTCCCGTTTTCCCGCCCTCCGTTCGCCCGCAGGAAGTGCATCGTGCTCCGCGCCCTCGCTGCCCTTTTCGTCAAGAAATCCGCCGCCTGGGCCACCATCGTGGTCGTGGTCGCGGCGACCGTCGTGCTCGCCTTCAGCGCCGCCCACGTGCAGCGGGACGACAACCTGCTCGCGTTCCTCCCGCGCGGCAACAAGGACATCCAGGTCTTCAAGGACGTGAACCGCGAGTTCGGCGGGCTCAACGTCGCGCTCGTCGGCGTCGCGACGGACGACGCGCTCGCCCCGGACTTCCTCGCGCAGCTCCGCACGGCCACCAAGCGGCTCAACGAGACCAAGGACGCCGGCGTCGCCTACGCGATGAGCCTCGCCAACTTCGAGGACTTCGCGCCGGACCCGGACAAGGGCGGCATCAGCGTCGACTACCTGATCCCGGCGAAGCTGCCGTCCACGCCGGAGGGGATCAAGGCGCTGCGGGAGAAGGTGCTGTCGCGCGATCAGGTGGTGGGCAACGTGCTCAGCGCGGACGGCAAGGCGGCGCTCATCTACTGCTTCCTCAAGGACGGCACCGACCCGAAGGAGAGCGCCAACCACGTCCGCAAGCTGGTGGAGGAGAGCCTCCCGGGGCACGCGATCTACTGGGGCGGCGCGCCGTTCATCCAGAGCTACATCTTCGGCGTCACGGCGCGGGATCTCGGGCGGCTCACCCCCTGGGCCTGCGTGGTCATCGTCCTCATCTCGCTCTGGGCGTTCCGGGACGTGGTGGGGATGCTCCTGGCGCTCTTCACGACCGCGGTGGGCATCGTCGCGGCGCTCGGGCTGATGGGCATCTTCGGCGTCCCCACCAACCTGGTGCTCGGCTCGATGCCGGTCATCCTCTTCGCGCTCGGCAGCGCGTACCCGATCCACATCCTGGTCCGGTACTACGCGGTGGTGAAGGAGATGGGCCGGGACAAGGCCATCGAGCACATCATCACGTACCTCGGGCCGACGGTGATCGCCTCGGGGCTGACGGCGTGCGGGGGCCTGCTCTCGTTCGTGGCCATGGACATGCAGCCGATCCGCACCTTCGGCCTGTTCACGGGGATCGGCGTCCTCGTCACGCTGATGCTCTCGGTCACGTTCGTGCCCGCCGTGATCCGCGTCGCGGACCTCAAGCCCCGCCTCTCGCTCGACAACCACACGAGCAAGGGGATGATCCGGTTCACCACCGCGATCCAGAAGCGGCGCCTCCCCGTCGGCGTCGCGCTCGTGGTCCTCTCGCTCGCCGGCGCCGCGTTCGTGGGCCGGCTCGACAGCCGCATCGACAACTCCTCGTTCTACTCGGCGAAGAGCCCGCCGGCGCAGGCAGAGGCCTTCCTGCGCGAGCGCTTCGGCGGCTCGCAGTTCTTCCAGGTTTACGTCACGGCGGACATGACCGACCCCGACGTGCTCCGCGAGGTGCGGGGGATCGCGGACCACGTGGCCGTCCTGCCGCACGTGAGCTCGGTGAACCACGTCGGCGCGGTGATCTCGAAGGTCAACGAGGCGATGGAGGGCGACGAGCGCATCCCCGACACCGCGGCAAAGGTGAAGACGCTCTACGCCTTCCTCAAGGGCAAGCGCGCCGTCTCGCAGCTCGTGACGGAGGACCACGCCCACGCGCTCATGATGGCGAAGGTCGACAGCGACCGCGCCGGCGACCTCGACGACGTGCTCGCCGAGGTCGAGAAGGTGGTGGCGGACGTCCCGGCGAAGTACGCCCTCGCGGACGCCAAGACCCCCGAGGGCCAGAAGCACCTGAAGGCGCTCGTGGAGGCGCGCATCCACGCGCTCGCGCAGGAGTACGAGGTCGCGTTCGGCAAGGAGCAGGGCGACGTGGTCGCCCACGTGGTGGAGCAGCACGCCGCCGGATCCTCTCCCACCCAGGTCGACAAGAAGCCGATCGAGGCGGCGATCCTGGCCTACCTCCACTCGGAGGAGTTCAGCGGCGACATCCCCAAGTCCCCCGCGGACGCGCCCGGCCGCGTGGCCGCTGCGCTCGCCGGCCTGGGCGCGCGCCCCACGAAGGACGCGATCGCCAAGGCCACCGCCTCCGCGCTCGATCGCCCCGAGAGCGACGGCGCCGTGCTGGACCTGGCGCACGCGCTGCGCACCCCCGTGGCCGAGATCCTGCGGCGCCAGCTCGGGCTCGCCGCCGCGCGCCGCCTCGTCGCCGAGGCCAAGCTCGCGGTGCCCGCGGGCGCCCGGGGCCAGCGTTTCGTCGCGGGGCTCGGCGCGGCGCTGATGGACCTCGACGTCGGCCGCGTGGCGCTGCCGGCCCCGGCGGGTGACGCGAAGGCCGCCTCCTTCGCCACCACCGTGACGGGCACGCCGGTGCTGAACCGCGGCCTCTCCCGGAGCGTCGACACCAACCAGCTCAAGAGCTTCTTCATGGCGATGGGCCTCGTGCTGCTCATCTGCCTCTACCTGTACCGCTCGTTCACGAGCGCCCTCCTCGCCATGGCGCCCGTCTCGCTTACGCTGCTCGTCGTGTACGGCGGCATGGGCCTGCTCGGGGTGCACCTCGACATCGGCACCTCGATGCTCGCGAGCCTGACGACGGGCGCCGGCGTCGACTACGCGCTGCACCTGCTCGCCGCGTGGAAGGGCCCGCCTGCGAAGGGCGACGGAGCCGCCACGGACGCCGAGCTGGGCAAGGCGGCGACGTACGCGTCGTTCCTGGTCGGCCGCGCGATCTGGACCAACGCGCTCATGGTCGCCGGCGGCTTCGTGGTGCTCACGATGGGCGAGGCGCGCCCGCTGCAAAACGTCGGGGGGCTGACCGCCGCTGCCATGATGGCCGCCGCGCTCGCCACCTTCGTCACCGTCCCGCTGCTGGCGAGGAAGCGCGCGTACGACGCGCGCCCCCGCATCAACGAAATCCTCTCCTCTTCACCGGACTTCGCCGAGCCCGCGCTCGGCGCCGATCCCGACGCGACCCCTTCTCCATCCCCGGCCCGAGGTTCGTCATGAAGATGTTCCCCCGTCTCGCGCTCCCGCTCGCCCTCCTCGCCGTCTCCGCACCGCTCTACGCCGACGCCGCCGGCGACGCCCTCATCGCCACGATGGACTCGGTCGCGAACAAGGCGAAGACGCTGAGCTTCGACTACCAGATCGTCAACCAGGAGGCCGGCAAGGATCAGCAGTCCTTCGACATGAAGGTGCAGATCAAGGGCGAGAAGCGGCTCACCGAGTTCACGAGCGGCGACATGAAGGGCACCAAGGTGCTCATCCTGTCGCCGACGCAGATGTGGGTGTACCTGCCGGCGTTCAACAAGGTGCGGCGCATCGCCAGCCACACCAAGGACCAGGGCATGCTCGGCCTCAGCTTCAGCCAGGACGACATGGCGACGACGGCCTACGCCCCGCTCTACACCGGCGCCGTCACGAGCGACTCCGGCGGGCAGACCGTCGTCACGCTCACGCCCAAGCCGGGGGCGGACACGGCGTACGCGAAGATCGAGGTCACGGTCAACAAGGACCACGACACGATCGCGCAGCTCAAGTACTTCAACGGCGACGGCACCAACGTCAAGACCGAGACGCGGAGCAACTACACGTGTGACAGCGTTTGCACGCCCGGCGAGCTGAAGATGGTCGACAACGTGAAGGGCAACTGGACCAAGCTCGTCGCCAAGAGCCGCCACGTGAACGAGGACATCTCGGACGACGTTTCTCTCAGCGGAACCTGGGCGAGTGATCCTCCGCTCACGATGGGGGCTCCGCCCGCCTACCCAAGCGGGCTCGCAAGCGAGCCCTAGACCCCCCGTGCGCCGCTGTAGAAGCCTCGGTTCGCTGTCGCTCTGCGCGACGCTCGTCCTTGGCGCGGCGTCCGCGCACGCCGACGAATTGAAGTTCGACATCAGCGGCAAGATCCAGAGCGATCTGCGCTTCCGCCTCCAGGACAAGAGCGTCGGCGACTTCTACGACAAGGTGGAAGCGCCGCCGGGCGTCGAGCGGAACCAGAACCTGCTCAGCTTCAAGGCGAAGGCCAAGTACGGCAAGTTCTCGGGCGAGGCGGCGGTCGACCTCTACCTCAACGCCGTCGGCAACGGGGCGGTCAAGTCCTTCGGCAGCCTCCAGAACTACGCCGCGGTCCAGCCCTTCTCGTTCGAGCCACAGCAGCTCTTCATCAAGGGGCGCGACCTCCTGTTCAAGGGGCTCGACCTCACCGTCGGCAACCAGATCATCCAGTGGGGCGTGGCCGACCAGTTCAACCCCACGAACAACCTGAACTCGGACGATCTCCGCGACCCGCTCCTCTTCGGCAAGCAGCAGCCGAACTTCATGGTGAGGGCCGACTACTGGATCAGGGACAACCTCTCCATGTCGGCCGTCCTCGTGCCCATCTTCAAGCCGGCGATGCTGCCTGCGTCGTCCGCGCTCGGCGCCGCGGACATCCAGCGCATGCCCTTCGTCGACGACTACTTCCGCCGCCGCATCGAGGCGCAGTTCGGGTTCGCCGCGGAGAACGGCTATCCCACCGTCATCCACTCGCTCACCCCGGTGGTGCCGGGGCCGAGCATGGACGACATGCAGTTCTCCTACCGCGTCGCCACCACCCTCGCGGAGCAGGACCTGGCCTTCAGCTACTACGTCGGCCGCACCGACTTCCCCCAGCCGTTCTCCAACCACACCTCGGAGTCCGACGCCGTGCGCTGCGACCCGAACGCGCCCACGAGGCCGGCCGCGAACCTGACCCCGAGCTGCATCGCCGGCGTGCTGAACACGGACGTCCTGCTCACGTACCCGCGCATGCAGGTCTTCGGCCTCAACGCGAGCGGCGAGTTCAACCCGTTCAAGCGCCTCTCCGACTCCATCCACGGCATCGGCTACCGGCTCGAGGTCGCGTACATCGTCCCGCAGCGCA
Organism: uncultured delta proteobacterium; assembly: GCA_963827955.1. Lineage (GTDB taxonomy): Bacteria > Myxococcota_A > Polyangia > Polyangiales > Polyangiaceae > CAWHDJ01. The sequence continues at coordinate 1,169,433 of CAWHDJ010000018.1, read as the reverse complement.
CCACGCTCCAGCTCACCCAGAGCGCGCTCCCGGCCCTGTCCCAGATGCCGGGCGAGTACGACTACCAGGGCACCGGCCACCCGGGCGGCAACCCCCCGGCCGTCGTCGAGAGCACGCCCTTCCTCAAGTGGACGCTCGGCCTCGACTACACCTTCGGCTCCCACGTCTACGTCAACGCGCAGTGGGTCCACGGCCTCGTCGACGAGTTCGGCGCCGGCGACTGGATGCACCCGGGGTGGAGCGTGCGCCAGAGCAACGTCAACACGGGGAGCCTGCAGACCGGCGCCCTCTGCGTGAACCCCAAGCCCCCGAACGGCGCCCAGTGCGCCACTGAGACGATGCTCCCGCGCCTCGGCGACTATCTCGTGCTCGGCGCCGACTTCAAGTTCCTGGAGGACGCCCTCCTCTTCCGCCTCTTCACGATCTGGGACATGTCGGGCGTCACCACCTCGCAGTACGACATGGCGCAGGGGAAGCAGGTGCCGACCTTCCACTCGATGTTCACGAAGGAGGGGTTCAGCGCGTCGATCTACCCCGAGCTCGACTACAACTTCGGCCACGGCCTCGAGCTCGGCACGGGCTTCCTCCTCCTGCTTGGCGGCGACTGGACCAAGTTCGGCGACCCGGCCGCGGGCGGGTCGCTGTTCTTCACCCGGGGTCGCTACACGTTCTGAAGGGGCAGCCCTGATCAGGGCGTGATGACGGCCCTATCCGCCGTCGCTGCCGCCGGTCCCCGGGTTGTCGCATTGCTCCACCGGGCTCCCCCCGTCCGCCGAGACGCAAACCCCGACGCAGACCAAGCCCGTAGCGCAAGGCGTGCTCTCGTCGCACACCTGGCAGAGGCTGACGCCGAAGTTACACGCGGCGTAGGCGAGGGTTGCGACGATTCCCAGAGCAAGGAGGCGAGCGGACCAGGGCATTGCCGCGCATACTCTCACGAAGCGCGCCGCGGTGCTCGGGGAGATCGCCTACCTCCGTGCTCCGCCGGCCGACTGTGACAGTCGCCCTGCCACGCCGTATCCTGCGTGGATGGCCACCGAGGAGCTGATCCGCCGCGCCGCAGAGGCCATCGCCGGCGCCGACGCCCTCGTGATCGGCGCCGGCGCGGGGATGGGCGTCGACTCCGGGCTCCCCGACTTCCGCGGCACCCGCGGCTTCTGGCGCGCGTACCCGCTCTACGAGAAGCTCGGCCTCGACTTCTCCTCCATGGCCAACCCCCGCTGGTTCGACCAGGACCCGTCGTTCGCGTGGGGCTTCTACGGCCACCGCCTCGAGCTCTACCGCAGCACGGTCCCTCACCCGGGCTTCGCCATCCTGGAGCGGTGGGCCGGGCGGATGAAGCACGGCGCCTTCGTCTTCACCTCCAACGTCGACGGGCAGTTCCAGAAGGCGGGCGTGCGCGACGATCGGATCGTGGAGATCCACGGTTCCATCCACTTCGTGCAGTGCTCGCGCGGCTGCCCCACGTCCCTCGCACCGGCCGATCCCTACCGCTTCGAGCTCGATCTCGACACGCTGCGCGCCAAGGGCACGGCGCCTCGCTGCGCGCGCTGCGGGGAGGCGCTGCGGCCGAACATCCTCATGTTCGGGGACGGGTGGTGGGACTCGTCGCGCACCGAAGCCCAGGAGGCGCGGCTCGACGCGTGGCTGGCGACCGTCGGAGACGCGCGCCTGGTGGTCGTCGAGTGCGGCGCGGGCACTGCCATCCCATCGGTGCGGATGTTCGGCGAGCGCCTCCAGCGGCGGGGGGCGACGCTGGTGCGGATCAACCCGCGTGAGCCACAGACGCCGCCCGGAGGCATCGCGCTGGCGCTGGGAGCGCTCGAGGCGCTCGAGCGCATCGCGTCGATGCTCGTGGGCTCGCTCACAGACGGGGACCCGTTTGCGCAGCAACGGGGCGGAAGCGGCGCGTAGCGCCTCGGCCCGCTTCCCTCTCGCCCCACCCCGTGCCGCGTGTACAGCCCGACCACCCGGCGCCCCGTGTGCCGCGACCGCTGCGCTCCGCCCTCCGACCTTCCATCCCTCCCCGTCGATTCCCTGTACGGACGGAGGGCGAACGTGTACCTTCGCGGCCGCCAACGTATGGACCCTCGCGAGATGGAAACGCTGATCCAGCGCCTCGTGGCGAACCCGCACGACGAGGAGGCGCTGGCGTACGCACACCGCGCCGGTACGGTCGATCCGCGATCGTACGCGATCCTGCTCGAGAAGGTAGGCCAGGCGACGGCGGATCCAGCGTACGCGGCGCACTGGCTGAGCGAGGCGGCCAACGTCTGGTCGACGACGATCGGCGACGCGCACCACGCCGCGCGCACGCTGATGATCGCGATCGAGAAGGACCCGACCGCGCGCACGGCGCCCGAGCGCCTCGCGCAGCTCTACCGCGACAAGGGCGATCTCAAGGCCCTCGTCGCGCTGCTCGAGCGCCTCGTCAAATCGCTCGCGCCGCTCGCCACGCACGACCGGCCCGACGTCCGCGCCCAGCTCATCGCGATGCACGAGGAGCTGGGCCGCCTCTGGGGCGACCAGCCCTTCAGCCGCCCGGAGCGCGCGGTGGAGAACTGGCGGCGCGTCGCCGAGCTCGATCCGCAGAACGCGTACGCCATCTACGCCGCGCGCGAGATGCTCAAGGCCGCCCAGCAGTGGGCGGATGCCGTGCAGTACTTCGGCATGGAGCAGGCCATCGTCGACGATCCCGAGCGCAAGCTCGCGCTCTACCGCGACGAGGCCGACGTCCGCGGGCGCGCCGGAGACGGCCCGGGCAAGACGCAGGCGCTCCGCGGGGCGCGCGCCCTCCAACCCGACGACGTCGGGCTGAAGCAGGAGGTCGGCTCCTCCGTCCTCGAGCGCATCGACGCCGGCGAGAACGTGCCCGCCGCCGAGCGCGAGGAGGCGGCTCAGAATCTTCGTCCAGCTCGCCGAGTCGTACGACGCCAACTACGGCATCTCGTACTCCGTCTCGGCGCTCAAGGCGCAGCCGGGCAACGACCGCGCGATGCAGCTCGCCGACTACTACGCGGGACAGCTCGGCCGCACCGCGGAGCTCGGAGCGCAGTACGCGGCCTACCTCCAGGCCAACCCGAACGGGTTCATGAGCGAGACCGCGCGCGCCAAGGCCCCGCGCACGGCCGCGCCCGTCGCGATGCCTGCGGCAGCGCCCCATCAGCCGGCGCAGGCCACGCCCGGCGCGCAGGGGGCGTACGGCGCTCCCCGGCAGGATCCACGCCCTTCGCCCACCGGCGGAGGCCCGGCCGTCCAGGCGACCGCCTCACCGTACGCCGCGCCGCAAGACCCTGGCTTCGGCGCCGCCCCTCAGGCCGCGGCGCAGCAACCGCAGGCCGCGCCGCCTCCGGCCAACGACCTCCAGTCGCTCCTCGACGAGGGACAGTCCGAGTCCGCCAAGGGCCGCAAGCCGCAGGCTTACGCGAAGTTCCGCGACGCGCTCAAGATCGACCCTGCCCATCCCGAGGCGCTCACCTGGGTCGAGGACTACCTCCGGCAGAAGCGGATGTTCGCCGATCTCCGCGACGTGCTCCTCGCGGCGACGCGCGTCGCCAGCGTCTCGCCGGAGACGCGCAAGGCCCAGCTCCGGGACATCGCCGGGATCTGCGAGTCGCAGCTCCGCGACGTCGAGACCGCCATCCAGGCGTTGAAGCAGGTCTGCCAGAATCGACCGCGCCGACGAGCAGGCGCGCGAGCAGCTCCGCCGCCTGCTCGAGAAGGGCGCGCGCTGGGACGACCTCGCCATGCTCGTCGAGCAGGAGGCGATGGGCACGGCCGACGTCGAGGAGAAGATCGCCCTCGAGAAGAAGCTCGCCACCCTCCACGAGCAGAAGCGGAAGGACCCGGCCGCCGCCGCGGAGGCCTGGGCGCGCATCGCGAACCTGGCGCCGCAGGACGACGCCGCCATCCAGACCTCCGTCAAGCTGTACGAGAAGGCCGAGCGCTTCGACCTCGCCGCGCAGGTGCTCAGCGACACCGTGAGCGCCGTGGAGGACCGCGGCGTCAAGAGCACCCTGCTCCAGAAGCTCGGCGATCTCCGCAACAAGACGCAGGACCCGGCAGGCGCCGGCGACGCCTACGCGGAGGCCGCGACGCTCCTCGACGGCGGCGCCGCCCAGGCCAAGGTCTGGGAGCACGCCGAGAAGGCGTACCTCGCCGCGGGCCGCTTCGCCGAGACGGCCAACGCCGTCGAGCAGCGCGCGCAGTCGACCGAGGGCAAGCAGAAGGCCGCCCTCTTCGCCCAGGCCGCCGAGCTCTACCTGAAGGCCGACGACGCCGCCGCCGCGATCGGCAAGCTCGAGCAGGCCACCGAGCTCGACCCGGCGAACGACGCGTTCGCGCACGCGCTCGAGGAGCAGTACCGCAAGGAGGGGCGCGAGCCCGACCTCGTGCGCTTCCTGCTCACCCGGGGCGAGAAGCTCTCCGACAAGGCACGCCGCATCGCCGTCCGCCGCGCCGCGTCCGAGCTCCAGCGCACGCTCGGCGATCGCGAGGGCGCGCGAGAGAGCCTGCTCCTCGTGCTCAACGACGGCGACGACGCCGACGCGCTCGGCAAGCTCGTCGACGACGCCCTCGAGCGCGGCGACCACCAGGAGGCAGTCGACTTCCTCCGTCGCCTCGGCGCGCTCGCCAAGACGCCCGCGGACCGCATCACCATCGCGCTCCGCGAGGCGGCCATGCTCGCCGACCCGCTCGACGACACGGACGGCGCCCTCGCCCGCTACGAGGGCATCGTCAAGGACCTCGATCCGAGGAACCGGCAGGCCCTCGCCGCCATCGCCGGCCTGCACGAGAAGCGCGGCGACCACCCCGGCGTCGCCGCCGCGCTGGAGCGCGCGATCCCCCTCGCCGAGGGGCAGGAGAAGGTCGACCTCGCGCAGCGCCTCGCCCAGCTCTACGAGGGCCCGCTCGACGATCCACGCGGCGCCATCCGCGCCCTCGACATCGTCCACGCCGCCGACCCGGAGGACTTCGACGCCACAGCCCGCCTCCAGACGCTGTGTGAGAAGATCGGCGACTATGCCCGCGTCGCCACGCTGATGACGACGCTGATCGAGGTGGAGGGGGACGAGGAGGAAGCGTCCCGCATGACGGTGCGCCTCGCCGAGATCCTCGCCGACCGGCTCGGCCGCGGCGACGAGGGGCTCGCCGCGCTGGAGAAGCTCGCGGACCAGGGCGACCAGCCGTGCCGCGACGCGTACGTCGCGCTCGGCGACAAGCTCGGTTGGAAGGGCATCGTCGCGGGAAAGCTCGTGACCTGGTACGAGTCGAGCCCCGGCCCCCAGCGCAACGAGGCGCTCCGCTCCGCGTTCGGCCGCTTCCTCGAGAATCGGCCGGGATCAGGACGCGGCGCGCATCGCCATGGAGATCGCGCGCGGCCGCGGCGCCGACCACGCCCTCGCCGAGAAGCTGGAGGAGCTCGCCACCCGGCTGCGCGACCTCGACGCCCTCTCGGTCGCGCACGAGCTCCTCGAGCAAGGAGCTCGGTGGGCCTGCGCGCGCGGGCGAGCTGGTCCGTCAGGCGGAGGTGCAGGTGGCCGCCGGCGTCGATCCGCTCGAGGCCATGCAGCACGGCGAGTCGGGGCTCGCGAGCGTGCCCGCGGGGGAGGTCGACCCCCTGCTCTCCCGACTCGCGGCGCTCACCCAGGCCCCCGGCCACGTCATCGACCTCTACGAGCGCCAGGTCGGCCGCTGCCGCGTCCCCGCCGACCGCCTCGCCGCCCTCGCGCGCGCAGCGCAGGTGGCGGCCGAGCGCGGCGCCAACGACCGCGCGCGCAGCTTCTTCGAGCTCGCCCTCGGCGGCGGGGTGCAGGAGGACACGCTCGTCGCGCTCGAGGGCGCGGCGCGCCTCGGCGACGAGAGGGCCGGCGGCGTCGCCCTCCGGACGATCCTGGCCGACGCGCTCGCCACTGGGGGGCAGGGATCGCGTGACGGCGGCCGCACCCGCGGCGCCCTGCTCCGCCGCGCGGCCACCCTCGCACACCGCGACCTCCACGACATCGACAAGGCCTTCGGCTGGCTCGGTGACGCCCTCATCACCCACGTCGAGGACGCCTCGCTCGAGGCGCTCGAGGCGCTCGGCCGCGAGGTCAACGCGCTCCCGCGCGTGGAGGCGACGCTCTCCCGTGCGCTCGAAGAGGTCTTCGACGGCCCCCTCGTCCGCAAGCTCCTCCAGCGCCGCGCCCGCCTGCGGCGCGACGTGCTCGGCGACAAGCCGGGCGCCGCCGTCGACCTCAAGAAGCTGCACGACCTCTCCCCGTCGGATCAGGACGTGATGAACGAGCTGTCTCGGCGCTCCTGCTCGAGCTCGGCGATCACCGCGGCATGATCCAGCTCTACGAGGACCAGATCCTCCGCGGGCGAGACCCGGCCCAGCGCGCCGAGTTGGCGCGCAAGGTCGCCCGTCTGTGGGAGGAGGAGATCGGCGATGCGCGCGAGGCCGCCGACGCCTGGCGCCGCGTGCTGCGCATGAAGGCGGGCGACGCCGATGCCACCGCCGGCCTCGACCGCGCCAAGACTGGCAAGCTCAAGCGCCCGCCGCCGCCCATCCCCGGGGCAGCGCCTGTCACGCAGGCCGCGCCCCCCGCGCGGCCCATGTCGGTCACGCCGCCTGCGTCCGCCGCATCGGCCCCGCCGCCCGCAGCGGCCGCGCCGGCGGCCTCGGAGCCCACCAAGCCCGAGCCCGTGCAGGAGGCCGCGCCGGCCCCGGCCCCCACGGAGGCAGGCCCGGCCCCCGCCGCAGGCGATGCCGCTGCGCCGTCTCCGCCGCACGCGCAGGCGGATTCGTACCCCACGTACCCGGATCCCGCCGCCAACCCGGAACAGACCGTCAACGACGGGGTAGCGCCCGCGCACGGCTACGAGCAGCACCCGGGTCATGCCCCGCCGGAGTACCCCCAGCAGGGTCAGCCGTATTCTCCCCCCACCCAGCCCGAGCAGCATCCGGGTTACGCCCAGCAAGGCTACGAGCAGCACCCGGGCTATGCCCAGCAGGGCTATCCCCAGCAAGGCTACGAGCAGCACCCGGGTTATGCCCAGCAGGGCTATCCCCAGCAAGGCTACGAGCAGCACCCGGGCTATGCGCAGCAGGGCTACGAGCAGCACCCGGGTTACGCCCAGCAGGGCTATCCGTATTCTCCCCCCACCCACCCCGAGCAGCACCCGGGTTACGCCCAGCAGCAACCGCCCGCCGCCGCGGATGGGCACGCCGCGCACGCCGAGCACGGCGCCCCCCCCGCCGCCGGCGCTCAGGACGAAGAAGAGGTCGCCAACGTCGACGACGCCGAGCTCCTCGACGACGCGTGACCGCTTCCCTCGCTGCGCGCTCCCCCGCAGGCCCCTTCCCCATCATCCCTCCCCCGCTCCGGCCGGGCGACCTCATCGCCGTCGTCGCCCCCTCGAGCCCCTTCGAGCACGTCCTCGCCTGGTCCGGGCTCGGCTGGCTCGCCCGCCGCTACCGCGTCCGCTTCTCACGCGGCATCTTCGAGCGCGCGCAGGGTTACCTCGCTGGCTCCGACGAGCGGCGGCGGGACGAGCTCGTCGCCGCGCTCACCGACCCCGACGTGCGCGCCGTCCTCGCCGCCCGCGGCGGCTACGGCGCATCCCGCTTCGTCCACGCGATCTCCCCCGCGTTCGCGTCGCTCACCGGGCGCCCGCGGTGGATCGTCGGCTTCTCGGACATCACCGCGCTCCACGTCGAGGCCGCGCGCGTCGGCGTCGCCTCGATCCACGGCCCGCACCTCACCACCGTCGGCCGTGGCGACGCCCGCGCCCGCGAGGCCCTCGTGCGCGCGCTCGAGGCCCCCCTCGCCCCGCGCACCTACGAGGTCCTCGGCGTCGTTCGCGAAGGCGCCGCGGCCGGCCCCCTCTTCGGCGGCAATCTCGCGATGCTCCACGCCTGCGCGGCAGCGGGGCGCCTCGAGGTCCCCCAGGGCTGCGTTCTCTTGCTCGAGGACGTGACGGAGCGGCCGTATCGCATCGACCGCATGCTGGCCACGCTCGCCGCCGGCGGCCATCTCGCCCGCGCCGCCGCGGTGGTGCTCGGCGACTTCACCCAGTGCGACCCGGGCTCCGACCGGGTGACCACGGCCGAGGTGCTGCGCGCGGCGCTGGCGCCGCTCGGCGTGCCGGTCGTGAGCGGACTGCCGGTCGGGCACGGGGCGCGGAACGACCCCGTGGTGCTGGGGGCGATGGCGCGGGTGAGCGCAGCGCGCGGCGTCGGGCAGGTGACGCTGGGAGGAGGGTGAGCCGAGGCTCACCCTCCCGGCCCCATCGTGATCGAGGGCGCTACGGCGCGCCGACGATGCCTGCCAGCATGTCCACCATGTGATCGTCACCCTCGGTGGTCAGGTGATCGGTGTCGTCGAAATAGGCGGGTTGATTGAGCCTCGTACGAGCGTCGAAGGTCCGGATCCCCTCCGCCCGGAGGAAGCCGAGGATGTCGTCGTACATCCCGTCGAGGGCGTAGGACCCTCCGCTGAACGCGGCGCCCGAGGGCAACGGCAGGACCGCGAAAGCGATGCCCCGCTCACGCGCGTACGCCTTCATCGTGCGGATGACGTCGTAGGCACGATCCCGGTTGCCCGCGAACAGCCACTTGTACCAGGGGACGGAGACCAGCGGCTCTTGCGTGAACGGCGGCAGGCCCCCCTTGTGCGTGCGCCAGATGAACTTGCGCACGAGGGCGAGCGTCGCGGGGGAAGGGGGGTAGAAGACGCGGTAGAGCCCGCTGTCGGCGCCCTCGAAGCGGGTATCGCGGCAGGCGAAGTCGTTCGGGTTGAGGACGTAGACGACGTCGGTGGTGTGATAAACGGCGTCCTTGTCGCGGAGGAACTGTGCCACCTCCCGCACCGCGTAGCCCGGCACGCCGAAGTTGAGGACACGAACGCGCTTCTCGCCCGGGTCGAGGCGCCGCTGGAGCTTCTCGCTCAGCGTCGCCTCCTGGGTCTGGCCGATGCCGAAGACCACCGAGTCGCCGAGGACGGCGATCCGGCGCGGCGCCTCGGGGATGTCGTCGTGATCGTCCCGCAGGCCTTGCCGGTTGACGTGCACCCGCCTCCCCTCGTGCTCGCACGAGTAGTCGTGCTTGAGCTCGTAGCCGAGCACGGGGTCGCTCGACCTCTGGTAGTAGAAGTAGGGGTGCGCGACCCAGCCGTCGAACTGCTTCAGCTCTCGCCACACGACCACGCGGCACGCCAGCTCCAGGAGCAGGAGCGTGAGCGTGGTGCTGAACGCGACCTTGAGCGCGAGCGAGCGCCAGCGCGCCATCTCAGCGCCCCACGCGCGGCCCTCTGAGCTCGTTCACGAACGCGCCCAGCTCGTCCGCCATCACCCGGTGCCCCGCCGGCGAGAAGTGGTAGTCGACGTAGTTCCAGAGCTTCCGCTTCGGGTTCTCCGCCTTCGCGCGCAGGATCGCCGCGTACGGGTTCTCGAACTCCATGTGCGCGTCGCGCAGCCACCCCTCGACGAAGGCGTTGTAGCCCTGCACCCCCGTCTTCACGCAGCGATCGATGTCCAGCTCCTTGCTGGTGTTGGGCCAGTAGTTCTCGTCATACGGCTCGTCGGCGAAGGACCACATGTAGTGGATGAGAAAGACGCCGAAGCGCGCCCCCTTGGCCTCCGTCATCTCCTTCAGCTTCCGGAGGTACTTGCCCGTCCTGCTCCGGAAGGCCGCGAAGGCCTCGGGGGTGTTGGTGCAGAGCATCGCGTTGTTCGTAATCAGCCGCGTCTCCGGCGACGCCGGCGGGAAGAAGACGGACGCGAGGCGCGGGAAGTGCTGGCTGAAGACCTGGAAGTACCGGTACACATACGAGTCCTGCAGCAGCGTGAGCTGGAGGCGGGAGCGCGGCGCGATCGGGATGCCCTCGGCGTCGAAGTCGAACCCGTACGTGTACTGGAAGAGCGCGTCGTCGGTGGCGTCGTTGGGGGCGAGGGCGATGATGACGATGTTGGGCTTCACGCTGTCGAGCCAGCGGCGGAGCTGCAGGATGTACTGCACCGGGGAGCCGTTCTGGATCCCCCCGTTCAGGAGCCGCCAGTGCTCCGGCCCGCCCGCCGTCTCCTTCTCGAGGCGCTCGTTGAGGAGATAGCTGAAGCGCTGATCGCCCGAGACCTGGTCGCCCTCCGTGAACGAGTCCCCGAGCAGGAGCACGCGCCGCTCGTCGGCAGCCTTGGGGCCCACGTCCTCGGCCATGCGGAAGCCGATGTTGTTCGTGGGGCTCTTCCCCACGAAGTGGAGCGGCGGGCGCGGCTTGTTCTCCCCGTTCCAGTTGGCGTCCGACTCGTACGAATAGATCTCGGCCTCGACGTTCGGCCGGAGCGAACGGATGAGATCCGGATCGGGCTGGAACGGCACCTTCCGCTTCATCACCCGCAGCGCGCCTTCGGCCATGAGCAACGCGACCAGCAGGGAGACGAACAGCGAGATCGCCCGTGCGCGCCCGAGCTTGGCGTTGGGTCGCGCGGGCGGGGTCTCGGCGGAGGCGCGGTCGGTCATCAGATCCTCTGGGGCGAGGCCCCGTCGTGCTCAGAACAGCGTGTAGATGAACGGCGCGGCCGCCGTCGTCGAGAGGAGCACCAGCGCGGTGATGCCCGCGAAGACGATCACGATGGGCAGGAGCCACCACTTCTTGTTCTGGCCGAGGAAGCTCCAGATCTCGCGCCCCAGCGAGGAGTTCTTCGCCGACACCTTCTCGAACTGGCTCTTTTCGCCGCTCGCGCTCGGTCCGTCTGCCATCTTCGCCTCCATCAGAACTGCCGGAGGTAGCTCGCCGGGTCCTCGGACCCCGGGTAGTCCTCCCAGTACGACTTTGCCTTCGGATCGACCTGCCGCCGCATCACGTCGCGCCCCGAGAGCTTGAACCAGACGCCCACCGGCACGACGACCAGCACATACACCACGCCCATCACGATGGGCGCGGTGAAAAAGCCGAGCGTGAGCCCGAGCCCCATCCACAGGATGTAGAGCACCCGGCCCACGGGCGGGATCAGCGAGAGCAGGAAGACCACCCCACCCACCGCGAACAACCCGAGCGCCTTCTCGGGCCGCCCGTGGAGCTGCATGTACGCCCCGATCGCGCCCAGGCCCACGGCGACGATCAACCCGAAGGTCACGAGGTCCCGCCGGGTCGGGTTCCTGTTCAGCTCCTTGTAAATGCTCATTCGAAGCGCCTGCGGGTCGGGGTCTCCCGACTAGTCGAGGGAGAACTGGCCGAGGTACTGCTCGGAGTCCTTCGGCTTGATCGACGCGGGCTGCTCCTCCTTGAGCAGGACCGCGTCCTCGAGCACCAGGACGTCCATCTCCGTGTGCAAGAAACAGTTGATCGCCTGGTCCGGAGTGTTCACGATCGGCTCGCCGCGGACGTTGAAGCTGGTGTTGACGATCACCGGCGACCCCGTCTGCCGCTCGAACTCCTTCATCAGCCGGTAGTAGCGCCCGTGGCGCTCCTCGTCGACCGTCTGGATCCGGGCGGAGTAGTCGACGTGCGTGACGGCGGGGAACTCCGAGCGGCACACGTTCACCCGCTTGCGCAGGTCCGGGTCCTTCATCGCCCGCGCCTCCTCGTCGGTGAGCGCGCGCCGGTACTTCTCCAGCACCGGGGCGACGATGAGCATGTAGGGGCTCTCCGCCTCCTCGCGGATGTCGAAGACCTCGTGCGCGCGCTCGCGGAGCACGCAGGGCGCGAAGGGGCGGAACGACTCGCGGTACTTGATCTTGAGGTTCATCGTGGCCTGCATCCGCTCGTTGCGGGCGTCGCCGATGATGCTGCGCGCGCCGAGCGCGCGCGGCCCGAACTCCATCCGCCCGTGGAACCAGCCGACCACCAGCCCCCGCGCCATGAGCCCGGCGACGCGCTCGAGGAGCCGCGCCTCGTCCTCGAAGACCGTGTACTTGGCCCCCCGCCGATCGAGCGCGCCCGCGATGTCCTTCATCCCGTAGCGAGGCCCGAGCAGCGAGCCCCGCTGCGCGTCCTTCCCCGTCGCCTTGCGGGGGTTCTCGAGGAGCTGGTACCACGCGAAGAGCGCGCAGCCCAGCGCGCCGCCCGCGTCGCCCGCGGCGGGCTGGATCCACACGTCGTCGAAGGGCCCCTCGCGCTGGAGCCGCCCGTTGGCGACGCAGTTGAGGGCCACGCCGCCCGCGAGGCAGAGGTGCTTCTTCTCCGTGATCTCGTGGAGGTGACGGGCCGTGAGCAGCATCACCTCCTCCGTCACGGCCTGGATCGAGGCGGCGAGGTCCATCTCGCGCTTGCTGATCTGGCTCTCCGGCGAGCGCGCCGGGCCGCCGAAGAGGTCGGCGAACTTGTTCCCCGTCATCCGGAGCCCGGAGGGGTACGTGAAGTACTCCATGTTGAGCCGGTAGGAGCCGTCGGGCTTCACGTCGATCAGCTTCTCCTTGATGATGCCGGCGTAGACGGGCTCGCCGTAGGGCGCGAGGCCCATGAGCTTGTACTCGCCGGAGTTGACCTTGAAGCCGGTGAAGTACGTGAAGGCCGAGTAGAGCAGCCCGAGCGAGTGGGGGAAGCTGATGGACTTCTCGAGCCGGATGCGGTTGCCCTCGCCGACGCCCCAGGTCGTGGTCGCCCACTCCCCTACCCCGTCGGACGTGAGGATGACGGCCTCCTCGTAGGGCGACGGGAAGAACGCGCTCGCCGCGTGGGACTCGTGGTGATCGGTGAAGACGAGCTTGCCCTTGTACGCGCCGCCCATGCCTTTGCGGATCTGGCGGGGCGTGTGCAGCTTCTCCCGCAGCCAGAGCGGGATGGCGCGCTTGAAGGACGAGAAGCCGCTCGGCGCGTAGGCGAAGTACGTCTCGAGGATGCGGTCGAACTTCTTCAGCGGTTTGTCGTAGAAGCAGACGTAGGCCAGGTCCTCCGCGCGGATCCCGGCCTCGGCGAGGCAGAAGTCGATGGCCTGCTTCGGGAACTCGGCGTCGTGGCGGACGCGGGTGAAGCGCTCCTCCTGCGCGGCGGCGACGATCTCGCCGTCGCGGAGGAGGGCGGCCGCGCTGTCGTGGTAAAACGCGGAGATCCCGAGGATGTAGCGGGGGCCAGGCATGACGCGAGGGCGTAGTTCTACCGCCTGGAGGCGCCGCGGGGGAAGCCCAAGACACCGGCTCGCCTGCAATGAATGAAGGTAGGCGACCGCGCAACGTAAGGCTCTGGCCAAAGGGTCGGGCCAGCCGCCTTGCCGGCGCCGGCACCTTTGACCCGTATCACCCGAGCCGGGGCACGCCCTTCCCCCATGTCTCCGGCGGGGAGAGGTCGCTCCGCAGCCTCGGCCGGCGCCGCGAGGCGCGCCGCGTGAAGGCGTCCGCGCCCTGATCGATCAAGTGGTCGGCCGTGCGCGCGGCGAGCGCCTGGATCGTCAGCCCGGGGTTCGCCGACCCCTGTGTGGGCAGGGTGCTCCCGTCGCACACGAAGAGGTTCGGGATGTCGTGCGTGCGCCCGAACGCGTCGACGACGCTGGTCCGCGGGTCGCTGCCCATCCGGGCGGCGCCGACGAGGTGGGCGTAGCGCTCCTCCTGCACCACGTCCCCGGCGCCGGCGGCGCGCATCACCTCCATCACCTTGTCCCGGCCGTAGGAGATCATCCGGAGGTCGTTCTCTCGCAGCCCGAAGGTGACCTTGGCCACGCGAAGCCCATGGCGGTCCCGCTCTTCCGCGAGCTCCACCCGGTTGTCCTCCCAGGGCAGGATCTCGCCGAGCAGCGCGATGGACGCCCAGTGGTTGTAGTCCATCATCAGCTTGCGCATCCCCCACCCCCACGCCCCCTTGGCCACCATCATCTGCTTGGCGAAGGCGATGGGCAGCGGGCCCACGGTCTGGATGGCGAACCCCCGCGCGAAGCCTCGCCGCGGGTCGGTCTCGTAGAACTCCTCGGTCATCGCGTGCGCAGGCGGCGCCTTGTACATGCGGATCGGCTCCTCGAAGCGCCCGAGGACCACGTTCCCGGCCTGCGCCATCAGGTACTTACCCACCGTGCCGCTCGCGTTGGCGAGGCCGTCCTCGAAGCCCGGGCAGGCCGAGTTGAGCAGGAGGCGCGGGGTCTCGATGGCGTAGCCGCTCACGATCACCGCCCGCGCCCGCTGCTCCTGCTCCCGCCCCTCCCGATCGAAGTAGGTGACCCCGGTCACGAGCCCGTCCTCGCCCAGGTTGATCCTGGCCACCATGCACAGGTCCCGGATCTCCGCGCCGCTCCGGATGGCGTCGGGCACGTGGCTCACCAGCGTGCTCTGCTTCGCGCCCACCTTGCACCCCTGGATGCAGAAGCCCCTGTAGATACAGTGCGGCCGGTCGCCGTGCGACCCGGCGAGGATGGCGACGGGGCCGCCCGCGCTGACGCGGATCCCGAGCCGGGTGCAGCCGCGGATGAGCACGTCGCCGACGCCCCCCATCGGGTGAGGCGCGTACGGGTAGCCGTGCGGATCCCCCAGGGGAACCACGGCGGGCCGGAGACCGGCAGCTCCCGCTCCATCAGCTCGTAGTACGGCTTGAGATCCTCGTACGACATCGGCCAGTCGACGCCTGTGCCGTCCTCCGTGTACACGCGAAAATCCGAGGGGTGCAGGCGCGGCGTGAACGCGGCCCAGTGCACCGTCCCCCCGCCGACGCCGCGGCCGCTGTTGTTGGAGCCGAGCGCGAGCGGGTGCGATCCCCCCGTCACGCGCGGCTCCGTCCAGTAGAGCTCGTGCGACCCGGACTCGTCGCTCACCCAGTCGCGCTCGGTGTCCCAGAAGGGCCCGGCCTCGAAGCCGATCACGCGCGCCCCCGCCCGCGCGAGCCGCTGCAGCAGCACGCCGCCCGCGGCGCCCACGCCGACGATGACCACGTCGACCTCCTCGCCCGGCGCGAAGCGGCGCATGGGCGCGTCGAGGCGCTGGATGGGCCCGAGCATGTGATCGCCCTCGCGCGGGTGGCCGAAGGCACCGAGGATCGGTCGCTCGAGCGGCATCAGTGCGTCCCTCCCTGCCCGGGCGGCGCGTGGTGGACGAAGATCCCGGCCAGGCCCTCGTACGCGATGGGCAGCGAGGTCTCCGAGGGCTCCCAGTCGTAGCGGCGCTCGTCGACCTCCCACGGCTCCGGGTCGCCGCCCGTGAGGCGCATGTACCCGCGGGGATATGCCGGCCCGCCGAAGCCGATCTCGTCCCACGCGTAGGGGTGCGCGTAATAGACCGCGACCACGTCCTGCATCATCAGCATGAAGAAGCGGTGCGGTGGCATCCGATCCCACGCGGGGTGCGGCGCGGGCGGCTTGCCATTGTGGAGCACCTCCAGCACGCGGTCCTGCTCCAGCGTGCCGATCTCGTCGAAGGGCCGGCCGTGGAGGTGCCGGGCGATCGCCTCGATGCCAGCGATCCCCAGCCGGTACGCCTCGGGATCGGGCGGCATGCTCTCGTAGCGGTAGCCGTCGCCTCGCCCCTCGTGCAGGCGCTCGTCGATGCGCGGGACGATGGGGATGCGGTGGGCCTCGTCGCGGTCGTCCTGCGGCAGCAGGCGCGCGCACACCGCCGAGAGGGTGCGGGCTTCGTCAGGCAAGAAAAAGCGGAGGGGTGGGACGTCGTGCACGCGATCGAGGACGACCTTGCGCGTCGCTTCGTCCCAGAAGGCCTGCTGCGAGAGCGTGCTGTACCCGGGGTAGTAGCCGGGCTGCGCGCGCGGGGGGATCGGCTCGCCCGTCCTCGGGTCGCGCACCCACCCTGCACGATCGACGTCTGGTCCCATCAGCGCTCCCTCCTGAGCACGCTCGCGCAGAGCCCCATGAACCCGGCCGCGCCGAGCAGCAGCGGGGCGAAGATCGGCGGCCCGTACATGACGTTGTGGAGCGGCAGCGAGAGGCCGCCCGGCCGGCGGACGATGCCGCGCCCGTGGTAGAAGAAGCCGAGCACGCCGTTGGCGATGGCGAGCGCCGACGTCGCCGGCAGCGCCCGGTGCGCCGCCCGCCGGCTCCAGAATCGCGCCCACCCCGGCCGCCGTGAGCAGCGCGGCGCTGGCGATCGGCGTCCACTCCACGCGGTACTTGAAGCGGTTCTTGTAGTGCGAGTAGCCCGCCTCGAGCCCGCTGAAGAGCGC
This sequence comes from uncultured delta proteobacterium, assembly GCA_963827955.1. Classification (GTDB taxonomy): domain Bacteria; phylum Myxococcota_A; class Polyangia; order Polyangiales; family Polyangiaceae; genus CAWHDJ01. The sequence goes on along the minus strand of CAWHDJ010000018.1, from coordinate 1,153,363 downwards.
CGCCGCTGCCGCCGAGGCCGCCATGTGCCTCTGGAATTTCCCCTCCCGGACCTCGCCCCAGAGCGAGAGCCCCTCGCGGGAGATCGTTCGTGGCAGGGCCGACAGCCAGAGCGCCCAGCGCGGCCGGCGCGCGAACGCGGGCAGGAAGCGGCCGGCCGGGTCGTCCTCGCGGCGGAGCAGGGAGGCGACGAGGCCGAGGTAGCCGGGCACCGCGAAGAGGAGGGGCGCGAAGAGCGGCGGGCCCATGACGACGTTGAAGACCGGGATCCTCCAGCCCCCCGGCTTCCGCGCGATGCCGCGCACGTGGTAGGTGAAGCCCAGCACACCATCGGCGATCGTGAGGACCGAGATGGCGGGGAGCGCCCAGCGCACCGCGCGGGGGAGGCCACACACCAGAGCGAGGCGGCCACGAGCGCCGGCGCCGCGACGACGGGGGTGTACATCTTGCGCTGCCCGTAGCTGCCCCGGTAGTGCTCGTACGCCACCTCGAGGCCGGCGAGCAGCGCCGATCCGGCCGTGACGAGCGCGAGGCTCCGCTGGAAACGCCCCTCGCGGACGTGCTGGAGGATCACCACCCCGTCGCGCCGCACGGCGCGCGGCACCCAGTCGAGCAGCCGTGAATGGTCGCGCTCGCGCACCGCCTCCTTCCACCGCGCGGGGAGGAGGCGGGCGGCGAGCGTGCCGAGGTCGCTCGCGTACGGGGTGAGCTGCATCGCACGCACCAGGCGGCAAGGCGCATTCCATGGATTCGAGCGTCCGCGACCTCTACCGGCATCGGATCTATCCTCCGCGCGATGAGCCCGAGAACCCGACGAGGTCACCCGATCGTGGCCGGCGCGCTCGCGTGCCTCGCCGCGCTCGGCTGCCGTGCAGAACCGGCGCCCGCGCCCGCGCCCACGCCGCCCGCGGCGGCCTCGGCGCAGCCGGAGGACGTCCCGCCCTGCACACCCGCGGACGTGCGGGTCATCGAGCCCGCGCAGGGCCCGGCCGACGCCACGCTCGTGGTGCTCCACGGCTACGGAGCGAACGCGGCCGACATCGAGCCCGTCGCCCGCGCCCTCTCGCGCGCCTCCCCGCGCCTCGCCGTCCTCGTCCCCGACGGCTGCGACCCGCGCGCCGGCTCGCCGACGGGCCGCGAGTGGTGGCCCTACCGCCGGCAGGGCGACACGGACCGCGCCGCGACCGTACGGAAGGCCGCGCTCCGGGTCTCGCGCTTCGTCGACGCCGAGCTCGCGCGCCGCGGCCTGCCGCGCGATCGCGTCGCGTGGGCGGGCTTCTCGCAGGGCGCCATCCTCTCGCAGTGGATGGCGGTGCACCGAAAGCCGCAGCCGATCGCCGCGGTCTCGTTCTCGGGCCGCTTCGACGACGACGCGCCCGACGATCCCGTCACGACGCCCGTCCTGCTCGTGCACGGCGAGCGCGACGCCGTGATCCCGTTCGCGGAGTCCGACGTCGCCCAGCGCGCCCTCGCCGCGCGCGGGGCGAAGGTCGAGCGCCTCGACCGCCCGGCGATGGGCCACAGCATCGACGCGGAGTCCCTGAACGCGGCCGTCGCGTTCCTGGCGCGGAGCCTCGCGGCGCGCTGACGCGTCGCCTCTCTCCCGGCATTCGCCGGCGAACGCACAAATTCACTAGCGCTTCCAAACAGATGCGCATCAGACTCCGTTCGGAAGCCTCCTCGCAGGAGAGCGTACCGCGCCGACGCAAGATGCCCCAATCGACGAGGTGAGCGCGATCTCCTCGGTGATGCGTGTCGTCGTCGAGGAGGTGCGTGACGCCGTTGAGGAGGTGAGCGCGATCTCCTCGGTGGTGCGTGTCCTCGTCGACGAAGTGCGTGACGCCATCGAGGAGGTGAGCGCGATCTCCTCGGTGGTGCGTGTCATCATCGACGAGGTGCGTGACGCCATCGAGGAGGTGAGCGCGATTTCCTCGGTGGTGCGTGTCCTCGTCGAGGAGGTGCGTGACGCCATCGAGGAGGTGAGCGCGATCTCCTCGGTGGTGCGTGTCCTCGTCGACGAAGTGCGTGACGCCATCGAGGAGGTGAGCGCGATCTCCTCGATGGTGCGTGTCCTCGTCGAGGAGGTGCGTGACGCCATCGAGGAGGTGAGCGCGATCTCCTCGGTGATGCGTGTCCTCATCGACGAGGTGCGTAGCGCCATCGAGGAGGTTGCTGCCGCTATCGAGGAGGTGCGTGACGCCATCCAGGAGACGAGTGCGGTCATCAAAGAGCGGGGTGCCCTCATCGCCGAACACTCGCTGCCGAGGCCCGCGATCTCGCCAAGAGGCATGGCCAGGAGAACGCGCTGAAGCTGGCGCTCGATTTCCTTCAGTTTGCGGGTTGACGTAGGGACATGCGCACGCGAGGCGAGCACGGCAAGTGGCCGGCGCGGTAGCCGTGCATTCATGCTTCCGTCGTCCCCTTTCTCGGAGGCATGAAGCAAGACCGCGGCGCCTGGCCTGGCCGATTGCCGCGGTCTCGTTCTCGGGCCGCTTCGACGACGACGCGCCCGACGATCCCGTCACGACGCCCGTCCTGCTCGTGCACGGCGAGCGCGACGCCGTGATCCCGTTCGCGGAGTCCGACGTCGCCCAGCGCGCCCTCGCCGCGCGCGGGGCGAAGGTCGAGCGCCTCGACCGCCCGGCGATGGGCCACAGCATCGACGCGGAGTCCCTGAACGCGGCCGTCGCGTTCCTGGCGCGGAGCCTGGGCGCGCGCTGAGGGCCGCGCCGGCCGATCAGAGGTTCGTCCCGAGGTTGCCGATGGTGATGCTGGGGCCGAACACGAAGCCGGCCGGGCTGCCGCTGCCGCCGCCGAAGAAGCGCGCCGGCTCCAGCTCGAACCAGGCGTGAAGGTTGATTGACGTCTCCGTCGCGGCCGCGCGGTTCGCGATGGGCACGCCGAGCCCGGCGCCGAGCACCGTCGCCACCTGCGTGAGCGACTTGCCGGTGGCGCTGGTGTCGTTGGCGAGCCCGACGCCCATCACCCCGGTCTCCAGCCCCACGATGCCCGCCTCGCCCTCGCTGTCGAGCCACGTGAGCCTGCCGAGGACGCCGAAGTTGAGCGTCAGGATCCCGCTGTGGTCGCGGTCGCTCACGCGGTACATCCCGGTCGGGATGGCCGTGGTGGCGTAGAGCCGCGCCCGGCTCGTGCCCATGATCACGGACCACTGCTCGGCCGGCGCGGCCAGGTTCTCCTCGACGTCGGTGTAGTGGGACTCGTCGACGACGTGCGAGAGCCGCACGCTCACGTGATCGAACGGCGCGGCGACGCCCTTGATCCACGCCACGCGATCCTCGGCGCCGTTGCGCAGGACGACGGGCTGCGTCACGCGCCCCTCGGGGCGGGACGTGCCGTCCACGCGCGTCACGTCGACGTCGAGCATGAGCCGCTGCGCGCCGTACTCGGGCGCCAGGCGATCGCGGTGGAAGACGACCCGGCAGCCGTCGCGCGCGCCGTAGGGGACGTGCGCCGCCACGCCGGAGCGCACGGAGAGGACGTGGCCGGGCGAGGTCTCGCAGAGCATCTCCACGAGCGGCTTGGCCTTCGCGTCGGACGTGGGCTCGAGCGGCGCCTTCAGGTTCACCGCGTGGATCGCGCGCTGCACCGGCTCCACGGCGGAGCCGAGATTGGTGGCGCCGAGCGCGGCGGGGAGGCCGTCGGCGCGGTACGCGAAGCGCATGGCCACGAAGCCGGCCGCCGCAGGCAGCGCGCGGACGCGCGTCAGCCCTCCGGCGCTCGCGACGGTGTACACCCCTTCGACGGGCAGGGGCACGATTGCGAGCCCGTCGGCGGCGCCGGACAGGTGGAGCACGGCGTCCCGGTTCGTGGGGATGAAGTCGACGGCCCCGTGGCCCTCGATCTCGAGCGCGACGCGCGGCGTCGGCGCCGGCCGGGTCGCGAGGCGCGTCGCGCCGACGACCGAGGCGTCCGGCTCCGGCCGGAGCGCCTCGATGCTCACCTCGCCCCCGCCGATCCGGCCCACGCGGAGCACCACGTACGCGTCGTCTCCGTCGATCGTGACGTGGGTCGGCTCGGCCGCGCTCCCGCGCACGCGGAAGCGGAGCTTGCCCGCGTCGCGCGCGCAGCTCCCGCCGAGGCGCACGACGATGTACGCGTCGTCGACCCCGCGCAGGGGCGGGCCGGAGGGCACGGAGAGCGGGCACGCGAGCACGGGGATGTTCCACGCGGGCGCAGGGTCGAGGTTGTCGCCGCGGGCGAGGAGGACGCGGGGCAGGAGCTTGACCTTCAGGGCGAGCGAGGCCGCGGCGCTCGCGAGCCCGCGCACCACCACGCCGCCGCCCTCGGCGCTGCACTCCGCCGGGCTGCACGAAACCGACGCGACCGCCTCGGGGTGCACCAGCGCGACGCGGCGCGCGCCCGCCGCGAAGTCGACGGAGGCCCCGCTCTGCACGACCGCAGAGACCGTGATCTTCGCGAGGGGCACCGCCAGGTCGGCGGCGGAGGCCCGGTGCCCGTCGGCGCCGAACGTGACGACGTTGGCGCCGCCGCGCCCGCCCGGCGGCGCCCACGACACCGTGAGCGCGGTCGGGTCCGCGGGCAGCCCGCGCCCGACCGCGAGGGTGCACCGCTCGGCGCCGGCGTCGGGCTTGGGGTCGAGGCAGACGTCCTCCGCCGTGCGCGCGGCGGACCGGACGGTGATGCGCGCGCCGCGCAGCTTGCGACCGTGGATTCGAGCCGTGCCTCGTCGACGGCGAGGAGCGCCCCCGCGGGGTCGATTGCCGGCCACGGCCCCGTGGCCGTCAGCGTGACGGTGCCCTTGCTCGCCGCGCACGCGGCCAGGTCGGGGGCGACCTTCAGCTCGAAGCTCTGCCCGACGGCGGCGTCGGCGGTGGGCGGGCGAACCGAGTGGCCATCGGGCTCGATGGACCAGCCCCCGGGCGCAGGCCCGCAGGCGACGCCCCGATCGCCGAGCGGGATCGCCTTGCCGCCGACCGGCGCCTGGAGCGTCTCGGCGCGCGCGGGAGACGCGCAGAAGACGAGCAGCGCGAGGATGAAGCCGAACGTGAAGGTGCAGCGGGCGTGTTCTCGGCGCATGGTCGGACGGGGAAGCGCTATCCGCGATAGTAGCGCTCATGTCGGGCGCCCAGGCCCCCTGAACCGCCACGCCGATCAACGATGCGCGGCGCGTGTCGAATCGACACGGTTCGACGACGCTTGCGTCGCCCCATGAAGACGCCCGCTCTCGTTCGTGACCTCGCGCACGTCCGCCCGGCTGGCCGTCCTGGGCGCGCGGCTTGCACGGGATGCCGTCCACAACACAAGGCTGACGCCCGCCTGCACAGGCACACGCGCCCTGCGGCGCGCGATCGGGCGGGCCCGTGGGGAGGGAACGATGGGCGAGCAACATCGGGGACGCGTGACCGTGGGCATGCAGGCCAAGACCTCCGACGGAGAGAGGCTCGGCAAGGTCGTATCCTGCCAGCCGAACGGGATCGTGGTGGAGAAGGGGTTCCTCTTCCCCAAGGACCTGCTGGTCCCCTACGAGCGGATCACCGCCGTCGGCGACGGGGAGATTGTCCTCGCCATCGCGCGCGCGGACCTCGTGGAGCAGGGCACCGCGCGGCCGGCCGGGAACGCGCCGGCGCGCGCCGCGACGAGCGGCCCGGCGAGCACCGCGATGGAGGACGCGCGCGGGGCCGCGCGGGCGATCCTCGGCCGCGAGGAGCAGGCGAAGGCCGGGGCGCTCGATCAGTTCGGCAAGGCCGGCGAGATTTGCGTGCCGCTGGTGGAGGAGGAGATCGTCGCCAAGAAGCACGTGGAGAAGGTCGGCGAGGTACACGTCAGCAAGGAGGTCGTCACGGAGGAGCGGCAGATCACCGTGCCCGTGACCCGCGAGGTGCTCCACGTCGAGCGGGTGAGCGTGAGCCGCGAGGTCGGGGAGGGGAGCAAGTGCTTCGAGAAGGAGTCGTACGACATCCCCCTCCGCGAGGAGCACGTCACCGTCGAGAAGCACCCGGTGGTGCGGGAGGAGGTCCACGTCGGCAAGGAGATCCAGCAAGGCGAGGAGGTCGCGAGGGCCACCGTGCGCCGCGAGCGCGCGGAGATCGAGACGAAGGGGGCCGTCCGGCGCTCGGGCGCGCCGCTCGCCGAGCCCGCCGCGATGCAGGCGGCAGGCAAGGGCGGGCCCAGCCGCTGAGGCTGGCGGAGCGAAGAATCGAAGGATCGCATGCGCCTCGTCTTCCTCCCGGTGTTCGTGGTGTTCGGCATCACCATCGGCGCGCTCGCCCGGCTCATCGTCCCCGACAACGGGCCGGGCGGCTGGGTCGGCTCGATGCTCGCCGGCGTGATCGGGGCCAACATCGGGGGCATCGGCGGCTACGCGCTCGGGCTGCCCCCGATCTCCAGGAGCACCATCGGGTGGTTCGTCGCGCTCCTCGGCGCGATCGCCGGCGCCTACGTCTACCACGCCGCCTTCGCCAGGCGCGCGCGGACGGGCTGAATTCAGCGGGTGCGCCGGGTCGACGCCTCCTCTTCGCCCATCGTCGCCTCCACCTCCGCCTCGGCCTCGCGATCCTCGAGCGCGCACGCCGCCGCGATGCGCACGGGCAGCCCCGTCCCCGCGGTGGGCGCCCTGGCGAGCGCGCGCTCGGCGCGGCGCCGCTCGACCAAGCCGCGCAGCGCCTCCCCCGAGGCCCACCACGCCTCGAAGGCGAGCAGCGCGGCCGCCACCGTCCCGATCCACGCCGCGGGGTAGACGAGCGGCTGCTCCTCGCGCCCGTGGTGCATCATCAGGATGCACATGGTGAACGAGACGAGGCCGGACAGGCCCGCCACGACCTCGGCGCCGAGCCGCAGCCAGCGCCGGCGCACGGCCGCCCTGGCGAGGAAGCCCAGGCCCACCGCGACGACGAGGAGCGCGAGGAAGATGGCGCCCGGCTCCCAGCCCTTGCCGAAGAGGATCTCGAGGCCGCTCACCGGGGGACGCGGCACGTGGTCGCAGGTCGCGTCCTCCGACCAGGCGAAGGGCAGCATCAGGACGACCGTCGCGGCCAGACCGGCGCGCACCCAGGGGCTCCGGCGGCGCCGGGCGCGCGGAGGCGCGCCGAGGGGCCGACGGTAGGGCGAGGCCGACATACCAGGAAGCATACAGGGGCCCGCGCACAGGCGCCCGCCCGATTGGGCTGCCGAGGCCTGCCGCGAGGAGCCAGCCGGAGTCGCCGGTCACCGCATCCGCCACGAGGAGCGTCGTCGAGCAGCCCACGCGGGCGACGACTCCGCTGTTGCGATCGATCGAACGGCGGAGTCTGGGAGGGCGACGGCGTGGCAGTGGATGGCGAGGGACGAGGGCGGGCGAAGCACCCGCGTACGACGGTCAAGAGCCCGTCTTCGTCGCGGTGGACGAGGTGCCGGCCGCGGCGCCGGCGCGGCGGGCGCGGCCGGCGCGGGCGCCTTGATGGCCGCGCGCTGCTTCGACCCCATGATGTTGCGGGCCTTGCGCGTCGCCTGACGCTGCTGGTTCGCGGCCACCTGCTGCTCCGCGGTGAGCTGCTTCCGGGGCTTGCGTGGCTTCGCCCCGAACTGCGTCACGTCCGCGCCCGCAGGGAGGATGTTCGGCACGAGCGCGAAGAACCCGCTGATCAGCGCCATCGCGTCCGGGAACGCGGCATGGCGGTTGTTCAGCGCGGTCGCCAGCGCGCCCCGCGCTGTGACCACCGCCCGCAAAGGGGCGGCCGCCGCTTGCAGGATCGGCACGAAAGTGGTGGGGGTGTAGGCGGTCTGCTTGTAGACGAACTGCTGGGTCGAGGGGACGTCGTTCTGCAGGCCGCTGATGGCCTTGTCGAACTGCGCGAGGACGGCTGCCGCCTCGCGATCATCGCCGGGAGTGGTGGTGTTGTTCATCTTCCTGTCCTCATCATGGTTTCGGGCAACGAACCGCGGGCAAGAGACACGACGGGCCCCGCCCCCGCCGGGACCCACCGAGCCGCTCGCTCCGCCGTCATCTACTAAGTTTCACCAGCTCGAAATCTGGATTTAGAGCGGCGTGCGCTTGCATTGGGTACGCGCCTACCGAACCGCGAGCGCGAGCGAGCGGGTGCCAGAAGGCGCGACGCTTTCGTGCCCTCGCATGCGTAGCGCTACAGGCAGCGCGACGCGGGCAAGGGCGTGGCGCGTAGGCGCCCTCTGGCACCCGCTCCCTGGCGGTCGCGGTTCGGTATGTACTCATCCCGAACGCACGCCGCTCTAGTCGCCATGCATTTTGTTGAATAGGGGCGAGATGGATTGTATTCGCGGCCCCCGCTCGTACATTCGCGCACAATGAGCGAGGCCGAGCGGTCGCACCGCTCCACGAGCCACATGGACGGGGCCACGTGCTTCGTGGACCGAACCACGGCATTCGTGGACAGCTCCACAGGCTTCGTGGACCAGACCACGTGGCTCATGGACGGCTCCACGAGCTTCGTGGACCGAACCACGAGCTTCGTGGACGGCTCCACGGGCTTCGTGGACTGCTTCACGTACTTCATGGACCGCTCCGCGTACTTCGTGGACGGCTCCACGTACCTCGTCGACCGCTCCACGGGCTTCGTGGACGCGTCCCGAGCGCGCTCACCTCCTCCGGCGAATGGATTGCTGGATGGCTTCCAGTGCAGCGATGTCCCCTTGGTCCTTCGCTCGGCTCGCCGCTCGCTTGGTGCGCAGGAGGTCGCGCAGCGAAATGTAGGAGGTCGGCTCACCGAGCAGCTCCCCGCGCTGACGGCGCCCCCAGAGCGGCTCGAAGGCGCTGAGGCCGTCGACCTTGGTGGTGACGTCGATGTGCGTGACGGGCCCCCCGATGCGCACCATTCCACGCGGCGATCGCAGTGCCTCCGGCCGCGGGGCGACGCCGACGAAGTTGACCAGGGCGCGCTCGACGCGCCGGATGTTGTCCTCGTCCGGCGCGATCAGGACGTCGACGTCATCCGTCGCTCGCGGGTGTCCGTGGAAGGCGACGGCGTAGCCGCCGATGACGAGGTAGCGGACCCGGCGCTGGTTCAGGATACGAATAAACTCGGCGAAGTCGTGGAGACTCACGGATCCCCCTGGTCGAAAGGCAGGCCGCGAAGAGCTCGGGGACGAGGCGGACACGCTCGGCCGGGGTCATCTCGAGGTAGCGGCGGGCGTCGTCCGCGGCGGCTTGCTCGAAGGTCATCTCGCGGATCGTCCATCCGGAGCGCGGCCCTCGTGGAGCGGATCGTCCAGCCATCGGGGGCGAGCGTAGCACGGGCCCGCGTCGCGCGAGGTGGGGCTCAGCTACGTCGGATCTCCAGCACGGCGCGGACCAGGGTCGCCCGGTCGATGGGCTTCGGCAGGTACCGGTGGAAGCCCGCCGCGAGCGCGCGCGACACGTCGCCCGCGCTCGCGTAAGCAGAGACCGCGATCGCCGGGACGCCGTGGCAAGCGCTGGGAGCGGCGCGGATGCGCCGGATCATGGTGACGCCGTCCTCGTCGGGCATCCCGATGTCGCTCACCAGGACGTCCGGGCGGAACTGCGCGAGCGTCGTGAGCGCGTCCTCGGCCGTCCCCGCCTTCGCCACGACCGCGCCCGTGCCGGCGAGGCAGGCCTCGATGAGATCCCGCGCGTCCTGCTCGTCGTCGACGACGAGCACGCGCACGCTCTCGAGCAGCCGCGCCGCCGGCGACGCCGGCCACTCTGCGCCGTCGCCTTCGCGCGCGGAGGGGCGAGCGGGCGCGGGCGGGCGGAGCGGGAGCTCGCATCGTGAAGGTCGAGCCCAGGCCCTTCCCTGGGCTCTCGGCGAACACGTTCCCGCCGTGGAGCTCGACGAGCTGCCGCACGATGGACAAGCCCAGCCCGAGCCCGCCGTGGCGGCGCGTCGTCGAGCCGTCGGCCTGGCGGAAGCGATCGAAGACACAAGGCAGGAAGGATCCGTCGATGCCCTCCCCGGTGTCCTGGACCACGAGCGTCGCCACGCCGCGCTCGCCCCGGAGCCAGACCCCTACGCGCCCGCCCCGCGGGGTGAACTTGACGGCGTTGGAGAGGAGGTTCCACACGATCTGGCGGAGCCTCTGCGGGTCGCCCAGCACGGCGCAGGGACCGGACCCGCGACGGTAGAGGACCTCGATTCCCTTCGCGGCCGCGGAGGGCATCACCACGTCGAGGGCGTCCTTGACCACGGTGTCGAGGTCGAGCGGCTCCGGCTCCAGGCGAATGCGGCCGGTGATGATCCTGGACATGTCGAGGATGTCGTCGATGATCGTCTTCTGGACCGCCGCGTTCCGCGCGATCACCTCGATGCCCTTGGCGTGGATGGCGGCGCTCGGCGGCGCGCTCTCCAGGATGGACGCCCAGCCCATGATCGCGTTGAGCGGCGTCCGGAGCTCGTGGGAGACCGTGGCCAGGAACTCGTCCTTGATCCGGTTCGCCTGCTCGGCGGCGGCGCGGGCGCGCTGCTTCTCGTCGAGCTCGCGGCGGAGGCGCGCGAGGGTGAGCGTCGTCCGCACGCGCGCGACGAGCTGTCGCCCCGAGAAGGGCTTGATCAGGTAGTCGTCCGCGCCCGCCTCCCGCCCCGCGATCGTCTCCTCCTCGCCCGCCCGGGCCGAGACCAGGATCATCGGGATCGCCCTCGTCCGCTCGTCCTCGCGCAGCGCGCGGAGCAGCTCCGTGCCGTCGAGGCCCGGCATCATCACGTCGCTGAGGACGAGATCGGGAGGGGCGCTCCGCGCGGCGGCGAGGGCCGCCGCGCCGTCCGCCACGGCGGTCACGTCCCAGATCGCGGCCGAGCAGGCTCACGATGTACGCGCGCATGTCGGCGTTGTCCTCGGCCACGAGGATTCGGGGGGCGCGCGGCTTGCCTTCCGCGGGCGGCTCCGGGGCCTCCTCCGGCCCGGGCACGCAGCGCAGCGCCTCTTCGACGAAGCACGCCGCGGAGGCGGTGCGCGCGCCAGGAACGTCGGCCCGCTCGACCCGATCGCCGGGGAGGTGCGCCGTCCCCCGCGGGATCGTGACCGTGATCACCGTCCCCCGGCCGACCTCGCTCTCGGCGCGGATCGTGCCGTGGTGGAGGTGGACCATCTCCTGCACGAGCGAGAGGCCGATCCCGCTCCCCTCGTGCGTCCGCGCCTCTGCCGTGCGCACGCGGTGGAAGCGGTCGAAGACGTGCGGCAGCTCGTGCTCCGGGATGCCGGTGCCCGTGTCGCGCACCTCGAGGGTCACCGCGTCGTCCCCGGCCCGGAGCGAGACCCGCGATCTCCCCCTCGAGCGTGAACTTGAACGCGTTCGAGAGCAGGTTGAGGACGATCTTCTCCCACATCTCGCGGTCCACGTGGACGTCCACGGCCGGAGGCTCCGTCTCCACGACGAGGCGCAGCCGGGCGCGCTCGATCGCCGACCGGAAGGTGGAGGCGAGGTCCGCCGTGAGCGCCGCGAGGTCGTGCGGCGCGAACCACGCCTCTGCGCGGCCGGCCTCGATGCGTGACAGGTCGAGGAGCGCGTTGACGAGCCCCAGGAGGCGGAGCGCGTTGCGGCGCACCATCGCGATCCTGTCGCGCTGGCGCGGCGGGAGCGGCGCCTCGTCGTCGGCCAGGGCGTCCTCCACGGGCCCCAGGATCAGGGTGAGCGGCGTGCGCAGCTCGTGGCTGACGTTGGCGAGGAAGTCCGTCTTCGCCTGGTTCGCCGCCTCCGCCGCCTCCTTGGCCCGACGGAGCGCCTCGGTCGCGAGCCGCTGCTCGGTGACGTCCTCCGAGATGCCGAGGAGGTACCGGGCCTCGCCGTGCTCGTCCAGGAGCGGGATCTTCTGGGTGTAGACCCAGCGCGTCTCGCCGGATGGGCCGGTGAGCGCCTCCTCGGCGGACACGAGGCGCTTGCCGTCGAGCACCGTGCGGTCGCGCTCGAAGAACGCCCGCATCTGGTCCACAGGGAACGACTCGAGCCCCGTCTTGCCCAGGATGTCGGCCGCGTTCACGCCGGAGATGCGCTCGGCCTGCTTGTTCCAGAGCTCGACGGTCAGATCTTCCGCGCGCTTCAGGAAGAGCATGGCCGGCGCGTTCTCGACGAGCGAGTCGAGCACCCAGCCGAGCTTGCGTGCCTCCATCTCGGCCCGGCTCGAGGCGGCGCGCGGCCCCGCGCGCCCCCTCGCCGCGTCGACGAGCGCGTTGATCCGCTCCTCGAGCGCCTGCTCCTCCGGGCTCGACGCGTCGAGCCGTACGTACCGCTCGAACCCGCTGTCGATCACAGCGCCGATCTGCTCGCTCAACCGCTCGCTCAGCCGCTCGCCGTTCTGGGTCATCTCCCCCGAGACTCCTGGGCCAGTCTGCGCCGGGTCACGGAGCTTGTCGACATCCGCCGCCGATGGAGGCGTGGGCGAGGTCGAGCGTACCGACACGTCCACCGGCATGCGCTACCCTGGTCGGATGTTCCACCCCGCCGTCCGCGCCTGGTTCGAGCGCCGCTTCGCCGCCCCCTCGCCGGTGCAGGCGCGCGCGTTCCCCGTCATCGCGGCGGGCGGGGACGCGCTGATCACGGCGCCCACGGGGTCGGGCAAGACGCTGGCCGCCTTCCTGTGCTGCCTCGACCGCCTCGTCGCCGAGGCGTGCGAGGGGCGGCTCGAGGACCGGACGTACGTGGTCTACGTCTCGCCGCTCAAGGCCCTCTCCAACGACATCCACAAGAACCTGGAGCAGCCCATCGCCGAGATTGGGGCCGTCGCGGGCGAGATGGGCTTCGGTCCGCTCGGCGTGCGCGCGGCGGTCCGCACCGGGGACACGCCCGCGGCGGAGCGGCAGAAGTCGAGCAAGCGGCCCCCGCACGTGCTCGTGACCACGCCGGAGTCGCTCTTCATCCTGCTCACCTCCGCGTCCGGCCGGCGCGCGCTCGAGCGGGTGCGCACGGTGATCCTCGACGAGATCCACGCCCTCGCCGGCGACAAGCGCGGCGCGCACCTCGCCCTCTCCGTGGAGCGGCTCGAGGACCTCGTGGTCCGCGCCGGCAACCCGCGGCCCCAGCGCGTCGGGCTCTCCGCGACCGTGCGCCCCGTCGAGGTGGCCGCCCGCCTCCTCTCCTCGGCTTCGCCGCCGCCCACCGTCGTCGACGCCGGCCAGCGGCGCGACCTGGACCTCGCCATCGAGGTGCCGCGGGACGAGCTCGGCGCCGTCTGCACGAACGAGCAATGGGACGAGCTCTACGGCCGGCTCGCCGCGCTGGTGGAGGAGCACCGCTCCACGCTGGTGTTCGTCAACACCCGCCGCCTCGTGGAGCGGGTCGCCCTGCACCTCGGCGAGCGCCTCGGCGCCGAGCGCGTCGCGGCGCACCACGGGAGCCTGTCGCGGGCGCGGCGCCACGACGCCGAGCAGCGCCTCAAGGCCGGCGTGCTCAAGGTCGTGGTGGCCACCGCCTCGCTCGAGCTGGGCATCGACATCGGCGCCGTCGACCTGGCGTGCGTGGTCGGCTCGCCCCGGTCCATCGCGGTCGCGCTCCAGCGCATCGGGCGCGCCGGGCACATGCTCGGCGCGACGCCCAAGGGGCGGCTGTTCCCGCTCACGCGCGACCAGCTCGTCGAGCAGGCCGCCATCGTCCGCGCCGCGCGCGCCGGCGTCCTCGACGCCATCTCCATGCGGGACGCGCCCCTCGACATCCTGGCCCAGCAGGTCGCCGCCATCGCGGCGTGCGAGGACCGGAGCGAGGACGAGGTCTACGCGCTCGTGCGCCGCGCCGCGCCCTACGCGTCGCTCTCGCGCAAGGACTTCGACGACGTCCTCGCCATGCTCTCCGAGGGCGTCGCGAGCCGTCGAGGCCGCGCCGGCGCCCTCGTCCACCACGACGCCGTGAACCGCCGCGTCCGAGGCCGCCGCGGCGCCCGCCTCGCCGCGCTCACCTCGGGCGGCGCCATCCCCGACAACGCGAGCTACGACGTGCTGGAGCTGCCGGAGGGCGGCAAGGTCGGGACGCTCGAAGAGGACTTTGCCATCGAGTCGATGGCCGGCGACGTCTTCCTCCTCGGTAACACCTCGTGGCGCATCCGCCGGGTGGAGACGGGCAAGGTCTGGGTCGAGGACGCGAAGGGCGCGGCGCCCACCGTGCCGTTCTGGCTGGGCGAGGCGCCGGCGCGGACGCGCGAGCTCTCGGTCGAGGTGGGCGCGCTCCGCGAGGAGATCGCGCGGCGCATGGCGGCGGGGGAGGGCGTGGAGGCGATCGTCGCGTGGCTCTGCGACGCGTGCGCGCTCGACCCGGCCGGCGCGCGCCTCGTCCACGACTACGTGGCCGCGGCCATCGCGGCGCTCGGGGCCGTGCCCTCCATGAGCACCGTGATCGCCGAGCGGTTCTTCGACGAGGCCGGCGGCCAGCAGCTCATCCTGCACGCGCCCTTCGGCGGGCGCATCAACCGCGCCTGGGGCATGGCCCTGCGCAAGCGCTTCTGCCGGAGCTTCGACTTCGAGCTCCAGGCGGCGGCGACCGACGACGGCGTGCTCCTCTCGCTCGGCCCGCAGCACTCCTTCCCGCTCGAGTCGATCCTCGAGCTGCTCCGCCCCGAGGGGCTGCGCGAGGTGCTGGAGCAGGCGGCCCTCCAGGCGCCGATGTTCGGAACGCGCTTCCGCTGGGCCGCCTCCCGCTCGCTCGCGCTCCTGCGCTTCTCGGGCGGCCGCCGCGTGCCGCCGCCGCTCCAGCGCATGCGGTCCGACGACCTCCTCGCCGCCGTCTTCCCCGGGCAGACGGCATGCCAGGACAACCACGGCGGCGGCCCCGTCGAGCTGCCCGATCACCCGCTGGTGAACGAGGCGATGCGCGACTGCCTGACGGAGCTGATGGACGTCGAGGGTCTGGGGCGCGTGCTGGCTGCCCTGAGGGCGGGAGAGATCCGGTTCGTGGCCTGCGAGACGCCGGAGCCGAGCGTGCTCTCGCACGAGATCCTCAACGCCAACCCGTACGCGTTCCTCGACGACGCGCCGCTCGAGGAGCGCCGCGCCCGCGCCGTGTCGGTGCGCCGCGGCCTGCCGGCGGACGTCGCCGAGCGCGTGGGCGGGCTCGACCCGGAGGCGATCGCCTCGGTGACACGAGACGCGCGCCCCGCGCCCCGCGACGCCGACGAGCTGCACGATCTGCTCCTCGACCAGGGCGCGCTGCCGGAGGGCGAAGCGAGCACGGATCTCTTCGCCGCGCTGGTCGAAGCCGGCCGCGCCGCGCGCCTCGTGGGCGGCGATCCCCCGCTGCTGGTCGCCGCCGAGCGCCGCTCCATCGCGGCTACCGTGTGGCCGGCGCGGCGCTTCGAGCCGGAGCTGGCAGAGCCGGGGGGCCCCCGCGAGGTGGACCGCGACATCGCGCTCGCGGAGGTGATCCGCGGGCGGCTCGGCATCCGTGGGCCCGTGACGGCGGCGGAGCTGGCAGCCGAGCTGGGGCTCGACACCGCCGACGTCGACGCCGCCCTCGTGCGGCTCGAGTCGGAGGGCGGCGCGATGCGCGGGCACTTCCGTACCGCCGCCGGCGACGTCGAGTGGTGCGACCGCCGGCTCCTCGCGCGCATCCACCGGCTGACGGTGGACGGCCTGCGGCGCGCCATCGAGCCGGTGAGCGCCTCCGACCTGGTGCGCTTCCTCTTCACTTGGCAGGGCGTCGGCGGCGCCCCGGCGAGCGGCGCCCCACGCGCGCAGCACCGCGGGCGCACGGGCGTGCTGCGCGCCATCGAGCAGCTCCAGGGCTTCGAAGCGGCGGCGGGCGCGTGGGAGGGCGAGATCCTGCCCGCGCGCGTGCCCGGCTACGAGCCCGGCTGGCTGGACGAGCTCTGCCTCGCCGGCGAGGTGGTGTGGGGGCGGCTCGCGCCGAGGGAGAGCGGCGTCACGCCGACGCGGACGGCGCTCATCACGCTCGCCCGCCGGCGGGACCTGCCCTGGCTTCTCACGATGGGGGCTCCGCCCCCAAACCCCCGCTCAGGGCTGCTCGCAGGGCACGGCGAGGACACGGGCGAGGAGGGCCTCTCCGAGCCCGCGCGCGACGTGCTCGCGGCGCTGCGGAAGATGGGGGCCTCGTTCTTCGACGAGCTGCCGGGGCCCTCGGGGCGGAGCCGCGGGGAGGTGGAGGACGCGCTCTGGGAGCTGTGCGCGGCCGGGCGCGTGACGGGCGACGGGTTCGCGGGGCTGCGGGCGCTCATCGACCGGAGGGCCGCGCGCGAGGGCGCATGGCGGGTGGGGCGCCTGCGCGGCGCGGCGGCGCCGGTGGCGATGGGGCGGTGGGCGCTGCTCCGCGCGCCGGCGGAGGTCGGCCAGGACGAGACGCTGGAGGCGGCGGCGAGGCAGTACCTCCGGCGCTACGGCGTCGTCTTCCGCGACATCTTGTCGCGCGAGGCGCACGCGCCGCCCTGGCGCGAGCTGCTCCGGGTGTACCGGCGCCTGGAGATGCGCGGAGAAATCCGCGGAGGGCGGATGGTGGCGAGCTTCGTGGGCGAGCAGTTCGCGCTGCCGGAGGCGCTCGAGGCGCTGCGGGCCGTGCGCAGGGAGGCGAAGGCGGGCGCGATCGTGCAGGTCTCCGCCTGCGATCCGCTGAACCTGGCGGGCGTCGTCACGCCGGGGCCGCGCGTGCCCGCGCACCTCGGGCAGGCCGTGCGCTACCGCGACGGCGTTCCCGTGGCCGAGGGCGAACGTGAAGCCGAGCTTACCGCCTCCGCTTCGCTGCGGCTCGCTGGGCTCTCCCTCGCCGGCTGATACAACTTGGTCCGCCGCGGGTTTTCTGAGACCATCTCGACGCCCCCATGCCCGGCTCTTCCTCCCCCATCCGCTCGCTGCGCCTCATCATCTCCGGCGCGGAGCTGGTCCTCGGGCTCGGGGAGCACATCATCGGGCGCAGCTCGGACTGCGCCGTCTGCATCGAGGATCCCCTGGCGTCGCGGCGCCACGCCGCCCTCGCGGTGTCCGCCGATCACGTCACGGTCCGCGATCTCGGCAGCCGCAACGGCGTGCTGGTGAACGGCGAGGAGATCGCCGACCGGCGCACGCTGGTGGAGGGCGACCTGATCACGTTCGGCGCGCAGGCGCTCACCGTGCGCCGCATCTGCCGCGAGGGCGAGCCCGACCCGCCGCCATACCAGCCGGAGCGCGCGCCGAAGGCGCTGGCGAGGATCGCCGTCACCAAGCGCCCAATCTCGACGGAGGACGGCTCCGCCGTCGCGGCCGCGATGGGCACGCTGCTCCCGAACAACGGAGAGGTCACCCGGCCCATGGACGCGTTCCGCCTCATCGCCGAGGCGGCCGCCCGCGCCATCGAGACGGGCCGACCCGAGCGCGCCGAGAAGATCCTCGAAGCGCCGCTCCTCGAGGTGATCGCGACCATCCGCGCCCGCGGCGAGATCGAGGAAGAGATTTTCGACGTCGCGGTCCAGCAGGCCGTCCTGCTGGCGGAGCTCACGCACAACAAGCGCTGGATCGACTACGTGCACGACCTCTACGAGGCGCGCCGCCGCCCCCTGCCGCTCGACGTGGCCGACCGCCTGTCGGGGCTCACGAACTTCTAGACCGGGTGCTCAGGGTCCCGCCCCGATGGATGCGGAGATGATCGTCGTCGGCGCCGGCTCGGCCGGGGCCGTCATCGCCTCGCGCGTGACGGAGCGTGGCGACAACAGCGTGCTCTTGATCGAGGCCGGCCCCGACTACCCCGACGGCAACCTCCCGCGGGACCTCCGCGACGGCACGCGCAACTCCATGAGGGCGCACGACTGGGGCTTCCGCTTCTGCCCCACGCCGCGCCAGGACATCTGGCAATTCCCGCGTGGCAAGGTCGTGGGCGGCTCCTCGGCCGTGAACACGTGCATCGCGCTCCGCGGCCAGCCGTACGACTACGACGAGTGGGCGGCGCTCGGGCTGCCCGAGTGGCGCTGGGAGAAGTGCCTGCCCGCGTTCCTCCGGCTGGAGGACGATCGCGACATCCGCGACGAGCACCACCACCAGGGCGGCCCGCTCCCCATCCGCCGCCACCCGCGGAGCGAGCTCGTGGGCTGGCAGGCGGCCTTCGACGACGCGTGCGCGGAGCTCGGCTTCCCGCCCTGCCCCGACCACAACGGGCCCGCCCCGCTCGGATTCGGCCCGCACCCCATGAACAAGGTCACCGGCGAGCGGATGAACGCGGCGCGCTGCTGGCTCGGCCCCGACGTGCGCCGCCGCGACAACCTGCGCATCCGCCCGCGCACCCTCGTCCGCCGCGTGCTCACCGAGAATCGCAAGGTCACGGGCGTCGAGGTCGAGGACGAGCGCGGCGGCGTCGAGGTGCTCCGCGCCGGGCGCGTGGTGCTCTCCGCCGGCGCGATCATGACGCCCGGCATCCTCCTGCGCTCGGGCATCGGCCCGCGCGCCGACGTCGAGCGCCTGGGCGTCACCCTGGTCGCCGACGTCCCCGCCGTCGGCGCGCGCCTGCTCGACCACCCGGGCGCCGCCATCATCCTCGCCGCGCGCCATTACCATCCCAGCGAGGGCGTCCCCATCCTCCAGACCATGCTCCGCTACACGTCGAAGGGGAGCCCCTTCCCGGGCGACATGCAGCTCCAGCCCGGCTGCGTTCATCCACTTCCCGACCGCCGCGCTCCCCGGCGTCTCGCTCATGTGCAGCGTCGGCAAGCCCCGCGGCTCCGGCACCATCACGTTCACGAGCGCCGACCCGCGTGCGCACCCGGAGCTCGAGGGCCACCACCTCGTCGACGCGGCGGACCGCGCGCGCGCGGTCGAGGCCATGTCCATCGCGCTACGAGCTGACGCGGACGCGGGCGATGCGCGGGCTCTCCTGGTACTTCTGGCCCGGCGAGCGCACGCTCCGCGACCCGGCGCGGCTCGACGCGTGGATCTGGCGGAGCTGCGGCTCGGGCTACCACCCCTGCGGGACGGCGCCGATGGGGCCCGAGGGCGACCCGGCGGCGGCGGTCGATCAGTACGGGCGCGTGCGCGGGGTGAGCGGGCTCTACGTGGCCGACGCCAGCATCATGCCCACCGTGCCCTGCGCGAACATCAACGTGCCCACGCTGATGATCGGCGAGCGCTTCGGCGAGTGGCTGCGCGAGGGGACGATCTGAAAGCGGCGTTCCGGAGGCGACGCGGAGTGTTCGATCCTCGGCGCTGACGTCACCCCGATTTTCAACGCAGAGACGCAGAAAGGCGAGAGAGAGAATAAAGAGGCATTCTTCTCCCTCTTCGTCTTTTTGCGTCTCTGCGTCTCTGCGTCTCTGCGTTCCTTCTCTTTTTTGGAGCTAACGTACCGCCCCATGGCCCCCGCCCCCGTCGTCACCCTCTGCGGCTCCCTCTCCCTCCACCCGGTGGGCACCGGCGCCGCCATGCACCTCGCCGGCTACCGCGCCCTGGGCCTGGCGTTCACCTACGTGCCGTTCAAGGTCACCGACCTCGCCGGCGCGCTCGCCGGAATGCGCGCCCTCGGCATCCGCGGATTCGGGGTCTCCATGCCCTTCAAGCAGGAGGTCATCCCGCTGCTCGACGCGCTCGACCCGCTCGCCGAGCGCATCGGCGCAGTGAACACCGTGGTCAACGAAGGCGGCCGCCTCACCGGCCACAACACCGACGCCCTCGGCGCCGTCCGCGCCCTGGAGGAGGTGCGCCCCCTCGGCGGCGCGCGCCTGCTGCTCCTCGGCGCGGGCGGCGCGGCGCGGGCCATCGCGTTCGCCGCCCGCGATCGCGGCGCGCGCGTGACCGTCGCGAACCGCACGGAGGCGAAGGCGCGGGCGCTCGCGGAGAGCGCGGGCGCGGAGGCGGCGGGGGCCGACGAGGCGGGCCGCGCCGGCGCTTACGACGTGGTGGTGAACGCGACCTCGCGGGGCATGCGCGAGGTCGACGCCGCGAGCCCGGTGCCGGAGGCCACCATCCGCGCCGGGCAGGTGGTGATGGACATCGTCTACAAGCCCTTCGAGACGGAGCTGGTCCAGGCCGCGCGCCGGCGCGGCGCCGTCGCTGTGCACGGCGGGCGTATGCTCCTCCACCAGGCGGCGGGGCAGTTCGAGCCTCTACACGGGCGCCTCCGCGCCGCTCGCGGCCATGGAGGAGGCGCTGCTGGAGCAGCTCGGGGGCCGGTAACGCTTGACGCGCACGGGGGTGCTGGCCCCTCATGGCAGAGGCAGGCCCACCGGAGGGACGATGAAGCTCTACTACATGCCGTTCTCCTCGTACTCGCAGAAGGTGCTCGCCGCGCTGTACGAGAAGGGCGTCGCGTTCACGCCCCTGCTCGTCCCCCCGTGGGATGCGTCATCCCGCGCGGACTACCTGAAGGTGAACCCGCTCGGCAAGGTGCCCACGCTGGTGCTCGACGACGGCGGCGTCATCCCCGAGTCGACCACCATCGTCGAGTACCTCGAGGACCACTGCCCCACCGGGACGCGCCTCATCCCCGCGGACAAGGACCTGGCGCGCGAGACGCGCTTCCACGACCGGCAGTTCGACCTCTACTTCAACGAGACGATGCAGACGATCTTCTTCGACATGAGGAAGCCCGCGGCGGAGCGGAGCCCCTCGGCCGTCGCGGCGGCGAAGCAGAATCCTCGACATCCTGTATCCCCGCTACGACGAGCGCATGGCCACGCGGACCTGGATGATGGGCGACGACTTCACGCTGGCCGACTGCGCCGCCGCGCCCTGCTTCGCCTACCTCCGCATGATCCACCCCTACCCGCAGTACAAGCACCTCACCGCCTACATGAGCCGGCTCGGCGAGCGCCCCTCGTTCGCCCGCGTCCTCGCGGAGGCGGAGCCTTACCTCGCCAAGCTCAAGAACGGTTGAGCCCCGATAGAGGGCTCGCGTGTAGCGCTGGGCCGGGTCGACGTACGCGCGCCCCGGACTAGATTGCGCGCGGTGCCCGTAGTTCCTCCCTCGAGCGCGGAGCGCGGTCGGCTGGCTCCGCGACTCTCGCACCTCCTCCTCCTGCCTCTGGGAGTGCTCTCCATCGTGAGCGCCCTTCTGATCTGGCAGGTCGAGCGCCTCGTCTCCGAGGAGGCGCGGGTCGATCAGGCCGACCTCGTGCTCGCCCGAGGCAACTCGCTCTACCGTCTCGTCGTGGACCAGGAGACCGGGCTGCGCGGCTACCTCCTGACCGGACGGGACGAGTTCCTGGACCCGTACCGCTCCGCGCGCGACGACGTGAACGGCGCCCTCGAGGCCCTCGCGGCGTCCGTGGCCGGCGACCCGCTTCAGGTGCAGGTCGTCCGGCGGCTCCGCGAGGACCACGCGGCGTGGCAAGAGAACGGCGACCTCGCGATCCAGACGCGCGCGACGGGAAAGCGCGAGCCCCCGCTGGGGCCCGAGATGTTCGCCCGGAAGGGAGAGATGGACCGCCTCCGGGCAGGGCTCCAGGTCTTCCTCCAGGGCGAGGAGCACCTGCGTCGAGACCGCGAGGCCGCCGCCCGGAGGGAGGCCCGCGCGACCTTCGGGCTCGGCGCCGCCGTCCTCGGGCTCGCCGCGGTAGCCATCGCCGTCGGCGCGCGGCGCAGGATCCTCGAGCTTCTCCACGAGCTACCACCGCGCCGCCGACGTGGAGTCGCGCTTCCGCCGCCTGTGGGACTCGAACATCATCGGCGTGATGTACGCCAACGCAGGCGGGACGATCACCGGCGCAAACGACGCCATGCTCCAGATGATTGGCTACTCGCACGAGGACGTCGACGCCGGGCGCGTCCGCTGGACCGAGATGACCCCGCCCGAGCAGCTCCACCTCGACGACGAGCACATCGCCGAGTCGAGGGTGCGCGGCTCCTGCACGCCCTACGAGAAGTCCTACGTCGCCAGGGACGGCCGGCGCGTGCCCATCCTCCTCGGCTACACGCTGCTCGAAGGCTCCTGTGACCAGTACATCTGCGTCGCGCTCGACCTGACCGAGCAGAAGCGCGCCCAGCAGGAGGCCGCCGAGCAGCACGAGATCGTCCGGACCATCGCGGAGAACGCCGCCGGTGCGCTCTTCCTGCAGGACGAGCGGGGGCACTGCACCTTCATGAACCAGGCCGCGGAGGCCATGACGGGCTACTCGTTCGACGAGCTCCGGCGCCGGTCGCTGCACGACGTGATCCACGGCGTCCGGCCCGACGGGAGCCCCCTCCCGCGCGAGGAGTGCCCCATCCTCGAAGCGGCGCGCAAGCGGAGCCGGATCACCAATTACGAGAGCGTCTACGTCCGCAAGAGCGGCGACGTCTTCCCGGTGCTCTGCTCCGCGAGCACCGTCTCCCGCGCGGACGGCGGCGTGTGCATGGTCCTCGAGGTGCGCGACGTCACCGAGCAGAAGCGCATCGAGCGCGAGCGCGAGCAGCTCCTCGACAGCGAGCGGGCGGCGAGGAGCGCGGCCGAGCGCGCGGCGCGCGTCAAGGACGAGTTCCTCGCCGTCCTCTCGCACGAGCTGCGCACCCCCCTCTCCGCGATCCTGGGCTGGGCGAGCCTGCTCCGGAAGGGCACGCTCGACGCCGACGCCACGACGCGGGCCCTGGAGGTGATCGAGCGCAACACGCGCGCGGAGGCGCAGCTCGTCGAGGATCTGCTCGACGTGAGCCGCATCGCCGCGGGCAAGGTGCGGCTCGACGCGTGCCGGGTCGATCCGGCGGAGATCGTCGAGGTCGCGGTGGACTCCGTCCGCCCCGCGGCCGACGGCAAGCGGATCGCGCTCTCGGTGGCCGCGGAGCGCGGGGCCGGGCCGGTGCTGGCCGACGTGGGGCGGCTCCAGCAGGTCGTCTGGAACCTGCTCACCAACGCGATCAAGTTCACGCCGAAGGGCGGGCGCGTGGGCGTGGCCCTCCGCAGCGAGGACGGGCACGTCGAGATCGCCGTGAGCGACGACGGCCAGGGCATCGCCGGCGAGTTCCTCCCCTACGTGTTCGAGCGCTTCCGGCAGGCCGACAGCTCGACGACGCGGCGCCACGGGGGCCTCGGGCTCGGGCTCGCGCTGGTCCGGCACCTCGTCGAGCTGCACGGCGGCGCGGTGCGCGTGGAGAGCGAGGGCGAGGGCCGCGGCGCGACGTTCACGGTGAGCCTGCCCGTCGCCGCCTGCCGGAGCGCCGGCTGCGCGGTGGCCCTCGACCCCTGCGCGTCGATCGAGGGCGTCCGGGTGCTCGTGGTCGACGACGAGCCGGACACGCGCGAGCTGGTGCGGCGCCTGCTCGCGGACTGCCACGCGGAGGTCGTCGCCGTGGAGTCGGCGCGCGAGGCGCTGGACGAGGTGCAGCGGTTCCGGCCCGACGTGCTCCTGAGCGACATCGGGATGCCGCAGCAGGACGGCTACCAGCTCGTGCGCGCGATCCGCGCGCTCGACGAGGGGCGCGGGGGCAGGACGCCCGCCGCCGCGCTCACCGCCTTCGCGCGCCCCGAGGATCGCCGGCTCGCGCTCCACGCCGGCTTCCAGATGCACCTGGCCAAGCCGATCGACGCGAACGAGCTGCTCACGGCCGTCGCCAGCCTCGCCGGCCGCGTACAGGCCGTGGACCCGCGCGCCTGAAGCTCGAATACGGATGGTGCGGTACGCGCTGTAGAACCGCGCGCGTGGTTCCCGTCGGCGCGGAGGGCGTGCCACCATAGCGTCGAGCTATGCCCGCGATAGGCGCGGTACCCCTTTCGCGGGCCGGGCCGCGTCGTCATCCTTGGCGGGGTCCGCCGCGCGGCGGACAACGGCGTGACCGGCCACGATCGTTCGCGCCCCAACCGCACCCCGCCTTGCTTGGCCTGGCCGGGCGGGGGGACTACGATGACTCTTTGCGTCTTTCCGTGACCTTCTTCTAGAAAGGGAGAGCACATGCATCGGATGACTTGGTTCAGCGTCCTTGGCTTCTCGGCGCTCGCGCTCGCCGCGTGCGGCAGCAGCACCGGCGGCGGCACCACGAAGGGCTCGGGCGGCAGCGCGGGCTCCACGTCGAGCACCGGCGGCAAGTCCAGCTCCTCCACGGGCGGCAAGTCCACCTCGGGCCCCGGCGGCTCGGGCGGAGGCACCACGACAGGTCCCGGCGGCAGCACCACGAGCGCCATGGGCGGCTCGGGCGGCAGCACCACGAGCGCCACCGGCGGCAGCGCCACCGGCGCCGGGGGCAGCTCCACGGGGTGCAGCGGCTCCACGCCGGTCACCCTCACGGTGCTGAACTTCGACGCCTGGTGCTCGGTCGCGGTCGGCACCGGCACCGCTTCGCCGGCCGCTTCGCAGACGGTGTGCGTGGCCGACGGTTCGGTAACGCTGACTGCGACGCCCAATGCGGGCTTCATCCTCGGTGACTGGTACGGGATCGACGGCAACACGACGACGGGCCAGGCCGGCACCGTGACCGGCAGCGGCGCGACCGCACAGACCACGATCACCACGACCGTGAGCGGAAGCTCGGCGTGCGTCTCCATCTGCTGCCCGTTCACGAACGGAACGGGATGCGCCGCGATGGATATGTGTCCGTGAACGAGGCCCGCGGCGCGTCCTGAGCCGGAGGCTCAGCGCGGGCGCCAGCTCGGCGCACCATCGCGTAGTCGCACGATTGCTCCAGGGGAGTTGGGGTGTAGGCTGGGCTCCTCGGAGGGCCTCGCGGGGCACGCCGAGCTGTTCGACGGCCGTTTCCACGGACGAGGGAGCTTCTTGCGAAGCGCCGAAGCCGCTCACGACCCACGGCGCCTTCGTCGTCTCGTCGACCGACACCGGCAACCTGATCGACGTCCAGCTCGTGGACCTCCCCTCCTGCCAGCTCGTGGCCCCGGGCAACGATGAGCTCTCGGACGTCATCGACGAGCCTCCCCGTGACTGCGCGGAGCGCCCTTCGGGCTTCACGTACTCGATCGGCTTGTTCAACTACGGCAACGCCCAGCTCACCCTCTCGTGGACCAAGGTCGGGTGCACGGTCAACGACACCTGGTCGCTGGTGCGCCAGTGATGCGAACCGTGCCCGTGGCGACGCCGTGCAGGCGTAGCGGGCATGGCGCGGGCGCTTGCTGACGCGCGCGGCTCCGACCGCTTGCTCGCGCGCGCGGTTCGGTTGGCTGTGGTGGTGACGGTGGCCCGTCAGGGCGACGGGAGGGGAAGCGCCCCGAGGGGCTGAGACGTGTGGGGATCGAAAGTGGCGGGGGCGAGACCGGAGAGGGGCCACCCGGTGGTGGCCCCTTCCAATCAAGCGATCACTGCTCGCAGTCCGGGGGAACCGCGGGGCCGGCGAGCGCCTTGCCCTTCTCGGAGATGACGTAGACCTCGGTGCGCTTGCTCGCGTCGTGGTCGATCGCGCCGCCCGGCCCCTTGATTGGCCGGTTCGAACCGCAGCCCACGGGGAGGATGCGGCTCGGGTCGACGCCGTGGTTCGCGAGCCAGGTCGAGACCGCCGCGGCGCGGGCCTTGGACAGGGCCACCATCTCGGGCGTGTTCACCGGCGAGTCCGTGTGACCCTCGATGCGGACCTTGTTGACGGCCTTGTTGGCGATGAGGAAGACCTGGAGCTTCCGTGAGCACGGGAGCCGCGTCGTCCGTCAGGCTGGCGCTGTTCGGCTCGAAGTGGACCTTGTCCGGGAAGAGGAGCTGGGCGCCCTTGCGGCGGAATCTTGCCCTTCTTGATCCTGATGATGGTCCTGGGCGCCGTCGCCGGGATGGCGACCGGCTTCAGCTTGTGCCCCAGGGCGGCGTCGCAGCCGTCCCACTTGAGGCCGGTGTCCTTGCCGTGCCAGCGGAGGATTGCGGCTCGACGCGGCGGTTCTTCTTGTACGCCTCGGGGCTATCGGCCGGATCGATCGGGCAGTACGAGCTGTAACCCACTGCGCGCAGGCGCTTCGGGTTGATGCCGAGGGAGGCCAGGCGCTTGACGACCGCGTCCGCGCGCGCCTGGGTCAGCTTGAGGTTGTCGGCGTCGACGCCGGTCTTGTCGGCGTGCCCACCGACCTCGATGAAGTCGATGGCGTGGTACTCGCGGAGCATGAACGCGATGTAGTTGATGAACTCGTCCGACTTCGCGTCGATGTCGGCGGACCCGCTCTTGAAGAGGATCTCCTCGTTCAGATGGACGAAGTTGTCCTTCACGACCACGCGGGGCGGAGGCGGCGGCGCGGGCGGCGGGGGCGCCGGGGGCGCCGGGGGCGGCGGGGGCGCCGGGGGCGGCGGGGCCACCACGACAGCGGTCGGCTGGGGCGGAGGCGGGGGGGGCGGGTTCTCACCACCGCAGCCCGCAAAGACGGGCAGACCGAGCAGGCCAACCAGGCCCGCACCCACGATGTTTCGGATGTTCTCTCTTCGGATCATACCCCTCTCCGTTACAGGCGCTCGCGCGCCGCTGGGCCTCTACTACAGGCACATGGCCGGGCTGGTACACGGAAAAGTGCCAACGACGCGCGAATCCGTGCAAAAGCAGATCTGACTTGACGCCGGGAGGGTAGTTGATCCGCGCCGCGGGGATCCAGTTTACGGACCCGCGGTGCCCGCCCCCTGAGGGGCGTGCTCACCGACGTCCTGAGCTAGACGCTCATACCCTCCGCAACGGCTCGCCGGGGACGCATTCAACGAGGCATGAGTCTTTCCGCCCCATGAGACCCAGGAAAAACCGCGGCCTTCGCGGCGGATTCGAACGCCGGCCGTGAGGCCGGCGACAGTCAGGGCGTCGCCGGATGCCCCGCGTTACGGCACCCTAAGGAGCTTCGCCGGCGTCGTAGAGCCGCATCGCCGCGGCCAGCCACGACGCCCGCGCGAACGCGTCCCCGGCGACCGCCGCCTGGTGGAGGAGGAAGCCTGCGACGATCGCCCAGGCCGACGCGGTGGTGATTGATGGGGCGAGCCACGCGGCGAGCGCGAGCCCGGCGGCGCCGAGCGACGCGCGGTACGCCCAGGCGCCGAGCGCACGCCCACCCGATCGGCGCCCCACGCGGAGGGCGGAGGCGGCGGCGGAGTAGAAGCGGAGGTCGCCGCGTACGGCCGCGGCGCTGGCGAGGTCGCGGAGGACGCCGACGGCGCAGGCGGCGCCGAGCGCGACGGCCACGACGGCGGCGTTCCCGAGGCTGTCGCCGCGGGCCGTGAGGTCCAGTGCGCCGACGAGCTTGCCCCCGAGCATGGCGATCAGGGCGGCGGCGATCGCCTGCGCCGGCACCGCGACGACCCACAGCAGCGCGAGCGTGCCCGCGTGGGAGAAGGCGCGCCCCGCCACGAACCCCCGCGGGAGCCTTCCTGCGCGGTCGAGGCCGACGAGGAGGGCGGCCAGGGGGAGCACGCCCGCGATCAGGGCGAGTGCGGCGACCAAGAGCGCCGCGAGCGCGGTCGGCTCGATCGCCCGCAGGTTCACGCGCAGCGCCTCGGCGAGCATCACGCCGCCCGGATCGAAGAGCTGCGCGCTGGCTGCGCGGCCAGGCCGAGACGGGGCTGCCGACGATCAGCGCGGCGGGCAGCACGACGATCAGGGCCGCGAGGGCGCGGTACCCGTAGAACAGGCCGACGAGGCCGAGGCGGCGGTGCGCGGCCGGCGAGGCGGCGCGCGGTGGCTCCGCGCTCACGGTGCTCGGTGGCTCCGCGCTCGTGGGCTCCGCGCTCGCGGCGCTCGGTGGCTCCGCGTTCTCGGCGCTCGCGGCAGGAAGGGCGGCGATTTCCTCGTCCACGTCGGTCATGGCAAGAGCCCCCCGAGGAAGGCCTCGGCCGCGAACCAGAAGCGATCGAGCAGTGTGCCCGAGACGCGCGACCTGGGGCCACGCGCGTTGTTGGCGAGATCGTCGTCGAGCAGGACGCGGTGCTCCGGGTCGATGACCGCCGCGACGAGCTTGCTCTTGCCCTTGAACGGGAGGCGGGCGGCGCTCTCCACCGCGTCCCAGCGCACCCGCTGCACCGCGCCGCTCTCCTCGACCAGGTCGACGTCGACCGGGAAGCGCAGCGCGCCGCGCCTGCGCACGAGCGCGCTGCCGGTGTAGCCGTCCCCGTCGGCCTTGGAGGTGACGTCGCCGACGGCATAGTCGACCGTGGCGCGCTCGAAGAGCGCCCGGCGGAGCTGCTCGGCGGCGTCGGCGCCGACGACCTCGCGCACCGCCTGGAGGAGCTCGTCCGGGCCCGGGTGCTGGAAGCGGTAGCGGCGCGCGTAGCGCCCGACGGCGCGGCGCACCTCGTCCTTGCCGTAGACGTTGGCCAGCGTGTCGAGGATGGTCGCCGTGCGGGCGTAGACGAGCGCGCCGTAGTCGCGGCCGCTGAGGTAGTCGGAGGCCGGCTGGGCGACCCTGGCGTTGCGCTCGGCCTCGGCGGCGCTGACGCGGTTGACGGCGGCGATGTCGATGGAGAGGCCGGGGGCGCCGATCGCCGAGGTGTGCGGATCGCGCGCCTCCATCGCGTCGACCTCGGCGTACGAGTTGATGCCCTCGTCGAGGAAGGGCCAGCCGTGCTCGTCCGTGGCCACGAGGCCGTAGAACCACTGGTGGCCGAGCTCGTGGATGGTCACGATGTCGACCAGCCGCACCCCCGTCCAGGGGAAGTACCAGGCGCCGCCGGTGGTGATCAGCGTCGGGTACTCCATGCCCCCCGCCCTCCTCGGCGCCGGGCGGCGGGTGGATCATCGTGAGCGTCTTGTACGGGTAGCGCCCGAACGCGCGGCCGAGGTGCGTCAGGCCGAACTGCGCGGCGTCGAGCTCGACCTCGGCGTCGTGGTCGAAGCCGGGCGGGTAGAGCACGCGGAGGGCGACGCCCCCCTCGCCGACGCCGGTGAGCTCGCGGAACTCGCTCCACGCCGCGAACGCGAAGTCGTGCACGTTCTCCTGGACGAAGCGCCGCTCCACGCGCCCGTCGTCGCCGCACCTCGCCCTCGAGCTGCCCCGTCGCGCCGACGATCACGTCGTCGGGCGTGTCCACGGTGACGTCGTACGTGCCGAAGTCGGCGTAGAACTCGGAGAGGTGGTGGAAGGGGAAGTGCGCCCACCGCCCGTCGGGCTCGAGCCGGGCGAGCTTGGGGAACCACTGCCCGACCATGTGGAAGCCGCCGACGTAGCCGGTCCGGAAGAGGAGCTGGGGGAGGTGCGCCTCGAACGCGACGTCGAAGCGTACTGTCGCGCCGGGCTGCACCGGCTCGGGCAGCGGCACGCGGATGTCGGTCTCGTCGTCCGGATCGCCCGGCGAGGTC
Organism: uncultured delta proteobacterium; assembly: GCA_963827955.1. Classification (GTDB taxonomy): domain Bacteria; phylum Myxococcota_A; class Polyangia; order Polyangiales; family Polyangiaceae; genus CAWHDJ01. Next base: position 1,124,373 of record CAWHDJ010000018.1, on the reverse strand, counting down.
TTGTCGGCGCCGGGCCAGAGGTCCGCGCCGCCCTCGATCGCGAAGCGCTTCACGTCGACGTGGCCCCAGTCCCCGGGCGTCCCCGCGCCGCGGAACCCGTCGACCCCGGGGAAGCGCATGAAGTACGTCCGCTCGTTCTTGAACGCGTTCAGGTAGAGGTGCAGCCAGACCTCGCCCTGCGGGGTGCGCGACGCGTTGCGCCAGGTGATCGTCCCCTTGCCCTCGACGACGTGCTTCACGGGATCGAGCGACGCGTGGAGCGTGTAGCTCGCCACCGGATCGGCCGCCTTCGCCATCGCGGCGTCGTCGTCGAACGCGGGGCCTATCGTGGCCGGCGCGACGGCGGCGATCGGCGGGTCCGCCGGAGCGGAGGGTGCGGCGGCGACGTCGTGACCCGCGGCATCCCGGGCGAGCCACGAGAGGGCGATGGCGGCGACGATCTCCACGGGGTAGCGCACGGGTGCGAGCCTAGAAGGCAACGGACAAAAGGCAAAAGCCAAATGGCGTGGGCTACCCGGTCATCGACGCCCAGGCCGCCGGCCCGGCACCACGATTCTCGATCGCGCCCTGCTCGCGGGCTGTACATGATCCGGAGCGCCTCGAGCGCGGGCATGGACGAGACGTCGAGCACCTCGTCGATTGACATGCAGCCGTCGATGAACGAGAGGAGGAAGCCCGCCCGGTGGTCCAGCGCGAGGGCGCAGACCTCCTCCGGCGTCATGGTCGGGCGCGGGATCACCCGGGGGCCGCCGAGGCGGCCGAGGTACTTGTCGGCGAGGACCGCGCGGCAAGCCGCGGCGCAGCGCTGCGCCTCCTCGTGGCCGGGGTCGCTGGTGAGCACGCTCTCGGCGAGCACGAGCGCGCTCGAGTGGTTCTCCGCTTCGAAGAGCACCCGCATCTCTCGCGCGCGGTCGACGATCGAGATCGGCGCCGGCTCGCTCACCGGAGGATCGGGGTCGTCGTGGGGAGGCCCCGTGAGGATCTCGGGGCTCGTCGAACGGGGACATCGGCGCAGGCGCGCCCTTGCCGAGCCAGCCGGTCGGCGTGTCGCGTCGCGCAGGCCGGCCGAGCCGGAGCCCGGCGGCCCCTACCCCGGCGCGGGGCCTGGCCGCGGGCCCTGGCCGGACCTGGTTCACGGGCGGGGGTTTGGGGGCGAAGCTCTCGTCGTCGGGTAAATCGAGGCCCTCGAGCGGATCGAGGCCGCCGAAGACGTCGATCTCATCGGCGTCGTCCTCGGGGTGGACACTGGGCGCCCGTGGGACGGGCAGCCGGATTGCAGGCGGCCGTGGCGAGGGAGGCGCGTAGGACGGTGGCCGGACGGGCGCGGTCGCGGCGGCGTCTCGGCGCGGGGCGGTCGCGGTGCGCCGGCCGGAGGGATCGTCGCCAGCCTCGTCGAGGAGGAGGTCCCGATCCAGGGAGAACTGGGGCGGCGCGCGCAGCGGCGACACCTGTGGCAAGGGTTTGGGAGGGTCCTCCAGGCCGCTCGAGGGGTCGTCGAGCTCGCCCAGCTCCATCATCGTGCGCACGTAGTCGCCGTGCGGCAGCGGCGGCGCGAGCGTGGCCCGGTCCTCCACGGCCGGACGCCTCGGCCGGAGGCCGGCGGAGAGCGCCGGCGGCAGATCCGCTTCGTCGTCGTCGGGATTCGGCGCCTTCCTCGGGCGGATCGGAGGTCATGCGACCACGAGGTTCATCCGTGGGGCCTCGCCACCACGCCCTTGAACATGCGGTGCGTGCGCGTGAGCGACTCCATCTGCTCCTTCACGGCGGCCGCGTCCTTCTTGCCGATCGCCTGGCGCGAGCGGTCGACGATGCCGCGGGCCTTGCCGATGGCGTCGCGGCCGAAGTCGCTCGAGGCGACGATCTGCTCGACCTGGGGGAACATCCGCTCGATCTCGGCGATGAGCTTCTCCGCCTCCTGGCGCACGCCCTCGAACTCGTCGGTGGCGCGGCGGTCGACCATGTACTCCTTGGCCTCCTCCATCATCTTGCCGACCTCGTCCTTGGTCAGCCCGCTGGAGGCCGTGACCTGGATCGACTGCTGCTGGCCGGTCTCCGAGATCCTTGGCGCTCACGGAGACGATGCCGTCGCTGTTGATCTCGAACGTGACCTCGATCTCGACCTGGCCCTTGGGCGCGCGGCGCAGCCCGGTGAGGATGAACTCGCCGAGCATCTCCTTGTCCGTCGCCTTCTCGTGCTCGCCCTGCATCACGAGGATCTTCACCGCCGTCTGGTTGTCGCGGCTCGTCGTGAAGATCTTCGACCGGCTGGTCGGGACGGTGGTGTTCTGCGGGATGAGCTCCTCGAAGTTGGAGCCGAAGGTCATGATGCCGAGCGCGTGCGGGGTGACGTCGAGCAGGATCATCTGCTTCGACTCGTCGACGAGCGCCGCGCCCTGCACGGCGGCGCCGAGGGCGACCACCTCGTCCGGGTGCACGCCCTTGCACGGCTCGCGGCCGAAGAAGTCGCGCACCGCCTCCTGCACCTTGACCATGCGGGTCATCCCGCCGACCAGGATCACGTCCTCGATCTCGTCGCGCTCGAGGCGCGCGTCCTCGAGCGTCTGCTTGCAGATCTCGACGCAGCGCTCCACGAGGTCCTCGCAGAGGGACTCGAGCGTCACGCGGGTCAGCGTGCGCTGGAGGTGGAGCGCCTCGTTGCGCGCGTTGGAGATGATGAAGGGGAGGTTGATCTCCGTCTCCATCACGCCCGACAGCTCGCACTTCGCCTTCTCCGCCGCGTCCTTGAGGCGCTGGAGCGCCATCCGGTCCTGCCGCAGGTCGACCTCGTGCTGCTCCTTGAAGCCCTGCACCAGCCAGTCGATGATCCGGGCGTCGAAGTCCTCCCCGCCGAGGAAGGTGTCGCCGGCGGTGGCGATGACCTTGAACACGCCGCCGCCGCCGATCTCCAGGATGGAGATGTCGAAGGTGCCGCCGCCGAGGTCGAAGACGGCGATGGTCTTCTCGATGTTCTTCCCGAAGCCGTAGGCGAGCGCGGCCGCCGTGGGCTCGTTGACGATCCGGATGACGTCGAGCCCGGCGATTTGCCCGGCGTCCTTGGTGGCCTGCCGCTGGTTGTCGTTGAAGTAGGCGGGGACGGTGATGACCGCCTTGGAGACGGTCTCCGAGAGGTAGTCCTCGGCGAAGAGCTTCATCTCCTGGAGGATCATCGCGCTGATCTCCGGCACGCTGTACGTCTTGTCCCGGAGCTGGATGCGCACGTCGCCGTGCGGGCCCTCCACGATCTTGTACGAGGCCGTGAGGATCGCGTTCTTCACCTGGGGCGACGACCACTTGCGGCCGATGAGCCGCTTGGCGGCGTACACCGTGTTCTCCGCGTTGGTGATGGCCTGCCGCTTCGCGATGTGCCCCACCAGGCGCTTGCCCGCCTCGGTGATGGCGACCATCGAGGGCGTGGTCTTATAACCGCCGCGGTTGGGGATGACCGTCGGGACCCCCTCCTCGACGAGGGCGACGCACGAGTTCGTGGTCCCGAGGTCGATTCCGATGACGCGCTCCATTCAGCTCGTGCTCCTGCTCTCAGTGTCGGGGAGGAGAGCTCGCTCGCGAGCCCGCCCGGGAAGAACGTACCGAGGGGCCATGCTAGCTCACCTCTCGTCTTTCTTGGACAAGGCCGATCGCGCCGCCGCGACCAGCGCCTTGACCCTCGAGTCGGCCGGGGCGAGATCCAGCGCACGATCCAGCTCACCGCCCGCGCTCTTCTCCAGCCCGGCGGCGGCGTAGGCTCGGCCCAGCGTGACGTGGTAGTCGGGCTTCCTCGGGTCGAGCTCGACCGCCTTGCGCGCGAAGTCCACCGCGCGCCGCGCGTTTCCCCCCGCCTTCAGGGTGGCGAAGGCCACGCGCTCGTGCGCGAGCGCGTGGCCGGGCTTCCCCGTGCAGACGCGCGAGAAGCTGAGCGCCGCGTCGCTCCACCGCTCCTGCCCCTCCTCGTACATGGCCTGCTTCCAGTAGCCTTCCGCGAGGGCGGCCATGGCCCGCTGGAGCGCTTCGGCGCACATGGCCTGGACGGCGGCGTCGTCCGGGGCGAGCGACGCGGCGAGGCGGTAGGAGTTCGCCGCGCCCGCATAGTCCTCGCGCGCCATGGCGGCCTCGCCGGCGTCGAGGAGCCGCGCGACCTGCTCCCGCTTCGCCTCGGCCAGGGCCGCCTCGCGCCGCACGCGCATCGCCTCGGCCGCGCGCTCGATGTCGGCCACGCTCATCGCGGGGACCGAGGCGCGGGGGGTGGGCGCCGGGGTGGGGCGCGTGGTGCCCCCGACGAGCTTGCGGGCCAGCGCCTCCCGGCGGAGCCGGAGCGCCTCCTCCTGCGAGATGCCGGGCGGGAGCGGACCCGAGGGGGAGACGGCCGGCATCGACGGGGTCGACGGGCGAGCCCCCGGCGGCACGGGCATCGACGGGGTCGACGGGCGTGCCCCCGGCGGCACGGGCATCGACGGGGTCGACGGGCGAGCCCCCGGCGGCACGGGCATCGACGGGGTCGACGGGCGCGCCGCGGGGGCGGACGGGGCCACCGACGCCGCCACGGCCCGGGCGGCGGCCTGCTCCACGGCGGCCAGGATCGCGGTCACGTCCGGGGGCGCGTCGTCGAAGACCGACGACAGCTTCTCGTTCTTCTGCGTCTGCTCGAGGTACCCGTCGTACTCCGCCCGCCGGGCGCGGTCCGTCAGCACGTCGTGCGCCAGCGTGATCCGGGCGAAGATGGCCTCGAATCTTCTGCCGGTACGCGCCGAGGTTCTTGCGGAAGTACTTATCGGGGTGGAAGTCGGGCGCGAGGGCGTAGTACGCGCTCTTGATCTGCTTCTTCTCGGCCTGGGCCGGGACGCCGAGGAGCGCGTAGTACGTCACGTCGTCGAGGCGCTCGTAGAGGTCGTGCACCCGCCGCTTCCGCTCGGGCTCCAGGTCGACCACCTCGTCCTGACCGGGCTTCCCGCTCGACGGGCCGCCCGAGGGGACTGTGACGGCGGGACCGACGCCCGACGGGCGGAGCTGCGGTCGGGCAGCGGCAGGCGCGCCCTTCTGGACGATCTCGACGGCGCCCAGCCTCACGAGCCGGTCCAGCGCGGCGCCCACCTGGGCCGGCGTCATCCCCGACACCAGGGCGAGATCCTGCTCGTCGAGCAGCGCGTCGACCCGCGAGAGCAGGTACGCCTCTTCCGGGGTGAGGTCGGGCGGCCGGGAGCCCGACGAGAGCCTGGGAACGCGGGACATGATCGTCGAGCGCGCGTCACCGCGACGCCCGCGACGAGTCTATCGGGAACCTCCCGAGCTTCGCAATCAATCGACGGCGGCGGCCGGAGAAGCGATGGGGACGGCGAGGGGCGCCCGCCTCGGCGGCGCGAAGAGGCCGAGCCACGCCTCCGGACGGATCGCGATCCGCGCCTCGAGCTCGGCCGCGAGGCGGCCCATGAGGCGGCGCTCGCCGTCGCCCCCCGCGGCGAGGTCGGCCGTCTCGACGCGCCGGATGCGGACGATCCCCTCGCCGGCGGTGCCGACCAGCACGGCCGCGCGTCGGGCGAGGGCGATCCGCGCCGCGCCCACGGGGAGGTCCGCGTCCACGCCGAAGAGGCGCACGGGGGCGGATTGTACGCGCGCGGGGAGGTCGACGAGGAAGCCGACGGCGCGCCCGGCGCGGAGCTGGCGGACGATGGCGGTGGCGGCTCCGGGGCGCCCCCGGTAGATGGAGCGCACGCGGCGGGGCGCGCGCAGCCGGTCGTAGAGCCCGGTGAGCCGCGGGTCGTAGCTCTCGCGCGCCACGGTGGCGACGGGGAAGCCCTCGGCGGCGAGGAGCGCGGCGAGGCGCTCCCAGGGCCCGAGGTGCGCCGAGACGAAGACGACGCCGCGCCCCTCGGTCAGGGCGGCGCGGAACGCCTCGGCGCCCGCCGGATCGATCGCCAGCGTGCGATCGGCGCGCTCGCGTGGGTCGAGGAGCGCCAGCGTGTCGGCGAGCGTCTCGCCGGCCATGCGGAACGCGGCGCGGACCCGCGCGCCGGGGACGGCTCCACCGACCCCCGCCTCGAGGCGGGCGCGGCAGAGGGCGCGCTCGCGAGGCAGGGCGGCCCACGCCACGAAGGCGAGCGCGCGGCAGAGGGCGGCCACGATCCCGCGCGGCAGGCGCGTGACGACGGCCAGCGCGCCCGTCACCAGGGCGTGGAGGGCGTCGTTCTTGAGGCGCTGGCGGGCGCTCCATGCGGCGCCCTCCCGGAGATCCGCGGGGCCGGGCTCAGTGCCCGGCATTCTTCAGCGCCTCGTCGATCACCTGCTCCTGCACGTCGATCGCGCCCTTGAAGGCGTCCAGCGCCCGCGCCTTCACGCGCGCGGCCTCCTCCGTCTCGCCCATCGCGTCGAGCGCGCGGTAGCGCCGCTCCAGCACCACGCCCTCGATCTCGAGCAGGTGCCCGCGGAAGTGCGTCGGACGCGCGGCCAGGGCGAGGCCGGCCTCCACGTCGCGGAGCGCCGGATCGAAATCGCCGAGGTCGCTCTTCAGGTCCGCGAGCCGCGCGTACGTATCGGCGACCACCTCGTCCGCCTCCGGCGCGCCTCCGGGGCGCGGGGGGGCGACCACGGGCTCGAGGGCGGCGATGGCCAGGTCGAGATCGCCGTCGTCCTGCAGCAGATCGGCGCGGTGGTGGGCGGCGCGGGCCTTCGAGAGGAAGGCGAGGAGCGTGGGGTCGACGACGTGGGCGCCCGCGCAGGTGCAATCGGCGGGCTTCTCCGCCGAGGCCGTGCGGGTGAAGGGAACGAACGCGAGGGCGCCGATCACGCCGGCCGACGCGAAGGCCGCCGCGACCCAGAGCACCCTCGGCCGCGAGGAGATCACCGGACCCCCCACGCGGCGAAGCGGTTCTGCCGGAGGTCCGCCTCGCGGGCCGAGGCGATGCAATCCACGCGCGCCGACTCCCCCCCGCGCCGCGGGAAGGGGGTGCTCGCGTCGAAGAGACCGTCCGCGGATCGCGCGCGCACCAGGGCAGCCGCGGCGCCCGCGCCCGGGCTCGTCATCCGGGCGTGGTCGAGGACCAGGGCCACCCCGGCGGCCAGCGTGGCCAGGCCGGCGAGGGCGGCCATCGTGACGGGCGCGATGCGCCGGACGCGCGCGCGGAAGGGCGCCCGGAGCGCCGTCTGGATCAGCTCCTCGTTGCGCGCGGGCGGGAGCGCCGTGGGGTGGGCCGCGAGCTTCACCGCCAGCAAGAGCTCCGCCCCGTCCCCTGGAAGCACCTCTCCATCCAGCTCCGCCCGCAGCCGCTCGGCCGCGGCGCGCTCGGTGCCCGTCGCGGCGAGCTCGTCGCCGAGCGCCCGAGACACGATGGCGTCGAGGTCGGCCTCGACGAGCGGCGCGGGCGCGTACGCCCCCCGGAGCCCGAGCGCGAGCGGGTCCTCCCCCACGTCGAGCGCGTCGCGCAGCGCGGCGGCAGCGGCCAGCTCCTCCTCCGTGAACGGCGGCTCGTCGGCCGGAGGGGCCGGGGGCGAAGCGGGGGATCCCCGCCGCCTTTCACGAGCCGGAGCTTGCGCTCGCCCTTCATCACGACTCCTCCTTGGGCCCGCTCTGCCCGCTTGCAAGCGCTTTCTTCAGCGAGCCCATGGCCCGGTGCAGGACCACGTCGAAGGTGGCCACGCTCACCCCCAGCGCGGCGGCCACCTCCTCACGGGACCGCTCCTCGAGGACGCGCTGGCGGATCGCGCTCGCGTAGCGCGGGTTGAGCTTGCCGAGCGCGGCCTCGACGCGGGCGCGCGCCTCGGCCAGATCGCGCTTCTCGCAGAGCTCGGCGTCCCCCGTGCGGGAGAGGTCGCGCTCCGAGGCGTCGATCTCGCGCTCCAGGTCGTCGGGCTCGAAGAGCGTCTCGCGCCGGCGCGCCCGGAGCGCGTCGAGGGCGATGCGGAGCGCGACCACGCGCAGCCACGGGTAGACGCCGGTATTCTGCCACGTGAACTGGTGGAAGCGCTCCACCACGCGCGCGTACGTCTCGGCCAGCGCGTCCTGCGCGGCCGCCTCCGATCCGAGCCTGGGCAGGAGCACCGACCGGTAGAGCGAGGGCCCGTGGTGCCGCAGGATCTGGCCGAGCGCGCCGCGGTCGCCCGCGTGGGCGCGGCCCACGAGCGCGCGCTCTGCCTCCAGGTCGGTGCGGGCGACGGCCACGCGCGCCACGATACCCGGACGCGGCGGAGGCCGCACGACCGGCGGAGGCCCCCCGCCGCCGAGCGCGGCGAGGGCCAGGGGCCAGGCGGGGATCGCGGCGAGCTGCACGCAGGGAGAACGGGCGAAGGGGGCGCGATCTTACGGGGCCGCCCACGGGAGGCCGCCGCAGGGGAACCGGGTCTCAAAAATCAGCCCCGGCGACGTTTGGTGATATCGTCGCGCCCGTACCACATGGCGTCGGTCAACCCGCTCTCGCGCGAGCTCGTCTTCAAGATCGTGTATTACGGGCCCGGGCTCGGCGGCAAGACGACCACGCTGGAGCACATCCACGCCACCGCGAAGCCCGAGCACCGCGGCAAGCTGGTCAGCCTGGCGACGCCCGTCGACCGGACGCTCTACTTCGATTTCCTGCCCGTGCGCCTGCCGCCGGTGCGGGGGATGCACGTCCGCCTGCAGCTCTTCACGGTCCCCGGGCAGGTGTACTTCAACGCCACGCGCAAGCTCGTGCTCACGGGCGCCGACGGCGTCGTCTTCGTGGGCGACTCGCAGCTCGTGCGGGCCGACGCCAACCTGGAGAGCCTGGAGAACCTGCGCGAGAACCTCGCCGAACAAGGGCGGGAGTTCGCGACGATGCCCCTCGTCTTCCAGCACAACAAGCGCGATCTGCCCGACCTGCTCCCCGTCGAGGAGCTCGACAGCATCCTGAACCCCTTCGGCGCGCCCTCGATCCCCACCTCGGCCAGGACCGGCGAGGGGATCTACGAGGCGCTCGAGAAGATCAGCGAGCGCGTCCTCACGGCCTTCAAGGACCGGCTGCCCGAGCTCACCGACGGCGAGATCGACGGCAGCTTCGAGCCCGCCGAGGGCGGGCTGGTCACCGCGCTGCGCGACGCCTCGGTGCGCGCCGAGCCCCCGAGCGACGTCGTCTTCGCCCGCATCGGCGCCCCCGGCGCGCACCCCTCGATCCCGCCGGAGACGCCGACGCCGTTCGAGGAGTCGTTCACGGCGGCGAGCCCCCCGAGCGAGCCGCCGCCGGCCCCCCCGGAGATCCCCAAGGCGGCGACCCTCCCCGAGGCGTCCCTCATCCTTACTTCTCCGGATCCCGCCGCTCGCCCCGGCGACGGCCTCGCCGCCCCCGCCATGGCGTTCGAGGACACCGACAGCCGCCCGCTGCCCCTGGTGCGTCCGAGCTTCGCCACCTCTCCTCCCCCACCCGACGGCGCCGGCGCCGTTGGATCCATCGGATCCTTGCTGGAGCCGTCCCCCGAGCCCGCGCCGGCGAGCGTCGCCGCCCCGTCGCTCCTGCGCGACGCGGCCGGGCCATCGGGCCTGTCGTTCGCCGAGCTGTGGCCCGAGGGCGAGCAGGACACGGTGCGCGAGGTCGAGGACGCGATCCACCGCGGCCGCTACTGGCGCGCGATCGAGCTCTGCGAGACGCTGGTCTCTCGTGTCCTCGCGAGCGCCGCGGGCCTCTTCGGCACCACCGGCGCGCCCCGCGACGCCACCGTCGTCCCCATGCTCCTCGGGCTCGACGGCCGCCGCTACCTCTCCTTCCGCAGCATCGTGCGCGAGGCGCGCGGCGACGGCCTGATCACCGCCCGGGAGGCCCTCGCGGCGTACGCGTTCGCGATCGACTGTCGCCTGGCGCGCAGCTCGATCCACTAGCCGGCCCACCGGGCCGGCGGCTCCGCCCCGCTGCCGCTCCAGGCGCGCGTAATCCCTCGCGAATTGGACGCCCCGGCCACGCCGTCGTACGGGCTGGCCACCCCGTCGTACGGGCTGGCCACCGCGTACGATGGGCTGGCCACCGCGTACGATGGGCTGGCCAGCCCATACGACGGCCTGGCCACCGCGTACGATGGGCTGGCCACCGCGTACGATGGGCTGGCCACCGCGTACGATGGGCTGGCCACCCCGTCGTATGGGCTGGCCATCCCGTCGTATGCGGGGGCCAGCCCATCGTATGCGATGACCCAGCCCGTCGTATTTGGTGGCCAGGCCGTCGTATGGGCTGGCCAGCCCATCGTATGCGGTGACCAGCCCGTCGTATGCGGGGGCCAGCCCGTCGCATGTGTTGGCGAGCCCATCGTATGCGGGGGCCAGCCCGTCGCATTGGGTGGCCAGCCCATCGTACGCGGTGGCCAGCCCATCGCATGCGTTGGCCAGCCCGTCGTATGCGGGGGCCAGCCCGTCGTATGCGGCTCCCCGGGGCACGGCGTGCCGGGCTACGCTCGCTCGGTCGCGGATGCCCTCGGACAAGTCCCTCTTCACCGCCGGCCTCTCCGACGCCCGCGATCGCGCGGCGCTCCCCCTGCCCCGCGCCCGGGGCCGCGCCGTCGCGCGCGCGGAGCCCACCTCGGACGTCAGCCGCTTCCGGGGCGTGCTCGCCGCCGCCGTCGCAGGCGGCGCCGCCGCGTTCATCGCCGTGCGCCTCGTCTCCCCGCCGGGCACGGGCGGCGCCCCCGGCCCGCTCTCGCGTCCCCACCTCGACGCGCAGCTCTCGTGCAGCGCGTGCCACACCGGCGCCGGCCCGGGCGATCGCGCCGCCCCGCCCGCGAGCGCCGCCTGCAAGGGCTGCCACGGCGCGCACTCGTCCATCCGCCGCGGCCACACCGCGGCCCTCGCGCGCGGCACCATGACCTGCGCCACCTGCCACCCCATCCACCTCGGCGACCAGGGCGTCGTCTTCGCGCCCGATGCCACCCCGGTTCGCTTCGCCCCCGGGGCCGAGGTCGAGGTCGCCGGCGTCGGCTTCCACCCGGCGCGCCGCGCCACGGTGGCGATCCCCAGCGCCGGGAGCTGCAAGCCCTGCCACGACGTCGCCTCGCCGAACGACCCGATCGCCCGCTGCTTCCTCCACGGGCAGGAGGCGCTCGGCGACGCCCGCCCCGTCGTCTGCTTCGACGAGCACACCCCCGCGCTCCCTGCCGACGATGGGGGCTTCGCCCCCAAACCCCCGCTGAGGGCTCTTGACGATGCGGGCGGCCGGCGCAGGCCCGGCGAGGGCGATCGCGGCGGCGCCGTCTGCGCGGGCAACCACACGCAGGACCGCGCCGTCGCCTGGGACGCGGCGCGCGAGGCGGCGGCCCTGGTGCCGGTGGTCCGCGCGTCGGCGTCCGCGGGGGGCGCGTGGATCGGGCTCTCGACGGGGCTCGGCGCCGCCGCGCTCGCGTTCGCCTGCGTCCGCGGCGCCGACGCGCTGCGACGCAGGCGGAGGCGGCCCGCGCCCTCCACCGTCCCCGAGGCCGCGCCCCGGGTGCGCCTGCCGCAGATCGACACCAGCACGTGCCTCGGCTGCTACGCGTGCGTCGACGCCTGCCCCTACGACGTCATCGACGTCGAGCGTTACGTCGCCGTCGTGGTGCGCCCCGACGCCTGCTGTGGCCTCACGCTCTGCGAGCAGCGCTGCCCGAACGGGTCGCTGCGCATCGCCGACGGCGAGCCCATCGGCGACCGCCCACGCCTCGGCGCAGACCTCGACAGCCTCGACGTGCCCGGCCTCTACCTGGCCGGAGACGTCACCGGCCTCCCGCTCATCAAGAACGCCATCCTGCAGGGCGCCCGCGCCGCCGAGCGCGTCGCCGCGAGCCTCGGCGCCGGCGACCGGGCGCGCGGCGGAGGCGCGCTCGACCTCTTGATCGTGGGCGCGGGGCCGGCGGGCATCAGCGCGGCGCTCCGCGCGGGCGAGCTCGGGCTCTCTCTGCAGGTGATCGAGCAGGGGAGCGTCGCGCAGAGCATCCGGAGCTTCCCGCGCGGCAAGCTGGTCTTCGACCAGCCTCTCGAGCTGCCGGTGACGGGCAAGCTCTGGCTGCGAGAGTCGACGAAGGAGGAGCTGCTCTCGCACTGGCTGCGCATCGTGCGGCAGGCGCGGCTGCCCATCCGCGAGGACACGCGCATGACGGACCTCGCCAGGGACGACGGCGGGTTCCTCGTCACGGTCGCGCCGCGCGAGGGCGGCGCGACCGAGGTGATCCGGGCGCGGCGCGTGCTGCTCGCCATCGGCCAGCGCGGATCGCCGCGCCGGCTCGGCTTCCCGCTCGCCCCCGAGGTCGAAGCGCGCGTGCACTACCACCTGGCGGACGCGAGGAGCTTCGAGGGGATGCGCGTGGTCGTGGTCGGGCTCGGGGACGTGGCGATGGAGGCCGCCGTCGCGCTCTCGCGCCAGCCGGGCACGCGCGTGACCCTCGTCCACCGCGGCGAGGGCTTTGCGCGAGGGAAGGCGCGCAACATCGCGGAGGTGAAGCGGCTCGTCGACGCGGGGCGCGTGGCGCTCCACCTGCGGACGGAGGTCGCCGCGCTCGCGGCCGACCACCTCACGCTGCGCGGGCCGGAAGGGGAAGCCTCGATGGGGTGGGACGCGGCGCTCGTGATGATCGGGAGCATCCCGCCGCGGGAGGTGCTGCGCGCGGCGGGGGTGCGGACGATCTCGGAGGGTTGAGCGCGCGGCCGCGGAAACTAGGGCTGGAACGAGAACGGGATGTCCAGGTGCCCGGTGTTCTCCGGGAAGAGGCCGCTGACGGAGGCGCCCACGCAGCCCATCATCTCGGGCTTCATCGGCGGCTCGACGCGCATGCTCCGGATGCTGCCGTCGGGGTTCACGTCGATCCGGAACGTGCCGGAGATCGTGGTGACCGAGTCCCCGCTCCCGCCGGAGCCGTAGTTCAGGCGCGCACACCGGTTGAGACGGGCCTGCACGGACGCGACGCTCAGCCGCGGGGGCTCGGGAGGAGCCTCGGTGGTGGGCGGAACGGCAGCGGGGTGGGCCTCCGCCTTCTCGACGGCCGGGGCGTGCGCAGTCGGCAGCCTCGGGGTCGGGGCGGTCGACGCGGTGCGAACCTCCGGCTGGGCCGGGGGGTATGGGGGGTCTCCCCCCATCGTGACCGGCTCGACGGCCGCCGGAGCGTCCACCGCCGCGACCAGCGCCGAGGGCTGGCCGAGGGGCTTCGAGGCCGCCGTGCGGGAGCCGTCCAGCGCGACGGGCTCGGCCATCTCGAGCTCGCTCGCAGTGAGCAGCCTGCTCTGGCGATTGAGCAGGCGCGCGCTCCGACCGCCGTCGAGCGAGAACGTCGCGCGCGAGGGGCCGACCAGGAGGTGCCCGGAGGTCTCGCCTACGTGGCCGACGGGGCCGACCGCCACCGCGCCGTGCTCCACGTCGACGATGGCCCGGTCGCCGTCGATCTTCACCGAGAAAGCCGTCCCGTGCACCGCCACGCGCGTCCCTCCCACCTCGACGGCGAAGGCCTCGACCAGGCCCTCCGAGGGATCGCGCGGCGTGACCTCGGCGCGGATCGCGCCGCGCTCGAGCGCGACCGTGTACCCGACGCCCGGACGCGGCGTCGCCCGTGGAGATCACGCGCACCGCGGACCCGGACGTCAGCGTCCAGGTCGCGAGCCCTGCGCGGCCGAAGCTGGACGGGCGTGTCGCCCGCCTCCACCACGTCGCCGGCGCGCAGGGCGGAGAGGTCCCGGGCGTGGGCGTTGCCGGGCTCCATGCCGATGGAGGCGACCTCGACCCGGTGGTGTGCCTTCGCCGAGGCCGCGGGCATCGCGCCCGAGCCCGCGATCGATCCGATGCCCAGCGCCAGCGCGGCCGCGGCGGCGGCGAAGCCGACGACGCGGACGAGCGGGCTGGGCACCCGCAGCGCGCCGTGCAAGCCGCCGGAGGCCACGCGGCCGTGGGTCAGCTCGTCGGAGCGCGCTCCCGGGCGCGCTCCAGGATGGGCAGCGATGCTGGAGAGCAGGCGCTGCTCGATGGCGTCCCAGCGGAGCTCGGGCACGGGCTCCGCCCGGAGCTCCTCCACCATCACGCGCAGCGCGCGGATCTCGTCGTGCGTCTGGCTCACGTTGCCTCCGTTTCCGCTGACCTCTGGGCCTCTCCGCGCTGGCCGCAGCTCCTCCGTGAGCTGCGCGAGCGTCGGCTCCGTCCGCATCATCTCGGCGAGCTCGCGGCGCGCGTAGAAGAGGCGCGTGCGCACCGTGAGCACCGGCGCGTCGACGATCTCGGCGATCTCCACCGGGGCGAGCCCCTCGATCTCGTGCAGGACGAACACCGTCCGCTTCTTCTCCGGGAGCCGGTCGAGCAGCCGGCGGAACGCCTCCATCCGCGCGCGACGCGCCGCGTCCTCGTCCGGGAGCAGCCCCCGGTCGGGCTCCTGGTCCTCCACCGCCTCGCCCGCGAACACCGGCCGGCTCCGCGCGGCGCGCCGCACCATGAGCACCACGTTCACCGTGACCCGGTGCAGCCAGGTGCTGAACTTCGCCTGGCCGCGAAACTCCGCCAGGCTCTTGTGCACCTGGAGGAAGACCTCCTGCACCACGTCCTCGGAGTCGGCCGAGGGGCCCGAGCATCCGGAAGACGAGGCGCGAGACGTCGCCGCGATGGCGCCGGAACAGCTCCGCGAACGCCGCGCGATCGCCACGCTGCGCCCGCGCGACCACATCGTCCACGTCGTGGGCTTCGGTCACACCCACCAGCCTACCGACCTGCGCCGGTGTCCGCGAGATTGTAGAGGGAGCCGGGGGAGGCACCGCCGCTGGCCGGGGCCGCGCTGGACCCTGAGCAGGCCCGGGGCTCGGAGGACGGGGGACAAGGGACAGGCGTGTCTGGGACTTGGGGGCGCCCCTGGGGGCGGCTCCACACCCGACCGCGGCAATGCAAGCACCGACTCCACGCCTGCTTACGTTGCAGGGGCGACACGCTTCATTCACCGGAAACGGCAGGCGAGGCACGGCTGCGTCACGGACGGCTTGACGCGACGTGGCGCACCAAAGTTGTTCCTGTGCGCTTTTTTGAGCGAGGGTCGGCGCATGCTCATCATCGCCGCCGGATTGCTCCTCGCGCTCGTGGCAGCCGACCTCCTCGACCTCACCAACAGGCCGAACGACACCGGCCGGGCGAAGCTCAAGGGGTAGGGGCCGGCCGAGTGGGCCGGGGGTATGGGGTCTCCCCCATCGTCACCGACTGAGCCGGGGCGGGCTACTCGGCCTTCTCGACGACCTTCTTCGGCCGGGGCGTCGGCTCGAAGATGGCGGCCAGCTCAATCTCGTCCTGCTTCTTCTGCGCGAGGACGTGGTTGAGCGCGCGCAGGATCCGCGTCTTCTGCGGGCCGCTGATGGTGCTTGCCGGCGAAGGCGGCGTGGATCGCCTCCTGCGTCACCGGGCGACCGCTGCGGGGCTTCTTGCGCGGCGAGCCCCTCCTTCTTCTTCGCCGGGTCCTCGCTCTTCCGGGCTGCCCGCTTGGCGAGCCGGATTCTGGCGATCCTCCAGGCGCAGCCGCTCGAGCTCGGCGGACGCCACGAGGATGCGGCGGGGGTCAATCTTCTTCTCCTTGAGGAAGTCTTCGATCTTGGTAGCCATGCTCGTCTCGTTTCACCACCGGCGGAAAGGGGCGGCGAAGCTAGCACGAGCCTTCCGGCTTCGCACCAGCGAACGGTCTTGCGATCGGCCCGGAACACGGCTTCGCACTTCGCGCGCCGCGCCGCGGTATGAGCCTCCAGACCATGAGCGTGATCGAAGAGCTCGACGAGGCGGTCCGCGGCCGTGCGCGCGCCGGGGGACCCGGGCCGCCGGCCGTCGGCGTGGTGCTGGGCTCCGGGCTGGGCGCCTGGGCCGACGGCCTCGGCTCGCTGACCCGGATCCCCTACGCGGAGATCCCCCACATGGCCCGCTCCACCGTCGTCGGCCACGCGGGGAACCTCTGCCTGGGCCAGGCCGGGGGCGTCCCGGTGGCCTGCCTCCAGGGGCGCGTCCACCTCTACGAGGGGCACGACCCCGAGCGCGTCGTGTTCGGCGTCCGCCTGCTCGCCCGGCTCGGCTGCCGCGCCGTGCTGCTCACCAACGCCGCGGGCGGGCTCGACGCCGGCGTGGACGCCCGGGCGACCTGATGCTCGTCACCGACCACCTCAACCTGATGGGCAAGAACCCGCTCGCCGGCCCCAACGAGGCGGCGCTCGGGCCCCGCTTCCCCGACATGACCGAGGCGTACGACCGCGAGCTCTCCGAGCTGGCGCGCGTCGCCGCGCGGGAGACCGGCGTCGCGCTGCGCGAGGGCGTCTACGCGGGCCTGCTCGGGCCGACGTACGAGACGCCCGCCGAGATCCGCATGCTGCGCACGCTGGGCGCCGACGCGGTGGGCATGAGCACGGTGCCCGAGGTCATCGCGCTCCGCCACATGGGCGTGCGCGCGGCGGCGGTCTCGTGCATCACCAACCTGGCGGCCGGCCTCTCGCCGACCAAGCTCGACCACAGCGAGGTCGAGGCCACGGCGAAGCGAAGGCCGGGAGCGCTTCACCGCGCTGCTCTCGGCGTGGGTCCGCCGCGTCGGCGCGGCGGTGGGCGCGTGATCGACTGGGCCCGCGCTCGAGCGCGCGCGCTCGCGCCGTGCAGCGGCGCGCCCACGCGCCCTACTCGCGCTACCACGTCGGCGCGGCGCTGCAGGTGGCGTCGGGCGTCCGTCTTCGCCGGCTGCAACGTCGAGAACGCGTCGTACGGGCTCGGCGATCTGCGCCGAGCGATCCGCCATCGTGCAGATGGTCGCCGCCGGCGAGCGCGACCCGGCGGCCATCGTCGTGGTGACGCGCGGGCCCCGTGCTCGGCACCCCGTGCGGCGCGTGCCGGCAGACGCTGGCCGAGTTCGCGCACGACTCCCCATCCGCCTGCTGGTCGCGGACAACGCCGCCGCCCCCGGACTCACCTCGCTCGAGGCGCTCCTCCCGGACGCCTTCCGCGCGGAGCGCTGGAGAGCTGAGGAGGCGCGCTACCGCGTCCAGTGCCCGGGCTCCCAGAACCAGCGGCCACCCCGCTCGTCCCAGTGCCCGTCGACCCACCGGCCGCCGCCGACGCGGAGGTCCCAGTAGCCGTTGATCCAGACATACTGCCGGCCGTCCCACTTCCAGTACCCCCGGACCCACACGTGACGCCGGCTCGGCGCCGGGCCGATGGGCACCTCGACCTTGGGGGGCGGCGGCCGCGTCGTCGCGACCCGGAACGTCCAGCGCCCCGAGATCCACGTGTAGCGGGCCCCCGTCCAGTGCCAGTAGCCGGGAACCCAGATGTGATCCTTGCTCGGGGGCTTGCCCTGCTCCTCCGGCTGCGGCGCGGGCGGATCTGGCACGTCGGCCGCCGGCGGCGGCGGGTCGTCGACCGCGGCGGTCGCGGTCGCGGCCACGGCGGTGGGCGTCACGGTCGCGGCGACGGCCACCGTGGCGGCGGGAGGGGAATCCGTGTCCTCGTCGGACCCGGGCCCCTGGTCTTTGTGGTGCCGCTTGCAGGCCGTGAGGGCCGCGAGCGAAAGCAGAAGCATCCCGGCGGCGGCGATGGGCGCTCGATAGCGTTTCATGGGGTTGGCTCTTCCTCCGGTACGTTGACGGACGACCGGCACCGTTATTCAGACCCCCCGCGTCGAAAACGTGCGCAGCCGGCGCCCGTCCGTCCGCGGTCACTCGATGGGGCGCTCGGCGGCCGCCTCGATCTGCGCCGCCACGGCGGCGAGCGCCTCCGCGCCGCATCGAGCGCCTGCCGGTCCTCGCCCCAGCGGACGCGCGCCTTCTCGAGCCGGGCCCCTCGCGGGCGAGCGGCGGCGAGCCGCTCGCCTCTCGCCGCGGGCGGCGTCGCGCTCGTCGGTGCGGCTCGCCAGCTCGCCCTGGAGCTGATCGCGCTCCTCGGTCCGGGCCGCCGAGGTCGGCCTCGCGCACCGCCGCCTTCTGCTCCGCGGCCTCGAGCCGGTCGCGGGTCGCGTCCAGCTCGCCCTGGAGGCCGTCGCGCTCGCGCGGTGCGCGCGTCGAAATCGATGCGCAGGCCGTCGCGCTCACGCGTACGCGTCTCCAGCTCGCCGGCCGAGCCTCGCGCTCCTCGGTGCGCTGGGCGAGGTCGACGCGCAGCCCGTCGCGCTCGCGGGTGCGGTCGCCCAGCTCCCCGTCGAGCTCTCCAGGTCCGCCCGCAGCCCGTCGCGCTCCGCCGTCCGCGCGTCGAGGTCGGCCCGGAACCCGTCGCGCTCCGCCGCCCGCTTCTCGAGGTCGACGCCGAGCGCGTCGCGCTCCGCCGTGCGGCGCCGCGAGAATCGCTTCTCGGCGGCCGCCAGCTTCTCCCGCGCCTCCGAGAGCGCCGCGGTGTGCGCGCGCAGGTCCTCCTCCGCGGCGGCGAGCATCTCCTTCAGCCCGGCCAGCTCGGCGGTGCCGCGCGGCCAGCGCCGCGTCGGCGACGCCGCCCGCTCCTCCGCCTTCGCGCGCGGCCCTTCGCCTCGGCCAGCGCGTCCGGCCCGCGGCGAGGCGCCCCACGAGCTCGCCTTCTCGGCGGCCAGCGCCGCCGCCTGCTCGGCCAGCGCCGCCGCCCGCACCTCCGCCAGCGCGCGCCCGCGGGCCGCGAGCTTCTCGGCGGCCGCCGCCTCCTTCGCGCCCATCTCGGCGCGCAGCGCGCCGCCTCGCGATCCTCGAGCGCGCGCGCCGCCTTCTCCTCCAGCGCGGCGAGCTCGCGGCGGTGCTCGGCCCTGGCGCCCTCGACCGCCGCGTCGCGTGCCTTTGCCCTTCGCGCTCGGCCGCCGACGGCGGCCGCCTCGCCGCTGGCGCCCCGCCGCCTTCGGCCGCCGCGGCGGCCGAGCGCCGCCTCGTGCGCGCGGCCGCGCTCCCCGGCAGATCGCCGCCGCGTGCACCAGCTTCGCGGCAGGCCTGCGCGTTGCGGCGCTCGTCTTCGCGGGCCTCGCGTCGCGGTCGGCCGGCGTCGCGCCTCGGCCTGCTCGCGCCCGCTCGCGAGCGCGCCTCGAGCGCGTCGAGGCGCTGCTGGGCGGCCTCCTTCTCGGCCGCGGCGGCCTCCGCCTGGACCTCGAGCTCGTTCTTGGCGCGCTCCAGCTCGAGGAGCTTGTCCTCCTGGTCGGCCTTCTCGCGCTCGAGCGCGAGGCCCTGATCGCGCGTCGTCGATGAGCTCCTTGTCGCTGGCGCGAGAGCTGGTCGCGCAGCGTTCGAGGATCTCCTTGTCCTTCTTGTTGAGCGCCTCGCGCAGATCGAGGAACTCGCGGCTCGACACCGCGCCCGCCTTGACCGGCGCCGCGGGGGCCGCGCGGGCGCCGCGCTTCAGCTCCTCGAGCTCGCGCCGCAGCCGCGCCGCCTCGGCGGCGCCCTCGCGCGCCAGCTCCACCTCGGCCTCGAGGCGGCCGGCGGTCGCCCGCGCCTGGTCGGCCTCCCGCGCCAGCCTGACGAGCTCGTCCTTGGCCTGCGAAAGCTCCGCGCGTTCCCCGACCGCCTCGGCGAGCTTCCGCTCCAGCTCGGCGCGCGCCGCCTCGGCGGCCTTCGTGTGCTCCTCCAGCTCGGCCCGCGCCCGCTCGGCGTCGGCGCGTCCGCGCCTCGAGCTCCGCCCGGAGCCGCTCGAGCTCGGCCGTATCGGCGACGGGGATCGCGGGGTCGCAGGAGCGGCCGCGGGGGAGGCCGGGTGAGGGGCTGGCTGGGGAGCCGGCGGCGGCGCGGTGGCGGCCCTCGGGGCCGCGATCGCGCTCGATTTCGAGGCCACGATGGGTTTCGACGCGAAGGGCGCGGCCGCGGCCGGAGGGGGCGCGGTCAGCGGCCGAGCCGCACCGGCCTGCCGTGGACGCCGCTGTCCACCGTCGGCCCTTTGGCGACGGGCGCCGCCGGAGGGTGGGCGACGGGCGGCGGCGCCGACGGAGCGGGAGCGGGCGCGAGCCGTGCCGCCGGCCCGAGGACGTCGGCGAAGTCGGAGAGCGGCTTCACCGCCGTCATCGCCTCTTCGTCGTCCGCGAGCAGGTCGCCGAACGCGCCCCCGAGGAAGTCCTCGATCTCGGCGTCGGCCTTCGGCATCCGCGCCGCCGGCGCGTGCGCGGCCTGGGCAGGGGACACCAGCGTGGCCGGCGCGGCGGGCGGGGCATGGTGCGCGGGCGCCGGCGGGGCGGCGGACTTGCGGAGGGGGGACGGGGCCTGCACCGTGGTCGTCGCCATGGCGTCCTCTTCGACCGCCATGTCGAGGTCGTCGATCACGATCCCCTCGGCGTCGGCCGCGCCGGTCGCTCCAGCGGGACGAACGCGCGGATGTGCTGCAGCAGCTCGCCGAACGCGATCGGCTTGTGGATGTAGTCCTCGGCCCGCGTCCGCAGCTTCCGGTGCTGCTCGAAGGTCTCCTCGCTGGACTCGCTCGACATGATGACGAGCGGCACGTCCTTGAGGTGAGGGTCCTTCTTCAGCTTGTTGCACACCGAGAACCCGTTCATCCGCGGCAGCTCGATGGAGAGCAGGATGAGGTCGGGCCGGTCGGTGCTGGCCGCCTGCAGCCCGACGTTGCCGTCGTCGACCACCTGCACGGTCGCGCCCAGGCGCCCCAGCTCGGCGCGAAGCTCCCCGGCGAACGATCGAATCGGCTTTCGAAAACGAGGACTTTGGTCATGTTTCCAGGGCGGATCCCACTCCGAAGCCGTCCCGGGCGGGGGCCCAAGATATCGGGGGGTCGAAAGGGGTGTCAAACTCGTCGCACCCTCAATCACCCCCCTCTGCCCCCCGGCGAGGCCTCCGAGTGGGCGCGCCCACCGGAGGATCATGCCCGGAGCACGATCAAGCGGCGCCCGGAGGGCGCCACCGCGTCCTCGAAGCGCGGCCCCACCGCCCTCCCCCTCCTCGCGCGGCGGTCGAAGATCACCAGCACCGCCGCCCTCGACCTCCGCGACGGCAGCCCGAGCCGCGCGAGGTACCCGTCGAGCTGCTCCAGCCCCTTGCTCCGTGGATCCGGCTCCCCGTCCCGCCACAGCTTCATCTCGATCGCCCGCCGCTGCACCCGCCGCGCCCCGTTCGCGTCCCGGTACGGCCACCGCACGAGCAGGTCGATCCTCCCCCGCCCCACCCCGTACTCCCGATCGATCACCCCGCCCCCGTTGACCACCCGCTGGAGGTACGCCATCAGCACGAGCTGCGGGGCCACCTCGTGGTACGGCAGCCCCGCCGCCAGGACCTCGCCGTGCTCCTGCCAGAATGCGGCAAACTCGCGGAGGAGGCGCCGGAACGCGAGGCGACCATCGGGGAGGACGAAGCTCCGCGGCACGGCGAGCACCCGCTCCTCGACGCCGCTCGCCAGCACCCGGGCGATCACTTCCTTGTAGATGGGGTTCGCGATGCGGAGCGGAAGGTCGCGGGCAGCGAGACCCAGATCCCGAACGTAGGAGACGTCGTCCTGGTACGTCATGTCCTCCGCCGCCACCGTGCCGGCCAGGATGGGCTCGATGACCCGCTTCACGCGCGGTTCGTTGAGCTTGGCGACGAGTGAGTCGAGGTGGGTCGCGCGCGCCTGGATGAGCCGTTCCTTCGCCTCGTCGACGTGCTCGACCAGGATGGTCTCTTCCGGCGAGGGCACGATCTTCTCGACAATCTCGCGAGCGATGGCGTTCACCAGCCAGGGCTGCCCGGCCGTCACCTCGACGGCGCGCACGATCGCCGCGTCCGAGAAGACCTGCCCCGTGTCGGCCGTGTGCTGCCCGTACAGCTCGCGGACCTCGTCGGGCGTGAAGTCGCCGAGCCGCAGTGAGGTCAGCTTGATGTTGAAGGGGCTCGAGGTCCCGAACCGCTGCGGATCGCCACCGCTCGCGGCCTTGTAGTCGCGCACGTCGCGGAGGCCGCAGAGGACGACGGAAGCGGGAAAGCTCTTCGGTCGATCGGGGTAGCTGGCGCGGAGCTGACGGAGAACGCTGACGAGGCTCTTGCCCTGGAGGGCGTCGACCTCGTCGAAGAAGAGCACGAGCGGGCGAGGGCAGGCGCGCGCCCAGACCGTCGAGAAGTCGCCGAGCATGCCCTCGTAGGCCTCCTGCGAGAAGGGCGGCGGCCGGAGATCCGGCGGCAGGTCGACCTCCGCTCGCCGGCGCACTGCGCCGAGCACGGCCCGCTGCGCCGCACCGTAGTCGTCGCCGGCCACCTCGCCCTCCTCGCACGAGAAGTGCAGCGCCGCGTACCGCCCCAACGCCGTCAGGTCCTGCGCCAGCGCGCGGAGGGCCGTCGTCTTGCCCGTCTGCCGGGGCGCGTGCACCACGAAGTAGCCGAGCTCCTCCACGAGGCCGGGCGCTTCGGGCAGACGGCGCTCGGGCGGGATCATGTAGTGCATCCACGCGAGGCAGGGCCCGGCCGTGTTGAATCGGCGCTTCATGGCGCGACCTTGGACCGGGGGCGGCACGGAGCGCAAGGCCGGTGCGCTCCTCCATCATGACCGGCACCGCAACGGGGGCGCACGCGCCAGGCTCACGCACGCGTCCGCCCCTATCCATCGTCGTTCGCCGGCGGCCCCTCGAGCACCTGCCCCGACACGTCCGCGCGCCACGGCGGCATCTCCTTGATCCCGAGGCTCGCCATCCGCGCCCCGATCAGCTCCAGCAGATCGTGGTACTCGCGCAGCACCGCGCGGTACCCCTTGCCTCCCAGCTCGGCCGCGACCTTCTTCACGGATTCTTCGTACGCGTGGCAGCGCTCGATCAACCACCGCTGCTCCGGGCGCAGCTCACCCATCACCTTCCTCAGCGCATCCCCGGCGCTCGCCGCTGCCTGCAGCTCCTCGACGCCGGACTCCCCGCGTGCGAGCACCGTCGCCACGCCTCCCCACGCGAGCAGGCCGCTCACCGCCATGGTATCGGCGAAGCTCGTCAGGCTCCGCGTGGCGCTCGCGCGGGTCACCATCCAGGGATCGATTTCCCGCTTCTCGTGCGCCAGGAAGCCGCACATCGCCCTCCGGACCCGCGCCAGGGTCGGCTTGTCCCCGCCGTGGTCTTTGCGCAACCGCTCCAGGAGCGCATGGATGGCGTAGTACAGCCCCCACTGCGCGTACGTAACGCCGCGCCCTGGATCGTACGTCGCCGCCGCCTCCACCGCCCCGCGCACGGCGACCACGAGCATCGCATCCCGGGACAGGCCCGGCACATCGTCGCCCAGCGCCTGCACGACCGCGTTGATCGCGCGCCAGGGCACCTGGGGCTCGGAGAGGAAGAGCTCGTGCTGCTCCGGCGTGAGCGTGGGCGGCAGGCTCCCCGAGCTTCCTCCGTGGCTCACTTCCCCTCCGGCTCGGCCTCCGCCGCGGCTTCATCCATCTCGCGCGTCCTCACCGAGTCGCTCGCGTCCACGGCGGGATCGCGCACGAGCTGACGCAGGTAGAACTGCGCGTCCGGGTGCGTGCGGAGCGCGATGCGGAGCAGGATCTCCTGTTCCCTCAGCACCTCGCCCGGTACGCCCATCGCCTTGTACGGGGCGAGCACGCGCGAGACCTCGGCGTCGATGAGGGCCTTGATCTGCGCTTCTTGCGATGTGTCGGTCTCGTTCATGATGAACGCTCCACGAAGATCAGTTCAGCCACCGTGAGCCTTGGCGCGCAGCTCGCCCACCATCCGCTGCAGCAGCGCCACGAAGCGGTCCCGCGCCTCCGCGTCGTCGCGGAACCTGGCCGCGAAGCGCGCCTGGAGCGCCTCCTTCATCGCCTGCGAAACGATCCCGAACTGCTTCCACGTCGCCGCGTCCTCCTCTCCGTTCACGGTGAGGCTGGCCCGCAGCGACGCGTACTCCTCCAGGGTGAGCGCCGGAGCCTCGCCCGCGGCGCCCTGCGCGAAGGGGAGCACCGCCGCGACGGGTAGGTCGCTGACGCTCATGGTCCCGGTGAGGTGCGCCGGTGCCTTCTGGACGCGCGGAAGCGTCGGTGCGGCCGCGCTGTCGCCGGCGACGCTGGGTGAAGGGGGCGTCGGTGGGGACGGCGCGGGAGGCTCGGCGCCCGTGCTCTTGGCGAAGGGGAGCGCGGGGCCGATGGGGAGGTCGAGGGCGAGCGAGGTCGCGGCGAGCGGGGAGCGAGCGGGCACCGGGGGACGAGAGGGCAGGAGGTAGGTGGGCAGCTCCGTGCCGACGGCGGGCGCGGGAGGTTCGTCGACCGGCGGCGGCGCAGGGGGTGGGAGCACGGGGGCGGCAGACCGCGCTTTCGGAGGAGACGGCGGCGAGGGCGGCGTGCCGATGGAGTCGATCGACGGCTTCTCCGCCTTCAGCCGCTTGAGCACGGGCGCGAAGGCCGCGGCGAAGGCCGCCGCCACGGGGTGCTCGTCCTCGAGCGCCTCGTCCACGAGCGCTTGCATCCACTTCGCGTCCGCCGCCGCCCATGCCGACGGGTCGATCCCGAGCCGCTGCAGGACCTCCGGCCTCGACGGGACCTTGAAGTAGACGATGTGCGCCAGCACCTCCGCGTAGCGCTCGACGCCGAGCGGCCCGTCGGCCGCCGCGACGGCCTTCTCCGGTTCCCTGGTGAGGGGTGTCTGCATCATGGGCGGCTCCGCTGCGTTTGGCCTTCAGGTTCCTTCATGGTGCTGCCCTCGGTGCTCCTGCCCGGGGGCGCTCGATATCCTGCGAATACATCGCGCCCGACGGTGCGGTCGACGGACTCGATCGCGATGAGCCGTCCCGCTCGCGCACTCAAGTACATGCGGTACGCAGAAAACCACGAGCCATCGCACGGATCCGACACGGGACGGCTCGCCATCGGGAGGACCGACGCAGATGCTCATCACGGCGGCGAATGTGAGGGGGAGCCCGACGACCCACGCAAGGCGGGTTCCCGGCGCCCGCCTGGTAGCCACCTCTCCGAGGGCGTCCAGGCAGCGCTCCGGGATTCGGCCCGCATTGAGCTCCTGAACCTCCTGCCCCGACGGCCGAAAACCGTCCGTCAGCGTGAGAACGAGAGGGAACTGCCCGTCGACCTCCATCTCGGAGATCCCCCGAAACGCCCTCCACCGCCGCGCGGCCGCGTCGACGATGCGCCTCAGCGCTCCCATTCACGCCTCCCCGCCTGGCATCACGAGCGCACCGTCGATGAACGCCTCCACCCCTTCGAGCGGCATCGTCTCGTCGTCGCTCACCTCGGGCAAGCGGTCCGGCAGCTCGCGCGGCGTGGGCCACGCTCCGCGCTGCGCACGGTCCCCGGGCTCGTTCATGGGGGCCAACCGCGGCGCTCCTGCCGGCGCGTCGCGGTACCCTGCGGGCGCCTCGCGCTCGACGGACTCGATCGCGATGAGGCGACCGGCGTGCGCGCTCACGTACATGCGATACCGGACCCCGAAGCCGAGCTGCGCGAACAGGGCGGGGGAGCGTACGTCATGCCAGTGGCCGCCGATGCGAACGCACATCACGTCGACCGAGGCTTTGGGGCGCAACGCGGGGCGAATCCACTTGCGCGTGAGCTCGCCCTCCTCGATCCGGAGCCGCTGTTCGCGCACGTCACGTCGGAGGCGCCACCACAGGACCGTGGGCACGAGGAGGCCGCCGATCAAGAGGACGAAGTATAGCAAGATTACACACGGGGGACTCCTCGCCGCAATGCTGCCTGGGACGACGCCAAGCAAGAGCACCCCAATAACTGACCACGGGGGGCCGAGCCAGGCGACGCGCTCAACGAAGGCGTCTCGGAGCGCCTTTCGAGAACGCTTCGGAATGCGGCCGGCGCGTACCTCTTGGAGCGCGTACTCCAAAGCGACCTCGTCCAGAGGCATGTAGGGGCCTACATCCGCATCCAGGAGCCGCAGGTCGAGCGGATACTCCCCCTCCGTGTCCAACTCGGAGATCGCTTGCAGCTCCCTCCATGTCCGCACGAACGCGTCGATGAAACGCCTCAGCACCCCCATTCACGCCTCCCCGCCCGGGGTCACGAGCGTGCCGTCGATGAACGCCTTCACCCCTTCGAGCAGCATCGTCTCGTCGTCTCCCACCTCGGGGAAGCGGTCCGGTAGCTCGCGCGGCGTGGGCCACGCGCCGTGGCGGGCTGGGTCCTCAGGCTCGTTCATTGGGGCCAACCGCGGCGCTTGCGGGGCCGCGCGGTACCCTGCGAATACCCTGCGCTCGACGGAACTGGTAGACGAACGCGCGCCGCGCGACGACGAAGAAGCGCGCGTGATCGGGGAAGACCACGAGCGTGTCCGGGACGTCGGCGACGATGAGCTTCTCCCCGTCGTCGCCCTGCTCGAAGAAGTAGTAGATCCCCTCGCGCTCCATCCACCCTGGGGAGCGAGGGGGAGCTGGTCGTGAAGATGTCGGACATGGTCACCGTCTCCTGGGGGCGTGGTTGGTCTGGTCTGTGGCGAGCGTCAACGGTCGGCGTTGCTTGGGGCTCCTACGAAGGCGCGGTTCGCTCGTCTACCAGGTCGCCCCCGCGGGGCCTGCCAATCGGGTGCTCCTACAAACGCGCGGCAGGAGGGGGGTGAGTGTCCAAGAAAGTGAAGGGCTCGATGTCGATCTCTTCCGGACCACTGGCACGGCAGTTGCGCGATCGCCTGAAGCTCACGGTCGCCCCTTCTCCGGCTCGGCACCCTCGGCCCGACGCCCCTTCAGGTCGACGGGCTCGCTCTTCTCCTCCATGGCGATCTCGACCCGGAACGCGGGAAACGCATCCCGCCACACGGTGCACCGCCCGTGCGCGCTGTCGACGATGATGTGCCCGCGCTCCCCACCGCCGACACCCTCCTCGTCGTAGTGGATGCCATACTTGTCGGGGTGCGATTCGAACGCGGAGATGGCCTCGTTCGCCGCGGGCACGACGAGCTCGCTCGCGGAGGAGAAGATCCGTTCGTCACCGCACGTGACGTCGAGCTCCTTCAGGCGGATGTCGTGGACCGCGCCTGCGAAGGCGGCATCGATCATACACGACGAGCCAATCGGCGGAGCGCTCCCGGTAGCGTTCGTCACGCCGCCGAACCACGACGCGTGCAGCTCGTGGTGACCTCGCGTCACGGGCCGGAGCTTCGCCCACGGGCGCCTCCGCTGAGGGCTGCGCGCTGAGCGAGGCGGTTGCGATCGGCGGCGCGGGCGGCTTGGTCTCGTGCTCTCGCGTGGTGCAGTACCGAATCGCGCCGAAGATGATGAACGCCGCAAGCGGAACGATCGCGGGCAGGATCGCTTTCAACGTCGGCGAGATCCGCTGCCGCGCCCTTGCTGGAAGGACCTCGCCGACCGGCGCCTGCCTTTCCGATTCCTTCACATCACGCGCACGTGCCGCGTGCATCTCGTCGACCGCCGAAAGCTCCCCTCGCAGCCGGTGGATGAGCGCCTCCGCCTCCGGCATCGCCGCCCCGAGCCTCTGGAGCCGCTCCGCCTCGGCCTGCGCCCCCTCCGCCGCCGCCTCGCCCGCGACCCGTCGCGCCTCGGCAAGCTCCCGCCGCGCGTCGTCCAGCTCCTGCTCCAGACTCTCCACGCGCCCCCGCAGGGCATCTCGCTCGTTCCGGTAGTCCATGGCCTAATCCCCCCCAGCGCGCGTCGCACCGGGCGTCGAACCCTTCCCCTCTGCACGCGGGGGATCGGCGAACGGCTCCCCCGCCACGGGCTCGCTCGACTTCGCCAGCGAGAGCTCGACCCGGAACGCCGGCAGCGTGTCGCGCCAGACGGCGCCGAGCCCCAGCGCGGTGTTGATCGCGACCAACCCGCTCTGTCCGGTGCTGAAGCCGGCCTCCTCGTAGTGGAGGCCGTACACGAACGTGCCCGGGGTACGGCCTGCTTGTTCGAGGACGATCCCGTTGGTTCCGGAGGCGCGCGCGAGCTCGCCCTCGGTCCAGTACAGCTTCTTGCCGCCGCACGTCACGGTCAAGTCGGTCAGGCGAATACCGATGGATGCGCTTTGCAGCTCGGCCTCGACGATGCACCTGGAGCCGGGCGGGGGGGCGCTGCCGGTCGTCCTCGTGACGCGGCCGGACCAGACCGCGTGGCGAACCTGGCCGAGCGACGGTCTCCTCACCGAAGCCTGCTCGGGGGCCACCGTGCGCGGGGGCGGCGTGGGCTGCGCGGTGGGCGGGACGGGCGCGGCGCGGCTGCGCGGACGGGGCTCCGAGCAGTCGTGCTCACTCAGATAGTCGTCGCAGTGCGTCACCGCCCACGTGCAGTCAGGGTCGCCCGGTTCCTTGTTCCGCAGGCAACAGGCGAAGGCGTTCTGGCATGTCTGCAGGTTGCGCTGCTCCTGCTCCCGCTGCTCCCGCTCGTGGACCCGGTATCGCTGAGCGAGCAGAGCGCCACCCGCCATCGCAGGGACGACGGCGAGCGCGAGCAGCGCGCTCCATCGCCTGCGCGCGGCCCGCGGAGGGCTCGGCTCCGGCGCCTCGCCGCCCACCGCCTTGGGGTCCTGCACCGTCGCCTGCCGCTCCCGGTGCATCAACTCGACCGCCGCCAGCTCCCTCCGCAGCCTGTAGATGAGCGCCTCGGCCTCCGGCATCGCCGCCTCGAGCCCGGCGAGCCGCTCCGCCTCGGCCCGCGACCCCTCCGCCGCCGCCTCGCCCGCGATCCGCCGCGCCTCGGCGAGCTCCCGCTGCGCCTGCTCCAGGTCCTGCTCCAGGCGCTCGACGCGCCCCCGCAGGGCATCTCGCTCGTTCCGGTAGTCCATGGGCATCCTCGCCGGTCGTGCTCGGGGCTCCTACAAGAAGCGGTGCTCCTACAAACGGTCGGCTGGAGGGGGGTGAGTGTCCAAGAAAGTGAAGGGCTCGATGTCGATCGCTTCCGGACCACTGGCACGGCCCTTGCGCCCGACGCGTTCCGCCCCTCCCCGCCTCTCCTTCTACGTACCCTCCGCCCCGTCTCCCCTCCCCACCCCGTCTCCGTGCCCGCGGCGCCGTCGTCCGTAGACTGCGGCGGCCCGCCCACCCTACGATGCCGGCCCATGATGCGCCGAGGACGATGGTCCGTCGCGGTCGCCGTCGTCCCCCTCGCGATCGCGGGGTGCAACGCGATCTTCGGGATCTCGAGCGGCGTCCCGACCACGAGCGCCGCCGGTGGCAGCGGCAGCGGCGGCGCCGCCGCGACGTCGACGGGAAGCCACGGGTCCTCCATGTCGACCGCGAGCGCCACGTCGACCGCGAGCGCCACGTCGACATCGAGCGGCGCCGCGGGGGCGGGCGGGCAGAGCACGGGGCTCAGCATCTCGCCGCCGGAGGCGACGCTCCTCTCGCTGACCACGCTCACCTTCACGGCGACGCTCGACGGCGCTCCGGCCGACGTCACCTGGAGCGTGGTCGAGGCGGGCGGCGGCACCATCACCTCACCGCAGGGCGTCTACCGCGCCCCGCAGGAGGACCAGACCTTCCACGTCAAGGCGACGGCGGGGAGCAAGAGCGCGGAGGCCGCCGTCACCGTCCACCAGACCGCGACGCCCACCGTCCTCGCGAGCACCGGCGAGCTCCCCACGGCCACGGGCCACGGATCGCAGACCCACATCGTGTACGCCGAGGGCGCCTCGCAGTGGTGGCTCTTCCACGACCCGGCGGCCGGCGGGCAGCTCGCGACGCGCTTCAGCGCCGATTTCGCCACGTGGCAGGACGGCGAGAGCCTCATCTTCGCCCCCGAGCCGGGCCCCGACGGCGACGGGCGCGACCTCAGCGTGGCCTACCGCCTCATCGCGGGCACGGACGTCGTGCACGTCACGCAGGGCTACGCCGACGCCTCGGCCCCCGCCCTCGGCGTCTATCACCTCCGGGCGACCATCTCGGCGGGCCACGTCGCCTTCGGCACCTCGCAGTCGATCAACAAGCTCGTGGGCGGGGGCACGCCGATGGCCTGGCCGGACGGCCCCGCCACCGCCATCCTCTCGAACGGGCAGGTCGTGGACGCGACCGGGTACGAGAACACGGGCGACTTCTCGCCCCCTGGCTCCCTCTCCGCGATGGGCGACTGCGGGGCGGGCGACTCCGACGTCTTCGCCAGCGTGGACAAGGACGACGGCTCGTCGGGCTTCAACAGCGCGCTCTTCACGCACCAGGTGCTCTGGTGCGTGCCCGGCACGATCGGATCCCACCAGGTCCTCGCGCTCGACGACGCGGCGCTCGTGCTCTACGACGACGCGGGCAGCGAGCAGCCCGGCAACATCCTCTCGAACGTCTTCACGAACGGCGCGTGGGCCCCCGTCGAGCCCGCCTCCGGCAACTTCGTCACGCCTCCGCTCGTCTTCTCGACGGGCGCGCCCATCGACCACGACGACTGGGCCGCCACGGTCCAGAACGGCCAGGTCCACGTCGTCCGGCGCACCGGGTGCGGCTTCGACCACGCCATCCTGTCCTCCGTCGGCGGCACCTGGACAGCGGGTGGCACCATCGAGCCGCTGAGCACGCTGATGGCCTCCGGCATCTTCCTCGCGCCCTACGGCGACGGCGTGATCCTGCTCGCGCTCAGCCCCGACGACGGCAGCCAGAATCGTCTACACGTACTTCGACGGATCGGCGTGGTCGATGTGGGCCATCCTCACGCCCTCCGACTCGAACCAGCGCAACTACCTGGGCGGCTACGCCCCCGCGAGCGGGGCGAAGCCGGCCCTCGTGTGGACGCAGGCCGCCGGGTCGAGCTACGCGATCGGCGGCTTGCTCCTGCCGTGAAGCCTCGGCCCACCGGCTCGTGCGTCTCCTGGCGCCCCTCCTTCTCTACATGGACCGCGGCTCCGTCTCCGCGCCCCTCGGATCCATGGCCGTGCGCCGCGGCTCCGTCTCCCGAAGCCGCGACACCATCTGCGTGCGCCGTGGCGCCGTCGAACGATCCCCCAGCGCCGTCTCCGCGCCCCGCCCCTCCTTCTACACGGGCCGCAGCGCCGTCTTCGCCTCCTGCCGCTCCGTCTGCGCGCTCCGCGGCTCCATCAAACGGACCCGCGACGCCGTTGAGCAGGACCGCGGCTCCATCAAACGGACCCGCGGGGCGATCACACGGGCCCGCGGCTCCATCAAACGGACCCGCGGGGCGATCACACGGACCCGCGGGGCGATCACACGGACCCCCGGCGTCGTTGCACCGGTCCGCGGCCCCATAGAACGGCACCGGGGCTCGATCCAACCGGTCGCGGGCTCGATCCAACCGGTCGCGGGCTCCGTTCGATCGCCCCGCGCGCCGTTTGAAGGCGCGCCGGCGCATCTCACACGACGCGTTTCGGTACGTACACCGGCGGTGGAATTCGTTCGACCGACCGCGGGGGCGATCAAACGGTGCCGCGGGTCCGTGTGATCGCCCTGCGGGTCCGTGTGATCGCCCCGCGGGTCCGTGTGATCGCCCCGCGGATCCATGCGATCACCCCGCGGGTCTGTGTGATCGCCCCGCGGACCCATTCGATCATCCCGCAGGTCCGTGTACTGGCGCCGAGGGTTTGTCGAACGGCACCGCGGGTCCGTTTGATGGCGCCAAGGGTTTGTCGAACGGCGCCGAGGGGATCCGGTCACGACGCCGCGCGGCCGACACAACGGCGCGCGGGGAATGCAAACGGCGCCGCGGGTCCGTGTGATCGCCCCGCGGATCCATTCGATCACCCCGCGGGTCCGTGTGATCGCCCCGCGGGTCCGTTTGATGGCGCCCCGGGTCGCGCACATGGATCCCCGGGTCGCGCACATCGAGCCCCGGGTCGCGCACACGGAGCGCGGGCGCGTCGAACGGCGCCGCGGACCGGTTCGACGGCGCCAAGGGTTTGTCGAACAGCACCGAGGCTCCGTTCGATGGTGACGCGGTATTGTTGAACGGCACCTACGTGCGCGGATCGCGGTGCTCAGCCCACCCCATCCCCGCCGAAAGCTCGGTCCGATGGCCGCCGGTGGTGCGTGTGCAGAGCACCATCGATGCACGGCGATCTCTTTTTTTCGACGATCGGTCGTTTTCCTCTCGGTCCCCCCTTGCACGACTCTCCGCCGATGCTAATTGGTAGCGTGTCGGAGGCAGAGTGGGCGGGCGCTCCAGGGGGCGGCCATTCGGCCGCTCTCCGGAGCGCCGGCGGGGGTCGTGCGAGCCCGTGCCGCGCTCTGAACATTTTCTTGGAAGGGAGGTGAAAGCGATGGCCAAAAAGAAGCAACCGACGAACCAGTACCACGTCCTCCTGGCGCTCAACGCGCTCAACGCGGATCCGAACGCCCAGGAGAAGCTCGTGGCCGCCATGTTGAAGATGGCGCCGCAGAGCCCACTCTACGCGGTGAAAGGCATTCAAGACGAGGTGGCGAACCTGGGGAAGGTCCAGGCCACCTTGGTGGGCGCGCGGCAGACGGCCGGGCAGAGCGCGAAGCAGCACGCGCTCGACGTCGCGGCGGAGGAATCGGCCCAGATTGCGGTCAACAAGAGCCTCGGGCTCATCCGCAAGCTGGTCGAGAACAACGCCACGAGCGAGTCCGACATCACGAGCATGGGCCTCCTCGCCTACGCGGGGAGGCCGCCGCCGCCCCCCCTCGTGCCCCCCGAGCAGATCGACATCAAGCCCGGGAAGAAGGGCTCGGGCAAGGCGACGGCCTCGGTCCACGAGCTGGGCCAGACCCGTCAGAAGTACGCGGCGCAGTGGAGCCCCAACACTGCGACGCCGAGCTACACGGATCTGGACGGCACCGGCAAGTCCCGCAAGCTGACGGGCGCGCCGGGCACGCAGGTACTGGTTCGTTTCGCGCTCCTGCGCGGGCAAGCCAAGTCGGACTGGTCGGTCGCCGTGGTCGTCACGTTCCCGTGAGGGGATGACCGGCCGAGAGCGACAAACAGAGTGAGGGCCCCTCCTCGGGGGGCCCTCGGCGCGCGGCCGCCGCCCGGCAACTCCGGGCCGGCGGCCGTTCGCTTTTGGGGCGCCTCCGGTGGGCGGCACCCCCGTCGGTTACTGGCAGCGTTCAGCGATGTGGGAACCGTCGACCGACACGGACCAGTTGGCTTCCGGCGGGTTCACGCCCGTCAGCTCGTACTCGACGTGCGTCGCGTCGATGCTCACGATCTCGATCGAACCTTGCGTGATCTGGCCACCACCGCCACCGCCCTCCATGGCTACCGCTGCTCCTCGGCCCGCTGCTCGCCGTGCTGCTTCCGGTGGGGCTTCCGCCGGACGAAACGCCACCGCAGGCAACGAGACCAACCGCGAGCATGGGACCGAGAATTCCAAGAAGCTTCATGGAGCGCTCCATGAGCATCCGGTGTGCCAGGCCACGATCACGAGGAAACACGCGGAGCTAGAGCGGCGTGCGTTCGGGATGAGTACATACCGAACCGCGACCGCCAGGGAGCGGGTGCCAGAGGGCGCCTACGCGCCACGCCCTTGCCCGCGTCGCGCTGCCTGTAGCGCTACGCATGCGAGGGCACGAAAGCGTCGCGCCGTCTGGCACCCGCTCGCTCGCGCTCGCGGTTCGGTAGGCGCGTACCCAATGCAAACGCACGCCGCTCTAAATTTAGCGCGGCATGCGCCGCTCTGTGTCAGCTTCGACGCCCGCCATGTCGCGCGCGCCTTCGCACGAGCCTCACGTCTGCTGCGGAACCTTCTGCTCCGGTCAGAGACGGAGCGGTCGAAAGGGTAGCGAGCGCAAACGGATTATTGGGCGTCGCGCTACTGCGGGGTCGATTGCGTGCAGAACCCGTTGATGCAGAGATCCCCGGCGTCGCAGCAGTCGGAGCTCGACTTGCACTTGTCGCCCGGCATCGAGCACGTGCCGCTCGGCGGCATGTTGGAGCAGATGAGCGCCCCGCCGTCGCCGTCCGCCTCGCAGTAGCCGTTGCAGCACTGGTCGCCCGTCGTGCACGACGTGCCGTCGGCCTGGCAGGGGTCGAGGACCCAGAAGCCGCGCGAGTTGCCGGCGAGCAGCTCCTGCGCGGGGAGGTAGAACGCCGGGTGGCTCGCGTCCGTGCCGGGCTTGGCGCCGAGGTCGATGGCCGAGACCCAGAGCTTCTTCGTCGTGATGTTGTCGATGAGGTCGACGCCGCGCGGGTCGCTGCAGTAGGGCGGGATGGCGGCGACCGAGCCGTACAGGCGGCGGCTGGTGAACACGACCCACGCGTAGCCGCCCGAGGGGAGCGGGTTGACCGTCGGCTCGTAGTTCATGTCCGCGTCGGTGGCGTGGGCGCCGTCGAGGTTGGTGCCCTCCTGGTAGCCGTTGTCGCCCAGGCAGCTCAACTGGATGGGCGAGGCCATCGCCGGCAGGTAGCCCTTGCCGTTGAGCTGGTCGAGGTCCGTGACGCTCCCCGAGCCCGCCGCGCTGGTCCACGCGATGTGCCCCTTGGCGTTCTCGCGCGTCCAGAGGATGCCGTCACCGTGGCCGTCCAGCGCGCTCGGCGCGGTCTCCTGCTCGAAGACGACGGACTTGCCGTCCGGGAAGAACGCGGGCCACCCGGGCGTGGCGCCGCCCGCGGTGTCGTCGGCGACGACGACCTGGTTCGAGAAGGTGTTGCTCGTGGCGTCGAATCCCATGACGACGAGCTGGCTGCCGACGGCCGGGTTGAAGGCGACGAGCTTCCCGTCGGGCGAGAACGCGGGCATGTACGGGTTGGGCGTGGACAGGCCGGTGGTCGTGATGGGCGTGCCGCCGTTGGGGAGCGGGATGAGCGCGCCGTCGCCCGTGAGCATCATGGATCCATCCGGGTAGAGGCCGGGGAACCACGCGCCCGAGTTGGACAGGGGAATCTCGGTCGCGCCGCTCGGGCTGAGCTCGTAGTCCGAGTAGTTGCCGTAGGGCATCGCGATGAGGCGCTTTCCGAACGCCGCCACCGAGTGGCAGGTCCGGCACTCGCCGCCGTTGCCGGCGATGACCTTCGGCGCGGTGTCGCCCACGTGGATGGCCAGCACCGCGGCGCCGAAGCTGGTGCCGTTGGTGTTGCAGCACTCGTTCTGCACGAGCTGCGTCCCGTACGACTGGTAGTAGATGGTGCCCGAGAGCCGCGCGGGCGCGATGGTCCACGTCTCGGTGATCGGCCCGTACGCCGCGCCGCCCTTGGCGACCGTGAGGCTCACGGTCAGCGGGTTCGCCGCCCCGCCGGCGCTGTTGGTGGCCATGTCCCACACGTCCTGCGGAATCGGCATGCGGGTGAACTTGCCGCTCGTCTGCTTCAGGATCGGCGGGGGGCCGAAGGTGCCCGTGTAGGTGAACGAGCCGTTCGCCGTCTTCAGGCCGATCCGGATCGCGTCGGCGTCGCCGGGCGCCCACGTCCACTGGAGCAGCGGCGCGGGCAGGCCGCGGGGCCAGACCGTCTTGTCGTAGGGGTACAGGAACGCGAGGCCCATGGCCGCCGGCATGGTCGTGCTCGGAAAGCCGGTGAACGAGGAGCCCAGGCCCTCGCCGCCGACGCCGCCGACGCCGCCCCCGTTGGTCAGGTCGGCGACGCCGCCGGGCATCTGCGCCTGCTCGGCGGGGCTCGTCCCGGGCCCGTTCTGCGTCGCGGTGAGCTCGACCATGACCTGGCGCTGGATGGTCTTGCCGTTGAGGCCGGCCGTGATGGTGACCATGCCGCCGGCGTTCCCGGTGGGGGCGAAGAGCGCGGCCGGCGAGGGGCCGGAGGGGATGGTGGCGACGTTGCCGAGGTCGACTCCCCAGCCGACGCTGATGGCCTTGCCGTTCAGCGTCGCCTTGTACGTCACGGTCGGTTTGGTCTGGCCGGCGGTGACCTTGATCGTCTGCAGGGCCTTCGGCTCCACGTCGAAGCCCTGCGTGTTGCCGCCGGACCCGGAGGTGCTGAGCGAGATGCCGCCGGTGCCGCTCGCGCTGCTCTGCGTGCCGCCGGTGCCGCTGCTGGTCGCGTGGCCTCCGGCACCGCCCGCGCTGCCGGCGCTGCTTGTGGCGTTGCTGCCGCCGCCGCACGCCGCCGCGCCCGCGGCCACGGCGAGCGAGAGGAGGAGCACCGAGCCCAGGTTGGCGTACCAAGAATCCATGATGTGAAAATGTATCGGGACGGCGGCGCGGCCGGCAAGCGCGCCGGACGCGGGGCGCGTCGCGTAGTACCCTCCAGCGTCGCATGACCCAGCACGTCGATCCGCCCGAGCTGCGCGCCGCCCCCATCCGCCCCGCCGCCGTGGAGGCCGCGCTGCGCCGCATCGAGGGCGTCCCCGTCGAGCTCGTCCACCTCGGCTCGATCGCCGACGACCGCGGCGCCACCGAGCTCAAGCACGTCGGCTACGGCGAGCCCGCGCTGCTCTGCTACCGCGCCGGCGGGCGGGAGAAGCGCTGCGTCCTGCACACCATGGCGCCCAACTCGTTCGGCCACGACCGGAGGGCGGACCGCGCGGCGCTCGTGCTCCTCGCCGCCGACACGTACGGCGAGGTCCCCCGGCACACGCGCGTCCTCGACGTCGGCGCCTTCGACGCCGAGGGGAGCCTCGTCTCGCTCGCCGGCGACGGGGAGTTCTACCTGCTCACGGAGTACGCCGAGGGCACGCTCTACGCCCGCGATCTGCGGGCGCTGGAGCAGCGCGGCGAGGCGACGCCGCGCGACGTCGCCCGTGCCCAGGCGCTCGCCTCCTACCTCGCAGACCTCCACCGCGCGCCCGCCGAACCTGGGCCGCCCGAGGTCTACCAGCGCGCGGTGCGCAACCTGGTCGGCAGCGGAGAGGGCGTCTTCGGCATCGCCGACAGCTACCCCGAGGGCGGCCCCGTGCCCTTCGAGCGCCTCGCCGCGCTGGAGCGAGCCTGCGTCGACTTCCGCTGGAAGATCCGCGGCCGCGCCCACCGCCTCCGCCGCACGCACGGCGACTTCCACCCCTACAACATCCTGTTCCGCGAGGACGCCGACTTCACCCTGCTCGACGCGAGCCGCGGCGGCCGGGGCGACCCCGCCGACGACCTCGCCGCGCTGACCATCAACTACGTCTTCGGCGCCGTCGTGTCCCCGCGCGCGTGGCGTCGCGGGATCGAGCCCGTCTGGGGGGCCTTCTGGTCGACGTACCTCGACCGGAGCGGCGACCGCGAGGTGCTCGAGGTCATCCCGCCCTTCTTCGCCTGGCGCGCCCTCGTGGTGGCGAGCCCCGTCTGGTACCCGAGCCTCACGCCCGCGATGCGCGACGCGCTCCTCGCGTTCGCGGAGGGGGCGCTCGCGTCCGGGTTCGAATCCGACGGCCACGGCGGAGAGTTTCCGGGACACGGCACGGTGATGTCGCTCGTCGAGCGTGAGGTTGTCTCTGCCGTGTCGCGCACGTAGAGCGGGGGGATGACCTCTCGATCCTTGCTGGCCCTCGTCCCAGCGTCCCTCTTCCTCGGTGTTGCTTGCAGCTCGAACATCGTCTCCGTGAACGGAGGCTCCACGGCGGGATCGTCCACGTCCGGCGGCGGCGCCACGCCCGTGACCACGTCGTCCGCAGGCGGAGCGACAGGCGCCGGCGGAGCGGGGGGCGGCAACCCGTGCTCGACCGACTTCGCCGGGGCCCCCATCCTGCTGGTCCCTGCCCGCGCCGGAAACCTCGACCTCGCCGGGCCGAGCGGCACGGGCCTGACCATTCCCGAGGCCGAGAAGATCGATTGCGCGTGCGTCTCGATGGGGACGGGCGGAGGCAGCGGCGCCGGCACGGGTGGATCTGGCCAGACCGGGTACTGCACGTTCGGCGGGAGCGGGGCCCTCGGGGCCATGTTCTCGACGTCCAACGAGGTCATCTCGGCGCTCAACGTCTGGCCGGGCTACCTCGGCACGCTGAGCTTCAAGTCCCGCGACGGGACGCACAGCTACGCGTTCTCGGTCTCGGGCAAGCAGGTCCAGAAGGACGGGGCGCCCTTCACGCTCGACTGGAACCTGGCGGGCTTCAACCAGAACCCGCAGTTCGACCAGGAGGTCGACGAGCTCTACGACGCGCTCATCGCGACCTTCGCCCCGGGCTTCCTCCCCTCGCAGACCTGCCAGCAGCAGAACACGTGCGTGGTGGGCTCCTTCGGGGACGCCGCCTACATGGAGTTCCCCGAGCTCGGGCTCACCGCCTGGATCGCCAGCCTCAGCGCGGGGCAGCCGGAGTGCAGCACGTGGAACCGCCTGGATACTCACGAACCCCGAGGCGCCCCCGTGCCCGCCCCCACCGGGTGGATGAGCTCTGTGCGCAATCGCGGCCTCCCACCCTCCGCGACGCACTCAAAGACTAGCAAAATCCCCCTATTTTTCAAGGCTTGAACGGATAGGCGCCGAGGCTACCTTCCGCGAACGCCGGAGGCTCGCAGTGCGACGCCGGCACGGAGGGACGATGGAGGAGAGGCACGCGCGGCCGCTCACGGCCGAGGAGCTTTCCATCGCGGTGGACGAGGAGCGGCTGCTCGCCGCGGTGCGCGAGGCGGTGGGCGAGGCGCGCTGCAGGAAGCCCGCGCGCGCCGAGGCGAGGCTCGGGGCGCTCGCGTCGCTGCGCGAGGCGTACGCGGCAGCCGGCGAGGAGGACCGGCCCGCGGTGCTGGCGCAGCTCCACGAGGAGGCCGCGCGCGACGAGGCGGCGTCCGCCGCGCGCCTGCCCGACCTGGACGAGCCGTACTTCGCCCACCTGCGCGTGCGGACGGCGGGCCGATCGCGCGACGTGCTCCTCGGGGCGCGCCCCTTCCTCGACCCGGCGCGCGGCGTCACCGTGGTCGACTGGAAGAGGGCCCCGATCGCCGAGGTGCTCTTCACGGCCGAGCCCGGGGACGACTACGAGGTCGAGGCCGACGGGAGGGTGATCGAGGGGGTGCTGGAGCGCCGGCACGTGCTCGCGTTCGAGCAGGGCGAGCTTCGCGGCGATCGGCGTGCCGGGCGGAGCGCTGGTGCGCGGCGGAGGCGCGTGGCGCTTCGAGGCGGAGCGCGGGCCCTCCGGCTTCGCCGTCGAGGCGGATGCCCCCGCCGAGCCGCGGGGCGCCGGCCGGATCACGGCGCTGCTCGACGCCGAGCAGCGCGCCATCCTCGACCGCGACCCGGCCGAGCCCCTCCTCGTCCTCGGCAGCGCGGGATCCGGCAAACCTGCGCCCTCTGACCCACCCCGTGATGTGCTTGGGCTCACCACGGCGTACAGCCGCCCGGTGCCCTTCCGCCCCGCGTTCCCGGTATGCACGAATTGGCCGGCGCGGAAGGCGATCGACAGGACGAACTCGGTCTTGGAGACGGGGCGGACGTCCAGGTCGTGGTCCTGGCGAAACTGGTGGAACACGGCTCGCTGGAGTCCCGGGCGCTCGTCAACGCGGGTGCGCAGCGCTGCCAGGTACGCTTGAACTTGCTCGACGCTGATCGTCGGCGCGGGAACCGCCACCGCCTCACGTCGCACCTCCGTGAGCGTGGCCTGTACGCTACGCAGCTCAGCGCCCAGCTCGCGCACCCGCTCCAGAAGGGGCGCGTCACGCTCGCGATCGTCGGACGCCTCGAGCAAGCGGAAATACTTGGCCATCGCCGCGCGCACCTCGGTCTCGCGCCGGTCCAGCACGCCGACGCTGCGCTCGAGGTCCGGGATCTGCGCCGCGAGCTTCGCTTGCAGCCGCTGCACGTGCTCGTGCACGTAGGCGGGTGAGCTGCAGGACGTCGTGCAGCCAGCTCCAGACCTCACGCTGAAGGGCCACTGCGTCGATCAGCGGGAAGTCGCACTGGTCAGGGCCCGAAGTGTGGCGAAGGCCGCACATGTAGTAGCGCCTCTGCGACTTGTTTGAGCTGCCAGCCAGCTTGCCGATCATGCTCTTGCCGCACTTCGGGCACCGCAGGATGCCGACGAGCGAGAAGACCTCGCTCGACTTGGGGCCCGGACGCGTGCGCTTGAACGAGTGCTGGGTGTCGCGGATCTCCTGCGCGCGCTCCCACTGCTCAGCAGGAATGATGAGCGGATGCTTCCCCTGGAAGCGCTTCTGACGGCGGCGCGGCAGCGATGACGGAACCTTCTCCGTGTAGGCATCCTCGTCGAAGGTCGTGTAGCCGCCGTAGACCGGGTTCGCGATGAGCTTGCGGATGGTGTTCGAGGACCACGGCCCCCCTTCGCGCGCTCTATGGCCGTTCGCGCTGAGGTAGCGTGCGATCCGCTTCGTACCCCACTGCGTGTCCGGCGCGGTGTAGAGCGCAAAGATGATCCGGACGACCGGGCCCTCAACCTCGTCGATGTACCACGCGTTACCGATGGGAAACGCCACGCACGCTTGACGGTAGGCTTCATCGTCCTCGGCTCCGGATTCGACCAAGGCCAGCTTGCGGCGGGACTGTGAGGTGTAGCCGAAGGGAGGCGGTCCACCGCCGGGCTGGCCCCCGAGCGCCTTGCCACGCTTCATCTCGCGGATGCGCTCGCCGGTGAGGTTCACCTCGTACTCGCCCGCGGCGCTGAGCATCTGGATGGCGAAGCGGCCCTGTGCGCTCTTGAACTCGCGCTGGCACGTGAAGTCCCACAGCTCGGCGCGATGATCGCTCAGCTCTTTCAGGAACTTGTTTTGGATGTCGCCCCGCCAGAGCCGGTCCGTGTGCCGGGCACAGACCGCGATGACGCGCCGCGCGCGGATGTCCTCGACGAGCCGCTTGAACGCCGGTCGCTTCTCCACCCACCACTTGGCATTGACGTCGGTCAGCTCGACGTAGATGCAGTAGTCGCCCCAGCCGCGTTGCGCCGCCACCTCGTGAGACCTTGCGATCTCGGTTGGGGATCGACAGGTCCGTCCGCAGCGACTCCTTCTTCGTGACCCGGACGTAGAACGCATGGAAGCGTTCCGGAGCCGCACCAGTCCACGAACAGAATCAGCCGCACTCTCTCGCCGATGTGCTTCATCCCGTCCCCTCGCGCGTCAGCTCCAGCAGCAGCTCTCCCACCACATCGAACACGCCCGGTGCGAGCTCTTCGTCGGGATGTGGAGTGGCGGCGTCGTCCATGACCTTGATCTGAGCGGTGTACGCGTCGGGCGCCGAGCGCTCGACCTGCACACGGTAAGACGCTCGAGGGCGGCCGCAGCATTCCCGCGTGCGCGTCGCGGGGGTCCTCGGGTGCCTGCGGGCTCCGTCGCCGCTCACGACGCGGCTCCTGCGACCACCACGGACGTCGCGAGGTTGCGGCGCCAGCGCAGCGTCGTCGAGCTTGTGGGCTTGGGCGGCGAGCACATCCTCCTCGTTGCGGACCGATGATACACACGAAGGCCAGCGGGCCGTCGACGCCGTCGAGCACCGAACCGCTTCGCATGGTGGGCTGGCGTACCGAACGACGTGCTCGGCGACGGTCTGGCCGCCCAGAGCCACGGCGGTGCTCCGAGCATCGGTACGTCACGCATCGGTCTGCGTGTACGTGGTGGAAGGCCCGCGGCCGGCTGGGATGGGACATCCGCGGGGTTCGAGGACTGGTCTGCTGACTCGCTCTGCGTCGATTCGTTCACGGCTTGCTCACATCCCTCCCGCACCGCGCCGTCGGGGGGCTCCGAGAGGGAAGCCGAGCGGCCTCGCCATCACGTGGCACTGGGTGGGGCGAGAGGGCGCAAGGGATAGCGAACCCCACGCGCACGGCCAGCCTGGATGGACCGTCTGATGGACCGTCTGATGGACCGTCTGTTGACCGTCCCTCGCTTGACAAAAGCGCCCCGATGCGGTTGCCGGACAGGCGTGCGGATCCGGGGCATCGTGGCTGAGCGCTGGGGCGATTGTTTGCGCACCAGACGCCGCGCGAAAATATTTGGTGATCCACGCAACTCGGGTTGGGCACGCGTCGATGAGCCTGATGGGTACGCCGTCAGCGCACGCCATCCACCGGGGCGCTCCCGTGGGTGGACCCGCTGCGCGCGCTCGCAGCCGTCAATCCCGCTTGCGGAGGTTTCCCGACCGATGTCGCCATCCGAGAACGCCGAGTTCGGCCAGCGCCTCGCACACTTTCGCCGACTCGCGCGCCTGACGCAGAAAGCCCTCGCGGAGCGCACGGGCATCGATGTGAAGCGCATCCAGCGGTACGAGTACGGGGCGTATCCGCCGAAGGAGCAGAACCTGCGGCTCTTGGCTGCGGCACTGTGCGTGCTTCCCGAACAACTCCTGGGCGATGCGTGGCCGCCCGACGCTGGCACCACCCACAGCAACCCGGTGACCGGGGACTGCGTGACCTCCCGAAGCGCCGCGATGCACCGACCCGAGCTGGCTCCCCTATTGACTTGGATGGTGTGCCACAACCTCGGGGTCGTCACGGTCGTGGATGGAGGCTCCCATGTGAGCGTGATGACCGCGAGCGCGGATCTCTCCCGACCCGGAGCGCGCAGCGACGCGATAGCCGGACGCATACAGTCCAAGCAGGAACCTCCCCGAAAGAGACGCCCCTGATTGTCGCGACGACGTTAGCTTGCGCTGGTGCTGCGCGCGCGTGCTTCAGCGCGGCGCGCGCCCCGCGGCGATGCCGAGGAGAGCCATCGCGGGGCAAGCAGCACCCGCACCATCGGGACGGTTGTCGTGCAGCCACCGTGCTGCCGTGCCGCGCTGGAGCGGCGCACGTCAAGCGTCTTCGTCGCCCTCGTCGTCTGCTTTGTCGTCCTCGTCTACCCACGCGAACCGACTCGGCGGGACGACCTTGAAGCGATGCTCGTCGTTCGGCTCCTCTGCGATTCGCGGATGACCGCGGCCTGACAGGTGCATGAAGCCGTGCTCCTGCCCGGCGCGAGAGTGCTCGAACCCGATCTGCATCCAGTGCTCCGCCTCCTCGCGGGAGGCGGAGTCCACGACGAGGAGCTTGCAGCCCTCGGCGAGGGTCTGCCGTAGCCGATGGACGATCGCGAGGTCGATGTTGCGCCCGAGCCACGGAGGGTCGAGCGTGATGCGCTCCACGAACGCGAGGCCCGCGCCGGGACTGCTGCGGAACGGATGCCTGAAGAGTCCGAACTCGTCGAAGTACGTGTCGTGCAGCTTCCTGAAGTCCGGGCCCGCGCAGTACAGCACGTCGCCTAGACTGGCCGCGCTCTCATCCGCTGCTGCGACGTGGACCACGGCCAGTTCAATCCGGCCCATTTCAACCGGCGGCGGGGTATCTTCCCGCTCTTCCTTGTCGAAAGTGAAGACGTGGATCTTGTGCCGCGTGATGAAGCCGCCGTCGGATGGGGACGGCGGCCCGACCGCGATGCCCGTGGAGATGACGAGCCCCAACATGGTGCGGGCGTGTAGCGCGCGCCTCGCGACCGCGTTAACACCGGCACGCGCGGCGGGCGATCCCCTTCGTCGACGCGTTCGTGCGGCTGACGGACTGTGATCGCGACTACCAGGCCCAGCATGGCCTTGCGCATAGCGCGCGCTTCCCAGATGGCGTCAACCCCTCGGGGCGCGCTGTGAGCATCATGATGGTCAGCGACCGCACGCGTCCGCGACTCAGCGGTGGCAGGGTGCTTTGACCACAGGACGGGCTGGCTGGCAGATGGCCGCGTCCTGGGCCGCCGCCCAGGCCGCGTGCTCGTCCGGCAGACGAGGCGAATGACCTCGCCGAGGTAGGCCGCAAGCGGCGTGAAGGGGCCGACGGCCTTGTCAGCCAGGGGGGCGTCACCGTCCTACCGAGGACGAGGGGTGGGGGACGCGCGCACCCTCGGTGGCATGCTGGGTGCCCGCATCTTGCGGGTGCAGCGCGCCGGCAGCCGGTAGCGTGTGAGCCCGACGGGCCCCATGAGATCCCGGAGGCGCACCAGCCCTGGGAGCGGCGATCAGTTCCTCCTCCCTCGGGCGATCAAATGTTCCTCCCCTCTCCAGTCGGTTGATTGGCGGGCTCGTCGTCCCTCAAGATGGTCCAGTTGCCCCCGGGGACCCCGAGGGCTGGGCAGACCGGGCTGGTTGCCTCCGCGACGAGCAAGTTGAAAGCGTCGGCGAGAACGCGTCGCAGCGCCCGAGCAGAACGACCGCACGGAGTCGACGAGCGGGTCGACGAGGCCGCCGAGGGTCGAGAGACAACGGAGCAGAACTCGGCTCAGGCGCCGAGCCCCGCCGGGCTGGACATGTTGAATGCGAGCGTCTCCGCGCTCAGCGGGTGCGCGAGAAAGGCGGCCCGGTCCTCCGGGCGCTCGATCTCAGAGGCGATGCGCGCGATGCGGGCACGGGCCTCGTGCAGCGCGGCGCGCGCGTCATCGTGCCGGCCGAGCGCCGCGAGGGCGCGGATCCGCGACAGCCGCAGCGAGGTGCGCGCGCTTATGTCTCCGGTCACGAAGTCTCGCAGACCGCGATCGGAGTGGGCGAGCGCCTCGAGGGGGTGCTCGCGCATCAGCTCGAGGTGCGCGAGGAACGAGGCCAGCGTCATCGAGACGGTCGAGAACGTCACGAGTGCCTCCGCCATCCCCGAGATGTCGGCGAAGACCGCATCGACCACACCGCGATCGCCAGGGGCCGCGAGCGCCGCGCTCATCCTGGCGTCCGCCTTTCCGTACGCGAAGCTCACCCAGTCTGTCGTGTTGAGCCGCGCCGCGTACGCTTCGCAATTCTCCGGCGACTCGCGGTAGATGCGGGTGAGCAGCTCCGCGATTGTGATCCAGTTGGCATAGAAGCCTTCGC
Source organism: uncultured delta proteobacterium (assembly GCA_963827955.1). GTDB lineage: Bacteria > Myxococcota_A > Polyangia > Polyangiales > Polyangiaceae > CAWHDJ01. The sequence goes on along the minus strand of CAWHDJ010000018.1, from coordinate 1,080,131 downwards.
GCCGGCGCTCGACGTGCGCGCGCGTCGAGCGCGCGACGGAGGTCGCCTCGCCGGCGCAGCCGGCGACCGCGAGGATAACGGCTGCGACCGCGGCGAACCCGTGGCGATCGCGCAGGCCGGCCCGTTTCGACCGATCGACGCACCGACGGATCTCGGCGATCGCGGCCCCGCTGTCGGTGCACAGGTGATGGCCAGCGCGTGCAAATTCGAGGAACGCCAGGAAGGGATCGTCATCTCGCAGCGGCCCGCTTCGCTCGGCGAGCGCCAGCAGCGCACGGACTTCGTCCACCATCGCCAGGTGGACGAGCGCGGGCACCAGCAGCGCGACAGCGCGGCCCCACGTCTCGATGGGAGGAGGGGGCTCGACCGTCTGCGCGAGCAGGGCGCCGACGCCCTCGACGAGCGCTCCTGGCTCGCTGGCGAAGCCGGCCAGCGCCGCCTCGCTCGCCTTCGCCATCACCCACAGGGGCGACCCGACCCGGAGGCGGGACCAGGGCACCCGGTCGTGGAGCGCCGTGAAAGCGGCGGCAAGGTCTTCGAGGTTCATGAGGTCCCAGGCTTCCTCGACGACCAGCTCGACGTGGAGCCCGACGTCCACGCCGTCGGCTTGCCCTCGGCGCGCGAGCGCGATCGCCTCGACGACCCCGCTGCGCTCCGCCGCTCTCCGGCTCGCCCGGAGGAACCACGGCGCGGCTGCGGCGGCGTCGCCGGCCCGCGCGAGCTGATCGGCGACGGCCGCCTCGTCGGACTCGGGGCGCGCTGCGAGCCATGCGGCCGCCGCGCGGTGGGCGGCCGCGCGCTCGTCCGCGGGCAGCATGTCGTAGGCGGCGGCGCACACGAGCGCGTGCCGGAAGACGTACCCCTCGGCGTCCGTCGCGCCCCGCCGAGGGGCGACGACCAGCTCCTCGTGCGTCAGCGCGTCGAGCAGCACGGGGACGTCGGCGCGTGCGCCTTCCGGCAGCAAAGCGAGGACCCCCTCGGGCGGGAAGCGCTCCCCGAACACGCTCGCCGCGCGGAGCAGGCGGCGCGCCGCCGGATCGAGCGCGAGCAGGCGCGATTGCAGGAGCGCGAGCACCGACGCCGGCGCCTCGGCGTCGTCGCGCGCGGCGGCTGCGTGGCGCACCAGCTCCTCCAGGAGCAGCGGGTGGCCGCCCGCGCGGTCGACGATCCGGGCGACGCGATCCGCCGGCGTCCCGTCGCCGAGCGCCTGCCGCGCGAGCCGTTCCGCTGCGCGGCGCGCTAGCGGGCCGAGCCGCACCGTCTGCATCCCGCGCATCGCGAAGAGGTGAGGGTGCAGGTCGTCGACCTCGGGTCGGGCGGTGCCGACGAGGAGCACCGGCGTGTCGCCCAGCTCCTTCCATGCCTCGACGAGCACCCCGACGCTGCTGGCGTCCGCCTGGTGCAGATCCTCCAGCGACACGAGCACCGTCCGCTCGCGGGCCTCGCCCCGCAGCCAAGCCGCGACCGCTTCGATCGCCCGCCAGCGCAGCTCCGCGGGATCCTTGCGCGCGGCTCGGAGCGCCTCCCCCGGCTCCGGCGGGGGCGCGCCCGCGAGCTCGCCGCAAATCTCCACGAGGTCCGCACTCGCCCCCGCGATCGTCCGCTCGACGTGCCCAGCGAGCGCCCGCCAGCGCGCTGAGCCCGCCTCGTCGCCGAGCCCGGCGGCGTCGGCGAGCAGCGAGCGCACGATCCCGAGGCCGTGTAGCGCGCCGTCCATCTCCGCGCGCGCCTGAACGACGCGCACCGTCCCCCGCTCGCGGGCGCGCGCGATGATCTCGCGGCGGAGCTTGGACTTCCCCCAGCCCGCGTCGGCGAGCACGACCACCGCGCGCGGGGCCTGCTCGTCGTCACACGCGGCGAGCGCGCCCTCGAGCAACCGCAGCTCCGCCTCGCGGCCCACGCACGGCGTCAGCTTGCCCAGGAGCGGCCGGGCGTCGTCGCGCGCCGCCGAGAAGCCGCAGAGGAGCGCCCCCGCGCCCGTGTGCTCGACGTCGAAGCCCACGTCGAGTAACGCGGCCGTCACCGGGTCGAGCCGCACGCCTCCGGCGCCCGCCACGAGCAGCCCCGCCGCGCGGTCGACTACGGCGGCCAGCACCTCGCCGCTCATGTCGGCGCTCGGGGTCGCCACCGCGAGGGTCCACCCGGGGAGCCTCGCCTCCAGATCGAGCGCCGCTCGCGCGGATCGCGCAGCCTGCTCGCGCGCGCCGCCCGGGTGCTGAACGACGAGCGCCAGGGCGTCGGCGCCGAAGCTCCACGCGCGCGCTCCCCAGCGGGCCGCGACCACATCTGCGGCCGCGTGCGCGGCTCCGGCGTCGGCGGCGTCCATCGTCGCGTCGGCTAGGTCGTCTGGCGCGCGCGCGAGCACAAGGCCCAGGGGCCTCCGCTCCCCCCGCAGAGGCACGCCCTCCGCCGCGCCCGGCGCCGCGGTGGAGGCGGCGTCCCCCCACGCCGCGACGCGCTCGAGGGCCGCAAGAGCCGCGGCGCCGTCCTCGGGGCGCTGCGCCGGGTGGCGCGCCATCATCCGCGCAACCAACGCGTCGATCTCGTCCGGCACGCCGGGGACGATCTCGCGCAGGCGCGGCGGCTCGTCGCCCAACGCCCGCGCGAGCACCATGAGCAGGTGCCCGCCATCGAACGCCGGCCGGCCCGCGAGGCACTCGAACAGGACGCACCCGAGCGCGTACACGTCCGCGCGCGAGTCGGCGCCGCGCGACGCCTCGATCTGCTCAGGGGCCATGTAGCCCGCGGTCCCCAGGATGGCGCCCGTGCGTGTCAGTGCCCGCGTGCGCCATCCTGCACGTGCGATGCCGAGGTCGACGATGCGCGCGCGCGCCGGATCGCCGCTCTCCAGCACGACGTTCGCGGGCTTCAGGTCGCGGTGCACGACGCCCGCCGCATGTAGCGCGGCCAGCCCGGCCGCCACGCGGCGCGCGACGGCGAGCGCCTCCGTCGGAGCCATCGCCCCGCGCGCCAGCACCGCCGCGAGATCCTCGCCCTCGATCCACTCCATCACGAGGAAGAGGCGCCCCTCCTCGGCCACGCCGTGGTCCACGTAGCCGACTATCGCCGGGTGGCTCACCGCCGCGAGCGATTGGGCCTCCTGCACGAAGCGGCTCGACGCGGCGGCGTCTTGGTGCAGGAGGACCTTCAGCGCGACGGCGCGGCCCGTGGCGAGATTGTCGGCGCGATAGACGCCGCCCATGCCGCCGGCGCCCGCTGCGCGGACCACGCGGTAGCGACCCTGCAAAATGGCTCCAGCTTCCATGGAACGCCAGAGGATACACTCCTACAGGCGTCGGCTCGACCCGCGAGGGTCGGGAGGGTGAAAGGAGAGCGCTTCCGCCGAGGATCGAAGGCCCCCGCGGGAGTTCGTCTCCAAGTTCTCATACACCCGCTTGAACCGCGGCGACGCTTCGTGGGCGACGGCTGGGAAGCCGAGGCAGGAACGCGCTCACCTCCGCCGCGATGCTGTCGAGCAACGCCTGCCGTGCGGCCACGATTCCGTGGGAAGTGTGGTTCATGCGGCATCTCCTGGCGTGGCCGGTCCGCGGGGGGAATCAACCCCGCAGGCTGGGCAGCCATCCTGTTGGTAGTGAAGAGGGTCCCCGCGAGGGCAGTCTCGTACGCCGCAGACCATGCACTCGCGCTCGGAGCAGTCTCCAAACGTTGGGTGACCGGGTACCCGAGCGCGGATGTCGGCATGCGGATCCCCTCCGACCCAAAGCCCGGGGAGCGCGATTGTCAGGATCACGTCCTTGCCGAGCTGAAGTCTTGGTGCGGCGCCGCGCAGCCGGGCCCGCCGCACGCGGACCCCGGCCTCCCGGGTGCCGTTGCTGGAGCAGAGATCGAAGGCGAGCATGTCTCCGCCGACGCGCACGATGAGCACGTGACCGCGCGAGATCGCGTCCCCGCAGACCCGACGGAGCCCCTCGTCGCAGCATCGGAGCGCCCGGCCGATGAGCACGCCGCCATCGAACGCCGCTGCCGGAAGGTCAACGACGGCTCCGACGTGGCCGCGGACCAGGATCACTCGGACGTCACCGACCGAGCTGACCGCGCCAAGTTGCGAGACGGGCGGGCAGAGGGTGAATTCGGACGGGCTGCCGATGTCTGCGCGCTCTCCGATGGGGAAGCCGCAGATGACATGGCGGCCTACGCGCATCGCGAAGGACCCTCGCACCAGGACCGCCTGTCGTGGCGTGTCATCGTCAAGAAAGAACGGCTGGTCGGTCGCGAGACCGACCAGCCGTAGGCCCACGCGCCCATCCTCGACGGGGACGCAGATCGCGGCGAGATGGCGTCTCCAGATGCCGCGATCGCGCGCGAGCACGACGTCGCACCCGCGATGCGAGCCAAGGACCGCGTAGCCAGGCCCGTCGATTCGGATGTCGCGCCAGGAGATGTCGCCTTCGAGCACGCAGACCAATCGGAATCCCGGCGCACCCACGGACGATTCCCTCCGTACCAGATCGCGCACCTGCGCATGGATGGAGCGCATGGTCTCGACGTCGACCTCGGGTCGATGAGCGGCCCCCGCGTCCAGGGCGTCGCCGCCGAGCTCCTCCCCGAGGGCGATCCCGGCCGCTGGCAGGAGCGCGGGCGCGCACGGCGCTGGCGCGCTGGTCGTCGCCGAGGGATGGTTGGGGGCGGGACGAGGTCCCGATGCTGGCGGTGCGGTCGTGCTCATCGACTGCCTCCGCGTCGTTCCATCGCCTTTGCTCGATCGCTGCTCATCATCGTCCACTCCTCCCTCTCCGGTCGCGTGAAGCACACCGCGTCCCTTGGCCCGTGAGGGCTCGCGACCCTTCGGGCGCAGTTCTGCGCACCCCTGCCGCAGGGGGCGTTGAAGTCATGGTGGGGCGTTGCGCCGGCAGCCGTTCGGCTACCGCGGACCTTCGCGACGGAACCAGCCCTCGTAGTGCCGGACCAGCGCGCGGCACTTTCGCTCGAGCGTCGGGTCGGCGGCGAACCGTCGCGCGAACGCCGCATCGAGGAGGCCACGCGCTTCCGCGCCGGGCACGCCGTACTGCCGATGGATGCTGTCCGCAGCGTCCGGAAAGACCGACAGCTCCGCGCAGAACGCGGCGTACTGCTCCACGGTCAGCGGCTCGTCGGGCACCTGGAGCACGGGCAGTGCCACGGTCTCGTTTCCCGGGGGTCGCGAGACGCGCGGCTCCGTTCTCGCGGCGTCCGCAGCGGCAAAGAACTCCGGTGCCGGGGGCCCCTCAGCGAAGGGAAGTGCGCGTCGCTGGAAGACCCGCACGTCCACCTCCTCCGTGTCGCCCATGCGCTGCTCTCCAGCCCAACCCGCCCAGCGGATCTCCGGGCCCGCGGGCAAGGGCGGCAGCGGAGGCGGCTTGTCGGGCACGGCGAAGACGTCGACGTGCTCCGCGGGCGCTTCTACAGCGCGAGGCTCCGGCTCCGGCTCGGGCTCGGGAGCGTCTGCGGGAGCGAGCTGCAAGCCCACCGTATCGCTGAGCACGGCTCCGTCGAGCCGGGCGCCCGTCAGGGTAGCGCCGATGAGGTTGGCGCGTGTGAGGTCGGCGCGCGTCAGGTCCGTGTCGGTGAGGTCGGCGCCGTCGAGCCGTGCGGCGACGAGTCGCGCCCCGACGAGGGTGCAGCCGCTCAGGTTCGCTTCTCGGAGGTCGAGCGCGGGCATCATACGGTCCGTAAAGTCGATGCCGTGGAGGTCGGCGCCAACGAGGTTGAGACCGTAGAGAAGGCGGCCGGCACGGAGCCGCTGGAGGACGAGGGCGCGCGCGCCGACTGCGCCCTCCGCAGGGTGCGGGCCAGTGGCCGCTGGAGCCACGTCCGCTACCGGCGGTCGCGGTGACACCGACTCCGACGGCGTTGCGCGCGCTTCTGCTTCTCGGCTCGGGGCCGACAGCGCCGACGCGAACACTTGCTCCGTCGCGTCCACGATGAGCCGCTCGGCGACGTCCCGCGTGATCGGGTCGCCGGCGTCAAAGCGAGCCAGCTCCATCGGGCTTCGCTTGAGCTCGATCTCGGCGATCACCTGCCAGCCACGCAAGGCGTCCTTGTGCGCGAAAAGCCGGATCGTGTCCTTCGCGTCGGTGCGGCCCGGGATCACGACGTGGAACTCGACCGCGGGCGATGCTTCGGTGCCCCCATTGGCGATCCGAAACTCGTACCCGTCCGTTTGGAGCTGGAGACCCACCTCATCCATGACGGGTCGCAGCACTTCATCTCGGACGCGTCCGAACTCGGCGATGAACGTCGCGTCGCTCTCGGTCTCGCTCTGCCCATGCGCCACGCAACGGGTGTGCCGCGTGGCGATGCGCCCTAGCCGCTGTCGGTTCTGCTCGTTCATGTGCGCGTTCTCACGGGGCCAGGACGAGGACGTTGGTGGCGCTGGGCACGACCTTGGCGCCGGGGGCGTTCGTGTTGTTCTGGATCGTCACGCTGGTGAGCCGTGCGAGCGGCATGCCCCCGACGAGAACTGTGAACGCCGCGGTCACCGTGCGCGCCGGGCCCATCACGGTCCCGGAGGCGACGCCGGTTGCCAGGCCGGCGTTGTCACCGTTCGTCATCGGTGGCTGCGTGCCCATGTTGTGCGCCGGGGCGCACGTCAGGAGCACGTTGGGCACGAAGCTCACGTTGGTGGGATTGGCGCCGATGTTCGGGTAGGGGATCGGGACCGGCGCGGGCGCGGGCGGTGCGGGTGTCAGGCACACGTCCGGAAATGCGGTGCAGAGCCCGCCAGCGGATGTCTTCGCCAACATGGAGGAGCCTCCTTCCTTGCTCGTCGCTCAGCCGAGGTGGATCTGCTCACCGTCGATCTTGGCGAGCACCCGCGCCGAGATCACGGCGTTCTCCCCGCGGATGCCGACGAGGTTCTGGGCGCGCATGTCGACGGTGCCGGCGCGCGTCTGGTCGATCTCCTCGACGAAGCGGAAGACGCGCTTGGCCCGCTGGGTCAGCCGCGTGAGAACGGAGTCCACCTCTTCGGCGACCACGACGATCTTCGCCACCTCCGCCCGCACCAGCTTGCCGAGGAAGCCCAGCTCGTCCACGGCGACGGAGCCCTTGCGGGCGTGCACGTGGAGCTCGGCTGAGCTTACCGCGACGGCGCCGCCGCTCACGAGGTCGACCCGCTCGGGCGAGGAGATCGTGACCCGGCCGCCCTGGGACTGAATGTGCACGTCGCCGTCCCCGACGAGCCGCGTCGGCGCGCCCGCCTCGCCCTCCAACACGGTGAGCACCCACGCGCCCTCCGCGCTTCGCGCGCAGAGCACCGTGTCGCCGATCTCGGGAGGCACGAGGCAACCTTTCGCGCGCCGGGCTTGGCAGGTTCCCGAGGCGTGCCGCACCTCGACCGTCCCGCTGAGGATGCGCTCCACCGTCCCGGTCTCGAGGTACGTCTCCGTGCTAGCGAGCTTCTTCGCGGCGTTCATCGTTCCGACCCTTTCCTTTGCCCGTCCACATCTCGATCAGGCGCCGCCCCGTGTTGCGGCTGCCAGCGTTCGATCCTTGCGAGGTTCTCGTCATCGCCGAGCCACCCCGCCAGCTCGGCGAGGGCGGCGCCGTCGCGCTTCGCGCGGTGGAACCTCGTCCGAAAGAGAGCCGCCCCGGAGAAGTCGGCCGCCGTGGCGTCGGCGTGAGAGAAGTTCGCCTCTCGCAGCCTGGCGTCGCGAAAGCGAGCTCCCACGGCGACGGCGAGCGCGAAGTACGCCTCCTCGAGCATCGCGCCAGAGAGATCCGCCTTCGAGAGGTCCGCCTTCTCGAACACGGCCTGGCGGAAGTCGCCGCCGACGAGCCTCGCACCTTGGAGCTTCGCCTCGCCGAAGAAGCACTGCGGCCCCGTGGCCCGCTCGAACGTCGCCCCCTGGAGGTCCGCCGCCATGAAGTTGCACTGCGTGCAGTCGACGCCTGCGAAGCTGGCGCCCGCGAGGTCGCTCTTCATGAACTGCGTCCGGAAGAGCCGGATGCCGGAGAAGGACTTCGGCCCCAGTTTGGCCTCGACCAGCGTCGTGAGCGTGAGGTTCGCGCCCGCGAGGTCGGTCGTGCGCAGGTCGGCCTGGTAGAGCGTCGCTTTCTCCAGGTTGGCGTTCGTGAACACTGCATCCTCGGCGTCGATCTCCACGAGGTTCGCTCGGTCGAGGTTCGAGCCCACGAACGACGCGCGTCGGAGCGAGGTCTTCACCCAGCTCGCGATCGGGGCCTCGACGCTTGTGAGCGAAGCGCCGTCAGCGCTGCTCTCGACAAAGCTCGCCGCGATCAGCTTGGCCGCATCGAAGAGCGCACCGTCGAGCTTCGAGCGATACACGGTGGCGAGGTGCAGGTCCGCGCCGGCTAGGTCGCATTCCGTGAAGTCGCACGACACGAAGACCGATTCCTTGAGCAGCGCCCCGTGAAGCGCCTTCGGGAAGCGGACCTCCTCGAACACGGCCCCGGAAAGATCGGCGCCTTCGAGATCGACATGCGAGAGATCCATGCGGCGGATGGGCTCGCCGTGCCGCACCTTGTCCATGAGCAGATCGCGGTTCATCGGGCACCTCCGGGATGCACGTTGGCCTTCGGGAGGAGCCGCACGTGACCCAGCTCCGCCTCGGCGAACGTCGTCCGTTCATCACCGACCACACGGGAGAGGTCTGCGCGGAAGAGGTTGGCCCCCGAGAAGTCGGCCCCGGCGAGCCGAGCCTTGGACGCGAGGGCATCCATCAGGTTCGCGCCCCGCAGCGTTACGTCGACGAGGCCGGTGCGAATCATGAGCGCCCCCTTGAGGACTGCGCGCTCGAAGGTGGCCCCAGTGGCATCGCATTCGGAGAGGTCCGCGCCGGTGAGGTTCGCCCGGTCGAGGTGCGCTCCCGCGAGGGCGGTCCCCCGGAGGTTGGCCTTCTCCATGTCTGCATCGCGGAAGTCGGCGCGCACGAAGGAGGAGCCGTGCACGAGGACCCCCTGCCGGACATTCGCCTCGCGAAACGACACTCCTTCACCCTTGCATCCCACGAACGTAGTCTTCACCAGCTTGGCGCCCGAGAAGTCCGCCCCGTCGAGTGTGCACTCGACGAGGTTCGCGTCGGACAGGTCCGCACGGGTAAAGCGCGTGCCGCGCAGGTCCGCCTTGATCAGGTTGCACTGACTCAGCACGGCGCCGGAGAAGTCCACCCCGGCGAGCTTCGCCTCGATCCAATCCGCGCCCGTGAGCGTCGCGCCCGCGAACCGCGCGCCGGCAAGGTCGGCCTCGCTCAGCACGGCATCGGTGAGATCCGCGTGCTCGAACACCGCATCGCAGAGCACAGCGCCGCCGAGATTCGCGCTACGCAGCCTCGCTCTGAAGAGACTGGCGCCCCGCAGGGTCGCCTTCGCGAGCACGGCGCCCTCCAGATTCGCGTCGCCGAGCCAGCAGTCCGAGAGGTCGGCCGCTTCGAGGAAGGCCCCTGCGAGATCGACGTGGCCAAGGCGCATTCCGGAGAGGTTCGCGCCCGTAAAGTCCCGCCCTGCGAGGCTCTCTCCGGTCTCGATCGCGAGCGCGACGAGCACCCGCAGCCGCGCCGCCGCCTCCGGATCCATGGCGGTCGCAGCGGGCTGCATGTGCCCGAAGCGCCGGTACATCTCGATCAGGCCCTGCTCCTGCCGCCGCACGTCGGCCTTGAGTGCGTCGACCTCCGCACCTCTCACGCCTACATCGCGCAGCCTCTCGACCTCGGTCGCGGCGTCGAGCTTCGGCGGCCCCACGCCCCCCTTCTTTCCCTCCGCCATCATCGCGTCGAGGTCGACCCCCATCTCCGCGCACTTCCTCCGTACGTCCTCCTGCGCGTTCGCCTCCTTGTCCCTGGCCTCCGCGAGCATCGCGTCCGCACGCGCCGATTGCGCCTCCATGTAGGCCGCCAGCGCATCGAGGTCGTCGACCGGCGGCTCTTCTAGCTCGGGCAGAGGTTCGCCGAGTCCGTAGTCCTTCGGGTCGAGCCCGTTTGCCTCGACCATCGCCCTCACCTCCGCGCGCGTCCGCTGTGCGCCCCGCCGCATGTTCTTCGCGTGCAGGCCCTCGCTCTTCACCCACCGCGCGATGTCGATTTCGCCGATATTCGGAGCCACGCCCGACGCGCGCGGCGGCATCAGGTCACTGTCCGAGAGCCCGGCGAGGGCGCCCTTGTCCTTGTCGAGGCGGCGTGCGAGCGCCTGCTGGTAATGCTCCGCCGGCCGCTGCGACGTCGGGTCCTCGCACCCACAGATCAGGTGCACCACGTCCGCGGCGTCGTCCTCGGAGACCGCGTGCGTACCGTGCGCGATAACGACTGCGGCCGCGGCTGAGGGAAAGAGCCAGACCGTGTCCCAGCGGAGCGGGACCTCGACGAAGCGCTCACCCTCGGGCACGCGCTGGGTGACGAAGCAGCGCGCGGCGAGGCCCGGGAGCCGGCCCTCGATACGGGGACGCTCGGGGTGCATGTTCTCGACGAGGATTTCCTCATCGCCGCGAAAGAAGCCTTCGATCCACTGATCCTCGGGCGCGACGTTGAAGAAGGTCGGCGCTGCGTCCGCGGCTAGGCCCGGGAAGTGCTCGTCGAGCCAGTGTTGATCGTACGTCCCCGCGCGCGCCCGCCGTTGGGCGAAGGTGACGTCCATCGGCAGGAAGCCGGCGGGCTGGCCGCGGTCGGCCGGTGAGCGCGTAATCGCGCCGTAGTGGTCGACGTTGGGGAGCGGGATCGCCAGCCCCCCGCTCACCAGCGGGTCGATGCCCTTGCCGTAGGGGTTCCGGTCGAAGCGCGGACCGCCGAACGCGTGCGCCCAGTCGATCGGCATCGACACCATCGGCTCCGGATCGGTCGCGGCATGGTCTTTCCATAGGCGGTTGCCGACAACTGCGAGGCGCTTGTCCGCCGCGCCGACCCTCGTGCGGACGTACGAGGCAGCCAGCGGCATCCCGTCCGGTGCGAAGAAGCTTCCGGCGACGAGCAGCTCGCCCCGGCACTTCGCGAACCCCTCGTCCACCACGCCCGAGGCGCCGAGCGCGTCGGCCACCGTGGACCAGAAGGCCATCTCGTCGAGGAGGGCGCGGGGGGCGTCAAGCGAGAAGCCGAGCATGGCGGCAACGTGGAGCTTCCGGCTTATGGGCGCGCTCTACAATGCGGGTGAGAATCGGGAGCTTGATGGGCTTGATGACCTTCATGACGTGCCTCGCACCTTCACTTGAGCACGTGAAGCACGGCCGACTTGATGTGCGCGCCGAGTTGGCCCACGTACGTGCCGAGGCTTTCGAGTTCGATCGGCTTGTTGGCTCCGTGCATTCCGACGGTCTCGAAGTGAAGAGCGATGGTCTCGACGTGCAGACCGACGTTCTCCACGTGACCGCCGACGCTTTCGACCAGGACCCCAGTGGTCTCGAAGCTGAGGCCAGTGAGTTCCTTGTTGATGCCCTTCGTCTCGATGCCCTGCGCCGTGAGCCAGTTCTTCTCGGGCGACTGGACCTCCCACTTTGGCGTGTGGACCGTCGCGCCGCCGGGGATGCTCCAGTCTAGGCTCGCGCACACAGCCGTCACTGGGCCGTAGTTCTGGAATACCGAGCCGCAGACGATGTGCGTCGCGGTGCCGCCGACGACGTGCGCCTCGTTGGCACCTACGAAGGTCTCCGCGTCAGCGCTCACGGTCGTGATCGCGTCGCCGGTGACGTTCACCTTGAAGCCGCCGTCGATGTCCATTTTGCCCCCACCGTCCACCGTGTGGGACCAGCCACCAACGACGTCGGTGGTCATCCCGCCCGACGTCACGTTCTGGATTCGACCGCCCTTGATCGTCGTCCCATGCCCGGTGTCATAGTTCTCGGCGACCGGGCCGGTCACATGCTCGAACAGGTGTCCGCCAACAGTGACATCCCAATCCTGCCCTGCGTCGAGCTGCGTGGCGCCGTCGGTCCGGATGATCATCTCGTGGTCGGCGTTCGGTGAGCCCATGCGGATCATCGTGTTCGCGAACGGAGTGGTCCACGTGATCCGCTCGAACCCCTTCTTGTCCTCGATCTCGAGCCTGTTGCGCCCGCCCGTCTGGATCACGTTCCGTGTCTGGTTCGCCTTCGTCACCGGGCTCGGCTTCTCCGTGTTCGGCACGACGCCCGCGATTACGGGTCGGTCTGGGTCCCCGCCCAGAAACGTGAACAGCACCTCCGTCCCCTTTCGCAGCGGGAAGTGCCAGCCTTCGACCCCGCCGCCGTGAGGCTGCATCATCCGGACGCGGGTCGACGCCTTCCCATCGGCCAGGTCGCTCTCGTCGAACGCGAACCGGACGAGGTAACGCCCATGGTCGTCGAGCTGCGCGTACTCGCTGTCGGCCTCCCCGTCCACCGTGCCGTGCTCGGTGCCATAAATCCGCGGCCAGACCGCTCGCGGCTCTGCCCGGAACTGCACGGTAGCGGGGATGGCCGTGACCTCGGCGCGGTACACCTCGTCCTCCGCCACCTCCGCGAGCCCCGTGAGCCTGAGCATCTCCGGGGTCCTGGCCGCCTGGTTACCGAAGTGCTCCACCTCGGTCACGAGGTACGTCGCGTCGAAGGCAGCCCGCGGGTGATCGGTCAGGTCGAACGTGTAGCCCGACCGCAGGTAGAGCGCGGTGCCGGTCCCGGTGAATACCTGTTGGCGGGCGAGCATCTCCTCCGCGCGAAGCTTGGCGAGGCGCTTGCCGTCGTCGGGCGTGAAAAATCGCGCGCCGTGGACGTGCACCTCGCCGGCGCCCGTCGCGGATACGGGCGCCGTTCCGGAGACGTCGAGCGAGGGCTTCGCGTGGTCGTAGTCCTTGAAGGTCACGCTGGCCGGAAGCGCTCGCTGCCGGCACAGGAAGGTGTGCAGGCACTCCCCAGCGCTCATGTCATGCCCGAGAAGGGGAAAGTACCGCACCGGCTTGGGCACCAGACCCTCGTGCGCGGACTTGTCGTCGGCGATGATGAGCTTCTCCCCGTCGTCGCCGTGCTCGAAGAAGTAGTAGAGGCCCTCCCGCTCCATCCACCGCGAGAAGAAGGCGAAGCCGCTCTCGCGGTACTGGCAGACGTGCTCCTCCGTGGCGTACTGGCCGGTGAGCTGGAAGCTGAAGTCAGAGGAGGTGAGCCCGCCATCCTCCAGCGTCTTCTTCAGGATGTCGGGGATGGACTGCTGGGTGAAGATGCGGCTGTGCAGCGACTGCGTGAGCTGCCAGAGGCGCGGCACCAGGACGGCCCGGAGGAAGGCGCGGCCGTCGGGCTCCTGGTGGACGAGCGTCGCCTCGGCGAAGATGCCGTGGAAGGCGAATGGCGGGCGGCCGTCGTGCCGGTCGACGGTGAGGGTGCCCTTGGCGCCCACGGCGCGAGGGGAGCTCGAAGGCATCCGCGTCGCCAGGGGCGAGCGCCAGGTGGATCTCGAACGCGTAGAGCCGGGAGATACCCTCCGAGCCGCGGAAGCCGACCACACCCGTGTCCTTGGGTAGCGCGGGGGAGCTGATTTTGAAGACGTCGTGCATGGGGTCACCTTCTCCGGGCAAAGCGCCGCCCCCCCCGGGGCGCCGGTCCGGTCCTTTCACCGCCTCTACCCGTCCATCGCTGTAGGGCCCTTCCCGGTGTCCGTCTTTTTTTAGGGAAATCGACGCGCGAGGCGTTCTCGTACGTGGCGCCGGGCCCGGGAGAGCGTGCGGATGCGCGACCAGAGCGGTTCCTGATGGTCGATGGAAGCGGCCGTGGCTGCGGGCTGTGGGCGCTGCGCACGCCTAATGCGGCGAGCGTGTCGCGTTGCGTTAGACCGTCGGCAGGCGGGGTGCGCGTAGTGAGGAGCGGGGCCACCTTGCGGCCGATGGGGTCGGTCCCCAGCCTTCACTCCTCGAGGATGACCTCCTGGAGGTTGCCCGGGTTGGCTCGCACGCGAACGTCTCCGCCGGCCAACATCGCGAGCTGGTGCTCCGGCACCAGCTTGTCGAAGCTGGTCGAGTAGGGCCCATCGGGGCCGGCGACCTCGACTCTGACGCGGCACATGGGCACGTTGTTGATCCGCGTGCCGGTGGGTTCAACGCTCAGGATGCGCGCAGCGAGGGAGAGGCCATGCACTCGCAGCCACGCCGCGTGCTTGCCCTTGACCTGTGCGCGTGCCGCGACGGCGACGCCGACGAGCGCCATGATCGCGCCAATCACGAGGTTGACGTAGCTCGCGCGGCGGCCCACGAAGGCGAACGGCACCTGGAGCAGCGCGGTGAGAACGAGAATGACGCCGAACATCAAGCCGAAACCTTCCGCACTCGATGCAGCACGGCGCGCCGCCTCGTGAGTCGTGGCTGCGGTGTACGCCGATGCCGACTGCTGGCAGAGACGCAAGGACGAGAAGGCGTTGCACACGAGCGGCAGCATCCTCGCCTCGGGCAGCTCGCGGAGGGTACGTGCGGCGGTTTCGGGGTCGCCCAGCATCTCGTAAGCGTTGGCCCGGAAGACTGTGGCGAGCGCGTCCATCGAGTCGGCGATCGGGATCGCGTCCTTCTGTCCGCCGAGCAGGGCGAGCACGCGCCGGCCATCGCGATCTAGGGTCGCCAGCGCGGCGGCAGAGAGGCGAAGCTCGCTGTCCATGTCCAGCTCGGGCGACCACGGCGCCATCCAGGAGAGGTAGCGCTGCGCGCGGTCGCGATCCCCGCGCGCGATCGCGGCGCGTGCGAGGCGGCCGAGCATCTCCTGCTGGTGGCGCGGTAGCACCGCCGCGTCGAACGCGCTCTCCGAGAGCGCGTCGCAGAGCTCGGGCCGCGTCGAGGGCATCTGGACGAGGATCAACGTGAGCGTCGTGAGATCCTCGCTCGCCGCGACGTCACCCCGCTGCGACCGCGCGCGGAGCGACTGCCAGATGGCGAGGGCCTCCTGCTCGCGGCCCGGCTGTACGCTCGTCCCGCCCAGCACCGCCTGGAGCGTCGGCGGGACTTGGCGCGGGCGCCCGTCCTGCGCGCGGAGGTACTGGAGGCGCACCGGATCGTTCGGGGGCATCTCGAACACGGCAGGATGCGTGGGAAGGGTGGTGCGGTCGGCCAGCACGTGGCTCGCGCGGCACTGCGTGCAGGCAACCCGTCCTCCCTGGATGGGCGCATTCTCCGGGGCGCCGCAGGCGGGGCAGAGATAGAGACGGTCGGGGATGGCAGCGCGGTAGGTCATGGGTTCGCTCCCTTCTACCCATCCATCGCGGTAGGTGCGCTTGTCCATCATCTGCCCGTCCGTGATCGGGGCTGAAACTCCGGACGCTCCCGAGGCGCCCCACGCGGCAGGAGGACCGGATGGCTGCGCGACGAAGCTACACGAATGAGGAGCGCGAGGCGGTGCTGGTGGACGTTCCCGCGCTCGGAATCAGCGCGGCGGCGAGGAAGCATGGCGTCCCCCAGACGACCCTGACCAAGTGGGCTCAAGTAGCGGGGGCGAAGACGATGGCGCGCAAGTCGAAGGAAAGAGCGCGGCCCAGACGCAAGCGGAAGGGAGCCGCGGAGGAGGAGACGCGCGATGGGCAGGTGGCAGCGGGGCAGGCCGGCGCGGAGCAGGCCGAGAACACGAAGGTAGGGGCGCCGCCGGCCGAGGCGAAGCGCGAGGAGCCCGCGGCAACCATGCAACCGCCGGTGCGTCGACCGCTCAAGAGGCGGGTGGCAATGATCTACACGCCGTCGCAGAAGGCCGAGGTCCTCGAGCACGCCGCCGCGCATGGGATCACCGAGGCGAGCAAGAAGTTCGGCGTGAGCCGGTACTCGATCTACGGCTGGCAGCGGAAGGTCCACAGCGCCGCGGCGGGCAACGGCCCATCGCCGACGTCGGGGCCGGCGCCGAAGGAGATCGAGGCGCAGCGCGACAAGGAGATCCTCGACGAGTGGCACCGCCATCCGGGGCTCGGGCCGAGCCAGATCCGCAACCAGCTCCGGCGCAAGGGCATCCGGACGAGCGTCAACACGGTGCGCCGGGTGATGGAGGGGGCGGGGTATCGCCCGCCGAAGGTGGAGCGCAAGGTGCACGACCAGCGCTACGAGGCGACGCGCCCGAATCACCTCTGGCATCTGGACTTCGTGCAGCGCAACATCCACCGCGCGAACACCTTCACGCTGATCATCATCGACGACTTCTCGCGCTACGTTGTCGGCCATGGCGTGGACGAGGGCGGCGAGCGAGCCGACTTCGTGATCGCCGCCTTCGAGGAGGCAATCGCGCGCCACGGTCGACCCGAGATGGTGATGAGCGACAAGGGCGCGGCCTTCTGGTCGTGGAAGGGTGTCTCGCGCTTCACGGCGCTCTTGACCGAGCTCGGGATCGATCACCTCGAGGCCGAGCACAAAGAGTGGAATGGGAAGGTGGAGGTCTTCAACGCCAATCTCCACAAGGAGCTGTTCGACGCCCATCGCTTCTATGATTCGGCAGAGATGCGGCGGCGTCTCGTAGCTCACCTGCACTGGTACAACCATGCGCGTACGCACCACGCCCTCGGCGGCCTGCTTGTTCCGGCTGACAGATACTACGGGCGCGTCAACGAGGTCCTCGCGCGCATCGAGGCGGGCTCCGGCCGCGACGCGAGCGACTTGCTCGACCTGCGCGAGCGGTGCCTGGAGCTCTTCAAGGTCACGAGCAAGGGCGGCGTGGCCGAGGTGTGGCTTCTCGGCCAGCGCCTGCTCGAGCTGCCGGCGGACGCCCGCCCCTGATCGCGCTCGGCGACGACGCGGGGAGCTTGCCTCCGAACCTCCGATCGAACACCGCCTGGGGCCGTGCAGGCGTGTGGCAGCAAACCGTTCGCACGGGCGTCTTCTCGCGGTGGCCCAGTTCACGAACAGCCGGGACCTTTCTCCTCCATAAGGAGGAGGCAACTCGGGCACGAAGCGTGCGTCCTCCGCGAGCGCCATGGTAACCCGCGCCATCACGACCACCGTCCGGCGGCTGCTCCCGCGCTTCGCGCGCCCATCTCGTCCAGGCGTTTCGCCCCCCGTCTCGGCCTACGAGCCGGCATTTTGCCGGGACACCACCAGTAGCCTGGACATCGAAGGGCTGCGCGCGAGCGCGCGGCGGCTCGGCGTGTTGCCGACCGAGGGGCTTGGCTGGTTCGGCGAGCTCCTGCGCGAGCGCGTGGAGCGCTCGCTGGCGGAGAGGAACAGCCCCGACTGGGACGCCCTCTACCCCGGCATGACTGCGGACGAGCGCGCCGATCGCCACATCGCGCACGCCGCGCGCCGAGCGGCGCTCTCCGGCGGGCTCGCGGCCGCAGGCGCCCAGGTCGGCGAGGTTCTGACGATCCTGACCGAGGGCCTCGCCGCGCCGATCTGTGTCCCGGCCGTTGTAGCGTCGCTTGCGGGCGAGATCGTCGCGTCCGCGAAGGTGCAGATCGAGCTGGTCTTCGACCTCGGGTCGATCTACGGCGTGCCGTCCGACGTGCGCGACACGGCGGAGCTGGCAGAGATCTTCGACCTCGCGCTCCACGCCAGCAAAGCAGACGGACCGTGGCGCGCTGGCGAAGCCTCGCGCCTGGCGACGGCGGACGAGATCCTGGCACGGCTCGGGCGCAGCATCCTCGAGGACGCGGTGCTCGGTCTCGTGCCGTTTGTTGGCATCCCGGTGGGCGCGGCGGGCAGCTACCGGGCCACGATGCGCGTAGGTGCAACGGCCCGCTGCTTCGTCCGCCGGCGCGCCGCCCTGCGCGAGGCGCTACGAAACGCGAGCTTCAACGGGCCCCGCGCCCTCCTCGTCGAAGGCGCCTGGCTGCTCGCCACCGCCAACGGCGTCGCGACGTACGAAGAGCTCCTGGTCGTCGCGGCCATTGCTCGGTCTCTCTCGGACGACGAGAGGGCGGCGGCGCTGCACGACGCTCGGCACATCGACGCGCCCGACGAGCGGTGCTGGCTGGAACGCGTGTCCCTGCTCGGCGCGCGCGAGCGCGCGGCGCTCGCCGACGCGATGGCGGTGGTCGCTGGGCTGCGCGGCCCGACCCGCCATCCGGAGCGGCGCTTCCTTGCCCGCGCGGGCGACGCGGTCGGAGTCCCCGTCGACGTCGACCGAATCGAGGCCATCCACCGGTCCCTCGAGTGGGAAGCTCCGGCGAGCTGAGGCGCCGCGGCGCCGCTCAGGACGCTGGTGCGCCGTCCGCCCGCTCGACGGGCAGCGAGAACGCGATGGTCGTGCCGCGCGCACCTTCACCCGGCAAGCACACGATGCGCCCGCCGTGGGCTTCGACGATCTGCCTCGACAGGTAGAGCCCGATGCCGGACCCGCGCACCCCCTGTTCGCCGCCCTGCACGTGCTCGACGCGGAAGAATTTCTCGAAGATCCGCTCCCGATACTCCGGAGGGATGCCGGAGCCCGTGTCCGTCACGGCGATCCGCACGCAGGCTCCGTCGGGCGACACCCGCACGGTCACGTCCCCGCCCGTCGGCGTGTACTTGAGCGCGTTGGTCAGGACGTTCGTGACGACGACCTGGAGCCGCGCGGGGTCCCCCCAGAGGGCCGTGGGCGCGCCCTCCTCAATCCGCACCGAGAGCGCCACGCCGGCCTCCTCGCAGCGCGGTTTGAGCGGGCGCACGGCGTGCGCGACCAGCGCGGCGACGTCGATACGGTCCCACGCGAGCCGGAGCTGACCTGCCTCGATACGGGTGAGATCGAGGAACTCGTCGATCGTGCCCGCGAGCTGTTCCACGCCGAGCAGCGCGGTCGCGAGCAGGTCCTGGTGCCGCTGGGCGAGCGCGCCCGCGTCTTCCTTCAGCATCAGGAGCGTCATGCGCATCGTCGTCAGCGGCGTACGCAGCTCGTGCGACGCCACAGCGATGAGCTCGAGGCGCATCTCGTCGAGCCGTACGAGCTCGGTGACGTCGTGCAACACGAGCACCGCGCCGCGGCGCCCGCCGGCGAAGCCCGGCACGGGGACGACGCGCGGCAGGAGCGCCCGCTCCCTCCCGCCCAGCGAGACCACGATAGCCCGATCCAGGCGCATGGTCGGGACCTCGCGGCGGTCCGCGTGCAGCGCCTCGCGGAGCGCGACGAAGGCGGCTGCCGGCAGCGGCAGATCGTCCATGCCCCTGGGCTCGTCCGGCGCCGCCAGGCCGAGGATGCTCCGCGCTAGCGCGTTGATGGAGGAGACCGTCCCGTCGGGGTCCACGACGATGACGGCGTCCGGCAGCGCCGCGATCGTCGCCTCCAGCGTCTCCTTGGCGCGCAGAACCTCCCCGATGTTGGCGCGGCGGAACTCGGCGAGGTGCTCTGCCATGCGATTGAAGCCCTCCGCGAGCCGGCCCAGCTCGTCGTCCGACGCCGGCTCCACCCGACGCTCGAAGTCGCCGCGGCGAACGGCGTCGACGCTCGTCGTGAGCTGGCGCAGTGGCCAGTACGATCCGTCGCGCCAGGCGGAACGAGACGATCACCGACAGGAGCAGCGCGGCGAAGGAGATGCCGGCGACCATGCCGGTCGCGCGGCGCGCCTCATCCCGCGCCCAGGCGGCGGCCTCCTGGGTCGACCTGAAGTGCTGGTCCCGGATGCTCCCGGCGTCGGTCACCGCGCGCCGGAGCAGGGGGTTGACGCCGCGGTGGTAGCCGGCGAGGGCGTCGGGGTGGCGCGCGGCGGCGACGAGGGCGTCGCCGGCGCTGTGGTACGCATCGACGTCGCGGCGCAGCGCGCCCGCAGCCTCGTGCTCGCTCGGCGTCGTGAGCAGCGCGTCGAGCCGGGCGAACGCCGCCCCCACGCTCGCACGCTCGTCCGCGAGTCGCCGCTCCGCCTGCGGGTCACCGGAGAGCCACAGGAGGAGCGCGTCGTCCTCCCGCTCGAGGGCGTTCGCGACCGCCGCGGTCGCCGCTGTGGTCTGCTCGGTGTCGCGCAGGGTCTCGCCGACCACGCTGCTCAGACGCGCGAACGCCATGGCGCTCCAGGCTCCGGACGCGACCGTGGTGAGGACGAGCGCGGCGCCGGAGACGAGGAAACGCGCGCGAAGGCTGAGCTCGATCATCGCCCCGAGGCTCCCCGGCTCACGCGAGGCCGTAGTGCTTGCGCTTGCGCTGTAGCGTGCGCGCGTCGATGCCGAGCGTACGCGCGGCGGCCTCCAGCGTGGGCGCCCGCGCGACCACGCGCGCGATGTGCTCGCGCTCCAGCTCGTCCAGCGAGACGTCGGCACCGAGCGCGACCGCCGCGCCCGAGCGGCGCGAGACAGGCCCCGCCACGCTCGGGATGCCCGGAATCGTGCGGCTGGATCACCCGGCTCTGGGCGAGGATCGTCGCGCGCTCTACGGCGTTGCACAGCTCACGCAGGTTGCCGGGCCAACCGTGCGCGAGGATCGCCTGCTCCGCCTCGGGCGAGAGTTCGCACGGCTCCTGGCTCCTGCGCCTCGCGAAGAACCGGAGGTAGTGCTGGGCGAGCGGCAACGCGTCCTCGAGCCGCTCGCGCAGCGGCGGCAAGGTGAGCGTCACCACGTTGAGCCGGAAGAAGAGATCCTCGCGGAAGCGGCCTGCGCGAACCTCCTCCTCGAGCGGCCGGTTCGTAGCGGCGATGAGGCGGACGTCGGCTGTGCGCTCCTTCGGTTCCCCAAGGCGCTCGTAGGACCAATCGTTGAGGAAGCGCAGCAGCCGCACCTGCGCGTCCGGCGCGAGGTCGCCAACCTCGTCCAGGAAGAGCGTGCCACCCTCGGCCTTCTGCACCTTGCCGACGGCGTCGGCGTCGGCCCCGGTGAACGTCCCCTTCTTGTGCCCGAAGAGGGTGCTGCTCATCAGCTCGGTGGAGAGCGCGGGGCAGTTGACGCTGACGAAGGGCGCGCCCTCGCGCGGGCTGTGCGCGCGGACCCACTGCGCCATCACGTTCTTCCCGGTCCCACTCTCGCCCCGCAGGAGCACGGTGCAGTCGGCCGCCGCCACGCGCGCGGCCGTTTGCAGGAACCCGCGGAACGAGGCGCTCGATGACTCGAAGAAGCCGGCGGCGCCCGCCTCGTCGAGCCGCTCCTCGAGCTCGGAGACGCGCTGCTTCAGGACGCGGGCCTCGACGACCCGCCTGGGTCGCATGCCGTACCTGCTCCGGCGTGAACGGCTTGGGCAGATAGTCGACCGCGCCGAGCTTCATCGCCTGCACGGCGCTCTCGAACGTGGCGAACGCGGTGATGACGATGACGGCGACGCCAGGCTGCTGGTCGGAGGATCTCCGGCAGCACGTCGAGCCCCGACTCGGCGCCGAGCCAGAGATCGAGGAGGACCACGTCGAAGCGCCGCCGCTCGAGGGCCTCGATGGCGCCGCTCTTGGTGCCCACGCCGAACACGCGCGCACCGGCGGCTTCGAGGCAGAGGCGAAGGGACTGGCGGACCCCCGATCGTCGTCGATCACGAGAACGGACCAATCGGACGGGAAGGCGCCTTGCACGTTGGCGCGCGTGTTAGCACGGACGGGGCCGGACATGGCTTTCGCGCGGCCTCAGAAGAGCGGGCTCGGCGCGGGCGCGACCGGCGGCCGGTTCGGAGCCCGCGCGTGGACCTCGTTGCAAGCGGACAGGTCTCCCAGCTCACAAGCCTGCGCCATCCACGAGAGCCCCTGCGCCTCGTCCCTCGGGATGCCCTGGCCTAGCAAAAGGAGCCGACCGAGCGCCGAGCAAGCCGGCGCGTACTTCAGCCGGCAACCCTTCTCGAACAGGCTGGTCACGCGCACCATGTCGGGCGAGGGATCGCCCGGCTCGGCGATGAGCCCGCCGAGCGCGAGACAGCCGCCCCCGTCGCCCCCGGCGCAGCCTCGCTCGAACAGAATCGCGCGCGCGCCGCGCGTCCGGATCGACGCCCACGCCATCCGCATAGATGAACCCGAGCTCCGTACAGCCCTGGGTGAGCGTGTCGCCGCAGCCGCGCTCGGCGAGCTCGCGCGCCCGCGCGGGATCTCGCGTCAGGCGCTCGCCGCGCACGTAAGCTCTCGCCGCGTCCCGACAGCTCGCGCCGTCGCCGGCCAGGCAACCCTTCTCCAGGGCCTCGAAGAGCGTCCTCGCAACGTCGTCTCCTGCCGGATCGCCGCGCGGGATCGAGAGCAGCCTTCGATTCGCGACGCGGGCCACGACGCCGCACGCGTCCCGGTCTCCCCGATCGCATCGCTCGCGGTAGAGCTTCATCGCGCGCTCCAGGAGCTCGCCGATGCGGGCCTCGCGGCTCGCGACGCCCCCAGCCTGGTCGCGCAGGTTCTCGGCGAGCGAGAGGCACGCCTCCGCGTTTTGTTCGACCTCGCAGCTCCTCTCCAGCCGCGCCGTTTCGGGCACGGCGTCGCTCCGCGGCGGCGAGTCGGTGCGCGCGCGCCGGTCCGGCGCGCACGCCACGCACACGCTGGTCGCGAGCACGACGGCGATCGCACCGCTGAGCTCTCGCTTCATGAGGCGGGGGCATGGAGCACGTACCGTGCCTGGGCCCCCACGCGGAGCACGTGAGCCGAGTCACGCCGAGCCCACCGACAGGCCGTGCCCCCGTACGAGAGCCGACCCGGCAAAATGCCGGCTCGTTGCCCCGACGGTGCGGCAAGTTGCCGGGACGCGGGAGCAACGGACGCGGACTGCCCGGACGCGCGGAGACCGCGGGACGGCACGCCCGTTGCTGGGGCGCGCCGCCCGATGCCGTCGCTCGCTCTCCTCATGCGCGCCACCGCCTTGGCTGGTGCCCTCTCGTCGCTTTCGGTGACGGGGTGCGACACACCGAGCACGAACCTCGTCTTCGAGAACGGCTACCCGCGGGACGCGGCGAGGCACGTCGTCGTCTACGACGCGCTGTGGGTCGCGACGTCGCTGCCGGCGCCACTCCTGCCCGGCGCCTCCTCGACGCCGCAGAGCACCGTGCCCGCGTCCGCCAACACGGCGTATGCCGTCCTTGCGCCGGGGTGGGACCCGACGAGCGCCTCGCCGCCGACGGCCCTCGTCGCCGTGGTATCGCGGGAAGGCTTCGCGGTCGACCTCGACGGCACGCTTCGAGATCTCCATCGACGCGACGGCGTTCGCCGGCGACTGCGCCGCGGGGAGCTTCATCGGCCAAGAGGAGGCGGACTTCCTCACCCAGCGCGCCTTTCCAACCGACTTCGCGGGGCTCGCCTACGACGCCGCGACCTGCACGACGAGCGCCGCGCGCCCATGATCGCGCGCCTGCTCCAGGCTGGCCTCGTCGCCTGCGTCCTGTGCGCCTCTGCGCGCGCGGGCGCCGAGCCCGCACCGGCGCCGCCGGCGGAGGACGCCACCTTCAGCATCATGAGCCTGCTCGCGAGCCGCGGGCTCCACGATCTGACCGACGAGCGCTGGAACGCCTACGGGCAGTTCTCGTACATCACCGCCTTCAAGCTCCCGTTCAGCGCGCCGTACACCAACGCGAACGGCAGCACCAACTCGTTCAACACCCACTACGAGCGGAGCTTCACCGCCACGTTCTCGCTGTTCCTTGGCGCGAAGCTCTGGCCTGGCGGAGAGCTCTACTACGAGCCCGACATCCTCTCGGAGCGGGCGCTCTCGGGCCTCCACGGGCTTGGCGGCGTGACCGAGGACTTTGAGCTCCAGAAGACCGGCTCCGTGACACCGACTTTCTACCGAGCGCGCATCTTCCTCCGGCAGACGTGGAACCTCGGCGGCGCGACGCAACACCAGGACTCGAAGCCCCTCCAGCTCGGCGGCGACGTCCAGAGCCGGCGGCTCGTCCTCACGTTCGGCAACTACGGCGTCATCGACCTCTTCGACAAGAACAACGTCCTCGAGGACCCGCGGCACACGTTCTTCAACGAGGCGTTCATGACGCACTCGTCCTACGACTTCCCCGCCGACGCCCGCGGCTTCACCGTCGGCCCCGCCCTCGAGCTGTACTGGGACGACTGGACGATCCGGTGGGGCCACTACCTCCCGCCCAAGAACCCCAACGAGCAGTCGCTCGACTTCCGCTTCTGGGAGCGCTTCGGCGAGTCGCTGGAGTTCGAGCATCGCCACACGATCGGCGGGCAGCCCGGGACCCTGCGCCTCCTCGGTTACCTGAACCACGTGTACAGCGGGCGATTCGACGAGGCCATCGCGGCCTTCGAGGCCGATCCGCGCAAGAACGCCGGCGACTGCCCCGCCGGCAGCTACAACTACGGCTCGAAAAACTTCACCGCGCCCGACTTCTGCTGGGTGCGGAGGGCCAACGCCAAGCTCGGCGTCGGCATCAACGCCGACCAGCTCGTCACCAAGGACGTCGGGCTCGCGCTGCGGGCCATGATCTCCGACGGCCAGTCCGAGGTCGACGCCTACGACTCCGCCGACGCGGACCTCTCGTTCGCCGTGGTGGCGCGGGGCGCCCCCTGGAGGCGTCCCCTCGACATCACGGGCATCGGCTTCCAGATGAGCTGGATCTCGCAGATCCACGCGAAGTACCTGGCGATGGGCGGCGTCGACGGGTTCATCGGCGACGGCCACCTCCGCCAGGCGCCCGAGGGCCTCGTCGAGACGTTCTACAGCGCGAACCTCTTCCGCGCGATTCGGCTGGCAGCCGACTACCAGCTCATCTGGAACCCCGGCTACAACGCCGATCGCGCGGGCCCGATCGCACATCCCGGGGATGAAGATCCATGCGGAGTTCTAGCCGCCGCGCGCTCGGCCTCGCCGTCCTCGCGGTGATGGCCGCCGCCCCGTCGCGGGCGCTGGCGCAGCAGCCCGTCCAGGGGTTCGCGGTCGAGCGCTTCTATCCCTCGGCCCCGGGCGGCGGCTGGCTCGTGATGGACGAGCTCGATCTGTACGGCGGCCTGCATGGCGCCATGGGGCTCACGTTCGGATACGCAAGGAACCCGCTGCGCGTCGGCGACGGCACCCACCGCCTCGCCGTCGTCTCCGACGAGGCGTTCATGGACGTGGGGGCCTCGATCACCTACGACCGCTTCCGCTTCTACCTGAACGCCACCTCGCCGCTCGCTATCCAGGGCGACAGCGGCACGGTGCGCGGGTACGGGTTCACCGGCCCGTCGCTCGACCCGGGGTCGAACCCCGACCCGATCTCCGACGTGCGCCTTGGCGCGGACGTGCGCCTCTTCGGCGAAAGGCGGGCCCCGTTCCGTCTCGGCGCCGGCGCTCAGCTCTTCATCCCGAACGGCAACCGCTCCGACTACGCGACCGACGACACGTTCCGGGGCATGTTCCGGCTCCTCTTTGCCGGCGACGCGCACGCCTTCACGTACGCGGGCCACGTCGGCGTCCACGTCCGACCGCTCGACGAGGCGCCCGCCCCCGGGGCCCCGCACGGCAGCGAGTTTCTCTTCGGCTTCGCCGGCGGCGTGAGGCTGCCCTTCGGGCGACGCGACGACTGGTCCCTCATCGTCGGACCCGAAGTCTTCGGCGCGACGGCGCTGCGCTCGTTCTTCGGTGAGACGGGCACGGCGGTGGAAGGGCTCCTGACGAGCCGCTTCGAAGGGCCGGCGGTCACGGGGCTCCTGCTCCGACTGAGGATCGGCGTAGGGCTCGGCAGCCAGCAGCTCGGCGCGCCAGAGTCGCGTGTGGTCTGTGGCGTCGAGATCGCTCCGGGTCGGCGCGCGGCGCCATCGGAGCCGCGCTGAGTACGATGGACGTGGGTCTCATGCTTCATCGTACAGCGCGCTGCCGGACCGACGTTCGACGTCCAGTGGCGGCACACGATCGTCCGCGGATGGTCGGCGTGACGATACCCTGGCCGCATGAGAAGGCGCGTCCGACCTGCGTCGTGCGCACGATCAGATCGGGTCAGGCGGTGAGTTCCTCGCCGACATCGACGCGTAGCCCCCGCTCTGGAGAGCCGACGACCTCAATGGCCTCGCAGACGTAGCGCCGCTGGACGGAGAGCGGGGGATGGACCCGAGCAGGCTGAAGTCCGCGCATCGTCCGCTCCGAAGGACCAGATGGCGGCCGTAGCCGATATCGGCGCCGCTGTCTCCACCGTGCTCGTCGCTGGCGTGCTCTTGCTGGCGCACGAGCACCAGCGCGCCCGCGGGCTGGCCGGTCCCACCGTCGAAGAGATCACCGCGGCCACGGGCGTCTCGCGTAGCCGCGCCTACGAGGTGCGCGACGAGCTGCGCCGCGTCCTGCCCTCGGTGCTGCGCCCCGTCGGCCGGCCCCCGTCGCCGCCATGCGAGGTCAACCGCGACGTGGCGTACACGCTGCTGCGCGCCGTCACGGCCTTCATAAGGGCCCACCCGGGCTGTGTCTCGGAGGGGCCCCAGCGGACCTACTACGGCGACGCCTTCCGCCGGTACGTCCTGGAGCTGCGCGAGCTTCACCGCGACGTGGAAGCTCGAGCACTTCGCCGAGGCGGTCATGATCCCGCTGGGCACCTTGAAGGATTGGCTCGCCGCGGGCGTAGGCAGTGGGGGCCGTGATGGCGCGCCCGATGGTGATGACAACGCGGACGCACCGGGCACGGTGCACCCGAGCGCGGAGATCGAGGTGGTGCTCGCCTCTTGGAAGGGCTGGGAGGGCACCTTCCGGGACTTCTGCAAGTACCTGCGCGAGGAGCAGCGCGTCTCCTTCGGGCCCGCGCTCATCTCCAACATCCTCTCCGTGTACGGCAAGCGCCGGCCGCGACGGCGGCCTGGACGCTCGCCCGACGAGGACGCGCTGCGCAACTCCTTCGCCACCTTTTTCGGCGGCGCGCAGTGGATTGGCGACGGCTCGCCGATCGCCGTCACGCTCAACGGCCAGCGCTTCGTCTTCAACCTCGAGCTGATGGTCGACACGTACAGCGGGGGCTTCGTCGGCATGTCCATCCGAGAGGAGGAGGACAGCGCCGCCATAACGGAGGCCCTCGCCGACGGCATCACCACGACGCAAGAGGAGCCGCTCGCGCTGCTGCTCGACAACAAGCCCTCGAACCACACCGACGAGGTCAGGACCGCGCTCGGCGACGTCACCATCCCCATTCGTGCGACGACGCAGCGACCCCAGAACAAAGCGCATTGCGAGGGCGCATTTGGCCTCTTTCGGCAGGCAGTACCCGCGCTCGACCTACGCGGCACGACCCCGCATAAGCTTGCCGCCCAGGCCCTCAAGCTCGTCGCTCAGACCTGGGCGCGCACGCTCAACCACCGGCCCCGCGCTGATCGCGGCGGGCGCTCCCGTGTCGAGCTCTACAACGAGCCCGTCACCGCCGAGCAGATCGATGCCGCCCGCGCCGCGCTCGAGGAGCGTCGCAAGAAGCAGGAGCTGGCGCGCAGCACCGCGAGTGCGCGTCAGGACCCCCGCGTCCGCACGCTTCTCGACGAAGCCTTCCAGCGCCTCGCCCTGCTCGACCCGGAAGAACATCTCCGCCTTGCGATCGCACGCTACCCGCTTGACGTCATCGTAGATGGCCTCGCCATCTTCACTGGCAAGCGTCGTGCCGGCACGTTGCCTCCCGGTGTCGACGCCCGTTACCTGCTCGGCATTGTCCGCAGCCTCGGTGACGAGCGCGAAGGCATCGCCATCGCCGAGGACCTGCTCCGCGCCCGTCTCCACGCCCGCGACCACATGCTCGCGCCGCTCGTCCGCGCGCGAGACGCCGCTCGCGCCGACGTGCCCGACGTCCGCGAACGCGTGCTCCGCTTCGTCGATCTCGCCCTGGCCGCCGATCGCCGCATCGACCGGCTCCTCTGGCTGCTCGCCATCGCCGACGAGATTAACACCCACGCGAAGGACGCCCCCGCGCCCCTCCTCGACGCCGTTGCCCGCCGCGTCCACGCGACGCACCGCGTGCCCTACCGCGAACGCCAGGAGGCTGTGCGCACCATCGTTGCCCACGTCGTGCCGCTGAGCTGATCGGCAGCGCGAGGTGTGAGATCACCGCCGCCGACCCAACGCCCCACACCCGGCGGCGAGGGGCATACACACCGGCCCCCTTGGGATGGACGGCGTCAGGCAGCCCGCGGTGATCTCACGCCACCCGCGTCAGGCGACACGGGTGTCCGGTATTTGGGTGTGGAAGGTGTTTGACAACCGCAGGTAGGGCCCCTCCCGGTGTCCGTCGACTTGATGAAGTGCGCACGAAATCGACGTCCTTGCGTCCGCGCGGGTGGCTGGTCCGGAGCGCCGTCACATGCACGCGGCATTCGTGTCGAAGTCCCAGCACCCTGGGCCTGGGCCCCTGCAAGAGGGGCGCGAGAGTCGAGGCTGACGGACGTCGCTGGGAGGGTGCGTGAGCGCTGCATCGTCGATACTCGTTCCTTAACCCCGGGCACGCAGCGCCACATCACACCGACATGCGCGCGTCAGCGGAACGGGCCCTGCTTGTGCGGCCCGGCATCCACAACGCGCACGCGGTGGGGAAACTGCCGGGCGGCTTCCGCGACCATTTCGAGGTCGCGCGTGTAAAATTCGGTGTAGCCACATCCCATGCAGATCCACTGCTCGAGGGATCCGACCGTTGTAGCGCTCGTTTTCCCCCATCGGTCCGGCTTCGATTCGATGGTGACGGCTGGAACTCCATGCGCCGCGCGCTCGGCACGATCCCGTAGATCGGGGATCTGAAATTCGTCGATCGTCGCGAACTTTCGGCCGGCACACTTGGGGCACGTCTGCGTGGACTTCATGGGCGATGGGCTCCTCTCGTGGATCACATCATGCACGCCGTCGGGCTCGCGGGGTTGGTGAAGTCGAGCGTCTTGCTCGCCATCGCACAGTCGGCATGGAGCGGCGTCACATGCACGCGGCGTTGCGGTCGAAGTCCCAGCACCCTTGGGCCTGACCGCTGGCGCCGTCGCCCTTGTTGTCGTTCATCGTGTCACCCGTCCCGCCTGCGCCGAAGATCCCGGGCGTCGCCGTCCATCCGCTCTTCGGCGGGGCCTTGCCCGTGAACGCGAGCCCGAGCGAGTGACCGCCGAGACCGCCGCCTCCCTGGCCGCCCGTGCCACCGCTCCCACCGGGGCCGCCGGAGCACGCATCGTTCAGGTTGGCGTACATCGCCTTGGCCTTGCCGCCGGATCCTCCGGGCCCGCCCATACCGCCCGGCTGCCCCGCGCCTCCGTCGCCCCCGTTGCCTCCGGTGCCCGCCTGGAGCGTCACGCTCCTGAGGCTCAGCGTGGCGTTGATGCTGACGAGCGCGATGCTGGAGCCGCCTGCGCCGCCGCCGTTGCCGCCGGCACCGCCGCAGCCTCCCGACCCACCGGAGCCGCCGGACGCGCCGCCCTCGGATGAGGCGCTCGCACACTCACTGTTGCCCGCACCGCCCTTTGCGCCGCCGCCACCGCCGCCGCCCTGGCCCGGCGAGCCGGGGCTGCCAGCGCCTCCGGGCACCCCCGTGTAGCCGATGACGGAGAGCGTGCCGAAGCCTGTAGCGCCCGTGCCGGGCATCGCGGGCGCGAGCGTGTCGCCGTCTTCACCCTTCGTTCCCGACGTGCAGAGCATCGAGCCTTCGCCTTGGCCCCCATTCAACGCGGTTCCGGGCTGGCCGTCGCCGCCGGGGCCGCCGACCGTGGGCTGGCCGTCGCCGCCGGGGCCGCTGACCGAGTAGTCGTTGCCGCACGGAGTGAGGACGGAGATCCCGCCGAGAGGTCCGGGGGCCGTGCACGCATCGGCGCCCGTCAGGCCCGTCTTCCCCGCCGGGGCGGCGATGGGGTGGGGCACCCCGGCGGCGCCCTCCTTTCCGTCCCCCGCCGTGAGGTCGCAGCGAGTGAAGCTCGCCGCCGACTGCGCCACCAGCACGGCGATGCTCGACGCGCCTGGCTGCGTCGCGTTCGCCGACGTGATCGCGAAGTCGAACAATTCCGCGTTCGTCGTCGCCATGCTGACCGTGAGCGGGATCACGTCCGCCGCCGCGGTGAGCTGCGTCTTCTGGGAGGCGTCGTAGACCCAGCCCTTGGTGCAGTCGAGCCCACCGTAGAGCGTCGCGCTCTCTGGCAGCCAGACCGACTCCGTGAAGCGCTCGCCGCACGCGTATACGGGCCGCCCCATCGCCTCGGCGAGCGCCTCGCCGAGCGTCCGGAAGGGCGCCTCCTTCGTCCCCTGTCCGGTCGTGTCGCTGCCCTTGCTGCTCGAGACGAAGACTCCGCAGATGTCGGCCACCACCGACGTGCTCTCGCTCGGATTGCAGGACGGGGGCCGGCCGCTCTCCACGCCGGCAGTGCCGCCGTCGTGCCCGCTCAAGCTGCTCGCAGCCGCGCCGGTTCCCGAGGGGCAATCGCTCCGCGCGCTCGAACACGCGGACGCCACCGCTCCGAACCAGCCCAGGGCGAGCAGCGCAACGACCCATGCTCGGGTCGTGGTCATCGCTTGGATCATGGCTTCGCCTTCTCCGGGAACAACGCGCCGCCCTTCCTTCGCTGGCGCGGACCCCGGTCCTTTCTTCGGCTCTACCGAATCCATCGCAACGACCCCCCGCGGGATGTCCGTCTTTCTTCGGGACCGCGCAGGAAATCGACGGTGGCGACTTGGGGACCGGCGCGCGCGCTCTGCCCGGCCGGTCAGCCTCCGCAGCCGCTGCTGCTCCCGCATCCGTCTGGTCGATGCCCCTCTGCTCCCCCTCCGTCCGCGCAGCACCACGCATCCGCCTGCTTCAGCGGTACGGGCCTTGTCGCCGTGGCTCCGCATCAACGATGCGCAAGAGGCCCGGGTGCTCCTCGGTCCACTGCTCAACAGCCTCTTCGACATTCTTTGGAAGCCCGCGCGCGTAGAACTCGGTGTAGCCGCACTTCAAGCAAGTCCAAGCCTCGAAGCTCCCCCACTCACGCTCCGGCTGCCCAGGGACCGGTACGGTGGCAGCCGGAAGGGGTTTGGCGCCGTTGGCATACTGAGGGTGGTGGAATTGAGGCTGCACCAGGAACTTCTTCCGCGAGCATTTAGGGCACACCTGGGTGGATCGCATGGTCGAGGCTCCTCTCCTTCACCTTCGGTGCTCAGCGCTCCCGACCTTCCCGCTGGGCGTCGTGACCACGGGGCGCCGTGGGTGCGCGTCCCGCCTCGTTAGGCGCCGTCGCCCACGATGCTCGTCATCGCGATGCCAGCCGAGTTTTTCGCCTTGCCATCACCACGAACTTCCGGCCCGAGCAATCGGGGCTTGACGGGTTGATCTGCACGGCCACGTGTTTCACGGGCTTCTTCGGGTGGTCATTCTTCTCCATCGTCGCTACTTGCACGCGGCGTTCTTTCCGAAGTCCCAGCAGTTGACTGCGGTCCCGCTCGCACCGGCCCCCGCGTTGGCCGTCGTGTTGTTCTGCCCGCCCTGAGCACCCGCGCCCGCGTTCATCGCGTTGATCGTGAAGGTCCCCCCCACGGGCGCCGTCGCCCCCTGGAACGCGATTCCGAGCGAGTGCCCGCCCTGCCCGCCGCCGCCGGGGCCTCCGTTGCCTCCTGCACCACCCTTGCCGCCGCCGCAGGCGTCTGCCGGGCTGCTGCCCACGCCGCTGCCGTTCGGCCCACCAAGGCCGCCCTTGCCTCCGCTCTGCCCGTTGCCCCCCGTGCCACCGTTGCCGGCCTTCCCAGCGGTCACCGTAACGTTCGAGAGCGAGACCTTCGCGCCCAGCACCATCAGCGCGATGCTGCTCCCGCCTGCCCCGCCGCCTCCGCCGAGCGCGCCGCCGCATCCGCCCGTGCCTCCGGCCCCGCCGCTCGCTCCCGGCACCGCGATCGTCCCCGCGTCTCCGCCGCAGCTCACGGACAGCCCGCCCTTCGCCCCGCCGCCGCCCCCGCCGCCTTGGCCGGGGAAGCCGTTTGTCCCGTCCTTCCCCGCGGCGCCAGCGTACCCGCTCGCCGTGATCGTGCCCGGCCCCGCCGCGCCGTCCCCTGAAGTTCCGGTAGTACCGGACGCGCCGTTGTCGCCGTTCGCGCACGAGACAGATGTTTCGCCCGCGCCACCTTTCCCGTCGGCCGTCCCGCTGGGCGTCGTGGCCGGCATCGCGCTGCCGTCGGTGCCGTTGCCGGCGGCTTGGAGCATGTTGCTCACGATCTGCCCGCCGTCGCCGCCGTTGCCTGCGGTGGAGCTTCCTCCCGTCATGCACGTGTTCGTCGCGCCTGTCGGACCTGAGTGGATCCCCAAATCACACGCATTCGCTCCGCTCGCGCCCTGCGCGCCGTCCAGCGTCGAGTCAGACATGAGTGACGCGCCCGCGGCCCCGTCCTGCGCATCTCCCGCGGTGAGCGCACCGTTCGTCATGTCGAGCGAGCCCCCGTTCACCAGCAACGCGATCGACGACCCGCCCGGCATGGTCATCGGCACGTTCGGCGCCGTGACCGCCACGTTCACGAGCTTGTTATCGCCCCCGTCGAGCACGACGCCCGGTTTGCCTGCGACGGTCGCGACCTCCGCCTGCATGGTCGCCGACCACGTCCAGTTCGACGCCGTGCAGCCGGTGAACCCGCCCCACACCTCGACCCCGCCGGTGAATGTCACCTGGCTCGTCTCAGCGTACGTCCCCGCGCAGGCGAAGACACGCGCCGGCATTGCCGCCGCCGCCTCGGCGAACGTCGCGAAGGGCTTCTCCTTCGTCCCATCACCCGTGCCCCCGTCCGCCGCGCCCGCGCTCACGAACACCCCGCACGCGTCGCGCACGATCGAGGGGTCCGTCGTGGGATCGCCGGAGCAGTCGGGGGGCGGGCCGCTGTCGCCGCTGTCCGTTCCCCCGTCATGCCCGCCCGAGCTGCTCGAGCTCGTGCTTGCGTGCGGCGCCCAGGGGCCGCACTGGAGGATGGGGTTGAGCGCGCAGTCGTCAGCCGAGTCGAAGCAGCCCGCGGTGTGCAACGCGAGCCCGAGCACCGAGAAAATGAGCAGCGCGGGGATGGCAAGTGTACGCATCGAAGACCCTCCACGAGAAGCAGGCATCACCACGTCCCCATCACCACGAAGCCACCCCGTCCCGAGCCTACGAGGGGCGCAACCTTGAGCCCGCTGGACTGCTGCTGCTTGGGCGTGAACAGGGCGTAGCCGAGCGTCGCCAGGCCGACCGCGCCCGCGCCGATGAACGCCCCCATCGACGCATCGGAGAGCGTGTCGCGCGCGTGCCGGTCGCTGTTGATGGTGGCGCACGTATTCGCGTTCGCCTGGCAGGGGCTCGCGGCAGCGGCCGGCGGCAAGGTCGCGAGGAGCGTGCTCGCGTCCGACGCCTTGCCGTGTGCGACGACAGCCAGCACGGTGCCGGCGACGAGGGCCGCGGCGGTGATTCCGCTGCCCGTGATGATCACGGGCAGGCTCGGCCCGTCGCGCAGGGGCGGCGTCGACGACTCCTTCGGAGCGAGGACGACGTCCTGACGCGCGCCGGCCGGCGCGTCCGCGGCGATGCTGGCGAACCGCGACCCGATGCGCGCCTCGATCGTGTGGTGCCCAGGCTCGACGAAGACCGGCGCCTCGAGCGGGGACGTGCCCACGGCCTGGCCGTCGACGAGGACCTCCGCGCCAGCCTGGTCGACGTGGACCGTGAGCGTGCCGACGCCGGCCTGCGCCTTCGCGAGAAGCGCGTCTCCGCGTGCGTGCCGGTCGGCCGGGGCGTTGCGCAGGTAGTACGCCGCGTGCTCGGCCGCGTCCCGGAGCTTACCGAGCTGGATCTCGGTGTCGGCGAGGTTGGCGGCGATCTGCCAGTGCTTCTTGAGGCTCCATGCCGCGAGATAAGAAGCACGCGCAGCGGCCAATTGGCCCTTCTGGTAGAGCGCGCGGCCTTCGTCGTAGAGGGCCCCTGCCTTCGCGGTGAGGGCGTTTGCCTCCACCGACGACTCGGTCGGGTCAGCAGCCATGGCGAAGCGGGGCACGGAGATCGCGGCGGTGCCGACGCAGACGGTCAGGAGGATCGTGGACGGGCGCATGGGTCAGTTTCCGAAGACGCGGTCGCCTTCGACCGGGTTCTTGATCGGCGTGGGCGCCGGTGGAGGGGTGACCGCTGTCACCGATGGCGGCGCAGCGGGTGCCGAGGTCGTCACCGCGGGAGGCGGCTTCACGGCGGCATCGTTGGAAGGATCGTGTGCAGCACTCGTCGCTTTCGGCGCCACGCGGGGACGCGCCGACGGGGCGGCGGCGGTAGGCGCTGGAGGCGCTGGAGCCTGGGGGCGATCTGCGCTTGTGGGTGCCGGAGGAGGCTCCACCGAGGTGCTCGGCGGCGGGGACGGGAGCGCGGGGGCGGCAGGCGCCGCCGAGGTCGCGGCTGGCATCGGAGCGCGGCCCCCGTTCTCGACCGGTCGCCCTCGCCCGAGCGCCCACACGAGCAGGGCCACGCAGGCTGCGACGACCGCGAACACGATCGCCCGCCACCGCCCCCTCGGCGCCGGCCGTGTCGCCACCGTGTCGTCATCGTCCTCCCCCGGAGGCGCCTCCCGCGGCGCGTGCGACGACGGCAGCGCGCTCCCCCGCACGTCCTCGGCTACCGCTTCTTTCGCCCATGGGTTCGCAGCCATCTCTGACGGCTGTTCGCGCACCGACCGGGTAACCTCGTCGCCAGTCACGTCGTCGCCAGGTGCGACAGGCGGGTTGTCCCCCTGTGCGCGTTCTCGCACTGCGCGGCGCACCCCTTGAAACGGCCGAATGTCGATTTCTTCGACGGGATCGCGGACGATGCGCGGAGCGTCGGGGTCAGCGATGACGACCCTGGCGGGTGCCGCCGCTCGCACGGTTGCCTCGGCGACGGGCAAGACCGTCGAAGCGTACGCCGTGACGCTCTCGGGAGGCTTCTGCCCCGCGAACGCCGGGTCGTTCCTCGGATCGACGTAGAAAGGATCGGCGTCGGGCCCTCCGTTCAGGAGCTTGAGCGCGTCGATCGCGGCCTTGAACGTCGCCTCGTTTTCCGGAGCGACGAGCCGCTGGGGCGGCACAGGTCGCGCGAACGGGCGCAGCTCCGGGGGCATCGTCTGGTGCGCCGGATCGTCGCTGTCCTTGCGGTCGTCGCTCATACCAAGCTCCATCACGGTTTCTCGGGCGTCGCCGGCGTCTCTTCACGTTCGCGCAGGATCGTGCCC
The DNA here is from genome assembly GCA_963827955.1 of uncultured delta proteobacterium. Classification (GTDB taxonomy): domain Bacteria; phylum Myxococcota_A; class Polyangia; order Polyangiales; family Polyangiaceae; genus CAWHDJ01. The sequence continues at coordinate 1,045,360 of CAWHDJ010000018.1, read as the reverse complement.
CACGCTTCTGGCGGGAGGGGTGGCCGCGTGAGGAATCCCGCACCCGTGAAGCGGGCGGCCACCATGTCCAGCGCCCTGTGGAGCTCGACCAGCTCGGCGCGGTACCCCCGCTCGCCTCGCGCCTCGGCCGCGCCCTTGGCGGACAGTCCGTCCGCGAAGCAGAGCCGCAGAAGCTCGTGCCGGCGCCCTGACAGCTCGCCCACGGAATCGCGGAGGACGGCTTCGGCGCGACGAGCCGTCCTGCGCTCGTCGAGCTCGTCGTCGCTTCCTGCGGCGGGAATCTCCATGACGCCCACCGCGACGACAGGCGCAGCGGCGACGCGGCCCCGGAACTCAGTGAGGTCGGCCCGGTCGGTGTCCGGGCTGCTCATGACGCGGGGCACGTAGCGCGGCGTGTGCTTGCATACCTCGACGACGCCATTCCACACGCGCCCGATGATCCGGCTGCTGTGGCGGTTCTCCCTGCGGAGGGCGGATTGCGCCGCGTGAAGCGCGCTGAAGAACACCCACGTCCGCAGCGCCTTCTCGAGGTCAACGTCGTCCGCGCCGTTCGCCGCCTTCTCGAGGTCGAAGGTCTCCACGCCCTTCTTCGTGCCGACGTACGCCTCTTGGAGAAGATCCTCCTCCTGGTCGTCGCAACCGTACTCGTGGATGAGGTGGGCGACGGCCTCCTTGGGGACGTCCGGCACGAGGCGCTCGTACCACTCCGCTTGCTGGGGGGTGAGCCCGAACGGGGCTGGGACGACGCGCGACATCAGCGCCCCTCGGCCTTCTTCGCGCGCACCCCCTTGAACATGCTGATGTCCTCCTTGCCGCTCTCGTCCGGCGCGGCTCGCGGACGGAGTTGCTCCAGGAGATGTGTGGCCGTGGGGTGGGTCCGCATCACGATCCGCATCATGTGCCGCATCTCGTCCAGGACTTCGGGCGGGAAGATGCCCTCGTGAGGTCGGAGGGCCTCGGCAACCTCGGCCTCGATCATGGCTTCCAGCTCAGGGTCGGTCTTGATGGCATGGCTCATGCTGTTCTCGTCAGGCTCGGGAGACCACGAAGCTGGCTCCCAGGAGTTACATCGCTCGCAAGTTCCAGAAGTGTCCGTCAAAATGAAGCGGTAGGGCGAAAGGGCCCTCCTCTCGTCAGTTCTCGGTGCCGAACACCCGGTGCGGGGCGGTCGGGGCAGGTGTAGGTGGGGACGCCGCGGGTTCGGGAGATGGGCTGGGCTTCCGCGTCGATGTGGCGGTGTGCACGGGATCTGGCGCTGGCCGAGCTGAGGGTGCCGCCGTTGCTGGCGCTGCCCCTTGGGCCGTGGGCACCGCCTCGGGCGGCGACACCTGGCGCAGCGGTGCCTGGGGCAGCGGCGCTTGGGGCAGCGGTGCTTGGGGTGGCTCTGCTTCTGGACTCTCGATCGTCCCTGCCACCGGCACAGGAGCAGGCTCGCCTGTCCGCGTCGGCAGCGAAGAGGCGGGCTCGATCGGGCCCGTGCGCGGGCTCACATGCGGGCGGTCGTAGAAGTAGAGCAGCTCGGCCGAGATGACGACGGCGCTGGTCGAGAGCAACACGACGAGCCAGCGAGGTGCCCCGAAGAGGCTTGCTTCCCCGAGCCATCGCCGCGCTCTGCCGCGTTGCTGGTGCGGAGCCTCCCGCAGCGCCTTGTCTTCTTGGGCCGGCGCGTCCTGCGCTTGCACCAGCGGCGTAGGCTGTTCAATCGGGGTGGCTCGCCGAGCCAGTAAGGCCGGGGGACTCTCAGGGGCTCCGTCGATTGAGATCGGAGCCGCCCCCCGTGGAGCGGCGCCCGCGAGTGCCGCTGCGGACGGAGCGGCTACAATCCGTCGACGTGGGTCGACGCGACCCACGCGTGGCTTCGCGTCGGTGCCCTCCGTGACCGACGGCGCGGCGGGAGCCGGGTCGATGGCGGGCGGAGCCGGTCGTGCAGCCTGCGGCCCCTCCGAGAGGGGCTGCGGCGCCTTTGGGGGAGCGCGCCTCACGCGGACATCGGACTCGCGCGGCTGTGCCGCGTCTTCGTCCGCTCGACCAGGGCCCACCTCGGGGGGAGGCGAGGAGGACGCGGAGGCAGGCGGCACCATCGCGGGCCGCGCGCCGTGATCGGTCGGTTCAGTCGTCCCGACCTGGCGGCTCGTGAGCTCGGGCGCAGGCTCTTGCGGCGGCGCGCTTGCAGAATTTGGGGCCGGTTCCGCAGGGCGCGGGCTAGGTGAGACGATCCCAACCGAGGCGTCGCTCGCAGGCTCGGCGCGCACTTGGACGGGCGGAGGCATCGGCTCTGTCGTACGCGGGGGGATCCAGATCGAGGGCGATGCGTTCATCGCCGAGGGCGAGGGCTTCATCGCCGAGGGCGACGGCTTCATTGCCGAGGGCAATGGCTTCATCGCCGAGGGCGATGGCTTCATCCCCGCCAGACTCTTGCGGCCATGAAGTTGCTCGATCAGGCTCGAGAGTGGCTCGGCGTGACCCGTCTTGGTCTTGAGGTAGTCGAGTGCGGCGGTGAGGACCTGCGCAAGCTCCTCCGCCGAACGGTGGCGGCGCTCAGGATCTTTGGCGAGCCCCCGGTCGATGATCTGGTCGAGCCACGGCGGGGCACCTTCAAGCACCGACGTTAGCGGCCGGTGCGGGTCTTGCAGAATTCGGTACCCGAGGACGATCTTGCTTCCGGGCCATGGGACACGTGCGTCCCCGAAGGGGTGGACGCCCGTGATCAGGACGTACAGCAGGACGATCGCTGCCCACAGGTCGGACCGGAGATCGACAGGCGTGAGGTTGTCCAACTGCTCCGGGCTCATGAAGGGCAACGTCCCCACCTGCGTCCCGGTGGTGGTGAGGTGGACGTTGGGCTCCTTCGACTTGGCGACGCCGAGGTCGAGCGCTCGCGTCACGGCGTCGAGGCCGAGGTGGACGTTCGACGGCTTGATGTCTCGGTGGATCGCGTACGGGTGGATCGCGTGCAGTCCGAGGCACAGGTCACGGACGATCTGGATCGCCCAGCGCAGCGGGATCCTCCGCTTCGGCATCATCTCGACGATCTTCTCGAGCGTGAACCCATCCAGCCACTGCATGGCCAGCCAGGGGACGTTGCCCGAGCGGACGCCCGTGCCATAGACGCGCACGACGTTGGGGTGATCGATCTGGCGCAACGCCGTCGCCTCGAAGCGCGACCGCAAGAGAATCGTAGGGTTGGTCACCAGCTCGCCGCGCACACACTTCACCGCAACGAGAGCGCCGTCGCTGAGTCGTCTGCCGCGGTACACCTCTCCCATGCCGCCGCGCGCCGTGAAGGCGTCGATCTGGTACGCCGTCGCGTCCAGCTCGTCCCTAAGCACTTCGCCGATCGAGAGCGTCAGCGGGGGCTCCTTGTCGTCGGGGAGCTTCATGGAGACGGCCATGCCGGGGCGAAGATAGCCGATCGCAGGCGTCGACGCGTGGCCATGAGGCATCGCGAGGGCGTGCTCACGGTCATCGCAGCCGGACGACGAGCACGAAGCCCACAGCGACGGCGACGAGGAACACCGTGACGATGATCGCGGCCGTGACCACCCAGCGTGGCTTCGCAGCGCGCGAGGTGGGCGCGGGAACCAACCCGGCCGCCATCGGGCCCGCGGGCGCCCCACTCCGCCCTGGCAGCATGGGCGCGCGGGCTGGACGCGTCACAGGTGCGCCCACCGCAGCCATGTCCAGCGGCGAGTGCCATGGGGGCACCGGCGCCGGAGGCGGTACCGGCGCGGCGGTCGGAGGAGCTACCAGCGACGCAGCCGGAGCAGCTACGTGAACTGCACCCGGAGGAGCCACGGGGGCTGGAGCGGCGGGTGCCGCGGCTGGAGGAACCGCGGTCGCCGCGGCCGGAGGAACGGCGGGCGCCGCGGCTGGGGGCGCCACGGGGCTGCGCGCGCCGTGGAAGACGTTCACGTTGAGCGGCTCCGTTCTGTCGGGCATCGGCCTTCGCCGCGCTCCATGAAAAACTGAAAGGTCCATGCGCTCAGTCCCACCTCCCACGAGGGGTACGTCTGGCGTGAGCGAACGCTCCAGGGCAGCGGAGAACTCGGCCGCCGAAGCGAACCTGTCGTCCGGCCTCTTCGCGAGCGCCTTGAGGACCACGCGGTCGAGCGCCTCCGGGATCGCCTGGGAGGCGACGATGGAGGGCGGGCGCGGGGGCTCGGTAGCCTGCGCGAACAGCACAGCGGCGACCCCCTCGACGTGGGCGTAGGGATTGCCGCCGGTGAGCATCGCGTACAAGACGGCTCCCACCGCGTAGAGGTCCGCCCGCTGATCGACCGAGGTTCCACGCGCCTGCTCGGGTGCCAGGAACCGAGGGGTGCCCAGCGTGACGCCCTCCTCGGTTGGCAGGGCGAGCGGGGCGGGACCGTCCGCGTCCGCTGCGCCTGGCAGCACCTTCGCGATCCCGAAGTCGAGGAGCTTCAGGATGCGGCCGCCGCGCTCGGGCTCGGCGAGGAAGATGTTCTCGGGCTTCACGTCGCGGTGGAGGATGCCCGCGTCGTGTGCACACCCGAGTGCGTCGAGGAGCTCCCGGGCGAGCTGCACCGCCTCGGCCGGAGGCAGCGCCCCGCGCATGGTGAGCTCCTTCTCCAGCGTCCGACCAGAGAGCTGCTCGAGGGCCAAGAACGGAATGCCGCTCCCGGTCTCGCCGAAGTCGAGAACGGCGACCACGTGGGGCGTCCGGGGGGCGATGGTCGCGAGCGCCTGCGCCTCCAGCCGAAATCTGTCGCGGAACCCGGGGAGCGTCGCATACACGCGGTGGACGAGCTTGACGATGACCCGGCGGCGAAGGCGCACGTGCTCCGCCTCTAGGATCTCGCCCATGGCTCCAGCGGTTACCCGTCGGACGAGTCGGTACGGGGTGCCCGAAAGCGGGTCCAACGCTGCTTGCGGATCTGTCGGGCCTTGGGGATTGACCATGGTGTGCCCTCGCTGAGGGTGCTCCGTGCCCCTCTTCCCCTCCATCGCGCTTGCGTTCCGAGAGTGTCCGTCAAAATGCGCGTGGGGGCGCCCGGGCGACGCCCGTGGACCCGCAGTGGGGCACTTGTGTCTCGCGGACGATTTCGTCGGACACTCTGGGAAGCCAAGCGCGATGGAGGGGAAGAGGGCGCTCGCGGGCTGCTGCGACGGGTCGCTGCACAGCTCCATGCACGGCGCCCGGTCTGCGTCGACCATCAACCTTTTGACGAGAGACTCACCGACCTGGAGGTCCTCCATTGTCATCGTTCGTCCCACCGCGATTTCATCTCGACGCCGCCGGCGGCACGGACCGGGGTCGCAGGCGTCCGGGCAACGAGGATGCGTTCGTCGCCATCGACCAGCTAGGGCTGTTCGCCGTCGCCGATGGCGTGTCGTCAAGACCGAATGGCCAGATGGCCTCGGAGCACGCGCTCGAACGAGTCTGCACGTTCTTGCGAGCCGACAGGACGTGGCCGATGGCCCCCAACGACGCCCTCGGCCTCTTGATGGCCGCCGTCAGCGACGCGAACGAGCACCTTCATCGCCACGCGCAGAACTGGCCGAACGCCGAGGGACCAGCGACGACGTTCGCGGGGCTTCTGGTCTACGGAGACCACGTGTGCATCGCACACGTCGGCGATAGTCGCGTTCATCGGCTTCGACAGCGGGATCTGGAAGCGCTCACCGAGGACCACTCCTATGCGGCCGAATACGTGCGGATGGGAGCCTCCCGCGAAGAGGCCGAAAGGATGCGTGACGCCCGAGTCTCGACACGTGGACTCGGTCTGCGCGAGACCGTCGATGTGACAGGGCGCCTGGAGCCCGTCCAGCCGGGTGACGTCTTCCTGGCGTGCAGCGACGGGTTGCACCGCGTCGTTCCCGCAAGGGAGATCGCTGACATTCTCATTGAGGCAGGCGGGGCGGACGTCGCTGTCGAGCGTCTCATCGAGCGCGCGAACCAGGCGGGCGGGCCCGACAACATCACCGCGGTCGTGGTGTGCGTGGTTGGCGGAGGTCGGTGATGGCTCTCGCCTACGTGCTGGCCGGGGTTGCCGTCGCTCTCCTCGTCGCCATCCTGGCTCTGCTCGCCGCCATCTACGCCGAGGTGCGCAGGGGTCGCAGGGCGGTCGAGGTGCTCGCGGGATCAGGCCGGCTCCTGGGGCAGCGGGTGTTCTACCTTCACGACGACCCGTCTTCAGGACGGGCGGCGGGGCCCGCCCCACCGGGTTCGGCGCCTGCGCCGTCCAGCGTGGCGCGGGGTCGGGCTGCACCACCAGGAGAGCTGGCCCCTGTGAGGGCCGGTGAAGTTCGAGGGCCCGTGACGTCCCCCGAGGCAGTAGGCACCCGAGCCGGGGATTTGTCGGCGGATGGCGCGCCCCCCTCGCGCGGGCCATCGCGAGTGCCGGGGCCGAGCGCCGCGCACGTTGGTCTCGCGCCTCCAGCGTCGGCCCCCGTGCTCCCGTCCGGACCGGCCATCATCGCGGCCGGTCTTGGGGCGCGACCGAAGAGGGCGCGGGAGGAGACGGGTGAACAGCCGTTCGACGAAGACGAGCCGACACAGATTCGGACAGCAGTCCACGCGCACCCAGCTCCGAGCCCCTGGCGCGGAGCCCATGGGCGTGTCGCCGAGCGCAGGCACGCTTCCCTGCATGCCAGCCGTCGCGCAGGTTGGAGCCGGGATACCAGAGCCGCCCGGCGCGGGCGCCGACGAGGAAGCCACGATCAGTCGAGGCGGCGATGGCTCCTCGCGAAGGTAGTCCGCCACCCAGCAGCGGCTCGCCGCGCCCGAGGACGCGCGTGCTCGCGGCACGCGTTGAGGTGCGCGCCACGCTCTCCGCGCTGCTCGGCCACCGTCGACCGCGGAGGGGGCGTGCCGAGGCCGTTGCGCCCGTACTGGCCGCCGCTCGAGGGGCCGCAGAGCGTTGGCGACCGCTTCGGCAGCCGGCGAGCGGAGCCGAGAGAGACTCCGGCTCACAGCGCGAGCAGCGTGAGCATCAACGACCGGCGACCGTTCCGTGCGAACTCGGCGAACCCTCAGCCGTGGAGCGCACCGCGATGGCGGTCGCGCACCTCGCGAGCCGCGTCGGCGCGCTCGCTTCGAACATCACGGCGCTAGCGATGGCGATCGATGCCCTCGCCACGGCCTACTCGCAGAAAGGAAGCATCGTGGAGAAACGTGCGCGTGTTCTTGTGATCGATGATGACGTGTACCTGGGAAACATGATTCGGCGTGCGCTCACGTCGGAGCACGATGTCGTCGTGCTAACGAGCGCCGCGGACGCCTTGCAGCTCCTCGGGCAGGGGGAGCGCTTTGACCTTATCCTCTGCGATTCTGATGCTTCCCGCCGTGACAGGAGCGGACTTCTACGAGCACGTCGACACCATCGCGCCCGCGCCGATGCGAAACAGGATCGCTTTCATGACGGGCGGCGCATACACGGACGCCTCGAAGACGTTCCTCGAACGGACCGGGGCGCCCTGCATCGACAAGCCGTTCTCTTCGGTGGAGGCGCTGCGAGCCGCGGTACGCCAGCGGCTCGAGGTGATCAACGCGAAGGGGTCCGCCAAGTGACCCGCGAGAGGCGCGGCTCGGCTCCCGTGCGGCGGCAGAGAGGTGCCCCTTGATTCCCGCCGGCCAGCGAGCTGCTCGTCCGGCCCGTCGGGGGTCGGTCGCCCCGGCTCAACGTCGCACGTCCTTCACGCGGACGATGGGACGGTCGGGACCAGGAGCGGGCGCCTCGTCCTCGGGGCCAGGATTCGTTGAGCGGCGGCCTCTTGCCGTCGTCGGGCACCGAACTCTCGTCCCACCACAGCGAGAGGAGGCGGCTGTAGATCGTCGCCTCGCCGAACGGACAGACGTCGGGCACGATCTCCTCCCCGAGCTTCCGGCGGGATCGGCATGTACCCGGAGTATGCGGCCTCGATCTCTCGGGCGAGATCGAGCGCCACTTCCTCTTCACCAGGGGCGCCGATGCGATGGATCGCATAGTACGGCCCGAGCAACGACACGTGAAAGCCGATCCGGTACCCGGGGATCCTGACGTCGGCCGAGTAGCCGCTGTCGTAGCTCCCCGCGAGCAGGAGCAGCGCGTGGTCCCATACCGGGTACCGCGCTCCCAAGTGGCGGACGAGCGCCTTCCATGTCGGGTACTCGGCAGCGCCTCGCTGCACCGCCTCCCGCTGGCGGTGGTACTCCTCCGTTTCGTAGTACCCGTGGCTGCCTTCGATGAGCCCTCGAGGATAGAAACGGTAGACCAGATCGGTCAGATCGGACAGGTTCATGGATTGAGCTTGACCCTAGCGCCGAGACCCGGGTGCATGTACTTGAACATCGACTGCATGTCCTTCTGGAGCTTCCCTACAGAACTCGCCGCCTTGGCCTCTCCAGGCTGATCGGCTGTCGAGCAGGTCATCCACGACAACGTTCGCGACGTCGGCGGCGTAAAGCGCTGCCCGGCTCGGCGTGATGCGCCCCTCCGCGCACCGGAGCGGCATCTCGATGCCGATGCGGCACTTCCAGAGGTACACGGGGATGCCCCAATCCCGTTCCACGAAGGAGAAGGTCTTCTCGGCCGCCTGCCAGCCGCCGGCCTCGCCCTCCCCATCGTCCTTCAACACCACGACGAAGCGGAATTGGTCCGACGAGAAGGCGCTCCCGGACTCTTCCTGAGCTTGCCCGATCGACTCGGGACCGCTCGAGCTCTGCACTTCGCCCGGATCGGTCTCCGAGGCCGCCGTCGAACGCTGGAGGCACGACGCGGTGAGGAGGGCAGAGGAGAGGGCGAGTGCAACGGCGGCAGAGAGGTGACGTGCCTGCATGTCGCGGGCTCTTGCGAGTGGCGCGCCATGGTTGACGCGCCTCCCGGCGTGCGGATCGCGCTCTGGAGCGTGGCAGCTTCGGTACCATGGCGCGCGCAAGTTCCCCCTTGAGCGGGGATCCCTCAAGGCGGTGACGTTGCGGGCGTCGAGGTCATCGACCACGGCGACGTTCCCTCGACGGGTTCTCCTTCGGGCGGGTTCGGACGTGCGAGCTTCTACGGTGGCTTCAGGCGGGGGCGAACGTCGCTCGCCGGCGCCCGATCTTCCTCGTGAGCAAGGCCACGCTCTATCAGCTCGGCGAGGATCTGCTCGCGCGTGATGCCTTGCCGACGAGCCGCGTCGTCGATGCGGGCGAGCAGCTTCTCGCCAAGGTGGATCTCCAGGAGCACGTCATCGTCGAGGGGTGGTGGCATCTCACCATGGGCATGGAGCAACGTGAGAGCACGCTGGCGCTCAGCGAGCGCGTGTTCGAGTGCGGCGGCGTCCTGCGCCGTGTCGACCGCGGCGTCCAGCTCGGCAAGCCAACGCGCGCGGGCGTGTTCGCGCACGTCGAAGGCTACGCGCAGCGCTTCGCGGCCTGTCCGCGACATCGCGAGGAACGCGATGTGCGCGGCGTGGTAGGCGGCCTCGGCGGTCTCTGTGCGGGAGTCGTCCACATGCTCTGCCGTCGTCAGGGTCCGCAACGGTCAGCAGCTAGCGCGACGAGCTTGGCGGGCGGCGCGTCTCTGCCGCGACCCATCGCGCGCGACCCAACTGGACCGCACGTTGCTCCTCGACACTGAGCCCAGCGAGGATCACCGCGCGCAAGCCGTCGGAGCGCGTCGGGGCTCGCCCGGGGAGTGTGTAGAGCGGCAGGAGCGCATCGAGGCGCGCGATCGTTTCGTCGTCCAGTCGGACCGCGACGTGATCGAGCGGGGGGGCGGTTCTGGGTCGAGGCATCGTCTACCCCTCGCCTCCGAGCACTTCGCGCTCCGCGCGCATGAGGAGCATGACGGCGCGCGCGCACCCTTCGCAGTTGCACTCGCACAGCGTCACCGCTTCGCCGCCGCACGCTCCCCCGTCGCAGTGCGTGGCGGGCTGCCCGTTCGCCTCCGACGCCTCCTGCAGGGCGTGCCAGCGTTCGATGATGCGCTCGTGCGGCGAGGGTCCCTTCGTGGGCTCCACCGGAACGTCTGCCCGGATACTCATACGCCGCTCGCTCGGCCAGCGTTCGGCGGCGGTCGCATGGCGTGCACGAGCACGAGCACGTGGCCTGGAACGGGTCGCACTCCGGTCCGCGGCAGTGCTTGACGTCCACGCCATCCTGGATCGCGCGGTCGAGCTTGGCCCAGAACAGCGCGTCCGCGCGCGAGATGGACACGGACGCCATGCACGCGACCACGTGCGAGGAAGGCGGGAGCACGACGGTCTCGGGTTGCTTTTCGTGAGCGCGTCGGCGCAAATCCCACGCCGCGCGCTTCTCGCCTGGCAGGCGTACGATGGGCAGGCCGAAGAGGTGGAGGGCCAGCGAGAGCGCGTGGCGGCGTGCCTTGCACGAGAGGCACGGGCACCCGCACACGCTCCACGCACCCGGGAAGCACGAGGCTCCTTCGCAGTGCTTCACGTTCGGGTGCTTCTCCTCGTCCAGGATAGCGATCTGCTTCTCCCGGATGTACTGCGCCAGCGTCATGGGGCTGTGCGCGGAAAACGGGAGCCTGACGAGCAGTTGCCGTACGCGTGCCTCTTCGGCGCTCTCGGGCTCTTCCTCGACGGGAGCGCGTGTGTCGTTGGCGACGCGGTGGACCTCGACGGTGCGGTGCTCGTCGCGCCTCACCTCGACGGGCGCGACGCGTTCCGTGTCCGGGGCGCGTCCCTCGGCCGAGGCGGGCGGGGGCTCGGTCCGCGGGCGCGTGGTCGACTCCGCCGGGGCCGAGCGCTTCGACGTCTCGTCTTCCATCGCCAAGGGCGCGAACGCTGCAACGGCGTCGGCCAGGCGACCGATCACCGCCTCTTGGTTGGCGACGCGCGTGTGAAGTGCGGTCCCCTCTTCGGCCAGTCGCGCAAGCGCCCTGCGCTGCCCTCGGACGCAGAGAACTGCGAGCACGGACGAAACGGCCAGGTAGAACCACGCGAGGAGGACGAGGGTCGCCATACCACCATCACCTCTGCGATCGTGAACGCTCCGAACCAGAGCACGATCACCAGTGAGATGCCGGCGAAGTCGGATCCGTACGGCTTGCCGCGCCATGGAGAGAAGCGCGACGTGCGCGGGGTGGTAGGCGGCCTCGGCGCTCACGATGACGCACCCTTGACGCCGGCCATCACCTTCGCGTGCAGCTCCGCGATGTGCTCGGGGACCGCCCGAGTGAAGAGCATGGACTTCTCGATGCCCTCGGCCTCCAGCAGCAAGCGAGCGCCGTACACGTCGAGGGCTGCACGGAGCATGCAGTCTGCGGCGCCGTGCGCCTTGCCGACCTCCTCGGCGACGAGGGCAAGCGTACGGAGGAGCTTCGCGTGTTCGATGGAGACCACCTGGACGAGGAGGCCCTCGACCTCGGCGACTTCGAGCGGCTGGAGGTTCGCCTCAAGGATCCCACGGAGCACGTCCACTTCTTCGAGGACCGTCGGCACCTTCGGCTCGGTCATTGGGCGGCCCCTCCATGGGGAACGGGCCGATCGTCCGACAGGGACCTCTCGATGCTTGCAGCCTCGTCAACGAGGCGCCCACCGTACCCGACGAACGCAGCGCCTAGCTCCGGGCGCGCGTCGCCGTACACCTTGGCCGCCTCGTCGGCCCCGGTGGCGAGCGCTCGGAGGACCCTCACGATGAGGCGCGGCGCCATGAACTTCTCGTCAAGTTCGACGGCCTCGTGCGGGTGGAGGTGAGCGCCGAGGATCTCGGCGGAGCTCGCTCGTGGCCCTCGCAACCGGGGCCGGCGTCGTCGCATGCGTCTTCTTCGCGGCGAGCGTCATCATGGTCGCCTCCCTGTCGGTTCGGGCCAGGGCCCTCCTCAATCCGCAGCTCAAGCAGCAGCCTCCCCGGCTCGCGCCCGTGCTCCCGCTCCACGAGGCGGCAGCGGGCGCCCCTCTCGACTCGCTCGCGGTACTCGTCCAAGAGGCGCAACAGCTCCTCGACGGTGCGGAAGGCAGCGATCCTCGCTTGCGACTCCGCCGTGCGCCGTGCCGGTAGACCCCCGCGCGCCAGGACCGCGCGCAGCTCACGGAGCGTCCGGAGCTCCGGGATGAGTAGTCGTGCAGGCGACGCGGGCGCGTCGGCGGCGTGCTCCAGCTCGGGGCTCATGCTCCGCCCTCCAGAGGAGCGGCATCACCGTTCACGCGTAACCCTTGGATCGCCCTCGGGAGCACCGGCGACACGTCGGTCGGCGTCACGCGGTCGTCCGGCGGTCTCGGCGTGAGGCCCGGCGGTTCGCGGCTGTAGAGGTGCGTGCGTTCGTCGCTCTCCCGGTGCCCGGTCCCCTCAAAGGTCGCCGCGAACGTCGTGATCACCATCGCGTCACTCGGTGGAGCCTCCTCCCGCGCGACCGCGTGCGGGCGGCTCTCGCGTGGCTTCGTCAAAGGCGGCGAGTCGGCCTGGGCGCGCGCCCGGTCCCGCGCGTCCACCTCGGCCTCGGCCTCTCGACGTAGCCGCGCCCTCTCCTCCGTATCGTTAAGGCCGAGCGCGTCGTCCAAGCGAAGAGCGGCAAGCTCGGCGGAGAGCGCCCTCTTGTCATCAAGGTGAACCGGCGGGAAGCCCGCTCGGTCACTGTCGATGTCCTCGCGTGGAGGTTGGGGTCCCGCGGCCATCTCGGTGAGGTGCGCGTCGAGCGCAGCGGCGGAGCGCTGAGGCTGTCCAGGTTCGAGGGCGGCAGCGCGACGTCTCTGCGCTTCCGCAAGGGCTTCGTCCCTAGGACGCGGGAGGTTGGCCGTTGGCTTGATGCCCTGCGGGTCGATCGCTGCGACCGCGCGCCCCAGGTGCCCGCGCTGCCGGTCTTGTCCCGCGAGGCGCGCTTCGGTTGCGCGCTCCCAGGTCGCCCGCCTCGCCTGTTCGTCGCGAGCGCTGCGCAGCACACGCACGAGAAACAGCCATGCCGGGACCTGCGTGCAGAGCACGAGGATGGCGACGAGCAGCACCACCAGCGCCTCCTTCGAGGGCCTTCCGTGGCAGCCCTCACACGCTACTTGTCCGCGCGTCGCTTCGCTGATCGGGCTCGATCGATTTTTTCTTGTCGCGGCTCCTTCGGTCGGCGCCGAACGTCGTGGGCGGGCTCTACCGACGGCCGGCGCAAACAGCGTCCATCTCGGCCGTGCCGCTCTGCGGCCGCGTGCGTCGATAGAGCGCGCAAACCTGGCTCCAGGCGTGCTCCCGCGACGCTGCGAGGTTCCCATGGGGGAACTGCCGAGTGTGCTCGGTTAGCGCCGACGAGGCTTCTGCGAGCTTGCCCGAGACGAGCGCCGTTCGCCACGTGTCCTCGAGCGCCTGCTCGGCGTCGAACTGGTCGAGGCTTGAGGGCTCCGCTCCGCGCGCCGAGAGCCGCGGCCTGGCCCCGGCGCGCGTGGCCTCCGGAGCCCTGCGGGTAGTAGCTGCCGATGCCCCCGTGGCCGCCGTGGCTTGGGGTCCGGCGCTACTCGGAGCGGGTCGTAGCGGGCTCGGGGTTGGCGCCGCGCTTGGGGTTGGTGTCGCGGTCGGGGTTGGTGCCGCCAAGACCGCGGCAGGCGAGCGCTCGTCCCGTGGACGGTCGCCGCAGTCGAGCATGCGGCTGCCGACGACGCCGGCGAACACGACGCCGACGAGTGGACCGATCCGGCGCAACAACGCGGCTCGCCCGCTGGGCAGGCTCGGCGGCCGGGTGCTCGGCGGGCAATCTACGTCGCGGGCGGGGCTCGGATCCAACCGGCGGGGGCCGCTCGCAGGTGGCTCGCTCTGCGGGGGCTGCTCGACGCCGAGGAGCGCCGCCATACGGCGCCACGCACGATCCACCAGATCGGGGGGCGGCTCGGACGCGTCGGTGTCCTGACCGAGCGCGACCACGAACGCGGCCGGGAGCGGGACCACGCCGCGGCGCTCTTCATCTTCGGCCGCCTGGCGAAGCTGCGCCATGCCTCGGTTGTGGCGGGCGATGGCGGTGGCGGTGCCGATCCCCTCGCGCTCGGCGATCTCGCGGAACGTATACCCTTCGATCTCGTAAAGGATCACGACCCGCCGCTCATCCGGTGGCAAGAACTCGAACACATGCTCGGCGAGGTCGATCGAACCCACGCTCTCCTCCGGCGTCGGGGCCGTGCAGACGGCCTCGACCTTCGTCTCGCCCGAGGCGAGGGGCGGCTGCTTGCTCTGCGTGCGCCGGAAATCGCGCACTTCGTTGCGGACGATGCCGCTCACCCACTGCGTTACGCTGCCGCGCTCGGCGCGGTACTTCCCCCGCAGGAGGTACGCCTTGATGGCGACGTCTTGGGCTACGTCGTCCCGGTCGGCGGTGGTCAGGCCGTACGACCTGAGCATCTTCCACGCGAAGCGGAGGATGGTTCGGAAGAGCGCGCCCTGGGCGATGCCTCGGTCGCGGTCGTCGGCGGCTCGATGCGGTTCAGCCATCTCACGCTCTTCTTGTCCGGCGGGGGCCACTCTGATCGGGCGGAAGGAGAAATTCGCTCAGTGCGCAGGCAGGCAGCAGAGCGTGGCGGCCCCGGTCGGGGTCGCGGCGCCCATCGGCATGCCCCCGCCCGGGGAGCAGGCGCCCGGGGCGTAGGTGGGCGGGGTCGCCGACTTGGAGCCGAGGGGCGTGCCGGCGGGCACGTCGTGGCAAGCGGGGCCGGTCGCGTCCACGGTGGCCTGGTACGCGAGGGTCGAGCACGCGCCGTCCGTGTAGATCGACACCTTCGAGGAGCAGGTGCTCCCCGTGGGGGCGCCGCATGTGCAGGGGGAGCAGGCGCGCGTGTCGTCATATGAGTCGTAGAAGACGTGTTTCTCGGTATAGGGGCCGAAGCCAGGGCAATCGACGTCGCCCGTCTGGAAGACGCACACTCGGAACCCAGGTGGCGATGCGGTGAGGCAGATCCCCGCGCCGCCTTCGCAACCGACTCTCGGGTCCGCCCGGCATGCGTGCGCGTACGTCTGCCACGTCGGCGTGGCTTGCTTCGGGGGCTGCGAGGGGTTGCACCCGTTCTCGCTGACCGTGAGCGGCCCGACCGTAAGGGATTGAACGCAGTCAACGCCGGAGCAGAGCTTCCCCGAGGCGATGGAGACGCTGCTGTCACAGGTCCCCGACCAACCGCTCGCGGGGCTGAACGGCGTGTGCGGCGTGGAGCCGCTGTTCAGCGCGCAGCTCGCCGCGTTGGCGGTCATCGTCATCGGCAGCGCGCACGACCCCTGCGGCGATGAGCAGGTACATGTCCCGCAGTCGATAGGCGCGTTCAGATCCGCGTGGCCGTCGTACGCGACGGCGGGAGCGCCCGGTGGGCAGGGCGGGGCGTCCTTCTCGGCGCCGATCCACACGAGCCCTGGATCGGTCCAATTGAAGGGCGCGTCTGGCGCGCACTGGCCACAGTCCGTACTCCCGCCGGCGCCTGAGCCGCCTGTCCCTCCTGCGCCCGTGGCGGCGCCCGTAGGCGCGGCACCCGTGCCGCATCCTATCGCGCCAAGCAGCGCCGCGAGGGCGATGGACGTTGCCGGGTGAACCGAGTGCATCGGCGCGCAGGGTATCCGAGTCGGGTGCCCGCTCAAAGAGGCGGTGGGATGCAGCACAGGGTGCCGGGACCGATCGGGGTTACCGAGCCCGTGGGCCCGCCGCTTGGCTTGCACGTCCCGGGCGCGTAGGTCGGCGGGCCCGCCGACTTGCTTCCGAGTGGTGACCCGACGCTCACGTCGTGGCACGTCGCGATGTTCGAGTCGGCGAGCACCGACACGACGGGAGCCGACATGCAAACACCGTCCGCGTAGACTGTAACCTCCGCCTTGCAATCGCCGCCCTCTGGTGAGCCGCACGCACAAGGTGAGCAGCTCCGCGTGTCCTGGTAGCTGTCGTAGAAGACGTGCCTCTCGGTGTACGGGGGCCCTGGGCAGGCCGCATCGCCGTCCCGATAGACGCACACGTGGAACCCCGGGG
The DNA here is from genome assembly GCA_963827955.1 of uncultured delta proteobacterium. Lineage (GTDB taxonomy): Bacteria > Myxococcota_A > Polyangia > Polyangiales > Polyangiaceae > CAWHDJ01. The sequence goes on along the minus strand of CAWHDJ010000018.1, from coordinate 1,029,503 downwards.
CAGATGGCGGCGAGCAGTCGAGCCCATTGTTTCCGCAGGCTCCGGGGGGAGTGCCCCGGCAGCCGCGCGCGAACGTCCCCCAGCTCGGCGGATCCTGCGTCATCGGCACCTGCGTGGGCATGCAGCCCGCGTCGGTCACCACAAGCGGCGCGATCGTGAGCGACTGGACACAGAGGCCGCCAGCGCAAAGCTCTCCGCCGTCAACGGCATCGTTCGTGGTGCAACCGCCATCCCACCCGCCGTCGGGAGGGTCGAACGGGGTGTGAACCGCGCCGGGGTCGGTGCCTGGGCACGGTGTCGAGGCTCACCGCGATCGTCACGGGTAGCCCGCACGATCCGCTCGCCGGCGCGCACGCGCACTCACCGCAGAGCGGCGGCGCGTTGAGATCCGTATGACCCTCGTATGCGAGGTCGGGTGCGCTCGCCGGGCACGGCGGCGCCTGCACTTCGGGCCCGATCCACACCAGCCCTGGGTTCTGCCATTGCCAGGGCGGATAGGGTAGGCACTGCCCCGCGCAGCTTCCTATTGGACCGTCTACGGACGCGTCGCCTGCATCGCCCGCGTCCGCTCCCGCGTAGTTGGGGCAGTTGGGGTCCGTGACGATCCTACGGGGCCAGTCCTTGGGGTTGCAGCACCGCTGGATGAACTCGGGGTCCTGCTTGCCTTCGGGGAACACCGAAGGGTCACAGAGATTCGCCACCGACGAGCAAGCCACTACGGCGCCGATCGCCACGCCGAGCAGCACCCCAGCCGAGACCCCGACCGCCCAAGCCATGCGCATGTTTGCTGCTCGTAGCCGATGTAAACGGCATCGTGTAGCGGGAAAGTCCGGATCCAACACGGTGGCCTAGAACGGGACCACGACCGCGACGCCCGCGTTGGTCGCCACGCTTCCCGTGGCGGCGCTCTCCCCCGCAGGCCCGAGCACGTGGGCGGGCAGCGCGTACAGGACATCCCCCTGCACGCGGAGCGCGATCGCCGACGTCCCGCCCGTCACGCCGACACGCCCACCGGCGGCCCCATACGTTGCGCTTCGGGACGCGGCCCGTTCGGAGTCGTGCCAGGTTCCGCGGAAGCTGCCCACCGTGCCGAGCAAGCAACCCAGCAGGCCCCACGTGACCCCGCCCCCGGAGGGCAGATCCTTCTGCCCGCACACCACTGGCGAGAACGCGAACAACTGCGTCTGCACGCCGCGCGCATCCGATGCGGGTAAGCCGAAGCTGCCCTCCGCGGCGACCGACAACCGCGCGCGCTCGAATGAGGCGACCACGACCCCGAGGTGAAGCGTCACCGTGCCGGTGACCCGCGGCGCCGTCCCGATGCTCACGAAGCCGCCGGCCCCAAGCTCGAGCGGCGGGCGGCCTGATCTCGTCGACGGCGGCGATGGTGGCGCAGCCGCTACGGGCTCGGCAGGTGGCGCTGGTTCGGGGCTCAGGGGAGGCGGAGGGGGCCGAGGTTCAGCGGGCGCGTCGTCGATGATGGTGAACTCGTCGGCGATGTTGGCCGCCGCGCCCGAGATGGCGACCGCGCAGGCGCGGGCGCTCGTCCCGGGCACGGGATAGCGTCTCGTCCACTGGCGCACGCCCGAGGCGTCGGTGTACTCGGTCGTCGCGGTGATGCCCTCGGGGGAGCTCCCGTTCGCGGGGTCGCGGGAGACCGTCGTGCGCATACGTCCGACACGTCTTCCATTCGCGTCCGCCGCGAAGGGATCGTAACCGAGCCGGCGGGAGACCTCAGCGTGGAGCCTCTCTTCGTCGGGGCAATGCTTGGTGCCTGGACCCAGCGTGAACTCAAGTTCGGCGGCGACCTTGACGACCGTGAACGCTGGCGCGCCGGGTGCTGGTGCCGCCGGATTGGACACGGTTGGAGACGGGCTCGGGGGAGCACGCTTCGGCGGTGCTGCCGCGCCTTGCGCGCCCACGTGGCGCGCGGCTGCGACCAGGACGAGCAGGGACACAATGGAGGGCGCCACGCGCATCGAAGGCAACCCCGACGGTACAGTGACGAGGCTTCCTCCGCCATGGTGGCTGGGTTGAGCTGGCGGTACGGGAGCCCCTGGTGCGAAGAGCCGGTGGTCGAGCCACCCCCACAGGTTGCTGTCGCCCGAGAAGCCGATGCCGAGATCGGCCGGTGACTCCATGGCTCTCGCGCTGGTGCAGCGTGGGACGTCCGGCGCGCTCGTGTGCTTCGCGTCGCCTATGCCGGACAAGAACGGCGCGCGCGACACCGACACGCCGAGCGGCGTCCCGGCGGCGATGCTCGCGCCGCTGGGCTGCTCGCCGAACTCAGCGCGGGCCTCGTCGTCGCCGCGGGGCCTTCGGCGCTCGGACGCCACTGGTGGTGGTGGGCGGGTGCGGAGCCGCACGGTGTCCCACGGCTCCCGCGGACTGGGTTGGCGGGGTAGCCGACCGTGCGCGCGCAGGGGACAGGCGCGCCTCGAGAACCAGCGGGCCCCCACGCACCCGAACCCACCCGGGGTGCATGAGCGCCAGCACCAGCGTCAGCGCGATGAGCGCGACGACCACAACCGCGAGAATCACTGCAACGGAAGCGAGAGGCATTGGGGTTTCTCCATGAAATGAGGCAAACGGGTGTCTGGCCGCAGCATGCAACGGCGTCGTGAGCGCGACGCAGCATGGGGCGGCGACTTCTTGCAGCCGAGTATGCGGGCGGCGAACGCGCGGCGCACCGCCCACAAACCGTCGCAACCAAATGTGGGCGCACCACCCGCAGGTGATGGCGACCGCTCGTGGGCTACCCCGGGCCGCGCAGCGGTGTGTGCTGGTCCACTACTTCCAACTCCTCGGGCGTCGCATCGCGCCCCTCGCGCTCGCATGCGGCGTGGATCGCGGCTCGTTCGCGTTCCGCAACCTGCTCCCACTTGCTGAGCCTGCCGAGAGTGAGTCGCATGCGCTCCGTCTCGTCGCTCACGACCTTCGCCACCGTGACCCCGTTGCGGTTGAGGGCGCGCTTGACGTCAGGCTCGTCGACCAAGCCGATGTCCAGGATCAGGCTGATCAATGCGTACTCGCGCTCGGAAAAGAAGCGCGACGAGTACGGGGGCGTAGAACGCGACGGGAGCCCGAGCAGGTTGAACTCTTCGAGCTGGAGGACGAGCCGTGACCGCTTGGAACTGGATTGCCGCCGAGGCAGAGGCTTCTTCGCCGCGCGGATCGAGGCGTCGTCGGGGTAGTCGCCCTGCGACATGAACCATGTGTTGGGGAAGTCCATCCGGTGGTGCTTCAGGATCGCCAAGAGCGCGGGCGTCACAAAATCGTGCAGGAGCCTGACGTATTCGCCACCAGGCGGCAGCACCGGCTTCTCCGGGGTCGACGCCTCAAGGGCGCGCTTCGATTCGGCGTGGTAGGTCGCGCTGATCGTAACGATCTCGAGCATTACCCTTCGCAGCTTTGCGAAGGCGTCCCGCGCTTTCACCTCGCACTCATCGGGGTCGGCGACGAAGCGACGGAGCGTCTGTTCGAGCCCCGCCTCCCACTGCCCCGGGCCAAGGTTTCGTTTCAGCTCTTCCCAGCAAGCGGCGTGGACAGCCGCGCGGAGTTCCTCAAAGTTTCGGTACCGGGTGGAGTTGCGCGCAGGGCGTCTGGTCGATCGCTTGCCGGGCATGAGACTTCTGAGACTACCCGACCCGAGTCAAGAGCGAGTTGGTTGGGTGCCGATGCCATGTCGGCAAGCCACTCGCGGTTCTTCAGCCCCGCGCTCGCAGGTTACCGGCGCCGTCCACGCCGGAGGCGGGTCGCCAGCCTTCGGGCGAGGCCGCCGAGGCGCCCCAGGAACCTCGGGTAGGCGCAGCGGGGCATGCGCCGCCGCCGCGCGTGTCGGATCATCCACGGCCCGGCCCTGGATGTTCCACCGGGGCGCGGTGATAAGTGAAATCCATGGGCGGCAAGGCGCTTGCGGGCATCGCGGACCGCAGTGCAGGCTCGGGGAGCCCCGATGCTCACGGACCCCGCTGCGAGACTTCGGGCAGCGGCCGCACCGGGCCCCGCCGGTGGGCTCGCTGCGCTCCTCCAAGCGGCGAGGGGCTCCGCCGGTGCGCTCGCCGCGCTGCTCCGAGCAGCGACCGACGCCGCCAAGGCCGAGCGGCGCCGTCCTCTCATCGTCCTCATCGCGTGCAGCGCGTCGAAGGTCAAAACGCACGGGAAGCGGATCCCCGCCGCCGAGCTTTACTCCGCGTCGGTGCTCTTCGAGAAGAGCCTCGCCTACGCGCGCGCCGTCACCAGGGAGGACCACATCCGCATCCTCTCCGCGAAGCACGGGGTCATCCCGACCACGGAGAAGATCGCAACCTACAACCGCTCCATGAGGGCCCTCAGCCCGGCAGCGCGGAAGGACTGGGGGGAGCGCGTCCGCAAGCAGTTGCTTCGCGACTTCGGCCATGAGGCCGCCGACGTCATCATCCTCGCCGGCAAGGACTATACAGAGCCGCTGCACTGGCTCGACAGCGAAGTGCGGAGGAACGCGGGCCTGACGCTCACGATGCCGTTCGGCGAAAAGCGCGGCGAACGAATGAACATCGGCCAGCGCCTCCACTGGCTCGACGAGCAGGCGCGTGCGCGAGGGGAGGTCCCGAACCCGACGCGTGAGGCCGCGGCGAGGGCGCAACTGCGGGAGGAGTTCAGCTACCTCGGGAGCGTCGGCGGGTACATGGTGTGGCCCGACGTCGGCACGCGGGTGCGCTGGAGCGAGGACACACGGGAGCGCCGCGGCAAGGTGATCCGTCACGGGACGCAGGAGTTCGAGGGCAGGATCACGCGCCTCACGGTCGACGAGATGAACCCGCGCGACATCGACGTGTGGGGAAAGCCGGACGGCAACGGCGCGGAGCGTCGCCTGGGCATCGGCGGCATCCGCGTCCCGGCGACTGACCTTCCCGCCTTCGTCGCGCGCGCCGAGGAGTGGGACCGCAAGCGGATGGTGGCGAAGTACGGCGCGGGGCCTCCGCAGCCCCGGCCAGCGCCTCCCGTGTCTCAGGTCGAGAAGCAGCAGATCGCCCAATTCCTGATTCGACGCGCGTCGACCTTCGCCTCGTTGTGGCCGCCGGATCGAGTTGTGAGCGTCGAGACGAAGATCGCGGATGCCCTGCGGAAAGAGGGCGTGGCGATCGAGCGGACGCCCGACGTGCCCGGCCAGACGGCGCATGATGCCCGGGTCGCTGCCACAGTCCATCTGCGGAACGTCGCCGCGGAGGCGGAGGGGCGGGTCAGCGAGGAGCTCTTCGTCGCTGCGAACGCCATCGACCGCGGTCTGCACGTCGAGGGAGGCCACGCCGAGGAGCGCCCCGAGACAGCGCCCGTGGTCGGTAAGGCACCGATTTGGCGAACCGACGTGATGCGGTCGGTCGACGTGGACGTGTTCGCGCGGCACGGCGACATCGTCGTCCACCAGAACCTCGAGCGGCAGGAAGCCGCGGGCTTTCCCTTCCAGGTCAGCCATGTGCCGAGCGGGGTAGCGGTTCGGGCGTTCTCGACGCTCCACGACGCCGACGTCTTCGCGTGGGACCTCAACACGCCCGAGGTGCGGGCGCTCTTCGACGAGCTGGTCGCCGCCACCCTTGCCGCTCAGCGCCTGGGCAGGATCCCTCGCGCGACGAAGGACCTCCGCAAGCGCTACGACAACCTACTCCGTGCGCGCGCCCCTCTCCGGGAGGCCGAGTACGCGCGGGCGGAGGGTCGAGCCGTGGCGCCGACGCCGACGCGCGCGCTCCTGGACGCCATCTACCCGGCGCTCGGCAAGGATTCGTTCGCAGTCGCCGAGGCCATGCGGAGCGCCGACGAGCACTGGCTGGAGGACCTCGTGCTGACGAAGCGGGTCCGCTCCGCCATCACCCGGGCGCTGCTGGGTGACGAGGAGCGCGCCGAGGAGGCGCTGAGGGTCGTCAAGCGCTACTGGAGCGCCCTTCCCGCCCCGCCACCGCGTAGGATCATCCCTCCGGTGAGGGTGACCGACGCGGCCCGGAGGGGCGCGGCGCGGGTGAGCGGCATCTCCAAGGCGGAGGCGCGGGCGTATCACTTCGCGATCCAGGCGGAGGAGCTGGCGTACCTGGATCCCGAGGCGCTGGAGCGTGGCCGGCTCGCCTTCCGCTTCGGTGCCGGCGGTCCGGTCTGCGCGTCGTGCGGCTGCGACGTCCTCACCGGCCGGCTGAACGGGGAGACCGATGCGGAGCTGGAGCGCCGGATGGGAGGGGCGCGCGCGTCGATCGTGAGCCGCCAGCTCGCCTGCGTGGGCTGCGGGCGTGTCTACGACGTTGTGGAGTGCGGACCGATCGAGGCGGACGAGGCGGAGCGGCTCGGCGTGTCACACGCACCTGTTTCTGTGTCCGGATGACCACGCTCGGCGCGGACCTGCTGCGGCGCACCGAGGAACATCCCACGGCCGCCGTTGGATCTTCCACGGCTCCGCGCTGATAAGTGAAATCCATAGACGGTAAGGCGCTTGCGAGCACCACGGACCGCGGCGCAGGCTCGGGGAAGCCGTGCCTTTCTCGCCCACAGCGAGCGGTGCGAGCGGAGCATCGCTCGCGTCCGCGGTCAACGTCGTCGCCGAGCGGGTGGCGTGATGGCCCTCGCGCTCGTTCAGCGCGGGACCGGGGGCGCGCTCGTGTGCTTCGCGTCGCCGATGCCTGACAAGCGCGGCCAGCGCGACACGGAAACACCGAGCGGTGTTCCTGGGGCGGTGCTCGCGGCGCTCGGCCCGCGTCCCTGCGTCGTCGGCCTCAACCCCTACGCCACCGAGACATGGCAGGAGATCCTCGCGTGGGCCGAAGCGCAGGTGGGGCGCCCGCTCTGGCTCGCGGCGCTCATCGGGTTCTCCGCCGGCTGCCAGCGCGTTCGCGCACTGCGACTCGCGGGAGCGCCCGCGTTCGCGCTCGTCCTCTGCGACGGCATGCACGGGGACTATCCCCCGCACGCATGGCAACGGGACTACGTGAAGGGGATCGTGCGCGATGCGCGCGCCGGCAAGGTCACGACGGTCATCACGCACAGCTACATCAAGACGGAGCCGGCCTACACCTCGACGCGCGCGATGGCGGAACTGGCCACGGGTCTCGACCTCCTCCCGGAGCCGCCCGACCACGAGATCCGGGTGCATCGCGAGGCGCCGGGCGGAACGGGCGACGGTTGGCGCGGCCACCTCGCGATCTACTCGGCCGGGGGCCACGACAAGGCCGGGCACATCTACCAGGCCCAGCACGTCCTCCCCGAGGCGTGCGAGGAGCTGCGGGATCTGCTCGCCCTCGATGCACCGCCGCGCGCGGTGCCTCGCGTTCCACCGGGCGCGCAGCCCCGTGGGTCAGCGCAGACGCCTGGCGCACCGCGCGCCGAAGCACCGGCCTCGGGCCATGCGGACACGACGCTCGGCGAGCGCGCGCTCGCGGTCGCGCGCGGCGAGCTCGACGCCGGCGTCCATGAGGAGCCCGCGGGCAGCAACTGGGGGCCGGGGATCGCCAAGTACGGGGGGGCCAAGGGCAGCGACTGGTGCGCCTGGGGGTTCTGTTGGGCCGGGCGCCAGGCGCTCCGGCCCGGCGAGCGACTTCCGCACGCCTACACCGGGCGCGTCGCCGACGTCGTGCGCAGCGGGAGATTCCATCCGCGCGGCGACGGCTATCGCGCGAAGGTCGGCGACGGCGCCGTGTGGAGACGCAACGGGGAGGAATCCCGTGCATGGCGGGAGCGGGCACATCGGGCGCGTGAGCGCGCCGCCCGACGGCGCCGGAACCCTCCGGACGATCGAGGCCAACAGCGGCGACGCCTGGGCCGAGCGCACCCACCGCGTCGACGAACCCGCGTTCCTCGGTTGGCTGGAGTACCCGTCCGGCGGCGCGCACCCGTCGAGCGGCGCGCAGGAGCCCGCGCTGGAGCACGTGCAGCTCCGTGCGCGCGCGGTCGTCACCGGCCTCGGCGAGCTGGACCTCGAAGACTACGTCGCCCTCGTCGTAGCCGGCGAGAGCCCTTCGCGGCGCCTCGATGCGCTCAAGGCGGTGGCGATCGCGGCCCGCACCTACGTCCAGCAGGCGCTCGCCGCGGATCCCACGCTCGGCACGGCGGCGCACCCCATCCCGAACAGCCAGCGCTTCCAGGTCGCCCTCTCGCCCCCAAGGCCGTTGGCGGTCCGTGCCGCCGCCGAGACGCGCGGCGGCGTCGCCCTCTGGAAGGGGGCGCTCATCCTCGGGAGCCATGTCGCGGGCGCGGTCTGGGCTCCCGGGGCCTTGCGAGGCATCGTCAGCGCGAAGTACCCCACCGAGCGATTCGTGACCTACAACGAGGGGCTGGTGGGCAGCGCCGTCCACCCCTGCCCGAGCCCGGTCGCCGACCCGCGGAACAGGCGTAACCGCGGCTGCCTCTCGCAGAACGGGGCCGACGCGCTCGCCACTCGGGGTTGGCGGTGGAACGGCATCCTCCGCTACTTCTACGGCGCGGATCTCGAGGTCACGCTCGCCGAACCCGCAGAACCGCACGGGCCTCGCGGCGCGGAGCCCGAGGAGACGACGTCGGGCGGCTCGCCGGCGGTCCCTCTGGTGTCCGCCGCGCTGCTCTACAGCCTTTACCGAGTCTTCGCATGAGACCGCTACGCGCCCGAGGTAACCACCATGTCGATCACCAAGCACAAGCAGATCACCACGCGGAACCGCAACGAGAACAGCTTCGCCGTGACGGTCAACGTGGACCTGGCCGAGGGCAAGCACACCGCCACGGTTCATCGTGTCGGCACCACGTCGGGGAGCGTGGAGAAGACTCCGCCGAGCGGTCATCGCACCACGACGGGCGGTGCCCCCTCCGGGACCCGCACGAGCCGCCATGCGGGCGCACACCCCTCGCGCCCAGCGGCAGCCCATCGCCGCGCCGCTCACCCCGCCTCGGCGGCCACGAACGGCGGGAGTAGCTCGAGCGGCCACCGCGACTCCTTCCTCGTCAGGATGGAAAACGGCGACGAGCTCATGGTGCACGAGAGCGGGAGGAAGGCGAGGGCCATTGCGGGCAACGAAGTGGTGTGGACGGGCCACGCCTCGGGGCCGAGCTCGTACGAGACGGAGACGAGCATGCTGTCCGCCAACGCGACCGCGGAGTTCCTCGAGCACATCCACAGACGCCACGTCGCCAAGGGGGTCCCCGCCGGCGGGTCAGCGGCTGCACCGCGATCGGCGGGCGCGCCCTCTGGCCGGCGCACGCGCAAGCCGGCCAGCAGGAGCACCTACGTCTCGGGCTCGTTCCAGGTTGGAGGCTCGGGCGAGGAAGTCCTGATCCGCCATCCGGCAAGCGTGTCGAGGGAGAGGATCCAGGGCATCCTCGACAAGCGCGCGCCCGGCACGCCGCTGGCGGCAGTCAAGGCAGCCCTGGCCGAGGCCAAGGCGCGGTTCGACAACGACGGTGCGCCGGGGCACAGGGGCGTCTACGCCGCCGGCAAGGGTGGCAGGCCCCCGAAGTCCAACACCGCGGCTGCGCGGAAGGCCGCGAAGAAGACGGCGAGGACGGCGAACAAAGCGGCGAAGACCTCGAAGGCGTCGAAGGCGCGCTCGTTCGTCGAGGTCAAATCGGATGGCAACGTGCTGACGGTGTACGGCCCGTTCACCAAGGAGCGCGCGACCCAAGTCGCGGCCGAGAAGCGCACCGAGCTCGAGGCGGCGAAGTCCGGCGCGATGGCGGTGGACGTGATCTCGGTCTCCGGCGACGATCGCGCCCGTCTCACGGCGCTGGCCGAGAAGCATGCCAAGGCGTCCAAGAAGCCCGGGGCACCGGCGGCGAAGAAGCCCGCCGCGAAGAAGCCCGCCGCGAAGAAGCCGGCGGCGAAGAAGCCCGCCGCGAAGAAGCCGGCGGCGAAGAAGCCCGCCGCGAAGAAGCCCCCGGCCGCGAAGAAGCCCGCCGCGAAGAAGCCGGCGGCGACGAAGCCGGCGGCAAAGAAGCCCGCGGCGAAGCCCCCCTCGAAGCGGACGGCCAAGCCGCCGAGCGTGAGGGGGCCCGCGACGGCCGCGGCGGAGCCGGCTCCGGCCAGCGCGACCAGGGCCGCGGCGCCGCCCGCCGCCCACGAGGGTCCGCGCACCGTGCGGAGCATGGGCCCCGACGACGTTGTCTTCGCCCAGCTTCGCGCCGGACACCTGGCGGCCAACCCGAACCAGACCCCGGAGCAGCGCGAGGCGGAGCTGGCGGAGATTCAGCGTTTCTGGCGCGCGGGCGCAGGCAAGCCGGTGACGGCCTGGATGCGGGAAAACAACCTCACCGATCCCTATATGGGTTTCGAGGACTGGGCCAAGCACCACCCCGACGATCTCCGCATGATTGCCTCGCAGGCCGCTGCCTGACGCGGGCGCGCGGCCCTCGGCTGGGAGAGATCAGCGATGGCGTCGAGCCTGCTTGCCGGGATGCTGCGGGCGGCAGCAGCCCCGCAGGGCGGACTCGCAGCGCAGCTCCGAGCAGCGAGCGAGGCCGCCGAGGCGCATGCCCCGGCGAAGGCGCCGTCGAGGAAGCGCCGGGCGCGCGCGACCCCGTCGACGAGGTTGCGCGCGCGCACCGGCCAGGCGCCAGCGGGCGGCTCGCAGCCCCCCATGACGCTACGCCGGTTCATCGCACTGCCGCCCTGGGCCCGGCCCCTGCTCGTGGTGGCGGACGGCATGGGCGTCGACTCGACGGGGATGCTGGAGGGCCTGCACCGCTTGGGCGTCAGGCCCGACGTTATCCTGCACGCCGAAACCGGCGACGAATGGCCGGAGACCATTGCATTCCGCGAGGAGCGGCAACGCTGGCTGCGGAGCATCGGTTTCCCGGAGTTCGTGATGGTGCGCAGCAACCCCAGCGTGTCGAAGGTCACGGGCATGCCGTACTCGACCCTCGGCGAGAAGTGCCTCGCATACGAGTCGCTCCCGGGTCAGGCGTTCGGTAAGAAGTCGTGTAGTTCCGAGTGGAAGATCCGGCCGCAAGAGGCGTGGCTCGCGAAGGACCCGCGCGCGCAGGCGCTCTGGGCACGTGGCGGCAAGGTGGTGAAAGCCATCGGCTACGACTACGGTTATCGCGACTCCCGCCGCGCTCACCAATTGCGGAACGATGACCACTACGAATACGTTTATCCGCTCAGGGAGTGGCAGTGGGATCGCGCTCGCATCAAGGCGGAGCTGCGCGCAGCAGGCATCCCAATCCCGCCCAAGTCGGCATGCTATTTCTGTCCGGCAAGCAAGCCCTGGGAAATCGCGCGCCTCGTGCGCGACCATCCGGTGCTTGCCGACCGAATCATCGCGATCGAGGACGCCGCCCAGGCGGGTCTGCGAGGCATCGAAGGGCTCTGGGGCAGGACCGTGAAGGGCTTCCGCGGCGCCATCCCGAAGCCGGGGGCCATGGCGGAGTTCATCCGTGCCGTGCGGCGGGACCCGGCGATGCTGGACCGCTACCTCGCGATGGAGCCTCCCGAGGAGCAGTACACCGGCCCGGTAGGTGGTCCGCCCCAGTTCGTGGATGCGAGCGGCCCAGTTCCGGCGAAGCGCCGACTGCCCCTGCTCGAGGATACGAGCCCCGCTTCCAGCAAGGGGAGCGCGGCGGCGCACGTCTTCCAGGTGAGCCAGCTCCGGGGCGAGGACTGGATCCCGGTGGGCAGCGTGGAAGCGACCCGCAAGACCGCCGCCATCGCCGCGCGTCGGAGGTGGACCGGCATCCTCAAGCTCGAACCTGGGATCATCCCACAACGGGTCTAGGAACTTCCACGGATCCTGGCTGATAAGTGAAATCCATAGGCGGGTAAGCGCCTTGCGCGCGCATCGAGCGGCGGCGCACGCTCGGGGAAGCCATGGCGCCTCCCCCTCAATCCCCGCCTGGCGGCCGACTCGCGGCGCTGCTCCGCGACGCCGAGGAGCGCGGGCTCGTCGAGCTCTTGACGGAGGAAGCGCAGCGCGATCCGGCCGTTATCGGGTGGGCCAAGGCGAACAGCTACGACAACTTCAGCTTGGTCCTTCCGCGCAGGCTTATCGAGATGGCGACGGCGCGCGTGGAGCGCGACGGCGCGCCGTTGATGGCCAAATTCGTCGAGGACCCCGCGCTCCAAGCTCGCGTCACGCGCGCGGTCATGCGGGCCGCTTACGACGCCATCCGAGCCACGCCCGCACCCACGGCCGCTCTCGCGAAGCCCGAGGTCGACATCGGCGGTGGCCTCCGGCTGGTCTTTGACGAGCGCGGCGAGGGCGAGGAAACACCTCGCTGGGCTGGCCGCATCTTCTGGAACGGGGAAAACGTCGGTTCGTTCGAGAACGACGGTCGCGGCGGGGCGACCATCATCCAACCGGAGCGGGCCGTGCGTGCGTTCCAGGCGGCGGTCGACGCCGCGGCGCCCGAGGTACCGCCCGGCGCGCTTTTCGAGCGCGAGAACCTCGTTGTCGTCTACGCTGAGGCCAAGCTCTACGACCCGGAATCGGCTGGGCTCACGCTCCGGGACGTGGTGCTCGAGTACGCGAAGGCGAGTCGCACGTCCGCCGCGGCGCCGGGCACGGCGCCGTTCCGGATGGTTGCGCCGGAGGAGGGTATCGCGCGCCAGGTCCTCGGTGAGATTGCTGGCACTCCTCGAACGGTCGAGGAGATCGAGGTGCGCGTCGGGTGGGATGCCGAGTCCATCCAAGCCGCGTTGAAGCGCCTGGCGCTCGCCGACAAGGCTCGCATCGTGCCGGGAGCGATCGACTCGCCGTTCCGGTGGACGGCGCTCGCCGAGCTCGGCCCGCCCGTCCCCGAGGCCGAGGAAAAAGAGATCGTCGCGTACGTCACCGGAGTCGGCGACGCCAGCATCGAGCAGATCGTGCTGAAGGTCGGCGGCATGATGGGCGAGGCCAACAAGGCGCGCCGCAAGCTGGCGCGCGAGTGGGTGCACACGCTGGTCGCGATTGGGCACCTCACGGCTCACACGACCGCGAACGGCCTGAAACTCTATCGTGTCGCGCAAGAAACGCCCGTCGCGGAAGCAGTGTTCGTCCACGTCCCCGTGCACGAGGAAAGCGGCAAGCTCTACGTCGACACGGAGTTCTGGCGATACATGGGCCGGCATTACAAGCAGAGCGCACCCTGGCCGGGCTACAGCTTCCACTTCAGCGGTGCCTTTGGCCAGATCGAAGGCGAAGAGAGTCCCATCCGCTGGACGGGCATGCTTGGCAAAGGGTACGAGATCCACGCCGCGCCCGGCTATCCTTCCAACGAGCGCGCGGGCGTGCTCGCTGCTTTCCGCGCGTCGCTCGACGTAGACCGCTTCCTCGAAGCCGCGCGGTTGGGGAAGGACCCGCTCATCCGGCTTGGCAAGCTGGACCTTCCGCCGGTCCGGAAGGCCCCCCCGCCCACTCCGACCACGCCAGGCGCCCCCCCGTCCTCGCGGCGTCCGCCTCCGGGATCCCTCACGGCGCTCGCTCAACAGCGCACGGCCTCGGAGCGTGAGGCCGCGGCGGCACGTGCTCCTTCGGCCCTCTCGCAAATGCTTGGCGTCGCCCAGGCAGCGGCCGAGGAACGCCGGGCGATCGTCGCGTACCTCGAGCGGCAGGCCGTGGCCGCAGAGCGTGAGGGCGCGAAGATCGCCGCATACCGGCTCCGCACCATCGCCGGCGAGGCCGCCAAGATGACGTTGCCCGCGACGGAGCTGCGCGCCGCGGTCATCAAACAGCTCGAAACGCATGCACTCCTCATCACGGCGGAGGAGCTGCGCCAGGTCAAGCACCTGGCGGGCGCTGGGCGCGTGGAGACGCCGCTGGAGGCGCACGGGCCGCAGTCGAGGCTGCTCCCGGCGGAGTCGCCTACGCCTGCTCGTAGCGTTCGCAGGTCGGAGCGCGCGCCTCGAGAAGCTGGAGGATCCCGGGCCCGGGCGGACGCGTTCACCGCGGAGTCCGACGCGTTTCTGCGAGCGCTCCACGAGAAGCTCATCCTCCAGACCGGCGTGCCGTGGACGCTGCCGAAGACGGACGTATTCCACAAGAGCCACGCGGGCGAGACGTCGCTTGAGGCGACCTTCTACTACTTCCCCGAGAACGCCGACGCGAATTTCGTCGCCTTCCATTCGAACGCCCCCGGGGAGTCCAAGCCCTACGGCATCACCTTCTCGATTGACGTTCGCCAGACGAGGGTCTTCTACCTGGAGGAGCGGGGAAGCTCGTTCGGCGAGGTGGCGGACCGTCTCGATGCCGCCCGCTTCCCCGTGGTGGGGGCGGACGCCAGAAAGGCGGAAGCCCGGGTGCGGCTTGGGGAAGCGCTCGTGGCGGTGCGCGCGAAGCATTTCCCCGAGAGCACGCGAGAAGAGTCGGCGCGGGCCGAGCAGGCGTTCGACGCCGCGCGAGAGGCAGGCGTCAGCGAGGACGAAGTCTCCAGCATCGTAGGGGCAGCGATGCGGGCGGAGGTCCCCACGGGCGGCACGGCAGAGTCGGTCCCCGTGGGGAACCTTCGGGTGGCCCGCCTGGTGACAACCACCCCCGAGGGATATCGCTTCGTCGTCCAGCGCGAGAACGGGAGCCCCGTACTCACCTTCGAGACGGGCGCCGCTGCCGAGCGCTTCGCAGGGGTGGCACAGAGCGCGACCCTCAAGGGGCTCCTCGCGCGGCAGCACCCTAGCGACTGGCGGAGCTTTCTCTTCGGCGCCGTGAGGGCTCTGAAGCGGCCGGTGGACGCCCACACGAAGCGCGCCCAGGACGAGGCGCTCGACCGGGTTGTCGCCGCCATCGTCGACGAGTTCGGCGAGGATGCCGCGCTCCAAGCACAGGAATCCGCTGCGCCGCTCGCGCCCAACAAGGTCCCCACCGAGGAGCTTCAGGGCGAGGCCGGGAAGAGCCGGATCGCGATCCTCACGTACCTCTCCCGCGTGGGGGAGGCGACGCTGCGGATGGTCCACGACGACGTTGGCGGCACGGCGACGGAGGACCGGCGACGCGTCGGCGACGAGTTGGTCAAGCTCGCCAAGGAGAAGGTGGTCGACACCCGCTACGATCCGCGATCGGGGGTCAACTTCTACAGCATCGCCTCCCGCGTGGCGGGTTCGACGCCGATGGCGACGGCGGAACCGGCGGTCCCCTCGTCCGGGCACGGCGCGGGGCCGACCTCCGTGCTCTCGCAGCGTCTTGCAGCCGCTCAGGCGGCAGCGTCGTCTACGCCGACGGCCGAGCCTGGTCCATCGCGCGCACCGAAGCACCCGAAGTGGGCCGCCATTCGTGAGGCGCTTCGAGACCCGGGCCCCGAGGCGCTTGCGCACAAGGCGAGGCTCCTCGACGAGACCGACAAGCAGAGCCAGGAGACCGCGCGCTGGCAGATGGCGCACGCGGCGATGCTGCACCACCGGGCTGCGCTCGCCGCGGCAGGGCTCACGATCGGCGAACCACTCGCGCAAGTGATGACGCGCTGGATCGCGGAGGGGACGCCCCAGCCTGCAACCCTCGCACGTTGGCTCGCCGTCGCGCCCACTCCTCGCGGAGCGGAGGCGACCGAGGCGCGCCCCTCGCCTCCCCCCCGCGCCCCGAAGCCCCCCGCCTTCCGCACCGTCAAGGCGATGCTTCTCAACGGCCTGAAGGACCGGGGATGGACGGTGAAGCCGCACCTGGGGACGCCCTGGGCCGAGAAGCAGGGTCTCGGGCGGCTCTGGTTCCACGCGCAAGCGGTGCACTGGGGCGGGGGCAAGGACCCCGGCGCGGCGCACTCGATCTCGTCGAACATGCGCGAGGACTTTCCGACGGTCGACGCTCTCCTCCGCACGGTGGAGCGGTGGGCGCGGCCGGCGGCGCCCGCGACGCCGGCGCCGGGAGAGGTGCGGCTGAAGATCGCGCTCGCGCGGTACCTGGACAGCGTGGGCGAGTTCGCCGGGGACGCGCGAGCACACGTCGTGCTGCAACAGATCGCAGATGAGGCTCGCGGCCAAAAGAGCGGCGTCGGGCTCGACCACGTCATGACGACCGCGGATCGCCTGCGGACAAGGGCAGCGGGCGAGGGCCGCGGAACCGCTTCGATCTTGGAGCGCGCGGCCTGGGGGATCGAGCACGGAGAGCGCGGGCCCACCACCCGCGAGCGCTGGGCCCAAACGCGCTCCGTGGCAGAGGCCGACATGTCGCCGAACTACCGCGACATCGCCGAAGCGCTCCGCCGCGCGGGCGAGGATCCGGCATTCGCCTGGCGGCTCGAGCTTCTGGGCTACACGCCGGAGGACATCACGGAGTGGTCCACGCTGCCCGGCGGCGTGGCGCAGAGGCTCGCGTCGCTCGAGCTCCGCGCCGACGAGCCGGGGCCTGCCACCGCGCCCGCGGCCCCGGCAGCGGGCTTCCGGATGCCTTCCCCTCGGCCGCCCGAGCCGAGCCCGCCGAGCGCACCGGCAGCAACGGGCTTCCGGATGCCCTCCCCTCGGCCGCCCGAGCCGAGCCCGCCGAGCGCACCGGCACCCACCAGCAGCCCCCTCTCGCAGCTCCTTGCCACCGCCGAGGCCGCGGCGTCCTCGTCCCCTCGGCCGCCCGAGGGCAAGGATGACGATGACGCCGCCCGCGCGAAGATCGTGGCGTACCTCGACGAGCGCCGAGGCGGGGCCCCTCTTCGCGTGATCACGCGCGAGGTCGCCGGCGTGACTGCTTCCGGCGAGGAGAGTCGTCGCGTCGTCGGCCTGCTTCGGCAGATGCGGGAGGAAGGCATCCTCGACATGCGCGTCGAGGATGACGAGCGCTGGTACACGCTCCGCTCGGCCGTGCCGAGCCCGATGCTGGAGGCCCTCACCCGCCTGCTCGGAGACGAGGCGCGGGCAAGGGAGGTCGAAGCCGCGATCGAGGGGGCCGCACAGGACCACTGGTGGGACAACATCATCAAGACCCGCGTGGTGTACGGAGCCGCGATCCGGCACCTGCGCGGTGACGAGGCTCTCGCCGATAAGGTCCTCGACATCGCGCGCCAGTTCGAGAGCCAGGTGCTCG
This sequence comes from uncultured delta proteobacterium, assembly GCA_963827955.1. Lineage (GTDB taxonomy): Bacteria > Myxococcota_A > Polyangia > Polyangiales > Polyangiaceae > CAWHDJ01. The sequence continues at coordinate 1,012,605 of CAWHDJ010000018.1, read as the reverse complement.
TGGAGCGCCCGGCCGAGTTCGTGTCCCGCACGGCCGAGCTTCGCCCATCCGTGCGTCCGAGATCGGCATGTTGCCGCGCTTCGAGGTGGGCGACCGCGTCGTCGACAACAGCACCGTGACCCCGCGTAGCCCGCCCGGCGTGGTCGTCGAGGTGCGGAGCAAGGACGGCTACGTCGTCATCGAGCATGACGATGGCGACCGCACGCCGTTCACCCACCCGGGCTGGTGGCGCCTGGAGACCGATGCAGAGCGCGCCGCCCGCTACGCCTCGACGGAAGCCACACGCGCGGCAGAACGCGAGCGCGAAGCGGCCCTGGTGCGGGAGGTCCGTGAGCGGATCCTCTCCATGCTCTCCGAGGGCCCAGCGAGCCAGCGCGCGATCCTCGCGGCGCTCGACGACCCCTCCGCGGTGAACCTCCTCTCGGATCTCGTCCGCGAGAAGCTCATCGTCGCCATGCCGATTGGCAGGGGCCTCACCGCGTACTACCTGCCGTCGAGGCCGCTCATCCCCGAGGCGCCCCCGAGCACCCTCTGGGACGTGGTGCTCGTCGACGTCGGGCCCGACCGGGAGGGCGTCATCGGCGCGATCCAGGCGATGGGCGGAGACCGAGGAGGCGCCGAGCGCACCATCGTCGACCTGCCCCGCGCCGTAAGCATCGCACAGCGTGCCGATGCTGCGGCGGACGCATGGAAGAGGCTGGCGGTCGAGGGCGCAACCGCAAGGGTGCGGCGCTCCGTGATCGAGCCGTCTGCCGCAGGCGCCTCCCCCCCGGCGGTGTCGCCCGGGTTCGCGGTCCGGATCCCGCCGCCGCGGCCCGCATCACGTGAGGACGAGGAGGACGCCGCGCGTGTAGTGGACGCTGCCACGGCATCCCCCGCGGCTGCCATTGCCGACCTGCGAGCGAAGCGGCAACGGGCCGACCAGCTCAGCGAGGGCCGGGCCGCCGCGGTCGCGCTCGAGAAGCTCGCGCAGGACATCGAGGACGGCGACGCCCCTCCCGTCGAGCGTTTCGAGCGCGCCTCCGGGCTCCTGGCCGAGGCCGAGGCAATCGACGCGCAGCGCCGCGAGCACCTCTTGCGCTTCCTCCGCGAGAAGGTGGCAGCGGCGTGGGCGCTCGGCAGCGACGGCAAGACGTTGGGCGCAGCGCTGGGCCGTCTGCTGAACCGCATCGAGCGCGAACAGGCCCCTGCAAGGCAACGGTCTGAGCTCCTGCGCACGACATCCGCGAAGCTCCAAGGCGAGGTGGGGGCCTTTCGCATGTTCGGTGTCGCGCGCGGCGGGCGCGTGGATCTCCAAGAGCAGTACGGCGTCTGGAGCCGCGCCGAGGGCAACGCCGAAGCCGCTCCCGTGCCTTCGTCCCGGCAGCAGGACAGAGCGCCGGCCTCCGGGCTCTCGGAGCTTCTTGCCGACGCCCAAACGGCACTCGCCGCCGAGCCGGCACCGGCGGCGCCGGCGGGCATCCCGACCGCCGAGGATGCGGCAGCGGTCGTCGAGCATCGGGCCGAGGCGCTCTCCCAGGGGTTGGAGGCGAAGACTCCCTGCGCCACCGAGGAGGGCGTGCTTGCCGCGACGCTCGGCGAGTACCGCACGCTGGAAGAGATCGCCACCATGCTCGGCTGCGACGTCGAGGCGGTCTCCGAATTGCTGGAGCGCCTTACGACGGCGTTCAAGCTCCGCAAGACCTACAACGAGCACAAGCCCACGCGCTGGGGGCATGACGTCCCGCCGCACCGAGACGACTGGACCTTCGACCGCGATGGCGAGCGCATCTACGTCGACTCGGATTTCGCGCGCGCAGCGGGCCGCCTGCCGGGGTTCTCAGTGGAGCACGTCGCGTACGGGATGCTGACGCTGCACACGCCGGCGGGGGATATCCAGCTCGACCCCACGAGCAAGACCTTCCCGGGCCAGGTCGGGCGGTCCCACACCGTCTTCGGCCCCCCCGAAGCGATGACGCTCCTCTTGAGGGAGATGCACGTCGATGAGCGGCTCGCGCAGGTCGCTGCGGCGCCGGTGGCAGCTCCCCCGGTGTCCCCGAAGCTGCGGGCTCTGAGGACGCTCCTGGCGAATGACGAGACCGCGCTCGAAATCGATCGCCTCATCGACATGACCGCGCAGGACGACTGGTGGAAGATCCCCCAGAAAACGCGGCGGGTCTACCTGGCCGTCAAGCTCGCGCTGAACGACTCGGAGGTGCTCGCCAACGAGGTCATGAAGATCGCGCGGAAGCACGGACCAGGCGTGCCCAAGGGCGGTGCTTCCGAGCTGCCGGCGGCGGCGACGCCCGGTGTCCCGCGGCCCGGCCTCCCGCTCATCAACTCCGTCGATGCGCTCAAGCATCTCCCCAAGGGGACCCGGCTCTACTTGGTGGACCGGGGAAGGGGCCCCCAGGTGCCCTCCGCCCGCATCCTTGAGCAGGTGAGGCTGCACGAGATCGGTCTCAAGGTCGAGGACCCCACCAGCAAGTCCGACGGGCAAGTGACCTGGCTGCCGCTCTCCGACGAGACGCTGGTCGTGCCGACGGACAAGGGGTTCAAGGTGCTGTCGCCCGATGGCGTGGGGCCTGAGTTCGTCTTCGAAGAGCCGGCTGCCGCGGGCAGCGCCGACGCGCAGCGGGATGCGCTCGCCCAGGCTGGGAAGAGCGTCCGGGCGGCGCTCGAGTACGCTCTCGCCCAGGATCCGCTTCGTACGCGTCCGCCCGTGTTCCATATCGAGGCCAGGCCGGGGATGGGATGGTGGATCTCCACCAGCGACCTCGACGGCAGCGAGCGGCAGATCGGCACGCTCTTCACCAAGAGCGGCGAAGCCGCGAAGGTGCTCAAGCACGGCCTCGCAGACTGGCAGGAGATCAGACGAGCGGCGCTTGAGCGCTCCAAGGCCGGTCCGGCAGAGGCTGCACCGTCCGCGGCTGCACCTGCGTCCGTCTCGCGGCTTGCCGGCATGCTCACGGCTGCGGGCGCCGCCGCCGCGGGCGTTCCCTCCGCGCGGTCCGGGGCCGAGCCCGCGCCTTCGGCACGGCCTCTATCCGCGGAGGCGCAGAGCGCGCTCGAGGAGCGGGTGCTGGAAGCCACGCTGGACGCACCGCGGTCCTCCGCGGAGCTTGCGGAGCGGCTCGGCACGGCCGTCGAGGCGGTCCGCAAGGCGGCCCGCGCGCTGGTGTCGCGGGGCCGCGTCAAGCTCGTCAGCGGGGGCGGGCGCGAGCCGGATCGCTGGGTGAACACGGCGATGGGGTCGTCGGCGGCCACGCCCGATGTGCGAGCGCCCGCATCGGCCACGCCTGGAGAGGCCCGCACGCTCACGCCGGAAGCACTGGCTTCCGTCGCGGCCGCGATCGGAGCGGGCCCGCTGCCCCTCGACACGGCGAAGACCCTCGAGCGGGTCTACACGGAGGGCACGCCGGAGGAGCACCGGCAGAAGCAGGCAAGGCGCGAAGCGAACCTGGCGGCGATGTGGCTCGCCTACGAGCTGAACAAGAATCCACGGCCGCCCACGGACGCCGAGCTGCTGACCCTGGGCGCGTACTCGGGCTGGGGCGGGCTCGGCGAGAAGAAGGGCCGGCGCCACACGTTCGCGGAGTTTGTGCAGAGGATGCCGCCCGGGATGCAGGCGGAAGAGCGTGGCCTGATCCACGAATACTATACCCCCTCGCTGGTGTGTAGTGAAGTAGGGCGCGTTCTCCAGCCCTACTTCCCCGCGCTGGCCACCATCGGTAACGGCACGATCGATGCGCTCGAGCCGAGCGCGGGAGTCGGGCGGTTCCCCCGGACGATGGAGGGCCCGGGTTACGAGCAGCTCCGATGGCACGCCGTCGAGTTCAGCCACGTCTCGGCCGCGATCCTGCGCGCGATGCGGCCCAAGCTCGACCTGTTCGAGGGCCCCTTCGAGCAGTGGGTCACGGAGAACCAGGACCAGTGGCGCGGGCGTCTCGGGCTCGTCATTTCCAACCCGCCCTATGGCGTCCGAGGCGAAGCGGCGCACGAGGACACCAGCGCCGACTACGCGGGCTACAAGGAGTCCTGGCAATACTTCCTCCGTCGCGCCCTCGATCTGCTCGCCAAGGATGGCATCGGCGTCTTCCTGATCCCCTCGGGGTTCATGACGGGTGCGGGCGCCACGGACCTCCGCGCGACGGTCCTGCTCCGGCATCACCTCATGTGTGCCTTCCGGCTCCCGAGCAACCTGTTCCCGCAGGCCCTCGTGACGGTCGACCTCATTTTCTTCCGCTCGCGGGGGGGCGTGCTGCAGTCGCGGGATGGGAAGAGCTCGGCGATCGACGATGCAGACCAGAGCATCGTCGAGGGCAACTACTTCGTCGAGAATCCGAGCCACGTACTGGGCACCGTGAAGCCCAACGGGCGCTACGGCGGCGGCTATGAGATCGTCGGCGAGTTCCAGGGCCTGCCCGCGTTCCGCGAACGGCCCATCTGCGCCGGCTGCGTCCACGCGCCGCTCTTGCCCGCGGAGCCGCCTGCACCGAGACCGAAGTCTCTGGCAGCGACGCTGGTGGGGAGCGTGGCACGGCTCAAGCTGGCCTCCGCCCTCGGCACCCGGCTGGCCACCTTCCTCGAGGGCGTGTCTGCACAGAAGAGCGAGACCCCCTTCCTGGCCTGGAGGGAGTTGCACGACGCGCTGACCGCGTGGTCGAAGACCTACGGGCCGCCGTCGGAGGACAAGGGCCTCCAGAAGCTCGCCACCGAAGGCAACGACCCCGGCGCGCAGAAGTTCCTGACCGGCTACGAGCGCGGGTCGACAAATCTCGTTCAGGCGCTGCGCACGCCGCCGAAGTGGGAGCCGACCTACACCGGGCCGGAGGACGACCCGGTAGCGTGGTCCACGCACCTCTACAAGCAGCACCGCGTCCTGCACGCCTCGGAGGTCGAAGACGACCTGCAGGCGCTGTTCGACGCAGGCTGGTGCGAGGACCGTCCCGGCGAGCTCGTGCCGCCCGAGGACTACTTCGCCGGCGACCTTTGGGACAAGCACGACCGCGCGAAGGAGCGCGCGGACGCTGGGGACGAGCAGGCCGCGGACCAAGTTGCGCGGCTTCTGGACGTCATCAAGCCGGCATTTTTCGACGACATCACGAAGGACTCCTTCTCCCCCCAGCAGGCGTGGATCCCGCTCCAACTCGTCGAGTGTTGGATCGAGACGCTGGCGAAGGTCGGGACGGTGCGCCTGGAGCGCGTGGATGGCCTCGTCAAGGAAGTCGGCAAGGACTACGAGGACATCGAGGGAGGTTGGCAGGACGACGTCGGCAACGTCCTCGGCTGGATTAACCACGACCGCAGCCTGTTCCGCCCGCAGAAGAAGAACAAGGACGACAACATCGACAACATCCGTGTCGAGCAGGCCGACGCCTGGAACAAGTCGTTCAAAGCCTGGTGCTCGGCCACGGAAGGTCGCAAGCAGATCATCGAACGGGCCTACCAGCGGGCCTTCCAGGGGTACAAGCCCAAGCGCTACGCGATCGACCCGCTGCCCCTCGCGCGGTGGGGAAACCGCGTCACGCTGAGGCCCCACCAGAACGCGGGCGCGCGGCGTGTCGTGGCGAACCGCGGCGGCCTCGTCGCGTTCGATGTGGGGGTCGGCAAGACGTACACGGGCGCCGCCATCCTCGCGGCAGCGCGCCAAGAAGGCTGGGCGAAGCGGCCCGTGATCGTCGTCCCCAACAGCATCGTGTGGAACTGGGTCGCGGAGCTTGCGCTGGCGCTCCCGGACTACCGGGTCGGCGTCATCGGGGCCAATCGCAAGGTCATTTCCACGGGTCGCAACACCGGCAAACACACCAGCGAGACCGACACGCCCGAAGAGCGCGCCGAAAAGTGGACGAGGTTCCAAGCCGGCGAGTTCGACGTCATGTTGGTCACGTACTCGTCGTTCATCCGCACGAAGATGTCGCGGGGGACATCGTCGACTACGTCGAGCAGACCGCCGCGATCCAGCGGAATCTGGTGCTCCGCCGCAGGAACGCCGCGAAGCACCCCGGCCGCACCAGCGGTAAGGACACCGAGATCGGCGGCAAGATCGGCCCCGGCGGCGAGGTCGAGGTTGACGAGGAGGATGAGGACGAGCGCAGCGACGACGGCCTGACGGAGCGCGAGGAGGTCGTGCTCAAGGAGAGCACGGCGGGGTGGGTCGCGAGCAAGCTCCAACTCCCCAAGGGCCAGAGGTTCGACCCGGGGCTCACCTGGGACCAGCTCGGCGTCGACCTCTTGATCGTCGACGAAGCGCAGAATTACAAAAATCTCTATCTGCCCGCGCCGCGAGAATTCGGCGTGCCGAAATTTATGGGGGCGGCGGGCGAGGGCTCCAACCGCGCGTGGCAGCTTGATTTCCGTGCCATGACCGTGCGCCGGCGCTCCGGCGGCGCGGGCGTGGTGCTCCTCTCCGCAACGCCCGCGAAAAATTCGCCGCTCGAGTTCTACAACCTCATTCAGTACATCGCCCACGACGCCTTCGCGCGTCAGGGTATCGAGGACCCCGAGCAGTTCATCGACCGCTACTGCCGCCTTGAGACGAAGATCGTCGTCGACATGGTGGGCAACGCCAAGACGGCATCCGCCTGCGTGGGGTTCATGAACCTGCACGAGCTGCGCGACACCATCTTCTGGTACGGCGAATTTGAGACCGCAGAGGACGTGGAGAAGGCCGGCGCGCCGGTGCGGCACGCGGCGTGGCTGGAGCTCACCGACAAGCAGGGACGATCGGTCGACGGAATCGCTCGGGTATGGGGCTGGGCCTCCGTCGACGTCGAGAAGGGCATCCAGGCCGCACGGGGCCTCGTCCCGGAGGAGACACCGGATTCGGAGGGCAACGCCCTCCAGCCGCCCGAGGACGAGACTCCCAGGCTCAAGGCGGCAGCGCGCAACGTGGCCCTCGCGCAGCACCGGCTCGGGGACGGCAGGACGTGGCTCGATCTGCTCGGCAACGTGTGCGATCGCATGGGCTACCCGCTCGCCATCGGCCTCGACGAGGGGCTCAAGCTCCCGAAGCCGATCTCGCGCCAGATTCAGGTCGTCGGCGACGACGAGCAGGAGCGCAAGCGCCTCGACTACGCGAAGAGGATCGAGGCGATGCTCGCGAACCCCAAGCTGGGCAACCCGCTCGGCTTGCTGGCGCTGCTCGGGCTCGTCGGTATCCACGCGAACCTGGACGACCGCAAGCAAGTCGGCGTGGACAAGGATACCGGCGCCCCGGTGTTCGAGGCGCTCTGGAATTGGGAGAACGCGGAGAGCGTCCGCTCTCCAAGCAGCCCGAAGTTCCGGGCCGTACGGGACCTGATCCTGGAGCGACCCGATTGCGGCCATATCGTCTTCGTCGAGAGCATCGCGGCGCACGTGTGGCTCCGCATGGTGCTCGAGGAAGCGGGCATCGACAGGTCCCGCATCGCCATCCTCAACGCCGACCCCCACAACCCCGAGCATTCGGCGGACGCGCGCCAGCGGATCGCCGCCGACTTCAACGGCACGCCCGAGCTCACGTTTTTGGATCCGGCGACGGGTATGCCGACCACGTTCCCCGCCGTGGAGCCGAAGTACGACGTCGTGATCGCGAATCAGGTGGCGTATGAAGGCATCAACCTCCAGAGGCGCACGTGCCGCGTCTATCACGTGGACCTGCCCTGGGACCCTGCGACGCTTCAGCAGCGAAATGGCCGCGCCTGGCGACAGGGAAACCAGTTCTCCCGGGTCGAAATCTACTACTTCATGATGAAGTGCTTCCCGGACTCCATGAAGTTTACGCTCATCCAGGGCAAGCGGGCCTGGATGGCGGACCTCATCGAGGGGCAAGCGCGCGAGACCAACAACCCCGGCGCGCAAATGAACATGGGGCCGGAAGAGATCCTCGCGATGATCGCGTGCGATCCCGTCAAGGCGCGGCTCCTCTTCGCGGCGGTGGAGGCCAAGAGAAAGGCCGAGCAGGACGCGAAGACCGCTGCGAATGCTTCGGCGACGCTCCGCACGGCGGGGTTCTTCTTCAGCATGGCACGCGCCGCGGACCGGCCCGGCATCGAGGCCCAGGGCACCAGGCAGCAGCAGGAGAAGAAGACGGAAGAGCAAGCGCTGTACCGGGTAAGGCCCGGGGACAGCAAGGTGTCGATCGCGAGAAAGCTCGGGGCCTACCACCGCGACAACTGGGAGGAGGAGCTCGACCGCGTGAACCCGCGGAAGAGGAAGAAGAAGCACGAGCCGGCGTGGAAGCCGCTCAAGGTCGGGGAGCTGCTCAACCTGCCCGCCGAATGGGCCGAGGCCCAACCGGAAGCCGGAACGCCACAATTCGACCGATGCGGCAACGCACCGCGAGAAGCCGAGCAGCAGCTTGGGAGGGCCAATCGCCTCCGGGCCGAAGGCGAGCTGCGCCTGGCCGACGTCTCCCGGGTCGACCCCAAGGTATGGCCCTGGGGAGAGTGGGCCCAAGCGGCGCGCGACCACACGATGCTGGTCTTCGTGCCCACGTCGAAGACCGAGAACAGGGAGACCCCCAGCGGGACCTCCGAGCTGGTCAAGGTCTACGAGAAGGCCGTCGCGCCTCTCTACGAGGGACTGCGCACCAAGAGCCCTGACGATCGCGACCACCGCGTGCTCAATTTCGACGAGTACGGCAGGGTCCGCGACGGCTACACCATCGGCGCTCGGTCGGTCGGTCAGGTGGAGTGGCGCGTCGTCAGGCTCGCCCAGATCGGCGAGCTGCACCTGCTCCCCGAGCACCGCATCACGGACGCGAGCGACTGGCCGGCGGACGATGAGGTGCGCATGGACGGGGTCATGCGGGGGGAGATCCTGCCCAAGCTCGCGCGTCATCTCTCCACGACCACCGAGAAGGTCCTGCGGGAGCTGAACTGGGTGGATGCGACCGACGAGTGGGTCACGAAGATGTGGGCCCGCTACGGCGCCGACATCACGTCCCATCTAAACGACCTCCAAGACCGCTTCACCCTCGACGCCGACAAGCTCGAGGTTCCCGGTGTTCGCGGCGGCGTGCTCACCGTCGGCGTGAAACAGCGGCTCGACGCGATCCTCCCGCCCACCCGGGCCGGCTACGAAGAGTTCTTGGCGCTCGCGCCGATCTCGGATGCTTCCTACGGCGCGCTGTTGGCGTGCGCCCGGTACTGGTGGGCCCTGGGCTTGCCGTCCGATCTGCTCTCCGGCGCGACGGCCGAGCAGAAGGCTGCCAGGGCTGCCTTGCTGAAGGCGAAGAAGAAGAAGGACGCTGGCGAGGTTGAGGTCGGCGGAGCGGAGGCCGGCGAGGCGGAGACCGACGGAGCCGAGGCCGGCGAGGCGGAGGCTGGCGGAGCGGAGGCCGGCGAGGCGGAGACCGGCGGGGCGGAGACCGGCGAGGCGGAGACCGGCAGGGAGGAGGCCGGCGAGACGGACGCGGACGAGACGGGACCCAGCGCCGCCGCTCGGCGCTCGGCGCCCGCTGCCCCTGTCGCGGCACGCGTTGGTGGGGGGCCTGAGCCCGCGGCTTCTGCGGCGGTACGTGCGGGCGCGGGGACCAGGCTGGAGGGACTGAGCACCGTGCAGCGTGCGGCGGTCGCGCGTTTCCTTCCGGGGGCGATGGAGGGCAACACGCTGGTGGTCCCCGACGTCGAGGCGGCGATCAAACAGTTGGAGGCGGCCGTCACCTCCCCCGGCGCCGTCTCGACCGACCTGTTCAGGGACGCGCTCCACGAGGTCATCACGCGCCTCCGCAATCCGCACCACGAGGTCATCTCGGCGGCGCCGACCGCGCCTACCGCACCCGAGCGGGGGGAGGCGGGCGGCGCGCGGCGCACGGCGCTCTCCGCGGCGGAGGAGAGGCGCGCGAACCGCCTCGCTCAAGCCGCGCTGCAAGGCGTGCAGGTCAACCTGCTGGACACGCCTCGGATCGCCGCCGTCGCGAAGACCGCTGTCGCACAAGGCAAGAGCGATGCAGACGTGAGAGCGGCGCTCGACGCCTTCATCGCGACCATCCGGGTAGACCGCTCTACGGCGCCCGCCGCGGGCGTCCAACCCTCGGTCATCGTGCGCCGGCCCGCCACGCCCCCGGTCAACGTGGGGGGCACGCCCCCGGCGCCGCGTCTCGAGGAGCCCGACGAGAACAGCCTGCCGCGGCGCGCCGAGGAGCCCACCGACGAGTTCAGGAAGCACGTCCAGCGCCGCGGCGAGAAGCTGTACGGCGACACGCAGTTCCTCCGCATCCTTCGCGACATGCCGGGCAACACGGTCAAGGAGCTGGAGCTGGGTGCGTTCTCCGTCGTGACCCCGCAGGGCGACATCGAGTTTGACCGGATGCGCGGCGTCGAGTTTCCTGGTCAATCCGGGGTCTCTCACTGGATCTACGGCAAGGGGCTCGCCGCGACGATGGAGGCGCTCGGCATGGGCGACCTCGTGCCGCGGCCGGCGCCGGCGCCCGCGCGAGCCGGCGCAGAGCACGTCCGAGTCGTGTCCGACATGGTGTTCGCCGACGATGTCTTCAAGGACGCCGCCCGCGCGCTGCCCGGCAACTCGATGCAGATGGTGCTGGGCCGTTACGAGCTTCAGACGCCCGACGGCCGCGTCATCTTCGACCCGGAGGGTTCCGCCAAACGGGTCGGCATGACCTACACCGTCCGCGGGCAGGCGCACGTGGTCAACGCGCTGCTCGACGCCATGGGCCTCGGGGACCTCGCTCCGGGCCGGGCCGGTTCTGCGGCAGCAGGGAGGGCCACGTCTACGCCCGTGGAGCGACCCTTCGCGGAGTACAAGAGCCTCGGCTACAACAAATGGGGGATCGCGGTCGAGGGACCTGCCCCCACGCCCGGCGAGAGGATCAAGGTCAAGACGAAGGGGGGCAAGGTCAAGACCGAGGTCGTCGCGACCATCGTGCGCGAAGGGGTCAACAGCCAGGGTGAGCCGGCCACGATCTGCACGGTCGTCCCGAAATGAACCGCCGCCGCCCTCTCATCGCGAACGCCGTGGATCTCGACCACGAGGGCCTCCGGCCGTGACCTGGGCACGCCCAACCCGGCTCCCCGTCCTCGCCGAGCTGCGGCGCCAGGCGGATCCCCGTTCGCTCGTCGTGCGGATCCCGGACGTGGTGCGCGCGCTGATCGCCAAGGGCTTCGACCTCGACGCGATCCACGGCGCGCTCCTCTCGCTCGATGACGCCCACGAGATCGAGCTCCGGCCGGAGAGCGAGAGCCTCACGCCGGCCGAGGCTGCTCTCTGCCCGCGGGGTGAAGGCGGGACCGTCCTCTCGTCCGCGGCGCTCCCCCTTGAGCGCGCCGCGGCGCCGGCGCCGGATGTGGCCGTCGGTGGGGCCGCTCCGTCGCCGCTCTCGGCGCTGCTGCATGCAGCCAAAGAGAGCGCGGCGCCCCCGGCGACGCCAGCGACGCCGGCGATGCCGGCGATGCCGGCGCCAGACTACCCCGACGAGCCCGAGGTCGACGGGCAGTGCCCGGTGCTGGAAGAGCGGCTGCACGCGATCCTCGACGAGGCCGGCGTGGCGCGCGAAGGGCTCAACCTCCGCGCTCGTCTCGCGGGGGCGCTGCGGGTGCGGCTGCACCGCGCCGGCGAGGCGGTGCCGGCCATCCAAGCGAACGCGGCACGGTCCGTTCGCACGCACGAAGAATGGGCTGCGGGGTTTCGCAAACGGTGGAAGGCGCGGGACGACGCGGAGGAGCTCTGGAAGCGGCGGGGCAGCGAGCAGTCTGCGGAGCAGATGCTCGACCAAGCCGGCATCCCGAGCGGCGACCTGAGCTTCAATGGCCGCCTCGCCCTGGCCCTGGGCCTGCGGTACGCGTCCATGGCCAGCAACAAGGCGACGCCCGCGGCGGCGACGTCGAAGGACGCCGTAGGACGTGCTCGCGCACTCCTCGCCAAGCTGCCGGCCGCGCCGTGGCCCGTGAATTCGGGCGAAATGTCGCTCGACGTCGAAGACACCCGCGTGCGGCTCGAGAAGGGCGGTACGCGTGAGATGCGGCGCAGCCTGGTGCAATGGATCGCCGAGAGCCGCCCGATCGTCGAGGAGCTGCTCGCGATGCTCGCGAAGAAGGGCAAGGCGTAAGGTGGGCGCCGGGCGCGTGTCCGGCCTCGCCGCGCGGCTTCGCGCTGCGCGGGCCGAGGCGGGGCTCGTCTACAACGACGGCGACATCGAAGTGCACGCCGGCGACTGCCGCGAGGTCGTTCCGCGACGGCTCCGCGCCCTCGGCCTCCGGCCCGAGGACGTGGCGCTGGTCCATGCGGACCCGCCGTTCGATCCCCGCCAGCGGTTCGACGGCGCTCGGCGCGGGCGCGGGGGCCGGCTGGTCGGCGGCCGAGGCAGGCCGCGCGCGAACGATTGGCCTCCGATGGCTGGCAACGATCGTCCGTTCGACCCGTCGCACCTTCTCCACTTCCCTCGGATCGTGCTCTGGGGCGCCAACCACTATGCGAGCCGGCTCCCCGACCAGCGCGGGTGGCTCTTCTGGGACAAGCGCGCCGAAACGGGCAGCAACGACGGCGGTGACGGTGAGTTGGCGTGGACCAACCTCCGCACCCCCATCCGTCGCTTCACGCATCTCTGGCGCGGCGTCGCACGCGCAAGCGAGACGGGCGTGGCGCACCTCGGACCGACGCAGAAGCCGGTAGCGCTCGTCGAGTGGGTGTTCCGCGAGAGGGCGAAGCTCCGGCGGGGGGACGTCGTCGTCGTGCCGTATCTCGGCACGGGGCCGGAGCTGACGGTCTGCCGGGCGATGGGCCTGCGCTGCATCGCCGTGGACATCGTCCCCCACTGGTGCCGCGTGGCGGTAGAGGCCCGGCTCCTGACGCCACCGGCGCGGAGCGCGATCCGCCCGCGTGTGAGCAGTGCGGCATGAGCGCCGTGCCTGGCGCCGCGCGCGCACAGCCGTCCGCGCTCGGCGCTCTGTTGCGGGCGGCGAGCGCGGAAGGCCAGCACTCCCCGTCCGCGCTCGGGGCTCTGCTGCGAGCGGCGAGCGCGCCAGCACCACGGCGCCCCCGTGTGCTTTCCTACGGTGGGGGCCTCGACAGCTTCGCGATGCTGCTCGACGCCATCGAGCAGAGAGAGCCGCCCGACGTCTGCGTGTTCGTCGACGTGGGCGATGCCGCGCGCCGCGACCCGGGCGAGTGGCCGGGCACATACAGCCACATCCGGGAGATCGTCGAGCCGCTCTGCGCCGCCCAGGGCATCGAGTTCCTGACGCTCGACACCACGAGCTACCCCGTGCGGGAAAGCCGCTCCCTCTTTGCCTGGCTGGAGGAGCGCCGCCAGATCCCCGTCTCGGGCCCCGACCGCATTTGCACCATCGTCGGCAAGGTGGAGCGGTTCGAGCGGTGGATGGACGACCGCTTCTCCGGCCTCGACGTGGAGGTCTGGGTGGGGTTCGACGCAGCGGAGGAAGGGCGGGCGGCGTACGACCCCAACGCCGGCGGGCGACGCGCACAGCGGCCCGGCCAAGCCCGACGCCACAACCGTTTCCCGTTGATCGAGCGGAACCTGTGTCGCTGCCGGGGCCAAGCGCTCATCGAGCGCCTCGGCTTCCCCGTGCCCCGGAAGAGCGCGTGCACCTTCTGCCCGTACGGCTCGCGCGGCGACTGGCAGACGTTCGCGCGGGAGCTGCCCCGGGACTTCGCGCGCACGGCCGCGCTCGAGGCGAACAAGCCGCCGACGAAGGCCGGGAAGAAGTTGTCCATCATGGGGTTCAGGACGCTCCCCGACGGCAGCTACCGCGCGCCGCCCTTGGCCGTCTACATCGAGACCCCCTACCGCCCTCGGCGCATGCCGTGTCCGGTGTGCGGCCGGGCAGAGCGCGCCACGAAGGCAACGGGGTGCGACTGGCTCCCGGCCACTTCGTATGTGAGCGAGGAGGCTTCATGACGGCCCTCGATGCGCCCGTCTCCGTTGCCCCCAACCAGGGCCGGATGTCCGCGCTCGGGGCCCTTCTGCGAGCAGCGACTGCAGAAGCCTCTTCCGACCGCGCCCTGCGGTCGTCGCGCCCGCTCGCACGTGATGCGCCCCCTCCGCTTCCGTGGCAGCGCTTCGCGTTCGCACCGAGTCACGTCGCCTTCGCACCGACGCCGAGCAAGCCCGCGGTCGACCCGTTCTCGTATGACGTGATCATCGTGGCCTTCAGCGGCGGCAAGGACTCCCTCGCGCTGCTGCTCTTGCTGCTGCTGCTCGGCGTTCCACAGGAACGCATCGAGCTCTGGCATCACGACGTCGACGGCCGTGAGGGCTCGACGCTGATGGATTGGCCCTGCACGCGAGACTATTGCCGCCAGAATCGCCGCGGCGTTCGGCGTGCGCATCTACTTCAGTTGGAAGGTGGGCGGGTTCGAGGGCGAGATGCTCCGCGACCAAACCCCGACAGCGGCGTACCTGTTCGAGACTCCGTACGGGCTCGAGCGCGCGGGCGGCGAGAGCGACAAGCCCGGCTATCGCCGGCAGTTTCCGATGAAGACGGGCGACCTCGGGAAGCGCTGGTGCTCGGCCTACACGAAGACGCACGTCGGAGAATGCACCCGACATCACCGAGTCCTCGCGCTTCGTGACGGTGACCCTGCCGATCCATCCTTTCCGAGGACGCCGGTTCGTCCTGCTTCACGCGTACACCGCGCCGGACGGGCGCCGCTACGTTCAGATCGAGGGGTCCAAGCGCGAGATGATCGTGCTGCCCGAGGAGTGGACCGACCGCGGCCCGCCTGTGGCACCGCCACAGGTCGGGGGTCGCGAGGTTCTGCTGTCCGCGCGTGGACTGGTGGAGCTCGCGGATGCCGTCGCCGACATGCTGGACCGGCAGCACCGTCCGCCGCAGGAGTCTCCACGAGGCAACCTCAAGCCCCCGAGCGGACCCGTGGATGCAACCGCACCCGATCGATCGACCCGATCCACCTCGACTGGGCGCGCTACCGACGGACGTGCGGCGCGACCTATTGGGAGCATGGGCGACGCTCGTGCTCAAGGTCGTCCGGGCCGGCGCGCACAAGGAGGCCGGTGATGAACGACAAGATCCAGTCGACCCACCTGGAGCGCCGAGCGGTCGTCTACCCGCGCCAGTCCGACCCGCGGCAGGTGCGCAATCACCCCGAGTCGACCGCGCGCCAGTACGCTCTGAAGCAACACGCCATCGAGCTCGGTTGGCCCGCGGAGCGCGTTGAGATCATCGACGAGGACCTCGGGCAGAGCGCGGCGGGCACGGAGCGGCGCGACGGCTTCAAGCGCCTCGCAGAGGACGTCGGCCCACGGGCGAGTCGGCGCCATCTTTGCGCTCGAGGTTTCGCGCCTCGCACGCTCCTCCGCGGACTGGTACCGGCTGCTGGATCTCTGCGGACTGGCCGACGTGATCCTGCTCGACGAGCAGTCGGTCTTCACCCCTCGCAACCCGGATGACCGGCTGTTGCTGGGGCTCAAGGGCACCATGAGCGAGGTCGAGTTGACCTGGCTGCGTCTGCGCCTGCACGGCGGAAAGTTGAGCAAGGCGCGCCGGGGCGCGCTGCGGTTCAAGACGGCGGCGGGCTACATCTGGGACGAGGGTCAGGAAACCCCTCGCTTCGATCCCGACGAGCACGTTCAACGCGTGATCCGGCTCCTCT
Source organism: uncultured delta proteobacterium (assembly GCA_963827955.1). Taxonomy (GTDB): domain Bacteria; phylum Myxococcota_A; class Polyangia; order Polyangiales; family Polyangiaceae; genus CAWHDJ01. Next base: position 997,053 of record CAWHDJ010000018.1, on the reverse strand, counting down.
TCGAGCGCTTCCGCCTGAATGGAAGTGCATGCGGCGTGGTGCGCTACTTCTTGGCGCACGGCCTTCAGATGCCGGGACGCGATCCTACGACGCAGGAGCGTTGTTGGCACGCTCCGCGCCTCGCCTTCGTCCTGCGCGTCTTGGAGAACCCGATCTACGCCGGCGCCTTCGCCTTCGGCCGCTACGAGGCGCGCAGGATGCTGATCAACGGGCAGGTGCGCCGCGGCGTCCGCAAGCGCGCGCAGGACGATTGGACGGTGTGCATTCGCGACCACCACCCGGCCTACATCTCGTGGGAGGAGTTCATGGCGAACCAGCGCAAGTTGCAGAGCAACGCGCCGCGCCGCGCTCCCGACCAGCGCGGTGCACCCGGCAGAGGCTCCGCGCTGTTGCAGGGCCTGGCGATCTGCGGTCGATGCGGGCGCAAGATGACCGTCCGCTACGTCGGCCGCCATGCTGATCCCAGCTATGACTGCCGCGCGCCGCTCAGGTACGGCGGCGGCCATCCGGTCTGCTGGATGGTCTCTGGGCCCCGCATCGAGGAGGCGGTCACCAAGCTCTTCTTGGACACGGTGCACGTGCCCGAGATCGAGCTCGGTCTGGAGGTGGTGCGTCAGGCGGAGCGGCAGACGGCGGAGCTCGACAAGCAGTGGAAGCTTCGCCTCGATCGCGCGCGGTACGAGGCGCGCCTGGCCGAGCGCCGCTACAAGGCCGTGGATCCTGACAACCGCGTCGTCGCGCGCACCCTGGAGCACGAGTGGAACTCCAAGCTCCAAGAGCTGGATACCGTCGAGCGTGAATACGAGGAGGCGCGTCAGCGGGACAAGCTCGACCTTTCGGCGTCCGACCGCACCCGCATTCTCGCGCTCGCCAAGGACCTGCGGCAGGTGTGGGACGCGGATACGACGACGCATGCCGACCGCAAGAACCTCCTCCGCATGCTCGTGCAGCATGTCACTCTGACGCCGATCGACGTCCCGCAGCCGTTGACGCGCATCCAGGTCCTCTGGCGCACGGGCGCCGTCACCGACCTCACCGTCCCACGCGCGCGGCCTCCGAGAGATGCAACGAGCGAGAGCGCACTTGTTGAGCTGATCCAATCCCTCATCAAGCAAGGGAAGACGAACGCGCAGATCGCTCAGGAACTGAACCGTCAAGGGCTTCGCAGTCGCTTCGGCAACGAGTGGCAAGAGGGGGCCGTCAACGGGGTTCGGAGACGTCACGCTCTTGAGTCGGTACCGCGCACTCCGCCCTACCAGCGCTCCGACGGCTTGTACTCTCTCCGAGGGGTCGCCAAGCGCCTCGGGGTTCGCGCAGGCGCCGTGCACTATTGGGTCGCGCGGGGCTGGCTCGTCCCCAGCGCGCGCAGCGGTCCAGGGCCCACCGCCTGGTTCAAGCTCGACGACGCAACAATCGCGCGACTCGAAGACCTCAACGTCAAGAAGAAGTGGGTGACCCCTCCCCAGCGGTCCGACGGGTTGTACTCGTTGCGCGCCGTCGCCGCACAGCTCGACGTCTCGCTGGAGACCGTTCGCTACTGGGTCGCCCGGCGCTGGCTCAAGCCCAGCGACCGCGGCGGCCATGGTCGTCCGCTCTGGTTCAAGCTTGACCCCGCGACGCTCTCGCGACTCCGGATCATCAAGCTCAAGCACACGCGGAAGGGTCATTCCCATGCCGCACACTGATCTCGCAAGGGCGGTGCATCATGGAGCGCACGTCAACACCGTAGTCGGCGAGTTCGTGGCCTCGCTTGCGCTACCCTTCCCGGTAGTCCCCGCCGCCCTCTCACCCGTGCAGTCGTCACTGAGGCTCACTCGGCGGCGCGCTGCGGGGCTGCCGCCCGAGGCTCCACTTCAGGCCGAGCGGCGTGATCAGCGTGGTCAGCACCACCATCATCACGAGGGCGGAGTAGGCTCGCCGGTCGAGCATCTTGTGACCCTCGTCGCCGAGCGAGAGCCCCAGGCTCGCGAAGACGAGGCTGACCTCTCCGCGCGGCATCATCCCGAACGCGATGGTGAGGCGGTTCGAGCCGCGGGCGGCGCCGAGGGCACATGCGAGCTTGCCGAGGACGGCGGCGAGGGTGAGACCAAGCGCGAGGGCGAGGGCGGAAGCGTCGACGAAAGCGCGGAGGTCGGTGCGCACGCCGAGGAGAGCGAAGAAGAGAGGGACGAGGAAAGCGCTGAGGGGCTCGACCTCCTGGTCGAGCCCACGCTCGCCCCGGTCGAGGAACGCGCGCCAGTGCGCCTCCTCAAGCACGAGGCCAGCAGTGAAGGCGCCGACGATGGGAGCGAGGCCAATCGCATCGGCGGCCCAGGCGAGGAGGAAGCAGAGTGCGAGGCCCGTGACCACGAGGGCGCTCCGCGTCCGGAGGCGGGCGGAGAAGCGGAGCAGGCCGGGGACGAGGCGCGGGCCCAGGGTGAGCAGGACGGTGAAGAAGACGGCGGTCTTGAGGATGAGGAAGGCGAGCGAGAGTCCGCCCGAAGCCGCGAGCGCGCCGCTCGTGGCCCAGCCGGTCACGAGCGAGAGGACCAGGAGGCCGATCACGTCGTCGATGACCGCAGCGCCGAGGATGGTGCGCGCCTCGACCGTGGTGCGCGTGGACCGGCCGACGTCCTTGAGCACCCGCGCGCTCACTCCGACACTCGTCGCCGTGAGCGCGCCCGCGAGGAACACGCGCGTGGCCGGCTTGGCGACGGGAAGGAGCCAGGTGACCGCGCCGAGGCCGAAGAGGAACGAGCCGACCGTACCCAGGACTGCCACGCCAACTGCCGCGCCGCCAACGCGGAGGACGTCGCGCACGCTCAGGGCGAGGCCGGCGTCGAAGAGAAGCACGAGCGCGCCGAGGCGGGCGAGCATGTCGAGGGCCGGCTCTGTCCCGAGGTCGCCGAAGAAAGCGCCTGGCAGGAGGCGGAGCGCGACGCCGGCAAGGAGCTCGCCGAGCACCTGGGGCATGCCCACGCGGGCAGCAAGCTCGCCGCAGAGGCGGGCGGCGAGGAGCAGCAGGCCGAGCACCAGGGCGAGGTGGGCGACGGGATCGGAAGCGGAGCCCATGGGCTACTCGCGGAGGTGGAAGAGAGCGCTCATGGTCGGGGGAGTTCCCGCGGCGCCGGCGCGGCGGCAAGGGATCTCGGCAGGGAACGATCAAGCGCCAGGTCGCCTGCGTGCCGCGTCGTCTCCGAAGACCGGACGCACGAGAGCCGGAAGGGCGCGACGAGGAAGCGGCCGGCCAGGGCTTTGCCCTTGGCTCAGCGGGACGGCGGAGAGCGAGACGCTGCATTTCCCACAATCCGAACCGACCTCACGATGGAGGTGCATCATGAAGCAAACGTCAAAATCATGGTCGCCGGAGCCGCGTTGCGCAACCAGGAGCGCTTCAACAATCGGCGAACGCTGGTGTTGACGGGTGAGCGCGGCGAGGAGTCGAAGAAGCGGCAGAGCTATGCGGTGTTCGAGGCGGATGACACCGACCTGCGGAACGGAAGAACCCCGCGGACGATCAATCGCTGGCGGGCCGTACACGGCTGGAAGGCCGAGCAGGTCTGGGCCCTCATCGAGCATTGCCACGTCAACCCGCACCCCGCGTACCGCCTCGGCTGGGGTCGCGTGTCGTGCGCGGGCTGCATCTTCGGCAGCCCCGACCAGTGGGCTTCCCTCCGTGCTGTGAACCCGGAGCAGTTCCAGCGCATCGCCGACTACGAGAAGCGTTTCGGGAAGACCATCGATCGGCACCGAAGCGTCCTCCAGATGGCCAACCAGGGCCACCCGTTCGGGGGCCTTCACGGCGAGGGCATGCGTGCGGAGGACATCCGCGCGGCGCTCTCCACGACGTTCGACGAGCCCGTCATCATCGACCCGTGGATCCTGCCCGCCGGCTGCTTCGGCGACGCGTGCGGACCCACATGAGAGCCACGAGGAGCATCCCATGACGCTGAACGAGCAGCTCGAGAGACTCACCTTCGAGGACGTCGAGCCGGCCTTCTTCCACAGCGACTACTTCCCGCTTCCGGGCCCCCCGGGCGTGGTCCATGCGACCCAGGACGGAGCGATCCGCGCGAAGGTGCACCTCCGGGACGGCGCGATCCTCGTCGAGCAGGTGGGCAAGGGAAGCCGTGCGGAGAAGCACGCCAAGAACGTCGCCAAGCTCTTCGCGAAGGCAAAGGGCGAGGGGGACGCGAAGGGGGACCTCTGGACGATCTTCGTACGCGGTGAAGCACAGCCGCTCCTGGCGTTCGCCTCCGACGAGGAAGAGGCGATCCGCCGCTGGCGCCGACAGACGCACAGTCAGGTCCCCCGCGGTGAGATCATCGCCGAGCCGGAGACGTCCAACCGGGCCAAGGCAACTGTCAGCGGTGCACGGCTCCGCTACCACTGCTGGGTGGTGGAAAGGCGCCGTCCCCGCAAGGTGGCGGGTTGGTTCACCGACGTCCGCAAGGACGCTGTGACGGAGGTCAAGCGCCGCGTGCGCGCGCTCGGTACGGAAGGCGGCGTCGAGAGCCAAGACGCGCGCCACCCCTTCGAAGTGACCTACGCGATGGTGGGCGGCCGGCTCAAGGAGACGGCGTTCTGATCGCCAGGAGATCACCCTCCGACGCCGCGAGCAAGAGGAGCTACCCATGAATGACCTCTGGTGCATCTTCGTTCGAGGCAAGCCGCACCGCCTCAAGGTCGCTGGCGCGGACGCGGAGGAGGCTATCGACCGCTGGCGCAGGCAGACGGGAAGCGCGGCTGCACGCAGCCAGCTCGAGGCCAAGCCCGCGGTCGTACAGCAAGGTCGCGACAAGCTCGCCGCGCTGCTCGAGGCCGCCGAAGTGCACGGGCGCGAGTCGGAGCCGGATCACGAGGTCGGTGACCTCCGAACAATCCTCGAAACGGCGTGGACCAAGCTGACCCCCGCGGCGCGTCGTGAGGTGTACGACGCCCACAAGGACATCGTCGAGGAGTGGGGGCCTGGTGGCCCGGTGGCCGTCTCGCCGCCGAGGAGATCACGATGAACAGGAACCTCTCGATCGATGACGCTGCCCTCTGGCCCTCCCTCCTCGCCGAGCCCGTGGATGGAGGACCGCTCGACCGCTACGACGTGGTCCACGTCGCGACGAGCGTCGGGTCAGAAGCGGGCGAGCAGTACGCGCACCTCGTCCTGCGCGAGTCCCAGGGGATCGACAGTGCGGGCGGGCCCTACGTCGTCTGGCGCACCGTCGACGGCGAGAGCATCGCCCCGATGGAAGAGCCCGTGCACAAGGCGCGCCCCGCGACGAAGGCCGAGTGCACGCGGGGCCTTCGCCGTTTCGTCTCCGCCGTCATCGGGCAGCACGGCGCGTGCTGGGTCTACCCCATCTCGGCGCTGACCGCTGTGCTCCGCTGCCGGGAGGAGGAGACGACCGGGAGGCCCGACCAGCCCGAGCGCCCCGCCCATGCCGTCGCCCGGCCCTCCCGCCTGTCGCCCTACCCGAACGCTTACGAGCCGAAGGCCGCCCGCCGGCCCGCCGCGGAGCCGATCGCGATCGGAGCGATCAGCGAGGTGCGAGACGCGCTCCGGCTGGCCCAGAGCAAGGGTCGGATCACCGCGGAGCACGCGCTCAACATCGAGCGGAACATCGGTCACGCAGCGCGCGAGCACCGCTACGCGCGCGCGTCGCTCCTCGCCTTCGCTCGCGAGCTCGCCGACATCGCCTGCGTCACGCCGGACAAGCTCGCACCTGGGGATCGCGTCTTCGATCCTCAGACCCATGGCTGGCATGAAGTCGACGAGGTTCTGGGTCACCTCTGGCCTCTACCGTGTCGGGTGGGTGGAGGGCCCCCACGTCGCCTACCACCCCGAACTGAGGGTGCCGCGTCTGCGCCGATCCGTGGACCCCTCTTCGGCGCTGTCGGACGTGCTGCGCCGGCAAGCTCCGCCGCCGGGTGGCGTGCCGGGCGGCTGGTACATCCTGCGCACACACTCTGATGGGACGACGGAGGACCTCGGCGAGGGCCCCTGGGTCACGCAGACGAACGCCCGCGACTTCGCGGACGCCGAGGTCGGTGTCCCCTGGGTCCTCTTCCATGCCCCCGACGGCACGGAGCGCGCCTTCGACAAGGAGCGTGAGCGGGTCTACGAGTACAACGACGGCGACGACGACCCCCGGACCGACTGGTATGTCCTGCAGGTCGACAAGCGGCACGTCGTGTCGCTGACCAGCGGGCCCTGGACCGAGAGCGAAGCGCGCAGGTTCGGAAGCACGCTCCGAGGCCGGTGGGTGCTCTTCCTCGCGCCGGTCGGCAGCGCCGCCGCGTTCAGGCGGGCGACGGGGCACGCGACCCAGGCGACCGAGTCCACCCGTGGCAAGACCCGCTTCCAGATTCGGCAGGCGGACGAGAATCATTGGAAGGCCACTGTGTTCCCCCCGAACGGCCGGATGTTCGTGTGCGACTATGCGCCCGGGGACGGCGACCCCGAGATGTGGAACGCGGACGGGAGCCCGACGCTGGCCAACGTCATCGACGCCTGGCGTACCGACCGCAAGGCGTTCCGGGAGGTGTGAGTCAGGAAAAGCTTCCGGCTTCGACAGCTATTGGGAACCATCGCTAGCTAGCTAGTGCACCGCATGTGAGGTGGCATCAGATCGTGGAGGCGAAGCGGCTGACGAGCCCTCGTAGGCGCGCGCAACCGTTTGAACCCACCTCACATGCGGTGCACCAGTCGAAGGACGCGGCACCCGGGACGGCCACCATCTTCGACAGAGCGATCGGGCTCTCGATGCTGCGGATGCGTGGGTGGCCCTACCGCGTGTCGAGGCGCCGAATGTTCTCAGGGTGCGGCATCGCGAACGGCCGAACCCACGCCCTCTCGCACTGGGGGCACGTCGCAGGACGCCGCCGCGGGACGGGGACAACGTGGCCGCAAAGGTAGCAGTGCCGGATGATGTGATCGGGTGGATTGCGCGTGTTCCAAAGATCGCCGAGTGCGCGCTGGACCTTGACGCTCGCGCTCTGGAACTCGAGCCAGTAGTGCCGATGGTTGGGGGCCGGGCGGACGAGCGGGTAGACCACGAGGGCACTGCTCGCGAGCGGTGAGCTTCCCAGCGGCGTGGCCCCAGGCCGCCACCATGTAGCCGAGACGAGCATCTCGATGTGGGGCCGTCCCATGCGCGAGTGCGCTGACCGCGCGGGTCAGATCCATACCGAAGAGCGACCCGATGCTCCGCCTTCCGTGGATCCAGGCCGCGTCGGCGACCTGGTGCGCGACGACGATGTGGACCAACGCGGCGCGGTCGCAGCCCAGCTCGAGGAGCCCGCGAGCCTGCTTCGTGCCGAACGAGGGGCTGTTGCCCGGGTCGCCCTGCTTCGCGCGGCGCACCTTCACCTCGACTCCCACGAGCCGCGTGAAGTCTGGGGCGCGACCCACCATCGGACCGAGCAGGACATCGATGTCGCCCGGCTTGCCCGCGTCGGGCAGGCCCAGGTCGCGCCGGTGAAGGCCGATCGCCACCCAGAACCTCGGCCGATCATAGTTCAGGGGGCCGAACAGGCACTGGAACAGCTCAGGGCAGTAGAGTAGGGCGGAGAGGATCTCGTTCTCGTCCATGTCGGCGAGGGCCTTCGCCCCCGGATCAGGTGGCGACGCGCCGAACGTGAACGTGCCCGTCGACATGGGCGGCAGCTCCGCGGTCGCATGAAGCGCAACCGTCGAGGGCGGCGCGCAGTTGCAACTACTGTCCGACCACCATTCCGTTGGCGCGGTGGGCGCGGACGGCTGCCCTTCGGCGGCGTCCTGGAGGACGACGGCGTGCCCTCGCCACTTGGTGTCGTTCCACGTGTCGAACTTCAGGTCCCTGCCCATGACGGGCCACCGTACGCGCGGAGAGCTTCACGTTCCACCTGCTCGTGCTTCGCGAGCTGAGAACCGTGTCCGCCTCCTGTCGCGCGTCGGTGCACCGCGCACGCCGCCCGCGCATCCGGTAGAGGGCGCCGAAGGAGTGCGCTGCGGGGAGATCGTCCGCCGCATGCACCCCTTCCCCGTCGCATGTGGCGGCGCCCGGGGGTCCTTCGATCGCTTCGTGGTCGTTCAGACCCGTGGGCGGCGGGTCGAGCGCACCGAGGGGCCGCGTCTGCGCGGCATAGTGAAGAATTTCCTTGACGGTATTGAGCCGGCGGCCTACGGCTGAACATTAGCGACGTGCATAGCGTCGCGCGGCGTGCTCAGCGCCGCACCGGAAGCGGCCTGACCCGCGGGCTGCATCTCCGGCAAGGTTGAAGGCGTGACCTTCGATCGAGCGACCCTGGAATCAAAGCGGGACGATCGACAAACAAACGCAGAAGCACGCTCGAACAGCATCCGTGCCACTCAGTGCGTCCTAGTACCCGGGATGGGTTGCACGCGTGTGTCGAGGTTGCTGGGCGTTTGCTGGCGGTCGAACAGGAGTTCAGCCGTGACCAAGAACCGCAATTTCAAGGCGACCGTTCGTGCTCGGATGGAGCAAACGGGCGAGAAGTACACGATCGCGCGACAGGCGATCCTCGACCAGCGAGCGAAGCTGGCGGCTCAGCAACCCGAAGTGCCCAGGCACCGGGACACGTCCGACGCAGAGGGCGAGGACGAGGAGGAGGAGGGAGACGGAGAGGGGGCTCTTGCCGATCCGACGTCGATTGTCTCGACCGGCCTGGAGGGCGCGCTGCGTGACGTCTGGCCCAACAGCGCCATCGACATCGTGAAGGGTGGCCTGCGCGCCGCGAGCGAGCCGTACTCGCCCGTGTTCCGGTCCCATCTCGTGCTGGTGCGCGTGCCCAGACAGCACGGGACGACACGCGTCGAGGTCGAGGTGAGGACGGGAGAACGTCGCGCGAACACCAGCGAGTTTCGGGTCTGGGCGTGGATCGATGGCGAAGAGGACGACTGGTTGGACCAGAGGGTCGACCTCCTCTCCGACGACGCGCTCAAGAAGTTCCTCTCGGTCGCGGTCGTGTGCGTCATGTCCAAGGTACCGAACACGAGACCGATCGTGCCCGGGCAGCAGCTCCGGAACGCGATCGAATGGAGCACCTCGCGGCTGGCAGGCTTTGCCGGAGGTGTGCTGCTCCTCCAGGCGCCGAGCCTTCGGCCGCAGGACACCCGCGTCCCCGCCTCCGGGCGAGTGCGCATGGCACAGACCGTCCCCGTCGAGGTCACGGCTGCGGGAGCTCAACGTCGGTGGCGCCCTGACGCGCGGATGGTGCTACGAGGGTCCGCTCTACGTCGACGAGAGCGAAGCCCGGTGGGCACAGCAAATCCACGGTGGGATCGACCGCTTCCTGCATCACGCACTCGGACCGCGGTGCGTTCGGGTCGAGACGATCGAGCCCTGGCAGAACAATGCCGTGAAGGTCCGCGCGTACTTCCACGTCAAGTAGACCGGAACGGCGCACCCTTGCGCCAGGCGAGCTCTCGCTTCGGGGAGGTTCGGAGACGGGACCTCCCTCCGAGAGCCCGCCTCGGGAGGTTCGGCGAGCGCACCTCCCCCCGCTGGTCGAGGATGGTTTCTGCGCGAGGGCGTCGATCCGCGCCTCCCGCATCGCGAAGCACGCCTCGACATCCGGCCGGATGGGTGCGGGCTCCTCGCCGTTACGGCGCGCTGCGCCGAACGGCGGCGCTTCGGGATCGACGTCTTCGTCTTCGCCCTCGCCCGAGACCAGAGGTCTCGGAGGGAGGTCCCGGCTCCGAATCCCCCGAGCCACCGCGACAACGAGGGAGGTGCGCTCGCCGAACCTCGCCGAGGCAATCTCTCAGGGGAGGTCCCGGCTCCGACCCCCCCCAAGGGCCTCTCACGCCTGCGGCCGCCCCGCTTGCGCTCGCCGCCGCTCGCCTCTATCTGCTGGGACGATGACCTCGGCCCAACCCGTTCAGCTCGCGGCTCTCAAGTCGGTCAGTCCCCGAACCGCCCTTGGCACCATCCTCGGCATGAGCGTCGTGGCACTCGCGCTCCTGCTCGCCATCATCTACGGCCACGGCCGGATGGTGGACGCGCCGTCCTGGGTCTCGTGGCTCCCCGCGCTGAACGCGTTCCTCAACGGGACGAGCGCCGTCTTCCTCGTGCTGGCATTCGCGGCAGTCCGACGGCGCGCTATCGCGGCTCATGCCCGCCACATGCTGGCGGCGCTCGCGTCGTCGACGCTCTTCCTGGTCTCGTACATTGTCTACCACGCGGTGCACGGCGACACGAGGTTCGCTGGGTACGGCGCGATCCGGCCGCTGTACTTCTTCGTGCTCATCTCGCACGTGGTGCTCTCGGCGGTCGTGTTGCCGCTCATCTTCTCGAGCTTCTACTTCTCGTTGTCGGGGCGCTTCCAGGCGCACCGGAAGGTGTCGCGCTACACACTCCCCGTGTGGCTCTACGTCTCGGTCACGGGCGTCCTCGTCTTCGCGTTGCTCCGGCTGTACGGCTGAAGCGCGGTTCGCGAGCGGTCGCTGCGACGCCCACCCCCGCGTCCGCGAGCAGGACGATCCGCGCGCGGAGGACATCCCGCTGCGCCGCCTTCGACGAGCGAGCACGCCTCGTAAGCCGCTTCCGCAGCGACGCGCGCAGCTTGATCGGCGTGGCTTCAGCTCTCGGCACGCGCCGTGGGACGGGTCAGAACTTCACAAATTCACTGACCCCGGTACGAACTTTGGGGAAGCGGTACTAGTTGAGAGGGGACTCCGGCGTGGGCTCGTCTTCGTCGATGTCCTCCCACCCTGCTCCAGGCAGGAGCCGGGTCATGGCCGGGACGTCGTTGGGTGCTTGGAGCATGAGGGTCACGGTGACGATGTGTCCACCCTCGATGCCGCCGTAGATGGTGACCCCCTCGTGGTTCCAGTCGACGCTCGGCGGCTGGATGCCAGCTCCAACCCCGTCGTCGAACGGGGAGAACATGGAGATGACGGTGCTCAGCTCCACGGAGGCGATGGGGTACCCCTTCTCGCCCTCATGCTCGACGGGTCCGGGGTAGATTTCCGCTTGCCAGCCTTCATCCTCGTCCGGCACCCAGGTACGCCAACCGATGTTGGGCGGCACGCACTCGAAGCACACGGCGATGTCGTCCAGCAACTTGGTGAGCCAGGCGGGCGGGTCAGGCGAGTCCTGATCAGTTCTCCTCCGCACGACTTCGAGTCGTGCCTTCGTTGGGGTCGAAGGTCAAGGTCTCTGGGGCTATGCGTCAGCGACGCGCCGCGCTCACGACGCCCGGTCGCATCGGTGCGACGACCCCCGTCGAGCTGCCGGCGGGGCGCGGCACGACCAACCGCGCCCGCCGCACCGTCTTCCAGACAGTAAGCGACCGGCTCGAGCTCGACGCCCGGCCCGCGCCATCTTCGGGTACCCTGTGGCGATGGGCGCGAAGCGATGGCTGTGTGGGTCGTGCGGACGCCCCATCGCGTCCGGCAAGGGCTACGTCCTGGTCATGGACCCGAAGACGAAGGGCCACCCGCTGCCTCCGAGTGACCGACGGCGGCGCGAAGAGGAGGGTGTTGCACAACTTCGACGCGATGCCGAGGAAGCCCGCAAGGCCGGCGATGTCGAGGGGGCGGAGCAGAAGGAGGCGCTCGTTGCCGCGTGGGATCGGATCAAGGCGCCGCGGACCGGCGCACTGTCCGGGCACGACATCGCGGACCTTGTGCGGGTGCACACGCTAGAGTATCCACTCGTCGCCCTCTCGGCGTTGCACACGACATGCGACCCAGAGGAGACGTCCTCCATCTGAATCGCGGTCGAGCGGGCCCGCACGCTGGACGAGTGGGTCGCCTGGGTTGACCATCTGGCTGCAAAGGCGTGGATGACGAAGCGGGACCTTCGCGTGATGCTGTCCTTCTGGTACGTGAACCGAGGCGGTGCCGTGCCGATGATTTGACCCTGGCGCCGCCGGCCTCGTCGCTGGCGGCGTCCTCTCCCACGACGTTGCCGCAAGGGGTGGGTGCGCCCAGGGGCACGTTCGAGATCGCCGCGGGTGAGCGAGCCGGGCAACGTCGTCCAGGAGAAGTCCGGGCGGGTCACGGCGGAGCACGGGAAGATCAAGCCGACCGACACCGCAGCCTACGAGAATCTGGTGGGCGTGTTCGGCACGTGGCTGGTCAGCGCGGCGAACACCGCGACGAAGAGGGGCTACGCGACGGCTTCGTAAAGCGCGCTCTAACGCGGCTTGATCCCATAGTAGTCCAAGCCCTGGTGCTCCCGTTTCTGGAGCACGCCTTCCACTTCGAGCGCAGTGAGGGCCTTCTGGATGTCGTGGGTGGGCAGTGGAATCTCCAGGGCGTGGCAGAGAAGCACGCCCACGGAGAAGCCGAGGTTCTTGGGGGCTGTCGGCTCAGGATCCAGGACCCCAGGGTTGAGGGCCGTGTAGACCTCCAGACAGTTGAAGGCTTCGTTCGGGTGCGTCGCCAGGAACTTGACGATGCGCTCCCGCAGTGAGGGCGGGGGTGGCGGGGGTGGCGGTGCGATGAGGGGGATCGGCATGGCTCGCCGAAGCTAACCCTGCGCTCACCGACGTGCAACGGCGCCTCCTGCGCGCCCTCGGCCTCGGGAGAGAGCGCGCAAATTTCCCACGAATGCCCAGACGGTTGGTGTGCGGCGCGTTCGTGACCGGCGCCGGCTCAAGCCCCCTCTCGCGACGGAGGCGACCAGGAGAGCGACCGCGGCGGGTCGGAGCCATACGGGGCGGGGCGGCTGCCAATCGAGCACGCCCCGCCGCCGCGCGACAAGGGCGCGATAGCCTGGGCCAGCCCCTCCCGGGCCGCGAGCCCGAAGCTGTCCTCCCCGTCCGCGACGGCCGGAGGCGAGCATTAGTCAACTCGCCGTTGTTTTGGTTTGTTACGTTGACGATTCGGTACGCTATGGCATGCTCGGGGCATGGACCAGCCGATCACACCTGAGCGAAGGGGACACGTCGCAGTACGCCTCGACCCCGGCACCATCGCGCGGCTCGACGCGCTGCTTCCGGAGTACGCGCTCCCTGGGCGTGATGCGACACGTTCCGACGCGTTGCGCGCGGCGATCGTGTCCGGGCTGGAGGTTGAGGAGCGCCGCGCTGCACGCCGGCGGCGACGTCGGCGATGGTGAGAGGGCTGCCCGGCGCCCGACGAGCCGGCGGACGACCGTCACCGCGGCGCGTAGGTCGTCGCGCGCTTCGTGCCCTTCGTCGTGATCCGCTTGGCGTGCAGGAGAGGGGCTCACCTGACGCGGCCGAGGCTACTTCGTCGCCTCGACGAGGCGCTGGCAGCGCTCGAGGTCCGCGCGGGATTGATTGTCCGGGAAGCCGAGCAGCCGCCGGCGCACGTCGAGGGGCATGCAGTAGGCAGTCGGGACCCATACCTTCGGGTCGTCCGCGTCCCTGAGCGGCGCGAGGTCGCTCCACACGACCATAGTCTTGTCGTCCGAGGCCGTGACGATGCGCGTGCCGTCGGGGCTCCACGTCGCGCAGTTGACCCCCGCCCGCGAGGATTGGAGCACCAGCGGCTCACCCGTCCCGTCGGCGTTCCAGACGCGGACGGTGCCGTCGCCCGAGGCCGAGACGATGCGCGTGCCGTCGGGGCTCCATGGTCTGTCGCCGCGTACCGAGGCCGGGGACTCATGCCCGCGGAGCACGATGGGCTCGCCTGAGCCGTCCGCGTTCCACACCCGCAGCGTCTTGTCGTACGACGCGGAGACGATGCGCCGGCCGTCAGGGCTCCACGCTGCTGCGTACACGTAGTCGTCATGCCCTCGCAGCACGAGGGGCTCGCCCGAGCCATCCGCGTTCCAGACCCGCACGGTTCGGTCGAACGACGCGGAGGCGATGCGCTTGCCATCGGGGCTCCACGCTGCGAAGACGACAACGGCCCCGTGTCCTCGCAACACGAGGGGCTCGCCCGAGCCATCCGCGTTCCAGACCCGCACGGTTCGGTCGAACGACGCGGAGACAATGCGCTTGCCATCGGGGCTCCACGCCGCCCAAAAGACGTCGGCCTCGTGCCCTCGGAAGACCGAAGGCCGTCCCTCTCCGTCTGCGTTCCACACCCGCACCGTCTTGTCACCCGACGCGGAGACAATACGCCGGCCGTCGGGGCTCCACGCCGCCCCGTCGACGGGACCCTCGTGTCCTCGGAGCACGAGGGACGTCCGCTGTGCGACGTTCCACACCCGAACCGTCTTGTCAGCCGACGCAGAGACGATGCGCGTACCGTCGGGGCTCCACGTTGCCGACATAACCTGATCGTCATGTCCCTCGAGCACGAGGTTTTTTCCCGAAATCGCCTCCTTCCACACCCGCACCGTCCTGTCCAGCGACGCGGAGAGGATCCGCTGGCCATCCGAGCCTCCACGCCACGCTCGTGACGACACCCTCGTGTCCACCGAGCACGATGGGCTCTCCCTTGCCATCGGCGTTCCAGACACGCACCGCCTCGGTAGACCCGGAGACGATGCGCCGCCCATCGGGGCTCCACGCCACCGAAGTGGCGACCGCCTCGTGTCCGCGGAGCACGACGGGCTGGCCTTTTCCGTCGGCGCTCCACACCCGAACGGTCCTGTCACCCGACGCGGAAGCGATGCGCTGACCGTCGGGGCTCCATGCCACGGCCTCCAGCCCGTCCTCGTGTCCATGGAGCACGAGCGCCTGGCCCGAGCCATCGGCGTTCCACACCCGCAACGTCTTGTCTCGCGAGCCCGAGACGATGCGCTGACCGTCGGGGCTCCATGCCACTGCGTCGACGCCGTCATCGTGCCCGCGGAACACGAGGGGCTCGCCCGAGCCATCGGCGTTCCACACCCGCAACGTCTTGTCGTACGACGCGGAGACAATCCGCCGGCCGTCGGGGCTCCACGCAGCCCCGGTGACCCGCATATCGTGTCCTCGGAGAACGAGGGGCTCGCCCGAGCCGTCTGCGTTCCAGACCCGCACGGTCTTGTCTTCCGACGCGGAGGCGACGCGCCGCCCGTCGGGGCTGAAGGCCGCGGTAAAGATGACTCTCTCATGCCCCCGGAGCACGACCGGCTCGCCCGAGCCGTCGGCGCTCCACACGCGCACCAGCTTGTCGTCCGATGCGGAGACGATGCGCCGGCCGTCGGGGCTCCACGCCACGGCGCGGACGGCCTGGTCATGGAGGAGCACCGCCGATGCCACCCCCGCGCCTCGCGCCCACCGCGCCAGCTCGGCCCATCCGCGCGGCACGGGCCCGGGTTCGATCTCTCGGAGCATTCCGAGTACGGTCGTGGGATCGGTCATCCTCTCGCGCGCCGTCGCGATCCGTGTCGCATTTCGCGCCTGGCGCGCCTCCTCCAGCGCGCGCTTCGCCTGCTCGTCCGCCCGCTTGGCTTGCTCGTCCGCGCGCCTCGCCTGCGCCTGCGCACGGATCGCGAGCGCGCTCACTGCCACGGCGATCACCGAGAGGGCTCCGAACAACCCGACGACGAACTGCGTCCGCCTTCGCCGGGTCCGCTGCGCGAGCCGGACGACCGCCGCGAGGTACCCGATCTCCCGCTCGCCGAGCTGGACCAGGGCCCCGCGCCGCTTCCGCCAATCCATCGCCCGGCGCGCGGCCTCGTCCCGCCACAGGAATCCGGCGGCCTCGCCGTTCTTCTCCCACTGCGCCGCCGCGCTCCGTAGCTCGGCGAGGAACTGAACGTCCTGCTCGTCGTCGTCGAGCCATTTCCGGAGCTTCGCCCAGCGCTCGATCAGCGACTCGTGCGCGAGCTCGACGGTCGTGCCCTCCCGCTCGCTGCCTGCCTCGATCGAGAGCAGGCGCGCCTCCGCGAGGGCCTGGATCACGTCGGCCGCGTTCACCGTGCCCTCCGACGGGGCACAAAGCTCGTCCATGCGTACGACGGCTCGCGTCCGCTCCGGGGTCACGAGGCGCATGAAGATCGCTCGGGCGAGCCGCCGCTCGGCCGCGGGCATTGCGAACAAGACTGCGTTTGCGTGCGTGGAGAGCGCGCCCGCCACCCCGCCGAGCCCGTCGTACGCTAACCGGGTCAAGAGCTTCTTGTCGCGATCACGTGCCTCCCAGAGCTTCGTCGCAGTGAACTGCAAGAGCGGCAGCGGGCTCTTCGTCCCGGAGATCCCTTCGAGCATTTCGTCGCGGAGCCGGTCGTCCTCGAAGCGATAGCCCACGGTCTCGAGCGGCCTCGCCAGAGCGTCGGATAGGCCCTCGGGCGTCATGGGTGGCAAGAACAAGAGCCCTCGGGTCATCGCCGCGAGGAAGGCCCGGTCCTCCGCGACGCGATTGAGGAAGTCGGCCCGGATGCACACGATCACTCTGAGCGGTGATGAGGCGTCGTCGGCCACGCCTTCGAGGCACGCCGAGAACGCGGCCCGCTCGCCGGGCTCGGCGCCGAGGGTGTACAGCTCCTCGAGCTGGTCCACGAAGAGCAGGACGCGATGCTCCTCCCCCAGCATCCTGCATCGCGCGCGCAACCTGGTGCCGAGGTGCCCCGGCTGCGCTCGAAGGGTCCGGAGGAGCGCCTCTGGGTCGGACACACCGGCGTCCGCCGCTCCGTCGGCGCAGCGCGCGAGCACGTCGGCGAGGGCCGCGAGCGGGCGCCTCCCCGGGCGCAGGAGGATTGTCTCGAGCTCCCGGCCCGCGCGTTTGAGCGCGGGGATGACGCCTGCTCGCACGAACGAGGACTTGCCCGCCCCCGAAGCCCCCGCCACTGCGACGAGCTGCTGATGACGAAGCCGGCCGACCACCGCGGCCACGTCGTCGTCACGGCCAAAGAACCGCGCCTCGTCGGCCTCCTGGAACGCCGAGAGGCCGGTGAAGGGGCTCTCGTCCTCGGGGGACGCCGACGTGCTCCTCCTCTCCGCGCCGAGCCGTTCGAGTGCCTCCGCCAGCTCCTTCGCCGAGGCCGGCCGCTCCTCCCGGCGCTTCTTCAGGCACCGATCGATCAGATCCGCGAGCGCCTTCGCGGTGCCAATCCCACCGTGGGCGCTCGGCATCGGTACGTCGAGGCGCGGGACCCCTTGCAGGGTCGTCCACGAGAGCGGCGCCAGCGGATGAGCGCCGGTTGCCAGCTCGAAGAGGAGAATCCCCACAGCCCACACGTCGCTGCGGGCGTCGAGAGCCTCCCCCAGCCGTTGCTCCGGCGACATGTAGGGTAAGGTCCCGAGCAGCGCGCCCTCTTCCGTCAGGTCGTCCTGCAGCGTGGTTTGCTCCGCGATGGGCGCCGTTATGGCAAGGGCCGCGGAGACGTGCTTCGCGATCCCGAAATCGACGACCTTCACTTCTCCGCTGTCGGCGAGCAAGATGTTCTCGGGCTTCAGATCCCGGTGTATGATGCCCAGCTCGTGCGCACAGGCGAGGGCGCGCACGACGGGCAGCATCACCTCGATCGCCGCGGCCACGGTGTCACCCACCCGTTCGGCCAACGCCTCGCGGAGCGTGCGGCCCCGAATGTACTCGAGGACCAGGTAAGGGTACCCGTCGATCTCGTCCACGTCGTAGATCACCACGACGTTCTCGTGCCGAAGCTGCGCCGTGGTCCGCGCCTCGACGAGGAAGCGCTGCGCCGCGGTGCCGGTGTGCTCGAGCAGGATCTTGACGGCGCAGAGACGCCCGAGCCGGATGTCTCGCGCGAGGTACACCACCCCCATGCCCCCCGTCCCGAGCGGGCGGATCAGCTCGTAGTGCTTCACCACCTGCCCCGCGTGGGGGGGCGCGGCGGGCGCGCTGGCCGCGTGAGCCTGGGACGGCGCGCCGCGGACGAGCTCCTTTACTGACGGCCTCTTGTCCTCCGGGCTCATCCAGGGAACGAGTATACAACGGGCACAGCGGCGATCGGGCGACGTATGTTGGTGGCGCCCGGCGCGCGAAGCCGCGCGACATGGCGCTGTTAGCCGCCGCGACCAGTTCTGGTCCGCGGCCTGGGCCGAGCGCTCGTGGAGGCGGGCCGAGGGCCTGGATGGTCTCCCAGGGGCATCAAGAACCCCGCCCGCGTGACCACCCTCTTCGCGCCCGGCTTCGTCGAGCCTCCGCACGACTTCCCGCGCGGGTGACGCCACATCGCAGTCGACGCAAGGCGGCGCTCTATGTAGTCCCTTACAAGTATCAAGGGTGTTCCGTCACGCGCGCCCCGGATGCGAGCACGGATCCGAGACTTGCGTGCGCCCGCGCCCCGGAGTGCCGTGAGGCGACGCAAGTACGCGTCCAATTTCCACGGATCCTCGTGGCCCCCAACACCTAGCTCGCACATGACGAGCATCACCAGCCCCTTGGGGATCGAACATGCCAGGACCCGCCGTACTGGTGTGGCCCGAGCGCTCCTTCTTGCTCGGTTGCCTACCTCGCAGAAACGTACCAGGCGCGCATCCAGGCGAAGCTCGCTGAATTCGAGCGCCTCCCGGACGCACCACACACGCCCTAAGCCAGCCACGTCTCAGCGCGAAGCCGGCTGCTCCCAACCGAAGGTCCAGTTAGGTACCTCGGCCAACCGGCGGAAGCCGGCAATGTTGCTGCTGATTCGGTAGAGCCTCGGCCCCTCCGGGTCGGCAATGTCTGCTCGCTCGACGTAGACCTGGATCTTGTCCGGCCAGTGGTGCGCATCCGCCCATTCACATGCGGCAGCGAACGGGTCCGTCTCCGTGCTGATGGTGGCGTCCGCCGGGGCCTTCTCGAGACTGAAGAAGGGGTCGTCCGTCGGCCCTCGTCGTTGCCAGATGCGCCAGGAAATCGGATGGCTCATATCGTCGCGTGCTCCACGGCGCGGATGGCCGACGCTCCAGGCGTCGGGTGCGGTGCGGGCATCACGGGCTGCCGCCGCCGCCCGAAGGCCAGCGCGCCACTTCGTCGGTGTGGCTGCGAGGCGCGCTTGGGTAAGAGTCAGGCCGGAAAATACTCCGTGGCCCGCTTTTCCCCGACGGTCCGGATTGTCTTCGCCGCGAGGAGCTTCTTCACCGGGAGGTTCAGGTCCCGGGTCGCCGCGCCGAGCGCCTTGCTGATGGTCTCCATCCGCTGGCCGGGGTGGGCCTTGACGTAGTCGCTGAGCCTCTCGACGAGCTTCGCGAGCTCGGTCGGTGGGCGCTTCTCGCCGCGCGCACGCTTGGGGGCGGCGGCCTTCTTCGCGCCGGTGGCCTTCTTCGCGCCCGCGGCCTTGGGCACCGAGGCGGCTTTGGGCGCGGGTGCGGCCCTGGCAGGCTTCGCGGGAGCGGCGGGGGCCTTCGGGGGGCCGGCGAGCGTGGGCGCAGCGGCCTTCCTCGGTCGCCCCCGTCCCCTCGTGGCGGGGACCAGCACCGGCGCGGAGGGCGCAGCAGCCGGAGCGCCGCCGATCGCGGCGGTGACCGCCTCGAGCGCAGCGCGTCGCACCGCGGCGACGAGCTCCGCCGCGAAGGCGTCGATCTTGGAGCGGATTCTCGTCGTCGAGGATGGACATGTCGAGCGACTTCACACGGCAGTTCGGGGCTTGTCAACGGCCAGCGCGCGCGGATGACCGTGGTGGCCTCGTGGCGAACACGTTCACGAACCTCACCCTCTCCGGGGGGTTCGGAGCCGGGACCTCCCTCCGAGAGATCGCCTCGGCGAGGTTCGGCGAGCGCACCTCCCGGTCGTCGCGATGGCGTCGCGCCGCGATGGCCCCGGGGGGTTCGGAGCCGGGACCTCCCTCCGAGAGATCGCCTCGGCAAGGTTCGGCGAGCGCACCTCCCTCGGTTGTCGCGGTGGCCCTGGGGCTCGGAGCCGGGACCTCCCTCCGAGAGCTCGGGGGCTTTGGACGAGGGCGAGGACGAAGACGTCGATCCCGAAGCGCCGCCGTTCGGCGCTGCGCGCCGCGCTCGCGGGCCGGGGGGCGAGCGTGCCGGTGCTGCTTGAGGATTCCATGCCCAGACGGACCGAAACGGGTACGCTCGTACGAGCGCGTGGCCGCCGCGCTCGCGCTCATCGCGAAGGGTGGATCATGTCGACGAAGCGAAGCATGGGACGGTTCGCGGGTGTGTTCCTCTTGCCTCTCGTCAGCGCCGCACAGCTCGCGTGCGGCGGCACGGCGCACGACTTCGTGCAGGCCAAGACCGGCATCGACGTGGGTCCGGAGGTGCGGCTCTGCTCGAACGGCGTCCTACACGACGATCCGTCTTGTAGGCCGAACGGCGGCGGCGGGATGCCGTGGGTCAGGAACGAGAACTTCGACATCTTCCCCGTGAACCCGGTGAACCGGCAGCGGAACTTGGAGGGCCTGCTCTACCTGGCCAAGCAGCGGTACCTCGGTACCCCGTACTGGCGCGGCCATCTCCAGCCAGCGTGCAAGCCGGAGGAGGATCTTGGTCCTGCCGCCGTGACCGCCGTCGACTTCATCAACCTCGCGGCACGGCTGGACGAGGAGATCAACCGGAGCTTCGTCGGGGATGCTCTCGCCAGCTTTGGCAGCGCTAGCGCCCCCATCGACGGACGCGTGGAGGCCGCGTTTCGAGACGCCTTACGCCGCATCGTCGAGCAGAAGATCCACGTCGCGCTCCTCTGGTTCGTGACCACGTACACAGGCGGGCGGTATGCCATGGCGCTCAACCCGGCCCTTGCGCGGTGCAACCAGGACGTCCTCTCGCACACGAACGACGGAGCGCAGTTCGTTACGGGCGTGGCCGGCTTCATCGTCCTCGAGAACCAGGCCGACGTATCCATCAACAGCGCGCAGAACGTAGCCGAGGCGCTCAACGTAGCGGTCGGGGGCTCGATGCCGGTCATCGACGCCAAGCTCACTGGCGCGTGGCAGAAGACGGTCGGGAACGTGATCCACGTGGACACATCGACGTTCGCGATGACGCAGACAGTGTACCCGCTGTGGGTCCAGTTCGAGTGAGCGCTGTCTCACCCCAGCCGCCCGCACTGGCCGCCCGGAGGGTTCAGAGCCGAGACCTCCCTCCGAGAGGTCGCCTCGGCGAGGTTCGGCGAGCGCACCTCCCCCGCCATAGGTCGCCAAGCCATCGGCAACAATGGTGGTCGTCCCTGGATTGACGGGCAGATCCTCGCCGAGCACGGCAGCGCCGCGAGGGCTTAGGCGCACCTCGACGCGCCCTCAGACGGCGGACCGCACCGTTCGCTTGCCCTGTGCGCCTCACGGAGTGGTTCGCCGGCTTCGCCGGACGTCGAACCAGTCGTTGTCGCGCTTGACGCCGTGAGACCCGAGGACGAAGACGAACCGCCGCCCGACAGCGGCCCGGAGGACGATGCGCACGACAGAAAGCGAAGGCGCCGAGGCCGTCACGTCGAGCGCGTCGCTCGTTACGACCGTGCATCGCATCGACCAACTCCGTCAAGGCGCAGGGGAATCGTACGCCTACGCCGGGATCGATGAGGTCGGCGTTGACAGTATTGCCGGCCCGATGCTCGCCGCGGTGGTGGTGCTCCGACCGGAGCACGGGGTCGATGGCCTGCCCAGGGACAGCAAGAAGTTCCAGCCCGAAGCGATTCAGGCGATGGCGCTCTTGATCGAGCCCGCCGTCCGCTTCGCGTGGATCGGCTCGCTTGACGCCGACGCCGTTGATCAGCTCGGGGTTCACGAGGCTCGTACGAAGCTATGGCAGGCGGCAGCGGCTGCCGTGCGCGAGGTGCTGCCCGCAGTACCGATCGTCATCGACGGGGGCGAGTCCATCCCGGGCGTCGACAATCAGACTGCGATCCCCGCCGCCGACGATTCGCATGACGCGGTCTCCGCCGCTGCGATCCTCGCCAAGGCTCACTGCGACCGCATCATGATCGCCCACGGCGCGGAGCATCCAGGGTACCTCTTCGCGAAGCACAAGGGCTACGCGACGCGGGACCACCTCCTCGCGCTCCAGCGCCTGGGTCCGTCGGCAGTGCATCGGCACCGGATCACGCGCAAGGTTATGGCCAAGGGCATCCCCAAGGAGGAGCTCGACCTTCCGCTCGCTCAGCTCCAAGCGATGCTCGAAGAGGTCGCGCCGCTGTTGGAGGCGCACCCCGACCTCGCCGACGACTGGAGCTTGAGCTTCCTCCGCCAACAGTTTGTGAGCGTCGTCACGCGGGGCACGCTGCCGTCGGGCCGCCAGCAGTTCTTCATCATGACTAGCTGCAAGAGGATCATGAAGGCGGCGCGAAAGAAGGGCCTCGCGCCCCCTGTCGCTGTCACGGCGCCTCCGCCTCGCGAGCCAGGCTTCATCGCGCGCAACCGTCCATGCCCCTGCGGCAGCGGCAAGATATACAAGAGGTGCTGCGGTCCTCCTCCGGCGCCCCCGGAGGGTTGAAGGTGCGCACGGCGGGCGCACAGCCTCGTGTGGGCGCCGGGAAGTTCGGAACCCGGGCGGCCTAGCTACGGAGCGTCCGCCTGCGAGCTCGAGCCTCGTGGCGACGCGGCTCTCTGGGCCGTCGCGCCAGAGCCCTCTGCCGCGACCCGCCGCGCGCGGGCGTGCTCCAGGGCCTGAACAATGGATGACGCCACCGCCCGCGCGCTCGCATCGGCCACGCCCAGGCGCTCCGCGCCGATCGCCGATCGGCGGCGCTCTGCGCGCCACTCGTCCTCGAGCAGCCCGCCCTTGCCACGCTGCTCGCCGCGCAGGTTCGCTTGCCAGGCGCGGCACTGCTGCGCGAGGGCGCGGTCGCCCGCAGCCTCGTATCGCGCGATATTGGCCTCGAGGAGCGGAGGCGCCTCATCCTTACGCCCGCGGCGGCACGCGAGCTTGGCGAGCTCGTCCGTGATGCTCCGCTCCTGCTCCGAATGCTTGGAGAGCAGCCCACGCGCAACCTGGACCGCCTCTTCCAACCGCCCCGCCCAGCGCAGCGACTTGGTACGCTCGAACGCGATCCAGTATTCCTGCGCCGCGGGGGGCGGGTCGGCGACGGCCGCATCGAGCACCGACAGAGCCTGAAGCGGCAGGCCGACGTCGCGCAGCATCGCGGCCGCCCGCGTCGCGACGTAGTGGTCGACCTCGCCCTCGGCGTAGAGCGCCAAGGCCCGATGCAGCCCATCGAAACCCGCCTCGTCCTCGTGGAGCTCCCCACGCCTTGTGGAACGGGTGCGCGATCGACCTGGCCGCGCGCCCGAAGGCTGGCGCGCCGCGATCCAGCCGAGCGAGTACGGCGTCGGCGAGGTGCAGCAACGGTCTGTAACGCTCATAGTCGCGCGTGCGCGCGAGTTCGGTGACCGCAAACTGGAGGAACTCGGCCTGAGTCTCCGGGTTTGTGTCCAGCTTGCACCGCTCCAGACCGTCGGCGAAGAGCTCCATCCGTTGCGCTTCGGACAAGATGCTCGTCGGTACCGACCTGAGCCGGAGGAGCCGCTCGACGATCTTGAGCCGGAGGTAGTTCGGCCGCGTAAAGTCGGGGTCGTTGGTCACGTCCAGCAGGAGTCTCGCCGCCTCTTCCCGGGGGATGAGGTCGCTGCCCGCCAACTGGTAGCGAGCGGACGCGGCCCGTACCCGCCACAGCGCGCGGTGGGAAGAGCGCTCCGGCACGGTCGCCGCGTAGCGATCGACGTCCCTCAGCATCTCCACCCCACGCCGCCGCTCCTCGTCGGACGCGCCCTCCTTGGCGAGGTACTTGGCGAGGTGGTGCACGGCCGACGCATCCAGCCACTCGCGGTCGTCCTCGATGCGAGGCGGGAGGGTGTGCCCGTCCTTGCGTCGTCGCAGCTCGGTGACAATGTTGGCGCGGCGGCTGCGGAGCACGTCGGAGCGCTTTGCGCCGTAGGCGAGTGTGTCGACGAGCTGGCCGAGCACCGCCGCGTGGATCGTCGACAAGGCGCGCCCCTCGGGAAGCACGACACGCAGGTGCGCCTCGATCACCGGCATGGCGCCGCGGAAGGGCGTGAGGTCGATGTACGTCTTTTCGATCACCGCCGCCCTGACGTCGGTGCCGTCCCGCAGGTGACCGCGCCCCACGAGATGGCGGACGGCGTGCAGGAAAGCGTGCGCGCGCTTGCCGTCCAGCTTGAGCTCGTCGAACAGGGCGAGGTCTTCCGCCCATGTCACGAGCGCGTTCGTGAGATCCTCGGTGACATCGACGTCGCGCTGGGCGTCGGCGTGGTGCGCTACGAGCCGGTGGATGCGCACGCGGTCGTCGCACGTGCGCGCCATGACGCCGGCGAACTCCAGCAGCCTCCAGGTCCGCGGGGGCCCGGCGGCGAGCCGCTGCGGCATCCACGAGAGCGGCACGTCGGCCTCGCCCAGCGCCGCGACAAACGCGACGCGCTGCTGCTCCTCGCGCCCGAGCGCAGCCCAGGATCTCCCGATGACGCGCTCGATTCTGAGCCTCGTGCACCTGCCCGGGCAGGAGCTGTCGGTACTGCGCGAGGTCCTCCGTGAGGCGCTCCGCCGAGCAGCCCTGCGCGACGCACGACGCGACGATGGCGCTGTTACTGACTGCCATGCCGATCTGGTCGAGGAGGGACGCCTGCTCCTCCGACGGCGCCGCGGCCGTGCCTCGGTTCGCCAGGAAGATGTCACGGAACTCGGCGGCGTTCGGCGGCGGCAGGCGCACGGTCCGGGCGACGCCCGGATCGTGCGCGCCGACGAGGACGCACGCGGCCCGCGCGTCGTGCGGTAGCAGCAAGTTGAGATCGAAGGGGCTCGGCGCGTCTACGTTGTCGAGGATCAGGCGAACGTCTCCGCGTCGCGCGAGCGTGCTCCGGATCGCTGCGGCCAAGACTTCCGGCTCGGACTCGCGAGGGGGGTGGCCCAGCAGCTCGGAGGCCAGGTGACGGAGGCCGTCGCGCCAGACGTCGTTGTGGCCGTCGAACCGCGGGAGCGCATAATAGATGTCGACCGCGCGCAACCCCGCCAGCCGCTGGGCGACCTGCGTCTTGCCGTCGCCCGGCCGCCCGCAGAAGGCGAGGAGGCGTTCTCCGGCATCGAGGGCGTGAACGAGCTCCCGCACGGCCCCGTCGAGCCGAGGCGACGTGACGAACCGACCCGGCCGCAACGTACCTGGCACTGGCGGGATCGGCGCGGTCGTTCTGATCCCGCCGCCGTCTCTCCCGCCTGCCGCCTCGGCAACAGGGGGCGTCGCCGGAAAGTGCAAGCCACGCGCGATGAAATCGGCCGTGACGGCGGCGGCCGCCGCCGATGCCAGCACGTGGAAGCGGTCGTCCTTGAACTCGTCGCCAAAATCCGAGATCCCGCGCACCACAAGCGAGCGAACGCCTTGGCGGAGGCAGGCGGTCCAGAAGCCGATCGCCTCCATCTCGCCGGCCTCGATCTTCCCGTGCTGCGTCTCCCGCAGCGTCGTGAGCTTCTCCGGATCGCGCAGCAGCTTCTCCCCCGAGGTGATGACGCCGTCCCGGATCGACAGGGTCGAGGCGACGTGCTTCTTGAAGTCGGCCCCCTTTCCCCGCGGCGGCTTGGGGCGCTCGCCGTGGATTCGATCGAAGATCGTCGTCGCGGTCCGCGTCGGGTTACCGGCCAGGTAGCTCGCCAGATCCTGCGAGGTCGAGTGATCCACAGGCCCGCCCTGCGGCCGTGGCACTGAGCGCCCTCCGACCTCGATGGCCGCCGACTCGTACCCGTGCACGCGCTGCGCGAGCAGGGCATCGCCGATCTTCACGCGCTCTCGCATCCCCGCCGCGATGCCGCTCAGGATCAGGAAGCTGGCGTCGAAGCGCTGGATCATCTCCGTCGTCGCGGAGCTGCGCGTCGTAGTTTCCCGCCTGTCCGATGCACGTGAGCACGAGGCGGAGGGCAGGCCGCCGGCGCCGCGCGGGCAAATCCTTCACGTAGTAGATCGCGCCCGTCTCCAATTTCTGCGGGGATACGCTCCCCATCCGCAGGGCGCTGCGCATCATGCGCAGCTCCGCCGGGATGACGGTGAGGACGCCCACGACAGGAACCTGGCTCGACATGCCGGACCCCTAGCACATCGTCGTGGAGGAGCCGTCGTCGCGATGGCCTCGGGGGCTCATTGGAGGGAAGGAAGGTCCCGGCTCCGAAGCTCCGTCCCGCGCCTCCGTCTCCTGGTGGGTCGGCAGGCACGCGTGAGACGGCGCACGGTTCTCAGTGGTACAGGACGGGAGGAGCGCCGCCGCTCCCGGCGCCGCCGGCACCGCCCTCGTCGTCCTCTTCGGGATCAATCTCCGGGTCGGGCGCGTCGTCCGCCTCGCCGGCCTCGAGCGCCCGGTACTCGTCGACCGCCGCGAGCCACCCCTCGATCGAGGAGCGGTGGACGCCGCGACGGCGGAGCTGCGCGAGGTAGCTCTCGCGCTCGCGCACTCCCCAGCCCGCCGCCTCACGGATGAAGTCCGGCGAGAAGTCGGGCCAGTCGGGCTCGTCCGGCCCTGACGCCGGGGCTCGGCGGAAGGTGAGGCTGCCGCCGGCGGCTCCGGCGCTGGGGGCCGCGGGACGCCCGCTCCCCGGGCCCTCGCAGCGTCGCACGGCTGCCAGCGGCGCTTGTCGAAGCGGAGCTGGTACTCGCCGGCGCGGCTGCGCGTGGCGTACACCGTCGCGTCACCCGCCCGGGCGAGCGCCTCCACGCCCGAGACGCGGCCGCTCTTGTTGGTGCCGGCGATCACGACCTTCAGCAGGGCCGGGTGCCGTCGCAGGCCGAGGAGCAGATCGACCTGATCGGTTTGCCGCGAGGCGCTCACCCACGCCTCGAGCGAGTCAACCACCAAGAGGCTCGCGTCTTGCGCGACCTCGCCGGGCCTCGGCCCACGTGTACCGCTGGTCTCGGTCCTCCAACATCAGCACGTTGCCCGGCTGCACGAAGAAGTCCTCGAATCCCGCGGTCACGAACAACGTGCGCACGAGCCCCCGGTCCTGTTGGTCGGCGTCGAGCCAGTGCACCGGGCAGTTCCATCGGAGGGCGGCATGGGCCATCAGCTCGGCGGTCGCGGTGCTCTTGCCCGCGCCCGCCGGCGCCGACGATCAGAACGACCGCGCCGCGCATGATCCCGCCGAGCAACTCGTTCATGCGAGCGCCCTCATAGTCGTCGACCATCTTGCGCGTCGTCGTGGACCCCGAGACCAGGCGGGGAGGGCCGTGAACAACCGCAGGGTCAGAGGGCGGCCACGGCGGTCCTGCCGGCTCACCTCCGAACGCACCACCGAACGCGGACACGGGCGGCGGCACCAGCCGTGGGGCACTCCGCGCGGAAGGCGCGACCTGGGCGACCGGTTGGACGTGTCGCAAGGGGACTTCGATGGGCGACGTGTTCTCCCAGTTCTTCGCTCCGCAGTAGCAGTAGCCCGCAAGCGCTCGCGGTACCCCGAAGCAGCCGCAGAAGTCGCACCGCATGTGCAGGTCATCGAGCACCGGCGTCGCCGGGCGTCCCTTGGCCCAGCAGAGCGCGCAGCCACATTCGGGGAGCGTCGTCATGGCTTGCGGCCTCCCTGGTGGTTGTGCGTCCGCCTGGGGCTCCTCTCACGGTCCTCGCCGGTCCCGGCGCGGAGGCCGTGGGCAGAGACGGGCAGCGCGACGCCCGCGGCCCGCGCGCGCAACGTCAGGATCCGGTCGACGTCCTCGGGGATGAGCGCCTGGCCGACCTGGGCGACCCGTTGCCGCCCGCGCCCGCGCACGTCGAGGGCGACGAAGAGCGGGCCCTTGCCGGCGGACCACTCGCGATGCTGCGCCGTCCACCTGCCGCGCGTGGCGATCCACATATCGAGCGCCAGCACCGGGCAGAGCACGGGATCGACGTGGAAGGGCACGGGCACCGGCGGCTCTGCGCGCTTCCTGGGCTCAACGAGGTGCAGAAAGTACCCGTCCGGCCTCCGGTGGGCATGCTCTACGCAGAGCCCAGCGACCTGGCAGCGGCGCAGGCGGCCGAAGTACGCGGTCAGGAGAAGCGCGCGGTCGCGCGCCGCAAGTCCGCCGTCGCAGGCCGACACGATCTGTCGCATCACCGGCAGGGGGATGGGCTTGTGGGGCAGCGGACCGAGGCGCTGGCGCAGCCCGCGCAGCGCGAGCGTGAGGCGCTCGGACGAGGGTGGATCGCGACCGATGAGCCGATGGGCCCTGGCGATCGCGGCGAGCGTCACGTCGATGGTCGAGAGGCTGAGATGATGCTCGTACGCGAGCTGCATGACGTGGAGGCGCACGACCTCGGCGTGGGCAGGCAGCGCGGACAGGCCGAAGCTGGAGCACCAGGCCAAGAAGAGGCGAAAGCGTTGGCGATAGGCACGCAGGGTGTTATCCGCGGCCGCCGCAGCTTCGTAGACCTCGGACGCCCGCGCGAGGTCCGCGCGGTTGGCGCGCGCCTCGGGCGGGAGACCCGCCAGCGCAAGAACGAGGCTCGACTCGTCGAGGCGCGGATCCTCGAACCGCAGCGCCTCTGCCACCGAGGGGCCGACGCCGGCGCCCTCTTCCTCAACCTCGCCAGCGGGCGCCTCGTGGGGGATGCGCGCCGGGTCGGCGCCGGCCTTGGGAGGAAGGCTCGGGTTGTCGACGTCGAGCGCCGCCGGCATCATCACCTCGATAGGCACGTCCGCGAGGCGCGCGTCGTCTTCGCGACCTGGCCGAGTGACGCCCGCCTCGGAGAGAGTCCCGCTTGTGCCGCAAGGCTTCCGCGCGGCGAGGCTGCTCGCGCGTCGTGCCATTGGGGTCGCCGCCTTGGTGGCGCGCCTCATGGCGCAAGTCTTGGTGGCGTCCAGGTTCATCGTGCTGCGCCTCCTCTTCGTGGCGCTCCTGTTCGTGGCGCCCTTCGTGCGGCGCTTCCTCTTCGTCTTCTGTCCGCGGGAGCCCAGGCGAGAACGGAGTCCGGCGCGGCGCGCGAGCCCCGTCGACCTGGCGAAGCGCGGAATGCAGCGCCTGCAAGCGCTTGCGGGTGAGCCGGGGCGCTCCGATCCCCACCTCGTGGGAGCCAGGGGCCGCGCAGCGGAGGCGCGCCGTGCTGTCCTCGTGCAAGAGCTTCATCGCCCTCATGACGTCCCTCCATCCCGCGGAGCCCGGACCGCACGGCCCCCCTTGCGTGCGATTGCCATGAAGCACTCGGTGCAGAGGATCCCGGCGCGCACCGGCTCGGCGCTGCCGCCCTCGTCCGTGGAGGCGCGCCGCAGGCGCGCGCCGCAGGGACATCGCTCGGGCGCGTGAAGCGGCGCCTCGGGGTAGCGCATCTGGAACACGCGCCCGCACGCTGCGCAGCCGACCGTGCCGTGCCACTCCTGCTCGCCGTGCCGCGTGCACCGGACACTCGTCGGCTCGACGAGGGGCACCCCCGCCGCGACGGCGTCGGCAGCCCCCGCCCGCGCCTCGGCCCCTGCCCGCGCCTCGGCGACGACCGCGCTGGCCGCGGCGACCGCGGCGGCGCCTGCCACGCGTTCCAGGGTGGCGGGCGCCGTCAGATGCTCCACGACGCCATCGACCGTCTTGAGGACCGGCCCCGCCGCATCCGCAACGGCGTCGAGGCCCTCGACCACCTGGGTGGCCCCGCGGAGGAGCCTCACGAAGGCGCTCACGTCTTCGGCGCCCATCGCTCACCTGCTCTCTGCGATGTCGCACGCGGACATGCGCGTGTCGTCGACCAGGCCGACCACCTCGTATCCGGCAGGCTCCTCACCGATGGCGCTGGGGTTCATGTCGTTCTCCGCTTCTTCGCGAGCACCTTCCGCGTGGGCTTCTTCCCGGCCCCCATCGCTCGGCGGAGCTCGCCGCCCAGCTCGTTGAGGAAGCCTTCGACCATCTCCCCGATCGTCCCCAGCCCGGGGATCCGGCCGAGCTCACGCGCCGCTTCCGGATCGAGCGCGGCCACCGCCGCGACGATCGGGTCGGGCATCACGTCCTTTGCCCGCGCGACCGCTTCGAACAGGGTGCGCTGCGCCGGCGTGACGGGTTCACCGACCTCGGCGACTGTCGCCTCAGCGCGGGCCATGGTGGCTTGGCCCTCGGGGCAGAGGCCCAGCGCATCGAGGAGGCCGCCGCGCACCCGCTCCGCGCGCGCGGACCCCACATCGGCGTCCTGGGTGGCCTCGTAGACATCGTGCGCCACGTGCACCAGACAGAAGCGCGGATCCTCGGGGTCCCGTAGGCACCGGGCGACCGGGTGCGGCGCCCCGACCGTCACCGCGCGGATCGGGTGCTTATGCAGGAGGAGGCAGCCCGGGCAACGGATCGCCTCGTCGTAGGTGCCCACGTGCTCGAACTGCGCCCGGCTGGACGCGCACCCCGCGCAGAGCACCCGGAAGAGGGGGAAGCGCACGCGCCAGGAGAGCGGCGTGGCCACCGCGGCGGTCTGGGCTGCCACCACCATCTCGCGCAGCCACGGAGCGGCGGTCTCCGGGCGGAGCAGCAGGTAGAGCTTGCGGGCGGCGCCATCGGCCGTGGCGTCCAGCACGGAGGCGGGCGGGTTCCCCTGCGCGGCCTCGCGGCCGAGGAAGCGGAGCGCAAGCGCCGTGCACCGCGCCGGGTCCTCGCCGCCTGGGTCGGCGTGCTCGAGGGCGAGCGCAGGAACGCGAGGGCCCAGCGTGCCGCTCCCGGCGATCCGCCTCGCGAGCAAGAGCATCGCCCCGCCCCAGAGCGACGCCGGCGTGGAGCTCAGACAGACCCCGACGTAGACGAGCCGGAGCGCGGTCATCCACTTCTGCTCGCTCGGCTTGAGCGCTCCCGTCGTGCACCGCTGGAGGCCACCGCAGATCCGGACCGGGCCGGAGCAGATCGGGCAGACCGCCGGATTGAGATCGTCGTCGTCGTCCTCGTTCGTGCCGTGCTCGTTCGGGCCGCGCGCCTCGATGTCCCTCACCAGGACCATTGCGTGGTCGGGCGCATCGCCAGTGGGCGCGGCGCCGAGGCCACCTGCTCGGGCGTTCGGCCGCCGCCGGCGCTCACCCATGAGCCGCCTCGCTCACGTGGGCCTCGCCTTCGCGCGCTGCATCCTCCGCGACCAGCTTGCGTACGATGCCTGCGATGGCTCGACGCTCGTCCGCCGCGTGCGCGCGGAGCGCACCGGCGATGACCTTCTTCAACGCTTGCGAGAAAGCGTCCGGCTCCTCGTCGAGACCCGCGTCCGCCGCGTCCTTGAGCCATGCGACCCAGGCTGCATGGCCGCGCTCGCCGTCTCCCTCTTGCTCCTCCAGAATCCCTTCGGCGCCGAGCGCGAGCGCCTCTTCGAGCAGCGAGAAGAGCGCGGCGTGGGACGCGATCGCGACCACCTCCGCTTGGCGCCCGTCCGGACCGTGCAAGGCCATCCCCTTCCACGCCCGCGCGATCCCCGCCAAGAGCCGGTAGTGCTCGGCCGAGATGACCACGTGGTTCCCGCCGAACAGGTCGCCGCCGCTCGGGGCGTCCGCGTTCGGGGCGAGGCTCTCGCGCTCGGCGGCGCCCTCAGCTTCCGCCCTCTCCCCTTCGGGCTGCGCCCACTCCCAGCCTTGGTCGAGGCGGATGCGCTTCGCGCCTCGGCGGTGTCGTCGCGCTGCGACCACGATTGCGATCAGCGCCGCCAGGATGAGCAAGCAGACGCCGAGCGTCAGGCAGTTGATGATGTGATCATCCACCACGGCACACCTCTTTCTCCGGTCGGCGCGGGCGACGTCGCCGCCGGCGCCCTTCGCGTACGCCCTGCTTTTCAGTCCTGCGCCCGCGCGTCGGGCGAGGGCGGCGGGGCGCCCCCAGCGTGCGGCGTCGTCCCAGCGGTCGGCTCTTTCTTTCCGGTGAGCTTGTCGAGCGCCCTGGCGTGCGCTGCCACCCGTTCGGCCCAACGGTCGGCGCTCCCATCGCCCGCGCACACGTGCAGCTCGACGCCGAGGGCCGAGCAGGCGATCGCCTCCATGAGCCGCCCCATCCGCTCCGCTTCGTACCGCTCCTCTTCCTCGAGCTCGAGGCGGTCTTCCACCGCCCACCGTCGCTCCTCGGCGCGTCGGAGCCGGCGGAAGAACACGAAGAGAATCGCGGTCTGGACCGCGCTGAAACCGAGCGCGACCCGAAGGGGATGCAGGTCGTAGAGCGCGTCGAAGCGCCCGACGCACGCCGCCGCGACGAGTGCGACGAGCACGAACGCGCCACGGACGAGACGGGAGGGGATGACCGGCGACTTGAGCGACGTGAGCAGTCTCATGGTTCTCCAAATGTCCGACGTATCGCGTTGACGTTGCCGAGCGCGCTGGCGGCCAGGCCGTTTGATGGGCTTCGTTGTCATGCGCCGCGCCTGTGGCGCACGACGATCACGGTCACGTTGTCGGGCGCGCCGGCGTCGAGCGTGGCCTTGATCAACGCTTTCACCGCGCGCCCCGGAGGTAGCGCGAGGTGGGTGGCGATGTCCGGCTCCGCGACGCACCCGTGGAGCCCGTCGGTGGAGAGGAGGAGGGTATCGCCGGGCGCCATCGCGACGAGCTGCCCGTCGACCTCGACGTTGGGCGCCGTCCCGATGGCGCGGGAGATGACGTGACCAGACGTTCTCTTGAGCTCGGCCTGGGCCTCGGCGCTCAGCCGCGGGAACTGGTCCAGGGCGGCGTTCAAGACCGAGTGGTCGCGCGTCTTCTGCTCGAGCCGGCCCTTGCGGAGGAGGTAGACGCGGCTGTCGCCGACGTGCGCGATCGCCGCGTGCGTTGAGCCGGTAGGCCAGAACACCGCCGCCACGGTGGAGCCGAGCCCTCGGCGTGCGGGCTTCTCTTGGCCCTCCGTCCAGACGCGGGTGTTCGCCCCGCGCACGGCCGCCACGAGGTCCTCCAGCCGTTCCTCCGCGAAGCGCCGGCGCGGCCAGCGACCGATGAGCTTCCCGATCTCGTCTCGCGTGAGCTGGGCGGCGACGTCCCCGGCAGGCGGGCTCCCCATCCCATCGGCGACCAAGTGCAGCCCATGAGCCGAATCGACGAGGTACGCGTCCTGGTTCTGCTGACGCACGAGGCCCGTGTGGCTCTCGGACGCGACCTCGGTCCGGCCGACGAGCCGCAGGCGTTGGTCGGCGCGGGGGCTCATCCGCCCTCCGCCCCGCCGGCACCACCCAGGCCGTGGGTGCCGCCCAGCTCCGCGGCCTCGACGGGCACGCCGCCGCTACCCCCATCCGCCACCCCCGGCGCCTGCACCACCATCACGACGGCGAGCAGGGCCGAGAGCGCCGCCCGACCGCACACCTTTCGCCCCGCGAGGCGCGCGCGCACCTGGAGCGGCACGGCGAGCACCGCGAGCGGCAGGAGCCCCAGCCGATCGAGGACGACCGCCGCGAGGGTGACGTCCACCGTCCAGTCGTACTGCGAGCCGAAGACCGACGCGACGCCGAGCTTGCGCGCGGCGTACCCGTCGAGATCATCGCAGAGCAGGCCGATGACACCGACCCAGAGCGGTGCCCCCAGGAGCCACGCCACGGTAAGGGCATGGCCGATGGCAGTGATGATGTTCGGGCACCACCGCCGCAGGTTCTCCGCGCACCACTGCCCTGACGCGAGCCACATGCACACGCCTCCCTTTCGCCGAGCAAGGCCCAGCGGCTTGTCATCGAGCCGACCAACCGCGTCGCCCCCGGGTGTCTCCCGAGGGGGCGGAGAACATCACCGCGCGGACGTCACCGCGCGGCTGTCACGGCCTTGGGCACCGAATGCTGTCCACGCAGCCAGAGCGAGAGGAACTCGCGCGGGGCCCAGTACATGTCGAGGGCCGCGAAGTGATAGACGACGGAGCGCGGCTCCGTCTCTCCCGGCAACACCACCACGAGCTTGCCTTCGCGCCACCGCCGGTAGAGCAACGTCGCGCTCAGCGCGCGGCCGAGCTTCTCCTTGGAGAACGCCGACATCCCCTCCCAGCCCCAGATCATGTCCTTGGGGGCGACCTCGGGCACGGACTGGCGTTCTTCCGTGGGCTGCGGCGGCATGACAACTTTCCTTCGCCCGTCAGCGTCTCGCAGGCCGGGGCCCAAAGCAAGATGGCGGGACCAGGCGCTGCCTGCGCTGCCTGCGCTGCCTGCACCGCCGTCCTTGAGCCGCGAAGGGCCACGCGGCGGGCATGGCACGCGTCAGGGGAGGTGCGCTCGCCGAACCTCCCCGCGGCGAGGTCTCGGAGGGAGGTCCCGGCTCCGAACCTCCCCGGGGACCATCGCGAGGCCGATTGCAGAAGGCACGATTTTTCGCGTTCACCGCACCTCGTCGTTTCACGCCGTCTCGCGGCTACGCCAGTTCCGCGAAGGGGTCCCGGACCCCAGTCACTGCCGCCACGCGCTGCGTCTTCCAGCCGGGGTACGGAGAAGCCGTACCGCTGGCCTCGCCGACCACGCCAACGCTGTCGAGCTTCCAGGGGGACGTGTCGCGCCTGCGCGCGTTTCGCACGACGATCTGAAGGTAGCTGCGGTCCAGCGCGTTGAAGAAGCCGGGCGAGACGACCTCGACCGACTCGGTGCGTGGGTCGTTCCGCACGGCGGCCGCCAGCGCATCGAGCTCGGGCGACGCGGACGAGATGCCGTCGGTCACGCGCAGCGCCAGTTTGAGCTCGCCGAAAGCCTTCGGCACGAAGCTGAGAAGGCCGTCGAGTTGGCCCCTCTCCCGCCGCGGCCAGCGCTGGTCGATCTGATCGAGCAAGGTCGTGAGGGCGGAGTTCGGCGCTTGGAAGTCGCCGGCCTCGCCGGGTGTCTTCCTCCCGAGCCCCCGGAACGGATCGAGGGGCGTCGCGGGCGCGGGCCGCGGAGCCCTCGCCTTGGTCACAGGCCCTGGGCGGCCCAGCTTCGACTTCAGCGTGAGCGGGACGGCGCGGATGCGCCGCGTGTGCAGCCTCGGCGCGAGGGGCGTGACGTCGCCCCCGAGGAGCGCCGCGAGAGCCGCGTCGGGGCCGGACTCGCCCGCCATGTACCTCACCGTACGCACGGCGTGCCGCAAGTACACGGGGTTGGCCTTCATCTGCGACCAGTCCATAAGCCCGCTCGGCGCGAGCACCTTGCGCAGGATCGCCATTGCCGCGCGCGCCTCCGTGCGGCTGTGCACCTCCGGCGGCGCTCCGATGTGGCGCTCGACGAGCGCCTTGATTCGCGCCGTCTCCTTGGGGTCGGTGAGCGGGTACTTCCGGTCGACGGTGCACATCACCGGGTTGTCGCAGCGCGTGTCGGTGGGGTTGTAGAGGTCCCCCTGCACGTTCTTCACGATGCCGCTGATCAGCAGGAAGTAGCGCACGAGGCGTGCGGCCAGGTCTTCCGCCGGGTGGTCCCTGTTCCCGGACTTGGTCGTGATCGTGTCGACCCCGCTGAACAGCATGCCGGGCGCGATCTGGAAGATGACGAGCCAAGCAGTCGCCTGGAGGGCGTTCGGATGGAACGTGTCGCGGAAGGCTCCGGCGATTGCTCCGCCGATCGCACCGAAGAACGCCGCCGCCGCGTGGAGGAGCTGGCCGAAGGGAGGCGGCACGACCTCGAGCGCCGCGCCCACCGTCCCCCCGACCGCCAGGCCCTTCTTCGCCTCGGCCTCCACCTGATCGGCTTGGGTGTCGCCCGTCTCCCCAGCGGCGAGGCGCTGGGTTGCACTTCGCGCGCCCACACCATCTCGGCGCAGCTTGAGCCGGCGGCGGGTGGCTTCAGGGGTTGCTCTCACGGGGGGCCTCCGACGTGCTTACCGAGTGAACCGGCCCGCCAGGTCAATCCCGGCGAGGACCACGACGAGCGCGCCGAGCCCGAGGGCGGCGGCGCCGATGCCTTCGGGCGAGGGCGGCGAGGGCAGGGAGAGGCTGTGGTTCGCCTCCGGCGACGCCGGCGCCGAAGGTTTGCCCCCGAGCTTCACCCAGCGTTCACGCCACTCCTTGAGGTGCTGCTCGTAAACCGTCGTGTCGTCGTAGACGTCGGCGCACGTACGATGCAGGAACCCCTCGTTCCGCTTGTAGAACGCCTTCCAGTCCTCCCGGAATCGACCCCACCCGGCGCTGAAGTCGAGCGGGACCGTCGTCCATGCGGGGTCCATGACCATGGAGAGGTTGAGCGTGTCAATCTCGCGATCGGTGCGGCGCATGTACTCAAGCGTCTGTCCGGGCCACGCCAAGAAGCCGTCCCACGACCCCGTCTCGGGTGCGATGAGCCGATCGAGTACGGAGCCCGGATAGAGTCGTCCATCAATCTCGAGGATCGGCGCGTCGCCCACGCTGAGCGCACGGCCGAGCGCGCGGCGGAGCCGCCGCTGCGCCGGCCACGAGGATTCGTCTCGCAGATCCACGACGCCGAACGAGAGAATCGGGGCGCGCGCGGTAGAGGCGCTCGGCCGCCTCATAGGTCGCCCGCGCCACCCGCTCGCCGACTTCGCCGCGGGGCGCGTCGCGCGGGTGGATGCCGTGGATGAGCACGTCGGTCATGCTCCCCTTCCGAAGGCCAACGCCCCGGGCGGGAGCGGGTCGAGCACGCCGAGGCCGAGCCGTTGCTTCTGCCGCCAGACCCCCTTCTGCTGCGCCCAGAAGCCCGCGCGCGCGGGCTCAAGGTCCGAGGGGCTGAAGGGCTGCCGGAGGCCCGCCAGGGGCTTCGCGTCATCGGTCACGAGGCCCGCGAGGTCGGCGCTCTGGTAGACGTCTCGGGTGAGCATCGGGACCATCTGATCGACGCCCTCCCGTGCCACCATGCACCAGGGCGCCACCAGGAGCAGGATCTGGGAGTAGTCGATGTGGTCTGCGCCGTGCGTGTCGCCGATGGACTGGATCAGCGAGAGACCCGGGATCGCCCCGTTCGCCGAGATGGCGCAGGGCAGCGGGACGAGGGCGCCCCCGGCGTCGCTGCGCATGTAGCGGTTGCCCTTGCTCTCCACCACATCGACGTGCTCGCCGTAGTTCACCGCCCTCGCGGTCCCGTCGAAGAGCCTGCGGTCGAGCGCCCAAATCTTGCCGGGGTCCGCGACCCAGGGGTCGCGCGGCGTGAGCAGGGCAAGGTCTCGGTCGATGGCGGCGTTCATCCGCCTCACGCCAGCGATGAGCAAGTCCTCGACGTTCTGGGGGTGAGGCGGGATGATCTCGTGGCTGTCGCGCGCGTTGAGCCATCGCGCTGCCATGAGCCGCGCGGTCATCATGAGGCAGGGCGAGCGCGTCGACGGCGGACCCCACCACTGGGGCAGATCCTGCGGTGCGACGAGGATCCGGTCGGCGACGAGCTGGGCCTCGGCCGCGGAGCAGGGCCAGCGAAGCCCGCTCTGCCGCTCCCGGAGGGCGTCCACGAACACCCAGAAGGTCGCGACGAGGCCCTGATCGCGTGGGCGGCGCTTGTAGGTGACGGTGATGTGGCGCCAGGAGAAGAGCGCGTCGCCGGCGTCGACCACGTCGACGATGGATCGCATGTAGATCGCGGCGGGCACGTCCTCGACCGCCGCGCCGGTGTCGCGCACGACACCGCGCTGCACGCGCCCCGTCTCCGGCGTGATCTGGGTATCGAGCACGGACAGATCCCACGGGTGAGGATCGTTTGCGAGGCCGCCCGGCCGCAGCACCACCTTGAGGTACGGGATGTCGACGTTCCCCCAGAGGCTCGGCTGTTCGATCTCGGTGCTTTCCACGCGCGGATCGGTGCGCAGGAGGTAGAGGAGCGTGAGGATGTTGGGGCCCATCGCGTAGGGCCCATTCATGCGGTTGTCCTCGGAGATCCTGAGCGCGCGCCGAGGTTCCTTGAAGTAGCCGCCACGCATCTCGCTCAGCAACCCGTCGTGGCTCCCGCGAAAGCGCAGCGGCCAGCCATCGTCGATCTGCGCGAGCAGGGTGCCGAGCGCGGTGGTCTCCGCCGGGCGCCCGGTCTGGGCGTCTCCCGTCTCGCGGAGAAGCCTCAAGGGCTCGCCGCTTCGCTCGTCGTTGGGCGCACCCACCTCCGGTCCGCCTCCGCCGCCCACGGTAGTCCCCGACTCGCAGGCCGCCGGCTCACAGACCCGGCCCATGAACAGGACGAGCCCCGATCGCCGGTCGACGAGCAAGAACATGAACGGGTGATCCGCACGGAAGCTCACCGGCCGCCTCTCCACCGAGAGGGAGCGCGCCGCCATCACCGCACCCGTGGCGGCGGCCGCCTCGGTCCCCTTCTCGTCCACCTTGATGAACGCCTTGTGGAAGACATCGGAGATCGCCAGGCGCTCGTCGGGGTCGGGTGGGCTCGCGATGCCGGTGAAGTCGGCCTTGTCCCGGTCGAACGCGAGCGGCATCCCCAGCGCCGTCAGCGCCTCCCGCAGTGACAGTGACGGCGGCTCGAGCTGGAACCTCGGGAGGGAGACGGCCACGCGCGTCGGCGAGAGCGCCGCGCGCCAGCCGGCAATCGTCGCGGCCGAGAGACTGGCCTCGCACGCGTCGAGCCCGTCGGCGGCGTCCGGGAGGGCCACGACCATCGCGAGGTCCCCGCCGCGGTACGGCAGCTCCAGCACTCGGAGGCCGTCCACGCGCGCGAAGCGAAGCTCTTCCGTCTGGTGCATCATCGGCACGCGAAGCTCCGTCGGGCCCGCGAAGAACGGCTCCGGCCGCGTCGCGTCCGGCAGGAAGGGCTGCTCCCAGTCGCCGAAGAAGTAGATCGCGTTCGCGAGCACGAGGCGCGTCAGCGCGTCGACGCCGCCCACGGGGATCAGGTCCTCGATGCGGCCCTCGGTCTGGTCCGCGACCCAGCGGTTGATGCGGCGGCGCGCCCGGTCGTTCTTGAAGTCCACCGGCTCGAGCGGCGCGCCGAAGAACTCTGCCGTGTGCGTGAGGAAGGCAGGATCGAAGCTGTACGCCTTGTCGCCGAAGAGACGGTTCGCGAGGTGCAGCGTCACCCCCGGCATGCCCGACGCGTAACCGCCGAGGAGCCGGCCCGCGGCCTCCACGGCGGCCTCGGTAGGCCCCTCGACGTGGAGCACCCGCCGCATCTGGCTCGCCGTCCGGCCCCGGGCGCCGCCGAGCGTCATCGCAAGCGCCGCGACGATCGACGACGGCGAAAGGACGAGGTTGCCGCCCGCGGTGCGCGCCTTCTGGTAGAGGTCGCAGCCGAAGGCGTTGACGTGCTCAGCGTCTGGCGCGTCGGAAGGCGCCTCGACCTCTCCGTGCATGCCGCCCGCGTCGAGCGCGCTCAGATCCCACATCGACGTGTCCCCGCGCTGCGCCGCGTGAGGCCAGATGGCGAGGTAGCGGGTCTGCCGCGGCCCCGTGATGACCGCGGTGCTCTTCGTCCGAGGGTCCGCGCCCACGGCGCGCTGGAGGGTGGCGAGGTCGGGGCCAGTGCGAAACCGGCCGTTCGTCCCCGGGTCGTCGGTGATGCGGAGGACGTCGCCGTCGAGGCCGTCCAGGGTCCCCTTGCCGCGGAAGGGGTAGCGTCGGTCGATCTGCGTGAGGAGCTGCTCCATCGCGCTCGCGGGCGCGACGCCGATGGGCGCGTCACCGAGCGCGCCGGCGTCGGGCGCGTCGAGGTCGAGAAACCGCGCGAGCGGCGTGCGGGCGATCCAGGTGTTCCGGAGCTCGGTCATGGCGTGCGCCTCAGTGCTGCGAGTCGCAGAACGGGCGGCCGCACCAGAGGAAGCCGAGGACGAAGAGGCCGACGGACAACGGCATTGGCTACACCTTCCACTCCCCCAGGGCCTTCCGTGCTCGCGATGGCCACGCCGCATGGTTCTCCGAGAACAGTTCACGCCATGTCGCGCGCGCCATCGCCTGCCGGATCCATGCAGCGTTCTTTGTCGCCGCCTCACAGACCTCGGGGTGGAGGAGCGCCAGGGGGCCGTTGCTCGGGACCCGATCAATCAGGTCGCACTCGTGGAGCACCAACCAGCGTCCGATGTTCGTCGGGTTGTAGACGGGCAGATCCTTGGGGTCGACACCGGGCGGGAACGGGTCGTACTTCTGGACCCGCCACGCGCCCGCCGCCGCGCCGAGACGGCCAACCCCCACACGCAGGATGCTGCTGGCGATGAGGCTCGGCACGTGGGCCCACACCCAGAGCGAGAGCCCGGGATCGGACGACGACGCGCAGTCCAGCGTCGCGACGCCCACGAGCGCGACGAAGACGAAAAACAGGGCGCGGACCAGGAGCAGCGCCATCACGCACCTCGGGCGCCGACCGGCGGGAGCGGCCGCGGCTCGCTTCTTCGGGCGCTCACCGCCGACTCTCCGGCAGCGTATCGCGGAGTCGCACCCGCTGCTCTCGCTCCTCCTTCAGCTTGGCGACGTCGGCCTCGAGGACTTTGCAGCGCGCATGGAGGGCGTCGATCTCTGCGCCCTGCACGGAGGGCGAAGGTCTGCGCTTGTGCGACGGCTTGGCGCGGCCACGAATCCCGCGGACGGCAGACACGACTGCAGCGCCCAGGAACGCGCCTGCGGCAAGCGCGCCGGCGACGATCTCGTTCAGGAACGCCTCTGCGAAGGACGATTCGACGCGCTCGCTGCTCATGCGGCCTCTCAAAGCACGCGACCCCGCGCCGTTGTGACGCGCGGGGAATGCACGGCTCCCCGGAGCCTGCGCCGCCGCGCGATGCGCCCGCAAGCCCTTTGCCGTCTATGGATTTCACTTATCAGCGCGAATCGCAGGAAGATCCCACGATGGCACTGCGCTGGCCTGGGATGATCCCAGGTTTGCTCGGCATCCGGTGGTTCACCTACGGTCCCCCGCGCTCGTCGGGACGCAGCGAGAGAAGCGCGCGGCAACAGAGCCGCCTCGCGCGCCCGCGCCCGCCGAAGTATCCGACGGTGCGGTCGCCGTTGCGTGTCTCGATCCAGGCACCCCAACCCTCCGCGGGGTCGCTTGCGCTTCACCGCGGCGAGCATCCGCCTCGGCCGCGGGCCGCGGACGTAGAGGATGTAGCTCTCCTCCCACGCGCCCCAGGCGTAGGTGTTCCCAGCGCGCGCGCCGAACGTCGTTGTCTGTGACGACGGGTGGGAACAACGCGGGGCGCACGGCGCGCGATCATGGCGACGCGCGACCGCCGGTCAAGAGAGCGCCGTCGTGCGGCGATGTGCGCGTGCTTACTGGCCGACCGAGCTTGCCAACGCGGTCCGCGGTGCAACGCACGTGATCGAAGTGAGGGCGCTGGCACAAGGCCCAGCTTTGGGCACCCGGGCCCGGATGTGCTCCTTGATCGCCCTGCGCTCAGCGCGAGGCACTTGGCGGTGATGACGGCATCCACCTCGACGCTACGGCAGCGAGCACGGTGCTGTTGACGTCGAGGTGGGATAGACCGTCTCGCATCACACGGATGGAGACGGGATCGAGCGCCCCGCCGCAAGCTCGTGGATGGCCTTGATGATGCCTGCCATGGAGAGCACGGCCGTTACGCTGCCGTTCTGAATCGCATTTTCCGGCATCGTCGGCGCGAGCGCCTCGCTCGGATCCTGTGCCAGCGTGATGCCTCCCGCCGCCAGGATGGCGCCGCAGCCTCCCGTACCGTCCGAATTGGCACACGAGAGGACCACGCCGAGCACGCGCGGCCCGTATTCGGCCGCGGCTGACCGGAAAAGCGGATCGGCCGCCGGGCGGCAGAACTGCTCCTTGGGCCCGTCGCTCAGCCAAATGCTCCCGCGGCTGAGGACCAGATGCCGATCGCGGGGCGCCAGATAGACCACGCCGTGCATGAAGCTTTCGCCGCCGTCCGGCTCGATCACGCGCAAGCGGCACCGACGCTGGACCAGATCAAGCAGCGCGCCGACGTAGGTAGGGCTTCGGTGGAGGACCAGGACCACGCCGGCGGGCAGCCCAGGATCGAGGGCGGCGGCCAGCCTCATGATGAGCTCGAACCCACCCGCGGAAGCGACAACGACAACCACGTCGCGGACACAGCGCTCGCCGTTCACAACCTTGTCGTTGCGCGGTGGGTCCGTAGTCGAGGGCCCGGTGCTGTCCGCCATCGTTCGATGAGGCTAGCGCGCCCGTCCGACGCGGCAAAGCGGCCAGGATGCGTGCCTCGGGTCCGACGGGCGTCGGCGGGACCTCCGCGAGGCGGAACTGGAGGAGTAGGCGGATCGATGGCGGCACCCACGAGGGCGAAGAGGGAGCGGGCTGGAGTATGAGCGCACGGTGAAACGTGGCCGGACTTGTGGCGGGCGACTCAGCTCGTTCGACGACGCCCAAGCGTGCTGTAGGACGGGGCCCCTTGAGGCGGGAGCCCCCGCGGGCTGGTCCCCGATTCGCCGTTCGGAGAGCAGCCCTCCCCCATCGTCGCGATGGCGCTGGGGGGTTCGGAGCCGGAACCTCCCCCGAGCGACCGCCTCGGCGAGGTTCGGCGAGCGCACCTCCCCCGCCGGACCTTCCCCCGAGAGATCGCCTCGGCGAGGTTCGGCGAACGTACCTCCCGTCGAGGAGGTTCGGACCCGGGACCTCCCTCCGAGAGCCTCGACGCCGACAGGAACCGCACAGTGACCGCTGCCCGTAGGAAGGCGCGGGGCCACGGCGCGTCGTGCGGGAATGTACGCCGGCTCACAGTGCGGCCCTTGACCGTGGCGAGGACGGCCCGACGGCGCCGACAAATGTAGTACGAGGGGCCAATGCGCCGCCCCATCATAGGGAGCCTCCTCGTCGCGCTGCTGGTCGGTAGCCCTGCCGCCTACGCGCAACCCCAAGCTCCGCAGGCCGCGCCGTCGCCGGCGTCGCCTTCGCCGGCTTCGCCTTCGCCCGCACCCGCGCCCGTGGACCCGGCGACCCGCGCGTCTGCACGGCGACTCGCGGACGAAGGCATGGCGCTCTACGACAAGGGGGACTGCGTAGCGGCAGCGGAGAAGTTGGGCCACGCCCACGATCTGGTGCACGTCCCGACCCTCGCGCTTTACGCCGGCAGGTGCCTGGAGAGACTCGGGCGACTCGTCGAGGCGTCCGAGTGGTACCGCCTCGCCGGCGTGGACCCCGCCGACGCGGGCAGCGAGGTGCAGACGAAGGCGCAGGCAGAGGCTGCGACGCTCCGGGCCGCCGTCGAGGCGCGGATCGCCACCGTCGTGCTCTCGCTCGCGCGCGCGGCGCCTGACGCCGAGATCCTCCTCGACGGCCAGCTCCTTCCCCAGAGTGCGCTCGGGATCGAGCGACCGATCGACCCGGGGCACCACCACGCCGAGGTGCGGCGCGGCCGGGAGAGCGCCCCGGTGGACTTCGCCCTCGAACAGGGGGAGCACCGGCCGATCGTGCTCGAATCCCGGCGGCAGTGCGCGTGGCGTCCGAGCCACCGCCCCCTTCACGTTCGGCCCCCGGCCCTTGGATCGTCGGAGGCGTCGGCGTTGCCTCGCTCGTCGTGGGTGCGATCACCGGCGGGCTCGTCCTCCACGACCAGGCCGTGAACGACGCGGGGTGCAACCCTGCCACGAGGACCTGCACGCTCGCCGGGCAGCAAGCGGGCGACGCGGGCCGGACGCTCGGCCCCGTCACCACGACCGCGCTCGTTGTGGGCGTCGCCGGCGTCGCCGGCGGCGCGCTCTGGCTTGGCCTAAGCCGGCGGCCCCGGAGTGGGGTCGCCCTCCGTGTGGCCCCTGTCCTCGGAGGTGGCCGTCTGGAGGTGTCGTGGTGACCCGTCTCACGTTGACCCGCCTTGCCTTGCTCGTCGCCGTCGTCACCTCGGTGTTCGTTCTCCTCGCGATGCCCTCCTGCGCGGTCTCCTTCCGCGACTACCCACTCGGCGGCGCCGGCGGCGCGAGCACGGCCACGAACACCACGAACGGCGGGTCGCCGGCGAGTTCCGGGGCGACGGTGACCGGCTCCACGACAGCCAGCTCCGGGTCGACGGCCACCGCGGGCGGGGCTTCGGCCTCGTCGAGCAGCTCGTCGTCGAGCAGCCTGTCCTCGAGCACCGCCTCGTCGAGCAGCGCGTCTGCGAGCACCGCCTCGTCGAGCAGCGCGTCTGCGAGCAGCGCGTCCTCGAGCAGCGCCTCTGCAAGCAGTGCGTCTGCGAGCTCGTCGTCGACATCGAGCAGCTCGTCGTCGACCAGCGGTTGCCTCGGGTGCAGCACGCCTGGATGCTGCGGCACCGCGTGCGAGACTGCGCATAGCAACGGTGTCGGACAGGACTTCTACGACTGCAATCCGCTCGACACGTACACGTTGACGACGGCGCTTGAGGCGTGCGCTGCGTACGCCGCCTCGGTGGGGGGGACGCAGGGGGAGGGTGCACGGACGACTGGATCTGCAAAGTCGACGGCCAACCCGACCCCGCCCTGCCCGAGGTCTGTTACGGCGCCGGCACGACCTGCCTGATGCACTGCTGGATATACGGCAGCGCGCCCGACGCCGGCGGAGCCGCCGGCGCCGTCACGCCCTGCGACAACTGCTCCGTGGTCGACGCGTATTGGAACTGAGGCCCCCCTTTTTGCTTCGCGCTGGGAGACCGCCCATGTGCCGCTACTGCCCGCCGTCGAAGCGGCAACAGGTGTCCCCGCATCGGACGTAGCAGCGGCCCGCGTCGAGCTTCTCGGCGCAGAGTGGGTCGCAGCCCGCTTCGGGCAGCTCGGCATCGGGCGGGGCCCGCATCGACGGTCCCCGCCCCAATCTCCTCGGCGATCGTGCCGCTGCACCCACCGCATGAGACGAGCGCCGGGAAGGCGACCGCCACGGACAAGCTCGCAATGAGCAGACGGATCGAGCATCGCTGAGTCATCGGGCTCTCCTTCGGCGCACGATGGTTCGTGGGTTTACGGCAGGCACAGGGCGACGACGTCGAGCACCCAGCCCCAGACAACGATCGCCGGGGGCGGGGCGTCGTTGAGCGTGAGGTAGAGCGTCTGTTGCGTGGAGAGAGCGGTGAGCGAGACGCCGAACAGACCTCCCGAGCTCGGGAGGATCGTGTAAGGCGGCGTCAGGTCGTCGGTCTCGCTCGCGACGCCGCCGACCGAGTTGCCGGCGATCGTCAGCGCGAACGCGAGGGAGAGATTCAGCGCCGGACCATGCTCCGCTTCGTTCTGCGCTCTCGCGAGTACCGTCCCCGTGATCGACCACGCTCCCGTCGCGGGGAGTTGCGGGAGTGGAATCTCGACCGTGGCGGACCCCGGGTTCGTGGTCGTGCACTGCCCTTGGACGTGCAGCTTCTCGACGTTAGACATGGCCGTCCTCGTTTTTTGGCAGCCGCTACGGCAGGCTGAGCACCGCGACGTCGAGGTCCCACCCGAAGGCCACGACGACGTCCTCGGTGTCGTTGCTGAGGTTGAGGTAGAGCGTCTGCCCGCTGATCGCGACAGTGAAACCCGCGGCGACGAGCCCTCCCGTGACAGGGAGCTTCGTGTAGGGAGTCGGCGCCAGGTTGTCGG
This sequence comes from uncultured delta proteobacterium, assembly GCA_963827955.1. Taxonomy (GTDB): domain Bacteria; phylum Myxococcota_A; class Polyangia; order Polyangiales; family Polyangiaceae; genus CAWHDJ01. The sequence goes on along the minus strand of CAWHDJ010000018.1, from coordinate 952,142 downwards.
TCTCGCCGAGCGAGCCCCCGACTCCGTTGCCCGTGATCGTCGGGAACATCGCGAGCGAAGCGCTGGCGCCCGGACTTTCCGCGTCGATGTTGAACGCGAGGACGGTCCCGGTGATGGACCATGCACCCGTTGCCGGGAGCTGCGGAATGGGGATCTGGAACGTGTTCCCTGGGCCGGTGGTGCACTCGCCCTGGATGTGGATCTTCTCGAAGGTGGGCATGGCAAACTCCTGTGGAGGTCCTCGTGGGGGATGCGCGCCGAGACCCGCGCTAAGGCAGGCTCAACGCCACGACGTCGAGCGCCCAGCCCCAGGCCACCGTCGAGGGGTTCACGGGGTCGTTCAGGTTGAGGTAGAGCGTCTGGGTGGTCTGCCCGGGGATGTTGCCGAACCCAACGGTGAGCGAGACGCCGAGACCTCCGGTGGCGGGGAGGATCGTGTAGGGGTTGGTCAGGCCGTCGGTCTCGCCCGCGGCGCCCCCGGACGAGTTGCCCACGATCGAGAGGGCGAAGGCGAGAGAATCCGCCGCCGCCTGACTCGCCGCGCCCGTCTTGAAAGCGAGCACGGTCCCGGTGATGGACCAGGCGCCCTCGGCGGGGAGCTGGGGGAGCGGGATCTCAATCGTGGACGACCCCGGGTTCGTGGTGGCGCACCCGCCTTCGATGTGGATCTTCTCGATGTTCGGCATACGAATCCTCTCATGTGAGCTCGTGGCCCGGAGTGGGCGCGCGCAAGCGCGCGAGGAGCGCGATCGAGCGGCGCGCTAGACCGAGTTGCCGTAGGCCGCCGCAATCAGGTTGCCGGAGACGGTCCACGCGACGTTCGTGGTCACGGGGCTCGGCGTCGCCACGACACGGATGTAGTTGTCGACGACGGGGCTCCCGATGAGCGGCTGCGTGCTCGGCAGGCTCGCGGTCGGCGTCATTCGGAACGCGCCGAGGAAGCGCGGACCGTCGACCGACACGCCGTTCGACACGTGATTGCAGGTCTCGACGTGGACGCAGATGGCGCCGCCCGGGCTCGGCGCGAGCGCGGTCACGGTGAGCTGCGCGGCGAGGACGCTCCCGGCGCGGACGGCAATCCATGCCGTGGTCTCGGGCGTCGGACCCTGGCCGGTGTCCCCCGCGAGGGGCTGAAGCCCCACGAGGATCTGATTGCCTTTGTTGACCGGCGGGAAGACCTGGGGAGAGATGGCGGGCATAGCTAGACTCTCTTTCGATAGAGAAGGGGGACAGGGATCTGCCCGTCGACCATGAGCTTCTGCATCAGCTCCGGATCGCCGTAAGGCAGCGGGTCGACGAGCCGCTCGAGGTGGCGCCCGAAGCCGAACGGCGTCACGAAAAGCCCGGAATAGTCGTGCGGAGTCGTGTCGCCGACCCCCCACGCCTGCGCCTTGCCTTCCGGGATGTCGGCGGGTGTCGAAAACAGCACGTTGAGCGACGCAGCGGCCGGTTCCGCCGGCCAGAACAAGGTGGCGATGTGCATCGTTTGGGCCCCCAGCGGGGCCAGCGTGACCAGGCTCGGCGCCAAGTTCACATGGGGGATCTTGCCTTCCGGACCGAGGGACGTGACGAGCGTCGCCCACGCCGAGAGCGTCCAGCTCACCTCGTTGCTCTCGCGGTCGACGATGTTGCTCACCTGGAGGATCACGTGCATTCGCCGGATCCCGGCGAGCGCCACGGTGAGGATGTTCGCGTCCTTGTGGCCCGTGCGCGGACGCGGATTGAGCGACACGTGCACGGGCGACATGGGCGTCTCCTCAGCTCAGGATTTCCCCGGCCCGACTAGGCGCGGCGCCGCGGGACGTAGCGCTCGCGCGCGGTGAGGCCCTTCGCCGGCAAAAGCGAGGTGCCGTGCAGGGTGAGCTGCCACTCGAGGGCGCACCCGAGGGGCATCGCGGGGCCCTGGCTACCGAACAGCGTGACCGGGGTGAAGGGGAATCCGAAGCTCGCGCTCTGCCGGAGCTGCGCGCTGAAGAGCCCATTGCCCCCGCTGTCCTCCGTCGCCTGGAACTGGCGATCGACGCACCAGATGTAGCCTCGCGGCAGATCGAGGTGCAGGCCCGCGCCGCTCGTTTCCACCACGGTCTGTCGGGCCACGCCGGGAACGGCGCTCATACGCTCGATCGGCTTCACGGCGAGGTTTTCCGCACCGCCCACGCCCTTGTCGTCCCAGGCGAAGCAGATCGTCGTGACCATCGCCACAGCTTGGGCCAGCTCGGCGACGTCGTTGTACTGATTGAAGAACTCGGGCGGCAGGATGAGCGAGTTGCGGTCCCACACCGGGTTCGTGCCGGCGAGGATGCCCGTCGTGATGGGCATGCTCGGGGGCGTGACCGAGGGGAATCCCGGCGCCGTCTGCGGCGACGTGACCGGCACGTACTGGATCCGGATCGCCTTCAACCGAGCGCTGACGGCCTCGATGATGAAGAGTTGATCGGGATACAGGAAGGCACCGGGGTACTGGAGGTTCGTGTCGGACAGGTCGAGCACGTGCGGTCCGCCGAACCACCCCGTCTCGACGTCGCCGATGGCGAGGTCGAAGCACGAGTCGATGAGCGGGTTCGCGTTCGTGCCGGAGGGCGGCGGCACGTTGAGCACGAACACGGGATTCATCGGCGGCCCCTCGATCCCCAGCGGGACCTGCAGGTTGCCGTAGTAGAAGCCGATCGCCGCGTCGATCGCACCGCCGTGGAGCCTGCGGTAGCGCTCGATGATATCCCACCTCCACTTCTCCATCTGGGCGCTGCGGTGCCACGGGACCACGGGCACGAGGTCGTTCTCGTTCTTCATGCCCGGGACGCGGATCAGCGGCGAGGCCCGGCGGGCGTTGCCGAAGCGGAGGCCCTCACGGAAGCCCCTGGCGTGCCCGAGCGTGAACCCGTGATTCTTTTCGATCGCAGCGCCCATCATGATGAGGCGGGCGAGATCGGCGTCGCTCAGGCCCTCGGATCCCGCGAGGCGGTGGGCCTCGTCCTGGACCCGTCGGATGTCGAGCACGAGCGGAGGGGGCGCGCCCGCATCGGTCGCTGCCTCCGCCGCGTCGTCGTCCAGGCCCTCGACCTCGGGCGCGCAGACGTCCTTGTCGTCGAGGGCGCCAGCATCCTTGGCCATCGCCTGCATCTGCGGAGTCAGCGCGCTGAGGACCTTCGAAGTGTTGGTGTTATCACCCATGATCGTATCTCTCCGTCCTTCTCGAAGTTGGTTCTCAGCGCCTCAGCGCCAGACGCGCTCCACCACCCGCTCGCCCCCCGGCACGAACTCGACGCCGGGCGCGATGAGACTCCCAGCGCCGCCGCTCCCAGGGCCAGCCGGCGTCGTCGCCGACGCCCGCCCCGTCGGGCTTCGCGGCCGCGGGGTTCGCGGCGTTCTTGGCCAGCTTGTCCTTGGCGTCCTGATCCTTGTACGCTTGGTAGAAGAGCCCGGCGCCGACGCCGAGGATCGCGCCGCCGATCCACGGGAGCTTGCGATACAGGGCCCAGCCGGCGATGCAGACGAGCAGCGGCAGGGCCCACCAATATTTCTTGACGAAATCGAGCTTCTTGAACCCGTCGGAGGTGACGAGTGCGTAGAGCACGCCGCCTGCGAGGAAGTCCCCGGCTCCATGCGACAGCGCGACCTTCATCGCGCCGTGTGCGCGGGCGCCGCCCTTGTAGAGCTCGATCCCCTCCTCGGTCTCCGCCTTGCGCTGCTCGGAGGCGCTGAGCGCCTTCGCCGCTCTGCGGTACCAGCTCATCGGCGACAACGGCGTCGCCCTCGTTCTTCTCGGCCATAAAAGATGCTCCTCTCCCGTGCGGCCCCGGATCTCGGCCTGGGCTCTCGTCAAGACACACGTGGGCTCAGACCGCGCGAATCGCGGCCAGGCCGAGTCCAAATCTGTTCTGCCGTGTGGTGCCCGATGAACGGGTCCAGCGGACTCTCGTGTCTTCTGCTGCTCTCTCCGGCTCTCTTCTCCGCTAGTGGTGTGTCCACACGTAGGCTGCGACCGCGGCAGCCGCGGCGAAGCCGAGTCCGAGTCCGAATCCGGCGCCAGCGCCGTCGGGCACCTTGTCGGCGACCTTCTTGGCCGCCTCTCCCGCCTTCTCCGTCGCCACCATGAAGGGGTTCGGGAGCGGGCTATGCCTCTCCTCGGCGACCCTGGCAGCCGCGGCGAGGGACGCGTCGATGATCTGCTTCTCCTCGGGCGAGTAGAGCGTCGGCTTTCCTCCCGCCTGGTCACGCTCGTTGTGGAGCGTCACGATCTGCACGGCAGTCGCGTGCGCCGCCATCATCCGAGCTGTCGCGGAATCTCGGGCGAGCTTGCGGTCGATCACGGTGGCCGCGCACTGCGCGCCGTAGGCGATGGCCGCCACAAATGCAGCCCCGGCGACCACGATCGCGAACGCGATCAGCAGCGGGTTGCCTGCCTCTTCCGCGGCGGGCGGCCCCTCGCCGATGAGCCACCTCGCCTCTGGATCGAGCACGGCTCGGTCGCCGTCGTGCGTGACAGCCGAGTACACCGTGCGGAGGCCGGGATCGGGGAAGAGCTGGAACGGGATCGCGAGCGTACCGGCGGCGTAGGCGTGGTCCTTGGTCGGGAACTGCGTCGGAGACAGGGGCCGGCCGACAAGCCGCGTCTCGGTCCCCGCCTCCATCTCGCCGGGCTTGACGAGCTTCATGCCGCCCGTCTTCGCGTCCTCGATGGCCGCCACGGTCGCGATGCCCAGGGCACGGAGCAAGCGGACGCGATCGGGCGTCGTGAATGGCGTCCCGTCCGGCTTCGTCTCGTACTGGCGAGCAGCGAGCGCGAGCGTGAGGGACCGCTCCGGCGCGCTGTCGGAGTGCCTCCACGTCACGGCTGTGGCCTGAGCGGTCATCGTTCCCTGTCCTCAGAGCCCGAATCGCGTGGATGAGGGCGCTGGCCGCGCCGGAGGCGATGGCCAGCCCGGTGCCCACGAGGGCAAGCAGCCCGCCGCCCGATCCCGAGCCCTCGTCCTCCGGCGCCGGGGGCGGCTCTTGCCTCTTGAGCGCAGCCGGAGCCTGCCCGGCCACGCCTGGCAGGGGCCTCTTGGCGAGCTTGTCCGGCAGTGCGTGGATCTCGCTCACGACCTCGGGCGAGACGGGCGGAGGCGCGGGCTGCGCGGGCGGAGGGCTCGAGCCCGCGTACGCGCCGGCCCAGGAGTCGCCCTGAACGGGCACCGGGAGAGCTGCGGGCGCTCCGGGGGGAGGCGCGGTCGCGGCGGCGGTCGCGGCGGCATCCGCGGCGGCACGAGCCGCGGCGGCGACCTTGGTCGTGGCCTTGGCGACGTCGGCGGGGGCCGCCTTCGCTGCGGCGTCGGCGGCCTTCGAGGCGACCTTCGCAGCCGTGGCGGCGGCCGTCGCGGCGGCGCCGGGAGGCGCGGCCTGGGCCGCGGTGGCAGCCGCGGTTGCGGCGTCGCGGCCAGCGGCAATCGTTACCTTCGCGGCCTTGGCAGCGGCGTCGGGAGCCGCCTTGGCAACCGTGTCGGCAGCCTTGGTGGCAGCGGTGGCGGCCTTGGCAGCGGCGGCCGCCGCGGCGGGGGCGGCGCCGGCGGGCGGCGCGGGCGCCACCACCGGAACCGGCGGGAAGTTGCCGATTCCGAGCGTCGCGCCCGGCCCCGCCGGTCCCGCTCCCGGCGCCGGCATGGCGTTCGGGGATTTGGCGGGCTGCCAGGCGTCGGGCACGTTGACGAGCTCGCCCGGCGTCGTGTGCACCCAGTTGAGCTGCTTGCCGGTCTTGGAGTCGATCTGGATCTTCTTGTGGGGGTTGACGTCCCGCAGCTCCCCGAACCAGTGGGCTCGGTTTTCCGCACCGATCGCCTTCGCGACCGCCCACATCCCATCGCCGCGCTTCAGCGCGTAGACGTACGCCGTGATGTTCGGGCGATCGTCGACGGCGCCGGCGTCTCCGCAGCCGGCGCAGCCGGTCTCGGTGCCGGGCATCACCCGCACTGGCGGACGCGCGCTCATGCCGCCGAGCGCCTGCGCGCTCCACGAGTCGACCGCGCCGATGGTGGCGGGATCGATCATCCCGGTGTCGCGGAGCTTCGGCGCGCCCGGCTGCTGGTTGTTCCAGCGTTGGAAGCTCTGGATCGCCTGCTGCGTCCGCGCCGTCATCACGCCGAGCGTGTCGGGCGAGATCGGGTAGCCGTCCCCGAAATCCGCCGGCTCGATGGCGTCCGGATGCGTCTTTCCCCAGGCCGCGAGCACGCCGGCGAGGCGGGGGATCGTGCCCGGGTCGACGGTGGCCCCCGCGACGAGGGTGCCAGGAGGCGCGAGCGGAGACGGCGTCGCCAGCGCGCCGGCGGCGGCGGCGGTGTCGAGGTCTTCGCAGCCTGCGTCGTCGCCGGTGCCCATGCTGTAGATGCTCAGGCTGGCCGTTTGGACCCAGCCCTGCGTGCCGCCCTTGATCTCGCAGCGCGCCCACGTCCTGTCGCCCTCGGACAGCTCGATCAGTCGGAGCGCGACGCCGACGTTGAGCACGGCAACCGGGCGCGCGTCGTCCCGCGGACCAGCGCGCAGCGTCGTCTCCTCTGCGACGTAGACGGTGTGGCCGACGTCGCCCGGGTGAAGGCCGCCCGCGTCCGCGCCTGGGCCGCTGGTCCACACGTCGGGGATGTTGAAGACGTCGCCAGCGTAGATGCGCGCGTTCCAGTCGCGCTTGGGGTTGGCGGCCCAGAGCTCGCCTGCCCAGCGTTCACGCCCGAGGGCGCCGAACCGCTGGGCGATCGCCCGCGCGGTCTCGCCGCCGACGGCGGTGTACGTGCGCGCGACGCCGCCGGCGTCTCGCCCGGCGCTGCTGCGCGGGCGGCCACTTCCAGGCGACGCGCCTCCCCACGCGTCGGGCACGTTGATGACTTCGCGGGCGCTGAAGGTGGCGAAGTTGCGCGTGGCCGGGTCGATCGGTTTCTGCGGGTTCACCTGCGCAAGCTCGGAGAACCACTTCCGCCCGGTGGCCCCATACTGCTGTGCGACCCGCAGCGGGGAATCGCCCGACCGCACCGTGTAGGTCCGGCGGGTCAGGCGCGGACGCGGGCCGGTGTTGGCTTGGGGCGTCCGGTTCGCGGGCGCCGGCGGCTCCTCGGGATCGTCCGGCTCGGGATCGTCCGGCTCGGGATTGTCCGGCTCGGGGGCCTGCTGGCCGCCCGCGAAGCGGCGCAACAGCGCGCTCCCCACGCCGAAGGGATCGACGACCGTCGCGACGCCAGCGGCGATGGCGCGGGCCCTCGGGTCGTCGAGGAGGTCCCCTGCCTCGTCGAGGTCGCCCGCCTCGTCGACGTCGCCCGCCTCGCGCTCGGGCCAGTCGCGCGGGATCCGGATTAGGTCGCCCGCGGCGACGTCGGCCCAGAAGCCATTGTCGTCGAGCGCCTTCTCCGGGTTCGCGTCGCGCAGCTCGGCCCATGCGTCAGCGCGGGACGCGACGCCGAAGACCTCGGCGATCCGGCGCGCCACGTCGCGCGTGTAGCCGCGCGACGCGCGATTGCCGCGCGCGTCCTCCTCGGTGACCTCGTAGACGCGCTCCTCGTCGGGCTCGACCTCGACCTCTCCGGGCACGAACCAAGGCCCTCCCCAAGGCCCTCCCCAAGGGCCCCAGCCGCGTCCGCCCCTGGGGCCGCGGAACCGCGGGAATGCGCCCGGGAAGCCCATGCGGGGCGCGAGACCGCGGCCACCGCCGCCGCCACCGCGCGGCGCGCCGGCATCGTCGTCGATCCCTCGGGTCTCGCGCCGCACGAAGATCACGCGCCCGGGCCGCCCGATTGGCCGGCCCCAGAACGGCCCCCGCCACACGCGCGCACCCCATACGGGGCGCCCCCAGGCCGGCGCGGGCGCGTTCCTCCGCGCCTCTTCGGCCGCGAACTTGGCGGCGCCGTAGAGCCCGCCCGTGAAGACGTTGGCGAGGACGTCGCCGATGCCCGAGGTGTCGGCGGCGAGCACGGCATACGGCACGTACCCGAACCACCGCGGCGGGATCCGGACACGCCGGTCCCTCGGCCCGAGGTGGGGGTTCGCGGCGACGAGCTCGTCGGCGCGCGACGGGTCGCCGACGAGCCTGTCGGCGATCTCGGCGGGCGTCTCACGCGCTTCGAGCACGTACTCGCCCGTCGTGGCATCGACCCCGCGCACGTCCCGGGCCTGCCCCTCGAGGCCAGCGATCTCGCGGAGCACGTCGTCGGGGTGCGTGCCGATCGAGGGCACCAGGCCGACGAGCCGCGCCAGCTCGCGCTTCGTCATCGGTCTACCGAACGTCAGGTGGAAGAGGGGCCGCGGTCGCAGCCAGGGACGCTCCTCGCGGTCGAAGAGCGCGCCGTTCTCCGCCCCGGCCCAGAGACCCGCCTCCTCCGGCGCCTTGCCCTCCGGGACCAGCGCCGCGGCCGGGTCGGGCGGCGTCCACGACGGGTCGACCCAGAACGTGATCGGATCGGTGATCTTCGCGACGGCTTTCGGGTCGAACTGAAGCGCGATCGGCGAGCGCTGGATCCAGCCCTCGGGGCCCGACAGCTCCGGCGCCGCGATGTAGACCCCTTCGCTGGCGGCCTCGAGGATCACCCCCTCGGCCTCGTCTCCGAACGCCCGGAAGTAGGGCAACAAGTTTTTCCGGTAGCTGCGGAAGTTGCCCTCCGCGTCGCCCAGGCTCTGGAAGTAGGTCACGAGAGGCGCGGCCCGCCTGGACACCGTCAGGTCGATGTCGCGCAGGGTGAAGCGGGAGAAGTCGGGCGCAGGGTCCGCCGCCTCGTCGCCCGGCTCGGCCGCGTCGTCGCTCGGCTCGGCGGCATCCAGGTCGGCCGCTTCGTCGCCCGCTTCCTCGCTCGGCCCGGCCGCGTCCAGCTCGCCCGCCTCGCGCTTCCACCCGCGCTCTTCACGCATCCGCCAGAGCGTCTCGAGGAGCGTGCGCATGCGGTCGACCGCCTGCGCCTTCACCGCGCGCGCGACCGCGGGCCCGAGGAGCCGCTCGTAGCTCGCGAGGATCTCAGGCGTGCCCGCAGGTCCGCCCGCGTCGATGGCTCCGAGCAGGGCATCGGCGGCCTCGCGCGAGATCCCCTGGCCGAGCGTCAGCATCTCCCACCAGCCCTTCGAGGGATCGCTGTTTGGAGCCGGCAACCGGGCCGAGGTGCTCTTGGGCCGAGGCGTGCCCTTGAGCGCGCCGACCGCCTTGGTGGCGAAGGAGCCGATCTTGCCGACGAGATTGGGGAGCGCGGCCGCGCCGCCGCCTCCGCCGAAGAGCCCACCGAGCTGGCCGGCGATGTCACCACCTCCGCCCTCAGACCCGCCGCCGAGCCCGCCGAGGAGGTTGCCGAGGCCGCCTCCGCCGTCGCCGCCCCCGTCGCCCCCGCCGAGCGCGCCGCCCAGCGCGCCGATGATGTCGCCGAAGTCCCCCGTGTCCACGAGGCCGCGCATCTGCGGCATCCAGAGGCCCCACTCGGCGGGGTTGAGCCAGGCCGCGCCCGAATTCCCGTGGTCGCCGTAGTGCCGCAGGAACGCCGCCTCGCGGAGGGCCATCGCCTCGGCCGTGTTCTCGCGCTCGATCTGGCGCCACACTTCGAGCGGACTCCCCGCCCCCTCGGTGAGCGCGTCCGTGAGGCGCGCCCACTGCTCGGGCATGAAGTGGCTGCCGAGGTCGGCAAGCTCGCTGACGTCGGCGCGGGGGATCTGACAGGGAGCGCCGTCGTTGCAGCCGAGCCGCACGATGCGGCGCCGGAAGTCGCCCTCGCGCGCCGCGCGCGCCTCTTCCCCGCGGCGGGCGAGGATCCCCCGGTACGTCTCCCAGGGCCGACCTTCGGCCCAGGCGCGGGCAAGCTCGCGCTCGGCGGCGGGCGTGAGCCCCTGCATCAGGTGCGCCCACGGCAGCACGCCATCGGCGGCGCATCCACCGGGGGGCGGGGCGAGAGGCAGCTCGCCCGCGTCGGCCTGAGCCGGGGCCGCTCCGTCGCGATTCACCGCGAGCCGCCGCTCGCTGGCTGCGCTCACGTCGCCAGCCTCGGTCGCTGCCTCCGGCGGCTCCGGCAGCTCCGGCGGCTCGGGCTGGCCAGCCTCCTCGGGCGGTCCGGGCGGCTCGGGCAACTCCGGCTGCTCCGGCGCCGAGGTCTCGACGAGCGCGACGTGCCCCGGGCGGGGCGGGACGGGCAGCACGACGTGTGGCTCTTGGAGCGGCGACTGGGCGCCGAGCGCGTGTGTTGCCTCCCACTCGACGAGCCAGCGGTGGAAGGCGACCATGGCGCGCTCGATGCGCACGGCCGCGTTCCGCTGCTCGATCTGGTCGAACAGCGCCATCGGGTCGGTGCCGTGCACGAGGAGCCTGCGGAGGCTTCGGGCCTGCTTCGGCGAGTAGCCCCGGGTGAGCTGCGCGAAGAGGGGCACGAGATCCGGCCCGCCGTTGGCCCAGCGCCTCCGGAGCACACCGAGGAGCCCGCGGCGCCTCCGCGTATGGTCGCGCTCGAGCCGCTCGCGCACGGCGCGGTAGTGCTCGCTGACGCTCTCGCCCCGATGCGGCCCGTGCCTCTGGAACAGGGTCGCCATCTGCGCGATGTCGGCCTCGGGCACGCCGCGCACGAGCCGCGCGAACGAGGCCCGCACGGGGAAGCCCGGGCGCGTCCGCGCGGCGTCGATCGCCTGCACCACGTCCTCGTGCACGCCGACGGGCGCAGCGAGGCCGACGAGCGCGCGCTCGGCGAACGGACGGTGTCCGTGGTCGCGCTCGATCACCTTGCCGATCTGCTGGTGGGCACCGCGGAGGCGCTCGACGACTTCACCGCCCGCGCCCTGGTTCGGCGTCGTCCAGACCTGCGAGGGAAGCCGGCCCGCGCGCGCGAGCTCGACGTACCGGCTCGGGCTGTGCTGGCGGATCAGGAAGTCGCCGCCGTACCGCGCGGGATCCGCCTGCGCCTGCCGGGCGACCGCGACGAGCCCGGGATGGGCGTTGGGCTGGGAGATCACTTGCTGGACGAGCGGCTGGACTAGCGCGGACGTCGCACCGATGACGTGATTCGGCTGCGCGGGGCCGATGCCGGGCACCACCACGGGCGGCGGGCGCACCCCCACGGGGACAGCCGGACCGAGCGGCAGCACTGCGGGCGCGCGTGGGCCGCCGCCCATCGGCGGCGGCGCACCGACCACCGCGGGAGGCCCGCCGACGCGCACCACGCCAGGCGGGCGGGGGCCGCCCAGCGCCACCGCGGGAGGCCCGCCAACGGCCACCACGCCAGGCGGGCGGGGGCCGCCCGGCGCCATCGCGGGAGGCCCGCCAACGGGCACGACGCTCGGCGAACGCGGGCCCAGCGCGACCGCGGGATGCCCACCTTGCGCGGGAGGCGGCCCGCCTGCGCGCGGGAAGGTGGACATCGACCCGGCGGCTACCGACGCGGACGCGGTCGCCTGCACGCCGCCGCGCACCGCTGGCGGTGCGGCGGAGCTGACCTGCATCGACACCGCGTGGCTCGGCGCGAGAGCGCCGCCGCGCGCGGCGCCGCCGCTCGGCGCGAAGCTGCCCGGCGTGGCGCTGCTCCCGACGTGTGCGCCGCTGCCACCACCGCTCGGCGGGACCATGGCCGTCGCGTGGAAGCTGCTGCTCGGCGTGGTGCTGCTCCCGGCGTGTGCGCCGCTGCTACCACCGCTCGGCGGGACCATGGTCGTCGCCTGGAAGCTGCTGCTCGGCGTGGCGCTGCTCCCGACGCGTGCGCCGCTGCTACCACCGCTCGGCGGGACCATGGTCGTCGCGTGTGCGCCGCCGCTACCACCACTCGGCGCGAGCGCCATAGTCGCCGCGCGCGAGCTGCCCGACGTGGCACTCCGTCCGTCGCCCGACTCGGCCATGAACCGCGTCGCGCGGGTGCCCGTGCTGCCTGGCTCCGCGTCGCGCGGGTGTCCCATGCCTGCGTATCGCCCACCCGACCATGCGTGACGCCCCCCAGAGCCGCGCTCGAAGGCTCCGGACTCGGTCTCCTCCTCATCACGCACGAGTCGGAGCGGCGGCCTCTCTTGATTGCCGCCCGGCTCTCCCGCGTCCGTGTCGATGAGCGTGGCACCCATGCTCCGGTCGTCCGCCATGACCAGAGCGTGCGCCGCTCCAGACCACATGAGCAATGAGATTAGCGTCAGGACATTTCACTTATCAGAGAAACTTCCCATGGATTCATGGAAGATCCCATGAGTACCCTGGGATCTTCCCAGAAGGGATGGCCACATGGACCCTGCAAGCACCCCTGAGTCGACGGATCCCTCGCCCACGCCGCCCCCCCCGACGCTGCCGTGGCGAGTGATCCGGGCCGTCGCGAAGAAAGCCGAGGTCGACCCCAAGACCGTCAAGCGCAGGGTCGAGGGGATCGTGACGCGGCCGAACGTTGGCGATCGCATCGACGCCGCCCTCGTCGAGATCCATCGCAGGATCGAGGGGATCGCGACGCGGCCGAGCGTCGGCGATCGGGTCGACGCCGCGCTCGTCGACATGGCCAAGGATGCTGCCCTGAGAGAGAGCCTCCGAGCGGCGGCAACGACTGCGGAGGCACGCATCCGCGCGCGCGCCGAAAGGGAACCGAGAAAAACGGCCGCGACGTGATCATCCACAGCGCGACGTCCGCGGTGCGCGATGCCGATCCCCCGGGTGTCGTCAACCGATAAATGAAATCTCCGGGCGCTGATAAGTGAGGTCTCCGGACGCCGGCGCCTCGTCCACACGAGTGAAGTCTCTGGACGCCGCTGGCGCGGGTGCGTCGGACCCGCTCTGGATCTTCCCACGGAATCTTCCCGCGAGAAGCGTGGATGTTCTCACGATGCGTCAAAGCGTCCCCGTGCCCCCTCCCGTACTCCTTCCCGTGCGCGCCCCGTGGCCACCCCGTCGATCTGCGGCGTTTTCCCGCTGCCTCCCCGTCGCCCGCCGTGACGTCCCCGAGCAGGGCCGGCGGAGGCACGGAGGCAGCTCGGGGGGTGGCGTGGAGCATCGGCGGGAACGTGGGATGTTCCCAACCCACACCCCCGCCCTGGGATCTTCCCATGTGACCCGCCCTGATAAGTGAAATCCATGGGCGGCAAACCGCTTGCGCACAGTCGACGTGCGGACGCACGTTCGGGGTATGGGCGTAGACGACGATCTCGGCGACCTGCACCACAGCAACGGCGTCGGGGCAGGGCACTTTGGCCATCTCAACGGTGCGGCGGACGGGAGCCAGCCCTATCCGTCTCGCCCTACGGCAAAGCCCACCTTCGAGGGTCATCCGCTCTTCGAGCTCGACGACGGGCAGCCCGAGCACCGCGACATCGTGCGTCTGACCTTCCAGCGCAAGAACGCCGACGGGAAGCTGTTGCGGCACCCTGAGATCATCCCGGCGAAGGACGTGAAGAGCTGGGCGGACGTCGCGCGCTGGTGGGGAGGCGGCCACTACCGCGTCATCGCACGGGATGCGGGCGGCCATTTCCAGGGCCAATTCCCGAGCGGCGACGAGCTCTTCTTCATCGAAGGGCCGGAGAAGCCGTTCGTGCTGCGCGACGGGCTTCCGATCGCCGCAGGGCCGGCGCCTGGTGCAGCCGTACCCGCCCCGGCCGCGCCGCCTCCTCCCGTGAGCGCGCCGCCGCCCGCGCCGGCGGTCGACGCCGTGCAAGTGGTGAAGGAGCTGCTCGGCCCCATCCAAGAAGAGCTTCGCGTGCTCCGCGAGAAGGCGTCGGTGCCCCCTCCCGCGCCGCCGCCCCCGCCCGGCCCCGCGCCGCTCGAAAGCATGCTGGTGGCGATGTTCAAGGCGCAAGGGGAGGAGGCTCGGGCCCGCGCCGATCAAGCCGCGGCGGATGCCAAGGCGAGGGCCGAGAGCGAAGCCGCGAGAGCCAAAGCCGATGCCGAGCGCGCCGCAGCGCAGGCGAGGGCCGACGCGGACGTGCGGATCGCCGAGATCAAGGCCGCGACCGACAACCAGAACAGGATGTGGGAGGCGCTGAAAGGCGGTGACAAGGGCGGCGGCGAGGACTCGAAGCTCGTCGCGCTGCTGCTCAAGATGATGCCAGCGCCGATGAATCCGATCGAGCTCATGAAGGCGGCGCGTGAAGCGGCGGGCCCCGCAGGAGGGGCGGCGGAGAGTGATCCCATCAAGTCGATCACCGACTTGGTCGGCAATCTGGTCACCGCCGACGCGATGAAGACGCAGAACCAACCGCAGGCGCAACCCGCTGCGGCGCCGCCGGCGCCCAGGGAAGAGCACCGGCCCCGCGGCCCCATGGCGTACGTGCCGGGCGTCGGAGTGGTGGAGGTTCACGCGCCGGAACACATGGTGCGCGCGAACGCGCCACCGGCCGCGATGTCCCCGGCTGCCGCACCCGTCGCGCCTGCGCCCGCATCGGCTCCGGCTCCTCCGGCGGCCCCCCTTCCCGCGGTCGCTCCGGCTGCGCTCGCTGCGGTCGCGCCCTCTCCGGTCGCACCGACGGCCGTCGCAGAGGCCACGCTCGCTCAGCCGCCGGCTCCCGCCCCTCCGGCTGCGGTCGATGCGGTCGCACAGTCTGCGGTCGCACCGCCTGCCGCATCGAGCGCGGCCCCGCCGCTGGCACCTGCCGCGTCCGCGCCGGCGGACCCCGCACCCGCGCGTCCGCCCTCTCCTCCCGCGGTCACTGGGCTTGCTCCGGCCGCGGTCGCTCCAACCGAGGCCGCCCCGGCAGCAACGTCGGCCCCCATCGCCACGCCCGTCGACTCGCCGGTGTCCGATGCGCCTCCGATCCCCGCACCTCCGGTCGGCTCCAAACGGGCGCCCTCGCTGGCCGAGATGCGCGCGGAGCTCTCGACGGTCCTGCGGCGCATGAAGGCTCAACCGGAGTACGAGCGCGTCCGCTTCCTTCAGGGCATTCCCCCGTTCGCTGCGCAGGCCGCGGCGCTCGCGCCCGTGTTCGAGAGGCTTTCTGACGAGGACATCGACAACATCGCCGCCCAGGTCCCGATCGCCGAGTTGCAGGGCGTCCTCGCCCTCCATCCCAACGGCGTCAGCCGCCACGGAAGCTGACGATGGAGTACGCCGAGCTTGGCTACGGCCTCGACCGTCGTCCTCCCCCGAGGCGTCCCTTTCCTCCGCTCGACGGACCGATTCCAGAGCGGCGCCCGGTGGAGGGGGCCTACGCACCCCTCGGCTGCGCGCGCTGGCGCTGGAGCGGGTACCCGGACCTCTTCGACGTGCTCGACGTCGACCGGAACGAGGTCGTCGACGAGATCGAGGTCGCCGACGGGCTCGGGCGGGCGGGCATTTCGCTCATCTACGGCGACACCGCAGGGCCGCTGTCCGCCGATGCCTGGGACGGCAACCGCGCGGCGTTCCCGCTCATCGACGCGAACCGCGACGGCGTCGTGAGCCTGGAGGAGCTCGAGCGCGCGCTCGGGCCGCATGCGCTTCGGCTCGCGCATGGACATCCTGCGCACGGTCCGGCGCTGCCACCGGGGTCGCGGTACCTCTGGCGCGCGCACGTGCGCGAGGTGCTCTTCCCGAACAGGGAGGCGAAGGCCACGTACATGGCGGAGGCGGCGGTGCACGACAGCCACGACCCGCGCGTGCTCGCCTGGGTGCCCGTCTTTCGCCAGCTCCCGCTCGACGAGCGCGCGGGCGCGATCCTGCGCTTCTGCCAGAAGTGCATCCGCTACACGCGCGATCCCGGGATCATCGACCCCGACGGCACCCGGCACGGGATCGAGGTGCTCGACTCGAGCGCCGTCGGGCTCGACCGGGGCTACGGCGACTGCGATCTAAAGGCGCGGCTGTTCGTCGCGCTGTGCCTCGCGAGCAGCCTCGACGCGGCGATCCAGCCAGTCTTTTCGGGCAAGAACGGCTTCCCACACGTGCGGGCGCGCGTCCGCGCGGTCGGCACGGAGACGTCGGGGGCATGGGATCCGCGGCCGCTGCCGGCGTGGAGCAGCCGGGAGTGCGACGCCGAGACCGCCGACCCCACGATCGTCAATTCCACGATCGGGCACCTGCCAGCGCACCCGCGCACGAAGTGAAGCGCAATGCCCTTCGACAAGAGCTTCCAGCGCGGCCAGGGCGTCGGACCACCGCCGCCTGCCCTCGGCAGCGACACGAATCCCTCGACGCTTACAGGCGCAGCCGCTGCGGCGTACGCGACGCGGGACAACGCCTTCACGTTCCAGCTTGTCGAGGCCGGTCCCCAGCCTCTCGCGCTCGCCGTCGCGGTCGCCTATGCAGGCGCAGGGACGCCCGGGCCGGCGACAATCGCGCTCTTTCTCTGGGACCCGGATCAGACGGGGACCTGGCTCGTCGTGTCCTCGGTCAACGTGCCCATCGGCGAGGTCACGACGGTCAACGTGCCCATCGTGATGTCGGTGCTCGACCACGCCTGGACGCTCGCCCTCGTGGTCAGCGTCGCGACGCCCGCGACGGGCACCTACACCTGCCTCGCGGGCCTCTCCGAGAGCCCGTGACGGCCGAGCGCGAGCGTTCGACCAGGCGCGCCGGCGCGGCCGGCGTGCCCATGCCATGGAGCGCGCGCTCGGCGAGGCGGAGCAGGGCGAACGCGGGGGTGCAGGGCCTTGGTGTCGATCTTCATGGCTTCATGAGCCGGGTGCCTCCCGACGCCGCGAGTGGACTGAAGAGCCCCCGGCGACGGTGCCGCAGCCGCTGCACTCGGCGCACCCGGCGCCCGAGCAGGCTTCGCAGCGGACGCGGGGCTGGCGGAGCAGGTCGACCAGCGCCTCGGCGCGGGCCAGGAACGGGCACCCGCGCGGCGCCTCCTCCACAGCGTCCGACAGGACCGCGAGCAGCTCCGGCGCTGCGGCCATGACGTGCGCAAGGTCGAAGTTCACGCACCCGTCGACGTCGACGCACACCCGCGCGGCGGTGAGGCCGTTTTCGTCGCGGATCGGCACCCAGCCGTCCTCTTCGGCGCCGACCGTGAAGGACTCGGGACGAGCGTGCGCGACACCCTCGTCGCCGCCACCCGCGAGGCTCACCTCGGGCTCGGGGTCAGCGCACGCCGAGCACCTCTCGTCTTCGTTCACAGGCAGCAGGGGACGGGGGATCGGGCGGTGGCACTTGCAGCAAGTCTTGACCTCGCGCAGCGTGCGGCCCGACGCCGGCTCTGCCCGCTTGATCGTGCTCTTGTCCTTGATGAGGCTCACGGCGGTGCGCGCGAGCGGCTCGTTGCAGCGGGGGCACTTCGCTTCGCGGAGGCGCAGCGCCCCTTCCCACTGCCACACCACGCTGCACGTCTCGCACTTGCCCGCGGTCTTCCTGCTCATGATCTTGGATCCTCCTGACGCGGCAAGCCGGCCCGTTCCAGGGGTCGGCTTGCGGGTCGTGTCATCCGCTACGCAGCCAGCGTCAGCCATCGGCGGTCCGCCTCGCTGACCTCGATTCGCGGGTAGGGGTCGCTCGCGGGCAGGCGCTTCCGCGTCGCGCGCTCCAACCCGAAAAGGTAGCGGTAGCAACCGGGGTGCCGCACTCGGCGCGTCAGCCGCGGCAGCCACTCGCGCAGCCACGCCGTCGCGTTGTCGTTGGATGCCAGCGGCGCCGCGCCGAGCTTCACCAGGACGGCGGCGGCAGCCTGCCATCCACGCTCATGCCCGCGGATCTTGCTGATCGCGCGCTCGCTCAGCACCGTGCCGTCCGCGAGCACGTGCAGCGTCCGCGCCGTCGACCGGCCCGCCAGCACCGCGTTGCTGGCCTGATAAATCACACCCACGTGGCCGGGCGTCACGACGCGGCCTCGCAGGTCCGTCCTGGCAACGGGGTCGGCGAAGCTCACCACGCCGCAAACGCCCTCGCGGTGGATCAGCTCGAAGGCGCGCGCGAGGAACCACGACTCACCGTTCGACGGTACGCTGTGCAGGAGCACGAAGCGGCCTAGCTCTACCGCCGCGTGCCGGTCACACGGCAGCGCGTCCAACACCCGGTCCTGCATCGGGTGCGAGAACACCGCGACGCCCTCCAGCGCGCCGCCGCGCCGGTAGAGGCCCACCCGGTAGCGTGCCGCCGGGTACGTGCCGCTGTAGTGCTCGCGCTCCACGAAGGCGCGCGCCGTGGTGTCATCCGGGATGAGCCCCACATCATAGGCGGCGGGGTCGATCCGCTCCCCCAGCGGCCGGTAAGACACCCGACCGCCGTCCGACCGCTGCGCGGCGTTGGCGATCACGAGGCACCTCCCGGCGTGGTCGCGCCGAGCACCTTCCTGTAGACCGCGAGGATGTTCGACAGCCGCCGGGCGAAGGGGCTGCACGGCTGCCGCGGGGGGGCGCCCACGCGGCGGACGGAGGTCCCGCCGCGATGGTGAAGCGCGTGGACTTCGCCTTGTGCCAGCGCTGCGATGGCGGTGACGTCCGCCGGCATCAAGCGAGCGCCCTCCGCGCGGAGCAGCCTGTCCAGGGTGTAGGTCTCCGGCGCCTCGCCCACCGTGAACACGGCGGGCGTCAGCGCCTCCGCGAACACGTGCGGCAGGCCCAGCGCGGCCAAGGCGTCGGCAACAGTCGACGGTCGGTCCCAGCACCAGAGGAAGACGACGGATTCCGTGCTCGACAGCGCTCCCGCGGCCACCGCGAGCGCCATGGTCTGCGCGAGCAACTCGCGGTTGAGGAACTGCGGCTGAAAGCCCGCGAAGCCCGAGGGGCGTCGAACGCGCCGCGCCGCGAGGGCCGCAACGCCGGCCGCGGACAGCCGCCATGCGCTCTTCGCGTCCGCGGCCGGTTCGAGCAGACCCGCATCGAGGCAGCGACGCAGATGCGGTGCATGCACGGCCGGCACCCGTCGGATGGTGCCGTCCGGTGCCTCGGCGAGTGCGTCCTCCAACGCGCTCAGGTTGAGGTCGGTGGGGGTCGGCGGAGCCTTGGGCGCGGGCGAAGGCGAACGGGAGCGGACCATGGTCACCTCCCCCCCGTGCTGCCGCTGGCGTCGCCACCAGGGAGCGGTTGGTGGTCAGCGTCCGCCTCATGATCGATGCCCCCGTCAACAGCGACGTGGTGGCCGTCGTGGATGAGCTGTCCGCACGGGCCGGCGCCGTCGCCCCTGTCGCGCTGGCAGATGTTCGCTGGGTCGACCTCTTGGTCGTCGTGCGTGTACCAGCCCGGGTCGTTGGGCGTTCCAACGTCGTGCGGGAGGACGTCGGCGACGTCAATCCGCCGCACGGTGCCGCCGGGCGCGAAGTAGACGCAATCCCGCAGCTCGTCATCGTGCCACCCGCTCACCGCGGCGAGCGTGGCGTTGACCACCTCGACGTCCGCCGCTCCCGCTTCCACGGGGAACCGCTCGGTCGCATCGGCGCGGGCTTGCCGCTCGCTCAGGCCCACGCCGAGCACGACCCCATCGCGCACCAGCGCCTTCGCCTGCGTCGCCGCCGACAGGCGCGTGACGAGCCCCCAGAAGGGCCCCTCGTCAGGATCGAACACGAGAGGCTGGTGCGACTCCCCCGGGGCCAGTTCCTCGATCGCATGCGCGTCGCGCGGGTCGAGGTAGTTCTTGGCCGGGTCGTAGTCGAGCTGTCCGAGTGTGAGGACACCGCCCGGGTCGTTGCTGTCGGAGAAGTACGCGACGACACCCGGCGCGACGACATGCTGCGCGTCGTGGTCAACGAGCAGCGTCTCCACCATGTCCAAGGTGGCGGGGGCACCATCGGTGCCGGCGATGACGAGGTAGCCGTCGCGGTCGTCGAACACCGAGGCGTCACCTCGGGCCCGCCGGATGAGGGCGGCCACCGCTTCGGCGGGGACAAACTGCGCCATCACCTCCTCGGCCGGGCCGAGCACCGTGTAGGTCGCCGCGACCTTCGCGGGGTCGTAGGCGCCCCGGGGCAGCCGGCGCACGCCCCACCCGAACGAGCCGGGCATGGTCCACACCTCCCATCCCTCCCCCAGCGTCGAGGCACGGCTCCTCGCCTTCTGCTCGTCGGCGAACCGCCAGCTCCTCACCTCGCCGTTCGCTAGGCGCCGGCCGAGGGTGAGCGAGCGGCGGTCCTCTGCTGCGATGACGGAGAAGGGGCCGGTGCGCTTGCGGGTGGGTCGGGGGTTCATGGGTCTCTGCCTCCACGGCTAATGTACGTACGTGTACGTACACACGCAAGGGACCTCGACCCGTTTTCTTTTGACGCACGTCCGGCGCGAATAACGCTGTGCGTTACAAAGGCGTCATTGACGTGTACGCACACGTACGCATGATGGTCCCATGGGCACGACCAAGAAGCCGCGGGGCCCCACCAAGGAGGTCCCCAGGAAGGCGCCCGCCAGGGTGCGGAAGCCGCACACCCTGTCGTTGGGCCTGGAGGCGTGGGCGGACATCGAGCGACGCGTCGCCGAGGTTGAGGCGCGCGGGGACAAGTCGACCCGGGTGCACGAGAATCGAGCGCGCCCTCCGGAACACGAGGTTCGCGGGCTGGGCGTGGAAGGAGATCGAGCGGCGCATCGCCGAGGCACGGGGGCGCGGCGACGAGTCGACCGTGGTTCAAGAGAATCGAGCGTGCTCTCCTGGCGACGATGCCGCCGGAGTTGCGGGCGAAGGTCGAACCGACAAGCGCCGAGGCCCAGCGCCGATGACCCTCCGCGACGCGGCCGGCGCTGCGGGACGTGCGACGCGCGGCGGCGTCGCACGCGGGCCCTCCGCGGCCGGGCGCCCTAATGCCGCTTGCTCGGGGCACGAGAGGCAGGAGCCGCGCTCCCCCGTTCGCTCCCAAGCATCCCAGAACTCCGGCTACCCCAGCGCCTCGAGGGCCTCTTGCTCGAGGAACGCGAGGGCCTTCTCGGTCAGCGCGCGCCACCGCGCGAGGTAGCGCTCGTTCTGTCGAGCCACGAACTGTTCGCGTTCCCACACTTCCGGTTGCGCGTAGCCGGAGGCTCGGGTAGCACTCGCTCAGCGCCTTCGTTCTGCCTCGTCCTCCTGCGCCAGATCCCGACGGATCGCGGCGACGTCCTGCCGATACTCCGCGAGAAAGCGCAGGATACGCTGGGCGCGCGCCGTACCAGCCTCAGCACCCCGAGCGAGCGTCGCCATTGCCTCGCCGAAGGCTTGGAGGTCGGACGGTGGGGACGCGACGGGCGGGGGCTCGGCCATCGAGGGGAGCGTGCCGGTGGGGCCCGCGGGCGACAACGGGATCCGCGTCTGGTGGCGACGAATCGCTGAGGTGGGACCCTGGTCGGGCAGGCGCAGTCTCCAACAGTCGCGGCTCTCTTCCGGATTCGGCGAAGCCGCAACGCGGAGAGGCCCTTGAGGTTTCCTCTCCGCGCTCGCTTCGCGGTCAATCCCAGAAATCAGAATCCAATCCAGATCCGATCCGGATCCAGTTGGCGCTGAGGTCCGCCGGTCGCTGGCCGCCGCCCGCCCGTCCCATGTCTGCTCTCGCGGCTCTCAGGCTGAGAGTCGTGACTCACGGGCTCGGGATCGCCAGGTACCGCGCTCACGACCGCGCATGACGAACGGGCGCCGGCGTGTGAGCCAATGTAGGTGACGACCGTATCGCCTCGCGGACACCTCGCGCCGGGCTTCGCCGAGCACAAGCCCAGCGTGGGGGGTCTCGGAGCGCGTGCCGGAGGACAAAAAGCGCGAAGCCCGCCCTCGGGGCCGCAGTAGCGGCTCCAAGAACGGGCTCGGGGTCCACGCGGCGAGGGCGCCGCGCTCGGCCCTTACTCCGGAGGCCCGCGCTTGAGCAGCTCGGCGAGCTTCGCCTCCACCGCCGTGCGCTCCGCTTCCAGCTCTGCTCGCGTCGCGGCGCCGCCGGCGGCGAAGATGCGGGCGCCCAAGACCGCGATGCGGCCGTTGAGCCTGCTCGCCTCGAGTTCGTGCGGCGTCGGCGCGGGCGTAGCGACCGGACGCGGCTTTCTGGGGCGCGGGCGCGGCCAGCTCGTTGGGGCGCTCGCCGCCAGCGGAAGCCGTCTCTCGGCCGACACCCTGGAGGAGCGGCGCGAGCCCTCGGCGCTCGCGCTGCTCCGGGCTGAGCAACGCCTCGTGCGCCTGCTCCCGCGCCCTCGCTGCGTCGCGCGCCTTGAAGACGTCGCCGTGCTTCTCGAGCCAGAGGGCCTTGCCCTTCAAGTAGTCGATGATCAGCGAGCGCAGGCCGGCGCGCCCGCCGCGGAACTTGGGAGGCCGCTCGCCCATCGCCTCGGCGCCTCGCCGCTCTTCCATGAGCGCGCCATGCAGCTCGTTCAGTGCGTCCGCCGCGTGGGCGAGGTCAACGTTGTCGTAGTCCACGATCCCCGCGCGATCGGCTTCGTCCGCGACCCACTCGATGGCGCCAGGCGGGAGGCTGACCCCGGTGAACAGGGCGAGCGCTGCCAGCGGTTCCACAAGGCAGCGGTGCTCGGGGGCGAGGTCGTGCACGAGCGGCTGTGCAGGCTCAGGCTCTTGACCGCCGCCGGCGGTGGGGCGCGCTTCGGTCTGGCCCTGGCTCTCGTGTTCATCGCGCCCCTCGCTGCGCAGTTCCGCCTTGGGTGCCTTCTCCCCGAGCGCGATAAGATCGAGCACCTGCTCCTCGGTGAGCGTCTCGGCCATCTCGCACGTGAGCGCGTACACCGGGCGGATGGTGGAGCGCGCGGTCACGCTCGGCCGCTTCGCGCCGCCGATCGTGCGGTCGTCCGCGCTTAGCCGTGACAGACGGAGCGAGTGCCCGTGCGCGACCAAGTAGTTGTGGGCGGCCCGGATCTGGCTCGGCGAGGCGTCGCACCGTTCCGCGAGGTAGGCGAGGCTGGCATAGCATCCGAGGTCGTCCTCGTTCAGCTTGGAGCACACACGCGCCACGCGCATCAACATGGCCATCGAGACGCCCACGGTACTCCGGGTCGGCGGAATCTCTCCCCGGGCGATGCGCTTCCGCAGGAGTTCTCGAGGTGATGGGCCGGGATTGGGGGAGATGGGTCGGCCGTCCTTGGTCTTCTTCGGCAGCTTCGCCAGGTCGAGGATCGGGCGCCAGGCGATCGGGCGGAACCTCGTGGGCGAGGGCCTCGGCGCGCGCGCTGGAGTGCGCGTTCGCGATGGCGACGAGGTGGGCACCAAGCAGGACGCCGCGGAGCAGCCCCAGCGCGCTCATGATCGCGCTCCCTCGATTTCCGCGCCCACGCACCGCTGTTCAGCCGGCAACAGGGCTCTCCACTGCCGCGCCGCGGTCTTGCGCTCGGCCGCGTACACGATCGTCCGCAGCATCGCTTCCCCACAGTCGGGATCGAAGGCGAGCAGGCGCTTGATGAGGTCGACGAGCTGGAGCCGCTTCGTCGCGTGGGCCCGCATGCGGCTGATCTCCAGCAGCCGGCCGAGCTTCGCCGGGTCGAGCATCGACGGCCTCCCTTCCGCAACGAGCCGCGGCACCTCCACCTGCCAACACTCGACACAGAACCAGATGCGCGGCCAGCGGGGCAGCGCGGTGTTCCGCCTGCTTCCCCAGCCGAGCGCCCAGAGCCGCGCCGGATCTCCCTGCAACTCCGCTACCCGGTCGCAACGGCTGCACTGCGCAACGCGCGCGACGGCCGAGCCGTCGACGTTCTTCGCGACAATCGTGCCGCTGACGGTCTCCTCGCGCTCGAGGGTGAGTTTCGCGTTCGCCCGGCGGTCCCCGTGGATCGGACGCTCGACGGCCTTCCGGTACGCACAATCTCTCGCCGGGGCGCTCGCCCCCGTGGTCGACGCGGCCAAGCTGGCGCGCACCGCGAGCGCCGCGCTGGTCGCGGCGATCGTCACCCGCACACCTCCGAACGCGTGCTCGCACGAGGCTCCGCCACCGACGGTCATGTCCAGGGCTCCCGCGGCCGCTGCCCGTGCTTGCTGGAGAACGCTCGTGTCTGGCGACGGTTACGGGCACCAAGCCCGACCCTACCGATCACGATGAGCAGCCAGAGCGCCAAGCAAACGGCGAAGTCCTGTGCCGGCGAGAGGGATGTCATCGGGGCGCCTCCGTCTTGGCTTCGCCCCACGCCTCGGGTCGCTTCTTGTCGTTCCACTCTTCGAGCGCCTCAAAGTCGACGACGTAGACGTTGGGCTCGGGGTCACGCCCGCCGCGCCCCCGACGGCACGTCACCACGCGCGCCTTCTCCAGGATCCGCACCGCGTCGAGCACCGTGCGACGCGAAAGGTTGAGCCGCTCGGCGATGTCGCGGTAGGAGAGCTCGACGCGCCGCGCCTCGCCTCCGGTCATGAGCAGAAGCCCGAGCACCGCCTTCTCAGCCGGGCGCCACGCCGGTTGATGGAGGAGCAGCGCCAGATGGGGCCCCTTCAGGACGCCTCGATGGATCAGACGGACCAGCAAGCGGTTGGAGGCTCGGAGACGCGCCGGCGGAGGCAGGAGGCGCTCGCCGGGCGAGGCTGCGAGTCGGCGTCCGGCATCGAGCAGATCGGCGGCGACGTCGAGCCGTCCGGCAGCCATCGCCACGCCCACGATCCGGATCAGGGCGGCCATGTCCGGGGACGGTCGGACTGCTCGCAAGCGCGCCAACGGGTCGTACCTGCCCGTGCGCGCAATCTGCGGGACCACCTCGCACGCGAGCCACTTGCGGAACTCGACCGCGATCCGCTGCCCGCTGCGCATCAACGCCAGCGTGAGCCCCTCCTCGGTGAGGACGACCAGCTCGCTGGCGAACGTCACGTCGAAGGGCCTGGGCGGCGTGCGGGAGCCTACCGCGCCCACGAGGGAGCGAGGTTCGGCAAGCGCACCTCCCCCCGTCCTCGCGAGCGCCGCGGGGGGTTCGGAGCCGGGACCTCCCTCCGAGAGCTCGCCTCGGGGAGGTTCGGCGAGCGCACCTCCCCCCGCTGTCGTCGCGATGGCCCCGGGAGGTTCGGAGGCGGGACCTCCCTCCGACACTTCGCCTCGGGGAGGTTCGGCGAGCGCACCTCCCCGCGCTGCCGTCGCGATGGCCCTGGGAGGTTCGGAGGCGGGACTTCCCTCCGACACTTCGCCTCGGGGAGGTTCGGCGAGCGCACCTCCCCGCGCTTCCCCTCCGCCGGAGGCTACGGGCTCCATACCCTCCCGCGCCCGCACCTGGGCCTTGAGCTGCCGCAGTTCGACGCCCTTGACCCGGTACCAGTGGACGCCCTCCTGGATCTCCACCGACCACTCGGCGGTGAGCAGGGAAACGAACCGTTTGCCCTCCCGCTCGTAGCCGAGCGCCGCGCCCACTTCTCTCGCAATGAACGCGAGCGCCCCCCTGTGCTCGAGCTTGCGGACCGGATGCCCCCGGAAGTCGTAGGTCGGGGCGAGTGTCTGGGTCGTCATCAGCAGCTCCCTCTGGACTCGAACGGCGCGTCGAGCGCCTCGACAATCTCGGTGCTCCAACGCAGCCCTCGGCGGTCGCATCGGCGACCCCGGAAGCTCTTCACGCGGCGCCGGTCCCTTCGCTCGCGATAGGCGCCCGAACGCGGTCACGATGGGGCCGCTCTCAACGGGAGCAGGCTCCACGCGCGGGGTGCTCCGAGCGGCGCAGCGGTCCGCGCGGATCACGCGATGCTTCCTTCCGTGAACAGGTCGAGCTGGGCTCCGCTGCGATCGCCGAGCGCCGCCGGCTGGAAGCGCGCGCGCACCCACTCGGCCCAAGAGACGCGCTTGTCGTAGGCGCCCACGACCCACCGCTGATAGCCCGTCAATTCGGCCGTGCGGACGAACGGCATCGGATAGGGACGAGCACCCCAGCGCCGCAGGCGCCGGCGGCGGTAGTCACGATCCTCGTGCGTCTCGCCCGGCACGTAGCCGATGAGCATGTAGACCATGAGGTGATCGGGCTTCACCCCCGCGGCGACCAGGCGATCCAGTCCGCGGAACAGGGTTCTCTCGTCCTCACGGTCATCCCAGGCCGTGTAGATTCGGCGCGCGTTGAACGTCGTGTCGCGGTAGTCGATGCCCGCCACCGCATCGGCGGCCTCCTCCGAGAGCATCCGCGCGTTGATGCCCTGGCAGAGGCAGACGCGGAAGCGGCCCGCCTTCAGCTCCTCGATCCGCGCCCGCCAGCTCGGAACGCCGAAGAAGTCGTTGTCGAGCAAGAGGATGTCGCGCCGGTGCGCACCCCCACGCCAGATGTCCGCGATGCTCTGCTCCGCCCGCACCTTGCCCTCCTTGCGGGGGACCACGCAGAACGGGCAGCAGAGCCGACACCCCCGTTGAGTGAAGCCGATCGAGAAGCCGCACCGTGGATAGACCGAGTAGTCCTGCGCCATGGTGGTGACGCCGATGCTTTCGAGCGTCCGCGCGACGTCGACGCCCGTGCCGCCGACGATTGCGTCGGGCCGCACCTCGAGCAACCTCTCGGCGATGGGTCGCGTCCGCTCGAAGATGGCCGACGCGTAGACCCGGCCGAAGTTGTCGCCGATCTCCGGCTCCACCGCGTCCATCGTGGGCGCGTGGCGGAGCGTCACGGCATCCCCGAGCGCCCGATGGTGCGTGGCGAGACGCATCAACGCTACGTTGGGCAACTTCCCGTCCAGGTGCAGCAAGAGCACGTTCACGCGTCCCGCTCCCCGCTCGACGTGAGCAGCCCGGGGTCGCCGGGAGGCTCGGCGCATGCCTGATCGTCACGGCGCGTGCCGCACCCTCGCGGCACCGCGGCGCGCTCTTGCGCGCGGGCGAACACGCAGAGCGCGAGGAGCCTGGCGCGAAGGTGTGGGGCCGCGGCGTACGCCAAGAGCTGCTCCGGCGCGAGGGTCTTCGCCGCTTCCTCGATCTCGACCTGAAGCCGATCGGCGTCAGCCTGCGACCCCACCTTGGCCCAGCGCTCGGAGAAGAGCTCGATCAGCGACTCGACCGCGCACGCGGATGTCGTCGGTCTCGGCTTTTCGGAGGCGATCGACTTCATGCGGCACGACCCCGGCGGACCTTCGAACTCCTCCATCGGCTCTCCTCCCGCTGCTTGAGCGGCGTCTTCTTCTTCGAGTAGCGGGACGGTCCTCGTGCGAAGCGAGGATGGAGCACCCTGCTCTCGCTGACGCGGCGGACGAGTACGTTGCGCGCGGATACACGCTCGAGACTCGTCACAGCGCTGCCGCCCCCGCGCGTACAGCGATCACGGTGACGTTGTCCGGTGCCCCCTCGGCGAGGGCGCGCTCGATCAACTTCTCGACCGCGGCGGCAGGGGGCAGTTGCAGGCATGCGCCGACGTCGTCGGGGCCGAGGACGTCGAGACCATCGGACGCGAGCAGGAAGCCGTCTCCGGGCTTGACCGCGCACGCTTGCACGTCGACATCGACCTCTTGATGCAGGCCAAGGGCGCGGTTGAGCACGTGGCGCTGGGGGAAGTCCGCCGCGTCTTCCGCCCGGAGGACGCGCAGGTCGATGAGGTGGTTGGCGAGCGAGTGATCGCGCGTGAGCTGGACCAGCGCCCCTCGGCGGAGACGGTAGACCTTGCTGTCGCCGACATGGGCCACGATGAAGCCGCCGTGGGCCCAGAGGATCGCCGCGACCGTCGTCCCCGGCCGAGGCTCATCCTTGGCGAGCTGGAAGACACGGCGGTTCGCGACGTGGATGGCCTCCACGAGCAGGTCGCGGGCGGCGTGCGGATTCGACGACGGAGGTCGCCCCGTGACCCAGCCGTGGATCGCTGCGCACGCCGTTGAGGATGCGACGTCACCATGGGGGTGCCCTCCCATGCCGTCGCACACGACGAAGAGGCCGTGGCGCGCATCGAGCGCGAAGCAGTCCTCGTTCCTCTGTCGAACGACGCCGGCGTTCGTCAGCGCGCTCCACGCAAGCTCTCCGACGCCAGGGGCGGCGCGCGAGTAGGTCGGCCTGGGCGTCATTGAGGTGACGCTCATCGAGCACCTCCGCGGCGCCGCAGCACGATGACCTCGGTAGTCCCCGGTGACGCCGGCCCGGTGCACGGCCGCACTCCACTTTGGGGTGCGTGAAGGGAGTGGCGCGCGGCGTGGTCGGAGGGGGCCCGCGGGGGCGTCTCGAACGCGGCGGCGCGCGTACCGTCGCCAGGCGGCGCCGCGAAGGCTCGCTCCGCAGAGCCGCACGCTCCGCTACCTCCCTGTGTGACCCGTTGAGAACCGGGCCGCTCCGCTTGCCCCTGTGCGGTGCCCTGCTTGCGATGACCTGCTACGGCGACGCGCGCCCAGCGATGGCGAGCCTTGAGCAACGCGAACCAGACGCCGCCTCTCGTACGCCGCTGTCGTGTCTCGACGATCCAGAGCCCGCCGGCATCCTCGATCTCGCGAACCTCCTCGCAGAGCGCGGCGCAGCCATCCTCGCCGAGACGCGCGAGGGCGCGGGCGATGCCGGCGCGGGCTGCTGGATCGCCCTCCGCCAGCTCCAGCATGAGCGCATCGACGAAGCTCTCGCGGTGGTTGCGCTGGAGCTGGGCCACGCGCCCCGTCCACCAGCGGTAGCCCGCGGCGAGCGCCCGAATCTGCTCCGCCGTCCCCTCGCCCCGAGCGATGCGATCGGCGATCACCGTGGGCCGGCGCGTCTGCGGGTCGTCGCTGTCGTCCCAGGGCTCCGGC
Organism: uncultured delta proteobacterium; assembly: GCA_963827955.1. Lineage (GTDB taxonomy): Bacteria > Myxococcota_A > Polyangia > Polyangiales > Polyangiaceae > CAWHDJ01. The sequence continues at coordinate 923,793 of CAWHDJ010000018.1, read as the reverse complement.
CAGCGGCCGGGGAGCCCTGCGCGGTCGTGGGTTGCGGCCGCTCCATCGAGACGCTTCAGCTCGTCGCCGACGCGCTCCCGCGCGTCGCGGATGGCCTCCGCAGGTCCGAGCTGATCGGTGCTGGCGTCGGCTGCCGAAAGGATCGCGGCGAGCGCTTCAAGCCGGCGGACGACGAGGGCGCCGCGCTGTGCGACGTCGCGCGGGGCGGCTCCCACCGCGTTGGCTCCTCGTGCAGCTTCAGGGGAGCACTTCTGGGGCGACCTCTCCGGCGCCTGCTTTTCATCCGAGATCATCGGGTTCACCTCAACGCTCCGGTGCTCGTGCTCGTCCCCTGGATGCGGTGTCGCGGCATCGTCACGTCGTTCTGCGAGAGGGCGCTCGCCGCACACGCTCGCGTGCGAGGTCAACGACGTCCGAGGGTTGGTCGCATGCACGCTCGAGCTGCGCACCGAGCGCGTGATGCGCCGCCTTCGCAAGGCCGACGTCGTTGTCCGCGAGCGCGGCTTGGAGCAACTCGGCGAGGCGGACGAGCTCATCCGGCTCCGCCTCCTCGGCGGCGCGAGCCCTGTTGCGTTCTTCCGGCGGGCCGCCCGCTTGATCCACGGGCACCGTCATCCTCTGCCCCGTCGCTTCGGCCGGTCGACGACCGCTTCGGAGCTGGGGGAGATTGTGCCGAGCAAGCGGCCGATGGCTTGGTGCGCGACGCGAGCAGCTTCGAGGTCGCCGACCACGATTGCAGCGCGGAGATCCCCCCCGAGCCGAGTAAGAAACGCCGCGCGAGACCCGTCGCTGCAAGGCTCGCTGGCCGAGCCGGCACCCCAATCGCGTTCGGTGCAGCCGAGCTGCACGCCAAGGGACCGATGGGCTTCGCGCACCAGACTGGAATCGCTGCTCGCCAAGGTGGCGAGGAGGCTCTCCAGGAGCGCCCGAGCCTGCTCGGTCGCCTGCTCGCCCCTGGCGGGCGATGTCGACGGCGGAGCCACAAGCGCATCCGGCTCGGTGCGCGAGCCCTCGGAAGAGAGCGCCCGCCGTGCGTCGACCGCCTTCCGGAGCGCCTCAACCTCCTCGTGCGTGAAGACCCGCATGTTCCGCTTCCCGTATCGACGCACCGACTCAGCGAGCACCCCCTCAAGCCGGCGCAGCGTGGTGACCCCGATGCCCAGCAGCTCGGCGACCTTCTTTGACGTAAGCAAGCCGGCGTCCTGAAGCTGCTCGACCTGTACGGTCATCGCGTGGCGGTAGTGCTGCGGATGGTGGTTCTGGATGTAGACAGGGATGCCCTGGTAGCGATGGTGCCGGCGCACCACGATGGGCGTACCGCACCCACATTTGCACACATGTCGGGTCCGGTTTTGCTCCTCCAGCCACCGGGCGATGGAGAAAGCCTCCTCTGCGTTGGGGAGCACGATGGCGCGCTCCAACAGAATGGGTGGGTCAGAGGGCGCCGGCTTCGGCAAGACCACCGTCGCGCTCCACCGCGTCGCCCTTCTCGCCCGCCGCTTCCCGCCCGGAGACGTGCTCGTCGTCGTCCCCGAGCCCGGCCTCCGCCGCTTCGCCGAGCGGCTCCTCGCGGAGCTGTCGGTGGAGGGCGTCGCGGTGCTCACCTTCGACGAGTGGGCCCGCGCGGAGGCGCGGCGCCTGTTCCCCTCGCTCCCGGACCGCGAGGCGCCCAATCCGCCGTTCGCGGTCGCCCGCGTGAAGCGGCACCCCGGGATGCTCGCCGCCGTCGATCGCCTCGTCGAGGCGATCGCCGCCGAGATCGCCGACCGGATCGACCGGCGCCTCGACGCCCGCGGGGCGGTGCGCGCGGCCTTCGCGGAGCGCGCCGAGCCCGTCCTCGCCGAGCGCCTCTCCCGCGCGGAGGCGCGCGTCTCCGCCGAGGCGCCGCCGGAGCGCAGGGTCGCCGTCGCCGACGCGTTCCGCGAGGAGCGGCGCCGGCTCGGGCACGTGCGGGAGGACCACGTGCGGCTCGTGGGCGACAGGGCGCTGCTCCGGCACGCGGCGCTCGCCTCCGGCGGGGAGCTGACCGAGGCGATGATCGAAGCGGTCGCGACCCACACCGGCCGCCAGCTCGACGCGCCCTCCGAGGTGCGCTTCGCCCACGTGATCGCCGAGCGCCTGGCCACGCTCGACGGCCGCTCCCTGGACGACGGCACGCCCGACGCCGCGGCCGGCACCGTCGACGTCGAGGACTACGCGCTGCTCCTCGAGATCCACGATCGCAAGACCGGCAAGCTCGAGACCCGCGCCGGGCGGCGCTCGCGCTATGCGCACGTCGTCGTCGACGAGGCGCAGGAGCTGTCGCCGGTGGAGCTGCGCGTGCTCGGGCGCGCGGTGGATCCGGAGCACGGGGGCGTGACGGTGGCCGGGGACGCGGCGCAGCGCATCGATCGATCGGGCCACTTCTCGTCGTGGGAGGCGGTGATGGAGGCGCTCGGGGCGCGCGGGGCGGGCGCGGCCCACCTGGCCACGTCGTACCGCTGCCCGAGGCCCATCGTCGAGCTGGCCCACGCCGTCCTCGGCCCGGAGGCGCCGGCCGCCGTGCCGCGCGCCGCGCGCGAGGGCCCGCCCGTGCGCGTCAGCGTGGTGCCCAGCGAGGCCCACGCGGCGCTCGCGATCGCCCTGGGCCTGCGGGCGCTCTCGCGGCGCGAGCCGGGCGCGAGCGTCGCCGTCCTCGCCCGGGACGAGGCCGCCGCGCGCGCCCTCCACGACGTCGTCTCTCGCGCGCTCCCCGCGCGGCTCGTCGTGGATGGCGCGTTCTCGTTCGGCCCCGGCGTGGAGATCGCCGAGGTCGCCGAGGCGAAGGGGCTCGAGTTCGACCACGTCGTGGTGCCCGACGCGAGCGCGCGCGCCTACCCGGCCACCCCGGACCACCGGCGGAAGCTCCACGTCGCCATCACCCGCGCGGCGCGGCAGGTGTGGATCGTGTCGCCCGGCGCGCCCTCTCCGATCTTGCCCCAGGCGCTTTGAAGAAGTGCAAAGCGGGGCCGCTCCCCCGAGACAAGCGGCGGGGCGCCGCTATTCTGGACGTCGAAGGCAACCGGGCCGACGATGGGCCCGCGCTCCCCCCGAAGAGGTGTCCATCATGAACGCTCGATTCGCCAAGGTCCTCTCGCGTCTCTCGATCGTGTCCGTGATCGCTGCCTCCGCCGCCTCCGGCGCGGCCTGTGCCCGCGCTCCCTCCAGCACGGAGCCAACGGCCGCCGCGGCCGAGTCCCAGGCCGCGGCGGAGACGCAGGCCCCCGCCGAGGCCCAGGCCACGGCGGCCTCCCAGCACCGGCCGGGCGGGTGGCTCTTCCACCAGGTCCAGGCGCTCGACCTCCGCGCCGACCAGCGCGCCGCCCTCGACGACATCCAGCAGAACCTCGCCGCCGATCTCGCCCCCCACCGCGAGGCCGTGCGGCAGATCACCCTCGCGCTCGCCGACGCCATCGAGCGCGGCCAGCTCGACGACGCTTCGGCCGAGCAGCAAAAGGCCGCGCTCGTCGCGGCGGTGAGCGACGCGAAGGCGTCCTTCGCCACCGCGATCAACGCGATCCACGACACGCTGGACGCGAGCCAGCGCGCCGCGCTGGTGGAGCAGCTCCGGCAGCAGCACGAGGCCCACGCGGCCCAGCGCGCCGACGGCGCGCAGCCGAAGCACGGGCTCGCGAAGCTGGCCTTCGAGCTCGGCCTCAACGAGGAGCAGCAGGCGCAGATCCGCGACGCCTTCCAGAAGGGCGTGGACGAGGTGTTCCCCGACCGCGCGGCCCGGCGCGAGGCGCACGAGGCGAAGATGAAGGCGATGGCCGCGGCGTTCGTCACCGACGACTTCGACGCCGCCGACTTCGATGTCGCCGAGCACGCGGAGGAGGCGATCGGCTCCTTCGTCGCGGTCACCTCGAAGGCGATCGACCTCTCCGGCAGCGTCCTCACCGACACGCAGCGCCAGGTCGCAGCGGACCTCATCCGCGCCAGGGCGGAGAAGCTCTGACAGCGGCGCGCACCGAGGGCCCGCGGTGCTACCGCGGGCCGCTCACCAGCGCGGCGCCTGGTCGCGCATGCAGTAGAGCAGCGCGCTCTGCACCGTCTGCACCGTCTTGATCCCCTGAAGATCGATCCCGAGCGACACGATCGCGAGGCTCACCTCGGGGGGATCCCCGCCACGATCCCCCGCGCGCCCAGGAGCTCCACCGCGCGCAGGATGCGCACGAACCCGTCCGCCGTGCTCGCGTCGATCGTCGCCATCCCCGTGAGGTCGAGGATGATGTAGTGCGCCTTCTCCTGCACGACGGCGTTCAGGAGGCGGTCCATCATGTCGGCGGCGCGGTTGCTGTCGACGCGGCCGATGACGGGCACCATCAGGACCTTGTCCCAGACGCGGATCACGGGCGTTGAGAGCTCCGCCGCGAAGGCGGCGATGGCGGCGCGGCTCTCCTCGAGCTCGTGGTTCTGCTCCTCGAGGCGCTGCACGGCCGCCTTCAGCTCGCCCTCGGCGTGCAGCCGCTCCTGCTGCCGGAGCTCGAGATCCTGGTGCAGGAAGAAGAGCCCGCTGAGGATCTCGCTCATCCCTATGTCCTCGGATGCGCTCTCGATTTGCTCGCGGGTGATGCTGCACTTGCCGCCGAGGATGTCGGACAGGTGGCCGACGATGATCCCTGCGATCTGCGGGTTGGTGCGGCTCATGGTGCGGTGTTCCGTCTCGGTTGCCTGTCGGGAGTGACGGCAGACGCTTATAACACGGTGCGGTGGAGCCCGTCCCCCGTTCAGGACGCCCCGGCGCTCGCCGCCGCGCGCCGCGTACACGTGACCAGGGCTACATGCACTTGGGGAAGTCGAGGAGCGCGGCGGGCCCGCACGTGCCGCTGGCGCAGAGCGTGGGGCTCTCGCAGTAGGCGCCGGCCGGCGCGAGGCACATTCCATTGGTGCAGGGTGTTCCCGTCGGGCAGTCGGAGTTTTTCAAGCAATTCTCGCAGAAACCCCCGAGCCCGCAGAAATGGTCGAAGCACGTGGCGGGCGTGCAAGTCTCCTCCGCCGCAGGCCCGCAGTACCCGCCGATGCAGGCGGATCCCCAGCAATCGACGCCGTTCGCGCACGGAGTGCCGCCCGCCAGCGCGCAAACGCCGCCGTTGCAGACACTGCTCGCGCAGTCGTTGGCGGTCGCGCACACCTTGCACACGCCGGAGGAGCAGAGGCCGCTCGCGCAGGCGACGTCCTCGGCGCACGGGATCGCCGTTCGCGAGCTTGCAGTACCCCGCCTGGCAGAGGCCGTTGAAGCAAGTCACGCCGCCGTCCGCCGCCCCACCGTCGTCCGGGCCTCCGCCGTCGGCTCCCCCGTCGGGCGCCCCTCCGCTCGGCGTACACGCGGCGCCGAAGTGGCCCGCGCCGTTCGTGCACTCGCCCGTTCCATCGCACAGCGCGGTGCCCATGCAGGGTTTGCCGGTGTTGGCGAGATCCTCGACGCCGGCGGGGAGGTTCGTGCACGTGCCCTCGTGGTTCGGAATCGCGCACGACTGGCAGGTGGGGCAGAGGCTCTCGCAGCACACCGACTCGACGCAGTGCTTGCTCAGGCAATCGCCGTCCATCTTGCACGCCGACCCCAGGCCCACCCCTCCGGTCCCCGTGCTGCTGGTGCTGCCGGCGCCGACACCCGCGCTGGCGGTGCTGCCGCCGCCGACGCCCGCGCTCGTGCTCATCGACGTGCTCGTGCTCGTACCCGTCGACGCGCTCGCGCTCGTATTCGTGCTCGTCGACGTGCCCGTGCTGCTCCCTCCGCCGTGCCCCGCGCTGCTGCTGCTCGCAGGCGCCCCTCCGCTCCCCCCCGCGCCTTCGCACGTCAGCAGCAGCCCGCAGTCGGACGACAGGTGGTAGCAGCCGGACCACGTCGCGCCGAGCGCGAGGAGCGATCCGGAACAAGCGAGGAAGAGGAGTCCGCGTCGCATGTGCGCCTAGAACGATCCGTCGACGAAGAGGGCCCCGACGCCCTGGCCGACGACGGGGTGAAGGCGGATGTGCTGCGCGGCGCCGGTGGTCTGCGCGGGAGCAGGCCACAGCAGGTAGGCGGCCGTGCCCACGGCCAGCGCGCCCCCGACGATGAACGCCCCGGTGGACGCGTTGCCGAGCGTGTCCGAGCTCGACGCCTTGTCGGCGAGCGTGCTGCAGCGGGGATCGGGGCTCGGCCCGCACGCCTTTCCGGAGGCCTTGATCTGCGCGCTCAGCGCGTCTGCATCCGAGGCCGCCCCGCTGTGCGCCACGAAGAGGCCGGCCCCGAGCCCCACGCCGACCACGGCGAGCCCGCCGAGCACGAACGCGGGGGCCGCGCTCCGGACGCGACGGGCGGCGGCGGGCGGCGGCGGGGCCAGCGGGAGGTCCGCGAGCGGCTGCACCGTCACGGAGTACACCTCGGAGGGCGCGGACGCGGTGACCCTGCCCTCCCAGACCAGCTTGCCGGGCGCGCGCGCGGTGACCACGTGCTCGCCCGGGTCGACGGGGACCGCCACCTCCCAGAGCGCCTGGCCGACCGCGGCGCCGTCGCGCTGCACCTCCAGCCCCGGCGTGGCGGCGACGGCGCGCGGGACCGAGATCAGGAGCTTCGACAGCCGCGGCGCCAGCGCCTGGGCTCGCTGGCGGGCCACCGCCTCGCGCTCCGACATCCTGGCGACGGCGGCGGAGTCCGCGACGGAGACGAACTTCGCCCAGGCGCTCGCGAGCTTGCCGACCTTCTCGTAGCACTCGGCCAGGCGGAACTCCGTCCCCATCCCGGGATCGAGCCGCTGCGACTCCTCGAGCTTCGGGCAGGCCGCGGCGTCCTGATCGGCCTTCATCAGCCGCATCGCCTCGTCGAAGAGCGCCTGCGCCGCGGCCGCCCGCTCGCCCTCCCCCTGCGCGAGCGCGGGGCGCGCCGCGGCGAGGGACGACGCCAGGGCCAGGGCCAGGAGGGCGCTGCGGCGGGTGGGATTGGAGAGGATCATGTTCTCACTGTCGGCCGCTGCCGAAGGGATCCCCGGACGGGGGCCGCGGCGACGCCGGGGGATGCATGCGGCGCGAGCGGAGCCGCGGTGTGGGCGGGCGGGATGAGCTTCCCGTGCAGGTGGGGGGCGCCCGTCGACGCGGCCGAGACGGGCGCCGCCGGAGCGCCCACGGTGACCTGCGGCGCAGACGCGGCGGCCGAAGGCGGCGCCTCGGCAGGCGCGGAGGAGGGGGCGCTCGTGGGCGTGGGCGCTGCGCCGGCAGGCGCGGGTGCGGTAGGTACCAGGATCGACTCGGCGGCGACGGGCACGGCGGGAGCTGCGCGCGGCTTCGCCGGACGGATCAGGTAGAGCGCGGCGCTCGCCATCCCCACGGCCAGCACGAGCCCCACCGCGAAGAAGAGCCTGCCATTCGCCTTCGCGTCGCCGGCGCGCCCCGCGGCCGGGAGCGCCGCCCGCACGTGGGCGCCCGATGGATTGGTGAGCCCGGAGAGCGTCGCCTCGCCGGGCTCCTGCCCGAGCCTGCGCAGGATGCGCTCCACCGACCGGGTGCCGGCGACGGGCGCGAAGGGGAGCAGGTCCTTCGCCAGATCGCCGACGGAGGCGTACCGGCGGCCCAGGTCCCGCTCCAGGCAGCGGGCGACGACGGCATCGAGCCCGGCGGGGACGCCGGGCTTGGCCGACGAAGGCGGGGTGTAGTTGCCGTAGACGACGCTGGTGACGAGCTCGCGTGAAGTTCTCCCCGTCGAAGGGGAGGCGGCCCGTGAGGAGCTGGTAGAGGATGATGCCGAGCGACCAGACGTCGGCGCGGGCGTCGACGTCCCGCGAGGAGCGGAGCTGCTCCGGCGACATGTAGTAGGGCGAGCCCATGATCTGCGTCGCCTGCGTGATGCCGAGCCCGCTCCGGTCCGGGCCCGACACCTTCGAGATCCCGAAGTCGAGGACCTTGATGCTGGGCTCGCCGTCGGGGCTCCTGGTCAGGAACAGGTTCTCCGGCTTCATGTCGCGGTGCACGATGCCCGCCGCGTGCGCCTCGGCCAGCGCCTCGCACGCCTGGAGGACGTGGAGCGCGGCCTCCGCCGCCGGGAGCGCCCCGACCCTCGCGATCTTCGCCCCGAGGTCCTCGCCCTCGAGGTACTCCATCACCATGTAGGGCACGCCGCCCTCGAGCCGCCCGACGTCGTACACCCGCGCCACGTGCTCGCTCTTGAGCCGCGACGCGGCCCGCGCCTCGCGCAGGAAGCGCTCGTCCGCGTCCGCGTCGCCGCGGTGGCGGGAGCGCATCAGCTTGATCGCCCGCGTCTCGAAGAGCTCGACGTGCGTCGCCGCGACCACGATGCCCATGCCGCCGACGCCGAGCACGCGGTCCACACGGTACTTGCCGGCGAGGATGTCCCCGGGCGCGGTCAGCGGCGTGGACGGGGGCGCCTCGTCGTCCGGGTCGTCGGCGACGCGCGGCGTGGTGGTCTGCGCGTCTGCGCCCACTTCCCGCCTCTCGTCCGCTTCGCCGCCCATGCTGGGGCGAAGGGTAGCGGATCCCGTGCCACGAAATCCACGGACCCGGGGGAACCCCGGGATCAACCGCCGGTGATCGCCTCGTCCACGTCCACCCCGACCGGGCAGTGGTCGCTCCCCTGCACGTGCGCGTGGATGAACGCGCCCCGGAGGTGCCGCGCCGCGGCCGGCGAGGCGAGCACGTAGTCGATGCGCCACCCCACGTTCTTCTCCCTCACGCCGAAGCGCTGGCTCCACCACGAGTAGTGCCCGGGGCCCGGCTCGAAGCGACGGAACGTGTCGACCCAGCCCGCGCGGATCCAGCGGTCGAGCTCGGCCCGCTCCTCGGGCGTGAAGCCGCTCGTCTTCACGTTCTCCTTCGGCCGGGCGAGGTCGATCTCCCGGTGCGCGGTGTTGAAGTCGCCCATCACGAGGACGGGCGCCCCGCGCTTCACCTCGGGCGCGAGGCGGTCGAAGACCTTGCGGTAGAACGCGAGCTTGAACGGGATGCGCCCGTTGTCGCGATCCTTGCCGTTGCCGTTCGGGAAGTATGCGTTCACGACCGTGAGCTTGCCGAACCGCGCGAGCTGGAAGCGGCCCTCGGCGTCGAGCTTCCGGGACGCCGAGCGAGGTCTCCACGGCGTCGGGCGCGGCGCGCGTGATCAGCGCCACGCCGCTGTACCCGGGCCGCTCCGCCTCCACCACGTGCCGGTGCCAGCCCCGCCACGGGCGCGCGTGCTCCCCGAGCTGCGCCTCCCGGGCGCGCACCTCCTGGATCCCCACGATGGCCGCCCGCGAGCGCCCGAGCCAGGGGCGGAAGCCCTTGTCGAGGACGCTCCGCAGACCGTTCACGTTCCAGCTCACGATGCGCACGGCGTCCGAGCGCGTACCGCGCGGGGGCGCGCGACGTCAAGGCGCGCGGCAGGTCAGTCCACGATGGGCAAGGCCGCGAGCCGGCTCAGACTCCTCGCGCACCCGCCGCATGAGCGCCGAGCGGGCCTTGGTGTCGTCCCTGGGGAGGCGGGATCACGTCGCCCATGTGGACCTCGATGGTGCCGGACCGGATGCCGGTGTTCTCGCGCGGCATCAGCGCGGCCGTGCCGCGGATGCCGATGGGGACGGTGGGCACGCCCGCGAGCTGCACGAGGTAGAACGGCCCCTTCTTGAGCGGCTGGATGCGGTCGCCCTTGCTGCGCGTCCCCTCGGGGAAGACGGTGATCGTCGTCCCCGCCGCCACGTGCTCGGCGGCCTCGCGCATCGCGCTCATGGCCTCCACGCGCCTCGACCGGTCGACGGGGACGCAGCGGACGCCGCGCATGACGCCGCCGAAGAAGGGGACGGAGAAGAGCTGCTTCTTGGCGACGAAGCCGAAGATGTGGGGGAGCGCCTTGTAGAGCGCGAGGACGTCGAGGTAGCTCTGGTGGTTCGCCATGATCGCGCAGGGCGCGATCCCAGTCGATCTTGTCCATGCCGTGGGCGACGACCTCGATCTTCATCCGCTCGCACATCCCGAGCGCCCACTGCTTGGTCATGTCGCGGACCATCTCGTCGGGCTCGCCGAGCGCCTTCCTGAGCATGGCCTTCTGCGACATGCGGAGCGTGTAGGCGGTGGCCCAGAGGAGCGCGATGGGGGGGGAGGGCATGGCGGGGCGCACCTTATCCCGTGCGACGCGGCAGGCGCCACCTCCGTCACGGCGCGGTCACGAGGGGGGCCGCGCCGCGTCTGGATCGGCGCTCACCCCGCCTCGAACAGCCTCCGGTGGAGCACGCCCACCGCCTGACCCACGTCGGCGTCGGCGATGAGCATCGTCAGGCTCACGCTCTTCATCCCGTAGCTCACCATCTGCACGTTCACCCCTGCCTCGGCCACCGCCTGGAGGATGGCGGCGCCGAGGCCGGCGCGCTGCGCGAGGTGGCGGCCGACGACGACGAGGAGGGTCTTGCCCGCCTCGACGTTGCAGTCGCCGAGCGCGGACAGGTCGCCGAGCGCGCGGTCGAGGGCTCCCTGCGATCGGTGGTGAAGGCGACGCTGATCTCGGAGGTCGACACCATGTCGACCACGACGCCGTGCCGCCCGAGCACCTCGAAGACGCGGCCCAGGAAGCCGGCCTCGCCGAACATGCGCGTCGAGGTGAGGGTGACCGACGATCTGGCCCTTCCTTGTACGCGATGCTGGTCGCCGCGCTCTGCCCGGACGGCGCGTCGTGGTGGATCACGGTGCCGGGGTGCTCGGGGCGGTTGGTGTTGAGGACGCGCACCGGGATGCTCCGCTCCATGGCGGGCAGGAGCGTGGAGGGGTGCAGGACGCGGCTGCCGAAGTAGGCGAGCTCGGCGGCCTCGTCGAAGCGCATGGCGGGGATGCTGCGCGCGGCGCGGACGACGCTCGGGTCGGCGGTCATGACGCCGTCGGTGTCGGACCAGATCTCGACCTCCTCGGCGGAGAGCGCGGCGCCGACCAGGGTCGCCGTGAGGTCGCTGCCGTTGCGGCCCACGGTCGTGACCTCGCCGCCCTCCGTCTTGCCGACGAAGCCCGTGACGATGGGCACGACGCCGGGCTGGACCTTCTCGGCGTACAGGCGCGCATCTTGGCCTCCCAGCCCGGGATCGGGCGCGCCGCGCCGAAGGTCCGGTCCGTGACGAAGCCGAGGTCCCAGACGTCGAACGCCTGGGCGCGGAGGCCCTTCCTGGTGAAGAAGTCGGCGATGACGCGCGCGCTCATGCGTTCGCCGAAGCTGGACGCGTAGTCGAGGCTCCGGGGGCTGCACTCGCGGACCAGCGAGAGGCCGCGGCAGAGGTCGGTGATCTCGGCGAAGAAGGGCGCGAGGAGCGCAGGATCGCAGCCGAGGTCGGCCGCGATGGCGGCCTGGCGGTCGATCACCTTCGCGGGCGCGAAGGCGCCGGAGGCGGCCTCGCGCGCGGCGGCGACGAGCGCGTCCGTGACGCCCTTGTGGGCGGAGCAGACGACGAGCGGCGCGCGGGAGGCGCGGCCGGCGACGATGCCGAGGACCTTCTCGATCTGCGCGCGGTTGGCGACGGAGCTGCCGCCGAACTTCATGACGATCATGGGCGGGAGGCTAGTCGATCGCGCCCGCCCTGGCTCGCGCTTCGAGGAGCGGGCCGCCGGCCGTCGATTGACGCCCACGGACGGGGCTGCTGCAATCGTTCGGGGAGCGCACGAGAGACGATGAACCTCGACGGCACGGGCGGCCAGTACAATCCATACGCGGCGCCGGTCTACGACGCAGCTCCGATCCCCGTGGGCTATGACGGCAGCCTGATCCTCGCGGAGCGTGGCACGCGCCTCGGCGCGTTCCTGCTCGATCGGCTGCTGCTCATGGCGTGCCTCATCCCGCCCGCCGTGGTCGGCGTGTTCCTGCTCGGGCAGGAGTCGAGCCAGCATCGACAGCCCGACGAGCCGGACGCCGTCATCCTCATCCTCGTCGCCGGCATGTTCGCGGCGATGACGCTCCCGCTCCTCGTCTACCAGTGGTACCTGATCAGCAAGACGGGGCAGACGCTCGGCGAGAAGTGGCTGGGGATCAAGATCGTCAAGCTCGACGGCTCGCCCGTCGATTTCATGACCGGCGTCGTCAAGCGCAACTGGCTGGTGATGGTCCTGAGCATGTTCGTGGGATGCATCCGCCTCGTCGACATCCTGGTCATCTTCGGCGACGAGCGCCGCTGCCTGCACGACCACATCGCCGAGACCAAGGTCGTCCTCGCGCGCTGATCCCGCCCCTCCGGCCGGCGCGCCTCGTCACCGGAACGTCGACAGCGCGGCGACCATCGCGAAGGCCAGGCCCACGAGCGCCGCCGCGAGCAGGGCGCGCAGCGCGGGGTGCTCGTGCCCGGCGGCGATCACCCGGGCGCAATCGCCCTCGGGCATCGCCGCCGAGGCCTCGACGAGGTGCGCGGTGAGCTTGCGCTGGGAATCGCGGGCCAGGAGGAGCAGGAGCAGCACCTCCGCCAGCGCCGCCGCGCCCACGAGGACGAGCCCCGCACGGCGCGCCCACGAGGCGCGCTGATCCTCGCGCGCGACGGCGCCGGGCAGGCCGTCGAACAGGAGCCGGATGGGCCGCTCCGTGATCGCGCCCTCCGCCGGCCGGATGGGCCACGCCGCCGTCCCCGCCCCCTGCTCCATCGGATCCCCCGCCACCGTCGCGTATAGCAGCCGAGCGCCCGGGACCGCGGGCACCGCGACCTCGCCGGCGTGGAAGCCCTGGGCGTCGCGCGCGAGCGGGACGACGGCGCCGGCGACGCGCCCTTCGTCCGTCCAGAAGGAGACGTAAGCTTGCTCGCGCGGCGCGGGGGAGAGCAGGGCGAGGGCCCCGCCGCCGCGAGGGGGCGGGCCCAGCCACATCGCGCCCGGGACCACGGGGAGCGTGCCCTCCCAGCGGGCGCTCTTGTCCCCCGCACGCGCCGTGACGACGAGCTCGACCTCGTGCGCCAGCGCCTCGACGTCGAAGGCCGCCTCTCCCCGCTCGTCGGTGGTCGCCTTCTCGGGCGAGGTGCGGAGGCCGGGGCCGGACAGCGCGAGCTCCGTGCGGCCGGGCGGCGAGACGCTCACCCGCACTACCTCGGGGAAGGGCGCTGCGAACAGGCCCCGTGTCGCAATGACACGCAGGGCGAGATCGCCGGCCGTCGTGCCCATGACCTCGCCGGCCCCCACGACCGCCGGAGGCGGCGCGCCGAGCGCAATCTCGCCGCCGGCGAGCAGCCTGTGCCGTGCGCCGCCGGCCGTGACGCGGACGGCGATCGGCCCGCGCACCGGCGCGCCGGCGGTGAGCGTGGCCTCGGCAACCCCGTCCGCGTTGGTCGTGCCGTGCCACGCCGCGAGGGCCTGCCCCGGCGCGGTCGCTTCCACGTTCAGGTCCGACGCGGCGGCGCGCACGCTCGTCCCGTAGAGGGTGCTCGCGACCTCGACACGCAGGGACACGGCGCGCGCCCCCTCCGCGGGAGCGCCGTAGAGGCGCGCGCCGAGCGCGGGCCGGAGCGCCCCGGGGCCCAGGACGACCAGCGTGGCCACGAGGGCGGACACGGTGGGGAGGGCGAAGGTGGCGATGCGGCCGAGGCGCGCCGGCCCGCCTCGGGGGCCCGGGGAGGCGGAGTCCCCTTCGGGGGGCGTGGAGTCCGGGGCGCGCTCTCGCCCCCCCCTGGATCGGCCGGCGGACCTCATCGGTGGATGATAGCGCGCGTTGGCTTTGCGTCTGGGCCCCTCATCCGATACGTAAGGCGCGCGATGGCGGCCGAGAAGACGAAGCGCACGAAGAAGGCGGCGAAGGGCGAGGCGGGCGGCGGCGAAAGCATGCTGCGATTGCGCACCGATCCGCGCAAGGAGCGGCGGTACGAGCCGGAGGGCTCGGCCGCCTCCTGGCTCACCATGCTCGGGCTCTCGGTGGGCGCCGTGGCCCTCGGGGCGGGCGTCTACGGGCAGTGGCTGCGCGGCACGTTCAACCCCGACCTGACGGAGCCCTACAAGTACGCGGCGTACCTCCTGCTCGGCGGCGTGCTGCTCGTCGCGGGGATCGGGCTGTTCGGCCCGCGGGCCCCCAAGCCCGTCCGTGTCGGGGACGCAGGCGTCGCCCTCGAGAAGGACGCGGCGGAGCTCGAGCGCATCGCGTGGCGCGACGTGGACCGCATCCTCTTCGGCGGCGGTGTGCTCACCTTCCAGGGCGCAGGCGTCGTGCTCCCCATCCCGCTCAAGGCCCACCCCCAGGCGGCCGCCCGCGCGATCTCCGAGGCGCAATCCCGCATCCCCGCCAAGCTCGCCGACGTCGAGACGGAGGGCCTGCCCGCGCTCGAGTCTTCGTCGGGCGACGTGGTGCCGCTCGAGCCGCCCCAGCTCGCGGGCGCGCGGTGCAGGGCCTCGGACGAGCTCATCGCCTTCGAGAAGGACGCGCGGCTCTGCGGGCGCTGCGGCGAGGTCTACCACAAGGACCACGTGCCCCCGCGCTGCGCGACCTGCGACGCGAAGCTGAAGTAGCGGACGCCCGCCCGCCGCTCCGCTCCCCCGTCGATTGACGGTCTCGCCCCCCCTCTCTAAGGGATCCGCGCGCGACGAAGCACGTCGTCGCATCCAGGGGAGGGGCCCATGGCGCAGCAGGATCAGTTCGCGAATGCGCGCATCGTCAACATCGTCCTTGGCGTCTGGCTGTTCATCTCCGCGTTCATCTGGCCGCACAGCTACTCGCAGATGACCAACACGTGGATCCTGGGCGTGCTCTGCGTCCTGTTCGCGCTCATCGCGATGCGGGTGCCGGAGGCGCGCTACCTCAACACGATCCTCGCGGTGTGGCTCTTCATCTCGGTGTGGGCGCTGCCGTCGATGACCCTGGGCACGCAGTGGAACAACGCCCTCGTGGCCATCGCCATCTTCATCGTCTCGCTCGCGCCGGGCTACCTGCCGGGGCCGGGAGGGACGAGGCCCATCTCGCGCACGTAGCGCGCGGCTCTGGGGGCAGCCTGGGGCTGGACGTAGGGGTTGGACGCAGAACCGCGACCGCAAGGGAGCGGGTGCCAGGCCCTTGCACGCGAGGCGTCTCAGCGTGCAAGGGCCTGGCACCCGCTCCCTGGCGGTCGCGGTTCGGTAGTGTACGGCGGGCGTGAGGTCTTCGGGCCTGCCGCTCACCGGGCGTTGATGGCGTACATCTGGGCGAGCACCCGCTCGGCGCGTCCCAGGGCGGTGATCACCCCCGCGCGGTCGGGGGGCGTGCGGCGGGCGTCGATCGCGCTCACGGCGCCGGCGAAGTCCCGCCCGTAGGCGGCGACCTCGGGCTCCAGGGCGTAGGCGCGCCGCGCCGCGACGAGCAGCGCGTTCGCCGCGAGGGCGAGGGCGCGCTTCGTCTCCTCGATCGAGGGCGCCTCCGGCTCCATCTGCGCACGGATGAGGGCCGCCGCGCGCCGGAGCTCCGGCTGGGCGCTGGCGGCGGGCATGCGCTCGAGGATGACCGCCAGCCAGAAGACCTGGCTGCGGATGGCCGCGTCGGCCTGCTCGCCCTGGTCGGCGTGGAGCCCGCTGAGCTCGCGCGAGTAGGTCAGGAGCGCCTCGCCGAACGGGATGTCCTGCACCCCGGGCGTACCGACGGTCGCGAGCGCCGCGCCGTTCATCGCCACGTAGACGCCGGGCCCGAATCGGTTGCGCGGCACTCTCCGCGCAACCGCAAGCGAGGACCGCCGCGCCCGCCACCGCGAGGATCACGCGCACCTCGGTGAGCATGCTCGGTGCGACGCAAGCCGCGCGCCCGCCGCGCGGCGGGCGAGCGGGCCCCGCCGCTCGGGCGAGGGGTGCTACGGTCCGTACGGCGCATGCGCAATCCCCTCGTCCTTCGTGCTTCGCTCGCCGCGGCGCTGCTCGTGACCGTGGGGTGCACCTCCCAGCGCCCGATGCTCGGCCCCGACCCGTCCCCCCTCCCCCGCCCCGGGGCCGCGCCGCCGCAGCAGCCCCTCGCGCCCTGGCCCGCCGCCGGCGCGAACGCTTGGCTCGCCCAGCACCCCGCCGTCGCCGCCACCGTCGTGTGGGAGACGGACCGCGGCCCGATCCCCTGGGCGCGCTGGGACCAGGCCGCGCGGCACGAGCTGGAGGAGGCGTACGCCGCCCAGCGCGCGGCGCTCCAGGGGACGGGCCCCGCCCTCGGCTTCCCCGTGCCGGACCCGCCCGAGAACATCGCGTCCGGGAGGGCTCGCGCGCTCACCATCCTCCCCCCGCGCGACGCCTTCCGCATCTACATCGCGCACGTCGCGCAGAGCCTCGCGCTCGAGGCCCTGCGCTTCGTCCCGTGGTCCATCGCGGCCGACACGCCCGAGTCGCTGCGCGCCTTGCTCGACGGACGCCGCATGTTCACGTACCGGGACGAGCTCGGCGGCTACCTCGTCGACCAGCTCGGCAGCGGCTGGATCATCCCCGGGCCGCCCTCGGTGGAGCTCGGGTTCCTGATCCGCGAGAAGATCCTGGCCCCGACGAGGCGGGAGACCATCGAGCGGATGATCACCTGGGCCCGCCGGCTCCACCACTTCTCCGGCAGGATGGAGCACGACAACGCCGAGCGGATCTGGCAGTACCGCGGCGTGCCGCCGGTGTCGCGCGTGCTCGCGGGCACCGGGCCGAACGGCTATCACACCACGGCGGGGTGCTGGGGGACGACGGGGCTCTTCATCGCCGTGCTCCGCGCTGCCAACATCCCCGTCCGGCTCGTGAACGTCCGCGGGCAGGGCCGCCCGGGCGCCGCCGCGTGCAGCCACGCGCAGCCGTACTTCGTCAGCGAGCACGTGTACCTGAGCCACGGGGACGATCCGTACAACCGGATGATCCTGACGAGCGACGAAGCAGAGGTCCCTGCGCGCCGCCTCCTCCTTTCCGAGGCGACCTGGAGCGCGTGGTTCGGGCCCGGCGTGGATCCGCGGGAGCGGTGCGCCAACGTCGGGCGCACCACGATGGAGATCGCGCTGGAGACGCTGCCGGGCTACCTCGTCGACGCCTACTGCCTGGACGCGCGGACGGCGACCGATCCCCGGGCGGGGAAGGTGGCGCGCGCGTTCTCCATCGACGCGCCGGGGACCGCGTTCCCCTTCGAACGGCTCCAGGCCGCGCACCTGGGGGAGCGGCTCGCCGAGAAGGCGAACCGCACCGGCGCGTGCTGGAGAATGCGCCCCCCGCCCCCGCCCGCCGTCCTGGCCCCGCAGGAGACGGGCGAGACCCCCTGATCACTCCGCAGCAACGACCTTCTGGTCCACCCGCGACACCCTGTCGGGCGCCACGCCCGAGGCCGCGATGAACTTGCGGGCCTCCTCGTTCGGGCCGAAGGCCAGCTCGTCGGGGCGGCCCTGGGCGATCACCAGGCCGTTGACCACCAGGAAGGCCTGGTGCGCGATGCGGAAGGTGCTCGCCATGTCGTGCGAGATGACGACGCTCGTGATGCCGAAGCGCTCGCGCGTCTCCTCGATGAGGTCGTCGACCATGCGGCTCGTGAGCGGATCGAGCCCGCTGGTCGGCTCGTCGTAGATCAGGATCTTCGGCTCCAGCATCAGCGCCCGCGCGAGCCCCACGCGCTTGCGCTGACCGCCGGACAGCTCGCTCGGCATCCTGTGCTCTTTGTTCTCGAGCCCCAGGAGGTTGAGCATCCCGACCACCTTCTCGTCCACCTCCTTCCGCGTCATGTGCTTCCGGTGCTCGCGGAGGGGGAACGCCACGTTGTCGAGGACGTTGAGCGAGTCGAGGAGCGCCGCGTACTGGAAGACCATGCCGAACTTCTGCCGGACGCGGTTCATCTGGTACTCGTCGAGCGCGCCGATGTCCTCGCCGTCCACCCAGATGTGGCCCGTCGTGGGCTTCTCGAGCCCGATCAGCATGCGGAGGAGCGTGGTCTTTCCGGCGCCCAATCCGCCGATGACGACGGCCGTCTCCCGCCGGCGGAGGTGCATCGTGATGCCCCGGATGACCTGCGTCGCCCCGAACGACTTCTTCACGTCGTCGACGAGGATGTGGTCCTCGGACGGGATGTTCGGGGGCGGCGTCGGCGCGGGGGGCATCCGGGCCGGAGCGTAGCACGCGGGCGGGCTCGTCCGCGGGCAGCCGGGGCGCGATGGGACGCGAGGTGCCCTGCATGCTCGCGACGAAGCGCCCCATGACGGCGTGGTGACGACCCTTACCGTCCCTTGCGGCGCAGAGCCGTAGCTCTGTACATTTCTCGTATGGCCTCTTCGAATGCTCGCTTCGGCTCCGCGCTCTTTCTTTCGCTGGCGGTAGCGGTCGGGATGGCAGCCTGCGGAGGCGGCGGCAGCGCCACCGGCGGCACGGCGAGCACCTCCACCGGCGGCACCGGCGGCGAGCACACGAGCACCGCGAGCGGCACCGGCACGCACAGCGGGAGCAGCGGCACGGGCGGGAAGCAGAGCGGCGCCACGGGCACGGGCGGCATCTCGCTCACCACCTCCGGGAGCACCGGCGGCATGAGCACCCAGGGGCTCGACGTGGAGCCCAAGGCGATGCAGACGATCACCGTCTCGGCGGGCCAGACCACGCCGACCGTGACGTACAAGGCCACGCTGAACGGAAAGGCCATCAACGTCGGCTGGGGCGTCGACCTCGGCAACGTCGCCACCATCCCCGCCGGCCCCTCGTCGACGGCCATCTTCGCCCCCACCGGCAACGCCGGCGGCCTGGTCACCCTCACCGCCGGCCTCAACGGCAAGACCGTCACCCGCCAGGTCATGGTGAAGCTCGTCGCGGCCCAGAACGGCCCGACCAGCAACCCCTCCGAGGGCTCGCAAATCCCCGCCGGCGCCGGGGATTCTCACGGCCGGCGGCGGCGTCGGCGGCGTCGGCGGCGAGGGCCTCGGCTCCAGCGTCACGGACATGCCGACGCTGATGGCGCTCCAGAACCCGACGGGCAACGGCCAGGCCCAGGGCCTCTCCTTCCTCTATCCCTACGACAAGACCGTCTGGCCCCGCGGCCTGCTCGCGCCCCTGCTCCAGTGGACCTGGACGCCCCCCGGCGGCACCGCGCCCGGCGACGCCGACGCGATCCAGATCGGCCTCGCGACGGCCGACGGCTCGTTCACCTACACCGGCACGTTCGGCCCCCCGGCCATCCTCAAGACCACGGGCGGCAACTTCATCCGCATGCCGATCCCGCAGGACGTGTGGGACATGGCCACCAACAGCGCCGGCGGCTCCGCGAACCCGATCACGGTCAGCCTCACTGTGGCGAAGGGCGGCATGGCCTACGGGCCCATCACGGAGACGTGGACCATCGCCCCCGCGCGGCTCTCGGGCATCATCTACTACAACTCGTACGGCACGGAGCTCGCGCAGAACTACGCCAGCGACATCAACGGGAAGCTCTTCGGCGGCGCCGTGCTCTCGATCCACGTCGGCGACACGGCCCCCAAGCTCGTCGCCGGCGGCACCCTCCCGCCCCCCGAGATGAACCCGAAGACCACCACCGGCGACCCGTGCCGCGTATGTCACTCGGTCGCGGCGTTCGGCTCGGTGCTCGTGACCCAGCACGACAGCACCCGTTCCTGGGGAGACGCCTACACCCTCGCCGCGTCGGGCGAGACCGAGACCCCGCTCTCGGACCCCGGCGGCACCCCCGTCGCCGATACGACCTACTCCGCCATCTTCCCCGACGGCTCGCAGACGCTGACCCGCGGGGGCAAGCTCCTCACGCTGCCTGCGGGCACCCTCTCGCCCATGCAGCCCATGGGGCTGCCCGCCAACCCGTACACGCCCGCGTTCTCGCCCGACGGCACGCTCGTCGCCTTCAACTCGGGCATGGGCCCCAAGGTGACCGTGATGAGCTTCGACGTGACCACCGGCGTCTTCTCCAGCGCGGTCACCGTCGTCGACGACACCAGCAACGCGGGGCTGGTGGCCGCCTGGCCGGCCTTCTTCCCGGACAGCAAGTCCGTCGTGTTCCACCACCAGAGCAATCCGGGCCACGACGGCGCCGGCGCCGAGCCGTGCACGCGCGGAGGCGCGCTGGCGCAGATCCAGTGGACCAACCTCGCCGGCGCGGCCAGCGTGACCGCGCTCGACAACCTCAACGGCAAGGGTTACCTGCCCAAGCTGGCCGCCGAAATCCACGCTCGCGTGCTCCGCGGACGGCATCCAGGTCGGCGCCGGCACGCCCTACGCCGACATGGACCTCGACCACTCCGACGACGTCGATCACAACTACGAGCCCACCGTGAACCCCATCGCCTCCGGCGGTTACGCGTGGGTCGTCTTCACGAGCCGCCGCATGTACGGCACCGTCGCCGACATCCCGCCCTTCTGCAGCGACCCGCGCGGCGTCGACCTGAGCAAGAACGTCACGCCCAAGAAGCTCTGGGTCGCCGCGGTCGACCTCAGCCAGGCCCCGGGCACCGACTCGAGCCACCCCGCCTTCTACCTGCCGGGGCAGGAGCTGCTCGCCGGCAACTCGCGCGGCTTCTGGGTCCTCGACCCGTGCCAGCCCGACGGCTCCTCCTGCATGACCGGCGATCAGTGCTGCAACGGCTACTGCGAGGCCGACGGCGACGGCGGGGCGCTCATCTGCTCCAACACGCCGCCGAGCGGCACGTGCTCGAAGCCCGGCGACAAGTGCAAGTCGAGCGCCGACTGCTGCGACGCCGGCGATCTCTGCATCAACGGCTTCTGCACCCAGTCCAACCCGACCTGAGCGCGTCGCCCCGCCTCGTGAGAGCCGCGCCTCCTCGAGAGATGTCCGGAATTTAACGCAGGGACGCAGGGACGCAGAGACGCAAAAAAGCAAAGAGATGTTCTTCTCTGCTTCTTGCCTTTTTGCGTCTCTGCGCCTCTGCGTCTCTGCGTTGAAGTTCTCTTGACCGTTCACCGGACAAGGTGTGAGTCGTGGAGATGCGCTTTCGTCTTTCTTCATTGCTTCAGCCTTCGGCCGGCGCGCTGAGCTTGCTCTTTACCGTGCTCGCCGCTTGCGGCGGGAACGTCATCCTCGACGCTGCGGGGACGGGTGCGGGCGGCACGGGCACCACGAGCACCACCGGGGCGGTAGGCGGTGGTGGCGAGGCGCCGAACCCCTGGATCGTGCCCGGGCCCTGCACCTACACGTGCGATGGCGCCCCGTGTCCGACGCCGTGCGCGCCCGGCCAGACGCCCGGACCCAATCCGTACACTTGCTGCAACGGTGCGGAAGACTGTCAGACCCCGCAGGAGCCGCCGGCGGGAGTGACCGCGACGTGTCCCGCCTGCTTGCCGGGGTGGACCACCTCCTCGTCCATGCCTCAGTTCTGCTGCCTGAACGATAACTGCTACTCGCCGGCAACCGGGGCGATCGACGTGCAAGTCTTCGCGGCGGGGCCGACGTGTCAGGGTGCCAACGGCTCTTGCGGGTGTTCCCTGACATCGCAGGACGGCCACGAGTACGCCGTCGTCTGCGATACGGGGGCGTGCACGTGCGAGCGCGACACGACGACGGTGCAGACCATCGCGTGGCTCTGCCCCGCGTCGGGGGCGCTCGACAGCAGCTACATGCTGTGGGCGTGCGGCTTTCCGCCGATCTGAGGATGGGGTCGTTCTTCAGGTAGGCGAAGGGCACGTGCGCGAGCCGGCAGCCGTCCCCCGGCGCGGCCGCCGGCGCAGGGCGACGAGCATCGCCATCGCCGCGACCGCTGCGAGCGGGGAGCGATCGGGCGACGTGGGCTCGCCGGCGACGCGGCAGCCGCACCCTCCCGCCGTCGGAGGGTTGCCCGCGCCGCTGCCGCCGGTGCCCGTCCCGGCCGTGGTCGCGGCGCCGCCCGTCCCGCTGCTCGAGGTGGACGACGTGGTACCCGACGAGGAGCTGCCCGTCGTGCTGCTCGTGCTCGCCGTGCTCTCGCCTCCGGTGCCTCCCGCGCCCCCGGCGCCGGCCCCTCCTGCGCCCGTGCTGCTGGCGCTCGCCGTGCTGCTGGTGGTGCTCGACAGCCCGCAGGACCCTGCGGTGCACACGTACCCTGCCGCGCAATCGGCGTCCGTCGCGCACGTGGTCGCGCAGGCCCCGCCGGCGCACGCGTAGGGCGTGCAGTCGACGCCGCCGGCCTGGAGGCCGCACGTGCCCGCGCCGTCGCACGTGTGCTGCTTGACGACGGTGCCCAGGCACAGGGACGGCTCACAGGACGTGCCCGCCGCGTAGAGCTGGCAGCCGCCCGAACCGTCGCAGGCGCCCGTCAGGCCGCAGGTCGCGGCGAGCTGCACCGCGCAGTCGCCGCTGGAGTCGGCGCCCGCTGCGACGGGGCCGCACACGCCGTCGACGCCGCTGCCCTTCAGGGCTCCCGTGCACGCCACGCAGGTGCCGGTGCACGCCGTGTCGCAGCAAACGCCGTCGGCGCAGGCGCCGGACTGGCACTGCGAGCCCGACGCGCACGCGGCGCCGTTGGGGAGCGGGCTGGTGCAGACACCCGCGGTGCAGGTGTCGCCGGGGACGCAGTCGGCGCTGGTGGCGCACGGCGTCTTGCAGGCGCCCGAGGCGCAGACGTAGGGCGCGCAGTCCGTCGCGGCGCCGCTCGCGCAGTTGCCCTTGCCGTCGCACACCTGGGAAAGGGCCATGGTGCCGTTGCAGGTGCCCCCGCAGGGCGTGCCAGAGGGCCACAGCGCACAGGCGCCGGCGCCGTTGCAGGACCCGCTGGTGCCGCAGGTCGACGGCGCGGCTTGGGCGCACTCGCCGTCGGGGTCGGTCCCGTTCGCGATGGGGCCGCAGGTGCCGTCGGCGCCGCTGCCCTTCTTGGCGGCGGTGCACGCCTGGCAGGTTCCGGTGCAGGCGGTGTCGCAGCAAACGCCGTCGACGCAGAAGCCGCTCGGGCAATCGGTCGGCGCCCCGCAAGGGCCGCTCGTCCCGACGGGGAGCAGCTCGGCGCTCGCCAGGCTGTAGGGTGGCATCCCCGACTGGCCACCTGCCGCGAGCACGCCGCCGCCGGGGAGCACGGTCGCCGTGTGGAACTCGCGGCTCTGGTTCATCGTGGCGCCCGGCGACCAGATCCCCGTCGCCTCGTCGTACACCTCGGTGGACGCCTGGGTGTTGCCGGTGTCGTCGTCGCCGCCCGTGACGAGCACCTTGCTGCCCGGGAGCAGGACGGCGGCGTGGACCGTCCGGGCCGTGCTCATGGAGCCGGTCGGCGACCAGGTCCCCGTCGCCGGATCGTAGAGCTCCGCGGTCGCCAGCGCGGAGCTGTCGAGGCCGCCCGCGACCAGCACCTTGCCGTCCGGGAGCAGCGTCGCCGTGTGGAACCAGCGGGCCTCGCTCATCGAGCCGGTCGGCGAGAAGGTGCCCGCGACCGGATCGTAGAGCTCCGCGGTCGCCTGGCTCCCGCTCGGGCTGTTGCCGCCGGCCAGCAGCACCTTGCCGTTCGGGAGCATCGTCGCGGTGTGCGAGAAGCGACCGTAGATCAGCGTACCCGCCGAGGCCCAGGTGTTCGCCGCCGGGTCGTACAGCTCCGCGGTCGTGCCGTAGCCGGCTCCACCCGCCACGAGAACCTCGCCGTTCCCGAGGAGCGTCGCCGTGTGGGTCGCGCGCGTCGTGCTCATCGGGGCCGTCGTGGACCAGGTGTTCGTCACGGGATCGTAGAGCGCCGTGCTGTTCAGGGACATCCCGTCCTCGCCGCCCGTCACGAAGACCTTGCCGTTTCCCAGGAGCGTCGCCGTGTGCTCGACGCGGTACTCGGGCACGGTTCCACCCTTGGACCACGTGTTCGCGACCGGGTCGTAGAGCTCCGCGTCCGCGCCGGTGATCAGGACCTTGCCGCTCCCGAGCAGCGTCGCCGTGTGCCCGCCGTTCGCCTGGAACATGGAGGGTACGGGGACCCACGCTGGATCGACCAGCACCGCCTCGGTGCCCGCGCCGTCGACGTACAGCGCGATCGTCGCCCCGACCCCGACGAGCCGCGCCGTGACCTCCCGGCCTCCTTGCGCGTAGGCTGCGGGCGCGGTCACCGCGAGGCGCACGACGCCGCCTGCGTCGACCACCTCGACGCCCGCGCCGCGCTGTCGCACGAGCGCCCCCTCGACCTCCCAGGCCGCGACGGCCTCCCCGGAGCGGACCGCGCCCGCGTCGAGGTGCAGCCACTCCTCCACGCCGCTCGAGGTCGCGGTCCAGAACGACGTCCCCCCCGCGCGCCGGTACGCGACCGCCCGCTCGACCAGCGCGCTGTCGCCCGTTGCGCCGAGTTCCCGCACCCGGACCTCGACGTCCCCGAACCCGCGGAGCGTGACGGCCCCCTGTCCGTCGCGGGGGAACGTGACGAGGGGCGCTCGCTCGTCCGACCCGGCGAGCACGAAGCCCTCGTCGGTGGCGACGAGAGCCCGACCTCGAATCGAGCACCTGCCCGGCCCGGTCGGGGAAACGCTGCCGCAACGCGTTCCCCGGCGACCGATCCGATCCCTCCGGCCCGGCGCACCCCAAGCCAGCGCCCGACGCCGCAGCAAGGACGGGGACGACGACGAGGCCGCGGAGACGCGCCACCGCTCGGCGCCGGCGGCGCGCCGTGACGACCGCGAGCCCGGCCGCCAGGAGCAGCGCGCCGGGTCGCGGCGCGTCGCCGGCCGCCGTGCGACACCCGCAGCCGGACGTCGGCCCGGGCGCGCCGCCCGCCGCGCCGCCCTCGCTCGCGCCGCCCTCGCCCGTCGTGCTGCTCGCGCTCGCGACGCCGCCCGTGCCCGTCGTGGCGCCGGTGCTCGCCGTGCTGCTCGCGCCCCCGGTGCCCGCGACGCCGCCAGCACCGGCGCCACCGGCGCCCGTGCTCGTGGTGCTCGCCGTGCTGCTGGTGGTGCTCGGCAGCTCGCAGGACCCTCCAGTGCACACGTACCCCGCGGCGCAATCGGCGTCCGTCGCGCACGTGGTCGCGCAGGCCCCGCCGGCGCACGCGTAGGGCGTGCAGTCGACGCCGCCGGCCTGGAGGCCGCACGTGCCCGCGCCGTCGCAGGTGTGCTGCTCGACGACGGCGCCCAGGCAGAGGGACGGCCCACAGGAGGTGCCCTCCGCGTAGAGCTGGCAGCCGCCCGAGCCGTCGCAGGCGCCCGTCAGGCCGCAGGTCGCGGCGAGCTGCACCGCGCAGTCGCCGCCGGCGTCGGCGCCCGCCGCGACGGGGCCGCAAACGCCGTCGGCGCCGCTGCCCTTCCTGGCGGCGGTGCACGCCTGGCAGAGGCCGGTGCAGGCCGTGTCGCAGCAGACGCCGTCCGCGCAGGCGCCGGACTGACACTGCGAGCCCGACCCGCAGGCGGCCCCGTCGGCCCCCAGGCCGCCGCAGACGCCTGCGGTGCAGGTGGCGCCGGAGACGCAGTCGGCGCTGGTGGCGCACGACACCTTGCACGCGCCCGCCGAGCAGACATAGGGCGCGCAGTCCTCGGCGGCGCCGCTCGCGCACGAGCCCTTGCCGTCGCAGACCTGGGAAAGCACCATGGTGCCGTTGCAGGTGCCCGCCCCGCAGGGCGTACCCGAGGGCCAGAGCGCGCAGGCGCCGGCGCCGTTGCAGGACCCGTTGGTGCCGCAGGTCGACTGTGCCTGCTGGGCGCACTCGCCGTCGGGGTCGGTCCCGTTCGCGATGGGGCCGCAGGTGCCGTCGGCGCCGCTGCCCTTCTTGGCGGCGGTGCACGCCTGACAGGTTCCGGTGCAGGCCGCGTCGCAGCAGACGCCGTCGACGCAGAAGCCGCTCGGGCAACCGCTCGGCGCCGTGCAACCGCCGCCCATCGCGCCGGCGAGCAGCTCGGCGCTCGTCAGGACGCTGCCCTCCCCGATCTGGCCACCGGCCGCGAGCACGCTGCCGTTCGCGAGCACCGTCGCCGTGTGGCGCTCGCGGCTCTGGTTCATCGTGGCGCCCGGCGACCATGTGCCCGTCGCCTCGTCGTACACCTCGGTGGTCGCCAGGGTGTCGAGGTTGCCGTCGTCGCCGCCCGTGACGAGCACCTTGCTGCCCGCGAGCAGGACGGCGGCGTAGTGCCCCCGGGCCTGGCTCATGTCGCCCGCCGGTGACCAGGTGCCCGCCCCCGGGTCGTAGAGCTCCGCGCTCGTCAGCGCGGTGGTGGTGCCGAAGCCGCCCGCGACCAGCACCTTGCCGTCCGGGAGCCGGGTCGCCGTGTGGAGCCAGCGGCCCGCCGTCATCGGGCCGGTCAGCGAAAAGGTGCCTGCCACCGGGTCGTAGAGCTCCGCGCTCGCGAGGCCCCCGGTCGTGCCGAGGCCGCCCGCGAGCAGCACCTTGCCGTTCAGGAGCATCGTCGCGGTGTGGTACCATCGACCTGCGATCAGCGTACCCGCCGAGGCCCAGACGTTCGCAACGGGATCGTACAGCTCTGCGGTCGTGCCGTAGTAGTCTCCACCCGCCGCGAGGACCTCGCCGCTTCCGAGGAGCGTCGCGGTGTGGGCCTCGCGCGCCGCGATCATCGGGCTCGGCGTGGACCAGGCGTTCGCCACGGGGTCGTAGAGCGCCGTGCTCGTCGTGGCCATCCCGGTCGGGCCGCCCGCGCCGCCCGCGATGAGCACGTTGCCGCTCCCGAGCAGCGTCGCCGTGTGCGAGGAGCGGGCCTCGTTCATGGATCCGCCGGAGGACCAGGTGTTCGCGACCGGGTCGAAGCTCCGCGTTCGGGAGGCCGTAGCCGGCCGCGATCAGGACCTTGCCGCTCCCGAGCAGCGTCGCCGTGTGATCGGTGTGGGGGACGGCCATGGAGGGGACGGGGACCCACGCTGGATCGACCAGCACCGCCTCGGCGCCCGCGCCGTCGACGTACAGCGCGATCGTCGACCCGTCCCCGACGAGCCGCGCCGCGACCTCCCGGCCTCCTTGCGCGTAGGCGGCGGGCGCGGTCACCGCGAGGCGCACGACCCCACCCGCGTCGACGACCTCGACGCCCGCGCCGCGCTGCCGCACGACCGCCCCCTCGACCTCCCAGGCCGCCACGGCTTCCCCGGCGCGGACCGCGCCCGCGTCGAGGTGCAGCCACTCCTCCGCGCCGCTCGACGTCGCGGTCCAGAACGACGTCCCCCCCGCGCGCCGGTACACGACCGCCCGCTCGACCAGCGCGCTCTCGCCCGTCGCGCCGAGCTCCCGCACCCGCACCTCGACGTCCCCGAACCCGCGCAGGCGCATCGCCTCCTGGCCGACGCGGGGGAAGGTGACGAGGGGCGCTCGCTCGTTCGGCCCGGCGAAGACGAAGCCCTCGTCGGTGGCGACGAGAGGCCCACCCTGCTCCAGCACCTGCCCGGCCCGGTCGGGGAAACGCTGCCGCAAGGCGCTCGCTGGCGAGGGATCCGGCGCCTCCGACCCGGCGCACCCGGAGCCAACGGCCGACGCGGCAACGAGGAGGGGCACGGCGACGAGGCCGCGGAGACGGTTCAAGCGGGCGAGATCAGGCATCGGGGCACGTACTCCTCGTGCACGACCGGCGTCAATGCGCGAGGGCCGTGCGACAGTGGGCGGTGTGGGGAGGTCGTGATGCCGCGTTCACGTTCTCGTGCGCATCTCGACCGAGCGCGCCTCGCTCCAGTGCTTCCACGCCTTTGCATAGAAGACGATGGCGAGCACGCCCAGGATCAGGATCAGGACGAGGCTCGATCTGAGAAAGCCCCCGAGAAGCAGGCTCGCGGTCCCCGTCCCCGCGAACTTCGCGGCGAGGTCTCGATGGAGCTTCATCTCGTACTGGAACGCTTCTCGATCGCTCGCATCCTTCTCTTGCTCATTCATGATCTTCCTCCACCCGTTGTCCCCGCGGCACCATCGCACCGGACCCGACGCGGCGGATCAGAACGCAGCCTTCCACGTCAGCGTCGCCCCGCCGCTCCGGGCCGAGAAGCCGAGGCCCGCGAGCGCCGTGTGGTTCGCCTTCCATTCGGTGTACGCGTGGCGCTTCACGCCGCCGACGATGAGTAGCGGGATGCCCGTCGCCAGGAGGACGCCGCCGAGGATGAGCGACGCGTCCAGGCAGCCCTGCTGGCCGCTGCTGCCCAGGCTCGTCAGCGTGGAGCAGAGGGGCGCGGTGGCGAAGTTGACCGCGCCGAGGCCCGTGAAGATGCCGCCGGCCACGAGCAAGCCGACGCCCGACGAGGGCGGCTTCTCGGCCTCGGCCGGGGGCTGCTCGGCCGGGGGCTGCTCGGCGGGGGTCTCCTGCGCCGAGGCGAGGGAGGGCACGGTGAGCGCGAGCGCGAGGGCGGCGAGAGCAATCTTGTTCATGAAACGATCCTCCAGGAGGTGCGGGGTACGCGCCGGAGCACGGCGGTCCGCACACAGGCCCGTCGCCCTGAGCAAGCGTCGTGCCGCGCGATTCACTTCCTGGAGATTGCGGGCTTCGGCCCTGGTCCACGGACCCGCTCCTCGGTGGGACCTCACCGGCGCGGACCGGCTTGCGTGTCTGGGTACGCGCGCGCGTACCGCGCGACGCCGAGCGAGGAGGGCGGCGCGTGCAGTGTCGCGGTAACCAGTGAGCCCGACGGGAGATGCTCCTCGACTGAAGTGGCTCGGGTTCCTGGAGGGTACGACCACTCCATGGTTCCATGACCACGTCCGCAGCAATGTTCCGCTCGACCCACGCCACGCTCCTCCGCCCGAATCGCGCCGTCACGACCGCGAGGCTCGGCATCTTCGCGGTCCTCGTGGCGATCGTCTTCGGCGCGCCCCACGCCGTTCCCGTCGCGGAGCCGCGCGTGAGGGTCGCGCTCGAAGCCCCAGGTGCCCTCGCGCGCGATCGACGCGGTTGCCGAGGCGCTGGGCGACGATGCGTCGGCGCTCCCCCGGTCCGCGATGCTCCCGGTCGCCGTCCGCGGTGCGGTGGAGGCGGCGGCCACGTACGACTTGGAGCGCGGCGTTACGTACGCGCAGTGGGCGCTGTATTACGCGATCTACGCGCTCCTGAACCGGCTGCGCAAAGACCACGGCCAGGACAAGCCGATGCTGGCGCGGATCCGGAAGGCGATGTGCGCCTTCCTGGCGCACGAGAAGCGGGCGCTCGATCCCTGGACGGTGACGCGCGAGAGCGCGACCCGCGGCCTCGCGTGCTTCGCAGACGGCGTCGGGATGAGCGGCCTGCTCGAGTGGGGGAGCGCGAGCGCGCTCGCCGCGCGCGGCGAGGATGGCGTGGTGGAGCTGGAGGCCGCGACGAACGCAGGGGACGCGCTGCGCAAGGTGGTCGGCGGCCTCCGCCCCGAGCAGCGGCACCTCGTGGAGCAGTGCCATGCCTACGGCGCGCACGTGAAGCACGTGGCCAGGGCGAGCGGGAGGAGCTACCACGCCGTCTTGCGCGAGTACCACGATCTCCTGGAGCTGATGGGCACGCGGCTGCGCGGGCTGGGCATCGAGGAGATGCCGCCGTGGAGGGCGGACGTGTCCGGGCAGGTGCTCGACGGCCCTGCGGCGAACGACGGCGACGATGGGTAGGAAGAGGGCGGGGCGACCCCGTTCGGCCAGCGCCTACGCCACCTCGGCCGGGACCTGCGGGAGCGGCGCCGGCGTGGCGATGGCGTCGAGCGGTTGCACCATCGGGTACCGCGTCCCCTCCAGCGGGCCGTCGTAGGTCAGGAGGTGGGCGATGTCCGGGTCCTGCGAGGTGAGGACGTCCGCCGTCGCCACCTCCTCGCCGTCGAGCACCATCCTCGGGTGCACGAGGCGCGGGACCCACTGGCTGTAGTCGACGTGGCCGATGTCGTGGCGGAAGCCGCGCGTCTGCCAGAGGATGAAGCCGTCGCGCCCGGGGAAGGGCCCGTTGGGGCCGATGGGGCCCTTCGTGTGCCAGCCGTAGTTGATGGCGCCCCCCTTGCCGAGCGGGTGGCGTGGAGCCGAGGCCGGGAAGAGCTCGACGCTCGAGGATCCACTCCTTGCCCACCGTGCTGAGCAGGCCGGTGCGCCCGGCGCGCTCCTGCTCGATCTCGGCATGGTGCTGGAGCTGCCGGGCCGTGGTCGAGAGGACGGGAGGGTGCGGGTGCGGGGAGAGGACGACGTTGGCGCTCCGGTGGACCAGGTCGCAGATGCGGTCCGTCGGCAGGAGCACGCCGAGGAGGTCGGCGACCTGCTGCGCGACGGGCGCGGTCACCGCGATGCGCACCCAGTCCCAGTCGCCGGGGTCGTCGTTGTCGCCGGCCACGCCGAAGCGGAGGGTGTCGGAGGCGACGTAGAAGGTGCCCTGGTGCGAGCCAGACTGGGTGCGCACCGGCCTCCAGTCGATGGGTAAGGCGACGCCTCCCCGCACCGCGGCGAGCACTGCATCGCCGCGCGCGTTTCTCGCATCGAGGTCTTCAGTCGGGGGAAGGGAGGCCATGAGCTCGGATCCACGCATGGACGGAGCGTAGAACGGATCGCGGACCCCCGGCGCCGCAATCGGGAACGGGGGGCGCCCGACGCAGGTCAGGGCATGCGCCGCGGTGCGGCACCGCCGACCCAGCACCAGACGTCTCCGCCCTCGCGCACGGCGCAGCCGCGGCCATCCCCCACAGCCAGATCGACGGCCCCTTCGATCCCCGCGACCGGCACGAAGCCCTCGCCCCCGCGGCAGGTGACCCGGCCGCCGGCGATCAGCGCGCAGAGCGTGCGGCCGGCTCCCGCAAAGCGCCTCGCGCCCTCGACGCCGACGTCGTGAAGGTCGGGGGCACCGCGAACGACGTGCGCGTCCCATTCGACGAGACGCCCCGCCGTCGTGATCGCGACGCCGTCGCCCAGGGCGCGGGCGCCGTCGAGGGCGGGCACCGGGACGAGGTGCGGCTGCGCGGTGGGCTTGCCCGCGTCCATCGCCTCCTGGACCTCGGCATGGCTCCAGCACACCGCCCTGCGATCGACGGTCACGGCGCAGGCACGACCGCCGGCGCCCAGCACCGTGACGCCGCGCAACCCCTCGATTGTGACGGGCCTGGGCTCGTCCCGGGGCCGGAAGGCGACCACGCCTCCGGTGCGGAGGAGGGCGTAGGCGATGGTTTCGCGCGGGCCGGAGGCGAGGGAGAGGATCTCCACCGGGGAGAGGGGGATGGCGGCGGAGGGCGCGCCCACGCGATCGATGGCCTGGCAGATGACCTGGCCGCCGGTCGTCGTGACGCAGAGGTCGGAGTGGCTCATGTAAAGGCTCCGCGTCGCTCGGAAGAGCTCCTCGCGGGGGCGCGGATTGGAGGGTTCCCAGCAGCGGACGGCGTGATTGGCGGAGAGCGCGCAGGTCAGGCGCGAGGCGGCCGCGATCGCTGCGATGGCGGGGGACGCGGAGGCGCTCGCGTCGGCGCGGGCGACGTCGTGGGCGAGGTCGCCCTTGGCGCGCTCCCTCGGAGTACACCGCGTGGCGAGGCCACAGGCGAGCGCGGCGAGGGCGGCTCCGAGCCAAGGGCGGGAGGGCATGCGACGCCCAGCATACGCTCGGGGAGCGTTCGTGACCCGCGCGCGGCGGCGGGTCTGGTAGACCGAGCGCGCCGCTGGTCCGTCATCAAAGGCACCAAGACCCATGCGATCCATCCTCCACCAATCCCTCCCGCTCGCCGCCCTCTCCCTCGCCCTCGCCGCGTGCGACCCGCCGGCTCCCCCGCCTCCTCCTCGAACGCCGTCGACGCGTCGCCGCCGGCCCCGGTGACCTCCACCCCCAGGCCGAAGGCCCCCGAGCCGCCGCTCCCCGAGCCCGGCCCCCCTGGCGAAGCCCGTCACGACCGCGAAGAGCTCGCGGGCTTGGCGAAGAGCGAGCAACGCCTTCGCGCTCGACTCTCTAGACACGGCTCCGCGGCAGCAGGGCAACCTCGCGTGTCGCCCCTCAGCATCATGACCGCGCTGGGCATGACCTGGGCGGGGGCCAAGGGCGAGACGGCCGCCCAGATGGCCAGCGTGCTCCACCTGACGGCCCCGCGGATCGCACGCTCGACATCGCGGGCTCCCTCCTCGCGAGCTACGGCGCTCCGGACCAGAAGGTGACCGTCCGCATCGTCAACCGCCTCTTCGGCGAGAAGACGTTCGCCGTTCGAGCAGCCCTACCTCGCGCGCGTGAGAGCGCCTTCGGCGCGCCGCTGGAGCCTGCTCGACTTCAAGATGGGGGCCGACGCGAGCCGCAGCTCGGATCAACGCCTGGGTCGCGAGCGAGACCCAGCGACCGCATCAAGGACCTGGTCCCCTCGTCGGCGCCGTGGACGACAGACGCGCCTCGCGCTGGTCAACGCCGTCTACTTCCTCGGCGACTGGGCGACGCCCGTTCAAGAAAGAGAGCACGGCGCCCGCGCCCTTCTTCGTCGGCGTCGAGCAGCAGAAGAACGTGCCCACCATGCACCAATGGAGCACCTCCACTTCGCGGAGACGGACGGGGTCAAGGTCCTGGAGATACCCTATGAGAACGGGCGCTCGGCCATGGACTTCGTGCTCCCCGACGCCGTCGACGGGCTCGCTGCGGTCGAGGCGCGCCTGTCCCCGCCGTCTTCGACAGGTGGGTCGGCGCGGCGACCACGGCCACCGTCGCCGTCTCGCTCCCCAAGGATCGAGATCGCCCCCGCGGCGCCCCTCTCGCTCGGCGACACCCTCTCGGCCCTGGGCATGCCGCTCGCGTTCGATTGGACGAACGCCGACTTCACCGGCATCGCCAACCCGCCGAGGATCGACGATTGGCTCTTCATCTCGCAGGTGTTCCACAAGGCCTTCGTCAAGATGGACGAGAAGGGCACCGAGGCCGCCGCCGCCACCGCCGTCATGATGGCGAGTGCCGGCGCCGCGATCGCCGCGGCCCCGCCGAAGGAGTTCAAGGCGGACCACCCCTTCCTGTTCTTCCTCCGCGACGTGCGCGTCGGGCCTCGTCCTCTTCATGGGCAGGGTCGCGGATCCGGCTTCGAAGTAGCGCTCCCCGCGCCGGTGTCCGTGCCTCCAGGCTCGAACGCGACGAAGCCGCGGACGCGCGCGCTCGCGGCGGTGAACTGGATGAGGCCCAGGAGCCCGTTGTCGCTCTCGCCGGTGACGAGGTGGAAGACGTTGTGCGCCTCGCCGTTGTCGTCGAAGCCCGCGCAGGGAGAGCTGGGCATGCGCATGACGATGGTGTCGAGCGTCTCCTGCGAGTTCGCCTCGCAGTTGCTGAAGCCGAGGCTCGTGGGCTCGTTCACCGTGCAGAACTGGGTGTAGGGGGCACCCGAGGGCGCCTGCCAGAGGACGAGGTAGGTGCACATGATGGCCCACCCGCTGCCCAGCATGCCGACCTGCTCGCCGGTGAGCTTCGAAGGAGATCGTGCCGACCCCCGAGAGGCTGGGCCCCGCGTCGAGGAAGGCCCCGAACTTCATGCTCGTCGGGAGCGCCAGCGCGGTGCCATGGACGAAGAGCGCGCACGTGAACGAAAGAAGCAAGCAGGGTCGGTTCACGCCTCACCCCCTCTGGCCTTGGATGCCGCCGGCGGGCCGGGGCTCGCTCCATCAGCCTCCGTCCGGCGCGCCTCCGTCGACGCCCCAGGCGCCGGGCGGAATTCCGGGGTTCCCCGGCGACCCACCTCCCGCTCCCCCCAGCCCCGATGCGCCGGGCGGGAGGCCGGTGCCCCCTCCCCCGCCTGCCCCCGCGGCGGGGTCCGGGACGCCGCCGACACACCCGTAGCCGCACCCGGGCGTGCCGATGACGCCGCACGTGGAGAAGAACACGCCGACCGGCTTCAGCGCCACGCCGCTCCCCACGACGACCTGGCCCGGACAATCCGTTCCGACGACCTGGTAGGCGGCCCGCTGGTACGTCGGGTACGCGTCGACCCGCGCGTACGAGTCCACCGGGATCAGGACGGTCGAGTCGGCCTCGACGGTGAACGTCGCGGTCACGCTGTACCCGAGCGCCTGGGTGAGCTGCGCGTCCGTGGGCGTGTACGTGCCGCTGTACGAGACGCTCGGGGAGAGGGAGGTGGAGACGACGAGGTTGAGCGTGCGCGGGCCGCAGCCCTCGGCGGAGACGAGGAGCGATGCAGGGTCGGTGTGGTAGGTCGTCGTGGGATCGATCACGACGTTCGCGACGGCGAAGCCCCCGCGGCAGAACGGCTGCTCGGCGACGCCCGCCGGGCCGTCGAGCGGCGCGCGGGGATCGGAGCAGGCGACGAAGCAACAAGCGATCAAGAGCCCGGCGTTCCAGTGCGATGTCCTCATGCTTCACCCTCGTCGACAAGGATCCTCGGCGACCTGGGACGCGAGGCTCACAGCGGCCCGGGGGAGCTCCGGCCCCGGGAGGAGGAGCTGCGTCCCGCGCATCAGATAGAGCTCCATCCGGTGGTGCGCGGGGTTCTGCCAGAAGGCGTCCGCCATGCCGTCGCCGTTCACGTCGCCTCCCGAGCCGAGCGACCACCCGTCGCCGGGCGGCCCGGGGATCTCCGGCCCAGGCTCGAGGACGCGCGTGCCGCGCATCAGCCAGACGGCCATCCGGTTGGTGACGGGGTTGTTCCAGAGGACGTCGGTGATGCCGTCGCCGTTGAAGTCCGCGCCCGTGGGCACGACCCAGCCCTTGCCCGGCGGCCCGGGGAGCTCCGGGCCGCGCTCGAGGACCTGCGTGCCGCGCATGAGCCAGATGCTGACGCTCTGCCTCACGGTGTTGAACCAGAGGATGTCCCCCGTGCCGTCGAAGTTGAAGTCGTTGATGGAGGGGACGACCCATCCGTCGCCGGACGGCCCCGGGAGCTCGGCCCGATTCCGCTGACGGACGTCCCCATCATCAACCAGACGGCGATGCGGGCGGTCGTGGCGTTGTACCAGAGCAGGTCGTCCATGCCGTCGCCGTTCATGTCGCCGGTGTACGCGAGGACCCAGCCGTCGGCCGGCCGCGGGATTGGCGGCCCCGTCTCCAGGACCTGGGTGCCGCGCATGAGCCAGGCGACGGCGTACCCCTCGTCGGGGCTGAAGAAGGGCACGTCGGCCATGCCGTCGCGGTTGAAGTCCTGGCACGTGATGGCGCCCCACCCCGTCCCCGGCGGGCCCGGGATCTCCCGGGCCCGCCTCGAGGAGGCCCGTCCCCCGGGTGAGCCACACGGCGATGCGGTTGGTGGTGGGGTCGTTCCACAGCGCGTCGTTGAAGCCGTCGTCGTTGAAGTCGAAGGCGTTGACGATCCTCCAGCCGGTCGACGGGGTCTGGGCCTGCGCGGCCGAGCCGCAGGGATCGCGCGGGTCCGAGCAGGCGCCGAGGGCGAGGGCGATCAACGCCGCGTGAGCACCGGCCCTCCGCTCCCGAGCCTGCATGACGCCCCCGCCGCGTGCACCTGGGGCCGAGGCCGCCGGACCGCAAGCCCCGTCAGCGCCACCCGAGCTCGTCGAGCACCGCCCGCGCGCGCTCCTCGCCCGCCGCGACGTATGCGCGCCGGACGCCCGCGTCGCGGAACCCGGAGAACAGCGTGCCCGGCAAGGGAAGGAGCGGCCGGATGGAGACGATGGACATCGCCCTCCGGCGCTCCCATCCCAGGGCGGCGCGCACCTCGTGGAGGTCCTCGGGGCTCCAGCCCTTGCGCCTCGCGAGGGCCTCGAGGGCGCCGAGCCGCTCGTTGAGCCGGTGGCTGCGGCGGAGATCCTGGAAGAGCCACTCGCTGAAGAGCATGTCGATGACGTGCGCGAGGAGCGCGCCCCCGGTGTACTCGCGCCGCTCCGGCCCGAGGGAGGCGGGCGTCGCCGCCACGACGAGGATCGCGTCGATCGAGGCGCCGCCGTCGTCGCCGAAGGCGTAGCGAATGGGCGTGTTCGCCACGATGCCGCCGTCCACGCAGGGCCCGAGGCCGGGCAGGTCGACGGGCGCGAAGAGCAGGGGGAGCGCCGCAGAGGCGGTCGCCGCGCGCAGGACCTCGGCGAGCCGCTCCGGTCGATTCGAAGCTCTCGCCGGTGAAGCCGATCACCTGCGTGTAGGTGGTCGCCGGCACCCCCATCCCACGCCCCGGGGCGCCGCAGAGCGGGGCCGTGATCAAGCCGAGATCGATCGGCGCCGGCTCGGGCGCGGCGCTGGGCTTCACGTGCTCGCGGAGCAGGGCGAGGAGCTTGCTCTGGTCCGAGATCCCGCGGCGGCGCACGATGTCGCGGAGGCTCGGGGCGAGCACGTCGCAGAGCCCTGCGTGATTCTCCCAGACGTCCCGGAGAATCCGCCGCCGCCTCGCGCTCGCGGCGCGCGCGAACGCCGGCGGCGTACGCCGTCCCGTTCAGCGCGCCCGAGACTCGCCGCCACGATGCGCCTCACGGCGATCCCGCGCTCGGCGATCACCTGGAGCGCGCCGGCCTCGAACGCGCCCTTCGTGACGGCGCCGGCGAGGATGACCGCGACGGCGCTGGGCCTGGGCGGCGCTTCAACCATGCCCGATCAGCATGCGGTCCGGTCCGCCGGGCAGCCATGGGCCCGGCGGAGAGTTGCTCCAGCCTCTCCCGCGGAGCGCGTTGCCACTCTGGCAGCCTCCGGGGCAGCCTCCGCGTCACGCTGGCGCCTGTCCTCCGCGTGCGCGTCGGGATCCCGGCTTTCCACGGGGATCCCGCGCTGGCACGGCGCCTGCGAAGCGCGGCGCCCGGAGGAGGAACGACATGGGCGAGAAGATGCGGAGGAGCCGGCGTACGCGAGGGCGCGGCGTCACGCTGGTCGAGGTGCTGATCGTGGTCGCGATCATGGTGATGGTCGCCAGCGCGGTGACGCTGGTGGCGATCCCGGAGCTGCAGAAGGCGCGCGTCCGCACGGCGGCGATGGGGGCGGGGGCGGTGCGCGAGGCCGCGAAGATCTACCAGGAGGTGGATTTGGTCCAGGACGGGCCCGCTTGTCCGTCGGTCGAGGATCTCGTGGCCGCGCGGAAGCTCGATCCGAGCAAGACGGCCGACCCCTGGGGAACGCGCTACCGGGTGCTCTGCGAGGACCAGGACGTCCACGGCGCCTCGAACGGGCGCGATCACAAGCCGAACACCGCGGACGACGTGCGCGACGACATCGCGCCGGCCGACGTGGAGCGCATCGCAAAGATGTGAGGCCCGCGCCCTCGGCTAGAGGTCGCCGTGCCGGCCGTGCGTGGCCTTCCCGGCAGGCGGTCCCTTGGCGGCGCGCAGCTCGGCGTCGAGCCAATCCCGGTCGGCGCGCGCCTTGTCGAGATCCGCCGAGAGCTGGTCGATCTTCGACTGCCGGGACTGGAGGCTCCTGCACGAGCGCGTCCTCGTCACCACGGCCGGAACGGAACCCGGCGATGCTTGCGATGGCGACGGCGAGCGCGCTGCCGGACGCGAGGGCGACCGTGGCGGCCCAGGGAGCCTTCATCGTGCGCGTCATGAGCGCAGGGTGGCGCGCCGCAGGGGGACAGGCAAGCGGGCCCTGCCCGGTGCGGGCCGGTGCTCTCGGGGGTCGCCCGGTCGCGCCCGGGGCGCGCGTCCCGGCTGGGATCGCGGACGGGCTACGCGGCCTTCCTCTCCCACACCCTCCGGTCGATCGCGTCCTTGATCCACTTGAGGTGGCGCACCTCGTCCTGGTGGTTCTTCTCGATCAGGGTGCGGGCCTCCCCTGCCAGGTTGGCCCGGAGCGCGGCGTCGTAACGGCGGGTGGTGATCTCCTCGTTCCCGCGCATCGCCATGAGGGCGCTGCGATCGCCTCGGCTCACGACGGCCGTGAAGCCCTCGATGAAGAACCCCTTCAGGTCCCGGCCCGTCGCGGGCACGCCGCCCACGTTGCGAACCGCGGCCTCGAGGTTCGTCACGTGCTGCTCGTGGTCGGCCATGAACGCCGCGAGCTGCGTCCTCACCTCCGCAATCTCGCAGGCGTCGATCGCCTGGCGGTAGGCGTGGATGGCGTCGATGTCCAGATGGATGAGATCGTTCAGCGTGGAGATCGCGTTTTCGTGCATGGGCCCCTCCCATCCGCTTCAGCCAGACCGGCAGGCGGGCGCGCCCAGGGGGGACGCGGCCTCCGTCCTTCCGGTAGGCGACGCACGGGTTCGTGGTTTCCTGGCGTCCGCACGTCAAGGAGCGCCGGACGCCCGAAGCCGCCCGGTGACGCCGCCCCCCCCGTACCCCGGTACCCCCGCCCGGCGCCGCAGCCCGGTCACGCCGCCCGGTGCCCGGCTGGCTTCGCGAACATGGCGCAGGCTACGCTTGACGGCGAGGGTGGGGCGGCTATGCTGCGCGCCCCTCGAAGGACCTGCGAAATCATGGCGAATACCCCGAAGTGGAACATCCGAATGCGTCACGAGTGGCTGGCGACCCCGCTGAAGATGAAGCGGGTCAAGCGCTGCCAGAGCGCCCGCGTGGGCCTGCTCGACGCCCAGCTGCGCAAGAAGGCGAAGGACAAGACCAGCTCCGAGTCCTAGCTCTCGATGGGGCCGCAAGCGGCCCCAAACCCCGGACTCCTGCGGAGTCCTGCCTGCCGCCCCCACCCCGCCGCCGTACCTGCACCCAACCGAGGGTTGGCGCGAACACGTCGGCGAGGGGCGCGTGCTGACGGAGCACTTTCCCGACGCCCTGCCGGCTCCCCCGCCGGCTGTTCGAGCGTGCTAGACGATTCGTCAGACGCTCATGAAAACCCTGCAAAAGCTTGCCAGCCTCGTCGCCTTGCTCCCCCTGGCCGCTGGATGCGCTGCGCGCTCCGCGCCCTTCGACCAGATGGACCGGGCCCAGATCACGGTCCTCCGTCTGTCCCAGCAGCAGCCCGCTGCGGCGCCGGTCCCGCAGGCCGGAGGCCTCCCGGGGCTGCCTGGCCTGCCGGCCATCCCGCCCGAGGTCCAGGCGCTCGGTCAGCAGGCCCTCCAGGGGCTGCAGAACGCGCTGCCCGGCGTCATCCCGCCCGGCCTCATCCCCGGCATGCCCGGCCCGGGCCAGCCTGCACCGCCGCAGCTCCCCTCGTTCAAGGGCTTCGCGTGGTGGCGACGGTGCCGGTCGTGGACGGGGCCCTCAAGAACGAGCTGCTCGACATCTTCGGGCACGAGAGCAACTTCTCGAGCCAGGTCCAGCCCTGCTTCGCCCCCGGGATGGGCATCGTCCTGCAGCGGCCCAACGCGCCCGAGGTCGACCTCCTCATCTCGCTCTCCTGCAACCAGGCCAAGATGGACGGCGCCCGCTGGCCGCACCCCGTCAACGGCTTCACGCAAGAGACCGCGCGTCACATCAGCCGCATCTACGAGAACCTCTGGGGCCCCGTTCCCCCCGGGGCGTGAGCCGCGGCCGACATGGGGGCTCGACGCGATCGCCCCGACCCGCGGGGAGCTTCGCCTCCACCCGGAAGCGGAACGGTCACTTGCCTACGTCCACACACGCCGGAGCCTGACGAGGCGATGCGCAATTCTATCGTCCTCGTTGTCCACCCTCGGCAGGACGGTGCTAGGCTCGACGTGACAAACGGCACCCTACCGGCGTGACAGGAGCGTGGCTCCAGCGCCGCGGGGGGCTCGGGAACCGCGGGAGAGGATGCGGGTCGATCTCCATCCTCCCACCGCGGGTGACGAGGGCCTCGACTGGAGAGCACGCCGCTTCCCATGAGCACGAACGAGAAGCTTGTTCCGGGGATGGTGCTGGGGCGCTACGAGCTCCTGCTGCCCATCGCGCAGGGCGGGATGGCGACGGTCTGGGCGGCGCGTCAGCGGGGAACGCGCGGCTTCAACAAGACCGTGGCCATCAAGACGATGCTGCCCACGCTCAGCGAGGACGCTCAGTTCGAGCAGATGTTCCTCGACGAGGCCGCCCTCGCCGCCAAGATCCATCACCCCAACGTCGCCGAGATCCTCGACCTCGGCGAGCAGGACGAGATCCTCTACATCGTCATGGAGTGGGTCGACGGCGAGGCGCTCTCCGTCATCCACAAGGCGACGCGGAAGAACCAGGCCCAGCTCCCCACCCGCCTCTCGATGAAGATTGCGGTGCAAGCCTGCGCCGGCCTCCACGCCGCGCACGAGCTGCGCGACGAGAACGACGTGCCGCTCCAGCTGGTGCACCGCGACGTCTCCCCGCAGAACGTCCTCTGCACCTACGACGGCATCGTCAAGCTGGTCGACTTCGGCGTGGCCAAGGCCGTCGGCCGCGCCGGCGGCGAGACCAACGCGGGGCAGCTCAAGGGCAAGGTCCCCTACATGTCGCCCGAGCAGGCGCGCGGCGGCATGGTCGACCGGCGCACCGACATCTTCGCGATGGGGATCGTGCTCTACAAGCTCACCACCGGGCTGCACCCGTTCCTCGGCGAGAACGATCTCATCACCATGCGCAACATCATCTCGCGGCCCCTCCTCCCGCCGCGGGTGAAGAACCCGACCTTCCCTCAGGAGGTCGAGCAAGTCCTCGTCAAGTGCCTGCAGAAGGACCCGGACAAGCGCTACCAGACGATGGCCGAGCTCGGCCAAGCGCATCGAGCGCGGCCATCGCCGCGATGGGCGTCTCCGACGACGACCTCGGCTCCTACGTGCGCGGCATCATGGGCGATCGCGGCGCCAAGCGGCGCGCCGCGGTCCGCGACGCCGTCCGCGTCGCCGACGAGCGCTACGCCACCGGCACCCACGCGATGGTCACCCTGCCAACCTCGTCGCAGACGCAGACCGTCCACGAAGGCGTCTCCGAGATCGTCCTCACCAAGATGAACTCGGGGGTGAACCCCGATCTCCTCGCCGAGCGCGCCTCCGTCCTGACCCCTGCGACAAACGTCGGGGCGCCGCCGCCCTCGTCGTCGTCGGGCCAGTGGCGGCCCTCGCAGCAGCCCGAGTCCGCACGGCACCACCGATCAGCCGGTCATGGTGCCCGAGGCGCGCGGGCTGCCGAAGAGCCGCACCGGCCTGTTCGTCGGCGTGGCGCGCGGCCGTGGCGGCGGGCATCGTGGGCCTCGTGTTGTTCCTGCGCCCCGGCGGCCTGGGCGCGCGTGGCGTCGCCACGGCACACGGCGCCGACGCGGCCTGCGCCGCCTGCGTCGGTCCACCCCGCCCGTGGTGACGGCCGCAGCTCCCGTCGCCCCGTCGCCCCCGTCGCGAGCGCCAGCGCCAGCCGCTGAGGATCAACAGCCTCCCCGACGCCGAAGATTCGAAGTAAGAAGGCGAACCCGACGCCCGGGCCGATGCCCAACAACAGCAAGGTCGATCCGGACAAGGCTGCCGAGAAGGCGGCGCGAGAAGGCCGCCGAGAAGGACTGCAAAAGAGCGCGGACAAGGGCACCGACAAGCCGGTGCGCAAGGTGTCCACCGACAAGGTGCCGATCTTCACCAACCCGGCTTCTGAAGTCGCCGCGGTCGAGTGGGGGAGACCCCCGAGACCTCCGCGGCAGCTCGCGTGATCTGCTCCTGCTGGCGGTGAGCGGGCTGGTGGTGCTCGCGGGCGCAGCCGCCGCGCAGCACCGCGCCGCGCCCGCGCGCGGCGAACGAGCCCACGGACGGCCCGGCCCTGCCCCCGCCCCTGCCGAGCGGCGCGCCGCCGCGCGCGCTCGAAGAGCTCCCCGCCGACGACGAGCGCGCGGCGGGCTGCCACTTCGCCGATCGCGGCTTCGGGTGACTACGGCGAGTGGCGCACTGCTGCCGGTGGGCACTGGGCAGCGCGGGCGCTGGTCCCGGTCGGGCGCGCGGTCGCGGGGGACGGCTCGTTCCGGCTCCTCATCCATTTCCACGGCGCCGAGCCGGTGCGCAAGCAGCTCGCGCCCGAGGGGCTCGATCTGGTCATCGCCGCGGTCGACGCCGGCACCGGCTCGCGCGCCTACGACCGCGCCCTCGCCGACCCCGGCGCGTTCGACCAGCTCGTCGCCGCCGTCGAGGCCGAGGTCGCCTCGGCCAACCACCTCCCGCCGCCCGCGCGCGCAGCGTCGTGCTCTCGTCGTGGAGCGCCGGGTACGGCGCGGTGGCGCAGATCCTCTGCCGCGCCGCGATCCGCGGGTCCAGGCGGTGATCCTGCTCGACTCGCTCTACGCCGGCTACACCGACGATCGCCGCACGCTCGATCGCGCCCGCCTCGCGCCCTTCCTCGACGTGGCGCGGGCGGCGCGGGCGGGCGGGCCCGCGTTCTTCCTCACGCACACCGCGATCGCCACGCCCGGCTATGGCTCCACGGCCGAGGTCGCCTCGTTCCTCCTGGCCGAGCTCGGCGTCACGGCTGCGCCGGTCGACGACGGGGCCGAGCGCGCCGCCTCGTACCCGCTGCGCCGCATCTTCGAAGAGGGTCGCCTGTGGATCCGCGGCTACGCGGGCGCCGATCGCGACGCGCACTGCGCGCAGCTCCACCTCCTGCCCGGCATGCTGCGCGACGCCATCCTGCCCGCGCTGCGCTGAAGCGTGCTACCAGACTGCGCCCGGGGCCCCTCCCCTCCCCGCCAACGCCCATGCCCACCGAGCGCCTCTACCATCACGACCCGCTCCTCCTCGCTTCGAGGCGCCGCGTCCTCGCGCACGCCGCGTGGGACGGCGCCCCCTCGGTCGTCCTCGATCGCAGCGCCTTCTACCCCGAGGCGGGCGGCCAGATGGCCGATCGGGGCACCCTCGGGGGCCCCCGCGTCATCGACGTGCAGGTCGACGACGACGGCGTGGTCCACCACGTCCTCGAGGGCGGCGGCGCTCCCCGGCATCGACGAGGCCGTCCCCGGCGCGGTCGACCGCGCGCGCCGCCGCGTCCACATGGCGCTGCACACCGGCCAGCACATGCTCTCGCGCGCGCTCGCCGACGTCGCCTCCGCCGCCACCGTCTCGTCGCGGCTCGGCGAGACCGCGTGCACCATCGATCTCGATCGCGAGTCCGTCGACGAGCGCCGCCTCGCCGAGGCCGAAGATCTGGTCAACGCGGTCGTCGACGACGACGTGCCCGTGCGCGCCTTCTTCCCCGTCCGCGCCGAGCTCGCCGCGCTGCCGCTCCGCCGCGCGCCCAAGGTGACGTCGAACCCGTGCGCGTCGTCGTCGTCGGCGACTTCGACGTCAGCCCCTGCGGCGGCACGCACTGCACTCGCTCGGCGCAGGTGGGCCTCGTGCGCATCACCGGCGTCGAGCGCTACAAGGGCAAGGCGCGCGTGACGTTCTCCGCCGGGCCGCGCGCCCGCGCCGAGCTGTGGCGCGAGGCCTCCGTGCTCCGCGACCTCGGCCGCGCCTTCACCTGCGGCCCGCTCGACGTGCCCGGCGGCGTCGACAAGCTCCGGCGCGAGCTCGGCCGAGGCGCGCGAGGCGCTCGGCCACGCGCGCAGCCGACTCGCCGACGCCCTCGCCCTGGAGCTGGCCGCGCAGGCGGGCGCCACCGGGCCGCGCCGTCGCCGTGCTCGACGACGCCGGGCCCCGATCTCCTGCGCGCGCTGGCGACGCGGATCACGGCCAGCGCCGGGGGCGGTCGCCTTCCTCGCGGGCCGCGGGCCCGACGGCCTGCCGTGCTCGTGGCGCGGGGGCCGGCGCGTCGTTCGACTGCGGGGCGTTCCTCAAGAAGGCTGCCGCGCAGGCGGGCGGGCGCG
Organism: uncultured delta proteobacterium; assembly: GCA_963827955.1. Taxonomy (GTDB): domain Bacteria; phylum Myxococcota_A; class Polyangia; order Polyangiales; family Polyangiaceae; genus CAWHDJ01. The sequence goes on along the minus strand of CAWHDJ010000018.1, from coordinate 880,605 downwards.
GCGGCGGCCGGCCGGAGCGCGCCGAGGGGCGGCTGCCGGCGGAGGCGGACTGGCCCGCGCTGGTGACTGCGCTCGCGTGAGCGCCGGGCGGGCGGGGGCGGCGCGATCCGGGGCCGCTCGCGGGTGAGATCGTGCTCAGTGGCGCGCGGGCTTGGCCGGAAGCGGGGGTAGGACGGGCGACCCGGAGTCGAACCCGATCGTGCGCTGCGGCTGCCGGGGTGTGACAGGAGCCGGGGTGGACGAAGGCGGGCCGGCCGTGTCGAACGCCACCGTCTGCTGCTGTGCCGGGGCGCGCCCATCTCCTCGCGTGCCGCGTCGAGCACGCCCTCGTCCGCCTCTTCGAGCTTGAGCGTCACCCTGGGCGGCGCCAGCTTGCGCGCGAAGACGGCCGCGTCGGCGGCGCGCTTCGTGTCGCCCGGCAGCTCCACCCAGGGCACGGTCCTTCCGGTCGACGGGTGCCCCGTGGCCGGCCACCTGCTCCGCCTCCGGAATGTCGTCCGGCATCGTCGCCAGGCTGACCGCGGATCGCGTCCGGCGACGAGGCCGACGGCGGCCTCGCGTCCAGCGCGATCGCCGCCAGCGTCTCGCGCCCCAGCGGCGCCTCGCCGCACAGGATGATCTCCGGCACGGACGAGCGCCCAGGATCTCCCGCCGCACCGCGACCATCGACTGCCGCCCCAGCTCGGCTGTCGCCGAACGTGATCTCCGGCGACGACCCGCGCGGGCGTTCAGCTCGTGGCGGATGGCCGTCAGCGAGAGGCGCCCCAGCTCGGCCTCGCCCACGTGGATCTCCGGGAGCGACTCCGCGCGCGGGCAGCTCCACGGCGGGCGGCATGCACCGCGGCGCCGGCGGCTCTCGGGCGGCCGGCTCGCGGTCGCCGACCTACGGCGAGCCCTTGGCGGGCCCGACGTCGCCCGACCGCTCGCCCCGCGGCAGGCAGCCCACGCCGCAGCAGCGGCTCTATCGCTCGCAGCCCCGCCGCGAGCGCCGGCTCGGCGCGCGCCATGTCCGCCCAGCTCGCCATCACCACGCAGACGATCGCCTGCTCCGCCGCGACGCCCACGTAGATGTCGACGGGCGCGGCCCCGCCGTAAGGAACCAGCTCCTCGCGGGGCATCGTCAGCGCGACGATCGCGCTCGGTGCCGACGATCGGCCGTGCCGCGCGGACGAGCCGGCTCGCCCCTCTTCGGGCATCTCGCGCGGCGCGCGGTACGTCACGAGTCGCCCCTTCCGGGTGAGCACGAAGGCGAAGTCTGCACCGGAGTCGGCCCGGATCTGCTCGACGATCTGTTCGACGGTGCGCACGGAGCCAGGATACGCCCGTTCGGGAGTCGGCGTACGAGTTCCTGGCTCGGCCCCCTCCACCTCTGGCACGGGAGGCTCGAGGGGGGACGCCCGCGTGCTCACCGTGCGGCGGCGGCGTCCACGGAGATCTCACCCTCCTTCAGCTTGCGCACGACCGCGAGCGCCTCCTCGCGCGTCTCGTAGATGTTGGAGGGCAGGTCGGATCTTCATCCCCGCGAGCCTCGTCACCGTCCGCTGGAGCGGATTGCCCCCGTACCGCACCGACGCGATGGCGCACATCTCGTGCGCGCGCCTGGTCTGCTCCGCGTAGAACTCGAGCTCGGCCGCGTCGATGGTGACGTTGTCGAAGTTGACGATGAAGTAGACCTTCTTCCCGCCGGCACGCGTGCGCCAGAACTTCACCACGTGGCCGAAGTGCTCCGCGATCCGCTGTCGCGTGTTCAGCTCCACCGGGGTGGGGAAGCTCATCCAGATGATGTTCTCGATCGGATCGTAGGCGAGCTTCGCTGCGTCGGATGACATCCGTCTCTCCTTCCGTCGCCTGGCTCGAACATCGTTGCCGGCCTTGTTGGATGATCCGGTCCGTTGAGACAGTGCTCCCAGCGAACCAAGGAGAGATGCAACGCCATGACGCCTGTCAGGTCAACCCTGAATCCCGTCGTGGGTCGCCTGAGTCGCATTCCTCCTGCGGCTGGGCACCGCAGGTAGACAGCATTGCCCCGAAGCTCGGGGCAAACTGGGAAAGAGGCACGAGAAAAGCCCTCGTGGATGGGGTCAGTTGCAGGCGCTCGGGTCGACCGGGAAGCCGTTCTGGTACGGCTGGAGCAGAACCGACGCCTCGGCGCTGTCCGTTCCGCCGGAGTCCTGCGTGATTGAGACCGGATCGCACGCGGAGCCGGCCAGCTTCACCGAGAACACGCCGGTGTGCTGGAGGTCCTCGACCACCACGCCGACGCCGCTCTTGACGTCGAGCACGATCACCTCTGCGCCGGGGATGCAGTTGCCCGAGATTCTGCCACTGTCCCCCGGACACGGACGCCACGCTCTGGGGCTCGGGTGGGGGGAGCGGGAGCGTCGGGCTCAGGCAGGCCGCGGCCGTCGTGGCGAGCGCGGCGAGGGCAGCGACCAGGAGGAAGGCGCGGCGACGCATCGGGGGTGCAGATCACGGTAGCACGCGGTGTGCCCGGCCCGGTCGCCCCGATTTCCCCGCGAAAAGCGCCTGCGCGCGGTCGAGGATCGCCAACGCGGTTGGCGGTCAGCGTCCGTCGGTTTGCAGCACCCGGAGCCCGACGCGGCGCCCCGGCTTGGAGGCCTGGCCCGGCGCGTCCTTCGCGACGGGCGCGCCGTCGCCGTCGAGGAGCTCGCCCGACCAGATCGTAGTCGCTCGCCTGCGTGATCACGACGCGCCGCATCTCCCCGGGGCGGGGCATGGCCTCGGCGGACCAGTGCTCGCCGCCCGACAGGTACACCTGCCCGTCGATGTCCGGGGCCTGCCCGGCGTGGCGCCCCATGAGCACGTACTCGTGCTCGTCGCTCGCGCCCTCGACCAGCACCTCGAGCTCGCGCCCGATCAGCGCCCGGTTCTTCCGGTGCGCGATGGACCGCTGCAGGCTCATCAGCTTGCGGTAGCGGCGCTCCGCCGTGCGGGCCGGCACCTTGCCCTCGAGCGACGCGCTGGCCGAGCTCTCCTCGTCCGAGTAGCGGAAGACGCCTACGCGGTCGAACTCGGCCCACGTGACGAACTCGCAGAGATCGTCGAACTCGGCGTCCGTCTCGCCGGGGTGCCCGACGATGAACGCGGTCCGGAACGTCAGCCCCGGAATGCGCTCCTTGAGCGTGCTCACCACGCGCCGGAGGCGGTCGCCGCCGTGGCCCCGCTTCATCCGCCGGAGCATGGCGTCGGCCGCGTGCTGCAGCGGCATGTCGACGTAAGGCACGACGCGCGGGTGCTGGGCGTAGACCTCGAGGAGCGCGTCGTCGAGCGTCTCGGGGTAGAGGTAGAAGAGCCGCACCCACCGCAAGCCCGGCACGTCGGCGACGGCGGCGACCAGGCTCGCGAGCCGCCCCTTCTGGCCCTCGCCGCCGAGATCGCGACCGTACGCGACCGTATCCTGCGAGATCAGGTTCACCTCCCGCACCCCCTGGTCGACGAGGATCTTCACCTCCTCGACCACGTTGGCGATGGGGCGCGAGCGCTGCTTGCCGCGCATCTGGGGGATCACGCAGAACGAGCAGGTGCGGTTGCAGCCCTCGGCGATCTTCACGTAGGCGCTGCCGCTGGGGGTCGACAGCGTGCGCGGGCTCGCCGCCTGGACCACCCAGTCGGCCGGGTTGCCGACGAGCATGCGGTCGGCCTCGCCGCCGAGCACCTGCCGGAGCTTGAGCATGTCGCTCGATCCGAGGAAGTGGTCGACCTCCGGCATCTCCCGGGCGAGCTCGTCCGGATGGCGCTGGGAGAGGCAGCCGGCGACGACGAGGCGGCGGCAGCTCCCGCTCTCCTTCAGCCCGGCCATCTCGAGGATCGTGTCGATCGACTCCTTCTTCGCCTCCCCGATGAAGCCGCACGTGTTGACGACGATGACCTCGGCCTCGGACGCCTCCGAGACCGGGGCGAACCCCGCCTCGCGCGCGACGCCCAGCATCACCTCCGAGTCGACGCGGTTCTTGGGGCAGCCGAGGCTTACGAGGTGGAACGTCTTCTCAGCCATGGGACACGCCCTCCGCTTCCCGGTCGAAGACGACGCGCCCGCCGGCCAGCGTCATCCTCACCTCGCCCTGCAGCGTCTGCCCGAGCCACGGTGTGTTGCGCGACTTGGAGCGCAGGCGGGCGGCGGCCACCTGCACCTCCGCCTCCGGATCGACCAGCGCCAGCCTCCGCGACCGCGCCCTCGCGGACGGCCGGCGGATCGAGGCCGACGACCCGCGCCGGCGCGCGCGTGAGGGCGTCGACCAGCCGCTCGAGCCGGAGCGCGCCCGAGCGGACCAGCCCGAGCAGCACCGGCACCACCAGCTCGAGCCCCATCATCCCGGGCGAGGCCTCCGAGAACTCGCAGTCCTTCTCCAGCGACGAGTGCGGGGCGTGGTCGGTGGCGATGCAGTCGATGGTCCCGTCCGCGAGCGCCTCGCGGAGCGCGTCGACGTCCGCCTGCTCGCGCAGCGGGGGGTTGACCTTGCACGCGGTGCGGTAGCCGATGACCGCGGCGTCCGTCAGCGTCAGGTGGTGGGGCGTGACCTCCGCCGTCACGGCGATGCCGCGGGCCTTGGCCTCGCGGAGGATGCGCACCGCGCCGAGCGAGGAGACGTGGGCGACGTGGTAGCGGGCCCCCGTCGCCTCCGCGAGCAGGACGTCGCGCGCGACGATGATGTCCTCCGCCACCCGGGGCCAGCCGCGCAGCCCGAGCCGCGTGGCGACGGCGCCCTCGTGCATCTGCGCGCCCTCCGTGAGCGCGTGATCCTCCGCGTGCTGGATCACGGGGAGATCGAAGGTCCTGCCGTACTCCAGGGCGCGGCGCATCACCGCGCTCGACGTCACGCAGCGCCCGTCGTCCGACACCGCGACGGCGCCGGCCTCCTTGAGATCGGCCATCTCGGTCAGCTCGGCGCCCTTCTGCCCCTTGGTGATGGCGCCGATCGGGTGCAGCGTCGGCGCGGGCCCGAGGGACCGCGCCCGCGCCACCATGGCCTCCGTGATGGCCCGGGTGTCGTTCACCGGCCTGGTGTTGGGCATGGCGCACACGTGGGCGAAGCCGCCCGCGGCCGCCGCGCCGAGGCCGCTCGCGATGTCCTCCTTGTACTCGTGGCCGGGCTCGCGCAGGTGCGCGTGCAGGTCGACGAACGCCGGCAGGAGCAGGCGGCCGCGCCCCTCGACGACGCGGGCCTTTGCGGAGCGGCGGATCTCGTCGGTGGCCGCCCCCGCGCCCACGCGCGTGACGACGCCGCCCTCGATCACGACGTCGACCAGGCCGCCGGCGGGAGGCGCGCCGTCGCCCAGCGTGCGCACGCCGGCGAAGACCAGGACAGGGCGGGAATCATGCATCGCGGAGCATCCTTGCACCGGGGGTGGGGGGGCCCGCATCCCTAGCACGGCGGGGCCTGACCGCGTATTCGATCGCGACCGGGCGCCGCCGCCCGGCTTCTCTTCGCGCCGCCGAGCCGCTAGAGGCCAAGGTCGGATGCCCGCCGAACCCCAGAAGCCGAACCTCCACCCCGCCTCCCTCGGCCGAATCCTCCGCCTCGCCCGCCCCGAGATCAGGAGCCTGGTCGCCGGCACCGCGTGCGCGGGGATTTCGAGCGCCATGAGCCTCCTGGTCCCCAAGATCATCGGCGGCATCGTCGACAAGTCGACGGTCCCCGGCTGGGGGTGGGGCTCGCTGCGGTTCTACGCGGTCGGCATGGTCGGCATCGCCCTGGTCGGCGCCATCGCCTCGGGGACCCGCATGGCGATCTTCACCATCACGGGCGAGCGCATCGTGGCGCGGCTCCGGGCCGAGCTCTTCGCGCGGCTGATGGACCAGGACATCGCGTTCTTCGACGACAAGAAGACCGGCGAGCTGACGAACCGGCTCGCCTCCGACACCACCGTCCTGCAGAACACGGTGAGCGTGAACATCTCGATGGCGACTCCGCTTCGTCGCCTCCATCGTCGGCGGCATCGCGTTCCTCTTCTTCACGTCGCCGAAGCTGACGCTGCTCATGCTCGCGGTCGTGCCGCCCATCGCGCTCGGCGCGGTCGCCTACGGCCGCCGCATCCGCAAGCTCGCGCGCGACGTGCAGGACGCGCTCGCCGGCTCCAGCGACGTGGCGGAGGAGGCGCTCTCCGGTATCCGCACCGTGCGCGTCTTCACGGCCGAGCCGAGCGAGGTCGCCCGCTACGCCGCCGCCGTCACGCGCTCCTTCGACCTGGCGCGCGCGCGGGCCCTCATGGCCGCGAGCTTCATGGCCGTGGCCTCTTTCGCCGCGTTCTCGGCGCTCGCCGCCGTCCTCTACGCGGGCGGGCTCCTCATCGCCGACGGCGCCCTCAGCCGCGGCGAGCTCACCGAGTTCCTCATCTACACCCTCCTCGTGGCGTTCTCGCTCGGCGGGCTCAGCGACCTCTGGACCGACTTCATGAAGGCGAGCGGCGCCGCCGAGCGGATCTTCGAGCTCATGGACCGCGTGCCGGGCATCCCCGCGCGGGGCGGCCTCGAGCTCGCCGAGGTCGAGGGGAGCGTCGACTTCGAAGGCGTCGCCTTCGCCTACCCCGCGCGCCGGGACGTCCAGGTCCTCGCCGGCATCGACCTCGCCATCCGCCCGGGGGAGGTCGTGGCCCTCGTGGGCCCCTCGGGCGCCGGCAAGTCGACCGTCGCGTCCCTCCTCACGCGCCTCTACGACCCGACCGACGGGCGCATCCTCGTCGACGGCCACGATCTGCGCGACCTCGCGCCCGACGGCCTCCGCCGGCGCATCGGCGTCGTCTCGCAGGAGCCCATCCTCTTCTCGTCGAGCGTCGCCGACAACATCCGCTACGGCCGCGCCGGGGCCACGGACGCCGAGATCGAGGCCGCCGCGCGCGCCGCCAACGCCCACGACTTCATCCAGCGCTTCCCCGAGGGGTACGCGACGCTCGTCGGCGAGCGCGGCGTGCAGCTCTCCGGCGGGCAGAAGCAGCGCGTCGCCATCGCCCGCGCGGTCCTCAAGGACCCGCGCATCCTCGTGCTCGACGAGGCCACGAGCGCCCTCGACGCCGAGAGCGAGCACCTGGTCAAGGAAGCGCTCGACCGGCTGATGAAGGGCCGCACGACGCTGATCATCGCCCACCGCCTCTCCACCGTCGCAGGGGCGGATCGGGTGGTCGTCCTCGACGGCGGGCGCATCGTCGAGAGCGGCCCGCACGCGGCGCTGATGGGCAAGGACGGCCTCTACAAGCGGCTCGTGGAGCGGCAGTTCGTCAGCGCGTGATCAGCAGAATCACGTCGACCATCAGCCAGGCGAGCTTGTCCATCGCCCGGGTCCCCGGCACCAGCTCGGGCCAGCGCCGCCGCAGCGCCCTGGCGCATTGCTTCGGATCCTCGTGCCAGCCGGCGACGGTCAGCGCGGCGCCCGCCACGTCCCCGGCGCCGACCCGGAGCCAGCCACCCTGGAGCGGCGCGAGCAGCCGCACGGCGTCCCAGACCTCGAAGAAGACCTCCTCGCCGACCTCCGCGAGCAGGGCTCGCTCGCCCGCGGGATCGTTCTGGACGACGCGCTGCGGTGTGGGCGCCGGCGCAGCCACACCAGGCGAGGGGACGCGGGTGCGGACCCCGCTCTCCGGCGGGTCGTCACTCCTCCGGAGCTCCGCGACCGCGTCCACGCTCGCAACTTGCGCCTCCTCTGTGACGGACCTGCGGCAGCGCCTAGTCCGCGCCGAGAAACGGCCATGTCAAGGGGGTTTGCCGGGCCACTGCATGGCAGGCCAGCGTCAGCCACGCGACAACCGCCGGATCACGCCTGCTTCTTCGCTCTCGCCGGCGCCGTGCGCTCCCGCGCCTTGGCCGTCGTCGGCCGCTCCCCCTCGGCCTCGGGCGCCTCCGGAACGACGTCCGCCCCCGCCGCCTGCACGGGCACGGCCGGCGCCTCCGCCGGCGGCGCCTCGTTCGCCGCCTTGTCCTTGCGATCGGCCAGGCTCCGCTTGAGCGCCTCGAACAGATCGATCACCTGCGCCTCCCGCGGCGCCGCCGACGTGCTCACCTCGCGCCCGGCGACCTTCTGATCCACGGCTGCCAGGAGCCGGTCCTTGTACTCGTCGTGGAACATCGAAGGCTGGAACGCGGGCACGGAGAGCTGCGCCACCAGCTTGTCGGCGAGATCCTGCTCCACGGGCTTGAACTCGACCTTGCCCGGCCGCTCCACCTCGTCGAAGGGCCGCACCTCGTCCGCGTAGTGAACGTGGTGCAGGCAGAGCCCGCCCGAGAGCGGCCGGATCACCACCAGCTCCGTCTTGCCGTGCGAGTGGTACCGGCCCACGGCGAGCTTGCCCATCCGCTCCATCGACTCGGACAGCAGCTTGTAGGCGCGGTCGCCGCCGCGCGCCGGGCCGAGGTAGTGCGTGCCGGAGAGGTACACCCAGTCGACGGAGCCGGCGGGCACGAACTCGACGATCTCCGAGCTGCTCCGTCTTCTCCGCCTCGAGCCGCCGCAGCTCCTCTTCCTCGAAGCGCACGAACTGGTCCTTCGCGTGCTCGTAGCCCTTCACCGTGTCGCGCCGGTTCACCACCTCTTTGTCGAAGGGGCAGTAGAGCTGCATCTTGACGCGGTTCCCGCACGTCTTGTGCAGCATGTGGAACCCGATCGTGCTCTCGGTCGTCGCCGTGTAGAGTTTCACCGGGATGGAGACGAGCCCGAAGGAGATTGTCGCGGAGCCAGTCGCGCGGGCGGCCATGGGATCATCCTAAACGGGATGCTCCAGCTTGGCCGAATCCCAGGCGGGCGCGCGATCGCGCCCTGGAGCCGTGCCATGAAACTTGCCGAGTACCGCAAGAAGCGGGATCCGTCGCGCACCCCCGAACCGGCGGGCAAGGAGCCGGAATCGAGCCTCGGCCCGACGCGCGCCGGCGTGTACGTCGTGCACCTCCACGACGCCACGCGCCGGCACTGGGACCTGCGGCTCGAGTCGGCCGGCGTGCTCGCGAGCTTCGCCGTCCCCCGCGGGCCGAGCCTCGACCCGGCCGAGCGCCGCCTCGCCGTACGCACCGAGGATCACCCGCTCGAGTACCTCGACTTCGAGGCCGTCATCCCGGACAAGAGCTACGGCGCCGGGCCCATGATCCTCTGGGATTGCGGGCGCGTCACGTACCTCGACGCTCCGATCGAGGAGGGGCTCGACCGCGGGAAGATCGATTTCGTGCTGGAGGGGCACAAGCTCCACGGCCGCTTCGCGCTGGTGCGGATGAAGGGGCCGGGGAAGGACAAGGAGTGGCTGCTCCTCAAGAAGAGCGACGCCTTCGCCTCGCCGGGGGGCGCGCGCGACCCGGTGCGCGACGCGACGCGATCCGTGCTCTCCGGCCTGACGGTGGAGGAGCTCGGCGGCGCCGCCGGCATCGCCTCCTCGCTCGAGGCGCGCGCCGCGGCGCTCGGCGCGCCACTCCGGCAGGAGGGCACGCGCCTGGCGGAGGCCTCTCACGATGGGGCCGCAAGCGGCCCCAAACCCCGGGCTCTGGGAGAGCCCATGCCCTGCGCGCTGGAGGGCGCGCCCGTGGCCGGGCCCGAGTGGCTCTACGAGCTGAAGCTCGACGGCGTCCGCGCCCTCGTCGAAAAGCACGAGGGTGGCGTCCGCATCCTCGGGCGCAAGCTCCGCGACGTCACCTCGACCTACCCCGAGGTCGCCCGCGCCGCCCAGGCCCTCGCCCCCGCGCGCGTCGTGCTCGACGGCGAGATCGTCGCCCAGGGCGCCGACGGCCGCCCCAGCTTCCACCGCCTCTCCCAGCGCATCCACCTCCACAAGGCGCACGAGGTCCGCCTCGCCGCCCAGAAGATCCCCGTCACCTTCGTCGCCTTCGACCTCCTCGCCCTCGGCGCGCGCGACCTCACCCCCCTCCCCCTCACCTCCCGCAAGGAGCTGCTCGCCGCCCTCCTCCCCGCCCCCGGCGTGATCCGCGCCCTCGACCACGTCGAGGACGACGCCCGTCCCCTCCTCGCCTTCTGCGCCGAGCACGACCTCGAGGGCGTGGTCGCCAAGCGCAAGGCCTCCCCGTACCGCCCGGGTCCGCGGAGGAGCGGCGAGTGGGTGAAGATGAAGCGCACCCGCGACGACGACTTCGTCGTGGTGGGCTACACGCGCGGCGAGGGCGCGCGCGCGCGGCTCGGCGCGCTGGACGTGGCGAGCTGGGCCGGCGACACGCTCGTGAACCGGGGGAAGGTGGGGTCGGGGCTCGACGACGGGGCGATCGACGTGCTCCTCGCCAGGCTCGCGCCGCTCGCGACGGCGGCGCCGGCGGGCGAGGGGGAGCTCGCGCCGGCCCCGAAGGGCAGGACGCACGTTCTGCCGGAGGTGGTCGTGCGCGTGCGGTACGACGGGTTCAGCGAAGACGGGGGGCAGGTTTTGCACGGGGTGTTCGCGGGGGTGCGGGAGGACGTGGAGGCCCGGGCGTGTACTGCGGGGCCGAGGGCGGAGGAGAGCCTTCCCGTTCCCGCTCCCGTTCCCGATTTCAGGGGATCGGGAACGGGAACGGGAACGGGAACGGGAACGGGAACGGGAAGAGACGAGGAGATCCCTCCTTTCGCGATCACGAACCCGCGGAAGGTGCTGTGGCCCGGCGAGGGGATCACGAAGGCGGATCTGGTGGGGTACTACCAGGCGATCGCGCCGGCGATGCTGACTTACCTCCGCGACAGGCCGGTGATGCTGGTCCGGTACCCGGACGGCATCGGCGGCAAGTCGTTCTACCAGTGGAACGTTCCGCTCGGGACGCCGGCGTGGGTGCGGACGCACCGGATGCGCGGCGAGGACGGGTCGACGGAGGAGGTGTTCATCGTCGACGACGCGCGCTCGCTCGCGCACGTGGCGAACCTCGCGGCCGTCCCGATCCACGTGCTGGCCGCGCGCGTCGCCACGCCGGACGACTGCGACTTCCTCACGCTCGACTTCGACGTGAAGGGGGCCTCGCTGCGCGAGGGCGTCACCCTTGCGCAGACCCTGCGCGCGATGCTCGACGACATCGGCCTGCCCGGGTACCCCAAGACCTCGGGACAGTCTGGCCTCCACGTCCTCGTCCCGCTCGGGCCCGGCGCCTCCTACGTCACGGCGCGCGCGCTCGCCGACCTCCTCGGCCGCCTGCTCTGCGACGCGCACCCCGACATCGCGACGATGGAGCGGCGCATCGACAAGCGCGGGCCCCGTGTCTACGTCGACACGGGCCAGACGGGCCCGTCGCGCACCATCGTCGCGCCCTGGGCGGTCCGCGCGCGGCCCGGCGCGCCCGTCTCGACGCCGCTCCGCTGGGACGAGGTCGTGCAGGGTCTGGCTCCGGCGGCGTTCACGATCCGGACGGCGCCGGCGCGCTTCGAGGCTTCCGGGGATCCGATGGCGGGGATGCTCTCGGCGAGGCCGAACGTGGGGGCGGCGGTGGAGAAGCTGGAGCGGCGGGTGGCGAGAGGGCGGTGAGGCGCGAAGCGGTTCGCGGTTGGGTTTTGGTACGCGCTGTAGAACCGCGCGCGTCAGCAAGCGGACCCGAGCCGCGCGCGTGAGCAAGCGGACCACACGCCCCAAGCAAGCACCCCGTTTCCGCGCTTCCACCTCACCCCAGCCGACAGCCGTAGGCAGGCTGTGGGGGAGTGGATGATGCGGAGGCGGAGTGATTGGATGGAGCGTCTCGTCCCCTTGCTGACGCGCGGGGCTCGGGTCCGCTTGCTTACGCGCGCGGTTCTACCGCGAAGAGCTGCTACCGTCGCGCCCCGCATGGCAGCCATCGACCTGAAGGGCAGGACGGCGCTGATCACCGGCGCGAGCAGCGGCCTCGGCGCGTCCTTCGCGCGGCAGCTCGCCGCCCGCGGCGCCGACCTCGTGATCACCGCGCGCCGCGAGGAGAACCTCCGCGCGCTGGCCGAGGAGATCGCCGGCCGCCACGGCGTGAAGGTCGACGTGATCCCGCTCGACCTCGCCACCCCGGGCGCCGCCGAGAAGCTCTGGGCCGCGACGGAGGGCGCCGGCCGCGCCGTCGACGTGCTCATCAACAACGCGGGCTGGGGCCACTTCCAGCACTTCCTCGACGCCGACCTCTCGCGCATCACGCAGATGCTCCAGCTCAACCTGGTCTCGCTCACCGAGCTGACCCACCGCTTCGGCCGGGCCATGCGCGCGCGCGGGCGCGGGCACGTGCTCAACGTCTCGTCCGTCGGCGCGTACACCCCCACGCCCGCCCTCGCCGTCTACTCGGCGACCAAGGTCTTCGTCCGCGACTTCACCGAGGCCGTCGCCCACGAGCTCGCAGGGACGCCCGTGCGCGTGTGCTGCCTCTGCCCCGGCGCCACGGCGACGGAGTTCTTCCAGGCCTCGGGGCAATCGCCCTCCGCCCTGGTCCGGGCGACGTTCATGACCGCGGATTGGTGCGCGGCCATCGGCCTCGCGTCCCTCTTCGGCGGGCGGAGGAACGTGATCGCGGGGTGGATGAACAAGCTCTCGATGTTCCTGCTGCGGTTCGTGCCGCGGCGGGTCATGGTCGCCGCGACGGCGCTCGTGATTGGCACGCCGCCCGCGCCGGGCAAACCGGCGACGTGAACGCGATGGGAGGCATCCAACGGGAGCAAGCCACCCTCGGAGGCGTCCATGCGCGATCGCAGGCACCCAGCGACCCCCATGCTCGAAGGAGACACCGACCCGCCCGAGCCCCCGCCGCCGACCTCGGCGCCGCCCGAGCCGCCCCCGTCCGTCGCCGCCGTCGCCGTGCCCGCGGCGCTCGCGCTCGGGTTCGGGGGCGCCGTGCTCGCGGCGGCCGTCGCGTGGGGCGCCGCGGAGGCCGCCGTGGGCGTCCTGTCGGCGTACCTGGTCTACGATTTGGTGACGGGCCGCTCCAAGGCGAACGACCTGGTGCTCGCGGGCATCTCGCGCATCGCCACCGTCCTCCGCGGGCCCGGCGCCCCGCCGGCGACGGAGCGCGGGCCGAGCCCCGTGACGCGCGAGATTCCGCCGGGCGCCCTGAAGCGCCCCTCAGCGCGGCTGGGGCGCGGCGGGGCAGGTCGGGTTGCCGGCGTCGGTGAGGAGGTGCTCCAGCAGCGTCTGATCGTCTTGACGCAGCGCGGCTCTCTTCCCCTGCGCGAAGCAGAGGAAGGGCACGGCCGAGTCCTTGTCGCCCTGCGACAGGTAGGCCTCGCCGAGCCGGAGGTTGTTCTCCGGCGTCTCGGGGTGCAGCCTCTGGAGCCCCTCGAGCATCTCGATCCCCTTCTCGGAGTTGCCGTGCTCCACCAGGGACGACGGGGCCATCACGTACAGCGTCCCGAGCATCCGGGTCGCGGCGCCCTGGCGGAAGTTGGGGTCGAGCTTGATGCTCAGCTCCGCCCAGTACTCCACGTCGTGCACCAGGCCCGCCGCGGCGAAGGGCCCCTTCACCTGCACGACGCGGCCCGTGATGGCCGCCCGCGCAAACGCGTACGCAGCGGTCTTCTCCGGATGGGCGTGGATGGCCGCGAGGGCGCCCTCACGGTCGGCGCGCGAGTCCTTCCCGTCGGCGATGAGCGCCTCGAGCCCGTCGGAGATGGCGAGCGCGTCGCCCTTCGCCTCGATGGCGGCCATCTCCGGGTGCGCCGGGCCGACGGGCACGGGATCCCCACCACCAGCAGCCGGAGAGGCCCGGGAGGGCGAGGGCGAGGGCAGCCTGCCGGAGACGCACTGAAGAGACAAATAGCGCGAAGAGCCCCCTCGCGTGCAAACTTGTCGCAACGCCCTCACCCCCGCTCGGGCGCGCCTACCGAACCGCGACCGCGAGGGAGCGGGCGCCAGGCCGTCGCACGCGAGACGTTTCGACGTGCAAGGGCCTGTACACCACGTTGCCACCTGGCACCCGCTCCCTTGCGGTCGCGGTTCGGCGTTCACCCATGGGGCAGGAGCGGGGCGACGGCGTCTAGGGGTACTTGCCGATCACGGACTGGTACGCCGCCGAGGTCGCCGACGTCAGCGTCTGGAGGCCGACGGACTGACAGGTCTGCTGGTTCGCGGGGCAGATCTTGGACAGGTTCTGCGCGAACGCGGCCTTCTCGGCCGCGGGCGCGGAGGGGAACGCCACCACGGGCATCGGCGGGAGCGTGGCGCTCTGCCAGGCGACCTTGGCGCTGGCGGCCTTGGGGTCCTTCTTGAAGTCCGCGTACTGAGCGTCGTCGATCAGCGCGCACTCCGCGTTGCCGTTCAGCACGCTCGACCCGGCCTGGGAGAAGCGCCGCGTGGTCACGACCGTGAAGTCGGACAGCGTGAAGGCGCCGTTGGCGACCACCTTCTCGATGAAGGCCGGGTCGCCGGCGTGGTCCGTGGCGAGCTGCTTGCCCTTGCAGTCCGCGAGGCTGCCCTGGTTCAAGCTGACGATGAAGTACTGCACGCCGCCGGGCACGCTGAGCGTCGCGGACCCGACCACGTCGAGGTTGTACTGCTTCCTGAGCGCGAGGAAGGCCGGGAGCGAGAAGATGCCGTAGTGGGGGTCGTTGGCCTTGATGTAGCCGTCCGCCGCGGCGCGCGTCGTCGTGTACTCGCCGGAGCTGGCCGGGTCCCACCCGTTGATCTGCGCGGCGCCCGAGATGAACTGGTTGAGGTAGGGCTGGACCTGGGTCGAGGTGCCCACCCCGTGCTCGCGGAGCAGGACGACGTGGACCGTGGGCCCGCCCGCGAAGGCTGCGCCGGCGACGGCCCCGGTGGCGGCGACGAGCCCGGCGGAGACGAGGAGCGAGCGAAGGGAGATACGCACCGGAAGGACCTCCTGTTGTCCCGTTAGACGGCGGGACCCTCCCGATATGCACCACGGGTGCCCGCGCCGCAACGCTTTGACCGACGCCGGTCGGCGGGCCCGCGGGGCCGCCCTGGCTTCACCGGGGGCGAGAGTCGGCGCCGGGATCGTGCTACGGCGCCGCCTCGTGAGCTCCTCTTCGCGTCCAGAAGCGCCCCCCGTCGCCGCCGGAGGCGATCCCGCTTCCCGCCCCAGCGCGCTCTCCCGGTTTTTCAGCTTCGTGATCGCCAAGCGCTGGCTCGTGCTGGCCTTCTACGCGATCGTCCTGCCGCCCTCCGCCTACTTCGCGACCAGGGTCACGCAGGACAACGACATCCAGCGCATCATCGTCCCGAACGACCCCGACTTCGTCGCCGTGAAGGCGTTCCAGAAGGTCTTCGGCACGGGCGAGTACGCGGTCATCGTCGCCGAGGCCGACGACCCCTTCGCCCCCGCCGTGCTCGACCGCGTCGACAAGATCGAGCGGGGCATCGCGTCCGTCCCGCGCACGACCGTCAACTCGGCGCTCTCCATCTACCGGCGGGCCAAGGCCGGGTTCACGCCCACGCCCGAGTCGGCGGCGGCCTTCAAGAAGTTCGTCACGGGGACCGATCTGCTCAAGAAGCAGGGCGTCGTCGGCGACCACTTCCTCGCCATCAGCGTGGTCCTCGACGTCAAGAGCAGCGAAGACCGCAACACGCTCATCGCCGCCATGGACAAGGCCATCGCGGACGCGGGCGGCGGCAGCCCGCCCCTGACCAAGCTGCGCAAGGTCGGCCAGCCCTACGTCAACGCCCACCTCGACGAGGCCACGCGCGCCGGGGGCAAGTACTTCGGCCTCTTCGCCGTCTTCGTCGTCGTCCTCAACATCGCCCTCTACCGCTCGCTGCGCGCGCTCGTCGCCTTCCTGGTCACGCTCGGCGTCTGCATGGCCACCTCGGTCGGGTACATCGGCCTGACGGGCGGCACCTTCACCATCGTCTCGCCGATGGTGCCGATGACCATCCTGGTCACGGCCACCGCCACCCTCGTCTACCTCCACTCCCGCTTCGTCGACCGCCCGGCGGATCGCCCGCGTCGACGCGCACCAAATCTTCGCGCTCGAGCAACAAGTTCGTCGCCTGCACCGCCTCGATCTTCGCGACGCTGGTCGGCTTCGCCGCGCTCGCCGTCTCCGCCATCCGGCCCGTCCGGGAGATGGGCGTCTGGGTCGCCGTCGGCCTCTTCTTCACGTGGATCATCGTCTTCACCCTCTTCCCCGCGCTGCAGAAGATCCTCAGCACGCCGACCTCGCACGAGACGAAGGTCGCCGGCGCGCTCTTCATCGCACTTCACCCGCTGGCTTCCGCGGGCGAGCTACGCCTACCGCTGGCCCCTCGTCCTCGCCTCCCTCGCCCTCATGGCCGGCGGCGCCGTCGCCCTCTTCGGCGTCAAGGGCGCCGTCGACCCGATGCAGCTCCTCATCGACCCGGTGGAGTACGTGAACCACGACTCCGACCTCTACCGGGACACGAAGTTCGTGCAGAAGACGATGCCGGGGCTCTCGATCACCGAGGTCTGGATCCAGGGCAAGAAGAGCCACTGCATGTCCGAGCCGAAGGTGCTCGACGGGCTGTCCAGGCTCCAGATCTCGCTGGAGGGCGACCCCGACGTGGGCGCCGTGATCAGCCCCATCTCGCTGCTCCGGATGGTCCGCTACATCGGCGGGCAGGGGGACAAGTTCCCCACCGACCCCGACGGGCTCGAGGAGGAAGGCGACACGTTCGACCACCTCGCCGCGCAGGAGCCGACGATCAAGCAGTTCGTCGACCCGGCCGGCCTCACCCAGCTCCACCTCGCCGTCGTCAACAAGGCCACCGAGCACGAGGCCTTCCAGCGCCTCGACGCGCGCATCCGCCAGAAGTGGGACGCGATCGTGGCCACGACGCCCGAGATGAAGGGCATGACGATGCAGACGGTGGGCCTCGGCCCCCTCCAGGCCAAGATGAGCCAGAACCTCGTGCCGACGCTGGTCGAGAGCTTCGGCATCACGGTGGCCATCATCTTCATGACCTTCGTCGTGGTCTTCCGCAGCGGCGCCGCGCGGCTCATGACGATGATCCCGTCGCTCTTCGCCATCCTGGTCATGTTCGGCGTGATGCGCCTCAGCGGGCATGCGCCTCAACGTGGCCACGATCCTCATCGCCTCGACGGTGCTGGGCACGAGCGAGAACGACCAGATCCACTTCTTCTACCACTTCCTCGAGAAGCGGAAGACGGGCACCGTGGAGGAGGCGCTCCGCCACACGCTCCAGGTGTCGGGCAAGGCGATCTTCTTCGCCACCCTCATCAACGCGGGCGGCTTCGTCGCCTTCGCCCTCTCCCCGCTGCCCCCCGTCTACCAGTTCGGCGAGCTGTCCGCCCTGGCCCTCGCCATGAGCATGCTCGCCGACTTCACCGCCCTGCCGGCGGCGCTGTGGATCGTGTTCCGGGAGAAGCCGGACCCGAAGGCGAAGGACGAGGCGGCGGGCGACGCGGCGAAGGACGCGGCGGCGTAGCCGGCCCGCGTCCTTGCGCCGGTCCTCACCCTGCCGCCTTTCTCGCACAGACCTCACCCCCCTGCCCCCCTCTCCCTGGTCCGGCTGTTCCATCCCTCGACGTTGCGCCGAAGGGCCGGACCAGGGAGAGGGGGGACCGTCTGCGTTCTCCCCCCTCTCCCTCGCCGTATTGGTTCGGGTAGGAGCGGCGATCTTCGAGGGAGAGGGGGGCCGGGGGGGTGAGGTCTGCGGGAAGCAGAGGGCGGCCCGAGAGGACGGCGAGCCCTCCCCCGTGTGGGGCGGCCGCCGCGTGCTCCTCTTCCTCTCATTGAGAACGAGTCCGGACAGGGCCCGGCGGGGACAGGTCCAGCGATCTTTTTTCAAAAATCTTTTCGAGGACGAGTGGGATATGTAGGCAACGGGCCGCACCCTGCCGGCGGAGCGCGCCGGATGGCTGACGCCGCGCGTCACGCGGCTGCGCCGGCGCGTTGCACGCCTGTTCCCGCGCACTGCATCGCGGCTCCCGTGCGATGCATGGCGGCTCCCGTGCGCTGCATCGCGGCTCCCGCGCGCTGCATGGCGGCTCCCGCGCGCTGCATCGCGGCTCCCGCGCGCTGCATGGCGGCTCCCGCGCCCTGCATGGCGGCTCCCGCGCCCTGCATGGCGGCTCCCGCGCGCTGCATCGCGGCTCCCGCGCGCTGCATCGCGGCTCCCGCGCCCTGCATGGCGGCTCCCGCGCCCTGCATGGCGGCTCCCGCGCGCTGCATCGCGGCTCCCGCGCGCTGCATCGCGGCTCCCGCGCGATGCATGGCGGCTCCCGTGCGCTGCATAGCGGCTCCCGCGCTCTGCATGGCGGCTCCCGCGCTCTGCATGGCGGCTCCCGCGCGCTGCATCGCGGCTCCCGCGCACTGCATGGCGGCTCCCGCGCACTGCATGGCGGGCGACGTGCGATGCACGCCGCGCGTCGACGCGCCTGGGGGTCACATCGACGCACGTCGGGGTCACGCCCCGCGGCGGCCGCACTTCGGCTCACGCGAACGCGCGGCGCGGGCGCGAGAACGCGTAGACCGCGTCGAGGGTCCGCCGGACGGGCGCCCGGCGGTACGTCGCGCGATGGACCGACCACGCGTGGAAGACGCAGGCGTCGCCCGCCGCGAGGACGATGCGCGTGGCGTCGGGCATGTCCGCGCCGGTGCGGTGCGCGCCCCTGCGGATGCGATGTTCGTCGGGGGTGTCCCAGCGTGCGTGGGAGCCGGGGACGATCTCCAGCCGGTCGTCGGCCTCGAACGCCACGCGGACGTGGACCCACGTCGTGGTCTCCACGACCGCCCGCTCGGCCTCGGGATCGGGGCGACCGAGCTGGCTGTCGCGGTGCCAGTCCCCGTCGTAATCGCGCCCCGTCTGCTCGTGGTAGTAGTGCACCGCCTCGATGCGCGGCACGTCCGGCTCCCCCGCGCGCGAGAGCCCCGAGAGGAGCGCGCAGACGTGCGGCGAAGCGCAGAAGCTCGTCACCTGGGGCAACTCCAGGCCCCCGCTGCCCGGCACGAGCGAGATCCTGGGCGTCGAGTGCCCGGTCTCCTTGGCGACGCCGCGCGTCGCCTCCAGCGCCTCGTCGCAAACCCGCCGCAGCGCCTGCCGCTCGACGTCGCCCAGGAACCGCGGGACCACGAACCAGCCCCGCTCGCGGAACGCGCGCAACCTCTCTTCTTCCGACATGCTCATCGTGACCTCGCGACGGTGCGCGGCGATCACTCAGTGGACGATCCGGACGTCCCGGTGGGCGTCGGGCGCCAAGCCCAGGAGCACGCTCCTGGGGAGGGGCCCCGCGAGATGGCAGCTCGACAGGGCGACGCAGGCGAGGCGCCCCGCGATCTCGAAGGTCGCCAGCGTCGCCGGGACGCCGAAGTACGCGATCTCCATGAGGTCCACGCCGCGCGCGAGCACGCTCCCCGCGCGCTCGTCGACCACCCGCGCGAGCGCCTGCTGGTAGCTCTCGCCCGTCCGGGCCATGCGAGCCCGGACCTCCGCGCGGAGCTTCTTGTTGTGATGACGGTTGCCCATCGTTCCGGTCCGGATGATCTGCCGAGCGACGCCCTCGTGTCGGCCGGCACCGACGGGAAGGTGGCAGGATCACGACCGCCGAAGGGCAGCGCCCTCTTCGCCCCTCCCGCGGGTGTCGTGCCGGCGACGGCGCGAGGGGCCGGGCTCGGAGACAGCCCGTGCGCAAGAGTGTCTCGGCGCCGCGGGTCCGTGTCAAGGCGCCTCCGTGCCCCACGCCATCCGCAGCCGGCCGGGAGAAACTTTGGCGGAATCGCCCGGATGCCGCCACTCACTCCCTCGCCAGGCGGGCCCGCGTCGCTTGGGGAGGTCCCTTCATGACAAAGCTCGCCCTGATCCCCGTAGCCTCGGCCCTCGTGCTGGTGGCCGGCTGCGCCGGCAACGTGACCAGCGCCAACAGCGTCGGCACCACCGGCTCCGGCGGGGGGAGCGCCACGGGGCCCACCTCCGTGGGCGGCGCGGGCACGACGAGCAGCGGCGGCTCGTGCCTGGGCCCCGGCGGGTTCGAGAAGACCCAGTCGTTCTCGTCGGTCCAGAAGATCGACCTGCTCCTGATGGTCGACAACTCCCGGTCCATGGCCGACAAGCAGCAGCTCCTCGCGCAGGCGGTCCCCGACCTGATCACGGGGCTGCTCGACCCGCCGTGCGTCGACGGCGCGGGCAACCCCGTGGCGCCGTCCGTGCAGCCATCCCCGACGGGCGCCTGCCCCGCCGGCACGTCGCGGCTCTTCCCGCCCGTGAACGACGTCCACGTCGGCATGCTCAGCTCGAGCCTCGGCTCGTTCGGCGCCGACGCGTGCCCGGACAAGACCACCGACGTCTGTCCGAACGGCGCGACGAGCACGTCCAACAACGACCACGGCCACCTCGTGACCCGCAAGGACCCGTGCGCGCCCGGCAACGTCGCGACGTGGAACAACGAGGGCTTCCTCGCGTGGGATCCGGAGCAGACGCTGAGCCCGCCGGGCGAGAGCCAGCTCGGCGACACGAGCACGCCCGGCACCATGGTCGGGGACCTGAGCGCGCTGGTCGCCGGCGACGGGCAGGACGGCTGCGGCTTCGAGTCGCAGAACGAGAGCTGGTACCGCTTCCTCGTCGACCCGAGCCCGTACCAGAGCATCGCGCTCGAGGGGCAGAACGTGCAGCAGTCCGGCATCGACAACCAGCTCCTCCAGCAGCGCGCCGACTTCCTCCGGTCGGACTCGCTGCTCGCCATCGTCGTCGTGACGGACGAGACCGACACCTCCCTCAAGGAGAACGGCTTCTACCCCCTCTTCGCGCAGGAGCTCGAGAACGGCCAGCCCTTCCACCTGCCCACCGCCCGCAGCGAGTGCACCACCAAGGGCCCGAACGACCCGTGCTGCGTCTCCTGCGGCGAGAGCCCGCCCAGCGGCTGCCCGACGGACCCCAAGTGCACCGCGAACCCCCAGTACACCGACTCCACGGAGAACCTCGCCCTCCGCGCGTTCGGCCTCTCGGGCGGGCTGATGAGCCACAAGGCCCGCTACGGCATCGAGTTCTTCTACCCGCCGAGCCGCTACGTCCAGGCCCTCACCTCGGCCACGGTGCAGGACGCGACGGGCAACATGGAGCCGAACCCCATCTTCTCGGCCAACCCGAACGAGCCCAACGCCCCCGTCCGCAATCCCCTCCCTGGTCTTCTACGCCACCATCACCGGCGTCCCCTGGCAGCTCATCGCCCGGCAGGCGAACGGCGTGCCCAACCTGATCAGCGGCATCAACACCACCAACGGCATGCCGGAGGGCGGGTTCAAGACGTACCGAGGAGCTCCTGCGGCAGGACTCGAACGGTCACAAGCTCTGGGACGACATCGCGGGCGACCCGGAGAACTACGTGCCCCCGTACTCGCCCTTCATGCAGGAATCGACCGTGCCGCGCTCCGGCGTCGACCCCATCACCGGCACCGCCATCACCCCGCCCGGCTCGACGACCCTGAACCCCATCAACGGCCACGAGTGGAACCCCACCGGCTCGATGGGCGGGCCTCCGGGCGACATCGAGTACGCCTGCACCTTCGACCTCCCCACCCCGCGCGACTGCAGCAAGCCCGGCGTGGTCTGCGACTGCGACGGCGACGCGAGCAAGGACAACCCGCTCTGCGCGCCGAACCCCAACGACAGCGGGAAGCAGACCCTGCAGGTCCGGGCCAAGGCGTACCCGGGGGTCAAGAACCTCGCGATCGCCAAGGGGCTGGAGAACCAGGGCATCGTCGCCTCAATCTGCCCCGCGCAGGTCACCGACGCGACGCAGGCCGACTACGGCTACAAGCCGGCCGTGGAATCCATCGTCCACACGCTCCGGAGCCGGCTCGCACTTGCACAGCGCGGGCAATGCCTGCCGAACGCGCTCACGCCGGACGCGAACGGGCAGGTCGCGTGCGTCGTGATCGAGGCGACGCACAGCCAGTCGTGTAGCTGCGACCCGGCGGCGGCGCGGGCGCCCGTCACGGCGGATCACCAGTGCCTCGTGGACACGGCCAAGCAGCAGCCGGGCGGCGCGGGGCTCGACTGCTTCTGCGAGATCGAGCAGACGAGCGGCACCGCGTCGCAGGACTGCCAGGACAACGAGAGCACCCAGGCGACGACCAGCGGCTACTGCTACGTCGGCCCCGGGGACGGCAACCCCGTGCTCGTCAAGAACTGTCCCGCCGGCGAGCAGCAACTGCTCCGCTTCGTCGGCGCCGGCGAGCCGGCCCCGAACAGCGTCGTCGTCGTCGCCTGCCAGTGACCGGGGCGGGGCTCGGCTCAGTTCACGACCAGCCCCACGGACAGGTTGCTCTGGAAGTCCGCGTCCGTGGGCTTGCCGTGGTCGGAGAGCAGGATGAACGCCTCCGCGCCGAGCTGCGCGTCCTGCCCCATCACCTCGATCGTGAGGTGGAGGGTGTCGCCGTTCTCGCCCTTGCTCTCGTCGAGCGTGAGGCCGAGCTTGGGCGTGCCGCCGTAGAAGAACGCGTCGTAGTCGTAGGCCTTGACGGTCCACGGCCCCGGCATCGGGGCTGTGCTGAAGAGGTGGAGGTCGATGGTCTTCGTCTTCCCCACGGGGATCTGGACGCCCTCCGTCTGGACGTCTCCGTGGCCGGCCTCGGTCCACGTGACCGTGCCGAGGTCGGGCACGCTGTTGAAGTAGACGGTCGAAGGATCCCGGGGCACGCACGGGTTCTCGCCCTTCTTCGCGCGGGCGTTGGACCAGGAGCGGGGGACCATGTACTTCGAGCCCTGCGGGGTGAAGAACGCGTCGTCGTCCTGCTCGCACATGTCCGCGAGCTCGCCCCCGGTGACGATGTACCAGGCGACGTGGGCGTGGTCCTCCCCGGCGTACGCGTCGTCGTGGCCGAGGAGGGGGTCGGTCGCCGCCTCAATCAGCTCGTGGCCGGTGTTGAGCGTGCGCTCCTCCAGCTCCGTGATGCTGGGGCCGTAGAACTGGTCGTCACAGGTGCAGCTCACGGCGTACGGGACGCGCGTCGCGCCGGCGTCGACGCTGAGGTGGTAGCCGTCGAAGGCCTGGCAGGAGGCGGCGCCCCCGCGCGTCACGACGGTGCCCTTCGGCATCAGGAAGAGGTAGATGGTGCCGGCGTCCGCGGGCCCCCACGCGGGGGAGGCGCCCGTGGTGTTGGCGGTGATCATCGCCTGGAGGTCGGTGTCGTCAATCTTCGCCGGAGGCGGCGTGCCGATCTCGACGGTCGGCAGGATCGTGAGAGGGCCGACGCCGTACTCGGAGGTGACGTCGCTCCAGTAGGTGGTCTTGGTGAGGTCGGTCAGAAAGCCCTCGAGGTAGGACAGGCCCTCGTCGCTCGCGTACGCGATGGGCAGGATCCTGGGCTTCTGGACGACCGGGCCGCCGAGGTCCTGGACCTCGGGGAGCGGGGGGTGCGCCGCAGGCACGAAGGGCCCCGCGCCGCCGGTGCCCGAGGCCCCCGAGGTGCCGTCGCCGCCCGAGCAGGCGACGAGGGCGAGGCTTGGAACCGCGCGCGTCAGCAAGCGGACCAGAGCCCCGCGCGTGAGCAAGGGGACGAGACGCTCCATCCAAGTAACCCGCTTCCGCATCACCCACTCGCCCACTGCCTGCCCTCCCCCTTGACATAGACGGGTCCTGGCAGCGCGGGGTGAGAGAAATTTGGGCTGTGACAAGGGAGCGAAACGGACACGGGCTACTGGGCTGGAGCGTGTGGTCCGCTTGCTTACGCGCGCGGCTCTGGTCCGCTTGCTGATGCGCGCGGTTCTACGGCGTTTTGCCTGGCCGTGCGCGGACCCTCACCAGTCCGCAGGGCGTCAGGGGAGCCCTCCGTCGGTGCAGGGGCCCCGGTGGGCGAGGGGCTTCGGCGCGTACCCCGAGGGCAGGCCGTTGCACGCGATGTTCACCATGGTGCCGTCGCAGGCGCAGCCCGCCAGGTACGCCATGCAGCGCACTTCGGGCGCCGGGAAGCACGCGCCGGTCGCGCTGCACCCGGCGCTCTCCGGGAAGCCGCAAATCCGGCCGGCGCCGCAGTCGGCGTCGGTCTCGCACGCGCCGGCCGCCCCGTCGTCGGCGGCGGCAGCGGCGGCGCAGGCGCCCATGTGGGCGAAGGGCTTCGGCGCGTAGCCGGTGGGGAGGCCGTTGCAGACGAGGTTGATCGCGCTCCCGTCGCAGGCGCACCCCGCGAGGGTGAGGTTGCAGCGCGTCTCCGGCATGAGGAAGCACGTGCCCTCGGCGCTGCACCCCTCCTCCTCCTCGAAGCCGCAGAGGTAGCCCTTCGTGCAGTCGGCGTCCCTCGCGCACGACCCGACGCCCCCTCCGCCACCCGTGGTCGAGCATGCGACGAACGGGAGAAGCAGGAAGGCGGCGGCGAAGAGGAGGAGGGTGCAAGCTCGCATGCGTGCTCGCAGAAGCACGCCCTGTGCCTGCCTAGTAAATGCACGAGATTGCACGGCTGCCGGCGCAAACCGTGCGTTCGGCGCGGAATCGCCGCGCGGATGACGGGTCACGGCATTGCCTCGGGGGGGCACGGATGTTCCAATCCGCCCATGAGCGCGTCGGCTCCGACCAGCACCTGTGGAAGCTGTGGCTCCGCGATGAACCCGTCGCGCGCCACGTACGACAAGAACGGCACCCTCCTCTGCCAGGTCTGCGCCGCGAAGAACACGATCGCCGAGGGCGACGCGCGGGCCGTGTCGAGCACCGTGGGCAGCGCGGTCGGCATCCTCGTGGGCGGCCTCCTCAGCACCACCTGCTTCAACCCGTTCCTCCTCGTCTCGATCGTCACGCTGATCAGCAGCGGAGGGTGGTTGATGATGGTCGCCCGCAACCCCGCCCACCGCGCCAAGATGGGCACCAAGTTCGTCCCCTGTCTCATCGCCGTCCTCTTCGGCACCGGCTTCGCCCTCCTCCCGCTCGCGATCGTGGGGCTGGGCATGATCGGCATCGCGCTGAAGGGCTGAGCCCCGACGCCGGTCGGGCTCCCAGGGCGCGCGGTCGGCATCGAGGACCCTGGAACCCCCTCCGAGCGCTTTTCCGATACGCTCCCCCCCAAGCCGTAGATCGACCCCGCGGGCTGCACGTCCGCAGGGGTCGTCGGGAGGCGCTCCATGGCGGGTCTGCTCGGGGGGTTCAGGTCGCTGTCATTTCGTGTGGCCGTCGGGGTCCTGGTGCTGGTAGCCAGCATCACGGCGCTGGTGATGAGGCGGAAGGCGCCGCCCTTGTCGACGCGCAGCATCGAGGCGCGGCTGGAGCTGGCGTCGGGGAACGTGACGGTCGAGGACGGGACCGAGAACGGCACGGTGGTGAGCGGGCTGCCGCTGCCCGAGGGGGCGAAGCTGGCGACGGGCCCCGGGGCGCGCGCGCTGGTGCGGCTCTCGGACGGATCGGCGCTCTTCCTGCGCGGCGATACGAGGCTCGCGCTGGAGCGGGCGGGGGTGGCGCTGGAGGCGGGCGAGGTGTGGCTCGACGCGCCTGCGTCCGAGCGCGGGGGGCTCGTTCACAAGCTCGGGGACGTCTCGGTCTCGGCGGCGGACGCCGGGCTCTCGCTCAAGCGGGCGGGCGCGGACGTCACCGTCTACGTGGCGCGCGGGCTCGCCGTGGTGATGGCGCCCGGCGGGCGGGTGGAGGTGAACGCGGGCGAGCAGGCGGTGGTCGCGGGCGGGGCGAAGCCGGCCGTGACGCCGGTGAAGCTCTGGGACGACTGGACCGGCGGGATGGGCGACCACGGGCCCGTGGCCGGAGCGGGGAGCGGGTCGGGGCGCATCTACGGGATCGACCGCGGCGCGCTCCCCGGCACGCCAGCGCGGACGCTGGAGATCAGCAAGCAGGCCGTGCGCGCCGTGCTCCGAGACGGGCTCGCCGAGACCGAGGTCGACCAGACCTTCGGCAACCCCGGCGGGCGCGAGGTGGAGGGCTGGTACTGGTTCACCGTGCCGGAGCGCGCGGTGGTGACGTCGTTCGCGGTGGAGACGGACGGTGTGCTCGTCGAGGGCGAGGTGATCGAGAAGCAGGAGGCGGCGGCGCAGTACGGGCGCGCCGTGCGGACGGGCCACGAGCCGGCGCTGCTCGAGTGGATCGACGGGCGGAGCTACCGGGCGCGGATCTTCCCGGTGCCGGCCTCGGGGTCGCGGCGGGTGGTGCTGCGGTACCTGGAGATGGTCAACACACGCGCCGGCCGGTTCGAGTACGTCTACCCCCTGCGCGGCGCGGTGGGCGAGCCCGTCACCATCGGCGAGTTCTCGCTCACGGTCGACCTCGGCGACTCCGCGCTCGGGCAGCCGCTCGCCACGCTCGCCGACGCGGTGGTGGAGGATGGCGGGCGGCTCGTCACGATGCGGCGGAGCGGGTACACGCCGCGGGCCGACTTCCAGCTCGAGGGCAAGCTCAAGGCGAAGACGGCGCCCTTCCGCGTCGCGCGCTACTCGGCCGGGGGCGACCTCGCCGACTACGTGATGGCGCGCTACGTGCCCGACGTCGACTGGGCCTCCCTCAAGGAGCAGCCCGGTGACCTCGTGGTCGTGGTGGACACCTCCGCCTCCGCGGACGACGCCGCCCGCGCCCAGAAGACCGCGGCGGCCGAGGCCGTCCTGCGCGCGCTCTCGCCGGCCGACCACTTCGCGCTCGTCGCGCTCGACACGGCGCCGACCGTCCTCTACCCCAAGGAGGGGCTGGCCGAGGCGAGCGAGAAGGAGATCTCGACGGCCATGGAGCGGCTCGCCGAGCACCAGAGCGGCGGCGCGACGGACCTGGGCGCGCTCTTCGACGTGGCGCTCGGCCGCGTCCACGGCAAGGATCAGCCCGCCGTCGTCTACATCGGCGACGGCCTGCCCACGTCCGGCGAGATCCAGGGCGAGAAGCTCGCCGAGCGCCTCCGCCGCGCGCTCTCCACCTCGCGCGCTCGCTTCTTCACGGTGGCCGTCGGCGCGGAGGCCAACTACGCCCTGCTCCGCGAGCTCGCGCGGGCAGGGGGCGGCCAGTCGTTCCGCATCGACGACGCCGCGGGCTCGACGTCGGAGGTGCTCCGCCTCGCGAGCGCGATCAAGACGCCTACCATCACGGACCTCTCGATCGACCTCGGCGCCGGTCTGGACGAGCCGATGATCACGGCGAGCGGCAAGGTCTCGCGCGGGGAGGAGATCGTCCTGCTCGCGCGGACGCACCACGCCCTGCCGGAGAAGGCGACCGTGAAGGGCCGGCTCGCGGGCAAGGATCTCTCGTTCTCGTACCCCATCGAGCTCGACACGGGCATCGGCGCGGCGCTGGTGCCGAGGCTCTGGGCGGCCGAGAAGATCCGGCGCCTGCTCGGCGAGGCGACGGACCCGGAGGATCACCGCGGCAAGGTGGTGGAGCTGGGGCTCGACTACGGGCTCGTCACGCCGTTCACGAGCATCCTGGCGCTGGAGAGCGAGCAGGCGTACACCCAGCAGGGCATCCGCCGCCGCCGCTCGCCGCTCCGGGGGGTGAAGCTGACCGCGCTCTCGCCGGCCGAGGAGCGGCGGGTGATCGATTCGATGGCGCCGCTCCCGCCGATCTCGGCGATGGGCTGCTCGAAGTCCGAGGCGCCCAGCGAGGCGGCGCCGGCCGCGGCGCGGGCCCCCGAGCCGGCCGCGAAGTACGAGGCGAAGAAGGGCCAAGGGTCGCTCGCCCCGACGATCGAGAACGAGCGGGCCGCGGAGGTGGCGGCCTCGCCGCCCGCCATGACGGCCGCCGCGGCGGCGGACATGCCGATGGCGAGCCCCACGTCGGCGCCGCCCGCGCCGCCCCCGGCCGCCGCGATGGCTGCGCCCGGGCGCCCGGGCGCGGCGCCCAAGGAACCCATTCGCCGCGAGAAGGCCATCGGCGCGCCGGCGGTCGCTGCGAACGTGAGCCGCGCGGCGAAGCCTCCGGTGGATGAAGTCAAGCTGCGCGGCGCGCTCCACGGCTCGCTGGTCGGACCGGGCGCGGGCGGGGGGAAGGACAAGGAGAAGCAGGCGGCGGTCGAGTCGAAGAAGCGCCAGGCGCCCGCGGTCGCGAGGCCGCTGCCGATGGCTCAGTGCAGCGACTCCGCGCGGCGGCCGCTCGCGGAGCGGCTGGTGATCTGGGCGGGCCGGCTCCGGCGCGCGACGACGGCGGCGGAGCTGATCGAGCGCTACGAGGGGGCGCGCGTGACGTGCGAGATCTCGGACTTCCGGGCGCAGGCCGCGCTGCTCTACCTGATCCAGGCCAAGGTGAGCACGGAGGGCGCGGCGGAGGCGCTGCTCGCCCATTTCGCCGGCCAGCGCGAGACGCAGAAGTACATCGCCCACGCCCTCCTGCGGCGGAGCCTCGACCCGCGCATGGTCGCCGTGGTGCGGCGCGTGCTCTTCGAGGACAAGGCGCGCTGGGCCGAGATCGACAACGACCTCGCCGCCGTCGCCTCGCCCGAGGAGCGCGTCGCGCGGCTCCGGCAGATCCTGCTCTCCTACCCGGACGACCCGGAGGCGATGGTGCGCCTCGTGCGCGCGCTCGCGGACGCGAAGCAGAAGGACGAGGCGCTGGCGCTCGGGCGGCGGCTGCGCGAGCGCGGGCTGATGAGCCCCTCGCTCTCGCTGGCGCTCGGCGACGTGCTGGCCGACAGCGGCTTCGACGACGACGCGGCGCGGACCTACTCGGAGATCGTCGAGTTCGATCCGCTGAGCGCCGAGACCCGCCGGCTGCTCGGCGACGTGTACCTCCGGCACGCGTGGTACCCGGCCGCGTACCGGCAGTACAAGACGCTGACCGACGTGGCCGCGTCGGACCCCGTGAGCTGGCTGCGCCTCGCCGCCGCCGCGGCCGGCGCCGGCCGCGTGGACGAGGCGCTGCGCGTCGAGCGGCAGGTGGCGACGGCCGAGGGCACGCCGGGGCCGAACGATCCGCGCGCCTGGGCGAGGCTGCTCTCCGCGGGGAGGCTCGCGCGCATCCTCGCCGACGCGAAGCCGGGCTCGGCCGAGGCCGAGAGCGCGTCGCGCAAGCTGAAGGAGCTGGGCGTGCTCACGGGGCCGGCGGCGCTCCTGGTGCTGACCTGGGAGGACTACGGCGCGGCGCTGTCGCTGGTCGGGCTCGACGGCGGCAAGGAGGTGCCGGCGGGCGAGGCGACGGTGGGCCTGCCGGTGGGGCTCACGGCGCTGCTCCTGCCGGCGGCGGACGTGGACCGGCTCAAGTGGACGGCGCGCTGGAAGAACGACCCGCCCGGCCACGACGTCGCCTTCGTGGCGGACACGGTGGTCTGGGACGGCAAGGCGTTCCACGTGAAGGTGGCGAAGGGGACGCTCCCCGCGAAGGAGAAGGAGGCGGCCCTCTGATCGAGATCCGGCTCTTCGGCTGGCTCTGCGCCGTGCTCCCGGGCGCGGTGTCGCTGGTGCTGCTCCTCGTGGCGCTGACGAGCGCGACCTACCTCGGCAAGACGCTCTTCCCGGCGCTCGTCGCGCTCGACGTCGACCTCCGCTCGCCCCCGCGCGCCCTCCCGTCGCCGCGCCTCGCGCGGTCCCTCGGCGGGGCCGTCACCGTGCTGGCGCTCGGGGCGGCGGCCATCGGCCTGCGCGTGGGCGGCATGGGGCACGGGGGGGCTCCTCCCGTCGCTCGCGCTCGCGGTTGCGGCGGCGGCGGCGCTGGGTGCGGGGACGGCGCTCGGGAGCCTGGGCGCCGGGAAGGCGGCGAGGTCCCTCGCGTCGGCGCGCGTCGCGCGTCTGGAAGCGAAGGACCAGACGCGCGTGCAGCGGACGATTGATGGGGTCATGGCGCGCCTCGCCTTCTCGGAGGCGGATGATTTGGTCGCCGAGCGCGACGCCGCCGACGCGGCGCTGAAGCGGCTGGGCGAGGCGCTGCGCGCGCTCGAGGCGACGGGCGCGGAGGTGGAGGCGAAGCTCGGCGCGCTGGGCGAGGAGGACGCGGCGGGCGATCTCGGGAGTGATCTCCGCCGGACGCTCGAGGAGGTCCGGGCCAAGGTCGACCTGGGGCGCCGCGTCCACGCGACCGCCGCCGCGGCGGCCTTCCGCCTCGCGTGCAGCGTTCCCGTGCGCAAGCTCCTGCGGAAGCGGCCGCGCGACGTGACGGGCGGCATCGAGGGCGCCCTCGACGCGGAGGAGGCGACGGAGATGCTCCACGGCGCCTTCCGGGAGATTGAGGCAGCTCCTCGGCGCAGCCGAGCGCGCGAGGGGCGAGCTCGCCGAGGTCGCGGAGCGGCGGCCGCGCGAGGCGAGCGAGCACGGCGAGGCGAGCCTTGACCCGTGGGCGGAGGCGGTGCGCGACGTCGACGCGATCGAGGGCGCTTACCGGGCGCTGGCCCACCGGGTCAGCGTGGTGACGATGCGGCTCTCCGCGCGCGAGCGCATGGCCGCCGTCGCGCGCGCCGCCGGCGAGGTCTCCGACAAGGCGCGCGCCTCCGGCATCCCCGCGGACGAGCTCCGCGCGCTGCTCCACGAGATGGCGCGCGCGGAGGCGGCCGTCCGGGTGGCGTCGCCCCCCGAGCTGGACGGGCGGGCGCTCACGGAGGCGCTGGCGCGCGGAGCGACGGCGCTCGGCGACGGCGGCGACGGGGCCAAGCTGGATGAGCTGCTGCGGGCGCTGCGCGAGGTGGGTTAGCGCGCGCCGGGCTCGGGACGGGCGTCCGTCGCCTCAGCGCCTGGCGTGGGCCTGGGCGATGAGCCCGTTGAGCGGGATGGACCGATCGGTCACGGATCGCGCCGCCTCGCCGCCGGTGATCGGTAGGTTCCCCTTCTCGAGGAGGCCGAGCTGGTACAGCACGGAGGCCTGGTCCCAGTAGAGGTGCTCGTGCGCGAGCTTGTCGCCCTCGAACTGGACGACCACGACCAGCGCGACCTCGACCCGCTTCCCCGTGGGCGGGATGCCGGGGAGCATCCAGTCCATGGTGATGGTGTGGGTGAAGCGGGCGAAGAGCTCGTCGACCACGCGCCCCTGACCGATGGTGCGGGAGACCGGGGTCATCTCCATGTCCGGCGGGATCTGCGGCAGGAAGTGCTTGCCGTAGAACTCGTAGAGCTGCTCGCGCCCGTCGCCGCCGATCATGACTGGCACCTGGTTGACCCGCGGCGACGCGCTCATCGTGGCAATGGCCCCGTCCGGGCTGTGGGCGCCGAACTCCGCGCCGATGTGCCGGTCCCACGCGTCGCTCAATACCTTCTCCGCATCCGTGAATTCATGGCTCATGGGTGCCCTCCTTTTCGACCTGATGGTTGCCCCGCGGACGATCCGCGCTCGTCCCGCGAGCGAGAAGCCGCGGGCGGCGGCGATCTCAGCGGCTCTTGGGCTGGAGGAGGTGCTTCATCCCCATCCCCTCGAACGCGCCCGCCTGGACCTGCGACGAGGTCCCGTTGATGGCCTCGGTGCCCGCGCCCGTCAGCGGGTCCACGACCGTGCGCAGGGGGCGCTGGCCCACGGGCGTCTCGACGAGCTTGGCGATCGCGTCGGCGACGAGCTGCGGGCTCGGCGCGTTGGGGCCCTCGAGCATCGGGCCCATCATGGCGAAGAGCTGCTGCATCAAGTTCGCCGACTCCCCGTAGCCTGCGATGCGCTCGGCGTCGGCGGCGAAGAGGCCGTTCTTGGCGAAGTCCGTCCCGTAGGCGCCGGGCTCCACGATCACCGAGTCGACGCCCGTCGCCGCGAGCTCGTAACGGTAGCCCTCCGCCAGGCTCTCGACCGCGAACTTGGTCGCGCCGTAGAGCCCGAAGCCCGGCATGACGAAGCGCCCGAGGGAAGCCGAGATGTGCACGAGCAGCCCGGAGCCACGCGCGCGCATGGAGGGGAGCACGGCGCGGTTGATGCGCTGCACGCCGACGACGTTGACGTCGAAGAGCCGCGCGGCGTCCTCCGGCGTGAACGCCTCGGTATGCCCCATCGCGCCGAGGCCGGCGTTGTTCACCACCACGTCGATGTGCCCGGCCTCCTCGAGGACGAGCTTCACCGCCCCGTCCACCGAAGCCTGGGACTGCACGTCGAGCTCGAGGGTGCGCACCCGGACGCCCTCGCGCTCCGCCCATGCGCGGAGATCCGCCGCCGCGCCGGCGTTCTTCCCGGCGAGGCCTCGCATCGAGGCAAAGACGGTGTGCCCCTTCCTGGCCAGCGTCTTCGTGGTCAAGAGGCCAAAGCCGCTGCTGGTGCCTGTGATGAGTACGTTCATGCTCCCTCCATGGCTCGTTGGGGGGCACACTCTACGCGCAATTGCCCGGCCCGTCGCGGTCGCGATTCTCGAACGACGACCCGGTCGTCAGCGCTGACGCTGACGTCCACGATGCGTCGTGTCGTTCGAGGATCGTGCTCGGTGAATCAATCCCCCACCTGTCCCGCGCCCACGCCCTCTCGCCCCTTGCGGCCGCGCGCCTCCGCCTCCCTCGCTCGCGCGACGACGATCGCGGCGCGCGCCCGGGCGACGCGCGCGAGGCCGGCCTGCGCGTAGTCGACGTCGCGCGCGGCGGCGTGGCGGTGGGGCACGGCGTAGACGGCGGCGAGGCAGAGGCCCAGCGCGACGAGCGCGATGAGGATCGGGCTCTTCGCGCGGCCGAGCGCTTGCCGCTGATGGCGCGAGGGCCGCGTGATTGGGGGCTCGGCGGCGACGCGCACCGGGTCGCACAGCGGCAGGGCCGGCGCGCTCGGCGGGTCCTCGTCGTCGTGGGCGGCGGGCGCCGCGTTCTGCGCCGCCTCGAGCGCGCGCTCCAGATCGGCGCGGAGCGCGGCGGCGTCCCGGTAGCGCTGGGCCGGGTCCTTGCGCAGGCAGCGGGCGATCACGGCGCGCGTGTGCGCGTCGACCGCGGCGGGGATGCCGGCCGGCTCGTCGCGCACGATGGCGTCGAGGAGCGTGCTCACGTTGGTGCCGTGGAAGGGCAGCTTGCCGGTCACGGCCTCGTACAGGATGACGCCCATCGACCAGACGTCCGTCGCCGGCGTCAGGTCCGGCCGCGCCGTGGCCTGCTCCGGGCTCATGTACGTCGGCGTGCCGAGGACCTGGCCCTCCGCCGTGATCCGCGTGTGGAGGCGCCGGTCGCCCGACGTGCTCAGGCCGAAGTCGAGGATCTTGGGGACGACGCCCTCGCCCGGCACGATGGCGAGGAAGACGTTCTCGGGCTTGATGTCCCGGTGGATGACGCCCGCGTCGTGCGCCGCCTCGAGGCCGCGGCAGACCTCGATGAGCACCGGGAGCACGTCGGCCGGGGGGAGGGGCTCGCCCGGGTGCAGGTGGTTCGAGAGCGGGCTGCCGTGGAGCAGCTCCATGGCCATGAACAGGAGCTCCTGCTCGGGCATCTCGCCTGCGTCGATCACCTCGACGATGTTCCGGTGCGAGAACTGGCGGATGATGCGCGCCTCGCGCAGGAAGCGGGCATGGAGCTCGCCGCCGCTCGACGCGGGGACGATCTTCACGGCGACGACGCGGCCGAGCGACAGGTCCTGCGCCTGCCACACGCTCCCCATCCCGCCGTCGCCGATGGGCCGGACCAGGCGGAACCGCCCACCTGCGACGACGCCCTGGCTGGTCACACCCTCGCGCCTCCTCGACGCTAGTGTGAGGGGGAAGCGCCGCGGCCGCTAGCCTGCTTCTGCGGGCCGAGGTCAGTTGTCCGGGAAGAAGTCGGCGAGGTTGGCGGCGACGTTCTTCGTCGGGACGTTGTTGCCGGGCATGGCGGCGTTCGCGAGGTAGGGCAGGCCGAGGCCGTCCTCGATCGTCGCGAGGAGGGAGTAATGGTTCGCCGTCACGCTGCTCACGTACCCGCCGGACTTGGCGTACGGGGACATGACGAAGATGCCGACCGGATCGTCGGTGTCGCCCAGGAGGCCGCCGGAGTCGTCGTCCTCGTCCCAGACCACGACGAGGAGGCCACCCTGCTTGTACGAGGGCGAGGCCATGATGGTGGCCACGGTGGGCCCGATCCACATGTCCCCGTTCGGGATGTTGACCGTCTCGGCGCTCAGCGGCGGGTTCGGGTCGTGCATGTCGTCGACGAGGTTCGGCGCGATGAAGGTGAAGTCGGGCGCGCTGTCCGGCGAGAAGTTGCCGTAGTCGACCACGTGCGCGTTGCACCGCTTCGAGTTGCCCTGGATGTCCTGGTAGTAGAGGAAGGGCACGTGCCGCTGGGCGTAGTTGCCGCTGTCGGTGATGTTGCAGGGCGAGCCCATGTCCTCGCCGAAAGCCATCCACGACTTGCCCGCCGCCTCGATCTGGTCGGCGATGTTCTTGGCGTTGTTGGATTCCGAGCAGCTCCCGACGAGGAGCTGGCCGTCGCACAGGATGCTCGACGAGGAGCACGCGTCCGCGGTCGGGTCGGCGTCGCCGTCGCAGGCGATGCCCTGCGTGTCGCCCGAGGTGAGCGCGACGTAGTTGGGCAGGCTGGGGTGCGCGACGCCGTGGTAGTCGGAGCCCGACGCGTAGGTCTGCTGCATCATGAGCAGGTTGGGCGCCCCGCTCGGGCTCGCGTTCATCGCCGATTGCAAGGTCGAGAGCGAGGTGTTCTCCATCATGATGACGAAGACGTGGGAAAAGAGCGGGATCCCGTTCGGCGAGCGGCAGACCGGGAGGCCGTTGGCCGTGCCGCACGTGTAATCCGTCGGACAGGGGCCGCACGAGCTTTTGCCACCGCCCACGCCGGTGCCGCCGCCCACGCCGACGCCGCCGCCGCCACCCACGCCGGCGCCGCCGCCCACGCCGGCGTTACCCGCGCCGGTCGCTGACGTCGTGTGCCCCGAGCCCGTCGACGTGCCGGACACGCCGCCGCCGCCCACGCCTCCGCTGCTGAAGGTGGACGTGGTGCCGGTGCCGCCCCCGCAGGCGGCGACGAGGGGGAGCGCAGCGGCAAGCCAGGTCAGGTGCTTCATGCAAGCAGCATTGACATGGTGCCGCGACACCGTCCATAGGCGAGAAAACGGCGGGTCGTGATGCCCCATGCCCACGTCCGCGTTCGCCGGGGTCGGCGGGTGCCGCCTCTCCGGCGCTCTGCGTCATCCGCGGGAGATCGCCCACACCAGCGCGCTCAGCGCGGCGCACCACGCCAGCGCCGGGCCCACCCAACCGTGCCGCGCCGGCGGCCTGCGGGGCGCCACCTCGAGCGACCGCGCCAGCACCTCGCGGACGCGGGCGGAGGTGAAGCGGCGCGCCGGGTCCCGCTCGAGGCAGCCCTGGACGACGGCGCGGAGCGGGCCGGGGAGCGACGGGTCGACGCAAGGGTCCGCCGCGCGAACCAGGAGGGCGATGCCCTCCTGCCCGAGGCCGAGCACCGGGAACGGGCTCTTGCCGGTGGCGCACGCGTGAACCAAGAGGCCCAAGGACCAGAGATCCGCGGCGGGCGAGAGGTTGCCGTCGAAGACCTCGGGGGCCATGAACTCCGGGGTTCCGCTGCAGCACGGTCCCGGGTCCTGCGGGCCGCGCCGCCCGGGGGCGGCGGCCGCGCCGAGGTCGCAGAGCTTCCAGCGCCCACCGGCGCGCACCAGGTTGCCTGGCTTGAGGTCACCGTGCACCAGGCCGCGCGCGTGGAGGTATTCGAGCGTGTCGAGCAGCGAGAGGACCAGATCGCGGACCTCGCCGGCAGGGAGCGGGCCCCTCCGCTCGACGTGCTCGTGCAGCGACCCCTCGCCGAGCTCCATGGCGATGTAGACGAAGCCGCGCGCCGTGGGCCCGAAGCGCCCGGTGCCGCGGAAGGCGACGAGGCCGGGGTGCGGGTTCGCCTCGAGCCGCGCTGCCTCGCGCTGCGCCGGGATCCGCTCGGCCGGGCGGCGGAACGGGACGAGTTTTAGCGCGCACGATTCCCCGTACAGGTCGTCGGCGCGGTACACGCGGCCGAAGCCGCCGTGCCCGATCTCTTCCCTCAGCGTGTACCGCCCGTCGACGAGGGCGCCGACCAGGGGCTCCGGAGCGTCGTCGCCCATGCGCTGGCCTGCGACAGCGCACGGGCCCCGGGGGTTCCTGTCGTCGTCTCGTTGCACACCAGGAGAACGCCGTCGCCGGGGTCTTCCTTCCAGGGTCTGCCCGACGAAGTACGAAGTCGCGCTCGCCTTCCACCCCGACGACCCGGCGCGCGGCTTCGCCGCCCTCGCGGAGGCGTAGGCGCTCAGCAGCCCGCGTGGGCCCTGCAGTCCTTCTCTACCTCCCCGCAACTGGACTGGCACTGGTGCCTTTGGTGCCAGGAGTCGTACGTCGCCTTGCACTGCGCCTTGCAAGCGCGCGCGGTCTCCACGCACTGGGCGCGGCACACCGGCGGAGGCGCGGCGGGCACCGGCGGAGGCGCGGCGAGCACCGGCGCCGGCGCCGGCGCCGGCGTGGGCGCGGCCTTCGGCGCGGCGGGTGCCACGACCGGGGCGACGGCTGGCCGCGCGGCGACCGCCGGGGGAGCAGGGCTCGCGGAGGGGGCGACCACGGGCGCATCCGCGTCGGCTCCGTTATCCGGTGCCTGGTCGGGTTGGGTGGGGACAGGGGCGACCGGGGGCTGCGCGCTCGCGGTGCTCTGCGGCTCGGCAACGGGCCTGGCGGGCTCCACCGATGCCGCCGGAGCGCTGGGCGTGACGCTCGCCCCGCGGGTCAGCATGAGCCCGACGACCCCCGCGCCGCCGAGGATCGCGATCCCGACGATGACGGCGGGCAGGACGAGCGAGTTTCGCCGCGGGGGCTCGGCGCCCTGGGTCGACTGTGCGGGTGCGGAGTATGGGGCCGCTTGCGGGTAGAAACTGGGTGGGATCGAGACAGGGGCCGCTTGCGGGTGGCTGGGTGCGATCGAGACGGAGGCGCCCGTCGTAGCAGGGGGCTGCGTCGGCCAGGCGGGGGACGGCGTGACGGAGGGGCTCGCGGTCCGGGCGGCGTAGGCGCTCGGCGATGGGCCGGCAGGGGGCGTCGACGGCCCGATCATGGTGGCCGCGGTCGCGCTCGGCGCCGCGACGAGCTGCTCCAGCGGCTCCTTCTGCACCTGGACCCCGAACATCGCCAGGTGGACCTCGCGCACCGCGGCGCGCATCGCCGCCGCGTCCGGCCAGCGCGCCGCCTTGTCGAACGCGAGGGCGCGGTCCACCACCTCGGCGACGCGTGGATCCACGTCGGGCGCGACGGACGACAGGGGGCGGGCCGGCTGCGTGGCCGCCTGCACAAGGAGCGCCGTGGCCGACTCGCCCTCGTGCACGAGCCCGCCCGAGAGGAGCGCGAACATGGTCGCCCCCACCGCCCAGACGTCGGTCTGCCCGTCGATCTCCCGCGACTTGCCGAGCGCCTGCTCCGGCGCCATGTACGCCGGAGTCCCCATCAGCATCCCCGTCTTCGTCCCCTTCTGGCCGTCGGACATCGCGTCGCGGGCGCGCGCGATCCCGAAGTCGAGCACCTTGAGCGTGCCGTCGCGGGTGACGTAGAGGTTCTCCGGCTTGATGTCCCGGTGCACGACGGCCTTGGCGTGCGCCGCCTGGAGGACGGAGAGCAGCGGGTCGGCGATGGAGAGGACGCTTCGAGCGTCCAGGCGGCCGCCGTGCCGCTGCCAGAGATCCTCCACCTCCGCGCCCTCCAGGCGCTCCATCACCAGGAAGGCGGCCCCGTCCTCCGCCGTGTCGTCGTCGAGCACGGCGACGGCGCCGGGGTGGTCGACCGTGTTGGCGGCGTAGCCCTCGCGCATGAACCGCGCCCGGACCTCCGCGTGCATGCTCAGCTCGGGGTGGAGCACCTTCACGGCGACGCGCTTCTGGTTCCGGTGCGTCGCCGCGTACACGGCGGCCATGCCCCCCACGCCGAGCACGGCGTCGAGGTGGTACTTCCCGCACAGGACCGCCCCTATGCGCGCCTCCGCCCTGCGCTTCGAGATCGTCGTCCGACATGCGCTTCTCGATCGGGCAGGGTAGCGCGGGGCGTCGCCCGCCTGCACGTCCTTTCGGCGTCGGGATCGTGCCCGGTCCACGCCGCAGCCCCGGACGAGGTGCGGTGCCGCGCCCCTCGCTCACGGCGCTCGAGGGTCGACGGTGGTATCCTGCGCGCGATGGTTTCTCGTCCGGCGGAGACAGAGGTCCCGACACCGCCGCGGTCCTGAGCCCGGGAGGCGACCTTGGACTACCGAAACGAACGCGACGCGCTCCGCGGCCGCGTCGAGAACCTCGAGCAGGAGCTCGCCGGCGCCCGCGAGGCGCAGGGCAGCGACGCCGAGCGCGCGCGACGCATCGCCGAGCTGGAGCGGGAGATGGCGGAGGGGCAGGCGCTGCTCGCGCGGATGAGCCACGAGCTGGACGCGCTGCGCGGCCCGGCGGTGAAGGCGGCGCCGCTCGCCCCGCCCGCGCGGAAGCCCTCCGCGCCCGGGCGCCTGAGCGCCCGCGCGCTCGTCCTCGTGGTAAGCTCCGTCGCCGCGGTGCTCCTCGCCGTCGTGGAGCTGATCTCGGCCGGCCCGGCGCGTCACACCGATCCGGCCCCGCCGCGCGCCACCACCGCCGCGCCGCCCGCTCCCGCGGCCCTCCCGCCGCCCGCTCCTGCCGCCGTCCCGCCGCCGGTCGCAACGACGAGCGCGCCGGCGCCCGTCGAGCGCGAGACCACGGCGCGGTGGACAGCGCGGGTGAAGCGTGCGAGCGGCCGGCCCCTCGCGGCGGGATCGCCGTGCACCGTCGAGGCGGCGCTCCAGAGCGAGGGAGCGTCCATCCGCGTGCGCCGCCTCACGGTGGGCTGCGGCAAGGCGCAGCTCTACGACTCGGACGTGGCGCTCGAGGGGATCTCGATGTCGAGCAGCGCGGCGACGGAAGAGGCCGGACCGGCCGAGGGCACCGTCGTCTACGCGCTCGGCTACGAGGACAAGGGGACGCGCACCGGCCCGCGCGGCGAGGTCTCAATCGACACGTCCGCGGGGGCGGGCGCCGTCTGGAGCGACACGGCCCCTGCGTTCCGCGTCGAGCTGACGCTGCCCTACGAGACCGACGCCATGCACTCCGCCCCGCTGCTCGACGCGACGGGCCACGCCCTGCGCCGCGGCGCGACCGTCGCGGGCACCGACGGCCCCGCGCCGCTGGTGAAGGGGGCCCGCTGCAATCTGCGCGTCACCCCGCACCCGAAGGGAAGCAATTGCATTGCCCACCTCGCGTGCGGGCGCCTGATCGCCTACGGCCAGGGGAAGATGGGCTTCTCGGCCTGCACCCTCGGAGCAGGCGGCGAAGTCCTCCACTTCAGCGACACCGAGCCCACACCCGAGGGCGGCGACCCGGAAGCTCGACGTGGACACCGCGGCCGGGACGATGAAGCTCGCGGACGTGGTCGGCGGCGCGCGCTACGCGGTGCGCTTCGAGCTCGACCCCGCGAAGCCCTGAGCACGCCGCGCCCCGCGCCGGCTACCGCACCACGTCGCGCTCCTTCAGCGACTTCACCATGTCCTCGATCGAGGCGCCGCCGCCGGAGGGCGCGCCCGGGCCGTCGCACGCGACGACCAGGAGCCCGCCCGGATCCGTCACGCTCTTCAGCGCCGACAGCTCCGTCGACCCGTCGGCCAGCACGATGCTGATGAGCCCGAGCCCCTGGCAGACCTTGAGCGCCCCCACCTCGCGGCCGGCCGAACACGTGCGCGCTGAATCCGTCGTCCCAGAGCCTGCGCTCGAGCGCCCTGGGCCAGCTCCTCGACGCGGGCGCATCGTCCCCCGTAGCACCACGGCCGCCGCCTTCTGCCCGAGCCTCCGCTGCCGCTCGGCGAGCGTCACGCCGCGCGCGCCGCCGCCTGCGAGGCCGCCCGCGAATCAGCCGGCTCGGTCGCGCCGCGCCCGAGGATCATCCCGGCCCCGAAGGTGCCGTTGGACGAGCCGATCGATGAGGATGAACGCGCCCGTGGCGCGGTTCTCCGCGTACGCGTCGAAGATCAGCGGGCGCGCCGCCGTCAGCGTCACCCGGCCGATGTCGTTGAGCCCCAGCGAGCCGCGCGGGGTGGCGCTCCAGGGTCGTCACGTCCACCCGCTCGTGGATCGCGCTCACCTCGGCCGAGACGAGCTTGGTGCCGTGCTTGAGCAGGTACGACGCGCCGAGGCGGAGCGGCGTCTCGTGCATCCACACGACCATCGCCTCGACGGAGCGCGCCACGGTGGGGAGCAGTCGCGCTTCCGGAGGCACGATCCGGGGGGTTTGGGGGGGTCCGGCCCCCCCGAGCCTGGGAGCGTGGGCGAGCATGTCGCCGCGGCTGACGTCGATCTCGTCCGCCGAGCGTCACCGTCACCGGCCAGCGGGGCGAGGCCTCCTCCAGGTCGCCGTCGTGGGTCACGATGCGCGCGACCGTGCTCTCGCGCCGCGAGGGCAGGCTCATCGACCCGTCGCCCTTGCGGATGACGCCCGACGCCACCGTGCCGCTGAAGCCGCGGAAGTCGAGGTCGGGGCGGAGCACGTACTGCACCGGGAGCGCAGGGCCGCGGCGTCGCGGTCACGGGCGATGGGAACCGTCTCGAGGTAGCGTGAGGAGCGGGGGCCCCTCGTACCAGGGCATGCGCTCGCTCTGGGTGACGACGTTGTCGCCGAGCTTGCGGAGAGCGGGAGGTAGTGCACGCCCTGCGAGGCCCAGCTTCGCGGCGAAGGCCGTGTAGTCGGCGCGGATGCCGGCGAAGACGGCCTCGTCGTAGCCGCGCAGATCCATCTTGTTCACCGCCACGACGACGTGGCGGATGCCGAGCAGCGACGCGATGTAGGTGTGGCGGCGGGTCTGCGGCAGCACGCCGAGGCGGGCGTCGATCAGGATCACGGCGAGGTCGGCCGTGGAGGCGCCCGTCGCCATGTTGCGCGTGTACTGCTCGTGGCCCGGCGTGTCGGCGATGATGAACTTGCGCTTCTCGGTGGAGAAGTAGCGGTAGGCGACGTCGATCGTGATGCCCTGCTCGCGCTCCGAGAGCAGGCCGTCGACGAGGAGGCTGTAGTCGATCTCGCCGCCGGCCGAGCTCTTCTTGGCCGAGTCGCGCCGGAGGGCGTCGAGCTGGTCCTCGTAGACCATGTTCGGCGTCGTGGAGCAGCCGGCCGATGAGCGTGCTCTTGCCGTCGTCCACGCTGCCCGCCGTGAGGAAGCGCAGGATCTCCTTCTTCTGCTGGATCGCGAGGTACGCCTCGATGTCGCGATCGATGAGGTCCTTCTCGCGCATCAGAAATAACCCTCGCGCTTCTTCGTCTCCATCGAGCCCTTCTCGTCGTGGTCGATCATCCGCCCCTGCCGCTCGGAGTGCTGCGTCAGCAGCATCTCGCGGATGATCTCGGGCAGCGTGGCCGCGCTCGACTCGATGGCGCCGGTGAGCGGGTAGCAGCCGAGGGTGCGGAAGCGCACCTTCTTGCTGCTCGGGCACCTCGCCGGGCGAGCAGGCGCATGCGCTCGTCGTCGACCATGATCAGCGC
This sequence comes from uncultured delta proteobacterium, assembly GCA_963827955.1. Classification (GTDB taxonomy): domain Bacteria; phylum Myxococcota_A; class Polyangia; order Polyangiales; family Polyangiaceae; genus CAWHDJ01. Next base: position 839,536 of record CAWHDJ010000018.1, on the reverse strand, counting down.
GCCGTCGCGCTCGACGACCGGGCGCGACGGCGGCGAAGTAGAGCGGGACGATGGGGATGTTCTCGAGGTGGATGTACTGCCAGACGTCCAGCTCGGTCCAGTTCGAGAGCGGGAAGACGCGGATGCTCTCGCCCTTGTTGATGCTGCCGTTGTAGAGGTTCCACAGCTCGGGGCGCTGGTTCTTCGGGTCCCACTGGCTGAAGCGGTCGCGGAACGAGTAGACGCGCTCCTTGGCGCGGCTCTTCTCCTCGTCGCGGCGCGCGCCGCCGAACGCGGCGTCGAAGCCCCACGAGCCGATGGCCTGCACCAGCGCGTGGGTCTTCATCACGGTCGGTGTACTTCTGGCTGCCGTAGTCGAACGGGTTCATCCCCGCGGCCTCGGGCTCCCGGTTGGTGTGGACGAGGAGCTCGAACCCGTTCTCGCGGCAGAAGCGGTCGCGGAACGTGATCATCTCGCGGAACTTCCACGTCGTGTCGATGTGGAGGAGGGGGAACGGGAGCTTGCCGCGGGTAGAACGCCTTCTGCGCGAGGCGGACCATCACGGCCGAGTCCTTGCCGATGGAGTACAGCATCACCGGGTTCTCGAACTCGGCCGCCGACCTCGCGGATGATGTGGATGCTCTCGGCCTCGAGCTGGCGGAGGTGGGTCAGCGAGCTCTGCATCCTGCTCCTCGGCCGTTGTGACACGCCATGGTCGGGTCTGATACCGCCGGGGGGCCCGCCGGGCAAGCGCAGGCGGACTCGACCGTCGGGAGAAGGCGGGATCCGCGAGGGCTCCGCCGTACACGTTTTGCGGGGTGCAGGGCGCGGCCGTACTGGTGCAGCATGGCCGACGCCAGAACGCGCGTTTGCGTCGCCGGCGCCCTCTCGGAAAGGCGGCTGGCGTCCCGGCCACGCGCGAGGGGGGTGCGGCGGTGATAGCCATCTCCATTGTACAGCCCCGAAACCCGAACCCGCAGCGCGGGCCGCGCTCGTGACCCGAGGAGGCGACGTGGGACCGGGCACCCTCATCGGCAAGCGGTTCGTCCTCGGGCGCGAAGCGGGCTCCGGGGGTATGGGGACGGTGTACCACGCCGTCGATCGCGTCACCGGCGACGCGATCGCCATCAAGGTGCTCCACCAGAAGGACGCCCTCGCCGTCGAGCGCTTCGCGCGCGAGGCGGCCATCCTCGCCGACCTCGAGCACCCGGCCATCGTCCGGTACATCGACCACGGCGTCGCGGGCTCCGGCGAGCACTGGCTCGCGATGGAGTGGCTCGCCGGGGAGGACCTGGCGAGCCGTCTCGCGCGGACGCGCCTGTCGCTCCTCGAGTGCCTCCTCGTCGGCAAGCGGGCCGCCGACGCGCTCGGCTACGCGCACGCGCGGGGCATGGTGCACCGCGACCTCAAGCCGTCGAACCTCATCCTGCCCGGCGGGGACGTGGCCGCGCTCAAGCTCTGCGACTTCGGCATCGCGCGCGTCGCGGGCGACGTGCGCCGGCTCACCTACACGGGGGTGCTCCTCGGGACCCTGGGCTACGTCGCGCCCGAGATGCTCCGCGACCGGGTCGAGGCCGACGCCCGCGCGGACGTCTTCTCGCTCGGCTGCGTGCTCTACGAGTGCCTCACCGGCCGGCCCGCGTTCGCCGGCGAGAACCCCATGAGCGTGCTGGCGAAGATCGTCCTGCAGGGGTCGCCCCTGCTCGCCGCGCTGCGGCCGGACCTGCCCGGGGCGCTCGACGACCTGGTGCAGCGCATGCTCTCGTCGGATCCCGACGAGCGCCCGCCGGACGCCGCCGCGGTCGCGGCCGCGCTCGCCGCCATCGTCCCCATCGACGAGGACCACACCCCGGTCCCGGTGTGCGTTCGCGCCCGCTCGCGGCCCTCGATCCCGCCCCCTTCGCTCGGCCACCTGGAGCGGCGGCTGGTCAGCCTCGTCCTCGCGGGCGACGAGCGCGACACCGAGCCGCTCGCGCTGGGCGAGGCGGGCGAGGAGGCCGAGCCGGTGAGCGTGCCCGACCTCGCCGGCGTGGTCGCGGCGTTCGGGGGGCAGATCGATCTGCACGCGGGGCGCTCGCTGGTGATCACCTTCTGGAGCAACGGCGACGCCGCCGAGCGCACGGACCGGGCCGCGCTCTCTGCCCTCGCGCTCCGCGCCCGCGCCCCGACGCTGCCGATCTGCGTGGTCACGGGCCGGGGCGTCGTGGCGGCGCGCCGGGTGGGCGGCGAGCTCATCGACTTCGGCGTGATCATGCTGCGGGGGACGCCGCCCGGCGTCGTGCGCCTCGACGAGGCCACCGCCGCCGCGCTCGGCCCGCGCTTCGCGGTGGAGCAGGACGGCGCCGCCCTCGCCCTCGCCGGCGCCGGCCCCGAGATCACCCTGCCGCCGCCCGTGATGGGCGGGCACCTGCCCTTCGTCGGCCGCGAGCGGGAGCTGCTCACCGTGGAGCGCCTCTGCGACGACTGCGCCGCCGAGCCCATGGCCGGCGCGATGCTCGTGCTGGGCGCGTGCGGCGCGGGCAAGTCCCGGCTCTTCCGCGAGCTCTCTGCCCGCCTCGCGCGCAAGGACACGCCGCCCGCCGTGTACGTGGGGCGCGCCGACGCGCTCACCACCGACGTGCCCTTCGGGGTGATCGCCGATCTCGTCCGCCGCGCGGCGGGCATCCGCGACGGCGAGCCGCTCCAGGATCGCCGCCGCAAGATCGCGGCGCCGCCCGGCGCCGCATCGCCGCGCCGGCCGCGCGGGACGCGGCCGTCTTCCTGGGCGAGCGGCCGGCTCGCCCTTCCCGGACGACGGCCACCGCGCGCTGCGCGAGGCGCGCAAGGATCCGGTGGGGATGAGCGACTGCATCCGCGCGGCCTTCCGGGAGTGGCTGGCCGCCGAGTGCTCCGCGGGGCACGTGCTGGTCGTCCTCGAGGATCTCCACTGGGGAGACGCCGCCACCGTCGGCCTCGTCGCCTCCGCGCTGCGCGATCTGCGCGACCTGCCGCTCACCGTCCTCGTGCTCGCGCGGCCCGAGGTGCTCCCCCGCTTCCCGCGGCTCTGGGCCGAGTGCGACGTCCAGGTGATCCGGCTCGGCCCGCTCTCGCGCCGCGCCGGCGAGGCGCTGGTGCGAACGGCGCTGGGCGAGGGCGCGAACGACGCCGTGGTGGCGCAGGTCCTCGAGCGCGCCGCCGGCAACCCGTTCTACCTCCAGGAGCTGGTCCGGGCCGTCGCCGAGGGCAGGGAGGACGCGCTCCCGGCCTCGATCCTCGACGCCATCGAGGCGCGCCTCGACGCCGAGGGGAGCGAGGCCAAGCGCGTCCTCCGCGCCGCCAGCATCTTCGGGCGCCGCTTCTCGCGCGACGGCATCGTCGCCCTCATCGGCGCCGATCCCCTGGAGACGGGCGCTTGCCTCGCGCGGCTCGAGGCGCGCGAGCTGATCGCCCCGGCCAGCACCGGCGCGCGCGGCGCCGACGTCGACTACGTTTTCCGCCACTGGCTGGTGCGCGAGGCCGCGTACGCGACGCTCACCGAGGACGACCGCGCGCTCGGCCACGCGCTCGCCGCCGCGTGGCTCGAGGGCAGCGAGCAGGGCGACACCCTGGTGCTCTCCGAGCACCTCTACGCCTCCGGCCAGGACGACCTCTCGACTCCGTGGTACCTGCGCGCGGCCGAGCAGGCCATCGAGGCAAGCGAGCCCGCCGCCGGAGGCCGCGACGAGGAGGAGGAGCTTCCACGCCCCCGCTCCTCGTTTCCACCGACCCGCGAGAGCGGCCTTCGCCGCACGACCCGGCCGTGGTCGAGCGGGGCCGCCGTCGCCCGCGGGCGGGAGCCGACGTCCTGAGCGTGCTCGTAACCGTGCGCGTGATCGTGCGCGTGCGCCTGCGCGTCGCCGTGCGCGTGCCCGTTACCGCGTTCCTGCACGTCCCCGCACGTACGGGGGCCGCCGTGGGCCAGCTTGTGCCGAGGTGGTCGCCGCGAAGGCGCTGCGTGCCTCAAAGGAGGCGCTGCGTGCCCCGAGCACGACGCTGCCTGCCCCGAGCACGGCGCTGCCTGCCCCGAGCACGGCGCTGCGTGCCCCGAGCACGACGCTGCCTGCCCCGAGCACGGCGCTGCGTGCCCCGAGCACGGCGCTGCGTGCCCCGAGGACGGCGCTGCCTGCCCCGAGCACGGCGCTGCGTGCCCCGAGGACGGCGCTGCCTGCCCCGAGCACGACGCTGCCTGCCCCGAGCACGGCTCTGCGTGCCCCGAGCACGGCGCTGCGTGCCCCGAGCACGACGCTGCCTGCCCCGAGCACGGCTCTGCGTGCCCCGAGCACGGCGCTGCGTGCCCCGAGCACGACGCTGCCTGCCCCGAGCACGGCTCTGCGTGCCCCGAGGACGGCGCTGCCTGCCCCGAGCACGGCGCTGCGTGCCCCGAGGACGGCGCTGCCTGCCCCGAGCACGGCGCTGCCTGCCCCGAGCACGGCGCTGCCTGCCCCGAGCACGGCTCTGCGTGCCCCGAGCACGGCGCTGCGTGCCCCGAGCACGGCTCTGCGTGCCCCGAGCACGGCGCTGCCTGCCGCGAGCACGGCGCTGCCTGCCGCGAGCACGGCTCTGCGTGCCCCGAGCACGGCGCTGCGTGCCCCGAGCACGGCTCTGCGTGCCCCGGCGTCAGGACCACGCTGCCCGCGTCGAGACCACGCATGTTCGCCCCTTCCTCCGGCTCCCCGTGCCGGCTCGCCGGGACGGTTGGGTTGGCTCTCCCCTCGGGCCGGCATAGATAAGGAGGATGCGCCCGCGTGGGCGCAGGGAGCGGGCGGTTGGTCCAGCGCTACGACGGGAAAGGCGAGCCCACGGTGGGCACGGGGCGATTGCCCGTCGGGGTGCCGCCGCTGCCGCCCCACAAGCTCTTCGGGCGCGACGAGGCGATCGCCGACCTGCGGGCACGGTTGATGCGCGGGGAGGGGGCGGCGCTGACGGCGCTCCACGGGCTGCCGGGGGTGGGGAAGACGACGCTCGCGACGGCCATCGCGCACGATGACGCGGTGCGAAAGCACTTCCTGGGCGGGGTGTACTGGGCGGCGCTCGGGCCGCAGGGGGACGCGGAGAGCGCGCTGAACCGGTGGGGGAACGCGGTCGGGGTGGAGCTGGGGGCGGCGCGGGACGCGCGGGAGAAGGCGCAGCGGCTCGGGCCGGTGATGGCGAAGGCGGCGGGCGGGGCGCCGGTGCTGCTGGTGGTCGACGACGTGTGGGCGTGGGATCACGCGAAGGCGTTCAAGGAGATCGCGTTCCCAGGGTGCGTGCAGGTGTGCACGACGCGGGATGCGACCATCGCGCGGAAGTTCGCCGGGCGGGAGACGTGGGTGCCGGAGCTGTCCGAGGAGGAGGCGGTCGCGTTCCTGGAGGCGCGGTGCCCGGAGGCGGTCCAGGCGGACGAGGCGGGGGTGCGGGAGCTGGCGAGGGCGGTCGGGGGGCTACCGCTGGGGCTGGCGCTCATCGCGGCGATGCTGGGTGAGAACGCGGGGCAGCCGCGGTGGGTGAGGAAGGAGATCGAGCGGCTGAAGGCGACGGAGGCGCGGCTGGCGCTGGAGGGCGGGGACCGGGAGGGGAGCCTGCGGGCGATCGTGGAGATGAGCGTGGAGGCGCTCCCGGAGGAGGTGCGCGGGGCGTTCGCGGGGCTGGGGGCGTTTGCGGCGAAGCCGGCGACATTCGGGAGAGAGGCGGCGCTGGCGGTGTGGGGGGTGGACGAGGAGGAGGAGACGGGGGATGGGTGGCTAAAGGGGTTGGTGGACCGGGGGCTGCTGGAGACGGCGGGGGATGATCGGTTCGCGGTCCATCCGGTGATGGGCGACGTGGCGACGACGAGAGGTCGCGCCGACGACACCGCGAGGATGAGGCACGCATCGTTCTATCGATCTTTGGTCGTCCAAAATCAGCATCGTTGGCGCTGGGTCGAGAGGGACCTGGAGCAAATCTGGCAAGGTTGGCGGTGGACTTCTGCTCGTGACCCGAACGAGGCGAACGTCGTTGCGTACGCGTATACGTTGCGCACCTGCATTCGCAGCCTCGGGGTGGCTTATTTGGAGCTGGGAGACGATGAGCGCGCGCTCGCGTATTTCGAACAAGCCCTGCCCATCTCTCGCGACATCGGCGACCGAGCGAGCGAGGCAGGCACGTTGGTGAATATTGGGATGGTACATTCCGGCCTCGGAGACATGGGGGCCGCGATCGAGCACCTGGAGCACGCGCACGTCATCCAACGAGATCTCGGCGACTTGCTTGGCGCTGCAGGCACACTCGATGCGCTGGGCGTGGCGTACTCCGGTCTGGGGAACAAAGACAGAGCACTCCGGCACCTTCAGGAAGCGCTCGCGATATATCGCGATGCCAACAGCATCATCGGCGAGGCGATCACGCTCAACAATATCGGCAACGTGTTCCACGACCTCGCGGATCACGACGCCGCAATCGAGTGTTTCGAGCGCGCGCTCGCGATTTGGCGTAGCGTCGACGACAGCGACGGCGAGGCGACCGCGCTCCACAACCTTGGAGCACTCCGCTTCGCTCTCGGCGGGGTGGAGCACGCGCTCGAGTACCTCGATCGAGCACTTACCATTCGGCGTGATCTGGGCGATCGCGCGGGTGAAGCGACCACGCTGAGCAACATTGCGCGGGCCAACGCCAGGCTAGGTCGAGTCGACGAAGCCATTGCGATTTTCGAGCGTGTCGTAGAGATCGACACGGCCATCCAGCACCGCGATCTCGCTTCCGACCGCGCCGACCTCGAAGACCTCCGTGCCCAGCAACGCGCCCTCACCGTCCCATCGCCCTTCCCACCGCAACCCCCATCCATGCCCCCCTCTCCGTCACTGCCCCCTCCCGCCAGGCACGCGCCGACCACGCCCCCGCTCTTCTCCTGGCTCCACCTCTCCGACGTCCACTTCGGCCACCCAAACATCGCCCACCGCTGGGACCAGGCCCTCGTCCTCGACGCCCTCCGCAGGGACATCGCCGGGCACGCGTCCCGCGGCGTCCCCTCCCCCGCTGCCATCGTCGTCACCGGCGACATCGCCTTCAGCGGCGCCGCCGAGCAGTACGCCTCCGCGAGAGCCTGGCTCCTCGACCTCGCCGCGCTCCTGAAGCTCGGCCTGGAGCACGTCTTCCTCGTCCCTGGCAACCACGACGTCGACCGCTCGATGGAGAAGGCCGACCGCAACGTCGCGCGCCTCCTCCGCGGCCTACGCGCAGGCGCCGAGGACCTCGACGACGCGCTCGCCAGCCCCGCAGACCGCGCGCTCCTCACGCAGCGGATGGCCGCGTACCTCGCCTTCGCCGCCGGCTTCCCCAACCTCGCCTCCCCCGACCCCACCTTCTGGTCCCACACCCTCACCAGCCCCGCCGGCCTCCCCGTCCGCCTCGTCGGCCTGAGCACCGCCCTCCTCGCCGCCGACGACGAGGACAAGGGCAAGCTCCGCCTCGGCAAGCAGCCCCTCGCGAGGACCCTCACCGGCCTCCCCGGCGGGGAGCTGATCCTCGTCCTCACGCACCACCCGCTCCGCGAAGGCTGGCTCGCCGACCAGCGCGAGGCCGACACCTCGATCCGGTCCCGCAGCGCCGTCCACCTCTTCGGCCACGTCCACGAGGCCGACTCCGAGGACGCCCGCACCGGCTCCGGCCAGGGCCTCCTCCGCATCGCCGCCGGCGCCGTCCACGGCGATGCCGGCGCGCCCGCGAGCCACGGCTACAACTTCGCCGCCGTCGTGGCCGGCGAGGACGGCGGGCTCCGCCTCCGCATCTGGCCGCGCCGCTGGGCAGAGAAGAAACTGGGCTTCATCCCCGACGGGGAGAACACGCCCGAAGAGCGGCCCTTCGCAGAGCACGCTCTGCCCGGACTACGCGCGCCCGTCCGCTCCTGAGCATGGCCCCCCGCGGTTGCCCGGGGGGCGACGAGCAAGTACCTTTTCAGCGTGCGCGCCGAAGACGTCCTCCCCCAGGCCCTCGAGCTCTCCACGGACGAGCGTACCCGACTGGCAGTGCTGCTCATGGAGAGCGTGGAGGCCAGCGACGACGAGGGTGAGGTCGAGGAGGCGTGGCTCGACGAGATCACCCGCCGGCTCGACGACCACGAGCAGGGGCGCACCCATGCGGTCCCTGCGGACGTGGCGCTCGCCGAAGCACGCAGCCGGGTGAAGCGCGCCCGTGGTTGAGTTTCTCCCCGAGGCCTCGGAGGAGATGGTCGCGGCCGCCGAGTGGTACGAGGAGCGACGGACCGGGACCGGAGAACGCTTCTTATCCGAGGTCGCGCGGTACCTCGATCTGATCCGCTTGCACCCCGGCATCGGAACGCCGCTCCAGGATCGGCGCGGGCGCGAGCTCGAGATCGATGCCCATGCGCTCGTTCCCGTACCGAATCGTCTATCGCTCGGCGGGGGACATCCTCGTGGTGGCGATCGCGCATACGAGCCGCCGGCCGAGGTATTGGATGAAGCGCCTGTAGCGAACGGCACGCCCTGCCCGGCCTGCGTGCGGCGGTCCGTTCCTGACAAAGAGATGACCTTCTTTTCCTTCGCCTTTTTGCGTCTCTGCGCCTTTGCGTCCTTGCGTTGAAATCTCTCTCTCGGACGGGCGCGCGCTTCGAGGCGCGCGAGCTCATCGCCCTGGCCTTCACGGGAAGTTCTCGCCGCGCACCTTCACGCCGGCCGGGAGCGCTCGCTCGAACTCGCGCAGGTGGGCCGCCAGGCTCTCCGCCTCGGCAGGGTCGACCGCATAGAACGACACGGTGTCGCCCCCGAGCACGTAGCTCGAGGGCACCGACCACCGCGCGACCCGCTGCCACGAGCGAGGCAGGTCGGCGAACCATGCGTCGTAGACGATGGCGATCTTGGTGCCGTGGGCGCGCGTGATCGCGTCGATCGCCGAGGTGTCGAACGCGCGCGCGCGTCGGGCCCTCAGCACGTCCGTGGTGGCGAGGCCCACGAGATCGACGAGGCGCGGATCCGCCTCATATGCGATGAGCCCGATGTCGTTCGCGGCCACGCCCTGCCCCGGGTAGAACTGCGCCACGAAGCGCCCCATCTGGTAGGGCTGCTGGTAGATCTCGCGGATCGCGAGCGGCGTCTCGCGCAGCGACGCGACGCCGCGGTGGAGGAAGGGCAGCGCCACGAACGCGGCCAGGAGGACCCTGCCGCGGTCGAGCTTCGGCGCGCCGGCGCGATGGATTTCGAGGAGCGCCGGGGCGGCCACGAAGACGAAGAGCGCGAAGAGGTACCCCTCGTAGCGGTAGAAGTGGCCGAGGCGCGCGAGGAGCAGGTGGAGCACCGTCGCGCCGAGGAACGCCTCGAGCGAGAACCGCGTGCGATCCGAGAGCCGGCCCCGTGCCAGGAGGAGCCCCAGCGTGCAGACGACGAGCAGGAGGACGTCCGGGTGGTCGTGGAGCGCCGTCACCGGGGAGACGAGGCTGTACACCATCGAGGCCGCGGACAGGCTCGGCGTGTTGCTCTTGAGGAGGACCGAGTTGGGGAAGAAGCTCCCGCCGTTGCGCAGCCCGTACGCGCCGAAGACGACGACCGGCACCCACGCGAGCCCGGCGGCGAGCACGGCCAGCCTCGTGCGCCCGAGGCGCCACGAGAAGATCGCGCAGACGGCGGCCACGAGGAAGAGGGACTCGTAGCGCGCGGCGACCGCGACGGGCCCGACGAGGGCGAGCAAGCACGCTTCCGTGGAGAAGCCCTCGGCCGGATCGCGCTCCCACACGCGGCCCGCGAGATCGAGGAGCACCGCCGCGAGGAACGCGTGCATCAGGTGCTCCATCCCGGCGATCGTGAGCGCGGGGAGGGGGACGAGGAGCGTGAGCGCGAGGAGCGCCGCGACCCTCGCCCTGGGCGAGGCGCCGAGCCGGGCGAGCGTGCCGTGGAGGAGGACGAGGAGGGCGCCGCCGAAGAGGACGTTCAGGGCGAGCGGCACGCGCTCGAGCGGGAGCCCGGCCAGGCTCGACAGCGCGAGCAGCAGCGTCCAGAGGATCGACGACGAGCACGACGCGAACTCGTACGGGGTAGCGCCCCAGACATGATGTCGCGCGAGGTTCTTGGCGATGGCCAGGTGGATGTAGGTGTCGTCCAGCGGATAGGTCCCGTGGCCGTTCGTCATGCGCGAACCGAGCGCGACCAGCCCCATGACCACGAGGCCGTACGCGCCCAACGCAACGAGGAGAGGCGCACTGGATGCGGTTGATTTCGTCGACACGGGGGCTCGATCATCGACGCTCTCCGCGCGCGGGGCCAGTGAGGGACATGCGAGCTTCCCGTCTACGGCCGAGCCGCCCACGGCCGCCCGGGAGCGCCTTCACCCCCTCGGCGAATCCCTCGACGAGGCGCCGCCGCGCCGGCCCGAGCTACCCCGCCGCCGGCTCCACCGTCACGGGCACGCCGTTCAGCACGGCCGTCCCCGTGAGCGGGTCGAGCAGGTGCGGGTCCGTGACCGCGTTGGCGTTGGGGCCCGGCACGGTCCCCGCCACCCTCAGCGTCTCGACCGCGTCCGCGTGACCGAAGCCGTGGGGCAGGGAGACGACGCCGCGCATCACCTCGGCCGTGAGCTCGAGGCGCGCGCGCACCTCCCCGCTCGGGCCCTTCACGCGCACCTCGGCGCCGCCCTCGAGGCCGGCGTCGCGGGCGTCGGCGGGGTGCATCTGGAGCGTGGCGCGGTCGGGGCCCTTCACGAGCGAGCGGACGTTGTGCATCCAGGAGTTGTTGGACCGGACGTGGCGACGGCCGATGAGCGAGAGGCCGGGCGCCGGGGGAGCGGAGAGCCAGCGCTCGACCCGGTCGACGTCCGCCGCCAGCTCGCCGGGGCAGAGCTTCGACCTTGCCCGAGCGCGTGCGCACGCGCTCGGCGCGCATGGGGACGAGCGGGCCGAGGTCGATGCCGTGGGGCGCGCGGCGCACCTTGTCGAGGTTGAGGCCGTCCTTCCAGGGCAGGAAGCGGTCGCCGTAGGGGCCGAGCCGGAGGAGTGTGTCGATCAGCCGCTCGGGGCGCAGCGCCGCGCGCCCGGCCGTGCCCGCGAGCGCCCACGCCCCCCGCGCGAGGGGCCCGCCGCGCTTGCCGGCGAGGCGCACGCTGAGGTCGTAGAGGATGTCCCAGTCCTCGCGCGTGTCCGGGTCGGGCGGGACGACGGGCTCCGACCACTTCACGGTGTTGCGCACGGCGAGCGCGTGAAAAACGATGTCGTAGTGGCCCCGCTCGAGCGCGGAGCGCGGCGGCAGGACGAGGTGGGCGTGGCGCGTCGTCTCGTTGAGGTAGATGTCGATGGAGAGCATGAAGTCGAGCCGCCCGAGCGCCCGCGCCAGCCGGTCGCCGCCTGGCACGGAGAGCACGGGGTTGCCCGCGAGCGTGATCAGGGCGCGCATCTGGCCCTCGCCCGGCGTCTCGATCTCCTCGGCCATCGTCGTGGCGGGCAGCATCCCGCTGAGCTCGGGGAGGCCGCGCACCCGGCTCCGCCAGCGGCCCTTCTTCGCCAGGCCGACGCGGCGGGCGACGCTCGACACGTCGACGGCCGGCGTCGGGAACATGGCCCCGCCGGGCCGGTCGAAGTTGCCGGTCACGACGTTGAGCGCCTCGATGAGCCAGCTCCCCACCGGGCCGAACTCGTTGGTGCACACACCCACGCGCCCGTACGCCACCGCGCGCCGCGCCCCCGCGAAGCCGCGCCCGAGGGCGCGGATCGTCTCGGCCGCGATGCCGACCGCGGGCGCCACGCGCTCGGGCGGGAAGCGGGCGGCGAGCGCCCGGAGCGCCTCGACCCCACGGGCGACCTCCTGCACGACCGAGGCGTCGTCGAGCCCCTCGGCGAAGATCACGTGGAGGATCGCGAGGAGCAGGGCCGCGTCGCCGCCGGGGCGGATGAAGTGGTGCTCGTCCGCGTAGGCGGCCGTCTCGGTGCGGCGCGGGTCGATCAGGACGACGCGCCCGCCACGCTCGCGCACACCCTTGAGCCGGCCGCGCACGTCGCCGAGCGTCATCACGCTCCCGTTGGAGGCGGCCGGGTTGGCGCCGAGGACCAGGAAGTAGTCGGTGCGGTCGATGTCGGGGATCGTGATCGAGGTCGGATCCCGTACATCATCATCGACGCGTAGAGCTTGGGGTTCGCGTCCTGGGAGTTGGCGTCGAAGCGGTTCCGCGTCCTGAGCGCGCTGAAGAGCGCCTGGGCCCCGAGGATGGCGCCGTGGTTGTGGACGGTCGGGTTGCCGAGGTAGACGCCGACCGCGTTCTTGCCGTGGCGGGCCTGCACCTCGTGGATGCGATCGGCCGCCTCGGCGATCGCCTCGTCCCAGCCGGCGGGCGAGAAGCCCTCGGCGCCTCGGCGCATCGGGCGGCGCAGGCGGTCCGGATCCTCGTAGAGCTCGCGCATGGCGGGGCCCTTCGGGCAGATGTGCCCGCGGGAGAGCACGTCGTCGCGGTCGCCGCGGATGTCGGTGATCGCGCCGCCGTCGACGGTCACGACCATCCCGCACATCGCCTCGCAGAGGTTGCAGGTCCGGTACTTGAGCTCGACCATTGCGTGCATGGTAGGAGCGGCACGCCGAGCCGGATAGGGGCAGAGGAATCGAGGGCGGAGACCCCCTCCCCTCGTGAGCGTCAACCTGCCGGACGCTCCACAAATGCCATCCTAACCGCGACCGGAGCGAGCCGCCGAAGGCAGGCTCGCGGAGGGAGCGGGGGGTGCAGCTTCGCACGACGCGCCGTTGAGCAGACCTGCGGCCCCCGCTTCCTCCGCGAGCTGCCGTAAACGGCAGCTCGCTCCGGGCGCGGTTAGGATGGCGCTTGTGGAGCGCCCCGGAAGGTTGACGTCTATGCCCCTTCCCTACTCCACCGGCACCCAGCGCGGCGCCTCCTCCATCCCCGGCCAGCCCTCGAGCTCCTCGCGCGGGTGGAACGACGCCTTGTAGCGCAGCGAGGGGCAGGCCTCGACCGCGTAGCCCAGGTACACGTACGGGATCCCCCGCGCCGCGGCGATCTCGATGCCCACGACGACGTTCGCGACCCCGAGCGAGCGCGCGGCGTAGGCCGGGTCGTAGAAGAAGTAGACGAGGCTCCAGGCCCGCGGCGCCTCGTCGCAGATCCCCACGCCGATGAGGCGCCCCCCCGCCTCGTCGTCTCGGAAGGCGACCTCGCGCGCCGCGGGGTGGGGAAACGCGAACTGGAGCGCGTACGTGCGCGCGTCGAGCCCGGAGGCGTCCCACGCGCGAACCGCCTCGCGGTCCTGGTGCCAGAGGTGGTAGAGCGCGAGGCGCTCCTCGTCGACGGTGGGCGGGCCGACGGTCACGCGGAGGCCCACGGCCTTGCGGCGCGCGCGGCGCTGGCTCTTCGTCGGGGCGAAGGCGCCGACGTCGATGCGCGTCGGCCGGCACAGGCTGCACGCAGGGCACGCGGGCCGGAAGTAGTCGGGGCCGAAGCGGCGCCAGCCGCGCTCGAGGAGGCGCTCGAGCTCGCCGGCCGTCACGTCGACCATCACGCGGTGCTCGAGCGTCGCGATCGTCCCGGGCAGGTAGGAGCAGGCCCGCGGCGCTTCGACCAGGTGACGGAGGACGCGCGCCATGGGGCGAGAGCCCCCCTCAGGCCAGGCGGAAGAGGGCTGCGCTCGCGGCGAGCAGGACGACGTCCCGCGCCACGGTGAGCAGGGTGACCGGGCTCGAGCCCGCCCCGAAGCAGCCGCAACTGATGTTGATGCCGCGCGCCACCGCCAATCCGACCGCGATCGTGAAGACCACGAGCAGGGCCGACGTCGCGAACGCGCCGGCGCGCAGCCAGCGGCGCGGGCCGGCGAGGAGCGCGGCGCCGAGGACGAGCTCGACCATGGGCAGCGTCGCCGCCAGCACCGGCGCGAGCGACGGGAAGAGCTGGTAGTTGTGGATTTCGACGGCGAAGGCGCTCGGGTCGCCCATCTTGAGCGCGCCCGTCAGCAGGAAGAGCACGCCGAGGCCGATCCGCAGCGCCCAGAAGAGCGCGCGGACCGGGGGGGCGGCGCCGCCCCGGGGGGCTCGACCGGGCTCGTGCGGGGAGGGTTGCACGGGGGGTGGGCGGTCGCAATCCACGGGGAGGGCGGTCACTGCGACACCTCCGTCTTTCCGGCGATGGCGCAGTCCTGGCCGGAGGCGCAGGCGAGGCCCTCGCTCTCCCACGCGGCGAACCCGCCGCGCAGCACGCGCAGGTCCGCGTGGAAGCCGCGGCTGCGCAGTGTCTCGGCCACCGCCCGCCCGTCGTCGCTCGAGTCCCCGTAGACGATCACGGTCTGGGCGTGCGCGCTCGTCAGGCTCGCGATCGCGGCCTGCGCGCCGAGCTCGCTGGCGTCGCACGGCAGGTGCACGGCGCCGGCGACGTGCCCCGCCTCGAAGCGCGCGTCCGGGCGCGTGTCCGCGAAGACGACGCCGCCGGCGGTGTTGCAGAGCTGGGACGCTTCCTTCGGCGTCAGCTCGGCCACGGGCGCCTGGGCGGACACCTCTCCGGTGCAGGCGGTGGGCGGCTCGAACCCGTGCAGCGCGACGCCCCCCGGCCGGGCGGCGTTGACCCCGAGGCCGACACCGGCGCCGCCCAGGAGCAGGGCGGCCGCGCGGAACAGGAGTGGCCTGTCGATCCGGTGGGTCATCCCGGGTTGACCCTAGCGCGGAACGAGGGCAGAGGCGAGGCGGGGATCCAGGCCAGGCCGGATTGCCAGGGCGGACATCCATTCGCTGGATGGCGATGGTGCAGACGACCTGGCCGAGCCGGCGGCCTACTTCCGCGAGCCGAACCCCCAGGGGTCGATCACGTCGTTCGTGGTCGCGCGGGGCGCCTGGCGGCTCCCGGCCTCGCGGTTGCCGAGGAGGCGCTCGATGCGGGCGAGCTCCTCCAGGATCTGGGCGTTGCGGGCGTCGGTGGCCGCGATGATGCGCCTCAGAATCGTCCGTGCCGTCGTGATGGCCGACACGCGCGTCTTTCGCCGAAAGCGGAAAGGCGGTGGCCGCCGCGGCCAGGGCCGCGCGCTCGCGCTCCGCCTTGTTCAGGCGCTCGCTCAGCTCGAGGTTCACCGCGCCGAGCTTCTGGAGCTGCGCGGAGAGGGCCTGCTGCACGGACTCGTTGCGCTGCTCGGCGGCGCGGAACTGCTGGTCGAGGACCGCGAGCTGCCACTGGAGGGCGCGGACCTGCTGATCCTTCTGGGCGGCGGCGCGCCGCGCCTCGTCGAGCTGGGTCTGCGCCTGCTCGTACGTCGCGGTCTCCACGCATCCGGCCGCGGCTATCGCGAGGGCGCAGTGGAAGAGGAGCGAGAGGGCACGCAGCATCCGTCCCGGATCATCGCACTTTTCGCCGGGGCGGGCACCCGCTTTTCTCCGATTTTCCAGCGCCCCTTGCCGTGTGGACAGGGCCCGTCCACCATGCGCGCCGATGGGCTTTTTCGACAAGGCCAAACGGATGCTCGGGATCGGCGCCTCCGACGAGGCAGAGGACGAACGCGAGGCGGCCGGGGCGCCGGCCGATCGCGACGGCGGGAGGCCCCCGGCCGCGGAGCCCGCCAGGGGCGACGCGCGCGCCGCGCGGCTGGAGAAGGCGCGCGGTCGCAAGGATCGGCCACCGCTCGTCGACGTCCCGCCGGAGCAGGGGCAGTCGGTGGAGGACGCCCTCGCCGCGCGCGAGGCGGGCGATCCGAAGGGCGCGCGCCAGAATCCTCGCGACGATCGATCGGGGCGCCGGCCTGCGCACGGTGCTGCGCGCGGCGGCGGCGCTCGAGGCGGGGGACGAGGGCGAGCTCGGCCCGCTGCTCGCGGCGCTGAAGGCCGAGGCGGCGGAGCACAAGATCTGGCTCCAGGTCGCGGCGGCGCTCGGCGCTTCGGGCGGCGCGGCCGCGCCCTACCTGGAGCGCGCCAGGGCGGCGGGGGCGCCGGGGTGGGCGCTCGCGTGGGCGCGCGCGATCTCGGAGGACGCGACGGCGCGGCGCGAGGGGCTGGTGGAGCTGCTCTTCTCCGACGCGCCGCTGGCGCGGACGGTGGCGGCGCGCGATCTGGCGGTGGAGGGCGCGGTGCCCGACGCCGAGGCGATGGGCCGGTACGCGGCGTTCGCGCACGGGCGCGACTGCATCCGCAGGTTCGGGCCGCGCGCGGTGGCGGACGTGCTCGAGCGGGCGGTGAAGCGGTGAGCGCGGGGGAGCGGCCTCGGATCTCGCTCTACGCGCTGGACCGCCCGGCGCTGAAGGCGTTCTCGGCGGAGCTCAAGGCGCTCCTCCTCGCGGACGATTGCGCGGGCGTCGCCGCGCTGCTCGGCCTCGGCGAAAGCCTCGCCGCGCGCGTGGCCTCGGGCCCCCGCGCGGTCGACTGGCTCCTCCGCCCCGAGGGCGACGCGGACGCGGCGCCGCTCTTCGCCTCGCTCCGCCGCGTGGCCAAGAAGCGCGCGCTCGAGCTCCCGGTGGACCAGCGACGAGCCCTCGCTCGAGGGGCGCCTCCGGCAGTTCGACGTGATCCGCGAGGACCCCAGGGTCGCCGACCTCGTCGACAAGCTCCTCGACGCGCACCGCCTCCCCTGGTTCCTGGTCCGGCCGGGCGGCACCGGGGGCTGGCTCGACGAGCCCAAGCGCGAGACGCTGGCGTCGGAGCTGCGCCCGCTCCGGCCCGCGCTGCCCAAGGAGCTGCGCGCGTTCGCCGAGGCGATCGGCGACATCGACGGGGACGTGATCGCGCACGACCTCTTGTGAGGGGGCGCACACAACGCGCCGTCGTCACAGGTTGCGCAGCACATTGCCGGGCTCGCGCCGCGACGTCAGCGCGTGGGGTTCCCCCTGAAACGAGGCGAGAACGTCGTGCCTCCCCAGCCCCTCGGCGAGATCGGCGAGGAACGCGCGGGCGAACCGGACGTAGGACACGGGTTCGAGAACGGCCGGCCAGTCGAGGGCGCGGAGGGCGGCGACGCCCTCCTTCGTCTCGCGGTACGCGCGGCGCTGAGTGCCGGTCGGATCGCAGAGGAACTGAAGGTAACACTTCGGATGCCGTGCACGCTCCGGCCTCGCCCAGACGGCTCCGCCGTCCGGAGGCGCGAGGAAGTCGGCGTCGGCGGTGAGGAATTCCTCCAGATCGCGCGTCTTTCCATCCACCTGCGCGGCCCTCGTGGCGCCGGCGCGCGTGAGCGCGGCGGGCTCTCCGAAGAAGTAGGCCTCGATCATCGGCGCGAGGAGGTGGAAGGAACACCGCTCCCGGACGAGCGCCGCCGACCGCTCGCGCCGCGACGCGTTCGACCAGCGCGCGTCGAGGTATGCGGTCGTCGCGGCACGCACGTGCTCGACAGCACGCTCCGGCGCGGCCGCGTTGTACAGCTCCGAGATTGTCTATCAAGAACGCGAAGTCGGCTGGTTCCCCGGTGCGCCCGGGATTGACCGCCGAGACGAGCGCCGCCGCCAGTTTCTCGACGAGCGTGGGGTTGTCCACGCTGCGGGTGAGGCGAGGTTGCGCCGGCAGCTCGGCCGACGTGAAGCCGTCCATCAGTTGCGGCTCGAACGCGACCCCCGGGAAGATGCGCTGCAGCGATTGGTGCAGCGCCCGGTGCTCGACCTCGCCGGTGACGATCAGCGCGACGCGCGTCATTCTTCCGCGGCGGCCCCCTCGACGGGCGCGCCGAAGTCCCCGTGCTTGTAGAGGTCGCCGAGCGAGAACTGCGCGAGCCACTCGCGATCGCGCACCTCGTCGACCCGCACGGGCAGCACCTCCCGCCCGGGCTCCATCACGAAGAGGCGCTCCGGCTCGCGCTTGAACTCGTCGATCAGCACCGTCGAGTGGGTCGCGAGGAGCACCGTGAGGTCGTGCTGCTCGGCCCAGTCGCGCATCGCCTCAAGGATCCGTTTCACGGCGAAGGGATGGAGGCCGTTCTCCGGCTCGTCGATCGCGACGATGCCGCCCGGCGGAGTCGAGGCGACCGCCGTGAGGTGGAGGAGGCCGGTGAGGAGCCCGCTCGGGGCGTGAAGAACCGGGAGCGACTCGCTGGCGCCAGGCGCGATGACGCGTCCGCTGATGCTGCTACCCCGAGCGTCCACGTCTAGATCGAGATCGGCGAACACGTCTGGAAAGGCCTCGCGCAGGCTCTCGATGACGAAAGCTTCGCGGTCACGCATCGCGCGTTTGTCGCGCCAGTTGCGCAACACGCAAAATACATTCTTTCCGTCCGTGTCCAGGCTGGCGTCGGCCTTCGAGGGGGATCCGGATCGCCGCACGTAGTCGATGGCGTACGAGTGGTAGAGCTGATAGCCCACGAGCAAGGACGCGGGGGGCGTCAGGAGCCTCGTGCGCGGGTCGCATGACTTTTCATACGCCCACTTCTTCAGAGGTAGGGCGTTCGGTTCCTGCTTCTCGTCGACGAGTACCACCCCGTCCTGCGAGAGGATCTGGCGGTGCCGGACCCCGTTGGCTTCGCTTTGGATCGTGAACCGAAGCTCGACCGAGCCGATGTCGATCCCGAGACACGCATCGTGGCCGTGCTCGGCAAAAAGGTTGCGCACGCTCGCGATGTCACCGTGGTGGCTGAGCGCGAAGCCCGCCCCGTTCACCAATAGGTCCCGCAGCACCTCGGGCACCTCGAGGAGCGTCGTCTTGCCCGACCCGTTGGGCCCCACCAGCGCGCAGACGCCCTTGGGAAGATCCCAGGCGATCTTCCGTAGTGGGCGGTAATTCTCGGCGATGATGCGGGTGCCCATGGCGTCAGCCTAGCGGATGCCCCTCGGGCCGGCGAGCGCCTCCCTGCTGGGAGCGCCGGACCGCTCCGCCCCTCGTGTAGGGCAGCGAACGCCGACGCGGCTTGCCCCGCGCGGCACGAGGTTGTCCTATTGGGCCCCCCGCGGCGTCGAGCCACGGGGGCCTGCATCATGCGACCGCACGAGACAGCGACGCCGGGGGCGTCCATCATCCCGGGGGAGGCCCCCGCCGCGAAGGGCGCGGACGCGGCGACCCTGACCAAGTTCCAGGCGGCCTTCGAGCACGCGCTCGACGCGATCCTCATCGGCGAGGGGCCGGTCCTCACCCACGCCAACCCCGCGGCGTGCGCCCTCCTGGGCCTCCCCCGCGAGCAGATCGTCGGCCGGACCTTCCTCGAGTTCCACCCGCCCGAGTCCCGCGAGAGGCTCGGCCGCCTCTTCGCGACCATGATGACGGAGGGCCGGGCCCGGGGCGAGGCCGACGTGGTGCACGCCGACGGCACCCTGCGGCACGTGGAGTTCTCGGCGACGGCGAACATCCTGCCCGGCGTCCACCTCTCGATCGTCCGCGACGTGACCGCGCGCCGGCAGCGCGAGCTGGCCTCGGAGCGCTACGCGCTGCTCTCCCGCCATGCGCGCGACATCGTGCTCTTCATCGACCGGCGCGGCGTCATCCTCGAGGCCAACGAGGCCGCCTGCGACGCCTACGGCTACCGCCGCGAGGAGCTCCTGGGGATGAGCATCCGCGAGATCCGCGCGGAGGACACGCGCGATCAGGTCGACGCCCAGGTGGAGGAGGCCTTCGCCCGCGGCATCCTCCTGGAGGCGCGACACCGTCGCAAGGACGGGACCACCTTCCCCGTGGAGATCGGCTCGCGCGCCGCGCTGATTGGGGACGAGCTGATGCTGCTCAGCATCGTGCGCGACGTGACGGAGCGCGCCGAGATGCAGGCCAACCTGCTCCACGCCGACCGGCTCGCCGCGGTGGGCACCCTCGCCGCCGGGGTGGCCCACGAGATCAACAACCCGCTCGCCTACGCCATGGGCAACCTCGACATGCTGGCGCGCCGA
Organism: uncultured delta proteobacterium; assembly: GCA_963827955.1. GTDB lineage: Bacteria > Myxococcota_A > Polyangia > Polyangiales > Polyangiaceae > CAWHDJ01. The sequence goes on along the minus strand of CAWHDJ010000018.1, from coordinate 819,824 downwards.
CTCCCGGAGGTGACCGCGCGGCTCGCGGCCGAGGCCGCCGAGCGCCCCGACGCGGGCACGCCGCGGCGCCTGGCCGCCCTCGCCGAGGAGCTGACGAAGGCCCGCGAGATGCTCGCCCTGGCCTGCGAGGGCGCCGCCAGGGTGCGCACCATCGTGCTCGACCTCAAGCGCTTCTCCCGCCAGGACGAGGCGCTCGTCGGCCCCATCGACGTCCACGAGGTGCTCGAGTACGCCCTCGGCATCGCCGGCAACGAGCTCCGCCGCCGGGCGCGCGTCGTGCGCGACTACGGCGAGGTGCCGTACGTCACCGTCAACGAGTCGCGCCTCGGCCAGGTCTTCCTGAACCTCCTGGTGAACGCGGCCCAGGCCATCCCCGAGGGAGACCCGGAGGCCCACGAGATCCGGGCGAGCACGCGGGTCGACGCCGAGGGGCGCGTGGTGATTGAGATTGCCGACACGGGCGTGGGCATCCCCCCGGGCCTGATTGGCCGCGTCTTCGATCCCTTCGTCACGACCAAGCCGGTCGGCGAGGGCACCGGCCTCGGGCTGTTCGTCTCGCGCTCCATCGTCAAGGACGCCGGGGGCGAGATTGTGCTGGAGAGCGAGCCCGGCCGGGGGACCAGGGTCCGCGTCACGCTGCCGCGGGCCAGGTCCTCCGGGTGAGGGCGCCGCCGCGCCGCGCGTAGCGCTCGAGCGCGGCGGGGCGGGTGATGGCTGCGCTTCAGCGCCGACCGGCCGGTGCCGTAGAGGTCATCGAGCACGTGCACCGACGCCCGCCGGGACGGGGCTCGCACCTCCCGGAAAGGCGCCGCAAGAAGCCGCCCGGCCGCCCGTGCGGATTCGTCACGACGCACCGTGAACACTGCCTGCCCAGTGCACGTCGGCGGCACTGCAGGGCGACCGGAACGCATCGCCCTCGTGGCCTGCCGAATGCTCGCTCCGCCGTGCGATGGGCGCGACGCACGACGCGCCGCGGCCGCGTCGGCGGCCGCGCGCACCGTGGCTCTTCCAGGGCCTCCGGCCGGTCTGCCGAGCTGGAGCCATGCGCGACGTCCTGGCCGGGCTCACGCTGGCCGCGATGAGCATCCCCCAGGTGCTCGGCTATGCGCGGATTGCCGGTACGCCCCTCGTCACCGGCCTCTACACGCTCCTCCTGCCCGTGGCGGCGTTCGCCATGCTCGGTTCCTCGCGTTACCTGGTCGTGGCGGCCGACTCGGCGACCGCGGCAATCATTGCCGACCGGCTCTCCCAGATGGCGCCGACCGCGAGCGCGCGGTACCAAGTGCTCGCCGGGCTGGTGGCGCTGCTGGCGGCCGGCTACCTGCTCCTGGCGCGGTTGCTCACGCTCGGCTTCCTCGCCGATTTCCTTTCACAGACCGTGCTGGTCGGGTTCCTCGCCGGCGTCGGTATCCAGGTGGGCGTCGCGACGCTGGGCGACATGCTCGGCCTCCCAGTTCATGGCCGGCACGCGTTCGAGCAGATTGCCCACGTCCTGCGGGGAACACACCATGTCCACTGGCCGACACTCGGCCTCTCCGCGGTGACCGTAACGATCATGCTCGTCCTCCGCGCGCTTGCCCCGCGGCTCCCGGGTCCGCTCCTCGCCGTCGTCGGGTCGGTCGCGGCAAGCGCAGCGTTCGGCTTCTCCGGGCGCGGCATCGCAGTCATTGGGTCCGTAGCCGGAGGACTGCCGCGCCTTGTCCTGCCGGACCTCTCCTGGCAGGACGCCGCGGCGCTGCTGCCGGTGGCGGCCTCGTGTTTTCTCGTGATCATCGCGCAAAGCTCGGCGACGGCGCGCGTCTACGCGACGCGCCATCGAGCGCCGCTCGACATGGACGCCGATCTCGTCGGCCTATCTGCAGCGAACGTCGCTGCCGCCCTGAGCGGCGCTTTCGTCGTGAACGGGAGCCCGACACAGACGGAGATGGTCGAACGTTCCGGAGGGCGGAGCCAGATCACGCACCTCTCAACCGCGGCGGTGGTCGCGTTGGTTCTTCTCTTCCTCACCGGCCCGTTGCAATACCTCCCGCGGTGCGTGCTCGGGGCCGTCGTGTTCACGATCGCTCTCGGGCTCGTCGATCTACGTGGCCTGCGCGACATCGGGCGCGAGAGCCCCGGCGAGCTCCGCCTGGCGCTCGCTACGGCGACCGTGGTGGTCGTAGTGGGCACCGAGGAGGGCGTCGTGCTGGCGATGGTACTTTCGTTGCTCCGGCACGTGCGCCACAGTTATCGCCCGCACACGGCGGTTCTGGTCGAGGAGGGCGGCGTGTGGCAGTCGATCCCAGCCGCGCCCGGAGCGACGAGCGATCCCGGTCTCGTGGTCTACCGTTTCGGGGCCGCCCTCTTCTACGCCAACGCGAGCCTCTTCGTCACCGAGGTCCGGGCGCTCGTCGAAGGAGCCTCCGTGCCCGTGCGCTGGTTCTTGGTGGACGCGGGCGCGATCACCAGCGTGGACTACTCGGCGGCGCGGTCGCTGCGCGATCTCCAGCAGGACCTGATCCGCGCCGGCGTCGTGCTGATGCTGGTGCACGTGCCGGCCGGCCTGCGATCGGACCTCGATCGCCACCGCTTGACCGAGGCCATCGGCGCGCAGCACATCTTCGCCCGCCTGCACGACGCCCTCGCGGCAATACGACAGGAGGGGCCCCCTTCGGCCCCCGCGGCGCGGTGATGGTCAACCGGGAAACGGCGTGGTCCTGGTCGCCGCGTTCGGGCGATAGGGGCCGATGCGCGGGACGTCTGCGCGGCCTGACGAGCGCGGCGCAGGAGAGGGGCTGCGGCGCCCGCTCGCCAAGGCGCAGGCTCGCCTCATGATTCGCGCGTGACCGCGGCGCGCTCCCACCCGATCCCGCCCGTGCTCTGGGCGCCGCTCGCCGCGGCTGCGCTCATGCTGGCCGTCGGCCTGCTCGCAGTCGCGGCGCGCCAGCCGTGGCTCTTCCCGAGCCTCGGCCCGACCGCCTTCCTCCAGGCCGAGTACCCGGACCACCGCACGGCGTCGATCCGCAACGTCATCGCGGGGCACGCGATCGGGCTCGGCATGGGCATCCTCGCGGTCCTGCTCGTCGGCGCGAACGACAGCTCGAGCGTGCTGGCGACCGACCTCGTCGCGCCCGTTCGCGTATGGGCGACCGTGATCGCCGTCGCGCTCACCATGGCCGTCGAGCTCCTCGTCCGGTGCTCGCACCCGCCCTCGGTCGCGACCACGCTGCTGCTCTCGCTCGGCGCGCTCCCGCCCACCTGGCAGACCGTGCTCGCGGTGCTCGTGGGCGTCGTCGTCGTCGGGGTGCTGGGGGAGGGGCTGCGCCGCATCCGCTTGCGCGCGCTGCGCCGGCGTTGAGCTTCCCCTCGCGCGCGCGGCCTCGCCGGGGACCCGCGCCGTGGCCGAACAAGCCGTTTGCGCGCTTCTCCATGTTGTCCGTCCCATGACGGTCAGCCGGGAGGCGGCGACGTGGGGCCCAGCGAGCCGAGCAGCATCGCGCGCTCGACGTCGGCCGGCGTGACGATCCCGACGGCCGCTCCGCCGGCGTCCACGACGAGGGCCATGGTGGCGTCCCTCGCCGCCAAGCGGTCGAGCACCGCGGAGGTGTCCTCGCCCGGGTGGGCGATGGGAAGATCGCGGCGAACGGACAGGGAAACATCGGCGTCCGCCGCTCCGGACGCTGCCATCCGCGCGAGGTCCCAGATCGTGACGACACCGGGGACGGCCTGCTGCCCCGGACGCGGCGGCGGGCCGCCGTCCTGGGAAAAGCGGGCCGCGACGACGTGCTCCCCGATGAGCCGTCGCGCCACGTCGGCGGTCCTCTCGCCGGCGTGCGCCTCACCCAGACGATCGGTCATGACTCGTTCGATCGCGATCCCATGGAGGCGATCGTGGACCTCACCGTGCTGCTCCTCGGCGGCCGCACCGCCGTACACGAACACGGCGATGAGGATCAGCAGGAGGTTGAACGTGATCACGCCGTACAGCCCGAAGAGGATCGCCATGGCGCGGCCGATCCGGGCGGCGATGTGCGTCGCGCGCGTGCGCCCGAGCCGCCGCGCGAGCAACCCGCGGAGGACGCGGCCCCCGTCCATCGGGAACGCCGGTAGAAGGTTGAAGCCCCCGAGCAGGAGGTTCATGCCGGCGAAGACCACCACGGCCGCGGGGGCGCCCCCGGGCAGTGGCACGAAGCGGTACACCGCATAGGCGAGCACCGCGAGCGCCAGGCTCGTCAGCGGCCCGACGAGCGCCATCCACGCCTCCCGCTCCGGCCTCGTCTCCGTCTCCATCCGCGTGACGCCGCCGAGCATCATGAGGGTGATCGATCGGATTTTCGCGCCCGCTCGCCTCCCCACGAGCGCGTGCGCCAGCTCGTGGAGCACGATCGACACGAGGAGCCCAAGCGCCAGAAGGAAGCCCCATGCGAGCGGCTGCAAGCGGATCTCGTCCCCGGGGATGCCGGCCCACCGCGTCACGACCTGGAACCAGTACGCGCCCGCGTAGATCAGGAAGGGCAGGAGTACCAATAGGCTCCAGTGCAAGCGGATGGGGATGCCACGGACCGAGAAGATCGTCAGCGATCGTGAGAACATACCCCTCATCCGGCGCTCCTCTCGACGTCGCGGCAACGATCGCGCCACGTCGAGGACCTGCGGGCGAGCGCGCACGTGGTGTCGCGCGGCGACACCTCCACGCACGCGGGTACGCCGTGGCGCGCGTATTGCCTCGCAGTCTCCCCAGAGTCGGCGAGCACTGGCAAATATCGTGGCCCCGTCGTGTCGCTCGAATGCCGCCCAGGTCTCGCCGGGGAGGCTCGCGCCCTCGGGTGGACGAGCCAACGACGCGTCACGCCCATGACCACGGACGAGATTGCTCGGGGCTCCCCCCGCTCCAGCGTGCGGACGGACAGCCGACGGAGGAGCTCTCGGCGAATCCTTCTCTGGCTCTCTGCGTCGATCGCGGGCGCGCTGACCGGCCTCGTGGGCGGCGCGTTCCGCGTCGTCTTGGTGCGCGCCGACGCCGTACGCGACGATCTCGTTTCGCAGGTTCGTCACCTCGGCGGGCCCGCCTGGCTGCTGCCGGTCGTGTTCGTGGCATTCGCCGCCGCGATCGCCCGGTGGCTGGTGAGGTTCGCGCCCGAAGCGGCGGGCAGCGGCGTGCAGCACGTCGAGGCCGTGATGCGCGGCGAGGCCGAGCCTGCACGGGCGGCCGTGCTGCCCGTGAAGTTCCTCGGGGGCGGGCTGTCGATGGGCGCCGGCTTGGCGCTCGGCCGCGAGGGGCCGACCGTGCAGATGGGCGCGACCATCGGCGCCGGCATCGCGCGGTGGTTCGGTCTGCACGACGAGGATGTGCGCAAGCTCCAGTCGGCGACCGCGGGAGCGGGGCTCGCCGTGGCGTTCAACGCGCCGCTCGGCGGCGCGCTCTTCACGTTCGAGGAGGTGGCGTACGGATTCTCGGAGGCCCTCTCCGCGAGCACGCTGCTCGCGTGCGCCGCGGCGATCGGCGTGTCCCGCCTCATCCTGGGAGACCAGCCCGACTTCCGGGTCGCGGAGCTCACGCCTCCTCCCCTCTGGAGCGTCCTCGCGCACATCCTCCTCGGCGCGCTTCTCGGGGCGCTCGGGTGGGCGTACAGCCGGAGCATCCTGCTCGGCCTCGATCTCCTCGAGCGCCTGCGTCCGCTCGGGGCCGAGCTCCGCGCCGCGCTCGTCGGGGCCTCGGTGGGTCTCGTCGCCTGGTTCAGTCCTCGGCTGGTGGGCGGGGGTGAGCCGCTCAATCAGCGAGTGCTCGACGGAGGGATGACGCTGTCCGCGCTTCTCGTCGTCTTCTCGGTGCGGTGGCTGCTCGGGCCCGTGTCCTACTCCGCGGGCGCGCCGGGCGGACTGTTCGCGCCCCTGCTCCTCGTCGGCGCGTCCTTCGGGCAGCTCTTCGGGCTCGTCGTGCATCGGTTCGTCCCGGCGCTGGCGCCGGAGCCGCTCGCCTTCGCGCTCGTCGGCATGAGCGCGTTCTTCGCGGCCGTGGTGCGCGCGCCTTTGACGGGCATCGCGCTCATCGTCGAGATGAGCGCGATAACGTCGCAGCTCGTGCCGATGCTCGCCGCCTGCTTCGCCGCGACCGCGGTGGCCTCGCTGCTCGGGTGCGAGCCCATCTACGCGACGCTCCGCAAGCGCATGCTGGAGGCCTCGAAGAGCCCGCCCGTCGGCGAGAAACGCCCACCGTGAGGCTGGACATGGAAACCAGGGGCGGCCCGACGTTCGATGTCAGCGGCTCCCGTCTCTCACGGAGAGGCCGAGAACGAGCGGCGTTTCGTGACGACGAGCGCGACGCGAGCAAACCGCACCGTGGCGCGGGTCGTGCCCGCCACGGGCTCGCTCTGTGCGCATCGTGCTCGCTACGGATTTTTCGGAGGATGCCGCGCGGGCGAGCGCCGCAGCGGTGGCGCTGGCCCGGTGCCTCGGGGATTCGCTCGTCGTCCTCCATGCGGTCGAGACCTACCCGAACGAGCCCGACGGAGGCGCCGAAGATGTCGGGGATGCGAGGCGCAGGCTCCGAGCGCTCGCGGACGAGGCGCGAGCGGCCGGCGTCGAGGTCGAGGAGCGCGTGCTCGTCGGCGTCGCGGACGAGACCCTGGTGGACGCGGCGGAGGACCTCGGTGCTCGCCTGCTCGTCGCCGGGGCGCGTGGCCGTGGCAAGCTGTGGGATTGGATTGCTGGAAGCGTCGCCGATCGCGTCGTGGAGACGGCTCGATGCCCGGTCTTCCTCCTGCACGACGGCGCCCGGACCATCGAGAGCTGGGCTTTGGGCGAGCACCGGCTCGCGATCCTCGCGGTCGCCGGCTCGGTCGGGCTCGAAGGTTTGATGGCCCCACTCCAGGCGCTCCGTCTTGCCCGGCCATGTGACGTGACGTTCGTGCACGTCGCCGCTGGACTGGCGCCCGACGATGGACTCCTCGCGCTGGTCGAGCGAGAGCTTCGCGCGCGGGCCGCAGGCCTCGCTGGCCTCGGCAAGGTCTCCGTTCGCGTCGTACCCGACGCGCGGCTGCCCGCAGATGCGCTCGCGGCGCTGGCGCGCGCCGACGGGTTCCATTCTCGTCGCGATCGAGGCCCCACGTCCGACGAGCGCCGACCTCGGGCCCAGGGCCTCGCTCGCCCACGAGCTGCTGCACAGGGGAGTGAGCCCGATCCTCTGCGTGCCCAGGTCCGCTCTCGCGCTCCCGCGCGGCCCCGGCGCGCCGTTCCGGGCCATCCTCGCGGCGACCGACTTCAGCGAGCTCGGCGATCGCGCCGTCGACTACGCCCTTGCTCTCGCCGACGCTACCGAGGGTGCTCGCGTGGTGGTTTGCCATGTCGAAGAGACGCTGGGCTCGGCTCCGGCCCACCTCGCGCCCGAGATCCGCGCGACACTCGAGACGCGGATCGCGCAGCGCACGCCGCGCGCAGCGGGACCGCCCGCCACCACGAGGGACGCGCTGATCATCGCCCGACGGACGGCCGCGGACGGGATCATCGAGGCGGCCGAGCGGCTCTGCGCGGATCTCGTGTGCATCGGCTCGCACGGCCGTGGCGCACTGGGGCGCCTCATCGTCGGATCCGTGGCAGCGGAAGTCGTGCACCAGTCGAACCGGCCCGTCCTCGTCGTCCCTTGAACGCGACGGTCGTGCGGCACGCCGCCCCGGAAGCGGGGCACGACGGCGCAACCGGCCCACGGTGCACGACATCCGCCTGACACGGCAGCACATCCGCCGTACCTGCCCGATCATTCGAAAGACCTGCCACGTCACGCACCTGCCACGGCAGCACACGCGACGTACCTGCCCGATCATCCGCCTGACACGGCAGAGCAGGCGACGTACCTGCCCGATCACGCGCCTGACACGGCAGAGCAGGCGACGTACCTGCCCGATCACGCGCCTGACACGGCAGAGCAGGCGACGTACCTGCCCGATCACGCGCCTGACACGGCAGAGCAGGCGACGTACCTGCCCGATCATTCGAAAGCCCTGCCAGGTCACGCGTCGTACCCGGCACGGCAGGCGTCATCCCTGCCGGATCACGCGACGTACCTGCCGGATCCGGCGACGTACGTGCCGGATCCGGCGTCGTTCCTGCCAGCGCACGCGTCTGCCCTGCCGCGCGAGGCGCCTGCGCTGCCGCGCGAGGCGTCTGCCCCGGAAAACCGTCCGAATTCGCTACCTTGCGAGTGCCTTGCGCGGGCAGAGACGCCGCGCCGCCCTCACTCGATGGGCAGCACCGTGACCGCCGCCCCCTGCTTCAGCCCCAGAAGGTCCCACGCCGCGGCATCCACCGCGAAGCCGTGGGCGCCCTCGTCGCGCGCCTCGGCCAGCACCGCGCGGAAGTAGGGAGGCCCCGGCAGCTCCACGGCGACGAGCGCGCGGCGGGGGCGCGGGGACGCAGGATCGTGATCGCCCCGGGGGAGCGGGCGGCCCGCCGTCCCGGCCCTGGTGGCGGCGACGAGGGAGATTCTCGTCCATCCGCGCCGTGAAGTGGGGCCCGCCGTCGAAGGGGTCGACCCGGTGGGCGTAGCGGAAGCCGATGCGGCGGAGCAGCTTCTCCACGCCGCGCGTCTGGTGGCCGACCTTGCCGATCACGGCCTGCGCGTCGGGAGGCAGCACGCTCGCGTAGATGACGCCCTCGGGGAAGAGCGCCTTGATGAACTCCTTGTTCTTCTTCGAGAGCTTGTCCGCCTCGGCGTAGCTCATCCCGGTGAAGTGCCGGCCGACGGCCTCCCAGAGGTGGCTCGTCCCGTCCGGCTCGAGCGGGGGCATCAGCTCGGCGAGCACCTCGTCCTGGAAGAGCGGCGCGGCTGCGCCGCCAGGTAGAGGAAGCGGACGTACGAGATCATCGTCCCCAGGCGCTCTCGGCGAGGCGGTACTCGGGCAGGAGCACGAGGCCGCCGATCTCCGTCGGGCCCTCGTACGAGTAGCCGATGCGCAGCACCGTGTGGTGGAAGTGCCGGTCGATGGTGGCCGAGTACTTCTCCTCGTCGAGGACGTCGAAGAAGATGTACGGCGCGCCCGCGCCGCCCGAGCTGGGCGAAGATCGCGGAGGTGCCCACGATGCGGTCCTGGGCGCGGTCGACGAGGACGAAGACGTACTGGCGGAGGCGCGGGTCGGTGATGGCGCCGCTGAAGCTGCCGTGGCTGGCCTCGACGATCTCGTGGATGGCCGTCGCGGTCGTTGGGGAGGTTCAGCGAGTCGAGGTGCCGCGCGCACGCGGAGCAGCTGCTCCTCGTCCCCGGGGAGGGCGGCGCGAATCTCGAACGGGACCATGCGCCGGCGCACCGTACGCGCCCCCGAGCCCGCGCGCTAGCGCGCCCGAGCCCGCGGCCCGACGGAGGGTTATTGCGGTCCGTTCGATTCTGCTGTTACAGAATTCTCAGCACCGCCCCGACAGGAGCATCCTTACGATGACCCTCGCGCTCGACTCGTACGCCGCCCCGAACGACCGAGCCAGCCGCCGATGCCGGTGCGTCGATCCTCGGTCGCACGGGAACGGCGGTGCTGCTCGGCCCTCATCGAGGCAGCGCATGCCCGGCGGGCGGCGCCGCTGGAGGGCGCGGGGCCGCGGACGCTCGACCGCTTCGAGCGGTGGCTCGGCGGCATCCCGGCCGCGACCGCGCGAGGGCTGCGGGCGGCGTACTTCGCCTTCGACGCGACGACGCATCCCGACGCGGGGCCGTCCCTTCTCCAGCCTCCCGATCGAGGCACGGACGGAGGTGCTGGCGGGATGGGAGAAGAACCGCCTCTTCGCCGTCCGGGCGCTGCTCCGCGCGCTCCTCACCCCGCTCAAGCACGCGCACTTCGACCGGCCGAGCATGTTCGCCCACGTCGGCTGCCGCTACGAGCTCCCGGCGGTGCGCGACGAGCAGCCGCGCTGGCTCTCGCAGGTCACGGACGGGCGCGAGGCGCAGGAGGACGTCGCGCTGGAGTGCGAGGTGGTGGTGATCGGCACGGGCGCCGGCGGCGCGGCGGCGGCGTACGAGCTGGCCTCGCGCGGGCGCGCCGTGCTCCTGCTGGAGGAGGGCGACTACCACCGGCGGGGGAGCTTCCGCGGCGTCGCCTCGTGGGCGAACGAGACGATGTACCGCGACCAGGGCATGACCATCGCGCTCGGCAACGTCGGCATCCCGGTCTTCTCCGGACGGGCGGTCGGCGGCAGCACGGTCATCAACTCCGGCACCTGCTACCGGACGCCGCCGCACACCTTCAAGCGCTGGGGGGAGCGCTTCGGCCTCGGCGCGGACTTCACGCCCGAGGGGCTCGCCCCCTACTACGAGCGCGTCGAGGCCATGCTCCAGGTCGGCACGGCGAGCCCGCTCACCTCGGCGCCATCGGCCCGATCATCGCCCGCGCGGCCGACCGCCTCGGCTACGCGCACGGCCCGCTCCCGCGCAACGCGCCGGACTGCGACGGGCAGGGCGTCTGCTGCTTCGGCTGCCCCACGGGCGCCAAGCGATCCACCGACGTCAGCTATGTCCCCGAGGCGCTGCAAGCGCGGCGCGCAGCTCTGGACCGCCGCGCACGTCGACACGATCAACATGGTCGCCGGCCGCGCGCGCGGCGTGACGGCCTCGCTCGGGCCGAGGCGCGAGGGACGGCGGCGGCCGAAGCTGACGGTGAAGGCCGACGCGGTGATCGTGGCGGGCGGCACGCTGATGACGCCGCTCCTGCTCCAGCGGAGCGGCCTCGGGAAGAGCCCGTCGCTCGGGAAGAACCTCTCGATCCACCCCGCCTCCAAGGTCTTCGCGCTCTTCGACGACCGCGTGGAGCAGTGGCGCGGCATCCCCCAGGGGTACAGCGTCGACCAGTTCCAGGACGAGGGGCTGATGTTCGAGGGCGGGTCCGTGCCGTTCCACATCGCGGCGCTGGGCGTGCCGTGGACGGGGCGCCGATTCATGGATCTGATGGCGCAGTACCCGCACCTCGCCACGTTCGGCTTCATGATCCAGGACGAGAGCCGGGGCGAGGTGCGCGCCGGGCCGGGCGGCTCGCCGCTGGTGATCTACAGGCTGAACGATCGCGACGTCCGCCTCATGCAGCGCGGCTTCGAGACGCTCTGCGAGATCTTCCAGGCCGCGGGCGCGCGCCGCGTGCTCCCGCTCCTCGCCGGCCACGACGAGGCGACCACGCCCGAAGCGCTCGCCCGGCTCCGCGCGAGCCGCATCCGGGCCGGCGACATGGAGATCACCGCCTACCACCCGCTCGGCACCTGCCGCGTCGGCGCCGACGAAGGCGCCTGCCTCGACCCCGACCACCAGCTCCGGGGCGCGAGGGGCGTCTACGTGTGCGACGGGAGCGCGGTGCCCTCGTCGCTGGGGGTGAACCCGCAGATGACGATCATGGCGATGGCGCTGCGGGCGGCGGAGATCGTCGACGGCTCGCCTGTCCTGAGGCGCGCCCTTCGCATTATCTGCTTGCAGGCCGCGATCCTTTGAGGGCCAATTCGGGCATGTCCGAGCCCGAGGCCGCCGTCGTCGACGACGCACCCGCCCCCAAGGTCGCCGCCGCGGCCACCCTCGGCCGTCGCACGCGCCCTCCCCGCGCGCGTCGCCTACCCCCTCGCCGTCCTCTGCGGCCTCCTCTACTTCCTCGCCTTCCCGGGGATGGACCTCTGGCCGCTCGCGTTCGTGGCGCTGGCCCCGCTCATCGTGGCGCTGCGCGGGCAATCGCCGCGGCGGGCGCTCGGGCTCGGCTGGGCCGCCGGGTTCACCATGACCATGTGCGGCTTCTACTGGCTGCTCGAGATGCTCCGCGTCTTCAGCGGGTTCGGCACCGCGCTCTGCTTCGTGTTCATGGCCATCCTCTGCGCCTACCAGGCCGGGCGCATCGCCCTCTCGGGCTGGCTCTACGGCCGGGCCGAGGCGCGGGGCTGGCCGGCCGGCGCCCACGTTCGCGCTCGCGTTCGTGGCGAGCGAGCTCGTCTTCCCGCTGCTCTTCCCCTGGTACTACGGCGCCACGGTGCACAACGCCGTGCTCTTCATCCAGACGGCCGACCTCGGCGGGCCCTACCTCGTGGGGCTCGTGCTCGTGGCCGCGAACCTCGGCGTGGCAGAGCTGGTCGATCGCCCGGCGGGAGGGGCGCCCCGCGTCCCGTCGAATCCTCGCCGCCGCCGTCGCAGTGCCCGCCGCTCGCCGCGGTCTATGGCTACGTCCGGCTGCGCTCGGTCGACGCCGCCGCGGCGGAGGCCCCGCCGGTCAAGATCGGCATCATCCAGGGCAACCAGCCGCTCCTCGGCAAGTCGCGCGCGCTCCAGGTCCACGTCGCCCGCACGCAGGAGCTGAAGAAGGAGGGCGTCGACCTTGTGGTCTGGAGCGAGGGCGCCTCCGGGACGATGAACCGCGAGACGCCCGACTACGGCGACGTGCGCCACGTGATCACGAACCGGCTGGGCATCCCCACCATCGTCGGCACCCTCCTCGCCCGGAGGGACGGGAAGTCGCTACCACTACTTCAACACCGCCCTCCTCGCCGGCAAGGACGGGAGCGTCCGCGGCCGCTACGACAAGGAGTACCTCCTCGCCTTCGGCGAGTACATCCCGCTCGCTGACGTCTTCCGCGACTACGGCCTGCCCGACCTCTACAAGCTGTCGCCGAACTCCTCCCACTTCGCCGAGGGCACCTCGCTCGATCCCCTCCCCTTCGGCGACCACCGCATCGCCGCCCTCATCTGCTACGAGGACATCCTCCCCGCCTTCGTCAACAAGGCCGTCCGGCACTCCGATCCGGACCTGCTCGTGAACCTCACCAACGACGCGTGGTTCGGCGACTCGACCGAGCCGTGGATCCACCTCGCGCTCGCCAAGCTGCGCGCGGTCGAGCACCGGCGCTACCTCGTCCGGTCGACGAACAGCGGGGTCTCGGCGCTGATCGATCCGGTCGGCCGGGTGCCGCTCCACGGGGGCACGTTCAAGGAGGAGTCGCTGATCGGCGTCGCCAAGTTCATGCGCTCGACCACGGTGTACGAGCTGGTCGGCGACGTGCCGTGGTGGCTCACGGCGGCGGCGATCTTCGCGATGGCGTTCGTGAGCAAGGAGCGGGCGATGAAGCTCGCCGGGCGGGCGTAGCTTCCCAACGCCGTCCCTCAGCAGAATCGGCTCGATCCGCTCGATCCCCTTGCGGGAGACGACGACGCGGAGGCGGTGCCAGGCGGCGTCCGCGCGCCCGGCGCGCAGGCGATAGATGACGTTGATGTTGTACACCCGCCGGGCGACGACGGAGTACACCTGCGCGTCCTCGGGGTCGGCGAAGACGATCTTGCGGTTCGGGTCGTCCGCGTGCGCGAGCCAGCGGCGCAGGTTGAGGCGGAAGATCTCCGTCATGATCGCGTACGGGGGCGGCTCGGCGCCGGCGCGCTGGGGCGCGAGGGAGACGGTCTTCTCGTGCCAGAGGACGCGCTCGGGCCGGGCCTGCTCCTCCATCGCGTGCTCGCGGGTCATGCGCCGCCTGGCGAGGACCTCGGCCGGCACGGCGCGGAAGGGGAGGAACGCGGCGCGCTCGCGGACCGTGCCCACCCGGCGGCCGCGCTCGCGGTCGCGGATGGACCAGGCGCGGTCGGGGAAGCGGCGCTGGATCCAGCCGGCGAACACGCTCTGGAGGAGGGCCTTGAGCCGGTCCTTCGCGGCGTAGGCGACGACGATGAGCAGGGCGTACATGTCGAAGCTCGAGGAGCGCGCGCTGCCCTTGTTCGCGGCCAGCGCGAAGGCCATCGCGGCGGCCGCGGCGACGGCGTACAGCGCGTGTACGACCCAGCGCGCCGCCTCGCGTACCTCCAGCGAGAGCCAGAGCACCGACGCGGTGAAGCGCTTCAGCACGTGGCGGCGGAACTCGAGGTGCTCCGTCCCCCGCTCGTCCGCGCCCGCGGACCCGATGAAGTCGTAGCCCTCCTCGCGCCGGTGGCGCGCCTCCTTCACCGCGTACGCGGCGAGCTGCTCGGCCACCTCGCCGAGCCCCGCGTCCTCGTGGGCGTGCGCCCCGAGCGACACGCCGAGCGACGCGCAGAAGGTCTCCAGCACCAGGGAGATGTCCTCGTCGGTCCAGCGCGCGGCGACGCGCACCTCCTCCGGCAGCGCGAGCCCTTGCATCTCGCTCAGCACGCGACGGAAGGCCGCGGCGACGGCGCCGCAGGTGACCGCAAAGGTCGCCCCGAGGGCCCGATCCCGCGGGGCCTCCTGCTCCACCTCCCGCATCGCGGGGAGGCCAGAGGCGCGCACCAGGCAGGCGAAGAGGCGGAGGCGCCGCGTCGCCTCCGCCGCCTGGGGCGAGCCGCCGCCGAAGCCGGCCGAGGCGCGGAGCGCAGCGCGCACCTCGGCGAGCGGCGAGCCGCCCGAGAGCGCCGCGAGGTCGTAGAAGGGGACCGAGGGCGGGGCGTAGCGGACGTAGGACCAGAGGTCCTCGTAGATGTCCTTCTTGTGGTACGTGCCCTCGTGGAGGCGGAAGCTCTCCGGCACGAAGAAGTACGCCTCCCACGTGCACGGCGGCGGGGTGCGCGCCTCGTGCGAGCGCGACGCCGGCACCGGCGCCGGCTGCCGATCGACGAGCGGGTAGTCGACGGCGAACTCGAGGTGGGTGCGGTCGTGGACGCGCCACTCGACGGGCGCGTCGGCCTCCGGTGCGTGCGAGGGGCGGCGGGCGAGGTCGCCGAAGAGCGATGCCCAGTCGGCGACGGCGGGGGGTGATCCGTCGATGGCGCGCAGGCGCGCCTGCGGGCGGCGCTTGCTCGTCCGCGGAGACGGAGCCGCCGCGGGGCGCTCCAGCATCTGCGGGTCGGGGAACATCGCCACAGTGACGATTGTGTGACGAACAGGTGAAAAGGTCAGCCCCAAAACAGGAACATCCGGAAGAAAGTCAGGCGCTTGTCCCGGTCGGACGGCCGCCCCCCGGCGTCCCCTCCTCTCCCCTCCCCCGCCAAGGTGGCGCCCGCCACCCCTCAACTGGCGCCGCCACCCGGCACCGCCGGCATTTCCCGTGATTTTGCCGTGCGAGACACCGGCACGGCCTTCGCGAAGGGGCCGGGCATGCAAGCCACCGCGCTCACCTTCACGCTCGTCGGGCTCGACGCGCACCCCATCCGCGTCGAGGTCGACTCGGGCCGCGGCATCGCGTGCTTCCAGCTCGTCGGGCTCGCCGAGGCCAGCGTCCGCGAGAGCCGCGTGCGCGTGCGGGCGGCGCTCCAGCAACTGGGCACGGACCTCGCGGAGTACGTCATCACCGTGAACCTCGCGCCCGCCGATCTCGAGAAGAACGGCGGCGCCTTCGACCTCGCCATCGCCGCCGCCACCCTCGCCGCGCTCGGCAAGATCCCGGCGGAGGGGCTCCAGGGCGTCGCGCTGCTCGGCGAGCTCTCGCTCACGGGCGCGGTCCGGCCCGTGCGCGGCGTGCTGCCGGCGCTGCGCGGCGCGGTGGCCTCCGGCGTGACGCGGGCCGTGGTGCCGCGCGACAACGCGCGGGAGGCGGCCGCGGTGCCGGGGATCGAGGTGGGCGTGGTCGACCACCTCCGGGATGTCGTCCGGCACTTCCAGACGGGCGCGCCGCTCGACGGGCCGGGCGATCCGCCGACCTACGCGGCGGCGTTCGGGCCGGCGGGGGTGGATCTGTCGGACGTGCGCGGGCAGCACGGGGCGCGGCGCGCGCTCGAGATCGCCGCCGCCGGGGGGCACAACCTGATCTTCATGGGCCCACCGGGGGCAGGCAAGACGATGCTCGCCCGCCGCCTCCCCACGATCATGCCCCCGATGTCCCTGGACGAGGCGCTCGAGGTGACCGCCGTGCACTCGGTGGCTGGCCTGCTCAGCGCCGATCGCGGCGTGCTCGCGGCGCGCCCCTTCCGCGCCCCGCACCACACCGTGAGCGCCGCAGGCCTCGTGGGCGGAGGCGACCCCGTGCGCCCGGGCGAGGTCTCGCTCGCGCACCGGGGCTGCCTCTTCCTCGACGAGCTGCTCGAGTTCAAGGCCGCCGTGCTGGAGGCGCTGCGCCAGCCGCTCGAGGACGGGCTCGTCACCATCAGCCGGGCGCGCGCACGCGCCACGTTCCCGGCGCGCCCGCTCCTCGTCGGCGCCATCAACCCATGCCCCTGCGGCTACGCCGGCGAGCGGCAGGGCCGCTGCACCTGCCCGCCCGAGCGCGTGCGGAGCTACCGGGCCCGGCTCTCCGGGCCCCTCCTCGACCGCATCGATCTTCACGTCGCGCTGCCCCCGGTCGACGTCGTGCACCTGCAGAGCGCCGCCCGCGGCGAGCCCTCCGCGCCCGTGCGCGAGCGGGTGATGGCCGCCCGCGCCGCGCAGGCGGAGCGCGCCCGGCGCGCGGGCGCGGCGCTCACCAACGCGACGCTCGTCCCGCGCGACCTGGAGCGGCTCGCCGCGCCGGACGCGGCGGGCGCCCGCATCCTCGCGGCCGCGATGGACAAGCTCGGCCTCTCGGCCCGGGCCTATGGCAAGGTCCTGCGCGTCGCGCGCACCATCGCCGACCTCGACGGGAGCGACGCCGTGCGGGCGCCGCACGTCGCGGAGGCGGTGCACGCGCGCCTCTTCGACCGCGACCCGGACGCCGCGCAGGCGGCCCGCGCGGTCCCCTGACTCACGGCCTCCCCGAGGGCCGGAGGCCCCGCGCACGGCGGGGCCTCGAAACATGGATGGCGCGGCGCCGTCGGGGCGACGCCCGCGCGCACTGGACATCGAGAGCGGAGAGAGCGTCATGAACCTGGACATCACCGAGAAGCTGCGCACCATCAGGACGGTCGTCGGATCCATCGAGAAGCAGTTCGGCAAGGGCGCCATCATGGCGCTCGGCGACGAGGACGAGGCCGACGTCCCCGTCATCCCCACGGGGTCGCTCGCCATCGACGAGGCGCTCGGCGTCGGCGGGTACCCCCGGGGCCGCATCGTGGAGATCTACGGCCCCGAGTCGAGCGGCAAGACCACGCTCACCCTCCACGCCCTGCGCGAGGCGCAGCGCGGGGGCGGGGTCGCCGCCTTCATCGACGCGGAGCACGCCTTCGACGTCTCCTACGCCCGCACCATCGGCGTCGACACCGAGCGGCTCCTCGTCTCGCAGCCCGACAGCGGCGAGCAGGCGCTCGACATCGTGGAGACGCTCACGCGATCGGGCGCGGTCGACCTGATCGTCATCGACTCGGTCGCGGCGCTGACGCCCAAGGCCGAGATCGAGGGCGAGATGGGCGACGCGCACATGGGGCTGCAGGCGCGCCTCATGAGCCAGGCGCTCCGGAAGCTGACGAGCGTCGCCCACAAGACCGGGACGACCCTCATCTTCATCAACCAGCTCCGGCAGAAGATCGGCGTCACCTTCGGCAACCCGGAGACGACCACCGGCGGCAACGCGCTCAAGTTCTACGCCAGCGTGCGCATCGACGTGCGCCGCGTCGGGCCGATCAAGGTGAGCGAGGAGAGCGTCGGATCGCGGACGCGGGTCAAGATCGTGAAGAACAAGATGGCCGTGCCCTTCCGAGAGGCCGAGTTCGACATCCGCTGGGGCACGGGCATCGACATGGCGACCGACGTGCTCGACTACGGCCTCACGCTCGGGATCGTCGAGAAGAGCGGCTCGCACCTCTCGTTCGCGGGGGAGCAGCTCGGCCAGGGGCGGGAGCGGGCGCGCGACACGCTCCTCAAGGGCCCCGTGGGGGCGGCGCTCCGCGCGGCGGTGGAGGCGGCGGCGCCGGAGCGGCGGGCGCGGCGGTCGGCGGTGGCGGAGGCCTGAGCGCCTCCGCGGGGGCCTTCGAGACGGAACGCACACGGACACAGCGACACGACGACCTACGGATACACGGAGAGACGACGATGAGCGACGGAATGAACAAGGTGATTCTGCTGGGAAACCTGGGCGCGGACCCGGACCTCCGCTACACCCCCGCGGGGGTGGCGGTGCTGAGCCTGCGGCTCGCGACGAGCGAGTCGTGGCGCGACAAGAACAAGGAGCTGCAGGAGCGCACGGAGTGGCACAACGTGGTGGTCTTCGGCAACCGCGCCGAGGGCCTCGCGCGCGTGCTCCGCAAGGGCTCGGGCGTGATGGTCGAGGGAGGGCTGCGCACCTCGAGCTACGAGAAGGACGGGCAGGTGCGGTCGCGGACGGAGGTGCACGCCCGCGAGGTGATCTTCACGGGGCGGAGGCTCCCGCCGCCGGCCCGCGAGGTCCTTCACGACGGGGGCTACGCCCCCATGCCCCCGCCGCAGGTGCTCGATGACGGCGGCTACGCCCCCAAGCCCCCGACGGAGGCGCCGGTCGAGGGCGGCCCCGCCGCGCGTCCGCTCGACGGCGAGGTGCCCGGGCTGGCGAAAGGACGCGCGGGCGGCTTCGGCGTGACGAAGCGCGCGGACCCGATCGACGAGCTGCCGTTCTGATCGTCCCCCGGGCGGCCGGCCCGCGATGGTCGCATCGCCCGCGCGGTGGTAGAGCGCGGGGCCATGCGCTTCGAGGGCCGGCGCCCGTGAGAATCCGCACGCGAATCCCTGGAGGCGGCCTTCGGCCATGCGGAGCCCGAGCACCTCGACTGGCGCACGGCGAGCCCGTACGTCGCGGAGCGCGAGCGAGGCTCGTGCGGGCCGCCTTCCTCCCCCTCGGCGCGCGCGTCCTCGACCTCGGCTGCGGCGAGGGGGCGACCCTGATCCACCTCGCCGCAGGCTCCGCCGCCGGCTCCTCGTGCACCGGCGTCGACCTCTTCGAGCCGAAGCTCGCCGTCGCCCGCGAGCGCCTCCCCGGCTGCCGATTCGTCCGCGCCTCGGCCGACGCCCTCCCCTTCGCGGACGCGAGCTTCGACCACGTGCTCGTCCGCGACCTCGTCCACCACCTCGAGTCCCCCGAGCGCGCGATCGACGAGGCCGCGCGCGTGCTCGCCCCCGGCGGGCGCATGGACGTGCTCGAGCCCTGCCGCTACAGCCCCCTCATCGCGCTGCACGCGGTGAGCCAGCCCGCCGAGCGGGGCGAGCTCCGATCCACGCGCCGCTTCCTCGAGCGCACCCTGTCGCGCCGCCTCCGGCTCGTCTCGGTCACCCGGTACCAGCCCTTCCCGATCCACCGCCTCGTCTTCCACCCCCGCTTCGGCCGCCCCCGCGCCGCGACGATCCCCGCCGTCCGCGCCGCCGTGGGCGCCGTCGAGGCGATCGCCGCCCGCGTCGTGCCCCCCTTCGCGTGGGCGTACCTGCACCTGCGGGCCGAGCGCCGGTAGCGCGCGGCCCCGCTGCCAAGCCTACCTCAGCCCGCCTTGCCTGCCGGCGCGAGGCCGACCATCGCCCGGAGCTTGTCGAACGACCCCCTGGGCGCCATCAGGCAGACGAGCCAGTAGCAGAAGGCCAGCGAGAGCAGCGTGCAGATCACCGACTTGTCGTCCCATTGCCCAACCGACAGGAACACGATCTGCGTGAGCGCCGCGAGGCCCAGGTACGGCACCTCGATCTGCCGGCGGACGCGCGTGAGCGGCGCCGTGATGATGAGGAACGCGTAGTAGTACGAGGTGAGCTGCGACATCAGGATGATGAAGATCTGCCCGACGCAGAGGGCGATCCACATCGACTTCACCTTGCGCATGCTCCAGGCGAAGAACGCGAGCGAGAGGGCGATGATGGCCCACCCCACGGGCTTGTACTTGTCGTACCGCGCGTTGCGCATCTCCTGCCATACCTGGAAGGGATCCTCGAGCTTGTTGTCCGTCACGTACATCGCCCGCCCGGACGAGGGCCCCGTCCCTACACCTTGAGAGATCAGGACACGGAGGCCCATGTGATTGGTGAGCGGCGTCCGGTCGTGCCCCTCCAGCGTGTGCTTGTAGAAGGCTGGATACGAGCCCTTCCCGCAGACGTAGACGCTGGCCGGGAGGAGGATGGCCGCCGCCAGCGTGCCGCCGAGCAGCATGCGCTTGTGGTGCGGGGCCAGGCGCTTGTGGCGCACGAGGTGGGCGCCGGCGACCACGAGCCACGCGATCACGGGCAGGCCCGGGAAGATGCGGAGCAGGGCCGCGTACACCAGCGACGCGGCCGAGAGGCCGAACCAGCGCTTGCGCGCGAAGCACGCGGCGAGCACGAAGAAGCAGAGCCAGTCCTGCCGGAGGAAGGCGCCCTGCACGGCCCAGTCGTCGCCCGGCGCGTTGCAGCCCCAGAAGAGCGCGGCCAGCGCGAAGACGCGCCAGCCGAACGCCCACCAGAGCGCCGTGAACATCACGGCGAGCAAGACATTGTCGACCTGCGCCAGCCACCAGAGCCACTCGTGGCCGATGATGACCTGCCCGGCGGGGTGCATGTCGGCGAAGAAGCGCCCCGCGAGCATCCACACCGGCGGCGGGTTGTACCCGTGGTCCGACTGCATCTTCTCGAAGAACTCGCGGTCCGCGACGACGCGGAAGAACTTGATGTCCTCCTTGAACGCGGCCCAGCGCTCGGGCGAGAAGTGAGAGGTGCAGTCCTCCGGGTGCTCCAGGAAGGGGGCGGCCGGAACGAGGAGGTTGTTGCCGCCCGTGTCGCGGATCTTCCGGTCCGGGCGCTGCGTCTCCTTGCCCAGATCGATGCGACCGTGGCGGCCAGCGTCGTCGGTGAAGTCGATGACGCCGAGCTGGTCCGCGGCGACGGCCGTGCACTTGTAGAGGTCGTCGTACCCGATCTCGGGGAAGTACTTCGCCCCCATGTAATAGTGGTACTGATCGTGCCGGTGGTAATACTTGTAGAACCCGAAACGGAAGCCGTGGAAGTAGCAGACGATCGCCGCCACCCCGAGCGTCACGCCCACGAACTTCTTCCACCGCTCCGAGACGGGGCGCTGCATGCCCTCGCGGTGCTGCTCGTAGAAGAGGAAGCCCGCCGCCAGCATCGCCAGCATCGCCTTGACGACGCCGAGCGCCCGATCGGCGTCGATCTTCACCTCCCCGAGCCCGACGAAGACGGCCCCTACCGACAGCGCCGCCACGAAGTAGCGGAGGTAGACGCGGGCCGTGCCGCGCAGCATCCGGTCGATCCAGTAGACCAGGAAGAGGAAGGCGAGGCCGCCGAGGGCGATGCGTAGGAGGAGGTAGCGCGAAGGATCCATGGCTTCAAGCGAGGCGGGCCATCTCGCCGGGGATCCGCGAGGGTGTCAAGGAGCACACACACCGCGCCGCCACGATCGCCGCCCGCGACGCGGCCCCTCAGCCCGCCTTGTCTCCCGGCGCGAGGCCCACCATCGCCCGGAGCTTGTCGAACGACCCCTTGGGCGCCATCAGGCAGACGAGCCAGTAGCAGAAGACCAGCGAGAGCACGGTGCAGAGCACCGACTTGTCGTCGAAGGGCCCGAACGACAGCCAGATGATCTGCGTGAGCGCCGCGAGCCCGAGGTACGGCACCTCGATCTGCCGGCGGACGCGCGTGAGCGGCGCCGTGATGATGAGGAACGCGTAGTAGTACGAGGTGAGCTGCGACATCAGGATGATGAAGATCTGCCCGACGCAGAGGGCGATCCACATCGACTTCACCTTGCGCATGCTCCAGGCGAAGAACGCGAGCGAGAGGGCGATGATGGCCCACCCCACGGGCTTGTACTTGTCGTACCGCGCGTTCCGCATCTCCTTCCACTTCTGGAAGGGATCCTCGAGCTTGTTGTCCTGCACGTACATCGCACGACCGGAGGACGGGCCCATCCCCACGCCCTGCGAGATGAGGACGCGGAGGCCCATGTGGTTGGTGAGCGGCGTCCGGTCGTGCACCTCCAGCGTGTGCTTGTAGAAGGCGGGATACGAGTCCTTCCCGCAGACGTAGATGCTGGCCGGGAGGAGGACGGCCGCTGCCAGCGTACCGCCGAGCAGCATGCGCTTGTGGTGCGGGGCCATGCGCTTGTGGCGGATCAGGTGGGCGCCCGCGACGACGAGCCAGGCGATCACGGGCAGGCCGGGGAAGATGCGGAGCAGGGCCGCGTACACCAGCGACGCGGCCGAGAGGCCGA
Organism: uncultured delta proteobacterium; assembly: GCA_963827955.1. Classification (GTDB taxonomy): domain Bacteria; phylum Myxococcota_A; class Polyangia; order Polyangiales; family Polyangiaceae; genus CAWHDJ01. The sequence continues at coordinate 797,911 of CAWHDJ010000018.1, read as the reverse complement.
ACCAGCGCTTGCGCGCGAAGCACGCGGCGAGCACGAAGAAGCAGAGCCAGTCCTGCCGCAGGAAGGCGCCCTGAACGAAGTAGTCGTCACCGGGCGCGTTGCAGCCCCAGAAGACGGCGGCGATGGCGAAGACACGCCAGCCGAACGCCCACCAGAGCGCCGCGAACATCGCCGCGAGGTAGACGTTGTCGAGCTGCGCCAGCCACCAGAGCCACTCGTGGTCCAGGAGGCGAGCCCCCGCCGGGTGCATGTCGGCGAAGAAGCGCCCTGCGAGCATCCAGACCGGCGGTGGGTTGTACCCGTGGTCGGTCTGCATCTTCTCGAAGAACTCGCGGTCCGCGACGGTGCGGAAGAACTTGATGTCCTCCTTGAACGCGTCCCAGCGCTCGGGCGAGAAGTGAGAGGTGCAATCCTCCGGCTTCTCCAGGAAGGGCGCGGCCGGAACGAGGAGGTTGTCGCCCCCCAGGTTGCGGATCTTCCGGTCCGGGCGGCGCGTCTCCTTGCCGAGATCGATCCGACCGTGGTGGCCGGCGTCGTCGGTGTAATCGATGACGCCGAGCTGGTCCGCCGCGACGACCGTGCAACGGTAGAGGTTGTTGTACCCAATCTCGGGGAAATACTTCGCCCCCATGTAATAGTGGTACTGGTCGTGCCGGTGGTAATACTTGTAGAACCCGAACCGGAAGCCGTGGAAGTAGCAGACGATCGCTGCCACCCCGAGCGTCACGCCCACGAACTTCTTCCACCGCTCCGCGACGGGGCGCTGCATGCCCTGGCGGTGCTGCTCGTAGAAGAGGCAGCCTGCCGCCGCCATCGCCAGCATCGCCTTGACGACGCCGAGCGCCCGATCGCCGTCGATGTTCACCCTCGCGAGCCCGAAGAACACGGCCCCCACGGACAGCGCCGCCACGAAGTAGCGGAGGTAGACCCGGGCGGTGCCGCGCAGCATCCGGTCGATCCAGTAGACCAGCAAAAGAAAGACGAGGGCGCCGAGGGCGATGCGGATGACGAGGGAGGGCGAAGGATCCATGGCTCGTGGAGCGGCGGCTCATCTCGCCCGGGACCGGCCAGGCTGTCAAGGAGCACGCATGCCGCAGAGGCGGGGAGCCTCGCGCGCCGGAGGCGGTGAGCCTCGCGCGCCGGAGGAGGTGGGCGTGGCATGAGGGTCCTCCTCTTTTCCAACCACTGGCCGGCGAGCGACGCGCCCACGCGCGGCACCTACAACCACAACATCTTCCGCGCGCTCGCCCGCACCTGCGAGGTCCGCGTCGTGGGCCCGATCCCTGGTGGCTGCGCGCGAAGCGGCCCGCCCGGCTCGTCCTCGGCCAGCGCGAGGCGGCCTTCGGCCTCGACGCCTCCTTCCCCTCGTTCTGGTCCATCCCCGGCGTCACCCCGCTCCACGGCCACGCGACCTTCCTGACGATCGCGCCTCACGTCTACCGCGCTGGAGGGTGACGGGCTGGGGGTTGCGGCGTGCGCTTCTCCTCCCCATGCGTCTCCGGCAATGTCGGCACACGTCGCGTGGGTGCGCCGCCGCCTCCCGTGGCTCGCCGTCCTGGCCGCCTCGTGCTCGGACCCTCGCGAGGCCGAGCGCACCGTCGGCGCCGGCGAGGCGATCCATGCGCTGCCGACGGTGGACGTCTGGACCGCCGTCCAGGCCGGTGACTTCAACGACGACGGCTTCCAGGACGCGCTCTGGAACAACGCGAACCGGAGCCAGATGGCCATCTCGCTGCTCCGGGGCACGGAGCTGCTCTCCGCCGGGCCGCCGCTCCAGGGCCCGTCCACCGGCACGGGGTGGGTCACCATCGCGCCGGCCGACTTCAACGGCGACGGCATGACCGACGTGCCCTGGTTCGACGTCGTGAACGGCCGCTTCGCCGTGTGGCTGATGCACGGCGCGCAGGTCCTCTCCGAGGGCCCCGTGCTCCCCGGGCCCACCGGCGGGACCTGGATCGCCGCGCAGGCGGGGGACTTCGACGGAGACGGCCTCTCCGACGTGCTCTGGTACGAGCCCTTCGCCAACCGCATCGCGGTGTGGCTGACGCGGGGCTCGGGCCTCTCGCGCATGGGGGCCGACATCCCCGGGCCCGCGGGCGAGGGCTGGTCGGTGGCCGGGCTCGGCGACTTCAACCTCGACGGGATGGCGGACATCCTCTGGTACGCGCCGGACGAGCAGAAGTTCGCCATCTGGCTGATGCGCGGAACCCGGCTCCTCGAGCGCGGGCCCGAGATCCCGGCGCCGCCCGGAGACGGCTGGCAGCCCGTCGCCACCGCCGACTTCAACGGCGACGGCATGACGGACCTCCTGTGGAACAACCTCCAGACGGGCGACATCACCGTCTGGCCGGTGCGCGGGACGCGCATCCTGGAGCAGGGCCCGGTGCTGCCCGGGCCGGGCGGCTCCGACTGGGTGGCGGCCGCCGCCGGCGACACCAACGGCGACGGAATGGCCGACGTGCTGTGGCAGAACCTCGTCACGCGAGGGATGCAGATTCTGGCTGATGCGAGGGACGGAGGTCCTCGCCCGGGGAGCCGAGATCCCGGGTCCCGGGTGAGCGCTACCAGCAACGTGTAGAACCCCGAGCGTCAGCCCGGTGACCGGAGCCGTGCATCAGCACGCGGAGGCCGCGGCAAGGCCTGACGCCGTGGTCCCCGCGCTCACGCGCGGGGCTCCGGTCACCGGGCTCACGCCCGGGGTTCTATCTCGGGATCGCGTTCGCTGAATTGAATGCGAGGCCTACCGCAACACGTCGGAGCCGTCGTACTGGCTGGACATGCAGTCGACGTCGCCGTACCGCTCGGGGTACGCGAGCTTCATCTGCAGACAGGCCTCGCGTGGGCTGAACTCGAAGTCCGGCGCAATCTCCGGCCCCACCGGCCCGATCGCGTTGCCGAGCATCGGGCGCTTGTCGCCGAGGATCGCCCGCTTCACCTCGCCGAGATCCTCGTGGATCTCCTTCGTCTCCGAGGCGAGGCGCTCTTCGCGCTCGGCCGCCGTCTCCACCCTGTGCGACTGGATGGCGATCGTGCCGTGGAGCGCCGCTGACGGCGTCCACTCGTCATTCCACTCCGGGCTCTCCGCGCCCGTCCGGAAGGCGAGCGCCCACGCCACCATCGCCGCGCCCGCGGCGCCGGCGACGAACAGGAGTCGGTTGTGTTCCCAGCGGGGCACGGCGCTCGACCGAGCGTAATCGGCGACGGGAGCGGTGCAAGGCGAGGGAGGGCGCCGCTTCCGTGCGCGGCGGCCGTGGATGGTGCGGCGAGGGCGCGGGCTCGGAAAAGAGGGCTACGCCCGACGAGAGGTGGCCAGTTGCCCGCACGCGGCGCCCACGTCGCCCCCTCCGGAATAGCGCACGATGGTGCCGTGCCCGCGGGCGCGCAGCACGGCGCGGAAGGCGTCGAGCCGATCCGACCGCGCGAAGTCGCCTGCTTCGAACTCGTTCCACGGGATCAGGCTGAGGCGCGGGCCCTTGCCCGCCAGCGCCCGGAAGCGCTCGCAGAGATCGGCGAGGGCGGCGGCGTCCTCGTCGCCGTCGTTGCGGCCGGCGAGCAGCGTGTACGCGAACATCGGCGAGAGCCCCGTCGCACGGGCGTGCTCCGCGGCCGCCTCGAGCACCTCCTCGAGCGGGTGGGCGGCGTCGATGGGCATGAGCGCGCGGCGCCGCCCGGGGACGGCGGCGCCGAGCGAGACGCCGAGCCGCACGCCGGGCACCTCCCGGTAGAGCGTGCGGATGCCGGCGGGCAGGCCCGCGGTACACACGGTGATGTTGCGCATGTCGATGGCCTGCGCGCTCGGCTCGGCGAGCACGCGGATGGCCCGGACGACGCGCTCGGCGTTGGCGAGCGGCTCGCCCATCCCCTGGAAGAGCACGCCGTGCACCTTGCCACCGGCGGGCAGGCCAGCCCGGATCGCACGCACCTGCTCGACGATCTCCCACGCCTCCAGGTTGCGCGCGAGCCCCATCCTCCCCGTCGCGCAGAAGGCGCACGCGAGCGCGCACCCGACCTGCGAGCTGACGCACGCGGAGAAGCGCCCGGCGCGCTCGAGGGGGATGCGCACGGCCTCGATGACGGCGCCATCGTGGAGGCGGAAGGCGTACTTCACGAACGGGTCGACCGCGCTCTCCCGCCGCTCGACGACCTCCAGGGCGGGGACGTGGCCGAGCGCCCTCGCGGCGTCGAGGGCGCGGCGGCGGATGGTGGCCGGCGCCCGCGCCGGCAGGGCGCCGGTGCGGTGGACGAGCGAGACGATGCGGCGGGCGTCGCCGATGTCGACGCCGGCCGCGCGGGCGAGCTCTTCGGGCAAGACGGCCTGGAGCGGCTGCGCTGCGTGGCTGGGAAGCTCCGGGCCGAGGGACATCGGGGGCGGACTATAGCCCACGCGGGGGCGGCGCCACGCTGGCACGAACGCCCCGAGCCCGAGGGCGGCCGGACGAAGCGAAGCATGGTGCGTGCCAACGTCATAAGGCTGCGGCGCCGTCTCCGTCCCTCGGCTCCATGGCCGTGCGCCGCGGCTCCGTCTCCCGAGGCCGCGACACCATTTGCGCGCGGCGCGGCGCCATCGAACGATCCCGCGGCGCCGTCTGCACGCCCCGCCCCTCCTTCTACATGGGCGCCGGCCCCATCGGCGCGCCCCTCGGCGCCGTCGCACCGGTCCGCGGTGCCATCGAACAGCACGGCGGGGCGATCGAAGGGACCCGCGGGGCGATCAAACGGACCCGCGGAGCGATCACACGGACCTGCGGGGCGATCGAGCCGACCCTCGGGGCGATCACACGGACCCGCGGGGCGATCGCATGGACCCCCGGGGCGATTGCATGGACCCCTGGGGCGATCGAATGGACCCCCGGGGCGATCGCATGGACCCCCGGGGCGATCAAACGGACCCGCGGCGTCGTTGCACCGGTCCGCGGCGCCATCGAACGGCACCGGGGCTCGATCCAACCGGTCGCGGGCTCCATGCAACCGGTCGCGGGCTCCATGCAACCGGTCGCGGGCTCCATGCAACCGCCCCGCGCGCCATTCGATGGCGCGCCGGCGCATCTCACAGGACGCGCTTCGGTACGTACACCGGCAGCGTAATTCGTTCGCTCGATCGGTGGGGAAATCAAACGGCGCCGCGGGTCCATTCGTTCGCCCCGCGGGTCCATTCGTTCGCCCCGCGGGTCCATTCGTTCGCCCCGCGGGTCCGTGCGATCACCCCGCGGCTCCATTCGATCGCCCCACGGGTCCATTCGTTCGCCCCGCGGGCCCGTTCGATCGCCCGCGGGTCCGTTTGATCGCGCCGCGGACCGGTTGAACGGCGCCGAGGCGATCCGGTGATGACGCCGCGCGGACGACGCCACGGCGCGCGGGGGATTCAAACGGCGCCGGGGGTCCATTCGATCGCCTCGCGGGTCCATTCGATCGCCCCGCAGCTCCATTCGTTCGCCCCGCGGCTCCATTCGATCGCCCCGCGGCTCCATTCGATGGCGCCGCGGGTCGCGCACACGGAGCCCCGGGTCGCGCACACGGAGCGCGGGCGCGTCGAACGAGGCCCATGCGGCGGCGCTTCGTGTGCTTGCGCTGGCGAGGCGAGCAGCGGCGCCGAAGGGGTGATCCGTCGCTCACCCGCCGGGGCAGGTGACCTGGATCCCGCCGTTCGCGGTGCTCATGCAGAGCGTCCCGCACTGCACGTTGGAGAGGCAGGCGCAGCCCGGCGCGGTGCCGCACCCGGCGGGGAGGGGCTTGCACGTGTAGGTCGAGGGGATGGTGGCCACGTCGGAGGCGTCGAATTCGCAGTACTCCGCCCCGAGGTGGCAGAAGCCGGCGCCGCAGCCGAACATCCCCGCGGGGGGCGTGCAGCCGCCGAGGTCGTCCACGTCGACGCCGGCGGCGTTCGCCTCGCAGGCGTTGGCGTAGACGTGGAGGTCGCAACCGCACGTGGGCTGGTAGTCGTTGGGGCAGGCCTGGGGCCTGGGCGCGCAGGTGCCGGTGTCGTCGTCGCCGCCGCAGTCTTTGCTCGGGTAATCGCAGTACTGGCCCGACGGGCAGGTGAAGCCCGCCAGGCCGCCGCACATGGAGCCTCCGCCGGCACCGCTCGAGCTGGTGGTGCTCGCGGAGCTGGCGGTGCTGGTGGCGTTGGTGGTGGCGCCGGTGGCCGCGCCTCCGGTTCCCGAGGGCACGCCCCCAGCGCCCGTTCCCGTGGCGGAGCTCGAGGCGCCGGCGCCGGTCGTCCCCCCGCTCTGGCTCACCGTGACCGAGCCTCCGCACGCCGCGCAGAGCACCGAGAGCAGCGCCCACGCGCAGCGCCTGCGAGTCGTCCGCCGTCCGTTCTGGGCCTGGTCGAGCCGTACCGTCGAAGACATCGCAACCTCCGCGCGGCGCCGTGGCAAAGCCGAGGGACGGGGCCTGGCCGAAGTGTACGGCGAGCGCGGAGCCAAGGGGCCGAAACCCACGAAGCGGAAGACGCATCCTACCTGGAAGCGAGGGCATTCGACCGGAGGAAGACGATGCCGCGAACGTGGATCTTGGTAATGGGCGCGACCCTGGGGCTCCTAGGAGGCGCGGGTTGCACGCAGGGTGACGGCGACGACCCGACCGGAGCGGCGGAGCTCGCGGCGCGCCCCGACCCGAGCGGACGGCAGCTCTTCGAAAAGGCGACGTTCGGCGGGAACGGGCGGACCTGCGGCACGTGCCACGGTCACGAGACGGGCACCCTCGCGCCGGCCGAGGTGGAGGCGCGCTTCGCGGTGGATCCGGGAGATCCGCTCTTCCGCCCGATCGACAGCGACGACGGCGCCGGCGCGTCGTACGAGCGCCTCCGCCACTTCGCCACGATCCTGGTCACCCTCCCCCTCCCGCCGAACGTCACCCTCGCGGACGAGCCCGGCGCCACGAGCGTGACGGTGGAGCGGGGCGTGCTGGGCACGCTCGACGCGCCGGCGCTCGATCCCGTGCTCATGTGGGACGGGCGCGAGGGGACGCTGGAGAACCAGGCCCGCGACGCGATCCTCGGTCATGCCCAGGCGCCCGCCGCGCCCTGCCTCGCCGACCTCCAGGCGATCGCGCGCTACGAGCAGGACGACCTCTTCTCGAGCCCCGCGCTCCAGCGCTTCGCGCAGGGCGGCCCGGCGCCGGGGCTCCCGGCCGGGCACACCGCCTCCGAGAAGCGGGGGCGCGCGTTCTTCGATCCCACGACGAAGAACGGGCTCTGCGCCCAGTGCCACGCCGGCCCGATGCTGAACCAGACGGACACCTTCGCGTTCGGGCTCCCGGCCGGGGCGCGCTTCGCGAGCGTCCGCGTGTCCGAGATGAACACGAGGGGGCTCCCGGTGCACACCTACGTCTTCTCGGGGCCGAGCGGCGTGACCACCGTCACGTCGCCGGACCTGGGACGGGCGCTCATCACCGGCGCCCCGGGCGACGCCGGCCTGTTCAGGATCCCGTCGCTCCGCGGGATTCCGGCGGACGCCGCCGTACTTCCACGACGACTCCGCGGCGACGCTCGCGGACGTGGCCGCCCACTACGCCGCGTTCTTCTCCGACGTCTCGAGCGGCGCGATCACGCTCTCCGCGCAGGACCAGGCCGACATCGTGGCGTACCTGAAGCTGCTCTGACCGGGCTCACCCGGCAGGGGCGCGCGCAGGGAGGCGGAGCTGGGCCCGCGGCGTGAAGAGCAGGCGGCGCGCGGATCCGACGGCGAGCAGGCCGGAGACGGCGGCGACGGCGACGAGCTGGTAGAGGATGACGATTTGGTAGCGCACGGCCTGCTCGGGGGCGGTGCCGCTCACGATCTGCCCGGTCATCATGCCCGGGAGCGCGACGAGCCCGACCGTCAGGAGCCCGTTGATGGTCGGGATCATCGCCGCGCGCACCGTGGCGCGCTCGTGGCGGCGGAGGGCCTGGGCCGGCGTCGCGCCGAGCGCGAGGAGCTGCTCGATCTCCGCCGCCTGCGCGTGCGCCGCCGAGAAGATGCGCTCGAAGACCTGCGCCGTCACGTTCATCGCGTTGGCGAGCATCATCCCGCTGATGGGCACGAGGTAGCGCGCGTCGTACCAGGGGCTGGGCGGCACGACGAACGCGAAGACGGGGACGAGCGCCGCGGCGCCGCCCGCGGCGATGGACGCGAGCGCCCAGGGGAAGAGCGCCCGCGCCGGGGGGCCGTGCTCCACGCGCCGCGCGCTGGTCGCCGCCGCGACGACGAGCATCACGCCGATCGCGAGCAGCGTCCACCCGGGGTGCTGGTGCCCGAAGATCAGGAGCAGGACGTGCCCGATCGCGAGGAGCTGCACGGCGCCGCGCAGGGCGCCCCAGAGGAGATCGCGCTCGAGATCGAGGCGCCGGGCGCGCGAGAGGGCGATCGCGAGCACGATGAGGCCCGCCGCGAGCGCGAGGCGCGGGAGGGAGATCTCGAGGTAGCTCAAGGCGCCTCGGCGCCCGGGAGGAGGAGCCCGTCCCGGAAGACGTAGCGCGCGCCGCCGAGCGCCTCGGCGTGCGCGACGACGTGCGTGACCATCACGACGCCGCGCCCCTCCCCCGCGAGATTGCGCGCGAGCGCGACGACCCCGAGGGCCGTCTCCGGATCCAGCGCGGCGGTCGGCTCGTCGAGGAGCAGCACCTCGGGGTCGTTGGCGAGCGCGCGCGCGAGCGCGACCCGCTGCCGCTCGCCGCCCGAGAAATCCTCGGCACGCCGCGCGAGGAAGGCCTCCGGGAGCCCGACGGCCCGGATCAGCGCCGCGGCCCGCCCCTCGGGGAGCGCGCGGCCGTGCAGGCGGGGGCCGGCCTCGAGGTTGTCGGCGACGGTGCCCGGGAGCATCGGCGGGGCCTGCGGCACGTACGCGACGCGCGCGCGGTAGGCGGTCGGGGGCAGGTCGGCCGCGTCGACGCCGCCCAGGGTGACGCGCCCGCCGTCGATCGGGATCAGCGTCGCGAGCGCCCGCAGGAACGTGCTCTTCCCGCTGCCCGACGCGCCCGCGATGGCCGCCTTCTCCCCGGGCGCGACGGCGAGGCTCGCCCCGTCGACGATGGCGCGCCCGTCGCGGACCACGCGGATGTCTCGGGCTTCGAGGGCTCCGGGCATGCGGTGCGCGTGTAACCCGATCCGGGGCGCGCTGCACGCCGCGGGCGCGCGGAGGGTCCCCTCACGTCGTGGAACCCTGGCAAGGCACGGCGGCGAGCTCGACAGGATCCGGGGCATCCCCCCCTTTCGAGGCAGGGTTGCCGAGGAGCACTTCGCTCGACGGACCGAGCAGGCGCCCGAGCGTGTCCAGCGCCTGCTGCGCCGAGCGCTCGGCCGAAGCGAACACGCCACGGCCGAGGCTCGCGACGGCTTCATCGTGGTGGCTTTGGGCGGAGCCGTGGAAAATCGCCTCCCATGGCGCGATCGGCGGCAGCGCAGTCACGGCCCTCGACGTTCCAGGGTGGAGAGCAGCGCCTGCGCGGCCTCGACCCGCCGCCGGAGCCGCGTGCCCATCACGTTCGGGATGCTCTCGGCCGCGGCGAGCGCCCTCGAGGCGACGGCGAGGGCCTCCCCGGCGCGCCCGCGCCGCAGCGCCGCGAGCGCCCGCAGATCGAGCACCTCGAGCCGCTCCTGGCCCACCGAGGAACGGACGGACCGGGCCTCGAGCGCGTCCCACTCGGCCGCCGTCGCCTCGCGCGTCGCGAGCTCCACCGCGGCGTAGAGGACCTCCTCCGCCGGCGCCATGAGCAGGTCGGCCTGCCCCGCGGCGCGCGCCTGCTCTTGCTGGGCGCGGATGCGGTCGAGGATCGCCCGGGCCTCCGCCTCCTCGCCGAGGTAGAGCCGGAGGCGGGCGTCGAGCAGCGCGCCGACGGGGAGGCCGTCGCCACCGTGGAGACGCCGCGAGATCTCGATCGCGCGGCGCAGGTGGGGCTCCGCGGCGCCCGTCTCATCCATCAGATAGAGGCACTCGCCGAGGTTGAAGCGGCTGATGAACTCGAGCGGCGCCTGCCCGAGCTTGCGCGCCAGCAAGAGCCCTCGCTCCATGTCGGCGAGCATCGCCTTGCGATCGCCGAGGAAGGCCCAGAGCAGCGCCCGGTTGTTGATCGCGACGGCGAGGTGCGCGTCATCGCCGTGCAGCTCGCAGCGCGCGATGGCCTGGCCGAGCGAACGCTCCACTTCGTCGAGCCGGTTCAGGCCCTGGTAGATGAAGCCCAGCAGCACGCGCGCGACGACCCACGTCTCGTAGCCTGCGTCACCGAGCACCTCGGCCTCCGCCGCGGCGCGCTCCAGCAGCGCGGCAGCCTCTTCGTTGCGGTTCACGCGGTGGAGGGATCTTACCGACCCCGAGGTGCAGCCGCGCCTCGAGCAGCGGCGAGGCCTGGATCTCGAGGATCCCCCGCGCCTCCTCGATGCGCTCGATGGAAGCTCTTGTAGTCGTAAGTCCAGTCGAGCGCCGTCGCCTCGTCCAGGAGGATCTCGACCTCGGCCGCGACGTCGCCCGCCTCCCGCGCAATCGTGCGGGCGACGGCGAAGTCGGCGAGCGCGTCGTGGTAGCGCCCGACGCGGTAGCGCATCAGGCCGCGGCCCTGGAGGGCAGAGAGCCTCCGGGGATCGGCCTCGCCCGCGAGCTGCTCCACCGCGCGGCTGTAGCAGCGCTCCGCCTCGACGTACGCGTGCCGCGCGCGCATGCGCTCGGCGAGATCGAGGTACGCCGCCTTCGCGATCGACGCGGCGCCGGCCTCCGCGGCGTGGTGGGCGAGCAGCGCGAGGCGGCGATCGTCGCTCGCGCCCTGAACGGAGTGGTGCTTCGTCGCGGCCTCGTGGATGAGCCGCCGAAGCGGCGCGGGCACCGACTTCGCGATCGCCTCGCGCACGAGCGCGTGGCGGAAGACCAGGCCCCCTTGCGGGTTCCGGTGGACGAGCCCAGCCGAGATCAGCCGCCGCGTGCCGACCTTGGCGTCCAGCGGAGACTCGGCGCCCGCGCCCCGCTCCTCGAGCATCCGCAGCACGCCCGCGAGGTCTTCAATCGACACCTCCTCGCCGAGGAGCGCCGCGAGGCGCGCGTGCGCCTTCAGCGTCTCGGGGAGCGCGTCGAGCTCGCCCTGCGCCAGCCACTCGACGAGCGGCAGGTCGGGGAGCCGATTGAGCTCGTCCGTCGCGAGGTAGTACGAGTCGAGGGCCGGCCTCTTCCGCACGGCCCCGGCGCGACGGAGGCCGCGCACGAGCTCGACGAGGAGGAGCGGGATCGCCTGCGCGCGCTCGACGATGCCGCGGACGGCAGGGTCCGGGACGTCCTCCGCGGGGAGCAGGAGCCGCCGGCACAGCTCCGCCGCGCTCGCCGGATCGAGCGGGCCCAGCCGGAGCGAAGCGCGGTGGCCCGCGCGCTCGCCCCAGGCCGGGTGCTCCTCGGCGAAGGCGGGGCGCCCCAGCGCGCAGATCCACAGAGGGGCGCGCGCCTCGGCGAGCGCCGCGTCCTCCAGGGCAGCGATGGTGGCATGGTCGGCGTGGTGTGCGTCGTCGAGCAGGAGGAGCACGGGGCGCGCGCCCGCGCGGCGGCGCAGCGCCTCGCCCACCGCGGCCGTGAGGGCCGATCGCAGCGCGCCCGGCGCCGCGTCGAGGGCACGGATGCCGGACTCCATCGGCGAGCCCCCGTCCCCAGCCGTCGCCCAGCCCAGCGCGACCGCGACCGCCGGCGCCGCGTCCGTCGCGCCGAGCCCGCCGAGGCGTTCGCCGAGGAGCGCGCGCCCGCCGTCGGGGGGCGCCGCGTCGGGCAGGTCGAACGCGCGCTGGAGCAGCTCCCGCAAGGTCCGGTCGGCACCCCCGAGCGTGGGCTCGTGCGCGCGGAGGTCGATCACCTCGCCCAGGTCCATCTGCCGCAGCCGCTTGCCGAGCACGGAGCCGAGCCTGCTCTTGCCGTGGCCCGCGCCGGCGATCACGCTCATCACGGTGGGGACGGGCTCGGTGACGGCGCGGCGCGCGCTCGCGAGGAGCGCGCCCACCTCCGCGTCGCGCCCGAGGAAGAGATCGCTGGGCACGTCCGGCGGTACGCCCGCCGACACGGCGGCCCCGGAAGTCGGGCCCCCCGACAGCCCCTGGGACAGGGAGACATCGGCCACGAGGCTCGTCGGCGCCGGGGTGTCCCCCGTCGTGGTCCCTGTGCTCGACGGGGAATCGGCGACGTCGCCGAGCAGGTCGCGGGCCGCGTCGGTCACCGTGACGCCCGGCGGATCGACCACCGTGGGGAAACGATCCGGGCGCGTGAAGAGCGGGCTCACGTAGCGCCTCGACCCGTCCGGGCGCAGCAGCACCGTGACGGCGCCCACGTCGAGCCGCACGCGCCCGGCGAGCCCCCGCCGGCAGAGCTCGTGCGCCGCATGCCGCGCCTGGCGCGCCGGGTTCTCGCCGAGGTCGTGTCCGAAGGCGATGACGTAGCGCCCGCCGGTGGCGTGCGCGAGCTGACCGCCCAGCGGGCCGAGCGCCGCCTTGATCGTGACCACGTTGACGTCCGCCTCGAAGAACAGGAGGCTCATGGTGGAGTGCCCGCGGTTGGGTGTCGGGCGGCGGGATCGAACCTCCGCGGCGGGCGCGCTGGCAGCCGGCGACCGCACGGCGGCCGCGTCCCGCGGGGCTGCGGCGAGCGCCCGCTCGAGCGCCTCGCGCAGCGCCGCAGCGCTCTCGAAGCGCTCCTGTCGGTCCTTGGCGAGGCTCCTGTGCACGATCTCCTCGACGTCGCTCGGGACGCCGACCGCGACGGTGGAGAGCCGCGGAGGACGGCGGCCGATGTGGTGCTGCTGCACCGCGGCCGGCGAGCCCCAGAAGGGCGGCGCGCCGGCGCAGAGCCTCGTAAATGATGATGCCCATCGCGTAGAGGTCGGCGCGTGCGTCGATGTTTTCCTGCCGGTCGCACTGCTCCGGCGCCATGTAGTCCGCCGTGCCGGCGACGGCGTTGGTGGCCGTCAGCGCCGGCGCGTCGTGGTCTGGCAGGACGAGCCCGAAGTCGATGATCGTGGCCCCCCGCGCGCCCACGAAGACGTTCTCCGGCTTGAGATCGCGGTGCACCCACCCGCGCGCGTGCACGGCCTCGAGCGCGCGGAGCGTCGCGACGGCGTGCCCGAGCGCCTGCGAGAGGGGGATCGGCGCGTCGCCCCCGACAAGCTGGTCGGCGAGCGTGGGGGCCGCGATGAGCTTCCATCACGATGTAGGGCGTGCCGCCCGCGATCCGTCCGTCGCCGATCACGGCGGGTACGTGCGGCGGCCCGACGTCGGAGAGCGCCCCGAGCTCCGTAGCGGAGGCGCGCCGCGGCGTCGGGCCTGTCCTCCCGGGCGAGCTTGATGGCCACGCGAGGCCCGCCGGAGAGGGGCGTCGCCGCGAAGACGACGCCGAAGCCGCCGCGCGCGATCAGCTCGAGCGCCCGGTAACCCGGGAAGCTCGGGAGCGGCGCCGAGCCCTGCCCGGGCTCGGCGTCGAGCTTCCGCGTGCAAGGGCACGGCGCCGTGCGTGGGGCAGAGCGGCCTCGCACGCGCCACGCGGCGCCCGCAGGCGGCGCAGCGGACGTGACCCGCGACGGCGGGGAGCGCGGCAGCGTGTGGACGGGGGTCGGGCGGCATCGAGGCTCAGTCGTGAAGATAGACCGTTACGACTTGATCCGTGGTGCTTCCGTCGGGGCCCTGGCAGCTCGTGTAGAACGTGCCTGTGTCGTCGAGCGTGCAGCCGAGGGCGTCACAGGATCCGACCCGCTGGACGTTGGGGCAGCTCTCGAGGTTGCCCAGGTCGTCGATGTGACCGGCCGCGCAGTCGCGATCCAGCGATTGAGAGTAGTCGTCGTCCGTGAGATAGTCGCACGCGAACGCGGTGGGCGTCGAGGCGAAGACGTTCCCGAAGAACGCCCCCTCCTGCATCGTGTAGGTGCTGGCCTCGTCGGAGCCGACGGCGAGCGCGTCGTTCGCGCCGCGCGACGAGATCTCCACGTGAACGCCGTAGTAGTTGACCCTCGAGACGAGGCACGCCGACACCCACAGCTCCTCGGCGGAGCCGATCGCCTGGCTGCTCCAGTCCGTCGCGAGCCCGATCTGGCCCGGGTACGACTCGTCGTGCGTCACGCCCGAGGCGTCGACCCACGAGAAGTCGAACGACTGCGTTGCGTCGAAGGCGCAGCCCACCGTGTACTCGAGGAGCTTCCGCGACAGGTCGCCGTTCGCGCTCGGGTCCTGGATCGCCGACATCGCGTCGGAGCCGATCGTGCTCGGCGTGAGCGGGTTCGGGGCCAGCATGTACCCCGTGAGTCCGCTGCCGCCGAGCGCATCGCCACTCAGCCCGTTGCCGCTAATCAGGGCGCTCGAGGCCGTCCCGAGATCGGCTCCATCACCTCCCTGGCGGCCACCGCAGCCGGACGCGAAGGCCAGCGCGCAGAACACGAGCGTAAGACCGAGAACGTCTCGTCCCCCCATGACCAACCCCCCATGTGTCTCCGGCCAAAAGGAACCGGATCATCGACACGCTAACATCGCGGCTTCGAGCGCCGTGAGCGTATTCATGCACTCGGGGGTGTCCCGAGACGATCTTCCTGGCGTGCCCGAAAGAAAAGGATGTCGTCGGTTTCGTCCGGAGCCTACGATCAGCTCATGACTCGATTGCCCCGACGACAGCGCGTCGAGGAGGCACCATGGCGGAGGACGAATCTCGGCCCATCGAACAGAAGGGCTCCCCGCCCGAGACGGGGGACACGCTGGAGCCCGGGACGGTCGTCGGGGACTACCTCCTGGGTGACCTGATCGCCAAGGGAGGGTGCGGCGCCGTCTACCACGCGACGCACCGGGCGATCGATCAGCGCGCGGCGCTCAAGGTGTTGCACGGGATGCTCGCGGCCCAGCCCAAGATCGTGGGGCGCTTCTTCCGCGAGGTCGAGCTCATCAACCTGCTCCGCCACCCCAACATCGTCGAGGTCCACGCGTGGGGCTCCCTCCTCGACGGGCGCCCCTATTACGTCATGGAGCACCTCCCGGGCGGCACGCTGGACCATCTCCTCCGCGACAGAGGGCGCCTCCGCCCCGAGGAGACGTACGAGGTGCTCGCCCCGGTGTGCGCCGCGCTCGAGGCGGCGCACGAGGCGGGCATCGTCCACCGCGACGTCAAGGCGAGCAACATCGCGTTCACGGACGCGCCGCGCACCGCCAAGCTCCTCGACTTCGGCATCGCCAAGCTCGTCTCGCCCGATTGGGCGGCGGATCCGTGGCTCACCACGGCCGGGCGCCGGCTCGGCACGCCCAACATCATGGCGCCCGAGCAGCTCCTCACGGGCTCGATCGACGCGCGCACGGACGTGTACGCGCTCGGCGTGCTGCTCTATCGGCTGCTCACGGGGCGCCCCCCGTTCGAGGAGCGGAGCATGGCGGGGCTGGTGCGCCAGCACCTCGAGGAGCCGGCGCCGCGACCGAGCCGGGTGGTCGCCGTGTCGCCGGCGCTCGACGCAGTGGTGCTCCGCTGCCTCGAGAAGCGGCCCGAGCGGCGGTTCGACTCGGTGAAGGCCTTCATCGCGGCGCTCGGCGACGCCCTCGGGCCGGACGCCAGGGGCGGCGCCGATTGGGCGCTCGCCCTGTCCGTGCCGGGGATCGCCGTCTACGTGGACATGCGCCTGGAGGTGAACGAAGACCTCGACGACCCGCTGGTCGCCGATCTGGGCGCGCTGCTCGATCTCGTCGAGACCAGGCTCTCGCGCGCGGGCTACGCGCTGGCCCAGACGACGGGCACGGGCGTCCTCGGCGTCCGCGCCCTCTCGCACGACCCCGAGGGCTTCGCCGCCGCCCGGGGCTCCGCGCTCGCCGTCGCGCTCGCCCTGCACGACGAGATCAGAGAGCGCCCCGGCGCGGACGCGCGCCTCCACGCCAACGTCGCCGTACACGCAGGAGAGGTCCGGGTCCGCGCGTCCGAGCCGCCGGAGATCCTCGGCGGTGCGCTCGTCCACACCGCCACGTGGGCGCCGCGGGGGATGGCGTACGGCGTCTGCGCGACGGCGGCCGCCGTCGAGGGCGTGCCCGACCTCGACGCCATGCTGCGCGCCGGCCTCGTGCTGCTCGACGCCGACACCGAGCACGGATAGCGCGAGCGCTTCAGGCGGCGCCTGTCGACTGCCGCCCGCCGCCTCACTTCTTGACCCAGCTCTCCTGGTCCACCTTCCAGGCCCCGCCCTCGCGCAGCATCACCACCGTCCCGCTCGCCGGCACCTCTTTGCCGCCCTGCGCGAGGGTGGCCGTCAACGTGACCGTCGCCTTGTCGCCCGCGACCTGCTCGTCGACGATCTTGAGCACGCCCCCGGGCA
The DNA here is from genome assembly GCA_963827955.1 of uncultured delta proteobacterium. Classification (GTDB taxonomy): domain Bacteria; phylum Myxococcota_A; class Polyangia; order Polyangiales; family Polyangiaceae; genus CAWHDJ01. The sequence continues at coordinate 781,650 of CAWHDJ010000018.1, read as the reverse complement.
CCCGCGCCTTCATCGCCTCGAGATCCGTGGCGAGCTGCTTTCGACCGGCGGACGTGAGGTAAGGGGTCACCTCGCCGATGTTGCCCGCGTTGCCGATGGCCGACACGTACGCCACGTACGCGTCGCCCGGGCCGCGCGCGGACGCCGCCTCGGAGGCAGGGGGCGCCGAGCCTCCGCAGGCCGGCGCGCCGAAGAGGGCGAGGGTGACGGCGATCGGCGCGAGGAAGCGGCGGGTCATGCCGGGGTGCTTATCGTGGCGTGCACCGCGCGGCAACCGCCCTACTCCCTCTCCCCTGCGCCCCCCGTCGACTCCTCCACCGCGCCGCCCGGCTTGGTGAGGCGCTCCCACGCGCGCGCCCTGCGCCGCTCTCGCACGCTGCTCGCCACCGAGAGCAGCAGCCGGTCGCGCTCCCAGCGCGCGTGCGCCGGCGATTCGGTCCTGCTCCAGATGCGGTCGAGCTCGTCGATCGGACCACGGGAGAAGCTCGAGCACGCCCGCGAGCGCGACGTGGGCGTCGGGCGCGCTCGGGTCCGCTGCGGCGAGCGCGCGGAGCGCGACTAGGAGCCCGGCGAAGCGGTCGCAGAGGGCCGTGGGCAGGGCGTGGAGGCGGATCTCGCGGATCAGGTACGCGAAGAGCGCGGCGGTGACGTGGACGTCCTCGATTGTGCGGAAGGGGCGCACGTAGCGGGCGAACCCGTCGCCGGGCAGGACGTCGGCCTCCGTCACCGCGACGCGGGAGAAGCTCGACCTCGTCGTGGCCGAGCTCGGGCGTGAAGGGCGGCTCGGGCATGGGCTGCCGCCGGACGCCGGGGGCGGCGCTGTCGACGCGGACGAGGCGGAGGAGGTTCTTGCCCGTCTCGTCGACGCCCGTCGACGCGGCCACGAGCAGGATGCCCGCCTCGCCCGAGAGCGTCGCCCAGCGCTTCTTGCCGGTGAGACGATAGGAGCCGCCTGCCGAAGGGTCCGGCTCGAGGCGCGTCTCGATCGCACGCGGGTGGCCACCGCCGCGCTCGGTCACGCACAGCGAGGCGACCTTGTCGTGCGGCAGGTCCGGCACGAGGGCGCGGAGCGCGGCCTGGTAGCCCGACGCGAAGGCGAAGCCGACCCGGTCGGCGGAGAACCCGCCTAGGATGGCCTGGTCGATGGACAGCGGCTCGAGGAGCGCGACCGCGCGGTGGCGCTGCCAGAAGGCGTCCGTCGAAGCGATCGGCTCCGGGTCCGGCGCGGAGGCGAGGACCAGGTGGAGGGAGCGCATGCGAGGATGCTCGCACGCCGGAGGCGGCGCGTCACGATCCTGGCAGGGCTACACGACCTTCGACAGCGCGCGCAGGAAGATCTCGTACACCTCGATCGGGTAATCCCCCATGTTGAAGATGCGGAAGAGCTTGTCCGAGAGCTTGCCCTGCGCGGCGTAGATCTCGAACACGTGCCCCTCCACCGGATCCCGCGCGAGGCGCTCGGCCATGGCGTCGTACGTCGTGCCCTCGGGGATGTGGAGCGCGGTGCCGATCACCGTCAGCGGCATCCCCTCCCACCGCGCGATGCGCAGGCCCAGCCGCTCGTAGCCGGGCCGTAGCACCTCGCACCGCCGCTGGTAGACGGCGTGCCGGCCGGCGACGCCGCCCTGGGACGCGAGGTGATCGAGGGCGGCGGAGACCTGGCAGAGGCTCATCGGGTCGATCGTGTAAGGGTGCGACCCGGCCGTCTGCGCGCGCCAGAGCTTGTGGAGCTCGAGGCTAGGCGCGCGCGGCGCGACGCGCTCCATCTCGGCCAGCAGATCCCTGCGGACGAGCGCCATCGTGAGGTTGGGGTGGCTGTGCAGGCCCTTGTTGCAGGAGCCCATCACGGCGGCGACGTTCCAGCCGGCGAGGTCCATCGGCTCGACGAAGAGCGCGCTCACCCCGTCGACGAGCAGCTTCTTGCCGTACTTCTTCGTGAGGCGGCCAATCTCCGGGACCGGGTTGAGCGTGCAGGTGGAGGTGCCGCCGTAGACGACGGCGACGGCGTCGGCCTTGCCGTCGGCCAGGACGGCCTCGACGGCGGCGAGGTCCGGGCGCTCGCCGTAGGGCAGGCACATGTCGACGATGGGCTGGCGCAGCGTGCTGGCGAACTCGAAGATCCGGTCCCCGTAGGCGCCGTTGCGGATGACTAGGAGGCGCTCCTCCGGCCGGAGGCAAGAGCCGAGCACCGCCGCCATCGCGGTCGAGCCCGAGCCGGTGATCAGGATGGGCTCGTGCTCCGGGGCGGCGAGCGCCTCCTGGATCCCGCGGCGGACGCGCTCGACGAGCGGCTTGAGGCGGGGGCCGCGCGGGACGATCGGGGCCTCGCCGTACGTGCGCGACACATGGTTCACCGCGTCGGAGAGGTGGAAGACGGCGGGCGTGAGGGAGACGACGCGCGGGCTCGAAGGTTGGGGGGCAGCGCCCCCATCGTCACGGCTCATTGCGCGCTACTTAGCACGTCGCGCTCACCACCGCGGCACCTGCCGGAGGTCCTCCCAGACCTCGCGCGCCTCCTTGTAGCGGTAGGCGTCCCGCCGGCGGAGCAGCTTCGCGATGACGCCGGAGAGCGGGGTGCCGAGCGCCTCCGCCTTCTGCCGCGGGGTGCCCTCGGAGATCTGCCGGGCGATCTCCGGGTAGGGCACGGAGACGTCGATGGCGGGGAAGCCGGTGTGCATCTGGTAGAGGAGGAGGCCGAGCTGGTAGAGGTCGCTCTGCGTCGTGGTGTAGCCGACGGTCACGAGCTCGGGCGTGAGGATCTTGGGGTTGGCGACCTGGGGCCGGTACCAGCGCGTGGTGCCGTCGAGCTGGTGCGCGACGCCGAAGTCCGTCAGCTTCACGATCGGGTGGTGGTCGAGCTGGCTGATGAGCACGTTGCCGGCGTGCAGGTCGGAGTGGACCACGGCGTTGTCGTGCAGGTACTGCAGCGTCATCAGGAGCTGGCGGGCGATCTCGATCAGCAGCGCGTGGCCGAAGGGGCGGCCCAAGAGGGCGCGTAGGCTCGTGTCGCAGCGCTCCAGGGCGAGGTAGAAGAGGAAATTGCACTCGAACGCGTCGTGGATGTAGACGATGTTCGGGTGGCGGAAGCTCTCGAGCCGCTGCATCTCGAGCGACCACTCGTCCTTCACCGCCTGGTACGCCTTGTTCGCGGGCCGGAGCATCTTCAGCGCGTAGGGCTGGTCGAAGGGGCCGATGCACTCGAAGACCGAGCCGTACTGGCCGTCGCCGATCAGGGCGCCGACGACGTAGTTGCCGCGCGTGGACGTGAGCGTCGTGCCCGGGACGGGGAACGGGATGAGCTGCGAGCCGGTGTTGGACCACGACGTCACGGCCGCCCAGCTTACCCGGATCCGCGCGGCGTTGCTCGCGAGGAGAGCGCCTGGCCTACGTCAGCCCGACGGAGCTCGCATGGAACAGACAGGTCGCGAAGATCACCAACGGTGGCGTTATCCTCGTGCCCGTCCGAACGAACCGGGGAGCGCCATGAAGCACTGTCCGAACGTCGAGTGTCCTCACTTCCGCGCAACGGGCACGCCGGCCGAGTACGTGGTGGAGGGCGCCGTGTGCGCCGACTGCGGAGGGCCGCTCCACGAGGGGCCTCCACCTGCGGAGGCGACGGAGGATCGATCGATCGCTCCGCCGCTGGCGAAGCGGCTCGGCGTGACGTTGCTGGCGATCCTCGCGCTCCCGGCGCTGGCCTGGGTCGCGTTGCCCGGGCTCGACCTCGACGTGATCAAGTCTGTTCGAAGCCCCCGATCGACTCCGGCCGTACGGCACCCTCACCGTCTTCGCGCTGGGGCTCTCCCCCCTCGTCGGCGCCGCGGGCATCGTCGGGCTCGTCACGCTCGTGGTGCCACGGTGGCGCGATCTCATCGACAGCGAAGCAGGGGCGCGGAAGATCGGCTGGGCGACGCTCGTCCTCACGGTGCTGCTGTGCCTGTCCCAGGGCTTCGGGATGGCGCGGTTCCTCGCGAGCCTCCCGGACGTGTACGACGGGTCCACGCCGGTCGTGATGCTCACGCTCACCGCAGGGACGATGCTGATTGTCGCGGCGGCGGCCGTGCTGTCGCGGTACGGGATCGCGAACGGGTTCTCGATCCTGCTCGGGGGCTCCCTGCTCCTGGCCGAGGTCGAGAGCCTGGTCCACTTCGTCCTCGCGCGTCGCACCGAGCCAATCCTCCCCCTGTCCATGTTCCTGCTCGCCGCCGCGCCGGCGGCCGCCGTCCTCGGCCTGGCCCGTGCGCTCTCCCCCCGGCGCGGCGTCGCGTGGGGCGCGCCTTCCGGGGAAGCCGTGGCGGCGTACCGGCTCCAGGCCGTGCCGCACGCCGGCGAGCCCGCGCCGATGGGCCCGCTCTTCGTCCGCGCACCGGCGAGCGGGATTCTGGCCGCTGGCCGTGGCCGGGTTCCTGGCGCAGTTGCCTGGAATCGCCGGCGTCGAGATCACGAGCCTCGCGCAGTGGGGCCTCTCCTTCGTCGTCTACACGGGCGGGGTCATGGTCCTGACGGTCCTCTTCACGTACGCGATGCACATGCCCACGCGCGTCGCGCGCGCTCGGCGCGCCGGCGTTCACGAGGCGGTCGACCCCGCCGAGGACGAGGCCGCGGTGAAGTCGGCGCGCGCCGACGTGCGCGCGGCGGCGATCCGGAGCGCGGCGCTGCTGGGCGTGGTGTTCGCGGCGGCGAGGGTCGCCGAGCAGTCGCTCGGGCACTTCCCGTCCACGACCAACCTGTTCGTCCTGACGGCGATCGGGCTCAACATCGTCGCCGAGTGGCGGGCGCGCCGGGCGCACGGGGAGCTCGTCGTGGTCCTGTCGGGGCACGACATCGACGCGACCGACGCCGCCGCGCGCGCGCTCGCCGGAGCCGGCATCGCGCTCCTGGCGCGGGGCGCCCACCACCGGAGCATGCTCCAGGCGCTCGGCCCGTATGTGCCCGTCGAGCCCATGGTCCCGCCGGATCACGCGGAGGAGGCCCGGCGGATCGTGGAGCGGTTCGCGCCCGCGAAGGACGCGGAGCGGCCGGCTGCTGCGGAGGTGCCGCGCACCTCTCGCCGTGCCAGAGTGCACCGATGACGCTGCCCGAGATCGTCCAGGCCGGCCACCCCGTGTTGCGTCGCAAGGCGGCGCCCGTACACCCCGATCTGTTCGGCACCGCGAAGCTCGCCGACCTCGCGAAGACCATGACCGAGGTGATGCGCAAGGCACCGGGCGTGGGCCTCGCCGCGCCGCAGATCGGCGTCGACCTGGCGCTCATCGTGCTCGAGGACGCCGAGGGGTTGATGAGCCGCCTCTCGGCGGAGGACCGCGCGGCGCGCGGGCGCGTCCCCTTCCCGCTCACCGCGATCGCGAACCCCGTGCTCCGCTTCCACGGCGAGGCGACCGCCCGCTTCTTCGAGGGCTGCCTGAGCGTCCCGGGCTACATGGCGATCGTCGAGCGCGCGGTCGAGGTCGAGGTCACGGGCACCGACCTCGCAGGCGCGCCCATCGCCTGGCGGGTGTCGGGCTGGCCCGCGCGCATCCTCCAGCACGAGGTCGACCACCTCGCGGGGACGCTCTACGTCGACCGCATGATCCCGCGCACCTTCGGTGCGAACGCCGAGGTGCAGGCGCGCTGGCTCGGCGTGCCCCCGAACCAGGTCATGGCCGAGCTCGACCACCTCGCGCCGAGCTGCTGCCACTCGTAGAGAGCGCCATCGCGCGCGACGGGGCGGAGCGCGCGCGATGCGCAATGTCGTCTGATACCGCACGCCGCGGGGCCGCACCCGCGTGCGGCGCCCGCTTCGTGGCGTGCTCGGAGGGCTCGCTCCGGCAGAGTCCCCTCTCAGGGGTACGTGACGACCACGGACTTGTTCCCGCTCATCGTCAGGTTGCAGTACTGCGAGAACTGGCCCGCCGCGTTGGGGTCCGTGAGGCAGTTGCCGGTCCAGCCGTTCCACGCGTTGCCGTCGTCCTCGAGCTGCGCGGTGAGCGACGGGCTCGCGGTGCTGTCGTAGAGGTAGGTGCAGGTGTTGCCGCCGTAGCAGGTGTTGCCGTCGACGGTGACCCAGTTGGCCACGGTGCCGTTCACCGTCAGGTTCAGCGTGTACCATGACGCGGAGGAGAGCTGCGCCGGGTAGATGACGGACTCGGTTTTGTTCGCGTTCATCGTCAGCGTGCAACCCTGTTCGAACCGGCCGGCGGCGTTGGGGTCCGTGAGGCAGTTGCCGGTCCAGCCGCCCCAGCCGTTGCCATCGGGCTGGAGGGTCACCGTCGCTCCGAGGGGGAAGGTGTAGGTGCAGACGTTCGAAAGCCCGAGGGAGAGGCTCGCCTGGCACGCGGCGCCGTCGACCTTGACCCAGTTCGGCCAGGGGCCGAGCACGCTCAGCGTCAAGGAGGCGGTGGGAGGGGGAGCAGCGCACGCGCCGCAGGTGAGCTTGCCGCCGCAGTTGTTGATGCCGTTGGCGTCGCCGCAGGGCAAGGGAACCTGGCTCCAGGTAGGGATGTTCCCGTTGCCGTTGCACGCGCACGTGAGCGACTGGCTGCACGCGTCGACCGAGCAGGAGGAGCAGCCCTGGGACTGGTAGGGCCCGGAGGGGACCGGGAGGCCGCAGGTCAGCTTGCCGCTGCAGCTCGCGATGTCCCCCGCGCAGGGCAGGGTCAGGGTGGTCGTGACGGCGGGTGGACAGATCTGGCACCCGGCGGGGTAGTCGCATTCCTTGCAGGTGAGCACGCTGGCGTTGCTCACGCTGTCCTCGCTCACGCTGCAACTGCCGCAGGTCCCCTCGTACGAGCCCGGCGGGTTCGGCGAGGCCGACCAGTACATCATCACGCACTGCGGCTGCACGGCGTCGATCCAGTCGCCGGAGTACCCGGAGATCTGGTTGATGACGTGGCCCTGCGGGCACGTCTCCGTGAACGCGTCGCCGCCGGGGCCGCCGCCCGCGTCCAGGCTGGGGCCGACCGTGCCGCTCGCGAGCCAGGTGGGGACGTACTGGCACTGGATCCCGAGGTGGTCCACGTACGTGCCGGACCTCCCGGTGATGCCCACCATCGCTTGCCCGGTCGGGCACATGACCGAGTACGGGCTCCCGGTGTTCTTGCCCGTCACCGTGCTGGGGTCGACGGCGCCGAGCGTGCCGTCCGCGCTGTCGAGGGGCGCGCAGATCAGCCCGAGCTGGTCGACGTAGTTGCTGGCCTGTCCGTAGATCCCCACGGCGACCTGGCCCGACGGGCACTGCAACCAGTACGGGTTGCTGCCGCCGTTGTCGTTGCCCTTCAGCGCGCCCTGGCCGTATTGCAGCGCGCAGTGTCCGGTCGCGGCCCCTTCGGAATCGACCGAGTCGACCACCCAGTTCTCCTGGACGACGTAGTCGCGCGCGCCGATTCGCACGTTGGCCTGCGCCCCGTTGCCGGACGTGTACAGGGTGCCGTACTGCCCTGCGCACATGCTGCCGCACGGATAGCCGTGCTGGCTGTCGTCCGCCGTGTGGTACCAGGCACCCTGGTAGTTGGTGATCACGTCCGCGAGCATGAACAAGATGGAGGAGGCCATCGAGTCGGCGCCGATGTCACCGTTCGGGCTCTTCGTCGTGGGGCTCCCGATCAAGTATTTCAGGCAATCGGGATTGCCATTGTTGGGATTCCCGACGAACGCCCAGTTGAGCATGGCGGTCGAAGTGTTGGTGTAGGAAGCCCAGGCAGAGGCTGTCGAGCAGAACGTGACGCCGTGGCTGAGGCTGGTCGCGGTGACGTCGCTCGACGCGAGGACGAGGTAGATCCCGTTCGGATCCCCGTTCACGGACGGGGCCTCCGTGAACTGGGGGAGCCAGCTCTTCACGAGCGCGCCGATCTTGTCGTCGGTCAGGGCGGCCCCCTGGGACTCGCCCGTGTCGGACGCCTGCCCGTTGAGCCGGACGTCGTCGAGCGTGTGCCCGTTGCCGTAGATGTCCTGCCCCTTGTACGTGGTGATGATGTTCTGGTACGGGGAGCCACGGAGGTTCCCCACGAGATCGCCCAGGATCGCCTTCTGCGTGTCGGTCCAGGTGCCGTACCAGATGATGTAGGCGTTGACGGTGCCGACCATCACCGGGGCGCTCGTGTAGTCGAGGCCGGCCCCGGAGGATCTCGGGTGATCGCCGAAGCTCTGGGCGAGGAGGAGCCAGGAGAAGTGCGCGACGGGGACGGTCAGCTCGGTCTGGGCGACCCCGTTCACGTCGACGGTGCCGAGCGTGGCGTCGAGCTGCTCGCACGTGGTGCCGTCGTCGCTGCAGAGCCACGCCTCGGGGTTCGGGGCCAGGCTGGGATCGAACGTCATGGTGAAGGTCAGGGGCGGCGAGAACTGGGCTCCCGACGGCTCGAGGTGGTACGACGCGACCGGCAAGACGCCGAAGGGAAGCCCTGTGAGGCTGAGCGCCTCCTGGCTGAACGCGCCCGCCCCGTCGACAGCCAGGGGGACGCTGCCGATCGACCGCCCGTTCAGGGTGACGGTCGTGTTCGCGGCCATCGTGATGCTCGTGCTGCTCCCGGGGTCGCCGGCCACGGCGCCCGCCGCGATGGTCTGCGGCGCGGGGGAGCCCGCGGCGAGGTTGGCCTGCGTGTCCTGACAGCCCTCGACCGGCGTGTTGCCGGTGCAGATCCCCGCCTGACAGGCGTGGTTCGAGAAGCAGAGGTCCGTCGACGGGCACGCGCTCCCGTCCGCCAGGAAGTCGCACGCCGCGCAGCACGCCCCCGTCTCGCACGCCTCGCCCGGCTCCACGATCCCGTCCCCGCAGATCGCGATGGTGAACTGCACCGTGCCGCTCGCCGCGTTGCCCGCCTTGTCGCTCGCCGTGACGGTGATCGCGTAACTGCCCGCCGCGGAGAGCGCCGTGCCCGACGCGAACCCGCCCGTCTGCGGCGCGCCGCCGCCGGCCGGCGTGAAGGTGAGCGTCGCCGCGACGGTGGACGGGTCGAGGTTGCGGTCCCCGACCGTGAACGTGGGCGAGACGGCCGTGTCGCGGACCTGCTGCTGGTCGGTCACGCCGGCGAAGGTGATCCGCGGCGGGGTCTTGTCGACGGTGAAGCGCTTCGTGAGGGCGCTCGCGTTGGTCGCGCAGTCCGCGCCGGTGACGGCGAGCACGTAGTCGCCGTCGGCCGACTCCGCCGTGCCGCTCGCGAAGGGCGCGGAGGTCGTCGTGTCGGCGGAGCCGCGGGGCTGGTACCGGTCGCCCGTCGTGACCGAGAGCGTGGCCCCGGAGGCGACGAGATTGACGTCCGTCGCGGTCCACGTGGGCGTGACGCTCTGGCTCGTGATCTGGCCGTCGGTGAAGCCGCCGATCGTGACCGCGGGGGGCGTGACGTCGTAGATGACCTTCCGGTCGTCGGTCGCGGTGTTCCCGCACCAGTCGGCGGACCGCGTGAGGACATCCGCCTGCTGGCTCTCGACGAGGGGCACGGAGAGCACCGTGAACGCGTCGCTCGCGACCGTGCCCATGACGCCGTTGGAGGTCACGCCGGCGCAGGAGTCGGTGGTCGTGCCGGAGACGGTCGGGAAGACGTTGAAGCATTGGGCCGGCTGCGGGGCGCTCACGGCGATCGTGAAGGGGGCCTTGCGGATCGCGGCAGTCACGACGTCGCCCGGCTTGGAGGCGATGCTCGTCGTGATGCTGTTCGAATCCGGGGAGGAGCGTGACGGGCACCTCCACGTGGACGGGCGGGTGCTTGAGGGCGTCCTTGGAGACGATCACGGCGCCGTTCACAGCGACCGAGCCGTTCACGTTGCCGTTCGAGGGGGACGTCGCGTCGACGACGAGGGTGTACACGTCCTCTGCGCTCGATCCGCAGGGGACCTGGAACGTGAACGTCTCCTGGTCCGGCGCCCCTGTGGTGCGCGCGAGCGGGTACGAGACGCACGTGCTCCCGGGCCCCGACGTCGAGGTGTCGACCACGCCCTGCTGGGCCTGCCGCGCGCCGGCGACGCTCTCTTCCTCCGGCGCCTTCGAGCCGCAGCCCGCGAGCAGCGAGAGCAGCACGACGGCGGGGCCGTACTTCCACGATCTTCGTAGCGAGTCCGAACGCATGCGGGGTCCTCTCCTCCCGGCGCCGCCCCGGCGCCGTTGGGTGCGAGGCCGGAGGGACTACAAGCGTCGTGCCAGACGGATGCGCAGGGCCAGGCGCGGGCGGCGCCGGGCCGCGCGCTGCGTCATGCGCCGATCCGGTTGTTCAGGGGGTGCTCAAGCTTTGAACAGATCCGTTCAAGCGCCGGACAGCGCCTGACACCCGGAGTCAGTCCTTCTCCGGCACGAGGCCGTAGCGGCGCATCTTGTTGTACAGCGTCCCGCGCGAGACGCCGAGCGCGCGCGCCGCCTTCGAGACGTTGCCGCCGCAGCGGGCCAGCGCCTTCTCGTACTCCCGGCGCTCCGTCTCCGAGAGGAGGGCCGAGAGCTCGCCCTCGCGCGGCGTGGGGGGAGCCTCCGCCGCCGGCGCGGCGCGCCCGACGTCCCGGAGCGCGCCGATCGCCAGCGGGATCGTCGGCATGCGCCGGATCACCGTCTCGTCCAGCGGCAAGAGGCTCGCCTCGGCCTCGAGCATGTGCACCAGCTCGCGCACGTTGCCGGGCCAGGATAGTGCTCGATGGCCGCGCACCGCATCCGGCGCCAGCTTCAGGATCCTCGGCCGGCTGCTGCGCCTCAGGCCGCGGCAGCAGGCAGCTCGCGATCAGCACGGCATGTCCGTGCCGCGCTCGCGCAGCGGCGGAATGGTCACCGAACTTCGCTGATGCGGTAGAAGAGGTCCTCGCGGAAGCCCCTCTCGGCTAGCGCGACCGTGAGGTTCGCGATGGGTTGCCGCGATGATGCGCACATCCACCTGGATGACTTCGCGGCCGCCGACGCGCTGATCACGCGCTCCTGCAGGAAGCGCAGCAGCTTCGCCTGCAGCGCAAGCGGCATGTCACCGATCTCGTCCAGGAAGAGCGTGCCCCGTCGGCCGACTCGATCTTGCCGATCGTGCGGCTTCACCGCGCCCGTGAACGCGCCGCGCTCGTAGCCGAAGAGCTCGCTCTCGAGCAGCTCCGCGGGATCGCGGCGCAGTTGATGGCCACCATGGGCTCCGCCGCCCTGGCAGAAGCGTTGTGGATCGCCTGGGCCATCCTCTCCTTGCCGGTCCCCCTCTCCCCGGTGATGAGGAGCGGCACGTCGGCGAGCGCGGCGCGGCGCGCCTTCGCCACGCACGCGCGGAAGGCGGGATCCTCGCCGAGGAGGTCGTCGAAGGTGATGCGGGCGCGCCGGCCCGCGCCGGACCGGGCGCTGCGCGCGCCCTCGCCCTCGGCCGCGCGGGCGCGGCAGAGGCTCGCGTCGAGGAGCGCGGCCAGCACCTCGATCGCGTGGGCCTCGCCGCCCGGACGCGGCCCGCCGCCGAGCGCGACGACCAGGGCCCAGCGCTCCTCCTGGGCGCCGAGGGGGACGACGGCGAGCGCGCTCCGCCCGTGGTCCGCGACGACGTACGGGCGCCCCCCGCCGTCGGGATCGAGCCCGCGCTGGACCGCCTCGACGGCGGCGCGGGGCAGGGGCACGGCCTCCCCGTGCCGCACGAGGACGATGGGCTCCGCGCCGCGGAGGGCGAGCAAGGTGGAGCCCTCTGCACCCAGCACGCCGCACGCGAGCCGGGGCGCGGCGTCGAGGATGCCGCGCGCCGTTCCCGGCAGCTCGCGTCCAACCCGCGCGAGCTGCTCCAGGTACGCCTCGCCCTGGCGCCCCGTGTCCCCCTTCACGCGCTCCCGCTCGGCGTTGTGCACGTGGCGCAGATTACAGGCGCCCCGCGTCGGCGCGGCAACCAAAGACCACGACCACGCCCGCACAAGCCATTCCCGGGCGTGCGGGATCTCGCGGATCAGCGCACGACGACCGCGACGGTCTGGCTCCACTCCCCGGGCACGTCCTGGACCGTCTTGCGGTAGCGGAAGGAGGCGCTCGTCATCGGCGTCAGCCCTTCGATCAGCGCCCTCGCCTTGGTCGTGGTGGCGAACGTCGTCCAGGTCTTGCCGTCGGCGCCGAGCTGCTGCCACTCGTAGAACGCGACGCGCTTCGGCGAGGGGCGCCTGCCGTAGAGGCGCACCGCGCCGTTGCCGAGGGCGTTGCCGCGGAGATCCGGCAAGACGCGCGGAGCCTTCAGCTTGTACGGGAGCCCGGCGGACGCAGCGATCGCCTTGGCGTGCTCTGCGTCGGCCGCGGCGTCGCACAGCTTCTGCACCTCGGCCGCGAAGGCGCGGTAGCTGGTCTGCTGCACCTTCCACGCCGCGTCCCGCGCCGTGATCTCGGCCCTCCCTCGGTTCCTGGCCTTGGCCTGCGCGCCGTCGAGCGTCTGGGTGTCGGTGTCGAGCTTCGCGAGCTCCTGGATTGACGCGACGGGCGCTCCCGCGGCCTTCGACGCGGCGACGACGCCCTTGCCTTGCCTCAGCCAGCCTGCGGGCGTGCGGACCGAAACGGCGTCCCACCCGGGCGGCATAGCCGCCGACCCTTCTTTGCCCCCGGCGCGCGCCGCTCGGTACGATGCTCCACGCCCATGATCCACCGCCGCGCCTTCCGCCACGCCGTCTCGCTCCCCTGCCAGATCGTCCGCGAGCGCGACTTCCGCCTGGTCGCGGACGTCGCCCTCGACCTCTCCACCGACGGCATGCTGGTTCCCACCGAGATCGGCGTGCTGACCGGCGAGCCCCTCCTCGTGAGCTTCCGCGTCCCGCGCTCCCCGCGCTGGCTCGACGTCAACGCCGTCGTCGCCCGCGTCGTGCACGGACGGCGCCCCGGCGACCGTGGCCGCCGCCTCGGGCTCGCCTTCCAGGGCCTGGCCCCCGAGGAGCGGCACCTCCTCTTCCGCGAGCTCTGCGGCGTGCCTCCTTCGACGCGCGCGGGGCGATCGGGGGCGCCGCGCCCGGCGCACCGGCGGCGCGGCGCATACGTGGAGTAGGCACGGAGGGCCGGCGGGCGCGCCTGGCGCCCGAAGGAGCCCGGCTCCATACTGCCGCCATGGACGAAGGCGGCGCGCGCAGCCTGGTCGGCGAGGCGAAGGCGCAGGGCAAGATCCTCCTCGGCTTCACCGGGCTGCTCTGGGTCATCCAGATCGTGAACGCCTTCGTCTTCGGCGGCTCGCTCGATCGCTTCGGCGTTCACCCGCGGACGCTCGCCGGCCTCTGGGGAATCCTCTTCGCCCCCTTTCTCCACGTCAGCTTCGCGCACCTCATCGCCAACACCGTCCCGTTCCTCGTCCTCGGCTGGCTCGTGATGCTGCGGAGGAAGCGGGACTTCTTCCTCGTGAGCGCGATCGCAGCGCTCGTCGGCGGGCTCGGCACGTGGCTCATCGCGCCGGCGCTCTCGGTCCACGTGGGCGCCAGCGTGCTCATCTTCGGCTTCCTCGGCTACCTGCTCGCGCGCGGGATCTTCGAGCGGCGGCTCTGGCCCATCGTCGGCAGCGTCGTGACGTTCTTCCTCTACGGCGGCGCGCTCACCGGCATCCTGCCCGGCGCGATCGGCATCTCGTGGCAAGGCCACCTCTTCGGCCTCCTCGGCGGCATCCTCGCGGCCCGCCTCCTCCGCACGCCGCGCCTCGAAGCCGTCGCGCCCGCGGAGGGGCGCCGTCGTATCGCGGCGGGCGCCCCGGCGCGCGTGGATGCGCTCCGGGGCGCGGAGGGCGAGGACCGAGAGGCCGAGATCGAGGCGGAGCTGGCAGAGGCGAAGAAGCGCATCGAGGCGCGGGCGCTGCGGTAGGGGCGCGCCCCTCAGGGGCACGAGTCGCCGTTCACCTGCTTCGAGGTGAAGCAGCCGCCGTTCGTGCCGCTCCCCGAGTAGAGCGGGCCCGTCTTGACCGGGAGGTTGGGCGGCGGGTTGATGATCACCACGCCGCTGCCGGCGTACGGGTTGCCGATGGTGGCGTTGTCCTCGCACGTCTGGAGCGAGCTCGGCTGCGAGGCGTTGTTCGGGCCCATCCAGAAGTCGATGTGCAGGTTCTGGCCGACGGTGCAGCCCGAGGGCGGCTTCGGGTCGTCCGTGTCGTCCGAGGAGAGCTTGCACATGTACTCGTCCCCGCACTCGAGGCACGAGTCCTCGAAGATGAAGTACTGCTGCACCTCCGGGTTGTAGATGAGCGTGCCCGGCGTCAGCGTCACGCCGCCCGCCGTCTCGTACTTGTGCCCGGAGTCCGTCGAGTCGGACGCGGCGGCGGTGCTGGGGTCGTCGTACGTCCCCGCGCCCGCGGTCGCCCCCATGTGCATCTTCGGCCCGAGGCCCGGGTTCGCGATGTCGTTGCAGCCGTGCTGCGCCTCCGTGCCACAGGAGTTGTCGTTGTAGCCGTACCAGGTGATGTACACGTTCTGCCACACCGCGCAGCCCGCCTTGCCGTCGCAGCCGCAGGCCGCGGTGCCGCTCGAGCTGGAGCTGGAGAAGCTCGACGTGCTGCCGGAGCTGCTGCTGCTGCTGGAGCTCGACGTGGTGCCGGAGCTGCTGCTGCTGGAGGAGCTCGAGGTCGTCGACCCTCCGCAGCTCGCGCTCTCGACGGTGATGCTCCCGGCCTTGAACGAGGCGTCGTCGTCCGTGGAGTAGTTGAACGTGTACGTCGCTCCGGCCGCGACCGTGACGTTCGAGCTCGTGTACGTGCACGTGGTCCCGCTCTGCGTGTGCTTCCAGCCGGAGGGGTCGTAGTCGCAGGTCGCGCCGCTCGGGACCTTGAACGAGAGCGTCGGGTTCTTCACGGCGACGGAGCCCGTGTTCACGAACGCAATCGTCCCCCAGTAGTCGGGGTCCCCGGCGTAGGTGTTGCTGTGGATGTGGATCGAGCACGACGCGAGCGCGTCCTCCGTGCGGTCGGGCGTCTCCGACGGGTCGTTCGGCGCCACGGCGCATGCGGCGAGCGTGGCGGCGGTGCCGGCCAGGGCGAGCGCCCACAGGCTGGCACGATGACGGAGAACTCGGCTCTGGATCATGGCTCTGACCTCTTCCTTGTCGCGTTGAACGGCGCGACGGAGCCTCCAGCAAGAGCGAGGCCAGGGTGTGAACGCCGCTTTCCCGCGGGATCTCGGCCCCGCGGCGCACGGCGCGTGCGATCGGGCGGATCACCCGGCGATCGCCGGGATCTACAGCGCGATCACCGGGTCGGCCACGATCCCGAGGAGCGCCGCCCGCACCTCGCCGATCAGGTAGATCAACCCCGTCACGAGCACCGTGTCCCCGGGCGCGCTCTCCGCGATCGCCCGCCGCGCCGCTTCGACGGGCGCCGGGATCGCCTCCCCCGCCGCCACCGCCTTCATCTCCTCGATCGGCGCGGGCGCACGCCCCTTCGGCTCGGTGTAGTACCGGCGCCCCGCGAGGGGCGCGACCAGGCGCAGCATCTCCGCCCACCGCTTGTCGGCGAGCGCGCCGAAGACCAGCGCCGTCTTCGCTGGATCGGTCGTCAGAGCGCGCGTGAGCGCCCCCGCGCCCTCGGGGTTGTGGGCCGCGTCCAGGAGCACGGTCACGCCGCCCTGCGCGATGCGCTCGCAGCGCCCCGGCCACACCGCGCGGCGGAGCCCCTCCTCCACGTTCGCCTCCACGGCGTGCTCGGGGAAGCGCTCCGCCAGCCCGATCGCGAGCCCCACGGCGACGCCGGCGTTCTCGGCCTGGTGCGCGCCCAGGAGGCCGAGCTCCACCGAGGCCCGACCCCGGGGCCCGCGGATCTCGGTCGTCCTGCCGTCGTACGCTACCTGGATCTCGCGCTCCTCCCGCGGCCCTTCGAGCGGCCCGGGCCACGCGTGCCCGACCTGGATCAAAGGCTCCGCGCCCACGCGCGCGGCGACCTCGATGACCGCCTGGCGCGCCTCGTCCGGCAGCGGGCCCAGCACCGCGGGCACGTCGGGCTTGAGGATCCCCGCCTTCTCCCGGGCGATGGCGTCGAGCGTGCTGCCCAGGATGCCCGTGTGCTCGAGCGAGATGGACGTGATCGCCGTGGCGATGGGGGCGCGGACGACGTTGGTCGCGTCGAGCCGCCCGCCGAGGCCGACCTCGAGCACGGCGACGTCGACGCGCGCATCGCGGAACGCGACGAAGGCGGCGACCGTGAGGCTCTCGAAGAAGGTCAGGTCGGCCCGGCAGCGATCGACGACGGCGGCGAGGCAGCGGGCGAAGGCGTCGTCGTCGATGGGCGCGGCGTCGACGCGGATGCGCTCGGCGAAGCGGCAGAGGTGCGGCGAGGTGTAGAGGCCGGTGCGCAGGCCGGAGGCGCGGGCGATCGACTCGACCATCGCGGCCGTGCTGCCCTTGCCGTTGGAGCCCGTGACGTGCACGGCCGGGACGGCGAGGTGCGGGTCGCCGAGCGCGGCGAGCGCGTCCTCGACGCGGTCCAGGCCGAGGAGCATGCCGCGCGGGGCGCGAGCGACGAGCGCGTTCAGGAGGCCGACGAGCGATGGGTCGGAGGGCATGGCCTTCGCCGTGGTCTACCACCCACCGCCCGTTTCACCACCTCTTGCCGGAGGCCATGTGGCCGAGCACCGTCGCCACCCATGCCTTCATCTCGAGCCGCGGGACGATGGCGTCGATCATCCCGTGCTCCACGAGGAACTCGGCCCGCTGGAAGCCCGGCGGCAAGGTCTGCCGGATCGTGCTCTCGATCACGCGCGCCCCGGCGAAGCCGATGAGCGCCTTGGGCTCCGCGATGTTCACGTCGCCGAGGAACGCGAAGCTCGCCGCGACGCCGCCGGTCGTCGGGTGCAGGAGCAACGACACGAAGGGCAGGCCGGTCTCGCGGAAGCGGGTGAGCGCCGCCACGCTCTTCGCCATCTGCATGAGCGAGAGGATGCCCTCCTGCATCCGGGCCCCGCCCGAGGCCTGGAGGAGCACGACGGGCAGCCCCTCCCCCTTCGCGCGCTCGAAGAGGCGAGTCACCTTCTCCCCCGCGACGGAGCCCATGCTCCCGCCCATGAACGCGAAGACGAAGGCCCCGTACGCCACGGGCCGCCCCGCCATCCGGCCCCTGCCGATCTCGACCGACTCGCGCGCCTTCGCCTTCTTCTGCGACTGCGCGACGCGATCCTTGTAGGTCTTCCCGTCGCTGAAGCGGAGCGGGTCGGTCGGCTCGAGGTGCTCGTCCCACGGCGCGAGCTGGCCGTCGTCGAGCATGAGGCGCCGCCAGCCGTCCGCGTCGAGCTTGTGGTGGTGGCCGCAGAGCGGGCACACCTCGAACGCGGCGGCGAGCTCGCCGGCGGTGAGCGTCTCGCTGCAGCCGTCGCAGCGGCGGAAGACGCCGACGCCGAGCGACTTCTTCTCGCTCGCGTCGGTGTTGGGCTGGTTCTTCTCGGGCCACGCCATCTGGAGGACCTATCGCTCGGTCAGGACGGGATCTTCACGTCGGTCACGTCGGGCGGGATCCTGAGCGTCGGCTCGGTCTTCGCCTGCACGTCCCTCGCCGACACGCCGGGCGCCAGCTCGCGCAGCAAGAGGCCCTCGGGCGTCACGTCGAGGACCGCGAGGTCCGTGATGATCCGGTGGACCACCGCCCTGCCGGTGAGCGGGAGCGCGCACTCCTTGAGCAGCTTGGGCGCGCCGTTCTTGGCCGCGTGGTCCATGATGACGACGACGCGCTTGGCCCGCGCCACCAGGTCCATCGCGCCGCCCATGCCCTTGACCATCTTGCCGGGGATCATCCAGTTCGCGAGGATCCCCCCTCTCCGACACCTCCATGGCGCCGAGGATGGCGAGGTCGATGTGCCCGCCGCGGATCTGCCCGAACGAGTCGGCGCTGGAGAAGACGGCCGAGCCCGGGAGCATGGTCACCGTCTCCTTGCCCGCGTTGATGAGGTCGGGATCCTCCGTCCCGGCGACGGGGTACGGGCCGATGCCGAGCAGGCCGTTCTCGCTCTGGAGCACGACCTCGACGCCCGGGGGGATGTAGTTGGCCACCAGCGTCGGCATGCCGATGCCGAGGTTGACGTAGTAGCCGTCGCGCAGCTCCTGCGCGGCGCGCTTCGCGATCTGTTCCCTGCTGAGCGCCATCGCTTAACCCCTCGCCTCTCGCACCGTACGGCGCTCGATTCGCTTCTCGTACCCCTTACCCTGGACGATCCGGTGGACGAAGATCCCGGGCGTGTGCACGTGATCGGGGTCGATGCTGCCGACCTCGACCAGCTCCTCCACCTCCGCGATGGTGACGTCGGCGGCGGTCGCCATCATCGGGTTGAAGTTCCTCGCCGTCTGGCGGTAGACGAGGTTGCCGTAACGGTCGCCCTTCCACGCCTTCACCAGGGCATAGGAGCCGCGGATGGCGTGCTCGAGCACGTAGTCCTTGCCGTCGAAGGTGCGGATCTCCTTCTTCTCGGAGTACTTCTTCACGCTCCCGTCGGCGTCGTAGACGACGGGCAGCCCGCCGTCGCTGATCGCCGTGTGCACCCCGGTCGGCGTGTAGAACGCGGGGATGCCCGCGCCGCCCGCGCGGAGCCGCTCCGCGAGCGTGCCCTGCGGGGTGAGCTCCAGCTCGAGCTCGCCCGTGAGGTACTGGCGCTCGAACTCCTTGTTCTCCCCGACGTAGGAGGACACCATCTTGCGGATCTGCTTGTTCCTGAGCAGGATCCCGAGCCCGAAGTCGTCGACGCCGCAGTTGTTGGAGACGACGACCAGGTTCTTCGTCCCGCGCTCGCGGAGCGCCGCGATGCAGTTCTCCGGGATGCCGCAGAGGCCGAAGCCGCCGGCGAGGATCGTGGCGCCGTCCGGGATGTCGCGGACCGCCTCGATCGCGCTCTCGTAGACCTTGTTCATACGCCGGAGAGAGGTACTCCAAACGCCCCCCGCGGGAAATGGGGCAGCGCCCCCGGTAGTTGGCCCTTCGGCGCGCTCGGCGGTATTCGGCGGACGTGCCCAGGCCCGCCCGTCTGCTCCTCGCCGCCGCGCTCGCCCTCGTCGCCCTGAGCCCCGCCGGCGCCCTCGCCGACGAGCCCCAGGGCGCTGCCGGCCACGTCCACGGGCACCACCACCACCGCCGCCGCGCCAAGCTCGAGGAGACCGTCGGCCGCGCGTCCCGCGGCGGCGCGGCGATCGGCGAGGGGGCGGCCATCTCCGTCCACGCGAGGCGCCCCGCCGAGAAGGCCGAGTCGATCGGCGCGCCCAACGACGGGCACCTCAGGGGCGGCGTGCACCTCGACGTCTCGAAGCCCTACCTGCGCGTCGTCCCCTCGTCCGCGCCGTACGACGCCCGCTGGGGCCTGCCGAGCCTCGTCAACATGATCGACCGGGCCGCGCGCGGCGTCCACAAGCGCTTCCCCGGCGCGGTCCTCGACGTCGCCGACCTCTCGCACAAGGGCGGCGGCGACCTGCTCCGCCACCACTCCCACGAGAGCGGACGCGACGCCGACCTCGGCTACTACGCCCTCGACGCGCGCGGCAGGCAGATCCACGCCCGGACCCTCATCCGGTTCGATCCGAACATGGCCTCGCCCACCGTCCCCGGCGCGCGCTACGACCTCCCGCGCAACTGGACCCTCGTCCAGGAGCTGCTCACCGACCCGGGCGCCCGCGTCAGCCACATCTTCGTGGCCGAGTGGATCCGCCACCAGCTCCTCGTCTACGCACGCCCGCGGGTCTCCCGCGCGCTCTGGGACCGGGCGGCCATGGTCATGATGCAGCCGCACAACTCCCTGCCCCACGACGACCACTTCCACGTCCGCATCTCGTGCCCGCGGGAGGCGCACTCCGCCTGCATCGAGCTCGCCCGGAACGCGCCCCACGGCAGGCTCCGCGTCGCCCGCAAGGGCCACGCGGGCGGCGTGCGCGCGCTCAAGACCCCTGTCCGCGCGATGCACACGGCGAAGGCCCCGGCCGCCTCCGCCCCCGCCCCGCGGCCGCCCACGCTCGTCGTGCCCCCGCCGGCAGCCGCGCCCCCGGCTCCCCCGCCCCCGTCCACCACGCCGGCACTGCAGAACCTGGAGCTGGACGTGGAGCCGCGCGAGGCGCCGGAGGACGGCACGACGCGCGTGACGGACTGAACTGAAATGTTCGAGAAAGAGAGCCAACCGCCAAGACGCCAAGACGCCAAGACGCAAGAAAGCAAAGAAGAGCTCATCTCTTTGCTTTCTTGCGTCTCTGCGCCTTGGCGTCTTGGCGGTTAAGTTCCGGCCGCGTCACGCGGCGCGGAGGGCGGCGTCGACCTCGCGCAGGATCAGCCAGTGGTCGTCGTGCGCCGCGGTGACCCGCTCCACGAAGCGGCGGCACAGCTCCTGGACGAGATCGCCCCCGGCGGCGGGGGGGAACAGGTGGTAGGCGGCGCGCGCCTCGCCGAAGCGGCCCTGGGCGCCGAAGGCGTGGACGCGCAGCATGTCGACCCGCGTCTGGAGGCGGTGCTCGCGGACCTCGGCCAGCGCCTCCAGGGCCTCGCCGGGCCGGCGCTGCGCCAGGCGCGCGACGGCCAGGGCCACGCGGTGGGCGTCGCGCCGGAACACGAGCGGATCCCTCCGGCACCCCTCCTCGAGGGCGCCGGCGGCTTCGTCTACCCGCCCCGCGCGGAGGAGGATGAGCCCCCGCGCGTGGTGCGCGGCCCACTGCCCGTCGGTGGACGGCGCGCCGCGGGGCAGGCCCCGGAGCGCGTCCCTCGGCCGGCCGATCAAGGCGAGCGTGCACGCGCGCCCGACCACGGCCGCGAGGTCGGAGGGGTGCTCGTGGAGGACGGCGCCATAGGCGCCGAGCGCCTCCTCCAGGCGCCCCGCGACGCGGAGGACGTCGGCGCGGCCTCGCTGTGCCCAGCGGGCCCCCGGCTGCTCGGCGAGGATGGCGTCGTACGCCCGGAGCGCGTCGTCGAGGCGCCCTTCTGCCTTCAGCACGCGGGCGCGCCCGTGCTTCGCCGCCTCGTTGCAGGGGTGGTCGCGCAGGATGGCGTCGTACGCCGCGCGCGCCTCGTCGAAGCGCCCCTGGAGCAGGAAGACCTCGGCGCGGCTGGAGCGGACGACGAGGTTCGTGGGCCGCTCGTGGAGGGCTGCCTCGAAGGCGTCGAGCGCCTCGCCGTAGCGGCGCAGCGACTTCAGGGCCAGCGCTCTCCCGGCCTTCGCGATCGAGCAGTCGGGGTGCTGCCGGAGGAGGTCGTCGTAGGCCGCGAGGGCGTCGTCGTGGCGCCCCAGCGCGCGGAGGACCTCGGCGCGCGCGTTCTTCACCACCTTCTCCGTCGGGTGATCGCGCAGGATGCCTTCGTACGCGGCGAGCGCCTCGTCGAGCCGCCCCATCTCCTTGAGCACCTCGGCGCGGCCGCTCCTCGCCACCACGCTCTCCGGGTGGGCGCGCCCGGCGGCGTCGTAGGCCTCCAGCGCGTCGTCCATGCGGCCGAGCGCCTTGAGCACCTCGGCGCACCCCACCTTGAACGCGACGTTGTCGGGGTGCTCGGCGGACGCGCTCCGGTACACGCGGAGCGCCTCGCCGAGGCGCCCCTGGATCTTGAAGATGGTGGCGCGGCCCGACTTCGCGAAGACGTCCTCGGCGTCCTCGCAAAGCATGGCGTCGTAGGCGGCGAGCGCCTCGTCGAGCCGCCCCATCGCCTTGAGAGCCTCACCGCGGCCGTGCCGCGCGTACACGTTGTCGGGGTGCTCGAGGGCGGTCTGCTCGTAGACCCGGAGCGCCTCGCCGACGCGCCCCATGGCCCGGAGGACGTCGGCGCGGCCGTTCTTCGCCGCCGCGTCGCCGCCGAAGAGCAGCGCGCGATCGAACGCCGAGAGCGCCTCGGGGAGCTTGCCCAGCCGGCGGAGGGCCGTGCCCCGCTGGCTCCACGACCAGGGATCGTCGGGGCAAACGCGGATGGCGCGCTCCGTCAGCTCGTCCTGGAGCTGCTGGAGGCCGTGGCGCTGGGCCACCGTGGCCAGGTTGCAGAGGGACTTCGCCAGGTAGATGGGCTTGCCCCGGCCCTGGTAGGCGCAGAGCTCCTCGATCATGTCCCGCGCCCGCCGGAGGTTCTTCTGGCGCATCGCGCCCTCGATGGCGTCCTGCTGCGCGCGGACGCTCTCGAACGTCACGTGCCGCGGCGCGGCTTCGGGCTCCGGCCCCGGCTCGGCCTCGTCCGCGAGGTCCTCCTGCGGCACCCAGGCCCTGGGCCCGAGCCGACGAGGCCGGGGCCCCGCCGCGGGCTGCCGCAGCGGCGCGATCCACGCGTGGACGATGGCCCTGTGCCCCTTGACGGCCCTCACCTCGGGCCGCGACAGCGCCAGCGCGGCGAGCGCGTCCACGCTCTGGCCTGCCCGCCGCGCCGCCGCGAGCGCCCCGACCAGCCCCGCCCGCGCGAACGCCTCGAGCGCGAGCGCGCGCGCCTCCTCGCCGCCGAAGTGGGAGGACGGCACGGCCTCCCACGCGCGCCGCACCTCTTCGGCCGCCGGATCGTGCCAATCCACCGTGCCCGGCGGGGCGGGGAGCGAAGGGAGCGAGGGCCCGCGCAAGACGTCGAGGTCGCGCTGATCGAACATCGCGACCGCGTCGCGAAGGCCCATGGACGGAAAAAGTAGCACGCTTGTCACCGACGTGCCGCGAGGGCCCGATGTCAGCCAGGGGCGCGACGACCCCAAGTGGCACGCCCCATGCGTGGGGCTTCCGTGTGCACGCACGCGCCTGCCGGCCATCGCCACGAGCCCGACGCGACCCGGCAGAAAACTAACGCCCAATCGCGGGCTTTTGCCGGCGCCACGGGCCGGTAAAGTACGGCCCGTTCGCCCCATGCGCCGGTCGTGCTCGGCGTCTTCACCCTCCTTCACGCGCACCGCCGTGCCCGCCGGCGGCCCGGAGATCCTCGATGAACCTTCGCCTCCCCTGGAAGTCCCTGTCGTCGATCGGCGTCCCCCTCGTGCTGGCCGCGCTCTCGGCGTGCACCATCAGCAACGGCGGGGGCAGCGGCGGCAGCGGCGGCGGGCAGCCCGTGTCCTGCACGAAGAGCTCCGAGTGCCCCACCGGCGACGCGTGCGGGCCGAGCGGCGTCTGCGCGGTCGCGTGCAGCGCCGACGGCGACTGCGGCTCCGACGAGGACTGCAAGAACGGCGTCTGCACGAAGATCCCGGGCGGCGCTGGCGGGGGCAAGACCTGCGTGCCCACCACGTGCGCGGCCAGGGACGCGAACTGCGGGTCGGTGTCCGACGGCTGCGGCCACACGCTCGACTGCGGCACGTGCACGGCGCCCGCGACGTGCGGCGGCGGGGGGCAGAAGAACCACTGCGGTGGGTCCGCGTCCTGCATCGCCAGCTCCGACTGCACGCAAGGGGACGACTGCTGCACCGGCATGTGCACGTCGCTCCTCGGGGATCCGAACAACTGCGGCGCCTGCGCCACCGCGTGCCTGCCAGGCCAGAGCTGCTACGGCGGCATGTGCCTGTGACGCCCGCGCGCCCTCACCCCCCGGCCCCCTCACCCGCGTAGCGGGAGAGGGGGGCTGGGGGGGGTGAGGGCGCGCGGGCGTCAGCGGCCCGTGTGCACGGGGGCGGGGGTGTGCGTCTTGTGCGGCGCGGTGGCGGCGACGATGGCGCCGATGGCGATCATGAGGATCGTCACGAACGCGACCATGCACCCGACGAGCGCGGGGGCCTGCCGCCGCGCCCTCACCGCGCCCTCCACGCTCCCCATCACGCCCGGCATCGCCTGACCCAGGTTGAAGACCTCCCGATCCGTGATGATCGCCTGGGGGATCAGGTTCGGGCTCTCGGGCGCCATCTCCTGCGCAGGGCGCGCCGCCGTCCCGATGGCCACGACCTCGATGAGCCCGGGCGAGAGCTCGCGGATGTGCAGGTTCGCGCCGATCACGCGCTCGGCGCCGAGCCGCGCCGCCTCCTTCCGCAGGAGCTCGATGCAGTTCTCGCGCGCGTGGTAGACCAGCGTCGTCAGCTCCGAGATCTCGCCCTTCGAGAGCCCGCTGAACATCGCGCCGATGCCGCCCACGACGCCGAGCGAGAAGACGCTCGTCGCCATCACCAGGTCGACGGGCGCGTAGCCAATCCGCGCCAGGTTCCACAGCTCCTCCCCCGTCAGCTCGGAGGTGACCACGTGCTCCGCCGCCGGGCGCTCCGGGAGGCGCGGGTGGTGCGCCGCCGTCCCCGTCATTAGAAGCTCCACGATCCCGGGGCCGAAGAGGCGGATGTCGACGCCGATGTCGACCACGGAGTTCGCCCCGATCGCGGCGGCCTCCTGCTTCATCCGCGTCAGCGCCAGGTGGCGGATGCCGTTGTACATCTCGGAGTACTCGTGCACCTCCCCCTTCGCCATCGTGCGCAGCCCGCCGGTGAGGCCGCGCCCGATCCCGAGCGCGTAGGCGACGTTGCCCATCACGAACTTCATCGGCCGGTAGCCGGCGTCGAGGTGGCAGTACATCTCGATCCCCGACGCCGAGGTCGTGAACGGGTTCTGCGAGTCGGCGGCGCCGGACGCGTGGACGGCGGTCCCCTGGGAGAGGAACTCCGTGTAGCCGGAGAGGGTCTTGAGCTCGGTCGTCACGCCCGTGACCCCCACGGCCCCGTGACGCTTCGCCTCGTCCTCCATCCGCGTGATCGCGGCGTGCCGGCCCTCCGAGATGAGCTGCGTGATGTTCGCAATCTCGCCGCCCGCGAGCGCCTGCATGCTCGACCCGATCCCGCCCAGCACGCCGAGCGACCGCACGCTGTTTCCAACGGCAATCTCCCCCGGCATGAAGCCCTTGAGGGAGAGGCAGAAGATCTCGTTGCCCGACATTCCGGAGATGAGCATCCGGGGAGGGTACCAGGGCAAAGGGCGTTTGGAGCGCCTTCTATCGCCTAAATGGCCGAGCGCGATCCTGACACAACGATGGAACCCACGGGCGTGAGCCCGCGGACCGGAGCCTCGCGCGTGAGCGCGGGGACCATGACGTCAGGAGGCTGTGCCGCGGCCTCCGCGTGCTGACGCATGCGGCTCCGGTCCGCGGGCTCACGCCCGGGGTTCCATACGTTGCTCAGCGGCTCCTTGAACGAGGATCGTGCTCGTTGATTTAGCGCACCGACGCGGCGACCCTCTCCTCGATCCCTCGCCACGCGGTCGGCCGGTCCTTGCGCGCGTAGCCGCGGACGAGCAGTTCGTAAGCGCCCGCCACGACGACGTACGTCTTGACGTGGACCGCCTTGCTCGCGTCGTGCTCGACCAGGACCACCTCCCGGTCGATGAGCGTGACCCGCTGCGCCGGCGACGTCCGCGTCCACGTGGACGGCGCGTGCGTGTCCATCGATTCGCGCGTCTGCTCGAGGATCGTGTCCATCTCGTCGGGGCTCGGCGCGTGCGGCAGCGGGGCGACCACCAACTCGAACATCACGGGCGCGTCCTGCAGGCTCCCGAAGTCGACCCGCGTCGTACCCTCCTTGACGCTCAGCTCCTTCTGCTTCGCCGCGGCGGCCGGTACCTCCAGGGACAGGCCGGTGTCGGCGATCGCCGTCCGTTCGAGCACGGGCGGGGCGCCGATCTCCCAGGGCCGCCCCGTGATCACCGCCGCCACGACCGACGCGCCCATGGCCACGGCGACCACCGCGGCCGCGATGCCCATCATCGGCCCCGGCCGGCGCTCCACGTCGTCCGGCGAGCGGCGCTCCTCGATGGGCACGAGGCCGCTCGTGAGCACGGTCGCCGTGAGCGCGAAGCCCACCGCGCCGCCGCCGAGGTGCGCGAGCATGTCGATGCCCGCCTGGAGGCTGATCACGAGGTTGAGCACGAGGGGCACGCGCATCCCGCGGCGGAGGTTCGCCGCCATCTGTGGAGGGATGATGCCCCTCGGCCGGTACGCGAGCGCGATGTACGCCGTCATCAGTCCCCAGATCGCGCCGGAGGCCCCCACGCTGATCTGCGCGGCGGGGTGCAGGAAGGCGCTGGCGAGCGAGCCGCCGAGCGCGGAGGCGCCGTAGAGCAGGATGTAGCGCCGCCGGCCCAGGATCGCCTCGAGCATCGGCCCGAGCATCCAGAGCGAGTACATGTTGACGCCGAGGTGGACGATCCCTCCGTGCAGGAACGCCGACGCCAGGAGCCTCCAAGGCTCTCCGCCTCGCACTGCGCCGACCTCGTTCGCCCCCATCCTCCAGAGCGCCTCTTCGTACCCCCCGGCGCCACCCCAGAGGTAGCCGAGCCCGGCGAGCGCCACGCAGACGGCCACGATGACGGCAGTGACGACGTACCGGCCCCGGAGGCGGGCCGCGACGACCTGATCCTGCTCCACGAGCTTCCTCCCGCGGGCGAGGGCGGCGGCGATCGGCGCCGGATCGAAGGGCGCATCGGCGGCGAGGGGGCGGGCGACGGCGCGCTCGAGCGCGGGCAGGTGCTTCGACTTCACGTGCGCGAGCACGCCCTCGTCGTCGAGGTGGTGGAAGCCCATGGGCACGGGCTCGACGAGCGGCGCTGCGGCCACGAGGGCGGCGGCCACCTCGCGCCCGCCGCCGACGGCGACGATGTGGGTGGGTGGGCTGCCCCGGGCGACGGCCTTCGCGCTGGCGGACAGGTGGGCGCGCACCGCATCGGGCGAGACGCCGGGTGGGACGGCGATCAGGAGGACGCGGACGGGCGCGGCGGGGGAGAAGAGGATCGCGACCTCCGGATCCCAGCGGAGGAGCAGCAGCGAAGGGTCCTCGGCGAGCAGGGCGGCGAGGAGGCGGTCGCGGCGGGCCGTGGGGAGCGCGAGGTTCATCCGGGGCCGTCTTAACACGTTCCCGGAACCGACGCCGATCGTGCCCGTGCACGAAAACGCGCGCGAGCGCGTGCACGAAAACGATAGTCTGCCCTCACCCACGTGACGCCGCCCCGAAATCCTCCCCCGAGCCCCCTGCCCTACATCATCGGTTGGTCGCTCTTCGTGCCGTACGCGGCGGTCGCCGTGGCGCTCGCGATCGTGGATCCCTCGGGCACGCACGGCCCCGAGCGGGCCGGCTACGTCACCGGCATGCTCATGATGAGCGTGGGGCTGCCGGCGGTGGTCGCCATCGTCGCCACCGTGAAGCGGAGCCTCGCGGCGCTCGCCGCCGCCGCCGCGCTGTCCGCGCTGGGCCTGTGCGGCGTCGGCGGGTCGGTCCTCAAGCACTACGCGGACCGCCAGGCGAAGATCGCGGACCTCGGCAAGCGGGTCGACGAGATCAAGAAGCGCGTGGGGTCGTCTACGGGGACGCCGGAGGAGCGCGCGGCCGAGATCGACCGGATGGTCGCCGACGTCGAGCGCACCGCGGACGAGGTGGGCGACCACGACGCCGACGCGCTGCGCTGCGCGGCGCTCACCATCCGCGACGTCGCCGCGCCGGGCCGGGCCTACGACGCGAAGATCGCCGAGATGACCGCGATCGGCCTGCTCGAAGCCCCGAAGATCCTGACCCGGGAGGATCTCGACGCGCGCTTCCGCCTGGTCACCGAGGCCGAGGCCGCCAACGACGCCGTCGACGTGCAGGTGCGCGGCATGGCCGCCGGGTTCGAGCACTGCATGCGCGCGCACGACGTGCCCGAGGCCATGGCCCGCGGGGCCGCGGACGTCATGCGGAAGGACCCGCGCGTCGCGGACCTCGCCACGTTCCGCGAGGTCGAGCGGCGCGTGCTCGGCGCGATGCGCGCGATGCTCACCTTCTTCGACGAGGAGTGGGGGAGGTGGCACGCGAAGGGCGACACGCTGGTGATCGACCGCCCCGAGAAGCTCGCGCGCTACCGGACGATCAAGCAGGCGCTCGACGCGGCGATCAAGGAGGAGTCCGAGGTCCAGAAGCGGATCATGGGCGCCGCGCCGGGCTGAGCGGGTTGGATGCAGCGCGCGCGCCGTGATAACCCGCGGCGCGATGGCGAACGGCAAGCTGCGGGTGGGCATCCTGGGTGCGGCGCGGATCGCGCCGATGGCGCTGATCGGCCCGGCCGAGGACGTGGACGAGGTCGAGGTCGCGTGCGTTGCGGCGCGGGATCGGAGGAGGGCGGAGGCGTTCGCGGCGAAGCGCGGCATCCCGAGCGTGGCGCCGAGCTACGAGGCCCTCCTCGCGGACGACTCCATCGAGGCCGTCTACAACCCGCTGCCGAACAGCCTCCACGCGGAGTGGACGATCCGCGCGCTCGAGGCCGGCAAGCACGTGCTGTGCGAGAAGCCGTTCACGTCCAACGAGGCGGAGGCGCGGCGCGTGGCGGACGTGGCCGCGCGCGCGGGGCGCGTGGTGATGGAGGCGTTCCACTGGCGGTACCACCCCCTGGCCGCGCGGATGAAGGAGATCGTCGCGACCGAGCTCGGAGCGGTGAGGCGGATCGAGACCACCATGTGCATCCCGCTCCCGGTCCGCGGGGACATCCGCTACCGCCTCGACCTCGCCGGCGGCGCCACCATGGACACCGGCTGCTACACCATCTCCATGCTCCGCCACCTGGCGGGCGCGGAGCCGGCCGTCACGCGCGCGGAGGCCAGGCTGATGTCGCCGGGCGTCGACCGCTGGATGCGGGCGGAGGTCTCGTTCGAGGACGGGCGGACGGGGAGCATCACCTGCTCGCTCTGGTCGTCCACCCTGCTCAGCATCCGGGCGCGCGTCGTCGGCGAGCGGGGCACCCTGGACGTGCTCAACCCCGTCGCGCCCCAGTTCTACCACCACATCACCGTGCGGACCCGCGAGGGCAAGCGGCGGGAGCGGCTCCCGAGGGCCTCGACGTACACCTGCCAGCTCCGCGCCTTCGCCGGGGCGGTGCTGCGCGGCGAGCCGATCCTGACGGGGCCGGAGGACGCGGTGAAGAACATGCGCGTCATCGACGCCGTGTACCGCGCGGCGGGCCTGCCGATCCGGGGGGCCTGAACGACGCCGGCGCCGTCTACACCTCCAGCAACACCTTCCCGAAGCTCGTGTTCTCCGCCACGTACGCGTGCGCGGCCCCCGCCTCCGCGAGCGGCAGCACGCGGTCCACGATTGGCCGTACCCGCCCCTCCACGAGCCAGAGACCGAGGCGCTTGTCGAGCGTGTGCGCCGCCTCGATCTTCTCCTCCAGCGGCCGCGCGCGGAGCACCGTGCCCACCACCGTCGCCCGCCTGCGGAGCAGCTCCCCCAGCGGGAGCTCGGTCGAGGCGCCGCCCGTCAGCCCGACGACCACCACCCGCCCGAGCGGCGCGCACGCCATGATCGACTCGCGCGTGTAGTCCCCCCCGACCAGATCGATCACCACATCGACCCCGCGGCCGCCCGTCGCCTCCTTCACCGCCTCCGCGAACGACGCGCCCTTCGGCACGACCCCGGCGTTCATCCCCAGCTCCTTGCAGCGGTCGAGCTTGTCGGCGGTCCGCGACGTCCCCACCACGAAGCAGCCGAGCCCCCGCGCCACCTGGATCGCGGCCGTCCCGACGCCGCTCCCCGCCGCGTGCACCAGCACCCGCTCGCCCGGCGCGAGGCGCCCGCGGACGAGCAGCGCGTCGTACGCCGTCAAGAACGCCTCGGGCACGGCGGCGGCCTCCCGGTCGGAGACGCCCTCGGGCACCGGCGCCGCCTCGCGCTCGTGGACGACCACCGCCTCGGCGTACGCGCCGCCGCCCACCAGGCCGAAGACGCGATCGCCGACGGCGAAGCGCGAGGCGCCGGGGCCCAGGGCGTCGACCGTGCCGGCGTACTCGAGGCCGGGGACGTCGCGGGGGGCGCCCGGCGGGGCCGGGTAGAAGCCGGCGCGCTGGAGCAGGTCGGCGCGGTTCACGCCGGCGTAGCGCACGCGGACGCGGACGTGGCCGAAGGGGACGGGCGGCTCGGGCACGTCGCGGACCTCGAGGACGTCGGGGCCGCCGGGGCTCTCGGATGACGATGGCGCGCATGGGGACTCCTGTCTGCCCCCCGGCCGGCTCAGGCCCAGCGGGCGGGGCGGGTCTTCAAGGTGGTGACGCCGAGGCGGTCGCACCATGCGTGGAAGGCTTCGCGGGGAACGCCGCGGAAGAGGAGGTCGTCGGGCTCATGCTGCGGCAGGGGTACGTCCTCGACCAGCGTGGCGAGGGTGCGGTAGAGGCGCGCCGGCTCGCGGTTCTCCCGCAGGGTGGCGGCGATCTTGGCGGCGCCGCGCACGGGAACGTCCCAGGCGGCGGCGTCGTCCGGGATCCCCTCCAGGTGCCGGTAGCGGCGGAGGAGGGTGGCGGCCGTCTTCTCGCCGATGCCGGGGAGGCCGGGGATGCCGTCGGCGGTGTCGCCGACGAGGGCGAGCAGGTCGGGGATGCTCTCGGGCTCCACGCCCTTGTCCTGGAGGAGGGTGGCGGCGTCGATCTCGCGGGCGCGGATGCGGTCCACCTGGACCACGCTCCGGCCGCGCAAGCACTGGCCGAGGTCCTTGTCCGGGGTGAGGATGCGCACCTGGTCGAAGCGGTCGCCGAAGCGCGCCGCGGCGGTAGCCAGGGCGTCGTCCGCCTCCCAGCGATCCATCGACCAGACGGTGATGCCGAGCGCGCGCACGGCCTCCTCGACCGGGCCGAACTGGGCGAGCAGCTCCGGCAGGACGCCGTCGTCGGTCTTGTAGCCGGCGAAGAGGTCGTTCCGGAACGACCGGATGGGGTTGTCGAAGGCGACGCCGATGTGCGTCACCGCCTCGTCCCGGTCGTGGAGCAGGGCGAGCATCGCCGCGGCGACGCCGACGGTCGCCTTGGCCTCCCTGCCGTCGGGCGAGGTGTGGCCCGGCCGCTTCGTGAAGTGCGCCCGGAAGAGCTCGAAGGTGCCGTCGACGACGTGCAGCCTCGAGCGGGGGTTTGGGGGCGTAGCCCCCATCTCGGGCGGTCGCACGGCTACTTGCCGAGCACGCGGAAGGCCTTCGGGAAGATCGCCCAGTGGCCGTTCACGTTGACGAGCCCGTCGATCGCCATGCCGAGCTTGTCGCCGGGCTTGACGAAGCGGCCGCAGTAGACCGTCGTCTTGAGCTTGTCGGCGATGTCCTTGTAGCCCTTGGGGCAGAGGTCGGCGCTGCCCTCGCCCTTGGCGAGCTGGTCGGGCGTGGCGCCGCCGACGACGACCTCGGTCTGGTCGGGCTGCGGCTTGAGCACCGCCTTGCCACCCTCCCACACCGGCTCCAGCGCGCTCTTGACCTTCTGCGCCGCGTCGCCGACGAAGACGGCCTCGTAGTCCTCCGGCTTCGGGCGGAGCGCGGCGGTCAGCGCGGCGTGATCGGCGCCGGGCTTCACGAAGGCCGTCAGCACCTCCTTCGCGCCGTCGTCGTTCGCCTGGCCGCCCTTTTTGCACCCGCCGACCCCCGCGGTCACGAGCATCAGCGCAACGAGCCACCTCTTCATCAGGGTCTCTCCTCGAGGGCGGGGTTAATCCAGGCTCCCGACGGCGGCAAGCCGCGGCGGACGGCGAGCGACGCTGGTTTGCGGCCTCACGAGACGCGGCGTGGGAGCTTCTGTTACCATCTTGCAACCCGTGCCGTTCCCCCTTCGCGTCTTCGTCTTCGGTGCCGTCCTCCTCGGCAGTGGGTTGATGGGCGCGGCCTGCGCGACGGGCAGCGACGGCGGAGGGCTCGGGGGCGTCGGCGGAGGGAGCACCGTCGGGCCCACCAGCGTCGCGGTCACGACGGGGAGCACGAGCACGAGCACCAGCGCGACGGGTGGGGCGAGCTCGGGTACGAGCACGAGCACGAGCACGAGCACGTTTGCGAGCACGAGCACGAGCACGAGCACGAGCGCGGGGGCGGGTGGGGGCACGAGCACGAGCACGTCGGGTGGAGGAGGGGCGGGCGTAGGTGGAGCGGGGCCCGCTGCGTCGTCGGCTTCGAGCGCGTCCTCGGCGTCGAGCACCTCGTCCACCAGCACCTCCGGCGGGACGTGCGCGATCGGCCACATGGTCATCAGCGAGGTTCGATTGCGCGGCAAGGGAGGGGCCAGCGACGAGTTCATCGAGCTGTTCAACGCGACCGGCGCGTCCGTGACGCTGAGCACGGCCTGGACGATCCAGGGCCGCTCGTCCACGGGCACGAGCTACAACGCCCGCTGGACGGGCTCCGGCAAGAGCGTCCCTGCCTGGGGGCACTACCTGATCACCGGCTCGAGCTACACCGAGTCCCCGGCCTCCGACGACACCCTCTCCTCCGGCGTCACCGACGCGACGAGCCTGAAGCTCGTCCAGTCCGGCACGACCGTGGACGCCGTTTGCTACTACTTCGGCACCACCAACCCGTTCGACTCGACCTACGCCTGCGAGGGCACGCCGGTCGTGAACCCGCACGACAACACGACGAGCACGGACGTCGACGCGAGCATCGTGCGCAAGCCGGGCGGCGCCGCGGGCAACTGCACCGACACGGGCGACAACGCGAGCGACTTCCAGACGTCGACGCCCGCGACGCCGCTCGACACGTCGAGCCCCCCCACGCCGTGAGGCGAGCTGCTTTTCCCCAGACCTCACCCCCCCGGCCCCCAATCCCCTCTTCCCGTTCCCGCTCCCGCTCCCGTTCCCGTGCTTCCGGATTTCGGGAGCGGGAACGGGAACGGGAACGGAAGGGTTGCGCTATGCTTGCCCTCCCGCGCCCGGAGCCTCCGGCGCGAGGGACAACGGATGGCTCGCACAACGCTCCTCGGTCTCGTGCTCGCCGGCGCCCTCTCGATCGGGTGCAGCGCCCCCCTCAGCGTCGTCACCCAGGCGTCGCCGGACCCGTTCGCCGGGCAGGCGCGGTTCGGCGTCCTTCCCGTCGACTACTCCGAGGCCCGCATCGACGGCGTGTCCGAGGCGAAGTACCTCGCGCAGAAGGACGACACGGAGCGCGAGCGCCTGTCCGATGGGAAGGTCGCGCTCGAGGACGGGTTCCGCCGCGCGCTGCGCGACGCGGGGGGGAAGCGGGGGATCGAGCGTCGTGGCCACCGACACCCAGGGGGAGGCGCCGTTCACGATCCACGCGAGCGTCCAGGTCCTGGATCCGGGCGGGAGCCGCGTGGAGATGGGCGTGGTCTTCCTGGGCGCGGACGGGAACGTGCTCGACGAGATCCGGGTCTCGCACGGGGGCGACGCCCTGCGCTCGGACGGCGAGGCGCTGGGCGCCATCGTCGCCGATTACCTCCAGTCCCGCGTGGGGACGGCCCGCGCGCCGGTTGCCGAAGAAGCTCCGCCCGCGGCAGCCCCCCGGCCCGTCGCGGCAGCCCCCGCCCCCCAGCCGCCCCCTCCCCCACCCACCGCGCCGCCGCCGGTGGAGCCTCCTCCGCCGAGCCCCCCACCTCCACGCACCGCCGTCCGCGGGAGGCGCGCCCCGCCGGTGGCGAAGCGCCCCGTGGCCTCGCCCAGGGGCAAGCACGCGACGGCGCCCCCGCCCCCGGTCGCACCGCCGGGCACGCCCGTCGCGAGCGCGCCCGTCTTCTCGCGGTTGCCGGACGGCACGGCGCGCATCTGGCTCGAGGTCAGCAACAAGGTGGACGTGGTTGAGAGTCGGGCGCCGGCGTTCGCGAGCTACCGCCTGCGGGGCGCCGTCGTCCTCACGCCGACCAACGAGCTCGCGCTCCCCACCGAGTTCTTCACGACGCCGGTCACGCGCGTGCAGCTCGTGCAGGAGGGGCCGGATCTCGTCCTCCGCGTGAACCTCCGCGAGGATCTCGCCCCCGTTTACCGCGTGGCCGACACGCCGCGCGGCATCGTCCTGGTGGTCGACGTCCCCCGCGGCTCCGCCCCCCTCCCCGCAGAGCCCCCGCCGGAGGAGCCGCCCGCCCCGCGCAGGCACCGCGCCCGCTCCACGAGGACGCTCGGCCACGCGGGGCCGTCGGAGGACTAGCGCGGTTCGCGGTCTGGTTCGGTAAGCGCTGTAGAACCGCGCGCGTGAGCGAGCGGACCAGAGCCGCGCGCGTCAGCAAGCGGACCACACGCCCCAAACAAGCACCCCGCTTCCGCATCTCCACCTCACCCCAGCCAAGAGCCGTAGGCAAGCCGTGGGCTAGTGGAGGATGCGGAAGCGGAGTGGGTGGATGGAGCGTCTCGTCCCCTTGCTGACGCGCGCGGCTCAGGTCCGCTTGCTCACGCGCGCGGTTCCAACCCGTTGTTCTGCGGCACCGCTCAGCGCGCCGGCGGCGGCTCGCGCCAGCGGTCGACCAGCTCCGGCATCACCGTGGCGGCCATCTGGAGCAGGTGCGCCATGTGGTGCTCCGGCGTGTTGCCGCGGTAGCCGCGCACGTGGAACGAGCCGACGAGCGCCTCCGAGGTCGGCTCCATGAACTTCTCCAGCTTCCTGGAGACCGCGCCCTCGGCCGCCTTCAGCGCGATGTGATCCGGCGCCGGGCCCGGCTCGTCGCGGCGGCCGCCCACGGCGTCGAGCAGGTAGTCGGACGTCGCGGTGGTGCTGGCGTAGGCGATGGGGTCGATCTCCGAGTGGGTGATCGAGAACAGCATCTTGCCCTCGGCCGCGCGCTTCGCGCCGCGCACGAAGGGGGAGAGGATGAGCGTGTTGAGCTGCTTCGGGTAGCTCCTCGTCGATGAAGCCGCAGTGGATGCCGTCGAGCACGAAGACCGCGTCGAGCGTCTCGATGGAGTCGTGCTCGAGGATGTCCGAGACCGCGCCGTACCCGCCGCTCCACGATCCGAGGGCCACGCGGCGGAGGTGCGCCCCCACGAGGCCGCGCTCGCCGACGACGCGGGCGATGGAGGCGATCGTCCGCTCGTACGTGCCGGGGACCTCGTAGGTGTTCATGTAGGGGCCCGAGTTGATGCCCAGGTTGACGACCGCCACGATCGCGTTCAGCCCCGCGTGCTCGGCGCTCTCCTTCACGACCTTCGTGTTGCCGTGGAAGTGCAGGTAGAGGTCGTACGCGCCGTCGGCGGACGAGAAGGTGCTCGGGACGAAGACGATGCCGCCGGGGATGCTGCCGTAGCCGTCGTGGTTGAGGTGCGCGTCGGCGCGCGGCTTCGCCGGGACGGCGGGGGCCACGGGGGGCGGAGGCGCCGGGAGGGGCGCCGGGGCGCTGGGGCTCGGGTTGGCCGGCTTGGGGGGGGCCGTCGGGAGCGGGGGGACGCCGAAGGCGTGGGCGGCGAGCGCGGGGTGCGACGCGCCGAGGGTGGAGCGGGCGGCGCCCGTGAGACCAACCGCAGCGACGGCGAAGAGGGCGCTCGCCGTCAGGCCGACCAGCAGGCGCCGGCGGCCGCGCCCAGGAGCGGGGCGCGAGGAGGGCGGGACCTCGAAGGAAGCCGAGGGAGGGGGCGGCGCCTCCAGCAGAATCCGGCGCCGACGTGACGACGGCGACCGGCGCGGGCGTGCAATCTTCCTCCCCGGCGGGATCCCGCCCGAGGTCGAGCCTCGGGTGCTCGAGAGTCGCCGCGCGCTTGGCCTTGTGAAGGTGCACCGCCATCCCCCGACCCGGCCATAGACTGGGGCGAGGGGCCAAGTTTATCACGTACGATTTTCGTCGGGCGCCCTACCGCTACTCGGGAACGACGAGCCGCTCGGCGAGGTCCCTCACCGGCAGGGGCATGTTGGTATCCTGTGCCACCTTCCGGATCTCCCCGCGCAGCTCCCGCAGCTCGGTGGTGAGGAGCCACTCCAGGGCCAGGCGGGTCAGGTAGGCGTGCTGCTTGGCGAGGACGGCGCGGACCACGGCGACGGCCGGGAACGAGAAGACGGTCTCGTCGGCAGGAAGGCCGGCGGCCCGCGCGGCGGCCTCCACGGCGTCGTCGAAGCGCGCGCGCTTCTGCTCCAGCACCTCGTGGAAGAGGTGAGCCGTCTCCGGGGCGGAGCGGACGGCGGGGCGCCCGTCCTCGGGGAGGAGGAGCCACGCGCCCTCGCGGTCGAGGCCGCAGCGGGCCCCCGATTCGAGCGTGATCAGCGGGACGAAGCGTTGGCCGCCCGAGGGAAGGGGCTCCCCCCCGCCGGCGTCGAGGATCTCCTGGAGGCGGGCGACGAGGGGGGCGAAGTCCATGACCCGAGGCTCTAGACGCGGCCCCGCTGTGGATCAATCCGCCGCAGCGCCTCTGCCCTCCCCCGCCGGTCCGCTGCCTTCCGAGGCTGGCGCAGGAGAACCCGAGATCCCGGACAGGAAGGGCTAGCCTCGGGGCAGCCTCCCCTTGAACCCCGCCACCTGAAGCCCGGCTACCGCCGGGCTCGCGTCTGGGCAAGACGAGCGGCGTCCGCGCGACCTGAGGCGTCGCTGGTGGCGCATACGCCGATGGTCTTGGCGCGACGTGAGCCCGGCCCCCGTCACCTGCGTCGCGGCCCGGTCACGGCGGCCGTGCCCTCTGCATCAGGGACGCCGTGCCCTGCATCAGGGACGCCGTGCCCTGCATCAGGGACGCCGTGCCCTGCATCACGGACGCCGTGCCCTGCATCAGGGACGCCGTGCCCTGCATCACGGACGCCCTGCCCTGCATCAGGGACGCCGTGCCCTGCATCAGGGACGCCGTGCCCTGCATCAGAGACGCCGTGCCCTGCATCCCGGACGCCCTGCCCTGCATCAGGGACGCCCTGCCCTGCATCAGGGACGCCGTTCCCTGCATCAAGGACGCCGTGCCCTGCATCCCGGCCGCCCTACCCTGCATCAGGGACGCCGTTCCCTGCATCCCGGCCGCCCTACCCTGCATCAGGGACGCCGTTCCCTGCATCCCGGCCGCCCTACCCTGCATCAGGGACGCCGTTCCCTGCATCCCGGCCGCCCTGCCCCGCATCTCGGCCGCCGTGTCCTGCATCTCGGCCGCCGTGCCCCGCATCCCGACCGCCCTGCCCTGCATCCCGGCCGCCCTGCCCTACATCAGGGACGCCGTGCCCCGCATCCCGGCCGCCGCGCCTCGCATCCCGGCCGCCGCGCCCTGCACCACGGCCGCCGTGGCCGGCATCAAGGCGGGGTTCAAGGGGAGGCTGCCCGAGCCCAGCCTCCCCCGGCCAGGGATTGCAGGTTCTCCTGGGCCAGCCTCTTCCCCGCCGGTCCGCTGCCTTCCCCCGTCGGTCCGCTGCCTTCCGCGAGCGGTGGGCTCGACGACCCCAGCAGGCGTGTGTACCCTGGCTGGCGCCTTCCCGTGGAGCTTAGACCAGGACTCACCGTCGCCGGGCGCTTCGAGCTCGTCCGACCCCTCGGGAAGGGGGGCATGGGGGCGGTGTGGCTGGGGCAGCAGACGGCGCTGGACGTGCCCTGCGCCCTCAAGTTCATCCACGAAGAGGCGGCCCAGAACCCCGAGCTGCGCGCCCGCTTCGAGCGGGAGGCCAAGGCGGCGGCGCAGCTCCGCAGCCCGCACGTCGTCCAGATCCTCGATCACGGGGTCTGGGAGGGCATGCCCTACATCGCGATGGAGCTGCTCGAGGGGGAGGATTCTGGAGCACCGCCTCCACAAGCGCCGCACGCTCGCCCCGCAGGAGACGCTCGCCGTCGCCATGCAGGTGGGCCGCGCGCTGGCGAAGGCGCACGGCGTGGGCCTCGTCCACCGCGACCTCAAGCCGGCGAACATCTTCCTGACCCGGGACGAGGACCGGGAGATCGCCAAGGTCCTCGACTTCGGCGTGGCCAAGGTGAACGACTCGGCCATCGACGGGAGCACCAAGACGGGCGCCGTGCTCGGCACGCCCTACTACATGAGCCCGGAGCAGGCGCGAGGGTCCAAGGCCATCGACCACCGATCCGACCTCTGGGCGCTGGCCGTGGTCGTGTACCAGTGCATGACGGGCCGGCTGCCCTTCATGGGCGAGGCGCTCGGCGACCTGTTCGTGAAGATCATCGTCGAGCCGCTGCCCGTGCCCTCCCACGCCGCCCACGTGCCGCCGGCGTTCGACGCCTGGTGGGCGCGCGCCGCGGCGCGCAACCCCGCGGAGCGCTTCCAGAACGCGAAGGAGTTCACGGACGCCCTCGGCCTGGCGCTCGGCGTGACGGTCGGGATGGGGGTGGAGGTCGGGGCGGCCATGGCTTCGCCCGGCGGGGGGATGCCGGCGGGGGCCGGGGGGACGGTGGCCATGCCGACGCCCAGTCACCCGATCACCCCGTACCCCGGGGGAGCCACACCCCAGCCGGGCGCCGTGCCCCCCCAGTCCGGGGCGTGGGCGGCGCGATCGGCGCCGGGCACCGCTCCAGGCGCGTGGCAGGCGGGGGCCTCCGCGCCGGGGTGGCAGGCGGGCGGCTCCGCGCCGGGGTGGCAGGCGGGGGCCTCGTCCCCCGGTGTCCCCGGCGGGGGTCAGCCCCCGATGGGTGCGGCGCCGACGCCGATGCAGCAGTCGCTGAACATGCCCGCGGCCGCTCCGCCGAGCCGCGCCGGCTGGATTGTCGCGGGTGTGATCGGGCTCGCGGCGCTGGGCGGCGGCGCGTTCTTCGCGCTGCGCGGCGGGCTCGCGAGCACGACGTCGCGCGCGGCCTCGGCGGTGCCGCCTCCCGCGGTGACGGCATCGGCGGCGCCGGTCGCGAAGCCGGCACCCTCCGCGTCGGTCGCGCCGTCGTCCCCACCCGCCGAGCCCCCTGCCCCCTCCCCCCCGGCCCCCTCCGCGAAGGCCAGCGCCGCGGCGGCCGAGGCCCCCACGTCGTCGGCGAGCGCGCCCGCGCACGCCGCGCCCGCGCACGCCGCGCCCGCGAGGAGGCCGGCCTCCCCGCCGCCCGACTCGCTCGGTTTCTGACGCCCCCGGATGGACCCGCGATGAAGCTCCCTGCCCTCCTCTGCCCGATCGCCGTGGTCCTCCTGCTCCCCGCCGTGGCCGCCGCGGAGCCGTCGTCGGCCGACCGCGCCACCGCCCGCGAGCTGGGCAAGGACGGCGAGGCCGCGCTGAAACGGAAGGACTTCACCACCGCCGCCGACCGCTTCGCCCGCGCGGAGGCGCTCTTCCACGCGCCCACGCTGGTGCTCGGCCTGGCGCGCGCGCAGGTCGGGCTCGGCAAGCTGGTCGACGCGGAGGAGTCCTACCGCAAGATCATCAACGAGCCCCTGCCGGCGAACCCGCCGCCGGCCTTCGTCCACGCGCAGACCGCCGCCAAGGCCGAGCTCGCGGCGGTGCAGCCGCGGCTCGCCTGGATCACGATCACCGTCTCGGGCGTGGACGGGGCGACGGTGAAGATCGACGGCCAGCCGCTGGCCTCCGCGGCCTTCGGCGTGAAGCGCGCGGTCGACCCCGGCGCCCACGAGATCGTGGCCGAGGTGAGCGGCACCGTCGTCGACCGCACGCCCGTCACGCTCGGCGAGGGCCAGGAGCAGTCGATCCCCCTCGCGCTGACCGCGCCGGCCGGGCTCCCCGCCGGGCCCGCCGCGCCGTCCTCCGGACAGCCTCCGGCGACGGCTCCCGGCGGCACCCCGGCGTCGGGCGGCTCCATGCGCAAGACGCTGGGCTTCGTCGGGATCGGCGTGGGCGGCGCCGCGCTCCTGATGGGCGTCGGGACGGGCGCGGGCGTGCTGGCGATGCACGGCAGCCTGAAGACGGACTGCACCGGCGGCAAGTGCCCGCAGCAGGACGTGTCCAAGCTCGGCACGTACGACGCGCTGGGCGCCGCCTCCACCGCCGGGTTCATCGCGGGCGGCGTGCTCGCCGCAGCCGGCGTGGTGCTGGTGGTGACGGCGCCCAAGGCGGCCCCCGCGGGGGCCACGGTGGGCTGGTCCTTGAGCCCAATCGCGGGTGGTGCCGTGCTCGGCGCGGAGGGGAGCTTCCAATGAGGCGCATCGTCTGGTTCGAGTGGCTGGTCGGCCTCGCCGCGCTCGCGGCATCGAGCGCGAGCTGTACCCTGCTGGTCGGGAGCTTCGAGGGCCCGGGCGGACCCGGCGGCGCCGGCTCCAGCAGCAGCCAGGCGACGGGCACGGGCGCGGGGTCGACGACCGGCAGCCACATGAGCAGCAGCTCGGGCCACACGACGACCAGCTCCGGCACCGGCGGCAAGAGCGTCACGTCGTCGGACACGGGCCCCGCGACGTCGAGCTCCAGCTCGGGCGGCGGGTGCAACCAGGCGCAGTGCGACACGGTCAGCACCACTTGCCTGCCCCAGAGCTGCATCGGCGGAAGCTGCATGGGCAACCCGTCGGTGATGGGGCTCGGCTGCTCCGACAACGGCGGCAAGTACTGCAACGGCAGCGGTGAGTGCGTCGTGTGCCTGGACGCCTCGCAGTGCACGCAGCCCACGTCGGGCTGCGTCAAGGCGACGTGCACGAACGGCGCCTGCGGGATGCAGAACGTGATGGACGGCACCGCCTGCACCGACTCCGGCGGCAAGGTCTGCTCGTCGGGCGCATGCGTCGCGTGCATCCAGAACAGCGACTGTTCGACCGGCAACGTTTGCAAGGGCAACATGTGCGTCGGCGAGTGCACCGACAAGATGAAGGACGGCACGGAGACCGACGTCGACTGCGGCGGCGGGAGCTGCCCGCCCTGCGGCACGGGCGACGCCTGCAACACGAACAACGACTGCATCAGTACGGACGCGTGCGTCGGCGGGAAGTGCACCGCCTGCGGGAGCAATTACGACCAGCCGTGCGGGAGCTGCGGCGGCGTCTACGACTGCACCGGCAACTGCACGGTCGCGACGCCCTCGAACTACGGGACGAGCTGCGGGAAGTGCGGCGGCACCGTCACGTGCACCGGGGGGTGCTCCATCGCGACGCCGTCCAACCTGGGCGACGCCTGCACGTCGACCTTCCACTGCCCGTGCGAAGGGGGCAGCACGCCCGGCACCATCGGCTGCGCGGGCACGTGCGTTCCCGACGCCATCTGCTGCACCTGCTGCGGCAAGCTCCCCTGCTGAAGGGCCGAAGGCTCAGCGCCGCCGTACGAGGTAGAAGAAGTCGCGGTCCGAGGGCTTCTTCACGTACTGCCCCGGCGCGTGCTTCAGCTTGGGGACGAGGGTGGCGGTGACCACGGGCGGGGCGTCCGGCGTGGGGCCGGGGCCGTAGAGGAAGAAGCGGGTGAAGGACCAGTTCACGTCGAGCTCCGCGGCAGAGACGGCGCCGGCGGCGCGCATGGCCTCGGCCATCTCGCGCGGGGTGACCCACTCGCCGAGGCCGTAGAGGAGCGTGCGGCCGCCCTCCGCGACGCCGAGCGCGGATCGCCGGATGTCGATGGCGCCGGTCTCCGACATCCCCCAGCGGCGCGGCTTCTCCGCGCCGAGGAGCGCGTCGTTCACGGCGCCGCCCTCGAGGAGGCAGGGCGGGGTCTGACGGTAGGCCGAGACGTCGGGCTGCGCGGCGCCGGGCTCCGCGTAGGTGCGCACGCGGACGCCGCCGTCGGCGAGGAGGGCGACGATGCAGCCGTCGTCGTGGGGCTTCGCGATGACCTCGCCGCCGACCATCATCCCCCACGCGCCGTGGTGCGTCATGAAGCCGCCGTTCATCACGGCGATCAGGTCCGGCAGGTCCTCCGGCGGCACGACGCCGGGGCGGTGCTCCGGCGGAACGGTGGAGGAGCGCGGCTCGTGCGTGCCGGCCACGAGGCGGAGGGCGACGCGGGTGAGGTCGACGGCGACGACGGCGACGTAGACGTCGTGCTTGATCGGATCGGGGTGGACGGTTGTCCGGTAGAGGAGCGCCGGCTCGGAGGGGCCCGCGGGGACGAGCGGCTCCCAGGCGCCGTCGCCCGGCTTGGCGGTGCGCCGGACGGGGGCGGAGAAAGCGGGCGGTGGGAAGGGAGGGAGCGGCTGCGCGGGCACCTGCGGAGGTGCAGGCGCGGGCGGCGGTAGCGCCACGACGGGAGGCGGCTCCGCCGGCTCGGCCGGAGGGGCCGCCGTGACGGACGGGGGAGAAACCGGAGGAGGCAGGACGGGCGCGCAGCCAGCCAGGGCTGCGACGAGGACCGCCCCCCTCCACTTTCGGGTCATCCGTAGTCTTTTTCGACCCGCTCCTGGTCTTCCTTGCAGCGGATGCAGAGCGTGGTCTCGGGGCGCGCCTCGAGGCGCTTGACCGAGATCTCCTC
Organism: uncultured delta proteobacterium; assembly: GCA_963827955.1. Taxonomy (GTDB): domain Bacteria; phylum Myxococcota_A; class Polyangia; order Polyangiales; family Polyangiaceae; genus CAWHDJ01. Next base: position 739,970 of record CAWHDJ010000018.1, on the reverse strand, counting down.
GTCGCACTCCTCGCACTTGCCGAAGGAGCCGTCCTCGATCTTGAGGAGGGCCTTCTGGATCTTGTCGAGGAACGACTTCTCGCGCCCGCGGAGCCGGAAGGTGAAGGACTGGAGGTACTCGCTCGACGCGAGATCCATCTCGTCGGGCAGGTCGCTGGAGTCGAGCATCATGTCCTCGGTCAGCGTCTGCTTCGCCTTCTTGATGATCTCGTCGCGCTTCGCCTCGAGGAGGCCCTTGAATTTTTTGAGCTGCGCCTTGTTCATCTCTGTTCCCCGATCGCCCTGCGCCGATCCGGCCGGCACGGGCCGCGTTCACCTCGCCACGACGGAGCCCGCGACATGAGGCCGATCGGCCATGAAGGCCGCCGTCATAGGGCTCGCTGGGAGCCCACCCCGGAGAGAACCGCCGTCGGTGCTCCGTCGGATGCAAAACCCGGGACACCGCCCCCCGTGCCGGCAGGGAACGGGCCTTCCGCGTGGGAGCAGGGAGCGTGACCCGCAGGTCGCGATGACGGCCTGCGCGTCACCCGCCCGAGGCGAAGGGAACGACAGAGCCCCCGCTCGGAAAGGCGCGAAACGGTAGGTGAGATGCTCCGGCTCGTCAACCATCGGATGAATGGAAGGCCCACGGGGCCCGGTCGTCACGTGTAGCCGCCTTTCGCAAGCCGCCTTGCACGCTGCCTCTCCGGACGGGGCAAGGTGAGACGGAAGAAGGACGTTCGGGAAGGACGGATGGGGCCGGGGTCCGTCCAGGTGACGAGCCCCATCCGAACACGTAAGAGAAACGAGCCCTTAGAACTTCTTACCCGGGGCTGTCCGGCCGATGCTCCCGGTTTGACGAAAGCTTGATCACGTGGAAGAAACTTCTCCTAGATTGTTAAGTTTCGATCCGAAAAGAGAGCCGGCCGTGCCCCGCCATGCAGCGACGGTGGTGGTCGTGCGGGACGGCGCGCAGGGGCTCGAGGTCTTCTGTGTGCTCAGGCACCAGAAGTCGAGCTTCCTCGGCGGCGCGGTGGTCTTCCCGGGCGGGAAGGTCGACCCGGCGGACGGCGCCGACGTCTGGGCCTCGCTCGCCACCGAGCCCCACCCGCGGGGGGCGGAGATGGTGGAGGGGGAGCCGAGCACCCGCGCGATCGCCGTGGCCGCGTGCCGCGAGGCGCTCGAGGAGGGCAACATCATCCCGCTCGTCCGGGCCGGAGAGCCGGCGGATGCGGTCGGGGACGCCGAGGTGGACGCCATCCGGCGCGAGGCCCACGGCCTCGTCCTTCCCCCCGGCCAGGAGGCCGGGCTCGCCGCCGCGCTCGCCCGCCGGGGCCTGCGCCTCGCGCTCGACATGCGCTCGTGCCCTGGGCCCGCTGGGTGACGCCCGAGGCGGAGAGCCGGCGCTACGACGCGCGCTTCTTCCTGCTCGAGCTACCGCTCGGCCAGGTCGGGCGCCACGACGAGCACGAGACCACCATGAGCTTCTGGGCGCGTCCGACCACGGTGCTGCAGCGCTTCGCGCGCGGCGAGATCTTCCTCGCTCCGCCGACGACGCGCACGCTCGAGACCTTGACCGCCGCGCCCGACGTGCGGGCCGCCTTCGAGCTGGCGGCGCAACAATCTCTCCGGCCGATCTGCCCCCACTTCGTGCCGGACGACGTCGCTCCCTTCCTCGCCCTCCCCGGCGACCCAGCGCACGCCGTGCGCGAGCGGCGGGTCAACGGGCCGACGCGCTTCGTCCTCAGGGACGCGCGCTTCGTGAGCGAGGATCCGCCGGGAGCGATCGAAGACGGGGGAGCCACAGGAGGACGAGCCACCACGTGAGGAGGCCTCGGGTCTCCGGCACGGGTCGATGGGAGCAGTGCGATGACGAGCGAAGAGAAAGAAGCAGCCACCACCACGCCGAGCACCACGCAGCAACCGGAGCTCTTCACGGCGAGCGACGTCGCGCGCTTCTGCCAGGTGGACCTCAAGACGATCCACAACTGGGCCGACAAGGGGGAGATCCGCCACTTCCGCACGCCCGGGCGGCACCTGCGCTTCAGGCGCCTCGACGTCCTCGACTTCCTCCGCAAGTACGGTTACCCGATCCCGGAGGTGCTGCGGCTCGGCAAGCCCAAGGTCGTCGTGGTGGACGAGGACCCGGCCGTCCTCGCCGCCGTGCGGCGCACGCTGTCGAAGAAGTTCGACCTCACCACGTTCCAGGATCCCTTCGACGCGCTCGTCGCGGTGGGCAGCCTCCAGCCCGACGCGCTCATCCTGGACGTCAAGACGCCGGGCCTCGACGGCGTGCGCGCCCTCGAGCGGCTCCGGGCGATCGACGCCACCGCGCACATCCGCTGCATCGTCTACTCGGGCTTCGAGGAGGCGAAGAAGGCGGCGACGGACGCGGGCGCCTACGACTTCATCAAGAAGGGCGAGCTCGCCGAGCTGCGCGACTCGCTCGAGCGGCTGATGGGCGTCGAGCGGGGCTAGGCGCCTCTCCGACAGCGCGCATCGCTGCACATTTTCCAGGGAGGCGCACGCGCGCCCCCCCGGAATTCGATGGACGCAGCGTGCGCGCCGAGTACCCTCCTCGCCGCGAGAGGTCTCTTCCCGATGCAGCGCTTGGCCATCCTCCTTACGGCTGCCTCGCTGGGCGTGCTCCTGGGCGCCTGCGGTAGTCTCCCCGACACGGACGCGCTCTTCGGCGCCGGCGGCGCGGTCGCCACCGGCGCCGGTCACACGGGCGCGACCAGCACGGGCGCGACCAGCACCGGCACGCAGGCGGGCAGCTCGGGCCCCGGCGGCGCGGGCTCGGGGTCGCCGGTCGCCACCGCCATGGCCACCGCCGCCAGCACGAGCGCGTCCTCGGGCACCGGCGGCACCTCGTCGACCGCGAGCAGCACCAGCAGCTCGAGCGCGAGCAGCAGCTCCAGCGCCTCGTCCACGAGCGGCGGCCCCGTGCCCCCCGTGTGGTGCAACGGCAGCCCCTGCAAGACGGGCCAGGTCTGCTGCTTCGACCCCGCGGGCGCGGGCGACCACTGCGGCATGAAGGGGAGCTGCCCGCAGGGCTACTCCGAGCTCACCTGCAGCAGCCCCGCGGACTGCCCCGGCAGCACCTGCTGCGCGCAGTACAACGTGATGAACGGCATGGCCTTCTACACGGGCGCCTCCTGCCAGCCGACGTGCAACCAGCCGGGCTCGGAGTTCGTGGTGTGCACCAACAACGCTTCGGTCTGCCCCCCGGGGACGCAGTGCATCCAGAGCCAGCTCCTCGGCCAGGGATACTGGATCTGCGCACAGCCGTAGCCGTGACGGTGGGCGGCGGGGGGACGGGTCCGCCCTCCGTTTTCTTCGCTCTCCTCCCCCTCCCTCTCCCCTTCCCGCGCGCCCCATGGTACGCGGCGAGCCCCTTCGCCGCAGTCCATGCCCACGCTCCTCCCCATCCTCACCGACGGCACCCCCGCCTTCTCGGCCGCGCTCGCCGCGCTCGCCGCGCGCGGGACGGGTGACCTGGAGGCCGTGGCCCCCGCCGTGCGGGAGATCCTCGCCGCGGTGCGCGCCGAGGGTGACGCGGCCGTCCGGCGCTATGTAGAGCGGTTCGAGCACCGTGCACCGGCCACCCTGGTGCGCGAGGTCCAGGGCGGCGCGGCCGCGCTCTCCCGGCTCCCGCCGGCCGTGCGCGACGGGCTCGCGCTCGCGGCCGAGCGGATCGAGCGCTTCCACATCCGCCAGCGGGAGGCCGAGCTCGCCCGCGCCTCGTTCGTGGAGGAGGAGGACGGCATCGCCCTCGGCGTGCGCGTGCGCCCGCTCACCCGCGTGGGCGTCTACGCGCCCGGCGGCAAGGCGCGCTACCCGTCCAGCGTCCTCATGGCGGCGATCCCCGCGCGCGTCGCGGGGGTGAAGGAGATCGTCCTCGCCACGCCGGACCCGGACGATCGCCTCCTCGCGGCGGCGCACCTCGCCGGCGTCACCAGCCTCTTCGATGCGGGCGGCGCCCAGGCCATCGCCGCGCTCGCCTACGGCACGCAGAGCCTCCGCCGCGTCGACAAGATCGTGGGCCCGGGCAACGCCTACGTCGCCTGCGCCAAGCGCCTCGTCTTCGGCGAGGTCGCCATCGACTCCATCGCGGGCCCGAGCGAGATCCTCGTGCTCGCCGACGAGCACGCCGACCCGGCCCTCTGCGCCGCCGACCTGCTCTCCCAGGCGGAGCACGACGAGGCCGCCTACGCCGTGCTCCTCACCACCTCGCCCGCGCTCGCCGCCGCCGCGGCCGCCGCGATCGACGCGCAGCTCGCCGTCCTCGAGCGGCGCGGGATCGCGGAGGCGTCCGTGCGCGCCCACGGCGCGATCCTCGTCGTCCCATCGCTGGAGCGGCTCGTGGAGGTGGCGGAGGTCATCGCCGCCGAGCACGTCGCCTTCCACGTCGCGGACCCGCAGGCGGTGTGCGATCGCATCCCGTCGATCGGCGCCGCCCTCCTGGGCGCGTCGACCCCCGTCGCCCTCGGCGACTACGTGGCCGGCCCCTCGCACGTGCTGCCCACGGGCGGCTGCGTGCGCTTCGGCTCCCCCCTCGGCGTCCACGACTTCGTGGCGCGCTCCAGCATCCTCCGTTACTCGGCCGACGCGCTGCGGCGACATGGTCCCGCCGTCAGCGCCCTGGCGCGGGCGGAGGGTCTGACGGCGCACGCCCGAGCCGTCGAGGCCCGCCTCGGCGAGGGTCAGAGCCCTAACGCGGGCGGCAAGACACACGGGGGTGCGTCATAAATCTCTTGAAGAATCTGGCTCTTACAGCGTGGCAGAAAACTTGCTTAGCGGGACAGGTCGCGCCCTTCGGGGCTCCTGCATGCGTCAACCGACGCACGTGACGCGTGAGTAACGCGCCTCGACCAAGCCCCGAAGGGGCGCGGGAGAACACGAACGGCTTCTGTTTGAACTTTCGGTCGGCGTTTTGAAGGAGGAACCTCCGATGGGACGGATGTGGACGCGAGCGCTGCTGCTGGGAGCGATGGGGCTCGTAGCGGGCGGCGCGGTGGGATGCGCGCAAGAACGCGCACCCATCAACCAAGTGCAGGCAGACGCGCTGGCGAAGTCCTTCTTCGTCGGCCCCAACCTGGAGGACCCGAGCGACGACCCCGAGTTCTACATGCGTGGGACGGTCGTCGACGTGGGCTACGGCGCGGCGCAGGACGGCCTGTTCACGTCGACGTACGCCCAGCCGGTGTCCCGCATCAGGTGGGAGATCACCGAGAACTACCTCAACGCCCGCCTTTCGTACGAGCGCATCGCGAATACGGACGGCAAGGGCAACATGACCGACGGCGTCATCAAGAAGACGACCGAGGACGGTCAGATCGTCGCGAGCTACAAGATCAGCTCGCACTTCGACATCCGCCGCTCGTACAACCCGACGACGGGCGAGGAGCTCAACGTCGTCGTCGAGAACAGCACCGACCGGCCCTGGTATCAGCGCCAGTACTTCCGCGTCGACTGGTCGCAGAACCTGGCCACCGACTCGTACGACTTCGACACGCTCACCGCGCTCGGGTGGATCGGCGGCATCGAGTACGAGCCGCTCTCGTACACCGTCCTCGACCCGAACCAGCCGGACGCCCCGCACTTCGACGCGGAGAACGGCTACTTCGACGTCACCGTCAAGGCGTTCGCCAAGCCGGCGGTGATCGATCTCGTCCTCCCTCGGCTGGGGCATCAACCAGATCCCGGCCTGCATGCTCCCGGGCGATTTCGCGGGCGGCTCGCAGCCGTACGGCAACTGTAACCCGATGGAGATCACCCTCCGGTACTCGTTCCGGAAGGTGGTCGACACCGACTACGAGCCGATCACGCTACGACGGGTACCGCTTCCAGGCCTTCGGTGTCTTCACCACCGACCGCTTGGGGTACACGCGCGACTACGGCATCGACGACCAGCAGTGGTACCGCTTCGCCAGCCGGTACAACATCTGGCAGCGCAGCCACTACTACGACGACCCGACCAGCATGACGGGCGACGTGCCCTGCGCCACCTACGCCACCACCGAGCAGCCCACGGGCGACCCGAACGCCGATCCGAACCGCGACCTCGACCACAACGGCACCGCGGACGAGTGCGAGGCGGTCAGCGCGAAGGTCGGCGCCGGCGGCTCGCGCTGCGACGTGTTCAAGAAGAAGTGTACGCTGCCCTACCAGAAGCGTACCCCGGTCACCATCCCCTGGTACGTCAACGGGGCCTCGACGGACCAGATCGACAGCCTCCAGGCGCAGATCGCCGCCGCGACGGATCCGAACACGATCAAGACCCTCCAGTCCGAGCTCGCGACCGCGCAGCAGAGCGGGGAGAACCTGTTCGAGGCGACGAACTGGGCGGTGGAGGAGTGGGACCTCGCCCTGAAGACGGCGATCCAGACCTCGCGCCTCGTCGAGTGCAAGCGGACCGGGGCGCACCAACTGCGCGGCCACGTTCCCCATGTGGACCGGGCAGGAGGAGGACAACGTCGAAGCCGTCGCCATCTCGCGCGACCTCGACATCTGTCGCCGCAAAGCCGCCGGCGGATCGAACCCGCAGGGCCTCACCGACAGCTCGGGGGCGGACTCCGCGCGGCAGTCGGGCTGGTCCTCGCAGGACTGCAAGACCCAGGCGGTGGCCGGCGCGGCAGCCCTCGCGGCCGAGCGCAGCGTCGACGCCAGCACCGACCCGAACATCGTCGCGATGGCACAGATCGTCCCGATGGATCCGGTGATCGTGCTCTGCCACAACCCGGTCGTCTCGAGCGATCACCCCGCGTGCGGCCCGATCGGCCTCGCGCCGCGCCTCGGTGACATCCGCTACAACACCGTGCTCAGCATCGATAAGCCGCAGCAGCCCTCCGCATGGGGCATCATGGTGGACGGCGACGATCCGCTCACCGGCGAGAAGGTGGCGGCGAGCATCAACATCTGGACGTACGTCACCGACATCGCGTCGCAGAGCCTCGTCGACCTCGTCCGCTACATGAACGGCGAGCTGACGACCGAGGACATCACCAACGGCACCTACATCGACAAGTGGGCGCAGGCTGCTGGCCTCGGCGCGGACGGCCACGGCCCGACGATGAGCCGGAAGCAGATCCCGCAGCGCCTCGCGGCCACGGCCGGCATGGACACCGCGACGTACGAGCAGCGGGCCAAGAGCCTGCCGGCGGCGGTCCAGCAGGCCGTCCAGCAGAAGTACGGCGCGGTCTCGAGGGACGTCATGATCTCGAGCGACTTCCCCTCGACGAACGCGCAGGTCACCGCCGCGCGCTTCGCGGCGATGCACGGGTCGACGACGGAGTCGACGCTCCTGAACCCGGCGATGCTCCAGCGCGCCGGCATCACCTCCCAGATCCCCCAGGGCAACGTCGACGACTACGCGTCCCCCGTCACGCTCAACAACCCGCGCGTCACCTCGCAGATCCAGCAGATGCGCGAGAACATGATGGCGGCGAACGGCTACTGCCTGCTCGAGGAGGCGCCCGAGGCGTCGTCCCTCACCGGCATCGCCGACGCGATGAAGCGCAAGTTCCCGCGCAACTCGCAGGCGTGCACGCAGGCATCCGACTGCGCGAGCCAGCAGTGCTCGAAGAACGGCTCGGGCAGCACCACCTGCATCGAGACCCCGGAGGAGACGGACAATCGCTACAACTCGATGCAGAACTACATCCGCCGCCGCTACCAGTACGCGGTCCTGGCGCACGAGATGGGCCACTCCGTCGGCCTCCGCCACAACTTCGTCAGCTCGTACGCCGCGCTCCACTACCGCCCGCAGTACTGGCAGCTCCGCACGCAGAACGGCAAGCAGACCACGCCCTGCACCAACGCGGTCACCGACGGCTCCACCTGCACCGGGCCCCGCTACTGGGATCCGCTCACGGAGGAGGAGCAGTCGCAGATGATCTGGATGTTCATGCAGTCGTCGGTCATGGACTACCCGGGCGACGTCTCGCAGGACACCCTCGGCCTCGGCTCCTACGACTTCGCCGCGGCGCGCATGTTCTACGGTGACGTGACCAGCGTCTACAACGTGACGACGAACGGGAAGCTCGACGGGAGCTACCTCTCGAACGGTCAGATCGGCGAAGGCCTCCTCACGACCACCGACAACTTCGGCGGCCTCGGCGGCATCCAGTACCAGATGGGCCCCATCGGCACCGCCACGAGCAGCCCGCCGTTCCACTACTCGCAGCTCCAGAAGAACTACAACCTGATCTCGGACTGCCAGACGGTGACGCCGAAGCAGCCCGACTGGTGGAACGCGTCGGTCGACGGCATCTGGGACCAGGTCCTCGACGGGAAGATCGTCTCCGTCGGCGGCGTGCCCTCGAAGTGCCGGTCCCTCCCGGTCGACTACCTGGGGTGGAACGACCTGCGCATGCCGCTCGCGAGCGAGTACGGCGGCAACCTCACGAACTACCGCGGCGGCAACGCCGTCGATCCCGTCACCAAGCGCGTGCGCGTGCCTTACTCCTTCGCCAGCGACAACTGGGCCGACCTCGGCAACGTCTCCGTCTTCCGCCATGACAACGGCGGGGATCCGTACGAGCAGCTCCAGTTCCTGATCACGACGCAGGAGGACCGCCACATCCTCGACAACTTCCGGCGCGGCCGCACCACCTTCAACGTCCGCGCGGCGTCGGACCGCTCCTACTCCCGGTACAACGAGAAGATGCTGAACATCGCGGGCGGCATCGGCTTCTACGCGAACATCTACAAGGACTTCGCGGAGAACCAGGGCTACACGTTCGACACGCTCTTCCCGTACCTCATCGAGAGCAACTTCAAGGAGAACATGATCGCGGCCACGATGGCCATGGATCACTTCACCCGCGAGCTCTCTCGGCCGGAGTCCGGCCCGCACTACTCCATGGCGTCGGCGAACGCGGCGATGAATTACCTGCCGATCGGCTTGGTTGACCAAACCCTCCGCTCCGCGGCCGATCCCGACGGCAACCCCGGCACCACCGAGGTCGTCATCCCCGAGGGCACCACGGGTTACATGGGCATCGAGATGCAGCCCGGCGTCCTCGGCAGCATCGGCTTCGGCGGCCACCTGCTCGAGAACTCCCTGGCGATGAACCAGGGCGACTACGACGTCGACTACGAGGAGAACTGCGGCTCGTACTACGACAAGATCAACGCCGCGATCCTCCTCTCCCTCTCGGAGGACCGCTTCATCAGCCAGAGCCGGCAGGACTTCTACGACGCCCGCTTCCGCTCCGTCGGCATGGCGGACGTGCTCCCCGACGCCTGGCGCCGCGTCATCGGCAACGCCCTCACCGGCGACCGCTCGATCCTCGCCCCGCAGGTGACGGCGACGGAGACCGCGAACGGTCCTGCGCCGAACACCACGAAAACCGCGGATCCGTACGATCCCGCCAACAAGACGGCCCTCCAGTACCCGAAGGACCCGCTCCTCTGGACGAGCTGGTGGCCGAGCGAGGGGCCGCAGTACTGCTACCCGCTCAACGGCAGCAACGTCTGCCAGAGCTACTCGAACGCGATGCCCGGGCTCAACCCGATGTCCATCGGACAGACCGTGGGCATCGATCCGCAGATCGGCTGGGAGGTGCAGAAGTTCATCATCGCGTGGACGCTCGCGTACATCCCGGCGGATCAGCAGTCGAACTGGATCGACATGATGACGATCTACCGCCTCGGCGAGAACGCGAACCCCCAGTTCACGAACCGCATCGAGTGGCAGGACCCCGTGTCGCAGCAGACGTACTACGCGCGGGACTACGGCCACGAGTGCCTCTTCTACACGCCGACCAGCGGGCCGGCGACCAACAAGGTCTCGTGCGAGGGGCCGATCACGGCGCCGCCGACCGGCGGCAAGTGGGTGGAGAAGGGCATCGCCGGGCGCGTGCTCGAGTGGGCGAACTTCATGACCTCGCAGGCGTACGCGTGCGATCCGAACTTCGTCCCGACGGACCCGGTGCCCACCGGCGCCGCGCCGTACTTCTGCGATCCGACGCAGCCGAGCGATCCGGTCAAGCACCCCACCGCGGGCTTCGATCCGGCGACCGGCCGCTACCACGTCGCGTTCATGAGCGACGGCACGCCGGTCATCCGGTTCGACGTGACGCTCAGCTCGATCACCCCGACCGGCCAGCTCGGCGCCGTGCCCGCGCAGTGCGACACCGAGGCACCGGAGGACTGCGACGCGACCGTGTTCGACGCTACGCAGGCCACGTTCTGCGGGCCGTACAAGCTGCACGCGAAGGGCTGCACCCAGCTCCCGTCGCAGTGGGACAACCACTGGGTCACGCAGGTGCAGAACTACAAGGAAGTGCCGGACTACCTGCAGGAGGTCGTCCTCCGCTACGGCCTCGGCAACCCCGACGAGCTCGGCGTCTTCCCGAACTGAGCCCGTGAAGAGAGGGGCGCGCCCGCCCCCCGCGTGAGACGGCGCCGCTCCGGAAGGAGCCGGCGCCGTCGCCGTTTTCGGGGATCCCCTCCTCCGCCTTCCTTCCGTTCCCGCCCGACACCCGCTCCCCTACACGCCTCCTGTTGCCCCGTCGAACCGCGCTCCTGCGCGGGCGCGCATCCGTGTCCCGCTCGTCGGGCCGGAGAGCAGTTTCGTGCGGGAAGATTTCTTCCTCGTGCGGGAAGAGGTCTTCCTCGTGCGGGGAGAACATCGTCTTCGTGCGGGAAGATTTCTTCCTCGTGGGGGAGCACATCGTCCCCGTGCGGGAAGAACTCCTCCTCGTCGGGGAACACATCGTCCCCGTGCGGGAGGAAGTCGTCCTCGTCGGGGAACACATCGTCCTCGTGCGGGAAGAAGTCCTCATCGTGCGAAATGAGAATCCCGCCCCCGACCACCCGGGAAACGCCCGCAAAACCCCCGGTCTCGCGCTACGCCACCCGGTCCTCTCGACCCGCGCAGCGGGAGAGGGGGCCGGGGGGCATGGGTCCAACGCCCATGGGGACGGGGGTGGGGGCGCGCGGGTCACGATCGAGGGGATCGCAAAGTAGAGAGGCGGACGTCGAGGAGGCGGCCCGATGATCGGAGCTTGAAGGCAGACGGGCGCCTCGACCGCGCCTCACCGCCGCAAGGCCGCCACCGTCGCCTCGGCCGGGCGCTCCCTCACCTGGTCGGCCAGCACGGGCGGGGGCAGGAGGCGCGTGGGGTGCCGCTCGATCGCGCCGGGGGAGGACATCTCGTCGGCGTAGGCGAGGAGCTGTTTACACCCCTAACGCCGCACGCCGTTGGCGCGCGCCTCGGCGGCGCGGAGCACGCCCTTCGACCACGGGATGCGCGAAGCCATGTCGTCTGCGTCGCCGAAGCCGTAGTAGCGCTTGTTGCCGCCGAGCGCGTTCGAGAGATCCAGGCAGAGATCGAAGGGGGGCTTGTCGTCGCAGGAGGCCACCGTGATCTTGGTCTCGGCGGTCTTCTTATCTTGCAGGTACACCATCGACAGCTTGTCGCCCTGGCGCTCGAACTCGAAGAAGTCGAACGAGGATCGCCACACCGATCCGGACTCGTGGAGGCCCACGCCGCTGCTGAACCAGATCCAGATCTGCACTTCGTCCGTCGCCTTCTCGGGGAGGCGGTCGAACCAGACCCGGCCGAGCACGGCGCGCGGGTTGCCAAGCGCTTCCTGGTGCGCGCCCCCGAGGGCGACGACGGCGGCGGCCGTCGCGAGGACGGGCGCCGCGCACGCGATGGCGAGGGCGAGGAGGGGGCGGCGAGCGGCGAGCTTCAGGGCGCGGACGATCATGGAGCGAGGGTAGCGCAAGCGCGGACGCGGGATCGGTGGAGAAATGGCGCGCGAACGGGCACCATGCGGCGGTGACCAGCGCCTCGGTGGCAGCGCCACGCGCCCTCGATCCGTCGCCGGCGGCAGGCGCCGAGCAGCGCAGGGGCGCGCGCCTCGGAGCGTCGATCGGGGAGCTGCTCGCGGTCGGCGGCCTGACGCCGCTGCTCTTCGCCACCTCGTGGCTGCTCCGGCGATGGCTCGGGCTCGACGCGGCGGATCTGGCCACGGGGCTCACGTTCTTCCTCGCGGCGTTCGTGGTGAACGACCCGCACTTCTCGGTCACGTACGTCCTGTTCTACCGGGACGTCCGAGCCCGCGCCCTCGGCAATGCCTGGAGCCCCGCGCAGCGCGCGCGCTACCTCGTCGCCGGCTTCGTGGTCCCGGCGGCGCTCGCGGCGTGGGCCGCGGCGGCGCTGGCGATGCGTTCCGCCGCCGTGCTCGGCGGGATGATCCAGCTCATGTTCCTGCTGGTCGGCTGGCACTACGTCAAGCAAGGGTTCGGGGCGATGATGGTGCTGGCTGCGCGCCGCGGCATCGCGTTCCGCCCGCGGGAGCGGCTCGCGATCCTCGCGCACTGCTTCGCCGGCTGGGCGTACGCGTGGTCGGGCCACGGGCGCCCGGGGCAGGAGGTGGAGGAGAAGGGCGTCGTGTACACGACGCTCGCGCGCCCGGCCTGGATCGGGCCGCTCGCCGGGGCCGTGTTCGCCGCGACGCTGGTCGTGCTCGCCGTCGTGCTCGTGGTGAAGTGGCGGCGCGAGGGGCGGCTCTCCATCTTCACGCCGCTCGTCGCGCTGCTCGCGAGCGTCTGGGCGTGGTCGGTCTGTTCCGGCGCCGACCCGCTCGTGCGCTACGCCGTCCCGGCGCTCCACTCGGTGCAGTACCTCTACTTCGTGGGCCTCATGGAGCGTGGCCGGGCGCGCGAGCGCGAGGGCCCGCCGTGGTTCGAGTCGTCCCGGGCGCGGATCGGGCTGCTCGCGGCCTCGGCGCTCGCGCTCGGGTGGGTCCTCTTCCACGGCGCGCCGTGGGCGCTCGACGGCCTCGTGCCGCGCCGCGAGCGCGCGTCGGCGCTCGGGGCGACGCCGTACTTCGCCGCGCTGTACACGTTCGTGAACATCCACCACTACTTCATGGATGGCGTGCTCTGGCGGCGGGAGAACCCGCTCACCCGCTACCTCCGGGCGAGCAGGTGATCGCGGGTTGGAGTGGGAGGCGGAGCCGCTTCTTCGGGTGAGCTGCTCGTCAGGCGCCGGCGTGCGCCGGGGCGTGCTCGGCCTCGTGCTCCGCCTCGGGCACGGCGCGCTTGGCGAAGAGGAGGAACATCACGGGGACGAGGAAGAGCGAGAGGATGGTGGAGGAGGTGAGCCCGCCGACGACCGAGAGGGCGAGGGGCTGGTTCGCCTCCGAGCCGTGCTCGAGGCCCAGGGCGGTGGGGATGAGGCCGATCACCGTCGCGAGGCTCGTCATCGCGATGGGCACGAAGCGCGAGCGCGCCGCGGCGACGATGGCCTCCACGGGGTCCACGCCCTCGTTGAGGCGAGTGTTCGCGTCGTCCACGAGCAGGATGCCGTTGGAGACGGCGATGCCGATGACCATCAGGATCCCCATGAGCGCAGTGATGGAGAAACCCTGCCCCGCCGCCATGAGCGCGAGGACGATGCCGACGAGCGAGACGGGGATGGTGAAGAGCATGACGAAGGGCAGGCGCACCGATTTGAACTGCGAGGCCATGATCATGAACACGACCATGACCGCGAGGCCGAGCGCCAGCCCGAGGCCGGAGAAGGTGGTGCGCATGAGCTGCACCTGCCCCACCCACTCGACGTGGATGTCGCGGGTGCGCGGGTCTTTCTTGAGCGCGTCGTCGAGCTCCGCCGCGGCGCTCCCGATGTCGCGCCCCTCGGTCTGCATGAGGACGTGGGCGGCGCGCTGGAGGTGGTTGCGCTCGACGGCGATGGGGCCGAGGCTGCGGCGGATCTTGGCGTAGGCCCCGAGCGTGACGGGCTGGCCGGTGTCGCTGACGCGCACCGGGAGCTGCTGGAGCGCCTGCGTGTCGACGACGTGCGCGCCGTCGTAGGCGGTGACCACGTAGTACGACTGCCCGTTCACCGGGTCGATCCACACGCTCGGCATGTTGATGTTGCCGAGCGTCGCGGCGAGCGTCGTCTCCGCCGCGTCGCGCGAGGAGACGCCGACGAGGCCGGCCTTCTCGCGCTCGGTCTCGACGCGGATCTCGGGGTAGTCCATCTGGAGCGAGACGCGGACGTCGCGGATGCCGGGGACGTGGCGGGCGACGTCGGCGACGGCCTTCGCCTGCACGTCGAGCTCGTCGAGCTTGTCGCTCCGCACCTCGAGCACCACGGGCGCGGTGTAGCCGTTGGCGAAGACGCTGGCGACCAGGCCGCCGGGGTACTGGAGCGCCTCGACGCCGGGGAACTCGCGGCTCAGGATGTCGCGGGCGCGGGAGGCGAGCTGGGCCTGGGAGAGCTTGCGCTCCTCCGGGTCCGAGAACGCCATGCGGAGGAAGCCGGTGTGGGGCCCGGTGTTGGGGCTGACGATCGCGGCGCGCGCGTTCTGCGGCGTACCGAGGTTCGCGATCACCATCTCGACCGACCCCTTGGGCAGCTCCTCGGAGAGGGACTTGGCCATGGCGCTGAGCTTGCCGGACGCATCCTGGAGCGAGATCCCGGGCGCGAAGCGGACGTAGATCATGTCCATCGACTCGTCGATCTCCGGGAAGAAGGTGCTCGGGAGCCGGGCGGCCGTCCACCCGCTGGCGACGACCAGCGCGACCGAGGCCACGATGACCTCGACGCGGTGGGGCAGGACCTTGCGCAGCACCTCCGAGTAGCGGGCGGCGATGCGGTCGATGACGGCCTCGACCGCCTTGCCGAAGCGCCCGTGCTCGGCGTGGCCGAGGAAGTAGCGGCACGCCACGGGGGTGACGCACATGCTCACGAAGTACGACGCGATCATCGCGACCGCCACGGTGAGCGCGAGCGGGGCGAAGAGCTTCTTCGCCAGCCCGAAGAGCAGGAGCACGGGCAGGAGCACCGCCATCGTGGTCAGCGTCGAGGCGAGCACCGGGAGCGCGACCGCGTTCGCCCCCTCGAGCGCCGCGCGCTGGTTGGACATGCCCATGCGCTGGTGGCGGTGGATCGACTCGAGCACCACGACCGCATCGTCGACGAGCCGGCCCATCGCGAGCGTGAGGCCGCCGAGCGTGAAGGCGTTGAGCGTCTGCCCCGAGGCGTAGAGGACGATCAGCGTGATCGCGAACGAGAGCGGGATCGCCACCGAGACGATGAGCGTCCCGCGCAGGCTCTGGAGGAAGACGAGGATGACGATGCCGATCAGGAAGAGGGCCTGGATGATCTCCTTCTTGAGGCCGTGGTACGTCGTCCGGACGAAGGTCGACTGGTCGAAGTACGGCTTCACGGTGAGCCCCTGCGGCAGATCGTGCAGGTTCTCGACCACCTTCTTCACGGCGTCGACGATCTCGATCGTGTTCCCGCCTGGGATGCGCAGGACGTTGAGGTACACCGCGTCCTTGCCGTTCACCGAGACGGACTGCGTGGGGGGCGTGCCGCCGTCCTCCACCCGCGCGACGTCCCGGATGAGGACGGGCTTGCCGTCGCGGATCTTCACGGGCGCCTCGCCGATGGTCCCGACGACGGGGGGGATGGCGTTGGTGTAGACGTTGGCGTCGAACTTGGGCGAGATGAACTCGCCGGAGGGCAGGAGCGCGTTGGACTTGGCCACCGCGGCGGAGACGTCGGCCGCGGTCAGATCGCGCGCCTGGGCCTTGAACGGGTCGACGACGACGTTGATCTGCCGCATGCGGCCGCCGTCCGGCGCGGCGCTGGCGACGCCGGGGATGCCCTCGAGCAGCGGCTCGATGTAGTTCTGCGCGTAGTCGTAGAGCTGCGGGCCCGTGAAAGCCTCGCCGCTCACCACGACCTGGATGACCGGCGCGTTCGACGGGTCGTACTGGAGCACGAACGGCGGGAGGACGCCGAGCGACTTGGGGACCGCGGCCATGGCGAAGGCGGCCTGCTGCTGCACCAGGGTCTGCGCCGAGTTGAGGTCCGTCCCCCATTTGAGCCAGACGTAGATGATGCTCAGGTTGTTGCGCGAGACGCTCTCCACGTGCTCGACGCCCGGCGTGGCGCTCACGTACTTCTCGAGCCGCCAGCTCAGCGTCTTCTCGACGTCCTTGGGCCCGAGCCCGGGGGCGAGCGTCCCGATCACCAGCACCGGCGGCGTCAGCTCCGGGAAGGTGTCGATGCTCATCCGCGGCGTGACGACGCCCGCGAAGACGCAGAGCCCGATGCACATCATCAGGATGGCGATCGGGTTGCGCAGCGACAGGCCGGTCATTGGTGGTGCCCCTTCGCGCCGTTCGGCGCAGCCGCCTTCACGGGCATCATGGCGGGCGCCGCGCTCGACGCAGGCTGCGAGGGCGGCTCGGGCTCGGGCTTGGCGCTCACCTTGTCCCCGTCGTTGAGCAGCGCGCGCCCCTCCGTCACGAGGAGGGTTCCGGGCCGGAGCGACGTGTCGACGAAGAGGCTGCCGCCGACCTCGCCCTTCACCTCCACGGTCCGCGTGTGCGCGACGTCGCCCTCGACGACGAAGACCGTCGCCTTCTTGCCGCGCACCGCGGCCGCGAAGATGGGGATCTCGGTGGCGGGCACCGGCTGGCCGACGTCGATCGTCGCCTCGCCGGTGGTGTCGACCGGGATCTCGCGGCTCGGGTTGGCGAGGTCGACCTCGAAGTGCACCGTGCGCGTCGCCGGGTCGGCCGCGGGGGCGCGGCGGGCGATGACCCCGACGAGATCCTGCTTCGTCGCTGCGACCTGGATCCTCACCTTGGTCCCCGGCGGCACCGCGTCGAAGTCGATCTCCGGCACGTCCGCCGTGAAGCGCACCGTGGTCCGGTCGACGATCGAGACGATGGACAGGCCGGGCCGGACGAACCCGCCGGGATCCATGGTGCGCGTCGCGATCTCGCCTGCGAAGGGCGCGCGGAGGACGCAGTCGTTCACCTCGAGGGTGGTGTGGGCGAGCTTCGCCCTCATGGCCCCGAGCTCGGCGGCCTCGGCGGCGCTCTCCGCGGCCTTCTGCTCCGCCTCGTTGGGCGACACGAAGTTCTGCGCCAGGAGGCCCTGGATGCGGGCGCTCTCGCTGGCGAGCGCCTTCTGCCGCGCGTCGATCGCCCGCGCCTCCATGGCGACGCCCTGGCTCGCCGCGCTGGCGTCGCGGCAGTCCAGCGTCGCGAGCACCTCCCCGTGCTCCGCCGTCGCGCCGGGGCGCACCAGCACCGTGTCGATGTACGCCGAGACGAGCTGCGGGCCGATGCGGGCGGAGAGCCACGGCTCGAGCGTGCCCACGTAGGTCCGCGAGGGCTGGAAGGGCGTGGCCTTCGCCGCGAGCACGCTGACGGGCTTGGCGCTCGCCGAGAGCGCGACCTTGTTCACCTTGGACTCGGCGTTGTAGACGAGCACCCCGCCCAGGATCAGGACCCCGGCGACGGCCGAGGCGAGGACGATGGGCACCGTCCGGCCGGCGACGGGCGTCGCCCGGGGGGGCGGCTCGATCTGCCCGACGGGCGGGCCCTCCACCTCGTCGGAGGGGATGTCATGGCTCACGTTGGTGCTCTCCTTGGCTCCGGGAGGGGGCCCTCACGGCTCCTCTGCGATCGTGCGGCCGAACGCGACTCGCGCGCGCGCGAGCTCGAAGCGGCCGATGGCGAGATCGATCTCGGCCCGCGTCCGCAGGGCCTCGGCGTCGGCGAGCTCGACGGCGTTGCCGATCCCCGACTTGAAGCGCGCGTCGGCCTGATCGTAGTTGGCGCGCGCCGCCTGCACCGCCCGCTCCAACGCGGGCAGCCTGTCCCTGGCCACGCCCACGGCGAGGTACGCCTGCTGCACCGCCGTGGAGCGCCGGAACTTCACGAGATTCGAGCTCGTCGCGCTGCACCTGCTCCCGCGCGCGCGACGCCCGCTCGCGCGCCGCGACCGTCCCGCTCCAGAGGGGCCAGCGCAGCACGAGGCCGACGTCGTAGTTGGGGACGTAGGGGGCGAAGCCATCTGCCGTCGCGGAGATCCCGTTGCTCGACGGCGCCCCGCCCTCGCGCACCGAGATCGTCGAGGTGAGCGCCAGGTCGGGGCGGAGCTCCGCTGCGATTGCCTTCGTGTTCTTCTCCTCGGCGTGCAGCTTGGCCTCCGCCTCGAGGATGAACGGGTCGCGCGAGGCCGCTTCCCGCACCGCGTCGGAGAGGGAGGGCATCTCGCGCGTCGAGGGGGCGGAGCCGGAGACGTCGAGCAACGGCTCCGGGACGCCCACGGTCGCGGCGAGGACGCTCTGCGCCGTTGCCACGCCCGCCTGCGCCTTCTCGACCTCGATCGTGAAGCGCGCGAGGTCCGCCTCGGCGCGCGTCAGCTCCACCGGCGAGCGCAAGCCCGAGTCCACGCCGGCCTTGGCGAGGTCGCGGTGCACGCGCGCACGATCCTCGGCGTCCTTCGCCGCCGTGAGGACGGACTTGGCCGCGAAGACCGCGAAGTAGGCCTCCTCCACCGAGAAGTCGATGTCGAGCTCCTGGGTCGCGGCGTGCCGGCGGGCCACGTCGACGAGCGCGTCGGCGGCCGCCGAGCGCGCGGCGATGCGGCCGAAGTCGAACACCTCCTGCTGGAGGCCGGCGCCGATGAAGGTCGAGGCGTACGGCCGCGCGCTGCCGGGGGACACCACGGAGGTGCCGCCGATGCGCGGGATGTCCATGTACGGCGCGCCGACGAAGGTGGCCGTGGTGTTGTTGCTGGTCGCGCCGAAGATCTGCGCGGTGATGCCCACCGAGGGGAGCCACTCCGCGCGCGGGACCTGGGCCTCCGCCTCCTGGGCGGCGATGCTCGCCATCGCGGCACGGATCTCGGGCTGGTGGGCGCGCGCGAAGGCGATGGCCTCGCCGAGCGCCATCGCCCTCTCGGGCTTCGGCATGTCGGCGTGCGCCGGTGGTGTAGCGCACAGCACGAGCCCCGCTGCGGCGACGCCGAAGAGGGTCTGGGACGGTTTGCGCATCGCGGCGGAGCGCTAACACGTTCCGTGCCCACGACAGCGCTGGCGCGATTCGCGGGGTTGGTGCGCCCGGCGCCCTCGGGGGCTCGGAGAAATTCCCTGCGCCCTTGGAATTTATCCCCGTCCCTCCCGACTGCCTCGCGCCATTTCACGCCGATTCGCCGTGGGCTCGCCTTTTGCTCCGGCGCGATTCCCATGGCGTCACCCGACATGAGCTCCCCCGCGTCCTCATCGTGGACGACGAGCGTGAGATGGCCGACATGCTCGCCGAGGGGCTCGCCGACCGCGGCTACGACGCCATCCCGATCGCGTCGAGCGAGGAGGCGCGCGCGCGCCTTCGGGACGAGGTCGTGGACGCGCTGGTGACCGATCTGCGCATGCCGGAGGTGGACGGGCTCTCCCTGCTCGCCGAGGCGAGGCGCCGGTCGCCCGATCTGCCGGTCATCGTGATGACGGCCTACGGCGCCATCGACTCCGCGATTGAGTCGATGCGGCGCGGAGCGAACCACTACCTGACGAAGCCGTTCAAGCTCGAGGAGCTGGCGCTCTTCCTCGACCGGGTGATGGACGAGCGCCGCGTCCGGCGCGAGGCCAGCGCGATGCGCGCCGTGCTCCGCGACGGGCCGCAGAAGGCGGGGATCATCGCCGCGAGCAGGGCGATGCGCCACGTCTTCGACGTCGTCGAGCGGATGGCGCAGTCGGACGTGCCCATCCTCCTCCTCGGCGAGACGGGGACCGGCAAGGGGCTCTTCGCCCGCATCCTGCACGCGCGCAGCGATCGCGCCTCGGGTCCCTTCGTCACCATCAACTGCGCGGCCCTCCCCGAGCCGCTCCTCGAGAGCGAGCTCTTCGGCCACGTCAAGGGCGCGTTCACCGGCGCCACGCGCGATCGCGCGGGGCTCTTCGTCGAGGCGCACCGGGGGACGCTCTTCCTCGACGAGATCGCGGAGATGACCCCCACGCTCCAGGCCAAGCTGCTCGACGTGCTCGAGCGGCGCGTCGTGCGCGCCGTCGGATTCCAGCAAGGAGCGCCCGGTCGACATGCGCATCGCCGCGGCCACGCACCGGGACCTCGACGAGCGCGTCACCGCCGGCGCGTTCCGCGAGGATCTGCGCTACCGCCTCGACGTCGTATCCATCGAGCTCCCCCCGCTGCGCCACCGGCGCGAGGACATCCCCCTGCTCATCGAGCACTTCTTCCGCGAGGCGCGCGCGCGCCACCCCGGCTCCCCCGCCGAGCGCATCTCGCCCGACGCCGCGGCGCGCCTCGTCGAGCACCGCTGGCCGGGCAACGTGCGCGAGCTCGCGTACGCCGTGGAGCGCATGGTGCTCCTGGCGCGGTCGGCCGAGGTCACGACGGCCGACCTGCCACAGAGCGTCAGCGCCGCGAAGACCGGGGCTCCCGTGTTCGCGGGGCAGGTGATGCCGGTTCGCGATCTCCAGCGCCGCTATGCCGCGTGGGCGCTCGACCAGCTCGGCGGTCACAGGACGCGGACCGCCGAGCGGCTCGGGATCGATCTGAAGACGCTGGCGAAGTGGTTGAACGAAGCGGACGCGCTGACCGAGAAGGCCTGACGCGCCCGGCGCCTTTCGCGGCGCCGGGTCGTACGTGCGGTCAGAAGCAGCGCGTGGTCGGGAACGTGATCTGGACGTTGCGGATCTCCTGCCGGGCCGCGAGCGTGCCAGTGCCGGCGCCGAAGCCGAAGTAATACGCCGTGCCGGAGACGAAGCTCGGGAGCGAGACGCTCTGGAGATTGGGCACGGCGATGACGGCCTGGGTGGAGGGATCGGTGATGCTGACGCTCATCGCCCCGCTCGCGAAGTGGACGGCCGCGGTGCGCCACTGACCGTCGCCGATGTCGCCGACGCCGTTGTCGCCGGCGTCGACGGAGGTGTAGAGGTCGTTGCTCGTCGCGATCGGCGAGGGCTGGCCCTGCGACCCGCACGAGGTGAGCTGGTCGATCCCGGCGTGGTTGCCGTTGGCGTCCCCGCAGTCGTTGTTGTTGTAGATGTCGAGCTCGACGGCATAGCCCGTGAGCCCCTGCACACCGAAGCCGCTGCCCGTGGCGCCGACGACGTTGCTGGCCCCGTTCGTCTCGAGGACGAACGCGATGCCGTCCGCGCGACCCGAGGTCGTGTCGAAGCGGAAATCGAACGAGACGTCGAAGCTGTCGACCGTGATCGGGTCGTCGTAGATGACGGTCCCTGCGCTGTTGGTCTGCCCCGCCGGGACGAGCACGGCCGTGTTCGCGGAGCTGTCGTAGACGGCCGCGCCGTTGAAGGTCCAGTTCGCGGTCTTCGAGCCCGTGAACGCGCTGAGGCTCGTCCCACAGAGCCCCGTCGAGCAGGTGGTACCCGTGCACGAGCCCGCCTGGCAGGTCGCGTTGAGCGTGCACGCGGTGCTGGAGGTGCACGGCGTGCCATTGCTCACCGGCGGGTTGGAGCACCCCGTGGAGGGGTCGCACGTGCCCGCCGTGTGGCACTGGTCGGGCAGCGGGCAGGTGACGGCCGTGCCGCCCGTGCACGTACCGCTCTGGCAGGATTCGCCTTGAGTGCAGGCGTTTCCATCGTCGCAGGACGTGTTGTCGGACTTGGGTGTATAGGCGCACGTCATCGCCACCGGATCGCACGCGCCGAGCGTGTGGCACTGGTCCGGCGCGGCGCATGCGGTGCCACACGCACCGCAGTTCGCCGGCGTGGTCAGGTCGGCCTCGCAGCCGTTCGCGGGGTTCAGGTCGCAGTCGCCGAAGCCCGTCGCGCACGCGGAGATGGCGCACGCGCCGCTGGTGCACACGATCGTGGCGTGGGTCGTGTCGCACGGCGTGCACGTCGTGGGCCCGCAGCCGAAGGCCGGGTCGTTCACGGAGACGCACGATCCGTTGCACATCTTCTCGCCGGCAGAGCACGTCCCGGCGTCCGAGCCGCCCGCGCCCGTCGTACCCCCCGTGCCGGTCACGCTGGTGCCGCCCGTGCCAGTCACGGTGGTGCCGCCCGTCCCAGTCACGGTGGTGCCGCCCGTCCCCGTCGCGGTGGTGCTGCTCGTGGTCGTCGCGGTGGTGCCGCCCGTTCCCGTCGCGGCCATCCCGCCCGTTCCCGTCGCGGTCATCCCGCCCGTTCCCGTCGCGGTCATCCCGCCCGTGCCAGTCGTGCTCGAGCTGCTCGTGCTGCTCGTGCTGCTCGTGCTGCTCGCGCTGCTCGTGCTGCTCGCGCTGCTCGTGCTCGTCGCGCTCGCGCTCGCGCTCGCCTTCGTGCTCGACGTGCTCGTCATCCCAGCGCTGGCGCTACTGCCGCCTGCGCCGCCATGCCCCGGGATCTTCGACTCATCCACCCCCGCGATCAGCTCGCACCCCGACGCCAGGACCAGCGCCGCCGCGACCGAAAGCCCGATGGCGCCAACCCGCCCTTCACTCCGCACGCGCATCCGCCAGCTCCGTTTCTCTCCCTGGGAACAGGCTCGCATGTTCGCACGGACGGAGGGGCAACAGGGTCGTAGCCTGCGCATCGGCACGGCGAGGCATGACGTACGACATGAGCGCCAATGTGGGGGATCGAGCGCATCGCTCCCACAAAGCGTCACGCCCCATGAAGGCAGAGAGCGTGCTCGCGTTGCGCGGCTCCGGCGGGGCAGGTTACCCTGCTAGGGTGCTAACCTGTGGGTTTGCTCCGCGCGCGAGCGCTCGCAAGGTGCAGGAGACATGAGCAGGCGATCCACGCCAGCGCTCCGACGGGTGGTGGAAACGCCGGCGCCGGGCACCTTCAGCGCCCCGGTGGCGTCGGGAGAGCGTGACGCCTGCGCCGACGATCGGAAGACCGATCCGCCGCCGATGACGCCCGAGGAGTACCGGCAGGCGTACATCATGGGCTTGAGCCACCGGGCGGTCACGCGCCCGCGGATCGAGGCCGTCGTGGAGGAGCCCCCGATCGCCACGCTCCCGCCGGCGGCCCGGCGCGGCGAGAGCCTCGCCAGGATGCAGCTCCCGCACCCTGCGACGCCGAGCCCGCAGTCCTTCGCCGACCCGGCGCTCGACGACGACATCCCGGCGGTGCTCGTCCCGCGAGCGCCGCTCGTCCCGGCCCTCTCCATCCCGCCCATGTCCGAGAAGGAGCGCCTGGCCGCATCGACGGATCGCCCGACGGCGCTCGCGCTCGAGGTCGAGCTCGCCGATCGGAGCCGCGTGGTGCACCACGCGATGGCGAAGGCGCACGTCGCGGCGATGTCTCTGGACCACCGCGCGGGGTTCCTCCTGTCGCGCATCGACGGCCGGATGTCGATCGAGGACCTGCTCGACATCTCGGGCATGCCCGCGGCGGAGGCCTTCGCGATCCTGGGAGACCTGCTCCAGCGCGGCGTCATCGCGATCGAGCCGGAGGTCCGGACCGCGCACGAGGGAGGCGGCTCCCCCACGGCCACCGCCGCCCGCCGCGCGCGTTGAGGGCGGTGTCGGGGGTGCGCGAGGGTCGTCTGGTGCCGCCCGGCAATCCCTGAGGCCAGGCCCTTCGTCGCAGATGAGGGTCGGCCCGACAGTCGGGCCCGAGGGGCCATGGCATAGTCGTCGGCCGTCGAGGTCGCATGGAATCACCGGTCGGCGTTGGCCAGGTCGTCGCGGGAAAGTACGAGGTCGAGCGCATCGTCGCGCGCGGCGGCGGCGGCATCGTCGTCAGGGCGAAGCACCTGGGGCTACTCGAGCCGTGCGCGATCAAGCTCATGCTCCCCGAAGCGGCGGACAAGCCACACGCGCGCGAGCGCTTCCTCCGCGAGGCGCGCGCGTGCGCCCGGCTGAAGGGCGATCACGTGGTCAAGGTCTTCGACGTCGCGGAGCTCGACGACGGCACGCCTTACATCGTGCTCGAGTACCTCGAGGGCGTCGATCTCGACGATTACATGGGCGGCCTCCCCCTGCCGATCGACGAGGCCGTCGGCTACGTCCTCCCCATATGCGCCGCGCTCGCGGAGGCGCACGGCCTTGGCATCGTGCACCGCGACGTGAAGCCGGCCAACGTCTTCCTGGCGGCAGCTCCCCGACGGGAGCACGCGCGTCAAGCTGCTCGACTTCGGCGTATCCAAGCTCCTCTGCGCCCCCGAGGGCCCCGATCAGGTCGAGACGCTCGTCGGCGCCCTCGTGGGCACCCCCTCCTTCATGGCGCCGGAGCAGGTGCACAGCGCGCAGGTCGACGCGCGTACGGACATCTGGGGCCTGGGCGTCCTCCTCTACTATCTCGTGACGGCTCACCTGCCCTTCCGGGGCAGCACACCCATCGCCATCTTGCAGGCCGTCCTCGAGCACGACCCCGTACCCCCGACCACGCACCTGCCCTCGCTCCCGCCCGGGCTCTCGGCCCTCATCCTCCGCTGCCTCCAGAAGGACCCGGAGCGCCGCCCCGGAAGCGTGCAGGAGATCGCGGCCGCCGTCGCTCCCTTCGCCTTCGCGGCGGGCGACGGGCACGCGCCGCTCTCACACGGAGCTCGCGCCCCTGCCCTCCCGCCGAAGGGAGACGGGGCACCAACCTCGCTCGCCCCGAGGTCTGCGAGGAGAGAACCACGGTGGATGCTGCCTGCGGCGATTGTCGCGTGCGTCGCCTCCGCCACGATCGCGGCATCGTTCGCGCCGCGGTCCTCCGAGGCGCACACCGCCTCGCGCATCGGCGCGCCGCGGCCCACGGTGGCCGCCCCCCTCACCGTGCCCGAGCCGCCCGCCGACGACCGAGCCCGCTCCGTCGCGCCGCCCCCGGGCACACCGGCGGCCTCGGCGCTGCACACGAGCCCCCCGCCCACGCCTCCCCTTTCTTCCGCCCCTCCCCTGCCCTCCACGCACACCCCCTCCTCGCTCCGCGCCCCCGGGTTCGAGCTCGGCACCCGCCATTGACGATCGCCCCATCGGCGAACCCGCCCTGGCGCCGATTCTGCGGTGGTGCGGGCGGTGCATCCACGAACGGGTCCGGCGAGCGAGCAGGTCGACGTCCCCCGCGCGCGCCGCCTCGGGAGGCGCGAGGGGGGCATCGTGACGCGCAGAGGCCTCCGCCTGCGCGTCGAGGTGCCGGGGCTGTTCGGCGACGAGGCGCGGGCGCGCCGGCTCGAGCGGAGCCTCGGCGAAGTGGAGGGCGTGCGCTTCGTTCACGCGAGCGCGCGCACGGGGCGCGCGCGGATGGCAGCTCGACGGCGACGAGGTGGCCGAGTCACGCGCACGCGAGGCCCTCGCCGTCGCCGCCGACCTCGGCGGCCCGGACGCGCCCTCGTTCGGCCGGGCGGCGACACGCATCCGGGCGGTGATCGGGGACCTCGTCCACATCGCCCGCTGCGAGATCCGCCGGCGGGCGGGCGGCGGGCGCACGTCCGCAGGCGACGACGACGAGGCCCCGCCGCGCACCCCCTTCCACGCGTGGACGCCGGAGCAGGTCGCGCGCGAGCTCTCCGTGGATCCCGCGGTGGGGCTCGACCCCGCGGAGGCCGAGGAGCGCCGCCGCGCGGTCGGGCCCAACGTGCTCGCCGGCATCGAGCCGCGGTCGTCCGCGACCATGGTCGCCGGGCAGGCGTTCACCGTGCCCAACGCGATCCTGGGCGCCTCCGCCGGCGCGTCCGCGCTCCTCGGCGACGTCCTCGAGGCCGCGGCGATTCGGGGCCGTCGTCGCGACCAACGTCGCGGTCGGCTTCTTCACCGAGCGGCGCGCGGAGGGCCTCCTCCATGCGTGGGCCGAGCTCCGGGTCGAGCGCGCCCGCGTGCTGCGCGCCGGGCGCGAGACCTCCATCCCCGCGTCCTGGGTCGTGCCGGGGGACGTCCTCTTGCTGGGCGCCGGCGACGCGGTCGCGGCCGACGCGCGCATCGTCGAAGCCTCGTTCGACCTCGCGACCGACGAGAGCACGCTCACCGGCGAGAGCGAGCCGGCCGAGAAGCGCCCTGCCCCCGTCCCCTCGAGCGCGCCGGTCGCCGAGCGCGACGGCATGGTCTACGCCGGCACGGCCATCGCCTCCGGTAGCGGCCGCGCGATCGTCACGGCCACCGGCGAGGCCACCGAGCTCGGCGCCGTACGGCGGGCTCTCGCGTCCGCTCGCTCTCGCGCCGCACCCCTGGAGCAGCAGCTCGACCGCCTCGGCAAGCGCCTCGCGGGCCTCTCGGCGCTCGCGGCGGGCGGCGTGGTCGGCCTCGGCCTGATCCGCGGCCGCCCCCTCGTCGACGTCGCCAAGAGCGCGGTCGCGCTGGGCGTCGCCGCCATCCCCGAGGGCATCCCGACGGCCGGCACGACGGCCCTCGCCCTCGCGAGCCGGAAGCTCGTGCGCCGCGGCATCGTGATCCGCAAGCTCGCCGCCGCCGAGACGCTCGGCGCCGTCAGCGCCGTCTGCGCCGACAAGACGGGCACGCTCACCTTGAACCGGATGCGCGTGGAGGAGGTCGCCCTGCCCGGCGACGGCGTGCTCGCCGTGCGCTGGGAGGGTGACCACATCGTGCTCGACGACGCCCAGGAGCCCGACGCGCGCGCCCCCAAGGTGCTCGATCTGGCGCGCGTCGCCGCGCTCAACGCCGACGTGGAGGTCGGCGAGGACGGCGCCGTACGCCGCGGCAGCGGGACCGAGCGCGCGCTCTACGAGTTCGCCGTCGCCGCCGGCTTCCCGGCCCGCCGGGCACGCCGGCGCGCGCGCCGCGTCGGCGAGGAGCGCCGGTCGGCCGAGCGGCCCTTCATGGTCACCGTCCACGAGGACCCCGAGCTCGGGCACATCGAGCTGGTGAAGGGCGCGCCGGAGCAGGTGGTCCTGCTCTGCGACCTGGACGAGCCGAGCGCGGCCGCCGCGCTCGATCACAACGACGCGATGGCCTCGCGCGGGCTGCGCGTGCTCGCCTGCGCCTGGCGCCGCGCGAGCGATCCGGCCCACCGCTACGTCTTCCTCGGCCTCGCCGGGCTCCGCGACCCCGCGCGGCCCGGCGTCCGCGAGGCCATCGCCGCGCTCTCCGGCGCCGGGATCCGCACGTACATGCTCACCGGCGACCAGAAGCGCACCGCGCAGGCCGTCGCCCAGATCCTCGGCATCGACCCCGACGCCGTGTACAGCCGCGTCACCCCCGAGGCCAAGCTCCAGGTGGTCCGCGAGCTGGAGGAGCGCGGGCAGGTCGTGGCCATGACCGGCGACGGCATCAACGATGGGCCCGCGCTCAAGGCCGCGGACGTCGGCATCGCCATGGGCATGCGCGGCACCGACGTCGCCCGCGCGGTGGCGGACGTGGTGCTCGCGCGCGACGACCTCCCCGCCATCGCCGAGGCCGTCGCCGAGGGGCGGCGCCTCTACGACAACGTGCGCCGGGCCATCGACTACCTCGTCGCCACCAACATGAGCGAGGTGCTCGTCATGGTCCTCGGCGGCCTCGCCCGGGAGGGGCCGCTGTCGCCGCTGCAGCTCCTCTGGCTCAACATGCTCACGGACGTCGTCCCCGCGCTCGCGCTCGCCGCCGAGCCCGCCGAGCCTCACGTCATGCGCCGCCCGCCGCGCGACCCGAGGACGCCGCTCCTCGGCGGCGGGGACTACCTCCGCCTCGGCCACGCCTCGGTGCGGATGGCCGCCGCCGCGCTCGGTGCCTGGACCCTCGGCGCGCTGCGCACGGGCCAGGGCGCCGAGCCCCGCGCGACCACCTTCACCGCCCTCTCCGTGGCGCAGATCCTCCACACCTTCGCCCGCCGCGCCCCCGCCGGCGAGAACCCCATCCTCACGCGCGCGATCGCCGCCACCGCCGCCGTACAGCTCGCCGGCCTGACCCTCCGCCCCCTCCGGGCGGCGCTCTCCATCGGGAGCACGGGAGCCTTCGATCTCGCGCTCGCGGCGGTCGTCGGCGGCCTGCCCTACGGCGTCCGCTGGGCACGCGACGTCGCGGCGCGCGACGAGATCGTCGCCCTCGCCACGCCTGCCTCCCCTCCTCCGCCTGCGCACGAAAGGAGTCTCCGCGATGAAGTTCCATGCACCTAGTTTCCTGCTCGGCGTCGGCGTGACCGCCGCCTTCGTGGCGACGCGGACGCGCCTCCGGCCGGTCGCCGTCGAGCTCGCCGCCCTCGGCACGCACCTCGGGCGCGTCGCCCGTGGCATCGCCGAGCGGCAGCGCGAGGACATCGAGGACCTCTGGGCCGAGGTGGGCGAGCGCGTCCGCGTCCGCGCGCGCGAGGGGCGGAAGGCAGCCGCGCGCGGCCACGGCGACGCGCAGGCGAAGAGCTACGTCAACGGCGCGGCGCGCGTCCCGGTCTGAGGGGGCGGACCATGAGCGATCCCCGGATGGTGACCATCGCCCACGCCCTCCCGACCCGCGTCCGCCTCGCCGCCCCGCGCCTCGCGTGGCACCGCGAGGCGTGCGAGCGCATCGCCCACGCCCTCGCCGAGCGCGGGGGCCTCGCCCGCGTGATCGTGCGCCCGCCGACCGGCTCGGTCATCGTGGAGGGCGCGGACGGCCCGCTCGCGGCCGAGGTCCTGCGCGCGGAGCTCGAGGCGCTGCTCCGAGAGGTGCACGACGACGAGGGCCGCCCCCTCGCCGAGCCGGCGAAGGAGAACCGCCCCGGCCCGACGCGCATCGCCCGCGCGGTGGCGCACGCGGCCTCGGGCATCAACGCCGACGTGCGCGCCGCGCTCGACGGCCGCGCCGATCTCGGCACCGTCCTGCCGCTCGTCTTCGCGCTCGGCGGCATCGGCCAGGTCGGCGCCCGCGGCGCCATGCCGGCGCCCACCTGGTTCAACCTGCTCTGGTGGTCGCTCCGCTCCTTCATGACCTTCAACTTCGAGGCCGTGACGGAGGAGGAGGGGCAGCCCAAACAGGGGGACGGGGCGCGGCGCGACGCGATGGGCGAGATCTGAGCGGCGCCTCGCCTCGGTGAGCCCCTCAGAACACCTGGTAGCCGAAGCTCGCGACCGGCGAGACCACGAAGAAGGGCCCCTCGCTCGTCCCGGCCATCAGGCCCGGCTGGGGGAGGCGCAGCCCGAGCAAGCGCACGTCCAGCGCGACGAAGATCGCCTGGTTGCGCGAGGGGCCCCCGCGGGCCCAGGGATACCACACGCCGCGGAGCCTGCCGCCGTAGAGCCCACCGCGGGGCACGTCACTGAACAGCACGTCGCCGTCCACGCCTGCGCCCACGGCGAAGGGGACGTGGTCGAAGGTGTAGTCGGCGACGAGGGCGCTCCCTGCGACGCCGAGGGTGCCGTAGCCGACCGTACCGGCGACGCCCACGCTCGGCACCGCGTAGACGGCCCAGTTGAAATTGATCTGGACCCCGAGCTGACCCTGGATGCCGCCGTCGCCGAGGCTGCTGCCGGAGCCGAGAATCGGACTGACCTCGATGCCGACACCGCCGCGGAAGCGCGGGCCGCCTGCCCCCTGCGCGCGGGCGGCCTCCGCCGCGGAGGATGCCACGAAGAACGCGCTCGCCGCGTGGAGGACGATGAACAGGCGCCGGAACATCGCCCCCAACGTATCCGAACCGACACCCCCGTCGAGAACCGACGCTCACGTCGAGCCGTCGCCGCCCCGTATCTTCAGGTGGACCATGGCCTCGAAAATAGCGCCGCCCGAAAAGCGACCCCACCGCTTCAAGATCCTGCGTGGAGGCGATGAGGCGGCCCTCCCTCCGCAGAGCGCGCCGCCGGCGCCGGACCCCACGACCGGGACCACGCAACGGCTCGGGGCAGCGCCCCCCCACGGACTGGCCTATGCCCGCGCCCGCCTGCGCACCCTCGCCGTGTGGGCCGCGGAGATCGGCGAGCCGCGCATCGCGATACGCCTCTCCGCGTACGCGCTGATCCTCGGGGAGAGCCCCGATCAGGTGGGCCCCATCTGCACCGACCTCGCGCAGATGGCGCAGCGCGTGCCGGACGACAAGCTCGGGACGGAGCTGCTCCTGGCGAAGAGCCTGATCGAGAAGACGGCGAAGGCCTAGGCCGGCGGGCGCCGCGCACGCCGCTCCGCGTAGGTCGAAAGGGAGTCCACGACGACCGAAAGGGAGGCAACGAAGGTCGAAAGGGAGGCAGCGGCGACCTACACGCGCTCCACGTAGGTCGAAAGGGAGTCCGCGACGACCCACACGCGCTCCACGTAGGTCGACAAGCGACCCACGACGACCCACACACGCCGCACGTGGGTCTGCGCGGGCCGGGCTCGCGTCCACAATCGCTGCGGGGCGCCTCGGGGTGATCGCGATGCGCCGCTCGTCACCATCCTGACGGGAACGGAGGAGATCTCGAACTTTCCCCCGTGTCGAGCGCGACCTGGGGGCGAGCGGGCTGGGCTTCCGCCGGCCATCGAGGGCGACGGGCTGAATCTACCTGGCACCAGGCCAGGCAACAACTTTGACGAACCTTGCTCTTTCCTGGTTCGATCCGGCGCACAGAACAGATAGCTTTGCGCGCAGCGGCACGCTGGATCCGTCGGATACGTTGGCGTAAAATTTCTTGCGCTCCACGTCGTTCATTCGAAGAACCAGGCTCACCCTCAGCGAGCTGCCCGCTTTGACGATCGTGTCGGACATGTGCACCACGACGTCCCGTCGCTGTACCGGATTCTCGTCGGTGAACCACCAATGCGCGACCGTCTTCGCGATGGAAAAATCGGACTCTCCGTGATTATCAATTGTGCATGCGATAGCCGGGTCGTCCGACGCAGAGCTCGAGCATCCAACGGCGGTAACGGTCGGCACGATGCTCGAAAAACCTTCGAGTTCCGGGGAATCGCCGTCATACAACACCCCCTCGCTATTCGCGTCGGAAGAGCTCCAAGGCAACGGCGCCTGCCCGGGCAACTCCGCCCTGGAGCTGCCTCGCATCGACAGCGGACCTGTCGCCGCCACGACGTCGTCTCCGACGAAATCCAGGATGAAACGTACGAATCCATCGGCATCCAAGAATCGCTCAGCCGGATCTTCGGAGATCGCCTTCTTGATCGTATGCTTGATGTGGGCCGCACACCTGAGATTGTCGATCAGTGCCTCCGGGGCACGAATCGCACCCAGCGGAAGGTCGGCGCCATAGTAGCCGAACAGCGCGGTCATGCCCAGCCCGAAAACATCCACCGGAGGTCCTGCGTCCTGTGGGCGGTCCATCATCTCTGGAGCCGCGTACATGAATGTGCCCATTGCCCCCGTGCGAGTTCCACCAGTCGTGTCGGCCACGCTCACGAGATCGAAATCGGTGAGCTTGGGGCCGGTCTTACGGCTCAGGAGGATGTTGGCGGGCTTGACGTCTCGGTGC
This sequence comes from uncultured delta proteobacterium, assembly GCA_963827955.1. Lineage (GTDB taxonomy): Bacteria > Myxococcota_A > Polyangia > Polyangiales > Polyangiaceae > CAWHDJ01. Next base: position 708,959 of record CAWHDJ010000018.1, on the reverse strand, counting down.
ACGATGTTTTCCCGGTGGGCGACCGCCAGCGCACGCCCTACGGTCAAGATGATCTGCAGGATGTCGGTAGCGCGAACCTTGCGTTCGAGAACGGCGCGGCGGAAATCGATGCCGTCGACGTATTCCATGACGAAGAAATGCCAGCCTCCGTCCTCGCGCCCTGTCTCGAAGACACGAACGATGCCGTCGTGATTCAGATCGTGCATGATCCTCGCGCCACGCCTGAAGCGGTCCAACCGCACCGGATCGCCGGCCAGGTTGCCGTGGAGCACCTTGACCGCCACCACACGCTGCGTCTCGTTGTCGTAGGCCTGCCAGACGGTCGCAAATCCGCCTCGGCCAATGACGGTCAGCAAAAGGTACCTGTCGCCGTCCAGAGAATCTCCGGCTCTCAGTTGACCGCCATCTCGAAGGCGCCGCTTCAGGTCCAGGATCTCTTTGACCACATCGGAGATGTCGGCGTTGTGCGCGAGGAGTCTTTGTCTTCGGTCTTGTGCGCCAGCCAAGAGCTCGCCTAGTGTACGGGTTTCCTCGTCTGGGTAAGTAGGCTTGGGCTTCTGGCTGATGATTGTCTTGGTCCGGATGGACGGGGGCATCCTTTCGCGGGCGCCGACCACGGACACTGAAAAGACTGATCCCGGCCCGGAGGTCGTCGATTTCGTGACGATGAGCGGTCGCCGCGGCACCGGCGGGCCAACTGCAAACGTTGGCCCATGGAGGTCCACGAAATCCTGCCCCCAACCCTCGAGTTCGTCCCCGAGGCTCTCCCCGCGCACGCCGAAGAGCCCTCGCGCGATCTCGCGATCGCCGCGGGTAGCGCCGTTGGAGGAGGCGGACCGCCGCCGGGCGCGGGGGCCGGTGGCCCGAGATCGAACGCCTTGCCGTAAATGGGCCACCGGGTCTGGTCCAGCGCGCTCCGCGCCTGCATCGGTCCGCACTTCTCCCACACTCCGCGGAAGCTCTTCTCCAGCGCGGATGGGCCCGTGCCGTGGCGACAGGTTACGTGGTCGAAGACCTCGGGCTCGTCCTTTCCAATGGTGACCGCGTGGCGCCCTTTCAGGCGGCGCACGCTAATCTCGCCCCTGCGGTAATCGATCCCGAAGTGGTTGAGCAGCCGCGACGCCAGGAAGCGGTTGAGGATGGATGCGCCCAGCGTGAGCGCGGAGGCTTCGCGGCCGTTCAGAACCGCCTCGGTGTCGGCGCGTAGCTCGCCGAAGGCCGCGTCGACTGCCTCGGGCACCGCAAGCGCCTGGTACTGCTCGTCGAGGTACACGGAGGGATCCTTCTGGAGCCGTGCCTCTTCGTCGATCCCGAGGAGCTTCTCCTGGAGGCTACGCGGGACGGGCGCCAGGAATTTGTCGATCAGTGTTTCATGGCGGAAGTCCCGCACGCACACGCGGATCAAGTCGATGAGCCCGCCGTCGCCGCAGCCCGAGACGAGGTGCCGCGCTCGTCCCTCGCGGCGGGTGGGCTGGTGCAGGCGGTCGTCGTCCCAGTACGAGAGCCAGGGCGTGCTCTTCACGGTTCGCTCCAGCCCGAAACCCACGGCGAGGATCACGGCGGCGAACTTCCCCGGCGGCCTGGCCGGGCGCGGGTTCCAAGTCACGCGCCTGGGCGAGCCGACGTCGAGGTCGATGGAACGGACGTTGTGCACGACCTCGATCCGCGAGAGGTGCCGCAGCTTTCTCCACGCCTCGTCGAGCTGGTCGGCCACCCGGTACGCGAGCGCCGCCCGCCAGTCGAGGAGCGGCAGGCCCGCATCCAGCCGGTCCGACCCTTCCGCCGGCCAGTCGTAGAGGTGCGGGTACACCCACCGAATGTGGTTCCCCCGGAGCAGCGGCAGGAGCACGCTCCCCTTCTCCAGCAACGTCACCTTGTACCCGAGCGTCGCCGCCCCTGCCGCCGCCGTCATCCCCGCCGCGCCGCCCCCGACGACGGCGACCTCGTCCCCCGGCCTCAGCCGCTTCTCCTCGTGGAGCGCGTACACCAGGTTCAGCGCTCGCACCTGCTGCGAGTACAGCGTGACCCGCCGCTCGAAGCACCCAATGACGTAGAGCCCCGGCTCGCCCGGAACCTCCATGTGGCGGATCACCTGGTCGGGAGGGAGGGTGGGGTGCATCGGCGGCCCACGAGGGAGGGAGGAGCCTACACCGAAACCAGGGGCACCGCCTCGCCTTGCGGTACCCGAGAGCCTCCTTTCACGTAGCCGAGAGCCCGGCGCGGGCGTCCTGTAAGGTCCTGGCCTCGGGGATGGTTCTGTGCCCCAGAAAGGCGCCGACCCGTGACCCACCTCGCCCCCCTCCGCACCGTCCTGCTCCTCGCGCTCGCCGCCCTCGCGGCGGGGTGCGGGGCTCCCGACCGCGAGGCGGCGCGCCCGACCGTGGACCTGGACACGGTCGCCCCGACGCGACCGTCGGTTTCCCAGCCCCTTCCAGACCCTCCGGCCGCCTACACGCGCTACCCGCTCCGCTGGACCCACCACGTCGCGCCCGAGGGCCGCGCCGCACTCGAGGAGGCGATGTCGCGCCCGCCCCGGGGGCTCGCCGCGGGCGACGCGCTGGTCCTCCGGGCCCCGGAGTCCCGCGCCCACGCACGCGAGACGGTCCGGGTCACCACCTGCGCCCAGTACCAGAGCGCGCGCTCGCGGGGCTTCTCGAGCGACGGCCCGCCGTCCGCCGAGATCGCTTTCGTCACCGGCTGCACGGCGCTCCGGTTCATGCGCGAGGCCCGGCCCTCGAGGAAGAGCTACCTCGCCAATCTCCGCCTCGACCGGGACGCGCTCGATCAGCTCCCCGAGACCATGAGCCTCGACTTCTGGGAGACTGCTTTGCCAGAGGGCAAGACGCTCCGAGCGTACAATCCCCGGCTCCAGGTGACGCGCGCCGACGCCACGTCGGTGGTCTACGGCGTCGCGGAGGCGGAGTGGACGGTCGACGTCCTCGCCTTCGGCGACTTCGATCACGACGGCATCGAGGACGTGCTCCTCCGCCAGACCCTCGGCCGGCGGAACGCCCGCCCCTTGGTCTACACGCACGTCGTGCTCACCCGGAAGAGCGCGGGCGCGCTCCTGGTGTGCCTCCCGGTGAGCCTCGGCGAGCTCATGGTCGAGGAACCTCGACCGAAGCCGTGACCGATTCCCCGCGCGGCTCCCCGCCCCGCCCCGCGGCGCCCTGTCGCGCCCCTATCGCCCCGTTCGCGGCGCGCTTCGCCCTTGAGCGCCGCCGCACCCGACCTGTACCTTTTCGGCATGGTTGCTTCCATCACACGCTGGGGTGCATCTCTCGGCCTCGTCCTCGCCGTCGTCGCAGGCGCCGCCTGCGGGGGCTCGAAGGGGACCACGAGCACGAACGGCACGGGCGGCACGGGCGCGGGCGGCAAGGGCACGGGCGGCAAGGGCACGAGCACCTCGAGCACCGGAGGCCAGGGCACCGGCGGGAGCAGCTTCATCACGTCCTCCGGCGCCAGCATGGCCGGCTTCGACGTCGAGCCGAAGGCGCCCAAGGTCCTGAACGTGACCATCGGGCAGACGACGCCCACCATCAAGTACACCGCCACGCTGAACGGCAACGCCGTCAACGCCGGCTGGAGCGTCGACGCGGGCAACGTCGGCACCATCCCCGCCGGCCCCGCCTCCTCCGCGGTCTTCGCGCCCACGGGCACCACGGGCGGCGTCGTCGACGTGCTGGCCACGAGCAACGGCATGACGCTGAAGCGCCAGATCATGATCAAGCTCAGCGGCCAGCAGAACGGCGGCAACCCGAACGCGCCCGGCGAGGGCGCGCAGACCCCCACGATGACCTCGCAGCTCAGCGCGGGGGGCGGCGTCGGGGGCGTCGGCGGCGAGGGCCTCGGCGGCGCGGTCAGCGACACGGCGACGCTGATGGCGCTCCAGAACCCGACGGGCTCCGCGGCGTCGCAGAACCTCACCCTCCTCTACCCCTACGACAAGACGGTGTGGCCGCGCGGCATGCTCGCGCCGCTCCTCATGTGGAGCTGGATGCCCGGCGACGCCGACGCCATCCAGATCAAGCTGACCACCACCACGGGCTCCTTCTCGTGGACGGGCACCTTCGGCCGCCCGGCCATCCTGGCGCAGACGGGCGGCAGCTTCATCCGCCACCCCATCCCGCAGGACATCTGGGACATGGCCACGAACACGGCGGGCGGGTCCAAGGACCAGCTCACCATGAGCCTCACGATCGCGAAGGGCGGCGTGGGCTACGGGCCGATCACGCAGACGTGGACGATCGCCACCGCGCGGCTCACCGGCACGGTCTACTACAACTCGTACGGCACCCAGCTCGTGAAGAACTGGGTGAGCCCGGACGGCGCCGGGAACCCGGTGGGCGCCGCAATCCTCGGCGTGCGATCCGGCGACACGGGCCCCACGCTCATCGTCGGGCAGAACAGCCCGCTCGGCGGCAACGGCATCCCCACGGACGACACGGGCTGCCGCGTCTGCCACACCGTCGCGTCGAAGGGCCGCTGGCTCCTCACGCAGTCGGAGCAGCACAACGCGAGCGATCCCGCCGGCGACGGGCGGAGCTTCCTCTACGACCTCTCGCAGTCGAACGTCCCGGCCTCCGGCATCCAGCTCACCACCGAGGGCACGTTCGGCTGGGCGGCGCTGACGGGCGACGGGTCGTACGCGCTGACCAACGAGGTCAACCCCTCGTCTTCGAACCCGGCGATCGCCACCTCGCAGAGCACGTTCTGGAACTTCATCCCGACCCAGCCGCCGACGATGATGTCCCCCACGGCGATGCCCGCGCAGGGGACGCTCAACGGCCTGCCGGGCGGCACCGCCGCCGGGTACCCGGGGTACGCGCCGGACGACAAGATGATCGCCTACATGGACGCCACCAGCAACCGGGGCGACGTCTCCGGCGAGCCCATCGTCGTCGCGGCTTACGACCCCACGACCCAGGCGTTCTCGAACGCGCAGACCGTCGTCACGACGGCCGCCGTCACGACGTCGAAGGGCACCGCCGCGACGCGCATCGGCTACCCGGTCTTCCTCCCGGACGACAGCGGGATCCTGTTCGAGGCCCAGGTGCGCAAGGGCTGCTCCGACACGGTGATGGTCACGCGCAACGGCACGCGCAGCGAGCTCTGGTGGACGAACCTGGGCGCGAGCCCGATGCCCGTCGCGCTGAAGTCGCTGAACGGCAACGGCTACCTCCCCACGGGCCCCAACAACCACGGCGCCGGCACCGGCAAGGACCCCGAGAACTGCGGCATGGACGAGAGCACGTGGGACGACACGACCCTCGACTACGAGCCCACCGTGCTCCCCATCGTCGCGGGCGGCTACGCCTGGGTCGTCTTCACCAGCCGGCGCATCTACGGCAACCAGCTCCAGGCGACCCCGTGGCAGAGCTGGCCGCCGGACTACAACACGCAGGATCTCGGCCAGGCGACGGTGAAGAAGCTCTGGGTGGCGGCCATCGACCTCAACGCGCCCCCGGGCACCGACCCGAGCCACCCCGCCTTCTACCTCCCCGCGCAGGAGATCCTCGCGGGCAACTCGCGCGGCTTCTGGGTGCTCGACCCGTGCAAGGCCGACGGCATGTCGTGCGAGTCCGGCGACCAGTGCTGCGACGGCTACTGCGAGCCGAACGGGCAGGGCGGGGCGCTCATCTGCTCCAACGCCCCGCCGGGGACGAGCTGCTCGATGCCGCAGGAGAAGTGCACGACCGCGGCCGACTGCTGCGACCCGACCAACAAGTGCATCAACGGCTTCTGCGCGCAGATCACGCCGGGCTGAAGCCTCCGGTTACGATGGGGCCCCGGCGCCATCCAGCCCTGCCCGATGTCCGCCCCGTCCCCAACCACCGCCGCCGCCCGAAGCGCCGAGCCCCTCCCCCGCGCGGTCGTCGCGCTCGGCTGGGTCTCGCTCCTCACGGACGCGGCGTCGGACATGATCTACCCGCTCATCCCCGTCTTCCTGCTCTCGCTGGGGGCCGGGGCGGCCGCGGTGGGCTGGCTCGAGGGCATCGCCGAGGGCGTCGGCGCCATCCTCAAGCTGGTCTCGGGCACCGTGTCCGATCGCACCTCGCGGCGCGTTCCCCTCGTCGCGGCCGGGTACGGCGTCTCGGCGCTCGCGCGCCCCCTCCTGGCGCTGGCCACCCTCCCCGTCCACGCGGTGCTGGTGCGCGCCGTCGACCGCGTGGGCAAGGGCCTGCGCGGCCCGCCGCGCGACGCGATCCTCGCGGCCTCCATCGCCCCCGAGCGGCGCGGGCACGCCTTCGGCTTCCACCGCATGATGGACAACGCCGGCGCCGTCGTCGGAGGCCTCGCCGCCTTCGCGCTGCTCCGCTTCCTCGCGATCCCGCTCCGCACGGTCTTCGCCGCCGCCATCGTCCCGGGGCTCCTGGCCGTGCTCGTGATCCTCCTCTTCGTGCCCGAGCCTCCGCGCGCGCCCGCCGCCCCCGCGCCCGCGGCGCCCACCGACGGCGCACGCCGCCTCCCCTTCTCTCCCGCCGCGATCCGTTACTTCACCGCGCTCGCCGTCTTCTCGCTCGCGGGCGCCGGCGACATGTTCCTCGTCCTCCGCCTCACCGACCTGGGCCTCGACACCGCGCTCGTCCCCATCGCCTGGGTCTCGCTCCAGCTCGGCAAGGCGCTCCTCAACGTGCCCGGAGGCAAGGCCGCCGACCGCTTCGGCCGCCGGCAGGTGCTCGTCGTCGGCTGGGTGGTCTACGCGCTCAGCTACGCCGCCTTCGGGCTCGTCCACTCCTACGTCACCGGCTGGCTCGCGCTCGGGCTCTACGCCTGCCACTACGGCCTGTCCGAGGGCGGGCAGCGCGCGCTCCTGGCCGAGGTCGTCCCGCGCGAGGCGATGGGCCGGGCGTACGGCGTGCAGCTCGCGATCGAGGGGGCGGTGGTGCTGCCCGCGAACGTGCTGTTCGGGATCGCGTACGCGAAGCTCGGGCCGCCGGTCGCGTTCTGCGCGGCGGCCGGGCTGGCGATGGTGGGGGCGGGGGTGCTGGCGACGGTGAGGAGCGGGGAGGCCGTGCAGCGGGGGGTGTGATCGTGCTCAGAACGAGCAGCGCACCACCTCGTACGTGGACCCGTCCAGCGCGACCGCGTGGTGCTCGTCGAGCGAAACCCCCAGGGTCAGGTCGGCCCCGGTCTTGCCGGACGGCAAGCTCTTCGTGAGCTGCACCCAGTTGCCGTCCCTGTACACCCCGAGCCCGTCCTCCTCGTACGCCGCGTTGCCCCGCCCGCCGTTCGCGGCGTGGAAGAGGTAGGTGAGGCGCTCCGGATTCGAGGCCTTCGTGCAGCGCTTCGTGTCGGTCCAGGCCTTCGATGCCGGGTCGAAGGTGGTCGCGCAGTCGCGCACGAGGAGGCCGGTCTTCTCCTCGCCCTGACCCGTGACCGTGATCACGCCGCTCTCCGCGACCGTGTAGAAGCCCCGCTCGTCGAGCGGCCAGGGCGTGTCGCCCGTCTTGGTGAGCTTCCCGGTCGCCGGATCGAGGACGAAGGAGCTGCGAGGCGTCTCCCATTCGACGATGGCCTTGTCCAGCGAGGGGACGCTCCCGCCGCCGGTGAGCACGCGCCCGTCCTTCATCGGGATCGCGAACATCGCTGCGGCGGGACGCACGAGCCGCGCCGGGAGGACCTCGAACGCCTTCGTCGAGGGCTCGTAGACCTCGATCGTATCGAGGGGTTTGTCGTGCTCGCCGTGGCCGCCGATCACCACGACACGGCCGTCCGCGAGGACCGCCACGCCCGGGTTGAGGCGCGGGACGCGCAGGGACGCGAACGGGGTGACGGTGCTCGTCTTCGGATCGTAGACGTCCACCTCGGCGCGAGGATCCGAGTCCTCTTGCAGACCACCGCCGACGAAGAGCACCCGCCCGTCGGGGAGCGCGACGACCCTGGTGTCGTGCCGCGCGCGCGACAGCTTCCCGACCACCTTGCACGGGTCGTTCGCACCGGCGGCCGGCGGTGCGGGCCGGGAGGGTGGCGCGCTCGCGCTCGCCACGGGCGACGTGGGAGGTGCGGCGGCCGGCGGCGCGCTCGTCGTGTCGTTCTTGCAGCCCGCGGTCGAGAGCAGCAGGACCGCCGCCGCTCGCATCCAGATTTTCATGGCGCTCCCTCGTCGATCCATGCCGGGAGAACGCTCCCCTCGCCGCGTCGCATTCCTCTTGCTCCTCGTCGATAGCGGAGGATGGGCGTGCTGGGAATCGCGCAGTTGGGCTAGAGTCCCGCGCCGTGCGCGCCGTCCTCTTCCTGCTGCTCGCGCTCGCCCTGACCACCGTCGCGGCGCCGGCTCGCGCAAACGAGCACATCGTCCGGGCCGGGCAGGAGGGGAAGGTCAAGGAGCTCTTCGGCGACGCGTGGAGCGGGCCGATTGGGGCCTTCCGCGTCTCGCGCGGGCGCGTGTACCGTACCAGCGTGGTGGTGTCGCTCCTCGCGAGCGGGCGGCGCGCGTCGATCCGGATCGAGCACGTCGACACGCCGCCCTCCGTCGAGGAGGGCGACCTGTTCACGGTCCAGCTCGTCGAGAAGGGCATCCGCGTGACGGTCTCGTGCCTGCCCTCCTGCTCGGCGGCCGACACGGCGGCGCTGCACACGGTCGCCGAGCAGATCGCGTCGCGCTACCAGGCGGGCGACCTCTTCACCGAGGCCCCCGACGCGCCCCTCCTGCCGGAGCCGGCGCCCGTTGGACCCGGCGCCGAGGAGCAGGCGCACACCGTCGCGCGCGGCGGAGACGCGCGCAGCGGAGGCGCGCACGCCGGAGGCGACGTCGGCGGGCTCGACGTCTGGCACGCGTCGGTCGCCGCCATGGCGGTGTGGCCCGTGCTCGCGGCGCTGGCGCTCCTCATGGGCCTCCGGAAGCGCACGCCGGAGACGCGGAGGCTCGCCGCCGACATGGCGCTCGTCTTCGCCGGCACCATCGTCGCCGCGCGCATCCTCGCGGAGCCCGGGATGTCGAACTGGTACCTCGACTTCCTGCCCGTGGCGGGCCGGCCTCCTCCGCTCGGCGAGCGGCTCGGCGCGGGCGCGCACGTCTTCGAGCTGCCCTTCCGCGCCCTCCTCCCCTGGACCGACCGCACGCTCTACGGCCTCACGCTCGCCGTCGGCGCCGCCGGGGCCGCCTTCTTCTACGCTGCCGTCCGCGCGATCGCGATCCCGCGCGCCACCGCGCTCGCGGCGGCCGCCCTCTTCGCGGTGAGCCCGCTCGGCGCGCGATCCCTCGCGTCGGGCTCGCCGCACGTCCTCGCATTCGCGCTCGTGTGCCTGCTGCTCTGGAGCTGGATCCGCGCGCAGGCGCCCGGCGGGTGGGCCGCCCTCGCGCTCTCGATCGCGCTCCTGCCCGCGATCGGCCTCGTCCGCGGCGACGCCCTCGCCGCCGCCGCGATGCCGCTCCTCCTCGGCGCCTTCGCGCCGCGGGTGAGCAGGCGCCGGAGCCTCGCCTTCGCCGGGCTCTACGTCGTGGCGCTCACCGCGTCGGCCTGGCTCGTGTGGCAGCTCGTCGTCCTCCGCTCCGGTGCCCCGCTCCCCGACGCCAGCGATCGCCTCGGCACCGTGCGCTACCTGTTCGTGCAGCTCGGCCTCTTCCGCCAGCTCTTCCGCCCGGCGGCGGGCCCCGCGTGGATCCCCGTCCCGATGGCGTTGCTCGCGCTCGCCGGCACGGCCTTGCTCGCGGCGCGCCGCCCGGCCCTCTGCGTCGCGATCCTCGCATCCCTCGCGATCCCGCAGATCGTCATCGTCCGCCTCCTGGACGACGAAGGCCTCGTCGGCGCCCGCTACTTCCTCCCCGCCCTCCCGCTCGTCGCCCTCCTGGCCGCCCTCCCCGTCGGCCCCGTCGCCTGGCCCAGGAGGCTCGCCCCGCCGCGCGCCGCCGCCATCGCCGCGGCCGCCGCCGTGCTCGTGACGATCTTCGGGGGCAGGCGCCTCTACCGCGATCGCTACACCTTCCAGGAGGAGTACCGCTTCCTGCGCGAAACGCTCGCGGACGCCCCCCGCCCCGCGCGCGTCTACCACGTCGCGGTGCAGGACGACCCGCTCTTCCGGAAGGACCCGGACTGCTGCCTGAGCCCGGGCAGGAGCCCGCTCGCGCTCGCGCTCCCGGGCATCGACTTCGAGCCGATCGACGCCGACCCCGCGGAGGGGAAGTTCCGGCTCCCGTCGGAGAGCGCCGCCTACTACTACGAGTCCGCGATCTGCAACTACGGGCCCACGCCCGAGACCGAGGCGCGCAACCCCGGAGTCTCCGAGAAGCTCCACGAGACGTGCGGCCACCTCGCGGAGGATCCGCGCCTCGTGCTGGTGAGCGAGAAGATGGTGCCGGCGCGCGCGACGTGGGGGTTCTTCCCGCAGGGGCAAGTGCTGCTGCGGCTGTTCGAGGTGCGGGCGGGCGCGCCGTGAGTGGATCAAGGAGAGGGGAGGTCTCCTGGTCTTCGGGAACGGGCTGGTCTCGAAGAGAAGACGGCTTCTCTTCTTGATGAACGGGCCGGTCTCGAAGAGAAGGCGGCTTCTCTTCCAGATGAACGGGCCGGTCGTGAAGAGAAGGCGGTTTCTCTTCCAGAGAAGCGGGCCGCTCACGGTCACGGTCCTAAATTTAGAAGACGTGCGCGGTGACCGTCCGCGGGCCGAGGGGCTCGTCTCAGCGACCCTCCGCTTTTGGCGGAGGCGGCGGAGGAGGCGGCGTCTTGAAGAGGGGCGTGAGGTCGGTGTCGCCGCAGATCGGAGTCGACGGGTCCTCCTCCTTGGGCACCGTCGCCTTCACGAGCCCCCCGGCAATGAAGAGCCCTGCCGCCGCGATCGCCGCCCCTGCCACGGTGTAGAGTTCCGGAGACGTGACGTGCGTATCGGTCTTCGCCGCGTAGTAGAGCGGCACGGGTGCCAGCAACGTCACGAGCCCGGCGGCCGCCAGCAGACCGGTCCCCACGTCATCTTGCCTCGACTTGCGTGCGGGAGGGCGGAGCGACGAACGCTGCGGCGGAGGGCGGCACACGTCATCCTGCCCGGACGGGGCCGCGGCGACGCGCGAGGGCGCGCCGGCGCATCCGAGACACGAGAGGAAGGCGACGATCACGGTCGAACGGGGCAGCATCGGGACCACGCCTCGCCCAGGCAACGGCCGTACCATGGGCATCACGGTACGCTGGGCGAGCGCGGGCGTGGATAGGGAAAGGAAGAGGGGACCTCCCCTCTTCTTCATGAACGGGCCCCTCTCGAAGACGCCGGTGACGCAGTAGGCGCGCACTACAACGCGCTGATTCCGAGCACCTGACAAGCCAAGCGCGTGCACGAGGCGCAGATGTTGGCCAGAGGCCCGGCGAGGAGCCTCACCTCCGCTTCGGCTCGACGGTTCGCCCACCGCCCCTCCGGCGGGATCCAGAGCCGCGAGACGCGCGAGCTCTGCCGCCTCCTCAACACCCGCGGGGGCCGGCGGCGGGCCACGGCGGAGGAGCTGCAAGAGGTCTGCGACAGCGTCATCCGCGGGGCGGATCTCTTCGACGAGCTATGGAACCAGCGGACCGAGGAGGAGCGGGCAGCGCTGCGGCGGCTCGCCGCTTCGAGCGAACCGGCCGCGCCCGACGCGGCGGCGCTTGGGCTCGTGCGGGAGGGCTACGTGGAGCGGCGCGGGGAAGGGGTTGCGATCGCGGTGCCGCTGTTCCGGGAGTGGATCGCCGATACGCAGGGCGTGGGGTAGCGGGTCGAGCGCTCCACCACGCGGCTCACCATGCCCGTTCTCCTTTGCTTTTTTGCGTCTCTGCGTCCCTGCGTCTTTGCGTTGAATTCTTTCTTCTTCTTTTCACCCCGTTCAGCGCTCTACTAGGTTCCGCGCATGCGCACCTTGCCGCTTGGATCCTCCATCCCGTTCACGCTCCCCCTGCTCGTCGTCCCCTTGCTCGCCGCCGCCTGCGGGAGCAGCGGCAAGGCAGGCCCCGGCAGCGGCGGGGCCGCGAGCGCGGGCTCCACGACGTCCTCTACCGGCGCAGGCGCACACGGCACGGGCGGCGCCACCAGCACCGCGAGCACCACGGCCACCGCGAGCACCACGGCCACCGCGAGCACGACGGGCACCGGGGGCACCACGGCCACCTCGAGCACGTCCGGCGCCGGCGGCGCTCCGTGCGCGGGCGCCGGCGGCTGCCCGGCGGGGACGTGGGTCGACGTCACCCCGACGGGCGTGGACCTCGTGAACGGCGCGTGCGGCAACTACGGGACGCAGTCGGTCGTCGTCGATCCCACCCGCCCGTCGGACCTCTACGTCGAGTTCATGTGCCAGGGCATCTGGAAGTCCACAGACTACGGCGCCACCTGGACCGGGCCCATCAACACGGGCACGAACGGCACGGCCGCCGGCAACTGCGCGGGCGGCATCACCATCGCGCCCGGCAGCGCCGGCGGCCCGCCCACGCTCTACGAGTCGTGCATCCGCGGGTCGGTCGGATTCTGGGCCAGCACCAACGGCGGCGTGGACTGGACGACCTACCCGATCACGCCGCTGGCCTCGAATCGCCAGGACGTCTATCCCCCTTCGGTCGACCCGTACGACGGCCAGCACCTCGTCATGACGGGCCACGAGCAGGACGCCATCGTGGAGAGCCACGACGGCGGCAAGACGTGGACGAACGTGGCCCTCGCCTCCGGCATGAACGAGAACGGAGGCACCGGGTTCGCGTTCTTCGTCGACACGGGCACGGCCGCGACCACGGCCAAGACCTGGATCTGGCTCGCGCAGGGGTCGGGCGGCACCTACGGCACCTGGCGCACGTCGAACGAGGGGGTCACGTGGACGCAGGTGGACACGAACGAGCACCCCCACGGCTGCTCCCAGATCTACCAGCCCGACAAGAGCGGCGTGGTCTACATGGCCGGCATCTACTCCGCGGAGGGGTGGGGCGTGCTCCGGAGCACGGACTACGGCAGCACGTGGGCGCACGTCGGGGACACGAGCAACGAGGCGGTGGTCTTCGGGACGTCGAAGAACGTCTATGCCATGTACGGCTGGGCCATCGGCGCGGGCCAGACGGTGGACCCGGCCCTGGAGATCGGCGCCCAGCCGGGCACGGGGACCTGGACGCCCACGCCGACGCCCGCCGCGATGTCACAGGGCCCGGGCCAGGTGGCCGTGACCAGCGCGGGCTCGCAGAACGTGCTCGTGGCCGCGTGCTGGAACGCGGGGCTCTGGAGGTACGTCGAGCCCTGACGCCCGCTGGCCCCCCGCGCTCTCCTCCGCCCCCTCCTCGCGGACAAGGCGCGGGGCAGCCGTGCGACGCGTGCCTCGCGATGCTTCCTCGTCCTACTCCGGCAGCCGCAGCACGTCCGCTGCAATCAGCAGAGCGCGCTCCGCCACCCGGTCGGGGCGATTGAGCCGGAGCAGCGCGACGGTCGCCCGCCCGACCGGAGTCAGGCCCACGATCTCGGCGTCCACCAGCCGAAAGACTTCGGTCCAGCGTTGCCGGCGCGGGTGGAACAAGGGGACGACGTCTCCCGAGAGGGGATCGATGGACGCGATGTCGCTGCCCTTGTGCAGGTTGCACGCCGCGCACGACAGCGCGAGGTTGTCGTCCGCCGTCGCGCCGCCGTGTTTCTGACCCACGACATGATCGATCTCGTGCGCGAACAGCGCGGTGCTCTCCGGGGCGAGGCAATACTCGCACACGCCGCCTGCGCGCTGGTACACCCCGCGCCGCAGCGCCGCCGGGATGTACGTCATCGTGCCTTGAGCTTGAGCAGCGCGCGCCCCTTCGCCATCCGCACCAGGTGCTCCAGGTACTCGTAGCGCTGAAGCTCGTCGCGCTCGTCCGAGGAGAGCCCGCTCGTCCGGTTCTTCTCCAAGAGCTCGCTCATCCGCTGTTGCAACGCAGGGGAAGGACGGAGCGCCAGCGTCTCCTCCGGCGTGGGCAACGTCGCGAGGAACTCCAGCACCTCTGCGGTGCCAGAGAACTCCGACGGGGACGACGCGCCCAGCTCGCGGAGCCCGAGCTCGAGGACGCGAGGGAGGCGATCGGCCAGCGAGCGCACCCGCTCCGCGAGCTCATCAGGCAGGTCGAGGGTCACGGCAGACATAACGACTTCTCCGCGCGGAGCGTAGCACGACGTCGGCGCCGGCGCGCGGCGCCGTGCGCGCCCGAGGCGGGCGTGGACAGGGGCGCGATCTTCGGATTGTATCCGCAGAGCCGTGCCCACCATCGTCGCCATCTCCGGGAGCCTGCGGGCGAAGTCGTTCAACACGATGCTGCTTCACGCCGCGGTCGCGGCGGCGCCGGAGGGCACGACGTTCGAGGTCCTGTCGATCCGGGACGTCCCGCTCTACGACGGCGACGTCGAGGCGGCCACGGGCGCGCCGCCCGCCGTCGCCGCGCTCAAGGCGAAGATCGCGGCGGCGGACGGGCTCCTGCTCGTCACGCCGGAGTACAACGGCTCGATCCCCGGCCCATTCAAGAACGCGATCGACTGGATGTCGCGGCCGGCGGCGGAGATCCCGCGCGTCTTCGGCGGCAAGCCGGCCGGCGTGATCGGCGCGACGCCCGGGCCGGGCGGGACGACCCTCTCCCAGGCCGCGTGGCTGCCGGTGCTGCGCGCGCTCGGCACGGTGCCGTACTTCGGCGCGCGGCTCGGCGTCTCCGGCGCCGGCAAGGTGTTCGACGAGCACGGCCAGCTCACGGACGCCGGCGTGCGCGCCCAGGTCGACAAGTACGTCGCCGGCTTCGCGCAGTTCGTGGCGAGGAACCGCCGGCCCTGACGTCACCGCGAAGGGCCGTGCCCGCGCCGGAAGGCGCTTGACTTCACGCGCCCGCCCGCGCTCACGATCGAGCCCTCGACAGGCGCCTCCCGCGACGGGGCGGGCCCCTGGAAAGGAGATCGATGTCCACCACCATCCGCATCGTCAACGCCACGGCGACCCCGATCCACCTCGAAACAACGGTGTCCCCTTCGCTCGGCGCGAGCGACTGGTCCATCCTGGCCTCCACCGCGCCCGTCCAGGGCAGCCCGACGGCCGTCGTCCAGTTCAATCGCGACGACGGGATCACCAGCGGCCACACATGGGTCTTCACGACCACATTCACGCTCGACGGCGTGACCGTGCACCTTGAAGAGCAGGTCACCGGCACCCTGGTGGGGAGCACCATGGCCCAGTCGATGACCGCCGGGGACGCCGGCACGGGGTTCGTGGACACCAACGGCTCGAAGAGCATCACGTTCAAGGGCGCGAGCGGCGCAGTCTACGGGCTCGGCTGGTCCCTCTCCGGCGTCGGCTTCCAGGACATCCAGTACACCGTCTCCGTGGTGGAGCCGGCCTATCGGCGCATCCCTCCCGTCATGACCCAGATCAAGAACGTCGTGGTGATCATGCTGGAGAACCGCTCGCTCGACAACGTGCTCGGCTGGCTGTACGCGTCGGGCGCGCCCGCGATCGTGTATCCGCCCGGCTCCCCGCCCGAGTTCGACGGGATCCCGGCCGGCGCGCAGAATACCTACAACGGCAAGTCGTACTCGCCCCAGCGCGGGACCCAGGACTGCCACACACCGTGCCGGGTGCCGGCGTTCGATCCCGGCGAGCCCCTGCCGGACGTCGAGACACAGCTCTACGCCGACGCGAGCGGCAACGTCCCGGCGAAGAACCCGTGGCCCGGGACCCCTTCCATGACCGGATTCGCGGCGAACTACTGGGCGGACTACATCTCCGCGGTCGGCGAGGTCATGGGGGCGTACTCCGCGGTGGAGCTCCCGGTGCTCAACGGGCTCGCCAGGGCCTTCGCCGTCTCCGACCGATGGTTCGCCTCGGCGCCCACGCAGACCGACCCGAACCGGGCCTTCTCCATCTGCGGCACCTCGCTGGGCGCCGAGGTCAACTCGGACGTCGGCGAGAGCACGTACGCGAACGCCAACACCATCTTCAACGTCCTCGGCTCGGCGGGAAAGAGCTGGGGGTACGCGTGGCAGAGCGACAACGCGTTCGGGACCGGCGAGATCACGAGCTGGTATCCCTTCACGAGCTACTACTTCCCTCGCATGAACCAGGCGCCGCACGGCACCACCTACCAGAGCTATTCGGACTTCCTGAAGGCCGCCGAAGCGGGCACCCTCCCCGACTTCTGCTTCGTGGAGCCGTACTGGGGAGGCGGCAAGGGCATGGCCTTCGACCCGAACGCGTGGGTGGGAATCCAGGGCAACGACTACCACCCTCCGGCCTGGGTCGGCCCCGCCGAGGCGGCCCTCCTCACCCTCTTCGAGACCCTGCGGAAGAGCCCCCAGTGGCCCGGCATGCTCTTCGTCATCACGTTCGACGAGCACGGCGGGAACTGGGACCATGTCCCGCCGCCCGTCGCGGTGCCCCCGGACGGCAGCGTCGGCAATTCCGGGTTCACGTTCGACCGCCTGGGCGTGCGCGTGCCGACCATCCTCGTCTCGCCCTTCGTCCCGGAGGGCATGGTGTTCCGCGCCCCGTCCGGCCACTTCGACCATACCTCCCTCCTGGCCACGCTCTGCAAGTGGGCAGGCGTCGACCCGGCGTCGGCGCTGCTCGGCGCACGGACGGCGCACGCGCCCACCTTCGAGGGCGTGGTCGGCGAGCACCGGCGAGACGTGCAGGTCTCCATCTCCCTCCCCTCGGGCTACGCGTCGCAGGGCGGGGGCACCGGCGCCCTCGCGGGGCTGGCCTCGCCCGCGCTCGAGGCGTTGCACGCGAGCGGCCCGGCGCGGCTCGACGTGCGCGCGTTCCGCAACGCCATGGAGAGCTCCGGCAACGCGCTGGAGCTCGCGGGCAAGCTCCAGGGGCTGCTGGTCACCGCCAAGAAGCCCTAGCGGCGCGCGCCGCCTCCGGCGGACGCATCAGCGCGTCGCGCCCCGGAGGTAGTCGTTCATGAACGCGGCACCGTCTTCCATGCTCTTCTGCACCTGCTTCTCCGAGGCGCTCTCGACGAGGCCGCCGACGCCGAAGATCTTCGCCTCGATCGTGACCTGGGCGACGCGGCGGACCTTGCCCTCGCCGGCGGGCTCCACCCGCACCGTGCCCTCCGTCCGCATCTTGTCGGCCTGCACGCTGGGGACGACCTTGAAGCGCCAGATCCGGGCGGCCTTGTCGAAGACGCCCTCCTCCGTGTAGCGGAAGTTGTCCCCGATGAGCTTCGCGACGGGGCCCGGCATGCTCAGCTTGGGCTTCGCCACGACCTTGCGCACGAGCTCCGCGTCCGTCTCGCGCGCCTCGACGACCCGGTGCTCCGCGTACCCGAGGTGCTCGAGGAAGAGCTTCGCGTTGTAGCGCTCGTCGAAGAAGGTCTTCCAGAACGTGTCGGCGTCGCAGTGGATCAGGTGCTCGACCGTGAGCTTGCCCATGGTGCTCGTCTCCCTCGTGCCTTCGGCGAGGGATAGCCGACCCCACCCCGCCCGTCGAGGTTCATCGGGAATTCTCCCACTCGATGATGAGAATACGACAGCAACGGTTGCGCCCCTCCCCGCGCATCGACGACACTCGTCCGGGTGGCGGACGGCACGCGCGGAGCACGCGAGATGGCCTCGAACGGATCTTCTTCGACGCACCTCGTCGACATCCTCCTCGTCGACGATCGCATCGAGGATCTGCTCGCGCTCGAGGTGATCCTCGCGGACACGGGCGTGCGGCTGACGAAGGCGTCGTCGGGCGCCCACGCCCTCCGCTACGTCCTCCGGGAGGACTTTGCCGTCATCCTGCTCGACGTGACGATGCCGGGGATGGACGGGTTCGAGGTGGCGGAGCTGATCGAGAAGCGCGAGCGGAGCCGGCACGTCCCGATCATCTTCCTCACGGCGGAGGGCAGGGACGTCGAGACCATCTACCGCGCCTACGAGCTCGGCGCCGTCGACTTCATCATGAAGCCCATCGACGCGAGCGTGGTGAAGGCGAAGGTCGCCGTCTTCGTCGAGCTGCACCGGCGAGGCGTGGAGATCCAGCGGCAGTCGGAGCTGCTCCAGGCGGTCGAGCGGCAGCGCCGCGAGGCCGAGCTGGCCGAGCTCCGCGGCACGACCGAGCGGCGCTACCGGAACCTGGCGGAGGCCATCCCGCAGATCGTCTGGACGGCGGAGCCGGGCGGAGACGCCACCTACTTCAACCAGCGCTGGACGGACCACACGGGGTACTCGCTCGCCCAGTCGGCGGGGCGGGGCTGGCAGTCGGCGGTCCACCCGAACGACGCCCAGCGCTTCGTCGAGGTGTTCGAGCGCGCGCTCGCGATGGAGGCGCCGCTCCGCACCGAGTGCCGGCTCCGGAGCGCGGTGGGCAGCTACCGCTGGCACCTCTGCGAGGCGCTCCCCGAGCGGGACCACGATCACCACCTCGTGGGCTGGCTCGGCACCTTCACCGACGTGCACGAGCAGAAGCTCCTGGAGGAGGAGCGCGCGCGCGTCCTCTACCGCGAGCAGCTCGCGCGCGCCGAGGTGGAGGTCTCGCTGCGCCGCCTGGAGTTCCTGACCGAGGCGTCCAGCCTGCTCGCGCGCTCGCTCGACGCCCAGGGGCTCCTCACGGGGCTCGCCGAGCTGGTCACGCCGCGCCTCTGCACCTGGTGCGTGATCGACGTCCTCGGCGCGGACGGCGCGCTCGAGCAGGCCGCCTTCGCGCACGAGGACGAGGGGCTCTGCGCGCTGGGCGCCGCGCTCGGGCGGCGCCTCCTGCCCGACGGAGAGGTGTCGAGCGGCGTCCACGAGAAGAGGCCCCCCGAGGTGTCCGCGGCGCACTGCGACGCGCGGCTCCTGGCCGAGGCGCTCGGCGTCGAGGACGCCGACGTCGTGGCCCGGCTCGGCGCCGAGGCCTACGTCTCGGTGCCCCTGTGCGCGCGCGGGCAGGTGCTCGGGGCCATGACGCTGGTGTCGGCCCGGCGAGAGCGCGCGTACGGGCCCGCCGACGTCGCGCTCGCCGTCGACCTCGGCCAGCGCGCGGGGCTCGCGGTGGACAACGCGCGCCTCTACGCGGGCGTGCAGCAGGCGGTGCGGATCCGCGACGAGTTCCTCTCGATCGCCTCGCACGAGCTGCGCACGCCCCTCTCCGCGCTCGAGCTGCAGGCGCAGAGCATCCAGGTGCAGATCGGCAGGCGGCCGCTCGACGTCGCGCGGCTCGACGCGAAGGCGCAGGTGATGGAGCGCCAGGTGGCGCGCCTGGCCCGCCTGATCAGCCAGATGCTCGACGTGTCGCGCATCCAGGCAGGCCGCCTGGAGCTCGACCGGGAAGAGGTGGTTCTGGCGGAGCTGGTCCGCGAGGTCGCCGCCCGCTTCGCGGGCGAGATCGAGCGCGCGGAGAGCAAGCTCGAGCTCAGCCTCGACGATGGCGTGGTCGGAAGGTGGGATTGCCCGCGGCTCGATCAGGTCGTGACGAACCTGCTCCACAACGCCATCAAGTACGGACAGGGCGGCCCGAATCCGGATCCTGCTCGAGCGCGGCGGCGCGGGGGCCGTCTTGAAGGTGCAGGACCAGGGCATCGGCATCTCGCCGGCGGACCACCGGCGGATCTCCACCGCTTCGAGCGGGCCGTCTCCTCCCGGCAATACGGCGGGATGGGCGTCGGCCTGTTCATCGTGGCGCAGATTGTCACGGCGCACGGCGGCGAGATCGAGGTGGAGAGCGACCTCGGACACGGCGCCACGTTCACGGCGAGGCTCCCCCTCGAGCAGCCCGCCGCGTAGGCCGCGGGCTCTCCGACGGGGGGTGTCGGCGCGCGCCTCGAGCGCGGACGGTCACGGCCCCTTCGTGATGGTCACGCCGTGCGGATCGTCCCAGGAGAACGTGAACGTGTAGCGCGCGCCGCTCTTGCCCCGAGCGGTGAAGGTCGCCGGCGGCGGGGCCGAGGGGGTCGCGCCCGAGAAGTCCACCACGGGGCTCACGGGCACGAGGGTGGGCGCGGGCGCTTCGAAGAAGTCTCCGGGCGTGCCGGGCTCGCCCGCAGAGGCGACGTCGACGAGCCTCGGGTCGAGCGCGATCGCGAGGCGGCTCGGGTCGAGCGTGGTCAGGTCGTCGCCGAGGGCGTAGGCGGGGCCGGCGAGCGCCGCGACGGCCGCGGCGACGCTCGCCTCGTCCGTCGTGTAGGGCGACCGGACCTGCGCCTGGTCCGCGTCGGGCCACACGAGGGGCGACAGGTACGCCCGGGCGGCGAGGCTCCGGCCCGCTGCCGCGACGAACGGCCACTCGGAGATCGATGCCCGAGATCGCCGTGTCGGATCCGACGCGGAGCGCGTCCGCCCAGCCGAGGACGGGGAGGATGGGCGCGCCGCAGGCGTCGATGATCCCGCCCTTGCCCGCGGCGGCCCGCAGCTTCGCGAGCCCCGCGGCGAGCGCCTCTGCGCCGGTCGCGCCGGACGCGTGGTGGCCCCCCGCGAGCGCGCCGGCGTAGAGGTAGTCGAGCTTGAAGTAGCGAAAGCCCGCGGCGTACAGGGCTTCGATGGCCTTCGTGGCGAGGGCCATCGAGGCGTCGTTCGTGCCGTCGAGCACGTAGTACTGCTTGGTGCTCCCGGAGGGCTGGTGCACGAGCGGCGCGCCTCCTTCACCCTGGAGGAAGAGCGAAGGGTCGGCGCTCTTCGCGGGGGCCGAGGTGACGTCGACCAGGAAGGGCGCCATCCACACGCCGGCGACGAGGCCCTTCCCCGTGATGTAGGAGCCGATGGACGCCATGCCCGAGGGGAACGACGCGTTGGCCGTCCAGTCGCCCCAGGCGACCTCCCAGCCGTCGTCGATCTCCACGAGCTTCATGCCCAGTGGCGCGAGCTTCTGGGCGACGACAGAGGCGTTCGCCTGGATCAGCGCCTCGTCGATGGCGCTGAAGTGCTCGTTCCACGAGAACCAGCCGCCGGGCGGGCGCGCGGGGGCGCGCGGGCCACCCGGGAGCGCGGCGCCGATCTCGGTCGCCAGCGCGGCGAGGCCGCCCTCCGCGCTCGTGGCGAAGGCGAGGTGCAGGGGCTCGCTCGCCACCTTGCCGCCGGCGCCGGCGGGCAGCGGCTCCCGCAGCGCGCCGTAGAGGATGGCGACGTCGGCCTCGCTGCCCCCCGCGTCGCTCCCCGAGGCGCGGGTCGTCACCGCGATGCCGGTGGTGGCGACCGCGGCCGAGACCGCCCCGGCGACGAAGAACGGGCCCCCCTTGGTGCCCACGACGGCGGAGCCGTACGAGACGCCGGCGACCTCGGCGACGGGATCGCCGTCCTGCGCCGCCCCGAGCGCGGGGGCGCCGTCCTGACCGAGCGGGACCGAGGCCGGGATCTTCGCGACGCCGGAGTAACCCCACGACTGATAACCCTGCTGGAGGAGGGTGTCCCCAGGGACGCCGGGGAGGGTGATCTCGAAGGCCTCCACCGGCGGCGGCGCGGACGCGACCACGCGCAGCGCGCCGCCCCCCGCGTCCGTGATCTGGAGCGCGTCGTCGGCGGCGGCCGCGCGGAACGTCCCGCTCTCGCGGACGCGCAGGGTGACGCCCGTCATGCAGCGCGAGGGGAAGGCAAGCGTGAAGGTGCCGTCCTTCGCGCGGCCCGACGTGCAGGCCGCGGGCTGAGGCTCGGGGGGCTGGGGCTTGGGTGGCTGGGCGCTGCTGCTCCCGCCGCACGCCGGCAGGACCGCGAGGAGCAGGACGCCGACGAAAGGTCGCACGGCGGCAGACTATCACGAGGCGACGTGTCGCCGCGGGGCCCCAGTGGATCCGGGAAAGCCCTCGGGGCTATGCTTCGCGGCGCATGCGCCCGCACCCCTCCACCCGTCGCGTCGCCCCGATCGCGGTCTCCCTCATGCTCGCCTCCGCGCTCTGCGTGCGCAGCGGGCTCGCGGCGGCGGACCCGCCGAAGCGGCCTCCGATCGCGGACGACGACGACCAGGAGCTCAAGAGCTACAGCCCCGAGATGACCGTCGGCGGCCTGTTCCTGGGCCTCGGATCGACCGCGGCGATCGTCGGGGGCCTGACGTACGCCACCAGCACGACGCCCGGCCAGCCCGTCCCCCACGGCGCGCTGACCGTCGGCTATGCCGTCGCCGGCGTCGGCCTCGCCGGGCTCGCGGCCGGGCTCGCGCTCATGGTCGTCGGCGCCAAGAAGGTCCCTGCCCACCCGGCGGCGACCGCGGTGCCCACGGTCGCGCTGGGCGTGAGGTCCGCGTCGCTCACCTGGTCGTTCTGATTACTCGTACGCGACCCTGAGCAGCACGAACTTGTTGTTCTGGCGCGCGTCGGTGAGCGGCGTCACGGCCTTCGGCTCCCCGAGCTCCCGCCGGAGCGCCGCGACGCGCCCGTGCTCGACCAGGAAGAAGACCGCGCGCGCCCCCGCCCGCCGGCGCTCCGCGATCCACGACGGGATCGACCCGCCCGCCGGGAAGACGGCGACGCGGTTGCCCGTGTAGAAGTTCTCGCCCTTCCAGTTCATGTTCCAGGCGGCGAGCGGCTCCGTCTCGTCCGCGCGCGCCCGGTAGTACGCCTCGACCAGCCCCCGCTGCCCCCAGTGCGGCGCGGCGCGCACCAGGTAGACGTCGAGCCCCCACACCGCGAAGAGCACCGACGCCCCCACGAACGCGAGGGCAGCCCCCCGCGCGATGCGGGGCACCGCCAGCGCAGCGAGCAGGGCGGCGAGCCCGACCCCCCAGACGGCGAGCGCGTCGGCCACGGCGACGGTCTCGGGCCACGGGCGCTTGTAGTTGTACGTGACCAGGTTGATGAGCCGCGCCTCGCCGGCGACGCCGGGTGCGGCGAGGTCCCGCGCGATCAGGAGGACGAGGAAGGCCCCGCCCAGCGCGGCGGCGCCGAGCGTCGCGCGAGGGAGGGGGGACGTGGACGAACCGTGAGCTCGTCGAGGAGGAGGCCGATGAGCATCGCGGCCGGCGGCAGCGCCGGGAAGATATAGTGGTGGAACTTGGTGGGCATCGCCGTGAAGAGGGCGAACGCGATCGCGATCCACAGGAAGGCGAGCGCCCTCGCGAAGCCCTTGCGTCGCGCGACGCGCGCGTCTTCGAGGCCCTCCCCCCACCGGGGCCGGCCGGGCCACCGCGCCAGCGCGGCGGGGAGCAGGCCCGCCCAGCCGAAGAGCGCGTAGCCGAGCTGCCAGACGTAGTAGCGGAAGCTGGTGTCGTCGCCCGCGTTGGTGTCGTGCAGGTGGCTGGTCGCGCGGCCCACCATGTTGGTGAAGACGAGCTCGTCGGTGAACGCGTGGCCGTGGCGCACGAAGACTGCGAGGTACCAGGGCAGGGTCGCCGCGAGGACGACGAGCGAGCCGGCCGGGATCTCCATGCGGGTGAGGCGGCGGAGGCGGCCGTCGGCGGCGAGCGCCGCGAGGACGGCGGCGGCCGGGAGGGCGACGCCGACGGGGCCCTTGGCCATGGTGGCGAGGGCGGCGAAGAGGAAGGCGCCGAGGTGCGCGACCCGGGCGAGCCTGCGCTCGGCGCGCGCGGCGTGGAGGAAGGCGCCGAGCAGCGCGGCCCAGAGGAGCGCCTGCAGGGCCGGCGGTAGCCAGGGGTAGAGGGGGACGTGATCCGCGCAGGGGGCGTTGCCGGGGATGCCGCAGTTGCCGGCCGAGCCGGCGCGGAAGGCGTCGGCGTGGACGTGGAGCGCGAGGGCGGGGCCCAGGTGGAGCGTGAGGTTCCGGGAGGCGAGGTAGAGGATCTGCGGCAGGACGAGGGCCACCGCGCCGGCGAGGACGAGGTGGGCGGCGCTGAACGAGAGGACGCGGCGGCCGGCGCGGACGGCGCACGAGGGGGCGAGGCGCCCGGGGTCGGCGGAGGCGCCGATCAAGAGCAGGCCCATCGTCGCGGCGAGGGATCCGACGAGCGCCATGTCGGTCGTCGCCTGCCGCGCCATCAGGAAGAACTGCGGCATCGTCGCGAGCGCGATCGCCGCGAGGAGCCCCGCCCGCCGGCCGAACGTGGCGGCGACGCCCTTGTAGAGCAGGTAGAGGCCGGCGACGGCGAAGAGGAAGACGGGCATGCGCACGGCCCACTCCGGGCGAGGGGTGATGCCAGAGGCGGGGGCGAGCATCGCGCCCGCCTCCGCGTTCACGCCGAACGCGCGCATGCCGAGCGCCTCGAGCCAGAGAATCGAGGACGGGCTTCGACCAGAACCAGCGCCCCTGCGCCCACCAGGTCGAGATCCAGTCGTCGCGCGCGATCATCTCGCGGGCGACCTCGGCATAGTGGGTCTCCCAGGGGTCGACGAGCGTGAAGCTGCCGAGGAGCGGGAGGTAGAGGACGGTCGCGCCGGCGACGACCCAGAAGCCCGGCCTGCGCAGGGTTCCCTCCGCGAAGACGCGGTGCACGGAGACCACGAGGAGCAGGAAGGCGGCGGGCACGGCGAACGCGGCCGGCGCGACGCCCAGGACGCCGCGCGTCGCGAGGCGGACCACGGCGACGAAGAGGACGAGCGCGCCCACCGACGCGGCGAGCCGCCCGGCGACGCGCGCGAGCGGGCGGGCAGGGGCGCTCCCGGCGGCCTCCGCGGGCGATGCCGGCGCTTCGAAAGCGCCGCGAGGTCGAGCAGGCCGAAGGCGGCGACGGCGACGCCGGCCGCTGCGAGGTGGACCCCCCAAGCAAGGCGCCGGTCCGCCGCGAGGACGGCGATGGCGAGCGCGGCGCCCGCCACGGAGAGGGCGCCCGCGAACGCGACGCGCCGGGTCGCTTCACCTCTCATGGCGGACCTCCGCGCGCGGGACGTCGTGCGAGAAGAGCGCAGGCACCCATCCCCAGGCCAGCGCCGCGCCCGCGAGCGCGCACGCGCCCACCACCGCCCCTCCGCGCGGGAGGCGCGCGCGCCTGCGGAGGTCGTGCACGGCGTCGCGCGCCGCGAGCGGGAGCCAGACGACGGCGACGACGGCGACGGGGAAGGCCCAGCAGGCGTGGAGCGCCAGGGTGCGCGGCAAGGCGCCGAGCTGCGCGACGCGGGCCGGGCGCAGGACGACCGTCAGGGTGAGCGAGGTGAGCGCGGCCTGGACGAAGTAGAGTCCGACGGCGAGGTATCCGCGGAAGGCGCACGCGAGCACGCGTGGCCAGGCGAGGTAGGGGGCGTGCCACGGGGTCGCGGATCGGGTCCGGTCGAAGGAGACGAGCACCACGACGGAGGCGACCAGCGACGCGGCGACGGGCACCCAGATGCCGCCCACCGCCGCGTGCGCGGGCGCGGGCGCGCTCGGGGCGAGGGTGGCGAGCACCCGCTCGGGGGTGTCGAGGAGGTCCCGCGCGAGGAGGGCGGTGAGGAGCGCGGCGGCGAGGGCGACCGCGCGCGCGGCGGTCGCGTCGCGGAGCCCGCCGCCGGCATCGGCCCGGCCCCGCCGGTCGAGGTCGCGCGCGGCGAGGGCGATCGCCGCCGCGGGGATCGCGGGCGCCGTGAAGGGCACGAGGTCGCGCCCGCCGGCGATCGCGTGCGCGCCGAACGCGACGGCGGCGCCGGCCAGCGTGACCACGCGCGCGGCCTGCTCGCGCAGGGGGACGCGGGCGCGGCCGCGAGCGGGCGGCGAGATGAGCGCGAGGGCCGCGAGCGGGAAGAGCCCGCTCCACGGGAAGAGGCCGTGGCCCAGCCGGTGGAGGACGGCGTCGAAGGGCGGGTGCTCGGCGCCCGGGCCCGCGATCCCCGCGCGGAGGGAGACGGCGGCGGCGGCGACGCCGGCGACGAGGGCGAGCGCGCCGGCGCCGTCGGCGACGCGATCCACGGGCGCCCGCTGCGCGGCGCCCGGCCTCGCCCGCATCGCCCATGCGAGACCGACCGCCAGCGCCGGGACCGCGACCCCGAGCAGCGCTCCGCGGAGGAACCCCCCCGCCGCGAGCCCCAGGGCCCCCAGGGCGAACCCGGCGCGCGCCGCCGCGCGCCCACCTCCGCGGCTCCGATCGAAGACAGCGACGCCGAGCCCTGCGACCGCGGCCGCGCTCGCGGCCATCGCCGCCGCATCCCGCGACGCGACGCGCGCCGCCACGAAGTAGAGCGGCATCGTGGCCAGGGCGAGCGCGCCGTACAGGGCGGCGCGCCGGTCGACGAGGCAATCGAGGAAGAACGCGAGCGACGCGACGCCCGCGAGCGCCGCGAGGGCGACGGGGAAGCCGCCGGGCGCGAGCGTCGACAGGAGCAGAACGGCGCTGAGGCACACCGCGAGCCCGAAGGGCACACGGCGGCGCATCCGTGGAGACACGGGCACTCCTTCCTTTGCTGTGGTTGGGCTTTACACAGCCTTGAAACCACCGATGAAACCAGGCATTGGAACCGCGCGCGTGAGCAAGCGGACCCGAGCCCCGCGCGTCAGCAAGGGGACGAGACGCTCCATCCAATCAATCCGCTTCCGCATCATCCACTCGCCCACGGCCTGCCTACGGCTCTTGACTGGGGTGAGGTGAGAATGCGGAAGCGCGTGCTCCTTTGGGGCGTGTGGTCCGCTTGCTTACGCGCGCGGCTCGGGTCCGCTTGCTTATGCGCGCGGTTCTACAGCGCGTACCAAACCCAACCGCAAAATCGTTCTATGCGTCGCCGCCGACGAGCGGAGCGCCGGCGCCGGCGTCGAGGGCGGCCTCGCTCGGGGGAGCCGGCGAGGGGTCGCTGTGCGCGCTCCGGCCGGATCCCAGGGCGACGAGGGCAAATGCCGCCGCGGCAATCACGGCGGCCGCTGCGACCCAGCGCGCCGTGGAGGTGGGCCTCCCGCTGGTCGGCGCGCGTGCGGGCGCACGGCTCCGCACGAGGCTGGGGCTCGGGGCCGGCTGCGGCGCCGTCGTGACGAGGTTCGCCCTGGCGAGCGCGCCGTCGACGAGGCGATCGAGGTGGCCCGCGTCGAGCGCCCGCGCGCCGTCCCTTCGCGCCCGCTCGAAATCCGCCGTGACGGACTGCTCGAAGGCGCAGGCGCGACAGGACGCGAGGTGCGCGCCGAGATCCTGCCATCCCTCGGGCGCGAGCGCGCTGCGGCGAGCGCCCTCGATGAGATAGTCCGGATCGATCATGGCGAGCTTGCTCATCCGACCTCCAGCATCTCGGCGAGGGCCTCGTCCTGCTCGATGCGGCTCCGCAGCGCCTCCTTCGCCAGCCGGAGCCGGCTGCGCACCGTGTTGAGCGGCGCGCCCGTCGCCTCGGCCACCTCCTGCAGCGAGTAGCCGAGCACCACCCGCAGGGCGAGCGTCTCGGCCTGCGGCTCGGGAAGCTCGTCGAGCAGCGCGCGGAGCAGCGCCCGGCGGCGCGACGCCTCGGGATCGTCCCCCTCGACGGGGCCGCTCTCCTCGGCCGCCGCCTCCAGGGGCTCGACGTGCGCCTCCGCCGCGCGCGCCCGCCGCGCCGCCACGGCGACCCGCGCGGCGATGCTGCACGCGTAGTGGAGGAACCCGCACTCGCCCCGGAACGCACCGAGCGCGCGCGCGAGCGCCAGGAGCGCGTCCTGCGTCACGTCGTCCGCGAGCGCACCCGAGGTGCCCAGCACGGCCCGGACGACGCCGTGCACCGAGGGCGCGACCGCCGCGAAGACGCGCCGCGTCGCCGCCGGGTCGCCGGTGGCCGCCGCCATGGCGAGCCCACGCAGGGGGTCGTCCGCGACGGGCGGAGGCGCCGGGGCGGAAGGGCCCCCGGGCGGGGCGGTGAAGGGAAGCTGAACCACGGTCACATCCTGCCTAGTGGGGCGCGCGCGGAAAAGGGATCACGAGGCGGGCGCTTTTTTCGGGTGAGTGGGGCACGGCTCCCCACCCGGCGTGCGGAACCGCGTCCACGTCGTCTCCATGGCAGGCTCGACCCGGTCGACGAGGGGCTCCACCCGCCCCACGGCAGGCTCGACCCGGTCGACGAGGGGCTCCACCCGCCCCACGGCAGGCTCGACCCGGTCGACGAGAGGCTCCACCCGCCCCACGGCAGGCTCGACCCGGTCGACGAGAGGCTCCACCCGCCCCACGGCAGGCGCAACCCGGTCGACGAGAGGCTCCACCCGCCCCACGGCAGGCTCGACCCGGTCGACGAGAGGCTCCACCCGCCCCACGGCAGGCGCGACCCGGTCGACGAGAGGCTCCACCCGGCCCACGGCAGGCGCGACCCGGTCGACGAGAGGCTCCACCCGCCCCACGGCAGGCTCGACCCCCGTTTCAGCCGTAGGGCACGTACGGGGGCCGCGAGCGCGTCACGAACGCCTGCACGCTCGGCCTCGCCCACTGCGCCTCGGCGAACGCGCGGAGCTTGGCGGGCACGTCCTCCCCGTTCAGGAGGAGCCGGTGCAGCATGAACGCGAGGTCCGAGTCCGCGATGGACCAGGCGCCGAACAGCGACGTGGCGCCGTCCGGCACGAGCTGCCCCGCGACGCGCAGGAGCTTGTCGGCCGCCCTGCGCCCGCCCTCCGAGAGCGGCTTCTTCGCGTGCTCGTAGAACATCGTGCTCGTCGGCCGCTCCTCGCGGAGCGCGCCGAGGTCGCTGCGGACCCAGCCGAGGATCTGCCGGCACCGCGCCCGCTGCTTCACGTCGGCGGGCTGGAGCCTCGGCGCCTCGGGGTAGGCGTCGTCCAGGTACTCGACGATCGCCTGCGACTCGGCGAGCCAGAAGTCGCCGTCGCGCAGGGCCGGGACGCGGGCGGTCAGCGTGGCGTCGCGGAACGAGGGGGCGTGCTGCGCGCCGTCCTGGAGCGGCACGGGGATCGCCTCGAAGGGCAGGCCCTTCTCCGTCAGCGCGACGAAGGCGGTGAAGGCGTAGGGGCTGATCCAGAGCGCGTCGGTGTAGAGCTGAATCGGGCGGCGGTCGGTCATGGGGGGACCGTACCCCGGCTCCGGCGCGGTGACGAGGCTCAGGCCTGCTCGCCGGCGCCGTCTTCCTCGAGACTGCTGACCTCGCGCCAGAGCGCGTCGAGATCCAGCCTGAGCCCGTCGCATCCGGGCACGTGCTCGAGCACGCCCTCCGTGACGCCGACGGCCTTCACGTACCGGCCGTCGGCGCCGAGCTCGAAGAGCTCGAAGGTGCGGAGCGCGGGGTCGACAATCCAGTAGTAGCGCACGCCGAAGGCGGCGTACTCGTTCGTCTTCTCGACGCGGTCGCGGCGCGCGTCCTTCGGCCTCGGCGACACGACCTCGATCATCACGTCGGGCGGCGTCGTCACGAGCCCCTGTGCGGGCGGGCGGCGGCCCGGGAAGTAGACCGACACGTCCGGCTTGCGCCCGCGCCGCCGCGAGACGCCGAACCGGGTGTCCGAGACGAGAACGAAGCCTCCGCCGCGCGCGGCCAGCCAGACGTGGAGCATCGTGACGAACCAGGCCGCCACGATGTCGTGCAACGCTCCCACCTCTTCCTCCTCCACGAGGCGGCCGTCGACGAGCTCGCCCGGCTCGTCTTCGTCCATGTCCGCCCACTCCGCGAGCGTCATCTCGTGCTCGCTCGTTCCTCCCGCCGGGTGGTGCACCATGGAGAGACTCTAGCACCCGGCCCGTCGCCCAGTAACGGATGCGGCCCCGCACCTCCTCGGAAAGCGACGCGTCCACGCAACTCGCCGCGCCCCCGCGTCGATACACCCAGCGTGACCTCCACCCCCATCGCCCCCGGGGATCCGGCCTACCCCGCCGCGCTCCTCGCGCTCGCCGAGCCCGGCCGGCCTCCCCCCGTCCTCTACGTCCGCGGCCGGCTCCCCTCCGTGACCGGCGTCGCGATCGTCGGCACGCGCCACCCGAGCCAGGCCGCGTGCGCGTTCACCCGCACCCTCGCGTCGGCGCTCGTGGCCCAGGGCATCGCCGTCTGGTCGGGCGGCGCGGCGGGCATCGACGCGGCGGCGCACGAGGCGGCGCTCGACGCGGGCGGCCTCACGGTGCTCGTCGCCGGCGGCGGGCTCGACCGGCCCTATCCCCCCGAGCACAAGGGGCTCTTCGCGCGCGTGCTCGCGCGGGGCGGGGCGCTCGTCGCGCGGGTGCCGGACGGGACGCCGCCGATGGCGCCGCACTTCCTCCAGCGCAACGAGGTGCTCGCGGCCCTCACCGCGGCGACCGTCGTGATCGAGGCCGGCCTCGCCAGCGGCGCGCGATCCACGGCGGCGGCGGCGCGCCGCCTGGGCAGGCCGCTCTGCGTGGTGCCGCACCCGCCGTGGGACGAGCGCGGCCAGGGCTGCGCCCTCGAGCTGGCCCGGGGCGGCGCGTCGGCGATCTACTCGGCGGCCGAGGTCCTCGCGGCGCTCGGCCGGCCCCCTCCCCCGCCCGTCCCTCGCGCGCGCAACCGGAAGCGCGGCAAGGTGCCGCAGGCGATGCTCCCGCTGGAGGCGCCTTCACCCGAGGCGATCATGCCGTTCGCAGGGGCGCCCGAGCGAGGCGCGCCCGAGAGCGCGCTCGGGCCCTCCGAGGCGGCGATGCTGGGCGCGATCGACGGCGTTCCGCGGCATTTCGACGAGGTGTGCGAGCGCGCCCGGCTCACCGCCCCGGAGGCCTCCGGGGCGATCTTGACGTTGACTTTGCGTGCGGTCGTAGTAGAGGGGCCGGCCGGGTTCTTCCGGAGGTTCTCCCCTTCCCGTTCGTGATCGGCCGTCCAAATTTCGCCTTTCGTGCACCGCAGCCGGCGGAGCCCCAGCCGCACGACGGGACCGCTCGTCGGCGGTGGGTTCGTTTTTCGTCCATGTTTCTCGGGGTCTTCTGCAGAGGGGCTTGTCGACGCCCCCGGGGAGACGCATTGCTCGTCCACCATGGGCGACGGCCGCGACGGTCCGCTCGTCCTGCGCGAAGAAGGTGGTGATGGCCAAGACGCTCGTCATCGTGGAGTCGCCGGCGAAGGCGAAGACCATCAAGAAGTACCTGGGCACGGGCTACGAGGTCCTCGCGTCCAAGGGGCACGTCAAGGATCTGCCGAGCCAGCAGGCGGTCGACGTCGGGGGCAAGCGCGTCCCGGTCGTCGACGTCTCCAACGAGTTCACCGAGACGTACCGCGTCATCGAGGGGAAGGAGAAGCTCCTCGACGAGCTCAAGGCGGCGGCGAAGAAGGTGGACGAGGTGCTGCTCGCGACCGACCCCGACCGCGAGGGCGAGGCGATCGCGTTCCACATCGCCGAGGAGATCAAGAGCCCCAAGCTCAAGGTCGAGCGCGTGGAGTTCCACGAGATCACCAAGCGCGGCATCGACCAGGGCGTGAAGCACCCGCGCAAGCTCGACGACAACCTGTACGACGCGCAGCGGGCGCGGCGCGTCCTCGACCGCATCGTCGGCTACGACGTCTCGGCGCTGGTCTGGTCCAAGCTCGCGTTCGGCCTCTCCGCCGGCCGCGTGCAGTCGGTGGCGCTCCGCCTCGTCGTGGATCGCGAGCGCGAGATCGAGGCCTTCAAGCCCGTCGAGTACTGGAACGTCGGCGCGGCGCTGCGCAAGGCGGCGGGCCAGGCGTTCGCCGTCAAGCTGGCCTCGGCCAGCGGCGGCAAGATCGAGGTCTCGAACGGTGAGGACGCGGCCGCGGTCCGCGCCAATCTGGAGAGCGCGCGCTACAAGGTCGCCAAGGTCGTCCGCAAGGAGCAGAAGCGCAACCCGCCCGCGCCCTACACGACCTCCAAGCTGCAGCAGGACGGGACGAGCTACCTGCACTTCGGCACCAAGCGGACGATGCAGATCGCCCAGGCGCTCTACGAGGGCATCGACCTCAAGCGCGACGGCGGCCCCGTCGGCCTCATCACGTACATGCGCACCGACTCCACGCGCGTCTCCGACGACGCGATCAAGGAGGTGCGGGCCGAGATCGAGAAGGTGTACGGCAAGGACTTCGTGCCGGCGCAGCCCAACGTCTACAAGTCGAAGAAGAACGCGCAGGACGCCCACGAGGCCATCCGCCCGACCAGCGTCGATCTGCACCCCGACGCGATCAAGAAGCACCTCAAGGACGAGCAGTACAAGCTCTACAAGCTGATCTGGAACCGCTTCGTCGCCTCGCAGATGGTGCCCGCCGTCTACGACCGCACAACGGCGGACATCGAGGCGACGCCCGCGCGCCCCGCCCCGAAGCACGCCACGTACGGCGTCCGCGCGACCGGGCGCATCCTCAAGTTCGCCGGCTGGCTCCAGGTCACGGAGGAGCAGCGCGAGTTCGCCGGCGAGGACGAGGGCGAGGCGCCGCCCGCCGAGGCCGCGGCTCCCGCCGCGCCGGCTCCGGTCGAGGAAGAGGCGGAGGCGCTCCTGCCCGAGCTGGCCGAGGGCGAGGCGCTCACGCTGGTCACGCCCCCGGGCGTGAGCACCGAGCAGAAGTTCACGCAGCCGCCGCCCCGCTACAACGAGGGCTCGCTGGTGCGGGAGCTGGAGAAGCGCGGCATCGGCCGCCCCTCCACGTACGCCGAGATCATCGGCAAGGTCCAGCAGCGCGCCTACGCGGAGAAGCTCTCGAGCGGCGGCTTCCAGCCCACCCAGCTCGGCACGTTCGTCGTCGACGGGCTGGTGCGCTCCAACCTCGACTTCATGGACCCGGGCTTCACCGCGCAGATGGAGGAGGAGCTCGACGAGGTGGGCGCCGGCTCCCTCAAGCGCGTCCAGCTCCTGAAGCGCTTCTACAAGCGCTTCCGCGAGCAGCTCGACAAGTCGAAGAAGCTCGCGCCCTGGAAGCCCGCGCCCGAGAAGACGGACATCGTCTGCGAGGAGTGCGGCGAGGGGATGATGCTCAAGAAGTGGGGCAAGAACGGGTGGTTCTTGTCCTGCGAGCGCTACCCCGAGTGCAAGGGCACGAAGGATCTGTCGGAGAACGGGACGCCCGCCGCGGTGCGCGAGACGGACATCGTCTGCGACAAGTGCGGCAAGCCGATGGTCATCAAGACCGGGCGCTTCGGCGAGTTCCTCTCCTGCACCGGCTACCCGACGTGCAAGAACTCGCGCCCCGTGCCGCTCGGCGTCGCCTGCCCGAAGTGCGGCGGCGACATCATCGAGATCCGGCCGCGCAAGCGCGGCGGGCGCACCTTCTACGGCTGCTCCAACTACGCCGCCGAGCAGAAGTGCGACTTCAAGCTGTGGCAGAGGCCGGTGCCCATCCCCTGCCCGCAGTGCGACGCCAAGTTCCTCACGCGCTCGGGCGGCAAGAAGCCGATGCTGCTCTGCGCGACGAAGGACTGCGGCTACAAGAAGGAGCTGGACGAGGAGGAGGGCGAGGGCGAGGGTGCCGCGCCCGCCGGCGCCGCGCCCAGCGGGGATGCGCACGACGGCGAGGCTGGCAAGGCGCCTGCGGCCGCCGCGCCTGCCCCTCCGGCGCCGAAGGCGAAGGCCGAGGCCAAGCCCGCGGCGAAGGCCGACGCCAAGCCCGCGGCGAAGGCGGCCGCCAAGAATCCGCCGGCCAAGCGCGGCGCCGCGCGCGCCCCGTCGAGGTGACGCCGTGCGTGTGACCGTGGTGGGAGGCGGCCTCGCCGGGTGCGAGGCCGCGTTCCAGCTCGCCGAGCGCGGCCTCGACGTGCTCCTCCTGGAGATGAAGCCGCACAAGCGCACGCCGGCGCAGACGAGCGACCAGCTCGCCGAGCTGGTCTGCTCCAACTCCATGCGCGGCGCCGCCCTCGCCAACGCGGTGGGCCTGCTGAAGGAGGAGCTGCGCCGCGCCGGCTCGCTCGCCCTGCGCTGCGCCGACCTCTGCGCCGTGCCCGCCGGCGGCGCGCTCGCCGTGGACCGCGAGCGCTTCGCCGCCGCGATGACCGCCGCCGTGACCGCGCACCCGCGCATCCGCGTGGAGCACCGCGAGGTGACGGAGATCCCGGCGGAGCGGCCTGTGATCCTGGCGACGGGCCCCCTCACCACCGACGGCCTCGCCGCGGGCCTCGCGGCGGCGGTGGGCGCCCAGCACCTCGCCTACTACGACGCCATCGCGCCCATCGTCAGCGCGGAGTCGATCGACTGGGGCAAGGTCTGGAAGCAGTCGCGCTACGGCAAGGGCGGCGCGCTCAAAGCCGAGGGCGAGGTCGCCGAGGGCGGCTCGGACGAGGAGGCCGCGGGGGACGAGGCGTACGTCAACTGTCCCTTCGACGAGGCGGGCTACAAGGCGTTCGTGCGCGCGCTCGTGGAGGCGGAGAAGGTGCCCGCCCGCGACTTCGAAGAGCCGCGCTACTTCGAGGGCTGCCTGCCGTGCGAGGTGATGGCCGAGCGCGGCGAGCAGACGCTCGCCTTCGGGCCGATGAAGCCCGTGGGGCTGACCGATCCGCGCACCGGCCGCCGCCCGTGGGCCGTCGTGCAGCTCCGGCCCGAGGACGCGGCGGCGACGGCGTACAACCTCGTCGGCTTCCAGACGCGGATGAAGTACCCCGATCAGGGCCGCGTGTTCCGCATGATCCCCGGCCTCGAGGACGCGGAGATCCTCCGCTTCGGCTCGGTGCACCGGAACACGTTCGTGAACGCGCCCGAGCTGCTCTCGCCGACGATGGAGCTCAAGGCCATGCCGGGCGTGTACCTGGCGGGGCAGATCTCGGGCGTCGAGGGCTACGTGGAGAGCGCCGCGGGCGGCTTCCTCTGCGCGACCATGCTGGCCGACACGCTCGCCGGGCGCCCCGTGCGCCCGCCGCCCGCCACGACGGCGCTGGGCGGCATCCTCACGCACCTCGGGCGCAAGCCCGAGGGCAAGGGCGCCCGCTACCAGCCCTCCAACATCACGTGGGCGTGCATGCCGCCGCTCGAGGGCGGCGGGCGGCGGCTGAAGAAGCGCGCGCGCTACGAGGCGATGGCGGAGCGGGCGCTCGCGGACCTCACCGCGTGGCTGCTCTCGCTCCGCGCGGCGGCCTGAGGCGTCAGGGCTTCTTTCCCTCGTCCACCCTGGGCGCCTCGTACGTCTTGTCCGGGTCCACCTTCTCTCCGTAGGGCCCGGCGAAGCCGTCGTGGAAGGTGCGCTGGAGCACCTTCGCGAACGCCTCGCCCTCCACGACGATCCCGACGTTGCGCGTCTTGGTGAAGTAGTCCCCCTCCCAGTTGCTCGTCCCCACCCAGGACCGCACGCCGTCGATGATCATGTACTTCGCGTGCGACACGCGGGCGAAGGGCACGAACCCGCCCGACCACGGAGGGATGTCGATGAAGCGCACGTCGATCCCCGGCACCCGCGCCAGGCTCTGCACGCTCTCCACCGTCCCCTTGCGCTTCTCCCAGTCGCTCACCAGGAGCTCTACCGAGACGCCGCGCGCCGCCGCGCGCCGGAGCGCGAAGTCGAAGTCGTGGAAGGGAGAGCCGTCGCGGGAGGTGGTCTTGTAGGTGAGCACCTGCACCTGGATCGAGGTCGTGGCCCCGTCGAGGAGCGAGACGAGCGCCGGCAGCGACCACGTCCGCGGGTCGGGCAGGAAGCCCTTGGGGGTGAAGACGGGCGTGACCTGGGCCGCGCCGCCCTCGGCGACCTCCGGGAACGAGGGCGGCGCACCCTGCGCGGGCGCCGGCGGGACCGGCCGCGCGCCGGCGGCCAGCTCCCAGTCCAGGGCGAAGACGGCCTCGAACGACGCCGCGACGGCGGGGTCGCGGACGCGGGCGCCCATCTCCTGGATGTGCGTGAGCGAGCGCCAGTCGAAATTCTGGCTGCCGAGGTACACCTCGCGCCCGTCGACGACGAAGTACTTCGCGTGGAGCACGCCCCCCATCACGGCGCCGACGTCGAAGCGGCGGACGGTGACGCCGCGGCGCGCGGCCAGGCGGTCGAGCGTCTCCGGGTACTTCTTGGCGAAGCCCGCGTCGACGAGCAGGCGCACGGCGACGCCGCGGTCCGCGGCGGCCTCGATGGCCTCGATGACGGGCTCGAGCCGGCTGTTCTGCTCGTTGGAGATGTAGAACTGCGCGATGTCCAGCGTGCGCGTCGCGCCGCGGATCATCTCGGGCCAGACCACGTACGCCTGGGCGACGTCGGGGTGCTCGAGCGTCGTCTCGATCGGCGCGGACTCCACGACGTCGACGCTGCCGGCGGTCTGGGCCTGCTGGGCCTGCAAGGCGGCCGGCCGGGCGCACGCGGCCACGATGGGGAGGGCGAGGAGGAGCGAGAGGCGAAGGCCGCGCATGCCCGGCGGTCTAGCCGCGCCGGGCGCACGGGGCAACGCGGGCGCCGTTGCGGCGAGCGGGCGCATCTGGCAATGCTGAGGAGCGTGTCCAGGCTACGCTCTCTCTTCTTCGCTTCCGTCCTTTCCCTGCTGGCGGATCGCCGCCGCCGGCGTAGCTGAAGGATCCATGAGCCTCGCGGGGGCGATGGACACGGCGGCGGCACCCTTCGACAGGGTGCGCGCCGCGCTGCTCGACCTGGGCTTCCGGGCCGGGCTCGGGCCCGTCATCGCCCGCCGCGAGCGGCGCCTCGCCGTGACGGCGACGCTCGGCATCCTCGTCGCCCTCGCCCTGACCATCGCCGCGCCTGCCGCCGTCTTCGTCGTCGGCCCCATCCTGCTCGGCGTCCCGCACGTCGCGAGCGACGTCCGCTACCTCGTCCTGCGCCGCGGCGTGCCCGCCTCCCTGGGTATCCTCACGGCGCTCGTCTGCAGCGCGTTCATCGCGGTCCGGATCGTCGACGGGACCCACGCCTTCGGCTCGCTCCTCCGCCTCGAGCTCGGCATGGGCGCCGCGTGGATCCTCCTCGCCATGATCCTCGCGGCGGTGTCCACCGGCGCGTACCGCCGCCTCGCCGTGGCGCTCCCCGTCGGCGTCGCGGTCGCGTACGCGGCGCTTCGCACCCCGGTCCTCGTGCAGCAGATCTTCGTCCACGCCCACAACCTCGTCGGGGTCGGCGTCTGGGTCGTCCTCTTCCGCAGCGCCGCGCGCCGCCGCACCATCCGCGCCAGCGACACGGGCTCCGTCGACCTCGCCGTCCTCGTCCCGCTCGCCGCCCTCGCCGCGGCGACCGCGCTGCTCCTCAGCGCCGCCACCCTGCCGTGGACCTTCCACCACGGCGCGCCCCGCTCCTTCGGCCTCGACTTCGGCACCCTCCCGCGCTGGCTCGCGCCCGGCCTCCCCCCGGTCCTCGGCGCCGGCATCGCGTCCGCCTACGTCTTCCTCCAGTCCATCCACTACTCCGCGCTGCTCGTCTGGATCCCCCAGGACGACGTGCGGGGCGAGGGCACGCTGACCTTCCGCATGAGCGCCCGCTCCCTCCTCAAGGACTTCGGCGCCCCCGGCCTCACCCTCATCGTCGTCCTGATGCTGGTCGTCCTCGCCTTCGCCTTCGCGAACGCCCAGCGCACGCGCGACATGTACATCTCGCTCGCCATGTTCCACGGCTACCTGGAGCTGGCGATGATCGGGTACCTTGCCGTGCGAGGGTCGTCCCCCAGGAGCGCATGATGTCCCACGTCACGTTCGAGCTGAGAGAGAAGGTCGCGGTCGTCACGATGGACGACGGCAAGGCCAACGCGCTGAGCCACGCGATGATGGAGGCCCTCGACGAGGCGCTGACGCGCGCCGAGCGCGAGGCCTCGGCGGTCGTGCTGATGGGCAGGAAGGGGCGCTTCAGCGCCGGGTTCGACCTCGCGGAGATGATGGGCGGCGTCGACAAGGCGCGGGCGGTGGTCGGCCGCGGCGCCGACATCCTGCTCCGCCTCTACCTGCTCCCGATGCCGCTCGTCATCGCGTGCACCGGCCACGCGCTCGCGGGCGGCGCGCTCCTGGTCCTGACGGGCGACCACCGCGTGGCGGCGCGCGGCGCGTTCCGCATCGGCCTCAACGAGGTCGCGATTGGCCTGCCCGTCCCGACGCTGGCGATGGAGCTCGCCCGTGACCGTCTGAGCCCGGCGCACCTCACCGCGGCCACCCTCTTCGCCGACGTGGTCGACCCCGAGCGGGCCATCCCCGCCGGCTGGGTCGACGAGCTCGCCAACGAGGACGCCCTCCTCGACACGGCCCTCACCGCCGCGCACCGCCTCGCCAAGCTGCCGGCCGAGGCCTACGCCAAGACCAAGGGCTCGCTGCGCAGGCAGACCGAGCGCTACGTCCGCGGGACGCTCGCGGAGGATCTGGAGCGCCTGGTCCCGCGCGGAGCGTGAAGGAACGAACCATGCGGTAGAACCGCCTCTTCGCCCAGCGGGCGTCGAGACGAATCGGCATGGCGCGGCATCGTACGAGATCTCGTCCTCGAAAGGTGGAGGACGCGCGTTTCTTGCAAGGCTGCAAGCACGAGGGTGCGCCCGAAGGGACGGCCGGGTCAGCCCCGAACGTCGCTTCGCGATCCCCCCACTATCGTGTGACGCCATGGTGGGGGCAGACTCGGACGAAACACGTGAGCGCCGGACAAGAAGAGCGCATCGATGGGCTCGGCCGCTTCGGGCGACGAGCGTCGCGGGTGTGGCGGGGCACGGCCCACGGGCTACAGTTTCGCGAACGCTCTGGGGAGGATGGGTTGGGATCCAACGGGAGCACGCACGTAGGCCGGCCGCTCCGGCCCTTGCGAGGGCACCACTCGGGGAGGGTGCTCTTGGTCGAGGACGAGCCGGATCAGGCGGCGATCCTGGAGGCCGTGCTGCGGCACGAGGGGCTCGACGTCGTGGTCGCCGCGAGCGGCGAGCAGGCGCTCGACATCCACCAGCGCACGCCTGCCGACGTCCTGGTCACCGACCTCAACCTCCCCGGCATGACCGGCGTCGATCTCATGCGCCGCCTCGCGCCGCCCGACGAAGCGCCCGAGCCGAAACAGCCTCCGCCCGCCGTCGTGGTCGTGACGGGCGGCGGCACGGTGAACACGGCCGTCGAGGCGCTCAAGCTCGGCGCCGCCGACTACCTGCAGAAGCCGCTCGACCCGGCCCGCCTCGTCTCCCTCATCCGCGAGCTGCTCGCCTCGGACAACGTGCGCGAGGCCGACGGGGACGAGGACGAGGCCGCCCACGGCGCGCTCATCTTCGAGGGCATGGTGGGCGGATCGCGCCGGATGCGCGAGGTCTTCGCCCGCATCGATCGCGTGGCCGGCACCATGGCCCCCGTCCTGGTCGTGGGCGAGAGCGGCACGGGCAAGGAGCTCGTCGCCCGGGCGATCCACATGCGCAGCCGCAGGCGCAACGGCCCCTTCGTCCCCGTCCACACCGGCGCCATCCCCCGCGAGCTGATCGGCAGCGAGCTCTTCGGCCACGAGAAGGGCTCGTTCACGGGCGCCTTCGCCGCGGCCGAGGGCAAGTTCGAGGCGGCGGCGGGCGGCACCGTCTTCCTCGACGAGGTGGGGACGATGGACTCCGCCGTGCAGGTCAGCCTGCTCCGCGTGCTGGAGACCTACCGCTTCACGCGCGTCGGCGGCCGGAAGGAGATCGAGGCGGACGTCCGCATCGTCGCCGCCACGAACAAGGACCTGCTCGACCTCGTCGACGACGCCGTCTTCCGCGAGGACCTCTACTACCGCCTGAACGTCTTCACCGTCACCCTGCCCCCGCTCCGCGAGCGGGAGGAGGACATCCGCCCCATCGCCGAGCGCTTCCTCGTCAAGTACGCCAAGCGCTACGGCACGCCCGCGCGGCGGCTCTCCGAGAGCGCGCTGGAGCGGCTCTACCAGCACGACTGGCCGGGCAACGTGCGCGAGCTGCGCAACGTGGTGGAGCAGACCGCGCTCTTCGCGACGAACGAGGTGGTGAGCGCCGACGACATCCAGCTCGGCCAGGGCCGCATCGAGCGCCGCCCGCGGAGCCGCACGCACCAGGACGTGCCCGTCCCCGCGCCGTCCCACCCGTCGGCCACGGAGAGCCCGCTCCCGCTCCCCTCCGAGTCGCCCCCGCCGCCGGAGGCCCGCGCGGCAGCGGCCGCACCCCTCGCCTCCGCTCCCTACGCGGCCGCGGCGCCCCCGCCCGGGGTGCCCGGCGACGCCCGCCTGCCCGTCACCAACGGCGGCCCGCCACCGATGCCGCCCCTCCACGCGTCCGCCGACGGCACAGGCCCCCACGCCGCCCTCGGCCCGCACGGCTACGAGCCGGGCCCCGCCGTCGCCTTCGACGCCGGCAAGCCCCCGCCGCGCCCCGCGATGCCGAGCACGCCCGACGCCGACGCCGACCGCGGCGGCGCCGCCGACCACCCGCTCGTCCTCCGCCTGCCCGTGGGCACGCGCCTGGCCGACGCGGAGCGCAAGCTCATCCTGCTCACGCTCGAGGCCGTGCGCGGCAACAAGCAGCGCGCCGCCCGCGTCCTCGGCATCAGCCGCCGCGGCCTCTACTCCAAGCTCCAGGCCTACGGCGAGCACGTGGGGAGCCAGGAGGCGCCGGAGCCCACCGAGCCTTCGGAGCAGGGCGACGAGGCGCCGGCTTCGTCGCCGCACGGGAGCGAGGCCACCGAGGTCGAGGCGACGGACGAGATGCCGCGCTGCCCGTAGCGAAGCGCAGCGCCGCTGCGATCACCCCGCGTGTTCGTGCGCTGGTGATGATGACCCGGTCCTTCTGCGCGTGCGCGACGTACTCGCTGAGCTTTGCCTTGGCCTCGTGCATCGCCACGAGCTTCGTACGATCTCTCCCGTCGTCTTCGTGCCCTTGCGAATCACGCGGCGAACGTAGACCACCCGGCCAACCTCGTCGGTGTCGTAGAATACCCGGTAGTCGCCGACGCGCATCTGCTACGGCGCGAGCACGAACCGCCACGCCTCGCGGATCGCGTCCTTGGCGCCGCGATCGAACGGCTCGCCGTGCGCGATCACCAAGCGGTCGAAGTCCCACGCGAGGATCTGCTCGATCGCGCGCCGCGCGGCGGCGCGATCGCGCGTCAAGAACCGCAGCTCCGGCGCGGGGCGCGGCTTGTTCCACATCCGCATCATCTTCATCCACATCCGGATGACGCGATCCACGCCCGGTGTCTCGTCGCGGAAGTGCTCGATGAGGTCGACGGCGATCACGGTGCGGCTCGCACGGTGCAGCATCACGACCTCGCGCATCACCCGGTTGCCGACGGTCACGCGATCGATCTCGCCGGCCCAGAGCGTGTCCGGGAGCGGCGAGAGCGCGAGATCCGGCCGCTTCCTCTCCAGCCCGGCGACGGCGTAGGTCGGCACGCCGGGGAACGCGCGCTGCGCGTCGGCGACGAAGAGGTGGTGGAAGGTGCTCGGCGCGACGATGGCGCGGACCTCGCCGATCTTCGCGGTCGCCTCGCGCAGGGCGTCGTCGAACGGGACCGGCGAGTGGACGAGCACGCCGCCGTCGGCGAGCACGATCAGCGTCATCCGCGTGAGCAGCCGCCCGCCCGCGAAGCGCACGGGGTGCTCGTGCACGTAGACCTGGCCCGGGACGACCTCGCGCATCGCCGCGCGAGGGTAGCACCCGACGGGCGGGGACGTCGTCCCGGCGCCCCTGGCCCGCACCTCACGCTCGATGGACCGAGTCCCCGGCGCCGGCGCGCTCGAGCGCGCGGCACAGGTCGCGGAGCTCGCCGGCAATCCGCAGGCGCGCGCTGATCGCCTCGGGGCGCAGATCGAGCTTGGCGTCGAGGCGGTGCTCGGGCCGCAGGTCGGCGAGAATCGCTGGCGGCCCGGAGGCGCGCGGTGATGGAGGCCGGGTCGAGCGCGGGCTTCACCGGTCGAGCTCCTCGGCTTCGAGCTCGAGGACGCTGAGCATGTCGTTCAGCCGGACGACCTCTGCGTACTCCTTGTGCTCCTCGGGGGTGAGGGTGCCCTCCGTGCTCTTCCGAGCGAGCTCCTCGACGCGCGGGGCCAGGTCTCTGCTGACGGCTTCGAGCGCCGCTTCGAGCTGTTCGAGGGTTCGCTTTTCCATCGCGGGCTCCGTCCTGCGAGGATGTCGCCCGTCCGGGCTGGGTACAAGCGCCCCGGGCGGGCGGCGGCGGGAGAGGGGCGTCCGGCGAGGAGGGTGGCGATCAGGTGGGCTTGGGCTGGGCGAGGGCGCGGTCGATGGTCGACCCCTGGTCCTCGCCGAGGCTCTGGAGGAGCGTCTCGGCGGCCGCGAACGCCTGGTCCGGAGACCACACGGGGTACGACTGACCCGGCACCAGCGCCGGCGGGCCGTCCGCTTCCGCGAGATCCTGCGCCAGGAACTGGATCAACCGGAGCTTGTCCGCCCGAGGCAAGGACTGGATATCCGGGAGCAGCTCGACCAATGACATGGGGATCCGCCCTTCCGAGGCAGGTACGCTAGCACGGCGGGCGTCCCGCTTCGTCCTGCAAGCGTGGATCCTGTGCGGGCTCCAGCGCGCGTGGGCGCGACGCCCATGGGGCAGCCCTTTCAAGGTCACCAAGCCAGACCTCGAGCGCAGCGCGAAGAAGCAGATTTCAACGCAAAGGCGCAAAGACGCAGAGGCGCAAAAAGACGAAGAGGAAGGGATGCCTCTACTACTCTTTCGTCTTTTTGCGTCCCTGCGCCTTTGCGCCTTTGCGTTGAAATCCGGATCTCCAAGCGGTTCACAGCTCGGCTGCACGCTTCGAGCAGCGTTCGGCAGGTGACCCATCGAGCTTGTTCTGTGAGCTTGAAAGGGCTGGCCCATGGGGTGACGGGGGAGGGGGCGTCCGGCGAGGAGGGTGGCGCTCAGGTGGGCTTGGGCTGGGCGAGGCGGCGGTCGATGGCGGCGAGGAGGGCGTGGGTGTCCTGGATGTCGTCGGCGGCGCGGTCGCCGTAGGTTTCGAAGTTGCGCAGGGCGGCGAGGGCGTAGGCGCGGGCGTCGGTGAGGCGGGCGGCGTTAGCGAGGTCGACGGCGACGTTGAACCGGGTGCGCGCAGCGTCGTAGACGTTGCCCGCCCTCTCCATGTACCGGATGGCGTCCTGGTAGTGCGGGAGGGCGCGGTCGAGGTCGCCGGCATCCCCGAAGCAGTTGGCGATCCCGGCGTGGGAGACGGCGAGATCGTCCACCGCATCGGGCGGCAGCAGTGCGAGCGCTTCCTGGTACGAACGCAGCGCGCCGTTGAGGTGCTCAAGAAGCTCCGTCACTGGCCGTTTGGTGGCTCGCGCCCCCTTGAAGCGCCGACGGGCGACGGCACCCAGCTGGGCCAGGCACTTCGCCCGAAGGTGGCGTTGCTTCTCGTCGAGCATTTCCAAGCTATATCTGTACCAGTGTTCGGCTTCCGCGAGATCGGGGGCGGCGGGAAAATCCATGTGGGCGTGTCCGAGATTAAAGGCGACCCCTGCCTCACCGACTCGATCTCCCGCACGCTTCGCCGTTGTGGCAGCCTCGGTAAACGAAGCGATGCATTCGGCCTGCCCGCGCTCTCGCTGAATGCGCCCCAGACCCTCCAACGAGCCCGCCAGTACCTGAATCGCGTACCGCCCCGCGCCGTCCAGCGCCTCGTCCGGCAGGGCAAGGGCCGGGGCTGCGCGCTCACGAGCCCACCGGACCCTGGTCTGCTGGAGCCCCTCTGCCTCCACCCACCGCCGCGCCTCCTCGGCGAGATGGACGCGATATTCCGAGACGAGCCCCCAGTACTCCTCACGACCCGGAAGCGGACCGTCGTTCTCCGGATCCACGAAGTCGCACGTCACCTCGTCCACCAGCCTGGCCCACTCCGCCCGCCGGCTCGTATGATCATAAAGTGTCCGCAGCCCCTGCATGGCGCCGGCGACACTACCCCACCAACTATGGCGCCGTGCGAGGTCGCGCGCATGCAGTAGGTTGGGCTCCTCCGTTTCGAGCACGTCGAGCATGTCCCGGTGCCCGGCCTCATATCGATTATGGTAGAAGCTCCCCAGCCCACCCATCGCCTCGACGAACGCCCGCCTGGCGCCCGTCGCATCCGAGCCCTCCCCCTCCAGCCGCACCTCCG
The DNA here is from genome assembly GCA_963827955.1 of uncultured delta proteobacterium. Lineage (GTDB taxonomy): Bacteria > Myxococcota_A > Polyangia > Polyangiales > Polyangiaceae > CAWHDJ01. The sequence continues at coordinate 665,493 of CAWHDJ010000018.1, read as the reverse complement.
GATAATACCCCTCGAACATCCCCCGGAAGTACCACGGCACCGCCGGGTGGATCCCATAACACCCCCCACCGCGCGCCGTCAGCAGCCCGACCTCGGCCGCCTTGTCCAGCAGCGCAATCCCCGTCTCCCGCGTCAGCCCCCGCACCTCCGGCAAGCACCACGGCGCCTCCGGATTCCCCATCGCCCTCAGCACCTGCTCATCCACGAACCCCTGGAACAGGTGCAGCAGCGCCAGCACCTTCCTCTCCCCCTCCCCGAAAGCCTCCCCGAACCCGTAGCTCAGCGAAGCCCCCAGCGACCTCGACCTCCCCTCCTTCTCGTCCTCGTCCGTGAACGCCTTCTCCCCCGCCCGCAGCTTCGCCACGAACGCCTCGACCTGCTCCCGCGTCTTCACCCCGTCCCGCAGCGCCTGCCCCACCAGGACCGTGATCGTCATCGGATTGCCCTGCGTGAACTCCAGCAGCGGCCTCCAGTCCTTCACGTCCCCGAGCTTCCTCCCCCTCCGGCTCGCGAGCGCCCGCGCGAGCTGCACCCGCTCCTGCATCGGCATCCCCGGCACCTTCACCCGCGCCGGCAGCTCCCCCAGCCACCCCTGATCGTCCCGCCTCGACGTCAGCAGGAACTTCGCCTTTCCCCTCCGCGACTCCCGCAGGAACCCCACCAGATCCGCCTGCTCCTCCGCCGTCCACGCCGACGCCGTCCCCTCCGGGAACCCCGCCACCGGCTCGACGTTGTCCCACACCCACAGGACGGGCACCTGCTCCAGGATCTGCAACGCCACCCGCCGCTGCTCCTCCAGGGGGAGCGCCAGCCAGTTGATGCGGTTCCGTTCGATCACCGGCGCGAAGGCCCGCGCGAGCGCATCGAGCACCTGCGGCAGGACCATCCGCCGCTCGAAGCTCGTCCACAGCACCGGCCCCTCCACCCCGCCGGTCCTCGCGTACCACCGCGCAAACTCTGCCGCCGTGCTCGTCTTCCCGCTCCCCGCGTACGCGTGGAGCAGCACGATCGGGTGCCTGTCGAACGCCCGGTCCAACGCCAGCAGCGTCTCGTCCCGCCCGAAGAACCCCACGTCCGGCGCCTCCGGCACCCCGACCAGCGCCCCCGGCGCCGCAGTTCCCTCCCCTCCCCCCACCTCCAGCTTCACGATCCGCTTCGACGGCGGCTCCGGGAAGAGCGGCAGACGCTCCGCCTCGTACACCACGGGCACGCACCAATCCTGGAGCGGCACCGGGTCGAACCCGATCTCGCGCTGCGGCTTCGCGGCGAGCTGCTTCCTCCCCAGGCTCACCGCCTCCCCGAGCGAGCGCCCGTCCGCGAGCGCGCCGTAGAGGTCCGCCACGAACTGCGCCGCCGTGACGACGTAGACGTTGTACCGCATGGCGACCACGCCGCTCACGCCCTTGTCCATCACCTCCAGCGCCAGCGACCCGAAGCTCGCCACGTCGCCGTGCGTGTCCTTCGCCCCCTCTTCCTTCTTCTCCGGCTCGGGCGGCGGGTCCGCGTGCGCCGATCGGCAGGCGTTGAGCACCAGCACCGGGACGCCGGTCTCGACGAGGAGCTGGCCGAGGGCGGGGCCGCCGACCAGCTCCCCGCTCTCCTTCGCGGCCTCGTCGGCGGCCTCGAAGAGGAGGTAGCCGTGCTTCCCCTTGCGCCCCGCGTCGAGGACGTGCGGGCTGACGCCCGACACGAGGCCGGGCAGCTTCTTCGCGTCCTCGTCGTCCAGGTAGGCGCCGTGGCCGTCGAAGTGAACGACGTGGTACGGCTTGCCGGCCGTCTTCGCGGCGCGCAGCGTCTTCGCGAGCCCCTCGAAGGTGGGCGGCCGGAGGACCTCCAGCGCGACGATCTCGCGCGAGGCCTCGTCCAGGCCCTTGAGGAGCTTGGCGGCGACGGACCGGAAGGGGACGTCCTCGCCGGCGCGGGGGCGGCAGATGACGAGGAGGATGCGGATGGGGCCGCCCCCGGTGTCGGGGGCGCCGCGGGGGTGCTTGGCCGCCATGCGGGTGGCGCGGACGAAGGACTCGGCCTCCAGGGCGAGGGGGGTCCGGGTCTCGGGGTCGCGGATCAGCTCCCAGGGGACGGAGGCGGCGTGGCGGACGTCGGTGACGATTCTCGACGCGGGTGGTCGAGAGATCCTCGCGGGCGCGGTCCCATAGGCGGGTGGCGTCGCGGTTCGAGAGGAAGACGGCGCGGCAGAGGGTGTCGCCGATCTCCGCCATGCGAGCCTCGATGTCGCCGGCGAGCTTGGGAGCGGGGTCGAGGGGGAAGAGGAGGTAGTCCTCCAGGGACCTTCCTGGGCGCGCCACAGGCCCCTGATCCGTCGGATCCCCGGGTAATCACCCCCCCGCAGACGACGGATCGCGACGGTTCGCACGGGCCGCCGACGATTCGGAGCCGGTTGCCGACGATTCGACCCGGGCCGCCGACCCGCTTACCGGCACCGAGGCGAACCCCCGGCGGACGCTCCTGATCCACCTCGCCGAGGATTCTGCGGGCCGCCATCATGGCGGGGGACCTCGAGGCCGCTCTGGTGGCACACGACGCGATCGGGCGGCTCCTGGGAAGCCCTACCGCACGTCAGCGCGCGCCCGTCGGCAGCATCGCGCCCGAGCGAGGGAACGTGCGAGGCGGACGGTGAGCGCACCGGAGATGCAAGGGCCCGCCCCCTCGCTTGAGGCCCTCACCCACCTCGCGGACGACCTCGCCCAGGCCATCGCCGACGGCGATGTCCTGGGTGCTCAGGAAGCCCATACGGCGATCGGCCACGGACTCGAGACCGCAACGGAGCAGCCCTCCAGCGTCGTCGACCTCTCCCGCGAGCGTGCGCGTCGGCCCCTGCGGCATCGCAAGCCGAACGGCAAGCGAAGCGAGACGAGCGCCAAACCAACGGGTGATCGCCGTGAGTGATGGGTGGCGCACGCCCGTTGTCATCGGCTCGCTCTTCGCCGGGATCGGCGGGCTTGAGGTTGGGCTGGAGGCCGCCTTCGCGGAGGCGGGCCTCGACACCCGTGTGGCCTTCCAGGTGGAGAAGGACAGCTTCCGCCGGCTCGTGCTCGCCCAGCACTGGCCGGACGCGGATCGGAGCGTGGTCGATGTCCGCAAAGCGAACGCCGGAAACCTTGCCGCTGTGGACCTGCTGTGCGGAGGCTTCCCGTGCACCGACGTCAGCGCCGCCGGCAAGGGGGCCGGACTCGCCGGAGCCCGCTCTGGGCTCTGGTACGAGTTCCGCCGCGTTGCCGGAGAGGCTCCGGCCGCCGCTCGTCGTCGTCGAGAACGTCGCTTCGGGCGAGCGGCGATGGCTCCCGTTCGTGCGCGCCGATCTCGAAGCGCTCGGCTACGTCGTCGACGCGCACAAGATCAGCGCTGCCGACGTCGGAGCCCCCCACCGACGCGCCCGCATCTTCCTTGTGGCCTACCGCGACGGCCAGCGCGTGCAAGCGCGGCCCGCGGGGTTTCCGGGGGAAGAACGCGCAGGGCGGGCCGAGCCTCGGCGAGGCGGTGGCGACGGACTGGCCGACGCCACGGGCGAGGGACTGGAAGGGCGAGGGCTTCGCGGATCAGCTTCCGAACGCGGTCTGCATGTGGCCGACACCGACGGCGAGCGCGTACGGCTCGACGAACAACGGATGCCCGCGCGACGGGCGGGCGGCGTACGCGACGGCGGGGACGCCGTTGCTTCGCACGATGGCGACGACGTGGCCCACACCGACGCGCGAGGACTCTCGCGCGTCCGGGGTCGCGGGCAACTGGACGGCCGAGAGCGGGCGGCATGCGGGCACCACGTTGACCGACGCGGCGGTCCGGGGCGGGCGCCGCCGCTCGGCCGGGCTGCTGCTCAACCCTCGCTGGGTGGAAGCGTTGATGGGGTTCCCGATCGGCTGGACGGACGTGCCGACCGGACAGTGCTCCCTGTTCGATGGCCCGCCGGACCGGGCGCTTACCAGCACGATTGGGAGCCGCCTCGAGCCATCTGGCGCAACTCCGTAGCCGACCACGAGGCTGCGCTCGCGGCGCTCGGCGACGCGGTCTCGCCGCAGCAGAGCCGGGAGGTCGGGCGGGTGATCGTCGGTCTGCCCAGCGTCCTCCGCGAGTGCGGCGGGCCCGCCGCAGCCGCTCGGCGCAAGGCCGCCGTAAACGTTTCGGTGGGGAGCGCATGACGTCGACCCCGAACCTCGACCTGCTCCCGGCGCCGGGCGCGACCGACGTCCTCTACCTGCTCGACGTCTCGTCGTGGGCACGAGCCGCGTACGAAGGGGCGCGCGCGAAGGGTGTCGACGTCGACCGCGCCGACAGCGTGCTCGTGGTCCAGAGCGTGCTTCGGCGGCTCGTGGACGACGTGCTGGTCGCCCGCCGGCCTGCGTATCTCGGCGCGTGCATGGACGTCTCCGGCGACCGAGGATGGCGCGCGACGGTCTGGCCCGAGTATCACCAGAGCCGCCGGGTGCCGGGGCCCGGGTACGCGCGGCAACTCGGGACGCTCTCCGAGGTCTTCATCGCGCACCGCATCCCGGTCTTCCAGGGCGCGGGGTTCGAGGCCGACGACTACCTCGGCGCGGTCACGAAACGCGCTCGCCATGCAGGGCTGCGCGTCGTGCTCCTGAGCAAGGACCGCGACCTCTGGCAGCTCTTCGAGCGCGCCGCCCCCGACGCGGTGCTGGCGTGGGACGTGGCCGAGAAGCGGGTCGCGTCGGCCGATAGCTGTGTCGCGACCTTCGGCGTCGGTCCCGAGCGGCTCTGCGACTTCAAGGCGCTCGTTGGCGAGCGAGACGAGGCGCCTGGCGTGGACGGGATCGGCGAGAAGACCGCTTCCGAACTGCTCGCCCGGCACGCCGACCTCGCCGAGGTTCTCGCCAAGGCCCCTCTCGAGCGTCCAAGGATCGCTCGGGCGCTTCGCGATGGTGCCGCCGCGGCGCGCCTCTCACTCCAGCTCGTCACGCTCGCCGTCGAGGTGCCCGTCCACGCGTCGCTTCAGCACCTTGCATGCGGGTGGAGTGAGCAGGACGCCCAGAGCCTCGACAGCCTGGGCGTGAAGCTGGGCCTCCCGCTGCTGCGCGAGGCTGGCGTCGCGCCAAAGCCCGAGGTCCCGGCCCCGCTTGAGGAGCGCTGGCTCTTGGCGCCGTTCCAGACCAAGCAGGAACCCTCGGCTCCGCGCCTGCTGCGGCTACCTGGACCGCGGGCCTCGGATCCAGGGCTGCCTCCCGCGTCGAGGACGGGATGTGCGGCAGAGGCGCGTTCGGTGCTCCGCGAGGGAGGAGCCGACACCCGCCTCCAACTGAGGGCAGAGCAGTTGGTCTTCCCGAATTTCGGAGGTGCGGAGTGACCGGCGAGGTGACGCGGAAGACACCGGCGCTTCGACCGCACCCCGAGAATGCCAGGCGGGCTGCCGAAGCTTTCCGTCGTGCTGCCGCGGCGCTCGATCGAGCCGCCTTCCGCATCGGCTCGCTGCTGCGATGCGCGGCTCGGAGGCTCGACGGGCCTTCCGCGATCGAATGCGGCTGGAAAGCCGGCGGTTGCGAGCGCGAGGCCCAGCATCTCGTGCTGATCCGCTTCAAGGACAAGCCGGTGCCCATGTGCCATCGGTGCGCGGGCATCTTCGATCCGGCCCTGGGGGCGACGGGCGCGTACCGGCACGAGTTCATGCGAAGGACCGCGCTCAGCGCGAGAGGAGCTGCCGCGTGAGCCAGTTCGATGCGCGCGTCGATGCGCTCATGGCAGAGCTCGGCGAGCCCGAGAGCGCGCGCGCCCTGCTCTGCGTCGTGGTCGCCAATCTCAGCGAATCCGCGTGGGACGCGCTCATCGAGAGGGTCCGCGAGATCGAGGCAGGGGGAGGCATCTGGTCGACGTCGACGCGCCAGCGCAGGACGCGGGGGGGCGTGTTCTTCGAGCTCATGCCGAGGCGCGTCGTCTCGATCGCGTGCTGGCACGTGAACCAGCGCATGCCGCCGAAGCACGCCGAAGCACGGAGAGAGCACGAGATCGAAATGACGTATGCGATGAAGCGAGAAGAGCGCGCGGCGCCGCGATCCACGCCCACCATGGTGCCGAGCGCCCCAGCGCCCGCATCGAGCGCGGCGGGTGCCCCGCGCGTACCGGGCGACGGGGAAGGGGCGGAGCCCGAGATCATCTACCTGCGGCGCCGCACGCCTGCACGCGCGAGGCGCGCACGATGAGCCGAGGGGCGAGCATCTCGGAGCGCGCGGCGAGCGTGGGCGTCAGGATCGGGGACCATCGGCTCGCGCCCGACGGCGCGGACGAGCATCTCGTCGAGGTCGTTCGCTTCACCGACGCAGGGGTCCGCGTCGCGATCAACGGCGTCGAGCGCGCGTGGCTCGAATGCGGGTGGGACTTCGAGCCGGAGGATGTCGCGTACTGGCCGCTCGCCAACCCGAGAGCGGAGAGGGGGCGCTCGTGAACGCTCCCGGTACGCGCCCGCAGGGCGTCGCGCCGATCCGGTTCGTCGTGGATGGCCACACCAACGGCAACGTGCGGCACCGGGCGAACAACGAAGACTACTTCGCCACCCTGCCCGCGGTGGGCTTGTTCGTCGTGTGCGATGGCATGGGCGGGCACAACGCCGGCGAGGTCGCTTCTCGGACGACGGCGGTCGAGGTGCGCACGCAGGTCGCGCGTGCCTTCGCCTCGGCGCTGCTCCCGTCCGAACAGTTGGCGCTGCTCAAGCACGCGGTGAGGACGGCGAACGCCGTGGTGTACGACCGGGCCCAGCACGATCCTGCGCTCCACGGCATGGGCACGACGTGCGCGGCGTTGCTCGTCGGCTCGCGGTACGCGCTGCTCGCGCACGTTGGCGACAGCCGGATCTACCGACTCCGCGGCGCCCACTTCGAGCAGCTCACGACGGACCACAACCTCGCGCACCTTGGCGGCCACGGCGCGCACGTCCTGACCCGCTCAATCGGCCAAACCGCCGACGTCGAGGTCGACATGCGCGCGGAGCCCGTGCAGGTCGGAGACATCTTCGTGCTCTGCACGGACGGCGTCGCACTTGACCCGGTGACCTTCGTCAAGTGCCTCCAAGTGCCGCTGCGGCGCGCCGCGTTCGTGCTCGTGGAGGAGGCCATCCGGCGAGGCTCGACGGACAACTGCACCGCGGTCGTGGTGCGCGTGGAGGCGCTCTAGCCGATGCTCTTCACCGACATCGCTTCCGGCCTCGCTCGCGTGCTCGGTCGCCTCTTCGACCCCGCGCGCTTGCTTCGTGCGCTGGGCTGCATCCTCGACAGGCACCCTCGCGCGATCGGGCCCAAGGCGGACCCGTACCTCGTTCGCTACACGCTGCTCGACCTCGGTGCGCAGCGCGGACGACTCTACCTGCACGAGTTCCGCAGGGGCGACCCCGACCGCGAGCTTCATGACCACCCCTGGAGGGCGGTCTCGGTGGTGCTCTGGGGCGCGTACCAAGAGGAGCGCTTCGACGCGGCGATGGGGCGCGTCATGGTCCGCGCGTATCGGCGAGGGCAGCTCAACTCGCTTCGGCCCGAAACGCTCCACAGGATGCAGCTTCCCCGCGGGCGGCACGGCGTGGAGCCTCGTGGCGGTCGGGCCGCGGACGCATTCGTGGGGCTTCTGGAACCTCGTGACGGGCGAGTTCGTGCCGTGGCGAGAGTTCCTCGCGGCCAAGAGGATCAAGGCGGAACGCGGCGCGCAGCAGGCCGAGGGCGCCGAGCCCGTGGTCGAGCACGCGCACGGAGGCTCGCGATGACGAGGCGCTGCCGATCCGCCGCCCACGCCCGCAACGAGGATCAGGTGGAGCTGTTCGGCGCGAAGCCGGTGCCCCTGCCCGCCACCCTCGCGCCGGCACCGCTCGCCAAGGCTGCGCCCGATCTCGCCGAGGATCCGCCGCCTCCGCGCGAGCGCCCCGCCGCGCCGCTCGCGGTCGAACTGCGCAGCGCGGTCGCGACGGATGTCGGGGCGCTGCGCGCACTCCAGGAGCGCTGCTTGCCGCGCGAGCTTCGCGCCAATCAGACGCGGGGAGCGTGCCTCGTCGCCGAGGTGCACGAGCGAATCGTGGGGGTGGCGTTCGCGCACGTCCTGCGAACGCGCACCGAGGGGAACACCTGGCACGTCCACGCGATCGGCGTCGACCCGACCGTCCAGCGGCACGGCGTCGGTAGGAAGCTGCTCGAGGCGCTGATTGAGAAGGCCCGTCGCCCCGTCGTGACCGCCAAGGCTCATAGCGAGGCGGGGCGCGCGCTGCTCGTCGCGTTTGGCTTCGTGGTGCGGAGCGGCTTGTTCACCTGGGACGAGAGAGCCCGCCCCTACCGCCCGCCGTGGGCCTACCCGGCGGCGCTCGCCTTCGACCCCCGGGAGGCGTCATGACCGAAGGGCTCGTGAAGCACCAAATGTGCTTCCCCGGACCGGCGGGGCTCGCGATGCGCCAGTTGCCGCTCGACGCGGCACTCCGGGCGCAAGCCGCCCGGTGCAGCGACGCTGCGCGGGCGCGCGGTTGGGCGCGCTTCTCGCCCTGTGCTCGTTACCGCTATCTCATCGGTCGCCCGCTCGACCGCGAAGGGCCGCGCGGCTGCGTGTGCCTGCTCAACCCGAGCGACGCCAACGCGGAGCGCGACGATCCGACGATCCGGATCCTCACGCAGCGGGCACGCCACTGGGGCTGGGGTTCCTATGAGGTCGTCAACGCGTTCGCTTCGATCACCAGTGTCCCGAGACAGCTCGGCAAGGTGGCCGATCCCGTGGGCCCGGAGAACGATGAGGCGATCGTCTCCGCCGCGCGGCGCGCGGACGTACGCGTCGTCGCCTGGGGCGCGTTCGACCTCGGGCGCCGGCTCCCGGCGCAGTCCCGGATCGAGCACGTCCTTCGGCTGCTCCAAACGCTTGGGGACATCCACTGCCTTGGGCTCACCAAGAGCGGCGCTCCGATCCACCCGCTCGCCAGGGGGAAGCACTGGGTTCCGGTGGATCGCCCGCTCGTCGTGTTCTCGCTGCCGACCAGCGTCGCAAGCCTGCGACGGGAGCAAGCATCGTGACGCCGACCCAACGCATCGAGCCGTACGTCAACCCGCGGCTCCCGCCGCATGCGCCCGCATGGGCGCGCGGATGGTGCAGCGAGCGCCGGGCGATGTCGCCTGCGCTCTACGACGTGTTGTTTGGGCTCGTTCTCGCCGCGCGCCGCGCCGGCCTCGACGAGGCCATGCTGGACATCGCGACCCGCTACCCGTGGCGCGCGCTCTGCTTGGTCGCTTGCGAGCACGGCCGCGGCTGCCGCATCTGCCGAGGCGCAGGCGGAATCGCCGTCGTGCTCGGCCACACTCTCTGGCGGGACGCGGCGGCGGTCTTGTTCTGCCGCGAACCGGACGTGTGCGACGTCCCGATCGAGGAGCATCCCTCGGCGCCGCCGGAGGGCGTCACCCTGCTCGGTTACCGCCACGGCATCACGCCGCGAGTGGTCCACGCGCTGAGCCAGGGCCGTCCTCTTGGCAGCGTCCAGGTCATCGCCGCCGACCCCTGCGCGGAGCTGCACTGATGCGAGCCGAGAATCGCACCTCCGGGTGGTGTGACGCCCCGCGACCGTGTTGTGCCCCGCGAGGGAATGGACGGGCGTCATGCGCGCCTCACGGCGCCGAAGGAAAGCCATGCGACGAACACGAGGGATCACACCGAGCCGACGAGACTTCGAGCAAGCGGCGCAGGTGCGCGAGTCGATCAAGCGCCCGTGGGAGCGGGCGCTCTACTTCACAAGTCCGGTCAGACTGGCGAAAGCGCGGCTCCGCGCTGCGCGCCACGAGACGCTTCGGTTCAGGCGTCGCCGCCGGCCGCTCTGCTTCTACGCGTGGGAACGGCGCCCCGGGACGCCGGACCGCGACCCGCGCGCATGCCTGCACTGCCCGCTGACGCCGAACAACTGCCCGGTGCACGACCCCATCCCGTTCTAGCGTCCGCCGCGTTCCCTGTGCTGCGGGAGGGGCGCGCGTGAAGCCCGTCCCCGGACAGCTCCGCGTGATCGCCGGCCACGTCTTCGCGGTGGAAGGCGGGCGCGTCGCGAAGGAAGGGGTGCTCGTGGACGCGGACGGGCGAGAGGTGGCCGAGCACTGCTCGGCGCCCCTCGTCCTCCCTGGCACGGCGCGAAGGTGGAAGCCCGAGCGGCTCGGCGGGACGGTGCTCGCACACCGAGTGAGGCGCCTGTCATGAGCGCCCCCAAGCTGCACCTGTTCCCGCTTCCTCTGCGCGAAGCCAACGCGTGGATCGAGCGCCACCACCGCCACCACGACCCCGTGCGGGGATGCCTGTTCAGCCTGGGCGCCGCGCGCGGTCCGGTGGTGGTCGGCGTCGCGATCGTCGGCCGTCCCGTCGCTCGGGAAGCTCCAGAACGGCTGGACGGCCGAGGTGACGCGGTGCTGCGTCGCGCTCGACCCGGAGCGTGAGGATCGCGGGTATCGCAACGTCTGCTCGTTCCTGTACGCCGCGGCGTGGCGCGCTGCGCGGGCGATGGGCTTCGTGCGCCTCGTGACGTACACGCTGCCCGAAGAGGGGGGCGTCTCGCTCCGCGCCGCCGGGTGGCGGCTGATCGGCGAAGCCGGCGGCGGGTCGTGGAGCCGCGCCGAGCGCCCGCGCGTCGACACGCATCCCACGCAGCAGAAGCTCCGCTGGGAGGCGTGCGCATGAAGGTGCTGCTCCTTCATCTCGACGGGACGTTCCCGAACATCGCCCTCATGCGCATCGCCGCGCATCATCGCGACGCGGGCGACGAGGTGGTGCTTCGCCGCGCGCTCACGGTCGCGGCCGTCGAGCCCGAGCTGGGCGACGCGTTCGAGCGCGTGTACGCGTCCCTGGTCTTCGAGCGCTCGCGCCCCCTCGCCGAGAGGCTCCTCAAGGTGCGCCCCGATGCCGTCGTGGGCGGCACCGGGTGGGATCTCGGGCGCACGCTCGCCGACGTCGGCATCACCACGCGGCGCCAGGACTACTCGGTCTACCCGTCCTTCCGGCCGTCGATCGGCTTCAGCCAGCGCGGGTGTCGGTTGCGGTGCGCGTTCTGCGTCGTGCCGCGCACGGAGGGCGCCGTCACCGAGGAGCAGACCATCGCGGACATCTGGCGGGGCGAGCCGCACCGGCGCGAGGTGATGCTGCTCGACAACGACTTTTTCGGTCAACCGGCATGGCGCGCGCGTGTCGACGAGCTGCGCGCCGGGCGCTTCCGGGTCTGCCTTTGCCAGGGGATCAACGCGCGGATGCTCTCCGAGGAGGCCGCCTCGGGGCTCGCGAGCGTCGACTACCGCGACACGACCTTCCGGCACCGGCGCCTCTATACGGCGTGGGACAGCCCCAGGGACGAGCGAACAGTGTTCCGCGGCTTGGACCGGCTGCGCGCTGCGGGCGTCCGGCCCCGGCACGTCATGGTCTACGTCCTGATCGGGTACTGGGCAGGCGAGACACACGCCGACCGCGAGTACCGCCGGCAGCGGCTCCGCGACTGGGGCGCGCTCCCGTACCCGATGCCGTACACCAGAAGCCCCGAGCTTGTCGGCTACGCGCGCTGGGTCTTGGGCGGGTTCGACAAGAGCGTGCCTTGGGCTGAGTGGGTGGCCGCGAACTACGAGCCCCGCCGCCTGCGCCTCCGCGACCGCGGCGCGCAGGTGTCCTTCGATTTCACCGCGAGGCGGTTGCCCGTCCTCGAAGAGGAGACGTGTCCGACGTGAAGAAGCGAACGGTGATGATCCGGATGTTGGTCGAGACCAATGCGTCGAGACGAAACGCTCACGGCCGCGCTGGTTGGAGCGGTCCGCCCTCATCTGACGGGGCGCGTGTGGTCGGCGGTCGACCATCCGACCCCCGAAGGCGCGGAGATGTTCTGGGCCAGAGTCGAGCGCGACCCGGGCGGCACGGGCCCGGCGACGGGGAAAGCCTGATGAGCGCGGCCAGGGCAGCATGGCGGGGCGCAGACGGGCGCGAGATTGGGTGGCTCCTGCTGCCGATCCGCATGCCTGCGGAGGAGGCGCGCGCGGCATGACGGTACGGGTCGTCCTCGGCGACGCACGCGACCTCGGTGCCATCGCGACGGGCACCGTGCACGCCTGCGTCACCTCGCCGCCGTACTGGGGTCTGCGCTCCTACCTGGCGGCGGACGACCCGGACAAGGCGAAAGAGATCGGTCAAGAGGCGACGCCGGCCGACTACGTGGTGAGCCTGCGCGCGGTGTTCAAGGAGGTGTGGCGCGTCCTGCGTGAGGAGGGGACCGCATGGGTCAACCTCGGCGACTGCTACGCGAGCGACCAGAGCGCGAGCGGCGCCTCCGGCGGGACGCGCGCGGCGGCGCTCCACGGCGGCACCGGCGATGGGCGGACGAAGCGCCACACGGGCCTCGCGCCGAAGAGCCTCATCGGCATCCCGTCGATGGTTGCTCAGGCGCTCCGCGCCGACGGCTGGATCGTCCGGTGCGAGCTGCCGTGGCTCAAGGCGAATGTGATGCCGCAGAGCGTGCGGGACCGGCTCACGATCGCACACGAGACCGTGCTGCTGCTCGCCAAGCGCTCGCGGTACTACTTCGACGCCGACGCGGTGCGCGCTGCCAACGGCCGCAACGCTCGAACGTCGGACCTGTTCAACGTCGCCCTCGACGTGCTCGAGAGCGACGTCGCGGCGTACCTCGCGCACATCCGCCACGTCCGCGCCCACGGCGGGATGCTCTCGATCCCCGACGGCGCACCGGCCGCGCTCCTCGTCAACGCCAAGCCGAACCGGCAGGCGCACTTCGCCTGCTGGCCGCCCGCGCTCGTCGAGCCGATGCTCAAGGCGAGCACGCCCGAGCACGGTGTCTGCGGGGGCTGCGGCGCGCCGTGGCTCCGGCAGGTGGAGCGCACGCCGATGGTCGTGCGTCCGGGGCCGAAGCGCGCGGCTCTCCGCGCGGCTGCCGCAGGTAGCGCATCGCACCGCACGGCATGCACGGGGACCATGCTCGCGCCGCCGACATCGCGCACCGTCGGATGGCGCGCCGGTTGTGCGTGTGGCGAGGCGCCCGTGCCGGCGACGGTGCTCGACCCGTTCGGCGGAAGCGGCACGACGGCCCAGGTGGCGGCGAGGCTCGGGCGCCACTGCATCCTCGTCGAGCTGAACCGCGAGTACCTGCCGCTCATCACGGAGAACACGGGCGCGATCCCGGACGCGCCGGCGAGCACGAAGCCGCGGCAGGGGCAGCAGACGATCTTCGACCGACTCCGCGGTCCCGATGACGCGTCGCCCGAGGAGTGCACCGCCACGCGCACCGGGGAGGCGCAGCCGTCGTGACGGGCTTCCTGCAAGCGGTCGCCGCGCTCGGCGGAGCGACGCCGTTCTCCGGCGGTTAGGGCCCCGGGCGCGGCCGAGGCGCGGGCTCGCGCGGAGATTGAAGCCCGCCACGAGGCGTGGGCCGCCGAGTTCCGGAATCGCTGGAAGGCCCGCGACGACGCGGAGGAGCTCTACCTCCGGCGCTGTAGCGAGGTCTCGCTCCAGCAGATGCTCGACATGGCTGGGATTCCCGCCGGGCCGCTGAGCCTCAACGGGCGCGTCGCCGCCGCGCTCGGGCAGTACGCGCCGGGCACGAAGGGCGCCGAGGCGCCGAAGCTCCGGACGCGTCACGTGGCGCCCGCGACCGATGGAGACGCGAGGAAGGCTGCCCGCGGGGCGCTTCAGACGGTCCCCGCCGACCCGTGGCCGGTCGCGTCGAGCGGCCTGTCGCTCCACGTCGGTCCGATGACTGTGCGGTTCGATGGCGGGTCACCGTCCCAGCGCAAGGCGCTCGCCGCGTTCATCTCGAGGAGCAGGACTTGGGTCGAGGTGTTGCTCGGCTTGGCCGGCGCGAAGGTCCGGCGCGGGGGGCGAGCATGACGGTGAGCCTGAGTTCGACAGGGTTCCTGCGTGCCGTCGCCGCACTCGGGTCGGCAGCGCCGGCCTCGCCCGCGCCGGCCCTGTGGAGGCCCGCGCGCGACGAGACCCCCGCCTCCTCGCGTCGACCCGACCTCTGGCGCTTCGAGCCGAGCGAGAGCGCGGTCGCGGTGGACCCTTCGACCTACGACTACGTGATTGTCGCGTTCTCCGGGGGCAAGGACTCGCTCGCGCTCCTTCTGCTGCTCTTGGAGATTGGCTTCCCGCCGGAGCGCATCGAGCTGTGGCACCACGACGTCGACGGGCAGGAAGGCAGCGTGCTTATGGATTGGCCCTGCACGCGCGCGTACTGCCTCGCGGTCGCGCAGGCGGTCGGCGTCCCCATCTACTACTCGTGGAAGATCGGCGGCTACGAGCGCGAGCTGCTGAAGTGGAACGCCCCGACGGCAGGTTACCTCTTCGAGACGCCAAGCGGCCTTCAGAGCGGTGGCGGCAAGCATAAGAAGCTCGGCAGGCGCCGGCAGTTTCCGCAGAAGGCCGCCGATCTCTCGGTGAGGTGGTGCAGCGCCTACGTCAAGATCATGGTCATGGACGTGGCGATCCGAAACCAGGATCGCTTCATCGGCCGGCGCACGCTCGTTCTCACGGGTGAGCGCGCCGAGGAGTCCTCGGCACGCGCCAACTACGAAGTCTTCGAGCGCCATCGCACCGATCTGCGCGACGGGCAGCAGCCTCGCTGGGTCGACCACTGGCGTCCCGTCCACGCGTGGCCCGAGCGGCGGGTGTGGGCGCTCATCGAGAAGTACCGCGTCAACCCGCACCCGGCGTACCGGCTCGGCCCTTGGGGCAGGGTCTCGTGCGCCGCGTGCATCTTCGGCAGCCCCAATCAGTGGGCTGCGCTGCGCGTGGTGAACCGGCCTCAGTTCGATCGAATCGCCGCGTACGAGCGGGAGTTCGGCAAGACGATCGACCGCAAGCTCAACGTCGTCGAGATGGCCGACAAGGGCCACCTGTTCGAGGGCATGCGCGAGGGTGACATCCGCGCGGCCCTCTCCACCACCTTCACCGAGCCCGTGTTTGTCGACCCCTGGACGATGCCTCGCGGCGCGCTGCACGGCGACGCCAGCGGGCCGACGTGACCCATGACTGAGGAGCGCATGAGCGCGATGGCCCACAACGAGGATTCCCAGGCAGAGCGACATGGCGCGCGAGGGCCGAGCCGCGTGACGAACAACGGCATCGAGAGGGCGTTCCACACGACTCGGCACACCCGCCCGGCGAAGGCCCTCGGGCGCTCCAGAAGCGCGCGGGCGCCGTCGCCCACGAGCGCCCCGACCTGCGGCAGCACACCGCGTGACGACAGCTCGACCAACAACGGCATCGAAAAGGCGCATCGCACGCTTCGGGTTGCGCGCCCGTGTCCCCTGAGTCCGCAGCAGACGCCGCCACCCGCGGGCGGGGCCTCCGACAACGCCAGCACGACGAACAACGGGGTCGAGAAGGCGTACCGCACGACTCGGCGCGCCCTCGCCTCGAAGAGCCTGCCCCTCTTCCGCGGCAGCTTCCAACCGCCGCCGCTGGGGGAAGTGGTCGTGTCGTACGGGGGCGGGGTCAACTCGGTCGCGCTGCTGATCCTTCTGCACCGGCTCCGAATCGTCCCGCGGGCGATCGTGATGGCGGACCCCGGTGCCGAGCGTCGAGCGACGATCCGGTTTCGCGACGAGGTGCTGCCTCCGTGGCTCGACCGCGTGGGCTTCCCGCGCGTGGTGGTGATCACGCGCGCCGCGGAGGGTGCGTATCGCGAGCGGGCGTGGCGCCTGGAGACGCTCCTCGAGGAGTGCCTTCGCACGAAGTCGCTGCCTTCGGTGGCGTACGGCTGGAAGAAGTGCAGCCAGAAGTACAAGGGCGAGCCCCAGCGCTGGTGGATCGCGCGCCAGGCGTGGGCGGTGGCCGAGTGGGAAGCCGGGCGACGGCTGGTGAAGGCGATCGGCTACGACGTGGACGAGGGCCGGCGCGTGCGGCGGGCCTTCGCCACACCGTGGGAGGAGGCGCGCTTCGTCGCCTGGTACGGGCTCCACGATGCAGGGCTCACGCGCGAGGACTGCGAGGACCTCATCCGCGACGAGGGGCTCGAGCTTCCGCCGAAGAGCGCGTGCGTCTGGTGCCCGAACAACACGCTCGCGGAGTGGGGGTTCGCGCGCCGTGAAGAGCCCGAGGCGTTCGCAGATGCGGTCCGGATGAGCCGCAACGCGGCAGCGCAGATCGAGCAGCCTGACGTGGTGGGGCTCATGCGGTGCAACCCGCACGGCAAGCGTCAACTGCACGTGTGGGCGGAAGGCGGCTACGCGGATGGAGCCGCAGGCACCCTGCCTGCGGCCATCGAGGCACTGCAAGCGAACGGGTTGGATGTGATTGACGTCGAACGCATCGCAGCCGAGGAACGTGACGCGATGCCGTGCGAGTGCGCGCTCTAGCGGGTCGACAGGACGAGCATGGTACGCGGGATTGGTACGACAACGCGGAAGCGGTCGCCGGCAAGGCGGACGTCGCCCGGCAGCGGTCCGAAGGCGCTCATCGACGAGGATGCCAGCGTCCTCGGCATGGGCGAAAACGAGGCCGCGGCGCGTGCGAACGCTGGCGTCGACGGGGTCCGCATCGTGGACGCGAACCCGATCGCGCTCGCGGTGTGGAGCGGCACGACACCGATCTCCGTCTACCTCACACAGAACGGCCGCGTCTCGACGGGATTGCTCGACGGTCGGGACCTCGACTCCTGGTACGTGGCGACGGTCGCCTGGTGGGACGCGTTCGGGCGGGCCCGCAGGAACGGCGCGAGCGTGCCAGAGGCGATGGCCGAGAGCGACGCCGCCACTGACTTCGGGCCCGTCATGGGCGCGGAGCCACTGGCCTTGGGGGCAAGCGAACGTCGACACCCAAAACCGCGGAGTGAGGTGAGAACCGTGAAGCGTGGCAGACTTTCAAACCTCGACGATTCCCTTTGGCCCAGCGTGGTCGCGGAGCCGGTGGAGGGGGGCCGTTCGAGCCGGTACGACGTGGTGTATACGCCGGGGCGGGAATACTCCGAGTCGGGTGGCGAGAGGTACGTGCACCTCGTCATCCGCGAGGTGGACCTCGACAAGGAGGACGACGGCGGCACGTGGATGTCCCTCGATGGCGAACACATCCGGGCGCACGAGGATGCTCGCCGCGCGACGAAGGCGGAGGTCACGCCGACCGTTCGGCGCCTGGTCTCACGGGTCATCGCGAGGGACGTGTCTCACCGCCTCTACCCGCTCGCGTCGCTCCCGCGTCTGCGCGAAGTCTGGGACGCGGAGCGCCGCGAGCACGACGCGCGGTGGTCTGCGTACCGGGCTGCCAAGGCCATCGACGCGAACGCGAAGCCCCCGGGCGAGGTGAAACCTCACCCGCGGCCCCCGTACGCCATCGTGCAGCCCTTCAAGCTCCGGGCGCGCCGCCCTCGGCACGCGCCCGTCTCGACCGAGCGGAAGGGGAACATCACCGTCACCCACACGGTGACGCACGTCTACCGGGTGGAGGGCCGCGGCATCGGCGTGCTCGTGAGCTACGGCGAGAAGGAAGGCGGCGGCAACGTCAACGTCACCGCGAAGACGAAGACGGGGCGCGCCCAGGCGGAGCAGCTCCGCGCGTACCTCCGTGCGCTCCCGGGCTGCAAGGACGACTTCGATCCCGCCGACGGTGAAGCCGCGTACGCGTTCGTGTGCCTCTTCAACGCCGGGCTCTCGCCGAAGGTGGTGGAGCAAGTCGTGGGAATCCTCGGGGACTGAGCGCGGGGCAGAAGAAGATGAGGTACGTCATCAAGTTCACGCCCTTCCTCAACCACGTTCCGGGTTGGGTACGTGCCCAGGACGCGCGCGGAGTCCTCGCCACCTACTACCGCAGCGCGATCAGTAGGCTCGAGGCGGAGGGCGACGAGGTGCGCTTCGAGGCCGACGCGATCACGCCCGAGATGCGGCGCACCATCGACGCGACGGGGGGCGAGCTCAGGGAAGGCCCTGTCGAGGTCCAAGCGCCCAAGCCGATGCGTGAGGGGGCTGAGGAGGAGCCCGTCGAGCCGATCGTGGTCCCGCCGGGCGCGTCGGTCACGCCGCCGCCGGGGCGGAGCACGTACTACACGACGATCGTTTCGCCACGCGGCGTGTACGGACTGCCGGACGGGAAGAGAATCGTCCAGCTCTTCTGGACCAGGGAGCGCCCGGCGGTGCGCTACGTCGATCAGCAACGGGCCGCGGGCATGGAGGCGCAGGCCACGCTGCACTCGCATGGCCCCGAGGTCGGCAGTTCCGCTCCCGAGCGCTCTGCGCTTCCCAGAGCGCGCGGCGAGGGCGAGCGCATCCACCACTACCGGATGGTGTTCTACCCGAACGGGGGGGACACGAAGCAGGAGGCGATCGAGGGCGCGAAAGCGGCGCAGCGCATCCTGAAGGAGCGCCCCGAGGTCCTCCACGTGCGGCGCGACGAAGGGACCGTCACGTTCGCGACGCACGAGTTGGTCGGCGGCCGGCGGACCGGGCTCACCGATGCCGTCGAGTACCTCGGCCCCGCGATCGAGGCGGTCGATGGGCCCGAGGCGCCTCAGCACCCCGGCGACGCCGCGGCCTACAACCGCAAGCGCGGGATCGGCCGCGGGTCGCGACCTCGTAGCCCCGGCTCGGCGTTGGCGGGGCCCCGGAGGGCGAGGTCCTGATGTCGTCGCATGCCCACGGGGTCTCCCTCGCAGCACAGCGCGTTGCGGGACGGGGACGCGTTCCAGGGAGCGAGCACGTGTCCGCCGCCCGGACCCTTGCCGTCTCACGCCTGCCGCCGCGGATCCTCCGCCAGACGGGAGCGCGGGTGGTCTGGGAGGACGGCGTCCGTCGGATCATCCAGTGCTGCGTCTGCTTGGCCTCGGTTCGGTGGGACGGGGACCTCGCGAGGCTGTACCGCCTCGGCTGGGCGTCGAAGGGCTGGCGAACGTTGTGGCTGTGCCCCGACTGCTTCGTCCCGCCGAAGCTCGTGGTGGTCCCCACGTATCCCGTGGCGGACCACACGCTGACGGTCGCCTCGATGCGCCGCGATGCCCACAAGCGCATCGGGCTGGCGAGGCTCATCGAGCGGCTCGCCCAGGTGGAGCCGCCCCGGGCCGTCGCGTACCTGCGGGCGATCGTCGAGCACATGGGCGGAAGCTCGAGTGCAAAGCCGTGGGCCGTGATGTTGGCGAACATGGAAGGAGCCTGTACGTGACCCCTCGAACGACCTCCCGCGAACACGACGTCGACGCCAGCATCCAAGACGAGCCCGTGCCGGCCAGCGCCGCGCTCGTCGTTGCCGCTTCGCTCCCCGCGCACGGTCCCGCTGAGCGGGTTTACCGCATCGAGCTCGATCCGAACGTCGCTGAGGACGACGCTCCGCCGGTCTCGCTCTGCGGCGGCTGCGGCGGCCCGAGCCCGCTTTGTGGTGGCTCGTGTACGGCGCACGCATGGGACCTCGCGGAGATGATCTGGCTCGCGAAGCTCCGTGCGACCTACCTCGGCCTCGTGGTGCAGGCTGGCCCCGCCACGCGCTACGGCGGGGTCCTGTTGCGCGTGGCGCGCGCTCTCCCGGCGCCCGCGCCGCGCTCTCTCGTCGCCATCGGCGCCGCGGCACATCCGCTCGCGGAGGGCGTCGAGGGGGATCCGAACAATCTCGCGGTCCGGTACATCCGCGAGGGAGATGTCGACGCGCTGTCCGACCTCGGGCGTGTCCTCCGAAGGGGGCGCGCGCGCTGGCTTCACCAGTGCTGGGTCGCGCTCGACGCTGCCGCGCTCACCTCGCCGCTCGCGCGGCTGGAGGAGAGTCGCGACGCGGCGAGAGCCCGTCGAGACGAGCCCGTGCTCGTGGCGCTCATCTGCGACGGCTGCGCGAGACCGTCGGCCACGCCCTGGGATCGCCTCCGCGAGGTTCGTGGCTACGACGACGCGATCCGCTGTCCGGCGTGCGACCAGATCCACGAGCACCCGCTGCCCGCGGTCAAGGTGGCCTTCCCCCACCCTGTCAGCCGGTGTGTCGCCTCGGGGAAGCGCTGCATGGCGCACGGCGGCGCCCCGACGGACGTGTTCGGCATCTGCGCTCGGGGCCACGACGCGATCGGAGACGTGGCGGAAGCGCTCCGCGAGATCGGCGAGCCGGGCACGCCCGAGGAGCGCGCGCTGGCGCTCGCCGTCATGCGGGCCCGGACGTGGATGCTGGAGACCGAGCTCGACGACGCCCAGGTTGCGCGCGCGATCATGAACTCCCCGGCCCTGCGGCCGTACCTCATCGCCGCCGCGACGGTGGACGACGATGTGCGAGCGACGTTCGAGAAGGTCACTGGCGAGCGCTTCGACGCCTCCTCGGCCGAGCCGGGGCTCGTTTCCCTGTTCGCGGGCGGCGTCAGCTCGCTGCTTGCGCAGGGCGAAGCGCTCTTCAACAGATTCTTGGAGGGCGTGTTCGGACGCCAGGCCAAGGACGCCCCGCGCGCCTTGCCCCGCACCGACTCGCCGCGGGAACGCCGGCTGCGACGGAAGACGCACTGACCGTCCCTCGGCAAGCAAGAGAACGAGGTTACGCATGGCCGAGAAGTCGTTTTTGGACGACATCGGAGACGTACTCGCCGGTGCCGAGCAGGTTCTACAAGGCGCGAGACGCGTCGAGCGAGCTGCGAGCGGGATCCTCGAAAGCGTGGACCGGACCGCGACGCACCTTGCGCAACCGGAAACGCTCTCGCGAATCGTGGGCGCGGGGCTCGAAGCCGCAGCCATGCGCGCGGGAGACGAGGTCGCCGCTGGCCTCCACGGCTCGCGGGCTCCCGTGCGCGTGCCGGAGCCGCCCCCTGGGCGCGGACCGGCCACGGTGTACTGCGCGTCCCACGGCTCCACGCTCTGGCGCGGCACCATCGAATGCACGTCGTGCGGGCGCGTCTTCCAGGTCCTCGACCCCAAGGCGCCGCGCTTCGCGCCCTACGTCTGCGTCTGCGCTGCGCGGCTCTTGCCCTTCGCCCCACCCGCCCGGGGCGCGTTCTCGGGCAAGCCCATCGGCTCCTGCTGCTTCGACGAGCGGCGGGCGAGGCAGGGGAGGACGCGTTGAAGAACGGCCGCTTCCAGACGCGCGTCGCGCTCGACGTCGCGCACAAGAATCAAGGTCGCCGCCCAGGCGGGCGTCGCTTCGCGCAGCACGGTGCTCCGCAACGCGGTCGAGCGCTGGTACCTCGAGCAGGAGACCGCCCGTGCGGCGGTCGCCCAGAATCCTTGCCGCCGATGCGCCCGCCAGCGTGTCCCCAATCAACTTCGTCCTCTACGCCCGGCCTGTGGTCGCCGACGCGCTCAACGCCGTCGGCCGCGAGCACGCGGCAACGCGGTTCACCGTCTTCCGAGCGGTGCTGACGTGGTGGGCGACCATGGCCCAGGCCGCCAAACCTGTGGTGGAGCGTGCGGCGGAGTCAGTGGCCTCCGTGCGGCTCGCGCCTTTCGAGGGGGACGACGCGCTGCAAGAGCAGAGCCGCGCCGTGTACGCGCGGCTGTGGCGCGAGTTCTGTACGTGGTGCGTGGGCAGAAACCTCTGCCCCTTGCCCGCCCGCGAGGAGACCCTGTGCGGCTACATCGAGCACCTGGCAGCGACTGGCAAGAGCCGGAGCACGGTGCATGTCGCCCTTGCGGCGCTCGCCAAGGCCCACGCCGCCGTCGAGTACGACCTTCCGAGCTCCGCCCGCTTGCGTGCTCTGGTGAAGTCGCACCCGGAGACGCGCCGGCGCGCGGTCACCCTCGAAGGGCTACGCGCCATGGTCGCGACCTGCACCGACAATCGGCTCGGGCGTCGGGACCGCGCCCTGCTGCTGCTCGTCCACCATGCACTGGCGCTCCCCCGGAGGCATGTGTGCCGGCTGAACATCGAGCACTGCGAGCGCGTGGCCGAGGGCTACCGCGTCAGCCCTCCAGGGCGACCCGCGTTCATCCTCCCCCCGGACGCTGACGCGGGACTCTGCGCGGTGCGCGCGCTCGACCACTGGCTCGCGGTGCGATGCGGGGCGACGCGCACGGAGGGCCCGCTCTTCGTGTCGCTTCCGGGGTGCGGCGTTCGGCTCGGCCAGCGCATCGGCCCGAGCGACGTGTACCGGGTCACGCAACGGCGAGCGAAGGCTGCGAAGGCGGACGCGATGCAGGCCTCTCAGGGCCAGCGCGAAGACATGATCGAGGAAGGAGGCCGTACATGACCACTGCCACGGAACCTACCCGCACGTCCACCTGCCCGGCTCCGATCGACGGAGCGACGCCCGATTCGGCGCAGGTTGGAAGGGGTCAGGGAAAGCTCGGCTGGACACCGGACCCGGTCGACGCCGACGTGGAGCGCTGCCTCGCGAACGGGCCGTGGCTCCCCGCCGAAGTCGACGTCGCTTCGGTCATGGTGGGCGGCTTGCGGGGCTCGGACACGCTCCGCGACGTCCCGCAGGCACTCATCGCCAAGGCGGCGGGCGTCAGCCTGCGCAAGCTGGCGCGCGTGCTGAACGTCTTCGAGAAGGCGGGCACAATCGTTCGGCTCGCGCGGCGGAGCGGCAAGGGCGCGCACCGGAAGGGTCGTCCTCGGGACGAGCTGGACGCGTACCAAATCGACCTGGAACGTCTGCGCGCCTGGGCGGGCCAGCCTCGACCCGCCGAGTGGGGCGGCCGACAACGCTGCGGGAGCGGGAGACTGGCTGCCACACGGGCAGACGGTCGGAGGGGGCAAGGCGACGCGTGAGCACCGCCACGGAACACACCGACGCGACCCCGGCATCAGGCCCGCGGCCTCGCAGCCCCAACTTCCCTCGGGCGTCCGCCTGGGACTTGCTCTGGTGGTGCAAGGGGCCGAAGGAGTGGGCTCCCGCACCGCTCGACGCCGACATCGAGCGCTGCCTCTCGGTCGGGCCCTGGCTCCTCGCCGAGAAGGCGGTGGCGTCCGTCATGGTGGGGGGCCTGTGGGAGTCGGACGTCCTGCGCGACACGCCGCAGACGTTTATTGCCGAGGCGGCGGGCGTCAGCCTCCGCGTGCTCGCGCGCGTGCTCAACGTCTTCGAGATGGCGGGGGTGATCGTCCGGCTCCCCAAGAGCGCCGGGAGCCCACGAGGCGAGCTGACCGCCTACCGGATCGACATGGAGCGCCTGCGCGCCTGGGCGGGCAAGCCTCGACCCGCCGAGTGGGGTGGCCCGAAGCGCGGCAAGAGCGGGCGGCCGGGTGCCTCCGTGGCAGCCGTGCGGGACAGGACCAACGAGATCCAGGCTGCGATGCGGCGCGCAGGCGCCAGCGTCGACGACCCCGCCTGGCGGCAAGCGCTGAAGCTCGCGAAGCGGCTCGACCGCATCGCGACGCGCACGGCGCGGGCCGAGCAGGCGGAGGCCCGACGCTTGACGGCCAAGCGTGAGGCGGACGACCGGCGTCGCGCGGAGCACGAGAAGGTGTCCGCCCTCCTCGCGACGTCCCTTGCGGGGATCCCTCCGGTGCCGCCCGAGAATCCGGATCAGCTCCCGGTGGACCCCGCGCCCCCCGCGACCGTGGCACCTACAGGCGATGCCGGACCGGCGACCGCGCCAGCGGCCGGGCCGCCGTCGGCTGCGATCGAGCCGTCGCCCCTCGGCGCGCAGCGCAACACGGTGAGCGCGGCTCTGCTCGAGACACGGCCCACGAACGGCAGCGGTCGCAGCGCGGCCGAGGCGCCAGGGGGCGAGCATCATCGCGACACGGGCGACAAGCCGTCCCGCGGCGCGTCGCAGCCGCCCGTGGCGCAGACGATCGAGGAGGTCGCCGGGCATGCGACGGAGCAGGAGCAGCAGCACCTTCGCACCGTGATGCAGGGCTGCGACCGCAAGAACGGCTTCTGCCGCGCGGTGGCTTCTCGCGTGCTCCAGCGCGCGCAGCGGCGGGCGCCCCTTCTGACCGAGCGCGAGGTGCAAATCCTCGCGACGCTCCCGGCGCAGTGGGAGGAGGACCATCGGCCGCTCGCGAAGGCGAGGAGCCCGGCGCGCCATCCCTTGCGCCAGACCTCCGGCGGCAAGACCTACGGCTTCGATCCGGGACGCACGCAGCAGCGAAGGGAAGGGAATGACTGACGAGGAGATCGACATCGACGCTCAAGTCCGCGAAGGGCAGCGGCGGCTCGAACAGAACCGCCAGCAGGTTGCTGACGTCGACCCAGGTCCGACGCTGCGCGAGGTCATCATGCAGCAAGGTACGGACGGAGACGGCGCTCCCCCGAGCGAGCGCGCGCTTCCCGAGGTGCTGGCGAGCCTCATCCGGCGCGGCGAGGCCAGGGCCATTTCCTCCGAACCCGTGCGTGACCTTCGCCGTCCCCTGCGTCCGCGCTGGCTCCCCGGGTCGGTCGAGAACGTGACCTGGGAGAACCTCGCCGAGTTGGTGGGCCTCGAGGGCGGAGCGTCGCTCGGCCAGGTGCAGGACGAGAACGGCCGATGGGCGCGCGAGGCGAGCGCGGTCGTCGTGCTCCGTCGGCGCCTTCTGCCGCGGCAGATCACCGTGCTCCGCAGCGTGGAGACCGGGACGGGGAAGACGATCACGGCCGCCGCGTGGCTGAAGCACGAGGCGGCTCAGGGGCGGCGCGCTTGCTGGGCCTCGGCCCGGGACCTGCGCGAGCCCGGCGTCCTGCGCCGGGCCCTCCGCTCCGACGCGGTCGTGGTCGATAACCTCGGCTACGAGCTTCTTCAACGCCGAGACCGGCACCTTCCTCCTGGCTCAGCGCGCCGCGCCCGCGATGGAGTTCTTCGACGCCTGGGGCCTCCGCAGGCCCGAAGGGCAGCGACTCGTCGTCACGACGTGGATGGATCAGGCCGAGCTCGGCGAGAGGTACAACAGCGACGCGTTCGCGCGACGCGTCTACGAGGGCGCCGAGGTCATTCGCTTCGCGCCCATGCCCGTCGACCCATCCGTGCCCGTCGCGAGCTAGAGGTGCCGATGCAGACGTCACAACGCGACGGGGGCCGTCGCCATGAGCCCGATCGTCGCCGGGCGAGTACCGCCGCACGACCTCGACGCCGAGGCGGCCGTCCTCTCGGCCATCCTGCTCTCGCGAGATGCGCTCGATCGGGTGCTCGACGTGCTCAAGCCCGAGCACTTCTACTCCGACGCCAACGCGCGAATCTACGAGACGATGATCGCCCTCGCGCACGCAGGCACGCCGATCGACATCGTGACGGTCGCTTCCTATCTGCGCGACCGCCAGCAGCTCATGCAGCTCGGCGGACCGAGCTACCTGTGCCAACTGGCGGACGCGACGCCCGCCGTCGCACACATCGCCGCGCACGCGCTCGTCGTCTACGAGAAGTGGCGGCTGCGTGCCCTCATCGCCACGTGCCAGCGGGTCGCCGCCGAGGGGTACGGTGACGTCGGGGGCGTGCAGCCGTTCATCGACGGGGCCGAGCAGTCCATCTACGAGCTGGCCCGCACCGCGCAGCAGACCCGGGGCCAGGTGTTGAAGGACGTGCTCGCGGGCGCCTTCGCGCAGATCGTCGCCGCAGCCGAGCGCGGCGACCGCATCACCGGCATCCCCACGGGGTTCGAGAGGCTGGACGGCAAGACGGCGGGCCTTCACCCGAGCGACCTGATGATCGTCGCCGCGCGGCCGGGCATGGGAAAGACGAGCTTCGTGCTCAACCTCGCCGTGAACGTCGCGTCCCCGCGCGCCGTCTCTGGCGACCGCGGCGGCGACGCGCGCACGGAGCCTGGCTTCGGTGTGCACATCTTCTCGCTGGAGATGCCGCGCGAACAGGTCGCGGTCCGCATGGTCTGTGCCGAGGGGCGCGTCGACGTCGGCAAGGTGCGCAAGGGCCTGCTGAATGCCCAGGACTGGCAGCGGCTCACCGAGGCGGCCGGCTACCTGGCGAACCTGCCCATCTGGATCGACGACACGCCCGCCCTCGGTCTGCTCGAGCTTCGGGCGAAGGTCCGGCGCGTGCAGGCCGACTACAACCGCGAGGCGACGCCGGCCGCGCCGGAGCGGCGCATGGGGCTCGTCGTGGTCGACTACCTACAGTTGATGAAGGGGCGCGACGGGGTGAACCGCGAGCAAGAGATCAGCGAGATCAGTCGCGGGCTGAAGACCCTCGCGAAAGAGCTTGGGGTGCCGGTCATCGCGCTCTCCCAGCTCAACCGCGCCGTCGAGACGCGCTCGACGAAGGACAAGCGCCCGCAGCTCTCGGACCTTCGCGAGAGCGGCCAGATCGAAGCGGACGCCGACACGATCCTCTTCATCTACCGCGACGACTACTACAACCCGGAGACGAGCGACGCGAAGGGCATCGCGGAGCTCATCGTCGCCAAGCAGCGCAACGGACCCACCGGCAAGGTGCTGACCCGCTTCACGGCGTCGTGCACGCGCTTCGACAACCTCGCGCCGGGCGACCACCCCGAGACCGATCCCGACGAATAGCTGACGCGGGGGGAGACACCGCACGCGCTCCTTCGAGGCGTGGGCCGGGCCTGCGCAGAGGACGGCGCTCGTCGCTCGGCCCCGTGCGGTCGCGTCAACGCGTCGCGTCCTGCCCCCCCGCTGGCGCGGGGCGCGCGCCGAACGAGCCATAGGACCATCGTCCCGACGCGCATGCCGGCGCAACCTGGCCGCGCCCGGCCGACGTCCGTGTGCGTGCGCCCGGCGGGCGAGCCGGGTGACTCGGTGGCACAGAACGTCTGCCTGTCGCGCAACGGTCGTCTGCCCCCCGGGCAGGCTTCTCTCTCTGGGTAATGAAGGGTTACGGAGGGGGAAGAGAGAGAGGACCTCTCGCTCGTTCCACATTATTTGTAGATGAGTATCGCAGAACACACATGGCGCGAGTGTTGCGGCCTCGGAGAGCGACATTAGGATAGGCTCTGGAAAGGCCCACTCAGAGGGCCGCGAGAGGCACCGGAGAGGGCGATGACTGGCCGCACAGAGGTAGATCCCATGGCTGACGGCGATGAGGTGGGTGAAGTGGCCAAGGGCGATGGTGAGGGTGACGAGGAAGGTGAGGCAGTCCTCGAAGCTTCCATCCATCCGCTCTTCGCGGACCATCCCAAGCGGGAGCGGCTGGGCGAGATCCGATACGTCACGTTCATGCGCCGCACGAAGCTGGCGAGCGGCAAGGACGGGCCGACGGATTGGTGCCCCGTCGAGTTCCGCGCCGACGAAATCACCTCGTGGGCCGATGTGGTGCGACGATTTGGGGGTGGCTGGTACAAGGCCGTCGCCAAAAATGCGCACCACACGATCGTCGCGTATGCGCCGCACAGCGAATGGATCCACTTCGCCATGCCGCAGAAGCCGTGGACGGACCTCGACGGCGAGCCGTTCGACGCTGCCGCGGAGCCGGATCCTCTGCCGCGCCGCGCGCCCGCGCCGGGTCCGGACGCCGCCGCTGCCTCCCAGCAGGGCGCCTCGGGGAAGCTCGCCGACGTGGTGCGCCACCTGAAGACCATCACGGAGAGGCTCGACCGGCCGGCGCCTGCGCCTGCTGCTCCGTCTTCGCCGCCGGCCGACAGCAGCGCCACGCTGATGACGGCGATGGTGACCATGATGGGCAACGTCATGACGGCGGTGCTCAATCGCCGTGAGGCGCCGACCGACCCGCACCCGCGCCACGACCCCGTCGAGAGCGGGCTCAAGTTCTTCAACGCGTTCCGGGAGGCCACGGCGGCGCACGCGCAACCGCAGCGCGACCTTCTCGGCGACATGGCGAAGTTCAAGGAACTGCTCACCAGCTCCGCCGGTGCCGCACCCGCACCGGGCGGCATCCCCGAGATCGACTCGCTCTTCGGCAACGTGTTCAAGATGATCCAGCTCGACCAAGCCGCGCAGGCCGCGGCGCCTGCGAAGCCGAGCACGCCTTCGTCCGCACCGCCCCTGGAGAGGCGACCGCGGACGGTCACCACGTTCGTACCGGGGGTAGCTCAGCCGATCGAGCTCGTGAACCCGAGCCCCGACGTGCTGCACGCCCTGCATGCGCTGGGTCGGCCCGGCGTGGCGGCGGCTCCCGCGCCCGCGCCGGGCCCGCAGCCACCCGAACCCGTCGGGCCAGCACAGCACGATGCGCCCCAACGACCGCGGCGCGCGAGGCTCGGACCGCACACGCGCCTCCGCACACGGTTCCTGCGTCCTGCTTCGGGGCCTGCAACGCCCGCTCCGTCGCCGGCTCCGCCGCCGGCTCCGCCGCTCGTGGCGCACGACGCGCCGCCCGCGGCCCCTGCCCCCATGGCGACGCCCACGGACTCCCAGCCGGCGACGGCGCCCGCCCCCGCGGCCGAGTCCGCCCCGCCGGCTCCCGTCGTGATCCTCGGCGTGACGACGGTCAAGGAGCTGGCCGCGAAGTTGCCCGCGGAGCTCACCGGCGGAACGCCGGAGGGAGCAGAGCGGGCGGCGCGGCGGCTGTTCGAGGACCCCGCCGCGCGCGCGGCCTTCGAGCGCATGCTCGTCCAGATGGACGCCCTCTCCAAGTCGCAGAGCGCCCAGCCGCCACCCGTCGCGACACCGCAGCCTGCACCGCCGCCGCCAGCTGCCGCGACGGCCGCCGTGCCGCTCTCCGACGACGAGGTCCGACGAGCAGCGGCGAAGACGTTGCAAGACCTCAAGGCCCGAGGGGGCACCGCACTCGTCGACCACCTGCGCAACATTCCGGGGCTGGCTGCCGAGGAGGTGGACATGGTTGCGAGCGCGGTTCGGGAGTTTCCGCCTTACGCGATCGACGACATGCTCATGCGGGTTCCGGTGGAGATGCTCCGGCACGCCGCCAACGGTGCGCTGTCCGCGCCGGCACTGAGAGGATGATGCGGATGGCCACGCTGGCACAGGCGCGGAGGGCCAAGGCGCTCGTCCGCAGCAGCATCGAAGGCGCGCCCTGGCACAATGGGGTCCGCCTCGTGCACCAACCGAGTGGGCAGTACGCGGTCGAGGTCCACAGCGTGCAGGACGGCATCCGCCTGCCCGACGTCGTCCGGCTTCGGTCCGCGCGCGTGGGGGTTCCCGTACGGGTGGTGCATGACCCGCACGAGGTTCGCGCGGCGGGGGTCGTTCGGCATCGATGGAACGGGCGCCGCGACCTCTTCGACGCGCTCGACGCGAACCGCGATGGCAAGGTGACACGCCGGGATCTCGCGCGAGGGCTGGGGGAAGAGGCGGCAGGACTGCTCCGTGGTGAGCTTCCCGCGCGCGACCGGGCCGGCTGGTCGGGGCGCGCGGACATCTTCGACATGCTCGACGCCGACCGTGACGGTTGGGTCACTAGCGACGAACTCGGCGCCGCGCTCGGGGACCGCGCCGCGCGCTTCCTCGCCCACGACGACTCCGTCGACGGACCCGCGCTGCCGCCGGGCGCCGACGAGGTCTGGCGCGCGCGAGGCCGGTGGGTGGTCTTCCCCTCGCGCGAGGCGAAGGCAGGGTACATGGCCGAGATGGCGCGCGAGGACGCCAGCGACCCGCAAGTGATTACCTGGGCGCGCCAGTTCCGCGACCTGCCCCGTCCCCAGCGCGAGGAGGCCATCCTGCGGTTCGTGCAGTGGGCGGTGCGCTACGAGAGGGATCCGGCGTGGTTCGACGAGGATGACCGGCGCCACGGCATCGAACTGCTGGACTCGGCGGCCGTGGCGTTGCAGCGCGGGTACGGCGACTGCGATGTCAAGGCGCGCCTGTTCGTCGCGCTGTGCCTCGCGTGCGGTATCCCCGCGGCGATCGACCCGGTGTTCCGTGGGGCCGAGGGCTTCCCCCACGTCCGTGCGAAGGTGCTCGAGCTCGATGGGCGGTGGCGCCTCGCCGACCCCACCATCGTGAATAGCACGATCGGCCAGTTGCCCGCCCGCCCCCTCACCGTCTTCCCCGTCCGCGTGGCCGACGAAGCGGCGGGTCCATGGCCCTTCGCGCAGGTGTCCACCGAGCAGCTCTTGGCGATGGACCGTCTCGATCGCGGCGGCCCGCTCACCGATTGCGTGCGTCGCGGCGAGCGCATCGCCGAAATGCGTCGACGCGGCCTCTGGCCCTTGGACGCAACCGCGACGTGAGGCTCGCCCATGCCCTTCGACCAAGCCTTCACACGAACCTTCCCGGGCAACCTCAACACCGACGTCGACCCGACGACGCTCTCCCTGCTCGACCAGGCGGCCTACGTCTCCCGGGACAACGTCTTCACCTTCGCGCTCGCGGACGGTGGGCCGCAGCCTCAGCAACTCGCCCTCGCTTGGGTCTACCAGGGCTCCGGCCAGAGGATGAGCCCCGCAACGTGCGCGTTGTTCCTCTGGGACGCCAACGAATCGCAGACGTGGCTCACGCTGCCGATCTCCCCCGTGTCGTTGGTCTACGGGGGAGTCGTCTACGTCAACTTCCCCCTCATGATCTCGAGGCTCTCCCGCACGACGCAGATCGCCTTCGTACCCAACGTCGCAGGTCCCGACGCGGGCACCTACACGCTTGAGGCAGCCCTCGCGCTGTGACTCAAGGTCGGGCACGCGTGACCGCTCGCATCGAGCTGCGATGGGCGATCTTCCTCTCGGCATAGCGCCGGTGGCTCTATTCTGGCAGAGCCGAGCCCGCCGTCGGGGAGGGGGACCGCCAGTAAACGCCATCCATCAAAGGCCGGCGGCGGGCTCGGCATCGAAAGTCGATGTCCTTCGCCAGCGCCTTCGGACCAGGGCGCGAGCCGAGGCGAAGCGCTCCACCCCCGGCCCCGTGGACGTCGGAGAGGTGCAGGAAAGGAGTTGCGGGGGCGGAGGCTACTTGCAGTACCAGTGCGCGGCGTCGTGCGCGCAGACCCGCTCTTCGGGGCAGTCGCAGTCGCTGTGACATCCCACGATGCACGTGCCGGCGGTGTCACCGGAGTTGGAGCAGACGTAGGCGGTCCTCATGATGCCCCGGTTGCAGTCGTAGTCGCTGTGGCAGGGGTATCCGCCCTGAACGCTCGACTCGGCGGCCGTCCCGGTCGCCTGCACCGCATCCGCCGGCTCCGTGTCTGCGACGGGCGCCTGACAGGCGCCAACGCCGATGCCCATGATGATCAACAGCATGCACTTCCACATAGACGTTCCCTCCACCTCGAACGCAGGGCGCCTCGGTCGGTCGTCATCTCGCGCCGTCGCGCCCACAGCGCAAGCCCAGGGGACACCCGACGCGCGCGGAGTGGCGCGTCTTGGACGGGATCCGCGCCGAGTGCGAACCTGCCGCGCGGCGCCTCAATGAAAGTGCTTGATCAGGTACTCGACCAGCAGGACGGCTCCTCCGAGGAGGGCGGCATCGATCAGCGGCTCCAGGCGCCGCCAGAGCCAGTGCCGCGTCGTGCTCCGCTTGTGGTCGAGCCCCTTGAACCATTCCGATGAGCTCGCCGAGATCCTTTTGCATCGTGGCGACAGCGCCCCAAAGCCCGCTGCCCTCGACGGGCTTTCCGTCGGTCGTGAGGCCCGGGGGGTGGCCGATCGCCTTGCGCGCGTCGCGCGCGATCTGCCCGTTCCGCTCCGTGTCGCGGGCGACCGCTCGGAGGGAAGGCGGTGCGTCGTCGGCCGATGCGGGTGGCCATGCCCCGCTCTGGCAGGCGGATCGCGTCGCCGAAGGAAGCGTCTGTCGCTCGGGGCGCTCGGCCGGTGGGCTCGGGGGCGGCGGATGCTCGCTCTGCGTGTCCGACACGGCCAGTAGCTTGCCGAGAGCAGGGTGGAGCTGGCAACGCGTAAAGGGAAACCGTGCACGCAGAATCAATCCATCAATTCCAGGGCCCCACGCAGCTCCACCGGATTCTGGTCTCCAGAGTCCGGCGTCTGGATACCACACTCCGGACTCTGGGCTCCGGATTCCGGACTCCAGTCCGTCGCTCCCTCCGCACGTGCGCGGGATGAGGCACCGAAGCAGCCCGACCGGCGAATAGCCTGTCCCACGGCTTCCTCAAGGAAGTCGGGATCGACGAGCGGCACTTGCGCGTACTGAAGCGGTTCGCCGTCGAGGCGCGCGATCAGGTGACCCCGCCCGAGCAGGCTCTCCGCGCCGCGTTCGCCGATCACGATCTCGCTCGTGCCTTCGCTGTTCACCTTCAGCGCGAGGCGGTTGCCCAGGTTGTCTCGGAGCTGGAGCGGCATCACGTTCGCGTCCGGTCGCTGCGCGGCGAACACCAGATGGATCCCGGCGGCGCGCGCACGCACGCCGAGGCGCCCGACGAGCGAGGCCACCTCCCCGTGGTACTCGTCGTCGAGCATCCAGTCCGCGAACTCGTCGTGCACGAGCCATAGCCTCGGGAGCCGGCCCGCCGCGTCGACCCTCGCGTTGTATGCGGCGAGGTTGGGCACCCTCGCGGCCCTGAAGCGCACGAACCGGGCGTCCATCTCGTCCACGAGCGCGACCATGCGGTCGAGCGCCTCGCGTCGGTCCGAGACCACGCCGCCGTCGATGTGCGGCAAGTCCTCGAGCCCGCAGAAGTCCACGCCCTGCTTCGGATCGATCACGGTGATCTGGGCCTCCGCGGGCGTGTTGCCGACCGCGATGCCCAGCAAGATGGCCTGAAGCAGGATCGACTTGCCGCTGCCGGTCGCGCCCGCGATCAGGGTGTGCGGCGCGTGGCGGTCCCCCCCAGGCGAGAGCACGAGCGGCCGTCCATCGGCCTCGCGCAACCCGATGAGCAGGTCGGTCGGACCGTGCGGCTGGCGCTGCCAGTCCGCCCACAGGTCCCGCAGGTGGATGACGCGGCGATGAGGGCGCTCGATGGCCAGCGTGATCGTGCCGGGGCCGGGCTCGAGCGCGTGGACGTGCAGCCCGTGCGTCGTGAGCAGCTCGCTCTTCTTGCGCGCGACCTGCTCGCAGGTGCATCGCGCGGTGCCGCGAAGCGTGATGCGCGCGGCGTTCGGGGTCAGCACCGCAGGCCCGACGGGCTCGCTCTCGATCCTCAGTTGGCGGAAGGCCGCTCGGAGGCGCCGTTCGGTGTCGCCCAGCCAGCGCAGATCCTCGCCGTCGTCCGCAGGCATGGACCGCGCGCGTGGCGCCGCGGCGTCGTCACCCGCGAAGGCGGTTGCGCGGCCGTGCGAAGGCGGGCGCTCGGTGCGCCCCGGAGCGATCGGGAACTGCTCGCCCGGCCCGCCGACTTCCACGTCCTCGACGGGCAGCGCCCAGGGCGGCGTCACGCTGGCGGGTGCGGCGCGCGGCAGTGCAGGTGCCGCGGTCGGCGCTTTTCCCGCCTCGCTCCCGCGAGACACCGGGCCCGTCGAGGCCCGTGCTTTCGGCCGCGCGGGGCGCGGCTCCGTGTTCTCCCAATTCGACGCGCCGCACGCGCAGACCGTACCGAAGCTCGCGTATTCGCACGGCGAGCGGCACACCAAGCACTCGAACCTCGCCACGGGGGCATCGTGCAGTGCGCCCGCGGATGTTTCAAGCGAACGTGGGTTGGGGCGCTGTCTTACGTCGTGCGTGCGCTGTTAATGGTTTGATGCTGCGTGCTCGGTTTCTGTTATCCCACGTGAATCGCGCGCATAAAAAGATAATGGAATCGTGCACGCTGCTTTGTTTTGAGTGCATCTCTGCCGTTGCAGAAGATTCCACACATGAGCGAACAGCGTGCGCTTCTCCTCGACGGCGAGGATCGGCTCGACGGCCCCGTCGTTCGATTGATCAAGGACGACGACGCCGGTGAGGCAGCGCCCGTCGCTGGCGCCCCGAGCGCGGTCGTCAGCGGCGGCGAGATGGCACCTCCGGTCGTCGCTACGGCGGGCGCGTCCAGCGCGGCCCCCGCACCCAACCCTGCGTCCGTGCCGGCTGGGCCCGCCGCGCCTGTGTTCGCCGCACCTGCGCCTGCGCCGACCGCCAAGGCGCCGGTCGTCATGGTCCCTGGCCTGGGAAAGCCGCTCGGCGCGACGACGGGCGCGATGGCCGGCTTCGTTCACGGACTCGCGGCGAACATCTCCGCTCCGAACCACCTCAGCGCGGCGGCGCTGCCCTTCGACTCGAACTTCTCCGAGCCCGGGGCGATGGCCATGCCGAGCGGGCCAGTTCCGCCGCCCGCGCTGGTGCAGCAAGCGCAACAGGAGCCGCATCGCTTCGGCCCGGATCTGGTCATCCACCAGCACGACCCGCTTCTCTGGCGGTCGCTCTCGGACCGAGGGGGGCTGCACTCCGACGTCTGGGGGCGCCTCGCCGCGTCGAGGCAGCTCTCCTCGGCGCTCGAGCGCGCGAACCGCGACCGCGGCGAGGAGCTGGCGGAGGCGTACGGCGACCGGCCGTTCGCGGAGCGCGCCATGCTCGGGCTCGCCGCCGCGACGGGCACGGATCGTCACCTCGCCGCCGCGCTCGACGGGGTGCGCCACCAGCGTGCCTATCCGGCACCCGCGGGGTTCGGCGCGTTCGTGCGAGACCTGACGGAGGCCGAGGTCGCCCACGTCGGCGCGCAGTTCCTCCAAGGCGTCGAGCCGGCGGTAGAGGCGTACCGGGCGGCGCGGCGAGCGGCCGAGATCCGGCTCAGTCAGCGACGGCTGCCGATCCTGCGGATCCTGATCCGCGAATGGCCCACTGGTGCGCCCACCGTGGTCCCGCTCTTCGAGCGCCTGACGCGCTACTGGAGCCCGGCGCAAGTCGACCGAATGCGCCGCGCGCTGCGAGAGCGCCGAGAAGAGGCGTCCCAGCTGTTCGCCGAGATCGAGGAGCAGAACGCGCTCGCGCGCGTCGAGGAGGCGACGGCGGCGTTCCGCCGGTGGGCGCACACGTGGCGGCATTACTCCCACGCGCAGACGCCGCTCCAGGAGGAGGTCGTCGTCGCGCCAGCGCGCGCACCCGCGCGGCGGCGTCCTCGCGTCGTGGAGGATGTCGTCGACGCGCGCCCCGAGGAGGAGATCCTGCTGGAGTCCGGACCCCGGACGCCCCGGCCGCGGCCCCAGGCGGTCGTCGCGGAGCCGCGGCCGGACGAGGTGGTCGTGGAGCCCGCCGAGCGCGAGGACGCGGTCGTGCAGGTACGGCAGGAGGCTCCCGCGCTCCCCGCACCTCCCGAACGCGTGGTGCTGCCCGAGACTACGGTCGCGGTCGAGCGGCCCGACGAGGACGACGACCGCGATGCCGACGACGAGCCCCGCAGGCGGGTTCCGGAGCCCTTCGTGCGCGTGCCGCCGGGCGCCGCGGCGGCCGATGGAGTCGTGCCGCTGGTCCCGCTCATGCAGGGATTCCTCCCGGCCGACATCCGCCGCATCCGCCGCGGATGGGACGACGGCCGAGCGTGGGACGTCTACCGGGATCGGCTGCGCGAGAGGGCCGAGGAGCGGTGCGAGGAGCGTGAGCGCGCTTTCCTCGACCGCCTGGCAGAGGCGGGCTGCGCGGCGGACGACGACGACTGCCACCTCGACCGCCGGGTGCTGCGCCGGTTCGCGGATCTCGGTCGCGAGCTGGCGCCGGACCAGTGGGATCGGCTCGAGGGCGCGCTGTGCCGCGGCGAGGAAGCGCCGCTCGTCGCGTGGCGCGCGGTCGAGCGAGAGAACCTCCGGGAGGCGATGGAGAGCCGTGAGCCGCAGTTCATGCGCCACGTGGGGGCATGGCGCGGCTGCGAGTTCCCGAATCCGGTCGAGTTCGCCGAGAAGGCGCCGGCACTCGCGAGCTTCTGCGTCGGCAAGCTGCCGACCGAGGAGGCGGAGGCGGCAGGGCTGCTCGACGACCTGGGCGGCGCGGTGAGCAGCGCGGTCAGCGGCGCCACGGGCGGCGGCGGGGGGAGCGGTGGCGGGGGCCTCGGCGACCTCATGCAGAAGGCGGAGGGCGCGCTCGGGGGGCTCGGCGGCGGCGGGGGTGGGGGTGCGTCCAGCGGCGGCGGCCTCGGCGACCTCGTGCAGAAGGCGGCGGGGGCGCTGCCTGGCAACCTCGGCAGCTTCGCCGAGAAGGCGGCAGGGGCGCTCACCGGGGGCGGCGACCTCGGTGACCTCGCCAGAAGGCGGCGGGCGTGCTCGGCAGCGTCACCGGCGGTGGTGCGCCCGGCGGGGGCAGCGCGGGCGGCGGGGGCGGCGCACCGGGCGGAGCCCTCGGCGACCTCATGCAGAAGGCGGAGGGCGCGCTCGGCGGGATTGCTGGCGGTGGGCAGGGCACCGGGCCCGCGGCGGACCTCGCGCACCGCGCCGCCGCGATGTTCGAGGAGACGGTCCAGCGCATGGCGCCGCTCTGGAAGCAGACCCCGTTCGGTGAGCACTTCGGCGCGGAGCTGCAACGCGGACTCCAGGCGGTCGGGCTCGAGGGGCTGGCCGGCATGCTCCCCGAGCAGTTCACGCAGCTCATCCCGCGTCGCCCGACGTTCGGGCGCGACCCCGGCGACGGGTGGTGGAGCGAGCTGACGCACGCGCAAGGCCTGTTCCCCGCCGAGCAGGAGACGCTCCGGAACCTGATCGACGCGACGGGCCCGCAGTTCCGCCCGGCGCTCCAGTCGTACGTCGATCTGGTCCGAAGCGCCGCGAGCCGGCAAAGCACGGAGCGGATCAAGTTCTTCCACACCCTGCTCGACGCCGCGCAGCGAAAGCTCGGGACCTCGATCGACCCGAACGCGCTTCCGCAGAACCCGTTCGGGTTCCTGTTCTCGTACGTGCCGCGGCAGGTCCAGCAGCCCGTGCTCGAAGCGATGAAGGCGGGTCAGGACCCGCTCGACGCCTTCCGGAAGATGGAGGGGCAGCGGATGGCGGGGGTGGTGAGCGCGCTCAGCGCCAAGATGCGCGACTTCCTGACGCGCCTCTGGGAGAAGCGCTCTGCCGGATGGCCGCAGCCTGAGCCTGCCGCTCCGAGCGAGGCGAGCGGCGACGCGCGCGGCGGCGATACCGGCGCGGTCACGCGCTTCGCCCGCATGCGCAGGGCAAGCCCCACAGCGGTGCTCGGTGGTCTGCCCGGAGCGCTCGATGAGATCGGTGCGGGATACTTCCCGAGATCCGGCGCGCCGCGCGAGGAGCTCAGCGCCCACACGGGCGCGCCGCGCATCCGGCCGCTGTTCCACCTCGGGTTCCGGCGGCCCATGGATCGGCACGAGTTCGAGCGGCTCATGGAGCGCGTGCCGACGCTGCGGCTGCACCCCGAGCACGTGCTCCAGGAGATGGCCGGGCTGCGGGGGATGGCGCAGGACGTGAGCGGCGTCGACGCTACGACGGGGGAGTACGTGGCCGAGCCGGGCGAGACCTGGGAGTCGATCGCCGCGAAGCTCGTGAGCGACGCGGGCCGCGCGGATGAGCTCCGCGCGTGCAACCCCAGCATGCAGCGCGGGGACGTGCGGGTGAAGCTCCCCCCGAGCTGGTTCGGGTACGTGCCCTACGCCCTTGCCGCCGACGACGATGCTGGGGCCGTGGCCAGGCACAAGCACAAAGGCCACAAGAGGGGCAAAGCGCACGGCCATCACGGCAAGGCCAGGCACACGCCGCGTGCGGGCGGGCGACCGAGGTTCGGCGCGATGGGCGGGGGCGGAGGGGGCCCGATGTTCGGTGGGCCCACGTTCTGCGGGCCCGTGTACGGCGCCCCGACCTACGACGGAGGGGACTGCTGCGGGTGCTGTGAGGCCGGCGCGCCGGCCCGCCTGTACCGTGTCTCGGACGGCGACCTCGTTCTGCTTCCGGGCAGGCGTGGCGTGGACATGGGGTCGGTGGCGGCGGCGATTGCGCGCCGGTTCAACGCAGGCCGCTACTGGTGGGAGGAGCTGCGCGCAGTCAATCCGCAGAAGCCCCTGAACCCGGCGACGGGCTACTGGCTGAACATCGCCCGGGGCGAGGTCCTTCAAATCCCCGCCACCTGGCCGCGGGCGCCCTGGGAGCCCGTCGACGCCGTGGTGCTGCCTCCTACGCAGAGCCGGGTCGCGCGCATCTACAACGTGGTCGCACAAGACCTCCCGTTCTTCCCGGGCACCACGTGGGTCGACCCGTGCGGGGCCGCGCGCGCCATCGCGGTCCGGTTCGGGGTGGTGCGCGCGAGCTTCAACTGGTGGGCGGCGCTGCGCGATGCCAATCCGCAGAAGGCCATCAACCCGAGGACGGGCTGGTGGTACGTGGTGAGGGCCAGCGAGCGCATTCTGATTCCGCGCTGGTGGCCGCGTGCCGTCTGGGAGCCGGTCGATTCTCGTCATCGAGCCGGCGCCGCCGCCGCCTGTCGAGGTCATCCCGCCGCCGCCGCGGCCGGTCGACGTCATCAACGTCGTCGGGTCGCGCGACGTGGACGTCACGGTGACTTCCCCGCCTCCGCGTGCGCTCTTCGCGCCGCCCCCGCCGCCGCTCCCGCCGCCTCCGCGCGCCGTCGTCGTTCCGCCGCCGCCCCTCGTGCCACGCCCCGACCGCATCTACGTCGTGGTTGCAGGCGACCTCGAGTTCTTCCCGGGGACCATCTGGGTCAACCCGTTCGCGGCGGCGCATGCGATCGCGGCACGCTTCGGCCTGGCACAGGCGCGCATCAACTGGTGGCCAAGCCTTCGCGACGCGAACCCGCAGAAGGCCGTCAACCCGAGGACGGGCTGGTGGTACGCCGTGCGCGCGGGCGAGCGGATCCGGATCCCGCGCTGGTGGCCCCGCGCGATGTGGGAGCCGGTCGGTCTCGTGATCGAGCCGGCGCCGCCGCCGCCCGTCGAGGTCATGCCGCCCCCGCCTCGACCGACCAACGTGGTCAACGTCGTCGTCCCGCCCGAGGTGGGCATCGCCGTCGCGCCTCCCGCGCTGGTCGCGCCGCCGCCCGTCGTCGGAACCCTGCCCGCGGTCGGGCGGCCCGAGCGCATCTATCTCGTGGTCGCCGGCGACCTCGAGGTCTTCCCGGGGACCACCTGGGTCAACCCGTTCGCCGCGGCGCGCGCCGTAGCCGCGCGCTTCGGTCTCGTGCAGGCGGGCATCAACTGGTGGCCGAGCCTTCGCGACGCGAACCCGCAGAAGAACGTCAACCCGAAGACGGGCTGGTGGTACGCCGTGCGGGCGGGCGAGCGAATCCGTGTCCCGCGCTGGTGGCCCCGCGCCGTGTGGGAGCCGGTCGACCTCGTGATCGAGCCGGCGCCGCCGCCGCCCGTCGAGGTCATGCCGCCCCCGCCTCAGCCGGCGGACGTGATCAACGTGGTCGTCCCGCCTGAAGCGGACACCGACATCGTGTCGGCCCTCGCGTCGCAGTCGCCGCCGCCCGTCGAGGTCATGCCGCCTGCTCCGCCGCCCGCGATGGACGTCGACGTGACGGAGGATGCCTGGGGAGGCCCCTGTCACCATCACGACTGGCACGACCACTGCTGCGGATGGGACTGCTGCACGGATGCGGGCGCGCCTGAGCGCCTGTATCGCGTGTCGGACGAGGACTTCCGCATTCTGCCGGGCCGAACCTGGGCGGACCCGGCGTCGGTGGCGCTGACGATCGCGAGACGCTTCGGTGCAGGCGCCGACTGGTGGCCGGCACTGCTCAACGCGAACCCGCAGAAGCCCGTGAACATGATGACGGGCTACTGGGTGCGCATCGACCGGGGCGAGATCATCCGCATTCCGGGATGGTGGCCGCGCGCGCCGTGGGAGCCGGTAGACGTCGTTGTGGAGCCGCCGCCTCCACCCGACGTGCGCGTGCCGGTCTACGGGAGCGGCGACGAAGGCTGGGCCGATCGCTGGCGCTGGGGCGACCGTGGGGGCGACCCGCGCTGGGGCTGGCGAGATCCCTGGCCGGTGCGCGGTCCGTGGTCCCCTCGGGACGACGGCGAGTGGTGGCGACGGGAGACCGGCGACCCCGACGACTGCACGCCGTGCGCGCCGTGCGACCCGACGCCCCCGGACGACGTGGAGCCGCCCGCGTACTGCGAGGTGCCGAACCCGCCGAGCCCTGGAACGGGCGGAGCGGCGACGTCTCTCGCCGGCTCGGCCCGCCAGAACACGACGCAGCGGACCTACGCCGTCGTGGCCGGCGACGGGATGTTCAAGATCGCGCAAAAGTTCGGCGCAGGCGGCAGGCCGCATTGGCTGCGCGAGCTCGACGACGCCAATCCGAGCAAGGCGGTCAACGCGCGGAACGAGTGGACGAGCCTCAACCCGGGCGAGCTCATCAACATCCCCGACGCGTGGACGGGTGGCGGCGCGGCTCCTCCCGCGCGACCCGCGCCGGGCGGTGCGCCCACGCCCTACGGCAACCAGGGCCTCGGGCAGATGCCCCGCCTTCCGGGTGGGCTGGGCGTCCCGGCGCCCATGGCGCCGCCCGGCACGGTCCCGGCAGCGGCCACGGTCGACAAGGGCACGTTCCTGCGGGTGCAGGGGGTGCTCGCGCTCTGGGGTCGCCAGCACCCCGAAGCCGCAGCGCTCAAGGACTTCGGGCTCAACCTTGCCGACGTCACCGACGTGCCGACGGAGCGCACGAAGGAGCAGCTCGCGAGCTTCCAGCGCTGGCACAACGCCACCGGCGCGACGCCGAGGCTCCGGGAGGACGGGGTGATCGAGCCGACGACGATTGCCGCGCTCGACCGCTACCAGGCGGCCTCGCTCGGCGCGGCGGCGCCCGCGGGCCCGATGCCGGGGCCTTTCGGGCACATCCCTGCGCACCCGGCGGCGCCGCGTCCGGGCGAATCGACGGATCCGTGGTCCGAGGTCTGGAACAAGGCTGCGCACGCGGTCGAGTCGGTGCTGGGTGGGGCGCCGCCCGCCAAGCCCGGTGCAGCAGCGCCCGCGGGCCCGCTCGACGGCGTGCTCGGTTCTCTCTCACGCCTTCCGGACCTCGTCGCGAAGGCGGGCGTACCGGGAGCCGCTGGCCTGCCCCACGGCGCGCCTCACCGGGACCTGGGGCCGCCTCCCGCAGCCATGCCTCCGCGCGTGGACGCGGCGCTGACCCCTCCCGCGGCGGAGCCCGCGGAACTGGCCGCGCCGCCGCCGAAGAAGAAGGGCGGCGACGCGGGGGCCCTGGGATTGCTCCTGACGGGGCTCGGCATCGCGTCCGGCTTCTTTGGGTTCTGAGCGATGTCTTCGACCGCGGGCCATCCCATCACCTGGCTGCATCGGGACACCGACCCGAAGAGCACCATGCAGGCGCTCTTCGGGTCGGACGGCAGCCCCCCGCTCTCCAGCTGGACGAAGAGAGCGGACGGGAGCGCGCTCGCGCCGAGCGACCGCCTCCGCCTGATGCGCGGGCTCGCGATTGCAACGCAGTACGCCGTCGAAGACCTCCAAACGACGGGGGTGCCCGACCTCGGGGAGGGCGAGACGCGCAGGACGCTCGGCCTTCAAGTGCGAGGCGACCTCTACCCGGACCGCGCCCACTGCTGGGCCGCCTCGACGATCGCGCGGACGTGGATTCTCTTGCCGGACCCCGGCACCTACAGGCTCTACTCCGCGCAGACGACGGACGGCGATGCGGCGGTCCTCCAAAAGGACTCGTCCGAGCTGAACACGGAAGCCGGCTTTCCCCCGCTGCTCCTCGCGGCGATCGCAGTCGTGGCCATCGCCGCGTTCACCGCGGCATCGTGCTGGTACGCACAGACGAGCGCCGAAGTCACCGATCGCAAGCTCACGCAAGACACGCTGACTGCGCGCATGATGATGAGCCAGATCCAGGCCGTGGCGATCGTCGAGCGCCACGCTGAGGCGGAGCGGAAGGCGGGCAAGACCCTGCCGTGGGATCCGGGCGAGATGGCTGTCCTGCAAGCCTTGCTCGGAACCCAGCGCGAGATCGCGGCGAAGACGAATTCGCCGCTCTCCAACCCATTCCCCGGCGCCGTCGACAAGCTCGCCGACGCGTTCAAAACCGGAGTCCAAACCGCGATCGGACTGGGCACGCTCGCGTTGGTCGGAGGCGGTCTGTACTTGGGCAGCCGACTCTTGAGCCAAGAGAAAACATAGGGTGAAGCCCAGGCCGATAGAGGACGCGGACACGTCAATTTTCGTGGCGCCGTCGAGACGCTTCGCGACGCCGTAGAGATCGAAACGAGAGCGCGATCGGGATTGGCACGCTCGCAATCGCTGGCGGCGGGCTGTTCCTGGACAGGCGACTTTTTGCCCGGAGGAGCGCGCAAGGCCCCGCACCCGGGTCGAGAGAGGACGAGGAGACAGGAGGAGCCATGGCCGAGATTACGTTGGATGGGAAGACCTTCCAGAAGATGCAGGAGGAGCTCCGCCGGTACAAGGAGGGCGAGGGCAAGGAGCAGTGGAAGAAGGGAGAGAAGGGCAAAGCGCTCCTCTCCTTCGGCGGCGCCAATGCGCCGGTCCTGCACGCCTTCCTCGGCGGCGGAGCCATCTATTGGCTCGCCACGTCGAAGTGGGTCAACGACATCGAGTTCTTCCAGAAGCACTGGTACGCGAAGCCGCTCCTCGTCGTCCTGATCGGTATCGCCATGTGGCGCAAGGGCGGAGTCCTCGGGACGTGGTCCCAGGCAGTCATCGCCGCGGGCGCCGTGATGCTGGCGCGCGCCTACAAGGCGCACTCGAACAACGAGAAGTGGCAGTGCGGCGACGAAAGCGCGGGGCCCGACGAGGCGGGCGCGTACGAGTGGGTCCGGGAGTACGAGCCGCCCGCCGCTCTCCCGCACCGCCACCACCATCACCATCAACACCACGGGAGCACGGCCGAAGCCGTGACCGAGCGGGTCTTCCGCCCGGCCACGTGATCGGGAGCGGGGCAATCGACCGAGGGACGAGGAAGGGACGAGAGGAGAGAGAGCATGGCCGTCGACATGGAAGACCTCAAGCGCGAGGTCGAGTGCTTGTACCGCGACCGAGACACGGGCGCGGGCGTCCTCATGGACGAGGGGGACACCGGAGACCCGACCGACCCGGGCAACGTGCCCGCCATCCTCGCCGACGAGGGGATGATCAACAAGATGGTGGACGCCATCAACGCGCGCACCGGCGGGCGGGGTGTCTCGACGCGTCTGCTCGCGGCGATCCTGCGGCAGATGGCGGAGCAGGAGGCGAAGCGATCCTTCCGCTTCGGCTTCGATCGCGGCTGGCGGCGCCGGTTCGGAAACCGCGCCGAGGCGGAGGTGTTCTGGCATCGCACGCCGGAGCAGCAGGACTTCCGCATGGACGTGATCCGGAAGTTCGAGCGCCTGCACGGCGGCAACATCCTCAAGGGCCGCGGCTACTACTACGGCACGTTCGGGATCCCGTTCGACTGCACGGGCACCGGCACGGACGGGCTCTTCTCGCTCAGCGTCCAGAGCCCCGACACGCCGATCGTCGACACGGCCTTCACCGAGGCCATCGATCAGGTCGACCTCGCGTGGTTCGGAGGCCCGCACACGCTGTCCGTCTCCGACACCAACCTCCAGAACCCCGGGCAGAACCTCTTCCCGGACGAGGTGTTCATCATCGAGGCGGTGCAGGCGTATCTGCGCGGCGTCCG
Organism: uncultured delta proteobacterium; assembly: GCA_963827955.1. Classification (GTDB taxonomy): domain Bacteria; phylum Myxococcota_A; class Polyangia; order Polyangiales; family Polyangiaceae; genus CAWHDJ01. The sequence goes on along the minus strand of CAWHDJ010000018.1, from coordinate 622,400 downwards.
CATCAACTACAGCAACAGCGTCTCGACGATCGCCGACCCGAACCTGCCGATTCCGGTCCCGGCGTCGGCCCAGATCGCGGGCATGCTCGACGGCACCGAGCTGCTCTGGGACCGCGCCGGACGCGTGCTGCCCATCGAGCTGTTCAACCAGTACAACGACACGTGCGAGCTCGCGCAGGCGCTCGCCGAGGTCAGCACCATCTGGTTCAACTGGGTGGACCGCGGCATCGGCGGGTCCAAGGGCACGAACCAGAAGCTCGTCGGCCGCTTCGGGCGCGTGCCCGGCGTGTCGCGCCGTCAGGTCCGGGACACGACCGGCGGCGGGCTCACGCTCGACCTGCCGCGTGGCTTCATCTGGACCCTCGACCAGCAGTTCCAGGCGTCCAACGACACCGGCGGCAACGGGCTCTTTCAGGCCGAGTTGCACGTCGACGAGCCCGTCGCGTTCCCCTTCGCGCCGGTCGCGCCGTTCGGCGCGGCGGCTCCGGTGCTCCCGAATCTGGCGCCCTACAACGGCGGTCAGGGCGGCATCGCGCTCTACTGGCAGATTTGCCTGTGGGGCACGAGCCTCCTGCCCGGCAAGTACGGCGAGGACGCCTGGCGGCGCATCGCGCTCCGCCAGCGCATGTAGCGGGCGCGCAACGATCGCATGCGGAGCGGATGAGGGTCCATGCCCGCGAACCAGGCGGTGCCGACACCGATCGTCTACGCCACGCCGTTGCCTCCCAAGGGCAAGTCGGCGGTGCTGGAAATCCCTGCGGCGGGGCTCGGTGGGCCCCTCCGCAGGGCGACGATCGTTCTCGCCGCCTCGGCGTACACCGAGCGCGAGACGTCGGACGTGTGGTGGTACCTCTCCGCGACCGCGGTGCTCGAAGCGCCGCTGCCGCACCTCAACATCACCGAGGTCAACATCGCGCCGAGCCTCTTGCCCGTCGCGCCGCTCGGCGGGCCCGTGATGCCCGTCGCGGTCGTCTACTGGCCGCCGTCTCCGCCGATCAGCGCGTTCAACATCAAGTTCTCCACCGCGTTCGATCAGGCGCAAGGCCGCGCGTACGCCTGGGGCTTCCCGGACACGACGCCGCACGACTTCTGCGGGTTGTTCCGCTGCCCGTTCGGCTTCCGGACGCACCCGGCCCGCCGGGTCGACCCGATCCCTGTTCCCCCTGTGCCGCGGGAACTCCGCGGCGCAGCGCATCCCCGAAAGGCTCGCTGAGATCATGACCACCACGCTGACCCCCGCCATCCAGCCCCGTCCGACGACCAAGAACCAAGTCACCGCCATGGCGGGCTCGCCGTTCGCTGGGCAGATCGGTGCCGGCACGACGCCGTACACGTCGCCGTGGATCGTCGTGCCGACCGGCTCGTTGCTTCGGCTCGCGCTGCTGCTCGCGAACCTCACCGGCACGTGCGACGTCTCGCTCGAGACGATTCACAACCCCGACAACCCCGCCGCGCAGCCGAGGGCGATGCCCGGAGGCCCCTTCCGGATCCCCGGCTCGGGGGGAGCGACCGAGGCGACCTTCGGGCCCAGCGACGCCTACTTCCGCATCGTCTACACGCCCGGCACCGGGGCTGGTCAGAACTGCGACTGGACCGTTTCCGGAACGGCGCATCCGCCGAGCTACGCGCCCGTGGGCTCGGTGATGTAGCCGCCCGTGGGTCGCGCCCAGGTCCGGCGCAGCGCGCGCCGCACCGGGCCTGGGCGTGCGTCGGCGCCATGAGCGCCTTGCAGTGCGTGCTGAGGTGGAGCGGAGGAGATGCGCGGAAGCGCGTTCATGGCGAGCCTGCCGGCCGGCGACGATGGTCCCTCGAGGGCCGCGCGCGCCGCCGCCGTCTTGCGCGCCGTGCGCGAAGGCGTAGCCCTGCCGATCGAGTGGAAGCCGGTCCACACCACCTGGAACGGACGTAGCGCGACCGTCTACGTCGCGAGCGACAGCCTGCGGTTCGGCGAGCCGGGCGACAACGCCAACCCGAGCGACTGGGACTGGGTGCGGGTCGCCGCCGACGCGAGGACGGCGCAACAGATCGCCGACACGCTCGGCGTGCTGCTGCCGACGTCGAAGATCGCCGACCTCGCCTACCAGCAGGCCGATGTCCGGCTCACGCCCCACACCCAGCAGCCCGTGACGGCGACCACCGCCGCGATGCTCCGCCACCACGCCGCGGTCGAGGCCGAACGCGCGGGCAGGACGGGCCTTCTCGCGGACGTCGGCAAGGACTGGATCCTCGGGAGCAAGCTCTGGCCCGCCAGCCATCCGGCGCATCCGCTCGGTCGCGAGGGCGCCATCAACTACGGCTGGCACACCGTCGGTCCGGCGACCCCCAACGGCCCCTACGTCGGCCACGACGGGCTCATTCTGTGGCAACAGGAGGGCTACCGGCACAACCTCGACCACGTTGACTACGCGCAGTTCGTGCCGCGCTTCGTGCGCGCGGACATGCTGCTCGACGACGAGCACGGCGTGCCGGTGCCCGTCCGGACCGTGGACGTGCTCACCGACCCGAAGCTCGCGGGTCTCCTGAGCTACGAGGGTGCGATCGGCGGCTCCCGCTACCCGAACGTGCCGCCGCCGGATGCGGGGCCACCGTCCCCGTCATCGTCCTCGCTGGTGAGCCCTGGGCAGGCCGTCGGTCCGGCTTCGGGGCGCGCGCCATCCGCGCGCGGTCCATCGCGGCCGAACAGCGGAGCGTTGCTCATCGGCGACTCGCTGGCGGGCGGGCTCGCTCCTGCGCTTGCGGCGCTCGCGCGCGCCGTCCGCTGCCCGTTCCGCAGCAAGAGCGTCGACGGGAGCCACATCGCCGACTGGGACCGCGACGACAGCCTCGGCCAGGCGCTCACGCCGCTGCCGAAGCTCACCCTGATCTGCCTCGGCGCGAACGATGCGCAGGGCATCGCGGGCGCGTCGGCGGGCCGGCGCGCGGGGGACCTCATCGACCGCGTGCTCGCCCTCGGATCCGAGGTCGTCTGGATCGGACCACCGACGCTTCCGTTCCCGACGAGCGACTTCATGGACGCGCTCGCCGAGAGCTGCGCCATGCGGGGGGTGCGCCTGTTCGACTCCCGCGACGTGGTGATGCAGCGCCGGACCGACGGCATCCACTGCACCGACCAGGGCAATCGGACATGGGCCGCCGCGATTGCCGCGTGGCTTCCGCTCTCGGCCTACGGGCTCGGTGGGGTGCTGCCGCCGCTCAACGCGGCGCTGCTCGCCGTCGCCACCCAGCTCTTCCCGAACAACGCAACCGTCCTTCAGCCGGGCTCACCGCTGTTCGACGTGATCCATGGGGGCAGGCGTCCGGATGCGTTCGGGGCGCCCTCGTGGGGGTACTACTCGATCTTCGTCGGTAGGAACGCCGATGGTTCGCCGCGTTCGGGCGGAACGACCTGCGGCGTCGTGCTCGGCTACGAGCTCGCTCGGGCGCGGTGGCCGGCGGACATGATCAACCGCCTCCCGACCGATGCCGCACCCGGCAGCGGGTTCGACATCGGGATGCACGTGACGAAGTTCATCGCCGGGGCCCGCGAGCGCGGCTGGTACCACGGCGCTCCCTTCGAGCCGCAGCCGGGCGACGGCTACCATGCCGATCACCCGCCGAAGCCGAACAGCGACCACGTCGGCGTGATCGTGTCGGTATCGGCGCCGCGCGCGGATGGCACGCGCGAGGTCGTGACGGTCGATGGCGGGCAGCCGCCTGGGTGGTACGCCCACCGCAACACGCGCATCCTCTCCGCGGACGGCAGGACGCTGACCCTGAGCGGCGTTCCGGCGCGCGTGGTGGGCTACATCCGCGCGGACTCCAGCACTGGCCCGCACGCCACCCCCGATCTGTCCTGGGAGCCCGCGCCCGCGTTGCTCGTGCTGCTGCGGCAGCTCGACGGTGGATGGCCCGAGAGAAGCAAGGCCAGCGACGGCATCCTGGGCGACGCCGCGCACCAGGCGCGGGCGAGCGACCACAACACCGGCGACGCGCTCGACATCACGATCGACTCGGCCCACGGCCCCGACCCCAGGGCGCTGGCGCGGGCGCTCTTGCTCGACGCGCGGACCCACTACGTCATCTTCGACGGCCGGATCGCGAACCGGGAGATGGAAGCCGGCGCATGGCGCACGTACCCCGGCCCAGACCCGCACACGACCCACGTCCACGTCTCGAATCTACGCCGACCGCCGCGGTGACGCCTCCCCCTGGGACCTCTCGCAGGTCGGCGGCCTCGGACAGGCCCCCGCGGTCGCAGAGCCGCTCGCCGGCACGCCGCTCCCGGCGCCCCGGCCGTTCGCGTCCGGCGAGGGTCGTGCCCCGGTCGACTACAGGACGCCCCTCGGAGAGCGCGCCGCCGTCTTCTCCCTGAACGAGGAGCGTGCCGGTGTGCGCGAGGGCGCGCGCGTCGGGATGTACCGGCGCGGCATGGGGCGCGCGGGCGACCCGTGGGACGCGGCCGGCTTCTGCTTCGCCGCCACGGCGACGCTGAAGCCGGGCGAGACGCTCCCGCACACGTACTCCCCGTACGTCTCGATCATCATCGGCTCGGCGAAGTTCCAGCCGCTCGGCGCCGGAGCCGGCGCCTACGTGCCCAGGGTCGGCGACGGTGCGGTCTGGAGCTACCGCGGTGATCCGCGCCGCGGGGGCCAAGGCCGCATCGGGCGCCTGCTCACGAGCCCCGACACCGAGGGGCGGTTCTACACAGTCGAGGCGGACGCGGCGGGAGGCTGGCAGACGCGCGTGCATCGCCTCGACGAACGGACGCTCCTCGGGTGGGTTCCGTACCCCGCCGATCGGGTGAGCGTACCCGCGCTCCCCGCCACGATCGTGGTCTCGACGTTCGGGCGGATCGGGCTCGAGGACTACGTGGCCCGGGTGACGACGGCGGAGCTCGGGGCCGCAACCGAACCGGCGGCGCTCGCGGCGCAGGCCATCGCGGCTCGCACCTACGTGATGTGGTTCGTCCAGCACAAGGGCTACGGCACGCCCGAGAAGCCGGTCCCGAGCTCCGAGAGCTTCCAGGTCTGCGCCCGCGTGGCCACGGCGCGATGCCGAGACGCGGCGCTGGCCACCAAGGGGGGCCTCGCGCTCTACCGCGGGCGCGTGGTGCTCGCGAGCTACGTCGCCGGCGCGCTCTGGCCGGCGGGCCCTCCGCCGAGCCCGGCCGTAGCGAGAGGACTGCGCGACCCGAGCGACACCGAGAAGTACGTGACGTACAACGACGGGCTCACTGGGGTCTCCGTGGTCCCGGACCCGCGCGCCCTGTACAACTCCGACAGCCGCGGGTGCATGAGCCAGAACGGTGCTGTCGCGCTCGCGCGCAACGGCTTCACCTGGGCGCAGATCCTCCGGTTCTTCTACGGCGCCGAATCTCGGCTTCAACCTCGCCGAGCCGCGGCCCGTTCCGGCCCCGGTGATGCCGCCCGCTCCGCGCTGCCCGCCGCCGCTCCGCGCGCCGACGCGATGTCCGGCGAGAGCCCCGCAGCCTGTCGCGTGCTCGGACGACGGGCCGTCGAAGTCAACGTCGGACCTGCTCCTCGCCGTGTCCGTCATCGCGACCGTCTACCGCTACCTCGGGTAACCCAATGGCTCAGTCGACCACCATCTTCCTCATCTCCTGCTCGAAGCGGAAGGACGCCAGCAAGGCGCCGATGGCCGCCGAGCGCCGCTACACGGACCCGCTCTTCAGGCGCAGCCTGGAGTACGCGCGGACCCAAGTTCCCGATAGCCGGATCTTCGTTCTGTCGGGCAAGTGCGGGCTCATCACCCTCACGACGAAGGTCGGCCCCGGCGACATCACGATCCACCAGATGGGCAAGGCCGCGCAGCAGGCGTGGGGCTGCCGCGTGACCGAGCAGATCCGCAAGAGGTTCGGTCTCGGTGCGCGGACGTTCGTCTTCCTGGCCGGCGCGAAGTACGCAGACGCGCTGAAGCTCGGCAAGTCGGAGTCCGGCAACAACCGCTGGACGTTCAAGGAGCCGCTCCGCCACATGGGGATCGGCGTCCGGCACCACGAGGTCATCGAGCTGCTCGGCAAGACGGCGCCTCTTCCGTCGTCTGGGAGGAAGCGCAAGCCCACGCCGGAGCGGACCCGAGCCACGCGCCGAGCTGGCGCGCCGATGCTGGAGAAAGCCAGGCGGGTCATCCACTGGCTTCGGGTCCAGATCCCCGACAACGACACCGACGTCAACGGCGCCGACCTCATCGACGGCACCGTACAGGTACTCCAGGCGAACGGTCTTCTCGGAGGAACCGCGCACGCGCGCCTTTCCGCAGCGGAGGCGAGGGCGAAGACCCCCGCCGACAAGCGCGTCCTCCACGCGGTGGGGGTGCTGGCGCGAGAGCTCCGGGATCCGGACGCCGACGTCAACGGAGGGGACTTCGTCGATCTCTGCGCGGGACTGCTGCACCGCATGAAGTCGGACGTGGACGACGGCGGAGGCGGGCACGCGCCGTTCGACGTGGCGGCGGGGAAGGCTGCCGTGAAGCACCTCTTGACGCACCCCGGTGAGTTCAGCGGCTCGCCGCGACTCGAAGAGCAGCTCGTGGACCTGGGCTACGTCGTCCAACAGTCGGGCCAGTGCTTCGCCACACCCGCCGGTGCAGCGTTCGCGAGGGGTGAATGAGCACGCGGTTCACGCGGCGGGGGTGGAACATGCGCGCGTTGGGGGAGGCGCGCAGGGTCCTGCGGTACCTCGAGGACCGGAACACCGACACGCTCAAGAGCGTCGTGCCGTTGGCCCGCGGCGTCGCCAGCTACCTGGAATCCGAGTTCGACCGAGAGCGGATGCAGCCGGTCTGGGCAGGGGTTCACCGCTACACCATCTGGCTGAAGCGGGGCCTCCGCGCCTGCATGCGGAAACCGGGGCCGATTCGCGACAACGACCTGAAGGAAGAGCTGCTGGAGAGGCGCTTCGTCCTGCGAGTAGCCGAGGGCTGTTATGCCGCCACACCCGCGGGTGCGGAGTTCGTCGCGAGGAACTCATGAGCGCCGCCCTTCCCCTCGCCGCCATGGTCGTGGTGCATCGGGCCAAGCGCGGCGGCGAACGCATCTGGGAGACCGAGCCATACTACGTGCGCAGCGTGCGTGGCGGCGGCTGGGAACCCTGCCGCCAGGGGTCGATCGACACGCCGCTCCGCATCACCAGTGGCGAATTTGCCGTTGTGCAGCGGCTTTCCAGCGCGCCTCACAAGGCGCTCCAGGATGCAGCGCGCGAGATGTGGACGTTCATCCGGCAGCGCGCGTCGGAGTCTGGCGTCTGGCTGGTCGATGACGACCTGCCGGAAGAGCTGAGGGTGGGCGTGAACCTCATGCCTCTGGAGCGGGCATTCGCGGTCCACGACACCATCGCGCTCACGCGGCGGCCGAAGGTCGAGGTCGAGGACTTCCTGGTCCGCCATGCGCAGCAGGGCAAGGGGAAGCGGGGGACCTCTGGACGCGCTGCGGGGCGCTCGCCGGAGGTGTCGCCCGACGCCTGGATGAAACTGGCTCTCGCCAAGCTCGTGAAAGCGCCGGGACCGATCGGCGACGACGAACTCGCCGACGAGCTTCTGGGCCGTGGCCTGATCACCCGCGTGTCCGAGGGCTGCTTTGCCGCCACGCCCGAGGGCGCGGCGTTCGTGAGGAGCACGTGAGCGAACTTCCGCGAATGGAGGTCGGCTACGCCGTCTGGTTCTGGAATCCGAACGTTCGCCAGTGGCGGCTCTGGTGCGGGCTGCCCACGGGTGACGAGGGCGGGGACCACACCACCGCCCTCCTCATGGCCGAGATGGCGGACGCGGTGAAGTACCCGGCCATCTACGGCACGACCGGACGGTCCGCGGGGCCTGCCTTCGGTGCCGTGCAGGTGTTCGACAGCGCGTTCTGGCTCGGCGGCGGCGCGGGCGCCGTGATCCTCGCAGCCCGCCGCCCAGGCGAATACTTCGCCAGCCAGTACGTCTTCTCCAAGGGGCAAGTGCCGTGCTGGGACGCCCTCGGGCTGAACGCCGGCCCGCCGCTGTCCAAGTTCGGCGGCGTCGACGCGACGTGCAAGGCCGGCGACCGCTCGTGCTTCGGGAGCGATGCGGGCGTACCGACGCGAGGACCGCGCCCGAGGTCCTGGCGCACACGGGCAGGCGCAGGGCGCGGTGATTGGGCGTGGGATCCCACCGACCCCTGGCGCGCGCCGACCGGAAGGGGGCGCCATTGAGAGCGACGCTGCGCCGTTGGTGCCCGAGCCTCGTGACCTGCATCGGCCACGCGCTCACCCTTGCGTGGCTGCTCGGCGCCCCCGTCTGGCTCGGCGTGATCGGCCTCGCGTGCGACGCGGCGGACGGTTGGTGCGCGCGAAAGCTCGGCGCGGCCTCGCCGCTGGGCGCCCTCTACGACTGGGCCGTGGACATCACCGTGTGCGCGGTGGTGCTCGAGCGACTCGGCCTTCTGCCCCTCGCCCTCGTGCTGGTGCCCTTGCAGGCGAACGCGCACCTCAAGGGGAAGCACTTCTCGGGCAGGGCTCTCGCGTCGATCGGGCTCGCGCTCCATCTGCTCCTCCACGGCGGAAGTCGCATCTCGCTCGCCTTGCTCGGGAGCGGAGCATGAGCCAACGCCGGCCGCCGCCGCTCCCTCCCGAGACGCTCGACCCCCAGGGCCTACTGATGCTGCTCAGGTGCGAGCCCGGGACCGTGGAGGCGCTCGTGGAGCGCACGCGCGCCCCCGTCTCCGTCGTGGTGGCGGCGCTCGCTGAGCTCTGCCGCGATGGGCTCGCCATCGAGGAGGGCGGGATTCTGGCTTGCGCCCGACTCACGGCCCCTCCGCGGCCGGATCCTTGCGGTCCTCCAGCGCGGCGCGTGCGACGTCGACGAGATGACGCGAACCCTCGGCCGCGAGAGCCGCGACGAGATTTGGGAGGCGCTCAACCGGCTGTGGCTCGTCGAGGGGCTGGCGACGAGGCGCGTCGACGAGTCGAGCGGCCGGCGCCGGGAAATTTACGAGGCAGTGAACGCCCCTCCGGCGCGCGACGGAGGCGCTCTGGCCCCGTGCGGAGACGCGTCATGAGCGGGCGGGACATTGGAGATACGCCATGACTTGGGATCCGCTCGACAGCTTCCTCCGTCGCTACCTCGATCCGGCCATCGGGCAGATCGACCGAAAGCGGGGCCTCGGCCGGCTCCTGCCCGCACCGATCGGGCTGCCCTCCAGCGATGCCGAGCCCCCGCCCACGTGGCCGGACACAAGGCCCAACTACTGGCAGGACCCCTGCCATCGTTCGGTGACCGGCATGCCATGGACGGGGCAGCCCGAGTACGGGCCGGGCTGGACGCAAGACGCGCGCTGCGCGTGCGACACGAGCGGGATGGGCGCGCTCGAGACCGACGGCGGCACGGTCGTGGAGATGAAACCGGCGCCCGTCATCTTCGCGCCCCCCCAGCGGTACGCAGGGTCCGATGCCGACACGGGCGACCCCCGAGCCGTGGCCGTCGTCGTGCGCCACTTCGAGGCGGAGAGGAGGGCCGGCGAGGTACTGCCTTGGGAACCCTGTGACCTTGCGGTCTTGCACGCCATCAACGAGGACGTGCAGCCCACGCCGTGGCTCGCCGACGATCTCCGGACGCGGGAGCTCACGTGCACGTCGCCGGTGCGACATGCGCAGGAGAGCCTGACGCTGTGGGAGCGGGCACACGACCTCCTCCCGCTCAACGAGGCCGCGAGGACGGGTACTCCAAATCTCGCGACGCGCCGTCACATCCGCCGGTTCCAAGTGTGGTGGAACGAGGGCGGCAACAGCCCCACGTGGACCCATCTGCCCTCGGGGATCGCGGGCTCGTTTCTTCGACAGGACGGGGTCATCGACCGCGCGACGATCGATGCGCTCTCGCACGCAACCGCGGCAGGCACGGAGGGGTCGGAGCCCGACGATCCGGAATGGTGGAGCGTCAACGATGTCCCGTGCCCTTCGGAGAATCGTCGCGCGGAAGGCGATCTGCCTCTGCGCCCGGGAGAGCCCTCCGATCCAAATCGAATCGCTGCGGTGCAGGCGACCCTCTGGCACTGGTGCGCGAAGGCGGCGCCCAGCTTCGGCACCCCTGTCCGCGAGCAGGACATTACCGGCCGCATGAACCTCCATACGCGCCGGTCCATCCGGCGCTTCCAAGAAGAGCTCAACGACCACGCGAGCGGTAGCACGCTGCGTGACGACGGGGTGCTCGATGATCCCACCGAGAGCGCCATCCTCGCGAGTGTCCCCCCATGGAAAGACGACGACTTCGAGCCCGACGACCCCGCTTGGATGCAGGCGAGCCTGCCGGGCGAGGTCGACACGGACGCGGGCCGCGCAGGTGGCGGAGGATTCCACGGAGGTGCTGGAGGCTCGCGTGGGGTCGGGGGTTGGCGCGGCGGCTGCGCGCCTCGGCGCTCTGCGCCGTGGGGGGCGGGCGGAAGCGCTGGATGGGGGTCGGCCAGCGCGTGTCCCGGAGCGCCCCCGTGGTGCTTCGGCGAAGGGAGCGCCGGAACCCGCGGGCGCCCCGTTCTTGGCTGCGCCTCGGCCGCCGTCTCGGGCGCGACGGGCATCCTGCCTTGGTGTGGTGCGCCATCGGACTCCTGCGACGTCGGCACCGCGGAGAAGTACCCGTGGTGCGCGGGGCCTCGGGGCGAGCGGGAGCCTCCGCTCGGTGTGATCGAGGGAGCCTCGGCTGCCCTCGCGGGGGCGACGGGCACGGTGTCGAAAGCGGACGCCTTCCGCCTTCTCAGCGGCGCGTCCGCGGCTTTGGCGGGAGCGACGGGCACCTCGCCGTCGTGCGACCCGCTGTGCGAGACCTGCGACGTCGGCGCGGCCGAGATGGGGGAGCGGCATCTCCCCCAGCACAGGCACCGCTGTCCACGCTGCGGTCACACGTGGTGGCATGCCACCAACCGCATCCGGCCGCGGAGCGAGCAGTACCGGCTCCACGTTTGCCCGATGTGCGGCGAGCGCGAGGTGTGGGCGAAGGACCCCCTCGGGCGGACGTGCAGACCCCCTTGGGTTGCACCGGCGGAGGCCAGCGGGCCCGACGAGCGCTTTCGCGAGCGCGCGGGTGCGCCGTGTCCACGTGCATCGCACTCCATTCCGGCGTGCAGCGACCCGCGCTGGCGCCGTGCTCTCGCGGCGCATCGCGCCCTCGTCGCGCAGCTCCGCGCTCGGCCCGACATCCGCGCATGGGTCATGGGGATCGGTGTAGCACTCGCCAGGGGCGTCCCGACGATCGTCGTGGGTTACCGGCCCGGCACGTCGCCCCCTCGGCTGCCGCGCACCTTCCTCGGTGTGCCCGTACTTGTCGAGCGGCGGGCCGTGGCGCGCGCGCTCGGCGCGTCGGACACCGGCGGGCTCTTCGACACGCTTCTCCCGAGCGACGGGGAAACGCTGCCCTGGGCAGGACCGATGGAGCTGTTCCCCGACGCTCTCCTCGGTCCTCCCGCGCGTCCGAGCAGCGACGCGCCGCCGTGCGCTGTGTCCCCCGGCCGAGGGTGGTCTCGGACGGCGCGGGGGACGTGGGTCTACAACCCCTCCGCCGCCGGCCCGGCCTCGCTGTCGAGCGCCTTCGCGGACGAGACGGGCGATCCGCTCGACGACGGGTCTGCCAACGATCCGCCGTGGGCATCCGCCTCGCCGAGGAGGCGCTGACGCATGGGCGACGCATCGAGCACGGGGCACCTGCTCTACCTGGCGACGGACGACTACGGGACGCCCGTCTGGCGGTACTTCGCGTCGACCACGGGCGGCAACGCCGGCCTGCGCGAGGCGCTCGAGTGGATGGACTGGACGCTTCGAGTGCGCATCCCGGGCGACGGCTGGGGTCTGATCAAGGTCGTCAGCGTGCCCGACAACGGCGACCCCGGAACGTACCTGTTCCGCAAGCGCGGCGCGCGCATGAGGAGCCACTACTTCTTCTCGCGCCAGCAGCCATCGTGGGACTTCCTCGCGACCGACGACGACGCGTCCGGACCGCTCGATGCCGTAGGCGCGGTCGGCCGGGGGATCAGCGAGGGCGCCACGATCGGTGGCGCCGTAGGCACGGGGCTTGGCCTCGCGGGCGCGGTCGCTACGAGCGGGGTCGTCGCCACCGTTGGCTCGGCGCTCACGGCGGGCGTCGCGGCGACCGCGGCGAGCGGCGCCACGGCCGCCGCCAGTGCGATCGGCATCGGCGCAGCAGCGGGAAACGCGATTCCGATCCCGGGCGTCGGCGCGGCGATCGGCGCGGCGATCGGCGCGCTCGTCGCGGCGGGCACCTGGATTGCAAACAGCCTCAAGGACACGTTTCATCCGACCCAAGAGCAAGCGGAAGACTGGCTCTGGATGTTCAGAATCGATCCGGTGTTGTGCTTCTTGAACGTCGACAAGGCGACCGACCCGCAGAGCGCCGCCCGCCTTGTCCGGTACTTCCGCGTGATCGCCGAGGTGCCCGTCGGCGTGAAGGGCAACAACGGGGTCCTCTACAATCCCGTGTCCAACGACAGCTGCGACAACCCGTACCTGTGCCGGGTCGATCCCGACGAGCCGCTCACCGATCCCGCCTTCCTGGACCGCTACTTCCGTGGCCTCCAGGCGGTCGCCACCCGGACGGGCAAGCAAATCTGGCAGCTCCCGCCCGGCGTCTACCATGCCTTCGCGCCGTCGACGATTCGGACCCCGGTTGAGGCTCGCGCGGCGCTCCGCTTCCTCGCCAAGCACGCCGAGGCCATCTGGGCGTGGTCGGAGATCCAGGGCAACCTCGGCCAGGTTCAAGACGAGCTGCGCGCGATGAAGCTCCTCGCCGACGGCAAGGACCCGTCCGACCCGTGGCACCGGCGGCATTCCGCAGCGGCGCGGGCGCGGTTTCTGAGCCACCCGGCGGAACTGCGCGCGAGGCTCGCGCGCGCAGCGGCGGCGCGCGCCGCGTGAATGAACGTACGAAAGGACCGGACCCGTGCAGAACCTCATTTGTAGTAGGTCGCAAGGCCACGCCACGCCCAGCAACCCCGTCGGAGTAATCGCGTGCCTGCCGCTCTTCCCCCACGACGGTTCCGCCACGGTGAGCGGCAGCGTCACCGCGACGGACGGCGCCGGCAAGGCGGTGACGTTCAATCTCCAGTGGGTCGCCCCGATGGCCAACAGCACGCCGTTCGGCGTCCTCCGGAACACGACCTCCGCGCCCGCGGACGCTGGCCTTTCCCAGTTCGGTGCTGCGTTGAGCGTGGCGCCGGTGCTGACGGGACAGCAGTGCGAGATCACCGTCTCGGCCCCCTCGTCGCCCGGCGGCCCGATCACGTGGTGCTGGGACCTCGAGGTGACCCGCCACTACACCGATCCGCAGCCGCCGCCGGAACCCGACCAAAGCTGAGGTGAGTTTCCCAACCAATATTTGAGTCCGTGATTTTGCAGTGAATCACCTCACCGCATGAGGCGCACGGGCTCGCGCACGGAACACATATCCTGGCCACCAGGCCGTAGGAGAAAGCTGAGGCGGTCCAATGTCGAACATCCAGAAGAAACTGTGTCAGGGCATCACTGGGCAGATCACCGGCAATACGCCGACGCGGGTCTGCGCCCTCCCCGAGTTTCCCGCGAACGGCAGCGCCGTGATCGGCGGCTACATCGTCGCCACCGACCCCACGGCCGGAGGCGCGGGCCACACGGTCGCGTTCACGATCGATGTCAGCGTCAACTGCTTCCAGGGTACGGTGACGCACAACACGTCCGCGTTCATCAACCCGGACCCGGCGGATGCGGGTTTGGCTGCGCTCGGCGCAGCGCTGGCGGTCCAGTTCCTCGCCACCGGCCAGCAGGCCGAGATCGAAGTCACCGGCGCCGCCGGCAAGACGCTCGTCTGGTCCTGGGACCTCCAAGTCTCGATCACGACGCTGTCGTGAGGAGCACGAAGACCATGAAGACCGCTCTCCTCCTGGCCTCGCTCCTCACCGTGACCTCCTGCTCCGGCTCCTGCTGCGGCTCGCGCATCGCGCCCGGCCCGACGTCCGTCGACGCTGGGCCCGTTCCTCCCGCGGATGCCGGACCCGTGGCGCCGAGCGACGCCGGCCCGTGCGTCTACGCGCAGAGCCGTGACGGGTGCGGCTGCTGTTTCCACGGCGAGTCGATCCAGTGCCCGCCCGGCGTGGTGGGCGCCCCGGACGCTGGCCCCGTCACCCTGCCGCTCTGCAACTGACGCCTTGGCCGCTCGAGGGAGATCATCGTGATGTCGAGTAACCCCGCGACGGGGAAGCCCATGGTCGCGCTCATCTCGGTCCACGTCGAACAGGGCGGGCGGGGTGTTCGCGTGGAGCACGAGACCGCGGGCGCGGCCAACACGCGCCCTGCGCGGGCTGGAGAGCCAGCGCACCACCCCCCCGCGCGCGGCCCTTCCCGCGACCATGCCACGCGCCACCACGCCGGGGCAGAGGGTCCGGCGTCGTCGACGCACCGGCGCGGCGCGCGCAGCTTCCAGGTGTTCCACCGCGACGCGACGTACGACGTCGTTGTCGCAGCGGGCGGTAGGATGGAGCTGCGCCGCGGCGGCGAGGTCTGCTGGAAGGGGCAGCGCAAGAGCCTCGGGCACTACGAGACCCACAGCACGAGCCTTTCCGACAAGGACCTCGCGCGCCTCTTCGAGCTCATCGTCGCGGGCGACAACCACAACCTGCGGTCGCATCCGGCGAGCGTCGCCGACGAGGCGCCCTCCTCTGCGCACCGGCACGCGCCCCGCACGTCTGAGCACGCGCGGGGTACCTCCGCGCGGTCGCGCGGCGGCAAGGAGCGCGTCCACGTGGCCTACGGCGCGAACGGGCACGCCTGCCTCTGGTCGCGCAAGCAGGCCGACGCCGCGAAGGCTGCGCAGAAGGCGAGCGGCTTCGTGAAGAGCTACGCCGTCGAGCCGTTCGGGAACGATTTGCCCGAGGGCGCCGTGCCCTGGTTCGTGGAGCCGGCGTCCAACACGGCACCGGCCAGCAAGCCGCCGAGGAAGACGGCCGCGAAGAAGACCACCGCGAAGAACACGGCCGCGAAGAAGACCGCCCCGAAGAAGGCGGCCGCGAAGAAGACGGCCGCGAAGAAGACGGCCGCGAAGAAGACGGCCGCGAAGAAGACGGCCGCGAAGGAGACCGCCGCGAAGAAGTCCGCCGCGAAGAAGGAGACCGCCGCGAAGAAGTCCGCCGCGAAGAAGTCCGCCGCGAAGGCTGCTCCGGCGAGTCGTCCCGCGAACAAGGGCGCGCCGCCTAGCAAGAGGAGCGCGGCATCGCCCAGCAAGAAGACCGCGGTGCCGCCCAGCAAGAAGACCGCGGCACCGCCCAGCCAGAAGCGCGAGCGCAGCGAGGCGCAGAAGGCTGCCACCGAGACGGCGCGCGCTGCATTGGCTGCCAAGCGCGCGCAGCAAAAATCCTCCGCATCATCTGCACCCCCGCCGAAGAGTGGCTCGCGTCCCTCTCGCCGCGCGCCTGCGGAGGCGGCGCCTCCGACGTCGCGTTCCGGCGAGATGACCGACGCGGCCATCTTCGAGGCGATCGACAAGGCGCTGCGCGCGAAGTACCCGGCCCACGAGGTGGACGCCGCGCTGCCCAAGCTGCGGCTGATCTGGGAGCGGGGCGGTAAGGCCCACGCGCTGGCGTGGCAACAGAGCCAGGGGATCGCGAGCCTCGCCGACGCGTTCACCGACTGGGTCGACAACCACATGCAGGTCGCAGGGCAACTGCTGTCCGCATAGGCGGCACGGAGTGGAGCATGGCGATCGGCCTCGGTAAGGTCTGGGGACTGCTCACGCGCCCCGCGCACGACCCCGTACAGGCTCCTGCGTCGCCCTCGACGGGAGCAGCTGACGCGCCGCGCGCCCGGCGGCGGCCCATCGTGCTCATCGCGTGCGCTGCGTCGAAGGTGGATACGCACGGCACGCGAATCCCCGCGGCAGAGCTGTACTCCGCGTCGACGCTCTTCTCCAAGAGCCTCGCCTACGCGCGCGCGATCACCAGCGAGGATCACATCCGGATCCTGTCCGCGAAGCACGGCGCGATCCCGCCCGACGAGCGGATCGCCACCTATGACGTGCCGATGCACAGCCTCGGTGCTGCTGCGCAGCACGCATGGGCAGAGCGTGTGCGCAGTGAGTTGGTCAACGACTTTGGTCCCGCGCCGGCCGCCGTCATCATCCTCGCGGGCAAGGAGTACACCGACGAGCTGCAACGGCACCTCCGGAGCCAGGAGCGGCCGGACCGCCTTCCGTGGGCGGTCACGATGCCGTTCGGCGAACGCCAGGGCGAGCGGATGTCCCAGGGCGAGCGCCTCCACTGGCTCAACGAGCGACTGGTCGAGCTGGGCGTCCCCGGGCACCCCGCGCACGAGCACCGCCACGCGCCAGCGCCGAGGCCCGCTGCCGGCGCACTGAGCGCGGGCGCGATGGCGATGCTGGTCACCAGGCCGCCGACGCCCGCGCCGGCACCCCGCGCGGTGGGTGGGCTGAGCGCCGGGACGCTGGCGATGCTCGGGACAAGCGCAGCGCACGCGCCCACGGCGCCCACCCTCACAGGAGCACCGCGCCCGGTCGGAGGGCTGAGCGCTGGGACGTTCGCGAGGCTTGCGGCGACGACGGCACCCGTACGCGCGACGCCTGCTCCGACCGAAGTTCCGCACGCGGCGCGTGGGCTGAGCGCCGGGACGCTGGCGACGCTCGCGGCAACCGCGGCCCCCGCGCCGGGACCGCGCGCGGGTGGGCTGCGTGCCGAGACGCTGGCGATGCTCGGAAGCGCTCCCGCGGCGAGACCGGAGGCGGACACGTCTCTTGAGGCGATCGGACCGCAGTCGGGCCTCTTGCCCGCGCGTCCAGCCACCGACGCTCCGGCGCCGCCCTCGGAGCGCGCCGAATCGGTCCCCGTCATCGGGAAGGCGTCGATCTGCGATCTACGAGCTCCAGCGATGGCGCGATGTCGACGTCCTCGCCCGGTTCGGGGACATCATCGTCAACCCGACCCTCGGCCCCGATAAAAAGGAAGCCAAGGGGCTGCCGTTCACCGTCACCCACGCGGTGAGCGGCCTCTACCTCGCGCGGTTTGCGACGCTCCACGAGGCCAAGGTCTTCGCGTGGGACCTCCACAACCCCCAGGTGCGGGGCCTGCTGGACGAAACCGTGCCGGCTGTCGTCGCGGCGTACAACCAGCCGAAGAGCAGAGCGGTTGTCGCGCGCGCTCGGAAGCTTCGAGCGCAGCTCGCGAGCGTCCTCGAGGAGCGCGCGCCCATCCGCGAGCAGGAGTACGAACGGGCCCACGGGCGCCTGGTGGCGTCGACCCGGACGCTCGCGCTTCTCGACGCGGTGTACCCGGAGCTCGGCCGGAACACGTTCAAGGTGGTCGAGGCGGTGCGCCTGAGCGCGGCAGACAACTGGCTGCGCGGCGTCGTGGAGACGCAGCGGGTGCTCGCCGCCATCACTCGGGCGCTCGGCGGCGATCGGGAGGGCGCGGCGCGGGCCCTCGAAGTCGTCAAGCGTCACTGGCCGGAGGCTGCCGCTGGAACGCCCCTCTCGCCGCCGGAAAGCGGCGCGGCAACGACGGTGGTCCCTCTGCCGAGCGCGCCGGAAGCGCCGGTTCCGCACTACCAGCAGTTCCTCCTTGGCGACGACGTGTTCGTGAAGGAGGGCCCCTACGCTGGCCAGACAGGCACGATTGCCAGTCCGCTCGCAGCGGCCGACACGCAGGCCACCGTCCTGCTCGCGAAGCTCCGGGAGGAGACCCGCGCGAGGCGCGTGCGGATCCCCCTCCACATGCTCCGATCCCAGGGTGGGCCGGGAGTTCACGCGATCCACGGCGAGACCGAGGGGGACGTGCTTGCGGCCTTCCGCAAGGGCCTCTCCGGCGAGCGCTACATCCGCGGTCGTACCCACGCGCTGGCACCTGCCGGTGCCCTGGACCGCATCTTCGCGTTGGCCCGCTCCGCGGAGCGCGAGGGCCTGTTCGTCCAGCTCGATCACGCCGCCGCGCGCGAGCACTGGGAGCGCGCGTTCTCGGCAACCCAGGCCAACCACAACAACGCCGACGTCGCGGCGTTCGAGACGGGCCGCGCGCTTGCGGCCCTGTGGTGGAGGGCGCGCGGAGAGGCGCTGCTCCGCGAGCTGGCGGCCGAGGTGCCCGCAGGGGCTGCCATGCCAGCAGGAAGCATCGTTCGCTACATCGGCAACCGCTATCCGCACCTTTCCGGGCTCGAAGGCGAGGTCACGGGTGCACAGGGCGACGGGGTCACCGTGCGGTGGAGGGAACGGAGCGGCGGGCAGCACCCCGACGATCCTCGCGACCCCGCCGCCTTCAATAGGGACGAGCTTCGGGTGCTGCGCGGCTACACCCGCGTGTTCCAGAGCGCGAGCGAACGCGAGACGCAGGACCTCGAACCCTTCGTGCGTGGGGGCATGACGCCGAGGCAGGCGCTCGGCTTGCTGAAGGAGGTCGAGGCCACGATTGGCGCGGGTGAGGCGCAGACGCTCATCAGAGTGGCGCGACACGCGCCGGATGGTTGGCTCCGCGATGAGGCCAAGGAGCGCGGGCTCCGCGCAGCCTTGGCGGCTGCGCGTGGTTTCGACGCCGAGCGCGCCCAAGAGGTCCTCACCCTGGCGAAGAGGTTCGCGGCGTTGGGAGAGACGGAGCGGTACGAGCCGGCCCCGGAGGAGCCTCCCGCAACGAACGTCTGGGAGACGGACATCCTCCGCATCGCGGACGTCGAAGAGCGGCGGAAGCCCGGATTGCTCATCGCGAAGCAGCTCCGCGAGGCCGTGGCCCGAAAGCGCGGTGTCCCCGACGAGCGGGTGTACCGCGATCTCCTCAACAACGTCACGAACATGCAGCCCGAGCACGTCGCGTTCGCGGCGGACAGAGTCTCGGGGCGCCTCGCACGGCAAGACCAAGCTCGCGAGGAGGATGCCCGGCACGCCGAAGCGGCCCTGCTCCCCGTGCTTCGCTCGTACGCACCGGGCGCGGATGACTCGGATCTGGTGGAAGCATCGGGCACGATGGTCCACCGCCTCCGGAAGGAGGAGCTCCTGTACCCCGGCTGGAGCACGGTCGCAGGCCGGCGGCGCGTCGAGCGCGCACTGCTCGAGGAGTCGCAGGGGCCGACCTACGCCGCGCTCGGTTTCGATCCCGAGGCTTCCTCCTGGCTGAAGCCGGCGGTGGAGGCGCTCGCCGGAGTGGACGATGCGATCCCGGCGCGTACGGTTACCGTGCCGCCCGCGGAGGGCCCGGAGGCGGAGGGTGTTCACCCCGAGCCCGACAACGTGCTCGTCGGCAAGCTGCGCGAGGCGCTTGGGGACGACGCCGACGCGGTCGCAGAGGCCGTGCGGTCGAGCGCGCAGGACGAGTGGCCGAGGAACCTCTTCAAGGCCCGCCGCGTTTACTTCGCGATCAAGGCGGCGCTCGGCGACGACGCCGAGAAGGCGGAGCGTGCCTACGAGATTGTCGCCTGGCACGAGCGCGTCGACCGGGCGCTCGCACAGGTCTTGGGCGGGCAGGGCTGGACCGAGCAGCAACGGTTCTGGCTGACGCGCCTGGCCAAGCTCGCGAAGCGGGCGGGCAGCGCGGACCCGGAGACGCTCGCGGGCCAGATGCAGCAGATCGAAGGCGAGGGTGGCCGCTTCGCGTGGCTCGACAAGCGCATCTTCCCGGGCGAGCTGGATCACGTCCTCCAGCAGCTCGACGATGCGATCCACGCCCAGACCTTCGTGTCGCTGGAGCCGCCGTCGCCGTCGACGACGCCGGAGGGGCCCACCGTCCGAGCGCGGATCCTGGAGGCACTTCGGGGGAGGTCCGACACGCGCAACGGGCTGCTCCGAGCCCTCCGCGCGCCCAGGGTCGAGGTGGACGCCGCGCTGCGGGAGCTCCTCACGGAGGGACAGATCACGCTGCGCGAGGGCGCGCACGGCGTGATGCTCTACTCCCTCACCGAGTCCGGAGCAGCGCCGGTCGCCGAGTCGACGCCCCCAGCTCCGTCCGTGCGCGCACCAAGCCCGAGCGCGATGGCCTTCCTCGTCGGCGCTGCGCCGCGCACCGCAGGTGCCCCGCCCGCGGGCGACTTGCCCCTCGCGTCGGTCGATGAACTCGCTGGGGGCTGGTCCGCGGAGACGGCACCGCCGGACTTGGCAGCACCTCCCTCCCCGGAGCGGGCCTCCACCGCCCGGACCACGGCCGCCTTCACCGCCACGGCAGGGAGTGAGCAGCGCGCCGCCACCGTCGGCGATCTGCCCCTCTCCGCGGCAGACGAGCTCGCGAGCGGCTGGGAGTCCCGCGAATCGCTTGAGGACGCCGCGTGGGCCGCTACGCACGACGACTACAAGGCTACGCGTGCGGACGGCACGCGCGTCGTCCTCTACCTCAACCCCGCAACGGGGGCCACGGAGTCCTGGCCGCTGTCCAGCGTTCCGACGGAGGAGCTTCAGGGGACGGTTGCCGCGGCTCGCGCACGCAGACTACCGCCGCCGGAGCCGGTGGAAGAGCGGCCTCTGCCCCCGCTCGGCAGCCCCGCCACGATGGACGAGAACGTCGTCGCGGGGTTCGGAGACGGCCTCGACCTCCGCGCCGAGCGCCTTGGAAGCCACCAAGACCCGTTCCCCCCTCCGCCCGACGCGCTTCGGCGCATCCTGGAGACCGCGCGCCGTGCAGCCGCGGACAGCAAGTACGGGCTCGAAGTCCGCGCCGAGACGCGCCGCGAGTTCGGGCTCGCAAGGGCCGCCGTTGTCGACGGAGATCGCGCGGCGGCAGCGCTCCACGCCGGCAGAGCCCTCGGACAGGCGCCCGAAGAGTGGGGCCAGCGCGGTAGGCAGCTCTTCAACGACCTGACCCACGACCGAGCGCGCCTGGAGCGCGAGCAGCGTCCCGAGGGCCCCACGCTTGGCACCACCCCCAGCGCCAACGTGCCCGCGCCTCGCGTGCGTGTCCCGGCGCCCCGCCCGGCGAAGCCCCGCACGTTCCGTGAAGTGCGCACCGAGTTGCTCAAGGGTCTCGACGACCGCGGCTGGACGTTCCCGGAGCGGCGGGACCTTCAGGTGATGTGGGCCCAAGCCCCCCACAGCAGCTTCCGCCTCTGGTTCAAGGCGGAGTCGGTCTACTTCGGCACCAGCACGCGTGTCGGCGACGCGCGCTCGCTCGCGTCGGACATGAAGGTGTTCGCCGACGTGGACGCTCTGCTCGAGGCGGCCGCCGCGGTGGGCGGTCCGCCGGTGCAGCGCTCGGAGACCGCATCGAGCGACGCCCGGTTGCATGGCGCCGACGTGCCGCCCCGTTCCGTTCGAGCGCCCACCACGCCCCCCGCTCATGTCGTGCTCAAGGACGAGGCAGCGCCCCTCTCCGTGGGGGAGCAGCAGCGCGAGCGCCTGCGCGAGGGCGAGGCACGGGAGAGCGCCCAGGTCCTCCGGGGCGAGCAGCTCAAACACACGACCGAGGCGGCGGCCTGGGTCAGGCACGACACCCGGCGACTTGGTGACGCGCGAGAGGGTCTGCGAAAAGAGGAGAGGCGCCGCTCGGAGGGGATGGGGAGCGACAGCCGGGTCGAGGGGGAGCGTGCTGACGTACGTGCGTGGGAGCGGAGCCTGGAGCGCGCGCGAGCAGCACGTCGCGCCGTGGTGGCGCCGCTCGGCGAGGTCCCCGAGGATGTGTTGCGCCGTCTGGCCGACGCTGCCAGCGCCGCTCACGGCGAGGACGCCGACGAGGACCCCTTCGACCTTGCGCCGCTCGCGGCGTACCTTACCTCGCTCGCAGACCGCGTTGCCGCGTGGCAGGTGCCCGAGGAGCAGGGGGCGCTCTTCGCCAGCGAGGTCAAGCCGAGACCGGACCAGGCGAAGTACGACGCCGAGATGCGCCAAGCGCTGGAGTGGGCAGCGTTCGGCGACGGCGAGCAGATGGAGAGCCACCGTGACCAGGCTGCCCTGGTGGCCGTCGACCTCGCCGCGCGTCGACCCAACCCCGTCGAGCTCGATCGCCAGCGGTGGTTGCCCCAGCATCCGGAACGCCGCCGCGAGCTCTACGCGCTTCTCGGCGACCGCGCCCTCGATGTCGAGGCTCTCGTCCACCGCAGCGCACCGTCCGCTTGGGCAACGGACGACGACTTGGTCGAACAGGTCCTCGGCCTCGTCGAGGAGTTGCTCGGCGGCGATGCAAAGCTCGCGGCCGGGGTGCTGGACCTGTTGCTCGCTCCCGACCCGGGAACCGAGCCCCGGAAGGTGCTGGACGCCCTCCAGCAATACGGCGGAGGCAGCGACTTCGAGGCGGTCGAGCACGCCCTGAAGGGCATCGCCCACGCCGTGCACGAGGCCGGCGCTACCCGCGAAGGGGCGACCCCGGTTCTGTCGGAGCGCAACCTGGGCAAGGTCGAGGACGCGCTCGGACGCGACCTCACGCGGCGCGAAAAGGCGGCGACCGAGTACCTCGCGGAGCAGTACCTCGCGGAGCTCGCGCGAGGAGCGCCTCCCGCAACATCCCCCGCGCCGCCAGCGTCGGTACGCGCACCCGCAGGCTCGCCGCCCCACACCACCGCGGCGCACGGCACGCTGTTCCGCGATGGCGACAAGCTCTACGCCGACACCGCCTACTTGAACGCCGCCGGCCGCACGGCTGGACTCACCGTGCGGCAGATCCACGGCCCCGAGTTCGAGGTGTTGACACCGCATGGGAGCGTCGACTTCGACGCAATGCGCGGCAAGCCGTTCCCGGGGCAGAGCGGACGCACCCACATGGTCTACGGGCCCGCCGAGGCGGTGACGTTCATGATCGAGCGCGTCGGTATCCAGCCGACCACCGCGCCCGCGGAGCCGGCGCCGACGGCGCGCGCCGCCCAGGCCCCGGCGCCGGCCCAGCCCGGCGAAGGAGCACCGACTTCGCAAGCGCCTCCGACCCCTGCGTCTGGACACAAGCTCCTGCTGCTCCTGGACCGCGTGCGCGTCGTGAACGGCTACTTCCGGGGCCGCGTCGGCACGGTGATGGGCGTCCGGCTTGCTGGGGATTCGCTGGCCGCCCGCAACGGGCTCAAGCGTTCGACCGCGCGGGCCGTGCGCCTCGACGCCATTCCGGGCGCGCGGGGCATGAACGACGTCCTCATTCAGAACGCAGACCTCGAAGCGCTGCCGTCGAAGCTCATCGTGCGGCGGGAAGCCGCCGACGCTCGCGGGCTCCTCTCCGCCTTCCGCAAGGGGCTCTCGGATGTGCCCTTCGCGGAAGGCACGGACGCCTTCCGCCCGCCGCCCGACGCGCTGAAGCGGATGCTCGACTTGGGACGTGCCGCCGAGAAGGTCGGCGACATCGACGTGGGGCCGGTGGCGCTCGACTGGGGATCAGCCGCGGAGAGCACGCTGGACGGCCAGGGCGACAAGGCGGCCTACTTCGTCGGGGGCGCGCTCGCACTGGCGTCCGGGCACCAGCGCGAGCGGGGCCTCGCCCTTCTGCGCGAGCTCGAAGAGGAAGCCCGAGCCGGGGCAGAGGAGGAAGCCCAGCCCGCGGAGCCTTCCAGCCCGCCCGAACGCGAGGAGGAGAGCGCCACCCGTCTCGAGGTGCCGAACGAGATCCTTCGCCAGCTCGGCGGCAAGGGGTTCCTGGCGATGACCGGGGCGAAGAGCCTTGGCGGAGACCGCAGCTCCCTGACCTTCCGGCTGCCGGCGCACTTCGCCAAAAGCGACATCAACCACGTCAAGATCACGCTGGAGCCCACCGACACGTACACCGTCCGGTTCGGCACGCTCGGACCGGCGCCCATGCACGCGTACACGCTCGTGGAGGAGGTCGACGACGTCTACAACGACAGCCTCCAGGAGGTCTTCCGCCGGTACACGGGGCTGGACACGACGGTGCCCACGATCGTGCAGCACACTGGCGGGCGCGGAGCCGCGCCCGCCTCGGTGACTCCGGGCGCCCGCGTTCACTGGCAGGGCGACGCAGCCAACCCGCCGCGGTCCGGTACGGTGGCCGTCGTCGGTGGCACGCACGTGACCATCGACTGGGATGACCATACGACATCGCGCGAGCCGCTCGCCCTGCTGGGCACGCCACGCTGGCGCGTAGAGCCGCAGTCGACGAAGGCACCCCCCTCGTCACACACGGCGAAGGGGGCCGACGAGACTCCCTCGCCGGCTGTGTCCGCTCACCCGAGGGTCGACTCCGTTGCAGCCCTGAAGCGCATTCCCCCGGGCACGCCGTTGCGACTCGTGCGGAACATGGGCGGCCCGACCAACTCGCGGCGCATCTTTCACCAGGCTCGCTCGGCGGACGTGGTGCTCCGGGTCGACGACCCGTCCTACGGAGCGCGAAACGGCGAACTCTCCTACCTGGGCCTGAAGGGGGCGAAGGTCGAGCCACGCCCCAACGGCTTTGCGGTCTTCGACGACGGCGAGCTGACGACGGAGTACGTCTTCGACGACGAGGCATCCTCGGCCAGCCACGCGGCCGGCGGCATCGCCGCCCCTGCGACTGAGCCCGCAGCGGTGTCCGCATCCACTTTGTCCCCCTCGGCGCTTTCCTCCCTGGTGGAGGCCGCGCGCAAGAGTGACCATCTGGTCTTCGCGCGTGTCGGCGACGACGGTCCACGCAAGCCGCCCCAGGCACCGCAGGCGACGGGAGCGGTCCGGGTGCCCGCGCCGAGGCCCGTGCCCGCCGACGAGGCGCGCGTCCGTCTACGCAATGCGGTCGCGGCCTTCGTCGCCACGCCTGTCACGGGCGACGCGAGCGAGAAAATCGTCGAGGTCGATCGAGTGCTCGACGCCGCGCGAAGCGCGGGGGTGCCACGGGCCGAGATCGACGAACTGCTCCGGCCCATGGACGCGCATACCGAGGGAGGTCCCGGGCGCGACCGTTCGGCGCTGGAGGGTGCGGATCATCGTGCGGGCGAATCCACGCACGACGACGAGGCGCCGCCGTCCTCGCGCAACTGGGCTCGCGCCGCGGCAATGCACGACGCGGAAGCGATGGTCGGCATGCTGGGCCCTGGGGTCGTCGCCCGCGTCGGTGACGTCACGGTGCGAGCGACGCCCAATTGGACGCCCACGCAAGCGCCGAGCGCCGCCGGGCGTGTGCGCCCGGGGCCTGGACAGGAGAAAGCGTCAGCTCCCCAAGAGCCAGCAGAATCGCCGGCTGAGCCGAGCATCGCCGAGGTGCTCTCTCCGGTCGAGCATCGCACCGCGGCGCAACGGCGAGAGGCGAACATCCAGGCCATGTGGCTCGCCGCGGACCTCGAGAAGCGCCCGCGGTCGCTCACCAAGCAGGATCGGCTGACGCTCCTCGAATACTCCGACTGGGGCGGGGTCGGTCTGGACAAGGCACGCGACTACTTCCCGCCAACGTTCCCCGTGCCCGAGCAGCGCCAGCTCATCCACGCGTACTTCACCCCGCCCGCGGTCTGCGCCGAGATCGCGCGCGTGGTCCGGCCCCTCCTCGCCGGCCTCGCATCGACGGACGGCAAAATTCACGCGCTCGAACCTTCGGTGGGCATCGGTCGGTTCCCACTCGCGTTCTCCGGGCCCGGCTTCGAGAGCATCGCCTGGCACGCGGTCGAGTTCTCCATCGTCTCCTACAAGCTGCTGCACCTGCTCCGACCGGACATCGATCTGTTCCAGGGTCCGTTCGAGCGGTGGGTCGCTTCGCGCGGCAACGACTTCGCCGGGCGGATCAAGCTCGTCGTGAGCAACCCGCCGTATGGCGCCCGAGGAGGTGTCATCACGGAGGACCCGGACCGCACCTATCGCGAGGAGCACGCGGACGACTACTTCGTGCGCCGCAGCCTTGACCTCCTGGGCCCCGGTGGTCTCGGGATTTACGTCGTCCCGTCCGGGTTCATCTCCGCCCCGGGGGAAAAGGCGGTCGCGCTGCGCGAGAAGGTGCTCAAGCGCCACCACCTCGCCGCCGCGTTCCGGCTCCCGAACGAGGTTTTCAGCTTGGCCAACCTCGTGACCGACATCCTGTTCTTCCGCGCACGTCCCGAGCCGCTCTTCGAGGTCGACGAAGCGGACAAGTTCATCCTCGAAGGCCGGTACTTCGAGACCTTCGCGCACCACATCCTCGGGAAGGTCGTCCATCAGGAGCCGGGCAAGCGCGGCTGGCACGGGACGGCCGAGGGCTACACCGTGCAGGGCGAGTTCCCTGGGCTCCCGCCGCTCCTCGAGGAGCGGCCGATGTGCAGCGCGTGCTCCCATGCGGCGCCCGCGGCGGGAGCACCCACGGAGCCGCCGAGGGCGCCGCGCGCGCGCTCTGCCCATGCGACCGTCGCGGAGCAGATCATCCACGACGACGAGCGCATGGCGGCGGCAGCGGCGCTCGGGCGCAGGGTGGAGACCTTCCTCGCCGCGATGGGGGTGCCCGACATCGAGCCCGTCGGGTGGGAAGAGCTCCGGAGCGACCTCACGCAGTGGGCCGACAAGTACGGCCCGCCGGCCCGCGACCGGGCGGTCCTCGCGCTCGCGGCGGCCGAGCGGGGCACGGATGGGCACGGGCCCTCGGGCGGCGCCGGGTGGCTCCTCAAGGCGTTCGACGACAAGAGGCCGGACGAGCTGATCAAGTCGCTCGCTGAACGCCCTACGTGGCAGCCCAGCTTCATCGGCGACCCGTCCAACCCCTTGCAGGTCGGCGAATACATCTACCGTGCAGCGAAGCGGCTGAGCATCGCGCAACTTCCCGGTGAAGACCCGAGCGGCCTCTTCGCCGCCGGCTGGTGCGAGGACTCAACGGATCCGGCGTGGACCGAGCGCCTCGACGTGCGGGGCGACCTCGTGCCGCCGGACGAATACCTCTTCGGCGAGCTCTGGCCGCGCTTCGACCGCGTGAAGAAGCGCGCCGCGCTCGGTGACGCGCAGGCCGCCGCACAGGTGACGAAGCTCATCGAGGTCATCCGGCCGGCGACGCTCGACGACATCGAGGTGACGCCGCAAGACGGGTTCGTCCCGCTCGACCTGCTCGGCGAGTGGCTCACCACCCTGAACCTCGGCGACCCGGTGAACCTCGAACGCCATGAGGGCGTCGTGCGACTCGCTGGCGTCGCCTACGAGGACCACGCGCGGGACCTGCTCGCGCTTCAGAATGTGGTGCTGCTCATCCTCGGGTGGGTCAACCACGACTACGTCGTCTTCCAGCCCCGCGTCGAGGAGGAGCAGAAGATCGACGAGGTCCGCCTCGCGCTCGCCCAGGAGTGGACGCAGAAGTTCCGCGCCTGGATCGAGTCGGTCCCCGAGCGCCGTAGCGCAATCGAGCACGCGTACCAGCGCGCGCGTCAGGGGTTCCGCGCCCACGAGTACGGGTCCGAGCCGCTCAAGCTCGCGCGGTGGAGCCCCTCCGTCGTCCTCAACCCCCACCAGATCGCGGGCGCACGCCGGCTCAACGCGAACCGGGGCGGCGGGCTGGCGTTCGACGTCGGGGTGGGCAAGACCTTCACCATCCTCGCCGCGCTCGCCCTCGCGCGCCAAGGCGGCAGGGCACGGCGCCCGGTGATCGTCGTCCCGCAGCCCATCGCGTTCCAGTGGGTGAGCAACGTCAAGCGTGCCCTGCCCGATTTCCGAACCGTGGTCATCGGGATCAACAAGAAGACGATCCAGCATGGCCTCAGATCGGGCCTAGAAACGAGCGAGACCGACTCGGCAGAGGATCGCGGCCGCAAGTGGGCGCGCTTCATGGGCGGCGAGTACGACGTCGCCATCCTCACGTACGACGCGCTCCCCCGGACCCAGATGGACGAGCCGTCCACGCTCGCGTTCGTGGAGGACATCACCGCGATCGAGCGCGAGGTAGAGCTGAAGCGACGCAACGAGGTCAAGCGTCTGCGGGGCGAGCAGAGGCGCTACGACGACGAGAAGGCAAAGCTCGAAGAGAAGCTGCAAAAGGCCGAGGAGGACTGGGAGAAGCTCAAGAACTTCCCGCACCTCCGCAAGAAGAAGAAGAACCCCGCCGAGATCCGAAAGAAGCTCGCCGAGCTCGAACAGCACCACGCCACGGCGCTGACGGAGCGGCAGGAGGCGGTGCTGACCGAGACCGTCGCGCAGTGGCTCGCGAAGACGCTCGAACTGAGGGAGGGCTGGGCGCACGACCCCGACATCGTCTGGAACAAGATCGGGGTCGACTGGTTGGCCTTTGACGAAGGGCACAACGGAAAGAACAGCTTCCTGCCGTCGAGCCGCGAAGGCGGGTCGGTGCCGAAGTACATGGGCAACGAGGGCGAGGGCAGCAAGCGCGCCTGGCACTGGCTCTTCCGAGCGTGCGACGTGCAGTCGAGGGGCGGCGAGGTCGTCGTCGCGACCGCCACGCCGGCGTCGAACGGGCCGCTCGAAATCTACAACCTCATCCTGCTCATGGACCGGAACGCCTGGCGGCGGATCGGGATCCACGACCCGGAAGCGTTCATCGATCGCTTCTGCATCCTCGAGCTTCAGGACACCGTCAACGCCGAGATGGAGGCCGAGCAGCGGCTCGCCTGCGTCGGCTTCAAAAACCTCGACGAATTGCGCTCGATCGTCTTCAAATTCTGGGAGTTCAAGACCGCGCGACAAGCCGGCCTCAAGCTGCCCGAGGCCCACCGAGAGCGCGTCATCGTCCCGATGGACGCGCGGCAGGACGCGAAGTACGAGCGATACCTCGAAGCCATCGCGGACGCCCTCAAGAACCCGCGCACCGCTGGGCACAAGGTCCTCGGCTACCTGGCGCGGATGGCCATGGTGTCGCTGCACCCCGATCTCGACGAGGGATACGGGTGGAAGAACGCCGGGCAGGTCGCCAACCCCCACAGCGCCAAGTTCGACGCGCTCGCGAAGAACGTGCTCGCGCAGAAGGGCTGCGGGCACATCGTCTTCTGCGATTACATCGCGGCGCACGTCTGGATTCGCGAGGTTTTGATCGAGGCGGGTATCCCGGCCAATCGGATCGGCATCCTCAACGCGGTGGTCGCGAAGACTGCCGCCGACCGCCAGCGCATCGCGCGCGAGTTCAACGGCGACCGGCAGGCCGGTATCCATCCCAAGTACGACGTGCTCATCGCCAATTCCATCGGCGAGGAGGGCGTCGACCTTCAGGATCGGACGTGTGCCATTCATCATCTCGATATTGGATGGACGCCAAAAAAAGGCGCGCAGCGCGACGGCCGTGGCGTCCGGCAAGGGAACACGCTCTCGAACATCAACATCTTCTATTACATCTCCGATCGGAGCCAGGACGGCGCGCGCCTCCAGATGGTGCAGGGCAAGCAGAACTGGATCGACAGCCTGCTGGAGGGCGACACCAAGGACGCGGCGAATCCCGCGGCCGAGGGCACGATGACCCGCAAGGAGCTGCTGCTCCTTTGCAGCCGTGACCCGGAGAAGACGCGGGCCGCCCTCGAAGCGGTGGAAGCTGAGCGCGAGGAGCAGCGGCGCAAGAAGGTCGCGCAGGCGGCGATGGGCACGCTGCGGTCCGCCGCAAACCGCTTCGCGACCGCGCGCACCGAGACCGACCCTGCCGTCGCTGCCGCGGAACTGTCGCTGGCGAAGCAGAAGCTCGAGAGCCTGATGAAGTACCCGCCCGACGTCTGGCCCTGGGCCGCGTGGGCACAGGCGGCCGAGGTGTCCCCGATGCTCGTTCCGAAGGAGGGCGCGCCGGTGTACGAGGGACTGCGCGTAGCGATGCCACGGCTGCTCGATCGCTCCGTCACCGAGTACGTCGAGTTCGGGCGTGTCGACGGCGCCGCGATCGGCACGCGCCTCTGCGGCGCCGCGCATTGGGAGCAGCTCGCGGCGGAGAAGGTCGTGGACCTCCACCTCGAACCCGGCATGCGCATCGACGTGGGCACCGCGTCCTCGTGGCCGCTGGATGACCAGGCGGGCATCGACCGCACGATGGTGGGGAAGTGGGTGCCCCGCTTCCGCCATGGCCCGACCGTGCCCGACGCGTGGAGGGACCTCGGGTGGGCGAACGCTCCCGACGGGTTCGTCGAGGCGCAGTGGGCGCGGTGGGGAGACGGAGATCGTCAAGGCGATGGCGTCGACTGGAGGCTGGGCGAGAAACGTGCAAGTGCCCGCCGTCCGACGCGGGCAGCTCGTCCTCGGGCTGACGCCGCCCTTCGAGGCGGTGCTGCCGCCGACCCTGGCGGGATGGCAGCGCTTCCTCGAGCTTGCGCCGCTGGCCGGCGAGAAGTTCACCGTGCTCGACAACGCCGGGCGGTTCTGGTTCGGCCGCTCCATCCCGCGCACGCTGCTCTCCGCCGGGCGCGAGCCCGCCACGTCCGATGTGGCGGCAGCGTAGCGATCGTGGAGCCGAGCGTCGGCGTGGAGCAGAAGGTCGCCGCGAGCTTCGCTGCGCGCGGCGAAAGGCGGGCACGTGAATGAACGGGATCCAGCGCATCCGGATCGCGCTCCCGGCGTACTTCGCCCTCTACGAGCCCGCCATCCGGGAAGCGGTAGAGGCGAGGTATCCCCGAGCTGCGGTCGAGGTCGCGGATAGGGGAGCGAGCGGCCTCTCGGTGGAAGCCTCCGGCTTCGATGACGGGGCCACGTTGGAACAGAACGCGCGCGAGCTGGCAGAGCGCACCGGCCTCGTCGCCGCCTTCCTCGCGAGCCTCCGGAGGAGCGTCCGCGACCCGGTGGTGGATCACGCCGCGCCAGACGGCGGAGCCATCCGCATCACGTGGCACTTGCCCACGGATGCGCCGGGGATGCGGAACGTCGCGTGGCTGCGGCAGTACCCTTGGGCGCCGGAGCGGGGCCGGCTCTACAGGGCCACCACCGACGGCGGGGCCGAGGTCACGGAGTTCACGCTGCCGGCGGGGCCTGCATCGATCGGCATCCGCCTTCCCCTCGCGTGGGGGCCCCATGCCGAGCGGATCCGCCACGACATCGCGCTGCGCTACCGCGATGTGAAGCTCGACGTGAGGGTTGACCGCGCGATCGTGCGGGACGCGGAGGTCGTGACGGATGGCTTCGCGGACAACGCCGCCGTGGGCGCCGCGGTGAGCGCCGTTCTCCGTCGGAGCCTGTCGGCACCGGCGCCGGACCCGTCCACGCCGGCCTCGCCCACGGCCGGCCTCTCCCGCGCGTTCGAGTTCACCAGCTACGGCGCGGCGCTCGACTTCGTGCAGCGCCTCGGTGCACTGGCGGAGAAGCGCCGCCACCACCCCGACATTGCGCTCGCCCACACCCCGCCGAAGCGCCCCGCGCGGCGTGGCGGCGGCATCGTCACGGTCACCTGGAGAACGCACGACGCTGGCGCGGTGGTCACCGAGAAGGACCGGCAGATGATGGCGCTCGCGGAGGACCTCGCGCGGCGAGCGACGCCGTCCTCCGCGAAGGCGACCAAGGCCGAAAAGACGTACGCCGTCGAGTGGATCAACCCAGACACTCGAACCTGGGCGACCTACCAGTACGGGCTCTCGCACGCGCGCGCGGAGAAGCTCGCGCGCACCCTGGCCGACGTGTACTCGCCCCGATGGTTTGGGCGCAACGTACAGACGCGCGTCGGCCGGATGTCCGCAGTCGCGGCCGACCTCGTGCGCGAAGCCCTGCATCGCCACGAGCAACTGGGGCTCGCGCGGATTCCGGACACGGTCCGAGCACTACGCGACGAGCGAGGCTTCGCCGTCGAGGCGATCCACCGCGAGCTGCTCCGCCTCGACGACGCGGGCGAGATTCGAGCTTCGCCCCGAGGCGGGGACCGAGTTTCTGTCGCCCGAGGACGCGGCCCTCTGCCCGCCGGGCCCGAGGGGCACGGTGCTCTCGTACGCGCGGTTCAGATGAGGGGTCGTCCCGCAGCGCGATAGGGAAGTCGCCATGCGTCTCCGCGTCGGTGGGGAGCGCCGACGCCCGCGCGGGCTCGCGGCGCGGCGCGGATGGCCGAACGGGGCGCCGTTGGGTACCGTGAGCGTAAGCAGATCAGGGGGCCAGCGCAAGGCGGTGACGCCGAGGTGTTGCGTTCCCGCATAGGGCCAGGAGGGGGAACGGGGAAGCGGGAAGGGCGAGGTCACCGCCACCACGACGACGAAGAACGGCAGATCGCGGACCCACGGGATCAACATCCGGGCGATCTACAAGTCGCGGGGCCGGTGGTCACTCAAGTACGCGGAGCTCGCCGTGCGCGCGCTGCACGGTGGATTCCGGCTGGACGGTGAGAGGGGCTGCTGAGTTGAAGGCCGCCGCTCAGGCGAGCTTAGGGCTCCTCACGCCCGCCGCCCAGGCGACGAGGTCGGCCCGCAACAAATCCTCGAGGCGGCGACCTTCGCGGTCGATGGCCTCGCGGAGGAAGGGGACCGGGCAGCGGAGCCGGCCCCGCTCCTCGATCAGCAGGTAATTCAATGTCAGCCGGTGGAACGCTCGGTCAACCTCCGCGCGCGACGCGTCCACGCCAGCACGCGCCAGGGCCAGCCGCGTCTCTTCAGGCGCCGGCTCGCCGAGGAGGAGACTCTGGGTCCAGAGCAGCCGGTCGAGCAGGTCATGGCCCTCCACGGAGGAGCATAGCTGGACTGAGAGGGCGCCCGGGTAGCCTCGCCTCACCTCGACGTCCAGCGCGCGGCGCGTGAGCTCCCGATCCGCCGGACCGAGCGACTCGATCAGCCCGCCGCAGGCGAGCGCGATCAGGTTCGCCCGTCCGCCTGTGCCCTCGATCAGGTAGTCCACAGTCGACGGGTCGTCCCAGCGAAGGTCGAGCGCCAGGAGGGGCTTCGTGGCCATGTTCCGCGCGGCGATCGGATCGAGCGGATCGAGGAGCAGGATCTCAGCGAAGTTGCGGAGCGGGCTGTCCTGGTCCAGGGAGCTGATCCCGTAGAGTTTCCAGTTCCCGGCGAGGACGAAGTACGCGTACCCGTTCTCGGACAGGGCGCGCATGACGCGGGAGATAGCGCCATGCTGTTTGGCGTCCGCCTCGACGAGGAAGTCCGCCTCGTCGATCAGCCAGAGGCGCGGCCTCTGCATGGTGCCGGCGGCAACGGTGCGGAAGACCTCGCCGGGATCGCCGACCACGGGCACCTCGCGGCCGCCTCGCCGCGCGAGCTGGGGAGTGGGATCCCCGTCCGAGAGTACGACCCGCGTCACCTCCACGCCCTCGCGCTGCTTCATCCTCCGCTCCAGCGCCACGAGGAGGGAGGACTTGCCCATCTGGCGCGAGCCAACCACGATGAAGTTGCGCAGGCTCCCGCCGGCGATCGCGTGCAGCTCGGCCTCGCGCCCGTAGAAGAGGGTCGGCTCCTTCAGGGCGCCGGAGGTCTGGTAGGGCGAGAGATGCCGGAGCGGGAGCTGCTCGACGACAGTGGCCTCGAAGACGCTGGCGGGCCGCTCGGAGAGGAGCAGGTCGCGGAGGCGGTCGGGGGTCACCACGACGAGCCGCTGGAAGCGATCGACGAGCAGGTCCCGGGCGTGCTGCGCGTCGGTGAGATCAAGGACGATCACCTGGTAGGCTTCCCGGTCGACAGCGGCGGCGAGGGCGACCGCAGCGCCCGCCTCGAGGTCGGGGCCCTCGACCACGATCAGGGCGGGGTGCTCGTCGAAGCGGAGCGCGAGGCGGGGGAAGCCCAGCTTCACGGCGCGAATGCCCCGGGGGGCGCCGGAGATGGGCGCTTGCGGGGTGGCGCCGAGGGCCTCGGTGAAGGATTGGATCCGATCCGGGGCGAGGGCCCGCTCCCAGCAGGAGAGCGAGATCCCCGCGAGCGTGAGGATCGCGTCGAGCCGGCCGACGTCGCGTAGGGCGCTGTCTGCCTCGGGAAGGGCGGCCAAGGGGAGGCTCCTGAGCCGCCTCGGATTGTCATCCAGGCGGACGACGATAGGCTCGGGACCAGGCGTCAGGCCGAGCGAGATGCCCGCGGCGAAGAGCGTCAGGAAGGCGAGGATGCCGAACGTGACCTCATAGCCCTTCTGGTGAATGATGCTGCCGATCGCGGCCCCGGCGAGCGCCCCGCCGAGGTAGCCGATGCCGTCGACGATCCCGGCTGCGGCGGCCCGCGTCTCGCCGTCGCTGTAGTCGAAGACGAGGGCGCCCGCGAGCAGGCTGTAGGGACCGTACAACAAGAGGATCACGACGGCCAGGAGGGGCGTGACCCAGGCGCTCCTGGTCATCACGAGCGGGAGCGTGCCGAGCGCCACCGCCAGGAGGACGAGGTTCCCCGTGAACAGCCGGAGCCGACGGGTGGGATTCATGCGATCCCAGACCCATCCGGTAGCGAGGATGGTGGGGATCGCCGCCAGACTGACGAACGCCGACTTGAGGACCGCGGGCCACAGCAACGGGTCCGGTTGCTCGTGATCGAGGAGCGAGACGTCCCACACGCGGAAGAAGTCCCGCGTCAGGCTCAAGCTGAAGCTTAGCGCGCAGGTCACCAAAAATGCGCGCCGGCGCAGGAGGCTGCGCAGCGACCGCCAGAACGACGCCTTCTCTCCGGGAGGCGCCCGGCGGCCGGAGGAGATGGTGACCGGCCCTTCGGGCACTGCGGAGCGGCAGATGAGGTATATCCCCGCGAGCGCCAGTGCAGGCAGGCCCACGACCCAGCGTAACGCGTCGCGGGGAGCGCCAGCGACCGCTACGATCCCGGCCGCGACCAGCCTGGCCAGGGCGTCGCCGCCGACGTAACTGAGGCTGAGCACGGCGACCGCCCACCCCCTTCGCCTCGGACCGAACGATGACGACACGATCCGGAGCATCGCCCCCCACGACGCTGAGCCGGCGAGCCGGTTGAGGCCGTAGAAAACAGCGAGCCAGGGAATAATCAGGAAAGTGAACGTACCGAATGGGCCGACAGCGCTCAGGACGGCGCAAACCGCCACCAAAAGGATGGAGACCAGGAACCCCTGCCGTCCCCCGATGCGGTCGACGATGAACCCGCTGACGAATTTCCCAAGCGCGTACGCGGCGATCCCCACCGTTGCGACCCACCCGACCGTTGTCTCGTCGAAGCGGAACTCGTTGTGGAGGATGGCTATCACGACGGGCAGGTTCTGGCGGCACAGACAGATCCCAACGTACCCCAGGATGAGCACGCCGAGCGGACGCCAGCCGGCGCGCTCGTTGCCAGTGCTCTCCCTGCGTCCTCCTCCGGTCGGTCCCACGGCGCGCCTTCCTCGGGCGGGAACCGGATGCCCGAATCGCTGGCGCGGCTTTCCCCCGCCCTGTTCATGTCGTCGCCTCGGGGCGCGTGGGCGCCCCAAGCGCGCGCTCTGCCGCCAACCGCACTGCCTCACAGCGGAACACCGTCGTCCCCGCCGGGCCCTGTTCCGCGACGAGCCCATCGTAGTAGAGCCTCACTTCGGGGTACTCTAGGTGGTCGTTCCCGTCGGCGATCGTCCGCACCGCCTCCCCCGCCAGCAGCTTCTCGAGCACGCTGCGCGCGTGCTGTGCTTCCTGGAACGGGCTCCGGTCGTCCTCCGACAGTCGTGCGAGGAGCACGCCACGCACAGACGGACTCTGGGCCAGGCGCCGGGTGATTGCCGCGGCGTCGATAAGGCCGTCCGCGATCACCTCATCCACCAGCCCGGGTAGCCCTCCGGTGGCCACGTGGACCACGGCGGCCCGGCCCGCGTCGAGCCCTGCCGTCGCCAGCATCGCTCCCACCTCCCCCACCGTGAGCGGCGGCACGCGGCGGAAGGGGGCCCCGCTGAACAACGAGTGGATTTTGAGGTGACGGAGGCGCGCAAGCGCTGCGGCGCCCGCGACCAAGAAGAAGAAGGGGTACTTCCCCTCGTCGAGCAGTTTTCGCAGCGAGGTCGCCAGGGTAACCAAGTGATCCAGCGGACCGCCGTCGTTCTCGAGCACGATGAGGTGATCGCCGCTCGCCTGCTCCGCGCGCGCTTCGAGCCACTCCACGAGGTCGACCGGGCTCCGGTGGTTGCCCTGGCCGGACAGTTCGCGGAAGTACTCCTCCACCGTGCACCGGGGGACGTTCGGCGGGGACAGCCGCGTCACTCGCCGCCCGAAGCTCCGCTCCTCCAGCATCGCGGCAAGCGTCCGGGCGCCGCCACGATGCGGGGCGAGGACCAGCAGCCTCCGGTCGGAGCGTAAGATTTGGAGGTACTCGCCCTCCAGCGCCGGCCTCGGCATGAGCGGACGTCGCGGCGGCGCCGGCGGGGCCGAGGAGTCGGCGCTAACCGCCGTCGAGCCGTGGAAGACCGCAGAGAGGGGCGCGCCCGGAGGGGAGGGAGCCGAAGTCGGCGAGAGGGCCGGCCCGCCCAGGCTCCCCCGGCCCGCCCCGTCCGGCAAGGCGCCAGCGCCGAAGGCCCGCGCCGCGATCTCGCGGAGCAGCTCAGCCAGCGGCTGGCCGTGATCGGCGTACTCGATGAGCTGGATGTTGTAGCTGGACCACAGGGCGGCGGCGTCGCCCTCGCCTTGCTTCATCAGCGCGTAGCTCGGCGGGCCCTTGCCGTCGGTGAGACGGAGGACGAGCTTGATTTGCTGGAGCACGTAGGGGTCGTTGAGGCTGAAGCCGACGTAGAGGAGCGGCGACACGGCCATCGTCGAGCGCAGATGGAGCAGGGCGTTGTCGTAGTTCAGCGCGCGACGTTGGGGGTCGTCGTCACCGTAGAGTCGCCGGTAGTTGTTCCCCGCGAGAATGATGGTGTCGAGGCGCTCGATGGTCCCGTGGAGATGCCAGATCCAGGGGGAGTCGCTCGACTTGTCGTCGTCGAGCAGGCCGAGCTCCGCGGACTGGTCGTTGGCGACGATGGAGGCGTGGGCGGGGCAGGTCCATCGGAGAACCTGATTGTAGTTCGTGGTGATGACCAGCGGCGGCCTCAGCTTCCAGAGCGCGACGGGCACCGAGAGGTCGCCGTCCGCCGGCTGGGGGACGTGGAAGCCGACGCGCAGCGCGCGGTTGAAGCGGAAGCCGCCGAGCTTCCGGTAGGCGACCTCGGCCGCCTGGGGGTGGTCGCCCCAGTCGCGGAGCCGGCGCACTTGCGCGGCAACGTCCGCGCCGTCGGCGCCTCCGTCCTCCTCAATTATGGCGGCGAGTTGCTCTATGAGCTGGCCCCACGACACGAAGAGGCCGGGCTTGACGCCCATGCTCACCCCGGCGCCAACGAAGGGCACGATGCGTCTGTTCCTGACCGCGCGCACTAGCTCGCCGGGGATCCACATCATGTTGGGGATGTTAGCCCATGGCCAGGACGCCCGCGACGGTCTGACATGCGAGTCAGCGGGGCGCCCGCCGAACCGTTCGCCCTCGCGGCGAGCCGGGGCTCAGAGATTGGCGGCGAGACCGGCAACCCAGTTCGAGGTCCCCACCTGCATCATGTGAGAGGTCGCGAATGCGGGACGATGGGGACGGAACAAGCGGCGCGGGGGACCGGGCCGCGGCCCCGCCGTCGCCCCCACCGCGCCCCTCGGTGCATGGGCGGCTCGTCGGGAGCGTGTGCCACGTCAGGAGCCTTCCTGCGAGCGCGTCGGGGGGGAGCACGTGCCGTTGGCGCCTCCGGCGCCGCGGGGCAGGACGAAGGCTATGGCGTGCTTCAGCTGCTGGACGCGGCTCGGGGTGGAAACGGTCCCTCTTCGCGTCCCGCGTCACCAGGGCGAGGAGCGTGATCGGCGGGACGTCGCGCGAGGGATAGACGATCTGCGCCGCCTCGGGGAGGAAGCGCGAGAGGGGATTGTCGAGCGAGAGCGCGCCCTCGTCGCGGAGGGCGACCACGGCGAGCGCGCTGAACGGTTTCGTGCTCGACCCGATGCGGTAGATGGTGTCCGCGTCCGGGAGCGTCTGCTTCCCGACGTCCGCGAAGCCGAACCCCTTCGCGTACGCGAGCTCCCCATCGACGACGACGCCGACCACCAGCCCCGGCAGGCGATTGTTCCGGAGCGACGCCTCGGCGAGCGCGTCGATCCTGCTGCTCGGCGAAGACCCGCGCGGACGCGGGAGGGCTCGGGGGCGGCGCCTCAGGCGGAGGGGGAGGGGCACAGGAAGCGAGGAAGGTCGAGAGGACGAGGGGCCAACGCAGCAAAGTCATGGGCCAATGCTACCAGGCAGCCAGCGGCTCTTCGCGCGATGACGGTGGTCGCCAAGCCGGACGCCAGACTCCGGACGCCGGACTTCGGGATGCCCCGAAGCGCCCGGCCACGAGCGGCCGTGTTGGGAGGAGTTCGCACGGGCGGCGCCAGTGTGACCGGGCGGTGCCCGTACAGAACGCGGTGGGGTGCCTCACCTATTGACAGGCGAATGCCCCTTGTGCGACCCGCACAGGATGACCGACATCGAGTCCCGGATCCGGATTGTCGTGGAGCAATTCGCTGCCGACCTAGCGCGGCTCGTACGCCAAGCCGCGCTCGCGGCCGTGGAGGCGCACCTCGGCGCAGAGGCGCGCCCAGCTCCCGCGCAGAAGGCACGTGGCGCTACTGCTCGGCCCGCCCGACGGCGGGCATCGACCGGAACGAGGCCCGGTCGAATGGGCACCGCGAGCTCGAAGCCGACCGCACGCCCGGCTCGGACGCCGCGGCAGAAGCGCGACCCGCAGGAACTCGCAACGCTCATCGAACGCCTCGCCGGGTACATCAAGGCGAACCCCGGCCAGCGAATCGAGCAAATCAACCGCGCGCTGGGCGTGCCGACCAAGGAGCTCACGCTCCCGGTCCGGAAGCTCCTCCGCACGAAGCGCATCAAGGCGCAGGGCCAGAAGCGGGCGACGAGCTACGTGCCGGCCTGAGTGCGAGCCCCACAGCGCGCGGCGCTGTGGTGTCCGGGGCCGCGAACTCCGTCTCCGCCTCCTCGGTCCGCCCGGAGTACCCGTTCACCAACCCGCCGAGCGGCTGGCACCCTCGCGCCCGCGGGGCTGGGTCATCGCCCGCAGGAAGCATGCCCGCGGGGGAGTGAGCGGACGGCAAGCGGAGCAAGCGGATCCTCGCGGGCAGCACTGGAAGCTCGCTGCGCGACAGCCCCGGTGCTGCGTCACGGAGGCAAGTGCCCGGTCGTGATCCACGCGGCAACGTCTGCGATCACCTTCCCGTCGGCGTGCCCCGGCTTGAGGTACTCGTTGGCCGTCGAGGGGCCCTCACCAGCCACGAACCGATGGTTGAGCTGCGGGTAGAGCCGGAACGCCACGTCTGCCCTCGCCACAAGCGCGGCGCGAAGGTTCTCGAAGTCGTCGGCCGCGGTCACTTGGTAGTCGCGCCCACCCTGCACGACGAGCATCGGTTGAGGGAACGCGAGCGCCTCGTGTCGCGTATCGAAGGCAAGCTCGGCCTGCACGTACGACCTTGGGAGCGCCGCGCCGCTGACGACGATGATCTCCTCGGGCGGCCCCGGCTCGCGCGCTTTCGCACAAGCAGCATCGAGCGCGCCAACGGCCTCCTCGATCCTCGATTGCGGGACACCGCGCAGAGCGAGCAGGTACCGGATCTGGTCACGCAGCAGGCGGTCGATGGGCCGCGTCGAGGCGGCCATGAGCACGGCTCCAGCGACGGGCACGCCCGATTGCGCTGCGATGCGTGGAGCCAGGGTTGCACCGAGGCTGTGTCCGAGCACGAACACGCGCGCAGGATCCGATCCCGGGCAACGATGCGGCGTCGCGAACTGCGGCGCACGCGTCGTCGACGACCTCCTCGTCGTAGGTGAACGCCTTGCCCGACAAGCTCCGCCGGTACTGGTACGTCCGCTTGTTGTACCGGAGCACGGCCACGCCGCGCGAAGCGAGCCCCCACGCCAGGTCCTTGAACAGCTTGGTCCCGTCGCTCGTCTCGTCGCGGTCGCTCGGACCCGAGCCGTGCACGAGGACGACGACGGGGAAGGGTCCGGGCCC
Organism: uncultured delta proteobacterium; assembly: GCA_963827955.1. Lineage (GTDB taxonomy): Bacteria > Myxococcota_A > Polyangia > Polyangiales > Polyangiaceae > CAWHDJ01. The sequence goes on along the minus strand of CAWHDJ010000018.1, from coordinate 582,788 downwards.
CGATGGCTTTGCCAAGGTCCCCCACAGCCTCGGCTCACCCCCGACTTCCAGATCGCTCTCGGTGAACGCGGTCGGGTCGACGTACGGAGGCCGAGACCAGGTCGTCCTGAGCGGACCGAACCACAGACCAGCAACGCGCTCGTTCGCGTCGAGGGTGAGCGTCACGTCGACGCTTCCGTGCTCGAAGCGAGCCTCGGTGACCACGACGTGCCACGCGCCGTTCGACCACGTGTGGCTCTCTCCGCTGTCCTTGAGGTGCCCCCCCTCCGTCGCGATCTTGTCCCACGTCGCTGAGAGCTTCGACGCCGGAAGCTGCTCACGCATCGCGTCGCCGAACCACCCCGTCGCCTCGTCGAACCGACGCGCGCCGAGGAGCTTGATGTACGCCCGCCCCCGGAGCGGCAGGGGCGTTGCCGCGGCGAGCGGTGTCGGGATGGCCAATGCCGCCGGGGCGGGGGTACACGAGCCCAGCGCGGCGAGGCCGAGCGCCGCAACGATGGCGCCAGCAACGCGCAGGGCGGTCCACATGGGGCGGCGTTGGCGAGCGCGATTCATGGCGGGCTGCGAGCCACTCCCCCTTCTAGTGCTCAGGGCACTTCCCGTCGACGAGCAGGAGCAGCTTGACGAGGATCTGGTCGTGTGATCCGGGGCTCTGCGAGGTCGCCATCGGGCGGACATCTACCACGCCGAGTAGCGCAACGGAGTCACGTCGGAGAAGTAAGTCCGCTTCGCCGCGCCGGATGGCTCGTGCCCGTTAGTGCCGCTGGTCAGCAGCGGCGCCACGGCTGAGACACCTGACCGGGGGCACCAGGGGCGCTGGGCTCTACACCGAGGGTTGCGGCGACATGCTTCGCGGCAGCGAGACCGTGAAGCGCGTTCCTTCTTCGGGGGTACTTGCGACGCTGATCGATCCCCCGTGGGCCTTGATGATCTCGTTCACGATGAAGAGCCCCAGCCCCAGCCCTTTGCGCGACGTGTCGGCGTGCTGAGTGCCGCGCGCGAAGGGCTCGAAGATCAGGGCCAACTGCTCGCGAGGGATGGGCTCGCCGCGGTTGATCACCGTCAGCACCACGTCGGACGCTTGCCCGTCGACCACGACGTCAACGCTTGTTCCCGGCGGGCTGTAGTCGAGGGCGTTGCCGAGTAGGTTCTGCACCACCTGGGCGAGGCGATCGGGATCCCATTCGCCCACGCCGTCACCCCGCGCGGTGAACTTGATCGTGCGAGCCGGATGCAGCAGCCGCAACTCCTCGATGACCTGGCGGCACACCGCGTCGAGATCGGTTCGTTGCGGCGTGATGAGGAGGCGCCCGCCACCACGGACCCGGGCGAAGTCCAGCAGCCCGTTGATTATCCGCCCCATGCGCTCGGCAGCCGAGAGGATTCGCCGAAGCACATCGGCGTTCGCTGGCGGCGTCGCCTCGCGGCGGAGCAAGACGCCGGCGCCGCTCACGATGGACGCGAGCGGGTCGCGCAGGTCGTGGCCGAGGATGGCGACGAACCGCTCACGCAGTTCGCCCTCCTGCCGTAGTCGCTCCTGCTCGACCTCGAGCTTGTGCCGCGCGGAGCGATCCATCGCCACGGCCACGGTGTTCATGGCCACGTCGATCGACCCGTGCAGGAGGCGAATGGCGTCAGCCGAGAGCGTCCCGCCCGCTGGAACGCACACGTCGACGACCGCAGCCCGGAAGTGGGTCAGCTCGCGCAGCGCGGCCCCGAGTGAATACCCGTTGCTGAGGCGCTGACGGGCATGTGCCCGCGCGGGCTCGCGGACGGCGTTTGCCAACGCGGCAAGCTCCCCCGACGCATCGTCAGCAGCGTGCGGCGCTGTGGCGATGAGCGCGTCGATCACGTCGTCCAACAGCGCGGGGATGTGGTCGCGCAGCGCTGGTTTGCTGAGCCGATTCGCTTCCGGCACCGCCGGGTCCTCCAGTACGCGGCGGGTCCAGGTGGCGAGCAGGACGTCCCTACGTTGATCGAGGATGACCGCGAGCGGCGCGCGGCCAACCTCGGGTGCAGACTTTGCCATGCGATCCGCGACCCTAGCGCAATCCGTCTAGGGCGCATGGGGGCGAGCGGTCTCAACGCTTTCGGTACGGTGCCAGTTCGAGCAGACGGACGCCGGAGGATGTTTCACCCCGAGGCTCGTCGGCCTCGCGCGACAGGCCGCCTTGGGCCCTGGCCGGTGGGATGTACTCCTTGTTCGCCGAGCGTGAGTCGTCCATTCCCGGGATCGGGTCGGGCAGGGCCCGAACTGCGTACGGGTACGCCGAGGCCGCGGCGGCAGAGGCCCGGAAGATTGCGGCCGAGCGTGGAAGGCTGCTCGCCGCCGCCCAAGCCGCGAACCGCGCCAAGGACGAGTTCCTCGGCATCCTCTCCCACGAGCTACGAACGCCGCTTGCGGCCATGCTCGGCTGGGTGTCGCTCCTTCGTCGCGGCACGCTCCCGGCCGAGCGGGCGCGCCGCGCGCTCGAGGTCATCGAGCGCAATACCCTCGCCCAGGCTCAGCTCGTCGAGGACCTGCTCGATGTAACGCGCATCGCCGCAGGCAAGATGGAGATCGAGCACGTGCCGGTCGACCTCGGCGCCGTGGTCGTCGCCGCGGTGGAGGATTGCCGGCCGGCAGCGCAAGCGAAGGGGGTGGAGCTGTCGTCCTCCGTGGAGCGGCTCCCGTGCGAGGTGCTCGGCGACGAGAAGCGGCTCCGCCAGGTGGTGAGCAACCTGCTTGGCAACGCGATCAAGTTCACGCCGGGCGGCGGGCGCGTGGCCGTGACCCTCACCTGCCGCGACGGGGAGGCCGTCGTCGCGGTAGTCGACACAGGGGACGGGATCGCGGCCGACTACCTTCGCCTCATCTTCGACCGCTTCTTCCAGGCGGACTCCAGCTACAGGCGCAAGGCTGGAGGGCTCGGCCTTGGGCTGTCCATCGTCAAGCGGCTGACCGAGCTGCACGGCGGTTCGATCGAGGCGAAGAGCGACGGGCTCGCCAAGGGTGCCACGTTCACGGTGCGCCTGCCGCTCGCGCCGAGCGTCGCGAAGGATGGGGACGCCGCGCCGGATCCTGGCGACGCGCGCCCCGACCTGTACGGCGCGACCGTTCTGTTGGTCGATGACGACGCGGACGTTCGCGAGGTGCTCGCCTTGGCCTTCGAGCAGCGCGGCATCCGGGTGTACGCCTGCGGCTCCGCGGCGGAGGCGCTCGAGGTGGCGGACCGGGTCGCGATTGATCGCCCTCGTGAGCGACATCGGCATGCCCGGCGACGATGGCTACGCGCTCGTCGCGCAGGTGCGGGTGCGTCTTGGCGGCGAGGTCGTCGCCCTGGCGCTCACCGGCTTCGCCGGTGGCAAGGACCGGGCAGCGGCTCTCACCGCGGGATTCGACAATCACCTCGCCAAGCCGGCATCGCCCGAAGCAGTCGCGGCGCGGGTCGCGCTGCTGCTCCGAGCGGCCCGTGGCCGCGCCACGCCATGCCCCGGCGACGCGCCCAACAAGACGAGCGGGGTGAGGCGAGCTGGGTGACGGGGAGCGTGGCCGGTGCCGAGGGGATGGCCTCGGCGGTGCCTCATGACTCTGGACCCCGGACCCTGGAGTCCGGGCCCTGGAGTCCGTAGCCCGCGATGCCTCGCCCGGACGGGGCCTGCATGCGTCACCCCTCCGAGGCCAGCGCGATGCGGCACCGCACGCGCGCCGTTCCGGACAAGAGCACGTCCCTCCGACGAGTACGCGTGGAGGAGGGCGCGCGCATGGTCGTGATGGTGCGCCGACCGTCGCACCACGTCGCAAGCTGGCCCTCCCCACGGAGAACCTCATGGAGATCGCCATTGTTGTCGCGGCAGCCGTGTTCGGGACCGTGCTCGCGGTACTGTGCCACATGCGCCCGGGTCTGCTTCGGCTGCGTCTCGGTCCGTCGCGCGTAGACCTGGAGGCGTGGACGGCCGAGGCACTGAAGGTCGAGCTGGTCCGCGCGAGTCCGTTGCCGCCGCCAACTCCGGAAGCCGGTGGGCGGGGAGAATGAGGCGGTGCCAGCTCGTTCGTGGTCTACGGGTGATGGCTCCGTCGTCTTGACCCGGAGTTTGGATCAAGGAAGCGAGGCCGCGAACATGCACTCAACGTGGAGTTCGGGCTGCGTAGCACCGCGTGAGCGGGTGCTGAGCACCGATCGTCTGTTTTTTCCGAGAAAATAAGCTCGGCGCTCCCTACATCCGTTCTTGCGATGAAAAGAAGCAAGAGAGCGCCGAGCACCTCCAAGGTGCGGCGGGATGCGACGGGAGGCAAGCGTGGCGATGGCAATGAACGACGGCGGCGGGTGCAGCGCCCGGACCCAGCGACGATCCGCGCGGGCGCACCCGATCCCAACCTGACGGGCGTCGCCGGCCTCGTCGGGTTCGGGGTGCACCTGCGCCACCTCGGCGTCGATCGCGAGCTGCGCGAGAAGCTCGGCAGGCTCAAGGCCGGGCCACGCGTCGTCTACCCCATGGGCGCGCAGATGCGGCTGCTCATGGACGCGGTCGCCGTGGGCGAGCCTCGCGTCTTCGGCGTCGAGGCCCTCGCGGCCGACCCGCTGTTCACGCACCTGGCGGGCGGTGTCGTCCCGAGCATCGACACGCTCTACGACGATCTCGCGCGGTTCGACGATCGAGCGCTCTCCGACCTCGAGGGCATGGTGGCCGAGCACGGCCTCGTCCGCGTGCCGCAGCTCCGGGGAACGTTCGTGCACCTCGACGTGGACACTTCGGTTCTGCCCGTCTTCGGCGAGCGAAGGCGCCTTGCCCGGCCCGAACCCGCGCTACCACGGGCGGCCGAGTTACCACCCGATGATCGCGCGCATCGCCGAGACGGACACCATCGTCGGGGCGCAGCTCCGGCCGGGCAACACGGGCTTTGGGGCGGACGACACGGCGACGCTGACGCGCTGGGTGAAGCGTGCGCAGAAGAAGCTCCGGCGTGGCAGCTCGCTCTGCGTGCGGATCGACTCGGCGGGTGACTGCGCCGAGGTGCTCCATGCGCTGCACGAAGCGCAGGCGTTCTACGTCATCAAGGGACGGGTCACCAACGACCTCTACAACGCCATCCTCGCGGTGGAGAGCTGGAAGACGGTGGACATCGATGCGGAGAAGCAGCCCATCCGACAAATCGCCGAGGTCGACTTCGTGCGTGGGAGCTGGCGTGAGCTGGGCCTCCATGTCCGCGTCATCGTGGTCCGCTCGCTCGAACGCCACGGCAGGCAGTTGCCCCTGCTGGACGGCCACGACTGGACGGTCCAGGTGTTCCTCACCAACCGCACCGACGACGCCAACGACATCGCCTGGGACTACGACCAGCGCGCCGGCATCGAGCCGCTGATCGCCGAGTTCAAGGGCGCGTGGGGCATCGCCCACGGCTCGACGTATGGCTTCGCCGCCAACCACGCCATGTTCCTGCTCAAGATGCTCACCCACAACCTGCTCGATTGATACACGACCGAGCAGTTCCCCCACCTTGCCCGCTGGCGAACGCCGTGGCGACGACGCGTGCTGCTGCGCGTCCCCGGCCGCCTCTCGCGCTCAGGTCGAGGGCGCAAGCTCCACCTCCTGCCTGGCTCGCCGCTGCTGGAGTGAGCAGATCACAGCTTCGTGCGGTGTGGGGGTAAGGGGGTCGTGTCGGCGCGGGATGCTCGGCAGGGTGCACCGACGCGACGGCGGTGCGCATCGAGGGTCAAATCCGCCCGCCGGCGCTCTGGCCCGTCACCGAGCCCGAAATGTACGCTCAATCGGACGCCATTGGGCTCTGGAGTCTGGATGCTCGAAGGGTGTACGGGCTGCGCATGCGTTTGGTCGTGGCCCTCGGTGGACAGAAAGGTGGCGTGGGCAAGACGACCCTCGCCTTGCTCGTCGCCTACGCGCTCGCGGTCCGCGGTCGCCGCGTCGTGTTCTTGGATGCAGATCGGCAACGTTCCGCGCTGACCTTCTACGACAAGGCCCGCAAGAGGCGACGCGACGTGTTCGAGGTGAGGCCGCTCAGCGGAGACCTGTACGAGGAGGTCGCGCAGCTCAAGCGGAGCCACCCCGGGGACATCGTGATCGATCTGCCGGGGGCGCTCGGGGACGTACAGCGCTCCGCCATGATGGTGGTGGACGTGCTGTTGCTGCCGGTGATCCCGACGGCGCTTGATACCTGGGCGCTGGCGTCCTCGCTCGACACGCTCACGGCAGCTCGCACCTGCCGCCCGGGGCTGCGGGCGGGCATCGTGCTGAACATGCTGCGCGCAGGGACCGCCGATGCGCGTGAGGTCCGCCGCGACCTGCTCGCCAGCGATGCCGTCCAGAGGGCCCGCATCCCGGTCTTGCGGACCGCGCTGGGCCTCCGGACGCCGTTCCACCGTTCGCTCAAGGGCGGGCGGGGCGTGAATCCAAACGCTCAGTCCAACGCCGCCCGCGAGGTTCGGGCGCTCGTGTCCGAGCTGCTCCGGATGGCACGGACGACCTCCACCGGCGCGGCGGTGTCATGAGCGCCCGGGGACGACAGAAGGGGCGGGCTCGAGACTGGGAGCGCTTGGAAGTGTGCTCGCCGCCCGAGCCGTCGCGCGACCTGATTGACGCGTTCGTGCAGACCGGGGACGCCAAGGTGCCCGCGCCGCAGACGAAGCAGGACGCCGTTGCGTCGGCTGCCTCTCCGGACGGCGGACCCGCGCCGAGGCGCCGCCGCGGCCTCGTGCCGCGGGCGGGCGGGCAGTTCGAGTTCAAGCTCCAAGTGTACCTCCCACCGGCCGAGGGCGAGTTCTTCCGCGAGGACTGCCAGCGCCAAGGGCTCAGCATGACGGAGGTCGCCGCCCGGGTGATGACCGACCACATCAGGTCGGTGCGCCACGCGCGAGGTGCAGGATGAAGACCAGCGTGAGCTAGCTCGGGGCTACGCCCGCGCGGCCTGCCTGCGGTGCACGGGCGCAGAGCGCCGCGTGGATCGTGCGTTCGTTCGCCCTGGCCTCCCTCAGCGTGCTCGACACGGAGCCCCGCGTCGGCGCGCCGCGCCGTAGCGAGCCCCGTCCATCCGCCGGGGATGACGCAACGCGACGTGATGGGACACTTTTGCGCGTCAAGGGTGCGTCAAGAAAAAATCGGAAGCGCTCCGCTTGCGTGTGCGCACACGATGCGCATATTACGCGCACACAAGGAGAGCGCCGTGGAAACAAGGGGCATGGCAAGGGCGATCGTGGTGAGGCAGGCGGGTATCCCCATCGTGCAGGGCATCGGGAAGACCGAGGCGCTCGCGTGGGCGGATGCCAGGCGGAGCGTCGGGCACCCCTCCATGCTCGAGGGCGCCGTCGCGGTGGACGCGACACGGCGGGCGCTCGCCGCCTGGCCGCGCGGCAGCGTGCGCATCTGGCTCGGCATGGTCGATCTCGACACCGGCAGCGACCCGTCGGCCCGCACCTACACCGTGAGGGACCAAAAGGAGAGGGTCGTCGCGACGGGCGTCAACGCGGATGAGGTGCCGGACGCGGCGAGCACGGTCCCACATGGCGACGCGTTCATCCACGATGACGCGGACGGGACGATTGTCGTCGCAGGCATGGACGGTGCGGAGGCGACCCTCGTCGCCTTGGAGGGGCTGCTAGGCGACTACGAGCGGACCAAGCCGACCAGCACCTTCCGGCTGCGCGCCCGCCTCGTGGGCGATCAGGAAGCGTGGACCCTGGAGGGGTTCGACGATGGCCACGGGATCGCGTTCGAGGGGGTCGTGCGCGACGAGGGGGAGGCTCCGGTGGACGGTCCCGACGTGGGGCACGTGTGGTCCGAGGTCTTCCGCGTGACGGCGCCGTCGTTCGCCGACGCACGCGCCCGGCTCATCGGGGAAGTCGTTGGCTCGCACGCGGTGAGCCTCGCGGGCCGTGACGCGGAAGCGGCGATCACGCTCGAACCGCCGAAGACCTTCACCGTCAAGCGCACGGACGGCAGCGACGAGGTGCTGGCGTCTCGGGTGAGCGTGGAGCAGGCACGGGCGGCTCACGACCGGGCGTCTGGCCATGCGGTCATCCTCGACGATGCGACGGGCGACATCGCGTGCAGCTATGACCTCGGGGAGATGGGTTGCGAGCGGTGCGACGGCGACGGCCGTTGCCCGCGACCCGAGCCCGGAACGCGGAAGAGGACTGACGAGCCGGCCCCTCGTTGACCCGGTCGGGCCCGCCTTCCGGCGCGGAAGGCGGGCCCTGCCGGGCGCCGATCGGACCTTGAGGGAGCACCAGCATGCGCGTCAGAGTCCACCGCAATCTTCACCTCGGCAAAGGCGAGGTCCACGTCTGGACGATCGTCGATCCGAGGTCCGAAAGGGTGATCGCCCACGTCGATCACGTCGAGATCGAGGGTGCGGAGTGCCGTGTCCAGGAGGGCACCCGTCAACGCGTGTGCCGCAAGCGGCGGCGCAAGGTCCACGCCTACGTCGTGGGTGAGCTACGGGCGACGAGCGACGCGAGGCTACGGCGGAAGTTCCACGTTGGTCTTGGGAATCCAGCGCGCGAGGGCAGTTGGACGCGCGTCACCTACAACCCTTTCCGGGCGCCGACGTTCACCGTCGCCGACCCCGACAACCCGCTCCCGGTCTTCGGCGCGCCGCGGATGCGTTTCGACGTCCAAGGCGCCTGGCGGATGGAGGCATGACGACCATGACACGAGAACCGACGATCGAGACCACCAGCGGCGCAATGGTGAAGCTCGCCGACGGGGGGCAGGGCGGTACCTACTTCGAGATCGATCCCCGCAACGGCAGCGAGCCGGCGTGCTTCTGCCGCGAGGAAGGGCAAGCGCTCGCCGCTTACTTGCAGCGTGCCGAGCAAGGCGCGGTGCCCCTCTGCCTCGGTTCGTTCCGCGCGACGGCGGTGTCGGGCGGCGTCGAGCTTGTCGGCACGAGCGCGGGGTGGGGGCAGGGCTTGCCCGCGCTGCGTCCGGTGCTCATCACCCGCGACGAGGCGGAGCGCGTGGCGGCGTTCCTCATCGAGCACGCCTCGCGGGCCAACTCGATCGACGACTACCTGCCCGCCGACGAAGCCGCTGCCACGAGGGCAGCGTGGGGACCGTTCGCGCCGACGTAGCGCAAGCGAAGGAGGAAGCGATGAGACGGATGAGCAAAGCAGCGGTCGGCAGTCTCCGCGAGGCGGGAGACTACCGCGCCCTCTACAACGCGCTGTTGGATGCGCTGCCGCGCTGCACGGCGTGTGGGCGGTGCGCGAGGTTCATGACGACGGCCACGAGCGAGTTCTCCTGTGGGTGCGACGCTCCCCTCGATGATCAATGGGAGCCGGTGCCGTGGAAGGCGCACGTGGACGTGGCTCTTGCGCTGACGAGCACGGGGAAGCGGAACAGGCGGGACGGCGCTAGGGCGCTGGAGGTCACCGCGAATGACCGGACGATGGCCGCGGGCCACAACCTCCAGTTCAAGCACGAGGACGAGGTCCGCGGCGTTGCCGTGGGGCCCGTCTCGTGGGTCACCAAGGGCTCCACGCCCCGACGGGCGGGCTGCGTCCGGGAGCGGGACGGAAGCCCGCAATGGTTCTCCATCATCGAGGTCCGCGCGTTCGCGACGGTCCTCGGCATCGACGTCGTGGAGGTCTAGCCATGAGCAACGCCAAGGGGGAGACCGACCCCGAGACCATCCTCTGCGACGTCTGCGAGGCGGAGTGCTCGGCCGAAGGCTCCGAGCAACGCAGTTCTCCGGCCAAGGGCGAGACCTACCACGTGTGCGCCACGTGCCTCGCGAACGAGCCCTGCGAGCGCTGCGAGGGCTACCACCACCATGCAGCGCCTTGCGGCGCTGACTCGGAAGGAGCGGCGTCGTGACGACCACGAAAGCTGTCTCGCGCTTCGGCCAAGGGGTGATCGATGCGGTCGCACGCAGCCCCGGCATCGAACTGGAAGCGCTCCGCGAGGCGTGCCGTGCGGCGTGGGGCCCGAGCTTCGACGAAGATGCGTTCGAGGCGGCGGTCTGGGAGGTGTGCCAGCACGGGACCGGAGACGTCTGGGCCGAGGAGATCGTGCTGGGGATGTGCTACTGGCCCGGCACGGCGCGCGCGCTGGTGTCGAAGGGCGGCGGGGTGCTGGGCGTTGGCGTGGACGACGCCGGTGCGAAGGCAGCGGCGCAGCAGCTTGCGGGGCCCGGCCCGGCCGACCTCGACGGGGCCCGGCTGGTTGACGCAAACCCGGCGGCGCTCGCGGCATGGGAGTGCGGCGCACCGGAGAGCGTGGGGCTCGCTCCGAGCGGGCGCGTCGAGGAAGTCCCCGACGGCAAGGCCGTCGTGCTCGGCACGAGGGTCGTCGGCATGGGGGTGACCGAGGACGACGCGTGGAAGGACGCGAGGAACGAGGCTGGAAACGGCGGCGAGTCGTTGGACGGCGCGAGGTGCATCGACGCGACCGGCCGCGCGCTCCTCGCCTGGGGCGAGGGTCGGAACGTTGGGATCGTGGGCGACGTGGTCGACGTCGCTGGATGAGGAAGGAGTTCACCATGCAGATCGAGTTGCGCAAGGTCCAGTACGCGGAGTTCGCTTCCGAGGAGACGAACTGCTTCTCGGCCGACGTCTACATCGACGGCAAGAAGGCCGGCACGGCTCACAACGATGGCCACGGCGGGGAAACGTTCATCGACCCGCCCGCCCTTCGGCAGAAGCTCGACGCCTATGGGGCGACCCTCCCGCGCGTTGTCAGCAAGGAGCTCCGGGACGAGAAGGACCCGACGGGGTTCTTCACCTACCAGCAGAACGGCGAGTCGCTGATCGACGACTTGCTCGTCGCGTACCTGATGGAGCGAGACGTCAAGCGGGCGATGGCGAAGCGCGTACTGTTCACCATGCCCGGCAAGGCCGGCATCTACCAGACGAAGCCGATGAAGAAGGACGACCTCGCGCGCGTGCTCGCGGACCCCGCGCTCGCCACGAAGCTCAAGGCAGAGAAGGTGCTGAACCTCCTTCCCCTCCCCGAAGCCGTTGCGCTCTACCGAGAGAGCCCGTGATGAGCCGCGCCACCGACCTGCCAACGATCGAGACGTGCGTCGCGGCGGGAACCCACATGATCCGCTGCACGGCCGACGGAGACTGCAAGGTCTGCTTCCAGCGTGGGGACACGGACATTACCGCTGTCGTGCCCCTCCCGCCGACTCCCTTCCCCACACCCGCGGCTGCGCCCACCGAGTCGCTTCATGCGTGCCGCGAGGACACGCTCCGGGCGACCGTCGAGGTTCGCACCGGCCGTGGGGGGCGCGACAGATGGACGGCTCGCCTCCGGGCGAGCGGCCACGTGAGCCTGGAACTGGAACTCGCGATGCCCTCCAACGCGCCCATGCCCTTCTCGTGGAGCGCGGAGTGGACCGGCGCCGAGATCGTCGGGATCAAGGCGGACGATCTCTACACGGACGGCGGCGATGACCCCCTCCCCGAGCGCCTTCTCAGCTTCATCGCGGACTGCTTCCGTGCTGCGGCTGAAACCTCGGGCGAGACGAGATTTCACACGACGCTGGAGGACGTCGTCGGACCGTTCATCGCGCCGGAGCCCGTCGCCGCTGCCACCGGCGCCGGAGAGCCCGAGGAGGGCTGACCCGGCCCACCGTTCACGCCTTCGCCCCGCTGGCACCGGCCAGTGGGGCTTTCGCATCCGGAGGACACGATGCACGCCGCGACCGACCAGCCCGGCCATAGAGCAACCCGAACTTCCACGAGACCCTGGACGCACGCGCATCAAGTAGAGGCGCTGCGCACCATCGGTCACTACCTCGACCGCTATCATGAGCGTGTCAACCTGCCTGTTCGCATCTCCAAGGCCGACACGTCGACCGCCGCGCGCCTTCGCAGCGCGCTCGTCCGCCTGTTCGGCAACACGGAGATCGCGGACAGGGGGCTACGCCGTGTCGACCGGCTCGCTCGCGGCTTGGATGTCCGGGCGGAGAGCGAGCGCTGGGAGACCATCGACGTCGAGGGCGAGCGGTGCGTCTTGCGCGGCCCAGCCTTGGACCGCGCGAGGGCAACGCGGAAGGCGAGGGTGAAGGGGATGGATCCCCTTGTTCACGTCACCAGCCGCGCCATCCGAGTCAACTGCCGGCCGAGGGGAGCTCGATGAGCCAGAGGGACCGGAGGAGCATGACGATGGCCGACATCGCTGCCGACCCCACGACTACGCCCGGCGTGCGGGGCCTCGCGCAGGCGCTCCGCGACCACGACGCCATGGTGAGGCGCCTCGCGTGTGAGGCTTGGGTGCGGTCGACGGTGCTCGTCGGCGCCACGCCGCACCTTGTCGAGGTCCGCATCGGGCCGGCCGTCGACGTCGACGGGAGGCTCACCATCGGCGACATGACCCAGGTGCAACGGGAAGCGCGCAGAAGAATCCGCCGCGCCATCAGCGCCGCATTGGGCGGCGAGTTCTTCACGGAGGTCCATGTCGCCCTCGACGGACTCCCAGTCGGGGGAGCGTCGCCGGCCTCGACCTCGCCGTAGCGGTGGCGCTCATCAACCGGCCGGTGGTCTGCCATCGGTGCGGCTTGCCGCTCGAGACCGACAAGTATTGCCGCGCCCGCCTGTTTGCCGCGCTCGCCGCGCCGAAGGGGACGCGCCCGCTGGTCATGGGCGAGCTGGCTCCAAGCGGGGAGGTCAAGCCCATGGCCGGTGTCGGCCAAGCGCTCGCGCTGCTCGCCCCCGGCGATTTGGCGATTGTTCCACTCGGCAACCGAGAGGAGGCGCGGGACGCCGAGCAGCGCGGCATCAACGTTCACTTCGCAGGGCACCTGGCGGCCCTGCTAGAGTGCTGGCGAACCGCCCTACGATGACCGCCGGGACATGGCCGCCAACAAGAAGACCACCACCAAGAAGAGAGCGAAACCCGAGCGCACGCGGCTCGCCCACAACGTGACCCTGGCGGCGTGGTGCTGGGACGAGCTCGACCGACGCGCCGCGGCGGCCGAAGCGAGAGGCGATAGGTCGAGCCGGTCGCACCAGATTGAGAGCGCGGTGCGGGCGACCATGCCGCCGGAGCTGCGCGCGAAGCTCGAAGGGAACGCGCCGCCGACGGAGAAGGAGCCATCGGCGTCCCCGCCAAGGGGGGACGGGGGGTGAGCTTCCAGGTTGGAAGGACGCGCGCGGGCGCCAGGACGGCAAAGAGGCAAAGACCTTCGCGTAGTGGCTTGGTAGCGCCCCTTACCAAGACACAACCCCGGAGCGTGCCTTGACCCGAGAAATGCGGCGATCCGTCTAGCCGTCGCGCAACCCACGCCTGTACGGTGGCGACGTGAGACCGCAGGGAGGCGCCCCCGTCAGCGGCGATGTCGTCGTCCGCCTTGAACCCCGCGATGCGCGGTGCGCCGTCCTCGAGCACGGACTCGCGGCTGGCGGCGGCTCGCTCCGACGCCACCTCGTGCGCCACGCGCCGCAAGATGAGGCGTCCGTTGCCCGTTGAACAGAGCTTGGCCGCGAGAATTGCTAGAGCGCTCGACGCTGCCGGTGCCGACCCGCGCGAGGTAGCGTACCTCTGGTCGTTCCTGTCGAGCGTGTCGGGAGATGATTCTCGAAACGATGGCACGGTGCTCGCGCGGGCCGGATTCGGCATCGTGGCGCGCGGAAGGCGGCCCTTCGACCAGCAGAAGGCCGAGCTGCTCTCGCTTCTCCCCGACGACCTTCAGGCGACCCTCCTGAATGCGGCGCCGGAATGCGGGGACGGGACCGCTCCACGCCTCCACCAGGAGAACGCGCGTGTTTCTGGAGCTTCAGAAGAGCCGCACGAGACCGGCGGCGCCGGATTCGCCCGTCTTGTGGTGAGGCCCGAGTGCAACGGAGGCATGATTGGGATCAACGTCGGCCTGCTCCGCGAAGGCATCGTCTACGAGATTGTCGAGATGATGGGCGAGCTCGTGCTCCGTGAAGTCGGTCCGAGCCCCCTCGGCCTGCCCGATGAAGTCGCGCGGCAGCGCTTTGGGTTCTGCAACGGCCATCGCCTTGATCAGCTCTGCCAGGACAACGGCCCACGACTCATGCTGACGGTCGCAGAGAGCGAGCGTGCGCGAGAGAGGTGCCTGGCGCGAGCGCCGCGCGACGGATGACGGCGGTCAGCGGCCGAGGGGACCAGCTTCCGCGCTCGGGCAACTGCCACAGGAAGGAGACCATGCGAAGGGAATGGTGGCGGATGGCGAGCCTTGCGCTCGCCGTCACGATGGTGACGGAGACCTCGGCTTGGGCGCAGGCGCCCGCAGCAGAGGCGCTCTTCGAGCAAGGCCGGCAGGCCATGGCGCGGGGCGACTACGTGCTGGCGTGCGCAAGGTTCGCTGCGTCGGACGCCGTTGAGCCCGGCGCGGGCGTGCGCGCGAACCTGGCCGCGTGCGAGGAGCGGCGTGGGCGAATCGCGAGCGCGTGGGCGGCTTGGAAGAGCGCGCTATCGAGGCTGCCCCCCGGGGACGAGCGGGCCGCGAAGGCGCAGGCCCACATCGACGCCCTCGCGTCTCGGCTCCCCTACGTGGTCCTGGAGCTCGCGCCCAACGCGGACCGGGGCACCACCGTCTCGGAGAACGGCACCGCCGTGGGAGGGGCCGGACTCTATGGCGTGTCGCTTCCCTGGGATTCCAGGGGCGCACACGCTCACCGTGCAGACTCCGGGTGAAGCGCCGCAGCGGCTCGAGGTGCGCCTCGCCGAGGGCGAGCGCCGGACGATCCTGGTCGGTGGGACAGCCGCGAGGGGAGCACCGACGTGGGTGCGGCTCGGGCCTGGTCCGTGGATTGTTGGCGGAGCCGGCGTCGCGTCGCTCGTCGTCGCTGCGGTAACGGGGGCGCTGGCGGCGAAGGATAAGGGCGCCGCAGACGCCGGGTGCTCGAGCGCCACCATGACATGCAACGCAGCCGGCAAGGCTGCCGCGGACCAAGGCCGGGTCGTCGGCCCGGTGACGACCGCGGCGCTCGTCGTGGGCGCCGCAGGGGTCGCGGCGGGCGCGCTGTGGCTCACCTTGGGCAAGCCCGCGAGCCCCAAGCTGGCGCTCGGGGTACATCCGACCGGCGTGGAGGTGATGGGGTCGTGGTGACGGTGGCGGTTGTCGACCCGAGCGGCCACGAGGCCATGTGCACGAATCCCGCCGAGCAGACGAGGAGGAAGGCTTGAAGAGCTTGTCGATGCTGGTCGCGGGTGCCTTCGTTGCGGGCGCCTGTGCGTACTCCTACCCCGACTACCCGCTCGCCAAGCCCGGCGGCAGCTCCTCGGCCTCGACAGGGGGTGCCGGATCAGCGGGCGGGGGAGCCGCCTCGTCTGCTTCGGCCGCGGGAGCCACTGGAGGCGCCATTTCGACAACGGCGACCGGAGGAAGCTCCCCCGCGTCCACGGCGAGCGCCGGGGGCGCGACCTCGAGCGCCAGCACGACGAGCTCGACGACGACGTCCACGTCGAGCACGACGTCCTCGACCGTCGCCTCGTCATCGGCCGTCTCGTCCTCGACCAGCTCGTCCTCTGCCAGCGCCACGACGAGCAGCAGCTCCACCGGCGGCACGTGCACACCGTGCCCGAGCGGCTGCGTGAACCTCGCGACGGATCCACACAACTGCGGCGCCTGCGGCCACGACTGCCTCGGCGGCGCGTGTTCTGCCTCCACCTGCCAGCCAGTCAAGCTCGCCACGGGGTCGGGCCCCACTGCGCTCGCGGTTGACGCGAACAACGTCTACTGGGCGGGGATGGACGGGTCCGTGCAGCAGGTCCCCACCGGCGGCGGCGCTCCCACCTCGCTCGCGTCCGGGCAGCCGCCGCAGCAAGGCGTCCCCTACCTCGCGATCGATGCGACGTACGTCTACTGGATGGAGAACGCGCTCATCACGCGCGTGCCGATCGGGGGCGGAACCCAGAAGGTGCTCTGCAACGCCTGCGGTGGTGGCGGGCTCGCGATCGGGCCGTACGGGGTCTACTGGGGTGCCGGCGGGCCTGGTGTGGTGCCGCTCACGGGAGGCAACCCGATGTCCCTCGCGGCTCCGGCCGTGGGCGGGACGAGCATCGTTCTCGGCGCGGAGGTCTACGCCACCGCGCCGGGCGGGGTGTATGAGGTGCAGTACGCAGGCAGCCCGGCCTACCAGATCGTGAGCGTGGCGGATCCAGCCGGGAACATCGCGGCGAACGCGACCTCGCTCTTCTGGAGCACCGGCGGCTCGCCGGCAACGATTGAGAGCGCGCCCGTCGCCGGCGGGCAGCCGACGACGCTCGCCTCCGGCTTCCTGTACGTCGCCGGGCTCGCGATCGACACCGCGAGCGTCTACTTCACGAGCGACGGCCAGGTGAAGCGCGTTGCTTTGACGGGTGGGACGCCCGAGGTGCTCGCCTTGAACCTCGTGAACCCTGGACCGATCGCGGTCGACGGCAAGGCGGTCTACTGGGGGAACATGGGCACGAAGGCGAGCGCCTACGCGGACAGCTCGATCATGCGGCTCGCGAAGTAGGTGGCGACCTCAGCGGAGCGCCGCGCGACTCACGCGCCCTTGGGCTCGGGCCACGACAATGATCTCTTCACCGGAGTCATCGCTCCGTTCCCTGCTCGTGCGGGCCTCCTCGACCATCAGCTCATGGCCGTGCCCCGCTTCAGCGTCCGACGTGCGGAGGGCGCCTTTCGCTTCCCCCTCCAGGCTCGTACGTTAGGCCAGCGACGCCGCCCATCACGATCGCCGTGAGCGCCGCGATCCCCGCGGTGATCCACCACCGGCGCTTGCGCCGCCGCTCCAGCGCGTCGATCGCGGCGAGCACCCGCTCATCCGCGGACGGGTCGAGCTCGTCGGAGCCGCGTGCGCAGGGGGGATCGTCCAGCTCGTCCGGCTCCCCGTCGTCCATCGTCTCATGCCAGCGGCAGAAGAGCGCCATCCCCTCGCGCTTGGCCCTGACGTGCCGCACCCTGGCGTGCCAACACACGCAGCCCGTCAACGCCGCGGGGAGTAGATCGAAGAGGCTTGGCCCCCCTTGGAAGGTGAGCCATCGGCACACGAGGAAGACCGCGAGGGCGGGCGGCGCGACGTGGTAGACAAAACGCGACCGACGCTGGACATCCTCTCGCCGCTTGAGTTCGAGCCTGAACAGCTCCTCGGTTGTGGCGCCGTCCGCCTGCCACACCTCGCTCTGGGAGCGCGCGAAAAGCGCCAACAGACCGGGTGCACCAGCCAGCATGAGCACGCCGAGCACGACCGAGGCGGGGGCACGGTGGCTCAAGACGATGGACGCGCCAGCGCCCGAAAGGAAGAACGCCACGGCGACCGAGAGGACCCACTCGCACACCAGCTTGCGGCGTCCTTCCTCGACCCCGCGAACGAGGGCCTCGTGCACGGCCGCCTCCCGTTCTCTCATCCGCCACAGCTCCGTCTGGACGCCGGCGAAGAGGCGCTCACCCTCCTCCGTGGTGAACGGGCGGTACAACTCGTACCTTTCGGGGTCCTCGGCCCGTAGCGCTTCGGCCTCCGCGGCGGTCAGCGTGCCCATCGACAGCGCTTCCCATCGGGGGTCCTCGGAGACCGCATCCGGCGACGTCACCTTGGGACGTGCGCAGGGTCTGTAATGCAGCGCCAGCTCGGCGCGTCCACGCGGTTTCATCGGCCCCCCTCGTCTCGCAGCGCCGCGACGGCCGCCTCGACGCTTTCGGCCGACTGCATCCGGCCATGACGACGGAGCAGCCCCACCAGCTTCTCGGCGACGAGGTTGAGCCTGTCGCATCGCTGGACGTGGGTGTGGATGCCGAACTCCACAGCCTCCTTCCACAGGAGCAACGCCTCGTCTTCGCGGCCGAGCGCCAGCAGCGCGATTCCGGCAAGTCGCAGCGCCTCGATCCGCAGCACCACGAGGCCCGCCAACTTCGCAGCCGCCGCTGCCGACCGAAAGGCCACCGCGGCGCCGGCATGGTCGCCGGGCGCTCGGCGCGCGCCTGCCTCGAGCCATGCCTCGCAGGCCAGCGCCCACAGGCACTCGCGCTCCGCCAGCATGGCAGCCTCGCCATACGCATGTGCCGCCTGCTCTCGCGCTCCCACCGCGGCGCAAGTCCAGCCGAGTGCCATCACGACGGTCACCTCGTCCTGGGCGAGTTGCTCGGCCTGACAGATCGCGCGCGCCCGTTCGTAGAGCGCGGCGGCGTCGAGCGGACGCGCAACGACGAGGTCCGCTGCGGCGGTGAGGAGGTTGCGGAGCTCGGCCCGTGCGCCCTCTGGCGCCGCCTCGCTGGCCGGGGCCTCCGCTGGTGGCGCCAGGCTGCGGATGCAAGTGCGCACTGCCACGTCGTTCGCGACCCACCCGGCGATCGTCCCTACGTCTTGCACGACCTTGTCCACGTTTGCTCACTCCGCGAATGCGCCCAATTTGCGCGTACTGAAGAGAATCGAATCAGCGCCAAGCGCGGTTGTTGCGCAATCGATCGAGCATGGCGTTACTCATCAGCCTTCGAGGCACGTGACGTGGAGGGACACCTTCCGGCCGAGCTCGAGCGTTTCCGCGGTGTCGATGCGGTGGCGGCGGATACGCCGTCCACCGACGCGCGTGCCGTTGGTCGAGCGGAGGTCGAACGCGAGAAGCTCGTCCCGGTCCCGAAGAAGAAGCAGGTGCGTGCACGAGATGGCACCGTCGTCGAGGACCCGCCGGAGCGCCGCCTCGAGGCAGTTGCAGCCTCGGCCGAGAACGACACCGTTGTCGAGCGCGTCGAGGGGCAGCTCGATTCGACGCACCTGTGCCGCGCCCCTCGGCGGTCAACCGAACGCGGCCCTGCGTCCCGCCCGGCAGCGAGCTCTGCGAACTCTGTGGGCCCGACGCGAATGGCGCACCGAGCGCGGAGGCGTGCAAGTCGCCGTCGTCGGGGGCGTCGTTCGCGGCGTCACCCGGACCGACCGGGTATGCGTAGAGCAGGTGGTGTCCGACCCGCACGCTCAGCGCCGCGTCGGCCACGGCCCACCGCGGCTCGTCGTCGTCCCCGAACATGGGCACACCTGTCTTCAGGTCGATGAGCCTGAGCCGGTTCGCGTGTGGCGCATCCTTGCAGGACCGCACCGCTACCGCCGCGAGGTGGCGGTGCGCGATGCAGGGGTCGTCCGTGAGCACGAGGTCACACTCCGGATGCGAGCCGAGAACCGCGATGCCGTCGCCGAGCGTGGGTAGATCGATCCAAGTGTAGGTGTCCCCGATGGCCCGCAAGAGCCGCCAGCCATGCACCAGGCTGGGATCGGCTCTCAGGTTCGGCAGCACCAACTGGAAGATGTTCTCCCGAACCGCTGCGAGGTCGACGAGCGGGCGCTCGCGCAGGCCACCCGCAAACCAAGGTGCTCGCGCTGGTGCCGACTCGCGCGGAATGGATGACGCGGGCTTGCTGCCTGCCGCGCGTGTTACCGCGGAAGGGGGGACAGTGGGAGACGGAGGCATGGACATGGGATCCTTAACTCACAGGGCTCGAGGTCATCGCTCTCGGCATCTTGCCGGCAGGTTCATCGTCGACCGCTGGATCCACCGTCAGGGCGGTCCACCCACGCGTCGCAGGTGTTCCTTCACGTCCGCGCGAAGCGCGTCGAGACCAAACGGCTTCTCGATGTGCCGTATGTCCGGGCGCTGGAGAAACGCGCGTGCGCTCTCCGTAGTCGGCCCCGCGGTGATGAAGACGATGCGCGCGACAAGCTCCGGTGCGGAGGTCGCCACGCGCTCGTGAAAGACCATCCCCGACATGCCGGGCAACATCAGGTCGCACAGAACGAGATCGAACAGCTCCCCCGCCGCGATCCGGTCGAGCACCGCCTGCGCCCGGCCGAACACCAGGACCTCGTGCTGGTCCGCGAGCACGCGGTAGATGAGGTTCCTCAGCTTCTCGTCGTCTTCGACCACCACGATCCGCGCACGTTGCGCTGTCATGTCGCGTTCCTTCCTCGTTCAGCCGGTTGCGTCATCATGCCCCGTTCGCTCCCCTACGGGCCGATCGGCCTCCAGCACGCGTAGATGCACGTCAGGTTCTGGGGCGCGGTACGTCTCAGCGCGGCCTTGATCAGCTCGTCCACCGCCGTGCGCGGACCGCGGGCGCGTTGCAGGATGGCTGCGATGGTGCCGTCGTCGAGAACGCTCGTCAGCCCCGACGTGGCGAGCAGGGCGCCGTCGCCGGCGTGAAGCACCTCGACGCTCACGTCGGCGACGAACGCGGTCCGCGAGCCCCAACGCACGCGTGAGTTCGTCGTCCTTGCGGTGGTCACTGGTCAGGCGCTCCAGTTGGCCGTTCCGGAAGCGCATCACGCGGGCGTCGCCGACGTGGCCGACGAGTAGGAGCTTGCCGTGCTGCATTGCGCACGCGAACGCCGTCGCCATGCCGCGCAAGTTTGCGTCTTTTGCGGCCTCCTCCCGCACCTGCCGGTTGACGTGCCCCATGGCGCGCTCAAGCCGCTCGCGCGGGCTCGCAGGGGACGTGGTGTTGGGGTCCGTGACGTACGCGAATAGGGCTTGCACCGCGGTTTCGGCCGCGACCAGGGCTGCGGGCCCCGTGGTCAAGCCGTCCGCAACGGCGAACAAGCCCAGCTCCTCGTCCCAGCGGTAGACGTCCTCGTTTCGGCGCTGGCCGCCGATGTTGCTCGCCCCTGCGGCGGTCAGTACCAACGACGATCCTTGTCCTGTCAAGGTTCCCTCTCCTGTTCGGTCCACCCGCCGGCGACCGGCACGCCATCGCTACCGAGTGCCCGTTGCGACGATGCGCATGAGCACGGCCGTCACGTTGTCGGTCCCGCCCCCATCGAGCGCGAGCGAGATGAGCAGGCCCACTGCCCGGGTGAGATCGCACTCCCTGCGAAGGACGGCTCGGATCTGTTGCTCATGGACCAGTCCGTGGAGGCCGTCCGAGCAGATGAGGTAAACGTCCCCAGCGGCGGGCTCGTCGACGAGCGTGTCCACCTCGATCTCCTCGTGCGTACCGATCGCTCGCGTGATGACGTGGCGCGCTGGGAACACGTCCGCCTCCTCGCGCCTCCACTGACCTGCTCGGATGCAGGCTTCCAGCAACGTGTGGTCGGTCGTGAGCTGCGTCAGCTCGTCGCCTCGGAGCCGGTAGATCCTGCTGTCCCCTACCTGGGCGATCACCACGCGGTCGTCGAGCAGGACGAGCCCGGAGAACGTAGTCCCCATGCCCGCCATCGCCACGTTGCGCTGCGCGAGGTTGAACAGATGCGCGTTTGCGCGTTGAAGACCAGCGACGAGGAGCAGTTCGGAGGGCGTGGCTTTGCTGCGCTCGCCCATGCCGACGGGCCAGGTCATGTCCTCGTTCTCGAGCGCCTCGCGAACGCAATCGATCGTCATCCTCGACGCGACGTCGCCGGCCTTCCCGCCACCCATGCCGTCGGCCACCATGAAGAGTCCGAGGTCCCGCAGTACCGCGTAGCTGTCCTCGTTTCGCTCCCGAACCAGGCCGACGTCCGAGTTCCCGAACGCTTCGACGACCGTGCGCCGCGGCCGAACGTGGGACGGGCGATCGGGCGGCATCGGCGAGACGTGCGACTCCGGGTGGGCCGCGGGTTCCCTGGGCTGCGGTTGAGACACGGGCTCCTCCTCGCCGACGGGCGAGCTGGTGGATGGACCTGTGGTGGGCGGCACGCCGACGCTGCGGTGCCGTTGGGGTGCCTCCGACTCGGAGCGCCCGACGGAAACACCTTCCGGCCTGCGCGAGTCGGTCAACAAAATGCAGGGGGAAGGTGGCACGTGCATTGCCTATGCAAGCCGCGCCGCGCGCGGGACGGCCAGGGAGCGGGTCTCCGGCCTCTTCGCAGAACCACCTCGCCAGGCACGCGGGTGTCGCAGTAAATGGAGCACCGACGTGGCCAGCATGCGCGTGTACCGATGCGGCGATCACCTGAAGCCGGGCGAGACGTTCCGCCGACCGCGCGGTCTGAGCGTGGGCACCACGATTGGGCACGCCATCGGGCTCTGGGCAAACCGGGAGGGCGCCGAGTACGGCACGAACTGGCCGGTGCGCGTCTTCGAGGGCACGGTTGACGATGACGACCTGCTCGATGCGCTCGATGGGGGGGAGGGCGGCCTACGGGTCAGGGCGCTGCACGTCGAGCGCGAGGTGGCTGCCTGTGAGACCTTGGGGCCACGTGCGGACGATGTTGCGCGCTTCGTCGACGACGTGGATCATATCCGGTGGCTGCGCCCCCAGACCCGCGAAGGCATGGACGCGCGCGTCACGGAGCTGGTCGGCGAACACTACGCCGCGCTCAGGGACTACGGTGCCGTTTCGACGCCGCCGGTTGAGCTCGTGCGGACGTGGCATGAGGCGCGCGACCGACACGACCAGATCCAGCGCAGGCCCGACGCGGAGACCACGGCCATCAACCTGGCGTGCTCGGTGCGGGGCAACACGACCGCGGCCGTGGGGGCGCAGCTCGCCCAGCACAAGCTCACGCGCTCCGCCTATTTCGGCGCGTGGAACGCGGCCTGGAGCGAGGCGGGGCGCAGCGCCGCGACCGGGATAAGCGCGTCGGGCCCGCTCGGTCCGTTCGCTGCGTTGGAGGAGCACTACAGGCTCGCGACCGCGCTCCGGGCCGTCGACGGCATGGTGAAGGCGCTCGGCGCGGCGCGCGAGGCGGCGTGGCAAGGCGGTTGGGATGCGGCGTACGACCTCTTCACCTACGCGCCGGGCAATGTGCCGGCTCCCGAGGTCATGTTCCGCCAGGCCATCGCCGAGGCCCAGCGCGCCTTTGACCGCCATGTCCCGGACAAGCCCATCCACTCCCTCGACTGCGCGGTCTGCCGCGAGGGGCCGGGGTGGCGCAAGCGCATCATCGCGGGCTTCATCCTCCGCACGTGCGAGAAGGTGTTTACCGCCGCGGTGACCGCCGCGCAGCTCGTGGGCTGGAGGGCCGCGTACCTCGTCAACGTCGTGCCGCGAGCGGATCCCTGGCGCCCGCTCATCGACATCTGGCGCCTGGGTGGGTGGCCTCTCGGCCCCACGGAGGGCTCGTATCTCGTGTTCCTTCCGCAGCCGAAGAGCTGAGCGGGACCAGCGCCCACAGCGTCAGCCCAAGCCCCTGGCTGCTCCCCCCGCAGGGAGCAGAGGCACGCGAGGTTCATTCGTTCTCCGGCGCTCTTGTGAACATGCTCATCGCCCGTTCCACGTCCGCTGCCTGCTCAGCGGGCGTCATGGGCAGGATCGCGGCCTTCGCTGCGGCCAGGGCGGCGTAATACGCGCGCGCGAGCGCAGCCCGATGGCGCTTCGACTCCTCGGGCTCTTTCGGCCGCTCCCCGATTCGGCGGTACTCGGCGTCCATCCAGTACCCCACGTCTTCGAGCGCGCGACGCACCCGGAACCCCTGCGGGAGCACCTGCTCCAATGCAAGCGCGGCTGGAGCAGTGTGAAACCACGACCGCACGACCGGCTCAGGGATGCACTGGTTGACGGCCCGGCAATAGACGCACGCCACCGTCTCCGATCTGTGCCGCACCGAGGGCGCGAGGGGCGCGCCGCACTGGCTGCACAAGACCGGCTTCGCCAGCGCGCCGCTGACGTGCGGCCACATCGCGCGGAGGAACTGCCCCATGCAGCACACCTTGCCCGTCGTCCACGCCTCGAGCACGTACCGCTCGGTCGCGTGCCACTCGGCGTACGCCGTCTCAGGGGCGCGACGGTGAGTGCCACCCGGCCCGGGGTGGACCTCACGATCGAGTTCTTGGTCGTGCCAGGTCTTCTCCATCTTGCGACGGATGCCCTCGACGCGCTGATCCAGGGCTCCAAGCGCCGTCTGGAGCGGCTGAGGATCCGTCGGGTCCTCAACGATGAGCGCACGGGTGCCTGCCTCAGCCTCCAGGCACAGCTCGTCCACGCGCCCCCTGATCTTGGCGAGGAACTCGGACCAGCGGCGGTAGCGCTCAGGTTCGTTCGGGGTCGCGATCATCGTGATGCCTCCCTCCCGCACGCCATGGACGCGTGGCAGTAGCGGCACCGAAAGTCGAGTGCCCGCTCCTGCGGCGCTCCGCACGCTGGGCACGACAGAACGAGCGGCGCGTCGACTCCTTGGTCGGCCCACGGCGTCTGCTTCGACGTTGCCGCCGCGTTGGCGAACACCGAGGCCACCTGCCGACGACGTAGCGACGCCTCGTACCTCGCCCCCTCGTCCGCCACGATGCGCTCGAGCCGCGCGCTCAGGGCACTCGCGCGAGGGTCCGCGGTCGCGCCTGCCACCAGTCCGCGGAGAGCGCCCTCCGCCCGCTGCACCATGGCGCCGAGCGCACGGCGCACCTCGTCGGGGACGGCGCCCCCCTCGATAGAGAGCCGCCGCACCTGCTCGACCCGATTGCGTGCGCTGTCCGGCGCGACCCCATAGAAGGTCAGGAGCCGATCCCACGCGTGGCCGCCGCCGGGCGGGGCGGCCTGGGCGGTTACCAGGATCGCGGTGACGTGCTCACCGACGCGGGCGTCGAGCTCGTCGAGCTGGGCGAGCAGGGGCGGGTGCATCAGAAGACCAGATCGGCGTCAGGGTCGGCCTGCGCGTACTCTCTGTCGAAGCGCTCTTGCAGGCGCGTGTACTCGCCGAGTAGCCGCACGTCGTCGTTGAAGCGCGCGTGCCAGTAGAGGCCCACCTTGGCCAGGTCGCCGGGGCTGATCTGGTAGGTCTGGAGGAGCATGGCGTTCACGTCCTTGCCCTGCTTGCCCCAGACGCCCATGCGTGCGCCGAGCTCCGCGTACTGCGCCAGCGACATCGGCTCCGCGCCCGGTGGTGCCGACGCGGATGCGTCCGCGCTCGGCACGGCCGCGCTCCCGGGTGCAGGCGCGCTCGACGCGCTCCCGGCGGTGTACGCTTGGGTGAAGAGCATGTGCAGGGTGCCGGTCGCGTCGGCCGTCATCCTGGCGACCCAGGCGTTGGTGACACGCTCCCACTTGGGCACGTCGAGACCGACCTGCGCGAGGATGCGCTGGAGCTCTCGCACCTCGACTTGTCGCCCGGCGATCTGCGCGCAGACCCAGCCGTACTGCTCCATCGAGAGGCCCTCCTCGGGTGCCGCAAGTGCAGCGTTCGTCGACAGCGCCGTCTGAGCGGTCCGCGCGCGGTCGAGCTGCATGGCCCCCATGAGCGCCTGCGAAAACTCGGGCTCCTTCCAGACGAACGTGGCCAGCGTCCGGGCGCCGTCCTGCTTGCCCCAATACTTGACGAACGTTTTGCACACGCGGCGGAAGTGGGAGATGTCTCGGTAGCCGAACTCGACGCAGAGCGCGTGCTCCTTCGCGGGATCTTCGGAGGCGCGGTCGATCGCCTGCATGTGCGAGACGAACTCCGTGAACTGCGTGTACTTGAGCGGGCCGAAGTCGTCCTGCCAGTCGAGCGGATGCACCTCCGCGCGCACGCGGTCCTGTTTCCGCGCCTGCTCTCGGGCCTCGCCGGTGAGGAAGGGGGTCATGGGGCTCTCCAGTCCTTGTTCTCCGAGGTTAGTGCTTCTTCGTCGATGCAGGTGACGGCTTCGGGGCGGGAGCGGCTGCGGGCGGCACCACGCCCGATCGGCGGGTGCGCGAGAGAAAGCGCGGCGCGAAAGCAAGGCCGGCTCCGACGAGTGCCAGCAGGATCACAACCGCGACCCAGATGCCGACCGTTTTGCGCCCCGGCATCCCGACCATCGAACCCGCACCCGGCTCGAGGTCCTCGACGGGTGAAGGCGGGATCACGGCCTTCTTCACCACCGGGCGAGGCGGGGGCAGCGGCTCGATGACGATCGTCTGCATCGGCACCGCCAGGCCGTGCTGGGTCAGGTCGGTGCTCCACGGTAGCGTTCGCCATGGGCTTGCTAGGTCGTCGAACATCGCGAGATGGCAGCGCGCGAAGCGGCCGTCCCACTCGCCGGCCCAGAACTCACGCCCGAGAAGGTGATGCTTCCCGAGCTCGTCCCAAGAGGCGTACGCGCGCTGGAGCGTCTGCGCCGCCGGGATGATGTAGCTCCACGCCTCGTCCTCGCTGATCATTCCGGCGAGAAAACCCCAGCCGGCGACGGAGACGAGCCGCACCATGTCCCAGACGAGAAGGCTCCGCGTGCCCACGCGTTCGCGGTGCCTTCGCGTGAAGTGGATCTTCGCGAGCAGCTCCTTGTCGTCGATCGCGCTCTCGACCGTCTCCCACGGCTGGAGCTTGGCGCAGACTTCCTGGTCCAGCGCGCAGACTTGGTTGAACTCTCGGCGGTGGCCGTCGCGCGCGAGCCAGTCGAGGGACTTGACGAGGCCCGCGCGGTCTGCCGCGTCCCAATCACGACGGAGCACCGTCGCACGGTCCTGCGCAACCTCCGGGGAGGACGCGGCGCCCCCGAGGAGCCCGTGGTCATGCCCGTTGCGCTGCGTGAGGATGCCCGGGACCGCGAGGGCCCAGAGACGTGCCGGGGTGGTGTTCATGTCATCTTCCTTCACGATGGTTGCGCCACGACGTCTCCACCTTCACGCAGAGCGCATGGCCGTGCTCCCTCAGTGGACGACCTTCGAGCCCGCCTGCTCGATCACGATGTTGTTCGGCGTCGACGCGCTCGTCCCGTACGGTCCCGTGAGCGTGCCGCTCGTGTACTGCCCGTTCGCGTCGGTACCCTGGACCTTGGGGATCCAGGTGTTGCCCACCGCGTTGACCGCCAGCGTGGTGGTCGCGCTGCTGGCCCCCTCGACGACCAGCCCCGTCGACTTGTTGGTCTGCAAGACGTTCGCCCCAGGGTCCATCGGCGTCCCCAGGTCGAGGCTCCCGCCTACGAGATCGATCCCCCTACCGCAGTTGGCGATCGTGGTCGAGCGGACCTTTGCGGTGCCGGCCTGCATCTCGATCCCGATGGTGAAGCCGTCGATGGTTGCGTTCGTCAAGCTCACGGTCGTCGCGGTCTCCGCGATGACGCCGAAGGACGTCGTGTTTGTTGCGCCACCCACCATCGAGAACGTCGTCCCTGTCGCCTGCACGTATGAGGCGCTCTCCGCGTCGATCGCGTCACCCAGCGCCGAGATCGATCCGCCTGTGAGGATCACGCCCGTACCACCGCCATCGAGCCAGACCGCAGTCTGTGCAGCGATCAGCGTCGTGTTGTCGAGGGTGAGGGACGACGCCTCAGTCAATGAGAACGCGTCTTCGCCACCGCAGTCGGCGTATCCAACGCCATGGAGCGCGCTGTTCTTGATGGTGGCGGAGGAGGCGGAATACAGCACGAGGTCGCCCGCGACATTGTTGACGTTCACGTTGTCGAGCGTGAGGGTCGCGGCTTCATCCAACTCACCGAGGCCCACGCCGCCGACACACTGCGGACCGAGGTCATGCACATCGCCACCCGACATGGTGGCCTGCGATGCCGCAGCGAGGGAGAACGCCCTGGCGCCGCCCGAGATCGAGCACGTCGAGAGATTTGCTCTGGGCGTTGCCGGTGAGCGAGACCGCGGTGCCATCCTGAAGGAAGCTCACGCCCGTAAGCGTCTGCATCCCGGTGGACGCACTGATCGCATCGGCGAATCCTTCGAGGCTCACGTAGCTGATGGTGGCGCTCCCCGCGAGCTTCAACCCCTCCGGCGGCGTGGTGCCGTCGCCGACCAGCACGGTCTGGCCCGCGGTGACCGCCGCGATGTTCACGCCATCGGGGACGGTCTCCGGGTACGTCTCGCCGCTGTTCGCGTCGTAGGTGCCGCTCGCGAGCTGCACTGTCTGGCCGCTCTTCGCGACCGAAAGCGCCTTCTCGAGCGTCTTGAAAGGCTCCTTCTCGGTGCCGGGGTTCGCGTCGGAGCCCCCAAGGGCGTCCACGAACAGGTTCGTCACGGGGACAGCACCGCCCGTGCCGCCTCCCGTGCCCGATCCGTCGGTGCCCGAGCTGCTTGCGGTGGCAGCCATCGCACTGCCGTCACCTGCGTGGCCGCCCGTGCCCGTGGTGCTGGCGGTGGTGGCGAGGGCGCTCGCATGGCCGCCGGTTCCGTGGCCCACCTGCTCCGCGCGCGGCGCACCTCCGCACCCCAGCGCGACGAACGCCGACACCAGCACGATCCCGAGCCGCAAGAAGAAGAACCGCCGCATGATGACCTCCACTCCTCGGCGGGAAGGCACACCTCCGCCGTGATGTCTCGCCGGTTTTTGGGCGGGCGCCGACCACGCCTTCTCCTGTGCAACCCTGCACGCGGGGCAGCGCTGCCATCGCCGGGGGCCTGATCGGGCTCCCGATGGAAACACCTTCCGGCGCGCGCGGGTCGGTCAACAAAATGCAAGCGGGCGGCAGGGACACTCCCGGATCCCGCTGCGACGCGTTCCACCCGGCTCACCCACGGCCTATTGTGGGCGGATGGCAAAGCTCAAACGATCGAAGCCCGCGCCGTTCTACTCTCGCCACCCGTACTTGACCGCCACGGGCGCCGCGTTCGCGACGTTCGGCCTGTTCCTTGCTTGGCTAGCGAGCGGCCCGAGCGCATCCCCGCCCGACGTCGCGGTCCTTGCGGGCGCCCGGCAGAAGGGGGTCAGCAAGGCTGCCTTCCTTCGGCTCCAAACTGGCATCAGCTACGCGCAGGCAGTGGGGGTGCTCGGCGCCGAGGGCGACGAAGAAGCGCGCTCCGACACCGCCGGGATCGTGACCGTCTCCTACAGGTGGAAGGGCCAGGGCATGATCGGCGCCAACATGAGCGCGATGTTCCAAAACGACAAGCTGGTGACCAAGGCACAGGTGGGCCTGGAATAGGCGCGGAGCGTGCGCGGCGACCCCGCCCGCCGCATCACGATGGCGCAGCTCGAACCCCTCCGCGCGTGCCTGGTCGCCGCCCGGCTCGACCTCGACGCCCTCCGCTTCGCGGCCGAGGACGCCGTCGACGCGGAGCCCCTCATGCCGCCGGAGGCCCAGCACGCCGACGTCCATCAGCATGGCGCGGCCCTGCACGAGACCCTCTGCGCCGCGCAAGAGGAGCTGGACCTCTTGGCCGTCTACCTGCGGGAGGGCGTGCCTCGTGTCTCGTGAGCGCGCCCTCGCAGCGAAGCTCGCCGCGCGCTACCGCCCGGACCGCTGGGTGCTCGTCTCCCAGGTGCGGAGCGCCCAGGGCCGCGTGGAGGGCCTCCGCGTTGCCGATCTCGTCGCCGTCGCGTTCTGGCCGTCCGACGGTGGGCGCGTCGAGCTGGTGGAGATCAAGACCTCCGCGACGGATCTCGCCCGGGAGACGCCGGAGAAGAGCGCGCCCTTCGTGGCGTACGCGGCGGCCTGCTGGATTGCCGTGCCCGCGCCCTGGCAGCACGTGGTGACGTCGAAGAGCTTGCTCCCCGACGGCTGGGGGCTGCTCTCGGTAGGCACCCGCGGTGATCGCGCGCGCCCGGGAGAGCGAGCCGGTGGAGAGGCTCTCGCCGTTCGAGCTGGCGCTGCTCCGCGCCGCCGTCGCGAACACGGGAGAGCGGGGCTCGCAGGACGCGCCGCTCGTGGAGGTGATCCGGCCGTTCCTTTCCAGGGGGCACGTTGGGCTCGCGTGCCATCACGTCGCGACGTCGCTGGCGAAGACGACGCCCGAGAAGCTCCCGTGCCTCGGGTGCCGGGACGGACGCCCCACCGACCCCGAGGCGATCGAGGCCGCCATCGCGGACGCCACGGCCGAGCAGCTCGCCCGTTACGCGGCGCTGTGCGCGGGATGCAGGGTCGCTTGACACCAAGGCATCACGCAATGGCGTGAGCGAAACCGAGCGCGGCGGTATCATTGAAAATTGGGGGGCACCTGCCGGAGCTGCATGTCCAGATCCCAGCCGCCAGGCATGGCCTTCGGCCTGAACCACCTCGCTCCGGACGCGAGCCAGCGTGCGCGGTAGCCTCGTGCGCTTTCGGGTGTCACGTCCTCATAGCCGAACTCCACGCCGCAGCAATCGCATATAGCAAGCGACGGGCTCCTCCCGTCACCTCCCCATGGAGGTTCCAATTGGTCGAGGCCGCAGACGCGGCAATGAGTGTCATTGGGCATTGGTGCTGTCGGGCCGCGGGGCCATGGCGTTCACCCTGATCGTTGTTTGCGGATTCTATCCGCCCATTTCTCGTAGTTCTTGCGCAACCGCGGCCGTACGCCCTCATGAACCAGTCTCATCAGGCTTTCGGCGACGTCGACGCTCGTGCTGTGCCACATCCAAAGTTCGATCCCTTCACACGTTGCGTGCAGGTAGCGAGCTCCAGCAATCGGATGAAGCCGCGCCATGAGATAGCCTGCAACACCGGGGTTAGCATCCATCATCTTTTCAAGGGAGGACATGGTGGCAACGATCGCCGCGTCATCGTTGTCGGCCATGGGGTCTTTTCGCGCCTCGAGCACGGCCTCGAAAAGAAGACGCCCCTGTCCTTCGGCGATCACCTCTGCGGCTGAGGAGAGGGTTGCGGCATCGCGTGGATCGTCGCAGAGTGAGCGCGCCAACGCCGCGATTCTGGTAAGCAGTTGAGGTTCGGGCTTTTTCATTCTTGAATGGGGATGTGAGTGGCTTCGCGATCGTCAGTTTTCCGTGCCGAGTCATCGAGCGAGATCGGACCATCATTATGGTCATAATTCCCACGCGAGTCGACGTTGCCCGACGGAACAATTTCCTTGTGCGCGTGCGGGACCTCGTCGGCCCAGCCCCTCGGCGGAGTACGCTCGGTCGCGGGGTCGATCCTGACGGCCGCCGTCTGCCCCTTGGGCATCTCTTTCGTCCACACCGTCCCGCCACTTCTTGCGGGGCTGGACCGGAAGCCACGCGCCTGGAGGTCAGCTTCGATGTCCGCAGCTTTTCGTCCCCTCAGAGGGCCGAGCGCACGGAGTTGCTGCTGGGCGTTTCGGGGCCTCTTGCAGACCAGGCCGAGCGGGTCCACATCGTTCGTCGGGCACCCGTTGAACGCGAGCAGGTTGAGGCCGCCCAGGAGCCCCAGCGGATCCGGGCTCAGCCACCTCCCTGTAGCGGCCTCGAAATACCTGAACCGCGTGTAGCAGAGCCCCGTCTCCTCGTCGGCGTACTGCCCGAGCAGCCGGAACGGGCTCGCGATTGACCGCTCCCCTGGCGCCGCGCCTCGACCCTTCACGTCGACCACCCGCCCCCACGCCGAGTGCGCCGCTGCCCAGGCCACGCGCCCATCCTGCCCGAGCAGCTCCTTCGGCATCCCGAGGTGATCGCACACCACCGCGAAGACCTCGCCCTGCTCGGCCTGGAGCACCGGCACAAGCGTCCCTGGCTCATGGACATGGACGCGCGCGCCGTGCTCGGTCGACAGCTCGGCGGCGAGCGCATTGCCGTCCCACAGGAACTCGGTGACCTCGACCGCCGGCCCCTTGCCCTTCGCCAGCTCGGCCGGCTCCACCTTGGGCACGATCTCCTTGCGCACCCGCCGGCCGAAGGCGTCGTAGGTGTAGAGCGCGCGCCGCCCGTCGGGGAAGCGCACCTCGCGCAGCCGGTCCCGGCAGTCCCAGAGATACTCGGTGACGGCGCCGGTCTTGTCGTCCGTCATCGTGGACCGCCGGTGGTTCACGTCGTTCGTGAAGTCGGCGACCTTCGTGCTGTGCAGCACGTTGCCGGTACCGATGTCCCACGTCAGCCGCGCGTCCTCGCGCTCGCTCAGCGTCTTGAGCACGGCCTGGAGAGAGCCGATCCCGTCGTAGTCGAAGACCTCCGCGAACGCGCCGCGCTTCGCCTCGATGAGCTGCCCCAGGTCATTGTAGGCGTACCGCGTCGTCCCCCAGTGCGCGTCGGAGATGGCCCGCACACGGCCCGCGGCGTCGTACTGCCAGACGCGCTCAACGAGCGCGTCGTTCACGGCCGCGCCCGCCGTCGAGGGTGCCGTCGCCTTCTGCTCGACGAGCCGATCCATCACGTCGTACGCGCTGGCGATCTCGACGCCGCCGTTGGCGTGGCGCTTCGTCTCCAGGCCCACGACGTCGCGCTCGATGTCGATCCGTTGCCCGCCGTGCTTGACGGCGATGAGCGCGCCCATCACGTCGTAGCCGTAGCGGGTGGTCTCGCCGTCCGGCAGGGTGCGCGCCGTGCGCCGCCCGCGCGCGTCGCGCTCGAAACGGATCGTCCGCTCGCCCTGCTTCTCGGCCACGACGCGCCCGAGCTTGTCGCGCTCGAAGGAGACGACCGTCTTGCCGTTGTGCTCGGCAATGGTGGCCTTGAGGAGGCGCCCGAGGTCGTCGCGATCGAAGACCTGCGCGCCGTGCGACGAGGTCTCGCGCACGAGGTTACCGAGCGGATCGTACTGGAACGCGCGCCAGGTCTCGTCCGGGCGCTCGATGCGCGAGAGCCGGTCCGCCAGGTTGTGCTGGTACTTGAGCCGCCGCTGGTCGAAGGTCTTCTCCTCGCGCACGCGACCGGCCCGATTGTACTCGAACTCGTACGTCTCGCACATCGGGTTCCGGATGCAGCGCAGCCGCTCGAGCGAGTCGTACTCGAAGGTCCACTCCTGCTCGTCGGGCGTCGTCTGCTTCACGAGCACGCCCGTCCCGGCGTACTCCATCGTCGTGACGTGGCCGAGCGGATCCGTGTGCTTCGTGACGTTGCCGCGCGCATCGTACTCCAGGTGCACCTCGGTGCCGTCTGCACGCTCGATCGCCACCGGCTGGCCGAGCGCGTCGTAGCTGACGCGCGTGGTGCGCCCGAGCGGATCGGTGCGGGTGATCGGGCGGCCGAGCGGATCGTAGCCGTAGCGCCAACGCCCGCCGCGCGCGTCGATCTCCTCGGAGAGGTTGTGGGCGTCGTCGTACGCGAAGGCCGCGAGGCGCCCCACGGGCCCGAAGACCCCCGTGACGCTCCCGTGGCGGTCGTAGTCCAGCGCGAAGGTCTCGCCCGAGGGGTACGTCACCTCGGTCAGCGCGCCCCTCATGTCGTGCTTGTACTTCGTCGAGAGGCCGTCGGGCCCGATGCGCTCCATCGGGGTCTCCTCGTCGAAGCGCCAGCGCGTCACGTTGCCGGCGGGGTCGGTGGTCGCGACGCGGTTGCCGAGCTCGTCGTAGGCATGGGTCGTCATCTCTCGGGCCGCGTTGCGCTCGGCCGTCACGTGGAGGTCGGCGTCGTACTCCTTCTCGGTCACGTGCGTGCCGTCGAAGGTCTCCTCGCGCAGCACCGCGCCTTGGTCGTTCCAGGTGTACTTGCGGGGCTCCTCGTTGCCGTGCGTGTGCGTGGTGTGCTTGGCGAAGTCGACCTCGAACTTCACCTGGTGCAGCTTGCCGTTGCCCCAGCGGGTGTGCGTGCCACCGTCGCCCCACGTCCGCTTGCAGCGGCCGGTGTTGCGGTCGTACGCGTACCGGAACCAGACGCCGTTGGTGAGCGTCTTCCTGGTCATCCTATGCCACGGGTCGTACGCGTACCGCTCGACATGGCCGAGGGCGTTGGTCGCCGCGAGCAGGTCACCATAGACCTCGTCGTACGTGTACTTGACCGACTGGTGGACCTTGCCCTGCGCCCACGCGTCGACGCGCGTGAGCCGCCCCTCCTGGTCGTAGGTGAGACGCAGCTCGCGCCCGGCGGTGTCGAGGATGCGGGCGAGCCGCGCGCCTTCGTAGACCAGTTCCACGCGGTTGCCCCAGGCGTCGCGGATCTCGCGGAGCATGGCGCGCGCGTCACCCTTGGCGAGCCGGGCGAAGCGGCGGGTGAGCCGCGTGTCGAGGCTGTAGACCTCGAAGCTCCCGTCACGGAGGGCCGAGAGGCGCAGCCGTTTGCAGCGATGGAAGACGGGCTCGCGTAGCGTGGGCACCGCGAACAGGACGTTGCGCCCGTCGTCGTTGCGCATCGTGACGCGTTCGGCGGAGACCTCGATCCACTGGTGGAGTGCGTGCGTCCAGCCGCCGTGCCCGAGCGGCGTGACCTCCTTGTGCCGGCCGGAGCAGTAGAGCCGCTTCCACTCGACGGGGATCAGGCCGGGCAGGGCGAGATCAACCATGTCATCGACCACCTCGCCGGTGACGACGGCGACGGGCTCACCCTCCGTCACGACGACCGCAGCCATCGAACGCGTAGTCGGCGCCGGACGCGTTGTAGTCGACGGCCGCGATCAGCTTGCCGTTGGATTGCGCGACCTTGCCACAGGGCGAGGGGACGTTGAGCACCGTCGAGTCGCCCGTCGCGCAGATCCCCTTGCCACCGGCCGTCACACGGGAGGAACCGCTCGTCGTCGCGGCCTTGCCGCAGACCGCGTGCGTCACGACGTCGCCGGTGCCCGGCGGCGCCGCGGGCTGGTTGCCGGGACGCTGGACGTCCATGGCGCT
Source organism: uncultured delta proteobacterium (assembly GCA_963827955.1). GTDB lineage: Bacteria > Myxococcota_A > Polyangia > Polyangiales > Polyangiaceae > CAWHDJ01. Next base: position 548,668 of record CAWHDJ010000018.1, on the reverse strand, counting down.
CCCCACGACGAGCACCGGCTTGCCCCCGACGGTGAGCTTTTCGGAGGTCTGCGTGGCGGAGCTCGACTCGGCCACGTACGCGAAGACCGCCGGCACCGGCCCGGCCGGCGTCGGAGGCAGCATGCTCGTCGCGGGCGGGCCTGGCGAGACGTGGCCGCTGCCCGTTGTCGCGACCTCCTTACCCGGTTTGCCGCCGATCGTGGTGCTCATCGTCGTGTCTCCCTGACCGAAGGAAAAGCGTCCCCAGCGAGCGCCAGGAGGCGCCCGTGCCGTGGTCGTGGTGCGCGCCCAACGGGGCGCGCGGTGTCAGAAGCGCTGCAACTGCCTCACATCGCGCACGCCGTCGGGCTTGAGGGCGCCGTGAAGTCGAGCGTCTTGCACGCCATCCCGTCGTCGCCCTTCGTTTGCGCCGTCATGTCCATGTCGCCGCCCGCGCCGCCCATCCCGGGGTTGCCCAGCGCGATCGTCGTGGTGCCCAGGTCGGGGAGCTTGCCGCCCTTGACCGCGATGCCCGCCGAGTGCCCGCCCGCGCCCCCGCCGCCCGAGCCACCGCGCGCGCCCTGGCCGCCTTTGCCACCGCCGCATGATGCACGCCCCGCCAGCGTCGCCTGGTTGGCCGCCGTTCGCTCCGGGCTGACCATTGCCACCGACCCCACCGGCGCCGCCCGCCGTCGTAGCGACCGTCACGCTGGTGAGCGTCAGGTTCGCGCTCACCGCGAGGATCCCGAAGCTGCTCCCGCCCGGTTGACCGGGGTTGCCGGGCCCTCCACCGCAGCCGCCCGCGCCGCCGCCGCCGCCGCTCGGCCCGGCAAACATGTCCATTGGTGTCGCATGCGTACGCGCCTCCACCTCCCCCGCCGCCCTGACCAGGCTGTCCGGTGCCGCCGGGCGTCCCGGTCGCAGCGAGATAGCCCGCGCCGCTCACGTCGCCGATGCCACGCGCTCCCGTACCGCTTGCGCCGACAGTGCTGCCGTCAGCACCCTTCGGATTGTTCACGTTGCAGGATGCCGTCTGCGTCTGGGGGCTGCCGCCGTTGCTCGGCATCATCATCGGGTTGCCACCTCCGCCGGGATTGCCAGACGTAGCGGCGAGTCCATCACCGCCTGCGCCCCCGCTGGTGTCTGTCGTGCCGCACTTGTTCTTGCCACCGAGCCCGCCGCCGATGGAACCAGGAATGTTGCACGTCTGATCGGCCGCGCCCGGTTGCCCATCGGCTGTGGTGGGCGTCATCGCCGCGGTCTGCGCCGCCCCGGCGTCGCCATCCTTGCCAGCGCCGGCCGCGACATCCACGCGCACCAGCATCGAGATCCGCGTTGTCGTCCAGCACCGCGATCGACGAGCCCCCCGCGACCGTCGCGTCCGCCGCGGTGATCGCGAAGTCCTCGACCTCGGTCCCGCTCGCGGAGCTGCTGGAGAGCGTGAGCGGCACCATGTCGGCCAGCGCCGTGAGCTGGGTCTTGTTCGCGGCGTCGTACTTCCAGGTCCCGCAGTCGAGGGCGCCGAAGAGGGTCACCTTCTGGTCGACGGAGAGCGCCTCGGAGTAGGGCGTCGTCCCCGCGCAGGCGTAGATCGTGGCAGCGTTCTTGGCGAGGGCGTGGCCGATGGTCTTGTAGGGCGACGTGGGGGTGCCCTTGCCGTTGGTGTCGTCGCCTTTCTCGCTCGAGACGAAGACGCCGCACGTCGCCGCGACGGGCTCGCTGTTCATGCTGGGGATGCAGGAAGGGGGCGGACCTGCCTCGCCGCCGTCGCCGCCGTCCGAGCCGCTGTCGCCGTCGGGGCCCGCATCCTTCGCGCCGAAGCAGTTCATGGTGCCGTCGGGGCAGCACTCGCCGTTCAGTCGGCAGTCGTTCGCCCAATCCACGCAGCCGCTTGCAGCACGGAGCGTGGTGGCGAGCATGAGGCCCAGGAAGGCCAAAGCGGAGAGTCGTCGCATCGTTTGCTCGCTCCTCAGAACGTACCGTCGACCAGAAGACCGCCACCCGTGCTGCCGAACATCGGCGCGATCCGTAGCTGCGCGCTGCCGCGCTCGTCGGCGCGCGGCCGGCTCGCGATGAGCGCGTACGCCGCCGTCGCGACGCCGACGACGCCAGCCGCGACGAAGGTGCCCACGGCCGCGTTGTGCATCGTGGAGGCGCTCCCCAGCGTGTTGCGCAGACCAGCGCACTGCGCGGCGGACGCACCCGGGCAGCCGCCAAGGCTCACGAGGTTCGCCAGCGTGCCGGCGGTGTCGTTCCTCTTGCCGTTCGCTGCCACGAAGAGACCGATGCCGGTCCCGAGCGCAGCGGCCGTCAGCGCCGAGCCGCTGATCACGACCGCGAGGTTGGGCTTCCCGCGCTCGGGGACGATGCTGAGCGTGACGTTGGCCTCCGCGCCCTTGTCCACCGTGAGCGTCTGCCGCGCGCTGGCGTAGCCCGGCAGGCTTGCGTCGACGACGACGGCGCCGGCGTCGACGTAGAGGGTGCTCGGCAGCGGCGACGTGCCCACGGTAGCTCCGTTCACCGTCACGTTCGCGCCCGCTACGCTGACCTGGACGTGCAGCCGCCCCACCTCCTGGGTAGCCTCGGCGAGCTTCTTCGCGACCGCCTTGCGCTGTGCGGGCTCGCCGGTAGGCGGGAAGTCCTCAAGCGCGAAGGCGAGGTGCTCTGCCGCGTCGCGAGGCTTGCCGAGCTTCAGCTCGATGGCCCCGAGATTGCCGGCGATGTCGTAGCTCTTCTGCAACGCCCACGCGGCCTTGTACGCCTCGTAGGCGCCCTCCTTGTCGCCCTTCGCGAACGCGGCTTGCGCTTGTCCGAAGAGCCGATTGGCCTGCACGGATGGAGGCTCGCTTCCTTGGGCGCGCGCCTGGAGGGGCCAGGCCGGCGAGAGAAGACAGGCAGCGGCAAGCAGGTGGGCGACGGTTCTCATGGTCAGGGGCTCGGCGGGGTGGGCTGGTGGAAAATCTGGATGTCGTCGTCTTTGGGCAACCGACTAGGCTTCGCCGTGGGCTGCGCCGTCGCTGCGACCAACGGCGCGACCGACGGCGCGGCGGTCGGGACCACATGCGGGCTTGCGGTGGGCGGGGCCACGGGCGGACTCGCGGCGGGCGCCACCGGCGAGGTGGGTGAAGCCGCCGTCGCTGGCGGCGCGTCGTATGGATCATTAGGAGCCCCACGCCGCCTGGGCTTCACGCGTGCGCCCATCGGCGCGGGGGCAGGCGGCGTCGAGGACGCATTGGGTGCGGCGTTCGGCGTGCTGCTCGGCGCGGGCGCGGCGCTCGTTGCAGGCGCAGACGAGGCGCTGCTGGAGGGCGCCGTTGCCGCGCTCCCCACCGGCACTGGCGGCGCGATCCGCGCGGGTTCGATGGCCGTCATCGGCGGTGCTGCTCCGGCGCGCTCCCCGGTGCGCGTCGCGCGCCCCATCAGGACGATCACGATCAGGACGGGGATGAATACGGAAAGGACGGCAAGTGCGGCCGTACGAAACGGGACACGCAGCAGTCCGCGCCGTGCCACGCGCTGCTCCACGCCGGGCACCTCTGGCTCCCCCTCGATCCGCCGCAGCGATGGCTGTGTCGGCATCTCGCTCGGCGCCGGGGGCACCGCCAGCTCCACCTTCGGCTCCATGCGCGGGAGCGTCTTGTGCTCGGGGTCGGCCTCTCGGATCTCGGCCTCCGCGTACGCGGTCACGCTTGGCGGCGCCGGACGCAGGGGTTCCGGTTCCGAGCTCATACGGTTGAGCTCCTCGAGACGCGCGACCAGCTTCGGATCGGCTTGGCTCTTGAATTCGGTGGGCCCGTTCAGGACCGCTTCGCGCGTTGCCTTGTCGGGCAGGTACCTGTCGAGGTCGTCGGGGGTCTTGCGCGTCATGGCGTGCTCCTTCGAAAATCCGGTGCCCTTCGACCCGCAACGGCTTCGAGTCGGTCGGCTTCGGCTCTGCGGCCGTGGCAGAAGGCGCGGGCGCGCTCCGCTTTCCTCGGACGAACATGGGCTCGGGGTCGGACTCGATGACGTCGGGTGCGCGGGGTGTCGGCGTGGCCGCAGCCGCGGGGAGCGGCCTTCGTGCAGGAGCCGCCGCCACCACCGCGCTCGCCGCCGGGGCGGTGACCGTTGCGGCAGGAGTCGGCGGCGTAGCCGTCGCCATCGGCGCGTTAGCAACCACCGTCGGCGCCGCGGAGGATGTGGTGGCCTCCACCGTCGCCGCGGGCATAGCCGTCACGCTCGCGGTCGTCGCAACGAGGGGCGCGGCTGCCACAGGTGCGGCGGTGAGGCCGGAGCCCTCCGTCGGGCTCGCCTGCGCCTCTGCTGGACGTGTCGGTGCTCGCACGAGCTTGATCGCGAAGAAGACAACGAGCGTCACGGCCATCCCGAGTAGAGGTGCGCTCCACATCGGAACCCGAAGCTCCCGCGGGCGGTCGAAGAGGGACCGGCCACGCTGCGAGGCAGTCGCCGACGGTGTGACGTCCTGCGCTCGCTTCCAGGGCGACGTCGGCCGGTTTGCCAGCTCCAGGCTCGCCCGTGCGGCAGCAGAGTCTTCGTTTCCTTGCATGGTGGGATCCTGGCCGCGAGGTATGGTCGCTGCGGTGAGCTGCGGTACAGGCCACGCGGCACCTCTCCGGACGTCGGTCATCGCCGGCGCAAGCGGCGGCGTGGGGGCGGCCTCGAAGCCGACCGGAACGGGTGGCAGTGTCGCCGAACGGCCCCCGTGGGTCGTGTCCGCTGGGCCGCCATTCGCCCCTTGCTGCCGCACGGCTGCCTCCCGCGCCGCCTTCGCGCGCCGCGCGGCCTCGAGCGCACCGTCCGTTGGTCGTTCCATCCTTACGGTTTTGGTAGGCGGTGGGAGGGGGTTGCCCGCAGATGTCGGATCTCCTGCGGGTTGGTCGGGTGGAAGAGTCACCGTGCAAAGCTGGGGAATGACGCGCACGACGGAGGTCTCGTGGGCCGGCTCTGGCTGCGCGGAGAAAGGCGCCTTAGCGTCGTCCTGGGTTTGACCCTCGCCAGCCTTTCCCGTGCGGAGCAGTGCTCGAAGTTCGTCGTGAAGCGCCTGGAGGAACTCGTTCGAGTGAGGGCGCTTCGTCTTGTCACGGCTGAGCGCTCGGTCGATGAGCACCGCGAGGCTCGGCGGGCAACCGGGGAGAAGCGTGCGGAGCGAATGCGGCTTGGCGAAGAGCTGGTTTGCGCGAGCGATTTCTCGATCCGGCAGCACGCCCGTCTTGTCGGCGAACGCCCAGCGGAGCGTCACCATCTCGAAGAAGATCAGCGCAAGCGCGCGGACGTCCGTGCGGTCGTCGACGCCGGTGCGCTCGAGTTGTTCGGGCGCCGCATAGTGGACCGTGCACAGCGCGCCGCCGGGCTGCTCCGACGTCCTCGCGCGGTTGCTCCCAGCCCACTTGCCGAGCCCGAAATCGAGGACCTTGAGCGTGCCCTTTTCCTTGCCGAGCATGAAGATGTTCTCGGGCTTGAGATCCCGGTGGTACACCTTCTCCGCATGCGCGACGCAAAGCGCGGTGGCGATGCAGATCGCAAAGTGGAGCGCGTCCGCTAGCGCGATCGGCTCCCGGCGCCGGTTGAGGAAGTCGCGTAGCGTCACGCCGTCGAGCCATTCCATGACGAGGTACGGTCTTCCCTTGTGCCAACCGGCGTGCAGCAAAGTGACGATATAGGGGCACACCAGCGTGGCGAGGATGCCGACCTCCGTCTCGAAGCGCGCCCGCAGGTCGGCGCGCATCGAAAGCTCGGGGAGGATCCGCTTGAGTGCCCCGTGCTTGCCGCCGAGGATTCCGCGCACCTCATAGACCTCGCCCATGCCGCCGCGGTCAACGAACCGTTCGATCCTCCAGTCGCGGCAGACGTAGCCTGGCTTCCACTGTTGGGCCTCCCAGCCCGACACCTCGGGCTCGGAATCATGCTCGGCGGTGCCATCGCTATCGTCGTCGTCCCCACTGTATGCCGACGCGGCAAGCTTGGACGCATGCGGCGGTGTGCTCGTCGCAGGTTGCGGCGAAGGGGCTTCCCTCTTGTCGGGGCTGCGGGTGGGGGTGCGGCTCATGGCATCATGCGGGAGAGGGTGAGCAGCAGGATCGCCGAAAAAACCGCACCGAGCAGCATCAGCGCGACAAACCCCGCGTGCCTCGCCGAGACCCGGCGGCCTGCCAGCAACGGCGTGCCGGCACGTCGGTGCAGGGCTTCCGACCCGCGGGCACCACCCTCGTCTGGCGCGCCCTTCGCGTCGTCTACGTCGAGGGCAGGCCCGATCGGACGGTTCGATGCCGCCCCCACGGTTCCTCCGGGGAGCTGCACCGTCGCATCCTCGCGCCCATCGTCGGCGGACGTGGCGTCCGCGGGTGCAAGCGCCCCGGTCCTCACCTGCGGGGTACGCGAAGCGTTTGCTCGACCACCATCCGCGGCTGGGAGCGGCGCGGTTTCGACACGGACTGCCGGCCCCGACCGGGCGCACTCGGCCGCAATGGCGCGGAGCGCGTCGGCGAACGCCGCCGCGGATGGGAAGCGATCCGCCGGGCGCTTCTCGAGCGCGCGCAGGATTGCCCGGTCGAGCGAGGGAGGGATGTGCTGCGTGGCCTTCCACGACGGGGGCTCCGGGCGCTCGTTGAGGTTGGCCCTCAGCAGTTCGAGCTCCTCCGTGATGTCGGCGAACGGCCCGCGCCCGACGACCAGCGTGTAGAGCAGGTGGGCGGTCGCGTAGACGTCGGTGCGCGCGTCGACCGGCTTCCCGAGCGCCTGCTCCGGCGCGAGCATTCGGGGTGTCCCGACGATGCTGCCCTGCTCGGTCACGAGGCGCGGGAGCGCTGGACGCTGGACCTCGGCCGCGACGTCGAGCACCTTCGCCACACCGAAGTCCAACACCTTGACGGTTCGGGGCGTCTCTTTCGTCGCCTGGCAGAGGAAGACGTTGTCGGCCTTGATGTCGCGGTGGATGATGCCCATGCCGTGAGCGGCTTCGAGCCCGGCGAGCACCTGCACGACGTAGCCGATGGCCTCCTCCACGGGGAGCGCACCGCGGGCCTTGAGTTCGGCGCCGAGCGTACAGCCCACGAGCCGCTCCATGACGTAGTAGGTGCGGCCCGACGCCGTCTGCCCGAGGTCGATCACCTGGACGATGTGCGGGCTCGTCAGCGCCGCGAGGCCGCGCGCTTCGATCTGCATGCGCTGCACGATGGACGGGTCCTTGGCCAGCTTCTCGTGCAGCAGCTTGACGACGACCTGCTTGCCGAGCCCGAGGTGCTCGGCAAGCACCACCTCTCCCATCCCGCCCCGCCCGAGGGGGCTAAGGGTCCGGTACCGTGTCCCACAGAGGGGGTCGGTGTAGGTGGGCGGACGCTGGCGTCCTCCTTGAGGTGTGCTGGCGGACATGATCTCCTCGCAGGCCCGAGTTCGAGTCTCACAGGAAACACCTTCCCCCGAACGTCGGACGGTCAGAAATCGACGCGAAAGAATTGCGCGCAATTTTTCTGACGGATCTCGGCTCGCGGGAAGGTGTTTTGTTGCAGAGGCCACGAACGGCCCAGGGGCACCGTCCAGGTTGCCCCAGGAGGATCGTATGGGAGATGCGGCGCCCACGGGCGAAGGCGAGCACGTAGAGGAAGAGGCCACCGAGGAGGTCGCGGGCGTGGACTTGGCGGCGGTCGCCGACGAGCTGGCCGCCGCCGAAGGGTTCGTGGAGGAGCGCGTCCAGCGCGCCCTTGCCCCGTACCAGGGCATGTACCCCCCCGCGGTGCTGGAGGAGTGGGCGGACGACCTGCGGTGCTTCCTCCTCACGCACCCCGTCGCGTCCCGCATGCTCGCTGGGATCCGACCGCGCGCGCTGCGGTCCTCGAGCGGTGAGGGCGTGATCATGGGCCTCCCCAGCGACGAGGCTCCCCAAGCGCGCAAGGACGGAGCTGGTTGAGGTCGCCATGGCCACGACGCGCCGACGCCCCGGAACGCTGCCGCCGGAGCTCACGCCAGAGCAGGTGGACAAGGTTCACCGCTGCTACCCGATTGGGATGCACGTGGCGATGTACTACGCACGTCGCCTCCCGCCGGGGCTCGACGAGGACGACATCGTCGGGGCCGCGGACGAAGCCGTGACGCTCGCGGTGTGCACCTACACGCCGAGGACGGTGACGCTGGAGGGTTACGTGTACGCGAGGGTGCAGTCGACGCTCAAAACGCTCTTTCAGAAAGCGAGGGAGCGGAACGGTCAGCGACCGCAGAACGATACGCACGAACGTCGCGTGGCGGACGCCGGCACCGCGGCGCTCGGCGAGTACGGGGGCACCATCGAGGATCGCGGCGACGTCTTGCACGACAGGCCCGCGCAGCAGATCGCGCAGTACGACGAGCTGGCGGAGAACGCGGCCGCCGCGCTCGTCGTGGGCGGGGGCGGGCACGTCTGGAACTCGCGCGGTGACACCGCCATGGTGATGCGTCTCGAAGACCTCAGAAAGAACAAGGCCCTGCACGATGAGGTGGCGCGACTGCCCGCAGGACATGCGACGATCATCAACCTGCGCTTTTTCTTGGAGCTACCTGCCAAGGAAGTCGCGGCGCGAGCGGGTGTGAGCGAGAGCACGGTGTCCCGCAAGATCGGGGAGGCGATCCCTTGGCTCAAGGCGCGGCTGCTGGCGCGCGGCATCGACGGTTGATAGCGGGCTGGCTTCTCTCGCGTCGAATACGCGACGCAGGAGCAAGAGGTAGAGAACTGACGCTCGCGACCGCGACGCAATGGACGCGGTTGATTCGAGCCGGGCTTGTTAGCCGCGTGGGTGCCACCGCGAGGCTTGGAAGGGATCGGGACGACCTTCATGACGTTCGCCAACACGTCGCGCTTTGCCGCACTCGCGGTGCCGTATACGGCACCCGACGGGCGGGAGGTCGTCATTGCCGTGGTGAAGGCGACCTTCGCGCGCCGCGGTGCGGGGCGCATGGTGCTCGCCGACCAGCAGGTTCCGATCCGGCCTTCCGACGTCCCCCACGTGCCCGACGCGCGAGAGAGCAGCGTCCGCTACCCGAGCGACATCTGCACGGCCAAGCAGGGCACCGACGTGGTGATCGTGGGCGACGCGGTCTCCCCATCGCCAGTGACGGTCATGGACGTCGCCGCGCGTGTCCGCGACCGAGGCGTCCATCTCCGCGTGCACGGCGAGCGCATCTACGACCAGGGGGCCGTCGGGGTCGTCGTTGGACCCGCCGCGCCTTTCGAGCGCATGCCCGTCGTCTACGAGCGCGCCTACGGCGGCGCGTCGAAGGACTTCGCGTTCGTCGAGCGACGCAACCCAGTCGGGCGCGGCGTCGCCCACGACCCGAGCGAGCTGGTGGGCTCGCCGGCTCCGCAGATTGAGCATCCCGCCGCCCCGATCATAAGCGCCACGGACTGCCCCGAGCCGGTCGGTTTCGGCGCCCTCGGTCCGCACTGGCTGCCGCGCTGCGGCCATGCGGGGACGTTCGACGACACGTGGCGCAGCTCGCGGATGCCGCTCATGCCGGTGGACTTCGACCTCCGGTTCAACAACGCGGCGCATCCTTCGCTCCAGTTCGATGAGCCGCTCGTCGTGGGTGAGCGCATCGCGGTGCTCGGGATGCACCAGGATGGGCTGTGGCAGATCGAGCTCCCCGCGCTCTCCGTGAGGATCTCCGCGCGCCTGCACGATGGGCGGCACCTTGTGGTGCGCCCACCGATGGACACGGTGCTCGTCGAGCCCGGGAGGGAGGCGGTCGAGATCACCTGCCGCCACACCTTCCCCGTGGGCCGAGGAGCGAGTCTGCTGCGCGAGATCCGCGTCGATGAACACGAGCCCACGCCCGAGGTGGTCCACCCATGACGCCGATCCTGCCCGAGCTTCGCTGCGATGCCCTCGGTCCCTGCCGCGTGCTCCGTGGGAGGGGGACGGAGGCGATGAACGCCCTCTCGGCCTGGACCCTGGAGGTGCTTGTCGCGGACGCCAACCTCGACGTGCGGGCGGCTTTGCGCGCGCCCGCCACGCTGCTCCTGAACGATGATGCGGGTTCGGTTCGCCCCATCGGGTTGATGGTGACCCGCGTCACGTACGAATCGGGCGAGCGCGACGGACACCGCTTCGTCGTCGAGCTGACGCCGCCGGCCTGGCTGCTCACCCGCCGGGCGGGCTACCGCCTGCTGGTCGACGTGACGACCCAGGAGGCCGTGGCGCGGGTCCTGGAGGAGGCCGGGCTACCGAGCCGTGACGTGCTCTGGCGCCTCGCGGGCACGTACATGCAGCGGCTCCAGTGCACGCAGTACGCGGAGACTGAGTGGACTTTCGTCGAGCGGCTGCTCGCCGAGGAGGGCATCTCGTACTGGTTCGACTGGTCGGACGAGAGCGGCGCGGTGCTGGTCTTCGGCGACAGCCCGGGGGCGCACGATGGGATCGTGGGGAGCACGCGGATCGCCTTCGACGAGGGCAGCGGCTTGGTGGATGGGAGCGGCGCGCTGTTCGAGGTCGTGCTCGTCAACGAGGTCAGCCCCAACGCCGTCCACGTGCGCGAGTACGACATCCGGCAGCCGGACGTCCTCATCGAGGGGCACGCGGGCGACGGACCCCTGGAGGTCTTCGAGTTCCCCGCCTGCGTGCTCACCGAGGGCGCCGCGGAGCTGCGCGCACGGACCCGGCTCGAACAGCACCAGCGACTCGTGGAGCACGCGACGGCGGCGAGCGGCAACGTCCGGCTCCAGCCGGGCCGCCTCTTTCACCTCGACGGGTGCGCGGACGACGCGATGAACCAAGAGTACCTCATCGTCGCCGTCGAGCATGAGCTCACCGCCGGGAGTCGGAGCACGCCCACCGGCGTCTCGTACAGGAACCGCGTGACCCTGGTGCCGGGCGGAGCGCGGGCGTTTCGGCCTCCGCCTCCCGACGGCCGGCACCGTTACGACGGCATCGAGACCGCGGTCACGACGGGAGCACCCGGAGAGGAGATCCACGTGGACGACCTCGGACGGGTGAAGCTTCGCTTGCCGTGGGACCGCTCGGGCATCACGGACGACGGATCGTCCGCGTGGGCGCGCTGCCTCCAGATGAACCAGGGCGGCGCAATGCTCTTGCCGCGCGTCGGTTGGGAGGTCCCCATCGCCTACGTCGACGGCAACCCCGACCGCCCGTTCGTGCTCGGCCGCGTCTACAACGCCACCGCGGTGGGCCCGTATGCGCTGCCCGCCGCCGCCGCGACGACCTCGCTCCAGTCGGCCACGTCGCCAGGCGGAGGCAGCACCAACGAGATCCGCATGGGCGACACGGCCGGGGGTCAGGAGACGTTCGTTCACGCGTCCAGGGACCAGACCGTCTCGGTGGGGGGAAGCTCGCGTACGCAGGTAGCCGGCAACCAGGCGCATGACGTCGGGCTCTCCTACGCGCTGGCCGTGAACGGAGCACAGAGCATCACCGTGGGCGGGTCCCAGTCGGTCGACGTCGGCACGAGCCATCAGGTCGGCATCGAAGGCGCACGCAGCGAGTCGATTGGGGGCACGGAGAGCGTTCGCGTGACCGCGAACCGCACCGTGATGGCGGCGGGCTCATACGTCGAGCTGGTGGGGGGCTTCTATGGCCTTCAGTGCAACCAGTCCAACACCTCCGTCCAGGGCGCGTTCACGCAGGGCATCGGAGGCGCGATGGCCCTCGCCGCGGGCCTCGGCATGAGCGAGTCGGTCGCGGCGATGCGTACGGAAGTGGTGGGCGGGGTCAGGAACATCGTCGCCGCGGGAGCCTACGAGGAGAGCGTGCGCGGGCCGAAGAGCGTCGTCGCCGGCGCGCTGCGCGAGGTGGCAACCGGCGCCATCACGACCAAGGTCGCCGCGAGCGGCACCGTCAAGGTGGGCGGGAGCGCGAAGCTTTCGGCCGATGGTGACTTCGTCGTCGAGGCGCCCACGATCACGCTCGAGGTCAGCGGGAGCCTGTCGGCCGGCGGACTCACGCTCGCCGGGGGTGCGCTCAAGGCGACGAACGGCACCACCGAGGTCAAGGGAACGATCAAGCGCAAGGGGGGAGCGAAGGTCGCATGATGGAGGCTCCCACGAACTTCACGCTCACCGTCGATGGCTTCGATCCGCCCTGGCGGGTGATGCGGCTCACGGGGCGCGAGCGCATCCACGCGCCCTTCGTCTTCGACGTCACCTGCGCGAGGTTCGACCGCGGCGGCGCTTCCGGCGAGATGCCGCTCGACCCCGAAGCGCTCGTCGCCCGACAGGCGCGTCTCGCATGGCCGACAGGCGACGGGAGCGAGCGCGTCATCCTCGGGCTCGTCGATCGCGCGGAAGCGGTTCACGACGGCTACCGCATCCTCGTCGTGCCGGACCTGGCCGAGCTGGCGGACGTCGTTGACCATCGCGTGTTTCTGGGCAAGGACGCGGCGGCCATCGCCGAGGACGTGCTGGGCACCCGCCAGCTTCGCGTCGAGCGGCGGCTCTCGCGCCCTTTGCCGGTGCGACCGCAGTGCGTGCAGTTCTTCGAGAGCGCGCTCGCGTTCGTCTCGCGCATCCTTGCTGAAGAAGGGATCGCCTGGTGGCTGAAGCCCGACCAGCGGGACGTCGTGGTATTCTCCGACGGCCCGTCGGGCCACGACGAGATCGCAGGGGTTTCGACACTCCCGGTCGCCGAGGACGCCGGCATGGTGGGCGCCGAAGCGGTCGGGCGCGTGCGCCTTCGGACGAGCGTCGAGAGCGACAAGGTCGCGATGGGCGACTACGACTTCGAGCATCCGCAGCTCGACCTGGACGTGGAGGCCGTCGAGGAGGGAGGCACGCTCGAACTCTTCTCCTACCCCGGCGGCTATGCGGACCCCGATGTGGGAAGCGCGCTGGCGCGAATTCGCTTGGAGGAGGCTCGTGGAGCGCAGGTGGTGCTCGATGCCGAGACGAGCTGCCGGCGCCTCATCGCCGGTCACGTCCTCACGCTCTCGCGCGGCGCACGCAACGAGATCAATCAGCGATGGCTGATCGTCGAGGTGCAGCACGAGCTTGCCTTCGAGCGCGTCCGCGGCGAGGACCGCGGTGGGTACGTGGCCCGGTTCAGCGCAGTGCCCGCGAGCGCAGCGTATCGGCCGCCGCGTTCCGCGCGCCCTCGGCCGCGGGGCATCGAGACGGCGACCGTCACCGGCGCCGCTGGCGCGGAGATCCACACCGAGGCGCACGGGCGCGTGGTCGCACAGCTCCGCTGGGATCGGAGGCCGGCCCGCGACGATCGAAGCTCTGAATGGACGCGCGTCGCGCAGCCCTCCGCCTCCGGCGGGTTCCTTCAGCCTCGCGTCGGCTGGGAGGTGCTTCTCGGGTTCAGCGCTCTGGGGGCGGATGCGCCGTTCGTGCTCGGGCGCCTCGACAACGGGGCCGCGCCGCCTGCGGCAGCGCTTCCGGCGCGCAAGGTCGTCGGCGCCTTCGGCAGCCTCACAACGCCGGGGGGTGGGAGCGCGAACCAGCTCTGCTTCGATGATGCCGCCGGCAGCGAGGGCATGGGCTTCACGGCGTCGGCCGATTACAACGAGCGGACCGAGAACGACAAGGTGACGGGCATCGCAGGAACGGACGCCCATTCCATCGGTGCGACGCGCAAGCTCAGCGTCGGCACGGTGCACGCCCTCTCGGTCGCCGCCGCGCAGTCGTACACCGTGGGGGGCAGCCGCAGCGTCAACGTCAACGCGGACAAGTCGATCGTCGCGGCGTCGGAGGCCGTCACGGTCGGCGGCGCGCGCGTCTTCACCATCGGTGGCGACTTCACGACGAGCGCAGGGGGCGCGCTCACGCGCGTGGTGGGCGCGGCCAAGGCCGAGGCGCCCATCGAGCACCAGAGCCGCTCGGTGCTAGGCGCCTCGACGATTGCGGTGGGGGCCGCATGGAACGTCGCGGCCGGCGCGCACGCCTCGGTAAGCGTGCTGGGAGCGAGCAGCGAGGAGGTCGGCGCCGCCAAGAACATCGTGTGCGGCAAGTACGACCTCAGCGTCACGGGGGCACTCAGCGAGACGCTGGCTTCTCGCTCGGTCAGCGCGCAAGGCGACCGGGGGGAGCAGTTCGGCGCGAGCGGTGTGTACGCCATCGGCGGGTCCGCCAAGGTCTCGGGCTCGGACGTCGTGTTCAAGGCCACGGCCAAGCTCACGATCAAGGCCGGCGGCACGACCATCACGCTCACACCGGGCTCGATCACGATCGACGGCGAGTTCAGCGGCTCTGTGGCGAGCGAAGACGACGGGGACGAGTCCTACGGTTGAACGGGCTGGATGAAGGAGCACGAGCGCACCATGGCAAGCACGAAGGGAACCTCACGAAGACCGACCTCCACGAGCCGCACCACGCCGCTCGGACCCGGGTGCCACGCCGCCACCATCGAGCTCAAGACGGGCGTCGCGTACCGCGTCAAGCTGCTCGACGGGCGGCGGGCGAAGGCGACGCTCGCGCGCGGCGTCTCGGCGAAGCTCATCGACACCTGCCTCCACGCGCGGCGCACCGTGATGCTCACCGACGGCGACCGGGGTCCGGTCGTTATCGGCGTCTTGCAGACGGCGCCGGTCCCCGAGGTGCACGGTGAGACGGGCGTGTTCGAGGTGAACGCGCAGGAGATCGTGCTGCGGGCCGATGCGAGCCTCGTTCTCCAGGTGGGCGCATCCAGGGTTTCGCTGGACAAGTCCGGCCTCGCGCGGATCGACGGCGAACGGCTCGTGATCGACGTGGGCACGCTCCTCCGCGTCCTGGCTACCAAGGCGGAGCTGCCCTGACGGGGGAGGTGCAGGATGGCGCAGGTTGAGTGCAGCTTCGCCGAACGGGTCGGGCCGGTCACGTGCGAGGCCCTACGCGGGCACGAGCGGCTTGGAGAGGCGGCCGAGTTCGAGTTGGAGATCGTGTCGGCCGAGCCGATCGACGCCGCTCAAGTCCTGCGCAAGCCGTGTGCCGTCTTCATCATGGCCGGTCCGGCGTCGCGCACGATCCACGGCATCGTCACGCGCATCGCTTCGGCCGCGGCACGTCTCGCGGACAGCCCCCGCCGCCACCGGCTCACCGTGCGCTCGGGGCTCGCGCTCCTCGAACATCGGCGTCGGTCACGCATCTTCCAGCACGAGACCGTGCCCGACATCGTTCGTCAGGTCCTCGTCGAGGGGGGCTATGGTGAGAGGGCGGTCCGGCTCGCAGTGCAGGAACCGCACGAGGCGCGCGCGTACATCGTTCAGTACGCGGAGACCGACGCTGCCTTCGTGCGCCGGCTCTGCGAGGAGGAGGGCGTCTACTTCCGCTTCGAGGCCGGCGACGACGGCGAGGAGGTGGTGCTCGAAGACACGTCCCCGTCCGCTCCGCCTGCGCTCGACGCGCCGCTGCCGGTGGTCGACGAGTCCATGCTGGCGTCGCGGCTCGTCGTTGCGTTCGGCTGCCGATCCGCTCGTCAGCGACGCCCCGGCAAGGTGACCGTTCGCGGCTACGATCAGGAGCACCCGGCGGTTGCGCTGGAGGCCGCGGCGCTGGCGGGGAGCACCTTCGAGCGTGGGACCGAGGTCTACGCGGCACCGGCGAGCAGTGCGGTGCGCAACGGATGCGACCGGGATGCCGCCTTGGTGCTCGAGAGCCTGCGGGCCGAGGCGTCGTCCGTCTACTTCCGGACGAGAGCCCTCACGCTCGCGCCGGGGCTCTCGGTCGAGCTTGCAAGCGAGGATGGGCTCCCCGGAACGGCGCGCCCCAACGGGAAGTTTCTCGTGGTCGGACTCTCCCATCGCTGGCGCCGCGCCGCGCCGGAGTACGAGCTGGAGGCGCAAGCCATCCCACTCGCGGTTCCCTATCGGCTGGCGCGGATCACGCCGAGGCCCCGGATCGCCGGTCTCCATTCGGCGGTCGTCACCGGCGCGCCGGGCGAGGAGGTGCACGTCGACGACCAGGGGCGCGTTCGCGTCCGATTTCACTGGGATCGCGAGGGCCCCGGCGACGATCGCAGCAGCCTGCCCGTCCGCGTCATGCAGCCCAACATGCCGGGCTCGATGCTGCTCCCGCGCGTCGGCTGGGAGGTGGTCGTGCTCTTCGAGGACGGCAACCCGGACCGGCCGGTCGTCGTCGGGCGCACCTACAACGCGAAGCAGCCGCCGCCGCGCAGCCTTCCGGCGAACAAGACGATGACGTGCTTCGCGACGTCGAGCTCGCCCGGCGCTGCGAAGCAGAACTCCATCACGTTCGACGACGGGGCCGGCCGGCAGCACTTCGTGATCAGCGCCGGCAACGACAAGACGCTCGCCGTGGGCGCCAACATGGTTGCCCAGACCGCGAAGAACGAGAAGCACGGCATCGACGGCAGCCAGAGCTGGTCGGTCGGCGCCGACGAGCACGTATCCGTCGGGCAAGCGTACACGGTGTCTGCCGCCTCGCAGTCGGGTTCTGTCGGCGGCGCGCAGGACATCTACGTCAAGGGGAACTTCTCCGTCGGCATCGCCAGCGAGGCCGTCGCGATCGGCGGAGCGCTCCTCGAGCAGGTCGGCAACCCCGCGTCGGGCGCGGCCAATCTCGCCATCTCCGCCGCGCTCACCGGCGCCTCGGCACTCGGGTCGGCCGGCGGCCTCTTCGCGGCCGGCGCAGGGTTCGCGAAGGGCGCCTTGGACGGCGCGCAACAGGGGGGCGCCCAAGGCGCGGCTGCGGCCGCGGGGCAGGGGGTCCTCCAGATGGCTGCGGGCATGGTTCCGGGTGGTGAGGCGATCCTTTCGTCGGTGCAAGGCATGGGAATCCCCGCCCCCTGGGATGAGCCCAAGGAGGCTCCGGGCTCCCAAGAGGCCGGCGGTGGTGCAGGGGGTGGAGCGAGCGATGGGAGCGGACCGGGTGGCCCTGGCCCAGGCCATCGCAACACGGTCGTCCAGGGGGCGATGATGGAGGCCATCGGCGGGCTCTACAGCGTGACGACCCCTGGTCCGATCATGTGGATGACCACGGGGCCTTCGACGATCCTCGTCGCCGGTAGCCACAGTACCGTGACGGCGAAGGCGACGGTCATGACCGCGGGCGCGTCCAGCGAGACCCTCGGCTGCCTCAACATCCGCAGCAAGAGTCACCTCGAACGCGTGGTGCAGGGGCTCTTGAACACCAGCATCGCCGGCTCGCTCACCAGCTCGGCGGGAGGCATGCACGCGATCAAGGCCGGCGGCGCCATCACGGTGCGGGTTGGGGGTGGGCTCACGCTCTCCGGGTCGCACGTGACCTTCGAGTGTGGCGGCACGAAGCTCTCGGCCTCCCCGGCGGAGTCCTCATCGAAGCGAGCACCATCACGGTCACGAACTCCTCCAGTCAGACGGCCTCCACGACCCACACATGAGCCTCGTCATCATCGGCACCGGCATGGTTTCTCCTGCGGGGCTCACGCCCCGCATGAACGCTTGCATCCTTTGGGCGGGCGCGCGCCCGCAGACGGCATCGCCCTTCGTGGGACCGGACGGCGACCCCGTGCAGGTTACTTACTGCCCGTGGCTGGGTGCCCGGCTCGGTCTGGGCGAACGGATGTGCGCGATGGCGCGCACGGCGCTCGACGACGCCCTGCGGCCAGTGCGCGCGGCCGGGCTCAGCGAGGCGATGCCGCTCGTCTTCTGCTCGGCCGCCCACCCTCACGGGCTGGGCGCCGACGAGGGTGCCATGCTCACGTCGGGCTTGGTTGACGCCACTGGCGCGCGCGACGTCCGCCGGTGCTACGGCGCGGGCGGCTTCTTCACGGCGCTCCCGATCGCAGAGGAGCTTCTCAGCAGCGGTGCGCCCGCAGTCGCTGTTGTTGCAGTCGACTCGTACGTCGGCGTCGACCCGCTCGCCAAGCTCGTGGAGAGCCCTCCGAGTCCGTGGGGGAGCGCGCCGCCCCCTCCCGCCGAAGGCGCTGCGGCGCTCATCCTGACCACGCCCTTGGAGCCGCGGCGGAGGGGTCTGCCGGCGCTGGGTGTCGTCCATTCCGTGGGCACCGCGGCGGGTCTGTCGAACGACGACAACGACGTGCTCGTCGACGGCGACGCGATGACGGGCCTTCTCCGGCAGCTTCCACGCCTGCGAGCCCCCGCCCCCTGGGCCTTCGGGCCGTTCTCCGTGGACGCGCTTCGGCAGGCGGAGTGGCAGCTCGCCGTGGCGCGCAACCCGGACCGGCTCCACCCCGAGTGCGAGCTGCGCTCCATCGAGACGGAGCTCGGGCGGTGGGCGCGGCGGCCGGCGCGATGAACCTCGTCTACGCGCTGGCCGTTGTGAGGCATCGAACGACCGAGGCACCCGCAGTTGAAGAGACCGATCCCCTCCTCGTGTGGGCCGTCTCCCCGGACGGCACGCGGGGCCTCGCGGCCGTGAGCCTGGAGCTATGAGCGCAGCCGCCGAAACAACGCCTTCCGTGCAGCTCTGCGCCGGGCCTCGTGGAGGACCCGTCGCCATGCACGAGTTCCACGCCAGCGTCGTCGACCACTGCGCGGACGCCGTTGCCCTCTCCGCGCGCCACCGAGCGACCCTTCCGCTCGGCCGCGTGGCGGAGGCGGAGCGCCAAGTCGAACGCCAGCGCGCCGCGGTGCTCTCGCTCGAGACCGACTGCATCGGGGACGTCGGAGCTTGGTGGGAGCGCTCCGCGGACTCGGGCGACCCCGCGAGAGCGTGGTCGGCCGTGTACCTGCTCGCCTCGCTCGGCAGCGACGCGGCGAGCGAGCCCGTCCGGGCCGCGCTTGAGCTTCTCCCCGACGACGGCGACCAGTGGAAGGCCGCTGCCGAGGCACTTTCCCTCGCGAGTCCTGGTGACCCCATGGCGCTCGGCGAGGCGCTGCTCTCGTCACCGCGGCCCGCCGCACGCGCCGTGGGGCTCGACGTGCTCGCGCGGCATAGCGCCCTCACGCATGAGGCGTTGCGGGGGCACCTCGCGTGCGAGGACATCCCAGTCCGCGTGGCAGCGTTGCAGGCGACGAGTCGGGCGGCGGCGGTCACGCCGCTCACCGCCGAGGTCGCGTCGTGCCTTGGTTCGCCGAGCTGCGAGGTTGCATGGGAGGCTGCACGGGTGCTCACGGTCGCAGGGGTGCAGGAGCCCTACTTCAGCCTGCAAGCCGGCGGGCCGCTCGCGTCGGTGCTGGGCGTGCGGGGGGTCGAACTGCTCATCATGGCGGGCGAAGCCACCGACATCGGCGCCTTCGAGCACCTCCTGTCGGCAACGCCGATGACCGCGTTGCTGCTCTCGGCCGTGGCGCGGTTCGGCAACGTATCGGCGTGGTCGTTCCTGCTGCACTACCTGACCGAGCCTGAGCTTGCGGATGCGGCCGTGGACGCGCTGCGAACGCTCTTCGGCGACCTCGTTCCGGAAGGTGAGGCTGCGAGCTACACGGCATGGAAGCGCGCCATCGTGGAGGCGAGCTTCGACCCGACGCTGCGCTACCGCCGCGGCCGTCCTTGGCATCCGTCAACGGTGGTCGCGGAGTGTACCTCCGGCAGGCTCAGCCGCTTCGAGGTGGAGCGGAGGGTCGACGAGCTGGCTGCCCGCACCCAGGCCCGGCACCAGGTAGACCTCGGACTCTGGGAGCCGGACCAGCGCCGTGGGCTCTTCGCCTTCGCCCGAGACGCTGGCACCCGCGGCATGCGATGGCGCGCGGGCGCGTGGAGGTCGTGAGCACGTGGAACCCGCAACGCATATGGGCCCAGCGGAGTACCACGGCGCCGAGCAGGAGCACGAGGGTGTCTCGTTCAGGGCGTGGGGGTTCGTCCTCGCGGGGCTCGACGCCGGGCTCAGGCTCGAGGACCTTCTCACGCACCTCGATCTCGGCGAGGAGCGCTGGCGCCGCGCCGACGAGGCGTTCAACGAAGCGCTCCTCGACGACGTGGAGGCAGGCGGCACGCTGTCCGAGCAGCTCGACTGCGCAATGCGCGCCGCGCGACGAAGCTGGGTGCGCCCCGTCCCTCCGCTGGACGCCGACCTTCGCTCGTGGCTCGACTTCTTCCGGGCATGGGCAAACGATCGCGACCCCATCGCTTTCTTGGGGGCGCACGGCTTGCGTGCCTCGGACATGCACCGGCTGCACGAGCAGTGGACGGTTCGTCTGAGAGAGGACCCTGCGCTCCAGGTCCAGGCGCTCGCGATCCTTGAAGCGCCCCCTGGCCCTGTCCCCGAGCCCCTCCCAGAACCGCCACGCCTCGTCGCAGCCGTGGCTGATGATGCCGAGGAACCCGACGGAACGCTTCCAAGTCGGGCGCGCGCTGCTCGAAGCGCCCTACCCTTCGTTGACGGGGAGCCTGCACCCGCGCACCCGCGTCTGTCCGTCGCCTTGCCTGTACCTCCACCAAGGAACGCTGCACCGCGAGCGCGGGCCGACGAGACGCGCGTTGTCGCGCTCAACGCGTGCGACGATGGCGCTGTCCTTCCATTTGTGCCGCCTGTGGACGCCGCGGATCCGATGGACCCACCAAGCCCACCCGGCCGTGACGACGCGATCGGAGCACTGGAGCATGCGGAGGAGCGCGATCCGGTACGCGATTTCCCCGTGCAGCGTTACGCTCAGCTCTGTGTGGACTTGATCGAGTCGCCCGATGGAGAGGATCCCGTGCTTCGCCGCTTCAGGATCACGGCGCTGCAAAAGGCAGAGGTCGACGCGTACTGGACCCAACGCATGCGCGACGACACGGCGGTCTGGCTCGCGTGGGACCGCGCGTGCGCGGAGCGCAGGGCCGCGAAGGCAGCGGCAACGGAGGAAAGCTGACGGGGATGACGCGGGCCGCAGCGGCGGGCTGCGGTGTGTCTTGGCTAAATCCCGTCCGCGACTGCGTCGATGTCGCCCCGAGCGCGCCGTCCGTTGCGCACGATGTGGATCGCCATCCTTGGCCTCCGCGTCACCTGGCTGCAAAGCGCGCCGTCTGTCCGCGTCGGCCACGGACACGACGGTGCAGCCCGGCGACACGCAGCGGGCTCACGCTGGGGCCTGTCAGGTTCGATGGCCACGTTCTCGAGGCGAGCCGGACGGCGCGCGCCGTGGACGTCGATGTTAGCTTCGCCCGGCCCGATGGCACGGTGGTCCTCGTCCACGCGTTCCGCGTCGTCCCCGGCGGAGACGGGCGCGCGCTCGATCGAGGCCACGCGAAGCGCTTCAAGTACCGGGTCGACATCGGGCCACCGCCGCCCGGCGCATCGGTCTCCGCGCAGGTGAAGGGCGTCGTCTGGGCGGACCCCTAGCCCCGAGGGCGCCTTCCGGGCGTCCGACGCGGGTCGTCCGGAGAGGCGCCGCACGCCAAGCGCGGCGGCGGCACGAACTTGGTGGCACGCGCGCGTGAAAGGTCACCGAGCGCGCCGACGCAGGCGCTCTTCAAGACGGTCAAGGCGCGCGTGCAGGGGCCTCAAGTCGTCGAGCGTGGCGAGCCATACGCACGTTTGGATCTCGAATAAGGTGCCGTCGTGCGCGGCGGCGATCGCCGAGGCAGCACCGCGCTCATCCGTCCACGCGAGGATCACCCGCAGACCGTGCGCAGCGGCGATACGCGCCACCTCGTCGAAGCCGGGGCTCTCTTGCACGGGAGCAGCAACCCCGTCCTGCTCAGGTATTTGCGCGCTACCACCAGCACTGCTCCTCGACGGTGAAGTCTTGCGGCGCAGCTCCTCCTCGGCAGCGTCGAGCGCGTCCTCGATGAACCGGCGGTTCTCGTTCCGAGGCACAACCCGGTCGTTCTCGTACGCGGATATCTGCTTCACACTGATGCGGGTCTTCGCCGAGAACTGCTTCTGGCTCATGCCGCACGCCTTCCGCCGCGCCCTCGCCTCGCTACCAACCCACGGCCGCTCCTCTGGCGGGGTCTCTTTCTTAGATCGTTGGTTTTCCAAGTTTCTTCCGGTCTGAGACCTCGGGACGCGACATGGGAACTGAACGGGGAACTGAACGGGGAACTGAACAGGGGGGTCCGCGCGCTGGACTTCTTCGCCGACGTCGCGAACGATTCGGCCGCCCGCCGCTCGCCGTCGGGTATGGCAACCCCAATCTTGCTACGCACCGCGGACGCCCCTGAAGCAGCGGGCGTCACGCACTCTACGAGAAATGACGCACCCTCACGACGGCCTGGGGCAAGTCCCGGCCGAGCCCTACACCTGCGTGCCCCGTCGCCAACCGGGGCGCACTCCTGCGCGATCGTTGGACCTCAACGGAAGCCAACGCCGTCTGCACATCCCCGGCGCCGCGACCACGAGCGCGCGCTGCGACTTCGCGATCGCGGACCGAGATGGTGCGCCACCACTCCATCGCGAGCGCGGTCAAGTGTCCCCGCTCACCGTGCCGCGCGGATGGAACGGGTTGGCGCTCCACAGCGCGCGCTCGGGTCGTGTATCGTCCGCGCGCTCGATGGCCACTCCTTCCACCTGCGTGCTCGAACACCGTGCCAACAGCGGACATGCTCGTCGCTCGTCGCGCGTGGGCCTGGCTGCCGCTCGGGGGCCCGCGTGCGTTGAGCACGGCCCGACGCAGACGCCGCTGGCGCTCTCGGCTTCCCACGCCGGAGGTGCTCGATGACCGCGCACGAGTCCGCCGACGGAGCCCCGGTCGAGGCATGCGACGTGCGGTCGCAGGTGACCGCGAGCGTGACGACGACCTTCGTGCTGCCACCGGAGGCGTTCACGGTCGTCCTGCCGCCGCCCGTGATGGTCTCGCAGGTGAACGTCGAGCACGTGTTCGGCATCCCGCAACGTACCTACCTCGAGATCCTCCGCGAACCGGGCTGCCCGATCGAGGTCACCCCCGTTGGCAAGCTCCGCCTGTCCGAGACCATCGAGGCTCCAGCGCCATCTCGTGGCACGCGGGAAGAAGGCGAAGCGCGCCACGCGCACGAGCAGGCCCGCCCTCAATGGCGACGATGTGCTACCTGTGGAGGAGCAGGAGCGCCTGGGCATCAAACCCGCGCCCCGCCGCCCGACCGGGCGGCGATGAAGGAGAGCAGCATGGGACGCAGGGCGACGGGTACCACGTACGAGTCACGAGGCGTCTGGTACGCCTCCATCACGGTGGCGCAACGCAAGCGCGAGAGCTTCGCGATGCCCACCTGCAAGACGGAGGAGCAGGCCGAGGCCCGCAAGGACATCGTGAACGACGTCGTGCAGCGGCTCCGTGCCGCCGGACACGCCGCGCTCGTCCCACGCTTCGCCGAGCAGGCGGCGCAGCGCCCCGCGGGCAAAGAACTCGATCGTCTGATGAGCGCCGTCAACGGACTGTGCTCTGGGAGCCTCGTGCCCAAGGAGGATCAGGCGGTCGACCCCATGCTCTACCGCGAGATTGGTGAGATGTGGACGTCGGGGGAGATGGAACGACGGTATCGTGGTCAGGTAACAACTCCTGCCGACGCGAAGCACATCGCGGGGCTCCTCGAAAAACATGTCTATCCCCACATCG
The DNA here is from genome assembly GCA_963827955.1 of uncultured delta proteobacterium. Taxonomy (GTDB): domain Bacteria; phylum Myxococcota_A; class Polyangia; order Polyangiales; family Polyangiaceae; genus CAWHDJ01. The sequence goes on along the minus strand of CAWHDJ010000018.1, from coordinate 525,379 downwards.
GCGAGATCCCTGCGCCCCTGATTGGGCCAGAACACGGCCAGCTCGTGCTCAACAAGTACCCGGAGGGCAACGACCCGGACTCCCGCCGGCAAGTCGCCAAGTTCACCAACCGCGTCATGAGCCTCGCGGCGAGCGTACTCAAGATCATCCCGCACAATCCCTTCCCGGCAGGGTGGATTCCGCCGGAGGGGCCCAAGAAGTCGCGAAGCTGCCTCTACCCTCCCGAGGACGCCAAGCTCATGGCATGCAACGAGGTGCCGCTGGGGCTCCGATTGCTCTGGGGTTACCTCCATCGCGAAGGTCACCGCAAGAACGAGGTCTTCAGCCTGAAGTGGCTCCACTTCGACCTGGAGCTCGGCACCATCAACCTCGAGTGGAACAAGACGATGCAGCCGCGTTTCTGGGTTCTGGCGCCCGGCGTAGCGGCCATGCTCCGGGCGTGGAAGCGGTATCGCCAGGAGGTGCTCGGTGAGCAACTCAGGGCCGACGATCTCCGTGTTCGTCTGGAAAGGCGGTCCAGCGCTCGGCACGCTCACTTCGGAGACGGCGGAGACGTACCGCGACAATCTGCGGACAGCGGGCATCACTCGTCCGGCACTCTTCACGCATGGCGGCAACGCTCGGCAGGTACGCGCGCATGACACCCGCGCGGCGTTCGTCACCGTCGCCCTCGCCAACGGCAGGAACGAGATGTGGATTTCGGATCGCACGGGCCACAGCTCGTTGGAGGAGATGAACACCTACCGCCGGAACGCGCGCGCCTTCATCGAGCTGAAGCTTGGCGACTGGAGGCCGCTCGACGGGCTCATCCCCGAGTTGATGCCGTTCATGGGCGACGCGTCGCAGAACGGGCAGACGGCCACGTTGCCTGAGCAGGCGGCCTCCGACGCACCGGCCGCCGCGTCGCCGGCAGTGCCCGCGGCGCCTGCGGAGGCGGCTGCGGCGCCCTCGCGGAGGAAGGCACGCCGCGCGACCGCGCAAGCGGACTCGCACGCGGTCCGGGTGGCTGTCGAAGAGACGGGGCCGCACGCAATCTCGGGTGCCGTTGGGGAAGCGGCTGGCGCCGTCGCGGAGGGGTCGCCCGCGGTGTTCGCCGCTGCCGGTGCGGAGGTTGCTGACGGTGCCGCCCAGGAGGTGCCGCAGCCGTTGGTGGTCGATGCGGAGCCGCCTGTCGACGCACCCGCCGAGGCGCGGCAGCCGGTCGTCGCAGCCACTATGGAGCCCGTCGAAGATGACGCTCCGTCGACCTGCGAGGGGGGCGAGGCACCCGACGATGGGGACCTCGCGGCAGCCCCGGCCTGCACGTCGGACGACGGCGGTTGGGCGGCATACCGCCCCGGGGCGGCGGAAAACGTCGGCGGAATCGTCGGCGCTCTGGGGGGTCAGTGGTTCGGCGCGGGGTTCGTGAGCGTCAACAATCAGCGGGGATTGCCGCTATTCTTGGGGGTAGAGTACCCGCCGACGTTTGGACCCGAAAGTGGTCCTCCAGGTACCAGCGGATGCGCTCGCGGTCCTGCTCGGTGAGGGCGATGACGAGGGGGACCGTGGTGCGCTGCGTCGGGCCCGCGCCTTCGAGGGTGAGCTCGACCTGGTAATGCCCCGGCGTCGACTCGGCGGTCTCGGTCAAGCGGAGGGTGCGATGGGGGCCGGCTGGGTGGGGCATCCTCCCGAGGCTACAGGGCGCGCCGGCGGGGAGCCACGGGATGGGAACGCGCGTGCCCGTCAGCCAGGCCATCGCCCCCGCGGGACTGGCCACCATCCCCGCGGAACCGACCATCGCCGCCGCGGTGCCGGCCATCGCCCCCGCGGGACCGGCCACTGCCGCCGCGGTGCCGCGCATCGTCCCCGCGGGACCGAGCATCGGCGCCGCGGGACCGGCCATCGGCACCGCGGGACCGGCCATCGGCACCGCGGGACCGGCCATCGGCACCGCGGGACCGACCATCGGCACCGCGGGACCGACCATCGGCACCGCGGCGCCGGCGGGATTCCCCGGTCTTCACGTGGGTGTGCCCTTGACGTCTTTTTCGCCGCATCTAGATTGGTTGACGATGGCGGCACTCTCCATCTCATACCTGCCGAGGGCAAAAATCGGCTTCAAGAGGAGGGATGTGCCGCACCTCCTCGTCGGCGCCGAGATTGTCCAGGGGAAGGTGGCCGAAAACCCCGACGACATCTTCGACGGCGCGCCCGTCTCGGCCACCGAGCTCGCCGCGAAGATCGCGGACCTCGGCACGAAGCAGCAGGCGACGAAGACCGACAAGAACGCCATCGGCGCGCGCAACGTCGCGCGCGACGCGCTCTATGACAGCCTGGAGCTGCTCCTCACCTTCGTGAACGACCTCTGCCACAAGCAGGCCGCCCGGGCGCTCGCCATCATCGAGACGTCCGGCTTCCGGGTGGCCGAGGTCCCTCGCGCCTTCAAGCAGCTCGTGCGCCTGTCCGCCACCACCACCCCGGGCGAGGTGGCCGTCGAGGTGAACGCGTCCCTGCTCGTGCCCCCCTCGGGGAAGAAGCACGCGCAGAGGACATGGCTCTTCCGGCACCGCCTGCGCGGCGGCGAGGCCTTCATCGACGACGCCGTGCAGCCCGTGGCGCGCACCGTGATCGAGGGCCTCCCGCCCTTCGTCGAGATCGAGGTCCAGGTGGCGGTGAAGGACGCGACGAGTCAGAGCGCCTGGACGCAGAGCTTCACGATCACCCTCGTCAAGTGAAGCGCCCACGTGGCCACGGGCCGCCGGTGCGCGTAGCATCCCCGCCCGATGCTCCCCGACGCGGACGACGACGCACCCATCACGCGCAGGATACCACCCTCGAGCGGCCGCGGCGCCGCGCGCAAGAGGGCGGCTCTACCCGCCCCTGCCCCGCGCCCCTCCTGGCTCGTCTGGATCTTCTACCGCGAGCCCACGTACGCCCAGCGCTCCGGGATCCACGAGACGTACTCCTCCCGCTTCGCCGTGCGCGCCACGGACGAGCGCGCCGCCATCGCGCAGGCGAGGGCCGAGTTCGAGGCGGCGGCGGCGTTATCGGGGGTGGGCTGGGTCCGGGTGATCGAGCGCGTCATGTGCGAGCGGGCCCCCGACGCCTGATCCGATTGTCGGGGGAGGCCCCATCACTCCGCGCGGAAGGTGTCGCAGAGCGCGAGCGCATAGTCGAGCTGCGCCGCGCTCGGCGGCGACGTCCACGGCACGAACGCGGCCCGGCAGCACTTACCCGCGCGGCGGGCGAAGACGACGGTCTCTCCGGGATAGCGGTCGCCCTCGTAGGTCTCGGTCGCGCGGCGGATCCAGGCGTCGCCGCCGGCCGTGCGGCGCTCCTCGACCACGGTCTCGGCCTCCTCCGGCGCGCGCCCGCGGAGGGCCTCGATTGAGGGTGGGCACGGCGCGCCGCTCACCACGAGCCCGCCCAGGTAAAGGCGCGCCGTGAACCCGGAGCGCAGCCGGCTGCCGGGCGTCCCGGGGAGCGCGGCCTCGACCCAGCCGCCCTCGGGGACGTCGGTCATGCCACCGTGGGCGCGCTCCTCCGGCGTCGCGCTGCGCCAGGCGCCGAGCGGCGGCGCGCGAAGGCTCGCGCACACGGTGTACACCCGGTCGAGCGTGGGCTCGGGCGCGGCCCGCAGGGGCTCGAAGACGCACTTCACGCCGGGCGCGTGGCCGAGGATCCGGACATCGCCGGAATGCGTGCGGTAGCGCGCCGCGAGGTTCTCCGGGCCGACGTGCGCCTTCTCCGTCGGCAGGCCGTACACCGTGGGAGGCTGCTTCGCGAGCGTGGCGCCGAGACGGCCGACGCCCGAGTCGAACTGCAGGAAGACGCTCTCGCCGTCGACGCCGACGTCGACTCTGGGATAGCCGTAGGCGTCGTGCGTGGGCTCGACCTTCGCGCCGTCGGGCACGAGCAGGCGCGCGTGGATCGTCTCGTGATGGACCGTGCGCCACGAGAATCCCGGCGGAGGCGCGGTGTCCGCCGCAGTCGGCCACGGCGGCGCCGGGCGATCGACGCGCGGCGCTTCCGCGTGCGCGGAGGACGCGTCGTGAGCCTCCTCCCCGGTCACCGCGGGCGCCGGCGACCTCGTGCACGCGACGACGAGCAGCGCCGCGGCGAGCACGGCGACCCGCCTCACGGCGCGGGAGAGCAGCGGCGGTTCCACGGGCGCAACGTACCACCGCTCAGCCGCACACGCCGTCGATGCAGTTCGTGCCCGGGGGGCGCAGGCATGGATTCGGAGCCATTGGAGCGGAGCGGCGCAGCGGACGGCTCGGGAATCCGAGCAGCGTGTCGGACCCCGGGCTTCAGAGGCTGTCCCGAGACAACTTGGAGATCCCCGGACGGCACGGTCGCGCTGCCGGCGCCCGAGTGAGCCTCGCTCGCCCGGAGGTTGACGCAAGAGGGCGTCTCCCTTCTCCTCCCGTGGCGACGCCGTGACGACGAGATCCCCAGAGGTGAGCCCTAGCCCGGTGACCGGAACCTCCTTGCACAACGCCCCCACCCTCGATGCGCCGCCCGATGGGTCCCCCGCGCCCCGGGCAGGCGGCGACCTCGCCCGCGGCACGGCCGTCGGCCGGTACCTGATCCTGTCGCTGCTCGGCCGCGGGGGCATGGGCGAGGTGTACGCGGCGTACGACCCCGAGCTCGACCGGCGCGTCGCCGTCAAGATCCTCCACGCGACGCGGGGATCCGAGGCTGCCCGGATGCGCCTCGTCCGGGAGGCGCGCGCGCTCGGAAAGCTCTCCCACCCGAACGTGGTACAGGTCTACGACGTCGGCGAGCACGGAGGGGACGTCTTCCTCGCGATGGAGCTCGTGGAGGGCGAGTCGCTCGAGGCTTGGTGCCAGCGCCGGCCGGGGCCGGGGTGGCGGGAGGTGCTCGCGGCCTACCTCGACGCGGCACGAGGGCTCCGCGCGGCGCACGAGAAGGACCTGGTCCACCGCGACGTCAAGCCGGCGAACATCCTCCGCGGCGCGGACGGACGCGTGCGCGTCGCCGACTTCGGCCTTGCCGCGGGACGCGATCGGGCGATCGCCCCGCGCGCGCCCGGCGCGTCCTCGCCGGAGGCGCCCCCCGTGGCGCTGCCCGGCGACGCGTCGCTGGACGAGACGCTGCCGGTCCCCTCCACCACCGACGGCGGCGGGGGAGGGCCGCTGACCCAGGCCGGGGCCGTGATGGGCACGCCGATCTACATGGCGCCCGAGCAGCTCGTCGGGGAGGGCGCGACCCCCGCGTCGGACCAGTACAGCCTGTGCGTCGCGATCCACGAGGGCCTGTACGGCGCGCCGCCGCACGACGTCGGGAACGGCGACGCGAGGGAGGTGCTCACCCGGCTCTTCACGCGGAAGAAGGCGGGGCCGCCGCTGTCGCCTCCCGCGGGCGTCCGGGTGCCGGCCTGGGTGTACGCCGTCCTCGCGCGCGGCCTCGCGCCGGATCCCGCGGACCGCTACCCCTCCGTCGGCGCGCTGATCGCCGCGCTCGAGGCCGACCCGGATCGGCAGCGGCGCGTCCGCCGGCGCCAGGTGGGGATTGGGGTGGGCGCGGCGCTGCTCCTCGCCGCGGCCGGCGCGGGCTGGGTGAGGGGGGGCGCGCACGACGAGCCGTGCGGCCACGCGGACCGCGAGCTCGCCGGCGTCTGGGACGACGGGATTCGGGCCCGCGTGCGGACCGCGCTCGTCGGCACCGGGCGATCCTACGCGGAGGACACCGCGGCGCGGGCGTCCTCGCTCCTCGACGCGTACGCGGCCGCGTTCATCACGATGCGCGGCGAGGTCTGCGAGGCGTCCCGGAGGGGCGCAGAGCGGCGCGAGATTGCGGCCCTGCGCGACGCGTGCCTCGATCGCCGCCGCGGGCGGCTCGGCGCGCTGGCCGCCGTCCTCGCGGAGAAGCCGGATCCCGCCGTCCTCGACAAGGCGGTGTCGGCGGCCGCGAGCCTCCCCCCGGTCGCCTACTGCGCCGACGTCGAGGCCCTCCGCGCGCCCGTGCGCCCGCCCGAGGATCCGGCGGCGCGCGCGCGGGTGAAGGCGCTCGAGCGACGCGTCGACGGGCTCGAGGCGCTCGAGGCGGCGGGCCGGTACCGCGAGGGCCTCGCGCTCGCCGATCCGCTGCTCGCCGACGTCGCCGCCGCCGGGTACGCGCCGGTGAACGCGGAGGCCCGGTACTGGGTCGCGCGGCTCGTGGAGCGCAGCGGCGACTACGAGCGGGCGAAGGACCTCCTGCGCGAGGCCGCCGCCTCGGCCGCGGAGGGCCGGGACGACCCGCTCGTCGCCACGGCGTGGGCGCGGGTGCTCTTCATCCTGGGCGAGCGCCAGCGCCGCCTCGCCGAGGCGGCCGCCGTCCGGACCTTCGGCGCGACGCTCGCCGCGCTCGCCGACGACGGCCCGAGCCGCGCCGCCTGGCTGAACGCCGAGGGGCTCCTCCTGCACCGGATGGGGAAGGACGCCGAGGCGCGCGCCGTTCACGAGCGCGCGCTCGCGATCTTCGAGAAGGAGCTCGGCGCCTCCGCCCTCCGGGTCGCCTCCGCGCTGACCAACCTGGGCATCGACCTGAACGCGCTGGGCGATCACCGGGGGGCCATCGCCGATTACGAGCGCGCGCTCGCGATCTTCGAGAAGCAGCTCGGCGCGGATCACCCCGACGTCGCCCTGGCGCTGAACGACCTCGGCATCACCTTCTTCGAGTCGGGCGACTACGCAGCGGCGAAGGATCGGTACGCCCGCGCCGCGGCGATGTACGCGCGGACGCTGGGGCCCGACCACGTGGACGGCACCCCGGCGGTGCTCAACCTGGGCAACATCCTCTTCGTGACGGGCGACTACGCGGGGGCAGCGGCCGCCTACGAGCGCGCCCGATCGATCGAGGAGAAGGCCCTCGGCCCCGATCACCCCGACGTCGCCCTCGCGCTCGGCAACCTGGGCGAGGCGGCGCTGAGGCTGGGAGAGTACGCCCGGGCGGAGGCGCTCGGGGCGCGCGCGCTGGCCATCCGCGAGAAGGCGCTCGGGCCGGCCAGCGCCGACACCGCCTCGAGCGCGACGACCGTCGGCCGCGCGCGGATCCGCCTGGGCCAGCTCGACGAGGCTGCTCCCCTGCTCGAGCACGCGCTGGCGGTGAAGGAGAAGGCGCTGGGCCCGAGCCACCCCGACGTCGCCGACACGCTGCAGGGGCTCGCCGAGCTGCGCGTCGCCCGCCGCCGGCCGGCGGAGGCCCTCCCGCTCCTCGAGCGCGCGCTGGGCATCGCCGACGCGTACACCAAGCCCGAGATCGACCTGACCCTGGCGGAGGCGCTCGCCGCGGCCGGGCGGGATCCCGACCGCGCGCGCCGCCTCGCGGAGGACGCGCGCGCCGCCTACGAGCGGCTGGGGCACCACCCCGGCCTGGAGCGCGCCGCGCGCTTCCTCGCCGAGCACCCGCCCGCGCCCGTCCGGCACGGCCCCTGATACGAGCGCCGGATCCGTTCCGTCGACGCCGTCTCACCCCGCGCGCCCTCACCCCCCGGGAGCGGACGCGCCGAGCTACCCGTTCACCAGCCGCAGGTGGCGGGGCTTCGTCGGCGACATCGCGATGGGGTACTGCCCCGAGAAGCACGCGTGGCAGTACGACTGCGCCGTGGGCGCCGGCGCCTCCGCCTTGGCCGGGTCGCGGCCCTGGGTCTCGACGGTGCGCACGGACTCGATGAGGCCCTCGAGCGAGAGGTAGCCGAGCGAGTCCGCCCCCAGGTAGTCCTTGATCTCGGCGACGCCGTGGCTCGACGCGATGAGCTCGGTGCGCGTGGGGGTGTCGATGCCGTAGTAGCAGGGCCAGGCCGTGGGCGGGCTCGAGATGCGGACGTGGACCTCGCGCGCGCCGGCGTCGCGGATCATCCGCACGATCTTGCGGCTCGTGGTGCCGCGGACGATGGAGTCGTCGACCACCACCACGCGCTTGCCCTCGATGACCGCGCGGTTCGGGCTGAGCTTGAGGCGGACGCCGAAGTGCCGGATCGACTGCTGCGGCTCGATGAAGGTGCGCCCGACGTAGTGGCTGCGGATGAGGCCGACCTCGAAGGGCACGCGCGCCTGCGCGGCGAGGCCGACCGCGGCGGGGACGCCGGAGTCGGGCACGGGGACGACCACCACGTCGTCGCCGGCGGGGACGGGCTGCTCCTCGGCGAGGCGACGGCCGAGCGCCTTGCGCACGGCGTAGACGCTCGCGCCCTCGATGATCGAGTCGGGGCGGGCGAAGTAGACGTACTCGAAGAGGCACATCTTGCGAGGCGCGCGCGCGAACGGGAAGCTCGACCGGATGCCGTTCTCGTCGATCACGAGCACCTCCCCGGGCAGCACGTCGCGGACGCGCTCGGCGCCGATGAGGTCGAACGCGGTCGGCTCGCTCGCGACGACGACGGCATCCTTCCCGTCGGGGCCCGGCATGCGCCCGAGGACGAGGGGGCGGAGGCCCCAGGGGTCGCGGGCGGCGATCAGCTCGCGCTCGGTCAGGAAGAGGATCGAGTACGCCCCCTCGACGTGCGACAGCGCGTCGGAGACGCGGCCCTCGACGCCGCGCTGGTTGCTCATGGCGATGAGGTGGACGATGGCCTCGGTGTCGGAGGCGCTCTGGAAGATGGAGCCCTTGACCTCGAGCCGCTCTCGCAGCTCCGCGTGGTTCGTGAGGTTGCCGTTGTGGGCGACGGCGATGGACCCGCGCGCGTACTCGACGGCGAAGGGCTGCGCGTTGCGGAGGTGGGAGCCGCCGGCCGTCGAGTAGCGGACGTGCCCGATGGCCCGGTCGCCGGGGAGGGTGGCGAGGTCCTTCGGGGAGAAGCCGGCCTGCACGAGGCCCATGCTGCGGTGCGCATAGAGGCGCTCGCCGTCGCTGGAGACGATGCCCGCCGCCTCCTGCCCCCGGTGCTGGAGGGCGTGGAGACCGAGGTACGCGAGGTTGCTCGCCTCGGGGTGGCCGAGGATCCCGAAGACTCCGCACATGCGCCCCTCTTTAGTACGAAAGCAGGACCGGCGCTGCCCCCCTCCGCCCATGGGCGCCGGGGTCCGTCCACCGAACCGCGACCGCCAGGGAGCGGGTGCCAGTTTTCTCGAGCGGGCACCCGCTCCCTGGCGGTCGCGGTTCGGTGAGAGGGGGCGGGTCGGGCGCTGCCCCCCTCGGGTCCGTCTGCCCCGCCTGCGAGGGCGCCGCGGCGGGCGAGCGAGAAAAAAAGATTCACCCGCCCCCGCCCCGGGACGCCACCGGGCGGGGGATGAGCGACGAGTGTCTCCCCATCCGCACGGCGGCGGAGGCGAGCGGAGGCGGCCAGCCGTGGGCGTGACGCGCGCGAGGCAGAGCGCCTCCCCCGCGCGCCGGGCGGAGGAGCCGCGCAAGGAGGCGGGCGAGAGCGACGCGGAGCTCCTCGCGCGCATCGGCGAGGGCGACCTCGCGCCCCTCGGCGCCCTCTACGACCGCCACCACGAGGGGGTGCGCAGGTTCGTCGTCCGGGCGACCTCGGGGGCCGCGCACGCGGACGACATCGTCCACGAGGCCTTCCTGATGCTCGCGCGCATCTCGGGCCGCTACGACGGCCGCGCCTCCGCGCGCCCGCTGCTGCTCGGGATCGCGGCCCAGCTCATGCGCGAGCACAGGCGCCGCAACGCGCGCTGGCTGGAGGTGCTCCGGTCCTTCGCGCTGACGACCGGGGGGCGATCGGCCCCGACGCCCGAGGCGACGGCGAGCGTGGGCGAGGACATGCGACGCTTCGACGCGGCGCTCGCGAAGCTCTCGGAGGAGAAGCGCCTCGTCATCCTCCTGATCGAGGCCGAAGGGCTCTCGGGGGAGGAGGCCGCGCGCGCGCTCGGCATCCCGCTCAACACCGTCTGGACGCGCCTCCACTACGCCCGCGAAGAGCTGCGCCGGGCGCTCGATCCCAAGCGATAGAACCCCGGGCTCACCCGTCACGCGCGGCGCCGCCTGCCGCCGCCTCCGGCGCTCCGCGTCGGGGCCTCCTCCCGGGCGCGCGGCGCGAGGTAGCGCGCGAACCACGTGCCGGCGGCCCGCGCGACGTGCTCCAGCGCGCCGGGCTCCTCGAAGAGGTGCGTGGCGCCCTGCACGACCTCGAGCTCGTGCGGCCCGCGGAGCCGGTTGAGCGCGGCCCGGTTCAGCGCGAGCACCTCGGCGTCGTCCCCGCCGACGATGAGCAGCGCCGGCGCGACGACCTGATCGAGGTAGGCCCCGGCCAGGTCGGGGCGCCCGCCGCGGGAGACGACGGCGGAGGCGAGGTCCGGCCGCTTCGCCGCGGCGATCAGCGCTGCGGCGGCGCCGGTGCTCGCGCCGAAGTACCCGAGCGCGAGGTCCTTCGTCTCCGGGCGTGCCCGCGTCGCCTCGGCCGCGACGAGCACCCTCTCGGCGAGCAGCTCGACGTCGAAGCGGAGCCGGCCCGTGAGCTGATCCTCGGCCTCCTCGTGCGCGGTCAGCAGATCGAAGAGCAGCGTGGCGAGCCCTGCGCTCTGGAGCACCTCGGCGACGAAGCGGTTGCGCGGGCTGTGGCGGCTCGAGCCGCTGCCGTGGGCGAAGAGGACGAGGCCGGCCGCGCTCTCGGGGAGGGTGAGCGTGCCGGGCAGCCGCAGGCCGCCCTCCTCGATCTGCACGGGGAGGTCCTCCACGGGCGGCACCGCCTCCGGGGCCTCCTCTTCTTCGTCGCCCAGGTCGCGGCTCGCCGCGCGCTCGAGCACGGCGATGACGTCGGCGTCGGAGAGCTGGTGGAAGTCGGCGTAGTACGCGCCGATGGACGACAGGTACGGATCCACGCGCAGGACGACGACCTCGTCGGCCTCCGGCCGGAGGGACTCGAGCGAGCTCTGGGCGGCGACCGGGACCGCGAGGATGATGCGACGAGGCCCCTGCCGTCGGATCGCGCGGAGCGCGGCGCGCACCGTCCCGCCCGTGGCGATGCCGTCGTCGACCACGATCACCGTGTGCCCCGCGAGCTCGGGCGGAGGCCGCCCGTCCCGGAAGCGCCGCTGCCGCTCGGCCACCTCGGCGGACTCGCGGGCGACGATCCGCGCGACCTCCTCGTCGGACGCGCCGACCGCGTCGATCAGCTCCCGGTCGAGGTACACCTCTCCCCCCTCCGCCACGGCGCCGAGCCCCAGCTCCTCGTGGCCGGGCGCGCCGACCTTGCGCACCACCCACACGTCGAGCGGCGCCCCGAGCGCGCGCGCGACCTCGTAGGCCACCGCGCCCCCGCCGCGCGGGAGGCCGAGCACGATCGGCGATTCTTCACGGTAGCGCCGGAGCGCGAAGCCCAGCCGGCGACCGGCGTCGACGCGATCCCGAAACATCATGGCGAGACGAACCTCCCCCGCTCGTCCCACGCAACAATTGGGCCCCGCGCCCCGCGGCCGGCCTCGGCCGGGGAGGCGCGCGCCCCCGCGGGGCTTCCCGTCGCGTCGTGCGGTCTTAGATGCCGAAGAGGCTTGAGGGGTCGACCATGGAGTTGCCGCTCGAGGTGACGTTCAAGAACCTCGTGCACTCGGACGCCATCGAGGCGGAGGTGCGCGAGCGGGCAGAGAAGCTCGACAGGTTCCACCCGCGCATCACGGCTTGCCGCGTGCTCATCGAGACGTCCCACCGACGCACGAGGAGGGCCGGCACCGTGTACCACGTGCGCGTGGACGTGACGGTGCCCGGCGGCGAGATTGTCGGGCACGACGAGCCGCCGCCGCAGCGCTTCCACGAGGACGTGTACGTCGCGATCCGGGACGCCTTCCTCCGGGTGCGCCGCGCCCTCGAGGACCACGCGCGCCGCCAGCGGGGATACGTCAAGGAGCACGAGGAGCAGCCGCGCGGCCGGGTCACGAAGATCTTCCCGGAGCGGGGGTACGGCTTCCTCGAGACGCCGGACGGGCTCGAGGTCTACTTCCACAAGAACAGCGTGCTCGAGCCGGGCTTCGACCGGCTCACGGTCGGGACCGAGGTGCGCTTCGTGGAGGAGGCCGGGGAAGAGGGCCCGCAGGCGAGCACGGTGATCGCCGCGTGACGGCGGCGCACGCGGCGCTCGTTTCGGCGTACCCTACCCCCGATGGCACAGGGCGGCGACGACCCAGAGTGGAGGCTTTCGCGCCCAGGCGCACGCGCGGAGGAGATGTTCAAGGACGATCCGGTGATGCTCGCGATGGTCAAGAAGGCCCGCGAGGAGCCGGACCCCGTGGACAAGCCGTGGTGGTGGATCGCGCTCCAGCTCGCCCTCGGCCTGGTCTTCGCCGCGGTGAACATGGCCGTGGCGATGCTCGTCTTCCACCGGGGGCCCGTCCCGCACCCGGTCGTCCCGCTCGCCGGGTTCGCCGGCGGCTGCGCGGTGTTCATCGGCCTGGTCGGCGCCCGGCCCGGCCGCTTCCGGATCACGGAGACGGACCAGAAGCTGACGCTGTGGAAGCCCACGACGGGCTGGGTGCGCGCCGCGTACCTGGCGGGCGGCCTGCTCTTCGCGGCGCTCGGCCCCGGCCTCGTGGCGCTCGACGGGCAGAAGCCGGGACCTGCCCAGCACAGGCCCCCGCACGGGCACCGCTGAGCGGCGGGCGCACTCCGCAGCCGCCAGGGCCTCAGCCCTCGCCGCTGATCAGCTCCTCCCACCCCTCCCATTCCTCGAGCGTCTCGTTGGCCACGTCGCCCAGGTGGCACCGCCACTGGATGCGGGACTCCTCCACCGGGTGCATGGCGGCGCGCGACGCCTCGGCGTAGCGGGCCTTCATGAAGCGGACGAAGTCCAGCGCCTCCTCTGCCAGCGGCTCGGGCAGGCCAGCGATCTCCTCCTGCAACGCCTCGTACACCGTCGGGTCGGTCATGGCATCCTCCCGCGTGCAACGCAGGGGAAGCCTACCACGCCCGAAGGCTCACTTCCGCCCCACGAGCCGCGAGAGGCTGTTGAAGGGCCCGTCCTTCACCGGCCCGACACTGCTCACCGGCGCCGGCTCGGGCTCGACCTTGCAGAGGAACTGGATCGCCTGCGCTTCGTCCGTGAAGACCTCGGCCGGGATGTTGTCCTCCCGGACGTGGCGCTTCACCTGCAGCGCGCCCACCGCCGTCTGCACCAGCACGGCGACCCGGCCGAACCCGCGCACCAGGATGCGCCGCCCGCGCGCCGCCGCCTGCTCGAACTCCGGGTGGTAGTTCATCGGCACGCGTCGCATGTCGACGAGGAGCGTGTACCGATCGCGCCCGGCCCAATCGAGGACGCGGGCGACCATCTCGTGCAGCTCCCCGACGTCCCCGAGCGAAGCGAAGGGCAGGTCCGTGCGGGTGAATCGCAGGATCCCGCGTGCGGGATCCGAGGCCACGGTGCAGTACGCGTGAGAGAGCAGCTCAGGCATGACTGCCCCAGCGTATCCGAGCGCCATGCCCGGAGCAATTGATCACACCCGCCCTGCCGTCTCTGTCGCCGGCGGGGCTCCCGCCCTACCCTGTGGCGGCGCATGCACCTCCCCCACGACGCGGGCACCGCGGCCGCTCCCCCGTCCGGCCCAGCGCCCTCCCCGCTCCGCATCTGCCCCGGGTGCGGGGCCATCGCGCCGACCGCCCGCGCCTCCTGCGGCCTCTGCGAGGCCCCCTTCCCTCCCCAGCCGCTCGTCGCCCCCGGAGGCGTGGGCGGCGCCGTCTTCGCGCGGGTCAACGAGAGCGACTTCGAGTGCCGCGGCTGCGGGCTGCGGAGCCCCGTCTCGCTCGCCTTCCAGGCCGAGGCGGAGTGCCAGCGCTGCGGGCTCGTGCAGGCGTTCGCGCCGGGGCAGTGGGAGGAGGCGCTCGAGACCGCGCACGGCGTCGCCGACCTCTGCGGGCCGGACCCGGAGGGCCGCTTCCGCGGGGTCGGGCCCTCGATCGCCGAGAAGAACCCCCGCAAGAGCCTCGGCGTGGAGCACACGCGCAGCGAGTCGACGCAGAGCACGACCATCTTCAGAGGCGGCACGATGAATCGGCTCACGCTGCGCGTCAGCGTGAGCCCCGGCCACCCGGTCTGCGGCGCCTGCCACGTGCCGGTCGGCGTCTCGCTCGACGGCCGCGGCAACGCCGAGGCCCTCTGCCCGCGCTGCGGCGACCGCGCGGCCTACGCCCTGCCGGCCGGCGCCGTCGAGAAGGCTCCCCTGCTCCGCGCGGCCATCGGCCCCGACCACAGGACCGACCAGCCGGCGGCGAAGATCGCCCGCGGCGACGCCGCCGGGGTGGCCGCCATCCAGTGCCCGTCGTGCGGCGCCGCGCTCGCGGTCTCCCCCGGGGCCGAGCTCGCGACCTGCCAGTACTGCCGCACCACCGCGCGCGTCGCCCGCCGCGCCTGGGCCCGCGCCTCTGGCGCCGCGCCCCCGTTCGAGCCGTTCTGGGTGCTCCTCCAGGGCCCGAGCAAGCGGCGGAGCGAGCTCGGGGCTTCGCACTCGGCCGACCGGCACGAGGAGGCGGCGGCCGTCACCCAGCAGAAGGTGGACCGGATCATCGCCTCCCAGCGCAGGGGGATGGCGATCCTCTACATCGTCATCGGCCTGTTCACCGTCGGCGTGACCCTCTGGGCCATCCTCCACACCTCGCCGCCCGCCCACCGGCCCGCGCCGCACGCCCCCGGGCACCCCGTCCGGCGCTGAGCGCCCGGGCGGCCTCTGCGGCGCCTCTTGACCGTCGCTCGCCGATCTCGCATAGCCCTGCCGTCGCCGGCGCCTGCCGGGCGATCAGAACAGGAAGCGTACGTGGCCCCTCAGTTCATCTTCACCATGCAGGACGTCCGCAAGGTCCACCCTCCGAACAAGGAGGTGCTCAAGGGCCTGTGGCTCTCGTTCTACCCGGGCGCGAAGATCGGCGTCCTCGGCGTCAACGGCTCCGGCAAGTCCACGCTCCTGCGCATCATGGCCGGCGTCGACAAGGAGTACGCGGGCGAGGCCAAGCCGGCGGACGGCGTGCGCGTCGGCTACCTGGCGCAGGAGCCGAAGCTTTCGCCTGGCAAGACGGTGCAGGAGTGCGTCGAGGAGGCGGTGCACGAGACGCGCTCGCTCGTGAAGCGCTTCGAGGAGATCGGGCAGAAGCTCGGGGAGGACCCGCCCGACATGGACAAGCTCCTCGAGGAGTACGCCGAGCTCCAGGACAAGATCGAGGCGAGCGGCGGCTGGGAGCTCGACCGGGTGGTGGAGCGCGCGATGGACGCGCTGCGCCTGCCGCCGGCCGACGCCAAGGTCGACCCGCTCTCCGGCGGCGAGAAGCGCCGCGTCGCCCTCTGCCGCCTGCTCCTGTCGAAGCCGGACATCCTGCTCCTCGACGAGCCCACCAACCACCTCGACGCCGAGAGCGTCGCCTGGCTGGAGCGCTTCCTCCACGAGTACCCGGGCACGGTCGTCGCCGTCACCCACGATCGCTACTTCCTCGACAACGTGGCCGGCTGGATCCTCGAGCTCGACCGCGGCAGCGGCTACCCGTACGAGGGCAACTACACCGGCTGGCTGGAGCAGAAGAAGAAGCGCCTGGAGCAGGAGCAGAAGCAGGAGGGCGCGCGGCAGAAGGTGCTCGCGCGCGAGCTCGACTGGGTGCGGATGAACCCGAAGGCGCGGCAGGCCAAGAGCAAGGCCCGCATCGCGGCGTACGAGACCCTCCTCGCGCAGGAGAAGGACAAGCAGTACGACCCGACGGAGATCCACATCCCCGCGGGCGCGCGGCTCGGCAACGTGGTCGTCGAGGCGAACAAGCTCAAGAAGTCGTTCGGCGACAGGCTCCTCTTCGACGACCTCAGCTTCAACCTCCCGCGCGGCGGCATCGTCGGCGTGATCGGGCCGAACGGCGCCGGCAAGACGACGCTCTTCCGCATGATCATGGGGCAGGAGAAGCCGGACACCGGCGAGCTGAAGCTCGGCGAGACGGTGCAGCTCGCCTACGTCGACCAGTCCCGCGACGCGCTCGACCCGAGCAAGAACGTCTGGCAGGAGATCTCGGGCGGCGAGGACAAGATCCTGGTCGGCAAGCGGGAGGTCGTCTCCCGCGCGTACGTCTCGCAGTTCAACTTCCAGGGGTCCGACCAGCAGAAGAAGGTCGGCGACCTCTCCGGCGGCGAGCGCAACCGCGTCCACCTCGCCAAGCTCCTCCGCCGCGGCGGCAACGTGCTCCTGCTCGACGAGCCCACCAACGACCTCGACGTCGACACCCTCCGCTCGCTGGAGGAGGCGCTCCTCGACTTCGCCGGCTGCGCCGTGGTCATCAGCCACGATCGCTGGTTCCTCGACCGCATCGCCACGCACATCCTCGCCTTCGAGGGCGACAGCAAGGTGGTCTGGTTCGAGGGCAACTACCAGGCCTACGAGGCGGACCTCAAGCGCCGCGTCGGCGCCCAGGCCGACGAGCCCCGCCGCATCCGCTACCGCAAGCTCGCCGACAAGTAGCTGCGCAACGCGTCGACAAAGCGAAGAATTTCAACGCAGAGACGCAGAGACGCAGAGACGCAAAAGGGAGGAACGACCTCCTTCTTTGCTTTTTTGCGTCCCTGCGTCTCTGCGTCTCTGCGTTAAAATCTCTGCCCGACAGCGCCCGCCAGAGGAGGAGATCCTTGCGCACCCTCACGACCACCTTGGCCCTTCTCCTCGCAGCGCTGACCGGCTGGCTCGGATGCGGCTCCACGATCGTCGGCGGCACCGGCGGGTCCGCGAGCGCCGGCGGGGTTGGCGGCTCGGCCGCGAGCACGACCGGGCCGACGTCCACGTCCTCCGCCCACGCGTCGAGCGCCTCCAGCGCCTCGTCGGGCGGCACCGGCGGCGGGCAGGGCGGTACCGGCGGCGGGCAGGGCACCTGCAGCGCCGGCGAGAAGCTGTGCGACGGCAACTGCGTCACCGTCGGCGACCCGATGTACGGCTGTGCGCAGACCGGGTGCGCGCCCTGCGCGACGTACCCGAACGCGTCGCCGGCGTGCGTCGCAGGCGCGTGCGCGCTCGGCGCGTGCGACACGGGCTTCAAGAACTGCAACCAGGTCGACGCGAACGGCTGCGAGGCCGACATCCTGACCGACCCCGAGAACTGCGGCGCGTGCGGCTCGGCCTGCGTGATCCCGCACGCGACCGCGACGTGCAGCGACGGCATGTGCCTGGTCCCCGAGGGTTGCGGAGGCTCGGGCTGGGTCGATTGCGGCATGGACACGAGCGACTGCGTCAATCTCCTGTATGATCCGATGAACTGCGGCGCTTGCGGCAACGTCTGCCCGAGCCAGCAGGAGTGCGACGAGGGCGTGTGCGCTCTGGTCTGCCCGAAGGGCACCGCCAACTGCGCGGGCGACCCGCAGGGCGTGTGCGCCACGATGCTCGGCACCAACAAGAACTGCAACTTCTGCGGCGACACCTGCGGCCTGGCGAACGCGATCTCGCAGTGCGAGCCGAACAACGCTCCGCCGCCGGGGCCCGACTACGTGTGCACGCTCCAGGTGTGCAACACGGGCTGGGCCAACTGCGACATGATCGCGTCGAACGGTTGCGAGCAGAACACGAGCACCGACGCCTCCAACTGCGGTAGCTGCGAAAACGTGTGCCCCTCCGGCCCCCACGGCACCCCGGTCTGCAACGGCGGCGCGTGCGACATGGTGTGCGACCCGGGCTTCATGGACTGCAACAACGTCGCGAGCGACGGCTGCGAGGTCGACGTCGACACCGACCCGAACAACTGCGGCGCCTGCGGGCACCAGTGCGCCACGCCCGCGTGCTCGGGCGGCACGTGCATGTGAGCCCCGTCGCATCCGCTTCCGCGAGTTTGAACGACAGGTAACGGGGACTACCACAGAGGGCGCTTCGCCCGGGGCTGCGCTTCCCGAGGGCGTGCGAGCATCGCGTGCATGCTTGTGACACGCACACTGGGATTCTCTGGAGCCGCCCTCACCCTCCTCGTCATCGCCGCCTGCAGCAGCAGCAAGGGCAACGGCACGACCGGCAGCGCCGGCGCGGGCGGGAAGGGCACGGGCGCAGGGACGACGACGGGCCCGAGCGCCGGAGCGGGGGCGAGCGGCGCTTCCACGACCACCGGCGCAGGCGCGAGCGGCGTCTCCACCACGGGCGCGGGGGCGGGCGGCGCCTCCACCACCGGCGCCGGCGGGAGCGGCGCATCCACCACGGGCGCGGGGGGGAGCGGCGCCTCCACCACCACCGGCGCAGGCGGGAGCAGCGCCTCCACCACGAGCGCGACGAGCAGCGCGAGCACGACGTCGTCGAGCAGCGGGAGCGCGGTGGGTGGGCTGTTCCAGGCGCAGGAGCCGTGGAGCACGCCCTGCGATCAGGATCCGGTCGACCCGGCCTCGAAGACCATCATCCCGTGGCTCTCGAACCAGGGCTGGGGGACGGGCGAGATGCGGATCGATTTCTCGATCAACATCCAGTACGCGGACGCCTCCACCCCGTTCAAATCCTACGTACCGAACGGCAACTTCTGGTCGCCGGACTGCGACACCCTCTCCGGCTTCCCGGTCCCGAAGGGGGGCGCCGTGGAGGGCGAGCAGGGATACGCGTGCACGCAGGGCGGCGACTGCCACTTCCTCGTCGTCGACAAGGCGAACAACAAGCTCTACGAGATGTACGACGCGTTCGACCCGCCCGATCCGAGCACGTTCAACGGCGGCTGCTCCGTCCTCTGGGACCTGACCAAGGCCTACCCGCCGAACCTGCGGGGCGACGGCTGCACCAGCACCGACGCCGGCGGCTTCCCCGTCGCCGCGATGCTCTTCACGGCCGACGAGGTTGCGGCGGGCCACATCGATCACGCGATCCGCTTCATCCTGCCCAACAGCAGCATCCGCGGCGGCAACGTCTACGTCCACCCGGGCACGCACACGACGGGCGCCACCTCCGGCGGCAAGGCCGCCCCGCCGTACGGTGTCCACCTCCGGCTCAGCGCGAATTTCGACGTCACCAAGCTCCCCAGCGCAGGCGCGCAGGTCGTCGCCAAGGCGCTTCAGAAGTACGGGATGTACCTGGCCGACGGCGGCAACATCGCGCTCACCGCGGCCGACGATCGCTTCACGACGGCGAAGTGGACCGACGCGAACGTCAACGTGGACTCGCAGTCGCTGACCTCCCTCCAGGTCAGCGACTTCGAGGTCGTGAACATGGGCACCCCCATGCCTTCGCCGGACTGCACGCGGAACCCCTGAGCATCACGGCCGGCTGCGCCGCGCTCGGTCGCCGGGCTCGTCCACGGCGGTCGACCGCGGCGCTCCTGCGGGCGCATCGCGGTACCCTGCGAATACCTCGCGCTCGACGGACTCGATGGCGATGAGCCGACCGGCGCGCGCGCTCAGGTACATGCGGTAGCGGACCCCGAAGCCTAGCTGCGCGAATACGGCGTGGGACCGTACGTCGTGCCACCGCCCTCCGATGCGCACGCGCATCAAGTCGACCGAGGCCTCCTCGACGCGCGGCTGGACGGGCTCTTCGGCGAGCGCAGCGGACACCGCGGTCGCAAAGCGCTTCCACGGTCCGGGATCTTTGCGGCGCACCGCGGGGCGGATCCACTTGCGCGTGAGCTCGCCCTCCTCGATCCGGAGCCGCTGCTCGCGCACGTCGCGTCGAAGACGCCACGACAGGACCGTGGGCACGACGAGGGCGCCAATCAAAAAGAAGAAGTACAGAAAGATGGCAAGCGCGAGACCCCCGTCCTCGATGAGGGCCGGGACGAAGCCAGTGAAGAGCACCGCAACGACTACCCACAGGGGGCCGAGCCAGGTGGCGCGCTCGACGAAGACGTCTCGGAGCGCCTTTCGAGAGCGCTTCGGGATTCGGCCGGCGCGTACCTCTTGAAGCGCGTTCTGCAAGTCGACCTCGTCCAGAGGCGCGTAGGGGCCTACGTCCGCATCCAGGAGCCGCAGTTCGAGCGGGTACTCCCCCTCGGTGTCCAGCTCGGAGATCGCCTGAAGCGCCCGCCACCTCCGCGTGGACGCGTCGAGCACGTAGCCGGACGCCAGCGTCATCTCCTTCGAGCTCACGGTGCAGCCCTCTCTTCCTCGGGTGCGGCTCTTGGGGCGCTTGCGGTTACGCCGCCGCGAGCATTTTCGGATAGTTGCGGAGCGCCTCTTGTTGCTGGTGGAAGTGCCAGTAGTCGTCCCAGTCGCCGCTGGAGTGGAGCGCGCGCAGCTTGAGGATGGCCTCGGCACCGGGAAGATCCCAGCGTGCGCCGGTGATGCCCATGCGGTCCTGGACCAGGTGTCTACACGCGCCCTCGATCACGCCGGTCGCGATGGGAACGCCCGCCGCGAGGAAGGCTGGGTAGTCCATGAAGGTGTCGTTGCGGCGGAAGTACCCAAGCGCGCGATCGACCTGCTTGCGCGCGCTCTTGGTCAGCTTTTGCTCGACGATGGCGCGCTCGGTCGCAGCGATGAGCGCCGCGGGGCCGTCGGAGAGGAGCAGGCGCAGATGCGTGACGACCCACTCTGCGGCGACCGACTCCTTGCGCCGAGACAACGCGAAGCCCGCGAGCCACATGTAATGGATGACGTGGATCAGATCGAGCACGATGGTAACGCTCCGCTGGCGGCTTCGCGCATGGTCGAGGATCGCGGTCTGCTGGTTCTGCTCTCCGTCGACCAGCACCGCGGGCGTCCGCGCTCGCTTGGGATCACGCCGATCGAACTCGTCGAACATCGCTCCTACCGAAGCGGACACACCGTTCACGACGCTCGCCCACACACGCTTGTTCTTGGGCGGTGGCAGCCTCGGCCTCTCCGCCTTCGACGTCGGCGTTCGTTGCACTTCGGCGATGATGTCATCCACGGTGCGTCGCACGGGCTCCTGTTCCCAGACAGCACCGACCGCCGCCATACGCTTGTCATGCGAGCGCAGCTTCTTGGGCGCCATCGGATCGCCGCGCACCGCTTCCGCCTGCTCAGCCTCCGCACGCTCGCGCGTGGCTTCCCGCAGTGCCTTCGGCAACATCCTCACGCCCTTCGCGTCCGACGATCCCGCCAGCAAGGTGTTCTCGCCCAGCGAATCGTCCACGGGGCGCTGCGCGTAGAACGCCTCGAAGTCCTCGACCGCATCACGCGCGATCTGCTGCGCCTGCCGCTTGGGCACGTGTGCGTTCGTCGCCTCGTCCACCTGCTTGACCACGCTGTCCCACGCACGCGCCTGGGCTTCTGCTGCGACGCGCTTCTGCAGAGGGTGCGAGTACAGCGTCGCGGGCAGGTTCAAGCGCGCATCGAGCGGCAAGCTCCCCTTCTTCTCCCCGGTGCGCCTGTACTCCAACCGAACAGGATGCACCCGTCCGAGCATCGACTCGAGCTGACGACCGCGCGTGCTCACGCGTGTTCCCTCTGCCACAGGCGCGCTCTTGGCGGCTTCCCTTCGCTCGGCCGACGCGAGCTTGTCGTACCACCCCTGATACAGAAGACGGAGCAGCTCACGGCCCCGCTCCTCGAGCGCGCACTCGACCTCGCTGTGGTCCGTCGGGCCGGTCTTCCGAGCCCAGTCGACCGTGGCGTCGAAGCTCTGGCGGGCGGGGTAGAAGTGGTCGCTCTCACACGCGGGGTGCGCCATCGTCATCGCTAGCTCCAGGCTCGGGGTGCACCTCTCCGCTACGCCAACGCCCACGTCCTTTCAGCACAAAACCGCGGGCATTCGGCGGTTTTAGTGCCACGATCAATTTCCGTTGGACAAAGAATGGAGCCGCACCCCTCTTCCTCTGGCCAGTTCATCAACAGCGGCATGCGGACGAGCTCCTCGATCGTGTAGCGCCGCAGCGTCGGCACGGAGCCGCGCCACACGACGGAGACGCGATCGTCGTCCGGCTCGATGACCACCTGGTGCAGCACCGGCGGCGCCTGCACGAGCTTGCCGTCGCCCTTGCGTCCGTCGACCCACATCTCCGGCGCGCCGCGCGGCAGCTGAAAAGTGAGCGCCTTGCGCGTCGGGTGCAGGTTCTCGAGCCGAAACGTGAGCGACGAAAGGTGCGCCGGCCCGTACGGCCCGAGCTGCAGGCCGAGCGACGCCGCGTTGGCGATGCGCGGCCATGCGGGGCCCGGTTCGAGGTTCGTGCGGATGACGCCCTTCGTCATGAGCCCGCGCCGCACCTCCGCGAAATCGTCCGGCGGAAGCCGGCCGCCATCAAGCCGCAGGCGAAGAAGTAGAGATCGAAGTGCGAGTCCACCCTGGAAGGAGAGCACAGGAGGTGAGCTCCTGGTCGATGCCGAGGGGTGAGTGTCCGACAAAGTGAACGATTCGTCGTCGATTTTTTCCGGACCGCTGGCACGACCTTTGCGTCCGACGCGTTCGGCCCCTCCCCGCCTCTCCTTCTACATACCCTCCGCGCCGTCTCCCCTCCCCGCCCCCTCCTTCTACATGGGCCGCGGCGCCGTCTCCGCGCCCGCGGCGCCGTCATCCATCGCCGGCAGGCCATCGCTCACGTCCCGCGCACCATCGGCGGTGCCCCGAGTGTCGCGCTGCGGTCCCTCGCGGTCCCTCTCCATTCCCCATCGACCCTTCACCATCCCCCGCGCGTCGCGCACGACGCCCCAACGCTCCTCGTGCAGAGCGCTCCGGGCGTTGGTCCTCCTCCGCGCGCCGCTCTCCATCCTCCGCGCGGCGCTCTCCATCTCCTGGGCGTCGTCGACCGTTCCCGGCAGGGCGTCGTGAAACATCGAAGAGGGACCTCGAAGACCCCTCGGGTCATCGCCCACGCTGCGAAGGGCATCGCCAAAGACCCGAACGGCATGGCCGAAGACCCGGGGGGCATCGCCGAAGATCCGGGGGGCATCGCCGATGACCCGAGGGGTGTCGCCGAGGAGCCGCGCGTCATTGCAAGAGACCCGCACGTCATTGCAAAGGACCCGGACGTCATTGCAAAGGACCCGCGGAGCATCGCCGAGGCCCCGAAGGGCATCGCCGAAGACGCGCGGAGCATCGCCGAAGACCCGCGGAGCGTCGCCGAGGACCCGCAAGGAATCGCCGAAGACTCGAACGGCGTCGCCGGCGCTTCGCGCGCTGCGGCGCAGCTTCGCGTCGTCCGTCGTCGCCGACGTCGAGATCCGGCTCGGTCTCTTCGGAACCTGCTCGACGGACCGCGGGGTATCGCCGACGACCCGAGGAGCATCGCCGAAGACTCGAAGGGCATCGCCGAGGACCCGAGGAGCATCGCCGACGACGCGCAGGACATCGCCGAGGACCCGAGGAGCATCGCCGAGGACTCGAGGAGCATCGCCGACGCTTCGCGCGCTGCGGCGCAGCACTGCGGCGTGCAGCTTCACCCCTGGCGGGGATCGTCGCAGGAGGTTCGGGGAATGCTCCGCGACCTCGCGGTCGTGGACGAGGACCTTCGGGTCTTTGTGCAGGACCTCCGGGTCCTTGGCAATACCCGCCGGGGAACGGCGCAGCCCTGCGGGGGAGCGGCGCAGGACGACGGAGCTGCGGCGCAGCACCACGGAGGTAGTGTATGCCCCGCGCCCTCGGCATACACCCGGGGCTGCCTCGGCATACACCCCGCTCCTCACGGCATACACTCTGCCGCCCCGCGTCAGAGGAGCGAGCGGGTAGCAAGGACGCGCGGGCCGTGCGACCCTGCTAGACCGGAGCGGGTCAGGATGCGGGACCGGCGGAGAGCGTCGGGAGCCTGCCCCTCCGGCTTACCGCTCCCGGTTGCCTCGGGCGCAGCTTGACCGGGCAGGCGACGGGAGGGGGTTGACGGGCTCGGGCTCCTCGGGCGGCTCTTCACTGTCCCGGAACCGTCACCTCGTTCATGCCTGCCCCCCAGGTGAACACGGTCTTGAAGCCTTCGTATGCGAGCACCCGAGCGAACATGAACAGTGCATGTCCACAGAGACATTGCATCATGTTGTTGTCGACCGGCCTTCGGAAGTTGTCGCAGACATACGTTCCGCGCTCATCACCGCGTTGCGCTGGAGTCAGGATCACTAGCCGATCGATCGCGAGCTGATCCGAATATCCAGCAACCAATTCCTTTGACTTGACGAACAGAAGCCCCGCCATGTCGCCATTGATTGCAAAGTCAAGGCTTACGACCGCATCGTTGATGCCTACGTCGCAGAGCGTTCGTGCTATATCTAGCGCAAATGTGACCGTCTCAGGGTCCTGCGCTCTCGTGACGACGGCGACGGGTCCGACGCCCTCCGGCCTTTTCGGGAACCATCCTTTTACGGCATCGGGCGCAAGCGCAAGCTTTCGCTGCCGAGGTCCGTTGTTATTGATGATGAAGGCGGTCTGCGCATTGCCGCTTTGATTGATCGACTGGACGAGCGGAGCCGGTGCGTTGCTGACTGCCTTGCCGGTAAGACGAGCGTCTTGCTCGGCTTCAGCGCGCAACTTCCATGCACGAAGTTCAGTAATTGTAAATCGTCTGTTCTTATCGACAAGCGTGTGGCAACTGGAGCACAGCCAGACACCATTGTCGTACGACGACCGTTGCTCCTGTGTGAGCGACGGATCGGACCGAGCTGCGTTAGGCCCCTCAACAGCGTCGACGATGTGCCCAGCTTCGCCAGTAACGATCGCCTTGTTCTTCTTGGCATTCGGTTTTGGGTGGTCGTCTGGGCCAATCGTGTCGGCTCCGCACCTTGAACACCGATATCCGACGCGCTTAGCGAGATCGTCCCTGACCTCCTTAGTGAAGTCGTTCTCTCGGCTCATCGATCGGGATCGAGAATCTCACTCGCGACCAAAGCGAACGCCGTTACGACCGGGTCCGTCGGGCCCAACATACAGCGACGTCGTTTGGCAACGTCAAGCAGAAGATCGGCGGTGCGCCGGCGTTCGGAGGCGATGGCTTCGGACACGATCGCCCTGACATGCTCGTCTAGCGTACCGCGCTCGGCTGCCTCAGCCACAGACGAGAAGGTACCACCAGTCACAGGGCATGCCAAGCGCGCCCGAGGCAGCCCCTTCCGCCCTGCCCCGGAGCGGTCCGGTAATGTCCGCCCGCTGACACTCTTCTGCGGCTTCTCCCGCGCCTTCGTGCGATCCTGCCTTCGTTCCGGGGTATGTCCCCCGGAGCGAAAGAGCCCCGAAGGCGCTGCTACGCCCGGTACTGTATGCCGCGGGCTTCCGGCATACACCCGGGGCTGCCTCGGCATACACCCCGCTCCTCTCGGCATACACCCTGACGCACGGCGGCAAGGATCCGGGCAGGGGGAGGCGGTAGCTCGGCGGAGGTAGGGCGCGCCCGTCCCGCGGCGCCGCGCCTCGGGCGCAGCTTGACCGGGCGGGGCACGGCATGGGGTTGACGGCTGGCCTTGTACTGTGCCTCATGGGCACCATGAACCATGGCAGCAGGCCTCGTTAGCCACACGGAACCATCGCGAACCGGGGTTCTAGTATTTGTACTGGACTGCGGTCCCCCTCCTCTGGCACTGTGCCATCTGGATGCGACACCTGCGGCCTGACATCGTGCGCGACGCCCGTGCTGGGCTGGAGCAGTGGAAGAAGCAGCGCGAAGGGTACGTCGGGCCCCTCAAGGCGGAGTTGGCTGAGAACCAAGCCGACATTGCTCAGTACGAAGCCGAGGTGGCCAAGCTCCAGGCCCGCAACAGCCAGATCGTTGCGCTGCTTCAAGATCTCGGTGCAAGCGCAGACGCCGAGCCGGCGGACGGTGCCCAGAACGAAGAAGAAGAGGCCGACCAGGACGAAGAGGTCGAGCTGGACGAAGAGCCCGAGGAAGACGAGAGCGAGGCGGCGCATCCTCCCGCGCCCGGCGGCACGGAAGCGGCCAGCCAGGACGAAGAAGAGGAAGAAGAAGAGGCGGAAGAAGAGGCGGAGGAAGAAGCTGCCGAGGAAGAAGCCGCCGAAGAAGAAGAGGAAGAAGTGGTGGCCACGAGGCCCCCAACGCTCGCCTCCCTCGTCCTCACGGTTGTCCGAACCCGCCCCGGGCTGAAGGTCGGCGACGTCATTGCCAACGTCCGCGTGCGACGCGCCGACGCCAAGCCGACGTCGCTGTACCCCATCATCTACAAGATGGCGGGGGACGGCACCATCCGCGAGAGCGATGGGCGGTACTACCCGAAGGAGGCCAAGGCGTAGACAGAACAAAGGCCGCGAGAGCGCTTCACTTACGAGCCGGTGGTCGAGTAGTCAGGCAACGGAGCTTGCACCTCCGTCGACGTGGGTGCGATCCCCACCCGGCTCTAGTTTTCAGCGTTCTGCGACCTCTGCCGGAGCTTCGGCGGTGTACGCCTCGCCCCTGTCCTTCCGTGGGTGGCTGGACTTGGGGAGGCTATCGTGCGCCCGCCGCCGGGACAAATAGTAAACGCGTTGGCGCGCGCGGAGGTGAGCCGGGTCATGCGGATGCGTAGAAGACTGTCCTAGCGCCGGGGCCGACCGGCGCGGATACAAAGTAGGGCACGGAGAAGCGTCAAGCTCCTCCGTGCCCTCTGCCTTTGTGCCCTGCATTTTTGCCGAGTCTAAAATGAAAGACTCTTGACCCTCCGCCCGTTTTGTTGGGGGGGATGACACGCTCTGTCCGACCGCGTGCGGTTCGCGCGGCGGAGTCCGCTTCCCCGCGTTAGTCTAGACCCCTGACGCAAACGGCCCCGACGGTGTAGGTAGCACCGTCGGGGCCTCAGAAGCCGAGCGCTAGGGGCGCACGACGTCCGCACCGTCAACAGTGCCCTACTCGCTCGGGGGAGGCAACCCCGTGGCTACGTGGTCGCTGGAGACGCGCGCGCGCATCGTCGCAGCGCTGACCGAGGGCAACTCGATCCGAGGGACGGCCCGACTATTCAAGGTCGACAAGAACGCCGTCATGGATCTTGCGATGTTGATCGGGCTTGGCTGCCTGACCCTGCACAACCGGCTTGTGCGAGGGTTGCAAACGCTCATCATCGAAGTGGATGAGACGTGGAGTTTCATCTTTAAGAAGCAGGCTCGCGTCGACCCGACGAAGGATCCCGCGGAGTACGGTGACGCCTACACGTTTATCGGATTCGACGCGACCGCTCGGTTCGTGATCTCGTATCACGTCGGGAAGCGTTGCGAAGCAGACGCGGACACGTTCGCGGGGGACCTTCGCTCTCGCCTCGTCATGGTCCCTCACCTGTCGAGTGACGGATTCAACGCCTACCCCGCCGTCTTTGCGAGGCACTTCGGGGGAGCCGTCGACTACGGCGTTGCCGTGAAGCACTACCGGACCGGATCGCAGCGCGGGCCCGATCATCGGTACGAGCCCCCGCGCGATCCCTTCGTCACGAAACACGCTGTCATCGGCGCACCCGTCGATGACTTGATCGGTACGCCGTACGTCGAGCGGTACAACCTCTCTCAGCGGCATATCGTCGGGCGTACGCGCCGGCTGTGCCTCGCGTTCAGCAAGACGAAGGCAGGGCACGAGGCGGGCGTGGCGCTGGGGATCATGGCGTACAACTTCGTGAGGGAGCACGCCTCGCTCGGGAAGCACGTCACGCCCGCGATGGCGGCAGGGCTCACCGATCACCCCTGGACGATCACGGAGCTGACTGCGGCAGCCCTCGCCGCGGCGGAGGGGCCGAAGGAAGCGAAGCCTCGCGCCGTCCCGCTCGTCATGCCTTCGGAGCGCGCAGGGCGCCGGGTCGGTGCGTCGCGTCCGTTGCCCGGCGGGGGCTTCCTGCGCGCCGTGACGGGCGACGGGCCCGCGCCTCGCAACCCTCCCCCCGCCCCGTCTCCCGCGGCGCCGCCCGTCGCCCCTGTGCCCCCGCCTGTCGAGCCTGCCGCGGACCCTACCGGACAGCTTGATCTGTTCGCGTGGAAGCCCCCGACGGCGAAGCCGCTACCGGCCCCGGGAACGCAGCTTGACTTGTTCGGGGCTGACCTTTGACACCCCCCCCGCCAAGCGTGCGCGGCGCGGTGCCATGTGGCGAAAAGCCCCAAGAGCGTCCCGCGCGTGATGACGACGCGGACCGTGTTAAGGACGGCCCGGTTCAGCCAAACGTCCGTGCAGCGCCACGGAATGTTGGGGCCTTTAAGCCTAGACAAGCGCAGCACCAGGCGCTACAGGTGCCAAGGCATACCCATGACGCCCGCTGAGTTTCACACGCTGGTCGATGCGCTCTCGGAGCGTCTGGACGCTGACGTGCTCGTCTACAACGGGGGACTTTACCGCTCGCACGGCAACGAGATGATCGACACGTGCAACGGTAGGAAGCGGCGAAAGAACGTCTTCTTGGTCCTTACTACATCGGGCGGCGATCCGCATGCGGCCTATCGAGTCGCTAGGACGCTCCAACAGCACTACACGAAGTTTATCGCGTTCGTACCTGGATTCTGCAAGAGCGCTGGTACGCTATTGGTGCTCGGCGCCCATGAACTGGTGATGGGGCCGTCCGCTGAACTTGGACCGCTCGACATCCAGATGCTTCGTCACGACGAGGTTGGAGAACGCAGCTCGGTTCTCGTTCCGAAGGATGCGTTCAGAGCGCTTCGCGCGCAAGCAACCGATGCGTTCATTTCGTCTTTCGACAGCTTCAGAGAGAAGGCGCTGCTCCCTACACAATTGGCCGCAGAAATGTCGGCAGCGCTCGTTTCGGGCTTGTTCAAGGACGTGTTCGGGCAAATTGACCCGATGCGCCTCGGGGAGATGGAGCGCGCAAACAACATCATGGCCGACTATGGAGAGCGCCTGATCGCCATCGGAGGCAACGCAAAAGATGGAACACTGCTCAAACTCGTCGCTGGGTATCCTGATCATGCGTTTGTGATCGACGCCGCGGAAACCAGGGAACTGTTCAAGAACGTTCGATCGCCATTGCAGGATGAGGCCGCCCTTACGCTGAGAGATCCTCTTAGCGATAGAGACGCTATTATCCAGTATCTAAACTCCACGCCAGAGCAACTGGCGGCGGCGGCAGCGAAGGCTGCAAGTGAGGCAGCCGCAGCAGCGGCGGCAGCAGCGGCAGCGGCTGCCGCCGTATCAAAGACCGCGATCGACGCGGCAGCGGCAGCAAAAGCAGCGAGCGAGGCTAACAAGAGTGGAGCAGAACATGGACAAGAGAGCGTCGGGGCTACAGGATCTGGAGCTGCGGAGGGCCCGGCGAACGCAAGACCTGACTGAGTTGATGAACCGGCGCGTCGTGGCACCGAAGGTTGCCACGGTCCAGACGCCCCCGAGCGTCACTTCAGGGCCTGCTCCTGGTTCCGTTTCGGGTCCGCCTGTGACTGCGGTCCGAAAACCGTAGGGATGGGAAGAGGCCCGCCGCACCGTTGCCGGTGGGCGGGCTCCTACGTGGTGGGCGGCTGCTCAGTGGCCGGGCGAGCCTGCGGGATCGCTCGGCTCGGGCTCGTCGCCTTCGCCCTGCTCTTCCAGAAGGCGCTCGCGCGCCTCGACGCAGCGGGGGCACTCGCATGCGCAGACATCGACGGGCGCGCCGTCGTCGCGGAAGCACTCGGGCCCGTGACAGTGCCCGTTGTCGGGAGGCGCGTTCATCGTCGCCTCCGGGGTGCAGGCCCGCGCGGTGGCGGGAGCTTGATCGGCGTTGCCTTGCGGATCTCTCCCTTGTCGCGGCAGGGGGCGCACGGGGCACAGACGAAGCACTGCCGGCCGTGAACGGTGCGGGTCGTGACCGCGAGCCCGCCGCAGACTCGGGCGCGGCCGTCAAGGTCGACAATCGTCAGCTCGCAGAAGGCGTTCGCAGGGACGCTCATGACGCACCCCCGGGCAGCGACGTGAGCCCGGAGCGTCCGAGCACGACGTCGACAGAGAGGCCGGACACGCGGGCGAGCGCGACGGCAAGCCCCGCGGAGGGGGTCTTGTCCTTGCGCGTGAGCGTCTGCGGCTCGACGCCAATCGCAGCGGCGAGCTTGCGCAGCCCGCCGTAGGTGCGGGCGATGTTGCGGGCAGCGGCGCGTACGGCGCGCGCCTCCTCGGGCGTGAGGGACAGGGAGGGGGCAGGGCGACCCTTCCGCCTCACGGGCGGATCGGTTCCTTGCCCCTCCCGAACGGGAGGGACTAGACGGAGCATCGGGCGTACCTCTTCTCAGGAGAGTTGCGTCAAGTCGCCTCGGTCCCTGACGGGGGGCCGGGGCGGCGTTTCGCCCGGAAGCTACGCCCGCGGGGGCGCGTCAATCACGCGGAAAACGCCGGCATACACTCGGATTTCCCGCGGCATACACTCCCCCGCCCGTAGCCCTCTCGGCATACATTACCACCACGGAGCTGCGGCGCAGGACCACGGAGCTGACCCTCTCTGCAACCCCGGGCCGGCGGCCGTTCGCTCTTGGGGCCCGGTGGCGCCGAGTACAACCGCTACACGGGCACCGGCACCGCCCACAACATCAACCTCGACACCGTGGGCATCGGCTCGAACCTCGTCTCGTACAAGAATCACCTGGTAGTAACGCGCCCCCGTCGCCGCGCTCCTCACCGCCCCCGCCGAGCCCTCGCTCGGCGGGGTGCGTCATTTCGGCGGCCGGTCCGTGAGAGCGCGGGCTCGCACGCTGGACCGTGCGCACGCCTCCGGCTGCCTCCGCCTCGTGCGCAAGCCGTTCGACGTCCACGAGATGCGCGCCGCCCTGCTCGCCGCGCTCGACCAGCAGGAAGGCGTGGCCGGCACGCTCGCGGACCTCTCGGCCATGGAACATCCTGCAGGCGCGGTGCATCGCCCGCAAGAGCATGGCAGTGCGCTTCTCCGAGGATGCGGACTCGGGGACGGTGTACCTGGAGCAGGGCGAGCCGGTGCACGCGGTGTGGGACGAGGGCTTCGCTCGGCTCCGCGACGGGAGGCGCGAGGACGCCCGCGCGGCGTGGGAGGAGGCGCTCCGGCTCGATCCGGGTAACCGGGTCGTCGAGCTGAACCTGCGCAAGCTGGCCGGCGCGGCGCGGTCCGCCGAGTCGGGCAGCGCGTAGCCGCGCACCGTCCTCCCCTGAAGCTTCGTCGTGTCCAGCCGCAGCAGGCGCACGGCTTCGGGCCGCCGACGGCGAGGTACGTGAGCCGGGGTGGCACAGGACCGCCGTCAGGGAGTACCATCTCGCACCGGGCTCGAACGAGAAGGTTTTCCAGGGAGTCGCGCTTTGAGGCTGAACGTTTCAATCATCGAGCGCGCGACCCACAGGAAGGTGCCCGGCGTGGTCCGTCCCGCCGCGATGTCCGACAAGGTTCTATGGACGCGGTGGCACGGCCGCATGCCGCGCGACGCGGAGGATGCACACTGGGAGTGGGACGACCTGATGGATCTTGCCTCCGCCATGCCGGAGCAGTTCGCCGTGTACGCCCTGGAGGCCGAGGGGGACCTTCAGGGGCTGCGGATGCTCGAGGTGTCGCAGGACGACGTGCAGGCCCACGGCACCCACGCCCTGCGTCTGTCCACCGCCCCGTGGAACCGCTCGCCGGAGAACCGCTACCGGGGGGTCGGAACCCTCCTGGTCGGGACCGCGATCCTGCGCAGTGTGGACGACGGCCACCAGGGCCAATCCCATTGCGAGTCCCTGCCGAGGGCCGAGCCGTTCCACGCGCAGAACGGCATGGTCGTCTTCGACGGCCTCTCCTCCGAGGGGCTCAAGCGCTTCCGTTTCACGGAGGACACGGGCCGGCGCTTCGTCGACCGGCTCCGGCAGGAGGGGCTCCTCGATGGCTGACCTCAAGCGCGCCTACCGGGCCCTCGACCCGGCACAGCCTGCAAGGCACGTCGACCATTACGTGCCGCGGCCGGGGGATCCGATCGGGCTTCTTGGCGAGGAGCTGAAGATCGCATCGTCGCCACTCCACGTGCTGGTTGGCGGGCAGCGCGGGGTGGGCAAGACGACGGAGATGCTGAGGCTCAGCGACCTGCTGATGGCCGATCAACAGAAGCCCATCTTCCGTAGCGTCGATAGGAGCGCAATCCAACAAGTAGCTAGCTTGTTGTGGTGGATTTCGAAGAGCACCTCCGAGGTTCACTTGCCCAACGACGCCGATCTCATGGCCCAAATCGATGAGCTCGGGAAGAAAGACCTCGCCTCGGCCACCTCCGGTTTTCTTGATCTGAAGCTCTTGTTGAATAATGTCGCGGAACGCGTTCGTGGATTCTCCCAGTATGGTGTCACGTGGCTCGTTGACGGGCTCGAAAAACGCTCTCCGGAAGACGCGGCCGAGTATACATCCGCCCTGGTAGACGTCCGCTTCTCGTTCGTGGTCGTCGTCCCCATCGCGGTGCTCCTCTCGCCTGCCTATGCATCTCTGATCTCCCAGTGGGATCGCGTAATCTCCGTGCCGGCCATCACAGTGGCCAACCCAGATGGGACCCCCAACGAGGAGGGGCGGGCGATCCTTCGCGCCATCGTGGAACGAAGAGCAGGCGCAGATGCATTCGAGGAATTGGCCCTCGATATGATCGTCGACGCGAGCGGCGGGATCCACCGGGAGCTGCTCACCCTCGCCCAGCAGGCGTGCCTGCGCGCCTCCGTCGCAGGACGGGTGCAGGTGCGCGATGACGATGCCCGGAGCGCGGTGGAAGACAAGCGGCAGGAGGTCAGCTTCCACCTCACGCCGGACGACCTCCGTTATCTCGCCGAGGTTCAGGACCATCACCGGGTCACCGGAGATCCACGGGCACTGCCGCTCATCGAGCGGAACCTGATCGTCGGCTACCACGGCGGCTGGAGCTATTTCGACGTGCACCCTCTAGTGAAGCCGCTCCTCACAGCGCACCAGAAGAGGGGTGGACGCTGATGCAGCGCGTGAGTGAAGAGCAGCTCACCGAGTACCTCACCTTCGCGCTGGCGGAGACGGACCGGCCGGCCATGTTCTTCGTCTTCCAGGACCGGCCGGAGAGCGTGCCGTGGCTCCTCCAGACGTGCCGTCAGGTGTCCATGAGCGTGGGCGTGGTGGAGGCGAAGGGCGGGGATCTCGAGTCCCTGCTCCGGTCCGAGCAGGAGATGAGCCGGCCTCCGGAGATCGACCTCGTCATCGACGCCTTCTCCACCGCCCCGGCCTCGTCCCGCTACCGCCTGAACGCCGCCCGCGACCGCCTGCTGGACCTCAACCGCAAGATGGTCTTCGTCGAACCGGCCCTCGCGGAGCCCGAGCTGCGGCGTGACCTCCCGGACATCTTCTCGGTCGTACGCACCGTCTTCCACTTCACCTCGCCCGTGTACGAGCACGACGTCCTCTTCGACACCGGCGGCGCGAACCGGCTCGCCACCATCGCGTCCCACTTGCCCCCGGTCGTGGCCCGCGACGCCGTGCTCGTCCGCGGAGGCAAGGTCCACTTCAAGGCCCCACCCACCATCCCCTGCCCCAAGTGCGGTGGGATCCTGACGCGGGGCACCACCACGATCGACTTCGAGTACGCACCGCGGGCGAGCCGCCGCCAGGTCGTCGAGGGGTGGGTGTGCGCTTGCGGCGAGGCCTACGTCCCGGGCCCCAGGGCCCGCGCCGCGTACATCCGGGCGTTCAGCCAGGCGGAGGGTGCCGACGAGCCCGGCCCACCCACTCCTCGATAGGCGGCACGGGCGCGCATCGTGTAGGCTCGGTGCCGCGGGCCACTCGCCGGCCCCGCACGGATCGACGCGATGCAACCCGTCTCCTGCACCAACTGCGGCGCACCGATGGCCCCGAGCCACGACGGGCGCACCTACGGCTGCAACTACTGCGGCGCCCGCGTGCAGGTCGCCGTCGCGGCCGAGCAGATCGCCGCCGGCCTGGCGCTCGACCTCCACGACATGGAGGCCTTCCTCGCCCAGCTCGCGAACACGATGTCGCAGGGCCTCGCGGAGCAGACCAAGATCCAGGCGCGCGGCCGCACGGTCGACGCGATCGAGATCGACCTCGACCCCGACATCTTCATCGCCCGGCGGAGCGGCGCGCACGTCGTCTCCGAGCACAAGAAGGTGGTGCGCGGGGTCGTGCTCAAGACGAGCTCGCTGCCGCTCGACCACTGGGTGGAGCGGCTGACCGACGCGCTCGCCCGGCACGCGAACACCAACGCGCGCGCCGCGTGGGTGCTCGGCCGCATCAAGGGGGGCGCGTAGGGACCCATGGCTTACCCGTTCCTCCAGGACCGCCCGGTCGACGCCGACCAGGACCGCGCCTCGGTGGAGCGCGGCGGCCTCCCGCTCCGCGCGCAGCGCCGCATCCACGAGCTCAACGGCTCCACGAGGCCCATCTTCACGAGCACCCTCTCGCCGGCGGAGACGGTCGTCTGCCGGCAGAACGGGATGGAGGTCGTGAGCCAGGTGATGGGCGCGAGCGTCTACCACGTGGGCTGGCGCTCGGTGGTCGTCGGCTGGGGCGGGGGCGAGCTGGCGACGATCACGAACGCGTACCAGAGCGCGCGCCAGCTCGCGCTCTCGCGGATGGCGCAGGAGGCGCAGCTCCTCCGCGCCCACGCCGTGGTCGGGGTGAAGGTGCAGGAGCGGGGGCACGCGTGGAGCGGGGATCTCGTGGAGTTCACCGCGATGGGGACGGCCGTCCGGATCGCGGGGATGGAGCCGCCGCCGTACCCGGCGCTGACGTTGATGGAGGCGGACGAGCTCTACAAGCTGCACGGCGCCGGCTACTGGCCGGCGGGCATCTCGATGGGCAACTGCTTCTGGTACGAGCCCCACGCCGACTGCATGAACGAGGGCCAGCTCTGGTCGAGCGAGCTGCCCACGCACACGCGGGCCGCGCGGACCGCGCGCGACATCGCCGTGACGCGCTTCCGCGAGTTCTCGCGGCGGTTCTCGGCCGACGCGGTTGTGGGGGTGAAGATCCACCGCCGCGGGCGCGATCACGAGTGGGAGGCGAACGACAGGCACCACACCGCGTTCTCGCTGGAGATCATGCTGCTCGGGACGTCGGTCGTGCGGCGCGGCGACGCGCACCCGCCGCCGCGCCCGCTCCTGGTGATGGATCTGGCCGGGAAGCGCCGAACGCACGGGCCCGCCCCCGAGGCGGAGATCAAGGACTGACGAGGAGAGGACCGCGATGGCCAATCAACCGCCCCAACAACCGCCGAGGCCCGAGCTGCCGCAGCACGCGCGCGAGCGCATCGAGCGGACGCGCGGCGCGCAGGGGCAGCGCTTCTTCACGAGCGATCTGTCGGTGAACGAGCTGCTCCTGGTGCGCGACGCCGGCTTCGAGCCGGCGGGGCTCGTGATGGGATCGAGCATCTACCACGTGGGTTACCAGCGCGGCGCCTGGTCGCAGAACCAGGAGATGACGGTGCTCACGCAGGCGATGTACCAGGCGCGCGAGCTGGCGATGGCGCGGATGGAGGAGGAGGCCGACGAGCTCCGCGCCGACGGGGTGATCGGCGTCAGGCTCGTCGTCAAGCGCCACGCCTGGGGCGAGGACATGGTCGAGTTCCTCGCCATCGGCACGGGCGTCTACGCGCGCGACGGGCGGAGCTACCGGGCGCCGAGCGGCAAGCCCTTCACCAGCGACCTCAGCGGGCAGGACTTCTGGATGCTCCTCCAGAGCGGCTTCCGCCCCGTGTCGCTCGTGATGGGCAACTGCGTCTACCACATCGCCCACCAGACGCTCGGCGGCTGGTTCAAGAGCGTGGGGCAGAACGTGGAGATGACCAACTTCACGCAGGGGCTCTACGACGCGCGCGAGCTGGCGATGGAGCGGCTGCAGTACGAGGCGCAGGTGGACGGCGCGGCCGGCGTGGTCGGCGCGAACATCCACGAGTCGTCGTACGGCTGGGATCCGCACGTCATCGAGTACTTCGCGGTGGGGACGAGCGTCCTGCCCCTCCCCGGCCACACCGCGCCCCCCAGGCCGCAGCTCGTGATGAGCGTGAACGACTGACCATGAGCTTCACGAGCGATCTGAGCATCGACGAGGTGCTCCTCGTCGAGGAGGCGGGCTTCCAGCCGGTGGAGCTGGTGATGGGGTCCAGCTACTTCCACATCGGCTACGAGAACGCCCCCTGGTCGCAGAACTGCGAGATCCCGAACCTCACCGCGATGATGTCGGGGGCGCGGCACCAGGCGATGCAGCTCCTCTACCAGCAGACGACGGCGGTGCGGGCGGACGGCGTGGTCGGCGTCCGGCTCGAGGTGGAGCGCGAGGGGCACCACGCCGAGTTCACCGCCGTCGGCACGGCGGTCCGGCGGCGCGACGGCGACGGGCGGGCGTGGCACGACGCGCGCGGCTGGCCCTTCACCTGCGACCTGTCCGGTGAGGACTTCTGGGCGCTGGTGCGCGGTGGCTTCCGCCCGGTTTCGCTCGTGATGGGCGTCTGCGTCTACCACGTCGCCCACCAGGGCCTCGGCACCTGGCTCAGGTCCGTCGGGCAGAACGTCGAGAACGCCCCCTTCACGCAGGGGCTCTACGACGCGCGCGAGCTGGCGATGGAGCGGATGCAGTACGAGGCGCAGCAGACGGGCGCGAGCGGCATGGTGGGTGTCCAGGTCCACGAGAGCCACCACGGGTGGCACGCCCACGTGCTGGAGTTTCTCACGCTGGGGACGGCGATCGCGCCGATCCTCGACGAGGGCCACGAGGTCCACGCCCGGCCCACGATCGTTCTCTCGGTGTAGCGATCGACCCGGCGCCCACGCCCGGGTGACCGCGCGCCCCCACCCTTCGACCGCAAAGCTCCGCCTCCGGCGGAGCTTGACACGGAGGGGTTTGTGGGGCGTCCTACCCTCGGACAACCAACGGGAGCGTCGAAATGCCGCTGCAAGAGCTGAAAGATGCGTGGGCGCTGATGCACACGACGAAGAACTTCGCGAACGCCAATACCTGGGCCGCGCAGATGATGACCCACCTCAAGGACAGCAAGCTCTACCCGATCGCCAGCGGGAGCGCGGCAGAGCCGCCCGGGATGATCGCGGACGCGTGCATGACGTCGAACGCGCTCCCCCTGTGGGTTCGGACGGGCAACCTGTTCGTGTCCTGCCAGTACACGGGCGAAGGGAGCTGGGTCGATCTCATCGCGTTCCTGGCCGACAAGGAGAATTGCCGCGCCGTCACGATCATCAGCGGGCGGCACGGGAACGAGGAGGGGACGCACGTCGACGACGCGGGCAAGTACTTCACCACCACTTGCGACGACCGGGCCAAGAGGTTCGTCGCCGAGAACAAGGTCGCGTGGGCCAAGAAGGTGAAGGCGGTCTCCGCGCTCAGCATGGTGGACGTGGCGCACGAGAGCGTCCACCTCGACACCCCCTACTGCAGCATCGCCGCGACGAGCGCGCTCGCGAAGCGGCTCCTGGGGCAGGGGCGCGTCGTCGTCCTCGCGTGGTGCTACTCCATCTTCCACCCGTTCCCCTTCCCCTTGACCAAGGAGGAGGACGCTTACACCGACAAGGCCGCGAAGGCGGCGGTGGCGCAGAGGGGGCGAGCCATCAGCGACATCCTGGGCGACCAGAAGTGGGCGGATCTCAAGGATCAGCCGAGGCAAGTGAACGTCGCGAAGGTCGACGACGAGCCGAAGCCGGCACCCGAGCCGATCAAGCAGGGCCCCTGTCGCTACTGCGAGTGCAAGACGTTCGAGTTCAAGGGCGGCACGGTGGGCCTGTTCCCCGT
Organism: uncultured delta proteobacterium; assembly: GCA_963827955.1. Lineage (GTDB taxonomy): Bacteria > Myxococcota_A > Polyangia > Polyangiales > Polyangiaceae > CAWHDJ01. Next base: position 488,043 of record CAWHDJ010000018.1, on the reverse strand, counting down.
CTGCAAGTGCGGGCACCCGCACCCCGTGTTTCCCACCTGAGCCGCCGCGGTCCCCCGAGGTCTCGCCGCGGACGCCCTCAAGGAGGCGGCGGCCCGATGGTGAAGTCCCACGTGAAGGTGGCGACTCCATCGTTCGGGTCCGGCGTCGCCAGCATCAGGCCGTCGATCGCGTGCGTCACGCACGCCGCGAGGGCGGCCGGCGACTCGCCGTCGACCTTCGCCTCGACGATCTTCCCCGTCTGCTGCTGCACCTTGAAGTGGACCGTGACGGGGCCGGCGTCCTTCGTCGCCTTGAGGTCGGCGTCGTAGCAGGCCTTGATCGCGTCGGTCCTCGTCTCGAGCAGCTTGCGCGTGCTCGCGCTGTACACCTCCGGCGTCATCGCCGAAGCGCAGCCGGCGAGCGCGACGGCGAATGGAACGAAGAGACCCAGCATCGCTTTCGTCTTCATGATTCTTCTCTCCTCACTCCGCCGGGGCGGCGTCCTGTTCGAGGATGTTGAACTCGACGCGTCGATTCTGCTCGCGGCCCTCGACGGTAGCGTTGTCGGCGATCGGGCGCGTGATGCCGTACCCCTTCGCCGTGAGGCGACTCGCCTCTACGCCGTGATCCACGAGGTACTTGGCCACGCTCTTCGCGCGGTCGTCCGAGAGCTTCAGGTTCACGGCGGCGTCGCCGTCGGCGCTCGCGTGGCCCTCGACCGCGATCTTCTTGATGCGAGGGCTCTTCTTGATGACCGCCGCGATCTCGTCGAGCAAGCCGAACGAGACGCTCTTGATGGTCGCCTTCGAGATGTCGAACTGGATCTTGTCCGAGATGACGAGCGCCTTCGGGGTGATCTTCACGTGCTTCGGCTCATCGGGCAGCTTGGGCGGCTGCGGCTTGGGAGGCGGCGGCGGGGGGGTCCCGACGATCGCGAGGTGCTCCCTGCTCTCGAACATGGTCGCGCCGCCGCCGCACGCGGCGACGCTGCACGCCATGATCAGGAGAGCGGAAATCCATCTGATGTCTCTCATCGTATCCTCCAGTGGTAGAGATGCAGTGAGCGGTGACGGGCCGGCCGAGCAGAGGCTCGCCCTCGACGTTGCAGACGCGTAGAGCCGCATCTTCGCGGCGTGCTCGTCTGCATGTCGTATAACCGTCGGACGCATGACTTAACACGGACGGCTCAGGCTCCCAGGGCCACTCGAACTATTACGACTCGAACTATTACGAGGCGCGCGCGGACGTACGAGCGGCGCGCCCGCGCCCGCGCGTGCTCCTCGATCGTCGGACCCTCGTCACGAGGATCGGCTATGCTGCGTGCGGTCGTCGCGCTTCCAGGAGGCGACGGGCAGGGACCGGGCCTCTTGAAGCGACCGACGACGATCCTCCTCGCACTGACCGCCACGCTCGGCCTCGCGCGTCACCCAGCATGGGCCGAGCCGGCGCCGCCGGCGGGCAAGGTGGAGGCGGAGGCGCGGGAGCACTTCGAGCGGGCCGAGGCCTACCGCGACAAGGAGGAGTGGCGCGAGGCGCTGCGCGAGTACCGGCAGTCGCTGGCGCTCAAGAAGACGAAGGGCGCGATGGCGTCGGCCGCGGTCTGCCTCCGCGCGATCGGGCAGTACGACGAGGCCCTCGATCAGTACGAGGAGCTCCACCGGGAGTTCCCCGTGCTGCCCGCCGCGATGGAGGCCAAGGTGGCTCCCGCCATCGCGGAGCTCCAGCACCTGGTGGGCACCCTCGTCGTGACCGGCGACGCCCTCGCCGGGGCCACGCTCTTCGTCGACGACCGCCGCCGCGGGACCCTCCCTCTTGCGACGCGGCTTCGCCTCGCCGTGGGCACCCACACCCTCCGGGTGGAGAAGGAGGGGTACGAGCCGATCGTGGCCGCCGGCGTCGTCGTCGAGCCCGCGCAGGAGAACGTGGCGAAGGTCGAGCCGAGGTCGAGGCAGGGGCGGCTCCGCGTGACCGAGAAGCACAACCGCGCGCTGGACGTCGAGAATCGACGGCGCCGTCGTCGGCAAGACGCCGTGGGAGGGCGTCGTCGCCGCCGGCGGCCACTCCGTGCGGGTGCACGGCTTCGTCCGCCTCGGCGACGAGGACGACGATGCCCCCGAGAAAGGCCCGTTCGAGGCTCCCGATACGGCGCTGGACCGCACCGAGGTGGGCTCGGAAAAGTCGAGCGTGGAGGTGCGCCTCTACGAGGCGTCGGCGGTGACGCTGTCGGCGAGGGACCTCGACACGTCGCTCCGCATCGACGCGACCCCAGCGGAGGCCGCCGTGGCCATCGACGGCACCGTGATGGCGCACGGGGCGTGGGAGGGGCGGCTGCCGCTCGGCGTACACACCGTGGAGATCACCGCGAGCGGCTTCCTGCCCGCGAGGCAACAGGTGCGCCTCCTGCGACGCAAGGAGCCGCAGATCCGCGTCGCGCTCTCGCGCGCACCGCCTGCCGGCGCGTGGAGCCCGAAGCGGAGCGCCGCCGTGGGCCTCGCGTATGCGATTGGCGCGGCAGGGGTCACCGTGTCCGCCGTCACCGGGGCCGCCGCGCTCGTCACGATCGGCGAGGTCAGGTCGCGGTGCGTGTATCCCCTCTGCCCGGCGTCGCAAGCCGCCGCGGCGGACAGGGCCGGCGCCCTCGCGACGGCGTCCACCGTCAGCCTCGTCGTGGGCGCCGCCAACCTCGTGGCAGGGACGATCCTGGTCATCTGGTATCGGCCGGACGAGCCGCGCACCGACAAGGGCGGCGGCCCACGCCCGCGCATCCCGCCGGTAGCATGGAGCGCCGGCGTGGGGCTCGGGCGGGTCGAGCCTCCTGGGGAGGTTCTGAGGATGGAACGATTGGCGCGGCGCACCGGCGTCATCCGCGTCCTCGCGGCGGCGCTCGCCCTCTGCGTGCTCCTCGCGGCGTGCAACGCCCTGCTGGGCCCGCACGACTTCGTGTACGCCGCGTGCGTCACCGACGCCGACTGCGCGCCGGACCAGACCTGCTCCCCGGCGCACACGTGCGAGCTCGCGAACGGCCAGGTGTGCGAGGACGGCGGCGGCTGCGCGAGCGGGTTCTGCTCGACGGACGCGCTCTGCTGCGCCGAGGCGTGCAGCGGGCCCTGCCAGACCTGCCCGCACGGGGCGAGCTGCGCGCTCGTGTCCGAGGGCGAAAAGGGCGCGTGCACGCGAAACCGCGTCTGCACCGCCCTTGGCACGTGCTACTGCCCGAGGCTCGCGTTCTCCGGCCCGCCGGCGGCGCCCGTATACGATACGGGCGCGAGCCCCTACGCCGTCGTGGCGCTGGACCTGAACAGCGACGGCAATCCGGACCTCGCCGTCGCGAACTTCGTCGACAGCACGGTCAGCGTGCTGCTCAACAAGGGCGACGGCACCTTCGCCGCCAAGGTCGACTATCCCACGGGCACCGGCGCCGGCGCGATCGCGGCGCTGGACATCGACGGCGACGGCAAGCCCGACCTCGTCGTCGCGAACAGCGTCGACGACACGGTGAGCGTGCTGTTCAACGACGGCGACGGCACCTTCCCCCTCGGCAAGAGGGTCGACTACCCGACAGGCGCGACCCCCACCGGGGTGGCGATCGCGGATCTGAACGAGGACGGCAAGCCCGACATCGCCGTCTCGCACATGACCGCCGCGAAACCCGGCGGCCCCGAGAACGACCCCGGGGTGAGCGTGCTGCTCAACGAGGGCGACGGCACCTTCGCCCTCCCGGTCAACTACCCGACGGGCGCATACCCGTCCTCGATCGCGGCGCTGGACCTGAACGGCGACGGCAAGCCCGATCTCGCCGTCACGACCCCGGATTACGACACGGTCGACGTGCTCCTCAACAACGGCGACGGCACCTTCGCCGCCCCGGTCGCTTACCCCACGAGCCATAGCCCCTGGTTCGTGGCGATCATGGACCTGAACGACGACGGCAAGCCCGACCTCGCCGTCACGAACCTGACCTACAACTCCGTGAGCGTGCTGTTCAACGACGGCGACGGCACCTTCGCCCACAACGCCGACTACACCACGGACGGGACCCCCTACTCGGTCACGGCCGTGGACCTGAACCGCGACGGCCGGCCCGACCTCGCCATCGCGAACGGGAGCGGCAACACGGTGAGCGTGCTGCTCAACAAGGGCGACGGCACCTTCGCCAAGCAACGGGACTACCCCGCGGGGAGGGACTCGTACTCGGTCGCGGCGGCGGATCTGAACGGCGATGGCGAGCCCGACCTCGTCGTCGTGAACGAAGTCGACAGCACGCTGAACGTGCTGATCAACGAGGACAAGGGCACATTCATCGGGAGCGGAGCTCCAGGTGACTTCCCCACGGGGAAGGGGCCCTCCTCGGTCGCCGCGGTGGACCTGAACGGCGACGGCAAGCCCGACCTCGCCGTCGCGAACCTCCGCGGCAATTCCGTGAGCGTGCTGCTGGACGAGGGCGACGGCACCTTCGCCACCGGGGTCACCTACCCCACGGGCACGGCCCCCTTGTTCGTCGCAGCGGTGGACCTGGACGGCGATGGCAAGCCCGACCTCGCCATCGCGAACAACAACGACAACACGGTGAGCGTGCTCCTCAACAGGGGCGACGGCACCTTCGCCCCCAAGGTCGACTACGATGTGCCGGGCGGGCTCCCGTACTCGATCGCGGCGGTGGACCTGAACGGCGACGGGATGCCCGACCTCGCCATCGCCAACTACGGATACGGCACGGTGAGCTTCCTGTTCAACCAGGGCCACGGCAAATTCCAAAGCTTCCCGGAGAAGGACCCCAAGGACAAGTTCACGAACCCGGAGGCCATCACGGTTGCGGACCTGAACGGGGACGGCAAGCCCGACCTCGCCGTCGCGAACGACCTGAGCGGCACCACCGACGTCGGCGTCGTGAGCGTGCTGCTCAACAAGGGGGACGGCACCTTCGCCCCCAAGGCCGACTACTTCACGGGCGGCAGGTCTCCCTCCGCGATCGCGGCGCTCGACCTCATGGGGGACGGCAAGCTCGCCCTCGCGGTCGCGAACAGCGGCGAGGGCACGGTGAGCGTGATGCTCAACGCGGGCGACGGCACCTTCTCCAGCAAGGTCGTCTACCCGACGGGCGACGCGCCCAGCGCCCTCGTGGCGGTGGACCTGGACGGCGACGGGCGGCCCGACCTCGCGGTCGCGAACGGCGCCTCCGACACGCTGAGCGTGCTGCTCAACGGCGGCGACGGCACCTTCACCAAGACGGGCGACTACTGGACGGGGAACGCGCCCAGCTCGGTCGCGGCGGCGGACATGAACGGCGATGGCCTGCTCAACCTCGTCGTCGCGGACAACGCCGCCGACGACGTGCGCGTGCTCTCGAGCTCCTGCCTCCCGTAGCGGAGGGCTCGGCCCTACTCGTAGAAGCCGAAGCGCGGCGGCTTCCCCTTCACCTTCGCGGGCGCCACCGGCTTGCCGGAGGAGATCTCGAGCTTGGGCGGCATCGCGCCCGCCTCGGTGACGACCACGTCGCCCTCGACGTGCTGCTTGTCCTTGCTCAGGCGGACGCGGTGCACGCTGCCGAGCGGTCCCAGGATCTCCAGCACGCCGTCGTGCGCCTCCGCCCTCTCGTCGTCGATCTCGGCCGTCGCGTCCGCCGGCAGGATGACGAGGCGCACGCGTCGCGGGGCGGCAATCGTGGTCGGGACGACGCTCGGAGCAGCGCCCGGAGCGCTCGCTGGGCTCGGTTCTGCGATGGGCGCCGGCGCGGTGGACGACGGGGGCGGCGCCGGGCGGGCGGTCGCCACATCGGCCGTGCCCCGCGACCAGAGCGCGAACAGGCCGGCACCGCCCAGGAGCAGGAGCGCCCCCAGGGCCATCGGGGCGCGCCGGCGACCGCTGCTCTCGCGCGGCGCCGCGTCGTCCCGGCTGCTCTTGCTCACGCCCGCCGCGGTCACCGGGGGCGACGCGCTCACGCCGCCGGAGTCGAGCATCGTCGACGCGTTGGCGAGCGCGGTCATGGCAACAGCCTCCGGGTCCGAGACGGGCGCCGCGGCGGCGATGCCCCGGATCGCGGCCAGGGTCGAGAGAGAGCGCTCGGGCGCGAACGGCGCGAGGGCGTCGGCGAACGCGGCCACGGACGGGTAACGGTCGGTTCGCTGGAGCGCGAACGCCTTGTGGACGACCGCCGCGAGCGGGGCCGGCACCTCCGGCCGGAGGTCGCGGAGGGGCGTGGACGCTCCTCTCAGGATCATCGCGCACATGTGAGGCGTCGAGTCCGCCTGGAAGGGCAAGCGGCCGGCGAGCAGCTCGTACAGCGTCGCGCCGAGGGAGTAGACGTCCGCCCTCGCGTCCACGTCGCGCGTCGACTCCATCTGCTCCGGCGGCATGTACGGAGTCGACCCCATCACCACGCTGCTGCGCGTGAGGACCTCGACCCCCTGCACCTTCGAGATCCCGAAGTCGAGCACCTTCACGAGCGGCTGGCCGTCGGGGCGCCGCGTGAGGAAGAGGTTCGAGGGTTTGACGTCGCGGTGGACGATGCCGTGCGCGTGCGCCTCGGCGAGCGCCTCGGCGGCCTGGATCACGTGGTCCACCGCGTCTTCGACGGCGAGCTTGCCGTGCTTGGCGAGGACGGCGCTCAGGTCCGAGCCCTCGAGGAACTCCATGACCATGAACGGCGCGTCGCCCTCGAGGCGCCCGACGTCGAGGACGCGCGCGACGTGCGCGCTCTTGATCTTGACGGCGGCGCGCGCTTCCCGGAGAAACCGCGGCGCCGCCTCGGGGTGCTGGGCGAGCTCCTGGCGGAGGAACTTGAGCGCCACGCGCTCGTCGAGGTCGATGTGGCGCGCGAGGACCACGAAGCCCATGCCGCCCTCGCCGAGCACGCGCTCCACGCGGTACTTGCCCGCGAGCACCGTCCCTGGTGCGACGGAGGAAGGCGCGGGAGGGAAGGACAGGGGCGTCGCCATGCCGCAGACGGCTCACGCTACCATGCCCCGACGCGCGGTGGGGACGGCGCGGCGACCCTCCCTGCCCGCTCACGCCACGGCGGCCGGCGCCCAGCCGTGCGCCAGGATCTCGTGGAGCTTCTCCGCGGTGAGCGGCTTCGCCAGGTGGCGATCGAACCCCGCCGCGGCGGAGCGCGCGACGTCGTCGGGCTGCGCGTACCCGCTCAGGGCCACGAGCAGCGTCTCGCGGAGCGCGGCCTCCGAGCGCAGGGCGCGCGCGACGTCGTAGCCATCCATCCCGGGCAGGCCGATGTCGCAGACGATGATCTCGGGGCGGATCTCCCGCGCCTTGCAGAGGCCGGTCGGCCCGTCGTGGGCGACGGCGACCTGGTTCCCGCCGAGGACGAGCGTGTCGCGCACCATCTCGGCGACGTCGACGTTGTCGTCGATGACGAGCACGCTGCGGCCGCCGCCGTGCAGGATCGGACGGGGCGCAGGGGCGGCGGCGACCTCCGCGAGCGCGAGCGGCAGGCGCACGACGAGCTTCCGAGCCCAGCCCCGGACCGGCGCTCTCCGCGGTGACGTCGCCGCCGTGGAGATCGACGATCGCCTTCACGAGCGAGAGGCCCAGGCCGAGGCCTCCCTTGCTGCGATCCAGCGTCGTCTCCGCCTGCACGAACGGCCGGAACAGGGTCGCGAGCGTCTCCTCCGTCATGCCCGAGCCGGTGTCCGCGATCCGGAGCACGGCCTGCTTCGCGCCGGCGTCCCGGCGGAGGTGGACGCGCGCGGCGCCGCCTCGCGCCGTGAACTTCACCGCGTTCTGAAGGAGGTTGCCGACCGCCTGCGCGAGCCGGTTCCAGTCCCCGTCCACGAGCGCGGGAGAGGGCGCGCCGACGATCTCCAGCGTCACCCCGCTCCGGTCGAAGAGCGGCCTGTGATCCTCGACCGCCCGGCGCACGAGATCGTCGAGATCGATCGCCGTTCGCTCGATCCGGATCTTGTTCCGCGCGATCCGGGTGAGATCCGAAGAGGTCGTCCACGAGCCGGGTGAGCTGCCCGAGCTGCCGGTGGACGACGCCGTTTGCCCGGCGCGCCTGGTCGCTGCCCGGAGCCGCGCGGCCGAGGACGTGCAGGCCCGCCTGGATCGCGGCGAGCGGGTTGCGCAGCTCGTGGGAGAGCACCGCGAGGAACTCGTTCTTGCGGCGATCCGCCTCGCGCAGCGCCTCCTCCCGCTGCCGGTGCTCGATGAGGCTCTGCGCCTCGCGCGCCAGGAGGTCGAGCACGCGCAGGGTGCCCTCGTCCGGCCGGTGCGGCTCGCTCCAGTGCGTGGAGAAGACCCCCAGCACGGTGCCATCGCGCGCGACGAGGGGCGTGGACTGCACCGATTGCACGCCCGCCGCTTCGAGCACCGACAGCGCCGGCGTGCCCAGGAAGATGGGGCTCGTCGAGACGTCCTCCACGAGGACGCGCCGTCGCTCCCGGCGCGCCGACTCGCAGGCGGTCGGCGCGCCTTCGCCGAGGACGGCGAAGTGCTCGAGGAAGGGCCGCTCGAAGCCCCGGTGCGCGATGAGCCGCAGCTCCCCCGAGGAGGCGTCCACGACCTGCACGTCGCCCATACTCGCGCCCGCTATCTCGATGGCCGTGTCCACGATGGCGTCGAGCAGGGTCGGCAGGGCGTCCTGGCTGACGAGGCGAATGCTGAGCTCGTGCAGCCGCGAGAGGGCGGCGTTTTCGGCGGCGAGCCTCCGCCGTCGCGAGCGCCGGCCCGCGTTCCGGCCGGCCACCTCGCCGTCGCCCGGGAAGATGCGCCCGAGCAAGCGGGGCCGCCGTGCTTTGGGGGGCAATGCCATATTCCGTACACGGATATCATCGGCGTGCGCAACCCTCAATACGGCGGGGCCGTATTCGCGCGCCGTGGGGCTGATACCAGCCGCGCGATCTCGCGGGCGGGCTGAACCAGAACCAGGGCAGCAGGCGAGGGCGGCCGCGCAGGACCGGGGACAGGCGGCCTGCGGAGACCGTGATGGTTTCCCCCGCCCTGGACACTCACCTGCCATGACACGCGCTCCCCCTGTAAGCCCGCCGCCCCGCCCGCCGTTCTCCCGGCCATGAACCGCAGCGACCTCCCCATCGCCACCCCGTGCGGCGTCTCCTTCCAGGACATGGCCCCGCGCGACGTCGCCACCCGCCTCTGCGCCGCGTGCAACAAGCACGTCCACGACCTCTCGCGGATGACCCGGCCCGAGGCGCAGCGGCTCCTCGCCTCGCAGACGACCGAGGGGCTCTGCGTCCGCTACCTGTACGACGAGCGCGGCGAGATCCTCTTCGCACCCGAGGCGCCGAAGCTCGTCCCCGCGAGCCGGCTCACCGCGGTGAAGCGCCTCGTGGCCGCCGCGGCCGTCGCCGCCGCTCCGCTCTCCCTCGCCGCTTGCATGGGCGAGCCTCCTCCCCCGCGTCCTCCCGAGCCCCCGATGATGGTGCAGGGCGCCGTGGTCCCCATGCCCATGCCGCCCGTGCCGCCCACGCCCACCGCGTCCCCGAGCGCCGCGCCCTCCGCGAGCCCGGCACCTTCTGCGAGCCCCACGCCCGCCGTCGTTCCGCGGTAACCGCGACCTGGCGCAGATGTACTAGGCCGACGTGGACTGCTGCTCGGGCTTCTGCAACGCGAACCTCTGCCAGTCGCTCATGTGCAACGGCGACGGGGTGGCCTGCATGGCCGACGTGGACTGGTGCTCGGGCGCCTGCTCGATGAGCGTCTGCACGCCGTAGGGTCTTCTGCGGCGCCGCGCGCCGGATCCTCGCGCGTCAGCCGTTCTCGCGCGCCATCGCGCGGGCGTACGCCGGGCGCTCGCTGCAGCGCTTGCTCCACGCGTTCAGGTGCGCGAAGGCCGCCATGTCGATCTTCATGTGACGGAGCCAGTCGACGAGCGAGTTCACGTGCGCGTCCGCGAGCGTGTACTCGCCCGTGAGGAAGGCCCTGCCCTCGAGCGCGCCGTCGAGCACGCGGAGCATGGCGGCGATGTCGGCGGTCGCGGCCTCGGCGGCCTTCGCGTTGCGCTGGTCCTCGGGCGCCCACATCGTGTTGCGCGCCCAGCGGTAGACCGGCTCGCCGAGCGAGACGTTCGACCAGACCACCCACTTCATCGCCTCGCCGCGCTTCGGCCCGGCCGCGGGCCAGAGGCCCGCCTTCTCGCCGAAGGTCTCGCCCAGGTAGATGGTGATCGCCGCCGACTCCCAGATGGCGATGCCGTCGTGGACCAGCGTCGGGACGCGGCCGTTCGGGTTCAGCTTCAGGAACTCCGGCTTCTTGGTCTCGCCCTTCTGGATGTCGAGCTTCACCCGCTCGCAGGGCGTGCCCAGCTCCTCGAGGACGAGGGTCGTGATGCTGGCGGTCGACTGCGGCGCGAAATAGAACGTCAGGCTCATCGGGATCTCCTTGGTCTCGGAACGGCGGGGCGGATGCTGGGTCCTCGGCGCGCTCGGGTCAACGGGCTGCGCGGCGCGCCGGACGACGCTGCTGCCACCGTGCTGTCAGCAGCGTCGTGCCCGTGCGGGAGGCTTGGCTCCTCTGTGGCACGCCCGTGAACCTCTGCGGAACGCTCGTGCTCCTCTGTGGCACGCTCGTGAACCTCTGCGGAAAGCCCGTGCGCCTGTGGTTGGCCTCGGGTCGTGCGTGGCCCCTGGAGAAGAACGCGGCGCGCAAAGGGTGCAGAGTTGAATGGTTTCACCACCTTGCGTGCCCGGCGCCGTGGAGGTTCCGCTTCCGTTTTCACCCGCGCTCGGCGTGGTAGTCTCTTTCTGCATGGCGACTCGGTTGATGGGCGTCGCGGCGGTGGTGCTCGTCGGGGGGCTCGCGGCGGCCGTGGGGGCGAGCAACGCGGTGCGTCGCACCGGGCACGCCGCGCTGCGCGCGGGAGCGCACGGGGGAAGCGAGCTGCACGTCGAGGCGCCCTACGGGGCGTGGGTCGTCGAGTACGACGTGTCTCCGGGGATCTCCGGGCTCGATCTCGGCGGCAAGGGCGTGACCGAGGCGCCGCTGTACGGCGGGGTAACGACGATCAGCAACTGGCTGCCTGCGAAGGGGTTCGACGCCGACGTGCCGCTCGACGTCGACGTCCGGATCTCGCCCGCGTCCTCGCCGGCCGCGTCCGTGCGCGCACCGAAGGCGGACGAGGCGGCGCTCGCGGGGACGTGGCTCCTGATCACGAAGGATCGTCGCCGGGTCGACGATATCGATCGGCACGTGCGGGAGCGGCTGCGCGCCGCCGCGGGGCGGTGAGGCGGCGACGGGATCATGGCGGCGATCAAGAATCCAAGGTTCATGTGAACTTCATCACTCTCGAGGATCAATAGGCTCCATGAGACAATTTGCTTTCTTTGGCTGGCTCATGTTGGTGTGGCTCATGTTGGGGTGGGCTGCCGCCTGTGGGAACGTCGAGAGCTCCGACGCGTCGGCTGGCGCCGGAGCAGGTGAGTCGTGTCGGTTCAAGGCTGAATTGCATCCAGGATGGGGCAATCAGATGTGTGTCTGGGATACACCATGCGCGGAGGGTCAGGTCTGCTGCCTGGGGGGGTGCGGCCCCGAGGGTCTGTGCGGTCAACCGTCTGACCCGCAGTACTTCGAGGGCTGTCCAATCTTGGGCACATTTTGCATCCCCGCAGACCAGTGCCAGCCAGGGGGCGTGGTGCCGTTCCAGGGGTCCGGGTCGTGAGGCTCGGCGCAGCGCTCGTGGTCGCCGTCGCGCTCGCCGGGTGCGGCAACGTCATCGTTGACGAGCCCGCACCCGACGCCGGTATTCTCGATGCCGGAGTCTTCGACGCGGCCGCATGCCACGTCGACATGAGCAGCACTTATTGCCTGGACTGCACGGAGTCGATCGGCGGATTCTGCTGCATCCCAGCGTGCGTCATCGGCGGATGCGACCCGAAGCTCAACAGTAGTTGTTCAGGCCCCATCGCGTGCGTCGATCCGACTGTCTGTCCTTACTATTGACGGGCGACCTGCAACTAGATCGAGAAAGGATGATTCCATGACGAAGCTCGTAAGTGCAATGATGGTGCTCGGGGTGGGTCTGTCGGTGCTCGCGGTGGGCGAGGACGACGCGTCGGCGCAGGTGAGCGGCCCAGGGGTCTACGGCGCCATGCAAGGTGGGATGTGCATCGCGGAGTAAAGCGGTTACACCCCGTGTACGCTCGCCGAATCCAAGGTTCATGTGAACTTCGTCACCCTCCAGGATCAACAGGACGAGTAGGATCCATGAGACCGCTCACGTTCTTCGGCTGGCTGATGTTGGGGTGGGTTGCCGCTTGCGGGGACGTCAAGCTCGCCGACGGATCGGGCGGCTCCGGAGCAGGCGCGTCGTGCCCGTTTCAGCCCGTGTACCAGGAGGGAGACGACATGCAGAAGTGTGTCTGGGAGACACCATGCCCGGGGGGTCAGGTTTGCTGCCTGGGGGGGTGCGCGCCCGAGCGCTATTGCGGTCAGCCGGGGGACGGGCAATACTTCAATGATTGCCCGATTGAGGGCATGTTTTGCGTGGCCGCAGACCAGTGCCAGCCAGGAGGCGTGGTGCCGTTCCAGGGGTCCGGGACATGAGGGCCGGTGCAGCGCTCGTGGTTGCCGTCGCGCTCGCCGGGTGCGGCAACGCTATCGTCGACCCCCCGCCGAGCGACGACGCCGGTATTCTCGATGCCGGGTTCGACGCGGCCGCATGCCACATCGACGTCAACGACGACGCGTGCCAGGCCTGCGTGCTTGACATCGGTGGATTTTGTTGCGCCCCCGCATGCGTCATCGGCGGATGCGACCCCAACGTCAACAACAGTTGTTTGGACACCATCGCATGCGTCGATCCGTCGGTCTGTGCGCTCAAGTGATGGATGACCTGCTGCAATCGCTGTCCGCGTACCCGCTGGGCTCGATCGAGAAAGGATGATTCCACGGGGCTTCTTGTCGTTCAGCGCCCGATGCCCCAGATCTCCCCGGTCGCCCACGTCGCGTCGAGCAGCGACAGGACCGCGTGCACCACCTCCGCCGGCGTCCCGAACCGCCCGAGGGGCGAGCGCGTGGCGAGGCGGTGCGTGCGCAGCGGGTCGGCGTCGGCCTCGGGGTCGGCGACGATGCCGAGGGCGACGATGTTGACGCGGACGTGGGGGGCGAGCTCGACGGAGAGGGCGCGGAGGCCCGTCTGGAGGGCGCCCTTGGCCGTGAGATAGGCGACGTGGTTCACGTACGGGCGGGTGACGCCCGCGTCCGCCAGCGCCACCACGGCGCCCTGGCTCTCGCTCAGCGGGGCGGCGAGGGCGTTGACGAGGAGCAGGGGGGCGATGGCATGGACGGTGAGGGTCTGCTCCAGGTCCTCGCGGCGGAGCTCTTCGAGCGGCGTGCGGGGGAAGGGGCCGCAGGCGAGGACGACGTCGTCGACGCCGCCCGTCCGGACGCAGCTCGGAGGCGATGTGATCGGGGGCCTCGCGGTCGCGGAGGTCGGCCGTGATCACGAAGGGCCGGGCGGCGTCGCCGTAGCGGGCGGCCATGTCGTCGGCGAGGCCGGCGAGCTTGCCCGCGTCCCGCGCCGTGATGGCGACGTGGTCGCCGCGCGCGGCGAGGGCGCGGGCGATGGCGACGCCGAGGCGGCCGGTGGCGCCGACCACGAGCACGCGGCGCGGGTGGGTCAGGGGCGGCGGCGGCGGGGCGGAGACGAAGCGAGGGTCGCGGGGGGGTTTGGGGGCGGAGCCCCCATCGTGAGCGCCCGTCATGGGGCTTCCTCGTGAGGGGTGGCGTGGGGATCGGAGGAGAGGGACGAGGCGAGGGTGAGCTCGCACGCGAGCACGCCCTTGATGCCCACGATCCGGCCCGCCAGCGCCGTGAGCGCGGGGGCGGCGCCCTTCACGGCGAGGATCTCGAGGGAGCGGTCCGCGGCGAGGGGGACGCGCAGGCCGGCCGTGACGAGGGAGGGGGCGCCTTCGGAAGCGCAGGCGCGGGTGAGGAGGCCCTGGATCTCGTTGTCGTAGACGAGCGTGATGGAGGCGGCGACCTCCGCGCCCTGGTCCCAGGCGGCGCGGGTGAGGTCGGCGCGGATCAGGTCGCGCAGGGCCTCGGATCGGTTCTCGTAGCCGCGGGCGGCGATGCGGCGGTCGAACTCGGAGAGGAGCGCCCGGTCCATCGCGACGCCGAAGCGAACCAGATCGCTCATCGAGGCCAGGCTACCAGATCGAGGGGCGTCAGGTCTTCCGGCGGTCGAGGTGCCGGCGGGCCGCGTCCTTGACCGGCCCGGTCACGTTCTTGCTCTTCGAGACCGCGCGGAGGTCGGCCTCGCGCAGGTGCTGGACCAGGCGTGTGGCCACGCTCACGGGCGTCTTCGGGTTCTCGATCAGGTTCTTCTTGACCGTGTAGCTCTTGAGCCACTCGGGCGAGCTGGAGATGACCCGGAGCACCTCGTCGGCGATGTTCTTGTTGCGGCTGATGAGGACGACCTCCGTCTCCTGCATCAGCGGGCTGCGGATGGCCGCGCTCGCCACGACGCGGTTGGCGTCGCGCACGAGGAGCATGCGCTCCTCCTTGCTCCCCAGCATGGCGCGGCGGATCTTCTGCGACATCGTCATGGATCCGATGCGCTTGTAGAGGGGCAGGAACTGATCCTTGAGCGTCTCCTGCCCCTCCTCGTCCTCGACGTGCGTGTCCTCGTCCGGCGCGCTCTCGAGGGCGCGGGCCAGCTCCTCCGTCTCCAGGAAGAGCAGGTCGTCGGGCGTGGGCTCCTCGCTCGCCTCCGGGATCAGCTCCTCCGAGAGCGCGATGACCGCCTCCTTGAACGCGGGGATGGCGCTCAGCGTGACGCCGTTGCGCGAGGCCAGGTCGATGAGGCGGTCGGCCGTCGACATGCGGGTGGCCTTGTTCATGTAGAGCCGCTCGATGATCGCGGGGTGCTTCAGCAGGCGATCCTCGTTCGTCGCGATGAGCTCGGTGACCGCCTCGTCGGCCGCCTTCGCCAGATCCTCGACGGTCTCCATCGCGATGCGCGGCATCGCGAGGAGCTTCTCGAGCACGTCGCGGCGGCCGGCGCAGGAGCGGGCCAGCGCGTCGACGACGGCCGGGTGCAGGTCGGCGGAGAGGGCGCCCGTGAGGAGCGGGTCGGGCGGGGCGGCGAGGGTCTTCTCGGCGTTGGCGCGCACGGTGGGGCGCTCGCTCGCCGTGAAGAGGACCAGGAGCGCCAGCATCTCGGCGGGGCGGACGCCGGGGGCGACGCCCTTGGCGGCCATCTCCTGGAGCTTCTCGGGCGCGGCGGGGGCGGCGATCTTCTGCGCCGGGGGGGAGAGCTGGGAGAGGTCGATCGGCGGGATCATCGGGGCCTCCGGGGAGGTGCTTGGCCGCGGCCTGCGCACGGTTCTGCCACGCGGGGACCATTGTCGACCGTCGCCCCGGGGATTATCCTCCGGGCGCGTACCAGAAGGTGTCTACGAGACGGGCAGCTCCCACCGGGCGGCCGAGCGAGGGAAGAGACGATGGGGATCATGGATTTCGTCAAGGGTGGCGTGCGCGAGATGATGATCGCGCGGCCCGACAACGTAAAGCACCTCCTGGTCTACAAGCACCCGGACCAGAACGTCCCCATGTACTCCCAGCTCACCGTCGACAGCGACGAGTGCGCGCTGTTCTTCAAGGACGGCAAGTACATGGGCTACCTGCCCCCCGGCCGCCACACGCTCCAGAGCCAGAACATCCCGTTCCTCAACAACCTCGTGACCCAGTTCACGGGCGGCAACGTCTTCATCGCCGAGATCTTCTTCGTGAAGATGCAGCCCGTCCGCGGCGTCACGTTCGGCGGCCCGCTCGAGTCGATGGAGGACCCGATCCTGGCCGAGTTCGTCACGCCGCGCATCTTCGGCGAGTTCGCCATGCAGGTGGTCGACCCGGTGCGCTTCGTCATCGGGTACTACGGCCAGGCCGCCGGCAGCATGGACAACGACCAGACGCTGAGCTGGATCAAGGGCAAGTTCTTCATGAGCGTGAAGGCCGTCATCGGCCACGTCTGCTCCAGCCAGGAGAAGAGCCTGCTCAACCTGGGCGGCATGACGATGGACATCCAGCAGGCCATCCTCCAGCACGCGCCCAACCTCGACGAGATCGGCGTCCGCATCACGGACCTCGGCAACTTCAACATCAACTTCAGCGCCGAGGACCAGCAGCTCCTCCGCGACGCGAACAAGGAGCGCGGGGCGGCCCGGCGCGGCGTCGCGATCGCGAAGGACAAGGCGGCCGCCCGGCAGGTCGAGCTCGACCAGAACTTCGGCCAGGACGCGCGCTACGTCCAGCAGCTCGCCGGCAACTACAACAACTACGCCGCCGGCCAGGCGATGATCGGCGCGGGCCAGGGGATGGCCAAGGGCGGGGGCGAGGGCGGCGCGGGCATGCTCGGCGCCCAGATGGCGGTCGGGATGGGGATGATGAACAACATGATGGGCGGGCCGCAGGGCCCGCAGTTCACGCCCCCCCACATGCAGCCGCAGCAGCCCGCGGCCCAGGCCCAGGCGCCGACGGCCGCCGGCGGCAAGGTGCCCTGCCCGAAGTGCAACGCTTCCGTGCCCATCGGCAAGTTCTGCTCCGAGTGCGGGACCCCCCTCAACGTCGCCCCGGCCAAGAAGTTCTGCACCGGCTGCGGCGTCGAGATCGGCGCGGCGAAGTTCTGCGCCAACTGCGGGACGCCTGCCGGCGCCCCCTCCCCCGGCTGAGCCGCGCAATGACCAGGGGTGGGCCCCCACACGGTGACCGACCAACCCCTGGATCGCGGGGTGCGGCAACTTCGAGTACACTGGTGCCGTGCCGTTGACGCTCCCCATGGATCCCCCAGGGCAGGAGAAAGGGCCGCACCCGAGGCGGAGCCCCGCCGGGCTCCTCGGGAACGAAGGCGAGCTGCGCACGGCGCTGCCCGACGTGCTCGCAGGCGTTCTCCGGGGAGGCGCGCTTCTGCCCGTTCGACGGCGACGCGCTCGTCGACGCGCCGGACTGGAACCCGTCGGCCGATCCGCTCATCGGCAAGGTCGTCGAGGGCCGGTACGAGGTGGTCTCGGTCCTCGGCGAGGGCGGCATGGGCACGGTGTACGAGGTGCGTCACACCACGCTCGGGCGCCGCTTCGCGCTCAAGGTCCTCCGCCGCGACATCGCGGACAGCGAGCACACGGCCCGCTTCATCCAGGAGGCTAAGGCCGCGGCCGCGATAGGCCACCCGAACATCGTCGCCGTCAGCGACTTCGGCGAGCTCGACCTCCCCGCCGTCGGACGGGTCGCGCCCGTCCGTCAACGGCCCCACGCGGGTGCCGTACTTCGTGATGGAGTACCTCCAGGGGATCTCCCTGGCCGCGCTGCTCCGCGCCGAGCGGACGCTCGATCCCGTCCGCGCCGGCGAGATCGCGCTGCAGTGCGCGGCGGGCCTCGCGGCGGCGCACGCGGCGGGCGTGGTGCACCGGGACCTGAAGCCGGACAACGTCTTCCTGACGCGGAGCGGGGACCGGGAGTTCGTCAAGCTGCTCGACTTCGGCGTCGCCAAGATGGCCGGCGCGGGCCGGCTCACCCGGGCGGGGATGGTCTTCGGTACGCCGCATTACATGAGCCCGGAGCAGGCCGCGGGGCAGGCCGTCGACCTGCGGGCCGACATCTACGCGCTCGGGGTGATCCTGTACGAGTGCCTCGCCGGCAGCGTGCCCTTCGAGGCCGACACGTACATGGGCGTGCTCACCAAGCACATGTTCGCGACGCCCGAGCCCGTCGACCGCGTGGCCCCCGACGCGTCGAAGCTCGGCGCGCTCGGGCCGATCTGCCATGCGGTGCCTGGCCAAGAGCCCCCACGATCGCTTCGCGAGCATGTCGGAGGTGGCGGCGGCCATCGAGCTGGGGCTCGCCGAGGCCGGCGTGGCCAGGCCCGGCCTGCGGAGCGAGAGGCCGGCGGCCGCGGGTCACCCCCGGCGCCGCGGTCCTGCGGACAACGAGTCGGTCTCCACGCCGGGCCTCAAGCCGGTGGTCGGCCCCATCGGGTACGGGCTCGGCGGGCTGGCGCTGGCCCTGCTCGCGGTGCTCGGCGTCCGTGAGTTCCCCAAGCTTGGGGGGGCCGAGACCCCCCCCACACCCCCGATCTCGACGGCGGCCGCATCCCCCAGCGCCCTCCCACCTCCAACTTCCCCGCACCCCGTCCGTCCCAGCCTCCGCCTCCCCGTCGTCTTCCCCCTCCCCCTCCCCTTTCCCCTCCCCCGCCGCGCCGTCCGAGCCCAAGCCGGCCGCCACGGAGGTGCCCGGGGCGGCGGCGCCGGCCACGGCGGCGCCCGAGGCGCCGAAGGCGCACCCCGCCCCCACCAAGCCATGG
Source organism: uncultured delta proteobacterium (assembly GCA_963827955.1). GTDB lineage: Bacteria > Myxococcota_A > Polyangia > Polyangiales > Polyangiaceae > CAWHDJ01. Next base: position 469,798 of record CAWHDJ010000018.1, on the reverse strand, counting down.
GCCGAGAAACCCAGGCCGAAGTCGCACATCGGCGGGGACGTGGTCGAGCCCTGGAAGTGAGCGAAGGCCGCGTGAAGCTTGACCCCCCGAGCGGCGCTGGCCATTCTTCGCTCCGACTCATGTACGGGGGCTCCCCACCCGAACTCACCTCGGTCTGGCGGTTGACGAGCGCCGGGCTCTCGGCCGACCCTGACGGGGCGCGGTAGGGCGCGAGTGTCCGGTGGCTAAACAACAACTTCTCCTGGTCGACGCCGACTCGCGCAGCGTCCGTGTTCTCGAGGTCAGCCTCAAGAAGGCCGGGTACAGCGTCACCACGGCCAAGGACGGCGCCGACGCGCTCGCCAAGATCGAGCTCTCCACGCCCGACCTCATCCTGAGCGACACCCGCCTGCCCAAGCTCGACGGCTACGCCCTGGTGCGCAAGCTCAAGGAGCGGGCCGAGTGGTCCACCATCCCGGTCGTCTTCCTCACCAGCCAGAAGTCGATCGAGGACAAGATCCGCGGCCTCGAGCTGGGCGTGGAGGACTACCTCACCAAGCCCATCTTCGTCCGCGAGCTGATCGCGCGGGTGAACCTGCTCCTGGCGCGCCGCACGCGCGAGGGCATCGCCTTCCGCCATCCCGGCGGCACGAGCCCGGCGGCCGCACCCGCTTCAGCGGCTCGGTCGCCGACATGAACGTCGTCGACCTGCTGCAGACCTTCGAGGTCAGCCGCAAGAGCGGGATCGTCCACATCACGCTGGGCGACGCCGCGGCCCACGTCTACTTCCGCGACGGCAAGGTGGTCGACGCCACCCTCGGCAAGCTGATGGGCGAGGAGGCGGTCTACCGCACCCTCATCTGGAACGAGGGCGAGTTCGAGGTCGAGTTCTGCAAGGTCGACGTGCCGCGACGTGATCGAGTCGTCGACGCAGGGCCTGCTCATGGAGGGCATGCGCCGCGTCGACGAGTGGGGCCGCCTGCTCGAGGCGCTGCCCTCGCTCACGACCGATCTTCGAGGTCGACAGCGAAGAGCTGCTCGAGCGGCTCAACGAGATCCCCGACGAGCTCAACTCGATCCTGCGCCTCTTCGACGGCAAGCGAAACCTGATGCAGGTCGTCGACGAGTCCCCCTTCGAGGACCTGTCCACCCTCTCGACCGTCTCCAAGCTGCTACTTCGAGGGCCTCCTCGTGCCGGCTGCGCCGCCCGCCGCCATCGACGACGTGGTCCCCGGCGACCACGGGGGCCGCGCGCACTCGATGGAGCCCCCACCTCCGGGCCGACCTCCAATCCGCACGGGCCGCACCCGATCGCCGACGATTTGTCGGAGGACACGGTCGTCCCCGAGCGCTCCGACCCGCACCCGGACCCCCACGGCGACGTCATCATCGGCACCCCGTCGATGCTCCCGCCGGAGCCTCGCGCCCCAATCGCGCCTCCCGCCACCCCGGCGGCCCAGCCGGTGGCAAGAACCTCGACGCGCCCGACGGCCCCCACGGCGTCCACACCGCCGCCGGCCACGCGCTCCGTCCCTCCGCCGAGCGGGTCCGGCACGTCGGCGGGCGCCGCACCGCGTCCGCCCGCGCCGGAGGTGCCCGACCGGGCGAGCGGCGCGGCCCGCGACGCCATGTCGACGGCGCCGACGGCCACGTCCGTGAAAGAGGACGCGCGGGCCACGCTGCGCTCGTCCGAAGATCCGGACTCGTCCCTCCCCGCCCACCCCGCGGCGATGAAGTCCATCCCTCCTCCGGTGGAGGTCAAGCCCGCACCGAAGGCCGAGCCCGTGGCGAAGGCCGAGCCTGCACCGGAAGCCAAGCCGGCGCCGAAGGCCGAGGCCGCCCCCGCGCCGAAGGCCGAGCCGGCGCCGCCTCCCAGAGCCGAGCCCAAGCCGGCCCCGAAAGCCGCGCCCGCACCGGCCCCCAAGGCCGCGCCTGCACCGGCGCCCAAGGCCGAAGCTGCACCGGCAGCGAAGGCCCAGGTCCCGGCAAAGCCCCAGGCTGCCGGCGACGCGGGCAAGGCCGCCGTCAAGGCTCCGGCCAAGCCCGCCGGCGACGGCGCGAAAGCCCCCGGCAAGGCTCCGCCCCAGGCTGCCGGCGACGCGGGCAAGGCCGCCAAGGCCCCGCCCAAGCCCGCCGTCGCCAAGCCGCCCGCGGACGATCTCGACGACGTGCCCGGGCTCCCGAAGCCCGGCCGGCTGCCCCTGGTAATCGGGGCCATCGCCGCCGCGAATCGCGCTCGGAGGCCTGGCCTGGTACCTCACCCGCCCCTCTCACGCCCCGCGCCCGATTCACAGCGAGCCCGCGGTCACCGCGCCCGCCCCGCAGCCTCCTCCCCCGCCTCCGCCCGAGACCACGCCCGCGCCGAGCGCCGTCCCTCCGGCGAGCGCGCCGGTCGAGGCGAGCGCCGCCCCTCCGGCGAGCGCGCCGGTCGAGGCGAGCGCCGCCCCTCCGGCGAGCGCGCCGGCCCCGAACGAGGCCCCTGCGGCGAACGGCACGCCGTCGGGGGTGCCCAGCGCAGGGCACCCCTTCATCCACCCCGCCGACGACGAAACGGTGCCGCTCCCCACCCGGGTGCAGCGCGCCCTCGAGGCGAACCGAACCACCCAGGCGGTCCACCTCGCGATGGAAGCTCACCAGCAAGTCGCCCGGCAGCGCCTATGCGTGGCAGCTCCGCGGCGCCGCCGAGCAGGCGAGCGGGCGCGGAGGAAAGGCCTCCTTCCGGAAGTGCGCAGAGCGCGCCGGCGGGCTCGTCGCTCGCGAACGAGTGCAAGTCGCTCGCCGGGATGAACTGACGCGATCCCGGCTCTGCAAACGCCATCCTAACCGCGCCCGGAGCGAGCGGCCGAAGGCTCGCTCGCGGAGGAAGCGGGGGCCGCAGGTCTGCTCAACGGCGCGTCTTGCGAAACCGCACCCCCCGCTCCCTCCGCGAGCCTGCCTTCGGCGGCTCGCTCCGGTCGCGGTTAGGATTTCGATTTTCTCACACCCGCCTCCACGGGCGGATGCCCTGGGCCCGGCACGTCTCGTGGAGCAGCGCGGCGTAGGCGACGTCCATGGCGAGCGTCACGACGATGAACGCGCGGAGCGACGCCATCAATCCGTGGAGCGAGAGGGCGTGGGGCACCACGACCGCCGAGCCCACGAGCTTGGCGACCGCGATGTACATCGACTGCCCGCCCACGTCCGGGCGGCGGGCGATCCTCGCGACGTACGCGGTCGAGATGACGGCGTTGACGGCGAAGCCGGACCAGACCCCGTCGATGTCTCCCAGGTCGACGACGAGGGCGCGCTCGATCGCGAGCGCCGCGAGGACCGCCGCGAGGACCCCGGCGCAGCGCAGGGACCTCGTCCTCTGCGTCCACGCGGCCGTGCGGTAGCGGAGGAACTGGTAGACGATGCAGGCGTCGAGCAGGAGCCACGCGCGCACCACCGGCAGCGGCAGCGCGGCGGTCGGGCGGACGAGGCCGTAGAGCAGCTCCCAGGCGAACGCGGACACCAGCGCGGCGAGCGGGACGCCGGAGGTGCGATCGCGCGCGCCCCGCAGGAGGATCAGGAGGTAGGTCCCGGCCCAGAGGGCGCTGCTCGCGAGGTCCGTCGCCGTGAAGACGTCGAGGCGCTCCATCAGCCTCCCTCGCCCTCCCCGCTCCGCGGGATCTGCGCCGCCGCGATCGCCGCGTATACTCCGAGGACGCCGCCCGGGAGCGCGAGGGAGAGGGCGTCGGCCGCCGGAGGCGCCGACACGAGGAGCCCGAACGTCGCCGCGGCGGCGAGCAGCGCCGCGTGGGTGGACGCCCAGAGCGCCATCGCCTCGGCCTCCCTCGGATCCCGCGGGGCGCCGTCGAGGAGCCTCCGCCCGAGCCACGCGCCGAGCGGCGCCGTCAGGAGCATGGCGAAGCCCACCGCGGGGGGCAGGGCGCGCGCGGCCACGAGCCCGACGACGGCGGCGTACGCCGCGACCTGGGCGACGACGAACGCGCACCGCGTCCGCCCGGGGCCGAGCTTCACGGCCAGCGTCCGCTTCCCGGCGCGGCGGTCGCCCTCGTGGTCGGAGAGGTTCATCACCAGCATGCGCGCGGCCTGCACGGCGCAGAGGGGAACGCACACGGCGAGGATCACTCCGGGCCCGGACGGCTGGCCCCGCGCGAGGCCGTAGGCGAGGAGCGGCACCAGCAGGTCGAGCACGGCGGCGACGGTCACCTCGCCGAGGCCCCGGTGGTTCAGCGAGAGGGGCGGCGCCGTGTAGAACCACCCGAGCGCGAGCGTGCCGAGCGCGATCCAGCGCGTCACGGGGCCGGGCATCCCGAGGGCGAGCGCGAGGCCCACGAGCAGGAGCACGAGGGAGGCCGCGAGGGCCACCACGGGCGGGAGGCGTCCCTCGACCAGCACCCGGCTACCGCCCGTCCAGCGGGTCGGCGCGCGGTTGGCGGCGTCGGCGTGGAGGTCGAAGCGCTCGTTGCAGAAGTGCGTCATGAGGTGAGCGCACCACACGAACGCGAGGCCGCGAATCCACCACGCGAGATCGAATCGCGCGCCCCTCGTGGGCCGCGGCGGCCGTGCCGAGCGCGTACAGGAGCAGGCTGTAGACGAGGAAGGCGGGCCGGCCCATCCGGACCAGCGCGGCGAGCTTCGCGCCGAGGCCGGCGCGGGCGTGCGCGCGCTTCCTGCCCACCAGCAGCACCTCGTGCCTCGGCAGCGCCGTCCGCGCGATGTCCGAGAAGCCCGCCTCCCGCATCGCCCGCGCCACCTGCGCGGCCGTGTAGAAGCGCCCCTCGCCCCCCGCCAGGCAGAGGAAGTACGAGGAGAGGACGCCGTACGAGAGCGGGCCGGTCTCCGCGTCGCGCACCGTCGATCCGAAGACGCAGACGGCGCCGCCCTCGGGCAGCGCGTCGAACGCCTCCTGCAGGAACCCGCGGACGTCCTCGGGCGAGAAGATGTCGAGGAAGTGGGCGAAGAGCACGCAGTCGTGGCCGGCGGGGAAGCCGCGCCGGGTCAGGTCGGCGCCGATCGCGTCGAGCCTCCCGTCGAGCCCCAGCGCGCGAAAGCGCTCCCGGGCCTCCGCCGCCACGGGCGGGAAATCGAGCACGGTGACCCGGACGTCGGGGTGCCGCGCGGCGATGGCGATCGCCAGCTCCCCCACGTTGCCCCCGACGTCGAGCACGCGGCGGCTCGCCGCGAAGACCGCGCTCCCGGCGACGCGATCACGGTTGTACCGCGTGTCCTCTGCCATCGCCTCGCGGAAGCACGCGCCGTGGGTGGCGCTCGCGCCGAGCGCCTCGTAGAAGCCCCCCGCCGCCTCGCCGAAGAGCCGGTGCAGCCCGACGGGCACCCCTCGCCGGACCGACGCCTCGAGGTGGGCGACGGCGGGATTGATGATCTCGTGGAAATATCGAACGAGCTTCCCGAGCCCCTCCCCCGCGAGCTCGGCAGAGAGGACGGGATCGCAGAAGTAGCGGTCTCCGATCTTCTCGACGAGCCCCATCGGGACGAGCCCGAGGAGGAGGATCTCGGTCGGGTAGGCCCCGAGGCCGAGGCGCTCCGCGATCTCCCCGGCGCGGAGCCCGGGCGCGCGGTGGAGCAGCGCGAAGAGCCCGACATCGTACGCGGTCCGGAGGATCTGAAAGCTCATCGCTCCGCCCAGCGCCGAGAAGAGGCGCGCCTCGCGCCGCTCCAGGCCCGGGGCGAGGAGCGCGTGCGCGGCGCGGCCGAAGCGCGGCGAGCGTTCCGCCCGCCTTGCCAGGGAGCGCAGGAAATCGATTCCTCGCCCTCCCGAGCGCCGCGCCGAGCGTGGGTTTCATGGGTGGGTCTCTAGTGCCATGGACCCACCAGGATCAGCCCGCGCCCGAGCGCGCGTCTCGCGAAGCCATGACTCAGGTGTCTCCCATCGGGATCACGCGGATTGCGGCCCTCGGCCATTACGTCCATGACCTCGATCGCACCCGGCGCTTCCTGACCGAGCAGCTCGACTTCGAGGAAATCGGTGTCCTCGGCCCCTCGGCACAGCGAAGGCAGCGGGAGCGCGCGGCGGCGCTACGCGCGGGCGACTGCACGCTGATCGTGTCGGCGCCCGTCGGCCCCGGCGGGCCGGCGTGGCGCTTCCTGGAGCGACACCCGGAGGGGGTGGGCGCGCTGGTGCTGGAGGTGGAGGACGCGGCGCGGGCGCTCGCGCTGCTCGAGGAGCGCGGCGGCACGCCCATCACGTCCACGGTGGGAATCCGGCTCCCTCGCGGCCTTCTCGATCGCCACGCCTTTCGGCGACACCATCTTCCGCTTCGTGCAGGAAGGCCGCCCCGAGGCCCTCCTGCCCGGCTTCGTCGCGTCCCCCTCGCCGGGCGGCGGGCGGAACCGCTTCGGCTTCCGCGAGGTCGACCACATCACGGCCAACCTCCGGACGATGGCGCCCGCGCTGCTCTGGATGGAGCACGTCCTCGGCCTCGATCGCTCCTGGGAGTGCCGCTTCCACACCGGCGACGTGGCGGGGAGCGGGCGCGGCTCGGGGCTCCGCTCGGTGGTGATGCGCGACGCCCGATCGGGCCTGACCATCGCCAGCAACGAGCCGCTCCGGCCCCGCTTCCGCGCCTCGCAGGTGAGCCTCTTCGGCGACGACCACCGGGGCGACGGGATCCAGCACGTGGCCCTCGCCGCGCGCGACATCGTCTCCGCCGTGCGGGGCCTCCACGCGCGCGGCGTCCCGTTCCGGAAGGCCCCGCCCGCGTACTACGACATGCTCCCCGAGCGCCTCCGGCGGGCCGGCGTGGGGGCCATCGACGAGAGCGTCGACGTGCTGCGCGAGCTGTCCATCCTCGCCGACGGAAGCGCCCCCGGCAGGTACCTGCTCCAGATCTTCCTGGAGCCGAACGCGCGCATCCACCGCGCCGCCGACGCCGGGCCGTTCTTCTTCGAGATCGTCCAGCGCAAGGGCGACGCCGGCTTCGGCGCGGGCAACTTCCGCGCCCTCTTCGAGAGCATCGAGCGCGCGCAACGTCGGGCGGCGGGGGAAAGGCGGTAACCGCCAAGGCGCCAAGACGCCAAGGATTTTGCACGAGCAAGGAACCCGACGACTTCAAGGTCGCGGTCCTTCGCGACGGCATCAAGCGCGTCGCGCGGTCCTCGTGATCCCTCTCCACTTGGCGCCTTGGCGCCTTGGCGGTTTTCTCTCTGTACCGGAACCCCGCAGGGCTGTGGCACACCCGCCTGGGAACTGCTCTAAATTTAGAACGACTTCTGCTGCGGAGGCTGCGTTCGGTAGATCTTGGTGGCGTCAGGCACCGTGAGCCCTCCGAGCTCCTTTGCCACGAGCGACAGCGCGCGCGTCGCGACCGCCGGGTCGTGGCGACCGTCGGTCGTGAAGTAGGGAGCGACGTAACGCTCGTAGTGCTGTCGGGCCTGCGCCACGGTAAGCTGGGGAAGGAGCGCGTTGATGTAGCGGGCCGCGAGGTCCGCGTCGTCGTGGATCGCGCGCAGCGCGCGGCGGTGGGCCCGGACGAGGGCCAGCACGGCCGGATCGTCCGGCGAGGTGTGCGTCGGATCGACGGCGATGCCCACGGTGGGTACCTGCAGGTCGTCTCCCATGAACGCGACCGTGCGCAGGTGGTAGTCCCGGGCGGCGACCTCGGGTGCCACCGTGCTGCCGACGAACGCGGCGTCCAGCGAGCCGTCGGCGAGACAGCGCAGGTGGCCGCTGTAGTCGCCGGGCGCCATCACCACGCACTGGACGTCGCGATCCGGATCGAGCCCGTGCTCACGCAGAGCGATGCGGGCGAAGCAGCCGGGCGCCGTGCGCGGATCCAGCACGCCGATCCTGCGGCCCTTCAGCGCCTCGACGGTCGTATGGCTCTCCCGGGCCAAGAGCCAGAACAACGGGTGCTGTGTGTTGACGCACAGGACGACCCACGGGACGCCTGCGGTGACGGTGGAGACGACCGCGCGGCCGAGGCCTATCGTGGCCGTCCGGCGGACGCGATCCATGTCCCAGGCGCGACCGTCTCGCAGCGCGACGTGAACTCCCTCCTCCGCGTAGTAGTCCTCCTGGTCGGCGACGTACGCGACGAGCCCTTCGTGGATCCCCAACGCGACGAGGGTGAGGTCGATCGTGTGCATGGCGCGGGCTCCGGCGATGGAGGCGTTGCACGCGGCGTACCGCGTGACGGTCAGGCGAGGCCCGCCGCTGCGCCGCCGTCGACGCGGAGGATCTCGCCGGTCACGAACGACGCAGACTCGAGATAGAGAACGGCGTCGACGACGTCCTGCACGTCGCCGAGCCGCCCCAGGGGCTGGAGCCCGGCGAGGGCGCCCTCGGTCGCCGGCGGGTGCATCCGCGTCTTGATGATGCCGGGCGCGACCGCGTTGACCCGCACTCCACTCTTGGCGACCTCGACCGCGAGCGATCGGGTGAACGCGCTGACGCCACCCTTGGTGAGCGCGGCGAGGCCCACCGGGTGGGAGGCGCGGGGTAGATCGATGACCGCCGCGCTGATGTTCACGATGTGTCCGCTGCGCTGTGAGAGCAGCTCCGCGAGGACGACCTGCGTGGCGTGGAAGAGGCCGGTGACGTTGGTCCCGGTCACCGCGTCGAAGTCCTCCTGCGTGTACTCGAGGAACGGCTTGCTGATGAAGATGCCGGCGTTGTTGACGAGCGTGTCGACGCGCCCGAAGCGCTCCTTCGCGGCCGCGAGGACCTCCTGCGCGGTCCGGCGGTCCCGGATGTCGCCGGGTACGGCCCAGACGTGCTCGTCGTTCGATCGGCCGATCGTCCTCGAGGTGGCCACGACGCTGTATCCCATCGCCCGGTAGCCCGCGACCAACCCGGCTCCGATGCCGTGCGATGCGCCGGTGACGATCACCACTCGCTCGTTCTGGGGCATGCGCTGGCTGTAGGACACCATTCGTGGTCGTGCAAGGCGCAGAGGTGCAGAGCCCGTCGGGGCGCCGGCGCCCGACCAGCGTGAGCTGCTCGCCCGGATGCGCCGAGCGCTAACCGTACTGAGGTCGGTGCTCTGTCCGACTTCGATGATATAGCCGTCAGGATCGCGGATGTAGCAGCGCGTCTCGCCGTACTTGTCCTTCGGCTCCGTGATGAACTCGGCCCCTCGACTTCTCCATAATTCGTAGCACGCTTGAATATCCGCAACGCGGATATTCATGAAGCCGCTCATCTTATCCGGGTCGGGGACGCTGAGCGTCACCGACGGCTTGTCGGGGGTCGGCCCGCCCCCGACGTTGACGATGAGCCACGTATTCGCGATCTGAATGTACCCGGGCGCGCCCTTGCTGTCGCCTCTGCTCAGAATGCGACCGCCGAAGACCGTTTCGTAGAAGCGAGCCGACCGGTCGACGTCGGCGACGGTGAGAAAATGTGCGACGCTGAACCCCTCCCGCGGGGGCATCTCATAGCTCTTCTGTTCGACTTCTACGCTGCTCATCGACGACTCCGAATTACGACACAATGCCCATCATGAACACCGTGGTGCACGGCCCCTCCCGCACGCTCGTTCTCGAGGGCCCGACGCGTCCCGGGCGTTGCATCGGGCACGCCACGCCACGAGGGGCGCGACGGTGGGCACCTTCTGCCGGGTCGGGCGTGGCCCCCGTCCGGCCGGCGTGATCTTGCCGACCCGACAAGGTGGTTGCTCTCGGCTGGGGGGTGAGGGCGCGCGGGTCACGATCGCGGCTGGTGACACGGCAGGGTCATGCCCAGCCCGGGCGGTGGCCCGGTTCGCACGGGGCTACCCGCTACTTCACGATCACGGGCACGGGCCCGAACCAGTCGGAGCGGCCGCCGGCATTCGCGGTCGCCGCGTGCACCTCGTACGTTCCGGGGCCGTAGCCCGGAACGGTTCGCTTGAGCCCGTACCCCTCGAGCCGGACGTACGTCGTGGAGCCGACGGGCGTGGGGCTGATCTCGACGATGCACTGGTGGCTCTTCTTGTCCCCGTACTTCACGCGGATCAGGATGTCGCCCGTCGCGCGATTGTACGTCGCCAGGATCGCCGTGGGCAGGAGGAGCCCCTTTTCGACGATGTTGAGGGCGACGAAGCCGCAGGACTCGACGTCGGCCGGCGAGACGCTGTGCTTCTCCACCTGCGTGCACGCCGCCACGTAGGCGCTGGTGCACACCTGGACCAGCGCATCGCGGTCGTTGCGGGCCTGCACGAGCTGCTGCTCGAGGTTCGTGACCTTCTTGTCCGCGGCCACGACGGGGGGCCCCGAGGCGACGAACTCGTCGATCGCCGCCTTGCAGGTGGCGTTGCCGGTGTAGATGGGCGAATTCGGCGCGGTGGTGCCGACGATCTCGGCGCGCGCGACGAGCGCGTCGCTGGAGGCGTTGTCGACGCCCCGGTTGATACGAGCCTTCGGTGATGCGGCCATGGGGTCTTCCTCCTTGCGCGGCGCCGCGTGGGCGCCGTTGTTCTGCGATCTCCCGCACACACGACAATGCGAGCTGCGTGCCACGGGATGAGGTTCGGAAATATGCGGTCAAACAAGGGTGTGGGAGGTGTGCGCACCCGAATTGGAAGGGGAAGCTTTCCGAGTTGGCAGGGAGGTGCTCCGAGTTGGGAGGAGGGCGTGCCAAGTTGGCGGGAGGGCATCCCGAGTTGGGAGGCGCGCCCGACAAGTTGGGAGGAGGGCGGTCCAAGTTGGGAGGCGCGCCCGACAACTTGGGAGGAGGGCGGTCCAAGTTGGGAGGAGGGCCCGACGAGTTGGGAGGCGCGCCCGACAAAGTTGGGAGGAGGGCCCGGCAAGTTGGGAGGCGCGCCTTCCGAGTTGGGAGGAGGGCGTTCCAACTTGGGAGGAGGGCCCGACAAGCTGGGAGGCGGGCGCGCCAAGTTGGGAGGCGCGTCCGGTAAGTTGGGAGGCGCGCCCGACAAGTTGGGAGGAGGGCGTTCCAACTTGTCGGGCGGGCCCGGCAAGTTAGGAGGCGGGCGCGCCAAGTTGGGAGGCGCGTCCGGTAAGTTGGGAGGCGCGCCTGCCAAGTTGGAAGGAGGGCGTCCCAAGTTGGAAGGAGGGCGTCCCAAGTTGGGAGGAGGGCGTTCCGAGTCGAAAAGTGGGGCGGTCGGGCTACCCGGCGGCGGGGGCTTGCGTTAAATCCAGCCCGCTTGGAACGCGCCCTCACGCCCGCGATCGCCGCACGCCTCATCACGATCGGCCTCGGCCATGTGACGCGCGAGTACCCGAACAAGCTAGACCACGTGCTCGACGGCCCCGGGGACCTCCTGGGCCCCCGCGCGCTGCACCCCGTCTTCTACGGCAGCTTCGACTGGCACTCCTGCGTCCACGGCCACTGGCTCCTCGCGCAGCTCTGCCGCCTCCACCCGGAGCTGCCCGAGTCGGCGCGCGTCCGCGCGCACCTCGACGCACACCTCACGGAGGAGAACGTCGCCGCGGAGGTCGCCTACCTGGAGCGGCCGGCCAGCCGGGGCTTCGAGCGGCCCTACGGCTGGGCGTGGCTGCTCATGCTCGCGGCGGAGCTCGCCCGCCACGAGACGGAGGACGGTCGTCGATGGTCGCGCGCTCTAAAACCCCTGGGCGACGCCTTCGCCGAGCGCTTCGCCTCCTTCCTGCCGAAGGCGACCTACCCGGTCCGCGCCGGCGCCCACGGCAACACCGCGTTCGCGCTCGCGCTCGCGCTCGAGTACGCCGCCGTCCGGGGGGACGATCGCTTCGCCCGGCAGTGCGCGGAGCGCGCGCGGGCGTGGTACGGCGGCGACGCCGACTGCCAGGCCTGGGAGCCCTCGCTGGACGACTTCCTGTCGCCGGCGCTGATCGAGGCCGAGTGCGTGCGCCGCGCGCTGCCCGAGCCCGCGTTCCGGCAGTGGTTCGCCCGCTTCCTGCCCCGCGCAGCGGCGGGCGAGCCCCGGACGCTGTTCGAGCCGGCCGTCGTCAGCGACCGCAGCGACGGGAAGATCGCGCACCTCGACGGCCTGAACCTGAGCCGGGCATGGTGCTGGCGATCGCATCGCCGCAGCCCTGCCGGAGGGCGACCCCGTCCGCGCCCGCGCCCTCGACGCGGCCGAGAGGCACCTCGACGCGAGCCTGCCGCACGTGGCCGGCGACTACATGGGCGAGCACTGGCTGGCGACGTATGCGCTGCTGGCGCTGACAGCGGGGTGAGGCGGCCCAGGGGTTCCCTGGGCATCACTCCAGCTCGAGCCGGAGACCGATCACCCGGTGCGGGGGCTGCGCGTCGGCGGCGAGGTCGATCCGCACGGTCGCGTGCTCGCACGTGAGCTCGACGCGGGCCTTCTCGGGGGACGGGGCCTCGACCACGCGGACGCCGGAGCAAGCGCCCGCGTCGCTGCGCGCCTTCTCGAAGAACGCGATCACCTCCCCGACCGGGTGCGCCTCCAGGAAGGTCCCGGCGAAGGTGTCCTCGACCGCGGCGCCGTCGGGCGTGGCGGCGAGCAGGGCGCGAACGCGGGTGAGCGCGGCGGAGGCAGGGGGGCCGAGCGCGGGCGCGGAGGCGCCCTGCTTGCGTGCCTGCGGCTTGCCCGAGAGGTCGACCCCCGCGGCGGCGGCGAGCGCGCGGAAGGCCACGCCGTCGAGCGCCATCGTGCCGGGGCCGAGCGCGATGACGCCGATGCCGCGCGCGGGCAGCATGAAGACGGTGGCGTGGTACCCCTCGGTGGCGCCGTTGTGGAAGACGACGTGGCCGAGGTGCGCGTCGTTCCGGATGATCGAGTTGACGCCGAAGCCCTCGTTGCCCGGGAGCGAGAAGCCGGCGAGGACCTGGGACTCGCGCACGCTGCTCCGGCGGAGCGGGCCGTCGTCGGGGCCGTCGCGCGGGGGCCACGCGGAGAGCTCGAAGGCGACGTAGCGGCTCATGTCGGCGACGCTGGAGTAGAGGCCGCCCATGGACTCGGCCGCGCCGAGCCGCCAGTGCGCGCCCGGGTCGACGAAGCTCCCGTCCTTCTCCCCCGTCCAGGCCTGGGCGAGCGCTCCGGGCGGCACGGCGTCGCGATCCCACACGGTGTGCGTCATCCCCAGGGGCGCGAAGATGTGGCGCTCGACGTACCGGCGGTACGGCTCGCCCGACGCGCGCGCGATGACGGGCCCGGCCAGGGCCATCGCCAGGTTCGAGTAGACGGACCGGGTGCCCGGCGCGTACTCGAGCGCGGCGCTCCGGGCGGCGTCGCGGAGGCCCTCGGGGGTGACCTCCGACCGGGTGTAGTCGAGCTTGCCGAGGCGCGGCAGGCCGGACGAGTGCGTGACGAGGTGCCGGATGCGGATGGGGCCGCTGTCGCCCGTGGTGGCGCGCGCCTCGGCGACCTCGGGGACGTACTTGGACACCGGGTCGTCGAAGTGGAGCTTGCCCGCGTCGCGGAGCTGGAGGAGCGCCACGCCGGTGATGGTCTTGGTGACGGATCCGATGCGGTACACGGTGTCGGGCGTCACGGGGGCGCCGGCGGCGTCGCGGGTGCCCAGGCCGACGAAGTAGACGAGGCCGCGCGGGGTCACGACGCCGAAGGCGAGGCTCGGGAGCTTGAGCCGCCGGGCCTCGTCGGCGAGGACGCGCTCCACCGCGGCGTGGGTCGCGGCGAGCTCGAGCGGGACCGCCGAGACGTTGGGCGGGGCGGTGGGCGGGACGGCGGCCCGGGCGGCGCAGCCGCCGAGCGCGAGGGCGACGATCAGGAGTGGGGCTCTCGGCACCTTTCCAGGATTGCACGGGCGCGACGCGCGCGCCTTCTCACGACCGCTCGCGTACCCTACCTGGGCCCACCATGCCCCTCTCCTGGATCCCCTCCCGAGCCTCGCGTCCCCTCCGAGCACACTGCGCGCGGCCACCTCCACCTGCGCTTCGAGGACGTGAGCCAGGACGGCCACCTCGTCGTCGAGGCCATCCCCCAGGTCCTCGGCGCGGTCTGGCGCGGGCTGGCGAAGACGCACCCCCCGTTTCCCCCGGGCCTGGTCGCCATCCTCAGCCGCGTCGTCTCGGAGGGCGGGGAGGGCCCCATCGCCATCGCCGCCGCCGAGGCCGAGGGCTTCTACCACCTCGCGCACACGGTCGGCCCGGACGGCTCCGTCGAGCGGCTCGTCCTGCTCATGTGGGCGCGCGTCATCGCGCCGCTCGGGCGCACGCACCTGCCGCCCCCTCGGGACGCGGGCCGGTCGGTGGTCGCGGGGCGCGTCTTCGCCGAGCACGTCTTCACGCGGCCGTTCGGCCCCCCGGCGGAGCGCAAGGTGAGGGTGCTCGACTTCGGCGCCGGCCCCTTCGTGCCCGAGGCCCGCTACACCTGGCAGGACGCGGAGTCGCTCCTCGCCCTGCCCGAGGGCGCCGCGCCGCTCGATCCCGGGCCCGTCGCCGACGACGCGACGACGTTCTTCGGCCTGGATCACACCGACTCGAACCAGCACGTCAACTCCCTCGTCTACCCGCGCCTCTTCACCGAGGCCGCGCTGCGCCGCCTGCACGCCCTCGGCCGCGGCACCCCACGCCTCGTGCGGGCCGTGGACATCGCCTTCCGCAAGCCGTGCTTCGCCGGCGAGCGCGCCCGCATCGCGACCCGCGCCTTCGCCCGGGAGGAGGGCACCGGCATCACCGGCGCCCTCACCGTCGAGGGCGACGCCCCGGGCCGGCCCCGCTGCGTGGCCCGGCTGGTGTTCGACCGCTGAGGGCGCCCGATGGAAGGGTCGCCCCGCTTGTAGTAGCGTCCTCGTGCCCGCGAGGAGCGCCATGACCCAGGCGAACGGCAACGGATTGACGCGCGCGACGTTCCTGCGGAGCCTCAAGCTCTCGAACCTCCTGTCGTTCGGCTCGGACGCCGGTGCGGTCGAGCTTCGCCCCCCTTAACGTCCTGATCGGGCCGAACGGATCGGGCAAGAGCAACTTCATCGAGGCGATCGGCCTGCTCAGGGCGCTGCCGTCCGACTGGCGGGCGCCGCTCCGGCGCAGCGGGGGTGCCACGACTTGGGTGTGGAAGGGGATCAAGGCCGGCGGATTCATCGAGATCGAGGCGCGCGTCGACTGCCGCGGCGCGCCCTTGATGCACCACCTCGTCTTCGAACAGACCGATCATGGGCCGGAGCTCGGGGCCGAGAGGCTGCTGCGCGAAGATCGCTCGGGAGACGAAGAGCCAGCCGTCTTCTATCGTGGACTACACGGTGTGCTCTACATCGGGTCGCTCGGCGAGCGCCACCTGATGACGCCGGAGGACGAGTTCAACCCCCTCCAGTCGGTGCTCGCGCAGCGCAAGGATCCCGTCGCGCATCCCGATCTCACCACGCTGGGAGAGGCATATTCTGCGATCCGCCTCTACCGGGACTGGACGTTCGGCCGTGGTGCTCCGCCGCGCCAGCCACAGCCGGCCGATCTGCCGAGCGATCACCTCTCGGAGAGCGCGGACAACCTGGCCCTCGTACTCAACCGGTTCCGCGACGACCTGGCCCTCAAGAAGACGCTCATCGAGGAGCTACGCCCCATCTTCGAGGGTGCTCGCGACTTCTCCGTGCAGGTGTTCGCCGGCATGATCCAGCTCGTGCTCGAAGAGGAGCGATGGACCATCCCTGCAGCGCGCCTCTCGGACGGCACCGTTCGCTGGCTCTCACTCCTCGCCGTCCTCCTCGATCCCTCCCCGCCGCCCCTGGTTTGTCTCGAGGAGCCGGAGCTGGGGCTCCACCCGGACCTGATCCCGACCCTCGCCCGCCTCCTGCGCGAGGCGTCGGAGCGCATGCAGCTCGTGGTCACTACACACTCCGAGGTGCTCGTCGACTGCTTCACGAAGACGCCCGAAGTCGTGCTGGTGTGCGAGCGCGAGGCAGGGTCGACCAGGGTGCGGCGCCTCGCGCTCGAGCCCCTCGCCGAATGGCTCGAGCGGTACACGCTCGGACAACTCTGGAGCAAGGGCGAGATCGGGGGCAACCGGTGGTAGCGGTCAAGGTCTTCGTCGAGGGAGGGGGCGCGACCCGCGCGCAGCAGGCCCCGCTACGCAGCGGGTTCCGGACGCTCTTTGCACAGGTGCTCGGGGACGGGCCGAAGCCTCAGGTCGTCGCGAGCGGGGGGAGGGAGAAGGCGCTCGACGACTTCGCCGCCGCGCTGAAGTCCGGCGACAGCGCTCACTGTCTCTTGCTCGTCGACAGCGAGGGGCCCGTACGGCAGGGCGCGTCGCCCTGGGAGCACGTCTCCGGTGGGAAGAAGCCTGCGGGGGCGGAGGACGAGCAGCTCCACTTGATGGTGCAGGTGATGGAAGCGTGGTTCCTCGCCGATCCGGACGCCCTCGTGGCTTATTATGGGAAGGGGTTTCGAAAAGAAGCGCTCCCCAGCAAGAAGAACGTCGAGCAGATCCCCAAGGCGGACGTCTTCGCGGCGCTCGATCGCGCCACGAGGGACGCCGGCGGCAAGGGCAGGTACGACAAGGCGCACGGCTTCGACCTGATCGGGCGGATCGATCCGGCGAAGGTGCGCAAGGCGTCGCCCCACGCGCAGCGATTCTTCGACGCGCTCACGAAGGCCGTCCGCGGCGAGTAAGTGCGAAGTGTCGACGGTATGGAGGCCCCCGATGCCCACCCCCAAGAAAGCTCCCCGCGTCTCCAAGCCCGGCGCCACCATCGACACCGTGCGCGAGATCGCGCTCGCGCTCCCCGGCGTGGAGGAGGGGACCTCGTACGGGACGCCCGCGTGGAAGGCGAAGGGCAAGCTCATGGCGCGGATGAAGGAGGACGGCGAGACGCTCGTCGTGCGCATCGATCCGGACGCGCGCGACCTCCTGATGCGGTCGGAGCCGGAGACGTTCTTCATCACGGACCACTACGCCGGCGCCCCCTGGGTGCTCGTGAGGCTGCCCCGCGTGGAGCGCGGCGCGCTCGGGGCGTTGCTCGAGGAGGCGTGGCGCCTCGTGGCGCCGCCGCGGCTCGCCTCGGCCAAGCCCGCCGCCAAGCCGCCACGCGCCCCTGCCCCTTCTCCCGTGCGTCCTCCCCCGTCTCCCGCGAAGAGGGCGGCGGGGGTCCTCGAGCGCCTGCGCGCGCTCTGCCTCGCGCAGCCGGGGGCCGAGGAGCGCGTCAGCCACGGCGCGCCGACGTTCTTCGCGCGCGGGAAGACGTTCGCCATGTTCGCGGACAACCACCACGGCGACGGCCGCGTCGCCGTCTGGATCAAGGCCCCGCCGGGCGCGCAGGAGACGCTGATCGCCGCGGACCCGCGTCGGTACTTCCGGCCGCCCTACGTCGGGCCGAGCGGCTGGGTGGGCGCCCGCCTCGACCTCGACCCCGACTGGGGCGCCGTCGAGGCGTGCATCGTCGAGGGGCACGGCATGGTCGCGTCGAAGCCCCGCGGAGGCAGGAGGAAGGCGCGATGAGCGCCGTCTTCGATCCCGTCGCGGAGCCACGGCGCCGCGAACGGCTCGAGGCGTACGCCGCCTTCCTCGCCGAGCGCGACGGCGAGCCCGACTTCGAGCGGCGCACGCTCTCGCGCCGCGAGGCCTCCACGGCGGCCTTCGAGGCGACGCCGCTCCGCTGGAACGGGCCCTTCGCCGCGGCGCTCTTCGAGGCCCAGCACCGGCGCTGGGACGCCCGCCGCCCCACGCCCGACGAGGTGCTCCTCCTGCTCGTCTTCGCCAAGATCAACGCGAACGAGGCCTACGGGGTCGAGCGCGTGACACGGCGCGCGCGGGGGGCATGGGGGTCTCCCCCCATCGTGACCGGGGCGAGCGGGGCGGCCTCGCCGCGCGGCTCGAGCGGCTCGTGCTGCTGGAGGAGGTCTACCATACGCGCCTCCTGCTCAGCGCGACGGCGCTCTTCGGCGTCCGCGTGACCGAGCCGGCGCGGCCGGTGGCCACCACGCGCGCCATCGTCGCCGGGATCGCGGGCCTCCCCGAGGCCGCCGCGCGGCCCGTCACGCTCGCGGGGGAGATCCTCGGCATCGCCACGTTCCTCCGCCTCGCCGGCGCCGTGCGCCGCGTCTTCCGTGCCGCGCCCGAGGTCCGCGATGCGCTGGAGGAGCGGGTGACCGAGGTGCTGATCGACGAGGTTGGGCACATGAGCTATAACCGGCTCCTCGCCGGCCAGGGCGGGTTCGCCGCCCTGCGGGCCATCCTCCCCGTCGTCGCGCTCGGCACCCGCGGCGCGCTGCCCGAGGCCGAGCGGCTCGGGATCCTGCCCGTCCCCGTGCGCGAGGCCGCCTCCTTCGATCTCTCCTCCTTGCCGGAGGAGGTTCGCCGCCGCGCGTTCGTCGCCTGACGGGCCCCTCCATCGCTGGACCTTCCCCCCGGCGGCTCCCACGTGGGACAATGCCTTCGCTCGGCGCGCCGCCGCGCCCGCTCCCCTGCCCGCCCCGCATGCGATCCGACGCGATCAAACCCGGTGACGTCATCGCAGGCAAGTACCGCGTCCGGGCCATCATGGGCCGCTCGCGCGGCTTCCTCGTCGACGCGCTCCACAACGAATTCGACCAGCGCCTCGCCATCCGGGTGCTCCCACCGCAGCTCGTCGACCCCAGGCAGGTCGAGCGCTTCCACCGCGAGGTGCAGACCCTCGCCAGGCTCGCTTCGGAGCACGCCGCGCGCATCTTCGACGCGGGCACCCTGCCCGACGGCGGGTTCTACTTCGCGCGCCAGTTCCTCGACGGCAAGGACCTGGCGGCCCACCTCCAGCAGCGCGGCGCGCTCACGGTGCAGGAGGCCGTGCTCTTCATCCTCCAGGCCGCCGAGGCCGTCGCCGAGACCCACGCGTACGGCGTCGTCCTCCGCGAGATCAAGCCCGCGCACCTCTTCGTCACGCAGCGCATCGGCGGGCAGCAGATCAAGATGATCGACTTCGGCACCGCCAAGCTGATGCGCGAGGCGGGCGTCGAGGGCACGGCCACCGCGTCGGTCGGGCTCTCGTGCTACGCGTCGCCCGAGCTGGTGCGCAGGGCGTCGGGCGTCGACGCGCGGTCGGACGTGTGGTCGCTCGGCGCGATCTTCTACGAGATGGTCGCCGGGCGGCCGCCCTTCCAGGGCGAGGTCGCCCAGCTCATGCACGCCATCACGCGCGAGGAGCCCCTGCCCCTCTCGCGCCTCCGCGCCGGCCTCCCCCCCGCCATCGACGCGGTCATCGCCCGCACCCTCGCCAAGGACCCGCAGTACCGCTTTCCCGACGTGGACGCCTTCGCGTACGCGCTCGGCCCCTTCGCCACGGCGGAGGGGCAGGTCCTCGTCCGGCGGATTCTGCGAGGTCCTCGCCGCCGCGCGCGGCGAAGCTCCGGCACCGGCCCTCGGGAGCAACGATCCGATCGCCGCGACATCGCGTGTCCCCGCGTACCTCGCGGTCGCCGACATGCCCCTCAGCGACGACGGGGCGCACACCGCCTTCATCGGGGCCGACATGCCCGCCGCGAGCCCCTCGTTCACGGCCAACACCGCGAAGGCGGCCGGCGCCCCCGCCCCGCAGCAGGAAGGCTCGCCGCTCGAGCGCACGATGTTCATGGGCGGGGATTACGTCGCGTCCTCGCCCGCCTCCCCCGCGGCGAAGCAGGCACGCGCCTCACAGCCCGCCCCTCCGCTCGCCCCACCGCCACACGCCCCGCCGCACCCGCCCAACCTGAAGCCCGTGGCGACGCTGCCGCTCGACCCGGGGATCGCCCTCCCGGCCGCGGTGAACCCCGCGGGGACGCTGCCACTCGACACGCGGCTCCTCGTTCAGCCCGGTGCTCCGATCGTAGGGCCGGCCCCGACCGGCCTCCCCAAGCTGGTGCCGTCGGAGGCGCCGCAGCTCCGCCCCACGCACCCCGCGGCGAAGCTGCCCGCGACGGGGCAGACGACGCTCGTCCGCACGCCGGGGAGCGGCACCGTCGTGCGCCTGGCCAACGCCCCGCAGCGAGGGCAGAAGGTGGCCCTCCTCGCGCTGGCAGGCACCGTCGTGCTGCTGTCGATCGTGGCCGTGGTGGTCGTCCTCCGCGGCCGATCCACCGCCGACGCGACACCGCAGGCGACGTCGGCGGCGGCCACCACGCCCACCGCGAGCGCCGCGCCCACGGCCCGGCCGACCGCAGCCCCCACCAAGCCCGCGGCGACCGCGACGGCCGCGACGGCCACGGCGAGCGCAGAGCCTGCGGCCGAGCCGCCGCCGGCCCACGCGCCGGCCGCCGGCAGGCTCCCCGCGCCGGCAAAGGCCGAGCAGGACCCCGAGCCCGCGCCCCCCAGCAACCCGGACGAGGGCACCCTCGTCGCCGTCGCGGTCGGCGGGACGTGCGCGTTCAGCGTCAACGGCACGTCCAAGGGCACCGCCTCCACGCTCAAGCTGACCCTCCCGCCCGGCAGCTACACGGTGACGTGCGCGCCCGCATCGGGGCCGAGCAAGTCGCGGAGCGTGACGGTGACCGGCGGGGGCACCGCCACGGCGATGTTCAAGCTCTGACGAGCAGCGATCGCCAACGCAATCCGAACCGCGACCGGAGCGAGCTGCCGCTTGCGGCAGCTCGCGGAGGAAGCGGGGGCCGCAGGTCTGCTCGACGGCGCGTCGTACGAAGCCGCACCCCCCGCTTCCTCCGCGAGCCTGCCTTCGGCGGATTGCGAAGGTCGCGGTTCGGATTGCGTCTGTGGTGCGCCCCGACAGGCTAACGCCCCCTGCGGATGGGGGCGAACCTCCCCAGGGCCCCCAACCCGTAGGGGCCATCGCCCGTCAGGCGCGGCCGGGGTCGACTTTCTGCCGCGATTCGCGTACCCAGAGCAACCGATGGCTGTGTCGGGTCGATGGAGAGAGGTGGCCGACGCTGCCGCACCCAAGTCCTCTCCGCGGCTCGCGCTGGTGGCCCCGCCTCCATCCGGCCCGCGCGACCCGGGCGAGGCCTCCGCGGAGGCCCTGGCCCTGGCCCGTGCCCTCGGCCTCTCCATCACGGCGGCCGACGTCCTCCACCGCCGCGGCTTCGGCGCGGACCCGGCGACCCGCCGCTACCTCGACCCGCTGCTCTCCCACCTCACGCCGCCGGACGCGATGGCCGACCGCGACGCGAGCGCCGAGCGCATCGCCCGGGCGCTGCGGGCCGGCGAGCGCATCTGCGTCTTCGGCGACTACGACTGCGACGGCATCACCGCCACCGCCGTCACGACGTCCATCCTCCGCGCCCTCGGCGGCGACGTCACCCCGCTGCTCGCCACGCGCCTCGAGGGCGCCTACGGCCTCTCCGCCCCCGCGCTCGAGCGCGTCCTCGCCGCGCGCCCCGGCCTGCTGGTCACGTGCGACTGCGGCTCCAGCGACCACGAGCGGCTCGCCGTCGCCCGCGCCCGCGGCATCGACGCGGTGGTCATCGACCACCACCTCGTCCCGGCCGAGCCCCTCCCCGCCTTCGCCTTCCTCAACCCCCATCGCCCCGAGTGTGGCTTCCCCTACAAAGGCATGGCCTCGTGCGGCCTCGCGCTCTCGCTCGGCGCCGCCGTGCGCAAAACCCTCGGCGCCTCGCTCGACCTTCGCCCCCTCCTCGACCTCGTCGCCATCGGCACCATCGCCGACGTCGCCCCGCTCGACGGCGACAACCGCGCCCTCGTCCGCGCGGGCCTCGCCATGATGGCCGGCGCCCCTGGCCCCGGCGGCGCGCGCGTCCAGCGCCCCGGCCTCCGCGCCCTCGCCGAGAACGCCCGCTTCGACCTCGCCGCCGGCCTCACGGCCGAGGACGTCGCCTTCCGCATCGCCCCTCGCCTCAACGCCCCTGGCCGCCTCGGCGACCCGGACCTCTCCCTCCAGCTCCTGCTGGAGAAGAACCCGGTGACCGCCGCCGGCATCGCCGCCTCGGTCGAGCAGCTCGCGCTGAAGCGCCGCGCCCTCCAGGCCGAGATGATGGAGGAGGCCTTCGCGGAGATCGACGCCTCCGGCTTCGCCACCGCGCCCGGCATCGTCGTCGCGCGGCGCGGCTGGCACCCGGGCATCGTCGGCATCGTCGCAGGCCGCATCGCCTCGCGCTACGGCCGCCCCACCATCGTCGTCGCGCTCGAGGGCGAGAAGGGCAGAGGCTCGGTGCGCGGCCCCGCCGGCTCCCGCCTCCACGACGCGCTCACCCGGTGCCGCCACGCGCTGGTCGGCTTCGGCGGCCACCAGGCCGCCGCGGGCGTCGAGGTGCGCGCGGACCGTGTGGAGGCGCTGCGCGACGCGTGGTGCGAGGCCTTCGCGGACGTGCCCGCGGGCCCGGGCGAGAACGAGCGCGACCCGGACGTGCGCCTCGACGACCGCGACGACCCCACCGCGGTCGCGCGCGACCTCCATCGCCTGGAGCCCTGCGGCGAGGGCAACCGCGCGCCTCGCCTGCTCGTCCACGACGCGCGCGTGCTCTCGGCGAGGAACCTCAAGGGCCACCTCCGCGTGGAGCTGGCGCTCCCCGCCGCACGCGGCGCGCTCGGTGGCTTCGGGTTCGAGATGGGGGACCGGGCCGCGGGGCTCGCGGGGTCGCGGGTCGACGTCGTGGGCCTCCTGCGGGCGGATACGTGGCGCGGGGGCGACGCGGTGGAGCTGCGCGTCGAGCGGATCGTGGCGCGCTGAGGGCAGAGCCCCGCCGGTCAAGGCCCGTGGCGACGGGGGCGCGGCGGACAGGATCCTGCCGGCGACTCGAGGGAGAGCACCTCACGCGGCCCGTCGACTCGAAGCACGAGGCGCCGCAGAACGTTGCGCCCGACGATCGCGTTCCCCTGCTCCAGGCCGAACGCCTCGGCGTGAAAGACGCCCACGCCGACGATCTCCAGCTCGACGCGGTAGATCACAATCTCCCGCTCGATCTCGAAGACGCCGGCCACGCGGGAGGTCCTCACGGGCGGGAGGTCCAGCGCGGCGGCGACGCGCTCGGAGATGGCGCACATGTCCGCGCCCGTGTCGACGAGGGCCTCGGTGGTCACCACGTCGGCGCCGCTCGGCGCGCGGAGGCGCAGCCGCACGACGGCCGCCGGGGGCTGAAAAGCGTGGCTCAATCGCCGTCTCATTCGACCTCGAATCCAGGCATCCGGACGGGCCGCGGCTGCCCGCCCACGTATCCGATGAAGAACACCTCGCCGCCGAACCGCTTCCACATCCGCTCGGTCAGCCGGTCGCGGTCGCGCGCCGAGCCGACGACACGCCCGCCGTGAACGCACACCCAGCGGCCGCGGTGGCGCCGGGCGAGCCCCGGCGCGAGGCGCTCGAACGCGGCGCGCTCCGCCTGCCATGCGCAGAGGTGCGGGCGCGCCCGGTCCGGCGTGCCCTCGCACCCGCGCTTGCCCTTGAACGCCATCGTGGCCCCCCGATCGGAGCGTGCGGCCGGCCGGCGGCGCCGACAAGCGCCGCCGGCCCCGTGAAATACGAGAGAAGAGGACCGCAAGGGCGCAAGGGGGCAAGGATTTAGGTCAATTTTGCCTTTCCCTTGCGCCCCTTGCGCCCCTTGCGGTCTCTCTCGGGGTCTCTTCGACGAGCTCTCAGGTCAGGGGCCGGTGAGCGCGAAGACCTGCGTCTCGTTGTCGAATCCCCCGCCTCCCTGGAGCCCCCACAAGGTGACGAGGCAGTCGCCGGCGGCGAGCGGGACACTGGAGAATGCCTGGTAAACCTGCGTCGTCGAGACGCCGATGCCGTTGCCGGAGAGCGGGACCGACAGGAGATGGACGGCGTCGGAGGGGATCGTCGCGTAGTAGTTGCCGGGGCCGGCGGTGCCGGACGCGACGCCGAACGCCGCGCACTCCGAGCCGTGGTAGACGTAGAAGTCGTTCGCAGCCGTCCACGCCCCGGCGGGCGGCGCGCCGAAGGTGCTCGTCCCGTCGAACGTGCTGTCGCTGATGTCCCCGTAGAGGGCCACGAGGTGCGCGGCCTGGGAGATGGGCGTCACGTTGGCGAAGGAGAGGGCGTCGTCGGTGGTCGCCGCCTGGCACCCCCAGCCCTGGCCGAAGCAGAACTCGCCGCCGGCCCCGAGCACGCTCTCGGCGACCGGCTGCGCCGCGCCGTAGGTCACCGACAGATCGACCGCGGAGGTGACGGCGTGCGGCGCGGACACGCTGCCGCCGTTCAGGCCGACGAGCAGGCAACTCGAGACCGGGACCCCGCCCGGAAGCGTGAGGTCGATCGGGAGCGTGAACGTGCCCTGAGTGGGCGCCTTGACGATGAACTGCGCGAGCGGCCTTCCACCCGGGGGCCCGAACTCCGGTGTCGACGAGGGCCAGAGCCCCGCCTGGCACGCGCCGGAGGGCAGGTATTGGAGGATGAACAGCACCTCGGCATACAGGTTGGCCGAGTTGGTCACCGATACGGTCCCCGAGAGGCTCGACACGCTCTCTGCCCCGGGCGCGATGGGGAAACCGTACCAGGCCGTCGGAAAGCCCGTTGCCCCCGTGGTCGTCGACCCCACCATGTGGACGGGGCTCGGCCAGGTGCAGCTCGACCCGCCGCAGTCGGCCGTCCAGACGTACCCGGCAGTTCCCTGCGAGACGTAGCCGCCCGCCTCCGCCGAGGAGGCCTCCGCCGCGCTCGTCGTGTAGAAGTGATCGCCCGTCGAGGCGGCATAGAGGTGATAGAGCGGGACCGAGCCGCACACCGGCCCGGTCGCGATCCACCCCATGCTCCCCTCGAGCGTCTCCCCGTCGCACGTGGCGTCCGTCGTATAGAGGTGCGCCCCGGTGGAGCTCTTGCAACGGTAGAAGGGGACGAGGCTCGGCTGCGCGGACGCGTACAGGTAGTAATACGCGATCGTCTCGACCGAATATCCGCTGGCGGATGCCTCGCTGTCGGTCGTCGTGTAGAAGTGGAGCCCGGCCTTCGCGTCGTAGGAGCGGTCCACCCCGATGCGGCAGCCGAGGAGATCGTCGCATTGGCCGTTGCAGTCGTCGTCCGCCAGGTTGCACACCTCCGGGACGCACGCCGCGGCGCCGTCGCCGGACGCGTCGGGCACGGAGCCGCCCGTCGAGACCTCCCCCGCGTCCCCTCCGCCCGTGCCGCCCGTGGAGGCCGCCGACGACGCCGGCGCCGCCTGCCCGCCGGCGCCGCCCGTGCTGCCCGTGGAGGCCGACGACGGCGCCGCTTGCACGCCGGCGCCGCCCGTGCCGGGTCCGACGGCGGCCTTGCCTCCGGCCCCTCCTGCGCCGCCGCTGCCGGTCGTGGAGGCGGAGCGCTCGACGCTCGCCGAGCACGCGGCCGCCACGGCGAACGAGAGCGAGAGCGCGAGGAGGGCTCGGTTTTGCTTCACACGATCGAGGATCGCCGCCGCCCGCGCCCGTGGTCAAGCCGGACCCGGACGAAGCGCGCGGGAGCGGGGCACGATCTGCCCGATCGCAGGGTGTGATCGTTCGGATCGCGCTCGACGCCACGGAACGGGCCGCGACGCGGGGCGGCACGTGGCGTGCTTGGGGACGGCGAGCGACGCGCGCGGCGCGATCTCGAAGGGGTGCGGCGTGGTTCTTCCGATCTTCGTTCTCTTCCTGGTGCTCGCAGGCACGATCGTCTGGCTCTCGATGCTGACCCTCACCCTGGCCTCGGAGCGCCGCGCCCTCACGCGCGCGCTCGACGAGCTGACCACGGCGATCGCCGCCGCGCACGCGCCTCCGTTGATGCGCATCGAGCCCACCGGGCCGGCGGCGTGGCCGTGGCTCCCCTCGGTCGCGCCACTTCCGCGCGAGCACGGCGCCGAGGTCGATCGCAACCGCGAGACGCTCTCCGACCGCCACCGCGCGCAGCGGATCGTGGCGTAGGGAACGATGGGAGCCTCCGTGTAACGCTCTCTTGCCTTTCTCCCGCGGCTCGACGACGGTCCTCGCGTCGGATGGAGAGGACATGCTGCTGCGTCGACCGGGCCCGCTCGCGCTGACCCTCGCAACCATCGGCCTGGGGGCGCTGGCGCTCACGGTGCGCGACTTCGCGCTCTTCTGGCAACCCGTTCCGGCGTGGATCCACAAGCCGACGATCCTCGCGGCCGTCTGCGGCGCGGTGCTGGTGACGGCAGGCGTCGGGCTGTTCGTCGCGCGCACCCGGAAGACCTGCGCGTGGGCCCTCGTGCTCTTCGAGCTCCTGAATCTCGCTCTCCGTGGCAGGGGCCGCCGGGACGGTCGCGGAGTCGCTGCGGGGCCGGCCTTGGGGATGGAGCGCGCCTCGGCGGAGCTGAGCCCGCTTCTATTCCCCCATCTCCATCGTGATCCCCGTGGAGGTGCGGATCCGATGCAGACCCGTCTCCGCGTGGGTCACGGGGGAAGACTTGATCGGGTTCGGCACCGCGCCCACGATGAGCGGCCGGTCCGGATCCCCGTCCACGAACCCGACGACGACCTCGGCGCCCGGGTGCAGCGGGAAGTGGGTGCCGTAGTTCTCGCCCGCGTGGTTCTGCACCATCCGGATGCGCCGCGAGACAGGGCGCTCGCCCGGGGGCGTGGTGTCGAAGAGGAAGTGGACCAGATACCTCCCGTGCTCGTCGATCTGCGCATACTTGGCCCCAGGGCCCGCGGGGCCGGCGTCGACGACGCCGGTGATCAGCCCCGCGATGCGAGGCCTGGGCGTGACCCGCGGCGGCCGGTACGTGCGGTCCGCCGGGATGGCTCGAAACGTGTTCGTGTACCCCGGGTCCGCCGACTGGCTCTGGGCGCTCACGATCTGCCGGGCTTCGTGCTTGACCTCCGTGATGAGCAGATCGAGCGAGCCCTTGTCCGGATGGTCCGTGATGGTCACGCGCATGCCGGCAGACAGCGCCGGTACCCCGCTACTGCCCGTGTACACGAGCTGCCCGGCGAACCGCTCCTGCGCGCGAACCTCCGCCATCGCCCTGGCCTCGTCGGGCGTCTTGTGGTGCGTTCCGTATTCGATCACCCCGCCCACGAAGGCGTCCGGGAGCCTGTGCTCGCCCGTGATGTCCACGGTCGGATTGCGATAGTTGTAGTCCTGCACCGCGTAGTAGGCCGGCACCACGCGCCGGGTCGACGTGAGCCGGAAGACCGTACCATCGGCTCCGTGGACGCCGGCGCCGTACGGGATGGACTTGGCGCCGTCCACGGGTGGGAAGCCGCTGGCGTCGTCCGTGAAGACCATCGTGTCGGCGGCGTCGCCGTGGTGGAAGTAGAAGCTGATGCCGACGTGCTCGGCGAGGCGCGAGATGAAGGCGAGGTCGCTCTCGCCGTACTGAACGACGAACTCGCGCGGAGCGTAGGTGCCGCGGAGGCGCATCTCCATCTCGGCGTCCAGGGCCACGTGCTGGAGCTTCTCCTTGATGATCTCCGGCACCGACAGGTTCATGTAGATGTCCTGGATCTCGACCAGGGTGAGCGCGAAGGCGCGCGGCACCACGCGCAGGCGGTAGACACGGAGGTCCGCGTGCGTCGCGAGCATGTCCTCGACCTCCGCGACCATCCCGTGGATCTTCCGCACGCCGTGCCAGCCCTTGCTCACGCCGTCCGAGCGCTCCATCGCCACGGTGACGCGCAACCCATCGATCTCGTCGAGGGCCGAGCCCTCTCGCTGGGCGCAGACGACCTCGACCTCGAGCTCGTACAGGCGACCGATGGCCTCGCTGCCGCTGAGCCTGTGCACCTCGATCCCCTCGCAGGAGAAGTCGGGAGATTCGATGGTCAACCTGAGCTCGTCCTGGGATGCCATCAGCGTGCCTCACGAGGGGAGAGAAGAAGGCCGATCGCCGAACGCGCCGCGTCGAGCGCAGAAGCCGAGGGGACCTCGATGTCGGGACGAACGCCCGAGCCTTCGATGGGCTGACCGTTCGGGAGGGTGAAGCTCGCCACGGTGGCGTACTGGGCCGACGGCTCGGCCAGCCGTGCGAGCAACGTCTGGGCAGAGCCCTTGCCGTAGGTGCGTTCCCCGACGACGACGGCCCGGCCGTGCGCGGCAAGGGCGCCCGCGAAGACCTCAGCGGCCGAGGCCGTGGCGCCGTCGACCAGCAGGAAGAGGGGGAACGGATACGGGTCGCCGCCACCGTGGCGCGCACGATACGCGGTCTCGTCGCCGTCACCGTCCGTCGCCGTGACGATGAGCGCCCCGGCCGGCAGGAAGTCGCCCGCGAGCTCGATCGCGGACATGACGTCGCCGCCCGGGCAGCCGCGCAGGTCGACGACGAGCGCCGCGACGTGCTCCCTACCCCACCGCGAGACCGCGCTGTACATGCGGGCCGGCAGGCCGCTCGAGAAGACCGGCACCGTGGCGAGCGCCACGCCGTCGGGCGCCAGCACGAACGTGGCGGGTCGCTCGAGCGCGCGCCCGAGCTTCTGGAGCCCCGCCCTGTCGATCTCGCCCGTGGGCGGCGCGGACGCGTCGGAGTAGAACACGTTCGTGATGCTCGGCACCGTCACGGCGCCGAGGGGGTTGATCATGTTGTTGCCGGTCGTCGGGCAGAGCAGGTTGATCGCCGGCAGGGCGTTGATCATCACGATGGGGTTGCCCATCGTGTACATCCCCGGGCCCATGAAGGGGCTCGCCACGCCGGCCTGGTCGCCGAGCGTCATCGGTATGATCGACCCCATGTTGAGCGCGGGCACGAACGAGATGAGCACGTTGGGCGCGAACGGCACGGCCATCGCGTTCATCGCCATGTTCGGGTAGGGGACGGGCACGGGCACCGGCCCCATCGGCGTCAGGCACACGTCGGGGAAGCCCATGTTCATCCCGGCGCCGCTGTTCGAGGCAGGCAGCATCGTCGCCTCCTAGCCCAGGTGGATCTCGTCGCCGTTGATGCTCATCGTCTCCTCCGTCACGATGGAGGCGTTCTTCGCCGTCATGAACGACGCGTCGTCGACCACCGTGTGCATCTTGCCCGCGTGGACGTTGAGCGCCTCGCGCACCCGCTGGTAGAGCGACCCGAGCTTCTCGACCACGGCGCCCGCGAACACCTCGAGCTTGCCGGCGTGGACCTCCACCTCGGGCCCGTGGATGGCGACCCCCTGGTCGCTCGACAGCGTGAGCGGCCCGCCGGTCGCGCGCAGGTCGACCGCGCCCTCGAACGAGAGCGAGGTCTTGCCGCTGCCGTGGAGCACCCCGATGACGTAGTGATCGTCGCCCTTGCCGATGACGAGCAGCACGTCGCCGATCGCGGGCGCGTAGGGGATCGAGAGCGCCATCTGGGCGCGGGCCCGCTCGCCGCCGCGGATCTCGACGGCCACCTCGTGAGGCTCGACCGCGACGACGTAGCCCGGGCCGAGGTAGTCCTCCGCTCGCGGAAGCGGGAGCTCGTGGATCTTTGCAGCGTTAATCGTCATGGCTTGTTCTCACGGGTCTTGGGGAGGCATCCAGGCTTCCGCTTCCAGGCGGGCGAGGTCCGTTCGGCGGACGCCGGTCAGGGTGGCTCCAGTGAAGAGCGCGCCCTTGTCGCGGACCGCGTGCAGGTTGGCGCGAACCAGGCTCGCGTCCCGGAAGTCCGCGCTCGAGACGTCGGCGCTGGAGAGGTCGGCGAAGTCGAGGCGCGCGCCGACGAACGCCGCGTTCTGGGCGCGCGCGCGGATCAGCACGGAGTCCCGGAGGTCGCTCCCTCCGAGGTCGCAGTAGGCCATGTCGGCCTCGGTGAAGGTCGCGTTGCGGAGCTTCGCCTTCGTCAGCTTGGCCCCTTGCAGCACGGCCTCGCCGAAGAAAGCCCCCTTCGCGTTGGCCTCGTGCAGGCTGGCGAGCTCGAGCCTCGCGCCCATGAACTTCGCGCGCTGCACGATGCTGCCCTCGAAGGTGGCCTTGCGCAGGTCGGTCTCGATGAAGTTGCAGTCGGTGAAGTCCCCGCCCGAGAGATCCATGCCCATCATGTCGGCCTCCTTGAAGAGGCAGCGGTGCATGGTCATCCCGCCCAGGCGCAGCTTCTTGAGGTCCACCTCCGAGAAGTCGACGCTCGTGAACGTCGCCTTCTCCATGATGAGATCGTCCACCGTCGCCTTCCGGAGCACCACGCCCTTGAGCATGGCCCGCGTGAGGTTCACCCCGGTGAGGTTCGCTTCGCCGAAGCTGGCCCGCTCGATCTGCGCGCCCGACAGGTTCGCGCCCGTGAGGTCGGCCTCGTCGAAGACCACCATCGTCAGCTCGTGGCCGGACAGGTCGACCCCTCGGAGCACGGCCTCGCGCAGGATGCACATGTAGACGCGCGCTCCCTCGAAGATCGCCCCGGTGAGGTCGCACTTGGAGAGGATGCAGCGCTCGAGCTTCGCTCCCCGGAGATTGGCGCCGGAGAGCTTCGCGTCGTGGAGCGACGAGCCGGTCAAGCTCGCGCCCGAGAGGTCCATCCCGCTGAGGTCCATCCCCCCGAGGAATCCGAGCCGCTCAAGTCGGCGCCCGCGAGGTCGGCGCCGCCGAGCAGCGCGCCGCCGAGCATCGTCCGCTCGATCTTCTTGGGGAGCTTGGCGCCGGTGAGGTCGGCCTTGGAGAGCATCACGCCCTCCAGCGTCGCGCCCGTGAGGTCGGCCTGGGCGAGCTTGGCTTTGGCGAGGACGGCGTTGCGGATCGTGGCACCGCAGAGCTTGGCCCCCGTGAGGTCGGCGTCGCTGAACGTGGCCTCCACGAGCGTCGTGCCGCTGAGGTCGGCGCCCCCGAGCTTGGCCCTGTCGAAGTGGGCGCCCGTGAAATCCATCTCCCGCAGGCTCACGCCGGGCAGCGCGGCGCCCACGAGGATGGCGCGCGCGAGCCGCGCCCCCGTGAGGTCGGCGCCGGCGAGGTTCGCGCTCGGCAGCGCGGCGCCCGTGAGGTCGGCGTTCGCGAGCCGCGCCTCACCGAGGTCGGCCATCGCGAGCACGGCCTCCTTGAGGTTCGCGCCCTCGAGGTTCGCGCCCTTCGCGCGGAACCCGATGCCCTGCGCCCCCTCGAAGCTCGCGCCCGCGAGGTTCGCGCCCTCGAACCGCGTCCTGGCGATTTGGGCGCGCGCAAAGTCGGCCCCCGCGAGGTTCCTACCGCGCAGGTCCAGATCATAGAGCCTCTGCCCTGCGAACGAGCGACCTGCGCGCACCGACATTTCGACGAAATCCGGGGTCATGCGTCCTGTAGCGTCGAGCGCTCGAGGTTGGCGCCGGTGAAGTCGCAGCCTGCGCCGGACGCCTGGCGGAGCTTGGCGTCGAAGAGGCACGCCCCCGTGAACCGCGCCCGGGACAGCGCGCACTTGGAGAAGTCGATGCCGAAGAGCTGGCTCTCGGTGAAGTCGGCATCCTCGAACGACGCGCGATAGCAGCGGGACTCCTTGAGCACCGCGCGCCGGAAGCGCGCGCGGACCGCCGAGGTCTCCATGAACTGCGCCCGCGGGAGGATCGCGTGCGCGAAGTCGGCCTCGCAGAGGTCGGCGAAGAGCCAGACCGATCGCTCGCCGCGAGCGCCGCCGAGGTTCGCCTTGGTCAGGTCGGACTGGGCGAAGCTCGTCCGGGTGAGCAGCGCGCGGGCCAGCACGACGCGCTGCGCGTTCACCTCGAGGAAGAGGCAGCGGACGAGCGACGCCTCGGAGAAGTCGGCCTCGACGAGGGTGGCCTTCCTCGCGAAGGCGCGCAGGAGCGACAGGCCCCGGCAATCGGCGTGCGTGAGGTCGGCCTCGGGGAAGAACGTGAAGTCACCCTTCGCCCCGCCGAAGACCGCGCGCGTGAGATCGGCCTTCTGGAGGAAGGTCCGGTTCAGGATGGTGTCGCGGAAGCTCGCGCCGGAGGCGCGCACCGAGGTGAGGTTGGCCAGGGTGAGGTCGGCGCCGGTGAGATCGGCGCCGGTGAGATCGGCGCCGCACAGCACGGCGCCGTCGAGGTTCGCCCGGGCGAGGTTGGCCCCGGCGAGGTTTGCGCAAGCGAGGTTCGCGTCCTTGAGGTTCGCCCCTCGCAGATCCTGCCCGTGAAAGTCGCGGCCCTCGTAGTCCTGCCCGTACAGGTCCTTGCCCGGCCCCGGGTCCTGGTACGACGGCCGCTCGAGGATGCGCTTGAAGAACGGATCGTTCTTCATGGCCTCGACTCGCTCCTGCATCTCGTCGAGCTTGGCGAGCTGTTCCTTGGGGATCTTGCCCTTCTGCGCGAGCGCTTTCACCTCGTCGACCTGATCGAACACCTTCTGCAACGACTTCGCCGCCCACGCCGGCGGCGGCCCCCCGGGCCGGAGCGGGAACGAGGGGATCTGGGGCTTCGCCAGCTCCGCGGCGGCGTCGTTCGCAGCCTTGGCGATCTGCGCCTTCACGTCGACCTGCGGCGGCGCCTTGGCGATCGCGTCCGCCACGGCGCCGGAGACCTTCTTCTCCAGCTCCTTGGCATTGGGGGGCGCGACCGGAAGCTTGTCGAATACGGTGCGCAGGTTGGCGGTGATCGGATCGGGCGGCGGGGTGTCGTACTCGGTGACGGGCTTGCCCTCGTCTCGCAGCTTCTGCCGGGCCTTCATCTCCTCGAACTTGGCGAGAATGTCGGCCGGCAGGCGCTCCTTGATCTCCAGCGGGTCGGCCGCGAACTCTTCGAGCCGCTCGCGGTAGTGCGCCTCCGGCAGCGGCGCCTCGGCGAGCTTCTCGGAGGCGACGAGGGCCCACAGAATGTCTTTCTTGTCGTCGGTCTCGATCGCGTCGAGCCCGCGCCAGGTCAAGTAGAGCTTGCCCTCGTCGAGGTCGGCGAACAGCGTGTCGAGGTTCATCGGCACCTCGCGGAAGCGCTGCTTGTCGTCCTGGAGGAAGGCGCGGATACGCAGCCCCGGCAAGTGCGCCTCGAACACCTGCGCGGCCGGGTGCAGGTTCTGGAAGACGACCGGCTCGTCGCCGCGCAGGTACGCCGGGAGCTGCTGGTCGGCAGGGGCGGCGTTGAAGTAGGTCCAGTCGAAGTCCTCGGCGTAGTAGGGGGAGCGCTCTTCTTCCAGCGCGCGCCGTAGTCCTTGCCCACCTTGGGGGCGCGCTGCGGCCAGGCAGGGTTGATGGGGCCGAAGCCCGCAGGGCCAGGGTCGTCGCGGCGATTACGGATGACCATGCCGGCGTGCTCGACGTTGGGCAGCTCGCGCCCTGCAAAACCCATCCCGACCGGGTTTGCCGCATAGCCGGGCCCGCC
Source organism: uncultured delta proteobacterium (assembly GCA_963827955.1). Taxonomy (GTDB): domain Bacteria; phylum Myxococcota_A; class Polyangia; order Polyangiales; family Polyangiaceae; genus CAWHDJ01. Next base: position 436,979 of record CAWHDJ010000018.1, on the reverse strand, counting down.
GAAGGCGTGGGCGTAGTCGACGGGCATCTTGGTGAAGGGCGCGGTCTCGGACATGACGGCGCCGGCCCTGTCGTCGGACCAGAACCTGCGGCCCACGACGCGGAGGAGCTTGGAGAACGCCCCGACGGAGAACCGCACCGGGCACTCGGGCATGGGCTTGGCGGCGGGGGTGTGACAGGTGCCGCGGAGCATCACCTCGGCGTGAGGCTTCCAGTCGGCGAAGTCGCCGGGGTAGAGACACTCACCAGCCCGCTCGGCGTCGTCGTCGACATAGGTGTCGCACATCATGGACCCCTGCGCGAGCAGCGACGGGCCATCGGGCGGCGACGGGCCATCGGGCAGGGTGAGCGGCTTGCCGGGCTCGAGCAGGTAGCAGGCGCGCAGCACCAAAGTTAGCTCCGGGCGAGGTGGCTGCCGGGATGTGACCTTGGTCCCGAAGGGGAAGGGGGTGAGGTTCTTGACCTTCATGCCCGAGGCTAGATCCCCCACGTGTGCATGGGGGCCATCGAAGTGCTGCAGGTGCTGTGCATCTCCAGCTTGGTCGCGGACAGCTGGGTGTTCGTCGCGGTGATGTCGGCGCGCTGGAGAAGCACCTTATTTTCCAAGTGCCCAATTTTCCAGTCGAGGTCAGTCAGGCGGGTGTCGACCGCAGTCATGGCGCTACTGGCCATTTTGATGTGGCCGTCATCGAGCGTGAACTGGAACCTGTCAGGAACGTTAATCACGAGCTGCTCACCGACGTTGATGTTGGTGATCCCAACGCCGACAGTGATGTTGGCGTACGCCAGGCCGGCGGTGAACGTGAGCATGCCAGGAGCCAAGTTGATGACCTCCTGTGTCCCGACGTTGACGGTTGTCAGATTGGGCGCCGTGTTGGTGACCAGGATCTCTCCCTTGGCCTCGTTGGTGGTCTGGATGGTCGTGGCCAGGGCGTCCTGCCAAAACTTGCCGAAGGGCGCGTGATTCCAGCTGACGACGTTACCCGACTGGGCGAAGTTCTTTTGCTTGATCGTACCGGCTTGCGTCTCCGCGTACGCGAGCCCCACCGGCTTGGTCGGAGACCCGATATAGGTCAGGGTGCGCTGGGCCCAAGTCACGCTGGCGACGTCCCCGCTCGTGAGGGCCCCGTTGGCGTTGGTGGTAGAGCCGGTGGGGACTACATCGATGTCAGAGGTGGGTGGCTCGGGTTTGCCGTCCGGGCGTGGGGGGGGTTTGCTCCAAATGAGATTGTCGCTGTAGGGGAAGGACAACTTATCCGCGAAGTCCGAATCAGGGTCGCCGGGCGGCGAGGGCGAGCGCGGCGCGGGCTGCGGTCCAATGGGCAGGTCGCTGGACCCGATCTGGGTGTAGCTGGTCTTCGCCCAAGTGGAGGAAAAATTGTCCCCAGGGCTGTTGCCGGGACCCCTGTGGGCGATGTAGCTGCCTGCGATGACCTCCACCTTGCGACCGGTGGTGGTCTCGATGCGGTTCCCATCGACGTGATGCCACGACCCGCCCGTCTTGAGGTGGTGCTCCCCGGCCAGCCGCGCGAGCGCGAGGCTCTCCCGGAAGCCGGGCGGTTGCTTCGTCGCGTCCGTGAGGCTCGGGAACGTGCCGGTGCGCAGGAACGAGGTGCCGCTCGTGTCCGGCTTGACCGCGTGGTCGGGGACCACGATCTGCTGGTACTTGGGCGTGGCTTCCGTCTTCTTCGAGGAGTCGTCGTGGCTCATGTCGGTCGCCTCATGCAACGCTTCGCGAGGGCCAAGCGTAGGGGCACTTGCGGCCTGCTTCAAGCACGAACGCTGGGCGTTCGCTCAGAACTCCACCCTGATCGGTGAGGCGCCGCCGATGACCGCCGCGCCGGGCGCCTGAAGCTTGATCTTGGTGCCAGATGTCGCCATGAGCACGACGCCGGTAATCACGGTCAAGCCCGCGGTCACCCATTCCCCAACGGCGAGCGCCGTCCCGGCGGCACTGTTGGTGTCCCCGCCGAGAACCACCAACCCGGGGCCCAAGCCGGTGAAAGCGCCGCCGAAGATCACGGCCCAAAATCCCGCCGCACGCCGGCCATAGCTCCCGGGCCGCACCGTGATCGTCAGGTCGCCCCGCAGATCGGGCAGAGAAAATGGGGCCGACTTGGGGTATGGCCCGGCGATCATGTAGACGCCCGGGGTAATCACGCTGTCGCAGGGCGAGCCGCATATGGGATGGTCGAGCTCGCTCCAGCTGAACCGCCGGGATTGCCACACGCGCCATCCCTTCTCCTCGTTTTTCGCGAGCACCGCGGGCACGGGGCTGTCGATGTGGACCCGCGGGCCTTCGTCCGCCCCGACGGGGCTGCCACCAAGCAGGATGGCGCGCACCGGGCCGGCCGGGCTGTCCGCGCACGCCAGCGTAGCCTCGTTCTCGAGCACCTTCTTGCCGGTCAGGAGGTCGTCCACCCTGTAGTGGAACCGCAGTCCGAAGCGCGACTCGCCGCGCGCGATCCACCCGGCGCCGTCGGGCGCAGCGTGGATGTTCGCCTCGATCGGCCGCAGGACGAAGCGATCGGGCGTGAGAGGCGTCGGCTCCCCCCGGAGCCCGTCCCAGAGGTAGGGCTGAAGCGCGACCGTACACCAGAGCTTCGATCCGGCCAGCGGAGCCGCCCCGCCGCCCTCGACGTGGCCCCGCCGCGTGATCGTGGCGCTGATCGAGGCCTTCCTCGCGCGCGGCACGATGTCGCCGGGCTCGAACAGCGCCTCGCGGTGGGCGAGCCGGAGGTTCGTCGCGTCCGTCGTCGGGTCGCACGCCTCGACCTGGAAGGCCGCGGCCGCCACTTCGTCGAGCCGCAGCTCGTACTCGCCGCAGTGGACCTGCGTCGACCCGTCGTACACGAAGACGGGGAAGATGCGGCCCCGGCTCGCGAGATCGTCCTGGATCTGCGCCACGAGCTGCGTCCAAGGCGTGCCGTCACGCGTGCGGACGTCGATGTCCCCCGCGCGGGACGGGCGCACCGCGAGCAGGACGACGAGGGCCGCGAGGACCGCGACGTGCCAGCGACCGCCATACGAGCTGCCCCCGCGGTCCAGCGGCTTCTTCGTGGCATCTTTCGTCGAGGGGTCGTCGCGGCTCATGTCGTTCCCTTCATGCTCAGAACTCCCCCATCCAGTACCGCGGCTCGACCGGTGCGGCGCTGCCGACCGGCCCCTCACCGGCCTGCCGCAGCCTGATCGTGGTACCCGACGTCGCCAGGAGCACGCCGCCAACAATCGCTGACACGCCCCCGGCCACCATGAACCCGATGCCAGTCCTTGACTCGACGGCCCCCTCGCCGAACCCGCCGAAACTGAGAAGCAGGAAGCCGGGGTACCAGATACTTCTGCCGCCGAAGATCAGGGTGATAAGTCCAGCCGTGCGCCGGGCATAGCTTCCCGGCTGCACCGTGATCGTCACGTCGCCCGTCAGGTTGGATACACGGAACGTGGGCGACTCCAGGAACTGCCCGGTGATCACGTACTGCTTGTTCGCGGCGAGGTAGAACGGTTCTTCGCAGAGCGAGTCGCATACGGGGCGCCTCTCCGCGCCCCCCACGACCCTGCCCCCGACACGGCCGGACCACGTGCTGTATTCCTGGATTTGTGCGAACACCGGGCTGTCGATGCGAAAGCGCGCTTCGTCGTCCGCCAGGGCGCGGCTGCCACCCAGCAGGACCGCCGCGGCCAGGGCGAACGCTGCCCAGCGAGCGCGCACGCGCGCAAGGCTCGGGGACGAGCCGGTTCGCAGGAACGACCTTTCCCCGCGGTCCGGCGGCTTCTTCATGGCATTCTTCGTCGAGGGGTCGTCGTGGCTCATGTCGTTCGCCTCGTGCAAACTTTCGTTCGGTTCGACTCCAGGGCTCAGCTCAGACGGCGCGGCTCACCCGTCGGTGCCGAGGCAGCTCGAGAGCTTGATGCGCCCGACGACGTGCCGCTGGGCGGGGTCGACGCAGTCGACCTCGAGCTCGCCGCTGAAGAAGCGCTGGGGGGGCCCGTGGTTCACCCGCATGACGGCCGGCGACCGTTGCACCGCGAACCGCAGCACGCTGCAGGACGAGCGGTAGAGGTGGACCGGGCGCCCGTCGCCGTCGCGCAGGTCGAGCAAATCCAGGGTCACAGCGTCGCCGCCCGCAGCCCCGCCCGCGAGCACGCTGATCGAGGCCGTGCCAGGGACGCGCCACACGTGCGCCACCCAGGAGGGGTCGCTCCTGCTCGAGAGGGTGAGCTCGCGGCCCTCCCCGTCGAGCGTGCATCGCTCAGGGGAGAGCACGCGCGGGTAGGCCCCGCTCACGCGCAGCTCGCCGGACGCGCCGCACGCCGGGAGCAGCAGCAGGGCCGCGAAGACGAGGGGCCTCATGATCGGCACCTCCCGTCTCCGAGCAGGCCGCGCACGGCGCCCCCGCCGGGGAGCTGGCAGTCGAGGCGCACACCGAGGCTCACGTCGCCGAAATACCGGTGAACGTAGCCGCTCAGGACGCGACAGCTCGCGGGCGACACGACCACCTCGGCAGGCCCGGCCGGGCCGGCGCGGTTGGCGATCACGAGCTGCCAGGTGGACGGGTCCGGATTGCGCGCGACCACGCGGACCGTGAGGGGGCCGCCGTCCTGCTCGAAATCGAAGGCTTGGATGTCTGGGCGAAAGCGGCACCGGTCAGCGCGGAGCACGGTGTCGCCGAGGGTCGTGCCGCGTACCTCGACCACGCCCAATCCCGCGGAGAAGCACGAGGTCACGACGAGACCGAACGCGCAGCCGAGGAGCCGAGCGAGGCGCATGTGGACACGTCGATGCGAGGGCTGTACCGGTGTGAGCGTCGCGGAGCTCGACGTCGGGCGCGGCTTCTCCGTGTCTTCGGTCTTCGGGGGATCGTCGTGGCTCATGTCGTTCTCCTCGTGCAGGGCTTCGTTCGCTTCAGGTCTACGGGCTCGCGGGCTTGCGGCAGCGGACGAGGGACACGAGCCACGGGTAGCCGCCGCCGGGCCCCCACGAGTTGGTGATCCCTGCGCTGATGAACCACACGCCGGTGCTCGCGATGGGGGCGGCCGCCTCGAAGAACGCCTCGAAGCCGCCCTTCGGGCTCGCGCAGCGGCGCGAGCCCCAGAACCTCCTCCGCACGCCGAAGAGCAGCGCACCGTCGAGCTGATTGAACCAGCCCTGCGGGAAGAGCATGCCCGTGAAGCGGAGCGCCGGCGCGGCGTACACCGACGTGTGGTGGAGGACGTTCCACCCGACCCCGGCTCCCGCGAAGCCCGACAGGACCAGCGCCTTGCCGTCGGTCGCCACCGTGAAGCGGCCCGGCACGAACAGTAATCCGCGCTGGAAGGACGCGCCGACGGTGCTGCCTCCGTACACCGCGAGGCCGCTCCCGTAGAATCGACGACCCGCGCACGCCGCCGGGCAGCACGATGTCGTTCGTGGGCCGGACGAGCATCGTCGCGACGAGCGTCCCGAAATGGGGGATCGGCAGGTCGACGGCGGCCCACCATGGCGGCGGCTCCGGGCCGTCCTGCAGCGCGGCCGCCGGTTCGGGGGCGCTCGCGTCCACCGTGGCTCGAGCCTGGCCCGCCGGGCTGTCCGCGCACGCCAGCCTCGCCTCGTTCTCGAGCACCTTCTTGCCGGTCTGGAGGTCGTCCACCTCGTAGTGGAACAATAGCCCGAAGCGCGACTCGCCGCGGGCGATCCACCCGGCGCCGTCGGGCGCGGCGTGGATGTTCTCCTCGATCGGCCGCAGAAAGAAGCGATCGGGCGTGAGAGGCGTCGGCTCCCCCCGGAGCCCGTCCCAGAGGTACGGCTGGAGCGCGACCGTACACCAGAGCTTCGATCCGGCCAGCGGAGCCGCCCCGCCGCCCTCGACGTGGCCCCGCCGCGTGATCGTGGCGCTGATCGAGGCCTTCCTCGCGCGCGGCACGATGTCGCCGGGCTCGAACAGCGCCTCGCGGTGGGCGAGCCGGAGGTTCGTCGCGTCCGTCGTCGGGTCGCACGCCTCGACCTGGAAGGCCGCGGCCGCCACTTCGTCGAGCCGCAGCTCGTACTCGCCGCAGTGGACCTGCGTCGAGCCGTCGTACACGAGGACGGGGAAGACGCGGCCCCGGCTCGCGAGATCGTCCTGGATCTGCGCCACGAGCTGCGTCCAAGGCGTGCCGTCGGGCGTGCGGACGTCGATGTCCCCCGCGCGGGACGGGCGCACCGCGAGCAGGACGACGAGGGCTGCGACGAACGCCGTCCAGCGAGCGCGCACGCTCGCGAGGCTCGGGGACGTGCCCGTGCGCAGGAACGAGCCGCCCTCGCGGTCCGGCGGCTTCTCCGTGGCATCCTTCGTCGAGTGCTCGTCGTGGCTCATGTTGTTCACCTTCGTTCGCTTCGTGGCTCGACTGGTGCGGCGCTGCCGATTGCCCCCTGCCGGCCCGCGATGTTGGGGCGCCCGCTCACATCCCGGCGGCCACGCACTTGCCCAGTCGGTGACACAAGAATTCAGTGGTGTGCCCGCAGCCCTTGAGCTGATACCCATAGCTACCGGCGTACCTCTTCCGCCACATCGAGTAAGACCCTTCGAAGTTCGCCGAAGGTGTCGGAGGGCCGAGCGGCCTGACCGCGATTTGGTCGGCCGGGCAGAGGTACATGTACGAGAAGAGATCGACGGCCATGCCGGGACTCGCGGTGCCCACGCAGGCCGAAACCAGCGTACACGTTACGCCCACTCCCACCGCGCGAAGGAACAGCCGCGCCATCGATGGGCCGTACCTCGCCACGTCGGACACGCACGAGCCGCCGCGCGCGGCCAGGGAGAACGCCGTCCAGCGGCCGCCCCCGCGGTCCGGCGGATTCTTCGTGGCATCCTTCTTCGAGGGGTCGTCGTGGATCATGTCGTTCGCCTCCTCCTGCAAAGCTGCGTTCACCTCGAGTCCATCGTTCCGCTCGGGCGGGCTCATCCTCAGAGGCAGGCGTTGCCCGCGCACTTGCCCGAGCAGCAGAGCGCGCCGCTCGCGCACAGGCTCCCGGTCGCCGCGCACGCGCAGATCCCGTTCTGGCAGCTCCCCGAGCAGCAGTCGGCGCCGGTCGCGCACACGCCGCCGGCGGGGGCGCAGGCGCACGCCCCGCCCGCGCAGGTCCCGGAGCAGCAGTCGCCGTCCCCCGCGCAGCCCGTACCGGCGCCGACGCAGGCGCACGCCCCGTCCTCGCACGAGCCCGAGCAGCACAGCGAGCCGGCGCTGCACGTGGCGCCGACCGCGGCGCACGCGCAGGCGCCGCCCTGGCAGACCCCCGAGCAGCACTCGGCGTCGCCCTGGCAGGCGGCTCCACTCGCCGCGCACGCGCACTCCCCTCCCTCGACCTTCCCCGAGCAGCAGCCCGTCGCGCCCTGCCCGGGCAGCGCGCAGCACACGCCCGCGCCGCCGCACACGAAGCCGGCTTCGCAGCCCGCGCCCATCGTGCACTCGTCCCCCGCCCCCATGCCGCACTTCCCCGCGTCGCAGGAGCCGGAGACGCAGTCCTCGTCGCGCGCGCACGCGCCGCCCTCCGCCGCGGCGCCGCACCAGCCCATGGCCATGTCGCAGACCGCGGACGCGCACTCCTCGTCACGCGTGCACGCGTCGCCGTCGAGCACCGTGCCGCACGTGCCCGAGACCATGTTGCAGACACCGAACATGCACTCCTGGTCCCGCGCGCACATCTTGCCGTTGGGCACGGCGCCGCACGAGTCCAGGGCGGTGTCGCAGATGCCGTGAACGCAGTCCTTGTCCCGGGTGCACCCACCGCCGTCCAGCTGCGCGCCGCAGATGCCCTGGGATGGAGCCGTGTCGCAGATGCTGGAGGTGCAGTCCTCGTCGACCTTGCAACGTGCGCCGTCGGGCACCGTCCCGCAGATATTGGCGACCGGGGTGCAGGAGCCCGACGCGCAGTCCGAGTCCAGGCGACAGGCGTTACCGACCGGCTGAGGGCCGCACGTCCCCGTGGCCTTGGTGCAGGCGTGGGACTTGCAGTCCGCGTCCACGTTGCACGTGCCGCCATCCGGCTGGGGGCCGCACGTCATCGTGGCCTTGGTGCAGGCGTGGGACGCGCAGTCGGAGTCCGTGTTGCACCCTTCGCCGGGCTTCGCGGCCCCGCACTTCTCGGTCGCCAGGTTGCAGACGCCCGACGCGCAGTCCGCGTTCATGTTGCAACCGGAGCCGTCCGGCAGCGGCGCGCACGCTGAGTATTCACCAGTGACGCAGTGCCCCGAGGCGCAATCCGAGTCCTCGTAGCACGAGCCGCCCGCCGGCGCGCCCTTGCAGCCAGTCGCGACGCACGCGACGAGCAGCAGAACGGCGAGGTACGGGGCGCAGCTCATCCGGATTCGGGTCATGGGATCCTCCTTGCAGGTTCGGGGCGCACGAATCCCTCCTTCCGCGGCCGGGAATCGGACGCAGGACGGGCTGCCGGATCACCGGCACCCGAAGGGCTCACGGCTTCGGGACAGTTCGCCGTCGGAAGGGAGACGGAGCGCGATTCGTGGATTCGGTCGCCTTCCGGCGTGCCGCGCACCCTCGCAAGCCGAGTGCCAACCGGATTTCCCGGGAAAGTCTGGCCACTACCCGCCGTGGAGGGCCCGGGGATGAAAGAATCTTTCGATGAGCGATGAAAGAAACTTTCATCGCTCCCCGGAACGCTTCACCGCCGTCGCCGTCGAGCGCGGGTCGTCGACGAGCCGGCGTTGTCGGGCTCGCACCTACATGGGGTGGCCCAACGGGGCCTCCCCCGGTCGCCTCGCCCGCGTCCGAGTCACCCCAGCACTTGCTCGAAGCTGTTGCGGAGCTGATCCATCATGTCCGGCAGCACCTGAAAGGTCACCCGCCCCCCGCCGGCCCCCTCGCGGAAGTGCAGGGTGAGCACGGCCACCGGCAACTGGAGCCTCGCGCCCCGCTCCGACGCCTGGATCGGTATCGAGCCGCAGGTTCACGCCGACCAGCAGCTTGCCGTGGTCCGCCACGGCGGCCAGCAGGATCTCCCGGCGGAGCTGCTCCTTCGCCGGCGCATAGCCGGCGAGCACGATCTGCTTGACCCGTGGATCCGCCGGGCAGAGCTGATCGAGGTCGGCGGCGAGCGCGGCCTCGGGCAGATTCGAGCCTCGCCGCGCCGCGGATCACGAACCGGCACGCCTTGACGGCCTGGGCCAGGTCGTCTTCGTCGACCTTGTACGCCGCGCAGAACACGTCGAGGAGCTGCTCCGTATCCTTCGAAAGCGTCTCCGCGAGGCACGGCACGAGCACTTGCCAGAGCTTCTCCAGCGCCTCGCTCGGCAGCCGCAGCAGCCGGAGGAGGTCCGCCCCGAGATCGGGCGGAGCCGTGCCACCGCCCAGGCAGTGCAACCGGACGCCTGCAGCGGGGGTCTGGGGGGCTCCCCCATCGTGAACGGGCTCAGCGACCGAAGCGTCCATGCGCACCTTTCTTCATTTGCGGGCTGACAGGAGGCCCAGACCGTGGCTCCAACACGCGCGCGCATCGAACGAGCGGCAGAGGGATTAGGTGGGTCAAGGGAGCCGGATGGTAACACGCCTCGGCGCCGGGCTTCGCGCAGGCGGGGCTCGTGAGCCTGCGGCGCCGACCGCCCGCGGCACGGTCCGCGCCGGCGACGCGCCCGCACCGTCCTTCCGTGTGCCTCGGGGCACGCCGGCGGCGACCCTACCGGGCCCAGGCGCTCGGCCGTCGATTGAGGCGAGGACGGCGCCATCCGGAGACGCGCCGGAGGCGGCGCGGTCGACGCCGTGATTCGAATAAGTGCCCGTAAGTGGCGTCGCCGTCACGAGTGCGTACCGTGGCGGCATGCGCCTACCCACATCGCCCCTGTCCTCCGTCGCGGGGCGGCCCCTGCGCTCGACGGGGCTCGCGCTCGCAATCTCGGCCGCCGCAGGCTGCGGCCCCTACCCGACGATGCAGGGCCTCGTGCGCGCGGCCCACGACCGTTGCGCGCCGCCGGCCGGCGGCGCCGTCGCGATGGGCGCTCCCCTCCCCTCCGCCACCCTCCGCGAGATCCGCCCCGGCGCCGGCCCGCCGCTCGCCGTGGCGGAGACCGACGCCGAGGGCCGCTTCCAGGGGCGCTGGGCGCCGTCGCGGGCGATCCCGATGCGCTGCGTGATCCGTGTGGAGAGGGCCGGTTACGTGCCGCGCGACGTCCCCATGGCCGATGCGTGCAGCTTCCCCGAGCCGGACGGCGGCGGGTGCCTGGTGGTCTCGGTGGTGGCGGGCTCGCGGCCGCAGGGGGTGCGCCGTGAACGCCCGCGTGCTCCTCTCGGCCGGCGCGCTGGCGCTGCTCGGCTGCGATCCGCTGATGGCGGTCGTCGGCGTCGTGCGCTCGGCGCCCCCGTGCGACGGCGCGGCGCCCCCCGCGGGCGACGCCGCTCCCGTATCCGGCGCGCGCATCGTCTACACGTGCCCCGAGCCCGGATGGGTCAATCAGCTCCTCGGGACGACCGATGCGTCGGGCCATGTCTTCTACCGCGACGCCGGGCTCATGGGCGACGCGTGCTTCATCGTCGTCTCGCGTGAGGGCTACGAGCCCCGGAAGTACCGCGTCCGCGACGTCTGCGCGGTGCCGACGTCGGGCATGTGGGGGACGGGCGCGTGCCACGCGGTGAACGTGTCGGTCGACCTCGTGCCGGCCGGCCGCGGCGAGCGTGCCCGGCGGCGGGAGGAATAGACACTCCCGCCGCCGGAGACTCTTACGAAATCGCCCTACGCGCGCTCCCCGCGCAGGGGAGACGTCGACGCCACGACCTCCCGGAGGCATGCTCCGCGCGCGCCGGCCTTCCCCGGCGTCCAGAGGAACCATGACGAGCCTGTACACCGCGCAGGCGACCGCGCACGGCGGCCGCGAGGGCAAGGTCGAGACGTCGGACGGGAAGCTCCAGCTCTCGCTGGACATCCCGAAGGAGATGGGTGGGCGCGGCGGCGCGGGGACGAACCCCGAGCAGCTCTTCGCCGCCGGCTACGCGGCGTGCTTCCACAGCGCGATCAAGTTCGTGGCCGGCCGGCAGCGGCTCGACACGACGGACTCGACGGTGACCGCGCACGTCGGCATCGGGCGCACCGACGCGGGCGGCTTCGCGCTCTCCGTCGATCGTGGTCGCGCTGCCCAAGCTCGACCGCGAGGCGGCCCAGAAGCTGGTCGAGGCCGCGCACCAGGTCTGCCCGTACAGCAACGCGACGAGGAACAACATCCCTGTGACGCTCACCCTCGCGTGACCCCCTGGGGAGCGCGCTCGACGCTTGAAGGGGCCCCCTCCCGCCGGCAGGCTTGCCTTCCCGCCGGCAGGCGCGCCTTCCCGCCGCCAGGGCGCGGCTTCCCACCGCCGGGCGCGGCGTCCCGCCGCCGGGCGCGCCTTCCCGCGGGCTGGTGCGCCTTCCCGCCGGCAGGCGCGCCTTCCCGCCGCCAGGCGCGCCTTTTCCCGCCGGCAGGCGCGCCGTCCCGCCGGCAGGCGCGCCGTCCCACCGCCAGGCGCGCCGTCCCTCCGCCAGGCGCGCCGTCCCGCCGGCAGGCGCGCCGTCCCGCCGCCAGGGCGCGGCTTCCCACCGCCGGGCGCGGCGTCCCACCGCCAGGCGCGCCGTCCCGCGGGCAGGCGGCGCCGTCCCACCGCCAGGCGCGCCTTTCCGCCGGCAGGCGCGCCGTCCCGCCGGCAGGGCGCGGCGTCCCGTCGCCAGGCGCGCCGTCCCGTCGCCGGGCGCGCCGTGCCGTCGCCGGGCGCGCCTTCCCGCCGGCAGGCGCGCCTTCTCCTCGGCTGGCTTTTCCTTCCCGCCGGGAGGCTTACCTTCCCGCCGGCAGGCTTGCCTTCCCGCCGGCAGACTTGCCTTCCCCTCCGCAGGCGCGCCTTCCCACCGCCAGACTTACCTTCCCGCCGGCAGGCTTGCCTTCCCGCCGGCAGGCTTGCCTTCCCGCCGGCAGGCTTGCCTTCTTCAGCCCCAGGGACGGTGGTGTAGGGTGGCGGTGGTGCAGGGGATGGCGGGCGAGGAGCGGCAGAGCGGGGAAGAGGATTGGGGTCGACCTGCTCCACCTGCCGATGCCCGCCGCCGAGCTGTTCGGGCCCGAGGAGGAGACGCGGTGGCTCCAGGCTTGCTGGGACGAGGGCGCGCACGTTGCCACCCTCGTCGCGCCGGGGGGCGTGGGGAAGTCGGCGCTGGTGCACGACTGGCTGCGGAAGATGCAGGCCGCCGACTGGGGCGGGGCAGAGCGGGTGTACGGGTGGTCGTTCTACAGCCAGGGGACCAAGGAGACGCAGTTGTCGGCGGATTCGTTCATCCACGAGGCGCTCGTGTTCTTCGGGGACCCGGAGCCGGACGCGGGGTCGCCGTGGGAGAAGGGGGAGCGGCTGGCGCGGCTGGTAAGGAAGCGGCGGGTTCTGCTGGTGCTGGATGGGATGGAGCCGCTCCAGTGGGGACCGGGCGAGCAGGAGGGGCGGGTCAAGGACCCGGCGCTGGCAAGGCTCCTGCGGAGGCTGGGGGAGCAGAGCGCGGGGCTGTGTGTGATCACCAGCCGGCTCCCGGTGCGCGAAGTGGGCGGGTTCGCCAAGGAGAAGAGCCGGAAGCTGAACTTGGAGAGGCTGTCGGAAGAGGCTGGCGCGGAGCTGTTGAGCGCGCGGGGGGTGAAGGGAGCGCCGGCTGAGCTGCGGGAGGCGGTGCGCGAGTACAAGGGGCACGGCCTGGCGCTCGTTCTCTTGGGGTCGTACCTGGAGGAGGCCGTCGAGGGGGACGTGCGCCGGCGGGACGTGATCGGGCCGCTGGTCGAGGACGAGCGGGTCGGTGGTCACGCCAAGCGGGTGATGGCGGCGTACGAGAAGATGTTCGGGGAGAAAAGCGTCGAGGTGGGGATGCTCCGGATGCTCGGACTGTTCGATTGGCCGGCGAGCGAGGGGGAGATCGAGGCGCTGTGGGCGAAGCCAGTGGTGGTGGGATTGACCGATGCGGTGGTAGGGCTCGACGGGAAGGAGTGGAACCGGGCGGTCGAGAGGTTACGGCGGGTGGGGTTGGTGGAGCGCGAGGGTAGGGAGGGGGATTGGCGGCTCGATGCGCACCCGCTGGTGAGGGAGTATTTCGGGGAGCGGGTGAGGCGGGAGCAGGAAAAGGCCTGGCGGGAGGGGAACCGGCGGTTGTACGAACACCTGAAGGGGATTGCGAAGCCGCTGCCCAAGACGGTGGGCGAGATGGAGCCGCTCTATGCGGCGGTGGCGCATGGATGCCGGGCGGGGAAGGCAGACGAGGCGCGAATCGAGATTCTGGCGGACGCGCATCCGTCGCGGGAGGGAGGAGTTCAGCGTCAAGAAGCTCGGAGCCATCGGCAGTGAGGTCGCAGTCCTCTCGGCCTTCTTCTATCTCCCCTGGGAGCGGCTGGTGCCGGGGCTTGGCAAGACGGACGTGGCCAATCTCCTCGCCAACGCAGGTTTCGTCCTGCACGCGCTCGGGCGGCTGCAGGAGGCCGCGCAGGCGCTCCGAAAGGCGCTGGAGCGGCGGCTCGCCCTCGAGGACTGGAAAAACGCTTCGAGCGTCGCCGCCGAGCTTCTCCGAGCTCCAGAAGGGTCGTGGGAGGCTCGAGGAAGCCCTGGTGCTTGCGCGACAGAGCGTCGAGCTGGCCGACAGGAGCGAGGAGGGCTTCCGGCGCACCGTGCACAGGACGAGCGTGGGTCAAGCACTGCACGCGATGGGCCGTCAGGACGAAGCCGAGGCACATTTCGAGGAAGCAGCGCAGATGCAGCGGGAAATGGAGCCGGACCAGCCGTTCCTCTACTCGCTCCAAGGATTCCTGTACTGCGACTTCCTGCTCGACCATGGCCGGGATTGCGACGTGAGGAGGCACGCGACGCAAGCGCTGAAGATTGCCCAGATCAACGGCTGGATCCTCGCCATTGCCCTCGACCACCTCTCCCTCGGCCGCGCGAACCTCCTCGGGGCCCAGCGCAGCGCCGGCGGCGATCTCGCCCGGGCCGCCTCCCACCTCGACCGCGCCGTCGACGGCCTCCGCCGCTCCGGGCACCAGGACCACCTACCCGGCGGCCTCCTCGCCCGCGCCGCCCTCCACACCCACACCCGCGCCTTCGCCCTCGCCCGCGAAGACCTCACCGAAACCCTGGAGATCGCCGAGCACTGTGGCTTCCGCCTCCACGAGTGCGACGCCCACCTCGGCTACGCCCGCCTCGCCCTCGCCGAAGTCGACCCCGCCGCAGCCCTCGACCACCTCGCGAAGGCGCGCGCCATCGTGGAGGAGACCGGGTACCATCGCCGCGACGGGGCGCTTGTCGGGCTCGAAGCCGAGGTGCACGCCATGCCCCCTCCCGCTCCCGACCCGCCGCCGCCTCCTCACGCCCCCATCGACGAGGAAAAGCCTGCCGTGACCAGCCCCGCGCCCGCTGCCTACGACATCGCCATCGTCTGCGCCCTCCTCACACCCGAGCTGGAGAAAGTCCTCGCCACCGGCAAGCAGCCCTGGACCAAGCTCCCCGTGGAGCCGGGCGAGATCACCCAGTACCGCACCACGACCTTCGATTCGGGCGAGTGGACCCGCCCTCTCCGTTGTCGCCGCCGCGCCGGCCCAGATGGGCATGACCGCCTCCGCCGCCCTCGCGACGAAGATGGTCCAGCGCTTCAAGCCCAGACTCGTTGCCATGGTCGGCATCGCGGCCGGCGTGGACGGGAAAAGGCAGGGCTTCGGTGACGTCCTCGCGCCCAGCACGACCTTCGACTACGGCGCGGGCAAGGTCACCGTCGTCGACGGCAAGCTGCACTTGAGCCCCGACGCGAACCCCATCAGCATCGCGGCCATCCTCCGCGCACGACTCGACGAGTGGCGGCTCGAAGAAGAGCGCCTCGCCTCCATCCGCTCGAAGTGGCCAGGGGCCAAGCCCAACACCGTGCTCAAGCTCCACGTCGGCCCCCTCGGCTCGGGCGCCGCGGTGGTGGCTGCCAACGACCCTGTTGAGGCGACGAAGGAGCACTGGCGCAAGCTCATCGGCATCGAGATGGAGGCGTACGGGGTCCACCATGCTTCCCAGGTGGCCATCAACCCGCCGCCGATGTTCCTGTGCATGAAGTCGATTTGCGACTTTGCCGGCCCCGACAAGAACGACGACTGGCAGGACTTCGCCGCCTACACGGCCGCCCAGCTCTTCCACCAGTTCGTGACGGAGGAGTGGGACACGCTGTTCCCTCCCTGAGCCCGGCGTCCACGAGCCCCCCGCCGGGCGCTCTCCTCTACACGGCTCCCCCTCCCGCGCCATCCGCGCCGCCGCGCGTCTCCACCTCGCGCCTCCCCCGGACGAGCCACGACCTCTTTGGCCGCGCGCACGAGCTGGCCTGGCTCGACCAGTGCTGGAACGAGCGCGTCCACGTCGCCTCCATCGTCGCCTGGGGCGGGGCGGGGAAGAGCGCGCTCGTCAACCGCTGGCTCGCGGACCTGGGGATTGCGGGGTGGCGCGGGGCGGAGCGGGTGTTCGCGTGGTCGTTCTACAGTCAGGGAACCGACCGCCTCTCGTCCGCGGACGCGTTCGTCGAGGCGGCGCTCGGGTGGTTCGGGGTCGTGTGCCCGAGCGCGGCGTCGCCGTGGGACAAGGGCGTGCGGCTCGCGGAGGGGGTGAGGGAGCGGCGGACGATCCTGGTTCTCGACGGGGTGGAGCCGCTGCAAGCCGGCCCGGGGGACGAGCCGGGCAAGCTCAAGGATGCGGCCGTCCGCGCGCTCGTCAAGGAGCTGGCGGCGGAGAACGCGGGCCTCTGCCTCCTCACCAGCCGGATTGACGTGGCGGACCTCGCGGCGTGGCGCGGCGACCAGGTGCAGGAGCACAGGCTCGACCGCCTCTCGGCGGAGGCGGGCGCGGAGCTGCTCGCGGCCCGCGGCGCCCGGGGGTCGGACGGGGAGCTGCGCGCCGCCGCGGACGAGTACGCGGGCCACGGCCTGGCGCTGGCGCTGCTCGGGTCGTACGTGAAGGAGGCGTACGGCGGCGACGTCCGGAAGCGCGACCTCATCCCGCCGCTCGAAGGCAAGCCCGCGCAGCGCATGATGGCGACGTACGAGGCGTGGTTCGCGGGCAAGCCGGAGCTCGCCATCCTGTTCCTGCTCGGGCTCTTCGACCGCCCCGCGCCGGAGGACGAGATCGCCGCGCTGCGGGCCCCGCCCGTGGTGAAGGGGCTCACGGAGGCGATTGCGGGGCTCGCCGCGCCGGCATGGAACCGCGCCGTCGAGCGGCTGCGGAGCGTGGGGCTGGTGGAGCGCGAGGGGCCGGAGGGGGCGGTGCGGCTCGATGCGCACCCGCTGGTGAGGGAGTACTTCGGGGAGCGACTGAGGAAGGAGCAGGAGGAGGCGTGGCGGGAGGGGAACCGGCGGCTGTACGTGTTCCTGACGGGGAAAGCGGAGGAGCGGCCGGACACGCTGGCGGGGATGGAGCCGCTGTATGCGGCGGTGGTGCACGGGGTGCGAGCGGGGAAGAGCCGGGAGGCGTACGACGAGGTTTGGCGGAAGCGCATCCGGCGTGGGAACGAGGGATTCAGCATCCACAAGCTCGGAGCCTTCGGCAGCGAGGTGGCCGTCCTCGCGGCCTTCTTCGATCCCCCCTGGGAGCAGCTCGCGCCCGGGCTCACCGAGCCGGCCCAGGCGATTGTCCTGGGCTCGGCGGGCTTTGCGCTCCGCGCGCTGGGGCGGCTTCCGGAGGCCGCGCAGCTCCTGGAGAAGGCGCTGGAGCGGCATCTCGCCGCTGAGGACTGGAAGGAGGCCGCCATCGACGCCTCCAACCTGAGCGAGCTCCTCCTGGTTCGCGGCGCGCTGGACGGCGCGCTGGCGCGGGCCCGGGAGAGCATCGCGCTGGCCGACAGGAGCCGGGACGCGTTCTCGCGCATGGTCAGGACGACCAAGGTCGCCGCGGTCCTGCACGCGATGGGCTGCCTGGAGGACGCCGCCGCGCAGTTCGAGGAGGCCGAGCGGATGCAGGAGGAGATGCAGCCAGAATATCCGCGGCTCTGCTCGCTCCCGGGCTTCCTGTACTGCGACATCCTGCTCGATCGGGGCGGGGAGGCCGACGTGCGGGAGCGTGCTGAGCAAGCGAGGAAGATCGCCGAACGCAACCACTGGCTCCTCGACATCGCCCTCGACCACCTCTCCCTCGGCCGCGCGCACCTCCTCGGGGCCCGGCACGGCACCGGCGGCGACCTCGCCCAGGCCGCCTCCCACCTCGCCTCCGCCGTCGACGGCCTCCGCAGCGCCGGCCGGCAGGACTACCTCC
Source organism: uncultured delta proteobacterium (assembly GCA_963827955.1). GTDB lineage: Bacteria > Myxococcota_A > Polyangia > Polyangiales > Polyangiaceae > CAWHDJ01. Next base: position 419,760 of record CAWHDJ010000018.1, on the reverse strand, counting down.
CCCTCGGCCTCCTCGCCCGCGCCGCCGTCCACACCCACGACCGCGCCTTCCCCCGCGCCCGCGCGGACCTGCGCGAGGCGCTCGACCTCGCCGAGCGCTGCGGCCTCCGCCTCCACGCGTGCGACGCCCACCTCGGCCACGCGCGCCTCGCCCTCGCCGAAGGCGACCCCGCCGCCGCCCGGGGCCACCTCGCGAAGGCGCGCGCCCTCGTGGAGGAGACCGGCTACCACCGCCGCGACAGGGAGCTGGCCGACCTCGACCGCGAGGCGGGCGACGAGCCGCCGTAGTCACGCCGGGATTGGCTTGCGCGTCACCTGCACCAAATCCACGCCGCCTCCGGGCCCGGGCGGCTCCGGCGCGTCGATGGCCTCGACGACGATCTCGAACAGCCCGTGGTCGAACGGCCTCCCGCTGGCCGGCCGGGTCGCGACGAGCCGCTCGCGCTTCCCCTCCGCGGCGAGGGTCCGCGCCCGGAAGTGGCAGTACGGGTTGTTGCCCGGCCGCCCGAAGAGCGCGTGCGCCGTGAACGAGCAGCCTCCCATGCACACCTCGGCGAAGCCGCAGGTGCGGCAGAACCCCCAGGAGATCGTCGACCGTGCGGCCCCGCGCGAAGGCGATCTCGGGGCTCTCGTCCCAGATCGCCGCGAGCGGGCGCTCGCGGAGCGAGCCGCCAACGTAGGCGTGGCTCTGGAGCGACGGGCAGCCCTTCACGCCGCCGTCGGACTCGATGCCGAGGACGAGCTTGCCGGCCTGGCAGCCCTGGAAGTGGTCCCGCCCGCCGGGCTCGAGCGAGCGGAGGAGCGCCTCCTCCGGCCCGAAGTAGCCCAGGTTGTTGCCGGGCATCAGCGTGATCCCGTCCGCCTGCGCCCGCCGCTTCAGCGCGGCGACGCGCGGCATCACGTCCAGCAGATCGTACGGCTGGAGCAGCATCTGCGGGCGGTCCGCGGCGCGCCCGAGCGCGGCGGTGATCTGGATCTGCCAGGCCGCGATCCCGAGCGCGCGGAGGGCTTCGTAGACGCCCTCCAGGTCGTCCCGGTTGACGCGGTTCACGTGCGTGTTGGACGCGGTGACGAGCCCCGCGGCGCGGAGGTGGGAGAGCGCGGCGGTGGCCGCCGCAAAGCTCCCCGGCGCGCGGCGGATGGCATCGTGCGCGGTCTCGAGGCCGTCGACGCTCACCGAGACCGTGTGGAGGCCCGCGGCGGCCATGCAATCCGCGAGCTCCCGGGTGATCCCCCGGCCGCCGGTCGTCATGGTCGGCCGGATCCCCGCCGCCGCGAGCGCGGCCACGATGTCGAGGAAGCCCTCGTGCAGGTAGGCCTCGCCGCCGATGAGCACCACCTCGCGCGCGCCCATGGCCGCGAGCTGCTCCACCACCCCGAGCGCCTCCGCGGTGCCGAGCTCCGACGGACGCGCCCCGCCCGCGCGCGACCCGCAGTGGGCGCAGGGCTGATCGCAGCGCAGGGTCAGCTCCCAGACGACGTACGCGGGGAAGTACGCCCCCGGGACGACGGGGAGCCTGCGGAGCGACATGCGCCGCATCGTAACCCACCCGCCGGGATCGAGGGGCTTCCCGGGCGCTTCCCGTCCCCGTAGAGTCGTGATGTCCGGGGCGCACCCCGCCCCCCACTCGGCAAGGAAGGTCGCGCCATGACGCTTCGAAGCTGCTCGTCCTGTTCGGGTTTCCTACCACCCTCGGCGTTGTGCTGCCCTCACTGCGGGGAGAACGCGGCCGCCCCGAGAGGGCGCGGGCCCGACGGCCTCGTCCGGGGCCTCGTCGCGGTCGCGGTGGGAGGCGTCGCCGCCGTGACGCTGATGGCGTGCTACGGGTCGCCCTGCGCCACCGGCGGCGCCCGCACCGGCACGGGCACGGGCGGGACGACCGGCCAGGGGGGTGGCAGCACGGCCGGCACCGGCGGCAGCACGGCCGCCACCGGCGGCGCGGGCGGCAGCACGGCCGGCAACGGCGGCGCGGGTGGCAGCACGGCCGGCAACGGCGGCAGCACGGCCGGCAACGGCGGCAGCACGGCCGGCGCCGGCGGCGGGGACGCCGGCTGATTCTCGAAGAGACCCGAGCGACCTTTCGGGATGGTCTGCCGCGACCGTGCCGTCTCCGGAGGAGGACGGCGCATGGTAGAACCCTCGTGTGATCGTCGACCCCTCCCGGGCAGCCCGGGCGCACGCCCTCGTGCTCGCCGCCGCGCTGCTCGCGGCCTGTGCCCCCCGCGAAGGCGTGCGGCTCGTCGACGCCACCCTGCTCTCCGTGAAGACACCCGGCGTCACCTGCGCGCGCGGCCTGCGGCTTGACGAGGCGGCGGGCTGCACGCGCGACCGGGCGGGGGGCGAGGTGCTCCTGCGGGTGCGGCAGCGCATCGAGATGGGCGCCACGTTTCGCCTCGTGTCGGCGTTCTACGGCGTCGACGGGCGCGGCGTTCGCGTGTGGAACCGGGCGCCCGACGGTGAATCGGCGTCCGGCGAGCTGGTCGCCTCGTTGCCCGTCGCGCCCGGCGATCACGTGGTCGTGACGCGCCTCGTCTACGAGGGCCACGGCGAGGGCCCCTTCGCGTACCTGTCCGGGTACCGCTTCGAGGTGCGCTCCACCCACGGGCTCGCCGTCGAAGCGGGCGGCGCGGCCGACGTGACGATGACGGGCTTCGAGCGCGGCGGCGTGACCACGCCCATGGAGCTGCGCCCCGCCGTCCGCTGGAGCGACGCGCGCTGACGGACCTGCACGCCGGCGCCGGACCTCGCCGACGCCGCGAAGGAGGCCGAAGACGTCGGCGACGAAGCGTGCCGGGAACGCGCCCGCGGGGGACCGCGTTTGCTTCTCACCCCCGACGATGCGCGCGCGCTGCCTGCTCCTCACGACGCTCCTCCTCGCCTGCTCCCCGGCGCCCCCCCTGCAGCTCGCCCCCGCCGCGCTCCCGACCGCGGCTGTCCCGAGCGCCCCGGCCCCGAGCGCCTCCTGCCCGCAGGCCGAGGCGCCCGCGCCGCTCCCCCCGCCTCCCCCGGGGTCCTGCCTCGCCCTCGTGCAGGCGGAGGCGGATCACACGGCGGCGCTCTTCGCCGCCGCGCTCGCGCCGAGCAGGGGCCAGCTCTCCCGCACGCAGGTGAGCCTCCTCGAGGAGGCGCCGTCGTTCCTGCGCACGTGTCACGACGCGGGCAACGGGGTGCGCTGGATTGTGAGAACCGACGCGGTTCGCACGCCCCGGCACCTCGCGAACGTGCGCCTGGAGATCGACTGGTCGCTCGTCCGCGTCGCGGCGGACGGGACGCGCGCGTCGTTCTCGCCCGCGTCGAGGGGCTCCGGCCCGCGCCCCCCGGGCGAGACGAACTACGCCTCCGACGCCCTCGAGAGCGACGACGAGCCCCGCTTCGACCTGGTTGACTTCGACGGCGACGGCGACCCGGAGATGGTCGTCCTGACGGCGGGCGAGCTGCACGAGGACGGCGGCTGGCAGCAGGTGCGCATCTACGGGTACGCGGGCGGCGCCATCGTGCCTTACGCGCCGGCGCGCGGCGTCGAGGCGTCGGCGATCCGCGACGTCGACGGCGACGGCCGCTTCGACCTCGTCTACCACGCGCCCTACGAGACCATCGCGCCGATTTGCACGACCGGGTTCGGCGTCCTCGCCTGGGGCCCCGAGCTCGTCGCGCACGCGCTCCCCGACGGCACGTTCTCGCGCGACGACGCCGCCGCCCTCGCCTTCGCCAAGAAATCGTGCCCGCGCCCGCCGAAGAGGCTCGTGCCCGAGCCGAGCGGGTGGTGGAGGGCCCTCGACGCGATCGCTTGCGCGCGCATGTGGGGAGAATCCGAGGCGAGCGTCACGGCGCGCCTCTCGGCCGAGTGCGGCCCGCCGCCGCGGGTCCCCGGCGCGGACTGCGATTCGAAGTGCGGGGACCGCGAGCTGTACTTCAAGTGGGCGGCCATCCCGCCGCCCGTCCGGCTGAGGTGAGGACGGCGAGGCGCGCCCCGCCGCGCCGGAGTGCCGGCTGCTTCAGGAAGCGCCGCCGCGCGCACCGCCGGCGGAGACCGGGGCGAGGGCCGATTCCTCCACCGGGGCGAGGGGGAGGCGCACCGTGGCCTCGGCGCCCTTGCCGATCCCCTCGCTGTGCGCCTCGACGGTGCCTCCGTGGAGCTCGACCAGGGTCTTGACCAGGGTCAGGCCGACGCCGAGCCCGCCCTGCGCGCGATCGGGGCCGCGCCCCGCCTGCTCGAAGAGATTGAAGATGCGGCCCAGCATCTCGGGAGCGATGCCTATCCCGGAGTCCCCGACGTGGATCCGCGCGTGATCGCGAGCCTGGCACGCGCAGACCCACGTGCGGCGCGAGAGGGTCGTCGCTGCCTCCCTTCCGACCTTCGCTGCCTCCCTTTCGGTCGTCGCGGACTCTCTTTCGACCTACGGGGAGCGCGTGCAGGTCATCGTGGGGCGACACCGCCCCTACGCCGAGCCGGGCGCCCGCCGCTGACTTCGCCGAAACAGCCGCCTCAGCCCTCGTCCCACCCCAGCCACCGCTCGAGCGCCATGGCGAGCTTGGAGAACGCGTCCTGGGGCGCGTGCTCGGCCGAGGACCCGGCGCGGGCGACGAGGGCGCGGATCGACGTGCCGGGCACGAAGACACCCGCGCAGTCGGCGCAACGCAGCACCTGTGCGCCGCTGGCCTGGTACGACTCCCAGCCGAGCTCGCGCCGGCAGCGCGGGCACGCCGAGGTCCCCCGCCCGTCGGGCGCCGCGGGGCCCCCGCCGGGCGGCGCGCCGCGCACCATCTGCACCAGATCCCCGTCGAACCAGTCGACCCAGATGCCCTGGCACGCGGGGCAGACGTCGATGATGGACTCGCCCACGTTCTTCGGATCGAGCCCGGCGCCGCAGCCAGGGCAGAGGAGGCCGGCCTCGCGGTAGCCGGTGGTCACGGCGACTCCGGGGGTGGCGCTGCAGCGGAGCGCGGGTGCTCGTCGACGTGCGCGAGGGGCGGGGACATCGGAGTCGAGCGTCGCGCGGATGGCCCTTCGGCGTCCACGGCAAAACCCTCTTCCGCCTGCGGCGGTTTCGAACGCGCGCCGCTACGTGACATCATGAGCGCCATGATGGCTCGCCGCCGGATCGTGAAGGGGCTCGCCTCGACGCTGCTCGCCGCAGTCTTCGAGCCCGGGATCGCGCGGGCGCAGCGCGCGCTCGGCAAGGTCTACGACGGTGTGCCCGTCGACAAGCCCGGCCCCGGCCTCGAGCCCGTGGTGAACGGGAGCGGCTTCGCGCGGCTCGGCGTAGAGCTCGCCGCCGCCGACCCCGCGATCTTCTCGATCGCGAACGCGAACGATTGCTACGCGGGCCTCGTCGAGCTGCCGAAGGTCCCGGCGCGCGCGAGCTACATCACGGTCTCGGGCGGCGTCGTCTGCGCCCGGGGCTGGGGGACGGGGTTCAGCGGCCGATTGGTGGGCGAGGCGAACTTCGAGGTGGACCGGGCGCTCGCCGACGAGCTGGCGAAGATCTGGAGCGTGCCGCGGCGGGACCGCACGCCGATTGGCACGGGCGTCGTCGGCCACTTCCGGCCCAGGGCGCCGCTCGTGGTGGGCGCGCCCATGGAGATTGTGCTCGGGGTGCGCAACCACGGCGCCGACGCGGTCGGCTTCCTGGTGGGCGGACGGCAGCGCGGGCCCAGGGACAACCGCTTCGCGTTCGTGGTCCAGCAAAACGGCAAGCCGCTCCCGGTGATCCAGGCGTACGACTTCGGCGGTCTGATGAGCTACCGCGAGCTGAAGCCCGGCGACGCGCTCGAGGTGAGCGCCGACCTCGCGAGCTGGGTCAAGATCGACAGCCCGGGCGACTGCCGCGTCACGTGCAGCTACAATACCGAGCTCGTGCCGGCGGGCACGCGCCCCGACTGGCCCGACCACGGGCACGAGAAGTGGGACCTGAAGGTCTCGGAGACCCTCGACGTCACCGTGGGCTGACCCCGCGCGCCCCCATCCGCTGGAGGGACGCGCTACGCTCCTCCCGTGCCGTCCCTCGCCGATTACCCTGCGCTCGTCGCACAGATCGACCGTCGCAAGAACGGCCCGACCGCCCCGGAGAGCATCCCCCACGGCTCGAACAGGAAGCTCTGGTGGCGCTGTCCCGCGGGGCCCGATCACCTCTGGGAGGCGCCCGTCAGCACGCGTACGGCCGGCCACGGCTGCCCCTTCTGCGCCAACCTCCGCGATCTCGGTCACCAACACGCTGGCGGCGGTGGCGCCGGAGATCGCGCGGGAGTGGCACCCCAGGAAGAACGGCAAGCTCATGCCGCACGACGTGGTCGCCGGCACGGATCGCGCCGTCTGGTGGAAGTGCCCCGCGGCGCCCGATCACGAGTGGCGGCGGGCGATCGTCGCGCGCGTCTACACGGGTCGAGGCTGCCCCTTCTGCGCCGGACAGCGGCCCTCGGCCGCGCACAACCTCGCCGCGAACGCGCCCGACATCGCCGCGCAGTGGCACCCGAAGAAGAACGGAAAGCTCACGCCCGGCGACGTCACGGTGGGCTCGGGGAAGAGCGTCTGGTGGAAGTGCCCGAAGGGCCCCGATCACGAGTGGCGGTGCGCCGTCGGTGAGCGGGTGAAGCAGGGCTGCCCCTTCTGCTCGAACAAGCGCGTCTCCTCCACGAACTCGCTCGCCGTCGCCGCGCCCGCGATCGCCGACGAGTGGCACCCGACGAAGAACGGAGAGCTCACGCCCCACGACGTGCTGCCAGGCTCCGCTCGGCGCGCCTGGTGGCGGTGCCCCAAGGCGCGCGACCACGAGTGGTCGGTGACGATCGCCAACCGGACGAGCGGCTCGGGCTGCCCGTTCTGCGTGAACCGGAAGCTCTGCGCTTCGAACTCGCTCGCCGTCGTGAGCCCCAGGATCGCCGCCGAGTGGCACCCGACCCGGAACGGAAAGCTGACGCCGCGCGACGTGGTCGCGGGGACGACGCGGCAGATCTGGTGGCGCTGCGCGTTCGGGCACGTGTGGCGCGCCGGCATCGGCACACGGGCGCAGAAGGGATCCAACTGCCCCGAGTGCTGGCGCCTCCGGCGCAGGCAGCACGTGGTCACCACGGGCAAGCGGCGCCGCCCGGTGCGCCTCGCGGGGTACGAGGGGAGCGCCGCCACGCGCGGGACGAGCAGGACGCGGAGCTGAGCGGAGAGCCCGCGTGCTCCGATGAAGCGGCCCAGGACGGCGGCGCTCCGCGCGGGGCGCAGGGGCGCGTCGGCGACGAAGACACGGCCCGCGCGCGCACGCCGGGGACGCCGAACGGTGTCCGCGACGCTTCGCGCGGCGCTCGCCGCGGGCGCACGGAGATCCGTCGCGCGCGCGACGCGTCGGCGCGCGATGTGAGGTAACGCACCCGAGCAGAACATGCGCGCCGGATCTCCACGCATGGGCGCACCGGCGTGCGTCTCCATCCCTCGCGGGTCGCGAGCGGGCGGCCCGATACCTGCTTGGCGTAGGCGAGGCCGCGGGACGGGGCGAGCAATCCGCTCGCGCGGCGCGGCCTCTCGGCGACGGTGTCGCTCGAGTCTTGAACGAGAGGAATGATGCGATGAATCAGTCGATGAAGCTCGCTGCAATCTTCACGCTCGCGATCTCGGCCGGTCTTGCCGGCTGCATGGCGGAGTCCGCGGACGAGGCCACGATGGGCGACGACGAGGCGCAGCCGGCGCCCGCCCCGCAGGCGACCGAGGTGAGCCACGAGAAGACCGGCGAAGCCTCGCAGAAGTGCGGCCTCGGCGGCTTCGGCGGCTGCGCCGGCCTCGGCCTCCCCGGCTTCGGCGGGCTCGGCTGCGCGGCGGGCGGCCTCTTCGGCGGGTTCCCCACGCCGGCGTCGTACATCCTCAGCGGCCTGACCTGCAGCGGGTTCACCTTCGGCCCGTTCCCCCCCTTCCCCTTCGCCTGCAACGGGGTTCAGGGCTTTGGCGGCGGCTGGTGACTTGCGGGGACGGCGCGGGGCGCGGGCCCGGTGGGTAGGCCCCCCCCGCGCGACGTCCACCCCGCGATCGGCGCGCTCCTCCTTCGACCCGGCACGTGCAGGACGCCCCCGCGCGCCTGCGGGCGGAGGAGGAGCGCGCCGCCCCGCGGGGGCTTTCCATTGCGCTCAGGGCGCGGGCGCGGGCCGGATTCGTAAGGTCGGCTGGCCTGCTTCGAGCGAGGCCTCGGCGAGGTAGCGCGCCGCGAAGAGCAACGGCGGGAGCGGCCTCAGCTCCTTGGCGAGCAGGAGCCTGCCGGGGATCGCGAGCCGCGCGGGCGCGACGGGCGCTGGGGCCAGGTCGATCTTCGTCTTCTCGACGAGGGCCACGTCGCTGCTCGCGAGGATCGTCCAGCGCCCCTTCGACTGCGCGAGCTTCACGTAGCGGTCGTCGAGGTGGACGGCGGCGCTGGTGGAGAGCTTCTTGTCCGGCGTGCAAGGCGCGGGGGGCTCGACCAGCACGCAGGCGGCGTCGGCGGGCGTGATGCCCTGCGCGAGGATCCCGAAGTAGGCTTCGGGTGCCCCGTCGGCGGCCACGAAGTAGGCGGCGCGCTCGAGTCGGCGATCGAGGCCGGGGTGCTCGCGGAACCAGCGCACCGGCTCCGCCGCGGTGGCGGTGAGGAGGTGCGGGAATGCGATGGCGCTGCCGATCTCACCGGCCTGGCGGATGGTCTCGCGCAGGCGCTCCGGGCCCCGCGCGTCGGCGCCGGGGAAGGCCCAACCCCGTAGCCAGGGGAGGGAGAGGTCGAGCCAGGCGAAGACGGGAGGGATCGTCGCGCCGACCCCGGGCGCCCAGGGGAGCTCCGTGGCCTGCGTCGCCGGGCCCGGCACCGCGCGCACGCCGCCGGCAATCGATCCGTAGCCGCCCTCGATCCACAGCTCGATCCGATCGAAGAACGCGCCGCGCGGGTCGCCCAGGAGGTCGTACGACCTCGCGGCCTCGTCGAGCCTCTGCTTCACGGCGAGGCCGCGGTGGGCGTCGTCCTCGACGCCGGACATCACGTTCACGACGCGCGACACCCCGTCCAGGAACCCCACGTCGGCGAGCGCCGCCGGCGCGTAGCGGGCGCGGGCGACGGCGCCTTCGAGGTCGGGAGGCTCGTCGTGGGGGCCCTCGGGGCTGCGCCGGCGAAGCGCGCGCAGCGCCTCGATCGCCGCCGCGCGGGCGCGCCTCCGGTCGGTGACGTCGAGCGGGAAGACGGCGTCGACCACCACCGTGGAGGGCCCGCGCGAGAGGCCGGCGAAGGAGTCGTTCTCGGAGGACGCGTAGAAGTGCTCGAAGCCCTCCGGCGACGTCTCCGACTTCCAGCCCTTGCGGTCCAGACGCTCGCCGGCGGCGCGGAGCGTGACGGCGACGTCGATGGTCGGCAGCACGAGCCGCAGCGCGAGCGCCGCGCCCGTGACCCCTTCGAGGGCGTGGCGCACCTCGCCCACGATGACGCCCTCGGCCGGCGCGCGCGCGTGCACGGCGCGCACGCGCGCCACCGCCGCCCTCGCGCCCTCCGTGAGCCACAACGACGCCATGATCGGCCGCGCCCGATCCAGCGCGAGCACCTCCACGACCTCCCTGTGCGTGAGCGTGCCCTGCGCGAGGCCCAGCGCCCGCGCGAGCGCCGCGCGCACCGCCGGGGGCTCGTGCGCCACCCCGTTGAAGAGCGCGCCGAGCTTGTCGGTGTCGATGCTCAGGACCGCGGCGGAGCCGGCGGGGAGCGAGGGATCGAGAGGAGGCAGGGGCGCGGCAGGCGCGGCCGTGGGAGCGGGCTGCGCGGAGGGAACGGCGACGACGACGGTCGTGACGGGCGGCGTGCCCCCGCACGCCGCCGCGAGGAGAAGGATGGGGAGGAGGAGGCGCGAGCGGCGCACGTACGATGGGTACGCGATCCAGCGGCGGGCGTCGATCGAAGGGCTTTCAATCCTAACCGCGCCCGGAGCGTCCCGCCGAAGGCGGGACGCGGAGGAAGCGGGGGCCGCTGTTTCGCACGACGCGCCGTCGAGCAGACCTGCGGCCCCCGCTTCCTCCGCGAGCTGCCGTAAACGGCAGCTCGCTCCGGGCGCGGTTAGGATATCTCTGCTCGGAACGGCGCTCAGCTCAGTGCACCATGGCCATCGGGCCCTGGTGCACCTCGACCAGCGCGGAGCCGGGCAGGCGCCGGAGGGCGACGACCTCGCCCTCGTCGCACGCGGCGGCGACGTCGCGCGAGGCCGTCGTGACGATCCACTGCACGCGCGGGAGCGCCGCCCGGAGCCGTTCGGGCAGGGCGGCGAGGACGCGGCCCTCGGGCTGCTGCGCCTCCAGGTCGTCGAGGAGGACGACGCCCTCCGCGTCGCGCGGGTCGCGCGCGGGGTAGGCGGCGGCGAGGGCGCGGACGGTGAGCGCGACGAAGGCGACGCGGTGGCGGACGGCGCGGGGCAGCTCGTCGAGCTCGACCTCGCGGTGCCCGAGCGCGAAGAGCGGCTCGAGGGTGCTCTCGGAGGCGCCGAGGTACGAGGCGCCCGTGCCTTCGAGGACGGCGGCGAGGGCGTCGTTGAGGGCGCGGTCGAGGGCGTGGAGGCGACGGGCCGTGAGCTCCGTCGCGGCGTGCGCGCCGCGGGCGCGGGCGAGCGCGGAGGCGGCGGCGGCGTAGGCGAGGATCTGCTTGGTGTCGCGGGTGAGGTCCGCCCGCGTGGCGTCGTCGAAGCTGGCCGCGATCCGGGCGTCGTGGCGGAGGACGGTGCGCTCGGGGGAGGTCAGGAGCACCGGGGCGCGCGAGAACCAGCGGGCGCCGGAGAACGAGACGAGGGCGAAGCCGCCGTCGGCGGCGCGGCGGTCGAAGATGCCCTGCTCGCGCCGGCGGAGGGCGGTGGCCTCGTCGCGCTCGTCCGGGAGCTTCGCGTTGGGGCTGACGACGCGGAGCGGGTGCGGGCGCGTCGGGTCGTCGTCGCCGAGGAGCCAGTCGGCCGACGCGTACGGCGGGAACGCGTCGGGCGCGCCGCTCGGCGTGGAGCCCTGGGCGACGGCGTGGCCCGGGCGGGTGGTGGCGATGGCGGCGAGGAGCGAGGTCTTGCCAACGCCGTCGCCGCCGAAGAGCACGACGAGGCGACGGGGCGCGCCGGAGGCGTCGTCCAGGCGGAGGGTGAGTCGGTCGAGGCCGGAGGGGCCGGCGACATGGATCTGAGAGAGGAGCAAGGTGAAGAGAGGTTAACCGAAGATCGTCTCGTGGAGACTTTCTCACATCGCGTCGGGGCGGGCTCGCTCACCCCGGATGGGAGCCTCGTGTGCCGGGATACCATCGTGGACGTGGGGCCGCTTTCCGCCGGGGCGGACGCCGGCCGTTCAGAGCGCCTTCGTCATCACGATGCCGCGCTGGCCACGCGCGTACGCCGCTTCGAGGACCATGAGGGTCTGGAAGCCGCCGGAGGCGAAGAGGCGGCGCGCGCGGGTGTTCGTCTCCGCCGTCATCAGCGTGATGGAGACGGCGCCCTCGTCCCGCGCGAGCGCCTCGGCGCGGTCGAGGAGGAAGCGGCCGACGCCGCGGCCCTGCATGTCGGGCTGCACGCCGATGGCGTTGAGGCGGGCGGCCGCAGGGTCGGCCCAGGGGCCGAAGGAGCGCGCCAGGCGCTCGAACGCGAGGACGAAAAATCCGGCCTGGCCCGATGGCCGCTCCGCCACCCGGACGACCGCGCCGCGCTCGGCGAGCATCGAGGCCATCGAGCCCGTCGGGTGCATCGAGTACGCGGCGAAGATGCGGTCGCTCAGCGGGTAGATGAACGCGTCGTCGGCCGGGCGCCGCGGGCGGAGGATGAGGTCGGCGGTCGTCTTCCGCATGAGGATCCTGATGCTCCATCGGGGGGCGCGATGTCCAGCCGCCGGGGGGAGCGGGCGCCGCGCCGTTTGCCTTTCGAAGCCCGCCTCGCCAGGATGCGCCCCCCAGATCGGCACCGCCATGAGACACCACGCCCTCTCCCCTGCCCTCGCCGTGCTCGCCGCTTCCGGTCTCCTCGCCTCCTGCGGCGGCGAGGCCCCGCCGCCCACGTCCCCTGCCCCGGCCGCCGCCGCGCCCGCAGCGCCGCGACGCCCTGTCGTGGACAGCTACCACGGCGTGCAGGTCTCGGACGACTACCGCTGGCTGGAGCAGGCGCACGACCCCGAGGTCGTCGCCTGGAGCAACGCCGAGAACGCCGCGGCCCGCCGCTACCTCGACGCCGTGCCCGGCCGCGACGCCATCCGCGCGCGCTTCCGCGAGCTGCTCGGCGCCGAGGGGCCCGGGCACGCGGAGCTCCGCTTTCGCGGCGGGCAAATCTTCGCGATGGAGACGAAGCCGCCGATCCAGCAGCCCTTCCTGGTCACGCTCAGGTCGGCGGACGACCGCGCGAGCGAGCGCGTCCTCGTCGACCCGAACAAGATCGATCCCCTCCGGCGGCACGGCCATCGACTTCTACGTGCCGTCGCTCGACGGGCGCCTCGTCGCGGTCTCGCTCTCGCAGAAGGGGTCGGAGAACGGGACGCTCCACGTGTACGAGGTCGCGAGCGGGCGGGAGCTGCCCGACAGGATCCCGCACGTGAACGGCGGCACGGCGGGCGGGAGCGTGACCTGGAACGCCGACGGCTCCGGCCTCTACTACACGCGCTACCCCCACGCGGGCGAGCGCCCGCCGCCCGACCTGGACTTCTACCAGCAGGTCTGGTTCCACGAGCTCGGCTCGCCCGAGGCCGACGACCGCTACGCGATCGGCAAGGAGTTCCCGCGGATCGCGGAGACGGAGCTCTCGACGAGCGACGACGGCAAGTACGTGCTCGCCACGGTCCAGAACGGCGACGGCGGCGAGTTCGCCCATTACCTCCTGGGGCCCGGCGGGACGTGGGAGACGATCGCGGGCTTCAAGGACGGGGTGAAGGCCGCGGCCTTCGGCCGGGACGGGAGCCTCTACCTGCTCTCCACCGCGGGCGCGCCGCGCCGCAAGCTCCTGAAGCTCGACCCCGGCGTGGCCTCGCTGGCCAAGGCGCGCGTGGTGGTGCCCGAGAGCTCCGTGGTCATCCAGAGCTTCGAGGCGAGCGCCTCGCACCTCTTCGTGGTCGACCTCGCCGGCGGGCCTTCGGAGCTGCGGGTGTTCGACCTCGAGGGCAAGGGCGGCGCGGCCGTGCCCATCCTGCCCGTCTCCACGGTGTCCGAGATCGTGCCCGCGGGGGGCGACGACGTGCTCTTCCGCAACCAGAGCTTCATCGACCCGCCGGGCTGGTACCACTACGCGGCGGCCGCCCGGGAGACGCGCAAGACGGCGCTCTTCCAGACCTCGCCCGTGTCGTACGCGGACACCGAGGTGGTGCGCGAGACCTGCGTGTCGAAGGACGGGACGAAGGTGCCGCTCAACGTCCTGCGCAGGAAGGACACGCGCCTCGACGGCCAGAACCCCTTCCTCCTGACGGGCTACGGCGGCTTCGGCATCAGCCGGACCCCGCGCTTCAGCCCCACGACGCGCCCCTGGCTCGACCACGGCGGCGTCTTCGCGGTCGCCAACCTGCGCGGCGGCGGCGAATTCGGCGAGGCGTGGCACGAGGCCGGCAACCTGACGAAGAAGCAGAACGTGTTCGACGACTTCGCCGCGTGCGCCGCGCACGTGGTCGAGGCGAAGTACACGAGCCCCAAGCGCCTCGCGATCCTGGGCGGGTCCAACGGCGGGCTCCTGATGGGCGCCGAGCTCACCCAGCACCCGGGCGCGTTCCGTGCCGTCGTCTCGCTGGTCGGCATCTACGACATGCTCCGCGTCGAGAGCACGCCCAACGGCGCGTTCAACGTCACGGAGTACGGCACCGTGAAGGACCCGGCCCAGTTCCGCGCGCTCTACGCCTACTCGCCCTACCACCACGTGCAGGAGGGCATCCTCTACCCCTCCGTCCTCTTCCTGACGGGGGCCAACGACCCGCGCGTCGACCCCTTCCACTCCCGCAAGATGACCGCCCGCCTCCAGGCCGTCACCGCCTCCCTCGGCATCTGGGCGCACCCCATCCTGCTCCGGACCAGCAGCGACACGGGGCACGGGATCGGGACGCCGCTCGACGCTGAGATCGACCAGCTCACGGACATCTACGGGTTCCTGCTCAAGGAGCTGGGCGTCGCCGGCTAGGCCAGGAAGCGGCCGGGACGGCTGCGCCGGCGGGGTTGCGGGGCAGGGGCGCCACGGGTATGCGTGACGGGGCGCCCCTCCATGATCCGCGAGCTGACGATCAAGAACTACAAGTCGATCCTCGACCACACGATCGAGCTCGGGCGGATCAACGTCTTCATCGGCGAGAACGGCTGCGGGAAGACGAACATCCTCGAGGCGCTCGCGATGGCGGCGGCGGCGCTGACCGACAAGCTCAGCGTGGAGGAGCTGTTCAACCGGGGGATGCGCGTCGCGAAGCCGTCGATCATGCGGAGCTCGTTCCCAGGCGTCACGTCCGAGGAGATCGTGATCGGGTGCGAGTTCGACACCCATAATCCGGACGTTGATGATCGATTCGAGCTGCACATCGTCGCCGATGAGGGCTCGAAGGCGCGCGTCAGGTGGGTCGAAGTCGGCACGCCCGCGGAGCTGACACGGTTGAACCCGGAGGATTTCCCGTCAACGCCAGGCCCTGGATCCGGTCCGCTCCGTGGAGCCAAGTGGGCGCCGATCCTGGCGGAAGTGATGCGAAAGGCGGCCAGGGACGCGCACCGCGATTTGCTCGGCGACTTCGCGATTTACAACGCGAATATTTTGGCTCTTCGAGGTCTCCAGACCGTGAGCCGACGGACCCCGCTCGGGATTTTCGGCGAGACCCTCGACTATGCCATCTCGACCTTGAAACCCGAGGTGTGGGCCGACGTCATCGAGCGCGCCAGGTGCATCTCCTGGCTCGACGACATTGTCGTGGACGTCGCCGACAAGCTCAAATACGAGGGCCACAAGCTCGGCCAAAGCCAATCGACCCTCTACTTTTACGACAAGTTCATGCACGAGGGAAACAACGTGTTCTCGGCCGAGAACGTGAACGAGGGCGTCCTCCACTTCCTCTTCTACCTGACCCTGTTCGTCAGCGAGGGGACACCCAGAGTGCTAGGCATCGACAACATCGACACCGCCCTCAACCCGCAGCTCTGCCGCGACCTCATCGAACAGCTCGCCGACCTGGCGGCCGCGCACGACAAGCAGGCGTTGATCACCACCCACAATCCGGCCGTCCTCGATGGGTTGAACCTGCACGACGACGAGCAGCGGCTATTCGTCGTCGCCCGGAACGACGCGGGGCACACCGTCACCGAGCGCATCAAGCTCAAGCCCAAGGTCGAGGGGGCGCCGTTCAAGTACAAGCTCTCGGAGCTGTGGATGCGCGGGATCATCGGCGGGCTCCCGGAGACCTTCTGACGATGAAGGTCGGCATCGTGGCCGAGGGCCCGGCAGACATCGCCGTAATCAGGAACATCCTCAAGGGGAGGCTCGGGGTCGAGCAGAAGGACGCGCGAGCCATACGGCCGAGGCTCAACGAAGACAAGACGGACCTGATCGAGCGCACTACGGCATTGGGCTACCGCCCACAAACTCTGGAGGAGTACAGCAACTGGGCCCTCGTCCTCGAGGAGTGCCGCGCGAGGACCAAGATCGAGAGCTTCTTGCTGAACGAGCTCGGTGACGCTCGGTTCGTCGTCGTCCACATCGACACGGCCGAGGCCCACCACACGGGCTACGACATCGCGCGGCCCGACCGGAGCGCCCCCGACTACAGCGACCGCCTACGAGCCCTCGTCGTCGCGAAGATCGACGCCCTCCTCGGCCCCGACCTCGCACCCGGTGTTCGGCACGCGGTCGCCATCGAGGAGACCGACGCGTGGGTCCTGACCATCCACGACGACCAGGGCGACCGAGACACGGGCTCCCGCCCCGACCCGAAGAAGCGCCTTCGTTTCGTGCTCGATCGCAAAGCGTCGAAGGGCAAGGCGCGCGAGAAGAAGCCCCGCGACGACGGAGGGCGCGAGAGGAAGAAGTCGGGGTACGAGCAATACCTCGCGCTCTCGGCCGACTTCCGCGACGGGGTCGAGCTGGACGCGTGCGCCCAGCGCAACCGCAGCCTGCGCCTCTTCGTGGACTCCCTGACCCCGCTCGGCTGAGGGCTACCATCCGCCGGCGCCCGGCGTCATCCTGGCACCATGGTCTACCGAACCCCCGGCGGCCCCACCGACCCGCGCGTGGTCGTCTCGCTCGCGGCGCGGACGGACCCGGGGCGCGCGAAGGAAGTCGGCCAGACCTTCCTCGTCACGGACGTTTCCCTCCGCACGCGCACCGGCGGGCCCGGGCCGCTGCGCGCCTCGTGGACCAGCCCCTACCGCGTCGTGGCCGCCGCGTACCACGCCTTCCCTCCCTGGATCGAGGACTGCCGCGCGTAGCACCAGGCCGCGCGGCTCTGCGCGGACGCGGTGCACGCGCTGCTCTGCTGCGACCCGCCGCTCAAGTCCGCGCCGGCGGTCGGGCGGCGGCTGGCGATGGCGCTCGACGAGGCGGGGCGCGCGCTCTTCGACGAGGGGCAGCAGTCCGACGACTACAAGGAGGCGGGGGCCGAGGCGGTCGCGGCGGCGCTCGTGGACGGGCAGCTCGCGATCGCGCACGTGGGCTGCATGCGGGCGTACCTGCTGCGGGAGGAGCGGCTCGCGCAGGTGACGCGGGATCACTCGATCGAGCACCTCTTCGTGGACGAGGGGAAGGTCTCGCCCGAGTACGCCGCCTCGCAGCTCGCCCAGTTCCACAACGTGCGCGCCCGCGTCCTCGGGAGCCGCGAGACGGTGGAGCCGGGGCGCTGGGTGACCGAGCTGCGCCGCGGGGACCGGCTCCTGCTCTGCGACCACGGGCTCTCGGAGCGCGCCGGCCGGGAAGCGCTGCGCGCGGCGCTCCTCCGCCATCCGGAGCCGGAGGACGCCTGCCGGGCCGTGCTCGACGCGGCGCGGAAGGACACCGGGGAGACGGCGACGGCGGTGGTCGCGGCGTTCGAGGGCGATGGGCTGCCGCCGCCGGGCCCGGGGGACGTGGTCGAGGAGCGGAACGGGCTGGAGGCGGACGCCTGAAGATTCAATCCTAACCGCGCCCGGAGCGAGCCGCCGTTCACGGCGGCTCGCGGAGGAAGCGGGGGCTGCAGGTCTCTACTACGGCGGTGTTGGTGAAGCGGACACCTCCGCTCCCTCCGCGAGCCTGCCTTCGGCGGCTCGCTACGGTCGCGGTTCGGATAGGTGGCGGAGCGCCGGCGCCTCCTCCACCGGCTCCTCCTCTTCCTCTTCGCCGCCGACCGCGATCCGCAGGAGGGCCCGCCTCGTGGGCGGGTCCGCGCAGTGCTCGGCCGCGAAGCGCAGGCGCTTGCGGTCCGCGCCGTCCGCCGCCGCCGAGAGGGCGCGCGCCGCGCGGGCCCGGGCCTCGCCACTCGCCGACGGGGCCTCGACCACCTCCCAGAGCGCGTCGCGGCTCGCCGCGGGCGAGCGGTAGTCGCCGTCCCCGCGCGCCGCCTGCGCGAGCGCCGCGGGTGACGCCGACTCGGCGAGCCGGTGCGCCGCGGCGGCGGGCGCGTGGGCGCGGGCGATGGCCTCGCGCAGGCGCGCGACGATGGGCTCGCGGCGCGCCGCGTCCTCGCCGTGGAGCTGGAGCCGGAGGAGCACCCTGCCCGCCTGCATCAAGAGGACGTCGCCCGTGCGCGAGACCTCCACGCCGTCGAGCTCGCGGTAGGCGTGGAAGCGCGGGCGCGACGTCCCGCTCACGCGCACGCCGTCGAGGCCCAGCGCGATCCGCGAGGCGCCCGTGAAGGCGGCGGCGGAGAGCAGCGCGGTCGCGCCGTACCCGAGCGCCACGAGGAGCATGGACGAGGCGGAGGCCACGGGCGTGCCCACGGTCCACACCAGGGTTCCGAGCGTGACGAGCGCGAACAGGCCCACGGCCGCGCGCGACTCCGGGGTCACGGCCACCGCGGAGAAGTGGAGCCCGCCGGCGTCCTTGCGCTCGAGCTCCGCCGGGTCGACGAGCGGCGAGAGGGCCACCCGCCCGAAGGCGCGAAGCGCCAGCACGACGGCCACCATCGGGAGGACGACGCCCCCGACGAGGAGCACGGCCCCCTCGATGGGATCGGGGTAGACCCCGATCAGCGCATCGAATGCGTAACCGAGCGTCCGGAGGCTCACGCTGAGGAGCGCGGCCACGGCGTAGAACGCGCGGACGGTCCTCCGCCGCCTCGCCACCCAGGCCCGGACGCGCTCGAGCGGGTCGGCGCCGCCGGCGCGGACGTGCTGGCGCGCGACCATGCGGGCGCCGAAGGCCAGCAGCGCGAGGGCCGTCAGCAGCAGGGACAGGACGAGCCCGCCGGTGATCCACCGCTCGCTGACCTCCCTGAGGGCCCAGGACCTCGAAAGCCACGGGTCGAGCGGCGAGAACAGCCACCTGGGCCCGCTGACGAAGTAGGCGGCGAAGAAGCCGTCGGCGGAGAGCAGCGCCGCTGCGACGGCGGCTCGGCGCAGGCTGAGGGATCGCATCGTCCCAAGCCTAACCGATCCCGGCTTGTCAAGCTCTTCGTGCGCGTCCGGCGCCCGCGGGCGGCCCCTCCGGGGCCGGCGGACCCCAACGAATCCCGGTGCTTCGCTCCGGAAGCGCTCTCTACTTGCAGTGGCGGGCTTGCTTCTGCAACGCTGCCCGGCGCATGCCCTCCCGAACCGTGACCCTCGCGGCGCTGACCACCCTCGCAGTGCTCTCCGCCGGGTGCCCCAAACCGCTGCCCCCGCCGCCCCCGCCGGAGCCGGTGGCCGTCGCTCCTCAAGCGCCGAAGTGCGAGTCGTTCGGCGAGAAGTGCATCGCCTCCGGCGACACGCGGGCCAAGATCACCAACACCGCCCTCGTCTTCACCCCCGCCACCGGGTGGGTGTACGCCCAGCAGTCGAGCGCCACCGTCGCGCAGGCGGACACGGGCCCGGTCATCGCGTTCCTCGGCATCGACGTCGACGTCAAGGACCTCAAGAAACAGTCCGCGACCAAGGACGCCGCGCTCGTCGAGCTCTGCAAGCAGGCCGGCCTGAACCCGCTCAAGCGCAAGGTGTCGTGGACCAAGCCGGACGACAAGAAGACCGGCGTGATCCCGCTCGACCTCTGGCAGCTCGACGAGGCCGGCGTGCGCGGGGCGAAGAAGGGGCCGCTCCTCGTCGTGGCCGGCGTCTCCCCCAGCGGCAAGGGCATCGTCGGCCTCGGCTTCGTCCCGGATGACGACAAGAGCGCGTCCGACGCCGCGATCATGAAGTCCATCGAGTCGATCGGGATCCCGCGAAATGAGCGCACCGCAGCTCGCCCCCGGCACGATCGTCGCCCAGAAGTACCAGATCGGCGCCTGCTTCGGGTACGGCGGCGCCGCGGCGACGTACCAGGCCGCGACCTCCGACGGGCGAGAGGTGGTGCTCCGGATCTTCGATCCCGCCATCCGTCAGCGCGCCGACATCATGGGCGCCATCGAGCAGACCTACGCCGCCACCAACGCCCTGCCGCAGGAGCTGGCCGTCCCCCTGCTCGACGCCGGCTACGACCAGGGCACCGGCGCCCCCTTCAGCGTCAGCGAGCGCATCGCCTTCCCCTCGCTCGCCCAGCTCGTCGCCCAGCACCCGATGAACCCGGACGACGTGGCGAGCATCGTGACCTTGCTCGGCAACCTGCTGGATCAGGCCCAGGCCCGGCAGCTCTTCCACCACGCCCTCAAGCCCACCAACGTCTTCGTCGGCGTCGCCCAGGGCCGCGGCATCCGCGTCACGGACTTCGGCGCCGGCCTCGCGCGCGCCGCCATCCCGACGCAGGAGGGCTACAACCTCGCCGCGCCCTGGATGGCCCCCGAGCAGGTGCAGGGCAACGCCCCCGCCGGCCCCACCGCCGACGTCTTCGCCGTCTCGCTCATGATGTTCTACGCCCTGACGGGCCGCTCGTACTGGCAGTCCTGCCAGGGCGCCGTCAACCTCGCCGCCTGGCAGCAGGAGCTCTTCGGCCCGCGCACCACGCCCTCGCAGCGCGCCGTGCAGCTCAACGGGCAGCTCAACCCCGCGTTCGACGCCGTCATCGGCTGCGGGCTCGCGGTCGACCCGGCCCAGCGCTACCGCACGGTGGCCGACCTGGCCAACGCGTTCGAGTCCGTGGCCGGCAGCAAGGTGCCCGAGAGCCAGGCGACCATGGCCTTCCCCGCCGGCGCCTTCGGGCTGAACCTCGGCGGCGCCGGCGAGTATCCCCCGCCTCCCCAGCCCACCGGCGGCTACGCCGCCCCGCCCCCTGCCGCCGGCGGCGGCTATCCCGGCCAGCATCCCGCCGCCCAGCCTCCCGCGGGGTACGCCCCGCAGCCCCCCTATTCGCAGCCCGGCATGCCGGTCACGATGGGGGGAGGCCCCCCAAACCCCCCAGCCCCTCCCGGCCAGCCCGGCGGATACGGGCAGCCCGGCATGCAGCCCGTCCCCGCGCAGGCCGGCTACGTGTCGACCCAGACGCCCGCCTCGGCGCAGGAGCAGCTCGGCGAGACGGCGGCGGGCCGCGTCCTGAGCCCGGCGACGTCTCCGCGCGGCGGCAGCTCCAACAAGCTCGTGCCCATCCTCGTCGGCGTCGCCGTGCTCATGCTCCTCGGCACCGGCGTCTTCGCCTTCGTGAAGCTCGGCCACAAGGGCGACACGGCCGCCGCCGCGTCCGCCGGCCCCATCGCCGTCCCCGCGCCCCCCACGCCCTCGGACACGGCCTCCGCGGCCCCTGCCCAGGCGAGCGCCAGCGCCTCGGCCGCCCCCGCCGCCGACACCGCGGCCGCCGCCCCCTCGGCCGCGCCCGACGCCGACGCGGACGCCGGCGCCGCCGCGGCGGGCGTCGACGCCACCTTCGCCTGCGACCCGGACCCGTGCGACGAGATCAAGGTCGACGACAAGCCGGTCGATGCAACGAAGCCGTTCACGCTGACGCCGGGCAAGCACGTCCTCACGGCCGCGAAGAAGGACTTCCTGCCGTACAAAGAGACGATCACCGTGGCGGCCGGCGACGCCAAGGTCGACAAGACCTTCAAGCTGACGGCCAGGCCCGCGCAGGCGGCCGGGCCGATGCCCCAGGCGCCGAGCAAGCCCTGCGGCAAGTTCCTGAAGCGCTGCAAGTAGCGCCCCGGTGCTCCGGCTGTCGTTTGCCGCGGAGCCGGGGCTGCTCCGCGGCCGCCCGCGCGCGGGCGCCGGCCGTAGCTGTGCGCTTGGTCTCGGTACACACCGGCTCGGTAAGTACCAGCTCGGTAAGTACCAGCTCGGTACGTACCGGCTCGGTACATACCGAACCGCGACCGCCAGGGAGCGGGTGCCAGAGAGCGCCTACGCCAACAGGCCCTGGCACGCGCCGCGATGCCTGTAGCGCTAGGCTTGGGATAGTAGGAGGACGTCGCGCCTGCTGGCACCCGCTCCCTGGCGGTCGCGGTTCGGTAGGCGCGTGACGAGCTCGACCGGGGTCAGCTCTTGAGGTGGGTGGAGGCCTCGCGCTCGGCCTTCTGGTCGTCGTGGAGGATCGAGAAGACCAGGCCGGCGCCGATGATCGGGAGCAGCCAGATGAGCTGCGCCTGCCAGATTCTTCTGCTTCCGCTCGTACAGGTTGCTCTTGAAGACGCGGCGCGTAAGCCAGGCCTGGAAGGCGACGACGGCGGCGAGGACCACGAGGACGGCGATCTCGAAGGGGGACATCGGCGTCGCAAGTTAGCCATACCGCCGGGAAGCGCAAGCAAACCGGAACGACACTGCCCCGGCGCGATCCTGCTCCCTTCCACCTACATGGCGCGCCCCTCCACGGCGCCCCCCCGCGGTTGCGTCGCTCGCCGGGACGCTATACGCCGCCGCGATGCCCGCCCGCCGCGTCCTCGCCGCTCTCGCCCCCCTCCTTCTCATGGGTTGCGGCGCCGCCGCCCCCCAGCCGGCGCCGCCGGAGCCGCCGCCGCCCCCCCCGTTGCCCGTGCACGCCACCCTCGGCCCGGAGCCCACCGTCTCCGACGCCGACCCCGTGCCCCTCGCGCTGAGCGTCGACGGCGAGAAGCGCATCTGCGACGACCACCTCAAGGACGCGGCCGCGCTGGTCGACCGCATCAAGGCGCTCAAGGGCGCCCCCCCCGAGCAGCTCACGTACGACGCCACGCTGGGCTGCTTCGACCGGGTCATCCTCGAGACGTACGAGGCCGAGCAGATGCCCTACCTGATGGGCGTGGCGCACCCCGACAGCGCCGTGCGCGAGGCGGCCAAGCTCTGCGAGCCCAGGGGCGAGGCGTTCCGCACGGCGCTCTACCTGGACGCCGACGTCGCGGCCGTCCTGCGCGCGTACGCGGCGAAGGGCGAGCCGCTCCAGGGGGAGCGGAAGCGTTTGCTCTCGGACGTCCTCCGCGATTTCAAGCGCAACGGCTCGGAGCTCGACGCGGGCGGCAAGGACCGCCTCCGCCGCCTCGACGCGGAGATGACGGACCTCGGCCAGCGCTTCGAGGCGAACATCGCCAGCTCCGTCGGCAAGGTCCAGCTCCGCCCCAAGCAGCTCGCCGGCCTGCCGGCCGACTACGTGGCCAAGCACAAGCCGGACAAGAACGGGAAGATCGAGATCACGACCGACTACCCCGACTACTTCCCCTTCGTGACCTACGCCAGCGACCGCCGCGCGGCGCTCGATCTCTACGTCGCCTTCACCAACCGCGGCGGCGACGAGAACGTCCAGATCCTGGAGCGCCTCCTCAAGCTCCGGCGGGAGACGGCGAACCTGCTCGGGTACCCGACGTGGGCGGACTACGCGATCGAGACGCGGATGGCGAAGAACGCCAAATCCGTGCGCGCCTTCCTCGGCGAGGTGCGCGACGCGGTGAAGGAGCCGGCCCGCGCGGAGTACGCCGAGCTGATGAAGCTGCACGTCGCGCTGGGCGGCAAGGCGAGCGACAAGCTCCCGCCCTCGGAGCGCTACTTCCTCTCCGACCGGCTGAAGCAGGAGAAGTACAAGCTCGATACGAAGGAGCTGAAGAGCTACTTCGAGGTCTCCGCCGTGATCAAGGGCCTGCTCGGCGCGACGGCGAAGATGTACGGCCTCGAGTACAAGCGCGCCGAGGCGCCCGTCTGGCACCCCGACGTGACGGCGTACGACGTGCTCTCGGGCGGCAAGCCGATCGGCCGCTTCTACCTCGACCTCTACTCGCGGGAGGGCAAGTACAAGCACGCCGCGATGTTCCCCATCCGCACGCCGGCGCGCCTGCCCGACGGCCGGTACCTCGAGCCCATCGCGGCCCTCGAGTGCAACTTCCCGAAGCCGGGCGCGGACGCGGCGGAGCCGGCGCTCCTCTCGCACGAGGAGGTGGTGACCTTCTTCCACGAGTTCGGCCACGTCCTGCACCACCTCCTGACGCGCTCGGAGCTCGCCTCGTACGCGGGCACCAACACGGTGCGGGACTTCGTCGAGGCGCCGTCGCAGATGTTCGAGGAGTGGGCCTGGTCGCGCGAGGTGCTCGACCTCTTCGCCAGGCACTACAAGACGGGCGCCCCCATCCCCGACGCCCTCTACAAGGCGATGAAGACCGCGCGCACCTTCGGCCGCGGCCTCGACACCCAGCGCCAGGTCTTCTTCGCCACGCTGGACCAGGAGCTGCACACGCGCGATCCGGGCTTCGACAGCACGGCGGTGGTCGAGGAGCTCGAGGCGACGAACGACTCCTTCGCGTACGTGAAGGGCACGCACTTCCAGTCGAGCTTCGGCCACCTCATCAGCTACGACGCCGGGTACTACGGCTACCAGTGGGCCCTCGCCCTCTCGCGCGACGTGCTCACCCGGTTCCAGAAGGAGGGGCTCCTGAACCCGACCACCGCGGCCGCGTGGCGCGACGACGTGCTCTCGAAGGGCGGCGGCGCCGACGAGCGGGAGATGGTGAAGGCGTTCCTGGGCCGGGAGCCGAACAACCAGGCATACTTCGCGTTCCTGCGCGGGCAGGATTAGGCTCGAAGAGGAGGTGCACCATGCCGGGGCAGCGCATCAACTACGATCCGATGCCGGGGTGCCGGGTCAACGTCGTGGCAGGCTACATGGTCACGTCGCGCGCGCTCCGGGTGGACCAGGACGTCGACGATCCGCTCGACGGCTGGTGGTGGGACGCGGGGACCCGGCGGCCGGTGGGCGAGCGGGTCCCCGTCTCGCTGGAGTACCGCGTCTGCTACCCGCAGGCCTGGGGCTGCCTGATGATGATCCAGGTGGTGTGGGCGCCGGCGGCGGACATCCAGATCCTCCGGGACAACAACTTCGCCGTGGACCAGATGACCGCGTTCGGGGACGGGCTGGCGGCGATCGACGGCGGGCGCGTGGCGCCCGCGCGCCTCCGCGTGGGCGCGGAGGCGCCGCACGCGACGTACCCGTTCTTCGCGTACAACGCCGCGTACTACAAGCCGCTGCGGGGCCGGGGGGGCGTGACGACGTTCCGTCACAAGGACTACGCGAGCGCGGCGCTCAGCCACAGCGCGCTCATCTTCGACTGCGCGCTGGTCGCGAAGCTGAAGGCGGAGCACGGCGCGCACGCATTCGGCGTGATCGACACCTTCAAGTGGGGGATGGACAACTACAAGGAGGTGGTGCTCATGAGGCAGGGCGCCGTCTCCGCCCTCATGACGCAGGTGCTCGCCAGCGAGTACCCGAACGTCAGGCTGACGGCGCTGGACGACGTCGCGAAGATCGACGCCGCGTACACCCCCTTCGCGAGGGTGGTCAACCGGCAGGTCGCGGTCGCGAAGGGTGGAAGGTCGGGCGGGGGCTCCTTCGAGGTGTGACAGGGCCGCGCCATCGGCGCAAATGGACGACCCCTCCGACGACGGCGCCGCCACCCCGCCGCGCTCCCGCGCTGCGCGCTACCGGGCTGCGCTCCGCCGGGCGACGCTCCGCCGGGAGCGCGCCGCCGGGACGCACGTGCTCGTGCGCTGGAGCTGGATCCTGCCCTGGGCCGTCTTCATCTGCGCACGCATCGCCCTCGCGGCCCTCGGCCCGGTCGCGGGCGCCGGCCCGGACGCTCGTGCCCCCGAGATCGCCTCCTCGATCTCGACCAGAGCCCCGCCGGCGGGTGACGATCCGAGGGGGTATCCCCTCGAACCGACCGTCGTCATCGTCTCGAGGGTGCAGATCCTCCTCGGCGACGATCCGCACCCGGTGCTCATGCTTCCGCCGCGCGACGAGATGGTGCGCGCCGGCGTCGGCGCGAAATACAAGCCGGGTGGACCCGAGAGCATGCTGGTCGCACCGCTCGCGGACGCGATCCAGCGAGAGCTCGCGGCGCGGCGCGCCGCCGGGGAGAAAGGCGCCCCGGAGGCCTTCGTGGTGATGGACCGCTCGCTGCCGTACCGGCTGCTGGTCGACGTGCTCTACACGCTCGGGCAGAGCGGCATCGGCAACTACCACTTGATGGTGCGGAGCGGCATCAAGAAGCCGTAGGGCATCCGCCTTCTCGTCGACGAGCATGAAGCTGCTGCTGAGAGCTATGGGAGGCAGGTGTTGAGCAGGACGCTCACGTTGCCGGTTCCGGTGAGGAATCCGTTGTTCGCGAAGGCGAGGTCCGGCCTGCCGTCGCCGTTCAGGTCCGCCGCCACGACCTGGCGGGAATACGAGCCCGAGGTGTACTCGAGCTGGGCGGCGAAGGTGCCGTCGCCGTTGCCGAGCAGCACGCTCATCGTGTCGTAGGCACCTGCGACGGCGAGGTCCGGCTTTCCATCGCCGTTCAGGTCCGCCACCGTGACCGACATGGGGGAGTACGCCGTGACGTAGTTGACGCTGGCGGCGAAGGTGCCGTCGCCGTGGTTGAGGAGCACGCCCACGGAGCTCACGCCGTTCGTGACGGCGAGGTCGGGCTTTCCGTCGTCGTTCAGGTCCGCCACCGCGACCGACGAGGCGCCCATGCCCGTGGAGTAGTCGACCGCGAGGTCGAAGGCGCCGGTGCCGTCGTTGAAGAGCACGCTGACGCCGGCGAGGCTCGGGACGACGAGGTCGGGGTCTCCGTCGCCGTTCAGGTCTGCCACCGCGACCGACCAGGGGTTCATGCCCGTGGGGTAGCCGACCGCGGCGGCGAAGGTGCCGTCACCATGGTTGTGCAGCACGCTCACGGTGTTGTCCTTGGAGCACACGACGGCGAGGTCGGGCTTTCCGTCGCCGTTCAGGTCCGCCGCCGCCAACCCTTCGGGCCCCATGCCCGTCGCGTAGTCCACCTTGGCGGCGAAGGTACCGTCGCCGTCGTTGAGGAGCACGCTCACCGTATCGTCCTTGGAATTCGCGACGACGAGGTCGGGCCTTCCGTCGCCGTTCAGGTCCACCGCCACCACCGAGAGGGGGCTCGAGCCCGTGGGATAGTCGACCTTGGCGGCGAAGGTGCCGTCGCCGTTGCCGAGCAGCACGCTCACCCTGTCGTCGTCACCGTCGGCGACGGCGAGGTCGGGCTTTCCGTCGCCGTTCAGGTCCACCGCCGCCACCGCGCTCGCGATCGATCCCGTGGGGTGGTCGACCGGGCCGGGGAAGGTGGCGTTGCCGTCGTTGAGCAGCACGGTCACGACGGCGGCGTTGGAGCACGCGACGGCGAGGTCGGGCTTTCCGTCGCCGTTCAGGTCCGCCACGAGGACCGACTGGGGGCTGTCCCCCGTCGCGTAGCCGACCTCGGCGGCGAAGGTGCCGTCGCCGTCGTTGACCATCACGGTCACCACGTCGACGTCGAGGTGCACGACGGCGAGGTCGGGCTTTCCGTCGCCGTGCAGGTCCCCCGCAGCGATCGAGAGGGGCTCCTGTTCCGTGGGGTAGTCGACCCCGGTGGCGAGCGTGCCGTCGCCGTTGTTGAGCATCACGGCGACCGTGTTGCTGGAGGTGCTGCCGGTGGCAAGGACCGCGATGTCGGGCTTCCCGTCGCCGTTCAGGTCCGCCGCCGCGACGGAAACGACGCTCCCCCAGCCGTCCGAGGGGTAGTCGACCTTGGCGGCGAAGGTGCCGTCGCCGTTGTTGTAGAGCACGCTCAGGCCGGTACCGACGTAGGCGGGGAGCACGCTCGAGCACGCGACGGCGAGGTCGGGCTTTCCGTCGCCGTTCAGAATCCGCCGCCACGACCGAGACGGGGACCGGCCCCGTCGGGTAGTCGACCTCGGCGGCGAAGGTGCCGTCGCCTTTGTCGATCAGCACGCTGACCGTGTCGGTGCCGGCGCTGGCGACGACGAGGTCGGGCTTTCCGTCGCCGTTCAGGTCCGCCGCCGCCACCGCTCGGGGGGCCTCTCCCGTGGGGTAGTCGACCTTGGCGGCGAAGGTGCCGTCACCGTTGTTGATCAGCACGCTCACCGTGCCGGCGACGGCGTTGGCGACGGCGAGGTCGGGCTTCCCGTCGCCGTTCAGATCCGCCGCCGCAACCGCCATGGGATTCTTTCCCGTGGGGTAGTCGACCTTGGCGGCGAAGGTGCCGTCACCGTTGCCGAGCAGCACGCTCACCGTGCTGGCGTCTACGTTCGCGGTCGCGATGTCCGGCTTCCCGTCGCCGTTCAGGTCCGCCGTGGCCATCGACTCGGGCCGCGCGCCCGTCGGCGCCTCCGGGACGCTCGGGAACCCGAGCGTCGTGGTGCACGGCGTCCCACAGACGCCCGCGTTGCAGGCCACGCCCGCCGGGCAGTCGACGCTCGTCAGGCAGGCGACGCAGTGGCCCGTCGCGTCGCAGACCTTGCCGAAGTCGAACGCGCACGGCGTGCCCGCCGGCTTCGGCGTCTGCGTCGGCGTGCCGCTCGTGTCGCAGCCGCCGGTGTGGCAGGCGTCCATGTCGGCGGGGGTGTTCGTCGTGTCGGCCACCGACGTCACGTTGCCCATCCCGTCGCACACGCTGGACTGGCACGAGCCGTGCGCCTGCATGCTCGTCTTGGTGCCCATCGCGACGTCCTCTGTCCCGCAGCAGCCCGTCGCGTCGCACGTCGCCTGGGCGCACGCGCTCGTCGGGCCGGGGCAGTCCGCCGCCGCCGAGCACGCGTTCGCGCACGTGCCGCCTTCGCCGCCCGACCCGCCGTGCCCGGTGGACGCGGCACCGCCGCCCGACTCACCGTGCCCGCCCGACCCACCTGCTCCCCCTGGCCCGCCGGCGAGCCCCGTACCGGAGCCCCCGCCGTTGCAGCCCGCGGCGAGCACCGACATCACCACGAGAGCCATTGCCAAGGACGCGTTGGAAGCCCGGCGGGTAAGCATGCGTGGGTGTACGTCGGCCCGAAGGGTGGGACAAGCGGCTCCCTCCAGGCTGACATCCTTGCGCCGGCCGGTGTGGCGCCCGACCCGGCCCGTCAGAAGGTGCCCAGCAGCGAGACACCCGTCCGCCCCCCGCCGGCCAGGGGCGCGAGCGTGAGCTTCGGCCCATCGGCGCGGGCCGTGCGCTCCTCCGGCGCCTTTCCCATGACGAAATAGCCCGCCGCGATCAGCCCCGGGCCCACGGCGAGCCCGCCCACGGCGCTGGCGATCCACGTGTCCCGGCTGAGGACGAGCGTGTTGGGCCCGTTTCCGGTGCACACGGCGGCGCACACGGCGACGAGCGACGTGTACAGGCTCGCGACGCCGGCCCCCATCATGCCGATGCCGAGCCCCTGCCGATCCGTCATCCGGTACCGGGACGAGAGCCCCACGCCGGCCCAGATGCTCGCGATGCCCAGCGAGCCCAGGGCGATGCCGCCGCCGGCCTCGCGCACGGTGGTGTCCGCCTTCTCGTCGACGAGCGCGACGACGCCGCCGGTGTACGCCGCGGCGAGGAGGACGCCGGCCATGCCCTCGTAGAGGCTGGTGTCCCGCCTCGGGGGAGGCCGGGGCGCCGCTCCCTCCTCGGGAGGAGGAAGCGGCGGGATTGGGGCGAGGGCCGGGACGACGACCGTCCTCGTCTCGCCCTCGGCCGAGAGGTCGACCTTCGCGAGGAAGCGCCGCTTCCCCGGCGCCGAGGCGCTCACCGTGTGCGCGCCCGGATCGACCGGAAGCGCGGCGCCCCACGCGCTCGGCCCGAGCGGGTGGCGCTCGTCGAGGGACACGCGGAGATCCGGCTCGGCGGCCTCGACGACCACCTTCACGCGCGTGAGCCTGGGCTCGACCGCCGCCGACCGCCTCGCGGCCTCCGCCGCCCGCTCCCCGTCGCCGAGCGCCCGCGCGCGCTCCTCGGCCCGCTGGTAGGTCCCCCATGCGCTCGCCGTGGCCCCGAGCTTCTCCTGGCAGATCCCCATGGCCAGCAGCGCCTCGGGCCCCGGGTCCTCGCGCACGCTGGCGTCGAGCTTCTCCAGCGCCTCGCGCCAGCGCCCCTCCGCCATCCGCTGCTTGCCTTCGGCGAGCGCGGCCCGCGCGATGGTGAGCTGGAGGGCCGCGTCCGCGCCGCTCGACGGAGGCTCGGCGGCGGCCTGGCCGGCGAGCGCGATCGAGGCGAGGAGGATGGCTGCGGGCGGGCACCAGCGCACGCCGGGCGCCACGCAAGGACCAAGCCAGCGACGAAGCTCGCACGACTTCGATTGACGGGGGCGCGGGATGTAACCGCGAGTTCACGGGGAGTGAAACGGGACCACACCCCCGTGCTCCCGCCTCGTTGAGGAGAGGGCCTGCGATCCGAGCCAGGCGCAAGTGTCGTGCCAGCGGCTCGGAAGGGATCGACAAAAAAGCCTTTCACTTTTTTGCAACTCGACCCCCTCCAGCCGGCCATGGATAGGAGGCCATCGATGCGACCCGCCCGGCCGGGACCCCGGCAGGGGTGTGCCATCTCGTGGAGCGAGACGATGACAAGCGAGCACGACGACCGCCGCGCGGCGCGTTCCGCCACGACCGCGCCGCGTTCCCTCACGACCGCGCCGCCTTTCCCGGGAACGCGGCGCCTTCCCTCGCGACCGCGCCGCATCGCGACGAGACGCGGCGCATTTCGCGGAAGCGCGGCGCGATCCTCCGGACCGCGCCGCGCTCCGACGGCACGCGCCACGCTTTATCGCACCGCGCCATGTTCTCCGCGAACCACGCCGTGCTCCTTCGCGACCGCGCGGCATCGCGACGAGACGCGCCGCGCTTCCAGGAGACGGTCTGCGCTTCCGCGGAACGTTCCCCGTTTCCACGAACCGCGGCGCGGTTCGACGAAGCGCTCTCCGTTTCCACGAAACGCGTCGCGGTTCGACGAAGCGCTCTCCGTTTCCGCGAAGCGCGGCGCGGTTCGTCGAGACTCGGCGCGCTTCCGCGAAGCGCGGCGCGGTTCGTCGAGAGGCGGCGCTCTTCACGCGTCTGTCCCACATCAGATCACGCGCTCGCACTTAACTTTGGATCACCTGCAATAAAACGGACCGTCGAACGTCTGAATCACCAAGCACGATCGAGCCTCGCGGCGCACGCCGGTGTCCGGCGGTGCGCCGCGGGAGCACGCAGCACGGAGGTAGCCATGGGAACCAATTTCAAGGTGGACAAGGCGACGCCGAGCATCCCGGAGAAGACCGCGTTCTCCGGAGGTGCTCGTCCAGATCGGCAACCAGGTGGGCGGCGCCATCCAGGCGAGCACGGAGCTGGCCAAGGCGACCGACGTCCAGGCCAAGCTCAAGGACTGGCAGTCGGCGAACACCGATCTCGACGCCAACAACAAGACCAAGCACGACGCCAAGGTCACGTTCGACGCCGCCGTCGCCGCCCAGGGCCCGCTCGTGCGCCGCTGGGGCATCCGCCGGCGCGCGCTGATCTCCGCGATCGAGGTGTACGGCGACGGCTCGGCCGCCCTCATCCAGGCCCTCAACGTGCAGGTCGCGCAGCACAACCCGGCGCCCCAGGCGACGGTGCCGGTCAACCTGCGGGCCATGAAGAAGCGCGTGCCGACCAACGCCTGCGTCCGCTGGGATCCGACGCCCGGCGCGACCGGCTACATGCTCCAGCACAGCACGAATCCGAACGATCCGACGACGTTCTCGGCCGAGATCCACGTCTCGGCGTCGAAGTACGACCTCGCCGGCCAGGCGCCGGGGGCGACGATCTACTTCCGGGTCCTCGCGCTGGACGAGCGCCTGCTCAACGGACGGACGGCGTACACCGCCTGGGAGCCGGCGATCGTCCCGCTGTGATCCGACCGGATCCCGGCTTCGCGGAGGGCCCCCGCCTGCCTCCCTTCCTGCTCCCGCGGGGAGGGGGGCAGGCGCGGGGTGCCCTACGAGCAGCGTCCGGAATTTAACGCAGAGACGCAGGGACGCAGAGACGCAAAAAAGCAAGGGAGGAAGAAGAAGCTCTCTCTTTCCCTCTTCGCCTTTTTGCGTCTCTGCGTCCCTGCGTCTCTGCGTTCAAATCAGGGTTCCGAAGGCGGGAACGGGGCTTCGAGGGCGGCGAGGTCGCGGAGGGCGGCGTCGAGGGCCGCCTGGGTCCGGGCGTGGTCGGCGGGGAACGCTTCGGGGGTGTAGACGGTGAGGGCGGCGCGGAAGGCGTCGATGGCATCGCGAAGGTTCTGCTTGCGGTCGCCGGAGGGGAGAGCCCGGAGGGCAAGCCCGATGTTGTAGTGGGCCATCGCCCAATCCACGGGAAAGGCGTTCTTGGTGAAGACCGCGAGGGCAGAGCGATAGGCGTGGATGGCCTGATGCAGGTTCTCCGCCCGATCCCCCCTAGGGAAGTCGGCAAAGGCCGTGCCGAGGTTGCCCTGCGCCATCGCCCAGTCCATCGGATACGCCTCTCTCGTGTGCACTGTGAGCGCTGCACGAAACGCTTCGATGGCCTGGCGCAGGTTCTCCTCCCTGTCGCCGGCATGGAGCTGCCGTAGGGCCGATCCGAGGTTGTTTTGCGTGATCGCCCAGCTTGCGGCGTCGGCCTCCCTCGTGCGCACCGTCAGGGCGGCGCGGTACGCGTCAATGGCCTGACGAAGGTTCTCCGCGTTGTCTCCGGTCGGCAAGTCCGAGAGGGCGTTGCCGAGGTTATTTTGTGCCCACGCCCAATCTGCGGGATGTGCTTCCCGGGTCCATACGGTGAGCGCGGCCCGGTACGCATCGATGGCTCGGCGTAGGTTCTCCGCTCTGCTCCCCGTTGGAAGTCTCCGAAGGGCGATGCCAAGAACATTCTGCGCGTCGGCCCACTGCCACGCGTCCGCACTCTTGTCATACACCGCAAGCGCAGCCTCGCACCCCGCGACCACATGCTCCAGCCGCTCCGCATGGTTCCTGCGCGGATATTCCCACAACTCCGAGGCGAGCCCCATCGCGACCTCCGCAACCTCTTTCTCGCCCGGCCGGCACCGCCCCGTCATCCGCACCAGTGCGAGCAGCGCATCGTCGTACGCCGCGTCCTCCGTCTCGATCTCCGCCGTCTTACGCGCCGCCCTGAACAGCTTCGCCGCCCTCGCCGCGTGCGCGTATTCGAGCCCCTCCCGCTCCTCCTCCTCGATCCCCCCCTCCACCGCCAGCCGCACAACCCCGTGCAGCCGCACCCTCCCCTTGCGGCTCGTCACCAGCGCCCGGTCCGCGAGCCTCCCCAATACCCCCTCACCCACCCCTGCCATCCCCAGCGGCAGCTCCGGCGGCGACCCCTCGGGCGCACACACCGCGAGCGCCTTCGCCAGCTTCATCTCCTCCGCGTCCAGCGCCCGGACCGCCTTCTCCACCAGCGCCCGCACCGGCCCCTCCCGGTGCTTCGCCAGCGCCTCCACCTCGGCGATGCCCTGCTTCTCCAGGAGCCCCGCCGCCAGCACCAGCGCCCCAGGGTGCCCATCGATCACCCGGAGCAGCCCGTCCGCCTCGCCCGCGCGGATCTCCTCCCCGAGCTTCGGGGCCTTCGCCGCGAGCAGCTCCTTCGACTCCTCCCGAGAGAGCGCCCGGAGCGGCACGGCGATGGCGTCCTGCTCCCGCTGGAGGACGCGCTGCGCGCTCGTGCTCAGGACGAGCACCGCGCACTCTCCCGGCCCAGCAGGCAGCCACCCGGGCAGCTCGCCTTCCGCAACATCATCGACGTCGCTGACGATGACGAGGCAGGCACGGTCGCGCAGGCGGTCGTGGACCTGTTTCACCCAGCGCGGGACGGGCGAGCCCTCGTCTCCCTCGATGGGGATCTCCAGCGCGTTCGCCACCGGCACCCAACCGGACGAGGGCCCGCGGGCGAAGCTGATCCAGACCGGCTCCAGCGTGCCGCCCATGATCTCGCAGAAGGCGGAGGCGACGGCGGTTCGGCCCGAGCCGAGGACGCCATAGAGGACGGTGGTGCGGACGACGTCTGCCGGCTCGAAGAGGGAGCGGAGGCGCTTCAGGACCTCGGCCCGGCCGACGAAGTGGCGCGGGCGGTCGGGGCCGCCGAGGTTTAGGGGTTTGGGGGTGGAGGCGAGGAAGCGGTCGACGATGACGTAGACCTCGGGGGCGAGGGCGGCGTGCAGGGCCCTGGCGAGCGTTGGGAGGTCGAGGTCGACGGGGCGGTCCTCCGGGTCGCCGAGGAGGCGGAAGGGGCGGCGGAGGTCGAGGGGGGCGCCCGGTTCTTCGGGGAGCAGCTCGACGAGGCCGGAGGCGAAGGCGCGCTGGAGGGCGGCGTCCTCGCCGAGGATGGCGGCCTCGGTGTCGACGAGGCGCTCGGGGTGCTTGGCGGGGAGGGCGCGGGCGACGACCCACTGGGCGACGCGGACGTCGATGCCGCGGAGGAGCCAGGCGACGGTGGAGGCGAGGCCGGCGGCGAAGATCGCGGCCTCGGGCGCGTCGGGCTCGGAGAGGTGGCGGGCGATCGCGGCGGAGGCGAAGCGGAGGGCGAGGCTCGGGGTGTCGGAGACGGGGACGGACCAGGAGGCGATGGTCTCGCGGGATGTGCCGGCATAATGGCGGCCGAGGCACTCGACGACGATGTCGCGCAGGATGCGAAGCTCGTGGGAGGCTTCGAGGCGGCGGTTGCCTTGGCTCCCGGCGCGGACGCCGAGGAGGATGGATCCCTTGACCGGCGGCGGCTCGCCCGCGATGGGGTCCGTGATGAGGCAGAGGTGGCCCTCCGGCAGGGCCGAGGGGCGCGCGGCGACGTGGACGGGGAGGCCGACGAGGAGCGCGAGCAGGTCGGCGACCTCGTCGCGCTCGGCCTGGGGCAGCTCCGGCGAGAGGAGGATCATCTGGCCGACGAGCCCCTCGCGGAGCGACGCCTTGGCCGGATGGGCGCTCGACCAGCCCTGGAGGATGGAGATCCGGACGGCGGAGAGGGTCACGACGCGGTGGTCGGCTTTGCGGCGCGCAGGTAGGCGATGAGCGGATCGACGACAATGCGCTTGTCCTCGGGATCACCGGCCACGGCAGGTCGGAGCAGGCCCGCCTTCCCGAGGGCGCGCATTTCGTACTGGCTCATCGCCGCATACGGCTCGGGGTCGAGCGGGACCGCCTCGGCCGCGAGCTCGATGTCACCCTCCGGCATGAGGCTCGCGAGGCGCTGGGCGGCGCGATGGGTCTCCCCGCTGTACGTGCTGCGGAGGTAGTAGAGGATGCGATCCTCGTCCGAGCTTCCCGATCGAGCGCGTCGTTGCCGATCCAGCTCACCATCTGGAGGAAGCGGAAGGGCACCACCACCCGAGCCTCGGGCGCGAAGCGCTGGAGGAAGCGGTCGCCGAACTCGCGCAAGGCGCGCATCTGCTCGACCGTGAGCGGCGGCTCCTGGACGCGGGCCCAGGCGTCCAGAGCATCCGCGGCGGAGGCGCGCGACAGGGGCGGGACGGGGTGGGTGATGAACTGGCGGAACACGTCCTCGTGCATGTACTCCTCGCGGATGCCGAGGATCAGGCAGCTCGGCCGGAGCTGGCTGAAGGTGCCGAGGACGCGGGCGAGCACGCGGGATCGCTCGGTGTGGGAGGGGCCGACGTTGGACGCGAACTCGTCGAAGTCGTCGAGGATGAGGATGGTGGGGATGCCCGCGCGCTCGGTGCTGTCGAAGAAGGCGTTGAGCGCCTCCGTCACGAGGTCGGCGCTGATCTCCACCTCGCGCTCCATGGTCATGCCCGCCTTGACCACGGTCGCCACCTTGCGGATGTAACGGCCCGAGAGCTCGATCGCGGCCTTGCCCTCCGCGGAATCCGGCTTCCCGCCGCGGAGCCGGAGCTGCGTCTCGAGGAACGAATCGATCTCGGTCTTCACCTCCGTCTGCGAGGATCGCTCCACCGTCTCCTTGAGCTTGCTGCCCTGCCACGCGCGGACGAAGTCGATCATCAGCGAGAAGGTCGTGAGCGCGGACTGCACCTCGGCGAAGAGCTTCTTCTCACGGCGCCGGAACAGGTGGTGGTACCACTTGATCTCGAGCATGCCGGGCGCTTGCCGCCCCGCCCCCTGCTCCACCTCGTCCAGGGTCGAGATCATGGCCTTCTGGAGCGCGTCCGCGATGGCGTCGACGCTCGGTGTCTGCTTGCCCGACGCGCGGAGAATGAGCCACCGCTCATGGCTGTCCGGCTTGGGCATGTCAGGCGAGAACGCGACCGCCTGCTCCTCCAGAACGACGTCGCCGGAGCGGATCATCTCCAGCACCTTGAAGATGACGCTCGACTTGCCGACGCCCATGTACCCCGACACGACGGCGCGGTACCGGCCGCTCGCCTTTCCGGCGAGCACGGGGTTGCCGGCGCCGACCACCGCTCGGTAGAGGCGCTCGACCTCGTCCTGACGGTCTGCGAGCGCAAAGGGCCGTCCGTCCTGCGGGTATTGAGGGATCGTGATCCTCGGGAACGGGCGGGCGGGCAGCTTGATCGCCATGCGCCCCGAGGCTAGGCGCCCCCCACCACCCCGTCAAACGAGCGGCTCGACGCTGGGTCATCCCCCGAGCGGATACCCGACGACGAACCCCTGCGCGTCGGGCCCCAGGATCACCCCGCCTCCGAGATCCGTCCCGGCGCCGCCGCTGCCGGCGATGACGAGGAGCCCGGCCGCGGTGACGGTGATGTCCTCGATCTCGGACCCGACGACGTGGCTCAGCTCCCTCTCCCAGACGAGGCGCCCCCGTTCGTCGAGCATGCCGAGCGTGGCGTCGCCGGAGCTCTCGCCGACGGTGCCATAGAGGACGTCGCCCGCGTGGTCGGCGGCGAGGACCGTGGAGCCCTCCAGGGAGACGCTCCAGCGGGGCTCGCCCCAGGGCTCGTATTCGTGCACGGCGAGGACCGGGCCGCTCGCCTCCTTCAGGACGGTGAAGATGTCCTGCCGGGGCTCGCCCACCACCACCACGCGCCCATCCTGCACGTCGTCCTCGGTCCCGTAGCGCTGGCTCCACGAGAAGGACCCGCTCGCGTCGTAGCGGACGATGATCGCGTCCTGATCCCTGGGCGCGGTGCTGACCGGGCCCCCGCCGAAATCGTAGCTTCCCCGGAGGCTGCCGACGGCGACCACCACCCCGCCGGAGGTCACCGCGACGTCCTTCATCGTCACCTGGGGGCCGTAGGCCTTGATCCAAATCGGCCGCCCCCCGGGGCCGAGCTTCGCCAGCAGCGTCCCGCCGGGCGACGCGACCGGCCCGCTCCCGAGATCGATCCGCCCACTTGCCTTCACCAGCGCCACGACGTTGCCGTCGCCGTCGATCCGCGCCCTCTCTACCGCCGCGCCAGGGACGGCCTTGCTCCAGACGTGCTCGCCGGAGCCATCCAGCCTCGCGAGGAAGGCGCCCGCGCCCAGCGCGCCGCCGCCGAAGTCGACGCCGCCCGCCGTGGTGCCGGCCAGGACCATCGCCTCGTCGCGCGCGTCGACGGACGCGAGCGCGTCCGGCCCGGGCCCGCCGAACGCCCTGTCCCAGAGGTGCGTCCCGCCCGCGTCCAGCCGGGAGACGAAGAGATCCCGGTCGCCCGCGGAGAAGAACCGCTCGCCGCACTTCCGGATCGGCTCGCGGACTTCCCTGGCGACGACGACATCCTGCTCGCCGATCGCGGCGACGCGCAGCGTCGTGCGCGGTAGGCGCTCGTGCCACGCGGGCACCGGCGCCTCCGGGCACGAAGAAGCGGGTGGTGCGGCAACCTCGGCGCCGGTCCCGGCCCCGCATCCGGCGAAGATCGCGATAGACAGAAAAGCCGTCCGAGCGCACGCCATGCGGGCCTCCCCGAGCCGTCATGGTCCCGTGGCGGCTCTACGTGCTCCATGGAGCCGAGCGGGCCCAGCGGAAGCCGCCCCGGGCTTAGAGTCTACATACCGAACCGCGACCGCCAGGGAGCGGGTGCCAGAGAGCGCCTGCGTCGACAGGCCCTGGCACGCGCCGCGCTGTCTGTAGCGCTACGCGTGCGAGGGCACAGAGACGTCGCGCCTCTTGGCACCCGCTCGCTCGCGCTCGCGGTTCGGTAGGCGCGTAGGCGCGTAGGCGCGTAGGCGCGTAGGCGGGTAGGCGGGTAGGCGGGTAGGCGGGTAGACGGGTTGGTGGGTCGGCGCGTGCCGAACCAATCACTGGGCGCGGGCGCGGAGGCGGGCGATCAGGGGCTTGTAGATCGCGCTCGAGGCCAGGGACTCCGGTTGGCGGGAGGCTTCGGCCGCGTCGACGAGCTTCTGCAGCGTGTCGGCGATGGCGGGGTCGCCTCCGGGCGAGAGGTGGTCGATGACCTGCACGCCCACGAAGCGGATGACGGGGCTGCGGATGGCCGGCAGGGCGTCGATGATCTTCTGCCGCACGTCGGGCCCGCCGTGGACGCCGAGCATGTACGCGGCCTTGATCCCGCGGAAGTGCGGGTACGACGAGGGGAACGCCGCGAGGTAGCAGTCGACCCGGTCGCCGCACTCCTCGAGCAGCTCCTCCGCGGTCTTCTGCTCCTTGGCGTAAGCCTCTCCGAGCGTGCTCGTCAGCTTGTCGTCGAACCCGGTCGCCCTCACACCCGCGAGCCGCTTCACGAGCTTCACCTGGTCAGGCTTCATCAGATCAATCGCCGTCAGGAGCGAAGCGCGACGGATCGCCTCCCCGTCCTCGGCCGCGCCGTGGACGGTGAGCGCGGTCCTGATGATCCACGGCACCATGCCGGCGTCGAAGAAACCCCTCGCCGCCTCGATCATCGACGCGCGCGCGTTGCTCTCGGGCGGGATCTCGAGCGAGGCCGGCGTCTTCTCGTAGGCCGCCTCGAAGGCCTTCACGGAGTCCGGCGTCGCCGGCAGCTTGGGCAGCTCCCGGGCGATGAGGGCGTGCGACAGGGCGCTCGAGTGGCCCTTGAGCGCGTCCAGCATCGGCGGCACGGCGTCCCCGCGCCCGAGGGCCCCGAGGACGGTCGCCGCCGCGCCGAGGTACGCCTCGTCCGCCTCCTTCCGCATCGCCTCCGTGATGTCGCGGCCGGCCGCGGCGTGGTCCGCGAGGGCCTCGTTCCGGGCGTAGGCCACGATCTCCGCGTCCTCGCCGCGAAGGAGCGCGATCGCCGGCGCGACGGCGGGCTTGCCGATGCGGACGAGCGCTTCGAGGGCCGCAGACGCGATGTCGGACTTGCGCGAGGAGGCCACCACCTTCAGGAGCGGCCTCACCGCCTTCTCCGACCGGATCCGCCCGAGGATCTCGGCCGAAGTGACCTGCCAGAAGACCGCGTCGCGGAGGGCCGCAACGTCCTTCCGGTCCGCGATCGTGTGGCCGATCTGCAGGAGGAGACGCAGCTCCCAGGCGGGGTCCGCGACGCGCAGCATCGTGTCGTGGAGGCGGCGGTAGAGCCCGTCGTCCCCGTGGATCTCCGAGACGCGGAACCTGACGAAGAGGTCGGCGAGCGCGTCGGAGGTGCCCGGGAGCTTCAGCGCGCCGAGGGCGGGCAGGACCACGCCGAGGCGCTCCATGGTCGACGGGGTGTCGGGGCGGTAGCCCTCGAGGACCTTCACGTAACAGGCCTCGGCGCGCGGGTCGCGCGCGTCGGCGAGGAGCCGGACGACCCTCGTCGTCGAGACGGAGTTGAGCTCGCCCGCCGCGCAGCGCGCGGTCAGGGGCGGGACGATCTGCGCGAGCAGCGGCTCGACCGGCACGCGGCGCGTCACCTGGTCCTCGTACATCTGGACGAGCCGGGCCGCAGCCTTGGTGCGCAGCGCCGGATCCGCGAGGCGGGCGACCCACGTCGCGGGGGCCCCCTCGTCGACCTGGGGCGCGGGCGGCGGCGGCGCGGGAGGCGGGGGCGGGGCGCACCCGCAGACGGAGAGGAGCGCGAGGATCGAGGGCAGGAAGAGGCGTGGAGAGGACCGCATGTAGGCTCAGGGCTGGACGGCGACGCCGAGCGCCTCGCGGAGGGCGTGGTGCTCGTCGGAGATCGCGAAGGCGCAGAGGTCCTGCACCTTCTCCTCCGGCTCCAGGAGGACGCGCGGCTCGCTCCTTAGCACACCGGCCGCGACCTCGAGGTCCCCGCACACGAGGAACCCGGCGCGCGTCGCGCTGCGCTCGACGTCGGCCGCCCACTCGGCGAGGTGTACGCGGCTCCCGTTCGCCTCGAACGCGGCGACGGCGGCGGCGAGGTCCACCCGCGCCGCCTCGCCGAGGCGGAGGGCGATCCCCCGCTCCAGCTCCGTCACCGTGGCGCGCATGGCGGGGGGCGCGGGGACCTCGGGCAGGACGATGCGGATGGCGGCGAGGAAGCAGTTGGTGAGCTCCTCGATCGACGGATAGTAGAGGAGCAGGCGGTGGGCGCCGATGTGGTACGCGAGGTGGCGCCCGACGAGGAAGGCGAGCTCGGTCGGGGAGCGGCCGCGCTGCGCCTTGCCGCCCGCGATGACCGTCGGCTCCTCCGCGACCACCGCGGCGAGCGAGAAGTCGCGGTCGTCGTTGAGGAAGATCGCGGGCGCGGGGACGGAGAGGATGTGGCTCGCCCAGGCGAAGGATCGGACGACGGAGATCGTCGAGGTGGTCGGGTCCTGCCGGAGGGCGGGATCCGGCTCGGGGAGGCGGCCCTCCGCCGCGAGCTGGGCGAGGCGGACGGCGATGGCCGACGGGGTGATGGCGGCGAGGACGGCGCCGGCGTGCACGTCGTTCTCGCGCGGGCGGAGCCACTCCCAGCCCTCCGGCGGGAGCGCGTACGCGGGCTTCGGCAACCCCTCGGGCTTGTGCTCCTCGAAGATGAAGCGCTCGCGCGCGTCGGCCTGGCGGAGGAGCATGGTCACGCACGCCGCCTGGTACGCCTGGTCCGGGCGCCGGACCTTCTGGAACGCCTCGAAGAGGTCGTGGTACGTCTCGGCGCGCGTCGGGTCGAGCGCGGCGGCCGTCTCCAGGTAGAGCGCGACCTTGTCGTGCTTGCCCAGCGACCGGGCGAGGTCCGCCGTCTCGAGGACCATCGCGAGGTCCTTGGGCTTGGCGTGGACGGCGTCCTCGAACGCGTCGAGGCCGAGGGCCGGGTCCTCCAGGTGATCGCGGAAGAGCAGGCCGAGGCGGCGGCAGAGCTCGAACGTGACCTCGGTGCGGACGGAGCCCTTGGGGATGTGATCGACCCGCTCCAGCATCCGCCGGTACGCCCGCTCGAGCTGGCTCCACTCCTGCCGGTCGGCGAGCACGCGCGCGATGACCGCGAGCGGCTCCAGCAAGGTCGGGTCGCTCTCGAGCGCGAGGTCGAAGAGATCGAGGGCCAGCTCCTCCCTGCGCAGCTCCGTGAGGCAGTGCTGGCCGAGCGCGAAGTAGCGCTCGGCGCGCTCGCGCGGGTCGCGCGTGAGGGCGGCGAGGCGCTGGCGCGTCATCAGGGCCTCGGCGATCATGCCGCCCCCCTGGTAGAGCGCCGCGAGCCGCTCCAGCACCGCCACGTCGTCGGGCTCGAGGGCGCGGGCGCGCTCCAGGGCGTTGCGTGCGCGGAAGGGGTCGTCGACGTCGTCCTGCCAGCGGGCGCCGAACGCGAGGAGGCGGAGAAGCGCTCCTTCGGGTCGGTGATCGCGGCGAGGAGCTGCTCCTCGGCGGCGGCGATGTCGCGGCGGTCGCCCTCGGCGACGTTCAGCTCGAGGAGCGCCTCCAGCGTCGCGCGCTGGACGGCCGGGACGGGCTCCTGCCCCTCGCAGGTCGGGAAGAGGGCGAGCGCCTTCTCGTAGTTCGCGATCGCCTCGCGCCGCTTCTCCTGCGCCTGCTTCATCTGCCCGAGCCGCACGTACGATCTCGGCGCGCTCGGCCGTCGCGCGCGGCGCCGAGCACGCCAGCGCCCGCTTGTACGAGGCGAGCGCCGCCTCGAAATCGCCCGCGCCCTTGAGCGCGTCGCCGAGCGGCGACGTGATCGGCCGCGGGTGATCGACCTTGGCCGGCGGCGCCGCGCCGGGCCGCTTCGAGGCAGGCGGCTCCGAGCTGCGGGCGGGCGGCTCGCGGGACGTCGGCGGGGGCGGCTCCGAGAGGATGACGCGCGGGGGCGGCGGCTCGGACTTGAGGAAGGTGCGCTGCTCCGGGAGCACCGCCGCCGCGGCGCGCGCGGATGACTGGGGCGAGGTGCGCGACGGGGGGATCGAAGCGGGCGCGGGAGCGGGAGGCGGGGCCGAGGGCTTCGCGGACGGAGGCGAGGCCGAGGGCGAGGGCTTGGTGGGGGGCGGGGGCTCGGGCGCGGGCTCGGGCTCGGGCTCGGGAATGAGCGGGGCGCGGTCGCCCTCGTCGAGATCCACCTCGATGCTGCGCATGGGCGGGCGCGGCTCGGGAGGAGCGGGAGCGTCGTCGATGACGACGGGGATGGAGACGAGCGAGCCGCGGGCCGGCGGTGCCTCGCCGGCGATGGGGCCCGGGAGGATGGGCGCGGAGACGCGGCGAGCCGGCGGGGCTTCGGCCTCGGGCTCGATGCTGGGAAGGGAGGGATCCCGCGGGGGCCTGGACGCGGGGCGCGGGACGACGGGGAGGAGCGCGAATTGGGAGGGCGTCCGCACGTAGGCGAAGCACGGGACGGCGCCGGCGATCTCCGGGTTGTCGCGCGCGGCCGCGACGAACGCGGCGAGCGTGAGCCCGTACTGCGCGTCGGGGTCGTCGAGCGCCTCGATCAGCGCGCGCGTGAGGGGGGAGGCGCGGTCGTCTTGCTCGTCCGGGGCAAGGGGGCGCGCCGCGACCAGCACGTCGATCGCGCCGCCGGCGGCCATGGCCTGCTTGGCGGCGGCGACGACGGTCGCGGACCGGAAGGGATCCTCGGGATCCGGCGCGTGCCGGAGCTCGAGGAAGAAGGCGACGGGCCCGCGCGCCCGCTCGCGGAAGACGAGCGCGATGTCCTGGAGCGCGTCGCCCGTCTCGGGCTGGGAGGGGTCGAAGCTCAGGAAGATCTCGCCCTCCACGTCGAGGATCACGGTGCACGAGGCGTAGAGCAGGACCGGCTCGTCCCCGGCCTCGCCGCGGTCGAAGAGGCCCTCGATCTGCTCGGCGACGTCGACGGCGGGGTCGAGGTCGACCACCTGGAACGAGGCATCCTGGAGCGCGAGCCGCGCGCGGATCATGTCGCCGTCGAGGGATCCGGGCGCCGGGCGGAGATCGGGCAGCGCCGCCGGCGTCGCGACCATGGCGAGCCGCATCAGTGTCCTCCCTCGTGTCTCATCGCCCGCAATCTATCAGGGCGCGATTGCTGGAAACCAGGAAAGCCGCTCCTTCCCCGGACCCGGGCGTGCCGGTATGTTGACGGGACGCGTCGCCGGGATATACGTCGCGCGAGGGCTCGTCGCGGACGCCCGCGGCCTTGGAGAGGATCGACGATGAACTGGAAGATTGCGCTCGCGCTGTCCGCCCTCGTGGCGTCGGGAGCGGCCCTCGCGGCCTGCGGGAGCGATGACTGCACCCGCGCCCAAGAATCACCTGACGCAGTGCATGGCCAACGTCAGCTCGAGCTTCCGCGGCCGGCAGCAGCACCAGCAGCGGCGGCGTGGCGATGGACTGCTCGGGCTCTTACCTCTGCCAGTCCGAGTGCATCAACAACGCCACGTGCGACGACATCAACGGCAACCTGCCGACCTACACGGCCTGCCTCGCCAACTGCAAGGGGAGGTAGGGCCGGAGGGGGCGCTCAGCTCCCGCCGACGTCGATGTGGCCGTGGACCATCGCCATCCCGCACTGGAAGGCGATCTTGCCCGGCTTGTCGGCCTTCACGGGGATCTCGACCGTCGTGTTCATCGGCAGATCCTTCTTGATCTTCAGCTCGGGGAAGACGACCTGCGCCAGGCAGTCGCTCTTCGTCGTGCGGGTGAAGCGCAGCACGAGGCTCTCGCCCGCCTTGGCCTGGATGGTCGACGGGACGTAGCCCTCCGGGCCCACGGTGATGTCGACGCGGCGCCCCTCGGCGGCCGGCCCTGCGGCCGTCGCGGAGGAGGACGCCGCCGGCTGGGCGTCGCTCGGTTTGCTGCACGAGGCGGTGGCGGCGGCGAGGGCGAGCACGGCGAGGGCGGCGGTGACGAGCTTCATGGCCCGGAGGCTTGGCGCACCGGGGCTACGGCGTCAAGGAACGTGCCACAGGGTAGCCAGAAGGCGCTTTCCTCATTACCCTGGACGTTCGATGGCCACCTGTCCGGAGTGCGGGGCCGAGCTCGGCGAGGATGCGCACACGTGCCCTGAGCACGTCGCTCCGGCGCCCGAGCCCGGGCTCGAACCGGGGGCGATGGTCGGCGAGTACCGCATCCTGAAGAAGCTCGGGGCGGGCACGTTCGGCGACGTGTACGCGGGCGAGCAGCCCGTCATCGGCAAGCGCGTCGCCGTGAAGGTGCTGAACAAGCGCTTCGCGTCCGATCCGGTCGTCGTCTCGCGGTTCGTGGCGGAGGCGCGCGCGGTCAACAAGATCCGCCAGCGCAACATCATCGACATCTTCTCGTTCGGCACCCTGCCGGGCGTAGGCCGCCACTACTTCGTGATGGAGTGGCTCGACGGCTCGACGCTGGGCGAGCTGCTCGCGCGCGTGGGGCGCGTCCCCGTCGCCCTCGTCCTGCCCATCGTGCGCGGCATCGCCGACGGCCTCGACGCCGCGCACGAGACGGGCATCACCCACCGCGACCTGAAGCCCGACAACGTCTTCCTCGCGCGGGAGCGGGACGGGACGTGCCTGCCCAAGCTGCTCGACTTCGGCATCGCCAAGCTGCTGACCGACGACGTGACCCACCGGACGGGCTCGGGCATGGTGCTCGGGACGCCGCGGTACATGTCGCCCGAGCAGGCGCGCGGCAAGCCGACGGATCACCGGACGGACATCTACGCGCTCGGCGTGATGGTCCACGAGATGCTGACGGGCACGGCGGTCTTCGACGCGGAGTCGGCGGTGGACATGCTCCTCAAGCACGCGGTGGAGGAGCCGCCGCACATCTCGGCCGTCTGCCCGGATCTGCCGCGGGAGCTGGACGCGCCGGTGCTGGCCATGCTCGCCAAGCGGCCGGACCAGCGCCCCGCTTCGGCCGGCAAGGCGATCGCCGCGTTCGTCGCGTGCGCGAAGCGGCTCGGGCTCGACGAGGCGACGATGACGCTGGCGGATCTGGAGGCGGACTCGCGCGCCGCCGCCGAGGTGCGCACGCGCGCCCAGGCCCGCGCCGAGGCCTCCGCCGAGCGGCACGTCGCGTCGACCGTGACCATCGGCAAGCCGGGTCGAGGCGGCGCGCCGGACGCGACGCGCCCCGACCCGTCGGGCAAGACCGAGCGCGCGCCCGTCTCGGAGGAGCTCGGAGACACGCCCGAGGCGTCCCTGCCCCCCACGCGGCGCGCGATCGGCCCCAGCCGCGGGACGATGGTCTCCAGCGGCGCGAGCGACGCGGTCTCGGGCGAGGTCGGCGTCACGAGCCGGAGCGGGCCCACGACGGAGAGCGTCGCGGCGCTGGAGACGCCGCGCGCGATGCGCCTGCGCGCGCGCGGCCAGCGGGTGAAGGTCGTCGCGGGCGCCGTGATCGCGGCGGCGCTCGGGCTCGCGGTCTGGGCGTTCGCGCGCAAC
Source organism: uncultured delta proteobacterium (assembly GCA_963827955.1). GTDB lineage: Bacteria > Myxococcota_A > Polyangia > Polyangiales > Polyangiaceae > CAWHDJ01. The sequence continues at coordinate 375,070 of CAWHDJ010000018.1, read as the reverse complement.
GGCGGCGAGGGCCGCGGCCTCCCGCATCCCGTCGCCGCGTCGTCCGCGCCGCCCGCCACGCCGCTCCCCGGCTCGGGCCCGGCGGTCCGTGCACCGTCCCACCCGACGGAGCCCGAGGTCGTCCCCGTTGCCCACGCGAGCGCGACGGCGCCCTCGCCCGCGACGAGCGCGACGGAGGCGGAGCCGCCCGCGAAGGTCGCCGCCACGGCGGACGCGGGCGCCCGCGCCGCCGCCGCGCCCGGTCCGCACGGCCCCGCGAAGCCCGGCCCCGCGAAGCACGGGGGCAAGCTCGACCGTATCCTCGGAGATCGCGATTGACCCTCCCGGTAACCTCCCTGCGTAGGCGAAACGAAGGCCCGCGGGCCCTCCTCTGCGCCGTGGCCTTCTCCCTCGTGGCCCTCGCCCCGCTGGCCGCTTCGGCGCAGGCCCCGTCTCCCACCGCCGTGGCCGAGGCGCTCTTCGAGCAGGCGCGCGACCTCGTGAAGCAGGAGCGCTACGCCGAGGCCTGCCCCAAGCTCGCCGAGAGCCAGCGCCTCGACCCCAAGCTCGGCACGCTGCTGAACCTGGCGTACTGCCACGACAAGCAGGGCAAGTTCGCGTCGGCGTGGGCCGAGTACACCTCGGCGGCGGCGGTCGCGCGCCGCGAGGGCCAGAAGGAGCGGGAGGACTTCGCGCGCGAGCAGGTGGCGGCCGTCGAGAAGAAGGTCGGGCGCGTGATCCTTCAGGTGAACGCGCCCGCGGCGGGCCTCGTCGTCAGCGTCGACGACGAGGCGATGGCCGGCGCCGTGCTGGGCACGCCGCTCCCGATGGACCCGGGCAAGCACCACATCGCGGCCACCGCCCCCGGGAAGAAGGCGTGGTCCCAGGACGTCGACGTCCCCCCGCAGCGCACGGAGATCCTCGTCACAATCCCCGCGCTCGAGCCGGCCCCCGCGGCGCTCCCTCCCGCGCTCGAGCCCGTCCCGCCTCCCGCGCTCGTTCCACCGCCGGTCACGACGGCGCCGCGGCTGCCTCCGGTCCCGCCGCCGGAGCCGCCTCGCGCCGCGGCGCCCACGAGCACCCCCACGATCCTCATGGGCACGGGCTTCGGCGTCGCCGGCCTCGGCGCGCTCGTGGGCGTGATCACGGGCTCGATGACGCTCTCCAAGGTGTCGGACATCAAGAACCACTGCGTGCAGAACGTTTGCGGCACCGGCGAGCAGGGCGACATCAGCACGGCGAACACGCTCGCCAACGTCTCCAACGTGAGCTTCGCCTTCGCCGGGGCGGGGCTCGTGGTCGGCTTCGTCGGCGTCGCCCTGCGGCCGAGCAGCGCGCCGGCGCCGCGGACGGCGCTCACGGTCACGCCCTTCGTCGGGCCCGGCGTCGCGGGGCTCCGCGGCAGCTTCTGAGGCGCGCCGCTCCGCTCAGTCCGAGGTCGGCGCCATCCACATGGGCCCGCCCGTGTCGTTGTTGCGCCCCGAGCAGCCGCACGACTGGCTGCAGTTCTTCTGACTCAGGGGGACAGGGGGCTGCGGGGACATGGTGGGGAGGAAGTACTCGACGTCGCACGGGCCCTGCCCGCAGAGGATCGTCGTCCCCATGCAGGCCATCTGTGCGCACGAAAGCCGGCACGGCCCCTGGCCGCACTGGAGGATGGTGCTCGACGTGCACGCTCCCGACGCGTTGCAGTCGAGCTCGCACAGGTAGGGGCCGTCGGAGCACTGGAACGTCTTCCCCGCGCACGAGCTGTCGTTGCACTGCATGGCCGAGGCCCCCATCATGACGTGGATCGGGATGGTGTCGCCCGCGTCCGCGCCCATGGGCATGCACGTGCTGGCCGTGTCGCACACCAGGCTGCACACGCCGTCCGTGCAGGTGCCGGGGCACGGGGGGGACGCGCAGGTCCCGGCGCCGCCGTCGAAGTCGCACCCGCCGGTGGAGCTGCTGGAGGACGACGACGCGGAGCTACTGGACGACGACGAGGAGGAGCTCGCCGACGACGACGCCGAGGCGCTGGCCGTGGAAGTCGTGCTGGAGCTGCTGCCCGCCGTGCCGGAGCTCGTGGTCGTGGTCCCGGCGCCGCCGCCGGTGCCCACCTGAAGGTCGTTGAGCTGGGAGATGATCTGGCAGCCACCCGCCGCGGCGGTGGCCGCGAGGCCTCCGGCAAGGATCGCAAGGGCCAAGCGCGCGCGCATGGCTTCGAATCCTATCCGTGGACCGGAGGGCGCGCAAAGGCGCGGCGCCGCGCACGAAGTTTCCCGTCGCACCGGAGCCGGCGTAATGGGATCCGATGCACCGGAGCGTCCTGGCCCTGGCCCTCGCGGCCGCCGCCTGCTCCGCGCCTTCGTCCCCCGGGCCCGCCGCGAGCGCGGCCCCCATCGCGTCCATCGCGCCCCCGCCTCCATCCGCCACGAGCGCGCCCTCGCCCACCGCGAGCGCCGCGCGCCCGCCCGCGTGCAGCGCCCCCGAGGCGCTCGGCATCACCCTCTTCACCTCGCCGCACGCCCCGCACGCCGGCGCTCCCCTGCGCGTCCTCGCCGTCGCGCCGACCGCGCTCGACGCGGCCCTCTCCATCCGCGACCCGGCCGGCGCCGACGTCGCCGGCTCCCGCGTGCGGCGCGGCGGCTCGCCCTTCTGGTGGTACGCCGAGGTACCCGCGCCCGCGCAGGGCACCTACCGCGTCGCGCTCGAGGGAGCCGGCGTCGCGGCGTGCGCCGAGGCGGTGGTCGAGGCCTCGCCCGCGCCCGTGAAGGAGACGCGCTCCTGGGGCGGGGCGTGGACCGTGCACGCGCGCTGGGGCCGCGCCGTGGAGGCGCTCTACTCGGCGTGGATCGAGAAGCTCTTCGACGCGCCGCCGGGCGAGCCGCTCGTCTTCCCCGCGCTCCACCAGGCGCTCCGCGACCCGGCGCGCAACGTCCTCCACGATTACCTGAGCCTCGGCGAGGACGACGGCGGGCCCAGGGCGCTCCCAATCGACCCGGACTGCGCCGACCTCCCCTACTTCCTCCGCGCCTACTTCGCCTTCAAGCTCGGCCTCCCCTTCGGCTTCTCGAGCTGCACCCGCGGCGGCGGCGGCCAGCCCCCGCACTGCCTCCGCTGGCACACGAACCTCGAGCCCGTGCCCCAGCGCGCGCGCGCCGCCGACACCTTCGTCGAGTTCCTCCGCGTCAAGCTCGCCGACACCGTTCACTCGGGGACGGGGCGCACGCCCGCCGACCAGGACGAGGGCGACTACTACCCCGTCCCGCTCACCTTCGAGAGCCTCCGCCCCGGCACCGTCTACGCCGACCCGTACGGCCACGTCCTCGTCGTCGCCGCGCGCATCCCCGAGACCGATCGCGCGGGCGGCGCGCTCCTCGCCGTCGACGGCCAGCCCGACGGCACCGTCGCGCGCCGGCGCTTCTGGCGGGGCAACTTCCTCTTCGCGCTCGACCCTGCGCTCGGCAGCCCGGGCTGGAAGCGCTTCCGGCCGGTGGTCGTCGACGCCGCGGGCCGCCCGCGCGCGCTCACGAACCGCGAGATCGCCGAGAGCCCGGACTACGGCGACGTCTCGCTCGCGCAGTACGCCGGCGGGGTCGAGGGCTTCTACGACACGATGGACGACGTGCTCTCCCCCTCCCCGCTCGACCCGGCGCGCGCGCTCGACGAGGCGGTCGACGCGCTCGAGGAGCAGGTGAAGGGCCGCGTGCTCTCGGTGGGGAACGCGGCCCGCCACTTCGCCGGCGGAGGCGGCACGATCGACATGCCCGAGGGCTCCACCATCTTCGAGACGACCGGCCCCTGGGAGGACTTCTCCACCCCCTCGCGCGACCTCCGCCTGCTGATCGCCGTCGACGTCGTGCGCGGCTTCCCCGATCGCGTCGCCCGCCGCCCCGAGCGCTTCGCCATGCCCGCCGGCAAGTCGGCGGCGGACGTGAAGGCCGACCTCACGGCCCGCCTCGCGGCGACGCTCGCGGCGCGATCCTTCGCCTACGAGCGCAGCGACGGTTCGCAGTTCACCCTCACCCTCGCCGACGTCCTCGCGCGCGCCTCCGCCCTGGAGATGGCCTACGACCCGAACGACTGCCCGGAGGCCCGCTGGGGCGCGCCCGCGGGGAGCGAGGAGGCGTCGACGTGCCGGCGGCGGGCGCCATGGGCGCAGGTCGCGCGGATGCGGAAGTACCGGGCGTGGTTCCACGACCGGCGGCGCCCGCCGCGGGGGTGAAGACCTGTTCGAGAAAGAGATCTAACCGCCAAGACGCCAAGACGCCAAAAGACAGAGAAAAATCATCTCTTTGCTTTTTTCGTCTCGGCGTCTTGGCGTCTTGGCGGTTCAAACCCGGATTGAGTCGATCGGCGTCGGACACCGACGAGGGTGTCGCAAACCATCGGGGACGTTGCCCCTCCCGTGCGCGATACGATGGAGGGAGCTTCCATGTCTCACCAAGCGCGCAGCAGCTCACGCAAGCCGGGCCGCTTTCCCAGCGTCGCGGCCAGCCTCACGGTGGTCGCCGCGATCGCGTCGTCGGCCGCGATCGCGCTCTACGGCGCGTGCAGCAGCAGCCCCACGCCGTGCCGCACCGCGTCCGACTGCAACGGCGGCTGCTGCGTCCTCACGGACGCGAACGCCGCGACCGGCCTGTGCGGCGACCCGGGCTCGGGGCAGTGCCTCTGCATCGGGAACCAGGACTGCTCCGGCAGCCCCTCGTGCTGCCAGCCCTTCATCGACGGGACGGGCCGCGTGACGGAGGCCCGGGTGTGCGCGATACCGAACGACACCGCGGGCTTGTTCGAGTGCTGCATGGGCGGCGGCCCGATCTGCGGGGGCAGCAACTGCTGCGTCAACATGAGCACGGGCGGCGAGTACTGCGCCCTCCCCTGCAACACCGACGCGGACTGCAACGGCGGGAGCTGCGTGGAGGGGAGCCCCGTCGACATCTTCGGGTGCGGCAACGGCAAGTACTGCGGACCCGGCACCATGATGGGTCCCACGTCCTCGGGCTTCGGAGGCTCGGGCTCGACCTCGACGTCGAGCTCGGGCTTCGGAGGCTCGGGCTCGACCTCGACTTCGATGTCGGCGGGACCGGGCGCCGGCCCGAGCTCGAGCTCGAGCTCGTCGGGCGGCTTGCCCGCCGGCTCGGCCTGCACCACGTCGCCGCAGTGCAACAGCGGCTGCTGCGGCCTCCAGGACGCAGGCGCGGCGACCGGCGCGTGCGCCGATCAGGGCGCCGGCGTCACGTGCCTGTGCGTCGGAAACAACGACTGCCCCGGCAGCAACGCCTGCTGCGAGCCGCTCCTCGACAGCACGGGCCGCGCGACCAGCGCGCAGGCGTGCGCGAAGTCGCCCGGGGACAGCCCCTACGCCCTCCAGTGCTGCCAGGGCGGCATCACGACCTGCCAAGGCACCCTCTGCTGCGCGAACATGAGCACGGGCGGCGAGTACTGCGCCAAGCCCTGCTCGACGGACGCCGACTGCTTCGGCGGGCACTGCGTCGCGGGCAACCCGGTCGACGTCACCGGGTGCGGCAACGGCAAGTACTGCGGCCCCGGCACGGCGCAGGTCCCGGGGCCGTGCACCGGGCCGGCCGACTGCTACGGCGGGTGCTGCGTCCTCACCGACGCCGACGCGGGGACGGGCGAGTGCCTCGCGCTCGACGCGGGGAACCCGCCCGACGGGGGCGCCTCGTGCCTCTGCCACGGCAACGCCGACTGCCCCGCCACCGGCGCCTGCTGCCAGCCGTTCCTGAACAAGGCGGGCGCCCCCACGCCCTCGCAGGTCTGCGTCGGGAGCTCGAGCGCGAACCCCGGCGAGTTCCAGTGCTGCGGCTTCGGCGCGAGCTGCCAGACCAACACCTGCTGCGTGGACATGAGCACGGGCGGCGAATACTGCGCCGTCACGTGCACGGTAGACTCCGACTGCCACGGCGGGCACTGCGTCGCCGGCTCGGCCATCGACTTCTTCGGCTGCGGCGGCCCGAAGTACTGCGGGCCCTGAGCGCGCCGCCGCCCACCCTCGCGCTGCGGCGTGGGGGGCGGCGCCCGTGAGGGATCATCCCCAGCTCGGCGGAGGACCGTAGAGCGTGGCCACCTCGGAGTAGCGCGCCTGCCAGCTCGGCACCGGCTCGCCCGCGAGGGCGGCCTCGAGGCGGTCGAGGTAGGCGTGCTCGCCGGGGATGTAGCCGCCCGCGTCCTTCGGGCGGAAGCCGGTGTGCGAGAGCTTGAGCACGGTCACGTCGCCGTCGCGAAATAGCTCGTAGCGGACCACGGTGTCGCCGATGAGGGCCTGCCTCCACGTGTGCTCGAAGACGTGGGGAGGATCCCAGACGACGACCTCGCCCCGCATCCTGCGCACCTCCTCCGGCATCGGCGGGCCGTCGGCGATCATCGAGATCGCGCCGCCCTTGCGCGCTTCGAGCGTGGTCTTGCCGAACCAGCGCGCGCGCTCGCCCGGCTCGGTGACGGCGCGCCAGACGGCTTCGATCGGGTACGGGAGGCGGCGCTCGAAGACGACGGAGGAGGTGTCGCCTTCGGCGACGACGGCGCCTTTGCGGCTCGCATGGTCCATGATTCCTTCGTTCCTTTCCGGGGGGAATACTGCGCGGCGAGGTGCGCCTCGAGGGCGTCGAGGCTGTCGGCCCAGAAGCGCCGGTAACGGTCGATCCATCGGTCGAGCTCGGCGAGGCCTTCGCGCTTCAGCGCGTAGATGCGGCGCTGGCCCTCCGGCGTGATCTCGACGAGACCCGCCTCCCGCAGCACCTTGAGGTGGCGCGAGACGGCGGGCTGCGTGATGCCGGGGAGGGCGTCGACGAGATCACCCGCGGGCTTCGGGCCCTGGAGGAGGAGGTCGAGCAGCGTGCGGCGGCCTGGGTCGGCGACGGCGGCGAAGACGTCCACCGGGCGATGAATAAGCTTTCGTTCATATAACTGTCAAGTGATTCGTTCGGGCGCGAGCGCGTGCACGAGCACGATCGGTTATCATCGCGTCATGCGCATGCTTCGCCTCCACAGGGCCTTCTTGATCGCCGTCGCGTTGCTGGCGGCCTGCGGGCCCGAGGGGGAGGGCTCGCACGACGGCGAGGATCAGCCCGTCGGCACCGCGGAGGAGGCGTCCACGACCGTCTGCCCGACGACGACCGTGGAGGGGCTCGACGTCTCCGCCGGGCAGGGGACCATCGACTGGAGCCAGGTGAAGAGCTCGGGCCGGCAGTTCGCGATCATCAAGGCCACGCAGGGGAACTACTACACGAGCAGCGATTTCGCCGCGCAGCGGAGCGGAGCGAAGGCCGCGGGCCTGCTCGTGAGCCCGTACCACTTCTTCGACCCGACGGTCGACGGCACCGCGCAGGCGCAGTACTTCCTCAGCGTCGTCGGCACGCTCGGCCCGGGCGACCTGCCCCCGATGCTCGACATCGAGTGCCCGACCGCGTCCACCCAGAGCCAGACGCAGGCCGACTGCGAGTACGGCGGCTCGACCCCCGACTCGGGCTGGGCCCCCGGCGCCACGATCACCCAGCGCGTCCAGGACTGGCTGGATTACGTCACGCAGCAGACGGGCCGGACGCCGCTCATCTACAGCTACAACTACTGGTTCTCGGACTCCGGCGTGAACGACGTGCCGCTCCTGTCCTATCCGCTCGTCATCTCGTGGCCCACGACGAGCAACTGCTACGAGGTCGGCCTCGGCAACGACTTCACCTCGGCGGCCTTCTGGCAATGGAGCGTGACGGGGAGCTGCCCCGGCGTGAGCGGGACCGTCGATCTCGACCGCTACGACGGCACCCTCGCGGGCCTCCAGGCGCTGGCGGGGAACGGGAGCCTCTCGCAGGTCTCGGGCAACGACGCGATGACGCTGGTCAACTGGACCAACGACGGGCACCCCGAGATCTTCGTCAAGACGAAGGCGGGCGAGGAGCTGCACACGTATCCGAACGGGACGACGGATACGTGGAACACGATGTACTCGCTCGACACGAGCTCGGAGTGCGGGGCGGCCGCCGGGTTCTGGCCCATCCAGGGGTATGCCGACTCTTCGACCCGGCGCCGGACGGCTCGGCGCAGCACCTCTGGCTCGACTTCACGACGGGGTGGACGAAGTGGAACGCCGATCTCGGGGGCATGCCGAGCACGAAGCTCTCGCACCTCTCCACGCTGGTCTGGCAGGACGGGCACATGGAGGTCTTCGCGCTCGGCACGGACGGCGCCATCTGGCACACGCACTACGCGCAGGGCACCGACCCCGGGTGGGCGCCGTGGGCGAGCCTGGGCGGGGTCGACTTCGTGACGGGCGCCGCCGCCATCCTGTGGAACGACGGGCACGCGGAGATCTTCGCGACCGATTCGAAAGGCGCCGCCTGGCACACCTGGTCGAGCTCGGGCGCGGGCTTCACGAACGGATGGCACGCGTTCGCGTCGCTCGGTGGGGACCTCGCCTCCCGCCCCGTGCCCGTGCGCTGGGCGGACGGGCACCTCGAGGTCTTCGCCACCGGCCACGACGGGCAGCTCCACCACGCGGCATACGGCACGAGCTGGGGCACGTTCTCGGTCCTCTCCCCCGGGCTCCACGTCGCGGGCGAGCCCTCCGCCATCGTCAACCCGTCCGGCAACGGCGCCTCGCCCGGGCCCGAGGTGTTTGCACGCACGTCGGACGGGAAGGTGGTCCACCTCTGGTGGAACGGGACGAGCTGGACGAGCTTCACCCCGCACTTCGATCAGCAAACGTCGTCGGACCCGTTCGCGTGGATTCGCTCCGACGGGAGCGCCGAGGTCTTCACCATCGATCCCGACGGCGTGCTCACGCGGAGCTACCACGACGCGAAGAACGGCTGGCAGCCGTGGTCCGCGATCGGGGGGACGGATCTCGATCCGTGCGTGCCGGCGACGCCGCCTCCTCCGCCGATGATGGACGGAGGGGTCGGCGGGTCGAGCACGGGAACGGGAACGGGAACGGGAACGGGAACGGGAACGGGAACGAGTACGAGCACGGGGGGTGGGAAGATGATGGCCGCCGGTATGCACGGCGGGTGCTCGTGCCGCGTGGCGGGCGCGCCGGACGAGGCGCCCCCGGGCGCCGCTGCGCTGGGGATCGTGGGGCTCCTGGCGTTGCGCCGGAAGCGGGCCGCGAAGCACGCCCGGACGCCCTCGCCCCCCGGCCCCCATGAGCGTTATCCAGCGCCGGAGGCTTTCAATCCTAACCGCGCCCGGAGCGTCCCGCCGAAGGCGGGACGCGGAGGAAGCGGGGGTGCGGCTTCGTACGACGGGCCGTTGAGCATACCGGCGGCCCCCGCTTCCTCCGCGAGCTGCCGTAAACGGCAGCTCGCTCCGGGCGCGGTTAGGATTGCAGGGCCCTGGCTCACGCGCGGGCGACGACGGGCGCCGCAAGCGGGGCGATGGCGGCCCGGAGGGACTCGGCGAAGGTCTCGTCGTCCGCGGCCTTGGGCGGAGGGCGGAGCTTGCCCTCGTAGTAGAAGCCGCCGGCCTCCACCTCGCCGGTCGCGGCGCGGACGTAGCGCATCGTCGCCTCGTCCAGGCTCGACGCCAGGCCGAAGACCTTCGCGATGGTCTCGCCCACCGCGCGCAGCCACGCCGGCGTCTCCGCGCCGAAGCGCGTGCCCGGGATGATGCCGGGGTGCAGCGCGACGAACGTGACGCCGCGCGCGCCGTAGCGGCGCTGCCAGGCGCGGGTGAGCGCGATCAGGGCGAGCTTCGCCTTGATGTACCCGCCCATGCCGGCGCTCGCCTTGGGCCCCGTGAGCCTCTGCCAGCGTCGCCTTCGCGCCGCCGGGCACGCCCGTCACGATGTTGACCACGCGCCCGCGCGCCGCGGCGAGCGGCTCGATGAGCGCCTCCACCAGCGCGTAGGGCGCCGCCACGTTGAGCGCGAACGTGCGCTCCAGGCCGTCCCTGGTCATCGTCGTCGGCCCGAACGACCCGCCGGCGTTGTTGACCAGCAGGTCGAGCTTCGGCGCCCGCGCTCCGATCTCGGCCGCGAGCCGCCCCACGTCCGACAGCGCGAACAGGTCCGCCGTCAAAAACTCCGCCTCGCCCCCCGCCTCCTTCGCCCGCCGCACCACCTCGGCCCCGCGCGCCGCGTCGCGCCCCACCACGAGCACCCGGAACCCCTCCCTCGCCAGCGCCACCGCCGCCGACTCGCCAAGCCCGCTCGTCGCCCCCGTCACCACCGCCGTCTTGCGCGTGCTCATCTCCGTGCCTCCGTGCACGCAATCCTACGGAGCCGCCGGAGGCCCACAATCACGCCTGGAGTCACCGTCGTGTTAACCTCAGGTCAACACCATGGACCTCGACCTCTTCCGCGGAGTCGTCCCCTTCGTCGCCGTCGTGGAGGAGAAGAGCTTCCGCCGCGCGGCCGCGCGCCTCGGCGTGAGCCCGGCCGCCGTCAGCAAGAGCGTGAGCGCCCTGGAGCGCGAGCTCGGCCACGCGCTGCTCGAGCGCGGCCCGCGCGCCGTCACCCTCACGCGCGAGGGCGAGGCGTTCTTCGAGGGAGCGCGCCCCGCCGTCACCGCCGTCCTCGGCGCGCGCGCCGTCGTCGAGGGCGCGCGCCGCGAGCCCACGGGCCAGCTCGTCGTCACCCACCCCTTCGCCGTCGCCTCCCTCGTCCCACCCGCCCTCGCCATCCTCCGAGCCCGCCACCCGCGCCTCTCCTTCCGCCTCGTCGTCACCGACCGCCTCGCCCGCCTCGCCGAGGAGCAGGTCGACGTCGCCGTCCGCGTCGGCCCCCTCGTCGACTCCGCCCTCGTCGCCCGCCGCCTCCGCGGCACCCGCATCGCCCTCGTCGCCTCCCCCACCTACCTCGCCCGCGCAGGCGCCCCCCGCCGCCTCGACGACATCGACGCCCACGACGCAATCGTCCTCGTCGCCACGAGCGGCAAGCCCTACCCCTGGCTCTTCCAATCCGGCGCCCGCGAGGTGAAGCCCCGCCTCGCCCTCGACTACGCCCCCGCCATCGTCGACGCCGCCCTCGCGGGCCTCGGCCTCGCGCAGGCGTTCGACTTCATGGTCGACGCGCACGTACGCGCCGGGAACCTGGTGCAGCTCTTCCCGGAGGAGGTGGCCGACGGGCCGGTGGTCCACGCGGTGTGCGCGCCGGGGAGGCGGGCGACGGCGCGGGTGCGGGTCGCGTTCGACGCGTTCGCGGACGCGTTCGGGGGGTGAGGGGAACGCGCCCCCGATCACGCCACCCGGGGCGCCGCGGCCCGCAGCTTCAGCCCGCAAGCCGCGGAGCGCCGGGCGCGCCGGCGCGCGACCCCATCGACGAACCGCCCGCCGCGCCCGACGTTCCCCACGGACTGTCGCGCCGCCGCGGGGTGGCGCCGGGGGATACCGCAATGCGCATCGGAGCCAGGATCGTCGCGCCGTTCGTGTTCTCCTCGCTCGCCGCCCTCGCGGGCTTCGCCGGCGATGCGCGGGGCGACGTGCCTCCTCCACCCGCGCCTGCGTCGATGGCGCCGGCAGCGCTCCAGCCTCTCGCCGGCGGGGCGGGGGTCGAGGACAAGGACGGGGAGCGCTACGAGCACTGCAAGGACGAGTGCGACTTCCACTACCACGACTGCGTGGATCACGTCGGGCACGCGTTCCACGGGCAAGAGTGGCAGTGCGACCGCGCACGCGGCTTCTGCATGGACCGCTGCGAGCACGAGCGCTGAGCCCGGCGGGGGGGCTCCCCTCCGTGTCGAGCCCGAGCCCGAGCCCGATTTCCAGAAGAGTGGGCGCGGGCTCGGGCTCGGGCTCGGGCGCGGGAGCGGACTGGTGCTAGGTTCCGCGCCCCCGCCGATGCCCCGCCCCATCCGCTTCCCCGAAGAGCTGCCCATCACGGCGCGCGTTCGCGACATCGCGGCCGCGATCGACGGCACCCGGTCGTCATCGTCGCGGGCGAGACGGGCTCCGGCAAGACCACGCAGCTCCCCAAGATCTGCCTCGCGATGGGCCGCGGGCCTCGAGGCCCGCATCGGCGTCACGCAGCCGCGGCGCATCGCCGCCACCAGCGTCGCCGCGCGCGTCGCGGAGGAGCTCGGCGTCGAGCTGGGGCGCGAGGTCGGCTACCAGATCCGCTTCTCGGACAGGACCTCGCCGGCCACGTACGTCAAGTTCATGACCGACGGCATCCTCCTGGCCGAGATCCAGGGCGACGCGCTCCTCCGCAAGTACGACACGCTGGTGCTCGACGAGGCGCACGAGCGCAACCTCAACGTCGACTTCCTCCTCGGCCACGTGAAGCGCATCCTGCCCAGGCGGCCGGACCTGCGCGTCATCGTCAGCTCCGCCACCCTCGACCCCGACCGCTTCTCCGCCTTCTTCGACGACGCCCCCGTCGTCGAGGTCTCCGGCCGCACCTACCCCGTCGAGGTCATCTACCGCCCGCCCGACCGGGACGAGGCCGACCTCGCCGAGACCGTCGCCGCCACGGTCGACGATATCACCGAGATCGACCCGCGGGAAGACGTGCTCGTCTTCCTCCCCGGCGAGCGCGAGATCCACGAAGCCCACGAGGCGCTCACCGCCCGCGCCCTGCCCCACACGATGCTCCTCCCCCTCTACGGCCGCCTCTCCCAGGCCGACCAGGCGCGCGTCTTCGCGCCGCTCCCGCGAGCGCCGCGTCGTCCTCTCCACCAACGTCGCCGAGACGTCGCTCACCATCCCCGGCATCGTCTACGTCGTCGACTCCGGCGTCGCCCGCCTCAACCGGCACGACCCGCGCATCGGGCGTGACCGAGCTCCACGTCGAGCCCATCTCGCGCGCCAGCGCCGACCAGCGCAAAGGCCGCGCGGGGCGCATCCAGAGCGGCGTCTGCTTCCGCCTCTACGAGGAGCAGGAGTTCGGGCTCCGCCCGGCGTACACCGATCCCGAGATCCTCCGCGTCGGCCTCGCGGGCGCCATCCTCCAGATGAAGGCGCTCTGCCTCGGCGACATCGAGGGCTTCCCCTTCCTCGATCCCGCCGCCGAAGCGCGCGGTGGACGAGGGCTACCGCGAGCTCGAGGAGATCGGCGCGCTCGACGGCGACGGCGAGCTCACCGACATCGGCAAGAAGCTCGCGCGGCTGCCCGTCGACCCGCGCATCGGCCGGATGATCCTCGGGGGCGAGGAGCAGGGCGCGCTGCGCGAGGTGCTGATCATCGCGGCGGCGCTCGGCGATCCAAGACCCGCGCGAGCGCCCGCTCGCGGCGCAGAAGCAGGCCGACGACGCGCACCGGCGCTTCCGCGACGAGGCCTCCGACTTCGCGAGCCTGCTCAAGATCTGGCACCACTTCCGGAGGCGCAGGGCAGCCTCTCGCAGAACCAGCTCCGCAGGCTCTGCCGCGACAGCTTCCTGTCGTACGTGCGGATGCGCGAGTGGATCGACATGCACGGGCAGCTCTCGCGGATCGCCCGCGAGATGGGGTGCTCGGTCAACGAGAAGCCCGCGGGGGACGAGGCGGTGCACCGGGCGCTGCTCCCCGGGCTGCTCAGCCGCGTGGGGACGTGGAACGCCGAGCAGCGCGTGTACGTGGGCGCGCGGCAGACGCGCTTCGCGCTCCACCCCTCGTCGGGCCTGTCGAAGAAGCCGCCGCAGTGGGTGGTCGCGGCGGAGCTGGTGGAGACATCGCGGCTCTTCGCGCGGACGGCGGCGAAGGTCGACCCGGCGTGGCTGGAGGCGGCGGGCGGGGCGCTCTGCAAGCGGAGCTACGGGGATCCGAGCTGGGCCGAGCGGCCGGCGCAGGTGATGGTGACGGAGCAGGTGAGCCTGTACGGGCTGCCGATCGTGCGCGATCGCAAGGTCCACTACGGGCCCATCGACCCCAAAGCGTCGCGCCGGGTGTTCATCCTGCACGCGCTCGTGCGGCAGGAGCTGACGACGAAGGCCCCGTTCGTGGATCACAACCGCGCCGTCTTCGAGGAGGTCGGGCGGCTGCGCGACAAAGCGCGGAAGAGCGACATGCTCGCGGACGACGACGCGGTGGCCGGCTTCTTCGAGGCGAGGGTGCCGGACGGGGTATACAGCGGCAAGACGTTCGAGGCCTGGCGGAAGGAGGCCGAGGCGGTAGACCCGAAGGCGCTCTGCCTCTCGCTCGGCGACGTGCTGCTCGGCGAGGCGGGCGATCTGACGCCCGACCGCTTCCCCGACGAGCTCGCCCATCGGAGGCGCCAAGCTGCCGCTCGCCTACCGCTTCGACCCGGGCGAGGACGACGACGGCATCACGATCACGCTGCCGGTCGCGATGCTCGCCCAGCTCGACCCCGGCGTCCTCGCGTGGACCATCCCCGGCTGGCACGCCGAGAAGATCTCGCTCCTCCTCCACGGCCTGCCCAAGATCCTGCGCAAGGCGGTCGCGCCGATCCCGGAGCTCGCGCGCACGCTCGCCGAGAGCCTCCGCCCGTTCCAGGGCCCGCTCCTCCCCACGCTCGCGCGCGCCGTCTTCGACCTCACCGGCGCCCGCGTTCCGCGCGATGCGTGGGACGCGCGACGGCCTGCCGCCCTACCTCTCATTCACCTTCCGCGTCACCGACGGCGACCGCACCCTCGGGCAGGGCAAGGACCTCGCGGCGCTCCAGGACCGCTTCGCCGGCGTCGCGCGCGAGGCGTGGACGAGGCTCGCGCGCCTCCCGTGGGAGAAGGAGGGGCTCAAGTCGTGGGCCTTCGACGCGCTGCCGGCGGAGGTGGAGGTGTCGCTCGGCGGGCAGCGGATGCTCGCGTTCCCGGCGATGGTCGACGCCCAGGCGAGCGTCTCGCTGCGCCCGCTCCCCTCGCGCGCGGCGGCGGACGACGCCACGCGCGGCGGCCTGCGACGGCTCTTCCTGCTCCAGGCGAACACGACGCTGGAGCGCCTGGAGAAGGACGTGCCCGCCGCGGTGGCGATGAGCGGGCTCTCCGACGCGGTGGGCGAGCCGCGCCGGAAGATCGCCGCGCGCGCGATCGACGAGGCGTTCCTTCTCTGGGACACGGCCTCCTTCCCGCGCACGAAGGCGGCGTTCAACGAGCGGCTCGCGGCAGGGCAGAAGCGGCTCCCGGGCCTGTTCACGGAGCTGTGCCGGACGGCGTCGGAGATCGGCGTCGAGCTGGACCGGGCGCGGGCGATGCTCCGGGGGCTCGCCGGCAAGCCGGGGGCGCCGAAGACGGCGCTCGACGACGTGCGGACGCAGCTCGCCTGCCTCACCACGCCGGGCCTCTTCACGAGGACGCCGCGGGAGCGGCTCGCGCACTTGCCGCGCTACCTGCGCGCGGTCCAGCTCCGGCTCGATCGGCTGCCGAACGGGCCGCAGAAGGACCAGTCGAAGGCGGCGCAGGTGCTGCCCTTCTGGAACGACTGGACGCGCCACCGCGAGGGGCTCCGCGCCCGCGGCGTTCCCGAGGAGGAGCTGGAGGCGTTCCACTGGCTCATCGAGGAGCTGCGGGTGAGCGTCTTCGCGCCGGAGCTGAAGGCGGCCGTGCCGGTGTCCCCCCAGCGGCTGGCGGAGGTGTGGAAGGCGCTCTCGGGCTGAGGGACGTTGCGGCCCGCCTATCTGAAGTCGCCCATCTCGAGACCAAAGCGCCCGAGAAACTCCGCCTCGCGCTCCTGCAGCCATTGGCGGCGTGCGTCCAGAAACGCTTCCTGATCCGGAGCCTTCAACGCTTCGACCGGGATGCCGAACTCGTCGGCCGTCCTTCCCAAGGACTCGTCGATCTCGCCAACCACGTGGGAAACTCCGCAGACTTGGCACTGCTCAACCGGCAGGCCCTGACGGCTCTTGAGGAGCGCGCGTAGCTTGCGGAGCTCGTCAGGATCCGCGATCACGCGGTTGGCGGGGTCCGCTCGCGGCGCCCGGGGAAGAGGACAGGAACGACCTTGGGGTCGCCCATCCCGAGCCGCTCCTGACGCCGCAATCGCGCGTCTGCGGCGCTCGGGAGCTGCGCCAGAAAAAGGAGGAAGGCTTTCGCGCGCACTGCGGACATCCGCAGTTCCGTGAGAGGGAGCACGGGCAGCGGATCAGGCTCTTCCGAGAAGCCCTGCCCAGCAAGTCCGCGGAGGAGATCGTCGATGCCATTCCGGATGCGATTGCCCGTCATCCCGGAGAAATGTTCGGTGTAGGTCGTGGTCCAAAACCATCGCTCGAGTTGCCCCAGGACGGGGTGCGCGCTCAACCTCTCGGGGAAGCGAGCCGCGACCGCCGCCAGGGTCACGAGCTGGTACATGTATGGGAGCGCGAATGGCCCGCGGACGCCGACCTGGACGAGGAACTGCACCGCCTCCTCGACGACGTCGGGCAGGTTCTCGAGAGGCTGGGGATCCTTTTGGAGCTTCTCATGCACGCCGCGCACCCCTGCCGCATAGACGTCGAGACCCATTTGTGCCTTGAGGATGTTGACCAGCACGTCGTCGTGGAGCTCGCCCCAGCCATACGGCTCGAGCCGCCGACGCACCCGCTCGAAATAGTAGTCCGTGTCGCTCGCCTTGAGATGGGTGAGCGCTCGCAGCATGTGGGCCTCCGTCATGCCCTCACCCTGGCTGTTGATGCGCACGAACGCGTCCGTCACGATGTCCAGCTCTTCGGTCACGAGCGGGACGATGGGGATGATGTAATCGCGGAAGACGTTGGCGAGGTTCTCCGCTTCCTTGGCGAGCACCCGCCGTCCCTCGCTTCGCAGGCGTTGCGTGAAGTCGAAGAGCCTATCCCCATCGAGCAGGATGTTGAGCGGCAACCAGTGATCCGGCACATCACCGCGACGCGGGCGCACCCGGAAGGCAGGGCGGTCCTTGGCGCCGAGCTCGTAGAAGAGAGACCAGCGCGCGTCGTCGTTCGCAACGATCTCGCGCGGGCCCGCGTAGAGCGCCCCGAAGAGCGTCGAGATGCGCTGGTGGCCATCAATGAGGTAATTGACCTTCTCCCCGTCTCGCGCGCGTTCGAGCCGGACTCCACCCACGCGCTCGTAGGTGCGAAGCTCTCGCTGGCTCGTGCGCCACACGAGGAGGCTCCCGATGGGCATGCCCTGCGCGATGCTGTCCATCAACGCGAGCTGCTGGTCGTCGTCCCACACGAAGGGGCGCTGGAACCACGGGACGACGAGGTCCCCGGACTTCACCTCCGCGAGGATCGTCGCGAGGCGAGGGAGCACCGGGGTGTCGAACATCTTGCGTTCCATGGCTCACATCCGGTCGAAGAGGGATTGCACGAGCTCGAGCCGGGGGGCCTGGTCGGCGGGGCCGCGATCGTACTCGGCGGGGATGTCCGCGACCCAGGGCGGCGCCGCAGGCTGGCGAAACGCCCTGCCCAGGGCTTTGCCGAGCCCGTGCTCGAGGTCGCTCACCTCGGCGGGGGTGAGCGCGTTGAACGGTGGCTTGAGCATGTTGGCCGCGAGCGTTAGGTTGCCACGCTTGATCTCGTCGCGCTGGGCCTCCGTCACCGTCGCGTTCAGGTCGCCGCGGAGGCCCTTCTTGAGGTCGAACGCCCACGCATCGGGTGCCGTCGCTGGGTTCGCTCGCCAGCCGATGACCTTCTGCACGACGGGCGTGTGCGACGCGGAGAAAGCCTGGAGGCCGCTGTCGGGTGCGTAGGACTCGAATCTCGCGCCTACGTAGGCAAGCCCATGACAAGCCGTCCCCGCGGGCGGCGACGACGTCCTCGCATGCACGCATGAACGCCATGGCGCTCGTCGACGGGTGGCGAACATCGGCCTCCCCTGCGTCCTGATCGAAGAGCACCCACGCGCGTAGCATCCTGCGCCACTTGGCTGCTTCCACCGGCGCCGTTGGCGCCACCTCGGCCAGCTCCTCGACCCATACCTTCGCTTCGCCTCCTCCGCCGCCGTGCCTCTCGATTTTTCCGGGACGATCGAGGAGCGCTTGCAGCGTGGCGCCGTTGGCCGCACCGGCCAGGTGACGGACGAAGTCCTTATCTGCCCTCGCGTTCTCCAGCACGAGGTGGACCGGCTCCCGCAAGAGGTCGGCGGCGTCGGAGGTGGTCAGGAGGCGATTGCGCCAGTCGCTCGTCGGCCTGCGCACCACCCGAATGGTGAGCGGGCCCGGAATGTGCCAGGTTCGAGGCCCTCTCGCCTCGCCCGGCGCCGCGGGAACGCGGGGCCCGTCGGCGGCCGCAGTGCGCGGCCCCCCAGCCGCGATGAGGCCCCGGCCCAGCACCGCGCCGAAGCTTGCGGCCTCGCGTGCAGGGCGCGCTTCGAGCCAGTCCTCGATGTGTGGATGGTTGCCGCCTGGAGCGTAGACGGGGTCCGTGAGCAGTGCGTGAGGATGGATGTCGCGCGCGGCCGTGCTGAACAGGTCGAGGAGGCCCGCGGCTTCGTCATCCGTCTGCGTTTGCCTGTCGAAGACGGCGTGGTCGACGGTGATGCGCATCTCAGGACGAGGGCCCCAAGTCCAGCCGCGCGAGCTCTCCGGCCAAGCGCAGATCTTCTCCCAGCGCGGCGACGGGCCAGCCCGCGCGCGGGTGGCCCGAGGGCGAGAGCTTCACCTCCGTGATGCTGCTGCGCCCGCCGGCATCCTGATCGACCCAGACGAGGCTCACCTTGTCGGGCGACAGATCGCCCTTCGCGACCGCGAGCTGCACGCCGAGGAGGAAGACCCGGCTGTGCGTCTCGAGCACGAGCGTGGGCGCATCTTCGCGCGCCGCGATGGCGCAGACGTACCGCGCGAGCGCGGACTGCGCGTCGGGGTGGAGGTGGCTCTCGGGCTCCTCGACGGCGAGCAGGCCGCCCTTGCCCATCCCGGCTGCCAGAGCCGTTGCCACCAGCACGGGGAGCACCTGCGTCATGCCCTCGCCGGTGTCGACGAGATCGATCCGGACGCTCGGCCGACTCATCAGGTTGAGCCTGATCCGGTGGCTGACGTCCAGCACCTCCTGGACCTCCAGCTCACGAGGTGGGTCGAGCGCCGCATAGAAACGCTTCACCTCCGCGAGGATCTCGGGCCGCTCCACCAGGAAGCTCGCCGCATTGGCCCCATCCGTCGCGAGGTGCTTCGGTACGATCCCCGTACGAGGGACCTCGCGCATCGGCCGCGCGCGCACGCCGTCCAACCACTGGATACGGCCGCGAAGCGCCTCCATGCGGGCCGCCAGCGCTTGCAGGACAGGTACGTCCGACCCCTGCGGAACGAGCCCGACGAACCGCTGCTCACCACCGACGTGGCCGCCCCCCGGCTGCATCACGCGATCGGGGCGCGCGATCCCCTCCCACGAGACCTTGCCCCCCTCACCTCGAAGGACCAGCTCCTTGACGTAGGTCGGACGAGCCGATCCGCCGTCGAGCGTGTAGCGGGCCTCCCGCAGCTCTCCGTGGTCCCAGCGGAAGCCGAGGTCGAACGAGTAATCTCCCGCGTCCCCTTGCCAGGCCAGATCCGAGAAGGTCCCGTCGCGGAGGATCTCCGGCGGGATGACGAGCGCGCTCGCCGCTTCCTTGTCCACGGAAGCGCCCACGATGGCGAGCGCACGCGAGAGCGCGCTCTTGCCGGAGTTGTTGCGCCCGTACAGGAGCGTGAGGGGGCGCAGTGGAAGCACCTCGTCGCCCTTGAAGGCACGGTAGCGCGAAACGAGGAGGGCCGTCGGAAGCGACACGCCCAAGTGTATATCGTCCCCGTCGATGGCGGTCATCCCTCGCCCTGCGCCGGGCGGATTCTAGCCGGGGACGCACGCCCCCAAGGGCACTAACCGGCGCTCGGGCCCAGGCGCCGGCCCGGCTCGAAGCGGATGGGCAGGTGGGCGGGGCCGAG
Source organism: uncultured delta proteobacterium (assembly GCA_963827955.1). GTDB lineage: Bacteria > Myxococcota_A > Polyangia > Polyangiales > Polyangiaceae > CAWHDJ01. Next base: position 355,419 of record CAWHDJ010000018.1, on the reverse strand, counting down.
GACGTTGAGGGCGCGGCGCGGCTCCCATGGGCCCTCGGTCGCGCGCTCGAGGCCCGGGAGGCGGGTGAGCAGGTCCGAGACCGCAATCCTGGCCTCGAGGCGCGCGAGGGGCGCGCCCATGCAGAAGTGGGCGCCCTGCCCGAGCGCCAGGTGCGGGTTGGGGTCGCGGGTGACGTCGAAGCGGCCGGGGTCCTGGAACTGCGCCGGGTCGCGGTTGGCCGAGCCGATGGCCGCGAGCGCCAGCGTGCCGGCCGGGACCGTCGCGCCGCCGACCGTGACCTCGCGCCGCGTCTCGCGGAACACGGCCTGCACCGGCGAGCGGTACCGGAGGATCTCCTCGATCGCCGTGGGGAGGAGGTGCGGGGCGGCGCGGAGGCGGGCGAGCTCGGCCGGGTGCTCCAGGAGGCAGACGATCGCGTTGGAGATCAGGTTCGTGGTCGTGTCGTTGCCGGCCACGAGCAACAGCTCGAAGAAGCCGACGATTCTCGTTTTCCCGGAGCCGCTCGCCGTCCACCTCCGCCTCGACGAGCCGGGTCAGGAGGTCGCCCTGCGGCGCCGCGCGCCGGCGCTCGATCGTCTCCAGCACGTAGGCCCGCATGTCGACCGTCGCCGCCCGGTACGCGTCCGCCGCGGCGGCGGCCGTCTCGCCGCCCAGGATGGTCTCGCTGAGCTTCATGATCCCGTCGCTCCAGCCCTTGAACCGGGGCCAGTCGTCGGCCGGGATGCCGATCATCTCCGCGATCACCATCATCGGCAGGGGGATGGCGAAGTCGTCGCACAGGTCCATCTCCCCGCGCTCGATCGTCCGGTCGACCAGCTCGCGCGAGAGCCTCTGGATGCGCGGCTCCAGGTCGGCGACGACCCGCGGCGTGAACGCGCGGGCGACGAGGGCGCGCAGCTTGGTGTGGCGCGGCGGGTCGTGGAAGAGGAGCCAGTCGAGCGGCTGGCCGCCCGGGGGCGCCGCGCGGTTGCTCCACGTCTCGTGGTCCTGGAGCGCGCGCCGCACACCCTGGTAATCGAGGATCATCCACACGCCGGGCGAGATCTGGAGAACGGGGGAGCGCTTCCTCAGCTCGTCGTAAGTGGGGAAGGGATCTCGGCGCAGGTCGTCGGAGAGAAGGTTGATCACGGCGCAGCCTCTCCATCTCTCGGCTCGGGTGCGAGAGGACGACCAGGATCGGGCGGCGGCGCGCGGCGCGCACCGGCCTTTGCGCAGGCCCGGCCAAAACCAGGGATGCCCCGAGGGCACATAGCGTGCCCTGCCTGATCGCAAGGCTGTGCTGGGCCGCCTCCAGCGGGGGAGGCGCAATCTGCGTGCCATCCGCCGCGACACCGCGTCCATCAAGACCGACGCCGCGTCCATCAAGACCGACGCCGCGTCCATCAAGACCGACGCCGCGTCCATCAAGACCGACGCCGCGTCCATCGAGACCCACGTCGCGTTCCAGAAGACCCACGCAGCGTTCCAGAAGCCGCACGTCGCGTTCCAGAAGACCCACGCAGCGTTCCAGAAGACCCACGCAGCGTTCCAGAAGACCCACGTCGCGTTCCAGAAGCCGCACGTCGCGTTCCAGAAGACCCACGTCGCGTTCCAGAAGACCCACGTCGCGTTCCAGAAGCCGCACGTCGCGTTCCAGAAGACCCACGCAGCGTTCCAGAAGCCGCACGTCGCGTTCCAGAAGCCGCACGTCGCGTTCCAGAAGCCGCACGTCGCGTTCCAGAAGCCGCACGTCGCGTTCCAGAAGACCCACGCGCTGTCGACCGAAACCCGTCACGCGTCCGGGCACGGCCCTTGCGGGCGGGAACGCCCCGTCCTGCCTCAGTTCGCCATGCAGTTGCTGAGCAGCACCATGCAGTTGAGGGTGAGGCAGGACTGGCAGAGCGGGTCGAGCGTCTCGCCCATGCAGAGGCTGGCCGAGCAGTCGCCGCCGCAGGCGCCCAGGGCCCCGGAGCAGCCGGCGCAGTTCTGGAGCGACTGGTAGACGCTCTCCCCGGGGGTGCCGGCGCACGGCAGGCCGCCACCCGAGATCGCCGCGTTGCACGTGGCGGCGCACGCGGGCGCGCCGTCGCTCCCGTCGCCCCCGGCGTCACCCCCGGTCTCACCGCCGCCCGCCCCTCCGCCGCCCGCCCCGGCGCCGCCCGTACCCTTGGCGCCGCACGCGGCGCCCTTGGGGCACTCGCACACGCCCTTCGAGCAGACCGTGCCGGGCGCGTACGCGCAGTCCGACACCGTGAGGCAGCCGACACAGGCGTGGCGGGCCGTGTCGCACACCGGCTTGGGGAAGGCGCAGTCGGGGTTGGAGTGGCAACCGCCCGCGCCGCTGCCCGTGGAGGCCGAGGCGCTGCCGCCCGTGCCAGCCGGGTCGAGGTGGAAGGTGTCGGTGCAGGCGGAGACGCAGGTGCAGGCCAGCCCGCAGGCGAGCAGGGTGGCGCAGATGTAGGAGAGGGTGGGGCGCATCGGTCGGACCTCGGGTCGACCGGGAGAGATACCAGAGAGGCGCGCCCGAGCGGAAGGCGCCGCTGTCGGGCGGGTGCGCGGGGCGTTTTCCCGGCGTGACGCTCAGTGCGCCGAGCAGGCCGAGAGGGGGGCCGCGCAGAACGACGAGAGGCAGGCCTTGCACTTCGCGTCGATGGGGAGATCCGCGCAGAAGGTCGCCTTGCACGAGAGGGTGCACGTGGCCGAGGTGTTGCACCCGGCGCAGGTCTGGAGCTGCTTGTACACGAGCGGGGAGATGGTTCCGGCGCACACGGTGCCGCCCATGGTGAGCGCGTCGCTGCACGTCGGCATGCAGGCCGGGGCGTCGGAGCCGGCGTCGTCGGGTCCGCTGTCGTTACCGGCGTCGGCGGAGCCTCCACCGGCGCCGCTGCCCCCCGTCCCGCCGGTCCCCTGCCCTCCCGCGCCGCTCCCCCCGGTCCCACTCGCGGCCTTCCCGCACGCGCCGCCGTCCGGGCACTCGCACACGCCCTTGGAGCAGACAGTGCCCGGCGCGTACGCACAGTCGGACACCGTGAGGCATCCGACGCACGCGTGGCGGGCCGTGTCGCAGACGGGCTTGGGGAACGCGCAGTCCGGGTTGGAGTGGCAACCGCCCGCGCCGCTGCCCGTCGTGGCGGAGGTGCTGCCGCCCGTGCCGGCAGGGTCGAGGTGAAGGGAGTCCACGCAGGCGGAGAGGCCGGCGGCCCCGAGGGCGGCGGAGAAGAGGGCGGCGAAGACGTGGGCTCGCTTGAGGGTCGTGGGCATCGGGGACCTCGGGACCAATCGCGAGAATTACCAGAGGGGCACGCGCAAGCCAAAGGACGCGCGCCGAGGCAAACGCGCGCGCTACCGGCTCTGCCAGGCGTCGACGTCGATCGGCCGGAGGAAGGCGCCGCCGCCCCGCGCGTCGACGACGCGCGCGCCGCCCGCCGTGAAGCCGATCCCGACGAGGGGCGGCTCGCCCGCGTCCTGCTCGAAGAAGATCCGCCAGCGGGGCGCCTCCCCGTGCGTGGACCTCCGCATCACCGTTCGCGGGGTGACGAGCCACGGGATCCCGAGCGGGTCGAGGCCCATCGCGACGGGGCGGCCGCCGGCGGCCTGCTCCTCCGGCGTGACCGTGCCGCGGTCGAGCGCGAGGACGCAGCCGTCCCCCGCCGCCCAGGCGACGCGGTCGGCGCTCGCCAGCGCGACGAGGAGCGGCGGCTTGTCGCGCAGGCCCCGCATGTAGACGCTCACCTGCCCGAACTCGCTCGCGAAGACCGCGTACGCGCGCGGGCCGGCGCTCGCCTCGCCCACGACCAGGAAGCCGTACGGCGTGCTGGCCACGGAGGTCACGCTGACCGAGGCCGGGCAGGCCGATGGGCTCGCCCCAGAGCGAGCCCGAGCCGAAGAGCCACATCTCCGGCCCGCCCTCGCCCACGTCCGCCGTCACGACGCCGAAGGCGTACGCCTCGCCGAACGCGGCGACGACGGACCCGACCGGGCGGCCGTCGGGGCGCGACGGGAGCGGGACGGCCGTGACGCGGCCGGGGCGCACCAGCCGGATGTGGGCCGGGCCGACGAGGGCGAAGCCGCCGAAGGGGAGGCGGACGACGTGGTGGGTCTCCGCGAGGAGGGCGGCGTGCTCGGGGGACAGGGGCACCTCGTCGCTGCGCTCGTCCCAGAGGTAGACGACGCGATCGCCGAAGCAGGCGAGCCCGCGGCCGTCGGGCTGGAAGGCGACGTTCCCGGGCGCGAGCGGAGGGATGTGCGCCTCGACGACCGGCGGGAGCGGGACGATCTCGGCGAGGGGCTGCACCGGTCAGCGCCTCCGCCGAGTAGTCCAGGGAGGTGCGCAGGATGGTGCTGGCCAGGCCCTCGCGCGCGGCGCGCGCGCGCCACTTGGTCTCGATGTCGTCGAGGATGGGGATCAGCGCCTCCAGGAGCTCGTCGACGGAGGCGTAGCGCCAGGGCATGGTGCGGGGCGCGAGCGTGGGGACGGTGGCGTGGACGCTCTCCGGCAGGAGCGGGGAGGCGCCGCGCGCCAGCACCGCGTCGAGCGCGTCGAGGGCGGCGCGCTCGCCGGCGAAGCCGGGGTGCAGGCGCGTGCCCTCGCGCAGCGATCGGCGGAGGCCGTGGACGAGGAAGTCCTTGTCGCCCGGGCCGCGGCACCAGCTCTCCCCCGCCACGAGGTACCAGACCACGGCGGCGAGCGCGTGCACGTCGGTCCAGGGCCCCACGAGCGGGTTGCTGCGGCCCGGGCGCGAGAGCCACTGCTCGGGCGCGGCGTACTCGCGGGTGAAGGCCGGGATGGTGGAGAGCGCGCCCTCGAAGCGGGCGATGCCGCAGTCGGCGATCTTGGGCGTCTCGTCGCCGACGGGGCCCGTCACGAGCACGTTGTCGGGCTTGAGGTCGCGGTGGATCACGCCCTCGGCGTGGAGGATGGACACGCCGTCGGCGATGCGCCGGACGAGGCGGTGGACGCGCACCGGGTCGCACCCGCCGGGGGCGCGGGCGACGCGCTGGGCGAGCGAGGTGCCGTCGGGGCCGCCGTCGACCAGCTCCAGGGCCAGCCAGGGCAGCTCGATCACCCGCCCGTTCAGCTCCACCTTGACGTCGCCCTGCCCGAAGAACGCGACGACCGCGTCCGTCGGCGGCCTCCGCGCCATCAGCCGGCGCAGCACCATGGCCTCGCGCTCCGCCAGCTTCCTGGCCTCGATCCCCTCCTGCGCGAGGTCGGCGGCGATGTCCGGCTTGACGATCTTGACGGCCATCCGCTCCGGGTAGAGCGGACCTTCCCGCCCGGATCGTCGTGCGCGCGAGGAACACGCTCGACATCCCCCCGACGCCGAGCGACCGCACGAGCCTCGCCCCCGTGCCGACGCCGCGCCCGCTGTCGTGGAGCTCCGGCTCGCCCAGGCACAGGTCGCGGAGCTCGGGATCCTTGCAGGGGAGAGGCGTCATCGGGCGGGCCGGTCCTCTCCCATGGTACGTGGGGCGCGTGGACTGGTCGAGGGGATGGCCTTCGCTCCTTTTCCCCAGACCTCACCCCCCCAGCCCCCCTCTCCCTCGAAGAGCGTTGTACCTGCCCAAGCGAATACGGCGAGGGAGAGGGGGGAGCACGTCTTCGTCTCCCCTCTCCCTCGCCCATTTCGTTTGGGAGGGCAGGACGTTGCTCGAGGGAGAGGGGGGCCGGGGGGGTGAGGTCTGTGCGGAAAGCCTCTACGCCGCGGCTCCCCTGCCCTCGTGCGGGACCACGCAGTCCCTCCCTCGCGCCTTCGCCCGGCAGAGCGCCTCGTCCGCGCGGGCGAGCAGGGCCGCCCTCGGCTCCCCGGGGGCGCGCTCGGCGACCCCGATCGAGACCGTGATCCGCGCCGCCGGGAGGAGGTCCGCCGCGGCGACGGCCGCGCGCACGCGCTCCGCGATGGAGCACGCCGCGGAGATCCCCGCGCCCGGCAGCACGACGAGCAGCTCCTCTCCCCACGCGGACCACGCGGTCGTGCGGGCGGACGGCGTGCGAGACGGTGCGGACCAGGGCGCGCAGCACCTCGTCGCCGGCCGCGCGGCCGAGGCGGTCGTTGACGTCCGCGAAGCGGTCGACGTCGATGGCGAGGACGCTCGGGAGATCGCCGGCGGTGGCGCTGTGCAAGGGGAGCAGGTCGTCGAGCGCGCGGAGGTCGAGCGCGGAGGTGAGCGGGTCGGTGACGGCGAGGCGCCTCGCGCGCTGGGCCGCGAGGTGGGGGGCGGCCGCGCCGGCGACGACGCGCAGCCAGCGCTCGTCGACGGCGGAGAACGCCTTCTGCTCCGTCGAGGTGGTCGCGAGCACCCCGATGCAGCCCTCGTCGTCGAGCAGCGGCACGCCGAGGAACGAGCCGATGGGCGCGGTCATGCCCGGCTTGGGGGCGAAGCGCGGGTCGAGGTCGGCGTGGTCGACGCGGAGGGGCGCGCGGTGGCGGGCGACCCACCCGGCGAAGCCCTCGCCCACCGCGAAGTCGGCGCCGGCGCGGCCGTGGATCGGCGCCCCGGTGCGCGCGGCGACGAGCAGGCGCTCGCGGCGCTCGTCGAGCACGCGCAGGCTGGCGCGCGAGACGCCGAGCAGCGTGGCCGCGGCGTCGGTGACGTGCTGGAGCATCTCCTCGAGCGAGGCGCAGGCCGAGAGGGCCTCGACGAGATCGATGAGGGGCAGGCTCGGATCGCGGGTGCCGTAGCTCCGCGTCGAGCGGGGGGCCGCGCGGCGGAGGACGGCGCGCAGGGTCTCGCGCGCCTCGGCCGAGAGGGGCTCGGGGCGGGGGGCGGGGCGGCCGAGGAGGAAGCCCTGCCCGAGCCCGACGCCCGCACGGCACACGGCGTCGAGCTCGCCGGGCGTCTCGATGCCCTCGGCGACCAGGGTGATCCCGGCCCGCCGCGCGAACTCCGCGAGCGCGCCGAGCAGGTGCGCCCGCGCCGCGTCCACGTCGACCGACCGCACCAGCTCCCGGTCCAGCTTGACGATCTGCGGCTGGACGCGGAGCAGCGTGAGCAGCTCCTTCTGGCCGGCGCCCAGGTCGTCGAGCGCGACGCGGAAGCCCTGGCGGCCGTAGTGCTCGAGCATCCGGTCGACGGCGGCCTCGTCCCTCGCCCCGACCTCGGTCAGCTCCAGGACGAAGCGATCGGGCGCGAGGCGGTGGCGCTCGACCAGCGAGAGGGTGAAGCCGGGCGTGTGGCTCGGGTGGTCGACGATGCGCGGGTCGACGTTGAGGAAGAAGACGCTCCGGAGGTCGCCGTGCTCGGCGATGCTGCCGATGGCAATCTCGCGCCAGCGGCGGTCGAGCGAGAGGAGGCGCCCGTGGCGCTCGGCCAGGGAGAGGAGGGTGTCCGGCCGGGCCGCGGCGCGCGCGAGCGGGCCGTCGATCGCGGCGCACCGGCCGAGGACCTCGTACCCGAGGACGTCGCCGCGCTCGAGGTCGACGATGGGCTGGAAGGCGACGGAGAGGGGCCCTTCGGCCACCAGCGCGTCGAGCGCGGCGGCCACCTCCTCGTCGGCGGGCGCCGGGGAGGGGTGCAACAAGGAGACGGTCACGCGGCGATGATACGGGCACCGCGCGGGAATTCCATTGCCGTCACGCGGAGTTTCCGCGTCGGCGGCCCGAGCCGGGGCCCCTCAGGTGCCGCCGTCCGCCGGGCTGCCGCCGGTCCCGCCGGAGCTGCTCGAGCCGCTGGAGCCCGACCCGCTGGTGCTGCTCGACCCGCTGGTGCTGCTCGACCCGTTGGCCATGCTGGAGCCGCCCGTCCCGCTGGTGCTGCTCATCGTGCTGCCGCCGGTTCCCCCGGAGCTGCTCGTGCCGCTGGCCGTGCTCGACCCGCCGGCGCCGCCGTCGACCCCGGGCATGTACCCGCCGACGCAAGTGCCGGTCGGGGTCGTGGAGGGGGTGCCGCACGCCGGAGACTGGGTGGCGGTGCTCGCCACGCAGAACCCGACGGCATCGCGGCTGTCCGCCGGCATCAGGACCATGGCGGCGTACGAGGTGTCACAGTTGCCGCCCTGCCCGCAGTCCGCGTCGGTGCAGCAGAAGCGGTAGCAGGTGCCGTCGCCCTGGTCGTCCTGGGGGACGCAGGTCTTGCCCGCGCCGCAGAAGACGCCCTGCATGTCGTTGCACTCGCCGCACACGTCGACCGAGTTCGGGGGCGGGTAGCACTCGAAGAAGCCGTACGTGTCGAGGTCACAGGTCGACCCGTCCGTGGGGCAGCCCGCGTTGGTGACCGGGTTGCACTGGTCCGCCGTGACGGGGACGGTGCCTCCGCCTCCGAAGCCGCCCGCGCCGCTGTTCCCAATCGGGGGTCCGTAGGTCACGTCGCAGCCGAGGGGCAAGGCCCCGATCACGAACGCCGCCAGCAGCCACGAATACCTCGTCGTCATCGGCCGGTTCTCCCTGTAAGGAAGGGCGCTCGAGCGCCCGCTGTGATCCGTTTGTAGGGCGTGCCCCGAGGGGACGCCATAAAAGAGCACCTTTCCCACGCCGTTTCGGGAGAGCGAGACGGGGCTCCCTTGCGCCCCCCGCGTCGTTGCGGTCCTCTTCACCCCGCCCATGCCCCCCTTCCACCTCGCCTTCCCCGTCCACGACCTCGCCGCGGCGCGTGCCTTCTACGGCGGGCTCCTCGGCTGCCCCGAGGGGCGCTCCAGCGATGCGTGGGTCGACTTCGACCTCCAGGGCCACCAAATCGTCGCCCACCTGGCGCCCGAGGCGTGCGTGCGCGCGACCACCAACGCCGTCGACGGCAACGCCGTCCCCGTGCGCCACTTCGGCCTCGTGCTGTCGATGGACGCCTGGCACGCGCTCGCCGAGAAGCTCCAGGCGGCCGGCGTGGCGTTCCTCGTCGCGCCGCACGTCCGCTTCCAGGGGCAGGTCGGCGAGCAGGCGACGATGTTCTTCCTCGACCCGAGCGGGAACGCGATCGAGATGAAGGCGTTCGCGGACGCGGCGCAGCTCTTCGCGAGGTGACGTCGTCCCCCAGACCTCACCCCCCCGGCCCCCCTCTCCCTCCAAGAGCGTCGTACCTGCCCGATCGAATACGGCGAGGGAGAGGGGGGAGAAACGTCGACGTCTCCCCCTCTCCCTGGTCCGGCCCCCTCGGCAAGACGTCGTGGAAGAGAACAGCCGGACCAGGGAGAGCAGGTGTATCTCGAGTCAAGCATTTTCTGCTCCTTCGGCGAGCAACGGCGGGCTCCAGGGCCGACCGTCACGGACCATCGCGTTCAGCATCGTGAGGAGCTTGCGCATGCACGCGACGAGGGCGACCTTTACGAGCTTGCCTCGGCTCACGAGCCGCTTGTAGGTGGCGGCGATGACAGGGTTGTGGGTCGCGGCGACGACGGTGGCCATGTAGAGGACGGAGCGGACCGCTGCGCGGCCTCCCCAGCACGAGCGGCGCCCGCGCTTCGTACCGCTATCGTTGTTGAAAGGCGCAACACCGACGAGGGCTGCGATCTGCTTGCGGTCGAGCGTGCCCAGCTCGGGGACCAAGGCCATCAGGGTCCTCGACAGCACGGGGCCGACACCTTTGGGGGACTGGAGCAGGGCGTCCTTGGCGCGCCACGCCGAGTTCTTCTTGATGCGCGTGTCGATGTCGCGGTCGGTCTCGTCGATCTCCTTCGAGAGGAGCTTGATGACCTTCTCGATGCTCGGTCGGACGATCTTCGGCGCGAGGTCGCGGCGGGCCATCTCCGTCGCCCGCATGTCGACGAGCTGCCGCCGGCGGCTGACCAGCGCCTCGAGGCCGCGCGTTTCCTCGTCCGGGATCTCGCGAGGCTCCGGTCGGTTCGCCTCGGCGAAAGCCGCGAGCATCTGTGCGTCGATCTTGTCGGTCTTGGCCAGCTTGCCGCGGGACTTCGCGAAGTCGCGAATCTGCCGCGCGTTGACCACAGCGACCGGGAGCTTTGCTTCGACCAGCGCCACCACCAGCGGCCTCTCGTAGCCCCCGGTCGGCTCGAGGACCACGAGGACAGCCTGCCCGCGCAGCATCTCCACGATGGCCAGGTGCCCCTGCGCGTCGTTGCTAACGCGGAGCTGCTTGTTCGTAGGACGGGTTGCAACGTCCAGGTTCTTGCTCGACACGTCGATGCCGACGAATACGTTCGGTTCCACGGCAAATTCTCCAAGCGGCGAATGACAAACGGCTCCCAGCGCGGCCCAACCTTGTGTTGCGAGCTCGCTGACGCGGGCAGGTGTACGGGCTCCTCCGGGAACCTAGGATGCGGCGGTCACGCTCTCCCACGGCCTTCACGACCCAGGGGGGACCGACCTGCCGCACCTAGTTCTCCACCCCCTGCATGGAGCACGTTCTCCACAAGTTCACAAGTTACCAGTCTCCCCCCGGCCCCCCTCGGGCCCTGCGGGCCCCTACGACGACGGGATGAACCTTCGGTTCCCAGAGCCCGAGGGATATACAAGGGGGGCCGGGGGGGTGAGGTCTGTGCGAGAAAGACGCCGGGCTCAATGCCCATGGCGCTGGCGGGTGCGGTGGGGCTTGCGACCCGGCCACCCCGGCCCCATGAGCGCCCCCGCGCGGCGCCATGGCTGATCCGTCGGCGTTCCAGCTCTTCGCGGTCTCCGCCGTCACGATGGGGCTCTCGTACACCCTCTCGCGGGAGCGGCTCTTCGCGCCCCTGCGCGCGCGGCTCGGCGGCCACGAGACCTGGCTCGGCTACCTCGTGTCGTGCCCCTACTGCGCCTCGCACTACGTCGCGTTCGTCCTCGTCCCGCTCACGGGCGCGTACGCGATCCACGTCCGTCCCGCGTGGGGCTTCGTCTCGACGGTCCTGGACTGGTTCCTCTCGTCGATCTTCGTCACGGTCATCGCCGCGTTCCTCCGCGTCGGGTTCTTCTTCATCGACGAGACCCAGGGCCTCCTGCGCCGCGAGCAGAAGCGGGTCGAGGCGGAGGCGGAAGGACGGATTCCGCCCGCTCGAATCGGAGCCTCCGAGGCAGGGGCCGCCCGCTTGACCCTCCCTGGATCGGTACAAGGGTCCCCCTGCCATTGGGGCGGGGGGAAGCATGGATCCACATCGTCACGACGAGGACGTTCGCACGAGGGCGATCGAGCGGTGCCGGCGCCTGCTCGGGCGCGACCCCGAGCTCCAGCGCCTGGCGCCCTCGCGCGAGGCGCGTGATCGCCTCGCGGCCGAGGGCACCACGAGCCTGCGCTGCGCGGCGGTCGCGTGCGAGATCTACGCGGACCGGCCGGCGTTCGGCGAGCGGGCGAGCGTCGTCGAGCACGGCAGGCTGCGCACGCTGCCTTCGCTGCGCTACCTGACGTACGCCGAGCTATGGGAGCGCGTGCGGGCCTTCGCGGCCGGCCTCCGGCACCTCGGCGTCGCCGGCACGGGCGCGATCGTCGGCCTGCTGGGGTTCGGCAGCATCGACTGGGTCGTCGCCGACCTCGCGTGCCTGTACCTGGGCGCCGTCTCCGTGCCGCTCCAGACGGCCGCGACCGCCGCCGAGATCCGCGGCCTCGTCGACGACGCGCGGATCTCGACCATCGTGAGCAGCCTGGCGCAGCTCGACCTCTGCGCGGCGGCGATCGCCGGCGCGCCCTCCGTGCAGGCCCTCGTGGTCATGGAGTTCCAGTCGGCGGACCGCGCCCAGGCGGAGGCGCTCGCCCGCGCCAAGCAGCGCATCGAGGGCGAGCACGGCCGGACGCCGACGGTCTTGACGATGGCGGAGGTGGAGCGCGTCGAGCGCGATCGGGGCCCGTGCCGCCGGTCGATCCCGTCTCGAACGCGGTCCTGCGCAGCATCGTGTACACGTCCGGGAGCACGGGCTCGCCCAAGGGCGCCATGTTCCCGGAGAGCATCTGGGCGCAGTACTGGCAGGCAATCTGGCCCTGGGACATCCCCGAGGTCCCGTACGTGGGCGTCAACTACATGCCGCTCAACCACATGGCCGGCCGCGGCGGCATCGTCCGCTCGATCATCTCCGGCGGCGTCACCACCTTCGTCCACGCCCCCGACATGTCGACCCTCTTCGAGGACATCCGCCTCGCCCGGCCGACCTCGCTCTTCCTCGTGCCGCGCGCCGCGAACATGATCCACCAGCACTTCCAGACCGAGGTGGTGCGGCGCGGGGCGTCCGAGGATCAGGTGATGGCGGAGATGCGCCGGTCCTTCCTCGGCGATCGGCTCGTCTACGTGGTCACCGGCACCGCCCCCACCGCGCCCGAGGTCGCCTCGTTCCTCGAGCGCTGCTTCGAGGTCCCGGTCATCGACGGGTACGGCTCGACCGAGGCGGGCGCGATCACGATCGAGAACCGCATCGCGCGGGACAACGTGATCGCCTACGACCTCGTGGACGTGCCGGAGCTCGGCTACACGAAGCGCGACGAGCCCCACCCGCGCGGCGAGCTGCGCGTGAAGGTGCGCCGCGCCATCCCCGGCTACTACCAGAACCCCGGGGCCACGGCCGTGCTCTTCGACGACGAGGGGTACCTCCGCACGGGGGACATCGTCGAGGAGGTCGGGCCCGACGAGGTGGTCTGGATCGACCGCCAGAAGAACGTCCTCAAGCTCTCGCAGGGCGAGTTCGTGAGCACCTCGCGGCTGGAGGAGCTGTTCAGCGCGAACAGCCCCTACATCCGCCAGGTCTACGTCCACGGGAGCAGCCTCCAGTCGTACCTGCTCGCCGTGGTGGTGCCCACGGGCGGCGCAGACAAGGCGCTCCTCCGGCGCGAGCTCGACCGGATCGCCGCCCAGGAGGGCCTCAAGGGCTACGAGATCCCGCGCGACTTCCTGATCGCGAACAGCCCTTCACCCGCGAGAACGGGCTCCTGACCGAGAGCAACAAGCCCTCGCGCCCCCGGATCCGGGCCCGCTACGGCGAGCGGCTGGAAGCGCTCTTCGTCTCGATCGAGCGGGCGCAGCTCGAGGAGCTGTACGCCCTCCAGCGGGAGGCGGGCGAGGATCGTCCGACCGAGGAGAAGATCGCGCGGGCGCTCTGCGTCACGCTCGGGCTGCCCCAGCTCGAGCCGGGCCAGGAGGACCTCGGCCTGGTGCAGCTCGGGGGCGACTCGCTGGGCGGCGTGCGGCTCGCGGGGCTCATCGAGGACCTCACCGGCGTGCACGTGCCCGTCGGCCTCGTGCTCGACCCGTCGAGCAGCGTGCGCTCCCTCGCGCGCTACGTCGAGGAGCGGCGGCGCGGCGAGGGCGCGGCGAGGAGGCCGAGCTTCGCCGAGGTGCACGGCGCCGGGGCGCAGACGGTGAAGGCGGAGCACCTGCGCGTCGAGCGCTTCCTCGACGCGGGGGACCTCGCCGCGAAGGCGCCCGCCGAGCCGTTGCCGCCGGCGCGGGTCGCCCTGCTCACGGGCGCGAACGGCTTCCTCGGGCGCTTCCTGCTCCTGGAGCTCCTGGCGCGCGTGCCGCGTCCCGGCGGGAAGGTCGTCGCGGTCGTGCGGGCCTCCGACGACCGGGCGGCGCGCGAGCGCCTCGCGCGCGCCTACGCGGGCGTCGACCCGACGCTCTCGGCGCGCTTCGCGTCGCTCGCCGGGGAGGGGCGGCTCGAGGTGGTCGCGGGCGACCTGATCAAGCCCCGCCTCGGCCTCTCGGAGGCGCGGTGGGAGGCCCTCGCCGGCGAGGTGGACGCCATCGTGCACAACGGCGCGCTGGTGAACCACGCCTTCTCGTACGCGCAGCTCTTCGAGCCGAACGTGCTCGGCACGGCGGAGGTGGCGCGCCTCGCGCTGCGCCGCCGCTTCGCCTCCATCGGCTTCGTCTCCAGCGTGGGCGTCGCGGGAGGGCTCGACCGGGCCGATCCGATCCGGGAGGACGAGGACGCGGCCTCGCTCTGGCGAGAGCGCCCGGTGAACACGGGCTACGCCGTCGGCTACGGGACGAGCAAGTGGGCGGACGAGATCCTGCTCCGCGACCTCGAGGCGAAGGCCGGCGTCCCGGTCACCGTCTTCCGCTGCAGCATGATGCTGCCGCCGAGCTCGTACGTCGGGCAGGTCAACACCGGCGACTTCCTCACCCGCCTCCTCCAGAGCATCGTGGCGACGGGGCTCGCGCCCCGCTCGTTCTACGCCGACCCCTCCGCGCCGCACGGCTTCGACGGCCTCCCCGTCGACTTCGTGGCCAGGAGCATCGCCTCCGTCTCCCTGGAGCGGCGCCCGGGCTTCGCGACGTGCCACGTGGTCGCCGGCCTGCGCGACGCCGCCCCCTCCCTCGACACGATCGTCGACTGGGTGGCGAAGGCCGGCTACCGGGTGGACCGCTCGCTCGACCACGCGGCGTGGCTCCGCGCCTTCCGCGACCGCCTCCGCGCGCTCCCCCCGGCGGACCAGCAGCGATCGGCACTGCCCGTCCTGCACCAGTGGGAGCGGCCCCACGGCCGCGAGATCTTCTTCGAGAACCGCTGCCTGCGCGCGCGGCTCGACGCCCTCACGCCCGGCGGGCCCACCGCGATCCCTGCCATGGACGAGATGTTCGTCCGGCAGTACCTCAAGAACATGGTCTATCTGCGGCTGATCGGCCACCCGCCCCTCTCCACGGCGGCGTGACCACCGGCCGGAGCGGCCGGCGAGGGGGCGCGTCAGGAGAAGACGTCGGCCGCGGTCTTCGCCCCCAGCACGTTCTCGATCCACCGCTCGATCGTCTCGACATCCCAGCAAGCCTCGATGCGGGCGCGGTCGTCTTCCGTGAACGCGATCCCGGCCCGCCCGGCCAGCCGGAGCAGCGCCTCGCGGAGGCCCTCGAGCTTGAACCACTTGCTGAGTGCCTCTTTGACCACCTCTTCGATCGGCCCATTGGCCTTCGTCTCACCGGCCTCGAACCTGCGCACGATCTCCCCGACGATCCTCTTCTGGAATGGACGCGGAGCCTGCTCCGCCTCACCGGCCTCGAAGCTGCGCAAGATCTTCCCGACGATCATTTTCTCGAATGGACGCGGCTCCAGCTCCTCGTCGGATAGCTGCTTCATGATCATCGCCTCCAGAGCCCGCTGCGTGGGCCTGCGCAACACGTTCCAGACCACCTCGAAATACACCATGGCGTGCTCGCCGTCGAGGCGGTGGAGCGCGTGGACGGCCGCCCGGATCACGTCGGGACCGCTCGGCCCGTTGCCGTGCACCATCGCCGAGAGCACCGCCAGCTCGACCTCTTGCTCCGCCGCAACCGGATCGGTGATCTCCGGCACCGCCGCCGGGCCGAGCACCCACGGTTGCACTCTCCCGGCGCCCAGGCCGAGATCGATGCCTTCCGCTGCCCACGCGGCCACGCTCGCGTGCGGTGCCACCACGAGGACGACGGTGGGGCATCGCTTCTGCGCGCGCACGACCGCGACGTACGCCGGCCAGGAGAACTTCTTGTCCGGATCCCGATCGCGCTGGACCTCCACGACGATCGCCAGCACGAGCGCGCCGTTCGCGTCCCGTAGCTCGAGCACCAGGTCGGCGCGGAGCTCGACCGGGATGAGCTGATCCAGCGACGCCTCGACCACCGCGGTCGAGGCGTGCGGCGGGACGTCGGCGTGGAAGAGTGTCGCGAGGAAGTGGGGCGCGAGCTCCGGTCGCTCGCGGAACATGTCGACGAGGGCGTTGTGCTCGAGCGTCGGCATCGCGCCGGGCCCCGAGCACGTTCGGTGCCAGCGCGATGCTGCAAGGAAATGCGGGGAGCCTGCGACGTCGTACGTGGCGCCGCCATTGCCGAGGTGGCGGCCGCCACCTGCGGAGGCGCCGCCTCCGCGCGCGCTGCGTTGACCCACACCCCCGCTCCCCAGGAGGGGGCGCCGGTCAGTCCTCGCCGCCGGCCTCTCGCAGCAAGCGTTCGAGGGTGGGTAGCAGAATCGGCGCGATCCTCGGCCTCGTCGAGCTGGCCGAGCAGGGTGCGGACGTGGTGGAGGTCCATGGCGTTCGCCATCGCCCCGAGGACCGCGCGCACGTCTTCGAGATCGCGTGGCCGGGCAGCGAAGAGCTTGGCGACGACGAGATCCTCCGGCGTGATCATCGGCACCGTCAGCCCACCGATGTCGACCCGCTTGGCGCGATCCAAGAACACCCTCTCCAGGCTGTCGCGGGCGACCACCAGGTCGAGCGGCATCCGGGTGCGCTGATGGACGAGGGGCACGACCCGCGACCTCGCGAAGAACGCCTCGAGATCCTCCGCCCGCGACGCGAAGCCGGCGCCGATCAGGGCCTCGACGAGCGGCCGTACGCCCTCGGCCGGAACGGCGACCGTCACGTCGACGTCCATCGTCATCCGCGGGCTGCCGTACGCCACGGCGGCCTGCGCACCGAAGACGTACCAGCGGATCTTGCGCCGCCGCAGGACCTTGGTCAGCGCGGCCAGGACCTCAACGCTTGCGGGCCGACGCGGCATGTTCGAGACGCTCCGAGAGCCGGACGTGCGCTTCGTAGTCCGCGGCGCGTTGCTCCGCGCTGGGCCAGTCCGGGTGCAGGAGCAGCGCGTGCCGCCGCAGCTCGTCCGAGAGCCGCAATCTCTCCGCCGGGGTGAGCGAGCGCCAGTACGCCTCCTTCGAGGCCCTGACCGCCGCCCAATCGCGCCCGCCTTCCGACGGCTTCATACACGAACGTCATACCACGGCCCGAGCTGGCCGTGGAGGAGGCGAGCCCGTGCCCATGCGCCGGCTCCGAGCGCGAGCGCGAGCCCGAGGCCGAAATCCGGAGGAGATCGAGCTGGGGCTCGGGCTCGGGTGGGAGCGGCGGTCCCCGCGCGCTGCGTTGACCCACACCCCCGCTCCCCAGCATCATCGCCGGCATGCCCCGCGCCGACGTCCTCATCGTCACCGCCATCCCGGAGGAGCACCAGGCTGTCCTTCAAGCCGGCGGCGGAGCCAGCGCGTGGACCGAGCACGAGGGGCCGATGCGCCTCTCCGTCTCCTTCCGCGAGATCGACGCGGAGGGCGGCGGCTCCCTCACTATCGCCGTCACCCAGGCCCTCGGCATGGGCGGCCCGAACGCCATCATCGCCGCCGCGAACGCCATCAAGGAGTACGACGTGCGCTGCCTGGCGATGTGCGGCGTCTGCGCCGGCCGCCGCGGCGAGGTCGCGCTCGGCGACGTGATCATCGCCGACCGCGTCTGGCAATACGGCGCCGGCGAGCGCAAGGCCGAGAACATCCGCGGCGAGCGCGTCGTGACGGAGCAGGAGGACATCGAGATGTACCGGCTCCATCCGCCGGCATGGAAGCAGGCGGCGGAGCGCTTCCAGCTCGACCCCCAGGCCAGGTGGCTCACGCTCCGGCCGAGGAGCCACGAGGAGCAGGGGGCTGCTCGCGTTCGTGAAGCAGCACGTGCCCCCACGCGCCACGCGGGACGACCCCATCCTTGCTCCGGGCACGGAAGACCTCCCGAAACTCGCGAGCCCCGCCAACCTGTTGAACGCACGCCACCAGGTGGTCCCTTTCCATGGACGCATGGAGCTTCTCGCCGAGCTGCGCGGCTGGTGCGAGGGCGACGAGCGCGTGCGCGCCCTGCTGATCCACGCCGAGGGCGGGATGGGGAAGACCAGGCTCGCCATCGAGCTGTGCAAGCAGATGGGGGCGGCCGGATGGCGCACCGGATTCCTGCGGGAGAACAAGAAGCTCGACGATCTCCTGGAGAGCCACCGGCCGGTGCTGGCGGTGCTCGACTATGCCGAGAGCCGGCCCGACCTCCGCGAGGTGCTCGCGGGCGTGGCCGGACGGCGCGGGAAGAAGGCGGTGCGCCTCTTACTGGTCTCCCGGAACGCCGACGCATGGTGGACGGAGGTGCTCCGCTCCAACGCGGCGATCAAGAACATGCTCTCGGAGGAGGAGCCGCTGGCCTTGACGTCCGTCACGCCGGACCGGGAGACCGTGTTCCGCGAGGCAGTGACCGCGTTTGCAGGAAAGGCATATGAAGGCCCGCTGCCGAGCCTGGAGCATCCCCGGTACGAACGCGTTCTGTATATCCATGCTGCCGCCCTTGCGACCGCACAGGAACGGCCGGTCCACGTCGACGCGCTGATGGAAGACACGCTCGATCACGAGGAGCACTTCTGGCGGGAGCAACTTCGAGATCGAGGGCGCGCCGGCGAACGGAAGGCGCTGAATAAGCTGCGCTTGGCCGTCGCCGAGCTGACGCTCAAGGGAGGCGCGCGCGACAAGGCCGAGGCCGAACATATGGTCGGCGACGAAGACCTGGCGACGCTGCTGCGCGATCTGTACCCGGGACGCGCCGGGCAGCGGTACCTCGGCGGGCTGGAGCCGGACCTGCTCGGCGAGGCGATGGTATGGCGGGCCCTGAGCCAGGAAGGCGCCGGCGCCGGGCCCTACCTCGACCGGGTATTCGAGGGCGCCGATGCGCAAGCGGTCCGTACCGGGTTCACGGTGCTGGGGCGGCTCTCGGAGGATCACGAGGAGGTCGCGGGCTGGATCGCCCGGGTGCTCGCCCGCGATGTGGCGGGGCGGGCAATGGAGGTGTTCGCGGCCGCGAAGACCGTGGGTGAGACAACCGCGCACGCGGCGCTGGGGATGGAGCTGGCCCGGGCGCTGGAGCGAGAGGGAGCGCTCGAGCTTGCAGAGCGACTGGACCCGGAGCTGCCGCATCCGGGTCGAACGGTGTCGCTGCGCGAGGTGGGGCTCTGGGTGCTGACGATGCGGCTCGCGGGCCTGACCGAGGGGTCGGCGCAGGAGGAGCGGGCGCGGATCCTGAACAACCTGAGCGTCTGGCAGAGCGCGCTGGGGCAGCGCGAGGCGGCGCTGGCTTCCACCCAGAAGGCGGTCGACCTCTATCGCAAGCTGGCGGAGGGGCGTCCGGAGCCGTTCCTTCGCAACCTCGCCACGAGCCTCACCAATCTGGCCGCGAGGCAGAGCGAACTGGGGGAGCGCGAGGTGGCGCTGGCTTCCGCGCAAGAGGCGGTCGACCTCCACCGCAGGCTGCAGCAAGCGAATCCGGAGGCGTCCCCGCCCGACCTCGCCATGTGCCTCAATAACCTGGGCATCAGGCAAAGCGACCTAGGGCAGCGCCAGGCGGCTCTGGCCTCATCAACCTAGGTGCCCATCAGAGTGCGCTGGGACAGCGCGAGGCGGCGCTGGCTTCCACGCAGGAGGCGGTCGACCTTTACCGCAAGCTGGCGCAGGCGCGTCCGGAGGCGTTCCTGCCCAACCTCGCCCTGAGCCTCCACAACCTGGGCAACATGCAGAGCGCGCTAGGGCAGCGCGAGGCGGCGCTGGCCTCGGCCGAGGAGGCGCTGGATGCGATCTGGCCCTTCTTCCAGCGCCTGCCCGCCGCCTTCGACGGCAACACTGGTGGCATGCTCCTCAACCTCTGCGAGCGTCTCGAAGCGCTCGGCCGGCCCCCTCCCCTCTCGCTCCTCGAGCGCCTGGTCACGTTCGCCGCACTCCCCAAATTCGGCGCCCCGACCTCCAGGTGAGCACCGAATCGCGTGGATGTTCGGGATTTAACGCAGGGACGCAGGGACGCAGAGACGCAAAAAAGCGAAGAGGAAGGACGCGCGCTCGTCTTCTCCCGCCTTTTTGCGTCTCTGCGTCTCTGCGTCCCTGCGTTAAATTCTGCGGGTGCGTTCCGTAGGCGGTCCCTGGCTCCGTGACGCGCCGGCCCAGGGTGCGGCCCCTACCCGACGCGCGATGCACCTGCCCGATCGCGCGGTGCACCTGCCGCAACGCGCGATGCACCTGCCAGATCGCGCGATCAACATGCCCGATCGTCCGATCAACCTGCCCGAGCGCGCGATCAACCTGCCCGATCGTCCGATCAACCTGCCCGAGCGCGCGATCAACCTGCCCGATCGCCCGATCAACCTGCCCCAATCGCCCGATCGACCTGCCCGATCGCCCGATCGATAGTCCCGATCGCGCGCTCGACAGTCCCGATCGCGCGATCGATAGTCCCGATCGCGCGATCGACCTGCCCAATCGCGCGATCAACCTGCCCGATCGCCCGATCGACCTGCCCGATCGCCCGATCGACCTGCCCCGATCGCCCGATCGACCTGCCCGATCGCCCGATCGACCTGCCCGGATCGCGCGATCAACCTGCCCGATCGTCCGATCGACCTGCCCGATCGCGCGATCAACCTGCCCGATCGCGCGATCGCCCTGCCCCGATCGCGCGATCGACCTGCCCGATCGGCCGATCAACCTGCCCGATTGCGCGATCGACACTCCCGATCGCGCGATCAACACTATCGATCGCACGATCGACCTGCCCGAACGCCGAAAAGAGCCATGGGAGGCCTCCCTGGACATGACGCTCAGAACGCCCCGCGCACCCCCACGCTCCCTGCCCCGACCCACACGGACGCCGACGCCCCGCCCACCGGCGCCTTCCTCCCCGTCACCACGATCACGGTCCCGGCGACGAGCCCGGCGAGCCCCAGGGCGAAGCCCGCGGTGGAGCCGGCGGCGAGGCCGTTCATCCCGTCGATGGTGCCCTGCGCGCCCTTCGGGCACTGGCTCTTCGTCGGCACGCACTCGCCGTCGAGGGCGCCCTTGTCCTCGAGCGCGAGGCCGCCGAGGATCGCGCCCGCGAGGAGGCCGACCCCTGCGGCCGTGAAGGAGACGATGGCCCCGGTCCGGCGCCCGGGGCTCAGCGCCGGAGGGAGCGCCGCGCCGCCGAGGGTGATGTGCTCCTTCTCGTCCGGCGCGAACGCGCGGGTGAGCACCGCGGCGGGCGCGCCGGGCGTCGTGAGGACGACGACGTGCGTGCCGGGGTCCACGAGCATGTCGAACGAGGCGGCGCGCACGGGCTCGGCAGGGCCGGGCTCGCGCGTGCCGGCGGTGAGCTCGGGGTGCGCGGGCGAGCCGCCGGTGACCTCGAGGGGGCGCCCGTCGACGGCGACGGCGGCGCCGGGCCGCGCGATGTCGACGGTGACGCGGGCCACGCGCTGGTCGATCTCGGCGAGGTAGCCGAGCGCCTCGGTGGAGAGCTCGGCGGGAGCTCCTTCTCGGGGGCGGCGAGGGCGCGCTGGAAGGCGCGGCGGGCGCGGGTGAAGTGGCCGAGGGCGCGCTCGCAGAAGGCGATGTTGTAGGTCGTGACGGCGTGGGGCCTGAGCTTCGCCGAGCGCTCGAACGAGGCCAGCGCGTCGACCCACTCGGCCTGCTTGGCGAGGGCGCTGCCGACGCGGAACGCCTCGCGCGCCTCCGCGATGGTCGAGTCCGCCGGGGGCTCTGCGGCCGCAGGCCGCGCGGCGGCGAGCACGCCGAGGACGCAGACGAGGCCGAACGAGAGTGAACGGCGAGGGCGCAAGGTCGCCGGGATGATAAAGGAATCTCAGAACGGCGGCTCGTCCACCAGCCCGCCGGTGCGCTTCGCGGGCGTGTCGTGGGGCGCGGCCGTCGGGGCCGGCGCGTGGGGAGGCGCCGGCTCCTTCGCGGCGCCGCCCTGGGTCCGGGCGCCCCCGGTGTGGGCCTTCGGGTCTCCGGCGGGTACGTGCTTGGCGGAAAGGGCGGGCGCCGGCGGCTCGGCGGCCTCCGCGGTGGCGGAGGGGGGCGGCACGGGGGGCTTCGACGGCTCCGCCGTCGCGGTCGGCAGGGCCGTGGCGACCGGCTCGGCGGAGGGAGGCGGAACGGCGGCGAGGGCCGGCGAAGGAAGGGGGCGCGAAGAGGCCGGCCCGGAGGGCGAGAGGTGGAGGATCATGAGGATCACCACGGTGGCGACCACCCCTGCCCCTGCGCCGAGGGCGGCGATGAGCGCCGTGCGGTGCGAGGCGCGGGGAGGGGGCGCGGTGACGGTGGCCCCCTCGGCGAGGGTGACGTCCTGCGGGGAGGCGCGCCGCGCGGTGGTGACGTGGACCTCGATGGGCTTCCGGGAGGAGGGGCGCGCGGAGGGGACGGGCGTGGAGACGACTTCGGGCGTGCTGGTGGCGGGGACGGAGCCGGCGTCGCGCGGTAGGCGCGGCGCGGGCTGGGTGTCGGCGCTCGCCTCTTCGAGGTCGTCGGCGGCGTCGAGCCGCGAGGCGCTGTCCTCGAGCGCGCGGCGGGCGCCGCCGAACGTGCGCACCGAAGCGCGGGTGTAGCGCCGCAGCACCTCGAGCACCTCGCGCAGGTCCTCCGGGCGGTCCTCTCGCCGGCGCTGGAGCATCCGACCCACCACCGCCGACACGTCCTCCGGGATCGGGGGCATGCCCTGGGCCTCGGCGACCTGGGCGAGGGGCGGGATCGTGTCGTGGGTGAGGTGCTTGATGATCTGGCCGAAGTTGTCGCCCGTGACGGGGCGCTTGCCCGAGAGGCACTCGTAGAGGATGACGCCGAGCGACCAGACGTCGGCGCGGTGGTCGACGTCCTTCTCCCCGTAGGCCTGCTCGAGCGCCATGTAGTACGGCGTCCCCAGCACCGCGCCCGTCCCCGTGATGTTGCCGGTCTGGCCCAGCTCCGTGCCCCCGCTCAGCTTGGCGATGCCGAAGTCGAGCACCTTGACCTCTATCTCGCCGTCTCCCGTCCGGACGACGAAGATGTTCTCCGGCTTGAGGTCGCGGTGAACGATGCCCGCCTCGTGCGCCGAGCCGACGGCGGAGACCACCTGCGCCATGATCCGCGCCGTCTCCGCCATCCCCAGCGCGCCCTCCCGGGAGAGGCGCTCGGCGAGCGGCTCGCCCGAGAGCAGGTCCATGACCATCACCGGCGTCCCGTCGTCGAGCTCGAAGACGTCGTGCACCGCGATGACGTTGGGGTGCTGGACGGCCGCGGCGGCGCGCGCCTCCCGGACGAAGCGGCGGCGCATGACGGGGAGCGTGCCCTCGTCCACCTTCAGGAACTTGAGCGCCACCTCGCGCAGCGTGACGGTGTGCGTCGCGGCCCAGACCTCCCCCATGCCCCCTCGGCCGAGCGGTCGGTCGAGGCGGTAGCGCCCTCCGATCACGCTCCCCGCCGAAAGGTCCATCCCGGCGGCAGTCTACCCGAGCGCCCGGCAAAACTCGATCGCTCCCGGCAGCCGGCAGGATATGCTCGGCGCCATGGTGCGCCACGCCCTGGCGGCCGCGCTCTCCGCCGCTCTCTTCGGGGCCGTGTTGCTCGACTGCAACCTGGTCCTGGACACGAGCAGCTACGCGGTAGGGACCACCTGCCCCGCGGGGGACTGCGCGTGCGGCGGCTTCGTGTACGCCTCGTCCTCCTGCGAGGCCTGCTCGCAGCAGAGCTGCTGCGACGAGTCCGACCAGTGCCAGCAGGCCGGGCCCTGCGGGACGCTCTACGACTGCCTCTCGACCTGCGCCGCGACGGACGCCGCGTGCAGGCTCGCCTGCACGGCCAAGACGCCGGTGCAGGACAGCGCCACCGCGGCGGCGCTCGAGACGTGCCGCGCGGCGCACTGCTCGGAGGCGTGCACCTCCTGCGGGACCCTGGCGGACTGGCGCTCCGCCGCGTGCACCACCTGCGTCGCGTCCACCTGCTGCGCCGAGGCGAGCGCCTGCGCAGGGGACGAGGCCTGCGCCGCGCTCTCGCGCTGCTACCGCGCCTGCACCTACCCGTCCTGCCCGGAGGACTGCGACGCGCGCGCCGGCGCCGCGTCCACGAGCGCCAAAGCGACGGCGCTCGCCGCCTGCCTGAGCGGGACCTGCGCCGACGCCTGCGGCTACGGGACGCAGTGGAGCTGCGTGGGCGCCTTCCACTGGCCGGCGAAGATGGAGGGCACCGTTCCGTACACGGTGCACGCGACGGCGTTCACGGACGGCAGCCCGATGGCGGGCGTGAAGATCCGGGTCTGCGACCGCAGCGATTCGAGCTGCACGGGCTCGCACATCTCCGGGAAGACGAACGCCGAAGGCCTCCTGACGCTCCACGTCCCCTCCGGCTTCGACGGCTACCTCGACGCCACGGGGCTCGACGCCACGGGGACCAAGCTCGTCGAGTCCCTGTTCTACCTGTCGTGGCCGGTCCTCTCGGACCCGAACGTCGTGCTCCAGCTCGGCTCCTACATGCTCTACTCGGATTCTCGTCGCGGCGGGGGGCGGCCACGCCAACCCCGCCGAGGGGGGCCTCTTCGTGTACACCCGCGACTGCCTCGGCGCCCCGGCGCCGGGCGTCCAGCTAGGGGTCGTCTGCGGGTCGCCTACCTCGGATACCGAGCACTTCTACTTCCAGGACGGGAGCCCGGTCGCGACCCTCCAGGCCACCGCCACCGACGCGATTGGCGGGTTCGCGAACGTGTCCATGGGGAACGCCACCCTGACGGCGACGCTCGCGGCGACGGGGCAGAGCATCGCGTCGTTCGTCCCCTACATCCGCCCGTCGACCATCACCTTCGTGACGCTCACGCCCACGCCTACGCCGTAGCACCGCCAAGCGTCTCGTCCTCCCATCGCGCTCTTTTTACCCCCAGACCTCACCCCCCCGGCCCCCCTCTCCCTCGCGCAACGTCGCTCGTACCCGATTCGATGTGCGCGAGGGAGAGGGGGGAGAGCACTACGTTCTCCCCCCTCTCCCTCGCCGTATTGGTTCGGGTAGCAACGACGATCATCGAGGGAGAGGGGGGCCGGGGGGGTGAGGTCTGCGCGCGAGAAGCGGCGGGCTGACGCCAATCGCGGCTGGGAACGAGGATCGGGCTCAGGGAAAGACCCCCACCGCGTAGTCGCCCAGGATCTCGTTCGCAGCCCTGCGCCCCTCCACCGCGGCGCCCTCCATGTGCCCCTGGAACGCGAGGGAGCAGTGCTCCCCCGCAAAGTGGCACCCTCCCTGCCTCGCGCCCTCGTAGCCCGAGAAGAGGGTGCGCTGACCGACCCGCCAGCACGCGTAGCTTCCGCGGAGGTTCGGATCCCTCCACGGGGTGCTCAGGGTCGCGCAGCCGTTCCAGTGCCGCGCGACGCCGGGCCAGGGGCGCTCGAGCTGGGCGAGGAACGCGCGCGCGTACGCCGCGACGGCAGGGTCCTTGTCGGCGGACGCGAATGGCGTCGCGGCGCGGGTGAAGGACGCGCCCTCGCTCCCGCCCAGGTAGCCGACCAGGATTCCGCTCGCGCCGGGGGAGCCCCGCGAGGCCTCCCAGGTGTTCTGGAACGGGAGGTCCGTGTAGACGTTGCCGTCGCCGATCCCCCAGGGCCCCGGCAGGTTCCAGTACCGCTCGTCGAACTGCAGGTTCAGCTTGGTGTTGGTGCCGTAGCCCAGCTCGGCGATGGCCCTCTCCTTCAAGGCGTCGAAGCCCGCGCGCGCGTGGTCGAGGCCCCGCAGGACGCTGAACGGGAGGGTCATGATCACGCGATCGGCGACGATGGTCCGCGTGCCGCCGGCGGTGGCGAACGTCAGCGCGTAGGCGCCTGCAGGGGAGCGCGCGATCCGGACGAGGCGATGGCCCGTGCGGACGCTCGCCGGCGGCAGCGCGGCGGCGATGGCCAGGGGGAGCTGGTCGTTGCCGCCGGCGATGTGGTAGCGCTCGTCGCTGTAGCCGTAGATCTGAACCCTCGGCGCCATGGGCTGGAGGCCGAGCATGTAGACCAGGTTCAGGCTGCTCTGGTCGCGCGTGTCGAGGCCGAACTCCTCGAGGTAGGCCGCGTCGAGGTACAGGCCCAGCGGCGAGGCGTGGCCCCCGGGGACGAAGCGCTCGATCCAGTCGTGGAGGCTCGTCTCGTCGAGCCGCCTTCCCATGGGGGTGTACGCGTCGTACCGCGCGGGGAAGGGCGCCGCCCGGATCTGGGCGACGAGCACCTCCTGTACGGGCAGGAAGTCGAGGTCGGCCAGCCTCGGGTCGTAGTAGCCGCCACGGAAGTAGAGCGTGTCCGACGAGCCCGGGGGCTGCGCCCCGATGTAGTCGACGACGGCGAGGCCGAAGCGCCGCGCGAGCCCCAGGAGGGTGGTGTGCCCCGAGTCGATGAGCTCCCCGCACCACTCGCTGACCTGGCCGTCGGCCCAGGAGGTCGTGTTGGAGTGCATGCGCCCGCCGACGCGGGAGGACGCCTCGTAGACCGTCGACGGGTAGCCGGCGTCCGCGAGGGTGAGCGCCGCGTTGAGGCCGGCGATGCCGCCGCCGACGATCGCGATGCGCGGCGCCGCCGCGGCGCGCGCGAAGCTTGCCCGCGACGCGAGCGCCGCGCCTCCTGCGGCCCCGATCGACTGGAGGACGGCGCGGCGGGAGGTGGCGACCCGGCGCTCGTCGCGCACGCGCTCCACCTGCACCCCGCGGGCGAAGGCCTCGGCGTGCTCGGAGGCGAGGCGGCGCAGCGCGGACACGAGGCCCGATTGGGGCATGGTTCACGTCCTTTCCACGTGAGCGTGGGCAGCCATCCCGATCGGATCCCGGACGGGTCTCCGTCGTGCGATTCCCCCCCAGGTACGCCCTATGAACGCAACGTCGTGCGCGGATCCCCGCGCGTCGAGCGCCAGCGGAGGCCCGCTGCGGCCGGCCGCGCTACGCGCCCGCCGCGCGGAGCCCCAGCGCGAGCCCGGTGTGCAGTCGCTTCACGTCCTCGGGGCGCCACTCGGCCTGGGGCGCGCGCACGAAGGTGGTCAGAATCCTCCCGGTTGTCGAGCCGGCCGACGGGGAGGTGGAAGACGCGCGTCACGTAGCGCCCTCCCGACTCCGCGATCCTCTCCACGCGCACCGTGCCGGGCCGATCCGACTGCGAGACCAGCCACTCCATGTCGTCGGTCCCGTACTGCCCGAGCATCACCTCGAGCGGCACGCTGTGGTGCAGGATGCTCCCCTGCCCGTCGGGGCGGCCCCGCTCCACGTTCTTGCGGCGGCTCTCCACCGGATCCACCTGGACGTAGAGCACGCTGGCGTTCTCCAGGATCTCCAGCGACAGGCGCTGGAAGGCCGCGTCGTACCCGTAGGGCGGGGAGAGCGGGAACGCGGCGCCGTTCGGCCCGCCGCGGGCCGCCTCGATGACGATCGTCTTGCCCTTCGTCCCCTCCGCGCTCTGGCGGTTCCGCGCGTCCAGGTCCGCCCGGCACTCCGCCTCCAGCGCCTCCCCCACCCGCTTGCGGATGCGCCAGGGCACCTCACCCAGGTGCTGCGGCAGGCCGACCTTCTGGTGCGCCGCGTCGAGCCGGTCGAAGAGGTGCTGCGCGGCGCTGGGCACGCTCACCTGCCGGCCGTTGACGAGCTGCTCGTAGTCCTCGTTGAGGAGCTCGATGAGCACCGCCCAGCTCCAGTCGTCCTGGAAGGGGCGCGTCGGGCCCTTGTAGTAGAGGTTCCGCCACCCCGCGGCCTGGAGCTCGTCGTCGATGCGGTGCATCAGGTGCACGTACGGATAGTCGTCGAGCTGCGCCGTCGGCCCCAGGCCGAAGTCCTCGCGGCACTGGTCGGGCGTCACGCTCGCGAGGTAGCGCCGCACCTCCGACTTGCCCGACGCGGGCAGGGAAAAGAGGAGCAGGGTATGGATGAGCTTGGTCATTCGGGCGCGGTCTTATACACGGTGCCGCGCCGGAAATGGGCACGCTCGTGCGGGACGGGTGGCCCCGGGACGAGGAGCCCTTCAGCGGGAGTTTGGGGGCGAAGCCCCCATCGGGAGCAGCCCTACTTGCAGGCCGCGGGCATCTTCGCGCCCGCGAGGAACGAGCGGATGTTCGCGAACGCCTGCTGCCCGGCCGGCGCGTTGCGCATCCCGTTGCACCAGCTCGCGGCCGCCATGTAGTACCCCCGCTGGTCGAGCGGCGCGGAGTTGGCGTTCTGCTGGAGGGCGGCGCAGCACTTGGCGAGGCTCCCCCCGCCCCAGCTACCGCCGCCGTGCACCACCGGCGGGCCGGCGTCGAGGCCCGCGTCGGGTGCGCCGGCGTCCTCCTCCGGCGCCACCACGGTGGTCGGCGGAGGCGTCGGGGCGGGCGGCGGCGCGCTCGCGGAGGCGGCGGGCTTGTCGTCGTCGTCGTCCCCCTTGCAGCCCTTGCAGCCGCCGAGGAGAACGACAGGCACCAGCGCTGCGAGGAGGACCGTGATCGAGCGAGAGCTTTTCATCTTGCAGACCCCTGTTCCCGGGGGCCTCGGGCCTAGCCCCGTGCCCCAGGTTTGCCTTCTTGGACGGCGCACGCCAGACGAAGCGTCACCCGCGGGAGGCCGGAGCACAGTCCCGACGCGGTCTCCGCCGTCCTACTTGGCGGCCTTCTTGGACGCCTTGGGGGCCTTCTTGGACGCCTTCGGCGCCTTGTGGCTGGCCTTCGGCGACTTCTTCGCCTTGGTCGCCTTGGTGGACTTGGCAGCCTTGGCGTGCTTGGCGTGCCGGGCGGTGCGCTTCGGCTTGTGCGTGGCCGTGGTCGCGGTCTTCTGGGTCGCGGCGTCGCCCTGGGCCGACCCCTCGGCGAGCGCCACGGAGGGAACGAGCAGAGCGACCGCGAGGGGCAGGACACGGAGGAAGAGCTTCATGGAGTACCTTTCGGGGCGGGCTAGTCTAGGGGCTGCTGGCGAGCCCGCCTAGAAATTGCCGGGAGGGCGCTCTGGCGGGGTTCGGATCGTGCTTCTGACTCGACTGGCTCGACGACGGGGAGCGGCGTCGCGCTCGTAATCCAGGCGCGCGCACGACGGAAGATCGGAAGCGGCTGGCCGCTGGTTCTCCCGACGTTTCTCGACAAATCTCTTACTCCTGCCGCTTCGCGTGGGCCAAGCGAAGGGCCGCCCGCGAGCACGAAATCCGCGGCGACCTCGCGTGCACCGCCCGAGGACGCTCCCCCTGGCACCCGCGTTGCTGGCGTTCTGTCCCAGGAGGCACCTGTGCTCAGCAACGTCATTGCGGCCCTCGCGGTCGTCGCCGCCGTCGGCTCCGCCGGCTGCGAGGCCACCTTCAGTCCCGCCAACCCATCCGTCGCGATCTACGGGCGCCTCCTGGCGCCCGCCGAGGTGGTGCCAACCAACGTCTGGGCGTACCCCCACGTCTACTACGGGGGGAGCTACGTGTACCTGGTCGACGGCCTCTGGTACACGCCGACGTCGCGCGGGTGGATGGTCTACCGGCAGGAGCCCGTCGAGCTCTCGCGCGAGCGTTCCCGCATCTACGCGGCGCAGCCCTACGAGTACAACCGGCGCGTCAACCCGCGCGCGAACCCGCGCATCTACGTCAACCCGAACGCCAACCCGCGCATCCCGGAGTACGGGTACCCGCCGCAGCCCCCGGTCGAGTACAACCGCGAGCGCAACCTCCCGCCGCCGTACTGACGGCCGGCGGCCGGCGGCTCACTGCCGCCCCAGCTCGATCGGGATCGTCGCCTCGAACGTGCCGCCCTCCGGCCTCGGGAAGACGAACCGCTTGAACACCGCCACCACGCACGCGCTCACCGCCCCGTCGCGCATCGGCGCCTCGCCTCCGCCGCGCCCCCACGCGAGCGGGTCCGGCGGCCCCTGCCCCTCGTCCGAGGCGTCGCTCACCGACCCGTCGCGCGCCACCACGAAGCGCACGCGCACCGTCCCGCGCAGGCTGGGGTCGCGGCGCAGCGCCGGCTCGTAGCATCCGCGGAACGCGCCGCCCCCCCCGCGAACGACGCGCGCGAGCGCCGCCGCGGACAGGTTCCCCGCGAGCCCCTCCCCAGTGTGGCAACGCGCGGCCCCCTCGTGCACCAGGATCTCGCCGCGCTCCATCTCCTCGAGCAGCGCCGTGCGCGCGGCCTCGGCCGCGTCCGGGCTGCGCCCGGCGGCGAACGCGCGCGCCGCGGCGTCGATCTTGCCGAGGCGCGCGGCGGTGCCCGCGGCGAGCTTCGCCACCGCGGCGTCGTCCGACTTCACGGCGAGCGCCTGCGCGGCCTCCGCGTCGAGCTCGGCGACGAAGCGGTCGGGCCGGCGCGGTTGGATGGGCATGCTCCGGCCGAGGGCCACCAGGGCCGCCAGCTCGCGCAGCGTGTGGAGGGGCTTCTCGAGCGCCGCGCAGGGGGTGAGCGGCGTGGCCGGCGGCGCCGGCGGGGCGGCTTCGGGCTCGGTGGGCGCGGGCTCCGACGGCGGGGGAGGCGGCGAGGTGCCGCACGCGGCGAGGATCGGGAGCGAGAGCAGGAGGGCACGCGGCACCGTGGCGCGATCCCGGGTCCCGGGTCTCTCCGGAGGCATGCGTCAGGAGTAGCCGCTCTCGCGCCGGGAAGCGACGCAATCCCGTGCCGCCGCCCTCGCTCAGAACCTGTACGCCGCCGAGAGCCCGACGAGCGGCGTCTTCACGTAGCTCGTGAAGTACGGGCTCACGAACGCGTTGAGCTGCTGGTTCACGGTGGCCTCCATCGCTTGCCCCACGCCCGGCAGGCTCACGCCCACGTTGGCGCCGAGGCACTGCAGGTACGAGAGCGACGCGCGGATCACCAGGTGGTCGTCGGCGAGGAGCCAGCGCCAGCCCAGCGTGGCATGGATGTTGTGCAGCGTGGCCGAGAGCGGGATCGTGACGCCCGACCCCGCGGGCACGCGCTCCGAGGCGCCCGCCTCCATCAGCACCGCGTTGATGATGTCGCCCTCGGTCTCGGAGCCGTTCATCTGGATGAGCGTGTAGCCGCCGAGGATCTCCAGGCCGTGGTTCGTGAAGGGCCGCCACCCCGCGGACGCCCGGAAGACGAGCGGGTTGCCGAGCGCCTTCTGCACGAGCCCGCCGATCGTCGCGTCGTACGCGCCCGTGCTCTGGAGCACGGTGTTGATCGCGCCCGAGTACGCCGCCGGCATCACGCCGACGCCGACCTGGAGGAGCAGGCGGCCGGGGAGCTCCGCCCCCACGTACCCGCCGACGAAGACGGGAACGTCGGTCCCCGCCCCCACGTCGAGGTGGAAGCTCCGCTGCGGCTTGGCCTCGGTCGTGTCGCGCTCGGGCGCCGCCGGCGCCACCGTCACGGACACGGGATCGCTGTCGGGGACCCACCGGGTCGCGGGCGCCTCCGCGGCCGGGGGATCCGGCGGCGACGCGGCGGGCACGGCCTCCTGGGCGAGGGCCTGGGCGGACGTCAGACACACGATCGCGCACGCGAAGACGGTCGTTCGCAACGAGACCTCCAGCGGGCACCGTCGCGACGGGGGCGCTGCCCCAATTCGCTTGACGGTGGCCTCTGGACGTGTGTGTTGCGCTCGCGCCGGCGCGCATTCGCAGGAAAATCGCAGCGATTCGTCGCGTGCGCCCCCCTTGACGACCGGCGGCGCGTGGCTAGCCCCGTGCTACGGTCCCGTGATGAGCGTGGAGGTCCGCCCCGCGACGCTGGACGATCTCGACAGCGTGAACGCGATCTACAACCACTACGTCGCCTGCTCGACGTGCACCTTCCAGACGGTCCCGTCGACCCGGGAGGAGCGCGTCGCCTGGTTCGAGGCGCACGACGAGGCCCACCCGGTGGTCGTCGCCGTCGACGGCAGCGAGGTGATCGGCTGGGGCTCGCTCTCGGTCTACAACGCGCGCCAGGCGTACGGGCGCACGGTGGAGGATTCGGTCTACGTCCGGCACGACCAGCACCGGCGCGGCGCCGGGAGCGCGCTGCTCGCGGATCTCCTGCGGCGCGCCTCCGCGCTCGGGCACCACACCGTCATCGCCGGCATCTCCGCCGATCAGGACGCGAGCGTCGCGGTCCACCGCCGCTTCGGCTTCGTCGAGAAGGGGCGCCTCGCGGAGCTGGGCCACAAGCTCGGGCGCTGGGTCGACGTCCTGTACCTGCAGAAGATGCTCTGACAGCGACGAACACGGGGAGGCGTGCCTTCCGCGCGCCGCCGCCGTCGATGTGAGCCCCCACGAGCCGGATGGGCGCCGTGCCGCCGGCATCGGCGCCCATCCTGTGCCGCGCATGGATCACCCACCCTGCGCAGCGGGCGGGGTGGCCGCCGGAGTGGCCACCGGGGTGGCCGCCGGAGTGGCCGCCGGGCTCGCCGGCGGGCTCGCCGGCGGCACCACCCCCTTGATCGCTGCCTTTTGCTTCTTGCCCATCGTGTTGCGGGCCTTGCGGGTCGCGCGCATCTTCGCCGCCCTGGCCGCCTTCTGCTCGACCGTGAGCTTCGCGCGCGGCTTCCTCACCTTGCCGCCGAAGGCCTGCTGCGCGCTGCCGTCCCCGACCCACGACGGGAGCGCCGCGTAGAACTTCCCGAACCAGGCCTCGATCGCCGGGAGGGCCTCGTAGCAGGCCTTTAGGGAGTCGAGGTACGCCTCCCGCTTCGCGGCCGCGTCCAGGACCGGGCCGCCCAGCTCCTGGATCTTCGCGGCCAGCGTGGCCGGCGTGTACGTGGCCCCGTCCACGGACGGTGCGGTGATGGCTGCCGGCCACGCGTTGGTCACTCCGTCGTGCGCCGTCTGGATCGTTGCCGCGAACTGCATGATGGATTGGGTGCAGATCCAATCCGGGCGTGAATTGATCGTGGCAGCGCAATGAGCAATGCAAGCGCAGTTGCTGCTTGCGTTAGTCCATTCAGCTCCGGCAATAGGGCGCGCATGAGCGAGATGGATCTGTCCGATGCGGAGCGCGCGGTGCGGGACTACAGGAAGAAGCTCGTCGAGATGCCTGCCGACGGCATCAAGCTGGCGACGGTGGAGTGCGAGGTCCGTGCCCTGACGGAGGCGTTGGGGAGGGAGTTGATGGCGGAGGCGCTCAAGCGCGCGGACACGGACGCGCCCGAAGTTCTGATCGACGGCGAATGCTGGGGAAACCGCCGCGTGCTGCCGGGCGAGTACGAGACGATGTTCGGTGCGGTGCCGTTGGACAGGAGCACGTACCAGCGGGGAGGCCGTGGACGCGTCGCGGTTCCGCTGGAGCTTCGCCTCGGGATCGTAGAAGGTCGCTACACGCCGAAGATGGGGCGAGTGATGACGCGGGCGCTCGCGGCCATGACCGAGGAGGAGGGCGCCGAGTTCTTGGCGGAGCTGGGGACCGCAACGGTGAGCAGCTCGACGCTCAGCCGGATTCCGCGCGCGATGGCGGCGCGGTACGAAACGCGGCGGGAGGTGGTGGAGGTTGCGGTGCGTGAGCGCGACGCGATCCCCGACGAGGCCGTGACCGTGCAGGTGGCGCTCGACGGCGCGATGGTCCCGCAGGATGGCGAGCATGCGCGCCCGCGTGGCCGAAAGACCGACTCGCCCGACCCACCACGGCACGAGCGACGCTACGGGCCCGTGGGAACAGATGCACCCGCGACGCACGATGGTCACCTGGGCCGGGCGTGGCACGAGGCCTCCGTAGGGACGCTGGCCTTCTTCGACGCCGAAGGCCGTCGCCTCAAGACCACCTACCTCGGTCGCATGCCGGAACCCAACAAGGCGACCCTCGTCGCCGAGCTCGGCGACGAGCTGGACGCAGCACTCGCGGAGCGGCGCACGCTGAACGTCGTCTTCGCGAGCGACGGGGCGCCCGCCCATTGGGATGCGCTCGACGCCATGGCGAAACGGATCGCAGCGGTGTGCACGGGCGACACCATGAAGCTCGTCGATGCTTTCCACGTCGCCGAGTACCTCGCGAAGGCCGCGAACGCGATCGGAGGCGACCGCTCGGCGAAGGCCGCGATCCTGGCTGCGACGTGGCGCGAGACGATCAAGGAGCAGGTGGACGGTGCCCAGACCGTCCTGCGCTCGATGCGCGCCTATGCCTCCGCTGTTCTAACGAAAGCCCGGCGAGAGGAGCTCGCCACCGCGATCTCCTACGTGGCGACGCAGCATCAGCTCGGCCGCATGGACTACGCCGAGGCCAAGGAGAAGCACTACCCCATCGGGACCGGCATCACGGAAGCCGCGGCAAAGACTGTCATCGGGACGCGTATGAAGCGCGCAGGCGCCCGCTTCTCGCAGCATGGAGGGCAGACGATTCTCCTCTTCCGCACGGCCATCCTCTCCAACCGCTTCGACGCACTCCACGCCGAACTCGCCTCAACCCACGCTGCCAACATCAAAGTGGCTGCGTGATCGCGCCCGTCGCGGATGTGCACCCTGATGGATTTCATGGGACGAACCTCGTGTTGCGACGCGGCTCCATGCCGCGGTGCCTGCCTCTGAGCAACGGTCGTGCCCGTCCGCTCGGCCGCGGGGGCGCGCGGTCGAGCGAGCCCGATATCCATCGTGCTTTCGCTTGGTTGCGCGCTGGCGCCGAGCAGGATCGAGGCTCTCCGGCGCGCGATGTGGTCGAACGTCCGACCTACAAGGAATGCATGTCGCACCTACAAGAAATGCAGACCTACCTACAGGAAATGCAGACCGTGCCTCGTGCACCTGGTCGCCGCCGCTCGCGGCCTGGTCCGGCCCTTCGTACGCTACGACGTGGCCTTCGCGCGCGAGGAAGCGGCCTCCATTCGCGAGGAAGCGGCCTCCATTCGCGAGGGAGCGGCCTCCATTCGCGAGGGAGCGGCCTCCTCTCGCGAGGGAGCGGCCTCCTCTCGCGAGGGAGCGGCCTCCTCCCGCGAGGGAGCGGCCTCCTCCCGCGAGGGAGCGGCCTCCTCTCGCGAGGGAGCGGCCTCCTCCCGCGAGGGAGCGGCCTCCTCCCGCGAGGGAGCGGCCTCCTCCCGCGAGGGAGCGGCCTCCTCCCGCGAGGGAGCGGCCTCCTCCCGCGAGGGAGCGGCCTCCTCTCGTGAGGGAGCGACCTCCTCCCGTGAGGGAGCGGCCTCCTCTGCGAGGAAGCGGCCTCCTTTCGCGAGGGAGCGGCCTCCTGTCGCGAGGAAGCGGCCTCCTCTCGCGAGGGAGCGGCCTCCTGTCGCGAGGGAGCGGCCTCCTCTCGCGAGGAAGCGGCCTCCTTTCGCGAGGAAGCTGCCTCCTTTCGCGAGGAAGCTACCTCCTCACGAGAGGAAGCTACCTTCCTCCGCGAATAAGCGCGCTCCTTCGCGAATGGATCGCGGTTCCTGGCATATGAATCGCGCTTCCAGGCGTACGAACCGCAATCTCTCCGTCACGAAGCCGCCGTCCTCCCCGACGGCGCGCGGGATGTCTCCTCCACCTCGCGCCTCCAGCCTGACGTCGCGCGCGCCCTCGCCGGCACCTCGCCCTCCCCGACCTCCGTCGCGCGGTTCGTGCCCTCTGCGTCCCACGTCAACGCGCAGGTCACTTCGTCTCTCGCTCCAGAAGCGCGTAGTCGATCCACTTGTCCACGGTCCGCCAGTCGATCCCGAGCCGCCGCGCCGCCTCGTTCTTGTTGCGCCCGCACATCGCGTACGTCCTCGTGACGATGTGCCGTATCCAGTCGTCGAGCGACAGGCCGCGTGAGAGCGCGTCCGGGCCGAGGAGGCTCGGATCCTCCGGCCGGTCGCTCTCCCGCCGCCGCCGGCTCGCCGGCGTGCGCGGATCGCTGCTCGCCGCGACGCTCCCCGGCTCCGGCCCCGTGTCGGGCTGGCGGTCGGTCCCCTCGGTCACGAGACCGCTGGAGAGGACGGCCTGGCGGACGTGGTTCCGGAGCGCACGGAGGTTGCCGCGCCACGTCTCGCCCGCCCGGTGACGGGCGATGTCGGCCTCGATCTTGTACGCCCACCCGTCCCAGCTCTCGGGGCTCTGGGGGAGCATCTCCGCCACGAACCCGAGTACGTAGTGCCAGCGCTCGTCGGGCGCCTCGCGCAGGATGCGGCGCAGCGGCGGCATGACGACCCGGAGGACGTTGACGCGCGTGTAGAGGTCCTCGCGGAACTTGCCGCGGCGCACCATCGCCCCCAGGTCCCTGTTCGTCGACAAGACGAGCCGGGCCTCGACCGGGCGCGTCTTGTTCTCCCCGACCCGCCGGTAGACGCGGTTCTCCACCGGGCGCAGGAGCTTGACCTGGATGTCTTTGGGGATCTCCCCGAACTCGTCGAGGACGAGCGTCTCGCCTTCTGCCGCGAGCCCGAGGTAGCCCGGCGCGTCCTCCGTCGCCCCTGTGAACGCGCCGCGGACGTGGCCGCAGAGCTGCGCATCGAAGAGGTTGCTCGAGGCGTCGCTGAGGTTGACGACGTGATAGCCCGAGAGAGGCGGCGCCGCGAAGCGCCGGGTCTGGACGTCGAACGCCAGGAAGCGCCCACCCGCGATGCACCTGGCCGCGAGCTCCTTGCCGGTCCCCGTCTCTCCCGTGATCAATACGGGCTGCTCGGCCATGGTGCGCCACAGGCCCTGGCGGTAATACGCGACGACGTCCTTGCCGACGCACGCCTCCAGGATCTGCGCGCGCGCCCGCGCGGTGATCGGCGCCGCGCCCGGGATCAGCTTCCACGGGAAGTACCAGGCCCGGTACATCTGATAGAAGAGGGCGAGGAGGTCCGCGGCCGGTGGCGCGTCGAGGCCCTCGATGCCGAGCAGGGCGGTGTACCCCTTCTCGAACTGGCTCCAGAACGGGACCTTGACGCCGTTCTCCGCGACGATGCGCGCGAGGGCGGCGGCGAAGTTGCCGTAGAGCGCGAGGATGGCGGCGTTGACGTAGATCGCCCGCTCCCGGCCCGTGGCGGAGAAGCCGTCACGGAGGCGGTTGCGCACTTTGGGGAGCAGCTCCGCGAGGCGCTCGCCGATGAGGCGGTGGTTGTCGTCGATCTCGGCGTTGCGAGAGCACCACACCGGGAGTCCGGGGCGGTAGCGGTCGCCGAGGCAGGCCTGGACGCGGTCGACCCAGGCGGGGACGAAGGGGTTCGTGGAGAGGAGGGCGGCGACGTTCTCGAGGAAGGCGAGCTGGTCGGGGTCGAGGAGGGGGCCGGGGCGGGGGCGGGGGGTCATGCTTGCGGGGTGGGTGCCGCATCTGTGTGTACCAACGCGGGAGCGGCGGCGGAAGATGGAGACCGGAGTCGGGGCACGGGCGGATCGGCCACGGCCACGGCCACGCCCACGGACGGAGCGGGAGGCGGGCTGCTATCGGGGCGGGCCGCTGAGCCGGGTCAACATCTGGACCACCCGGACCGCGAGCACGCGAACGCCGGCACACCGAGCGGCTTCGGCGAGCTTGCGGGCGCGGATGACGTCGACAATCGCGGCGGTCTCGGTCGTGCTGCACCTTGCGATCTCGTAGAACCGGCGCTTGTCGGGGCCGGCCCTTCGTCCGGCGCCCTCCGCGATGTTGAGCACGATGCTCAGGCTCGCGCGTTCCAGTTGATCTCGGAGCGCGCGGTGTTCCCTGCGGGGCAGCAAGCCGTATGCCTCGGCATGCAACTGGAGGGCGAGGTGGTAGACCTCGAGACGTTCATGCTCCAGGTGCGGCCCACCCTTCGCCGACACCTCCGGCCCAAGACCCGTGGCCTTTGATTGCGCATCGTCCATGCCCATCCATCGACACCAGCCCACAGCCAGTTGCCTCCGATCGCCCATCGGCTGGCCGATTTTCAGCCGTGGGCGTGGCCGTGGCCGTGGCCGTCTCCCCCCGTGACCCGATCTGGACCTCCACCGCCCAACCAGCCGCTGGTGCGCGACGGGTGGCGGAGCAGATCCTGGTAAGACTTGGAACAGGTGCTCGGTACGAAGCCGCGCCCGAGCCCCGAGGAAGAGGAGCGCGTCGTGAGCATGCAGGGAAACTGGAGAGACGCGCGGAGGCTCGGACGGGACGAGGGACGGGACGAGGGGAGAGCCGAAGCGAAGGCGCACGCGGTGCTGACCGTGCTCCGGGTTCGCAACATCGCCGTGTCGGACACCGACCGCGAGCGCATCCTGGCCGAGAAGGTATCCGGCGCGGCTCAATCGCTGGCACGAGCGGGCCGTCCTCGCCGCGTCCGTCGCCGAGGTGTTCGAGGAGCCCAATCGGGCGGCCTGACCCTGAAGCGAGCTCCGCGAGCACCACGCCGGGAGTCCGGGCCGGTAGCGGTCGCCGAGGCACGCCTGGACCCGCTCGACCCACAGCGGACAGCGGCGCCTCCGTTGGTCGGGCTCGCGCTTACTCTCCTTGCGGCGTATGCTGCTCGAAAGCTCGCAACGGCGAAGGCAACCACATGGCTGAACCCACCATCCACGCCAATTTTCTCGCCATTTGGCGGCGGGCGCTGAACCAACCCTCACTCGAGACCCTCACGCCATCCCTGGTCGCATCATGGGCGAGCGCGCGTGGGCTCCAGGTCCAGCACGTCAAGGAGCGCGACGTCGGAGCGTTTGCTCCAACGACCAGCATCGTCTTGAGCGTACCCGACGGGCGGGCGTGCTTCCCGAAGGTTAGCCCGAGCGGCGATCGGGCATGGCAAGGTCGACGGGACGCTGTGAATCGCAATGCGGCCACGTGGGCGAAGATGGAGTGGTTTTCGCCCTTGTGGGTTCCGCGGGTCAAGCTGGAATCACTCTTGAAGGAGACGGAAAATTGCTCGCAGCAGCGGGCCGTAGAACTGTTCGACTATCACACCTCGACCATCTACACGCTCGCCTTTCAGGCTACATGCATTGCGCAGCTGCTACCCCAGGCACGCAGCTTGCGCGAATTCTGTTCGCTCGCACGAGAAGCGTACCTGGCGTTCTACAGTGGGTATCGTGCCTCAAGCATCGCAGCGCTGATTCCAGTAATTGAAGGCTCGCTTACGAGGATTGTCTCTGGGGCCGACCTGTCCGTAGGCGACAGGGTTGACCGAGCCGTGGCTCCTGCGATCGAGCTTGCTGCGCAACTCCACTTCGAGCGAATGTGGATTCCGCGCGAGTATAAGACCGTAGAATATCTGCTCGGCCAAGACGAGCGAGTCTTCTTTCTCGAAACCTTCCGACGCTGGCTGCACATCTCCTTCTTCCGCCGCACCGACGAGTATGGCGGCGCCACGTGGCTAAATCGCCACATGTTCGCGCATGCGACATCTTCATCATGGCAGCAATCCGCCAATTTTTCACGGCTGGTTGTTGCACTCGCGACCCTCGGCGTCGTCGAATCCTGGCACGACGAGTCGAATCGAGTGTCGCTCTTCTTTCCAGACATGAACGAGGACAGTAAGCTCCTGTGGCAGCAGGCGCTCTTCCACGCGGAGGCACAGTTGGTTCTCAAGAGCATGGAGGCACAGCGCTACCACGACCATGGGCGTCTCGTTCCCGAACTACCAACGGACAACGGGATCACGCTGCGCAAAGCCATCCTGTCCGAGGACTGCATCAACGACCTCGTTCGGCCCCTGCGCGACGCGGGGTGGAATGTAGCTGTAGGGGAGCCGGATGAACGCGCTCTATACGTGACCGTAGCTGCGACCGCTGGCAACGAACGTCTCTGCGTCGCGCTCCTCTACAGCTGCGCCACCGCGAATGACATCTATCGTCAACTAGCAACCACATCGGACGTCATTCTCTACCGAGGGGCCCCATACCATCAGGAACAGTACGCATACGGGCTCACGATTCACGTGGGGCCCGTGGCGGGATGGCAACCGCCGGCTGTGCTTCACAGTCGCAAAGACCCAACAAGCCAATGAGCCCGACGCGTGCCGGCGGCGGACGGCTCATTGGCCGGGCATTGGGCGGCGGCCGTGGATTCGGCAAAACTCACGTGCAAAAACGTCGACCTTTGCGCGCCCCTCGGGCAGACGTTCGTTGCCACATGCTACCGCCCCGTGACAAGATGCTGTAGAGCATGAAACGCGATCTTTGGACGGCAAACCTCTCCGGCGCGTATGCACCGCATTGGTCCTGTCCGAGTTGCCAGGGAGGGCACCTGCTGTTGGAGCCCAAGAGCCTCCGGCACGAGGAGACCCCCGAGTCGGCGACGGCGCGAGTAGAGAGCGACGACTGGGAACCCGAG
This sequence comes from uncultured delta proteobacterium, assembly GCA_963827955.1. Lineage (GTDB taxonomy): Bacteria > Myxococcota_A > Polyangia > Polyangiales > Polyangiaceae > CAWHDJ01. Next base: position 316,041 of record CAWHDJ010000018.1, on the reverse strand, counting down.
CGGACCGAGTGGAGGCACACCTGGATCGCGCTGCGCGCAGTCCGGCGCCCCGCAGTACAAGCCCAAGTTGCTGTGCGACGATTTCGACGGCGACATGACGCACCGGCGGGCGAGTTGCTAGCCGGTGCGAGAAGGGCTTGACGCGCACCCTTGACAGAGGTGGAATGTGGTGCCTGCCGACCGTCGGCAAGCGTGCGAAGGCGTGCACTCACCAACAGCTCCGTTCAAGAACAGCTCCCGGCCATGGCGACGAAGAAAAGCAAGGCGACTGCATCGAAACCCCGAAAGTCAACCAAGGCACGAGCGAAGGCGCCTCACAGACGCGTCGCCGCGAAGAAGCGGACGGCTAGGCCCGCCACGACGGTGCAGGCACTCGCCGCGGAAGCCTCGATCGCTGGGTGGAACTTCGAAGACGCAGAGGAACTTCGCGGAGGCGCGGACCAAGAGAGTCCGCCGAAGTTGGTCGTGTTCTCGCGCGACTGGACGGTAGAGACGATCGTCAGCCAGATCGAACAGGGCAACATTGATCTCGACCCCGACTTTCAGCGACGGAACGCGTGGCAAGACGATAGGCGAAGTCGACTTATTGAGTCCTTCGTGCTCAACTTTCCAGTGCCACAGATCGTGCTCGCCGAGCATCCCGAACACAAAAAGTCGTATATCGTCATCGACGGTAAGCAGAGGCTGATGACGATCGCTGGGTTCTATCTCGAGAAGTTTCGCGACTATTGGAGCAACCCTGCGATCCGCGGACTCAAATTGCTTCCTCGGCTCAACGGGCTTGCGATCGATGACCTGCGAAACTCTGTGGAATTCAAGGACGAATTGCGCCGGTTGGCCAATGCTGATATTCGCACTACGGTAATTGCCGAGTATGAAGACGAGGGTACGCTCTACGATATTTTCTATCGGCTAAATACCGGGTCGGTTCCGCTCTCGTCTCAGGAGCTTCGCCAAGTTCTCCATCGGGGTGAGTTTTCAAAGTATCTGATCGAAATTACGGATTCTGAGAATCCGCTCCAGATCGTTTTGGGCCTTGATGGGCCTGATCCTCGACTCCGCGACGTCGAACTGCTGTTGCGTGTAATTTCGCTCGCGTTGTTCGCACCTGAGTATAAGGGAAATCTCAAGCCGTTCCTGGACAATGCGATGCGCTCCCTCAACTCCCAATGGGAGGTTCGTCGCAAAGAAATTGTTCTCCTCATCGGTGATCTGTTCGAGGCAATGAGGGCGCTGCTGGATATCTTCGAGGGGAATGCGGGACGAAAGTTCAAAGCCGGACGGTACGAGCCGCAGCTCAATCGCGCGCTTTTTGAGGTCCAGGTCTACTACCTGCGTTTTGAGAAAGTGCGTGACGCAACTCTTCGCCATAAGCGGAAGATTGTGGAGGCATTCGAGGAGCTTTGCGTCTCGGACGCGTCGTTTCTTGGATCGATCGAAGCGACAACCAAGTCCGTGGAGAATTATCGCAAAAGGTTCGCGGCATATCGCGGCATGCTCCATGCCGTTCTCGGCGTTGTCGTTCCTAAATTTCCGATGTAGGAGCTACTGGTTCATGGCTGCGCCGGATCTCGAATTTACTAATCTCAAGTCAACGATTGAGAGCCTCGAGGCAACATTCATGCTTCCTGCGCTCGTTGCCAGGACGCGCCGGACCCTAAGCAAGTCTGAGTTGCTCTGTCTTAGCGCCTACGTAGTCCTGTCGCATGCGGCGTTTGAGGAGTACTTCGAGGACCTTGCTATATGGGCACTCGACGCGGCGGTCGAGGATTGGCGCCATGGGAATATTCGACAGGCGGCTGTTACATTGGTGCTTCATCTCGGCAAGCCTTTCCCCGTTGACGAACATAGCTCGCCAACAGGGGCGTACGATCGAGTGCGAGAGGAACTCGACAGATTGAAGCCTCCCTTCTCAAGATTTATCACCAAGGACAACCACGGCATGTCGCTCAAGTATCTGAAGAAACTGTTCTACCCGCTTGGTGTCGATATTCCGAACGATGTCCGCATGATGGCGTCGCTCGACACGCTCGCTGGCTTGCGTGGGGCGCTGGCGCACACATCCACGAGAGGAGCCAAGAAACACCTCGATCCTCGCGATACAATAGAGATTGTCAACGACTGTCTCGATCTCGCAGAGGCGATGAAGAACCGCGTGCTTGCAATCAGATGATTCCCTGGCGTCCTTCCTCGTGTGTGACTCCATCCCGCCCAACTCACGCCCTGAGGCGGACGGCAAGGGGATCAGGTCGTCGCGCAGGTGCGCGGAGCCTCGCTCCGCGAGGCAACCACGCCCCAAGGCGCTCTTCGAGCGCGGCCGTCCCGCGGACCTCGGCGGTGAGACGCTTCTCCACGTTGCTCAGGCGTTTGTTGGTCTGCTTCGCCGGCGTCTCCAGCCGCCCGAGGCGCTCGTTCGTCTGGCGCAGCTCCGCGCGCGTCTCCTCGCGGAACGCGTGGATCTCACGCTCGATGCTCTCCAGGATCCGGACCATCCGCGCGGTCGGATCGTGCCCGTTGCCCTTCTTCGTCACCATGGGTCCCTCCACGCTGCCCATTGAGCGCCCGGCCGCCAACGACCGTGCCTGCACGACCGACATGCGACGTGCGCATTGCCACCTGCCGGACAACACGCCGCCCGGCCCGCTGGTTGATTCGGAGGAGCAGCTCGGCCTCGTCGGGGGGGCAGGCTGGGCGCGCGACGCCTCACCCCCCGCTCGCCGGGGCGATGCCGCCGACAGGCGCATCCGGCAGAGACAAGGCGGCGAGGATGTCTGCACGTCGCCGCCGATTCTCGTCGTCGGCGGGGAGCAGGAGGGAGAACTCTTCGGCCTGCGCGTCGAGGATGAGCATCAAGCCATGCTCGGCGAGAAAGTCGCGTCCGAGGAGGACGTCCTCGTATCCGGCCATGGGCGGTTGTTGCATGACCCGCACCTTCCCCGCGTTCCCGAGCGCGAGGGCGCACCCATCGATCTCGACGGTCAGCCCTTCGTCGAGGAGGTAGCAGTCCGGCAGCTCCGGATCCGGGAGCGTCGTCCGGGGCTTCGCGCTTTTACCCTTCCCACCTTGCTCCTGCACCCAGCGCATGCTGACGCACGTCTGGTCTGCGCCTGGATCGACGAACGCATCCGCGTCGAGGCGCCGACCGCCCAGCCAGCGCTCGAACATGAGGCCGACCCGCAATACCGGCCCCCGAGCGACCGCCCACGCCTCGGCTTCCGGGCGCTCGAGAGCATGCCGGTGAGAGATGCCGAAGCGGCGGCGGCTGACGACGATCACCTGTTGGTGCCCCTGGACGGTCCAGCGAACATTCGACCTCGAAGCACCGGCGGCGGGGTCTGCCGCAGAGCCCCCGGCGGGATCACCATCGGCTCCTCGCCACCCTGCTCGGCGGCCGCATCATGGCACGCGAACGCTTCTTCCTTGTCCCGTGTGTGAACGAGGACGCGCTCTCCGACCAGCACGACGTACTCCTCCGGGTAGGCTGCGGCGAGCGCCTTCTGACGCGCTGCCGTCGTCGGCGCCGAGAGCGCGTCTGAAGCGTCTCGCGCATCGGGCAGCGCCGGCGTCACCGCGGGACGCGCGGGGCGCAGGCTGACCTCCACCATGCCGCGGAGCTCGGTCACCGGCTCGTCGAGCACGATGTGCGTGGGATCGCTCAGATTTCCGTGCACGATGACGCTGCGCTCCATGGCCTTCTCCGTCCGGGCTTCGTCGAGGATCTCAGCACGACGCGCGGCGCGGTGGCAGCCGTGGCACCCGCCTGTCCAGGTGGCTCTTGCGAGGACGAGCTCGATGGCCACGGTCCGGATCCCGCGAGCGCCGGTGCTGGAGGTGCAGCGCGACAGACACGCCGCCTGCGAGATAAGTCGCTGGGTCCACGACCTCGGCGAGGGTGGCGAGTGCCGCCTGCTGCGCCGCCGAGAGGACACGCTTCATGGCCCGGCCCAGGGCGGGCGCGCCCCTCCCTGCCCCGTCGGGACGTCCATGCCGGCCACGAGGGCCCAGTAGGCCCGCTCGCGTGGAGCAAGGCGCGCGCCCTTGCGGAGGAGAAAATCGGCGAGACGCCGCTGCGGGAAGGTCCTGCGCCCGTGCGGCTCGATGCATCGAAGCATGCGAGGGAGGGCTACGCTCGGCGCGCGAGCGCCACGTCGGCAGGGTCTACTCCGCTGCCTCCAGGTCGTGGACGCGATCTCTCGAGCCGCTGGAGGCGCTCTTCGAGCGCGGCCGTCCCGCCGACCTCGGCGGCGGTGAGACGCTTCACCAGTTGCTCAGACGTTTGTTGGTCTGCTTCGCCTGGGTCTCCAGCCGCCCGAGGCGCTCGTTCGTCTGGCGCAGCTCCGCGCGCGTCTCCTCGCGGAACGCGTGGATCTCATGCTCGATGCTCTCCAGGATCCGGACCGTCCGCTCGGTCGGATCGTGCCCGTTGCCCTTCTTCGTCGCCATGGGTTCCTCCAGGGTGCCCGTTGAGCGCCTGCCCGTCAACGACCGCGCCTGCGCGGCCGACGTGCGACGTGCGCATTGCCACTTGCCGCCCGACAAGCCGCTGGTTCCGACAGTCCGGACAGCCGCGCCGGCGTGCGGCAGCCCGGCCCGCGGCATAGCGGCCAACCGTTGGGCGGGCGGGCTTCGCCGCTCTGCGGATCCAGAGCCTCGGTGCGGTTGTACTCGTGGCCGTTGCAACCAGGGCACGAGAGAGCGAGGTTGCCGAGCGTCGATCCGCCGTCGTTGCTCTTCGGCACGATGTTGTCTGCGTCGAATGCCTGGACGGCGCGTCGAGCTACAAACGACCGGGCTGAGCGCCCTCCCGTGCCCGGCGCGCCCGGGGTAAGATGCGCGCATGAAGGTCGTGCGGGTCGCTCATCATGAGGAGCGGCACAGCAAGGCGTGCCGCCGGTTGTTGCGCACCGACCCGACCCAGATCGTCTTCTGCTTCACGCGGACGGAGACCCCAGGGGGACGGGACAGGTGCGCGCTTCACGCGCTCTCGCGGAACGTTGCGAGGTGCGCCTCCGCGCGCCGCAGATCCTCCTCGAGCAGCCGCACGCAGCGTTCGCTGAGCCGGACGGCTCTCTTGAAATCCTCCCGCGCCGTCGCGACATCCCTGAGCCCCTCCACGAACGGGAGCAGCGAGGGCTCGTCCTTGCCGACCTGGGCCTCCAGGATGCGGAGCCCGCGCGTCCACACCTTCTTCGCCTTGCCGAGCGCGCCGCTCGCGAAGGCCGCCTTGCCGAGCTTCTCGAGCACCCGCACCAGATGGCTGCTCTCCGCGCCGCAAGCCTCTTCGGCGGTAGCGAGCGCCTCGTCGTAGAACACGACCGCGCGTCCCGGCTTCTCCCGCCTCATGTAGAGATCGCCGAGCAGGAGGGGAGCCACCGCCCTGTTGAGATCGCCCGGCGGGAAGTGCTTCTCCAGGATGGCGCGCATGCGCTCGTAGCCCGCCTCGGCGCGATCGTGCTCCCCGAGCTCGGCGTCGGCGTCGGCCAGCTTCTGGATCACGGGAACGAGCCCGGCGTGATCGGGCGCGTACGTGCGCTCGTAGATCTGGAGCGCGCGGGCCAGCGCGGATCGCGCGGGCGCCCACTGCTTGCGCGTGAACCGCGTCTGGCCGAGGAGGTCGAGCACGCGCCCGAGCTCGAGGCACTCGGGGCCGCGCCATCGCTCGATTGTCGCGGCCGCGCGCTCCTGCAGCGCCTGCGCCGCCGGCTCGTCTCCCGCCTCGAGCAGCATGGTGCCGGCGCGTGCCATGAGCGCCACCATCACGTCGACGAGGGAGTGAGCAGGTTCACCCTCGACGAGATTGAGGGCCCGGCCGAGGAGCACGCCGGCGCGCTCGGGCAGATTGAGCAGCATGTACGCCTGCGCGACCGGGAAGAGGACCTCGATGACGTCCAGTGGCGTCGCGGAGGGCGCATCCTCGCGCAGATCGAGCCACCGTTCGCCGCTCGCAACGGCGAGGGCATACTGCCCTTCCGCCATGAGCAGGTCGAGCTGCCGGCGGAGCTGCCAGACCTCCGTCGCCGAATTCTGCACGGGAGGATCGACGTCGTGGCGTGCGGTCATGGTCGGGGAGCCTATGCGCAGAGGCTATCACAGCAGGCTCCGGTCCTTGGCCTGGGCGCTGATGTACGCGATGACGCTCTCGCACACGAAGAGCGCGCCGGCGCTGGCGCGGAACCCCTGCGCGACGAGCTCGCACACGAGGTGCTCGACGGAGTGCCGCACGGCGGCAGAGCGGCCCGGGCGGCGGCGCGGACGCGCGCCCTCTTGCGCGGCGCTGACGGCGCGGTAGCGTGCTGGAGTGCGCGCGGACGACCTCGATCTGGTGGGTGAGCTGCTTGGGATCGCACGTGCGCTCGCCGCGGGCAACCTCCCGTACGCCGTGTGCGGCGGCGTCGCGGTGACGATCCACGGCGCCGTGAGGTCGACGAAGGACATCGACCTCCTGGTGCGCCGCGAGGACAGGGAGGCCGTGCTCGCGAAGGTCGCGGAGCTGGGCTTCGAGCTGGCGGCGCTCCCGATGGTGTTCGGCGCGGGCACCCCTGCGGCGCGGGAGGTTCAACGCGTATCGAAGGTGCGAAGCGGCGCGATGCTCACGCTCGACCTGCTCCTCGTGGACCCGATCTATGCAGATGTCTGGGAGCGTCGCGAGTGCGTCGAGTGGGAAGGCACAACGCTTTGGGTGGTCTCCCGCGAAGGGCTCGTCCAGATGAAGCGCCTTGCAGGACGGTTGCAGGATCTGGCCGACATCGAGAAGCTCGAGGCTCCTGATGAAGACGCATGATCGCCTCTCTCCCGCAGCGGTCGCGCGGCGGCTCGAGGAGCTGCGGGCCCTCCTCCGGCTCGCGCGTTCGTTGCAGCGCGCTCGCCCTGTCAACCGCAAGCCGGAGAGCACGAGTGCCGCTGAACGCCAACTCGTCCGGCGGGGGCGCGGTGCCTCGAAGGCGACATGAGGAGGCCCGCTTTGGGGGGCTGCGAAGTTGCTGACCGGCTCAGAACCGGCCGCGCAGGCCGAGAAAGCCCCCGCCGGGCACGGCCGCGAGCGTCGCCGAGAGGGACGGGCGCTCCCCATCCGGGGGTGCGGCCCGGCGCGGGGCGAAGGTCACCTCGGCCTCGATGATGCCGGCGGCCGTGAGCGCGGCCCAGCCGGCGAAGGAGACCCGGTTGGCGGTGACCGTACCGTCGATCCTCTGGTTCAGCGAGGCGACGGCGGCGGGCTGCGTAGGGCCGCTCGGCGTGACCGAGGCCAGGTGGTTGGCGAGGAGCATGGTGGCGATCGACGCGCCGCCGAGGAGCGCCTCGCCCGCCGCGAAGCAGATCCCGAGCGCCGTGTCGCCGTTCTGGAACTGCCCGGCGCCGAACGGCACGGCCGCAATCGACCGCGCCAGGGCATCGTCCGCGCGCGCGGGCGCCGCCGCGAGGGCGATCGCAGCGGCGGCCGCGAGGGGGAGGGGCCAGGAGCGAGAAGGTCCGCGCATGGCCGGTCACTTGAACACGGTCTGGCAGCCCACGTAAATGTCGACCACGGCGTCCGCCGCCGTGCTCACCGACGAGCACGCGGCGCCGATGAGCACGACCTTCCCGTTCGCGTCGTAGTCCCAGCACGGGCTCGTCGTGCACATGTCCGTCGGGTTGCTGCGCCGCGGGATGGCCTCTTGCATCCCGTTGGCGGTCACGACGACGTTGACGTCGTCCATGTTGATGGTCTCCCCCGGCGGCGGCTGCGGCAGGTTGTACGTGCAACCGAGCTCCTTGCTCCGAAGGGTGGCGATGGCGTTGGAGAGCGCCTTGGCGTTGAAGTTGGCGCCGTTCGACAGGTCGATGTGGCACGGGTTCACCGGGGGCGCGCCGGTCTTCGTCCACACGGCGCTGGAGTCGCAGCTCGGATCCACGGTCGTGGGCGAGCCGCTCACGGCGTACGTGCTCAGCGCGAGCATCATCCAGTACGGGGCCGCGGTCCATTTGCCCTGGATCTGGTTGGGGTGCGTGTTCGAGCCGGGCACGCCGATGATGAACGTGTCCACGGGGGCCGTCGCGCTGGTGCGCGCCGCGGTGATGAGCGCGTTCACCTCGTCGGGGCTCTCCCAGTCGGGGCAGAGCCCGTCGCTGATCGCGGCGCTGAGCCGGGCCGGATCGCCCGACACGCTCGTGCAGTCGAACCCGCCGTCGGTGATCAGGATGAGCATCCGCTTGGCGATGTTCGTCCCCTGGAGCACCGTGTAGCCGGCGTTCATCGCGTCGTAGATCGGCGACGAGTTGGAGGGATCCTGGCTCTCCGGCGTGTGCGAGTTCAGCCACGTCAGGATGTCGTGCCGGACGCCCGTGGCGGCGGTCGACTTGTTCGTGCCCGCCGGCGCGATGGGGACGGGGAGCGGGTCGCTCGTCCCGCCCGTGTAGTAGCTGCAGTACACGTTCTTGTAGAGGCCGTGCAGGCACGCGGGCGCGGGCGTCGTCCCGTTCGGGAAGGACGTGAGCCCGATCGACATCGTGTCGAAGATGTCGTTGTCGATCGCCTGGATGATCGCCTGACCCGCGGCCGTCCACTTCCCGCTCGTGGTCATGCTCGCGCTGCCCTGGAGGACGATGAGCATCGCCGCAGGGTCCTGCTGCGCGGCGGCGCTGAACTTCGCGCAGGCGCCGAACCCGTCGGGGACGCCCAAGTCGGTGACGGGGCTCCCGCCCATCCCCCCACCGCCGCTCAGGGTCCCGGTGCTCGCCGGCCCGGTGGCGCTCGCACCGGCGCCGCTCGGGCCCGTGCCGCTCGCGCCGGCGCCGCTCGCGCCCGCCCCGCTCGCCCCCGTGCCGGTGGACCCGACGATGTTCCTGCTGCTGCCTGCGGCGCAGCCGACGGCCAGCCCCATCCCGCCGGCCAGCGCGAGCACCAAGCCGAGACCGTAGCGCGAGCGTCGCATCGGGACCTCCCTCCGAAGTAAAAGCCGCCCAGAGTGGACACTCGCGATGATAGCGGTGTCGCACGTCTTGTACAGAGGACCGCCTCCTCCGAGCCCGCGCCCGAGCCCGATCTCCGGCGAATCGGGCGCGGGCTCGGGCTCGGAGAGGCGTTGCCGTCCGCGGCGATCGCGCTCGAATAGGGCGGATCGCGTCCCGGGGATAGGGGCCTTCCAGACTTGCGAACGCCTGCCCGTGGCCAACGATCCTCGCGCATGCCGGCGCCGTCGTTCGCTCCGGAGGCCAAGCCGCTGGGCCGGCTCCGCTTCCTCGGGCCACTCCTGGATCTCGTTGCCCTCGGCCTTCACCGGCCGGCGCTGGAAGCGCTCGTCAGTGGGAGCGCCTCCGTCCCAGCGCCAGCCGTCGATGGCACGTATCTCCTCAAGATCCTCGATGAGGAGATGACGCGGCCCTTCGGGCACCCGCTCAGGCCGGTCGTCGAGCTGGTGCTCAACGCCGTCGACGCCGTCCAGCGCGTCCCCGAGGCGGGCGCGGCCGTCGAGGTGGAGGTGAGGGACGGGCTGGTGGAGGTCGGCGACAAGGGCGAGGGTATGAACCTCGTCGCGATCCTCTCCCGGCTGCTCCTGCCGTTCGCCACGGATTGCGTGCCGGGCGTCCACCTCGGGCGCTTCGGCGTGGGCTTCTTCTCGGTCCTCGGGCTCGGGGCGGCGGACCCGCGGAGCTTCGCCCTCGACGTCGAGACGGGCGACGGGCGAGAGGGCTTCCGGGTGCACGTGACGGCGGCGGGGCGGGGCGCCGGCGCGTTCCAGATCGCGCTGCACGAGATTCGCGCCGCGGACCGGCACGCGCGTCGTCGTGTCGTCGGCGATCCTCGAGCCCGGCCCCGTGCGCGCGTACCTGGAGGACGCGCTGCACTTCTTCCCGCCGGAGCGCGCGGTGGTGCGCGTCGGGGGCGTGCCCCTCAACGACGGGAGCCTGGTCTCGGGCGGGTGCTACTGCGAGGACCTGGTGGCGCCCGGGCTCTCCGCGCGCTTCCAGCTCGGGGGGCGCGCGCTCTCGCCGGGGATCACGGCGGCGACGTACCACGCGGGCGTGAAGGTGCGTGCCTGCTACGCGGTCGCCGAGCTGGCGCTGATCGACTTCCCCGGCGTGGTGGAGCTGACCGAGGGGCGCGACGCGCTCAAGCCCGGGCCCGCGTTCGCCGCCGTCGCCGCCGCGCTGCACCGGCGCCTCTCCGCGCTCGGCGCGGAGCCGGAGCACAGCCCCGAATCGCGCCTGCGCGTGGCCGAGCTGGCCGCGCAGATCAGCGCGCTGATGCTGGACTCCGCCGCCTTCCGCGAGGCCGCGCCGGAGCTGGCGCGCGCGCTCCTCGCGCCCGGGCGCTTCCTCGTGGGCGCCGAGCGCGCGGAGGCGCTCATCGGCTTCCTCGGGTCCGGCGCGGAGGGCCGCATCTTCGCGCCGGAGAGCTTCTGGGCCGCGCGCGAGTGGCACGGTCTCCTGCCCGGGGAGCGCGAGCTCCTGGAGGACGAGCTCCGCCTCGACCCGCCCGAGCCGCTCTCCGTCGCGGCCCGCCGCCGGGCCGACCTGCGCGGGCTCTCGGCGCTCGCTGCCCGCTCGGAGCCCTTCGCCGGGGCGCGCGCCGACGCCGTGACCGTGGTGATCGCGGAGGGGCGCCTGCGCGAGCCGGGCGCGCTCCCCTGTCTGGGCGCGCGGGGCGCGGTCATCGTCCGCGCCGACGCGCGCGCCGTGCGGGCGCCGGCGGGCTGGGCCGACCACTACGCGCTCTCGACCTCGTTCGACCGGGCGCTCGGGGCGCGGGAGGCCGACGTGGAGCGGCGCCTCATCGTGGAGAGCCCGATCACGGCGGTGGCGGCGAACACGCGCGCGGGCGGGGCGACCCGCATCGGGGGGGCTTGATGTCGGCGGAGATCTCGGGGCGTCTCTCGGACCTGGTGCTGGTGCGGCTGCACCGCCGCGCGGACGGCTATGCGCGGGCGGAGGGGCCGGCGCGCGCCGCGCTGGTCCTCGCCTGCCGGCGCGACGCGACGGTGGAGGACCTCGCCGAGCGCGTGCTGGAGCGGACGATCTACGCGCAGGCGGCGTCGCGCCTCTCGCCGTTCCGCGAGCTCCTCCAGAACGCGCTCGACGCCTCGCCGCGCGGCGCCCGCATCGACGTGCGCTCGGCGGCGCACGGGCCGGCGGGCGCGGGCGAGGTCTCGTTCGTCGACCGGGGCCGCGGGATGACGCGCGCCGAGCTGCTCGAGGACCTGCTCGTCCCCTTCCGCAGCGGCAAGGAGGGCGACCCCGAGGCCATCGGCGAGCACGGCATCGGCTTCCTCTCGGCGCTCGAGATCGCGCCGCGCGTCGAGGTCGTCTCCGCCACGGTCGCGTCGGCGCTCCGCCTCACGGTCGAGCCGGTGGGCGCGGGGCCGCCCTACGCCGACTTCACGTTCGCCATCGCGGAGATCCCGGAGGACGAGCGCCCCGGCGCCGGCACGACGGTGCGCCTCTTCCTCGCGCGGCCAATCCAGCCCTCCGCGCTCGCGCACGAGATTGCCGCCGTCGGCGGGCTCGTGGAGCCGGCGCGCGCGCGCATCTTCGTCGACGGCCAGCCCGTGAACACGGCGCGCGCGCGCCTGCGCTGCGTCGCGCGGATGCCCATCGGCGTGGGGCTCGGCGAGGTCACGCTCTTCGCCGGCCGCGGCGAGGGCGTCGTGCCACGCTTCACGCTCGCCCAGAAGGGGCTCCCCGTCGTCGCCAACCTGGAGCCCTTCGGCACGCCCGATCGCTCGCTCCACCGGGACATCCTGCGGGCGCTGACCTCGGCCGGGTACGGGCTCGTGGCCGATTTGCCGCTCGCGGTGCCGCTCACGAAGGGGCGGTCCGAGGTGGCGGCCTCGGCCGCGCGGGCGGTCGACGCGGCGGTGGTCGCGGCGTTCGAGCGCTTCGTGCTCGAGGACGCGCTCTACGATCGGGAGCTGCTCCGGGGCGTCGATCACCGGCTCGGCGCGGTGCTCGACCGGCTGGTGAACGCGGCGCTCGCGGGCGAGGCCCCGCCCGCGCTGGCGACGGCGCCCGAGGTGCTGGAGGAGGACGGGCCGCGCGTGCCGACCGTGGCGGCGCCGGAGGAGGTGGTGCGCTTCGCCGGCGCGCTGGTGGACGCCCCGCTCTTCGTGCTCGCGTGGCTCGTGCCCGGGCAGGGGGAGGTGCGCCGCCCGCGATCGCTGCGCGCCGTCGTCGACGCGTACCGGCAGGGCATCCTGCGCACGGGCGCGATCCCCGGCGAGCTGGCCCCCGGCCTCGTCTACCTCGCCGGCGCGGACCCGCTGGCGCAGGCGCTCCTCCAGCGCCTCTCCATCCCCGCGGCCCCGCCCCCGCCGCCCACCGCGCGCGCCAGCGCCCCGCGCCCCGTCCCGCGCGTGGCGCGCGACCGCCTCCTCGAGGCCGCGGACCTGCCCGGCGCCCGCGCGCTCGCCGCCGCCGTCTCGGTCCTCGAGCGCATGGACGCGGCGATCTCGGCCGCGGCAGGCCTCGCGCCCTCCGCGATCTCGGTGCACCAGGACCTCTACGGCCCCGACGAGATGGCGCACACCGACGGCTGCGGCATCAGCGTCAACCTGGCCTCGGTGCGCATCCGCGCGCTGCTCTCGGCGGTGCTGGCGCACGAGGACGAGTGCGCGTTCGGCGCGCTCGTCGACCTGCTCCTGCACGAGAAGGCGCACGTCTCGCTCGCCGGCTACGTCCCGCGGTCCAACGCCGAGCACGGCGCGGGCTTCTACCGCCGCAAGGACCTGCTCCGCCGCCGCCTGCTCGAGGCCATCGCCGCGGGCGAGGTCGCCGACCCGATCCGCGCGCTCGCCGCCGCGCGCGCCGGCCTCGCCTCGTGCGAGCTGCCGACCACCGACGCGCTCGCCGCGGCGTTCAGCCCGGCGCCCCTCGCGGCCGCCTGACGGGCCCTACGCCCGCTTGAGCCGCCCGAGGGCTGCGTCGGCCGCAGCCGGGTCCAGCTCGCCCACGGCGACGGGCTCGCCCTTGCGCGGCACGAGCACGACGCGGCACTTGCCGCGCGCGCCGCCGGCGCCGCCCTCGAGCAGGAAGTCGAGCCCCGCGCCTCCGCCGAGGAGGAGCGCGGCGACGGCGATGTACTCGGGGGCGCCGGCGAGCACGCCGTCGACGAGGAAGCGGACGCCGAAGTAGCTGCCCAGGGCGAGGGCGAAGAGGCCGGCGTAGACGCCGATGCGGGGGTAGCGCACCTCGCGCGCGGCGAGGAGGAGGCCCTCCCGCGGGATGGTGACCTCGTGCTCCCGCAAGGTGCGGCCGATGAGCTCGGTGCGGCTCTTCACGGTGACGCCGTGCGCGGTGACGCGCACCTCGGCAGGGCGGCGGTATCGGAGGGCGACGCGGGCGACGAGGCGGCCGAGGTGCGCGGCGGGGAGGATGCCGGTGATGCCCAGGAAGAAGAGGGCGACGGGGCCGCGCGGGGGGGACGCCACCTCGCCCGCGAGGACGAGGCCGGGGGGAAACGAGGCCGAGGCGCCGGGGGCCGCGCCCTCCTCGCCGCCGGGCGCGGCGGACGGCGCGGCGCCGAGCAGGGCCTTCACCACCGGGTCGCGCACCTCGCCCGCGAGCAGGTACGCCTCCGCCCTGGCGGCCTCCAGCGTGCTCTCGCGGAGCGCGGCCGCGCCCACGAGGGCGCAGGGCCGCCCGAAGGCGGGAGCGCCGCCCGCGTCGATCTTGCGGACGAGCGCGGCGACGGCGAAGAAGAGGCCCTTGGCCTTGTCGCCGAGCGCGGGCTCGAGCGCGGGCAGGGCGTCGATCGGGCTGTTGGCGGCGAGCCAGAGCAGCGCCTCGGCGACGCGCGCCTCCGCCTCCGCCGAGGCCGGGGGGGAGAGCGCAACGCCCCGCGCGAGGAGGGCGGAGAGCAGCGCCCGCGCGCCGGAGCCGGCCGCCTCCTCCCCCCCGCGCTCGAGGGCGCGCAGGGCGTTGCCGGAGGGGGTCTCCGCGTCCTCCGGCGTGAGGCCCGCGCGCTCGGCAAGCTCGGCCAGGCCGTCGCCCAGGGTGGCGCGACGCTCGTCGGCGGCGGCGAAGGCGATGGTGTGGACCAGGCGGGCGAGGTCGTCCCCGCGCGGGAGCGCGGCGATCTCGTCGAGCACGGCCTGGGGAGAGCCTCGGGACATGGGGACGGACGCCCGGCTTAGTTGAAGGCGGGCCATTTGGCCAGCGCCGCGTGGGGGCCCCCCGGCGCGCGGGAGCCCGGGGGTGGGGCGGCGCCCTCACCTCCCCCCGAAGCGCTCCTTCGCCTTCTGCTCCACGTAGGCCATGATCGCGTCGAGCTTCTGCGCCGGGACGTGCGTCCGGGCGCGGATGGTGTCGCCCTCCGCGGCGAACCTCACCGGGGGGAAGAGGCTCGATCGTCGTGAAGCCCAGGTCCACCTTGCGCCGCGCCTCGATCTCGCGCGTGAGGAATTCGGCATGGGCGGTGGCCTGGTCGTGGTCGCCGTCGCCGGCGTCGAGGGCGAGGTCGGCGCCTCCGTCGGCGGTGGGGATGACGGCGAGGCGCAGCCACTTCAGCGAGGCGGGCAGGGGGAAGAACGGCGCGAAGGGGCGCGCGGGGGTGAGCATGGAGACGACCGCGCCTTCGGCCGAATTCTTGAACCCGCTGTGGATGTGCTGGAGCTGACCGAGCATGTCCTTCCGGTCCCCGGGCATGACCGCGAGCAGATGGCGGCCCGGGACGAGGGCGATGTAGCGGGGCGCGCCGGCGACGCGGGCGCGGGCCGTCGGGACGGGGGCGTCCTCGACCCAGACGCCGCCGGTGCGGTGGAGCACGCGATCGACGGCGTCGCGCGCGAGGTCGGTCGAGACGTTGTAGTCGAGGATGGCGACGAGCTTGCTGTTGTCGACGGCGAGGCGCGGCGCCGTCAGGAGCAGGTGATCGAAGTCCCGGATCGGGTTGACGGGGCCGCCCTCGAAGAAGGGGCGCCACTCCGGGATCATGACGAGGAGCCGCGCGGCCCAGGGGCCGATGGCGTGCTTGCGCAGCGCGGTGCCCGAGAGGAGAATCTGCACGTTCGCGTCCGAGGCGGCGAACTTGCCGGCCCCGCCGGCGGCACGGACCGGATCGACGAGCGCGGCGCTCCGGGCGTCGGCGGACGCCGGCGGGTGGGGCGCGGCGGGGGGTTGCGTCTGGCCGGGGCTCGGCGGGGGCGCGGGGGGCGCGGGAAGGGGCGGGGGCGCGGCCGGCGGGGGCGAAGGCTCCGCGACGGGCTCGCGGGCGAGGAGGTCGAGGTCGATGGGAATGACGGCCGGCGCGTCGTCGTAGTCGCCGAGGCCCTTCGGGAAGGCCCAGCGCACCCAGTCGAAGAAGCGGAGCGGGACGAACGGGAGGTGGACGACGAGCGCGACGGCGAGCGCCCGGCGAAACGCGCGCTCGAACCGGGGGGACCGCCTCGCTTCCGCCACGCGGCCTACCCTAGCAGCCCTCCCGGTCCGTCCAACC
This sequence comes from uncultured delta proteobacterium, assembly GCA_963827955.1. Classification (GTDB taxonomy): domain Bacteria; phylum Myxococcota_A; class Polyangia; order Polyangiales; family Polyangiaceae; genus CAWHDJ01. Next base: position 300,635 of record CAWHDJ010000018.1, on the reverse strand, counting down.
CGTGTCGCCGGCCCCACGGGGGCGCGTCGCTCCCGCCACGCGGCCTGCTCCGGCGGCCCCTTCCCGCACGGAAGACGGGGGTGGCACGCCCTTCGCTGTGGCGCCCGGTCGCGGCGCGTCCGCCAAGAACTGGATCGACACGTGAGAGACCGGCTACTAAGACCCGAAGGCACGGCCGACGAGGCCGCCAGAGACGTTTGTATGAGCACCCGAGAGCCCCACCGCGCCCCGCTCCTCCCGGAGAACACCCGCGCCAGCAGGCCCGGGCCCATGGGCGCGCCGCTCCCGCCCGCGCCGCCGCAGGCCCCGCGCACGCGTGCATCGAGCGCGCTCGCCACGGTGGTCGGCTTCACGGCCGCCGCGGCCATCGGCGGCGCCGTCACCTGGGCGAGCGGCTGCCGCAACGAGCCCCCGCCGGGCCCCTCGGTCGACCTGCCCCCGCGCGCGAGCATGCTCCCGGCGCCGAGCACGCAGCCCAAGCCTGCGGCGCCCGCCGCGACCGCGCCATCGGCCGGCGCGGTCGCGGCGGCCCCCTCCGCCTCCCCCTCGGCGGCGCCCGCGGCCGACAAGCCTTACACGGGCCCGCTGCTCGGCGGCCTCATGCTCCAGACGGTGATCTTCCCCCGGCCGGAGTTCACGCCGAAGCATCCGCTCGGCTACATCCGGCTCGGCGGCAAGGTGCCGGTCGAGCCGGGCATCGTCAAGGACCAGAGCGGCAAGTGCTCGCAGGGCTGGTACCACCTGGTCGACGGCGGCTACGTCTGCGCCCGCCACGCGACGCTCGACATCAAGAGCCCGCAGATCCGCCTCGGCATCACCCCGCCGAACATCGACGACGTGCTCCCCTACAAGTACGCGCACAACAGCGCGCACGGCACGCCGCTCTACCGATCGGTGCCCTCCCGCGAGGAGATGCTCAAGTACGAGCCGTACCTCGAGGCGGCCAAGAAGGCGAAGCGCAAGGCCGACCGCGAGGCGGCGAAGGAGGCGGACGCCGACAAGGCCAACCGCGACCTGCCCTCCGCCGACCTCGACGGGCGACGGGCGACAAGGGCGACAAGGGCGAGGCGGTCGCCAAGGCCGAGTCGCATCGGGCTCTTCGACCTCGACGCGGGCGCGCCCGCCGACGAGGAGAAGGAGAAGCCCTGGTGGCAGCAGACCGGCGAGAAGGGCAAGAACATCCACGTCAAGCTCGACGATCTCTCGCAGGACGCGGACGGGACGCTCGCCAAGCGCATGGTGAAGGGCTTCTTCGTCGGCATCGACAAGCAGTTCGCGTGGAACGGGCGCGCCTGGTACAAAACGACGGGCGGCCTCGTCGCGCCGGCGGACCGGATGTACGTGGTCAAGCCGCCGACGACGCAGGGCATCGACTGGCCCGCGGGCGCCAAGGCCGTCGGCTTCGTCCTGGCGAAGCAGGGCAACAAGTACGAGTATTCGACGCCGAGAAGAACACCGTCAAGGTGGTCGGCACCGTGTCGAAGTTCGCGGGCTTCGGCCTGACGGGCGAGACGTTCACGCACGCGGGGACGGTCTTCCGCCAGACGAGCGAGGGCTGGTGGATGCGCGCCGCCGACGGCACCCTCACCGACCCGGGCCCCCGCCCGGCGGACCTCGGCCCCGACGAGAAGTGGATCGACGTCAACCTGACGAAGAAGACGCTGGTCGCGTTCGAGGGCGACAAGCCCGTGTTCGCCGCGCTCGTCTCGCCGGGGAAGAAGTCGAAGGACAAGGAGAAGGACCACTCCACGGTGCAGGGCACGTTCCGCATCCGCGAGAAGCACATCGCCGTGACGATGGACGGCGACGGCAAGACCGCGAGCGACCTGCCCTACAGCATCGAGGACGTGCCCTACGTCGAGTACTTCGAGGGCTCGTACGCCCTCCACGGCGCCTTCTGGCACAACAACTTCGGCCACGAGATGAGCCACGGCTGCGTGAACCTCTCGCCGCTCGACGCCAAGAAGCTCTTCTTCTGGACCGAGCCCAGGCTGCCGCGCGGCTGGCACGCCGTCTGGTCCACGCCGGAGGACCGCGGGACCATCGTCGTCACGCACGAGTAGCTCCGCTCCTGCGCGTCTGTGCGCCCCGCCCAGCTCGCCGTCGCCACGGAGAGCTGACGGCGCGAGGCTCAGGGCTCGGCTTGCTCCTCGCGCCCGTCCGCGTGCCGGGCGAAGCGGCGGGCTTCGCGCCCGTGCACCGGGTCGTCCACGGGCCAGGGCCAGCCCCCGAAGCCGGTGCGCTGGTAGTCGACGAACGCGCGCTGGATCTCGGCGCGGCTGCTCATCACGAAGGGCCCGTGCTGGACGATCGGCTCGGCGATGGGCCGCCCCTGGAGCAGGAGCGCCTCGCACTCCCCCTCCCCCGCCTCGAGGCGCACGGCGGCGCCTCCGGCGAGCGAGGCCGCGGCGTGCTCCGAGAGCAGGTGGCCCGCGACGCGCAGCGAGGGGCCGCGGAAGAAGAAGAGCGTGCGCGCGGTGCCCGGGGTTGCGGCGGCGGGGAGCGTCCAGGAGGCGCCCGCCTCCATGCGGATGCAGAAGATGGCGACGTCGTTCTCGGGCCTCGACGCCCACGAGTGCTGGGGCGGGGCCGGCGCGCGCTCCTCCCCGAGCGCCCCGGCGACGACCGTCACCTCCGTCGCCCGCCCCGCCTCGTCCGCGAACGACGCCCGCGGGATCCGCTCCCGCCACAGCATCGCGAAGTGGGGTGCGACGAGCTTGTCCCGGGCGGGCAGGTTCAGCCAGATCTGGAACAGCTCCACCGGGTTCGGCCCGCCCGGGTCGAGCAGGGGGAACATCTCCGCGTGGACGATGCCCCCGCCCGCCGTGAGCCACTGCACGTCGCCCGCGCCGAAGCGCGCCGCGGCGCCCAGCGAGTCGGCGTGGTCGATGTGGCCACGGCGCACGATCGTCACGGTCTCGAAGCCGCGGTGCGGGTGCTGGGGAAAGCCCGGGACCGTGCGGCCGTGGTACATGCGCCACCCGTCCTTGCCCGCGAAGTCCTGCCCGAGGTTGCGCCCGGCGAGCGACGCCGCCGGGCCCATGCGATCGTTCCCCGCGGGGTAGGCATCGAGGTGGTGCACGCAGAAGAGGAACGGATCGGCCGTCTCCCACGGGAAGCCCAGAGGCCGGACTTGAAGCAACGCGTCGTTCACCGTGACGATTTTACCAGCTCGCCAGGCTCGTGCGGAGAGCGCTCGTCCTTTCTTGACGGTGACAGGCTCTACGGCTACGGCCCTGTGCAAGATGCACACCCTCGCGCGCCCCACCTCGCCCCGAAAGTCCTCCTGGCTCCGCCGCGCCGCCGGCCCGGTGCTCGCCGCCGCGCTCGCGGGGGGCGCGGTTCTCCTGGGCCCCGCGCCCGCCTCTGCGCAGACCGCGCCGTCCAAGATCGCGGTCATCGATCTCCGCCGCGCCATCGCCGAGACGGAGCAGGGCCTGCGCGTCCAGGCCACGCTCAAGAAGCTCTTCGACAGCCGCCAGGCGGAGCTCGAGACCAAGACCCGCGCGCTCCAGGCCGAGAAGGAGCAGATCGACAAGGAGTACCAGAGCGGCAAGATCTCCAAGGACGTCGTGCAGAAGAAGTACGAGAAGCTGATGCAGCAGGACGCCGAGCTCCAGAAGACCACGGTCGAGGCGCAGCGCGAGATGCAGCGCAAGGAGCAGGAGATGACGGGCCCCATCCTCCAGGGCATCATCGAGGCCGTGAAGCGCATCGCCGCGCAGGAGGGCTACGAGATGGTGCTGGAGAAGTCGGCCGTGCCCTTCTTCCGCGGCGACCTCGAGCTCACCGACCGCGCCATCCAGATGTACAACGGCGGCACCGCCTCGCCCGGCAAGGCCCCGCCCGCCAGGCCGGCGCCCGCCAGGCCGGCGGCGCCCGCCCCGACGAAGTGATCGCCCTCACGGATCGGCACCCTCGCCCCCACGGGTGAGCCCCTCGCGATCGAGCCCGCTCACGCCTCGGATTTCGGGGAAAAAGCCTCGTTTCGGCTCCTCCGTGACGCCCGTCACACTCCTGTGACATTGCCGTCACGGCGCTGCGGAGACGCAGCACCACCTCTCTTGCAAACCTGTTAAGAGGCGGCGTCGACGGGCAAGCGCCCGAGGGACGCCGGTTCCCACACTATGCAAGCGATCCTCGACGAAGGCCTGAGCACGGGTAGGGCTCTGCTGCTCCTCCTCTGCATCCTCATCGCGTTCGGATTCGAGTTCGTCAACGGCTTCCACGACACGGCCAACGCCGTCGCCACCGTCATCTACACCAACACGCTGCGCCCCCGCGTGGCGGTCATCCTCTCCGGCCTCCTCAACTTCACCGGCGTCTTCCTGGGCGGCATCGCCGTCGCCCTGGCCATCATCAAGCTGCTCCCGACCGAGCTGCTCGTCTCGGGCGGCCCCGGGGCCGGGCTGGCGATGGTGCTGGCGCTGCTCCTCGCGGCCATCGTCTGGAACGTGGGCACCTGGTACCTGGGCCTGCCCGCCTCCAGCTCGCACACCCTCATCGGCGCCGTCCTCGGCGTCGGCGTCGCCGAGTCGCTCCGCGGCAGCCACGGGTTCGGCACCGGGGTGAACTGGGGCCACGCCGTGGGGGTCGTCAAGGCGCTCCTCTTCTCCCCGCTCATCGGGTTCGCCCTCGCGGCCGTCCTGCTCCTCGTGATCAAGGCCGGCATCAAGCGCTACGCCAGCGACGAGCGGCTCCTCGCGGCGCCCACCAGCAAGGATCCGCCGCCCCCCTTCACCCGCGGCCTGCTCGTCTTCACGTGCGGCTGGGTGAGCTTCGCGCACGGGTCGAACGACGGGCAGAAGGGGGTCGGCATCGTGATGCTGATCCTGATGGGCCTCGCCCCCGGGGCCTACGCGCTGAACCGCGACGCCACGGCCTCGGACTTGAAGGCGACGGTCACCGCGGTGGCCTCGCTCGAAGCGACCGTGCGGGAGCACGGCGAGAAGGCCGCGAAGCCCGACGTGGACACGGCCATCGCGGAGCTGGAGAAGGTTCGCGCGAACCTCCAGGGCAAGGATCGGGTCGCCGACGTCCCGAAGGCCGATCGCTTCGGGACCCGGCAGGCGATGCTCCTCGCCGACAGCGCGCTCGCCCACCTCCAGGAGGCGGGCAGCCTCGGCCTCTCCGCCGATCAGAAGGCCCAGCTCACCAAGGACCGCAAGACGATGCGCTCGCTCACCGAGTACGCGCCGGACTGGGTGCTGGTCGCCATCGCGTTCTCGCTCGGCATCGGCACCATGGTGGGCTGGAAGCGCATCGTCGTGACGGTCGGCGAGAAGATCGGCAAGAGCCACCTGACGTACGCCCAGGGCGCGTCCGCCGAGATCGTCGCGGCGAGCACCATCCAGCTCGCCTCGCACTTCGGCCTCCCGGTGAGCACGACGCACGTGCTCTCCTCCGGCATCACCGGCACGATGGTGGCGAACCGATCCGGCCTGCAGGGCGGCACGGTCCGCAACATCGCCCTCGCGTGGGTGCTCACGCTCCCCGTGTCGATGCTCCTCTCGGCGGTCCTCTTCCTCGTCTTCCGCGCCCTGCTCGCCTAACCGGCCGGCCTCGTCCGCCGCGGGTCGGCGTTTCCCTCCCCCGCGCGAGGTGCTACGACCCGCCGCGCCCGCATGCCGCGCAAGCCCATCACCGTCGGAGCGGCACCGTTCACCGCCCGCCACGTCGCCGCCGGCATCGCCCTCGCCGCGGTCGCCACCATGGTCGGCCTGGTGATGGCGCCGTGGTTCAAGGACACGACCACCTTCGGCTTCCACGACTGGGACGCGCAGACCTCGCACCGCTACCTCACGCTGCTCTCGATCCTCCGCTACCACCAGTTCCCCGGGTGGGAATCCCTTCGCGTGCGGCGGCTTCCCCGCGTGGGGCTACGTCGAGTCCGACACCATCGTCGTCTCGCCCTTCCTCCCTGCGTACCTCTTCCTCCCCATGGCCCTCGCCCTGCGCGTCGAGGTCCTCGGCATGGCCGTGATCGGCGCCGCCGGCGCCTGGCTCGCCGCCTCTCGCTTCAGCACCTCGCACGCCGCGCGCGCCCTCGTCGCCGTGCTCTGGGCGGTCAACGGCCGCTGGGCCCTGCAGACCGCGGCGGGCCACACCTGGCACCTCGCGTACGCCTGGCTCCCCTTCTGCATCTACTTCTTCGAGCGCGCCCGCCTCCCCGAGCGCAAGGTCTGGGACCTCGCCGGCGGAGGCATCTGCTTCGCCATGCTCGTGTACTCGGGGGGCATCTACCCGCTCCCCCACACGGTCCTCTGCCTCGGCGTCTACGCCGCGATCCTCGCCGTGCAGGAGCGGTCCGCCCGCCCGCTCCTCACGCTCGCCACCCTCGGCGTCCTCGGCGTCGCGCTCTCGGCCCCCAAGCTCCTGCCGCTCCTCGACGGCTTCGGCAAGGCACCGCGCATCATCGAGTCGACCGAGAGCCTCGAGCCCGCCGCGTTCCTCACCCTGCTCACCTCGCGCGACCAGGCCTTCTACTCCCGCCCCGCGCGCGTCTCGCCCTACGGCTGGCACGAGTGGGGGATGTACATCTCGACGGCCGGCGCGCTCGTCCTGCTCTTCGCCGTCATCTTCGTCCAGGGGCGGCGCGAGGCGGCGCTCAAGGCCGTCGGCGTGCTCTTCTTCGTCCTCGGCTTCGGCGCCTTCAGCCCCGACGCGCCGTGGACGTGGCTCCACAAGAACGCGCCCATCTTCAGGTCGCAGCACGTCCCGTCCCGCTTCCTCTACGTCGCCGTCCTGCTCTTCGCGCTCGTCGCCGCGGCGGGCATCGGGCGCTTCATCGAGAAGCGGCGGCGGAGGCTCCCGTGGCTCGACGCTGTCGCCGCCGCCCTGGTCTTCGTGCTCGCCGTCGACGTCGCCCTCGTGTCGCAGAAGCCCATGGCGAACGCGATGTGGATGGTCCCCCCCGACAAGATCCCCCAGGGCAGGCCCTTCCACTTCGAGCAGGAGCCGCCCTTCCAGTACAAGCGCCGCGACTGGGCGGGGCCGATGTACCTCGCGATGCTCGGCAACACCGGGGTCATGAACTGCTACGGCACCCCGCCCTTCGATCGCAGGGGCGCGCGCCCCGTGAACGCTCCCGGCTACCACGGGGAGGCGTACCTCGCCGGCGGGAAGGGGAGCGCGAAGGTCGCGGAGTGGAGCCCGAACCGCGTGGTCATCGACGTCCAGGGGGCCGATCCCGGCGCGCTCGTCGTCTACAACATGAACTTCGACGAGGGCTGGCACGCCGACACCGGCCCCGTGGTCTCGCACGAGAACACCCTCGCCACGCCCGCCCCGGCCGCGAGCGCGCGCATCACCTTGCAGTACCGCCCCCCGCACCTCGGCGTCGGCCTGCTCCTGTGCGCGGCCGCCGCGGGCGCCCTCGTCTTCCTCCGCCGGCGCGAGCGCGCCGCCTCCGCCTGATCCGCCATGCGCGCCCCGCTACGCTACGCCGCGCTGCTGGCCGTCCCCCTCCTCGGCCTCGCCGAGCTGGGCGCGCACCTCTGGTTCGCGAAGCGCCCCCCATCGTTCGACGAGTGGTCCACCGTCGTCGACGCGGTCGAAGAAGACGCGGCAGGAGGGCGACCTCGTCGTCGTCGCCCCCACCTGGGCCGACCCCGCCGCCCGCCGCTTCCTCGGCGACGACCTCATGCCGCTGCGCGACGTCGCCCGCCCGGACGAGAGCCGCTACGCCCACGCGGTCGAGGTCTCCATCCTCGGCGCGCGCGCCCCCGAGCTCGCCGGCTGGCGCGAGGAGGGCCGGACCGAGGCCGGCAAGTTCCTCCTCCGCCGGCTCGCGAACCCCGCGCCCGCCCACGTGGTCTACGACTTCGTCGACCACGCCCGCCCCCCCTTCGCCGACGTGCGCGGCACCCAGCCCGCCGTGTCCTGCACCTGGAACCCGCACGCGCCCCTCTACCAGAGCGGCCCCTTCGGCCACCCCGTCTTCCCGTCCGAGCGCTTCGAGTGCCCCGGCGGGCCCTTCTTCAACGTCGGCGTCACCGTCATCGGCGACGAGGAGTTCCGCCCTCGCCGCTGCCTCTGGTCCCACCCCTTCGCCCGCGGCGAGATCGTCACCCGCTTCCACCAGGTCCCGCTCGGCCGCGTCCTGCACGGCCACGGCGGGCTCTACTGGCACGTCGAGCGTGACAAGCACGGCGCGCCCATCACGCTCACGGTGCGCGTCGACGGCGACACGGTGGGGAGCTTCGTCCACAAGGACGGCGACGGCTGGGCCAGCTTCGAGATGGACCTCGGCGCCCACGCGGGCGCGGCCTCGGCCGAGGTGGAGCTCGCCGTCACCTCCACCAGCAACCGCGACCGCCACTTCTGCTGGGAGGCCGACACGAGATGATCGCGCGTCTCGAGAAGAGCCTCGCCGACCTGTCCGTGGCCGCCTCGCTCGCGCTCGCGTACGTCACCTGGCTCCTCCGCACCACGACGGACCTCGGCTACGCCCGCGACGAGGGCTTCTACTTCACCGCGGCGAACAGCTACGGCGGCTGGTTCGAGCGCCTGCTCGCGAACCCCTCCGCCGCCCTCGACCGGCGCATGGTCGACGCCGCCTGGGGCAACAACCACGAGCACCCCGCGCTCATCAAGTCGCTCTTCGCCCTCTCCTCCCTCTTCCTGGAGAAGAAGCACCACCTCTTCGCGATGGAGGGCACGAGCTACCGCTTCCCCGCCATCGTCCTCGCGGGCTGCGTCATCGGGCTCGTGTACCTCTGGGGAGCACAGGCGCGCGGGCGCGTCGCCGGGCTCGGAGCCGCCGTGCTCCTCGCCGCGATGCCGCGCTTCTTCTTCAACGCCCACCTGGCCTGCTTCGACGTCCCGATCGTCACGCTCTGGACGCTGACCGCCTACCTCTACTGGCGATCGCTGCGCGACGGCGGGTTCCTCTTCCCCCTGCTCACCGGCATCGCCTTCGGCTTCGCCCTCGACACGAAGCACAACTCCTGGTTCCTGCCGATCGCCTGCACCGCGCACTTCCTGGCGCTCCAGGCCTGGAGCCTCCTGGCGAAGACGCGCCTCGCGCCCCTCCTGCCATCGACGGGCGCGGCGTCGGCGGTGCGCCGCCGAGGCTTCGCGGCGCTCGTCGCGATGGCCCTCCTCGGCCCCGCCGTGCTCTACGCGCTGTGGCCCTGGATCTGGCACGACACGATCCCGCGCCTCCGCGCGTACGTGCTCTTCCACCTCGAGCACGAGTACTACAACATGGAGTTCCTCGGGGTGAACTACTGGACCGCGCCCATGCCGCGCGGCTACGCGTGGGTGATGACGCTGGCCACGGTGCCGACCGTGACGCTGGCGCTCTTCGGCGTCGGGCTGGCGGTGCGGGCACGCGCGTGGCTGCCGAAGCGGGTAAGGGGATCCATTCCCGCTCCCGCTCTTGTTCCCGAACTCCGGGAATCGGGAACGGGAGCGGGGACGGGAGCGGGAACGGGAGCGGGAACGGGAAGAGGCGCTTGGCAGGCGGGCACTGTGGACCCGGCCGGCACCGACCTGCTCTGGCTCCTCGGCGTGCTCATCAACTACGCCGCCTGGCTCTCCCCGAAGACCCCGATCTTCGGCGGCACCAAGCACTGGATGACCGCCTATCCCTTCCTCGCGCTCTTCGCCGGCGCCGGCCTCGACGCCATCGTGCGCGCCGCCCGCGGCGAGCTCTTCCGCCTGCGGCGGCGGATCCCTGCGGCCCGCTTCCTCGCCGCCACCCCGGGCGCCGCCGCCGCGGCCCTCTGCGCGGCGGTCTTCGCGGCCCCGCTGACCGAGACCGTGCGATCGCACCCCTGGGGGCTCTCGGCCTACACGCCGCTGGTCGGCGGCGCCGCCGGCGCGGCGTCGCTCGGGCTCAACCGCACCTTCTGGGGCTACGCCACGGGGGCCGTGGCCGGCTTCATCGACGCGGAGGCGCCGCCGGGGGCCACCGTCTACATCCACGACACGGCGGGCTCCGCGTGGGAGATGCTCGTGCGCGACGGGCGCATCCGGCGCGACATCCGCGGCACCTCCTCGGTCATCGGGTCGAGCCTCGCGCTCTACCACCACGAGAAGCACATGCTCGGGCACGAGTACCAGGACTGGATGGTGTACGGCACCGTGCGCCCCGCATACATCGGGGGGCTCGACGGGGTGCCCGTCATCCTGGTGTACGAGGACCCGAAGCTGAAGCGTCCGAAGTGGGGCCCGCCCGTGTGGTAGGGCGGAACGTCGCTCACCACGGCTTCGAGGCCGCGATTCGCCGGCGCCCCGAGATTCAGGGGGCGAGCTTCATCACGGTACCGTGGGTGTCGTCGCTCGCGAGCACGGCCCCGGAGGGGATCGGACGCGATGACGCCGCTGTACGGCGCCAGTTGCCAGCGGAACGCGCCCGACGCGTCGAGCTTGAAGAGGACGCCGCTGCCGTTGAACGGGCCACCGCCGAAATCGACCGTCCCCGTCACGCCGACCACCTCGGCGACACCGCCCAACGCGTCGGCGGAGGCGTCGCTCCAGCTCACCGTCGCGCCCGGGCCGCCGAAGCTCCGGCTCCACAGGAGCGCACCGGCCGCGGAGAGGTGGCCCACCGCGAGATCCTGCTTCCCGACGCTCGTGATCGGGCCGCCGCCGAGATCGATCGTGCCCGCATAATTCGTCGACAGGAGGAGATCGCCGCTGCCGGGGAAGACCCTCACGTCGAGCGACGCCGTGGCGAAACTCCGGCTCCAGAGGCAAGCGCCGGAGGTGTCGAGCTTGGCCACGAGGGAGCTCGTGCCCGACGCGCTGGTCACCGGCCCGCAGCCGAAGGCGTCGACCGTACCCTGGAACGTGCTGACCACGTAGACCTCCCCGGTGGGCGCCGCGAGCAGCTGGGCGGCGTCGAGACCGAGACCGGAAGGATAGCCCTGACTCCAGGCGCACTTCCCGGACGCATCGAACCTCGTGATGAACTGGCCGAGGGTGGGCCCACACCCGAAGTCGAGCGACGAGGAAACGACGTCGCCGATGCTGTAGACGCCGCCGAGGCCGTCCGCGGCCAGGGCCGTCCATTGCGCGCTGGGAGCGTTCGGCGACATCGGCGGCGGCGGCTGCCTCCAGACCAGCGTGCCGGTGCCGTCCAGCTCCTCGATGACGTTGTTCGTGGGGAAGCTCTCGTTGAGCGCGACGAACGTGTTGCCAGCCGCATCCCCGTCGATGGCGGAGCTGACACCGGCGAGCCCGGCGTTCAGGACGGCGGGGAGGGTGCTGCTCGCGACGTCGGGAGCGTACGCAAAGAAGCTCGTCGCCCAGTGGCCGGCACCCGAGATCCCGAACGACACGACCTGAGGCGGTGCCCCCCCCGGGGTATAGGCCCCCCCGGGCTGGACCGAGTCCACCAGGTCCTGGAGCTGGGTCACGGTCCCACCGGGATCGATCTCGAAGATCTGCACCCCACTCGGGCCGGCGTAAGGTTCCCCGCAGCTCCCCCACGAGAAGGCGACGAACGTGTCCCCCGTCGACCCCACGACCAGTCGCGCGGACTTGCCGTGTACCCCGCAGGGGACACAGCCGAACTGCCCGCAGTACGTGTAGCCCAGTCCCACGCCCACGCTCCCGATGGGTAGGTTCGCGGTCCACTCGACCAGGGCGTCGCACACCCCGGCGGAACAGTATTGGCCTGCCCCGCACCCGAAGCCGCAAACGCCGCAGTTGGCCGGGTCGGTGCCCGTGTCCACGCACTTGCTGCCGCACAGCGTGTAGCTGCCGAGGCACATGACGCCGCACTGGCCCATGGAGCAGACCTGGCCCGAGGGGCACGCCTGGCCACAACCCCCGCAGTTGGCCGGGTCGTTGATCGTATCCACGCACTTGCTGCCGCAGTTCGTCGAGCCGCCAAGGCACGTGACGCCGCACTGACCCGCGGAGCAGACCTGGCCCGACGGGCACGCCTGGCCGCAGCCGCCACAGTTGGCCGGGTCGTTGCTCGTGTCCACGCACAGGCTCCCGCAGAGCGTGGAGCCGCCGAGACACGTGACCCCGCACTGCCCCGCGGAGCAGACCTGGCCCGCGGGGCACGCCTGGCCACAGCCCCCGCAGTTGACCGGGTCGGTGCTCGTGTCCACGCACAGGCTGCCACAGAGGGTGGAGCCGCCGAGACACGTGACCCCGCACTGCCCCGCGGAGCAGACCTGGCCCGAGGGGCACGCCTGGCCACAACCTCCGCAGTTGGCCGGGTCGGTGCTCGTGTCCACGCACTTGCTCCCGCAGAGCGTGGAGCCGCCGAGACACGTGACCCCGCACTGCCCCGCGGAGCAGACCTGCCCCGAGGGGCACGCCTGGCCACAACCCCCGCAGTTGGCCGGGTCGGTGCTCGTGTCCACGCACTTGCTGCCGCAGAGCGTGGAGCCGCCGAGACACGTGACCCCGCACTCCCCCGCGGAGCAGACCTGCCCCGCGGGGCACGCCTGGCCACAACCGCCGCAGTTGGCCGGGTCGTTGCTCGTGTCCACGCACTGGCTGCCGCAAAGCGTGGAGCCGCCGAGACACGTGACCCCGCACTGCCCCGCGGAGCAGACCTGGCCCGAGGCGCACGCCTGGCCACAACCCCCGCAGTTGGCCGGGTCGTTGCTCGTGTCCACGCACAGGCTGCCGCAAAGCGTGGAGCCGCCGAGACACGTGACCCCGCACTCCCCCGCGGAGCAGACCTGGCCCGAGGGGCACGCCTGGCCACAACCCCCGCAGTTGGCCGGGTCATTGCTCGTGTCCACGCACTTGCTGCCGCAGAGCGTGGAGCCGCCGAGACACGTGACCCCGCACTGCCCCGCGGAGCAGACCTGGCCCGAGGGGCACGCCTGGCCACAACCCCCGCAGTTGGCCGGGTCGTTGCTCGTGTCCACGCACAGGCTCCCGCAGAGCGTGGAGCCGCCGAGACACGTGACCCCGCACTGCCCCGCGGAGCAGACCTGGCCCGAGGGGCACGCCTGGCCACAACCCCCGCAGTTGGCCGGGTCGTTGCCCGTGTCCACGCACAGGCTGCCGCAAGGCGTCGAGCCGCCGAGGCACGTGACGCCGCACTGCCCCATGGAGCACACCTGGCCCGAAGCGCACACCTGGCCGCAACCGCCGCAGTTGGCCGGGTCTTGACTCGTGTCCACACACTTGCTGCCGCAAGGCGTCGTGCCCACGCACTGCAACGCGCACTTACCCGTCAAGCACAGCTCGTCTCCGCTACACGCGTGCCCACACGCGCCGCAGTTGGCCGGGTCGTTCGACGTGTCCACGCACGCCTCGCCGCAGCGGATCGTGCCGGTGTCGCACGCGGCGCTCCCGCCGGTGCCGGAGGTCGATGCGCTCGATGCGCCGCCGCTCCCGCCGCCGTGCGCTCCAGCGCACCCGGCGAGCAGCAACAACGACCACAGGGCGAGCAGCAAACGTCGCGAAGGGATGGCGAGTCTCGCAGGACGCACACGCATGGTGCACGTCCGTTGCAATTGGCACGCAAAACATTCAGGCGCCCCGGAGCCTCATCGCGAAGGCCGCCTCGGCCCGCAGCGAGCGCCGCGGCAGCTCCTCGGTCATCGGGTCGAGCCTCGCGCTCTACCACCACGAGAAGCACATGCTCGGGCACGAGTACCAGGACTGGATGGTGTACGGCACCGTGCGCCCCGCCCACATCGGCCTCGTTTCGTGGTGAACTGCCGCCCGTGAGACCGATCGCCCGCCTCGCGTCCGGACTGCTCTACGCCTCGCTCGTCGCCGCTTGCACCTCCCACCCCGTCGAGGAGTTCTGCGAGACACCCCCCGGCGCGCCCGTGCACACCTGCTCGACGTACGTGATGGCAGAGCTCGGTGTGTGCGAGGGCAGCCTCCGGCAGGTTGGCGATTGCCCCACGGCGAGCGAGCTCGGGACGTGCTCGCTGACGTCCACGGTCTCGGGCAGCGAGGAGGACACCTACGCGAGCTTCTACTCCGACAACGGGGAGACGGCCGCACAGGCGAAGGCGGAGTGCTTGATGCAACCAGGCGCCACGTGGACGCCGAAGTGAGGGCGCGCTGCCCCACCACCATCGGTACACGTTCACACCGCGTCGTCGGGCACGGCGCCGAACAATCGCACGGCCGCGGCCCGGCCATAGAGACGGACCGTCAACCGCACCCGCAACTCGTCCTCGTCGGCCTGCGGGTGCCGATCGCGGATGCCGGCGAGGGCAAGCTCGCGCACCGTCTGGGTCAGGCCCATCGCGATCTCCAGCCGGCGCTCCGGCGGCATGGCGCGCAGAAGCTCGTGGTAGCGGGCGTTCGCGGCAGGCGATGTGTCAGCCACGGTCCGAGCTTGGAGTTGGCAATCAGCCGCGCCTGCGCGTCGGCTGCATTGCCTTGTTGGACGGCGCCTTCGCCCCCAGCACCTCGTCGACGGACGAGGCCGTGAGCACACGACCGGCCCAGACGTCCAGCTCGGCGGCTCCCGCCTTGTCGATCCGGGCAACGGCTGCCGCGGGGAGGCGTCCGAAGCGTTGGCGGAGCTGAAGGAGCAGCGTCCCCCGCTTGCTCAGGACCTCGCCCTTCTTGACGCCCCTCGCCTCTCCCTCGCGCCTGAGCATCTCCGCCGTCGTCATGATCTCCTCCGCGGCCTTGCGGCCCACCTGGCGGGCCAGGAGCTCGCGCAGGGTGGCCGGCTCGGCCCGGCTCGTCTCCAGAATGTAGCGCAAGACGCTGGCGAGCACATCCCGTGCCGCCGGCGCGCGCCCGTCCGGCGCGAGCACGCGGATGCGCATCGCCACCTGATCCCGCCCGTGCTTCAAGGAGAGGATCGCGACCCTGCCGCCGGCCGTCATCTGCGTCCGCGCCCGGAGATCCGCGTCGGTCTGCGCGGAGAGGTCGTCCAGCAGGAACCGGAACCGGGGGACGTGCGGACCGAACGCGGCGAGCAGCTCCGCGTCCACATCGAGCACGTCCTCGAAGGCGACCGGCGCGGTCCAGCCGGTTGGGCTGTGGTGGACGACGATGGGGAGGATGGCCGGCAGCTTCTTGGCGCGCGGGTGCTGGGCGCGGTAGCCCTTCCAGATGGCGACCAGGTAGCACAGCAGGCGGAACGCCATCCAGGGTCGACCTTGCTCTGGTGCTCGGCGAGCACGTAGAGCAGCACGCGCCGCCTCCCCGCTCGCACCGAGTAGAACGAGGTCCATGCGCTGCTCGTCGAGGTCCTCGTCGCCGACGGCGTTGGGCCGCCGCCTGCACGAGCAGCGTCAGGCCGCCCGACCGAGGTTTTCGCGGATGATCCTCGGGTGGCGCGCAGCGATGCGAAGCAACGCGATGGCGGGCCCCTCCGGGTGACGACGGCCCTGCTCCCAGTTCCGGAGCGTCGACACGCTGATGCCGATCGCCCGGGCGAACTCGATCTGGGACAGGCCGACGAAGCGTCGAACAGCCGCCACGTCCTCGCCGGAGCGGATGTCGCCGGCCATTAGACGGCGCCGCAGGCTTGCCGGAATGGCGCGCGCCAGTTGAGCAGCAGTCAGCTCCGGAATGTCATCGCTCATGATCGTTGCTCCAGATGTTCCGTGAACAGTTGCGCCTCGTGCGGCGTGGCCCAGCGCGCGCTGATGATGCGAACTTCCTGCTCGTCGCGCTCGGTCCACACCACGAGCACGAGGCCGCGACGGATCGGTCCGATCGCCAGGAACCGATCTTCGTCGTCGGAGTGGGCGTCGTCGAAGATCTCGAGGTAATCGACCCCAGACGTGAACAGCTCCTGAGCCTCCTCGAACGAGACGCCATGCTTCTTGCGGTTGGCGCGGTTCTTCGCTGGGTCCCAGGCGACCTTCACGAGCGTGATTATACGCCAACGGCGTACTACGTCAACGGCGTACGCTCCGGGCGTGCGACCACATTCATGGCGGCTCCCGGGGTACGGTCATCCCGGCTGAACGAGGCTGCCCGGACCGTCGGAATCAGCCGCGGTGAGGAACGAAGCGTGGGCTCCGGGAAACATCTTCATCCGGCCCCGCAACGCTGTGGATCGGCTGCCGCCGTTTCTCGCCGAGGGTGCGCCTCGTCCGATGCCTGAGCGAGCGGTACCGTCTGGGTGCGGAGACGCGAGATGCCCACCGTCCACATCGAGGCGAACCTGTCGACCGGCGAGCTGCTCCTCCGGATCAACCAGGAGCTCCCCGACGCCGTGCGGGCCCGGTACGAGGAGCTCCACGCGAGGCAGGGCGCCGGGACGCTCGAACCGGAAGAGCACGAGGAGCTCCTGCGCATCATCACGGGGATGGAGGACCTCCAGGCCCAGCGTGCCGAGGACCTCGCTCGCCTGGCGCAGCTCCGGGGCGCCACGCTCTCGGGGCTCCTCGATAGCCGGGGGATCCGTCCGCATGGGAGCGGCTCCGTCCACAGCCCGGCCGGCGTTCCTCAATCCTCGAGCCCGGGCGCGAGTATACTGAGCGCTGCCCATGCTCCTCCCTTTCCGCCGTGATGCCCTCCGCGAGCGCGCGCGGCTAGACGAGGCCGACGAGGCCGACGCCTACGAGCACACGACTCCCTCGGAGCGCATCGAGCGCAGCCTCGAGCTGAGCGAGCTGGCGCGGGAGCTGGCCCGTGCGGTCGGCGGGGCATGGACGGAGCAAGCGGGGGCGGGCCTCGAAGACAAGGCTCGGCTCTATGTGGCACCGCTGCGCGCGGTGGGGCGGTGAGGTCGAAGCTTCATCGAGCGCTGCTCGCGGGCGTCGAGGCGCTGGAGAGCGTCGGCTTGCCCTACGCCGTCGTCGGTGGGTTGGCCGTGAGCGCGTGGGCGACGCCTCGCGCGACCCAAGACGTCGATCTCTATGCCGAACTGCCAGACGCCGCGCGTCTCTTGCTGGAGCGCGCCCTCCGCGAACGGGGATTCGATGTCCCGGCGATGGCAGACGAGCTCGAACGCTTCGGGGTCTTCCGGAGCCGATCGCACGACCATGTCTTCCTCGACATCTTCCCCGCAGTAGGCCCCCTTGGAGAGGCAATTGTTCGTCGGCGCCGGAAAGCGAAGATCGCGGGGCGCACGCTCTGGGTGATCGCGCCCGAGGACCTCGCCATCCTGAAGGCGTTCTCGGACCGTCCGCGCGACTTCCTGGACCTTGTGACACTCTTGAACCGCACGAAAGCCCAATTGGATCTCAGCTACGTCGAGGAATGGGCGCGAACGCTCGACGCCAGCATTGGCACCGACGAGGTGTCGGAGCGCGTCCACAGGGCGCTGACTTCGCGCGGTGAGGATTGACGGTTACTTGCCGGTGCGCCCACGGGGAGCGCGACCGTCGCAGCGCTGCACCTGAACCGAGACGGGGTAGTACGACTCCGGCGCGTGCTCCGTGCGGCCGGCGAGCGTCCCCCAATCGAGCCGGACGGGCCACCGCAGGGCCCGTAGCGCCGGGGGAGCGCCGTTCGCGCCATGCCCGGCCGCCCAACCACTGGCCGCTCACCCGCCCCCCTCACCCCACCGGACCGCCCCCCTCACCCCACCGGACCACTCCCCTCACCCCACCGGACCGCCCCCCTCACCTCACCGGACCACCCCCCTCACCCGCGGCGCCTCCTCCTCGTCCTCCACCCCGTCGAGCGCCTCACCGAGCACCTCCTCATCCACACCCCGCCCGGCCTGGTCCAGGACCACGCGCAGGCGGGGGTGCTCGCACCCGGTCGCGGCGATCCGGAGGCGCCGGCGATCCTCGTCGCCGGCGCCTCGGGCCAGGACCAGGGCGGCGGCGGCGCGGGCGGTGGGAGGGGTGCCGGGGCCTTCGACGAGGGTCCAGAGCTGCTCGGGTGCGAGGGGCGCCGTCCTGAAATCGCCCTCGTTGGCGGACAGGGCACGGAGCCACGTGTCCCGGTCACGGCCACCCCGGGCCAGGCGTGCGCCGAGGTCGCCGGCTCGGGCGGCCTGGTACGCCTCCCACTGCGCTTCCACCCACTTCAGCAGCGCCCGCGTTTCCCCCGCGACGGGGAGCAGGATGGCGTCCTGCGCGCGCTGCACCTCGACGCCGCCTGGAACGAGTCGGACGGCGACGACGGAGCCTCCAGGGAATGAAGCGCCGTCGCAACCCCTCCAGCCTCTGCACGGCGATCCCGTCCCTGGCCACGAGGATGCGCGGCGACGCGAGCCAGAACCAGAAGACGAAGGCGATGCTTGCCATGAAGCATCCGATCAAGAAGCTCTCGGCCCTCCACCCGAGGACGAACATGGCACCCCCGACGATTGCCCCCGCGATGACCTCGACGCTCCGGAAGGGCCCCGTGAACACGACCGTATCGAGGCGGAGCACCGAGAGGATCCGAGTGCCCAGCTCGAGAATCGGCGTCGACGGTCACGAGCGGGGCCCGCAGCTCGCCGTGGATCTCCAGACGGCCCGCGCTCCCGGGCGTCTCCGGCACCAGGGCGGCGTAGCGCATCGCTTCCCGCGGGATCCGCTCGTCGCCGAGCGTGATTCCGCCCTCGTCGACGAGGGCCACGCCAGTGCGGGGCCGCGTCAGCAGGTGAGCGACGACCAGGCCCAAGTCGAGGAATACCAGGTATCCCCACACTCGACCCACCCCAAGGACGAGAGCGCCGAGGGCGAGGGCGGCGAGGGCGCAGACCAACCGCACCGCGTACCGCCTGCGCGGGCGCGGGTGGACGAGGACAGGGGCGGAGATCTCAATCGGCGGTTGTTCCACGCTCGGGCCGTCGAGCGTTGTCCTACCCGCTGGCCCCCGCTGCTGCTACCCCCGACGGATGGCCGACGAACCCCCGCGCAACCCGACCACCCTCGACCCGGAAGACTGGGAGGCGTTCCGCGCCGCCGGCCACCGGATGCTCGACGACATGGTCGACTTCCTCCGCGACGTGCGCGCGCGGCCCACGTGGCAGAAGCCCACCGAGGCGGCGCGGGCGCGGCTCGCCACGCCGATGCCGGAGGGGCCGACCCCGCTCGGCGCGATCTACGACGACTTCCGCGAGGCCATCCTCCCGTTCGCCACGGGCAACATCCACCCCGGCTTCGTCGGCTGGGTGCACGGCAGCGGGACGCCGACGGGGATGCTGGCGGAGATGCTCGCGGCGGGGATGAACCCGAACGTCGGCGGGCGCGAGCACGCGGCGGTGCACGTGGAGCGGCAGGTGATCGGCTGGTGCCGCGCGCTCTTCGGCTTCCCCGAGGGGGCGAGCGGGCTGCTCGTGACCGGGACCTCGATGGCCAACCTGGTCGCCGTGGTGGTCGCGCGGACGGCGCGGCTCGGCGCGGGCGTGCGCAGGCAGGGCCTCCGCGACGCGCCGCGGCTCACGGCCTACGCCGCGCGATCGGTCCACGGCTGCGTCGCCAAGGCGATGGAGATCGCCGGCCTCGGCGCCGACGCGCTGCGCCTCCTGCCCCTCGACGCCGCCCGCCGCCTCGACCTCGCCGCGCTGGAGCAGGCCATCGCCGATGACCGGCACGCCGGGGCGGAGCCCTTCCTGGTCGTGGGCACGGCGGGCTCGGTGGACACCGGCGCCGTCGACGACCTCGCCGCGATCGCCCAGGTGGCGGCGCGCGAGGGCCTGTGGTTCCACGTGGACGGGGCCTTCGGGGCGCTCGCCGTGATGAGCCCGGAGCTGCGGCCGCGCCTCGCGGGGATCGAGCGCGCCGACTCGATCGCCTTCGACTTCCACAAGTGGGCGCACGTCCCCTACGACGCCGGCTGCGTGATGGTCCGCGACGGCGCGGCGCACCGCGCGGCCTTCGCCACGGAGCCGCCCTACCTCGCCCGCTTCGATCGCGGCGTGGCGGCCAACCCGCCCTGGTTCGCCGACTACGGGCCGGACCTGTCCCGCGGGTTCCGCGCGCTCAAGGTGTGGTTCACCTGGCGCGAGCACGGCACCGCCGGCCTCGGCCGCGCCATGCTCGAGAACTGCCGCCAGGCCGAGGCGCTCGCCGCCGCCGTCGACGCCTGCGACGACCTCGAGCGCCTCGCGCCCGTCGGGCTCAACATCGTCTGCTTCCGCCACCGCGGCCGCGCGGGCGCGGACGCGGCCACGCTCGACCACCTCAACCGCGAGATCGTCGTCGCCACGCAGGAAAGCGGCATCGCCGTCCCCTCGACCACCCTCATCGACGGAAAGGTCGCCATCCGGGTCAACCTCACCAACCACCGCACGACGATGGCGGACCTGCACCGCCTCCTCGCCTTCGTGCGCGAGCGCGGGGCGGCTCTCGCCTGACCCGGCCCTCACCCCCAGGCCCCCATGCGCGCTGACCTGCGTCAGGGGCCTGCAATCCTAACCGCGCCCTTCGCAATCCGCCGTTCACGGCGGCTCGCGGAGGAAGCGGGGGCCGCAGGTCTGCTCGACGGCGCCTGGTGCGAAGCCGCACCCCCCGCTTCCTCCGCGTCCCGCCTTCGGCGGGACGCTCCGGGCGCGGTTAGGATGGCGTTTGTGGAACGCCCGGCAGGCTAGGGGTGAGGGCCGGGCGGCGCGGCCCTCAGCCCCGCGCGGTGCTGGGCGGCTCGTCGTCCAGCCCGAAGAAGCGCTGGATCGTGCTCACCAGCCGGCGGTGCTCGGCCTCGAGCGCCCGCCGCTTGGAGTCGGCGTCCAGGTCATCCCGCACCGCGAGGAGCTCGACCTTGCGGCTCGCGAGCACATTGGAGATCTCCTGCGTGATCTCGGGCCGGCCGACGATGATCTTGTTGAACGCCTCCTTGTCGAGCCGGTAGCACTCCACCTCGGTCAGCGCGACGACCGTGGCCGTGCGCGGCTCGCCCGTCATCAGGCCCATCTCGCCGACGAAGCCCGGCGCCTGGATCTTGGCCACCGCCTTGTCCGCCCCCTCGATGCTCACCCGCACCTCGGCCATGCCGGAGACGATGATGTAGAGCCAGTGCGCCACCGCGCCCTGCTTGGTGACCGTCTCCCCCGGCGCGAAGAGCGCGTACTTGAGCCTCCCCGCGCAGTAGCGCCGCTCCTCCTCCGTCAGCGATCGCAGGAACTCCACGGCGTCGAGCGCCGCCTGGCGCCGCTCCTCCTCCACCTTCTGCCGGCGCGCGCGGTTCTCCGAGTCCTGCTCCACCCAGACGTGGGCCGCCGGCATCGCGAGCGGGATGCCCGCGCGCTTCAGCGCCGTGAAGATGCGCTCCCGCACGCGGGAGCTGGTCGGGTCGTCCCGGGCCAGGTCCGTGAGCCAGTAGCGGACGGCGTAGTAGGCGAAGCTGTCGCGCCCGTCCTTGGCGAAGTCGTAGCAGATGGCGTGCGGCTTGGGATCGAGCGCGACGCACTCGATGGGCGCCGTCTGGAGGCCGGTGTTCACCGCCTCGATCACGTCGACGGGGCTGTAGCGGAAGTCGACGTTGAAGTAGACCCACATGCGGTGCTGGACGGGCTGCCCCTCGCGCTTGCCGAGGATGATCATGTTGCTCGACAGGACGGTGCTGTTGGGGACGATGATCGTGTCCCAGTCGCGTGTCTCGATCACCGTGAAGCGCCACCGGATCTCGCGCACCTTGCCCTGCCTCCCGTTCTCGAGCTGCACCCAGTCGCCGACGTGGATCGAGTCGTCCACCTGGAGCGCGAGGCCGCCCACGATGTTGGCGAGGGTGCCCTGGAGCGAGAACGCGGTGACGGTGGAGAGCAGCGCCGAGGTGGCGAGGATGCTGGAGAGCTCGACGCCGAGGTGACGGAGGGTGAACACGACGGCCGCGACGTCGCCGAGCACGACCATGAGGCTCGCGAGGAAGGGCGCGAAGCTGACGTGCAGCGCGGAGAGGCCGACGTCGAAGAGGACGAGGACGCCGAGGTTGATGGCCGCGATGATGCCCAGGAACTCGCTGAGCTCCCGCGCGACGGTCGCGGCCGGCGGCGCGCCCGCGAGCTCGAGGGCCCACGAGACCCCGTACGTGAAGACGTAGAGGAGCGCGGCGACGGTGGTGTCGCGCACGTGCCGGCGCTTCTTGGGGGCGAAGCGGTTGATGAGCGAGACGGCGACGACCACCGCGGGGACGAGGAACGCGACCGAGACGCCCGTCGCCAGGTGGTAGTCGTGGCCGGGCGCGAGGGGGGCGGGCGCCTCGGGCAGGCCGGCGGCGCGGGCGACGAGGGGCCAGGCCACGACGAGCGCCGAGAGGCCGAGGACGAGGTGCCGGGACGCCCGATCCGGGTCGCGGCGCGGCGGGGGGGCCGTCATCCGGCCGACGGTATCACGAGCGAGGAGCCTCCGCGCTTTCCGGCCGCGCCCCCTTCGGCTACGAGGGCCTCCGATGCGCCTGCTCGTCCAGCACCATAGCCGCTACCGCTTCCCGCGCCCCGCCACGCTCGGCCCGCACCTCTTGCGGCTCCGCCCGGCGCAGCACGCACGCGCCAAGATCGAGTCCTACGGCCTCTCCATCGAGCAGCCGTCGAACCTCCGGTGGCAGCAGGACCCGGCGGGCAACCACGTGGCGCGCATCACCTTCGACGACGGCGTGCGCGTCGACCGCCTCGACGTGCTCGTCGAGCTCGGCGTCGACATCCGCCCGGTCAACCCCTTCGACTTCTTCCTCGACGACCGCGCCGAGCGCGTCCCCTTCGCCTACCCGCAGGAGATCGCGCGCGACCTCGCGCCTTCCTCGACACGGCAGACCCTTCGTACGCCGGCGGCCCCCGCCTCGATCGCTTCCTCGCCGAGCTGCCGGAGGAGGGCCCCACGGTCGACCTCGTGGTCGCGTTCAACACCGCGGTCAACCAGCGCATCCGCTACGTGATCCGCGAGGAGACCGGCGTCTGGACGCCGGAGCAGACCCTCGCGGAGGCCCGCGGGAGCTGCCGCGACTCCGCCGTCCTGCTCGTCGCCGCCCTGCGGTCGCGCGGGCTCGCCGCGCGCTTCGTCAGCGGGTACCTCGTCCAGCTCACCGACGAGGGGATGATCCCCGACTCCCCGCGCGGCGTCGGCCGCGACGTCGTCGACCTCCACGCCTGGGCCGAGGTCTACCTCCCCGGCGCGGGCTGGCTCGGCCTCGACGCCACGAGCGGCCTGCTCTGCGGCGAGGGGCACATCCCCCTGGCGTGCGTCGCGCACCCGCCCTCCGCGTCGCCCATCGAGGGCACGGCCGACACCTCCGCCACCGAGGTCTCGTTCTCGATGACGGTGGGCCGCCTCGGCCACGAGCCGCGCCCCACGCGGCCGTACGAAGAGCCGGTCTGGGCAGGCGCTGCTCGCCGCCGGTGACCGCGCCGACGCGCGCCTGCGCGAGGCGGGCGTGACGCTCACGATGGGCGGCGAGCCCACGTTCTGCGCCCGCGAGGGGACGGAGCTGCCCGAGTGGCTCGGAGAGGCGCTCGGCAAGGACAAGCAGGAGAAGGGGCGGGCGCTCGCGGCCGAGCTGCCGGACGCGCCTGCTCCCCGGCGCCGCGCTGCTCCACCGCATGGGCAAGCACTACCCGGGCGAGAGCCTGCCGCGCTGGGCGCTCGACCTCTGCGGGCGCGCAGACGGCGCCCCGCTCTGGAGCGACGTCGCGCTCGCCCCCGAGCCCGGCGGCGCCTCCGTCCACCACGCCCGCCGCGTCGCCTCGGCCCTCGCCGCCCGCCTCGGCCTCGAGGGCTTCCTCATGCGAAGCGTACGAGGACCCTTGGCGCTTCCTCGAGGACGAGCAGAACCTCCCCGTCGGCGTCGACCCGCTCCACGCCGACCTCGACGACCCGGAGGATCGCCGCCGCCTCGCGCGCGTCCTCGGCCAGGGCCTCGGTCGCGAGGTCGGCTTCGTGCTCCCCGTCGCGCGCGCCGGCCGCGGCTGGGCCAGCGAGCGCTGGGCCTTCCGCCGGGGCCACCTCTTCCTCCTCCCCGGGGACAGCCCCATCGGCCTCCGCCTCCCTCTCCGCTCGCTCGGCCCCGGCGAGGCCCTCCGCGTCGTCGAGGAGCCCCTCGAGATCCCCGACCCGCGCCGCGCCGAGGAGGCCGCGGCGCAGCGCGCGATCCCCGTCGCGTCCGCGTCCACGGCTCCACGCTCCGGCCCGGTCCGCACCGCCGTCTGCGTCGAGGCCCGCGAAGGCGCCGTCTTCGTCTTCCTCCCCCCGCTCGCCTCCGCCGAGGACTTCTTCGACCTCGTCGGCGCGGTCGATGCCGTCCGCAGCGACCTCGCCCTCGACGTGATCCTGGAGGGCTACCCTCCTCCGCCATCGCCGGCCGTCCGCCGCTTCTCCGTCACGCCGGACCCGGGTGTCCTCGAGGTCAACATCCCGCCGACCTCGCGACACGCGCGCCTACGTCGCGCTCGTCGAGGCCGTCTTCGACGCCGCCCTCCACGCGGGCCTGCACGCCGAGAAGTACCTCGTCGACGGCCGCATGTCCGGCAGCGGCGGCGGCAACCACCTCACGCTCGGCGGCCCCTCGCCCCTCGCGAGCCCCTTCCTGAAGCGGCCCGACCTCTTCGCCAGCCTGCTCACGTTCGTCCAGCACCACCCCTCGCTCTCGTACATGTTCACCGGCCTCTTCGTCGGCCCCACGTCGCAGGCGCCCCGCCTCGACGAGGCGCGCCACGACGCGCTCTACGAGCTGGAGATCGCCCTCGCCCGCGCCTTCGCTACCGCGGAGGACGCGACGCCGCCCGCCGCCATGGCTCTCGGACACGCTCTTCCGCCACCTCCTCGTCGACGTGTCGCGGCAACACCCACCGCGCCGAGATTCTGCATCGACAAGCTCTTCTCGCCGAGGGCCCCTCGGGCCGGCAGGGCCTCGTCGAGCTGCGCGCCTTCGAGATGCCGCCGCACGTCCGCATGGCGGTCGGCGCAGATGGTCCTCGTGCGCAACCTGATCGCCGCCTTCTCGCGCGCCCCGTACGAGCACCCCCTCGCCCGCTGGGGCCAGGGTCTCCACGACCGCTTCCTCCTCCCGCACTGGATGTGGCGCGACTTCGAGGACGTCCTCGCCTTCCTCGCGGACCGCGGCCTCCCGCTGCCCGAGCGACGCCTACCGCCCCTTCGTCGAGCTGCGCTGCCCGCTCGTCGGCAACCTCGACGCGGGCGACGTCCGCCTCGAGGTGCGCAACGCCATCGAGCCGTGGCACGTGCTCGGCGAGGAGTCGACGGCACGGGCACGGCACGCTACGTCGACTCGTCGATCGAGCGCATCGAGGTGCGTCGCCGACGGCCTCGTGCCCGAGCGCCACCGGGTGCTCGTGAACGGCCAAGCGCTGCCGCTCGTGGCCACCGGCAAGGCCGGCCAGTACGTGGGCGGCGTCCGCTTCCGCGCCTGGGCCCCGCCGCACAGCCTGCACGCGCACCTCGGCATCCACCACCCGCTGCGGCTCGACGTGCTCGACGCCTGGGGCAAGCGCTCGCTCGGCGCGTGCGCGTACCACGTCTGGCACGCCGAGGGCCGCGCCTTCGACGCCCCGCCGCTCACGCGCTTCGAGGCGGCCGCGCGCCGCGCCCAGCGCTTCACGGTCGAGCCGCCCATGCCCTGGCCCGTCGTACCGCTGGCCGCGAGCGCGCACCCGGACGCGCCGTGTACGCTGGACCTGCGAAGGTACCCGGTGGACCGGCCGATGCCGAAGGTCGAGCCGAAGGAGGAGTGACCTCCCGGCGGGCCTGCGCCCGACGTTGAGGCGCGGCCCGCCGGCGCTACGCTCCATCCATGCCCGCTCCGCGCCCCGCACCTGCACCGTCCGAGCGCAGGTCTCTCCCCTGGGCCCTGACCGTCCTGGTGCTGAGGGCGATCTGGGTCGCCTTCGTGATCGCGACGCCGGTGCTCGGCGCGTGGGTGGCCTCGTCGCTCGCGGCGTACTCCGACGGGCCCGTCGCCGTCACGGCGGGGGCCGGGCTCCTCCTCTTCCCCGTGCTGCCCCTCCTGTGGGAGGGGTGGTCGGCCTGGCGGAGGCGGCGGCGCGGCGCGACGGGGCGTCGCTTCCTCACGTTCGGCGACCGGCTCGTCCTGCGGACGCTGGCCCTGAACCTGATCTTCCTCGGCGCCCTCCTCGGTACGCGCCCCGCGTCCGCGTTCGCGGCGCTCTCGACCCGGGGCGACTGGATGCTCGACGGCCGGCAGGGCCCTCGGGTCGACGCCGTCCGCCGGTATCTCTTCCGTGCGGCCGATCGGCTGGAGTGGCTCTACCTCGCCGTCCACGAAGACCCCTTCGCCCACCAACCGCCGCCCACCCCCGCGGGCTCGGCGACGCCCTCCGCGTCACCGTCGGCCACGCCGACGCCATCGACGAGCCCCGCACCTTCGGCCGTGCCCTCGGCGTCGCCCTCCCCCGTCGCCTCCGCCGCGCCCGAGGCCCCCAGCACGAAGCCGGGCGGCGCCTCCCCCACCCAGCCCTCGACGGCCTGGCCCCTCCCTCCGGTCCTCGACCCCGCGGTGGCGTCCATGCCCGCCGACGCGGAGCGCAGCATCGCGACCGTCGCCAAGTACATCGCCGATTACGACGCCACGCCCGCGGGTCGCCTCAAGGCCGCCCACGACTGGGTCGCCGACCGCATCGCCTACGACGCGCCCTCCTATGCCGCCCACCAATACCCGCCGCAGGACGCCCAGACCGTCTTCACACGGCGCACCGCCGTCTGCGCCGGGTACGCCGAGCTTCCTCGTGGCGCTCGGCAAGGCGCTGGGCCTCGAGATCCGCTACGTCCATGGCGACGCGCGGACCCCCGGCGGACGCGAGACGGGCGAGGGCCACGCATGGAACATCGCGAAGCTAGACGGTCGCGAGTACCTCGTCGACGCGACCTGGGACGCCGGGAGCATCGACGGCGACACCTTCAAGAAGAAGTACAGGACCGACTATTACCTGACGCCGCCGGAGATCTTCTCGATCGACCACTTCCCGAGCGACCCCCGCTGGCAGCTCCGGAGCGCGCCGATCTCGCGCGGCGACTTCTTCCGCCAGCCCATGATGACGCCCCGCTTCTACGCCGAGCACCGCGAGCTGGTCTCCCCCACCCGATCGCAGGTCACCGTCCACGGCCCCCTGGAGATCGTGATGCGCGCCCCGCCCTCCCTCTTCACGAGCGCCAGGTGGACCCGCGCCGGCGCGAACGAGCGGAACCGCTGCGCCGTCGCCCGCGGCGACGTGACCCGGGTGACCTGCAATCTGCCCGCCGCGGGCTCCTACGACGTGGAGCTGTTCAGCAACGACGAGCAGTACGGCACGTACCACTTCATCGGGCAGGTCGAGGCGAACCGCGAGGACTGAAGCGCGGCGGCTGGGCGTCAGCTCGGCGCGCGGATCACCTGGGTGATCGAGGTGGCGACGATGGCTTTCTCGAGCCAGCGCTCCAGTTTCTCCGGGTCCTTCTGGGCCAGGATGCGCCGGCGCACGGCATCCGGCACCGCAATGCCACGGACCCGGAGCGCAGTCAGCAGCGCGCGCGCGCCCCTTGCTCGGCGCGGCCCTCGGTGCGGGCCTCTTCACGCACATCGTCCCAGGTCTTCAACGTCCTCATGACGAACTCCTGCTCCGCGGAGGTGCGGCTCGGCTTGTCCCCGAGCACATGCTGCAAGTTTAGCAAAATCTGGTCGGCCACCCCGCGCTCGTGCGCGCCACGGGGCAACGCGCGAAGATCCTCGACCGCCCGTGACAGTAGCGGCCCCGCACGCCAAAACTACGCGTTGGAACCGCGCGCGTAAGCAAGCGGACCGGAGCCCCGCGCGTCAGCAAGGGGACGAGACGTCTCAGCCAAGCAGCCTGCTTCTGCATCACCACGTGCACACGGCCTCGCGTCTCCCTGTCGTGCAATAGCGGGGGCGCGGTTGTGTCGGAGCAGCATCTCGGCTGGGGCCAAGGTGGAGCTGCGGAAACAGGCTGCTTGGATGGGTCGTGTGGTCCGCTTGCTGACGCGCGCGGCTCCGGTCCGCTTGCTTACGCGCGCGGTTCCACCGCATTTTTCCGAGCGTCAGGCTGTACTGCGAGCCCAGCGGAGGACCGCTCCAAAGGCCTCACTTCCCGACGATGAACCCGACGTGGATCCCGGTGCTCACGTACCGGACGCTCCCCGTATCCCACCCGGCCTGGTTCCAGTCGACGTCAATCCCGGGGCTGACGAAGCGGCCGGGCCGGAAGTCGAGGGAGGCGCCCGCGCGGAAGCCGGGGCCCCGCTTCCAGACGTTCGTGAACCCGCCACCGAAGGCGTGGATGCTCGGCTCCACGACCCCCAGGGCGAGCCCCAGGTGCCCGCCGGCGCCGAAGCGGAACGCCCAGTCGTACCGGGGGAAGTCGACGAAGCCGAGGTCGGCTTCCGGCGCGAGCCACACGAGGCCGCCGGCGAGCGAGAAGCGATAGCCGACGCGGAAGTCGGCGCCGATGCCCGGCGTCTTGGCGTCGGGGGAGTGGACCGGCCACGCGACGCCGAGGTCGGCGGCGAGGAGCACGCCGTGGTCCCGCTTCTGCGGCGAGGGCGCGGGCGGGGGCAGCTCGGCGTACGACGCCGGCGGGGGCGGCTGCGCGGGCGGGAGGTACACGGGCGGAGGTGCGCCAATCGGCGGCGGTGCGGGGTACACGGGGAACGGCACGGGAACCGGGACGGGGAGCACGGGGACCGGGATGGGCAGCGGCCCAGGCTGCGGCAGGGGCACGATGACGGGCTGGAGCGACAGCACCGGCGGCTGCTGCGCAAGGGCAGTGGCGGAGAAGAGCAGGGGTGCGAAGGCAAGGACCCAGGGGCGGCGCATGAAGACCTCCGCAGCGGCCACAAGCAGCCCGCGTGCCCGCCGGCGGCACAGAGATCCCACCGCGGAGTCGCGCGGGGCTCGTCGAATTGTCGACGTTGCCCTGCGTGCGCACCTGCGCATGGGGCGCTCTTATCGATCCATGGCCAAAGCGAGCTGCTTTCGAGCATGAACAGTCTGCCTTCGAGCGTAAGCAGTGCGCCTACGCTCGAAGGAGGACTGCTCACGGTCGAAAGCAGTGCGCCTACGCTCGAAGGAAGAACGCCCACGCTCGAAGGAAGACTGCTCACGCTCGAAGGCGCTCTGCTCACGCTCGAAGGAAGACCGCCTACGATCGAAGGAAGAACGCCTACGATCGAAGGCGCTCTGCTCACGCTCGAAGGAAGAACGCCTACACTCGAAGGCGCTCTGCTCACGCTCGAAGGAAGAACGCCTACGCTCGAAGGAAGAACGCCTACGATCGAAGGAAGAACGCCTACGATCGAAGGAAGAACGCCTACGATCGAAGGCGCTCTGCTCACGCTCGAAGGAAGACCGCCTACACTCGAAGGCGGTCCGCTCTGGTTCGTGGGGGGCCGACGGGCTAGCCCTTGAACCCGATCGCGACGGCCGCGAAGATCAGCCCGAACGCGGCGCCGTGCCGGAGCGTCAGGCGCTCGCCCAGGACGAGGCGCGAGAAGACGACGAAGACCACGAGGGTGATCGCCTCCTGCATGATCTTGAGCTGGTAGGCGCTCAGGACGTGGTGCCCGATGCGGTTCGCGGGCACCTGGAGCATGTACTCGAAGAGGGCGATGCCCCAGCTCACGAAGATGGCGGCGTACAGCGGGGCGTTCGGGTAGCGGAGGTGGCCGTACCACGCCGTGATCATGAAGGAGTTGGAGAGGAGGAGGAGCCCGGCGGCAATCCACGCGTCGCGCATGGCCGCTCTGCTACCACATCCAGGAAACATCACTGATTCCAAGTATTTCAGCGGTCCGTGAAATTGGGCCACGCACAGAGGTGTGACCTCCCGTTCACCCTGTGCGCTGGAACCCCTGGCGAACACGCTTGGCAGGGTGCTTGCTCCACGGACGGCCATGCACAGCAAAAAGGTCCTGATCCTCGCGTCCCTCGTCACCGTCGCCCTCCTCGCCTTCTCCGCGCTCGCCGACGGCCTCAGCCAGCCCCTCTTCTTCATCCAGCGGAGCAAGAACGCGAACGAGGTCCACTACGACGCCCGCATGCTGAAGGACGGCACCCTCAATCCCAGCGACCCCGTTGACGGCTACTGGCTGAACAAGGCGGAGGACGGCAGCCGGAGCGGGATCACGCTCCTCCAGCGCATCGCGTACGGCTACGACACCCAGCCGACCGGCAACGGGACGTACGCGCTCAAGCTCAAGGCGTTCGGCGAGCGGCGGATGTGGATGTCAAGAGCGGCGGGCGCTGGCGGGTGCAGACGACGATCGCCGGCAAGCAGGCGTTCATGGACCGGCTCTACGTGGCGACCGACGAGTCGGGCGTGTTCCCGAAGGTGCGGTACGTCGACGTGTTCGGCGAGGACATGGCGACGGGCAAGCCCATCCAGGAGCACATCACGAAGTGAGGGCTACCCAGCGTCGCCCCCGCCGGTCGCGCACACACCCATCACGCAGAGGCCCCCCCCGCTGCACTGCACCCCGCAGCCGCCGCAGTTGTTCGGGTCGGTCTGCGTGTCGACCTCGCAGCCGTTGGCCACGGTCCCGTCGCAGTCGGCAAAGCCGGCGAAGCAGCTCTGGAGCGTGCAGGCGAACTCCGGCGCCGGCGGCGGCGCCGTGTTCGTCTCGCACTGCGAGACCGCGTTCGCCAGGTCGCAGGTGTCGCCGCAGAAGTTGCAGTCCTCGTTGGTGCCGAGCATCGTGGCGCACACGTCGGACGGGTCGCCGGGGCATTGGGCGGTGCCCTTGGCGCACGTGCAGCCGCAGACGCCGAGCTGGCAGGAGTCGCCCGGGCAGCCGCACTGGGTCCCGCACCCGCCGCAGTTCGTGGGGTCGTTCATCAAGTCGACCTCGCAGCCGTCGGTGGGGTCGTTGTTGCAGTCGACCCAGCCCGAGTCGCACACGCCAACGCCACACATCCCCTGCGTGCAGCTCGCCGTCGCGTGCGGGACGGTGCAGGTTGCGCCGCACATCCCACAGTTGGCCGGGTCGTCGGCGATGTTGGCCTCGCAGCCGTTCGAATCCTTCTGGTCGCAGTTCTCGAAGCCGGTGTCGCAGGCGCCGAGCGCGCAGGCGCCGTTGACGCACGCCTGCATCGCGTTCGGGTACGACATCGCGCAAGGCGCGCAGCCGGCCGGTGTACAGCCGTAGGCCGGGTCGTCGACGGCGACGCACTTTCCATCGCACGCCTTCGTGCCCGCAGACGCACAGCCGCCCCCTGCTCCGGAGACACCACCGGACCCGCCGGCGCCGCCGGACCCGCCGCCGCCCATCCCCGTTCCGGCGCTGGTCACGGTGGCGACCGATGCCGCGCTGCTGCTCGCGGCGCCGCCCATCGCCGATCCGCCGGAACCGCCGGAGACGTGCATGGTGGTGCCGGAGCAACCCACCCAGCCGGCGGTGAGCGCCGCGAGGGTGACGCAGATCCACGAGAGAGCGCGCGCAGGTGGGCGCGGATGGGTGCGCAAGAGACGCCTCCTCGATGGGCATCCTCTCACACGAGCCGGGGCTCGCGAGCCGCGCGCGTGCCGCTACCCGCCGTCGCCCCCGCCGGCCGCGCACGCGCCCATCACGCAGAGGGCCCCGCCGCTGCACTGCACCCCGCAGCCGCCGCAGTTGGCCGGGTCGTCCTGGGTGTCGACCTCGCAGCCGTTGGCCACGACCCCGTTGCAGTCGGCGAAGCCGGCGTTGCAGCTCTGGAGCGTGCAAGCGAAGAGCGGCCCCGGCGGCGCCATGGTGTTCGGCTCGCACTGCGAGACCGCGTTCGCCAGGTTGCAGGTGTCTTCGCAGAAGCGGCAGTTCTTGTTGGTGCCGAGGTTCGTGATGCACGCGCCGATCGGATCGCCGGGGCAGTTGACGGTATACTGGGTGCACCCGCAGGTCCCGCACAGGCCGGCCTGGCAGGTGGGGTCGTTCACGCAGCACCGGATCCCGCACGCGCCGCAGTTCATCGAGTCGTTCATCACGTCGGCCTCGCAGCCGTCGGTCGGGTCGTCGTTGCAGTCCATCCAGCCCGAGTCGCACGCGCCGATGCCGCACGTGCCGTTCGTGCAGCTCGCCGTCGCGTGAGGAATGACGCAGACGGCGCCGCAGGCGCCGCAGTTGGCCGGGTCCTCTGCGATGTTGGTCTCGCAGCCGTTGGAGTCGTCGCCGTCGCAGTTCTCGAAGCCGGTGTCGCAGTCGCCGAGCGCGCAGGCGCCGTTGACGCACGCCTGCATCGCGTTCGGGTACGTCATCGGGCAAGCCGCGCAGCCGGTCGGTGTACAGCCGTAGGCCGGGTCGTCGACGGCGACGCACTTTCCGCCGCACGGCTTCTGTGTCGCCGTGCAGCAGGACGCGCAGCCCCCTGCTCCGCTGGAGCTGCCGCCGGCGCCGCCTCCCGCCCCGCCCCCCGTGCCGCCGCCGCCACCCATCCCCGTTCCGGCGCTGGTCACGGTGGCGGCCGACGCCGTGCTGCTGCTCGCGGTGCCGCCCGTCGCCGAGCCGCCGGATCCGCCGGTGGCGCGCGTGGTGGTTCCGGAGCAACCCACCCAGCCGGCGGTGAGCGCCGCGAGGGTGACGCAGATCCACGTGAGAGCGCGCGGATGCGGGAGCCGATGGGTGCGCAAGAGAAGCCTCCTCGGCCGGCGATCCTCTCACACGAGCCCGGGAATCGTCACCGCGCGCGCGTCACCCTCCCACGATGGTCCCGTCGCGACCGACGCGTCTTGCGTGCTCCCGAAGGTGCACCACGTCAGGCCGGCGCCCGGCCGGGCCGGGGGGTAAGGGGTCGCCGGCACGCTCCGCGCAATCCACGCCTCCAGGTCCCGCCGCGACGCGAGGCCGGCGCGCCTCGCCACCTCTCGCCCGCCGTGGAAGAGGACGAAGGCCGGGATGCCCTGGATGTGGTGCGCGGCCGCCGCACGGCCGTCCTCGTCGACATTCACCTTGAGGACCAGCAGCTTGCCCGCCCCGTGCCGGGCGAAGCTCGTCCACCGCGGGCGCGGCCATGCGGCAGGGCCCGCACCACTCCGCCCAGAAGTCGACCAGCACGGGCACCGGCGACGACGCGATCGCCCGATCGAACGCCTCCCCGCGCACTGCCTGGGGCGCGCCGCCCGTGTCGAGCCGCGCCTTGCAGCCGCCGCAGACCGGCCGGGCGTTTCGTCGCTCGTCGGCCACCCGGTTCATCGCCCCGCACGAGGCACATCGGAAGAAGCCCATCGTCGTCTCTCCTGCTCACACCATATTTGGTCCGGGATCGCGTCTTGCAAGGGCACGAGACGGCGCATCGAGGGCAGGAATCGTCATCCGCGTCCTTGCGTTACCATCCCACGATGCCCCACGACCTTCCCCCTCGCCGCCGGATCCTCCTTGCCGGAGCGTCGCTCGCGATCGCCGCGGGCGCGTGGCTCCCCGGCCTGCACCTCGCGTACGCGGCGTCGCCGGAGTCGGTCGCGGCCAGGGTGGACAAGCTCGCGGCCCGGCAGCTCGACCTCTTCCACGACATGGTCTCGCACGGCCGCGAGGCGGACCGCATGCGCCGCACCAACCCGGAGTGGGACCTCATGGGCCGCACCTTCCTCGGCTACGCCCTCGCCGAGCAGGCCGTGCGCAACCCCTCCGCGCGGCCCGGGTACCTCTCGGCCATCGACGCCATCCTCGCGGATACGATCGCGCGCGAGCGGGAGGAGGGGCTCTACTACTTCCTGATGCCGTACGCGCGGCGCGGCGCGTTCGTCCAGCAGCCGGCGCGCAGCCTCTTCCTCGACGGGGAGATCGCGCTCCTGATCGCGCTCCGGCGCATGGTCGAGGAGCGGGAGGACTATCGCCCGCTCCTCGCCGAGCGGGTGGAGGCGATGGTGCGCCGGATGAGCGCGGGCCCCGTGCTCTCGGCGGAGAGCTACCCCGACGAGTGCTGGACGTTCTGCAACACGGTCGCGCTCGCCGCCCTCAAGGCGTCCGACGTGCTCGACGGCACCGACCACCGCGCCCTGTCGCGACGGTGGATCGAGACGGCCCGGCAGAAGCTCGTCGACCCGGGCACGGGCCTGCTCCCTTCCAGCTACACGCTCGACGGGCACGTGAAGGACGGGCCGGAGGGGTCGAGCATCTGGATGTCGGCGCACATGCTGCGGGCGGTCGATCCGGCGTTCGCCGAGGACCAGTACCGGCGGGCGAAGAAGGAGCTGGGGCGGACGGTGCTCGGCTTCGGTTACGCGCGGGAGTGGCCGGTGTCGCGGCCCGGGGCGACCGACGTCGACTCCGGGCCGATCGTGCCGGGGCTCGACGTGAGCGGGGGGTCGAGCGGGCTCGCGTTCGTGGCCGCGGGGTCGTTCGGCGACCGGGGCTACCTCGGGGCGCTGCTGGCGACGCTGGACCTGGCCGCGTTCCCCGCCGAGAAGAACGGCCGGCTCCGTTACTGCGCGAGCAACCAGGTCGGGGACGCCATCGTGCTCTACGGGCTCTCGATCGGGCCACTCTGGCAGGCGCTGGCCTACGGGAGGCGGCCGTGAAGGCGCTCTCTCCGGCGGGGTTCCTGAAGGCGGCGGCCGCGATCGGCGTGCTCTACGGCGCCGCCCACGCGCTCGGGCTGCGGGAGGACACGGCCTTCCTGTCGGGCACGCCCCCCCCGCACGGCACGGCGGGCGTGGCGCTGGGGCTCGCGTACGTGGCGCTCCACTTCGCCTGGGTGGTCGGCGCGCCCGTGCTCGCGATGGGGGCGTTCGTGCTCTGGGGGCTCTCGCGGGCCACGCGGGCCACACGGCGAGGCTGAGCGCCGGAGCTTCGTAGCGTCGGCACGGCGCCATCTTCACCCCCGGGGCGCGATCGCGTAGTGTGAGCGGGCTTCCCTGGAGGTCGCCGTGAAGTCTCGCTCCTTCGTTGCCTTCTTCGTTCTCGCGCTGGGCGCCATCGCCTGCAGCTCTCGCTCGGACCTCGACGTCGACGTCGGCACCGGGGGCGGCCCCGGCGGCACCGGGGGCGCCCACAGCGGCACCGGGGGCACCCACAACGGCACCGGGGGTGCGACGACGGGCAAGGGCGTGGCCGTGGCGGTCGGTGTCGGGACGACGGTGGGGCCGACCTCGACGGGCAACGGGATGATGAGCGGCGTGGGCGTGGGCGTGGGGACGACCGGCGTCGGAACGAGCACGACGGTAGGCGCGACCGTGGGCGCGGGCGGCTCGATGTCCGTGGGTGTCGTCGACGCCACCGTCGCGTCGTCGACGGCGGCCACGACGGTGGGCGCCGGCGGCGCCATGGGCACCAGCACGGCGGTGACGACCGTGACGACGGTGGGCGCGGGCGGCGCCGGCGGCTTCGGCGGCGCGGGCGGCGACTCGACCAGCACCTCGACGACCACGACCAGCACCTCGACGACCACGACCAGCACCTCCACGACCGTCTCGTCCAGCTCGTCGTCGAGCGGGTTCCCGATGTGCGTCGCGATGTGCACCATGGACGCCGAGTGCCAGGACACGTGCCCGCCCACGAATCACGGCACCTTCTGCTGCGACGTGCAGACCGGGACCTGCTTCCACCACCACGGGCACATGTGCCCGGGCATGGGGTTCGGCGCCTCGTCGAGCGCGTCGAGCAGCAGCGGGTACTGAGGGGCGCCGTCCGTTTTCGGCCGCCGGCGGATGGCCGTTAGCTGCTGGCCGACGGCCTGCTAACGTCTCGTGGGCCTTTGACCCATGGCGAAGCTCACCCGAGCCCGAACGGCTGCTTTGGCGGCGCTCCTGCTCCTGGGAGCGGGCGTGCTCGCCGCGCGCTCGCCGCGCGCCCGGGCCTCGCTCCACGCCGCGTACGTCGCCTTCCAGGACCCGGCCCGCGTGCACGACGCGCCCGGCGCGCCCGACGGCGAGGGGCCGGCCGTCGCCCCGCCGCCCGAGATCGAGCAGCCCGAGCTGGGCGCCGACTTCGGCCGCGTGGGCGAGGGCGACCTCGCCGACGCCGGCGTGGACGCGCTCTCGTCGCTGACGCTGCCGGACCTCGGCATCCCCATCAGCCGGCGCACGCTGCGCTTCGTCGCGTACTTCGCGGCGAGCGAGAAGGGGCGCGAGGCGTTCGCGGTCCGCTTCCGCCGCGCCGGACGCTACCGGGGCTACGTCGAGCAGGCGCTCCGCGACGCGGACATGCCGGAGGACCTGCTGTGGCTCGTCGCCATCGTGAGCGGGTTCGAGCCTCAGGCGACCTCGCCGCGCGGGGCGGTGGGGCTCTTCCAGCTCATGCCCGAGACCGCCGATCGCTTCGGGCTCGCGCGCTCGGAGATGGTCGACGAGCGGCGGAGCATCCCCAAGGGCACGGCGGCGGGCATCGCCTACTTGCGCGAGCTCTTCGACAAGTACCAGCGCTGGGACCTCGCGCTCGCCG
This sequence comes from uncultured delta proteobacterium, assembly GCA_963827955.1. GTDB lineage: Bacteria > Myxococcota_A > Polyangia > Polyangiales > Polyangiaceae > CAWHDJ01. Next base: position 264,540 of record CAWHDJ010000018.1, on the reverse strand, counting down.
CGTACGACGCCGGCGCGGACCGGATCGACGACGCCCTCGCGCGCCTCCGCGAGAGGCGCGGCCCGCGCGACGCCAGGAAGCCCATCGAGATCTCGGATCTGGCCGAGGCGCGGCTGATCCCGAAGGAGACGGCGAACTTCGTGCCGCAGATCCAGGCCTTCGCGATCGTGGCGGCGAACCGGGGGCGCTTCGGGCTCGACGACCTCGACCCGGCGCCGCCCTTCGACCTCGGCGAGATTGCGGTGCCGCCGGGCACGCCGCTCCGGCTGGTGGCGAAGGCGGCGGGCGTGTCCATCGCGACGGTGCGGGACTACAACCCCGGCCTGCTCCGCGACCGCACGCCGCCCGAGGGGGGCGACACGCTCGTGAGCCTGCCGGCGGAGCGCGTGGCCACGGCGCTCGCGGCGTTCCCCTCGCTCTACGCGCGCGAGGCCGAGAAGCTCGCCGCCGCCAGCGCGAGCGCGGCCGCCTCCGGCGCGCCCTCGGCCGGCGCATCCGCGGCGCCGAGCGCCTCCGCGTCCGCCCGGGCATTGCCCGTCGAGCCGCCCTCGGACAGGTTCACCGTCGCGGGCGGCGTCATCGTCGATTGCCGGCCGGCAGAGGGAGGCGACACCATCGTGGCTGCGCGGGTCGAGGTGCTGGAGCGCGGCACGCCGAGGGCCGGGTGGGACGTGGCGCCGCTCGAGGCGCGGTCCGGCGACGTGGCGCCGGCGCTCGGGCGCGTGGCCCAGGCGGTGCGCGCGCTCGTCACCGACGGGGGCGAGGCCGCGGTGGAGGCGCGCCGGCGCACGGGCGCCGCGACCCGGCAGAAGCTCGCGAAGGCGCCCTACGGCACCTCGTGGCTGGCGCTCGGCGACCGCTTCTTCGCCCCGGGGAGCCCGCTCGCCGGGGCCGTCCTCTTCTCCCCTTCCCTTCCGCTCACCTCGGTCGCGATCGCCGAGGGTCCGCGCCCCGGCCTCGCGGGGCCGCTCCGCGTCACGGTGACCGTCACGGGCGCGACCCCGCGTGCGGCGGTGGCAGAGGCGGCGGAGCGCGCCTTCGCGGGGGTGCTGGAGGGGCGCGCCGCCGTGACGCCCTACCCGCGCGAGGACCGGATCGATCTGGAGGAGGCGGTGCCCTCGCCGCGCGTGCTCTTCGGCTGGCTGACGCCCGTGGCGAGCGACGCCGAGCGGGCCGCCCTCCGGCTCGCGATTCTGGCGATCGCCCACAACGAGGTGGGCAAGGTCGCGCGGGCGCTCGTCGCCGACACGAAGGTGGCGGTGCACGTGCGCGGCTTCCTCGACCTCCACGATTGCGCCGCCGTGGTCGCGATGGAGGTCGTCCCGTCCGTGCTCCACTCCGAGGCGGACGTGGAGCGGGAGACCGACGCCGCGCTCGCCGCCTTCGCGCCGACCGAGGGCGACCTGGCGGCGGCGAAGGGCCAGCTCCGCGCGCGGCTCCAGGGCGAGGCGCAGCACGCGGGCTCCATGGCGGAGCCGCGGGCGGTGGCGCTCGCCCGCATCGAGCGCGTGCGGGAGCTGGCGGATGCGGTCGGACGAGACGACCTGGCGGAGCTGGTGAAGCGGGTGTTCGCGCCGGGTCACCGGGTGGTGGTGGTGACCCGGCCGCGTGGATGAGGGCTGCGCGCGCCCCTCGGGCTGCTGCGCTCCCGCGGGGCTACGGCAGCCGAGCGCGCCGGGCGACCGCTGCGTGGTAGATGACGGTGACGATGATCGCGCCGACGAGCGACGCGACCCAGCCGCCGGTGCTCTGGTAGCTCGGGTAGAGGCCGAGGGCGCGGCCAATGAAGCCGCCGAGGTAGGCGCCGATCACGCCGATGACCAGCGACACGACCCAGCCCCCCGGCTCGTGGCCGGGGACGATGAGCCGGGCGACGGCGCCGATCACGAGGCCGAAGACGAGAAACAGGATCAGGTGCATCGCGATCTCCTCCCGGAGCGGGCGGGCGCACGCGCATGTGCAGGCGGGCGCCACCGCTTCGTCGAGGGCGATGGGGGTGCAAGCGACACGCCCGGGACGCGAGCGGCCGGATGGGGCCGCTCAGAGCCGGATCCGCTTCCAGCCCCCCTCCCGGAACTTCCAGCTCATGATGCCGGCGAGCAGCGCCATGTACACGGCGGCCGCCATCCAGACCCCGTCGAGGCCGAGCCCCAGCCTCACGCCGAGCACCCAGGACAGCGGCACCAGGCAGGCGAACTGGAGGAGGAACTCGACGATCGCCACGAAGCGGGTGTTCCCCGCGCCGAAGAGCGCCTGGGTGACGATCATCCCGACCGCGAGGAGGGGCGTGCACAGCCCCATGAGCCGGAGGGGCGTGAGCGCCGTGTGCTGGACGGGGGCGCTGTGGCTGACGAACGCGAGGAGCTTCGGCGCGAAGACGGCCCCGAAGAGGCCGATCGAGCCGAAGATGAGGAGCCCGAGGCGCACGGAGGCCCAGCCGAAGCGCTCGGCCTTCTCCGGATCCTTCTCGCCGATCGACTGCGCCACCAGCGTCGCCGTCGACGTGCCGAAGGCGAGGCAGAGGGTGATGACGAACTTGAGGATCTCGATGATCACGGAGGTGGCCGCGCCGTTCACGGGCTCGACCCCGGGCGTGGGCGAGTCGAGCCGGCCCGCGATCAGCTTGAAGAGGCCGAAGCCGATCATCCCGACGATGGTGGCGATGGCGCTCGGGATGGAGAGCTTGAGGATCGACCAGGTGAGGCCCCGGTCGAGCTTCGTCATCGCGAAGGGGCGGTAGGGGCCCCGGTACTCGGGGAGGAGGGCGTACACGACCATGATCGCCAGGCCGACGTAGGTGGCGACGAAGCCGGCGAGGCCGGCGCCCTCCATGCCCATCCTGTGGACGCCGAGCGATGTGTTGCCGAAGATCAGGAGGGCGCAGAGCACGACGTTGAGCACGTTCATCGCGATGGAGGCGACGAGGTGCACGTGCGTCTTGCCGATGCCGTCGAAGAACGCCTTGAAGGCGAACGTCGTCGCCATCGACGTCACGCCGAGGATGCGCCACCTGGAGTAGCGGAGGGCGACGTCGAACGCGCCCTTGTTCTTGAGCACCGCGCCGAGGACGTACGGCAGCGACAGGTACCCGAGCGCCGTGAACACGATGCCCGCGACGAGCGCGAAGAACCAGGCGTTGACGAGGACGGCGCCGGCGGAGGCGTGGTCCCTCTCGGCGAAGCGGCGCCCGGTGAACGCCTGCGTGCCCACCGAGATGGCGCTCAGCGAGCCGCCGATGAGCCAGAGGACGATCAGCGAAGCGACCAGCCCATCCTGCGCGTACGACGACTCGGGTTGGGGCAGGTAGGCGAAGAAGACGATGTTGACCTCGTTCACCAGGCTCTGCGCCAGCATCGCGACCATCGTCGGGAACGCGAGCCGCAGGATGGCCCAGTACGGGTGCCCCGAGGTGACGACGTTGGAGTTATCGGGGGAGCTGAGCGCGATCCCTGCCATCTGCGGCCGGGGGTATACAACGCGGCGGCCGGCGATCGAGAGAAATGCGCCCCGGGTGGGCCGACAACGGCTAGATTGGGGGTAGCACTGGCGAGGCGAGACGAATGAGCGAGCAGCAACGGTACCGCGTCCTCAAGCGCCTGGCATCCGGCGGCATGGCGGAGGTGTTCGTCGCCGAGAGCGCCGGGATCGAGGGCTTCCGCAAGCAGGTCGCGATCAAGCGCGTCTTGCCGCAGCTCAGCAAGAAAGAGCAGTTCATCGCCATGTTCCTCGACGAGGCGCGCCTCTCCGCGCACCTCTCGCATTCCAACGTCGTCAGCGTCTTCGACATCGGCGTCGGCGACGGGACGTACTTCATCGTCATGGAGTACGTCGACGGCGCGGACTTGAAGGCGGTGATGGACCACACGCGCAAGCTGGCCATCCCGATCCCCGTCGAGGCGGCCGTCTACGTCGCCAGGCGCATCTGCCAGGGCCTCGCCTACGCCCACGAGCTCAAGAGCGACGGCAAGTCGCTCGAGATCATCCACCGCGACATCACCCCCGCCAACGTCCTCATCACGAAGTACGGCGAGGTGAAGATCGTGGACTTCGGCCTGGCCAAGGCTTCGAGCCAGCTCGCCGAGAGCGACGCCGGGGTCATCAAGGGCAAGTTCGGCTACCTCGCGCCCGAGACGGTGATGGAGAAGCCGGTCGACCAGCGCGTGGACGTCTTCGCCGTGGGGATCATCCTGTGGGAGATGCTCTCCGGCCGCCGCCTCTTCCAGGGCGAAACGGACTTCCAGACCGTGCGCCAGGTCCGCGACGCCGTCATCCCCTCGCTCCCCCCCATCAACCGCGCCGTCCCGGCCGAGCTCGACGTTCTCGTCAAGCGCGCCCTCGCGCGCGACCCGGACGCCCGCTACCAGACCGCGCGCGACCTCGGCCGCGATCTCACCCGCTTCCTCTTCCGCTACGGCCGGCCGGTGAGCGACGAGGACGTCGCCGAGCTCGTGAAGAGCGCCCTCGGCGTGGGCGGCCCCCAGACGATCGACGGCACGAAGAAGATCGCCGAGATGATCGACCTGATGCTGCTCGAGTTCCGCTCGCTGACCAAGGAAGAGCAGGACAAGCACGGCTCGCCGAGCCTGTTCCCCGACATGAGCTTCAAGTCGTCGCACCCGCCCCCCGCCGGGGACGAGATCGACTCGCCCCTCGGCGGCCTCGCCGACGAGCTCGAAGGCCCGGAGCCCGAGATCCCGACGGAGGAGTCGGGCTCGGTCGCCTCGTGGTTCCGCGGCTTCATCCGGTAGAGCGGGCTCGCGGTTAGGTTCGGTACACGCCTACCGAACCGCGACCGCCAGGGAGCGGGTGCCAGTAGGCGCGACGTCCTCATGCCCTCGCACGCGTAGCGCTACAGGCAGCGCGGCGCGTGCGAGGGCATGAAGACGCTGGTGCCCGCTGGCACCCGCTCCCTGGCGGTCGCGGTTCGGCATGTGCTGATCCCGAACGCGAACCGCTTTTACACCGCCGCGAGCGCGCTGCTTCCCCCCACGTACACCCACGCGATCGCCGCCGCGACCAGCGCGAGCCGGGCGCCCTCCACCGGCTTCGCCCAGCGCCGCCGCTCGAGCAGACCCGCGCTCGTCCCGAGCGTCAGGATCACGAGCGCCGCGCCCACGGCGAGCGCGGCGCGCGGCGCATCCTCCTGCGTGAACATGAGCACCGTGGTGACGAGGACCGCGATCCCGAGCTGCAGGATCACGTAGACGCCGAGCCCCGGGGGCGCCGGCGGGTCGTACTTGGGGCGGCGCACGTAGGAGCCGTCGGCGACGCCGGGGTACGGCGTCACGCCCTCGGGCACCCAGGCCGGCGACGCGAACCAGACCCGGAGCTTGTCGGCGAACCTCGGCGCCGCCGCGCTCGCCGCGAAGAGCGCGAGGACCGGCTGCACCTGCGCCCAGATCGGGTTGTAGCTCTCGAGCGGCTTCACCACGCCGTAGACGCAGGCCTCGTCCTCCTCGATGAAGGTGCCGAAGAGCCGGTCCCACACGATGAGGACGGCGCCGTAGTTCTTGTCGAGGTACCGCGGGTTGATGGCGTGGTGGACGCGGTGGTGGCTCGGCGTGTTGAGGAAGAGCTCGAGCCACCCGAGCTTTCCGCAGAGCTCGGTGTGGATCCAGAACTGGTAGAGCGTGCTGATCGCGTTGACGGAGGCGAAGACGATGGGGGGCACGCCGAGGAACGCGAGAGGGACGTAGAACGGCCCGGTGGTGAAGCTCGTGAGGATGGCCTGCCGGAGGGCGACGGCGAGGTTGTAGTCCTCGCTCTGGTGGTGCACCACGTGCGCCGCCCAGAGCACGTTCACCTCGTGGCTCAGGCGGTGCCACCAGTAGTAGAGGAAGTCGACCCCCACGAGCGCGACGACCCAGGGCACGGCGTCCGAGCCCCACGTGTGGACGCGCAGGTGGTCGTACGCCCACGTGTAGAGCGCGAGCGAGGCGCCGGCGAGGAAGACCAGCAGGACTTGCTGGAACATGCCGCAGCCGAGGTCGCCCACGGCGTCGCCCAGGCGGTACACCGAGCGGCGCCGGACGCGCGCAACGACGAGCTCGATCGCGATGAGCAGGAGGAAGAAGGGGACGGCGAGGGCGATGTAGCGGGCGCGCATCGGCGAGGAGTGGGCGACGGGGAGCCCGCCTCAGCCTACCGTAAGCACGACCCGGCCTGCACGCCACAGGCGGCCGAGCCCGGTTGCAGCGTCGAGACGCCGGGCCCGTGCCCGGCTGCCGGGGCCCCTCAGAAGCGGATGCCGTTCTCGGCCCGATGCTTCCACCAGCGCCAGCCGAGGATGGCCGTCGGCACCGCCGCGATGGCGGCGACCGGGGCGCCGACGGTGACGCCGATGGCGACCGTCGCGACGGTCGCGGCGCCGGCCACCAGCCCCTTCACCTTCGACTCCTGGATGACTTCGCTGCGGGTCTTGCTCATGCCCCTACGATGCGCCTTCCGAGGCGGAGGCGCCAGGGGGGCACGGACGGACGGGCGCTCTGCAGGGGGCGCAGGTCTGCCACCCCCACGTACATGAACGTGGCCGCCCGTCGCGCAACAACAGGGATCGAGGTCCCCCATGAACGAGACGCCGGAGCGCGCCTCCCCCCTGTCCGACTCCGATCCCCGCATCTCGAGCGTCGAGGAGATCCTCACCCTATCGAGCGCCGACTTCCTGCCGCCCTCCAGCGGCACGCGCCGCCGCTCCTGGACGACGATCAACGAAGGTCGCCACGCCCACCCCATCGCCGACGACGAGAGCCCCGCGTTCCGGGACGAATTCCCCACCCCCAAACCCGCGCCGAGGGCTGACCCGCTCCTCGGCATGATTGTTGCCGACAGATACCGGATCGTCGAGGCCATCGGCCGCGGCGGGATGGGGGTCGTCTACAAGGTCCAGCACGTCCGGATCGGCAAGCTCCTCGCCATGAAGGTGCTGGCGGGGGAGATGTCGCACCACCCCGAGGTGGTGCGACGGTTCAAGCGCGAGGCGCTCGCGGTCTCCAAGCTCCAGAGCCCGAACACCGTCCAGGTCTTCGACTTCGGTGTCTCCGAGGGGCTGACGTACCTGGTGATGGAGCTGGTGAGCGGCGAGAGCCTGGGCAGCGCGCTCCGCAGGGACGGGCCCATGCCCTTCCTGCGGCTCGGGAAGATCGTCTCGCAGGTGTGCAGCTCGCTCTCGGAGGCGCACCGGAAGGGCATCGTCCACCGGGACATCAAGCCCGAGAACATCATGCTCCTGCCCGTCGACGGGGGCGGCGAGGTGGCGAAGGTGCTCGACTTCGGCCTGGCGAAGCTGCGCGAGGTGGAGGGGGCGGAGGACGTGACGTGCCGTGGCGTGATCATGGGCACACCGGCTTACATGGCGCCGGAGCAGATCCTGGGGCACGAGGTCGACGCGCGCACGGACGTCTACGGCATCGGCGCGCTGATGTACCGCCTCGCCACGGGGCACCCCCCGTTCCGCGCGCCCTCGCAGGTCGCGATCCTGGAGAAGCACCTGCACGAGCGCCCGGTCCCTCCGGAGGACCGCTGCCCCGAGCTCGACATCCCGCCCGGGCTGAGCCGCATCATCCTGCGGGCGCTGCGCAAGGACCCGCACGATTGCTTCCAGACGATTGACGAGCTGTGCGCGTTCCTGATCGAGGAGCTGCGCGCCGCCGGCGCCACGAGCGTGGAGACGTACATCGACCCGAACCGCCTTCGCCGCCTGATCCAGGGCGAGCGCCTCAGCGACGCCGGCCCGCTGGCGACCCGCGACGAGGTTGACGCCTACGAGCGACGCCTCCGCCGGCGGCGCTACGGGGCCGTCGTCGCGGTCGGGGCCCTCGCGCTTTCGGCGGCCGGCGCCGGGGCGAGCGTCGTCTACGCCCGCGAGGCGCGCGACGCGCGGGTGACGGGCATCGAGGCGGAGCCGAACGACACGCCGGCGGAGGCGAACCCGATCACGCTCGGGCAGCCCGTGACGGGGCGCCTCGGCAAGCGGATCGACGCCACCCGCGGCGACCGCGACTTCTACGCCTTCGAGCTGCCCGCCCCGGCCAAGGCCTCCACCCCCGGCGGCGAGAACGGCTTCCTCCGCCTGCGGCTCTCCGCGCTGCCCAGCATCGCCACGTGCGCGATGATCTACCGGCGCGGCTTCTCCGAGCCCGTCGGGCAGTACTGCACCGGCCGCCCCGGCGTCGATTCTGGTGATCGGCGCCCTCGCCCTCGATCCCGGGAGCTACCTCGTCGCCGTGCTCCAGGACATGGACCCGCGCGGCGGGCCCCCGCCCTACGTCTACGAGAGCATCTCCGACACGTACACGCTCCTCGCGGAGAGCACGGTCCCCGATCCGAACGCCGAGACCGAGCCCAACGACCAGGCCGCCTCCGCCACCCCGGTCCAGGTCGGCCGGCCCGTCTCCGCCAGCATCGGCTGGGCCGGCGACGAGGACTTCTTCTGCGTCCCGCGCGCCGAGGCCGCGGCCGTCCGCTGGACCGTGCGGGCCTCCGCGCACGACGGCCGGGCGCTCGAGGCGACGCCGATGCGCGGAGAGGACGCGGGGACTGCGGTGCGGATCCACTTCGGCGACGCGGCCGAGGTCGCGAGCCCCTGGCAGAGCGCGCCGATGGCTGCCGGCGGGGCGCCGCGCTGCCTGCGCGTGCGCATGGCGCCCGACGCGGGCGGAGCGCACGCGGGGATGGCGTACGTGGTGGAGGCGGAGGCGGTGCGCTGAGGCAAGGCACCGCTGACCGGCTCCGCCGTTCAGCGTCGACTTGGCACCTCGGGTTCGTCGTCGTCGCCGAAGAGCACGCCCACCAGCCACTCCACGGCCACGAAGGGCTCTGCCCGGACACGCTCGTCGCGCCCTGCGACGAGCACCTCGAGGTAGCCCTCCGAGGTCCAGCGGAGCACGGTCAGGCTCTCGTCGCGGGGGTCTACGATCCAGTAGTGCGGCACGCCGTGCCGGTGGTAGACGCGCCGCTTCTTGAGGAGATTGTTGCCGGCGTTCGTGGGCGAGATGATCTCCGCGACCCAATCGGGCCGGACCTCCACGACCGCCTGGGCATCCTTCGGTGGCCTGGGCAAGCGCTCGCGCAGCCAGCCGGCCACGTCGGGGCGCAGGGTCTGGCCGGATTCGAACCGGACGAGCTGCTCGGCAAGGAACCACCATCCGCCTGGCCGGTCGCCCCCGCCGGGCCGGCGATCGTAGGGCGCAAAGGCATCCCGGATTCGCATGTGCGCGAGGCCGTGATCGAACCCCGCCTGTTTCTCGACGATTTCCCCATCGAGCAGCTCGTAGCCGTGCCCCTCGTCCGGCAAGGCGAGGAGGTCGGCCTCCGTGGCGGGCCTGCCCGGCTTCGGCCCGGCGTCTGACATGGCCGCGACGATACCGCGGACACCACGCCCCGGCCAGCATGGCGGCATGGACGCGCGCCGCTGGCCGGGGCCATCGTCGCCCTCCCCGTGGACCTCGAGGCGACGCCGATGCGCGGGGAGGACGCGGGGGCGGCGGTGCGGATCCACTTCGGCGACGCGGGGAGCGCGGCCGCGGGCCCCTGGCAGAGCGCGCCGATGGCCGCCGGCGGCGGGCAGCGCTGCCTGCGGGTGCGCACGGCGCCCGACGCGGACGGAGCGCACGCGGGGATGGGGTACGTGGTGGAAGCGGAGGCTGTGCGCTGAGGATCAGCTCGCGGCCTTGACCGGCGCGGTAGCCGGCGGGCTCGCCGCGGGGGCCGCGGGGCCCGCCGCTGGGACGTCGCCGTGCACCTTGGCTTTCTGGGCGGTCCCCATCGTGTGCCGCGCCTCGCGCGTCGCGAGGTTCCGCTCCACCTTGGTGACGTTCTGCTGCGCGGTGAGCGGCGTCCGAACCTTGTCCGCCTTGAGCCCGAACTGCGGCAGGCTCGCGCTCTGGGCCCCGAGCTGCGCCTTCACGCTCTTGCGCGTCTGCTTCAGGAGCTTCTCCGCGGCGGGGCCCTGGTCGTTCAGGGTCTCCACCGCCTTGGCGAGCCCGGTCTCCGCGTCCACGACCGCCTGGAGCATCGCCTGGACCGCCTGGAGCGCCGTGACGAGATCCGCGATCTTGTAGACGGTGCCGCCGACGAGGACCTCCGTCAGGCCGGCGAGGGTTCCGGCCTTCAGCCCGTTTAGCAGCGCGGTCACCTGCTGGAGCATGGTGGGAACATCGAACTCACGTTTCGCCATGGCGGTCTCTCCTCTCGCGAACTGCTTCGTGTCGGTTTCGATGATTGTGACGAGGGAGGATTCGAGAAATATTCTCGGCGTCGAGAAAAAAAGTTGGCGTGGCGTCGTCGGCGCGATCGAAGGCGTCCTCCAGCTCGTGGACGGCGTTGACAAGGTGATCGACGACGTCCTCTAGCGTGGGGACGACACCGACAAGGTGATTGACGACGTCCTCAAGCTTGGGGACGGTGTCCCCAAGGTCATCGACGGCGTCCTCTAGGTTGGGGACGACGTCCTCTGGCTTGGGGACGACGTCCACAAGCTTGGGGACGCCGTCCCCAAGGTCATCGACGACGTCCTCTAGATTGGGGGCGACGTCCTCTGGCTTGAGGACGACGTCCTCTGGCTTGGGTACGACGTCCTCTGGCTTGGGGCCGACGTCCTCTAGCTTGGGGACGACGCCGACAAGGTGATCGACGGCGTCCTGTAGGTTGGGGACGACGTCCTTTGGGTTGGGAGAGGCGTCGACAAGGTGATCGACGGCATCGACGGGGCGATCGGAGGCTCAGGTGGGACGTGAGGCTACGAGGTGCGAGACGGTGGGCGGATGGCTCGGTGATGGTGTGGCAGGGATCGCGGTTGACAGCTCACCCCCCCCGTTCTCGTCCTGAATCACTCTGACTTCGGGAGAGCGGTAGCCGTCGAGCTTGGCCATCTCACGGGTAGGGATGTCCCATGTCGTGTAACACCCGGCGCACGATACGCCGAGCGCGGCCATCAGCAGAGCAAGCTGTCGAGTCATCACGTCCTCTCCTTCACCGGCGCCAAGCGTGATGCCGCGCCTCGGGCAGCTCGCTGCAAGCGGCGAGCCATGGCCCGTCCGTGGTCCCTGGCGGCGCCACGGCGCGTGTGGGGTTGCTCCCACGTCGGCCCGCTCGGGGCGTCGCATAAGCTCGTACGCGATAGACGCGGCGAGCGGGTGGCATCTGCGTACTGCTTCATCCGGCGAGGCACTTGCGGGGTGGGAAGAGCGCTGCTCAATGGATCGCCTCGCCTCTGCCCACGATTCCGCCTGCTCGCTCCGCCGCTCGAACTCGGCTGCTTCCCAAGCTCACGCGCTGTCGCCGCGACGCCCACCCCCGCGTCCGCGAGCAGGACGATCCGCGCGCGGAGCACATCCCGCTGCGCTGATCGGCGCGGCTTCAGTTCTCGGCACGCACCGTGGGACGGGTCGGAACTTCACAAACTCAAGGACCCCGGTACGAACTTAGGGGAAGCGGTACTAGCGCCCGAGCGGTGCCATGGGGGCGCCGTCCAGTCCGGCCGGTGCCGGCGCTCGTCAATACGCCGAGATGCGTATCTGGCCTATTGTTTCGCGTAGAGCGAGTAAGCGTTCGCTCCGCCGTCGCCAAAATCCAGGAGATCGAGCTCGTTCCCTCGGACGCAGTACGCCTGCGAGGCGAGCGTGTCGAACACGAGCGTCGACCCGGAGGTCGAGTAGACGCCCGTCTCCATATAGCTGCCGGTGTCAATCTCCTTGCAGGTGCACCCGCCCTTGCTGTTTCCCGCGCAGCTCCGCGTGACCGCGAGCCCGCCGATGCCGAAACACGTCTCGAAGGGCTGACAGTCGTCGTTCAGCACGCACGATGCTGGGATCGTGACGGTGAGGGTCCCCTGCACGCTCGTGCTGTTCGTGAAGCTGCCGTCCGAGCCGAACGTGTACGTCGTCGAGCTCTTCAACTTCCCCGAGATCGTCGCGATCGGGCAGCCGGGAATGGTTTCAGTCGGCGCGTTGCAGTCCGCGACGTAGCCCCACGTGCCGACGAGATCCCCGCCGCACGCCTCGAACGAACCGGAGCAACTCGGCGGTGGGCCGCTCGCGCTGCCGCTGCACGAGGACAGGACCGCCATAAGGCCGAGGAGCGCGGCAGGCGAGAGCAATAGAACGAGGGGCATTGGGCGCATAGTTGCCTCCTGAGACGGGTGATCGTGATGGACTGCACGGTGCCAGTATTGCCGAGCCATAATCGGTCTGCGCCATCTCAAGGCGTGCAGGCTGCGAATGTCCTGCCTCCCCCGAGCGCCGTGGTGGTGCACCCGGAGAGGCCGTAGCTCCGACAGTCCAGGGTGGTCGTGGTCCCGAAGATGCAGAGCGAGATGATGCCGTCGTTGCAGCTCTCCTTGGTGGTGCCGTCGTCGTCGTTGCAGCCGCTCGTTCCCTGGCACGCGGCCGTGCCGTCCATGAGCACCCGGCAATCCACCCCGAGCCCGATCGCGCCGCAGTCGAGGGTCGTGACGAGCCCGTTCTTGCAGTTCGTCGCCACCGTCCCCTGGCAGCTCGCCTGGAACGACGGATCGCAGGTGCCGGATGGGTCTTCGCAGTACGGGTAGCCGGACACCTCGACGCAGACTTGTTCTTGTAGAGGGCCGTCGCAGGACTCTTCCTGAACCACGCCACCTTGCCCCGAACAGCTCACCGACGTATTGCCCTGACAATGGGGCGTGAAGGTGGCCGAATCGCAGGACTGGGGCCCGCAAATCGCGGACTGCCCGTCCAGCCCGCACACGTAACCCACTGAGCCACAGTCCTGCACGTAGCCGCTGCCGCAATCGACGGCCACGTTGCCCTGGCACTGCGCGTCCTTCGAGCCGCTGCACGCGGCGAGCTGGGCTGCCGTCGCCCGGGGGCCCATCAGGCAGGACTCGAAGGAGGCGCAGTCCGTGGCGCTGAAGTAGCACCCGTATCCGGACGTGGCCGTCTGCCGTGGAGACGGGAAGGCGGCGACGAGGGCGAGGAGCTCGCATTCGTCGCTGAGCGGCGACACCGGTGGCGCCCCGTTGAGGCTGCACGCGGAGGCGATGGCGCAGGCGTGAAGCACGACGGACGCCGAAGGCTGCGTCGAGCGCGACGAGCAGGCGCCTGCGACGAGGGAAGAGGTGACGAGGAGGGCCGAAGCGACGAAGGCTCTCCTCATGTCCGGCCCCAGTTCGAGCGACGCGCCGTCGCGCGCGCTCGTCCGGAAAGGCGAGCAGCGCGCGGCGCCCCCTCGGCCACGTCCGTGTCGACCCCCTGACGACCACACCCGGTCGCGGCGAGCGCGAACGAGCAAGCCAGGTTGGACAGCAGGATCGACTTGGTGATGCTCCTCATGGTTACGTCCCTGTGGTACCTCACTGGCAGTCGGGCCCTTCGTTCGAGGACGTGGGAGCTACAGGACGTAGAGTGGCAATCGCCTCGTCCGCACGCCACCGGAAAGGGGGACTATTAGGGGAACACGTAGACGGTCGTCGGGACGACGCGCGACCATCAGGTCGCCGCCCACACGCGCGCCGCGAGGCCCGCGCGGTTCCCGGCGCCGCTCTTCTTCAGCGCCTTCGAGACGTGGACCTCGACCGTCCCCTCCTCGCAGCCGATCTTCACCGCGATCTGCTTGTTCGTCATCCCCTGCACAACGAGGTCGAGCACTTCGGCTTCCCTGCGTGTGAGCCCCCACCGCGTGACGGCGGCGTGGATGAGGCGCGCGCGCTCGGCCTCCGTCATCGGGGGGCGCGAATGGGCGTTCGCGGCGCGGATTGGGCGCGTGTTGCGAAGGGCGAGCGCGAAGTGGACGAGGAGGTGATCGATGAGCTCCGCCTCCGTCTGCTCGAGCGGAACCTCCACCTCCAGCCGACCGACGGTCTCGCCCCCGGCCTGGAGGACGAAGCACCGCGGCGCGCCCGTCCCCCGCCGGCCGGCTTTGCAGAGGCAGATCGGATCGCCGCTGACCGCGTTCGTCCAGAGCTCCACGAAAGGCAGGGACAGGCGCGCGTGCAGTACTTCCTCGATCGCCTCGGCGACCGCAGAGGCCTCGTGCAGGTTGGCGAGCTCGTACGCGACGCCAGCGAGGTCACCAGGGCAGAGCGGCCCGTGGCTCCGCTGCCGGTGCTCCTCGACGTGGACCCGGTTCGCGTGGAACTCGCAGGAGGCGTCTCCGCTGGCGCGGCAGCGCGTGTGCTCCACGGGTCCTGCCGCGACGGCGAGCATCTCGAGCGTGCGATCGAGGTAGCCTTGTAGCTTGGCGCAGAGCGCGGGCTCGACCGGGTCCCAGCCGTCGAGACGCGCCACGATCTCGCGCTCCCCCACCTCCGACGTCCAGCGGCCGCTGTCCTCCGTGCGGCGCCAGTAGACGTTCATGTTGCGGATGGCAAACGCCGGCCTCACGAGGGGTGCGGCTCTTGGGGCGCTTGCGGTTACGCCGCCGCGAGCATTTTCGGATAGTTGCGGAGCGCCTCTTGTTGCTGGTGGAAGTGCCAGTAGTCGTCCCAGTCGCCGCTGGAGTGGAGCGCGCGCAGCTTGAGGATGGCCTCGGCACCGGGAAGATCCCAGCGTGCGCCGGTGATGCCCATGCGGTCCTGGACCAGGTGTCTACACGCGCCCTCGATCACGCCGGTCGCGATGGGAACGCCCGCCGCGAGGAAGGCTGGGTAGTCCATGAAGGTGTCGTTGCGGCGGAAGTACCCAAGCGCGCGATCGACCTGCTTGCGCGCGCTCTTGGTCAGCTTTTGCTCGACGATGGCGCGCTCGGTCGCAGCGATGAGCGCCGCGGGGCCGTCGGAGAGGAGCAGGCGCAGATGCGTGACGACCCACTCTGCGGCGACCGACTCCTTGCGCCGAGACAACGCGAAGCCCGCGAGCCACATGTAATGGATGACGTGGATCAGATCGAGCACGATGGTAACGCTCCGCTGGCGGCTTCGCGCATGGTCGAGGATCGCGGTCTGCTGGTTCTGCTCTCCGTCGACCAGCACCGCGGGCGTCCGCGCTCGCTTGGGATCACGCCGATCGAACTCGTCGAACATCGCTCCTACCGAAGCGGACACACCGTTCACGACGCTCGCCCACACACGCTTGTTCTTGGGCGGTGGCAGCCTCGGCCTCTCCGCCTTCGACGTCGGCGTTCGTTGCACTTCGGCGATGATGTCATCCACGGTGCGTCGCACGGGCTCCTGTTCCCAGACAGCACCGACCGCCGCCATACGCTTGTCATGCGAGCGCAGCTTCTTGGGCGCCATCGGATCGCCGCGCACCGCTTCCGCCTGCTCAGCCTCCGCACGCTCGCGCGTGGCTTCCCGCAGTGCCTTCGGCAACATCCTCACGCCCTTCGCGTCCGACGATCCCGCCAGCAAGGTGTTCTCGCCCAGCGAATCGTCCACGGGGCGCTGCGCGTAGAACGCCTCGAAGTCCTCGACCGCATCACGCGCGATTTGCTGCGCCTGCCGCTTGGGCACGTGTGCGTTCGTCGCCTCGTCCACCTGCTTGACCACGCTGTCCCACGCACGCGCCTGGGCTTCTGCTGCGACGCGCTTCTGCAGAGGGTGCGAGTACAGCGTCGCGGGCAGGTTCAAGCGCGCATCGAGCGGCAAGCTCCCCTTCTTCTCCCCGGTGCGCCTGTACTCCAACCGAACAGGATGCACCCGTCCGAGCATCGACTCGAGCTGACGACCGCGCGTGCTCACGCGTGTTCCCTCTGCCACAGGCGCGCTCTTGGCGGCTTCCCTTCGCTCGGCCGACGCGAGCTTGTCGTACCACCCCTGATACAGAAGACGGAGCAGCTCACGGCCCCGCTCCTCGAGCGCGCACTCGACCTCGCTGTGGTCCGTCGGGCCGGTCTTCCGAGCCCAGTCGACCGTGGCGTCGAAGCTCTGGCGGGCGGGGTAGAAGTGGTCGCTCTCACACGCGGGGTGCGCCATCGTCATCGCTAGCTCCAGGCTCGGGGTGCACCTCTCCGCTACGCCAACGCCCACGTCCTTTCAGCACAAAACCGCGGGCATTCGGCGGTTTTAGTGCCACGATCAATTTCCGTTGGACAAAGAATGGAGCCGCACCCCCTCACGAGGCAGACGAACCAGCGGTGCACGGTCGTGAGATCGCGCTGCGCTTCGTAGGAGCCGATCTCCCGTCCGAGGGCCAAGCTGCCCCCGCCGCGAACGTTGCAGATCGCTCTTATCAGCCGGGCTCGGACGGCGTTCTCATACCAGCCCGACGGTACGACGCTCCTGATCAGCTCGGTGTCCGCAGCGGGCAGGGTCGCTAGGATCTCGTGCCAAGCTCCAGCGCCGAAGCGCTCGTCGACGAACGTGCGCACGCTCGTGAAGCGGATGCCCTTCGTGAGACCCATCTTCTCGCCCCTATCCTCCCACCCGTAACATGACGCCATGTGCGAGTCTGCTTGCTCGTCTTGCCCGCTGGCTCACGGATTTGGAGCAGGCAAACGGTATACCGTCATCTTGCTCCGGATCCGTGCGCAGACACGGAGATTTCGCGCGATTCTTCCAGCGACGAGCCTACAGCGTAGGCAGCGCGATGCGAACGGCGCTTCGCAGCAGTCGGTGCCCGGCTGCAACTTGGTGCGAACGGCGGCACTCGCGTCGATATCCGACATCCCTGTCGGTCACTGGCGGCGTCCATCGCGACCGCATCGGTGGGATCGAACACTCCAAGCCGGCCGTCGGTCGACGTCGCCCGCGTCTCGCGTCAATCTCCGCGCCGTGGTGCCACACGCCGTGGTGCAACATCTCGTACGTGCTCGTGCCCCACCGACTCCTCCGCCTCCGCTGGTCACTCGCTGTGCGCCGGCTTCGCCACCTCGGCCGTCGCCGACTTGGCGCGGCGCGCGGGCTCGCAGGCCCGCCTGGGAGCGGCGATAACTTCCTCCCCTCTTCGGCGATGAAAAGCTCCTCCCCCTGGCTCGCGTTTGCGAGGTGACTGGGCCCTGACCGGCGTTGCCCCTCGCGCTGGCGAGGGCGTGAGGACGGCGCCCTGGTTGCCCGCCGTGACAGGGGAGCGAAGACCCCTACTCTGCGCGGGACCGGGCGCCCGCGCGGAGGGAGCGTGACGGGGGGGCCCACCCACCGGGGCGACGAGGGCGAGCGTGGGCGGGGAGGACTTGGGCGATGTCCCGAGGAGGACTTGGGCGATGTCGGCCTGGAGGTCGGCGACGCGAAGCGCTTGGAATACAGGCTCTCGAGGGCCGCGGTGGGGAGGATCGGGGCGACGAGTGGGGAGCGCCGTAGGCGATGGCGCGCCGCCGGGGGGAGGAGGTGCGCGGACGATGGCGCGCCGCCGGGGGAGGACCGCGAGCGACGGCGCGGCTGCGTCCGACCATCACCCAGCCGGTTCGACGCGCCACACCGGGGCGTCGGTCAAAAGGGGATGTCGTCCGTGCCGGTGGCGAGCTGGTGCTCGTCGGGCAGCAGGGCGCGGTACTCGTCGAGCGCATCGTGCATCTCGCGGTAGAGCGCGACGATGTGGTGCGCGGCGACGGCGCGCGGCGCCTGGCGCACGGCCTCGTTCTCGGAGAGCAGCTCGGGGTTGCGGGCGATGAGGGACTGGACGGCGAGGGCGAGGGCGGCATCGAGCAGCGCGAGGGGCGCGAGCTCGGGCTCGAAGGCGAGGTCTTCGGTGCGGGGCCAGTAGGCGCGCATCGTTGAGCCCCTCACGGCGGCGACGGCGGTGAAGGGGGCGCGTCCGGCGGCGGACGGCGCCGGGCGCCCTTCTTCTTCGACGGCAGGGGCCCCGGGCCGTCCTTGCGTTTGGCGCGGTAGCTCTCGGCGTCCGGGGGGAAGACGATGACGTGCGCCCCCTCGATGAGCCGATCGATCGCGGGCGTCACCTGGGAGGGAGAGCCGAGGTAGGTCGACCACTGATCGAAGCCGAGGTTGGTCGCCAGGATGATTGCGCCTCGACGATACCTGCGGGCGACCAGCTCGAAGAAGACGCCGGCGAGATCGTCCTCGTGCTTCTTCGGGCTGTTTCCGAGCTCGTCGATGATGAGCACGTCGGGCTTGGCGAGATCGTCGAGCGCCTCCTCCAGCGTGTCGTCGGCGAGGGAGGCGTAGAGGCGCCGAAGCATGGGGTAGGCGCGTACGAAGCGGACGTTGTAGCCGGCTTCGCAGGCGCGCACGCCGAGGCCGATGGAGAGGTGGGTCTTGCCGACGCCGCTCGGCCCGATCCAGAGGACCGGCTCGCAGCGGTCCACGAAGCCGAGCTCGGCGAGGTTGAGCACGACCTTGCGATCGAGGCACGGCTGCTGCTTGAAGTCGTAGTCCTCGATGCGGCAGACCTCGGGAAACTCCGCGTATCGCATGCGCCGGTCGGCGCGAGTCCGGTGACGCGCGAGGACCTCGGCCTCGGCGATGCGCGCGAGGAAGGCGAGGTGCCCGAGCTTGAGAGAGCCGGCCTGCTTGAGGTGCTCGTCGATGTTTTGCGCGGCGTGCGGGAGGGACAGCCGCCGGAGATTTTGAAGCAGTCGATCTCTTTCTTCACTGGCCATCGCCATCGTCCTCCTTCTTGCTCTTCTTGCTCTCGTGGTCGTCGGCGGGGTTTTCCGGGGACGAGGCGCGCTTGCCGACGAGCCTCTTGTAGCCGTCGGGCGAGCGTTGGTGCACGCCGGTCCCCTTGAGGTACTGGTCGAGCTGCATCGGCGAACCGGCCCTGCCCTCGGGCGCGCCCCCCGAAGCCTTCACGGGCTTTCCGGCGACGATGCGCGCGACGGCGTTGTGGTCGAAGGCGCCGTAGCGCGCGGCGCGGCGCAGGGCCTCTGCGACGCGCGCCGCGCCGACCCTGTCGGCGAGCTTGAGGATCTGGCCCATGTGGTAGCCGGCCGAGCCGCCGTGCAACTCGACGAGGCCCTCGGCGAAGGGCTCGGCGGCTGCGCCGAGCCGCGCAAACTGATCCTTGAGGACGTGCCGGCTCGTGCACGTGGCCCGGAATTCCGCCTCGTGCTCGGGGGCGACGTAGCGCTGGTACTTCATCGAGCGCACGACGTGCGCGGCCACGACGGCGCCGTCGATGAGGATCTCGATCCTTCCTTCGAGGATGCGCACCATGGCGCTCTTGCCCGCGAAGCGGGGCGGCACCGAGTAGCGGTTGGTGTCCCACGCCACGCAGAAGTCGGCGCCGACGAGGCGCGGCACGACCACGCCGGCCTCGAAGCGGTGCTCGGGCAGCGCAATGAGCGACGGCTGCTCCTGGGTCAGGCGCGCCGCAGGCTGCTCCTGCGTCGTGCGGTGCACCCGCACACGCGCGATCTCGGTGAGCCACTTCTGCGCCTGCCGGTTGAGGTCGTCGAGGTCGGCAAACGTCCTGCCGGCGAGGAAGTTGCCCTCCACGTACTTGAAGGGGTTTTCGACCTTGCCCTTGCCCTCCTTGTAGCCGGGGGCGAGAGGGACGGCGCGGAAGCCGTAGTGCTGCGCCATCCGCTCGAAGAGCGCGTGGAAGATCACCCCGTCCTTGAGGCTCTCCAGGACGACCTGCTTCATCCTGTCGTAGAGGATCTCGTGCGGCACGCCGCCGGCGTCCTCGAAGGCCAGGACGTGGCAGTGGCAGATGGAGTGGACGTCCGCGTGCAGCAGGAAGCGGATGAAGTGCCAGCGGCTGAAGCCGAGCACGAAGGAGAAGCACGTGACGGGGGTGGGCTCGCCCGAGAGCAGCACCGTGTACGGCGAGAGGTCGACCTGCCCCTGCACCCCGGGCGGCGTCTCGAAGCGCAGGTGCGGGCGGCGGCCCGGCTTCGGCCGGAAGGTCCTCACGAAGCCCTTGAGGATGCAGTCGCCGCCCGTGTAGCCGACGGCACGGATCTCCTCGAGCACCCGCACGCAGCTCAGCCCGTCGGCGAGCACGAGCTTGTGGATGAGCGGCTTGAAGGGATCGAGCTTGCTCGGGCGCTGCTGGCTCTTCTGCTCACGCCGAGCCTTGCTCCGGAGGACGGTGCGCACCGTCGCTGGATCGATCCCGATCTCGCGCGCGATGGCCCGCTTCGTCCAGCCCTCGCCGCTAAGGCGGTGGATCAGTTGGTCCCGCCGCTCCCGTCGCTCTCGCTGTCGCCGGCGGTTGTCCTTGCGGACCCAAGCTCGGTCCTGAGCCGAGAGGCCGCCCTTTCCGCGGCCCGGAGCGTGCTGCCGAGCATGTCGAGATCCTTGCTCGGCAGGGGCGTCCGCAGCCGGCGGCTCGTTTCCGTCGCGAGCGCTTCGAGCCGGTCGAGGCAGCGACAGAGCCGTTGCCCCTCGGGCGAGAGGCGTGGGTCCACCGGCAGGCGGCGCGACTCCGGGTGGTGCTTCACCAGGCTCGCCCGCGGCGCCGAGAGCAGGGCCCGCCGCGCCGCCGGGTCCTTCGTCCGGTGCCACAGGCTCACGAGCAGCTCCGTGTCCCGCGGGCCCAGCCCGGCGCTGCCGATCACCGCCGCCATCTCGAGTTGGTTGCCCGGGGGCAACGAGAGCAGCCGGCGCGCCGACCCCGGGTACAGCATCCCGAGCTTCATCGACTCGACCAGCTCGGGGTGCAGGCGGTCCACCAGACCGATCCGCCTGCTCACCCAGGTCTTGTGGCGCGAGCACAGCGACGCGACCTCCGCCTGCGTCAGGCCCGTCTTCACGAGCTCGCGGAGCACGAGCCCCTCCTCCAGCGTCGTCATCGACGAGGGGCCCCGGTTGACCAGCAGCATCGTCGCCCACTGCCCCGTCTCGTCGAGCCGCGTCACCGCGACGATCATCGTCGGCCAGCCCAGCGTCATCGCCGCGGCGTGCCGCTTGAAGCCGTCGACCAGCTCCACCCCTTCCCGGCTCGGCACCACCACGAGGGGCGTCAACTGCCCGTACGCCGCCAGGCTCTGCTTCATCCGCTCGATCCGCGCTGGCTGACGGCACCGCGCCCGGCCGAGCGTCGTGCCGATCATCCCAATCGGGCACGGCCTCGCCGTCTCCGTCGAGCTTGTCATCGCTCACGGCGCGCTCCTTGTCCGCCTGGCAGGCTGCACGCGCTACAACCAGGGGGCGTTGTCCGCGCCCCCGGCCTCCTCACCTCCGACCTCCACGACCCCAGCGCGCCCGCACCGCGCGCACCGAGGCTGCCCAGCCGCCGCGGCGCGGACATCCGCGGGAGCCTCCACGTCGCTGCAAGGATTGGAGCTCCGTCGCTGCTCCCCCTCGTTGTCCTCGGGCCTGTCCCCGCCGGCCGCGACGTCCTCCTCGTGTGCGCGGCGGGCGAGACCGCCCTCCTGAGACCGCTCATCGGTCGCTTCCTCGCTCGCCGCCGATGGCACGCACGCCTCCATTGCGAGCGGCGCTGCGCCGAGCGGGGTCACCATCGCCGATGGGCCAACTTTTGGGTCCGATGTGTGCGTTACATTTTTCGCGTGCCCCGTGCGCCAACGGGCGACGCGGCGGGCCGTCGTCGCGCGTCCCTTCCTGCTGTGCTGGTAGCGGAAGATCGACGCTGCACGCCGCTCCGCCCGCGACGCCGCCGCGCAGAACGACGAGCATGTCGGCGACCCCCACGAGCACGGGCGGCAGAGGTATAGCCAGCGGGGGCAACCCTCACGCTGGCACCGAACCCTCCGCAGGACGACCACGGCGCCCCCCGGCCGCCGCTTGTTGGGCCGCCGGAGGTGCGTCGTGCGACAACTGGACTTGTCGCTGGCCCCCCGCCACGACCCGAGGCCCGGAGAACCACCTCCGGGCCTTTCTTCTTCTTGGGCAGCCGCCCCGATCGTCGCCCCGGCCTCGCCTCCTGGGCCAAGCCTACGACCTGATCGAACTGACTCGCCCCACCCTCATCCCGCCGGCGAGGGGGAGGAGGATCTCATCGCCCGAGCGAGGACGATCTGATCGCCCCTCCCACCGCCCGTCGGCGATGCCATCGGCGAGGGCGGCGACATAGGCGGCGAGGGTTGCTGGCGCGACCGGAAGGAGGACTCTTGAAGGGGCTACGGGTTCCCCCAATGAGTTTTTTTTCAATGGTCGATCTGAAGTGCGCGACGTATCGTTCAAATGGTGAGCGCGCGGGCGAGGCTCACGGCGTGAACGCCGCGCACTCTGTCGCCTATAATTAACCAAGGATGGCCGCCATGAAAATGACGAACGCACTGGTTTCGATCGTGTCGATGTTGTTCTGTGTCCATCTGCCCGCTTGCTCCGTGGCGGGTGAAGCGCCCGAGGAGGACGGTGCGGAGCAGAGTTCAACGTCCGGCGAAGGTACGCTGGAGCAGATCGGCGAGACCGCGCAGGCCGATAGCTGCACGGGACCGTGGGCGAAGATCGCTGATACCGGTACGAAGGATTACCCTGGTGAGGTCATCCTGTGGCTCGGCTGCGGCCGGGTCCACGCGGAAGCGTACGACGAGCGGGGTTATCGGATCTTCGTCCGTGTTTGGAACAATAAGGGGTCCACCTCCTACGACGCTTCGGGCGCGAACGGCTTCGGCCATGCGAACTCGAATTCGATCCCCTATGTTTACCCCTCCATTGGCTGCGCGGCGCAGAACAGCAACGGCGGCGGCCAGATCTGCGTATCCAACTGATCGGCGCCGTGAACGCGCTGTAGGGCCTCACCCTCGCCCGTGATCCACGAGGCCCGTCGCGTCGGTCTCGTCCGCCGGTGGTTCCGCTGAGCGAGGCCTAGAGCGCGGGAAGCCGCCGCCGGAAACTTTCCCGGTCTCGCCCACCGTCTCGACGATCGGCAACCGCAGCGGGGGCGGTCCCCGAGGCGGACGGCAAGAAAGGAGCGGCCCGCGACGGCTGGCACCCGACGCGGGCCTGATGAAGTGCAGCTACGGTTGGAATCGACGCTGACCTTCGAGGAGTACGTTACGGGCAGGGGATGGGAGCAGGCAACTTTGGCGGCGTGCCCGCTGTGCCCGCCGGGGTCCTGTCACTTCCAGCGGCTCGGCACGTACATGCGCAAGGTCCCGGTGGTGGGCTTCGTGGCGCGGTACTACTGCCCGGAGCAGCACACGACGTTCGGCCTGCTCCCTGACTTCTACGCGAGCCGGGTGCCGGGCACGTTGGACGACATCGAGCACACGGTGGATTGGGCGGAGGCGTCGGCTGGCCTGGAGCACGCCGCGGAGGAGCTGCGTCCCGGCGACGCGCCCGACGCGGTCACGCTGAGCATCGCCGTCGCCTGGGTACGCCGTCGGATCGTGTGGTTGCGGGCGCTGCTGGTCACCGTGGCCGGCCTGTACCCTGACCTCTTCGCGGGCGTGAGGCCGAGTGTCCAGGCCTTTCGCGGGTGTCTGGGCACCTCACGGCTCCTGGTGGCGCTCCGCGGGATTCTGCGCGCCGCACCTGTACGCGCTGCCCCGACCGCTCGGGCTCAACCCCCGGACGAGGTGGACCCTGGCGCGCGGAGGCGGGCGCCAACAATGGGTCGGTCGCGACCCGCCGCCGGACGGCCGGTAGCTCTCGGGCAGGCGCCCTCGCGTGAGGGCATGACCCGGAGGATCCACATGGACGACGACAAGTCGGCGCGCGAGCGGCGCGCCGAAGAGGTCGCCTTGTTCCGGTATGGGCTGATCAGCGATCTGCTCCTGCCGGCGGACGGCGACACATCCCCTCACATCAAGCTCTACGAGCGGCTGCGCGAGAAGGCGGGCCGGTCGTACTGCATCCCCGGCAGCCGCCGGACGCACGTGGCCGTCGAGACGATGCGCGACTGGATGGCGCTCTACCGGGAGGGAGGCTTCGACGCA
Source organism: uncultured delta proteobacterium (assembly GCA_963827955.1). GTDB lineage: Bacteria > Myxococcota_A > Polyangia > Polyangiales > Polyangiaceae > CAWHDJ01. Next base: position 240,882 of record CAWHDJ010000018.1, on the reverse strand, counting down.
CTCAAGCCCAAGCCGCGCAGGGACATCGGCTCGGCACGCTTCATCCCGCAGGCGGTGCTCGATCTGCTCATCGAGACGAAGGACAAGCACCGCACCTATTCGGTGGCGATGATCATCGACGAGGTGAAGAAGGAGAGCGAGCTGGCCCGCACGCTCACGCTACCCCTCTCCACCGTGCACCGGGTGCTCTCGCGCGCCGGCGTGATGTGCCAGGCGCCCGAGTGTCCCTCGACCAAGGACCGCCGCCACTTCGCCTACCAGAAGGCCGGCGAGCTGTGGATGAGCGACGTCATGCACGGCCCGGCGGTCGTCGTCTCCGGCCGCCGCAAGCAGAAGACCTACCTCATCGGTCTGATCGACGACGCCACCCGCGTCGTGCCCTACGGCGCCTTCGCGCTCTCGGAGAGCACCAGCGCCTACCTTCCGGTCCTGCGCCAGGGGGTGATGCGGCGCGGGATCCCGCTGCGCCTGTACGTCGACAACGGCGCAGCCTTCCGCTCGCATCACCTCGCGCTGGTGTGCGCGCGCCTCGGCATCACCCTCATCCACGCGCGCCCCTATCAGCCCGCCGGCAAGGGCAAGCAGGAGCGCTTCTTTCGCACCGTGCGCATGCGCTTCTTGCCCACCCTGGGCCCTGCGGACCTCGGCTCGCTCGACGCGCTCAACCGTCGCTTCTGGGCCTGGGTCGAGGGCGAGTACCACCGCGCGCCCCACCGTGGCCTCGACGACATGACCCCGCTCGACGCCTGGGCCATGCGCTCGGGCGACGTCCGCGCGGCTGGCCCCGAGCTCGACCTCACCGAGATGTGCCTCTTGGAGGTCAAGCGAAAGGTCCACAAGGACCGCACCCTGAGCCTCGACGGCGTGGTCTACGAGGTCGACGCCGCGCTCGTCGGCGAGATGGTCACCGTGCGCTTCGATCCGACCAAGAGGGGCGCGTCCGTCGACATCTGGCTCGCCGGTCGCAAGGTGCAGTCGGCCCGCGTCGTCGACGCCTACGCCAACTGCTTCGTCAAGCGCAACAACGAGACCCGCGAGCTCGACGCCTCCTCGCGCCCCGCTCCTCCTGTCCAGGGGCTGCGCCTGCGCGACCTCGGCCACGACGACGAGGACGAGCGCTGATGTACCTCAGGCACTTCGCGCTGTGCTCCTACCCCTTCGGCCCGGATATCTCGCCGGACGAGATGTACAACTCGACGGGCAGAGCCGAGCTCACCGCACGCCTCGGGCTCCTCATCGAGATGAGCGGCATCGGCCTCGTCACCGGAGACTGCGGCAGTGGCAAGAGCTCGGCCTGCCGCGCCTTCGCCGCCCACCTGCACACCGGCCTCTACAAGGTCTTCTACGTGCCCCTGGCCACGGGCAACCCGATGGACCTCTACAAGTCGATCGCCTGGGAGATGGGCCTGCCCACCGAGCGCAGCCGCGCCTCCCTCTACCGGCAGATCAAGAACGAGGTTACCCGCCTCGGCACCGAGGCGCGCACACGCCCCGTGCTCATCCTCGACGAAGCCCACGCCCTGCGCAGCGACGTGCTCGAGGAGATGCGCCTGCTCACCAACTACGCCATGGACTCCCAGAACCGACTCTGCCTGCTCTTCTGCGGGCAGACCGAGCTCCGGCGACGCCTCCGCATGGCCGTGCACGAGGCGCTCAACCAGCGCGTCGTCGTCCGCTACCACTTGCCACCCCTCTCCAGGGACGAGACCGGCGCGTACCTCACCCACCTGCTCCGACGCGCGGGGACCGAGCTACCGCTCTTCGAGCCCGCCGCCGTCGAGGCCATCTTCCAGGCGTCGCAGGGGCTGCCCCGCAAGATCAACCAGCTCGCCCATCACAGCCTCGTCGCCGCCGCACTCGCCAAGGCCAAGGTCGTCTCCGCCGACCACGTCGCCGCTGCGCTCCCGGAGGTCACATGATCCCCACCAGGGTCCCCACCCCCGTGCTGCTGCGCGCCGCGCCGCACCTCGCCGCGCTCTCAATCCTCGACGCCGCCCTCATCACCGCCGAGGAGGTGCTGCTCGCCAACCACCCCGAGCTCGGTGACCTCGACGCCGTGCTCAACGGCGAACGAGCGCCGCCCCAGGGCTCCCTCATCCCCATCCTCATCGCGCACTTCGATGAGCTGCGCCATCTGCTCCGGCGCTACCAGCTCGCCGTCCACGCCGACCTCCTCGCCCCGGACGACGACTTCCCGTTTTGAACCGCCGTCCCGCTCTCGCCCACCGATCCCAGATCAATCCGCCGACGGGCCATCGTGAGAACGATGCCCGCCTCCATCGCGGGCAAGCGTGAGCACGGCGTCACGCAAAAGCCTGGGAAACAACACGCACCATCATCGCCAACGTCGTGCCCCTGAGCTGATCGCCTACGTGAGGTGTGAGATCACCGGCGCCGATCCACCACCACACACCCGAACGGCGAACGGCATCCGCCCATGCCCCTCGCGATGGACGTCGTCAGGCAGCCCGCGGTGATCTCACGCCGCTCGCGTCAGGCGACTCGGGTGTCCGCAAATGTGGGATGGAAGGTGTTTGACAACCGCAGCTACAGGCCGCGCCCAGCAGCGACACCGCACAGCCGGCGACGACGGCGAGCCTTGAAGCAGCGGGCGAGGTGAGGTGGCGAGGGAGCATGCGTAAGGCATAGCGCGTCCGGACGCCGTCGGGATGGGCTGGGTTGGGCCCGCAACCATGGTGAGAGGCCAACATGTTGTCGTCCCCACGGGGCATTGATGCGGGGGCCTGCCCGACGCGAGCCCGCCCCCCCCAGCTACCCTGCCGCGCCTTCCCGGTCCGCTCCAGCACCGCCCGCACCACCAGCGGCCACGCCACCGTCGCATCCGCGTACACCTCCGCGAAGCGCCCGCCTTCGGAGTACGTGCTGCGAAGCTCCACAGGAGCGTGAGCTCCAGGGCGCCCGTGGCCCATCGCAAGAAGCCTCAGTTCAGCGAGTGCGGCATCGCGAGCTGGAAGGACGCGATCTCGGCGTCGAACTGCTTCCCGTCCCCGGCGACCATCTGGTAGCTGCCGTGCATCGTCCCGCGCGGGGTCTCCAGCACGCAGCCGCTCGTGTACTCGAAGTGCTCGCCGGGACGGAGCACCGGCTGCTGCCCCACCACGCCCGGCCCGCGCACCTCCTCCACCCGGCCCGTGCCGTGCGTGATGACCCAGTGGCGCGTCTTGAGCTGCACCGTCTCGCCGCCCTCGTTGGCGATGCGGATGGTGTACGCGAACACGTAGCGGTGCGCGGAGGGCGACGACTGGTTGGGAATGTAGGTCGTCGAGACCGTGACGCGGACGCCGTTGGTGGTTGCAGTGGACACCGCGGGGGACCGTGCCACGCACCCGCCCCGCGCACAAGGGGGCCCAGCCGCCGGCCAAACCGGCGGAATCGGCTGGACTCACCCCGCCGCTTCGTCCCAGAGCGGCGCGAGGTCGATCTCGACCGCCTCGAACGGCTCTGCTCGCACCTTCACGTTCCCGTGGAACGTCCCGAGGTGAAGCCAGTTCTTCTCCAGCAAGCGGTACACCTCGAGCGTCCGGATCTCGGGATCCACGAGCCAGAGGTGCCCCACTCCGTGGGCCGCGTAGAGGGGAATCTTCTCGCTCCGGTCCGTCGCGGCGGTGCTCTCGGCGCAAAGCACCTCGCAGATCCAGTCGGGGATGACCACCATCGGCCCGTTGCGGGGCGCGGAGAACCGCTCGCGGCGCCATGCCGCGATGTCGGACAAGCGGACGTCGTCGCCGAACGCAACGTACGGCCAGAAGCGAAAGGCCCAGCCGCCCGGACCACCTCCGAAACCGAAGCGGAAGGGCCCACCGAGCAACGTGGCCAGGTTCGACTGCGCGCCGTTGTGGGGGGCGTGCGGGCGCGGCTGAAGGACCAGCTCCCCGTTCACGATCTCCCCGACGTACCCCTCGGGCACGTCCGATAGAGCCTCCCACGTCTTGGGCAACTTCCTCGCCGCCTCGGCCATGGCGCCGAGCATAACACCGCGCTATGCCGGCCGAGCCGCAGCGCCCGCGACCATCTCCCGCGCGGCCGCCTCGATCGCGTCCTCCCCCGCCAGCACGAGGTTCGCCGCCGGGCCCAGCGGCACGAAGCTGTCGAGGCTCGTCACCCGGCGCATCGGCCCCGAGAACCCCGCCTCGATCAGCGCGGTGAAGACCGACTCCGACACGCCACCGGACCGCCGCGTCTCGTCCACGACCAGCACGCGCCCGCAGCGCGCTGCCTCGCGCGCCAGATCCTCCACCGGCAGCGGCGAGAGCCAGCGCAGGTCGAGCACCCGGCAGCGGACCCCCATGGCGTTCAGCCGCTTCGCGACGCGCAGGCTCATCCAGACGCCGTTCGCGAACGAGACGAGGAGCAGATCGCTCCCCTCGCCGTGCACGCGCGCGCGCCCGATTGGCACGTGCTCCGGGCTCGGCCGGTAAGGCGAGGCCCAGAGGCCGTCGCCGGGGGCGTGGAGGTCGGCCGTGCGGTAGAGCGCGATGGGCTCGAGGAAGAGGCAGACGGAACCCTCGCTGCGCGCTGCGCCCGCGCAGGTGCGGAGCATGGCGGCCGCGTCGTCGCCGCGCGACGGGGAGGCGATGACGAGGCCGGGGATGTCGCGGAGGGCGGCCACGGAGTCGTCGTTGTGGAAGTGGCCGCCGAACCCCTTCTGGTACGCGTAGCCCGCGATGCGCACGACCATGGGGTTCTTGAACCGGCCCTGCGAGAAGAACTGCATCGAGGCGGCCTCGCCCCGGATCTGGTCGAGCGCGTTGTGAACGTAGGCGAGGTACTGGATCTCGGGGACGGGCAGGAGGCCGAGCTGGCCGGCGCCGATGGCGAGGCCCAGGATCGCCTGCTCGTCGAGGATCGTGTCGAAGACGCGCGCGGCCCCCGCGCGCTTGTGGAGGCCCCGCGTGACGCCGTACACGCCGCCCTTGGGGCCCACGTCCTCGCCGAAGACGAGCATCTCGGGCCGCTCCACGAGCAGGTCGCCGAGCGTCGCGTTGACGTGGCCGGCGAAGGGCTGGGCCGGCTCCTCCTCCGGCAGGCGATCGCCCCAGAAGCGGCGGCGCGCGTCGGCGTCGAGCGAGGGGGAGGCCGCGGCGGCGATGCGCGCCGCATCGCGCGGGGCGAGCGGGGCCATGACCTCGGCGGCGCTCTCCAGCTTGGGGCGCGTGGCGGCGTCCTCCGCCGTCAGGCGCACCTCGGTGGCCGCGGCCTCGTAGCGCGCCAGGATCGCGGCGGGCGTGGCGACGCCGGCGCGGGCGAGGAGGACCGCGGTGGCGAGGACGGGGTCGCGCGCCTCAGCCGCGCGGATCGCCTCGGCGCTGCGGTACGCGGTCTCGAGGTCGGCGCCCGCGTGGCCCATCAGGCGCACGGTGCGCAGGTGGAGGAAGGCGGGGCGGCGCGTCCTCCGCGCGTGGGCGGCGGCGGCCTGCGCGGCGTCGTGCGCCTCGCAGAGGTCGCTGCCGTCGGCGGCGAAGTAGGCGAGGCCGGGCTTCTGCCCGTAGGTCGCGGCGATGAAGCCGGGCGCGGTGGGGACGCTGATGCCGATGCCGTTGTCCTCGCAGACGAACACGATGGGGACCGGGAGGTGCTGCCACGCGGCGGAGCAGGCGGCGTTGACGGCGCCGATCGCCGTGGAGTGGCCGAGCGAGGCGTCGCCGAAGCTGCACACGACGATGGTGTCGGCGGGCGCCTCGCTCGCCGGGGAAGCGGGCGGGAGCGCGAGGCGCCGCCTCCGGTCGAGCGCGACGGCGGTGCCCACCGCCTTCGGCAGGTGCGAGGCGATGGTCGAGGTCTGCGGCGGGATGCAGAGGCGCGCGCTGCCGAAGACCTTGTGCCGGCCGCCGGCGATGGGCTCCTCGCGCGAGGCGACGATGCCGAGCAGGACGTCGCGGATCGCGTTCGGGTAGCCCCCGCTGCCGCGCGCGGTGGACGAAGAACGCGCCCGACCTGTAGTGGAGGAAGGCCGGGTCCGTGACGCGCGTCGCCTCGGCCACCACCACGTTCCCCTCGTGCCCGGAGGATCCGATGGTGTAGTACCCCCGGTCCTCCGCGCGCAGCCGCCGCGCGGCGAGGTCGAGGTGGCGGCTCTTGAGCTGGGCGTCGAAGAGATCGAGCCCGAGGCGGCCCGTGAGCCCGGTGCCCGGGTGGAGGGGCGCGTCGCGATCCCGCGCGGGCGCCGCGCCCTCCTTCTCGAGCGCGCGCACGGCCTCGACGAAGGCCTGGTCGACGGCGGCGGCGCGGTCCGGGGTCATGCTTCTTCGACGGTGGCGACGTAGCGGACGCCGCGGGCGGCGAGCTCGCGCAGCACGGTGTCGAGGAGGCCGGGCTCGCGCGCCGGGATCTCGGGCGGGTGGACGCCGGGGCGGACGAAGCGCCCGTCGAGCATGAGGCGCGCCATGACCGAGGCGGTGAACCCGGTGGTGCGCGACATGCTGCGCTGGTCGGTGACCGGGTCGTAGCGATCGCAGAGGTCCCACACGTAGCGGGTGTGCTTGCCCCCGCGCTTCCCTTCCACGGAGACGCGCATCACCGTGATGTCGCCCTCCCCCTCCCCGAACGTCCACTTGGGGAAGAGCAGCGCCGCGGTCACGTCGAGCGGGCGGACCTTCTGCCCGCGCACCTCGATCTCGTCCTTCGAGAAGAGCCCCGTCTCGCGGAAGACGCGCATCAGCTCGATGTGGCCCGGGTAGCGCAGCGTCTTCTCCCGCATGAAGGGCACGCCGGGCAGCGTGCGCACCAGGCTGCGGAGGCCGTCGGTGTTGAACGACTCCAGCGTGCCCACGCCGGGGAAGTCCATCAGCTCCGGCTCGGAGAGCGCCTCGCGCACCACCACCTGCCCGTGCTCCACGAGGCGCGCCGGGCGGGTGTACTCCTCGAGCACGTCGATCGGCGAGAAGCCCGCCTTGTACTCGAAGGGCCAGCGCCGCTCGGCCGGGAGGCCGCCGACGTACATGTCGATCCGCTCGCAGGCGTCGAGCTGCGCCGCGCCCCACGCCGCCAGCATGTTGCTCATGCCCGGCGCCACGCCCGCGTCGTACACGACGGTGACCCCGCGCGCCTCGGCGAGCGCCGAGAGGTCGACCGGATCCTCCGCGAGGAAGCTGATGTCGCAGTAGGGCTTGCCCGCCTCGATCACCGCCCGCATCGACTGGAGGCCGAGGAAGCTCGGAAGCGCGCCCACCACGAGGTCGTACGACCGGGCGAGCTTGCCCACGGCCGCCGCGTCCCCGAGATCCGCCTCCGACGTCGCGACGCCGTACCTCGCCGCGACGCGCGCGAGCGCGTCCGGCCGCCGATCGGCGACGGTGACCTCGAGGTCCCCGCCGCGCTTGAGATCCATGGCGATGGTCGATCCGACCATGCCGCCGCCCAGGATGAGCACCCTTCGCATGGCGGCGGAGCATAGTCGCAATGCCCGCCCCCCGGTCTATACTCCCGCCCCCATGACCTTCGCCCCCCGCGACCTCCTCGCATCGCTCGGCCTCCTCGATCCCGCCCCCGGTGCAGGGCCGCTCCTCCCCTCCGAGAACCCCTCCACCGGCGCCGTGATGGGCCACACGCGGGGCGCCACGCGCGAGGACTACGAGGCCGCCGTGCAGGCCGCGAGCGCCCGCTTCGCCGAGTGGCGCATGCGCCCGGCCCCCCGCCGCGCCGAGCTGGTGCGGCGGCTGGGCGAGCTCTTCCGCCGGCACAAGGAGGCGCTCGGCGCCCTGATCTCGCTGGAGGTCGGGAAGATCCGGGCCGAGGGGCTCGGCGAGGTGCAGGAGATGATCGACATCTGCGACTTCGCCGTCGGGCTGAGCCGCCAGCTCCACGGGCTGACGATCGCCTCCGAGCGCCCGCGGCACCGGATGATGGAGCAGTGGCACCCGATCGGGCCCGTCGCCGTCATCACCGCGTTCAACTTCCCCATGGCCGTCTGGTCGTGGAACGCCGCCATCGCCGCCGTCTGCGGCGACCCCTGCGTCTGGAAGCCCTCGCCCCGCACCCCGCTCACGGCCCTCGCGGTGCACCGCCTCTGCGAGCAGGCGATGGCCGCCGAGGACGCGGCGGGCGTCTTCACGCTCGTGCAGGGCGGCGCGGAGATCGGCGAATGCGATGAGCGACGACCGCCGCTTCCCGCTCGTCTCGTTCACGGGCTCGATCGCGGTCGGCCGCAAGGTCGCCGCGAAGGTCGCCGCCCGCCTGGGCAAGAGCCTGCTCGAGCTCGGGGGCAACAACGCCATCGTCGTCCTCGACGACGCGGACCTCGACCTCGCCGTCCGCGCCATCACGTTCGGCGCCGTGGGCACCGCCGGCCAGCGCTGCACCTCGACCCGCCGCGTCTTCGCCCAGCGCGGCGTCGCCCCCCGCCTGCTCGAGAAGCTCGCGGCGGCGTACCGGACGGTGAAGATCGGCGACCCGCTCGAGGACGGCGTGCTGATGGGCCCGCTCGTCTCGGCGGACGCCGTCGGCCGTTACCAGGAGGCGCTCGCCCGCGCCAGGAAGGAGGGCGGCGAGATCGTCTGCGGCGGGCGCGCGCTCGACCGGCCCGGCCACTTCGTCGAGCCGGCGCTGGTGAAGGCTCCGCGGCAGGACGCCTTCCCGGTGGCCTGGGAGGAGACGTTCGCCCCCATCCTCTACGTGTTCGAGGTCGACGGCCTCGACGACGCCCTCGTCGCCCACAACGCCGTCCCGCAGGGCCTCTCCAGCGCCGTCTTCACCGACAGCGTGCGGAGCGCCGAGCGCTTCCTCTCCCCCGAAGGGTCGGACTGCGGCATCGCCAACGTGAACATCGGCACGAGCGGCGCGGAGATCGGCGGCGCCTTCGGCGGCGAGAAGGACACGGGCGGAGGCCGCGAGTCCGGCTCCGACGCGTGGAAGGCGTACATGCGGCGGCAGACCTGCACCATCAACTGGGGGACGGACCTGCCCCTCGCCCAGGGCATCAAGTTCGGCTGACCGGTCACCCGCGAGAGCGATACGCCCCGCCGCCCGTCCCCTCGACCTGCGCGAAGCAGGCATCGCAGACGTGCCGGTACGCCGCGAGCCGCCCGGCCCTCGCCTCGACGAAGATGTTCCGGTGGTTGGTGACCTTGAGCTGACCGCGCGGGATCCCGCACGCGGTCTCCTCGGGCTCGCCGGCGAGGTGCAGCACGGTCTCGGGCGCCGGGCTCTCGGCCTGCGCCATGTGCGTGAGATCTTGCTCGCGATCGGGTAGCGGGCCGGTGGGCACGAGCCGGCTGTAATCTGGGAAGTGCGGATCGGGCATGCTGCCAGCATAGCGCACCCGAGAAGGGCACCACGACGACGGTCGCGCCGTTGACGTAGTCGAGAAGCGTACGCACGGCGCCTGTCGGGCTACCCTCGCTCCACATGCGCCTTCGCCTCGCGCTCCTCGCCCTCCCTCTCGCGGCGCTGTGCTGCCGCGCGGACCCGCCGCCCTCCCCGGACTGCCCCCCCTGCCCTTCGCCGGCGCCGTGCCCCTCCGCGGCTCCGTCTGCCACCGCGGCCGTGGATGCGGGCCCGCCTGCGCCCGCGCCCGACGACAACCCCTGGTGCTCGCCGGGCGATGCGAATTACGGCGCGTGGACCGCGACGCGGGAAGAGGTCGTCGCCGCCGCGCGGAAGCTCAAGGCGGCGTGCGCCCCACCGGATTGGTTCATGCAGGCGGCAGGCGACTGCATGCAGCGGCTGGGGCGGTCGAGCGTGCGGGTGCTGGCCGGCGTGATGGACGGGGAGCGGGCCACGCAGATGGCGTGTGACATGTCGGTGACCTCCGCGGAGTGGAACGGGCGACGGTGGATCGCGATCCGGAGCGACATCCGCGATGGGCATGCCTTCTACGCGTACGCCGACGCCTTCGAGATGAAGCCGACCGGCCCCGTGCAGGTCACCAACCAGTGTCAGGGCTCTCCGACCGCCGCCACTGGCCCGTACGGGCGGCGGCTCGAGCCGGCCGGCTGGGAGAAGCTCCCCAAGGATCTCCGCGAGCGCCTCTGCGCGTTCTGAGATCGGTTCGTGTCACATAGCCGATCACGACGGGGATCCAGAGGACGCCGGTGAGCATGGCGGTCAGGAGGAGGTAGAGGAGCTCGGTCTTCATGGTGATCTCCAGGGGCGCGCCGGCCGGAACGCGCCGGCCTGCGCGGAGAACACGACCGGGGGGTGGAAAAGGATTCGGCCCCCCGACGATTTCTTCGCGCGCTCGGGTCCGGGCCACGTCGCCCCGGGGGCCTGGTAGAGTCGTCCGGTGTCGGAGATCCAACTCGCGCTGATCGCGACCGGGTTCCTGCCGATCGCCCTCGGGGCCATCGTCGCGTGGCGCGTGAAGCAATCGGACGCGCGGGACCTCGCCGAGATCGACGCGTTCGCGCGAGCCGAGAATCTCCAGGGGAACGTCGCGGGAGAGCTCTCGCTCCGCGGGACCTTCGACGGCCTCCCCTGTTATGCGACCCTCGAACGCGTCCCCGGCCCTCGCGGGGGCACCGCCGCGTACGCGCGCTTCCGGCTGCTGACGAGGGAAGCCAGCGCATCTCCCGACGCTCCCTCCGCGGCCCCGGGGGCGCTCCTCGTGGCGCGCGGCGAAGCGCTGCCCTTCGGCCGGGTGAGCGGAGCACACGAGGTGGCCACCGGCGACGCAGCCTTCGACGCGGCCTACCGAGTCTTCGTGGCGCCCCGCGCCGCATCCCCATGGAACGACGCCGCCCTCCGCAGCTCTCTTTTGGCGATGACGCGCTACGTCGCCTACGCCGAGCAGGGCCCCGCGGAGACCTCGGTGACGCTGAGCGCGCAGACGCCGCGCGCGAACGTCTACGCGCGCGCACTTCGCGTCGCTGCGGCCCTCGTCGGCCCCGAAGCCGCGCACCGCCACCACGCGGAGCTGGCGGCGCCGCTCGATGCGCCGCCGCCGAAGGAGTCGAGGCGCCTCTCGTGGGCGACGGCGAGGCTCCTCATCGTCACGATCGGCGGCATGGTGGTAGGCATTCCAGTGACCCTGTTCGCCCCGCCCATGCGTGACGTCATCGAGGACGTGGCCTGCCGCAGAGGCGAACGGCTCGCCGAGGTGGGGAGCGGCCGAGGCACGACGATGGTCTGTTACGGCAAGCACGGTAGAAGGAACGACGACGCTTCCGCGAGCCTCTGGGCGACGGTGATCGGCGTGGACACGGGCTGGGTAGGCGCGCTGGCCGTGTTCTCGATCGCCGAGCTCGCGGCCGCGCTGGCGAGACGACGCTCACCTCGGTAATCGGGCTACTGCTCGATACAGTAGAGGAGTGCCTGCTTGTCGCAGTTGTGTGAGCTGCAGATGTCCGTCCACCACGAGCTCGTCTGGTCATGATTGCCGGTCAGCGCGACGTCCGTCGATGCCGCCGACGTCCAGCCGGCGCAGTCGGCGGTGCTCTTCGTGCCATCCGACATGGTATTGGTCCACACCGCGGGGCCGCCCGAGGTGCAACTGTTGGTCGTCGCCGGCGGCACGCTGTCGAGCTCCGTCTTGTCGATCGGGTTCTCGATCGCGCCGCTGGTGAGCTCGCCCCAGCCGTTCGCGATCACCATCCCATCCGTGCGTACGTAACGTCCCGGGTACTGGACGAGACGATCCGCGGCGTTCGTGCTCGTGTCGCTGAGCCACGCCTTGTAGGTGCCGCCGAGCGGTACGGCGTCGGCGCGCGCTTGGCACACCGCGTCAGCGCCCGCCAGCCCGCCGAGGCTGCCGGTGTGGAGCGTGCTCGTCACGAAGATGCGCTTGTCCGGGTACACGCAGGTGCCGTTCGAGCAGACCTGGTACAGCGCGCAGGTACCGCAGCTCTTCCCGCTCGAGCTGCTCGAGGACGATGCGCTCGTCGCCGTCGCGCTGGCGCTCGAGCTGGAGGACGCGCTCGTCGTACTGGTGCTCGACGAGGCGCTGCTCGCGGAGGAGCTCGCGCTCGACGCGGTCGCGCTCGACGCGGTCGCGCCGCCCATCCCCGACGCGCTGGAGGCGGTGGTGACCGTCGCGCTGCTGGTCGACGCGGTCGCTGTCCCACCCGCGCCCGCTCGCGTGCTCGACGTGGCGGGCTGGCCGCCCTTTCCGCCGTTGCCTCCGAGCGTGTAGTCGCCGAAGTCCGCCCCGATGATGTTCGCGCAGGCAGCGCCGAGGGCCAGCGGCGCGAGCACGACACCGAGGCGAAGCCATGCCTGCATCGGGACCTTATAGCGCGCGATGGAGCAGCGCGTAGCGGAAAATCGGGCCGGCGGGGAGCCGCCTGAGCATCCCCCCGCCGGCCCGATCACCTGCTCTCCGTCACCGCACGGTGAGCTGCAGGACGATCGACCACGCCCCCCGCACCGACCCGTGCCGCACGACCGCGATGCGGGCGCAGAGCACCTGACCGATGGTCTGGTTGCGCAGCGTGTACGTGTGGCCGCGGGCCACGATCGGCGCGGGCCAGGTCTCCGGGTGGTTCGGGTCGGTGCCGAACTGGAACAGGTACGCGAGCGCGCCCGCCTCCTTCTCGCAGCTCGCCTTGACTTCCCCTCGCGCGGTCGATGCACGAGGACGCAGTCCGAAGCACGAAGGGCGCGTCTGCTCAAAATGATCCATCGCAGCGCGCCCTCGGAGCGGCTTCCCGCTGTCTCGTCCGGCATTTCTCAAAGAAATTCCGCGCGGTAGGTCGTCTGATCAAAATGATCCATTCCCCAGGGGGAAATGGATCATTTTGGTCAGACAACCGAGTTGGCACCCCGTGGCGGACGCGACGAGGCGCAAGCCGGCCCCGCCGGTCGGCGCGCCCTCGTTAAAGGAGGCCGTAGCGCTCGCGCTTGCGCCGCAAGGTCGCCGCGCCGATCCCGAGCACCTTCGCCGCGGCATCGAGCGTCGGCGACCGGGCGACGACCCGCGCGATGTGCTCCCGCTCGATCTCCTCGAGCGTCACGTCGTCACCGAGCGTGACGTCCGCGCGCCGGTCGCCGGAAGCGCCCTCGGGCGACCCGTCGAGCCCGAGATTGTCGGCCTCGATGACCGGACTCGCGGACAGGATGGCGGCGCGCTCCACGACGTTGCGCAGCTCGCGCAGGTTCCCGGGCCAGGGGTGGGCCAGGATGCGGCGCTCGGCGTCCGGCGAGAACCAGAGATCGGCGCGGCCGCTCCTGCTCGCCGACAGCGCCAGGTAGTGGTTCGCGAGGGGGAGGATGTCCTCCTGCCGCTCGCGGAGAGGCGGCAGGGTGAAGGTGACGACGTTGATACGGAAGAGGAGCTCCTCGCGGAACCGGCCCTCGCGTACGTCGTCCTCCAGGGGGCGGTTGGTCGCGGCGATGAGGCGGACGTCCGCCTGGCGCTGCCTGGATTCGCCGAGGCGCTCGTACGTGCGATCGTTGAGGAAGCGGAGGAGGCGCGCCTGCGGGTCCGCGGCGAGGTCGCCGATCTCGTCGAGGAAGAGCGTCCCGCCCTGGGCCTCCTGGACCTTGCCCGTCGCGTCGCCGACGGCGCCGGTGAACGCGCCCTTCCGGTGCCCGAAGAGGGTGCTGGTCATCAGCTCGGAGGCGAGGGCGGGGCAGTTGACGGTGACGAAGCTCTGCTGGGCGCGCGGGCTGTGGTCGTGAATCCACTGCGCGAGCATAGTCTTTCCGGTGCCGCTCTCGCCGCGGAGGAGCACGACGCAATCGGACTCGGCGGCGCGCCACGCGTTCACGAGGAGCTTTTCGAAGGCCGGGCTCGCGAAGGCGAAGGAGCCGAGAGCGTCCGCCGTCTCCGGTACCGGCGGGCGCGCGGGCCCGCGCGCGTCCCTTCCGCGCTCGATCGCCTGCCACACGTGGTCGATGAGGAACGGCTTCGCCAGGTAGTTCGCCGCGCCGAGCTGAATGGCCAAGACGGCGCCCTGGCAGTTCGGGTCCCCCGTTATGATGATGACCGGCAGGTGCGGCCGCCGCGCGTGGATCTCCTGGAGCACGTCGAGCCCACACTCCTCCTCCAGCCAGAGGTCCAGGAGGACGGCATCGAACGAGGAGCGCTCCACCGCGTCGAGGGCGGCCGGGCCCGTGCCGACGCAGACGACGCGCGCGTCCCCGGCTTCGAGAAGGAGGCGCAGGGACTGGCGGACGTCGGGCTCGTCGTCCACGACGAGGATGGCGGAGGGGGCGGCATGCCAAGGTGTAGCACCGGGCGGGCGTCCGGGGCGGGAGGGAGCGCCCTTTCGAGGAGCGAATCTCGTCCGGTTGGTGCAGGCGGTGCTGGTGCGCGAGCGGGTTCAGGGTCGGTCGAGCATGTTACGCTTCCCCGATGCGTCGTCGCCCTCGCAGCCTGCCCACCCGCTCGACGGTCGTGGCCCTGGGCGGTTGCGTGGTCGCGCTCCTCGCGATCGGGTGCGGCGGGGGCACGCTGGAGGCGAGCCCCAGTGACGCCGGCACCGCAATGGACACGAGCTCGTGCGTCAGCAAGCGGAGATCGCGGCCCTGACGCCGTGGTCCCCGCGCTCACGCGCGGGGTTCCGGTCACCGGGCTCACGCCCGGGGTTCTATCGCGTTGTGTCAGAATCGCGCTCGTTGATTTAGCCTGCTGGAACGCTCCACAAAACGCCATCCGAATCGCGCCCGTAGCGAGCCGCCGAAGGCTGGCTCGCGGAGGAAGCGGGGGGGCGCCTTCGCAGGACGCGCCGTTGAGCAGACCTGCGGCCCCGCCTCCTCCGCGAGCTTCCGTAAACGGCAGATTGCGAAGGGCGCGGTTCGGATTTCAAGCCCTGGCGCAGGCCAACGCCTGAGGTCGTGCCCGCCTTCATCTCCACTGATGGCGCGGAGGGTGGTCAGGTGCACTTGCCGCCGGCGCACGACGACGGCGGGGGGCAGGCGTTGCCGCAGCCGCCGCAGTTCTTCGGGTCCGTGGTCGTGTCGGTGCACACGCCGTCGCAGAGGACGGGTGTGCCGTTGAAGCAGGGGGTGCTGCACGCGTAGCCGCCGCCGACGGGCACGCAGGCGGGGGCCGTCGCGGTGCAGGCGACGTCGCAGGCGCCGCAGGTCGAGGGCTGGGAGAGGTCGGTCTCGCAGCCGTCGCCGGGGCTCTCGGTGCAGTGCGCCCAGCCGGGCATGCAGGTGAACGCGCAGGCCCCCGCGTCGCACGCCGCGCCGCCCGCCACGTGGGGGAGCTTCGCGCAGTCGTCCTCGCACACGCGGGAGCCTCCCGTCCCGCCCGTCCCGCTCGTGGCCCCGCCTATCGCGCTCGTGGCCCCACCGCTCGCGCCCGCGGCCGAGCCCGCGCCGGCGCCGGTACCCGCGCCTCCGCCCGAGCACGCGACGAAGAGCGCTGTGGAAGCCGACGTCGCTAGGAGCAGGGGTGGGCGCATGCCGACGGTCGTGAGCTGCCTTGACGCGAACCGCTTGGAGATTCGGATTTTACCGCCAAGACGCCAAGAGACGAGAGTAAAGTAGAGAAACATCCTCTCTCCTCGCCTTCTTGCTCCTTGGCGTCCTGGCGCCTTGGCGGTCAACTCTGCCTCTTCCCGCTGCGCTCCGGGTCTGGCCTCTGGTCCTCAGTCCAGCTCGAGCGCGTACACCGTCGTCTCCGTCTTCCTTCCCGTGAGCTTCCGCTCGCCCAGCTTCTGGAGGGCGAAGGCGTCTCCCACGAGGTCCCGCGTCGAGGCGGCCACGAGCACCTGGTTCGGCTGCGCGATCGCCTCCAGCCGGGCGGCCACGTTCACCACGTCGCCGATGACGGTGTACTCCATGCGCTTGTCGGAGCCGATGTTGCCCACCAGCGCCTCGCCCGAGTTGACCCCGACGCCGAGCCGGATCTCGACGTCGTACTTGTCCCGCCAGCCCTCGTTCGCCGTCTCGAGGAAGCGCATCATGTCCTCGGCGGCGCGGAGGGCGCGGGCCGCGTGGTCCTCCTGCGGGACGGGCGCGCCCCAGACGGCCATGATGCAGTCGCCGATGAACTTGTCGACCGTGCCGCCGTGGCGGAACACGATCTCGGTCAGCATGCTGAAGAGCTCGTTCAGGAGCCCCACCACCTGCTCGGCGTCGCGCGCCTCGGCCAGCGGGGTGAAGCCGACGACGTCCGCGAAGACGACGCTCACCGTCGCGCGCTTGCCGCCGAGCGAGAGCGGGTGCTCCCCCTTCACGATGGCGTCGACGAGCTGCTTGCTCATGAAGCGGCTCAGGTCTCCGCGGAGCTTCGCCTCCTGCTCGCCGTGCTCCAGGTCGGCGGCCATCTCGCCGAGCGAGCGCGTCAGCTCGCCGATCTCGTCGCTCCGCGTCGAGGTGAGGGAGAGCTCGCGCCAGCGCCGCCGCGCGATGAGGCGCGTCTCTGCGACGATCTTCAGGATCGGCGACGTGATGCCGCCGGCGGCGAGGAAGCCGACGAGCACGGCGAGCACGGCCGCGATGCCCGCGACGAGCAGGCCGCGCTGGCGCATGTCGGTGAGCGCCTTGTAGGCGATGGCCTGCGGGCGCCAGCTCGCGACGAGCCAGCCGCTCTCGGGGATCGTCTGGACGGCGCCCACCATCGCGATCTCGCCGTCCGTGAACCTGCCGTTCACCGAGTAGCGCTTCTGCGCCGCCCCCTCGGTCGGGAGCATCCTCCAGATGGGGAGCGCGTCGACGCTCTCCCCCTCCTTTGCGCCGGGCACGCCGTACGCGGCGACGACCTTCCGGTCGTGCGTCGCGAGCACCAGGCTCACCGTCCCGACGAAGCGGCGGCGCCCGACGTCCTCCAGCGCGGCGGCGACCTTGCCGAGATCCGCGCGGACCGTCACGTAGCCGGCGGGCCTCGGCTTGGTGGTCGACGAATGGATGCGCACCACGACGGTGCCCCGCGTCGGTCCGGCGACCGAGACGGCGACCCCGTTCGCGTCCGCCTGCGCCCGCAGCTCCGGCGTCGACTCGGGCACGGCCTCGGCGCTGTCCCTCCAGCGGATCACCGAGCTCACCTTCGCCGCGGGCACCTCGAAGCGCACCGCGTCGATGCTCTCCCGGTTCCCGATCAGCGCGCGCGCCGCCTCGATGGCGTCGTCGTCGCGGATCGCGCCGTCGGCCGCGCGCGCGAGCACGGCGGCGACGGCCTGCGCGTCCCGCTCCACGTCGTAGAGCGGCCGCATCGGCTCCTCCGCCACCTCGTTGACGACGGCGGACTGGAGCATCTCCTCCGCGTCCAGCACGGGGCGGGTGCTCGCGTTGATGAGCAGGAGCACCGTGCCCGCGACGGGCGCGAGCGTGAGCGCGCCGAGCAGCAGCACGGCCTTGGGGCGGAGCGAGAGCTTCACTTCTTCTTCGTCCCGGGGGCCTTGGGCGCGGGCGGCGACGCGTCGTCGCTGTGGGCCGGCTTCGCCGGCCCGGGGTTTGGGGCCGCTTGCGGCCCCATCGTGACGGAGCCGTCGAGCCAGCCGTCCTTGCCCTCGTCGGTGCGCCGCCGGATGAGGAACTCCACGCGCCGGTTCTTCGCGCGCCCCGCCTCGTTCCTGTTGTCCGCGATCGGCCGGCGCTGGCCGAAGCCGCGCGCCTCGAGGCGGCGGGCGTCGACGCCGTGGTCGATCAGCCAGCGAACGACGGCGAGGGCTCGGTGCTCCGAGAGCGACTTGTTGGGCTTGTCGCCGCCGACGTTGTCGGTGTGCCCGTCGACCGCGACGCGCGCGATGTCGGGGTGCTGCTCGAGGGCGGCGGCCACCTGGCCGAGCAGGTCGAAGCTGCTCGGGTCGATGGTGTCCTTGCCGGTGTCGAAGTTGACCTGCTGGAGGATGACGATCTGCGTGCCCTCCACGCGCACGGCCGTGGGGCAGCCGTTCCGCTTGGGATCGGCGTTGGGCGGGCCCTTCTCGTTCGGGCAGGCGTCCTTGTCGTCGGGGATGCCGTCGCCGTCGGTGTCGGCCGGGCACCCGTTCTTCGCCGGGTCGGGGCTCGGGACGCCGGGCACGTCGGGGCACGCGTCGTCCACGTCCGGGATGCCGTCGCGGTCGCGATCGGGGGGCAGCCGCGGCGGTAGGCGCCCGGCGTCGCGTCGCCGACGACGTTCGGGCACGCGTCCTCGTCGTCGGGCACGCCGTCGCCGTCGGTGTCGACGGGGGCCGGGGGCGCCGGCGGGCGCGCGGCGGGCGGGACCGTGGAGGCGGGGACGCGCGCCCCGTCGCCGGCGGGCGCCTGTTCCGGAGAGAGGGCGTCGAAGGTGCCGGAGATGCCGCCGACGATGCGGTAGCTCGGCGTGCCGGGGCCGCGCCCGAGGCCGGGGCCGCCGGCGAGGCCGAAGGTGACGGGGCCGAGCCGGTAGCGCCCGACGAGCCAGCAGCTCGCCGTTCGCCGCGGCCGAGCTCTGGAAGATGTCCGCGCGCGCATCGCCGAGCGCGAGGCCGTACGAAAGCTCCGGCCCGAGCGTGACGCCGTAGAAGCGGGCCGCGACGCCGAGCCCGCCGACGATCTGGCTGCCCGTCACCGCGCCGCCCACGGCGGGCTGGAAGCGGGCCCCGGCGGACGCGCCCCAGACGAGGTGCTCGAATTCGGCGCCGATGACGACGCCGGGCTCGACGCGCACGACGCCGGCCCCGGCGAAGGAGGGCGCGCTGCCCGACGGCGCCCACACCGAGAGCGTGACGCCGGCCGCGGGCACCCAGCCTTCCTGGTGGAGGACGGCCGCGCGCGCTTCGACGCGCACGTCGCCGAAGTGCGTCCCGTTGCGCGGGGTCGCCGTGATGTTGCCGAGGGTGCCGCTGGTGCCGTCCTCGGTGAGCATCAGGGGGACGTCGACGTCGAGCTTGAGGCGCCGCCACACCTCCACGCTCGCCTGGAGGTGGAGCAGCGTCTGGCTGGTCATCCAGTCGAGCGTCGTGCCGCTGGGGATGCTCCGGAGGACGAGGGGATCGTGCGCATACGAGAAGGTGGCGGCGGCCGCGAAGCGGAGCTTGCCGGCGACGTCGGCGGAGGGCATCGACACGAACGTGTCGCCGGCGGGCGCCGGATCGAGGCGGTCGAGCGCGCCGCTCGCCTGGGCGCGGACGAGCGCGGGCGAGAGCAGGGCGGCGAGCGCGGAGGCGCCGGCGAGGAGCCGTGGGAGGCGGAGAGCGCGCGAGCTCGCACGAAAAAGACTGCGCGAGCCGCTCGGGGGCGAGCGACGCCTTCCCATGGGCGGCAACTCTATCCAGGCGAGCATCGCTTGCAACAGAATTGGGCGCGTGAGAGGCTCCGCCCCGGTGCGCGCGGGAGCCTTCCTCTTGTGACACGCAGGATTGGTGCGGCTCGCTTCGCGACGCTCGCGGCCGCCATCGCCGGCACCGCCGTGGCCGGGCCCGCGCGGGCGACGCCGCCCACGCCGGGCTATCCGGAGCCGGTCGTGCAGTGGGGCGTCCAGAAGGGCGAGACGTGCGAGGACATCGCGCGGTCGCTCTACGGGTCGCCGACGTACGCGTCCCTGCTCCAGCGCTACAACCACGTCGCGTGCAAGAGCGGCGCGCCGCTGCGCGAGGGCCTCACGCTCGTCCTGCCCGAGAAGCCGACGACGCTGCCCGACGCGACGCTCCGATCGATGAACCCGGACGTGCGCGCCCGCCCGGGCGGGGGCGCGTGGTCCCCCGCGGCGACGGGCATGCCGCTGTTCTCGAACTACAACGTGAACACGCTCGACGCGGGGCGCGCCGACATCCAGTTCATCGACCGGACGCGCGTCTTCCTGGCGGCGAACACGCTGGTCGTGATCTACGGGACGGCGAGCCAGACGCAGGTGAGCAAGACGCCGCCCGCGGTCGTCGAGGTCGAGGCCGGCGAGGTGAAGGCGGGGCTCGCGGCGCTGCGCGGCGACGCGGTGGACGTGGCCGTGAAGGGCGGCGGGCGCGTCAGCGCGGCGTCGCGCGACACGGTGGTGCAGCGCCGGGGCGAGCGCACGACCGTGGAGGTCTTCGACGGCAAGGCGGGGGTGACGTCGGGCGGCAAGGCCGTCACGGTGCCGACGAACTTCGGGACGCGCTTCGTCGGCGTGGCCCCGCCGGCGCCGCCGCGCCCGCTGCCTCTGCCTCCCGTGTGGGCGCCGGGCGGTATGATCGGCGACGTCCTGGTCCCGAAGGGGAGCTCCGGCAAGGTCGACGCCGCCTGGAGCGCCGCGCCCGGCGCGAAGCAATACCGGATCGAGCTGTCGCACGAGGTGCACGCCGGCGACGGGACGACCGAGTACCAGATCCTGTCGCGGAACGAGGTGGCCGCGAGCATGACCGCGTTCCAGGGCGACCTGGAGCCAGGGACGTACAAGCTCAGCGTGCGGACGATCGACAAGGAGGACTACCTCGGCGTCGCGGCGGAGCAGACGTTCCACGTGGTCGAGACCGAGCTCGAGCAGGGCACGCGGGTGGTGACGCCGAAGGAGATCCAGGCGAACCCGTACGGCGAGATTGATCTGACGCCGAGCCCCGCGCTCGAGATGGCCATCGACGACGGCCCCTTCGGTCCGATGCTGGATCGCATCGACGTGCGGCGCCGCGCGCCGAAGACGATCCGCCTCCGCCAGCGCGGCTCCACGCAGGTCTCAATCGTCGCCGTCCACTACCTGCCGGTGAAGGCGACGTTCGAGCGCCCGCCCTCGTTCGCGAACGGCAAGCTCTCGTTCCACGCGCAGCTCGGCAACGTGAAGGGCATCGACCCGGACGCGCGCGTGCAGCCGAGCGCCCGCGTGCGCCTGCCGGGCGGCGTGCAGGCGGTGAAGCTCCGGGTGGGCGCGGACGGGTCGCTCGACGGGTCGCTCCCGCTGGCGAGCGCCGGCGGGCCGATCCGCGTCAACGTGGTCGACGGGCACGGGGCGCTGCTCGGGACGAGCGAGTACGTGCCCGACGCGGCGCCCCCGCCGGAGCCCAAGCCCGTGCGCTACCCCGTCCTCGGCGCGTACGCGCCGCTGTGGCAGGCCTCGCAGGCGAGCGACGTGGTTCTGGTTCGCGCCGACGCCGCCGAACGGGGCCGCGCTGAGCACGGTGCTGGTGCGCGGCCCGCGCGTGTGGACGGCGGAGGGCGAGGCGCGGGCGAGCGGTGCGATCGGAGCGCTGGGGCTCGAGGGGGCGGTGCGCTCGAGCACGGTGGACGGGACGACGGGGATCGCGGACGCGTGGCTCGGCGCGCGGTGGCGGGTCGTGCACCTCGAGACGGGCGGCGTCGAGATCGCGCCCGCGCTGCGCGTGGGCATCCCCGCGTCGGCGGCGGGCGTGCCGCCGCAGATCGAGCCGGGGCTGGCGGTCGGCGGCGCGCGGGGCGCGTTCACGTGGGTCGTCGACGTGGGCGGGCGCGCGCGGATCGGGAGCGACGAGAACGGGACGGGGGTGCCGAAGGGCCAGGGGTTCCTGCTCGGCGGCGGGACGATGGACGTGCTGGCGTGGCTGCGCCTGCACGCGCTGCTCGACCTGCACGTGGTCGCGCCGGACGCGGGGAGCGTCGCCGCGCGCGGCGGGCTCGGCGTGGGGGCCGAGGCCGGGAGCGCGTTCTACGGCGGGCTCTCGCTGCGGCTGAGCCCGCTGCCCGACCCGGGCACGGGCGTCTTCACGGGGCAGCTCGCCGTCGGCTTCCGGGGCTGGCCGTGAGCGGGAAGGGCGACACGGACGTCGAGGACGACCCGTGGGTGCTGAGCCAGCAGCCCACGCTTCGCGTCCCGAACCCGGAGGAGGCCGCCGCGGAGGCGATGGCCGCGGCGGCGGCCGACGTGCAGGCGGGCCAGGTGCTCGCGGGCCGCTACGAGCTGGTGCGGCTGCTCGGCGCGGGCGGGATGGGCAAGGTCTGGAAGGGCACGCACCTGGGCCTCGGGATCTCGATCGCCGTGAAGACGCTGCACCCCTCGGTCGCGGCGAGCCCCAGCTACGCGCGCCGCTTCCGCCACGAGGCGCACGCGGCCTCGCTGCTCAACCACCCGAACGTCGTGCGCGTCCTCGATTTCGGGGAGGACCACGGCACCCTCTACATGGTGATGGAGTACCTCGAGGGGCGCTCCCTGGGCGCCCTGCTGGAGGAGCGGTCGAGCGCGCTCCGGCGCGTCGGGCCCGCCGCGCTCCCGCCGCTCGCCGAGGTCGTGGAGATCCTGACGCCGGTCGTCGACGCGTTCCAGCTCGCGCACTCGTTCGGTATCGTGCACCGCGATCTGAAGCCGGACAACGTCTTCCTGGCGAGCGTGGACAACCGGCGGACGGTGAAGGTCGTGGACTTCGGCCTCGCGCACGTGGACGACGCGCGCGACCAGGGCCCCACCCTGACGAGCAAGGACGTCGTCGCCGGCACGCCCGAGTACATGAGCCCCGAGCAGTGCCGCTCGCTCGCCGTGGGCCCGAGCGCCGATCTCTACGCGATCGGCTGCCTCCTGACCGAGATGCTCCAGCTCCGCCCGCCGTTCACGGGCGGCTCGGCCATCGAGGTGCTCGCCAAGCAGATGTTCTCCCAGCCGCCGCCGCTCGCGCGCCCGCAGGGCAGCGAGCCGGTGCCGCCGCTCCTCGAGCGGCTGCGGATGGACCTGCTCGCGAAGGAGCCCGACCGGCGGCCGAAGGACGCCGCCGCCGTCAAGGCGAGGCTGCTCGAGGCCATGTCGATCGAGGCGACGGAGGCGCGCCTGCCGACGCGCAAGGGCGACGAGCCCCTCGGGGACCGGGCGGCGCGCGCGCCCGTGTGGACCGAGGCGGCGGCGCCGCACCAGGACGCGCAGCCGACGACGCGGCTGGGGAAGGTCGCCATGGAGCGGGCCGAGTCACGGTGCGTAGGCGTGCTGCGGCTCGCGCGGGACCCGGGCGGGCTCGGCGACGAGCAGGAGACGGGGCTCGCGGCGCACGGGATCGACGTGGTGACGATCGAGGGCGCGGCCGACGCCGACGCGCGGGGCGTGCGGGCCGTGCTGATCGACGCCGGCGAGCGCGTCGACGCCGCCGTGGCGGCGCTGGCGGCGCTTCGTGGAGGGGGCGACGGGCGCGCCGTGCTGGTGTGCGCGGCGGGGCTCACGACGGATCGGATGAACGCGCTGGTCGCCGCCGGCGCGGCCGACGTGCTCCGCTACCCGGTCGCCTCCGACAAGGTTGCCCGCAAGCTGGAGCGGCTCCTGAAGCGGGGCCGGTAGCGGCGGGCCCCGCCTCCCGGCGACGCCACGCCGCTCCCGTGGTAGCCACGCCGGGCCATGGAGACGACCATCCTGTCCCTAGCGTCGCTGGCGCTGAACGAGCTGGAGGCGTTCGTCGAGCTGATGTTCATCGCCGCCTACAGCGACGGCGAGGTCAGCCCGGAGGAGCGCGCGGCGTTCCGCGGGCAGGTGATCAAGGGGACGGCCGGGCAGATCGACGGCAAGATGGTCGAGCTGATGCTGGGGCAGATTGAGCGGACCGTGGTGGCGATCGACAAGGAGGCGCGGCTCGTGACGATCCGCGACCGCCTCAGCGACGCCCGCAAGCGGCGCGCGGCGCTGGTCCACGCGGCGCGCGTGGTGCTGGCGGACGGCGACCTCGTGCTGGACGAGATGGAGTTCCTCCGGCGCGCGGTCGTGGCGCTGGGCGAGCCGGTGGACAGCGTGCCCGCGATCCTGCACGAGGCGCGCGCGGCGCAGTGACGGGCTGATCGGGGGCGGGCCGGCGCCGCTCGGCGCGCAGGTGAGCGGCCCTCGTGCAGCTGGGCCACCTCCAGACGAGCGCGGAGGGCCTCCACGCGCTCGTTGGGGCTACCGGGCGGGCCTTGCCGTTTCCATATGGGGATCAGCGCTGGGATCGCCCCGGCGCCGAGGGCGGTGGAGCGCGGTGGGAGGGCTGGTCTTCGTGGTTTTCGCCGTCCATGCAGTGGCATTGATCGTGGGAGCACCCAGCGGCGAGAGCGGCGAGGTGCCCCCTCGCCGGCAAGCCTGGTAGCCGCCGCCCCACTGGAAGGACGACAAAAATGGCGGGGAAAGTGAGCTTGCGACAGGTGACGGCCGCCGATCTCGGATTTGCTCGAAGACGAGCTCACCTCCGAGGAGGGGGCCGGGGTTCACGAGTGGTTCGGCTTCATCTCCCTGAGCGGCATGCGGCGCCTGCTGGCAGAGGGCGGCCTGCTCACTCCAGAGGGCGGCATGTTGACGGCCGTGGACGCAGCGAGTGGAGAACCCGTGGGGCGCGTACAATGGTTCAAGTCGTCCTGGGGGTGGCCCCACACCTCCTGGTGCTGGACGACCGCTGCCAGCATCCGCCCCACCTTCCGGGGGCATGGCCTCTGCGCAGACATGCTGGGCCGGCTGGTCGAGTACCTCTTCCACCACACCCGTGCCGAGCGCTTGCAGGCCTACACCGACATGGCGAACAAGGCCGCGCAGCGGGTGCTCGAGAAGGTGGGATACGTTCGCGAGGGCGTGCTCCGCTCCACGCTGTGGCGCGGAGGTGGCTGGCACGATCAGGTGCTCGATTCCATCCTCCGCGGCGCGAGATCCACGGGCGGATCGCCGGTCCCGACCACGCCGCATGCGTGTCGGCAACCACCGGGTGGCCAATAGCGACGTGAGCGCGGGCGGCACCTCGTGCCTGCCGCACCTTCATGAGGGGGCCGATTTTGTTCCATTGGAGGGCAGCGCCGTGGCGATCCGAGAATGGATCGCAGCCGAGGGCAAGAAGCTCGAGAAGAGCCAGGCGAGCCAGACGTTCGAGCCAGGTGGCGATTTCGATCTTTGGAACCTGCATCTCGCACGAACGCATCGGCGTGAGATTGACGTGGGGAGGATGTGCCTCCAGGGATCATCGTGGACGAACGAATGGACGATTCGAGGTCGACACCATGAAATCTACTGATACGTCGAAGAGCAATGGACCGAACGCAGACGCGCGTGAAGAGACCCAGGATCTACAGACGAGCGACGACTTTGCCGTGGACATCCACGTCAACGTGAACGACGCGCAGGTGCCCCACGAGCGCGAGGTGGCGGGGTCGTTCACGTGTGGCCAGGGCTCGGCCTGCACCAACTGCTGCTACACCAGGTGCAGCGGCTGCTGACGCCTCGCGGCGGCCGCCATCCCATCGCTACCCACGCTGACGCGCCCACGGCGAGGGGATTCCACAGGTGATGAATCCGCACCAAACCCCGTCGGAGCCCTGGCCTGACGCACGACGATTCCGAGGCAGCCGAGGCCGTCGCGCTGGAGGTCGCTCGTCGGCTGAAAGACCGCGATGCCCTCGAACGCGCTCAGGTCGCCGCCGTTCGACAGGCTCCTTCCCGGAGGTCGTCCAGTGGCACCCGCACTGCCTCGCCCGGGGCAGCGCGGGGCTCGCCGTGTTGTTCGAATACCTGGAAGCCTGCTTCCCCGGCCAGGGCTGGGACCGCGAAGCTCGCTGGCACATGGAAACCGCTGCCCGCGCCGTCGAGGCGACCCCCGGCCTCGGGATCTCTCTGTGGGGCGGCCTCGGCAGCCTCGCCTTCTCCGCGTGGTACCTGTCGCGAGGGGGGCGGAGGTATCGAGGTCTTTCCACCATCCTGGACGAAGCCCTGATCCCGAAGGTCGAGGCGCAGGCCGAGGCGCTCGACGCGGCGCCCGGGGGGTGCGCAGTCGACCACTTCGACCTGATCAGCGGCCTCACCGGGGCGGGCCTCTACCTCCTTTGTCGTTCCGAGCTGGAGGCCGCTCGCCGGACCCTGGAGCGTGTTCTCCACAGCCTCGTCTTGCTGACGACCGACGACGAGGGACTGCCGCGCTGGTGGACCCCGTTGCACCTGCTCATCGGCGAGCAGCTGGCGCGTTGCCCCCATGGGAACCTGAACTGTGGCCTCGCTCACGGCATCCCGGGGCCCCTGGGGCTCATGTCCCTCGCGAAGATGCACGGGATTCCGGTGCCCGGAACGGATGAGGGCATCGAGAGGATTGTGGCCTGGTCCCTGGCCCACCGCGTGGACGACCGCCGGGGCGCGAACTGGCCCTCCTTCTACCCACTGCCCCGGCCAGGCGAACGAGAGGAATCTCGGGCAAAGCCTCGACCGGCCATCGCCGGCTGGTGTTACGGGAGCCCCGGGCTGAGCAGGGCCCTCTACCTTGCCGGGCAGGCCCTCGCGAGGCCCGACTGGTCTCAGGTCGCCGTCGACGCGATGCGGTCGGCGGTCACTCGTCCGGTCGAGGAGAGGGATATTCCCTCTCCGACGTTCTGTCATGGCGTCGCCGGCTTGCTCCAAATCACCATGCGCTTCGCCCGCGACACCGGCCTCCCCGTGTTCGAGCACGCAACGCGCGCCCTGCTGGCGCAGCTCGTGGACGCCTACGACCCTGGGTCGATCCTCGGCTTCAGGAGCATCGACCACACGGGCACGAGCATTGATGATCCCGGTCTCCTGGACGGCGCGCCGGGCGCGTGCCTGGTGATGCTCGCGGCCACCACGCTCGTCGAACCGACATGGGACCGGATGTTCCTCCTGTCCTGACGCGGAGATCCCTCATGTCCAGCGCACACACGAAGCCGGTCCCCGCTCCAGCGACCCGAAAACGAGGCTCGCGCCTGCCGCTCTTCGAGCCTCTGGAGACCGTCCTGCTCCGCGCACCCCTCCTGCCGCTGGAGCGGTACGACGGCTTCTCGGGCGATGCCCCGCGCGACGCGTACGCGGCCCTCGAAGATCCCTGCGTCCGCCTCGCCCTCCTGGTCGGCAGCCGATCCCTGTACGAGGCCCTGGAGCGCGATCGCGCGGATGGCCGCCGCGACCATGGGGTCCGGTCCAAGCTGCTGCGTTACCTGATCCGCATGTCGAGCCGGCCCACGCCGTATGGGATGTTCGCCGGCGTCTGCCTCGCCCACCTGGATTGGGAGACGGACTTCACGCTCGACGGGAGCGCGCGGCGGCGGAGTCGCCCCGACATGGCCTGGCTCACTCACCTCATCTCCACTCTGGAGAGCAGTCCGGAGGTGCGCGATCGGCTGCGGGTCGCCACCAACCCCGCGGTTTACCTCCGCGCGGAGTGCTTCGTCCTCTCGGCGCGCGCGAGCCTCTCGGAGTCGGGCCAGGCTTGCGAGGTCTCGATCCGAGCGACGGGCGGCGTCCGCCGGGCCCTGGAGCTGGCCGAGGTCCCGGTTGTGTACAGCTGTCTTCGGGACCAGTTGCTGGCGACGCCCCGGGCCACGCCGGACAAGGTGGATCGTCTGCTGACGAGCCTGCTGGAGCAGACGTTCCTGCTCACCGAGCTTCGTCCCCCGCTGACCGGCGGCGACCCGGCCCGGCACGTGCTCGACCGGCTCGTCGGGATCGCGGCGGCACGCCCGATTGCGGACGAGCTCCGGCTCCTGCTCGAAGAAGCGAAGATTCGGGAGACGCTCCCCACGGAGGAAGCCCTCGGAGCCTATGAGAAGCTCCTCGTCCGTGCGGAGCGGCTCGTCCCGCGCGAGGCCGTGGACACACCCTTCCAGGTCGACCTGTTCTTTTCCCCGGAGCGGACGAGGATCCACCGGGCGGTCGGTGAAGAGGCCTGCCGGGCCGCGGATGCCTTCTCCGGCTCACGCCCTATCCCGAAGGCTCGCTCGGGATGGCGGCGTACCGGCAGGCCTTCGTGTCGCGCTACGGTCTCGACCGGGAGGTGCCGTTGCTCGAGCTCCTGGACGGCAACCTGGGTGTCGGCGCTTACTCCCCGACGCGGGCCGCTCCGCACGCCGGTCGAGCCGTTGCCCGGCGCGAGCGGGTGTTGCTGGAGATTGCCGTGTCGGCGCAGCGGACGCTGTGTCCCCGCATCGACCTCGACGACGCCCTCCTGTCACGCCTCGGGGCCGGGGAGATCGACCCGAACGAGCCCCGGCCTCGCTCGATTCTGCCAGTCTTCGTCGCCGCCCGATCGCCACAGGCCCTCGACGCCGGGGAGTTCACGATCGTGCTCGGGCCGAACGTGGGCCCAACGACGGCCGGCCGGGTCGCCGGCCGGTTTGCCGGAGGCCTCGGGGAGGGAGGGATCGGCGTGCTGCGCCGGATTGCCGCCGAGGAGGAGGCCACGCAGGCCGACGCGATCTGGGCGGAGCTGGTGTATCTCCCGCAGCGATCCCGCACGGCGAACGTGAGCATCCGCCCCGGGATCCGCAGCCACGAGATCTCGGTGGGATTGCTGCCAGGCCTGACCGCCGCCGAGAGCATCCCCCTACGGGAGCTCGTCGTCGGCGTGAGGGACGATCGGTTTTATCTGCGCTGGCCCAGGGCCGGCAAGGAGGTCCGGATCTCCAGCGGGCACATGCTCAACGTCTTCCAGGGCCCCGACGTGTGCCGTTTCATCTCGGAGATCCACCACGACGGTGCGCGCCTCCTCATGTGGTTCGACTGGGGAAAGGCGGCTCCTTCCCGTACCTGCCTCGGGTGCAGTCCGGCCGGGTGGTGCTCCGGCCCGCCGAGTGGAAGATCGATTTCTCCTGCCGGGAGCAGTTCTGCCCGAGGGCGGGCCCGGCGGATTTCCCCGCGGCGCTCGAGCAATGGAGGCGGACCTGGGCGGTCCCGCGCCACGTCTACCTGACGAGCGCGGACAATCGGTTGCTCCTGGATCTCGAAGACGTTCGGCAAGCCGCCGAGCTGGAGGCGGAGATCGCCCATCAGAAAGACGGGGAGCTGATCATCCTGCAGGAGGTCATCCCGGCGCTCGGTGAAGCGTGGGCTTCGGGCCCCGGCGGCTCGTTCTCCACCGAGCTTTGCCTGTCCCTGGTCCGGCGTTCGCCGCCCGCGCGCGCCCCCGCGGTCAGCCACCCGACCCACGAGGTTTCGTCACGATCCGAAGAGCGACAGGCTCGGCTGTTTTCCCCCGGCAGCGAGTGGGTGTACCTCAAGCTTTACTGCGGCCCCGACCTTCACGACGACCTGCTCGTCGGCCCCGTCCGGGACCTCGCCCACCGCCTCCTCGACGGAGGGCTCGCCGAGCAGTGGTTCTTCATCCGCTACACCGACCCCGACCATCACCTCCGCCTCCGCTTCCGCTGCGCTCAGCCCGACCTGCGCCAGGGCCTTTTCACCGAGCTGTGCAGCTGGGCGACCGCGCTCCTGGATCAGGGACGCTGCCTGCGCTTCGCCTTCGACACCTACGACCGGGAGGTCGAACGCTACGGAGGGCGGGAGGGCATCGTCTTCGCCGAGCAGATCTTCGGCGTCGACTCCTCGTCCGTCGTGGAGCACCTCGCCCTCCTCCAGCGGAACCGCCAGATTGACCCGCACGATCTGGTGGTGGCCACCATCGACAACCTGCTCTTCGCGCTGGGGCTCCAGGCAGCGGAGGAGATCCGCTGGCTGCGCGAGCGGCGCGGCGACAAGCACGCGTCCGGGCCCGAGTACCGCAAGCGCCACGCGGTGCTCCGGTCCTACGTCGCCCCACGCGACGCCGCGTCCGCTGCCGCGCTGCCACCCGAGATCCGGAGCGGCATGGAGCGCACCCGAGAGCAGATGCGGCCGCTGGTCGCGGGGCAGGCCGAGTCTCCGGAGCCGATCGCTGCTCCTCCAGCCGGAGGATCGTCTGCTGGCGCACTTCGTCCATATGCACTTCAATCGGCTGATCGGCATCGACGCGGAGCGCGAGCGCCTGACGCTGGCGCTATTGTACCGGACCCGAGAGACGATCGCACACACGGGAGGCGAGGGCACCGGGTGAGCGGCAGCGCCCACCTCAGCGCGCCCGGGGGCCTCCCTGAAGCCACCCGTGCTGCCGGTGGGCCGAGGCCGAGCCCCGGGGACCTCGCGCTGTGTCCAGCAACGTCCAACCACTCGGGGCCGCGCTACGGCGCTGCAACTGCATCCGGATCGCGGCCGGGGGGCGGCGATCGTCCGGCTCGGCAGTGGAGATCCTGTCGCGTGGAATGCTGGCGGCGATCTCGTCGCTGCGCGTCCGCGGTGGAAGTGTTCTCGTGTCTGTCACCACGCGGCGCAGAACTGAATTCAGTCGCTCTGCACGAGCATTGCATGACGAATCCTCGAGGTGTACGCGCCGCGAAGCACTCGGACGACCGCGATCATTTTCCGTCACACTGCGCCGAGGCGCCGATGACACGAACCATCACCTTCTCCGACCGCGCCGTCCTCGGCGTCTCGTTCGCGCACGACGGCGTAATTTCCAGGCTGAGACCCCTCATCGATAATCTGTCCAAAGCGCTTGCTCAGGGGGAGCCGCTCTCGCTGGCGATCTCCAGGCTGTCCAACGTCATGCCCGAGATCTTCAGATATTTCGAGCAAGGCCCGCCCGACGAGTTTCGCCTGCGCGACGAATGGCTCTTCCCGGTGGCATCGCAGACGGCGCTGGTCTCTTACGGGAGCCGCGGGACGGGGCGCGAATTCTCCCTCGAGACCGGCAGTAACGACGTCATCCTGAGCCTGCACGAAATGCATGCGGCGATTGGTTCGGGGCGCTTCACGACGAAGCAACTCTCGCAAAAATCGCCGCTCTGGGGACGGCTAGCGAAGCGCTTGCGGCTGCACGACATCGTCGCGACCGGCGGCTCGCGATACAACTGTTTGCGCCCGCTGCACGAACCCGGCGTCCATCGCTTGCAGCATGCTTCTTTGTTGTTCCGTTCGAAGACGACAGGCGTGCTGGTCGACCCGCACCTCCACAGCAAGTACCGACCGACAACGACCCACCTGGACATTCATCGCGCCCAGCTGGAAGGCCTGGTCGACGCGATCTTGATCTCGCACTCCCACGGCGACCATTACGATCTCGCGACGCTGCTGACATTCGCTCCCGAAACCACCATCATCGTCCCTGATGTTCCGCGTGCGTCGATTCTCGCACCGGACATGGCATCGGAGCTGCGCCGACTGGGGTTTGTCGACGTAAGGACACCCCAGTGGTACGCGGCGCCCGTGCGGATTGGCGATATCGATGTCCATGTCTTGCCGTTCTACGGCGAGCAGCCTCTCAGGGATGAGCCACTGCCTAGCCGATTTACCCGCAACTGGGGGAGCTCGTACGTGATCTCGACGGAGCGCATCAGGTGCTGGGTGCTCATCGACACCGGCGTCGACCCGTTGGGGTCGATGCTGGAGGTCTCCGAGAGGGTTCGGCGTGATCTCGGATCTGTGGATTGCTTGGCCAGCAACCTGCGCGCTTTTGCGCCACGCTCGCCGTTTTACATCACCGGCCAGGGGCACTACTGGCTGGCGCTGTCCGCGAGCCAGATGGAACGATTCCACACGTTCAGGAACCAGCAGCTCACACTCGGGCCCACTGGAGTGGCAAAAATCTGCGCCAGCGCCCAAATACCATTCTTCTTGCCGTACGCTCATTGGTGGGGAGATGTCGGAGATCTCTGCTCAGGCTCCGATGAACGAAGACTCCTCGGACTGTTGCACCAATCACTCGATCAGCATGGAGCGGGGACCAAGATCATCCCGTGGAGGATCGGGGACGCGTTCCTCCCGTCGAGGCACACTGGCGAGAACAAGAGACCCTAGGAGCCAGTTGATTTCCCCTCATCCGAGAGGGTGTAGGCGAAGCGCAGCGCCGCGCGCGTGCCCTGGTTCCAGCAGCGGACGGGGACGACGACGATGGGCCGTCCCTGATCGAGCGAGAGCGGCGCGCGTGTAGCGGCGCACGGCAGAGAACCCGGCGATCATGAGGCCGACGAGGAGCGCCGAGATCCACGCGCCTTCGGTGAGCTTCGAGAGGAAGACGACGACCACGGTCGCCCCCGTGGCGGCCGCGCCCGTGGCGTTGACGACGAGCTTGGCGCGGTGCCGGCGCTGCTTGTCGGCCCTGCGCCAGTGCTGCACCATGCCCGCCTGCGACATCGTGAAGGCGAGCAGGGCGCCGACCGCGAAGAGGGGGATGAGGCCCTCGGTGACGCCGCCGAAGACGACGAGGAGCACGGCGGCGAGCACGGCGAGCACGGCGATTCCGTAGGAGAAGGCGAGGCGCCGGCCGCGGTGCACGAAGGGCTCGGGGACGTAGCCGTCCCCCGCGAGGATGCGGCAGAGGCGCGGGAAGTCGGCGAAGCTGGTGTTGGCGGAGAGCGCCTGCACCGCCACGACGGCGGCGAGCGTGACGTGATAGAAGACGCCGCGCCCCACGCCCGCGGCGACCAGCATCGACAGGACGCTCTGGTAGCCGGCCTTGCCCGGCTCCGTCGCCGTGATGCCGTAGGCGCGGGAGAGCCCGGCGACGCCGGCGAGGAGGGCGATCAGCGACGCGATGATCAGCGTGAGCGTGCGCCGCGCCCGCACGGTGCCCGGCCGGCGGAACGCGGGCACGCCGTTGCTCACCGCCTCCACGCCGGTCATCGCCGTGCAGCCGCTCGCGATCGCGCGGAGGAGGAGCCAGAGGCTCGCCGCGCCGAGGACGTGCGACGAAGGGGGCGCCTCCACGGCGGGCGGGTGGCCGCCGTGGACGGCGGTCTTCCATGCACCGATCGCGATGACCACGAAGAGGCAGGCGAGGAACGTGTACGTCGGCGCGGAGAAGGCGAGCCCCGAGGTGCGTGGGCCGCGCAGGTCGACGAGGACGAGCAGTACCAGGATCCCGAGGCAGAGCAGGAGCGCGTACGGCAGGAGCGACGGGACGACGGAGACGAGCGCGCCGACCCCCGAGGAGACCGCGACGGCGACGTTGAGCGTGTAGTCGAGCAGGAGCGCCGCCGCGACGACGAGGGCCGCCCGCGTGCCCAGGTTCGCTCGACGGGTACCGCGAGACCATGCGCGTGCTCGCCGAGAGGGGCGGCCGATGACCGAACCGATCGCTCGAAGCGCCGCGTGCGGCACATCGTCTCGACGCGACGCGTCCTTGTAAGGCACCGCCTGCGCGTGTAATAAAGCGACGTCTGGGGGCGTGGACGATCCATGCATCGCCCGATCGAACGTCCCCACGATGACGGGATGTCATGGCCGCCGACGGCGCAAAGCAAGCTGATGGCCGGGAGCCCGCCGAGGAGGCGGTTGCGCGGCTGGCGCAGCTCCAGGCGCTCACGGCGGCGCTCTCGCGGTCCCGTAGCGTCTCGGACGTTGCGCGGGCGATGCTCGCGCACGGGCCCACGCTGCTCGGCGCGCCCTGGGCCGCCGTCTACGTGCTCGGTCCAGGCGGGGAGACCCTCGATCGGGTGGAGCACCTCGACACGAGCACCCTCCCCCTCGTCTGCCCGCTGTCCGTCCCGGTCCAAAGCGATGCTTCGGTGGCGCGCGCAGCCAGGACGGAGCAGCCACAGTGGATCGACGGGCCCGACGGAATCGGCCCTCGGGTCGTCGAGGCCGGCGTCCAGGCGATCGCGGCCCTCCCGCTCCAGGTCGGCGGTCGCGTCATCGGGGCGTTCTCGATGGGCTTCCCGAGCAGGAGGGCGCTGACCGAAGGCAACAAGTCGTTCGCGGTGACGGTCGCCGACCAGTGCGCGCAGGCCCTCGATCGCGCGCTGACCCAGGCGCGCGCCGAGCGCGCCGCCGAGCGGGCGGCCCGCATCCAGGCGGTGACGGCCGCGTTCTCGGAGGCGCGCACGCCGAACGACGTGGCCGCCGTGGTCGTCTCCCAGGGCTGCGCCGCCTTCGGCGCGCCCCGGGGCCTCATCGGTCTGCTGACCGACGAGGGCGATGCGCTCGAGATCGTGCAGTGGGTCGGCTACCCGCCCGACGCGGTCGCCGCGTTGCAGCACCTCCCGATGGCGGTCGACGCGCCGCTCACCGAGGCCGTCGGCACCGGCCACGTGCGCGTCTTCGAGACGGTCGACGCGACGATCGCCCGGTACCCGCACCTCGCGGGCAGCCTGTTGCCAGGCGCGCTCGCGGCCATCCCGCTCGCCGTCCACGGGCGCACCCTCGGGGCCCTGCGGCTGGCCTACGACGAGCCGCGCCGGTTCGACGAGGAGGACCGCGCCGCGATGCTCGCCTTCGGGGAGCAGTGCGCCTACGCCCTCGAGCGGTCCCGCCTGTACGAGACCGCGGCGCGCGCCCGCACCGAGGCGGAGGCCGCGAGCCGCGCCAAGGACGACTTCCTCTCGATGCTCAGCCACGAGCTGCGCACGCCGCTCACGGCCATCCTCGGCTGGGCCAACCTCCTGCGGACGCGCGCGCCCGAGGCGCCCGGGCTCGTGCGGGGCCTCGAGACCATCGAGCGGAACGCGAAGGTGCTCGTGCAGCTCATCGAGGATCTCCTCGACGTGAGCCGGATCGTGGCCGACAAGATCCGCCTCGACGTCCGATCGATCGACCCTTCGTCGATCGTGCGCGCCGCGGTGGAGGTCGTGCGGCCCATGGCCGAGGCCAAGCGCATCGCGCTCGAGACGACGATCGACCGCGCGATCGGGCGGCTGTACGCCGACCCCGCGCGACTCCAGCAGATCGCGTGGAACCTGCTGTCGAACGCCGTGAAGTTCACGCCCGCGGGGGGGCGCGTCTCGGTGTTCCTCACGCGCGGGGCGGAGACCATCACGCTCCGCGTGAGCGACTCGGGCGTGGGGATCGCCGCCGATTTCCTGCCGCACGTCTTCGAGCGCTACCGCCAGGCGGAGGCGAGCGCCTCGCGCGCGCAGGGCGGCCTCGGGCTGGGGCTCACGATCGCGCAGCGCCTCGTCGAGCTGCACGGCGGGACCATCACCGCCGCGAGCGAGGGCATGGGCCGCGGGGCCACGTTCACGGTCACGCTGCCCGTCCCCCGGCGGGCCGGCGAGGTGACGGACGACCGCGACGTGACGGACCGGCTGACCCCGTTCTCCGTCTCCTCGCGGCTCCAGGGCGTCTCGGTGCTGGTCGTCGACGACGCGGCGGACGTCCGCGATCTGCTCAGCGTGACGCTCGAGGCCCAGGGCGCGCGCGTCACGATGGCCGCGTCGGCCGCGGAGGCGATGCGCGCCGTCGAGCGCGCGTGGCCGGACGTCCTCGTCTCCGACATCGGGATGCCGGAGGAGGACGGGTACGCGCTGCTCCGCAAGATCCGCGCGCTGGCCGCGACCCGCGAGCAGGAGCTGCCGGCGCTCGCGCTGACGGCCTACGCGGGGGTGGCTGACGTGCGCATGGCCGAGCTGGCCGGCTTCCAGCGGCACCTGGCGAAGCCCGTCTCGCCGGGTGCGCTGATCGCTGCGGTCGCCGATCTCGCGGGGAAGCCCTGACGGGCCCCTGGACACGCGCCCGCAGCGCGTCCCCTTTGGCCCCGTGCAAGGGTCGGCTACGCTGGAGCCCGTATGCGCTTCCGTCCCACTCGCTTGACCTTCCTGGCTGCGGTCCTCCTCGCCGCCCCTGCCTGTAACGCCATCTTCGGCATCAACGGGGGCCAGCCCGAGGGCACGGGTGGCAGCGGAGGGGGCTCCATGGGCCACGGCGGCGCGACCGTCACCAGCAGCACCGGCACCGGCACCGGCGGGCACGGCGGCACGGGCGTCGCCACCAGCACGGGCCCCGGCGGGAACGGCGGCGCCGGCGTCACCACCAGCACGGGCTCCGGCGGGCACGGCGGCACCGGCGTCACCACCAGCACGGGCTCCGGCGGGCACGGCGGCGCCGGCGTCACCACCAGCACCGGAACGGGCGGCGGGGCGACGTGTACGCCCCTGACCGCGACGTGCTCGGGCAGCATGCTCACCATCTGCGACGCCGGGGGGAAACCGGGGACCGCCACGGACTGCGGCGCCAAGGCCCTGTGCGACCCCATCGGCCAGGTGTGCGAGCCCCCGCGGACCATCGCGCTCGGCCAGCAGCGCGGCTGCGCCGTCGACGGTCAGGACGTGTACTGCTGGGGGTACAACGGCGGGAGCCCGAGCCAGTTCGGGTCGCTCTTCGTGGACGACTCCTTCCTCATGTTTCCCACGCCCCAGAAGGTCACGGGCGTGACCGCGCCCGTGCAGGTGGCGGTCGCCGACGTCCAGCAGTGCGCCCTCCTGGCGGACGGCTCGATCACCTGCTGGGGAAACAACCAGTTCGACGTGCTGGGGACGAGCGCCTCGGCTCAAACGCACACGTTGAAGGTGCAGAACGAGGTCGCCGTCGAGGTCGGCGTCGGGTCCGGCTGCTCCTGCGCGCGGCTCGGCGACACCGCCGGCAGCGTCTGGTGCTGGGGGCTCCAGGACGTCGGCTGCTTCGGGGACGGTACCGACACGGGCAACCAGGTCACGAGCGCGACGCCGGTCCGGATCCCGCTCGACGCGCCGGCGGCCCAGATCCGCATCGGCAGCGGCGATACTCCCTCGTGCGCCCTGCTGACGACCTCGACGACCAAGGAGGTGTGGTGCTGGGGGGCAGGTTACAAGCCCCTGCAGATCCCGGGGGTGGAGGACGCGGAGGAGATCGCGGTCGGGTCGGGCTACGTGTTCATCCTGCGCAGCGGCGGCGTGTACGTGTCGCGGCCCGTGCCGCCGCCGTCTCCCGGAACCGGTGGCGCCGGCGGGAGCGGGGGCGCGGGCGGCGCGGCCTCGGACGGCGGCGCGGAGGGCGGCGCGGACGGCGGCGCGGACGGCGGCGCGGACGCGGGCGCGCCTGGCTGGACGTTCACCGAGCCGGCCCAGTACCTGAACGCCGGGGTGCCGACGCACATCGCGGCGGGCAACACGTTCTGCGACGTCACGGGCAACACGCTGGCCTGCCTTCCGCTCTGGCAATACGGCAACGACCCGACGACGTGGGACCCGCCCCCGTCCGTTTCGGTGCCGGGGGCGCCCATCGAGCTCACGGTCGGCTTCGGCGGGGACTTCGGCTTCAATGCGCAGTGCCTCCGCATCCCCGACGTGTCGTACGGCAAGAGCGTGTACTGCTGGGGGCTGGACGACACCGGCGGGCTCGGCGTGGGCGGCGCCGAGTTCCCGAACACCGCACAGAGCGTCACCCTCCCCTCAGCCGCCACGACGCTGACCTGCGGCGGCGCGTCGACGAACGTGACGCTCGCGGACATGAGCGCGCACTACTGGGGGAATGGTGGCGCCTACGTGCCCAACGGGCCCCAGCAGATCACGCCCTCCCCGCCCCTCACCGACCTGGCGAAGAACAACGCGCTGCTCAAGCCGCGCGACGCCTGGGACGCGCTCTTCGACGTGAAGTCCGGCGGCGCCACGCCGCTGCTCCTCGAGGACGGGAGCTCGGTGCCCGCGATGCGGCTCCTGGCCTGGTCCGCGACCAACTACGTCGACGCGTTTCCCGGCCTGCTCAACAACCACCTGGACATGGGCCGCCTCGCGAGCGGGCAGGTCATCGTCTACGCAGACCCTGCCAACGACCCGAACGGCAACGACGTCGGCCTCTTCGGCGACGGCACCACCACGACGCCGGCCACCCCGACCCTCAAGCCCGTGCCCCTCCCCGCCGCGGCCACCGCCCTCGCCGTGTACGCCGTCGACTGGGGCACCTACCCGGCCCACGCGTGCGCCATCCTGAGCACCGGCGACCTCTACTGCTGGGGCAGCAACCTGTCCGGCGAGTCCGGCGTCGACGGCTTGCCCCTCGTGGACGTCCTCACGCCGGCGCAGATCACCCTGCCGAACGTGACCAAGCCGATCGTCTCCGTCGCGACGGGCCTCGCCTTCGCGTGCGCGACCGACGGGCTCAACGGCACCGGCCAGGTGTACTGCTGGGGGCTGAACGACCAAGGTCAGCTCGGCAACGGCGGCTTCAGCCAGAACCCGAACGCGGTGCCCGCGCCCGTGCAGGGGATCAACAACGGCGGCGCGACCGTCCCCGCCGTGGGCGTCGCCGCGGGCGACCAGTACGCCTGCGCGTGGCTGAAGGACGGGACGGTGGCGTGCTGGGGCTGCAACGACTTCGGCCAGCTCGGCAGCGGCGACTACGAAACCGAGCCGATGGCCGTGCCGGTGGTCGGCCTCACCAAGAGCGTGCAGAGCGTGAGCGCCTTCGACGACCACACCTGCGCGCTCTACACCGACGGCAGCGTCGCCTGCTGGGGCGACTCGTACAGCGGACAGGTGGGCAACGGGACCAGCGCGACGTACACGAGCCCGACGATGGTGGTGGGCCTGCCGTAGGTGAGTAGGCACGGGGAACGTGTGGAACCCCGGGCGTCACGGCCGGGGTTCCAGCACCTACCCCACGGCGGGGGCGCCCTGGTAGCGTGTAGGCATGAGGATTGGCGCGCGCTTCGGAAAGCTCCTCTTGCTTGCAGCGGGTGTCGGGGCGATGGCTTCGGCTGGGTGCGGTTCGCACGCCGCAGGCGGCAGCGGGAGCAGCGGGGGAGAGGGGGGCAACCCCGGGGTGACGGTGACCGGCACCTCGCCGGTCATCGGCGGCTGTTCGATCTTCCCCGCCGACAGCCCGTGGAACACGCGCATCGACGACACGACCAAGTTCCCGGTGCACCCCCAGTGGCCGGCTTACCAGGGGACGATGAACCTCGGGACGCACCTTCACCCGGACTGGGGCGACTGGTCGACGGATCACTACGGCATCCCGTGGCAGACGGTCCCCTCCTCCCAGCCCGGCGTGCCGATGAGCTTCATGTATGCGTCGGAGAGCGATCCGGGCCCCTACCCCTTCCCCGCGAACGCGCGCGTCGAGGGCGGGTCGGACTCGGGCGGCGACATGCACGTCCTCGTCGTGCAGGAGGGCACGTGCTTGCTCTACGAGACGTGGAGCAGCCTCTACAACGGGCCCGGCTGGGCCTGCGGGTCGGGCGCCAAGTTCGACCTCTCGTCCGACGAGCTGCGGCACGACGGGTGGACGAGCGCGGACGCGGCCGGGCTCCCCATCCTGCCTGGGCTCGTGAAGGTGTCGGAGGTGAAGGCGGGGAAGATCGAGCACGCGATCCGCTTCACCATGGGCCAGTCGCAGCAGGGCTACATCCACCCCGCGACGCACGCCGCCGGCGACAAGAACCCTGCGCTCCCCCCGATGGGCCTGCGCCTCCGCCTCAAGGCGAGCTTCGACACGAGCCCGTTCAAGGGCCCGACGCTCGTGATCCTGACGGCCCTGAAGGAGTACGGCATCATCCTCGCCGACAACGGCAGCGACTGGTACTTCCAGGGCGACAGCGACGACGCCTGGACGCCGCTGATGGACGACCTGGTGTCCGACTTCGAGAACGTTCACGGGAGCGACTTCGAGGCCGTCTACACGGGCGAGATCTCGACCGCCGGGCTCTGACTCACGCGGAGAGCACGACCTTCTCGCAGCGGTCCTGCTTGTCGACGAAGGCTCCGAACCCCCGCGGCGCGTCCGCGAGGGACAGCCGGTGGGTGATGACGAAGCTCGGGTCGATCTCCCCCTCGACGATGCGGCGCATCAGCGGGCGGAGGTAGCGCTGCACGTGGCACTGTCCGCTGCGGATCGTGAGCGATCGGTTCATCACGGCGCCGATCGGGAACTTGTCGATGAGCCCGCCGTAGACCCCGATCACGGAGACCGTGCCGCCGTTCCGGCACGCCTGGATCGCCTCGCGCAGCGCGATCGGCCGGTCCGTCTCGAGCCGCAGCGCCTGCTTCATGCGGTCGTAGGCGAAGAGCGCGCCGCAGCCGTGCGACTCCATCCCGACCGCGTCGATGCACGCGTCCGGGCCGCGCCCTCCGGTCATCTCCGCGAGCGCCTCGAGCACGTCCGTCTCCTCGTAGTCGATGACGTCGGTCGCCCCGGCCTTCTCCGTGGCCATCTGGAGGCGGTAATCGAAGCGATCGATGGCGATGACGCGCTCGGCGCCGAGCAGCTTCGCGCTCGCCATCGCGAGCAGCCCCACGGGCCCGGCGCCCCAGACGGCGATGGTGTCGCCGGGCGCGACGTTGCACATCTCCGCGCCCATGTACGCCGTGGGGAAGATGTCCGAGAGGAAGAGCACCTGCTCGTCGCGCAGGCCCTCGGGCACCTTGATGGGCCCGACGTCGGCGAAGGGGACGCGCGCGTACTCGGCCTGCCCGCCGGCGAAGCCGCCGAGCAGGTGCGAGTAGCCGAAGATGCCGGCGGGGCTGTGCCCCCAGAGCTTCTCGGCCATCCAGGCGTTGGGGTTACTGTTCTCGCAGGTCGAGTAGAGCTCCTGCTGGCACATCGCGCAGCGCCCGCACGCGATCGGGAACGGGACCACGACGCGGTTGCCCACGCGCAGGTTCTTCACCTCGGGCCCCACGTCGACGACCTCGCCCATGAACTCGTGGCCGAGGACGTCCCCTCGCTCCATCGTCGGGATGAAGCCGTTGAAGAGGTGGAGATCGGAGCCGCAGATCGCGGTCGACGTGACGCGGACGATCGCGTCGCGCGCGTTGAGGATCACCGGATCGGGCACGTCCTCGACGCGGACGTCTCGCTTGCCCATCCAGCAGTTGGCCTTCATCGCGCGCCTCCTTCCATCGCCGCCGAGGGGCGCGCTCCCGCCTCGCGGGCCGCCGCCTCATCGATCCGCACGCGCGCCTTCGCCTCGGCGGGCCGGGCCGGGTGCGGGCCGCGGTGGATGCTCGCGTCCGACCGGACGACCTCGCCGATCTCCATGATCTGCTTGAGGCGGCGGAGGTCGGCCTTCGCCTTGAGCTTCCAGCGCCGGGCCGAGCAGCTTGGCGAACGCCGCGGCGATCGCGCCGCCGCTCGGCGACGCGAGCGTGAGCCGTACGATCGTGCCGCGGTCGCCGGGCGCGCGCTGGACGCGCACCGATCCGGAGAGGGCCGTGGCCGCCTCGCCGAGCGCGCGGAAGGCGAAGCCCTCGCCGGGCCGGTCGTCGACGATCTCCGCCTCCCACACGGCGGATCCGCCGCCCGGCAAGGTCGCGCTCCAGCGCGATCGCCGCTCGTCGATCGGCTCGACGGAGCGGATGCCGCCCATGAAGCGCGGCGCGTTCCGGAGGTCCCGGAAGAAGCGGTAGACCTCGGGGGGCGGCCGGCCGATCGTGACGACACCGGTCACCCGTTCGAGGCGCCCCTCGCCCTCCAGCACGTCGGCGGAGGGCCCGCCGAGGCCGATGTCCGCGCCGGCGAGCGTGTCGAGAATCATCAGCCCGACCACCGACGCGGTCGCCGCGACGAGCCGCCCCCGTCGCGCGCTCCGCCCGCGCAGCGACGTGCCCAGGAGGGCGAGGTCCATCACGTCGCCGAGGGCGCGCACCAGGAGGAAGCCGGCGGGCCGCCGGAGCGTCAGGAGGCCGACCCCGGTCGCGATCTCGCGCACCCCGACGGCGCGCGTGGTGGCCCCGCGGCGCCGGCTGGGGGCGACGCCGATCACGCGGTCCATCGCTCGCGGGGCCGCGAGCTCTACGACGCCGAGTCCGAGGCTCAGCCAGCCTAGGCCGCGGGCGACCGCCTCCGCGTTCCATCCCTCGCCGGCGCGCCCCGTTCTGGCGGCCGGCCGACCCGTTCTGCGTCGGCTGCGTCATGCGATCCTCCTGTCGAGGATCGCGTGGGTTCCACAGCGCGTGCCAGGGGCGCCGGGCGGCCAGAACCTTGCTCGGGCGGCGGTGGCCGATCTGTTGGCCAGCCCGGACGAGGACTTCCTTGCGGCGGCGGAGACCGTCCTCCAGAAGAATGCGGAGCTCTACCGCCGGCTCGCGTAGGGGCGCGGCCCGGAAGCCGCGCCCCCCGGTGCGCCTACTCCACCCCGTTCGCCCCCTCGGGGGGCGCCGCGCCGCCATCGGCGGGCGGCGGCAGCGACCCGGTGCCCCCGCTCCCGTCGTCGGCCTCGGCGAACGTCTCGATGGCCACGACGCGCTCGCCGTCGTCCACGTTCATCAGCCGCACGCCCTGTGCGTTGCGGCCCGTCTCGCGGATCGAGCTCACCTTGGTGCGCAGCATCTGCCCCCGGTCGGTGACGAGCAGCACCTCGTCCGTGGGGCCGACCATGGCCACGCCGACCACCGGCCCGTTGCGCTCGCTCGCGTCGATGAGGATGACGCCCTTGCCGCCGCGGGACTGGAGGCGGAACTCCTCCAGCGGAGTCTGCTTGCCGTAGCCGCGCTCGCAGACGGCGAGCACCCGGTCGCGCTCGTCGCCGGTCACGCCCATGCCGACGACCACGTCGCCCTCCTCCAGCTCGACGCCCTTGACGCCCATCGTCGCGCGCCCCGTCGGCCGCACCTGCTCCTCGGAGAAGCGGATCGACATCCCGCTCCGCGTCGCGAGGAGGATCTCGCGCGAGCCGTCGGTGATGGCCGCGCTGAGGAGCTGGTCGCCCTCCTCGATCTCGACCCCGATGATCCCCTTCTCGCGGAAGTTCTCGTACTCGCTGAGGG
This sequence comes from uncultured delta proteobacterium, assembly GCA_963827955.1. Lineage (GTDB taxonomy): Bacteria > Myxococcota_A > Polyangia > Polyangiales > Polyangiaceae > CAWHDJ01. The sequence continues at coordinate 198,942 of CAWHDJ010000018.1, read as the reverse complement.
CCGTCTTCTTGACCTGCCCGCGCCGGGTCACCGTCATGACGAAGAGCTTGTCGGCCTCCCTCTCGCCTTCGGGCGCGTCCGTCTCCTTGAAGACGTCGGGCACCTGCGTGATGGCCGCCACCTTCTCCCCGGGCTCCATCCCGACGAAGTTGACGATGGCCCGGCCCTTCGCGTTCCGCGCGCCCTCGGGGATCTCGTAGACCTTCTTGACGTACACCTTCCCCTTGTCGCTGAAGAAGAAGACGTAATCGTGCGTCGACGCGACGAAGACCTTGCTCACCCAGTCCTCGTCCCGCGCCTCCATGCCGACCGAGCCCTTGCCGCCGCGCTTCTGCGCGCGATAGTCGGATGTAGCCGTCCGCTTCACGTACCCGTTGTGCGAGATCGTGACGACCATGTCCTCTTCCTGGATCAGGTCCTCCTTGTTGATCTCGGCCTCGGCAGGGACGATGTTGGTGCGGCGGGCGTCGGCGAAGCGGGCCTTGACGTCCAGGAGCTCGGTCACGATCACGTTCATGAGCACGGCCGGATCGGCGAGGATGCCGCGGAGGCGCTCGATCTCGCGGGAGAGGTCGCCGTACTCGCGGGCGAGCTTCTCCCGCTCGAGGCCGGTGAGGCGGGAGAGGCGCATCTCGAGGATCGCCTTCGCCTGCCGCTCGGAGAGGAAGTACTCCGTCCGCTTGTCGGCCTCGGCGCACTCCGCGTCGGGCCTGCCGGCGCGGCGCAGGAACTCGCCGAAGCCGTGGAGCGAGAGCTTGAGCAGGTTCTCCCGCGCCTCGTCCGGGTCGGCGCTCTTGCGGATGGTGTCGATGACGCGATCGATGTCGCTCGTCGCCATCCCGAGGCCCTCGACGATCTCGCGCTGGGCCTCGGCCTGGCGCAGGTCGTAGCGGGTGCGGCGGGTGACGACCTCTCGCCGGTGCTCGACGAAGTGCTCGAGCGTCTCCTTCAGGTTGAGCACGGCGGGCCGGCCGTGCGCGATGGAGAGGTTGATGACGCCGAAGCTCGCCTGCAGATCCGTGAGCCGGAAGAGCTGGTTCAGGACGACCTGGGGGAAGGCGTCCTTCTTCAGCTCGATGACGATGCGCATCCCCTCCCGATCGCTCTCGTCGCGCACCTCGCTGATCCCCTCGATGCGCTTGTCCTTCTGGCACTCGGCGATCTTGGCGACGAGGCGCGCCTTGTTCACCTGGTAGGGGATCTCGTTGACGACGATCTGCTCGCGATCCCCCTTGTGCGTCTTCTCCACCGTCGTGCGGCCGCGCATGACGATCGACCCGCGGCCCGTCCGGTACGCCTGGTCGATGCCCGCTCTTGCCGTAGATGAGCCCGCCCGTCGGAAAGTCCGGCCCGGGCACGTGCGTCATCAGGTCGTCGACGGAGACCGCCGGGTTCTTGATGAGGGCGATGGTGGCGTCGATGATCTCGCCCAGGTTGTGGGGCGGGATGTTGGTCGCCATCCCGACGGCGATGCCGCCCGAGCCGTTGACGAGGAGCTGCGGGAACTTGCACGGTAGGACGCTGGGCTCGAGCTCCGAGTCGTCGTAGTTCGGGACGAAATCGACCGTCTCCTTCTCGAGATCGGCGAGCATCTCGACCGAGAGGCGGGAGAGGCGCGCCTCCGTGTAACGCATGGCCGCGGGCGAGTCGCCGTCGACCGAGCCGTAGTTGCCCTGCCCGTCGATGAGCGGGTACCGCAGGCTGAACGGCTGGCCCATGCGGACGAGCGCGTCGTACACGGCGAGGTCGCCGTGGGGGTGGTACTTGCCGAGCACGTCGCCGACCACGCGCGCGCACTTCTTGTGCGCGCTCGCTGGGGCCGATCTTCTGCTCGCTCATCGAGAAGAGGATGCGGCGGTGCACCGGCTTGAGCCCGTCGCGCACGTCCGGGATGGCGCGGCCGATGATCACGCTCATCGCGTAATCGAGGTAGCTCGACGCGCAGCTCGTCCTGGATGGTGACGGGGAGATTCTGCGGGATGTTGGTGGTCTCTTCCATGCTCCGGCGCGGGTGCCGCTCCGCTCGGCGGAGGCCCTCCGTTCGCCTGGGCAGGGGATGCTCGATCCCCCCGCCTAGAGCGGGCCTTTCAGCGTGGCGCGGCTACCTCCGGAGTAGTCCAGCGGGTGCCCCGGCGCAAAGGGTTTGGCCGGGTTTCTAGGGCTCCAGGTGGGGCGCTGGGCCCTTCACTGACACGGCGGGAAGCCGCCGTCCCCCACGGGGGCCAGCGGGTCGCACATCGCCGTCACCTCGACCCCCGCGCGCGCCGTGGCGTAGCAGCACGCCGAGTACGCAGGGGTGCTCGCGCCGTCGAACGCCAGCACGGTGAACGCGTACGAGCGGTCGGGGACGACGCCCTGGGTGAACGTCAGGCCCTTGACAACGGAGTCGACGCAGCACCCCAGGCCGGTGGTCTGGTAGGTCGAGCCAATCGTGGGATCGGCCGGGACGACGTCGAAGGCGGTGACGGTGCCCGTGCCGCCCTCCGGCACGGTGGTGTTGCACGAGCTCTTGCCGCCGTCCGGCAGGTCGCCCCCCACGCAGACGGGCGCGCCCGGCTGCTCCGTCGGGCTCGACGAGAGGAGGGCGCCGGCAACCACCTGGATCGTCGTCGCGCCGGCGTCGGGGTCGTTGTCACCGACCGAGCAGGGCGTGATGGAGGTGTTGGTGTACGCCACGACCTGGGGATCGCAGTACCCCGCCACGCAGAGCCGGCTCGGCGGGCAGTCCATGTCCGAGTAGCACGGGCGCGGATCCTTGGGGGTGCAGAAGCCGTCCGTGCAGAGGTCCTTCACACAGCGGTGGCCCAGGGAGGGGCAATCCGCGTCGGTCTTGCAGACCCGCTGGGTCGCCCCGATCACCCGTTGCTGGCCGCAGATCGGAGGGCCGGCGTCTTTCACTTTCAGTTCGCAGTCGTCGTCCGGAACCGCCCCGGCGTCCGGAGCGCTGGGGGGCGCCGTCGTCGTCTGCCAGCGCGGATGGACGGGGACGCTCTGGCACACCTGCTTCGTCACGCCGCCGATCTGGACGGCGTGGCACGTTCCCTGTGGGCACCGCTCGCCCGGCGGGCAGCAGTCGCTGTCCTGCTGGCAGTACAGCTTCTGCATCCTCAGGTACATGTTCCGGTCGCCCTCGGCGATGGGGTAGAAGCAGCCGCACCCCTGCACCTCGCCGGTCAGCACCAGATCCCCCCCGCCGTCCAGGCCACCGTCGGGCACGCCGCCGGACGGGATGCCGCCGCCCTGCCTCGCCGGCGCCGTGCTGCACTCCGTCTGCAGGACGGGGATGTCGGAGAGCAGACAATCGTTGTTGTTGGAGAGGCACGTCAGGAAGTCGGAGGCAACGGCCGCCCCCAGCGTCCCCTCCTCGCAGCCCATCACGCAGCCGATGTAGGTATTCGGCTGGGGCGAGGTGACGAGGTCGCCCAGCGCGGACGACGCGCAGTTGCCCAGAGGATTGTTCTTGGGGTCGGGAGTGGCGATGCAGCTCGCGAAGCCCCGGACCGCCTGGTCGCTCGGCATGCCGGCGTCGGTCTGGGAGAGGCAGCTCTGGAGGCAGGAATAGTCCTCGTTCACGAAGAGCGAGACGAGGCACCGCCCCTGACAGCCGTAAGCGGGCACGCAGTCGCTGTCGGTCTGGCAAGTCTGGGCCGTCCCTGGCGGAGACGCCCCACACGTGGGGACGAGCTGGTCCGAGGGCTCCTCGTAACCGTCCACCTCGGCCGTGAAGCCGTCGCCGGAGACGATGTCCTCGAAGAACGCGGCCTGCGAGCAGGCCGTGGGCGGCGAGGAGGCGAGGGTGAAGCCCCCCGTCTGGTCCGTGACCGTGGCCACGTAGCTCTGCATCCCGCCCGGCAGGGTGGAGCACTCGACGGCGCCGAGGAAGGCGGACGGGTCGACCGAGACGGAGGTGGTTCCGAACTGGATGACGGTGGGGATTTCGCCGACCGGGGGCGGGGCCACGCACGCCGCGTAGACGAAGACGCCGCCGAGGCCGTAGGCGGCGGCGAGGATCAGCCTCGATCTGTTGAGGGGGCGCGATCGCATCCTTGACCCGGGGTGCGTAGCCGATGGCACGCAGGAACGCCAGTCAATCTCAATCCGGCTGGTGCAGTACCCGCTGCGTCCCGTCGATGAAATAGTACCGCGCATACGCCCCGCGCTGGAACGTCACGGCGCCGAACGCGTTCACGCCGATCGCGGCCGCCGCGAGGAGCCAGAACGGCGCAGAGAGCCTGCGGTTGCCCATCGCGACGAGCGCGATCACGAACGGGGCGAAGTCGTTCGAGAAACGGTACCCGAACTGGACCCACCCGGTGTTCTGGTAGAGCAGGTCCGGCGCGGCCACCGCGAGCGCCGTCGCCGCGATCGCCCAGAAGAAGGGCCCCGTCCGCTTCGGCCAGAGGGCCCACACGAGGAAGGGGCTGGTGATCCAGAGCGCCAGGCCGTGGACGTTGATCTGGAAGGGCGGGCCTGCGGCACCCGGGGGGCGAGAGAACGGCAGGCCCGTGAGGACGACCGCCAGGTTCCGGCCCAGGTAGTGGTACGAGAAGAGGCCCCACTTGTCGATCCGGCCCCGCCACCCGATCTGGAGGAGCGCGTGGCCGAACTCGAACGGGTCGTGGAAGCGCGCCCGGTTGTGCCAGAGCAGCGCCGCCAGGACGATCGACGCCGGCGCCGCGAAGAGCGCGAGCCGGTCGAGGAGCGCGCGCGCGTCCGCCCGCCCGATGCTCGGGGAGGAGCCGGCCTCCCGGTCCGGGTCCGCGCGGGAGGCCGCGGCGTACGCCTCGTAGAGGAAGAGCGGGAACGCGAAGCCGATCGGGGGCCGGGTGGCGAACCCGAGCGCCAGGGCGAGGCCCGCCACGACGGGGTGCGCGGCCTCGATCGAGGCGTAGAGGTAGACGGCCGCGAGCGCCACGCCGACCACGTGGGCGGCGAACCAGACCGTTCCCTGGACCGCGGTGAACCAGTACACCGTGCCGAGCGCGAAGAGCAGCGCCAGGGCCACGTTCTCCCCCACGCTGCGCCGGCTCCGCCCCACGCGCGACAGCTTCTCCAGCGCCAGGAAAATCACCGCGGGGCCCAGCCCCGAGAGGGCGAGGAAGAAGAGCCCGTCCCGCGTCGCGGCCGCCCCGCCGGAGATGGCGACGAGGGGCGCGATCAGGACGGCGGGGAAGGGCGGGAAGCTTACGTAATGGCGGCCTTCGAAGAGGGCAAAGTCGTTGTTCCCCGTGTACGCGGGAGGGGGGCCGCCAAGGTCGAGGCGGCCGTGGAGCCAGCCGTCCGCCAGGAGGGCGTAGTGGTTGTACGGGGTGTGCTGGGTGAAGGTGGAAGCGGGCGAGGTCAGCGCGAACGCGAGCGTGGTGAAGGCGTAGATGCCGATCGCGACGAGGAGGGGGCTTCTTGCGCGTTCCATACGGGACCCGCTGGGCCGGGCAGCCGGCGCAAGCTAGCCGGCGGAGGCGCCACGAGGAAGGGGGCATTCGCCCGGCGAGCGCGTTGGAGCCGCGCGCGTGAGCAAGCGGACCCGAGCCCCGCGCGTAAGCAAGGGGACCACACGCGCCATTCCAGTAACCCGCTTCCGCCTCACCACGTTGCCCCAGCCCAATTCTCGCTCGGTGCAGGCAGGTGGGGGAGTGGGCGCGCGGGAGCGGGTTGCTCGAGCAGAGCGCCCCGTCCGCTTGCTTACGCGCGCGGCTCGGGTCCGCTCCCTCACGGTCGCGGTTCCATTTCCAGCTCCGCGCGCTCGCGGCTACAGCCTCGGCATCGTCATCGATCACGTCGTCGCAGCCGTTCGCCCAGTAGATGTTGGTCGCGTCCATCGCGATGTGCACCTGGGCGCCCACGAGGTTCGAGGCGCAGGTCGAAGGGCCCTCGACGATGCGCTGCTCGTCGCCGCCCGCGATGGGGGCGGCGTGGACCTCGCCGGCCGTGTTCGACCAGTAGACGTGGACCGAGTCGCTGAGCATCCCCGTGGGGGTGGCCTGCTGGCCGGCGATCACGACGGGGTTGCTCCCATCGGGCGCCATCATGTTGATGGTGCCGTCGTTCCCGCGGTTGGGCCCGACGTTGTTCCCGCCGTTGTTCCCGCCGTTGTTCGACGTGCCCCAGTAGATGTGATCGACGTCCTGCGCGAGGGCGAGCGTCTGCCCCAGCGTCGCGCGCATGACGTCCGCCTGCCCGCCGGTCGTCGGGATCTGGAGGAGCGCACCCTTGTCGTCACCGGCGGCCCAGAGGACGTTCGCAGTCCCCGCCAGGATGGGCTTCGGGTCGAGGGTTGCCGCCAGCGTCTCGGTGCTTGCTACGTCCTTGGACGCCTTCATGACCACGCCGTCGTCGTCGCCCATGGTGAAGTAGAGGCTGGTCTCGTCCAGCGAGAGCCCGCGGATGTCGTTCGGCTGGGTATGCGCTTCGGGCGTCCCGCCCGCCTTGGGGACGCGGACCAGGTCGGAGCCGACGAACCAGTAGAGGTACGTGTCGTCCAGGACGAGGTTGGCGGGCAGGATCCCGGGCACGGCGGCGCGCGTGCCGATGGTCGAGACCTGCCCGGTGTCGAGCGAGAGCTTCCGGACCGTGCCGTCCGCGCGCGTCCAGTAGACGGCGCCGTCGTCGACGGCGAGCGACGTGACGGCCTGCTCCCCGGTCACGAGGGCCGGATCGAGGGTCAATTGCTGCTGGCAGCCTACCGTCGCGAGCGCGAGGGCGGCGAACAGTGCGCTGAGCGTCCGCTGCATGGGGGGTGCAATACACGGGGGCGCGCGCCGCCGCCAAGGGATCCGGCACTCCCGGGAGCGAGGAGGGTTGCCTCACCATGCGCCGTCGGTAAAAGTGGGGCCATGCGGAGCGTGGTGGGGTGGATCCTTGCCGGGGGGATGGCTGCCGTCGCGCTCGCGGCGTGCCGGGACGAGGCCGCGGGGCTCGACCCGGCAGGCGGGTGTACGGCGAGCTGCGCGGAGGCGATCGCCGTTGGCGGCGAGCCGTGCGCGTACGACGTCCCGGGCGCGATGGCGTACGACGCGTTCGTCACGTGCGCGGGGGACGTCGCGCCCCCGGGCACGACCGCGCAGCCGGATGGGGGAGGCGTCTGCGACAGCGTGCTCGCGGGGGGACGGGCGAGCCCGAAGTGCATCACGGCCGTCGAGGCCCTGATGCCCCCGTGCAGCTCTGCGCCGGGCACCTGCACGCAGAACTGAGCCTGAAAGAGGCGGCCACCCGTCGGGCCGTATGCCGGCCGCCGTCTGCTAGAGTGAACGCGCCCCGAGGTCAGCCATGTCCCACGCGATGACCCTCACACTCCCCGATCCGCTCTACGAGCCGATCCGCAGGATCGCCCAAGCGACGAACCGGCCGCTGGAGGAGGTCGTGCTCACGGCGCTCCGGGCCTCCTTGCCGCCGCTGGATGGGCTGCCGCCGGAGGTCGCCGACGAGCTGGTGCGCCTGGAAGAGCTGGACGACCGAGCGCTCGAGGCTCTGCTCTACCAGACGGTCCCCCCGGACGAGCAGGAGGAGATCGAGGATCTGCTGGAGCAGAGCCAAGCGGGCACGCTCACCGATCCCGAGCGCGGGCGCCTCCTCGCGCTCCGCGAGGGTGCGGACCGCGTGATGCTGCGCAAGGCCCGGGCGGCGGTGCTGCTGCGCTTCCGCGGCAGGCACGTCCCCAGCACGGGAGAGATGCGCGAGCACTCGGCGCCTGCGAAATGAGCCCGCGCAAGGCCCGCGTCCCCGCGTTGCTGCGCGAGCACGTGTCCCGCCGGGCCGGGTACCGCTGTGGTTACTGCTTATCCACGCAAGAGCTGATGGGTATGCCGATGACCATCGAGCACATCGTGCCCGAGGTCGCGGGGGGCACGACCACCGAGGAGAACCTCTGGCTCTCGTGTGTTCGGTGCAACCTGTTCAAGGCAACGCGCACACGCGCCACCGATCCGGTGACAGGCGAATCGGTGGCGCTATTCGATCCGCGAGGCGAGGTCTGGAACGAGCACTTCCATTGGAGCGACACGGGGGTCGAGATCCGGGGGCTCACGCCCTGTGGGCGCGCGACGTGCACCGCGTTGCGCCTCAACAACCCGGAGATCGTGGTAGCACGCCGCTTCTGGGTCGCCGTGGGCTGGTGGCCACCGCGGGGATGAAGGTGACCGACAAGGACCTCGACCAGGCGCTGCTCGACACCGACCCCGAGCTGCAAGCGCCCCTGAAGCAGCGCATGGCCGGCGGGGGCCCGGTCGTTTCCCTGGAGGAGGCCGAGGCCATGGTCGAGAAGAAGGCGCGGCGGAGCGCCCCGCCCACGCGGCGGGCGAAGCGGGCGGCCCCCAAGCGACGGTAGTAGCGCTCCTGCGTGGCGGTGCCGGCGTCCCGCACGGCCACGGCGCCGCCGTCGTCCATCCTCGGCAGGCCATCGCTCACGCCCTGCGGAGCGTCGCCCACGCCTCGCGGGTCATCGGCAACGCCCCGAAGGTCGCGCTGCGATCCCTCGCGAGCCTTCTCCATGCCCCGTCGGCCCTTCACCATCTCCCGTGCGTCGCGCACGACGCCTCCGCGGTCCTCGTCCAGAACGCGCTGTGCGTCGGTCATTCCCCGCGCGTCCCGCTCCATCCGCTGCGGAGCGCTCTCCATCTCCTGGGCGTCTCCAGCCGTTCCCTGCAGGGCGTCGTGAAGCACCCGGGGAGGACCGCGAAGGCCCCGAAGGGCATCGCCCAGGACCCGAAGGGCATCGCAAAAGACCCGCAGGGCGTCGCCGAGGACCCGAAGAGCATCGCCGAGGACCCGCAAGGCATCGCCGACGACCCGAAGGGCATCGCCAATGACGGGAGAGGTATTGCAAGAGACCCGCACGTCATTGGCAAGGACCCGCACGTCATTGGCAAGGACCCGCACGTCATTGGCGATGACACGCAAGGCATCGCCGATGACCCGCACGGCATCGCCGAAGACTCGCGGGGCGTCGCCGACGACTCGCAAGGCATCGCCGCATCCCCGCAAGGCATCGCCGAAGACTCGCGAGCTGCGGCGCAGCGCCGCGTCCTCCGTCGTCACGCGCGCCGAGATCCGGCTCGGTCCTTTCGGAATCTGCTCGACGAACCGAGGAGCATCGCCGATGACTCGAAGAGCATCGCCGACGACCTGCGGGGCATCGCCAAAGTCCCGCGGGGTATCGCCGAAGTCCCGCGGCACATCGCCGACGACCTGCGTGGCATCGCCGAAGACCCGCGGAGCATCGGCGAAGACTCGCAGAGCATCGGCGAAGACTCGCGCGCTGCGGCGCAGCACCGCGGCGTGCGTCTTCACCGATGGCGGGGATCGTCGCTGCACGCTCCGGGAATGCTCCACGCCCTCGCGGTCGTGCACAAAGACGCTCGGGTCTTTGTCCAGGACCTTCGGGTCCTTGGCAATACCCTCCGGGAAACGGCGCAGCTCCGCGAGGGTGCGGCGCAGCTTCGCGAGGGTGCGGCGCAGCTTCGCGGGGGTGCGGCGCAGCTTCGCGGGGGTGCGGCGCAAGGGTGTGCGGGCCGGGGCCATTCCGCGCGGGCTGACACGCGTGCGCGCCCCGATGCCACTTCCACCCCCCTCCCCTTCCTGCTCCAATCGGCCCCATCCCCATGGGCATGTTCGACATGATCGGCACGGGCAGCATCCTCTTCGCCATCGTCATGACCGTCGGCGCGTTCTTCGTCGTCTACCGCGTGATCTCCTCGCTGAGCCGGGGAGAGAAGGAGCGGCAGCGCCTGCTCCAGAGCGGCGTCCAGGCGCAGGCGCGCATCCTGAACGTGCAGATGGGGAGCATGACGGTCACGACGGGCGTGAACCGGCAGCTCCAGCTCCAGCTCGCGGTCGAGGTACACCGCCCCGGTGCCGCACCGTACCAGGCACAGTTCGCGACCATGGTGTCGGAGCTCCAGATCCCGCAGGTGCAGCCCGGGGCGTGGATGGGCGTGCGGGTGGACCCGGCCAACCCGCAGAACATGGCCATCGAGGCGCTGGGCATCCCGCCGCCGGGCACGCCGGGCGCACCGCCGTACGGCGCTCCGCCGGGAATGCCCGGAGCGAATCCGTACGCCGCGCCGGTGGGAATCGGCGCGCCCGCGGCCGGGATGGGGATGGCGCCGATGGGCGGGTTCCGGCTCGGGACGGGCGCCAGAGATCGGGCTCGCGGTGGGCCTGCTCGGCGCGGTGGTCGGGCTCGGCGCGGCGGTGATGGCGATGGGATGGGTGAGCGGCGTCGGCGGGCCGAGCGCGGTGTGCAAGCACGCGGCGGCGTGCTGCCGCAAGGTGGGAGGGTCGGCGTCCAGCTGCGACAACCTCACGAAGCAGAGCGGGCCCGTCGCGGACACGGTCTGCGAGGAGTCGCTGAAGGGCTTCCGCAAGTCCGGGCACTGCAAGTGAGGGCGCCGATGTCGCAGGGCGCCCAGCGTTGACGCCGCCCGCACGCCGTGGCCGAGTGCGCGCCTCGACACAGGGAGGCTCGCATGTCCGTCAAACCCGTTCCCGCCGGCTACCACACGATCACCGCGCAGCTCGCCATCGACGGCGCCGAGAAGGCCATCGAGTTCTATCAGAAGGCCTTCGGCGCCGAGGTGGTGGACAAGGCGCTCGACCCGAGCGGCAAGAAGATCTGGCACGCGTCGCTCCGGATCGGCGACTCGATGATCTTCGTGAACGACGTCTTCCGCGACATGGGCGGAGAGCAGGCCCGCTCGGAGCTGTGGCTCTACGTCTCCGACTGCGATGCGTCGTTCAAGCGCGCCGTCGAGGCGGGCGCCACGCCGAGGATGCCGCCCATGGACATGTTCTGGGGCGACCGGATGGGGAACGTGGTCGACCCCTTCGGTCAGAAGTGGACGATCGCGACGCACATCAAGGACATGACCCCCGAGGAGATGAAGAAGGCCGAGGCCGAGTTCGTCGCCAAGATGCAGGCCGGCCAGGGCTGAGCGGCGCTCACCCGGCGGTCTGGTAAGCTCTGCCGGGCGTCTTGGAAGCGCGACCCGGAGCCGTCATCGGCGGCAAGCTGCGCCTGATCCGGCCCCTCGGGCAGGGCGGCATGGGCGTCGTCTGGGCGGCGCGGCACCTCACCCTCGAGACCGACGTCGCCGTGAAGCTCATCCGCCCCGAGCGCGCGGCGGCGGACCCGGCGACGATCGCCCGCTTCGAGCGCGAGGCACGGGCCACCGCCCGCATCGCCCACCCGCACGTCGTCAAGGTCATGGACTACGGCACGGCGTTCGGCGCCTCGCCGTACCTGGTCATGGAGCTGCTCCGCGGCTTCTCGCTCGCCGAGCTGCTCGAGCGCGGCGGCCGCTTCAGCCTCGCCACCGCCCGGTCGCTCGCGCAGCAGGTCGGCAGCGCCCTGGAGAGCGCGCACGAGCAGGGCATCGTCCACCGCGACATCAAGCCGCAGAACGTCTTCATCACCGAGGGGAGCCGAGGGTACCCGCTCTTCGTGAAGGTGCTCGACTTCGGCGTCGCCAAGATGCTCGGCGGCGCGGAGGTGCCGGAGGCGAGCCCCGCGCTCACCGAGACCGGGGTCGTCATCGGGTCGGCGCCGTACATGAGCCCCGAGCAGCTCGAGGGGCGAAAGGACGTCGACCTGCGCTCGGACCTGTGGTCGCTCGGGGTCATCGTCTACGAGTGTCTCACCGGCGTGCGGCCCTTCGAGGGGGGGACCATCGTGACGGTGGGCGCCGCCGTGCTCCGGGGAAAGTACCGGCCCGCGTCCGAGCTGCGGCCGAACCTGCCGGGCTCGGTCGACCACTGGTTCGCCAAGGCCCTGTGCGTCGATCCCGAGGGTCGCTTCCGGTCCGCGCGGGAGATGGTCGCCGCCTTCCTCGCCGAGGCCATCCCGGCCTCCGAGCCCGAGCCCGAGCCCGAGCCCGCGGCCGTCTCCCCGTTCGCCACCACCGTCACCGCACACGCGTTCGAAGCGGGCAGCACCGCAGCACACGCCCCACTCGCCCCCCATCCGGATCCCGTTCCCGTTCCCGCTCCCGTTCCCGATTCCGAACGGAGACGGGAACGGGAACGGGAACGGGAACGGGTACGGGAGCGGGATGCCGCCACTCCCCTGCGCCCCCGCCGCATCGCCCTCGTCGCCGGGGCCGCCGCCCTCTCCGCCCTGGCCGCCGTCGGGCTCGCCATGCGTGCTCGGCCGGCGACGCACGCCGGGTGCCCCGACGGGATGGTTCTCGTGCGGGGAGCCACGTTCACGATGGGGTCCGCCGTGGCGGACGAGACTCCGACCGACGAGACGCCGCTCCACCCCGTCGCCGTGCAGGCCTTCTGCCTCGATCGCACGGAGGTCACCGTCGGCGCGTACGCCGCGTGTACGCGCTGCACGCACCCTCCTCCGACCGTCGACTACGAGGGGCTCACCCCCAACGGTCGCTCCTTCGATAACCAGTTCTGTAACCGCCCGCCGCCCGAGGGTCCGGCCGACCACCCCATGAACTGCGTCGACTGGTTCCAGGCGAAGGCGTACTGCTCCGCGCGCGGCGAGCGGCTGCCGACCGAGGCCGAGTGGGAGCTCGCCGCGCGCGGGACGGAGGGGAGGCTCTACCCGTGGGGCAACGCCTCACCCTCGGGCCAGCGGCTCAACGCGTGCGGGCCGGAGTGCAGCCAGATGCTGACCGAGCGGCGCAAGGCCGTCGGGAAGGGCTTGTGGCCCGCCATGTACCAGGACGACGACGCCGCCCCGGCCACGGCACCCGTGGGGCACTACCCGGCCGGCGCCACGCCCGCGGGGGTGATGGACCTCGCGGGCAACGTCTGGGAGTGGACGGAGAGCGCGTACTGCCGCTACGACGAGGCCGACTGCGGGGACTCGCGCCGCGTGCTGCGCGGCGGGGGCTGGGATGCGACCGAGCGCCAGGACGTGCGCGCGGCGCGCCGCTACCCGAGCGCGCCGGCCGCGCGCGGGCGGAGCATCGGGTTCCGGTGCGCGGCGGGGTTCGAGTAGAGTAGGCGGCGCTCACGTGCGCCGGCGACGCTTGGGGGCCGCCTGGAAGGCTCGCCGGAGCTCTCCTCCACGGCGGCCGTCTGATTCGCCGCCCCCATGCACCGGGTGATGAGCGCGGGGTCGAGCTTCGGCAAGAGCGCGCTCCTCGGCGCGCGCACGTAGCGGCGCCCGCGGAGGACGTGGAAGGAGAGCTCGCCGTGCGTCCAGAACCACACCTCGCGCGCGCCGAGCTTGCGCCACACCTCGAGCTTGTCGATGCCGCCGCTCGTCCAGACGACCTCGATGGCGATGTCGGGCGCGGTCTTGCCCTCGAAGCTGCCGAGCGCGTAGCACTCGTCGGGCTCCGCGCCCCGCTCGACGCTCGGGTCGCGGACGGTCCACGACCCGGCGCCCTCGAGCGGCGTGTCCGTCTCCTCGGCCCACGCTTCGAGCAAGCGAGCGAGAAACTTCTTCTGGGATTCGTGCTCGTGCGCAGGCGACATCAGCTCGAGGTCTCCTTCGAGGTACGTCATCCGGACGCCGCTTCGATCGCCGCGCCAGGCGAGCAGCGCTTCGTAGGCCTGCCAGCTCATGCCGCGCAGCACGACGCGCTGGTCGGTTCGTGAGTTGTCCAGAGGTGTGAAGGCGAGGGCGAGCGCTGCGGTCACGAGGACAGCCTACGCGAGCGTTCCAGATCGTCAACCGGGCCCCTGCCCCGATCCTCTGCTATTCTGGCTGCCTTTCTTGCTCGTGGAGGCCCAGGCCATGAACCGATCGCCGCTCGCGCTCGCGCTCCTGCTCACGACGACGTGCACCGGCTGCTACTCGACGTGGGACATCGCCCCTTCGGAGATGAAGAAGCTCGACGGCTACCACGCGCCGCTGGGCAGGATGGTCCGCGACAAGGCGGGCGCCGATGTCCTCGTCGACACGAGCACGGATCTGTCGTTCAAGGCGTCCGCGACGACCGCCGAGGTCCACGCGAAGTTCGACTCCATCGACGTCCCGGCCGACCCTCCGAAGTACCTCTCCGGCGCCCGGCACGGGGACGGGCTCCGCCTCTGGGTCGACCTCGATCAGGTGGGCCGCATCCGCGCGAAGCGCCTCTCGGAGTCGAAGACCACCGCCCTCGTCTTCGGCGTCCTGGGCGCCACCGCCGTCACGGTGGGCCTCACGTACCTCGCGGTGAAGACCTCGATCTCGGACCACTGAGCCCGCGGCGTCACTCGATCGGCTCGCAGCGCACGTCGACCTCCAGCGTCTCCCCCCCGCCGCCGACGAAGATCGTCCCCGAGGTCGGCGTCGCGTCGACGTAGCTCCTCCCCACCGAGACCCGCACGTGGTCCGTCTGCGTCAGCACGCCGTTCGTCGGGTCGAACCCCTTCCACCCCACCTCCGGCAGGTACACCTGGACCCACGCGTGCGACGCCTCGCCCTGCCGCTGGTTCGCGGCCTTCGGCCCCGTGTAGATGTAGCCGCAGACGTAGCGCGCGGGCACGCCGAGGAGGCGGGCCAGGCAGATGAAGAGGTTGGTGAAGTCCTGGCAGACGCCGCGGCGGTTGGCGTACACCTCGAAGGGGGTGGTGAAGACCGTCGTCGAGCCCTGCTGGTAGCGGTACTCCTTGAAGATCGTCCAGTTGATGTCGAGGAGCGTGTCGATGAGATCGTAGTCGTTCCGCTCGACGAAGCTCATCGCGTACTCGGTCAGCTCCATCAGCTCCGTCTCCGGCAGCTCCGGCGGGAGGAGGAAGGGCTGGAGCATGTGACGCTGCCACGGCATCCAGACGAGGGGGATGGTGGACCGGGCGCGGAGGGGGCGGAAGTTGAGCGGGTCGGTGTCGAGCAGCTCGACGCGCGACCGCGCCTCGATGACGAGCTCGCGGAAGGGCGTGTCGATGAGGACGCGGCGGGCCGCGTTGCCGAAGACGTCCTCGTAGTCGCGGGCGAGGCCCTCGACCGAGAGCGTGGTCTCGTGGAAGAGCAGGGACTGGAGCCGGTCGTGCACGGGCACGAGCCGGAGCAGGTGCGTGCTGCTCTCGACGGGCTTCGTGTAGCGGTAGACGGTGCGGTGGCGGACGTCGAGCCTGCGCACGGCCGCGCGCGAGGGGCGGGCGATGTTCGGGGCCACGTCCTTCGGCGGCTGCGAGCGGCCCGCCTCGGGCGGGCGCACCTCGGCCCGCACCGCGCCCTGCCGCAGCACCACGAGGCTCCCGGGCGCGAGCTTCTTCCACGCGGCCGGCGTCGGCGTGCGCGACTCCAGCGGCTCCGACGCGACGATGACCCCCTTCCGGCTCTTCGCCCCCCGCTGGGTGAGGTCCACCTCCACGTCCACGTCGCCGAAGACGAGCCGCTCGTAGGGCGGCTCCACGCGCCAGAGGTGGACGTGGCCCTCGTCGTACTTGTCCGCGTACACCACGAGGTCGTGCCCGTCCGTGAGCACCGTCGTGAGGTTCCCGTGCGCGTTGATCCCGTCGAACCACAGGCGCAGCTCCTCCGGGTCGACCTCGCCCAGGCTGCGCGCGCTCCGCTCGCAGAGCCACGCGAGGAAGCGGCAGAAGATGAGCTTCCGTGTCGGTGGAGCCGACCGGCGACAGGCGCGGGTCCACGATGGGGTCGAGGCGCTCCTTGAGGCTGCCGCTGTGGCCGAGGAGCCAGTCGCGCCCGCCGTAGCTGCGGCTGAAGGGCTGGGTGTTGGCGTCGCTGATGCTGCCCCAGGTGGCCGTGCGCACGTGGAGGACGAAGATCGACGACTCCAGGTGCTCCCACGCCTTCACCAGCTCGCTGCGGATGCTCCCCTGCGGGGGCGCAGGCTCCTTGAGCACCGACGCGGAGGGCTCGCCGCCGGGGTAGTAGCCGATGCCCCAACCGTCGGGGAGCTTCCTCCCCGGGTGCAGGCAGCGAAGGTCGAGCGAGGGGGCGAGCTCACCTTCGAACGAGAGCGCGAGGAGGTTCGGCATGCGCCGCGGGATTTGACCAGGAAGGCGACGGGGCCGGAAGGGGCTTCTCGCGGCCGCTCGGGGGATCGCGATCGAGGCGCCCGGGGCCGACGGGTGCGCGCGGGTCGAGGCCCGTGACGAGCGCACCCCGCCTGGTCTACCGTAGCGGACGTGAACGCACCTCACCCGCCCGCCCCTCTCCGGATCGGTTGGATCGTGTGGGCCGCCCTCGCCGCCCTCCCCGCGTGCGGCCCCTCCCCGGAGCCCGCGAAGGACCCGGTGCTCGTCGCCGACCCTGCGCCGAGCCTCGCGGGCGCTTCCCCCGACGACGGTGAGGTGCAGACGGAGCTGGACCGCGGCGTGGCGTACGTGAAGAACGAGAAGTACGCCGAGGCCAAGGATCACTTCCAGAAGGCGATCGCCGTCAAGCCGACGGCGGCGGCGTACACGTACCTCGGCGTCGCGGACGAGAAGACGAGCGACCGCGCCGGCGCCGAGGCCGCCTACAAGTCGGCGCTCGGCCTCGACCCGGGCTTCGCCGAGGCGGCGCAGAACCTCGCGGCCCTCTACCTCGACGACCCGGCCCGCCCCGACGAGGCGATCGCCGTCCTCAAGCCTGCCCTCGCCAAGTCGCCGGACGCGCACCTCCTGCAGAACCTGGGGTACGCCTACGGGCTCAAGGGCGACGTCGACTCGGCGAGCAAGGCGTACGAGGCCGCGCTCGCGAAGGGGGAGGACGCGCAGATCCGCTTCGCCTACGGCTCGCTCCTGCTCGACAAGAAGCAGCCGGACCGCGCGGCCGTGCAGCTCAAGAAGGCCCTCGACGGGGCCAAGGACGACGTGGCGCTGCTGGTGACGGTGGGCCGGATGCTGGGCTCGGCCAAGGCGTTCGGGGACTGCGTGCGGGCGTTCGACCGCGCGATCCAGATGAAGGCGACGGACCCGGAGTGGTTCGTGCGCCGCGGCATCTGCAAGCACGAGCTGAGCGACGAGAAGGGCGCCGAGGCCGACTTCGAGGCGTCGATCAAGGTCGACGCCAACTTCGCCCCCGCGCACTACTACCTTGGGGTCTCGTACGCGTCGCGGGACAACCGGCTCAAGGCGACGCAGGAGCTGATGAAGGCGCAGAAGCTCGCCGGGGGCTCGCCGCTCGCCAAGGCGGCGGCGGACAAGATCAAGGCGCTGATGAAGAAGAAGTAGCGCCGCCGCGCGCTTCTCCAAGTCCGATGGCTCCCGGCGCGGGAGCGGAGCTATGCTCCCGCGCCATGCGAGCACGCGCAGCGATCGCCCACCGGGCAGGCGAGCCCCTCACCCTGGAAACCGTCGAGCTGGAAGGCCCCCGCGAGGGGGAGGCGCTGGTCGAGATCAAGGCGACCGGCGTCTGCCACACCGACGCCTACACCCTCTCCGGCAAGGACCCGGAGGGCCTCTTCCCCGCCATCCTCGGGCACGAGGGGGCGGGCGTCGTGGTGGACGTCGGCCCCGGCGTGAAGAGCCTGAAGAAGGGCGACCACGTGATCCCGCTCTACACCCCGGAGTGCCGCGCCTGCGCGTACTGCCTGAGCGGCAAGACCAACCTCTGCCAGGCCATCCGCGCCACGCAGGGCAAGGGCCTGATGCCGGACGGGACGAGCCGCTTCTCCCTCGGGGGCGAGCCGGTGCTCCACTACATGGGGACGTCCACGTTCTCGCAGTACACGGTGGTGCCCGAGATCGCGCTCGCGAAGATCCGGGAGGACGCGCCCTTCGACAAGGTCTGCTACATCGGCTGCGGGGTGACGACGGGCATCGGCGCGGTGATCAACACGGCGAAGGTGCGGCCGGGCGACAACGTGGTGGTGTTCGGGCTCGGGGGGATCGGGCTCAACGTGGTGCAGGGGGCGAGGATGGCGGGCGCCGACGTGATCGTCGGGGTCGACATCAACCCGCGGCGCCGCGCGCTGGCCGAGTCGTTCGGGATGACGCACTTCGTGAACCCGAAAGAGGTCCTTGGGGACCTCGTGGCGTACCTCGTCGATCTCACGAAGGGCGGCGCGGACTACAGCTTCGAGTGCATCGGCGACGTGAAGGTGATGCGGCAGGCGCTGGAGTGCTGCCACAAGGGCTGGGGGGTGAGCGTCATCATCGGCGTGGCGGGCGCGGGGCAGGAGATCTCCACGCGGCCCTTCCAGCTCGTGACGGGGCGCGTGTGGAAGGGGACGGCGTTCGGCGGCGCGAGGGGGCGCACGGACGTGCCGAAGATCGTCGACTGGTACATGGAGAAGAAGATCCGGATCGACGCGCTCATCACGCACGTGCTGCCACTGGGCAGGATCAACGAGGCGTTCGACCTGATGCACGACGGCGAGTCGATCCGCACCGTCGTGACGATGTTCACGAATCAATGAGCTTCGACGATCCGCCGGCATGCCTCGAGGAGCAAGGCCCCGACGCGTGCGGTGGCGGTCTCGTCGATCTCCAGAGGAGCGCCGCAGATCAACCTCCGTGCGATTTCGATCTGCACCGCGAGCACGCCCTCGTGGGGCCGGGCGTGGCGCGCCAGCGAATGGCCGCCGGGGAACGGCTCCTCGCGCGCGACCGAAAGGCCGCCCAAGGCGAGCGCGTCCGCGAACGCATCGGCCATCCCGGCGGGCACGGTGGCCCCGTGGCGCGTGCCGATGACGGCGTTGGCGGGGCACCCGGCCGCGAACGTGTGCGCAGAGATCAGTACGGCCCAGCCATGCCGCGCACGCGCCCGCTCCAGCGCGGCCGCGACGGCGGCGTGATAGGGCTCGAACACCTCGCGCAGCCGGCGCTCGAGCTCCTCGCGCGGCGGTGGCAGCGCACGCCACTGGACTCCGGCATTCGAGATGTGCAGCACCTCGCGGAGTGGCGCGGGAAGCGCTTCCTCGTACCGATCCGGCAGCCGCGGCTCGGTGTTGAGGTCGACGACATAGCGGCTGGTACGCGCGATGACCAGCGTGATCCCGCTCGATTCGGCGCCGCGCCACAGCCGATCGGCGCCGATGTCGGAGTCGGCGAGCAGCGCACGCGCCGCCTCCGCCGGGGGTGGGATGCGGGTGTGGGCGGCCGCCTGGGCGTCGATGACGAGGCCGGCGTGCGGCACCTCCACCACGATCGGCCCGGGGTCGGCGGGCGCAAGGACTCGAACGCCGTCACGCCTACCTCTACATGCAGCCCATGTGCTGGTAGCTCTCGAGCGCCTTCCCGCACAATTCTTCGCGGTCGGCCCCCTTCATGTGCAGGTAGCCCAAGCAGGTCGGGCTCGACGGCGAGAGCTTCCGGCAGCACGCCGCGGCCTTCTTGCAGGGATCCCCACTCGACCGACCGCTGCTGCTGATCGCCGAGTAGATGCCAGCCCCGATGCCGAGCGCTGCGCAGACGAGCGCGATCCCCCCGCCGATCTTGGAGCTCAGCGGGATTCTGGAACCCCGTCATCGGCGTCCCCGCCGCCCGCGCGCGGTACGCGCGGCGCAGGTCCGCGCCCGCGCTGGGCTCGGAGCCCGTGCCAGGGGGCGGGACCCCGAGCGCTTCGATCGCCATGTTCTGCGGATTGCCGGGGTCGACGCAGATCCCGAGCCACGCCCCGGGCTGCACCTGGGGGATTTGCAGCTCCGAGATGAGGTTCTTGATCCGGGCGGGGTAAGGCGGCACGCCCGGGCGGTGCACCTCGACGGAGAGCTCGACCTGGATCTGCCGGTGCACGCCCGTGGTCACGGTCAGGTTGCCCATCGAGATCCGAAGGACCTGCGCATGCGCCGGGACACCGACCGCGAGGAGCCGCTGCCGCTCCTTCTCCCCCCGGGTGAGCGCGCCGAGCATGCGGAAGAGGACGAAGACCCCGCCAGCGACGGCGAGGATCGTGACCGCGAGGGCGATGATGGGGATCAGGTTCATACGGCGCTCCGGGTGCGCAGCGCGCGGCGCGCGCTACGGGGCGAGGAGGGTGACGATGACCTGGCTCGGCACGATCGCGGCCCCCGGGGCGTTGGTGCTGTTCTGGATGCTCACGCTGGTCAGGCGCGTGGCGGGCATGCCGTCGAGGAGCACGGTGAAGGCGGCGGTGACGTGGCGCGCCGGGCCCATCACGAGGCCCGACGCGACGCCGAGCGCGACGCCGGCGTTGTCGCCGTTGGTGAGGGGGACCGTGGTCGCCATGTTGTGGGCGGGCGTCCCCATGAACAGGATGTTGTAGGCGGCGGGGACGCCCATCGGCTGCATGGAGATGTTGGGGTACGGGATGGGGACGGGCGCCGGGGTCGGCGTCAGGCAGACGTCCGGAAACGCCAGGCTCATGCCCATCATCTGCGTGTTGGCGAACATGCGTGCCTCCTCAGCCGAGGTGGATCTGGTCGGCGTCCACCTTGACGAGCCGCTCGGCGGTCACGAGCGCGTTCTCCGAGTGGAGGACGATGTTCTTCTTCGCCTCCCAGTCGATGCTCTCCGCCTGGAGCTGATCCAGCTCCGCCACCTTGCGGTACACGCGATTCGCCCGCTCGGTGATCCGATCGACGACGCGGTCGATGGCGCCGGCGACGATCTCCGAGCGCTCGACCTCTCCCCGCACCTTGGTCGCGAGCCAGGTCAGGCGATCGAACACCGCGCGGGCGGCGCCGGCGTGCACCGAGAGCTCGGGCGTAGCCACCGACACCTCCTTCGCCGAGACCACCGACACGCCCTCCTGCGCGGCCAGGGAGAGGCGCCCGCGCGCCGCCTTGATCGCCATGTCCCCGGAGACCGCGAGCGTCACCGGCGCGCCCGGCTCCCCCTCGAGGATCGCGAGGACGTAGGCCTGGTCCCCCACCACGCACACGAGCGCCTCGTCGCCGACGCACGGCTCGATCAGGCAGCTCCGCGCGCGGCGGGCTTCGATTCGCCCCTCCGCGGTCGACACGACGACGCCTACCGCACCGACCGTGTCGGCCGCCACGACGGTGCCCGTCGTCTGGTGCACGGTCGCCGCGCCCATCTTCATCGCGAGATTGCTCTTCATGGTCGCTCCCTCGTCACAGCACCGGTCGCCACTTCTCGGCGTTCGCCAGATCCACGTCGTCCCCGAGCGCGATCACGCGGTTTCCCCACTGGGTGGTCGGGCCGCTCTTCACCTGGTGGAACCTGGTGCGGAAGAGCTTGGCCTCCGCGAACGTCGCGCCCGTGACGTCCGCGTGGGAGAAGTCCGCGTAGGTGAGATCACAGCCGGTGAAGCGAGCGTCGGCGCACAGGGCGCGGTGGAAGATGCCCTGCTGTGCGTCGGCCTGGCTCAGGTCGGCGGAGGTGGAGATCGGCGTCGACGAAGATGGCCTGCTGAAGCTTCGCCCCCTTGAAGCTCGCGCCCGCCGCCTTCGCCGAGACGAAGAGCGCGTTCGCGAGGTCGGCGCCGTCGAAGCGCGCCTCGCCGAGCACGGCGTCCTTGAAATTGCACTGCCGGAGCGACGCGCCCTCGAAGAGGCACCCGGTCATGTCGCACCCGGTGAACTGCGCGTGGAGGAAGCTCACGTCGCTGAGATCGCGCCCGGCGAACTTGCTCCCGAGGAAGACGGCCACGTCGAAGCGCGAGCCCGAGAGGGAGGCGGTCGTGAGATCGAAGCCCATGAGCGCGGATCGCACCACCGACACGCCGGAGAGATCGAGGCCCTCCGTGGCCGTCGGGTTGAGCGCGCGGGCCCGCTCCAGCCTCGCGCCCCGGAGGCGCGTACGGGCGAGCGCGCACTCGCAGAGGCTGGTGAGGCGGAGCGATGCGCCCTCCAGATCGGCGCCTCCGAGGTCGACGTTCTGGAAGAGCGCGCTGTCGAGGTTCGCCCCCTGGAGGCGCGCGTTCACCAGCGAGGTCTTGTAGAGCTTGGCGTGATCGAGGCCGGCGCCCGAGAGATCGCAGCCCTCGAAGTCGCACATGGACAGGATCGCCTCCTTGAGGCGCGCCCCGGCGAGGTTCGCGCCCCGGAAGGTGACCTTCTCGAAGATGGCGCCGCCGATGTCGATGCCCTCGAAGGCCCCGCCGTCGAGGTTCGTCTCCACGATGGGCTCCGCGTCATGGACCTTCCGCGCGAGCTCGTCACGATTCACTGGGCAGCCTCCCGGGGCTCGACGTGTTGCCGGGGACGTAGCGCACCCGCCCGAGCAAGGCGCCGTCGAGGCGCGTGCCCTTGTCCACGCGGATGCGCAAGAAATCCGCGCCGAAGAAGCTCGATCCGCGCAGGTCCGCGCCGAAGAGGACGGCCTTCTGCAGGCTCCCCATCATGCAGTCGGCGCCCGTCATGTTCGCACCCGACAGGTCCGCGCGGTCGAAGCGCGCCTCCCGGGCGACGATCCGGTGCAGGTTGGCGCCGGTGAGCTTCGCCTTGCTCAGATCCGCGCTGGAGAGCGTGGCGCCCTCGAAGTCCGCCCGCTCCAGCGATGCCTCGCGCAGGTTCGCCCGCGCGAGGCTCGCGCGCTTGAAGCTCGCCTTCGAGAAGTCGCACACCTGCACCACGCGCATCTTGTCGAGGTGCGCGTCGTCGAACACCGCGCCCTGCGCCTCGACCGTCATGAACGTGGCGTCCGGGAAGCGGGCGCCGGCGAAGCTCGCGCCCGGGAGCGAGCACTCGATGAACCGGGCCTTCGCCATCTCGGCCCCGTCGAAGCGGACGCCCGCGAGCTTCGCCTTGGTGAAGGTGAGCCGCGCGCCCCGCGCGCGCGCGAAGGAGGTCCCCTCGAACGTCGCCTCGGAGAGATCCGCGTCGTCGAGCGCCGCGCCTTCGAGCGACGCGCGCGTCAGGTTGGCCTTGACGAGCACGGCCCGGACGAGCGTCGCGCCGCGCAGCGACGCCTCGGTCAGGTCGGCGGAGCCCACGTTGGCGCGCGTCAGGTCGGCGCCTTCGAGGTCGGCGCCGGCGAGCTTGGCGCGCGTGAGCACCGCGCCCTTCAGGGTGGCCCGCGCGAACCGGCAGCCGGCGAGGTTCGCGCGCTCGAGCAGCGCCTCGGTGAAATCGCAGCCGGAGAGGTCGAGCCCGGAGAGATCCACGCCGGTGAGATCCTGCCCCGCGAACGAGGGGCGAGGGCTCTCTGCCGCCTGTTCGCGCGCCTCGCGCGAGCGCGCCTCGGAGGCGAGCGGCGCGGGCGGGAAGTGGTGGGCAAAGCCTCGGTACACCTCGCGCAGCTTGGCCTCGAGCCCCACGAGCTTCGCCTCCAGCGCCGGATCGTTCACGCTCGCCGCGACCTCCGGATCCCCGATGCCTCCGATGCTCGCGAGCTCGACCATGCAGCGCATGCGGGTGAGCTCCTCGCGCGCGGAGAACTTCGGCGGGCCACCGCCCTCCTCGCGCTCCTTCGCGACGAGCGCGTCGTAGTCGACCCCCACCTTCGCGCACTCGACGCGGGCGCGCTCCTCCGCCTCCGCCTTGCCCTCCTCGGCCATCTTCTGGGCCTTTGCGATCTGCCGCTCCAGGTACTCCGCCCGCTCGACCGGGTCCTCCGGCATCGGCTCCTCCTCCTCCGGAGGCGGCGGGAGGTCGAGCTCCCCCGGGTCGAGCCCCGCCTCCTTGATCCTATCGTACGTGGCCGCGAGCTCCCTCTGGGTGCGCCGCTTGAAGGCTGCCGACTGGATCAGCTCTGGCTTGTAGATCGGCGCGAGCTCGTCCTCGAACGGTCCGTCGACCTTGGGCGCGTCGGGCGCGGGATCGGGGACGAGATCGCGCTCGCGGAGCGCGTACGCCGAGGCCTTCTTCCGGTCGAGCCGGTTCGCCAGCACCGTCTCGTAGTGCGACATGGGGAGCCGCTCGGCGTCGAGCTTCTCCGCCGCGATCATCAGGAGGGCGACGTCGTCGGCGTCGTCCTCCGTGACCTCGATCACGCCGCGGAAGACCACGAGCCCGCGCTCCGCGTTGGGGAAGAGGCGCACGGTGTCGAGGCGCATGGGCACCTCCACGAGCTCGTCGTTCTTCGCGCGGAGCTTGACGAACGCCCGCGCGACGAGCCCCGGGAGGCGCCCCTCGAGGAGGGCCTTCTCGCGGTGCATGCCGTCGATCTCGAAGGGCTCGTCGCCGCGGAAGAACGCCTTGAGCTGCTGATCGGCGGGCGCGGTGTTGAAGAGGCCGGGGTCCATGTCGAGCGCGAAGCCGGGGAACTGCTCCTTGAGCCAGCGCTCGTCGTACGTCCCCACCTTGGAGAACCGCTGAGGCCACGTGAAATCGTAAGGACCGAAGCCGACGGGCTCGGGCTGGACGTCGGGGCGGGTCACCGGCTTCTGCGGGTCCACCACGTTGGGCAAGCTGACCGGCTTGGCGTCGAGCGTCTTCTTGGTCCAGTAGCCACGCCCGAGCGGGTTCTTCGCGTAGCCCTCGCCGCCGTAGGCGTGCTCCCAGTCGATGGGCATCTCCTCGAAGGGGACGGGCTCCGTCACCTTCGCGGACGGCTTGTCGGTCATCGCGTCGTAGGGCCAGGTCCGGTCGCCCACGACGCTGAGCACCTTCTCGACGGTCGCGATCCGCAGGCGCACCGCGCACGACGGCTTCGCCCCGCCGATGTTGAACGCGCTCCCCGCCACGAGCACCTCGCCGCGCGGCTTGGGCATCCCGGCGTCGAGCACCGGGTCCTTCCCCAGCGCCGCGGCCGCGAACTTCCAGAGCTCGGCGTCGGGGAAGAGGCGCGTCGGCGATCCGAAGGGGAACATCGCCAGGATGGTCACCGTGAAGTACGGCCTGCGCTCCCGTTCGAACGTCCGCGTGAGGACGCTCAGCTTCTGCGGCTTGACGACCTTCATCGGCGGCGCGTCAGAGGAGCACGATGGAGGCGGCGGGGATGAAGATGGTCGGGGCCGCGATGTCGATCATCGCGCCGCCCGTGATCATCGTGTTCGTCGCGCCGAGCGTCACGTCCGCGGGCGCCGCGCGCAGGTTGGTCGCGCTGCCGAAGTCCGCCTTGAAGCCGGCGGTGGCCGAGATCTTGAGCGAGGCCTCCGCGCTGAGCTTGACGCCGCCGAAGAGGCTGAGGCTGGCAGAGGCCTCGACGCTGAAGTTCGCGGCGAGGGTGAAGGACGCCTTCGCGCCGACGTTGAGGGCGTACGAGAGGCCCTTCGTGATCGACGACTTGTTGGCCGACCAGAACTCACTGTTGCTGGCGTCGCTGATGGTCGTGATGTTGCCGGTGGCGTGCTGAAGGATGTCCCCCGTCACGGTCCAGTTGACGCCCTTGATGTTGGCCGTCCACTGCCCCGAGTCCGTCTGCCAGGTCCCGTAGTCGTCGTGGTTCTGCGCCGAGACCTTGTGCGTCCAGCCGCCGGTCACCTCCTGCTTGCCGCCCGGCTCGATGGTCTGGGTGAGGCCGCCGTGGATGTCCTGCGTCATCCCGCCGCCGTCGACGTTGTCGGTCCTGCCGGAGGTGATCGTGGTGTTGCGATGGGAGTAATAGAACTCGTTCGAGTCGCCGCCGACCTGGAGCTTGCGGATGCCCCCGTAGCCGTGGGTGGCGTCGCCTTTGACGTAGATGCTCTCGGTTCCTCCGATGGCGGTGAACGCGTTGGTGCCGACCGTGAGCCCATAATTTCCGGTCGTCGTCTTGCCGAAGCTGATGGGCGAGGACACCATGGTCGGCGAAGCGCCCGGGGTTTGTGGCCCAACGTTGTCCGGCGACGGGAAGCTCATCTGCTGGTTCTGTTCGCCGGTGTACACGCTCCCCTGCGGGCCCGCTGGGTGTCCCATGTAGATGCCGGTGGAGCTGTTCGGCGTGTGCAGGAAGATGAACTCCTTGCCCGCCTCGTCCTCCATCACGAGCTGGTTGTTGCTGCCCGTGCGGATGATGTTCTGCGTGTGGTTGCGCTTGCTGACGACGCTCGGGTTCTCGGCGTTGTGGACCACACCGGCGATGACCGGCCGGTCCGGATCGCCGCCGAGGAACGTGAACACGACCTCGGTGCTCTTCCTCAGCGGGAAGTGGTGCCCCTCGGGGCTGCCGCCGTGCGGCTGCATCATGCGGACGAAGGTCGACGCCTTGCCGTCCTTGAGGTCGCTCTCGTCGAACTTGAACTTGACGTTGTAGCGCCCCTGGTCGTCGATCTGGGCGTAGTCGCTGTCGACCGGGCCGCAGACGGTGCCGTTCTCGAAGCCGAAGATCCGCGGCCAGGCCGTCTTGCTCTCGGCGCGGAACTGCGTGCTCGCCGGGATCGCCGTGACCTCGACCCAGTACAGCCGCTCGCCGTCGATGCCCATCAGGCGACGCAGCTCCGGGCTCCGGATGCCGTCGTTGCCGACGTGCTCGACCTCGACCGCGAGGTAGTCCATCTCGAACGCCGTGCGCGGGTGGTCCTCGAGCTTGAAGGTGTACCCCGGCCGCAGGTAGGGGGCCGTACCCGCGCCGTGATAGAGGACCTGGCGCGCCAGGAGCTCCTCCGCCCGGAGCTTCGCGAGGCGCTTGCCGTCGTCGGGCGAGAAGAAGCGCCCGCCGTAGACGCTGATCTCGCCGAGCCCGGTCTTGGAGACGGGGGCGTTGCCGGAGACGTCGAGCGTCGGGCTGGCGTAGTTGTAGTCCTTGAGCTTGACGCCGGCAGGGAGCGCGCGGTGCTTGCACGTCAAGGTGTGCAGCGCCTCGCCCGAGGTGACGTCGCCGGAGCTCGCGTGGAAGCGCACCGACTTGTCGCCGAGCGCCGCGTGGGAGGACTTGCTGTCCGTGATGATCAGCTTCTCCGACGCGTCACCCTGCTCGAAGAAGTAGTACATCCCCTCGCGCTCCATCCAGCGCGAGAGGAAGTCGAAGCTGCTCTCCTTGTACTGGCAGACGTGCTCCTCGGGCTTGTAGCTCTCGCTGAGCTGGAGGGCGTAGTCGCCGTCGGCGAGGCCGCCGTCCTCGAGCACCGCCTTGATGATGTCGGGGATGCTCTTCTGTGTGTAGATCCGGCTGTGGAACGTCTGCGTGAGCTGCCAGAGCTGCGGCACCAGCACGGCGTGGAAGTGCGCGTTGTCGCCCTCCTGGTTGATCAGCTCGAAGGCCGCGAACATGCCGTGGAAGGCGAAGGCAGGGCCGCCGCCCTCGCGATGGATCTCCAGCGTGGCCTTGGCGCCAACGGCGTCGGCCAGGTCCACGTCCTGCCCCTCGGTGGGGACGTTGAGGTAGACGTCGAACTGGTAGAGCTTCGAGATTCCCTCGGTGCCGCGGAAGCCGAAGACCCGGGTGCTGTCGGGCAGCGCGCTACAGGTGATCTTGAAGGCGTCTTTCATCGGCGGCGGTCCCTTTCGGCGCCTGCTCGCGAGCCACCCTCGCGGAAGGGGAGCCACGTCGCGACTTCGACGTGAGCAGGCGACCGCACGAAGGATACGCGGGACGCGTCTGCCAGGGAACCACAGACGTCATGGCGCGGGCCCGGGATCCTCGCCCGGGTCGACCTCCACGAATCCCCGCGCGCCGGTCCCGAGCTTCGCGGTCTTGCGGGCCGCGCCGAACAGGTTGGCCCCCTCGAGCTCCGCGTCCCGCAGGTCGGCGCCCTCCAACTTCGCGTGGGCGAAGCTGGCCCCGACGAGGCGCGCGCCCCGCAAGGTCGCCCCCGAGAGGTCTGCCCGCACGAACCGCGCGCGCGAAAAATCGGCCTTGCCGGCCACGAGGTCCGTGAGCGTCGCGTCGTCGAGCTTCGCCTCGTGCAGCCGGGCTTGCCGCAGGTCGGCGCCGGGGAGCTTGGCGCCGGTGAGGTCGGCGCCGTCACCCACGAGCCGCTGCAGGTTGGCGCCCGCGAGGTCGGCGCCCGTGAAGCTCGCGCGGGCGCAGCTCGCCCGGGAGAGGTTGGCCTCCGCGAGGCTCCCCCCGGCAAAGGAGGCCTCGTCGAGCGTCGCCTTCTCCCAGACCGAGCCGCGGGCGTCCGCGCCGCGGAACGACGCGCCCTGGAAGGCGGCGCCCACGACGCGCGCCTGCGAGAGCCGCGCCTCGTCGAAGACGGCACCTGGCCCGCGCGCGTCGGCGAAGCGCGCCTCGACGAGCGAGGCGCCCTCGAATCGGGCGCGGCCGAGCGAGGCCGCGGTGAAGTCGGCGCGCGACGCGTCCGCGCGGGCGAAGCTGGCCTCGTCCCACTGCCCGCGGGCGAAGCTCGCGCGCGCGGCCTTGGCGCCCCGGAGGCTCGCCCCCTGCCCCTGCGCGCCGGAGAGGTTGGCGTCCTCGAGGAGGGCGCCGTCGAGGCGCGCCTCGGCCAGCGTCGCGCGCGAGAGATTGGCGTCGCCCAGGTCGGCATCGGTGAGGTCGGCCGCGGTCAGGTCCGCGCCGACGAGCTGCGCCCCCGCGAGCCGCGCGCCCGCGAGCTTGCAGCGCGAGAGGCGCGTGCCCGTGAGGTTCGCGCGGGCGAGCGACGCGCCGGCGAGGTCCAGATCCCGGAGATCGGCGCCGGCGAGGTCGAGATCGAGGAGCGGCTCACGGGCGGCGAGCCGCTGCTGGATGGTCGCGCGCAGGGCGCTGTGCGCGTCGGGCTCGGCGGAAGGAGCGACCGGCGCGCGCGCCGCCTCCGGCGCGGAGGCCGGGGATTTCGCTTCCGCCGTCGGGACCGGGGCGGCGGGTGGAGGCGAGGGAGGCGGGGGGG
Source organism: uncultured delta proteobacterium (assembly GCA_963827955.1). GTDB lineage: Bacteria > Myxococcota_A > Polyangia > Polyangiales > Polyangiaceae > CAWHDJ01. The sequence continues at coordinate 170,552 of CAWHDJ010000018.1, read as the reverse complement.
GCGGCTCGGGCTCGCTCGCGATCGGTTCGGGGGACGCGACCGAAGGATGCGACGCCAAAAGGAGCAGCGGCGCCGCGACGATTGGAGGCGGCGCGACAGGGTCCGGAGGAGGAACCGGGGCCGGCTGTGCGCTCACGGAGGCGACGGCCCGTGCGATCCGGTCGTCTCCATCGGTCACCGTCGTCGCACCCACCCTGGCGGTGCGTACGGGCACCGCGGCCTCCTGGCTCCACGGAGCTCCCGGGAGCGGGACCGCCGGCGAGGACGCCCTGGGCCCAGGCTCGGCCAGCGCAAACGGGGCCGTCCAGGTGCGGCGATGCGCCTCGAGCTCGTCCGCGCTGAGCGTTCGCGTGTGGCCCTCGTCGTCCTCGTCGAGGGGGTTCGAGGCACGTGTGGGCTCCGACGGAGGTGTCGCGGGGATCGGTGTCGAGAACGGTGCGCCGGGAGAGGACGGCGGCGGCGGGGCGACGGGAGCGGCGGGCCCGGGGGCCATGGGCGCCTTGAAAGGAAGCCCGGTGGCGAACGGCGACATCGCGCCTGCGGGAGCCGTGGTACCCAAAGTCCCGGACGGCCTCGACGGCGGGGGCGTCGGGAGGTGCGGGCCCGAGGGCGCGGCCTTGACGAAGGGAAGCGCGGACAGGGCCGCGCGCGCGGCGGCGACGTCCGCCGAGTACGGCTCCGTGACGTGGCCCGCCTTGGCCGGCCTAGCCGGTGCGGGCGCGCGCTGCACCACCGACGCGTCGTCGGCGGCGGCCGGCTGGGCGGCGGGGACAGAGGGCGGAGGCGCGGGGGCCGCAGCAGGCGGCCCCGCGAGCTGCGCGGGGATCCCCTCGGGCCACGCGATGGCGTACCCCGGCATCTCGATGCCCGCGTACACCACGACCCCCGCCGCGGCGTCGCCCGGGTCGAGGGCGACGCAGCCTCGCCAGACCGCCGAGCAGAGCCGGCTCTCCACGTCGACGAGGAGCGTGTCGGCGGCGAGGCTCATGGGGCGGGCCTCGCTCGGCTGTGACGCGGCGAGCGACAGCCAGCGCGCGTGCGCGCGCACCGAGGGCAGGCGCGTGGAGAGGCGCGGCAGCGTCGGGTGCATGCCGTCGAGCACGATCCACTCGTCGCCGTGCAGGAAGTCGCACTGCTGATCGGCGGGCGCCGGGTGGAAGTAGCGGAAGTCGAGCCCGTCGGGGATGTCCGCGCCGGGCCGATCGAGGATCTCGCGGATCCAGCGCGCCGGCGAGCCTCCGCCGCGGCGCCCAGTACCGCGAGACGGGGCCGAAGCCCGTCGGCACGTTCGGGCTCGCGGGGTGGACGAGGTTCGGGAGCGTGCGCGCGTCGGCGGTGGCGCCGGTGCCGGCGGGGTTGTCCGGGAAGCCGCTCCCTCCGTACGCGCGCTCGTAGACGATGGGCACGTCCTGGAACGGCCTCGGCTGCGACGCCGGACCGACCGCGCGGTCGCCGAAGACGTGGAGGCTCTTGTCGATCAGCGGGGCCTCTCCGCGGTAGACCGCGAACCGCACCGTCAGCCCGGAGACGGGCTGCGACGCGTGGGCATGGGCGCGGAGGACGACGCCGGCGCAAGGCAGGTACGGCGCAAGATCCGACGGCGCGACGAGGCTCCCGGACGCGCTCGAGTAGACGTCCTCCGCGACGATTGGCGCGGGCGCGATGAGCCTGGCCTGGCCGTCGGGCACCAGCCCGAACGTCGCCTTCACGACGACGGTGGCCTGGAGCACGCCACCCCGCCGCCACGTGAACGCCCCGCAGGACACCGGCTTCAGCGCGATGACCTGGATCTCGGATCGGCCCGGGAGACCCCACGCGAGAACGGTACCTCGACGGGGGAGCGTACGGGAAGACGCGACGAGGAGCCCCCAGCCCGAGCGCCGTGGTCGGGCTCGGAGGTCGGCGCCTCGCTACTTCCGGTCCCGCAGGATCGGCGCGAGGAACCTCCCCGTGTGCGAGGCCTTGACCCGCGCCACCTGCTCCGGCGTCCCCTCCGCGACGATCGTCCCCCTCCCCCACCGCCCTCCGGGCCCAGATCGATCACCCAGTCGGCGCACTTGACGACATCGAGGTTGTGCTCGATGACCACCACCGTGTTCCCCGCGTCCACCAGCCTGCCGAGCACCCCGAGGAGCTTGTTGATGTCCTCGAAGTGCAGGCCCGTCGTCGGCTCGTCGAGCACGTAGAACGTGCGCCCCGTCTGGACCTTGCCGAGCTCGCGCGAGAGCTTCACGCGCTGCGCCTCGCCGCCGCTCATCGTGGGCGCGCTCTGCCCGATCTTCATGTAGCCGAGGCCCACCTCCACCAGCGTCTCGAGGATCCGGCGGAGCGCGGGGAACGCCGAGAAGAGGGCGAGGCAGTCCTCGACGCTCGTCTCCAGCACGTCTGCGATGCTCTTGCCCTTGAAGCGCGCCGCGAGGGTCTGCGCGTTGTAGCGCCTCCCCCCGCAGGTCTCGCAGGGCACGTACACGTCGGCGAGGAAGTGCATCTCCACCTTCACCACGCCGTCGCCGTGGCAGGTCTCGCAGCGCCCGCCCTTGACGTTGAAGCTGAAGCGCCCCGGGCCCCAGCCACGGGCGCGGCTCTCCGGCAGCTCCGCGAAGACGTCGCGGATGAGGTCGAACGCCTTGGTGTACGTGCCCGGGTTGCTCCGCGGGGTCCGCCCGATGGGCTTCTGGTCGATGGCGATGGCCTTGTCGATGGCGTCGAGGCCGAGGATGCCCTCGTGCACGCCGACGCGCTCGGTGCTCCGGTAGAGGGCGCGGCCCAGCGCGGGCAGGAGGATGCCGTTCACCAGCGAGCTCTTCCCGGCGCCGCTGACGCCGGTGACCGCGGTGAGCACGCCGAGGGGGAAGCGGACGTCGACGCCCTTGAGGTTGTGCTCGCGCGCGCCGAGCACGGCGAGGTGGCCCTTGGGCTTCCTGCGATGATCGGGCATCTCGATGCGGCGGCGGCCCGAGAGGTAGAGGCCCGTGAGGCTGTTCGGATCGCGCTCCAGGGCCTCCGGCGTGCCGCTGAAGACGACCTTGCCCCCGGTGTGGCCGGCGCCGGGGCCGAAGTCGACGACGTGATCGGCCGCGCGGATGGTCTCCTCGTCGTGCTCGACGACGAGGACGGTGTTGCCCAGATCGCGCAGGCGGCACAGCGTGGAGAGCAGGCGCACGTTGTCGCGCTGGTGCAGGCCGATGCTGGGCTCGTCGAGCACGTACATGACGCCCGAGAGCTCGCTCCCGAGCTGGCTGGCGAGGCGGATGCGCTGCGCCTCCCCGCCCGAGAGCGAGGGCACCGCGCGGTCCAGCGTGATGTAGTCGAGGCCGACGTTGAGCAGGAAGGAGAGGCGCGCGACGATCTCGCGCAGGACGCCCTCGGCGATCGCCTTCCTGGCGCCGGGGAGGTCGAGCCCGGCCACGTGGTCCATGGCGGCCTGCACGGTGAGCGCCGTCACGTCGGCGATGCTCCTGCCCGCGACCTTCACCGCGAGGCTCTCGGCCCGGAGGCGCTTGCCACCGCAGGCGTCGCACGGCTGCTCGGCCATGAACTTCCGGTAGTGATCGCGCGCCATCTCGCTCTCGGTGTCGCGGAAGCGGCGCATCAGGTTCGGGATGACGCCCTCCCACTTCATCGCCCAGGTGCCCTGGCTCTCCGTCCCCTCCTTGCCCCACGCGACGGCGACGCGCTTGCCCTCGAGGCCGTAGAGCACCTTGTCCTGCTTGGCCTTGCCGAGCTTGCTCCAGGGCGTGTCGAGGTTGACGCCGCAGGCCTTGGCGACGGCGTCGGCGATGCGGAACGTCCAGCCCTCCCCGCGGGCCATGCCGGCCGCCCACGGCGCGATGGCGCCCTCGCGGATCGACAGCGAGGGATCGGGGACGACGAGCTCCGGGGTGACCTCGAGGCGGGTGCCGAGGCCGTTGCAGGCGGCGCACATGCCGAGCGGGGTGTTGAACGAGAAGCTCTGCGGGCTGAGGGCCGGGAAGCTCACCCCGCAGTGGGTGCGCAGGGCGCTGAACGCGAGCGGCGCGCCCTTCTCCGGCACGGCGCGCATCTCGTTCTTGCCCTCCGTGAGGGCGAGCTCGACGCTCTCCGCGATGCGCGCGCGGTCGTCCGGGCGGACGGCGACGCGGTCGACGACGAGATCGATGACGTGCTTGAGCTTCTTGTCGAGCTTCGGAACGTCGTCGAGCTTGTAGAGCTTGCCGTCGACCTCCACACGGGCAAACCCTCGCTCCTTCAGCCCGTCGAACAGCTCCCGGAACTCCCCCTTCCGGTGGGCGACGAGCGGCGCGACGAGCGTGACCTTGGTGCCCTCCGGCAGGACGAGCAGCTCGTTCACGATCTGCTCCGGGCTCTGCGCCGCGACGCGCTCCCCGCAGACATGGCAGTGCTGCTCGCCGGCGCGGGCGTAGAGGACGCGGAGGTAGTCGTAGATCTCGGTGATGGTGCCGACGGTGGAGCGCGGGTTGCCCGACGCGCTCTTCTGCTCGATGGCGACGGTCGGCGAGAGGCCGCGGAGGTGCTCGACGTGGGGGCGCTCGAGCTGGCCGAGGAACTGGCGGGCGTAGGCGGAGAGCGTCTCCACGTAACGCCGCTGGCCCTCGGCGTAGAGCGTGTCGAAGGCGAGGCTGGACTTTCCGGACCCGCTCACGCCCGTGAACACCACGAGCTTTCGCTTGGGCACGTCGAGGCGCAGAACGTCGAGGTTGTGCTCGCGCGCGCCGACGACCTCGATGAAGTCGGGCTCGCGGGCCGGGGGGGCGGGCTGCTTCGCGCTGGGATCCGCCGCGTTGGGAGAGGAGGAGCGGGGAGGCACGCGCGGGGCGTAGCGGGCCCCGGGGCGCGCGGCAAGGTGGGGGACGGAATGGGCGGTCGTGCTAGACTGCCTCCGTGACGATGCGCGCCGAGGTCCATCGCGTGCCCACTCCGCCGGGAGCGCGGCCGAGCAGCCGGGACCAGATCGTGTTGCTCCGGGGCGTCCCGTGGGAGCAATACGACGCGCTCGTCCGTGCGCGGGGGGACAATCCGGCGCCGCGCATGGCGTACCTCGACGGGCTCCTGGAGATCATGACCGTCGGCCCCAAGCACGAATACGAGAAGAAGCTGCTCGCCCGGCTCATCGAAGCCTGGGCGGAAGAGCGGGAAGTATCCCTCAACGGCTTCGGGCAGACGACCTACCGGAAGAAGGCCAAGATGGCCGGGCTCGAGCCGGACGAGTGCTACTGCGTGGGCCCCCAGAAGGGGGACGTGCCGGACCTCGCGATCGAGATTTTCCATACGAGCGGCGGCGTCGACAAGCTCGAGATCTACCGGCGGCTCCAGGTGCCCGAGGTCTGGTTCTGGGCAAGGGGTGAGCTCTGGGTGTACCGGCTCGTGGATCGGCAGTACGAGAAGGTCGAGCGGAGCCACGCGCTCCCTGCGCTGGATCTGCAGGAGATCGCGCGCATCGTCCGGGAGACGGACTGGGCCCACCAGACCGAGGCGGTGCGCGCCTACCGCCGCGCGCTCGCGACCCCGCCCTCGCAGCGCAGGCCGCGTCCGCGCCGCAAGTAGCCCTCGCGCGCTCAGCGGGCGGGCGGGACGAGCAGCGTGACCCGCTCGCGCAGCCCGGGCGGGAGCGCGCCGAGCGCGGCGCGGATCTCGCGCTCGTCGTACTTCATGCTGAAGTGCTTGAGCACGACGTGCGGGCTCCGGAACGCCGCCGGCCGCCTCTCGAAGAGCGCCGCGATCTCATCGAGGTGCGTGTGCCCGTAGCGCGCGCTCGCCTCCGGGCTCGTGCCGGGCAGGTGCGTGGCCTCGAGGAAGAGCACCTCGCTCTCGCCCACCTCGGGGTGCCGCTCCAGCGTCTCGATCGTGCTGTCGCCCACGTAGGTGAAGAGGTTCGCCTCCTGCCGATCGTAGAGATCCTCCCCGCGCTCGTGCGCCGCCCGGATCGCCTCGCCGGGCAGCCCGAGGAACGCCGGCTTCAGCTTCCGGCGCGTCTCGACGACGGTGTACCCGCGCGACGCGATGCGGTGGGTCACGTCGAACGCGCGGACCCGCCGGTGGGGCGAGAGCTGGAACGTCTCCCCTGCGGCGACGCCGTGGACCACGGCGTCGAGGTCGGCCGGCGGGCGGCCCTCGAGCCGCTCGTACGCGCGCAGCACGTCGACGAGGGCGTCGCGGCTCTCGGCAGGGACGTAGACGCGCGAGGGCCGCGCGCCGGTCATCTCCCGGAGCGAGAGGTGGCGGACGACGCCGAGGGAGTGGTCCTGGTGCGCGTGCGAGAGCAGGACGTTCCGGAGCCGGCTCGCCTCCACCGTGCAGTGGCCGAGGTCGAACACGGCGTCGAACGCCGGGACCTCCACGTACGTGGCGAGGCCGGAGATGCTGTAGGCCACGACGTCGAGGGCGCCGAGGCGGAGCGAGACCGGGCGGCCGGGGTTGTGCAGCGAGGCGCGGGACACGGGAGCACGGAGTAGGTAGGGCGGAGCGCCCGAGGTCAAGGGCCGGCACGTGCCCGTCGAAGCTCACCCGCCCCCGCCGCCGCTCTACCCCGCATCGACGAGCTCACCTACGTCACCGAGCGCGTCCCCAGCGTGCCAGCAATCTTACGGAAGCTTCATAAAAAAGGCGGCAGCCTTCATGGCTTGGAACCGCTGATGGCTCTCGATAAGATCCGCACACCCGAACAATGTGGGCTGCTGTGCGCAACTATTTTCCGCAGAATTATCGGTAAAGTGGCGTTTTAGCACGGAGATCGACAGCCACCAATTCTTCGACAAACCGCCCGTTCGATAACGCCACAGAAACAGATCGTACTGCGGCTTCAAGTTGCTGTCATAGGGCAAACGAGAAAATCTCGTGCGCACGATCGTCGAACCATTCGGACGACGCGTATCCGGAATCGTCACCGTCGTGACTTCTTCCCAATTCGGTTCCGGCATCTCACTCTTGTCTTCCGCGAGAAGAAGGGGACGAGGATCCGATCCTGCTGGAACTGTGCCAGCAACGAGCGTAAGGGTATGCCACCCCTCCGGCGTCATCGCGACGCATCGTCCGCCAGAGTCCTGAAGCGTCAGAAAACCGGGCACAACCACCGACGAGCCGGATTCGATGTGTTGCCATACCGAAAAGGGGTGACTCTCCATCCACTTGATATCGCTGGAGCTAAAGCTGCTGAACCAATCCACCGTCGCCGCAGGATCTGAGCTATAGTCCACCAACGTATGCAATCCGATATTTCGCACATGGCGAAAATGGTTGCTCCCGCATACGACGTTCGCACCGAGCGAGGGGGGCGCTTCATCTGCCGAGAAGAGAACTTTCGGGTTCGTGGAAATCGACGACACCTGATCGCTAGAAGCGCGAAGCGCTCCAATGAAGCTAGCGCCAATTGCCCAGCTCACTCCTGCCGCACCATCCTCAAGTCCGCCGTCGGCGATACCGACAATCGTGCCAGCCTGATCCACAACCGGCGCTCCGGAGATGCCAGAAACCAGTTGGCCCTGCATGCTCAAAATGGCAAGATCGAGAGATGGCGCTCCGTACTGGGAAATATCAGCCTGAGCCCTTTGACCGAGTAGATTTCTAAGGACGCGCGAACCATTCGCGATGCGCAGCGTAACATCCCGCGCACCTGGAGCACCATACTCATAACCAACAGCCGACACAATCGCGTTCACTGATGGAGACTGCGGGGCGATCGAAGCTGTCGTGAGACCAGTGTTCGCTGGGATCTTTAGCAAGGCAAGATCAGCGCTATTGAGCACCTGCTGCACCGTGGCAGCATGGGTAACCCCAAGCGCGATACCATCGGGACCTGTTGGCGAAATTTCGATCGCTCCGTTGCATCCGCTCACAACATGGAGAGCCGTCACAACCTCCTCACCACTGATGGCGAATGCGGTACCATTGCGCTCACCGATCGTGCCGTCGCTTCGTGGGCAGTCCTTCGCGCGTACGCGAGCGAGCGACTTGGCCACCTTGGCAAAGACGGCAGGTGTAAGCCCAACCGGGGTTTGACCGTAAGCCGTGTCACATTCGATCGCAACCGTGCAAGCGAGCACAGACGCCGCAAGAAAGGGAAGTCGCACGAGTCCTTGCTTTACCATTGGGGCTGATACCCGCACGCGCCCGCAAAGAAAGAACGAAGCGCAGCAAACCGCACTTCTGGTGAGCTCTGCTTCACGTGCTCCAAGGCTGCCTTCCATTCGGGCCCTTCGTTCATGAACGCGGCTTCTGCGGTCGCGAGGTCAAACTTTGCTCGATTCAATTCAAAGCAGGAATGTTCGCGCGACGCCTTCGATTCGCTTCCCTTCAATTCACCTGGAGGCACACTAGCGGATTCAGCAGGCTTGAGGCTGACGATTTGTCGATGGTTCCCTTGCTCCGCCGACCCAATCTCCGAACCGGTCGCCTGAGCGGCGACAATGATCTTGGCTTCGGCAAGGTCATATTGGGCATCCGTCCAGCGGGCGACTTGCACCCTGAGCGGCGGAGCAAGCCACCCGTAGGATCGAGCAAGGATTCCAAGAACTAGAAAGGGGATGGCGGCCGCGGCGAATGCGGCGACCGCACCTGACCTAGGTGAAGCCGGTAACGGCTCACTCGTTCCAGTTCGCTCCGTCAAAGCGCCAGCGGCGACGCCGCTCAGCATCGTGAGAACTGCACCCACGACTGGGGACGCCGAGAGGCCCGAGACCAAGCCGGCGACGGCGCCCAAGCCGATCGCATCCAGGATGGACAACACAGGGAGATGAATGTTCTTGCGGGCCATGTGGTTAGCTGGTTGGTGCCTGCAATGCGTTACCTGGAGGAGGGTACATCACATTTTGCATATCATGTGAACCGGTGGGGGGTCAAGCACAAGGGAGCCGTCAGAGCAAGCGGGGACAGGAAACGCTAAGGCCCTCGTCGAGCGTTACCCGCCACGCTCTGGCCTGAGTCCCGCAGATTGGGGATCGGTGCGACCCGGAACCAGGTCGACGGCACGGAACCTGCGTCGCTACCAGGCGCGGCCTCGGCCTTGCGCTCCGGGCCGGCGCCGGCTTCGCGGCCCCGATCGCGAGGGATGAGGTCGTCGTCACGGGAGGCAACGGTCCCGTTGCGAGGAACGCGGTCCTCGTTACGAGAGCCTCACCCCTCGCAACGAGGGCCGCGGTCCTCGTTGCGGGAGCCTCGCCCCTCGCAACGAGGGACGCGGTCCTCGTTGCGGGAGCCTCGCCCCTCGCAACGAGGGACGCGGTCCTCGTTACGGGAACCTCACCCCTCGCGACGAGGAACGCGGTCCTCGTTACGGGAACCTCACCCCTCGCAACGAGGGACGCGGTCCTCGTTACGGGAACCTCACCCCTCGCGACGAGGGACGCGGTCCTCGTCGCGGGAGCCTCGCCCCTCGCAACGAGGGACGCGGTGCTCGTTACGGGAGCCTCGCCCCTCGCAACGAGGGACGCGGTCCTCGTTACGGGAACCTCACCCCTCGCGACGAGGGACGCGTTCCTCGTCGCGGGAGCCTCGCCCCTCGCAACGAGGGACGCGTTCCTGGTCGCGGGAGCCTCGCCCCTCGCAACGAGGGACGCGTTCCTCGTTGCAGGAGCCTCGCCCCTCGCAACGAGGAACGCGGTCCTCGTTGCGGGAGCCTCGCTGAACGATTACGCGTAGGTCTACGCGACGCGCACGTAGACCTACATGGTGCGCATGCAGGTCTTCCTCCCGCTCGCCGCCTCGCGCCACGACGCGCTCGCCGGCCCCCCGGCGCGTCTCCGCGCCGCTGCGCCCCCAGGCGACCGTCGTGCCGACGAAAACCTGCTCCCGTCCGGCGCGCCTTGCGCCCCGGGGGTCCGCGATGTCAAGGATCGCCATGGCAAACGGCGACGCTCCGGGCAAGGTCATCCCCTTCGGGAAGCGATGGCGGTTCCCCGCCGATCTGCAGCGCTTCCGGCAAATGATCGACAGCGAGGAGGTCGGGCTCGACGATTCCGACGTCGACGACGGCCTCGCCTGCGCGGAGGCCGGGATCGCCAAGGGCGTGCCGGGGGCGCACGAGCTGCGGATCGACATGCTGAACATCCGCGCGTACCGCACCCAGCACGCCGGCCACGCCGAGGCCGCGCTCGCCAAGTGGGCCGCGATCATCGAGGAGTACCCCACCCATCACGAGGCGTACGTGGGGCGCTCCGATCTCTTCGAGAAGCGCGGCGACCATGACGCCGCGATGGCGGAGCTCGACCGCTACGTGGGGCGCTCGCCGACGGACGCGCAGGGGTACCTCCACCGCGCGAGGCTCTACAAGACCTGGGGCGACGACGAGCGCGCCCTGGCGAACTTCCTCCGCGTCACGCAGCTCGACGACACGGTGGGCGAGGCGCACCTCTCCGTCGCGAGCCTGCTCCAGAAGAAGGGCGACCAGAAGGGCGCCGCGCGCGCGTTCAAGAAGCACGCGGAGGAGGTCTTCGGCGACGCCGGGAGCTATGGCATGCGCGGCTTCATGTACTTCGTCAGCGGCCAGGAGGATTCTCGCCATGGCCGATTACGAGAGCGCCCTCGCCCTCGACCCGAACGACGCCGACGCCCTCTCCTGGCGCGCGCTGCTCCGGAGCAGGCAGGGCCGCGACGATCTCGCGCTCGCGGACTACAACCGCTTCATCTCGATGAGGCCGGAGGAGGCACGCGGGTACCGGCGCCGCGGCGAGATCCTCGTGCGCGCGGGCAAGCCCGCCGAGGCGCTCCGGGACCTCGATCGCGCCATCGCGCTCGGCGGCGACAACCTGGGCGCCGCCCACTGCGCGCGCGGGACGGCGCTCGCGGCGCTCGGGGACGTCGATGCCGCGCTCGCGGCGTACGACGCCTCGATCGAGCACGACCCGGCGAGCATCGACGCCCGCCTCCGCCGCTTCCGGATCCACGTCGACCGGAGCGCGTGGGACAAGTGCCAGATCGACGCCGAGGCGATGCTCGCCCGCTCGCCGGACGACACGTCGCTCCTGCTCGCCCACGCCCGCGTCTGCCGCAACAACAACCGGCGGGACGAGTCCCTCGCCGCCTACGGTCGGCTGATCGCCCTCGAGCCCAAGAACGCCGGCGCATACAAGGAGCGGTCCCAGTTGCAGGTCGGCCGAGGCGACACGCTCGCGGCCCACGCCGACATGGCGCGCGCGTTCGAGCTCGCGCCGAACGACCCGGAGATCCGCGCGGAGCACGGCCGCAACGCGGCCCAGGTCGCGAAGACGCCGGAGGAGCGCGCCGCGGGCTGGGCGCTCATCGCGAGCTCCGCGGAGCTCGACGCGCAGAACCCCGACGCGTGGGCGCGCGCCGCGCTCTGCTTCTCCTACTGCCTGAACCCCAAGGAGGCGCTTCGCTGCATCAATCGCGCCGTCGAGCTAGCGCCCGACGACCCGGGGTACCTCGACGCGCGGGCGTCGTACGTCACGAGGGCGGCCCCCTCGCAGTCGGACGATCCGGAGGGCTACAAGGAGAGCGCCCGGATCGCGCTCGCGGACGTCGAGCGCGCGCTCGAGCTCTGCACCCACGAGGACCACGAGCTGAGCCTCCTCCGCGACCGCTCGGAGCTGCGCGCCGACCTCGGCAATCTCGAGGGCGCCATCGCCGACCAGACCCACATCATCGAGGCCGTGCCCGATGGGGTCGACGGGTGGGCGGACCGGGCCCGCCTGCGCAAGCGCGCCGGCGACATGGCCGGGGCCCTCGTCGACGCCGCGACGGTGAAGGAGCTGGAGGACGCGACCATCGCCGAGCGCCTGCCCTTCCACCCCGATATCGTGAACATGCAGCGGTTCGACCTCGACCGGGAGTGGTGAGGCTCGCGTCCCCGCGTCCCGGCGCCTTTGCGCTGAAATCCGGGGTCTTCGCGGCGCTCGTCGCGCTCGGGTACCCCTTACGAGGCCGCTCGTCCGGCGCCAAGAGAGCCACGAAGGCGGCCACGCATGACCAAGACCCTGTTCGGCGCCCTCGCCCTCGTGCTCGTCCCACGCGCGGCGCTGGCCTCCGTCTCGATCGACGCCACCCGGATCTCCTGGCCGAACCTCGTGCTCGCGGGCGCGGGACAGGACTTCCTGCACGACGTCGCCGAAGGCGACTACGACGACCTCTACGTCCGGATCCCGGTGACCGACGTCACCCGACGCCTCCCGGCCGAAGCGCTCTCGATGGAGGACGGCCAGGAGCGCCTCGAGGTGAGCGCGCGGAGCTTCGCCCTGCTGCCGGAGGAGATCCGGCAGCGCGTGGCCAACCAGGTCGTGAAGAACTCGTACAGCGCGGAGCGCGTCCCGATCTACCGCGCCCGCGTCGAGCTCACACCGAACGCCGGGGCGCTCGGCGAGACGCGCCTCGTTCACCTGCTCGGGACGCTCCCGCCCGGCGCGGAGGCCGATCGGCGAGGAGGACGCGTCGGATTCTCCTCGGCGACTTCGCGCGCGCCTGGGCCTACCAGGACTCGGGGAAGAACGGGCCGAACTGCTGGGACTCCGCGATCGCGTCGACGGCCCCGCACTGGCTGCGACCCCGCTACATGGGCCCCGAGGAGTTCGTCTGCCAGCTCGAGAACTACTACGAGCCCATCCCTGCGGGCCAAGACGACCTCTCCGAGCTGGAGTTCGGGGACGTCGTCCGCCTCGTCGACGGCGACGGCAACGAGGTCCACGGGTGCGTGTTCCTCGGCCCCGATCGCGAGCGGCCCGATTGGTACATCGTCTTCACGAAGAACGGATATCGCCGAGGGTATTACCTCTACGAGGACTACGAGACGGTGACGGGCACCGTCTATCCGGGCACCCACGCGTCGTTCTACCGGGCCGTCCGCCCGGTGCCCGACCCCGACAGCGACGAGGGGTCGGTGTGCGGGGGCCAGGGAGCCCTCCGCGGCGCGGCCGCGCCGGACCGCGACCCCATCATCACCGCCGGGCTCCGCGCGCTCGGGGCGTTGCCCGCCGAGCTTCCCGGCCACGCGTCTCGCGCCGATCGAGATCGAGTGACGATCGACGAGAGCACCGTCTCCGAGCCGGCGCCCGGGAAGGCCGGCGACCTCGATCCTCACCCGTGACCCTTGCCGTGGCCCTTGCCGGGACCGCCCGGGGGGCCTTGTGGCCCCTGCTGAGGGAAGGCCGGCTGCGGGCTCGGCCCCATGTGCGGGGGAGGCGGAGCCGGGTTGTGAGGCTGCGAGGCCCCGTGCGGGCCGGGCTCGTGGTCGTGCTCCGGCAGGATGTCGGAGTCGCGGGGCGTGGCGGGGGGTTGCGCGCCGGGCGGCCGGACCGTCATGTTGGGGACGGTGACGGCGGCCCCCGGCGTGACGATGCTCGCGTCCGAGCCCCCGCCGCGGAGCGCGAGCCAGAGGACGAGCGCAATCAGGCACGTGGCGACGACCCCACCCGCGACGAGGATCGGCACGGCAGCGGCGTCGCGCTTCTGGGCGCGGCCCTGGAGCGGTGGCGCCGCGGCCGCCGCCGCGCCCGGCATCAACATCGTGCCGCCCGGGCCCGAGGCGGCGGGGGCCGCGGCGACCGCGGTGCGCGAGACCGGCGCCGGCGGGTTGGCCATCGACGGTGGATATGCGGCCGCCGACGGAGGAAACGCCACCGACGCGGGAGGCTGTGCGACCGACGGGGAGGCGTGGATCGCAACGGGCGAGGCGGCGACCGTCGCTGGGCCCGCCATCGTGGCCGGCGCCCCCGAGCCACCCCATGCCGTCGGATCGAGCCCGGAGACGGCGGCCCCTGCCGCGACGACGACGCCGGAGGCGCCGTGCGTGAGCGCGTCGGAGGCCGCGGAGGGAGAGGCCATCGGCGCCGCGGGCGGCGGCAGCGGCTGGGCCGCCGCGGCGCGCGTGAGGGCTTCGAAGATCATCGAATCGACATGCCCGGGGCTCGGCGCCGCTTGCGCCTGTGCGGGTGCGACCGCGGCCGGGGCTTGCGCCGCGGCATACGGCGGCGGCTTGCCCTCTCGCACCGCGCGCACGTCGCTCTGCATGGTGAGCGCGTCGGGATAGCGGTGCTCGCGGTCGAACTGCAGCGCGCGGTCGACCACCAGGCCGACGCCGCGCGGGCACGTCGGGCGCGACGGAGGCCAGGGAGGGGCCGGCTGTGTGGCCATCTTCACCAGGATCTCGGTCTCGGTCTCCGCCTCGTGCACGCGCCGCTTGGTGATGAGCCGGAACATGGTCGCGCCCACCGCGAAGAGGTCGGCGCGGGGGTCGATCTCGAGGCCGTGGATCTGCTCCGGCGGCATGTAGGGCGCCGTGCCCAGCGTCGCGCCCACGCGGGTCGGAGCCGGCTCCCCGCGCCGCGCGCACGCGGGCGATGCCGAAGTCGAGCACCTTGAGGTGCCCGTCGTTGAGGATGAAGAGGTTGTCGGGCTTGATGTCGCGGTGGATGATGCCCTGGGCGTGCGCCGCGGCGAGCACGTCGAGCAGCTCGTCCACCAGCGCAGAGCGCGGCGAGCTCGACGCCCTCGGGGCGGCGCGCAGTCGAGGCGAGCGAGTCGCCCTCGAGCAGCTCCATCACGAGGAAGGGCGACCCGTCCTCGGCCACGTCGATGTCCCGCACCTCGACCGCGCCGGGGTGCTTGAAGCGGTTGACCGCGTGCGCCTCCTGCTCGAACCGGGCGCGGAGATGCGGGTCGCGCGCCACGCTGGTGTGGAGGATTTTGATGGCCTCCTGCCGGCCGATCTTGTGGGTCGCGACGTACACCGCCGCCATGCCGCCGGTGCCGAGGAGGCGATCCAGCGTCCACTTGTTGCACAGCGTCGTCCCGACGCGTCGGGCTGCTTCCTGCTCCTCGGTCTCCATCCGCGGCTCTACACGAGAGTGAGCGGTCCGGGGGGTGGCGGTCAAGGCGCCGGTACTTCCTGGCGCGCCGAGACCGTGCTCACACCTCTGGTACCCCGAAAGACCACCCGGTCCACGATGGGGCTCCGCCCGGCAAAGCCCGGCCCTGCCCCATCCGCCGGGATGGGGCGCCGGGTGTGCTAACGTCCCACCGGAATGGGCAACCCGCTGTGGGCGCCGTGGCGCATGGAGTACGTCCTCGCTCCCAAGGACCGCGGCCGACCCTGCATCTTTTGCGGCATCCCCGGCGCCTCGCCGGGCGACCAGCGCGAGCGCCACGTGCTCTGCGTGACGCCGCACGCGTTCGTCGTCCTCAACCGATACCCGTTCGCCGCCGGCCACCTCCTCGTGGTCCCCCACGCGCACGTGGACGCGCTCGAGGCGCTCCCGGCCGAAGAGTACGACGCGCTCTTCCACCTCGTGCGCGAGACCGTGACGCGCCTCCGCCGCGCCGTGCGCCCCGAGGGCGTCAACGTCGGGTGCAACCTCGGCGAGGCCGCGGGCGCGGGGATAAGGGAGCACCTGCACGTGCACGTCGTGCCCCGGTGGTCGGGGGACACCAACTTCATGCCGGTCCTGGCCGAGACGCGCGTCGTCCCGCAGGCGCTCGACGAGACGCGCGCGCACCTCCTGCCGTACTTCGCCGACGTGCCCGGCAACATCGAGGCCGGTCACGACGGCCCGCCCCCCGGCGCCGGCCCGGAGGGAGCGGCGCCTTGACCGATCGCCCGCGCCGCATCTTCCTCGCCGTCAGCGCCGTCGCGGCGATCGCCGTCCTCGTGGCCGCGCGCCCGGTCCTCCTGCCGTTCATCCTGGCGCTGGTCGTCGCGTACGTGCTCCTGCCCGCCGTGCGGCGCGTCGAGAAGCTCCACGTCCCGCGCTGGGGCGCGATCCTCCTCGTGTACGCGATGACGCTCGGCGCGATCGGCCTGTTCGTCTCCGCCATCGTGCCGCGCCTCGCGGCCGAGGGCCGCGCGCTCGGCGCGGAGTGGCCGCATTTCACCACCACGGTGCGCGACGATTGGCTGCCCGCGATCGACCGGAAGCTCGCCGCATGGTCGGGCCAGCCCCAGGTCCCCCCCACGCCAACCGGCGCCCACGCACCCGAAGCGACCGCCGAGGAGAAGCCCGCGCCCCTCCAGATCGTCGCGCGGCCGGACGGCTCGTACGACGTCCGCGTGGCGGACGGCGTGATCTTCCACGAGAAGCGGGATGGCGTCTGGCAGATCGACCAGGTGGAGAAGACGCGCGTGCTCTCCAGCGCGCAGCTCCTGCGCGACGGCTTCGACAAGGGGGCGGCGTACCTGACGGAGAACTCGATCGAGCTCATCAACATCGGCCGGCAGATCGTCTCCGCCGTCTCCTACGGCATCTTCACGCTCTTCATGACGCTGATGCTGGCCGGCTACATGATGCTGAGCCACGAGAACATCCTCGCGTTCTTCCGCGATCTCTGCGCGCCCCCCGCGCGCCCGTCGTTCGACCGCTTCGTCCACCGCCTCGACCGCGGCCTCGCCGGCGTCGTCCGCGGGCAGCTCATCATCTGCGGCGTGAACGGCGTCCTCTCGGCGATCGGCTTCTCGCTCTTCGGGCTCAAGTACTGGCCCATCCTCGCGCTCACGGCGGCGGGGATGTCGATCATCCCCATCTTCGGGTCCATCCTGAGCGCCGTCCCCGCCGTCGCCATCGGCCTCACCCAATCGCCCGCGACGGCGGTGGGCGTGCTCGCGTGGATCGTCGGCATCCACCAGCTCGAGGCGAACTTCCTGAACCCGAAGATCATCGGCGACGCGGCGAAGATCAACCCGATCCTGGTCGTCTTCGCCCTGATCGTGGGCGAGCACTTCTTCCAGCTCGCCGGGGCGCTCTTCGCGGTCCCCTGCATGTCGGTCGTGCAGACGATCTTCCTGCACTTCCGGGAGTCTACGATGGGCCTCGACTACCCCACCGCCTCCCTCCGCCCCCCCACCCTACCCGCGGCGCCGCCCCAGCCGAGCGGGAGCGAGCGGGCGAGCACGGGGGCGTGAGGCGGCCCGAGACGTGGTATGGACGCCGCGTCGCCTTGAAGACCCCCGCCAAGCCTCAACCCAAGAAGCTCAACCCCAAGCAGGCCCGCGAAGAGCTCGCCGCCCGCATGAAGGCGGCGCCGGTGCCGCCGGACCCGCTCTCGTGGCCGGCCCTCAAGCCCATGGCCCTCCGGGCGGGCATCCCCCTCGTCATCGCCTGGGGCGTCGCGATCTACTTCCACAACTGGATCGGCCTGACCGTCATGGGGGTGATCACGGTCGCGCTGGCCGGCCTGCTCGCGTGGGCCGTGCGCTTCGCCCGCCGCCAGCGCAGCGTGCACTCGATCATCAAGGAGGCCGGCGACAGCACCGAGGCGCGCAAGGAGGCGATCGCCAAGCTGGAGACCGACTTCAAGAAGGACGAGACGTCCGCGCTCTTCGCCAAGGCCCAGCTCCAGCTCCAGGACGATCCGCGCGCCGCGCTCGCCACCCTGGAGCAGATCAAGCTCGACAAGGTGCTCGCCCCGATCGCCGATCAGACGCGGGCGCAGCGGGCGATGATCCACCTCATCCTGGGCGAGACCGAGGACGCGCGGTTCCTCGTGGACGCCATCGACATGACGCAGCAGAAGGAGGCGAAGGAGCGCGCCAGCACCGCCGCGATCGTGGGCGAGGCGTGGGCGCGCTCCGGCCAGGCGAAGCGCGCGGTGGAGCTGCTCGAGACGATCGACGTCAACAACGCGGTCTTCACCGACCTGCTCCCCCAGCTCCTCCGCGCCCGCGCCTTCGCCTACGCGTGGGCGAGCGACACGAAGAAGATGAAGGGTGTGCTCCGCCGCCTCGCCCAGCTCAACCCGCAGTACCTCATGGGCTTCGTGACGAAGAAGAAGAACCCGGCCGGCGTCAATCCGCGCGGCGTACACCCGCTCCTCGAGAAGGAGGCGTTCGACATGATCGCGCGCTCGGGCGCGGCCCAGCGTCGGGTGGAGTTCCGGCGCGGGTAGGGCCGCGGGCGCCGCCCTCGGATCAGAGGAGCAGGTACGACACCGAGACCGAGACCCTCGGGTAGAACAC
Source organism: uncultured delta proteobacterium (assembly GCA_963827955.1). Taxonomy (GTDB): domain Bacteria; phylum Myxococcota_A; class Polyangia; order Polyangiales; family Polyangiaceae; genus CAWHDJ01. The sequence continues at coordinate 152,662 of CAWHDJ010000018.1, read as the reverse complement.
GACGCCCGATTGCGGCGCGATGAACTGAGGGCCGCCGAGGATGTCGAGCTCGACCTCCCGCTTGGGGCCCATGCGGAACGACGTGAACGACAGCTCGGGCCCGAACAGGTAATAGGGCGTGATCGACCTCCCGCAGCTCGTCGAGTTGCCCATGGCATCCACGAGGTTGCAGTCGGAGGCGTTCAGGAACAGCGCGCCCTGCGAGAAGCCCACGACGATCGTGTAGACGGTGCCGAAGTTGAAGCGCGCGGCGAGCGGGACCTCGAGGGTGCCGTCGACCCCGTAGGGGTTGGTCCCGAACCCGAAGCTCTGCCCGGGCCCGATGCCGATCCGGAGGCTCGCGCGCAGATCGACGTGCCGGCCCACGCCGAAGTTCGCGATGAAGCTGGCGGTCCCGCCCGCCACGACCGCGCCATCCATCGACGTGAAGCCCACCGACACACCGGGGTGAAACCCTCTCCGGAGCCGCGCGAATTCGTCGCCCGGCTGCTCGGACGAGACGGGCGTCGGCGGGACATAGTCCAGCACGGGGGCATAGCCGGGGGGAACCGGAAGATCCGACTGCGCCGGGGGCGGCCAAGGCATGCCCGGCGGAGGCGGGAGAGCCACGGCCCCGTTCGTGACCGGCGGCATCGGCGCGGGAGCCGGCGCAGCCGGGAGCGGAGCCTGCGCAGCGGGAGTGGGCGGTGGCGCGGCGGGGAGCGGAGCCGGTAGGGCGGGCCCCTGTGCGCGGGCCGCGAGGCAGGGAGCCGTGGCCAAGGCGAAGGCGGCAAGGGAAATAAGGATCTTCATCCTGCGGAGGATACGCGATCTATGCCTCCTCCACTGCTCCCTCGTCCCAGACCACCTCCGGCCGCGCGGGGGCGTCGCGCCCGAAGGGGCCGGGCTCGCCCGCGAGCGCGCGCCGCGCCGCCTCTTGCCCGATCCGGCAGAGCAGCGCGTCGGCGCGCGCCACGTCCGGGTGGGCCGGCAGCTTCGTCTCCCGCCGCGCGTCCTCGAGATCCGTGGCGCGCGCCTCGGCCTCCTTCAACGTCTCGTCGAGCGGGATCTGCCCCTTCTTGATCCCCAGGAGCAGATCGCGAAGCTCCCCCGTCGCCTCGAACACCGGCGCCCCCGTGCGCAGCCACCCGATCGCCGTGCCGAGGAGGCGCACCAGGTTGTACGCGTTCTTCGGCCGCAGATCGCGGGGCAGGTCGAAGGCCGCCGCCTGCTCCCGGGCGAAGCGCACGAGCGCCGCGAAGCTCGCCTCCTCCAGCATCCCCTGGTCGTGCAGCGATCGGTAGAGCTGCTTCACGTAGTCCTTCGCCTGGAGCACGCGGTCGGACTCCGAGGCGGAGGTCCACGCTCGCGAAGGTACCACGCCGCCCCCGGTTGACGCGCCCCGGGCCCGCGGCAAAGGACGGGGGGTGTCCGCCAAGGAGTGCACCTTCTGCCGCATCGTCCGCGGCGACCTCGCCGCCCACGTCGTCTTCGAGGACGAGGGCCACATCGCCTTCCTCGACCACCGCCCGCTCTTCGCCGGCCACACCCTCGTGGTCCCCCGCGCCCACGTGGACACCCTCCTCGACCTCCCGGCCGAGCGCGTCGGCCCGCTCTTCCTCGCCGTCCAGCGCGTCTCCCGCGCCGTCGAGAGGGGCATGGGCGCGGACGGCGTGTTCAACGCGGTGAACAACCGCGTCAGCCAGAGCGTCCCCCACCTGCACGTGCACGCGATCCCGCGGCGCAAGAAGGACGGGCTCAAGGGCTTCTTCTGGCCGCGGTACACCTACTCGGGCGAGGAGGAGATGGCGCGGACGCGGGACGCGATCGCGGCGGCGATCGCGGCGGCGGGCTGAAGCGGCCGGAGCTCGGCTCCAGAAGAAGCCGCCGGGGCCGATCTTCCCCGGGATCCCCTCAGCTTGCATCGCTGCCGTCCTTCGGCTCCGATCGAAGCGTGCCGCCCCGCTCCCTTCGCCCGCTTGCAACCGCCGTACTGCTGCTGCTCGCCGTCCTCGCCGGGTGCAGCGACATCGTTCCCAGCGCGCCTCCGGCGCCGGCCGTGCGGACCTCCCCGGCCGCGCACGCGAGCGCCTCGGCGCCCTTCGACGTCGGCGCGGTCATCCGGCAGGTCCGCTACGCCTTCCGTCCCGCGGAAGGCGCCGGCACGTGGTCCGGCGGGGCGGCGGCCTACGCCGCCACCGTCTCCGAGGAGCGCCTCGAGCTGACCTCCCGGGTGGCGGGCGCGGCGGCCATCGCCCTCGAGACGATCGGCATCGGGCGTGGCGCGCCGCGGCCGGTCGCGCGCGGGGGCGCGAAGGTCGAGTCGGACGGCCACCTGGCGATCGATCGCGGCGCGGCCGTCGAGCACCTCCGCAACACCCCGGAGGGGCTCCACCAGAGCTTCCGCTTCGCCGAGCCTCCGAAGGGCGCGGGCGATCTCGAGGTCCGCCTGCGTGTCTCCGGCGCCGCGTACGCCGGCGCCTCGGCCACGGGGCACCACTTCAAGGACGCGGCGAGCGGGGCCTCGGTCCGGTACGGCCTCGCCACCTGGGTCGACGCGGCCGGCCACAGAACCGCGATGGAGGTCCGGCACGTCGGTAACGATCGAGGAGGAGAAGCTCGCGCTCGTCGTCCCGGAGCGCGTCCTCGCCGCCACGACGTACCCCGCCGAGATCGACCCTATCATCTCTCCGCAGATCGACGTCGACCAGCCCGCCATTGGCGACGCCGGTGGCACCCAGACCTTTCCCGCGATCGCGTTCGACGGCACGAACTACCTCGTCGTCTGGAGCGATGCTCGGAGCATCGACGGGAGCAACAGCGAGACCTGGGGCGCGCGCGTGAGCGCCGCGGGCGTGCTCCTGGACCCCGGCGGCATCCTCTTTCTCGGCCAAGGATTCCAACTACGGCAGCGGGCCCGCCGTCGCCTTCGATGGCACGAACTACCTCGTCGTGACCGCCCACGCCGGCGACATCCACGCCACCCGCGTCACGACGGCCGGCACGCCGCTCGACGGGAGCAGCGGGCAGACGCTCTACGTCGACTCGGGCTCCGCGGGGTCGCCCAACGACGTGTCGGTCGCCTTCGGCGGGGGCGTCTACCTCGTCACCTGGGACACCCAGACCGGCTTCCCCGGGTCCACCGTGATGGTCGGCCTCTGGGATCCGGCCCTCGCGACCGTCGCCGCGCCGTTCACCATCTCGGCCGTCCCCGGCGGGCAGCAGAACCCGTGCGCCACCTTCGGCGGGAGCGCGTTCCTCGTCTCCTGGGCGGACGCGCGCAACTCCAAGCTCGATTATTTCGACATCTACGGCGCCCGCGTCTCCACCGCCGGCGCCGTGCTCGACCCCGCCGGCATCCCCATCGACACCACCACGGGCACCGATGCCACACCCACCGTCGCATGGGACGGCACCGACTGGCTCGTCGCCTGGGAGAACAACCCCACCCCCTCCAGTCTCACTTACACCCCCATCCAGGCCGTCCGCGTCGACCCGACGGGCGCCGTCCTCGACACTCCCCCCATCGCCGTCTCCTCCGGTATGTACGACGAAGCTCCGCGCGCCGCCTTCGACGGCACGAGCTTCGTCGTGGCCTACACGCGCGGGTGGTCGGTCTACGCCAACCGCGTCTCGCCCGCAGGCGCCGCGCTCGACGGCACGGGCGTCGCCCTCACGCCCATCACAATCCATACGGGCCCCCCCGCCGTCGCGTGCAGCCCCGCCTCGTGCTTCGTCGTCTGGGGGGACCAGCTCTCCGACCTCGACATCTGGGGCGCCCGCATCTCCGCCGGCACGATCCTCGACCCCACCGGCGTCCAGGTCGGCACCGCCGCCTCCACGCAGTCGAATCCGGCCATCGCCTTCGGCAACGGCGAGTACCTCGTCGTCTGGCAGGACGCCGTGCAGCTGAACTACCCGAACATCGTGGGCGCGCGCGTCGACCCCACCGGCACCGTCCTCGACCCCGCCGGTATCCTCATCTCCACTGCCCCCAACCGCTACTCCGACCCCAGCGTCGCCGCGAGCGCGAGCGGCTTCCTGGTCGGGTGGTGGGACGCCACCTACAACGGCATGGGTGACTACGCCGACATCTACGCCTCCCGCGTCACCCCCGCGGGCGCCGTCCTCGACCCCTCCGGCATCGCGATCAGCCTGAACGAGGCGGTCGGCTTCCCCCCAGGGTCGCCTCCGACGGCACCGACTACGCCATCGCGTGGGGCAACGTCGTCGTCACGGGCACGGACTCCGGCTTCGCCCGCGTCGAGGTCGCCCGCGTCAGCGCGACGGGGACGCTCGTCGACACCACGCCCGTCACGGTCGTCGCCACGGACTACCCGGAGAACCCTTCCATCACCTACGGCGGCGGCGAGTACCTCGTCGTGTGGGACGACGGCGCCAGCGTCCGCGGCGCGCGCTTCACCCCCTCAGGGACCCTCCTTGACGCCGGCCCCGGCTTCGTCATCGGAAGCGGCGACACCCCCTCCGCCGACTTCGACGGCACGAGCTTCGTCGCGGCCTACCGCCAGCTCACGAGCGCCGGCTACCAGATGTTCGCGAACCGCATCAGCCCCGCCGGGACCCTCGTCGACACGACCCCCATCGTCCTCTCGGCCACGCCCTTCCCCAAGTACTACTCGCGAAGCACACAGGGTCCCGCGGTCGCCTTCGACGGCACGGACTCCCTCGTCGTGTGGCCCAGCGACATCTTCACGGTCCAGGCCGCCTGGCTCACCCCGGCCGGCGCCGTCCTCTCGCAGGGCACGCTCCTGACCTCGAAGACCAGCGTGATCTACACCCCCACCGTCGCCGGCCAGGGCGACGGCGACCACACGCTCCTCGCCTACGTCTTCGGCGACCCCGCGCCCGGCGTCGAGGCCCTCCGCATCGAAGCGAACCTGATCACCGCCAGGGCCCTCGGCCACGCCTGTGCCACCGACGCCGAGTGCAAGACCGGCAACTGCGAGAACGGCGTCTGCGCCGCCGCCGCGACCGGCACGGGCGGCAGCGGCACCGGCGGCAGCGGCGCGACCACCACCGGCAGCGGAGGCAGCAGCACCGGCACTAGCGGGACGACCACCAGCAGCACCGGCACCAGTGGTACGACCACGACCACGAGCAGCACCGGCACGAGCAGCAGCGCCAGCGGGAGCACGAGCGGAGCGAGCGGCGCCGGAACGAGCAGTGGGAGCGGGAGCGGGGTCGGTGGAGCGTCGGGTGTGGGCAGCGGGGGGAGCAGCTCGGGGACGTCGAGCCCGGAGGCGAACGGCGGGTGCGGGTGCCGCACGGCGGGTGCGGACGCGCCCGCGAGGGAGGCGGCGCTCTTGCCACTGCTCTTCGGCGGGCTCCTTGCGCGAAGGAGACGGGCCCGGCGTCGCTGATGCTTGACGGACCTCGCATCCCCGCGTCATCCTCCCTCTCGGCCGGCAGCTCCGGCCTCACCTCGCAAGACCGTCCCCCCGCGGTCCGTGCGCGAGGCGAAGAGGGATGACCTCGGAGCTGGCAGGCTTCGTCTCTCGTCCACGATGTCCAGCAGGGGGGTGCAGGCTCGTGGTTGGAGAAGACGATCATGCCTAGCCACCTCAAGAACCTCGTGCGCGCCCGCATGGAGAAGACGGGCGAGAGCTACGAGCAGGCGCTCCGTCACGTCCGCTCGCAGGAGCAACGCGCGCCCTCGCCCGCTCGCGAGCAGCCGTGGCTCAAGAGCGCCGAGCGCGCGGCGAGCGTCGCGGACACGGCGTTCCTCATCGCCGCGGTGCGGGCCGAGGAGTCGTCGCGCCCCGAGCGCGAGCGCCTGTTCGACAATCCCTATGCCGCCGTGTTCGCCGCCGGCGGAGCGCACGTGGCGGAGGCCATCGAGCGGATGCTCGTCCTCCCTGGCATGCGCGAGGGCGTGAGGCTCCGGACGAAGCACATCGACGACGTGGTGCGCGCGGGGCTCGCCGCGGGGCTCTCGCAGGTGCTCTTGCTCGGCGCAGGCTTCGATGCGCGCGGTTACCGGATGCCGGAGATCGCGGCGCATGGGGCGCGCGTCTTCGAGGTCGACACCGCGGCGCAGCTCGAGCGAAAGAAGCGGCTGCTCGCGGAGGCGGGGGTGAAGGTGCCAGCGCACGTCGCGTTCGTACCGTGCGACTTCCACGAGACGAGCCTCGAGGACGAGCTGCCGGAGGCGCTCGCCGCGCAGGGCTTCCGCCTCGGCGCCGGCGCGATCGTCGTGTGGGAGGGCGTCATCGGGTACATCGACGACCGCGCGATCCAGAGCACGTTCGAGTTCGTGGTGACCTGGGCAGGGCCGAAGAGCCGCCTCGTGTTCACCTACGGCTACACGAGCTTCGAGCCCGAGAGCCCCCTCGAACGACTCAAGAACGCGGGCTTCAGCGCCTTCGAGGACTTCGGGCACGACACGCTGTGGCGGCGGATCCTCGGCGGCGAAGCACCGCCGGAGGCGGCGAGCGTGCGCATCGGAACCGCCACGGTGTAGAGGGGCGCCCTATCCCTTCGCCACCCGCTCCAGCGCGGCGATGTCGAGCTTCACCATCGCCCGCCCCGGCTCGAACACGGGTAGCCTGCCGTGAACGAGGCATGCGCCGAGGTCCATACCTGCCTCCCCTGGACGAGAGCGATCACGCCGAACAGCGTGACGTAGAGCATCTGCGACACGTGCCACTGCTCGAACGGGCCGTGCGTCCAAGCGCCGAGGATCGAGACGACCTCGGCCAGCACGATCAGGGCGAGCGAGAGATGCTCGGGTTGCGGTCGGTTCGAGGGCTTCCGGTACCACGAGACGACGAGGCCCGCGCACGCGACCGAAGAGATGATCTGTGCGGAGCCGAGCGCCATGGCCTGGCTTCCGTTACCGGCGACCGGGTGAGCGATCACGAAGAAGAGCACGGCAACCGCCCAACCGATGGCCGCCAGCCAGGCGGGCTTCTTGGTGAACACGCAGAGGACGGTCGCGACGAGGACCGCGGGGTAGACGAGCTGGAGGGCGTTGATCGTGACGCTCACCACCCTCGCCAACCCCGTCCAGGGCACCTGGAGGCCAAGCGCTTCCCTGAGCGGGGCGACGATCGTGACGTCGAAAACGTGGACGCCGATGTCAGTAGCGAGCTGGAGGGAGAGCAGGAGCGCGACCGGCCTGTACTCGGCGCGTTCGCGAGCGAGGATCCACGCCAGCACGATCGCGGCGATGACCGCGGTGAAGTAGGCGAGCATCATCGCTTGGCCTTGTGGATCACGAGCTCTTCAACCGTCACGGCGAACGGGTCTGCAACGAAGCCGCTCGGGACGGGCCCCCACCATCCCCAGGCGGCGGCTGCCGTCCCCACTTCTTCGGGGGGCTGCGTCTCCTCTTCTGTGCCGGTTGCGACGCACCCGGCGCAGAGCGCCCCCAACAGGACTACCCACGCCCACCTCATCCGATACCTCCTTGGGGCTGTGAGATGTCTCACACCTGACAGTGGTTACAGATGTTGACGGGGTTCAGCCAGGGGACGTGTGCGGGACGTTTCACGCTACACGGCTTGCTGGGCGTCCAGCGCTGACGCCCCCTACCCCCCTTCGGCCGCTCCTCGCAGACGTAGTGCGTGTACCTGGCCAGGCGCACCTCGTACTCCGCCCGCTCCTCGGCGTCCTGGGCCAACCGCTGCGCCCAGTGCGCCTCGAGGGCCCTCAGGCTGGCCTCGCTCACGTAGTAGCTGGCCAGCAGGTCGTCTCGCGGCTTCCCCGCCGCCACCACCGTCAGCTCGGCGCGCAGCGACGCGTACGTCGAAAGCTTCATCCTCGGGAACGGGACGACGCCCTGGCCGACCGTGTTCCCCAGGAAGGGCGCGACGGCTGCGCGCAAGGACTCGTCGCCCAGCTTGGACGTCTCCGCGAGCCTCGGGTCGCGCATCATCGCAGAGTGGAGCGTCAGCGGGGCCGCTCGACCATCTCCGCGGTCTCGGCGAGCGGATCGGGGGCCCTGGGCATCGGTTCGGGCGCGGGAGGAGGCGGCGGCAGGGCGTCGCGCTCCACGGGCTCGACGCTCCCGCTGCGCACGTAGACGTCGGACTCGCGCGGCGGGCCCGCGTCCGACCCGCGGTCCTCTCCCCGCTCCGGCCCGCCGAGCGCCAGCGCCACCATCCGCACGTGCCGCTCGACGTCCTCCGGCGTCGCCGGACCCAGGTCGCGCACCGAGTCCAGGATCGAGCGTACCGGCTCGGGCTCCGGCCCCTCGAGGTAGATCCAGCGCGCGGCGTCGGTCATCCCGCTCATGCCCGCTCCCCCCGTCTCAAGCGACCCCCTGCTGGGTCGGCGGGAGCATCTCCACCGCCAGCACGTGGAGCGCGCGCTTCAATCCAGCGAAGGGCAGGACTTCGAATCGGGAGAGCGCCGCGCTCGCGAAGGAGCGGACGTGTGTGTTCCTGGAGCGGCACCTGGGGTAGGGCCGTCTCCCGTGCCATCGCCCCCGGGTCAGCCTTCGACCGCGGGAGCGATGGCACGGAGTGGGACGGTGCCCCGTCAGTGGATGGTCACGCTGTCGGACTGGACCGGGTCGCCCGGGACCTTGCCGACCGTGGCGAACACGCGGAACAGGTAGGTTCCCGGCGGGAGGCCCGGGACGTCGTGGCTCGTGTAGCTCGTCGTGACACCGGCGGACCAGGTCTTTCCGCCGTCCGTGCTCCAGCACCAGGTGAAGTTCGTCTTCTTCGACGTCTTCTTACCGATGAGGGCCGTGGCGTTGACGGAGAGGTGGACGACGCCCGTCGCGGTGACGTACGTCGCCGAGACGAGGAGCTTCACGTGCTTCGCGGCCTCCGACACGAGGAGGCCTGCGCTCTCGAATCAGGGCCGTGGCGGAGGGCGGAATCCATCGCGTTCGCGAGGCCTTGCACGTACGTCTTCAGCGTGTTCATCGCCGTCCAGAGTGCGTCGATCTTCTGGTCGCGCACCGACGCGAGGCCCTTCGCCCTCGTCGCGGCGGCGGACTGCGCGGTCGCCGCCGCCTGGATGAGGGCCAGGAAGGCGGCCATGGTGATCGGGAGCACCGCGAACAGCGCGGCCGCCAGCACGAGCGCGTCGTGCATCAGGCCTGCGCGAGCCAGGACTCCCGGGTAGTTGACCTTGGGGGTGCCGAACGATGCTTTCGGATGAACGGGTCTTCCCATGATACTCCTTTCATGTGTGGTCGCCCTCCCGCCTCCGGCTCCCTGCCGGTGCGTCGTGCGACCTACGCCCGTATATAACCGGCACTTCGGGCCGATCCGTCAGACGGCCTTGGTCGATTTTTTCCAGCCTGCGCTGCCACGGCGGGGCGCCGTCAACCAGCGGAGCCGCGCCACGGCGGATCGGACCAGGCGCGACGCCTCCCCGGCGCCTCCAGCAAGGTGGAGCGTCGCGGCGATCTCGGCGGCGCCGGCGTCGTCCAGCCACAGCCCGAGCGCGTCGAGCTGGGCCGGGTCGAGCACCTCGGGGCAGCGCGCGAGGAGGCGGTGCGCTTCGGCTTGCCGGCACGCGGGCGGACGATTGTCGGTGACCGTCGCGGGGAGCGACGCACGGCCCGCCCAGCGGCTGGCCTTCCTTCCCAGGTAATCGGGGTGCGCCCTCACACCGTCGGCGGCCGCGTCGCGCGCGAGCATCGAGAGCCACGGCCGGTACGAGCCGTCCCGGCACGCGAGCCGCTCCCCCAGCTCCGCGAGGCGCCGGAAGCCGTCCGCGCGGAGCTGCGCCATCACGCGGATCACGACGTCGCTCCGCGCCTCCGGGCACCGCGACAGGCGCCCGGCGGAGCGAGAGCTCCGGGCGACGCGCTCGATCAGCGGCGCCAGGGCGAGCCACAGCTCGCCCCACGCCTTCCTGTCACCGTCGCGGCTCCGCGCGACGAGAATCCGCCAGCACCCCCTCCGCCAACACGGCCTGTGCAACGAGAAGCCTGCGCATGGGCGCTCCCTTCCTTCCCGAGGGCGCCGCCTGGAGCGCTGCCCTCACCCCCTGTGGCCAAAAATCGAGTGACTTTCGGAACGGAGCAGGATCCCGACGCTTTTGGCATTCTTGCCCCGAGTTTTGTGCGCGGATGCCCCGCTCGAGCAGAGGCAGAGGTCCGCGCGGCATGGCGGGAGCGACGCCATCCCGAGCGACGTGGGTGCGATGCGGAGTGAAGCGGGTGCGCTACGGAGCGAAGTGGCTGCGATGCGGAGCAAAGTGGTTGCAATGCGGGGCAAAGTGGCTGCGATGCGGAGGGGAGCAGGATCGCTGCGGAGCGGAGCGGGATTGTTGGGGGAAGGGAGATGGAATCGATGGGGAGGGGAGCAGGATCGCTCTGGAGCGAAGCGGGGGCGATGCGGAGCGAAGGTGGATCGCTGGGGAGCGGAGCGGGATCGTTGGGGAGCGAAGCCGGTTTGCTGGGGAGCGGAGCCGGATCGCTGGGGAGCGAAGCGGGAGTTCTGGGAGAGCGAAGCTGGTGTGCTGCGGAGCGAAGCTGGTTTGCTGGGGAGCGGAGCGGGATCGATGCGGAGCGCAGCGGGTTTGCTGGAGAGCGGAGTGGGATCGATGGGGAGTGGAGCAGGTTTGCTGGGGAGCGGAGCGGGATCGATTGGGAGGAGAGCGGGTTCGCTGGGGAGCGGAGCGGGTTTGCTGGGGGAGCGTAGGAGGTTTGCTGGGGAGCGAAGCAGGGGCGATGGGGAGCGAAGCGGGTTTGCTGGGGAGCGGAGCGGGGGCGATGGGAAGCGAAGCGGCGGCGATGCGGAGCGAAACGGCGGCGATGCAGAGCGAAGCGGGGGCGCTCGGGAGCGAAGCGGGGGCGCTCGGGAGCGAAGCGGGGGCGCTCGGGAGCGGAGCGGGGGCGCTGGGGAGCGAAGCGGGGGCGCTGGGGAGCGAAGCGGGGGCGATGGGGAGCGAAGCGGGTGCGCGGGGGAGCGGAGCGGGATCGATGGGGAGCGGAGCGGGGGCGCGGGGGAGCGGAGCGGGATCGCTGAACAGCGAAGCGGGATCGCTGGGGAGCGAGGGTAGGTCGGCTCTTCGAGGACGGGAGGCCCGCCTCCGGGGAGGTGGGTCGCGTCCTCGAAGAGGTGGGTCGTGTCTTCGAGGACAGCGGGGCAAAAATGCTAGTCATGCAGGCCCGAAGGGCTGGCGGGGTCGACCCGCGCCAGCCCAGCGAGTTGCCGCTCGACCCCACTTTAAGCGTAGGCGAACAGCGCTTCCACAGCGATCCGTGACACGTCTCCGCGTACGGGCTGGCCTTGCTCAGCCCTCCGCCAGCCATCCTCCATCCCTGTGCCGACGATCTTGTCGCCACGTGAATGAAGCCGGTACAGTGCCCACCCGAGCCGAGGTCCGTGATCCGTGACGTCCTTCGCAGAATTTTTCCGTCTAGCCGATGAGCGACGCACGACGTTCGTGCTGAGCCCGGAGCGCGACCCCGGCTTGCTCGTCGACATGGACGGCCTGCTCGCGTTCCTGGAGGCGCGCGTGCGCCCGGGAGCTACCGCCCCCCAGGCTGTCATTTTCGGCGAGTTCGGGACCGGCAAGAGCCATGCCCTGCGCTACGTCGAGCACGTCCTGGCCCCGAAGAACCAGATGCAGCCGGTGTATCTGGCGCTGAGCAACTTTGGTGCTCGTTCCACTTTCTCCGACGTCCATGTACGCGTGATGAGTGCGCTTGACGAGTTTTTGCAGTTCATGCTGCCATCGGCTCCGGAGTCGGCGATCGATACCAACGGCCGCCTCAGCCCCGACATGAAGAAGGCGCTCAAGCTGCTGCGCGACGCGAAGACCCCACCGAAGGATCGCGGCACTGTACGCGCGTGGCTCATGGGCATCGGCCCGACACCGACGCAGGCTCGTCGACTGGGGTTCGCTGGGCGCCTCCTTGAGACCGCAGGGCCCGTGGAACTCGTAAAACTTTGGAAAGGGATCGGAGAGATTGGAGCTGCCGTTACAGGCCGGCGGCTGCTCCTCTTGCTCGACGAGAGCGAAGCGTTCGGCAGGGTTACCGATGCGCAGGCGCAAGCCTCGCTCGGCAGCGGGTTGCGCGAGCTGTTTGACACGGACAACGCCGCCGTCGGCATCTTCCTTGCGGCCAACACGCCGGATGTTCGCGTCGGGGTGCACCCGCTTAAGCGCGCAGATTTCCAGTCACGAACGGTGGGCAAGGAGCTCACGCTAACCGGACTCGCAGATCCCGGCCAGGTCGAGCGCTTCGTTCGCGGATGGTGGCACCACATCGGCAAGCCCGACACTCATCTACTCGACGAAGTCGCCTTGAAGTTGGTGGCGACACGCCTCAAGGATCTCCGCGACGTGCTCGTGGGTCGGCCCCAGGCGGCGTTGAAGCCGACTCAGCGAAACCTTATGGACGTCCTTGCGTTCATCGGCCGCAAGGCGCTTGAACACGGGATGCGTCCGCCAATTAGTGAGCGCGACATCCGCGCCTGGTTCGTCCTGACGAGCTGAGGGGGCTATGGCGCGCTACATCTTCCCGACCCAATTCCAGCTCCGCCTGGGTTGGCTTTCGGTTATGGCCGCATCGCTGGGCCCAAAACTCTTGCGTCTCGATCGCGACGCGTTGGGTGCCGCCGTGTTCGCAGCGGCCACGAAAAGCGAAGGAGGGGAAGAGGCACAGGACGGCTGGCTCTCTGTCGCAAGCATCACCGACGCTCCGCAGGGGCGAATCTCTCCGCGAGCGCAAGACGAGATCGCTCGTATGGGTGAACTCTACGGAATCTACGATGCAGACGCGCAGACGCTCACCGATCTCGGACAGATCCTGCTCACCGTAGAGCCGTGGCGCGGGAACGCTGGCGATCCGTCCCCGTTCTGCTGGAAGGGGGCTAAGCGCTTCATCGGGCTCCGTATGGTGCTCGGCGCAAACGGGGACATGGTGCTCGCTCTCTTGCGGCGATTTCCGGCATCGGGCACGCTCGCTCGCAAAGATGCGCGGTCGGCAGTGGCGGGATGCATCGAAGACCTGCTCTCGAATGCGACCTCCGACGAAGAGCGGGCTGAACTGGCGCGTCGAGCGATGAGAGTTCGCGATGTTGCCAGCGATGCACGCTACGAACGTTACCTCCGCGTGCAACACGTTCAGCCCCAATTGGAGCCCTTGCGCGAACTCGGCTACATTCGAGCAGCCGACAGGATTGGCGACTACAGCTTGACGCAAGCCGGTCAACGGCTCAGAGCCGCCATGCCGGATGTAACCGCCGATGTCCTGCTGACGGAAGGGCTCTCCCGCCTCTTTCTCGCGGGCGAGGGTATATCAACTGGCATCGCCGCGCGTCGCACCGATCTCCGGAACGCGCTACTCGCGTTGCCTACGAATCTCCATGCGGACGTAGCGGAAGCACCGCTCGAGCCGGTGGTCCTCCTCGCCCAAAACCAACTCCTCTCTACGTCCCCAGGCAGCTGGATCGACCTCGCCTCTGCGAAAGCACTCGTCGAAGAAGTGGCTCGTGATAGCCGGGGTGCGATCGGCCTCAAGCTTGCGACCGCGGGGGGGAGATACAATATTACTTGGACCTCTCCAGAGATCCTCAACGATCGCACACTGTGGACAAGCGCCCCATCCGATCCATCGGAATCGGCCCCTGCTACCGACGATCTTCGCGAAGGTTATCCTAACGGTGCGCAGCGCTTTGCCCCACCCCCTCCGGACGCTAGCTCGACGCCGCATCACCCGACGGCATCAAACTCCGACCAGCTGGACGAAATGCGTGTGCGACTACTGTCGACGCTTCTTGTCCGCACGCGACCGCCGGCGGGCGAAGTGCACCTGCGACTCTGGATTAGGTATCTCTCGGAATTGCTCGATACGCCCGCACCGGGCGGCGTGGCGTCCACGTCTTTTGGAGGACCGCGCGCTTGGCTAGATACGTTGATCCAATATCTGGATCACCCTCTGCTCGACCAAAGGCGAACCTCGTTTGCCTCGCTTTTTCCCGAAAAGTGGCCCGCTGGAAACGTCATCGCCTTGGCGCCCTTGCGCGCTTGGCTTGAGATCTTTCCGAAATCTTCGATCCGCGGAGCCCATTCGCCGGTGTGTTCGTCTATGGGCCGACACGCGTGCGACGGGCGCAGGGCTTCGAGGGGAGCTCATCTGGGCGGCGAGCGCGCTCGACGGGGTTGCTAATGAACTTGCCCAACTCATTCAGGGATTTTTTGTCATGCCGGCGAACCGCGTAAACGCCGACGTTTGGCAAAAGGCGCAGGAAGCGACTCGAGCGCTCGTAGAAGATGCGGTACATCGAGGATACTGGCGTCGCGACGAGCTGCGCGCCCGCCTCCAAGGCGGACTGTCGCGAGTTCGTTCGGGTGACGTGAATCGGCTCGAGGTGGCGTGCGGGCTGCTCGCCGACCTGACAACCTCACCTGACGAAGAGAGCTTTACGTACGATCAAGAATTCTTCGTTCCGCACTGGCTGGCGAACACGCTTGAGGACCTCAATGAAGAGCAACGCCGGCTCAAGATTAAGTCTGCCGAGGTCGAGCTAAGCTCGACGCAGAGGGCGGACGAGGCCGTCGGTGCCGCTCCCGACGTTGTGAAGATCACGGCCACGGTCACGCTCTTCGCCCGCACGCCGCTTCAAGCGTGGTCGCGCGGCGAAGAATACGCGCACGATGCGCTGTCGCGCCTTCGATTTCTGGCGCTGCTGCGCTGCGCTGGAGGCCTACCTCCCTCGACAGAGCGCCGCATGATCGAGCCGGGCACGGTCCGCTTCGCCCGCGGCGACGGGTCTCCCTGGGAGCGAAGCGAGGTGCACGCGGACGTCGAGCCCGAATTGGAGAAGGCAGCCGCCCTCGGCTTCGTGCGTGTTGATCCTCGCGCGCACGAGTGTCGCGTGCAGGACCTCCCGGGGCTGGCCGTGGTCAATCGGGGCAAGCTCCTCGATGGCCAGGCGCGCCTGACACGGGCGCTTCACTGGCTCTCCATCGCCGAGGATCGCGGCGAGCGACCTGGGGAACGTTTGTCTCACGCGTGGGTCGCACTGGAACACCTCGTCACCGACGGCGGTGAGAGCAAGCTGCCGGTCGTGCTCGAATCCGTTCCGTCGTCCATCGCGCTGTGCCATCTGCGCGCGACGTTCGGCGCAGTGTACCGTGATGCTCTGGCGGCGCTGCACATCTATGCATGCGAACACGTCCGAGAGCCAGCCGTGAAGAAGCAGGTTGATGCATGGCTTGGCCAGGACGCGAGCCATTGGTATAAGTCTCGTCCGGAGGTGGTCAGCCGGTTCAAGGAGGACAAGTTCATCGATGACGTCGAAGCTCTTCAGAACGTTGTCATTGCGCTGGACCGATATTGCTGACCTTGCTGACATTATCGAGCAGTCGTCGCCATTCGCGAGCCGCCGTCTTCGCTGGATGGAGCAGGTACTGACGAAGCCAGATCGGCGTCGCGAACTGTTGCACCAATTCAAGATCGACGCTGCGTGCCTGCTCACACAGGTCTATGACGTTCGTAACCAGCTCGTTCATGATGCGAACCCGTTTGGGTTTGACGATGCTTATCGATTGCACGTGCTCTATGACAGGTATCGCGCCCTGATCAACCCTGTCGTCGCAGAGGTGCTGCGCATCGTCGTGGGGCATCCGGGAACACCACTAGCCCATGCATGGTCGCTGCTACGCGCCAGGTTTGAGGAGGTGGTCGACGTCGCCATCGCCGGGGGCAGCGTGAGCGATGCGCGTATCAGAGCATGCCTGCTCGGTAGATAGAAAGCGCAGCGTTCGCGCCTCGACTATCGGTGCCGTTCGCCCGCCGAAGTCGATCGGGAGGCCGCTGTCGGATCTGCGCCTCGTCGAGCTCGCGCTGATGGACCGCGTCCATACCGAGACGCGCCCCGCGCTTTACCGGCTCTCCGCGCGGATCATCCCGTATGCCGACGGGGTCCTCTTCCAGACCAACCCGCTGTGGGAGCGCCACCTGCGGGCCGTGATGCCGGTGTTCCAGCACACGCACCTCGCCTCCGTCTCTCGCGCGGTCGCCGAGGTGGTGCGCGCGCACGTGGATCGCTGGGCTCGCGCGGGCGCTGTCGACGACCTCTACGTCGCGATGACGCGTCTCGGCGCGGCGGTCGCCCTCCGTGCGATGTGTGGCATCGACGCGGAGAGCGCGGCTGGCCTTCGCCTCGCAGAGGCGCTCGTCCGTTACAAGCTCACCACCATGGAGAACAATCCCGCCCGACGCCTGGATCGCGCCGACGCGACGCCTCTCGACGTCTTGAAGCCACCGTGGCGCGCCCCGCAGGCCTTGCTCCGGCTCTATCGAGATGGGCGCGAGGTCGACACGTCGCTGGCGGCGATCCGGGATCACGGCCCGGGTGTCATCACCGCCCTCCGCGCCCTCGCGCCGCACCATGGCGCGTTCGTCTCCTGGATCAACCATCTCTTCGGTGCGTACAACGCAATCGATTATGCGACCACGGCCGCGCTGGTGCTCCTCGAACGGAACCCTGCGATCCGCGCAGATCTGCGGGAGGGCTCACCGCGCACGCGTCGGTCGAGGCCCGCCCGGGCGCGCTCGAGGCGCTGCCGCGCACGAACGCGTTTGCGCGCGAGGTCTTCCGCGTGGCGCCCGTGGCGAACATCACGATACGAGAGCTCGGCGCGCCCGCCGAGATCGACGGCGTTCGATTCGTGAAGGGCACGCAGCTGGCGGTGAGCGCGCGCGCCCTCCATCACGAGCCACGCTATTGGCGTGATCCGGAGCGCTTCGATCCGCGACGCTGGATGGCGAGCGAGCCGCCGCATCCGCCGTTCGCATACGTGCCTTTTCTCCTGGGTCCGCGCCGATGCTGGGGGCGTCCGCTCGCCGAGATGGTCTTCGTGACGGTGCTGCGGGAGACGCTGGTGCACCACGAGCTCCACATCGACGACCCGATGGTCGGTTGGACCGAATACTACCAGCCGCGCTTCACGCGGGCAGTGCGGGCCAAGGTGTCCACGCGCGCCCATGCCTCCCCACACTCGACATGATCGAGGTAGGCTCGCTGCCTCCAGAGGATGTACGGCCTGCTCCAGACGCGCCCTACTCCACGTCGCAGAGCAGATCGGTGCCCGGCGTCGAGCCGCACTGCGTGGAGACGACGGTCGAGCCGGTGATCGCGATGCAGGTGTGGAAGGGGGGACGGTCGGTGTCCGAAGTGCAGGCCGTGACCGGGCCACCGTCGGGGCTGTAAGCGGCCACCGAGATCCGTGGAAATCCAACGCGAACTGCTCCCGGTCGATGGCCCGCGAGTAGGTTCGGTGCCCGCAGCCCGACAACGGGCAAGACCCAGGGCTGCCCGTGCGGATCGCCCAGATGGGGCTGCGCGCGGTGGTGGCTGACCCGAGGGTGCTGATGCTCCCCAACCCGCAGTAGGCGTACAGAGCTGCGCCGAGGTCTCGCCCGACGGGGGGCCGCTGCGACTGGTTCACATTCATGGCCGCGGACATCGCGTCGGCCCGGCCGGCGCGCCGACCGTCCGGTCCCGGCGCCGCACGCCTCCGACGACGGCTTCGCCGCGCAGAACGGAATGTCGGGAGGCGCGGACGCAAGAGTATACTGGAGCCATGTGGCCGCCTCTGCTGTTCGAAGGACGCTCGCGTGTCGTCCAGGCGGTGCTCGCAGGGGTCCTGCCAATCGTCTTCGGCGCCGTGTGCGGCGTCCTCCTCGGCACCTCGGCGCTGTGGTTCAACGTGCTGACCACGGCGGGGGCGCTGGGCGCGCTGCACGCCGGCTTCGAGCACGTGGGCTGGCGCGCGGGCCTCCTCCGGGGAGCGAGCGGCGGCGCACTCTTCTCGCTCGCGCTGCTGGCGGTCCACGAGGTCCGGGGCGTGCCGGCGCTTGCGCCCCTGCCCCTCGCAATCCCCGGGATGGCGGCCTTCTACGCCGTCGCGGGAGTCCCGTTCACGTTGGTCGGGAGCTGGCTGCGGGGGAGACGGGAGCGCGCTGCCACGACCGCGTTGGGGACGGTCGCGGACGGCAGGGAGTCGGCGACGGTCACGGTCGACGGGATTGACGTGACGCTGGACCTCGCCCGCTGGCCCGCCGCGTCGCCCGCCGCCCACCGGCGCTTCCTGTTGGTCCACGGCAACCCCGGCCACCTCGAGCATTTCGCGCCGCTCGTGCCCGGACTGCAACGCTTCGGCGAGGTCGTCGCGCTGGACCTGCCCGGGTATGGAACCCGCCGCGCACCACGGCCCCCCTCCCTCGACTGGAATGCCGACGTCGGCGCCGCGCTCGCGCGGCGACTGTGGCCCGGCGAGAGGGTCGTCCTGATCGGGCAGAGCTTCGGCGGCGCCGTGGTGCTGACGATGCTGGTGCGTCACCCCAATCTCGCCAATCTCGCCGTCGCCCTCGGCACCATCGGGACGCCCGCGCACGCGTCGACCCGTACGGGCGCCCGCCTCGCTCGGATCCCTGGTGCGGCGGCGGTCGCGGAGCTCCTCGCGCGGACGCTCCGCGGCCCGTTCGGACCTGCGGCGGTCCGCTGGTTTGCCCGCGCGAGCTTCGCGCCGGAGGCGGTGCCCGAAGCTTTCGCCGTGGACGAGGCTCGGCTGATCGGGGCGCGCCCCTGGCTGCTGAGCCGCTCGCTTCTCATGAACCTCGGCAGCCCCTCGGATCAGTTGGCGGCTGCGTCGTCGCGTGTGCGCGCGCCGGTATTGTTCGTCCACGGCCGCGAGGACCAGCTCGTGCCCATCCCGCACGCGCGAGCGCTGTTCGGGACCGTGGCGGCGGCGTCACCGACCAGCTCGTTCGTCGCCCTCGAAGGCGGGCACATGGTGCATTACACGCGGCCCGAGGCCGTGCTCGAAGCCATCGCCGGTTTTCTGCGTTGAAGAGCGACGGGCTCGGGTGCCGCCTGGGCGAGCGCTCGCTTCGCGACGCCGGGCGGCGGTGGGGCACCGCAGCACGAACGTCGCGGCGGTTTTTCGCGCTTCCAGGCTGACTTTGCGGCGGGCCGGCGCCCCTTGACACGAGAGAAACCGGTAGGGTCTTCTTGGTCGGAGAGGTCGTACCAACCGTGGCGGAGGAGCAGCAAACCGAGGACTTGATCACGCTGCGCGCGCTGGGGCGTGTGGGCACGGTCCTGCGCGGGAAGTGGCACCTGGATGCGCTGCTGGGGGTGGGTGGGATGGCGGCGGTGTACGCGGCCACGCATCGCAACGGCAAGCGCGGCGCGGTCAAGATGCTCCACCTGGAGCTGTCGACCGACGAGAACGCGCGCCAGCGCTTCCTGCGAGAAGGCTACGCGGCGAACTCCGTCGGCCATCCGGGCGCGGTGTCGGTGCTCGACGACGACCTGACGGAGGACGGCGCGGTCTTCCTGGTCATGGAGCTGCTCGACGGTCACACGGTCGAAGCCCGCGCCGCGTCGCGCCCCGGCGGGCGCCTCGAGATCGTGGAGGTCCTGGCGATAGCCGACCAGCTCCTCGACATCCTCGCGAGCGCCCACCAGAAGGGCATCGTCCACCGCGACCTGAAGCCCGAGAACGTCTTCTTGACCAGCGAAGGCCAGGTCAAGATCCTCGACTTCGGCCTGGCGCGGCTCCACGGCCTGGCGGCCAAGCGGGCGACCACCACGGGCACGGCGATGGGGACGCCTGCGTTCATGCCGCCGGAGCAGGCGCTCGGCGACTGGAAGGCGGTCGACGCGCGGACGGATTTGTGGGCCGTCGGCGCGAGCATGTTCACGCTCATCACCGGGCGCCTGGTGCACGAGGCCGATAACCTGAACAGGCTGCTCCTCGCCGCGATGACCAAGCCGCCCCCCAGGCTCGCGTCCGTCGAGCCCAGCGTGCCCGACGTGGTCGCGAGGATTGTCGATTGGGCGCTCGCCTTCGAGCAGAAGGACCGCTGGCCCGACGCCGCGACGATGCGGGACGCGGTGCGCCGCGCGCGCGGCGAGATCCGCGGAGAGATCGAGGACGTCCCGCCGGGCTCGCCGGACCCCGTTGCAGGGGCGGCGACATTGCTCAGCGTCAAGCCGGTGAACCGCACGCTGACGCGCAACTCGCTCGGCCCGACGTCGAGCGAGCCCCGTCTCTCGCCGGCCAAGCGCGGCGCCCTCGCGAGCGCCGCGGCGCTCCTGGTGCTGCTCGGCGTCGGGGCGATTGACTTCGTCGACCGGAGCAACGGCTCGCCGGTCCCAGCCGCGCCGCCCACGCCGAGCGCGTCCGCCGTCGTGGTGGCGGAGGCCCCCAGGCCCCCGGAGACGGCAAGCGGGGAGCCGCTCGCCGTTACACCCGCCTCACCGGAGAGCCCCAAACCCTCCGCCGAGCCGAGCGCTTCGGCTCCCGCCCCGCCGCCGGCTGCATCGTCGCGGCACCTCCGGCCCACGCCCACGGCCGCGCCGGCCTATCCACCGCCCCCGAGGGAGACCCCCAGGCCCCCGGCCCAGCCGGCGAAACCCGCCAATCTCTTCGACGGTCGCCATTGAAGATGAGAAACGAGTCGACGAAAGCGGTGATCGCCGGGGCGCTCGCCCTCGGCGTGGTCTGCTGGGCGCCCGCCGCGCGGGCGAACGATCCCGCAGCGGCCGAGGCGCTCTTCGAGCAGGCCAAGCGCCTCATGGCCGCGGGGAACTACGCGGGCGCTTGCCCCAAGCTCGAGGAGAGCCAGCGCCTCGACCCGGGCGTGGGGACGCAGTTCAACCTGGCCGACTGCTACGAGCACGCCGGCCGGACGGCGACGGCCTGGGCCCTCTTCGTCGAGGTCGCCTCGTCGCTCGGCCGGACCGGCGACAAGGAGCGCGAGAAGGTCGCCCATGACCGCGCCGCAGCGATCACGGGGAGGCTGTCGAGGCTCACGATCGTGGCGCCGGCGAACGTGAGCGGGCTCGAGGTGCGCCGCGACGGAGAGGTCGTCGGGAGCGCCGCCTGGGGCACCGCGATGCCCGTCGACCCCGGCAATCATCTCCTGGAGGCGACGGCGCCGGGGAAGAAGAAGTGGTCCACGACGGTCGCGGTCGGCGCGAACGGCGCGACGGCGACGACGACGATCCCGGAGCTCGCGCCCGGCGACACGTCCGACTCCTCCGCGCCCGGCGCCGGGGCTCCGAGCACGACGCAGCGGACGATTGCGATCGTCCTCGGCAGCGCCGGCGTGGTCGGCGTCGGCATCGGCGCGGGCTTCGGGATCAGCGCGTTCGCCCAGCACTCGAGCTACGTGAAGGAGTGCCCGATGGATCACTGCACGACGGCCCAGGGCGTCGCGGACCACGACAGCGCCGCGCGGGCCGCGAACATCTCGACGGCGGCCTTCGCCGTCGGCCTCGCGGCCGGCGTCGCCGGGCTCGTGGTCGGGCTGACGGCGCCGAAGGCCGACGCGCCGACCACTGCCCGTGCGGGAGAGCGCAGGGGAGCGCCCGCGGGCGGGGTGGCGATCCGCGTTCTTCCCGCGGTGGGCCCTTCTTCGGCCGGCGCGGTGATGCTGGGGAGCTGGTGATGAGGACGATGTCTCCGGTCTCCGGTCTCCTGATCGGCGTGCTCGCATCGGCGGCGGTGGTCGGCTGCAACCTGATCGTCGGCATTCACGACGTGACGGGGCCCGACGGCGGCGAGATGGGCGGGTCCGGCGGTGCGCCGTCGAGCCAGTCGAGCACGTCGAGCCAGTCGAGCACGTCGAGCACGTCGAGCAGCAGCAGCGGGAACCCATCGGGCTGTACCTCGATGCAGAAGCTCTGCGGCGGCATGTGCGTGAGCACCACGGACCCGACGCACGGGTGCGCGGACCCCAGCTCGTGCGACCCGTGCAGCTTGGCGAACGCCGTCGCCGGCTGCACGAACGGCGCCTGCGCGATCCTCGGCTGCGCGACCGGCTACACCGACTGCGACGGCGAAGCGAGCGACGGCTGCGAGGTCCACACCGCGAACGACGCCGCCAACTGCGGCATGTGCGGTCACGCGTGCAGCGCCCAGGGCGGCACGCCGGGCTGCGCCGGCGGCGCTTGTTCGAGCCTCTCGTGCACGGCCCCCAACGCCGACTGCAACGGGAACCCAGCCGACGGGTGCGAGGCGGACCTCGACACCGACAGCGCGAACTGCGGCGTGTGCCACCACGTGTGCGGCCCCACCCACGCGTCCAGCGTCTCGTGCAGCTCCGGCACCTGCAGCTTCACCTGCTCGGCGCCGTACAAGCACTGCTCCACGGCGAGCTCCGACGACGGGCTCGGCTGCAACATCGACACGAGCACGGACTCGAACAACTGCGGCGCTTGCGGCCACGTGTGCGGCTCGGCGAACGGCACCGGGACCTGCAGCGGCTCCACCTGCGGCTTCACCTGCAACGCGCCGTACAAGCACTGCTCCACGGCGAGCTCCGACGACCCGCTCGGCTGCAACGTCGACCTGAGCACGGACGCCCAGAACTGCGGCTCCTGCGGTCACTCGTGCGGGAGCGGAGCGTGCTCGGGCGGCATGTGCCAGCCGTGGACCGTCACCACCACGGTGAGCGAGCCCCTCAACCTCGCCATCGACGCCTCCTACGTCGTCTGGACCGAGAACCTCACGGGCGGCGTGTACTCGGTGCCCATCGGGACGGTGAACGGGGCCCACGCTGGGAAGCAGCTCAGCAACCTCACCGCCAACGGTGACTCGTGGGACGTGGTCATCAACGATAACCTCAACCCCGTCCTGGTCTACTGGACGGATCGCACCGACGGGGCCGTCTACTCCAACAGCATCACCGGCTCCCCGGCCGCGGCCACGTCCATCTTCAGCGACCCGTACGGCAACCACGGAACGTATGGCATCACCCTCATCGGGAACATCGTCTGGGTCGACAACATCGACGTCGGCGGCGTCTCCTCCTACGACCCGGGGACGAAGGTCGTGAGCAAGCTCGACGTGCCGCCGCAGGGGCCGACGGGCTGCGGTTACTTCAGCGGCGCGATCACCAACTACAGCGGTACCCCCCTGGTGTCGAACTTCGCCTTGAACGGTCGCCTCATGTACGGCACCAAGGCGATCGGAGGCGGGAACAACTACGGCTCCCGATACATCGCGACGGACGTCGACTACGGCGGCACGTACGCGTACTGGACCAACTCGGGCGACTGCGGCAGCGCCGCCATGGAGTCCGTTTATGCGATGCCCGTCCCAGGCTCGACGAGCACGACCAACCCCACGTTGATCGCGGGCTCGGAGGGTGGCCCGACCGGCATCGTGGCCGACGCGATGTGGAGCGTCTACTGGGCCAACAGCGACGGCAACAGCGGCATCCGTCACTCCACCTCCACGAACGGGACCACGTGGAGCGCCCCCCAGACCATCGCGACGGGGAAACCCTACGACGTCGCCGTGAACGCCACGACGATCTTCTGGACCGAGCAAACGTCCGGCAGCTTCGCCATCAAGGCCGTCGCGAAGTAGAAGGCGAGCCCTACTCCACGTCGCAGAGCAGATTGGTGCCCGGCGTCGAGCCGCAGTGCGTGGAGACGACGGTCGAGCCGGTGATCGCGAGCGTCGTCACGGACTGGCCCGTCCCGTTGGGGATTCTCGATCGCCGGCATGGTGAACGTCGCCGTCTTGTACGACGTCGAGCTGAAGGTGAGCGTCGAGAGCGCCTGGTTCCACGTCTGGTAGGAGTCGCCGAGGCCCGACGCGGGCACGAGCGCGCAGCCCGACTGGCACGCGACGTTGCCCCACGCGTTGTAGCCGGTGGCGCAGCCCGCGCCCGCGGCCGCGCGCGCGCTGACGAAGCTCCAGCTCGTCTTCATGGTGGGGGCCGGGGTGCACGCACCCCACGTGAGGGCCGTCCCCGCGAGCGTGCCCGTGGCGTTGGCGGCGCACGGGCGGGACAGGGTGGGCGCGTGGTTGGTGCACGCCGTGTCGCCGCCGCCGCAGTTGGCGAGGCCGGTGGCGAGGAGGCCGACGCTATGGTCGACGTTGGCGAGCAGCGTGGCGCCCGCGGTCTGCTTGAACTCGAGCGGGAAGTACCACTCGACCAGGCTGACCGTCCCGGCGACGGGGTTGCCCGAGGCGTCGTTGGTGAAGCGCAGCCGCACCATGCCGTTGGTGAAGCTGGTGCCGCCGGCGGGCGGCGGGACGGCGAAGGGCGTCGTGTCGCCGGCGCCGGTGAAGGCCGGCGTCGAGGCGTTGGCGCCGAGGCCCGTGAACGTCTGGTTGCCGGCGCCGAACGGGGTCTGCGTGATCGCGAACGTGCCTGTCGTGTGGTAAACGACGTCGGTGTACGTCCCGCAGGAGGACGAGGTGCACGTCGGCGGCGCGCCCCACGCCCCGCTGGCCCCGCAGGTCGGGTCGGCGCCGTTCTTGGTGTAGCCGCCGTTGCAGGTGTAGGCGGCCGTCGCGCCGTACGTGTCCGTGTTGCCGCCGCCGTTGCCGCCGCTCACGGTCGGGGCTCCCGCGTTGGTCACGACCGGAGGGGCGCCGCAGCTCACGGGGGCGCACGTCGGCGGCGGGCCCGTGAACGTCCCGTCGGCCTGGCACGTGGCGACGGCCGTGCCGGTGAGCGTGTAGCCGCCGTTGCAGGTGTAGGTCACCGTGTTGCCGAAGGTGGCGTTCGACGACGAGACGGCGCCGTCGGTGGGCGCGGTGGCGCCCGAGCACGTGACGGGCATGTCGCAGTTGGCGCCCGTCCAGCCGGCGACGCACGTGCCGCACGAGTACCCGGTGCCGCCGACGGTCGTGCAGCCCGTCGCGCTGTGGACGGCAGGGATTCGGCGTGCAGCCGGTGGTGACCTGCGTGCAGGTCGGCGCGGCTCCGCTCCACGTCCCGTCCGCCTGGCAGGTCTGCGTGGCGTTGCCGCTGAGCGTGTAGCCCGCGTTGCAGCTGTAGGTCGCCACCGTCCCCGTGGCGCCCATGTCCGGGGTGACCGTGCCGTTGGCAGGCGCGGTCAGGTCCGGAGAGCAGGCGTTGGGTGTGCACGTCGGCGGCGCGCTGGAGAACGTGCCGTCGGGCTGACAGGTGGACATCGCCGTGCCCGAGAGGGTGTAGCCGGCGTCGCACGAGTAGGTGACCGCGTTGCCCGCGGTCGCGCTCATGGCCGATACGGCGCCGTTGGCGGGCGCCGCCGCGCCGGTGCACGTGACCGGCATGTCGCAGTTGGCCCCTGTCCAGCCCGCCGTGCAGGTGCCGCAGGTGTACCCGCCGGCCCCCATCGGCGTGCACCCCGTCATGCTGTGGAGGCACGGGTCGGGGCTGCACGCGTCGCCGCTCGCGCCGCCCGTCCCGCTCGACGTGCTCGTCGCGCCGCCCGTTCCGCTCGAAGTGCTCGCCGCGCCGCCGGTCCCGCTCGACGTGCTCTTGGTGCCGCCGGTCCCGCTCGACGTGCTCTTGGTGCCGCCGGTCCCGCTCGACGTGCTCGACGTGCTCTTGGTGCCGCCGGTCCCGCTCGATGCGCCCGTCCCGTTCGAGGCGCTGCTCCCGGTGGAGCCGCTCGAGCCGCAATCAGCGGTCGCGACGCCCAGCGCGAGGACGGAGAGTAGCGACCACCTTCGACGTGCGCTGGAGAGCATCTGCATCGGTTCCACTCCTGTTGAGCCCTGGCGGCATGAGGCAAGGATCCCTCGCCTTTCGTCAAGCCGATACCGCGCGCTCGCGCCCCAGTGCGCGGTGCCGTAGAATCCGGAGCTGGCGCCCTCCGCGCGCCTCCCGCCCCTCGTGCTGCGCTCCTTCACCGTCCTCTTCACGCCGTACCTCGTGCCGGCGCTCCTCTGCGCGTGCTCCGCCTCGAGCGCGCCGCCGGCCGTCCCCTCGGACACGCCGCTCGCGCCTCCCGTCGCTCCGGCGGAGAGCGCCGCGGCGGACGCGCCGCATCGGGCAGCGCCGCCGCGGCCGGGCCCGCCCTTCCTGCGCAAGGCCAAGGTGCGCTTGGACGACCGCCCCGTCGCGCCTTCCCCTCCGGTCGTCGATGCCGTCGTGGGGGGGCAGCCGGTGCAGCTCATCGTCGACACCGGCGCGAGCGGCCACGTGATCGCCGCGTGGGTCGCGCGCCGGATCGGGGCCTCGCTCGTGAAGCTCAAGGGGTCGGGGACGGCGCACGGCGGGGAGGCGGTGGCGCTGAGCCGCCTCGACGGCGTGAACCTCACGCTCTCG
Organism: uncultured delta proteobacterium; assembly: GCA_963827955.1. GTDB lineage: Bacteria > Myxococcota_A > Polyangia > Polyangiales > Polyangiaceae > CAWHDJ01. The sequence goes on along the minus strand of CAWHDJ010000018.1, from coordinate 126,666 downwards.
GGCTTCGGGAAGGTGGACGTGCCGTCGCTGTTCGTGACCGAGGTGCCCGACGAGCTGCGACGGCACGGCATGGGCGGGGTGATCTCGCCGCAGGCGCTGGTGACCGGAGGACACGGCGTGGTGCTCGACCTGGTCCAGGGTGAGCTCACGGAGTGGGAGCAAGGCGTCGTCGAGGAAATGATCCGGCCGGGGGCTGGGCCGATGGTCGAGGTCCAGAGGTGCGCGGGGGGCGGCGCCGGAGCGCTCCTGGTGCGCGCCAGGGTCGAGGGGCAGGAGGTGGGGCTCCAGCTCGACACGGGGTCGAGCACGTCGTCGATCAGCCGTACGACCGCGCTCGGGAAGCGGCTGAGCAAGCTCGCGACGAGCCGGACGAAGCAGCTCACGGCGTCGGGGGCGCACACCGTCCCGGCCGTGCCCGACGCGCGCATCGAGGTCGGTCCGCACGCGTCGAAGGTGCGCCTCGACCTCAGCGCGCGCCCCCCCGGCATCTGCGGCGACGGGTACATGGGGATGGACGTCCTGCGCCGCTGCGTCCTCTTCCTCGCCGGAAGCGACGCGCGGCTTTCGTGCCAGTCCCCTTGATCCGCGCGTCGGCTCCGCTCTCGCCGGCGCGATCACCGGCTGATCCGGTACACCGCCGCGTTGTTGTCCGCGAAGTACATGGCCCCGCACGCATCCATCCACGCGTACTGGGGGACGTTGACGCCGACGTCGAGGGCCGGCCCAGGGGCGGCCGTGAACTGCTGCGTCCCGTTGCCGGCGACGGTGTGGATGATGCCGCAGCGGTCGACCATCCGGATCCTGTTGTTGTACGTGTCGGAGATGAAGACCTCGCCTGCCGCGTCGACCACGACGCCGCACTGCGGGCTGAGCCTGGCGTGCGTCGCCGGCTTCTCGTCCCCGTTGTAGCCAGGGGTGCCGTTGCCGGCGACCGTCGAGATGATCCCCATCGTGTCGACCTGGCGGATGACGTTGTTCCCCGAGTCGTTGATGAAGACGTTTCCATGCGCGTCCACCCAGACGCCCGTCGGGTATTTGAGCTTCGCCTCGGTGGCCTGGCCGCCATCGCCGGAGTGGCCTGCCTTGCCTGACCCGGCCACGACAACCGTGGAGCCGCCCGGGGAGATCCGAAGGACCTGATTGAGGTAGGGCATCGCGGCGTAGACGTTGCCCTCGCCGCGCACGAAGATGCCGTTGGGCCCGTCCGGCAGATGGGGGGCGAAGGTGGAGATCACCCCCTTCACATCGATCCTGCGGATGTCCTTGTTGTTGACCTCCGCGAAGTAGACGTTGCCGGCGCCGTCGACGCCCACGCCGCCCGACGGGTCGATGTCAGCGTGGAGCGCGGACCCGCCATCGCCGGTGTTCCCCGAGGTGCCCGTGCCCGCGAACGTCGTGATGACGCCCGCCGCGTTCACCTTGCGGATGCGCGCGTTCCCGGCGTCCGCGATGTACAGGTTCCCCGCCGCGTCCTTCGCCATGCCGGCGAGGTCCCCGGAGAAGCTCGGCCTGCGTGGCGGGTCCGTGGTCGCCCGCGAAGCCCGGCGCCCCGTCGCCCGCGAGGAGCTCGTACTGGAGCGGCATGCCCGGGCATCCCACGCCTCCCGACGAACCGCCGACCCCCGTGCTCCCCGACGGGCACGTGATCATGCCCGAGCCGGCGCTCGTCACACCGACGCCCGCGCCCGAGCTCCCGTTCGTCGAACCAGCGCCTGCGCCCGAGCTCCCGCTCGTCGAACCCGCGCCCGCGCCCGAGCTCCCGCTCGTCGAACCCGCGCCCGCGCCCGAGCTCCCGCTCGTTGCGCCGCTCGCGCCGATGCCTGCGCTCGTCACACTGGGGCCCACGCCCGAGCTCCCGCTCGTCGAGCCCCCCATGCCGGGCCCTGCGCTCGTCGGGCCGGCGCCCACCCCGGGGCCCCCGCTCGTGGCACCGCCTGCACCGTTCCCGACGGAGGCCGTGGAGGCTTCGCCGAGGTTGGTGCGCGCGCCGCAGCAGGCGACGGAGAGCGCGAGGAGCGCCTCGGCGGCCGCGCGAGCGACACGGTGCAGGTCACCCCGCGCACGCCCAGGGTGAGGGAGGCGGTCGAGCATTGGGACACGATACCCCACCGGCGCGCCGGCGTGGTTCGTGGCGAGCGTGTCAGGGAGATTCGGCGCCCCAGGCGACCAGGCAGAGGCCGATGGCCTCCTTCTGCGTGAGGCCGAGCTTCACGGCGAGCGCGTCGGCGCGCGCGAGGTCGTCGGCGGAGAGCGCGGCCTCCTCCTCGGCGAGGATGGAGGGCGGACGCTCGGCGCGGGCGAGGAACGATCGCAGCCGCACGCACGCGTCGCACGCGCAGGCGCAGCCACCCGCCGCCTTGCACGCGCGGCCGGCGCAGTGGTCGACCGGGAGGCCGCGCGCCTCGGCGGCCTCGCGGAGCGCGTCGAAGCGCAGGGCGATGGTGAGGGAGCGGGCCCCCGATTGGAGGGCCCACGCCTCGCGCGGCTCGCCCCACATGCGGACGGCGTGCGGCAGGCCCCACATGCGCTGCGCCTGGGTGAGGAGCGTGCGGCGGCGGTCGCACGCGACGCAGGGGCACGCGCAGAGGTCGCGCGCCGCGCCGTGGCAGGAGTGCCCGTTGTTGCAGTGCTCGACGTCGACCGTCTTCTTGGCGTCGCGGATCAGCCCCGTGAAGTGCTCGCGGATGTGCTCGGCCAGGGTCATGTTGCTGCGCCCCGGCGCCGGGAGGGAGTCGAGCAGGCGCTGCGCCTCCACCTCCGTCAGGCGCCTGGGGGCCGCGACGGTGGTCCGCTCGTCCTTCGCGCGCGCCTTGGACGAGGAGCCGGCAGCAGGGACGGGCAGCCTGGGCAGGATCGGGACCAGCGCCGCGCGCTGCGACGTGGTCGCCCCCGCGGCGACGACGGGCGCGAGCTCGCCCGGGAGGGTCGCCGCGGCGGTGCCGAGGAGGGCCACGGCGCGGCCGAGCTGCCCGAGGGCCGCGTCCTGCTGGGCGACGCGCGCCTGGAGGGCGGCGAGCGCCTTCCGCTGCCCCCTGCCGTCGAGGTAAGTGTGCAGGCACACCGCGGCGAGCAGCGCGCACAGGCCGAGGCTCAACCACCACGCGATGACGAGCGCCATACGACCACCTGGACGACCGCGAAGGTCGCGAAGAAGAGCGCGATGACCAGTTGAATGCCGGCGAACTCGCTGCCGAAGAGCGCGCCGCGCCAGGGCGAGAAGGGCGCGAGGAGTATCGCGGCGTCCAGCGCGACGAGGCCGAGGGCGATGAAGGACGCGGTGTCGGGGGAGCGCTTGGCGGCGATGTTGCGCTGCGCCCAGCCGACGAGCGCGACGGCCGAGACGAAGAGGCCGAGGAGGTCGGCGGCGAAGTAGATGCGCTGGAGGCCCGTGCCGCGGACGAGCGGCGACGGGTAGGCCGCCCCGAGCGCGATCGACGCGAGCGCCCACGCCGCGACCGCGGCCGCGATCGCGCGGCGGCGGTGGTTCTCGGAGGCCGCCACCGCGACGGCGAGCCCGGCGATCGTCGCGTACGTCGCGAGCTCCGCGGCGCCGTCGACGTAGACCAGGACGCGCGCGGGGCCCTCGATGGGGCGAGGGAGAGGCGCGAGCGCTTCGCGGAGCGGCCCACGCGCGAGCGAGAGCGCGGTGAGCACGACCAGTGCGATGGCGGCGTAGACGTGCTGGGCTCGTCGACGGGCGAGGGCGATCGAAGCGAGCGCGGCCACGATCTGCGTCGCTTTTGCCATGGCGATGACGTTCATCGGGAGGCCTCCCCTCCGTCACCACCGTCACGCGCGGCGAGGATCGCGTCGCTGTCCGGCACGTTGTGCGGATCGGGCGGGTTGGGATCGACCGCCGAGCACGCGGTGCCCTTCAGCGCGGCTGCGGCGAGCAGGAGGCCGAGGGCGATGGCCGTGAAGGAGCGCATGCGCGCCGAAGCTAGCGCGCCCGTTCAGGCACGCAGACAGGCCAGCCACTCACCGGCGCCTCCCCATCCCTTGGAAACGACGTCCGGCGGCTTCAGGAGGCAGGACGGGCATGGCCGCAGCGGGCGTTCGGAGCAGATCCGGATGATACTGGCACCGCGAGGCGAAGCGTCCTCTTTCACGCCTGGATCGCGCGCGCCCCATGATCGCGGCGATCCAGGGGTGATCGGCGAGCGCGCTGCCGCTCGCCGGCGCTCCGTGTTTTCAGCGAGAATGCGTGCAGGTAGAGGTGGCACCTGCGTTGCAATCGAGGTGCGTGCGACGCCTTCGCCAAGGAGATGCACGCCATGTTCCTCGTCCACAACCGCGCTGTCGTTCTGGTCCTCGTCGCTGCCGCCGCGGGGTGCGCGTCGACGTCCTCGAGCGGAGGCGCCGTCGGCGGAGCCGGGGGCTCCGGTGCCTCGACCAGCAGCGTGGCGTCCAGCGGCGGGCACGGGGCGGGTGGGGCCCCGAGCAGCTCGAGCACGGGTATGATCTCGAGCGCGAGCGCTAGCACGGGGAGCACGAGCACCGGCGGGAGCACGAGCACCGGCGGAAGCACGAGCACCGGCGGGAGCACGAGCACCGGCGGAAGCACGGGCACCGGCGGAAGCGCGAGTACGAGCGCGAGCAGCTCTTCGAGCTCCTCCTCCGGTTCGTCGTCGGGGGGGCTGTTCGCCAACTGCAGCAAGGCGAGCGGATGCGTCGCGGATTGCTCCCCGCCCGCAAACGACCCCATCGCGACCGGGAACGCCGACTACGATCTCTACGACGGTTGCATCCTCGCCGCGATGGACGTCGCCGGGCTGACCGATCCCTGGATGGGCCAGTTGCTGAAGGCCCAGGCGATGAACGAGAGCGGCATCACTCCCTCCGTCGAGTCGAGCGCGAACGGTCCGTGCGGCGGTCAGAACTGCGGGCCCTGGGCGATCAGCGCGGGCAGCGTGTCCGGCGATTCGCCGCCTGGGCCGTGCGGCTCGTCGTCGAAGGACCCGGCCACCGGAACGGTCGACTACTCGCACAGCTACGGGCTGTTCCAGTCGACGCCCGCGTGCGAGGGCACGTTCCTGACGCCCCAGCTCCCGAAGGGGGTAACGTGCACGGGCACGACGAAGGTCAACGACATCCCGTTCGCCCTCGGCGTGGACAGGTTCTACTGCGAGAGCGCGACGTCCCTCGGAGTGACCGACCTGCAGGGCAACACGGTCAAGGGCTACATCAACGCGTGGCAGACCACCACGGACCCGCTCTACGCGACCTCGATCTTCAACCCCGCCTACCAGATCTACGTCTACATCAGCTACACGTGGAAATATAACTTCATGGCCGCCAACGCGATGGCCAAGGGCTGCTCGACTTACCAGGAGTGGTACCTGTCGCTCGCCTACTGGCTGACGGGAAACCCGACCAAGTCGTGCACGCTGTCAGGGAGCGGGCTCCAGTACGTGCAGAGCGCGCTCAGCAACTACAAGACGCTGTACGGCAAGGCGTGGCCGTACCCTGGGCCCTGACCGGGAGCACGGGGCCGCCGGCAGCGGGTACGGGTGCAACGGGTCCAAAAAGCGGGCTCGCGAGGGGAGCGCTTACGCGATCCCCATCGGGCCGCCGCCCTTGGCGACGAACCGATTGGCGATGTCGACCAGCAGCGCCTCGGTCACGTCCTTGCCTTTCACCGTCACGACCGTCTCCTCCGGCTCCAGGACGAAGGAGCCGACGACCTTGCCATCGAGGCGGACCTCGTGGCTGCCGCCGGGGGGGCGGTGTCGACGTCGTAGGTCTTGCCGTCGCGGGCCTTGATCTTCATGAAGACAGTTCGTAGCACGGGGTCAGGCGCGCGGCGATCGACCCCCGCGGCGAGGCCGCGAGCGCCCGGGGCGGCGCGCGGCCGTCACCCGGCCAGCGCCCGCTCGAAGTCCTCCACCAGATCCTCCTTCGCCTCCACCCCCACCGAGACGCGCACGGCTTGTCCGAGATGCCGATGGCCCTCCGCGCCTCCGGCGAGACGCCAACGTGGGACGTGGTCACGGGGCGGGTCACCAGCGTCTCTACCCCGCCGAGGCTCGGCGCGACGAGGGGGATGGTGAGCCGGCGGAGCATCGCGTCGGCCGCCGCGACGCCGCCCCTGGGCTCGAAGCTGAGCATGCCGCCGAAGCCGCGGAAGAGCGCCCTGGCCCGGGCATGGCCGGGGTGGCCCTCGAGCCCCGGGTAGAACACGCGTCGTCGCCGACCTCGAAGGTGGCGGACTGGAAGATGGGCATGACCACGGCGCCCTTGATGCGCGGGCGGGGCTCGCCCGCGTGGATTGCCTGCGTCTCGATGCGGCGGGAGGAGTCGCTCATGGCGATGGCGTGTCGGGCAGGGGCGCTCGGGCGTCAATCGGCCGCGGAGGCCGCTCCCTCTGCGCCCACGCCGGGGACGGTATGCGGGATGCAGGTTAAGGGAGGGGAGCAAGGCATGCCGGCGCGTCTCTGCACGATGGAGCCAGGATGACCCCGGTTGCGGCGCGGCGCTTGGAGGCGACGACCATCCTGGCGGTCCGCCGGGGCACGGCGGTCGTCGTCGGCGGCGACGGCCAGGTGACGCACGGGGATACGGTCATGAAGGCTTCCGCGAAGAAGGTGAGGAGGATGGCAGACGGCAGGATAGTCGCCGGGTTCGCCGGATTGGCGGCGGACGCCATCGCGCTCTTCGAGCGGCTCGAGGGCAAGCTCGAAGAGCACGGCGGGCAGCTCTCCCGGGCCGCGGTCGGGCTGGCCAAGGACTGGCGGACGGACCGCTTCATGCGGCGGCTCGAGGCGATGCTCGTCGTGGCCGATCGGGAGCGGACCTTCGTCCTCTCGGGCAACGGAGACGTGATCGAGCCGGACTCCGGCGCCGTCGCCGTCGGCTCGGGCGCGGGGTACGCGATGGCGGCCGCGCGCGCGCTGCTCGACGCGACCGAGCTCGGCCCGCGCGCGATCGCCGAGCGCGCGCTCCGCCTCGCGGGCGAGCTCTGCATCTACACCAACACCAACCTGACCTTCGAGGAGCTCCTCGGATGAGCGCGGAGCCGGCGCGCGCGATCCCTCCTCCCCCCGCCAGCGGGACGGTGCGCTCGCAGCGCGCGCTGACGCCGAGGGTCATCGTCGAGGAGCTCGATCGGTACATCGTCGGCCAGCGTGCCGCCAAGCGGGCCGTCGCCCTCGCCCTGCGCGACAGGTGGCGACGCCAGCAGGTGCCCGAGCCCCTGCGCGACGAGATCACGCCCAAGAACATCATCATGATCGGCCCGACGGGCGTGGGAAAGACCGAGATCGCGCGCCGGCTGGCGAAGATGGTCTCGGCGCCCTTCGTCAAGCTCGAGGCGAGCAAGTTCACCGAGGTGGGGTACGTCGGGCGCGACGTGGACGCGATGGTGCGCGATCTAATGGAAGTGAGCGTCAAGCTGGTCAAGGACGAGGAGCAGATCCGCGTGCGGCAGCGCGCGCGGGAGGCCGCGGAGGAGCGGCTGATCGACGTGCTCGTGCCGCCGCCGTCGCGCGCGCAGGGCGCCGTCCCGAGGATCCCGCCGGCGGCGCCCGCCGAGCCCGCCGCGGCCGAGCCCACGCCCGCGCCCGGCGTCCCCCGCGGCGACGCCCACGCCGCGACGCGCGAGCGGATGCGGGATCTGCTGCGCACGGGCCGCCTCGCGGAGCGCGAGGTGGAGGTGGACGTGGTCGATCAGTCGCAGCCGGTGGTGGAGGTCCTCGGCGGGGCGGGCATGGAGCAGGTCGGCTTCGACTTCTCGCAGATCCAGAAGCTCTTCGGCGGCGGGCAGCGCACCAAGAAGCGCAAGGTGAAGGTCTCCGAGGCGCTGGAGCTTCTGGACGCAGGAGGAGGCGGCCAAGCTGATCGACATGGACAAGGTCCGGCGCGAGGCGGTCGACCGCGCGGAGACGAGCGGGATCGTGTTCCTGGACGAGATCGACAAGATCGCCGGGAGGGAGGGACACGGCGGCCCCGACGTGTCCCGCGAGGGGGTGCAGCGAGATCTCCTGCCCATCGTGGAGGGCTCGACCGTGACGACGAAGTACGGTCCTGTGCGGACCGATCACGTGCTCTTCATCGCGGCCGGCGCCTTCCACGTCAGCAAGCCCTCGGATCTGATCCCGGAGCTCCAGGGGCGCTTCCCGATCCGGGTGGAGCTCGAGCCGCTCTCGCAGGAGGACATGGTGCGCGTGCTGACCGAGCCCGAGGGCTCGCTGATCCGCCAGTACGGGGCGCTGCTCCTGACGGAGGGCGTCCGCGTGGAGTGGCAGCGCGAGGCGATCGAAGAGGTGGCGCGGCTCGCCGCGCTGGCCAACGAACGGATGGAGAACATCGGCGCGCGGCGGCTGTCGACGATCCTGGAGCAGGTGGTGGACGAGCTGTCGTTCGAGGCGCCCGAGATTGGCGGCGCAGGGGGCGCAGGCGGCGCTGCGGAGCGCGTCGTCCCGATCACGCCGGCGTACGTGAAGGAGCGCGTCGGGAGGATCCTCGAGGACCAGGACCTGTCGAAGTACATCTTGTAGGCCTCTCGCGGGCGTCTCGTGGAGAGAGGCCGTTGCTGGACGAGGCACGCTCCGCTACACTCTTCGTCTGGCGTCCGATGACGGAAGATCCGAAGAAGCCGCTGGGACGCATCCTGGTTCGACAGCACGCCGTCACGCAGCCCGAGCTCGACAAGGCGCTCGAGGGCGCCACGCCTGACGGGCCCCCGCTCGCGACGAGGATGATCGAGGCCGGGGCGCTCTCGGAGATCGCCGCCCTGAAGGCGCTCTCGGAGCAGTCCGGCGTGCCCGGGATCGATCTCAACCAGGTCTGCGTGAAGCTGCGCGACCTCGACATCGTGCCGCGCGAGGTGGCGATCCGGCACAAGCTCCTGCCGGTGATGGTGCGCGAGGATCGCGTCTTCGTGGCGATGGCGTCGCCCACCGAGAAGAAGGTCATCGACGAGATCGAGTTCGTCACCGGCAAGCGCGTCTTCCCGTACGTTGCGCTCGCAGGGCCGCTGATGCGCGTCATCAACGCGGCGTACGAGATGCGCGACCGCGGCGAGGCGTTCTACGTCGGGCCAAGGTGCCCGCCGGAGGTGCAGCGCAAGGCGGGGGCGCTCGCGGACGAGGCGGCGCCGTTCACGATGGGGGAGACCCCCAGACCCCCGGCCCAGCCGGCCGGTGCCGACCCTGCCCATGACGCTGGGCGCGCGGCCAACCTCCCCCCGTCTCCCCCGCCCGCAGCAACGCGGAAGGCATCCCCCCCACCTCTACCGAAGCGTCCCCCTCCGCCGCCGCTCGCCCGGAAGAGCATCACTGCCTCCCAGTCCATTACGATGGGGGGAGACCCCCGATACCCCCGGCCCAGCCGGCCCCGGTCACGCCGGCACCGACGATGGTGGACGTGCCGGACTCGGGGCGGAAGAGCGATCCCGACGCGGGCTTCCGGCCCACCCCGAGCCGCGTCGCCGCCGGGGCCGGCGCGGTCGTGGTCGACGACGCCATGGGCCGCATGGCCAGCGCCGACGAGCTGACGGACGCCGATTTCGGCTCCGTCGACCGCGAGCTCTCGGTGATGGCCGACCTGCCGCGCGACATCCAGAGCGCAGGTGAACGACGGGCGGAAGCGACCGTGCTCGTCGTCGACGACGAGCCCGACATCCGCAAGCTCGTGCGCCGCAGTCCTCGAGGACCGCGGCTACCGCGTGCGGGAGGCGAGCCGGGGGCACCAGGCGCTCGCCATGCTCAAGGAGCAGCCACCCGACCTCGTGATCCTCGACGCGATGCTCCCCGAGGTGCACGGCTTCGACATCGCCAAGCGGATGAAGGGGACCGAGCGCTACGGCCACATCCCCATCGTGATGATCTCCGCCGTGTACCGTGGCTGGCGCTTCGCCGAAGACGTCCGGCAAGGCTACGGCGTCGAGGCGTACCTCGAGAAGCCGTTCAAGGTCTCCGCCCTGGTCGCCGCGGTGGAGGCAGCCATCTCGCGCAGCCCGCAGGCGGGCAACGTGGAGCAGCATCTCCGCCGAGGCCGAGAAGAAGCTCGCGCAGGGCATCGAGGCGTACCAGAAGGGCGACATCGCGACCGCGATCGAGCACCTGCGCGAGGGGACGCGCATCGACCCGCTCGCGTACCGCCTGCACTTCCACCTCGGCCTGCTGTACGGCAAGCAGGGCCGGATCTACGACGCGATCCAGGAGCTCCAGACGGCGCTCGACATCAACCGCCACCACTTCCCCGCGCTGAAGAACCTGGCCGTGCTCTACCAGAAGGCCGGCTTCCGCAACAAAGCGATCGAGACCTGGGAGCGCGCCCTGCGCGTCGCGCCGGACGACGCCACCCGCCAGTCGATCAAGGAGCACCTCGTTGGGCTGCTCTGATTTCGCCAGGGCGTGGTGCGGGGCTGCCTCCTCCGGAGGCGTTTGCACGGGGCTGGAGAACTATGCTGTGGCGCGTCGCGGGCCCCGAAGCTCACGATGTGCGCCGGTGTAGGGAGAGGTCTCGGTCCGTGAGGCGGGACGAGCTTGGAGCGATCCTCGACGGTCGAGGCGCGGAGGGGTTTGGTTCGAGGGCCCAAAGCAGCGTAAGCTGCCCCAGCCCTCCGTGCACGACGTGGGCGTCCACCGATGAAGTTCGTCTGCGATAACTGCCAGGCCAAGTACCAGATTGGAGACGACAAGGTCGCCGGCAAGACGGTGCGCATGAAGTGCCGCAAGTGCGGCTACAACATCAAGGTGTCGCCCGCGACGCCGGAGGGAGGCGGCGACGGCGCCGCGTTCCAGAGCGCGGGGGACCGGCCCTCGATGGATCCGCCCGTGCACGCCGCGCCGCCCTCCCAGCCCGCGGCGGTGCCCGCGCCTGCTGTCGCGGTGGGGGGGAACCCCCACACCCCCCGGCCCGGTCTGTGACGGTGGGGGGAGACCCCCACACCCCCCGGCCCGGCCGGCCGCAGCCCAGGCAAAGCCGGGGTGGGATGCAGAGGAAGAGTCCACGTCGATCATGAACGCGCCGATGCGCAATGCGGTCGCGGCCATGATGGGCCCCGCGGGCGGGGCCGCGCCTCGTCCGGGGTCCGGCGCCTCGGCCCTCGGCAGCGGCGCCGCTCCGCGCGCCCGCACCCGCTGCACCGCGCCCGGCTGCTCCAGCGCCGCGTCCCGTCACGACGGGCAGCGCGCCCCGCGCCACGCCGCCGGTGAGGCCGGTGACGGCCGGCCCGCGCCAGACGGGCTCGCACCCTGCGGTCGTGCCGAACGAGCACGCAGTGCCGGCAGCCGCCGCAGCTCCGGCCCCGCAAGCGGCGCCGGCCCAGCCGGACGGGGAATGGTACGTCGGCATCGGCGGCTCGCCCGTCGGGCCGATCAAGGTCGCGGTGATCCGCGAGCGCGCGGCGTCGCACGAGGTCGACGGCGACTCGCTGGTGTGGCGCGAGGGCATGGGCGAGTGGCGCCCGCTCCGCACCATTCCCGAGCTGCTGGAGGTGATCACCTCGGCGCAATCGGCGGCGCCCCCGCGTCCCCCCCGGCGGCGACGCCGGCTCCTATCGCCGCCGCTCCGGCGCCCCTCGCAGCGGCAGCCGCGGCTGCCGCTGCCCCGCCTGCGGCCGCCGCCGCCGCGCCGGCGCCCGCACCCTCTTCCACCACGCCGCTCCAGGTGGTCGGCGACCCGTTCGCGGCGCCCAAGCCCGCCTCGCCGGAGGGTCCCAAGGCTCCCGGCTCCAACGGCAAGGTGAACGGTGTTCACGCCAACGGAAGCGGAGGCCTCCTGCAGGAGGCGGCCTCCAAACCGCTGGTCGCTCCCGATCCGTTCGCGCTCGACCGCGGCACCGCGAAGGCCCCGGAGCGGACGCCCGTACCTGCCGACGCGCCCGTGACGGCCGAGCCTTCGGCGGCCTCGAAGCTGGCGAACAGGAAGGCGAGCAGCGTCGACATCGACCCCGCGCTGGAAGAGGCGCTCATCCCGCGTCGCTCCCGCGGCGGCGGGGCCAATCCGATGGCGTGGGCGTTCGTGGCAGCGGCCGCGGTCTTCGGCGGCGTCGCGGCGTACGTAGTGTTCCTCAAGCCGCCTCCACCGCCGCAGATCGTCGTCGTGCAAGGCGCGGCGCCGGCGCCGGCGCCGGCCCCGACGACGGCGCCGACCACCCTGGCCGAGCCGGCCCGCGTCGAGGTCGGCGATCCCGCGATGGCGCCCTCCGCCGCGGCGGCCCGTCCTGCCCTCGGCAAGCCCTGGCCGAAGGCTTCGGCTTCGCCGGCCGCGGCGGCGACGCCGGGCGCGCCCGCGGCTCCGCTGGACACGTCGGGCATCGTGAACAACGTGCCGGGGCCGCAGGCCGAGGCCCCGAGCGGGCCTTCGGCGGCGGGCGGGCAGCTCTCGGCAGGCGAGATGAACGGCGTCGTGGCGTCCAACCAGCCCAGGGTCCGGCGCAAGTGCTGGCAGCCCGCGCTCGACGGGGCGCCGCCGAGCGGGCCCAAGAGCGCCCGCGTGAACGTCAACATCTCCATCGGCCCGTCGGGCAACGTCGACTCGGCCTCGGCCAACGGCGCCGAGCGGGATTTCCCGGGTCTTTCGTCCTGCGTGGCGCAGATGGTGCAGACGTGGAAGTTCCCCGCCTCCGGCGGATCCACGCAGGTCAACGTGCCCTTCCACTTCGCCGGCCAGTAGGCCGGAGAGCCACGAGCCCTCGCCCAGGGCCGATTTGACCTCGGGCCGGCTTCTCGCTATCGACAGCGCATGTCCGAACGCAAGGTCCGCATCCTCGTCGCCAAGCCCGGGCTCGACGGGCACGACCGCGGCGCCAAGGTCGTCGCGCGCGCGCTGCGCGACGCGGGGTTCGAGGTCGTCTACACGGGCCTGCACCAGACCCCGGACATGATCGCCGCCGCCGCCGTGCAGGAGGACGTGGACGCGGTCGGGCTCTCGATCATGTCGGGCGCCCACAACACGCTCTTCCCGGCGGTGATGGACGCGCTCCGCGCGCGCGACGCCGGCGACGTCGTCGTCTTCGGCGGCGGCATCATCCCGGAGGAGGACGGCGAGAGGCTGCGGGCCGCGGGGGTGAAGGGCGTGTTCACGCCCGGCACCCCGCTGGCGACGATCATCGACTGGGTCCACGAGAACGTGAAGCCGCTCGCCGCAATGATGCGTGCGCGCGCGCTCCTCGCGGCGCTCTGCGCCCTGGCGTTCGCCGCGTGCGGCGGGGCCCAGGCAACGCCTGCGCCCGCGCCGAGCGCAGCCGCCGCGCCGGATCCCCCTGGCCCAGCGCCGATCCGGTACATCATCGGCGGCGACTCCAGGCAGGACGACGCGCAGGTCGTGACCTGGGCCCTCCACGAGGCGAAGGCTCGGGGCGCCGCCGCGCTCGTGTACCTCGGCGACATGGAGCTGCGCCCCGACCTCGACGAACACTTCCGGGGTGAGCTCGCGGCGCTCGCGCCGATCCGCTTCCTCCCCGTCCTGGGCAACCACGACACCGCAAGGCGAAAGCACGCGGGCGAGGCCCCGCGCGAGGATCGGGAGCGCGCGGTGCGTGCCTTCGCCGCGCGCTTCATCGACGGCACGAGCGCCGGCGTGAGCAGCGCCTTCTCCGACAAGCTCGTCTACTCCGTCGACCTCCCGGGCGGCGTTCACTTCGTCGCGCTCGACAACGTCAGCCAGTCCGGCTTCGGCGCGGACCAGCTCGCATGGCTGCGCGCGGATCTCGGGCGGGCGCACGCCGCCGCGGGCGTGAAGCACATCATCGTCGGCATGCACAAGGCCTTCGCCGGAAGCGGCATCACCCACCACGCGATGGAAGAGGACGGCCCCGCCGCCATCGCCGACTCCGACGCCGCGCTCTCGCTGTGTGCGGCAAGACCACGTTGAGCTGATCGTCGCCAGCCACTTCCACGCCTTCGCCGAGTACGCCCAGCACGGGATCCGCTCGTTCATCAGCGGCGGCATGGGCGCGCCCCTCGACACGTCCCGCGGCAAGGAGGCGGCGTTCCACCACGTCCTCGCCGTCACCGTGCCGCCGGAGGGGCCGCTCGCGGTGGAGGTCGTGCGCTTCCCGGGCAAGCCGGTGTTCGCGACCGGGGACGAGCCCTGACGGGACCGCCGCCGCCCGCTCGGCTCAGCGCCCCTCGATGTCTTTGCAGCAGCGGAACCCGAGGTGGTAGTTCCGGTGGCTCTGCGGGTTGTGCACCCGCGTCTCGTGCCACGCCGGCGCGCGGAAGCGGCAGTCGTCCGCGTGCGCCTCGATGGTGGAGAAGACGAACCAGCTCCCCTTCATCTCGGTGAGGCCGTCGCCGCCGCGGCTCGCCAGATCCTCCGGCAGCTTGGGCAGGCTCATGTGCTCCGCGGCGTTGCCGTGCTGGTCGAAGACGCCGAAGCTCGACTGGCAGGCGGGGAAGGCGCCGGCCGGATAGGTGTTGGACCCGCACTTCGTCCAGCCCCCGCCCATGCACCCGGGCGTGATGAAGCTCCCGGTCGCGCAGAGCGCGTGGTTTTTCTTCGGCCCGTAGGCCCACACCTTGTCGCGCAGGATGTTGTGCGCGTACGTCGCCTGGATGCGCGGCCAGCCCCACCTGTACTCGGCGTCGGGCGGGCGCAGCGAGCCGGCGCACGCGCCCTCCCACTCGTGCGCGTCGCACAGGCGCTTGCCCACGGCCTCGCAGAGCTCGGCGGCCTCGCTCGCCCGCACGTTGACGACGGGGTACTCGCAGGGGATGTCGGGGAACTCGAGCTGATCGATGCACACCGGCGCGTCGTCCGCGGTGTCCCCGGCCTCGACGTCGTAGATCGGGACCATGTTGGGCGCCCCGCACGCCGGGACGCGCGCCGGCACGACCTTGGCCTCGCTGCGGATGCGCCGGCACTCGCTGCGCTTCATGGGGTGGCGCGAGATCGCCGGGTTGCCCTGCCCGAGGTACGGCGACGCCGCGAAGATCGCCTTGACCCGATCCATGGCCTCGCCATGGACGCCGAGCTCGGCCTCCATCCGCGCGAAGAGCCGCGTTCGCTGGGCCTCGAGCGTCCCCGGCTCGACGTCGTCGTCCTCCGGCGGCGGGGGGCTCTCGGCGGGCGCGGAGGCTTCGGCCGACGCGACGGCCTCGGCCGACGCGACGGGCGCGGGCGGCGACGTGGGCACGCGCTCGACCGCGCTCGCCGGGCGCGGTGGGGGCGCTGGGGGCGCTGGGGGCGACATCGCGCGGGCCCGCATCGCCGCGGCGGACCCGACGGCGAGGGCGAGCGCGGCTGCGGCGACGAGCAGCGGGCGGCGGCGGGCCGGGGGGTGCGCGGCCTGCATGCGGCCGGTCGATGCAGTCGACAGCGGCGGGACGGAGTCTCGGAGCTCGGAGGGGGGTGTCGGGGGAGTCGATGGGAGCGACATCGGAGGTAACCCGGTGTCGCACCATGTAGGACAGCTCTCAGATCGTGGCCAAACAAGGGGCGCGCATCGCTCCACCGACGCGGTACCCTGCCGCCGGACCGCTAGGATCTTGACGAGGCATGGCCCCGACGCTGTGCTAGCGCCCGGCGCGACCTTGCACGGTCCTCACGTATGCAACCCGGCCAATACGTCACACCCAGCATCCGGCTCCTGCGGGTCCTCGACCAGGGCAGCATGGGCAGCATCTGGGTGGCCGAGCACGCGGGGCTCCACGCCGAGGTCGCGGTCAAGTTCATGTCCCCCGAGGTGGCGCAGAAGCCGAACCTCGTGGCGCGCTTCACCCGCGAGGCCCAGGCCGCCGCGCAGATCAAGAGCACCCACGTCGTCCGGATCCTCGACCACGGCATCACCCCCGACGGCGTACCCTACATCGCGATGGAGCTGCTCGACGGCGAGTCGCTCCAGAAGCTCCTGAAGCGGGAGGGGCACCTCGCGCCGGCGCTTGCGGCGCAGATCGTCGCGCAGACCTGCAAGGCGCTCTCGCGGGCGCACCAGATGGGCATCGTGCACCGCGACGTCAAGCCGGCCAACATCTTCCTGCTCGACGAGGAGGGCGAGATCTTCGTCAAGCTGCTCGACTTCGGCGTCGCCAAGCAGCAAGACGCCGACTTCAGCGTGACGCGCACGAACGAGAAGGTGGGCACGCCCTTCTACATGTGCCCGGAGCAGCTCATCAGCGCGAAGCACGTCGACTTCCGCGCCGACATCTGGTCCATCGGCATCGTCGCCTACCACGCCATCATGGGCCAGGTCCCCTTCAAGGCGAGCTCCTTCGGCGACCTGTGCCTCACCGTCGCGCGCGGCGTCTTCACGCTCCCGAGCCAGGCCCGCCCGGACCTGCCCCCCGCCCTCGACGCCTGGTTCCTCCGCGCGCTGGCGAAGAAGCCCGAGCAACGCTTCGAGTCCGCGAGGCAAGCCGCCGACGAGCTGGAGCGCGCGGTGCGGGGCTGAGGGACGAGCAGGGGAGCGCGCGCGGGCTCGCGGGCGCTCCCCGCCCGTCGTGCGTCAGTGCGCGTTGATGTTGTTCGGCACGCCCTGCGGCAGCGGCCTCGAGACCGTGAGGACGACGTTGCCGATCTGGCGGTAGTCGAGCAGATCCTTGTCCGGCGTCTGCACCCCGTAGCCCGCGAACATCAGGCTCAGGTGGGTCGCGTCGACCTGCACGGCCGTGGGGGCATAGAGCCGCTCGGCGAACCAGTACTGCGTGGGGAAGACGGGGGGGTTCGCCGGGATGGTGACCATCGTGCCATCGGCCTGGTTGGCCGTGGTGATGGTGTTGATCGAAGCGATGGGGTGGTTGACGTCGTTGTAGACGGTCCAGTGCACCTTGTCGGTCGACTCCGCGTAGCCGATGAAGTGGAACGCGTCGGAGTCGCCGTCCAGGCAGTTGCCCCCGGCGAAGTAGAGGCCCCACACGCTCCCGTCGCCCCGGATGTCGAGGAGCGTCCCGCGCGGGCTCACCCAGCGGGTCTGGTTGTAGTCCACGGTCGTCGGGTCGTTGAGGCCGTGGACGACGCCGAGATCGGTGAAGTGGATCCCGTCGGTGGTGGTGGCGAGCCGGACGTTGGAGATGTCGTGGTTGACCTTGCCGCTGAACGGCGCCTTCTTGCACTGCTGCGCCGCCGGCAGCGCGGTCAGCCCGGTGTCGTCCCCATCGACGATCTTCTGCACGTAGAGCACGGTGACGGGCGTGCCGGCCGGCGCCGTCGGGGAGGTGGGGAAGACGGCCATGATCCCGTCGGGGTTCTGCAGGCCCACGCTGTCCTGCACGACCACGGGGTTGGCCCGACGCCCGGCGAGTTGGCGAGCGCGGTGGAGATGGACTTGATGTCGTTGGCGCCCGCGCTCGTGTCGTTCGTGTTCCCGATGGGGAACTTGTTCGTCGACTGGGTGATGTTGATGACGTGGAGCGGCGCGTTGTCGACGTAGGGCATGCCCGTGGACCCGGGTACGTTCGCCGTGTTGCGGTCGAGGAGGTAGAGGAACTGGCCCCCGTCTTCGCGTTCCCCGGCCCGGGGAGCTGGATGATGGACGCGTGCCCCCAGCCGTCGTCCGCCGTGGTGCCGTTGACCGAAACGAAGCTGGCGTTGGTGCCGGCGACGGTGGTGGGGCAGCCGGTGTTCGTGGACGTGGACGAGTAGCCTCCGCTGGTCGGGTTCGTGTAGTCCGGGTTCAGCTCCAGGACCGTCTGCATGAAGTACCAGGTCTTGCCGAAGTCGTCGGACTCGGCGACGACGACGGCCTCGTCGATGTCCTTGGGGCGCCAGTCGAAGAGGCCGACGATCGGCGGCTGGCCGCCGATCGCGTTGCCCGTGGGGGTGTCGGTCGTCGTGTAGACGAAGGGGAAGTAGAACGGCGCCATCGGCACCATCGGGTCGGTCATCGGCAGCGGTCTCGAACTTCGCGCCCGTGACGTACGAGATCCGCTTCGGTGCGCTCCCGGAGTAGTCGCAGAAGCCGGCGCCGGTGTCGGGGACGTTGCCCGTCCGGGCGAACGGGTCGGTGGCGCTGGCGACGGTCTCCGTGTTCTTCGGGTCGGCCGCCAGGTTGGCCAGCGTGAACGGCGTCGCGCCGTTCAGCGCGCCCTCGCCGATCGCGGTCCCCTGGTTGATGGTGACGGCCGTCGGAAGGACGCCCGGATCCACGGTCGTGACCAGGACCTGCGTCGGACCCACGGAGCCGCCGCCGGTGCCGGCAGTGGTCGAGCTGCTGGCGCTGGCGTTGCCGCCGGTGCCGGCGGTGGTCGAGCTGCTGGCGCTCGCGTTGCCGCCGGTGCCGGTGGTGCTGGTACCGGCGCCGCCGGTCCCGGTGCCGGCGCTGCCGCCCGTGCCCGTGCTGCCGGTGGCCGTGCCGCCCATGCTGCCGGTGCTGGTGCTGACGGTGCTGGTGCTGCTGTTGCCGGTGCTGGTGCTGACGGTGCTGGTGCTGCTGTTGCCGGTGCTTCCCGTGCTGCCGTTGCTGGTGCTGCCGCCGGTGCTGCTGCCAGTGCTCGTGGTGCCGCTGCTCGAGCAGGCCATGAACGACGAAGCCAGCAAGGTGACGAGGAGCGTCGACGAGACGAAAGGGAGACGTTGGACGAGTTCGCATCATGAGCTCCGTGTGGCGAAGGGACGCCCCCAGGTAACGGAGCCACGCGACGTCTCGACGACAGTCCGGCGTCGCCTCGGGCGCGACCGCGCCGAGCTCGCGCTCGACCGTCCACCCCCCGGGCAACGGCGAGCGACTCGGGCAAAGGATGCGGGCGAGGCGGCTCGGCAGGGGCCCGACGACATTCGGGCAACCGTCGTGCTTGACATCAGGATGGGCTCGACTAGGTTGCCGCCTGCGCGGTGGAGCAGCCTGGTAGCTCGTCGGGCTCATAACCCGAAGGTCGCAGGTTCAAATCCTGCCCGCGCAACCAAACTTCCTGCAGTTCAAGGCCCCGTTCGCCCCGTAGTGGTGAACGGGGCCTTCCACTTCGGGGAGCGATCCCCTTCACGGCCGCGGAGCGTATTCTGGCGCGTGACCCTGTTCATGCCCGACGCCGACCTGCTCCCCCTCCTGATCTCCCGTCTCGTCGCCGCGACGTACTTCGACGACGCGGCGGTCGCGGTGCTGGAGGTCATGTTCGGCGCGGGCGGCGCGGCGCTCGCGGGCCGCGGGCGGCTGCTTCGCGGGGTTGTCCACCTCCGGCCCGAGGGTAGCTACCAGCGCCTCTTCGGCCTCGAGCACGGCAGCGGCACGCGCGTCGAGGGCGTCAGCTACCTGACCTCCGGCAACGTGTGGTGCTGGATCGAGGAGCACCGCTGCTCGGTCTCCATCGACGTCCGCCGCGGCGCCCTCCGGTCGTGGATGCCGGAGGGGCCGGTCGATCGTCGCGACGACGCGGGCGTCGACGGGTTACCCGGCGACGCGACACGCGAGCGCATGCTCGGCCGGGACGCGACCCATGTCCACGTCGTCCCGCTGCGCGCGCCCGGCGGCGTCGTCGGCGGGATGATCACGCTCGAGGCAGGCTGCAAGCCCGGCGACGCCGAGGGGCCGGCCTGGGACGCCTGCTACGAGGAGCTCGAGACCCTCGCCGGCGTCGCCGGGGCCTTCATCGCCGCGCGCGCCCTCCCGGGCCGCCCCGCCGCCGCGCCAGGCGCGGACGAGTTCCTCCCCGTCGTCGGCGCGTCCACCACGCACCTCATCGAGCTGCTCCGCGCCTTCGCCCCGCGCGACGACACCATCTCGATCAGCGGCCCGACGGGCGCCGGCAAGTCGCGGCTCGCGCGATACTGCCACGAGCAATCGCTGCGCAGCGGCGGGCGCTTCGAGGTCCTCGACGTCCTCGGCGTGCCCGAGGACCTTCAGCTCGCCGAGCTGTTCGGCTGGAAGCGGGGTGCGTTCACCGGCGCCGTGAAGGACAACCCGGGCGCCGTCACCCGCGCCGCGAAGGGCACGCTCTTCCTCGACGAGATCGACAAGCTCTCGCTCAAGGCGCAGGCGGGCCTGCTCCGCTTCATCGAGGAGCGCTCGTACCGGATGCTGGGCGACGACGCCGTCGGGGAGCGCCGCGCCGACGTCCGCCTGCTCGTGGGCACCAACGCCGACCTCCGGGCCGCGGTGCGCGCGGGCCGCTTCCGCGAGGACCTCTACTACCGCATCAACGTCCTGCCCGTGCGGCTGCCCCCGCTCAGCGAGCGGCTCGACGAGCTACCGCGCTGGGCCGACTACATGCTGGGACGGCGCCACCGCGAGGCGAGCGGCGAGGGCGCCGCGCGCTTCGATCCCGAGGCCGTCAAGCTCCTCGCGTCGGTGCCCTGGCCGGGCAACCTGCGGCAGCTCGACAACATCGTGCGGCGCGCCTACGCCCTCCTCCTCGCCGGACAGAGCGGGGGGCGCGGCGATCTCGTGGTCCAGCGGCGCCACGTCGAGCGCGCGCTCACCTTCGACGTCGACGCCGAGCCGAGCGCCGCGCTCGGGCTGCTCTGGCGCGCGGCGCGCTCCTTCGTCCAGGAGGCGGAGCGGCGTGAGGCCGGCGGCGCCCCGCTCCCGCTCGACCTCTGCGACGCCTTTCGCGGGATGGTGCTGGGCGCGGCCGTGCAGCAGCGCGGACGCGACGGCGCCTTCGCGCTGCTCGGCCAGCAGCCGCTCCTCAAGAACCGGAACCACCACAGGGCGCTCCGGCGCGAGCTCGACCGCGTACGCGATCTCGTCCAGGCGCTCGGCGGCGAGGCCGATCCGGACCTTACCGCCATGCTCTCCGCCGAGGAGGAAGCGGAGGGGCGCTGACACCCGATCACGCGGGCACGGGGGCTTTCCGGCGGACGGGCTGTTCCTGGAGGACGGCTGCGGCGGCGGTCGAGGCCGGGTCGGCGAGCGACGACCATCCGCTCCAGTTACCCGCGCCGGACGACGTTTGATAGTCGTGGTAGCAGTTCCCGTCGGAGCCGAGCGAGAAGATCTCGAGCAGGCCGCCGTTGCTATTCATCGTGATGCACGGCTGGGCGAGCGTGACGCCCGACGGCGCTCCGAGCGCCGACCAGGCGCTCCAGTTGCCGTTGCCGCCACCGGTCTGGGCCGCATACCAGACGCCGCCGTCCGAGCCCGTCGAGAACGCCTCGAGGTTACCGCTGGTGTTGAGGATCACCACGGTCTCGAGGAGCGTGACACCGGACGGCCCCCCAATCGACGACCAGTTACTCCAGCCGCCATTGCCCACCTGCCACGCGCTCCACACCGTACCGTCCGAGCCACCCGCGAAGACCTGGAGGGAGCCGTTCTGGTTCGCGGCCGCCGCGACCTGGCCCAGGATGATGTCGGGGGGATTGCCGAGGGAGAGCCAGCCGCTCCAGCCGCTCCCCGGGGGCGTTGCCATCTGGTAGTTGTGCCAGACCGCTCCATTGGAGCCGAGCGAGAACAGCTCGAGTGTGCCGTTGGCGTTCTTGGCGATGGCGAGCCCCGAGAGGAGCGCCGTCGGCGGAGCACTGAGCGAGAACCAGCTCCCCCAACCGTCGGGGTCATTGCCGTTCTGCACCAGGCACCACACCGTCTGGTCCGAGCCGGACGCGAAGATCTCCAGCGCCCCATTGGCGTCGAGCATGACCGCGACGCCGCCGGTGAGGGACGCGCTCGCCGGGTTGCCGAGCGACGACCAGCCGCTGTAGTTACCCTCGCCGGGCGCGTTCTGGTAGTCGTGGTACATCACGCCGCCCGAGGTGGTGAACAGCTCGAGCCGCGTGTCCTGGTTCGTCCCCACGACGAGCGCCTGAAGCGGCGAGCC
This sequence comes from uncultured delta proteobacterium, assembly GCA_963827955.1. GTDB lineage: Bacteria > Myxococcota_A > Polyangia > Polyangiales > Polyangiaceae > CAWHDJ01. The sequence continues at coordinate 105,031 of CAWHDJ010000018.1, read as the reverse complement.
GGAGGGTTGACCCAGCGAGGTCCACGAGCTCCACCCGGTGCTCGTGCTCTGCACCTGGTTCGCGGTGGAGACGGAGGCGCCCTCGATCACGAAGCACTCGAGCCAGCCGGCGCCGTCGGGCGCCGCTGCGATCTGCGGCGACGTGCTGGCGAGGACCTGGAGGGCGCCGAGGATCGCGGTACCGTCGGGGGTGCCGAGGCCCGTGCACGGGTTCCACCCCTCGCCTGCCGCGTACCCCTGAACCGTCGCGGCGTAGTAGTAGTACGTGTTGTTTCCGCTGGTGATCTCGTTGTAAACGCCCGCATTGAGCGCGTAGAGCGTCGGGTTCAGGAAGCCGGGCGCGTATCCCAGGTTCTCCGCGAGGATCGCCACGAGCGCTGCCCAGAGCGGACCGGTCGCGGAGTCTCCAGCGACGGTGCCGAGGGCGCCGTTCACGGAGATCTGGTAGCCGGTGTTCGGATCGGCGTCCGCCGCCACATCGGGGATCCCTCGCCACTGGAGGGGGCTTCCTTGCCACTGGATCGCTCTCTGGTACGAGGGCGCCGCGAAGAGCGTGCTGAACCCTCCGCCGGTCGCTCCCGCTTTGTTCCCCGGCGTGGTGTCGTTCCACACGACCTCGCTGGTTGCCGTGAGCGACGTGCCGCCGGTCGTCGTCATCCAGGCAGACGAGGACGGATAGTCGACCTGCGCGACGGGGGCAGAGGAGGGGGGGTTGTAGGGGGGCTGCGGCACCGCGCTCGTCGACCCCCACGCTCCCCAGTCACCCGCGCCGTGCAGCACGCTCACGTTGGCGTCGGCCGCAGCCTGGAGCACGGCTTCGAACGCGCTCACCTGGGTGCTGGAGACGGCCGACTCCCAGATGTTGCCCACGCTCGACGTGACGACGGTGTTCCCGTCGTCGACCGCCTGGCTGATGCAATCCGCCATCGCGGCGAGGCCGCCGAGCGTCGTGGGGTTGCCGAAGTAGACGTTGAGCGTGGCCTCGTACGCGATCGACCCCGCCACCTCGATGTCGAGGCACACCTCTCCATCCCCGTTGGGCGCGTTCGGGTTGTTCGTGCCGCCGTCCACGCTGATCGCGTTGATCGTGGGCGCCTGAGGGAGGTTGCACATCTCCGTCCCCGTGAAGTACGCGTCGAGATCATCCAGCACGTAGCCGCCGCCGAGCTCGACGATTCCGATGCTCTGCCCCGCGCCGTGGCCTGGAGGGAAGTTGTACATCGAGGCGACCTGGGGCGGCCAGTAGGGCGGCGTGGCGGTGGAAGCGCTCCGGGAAGAGCGAAGGCCGCGGCGGCCGTCCAGCCCGAGCACGCCGATGACCGCCGGGGCGAGCCGGCTGGGCAGCGACTGCTCGCCGTGAAAGCCGAGGACCGCCTCCCCGTCGACCTCGACGAGCGCGGTCTTGACCGCGAGCGCCGCCTCGACCTGCTGAATGGTTCCCTCGAGCGTGACCACCCGACCGCGGAGGCGGGAAGCGGTCTCGTGCAGCCCAAATCGATCGGCCCAGGTGCGCAGCTCGGCGAGGTCTCCTTTCGCAGGAGAGGGCCGGCGGGCGCCGGCGCGCCTCCGATCCGCGAAGGAGAGGCGGCTCTGCTCGGCGAGGGAGCGCGGCTGGGGGCCCGCTGGGTCCGCCCGCAGCACGACGACGATCTGCGCTTTCGACGCGGGATCCGGCGCGCCCACGACCTTGGCGGCCTGCATGTGGGGAAGGGCGCTTCCTGCGAGCACGGTGTTCTGATCGCTCATGATCCACTCCTTTCGACGGGTGACATCGCTCGGACCGGCCCGGGCGTGCTCGTCCCTCATCACGAACCGTGCCGGCCGGACGCACGAGCAACACACTGCGCGGCTCGCGATGTCGGAGAGCGCTGCGTCCCCCCGAGACGCGGCGCGTCCCTCCCGGACGCGAGGGACCTCGCGGCGTCCGTGCTCGCACCAGAAAGCCTCATTCTCGCGGAACCCACGCTTCGCGGGTTGACAGTCGCTCGTCCTGGTCGTGTAGCCTGCGAGATCCTGGGAAGTTCATCTCGCGGCTGCGATACGCAGGGAGGGCTCGTACATGGATCAAGGACCGTCGCTGGCGCCGGGCACCACCTTCGAGGGGCGCTACCAGATTCTTGGAGAAGCTCGGCGAGGGCGGCTTCGGCTCGGTCCACAAGGCGCAGCAGCTCACCACGGGGCAGACGGTCGCGCTGAAGGTGATGCACCTCCCCGCGCTCGCCGACGAGGCGCGACGCGAGAAGCGGGTAGCACGCTTCTTGCGAGAGACGCAGCTCTGTGGCCAGCTCCACCACCCGAACCTCGTCCAGCTCGTGGACTCGGGCCGCGCCGAGGGGAGGCAGCTCTACACGGTGTTCGCGTTCGCGCCGGGCGACAATCTGGCCGACCTGCTCGCGCGGGAGGGCGCGCTCTCGCCGCAGGAGGCGAAGCACCTGATGCTGCAAGTCCTCGACGCCCTCGCCTGTGCCCACGCCGCGGGCGTGGTCCACCGCGACCTCAAGCCGCGCAACATCATGGTGGTCCCCACGGGCGCGCGGCGCAACGCGCTCGTGCTCGACTTCGGCGTCGGCGCGATCGTCGACGAGGGGGAGGAGCGCGACCTCACGCGCCTGACCGCCACGAACGAGGCGCTCGGCACGCCCGGGTACGCGGCGCCGGAGCAGTGGCGTGGCGTCGCGCCGACGCCGCGCGCCGACCTGTTCGCCTGGGGGCTCGTCTTCCTCGAGTGCCTGACCGGGATGCCCGTGTACTCCGGCACGTCCGCCGCCGACATGGTCTACCAGGTGCTCGGTCCCGATCCGGTGCCCATACCGCCCGAGATCGAGCGGCACCCCGTCGGCGAGATCCTGCGCGCCGCGACGCGCAAGGACCTCGGCGCGCGAGACGTGTCGGCCCGCGCGCTCTTCGACGCGGTCGACGCCTGCGACCTGTGGGCCCTCTCGCGCGCGGCGCGGCCGGGGATTGCGACGCCGGCGCAGTCGACCGACACCGTCGTACGGTCCCGCGCCACGCCCGACGGGGAGCGGCGCCAGGTGACGGCCCTCGCGTGCACGCTGGGCGTGGCGCCCGCGTCCGACGGCCGCGCGCCCACCCGCGACGCGCTCGACGAAGCCCTCCACGCGGGGATCGCCCTCGCCGCCGAGATCGCGCGCGGGCACCACGGGCACGTGGCGGCGGTGCTCGGCGACGCGCTGCTCGTCTACTTCGGCTACCCCCACGGCGAGGAGGACGACGCGTCCCGCGCCGCCCGTGCCGCGCTGGCGATCGCCCGGGCGATCGGGGCCGAGAACGAGCGGCTCGGGGCGGCCTCGGGGCGGCTCTGGGCGAAGATCGGCGCCCACACGGGCCTCCTCCTGGCGTGCGCCCCGAGCGACCTCGCTCTCGCGGCCGGCAGCACGCCGCGCCTCGCGGCCCGCCTCTCGGCGCTGGCCCCGCCCGGCGGCGTCCTCTGCACGGCCGACACGCAGCGGCTGATCCGAGGAGACTTCACGCTCGAGGCGGAGGGCAAGCCGCGTCTCGACGAGGCGGACGGTGAGATGAAGGTTTTCCGGCTCGCACAGGGGGAGGGCGCGTCCGGGGCGACGCCCGACAAGGCGCAGACGCCGCTCGTCGGCCGGGAGCAGGAGGTCGCCCTCTTGCTGGACCGCTGGCGGCGGGCGCGCGCAGGCGGCGGCCAGTGCGCGCTCGTCACGGGCGAGCCCGGGATCGGCAAGAGCCGCCTCGCCCGCGAGCTGCGCGATTGGCTGGTGAACGACCCCCACGCCTTCCTCGAGGGTCGCTGCTCGCCCGACACGCGCAACACCGCGCTCTACCCGATCGTCAACCTGATCGGGCGCGCGCTCGGCGTCGACGCAGAGCCCTCGCCCGCCGGCAAGATCGCGTGCGTCGAGACGCAGCTCGCACGGCACGGCCTCGCCCCGGCCGAGGCGATGCCGCTCTTCCTGCCGCTCCTGTCCCTCCCCCTCGGCGCGCCGTACGCCCCGCCGGACGTCTCGCCCCAGAAGCACAAGGAGCTGACGCTGGGCGCCATCGTCACCTTCGTGTCGGCGATGGCGGAGGAGCGGCCCCTCCTCGTCCTGGTCGAAGACTTGCACTGGGCCGACCCGACGACGCTCGAGCTGCTCGGCCAGCTCGTGCGCGAAGTCCCCTCGCTCCCCATGTGCCTCCTGCTCACCGCGCGACCGGAGTTCTCGCCGGCGTTCACGACGACCGGTGTGCTCCAGCTCCAGCTGAATCGGCTGGAGCGGGCGCAGATCGACGCGATGGCCGTCGACGTCGTCGGCGGCAAGCCGCTGCCGCCGGAGGTGCTGGAGCAGGTGGCGAGCCGCACGGACGGCGTGCCGCTCTTCGTGGAGGAGCTGACCCAGATGATGGTCGAGTCGGGCGCGCTCGTGGAGCGCGCCGATCGGGTACGCTCTCGGGCTCGCTCTCGCAGGTGGAGATCCCGAGCACGCTGCGCGCGCTGCTCACGGCTCGCCTCGATCGGCTGGGCCGCGCCAAGGAGACGGCGCAGATCGCGGCGGCGCTGGGGCGAGAGTTCAGCCTGGAGCTGCTCGCCGCCGTGAGCCCGAGCGGGGCGGTACAGGAGGACGTGGACCGGCTCATGGGCGCGGGCGTCCTGCTCCGCAAGCGGCGGGTGAAGGATTCGCTCGGGGTATTCAAGCACGCGCTGATCCGGGACGCGGCGTACGAGTCGCTGTCCGCAGAGGCGCGCAGAAAGGTGCACGCCCGCGCCGCGTCGGTGCTGGAAGAACGGTTCCCGGGTGTGGTGGACGCGAGGCCGGAGATGCTCGCGCGCCACCACGCCGCGGCCGATCAGAAGCGCCAAGCGGTCGGCTACGGACAGAAGGCGGCGGCGGCCGCGCTGTCGCGGTCGGCGTTCGCGGAGGCGACGGGGCACGCCGCGATGACGCAGGAGTGGGCCGCCGTCCTGCCGCCGCCCGAGCGGCTCGACACGCAGCTCCGCGCCAACGGGTTCACCCTCCAGGCCCTGATGTCGACCCAGGGCTGGGCGTCGCCGGCCGTGCGCGAGCTGGCCGAGAGGTCCCGCGCGCTGCTCACTGCCGACATGGCGCCCGAGCAGACCGATCTCGGTGTTCTACGGCCTGTACATGCACTACCTCGTGGCGAGTGAGCGGGGGGGCTGCCGGAAGTCCGCCGAGGATCCGGTGGAGCTTGCCGACCGGCTCGGCGACGTCTCGCTGCAGGTGGTGGCAGCGACCGCCAAGGGCGGCAACCTCCTGCAAGAAGGCCGGTTCGCCGAAGCCGGGAGCTGGCTGGAGAGGGCGCGCGGTCTGTACGATCCGGAGCGCACTCGGCATCAGGGCGCGGACTTCGGCCTGGATGGCCGGGCATGGGCGACCGCCATCCTCGCGTGGGTCGAGTGGGGCACCGGCCGGACCGCGCGCTCGCTCCAGCTCGCGCAGGAAGCCGTCGACTGGGCGCGGGAAATCCACCACGTCCCTTCTCTCGCGGTCGCGCTGCTCTACCTCGGCCAGATCCACCAGATGGGCGGCGACAAGCCCGCGGCGCTCCGCTTCATCGGTGAGCTGCTCGGGCTCGCGAAGACCTACGGTCTACCGGCCTTCGAGGGGTACGGCGCTGCCGTCGCCGCGTGGGCAGCCGACGACCTCCGGAGCGTGGCGGCGATCATCGACGTCCTCAGGTCGCTCGGTTGCTACCTCTCACTCCCCTATTACGGATTGTACCTCGCCGACATCGAGGCGGCGGCAGGCCACCTCGACGAGGCGATCGCCCACGTCGAGCAGAGCCTCGCATTGTGCGCCAAGCTCGAGGAGCGCTTCTTCGAGGCTCGAGCTCCTGAGACGGCGAGCGCTCTTCGAGCTTCGCCTTCCGCGGCCGAACATCGAGGGCGTGCGCTCGTCGCTCGCCCAGGCTCGTCGCCTCGCCCGGGACCAGGGCGCTGCCCACTGGGAGGCCGCGGCCATCCGCGACACCCTGCGCACGTTCGGAAGCGACTCGGGCGAGGATCTCGCTGGACGGTTGAAGGAGATCTGCTCCCGATACCCCGATCTCGAAGGAAAGGATAGGCCATGTATTACGTCAACATGAGCGCGCCGTTCTCGGATCTGCGAACCTCGTACCTGCAAGCCATCGCGAGGGCCTGGAGCGACCGCACCTTCTACGAGCTCCTCCAGAAGGCCTCCGTGCATTTTCCACGGGGCGTGCTCGATGTGCTGGAGAGCGAGTACGGCGTCAAGTTCCCGTTCGACAGGCTGAAGTTGACCATCAAGGTGGACAGCGGCCTCACCTGGAACACGCAGTACCCATATGACTGGTTCGGCGCCCGCACGGACCGCATGCTGGTGACGCTGCCGCCCAAGCCCACGGACCGCAGCGAAGGAGCGTGGTTGGCCGCGTACTGCGCCGAATACCCGTCGCCCCTCGGCAGGTGCAGCACCTCGGGCCTCGACGCCCCCGACGACTTCGTCTGGTTCGGCACCGTCATCGGCCGTCTGATCGCGCTGACGTGGAAGCGCGAGGATGTCGAGCAGGCGCTCACGACGCAGTATCAGGACGACGCCAGAGGGTACGTGCAGAACATCCTCGGGATCATGATCCCGTGGAACTTCAAGGTGCAGTTCAAGGTGGAGAAGGACTGGCACCCTGGCTCCCACACCCCCTACATGACCGAGATCAGGCTCAACTTCCCCCAGAAACCGCCTGCCGACGAGTGCGGCGAGGAGGCTTTTGCCCTCGCCACCTACAACGGCTCCGGCGGGCAGTACCCCTTCACCTGCTTCTAAATTTAGGTGGTCACGGTCGGATTGCCGGCGATCGGCGGAGATGACCCGAGAGGGAACCGCGAATGAAGGACGGCTTCCGGATCGTCGACGCCGATCGGCACGTCATGGAGCCCATGGAGATGTGGCCGCGGTACTTGCCGGCCCAATACCGTGGCTTCGCTCCGGACGTCCGCCCCCTGACGCCTCCCGGAGAGCGGCTGGAGCAGCGACTGGCCCGGCTCGGGGAGCTCGCGCTGGGGCCGGTTCCCCTGGTGGTGACGGTGGGAGGCCGGCAGGTCTGCCGGGGGATGTCGGAGGTCGGCTACATCGAGATCGCCCTGCACACCATCCGCCGACGAGGTGAGCTGGTGGCCGCGGAGACGGCCGGGGGGCACCTCGCGTCGATGGACCACGCGGGGATTGACGTGGCCGTCCTCTTGCCGAGCATCGCCACGTTTCTCGTCTACGACGACGAGATTGACGCGGCTCGATTGCGCGCCTACGCCGGGGCCTACAACCGCTGGATCGTGGACCTCTGCCGGGAGAGCCCGGCGCGGCTCGAGGGCCCGGCGTTCCTGTCGCGGCACGATCCTGCGCGGATGGTCGAGGACCTGGAGGCGAGTCTCCGGGACGGGTTCCGCGCCGTCGTGCTGCGGCCGAATCCGGTGCAGGGGAAGACGCTCGGCGACGCGGCGCTCGATCCGTTCTTCGCGGCCTGCGAGGCGAACGAGGTCCCGGTGCTGCTGCACGAAGGCGCGCACACCCGGGTCGAGACCGCCGGCGCCTCGCGGTTCGAGAGCCACTTCGCGCAGATCTCCTGCTCCCACCCGCTCGAGGCGATGATGGGCTTCCTCGACTTGCTCGAAGGCGGCGTCTTCGAGCGGCACCCGAGGCTGCGCTTCGGCTTCCTCGAGTCGGGCTGCGGTTGGGTGCCGTCCTGGCTCGGGCGCCTCGATTGCATGTATGCGCACATGAGGAGCGAGGTCCGAGGTCGGGTGAACCTGCCTCCGTCGCACTACTTCCGCCGCCAGTGCTGGATTGCCATGGAGCCGGACGAGCCGATGCTGGCGCCCGCCGTCGAGGCGATCGGCAGAGACCGTATCGTATTCGGTACGGACTTCCCTCACGTGGACCACGAGGCCGACGTCCTTGCTGGGGTGCTCCACGACCAGGCTGGGCTGGGCGCCGACGCGCTCCGCGCCGCGCTGTGGGACAACCCCGCGCGGCTCTTCGGCCTCGCGGAGCCGCCGCGGGCCGCGCCGTCCCCCGCTACAGCTCCAGCGGGATTGGGTTCGAGCTCCTCCTCCGCACACGGCCTCTCCAGCCATCCCATGCGCACGGGAGCATCGTAGAGCCGGCCCGGCCCGAGCCTCGGCCAGATGTGCCGCAGACCGGGGACGACCACCTTGACCGCGTGCAGGCCGATGTCCGGGCGCGTCAGATCGAGGACGATTGTCTTCATCCCGAGGGCGGCGGCGCGCTGCACACAGGAGAGCACGTCATCCCGGAGATTGCCGCTCGAAGGGGTAGGGAAGTCTTCCCGTCGGCGCGCCGGCCGGCCTTCGTCGGGGAAGAGATGGGTCGGATCGCTCGGCCCATGGTCGCCCCAGGGCGCGCGCGCGGTGGTGGTGGGATTGAAGATCTGGTTCAGCTCGGTGACCGCCCGCTGCACGCCGAGGAGCGCGTCGACATGGCAGCCGAACCCGACGAAGAACCGGCCGGAGGCCTCGGCGCGCGCGAGGGCGACGAACGCCGGGAGGCCGAGGTCGGTGGTGACGTCGAGCACCCACATCCGGTAACCCATCGCGGCGTAGTGATCCGCGACGGCCGGGAGGTACGGCTGATCGAAGCTCCGCAGATCGACGCCCGGACGCCGCACGCGGTTGTACCACCAGATCCCCACGGCGTCGCGCTCGGCCAGCTCGAAGAAGCCTTGCAGGATCGCCTCTTCCAGGCAGTTGCCGGCGGCGTGCCCGTTGGGATCGATGGAGCAGAACCGCTCCTCGGGCTGGGCGGGGACATGGAGATAGCAATACGCCAGGGGGAGATAGCGCCGCTCTCCAGCGGTCAGAGACCACGCCGGCGTCCATTCGAACGCGCCCCGGTCGTCGTCGTAGGGGAGAGGGATCCTCCGGCGCGGCTCGAGGATCTTGGGGTTCCGCTCGTCTCGCTCGGCGTACTGCGTGGGGCTGAAGTGGAGGAGCCGGTGCGGGTGCAGGGCTGCGCTCCCCAGCTCGCGCAGGCTCGCCCGGACGCGCGCCTCGTCCCCGCGGAACACGGCGCTGTAGCGCTCCACGGCCTCCGACAGCGCACCAGTCCGCGACTGGGCCGGCGTGCAGCCCTTGCCCAGGGTGGTGCGGCTGAACTCCGCGAACCCGGGGAGGTTGCCCGGCGCGGGGCAGACGAAGAAAGCTGCGCCGTACACCGGGCGCAGGGGGTGGTCGCGCGTCGCCACGGGCCCGATGCTGGTCACCACCCCCGTGATGGGGCTGACGACGTGCTCGAAGCGCGCGTACGTGGCTTCCGGCGTCATGATGCGGTAACCGCCGTCCGCCGTGAAGCACTTGGGCCGTGGCTCGAGCACGATTGGCGCCTCGGCACGCTTCTTCATCAGATCCGGATCACCGCACGCCGGGCACTGCGGCCTCCGCACCACCGTGTGCTCTTCGACGCGCATCCGTGAGAGATCGAGCGCCAGGAGCTTGTCGTCCACCACCCCCCGTCCCCCGTCGACGATCCAGCGCGCCACCGTGAGGGCAGCGAGGTCGAGCGCCGCGCGCGCGCTCGCGGGCACGAGGGCCCGCGGCGGGACGATGGCCTCCGCGTGCCCGAGGTGATCGGCGAGGTAGGTCTCCACCGGCCGGTTGGCCCGGAGGCGCGCCGCGAGGCAGGCCCAGCAAGGCCCCTCGCGCGGGCGGAGCACCGGCCCGATCCAGGGCGTCGCCCCGGTGGGCTTCACGGGCATCCAGCGGGAGCGCTCGGCGAGCGCGCGCCGGTTCAGCGCGTCGAGCTCGGGGTCGAGGTAATCCCGGGTGACCACCACGCGCAGCGCGGCGTCCTCCTGCACCACGACACCCGCCATGGCGAGCGCTTCCGAGAGCGGGCCGGCGTCCTCGCCGCCCGACGAGAGGACGGAGACCGGCGTCGCCGCGAGCCGCTCTGCCGCGCGCCGCGCGTCGACTCCCAGCACGCCCCAGAACGCCGCGGCCTCCGAGGAGAGCCCCGGCGCCGTCTCGGCGATGTAGCCCTTCTCCTCCAGCATCGCGAGCGAATAGAGGACCTCCGGCGGCGACACCTGGCCGTCGAGCGCCTCGACGATTCCCACTCCGTCCGCCGCCCGTCGACGAGCGGCGCGACCAGCCCGTGGAGGCGGCCCTGGAGAAGGAAGCGCTGGTGCTCCCCGACGAGGAAGACCCTCTCGTCGCCCGCAGGCTCGACGCGGAGGTGGGGCTTGAAGCGGAGGATTCGGTTCATGCGTGCCGGCGCAGCATACGCGAGGGTGCACCCGGCGGCGTGCAGGGGATGTGCCGCTCCGGTCCTCGCGCGCCGTCGTGCCACGCCACTGGAGGAGGGCGGTGGTGCGTCCCGTCGGGACGCGCTGCGTCCCCGGAGAACGCGGGCGCGCGTGCATCCGTAGGCGGCCACTCGGCGCCGGCGGCGGTGCGGGGACGGGCACCGGGATTGCTTGGAGGCGGCGCCATGGACGAACACGGATACGCGCCGCGAGGCGCCTCGGCGGGCGACGGATGGACCTTCGACGGGCCGTCGGCCCACGGTGTGGGCTCTGCCCGCGTGGGCGTGGGCGCGCCCGTGCCCGCGCTGCGCCGTGCTTCGCGCCGCCCCTCGTGCGACGTGGCCGTGGTGGGCGCGGGGATGGCCGGGCTCAACGCGGCCCTATCGATCGCGCAGAGCGGGCGCTCGGTGCGGGTGTTCGAGGCCAGCCCGCGGCTGGGTGGGCGGGTGGAAACAGGCACGCTCGGACCGGGGCTCGTCGCCGAGTTCGGGCCGATGCGCATCGAGCCGGACGTGCAGACCGGCTCCGTGGCCTGCTCGAGCGGCTCGGCGTGGAGACCGAGCCCACCGGCGCCGGCTACGCCGCCGACGAGGCATCGGCGACGCTCGGCCCGGCGGACGGCGTGCGGCCCGACGAGATCGGGCTCGACGGCCTCGGGCTGGTGCGGCTCGCGGTACGAAAGCTCCTCGGGCGCACCGACGCGGAGCTCGAGGCGCTCTCGGAGGACGACCTCGAGCGCATCCGTCGCGAGGCGACCCACGCGGGCAGGCCGCTCTGGGCCCAGGGCTTCTGGAACGCGCTCTACGACGTGCTCAGCCCCGAGGCCCTCGACTACGTCGCGACGCGCGGCAGCTTCTACCACTTCATCCACAAGAACCACAACGCCGCCGAGGAGGTGGTGTTCTTCGTGCGCCTCTTCAAGACGCGCGAGAAGCTCCGCAGCGTGAAGGGCGGGATGGAGACCCTCGTGGGCGCGCTCGCCGCGGCCCTCGCCCGCGCGGGCGTGACCGTGGAGGCGGGCCGCCGCCTCGCCGGCCTTCGCACGGTGCGCGGCGGCGTCCGGCTCACGTTCGCGGACGGCTCGTCCGCCACCGCGGCCCGCGTGGTGCTCGCCGTCCCGCCGCCCGCGCTCCTTCCCCTCGCCCACCTGTTCCCGGAGCCAGTGCGCGAAGCGCTCCACGCGGTGCGGCCCGTCAACCTGCTGAAGATCTTCTTCCGCGTACGGGATCCCTGGTGGGCCCCCGGCGCGCCGCCCAACCGAGGGGCGAACGCGGCCCTCACGAGGGAGCTGCACCTGTTCGGCCCTGTCGCCGGGGAGGGCGGGCGGCCCGAGGGCATGGTGATGGTCTACACCGACGAGCCCTACAACGAGCTATGGCGGAAGGCCGCCTCCGCGCCCGCGGGCGCGCAGCACGCGGCGCAGAGGGGGCCCGACGCGGGCCTGACGGAGCTGCTCGCCCGCGTGCTGCCCGCGTCCCGCGGCAAGGTGCTCGACGTGGCCATGCGCGACTGGTCGCTGCCGCCCTGCGGCGGCGGCTCGTGGTTCTGGCAGCCCGGCTACCGGCCGTGGGAGGTATGGCGCACGCTGTCGCGCTTCTCGCTCTCGGACGACGAAGCGCGCCGCGAGAACGTTCACGTCTGCGGGGAGGCGTTCTCGGACTACCAGGGGTTCATCGAGGGCGCGCTCAGGACGTCGTCCGAGGTGGCGCGGATGATTGCCGCCGACGTCGACTCGCTGTCCTGCGCCGTCGCCCGGGCGTGACAGCAACGTACGCTCGGGTTGGTTTGCGGCATCCGGCCCGCGACCACGAGGAGCGCGCGGCCGTGACTCACCGCGACGACGAGCCAGCGAAAGGATGGGTGCGGACGGAGACGCTCGCACCGGAATACGAATGTGACCTCGGATCCCGGTGTCTCGAAGAGCTGAAGGGGAGACCAACGATCTCGGTTCCGGGAGAGGAACCCCCGTGCAATCGAGGGTTCCTCTCTCCTGGTTGCCGCTCGTCTGCCGGTTTACGTGTTGACCGTGCCGACCGCGACCCAGTTCACGAAATATTGCGCTCCGTAGTTGCCGCTCGACACGTTGAAGCTGGTGGACGTCACCGCCGTGACGGTCTCGATGTTCCCGACCTGGTTGGTTCCAGGCCAGTAGGGGGAGACGACGACCGTGGGAGGCGCACCGAATTGCGTGGGGAAGTTGATGGTCATCGTACCCGACTCGGTCTTGTTGAAAACTCCGGATTGAATGAGCTGAGCAGGGGTTGCCATGATGAGAACGCTCCTTCTGGATAGGGCGGCCAATGCGGACACCCTGTAGCAATGACCAGCAATGCGTGTGCCGAATCGTTCGAGACGTCCGGACAGCGCCATCGAGGCCAGATTGTCGCGCGATTGGGGCTCGTCACCAGCACGGAGCCTCGATATTCCGGATGGGTCGCCGAGAGGCCGGCGACGACGGTGGGGATTGCCGGAGGCGTCGTGTTCTCCTCGCGTCCGGGCGGGACGCGCCGTGTCCGCACGGGACGCAGAGGGGGCCCGATGCGGGCCTGATGGAGCTGCTCGCGAGCGCGACGGCGCCGGAGCTGGTAGACCCGCCGCGGGATGGATCCGATCACGCGACGGTGGCGCGCGGGAGCGGCGGCGCGCGCTCGGCGCGTGAGGGCGCTCAAGGTCCCCATCGCGGGCTCGGCGGCGGTCCTCGCCGTGGGGCTCGCCGCCCGCGAGGTCGCGCCGAACGACGCGGCCCTCGTCGCGGTCGCGCTCGCCGTGCTGATCGTCCTGGTGGAGCTCCGGCGCCAGCGCGCGCGGATGGAGGAGCGGTTCGCCGACGTGGTTGCCGACGTCTCGCAGATCGAGCCGCTCCTCGCGCTCGGCGCCCGGCTTCGACCGAGACGGCCGCTGCCGCCGCTCCGTGGATACGCGATCGCGCCCGACTTCGCGCTCATGCTCACCACCCTGATTGACGAGGAGCGGCCCCGGCTCGTGGTCGAGACCGGGAGCGGCGCCTCCACGCTCGTGATCGCGTACGCGCTCGAGAAGCTCGGCCGCGGCCACGTCGTCGCGCTCGAGCTCGACGCCGGGTACGCGGCGAGGACGCGCGCCGAGATCGAGCTCCACGGGCTCGCCGCCTACGCGACGGTCGTGCACGCGCCGCTCGGGCCGATTGAGATCGATGGAGAGCGCTTCACGTGGCACGCGCTCTCCGCGCTCGACGGCCTCGACGACATCGACCTGGTCGTCGACGACAGCCCACCGAGGTACCTCGGCGAGATGCTGCGCTACGCGTCGCTCCCGACGTTCGCGAAGCGCCTCCGCCCCGACGGCCTCTTCGTGATCGACTTCATCGACGAAGAGGAGCGCGAGATCCTGGCGCGCTGGCGGCGCCGCCATCCAGAGTTCGTCCAGGAGCACCTCGACACGAAGAAGGGCAACGCGATCCTGAGGCGCGCGCAGAGCTCGGCGGCTTGACGCTCCCCGCGCGCCGGGGCACGCCGACCGCGATGAGCACGCGACGCGTCGTTCGGGCGATTCAACACGTGGACGGCGAGGGCCCGGGCCTGATTGCGGTCGCGCTCGAACGCGAAGGTGTCGCCGTCGAGGTGACCCGCATCGATCGCGGCGAGCCCGTCCCCAGGGAGCTGGGCGACGCCGGCGGCCTCCTCGTGCTGGGCGGGCCGATGGGCGTCTACGAGGCCGACCAGCACCCGCACCTCCACGACGAGCTACGCCTGATCGAGGCCGCGCTCCGCGCCGGCGCGCCCATCCTCGGGATATGCCTCGGCAGCCAGCTCCTCGCCGCGGCGCTGGGCGCCCGGGTCACACGGGCGCCCTCCAGGGAGATCGGCTGGCTCCCCGTGACCACGCGGCCGGAGGCCGCCTCCGACCGGCTCTTCGGCCCGCTCCCGGCGAGCTTCGTCGCCCTCACCTGGCACGGCGACGTCTTCGAGCTGCCCGGAGGAGCGACGCCCCTCGCCTCGTCGGCGATGACCGAGCACCAGGCGTTCCGGTACGAGGATCGCGTGTACGGCATCCTGTTCCACCTGGAGGTGACCCCGCTCGAGGTGCGGGAGATGGTCGCGACCTCCGGCGACGAGCTCGCGGACGCAGGCGTCTCGGGCGAGGCGCTGCTCGCCGAGACCGAGCGCTGGAAGGATCCCGCCGCCGAGCTCGGCGTGCCGCTCTTCCAGCGCTGGGCGGGGCTCCTTCCCGGCGGATGAGGGTGGATGCCTGCGCCGTGACCGCGATCAGGCGGCCGCCGCGCACGCCGCCGCGCGGCTCTCGAGGTGGGTGAGCCTCGTGCGCGGCGGCGACCACCGCCCGAGCATGCGTGACGCCACCTCGATCGCCGAGCGGACGCCGCTCTCGTGCGAGTCGATGTCCCGCGTGTAGCTCCCCGCGAACCAGAGGCCGCCCTCCCCCTGGTGCCGCGCGAGCGCCGCCTGCGCGCGGAAGTACGCGGGCGTCATGTATGGATGGCGAAACGCGAAGAGATTCGTGGGGCCCCTCCGGCGTCATGCCCCGGTGCGTGATCCAGCTCTTGAAGACGTCGGCGCGGCGCTTCATGCCGGGCCACATCGAGAACTCGCAGGTGCGGCCGTCGCCGATCATGTTGACCGCGGACCACGACGCCCGCGACGGGGGCATGTAGCGCGCGTCTCCGTGGACGGCGATGGTGGTCGGCATGTAGCGGAACTCGCGCAGCGTCGACGCCAGCCTGCCGGCGCCGGGCAGGCGGGCAACGAGCTCCGCCGCGGCCTCTGCCGGCGTCGCGAGGACGAGCCGGTCGAAGGCGTGCTGCGCGCCCGCGCGCTCGCGCACGAGGAAGCGCTCGCCCACCTTCTCCACGCCGACGATCGCGGCGTCCTTGCGCACCTCCACCGCGCCCAGGGCCCGGAGGAGCGCGTTGACGTACGTGACCACCCCGCCCTCGATCTGGAGGAACTCCCACGGGAGCACCGGGTTCTGGGTGCGGTAGTGGTGGAGCGGGTACCTCATCGCCGCGCGCGCGGACATCGAGAGGGTCTCGTCGAAGGAGGTGCCGAGCGTCGCGGCGAGGAACGGATGGAGCACCGTCGCCTTGAACGACGGGGAGACCAGCAGCCCCTCGACGAACTCGCCGACGGTGGTGCTCCAGTCGTCGCGGTCCTCGAGCTGGCCGGACGAGCGGATGGCGTGCCAGAGCTGGACGAGCGTCGCGAGCACCGAGGGCGCGCGGGTGAGCGGGCGGGGTGCCCGCGAGAGCGGCGGCGGGATCCGGAGCGCCTCCCCGGTGCCCGTCGAGCAGAACGTCGCGTGGACCCGGGCCTCGACCGGCCTCACCCCGAGCACGTCGAGCAGGCCGAGGAAGGCCGGGTACATGTGGCGGGAGAAGTGCTGGAAGCCCGTGTCGATGGGGATCCGCGCGCCTCCGCGGTCGACCATGACGGTGTGGGCGTGCCCCCCGACGTAGCCCCGCCTGTCGAAGACCACGACGTCGTGCTCTTCGCCCAGGAGCCAGGCCGCGAGGAGCCCGGACACGCCTGCTCCGATGACGCCGATCTTCATGACCCCCTCCCCTGCTCTACGAAGGGACACGCGGACGGGCTCTCCCCCTCCGCGGCGCCGTGGTGTACCGGGCACCCCCCTCGCGCGGGAGGCGTGGCGACGCGCTCGCCCGCGCGCGCCCGGACGCGGAACCGGATGGGCCGGTCCGGGCGGAGCGTGATGCGCGAGTCGAACCCCACGCGGGGGAGGACGTCGGGATCGACGGCATCGATCTCGAAGCGCGACAGCAGCACCGCGGTGACCAGCGACGCCCCGTTGACGGCCTGGTTCAAGCCGAGGCACTTGAAGCCGCCCGCGCCGAAGGGAAAGAACGGCAGCTCGTGCTTGCGGCTCGCCGGCGCCTCCGGAGAGTCCGCGGCGAACCGCTCGGGCCGGAACGCCTCCGGGTCCTTCCACACCTTCGGGTGCCGGTGGGTGATGTACTGGCTGACGAAGACGATGGCGCCGGCCTTGATCGCATGTCCCCCGAGCGTGGTGTCCTGCGTGGTCAGTCGAGGCGTGATGTACGACGGGGAGCGCAGCCGGAGCGCCTCGCTCACGACCTGGTTCAGATAAGGCATGTTCACGAGATCGGGCACGGTCGGCGAGCGGCCCCCGAGGACGCGATCGATCTCCTCGACCAGCTTCGCCGCCACCTCCGGGTGGCGCATGACGTAGTAGAACGTCCACGTCATGGTGACGATCGTCGTCTCCGTGGCGCCCATGAGGTTCGAGATGATCTCGTCGAGCACCCCGCGCTCGTCGACGCGGCCGTTCGTGGTGTGGGCGCGGATCACCTCGCCGAGCTGCGAGTCCGCCCCGGCGCGCCGGGCGATCCGCTCGCGCATGTACCTGCGCGCTCGCTCGAGGTTGCGCGTCAGCGCGCGGTTCTCCGGCGTGGGGAGCCAGAGCGGCGGGAGCGCGGGGTTGAAGAGGTTCCTGCGGAGGTAGCCGAAGACCTCGTCGAGCGCGCGCGTGATCTCGAGCCGGGGCTCGGAGGCGTCGTCGCCCAGGTAGCCCATGAACACGCCGGTCGAGTTCATGGCGAGCATCTCGTCGAGCAGGTTCATCGGCTCGCCGCGCCGCGCCCTCTCCTCGTAGACCGGGAGGAAGCGCTCCTCGATCGCCTCGACGATCTTCGCGCCGTAGAGCTCGATGTGCGCGACGTCGAAGTACCCCGCCGTGCGCTTCCGGGCCGGCCGCCACTCGTCGTTCGGCGTGGTCAGGAGGTTCCGTCCGAGGGCACGCTTCAGCGCGCCCATGTACATCGGACGGCGCGCGAAGAGCTCCCCATGGCCCGCGTGTAGACCTCGTTGCTCGTGAGGACCTCTTTGACGTGCTCGGGGTGGGTCACCAGGTACATCTGCTGACCCATGACGTCGAAGCCGATGGGCCTCATCTCCGGGCCCGAGTAGGCAGCGTCCAGCTCGCACAGGAACGGGAGGAAGTCGTTCACCATGCGGGCCGCGGCCCTGGCGGAGGAGAGAAGGCCTCGCGGCCCGGGTGCTGGCTTCGCCGGGCCCGCCTCGGATTCGAGGGCGCGCCCTCGCGGCGATCGTCTCTACGGTCTCGATGACGCTCATTTCTTCGTGCTCCTTCGGCGCGCGGACGCAGCACGCGCCGTGCCACGACGCCCGTCGCCCGGCTTGCACGCACGCAGCGAAGCGCGGGCCTTCCCGGGTGGTGGGAGCAACCACCACGTGGTGGTTCGCGCCCTCAGGCCCGGCGCCGAGGTCGCGCGAAAGGAGCCGTCGCTCGCGCCGCCGTCACCGCCGGCAGCCGAGGGCTGCGGAGTGCGTGTGCGCCTTCTCTCCCGTGACCGAGTGAGGCCTGGGGTTGCCCCAGCGCGCGAGGACGGCCGCGTAGGCGTCGCAGGCCCCGGGCGTGTCGCCCTTCTGCTCCAGGGCCAGGCCGAGGTAGTAGAGGTCCCGGTTGTACCTCGCCGAGCCGAAGGCGAAGCACGAGCGCTGCTCCCGGCGGAGGAAGGGCAGCGCCTCGTCGACGCGGCCGGCCAGCAGGTACGCCTCGCCCAGCGGAAGCGAGGCGAGGTTGGCCGGGTCGGTCGCGTATTTCGGCAGCCCCGACAGCGCGGCGAGCGCCTCGTTCGCCTCGTCCGGCGTCTCGATCTCGCCCCCGTACATCACCATCCAGAGCCTGAGCGGCTCGTCGCCGTAGACCGGCTTGGCCCGCGCGACCCACGCGGCGCGCTTCGCGCGGAGCTCCTCCCGGGACAGCGCCCCGCCGTGGAACATCGCCGCCAGCATGGTCAGTGTCCCCCCGGCCGAGATGCTGTCTCGCCAGCCGTCCACGCGCTCGAGGTACTCCTTCGCGACGCCGGCAGCGTCCCTGGCGCGGCCCATCTCGCGGAGGATCAGGACGAGGTTGAGGGCGTTGTCGTGCAGCTCGGCGTTCGGGTCCGCGCCGGCCGCGCGGTTCGCCTCCCGGAGGAGCGCCTCCGCCTGCGTGAAGTCCCCCTTCTCCCACGCGAGGACGGACCGATCCCGGGCTCCTCCTGCCGGCGCACGTCCTCCGGCAGCCGGGCCCACCGCTGCGCGAGCGCCTGGAGCACCGCCTCGTCCGGCCGCCCCAGCGCATAGAGGGCCTTGGCCCAGAGGCCGTACCATTCGGCGAGCGCGTTGGGGCTCGCGGCGAGCGCGCGCCGGAGATCCGCCTCCATCGCCTCGCAGCGGCCGAGGTTACTGTACTCCATGGCGCGCTCCGCGAGGCAGTCCGCGGAGGTGGGGGAGATCTCGACGCACCGGTCGACCGCCGCGAGCGACTCGTTCCATCCGGCCCAGCGCCCCGAGGGCCGTGCTGCGCCCCTGCCAGGCGTCGGCGTAGAGCGGGTCGAGCTCGGTGGCGCGCGTGGCCGCCGCGAGCTTCGCGGCGGGGTCGGCCTCGTAGAACTCGAGGAGGCCGAAGATCTCCGCGTCGAGCGGGTAGCGCTTGGCCACCTCGTGGAGCCGCTCGGCGGCGAGGGCGTTGTCCGGGGGATCGCGCGCGATCCGCGGCTCGACGGCCTGGAGCACGGCCTGGTCGCGCGCGCCGAGCGAAGCCCGGCCCTGGAACGCGCGCTCGAGCTCGGCGCGGCCTTGCATGGGCTCGAGCAGGATGGCGAGGCGGAGGTGGGCGGCGGCGAGCGACGGGTCGAGCGCGAGCGCGCGCCGGAGGTCTTCCCTGGCGAGCCCCCAGTTCGCGTCCCGCAACGCCTGGAGCCCACCCGCGTACGCCGCGATGGCCGCCGGCTCCTTCGACGAAGGCACGGGCTGCTCGGTGATCGCGGTCGCCCTCGGGGCCGCGGAGGCGCTCGCGACGGGGGCGCTCGCAGAGGGAGCGGACACCGCAACGGGCGCCTTCGGCCGGAGGAGCAACGCGCCCCCGCACGCGGCCGCGAGCGCCGCGGCCGCGCCGATCGCCCACACCCCGCGGAGGCGCCGCCGTGGGGCCTTCGGCTTGGCCTCCTGGCCCTCGTCGAGCGCGCGAGCGAGATTGTCCGCGAGGCTCCGGCAGTCGCCGTAGCGCCCGCCGGGCTCCTTCGCGAGGCACCGTTCGACGATCCGCGCTAGCGCGGGCGGCACCTCCGGGCTCACGCTCGAGACCGGCGCCGGCTCGTCGCGGAGGATGGCCGCGATCACGTCCGCGGCCGTGGTCCCGATGAAGGGGCGCTTGCCGGTGAGCATCTCGTAGAGCACCACGCCGAACGAGAACACGTCGGAGCGCTGGTCCACCTCCTCGCCCCGCGCCTGCTCGGGCGACATGTAGCTCGGCGTCCCGACGACCCGCATTCCGGTGCTCGCGTGGGTGACCGTCTCCGCCACCTCCAGCGCCTCCGCCGGCACGGCGTGCGAGAGCGGCTTGGCCACGCCGAAGTCGAGGACCTTGATCGCCCCCTCGTCGGTGATCATCACGTTGTCGGGCTTGAGATCGCGGTGGACCAGCCCGGCCTCGTGCGCCTTGACGATGCCGTCCAGGATCTGCCCCGCGATCCGGAGCACCTCCGGCACCGGCAACCGCCGCTCCGCGAGGACGTCGGCGAGGCTCCGCCCGCGCACGAGCTTCCATGGCGATGTAGATGCGCCCGTCGGCCTCTCCGACCTCGTGGACCGTCGCGATGCTCGGGTGGCTCACCGCGGCCGCCGACCGCGCCTCGCGCAACAAACGTCGCCTGCGATCCTCGTCGTCGGCGAAGCCCGGCGGCAGCACCTTGAGCGCGACGCTGCGCCGGAGCGCCTCGTCCTCGGCGAGGTAGACGACGCCCATCCCCCCGCGCCCGAGCAGCGCCACCACGCGGAAGTGCGCGATCCGTGTCCCGACGAGATCGAGGGGCTGCACCGCCTCCTGGACCATGAGCCTCTCGATTCCCTCGGGGCCGCGCCGATTGGTGCTCGATCACGCGGGGCGGGCTTCCCATGCCTCCTCCCCGGCGCTCCGTCAAGCCACGCCGCCGAGGCCCTCGTGGGGTACCATCATCGCCCATGAGCAACTGGGCCGGGATGCGAGAGGGATGGGATCGGCGCCTCGCGAGCACCCGCTGGAGCGCGCGGCTGGCGGTCGCCGCGCTGCTCGCCACCGCCTGCCTCCGGGCCGCGGAGGGCGTCCTGCGGGTCGTGCTCCCCCGCGACGCACAGGGGACGCTGCTCGCGCTCGCGCTCGCTCCGCTGGCCGACCTGATGCTGCTCGCGGTGACGGCGGTGCTCTTCCTGACTTGGCTCTCGCGGACGCTCTCGCTCGCCGCCGCGTGGAGCGGCACCCCCATCCGGTGGACGCGCAGCAAGGCGGTCTGGAGCTTCTTCATCCCCTTCGTCAGCCTCTACCAGCCGTACCAGGTGGTCCGCGACCTCCACGACCAGCTCGCGCCGGACGGCGTGCCGGAGCCCGCGCCGCGCCCGCGGATGGACGGCGCGGGCGGCTATCGCAGCGTCGCCGTGGAAAAGGCGCCGCCGCCGCGGACGCTGCCGCACGCGTCCATCGGCGCCTGGTGGGGCCTCTTCGTCGCCGAGCGGATGCTCTCGAGCTTCACGGGCGAGAGCGTCGGCGTCTTCCCACGAGCGCTCGCCATCGCGGCCGCGCTCCTCGCCGTGCTCGTCGTGCGCGCGCTGCAGGGGCGCCTCGAAGAGCGGCACCGCCGCGTCCACCACGCGTCGGACGAGGAGCTGCGAGGCCTGGGGAGTCGGCGGCTGACCCTGAGCTTGACGGTGGCG
Source organism: uncultured delta proteobacterium (assembly GCA_963827955.1). GTDB lineage: Bacteria > Myxococcota_A > Polyangia > Polyangiales > Polyangiaceae > CAWHDJ01. The sequence continues at coordinate 84,047 of CAWHDJ010000018.1, read as the reverse complement.
AGGAGCGCGGGCTCGAGCTGGCGAACTTTTCGGTTCCCTCGTCCTCCGTCGACCAAACTTGAGCGCCCGAGCCTTGCGCGTAGGATGCGCCCGTGGCGCTCGGCGACCCCTCCGACGGATCGCTCGACGCTACCGTGACTCGATGCAGGAGGCAGGAGACGATGGCTGGCTTCGCATTGCGTGCGCTGATCCTCACCGAGTATCGCGAAGTGTGCGCGCTCCTCGAACGTCTGGACTTCGGCGACGCTCACGCCCGCCAGGCGCTGGCGCCGCGCATGGCGACCGCTGTCCAGGACCCGGGGTTCTCCGAGCGGAACGCGTTCCATGGCCGGCACCCTCGACCGCTGGCGCAGACTCATCGGGGCCATGGCGCAGGGAGGCGCGCCGGCGACCGCCGAGGTGGCCGAGGCGGCCATCGCGTTGCTGGCCATGCCGTACTTCCAGTTCACGCATGTCGGTCACGTACGGCCCGCGCCAAGCCTCGTCATGCTTGGCGAAGACGACGGACGCCTCTACGGCGCCTTGGTCTCGTGCGACCCCACCATCACCCAGGTGTTCGGCTCCGGGCGGGCGGAGCCATATGCCGTGATGGGGGGAGGGATGACCGTCCTCATGCGTGACGAGGTCTCCGTTCTCCACGACATCGCGACCCGGACGAAGGTCTCCGGCCATGCCGAGGTCGTGCGCGCAGGCCTCCTGACGCTTCTCGAGTGGTCTCTGGTCCCGCAGGAGCGTGCCGTCGCCGTGTCGTACGAGGCGTGATTTACGCTCACACGCCCGAGACCCCCGCTCCATGGAAGCCGCCCGCTTCCTCGACGGACGCAGTTCGGACCCCACGATGAAGAGGGATCGCAAGGGCGCAAGGGACGCAAGGGTTTGGAATTCTTTTTGAAATCCTTGCGCCCCTCGCGCCCCTTGCGCCCTTGCGGTCCTCCTCCTCTCCGTGCCCGCTCACACGCGCCAGATGGCGCATCGCATCAAGCGCCGGCGTCTCGTCTCGGAAGGAGGGCGTCCCAACTTGGGAGGAAGGCGCCCCAAGTTGGGAGGAGGCCGTCCCAAGTTGGATGGCGTCCCTCCCAAGTTGGATGGCGCCCCTCCCAAGTTGGATGGCGTCCCTCCCAAGTTGGATGGCGTCCCTCCCAAGTTGGATGGCGTCCCTCCCAAGTTGGATGGCGCCCCTCCCAAGTTGGATGGCGTCCCTCCCAAGTTGGATGGCGTCCCTCCCAGGTTGGATGGCGTCCCTCCCAAGTTGGATGGCGTCCCTCCCAGGTTGGATGGCGTCCCTCCCAAGTTGGATGGCGTCCCTCCCAAGTTGGATGGCGTCCCTCCCAAGTTGGATGGCGTCCCTCCCAAGTTGGATGGCGTCCTTCCCAAGTTGGATGGCGTCCCTCCCAAATTGGATGGCGCCCCTCCCAAGTTGGATGGCGTCCCTCCCAAGTTGGGAGGAGGCCGTCCCAAGTCGGAAGGTGCGCGTCCCAAGTTGGACCGCGCGCCTCCCAACTCGGAAGGAGCGCCTCCCAGGTCGGACGGTGCGGCGATCGTGCGGCAAACCGCCCGGTGGTGCTACCCTCCGCCCCCGCCATGGAAACGCTCACCGCACGCCTGGTGCGCGGCGGTCCGCTCACGGAGGCGGATGCCGTCGGCTGGGCCGTCCGGATCGCCCGCGCGGTCGAGCCCGTGCACGAGCGCCTCGGCGAGCACGGGCGAATCTCCGCCGACGCGCTCGAGATCGAGGCGGAGAGCTGCACCTCCGAGGGCCGCCTCGTCGACTTCGCCGACCTGCCCGCCAACCCGGCCTACCACTCGCCCGAGCGCACGCGCGGCGGGGGCGCATCGCAGGCCGACGACACCTGGGCGCTCGCCGTCACGCTGTACTTCGCCCTCTCCGGCACCCTCCCCTTCTCGGGCTCGACGCCGGAGGAGGTGCGCCGCAAGGTCACGAGCGTCCCTGCGCCGCCGCTCGCGGTCTTCGACGTCGGCGACGACGCGCTACAGCAAATCGTCGAACGCGCCCTCGCCTCCAGCGCGGCCGAGCGCACCACCAGCCTGTCCGAGCTGCGCGGCCAGCTCGAAGGGTGGCTCGGCACCACCATGTTCACCCGGGCGGAGGACCTGCCACCGCTCCTCGGCGGGGACGACAACGAGGACGAGGTGACGATGATCCAGGTCGGGCCGCCGTCGGCGCTGCTGCGGAAGCAGCTCGACGCCGCGCTCGCGGCCGCGGCGGCGGCGTCCGCGCCTTCCACTCCCGCTCCCGTTCCCGCTCCCGCTCCCGCTCCCGATTCCCGCGGCGATTCGGGAACGGGAACGGGAACGGGAACGGGAGCGAGCGCAGCCCCGCCCAGCCAGAGCGCCCCTCCCCCGGCCAGCGCCGCCCCGGCCAGCGCCGCCCGGACGGTGCCCGCCTCGCGGACGGCGAACCTGGTCGCGGCCGCGCTCGGGATCCTCCTCGGGCTCGCGGGCATCGCGTTCTTCTGGTGGCACAAGGATCCCGGCGACGTGCAGGGCACGGCGCCGCCGCCCCCTGCCCTCCCGCCCTCCCCGGCTTCCGTGAGCAAGCCTGCGCCCGCGCCCTCCGCCGCCCCGAGCGTGGCCCCCGCTTCCGTAAGTGCTTCGGCAAGCGCGCCCCATGCTTCCGTAAGTGCTTCGGCAAGCCCCCTCCCCGCTTCGACGAGCAAGCCCGCCGCGCCCCCGGGGGACCTCGCCTCGTGCGTCACGTCGATGTTCCCCCCGGAGAGCTTCCCGCCCTCGGCCGACTTCACGTTCGTCTGCGCCCAGCCCGACCCGCTCAAGGGCGCGGCCGACGTGCGGGCCAGGCTGGTGAGCGCGCGCAAGCACGAGTCGGAGGGGATGCAGGAGTGGGCGTTCCTCGGCTGGTACGAGCTGGCCGCGTTCTCGGTGATGCGCGGGCGCTGCTGCGCCTCGCCCCCGCCGCTGAAGATGGCGGAGGTGCCGAAGTCGTGCGAGCCCGTGCCGGAGGTGTTCGCCTCGATCGACCGCGCGGTGGCGAAGGCGACGAGCGCGTCGGACGACGACCTCCAGAAGGCGGTCGACGCCTACACGCACGACGTCTACTGCATCGTGAGGACGGGGATCGCCGCGCGCTTCGGCCGCGTCGACAGGCCCCAGGGCGGGGAGGACACGGCGTTCAAGCGGTTCCTGGAGCGGGTGATCAAGGCGAAGCGCTGAAGGTCGGCCTCCGGAATGGGGTAGGCTGCCTCCATGCGCCGTGCTGCCGGTGAGGTTCTTGTCTCGCTCCTCGCCCTCATAGCTGCCGCCTGCGGGGCCAGGAGCAACCTCTCGCAAAGCGCGGCCGCCACCGGCAGCACCGGCGGGGCCGCCGCCTCCAGCAGCGCTGCGGGCGGCGCGTCCTCCGTCACCTCCAGCAGCGCTGCGGGCGGCGCCTCCTCCGTCGCCTCCAGCAGCGGGGCGGGCGGGGGCGGTTGCAGCCCCGTGTCGTGTGACATGCCGCCGGCGCCGGTCTGCCTGTCGGCGACGACGCTCCGCACCTTCGACGCGACGGGGACGTGCGTGGACGGCGGGTGCTCGTACGGGTTCACCGATTCGATGTGCCCCCAGCAGTGCAGCGGCGGCGCGTGCACCGCGAACGGGGCGCCGGTCTCGCTCAGCGTCGGCGATGCGACCTCCTGCGCGGTGCTCGCCGACGGGAGCGTCGTGTGCTGGGGAGAGCTTCGGGGAAACCCGATGGCTGGGTTCTCCGACGTCCCCGTTTCCATCGCGGAGCTGAAAGGCACCGCCCGCGCCGTGACCCTGGGCGACGGGCACGCGTGCGTGCTCGCCGGCGGAGTCCAGTGCTGGGGGGACAACGGGCTCGGCCAGCTCGGCAACGGATCCGTGAACCTCAACGAGTTCATTCCCACGCCCGTCGAGGTCGTGGGCCTGGGCGGCGGCGGGATCACCGTCATCTCCGCGGCCACCGGCGGCAACCACACCTGCGTCGTGCAAAACGGCGGGGTAAAGTGCTGGGGAGACGGCGCCGACGGCCAGCTCGGCGACGGATCCATGACCGCGAGCCCCGTGCCCGTCGACGTCGTGGGCCTGCCGGGGAGCGTCGTCGACGTCTCCGCCGGCGGTACGCACACGTGCGCCCTCACGGCCGGCGGCGGGGTCCTCTGCTGGGGAGACAACGCGCGGGGCCAGCTCGGCAACGGCAGCACGACCGGGAGCCCCGTCCCCGTCGGCGTCGTGGGCCTCTCGTCCGGCGTCCTCGCCGTCTCCGCCGGCTTCGAGCACACGTGCGCGATCACCGCCTCCCGGAAGGTGGTGTGCTGGGGGGACGACCACGCAGGCGAGCTCGGAGACGGGAACGCGACCTACAACCTCGTCACCACCCCGATCCCTGCCACGGACGCGAGCCCGAACATCGTGGGAATCTCCGCGAGCCAGGACGATACGTGCGCGTTCACGGCCGACGGCAGGCTCGCGTGCTGGGGCAACGATAGCTGGGGGCAGCTCGGCGACGCCAAGAACCCCAACGTCGAGTACAAGCTCGCGCCGGTCGTCCCCGCGGCTCTGACGGCGGGTGTCGTCTCCGTCTCCACGGGCTTCAGGGACACGTGCGCCATCCTCTCCGACGGGACGGCGATGTGCTGGGGCGAGGGTGACGTCGGCGAGCTGGGCAACGGCGCGACGCCGGACTCGAGCACGCCCGTGACCGTGGTCGGGCTCTGATCCTCGCGCGCCGCCCGCCGAAAACTTGGCCCACCCGCCGCCCGGCCCCGACCCTGGCCGCGCGTGTCCCCGCGCCACCCCCCGCCTGGCATCCCGCCCGGGATCCTGCCTGGCCTGCCGCCGGGCGTGCTCTTCCTCGCGGGCCTCGCGGCGATCGTCGCGTTCCTCGCCCTGCTCCGCCTGGTCGGGCGGTACCTACGCGTCGCGTCCGCCCGCCGCCGCCTCGCCGCGGCCCGGGAGCGGGGCGCCCGGGGCGAGGCGCGCGCCGAGGCGCTGCTCCGACGCCGCGGCTTCGACGTCGTGGGCCGCCAGGTCGGCGCGAGGTACCACCTCGGCGTCGACGGCGACCCCCTCGCGGTGGACCTTCGCGCCGACTACGTTGTCGCGGCGGGCGGGCGGCGCTACGTCGCCGAGGTCAAGACGGGCACCTTGGCGCCCCGGCTCTCCACGGCGACGACGCGGCGGCAGCTCCTCGAGTACCGCGTGGCCTTCGACGTCGACGGGGTGCTCCTGGTCGACGCGGAGGAAGACCGGGTACAGCTCGTGGAATTTCCGCTCGCCGGCCAGGGGCCCGGGGGGGACGGGGCGGGGCGGATCCTCTGGCTCGTCGTCGGGATCGCCGCGGGTGTCCTGGCGACGCTCGCCGCCCGTGCGCTATAGAAAGCGAGATGCCCACCACCGCCGAGTTCGTCGACACCTACCTCCGTGAGACCGCCGAGATCGCCCTCGCCACGAGCCGCGAGGACATGACCCGCGTCATCGACGTCCTGTTCCAGGCCTACCAGCAGGACAGGACCATCTACACCTGCGGCAACGGCGGCTCCGCGGCCAACGCGAGCCACCTCGCCTGCGACATCGCCAAGTTCACGTGGGTCGAGGGCAAGCGCCGCTTCAAGTGCGCCTCGCTCTGCGACAACGCCGCGCTCATCAGCGCCCTGACCAACGACGTCGGGTTCAACCGCATCTTCCTGGAGCAGCTCGACGGGCGCATGGTCGCGGGCGACGTGCTCGTCTGCCTCTCGGTGCACGGCGGCTCCGGCGCGGACAAGGCCGGCCCCTGGTCGCAGAACCTGGTCTCCGCGGCGGACTTCGCGAAGAAGCGGGGCGGCAAGGTCGTGGCGCTGGTCGGGTACGACGGCGGCGCGCTCCGCCAGATGGCGGACGCGAGCGTGATCGTGCCCCGCTCCACGGGCGGGCACACCTCCACGCCCCACGTCGAGGGCTTCCACGAGGTCTTCCACCACATGATCTGCGAGCGCCTGCTCCAGCTCGCGAAGGCCGAGGGCCCGGCGGCAGAGGCCTCGTAGGCAAAACGCGTATAGAACCGCGCGCGTAAGCAAGCGGACCGGAGCCGCGCGCGTAAGCAAGCGGACCACATGCCCCAGCCCAGTAGACGTACCTGTCCCTCCACCTTGTCCCAGCCACGATCTCCTCACGCAATGCTGCTGAGTGATGCGGAAGCGTGTTGCTCGGATGGACCGTCTGGTCTCCTTGCTGACGCGCGGGGCTCGGGTCCGCTTGCTTACGCGCGCGGTTCCAAAGGCTGGGTGGGCCGGCGATCGGAGGTTCTGTGAGCCGCTCTCAGGGAGTGCGCGGGGCCATCCTCGACCGCGACGGGACGCTGATCGACTTCCACCGCGACGCCGAGCTCGGCGCCGTGGTGAGCGCCTTCCATCCTTCCCAGATCCGACTTCTCCCCGGCGTGGTGGAGGGCCTCGCCGCCCTCCGCGACGCCGGCTTCGTGCTCGCGATCGCCACGAACCAGCCCGGCGCCGCCAAGGGCCAGGTGCCCCAGCACGCCATCCTTCGCACCAACCGCGCGCTCGTCGAGCTGCTCGCCGCGCAGGGCATCCCGATCGCCTCGGTCGCGACCTGCCTGCACCACCCCGAGGGCGGCCCCGGCGGCGACCCGGCCCTCGCGCGCCCGTGCGACTGCCGCAAACCCGCCCCGGGCCTGCTCCTCGGCCTGTGCAGCACGCTGGGGCTCGACCCTGCGGCGAGCTGGATGCTGGGCGACGGCGAGCCCGACGTGGGGGCGGCGCGCGCCGCCGGGATGCGCGCGGGGCTCCTGCTCGACACGCGACGCTGCGAGCTGTGCCCGCACAAGGCCAGTGAGGCGGATCACCACGCCCGGGGGTCGGAGCAGGGTGCCGCGCTGTTGGCTGGGGCACCATCGTGGGCGCGCGGGGCCGACCGTGTGGCAGCGCGCCTCGACGAGCTCGTCAGGGCGATCCTGAGCGTGTAGGGTCTAAGCCTCCGAAAAACAAGGGCAACCCGGGCGCGGAACAGGCTGACTTCGACCGGGGCACGGCGATATTGCCCATTTTGCCGCGGTCTCTTGTAGGATGCCGCCAACAACGGAGGCACGAGAAACACACATGACCCGTATGCACCGACTTTTCCTCGTTACGTTCGTGGCGTTCGCCGCCTTCGGCTGCGGCAAGAAGCCCGCCGAGAACACGGACAAGACCGCCGCGCCCGCGCCCCCGCCCCCGCCCGCCAAGACGGCTGAGAAGAAGGAGGAGAAGCCCAAGAAGGAGGAGCCCAAGAAGGAGGAGGCGAAGGCCGACGCGGCCGGCTTCCACTGGGAGGTCCACAAGCCCACGAACATCAAGTTCGAGCTGCCCAAGGAGTGGACGACCTCGATCAACGGGAACGTCCTCGTGGCCAAGACGCCCACCCCCGGCGTCGGCATCGAGTTCCAGGGCGTGGACGGCAAGCTCAACGCGAAGTACGACGAGAAGGTCCTGCTGAAGCAGATCGGGGCCGAGCTGACGAAGGTCAAGGTCACCGAGCACGCGAAGGCCATCGAGCAGCACGGGCTGAAGGGGAACCTCATCGTCGGCAAGGGCTTCAAGGACGGGGCCGAGGTCCTCTGGCGCGTTCGCCTGCTGGGCGACGGCCACGGCCACGACATGCTCACGCTCGCCTTCTACGCGCCCCACCTCGAGGGGAAGTACAAGGCGGAGCTGATCAAGATCCTCGACTCGGTCCAGCCCAACGGCTGATCGCCTCCCGACGGCGCGACGCGAGGGGCGGCAGAACCGCCGCCCCTCGATCGAGCCGCGCCTCCCTCCACATGTAGAACCCCGGGCGTCAGCCCGGTGACCGGAGCCGCGTGCATCAGCACGCGGAGGCTGCGCCAAAGCCTGACGCCGCAGTCCACGCGCTCACGCGCGAGGCTCCGGTCACCGGGCTGACGCCCGCGGTTCTATCGCCGGCGCTTCAGCTCGGCGTGAGCAGGGGGCGTAGCTGCGCGGGGTGGATGCCGTACTCCTTCCCGCAGTAATCGCAGCGAATCTCGAGCACGTCGCCGTCCTTCACGAGATCCTCGATGTCGGACCGGGGCAGGGTGGCGAGGCTCGCGATGACGCGGACCTGGCTGCACTGGCAGGCGAAGCTGAGGCGTGACTCCTCGAGCCGGGCGAAGGGCATGCCGTAGAGCAGCTCTTCGAGGAGCACGTCGGGCGAGTCGGCGCGGCGGAGGACGTCGTCGAGGCCGGAGAACCCGGTGAGGCGCTCGGTCATCACCATCAGGGGCCCGCGCTCGACCTCCGGGAGGAGCTGGACGAGGTAGCCGCCCGCCGCCGTGACGCCGCCCTCGCCGACGTGCGCGGCGACGCCGATCGTGGAGACGACCTGCTCCGAGTCCTGCATGTATTGCATCAGCGCGGCTGAGATGCCCCCGCCGTCGGGCACCTCGACGACGCCCTGGTGGAGGGCGCCGTTCGGGAGCGTGCGCATGACCTGGAGCAGCGCGCCCTTGCCGACGGAGAGGTCGGGCGGCGCGGCGGGGGTGGGTGGGTGCTCCTCGGCGCCGGCCGCGACCGCGGCGCGCGCGGCGGCGCCGAAGTTGACGAGGCCGCGGCTCGTGCCGTCGGGGTGCGCGTCGGCGACGAGGCTGCCCTTGCCGCCGGCGCCCTTGAGGACGACCTGCACGCGCAGGCGCGGGGCCATGGCCTCGCGGATCAGCACCGCGCCGGTGAGCAGCTCGCCGAAGCGCGCGGCGACGTCGCCCGTCACGCCCTGCGCACCGGCGGCGTCGCGCACGGTCTCGGTCGTCCGGGCGACGATGACGCGGAAGGCGCCGTCCTTCGTGATGGCGCGGACGACGCTATCTACGGAGGCTCGGGTCATGCGGGCACCGGCGCTCCGCCGGCGGAGGCGAGGCGGTCCGAGACGAGGCCGTCACGTTCGAGGAGCGCGTCGATGGTGGGCTCGCGGCCCATGAAGCCGCGGTAGAGGTCCATCGGGTCCGCGCTGTCGCCGCGCGCGAGGATGCCGTCGCGGAAGGCGGCGCCCACGGTGGAGTTGAAGAGGCCCTCGCGCTTGAAGCGGGAGAAGGCGTCGGCGTCGAGCACCTCGGCCCACTTGTAGGAGTAGTAGCCGGCGGCGTACCCCACCGGGCTCCCGAAGAGGTGCGTGAACGACGCGATCATCGCGTGGTCGTCGGGCATCCGCGCGGCCGAGAAGCGCTGGAGGATGGCGCGGGACCAGGCGGTGACGTCGCCGTGCTCGGCGGGGCGGTAGTCCATGTGCAGGGCGAGGTCGACCTCGGCGAAGCCGAGCTGGCGCATCATCGCGTTGGCGGCGCGGAAGGTGCGGGCGGCGCGCATGCGCGCGAGCATGTCCTCGGGGATGGCGTCGCCCGTCTCGTGGTGCCGCGCGAAGAGGTCGAGCGCCTCGCGCTCCCAGCACCAGTTCTCCATGATCTGCGACGGGCAGCTCGACGAAATCCCACGCGACGGAGGTGCCGGCCAGGCTCTTCACCGTCACGCGGCTCGCCGCGTGGTGCATCAGGTGGCCGAACTCGTGGAAGAGCGTCTCCACCTCGCGGTGGCTGAGGAGCGCGGGGCGGCCCTCGAGCGGGGGCGTGACGTTGGCGGCGAGGACCTCGATGTGGCGGCGGAGGTGCGTGGCGCCCGGGATGGAGTTGTGCAGGCCGTGCATCCAGGCGCCGTCGCGCTTGTCCTCGCGCGGGCTCACGTCGACGTAGAACGCCGCGCTGGCGGACCCGTCCGACTCCCGCAGGACGAAGGCGCGCACCGACGGGTTCCAGACCGCCGCGCCGTGCCAGGACTCGACGCGGACGCCGTAGAGCCGCTCCGCGATCACGAAGAGCCCCGCGAGCACGCGCTCGAGCGGGAAGTAGGGGCGGAGCGCCTCCTCGTCGAAGTCGAAGCGGGCGCGCCGGAGCTTCTCCGCGTAGTAGCCGACGTCCCAGGGCATGAGCTCGGGCGCGCCGGGGCCCTCGATCTCGCGGCGGAAGGCCAGGAGCTCCTCGTTCTCCCGGGCGAAGAAGGCCTCGCTCTCCCCGCGGAGCACGTCGATGAAGCGCCGCGCCGCCGCGCCCGTCTTGGCCATCCGGTCCTCGAGCACCAGGTCCGCGAAGCTCGCGAAGCCGAGCAGGGTCGCCCTCTCCCGGCGAAGCTCGAGGATCCTGGCGACGAGGGGGCGGTTGTCGAGCTCGCCCGCGGCGGCGCGCGTGGTGTAGGCCCGGTAGAGCCGCTCGCGGAGCTCGGCGTCGTCGAGGTACGTGATCGCCGGCGTGTAGCTCGGCGCCTGGAGGGTGAAGCGGAAGCCGGCGAGCCCCTTCTTCGCGGCGCTCTCGCGCGCGGCGAGGCGGGCCTGCTCCGGCAGCCCGGCGAGCCGGGCGGGATCCTCGACCGTCAGCTCGAAGGCGTTGGTCGCGTCGAGGACGTTCTGCGAGTAGCGCAGGGTCAGGGTGGCGAGCTCGACGTCGACCTCCGAGAGGCGCTTCTTGCCGGCGGGGTCGAGGTCGGCGCCGTTGCGGCGGAAGTCGGCCAGCGTCTTGTCCAGGAAGCGGCGGCGCGTGCCGGTGAGCGCGGCCGCCTCCGCCGTCGCGGCGAACGCCTTGAGCGCGGCCCAGACGCCCTCGGAGAGCGTGATGCTGCTGTAGAACGCGCTCACGTCCGGCTGCACCGCGTTGAACGCCTCGCGGAGCGCGGGCGTCGTCGCCGACGACTCGAGGTGCGAGACCACGGCCATCACCAGCTCCAGCCGCTCGGTCACGGCCTCGAGCGCGCCGAGGGCCTCGTCGTACGTCCGCGCCGAGGCGCCCCGCGCGGCGATCGCGTCGAGGCGGGTGCGCGCGTCGGCCAGCAGGGCCTGGACGGCGGGCTCGACGTGCTTGCCGCGGATCCGGTCGAAGGGGATGGGGTCGGTGAGATTGAGGAGGGGATTTGCGGCTTCGGTCGAGGACATCTCTGGGCGGCTCCGGGGCGAACCGGGTCTTTACGATCCCGGGCGCTGGGGAGCAACCGGAGGCGATCGGCCGGAGCCGACACGCCGCGCCCCCTCACCTGCGGGCTGCCGCCACGAAGAGCCCCACGGCCCGGTCGATCTCGGCCGCCGTCGTCCCTCGCCCGAGCGTCAGCCGCACGGCGCCGAGCGCATCCTCGTCGCCGATGCCCATGGAGAGGAGCGTCCCCGACGGGCGCTCTTCGCCCGCGTGGCAGGCGCTCCCCGTCGAGAAGGCCACCTCCGGTACGGCCGCGAGCAGCGCGGCGCCGCGCACGCCGGGAAAGTGGCCGTTGACGGTGTTCGGGAGCCGCTCGGCGCCCGCGCCGTGGACCACGAAGCCGGCCGCGCCGAGCCCGGCCTCCAGGCGATCGCGGAGGGCACGCTGGCGCGCGGCCTCGATGGCGAGATCCTCGCGCGCGAGCGCGCACGCCTCCCCGAGGCCCGCGATCCCGGCGACGTTCTCCGTCCCGGGCCGGCGGCCGCGCTCGTGCCCCGCGCCCACGACGACCGGCCCCAGCGCCACGCCGCGCCGCACGTAGAGGGCGCCCACGCCCTTGGGCGCGTAGAGCTTGTGCCCGGCGACGCTCAGGAGGTCGACGCCGAGCGCGCGCACGTCGACCGGGATCTTGCCCACCGCCTGCGCCGCGTCGGCGTGCACGATCCCGCCGCGGGCGCGCGCGAGGGCGGCGACCTCGGCGACGGGCTGGATCACGCCCGTCTCGTTCTGCGCCAGGATGAGGCTCACGAGCACGGGCGCCGTCGCGTCCGCCAGCGCCCGCGCCGCGACCTCGATCTCGAGCACGCCCTGCTGGCTCACGGGCACCCACAGGGTCCGTGTGCCCGCCGCCACCAGGAGGTGCGCAGGCTCGGCCGTCGCCGGATGCTCCACGGTGGAGGTCACCAGCGTCCCAGCCTTGGGCCAGAGCCCACGCAGCGCCAGGTTGTTCGCCTCCGTCCCGCCCCCCGTGAAGACGATCTCGTCCGCGTCGCAGCCCAGGAGCGCCGCCACCTGCCCGCGCGCCCGATCCACGATCGCCCGCGCCCGCCGGCCGTAGACGTGGTCCGCGCTGGGGTTGCCGAAGCCCTCGTCGAGGGCGCGCAGCACGGCCTCGCGGACGCGCGGGTGGACGGGGGTGGAGGCGTTGTGATCGAGGTAGATCGGGCGCTGCTCTGCGAGATGCACGGCGGCAGCCTAGCCTGGATGCCTGGTCGGCACCCCCGCGATCCCCGAACGTGGTCGCTCGAGGGGCTCGGCCGGCGAACATCGCCGGGATCTTGCCCGAGCGGGTCTCGCTCCCGCGGGTTTCGGTCTCTTTGCCGTGGGGCGAGGACGTTCCGCGGTGGGATCTCTTCGAAAAACGCGACGACTCATCGTGGAGTTCGGGCTGCGTAGCACCGCGTGAGCGGGTGCTGAGCACCGATCGTCTGTTTTTTCCGAGAAAATAAGCTCGGCGCTCCCTACATCCGTTCTTGCGATGAAAAGAAGCAAGAGAGCGCCGAGCACCTCCAAGGTGCGGCGGGATGCGACGGGAGGCAAGCGTGGCGATGGCAATGAACGACGGCGGCGGGTGCAGCGCCCGGACCCAGCGACGATCCGCGCGGGCGCACCCGATCCCAACCTGACGGGCGTCGCCGGCCTCGTCGGGTTCGGGGTGCACCTGCGCCACCTCGGCGTCGATCGCGAGCTGCGCGAGAAGCTCGGCAGGCTCAAGGCCGGGCCACGCGTCGTCTACCCCATGGGCGCGCAGATGCGGCTGCTCATGGACGCGGTCGCCGTGGGCGAGCCTCGCGTCTTCGGCGTCGAGGCCCTCGCGGCCGACCCGCTGTTCACGCACCTGGCGGGCGGTGTCGTCCCGAGCATCGACACGCTCTACGACGATCTCGCGCGGTTCGACGATCGAGCGCTCTCCGACCTCGAGGGCATGGTGGCCGAGCACGGCCTCGTCCGCGTGCCGCAGCTCCGGGGAACGTTCGTGCACCTCGACGTGGACACTTCGGTTCTGCCCGTCTTCGGCGAGCTCGAAGGCGCCTTGCCCGGCCCGAACCCGCGCTACCACGGGCGGCCGAGTTACCACCCGATGATCGCGCGCATCGCCGAGACGGACACCATCGTCGGGGCGCAGCTCCGGCCGGGCAACACGGGCTTTGGGGCGGACGACACGGCGACGCTGACGCGCTGGGTGAAGCGTGCGCAGAAGAAGCTCCGGCGTGGCAGCTCGCTCTGCGTGCGGATCGACTCGGCGGGTGACTGCGCCGAGGTGCTCCATGCGCTGCACGAAGCGCAGGCGTTCTACGTCATCAAGGGACGGGTCACCAACGACCTCTACAACGCCATCCTCGCGGTGGAGAGCTGGAAGACGGTGGACATCGATGCGGAGAAGCAGCCCATCCGACAAATCGCCGAGGTCGACTTCGTGCGTGGGAGCTGGCGTGAGCTGGGCCTCCATGTCCGCGTCATCGTGGTCCGCTCGCTCGAACGCCACGGCAGGCAGTTGCCCCTGCTGGACGGCCACGACTGGACGGTCCAGGTGTTCCTCACCAACCGCACCGACGACGCCAACGACATCGCCTGGGACTACGACCAGCGCGCCGGCATCGAGCCGCTGATCGCCGAGTTCAAGGGGGGTGCGGCTCCGATTCTTTGTCCAACGGAAATTGATCGTGGCACTAAAACCGCCGAATGCCCGCGGTTTTGTGCTGAAAGGACGTGGGCGTTGGCGTAGCGGAGAGGTGCACCCCGAGCCTGGAGCTAGCGATGACGATGGCGCACCCCGCGTGTGAGAGCGACCACTTCTACCCCGCCCGCCAGAGCTTCGACGCCACGGTCGACTGGGCTCGGAAGACCGGCCCGACGGACCACAGCGAGGTCGAGTGCGCGCTCGAGGAGCGGGGCCGTGAGCTGCTCCGTCTTCTGTATCAGGGGTGGTACGACAAGCTCGCGTCGGCCGAGCGAAGGGAAGCCGCCAAGAGCGCGCCTGTGGCAGAGGGAACACGCGTGAGCACGCGCGGTCGTCAGCTCGAGTCGATGCTCGGACGGGTGCATCCTGTTCGGTTGGAGTACAGGCGCACCGGGGAGAAGAAGGGGAGCTTGCCGCTCGATGCGCGCTTGAACCTGCCCGCGACGCTGTACTCGCACCCTCTGCAGAAGCGCGTCGCAGCAGAAGCCCAGGCGCGTGCGTGGGACAGCGTGGTCAAGCAGGTGGACGAGGCGACGAACGCACACGTGCCCAAGCGGCAGGCGCAGCAGATCGCGCGTGATGCGGTCGAGGACTTCGAGGCGTTCTACGCGCAGCGCCCCGTGGACGATTCGCTGGGCGAGAACACCTTGCTGGCGGGATCGTCGGACGCGAAGGGCGTGAGGATGTTGCCGAAGGCACTGCGGGAAGCCACGCGCGAGCGTGCGGAGGCTGAGCAGGCGGAAGCGGTGCGCGGCGATCCGATGGCGCCCAAGAAGCTGCGCTCGCATGACAAGCGTATGGCGGCGGTCGGTGCTGTCTGGGAACAGGAGCCCGTGCGACGCACCGTGGATGACATCATCGCCGAAGTGCAACGAACGCCGACGTCGAAGGCGGAGAGGCCGAGGCTGCCACCGCCCAAGAACAAGCGTGTGTGGGCGAGCGTCGTGAACGGTGTGTCCGCTTCGGTAGGAGCGATGTTCGACGAGTTCGATCGGCGTGATCCCAAGCGAGCGCGGACGCCCGCGGTGCTGGTCGACGGAGAGCAGAACCAGCAGACCGCGATCCTCGACCATGCGCGAAGCCGCCAGCGGAGCGTTACCATCGTGCTCGATCTGATCCACGTCATCCATTACATGTGGCTCGCGGGCTTCGCGTTGTCTCGGCGCAAGGAGTCGGTCGCCGCAGAGTGGGTCGTCACGCATCTGCGCCTGCTCCTCTCCGACGGCCCCGCGGCGCTCATCGCTGCGACCGAGCGCGCCATCGTCGAGCAAAAGCTGACCAAGAGCGCGCGCAAGCAGGTCGATCGCGCGCTTGGGTACTTCCGCCGCAACGACACCTTCATGGACTACCCAGCCTTCCTCGCGGCGGGCGTTCCCATCGCGACCGGCGTGATCGAGGGCGCGTGTAGACACCTGGTCCAGGACCGCATGGGCATCACCGGCGCACGCTGGGATCTTCCCGGTGCCGAGGCCATCCTCAAGCTGCGCGCGCTCCACTCCAGCGGCGACTGGGACGACTACTGGCACTTCCACCAGCAACAAGAGGCGCTCCGCAACTATCCGAAAATGCTCGCGGCGGCGTAACCGCAAGCGCCCCAAGAGCCGCACCCGTTCAAGGGCGCGTGGGGCATCGCCCACGGCTCGACGTATGGCTTCGCCGCCAACCACGCCATGTTCCTGCTCAAGATGCTCACCCACAACCTGCTCGATCGATACACGACCGAGCAGTTCCCCCACCTTGCCCGCTGGCGAACGCCGTGGCGACGACGCGTGCTGCTGCGCGTCCCCGGCCGCCTCTCGCGCTCAGGTCGAGGGCGCAAGCTCCACCTCCTGCCTGGCTCGCCGCTGCTGGAGTGAGCAGAATCACAGCTTCGTGCGGTGTGGGGGTAAGGGGGTCGTGTCGGCGCGGGATGCTCGGCAGGGTGCACCGACGCGACGGCGGTGCGCATCGAGGGTCAAATCCGCCCGCCGGCGCTCTGGCCCGTCACCGAGCCCGAAATGTACGCTCATTCCTGGTGCGCGAGGAAGACTTCCTCCTGCGCGGGGAGGAAGTCGTCGTGCGCGAGGAAGACTTCTTCCTGCGCGAGGAGGAAGTCGTCGTGCGCGAGGAAGACTTCTTCCTGCACGAGGAGAAAGTCTTCCTGCACGGGGAAGAAGTCCTCCTGCACGAAAACGAAGTCCTCCCGCGCGAGGAAGACTTCTTCAAGAGCGCCAAGAGCCTGGCCGACGGAGCCCGCGCCGCGCTGAAGTCCTTACGCAAGGAGAAGCTCGCCGCGCTCATCGATCCACGCCGGAGCCACGTGGCCTCGGAGATCGCCCTTGTCTCGCCAGCGCGGTTCTTGAGACCGAGCCGGCTCGCCGCGGTGACCGACACCGCCAAGACCGTATCCGTCTACGTGCTCGACGGGTCCTTGACCCGTTACTCCATCTTCAACACCCACGAGGACCATTCGTGGATCGCGAACTCGACCGGCGTCGTGAGGCAGAAGTTTGGCGCCAAGCTGGACGAGGTCGATCCCACGGGGGATCGTTTCCCCTGGCAGTGACGCCCGGGCGCGCAAAGGTCCGCACCCAGGGGCTCCCCAGCCGGGTCGATCTGGCCGCGGTGGCCCGGGCTGGGCCGAGCCGCCTCCTCGTGCATGAGCGCCACGCACTCATCGCCCTGGTGGCCGAGCGCGAGAGCGTCACGCGCTACCTCGGCGGCATCGGCGAGTCTCCGCGATCGGGACGACGGGGGGCGACGTCGCCGTCGACACTGCGTTCACGGTAGGGCGCGGCCGAGGCCTGGAAAGCGATCGTCAACGATCGTCGTAAGTACGTGAAATCAGCCGGCCCGCTTTCGACGAAGAGCGGGCCTTCGAGAAGGCTCTTGTCAGCACCGACGCGGCGCTGATAAGGGTGAAAATTGGCTCATTCACACAAAATGGAGGAAAGCCATGGGAGAGAACAGGCGATTGGTCCAGTTGCATCGTGTGTCGCAGTCGTTCGTCGTCAGCTACAAGGCGCTCGGGCTCCCGCCAGCGGCGGAGTTGAAGCTCGGGGGGCAGTCACCCGAGGAAAAGAGGAAGGCGAACGCGGTGCGCAACGCCCTCGCCGCGCTCGAGAAGTGCGACATGGGGGAGCGCGTGCTCTCGGCGCCCGAGCACCCACTCGCGGCGCTTCTCCAGTCGGGCATTGCGGCGCAGTTTGCCAAGGACGGCAAGCTCGAGGTCCCCTACGACGGAGACGACGTGGCGGATTGGGTCGCTAACGTCCTCGTTGCTTCGTACCGGGACCTTCGTGCCTTCGTGGACCCGCCGAGCGATCAGATCGACGAAGTCCCGAACGACGTGCGGATCGCGGTGCTCGGCGACTGGGGGAGCGGCGCGTACGGCGCGGTGGATGCAGCGCGCAGCATCAGGAGCACGACGCCGGCTTACGACATCGCCGTGCACCTCGGCGACATCTACTACACGGGCATGGAGTGGGAAAACTGGGTCTTCGGCAAGTGGCACGAAGTGCAGGACAACTTCCTCCGTCTCTGGATGGAGCCGTCGCCGCTGGCGCCCAAGAGCTATGCGCTCATGGGCAACCACGAGGCGTACTCGGGCGCCAACGGCTACTTCGACACGCTTCTGACGGCGCTCGGCCAGAAGTCGAGCACGTTCGCGTTCCGCAACGACCACTTCCTCTTCCTCGGTATCGACACCGGCTACGCCCACGGGATCGACCGCAGCATCGATGGACTCTGGAAGGACTACCACGACACGCCGCCGGGGCCCGCACTCTACGGCTCGCAGGGCAACTGGGTGACGACCATGATCGACAAATACGGGACGAACCGGAAGGTGGTGTTGTTCTCTCACCACCAGCCGTTCTCCCTGTTCGGCGAGGTGCAGTACGGGTTCCTCGACGCGATCCGGGGGCACCTCGACGCGCAGCGCATCGCGGTGTGGTATTGGGGCCACGAGCACCGCGCCGTGCTCTACGAGCGGCACCCCACGTGGCAGTTCGTCGGCGCGTGCATCGGCCACGGCGGCTTCCCCGCGTGGCGGGACAATTTCAGCGGCTTCAACGACCCCATCTCGCTGCCGAAGAACCATCTATTGTATCCGAAGGGTGCCGAGGGGTCGTTGCCCGCTGGCCTCGTGCTCGACTGCACCGACGGGAACACGTACATCACCGACGATCCGACAAAGTACGGGCCGAACGGCTACGCCGCGATCCACGCCCGCGACGGCCACATCACCGATCAGCTCATCGCGCCGGATGGCACGCCCCTGCGGGAGCGCGACGTGCTCTGATCTGAGCGCGGGCGCGCAAAGGTTCGCACCCTGAGCACCCAGGTGACAGAGACGAAGCCACTGGTGAGGATCGGCGCCCTCGGTCACACCGGCCACGGCAAGACCACGCTCGCGGCGACGATCAGCCCTCGGGAAGGGGACGCGCTTCTTCGCGGTGCACCGGCAGCGCGATGGCGGCTTGCGCGTTCACGGCCCGATCGCCGGGCTTCACCGCGCCGGAGGTGTCCTCCCTGAGGTTACAGGTGGTGACGGGCGCGCCGCGCTCGAGCCAGTTGGAAAGCGCGCCCCTCCGCGTCGAAGACCACGCTCGTGGGGAAATGAAGCGGGTGGACGATCTTTCATCTTTCTACCAAGGGCGAGCGCGCCGGGGCAAGCTCAAGGGGGGCACACGCGAGCTAGAAGAAGAAGTAGGCGCGTGCGGAAAGACTGTGTTGATTTCAATCGGAAAAGCGGGTTACCTTGGTCGGATGTTGCGTTGGACGCGGCCACCGCCGGCGCCGATCGCGGCCCGCGAAGGAGGAAGGTTACCTTGAGCTACCTCGACTGCCCCCGAATTCACTTCATTGGCCTGTTCTTCACGAACCCGGGCAACCTGAACAACAAGGTTGCGAACTACGACCCAACGAAACCTCTCAATCCCAATACCGGCCTGTACCGGAACCAAGAGGGCAAGGCCCTGTTCTGGCTGGAGAAGTGCAAGGTCACCAGCGTCGCCAGCCCGGAGGGGTGGATCCGGACCAGTCCGCTGGATGACGCCCTCGTGGGCGCGGCGGTCAAGTCGCTCCACCCCACGAACCCTCCGCGCGACGAGGACACGACAGGCATGAGCCTCGCCAAGATCGTGGATCTCGACCCGGACATGCAGTTCCGGACCGAGGTCTACGGGCTGCGCATCTACGTCGAGATTGACGGTGACGGCGGGTTCTACGGGGACTTCGGCGTGTCGCAGGCGCGCGATCTGTGGTTCTACCGTCGCGGCGACGGGTACCCTCCCCTTGTCGGCGGCGTGCAGGTCGCCGTGGCCACGTGGCACCAGCGCCTGCGTGTGGCTCGCTGGATCGAGCCAACGAAGCGCTCGCCCGTGTTCGACGCCCTGAGCAAGCGCGCCGCGGACGGGCTGGACGTGAGGCTCACCGTCGACATGTACCAGACCAGGCTGGACAAGGAGTTCGAGAAGGGCAACCGCTTCGGGTTCGGTCGCCTCTCGGGGGTGATCGGCCCCGCCGACCTGGGCGAGCCGGAGCAGATCGTGCCTGGGCGCAGGCTCTACGACGCCCGCAGCTTCGTGAAGAGCACGCCGGCGAGCCCGATCGAGGTGGTCACGCGGCACGAGGCCGAGAAGGCCGTGGGCGCCGGCGCGGCCAACGATGACTGGAAAGAGACGGAGTGGGCGTGCAATGCGACCGACTTCCGCGTGGTGAAGAACAACACGCTGCTGCTCATCGACCTCGCCGCGACCTTCCCCATCGGGGCGTTCTCGAGGGGCGCCTCCGACCTCACCTTCGTCGGGAGCGAGGCCAGCTCGGTGAGCGTCTATACCACCCACGACGGACGGACGTTCACGGCCCTCGCGAACGGGGCGCGCATCAACCCCGCTTACATCCAGCACCCCGACGGGGTGCTGGATGAGAAGGACTGCCTCTGGCCTGAGCACGCGGGCGTCGTGCAGATTACCTTGACCCCCGACGACCAGAAGCGCATCGCCGCTCGTGATCGCGTGGCCATCCAGGTCTACCCGCCTCCGAGCCCCAAGGACAAGTACCCCGAACCGAAGATGATGGTGCTGCTCGAGAACGAGGGCGGCTGGTACGTGAACGTCGACCGGGCGTCCGTCCGCATGGAGCCCAAAGGCTCGATGGAAGTCCCGCTCTACGTCTACAGGTGGGGCCTGCCCCAGAAGTCGGTCCCCCTCGGCCTCAGCCTCGAGCGCCGTGTGAGGAACTCGGACAAGGGCTGCAGCGAGGACACGGAAGACTTCTTGCTGAACGGTCCGACGCCGGCGAAAACCGTGGGCGCCTTCATCCTGACGATCTCCACGACGAGCGGCGCGAAGGCTCCTCAGGAATCTCGCGAGCCCATGGACAGCCAGCTCTACTTCATCGACTCCAGCGGCAGCAAACCCTCGCTCGTCGTCGGCCAGGACAACTGGATGAGCCCTGACGATCCGACGGTCCCGCTGTTCTCGTTCCTCTTCTGGCAGAACAAGCGCGTCAAGGCAAACCCGACCTGGAGCGAAGACATCGGCCCCATACTGGCAGGCTACGCGCGCCTCTACCCGGGCATGAAGGAGGTGCTCGACATCTCGAACCTCGAGGTGGTGATGGCGTACGCCGACGCCCTGCGGGGTCACTTCAGGATGAGCGACCAGAAGGCGGGCTACATGCCCGTCGTGCACGACATGTCTCCCGGCACTGTCGACATGATCGTGAGCTGGCTCGACCAGTTCGCGCCGGCGAAAGCCGACGACGGGCAAGGAGGGAAGCCGTGAAGCACGCTCCCATCCGCGCCGTGGCCCGGCTCGCGGCGCCCTTCGTCGCGCTCTCCCTCCTCTCCGGCTGCGAGCCGGAGGCGCAGAAGCCGGCGCCTTCGCCGAGCGGCACGACCACCGCCGTTGGGTCGACCCAGCCGGCCTCCGAGGCGCGCGAGGGGGCCCCAAAGCCTCGCCCCGCGGCCCCCGATGTACCCTACCAGCTCACGCTCTCGCCGGTGTCCATCCCCGACGCCCCCGGGCTGCACTCGATGGTGCACGCGGTCCACCAGGGCAAGCTCATCCTGCTCGGCGGCCGGAGGAACGGCATGCACCCGCGGGCGAACGACCCCAAGGCGAACCCCGCCTTTCCCCCCGAAGGAGGCGAACAACACCGTCTTCGTGCTCGACCTCAGGGAGAAGAAGCTCCTCGGCAAGGCGAGCGTCGACGATCTGCCCAAGCCCATCGCGCGACAGCTTCGCGCCACCAACCTCCAGTTCGTGACGAAGGAAAAGTGGCTCTACCTGGTCGGAGGCTACGGCAGCACCCTGGACGGGAGGGGCATGGAGTCGATCGGCCAGGCCCTCGCCGTGGACATGGACGCGCTGGTGAGCGCCGTCGTCGGCAAGAAGCCGCTCGACGCGGCCTTCGCCAAGCAGAACATTTACGCTGGCACCCACCCGGCGCTCCAGATCACCGGCGGCGCGCTCACGGTGTTGGGCCAGCGCTTTCTCCTGGTCTTCGGGCACATGTTCAACGGGCAGTACCGCGCAGACAGCACAGGTTTCGTACAGAAGTACAACGAGTTCGTCCGAGTCTTCGAGTTCTCGATCGACAAGGGCGGAGGGAAGCTCGACGTCGCCTACAAGGGCACCGAGCCGAGGACCAATCCCCTCAACCCAGGCGTGGACGGCGGGGCCACGCCTGAGTCCCCGTACCACCGCCGCGACTTCACGGCCGTCCCGGTGCTCGCGCCGGACGGCGCCCCGCGCTTCGCGGTTTTCGGCGGCGTCTTCAAGGGCGGCCGGAACGAGGGGTTCCGCCACCCAATCTACATCACGCCGACCTCCGTCCCCGGATCCCCGTTCGGCTTCCAGCTCGTCGAGGACGTCGTCTCCGACCAGCTCATGAGCCAGTACGAGGGGGTGACCGTCCCGCTCTACTCCGACGCCTCCAAGACCATGTACACCACGTTCATGGGCGGCATCAGCTACTATTATTGGGACTCGACGGCGCAGATCCTCCGCCACGACCTCGACGCGCCCACGAAGAAGGTCGACGGGATGCCCTTCATCAATTCGGTCTCGACCCTGCGTGTCGGCGGCGCCGGGAGCGGCAGCTTCCTGCACACGGCCGAGCAGTTCCCGCCCAAGGGCGCCGAGCCCCAGTGCGGAGGCGAGACGGCCGCCTACCTCGGCACGAACGGCGCCTTCATCCCCGCCGACGGCGTGCCCATGCGCAGCGAGGTCATCCTCCTCGACGCGGTCGACGAGTCGAAGCCCATCGGGTACGTGGTGGGCGGGATCGCCGCCGTCAGCCCGTATCCGGACCCCGCAAAGACGTGCGCCTCGGCCACCCTCTACAGCGTGACGCTCAAGCGTGTCCCCTCGACCACGGCGACGCTGCGCCCGCCCGACGACAGCTCCGCCATCTACGAGACCAACGGCGCGCACCACCCGCCGTACACCGGCCAGTGCCCGGTGCCGGATTCTGCCCGGCGCCCGACTGCCTCTGCCGGCGAAAGGCAGGCGAGCCCCCCGACCCGCGCTGGCCCGCGTACTGGACGAGCGAATGGACCATGTACCGCGTGTTCAACCACTACAAGGAGAACCCCCCGCCGTACACCGACCCGCCCCGGGGGCTCAAGCCGGTCGAGGATTACGAGGTCTCGTCCGGGTGGTCGTACTACGACTCCGACTACAGGCCCGACGAGAAGACGACCGACCCCGACGACACCGGCGCCATGAAGGAGGAGTACAAGGATCGGTGCCTGCCCATCTTCCCCATGGACAACAAGTTCAGCTGCGCGTTCGTCTCGCTGGGGAACAAGGCGTATTTCCTCGCCACGCCTCCGCCCGGCCGCAAGGACGTCCCCGAGTTCTGCTTCTTCTCTCCCAAGAACCACCCGCCGCGCACCGACTTCATCGCGCACCTGCCCTACAGCGCCGACGACTCGAAGCGCCTCTCCGACACCGTGCAGGCGTACTCGATGCTCGTGCCGCCCGGGATCCTCTTCGGGTACGCCTTCAACGCGAAGGCCGAGCCCGACGCCAAGGACCCGACGGCCCCTCCCTACCAGCACCCGCACTCGTTCTACTTCGCCGGGTACCCCAGCGACCCGCCCAACGCCCCCATCGTGAGCCAGAATTACAAGAACTTCGCCATGCAGCGCCCCGACAAGGCGCTCTGGACCGAGGTCGAGAACAAGCGCCGCGGGCGTGACGTCCCCGCCTGCCACCTTTTCGACGCCGACACCTGGGACGGCGGCGCCGGCGCGCCACGTTCGGCGCCCGCCCACACGTGGCGCGACGTCGGTCGCGCACACTGAATCGGCACCTCGGCTTCGACCCGCCGTTCGGTGCTGCCGCGACGTCGCATCGCCGACGGGTCCGCTCGCTGCTGGACGGGTTTCATCGCTCGGGTGGCAGGCTGAGCCTAGCCTGCTCCCCGAGGGGCGGACCGTCGAACGTCGTCGCTGCCGGTCGCCTCGCCAGCGAGCAGGATCTCGACGTCCGCCGGGGGATGACCAGACGGCACAGGCTCCCTATGGTGGCGGTCCACTCTGCCGCGTGCGCGCACGCCCGAAAAGGAACCCTCATGCTCCGCTCCTCCATCCTTGCCTTCACCATCCTCGGCGCCGCCCTCGTGACCGGGGCCTGCAGCTCATCGACCTCCAAGGGGACCGGCGGCGGCGCGAGCTCCAGCGCCGGAGGCGCCCCGGCCACCTCCTCGACGGGCAGCACCTCGACGACCAGCTCCACGGCAGCCACGACCGGCACCGGCGGCGCGAGCGCGGCGGGGGTGCAGGCGGCGCGAGCGCGGCGGGCGGGGCCGGCGGCGCGAGCGCGACGACGGGGGCCGGCGGGGCCCTGGCCTGCGAGGAGACGTGCCTCCAGAACGACGCGGCCGGGGTGACGGCGTACGGCACCTACACGCTGAACGAGTGCGGGTGCGGTTCGAGCAACGCCCCCTGCGCGACCGAGTGCGCCTCCGTTTGCCAGACCCCCTCGGCCTTCATGAAGGGATTGCCCTGCGCAAACTGCCTCGTCGGACAGGGCCGAACCAGTCGCCGTGCTGGATGCAGCAGATACGGACTGCAACAACGACCAAACGTGCTCCGCGTTCATGACCTGCCTCGCGAACTGCGGCTGACCGCGCTCTGGGCTGGCGCCGGCGTCACGGCGCCGGTCGCGCGGGATGCGGTCGTCGTTGCGAGGAGCGCGGTCCTCGTTGCGGGAGCCTCGCCCCTCGTGAAGGGAGGCGCGCTCCCCGTCGCGACGGGCGCGGATCCCCGCTGAACGATTTCGTGGTGTCGAAAAGGGGGCCTGACCCCAGATAGGGATCATAGAGGGACAGCGAACGCGGCAGCGGCCGCCCCATGCGGGAGGCGGCTCGATTGCCAACCGACGCGCCGAGCGCGCGAACGTTGTCGATGCCCGAGAAGGCACGTACGCTGGCGGCGCGGTGACGTTGCCCGGAGGCCACGATGAGCGCTGAGCGGATTGCCCCGGGCGCGGTGCTCGGGCAGCGCTTCCAGCTCGAGCGGCTGGCCGGCACGGGGGGGATGGGGACCGTGTACCGCGCGCTCGACGTCGCGACCGGGCAGCCGGTGGCGGTGAAGGTGCTCCTCCGGTCCGCGGACACCGCGCGGTTCGCCCGCGAGTCGCGCCTGCTCGAGGGCGTGCGCCACCCTGGGTGGTGCGCTACGTCGCCGAGGGCGCCACGAGCGAGGGCGAGCCGTACCTGGTCACGGAGTGGCTCGACGGCGAGGACCTCGTCACCCGCCTCGAGCGGGCGCGGCTGACCGTGGAGGAGACGCTGATCCTCGCGCGGCGCGTGGCCGGGGCGCTCGGCGATCTGCACGCGCGCGGCGTCCTGCACCGCGACATCAAGCCGAGCAACCTGTTCCTGTGCGGCGGGCTGGTCGAGGGGGTCAAGGTGCTCGACTTCGGCATCGCCCGCTCCCCCGACGCCTCGCGCCGGACTCACGCGCACCGGGACGACGATCGGCACGCCCGGGTACATGGCCCCGGAGCAGGCGCGGGGCGAGCGCGACGCCGGCGGGCAGGCGGACCTCTTCTCCCTGGGCTGCGTGCTCTTCGAGTGCCTGACCGGGCGCCCGGCGTTCACGGGGCCCCACGTCATCGCGCTCCTCGCCAGGGTGCTGCTCGAGGACGCGCCGCGGGTCACGGCGCTGCGGCCGGAGGTGCCCGACGGGCTCGCCGATCTCATCGAGCGGATGATGGCGAAGTGCCCGGGGGACCGCCCCGCGGACGCCGGCGCCGTCCTCGAGGCGCTCGACGCGATCGATGCGATCGACGTCACGCGCGCGTCGTCGAGCCCGCCGCGACCGCAGCGCGAAGAGGACGGGCTCACCGCGGGCGAGCAGCGGCTCTTCTCGGTGATCCTGGTCGCCTCCCCGGAGGGCCCCTCCGGGATCGACGGGGAAGCCGCGGCGGCGGCGGCGACGCTGCCGGTCGCCGCCGTCTCCTTCGCAACGCCGCTGCGCGCCGTCGCCGCCGCGCACGGCGCCGCGCTCGCCCCGCTCGCCGACGGTACGTGGGTGATGGCGCTCGGCGGCACCGGCGCGGCGACGGATCGCGCCGCCCTCTCGGCGCGCTGCGCGCTCGCGACGCGCCGGGTGGTGGAGGAAGCACCGATTGTCCTCGCGATGGGGCGGGGGCTCTCGGGCGGGCGCATGCCGGTGGGCGAGGTCGCCGCGCGCGCGGCGGAGCTGCTCCAGGGCGCACGCGGCGCGGGGCTGATCCGGATTGACGCAGCTCACCGCGGGGCTGCTCGGCGGGCGCTTCACGGTCGAGGGGGAGGGCGAGGGGCTCGCGCTCCTCGGCGAGCGGGAGGCGCTGGGCGAGGAGGCGCGCGTCTTCCTCGGTCGGGCGATCCCGTGCGTTGGGCGGGAGCGCGAGCTGCGCGCGCTGGAGGAGGCGTTCGACGCGTGCGTCTCCGATCCGTGCGCGCGGGCGGTGATTGTCGTCGGCGACGTCGGCGTCGGCAAGTCGCGCCTGCGCAACGAGCTGGTGCGCTCGCTGAGCGCCCGGGGCGAGGCGATGGAGCACTGGATGGCGCGCGGGGATCCCGGGGGCGCGGGGTCGCCGTTCGGCCAGCTCGGTCAGGCGCTCCGGCGGGCGGCCGGCGTGCTCGACGGCGAGCCGATTGACGCGCGGCGCCGCAAGCTGCTGGCGCGGGTCGGGCGCCACCTGGGCGACGGAGGCCAGCGCGTCGCCGAGCTCCTGGGCGAGCTCGCGGGCACGCCCTTCCCCGACGAGGGGAGCCCGAAGCTCCGCGCGGCGCGGCACGATCCGGTGCTCATGGGCGACCAGATGCGCGGCGCCTGGGTCGACTTCCTCGACGCGGAGTGCCGCGCACAGCCCGTGCTGCTCGTCCTCGAGGACCTGCACTGGGGCGACCTGCCGACCGTGCAGTACGTGGACGCGGCCCTGCGGCTCCTGACCGAGCGGCCCTTCCTCGTCGTCGCGTTCACGCGCCCCGACGTGGAGGCGCGGTTCCCCGGCCTGTGGAGCAGGCGCTCGCCCGTCGTGCTCCACCTCGGGGGGCTCGCCCGCAGGGCGTGCGCGGAGCTCGCCCGCGACGTGCTGGGCGACCGCGCGGACGCGGCGACGGTCGACCGGCTCTGGGAGCAGTCGGCCGGGAACGCCTTCTTCCTGGAAGAGCTTCCTGAGAGCGCGCGTCTCTGGACGCGGCGGTGACGCACCCGCCACCGTGCTGGCGATGGTGCAGGCGCGCCTCGAAGGCCTGGGCCCGGAGGCGCGGCGCGTGCTGCGCGCGGCGAGCGTCTTCGGCCAGCGCTTCTCGCGCGGCGGCGTCGCCGCGCTCCTCGGCGGGGCGCCCGTCGACGGCGCGCTCGCCGCTCTGGTCGAAGACGAAGTGGTCGCGCGCGCCCCAAAAACGAAGTTCCCGGGCGAGACGGAGTACGTGTTCCGCCACGCGCTGGTGCGGGAGGCCGCCTACGGGATGCTGACGGAGGACGATTGCGAGGCCGGCCACCGGCTCGCGGGCCGCTGGCTGACCGGCGCGGGCGAGGGGGACGCGGTCGATCCTCGCCGAGCACTTCGAGCGCGGCGGCGTGCGCGGCGAGGCGGCCGCCTGGTTCCGGCGCGCGGCCGAGCACGCGTTCGAGGGCAACGACTTCGCACGGGTGCTCGCCCTGGCCGAGCGCGCCATCGCCTGCGCCGCCGGCGACCCGGCCTTCGACGCGCGGTGGCACGGAGAGGTGTACCTGCTGGAGGCGGCCGCCTGCCGCTTTCGAGGTCAGTACCGCGAGATGCTGGAGCACGCGCGGGGCGCGCTCGCCCGGCTGCCGCGGGGCTCTGCACCGTTCTATCGCGCCGTCGAAGCGGTGGCCCATGCGAGCAGCCTCCTCCACGACCTCGATTGGCTCGATGCGGCGAGCCTCGAGCTCCTGGCGACGGACCTCGACCCGGACCTCCGGGACCGGGACGGCGAGGCGGCGCGAGCGGTCGCAGCGTCGTACGCCGTCGCGCTCGCCCGCACGGCGGGTCACGGGTTCCTCATCGGCCACGCGCCGTGGTCCGCGGTGCTCCTGCGCAGGAGCGAGGACGTCGTGCGCCGGATCCCCGGTGATCCGGCCGTCACCGCCGCACTGCAGCGCGCGCAGGCGTTCGAGATTGATGCCAGGGGCGATCGGAGCGTCATCCTCGGGCTCCGCGTGTCGGTGCGCGCCCTCTTCCAGGCGGCCGGCGATGTCCGCAACGCCTGCATCGAGGCCGCCAACATCGGCTGCGTCTACGTCCTGCTCGGCGCCTTCGTGGAGGCCGAGCGAGTGCTCCGCAGCGCGCTCGCGGAGGCCGATTGGCTCGGCCTCGCGGGCCTTCGCGCCAGCTTGATGACCGATTTGGGGTTCGCCGTCGCGCACCTGGGAAGGTTCGCGGAGGGGATTGCCCTCGAGGAGGAGGCCGGCGCGCTGACCCGCGAGACCGGAGCCCGCAACTACGAGATGGCCTCGCGGTGCTACCTCGCGCGGATCGCCCTCATGGCCGGTGACGCCGGCCGCGCGGAGCGGGAGTGCCGGTCGCTGGTGGACGAGCCGGCGCCCGCCGCCGATTGTGCGCGCGCCCTCGCCGTCCTCTCCGCCGTCGCCGCCGCGCAGGGCCGGCCGGCGGACGCGCTCGCGGCGGCGCAGCAGGCGATGGACATCCTCGCCTCGGCGGGCGCGCTCGACGAGGGGGAGGCGCTCATCCGCCTGGCCCACGCCGAGGCCCTCCTCGCGGCCGGCGACACGGGTGGGGCGGCGGCGGCCCTCGCGGACGCTCGCGCCGGCATTCTGGAGCGCGCCGGGAAGATTGGGGACGCGAGCTTCCGGCGGTGCTTCCTCGAACGGGTGCCCGAGAACGCGCGCATCCTCGCGCTGGCGGAGGAGGTCTTGGAGCTGCGGCAGGCGCCGGGCTGAGACGCCCGGGGAGGCGCGTTCCCGCTGGACGGCCTCGCGAGGATCCCGGACGCTGGGACCGCTGGAGTCACCTGCCCATGCCTGCCCGCAAGAAGCCCAAGCGCCGCCCCGCCGGCGCCCGCGCCGTCGCCACCGAGACGATGCACCACGCCGTCGTCGCTACCGGCGACCACAACGCCATCGCCGTCACCCACTTCCACGGTGGCCCGGCTCCGTCCCCCGTTGCGCGTCGGGAGGCGTACCTCCACCACGTGCTCCGGGCCGCTGGCCAGCTCTCGCTCGCCGGCGTCGACCCCAAGGCGGCAGGCCGCGCCACCGAGGCCGTCGCGCTCCACGAGGTGTACACGGCGCTCCTCACCTCCGGCCACGAGCACGACCCGGACCGCCCGCGCCGCCGCGCCTCCCCCGCCGAACCCCCGCGGCCCCTCAGCGCCGTCGAACAGCTCGACCGGCACGGGCGCCTCGTGCGCCTCGGCGAGCCCGGCGGGGGCAAGAGCACCTTCCTCAACTTCGTCGCCCTCTGCCTCGCCGGTGAGGGCCTCGGGGACGCCCGGATCAACCTGCGCGCCCTCACGGCTCCCGTGCCCGGCCTCTTCGGCGAGCCCGGCAAGAAGCGTCAGCCCTGGCGCCACGGCCCGCTGCTGCCCGTGCGCGTCGTCCTACGCGACTTCGCCGCCCGCGGCCTGCCCCCGCCCGGGGAGCCGGCCAGCGCCCAGGATTCTCTGGCGCTTCCTAGTCGCCGAGCTGACCGCCGCCACGCTGGGCGACTTCGCTCCTGGCCTCGAGCGCACGCTCGCCGAGAAGGGCGGCCTCCTGCTCCTCGACGGGCTCGACGAGGTGCCGGAGGCCGAGCGCCGCCGGGCGCAGATCAAGCAAGCCGTCGAGGGCTTCGCCGACAGCCACCCGCTCTGCCGCATCCTCGTGACGAGCCGCACCTACGCCTACCAGAAGCAGGACTGGAAGCTCCGCGATTTCACCGAGACCGTCCTCGCCCCCTTCGGCCGGGTCCAGCGGTCCCTCTTCGTCGACCGCTGGTACGCCCACGTCGGCATCCTCCGCGGGATGAGCGACGACGACGCCCAAGGCCGCGCCGCCCTGCTGAAGCGCGCCGTCGAGCGGAGCGACCGGCTGCAGGCCCTGGCGGAGCGCCCCCTCCTCCTCACCTTGATGGCCAGCCTCCACGCCTGGCGCGGCGGCAGCCTCCCCGAGCGGCGCGAGGCAGCTCGACGCCGACGCCGTGCAGTTGCTCCTCGACTGGTGGGAGAGCCCCAAGGTGGTGCGGGACAAGGAGGGCACGACGGTGGTCGTGCAACCGAGCCTGGCGGAGTGGATGAGTGTCGACAAGGAGCAGGTGCGCCGCTTTCTCGACGAGATGGCCTTGGAGGCGCACGCCGCACAGCCGGATCTCGTGGGCGCCGCCGACGTGACCGAGGGCGCGCTGGTGAGCGGGCTCATGCGGATCAGCAAGAACCCCGACGTGAAGCCGGCGAGGCTATCCGTGGGGGAATGGCGCGGACCCGCAGCGCGCCAATTATCGAGACACGAAAATTGGCACGACGAGCGCGATCGGTTGCTTCTGCGCGAGTGCGAGCCCCCATGGCTGCGAGGAGATGTGTGGGAACGTTCTTGAGTGGACACGGAACATTGGTATTATTGATAGGAGCCTCGACGGCCCCAACAAGGGCATCGCTTATCCTTACAAACAGAGTTCGGAAAGATATAGCGCAGACGAGAACGGGGAATATGTCCGCGCCATGCGGGTGGGTCGTTTCGCAGTATCGGCAGGGGTATCCGCCGCACGTTTCGCGCCATCGGAGATGGCGCGGTGTCGTACGTCGGGTTCCGGGTAGCCGTGGTCCCATATCTCTGACCTCTGGACCTCTCCCTCTGTCCCCGTAATCTTCCGCCGTCGCCCTCATCGCAGGCGCCGTGAGATGAGGTGCGCAGACCCGGGAAAAGCTCCTACCTACGAGCGGCTCGCGTGCTCCTCGACGCGCACGGCACCGGCCGGTAGACTCCGACCATGGCGATGCGGAACGCACTCACATGAGGCAGCGATCCCGATTGATGCTCGTCGCGAACGCCTGCGGGTGTCGACAGGCCTCTCGCGATTACTCCGCGGCTCTTCGCAGCACCTCTTCGAACCGCCGCCAGGGGCCCCTGTCCTCTGCGAGACTCCCTCCGCGCTTCACGGCGACCGGCGGAGGCGCGCCTCCGGGATGCGCAGCGAGCGCGCGAGGCTCATGGGGTGGTCGTCGTCGGGGAACACTGCCAGATCCATCAGCTCCGAGGTGAGCAGCGCCTCGCCCACCGCGATCGACTGCTCCACGGTCATGGCGCGCAGGGCCTCCCTGCGGTTGTCAAACACCTTCCACCTCAAAATTCCGGACGCCAGTGCTACCTGCCGCGTTCCGCGTAAGATCACCCCAGGCTGCCTGACGGCTTCCATCGGGAGGGGCAGGAGGATGGCCCTCGCTGCCTGGGCGTGAGGTGTTGGATCGGCGGTGGTGATCTCACACCTCACGGTGCCGATCAGCTCAGCGGCACGACGTGGGCGACGATGGTGCGCATGGCCTCCTGGCGTTCGCGGTTGGGGACGCGGTGGGTCGCATGGATGCGGCGCGTGGCAGCGTCGACGAGGGGCGCGGGGGCGTCGTTCGCGTGGCCGCTGATCTCGTCGGCGACGGCGAACAGCCAGAAGAGCCGGTCGATGCGGCGGTCTGCGCCCAGGGCGAGATTGACGAAGCGGACCACGCGCTCGCGGACGTCGGGCACGTCGGCGCGCGCGGCGTCTCGTGCATGGACGAGCGGCGCGAGCATGTGGTCACGGGCGTGGAGGCGGGCGCGGAGCAACTCCTCTGCGATGGCGATGCCCTCGCGTTTGTCGCCGAGGTTGCGGACGATGCCGAGCAGGTAGCGGGCGTCGACGCCGGGAGGCAATGTGCCGGCGCGGTTTTCCACGTCGGGGTGCTGCTCGCGCAGCTCCAGGACGTAGCGGCGGAAGGCGTCCCCGTAGTAAGTCCGCTCGGGCCCCTCTGAGACACAGCCCGGGTGGGCCCTGCTGAAGGCGCTCACGACGCCGCGCAGCTCGTACGCCACGTCGCGGTTGACCTCGTGTGGCGGCGACGGGGGTCGGCCGACGGGACGCAGCACCGAGGGCAGGACGCGGCGCAGCTCCTCGCGCACCTCGTAAGCGCGGCTACGCGAGACGCCCGTGGCTGCGGTGATCTCTTCGACGGTGGGACCGGGCAGCCCGCGGGTGCGCTGGTGCTCGTGCGCGAGCAGGAGCACGCCAGCGACCAGCACGGGGGAGAGCGGCGCGTGGAGATTGGCTACCGTTGTCGTCGGTCATCCTACCTTGCTGACGTCGGAGTCTTCGCAAGCACCTCATGCTCAAGGTGCTTGGTAACCACTTGGGGACCACCTACGCCGAGCGTCGCGCCGGCTCCGCGCCGGTGCGACGTGCTCGCCACCGGCCGCGTCATCTCCGGCGCGGTGCTCGCTCCGACCCGGGGAGGAGACCTCCCCGAGTCGTCGCCGAGCGCGATCCGGAGCGCACCGGCGCGAGAGCACGCCGAGCCTGCCGAGCGTCGTCATGAGGGGAACGGACGAGGATCCGCGAAGAGTCGTTCCGATGGTGTTGATGGATGACGGCTGCGGCGTATGCTCACGGCGGTGGTCAAGCATCCTGGAGGCCGGAATGGCTGACAAGCGCGAACCACACCCAGACGATTCTGATGACGACCGGCGAGGCCGCCCGCGTGCTCGGGCTCTCCCCGGACATGGTGCGCTGGATCGAGCGCGTGGGGCGCCTCCCGGCCCAGAGGACCACGAACGGCGTCCGGCTGTTCCGGCGCGACGACGTGGAACGGCTGGCGGCCGAGCGCGCCGGCGCGACGAGCACGGACGCGCGCGAAGGCCGCCGGGTGGCGGCGACCGAACGAACGACCAGGCGCCCTCCGCCGAAGCCGAAGGCGAGAGCCGGCGGGCGGTGAGCAGGGTAGCCGGGGGACACCATGAGCCAATCGCAAGAGCACGCGCAAGCGCACGAGGAGCAGGGCATGCTGCTGGCCGTGCTGGTGGTGGGCATCGGCGCGTCGGCCGGCGGCCTGGAGGCGCTCGAGCAGCTCTTCTCCCACGTGCCCGAGCGCACCGGGCTCGCGTACGTCGTGGTCCAGCACCTCGCCCCCCAGCACGTGAGCATGCTGGCGGAGATCCTGGGACGGCAGACCACGATGCCGGTCGTCGAGGCGAAGGACGGCGTGGTCCCCGAGGCCGATCACG
This sequence comes from uncultured delta proteobacterium, assembly GCA_963827955.1. GTDB lineage: Bacteria > Myxococcota_A > Polyangia > Polyangiales > Polyangiaceae > CAWHDJ01. Next base: position 51,713 of record CAWHDJ010000018.1, on the reverse strand, counting down.
TCTACGTCATCGCGCCCGGCACGCAGCTCGGGATTGCCGGCGGCGTGTTCCAGGTGAGGCTCATGGATCCGGAGCGGCGCGGGCTGATCGACGCCTTCCTGCGGACCCTCGCGGAGGACGGAGGCGAGCGCGCGATTGGCGTCGTGCTCTCGGGCTCGGGCGGGGACGGCGCCGACGGCCTGCGCGCGATCCGGGAGCGCGGCGGGTACACCCTGGCCCAGACGCCCGAGACCGCGAAGTACGACGCCATGCCGAGGGCCGCCATCGACGCGCACGTGGTCGACGAGGTCCTGCCCGCCGAGGAGATGCCGGCGCGGCTGATCGAGCGCGCGCGGCTGGTGATGACGGGCCGCGTGCGCGCCGCGACGCCGCCCGCGGCCCCGCCGCCCCTGGCCGCCACGGTGCCCTCGGACGAGGAGCTTACGGCCATCGTCGATCGGGTCTACGCGATCCTCCTTCGGGCCACCGGCCACGACTTCAGCCACTACAAGCGCGGCACGGTGATCCGCCGCCTCCGCCGCCGCGTCCAGATCCGCCGCCCTTCATCGCCCTCCGAGTACGTCGATTTCCTCGACGAGGACGCGCACGAGCCCGAGCTGCTGGCCAAGGATCTGCTCATCAGCGTCACCCAGTTCTTCCGCGACCCGGAGGCCTTCGAGTACCTCGCGCGCCAGGTCCTGCCGCCGATCCTCGCGGCGGGGGGAGCGGACCCGGACCGGGGCGTCCGCATCTGGGTGCCCGGCTGCGCCACGGGCGAGGAGGCCTACTCCATCGGCATCTTGGTGCGCGAGATCCTCGCCGGCCGGGCGGTGCCCGTCCAGATCTTCGCCACCGACATCGACGCCGAGGCGATCTCCGAGGCCCGCGTGGGGCGCTACTCCGCCGACATCGCCCAGCACGTGTCGCCGGAGCGGCTGGCGCGCTTCTTCAGCCGCCAGAACTCGGCGTACCACGTCGCGAAGGAGGTGCGGGAGCTGTGCATCTTCTCCGAGCACAGCCTGATCCGCGACCCGCCGTTCCTGGCGATCGATCTGATCTCGTGCCGCAACGTGCTCATCTACCTGGACGCGGAGCTGCAGAAGAAGCTCGTCCCCGTCTTCCACTATTCGCTCCAGCCCCGCGGCTGCCTGTTCCTGGGCTCCTCGGAGGGCCTCGCGGGGCACGCCGAGCTGTTCGACGTGATGAACAAGAACTTCCGCGTCTTCCGGCGCGTCGAGACGGTGCCCCGGCCGGTCGTCCAGCTCCCGCTCGCCCCCCGCGCGGCGCCTCGCGTCGCGCCTCCCGCGCCTCGGATTTCTCGCCGGCGCCGGCGCCCGAGCCGACGGTCGCCTCCGCGCTCGAGCGCCTGGTCGTGCAGGAGTACGTGCCGCCCACCGCGGTCGTGAACGCGCAAGGCGACATCCTCTGCGTGGTCGGGCCCACCGGCCGGTACCTTCAGGCGCCGGCGGGGGGGCTCACCACCACCAACATCTTCGACATCGCGTACGCGAGCCTGCGCATCGAGCTGCGGACGGTGCTCCACGCGGCGGCGCGCACCGGCCGGAAGGTGGCCCGCGACGTGCCGATCGACGTCGAGGGCCTGCCGCCGCGGATCAGGATCACCGCGCGGCCGCTGCCCGGCTTCGGGCACAAGGTCCTGTTCGCCGTGATCCTGCAGGAGCGGCTCGGCGAGGCGGAGCCGGACGCGGGCGAGGCCCCGCCGGCGGGCGGCGACGTCCCGTGGGCGGTGGAGCAGCTCGAGGGCGAGCTGCGCAGCACGCGCGCCAGCCTCCGCGCGACGATCGAGGAGCTGGAGGCCGCCAACGAGGAGCTCGAAGTCCTCGAACGAGGAGCTGCTCTCCACCAACGAGGAGATGCAGTCGGCGAACGAGGAGCTGCAGAGCTTCCAGGAGGAGCTCAAGAGCGTCAACGAGGAGCTCGCCACCGTCAACGCCGAGCTGGGACGCAAGGTCGACGAGCTGGGGCGGGTGAACAGCGACCTCCAGAACCTCTTCAGCAGCACGGACATCGCCGCGCTCTTCCTCGATCGAGAGCAGCGCATCACCCGGTTCACGCCCGCGGCGAGGCAGCTCTTCCGGCTCATCGACGCCGACGCCGGCCGCCCCCTCTCCGACTTCGCGCCCCGCTTCACGGGCGCGGATCTGGCGGCCAGCGTGGGCGAGGTCCTCCGCGCGCTGACCCCGGTCGAGCGGCAGGTCGAGGCGCTCGACGGGCAGGCATGGTACCTCCTGCGCGTCCTGCCGTACCGCACGGTGGAAGACGTGATCGGCGGGACCGTCGTGACGCTGGCCGACATCACCCGGATCAAGCGGACGGAGGGGGAGCGCGAGCGGCTGATGGGCGAGCTCCACCAGGCGCACGACGCGACGACCAGGCTGCTCGCGATCGGCTCGCTGTTCCTGCAGGAGGGCAACCTCTCGCGGATCCTCAGCGAGATCCTCGACGCGGCGATCGCCGTCTCCGGGGCGGACTTCGGCGACGTCCAGCTCCTCGACCCGGCCTCGGGCGATCTGGTGATCGCGGTCCAGCGCGGCCTCCCGGCGTTCTGGGTCGATTTCTGGAGCCGGACCCGCGAGGGGCAGGGCGCCGGCGGCACGGCGCTTGCGCGAGGATCGCGCGTCGTCGTGGAGGACGTCGAGGCGAGCCCGATCTTCGCGGACGCCGGCGCGCGGGACGTGCAGCGGAGGGCCGGTGTGCGCGCCGTCCAGGCCACGCCCATCCTCGGCCGGACGCGCGCGCCGCTCGGGATGCTCTCGACCCACTACCGGCAGCCGGGCCGGCCCAGCGAGGTCGCGCTCCGGCTCCTCGATCTGGTGGCGCGCCAGGCCGCCGACATCCTGGAGCGGGCCCACATCGAGGAGGCGCTGCGCGAGAGCGAGGCCCAGCTCCGGGCGCTGACGGCCGCGAGCTCCGAGGCGCTCTTCCGCATGGGCCCGGACTGGGCCGAGATGCGCGAGATGCTCAGCCCGCGCTTCCTCGCGCGCACCGAGGCGCCGAGCGCGACGTGGCTCGCGCAGTACATCCCGCCCGAGGACCAGGCGCAGGTGAACGCCGCCATCGGCGAGGCCATCCGCAGCAGGAGCATCTTCCACCTGGAGCACCGGGTGGTGCGCGCGGACGGCACGGTGGGCTGGGCGCTGTCGCGCGCCGTGCCGATCACCGGACCGAACGACGAGATCGTCGAATGGTTCGGGGCCGCGAGCGACATCACCGAGCGCCGGCGCGCCAGCGCCGCGCTAGAGAAGGCGAACGCGCGCCTGCGCGAGGCCGACCAGCACAAGAACGAGTTCCTCGGGATACTTTCGCACGAGCTCCGCAACCCGCTCTCGGCCATCCGCAGCAGCATCCACGTCCTCGATCGCAGCGAGCCGGGGGAGAGCACGCGCGCAAGGCGCAGCGCGTGATTGATCGCCAGACCGAGCACCTCGCGCGACTGATCGATGACGTGCTCGACGTCACCCGCATCAGCCGCGGCAAGGTCGAGCTGAAGCGCGAGATCCTCGACCTGAACGCGCTCGCGCAGCGCACGGTCGAGGATCACCGGTCGGTCTTCACCCAGGGCGGCGTCGCGCTCGATCTCACGCCGGCGCCGGCGCCGGTGTGGGTGAGCGGCGACCGGACGCGGCTCGCGCAGGTGATCGGCAACCTGCTCCAGAACGCGCTCAAGTTCACGCCCCGCGGCGGCAAGACGACCGTTCGCGTCGAGGGCGAAGGGAAGGCGATCGTCCACGTGGAGGACACGGGCGTCGGGATTCGCGAGGGAGATCTTGCCGCGGGTCTTCGAGCCCTTCACCCAGAGCGACACGACGCTCGACCGCAGCAGGGGTGGTCTCGGCCTCGGCCTCGCCGTGGTCAAGGGCCTGGTCGAGATGCACGACGGCTCGGTCGCCGCGGCGAGCGAAGGCCCCGGCAAGGGCGCCGTGTTCACGATTGCGCTGCCCATCGAGCCCAGAGGTCCGCTCGAGACGCCGACGGCGGCCGGAGCCGCGCGTGCCGCGCGCCGTGTGCTGGTCATCGAGGACAACGCCGACGCGGCGGACATGCTCGCCGCCACCCTCGAGCTCGGCGGAGCCGTCGCGGAGGTCGCCCGTACGGGGCGCCAGGGCGTCGAGAAGGCGCGCGCCTTCAAGCCCGAGGTGGTGCTGTGCGACATCGGCTTGCCCGACATGGACGGCTACGAGGTGGCGCGTACCCTGCGCGCCGACCCCGCGCTCGGCCACGTCAAGCTCGTCGCCCTCAGCGGCTACGCAGGAGCCGAGGACGTGGCCAGGGCCAGAGAATCCGGCTTCGACACGCACCTCGCCAAGCCGGCCAGCATGGAGGCGCTCCAAGGCGTGCTGGCGCAGGTCAACTGAGGCGCGGACCCGGGGGCCGGCGCGGTGCTCGCGACGACCGTGGAGGAGACCTCCCAGGTCGTCGCCGAGCCGATCAGGGGCGCGCGCTGGTGGGCAGTTCCAAGAGGCGCTGGCCCAAGAGCCAGACTTCGGCCACGCTGACCCGGATGCTCTTGCGGCGGAGCTGGTTTCTGATCTGGCTCGGCCCCAGCCCGGGGTGGCGGTGCCACTCGTCGAGGATTTCCTTGTCCCGCTGCGCCTCGATCTCCTTCGGTGCGGGCCCGGCCGTGGGCGACGGCCCCTGCCCCTTCGCGGCGTTGGAGACCTTACGCTGCCAGCCGTAGATCGAGAAGCGGCTCACGCTGAACTTCTCTGCTCGCCTCGGTGACGCTGTGCGCTGCGGCGTGTTCGAGGATCTCGGCTTTCTGCGACGGCGTGTAGAGCTTCGCCACGCCGATCGTCAGGGTGCGTCGGCGGCTCAACGGTCGCACGGTCGTCCGCGCGGGCACGTCGATTGACGACGTGTCCGCGGTCGGCTCCTTCGGCTCGGCCGGCGCCGTCACGGGCGGCTGCTCGTGGCTCGTCGTGTTCGCCGACCGCCCCTTCGACGGGCGCTTGGGCTGCGCTCCACCCTTCGAGTTGCTCGCCGTCGTCTTCGGCGCGCGCGCGGCCGACGCCGCCACGGACGGCTCGCGCCTCGTCTTCGGCGTGCGCTTGGGCTGCCCTCCCTTCGACGTGTGAGCCTCCGACCTCGGCCTACGCCGCGCCGACGGCTTCCCGTCGCGGCCAATGCCCGCTTTCCGAGCCCACCCGGTGACGGTGGTCTGCGGGATGCCGTGCTTCTCGCTGGCCTCCGTCACGCCGAGCGCGGGAACGTCTGCCAGCACCGCCTCGCGCTCCTCCTTCGTGTAGGTCCTTCGCTCCGCCATCCGGTCCTCCTGCCGCACGGAGCACCTCCAGAACGTCCGGAGTTTCTGCCCCGATCACGGATGGCCAGATGATGGACAACGTCACCTCCCACCGCTCGTGCTCGCACAGACGGCGGTAGGCTTCTCGGTCCTTGATCATGGCGCCACTCTACTTCAGCGGCCGCTCGTCAGCCCGCCCGGCGGCGCTTGCTAAGTGCCTGAAATCAGACGGGGTGAGGGCAAACGCGAGGGTCGCACTGCCCAGCGACGGCACTGCGTGCCCCGGCGTCGAGGCCGCGTTTGGCAGCGACGGCGCTGCATGCCCCGGCGTCGAGGCCGCGTTGCCCAGCGACGGCGCCGCGTGCCCCGGCGAAGGCGCTGCGTGCCCCGGCGTCGAAGTCACGTTGCCCGGCGACGGCGCCGCGTTCCCCGGCGTCGAGGCCGCGTTGCCCAGCGACGGCGCCGCGTGCCCCGGCGTCGAGGCCGCATTGCCCGGCGACGGCGCTGCGTGCCCCGGCGTCGAGGCTGCGTTGCCCAGCGACGGCGCCACGTGCCCCGGCGTCGAGGCTGCGTTGCCCGGCGACCGTGCCGCGTGCCCCGGCGTCGAGGCTGCGTTGCCCGGCGACGGCGCCGCGTGCCCCGGCGTCGAGGCCGCATTGCCCGGCGACGGCGCTGCGTGCCCCGGCGTCGAGGTCGCGTTGCCCAGCGACGGCGCTGCGTGCCCCAGCGTCGAGGCTGCGTTGCCCAGCGACGGCGCCGCGTGCCCCGGCGTCGAGGTCGCGTTGCCCAGCGACGGCGCTGCGTGCCCCAGCGTCGAGGCTGCGTTGCCCAGCGACGGCGCCGCGTGCCCCGGCGTCGAGGTCGCGTTGCCCAGCGACGGCGCTGCGTGCCCCAGCGTCGAGGCTGCGTTGCCCAGCGACGGCGCTGCGTGCCCCGCGGCAATAGCGGCGTTGCTCGGCGTGAGAGTTGCCCTGCCGATGATGCACCCTACGTTCGGCGCGTCGCGTCATGTGTCACGAGCTCTCTCGTTTCTCGAAGTGAGCTTCCTGACCAGGGCGGGGCCTAGTCCAAGCTCTCACCGCTTCCGCCCCCGGCTCCGTCTCTCCCCCACGACGTTGCCGTCCCCCGTGATGATCGTGCTCCCGGTGGCGTCGCGACCGACGAGCACGCTGCGCGCCCCCACCCGGACCGGGGGCGTCTTCGGGGCCCGGGCGCGGGCCGGCGCTTCGCGCTCGGGGCGTCGAGGCTTGGCCAGGCCGTCCAGCGCGCCCGCGTCGGAGAGCGCGGCGCACGTCAGGTCAGCCGCCGCGGCGGCGGCCAGGGGCTGATCAGCATTGTGCTTGGTCCCGTCGCCCCAGTCGCAGATGGCCTTCACCAGGATCCACGGGACACCCGCCTCCGTCGCGGCCGTGGAGAGCCCGCGCCCTTCCATCTCGCCGCCGAGCGCCTGGGGGAACTGGGCGAAGAGCGCTGCCTTCCAGGCCGCGTCGTCGACGAGCTTCTCGCCGGAGAGGACGGGCCCGACCTTGCAGGCGCACGCGGTCCCGTCGGCCCGGCGGAAGCGCCAGCCCACCACGTTGCGGAAGCGGTCGACCAGCGTCTGGCTCGCCTCGACGATCGGCCCGCGGAATTCGGTGCGGGCGCCGATGCGCTGCTCCTCGTACGAGATGATCTGGGACGAGACCAGCACGTCGCCGACCCGCTGCTTGGCCGGATCCTTGCCGAAGGCGATCCCCACCATCACGGCGGCGCGCGGCGCCCAGGTCGCGCACGCGGCGGCGGTGGCGGCGTGGCTCGATCCGAGGCCGGCACCCCCCATGCGGCACATCGTGAGCACGACGCCGTGGGGACCGAGGGCGCCCAGCCTGTAGGTCGCGGGGCCGACCGTGCCCTGGAGGATGGCCCGCCGCGCTCCGAGCGGGGCGAGGCGGCGTAGGACGGCGTCGCGCTCGACCGGGGTGGCGGTCACCACGAGCAGGTCGATTGCGCCCCGCAACGCTGCGACACGATCGGCGAGCGGACCGGATCGGAGCCGGGGTAGCGGCGAGGGCGCGGATCGGCGCGGCATCGCGCCCGCTTCAGGTCAGCTTGGTGCCGCTCCCGAAGCGCGTGACGTGGAAGACGAGGGTCTTCCTGCGGTTGGCACCGAGGATGGCGGCGATCCCGGACGCGTAATCGGGGTGTTGCACCGATACGTTGCCCCGCTTGGCGGCGCAGTAGACATCGGCGGTACGGTCGCCGACCGAGATCACGTCCATCCCCGCCAGCCCGAACGACGACGGGACCACCACGGCCACGATTGCCGCCGCCGGCACGCCCGAGATGCCCAGCTCTCCAGCCGCGTGCCGCTCCACGAGGGTCTGGTCGGCGTCCGAGAGCCTCGCCGGATCGATGACGAAGAGCGCGCTCTGGTACGCGCGCGCCTTGAGGATGCCCTTCTGGGTATCGCCGACCGCGAGCGCGGAGTAATCCCGGTCGCCGGAGAACTCGATCGCGACGGGGATGGCGCCGTTGGCCGGGTTGTACGTCAGGTACTGGGCCAGGGTGGCGATCTGGCCGTCGTTGTCCATCACCCGTGGGGCCACGTTGACGCTCACGATGGCGTTGACGTGCGCGTCGCCGCTGAGGAGGGCGCCGCCCCCGAGCTGGCTTGCGGGCTTGAGCCCTGCAGCGCGCCGCGTGGCGACGTCGGGCACGACGACGGCGACGGCCGACACCCCGATCGCCCTGTTGACCGGAAACGCGATGGCCGGCTGAAAGGCGACGAAGACGTCGAGCGGGACGACCGGGGGCAGCATCGCCTCGCGCTGCCGCTCGATCTCCGCGAGCTGCCGTTCGATCTGCGTGATCGCGTCGAGCTGCGACTTCAGGGCCTGGAGGATCTGGATCTGCGCGTCGCTGAGCGCGAGCGTCGTGTCGTGCAGGTCGCGCGTCCCCGCGACGATCTCCTTGGCGAGCGGAAAGGTCGGGCATGTGCGGAAAACTATCAGGTTCTTCCGCGACGCGGCCACGGAACGGCGCCGCCATGCCGGCTGGCCCCGGTCCTGCACGGCGGCCTGGTCCACATGCGCCCCGCGAGGCGCAAGAGATGCGCCGTCACCCGCCGGCGAGCGGCAGGCGGCGGGTTGTACGCGGTGCCGGTTGGGCGTCGTCCACCCAGGGCTCCTCGACGATCTCCGAGCCGGCCGAAGTCGTACGGCGCGTGCGGGGCCCTCTCCTTGACCACCAGGCGCTCGCGCACGCCCCGGCGGCGGAGCTGGGTCACGCGGTGATAGCAGAAGGGGTTGTTGCCCGCGCCGGCCGAGCGTGACAGTGCGCCGTCCACGAGCAGCCCCCGTGGCAGGTGTCGGCGTAGTAGCAGGTCTCGGCAGAAGCCCCAGAGCTCGGAGATCGAGCGATCGCGGGCGAAGCGCATCGCCTCGCCGTGCTCCCAGATGTGCGCGAGCGCGGAGGTCGCGGACGTTGCCCCCGGCGTACGGCGCGGTGGGGAGCGAGGGACACGCCCTTCACGGTCCCGTCCGACTCGATCCCGATCACGTTGATGCCGGCCCGGCACCCGCTACAGTACGCCTCCCGCCCGCCGGGGCGCGAGCGGAGCGTCAGCTCGTGCGGGCCGAAATATCCGATGTTGTTGCCGACGAAGACGTTGAACGGCACGCCGCCCGGCGAGACGCGCCCGCGGCGCGCTCGGCGGCGGCCTCGCGCTGGATCGCGGCCAGCGTGTCGATGATCTCCACCACCTCCAGGGCTCGCACGATCAACGCAGGCCGGTCGGCCGCGCGGCCCATGGGCACCGTCAGCTGCACCTGCCACGACACGATCCCGTGCCCGCGGAGCTCCCCGCACGTCTCGCGGAGGAGGCGGTGGTTCAGGCGGTTCACCTGCGTGTTCGACGAGACCACGAGGCCGGCCTCCCGCCCTGCGTCGAGCGCGCGGAGCGCGGCCTCGTGGCTCCCGTCGTTGCCGCGGAGGAGGTCGTGCACCGGCGCGGGCCCGTCGACGGAGACCCCGAGCGCGGTGAGCCCCGCGTCGCGCAGCCGCCGCGCCCGCTCCGGCGTGAAGGCGCGCCCGCCCGTCTGCACACCGACACGGAGGCCGCGACCGGCGAGGTACGCGACGATCTGCGTCGAGGTCCGTCCGCAGGTACGCCTCGCCGCCGATGAGCGCGACCTCGCGGCAGCCGAGGTCGGCGAGGCTCGCGGCCACGGCGAGCACCTCCTCCGTCGACAGCTCGCTCTCGCGCGCGTGCCCTGCGCGCGAGCCGCAGTGCTGGCAGGGCTGATCGCACTTCATCGTCAGCTCCCAGACCGCGTAGACGGGGACGCTCCGGCCCTCGTCCTCGGGTCGCATCTCGCGCGGAGGGGTCGCAGCGTCGTCCATGGGGAACAGGATAGCGCGTCGTGGCGCGCGAGCGCGCTTGACGAGCGCGCCGCCCGGCCCGGATGATCCTCGCATGGCACCTACCTTGATCCCTTGCCCGACCTGTGGCTGCCACGCGAAGAGCGCCGAGACCACGTGCCCGAGCTGCGGCGCGGAGCTGCGCCGCAAGGACGGCGGCATCCCCCGCACGGCGGCGGCCGTGCTGCTCGGCCTCACCACCGCCGCGGTGGGTCCCGCCGCGTGCGGCCGCGCCGTCGTCATCGAAGGCGGGAGCACCGCCGTGAGCGGCGTCAGCGCGTCGAGCGGCATCGCCGTCGCGTACGGGGTCGCGATGACCGGAACCAGTGGCCCCGGGGGGGCGCATCGGGCGTCGGCGGCGCGGGAGGCGCGGGAGGCGCCGGCACCACGAGCGCGGGAGGCGCGGGAGGCGCCGGCACCACGAGCGCGGGAGGCGCGGGAGGCGCCGGCACCGCGAGCGCGGGAGGCGCGGGCGGTTCCCAGGGGGTCGGCGGATTCCGGCGGCGGCGTACGGAATCGCGGCGACGGTCGGCTCCGGCGGTGCCGACGGCGGAGCTGATCACGTCCCTCCGGGCACGGTGAACGCAGGCTCGAAATTTTCCGGCTGGCTCCTCGTCGTTTCGCCGCCCTCGCAGCATTTCATTCCCAGCGGTGAGCGCCTGCGGCCACGGACACAGTTGCCTCATGCGCGCGGCGAAAAGGTGATGGACAGGCTCGATACGGCGGTGTCTCGTGGCCGGCCATGCGCAGCCTCCATCTCCTTTCACTGGCTGTCCTGATCCCTGCGTTCGCGGCCGCGTGCTCCACGAGCAACGACGGCCCCGGTGGCTTCGGCGGCGACGGCGCGGGCGGCGGCACCACGCAGGGCCCGACCGGGGCGACGTCCACGACCAGCGGGCAGGGTGGCTTCACGTCGGGGACGGCGCAGGGCCCGTCCACCACGACGACCGCGACCACGTTGACGAGCAGCGGCAGCACCGGCTGCGGCTTCACCACGGGCAACGCGAGCTGCGACGGCTGCCTCGACACCTCGTGCTGCAGCCAGGAGATGGCGTGCGCCGTCGATCCGACCTGCTCGAGCTGCCTCACGTCGTCGAGCCCGGCCGCGTCGTGCAACATGGACGCGAGCTACACGGCCTTCGTCGCCTGCTACACCGGCGCGTGCAGCAGCGCGTGCAACGGCGGGTCCAGCAGCTCCTCCAGCGCGTCGACCGGCGCGTCGTCGACCAGCGCCGCGTCGTCGAGCAGCTCCACCAGCTCGTCCTCCAGCGGCAGCGTGGGCGGCGGCACGCCGACGAGCTGCACGGAGGCGGACGGCACCACCGGCTGCTGCACGTCGGCCGGCGAGCTCTACCACTGCACGAGCGCGACCACGGGGCTCATGGGAGGCGCGTGCCCCTCCGGCACCGTCTGCGGCTGGGACGCCACCAACAAGTACTACAACTGCGTGAAGCCGCCCGCCGGCGGCGCGGAGCCGGGGGGCGCGCACCCGCTGCTCTGCTCGGCGCCCGGCGGCTCGAGCAGCTCCTCGTCGAGCAGCTCGTCCACCAGCGCCAGCTCTTCGTCGAGCAGCGCCTCGTCGAGCTCGTCGGCGTCGAGCAGCTCGTCGGCGTCGAGCAGCTCCTCGTCGAGCTCGTCGGCGTCGAGCAGCTCGTCGTCGAGCGGCTCCACGTGCAGCGTCACGTGGACCCAGATCTACACCGGCGTGTTCGGACCCAGCGGCACGTCGGGCTGCGCCGGTGGCAGCTGCCACACGGGGAGCCTGAGCGGCTTCGCGTGCGGCACCACCAAGACGAGCTGCTACAACGGCTTCGTGAACGCCGGGTACATCACGCCCGGATTGAGCGCGTCCTCCTCGGCGCTCGTCGACCCCAACCAGTCGCCGCTCTGCGGCACGCTCGGTGGGAACATGCCGAAGGGCCACTCCTGCGTCACCGCCGCGCAGATCACCGAGATCAAGACCTGGCTCGCCTGCGGCGCGCCGGACGACTGACGAGCCGCCGGGGCTCGCGCCCCGTCAGCGCGACGTCCCGCGCAGGGAGGAGAAGCCGCGGCGGATCCTCCGCGGCGTCTTGTGGGGAGGCGCTCAGCCCCTCTCGACGGGCTTGTTCGCCTTTCGCCAGCCCATGATGCCGGCGGGGAGGATGAACACGTTCTTGTAACCGAGCTTGACGGCGCTCACGGCGCCGGTATGGCAAGCCGTTCAGTGTTCGTTGGAACAGTAAAAGACGAGCTCCGTGTTCTTGTCGGACGGGAGATCGCTCGCCTGCACGTTCTTGAAGTCGACCCACTTCGCGCCGGGGATGTGCTCCTTATCGAAGTGCTCACGCTGGTTGTTATCGAAGATGGCGAGCTTGATCTTGCCCGCCTTGGCGTCATCGATCCGGTGCTGGAGATCGTCGATCGAGAGCCTGCCGAAGGTCGCCTCTTCGCTCCCCGCCGTGTCCCCGGGCGGCTGTTTGCGGCAAGCCGCCGCGGAGGACGCGAGCGCCGCGACGACGACCGCGTGGAAAAAGATTCGATGCTTCATGGTCAGGAGGATTGCACCTCGCCAGGGAGACCTCAAGATGGGCGGGCTACGACACCGCTTCGCCCGCTCAGGTCGGGCCTCACGGAAATCGTCGCCGAAAACTGTACGGTCGTTCACCTGCACGTTAGGGTGCCCCTCATGAACGCAAACGCTCTCGCCCCCCACGTCCTGCAAGCCCTCGCACGCGCCCAGTCCGAGGGGAGGACGGTCAGCCTCGAGTCGTTGACCGAGGAGCTTCGCGTCCGCCGCGGCGACGTCCGCCGCACCGTGACCCTGCTCCACCGGCAGGGCTTCGTCGACGCGCTGCGCATGCGCCTCACGCTCCCGGGCTTCGCGCTCGGGCGGGCGTACCTGGGGGAGGAGCTGCCCCCGCTCCGCCGCCCGCAGCAGGGCGGCGCGTCGACGATCGCCGCCGCATAGCCCCACCTCTCCCGGCGTGCCCTGTGCTACCAAGGCACGCGTGGAGCCGGGGCTCGTCCTCGCGGATCGCTACGAGGTCGTCGGCCGGATCGCCGAGGGCGCGTACGCCACGGTCTGGGAGGCGATTGATCGGCAGAGCGGCGAGCGCGTCGCCGTCAAGGCGGTGTCGATGGAGCGCGCCGGCTGGCGCTCCGAGGTGCGCGACCGCTTCCACCAGGAGGCCCGCCTGCTCGAGCGGGTGCAGAACGAGCACGTCGTCGGCGTGCGGGACCTCGGCGAGACCGACGACGGGCACCTCTACCTGGTCCTGGATCGCCTCTCCGGCGAGACGCTCGCCGACCGCCTCGCGCGCCCGCCGCCCCTCGCCTGGCGCGCCGCCGCCGCCATCGCGCTCGATCTCTCCCGCGGCCTCGCCGCGCTCCACGCCCGCGGCGTCGTCCACCGCGACCTGAAGCCCGCGAACGTCATCCTCCACCGCGCCGAGGGCGCCGGCGCGCCCGTCCCCAAGATCATCGACCTCGGGATCAGCAAGGCCTCAGCGGCGGCGGCGGACGCGGCCCTCTTCGCCAAGCTCACGGCGACCGGCCAGGTGCTCGGCACGCCGCAGTACATGAGCTACGAGCAGGCGATGGGCGAGCGCGACGTCGACGCGCGCACCGACGTCTGGGCGCTCGGCGCCGTGCTCTACGAGATGCTCGCCGGCCGGCGGCCCTTCGAGGGCGACAACGTCAACGCGGTGCTCGCCGCCATCCGCCGCGGCCCGCCGCCCGAGGTCTCCAGCATGGCGAAGGGCACGCCCGAGGCGCTGGCGCGCGTCATCGAGCGGTGCCTGGCGCGCGCGCGCGACGGCCGCTACCGCGACGGCGATGTGCTGAGCCAGGCGCTCGCCACCGCGATCCGGAAGGCGGAGGAGGAAGCGGCGCGCGCGGCCCGTGCGCGGCGCCTCGTGGTGGTGGGCGTCGCCGCACTGCTCGCCACCGCCGCTGCCGTGCTGGGTGTGCTCGCGTGGCGTTGACGGCCAGCGCCAGGGGTTGCAATCCTAACCGCGCCCGGAGCGAGCCGCCGTTCACGGCGGCTCGCGGAGGAAGCGGGGGCCGCAGGTTTGCTCGACGGCGCGTGGTGCGAAGCCGCACCCCCCGCTTCCTCCGCGTCCCGCCTTCGGCGGGACGCTCCGGGCGCGGTTAGGATTGAAAGCCCCTGGCGCAACTCAGTAGAACCCGGCGCTGCGCGGGACCGACTCCACGAGGAGCGGGTCGTTGCAGACGTCCCAGCAGCAGATGCTCATCGCCTGGCCGGTCGAGGGCAGCGTCGTCGTGCCTTCGTCCACGCGCCCGCCCTCCTCCGCGAGCAGCGCCGCCACGCGCCCGTCCGCGCGCAGCGAGGCGGGGAACGCGACCTGTCCCTCCGACGCGTAGCCCTGGAGCTTGGCCGCGAGGTTCACCGTCTGGCCGAAGTAGTCGACGCCGCTGTTGAGGTTCACGGCGATGCACGGGCCGCTGTTGAGGCTCAGGCGGAGGCGGATGCCGAAGGGCGCGTCGTCGCCGTGGAAGCGGCGCTGGATTCCTCCCTGCCGCCCGGAGCGCGTCGACGGGGCTCTGGAAGGCCGCCATGACCGCGTTGCCGATGGTCTTGACGACCACCCCGCGCTGGGCCCGCACCTCGTCGTAGAGCGCGGAGAAGTGGCGCTTCACCGCGGTGAAGGCGCGGCTGTCGCCCTTCTGCTGGTAGAGCTGGGTCGAGCCCACGATGTCCGAGAAGAGGATGGTCTGCTCGCCCACGTAGAGCTCCACGTCGGGGGCGAGGTGCTCGGCGGCGAAGAAGTCGCGGAACTCCTGGAGGTTGAAGAGGTGCGCCGGCCGGAGCGCGTCGTCGGCCCAGCGCGTGTCCTCGATCACGAAGACACGCGGACGATCGCCGTCGTTCAGCAGCGTGACGGTCGCCCGCGGACGCACCTCGATCGGGCCCTCCCCCTCGCCGAGCGTCACCTCCGCCACCGCCGACCCCTCGACCACGTCGAGCGCCCGGTGCCCCGCCTCGCCGACGACCCGCGCGCGGTAGCGCCCGGGCGCGAGCGCCACCTGCACGACCCGCCGCGAGGACGGCGCGACCGGCTGCTGGAGCTTGACGTGCGCCTTGGAGGAGGTCTCGCTGTAGCAGTACGTCCGCCTCGCCACGGCGCGGATCGCCGGGTGGACGCCGAACGTGACCTCCACGGCGTGGGGGCCTTCGGTGGTGAGCTCCACCTCGCACGGGCCGCAGCGCGCGCGCCGGGGGAGGTCGCCGAGCGACGCCAGGGTGCGCTTCGCCGTGCGGCAGTGCGGGCAGATGGCCTCCCACTGGATCTGGAGGAGGCCGGCGCGCGTGGCGTGCAGGCAGGCGACGACGAGAGAGCGCTCGTCGACGCGGGCTCGCCGCGCGAGGGGGCGGACGCGGATGCGCGCCAGATCGAGGTCGTCCGCCTCGGCGACGTGGGCGATCAGGAGGTCGGCGATGTTCGGCGCGACGCCGCCTTCGACGAGCCGCTCCCGGATGGCGGGGAGGCGCTGCAGGGCCTCCAGCGCGATCGGCGGCGCGGGCTGCGCGAGCGCGCCCACGGCGGGCGATCTCTCCGCGAGGCCGCGCGCGAGCCGGTCGAACGTCCGGCGGTACTGGGCCCGGGCCCGGTGCTCGCCGAGCCCGACCGCGATCCTCCCGAACGCGCCCCGCGGGTACCAGTCCTGCGCAGCGTGCACCAGGCTCTCCCGCTCGCCGGCCGGCTCGATCGTGTAGCTGATGACACCGTGCGTGATCGGCCCGGTGTCGTAGACGCGCAGGCAGCTCAGCCACCGCCCCGCGACCCACGCCCACGGCATCTCCAGCCAGCGGAAGGTGATGCCGTCGGTGCGCCGCGAGCCGCGTAGCAAGCCGCCTTCCTCCACGTACTCGACGGCTTCGAGACCGAGAGCGCGGTTCAGCCGCGAGGTGTCGGCGAGGGCCTGCCACGCCTCCGCCGGAGGGACGGGGAGGGGGAAGTCGAAGCGCCACCGGACGGGCTCCCCCAGCGACGCGGTCTCGGCGGCCCAGCAGAGGGCTTCGAGGGCGGCCGGGTTGGATCGCGCGTCGGGCACGCCCGGCAGGGTATCACGGCGCGTCGAAGTCGATCGTGCCCGGCGCGTGCGCGCAATCCTCGAGGAAGCGCACCAGATCGCGCGGCGCGATGGCGAGCGTCCGGTCGTTGGTGAGCGGGTGGCAGTGGACCCGTTCCGCGGCCAGGATGGCGGCGTCGAGCACGACGCGCACCACGCCTTCGCGATCGTTCATCGCGGCGAAGGGCGTCACGCTCCCCGGCTCCACCCCGAGGTGCGCGCGCAGCCGCTCGGGGGACGCGAACGAGAGGTGCCCCGCGCCGATCCGCCGGCCGAGCGCCTTGAGATCGACGGGCCGGTCCTCCAGCGTCGTCACCAGCCACATCTCGCCCTTCTTGTTCCTCACGAACAGGTTCTTCACGTGGGCGCCCGCCTCGTCCGCGCCGCGGTGGCGCTTCGCCTGCTCGACCGTGAAGACGGGCGGATGCGTGACCAGCGTTGTGCGCGCGCCGAGGCGCTCGAGCGCGGCGAAGAGCGGGCGCGCGGGGTCCTCGTCGGTCAGGGCGTGGTCGAGCATGCGATCGCCGTCGAAGACGAAGCGGCCCCGGAACGGGCGCCCGGAGAGCATGAGCGGGATCCAGAGGCGGTCGTCGGCCCACATCTCGTCGAAGGGGATCGCGTGGAGCGGGGTCCACAAGGGGACCGCCTCGTCGGTCTCGTGCGCATCGCCCGTGCACGCGTCGGACGAGAGCACGTGGCACTCGAGGCCGTAGCCGTCGGTGAACTGGAAGGAGAGGTGCCCGCGCCGGCGCGGAGCCGCGCAGACGACGCCGACCTCCTCGCGCGTCTCGCGGATCGCCGCCTCCTCGGGCGACTCGCCCGGCTCGATGCGCCCGCCCGGCGCGTTGATCTTCCCCGCGCCGAGGCCGCGCTTCTTCCGGATGAGGAGCGCCTCGCCGCCGCGGATGACGAAGAGCAGGACGGCGACGTCCGTGGGGGCCCAGGTGGTCCAGTCGATGTCGGTCAGGGTGCGCACGGGGCGGAGGGATAGCCCGGCGCGCGGGCGGGTGTCGAGCGAGTCGTCAGCTCACTACAGCGGGACGCTCGCGAGCCACGGACCGCTCGTGTTGCCGACCGCTTCCCAGGTCAGGATGGTGTGGTCGCTCCATGCGCCCGTACCGGGGATGCCGCTGGTATCGTCGAACTCGCCCACGCCTTTGGTGAAGTTCCCACCACTGTCCGCAGTCGCCGTCGTCCACATCGTTCGCCCATTGAACATCAGGCGGTTGATCGTCACCGGCTCATTGGCCGCGAAGCCAGACCCGAAGAGGGTCACCGCGCACGGCTCGAACTCGCAGCTGGGGTCCCGCTGAGCGAAGAGCTTCGGCGACTCGTACGGCACCGTGAAGAGCGCCCACGCGTGGCCCGACACGTCGGCCATGAACCCGTTCTGCATCGTGTTCATGTTCCCCGACCCGCCGGTGCAGCTGGTGCAGGTCTCCACGTCCGAGGTCGGGTACCCGAGCCCGCTGCCCGTCGAGCCGTAGACGAGGTACTTGGTGTAGAGGTTGCCGTGCATCTCGAAGGCGCCGGTGGCCGAGCTCCAGTAGATGGCGCCGCCCGTGCTCCCGCCGGTGGCGAAGGCCTCGAAGGTGTTCATCCTGCCGTCGCCGCTCGGCGTCTCCTCTTCGGAGGACGTCGGGAAGCCCATGATCCCGCCCGCGTCACCCAGGCTGTTGTAGTGCGTCAGGATGTCGCCGTGGACCCAGCCGCCGACGATGCTGCTCTCGCACGCGTCGGCCCAGATCTGGCCGGTGGTGAACTGTTGCATGAAACCGTTCCCGGCGTCCTTCGACTGGAGGTCCCAGCCCGGGTCCGGCGATCCCGGGGCGCCGTCGAGCAGGATCAGCTCTCCCGACATCCAGCTCTGCACCTGGGTCTCTCCGAAGCACGTCGCGTGGGCGTTGTGGGCACCGAGAACGGCCACCAGCGAAGCGGCACACGCCGTGAACATCGATTGAATTTTCATGGTTCGTCATCCTCCTGGAGCAAGACGAAGGACGAGCGCACACGCGCACCTCCGGGCATCCGGCGCGGCGTGCGTGCTCTCGTATCCCTCATCCGAAGTACGCAGCCGCCCGGAGGGAGTCGCACGCGCTCCGGACGATTTCCCGCGCCGCGGCATCTTGCCTCCCTTGAAGCGGTCGCGTCGCCGGATACCCTCGGACGGCGAAGGAGCAGGCTCACGAGCACGCCCCCCGACCGCACGCCTCCGGCGACCACGACGACCGAGCACCCCACCGACGCGGCCTTCGCGGCGCTCCTCGAAGGGCGGCTCTCCGCGCCGGACACGGCGCGCCTCCAGGAGCACCTCGCGGCGTGCAGCGCGTGCAGCACCATCGCCGCCGGGCTGACGCAGGGCGACAGCGAGCCCGGGCACGCGCTCGCGGCCGTGCTCGGCGCGACGCTCGGGCGCGGCGCGTCCATCGGGCGCTTCCTCGTCCTCTCGCTGATCGGCCAGGGTGGGATGGGCGAGGTCTACGCCGCCTACGACCCCGAGCTCGACCGGCGCGTCGCCCTCAAGCTGCTGCGCACCGCGCGGGGCCCCGAGGGCGCACGGCGGCGCCTGGTGCGCGAGGCGCGCGCGCTCGGCAAGCTCTCCCACCCCAACGTGGTGCAGGTGTACGACGTCGGCGAGCACTACGGGGACGTGTTCGTGGCCATGGAGCTCGTCGAGGGGCAGTCGCTCGACGCCTGGTGCCGCGGCGATCCCCGGCCGGCGTGGCGCGAGGTGCTCGCGGCGTACCTCGACGCCGCCCGCGGCCTCGCCGCCGCGCACGAGAAGGGCCTCGTCCACCGCGACGTCAAGCCGTCGAACCTGCTCCGCGGCGCGGACGGCCGCGTGCGCGTCGTCGACTTCGGCCTCGCCGCCGTCAGCGAGGATCCCGCGAACGAGGAGGCCGGCGCGGAGCACCCGGCGCTCCCCGAGCACGCCGGCGAAGCGCGGTTGACCACGACGGGCGCGATCCTGGGCACGCCCCTCTACATGGCGCCCGAGCAGCACGAGGGCGGGCGGGCCAGCCCGGCGTCGGACCAGTACAGCCTCTGCACCGCGCTCTACGAGGGGCTCTACGGATTGCTGCCCTTCGCGGCGGGCCCCGGCGCGGACGTCGCCGAGGTCCTCGCCCGGAAGCGCTCCGGCGCCCTCGGACCACCGCCCGCCGGCGCGCCCGTGCCCGCGTGGATCCACGCCGCCCTCGCGCGCGGCCTCGCGACGCGGCCGGAGGATCGCCATCCCTCGATCCCGGCGCTCGTCGCCGCGCTCGGCAGCGATCCCGACGCCCGGCGGCGCGCGCGCCTGCGCCGCGTCGGGATCGGCCTCGCGTCCGCGGCGTTGCTCGCCGTCGCCGCCGCGGGCTGGGTCCGGAGCGGCGCCTTCGAGGACCCGTGTGCCCACCCGGAGCGGCAGCTCGCCGGCGTGTGGGACCCGGGCGTAGCCGCGCGCGTGCGGGCCGCGTTCACGGGCACCGGGCGCCCCTACGCCGAGGACACGGCGGCGCGCGTGACGGCGCTGCTCGATTGGTACGGCGCGTCCTGGTCGTCGATGCGCGGCGAGGTCTGCGAGGGCTCACGCAGCCCGGAGCAGCGGATTGGGATCCTCGCGCTGCGCGAGGCCTGCCTCGACCAGAGGCGCGGGCAGCTCGCGGCGCTGACGAAGGTCCTCGCCGAGCACCGGGATCCGGGCGTCCTCGACAAGGCCGTCACGGCGGCCGCGAGCCTGCCCTCGATCGCGTACTGCGCCGACACGGCGGCGCTCGCGGCGCGCGTGCCCCCGCCGGAGGACGCCGCGCTGCGCGCGCGGGTCGCGGCGCTCCAGCCGAAGGTGGACGAGGTGGACGCGCTCCGATCGGCCGGCAAGTACAAGGAGGCGCTGGCGCTCGGCGAGCCGCTGCTGGCGGAGGCGGACGGCACCAGGTACGCGCCGCTGCGCGCAGAGGTGCAGGTCCTGGTGGGCAAGCTGCGCGAGAACGACGGCAACTACGCCGGGGCCGTGGAGATCCTCGGCGCGGGGGCGTCGACGGCGGCGGAGGGCAGGGACGACCTGCTCG
The DNA here is from genome assembly GCA_963827955.1 of uncultured delta proteobacterium. GTDB lineage: Bacteria > Myxococcota_A > Polyangia > Polyangiales > Polyangiaceae > CAWHDJ01. The sequence goes on along the minus strand of CAWHDJ010000018.1, from coordinate 31,949 downwards.
CCGCGGACGCGATGGCCGAGCTGCTCCGGTGCGTCGGGCAGGACCAGAAGCGCTTCCCCGAGGCCTCCGTCCTGATGGCGATTGGACGGGCCGTCGTGTCGCGCGCCGCGGATCCGGCGGCGTGGGCCAGGTGGTCGAACGTGGAGGGGCTCGCGCTGTACACGATGGGCCGCCACGCCGAGGCGCGCGACGCGTTCGACCGAGCCCTCGCGTTCAGCGAAAAGAGCCTGGGCCCCGACAGCCCCGAGTTCGTCCGTGTGCTCGCGAACCGCGCGGGAGCGCTCGAGGAGATGAACGATTTGGCGCCCGCCAAGGCCGACTACGAGCGCGCCCTCTCCGTCCTCTCGGCGGCCCTCGGCCCCGAGCACCCCGACGTCGCCGCGACGCGGTACAACCTGGCGATGGTGCTCGCCAAGATGGGCGACTTCGAGGCGTCCGTCCAAATGTACGAGCACGCGCTCGCTTCGAGGGAGTCCGCGCTCGGCCCCGATCACCCCGTGGTCCGCGAGCTCGCTCACCAACCTCGCGTGGGTGCTCCGCAAGATGGGCGCCGACGCACGGGCCAAGCCACTGCTCGAGCGCGCCCTCGCCATCAAGGACAAGACGCTCGCGGCCGATCACCCCAACATCGCGGTGACGGCCTGCAACCTGGCCGCCGTGGACTACGACCTCGGCGATTACGTGGACGCCAGGCCCCTGTTCGAGCGTGCCGTCGGCATCTGGGACAGGAAGCAGAGCCCCAACGTCCCCTATGGGCTCGTCGGCCTCGGCCGCACGCTGGTACACCTCGGCGAGACCGACGCGGCGAGCCGAGAGCTCGAGCGCGCGCGCACGCTGTGGGAGAAGGCGAAGGGCAAGTCCGACCCGATCCTGGCGGGGCCGCTGCTCGGGCTGGGCGAGGTGTCCCTCGCGCGCCGGAGGCCCGCCGACGCGGTTCCCCTGCTCGAGCGCGCGCTCTCGCTCCATGACGCCGAGGCCGAGCCCGAGATCCAGATCACGCTCGCGGACGCGCTCTGGGCGACGGGCACGGATCGGCCGCGGGCGATCGATCTCGCCGAGCGCGCCCGCGCCGCCTACGAGCACCTCGGCCACCCCACGGGGCTCGACCGGGCCACGCGCTGGCTGGCGGAGCACCCGCGCGACCGCCGCGACGTCACGCCCCCTTCTTCAGCACCCGCGTCAGGCTCGGATCGATTCTGGCTCCTCATCACACGGGTGAGGCTCTCCAGCTCGTCCTCGCTGGCGCCGAGCGCGGCGCGGAGGCGGCGCCGGGCGTCCCCGGCGACGGCCTCGCGCCCCGTGGCGATCCGGCGCGCGACGGTGGCGCGATGGACGCCGAGCCGCACGGCGAGCTGATTGAGCGTCATGCCCTCGATGAAGTGGAGCCGCAGGACCTCGCGCAGCTCCGGGCGGAGATCCTCGACCGCGCCGCGGAACGCCTCGTCGAACGCGTGCTGGTAGCGCCGCCTCAGGTGCTCGATCTCCGGATCGCCGGTGCGCGGCTCCGAGCCCTCCTCCGGCGCGGCCGCCGCGACCTTCCGGCGGCGCCCGATGTCGATTGCCGCGCGGACGGCGATCACCCGCACCCAGCTCGCGAGCGCGGCGCGCCCGTCGTACTCGGCGATCTTCGGCCTCGCCCCGTCCTTGCCCACGAAGAGCTTCTCGCGGAGCACCTGCCGCACCTCGTCGAGCAGCTCCGGCGACGGCCTGAGCCGCGCAAGGGCCGCCCCCAGGCGGCGCAGGTGGGCGCGATCGAACGCTTCGACGGCGCCGCGGACGCGCGCCGCGCAGGCAGCGGCGAGGTAGAGATCCGTCGTGCGCACGCCGGCGAAGAGGTCCGCCGAGCGCCCGGTAATCGAGGCCGCGCCGCACGCGGCGAGGTACCGGACGAAGGCCTCGGGAGCGAGCTCGAGCTCGGGCCAGGCGCGCGCCCCCTCCTCCCAGAGCCCGCGGAGCGCGGCCCCAGCTCCGCCTCGCGCCCCTCGGCCACGCCCGGCGCGTGCTCGCGGAAGATCAGCGCTAGCGAGAGGTCCGAGCGGGCGGGCGACATCGGGGCGTTCGTTGCAGGTCCTCGGGTAGATTCTCACGGAAAGCGCCCGAGGTGCGAGGGGTCCGGCCCTCACCCCCCCCGGCCCCCCTCTCCCACGAAGCGGGAGAGGGGGACGGGGGGTGAGGGCGCGCGGACGAAGGAGAGCGCAGCGCTACGGCACGGTCACGAGCACGGCCGTGCACCACACGCTGAGCACGCCGCGGCGCACGACCGCGTAGCGCACCCAGACCTTGGTGCCGCTCGCGTACGCCGTGATGACGTGCCGCTTGGTCGAGCCGGGCAGGGTGTCCCACACCGTGGTCGGCAGGATGGGGTCGACCGCGACCTGGCACTGGTACTTCTTCCGCGACCCCGTCTCCTGCGGACACGGCGAACCGGCCGTGCACGTTGCCCAGGATGACGTCGATCCCCGGCGGCGGAGCGGGCTGGTTGACCGCCTGGACGATCATGCGCGGCTTGAGGTTCGACGCCGTGACGTCGGCCGGCGACTGGGCGTAGTGCTGCACCAGGCACGCCGACCAGCGTGTCGCCCTGGCACGTGCCGGCGCCGCACGCGGTGCCGTAGGGCCAGAGCTGGCACCCGCCGCCGCCGTGGGCGCGCCGCCGCGCTCCAAGGCCGACACGGACACGACGAAGGGCGCCGCCGTAGGCGCCCCGGCGGGAGCCCTGGGCCGCGCCGGCACGAAGCGCAGATTGTCCGCGCCCGCGCTCGCGGCGTACGTGGCGTGGCCCCCCGCGAAGCGTGCCCCGTCCGGCCGGAAGGCGAAGTGGACCTGCCGGATCACGCGCCCGAGATCGAACGGCGCGGCGGCCCCTGCCTGCGGGGCCGCGGCGGCCGGAGCCTCGGTGGGCGAAGCCTGTGGCGCGCCGGCGGCGGCTGCCCTGCCGCGCGCGTCGCAGCCGTAGCCGCCGATTGCGAGCGCGGCCCACGCGAGACAGAGCAGGAGGACCGGCGGGAGCCGGTCGGTGGAGGCGCGCCCCCAGCGCGATTCCGTCGTTTGAAGCATCGGACGATGGTCTCACGCCGGCGGCGCGGCCCACAAGGACGAGCGGCGCGGCTCACATGGCGAGGCGGAGACCGCAACGCGGTCGCCGACGAGGGCGCTACGCCGCGCCGTCCGCGCGCTCGAAGACCAGCGCCCCGTTGTGCCCGCCGAACCCGGCGGAGAGCTTGAGCGCGTAGCGCACGCTGGCGCGCTCCTTCTCGCGGATGAGGCGGATGCCGAACGCAGGGTCGAGATCGTCGACGTTGATCGAGGGGTGGATCGTCTGCTCGGCGAGCGTGGAGACGGTCGCGATGGACTCGACGGCGCCCGCGCCGCCGAGCAGGTGCCCGATCATCGACTTGGTCGCGGACATCGGGATCTCCGCGAGCCGGTCGCCGAAGACGCGGCGAAGGGCGTGGACCTCGGCGAGGTCGCCCTGCGGGGTGGAGGTGGCGTGCGGGTTGATGTAGCCGACCTCGCCGGGCGCGATGCCGGCACGGCGGAGGGCCCGCTCGGCGGCGAGCGCGAGGCCGGTGCCCTCCTGGTTCGGGCGCGTCAGGTGCTCGCCGTCGCTGGTGAAGCCCCAGCCGGCGACGTACGCCAGAATCTTCGCATTTCTGGCGCGCGCGTGTTCCTCCGCTTCCAGGACGAGGACGCCGGCGCCCTCGCCCATCACGAAGCCCGCGCGGCGCCGGTCGAACGGCCGGCTCGCCTTCTTCGGGTCGCCGTCGAGGGCGCGGGCGAGGGCGCGCGCGTTGCCGAAGCCGGCCACGGTGTTGAGCTGCGTGGCCGCCTCGGCGCCGCCGGCGAGCATCAGGTCGGCGTCGCCGGCCTCGATCATCATCGCGCTCGTCGCGATGGAGTGGGTGCCCGTCGCGCAGGCGCTGGCGATGTTGTACGAGGGGCCCATCAGGCCGTAGCGCATCGAGACGAGCGCCGCGGGGGCGTTGGGCATGACGCCGGGGATGAAGTAGGGGGAGACGGCGCGTGGGCCGCGGGTGTTGCTGCGCGCGATCTGCTCCTCGAAGATCTCGACCGCGCCCTGCCCCGTGGAGACGAGGCAGCCGGCGAGCGTGCGGTCCACGCCGGGGACGCTCCATGCGCGGGGCCTCCTCGTCGGCGCGGTACCAGGCGCCGAGCCCGGCGGCCTCCATCGCCTCGAAGGCGGCGGCGAGGGAGAGCTGCGTGACCTTGCCGTAGATGTCGGTCTCCTTCGGGGAGAACCAGCGGGCAGGGTCGAAGCCCTTCACGGAGGCGGCGATGTCGCTCCGCAGCTTGTCGATCGGGAAGCGCGGTGATGAAGTCGACGCCCGACGTGCCCGGCGAGGAGGGCCTGCCAGAACGAGCGGACGTCGTTGCCGACCGGGGTGACGACCCCGAGCCCGGTGACGGCGACGCGGCGGCGTGGATTCTGTCGATTCAAGCGGAGAGCTTGGCGCCGCCGAGCTTCTCCTCGACCTTGGCGCAGAGGTCGCCGACCGTGGTCAGCTCGACGAGATCCTCGTCGGGCAGCGTCACGCCGAGCTCCGTCTCCATCTCACCGACGATCTGCATCATCGAGAGCGAGTCGATACCGAGCTCGGTGATCACGCTCTGCCGCGTGACGTGGGGGAAGGCGCGACGGTCCACGCGCTCGGCCACCTGCTTGAAGATGGGGAGCGCATCGAAGGAGCTTTTCATGTCTAATCGATCCTCTTGAGCTCGAACTGGGCGAGCGAGCTGTAGTGGATGTCGAAGGCGCGGACGCAGGTCGACAGGTAGCGGTCGTAGTCGTCGAAGACCTTGTCCCCCCACTTGTCGCGGACGGTCTTCTCGTTCAGCCGGAGGCGCCGGAGCCACTCCGCGGTCGTGCGCTGGTAGTGCTTGCGCCGCGTGTGACACTGGATCGACCTCGAAGTACGGGTTCACCGCGACGATCAGCTCCTCCAGCCGCGGGTTGAGGCCGCCGGGGAAGATCTCCTTCGTGCAGAAGAAGTAGTCCTCGAGGTCCTTGCGCGTGTCGGCCGGGAGGGCGCCCCACGGGCGGACCTTCGGCGTGCGGTTCCTGAGGATGGCCTGGAAGCCGAACTGCGCGCCGGGCGTGGTAAGCTCCCAGCACTTCTTGAAGTAAGCGCGGTAGATGTCGACGGCCTTGCCCTCGCGCGCCTCCTCGGGCGAGCAGAGGTGGTCGATCATGCAGATCGAGATGAGGCCGTCGAAGCGCTCCTTCGTCTCCCACTTCATGAAGTCGGCGCCGATGCACTCGACGCCGGGGAGCTTCCGGGCGTTCACCTCCTCCGCCTGCGCGGAGGAGAGCGTCACGCCGACCGCGCGCTTCACGCCGCGGGACGTGACGAGGTACTCGACGCACGCGCCCCAGCCGCACCCGATGTCGAGCATCTTCTTGTCGGGCGTGACCTTGGCGAAGTCGCTCAGGATGCGGAGCTTGTTGAGCTGCGCGGCCTCGAGCGACTGCGTGTCCGACTCGAAGACGGCGCAGGTGTAGTTCATCCGCTCGTCGAGCCAGAGGCGGAAGAACTCGTTGGAGACGTCGTAGCTGACTTCGACCTCGGTCTTACTGGATCCCATTGGGGGCTCCTTGCATGGATGCGGAAGCGGCGGGGCGGGCGGACCGAGGGAAGCTCGGCGCGGCCTGAGGCGCCACCGCGGGCGGCGGGGACCGTGGCGGGGATGTCGGCGCTGTCCGGCATCCGTCGCGCTCACCAGCTCCAGCTCTGCGTCCTCCAGGCGGCGGCGGCACTCGCGGCGGCGCACCTTGCCGCTCGAGGTCTTGGGGAGGCTGCCGCGACGGATGAAGTACACCTCGGAGATCGTGAGGCCCAGCTCCGCGCGGACGGCGGCGATCGAGGGCGTCGGCGATGCCGGTGGTGTCCCGGCGGGACTCGGCGACCACCACCGCGATCTCGGCGCCCGTGGCCGGGTCGATGCGCGAGAAGGCGACGCACTGGCCGTCGCGCACGCCGTCGACCCGCGAGACGACGCGCTCGACGTCCTGCGGGTAGTAGTTCTTGCCGTTGAGGATGATGAGGTCCTTGGCTCGCCCGCAGATGTAGAGCTCGCCGCCCGCGCGGTAGCCGAGGTCCCCCGTCCGCAGCCAGCCGCCGCCGAAGGTCTCCTCCGTCGCGCTCGGCGTTGCCGAAGTACCCGGCGGTCACGCTGGGCCCGCGCAGCCGGATCTCGCCGACCTCGCGCTCGCCGAGGTGGCGGCCGTCGGGGGCGACCACGGCGATCTCGTGGCCCGGGAAGGGGCGGCCGCAGGAGACCAGCTCCATGGCCGGCCGCTCCTCGCGGGAGCCCGGGGGGTTTGGGGGGTCTCGGCCCCCCCGACTGGAACGGCATGACCCGCGCGCATGGCGGCGAGGTCGACGCGGTCGGTGGCGAGGGGAGCGTCGACGTCGGCGAAGGTGATGGCGAGCGTGGCCTCGGCCATCCCGTACGAGGGGAGGACGCTCTCGGGGCGGAGGCCCTTCTCGGCGAAGCGGGCGAGGAAGGCGCGGAGCACGTCGGCCTGGATCGGCTCGGCCCCGCAGCCGAGGGCGCGCATGCAGGACAGATCCCACCCCTTGGCCTGGGCGTCGGTGACCGCGCGGGTAGCGAACGCGAAGGCGAAATTGGGGGCGAAGGTGATGGTGCCGCGGAAGCGGTGGATGGCGTCGAGCCAGAGCGAGGGGCGGCGGATGAACGCCATCGTGGGCAGGAACATCACCTGCACCAGCGCGTAGAGCGGCGCGATGACGAAGCCGATGAGCCCCATGTCGTGGTAGAGCGGCAGCCAGCTCACCCCGCGATCGTCCGGCGTCGACTTGAGCCCGTCGAACATGATGGCGTGGCTGTTCACCGAGAGGTTCCGGTGGGTGACCATCACGCCCTTGGGGCGCGAGGTGCTGCCGGAGGTGAACTGGAGGAACGCGAGGTCGTCGAGCGCGACGGGCTCCGGAGCCTGGCCCGAGAAAGCCCGGGGCCTCGCGCACGTCGCGCTCCGTGACGACCCGCGAGCCCTCGCCGGCGAGGTGCTCCTGGATGAGCGGGCGGAGCGCCTCGCTGGTCACCAGGACGCGCGCGCCCGAGGCCTCGAGGACGTGCCGGACGGTGTCGCCGTACGCCTCCATCTTGGCCAGGGTCGCCGGCGGGTAGATGGGGACGGCGACCACGCCGGCCGTGAGCGCGCCCGATGAACGTGAGGACGAACTCGTCCGGCTCCGGCAGGATCAGCGCCACGCGATCGCCCCGCTGAAGCCCGAGGGCCAGGAGCGCGTGCGCCCGCCGCCGCGCCTCCAGCCACAGCTCGGGGAAGCTGACGACCCGCTCGGCGCCTGCGGCGCGAACGAACGTGACCGACCGATCTGCGTACGCCGCGTTGTCCCGGAGAACGTCGATGAACGTGCGCATGGGCCTCGCTCTGAGCAGCCGTCGGGAATCCGACGGGCGCCGAGGAGGGTTAAGCGAAAGTCGGGCCAGGTCCAAGAAAAAAGGAGAAGTACCGAAATCGTGCGTGTTTTGTGGGGCGGCGGGGGCGACGTGCCGGAGTTTCGACGGTCGCACTGCGTCGAAGATTCGTCACCATCCAGTCCCAGGTGGCGACGCTCACTTCGCACTGCATCAGGCCGCGCACGGCGCGGCGCGTTGTCACGGTGGGGTCATCCAGCACACGCCTGCGCGAAAATTCGACGAGGACAGCTCCGCGGCTACCATGCCGCGCGATGCTGGAGGAGGCGAAGCGCATCTACCAGGCGACGCGCAAACGGCACGACCAGCTCTTCAACGTGTACGTCATGCGCCCCGTCGCCGCCCTGGCCGTGGCGCTGCTCGCCGACACCGGCGTCACGCCGAACCAGCTCACGCTCGTGAGCCTGACCATCTTCGTCGTCGCCGCGGCGCTCCTCGTGATGCTGCCGGGGTACGCGGGCGGCGTGCTCGCGCTCCTCGTGCTGGAGCTGAGCTACCTCTTCGACTGCGCCGACGGGATGCTCGCGCGCCACAAGAAGCTCGCTTCCAAGGAGGGTCACCTCTTCGACTTCTTCACCGACGAGCTGAAGGCGACCCTCCTCGCCGGCGCGCTCGCGCTCCGCCTCTACTTCGGCGGCGGCTATGGCGTCGACCTCGTGCTGCACGAGCCTCGCTCCCCCCTCTTCCTCGTGGCCGGGATTGTCTCGGTGGGGGTCATCGCGTCGGCGATTTCGCTCACCAACTTCGTCCGCCGTCCGGAGATCTCCGGCCGCGACACGCCGGTCGAGGCCTACTACGAGACCCTGGCGCACGAGGCTGGCAACCGGACGCCGGTGCAGTGGGCGGCCTTCGCGATCACCACGGCCCTGCGCTTCCTCAACCACTACCCGAGCCACCTCTGGCTCTTCGCGGTCGCGGGCCGGCTGGACCTCTTCTTCTGGGTCTACACCTTCAACAACCTCGCGTACCTCGCGCGCGGCTGGCTCGGGCTGGTGGTGCGCTTCGGCAAGGGCTAGAACCGCCCCGTCAGCGCGGCGCCGAAGAGGCCTGGGCCGAGCATCGGCGCGGCGGACATCTCCATCGGGCGCTCCTTCGCGGGCGCGGCCGGCTTCGCCGCGTCGTCGCGGCGCCCGGCGTTGCTCAGCGTCGGCTGGTCGAAGGCGTAGAGCATCAGCCCCACCACGCCGACGAGCGCCCCCGCGCCCACGGTGATGGCCGCGTCGGTGCGGAAGTCGTTTCGTGCGTTGAGCTCGTCGTTGTACCCGGCGTAGAGCGTCTGGCATGCCGCCATGCTCGTGCAGGAGAGGCCCCCGGCCTGCTGCTGCGACACGAAGCTCTTCGCCTGCTGCTCGTGGTAGATGGACAGGCCCGCCAGCACCCCGCCGGCCACGATCCCGGCGACACCCGCGGCGATGACCCCGTACGAGGCGTTGCGCTGCACGGTGGGATCCAGCTTCACCTCGAGGTCGCGCGCCTCGTCTCGGCCGACCTCGATCTCCTGGCCGAACGCGCGGTACCCGTTGCGCGTGACGCTGACGAGGTGCCGGCCCGGCGGCACCTCCAGGGGTTGGCTCAGCGGCGTGGTCGCGGCGAGGCGGCCGTCGATGCTGACCTGCGACCCGTCGCGCGCGCGGACCGTGAGGTGGCCCGGCTTCTCGCGCAGGGGGACGTCGACCGGCACCATCTGGCCCGCCGCCACGGGGACGTCGCGCGTCTCGTCGAAGTAGCCGGGCGCGCTGACGCGGATGGTGTGCTTGCCCGGCTTGACGTCCGCCATGAGCGGGGGCTCGCAGGGCTTGTCGCCGTCGAGCGAGATTCTGGGCGTCCGCGATCTGCGTGTTGACCACGACCCGCGTGGCCTGCACGGTTGCAGCCGCGGCGGCGGGCCCGGGCGCCGCCATGAGGGCTGGATCCATCTTCGCCGCGATGCCCTCGAGCTCCGCCAGCGCCTCGGCCGCGTCGGAGCGGCGCCCGCCCGACGGCACCTTGGCGAGGTAGTCCCTGTACGCCGCGATCGCCGCCTGGAGGTGGGCGACCTGCTTGCCGCCGGTGAAGTACTGCTTGCGGTGCGCCTGCGCGATGGAGAACAGGATCCCGGTCCGCGGCGCGAGGTGGTACGCCGGCTCGAACGCCGCGATGGCGGAGACGAAGTCGCCCTTGTCGTACGCGATCTTGCCCGCGTCGAAGAACACCTTCGCGTCCTCCGTCGGCCCGGCGAGGGCGGGCGCGGCGCCGAGCGCGAGGGCGAGGATCAGGCAGTGGGGCAGGGCGCGTGTCGTCTTCATTGGTTCACCGGCGCTCCTCGGAAGACCTGCACCGCCCCGGGGCTGCCGACCACCACGTCGTCGACGCCGTCCCCGTCGACGTCGCCCGCCGCGAGGAGCACGTTGCCGGAGGCCGGGCCGAGCTGGAGGCTCCCGTTGAAACAGGTCACGGTGAAGGTGGGAGGCCCGCTGCTCTGGGGCGGATCCTGCGTCAGGAGGTACGCGTTGCTCCTGTCGTCCACGGCGAGGATCTGCCGCTCTGCCGTCGGAGCCGTGCGCAGCGCCGTCGCGGCCACGAGGTTGACGGGATAGTCGTCGCAGACCGACGGCACCGTGGTCAGCGAGGGCGCGCCGAGCTTGGGCGCGCCCTTGTTCCAGATCACCGCGACCACGGACGACGAGTGGACGACGAGGTCCTTGTTGCCGTCGCCATCGACGTCGGACACGACGATCGGCCCGCTGAAGTAACCCGTGATCGTCTGGTCCTGCGTGGGCACGGCGCTGGGCTCGGCCGTGAGGGTCAGGATCAGCGTCTTGCCGCTGAACGCAGCCGCGTCATTGTCGAACGCCACCGCGACCAGCGTGTCCCCCAGCGCGTCCCCGAGGTCCACCGCGGAGACCCACGCGCCCCGCTGCCCGTCGGGGTTGGCGTAGGAGGCCGGGTCGCCCACCTGGGGGTAGCTCTGGAAGCTCTGCATGCTGAGGGTGCTGTTCTGCTGCGCGGCGAGGAGCCAGACCTCCGCCTCGTGCGCGAGCACGCTCATCCCGCGCTCGGACGAGAGGACGGCGACGCCGGCGCCCCCGGTCCGGGATCCGAACCTGCCCATGGCGAGCAGCCAGGGGACGTCCCCCAGGCCGTCCGACGGGTCGACGAGGAAGTAGGGCGCGATGATCTCGCCGCGGTCGGTGTTGCCGGCGAACGTGCTCAGGATGGACTCCGGCGCGTTCTCCCCCGCGTCGGTCACCGTGACGAGGTTGTCGATGGCATCGTAGCTCCCCGCCGGGGAGACGAGGTACGAGGGGAGGAGCTGCTTGATGGTCGAGAGCGGCGTCGTGCTGCCGGTGAGCGAGATGGGGTCGGAGGGGCCGCCCAGGTACGCGCCGAACGCGACGCCGATCGACTGCTTGATCGGGGCGTCGGGGTGGTTCGGGTCCATGCAGGCGAGCGGGGAGACGCGCTGCGAGAAGGCGACGTCGGGCACGAGGTCGCCGTCGAAGTCGCCGACCGCGATCTGGTCCACCCCGCCCGCCGCGGGGATCGTGTACGGGTTGAAGACGCCCTGCCCGGCGTTCTCGAGGTACGTGACGAACGAGCTCGCGCAGGAGCCGGCGACCAGGTTGACCTTGCCGTCGAGGTTGAGGTCGACGACGCGCGCGGTCGTCCACGGCGCCGCCGCGAGCCCCGTCCGCGAGGAGACGGCGGGCACCATCGCGCCGTAGACACCGCACTTCGACGATTTCGTGGTGCTCCCGAGGAAGACGCCGCACCCGTTCACGACGTCGAGCACCCCGTCGCCGTCGAAGTCCGCGAGCGCGAACGGCTGCTCGGTCTTGCAGGCGGAGACCTCCGGCGGCACCTGCATGCCGAGGTCGATCTCCGAGAAGCAGTAGTACGGCTTCGCGAGCCCGTCCGAGGTCAGCGTCGGGCTCGATCCGAATTTGCCGGCGCCGTCGCCGTAGGCCACGACGATCCCCGCGGTAGTGCCGAGGAGCGGATCCTTGATGTTCGCGAACGCCGCGACGTCGGCGTCGCCGTCGCCGTCGACGTCGACGATGTAGGCGGACCCGGTGATCTGGACGTTCAGGGGCACCTTCACGATCGACGGCGCGACGTAATACGACGTCCCCGGGGTGTTCCACACCACCGTGGGGGGGCTGTTGGGAAGTGGGCCGGGCAGGGCGACGCAGGGCTGGTACACCTGGATCTGGTTCGCCTTCGCGTGGGGGAAGACGAACTGGGGGCAGGGCGAGCCCTTGACGAGCTTGCCCGTAGGGACGTCGACGGGGCCGCCGCTGGCGGGCTGCGAGGGAAGGTCGGCCCAGCCCGCGTCCGGCGCGATGGTGACGAACTGCGCGATGCTGCCGGGGTCCTTGGCAACGGCCGGCCCGGTGAACGTCGTGATGGTGCTCTCCTGCATCCGGAGCAGCTCCCGCAGGGAGTAGGCCTTCGGGTCGACCGGCGCCTCGTGGATGGCGATGATGCTGTCGGCGCTCTTCAGGCCGAGATCGTACTTCCCGTTCGACAGGCTGAGGGGGAAGGGCACGGCGGGGAGGGATCGGTCGGCGGAGCCGAGGCGCACGGCGACGGCGGCCGCGTTCGAGAGGGAGTAGGCGACGTCCATCTTGCCATCGCCGTTGAAGTCGCCGAGCGCGGGCGTGGGCTGCTCCACGCTGATCGACACGGTCTGATCGAGCGAGGCCCCGGACGCGAAGTAGTGGACGCGCAGCTCGGATCCGGTGTCGACGACCACGTCCTGCCGGCCGTCGCCGTCCATGTCGCCGATCTGGACGTGGTCGATGGGCTCCTCGATCGGCACCATGGCGGTGAACGTCCCCTTCGGCCGCCGGCGAGATCTCGTCCGTGCCGCAGGCCCAGCCGTCGGGGCAGCGCGCGCCCGCGTCGGCGCACTCCACGCGGCACGCCGTCGAGCACTTGAAGCCGGCGTCCGAGTCCGTGACGCCGCCGTCCGCGCCGAGCGGGAAGCTGTCGCAGTCCTCCGTGTCCTGCTCGACGATCTGGTCGCCGCAACTGCTCGGCGACAGCTCGTTCAGCGTCGCGCACGACGACGGCGCGAGCGCGGCGACGACCAGAGCCGCTACGGGTAGCGCGGCGATCCAGAGCTTGCCCACGGTCCTCGACCCTCCCTCGCGCTCAGAACTCCACCTCGGGCTTCTTCCCGCCCGCCGGCGCCGCCTTGACGAGGCTCACCGAGATCACCGTGTTCTCCGACGCGGGCACCTCGACGTCCTTGCTCGCGTACCCCGGCGCCTTGAAGGTGAGCTTCACCTTGCCGTCGGATCGCTTCACCTTGATGGGCGCCGCCGAGGAGCCGATCTTCTGCGCCCCCTGGTACACGTCGACCACCTTCGGGCTCGCGTCGAACTTCAGCTCCACCTCGGCCGGCGCCGCCGGCTCGTCCGTCTCCGCCGGCTTCACGGTCGGAGCCGGCGCGGCCGGCGCGACCGTCGGCTCGGGGATGGCCGTCACGGGGGGCGGCGCTTTCTCCGCGGCCACGGCGACCGACGGCGGGGGTTTCGGCGCGTCCGCCTCCCCTCGCCCCGCCTGCCCTCGCCCCAAGAACGCGAACGCCGCGACGCCGGCGACCGCGATCACCGCGATCGCGGCCGAGATGCCCACCGTCCTCCGCGTGCCCGCGGACTTCGACTCCGTCTCCGTGGCGAGCAGCGTCTTGCCGGCGTCCGAGATCATCGTCCGCGCCTCGGCCTCGGCCGGCGTGGCGCCGCCGTGTACGCGCACGTGCGCGACGGCGCTCGGGCTCGACGCGCCCCCTTCCTCCAGCCGCCGCGCCGAGACCTTGACGTCGAACCCGGCCTCCTTCGCCGCCGCCGCGAGCGCGTCGAGCCCGGCGCCCACCGTGCTCGGCCGGTTCGCCGGATCCTTCTCCAGGAACGCGAGCACCGGCGCGTCGATCGCGGGCGGCAGCGCCGAGCACACGTCCGACATGCGCGGCGGCTGCGCCGAGGTGTGCTTGACGAGGATCTCCATGACGTCCTCGCCCTCGAAGAGCAGCTTGCCGGTGAGCACCTCGAAGACCAGGACGCCGAACGAGTAGACGTCCGTGCGGTGGTCGACGTTGCGCCCGCGGCACTGCTCCGGCGACATGTAGTAGGGCGTGCCCATCGGCGTCCCCGTCCGCGTCTTGTGGGAGCCGACGCCCGACTCGCCGAGCAGCTTGGCGATGCCGAAGTCGAGGAGCTTGGGGAAGACGGCGCCGTCGTCCTCGAACATCAAGAAGACGTTCTCGGGCTTCAGGTCGCGGTGGGCGATGCCGGTGGCGTGCGCCGCGTCGAGGGCGCGCGCGATGCCGCGCAGGATGGGCATCGCCTCCTCCAGCGAGAGCCGCCCCTTCTTCTTCACGTACGCGTCCAGCGTCATCCCGTCGAGCAGCTCCATGACGTAGTACTGCCGGCCGTCCTCGAGCGAGCCGAACGAGAAGATGTCGATGATGTTGCGGTTCTTGATTTGGTTGACGGCCCGCGCCTCCGCGATGAAACGGGAGAGCATCTGCGGGTTCGACGAGAACTGGCGGTGCAGGATCTTGATCGCCGCCGTCTTGCCGATGAGCGGGTGCACCGCGCGATAGACGGCGCCGAAGCCCCCCTCGCCGAGCTTGCCCTCGACCCGGTACTCGCCCACCACCTGGCCGGGGACGAGATCGGCGTCCATCGCCCCGAGCATCTCGTCCGGGAGCAGCGTCGCGCCGTCGGCCGAGCAGGTCTTCGCGTCGTCGGGGTAGCGGGTGCGGCAGGTCGGGCAGGTCGCCATAAGCCGGTGGAGCAGGCGGCGCTCTGCGAGCGCACGCGAAGCCAGACTACACGAACACGGCGGGCGGCGAGGAAACCAAACGCCGCGCCATCCCCGCCCATCCCTGCTTGCACGCCGCGCGCCGCACGCCCGATCCCCTCGCCGCGCGTTCCCTCAGGGTGCACCCCCAACAGCCCTTCACGTGGCGCCTTCGCCTCGCCGTGGCGCGCCTGCCTCCCCATCCGGTTGCGCGGCGAGCCTCGATCGCTACGATCGCACCGTGCCCCGCCGGCTCGTCCCCGCCGCGCTCGCCTTCGCCGTGCTGGCCTCCGCCGCGCTCTCGGCCGGGTCCGCGCGCGCGGACGGTGCCGAGGACGCACCCGCCGCGGTGAGCTGGGCCACGGCGCAGGCACGCGAGCGCACCCAGATCGGGCGCGATCACACCGCGCGCGGCGAGGGGGACCAAGCGGTGCGCTCCTTCCTCGACGCCATCTCCTTCGACGCCACGTACGGCCCCGCCTACCTCGCGCTCGGCGAGGTGCTGGTAGCGCGCGGGGAGACGGCCGAGGCCGATCGCACGCTCTCGATGGGGATCGAGCACGTCGCCGGCTTCGTCGAGGCGCTCCTCGCGCGTGGCAAGCTCCGCGCGCGCCTCCACCACATGGCGGAGGCGATCGCCGACCTGGAGGCCGCCGCGTCGATCCGGCCCGAGGCTCCCGGCGTCCTGCGCGCGCTCACGGACACGTACATCGCCGCCCGCGCCTTGCCGGCCGCGCTCGCCACCACGCGGCTCCGCCTCGCGCTGGACGAGGCGCAGGGCGACGCGCGCGACGCCGGCGAGGCGAGGGCGCTGGCGAGGGCGCTCGTGGGGCTGGTGGGCGAGGTCGATCCGGTGACCGCGGGCGGCAACGGGCGGGGCGCGGTGCGGCGGGCGCTGTGGGCGGCGACGCGGCGGCGCTGATGCGAGGCGGCGCCTCCGGCGGGTCCGGACCGGCGGTGGCGCGCGCCTTCGATGCGTGCCTGGCGCTCGTCTTCATCACCGCCTGGCTCTCGCTCGGCGCCCAGATCGACGTCCTCTTCGGCGAGCGCGGCCTCCTCCCCGCCGCCCCCTTCGCCGCGACGCTCCGCACCGTGGGCGTCTCCCTCGTCGACGCCCCCACCCTCTTCGCCCGCATCGACGCCTCGCAGGCCGCGCTCCACGCCGGCATCGCCGCGGGCGTCGTCCTCGGCGTCCTCGCCCTCCTCGGCGTCTTCCCGCGGCTCTGCTTCGCCCTCGGCACGCTGCTCTACCTGAGCTACGTCGTCGTCGGCCGCACCTTTACGAGCTTCCAGTGGGACAACCTCCTCCTGGAGTGCGGCCTCCTCGCCACCTTCCTCCCGCGCGATCGCCGCGCCCCGGTGGCGTGCTTCTGCGTGCGCGTCCTGCTCTTCAAGCTCTACTTCGAGTCGGGCATCGCCAAGTGGCAGTCGCCGCTCGGCGACTGGCAGGACGGCAGCGCCATGGCCTTCTACTACGAGACGGCGCCCCTCCCGGCCTACCTCGCCTGGTACGCGCACCACCTGCCCGCCGTGTGGCACACGTTCGAGAGCTGGTTCACCCTCTTCTTCGAGCTCGTCGTCCCGTTCTGCATCTTCGGCCCTCGTCGCGCGCGCCTCTTCGCCCTCGCCACCTTCACATTCTTCCAGGCGGCCGACATCGCCACCGCCAACTACGGCTTCTTCTGCTACCTCGCCCTCGCGCTGCACGTCGCGCTCCTCGACGACGCCGACCTCCTCCGCGTGCGCGCCCGCCTCGCCCGCCGCGCCCCCTGGATCCGCCGCCTCCTCGCCCGCCGCCGCTGGCTGGAGCGCCGCCTGCGCCGCGCCACCCGCCTGCCCGGGCCGGCCATCGTCCCCCTTCCCTTCCGCGGCCGCGCCGCGAACGCCGCGGCCGCCGCCTACCTCCTCGTCTCCCTCGGCAGCGCGCAAACCCACTTCGCGCGAGGGAGCAAGCGCGACGATCGGCTCCGCGCGGTCCTCGCCCGTATCCCGCTGGTCTCCACGTACCACCTCTTCGGCGCGATCACCCGCGAGCGCATCGAGCCCGAGATCCAGACCTTCGACGGCACGACCTGGACCGCGCACGACCTCCGCCACAAGCCCGGCGACGTCTCCCGCGCCCCCGACTACGTCGCGCCGCACCAGCCGAGGGTCGACTTCCAGCTCTGGTTCTACGGCCTCTCGTTCCGGAGCGGCACGCCCGCATACGTGAGCGCCCTCCTCGACCGCGCCTGCCACGACCCCGAGGCCATCCAGCCCCTCTTCCCCGCCCCTCTCCCGGAGCACCCCGCGGCCGCGCGCATCGCATTCTTCCGCTACCACTTCACGACGCCGGAGGAGCGACGCGCCACCGGCGCGTGGTGGAAGCGCGAATCGTTGGGGGCGAGAGCTCCCCTCGTCTGCCGTGGCGGCGCCGCAACGCGCTGAGCCCGGCGGCGCAGCCTGGCACAAGCGCCGCCGTCACCCCCTCGGCTTTCCCGGCGTTTTGCGGGACGCAGCTCGCGGAACGGGACTTGTATACCGTCCACCCGCTCCGGTCGGTTCGGCAAAATCGCGCCCGCTAGCTTCCTTCGCTTCTCGCCTCCGCCACCCCGTTCCGGAGCACCCCCACCTCGCGGAAGTCCCGAAGCATCTGCTCCAGGTGGCCGAAGTCCTCCTTCAGGCCGAGCGCGCGCGCGGCGTGGTCGAGGATCCTCTTTTCCCGCAGGGTCGCCTTCTTGTCGACGGCGGCGGCCACCTCCAGGACGCGCAGGAAGGGCTCGCGCAGCACCGAAGGGACGGAGGGCAGCCGCGCGACCCATCCGATGTCGTCGGCCATCTCGTCCGAGAGGCACGCGGCGCCGGCGGGGTCGCAGCGGCGAACCAGCGCGGCGAGCAGCGCGCTCTCCTCCGGCTCCAGGCGGCCGTCGGCCGTGAAGAGGAACCACACGCCCTCGATGAGCAAGTCCATGTGATCGAGGAGCCCCGGCTCCGCCGCGAGCGCGTCGTCGAAGGCGCGCCGGTAGCGCGCGTAGCGGCGGGCGTTGTCGCCGAGCCGGTGGGTGACCATCCAGCTCGTCACCGAGGACAGGCCGATGTTGAGGAAGGGCACGGCGTTGCGCGCCAGGCTCTCGCCGACGATCCACTTGCCGACGTGCTGCGCCACCTCCTCGGCCTTCACCCCCGCGAGGTGCACGATCTGGTCGCCGGCCCGCGGCGCGGTCTCCGGCATGCTCTCGGGGCCGAACGAGAGCGCGAGCAGGGCCCACATGTCGGTCGCGTCCTCGGGGTCGAACGAGACCTCGTACAGGTCGGCGATGGCGCAGATCATCGTGAGGTGCACGCCGAGCCGCGCAAGCGCCTCGCCGAGGAGGGCCACCGCGACCGCGGGCAGCGCGACGAGGCCGGCCAAACCGTTCGTCTCGGCGGTCGCGACGGACGTCACCGTGGCGAAGACCCCGGTCGCCCCCCCCATCGCCGCCGAGCGCACGCACGCCCGCCGGACGATGGCGTGCGACGCGGCCTCTTCGGGCAGGTCCTCGGAAGCGCCCACCCGCTCGGCGCGGGGGCGCGCGTAGTACGAGCGCAGGTACGTCGAGACGATGCGGCGGAGCCACGCATGGGCTCCCTCGGCGAAGAGGCCCTCGCGGAGGGCGCGGCCCATGTCCCAGAGCGGGATCGTGGCCGAAGCGAAGGGGCCGGACTCGGGGGGTGCGTATGTCGCGCGCATCCGGAGGCGTAGAGACAAGAAGCGTTCCCGTACGCCCGCCGGGCGATCCCTTCCGTGACTACAGCTTCGAGGCGGCGTGGTCCCAGCTCACCAGGTTCCACCACGCCTCGACGTACTTCGCCCGGGCGTTGCGGTAGTCGACGTAATACGCGTGCTCCCACACGTCGCACGTGAGGAGCGGCGCCTTGCCCTCGGTGAGCGGACACCCGGCGTTGCTCGTCTGCACGACCTCGAGCTTGCCCGAGCCGTTCTTCACCAGCCAGACCCACCCCGATCCGAACTGACCGACGGCCGCGGCGCTGAAGCGCTCCTTGAACGACGACACGCTCCCGAACGCCTCGTCGATCGCAGCGCGGAGCGCGCCGCTCGGCTCGCCGCCGCCGTTCGGCTTCATGCTGTGCCAGTAGAACGTGTGGTTATAGACCTGAGCGGCCTGGTTGAAGACCGCGCCGGACGTCGTGCGGACGAGAATCCTCGAGGCTCTTGCCTGCGAGCGCCGCGTCCGCCGCGACGAGCTCGTTCAGCTTCGTGACGTACGCGTTGTGGTGCTTGCCGTGGTGGATATCGAGCGTCTCGGCCGAGATGTGGGGAGCCAGTGCGTCTCGCGTGTAGGGGGAGCTCGGGGAGCTTGAAGGTCATGGTGCCGTTCCCTCGTGTGGTTCGTCGGGTCCGGCGGCAACGTAGCAACCGCGCGCGGCGCGTGTGACGCCGCGCCAGTTGGTTGGCAATCTGCCATCGCGTTGGAGGGATCACTGCGACTGGAAGCTCATCGGGATGGCCACCATCGCCCTCCCGCCGCTCTTGGGCGCCCCGAACACCGCCCCCCGCACCACCCCCGACACGCACTCGACCATGTTCGACGAGAGCCCGCTCGCGGACGCCCGCACGCCGGTCACGTCGCCGTTCGGCCCGATGGTCGCCGTCACCCGCACGCTCCCCTTGGCGCCCGGATCCACGTTCAGCTCGCGCTGGTAGCACTGCCGCAGCCTCCCCCGGAGCCCGCCCACCACCCTGCCCGCGTCGGGCACCTCGCCGACGGAGCTCTCCGGCGGCGAGACGACCGTCGTCGCGATCGGCTTCCTCGGCCCACCCTGCTGGCCGACGTCGCCGCCGGTCGCGATCCGCCCCCGCTCGGCGATGTCCGCGATCCCGTTCCCGCGCTGGCCCGGGTGCACGACGCCCCCGCCGCCGCCCAGGCTCAGCCCGGGCACTCCCCCGCCGCGCACGCCGTTCGCGTCGGCGGCGGCGCCCCCGAGATCGCCGAGCGGCAGGTCGCCCCCCGCGCGCAGCACGTTGTCGGTCGCGCCCTTGCCCTCGCCGCCGGCGCCGATCACGGCGAGCATCGCGCCGCCCTCCTCCGCGAGCCCGCGCAGGAGCGTCTCGGCGCGCGCGTCCG
Organism: uncultured delta proteobacterium; assembly: GCA_963827955.1. GTDB lineage: Bacteria > Myxococcota_A > Polyangia > Polyangiales > Polyangiaceae > CAWHDJ01. The sequence continues at coordinate 12,573 of CAWHDJ010000018.1, read as the reverse complement.
ACATCTTCTTCTCCCCTCCGCCGCCGGTGCGCGTGGGCCCCGGCCTCGCCACGCCGCCCTGCTTCGAAGGCTGCACGGGACCCGCCTTCGGGGCCGCAGGATTGGCGTCGGCGGCGTTTGCGTCGACCATCATCGGCCCCTCGACCGGCGGCGGGGCCGGCAGCTCCCGGATGATGTCGATGGCCCGCGCGATGCGCGCGCCGTCGTCCGGGAGCACGCTGTCCGCGAAGTCCGAGTACGCCGCGCCCACCGCGCCGAAGTGGGCGAGGAACGAGAAGGCCGCGATGAAGGTCGTCCGCCAGTCGAGCCCCTCGAAGAAGCCCTGTTTCACGGCGAGCGGGAGCTGCGGCTTCGCGACCGCGACCTCCTGCTCCACGAAGTGGAAGAGCACGAGCGCGTCGCCGATCGCGACCCGCCCGCGCGCGTCCTCGTCGAGCAGGATCGGCTGCTCGTCCGCCGCGCCGCACAGCTCGGCCACCTCGCCCGCCAGCGCGACGCGCCCGCGCATCCCCGGCCCGAGGCGGAGCCGGTAGCCGGCGCGCCCGTGCTCGAGAAGCCGCGTGCTCCCCGCGAGACCGGCGACGACGAAGGTGTTGCGCTCGGTCGGGCCGACGGTGAGGTGCTCGCCGGGTGGGATCACCCGCTCGTCGAGGATCCGGCCGCCCTGCACGAGCGCGGCGCGCAGCGCCCGGGATCCTGTGGGACGGGGCGCGGCGCGCATCGCCGCGGTCATGTGCCCGGTCCTCGTCGAAGTCTGCACGGAGGGTGTCATGCGGAAGCTCCCGCGTGGATGGAGGTCCGCGGCCGGCGCACGGCGCACCCGCGCCGGCGCACGCGGCCGCGTCGCCCCCGAGGAAGGAAATCGCTCTCGGCGCCGATAGTGGACGGCGCGGCTCGAAAGTTCCCGCGAAGTGCACCTTCGCGTGAATGCCGAGCCCCGGCGCGCAACGAACGCCGCGCCGGGAGGGCCATGCGCGCGAGCCTCCCGCCACCCTCCTCTTCTTTCTTCCCCGTCCCGGTAGGGACGGCCCTTCGCTGACCCTCATCGGTCAGCTCGGGCCGCCCCCCGGACAGAGCCCGGCGAGCGGATTTCCCGCACCGGGCTCCCACCTCGGGTCGACGGACGCGCGTGGCGTAGGGAAGGCCAGGGATGGTGGATTTTCGGCAACGGAAGTGGAAACCGCCTGGCGAAGGCCGCGAGCTGGGTAGCGTCCCACCGTGCGCGTTGGCTCCGCCGTTGGAGTTGGTCGTGCCAGCTCTGGCGGACGCGCTCGCGGAACGACCCCAGCGCTCGGCTGTTCGTGGGCACGCCGTAGTAGCGGTAGTGCCCTCGAAGCACGCTGGAGAGCCATGCGTGCTGCATCGGGACCGGCTGGTGCCGGCGCCGGCGCATTTGCCCACGTAAACCCTCCAGCTTCGCCTGGCGTTTCTTCCGTGAGGTGCGGCGCTTCAGTTGGAACCCGCCCCGCCGGTCTTGCCCGGCGATGTGCGTGAACCCGAGGAAGTCGAACGTCTCGGGGCGCTTGTGCCCCTCGCGCTCGCATTTCTCGTGGGCGAACCGCCCGAACCGAAGCACCCGGGTCTTGTCCGGGTGCAGCTCCAGGCCGAACTTCGCGAGGCGAGAGGCGAGCGCCTCCCGCATCGCGAGCGCGTCCTGTTCGTGCTGGAAGCCCATCACGAAGTCGTCGGCGTAGCGCACGATGTACACCTCACCGCGCGCGAACCGCTTCCTCCACTGGTGGACCCACAGGTCGAGCGCGTAGTGCAGGTAGATGTTCGCCATGAGCGGGCTCACGTTCCCGCCCTGCGGCGCCCCCTCCTCCACCTCGCGCAGCTCGCCGTCCTCCATGACGCCTGCGTGCAACAGCTTCATCAGCAGCCGCACCATGCGCCGGTCCGCGATCCGGTGCTCGAGGAACTGCTGCATCCATCCGTGGTCGATGGTGTCGAAGAACGACCGGATGTCTGCGTCGAGCACCCAGTTCACCTTCCGGCTGATCGCCTCCGCGAGCGCGTTCAGGGCGTCGTGCTGCGACCGGCCAGGCCGGAAGCCGTACGAGAAGCCCTTGAACGCGGCCTCGAAGATGGGCTCCAGCACCATCCGCACCGCCTGCTGGACGACCTTGTCCTCCAGTGCCGGAATACCGAGCGGACGCGTGCGACCATCACCTTTCGGGATGTGCACGCGCCGCACCGGCTGCGGGTGGTAGCTGCCTCGATGAATGCGGTCCTGAAGGTCGAGCAAGCGCGCATCGAGATGCCCGCCGTACTCGTCCCAGGTGACGCCATCGACGCCCGGAGCCGCCGACCTTCGGAGGCGCTGGTACGCCTCCTTCAGCAACGGCACCTTCAGCGCGCTCAGCAGGTTGTTGAACCGCTCCCCTTCCCTTCCTTGCGCTCGCTGTCCGATCCGCTCCACTTGCGTGGGCGCGCGTCCCCGGTCCTGTGCCCGGCGCGCGTCTCCGTGGGCGGACTTCCCCTCGGCCGCGGCCCGTTCCTCCACCGACTCGACGGGCGTTACCCGCGTCTTCGCCGGCTTCTCCGGTACCATGCCCGCGTCCGACTCCTCGGAGCCCCTGCGGAGTGCGGCCTGCTGGCCTTCCCGCAGCGACCCGCCGTCCACCATCGACGGCGGGTCTCCTCCGAGGTCTCCCGGTTCCCGTGCGTGAGGCATATGTGAGCTTGCCGAACTCCACGACCCCGCGTCAGCAGCAGGTCCAGGTCCACGTTGTTCGGACCCCTGCCATGGCCTTCCGCCTGGTCTGACGGCGTTGGCTTCTGTGCCCGGAATAGGGTGTTTCGAGGCTCTATCGCCCGGCCCGCTCACGCGCCCCCCTACGCTTCGCCTCGTGGGTCGCCCCACGCTGCGCAAGGGTGGGCTTCCCGGGTGGTGGACTCCTCCCGGGGCAGGACTTGCTCGACTCGTTGGTGTCTCCTCATCCAGCTCACCTGCTTCCTCATGCCGGTCTCCCGGCGCATCCAGACCTCACCCCCCGGCCCCATGAGCCCCATGAGCGGCGGGGGTGGGGGGCGGAAGCCCGGAATGGAGAAGGCCGGCCCCGTGGACGAGGCGATCGTCACGGGGCGGGCCGGGGGGTGGGGTCAGTGGGCGATGATGGTGACGACCTGGGTCCACTCGCCGGTGGTGCCGTCCGAGTGGGTGACGCTCACGCGGAAGCCGTAGCTCTGGCCCGGCGTGAGGCCGGTGACCATGGTCTTCGCCTTGGGCGTCGACGGCAGGTTGACGAACCTCCTGCTGCCAAATCCAGTCGCTCTGGTAGCCCAGCGCCGAGGCATTGCGTGAGACGGTAGGCGAAAGCAGGGGAATGGGAGGATGACCGGATACCCTTGGGCTCAGGCTCGCCTCGTAAGGATCGCCGGTCGCGCTCTGCCGGCCGCGAGGACGCGCTCGCCGCGTGGCGCTTGACGCGGCCGCGCGGCGCGCTCGATCATCTGCGCGTGAAGGGATCAGGAGCCCTCGCGACGCTGTTCGAGGCGAGCCTTCCGGCGGGGGTCGGCGCGCCGGGAGGCGACCTCGAAGGCGCGCTCGGTGCGCTCTACGATGCGGGGCGCGCGGCTTGGCCCGGCGTCGCCGTGGAGGCCGCGACGTTCGCCCGCTACCTCGCCGAGCGGGCCGTGCCGCCGCGGGCGAGCTTGCCCGGTGTCCAGGTGGCCGCCGACGTCTATCTCGCGTGCGCGTGCGCAGCGGGCGCGCCGGGGGCGGTGGCCGCGTTCGACCGTCAGTTCGCCGAGGCCATCGGGCGCGCCATCCGGAGCGTCGACCGTTCGCCTTCGTTCGTCGAGGATGCGCTGCAGGTGGTCCGTGAGAAGCTCTTCGTCTCCACAGCCTGCACCTCTCCGAAGATCGCCGAGTACGGCGGTCGCGCGCCGCTCCGGACGTGGCTCCGCGCGGTCGCGGTGCGCGCGTCGCTCAACCTGCGGCGCGCCAAGGCTGATCGTGCGTACGACGCCCTCGACGGCGACGACGACCACGCGCTCGGCGCCGCCGATCCCGACATCGCCCTCCTCAAGGCGCAGTACAAGGCCGACTTCGAGGCCGCCGTGCGTGCGGCGATCGCGCGGCTGTCGCCCCGGGAGCGGATGCTCCTGCGCCTCCACGTCACGGAGGGCCTCGGCGTGGACGTGCTCGGCGCGCACTACGGGGTCAGCCGCTCCACCGCGGCGCGCTGGCTCGCCGCCGCACGTGACGCGCTGCGGACGTATACGCACGCCGAGCTGACCGCGAGGCTGCACCTCACCCCGTCGGAGATCGAAAGCCTGGCGGGCCTGGTCCTGAGCCAGCTCGAGATCAGCATGCGCGGTCTCCTCTACGAGCAGGACGCATCACCCTGACGGCGATGGCGGTCAGCACCTCCAGCGTGGCCCCCGTGCGGGCCGGCGGGGCCGCCACCCCGCCCATCCGGAGCGCTCACTGGCAGACGGTGGCGAGGAACGCGGCGCAGTCGGCGGGGGGCGAGGGGCAGGCGTTCAGAGCGCTGCAGGTCGTGGCCTCCGCTGGGCAGTCGAGCATGCCGCCGCACGACGCTGGCGCCTGCGCGCACTTGGCGGCGCAGTCGCACGATGTCTCACACCCGAGGGCCATGGCGTTCTGGCAGGCGGTGGTGCACTCGTCCGCCGCAGTGCCGCTGCTCGAGCCGCCGTTCGAGCCGCAGGCGGCGAGCGCCAGCATGGCGAACGCCCCGAGCCAAGTCCCGACCTTCGTACTGTTCATCGTGCATGCCTCCTGATTGAAAAGCTCCTCCGGCCGCGCTCTGGACCGCCCGAACGAAGAAGCTCGGATGCGGGGCTCAGGTCGGGCCGGGGCAGCCTTCGGAGATCCGATCCCTCCGGCCGCCACCCAAGAGACACAGCGAGATCGGATGCGTCCCGAAAATATTCGCCGGGATGCTCCGACCCGGGAGGGAGCCCCGGTCGCGACTGGGGTGGGTGGGGAGCCCGGCGCCGCTCATCATCTCGTGCAGCCGATCGTCGACGTGGGAGTCGTGAAGTTGATGTTGGTGGGAAAGCAGTCGATCGCCGTCACGCTCTGGAATATGGCCACGGTGCGTCCGCTGGAGCACGAAAGACAGGTGCTCATGCAGTCCGCCGTGCAGTTGCTGGGGGCCAGCGTGGCGCACGCCTCGTCGCACGCAGCGATCACGGGCGGGTCCGCGGCGGAATACTGGCATGCGTAGGTCACGTGGTCGCCGATCCAGTTGATGGCATCCCCCAAGCATCCGATCGACGTGATCGCCTCGTACTCCGCCACGGAGCGCATCGCCGTGCACCTCGCGTCCCCGCACTCCCATCCGCAGGCCACGCCGCACGCCCCCATGGCGTGCGCCAAGCACGCGTTGGAGCACGCCGTCTCCACCGCCGGGTCCGAGGTCGGACCACTCGAGCCGCCCGTCCCGCCCGTCCCGCCCGTCCCTTCGGGCGCCGGGCGCGGGCAGCCGGAGAGCAGGGCCAAAGCGGCGACGAGCGCCCACGAGCTCGCGCCGCCGCATCCTCAGAACTGCCCTTCCCATCCCACGCCCGCCGCCCCCCACGCGACCCAGGGCCGGGGCACGGCGAGCGCCTGGGCCGTGGCGCGCTTCGGCGCCGTTGCGATGCCCGCGATCGCGGCGCCAATCGTGGCGACGCCCGCCACCCCGGCGCCGACGAAGACCCCGAAATCGCGGTACAGGCGCGCGTTGGCAGCGCGCGCGTCGAAGCCGTTCACGCAGGACTTCCCGCCCGGGCAGCTCGCGTCGATGTTCGCCTGCGCCGCGCGATAGTCGACCAGAGAAGCCGACGCTCACGCCGACGAGCACGACGCCCGTACCACCGACGGCCCACGCCCACGACGGCACGCCGCCCCTGGGTCCTCGAGCGGCGTCGGGCGGGGTCGGCGCGTCGCGCGCTGGGAGGGCGCGGGGGCCTGCCCCCATCGCGGCCGGCGTCGGGGCGCCGTCGTGCGCATCCAGGAGCTCCTCGGGGAGCGTGGCCAGCACCGCGCTCGCTTCACCCTTCACCTCCTCCGAGGCTCGCCACGGGGCCTTGTTCGGCGCCGTGACTTCGACCGCGTGCACGCCCGCATCGACCGCCACGGCGACGCTCCACTCGGCCCGGCTCAGCACGCGGCCGTCGCGCTCGATCTCGAGGCCGGGGAGCCCGCTCAGCGCCGGTGGCACGACGACGGCGAGCGTCGAGAGACGGGGCTTCAACGCGGCCGCGCGCTGGATGGCGGTCTTCATCCGCTGGGTCTGCCCGGCAGCGCTCGCCGCGTTGCCCGCCACGACGTACGCCGCCCACGCGCTCGCGAGGCGCCCTTCGGCCTCGTAGCACCGGGCGAGCTTCATCTTGGCGCCGACACCCGAGGGGACCAGGCGCACGACCTCCTCCAGCTTGGGACAAGCCTCCTCGTACCGCTGCTCGGCGACGAGCCGCTCCGCGCTGTCGAAGATGGCCTGCGCGGAGCTGAGCGCTTCGAGCTTCCCTCGACTGGGCGCCGGCAGGCGCCGCCGCGAGGATCGCGGCCAGTGGGATACCCGAGAACCAACAGAGGCAGCGCATGCCGCAGTCCGGGCCAGGTTAGGCGACGCGGTTTACCGGGGCAAGCGCGCGCCCTTCAGAAGATGCCGTCCGGCTCGGCCTCGGGCGGCGATGAGGGCTCGGCGCTGCGCGGCGCCGAGCCTGCCCCGAACCGCCGGCGTCTCGCCGCGGTCCGGCCTCTTCACGGGTGACACGGGCTTGCCCGCCGGCCGCGTCGGAGCCGCGGGGCTCGAGCTCCCCGTCGCCGGCGCTTCGACAGGCGCCGAGCGCGCCGCGAGGCCCGGCGCAGAGCCCGGCTCCGTCGGGCGGAGCCCCGGATGTGGACCGGGGACCTCCGCCGTGGGCGGCACCGCGGTGCTCGTAGGGGTGAGGCTCGCGCTCGCTGCCGGGTGAGGCGCGGTCGACGGCGGCGCGGTCGCGCGCGATGCCGGCCTCGATACGAGACCAAGCGCGAGCACCGCCGCCGCGCCCAGGACGCCGGCCAGCGCCACGCCCAGGGGCGCGCGCCACGAGCGCATCAGCACCGGCTCGTGCGAGAGCGCGTGAAGCAGCGCCGTCATCGACGGGTACCGCGCGTCGAGATCGGCGCGGAGGCCGCGCAGGAGGACCCGCCGGATCCACGGTGGCACCCGCGCCCTCGCCGGCGGCGGGGGCACGGGCTCGCGCGTGCTCCTGCGCAGCGCCTCGAGGGTGGAGCCCGAGAACGGCCGCTCGCCGTAGAGGCCCTCGTAGAGCGCGACGCAGAACGAGAACAGGTCCGAGCGCGCGCTCGCGGCGCCGCCCGCGAGCTGCTCCGGCGCCATGTACACGGGCGTGCCCACCAGGGCGCCGGTCGCCGTCAGGCTGGAGCCGTTCCCGATCCGGGAATGGGGAGCGGGAACCGGCAGGGCGCTACCCTCCCCGCGGAGGGCCGGGCGGAGGTCGTCCCAGCCCGCGCGCGACAGGCCGAAGTCGGTGACGCGCACGCGCCCGTCCGCGCCGACGAGCACGTTGTCCGGCTTGAAATCGCGATGGATGATACCGGCCGCGTGCGCTGCGGCGAGCCCCCGCCCCGCGGCGAGGTAGGAGTCGAGCACCTCGCGCCACGACCGTGGCTCGTCGCGGAGCCAGGAGCGCAGCGTGCCACCGGCGACGAGCTCCATGGCCACGAAGAGCTGATCGCCGATGACGCCGGTGTCGTAGACCGTGATGACGTTGGGGTGCGAGATGCGCGCGAGGGCGCGCGCCTCCCGCGCCAGCCGGGCCTTGAGCTCGGCCGCCTTGGGCCCGCGGCCGAGCTCGGGGCGAAGCACCTTGAGCGCCAGCGTCCGGTCCAGATCGGGATCGTGCGCCGCGTAGACGGTGCCCATGGCGCCGGCGCCGACCACCTCGATCACTTCGTAGCGGCCCGCCCGGTCCCCGCGTGACAAAAGGACGCCCGAGTCACCCGCGGGCGGCGCGGGCGTGGACGCGGAGCCGGCCTCGCTCGCGAAGGCGAGCGCCGCCATGCGCGCCGCCGTGGCCCGGCACATCGGACAGCCGTCGAGGTGTGGCTCGATCGCGCTCGTGCGCGGCGCGTGCGTCACGTAGTCGGCAAGCTCGTTCTCGCTGGGGCAGGTCTCGCCGGACATGCGCGATGGGGTTCGGGGGTGGCCCCAGCTCGTCGGCGCTGGACCATCACCGTCATGTTGTCGGGCAGCATGGCGGTGTCAAACCCGGGGGCGCTGCGGCACGACGATGCGCGGGTCAGGACGCGGGCCCAGCGATGCAGGGCATCGTCGACATTGGCGGACGTGGTGTCTTCGCCGAGGGAGATGCGGACCACGGTCACGGACCTGAACATCCGGCGGAGCTTCTGCCCCGGCCCGGGGAGCGGCGCCGAGCAGCTTCGCGAAGGCGGCCAGCGGGCCGCAGGGCCCAAACGGAGACAGGCAGGGCCCAAACGGAGACAGGGCACGACGGGAGGGGCCGGTGTAGGTGCGGAGGCGACAGGAGGCGGCGACGTTCGCCGAGGCTCGGGCGTGGATCGCCGAGGCGTACGTGGGGATCGCCGAGGCTCGCGGTGCGGCGAGCTTGGGCTTGGTCCTCGCTCAGCTCCCATGGAGCGGGGGGCAGGGGGCATGAGCGTTGACCGCCGAACGCGCCCTGCTTGACGCCCATGGGGGCAGGGGGTGAGGTCTGCGCGCGGGAGGCGGCGGGCTCACGCCTATCCCGGGGCGGATTGGAGACCGTTCAGCGGCAGCTCAGCCGGCAGCGCGAAGCCTCGGTCAGGCAGCGGCCGAGGCAGCGCTGGTAGCCGTCGTACTCGCTGCTCTCCGTCGGCTCCGGCCCGCAGTGCCCCCTGCACGCGCTGTGCTTCGCGTCGCACGCCCCCGTGCAGCCCCTCGAAGGCGCGGTCGCCTCGGTCGGCGCGCCCTCCGCCGCCCGGCCCTGACGCCGCCCCTTCCCCTGCCCCGGCTCGGCGGTGGGCGCCGGCGGGGCGCTCGGCTCCGAGGCCGGGGGCGGCGGGACGTAGACGTGACGCATGGGCGCGCCGGAGCCACAGCGCTCGAAGGCGCGCTGGATGACCAGCGCGTTCCCGCCGGCGCTCGCGGGCAGTTCGCACTCGCGCGCCAGGTTGGCGAAGCTCCGCGCCAGCGCGCCGGCGGCGAGCGCTGCGGGGCCCGTCGCGCGGCTGTCGGCCGGCGAAGCGCTGGCGGCGGCCGCCGCGTCCTTCGGGGCGGCAGCGGTGGAGGCCCGGCCCGCGAGGTACGCGATGATCGCGGCGACGACCATCAACCCGGCGACGCCGAGAAAGACCCTCGGATCGAATCCCGCGCCCGGGCGCCGTCTCGGCCGGCCCGCCGGCCACGCCCGGCCAGCCCGCGCGGGGCGCCGCCGCAGCAGCGGGCGGCGGAACCTGGATGGCGGGCGGCCCCGGCGGAGGGGCGTAGGGATCGACGAGCGGGGGCGTCGACGGCGCCGGCTGGGGCAGCGACGGGCCCAGGGTTCCGGGAGACGCCGAGAGCACGGGAGGCGCCAGCGCCGGGGCGACCTCGCTCGCCAGCGCCGGCGGCAGCGGCTTCGGGATTGGGGCGGCGACGGCCGCGGTGGGCGCAGGCTCCGGCCACTCCATCAGCGGCCGCACCTCCCGCAGCTTCGCCACCAGCGCGGGCAGCCCCGCGTAGCGCTCGCACTGCCGGACGACCTCGCGCGCCGCCTCCTGGATCCCCAATCCCAGGGCACGTTGCCCACCCCGAGCGACTCGGCGAGCGCCCGCAGCTCCCCCACGCTGAAGCAGACCGCAATCCGCTGCCGCAGATCCACCGGATCGTAGAGGACGGGCCCGGCCTCGCTCACAGGCCCGGCAGCGTATCAGACCTCGCCCCGGCGCGCGCCGGGGACCGAGGGAGGGACCCGGGACGAGCGTCCCGTGTCACGGGACGAACGGGGAAGCATCCGGGACGAGCGTCCCGTGTCACGGGACGAGCGGACCGCGCCACGGGACGAGCGGACAATGTCGCGGGACGAGCGGACCGCGTCGCGGGACGAGCGGACTGCGACACAGTACGAGCGGACCGCGCCACACTACGAGCGGACCGTGTCACGGGACGAGCGGACCGCACCACAGTACGAGCGGACCGTGTCACGGGACGAGCGGACCGCGCCACAGTACGAGCGGACCGTGTCGCGGGACGAGCGGACTGCGACACGGTACGAGCAGACCGTGTCGCGGGACGAGCGGACTGCGACACAGTACGAGCGGACCGTGTCGCGGGACGAGCGGACTGCGACACAGTACGAGCGGACCGTGTCGCGGGGCGAGCGGAGCAGGGTCCGGGACGAGCGTCCCGCGTCACGGGACGAACACGGAAGGCCGGACGTGCTCATCCAACGCCGGGACGCCCCGTCCGGCTGTCTGTCCCCTCGGAACATCGGTTGCACGCTCCCACGAGCCGGGTGCGACCAGGCGGGCGCCCGCTCCAGGCCGGGCGCGGGAGGCAGCGATGGACCTGAAGCGAGAGTGGAGGCGACGGTTCTCGGGCCGAAGGCAGCGAGCACGCGACGGGATTTTCATTGCTGGGGCCATCGGGCTCGGCGCCGGGGCGATGTACCTTCTCGACCCGGACCGCGGCGCGCGGCGGCGGGCCCTCGTGCGCGACCGGACCGTGCACGCCGTGCACCGCGCGCAGACCTTCGCCGACAAGGGGCGGCGCGATCTCAATTACCGGGCGCGCGGCCTCCTCGCGGAGGCGCGCGGCCTCTTCCGGCGCGAAATCGTTCCCGACGACCTGCTCGTCCAGCGGGTGCGATCCGCCATGGGCCGCGCGGTCTCGCACCCGCACGCGATCGAGGTGAGCGCGGCCGAGGGCGTCGTGACGCTGCGCGGCGACATCCTCGCCGGCGATGTGCGGAGCCTGCTCTCCCGCGTCTCGCAGGTCCAGGGCGTGGCCGCGATCGAGGACCAGCTCGACGTCCACACGCAGTCCGAGCCCGTCCCGTCGCTCCAGGGCGGCTACCGGCGGCAGAACGAGCGCCCCGCGCAGTGGGCGCCGGTCACCCGCCTCGCCGCCGGCACGCTCGCCGGCGCCGCCCGTCGCCTGGGGCCTCGTGCGCCGCGACCGGGCCGGCGCCTTCGCCGCGGGCGCCGGCGCGGCGCTCCTCGTCCGCGACATCGCCAACCGGCCGATCAGCCGGCTGCTCGGCATCGGCGCCGGGCGGCGCGCGGTCGACTTCCACAAGACCATCACGGTGCGCGCCCCCGTCGGCGACGTCTTCGGGTGCTTCTCGAACATCGAGGGCTTCCCCCGCTTCATGAGCCACGTGAAGGAGGTGCGAAAGACGGGCGACCGGCGCTACCACTGGGTCGCCGCAGGGCCGGCGGGGATCCCCGTCTCCTGGGACGGCGAGATCACCGAGCTGATCCCGAACCAGGTCGTCGCGTGGCGGAGCGTGCCCGGGCGGCCATCGAGAACGCGGGCATCGCCCGCTTCGAGGCGAACCCGGACGGGAGCACGCGCCTCGACATCCGCATGTCGTACAACCCCCCCGCGGGCGCGCTGGGCCACCTGATCGCGTCGATGTTCGGGGCCGACCCCAAGCACGCGATGGACGAGGACATGGTGCGGTTCCAGTCCATCCTGGAGCGAGGCAAGACGACGGCGCACGGGGAGGAGGTGCGCTTCGCCGACCTGGCGCCGAAAGCCTGAGCGGGGCAGGACAGGAGACCGTGCCCCGCGGTGACGGCCTGCGCGCCGGACACGGCGCGTCATGCGTGCCGGGTGTATGCTTCGAGGGTGCGCTACCCCGACAAGATGCGGGCCCTCGTCGACTACGCGGCCGCGGTCGGCGCCGCCCGCCTCAGCGACGGGCAGGGCCGGGTGGTGAGCGCGGGCGAGCCGCTCGTGGAAGACGCGCGGCCCGCAGCCCACGAGATCAAGGCCGGCGCCTATACGCTGTGCCTGTACCCGGCGCCCGGGATGCTGCCGCTCGCCGTCGCGAAGCGCATCGAGGGCTGTGCCCGCCTGCTGCGCCTCTTGCCTGCGCCGGGCTTCGGCGCGCCGCCGCGGGGAGGCGCCGGCGGCAGCGGGCCGGCGCACGCGGAGGTCAGGGTGTGGCCGCCGTGGAAGCGCGCAGACTGAGGCTCGCCGGAGGTAGGCAATGACTGTCTCGATGGGCATACGTCACTTGGATACCGGGCAGTTCGAGGAGGTCCCCGTGGCCACGAGCGAAGTCTTTCGCACCTGGTGGCTCCCAGCGTGCGAAAAGCTCGGCCTCGCGCTGGTGTCGCATCTCCACGACGGAGCGCTCAACACCGTCGCGAAAGACAGCGAGATCCCACGAATTGTCGCCGAGCTCGAGGCCCTCCGGGCGTGGGCGGCATCCGAGCCGGATCGATCCTTCATGGTGGAGCGGATCGACGGCATCCTGCGGGCGTTCCGGCGCACGGACCCGTTGCGGTGCAGCTACGACTTCGGTTGATTGTTACTCGCCGGCAACGCGGTGGAGCCAAGGGGAAGACTCCGTGAAAGGACCGCGCTCCGCGACGCAGGACGACTACGCCGCCCGGGCGACCCGCCA
>CAWHDJ010000017.1:660000-1206569 GCA_963827955.1 uncultured delta proteobacterium | reverse complement strand
TAGAGATGACGTAGGCGAGGCCGTTGACGGCGGCGAAGAACGCCAGCCCGAGCATCATGCCGACGGTGAAGCCGAGACCGGCCGGGCGCGCCAGGCGATCTTGCACCCAATGGCAGCCGATGACATTCTGAGGACGAACTACCAGGTCCGGCCAGCGTCGGCCGCCCGGATGGCTTGAGGAGCGGTGAATGGACTTCAACCTCGCGGTGATGCTGCGGGAGTCGGCCCGGCGGGCGCCGGACAAGACGGCGGTGATCCTGGGCGACGTCAGGCTCAGCTACGCGCAGCTTGACCAGCAGTCCGACCGCCTGCGGCCACCTGGCCGGGGCCGGCGTCGCCCCCGGCGACCGGGTCGGGCTGCAGGCCAAACATCCCGAGTTCCTGGTGGCCTACTTCGGGGTGTTGAAAGCCGGCGCCGTGGTGGTGCCCATGAACGTATTGCTGAAGGCCCCGGAGATCGCCTTCCACTCAGCTAGCAGGCCCGGGTCACTGATGGCCTCCGCCTCCTGGCCCAGTGCGGCCGGCGGCCGACGCGGCAGCGTCGAGCGGCTGTACGTGGTCGGCACCGAGGCCGGCCCGGTCGAATGGCCAACCCGACCAGCGGGCCGGTGCGACCGGCGCCCCGTGAGGAACTGCTGGCCGGCGACGCGCCCGCCCGCATCTCGAGAACCGCAGCCCGGTGGACACGGCCGTGATCCTCTACACGTCGGGGACGACCGGGACCCGAAGGGCGCCGAGCTGACCCACTTCGCGCTGTACATGAACGCCGACATCCCGGGCCGCCTGTTCGAGTTCAGCGCCGACGACGTCGTGCTCGTCGCGCTGCCGCTGTTCCACGTGTTCGGGCTGTCGAGGATCATGAACACCTGCGTCCGCTCGGCGGGACCATGACGCTCGTGCCCGCTTCGAGCCCCGCGCCGTCCTCGAGCCCATGCAGCGGGACCGCGTCACCGTGTTCGTGGGCGTCCCGACCATGTACGTCGCGCTGCTCGGCGTCGCGCGGCCGACGGCCCGATTTCGACCTCTCGTCGCTGCGCGTCGCGGTCTCAGGCGGCGCGCCGATCCCGGCCGAGGTGATCGACTCGTTCGAGGCCGCTTCGGCGTCGTGATCCTCGAGGGCTACGGCCTCTCCGAGACGGCCTCGACGGCGACGTTCAACGTCAGCGCCACCGAGCGGCGGGTCTACAGCGTAGGCAAGCCGACCTGGGGCCACCGCCCAGATCTGGGACGAAGAGCCAGCCCGCTGCCGCGCGGCGCGGACAATGTCGGCGAGGTCGTCGTCCGCGGCTCCAACGTCATGAACGGCTATCACGACAAGCCCGAGGCCACCGCCGAGGCGTTTGCGGGCGGCTGGTTCCACTCCGGCGACCTCGGCTACCTCGACGAGGACGGCTTCCTGTTCATCGTCGACCGCATCAAGGAGCTGATCATCCGGGGCGGCTACAACGTCTACCCCCGCGAGATCGAGGAGGTCCTCTACGCCCATCCGGCGGTCGCCGAGGCCGCGGTCGTCGGCGTGCCGGACCCGACTGGGCGAGGAGGTCACGCCGTCGTGGCGGTCAAGCCCGGCCAGCCGGTCACCGAGGCCGAGCTGATCGAGTTCGTGAAGGAGCGCGCGGCCGCGTACAAGTACCCGCGGACGATCGAGTTCCGCGACAGCCTGCCCAAGGACGCGACCGGCAAGATCCTCAAGAAGGAGCTGCGGCCGAGCTAGCCGGCTCGATGACGATCTTCGCCCGCGCTTGAACCCCGGTGCAGGAAAAGGCCGGCCACGGCCCCCGCGCGCGGGGGGCTTGCGCGGGGACCGTGGCCGGCTGGTGAGCCTTGAACTGCGCTATCGCGCTGGCTGCGCGGTTAGGCGTTGAGCTTGGCCAGCTCGGCCTGGACCATGGTCTCGTGCTCCTCCTCGTCGGCTTGGCGTCCTTCGGGCGCCACCGGCCGCGCAGCAGCGGGATGGAGAGCAGGAAGAAGATGAGCCCGCCGAAGCAGATCCAGTACCACGTCTTCCACTGGCCCGCGGTCTGGCGGCGGCGGTCTGCACGGCGGAGGCGTGGGCGGTGAGGTAGGCGGACACCGATGGCGGCACCTTGGACAGCGCCGTTAGCTGCGCGCTGTACGGGGCCATCGCCTTCAGCTCGGCTCGAGTACGGCGCGATGGTCTTCAGCTGGGCCGAGTAAGGGGCGATGGTCTGCAGGTCGGACGCGTACGGCGCGACCGTCTGCAGCTGCGGGCCGACCGCGATGACGCCGCTGATGGCGGCCTGGTTGGCGGCGATCGTGGCCAGCATGCGAGCCCCTTGGCGCCGCCGCCGGCGGCAGCGACCGCCTGCGCCAGCAGCGCCGTGTTGGTCGGGTCGGCCGCCAGCTCGGTGAACAGGCTGGGTTGGCCTGGATCAGGGCCAGCTCGGGCGCGAACTTCTGCGCGTTGGCCAGTTGCACGCTGTCGGCGGTGGCGGTGGCGATAACCGACGCCGGGATCTTGGCGGCGGTGGCGGTCACGTTGGCCGGGATCTCTGTCGCGGTCGCGATCACGTTCGGCGGGACCTTCTGCGCGTCGGCCACCACGGCCGGGTAGGATGCTCGCGAACGCGAGCTGGGCCGTACTGGGCCACGTCGGTCTGCACCGTGGCCCCGTAGGTGACCAGGGGGTGACGGTGTTGACGACGGCCGGGATGATCAGGAAGGAGACGAAGACCACCACCCGCAGGATCCAGCCCCAGATCGCCAGGCCGGTCGCGGTAAGCGCCGGGTTCCTGGCCTCGACCGTCTCGGTGAAGCTCGCCATCCACGGGGCGAAGGCGATGCCGAGGCCGAGCGACAGCGCCGCCAGCATGAGCGCGACCGTGTAGTAGCCGGGGTGGTGGCCGGCCTGCTCCAGGTAGACCACGACCATGACCGCGGCGATGACGCCGCCGATCACCATGAACGGCTTACGCACCCGGAAGCGGTCGGAGATGATGCCGACCAGCAGCACCGCGATGACGTTGAAGCCCCAGTTCCAGTTGCCGAGGCCGTTGCCGTCCTTGACCGAGAAGCCGAACACCGTGGTCAGGTAGATGAGGGAGAAGCCGACGGCGGTGTAGTAGATGAGCAGCATGACCGACACCGCGAACGCGGAGATGACGATGTCGGGCTTGAGCAGCTGGCGGAACGGGTGCTTCAGCGCGGCCTCGATGTCGAGACCCTTGGCCCGCGCCTCGATCAGGGCGCGGTCGCGGATCGACACCATCAGTTGATCGCGCAGGTTCGGGCGAGAGCTCCCGCAGCCCGACCAGGGCGATCAGCCAGACGACCAGGCCGGCGATGCCGCAGATACGAGTACTGGTCGGTCCAGATCCGGTCGTTGGTCACGACGGCGGGGACGGTGGCGCTGCCGACGACCGCGACGATCAGGCTGCCCGCGACCGGGCCGACCGTCCAGAAGCCCATCGCGGTGGCCCGCCCCATCTGCGGGGAGAAGTCGCGGATGAGGGCCGGGGTGGCGACCAGGCACATGCCCTCGACCAGGCCGACGGCGAAGCCCTCGATGCCGTAGGCCCACTTGTTGGTCGCGTTCGGCAGGACGACGACGGTCATGATCCCGGTGACCAGCAGGCCCCCGACCACCAGGTTGGCCCGGCCGAGCCGGTCGGTGAGCCCGGCCAGCAGCGCGCCGAACGCGCCGATCAGGTTTCCGAAGGCCAGCAGGTACACGAAGAAGTTAAAGGACACGTGCAGGTTGGCCAGGATCAGCGTGGAGACCGAGCCGGCCACGTAGAGCTCGTAGTAGAGCATGATCGTGACGAGTACCGTGATCCCCAGGTAGACCATGCGGGGCGTGGTATCGGGATACGACGATAGCTGTCGTTGCCATAGCCGCGCTGCACCGCCGCCGGGGCGGCTGATACCAGTATCTTCCGCGGTCACACTCATACTGACCCTCGCCATCATCATTGTCGGCTGCCCCAACCAACTGGGACGTAAGGTCAAGATAGTCGCACGGTACGTGCGAATTCAATGGTGTGACCCGGGCCACTAACGCTGCGAACGATTGCAATTAGGCGAAGCCCGGCCGGGCGGCGAACCTGGCGTCGGCGAACCCCGCCTCGGCCAGCAGCGCGCTGAAAGTGTGCGCGGAAGAGCTCCTCGGCCTGATCGAGGCCGAGGCCGAGCTCGGTCCGGAGCGACTCCCAGAACGACCAGATGCTGATCGCGTGCAGCCCGTCGAGCAGCCACTGGCGCCGCTTGCCGGGCAGCTCGGCCAGCTCCGATGTGAAGACGGTCTCCAGCTCCGCCTTGGCCTTCGCCAGCGTCACCGCCCTGCTGCGCGAGAGCTCGGCCGAGAACGGCTCGTGGATGCGGGCCGCCCGCCAGGTCGGGGTCATCTGCTCCAGGATCCGCGCCCGCTGGCTGGTGAAGCCCGCGACCCGCGCGGGCAGCGGCAGCTCGGGGTCGATCCGCTTGGTCAGCGATCGCAGGATCTCGAAGTCGCGGCGGTTCGCCTCGACCAGCAGCGTCTCCATGTCGGCGAACTGCTGCCAGACGGTGCGCACCGATACCCCGGCCCGCTCGGCCACGCGCGGGGCGGTCGGCCGGAGGTCACCCTCGGCGTGCAGCGCGCGCATCGCGTCGACGATCGCGCGGCGCGAGCGGAGCGACCTCGCCGCGCGGCCGTCGGCGGGCTCGCTGTCACTGGTCGCGCGGCCCAGAGGCCTCGGCCGTGCGACGGCATTCTTCACACTCGGCATAACACCCAGCTCCGTATCCGAGCCCGCCCCGGCAAGCTCTTTGGCGCCCGATTTCATCCTAAGCCAGAGGCGCAAGCAGCCAGCAGTGAAGGGTGGGCATACGCGGGGGCCTGCTCGGAGCGAGCTCCGGTGACCGGCAGCCGTCGCGGACGACAGGCTGGTCTGTACGGTGACGTCGTGAGCGAACGGAAGGGCGCCGCGCTGTCTGGACTGAGGAGCGACGAACGAGGAGAGCGCGGTCGCGCCTAAGCCGGAGACACCAGTGAGCGGGCTCCCTGGCGTCGACTTTGCCGCACTGGCGCACTGGCTTGACGACGAGCGTCCCGGCCTGCGGCAGGGGCCGATCGACGGCGAGCTGATCGCGGGGGGCAAGTCGAACCTCACGTACCGGATCACCGACGGCGCGTCGGTGTGGGCGCTGCGGCGCCCGCCGCTCGCGCACGTGCTGCCGAGCGCGCACGACATGGCCCGCGAGTTCCGGGTGATCAGCGCGCTGGCGTCACCGACGTCCCGGTGCCGGCCGCCGATCGCGCTGTGCGCCGACCCTGAGGTGCTCGGCGCCCCGTTCTACCTGATGTCCTTCGTCGACGGGGTCGTGTTCGACCAGGCCGACCGGCTGGCCGCGCTCACCCCGGCGCTGGCCCGGCAGGCGTGCGAGCGGCTGGTCGACACCCTGCTCGAACTGCACTCGATCGACCCGGCCGGCATCGGCCTGGCCGACTTCGGCCGCCCCGACGGGTACCTGGCCCGCCAGGTCAAGCGGTGGCACGCCGCAGTGGCAGGCCTCGGAGACGGCGCCCCGCCCCGAACTCGACCAGGTGGTGGAGCGGCTCACCGCCACCATGCCCGCGCAGGGCGCGCCGGCCATCGTGCACGGCGACTACCGGCTCACCAACGTCATCTACCGGCGCGACGTCAGCGGCATCGCCGCCGTCGTCGACTGGGAGATGGCCACCCTCGGCGACCCGCTCGCCGACGTCGGGCTGCTGGCCGTCTACCACAGCCTCGCCGCCGAGAGCGACGGCGTCATGCCGGCCATGAGCCCGGCCAACGGCTTCCTCAGCGCCGAGCAGATGGCCGCCCGGTACGCCGCCGGCGCGGGCCGTGACCTGTCGCAGCTGGACTGGTACATCGCCTTCGGCTACTACAAGCTCGCGGTCATCTCCGAGGGCATCCACTATCGCTACCTGCAGGGCAAGACCGTGGGGGAGGGGTTCGCGCACATGGGCGAGCGAGTTCCGCAGCTGCTCGACGCGGCCCTCGGCCTGCTAGCCGACTAGCCGACCAAGCCCACATCCCGACCAGCCAGGAGCAGGCATGGACTTCAACCACAGCGAGCGCTCGATCGGGCTGCAGGACCAGGTCCGGGCGTTCCTCGACGAGCACGTCTACCCGGCCGAGCCGGCCTTCCACCAGCAGGCCGCCGCGAACACCGCCGCGGGCGACCCCTTCCGCACCCCCGAGGTGCTGGCCGGGCTGAAGGAGATCGCCCGCAAGCAGGGCCTGTGGAACCTGTTCCTGCCCGACGAGCGGTTCGGCGCCGGCCTGACCGTGCTCGACTACGCCCCCATCGCCGAGCTGTCCGGGCGCTCGATGGGCGCTCGCGCCGGAGGCGATGAACTGCGCCGCCCCCGACACCGGGAACATGGAGCTGATCGCCATGTTCGGCACCGACGACCAGCATGAGCGGTGGCTGCGGCCGCTGCTGGAGGCGGAGATCCGGTCCTGCTTCTCGATGACCGAGCCGGACGTCGCGTCGTCGGACGCCACCAACATCGCGACCAGGATCACCCGCGACGGCGACGAGTACGTCGTCAGCGGCCGCAAGTGGTGGTCGAGCGGCGCGATGCGGCCCGAGTGCAAGTTCGCGATCGTGATGGGCGTCAGCGACCCGGACGCCGAGCGGCACGCGCGGCACTCGATGATCCTCGTCCCGCTGGACGCGCCGGGCGTCACGCTCGAGCGCTCGACCTCGGTCTTCGGCTACGACGACGGGCCGCACGGCGGCCACGCGCTGATCCACTACGACGACGTGCGGGTCCCGGCCGAGAACCTGCTCGGCCCGCAGGGCGGCGGCTTCATGATGGCCCAGGCCCGGCTCGGGCCCGGCCGCATCCACCACTGCATGCGCAGCCTGGGCGCGGCCGAGCGGGCGCTGGAGCTGATGTGCGCCCGGGCGTCGTCGCGCACCACCTTCGGCTCGCCGATCGCCCGGCACGGCGTCGTGCAGGAGTGGATCGCCGAGTCCCGGCTGGCGATCGAGCAGGCCCGGCTGCTCGTGCTCAAGGCCGCCTGGCTGATCGACAACGTCGGCGCGAAGGGCGCGCGGACCGAGATCGCCGCGATCAAGGTGGCGGCGCCGAGGGCCGCCAGCTACGTCCTCGACCGGGCGATCCAGGTGCACGGCGGGGCCGGCGTCTCGGCCGACACCCCGCTGGCCGAGTCCTGGGCGCACCTGCGCACCCTGCACCTGGCCGACGGGCCCGACGAGGTGCACCTGCGCTCGATCGCGCGCGAGGAACTGCGCCCCTACCGCTGAAAATTCAAATTCTTTTCTTCCGAACGGACCCTGGCTCTCACCCCGTCCGCCTCGTTACTCGCCAGCCGTGGTCAGCTGCCGAAGACCTGGAATTCCCACAGCGAGTACCCGTACTGCGTGGCCCGCTGGGTGCCGTACATCCGGACGTAACGGCCGGAGCCGCTGCACCTGCAGGCGTCTGCGCGCCGCCGGCGCCGGTCGTCGTCGAGTAGATGTCCGTCCACGTGGTGCCGTTGTCGGAGACCTGGATCTGGAAGGCGGTGGCGTAGGCGCGTTCCCAGTCGAGCACGACCTTGGTGACGGTATGCGTGGCCCCGAGGTCGACCTCCAGCCACTGCGGGTCGCTCCAGGCGCTCGACCAGCGTGTCCCGAGGTTGCCGTCGACGGCGTTAGCCGCCGCCCAGGTGGTAGCCCTGCACCGACGACGCGGTGACCGGGTGCCCCTGAGACAGCAGGACCACCGGGCGGCGGGGAACGGGCGCTGCGGCTTGGCGGCGGCCGGCTGGCGGGGGCGGCGGCGGCGCCGGCGGCGCGGTGACTGGCGCGCGGCCTTAGCGCCGCCGGGCGGCCTGGCCGTGCCAGGTGGCTCGTCATCGCGATCACGATGACCACCGCGGCCAGGATGGCGGCGGCCAGGCGCGGCGGCGAGCGGGAGGCGTCGCGCTGCCCGCGCTGCGCTGCCTCCCCGCGGCCGCCCAGCCGCCGGCCGTGGTCCGGCAGCACGACGGCCGGCCGAGCGGTCGCCGCCACGCGTGCTGGGCGCGGGCGCGCCACCCGGCTGGCCGGGCCGGGTCTGGCTGCGGGGCGGGCTGGGATCGGCCAGCTCGGCCGCCCGCGCCAGGCAGAATTCGAGCACCCGGCCGGGTGCCGGCCGGGCCTCGGCCTGCTTCTCCAGGCAGGACTCGATCAGGGTGAGCAGCCGGACCGGGCAGCCCGCCAGGTCCGGCGGCTCGTGCACCACCCGGTGCGCGACCTCCGTCATGTGCCCCTGGCCGAAGGGCAGCCGGCCGGTCGCCGCGAACGCGGCGAGCGAGCCGAGGGCGAACACGTCGATCGCCGGGGTGATGGGCCGGTCGAGAATCTGCTCCGGAGACAGGAAGTCCGGCGATCCCATCATGGTGTCGCTGCGCGTCAATGGCATCGCCGCCAGCGCCCGGGCGATCCCGAAATCGATCACCCGCGGGCCGTCCGGCGCGAGCAGCACGTTGGACGGCTTGAGATCGCGGTGGATGACGCCGGCGGCGTGGATGGCCTGCAGCGCCTCGGCGACCCCGGCGATGAGCCGGAAGACCATCGCCTCCGGCATCGGGCCGCTGCTGTCGATGACATCCTCGAGGGACGGCCCCGGCACGTACGCGGTCACCAGCCAGGGCGGCGTGGCGGCCGGGTCCGCGTCGATCAACTCCGCCGTGTACAGCCCGCGCACGCGCTGGGCGGCCTGGATCTCCTGACTGAAGCGGACACGGAAATCCTGGTCGTGGCTGAGGTCTGACCGCACCACCTTCAACGCGACCGGCCGTCCGGCCGGGCGTGTGCGCCAGGTAGACCCGTCCCATCCCGCCGACGCCGAGCCGGGCCTGCAGCCGGTAGGTCCCGATCTGAGCGGGATCATCGCTAGTGAGCGGCTGCATTCCTCATCCTTCTCGACATGTCGCGCCGGGGTGAATGAGGATGGGCCTGGCAAAGGTCGATATGCCCAACCGTAGATAATTGCGGCTCATTGTTGACTATCGCGTCCCCGACGTTCATACCACAACAGATCAGACCATAACGCCCGGCCGCTGGGCGGCCGGGCGTTATCCGGGAGCTGTCGAATGCGATCGGCTGCTAGGCGCAGAGCCGTGCCGCGCTGTTGGCTGGCCCGCGAGTCCGGGCCAGCCTCTGGCTAGCCCTTGACGAAGGAGGTCAGCACCTCCTTGTTGGTGAGGTCCGTCTTGCTCCCGTCGACGCTGATCAGCTCGCTCTGGACCGGGCCCACGCCGGGGGCCAGCCAGGTCTTGTCGTTGATGGTCAGGTTGTAGCCCTCGATGTCCGCGGTCTCGGCCACGTTCACGACCGTAGCCGCGTAAGTTCCGGCGGGGACCGTGACCGACTGGGTGCCCTCGCCGGTCGAGGTGATGTGCTCGGTGATCGTCTGGGTCTTGCCCGCGACCGTGATCTGCATGACCAGCGTGCTGTGGTCGGGCTGACCGCTGGCCACCTGAGCGGACGTCGGCCAGTAGATACCGCCGGAGAGGACCTTGAATGTGGCGCCGGCACTGGACATGGACGAGGTGAACTGGCTGGTCGGAAGCGAGATCTGCCCGTTCGGGGCGACGATGTAGTCCCAGGTCGTGTGCGTGGTCGCGCCGTTGTCGTTGAAGGTGACGGCCATCGCCAGCTGCGTGCCCGCCGCGACCGGGGTCGCCGACGTGATCTTGTTCTGCGACGTGGTCCCGTTGGAGTTGCTGTAGTTCCAGGTGTCGCCGACCGTGGTCGGGAACGGAAGCGAGCCTGAGGACACGACGGCCGAGGCGGGCGAGGCCGAGCTCGTGGCGGAAGCCGAGCTGGCGGCGGAGCTCGCGGCGGCCGCGGAGGCTCGTCGCGCGGCGCCCGGGTCGTGGTGGCGGCAGTCGACCCGGTTCCGCTGGTCTTGCCGCACCCGGTGAGGGCCAGCCCAGCGACCGCGGCGACGATCGCGAACGCGCCGGCCGACCGGCGTACATCCTGTGCGTGAAGCTTCATGGTGCTGGGTACCTTGACCTTGGATGTGGCGGAGTGTGCCGGGCCCGGGGGTAGGCAGCGCGGCCGACTCGGCCCCGGCTGGCCCCTTTGCAGTCGGGATACGACGCGTGCTCGGCGGCGCTGCACCTTTCTATCCGGGTCAAGGGTCCGGGCGCATCATGGCAACCATGTAATTCCCGCGTGGTGAAAGGGAACATAGAGCTCATCCGGGGATCGTGGTCCGCCGCGTCCGCCGTTCAGCCGAGGGCCCGGCGGCGCTATAACACGACCGCGGTCGTTCGCGGCTGCCCGGCCAGCCCGTTCTCCATGGCGAACCTGGCCGCTTCGACCCGGCCGCCGAGACCGAGGTTGCGGTAGATGGTGGCCAGGTGGCGTTCGACGGTGGCCGTGCTCAGGTAGAGCTCGGCCGCGATCTGCTTGTTGCTCAGGCCCGCCGCCAGCAGCGCCAGCACCTCGGCCTGGCGGCTGGTCAGGTTCTCCGGCCGCGACGGCCGGCGGCCGGGCCCCGGCCGGCCGGCCGCGCCGGCTCGGGCCGGTGCCCTCGGCCAGGGCCGCCTCCGCCGCCGCGAGCAGCTGCGGGTTGCCGATCTCGGTCGCCAGCGCCCGCGCGGCGCGCAGCCGGGCGACGGCGGCCTGGTGATCCCCGGCCTGCGCGTGCACCCGGCCGAGCCCGATCATCGCCTCGATCACGTCGTGCGGGTGCCCGCCCGCCTGCGACGCCGCGATCGCCGCCTCGAACCTCTCGGTGGCCAGCGCCCAGTCCTGCCGGTGCGCGGCCAGCGCGCCCTGGTTGCAGGCGATGGTGCCGATCAGCTGCGGGTTCCCGGCCGCCAGGCCGGCCCCCTCGGTCAGCACGGTCTCGGCCGCGTCCCACTGGCCGGTCCTGATCAGCACGTCGGCCAGGTTGGCGAGGCCGAGGGCGATCGACCGCCGCTCGCCGAACTCGCGCTTGATCGCCAGCGCCTGCTCGAACAGCCGCTGCGCGCGGTCAGTGTTGCCGTCGTCCAGCTCCAGCAGCGCCAGGTTGTTGATCGCGACCGACATGCCCCGCCGGTCGCCGAGCTCCTCGCGCAGCTCCATCGCCCGCTCGAAGCCGCGCCTGGCGCCCTCGTGGTTGCCGAGATAGCGGTTGGCCGAGCCGATGACGGTGGCGGCGAGCGTCATCCGCGTCTTCAGGCCGAGCGGGCCGAAGATCGCCATGGCCAGCTCGGCCTGCCTGACCGCCTCGCTGTAGTCGCCGTTCTCCGCCGCCAGCACGGCGGCGGCGCAGTAGGCGCGGCCGGTGACCTCGTCCGTCGCGGTCGCCGACGGTGGTGAGGAACTTGCCCAGCCAGTCGCGGCCGACCGCGAGCCGGCCGCTGAACAGCCACCAGCGCCACAGCGCCGAGCTGACGTGCAGCCCGAGGTCGATGTCGCCGTTCTCGCCCGCCCAGTGCATCGTCAGGTCCAGGTCGGCGACGGCGGCCTCAAGCCGGGCGGCCCACTCGGCCGCGTCCGGCCCGGCCAGCGCCTGCTCGCTCTCGGCGGCCACGCTGGCGAAGTGCAGCGCGTGCCGACGCCGGGCCGCCGGGCCGTCCTTGCTCTTCTCCAGTTGCAGCGCGGTGAAGGTGGCGATGGTCTCAAGCAGGCTGAACACGTTCTGCTCGCCGCCGCGGGTGACCATCAGCCAGGACGAGTCGACCAGCGCCCGGGTGGTGGCGATGGCGGTCGGCGCGTCCACGTCAAGGATGGCCTGCACGTCGGCGATCCGGAAGGGCCCGGCGAGCACGCTGAGCATCGCCAGCCGCGCGCTGCTGCTCGGCGGTCAGCAGGTCGTAGCTCACCTGCAGCACGTCGGCCAGCCGCCGGCCGCCGGGCTGGGCGGGCTCGGAGTCGAGCAGGACCGCCCGCTGCTGCAAGATCTCCCGGACCGACAGCGTGCCGACCCAGCCCGCGATCAGCTCGATCGCCAGCGGCAGGCCGTCAAGACGGCGGCACAGCTCGGCGATCGCGTGCGGCGCGACGTCGGCGGCGCGGAAGTCGGGCAGCCGCTCGCTCGCCCGGGCGATGAAAAGCCGGACCGCGTCGGAACCGGCGATGTCGGCCGCCTCCGCCGCCGCGGCGGGGCAGCCGAGCGGCGGGACGGTCCAGCACACCTCGCCCGGCACGCCAAGCACGACCCTGCTGGTGACCACGATCCGCAGGTCAGGCACCGCGTCGAGCAGTTCGCCGGCCAGCTCGGCGACCTGATCGGCCAGCCGCTCGGCGCCATCGAGCAGCAGCAGTTTTCGTTTTCCGGCCGACAGCGCGGCCTGCAGCGACTCGATCAGCGGCATGGACTGCTGGTCATGCACCTGGAGCCGGGAGGCCAGGGCCGAGGCGAGCGTGCGCGGGTGCCGGACCTGCTCGAGCGCGACGAACACGACCTCGGCGTCGTCAGCGGGGCGGCGGCCGAGCACCTGGGCCGCCAGCCTGCTCTTGCCCACGCCGCCCGGGCCGATCAGCGTGACCAGCCGCGACTGCCGCAGCAGCTGCGCCAGCTCGGCCAGCTCGCGCTCGCGGCCGACGAAACTGGATCTGCGCCACCGGCAGCGCGGTGCCGTCGCCGGGGGCGTCGGCCCCGTCGGCGCCTCGTCGGCGGCGACGCCGCCTCAAGCTCGGCCAGCGCCGCCAGCGACTTGGCGGAGATCTGGGTGCGGCCGGACTCCCAGCGGTTGACGGTGGCGAAGGAGACGCCGAGCCGCCGGGCGAGCTGCTCTTGGCTCAGCCCGAGGCGGCGGCGCAGGTCTCGCAGCCGCTCGCCGACCGAATCCGTCACCGCCGGGCCGCGGCACGATCGAAGCCTACGGTCTTTCCGCCGCCTCGGCAGGTGGTACGCGCTCAGCGGTAGCGGCGTCGGCCCTGGAATGGAGGCGGGATCGCTACAGGGCCTGGCGGCGCTCCAGGTACTTGAGGGCGACCCAGCCGATCGGCACCGGAAGCCAGAAGGTCAGCAGCCGGTAGAGGAGCACCGCGCTGACCGCCGCCGCGCCCGGCAGCCCGGCCGCCGTGAGCCCGGCCGACAGCGCCGCCTCGACCGCGCCGAGGCCGCCGGGGGTGGGGACCAGGGAGCCGATCGCGCTTCCGGTCAGGTAGACCACCGCGACGCTGGCGATGGGCACCGAGCCGCCGAGTGCGTGGATGCACACGTCCAGGCAGCCGATGTACGCCGCGCTCAGCAGCAGCGTGCCGCCGATCCCCTGGGCGAGCTTGCGGGGATGCTGCGCCATCTGCAGCAGTTGCGGCAGCACCTGGTTGATGGCCGGCGCCACCCGGGCGCGGAGCAGCCGGCGCCCGGCCGGGAGGGCGGCGACGGCGGCCGCGACCGCGACCAGCCCGGCGAGCACGAAGTACGCGACCACCGGCAGCTTGATCGGGTTGGCTCTCGTTGGTGCCGGTGAGCGCGATGAAGATGACCAGCAGCGAGATGTGCATGACGAAGGCCACCACCTGCGACACGCCGACGCTGGCGGCCGCGATGGCCGCCGATATCTTCCTGCGCTGCAGGTAGCGGATGTTGAGGGCGGCGCCGCCGACGGCGGCCGGCGTCACCAGCGTGACGAACGAGCCGGCGAGCTGGGCGAGGACCGTGAGCCCGAAGCTCAGCCGCTCGGTGACGAACCCGGTGAGCGACAGCGCCGCGCCGGCGTAGGTCAGCGCGGACAGCCCCAGCGCCGCGATGCCCCAGCGCCAGTCGGCGGAGCCGCAGGACCGTGGCCAGGCTGGCCCGCGCGAGCTCGCCCGCGAGCAGGTACGCCGCCACCACGGTGACGACCAGCGTCGCCAGGGTGCGCAGCCGGATGCGCTCGAGCTGACCGGCGCGACCTCGCCGCCGGGGACGTGGGTCAAGCAGCCGCTTGCGCAGCGCGGGCAGCACGTCCCGGCGGCGGCGCAGCGCGTGCCTGGTGGAACGGGCGAGCGCGACGGTCTGCAGCAGCGGCACGACGGCGATGATCTCGTCGGTCGGGATCTTCTCCAGCGCCAGGTCGGCGGACCTGTCCGGTCCGACGAGCAGCGCGAGCTCGGCCATCAGCTGCGCCCGGTCGAGGCGGATCTGCAGGTCGGTCGCGGCCACGTCGCCGGACGGTCGGGGGGAGCAGCAGGACCCGGTCGTCGGCGGTCAGCAGGATGTGGTCCGCGGTGAGCGCCCGGTGGGTGACCCGGTGCGCGTGCAGCCGCAGCACGGCGTCCCAGACCCGGCCGAGCTGGGCGTCGGTCGGCTCGCCGTCGTAGTCGGCGAGCGTCGTTCCGTCGTGATGCTCGTAGGCGAGCACGACCGCCTCCTGGCCCGGCCCGGACCAGGGCGCAGAGCCTGGGCATGGGCACGCCGGCGTCCTGGGCCGCGTAGGAGAGCAGCGCCAGCCGCTCCACCGCGCGGTCCTGGGACAGCGGCGCCCCGCGCGACACCTGCCGCTGCAGCCGGACCAGCCGGTACAGCCGGTACAGCAGCCCGGCCGCCTGCTGGTCCCAGTCGTACACGGAGACGTCGAGCCGGCCTCCGCCGAGCGCGACCGCGGCGTAGCGGCGGGACTCGGTGCCGGCGCCGGACTGCCCGACCCGCCGCATCTCCGACACCGGGCAGCCGGCGGAGTTCAGCGCCCCGGCGATCTCCTCCGCGGTGGGACGCGTCGGTATCGAGCCCGCCGCGTAGCGGACGCCGAGGCCGATGGCGCCGCCGATGAGCACCGAGATGAGCAGCGACAGCACCGTGGTGGTGGAGGCGGACAGGTTCACCAGCGCGTACACGCAGATGAGCAGCCACATCGCGGTCCGCCAGCGGGCCTGCCGCCCGCCCAGGCCGAGCACGGCGGCGATAGGCGACCAGGGCGGCCAGGTACCCGTCGAGCGCCGCGACATGGCTGACGTCGGGCTTGGACATGGTGATCGCGTCGTAGAGCCGCGCCGGCGACCCGCGGCGCAGCAGGTAGTTGGCGGCCGTCGACCGCCGCGCCGGCCAGCACGCCGGTCGCCACGGCCTCGGCCAGCGCGCGCGGCTGGCGGCGGACGAGCTGGCGGATG
The DNA here is from genome assembly GCA_963827955.1 of uncultured delta proteobacterium. Lineage (GTDB taxonomy): Bacteria > Myxococcota_A > Polyangia > Polyangiales > Polyangiaceae > CAWHDJ01. Next base: position 1,191,542 of record CAWHDJ010000017.1, on the reverse strand, counting down.
GCCAGCGCGACCGACAGCACCAGCAGCGCGAACAGCGCGAGGGGCCGCGCGGTGGCCAGCAGCGCATGCGGCATCGACCTGGCTCACCTCGACGATGTTGGTTTCCACGCCGTCCGCCGTCGCGCTCGCCACGATGCCGAGGCCGGCCAGCACGACCACGCACGACGATGCAGGCCAGGCAGCGCAGCAGATCGGCCGGCCTGCGGATCCGGTGCTCGCGGTGGTCCTCGACCAGGACCGGCGGCGGCCGCGGGGACGCCGATGCCTGCACCGGGCCGGCGGTCCCGTCCGGCGGCGGGCTAGGCCGAGGTAGCGTCACGGAAAGATTCGTGTCACCCGGTCAGTAACGGTTCGTCCCGGGTGGCGGCAGCGCCGCCACCGTCATCGAGCGGGCGGCCATCAGCCGCGGCGACGCCCGCTCGACCACGTCAGCGACGGACGGCCTAGAAGATCTTGTTGATGATGTCGTCGCCGATGCCGAAGCCGGCCCCGGTCACGATCGCGCGGCCGAAACCGCCGCCGAGGAACGACTGCAGCATGCCGCCCCCGCCGCCCATCATTCCGCCCTGCTGCTGGTACTGCGGCTGCTGGTAGCCCTGCTGCTGGTACTGCGGCTGCTGGTACCCTGCTGCTGGTACCCGGCGGCTGCTGGTAGCCCTGCTGCTGGTACCCGGGCTGCCCGGTCGACTGCACGTGGTTGTCCACCATCGAGTGGATGGACTGCAGCAGCAGCGACACCTGCCCCTCCTCCTGCTGGACGCCGAGCGCGACCTCCTTCAGGTCGAGCATCCACTCACGGGCGTTCGTGTCGCCCGCCGCGGCGGCGGCCTGCAGCTTGCCGGCCAGCGTCTGGATCAGCGCCGCGGTCTGCTGTCCCTGCTGCTGCAGCTGGGCGTAGTTCTGGTCTACGGTCTGGGGGTCCACGGGGTCCTCCTGTGACGGATCATGACGGCGAGTAGAACACCTGGATATTAGCCGCCCCGCCTGGGAGCGGGCCGACCCTTGGCGGCGGCAGCCGGGTGGAGGATTCCACCCAGGGGTTGGAGATCGCGATGTCAACTCGCTGCCGGTGCCGATGCGCGGGCGGTCGCGGCCGAGCCTCTCAGCCATGGACGCTACGGGGCCCGCTGGCCGGCAAGCCTACGATCGCGTGCGCGTACGTGACGCCGACCGCGAGCCGGCCAACCCTCGGCGGGCTCGGCGCAGCTCTGTCCAGCCGGACGGCTCGCCGCAGGCTGGACTACGACGACCGTCTCCGCGCGGGCGTGAGCTCGACCGGCGGTGCTCGAGTTCGAGCATCGCCGGCCTGGCACCGGGTCCGCGCGCGCCGACCGGCCGCGGCGCCGGCGCTGGCATGACCAGGGCCGTTCTGGCCGGGCTCGTTCAGCCGAACGCTGCGACTGCCGTCGGACCGCGGTGCCGCCCAGGATCTCGGCGCCGGCCGCGGTCGTCATCGCGGGCGCGGTGCTCTGGATCGGCGCAGGCGGCACGTCTGCATCCGCCACGCGGCCTCGGCTGGCCATGGTGCACGCGCGGTACTGACGCCTTCGGCATCGACGTGGAGCCGGAGCGATGCTGCAGCACCGCGCCAGCGAGACTGCACGCTGGTCGGAGCTACGGCCGAGGAGCAGCCCTTCGGCTTCGCAGGTGCGCTGACCGCTCGAGTGCCGTCTGCGAGCCCAAGCCGGTCCAGCGCCCGGGGCCGCCGGTCATGATCGGCGCTAGCGCTCGGGCCTCGGCCCTGCGGATAGTGCGCCCAGCACGCCGACATCTGGGTCAGCCCCGTCCAGCGGCGCCGTCCGGACTCCGCCGAAGAACGCCGCGCTCGACCAGCGTTGCGCCGCCATGGCCGCGACCGGCCGAGATCACCCGCTCCGCCCAGGTCGTATCCACCGCCCAGGAGCCGCCCCCGGAACTCAGGTCACGCGTGTTCCCGGACAGCCGCGACGCGTGAACTGCCGCAGGCCGATCGACGCGGCGCGCGGCACCGTCCTGGGCCCATGGGGCGCCCTCGCCGCGTGGGTCGCCGACGAGATCATCCGCCCACGTCCGTAGCACCGCCGACAGCCACCGGCGCCATAGCGTCCTGGGCCGCTGAACGCCGTGCCGCCCGCCCGTGCTATCCTCCCGGCCGCGCGGTCTCCCCGGGGCCCGACCGTGGGCGCGTCATCCCTGCCTGTGGTCAGGGGCGGGCGTCGTCGGCGGTGAGCTCTTCCTCGAGCATGTTCATCGCCTTGAGGAAGGCGGCTCGCTCGCTGGGCTCGAGCTTGTCGAGGACCCGGGCGAGCGGGCTGGCGGCGCCGTCCAGCCACTGCTCGACCACGGCGGCCTCGGCCGGGTGGATCTGGACGAGCGTCCGCCGCCGGTCGGCCGGGTCCGGCTGCCGGTCGATGAAGCCGGCCCGGTCGAGGTCGGCCAGCACGCCGCTGACCGTGGGCAGGGTGAGGCCGAGCAGCGAGGCGAGCTCGCCGACGGTGACGGGCCCGCCGCGGAGCTGCTGCAGCGCCGCGACGTGCCTGGGCCCGAGCGGGGTGCCCGAGCTCGGCGCGACCCGGTCCTGCCAGCGCCGCATGCCCCGCGACACGCGCGGGAACAGCTGCATGAGCCGCAGGCACAGCGCCGAGTGCTCCCTGCCGCCCGCTTCGTCGCTCACGCTGCTCTCCTTGACCAGACTCGCGACTCACTATATATTGTTCCGTTATCAAAACTATTTTTACTTACTAACAAAATAACCCGGGAGCGCGACATGGCATCAGAGGCGCAGGCACTGCTCGCGGACGGGAAGCTGGCCGGAGCATGGACCCTGGACGGGGCCAAGTCCTCGGTCGGGCTCCGCACCAAGAGCGTGTGGGGCCTGGTCAAGGTCAAGGGCGTCTTCAGCCAGGTTACCGGGTCGGCCGTGATCTCCGCCGCCGGCGAGGCGACCGGCACGATCACGGTGGCGGCGGCGTCGATCGACACCGGCATCAAGAAGCGCGACGACCACCTTCGCTCGGCCGACTTCTTCGACGCGGCCAAGTACCCCGACATCACGTTCAGCGCCACCTCGGTCACGCTGTCGGGCAGGGCGCCGTCGTGTCCGGCACGCTGACCGTGCGCGACCAGACCAGGCCGGTCACGGTCAGCGGAACGGTCGCCGCGCACGGCGCCGACGAGATCTCGCTTGACGCCGAGCTGCCGGTCAACCGGGGCCAGTACGGCCTGACGTTCAACCAGCTCGGCATGATGTCCCTGGACAACATCATCACCATCCACGCGGTGTTCACCAGGGCGTAGGCGCCTCAGGTCGCGGCGGCGACGATTTCGAGCGCCCGCTCGGCGTGATCGGTGATGATGGCGGCGACCCGGGGGTCGGTCGCGAACGCGCGGATGTCGCTGTCGGCGTTCACCGTCCACAGCAGGCACGGCAGTCCCGCCGCGGCGGCCCGGCCGACGGTGCCGAACTGGGCGAGGGTGTAGTGCGGCGCGAGGTAGTCGGCGCGGACCTGCCGGGCCAGGCCGACCGGGTAGAGCTCGCGGAGCGAGGTCGGCAAGCCCGCCCAGCGCGCGCTCCCGCCGACCAGCAGCCCGGTCTTGACCTCGGGGAACGCGATTTTCGCGGCCCCCACGGCGGACGGCAGGAAAGACGTCACCACGAACTCGCCCGGGTCCGATATCACCTTCAGCGCGGCCATGACGTCGGCCACGTAACCGTCCTCCTTGAGCTCGACGTCGAGCTTGATGCGGCCGGCGCAGGCGCTGCAGCACCTCGGTCAGCAGCGGCGGCCGCACGCCGACGGCGGACTCGATGTCGTCGCGGGTGAGGCTGCCCACCGCGATCCCGTTGACGCGGGCGTCGTGGAAGGCGATCAGCTCGCCGTCGCGGGTCATCCGGACGTCGAATTCGATCATGTCGGCGCCGATGGCGATCGCGTTGGTGAATGCCTCGATCGTGTTTTCCGCCGCCCCGGCGGCGACCCCGCGGTGCGCGGCCACCATGACTCTGCTCATGCTCGCAGTATGCCCCGTGTGTATGTAGTTTCAGATGTTGTTCAGGTGGCCATCGCCCGGACGGGTCTCGCCGCGAGGGTGACGAGTCGGCCCCGGCCATCGGCGATCGCAGGGCATAATCCGGGAAGGCCCATTCTGGGCGCCGTCGCGACGGGGGGAGCGCGGGTGATCAGCGAGATCCTGCCCGCCGGGGTGGAATGCGCGGAGGCGTTCGGCGACCCGCCTGAGGCCGCGCTCTTCCCGGCCGAGGAGGCGCTGCTCGCGCGGGCGGTGGAAAAACGCCGCCGCGAGTTCGCGACCGGCAGGCACTGCGCGCGCAGCGCCCTCGGCGCGCTCGGCATCGGGCCCGCGCCCATCCTGCCGGGCCAGGCGGGCGCGCCGCAGTGGCCGTCGGGCATCGTCGGCAGCATCACCCACTGCGCCGGGTACCGCGCCGCCGCCGTCGCCCGCGCCAGCGAGGTGCTCACGATCGGGGTTGACGCCGAGCCCGCCGAATGGCTTCCGCCTGAGGTGCTGGGGCTGGTGGCGCGGCCGGACGAGCGTGACCGGCTCCGCGACCTGGCGCGCGACGTGCCCGGCGTCTGCTGGGACACGCTGCTTTTCAGCGCCAAGGAATCGGTCTATAAGGCCTGGTTCCCGCTGGCGGGCCGCTGGCTCGGCTTTGGCGACGCGAATATCACCATAAACGCGGCCAACGGCACCTTCGAGGCGCGGCTGCTGATCGCGGCGCCCGCGTCAAGCGGCGTGCCGCCGGCCGGCTTCAGCGGCCGGTGGCTGGCGCGTGACGGGCTGCTCCTGACCGCGATTACCGTGCTGGCCTAAGGTGGCAGCATGAACGACAGATCAGCTGGAGAAGGTGAAGTCCGCGCACCGGCTTCTTCGCGGCCCTGGACCAGAGCGGCGGCAGCACGCCGGGGGCGCTGGCCGAGTACGGCATCGGCCGGGACCGGTACACTCCGATGCCGAGATGTTCGACTTCGTCCACGCCATGCGCACCCGCGTGTTCACCAGCCCGGCCTTTGACGGCGACCGCGTCATCGCGTCGATCCTGTTCAAGCAGACCATGGAGCGGGAGGTGGAGGGGCTGCCGACCGCCCGCTACCTGTGGGAGCGGAAGAACGTCGTCCCGATCCTGAAGGTGGACCTGGGGCTGGCCGACGAGAAGGACGGCGTGCAGCTCATGAAGCCGATCGACACCCTCGACGAGCTGCTCGAGGGGCGAACCAGCACGCGGATCTTCGGCACCAAGATGCGCTCGGTCATCAAGGACGCCAGCGAGACCGGGATCGCGGCGATCGTCGAGCAGCAGTTCGGCTACGCCGACCGGATCCGGGCGGCCGGGCTGGTGCCCATCCTCGAGCCTGAGGTCAGCATCACCAGCCCGCACAAGGAGCAGGCCGAGACGCTGCTGCACGATGCCATCCACAAGCACGTCGAGGCGCTGCCGGCCGACGCGCTGATCATGCTCAAGCTCACCATCCCGACCCAGCCCGGCCTCTACGCCGACCTGGCGTCCGATCCCCGGGTGCTGCGCGTGCTCGCGCTGTCCGGCGGCTACAGCCGCGACGAGGCCTGCGCGCTGCTCGTGCACGACCACGCGATGATCGCCAGCTTCTCCCGCGCGCTGCTCGAGGGCCTGACCGACGGCCAGACCGACGATCAGTTCAACGCGCGGCTGAACGCGTCGATCGCGCAGATCTACCAGGCGTCGGTCGACAAGGAGTAGCGCCTCACGTCTGCAGCGGGCGCCAGCTCGCGGGTGAAGCCGGCGACGAAGTCCTCGAAGGATTCCGGCGGCGTCGCCGGGCGGACGACGAACTTGCTCAGCCCGGCGGCGGCGAACGACGCGATCAGGTCGCGCGCGCCCGCCCAGCCGTCCGCGACCAGCGCCGCCGGGTCGGCCTCCGGCCGCCGACGACGGATCGAGGCGGCGAGCGCGTCCGGCAGGCCGCCGAACGCGATCGCCAGGCTGATCCCGAAGTGATCCGGGTCCACCTGCCGTCCCGCCTCGTCCGCGGCGTCGTTAATGACGGCGACCGCCTCGCCCGCCTCGGCCGGGGTGAGCAGCGAGCCGAGCCAGCCGTCGCCGAGCCGTCCCACCCGGCGCAGCCCGGCCGGGGCCGATCCGGCCAGCCAGATGTCCAGCGGCTTGGCCGGCAGCGGGCCGACCGAGGCGTCCTCCACGGTGAAGAACGATCCGTGGAAGGACACCACGTCGGTCGTCAGCATCAGCCGCAGCAGCGCCAGCGCCTCGTCGAACACCGCGCCGCGCTGCCCGGCGGGCACCGGGAACAGCGCGCGCTCGCCGGGAGCGGCCGGCTGCAGGCCGAACACCGGCAGCACCCGGCCCGGCGCCAGCCCCGCCAGCGAGGCGAGCTGCTTCGCGACCAGCACGGGATGACGCCCCGGCAGCACCGAGATCCCGCTGCCGACCTTGAGGTGCGTGGTCTTGGCGAGCGCGAACGTCATCCCGGTGAAGGGGTCAGGTCCTCTACTCGCTCTGGATCCTGGTCATCTCGGCGGCCTTCTGGGTGGTGCGCCTGGACAACCTCGCGTTCTTCTTCGGGTCGGTCTTCGATTTCGCCCGCTGGCCCGTGGACGTGTTCAGGAGGGGGACGGTCTGGCGCATCCTCTTCACGTTCGTCATCCCGCTCGGCCTCATGACCACCTACCCTGCCGAGGCGCTCCTCGACGCGCCCTCGCTGCCGACCGTGGCGTTCTCCGTGCTCGGCACCGTCGCCTTCGCCTCCGTGGCCCGCTTCGTATGGAAGCGCGCCATCTCCCGCTACACGTCGGCGTCGAGCTGACCTGCGCACATCCGCCCCTCGCGGACCGGGTGCGCGCCGCGGCGATGTCGGCTAGCATCCTCGGACCTTCCGCAGCGTAACGAGGCCCCAATGGCTAGCTCTCGCTCCTGGCATCGCGATCTTTCGCACCCCTCGCGCCGCGCCTTCCTCGGTACGCTGGCTGCCGGCGCCGGCGCCGCCGCGCTCGGCGGCGGCGAGGCGTTCGCGGCGGGGCCCTCCGGGCTCGCGGCCACGCCGCCGGCGGGGTTCGTCCCGCTGTCCATCCCGGGCAAGATCGTGAAGGTGTCGAAGTCGGGCACCCTCCAGCCGAACGGCCTCTGGCCGACGGAGGAGGCGGCGCGCAGCATGCTCGAGCGCGCGATGGCCGAGCTGACGGGGCTCTCGGACATGGGCGCCGCGTTCGGCAAGTTCATCCACAAGGACGACAAGGTTGCCATCAAGCCCAACGGCATCGCCGGCAAGGTCGGGGCGACCATGGCCTCGAACAAGGAGCTGGTGCTCGAGGTCGTGAAGGGGGTGATGGCGGCGGGCGTGCCCGCCTCCAACATCGTCATCTACGAGCAGTACCCGAGCTTCCTCGCGGGCACCCGCGTCGCGGACAAGAAGGGCGTGCTCGACCCCGCCTTCCCCGCCGGGATCACCGCGGTGGTGCACGAGAACAAGGACGCGACCATGCCGGAGATCCAGGTGAGCGGCATCGGCACCAAGTTCGTCCGCCCGTTCACGGAGGCGACCGCGGTGATCAACATCGGGCTGATCAAGGATCACTCGATCTGCGGCTACACCGGCTGCCTCAAGAACATCACCCACGGCTCCACCATCAACCCGCAAGACTTCCACGCACACAACGCGAGCCCGCAGATCGCGATGCTCTACGCGCAGGACGTCGTGAGGAGCAGGGTGCGCCTGCACATCATCGACGGCTTCAAGCTGATCTACGACGAGGGCCCGCTCGACACGAACAAGAAGCGCCGCGTCCCGCACGAGGCGGTCTACGCGACCACGGATCCCGTCGCGATGGACGTCCTCGGCTGGAAGGTCGTCGACCAGCACCGCCGCGACAACGGGCTGCCCACGCTCAAGGACGCGGGCCGCGAGCCCACGTACATCCGCGTGGCCGCCGACCTCGGCCTCGGGCTGGCGGACGACAACCGGATCAGCGTGCGGGAAGTGAATCTCTGATCGCGTGCGGCGCTAAATCAACGAGCACGATCCTCGTTCAAGGAGCCGCTGAGCAACGTATGGAACCCCGGGCGTGAGCCCGCGGACCGGAGCCGCATGCGTCAGCACGCGGAGGCCGCGGCACAGCCCCCTGACGTCATGGTCCCCGCGCTCACGCGCGAGGCTCCGGTCCGCGGGCTCACGCCCGTGGGTTCCATCGTTGTGTCAGGATCGCGCTCGGCCATTTAGTCGCGGAGCGCGCCCCACAGCACGTTGTTGCGGGTGAAGAGGAGCGCGCAGGCGTTGCTCGCGAGCGCGGGGTCGCCGTCGGCGTCGGTCGCGTCCATCGGGTAGATCCGCGTCGCGTTCCCCTTCGCCTGGCCGGTGGTGGCGTCCAGCTCGGACCAGAAGACGTGCGTGATGAGCTGCTTGGCGTACGTCGTGGCGAAGAGGAGGATCTTCCCGTCCGGCGTCACCCAGGGCTGGTTGGCGACGCCGGCGGAGCCGTCATCGAGCGCGGTGGGGACGGCGACGGAGGCGCTGTCGCCGGGCTTCGCCGTGACGAGCCCCTGCGGGTTGCTCGAGAGCCAGAAGAGGCGGTTCGCGTCCGTCGCGACGGCGATCCGCCACTCGCTCGTCGTGTCCGTCGAGCCCGGCAGCGAGAGCTGCACGGCGGCCTGACCCGAGCTGGCGGGGTACGCGAAGACCTTGCGGGGGACCCCGGCGATGGCATTGGAGCCGGGGGCGTCGAAGAGGAGCACCGCGCCGCTGGGGATGCTCCCGTCGAGGTCGTGGATCGTGCTGCCGTCCGGGAGGAACAGGGGCCCGAGGTAGTCCGCGCCCGTGGTCGAGGCCGGGTTCGGAGGGGAGGGGAGGAGCATCGCCGCGCTCCATTTCGGGAAGGCCAGGTACGGCGCCGAAGCGAGGAGCGTGCTGCCCCCCTCCGTGTACGTGAGGTACATCGTGCCGTCGGTGGGGGACATCCTCGGGAAGCGCGCGGTGCCCGACCCCGGCAGGGGGACGGTCAACGCGAAGGGCTGGGCGAAGTGGAAGCGCGAGAAATCGGTGCAGGCAACGCACACGCCCTTGGTCGAGTCGCAGTACGTGTTGGTGCCGCAGCTCGTCGGCGTGCAGGCCGCCACGCCGCTGCTGGAGCTGCTGGAGCTGCTGCTCTCGCTGCTGGACGCGCTCGCCACTGCACCGCCCTGCCCGCCGGTCCCCACCGACGCGCTCGCGCTGACGCTCGCCCCCCGGGCTCCCCCCATCCCCGTGCTCGTGGAGCTCGTCGTGGTGCCGCCGGTGCCGCCGGTCGTCGTGAACGGCTCGCCGCAGCCCACGCCTCCGACCGCCGCGAACGCCAGGCCAACCACCCAGCCAAGCTTGCGCATGCAACCCTCCTGCAACGAATCCACTTCAACGTAGCAAGATCCGGCCCACGGTCGCGCAACGGCGAGCTCACGATGGTGGGCGCCGCGCCGGTGCGCCTCGCCTTTTCGAAGGGGGAGTGGGCCGGCCACCATCTGGCGGACCTCGCAAGAAGTGCATAGCCCGCCGCGCGGCGAGGCGAGGGCGCCTCGGTGCGAGGCGAGGGCGCCTCGGCCCGGCGAGGCCGGCACCTCGGCGTCATCGCGGTGCGAGGCTGGTCTCGCGCACCCCGATCGTGCGTGGCAGGACCCGCCCGCCGCCGAAGCCGCGCGCGTCCGTGGTCCACAGCGCGGCCTGGGCGCTCGCGAGGGCCGCGGCGGCCTGGGCGCGCCGCGCCTCGACCTCGGCGGGATCCTCGGTGCCCTGGACGGGGAGCTTGTTCACGCCCGCCCAGGTGAGCACGGCCGCGTCGTGGCCCAGGGCCGCCCACCAGCTCGGCGGGGAGAGGTGAGCCTCCCGCCAGCCACCCAGCGCCGGGGCCGTGCCGGAGAACGGGAAGCCGCCCGCGGTGGCGACCAGGCTGCCAGGGGGCAGCGGGAGCGCGGCGGCGTCGAAGCCGCAAGCGAAGCGTACGCGCCGGGGCGCGGCTGCGGTGATGGCCGCCCGCGCGCAGTCGGGCTCCGCCGACAGCACGACGCCCGGGACCTTCCACGGCGCGCCGGCCTCGCCGCAGCCGCGGATGTCTGTCCCCGGCGGGTGGGACGCGCTCGACGCGGGATTGTCGACCAGGACGGTGACGGGAGAGGCGCCCCGGGAGACGAGCGCGGCGGCGAGCGCCCCTTCGACCTCGCCGGCGCCGGGGCCGAGGACGAACGAGAAGCGCGACTTGCTCGCCGCGAGGGCGCCCGGTGCAGGCGGCCGGAGGAGGAGCACCGGGATGTGGTGCGCCTCGGCGAAGGCCGCCGCGATCGTCGCCTCCTGCTCGTCGCTCCCGGCGATCACGACGGACGCTCCGTCGGCGCTGAGCGCCGAGAGCGCCTCCTCGAGCCGCTCGGGCGAGCCGTGGTCGTCGCGGCTCACGAGGTGCGCGGCGGAGCCCGGTAGCCCGAGCCCGAAGGCGACGCCGTCGGCGATGTCTGCGCCTCGCCGCCGAGTACGGTCGCTGCGCATCGAGAGGAGCAGCCCGACCGTGCGCGCCTCGACGCGCGCGCGGCTGGCGCCGGCGGAGAGCGCGGCCACCACGTCGCCCTGCTCGCCCAGCAGCGCGCCCGCCGTCTGGAGGAGGTGTGCCGCCAGCTCGGCGTCCTTGCCGGCGCGCGCCACGAACGCGAGCCGCTGCGCGACGAGCTTGCGCATCTCCGTGTCCTCCTCGGCGGCCGGCGTCGACGAGAGGCTGCGATTGTCGAGCAGGGCGACGAGGTTGGCGGGGGGTACGAGCTCGAGGCTCGCCTCGATGTGCGCGCGGGCGGTGGCGCGCTCGTCGAGGCCGGCCTCGCGGAGCCAGACGCGCATCAGGGCGAGCGCGCGGTCCCAGCGCTTCGCCTCGATCGCGCTGTCCAGGACCTCCTGGTTGTAGAGCGCGCGGGCCCACGGATCGATGAGCTTGCTCTGGAGCGGCAGGAGGAGATCGAGCGCTTGCTCGGCGTGCCCCTGGCGCCGGAGCGCCGCGCCCTCGACGGTGCGGGCGATGTCGCCGACCGTGCCTGGGCCGGCGACCGAGCGGATCCAGTGGGCGCGCACCTCGGCGACGTGGAGGCTGCCCCGGCCCCGATCGAGGTCGATCCACGAGAGGAGCGCCTCGGCGAGGCGGGCGAGCGGGTCGTCGGCGTACTTCTGCCGGAACGCCGCGAGGGCGGGCTCCATGGCTTGCCTCTCGTTGCGCGAGGCGTGCGCCCAGGCGGTGACCAGACGGTGGAGCTTCGCCCTCGGCCTCGTGCGAGGTGGAGAGCGCGGCCGTGGGCTTGCGCGTGTCGCCTGAGCCTGCGCACGCGGCGGCGCCCAGCGCGACGACGAGGCAAAGGGGGAGACGGGGGACCGCGGAGGGGGCGGCGTGGGACGGGTGGGCGGGCCTCCGGCCACTCCCCTGCCTCGCTTTTCTATGGGCTCCCTTCACCTTGACGTCCCCTTGCCCTTCCCATACACCGCCCTCGCCCGTACGGGCCCCGAGGAAAGCTCGACCGAGCCCAGGAGGCGAGGGAGACCACGACTGTGAGCGCCACCGCGTCCGACACCTCGACCAAACCGCTCTTCGAGAAGAACCACCGCCCCTACCTGCTGCGCAAGCTGCACTCGCTCACCGGCGTCCTCCCGGTGGGCGCGTTCCTGTGCTTCCACCTCTGGGAGAACGCGCGGGCGCTCCAGGGCCAGCAGCAGTTCGACGAGGCCGTCGCGGGGATCAACCACATGCCCTTCCTCCCGGTGCTGGAGTGGGGCCTCATCCTCCTGCCGCTGCTCTTCCACGCGGGGTACGGCGTCAAGCTCGCGCTCGAGGGCAAGCCCAACGTCCGCACGTACGCGTACTCGCGCAACTGGATGTACACCCTCCAGCGCGCCACGGGCCTCGTCGCGTTCCTGTTCATCGGCTTCCACCTCTACGAGTACTGGGGGCAGAAGGTCGCGGGCAAGCTCGCGCCGGAGCAGTTCTACCAGGCCCTCTGCCAGAACATGAGCTACGCGATCGGCCCCGTCCCGATCATCGGGCTCGTCTACGCCTTCGGCCTCGCGGCGTGCGTGTTCCACTTCGCGAACGGGCTCTCGGGCTTCTGCTTCTCGTGGGGCCTCACCGTCTCACGCCGCGCGCAGCAGCTCGCGGCCGTCGCCTTCGGGCTGGTCGGGCTCGCCGTGCTGGTGCTGGGGCTCAGCACCGTGACGTACTTCGCGACCGGGTCGCGCTTCCCGGGCTCGTTCCTCGGCGGGGCCGCGCGCGGCGGGGCCCACACGTGCGTCGAGCTCCCCCGCCTCGCCGGGCGCGCCCGGGCTGAGCGCGCTCCCCTGACAAGCCCCTGGTCCAGTCCCAACGTCGGAGCATCGTCGATGGCAGCGAAGAGCACGACCCGCAGCGAAGGTGGCAAGGTCAGGCGCGTGATCGTGGTCGGCGGGGGGCTCGCCGGGCTGATGACCACCATCAAGCTCTGCGAGGCCAAGGTCCCGGTCGACCTCATCTCCCTGGTGCCGGTGAAGCGCTCGCACTCCGTGTGCGCGCAGGGCGGCATCAACGCCTCCGTCAACACGAAGGGCGAGGGCGACAGCCCCAAGGTGCACCTCGAGGAGACGGCGTACGGCGGCGACTTCCTCGGCAACCAGCCACCCATCAAGGGCATGGCCGACGCGGCGCCGGGCATCGTCTACATGCTCGATCGCATGGGCGTGCCCTTCAACCGCACGCCCGAGGGCCTGCTCGACTTCCGCCGCTTCGGGGGCACGCTCTTCCACCGCACGGCCTTCGCCGGCGCCACCACGGGCCAGCAGCTCCTCTACGCCCTCGACGAGCAGGTGAGGCGCTGGGAGACGAGCGACGTGACGGACGAGCACGGCGTCTCGATCCCCGGCGAGAAGATGGTGCGAAAGTTCGAGTTCTGGGACTTTCTCCGCGCCGTGCTCGACGACAGCGGCAACTGCGTCGGCTGCGTCGCGCAGGACCTCAAGAGCATGCAGATCCGCGCCTTCCCCGGGGACGCGGTGGTGCTGGCGACGGGAGGGTGCGGCATCATCTTCGGCCGCTCGACGCTGAGCGTGATCTGCACGGGTACGGCCGCCTCCGCCGCGTACCAGCAGGGCGCCGCCTACGCGAACGGCGAGTTCATCCAGGTGCACCCCACCGCGATCCCGGGCGCCGACAAGCTCCGCCTCATCTCCGAGAGCGCGCGCGGCGAGGGCGGGCGCGTCTGGGTGCCCAAGGACAAGTCCGACAAGCGCGCCGCGCGGGACATCCCCGAGCGGGAGCGCGACTACTTCCTCGAGCGGATGTACCCCGGCTACGGCAACCTCGTCCCCCGGGACATCGCCTCTCGCGCGCTCTTCAAGGTCTGCTTCCACGAGGGGCGCGGCGTGTACAACCCCGAGACGAGCAAGAACGAGAACGAGGTCTACCTCGACCTGACGCACAAGAGCGAGGCGTTCCTCCGCAGCAAGCTCGCCGGCATCCTCGAGATCTACGAGAAGTTCGTCGGCGTCGACCCGTACAAGAACCCGATGAAGGTCTTCCCCGCCGTGCACTACTCGATGGGGGGCCTGTGGGTGGACTACGAGCGCGACGAGCAGGGCTCGCTCAAGCCCGGGTCTCCGCGCAACCACTCCACCAACATCCCCGGCCTCTACGCGGTGGGCGAGGTCGACTACCAGTACCACGGCGCGAACCGCCTCGGCGCCAACTCCCTCCTCTCGTGCATCTACGGGGGCATGGCCTGCGGCCCCGCCGTCGTGACGTACCAGAGGAACCTCGGGCGCAGCGCCTTCGACCTGCCCAAGTCCACCTTCGACAAGGCCGAGAAGCAGGCGCAGGAGGACTACGATCGCATCCTCAAGCAGAACCAGGACGCGAAGAAGGCCGAGAACCCCTACCTCCTCCATCAGGAGCTCGGCGAGACCATGCTCCGCGACTGCACCATCGAGCGCGACAACGCGGTCCTCGACGGGGTGCTGGAGAAGCTCGGCGAGCTCGACGAGCGGGCGAAGCGGGTCAAGGCGCCGGACACCTCCCCGCGCGTCAACCAGGGCGCGCAGTTCGTCCGGCACCTCGAGAACATGCTCGTCCTCGCGCGCGTCATCGCCCAGGGCGCGAAGAACCGCGACGAGTCGCGCGGCGCGCACTACAAGCCCGCGTTCCCCAAGCGCGACGACGCCAGCTGGCTGCGCACCACGATCGCACTCCATGGGGGCACGGGCGTCGTCGAGTACGTGCGGGAGCTCGGCTACACGATCGCGGGGAAGCGGATCGCCGTCACGGACGCGGTGGACACCAGCCTGGTGGCGCCGCGTGAGCGCAAGTACGAGCAGGCCGGCGCGGCGAGCGCCGCCGCGACGGGCAAGCTCGGCTCCGCCGACGAACAGAAGGGCGCGTGACCATGGCCGACACCAACGGCAAGAAGAGCAGCGAGACCGGGCGGCTGGTCCACCTCCGCATCCGCCGGCAGGACGGCCGCGACATGCCCGAGACGCGGCGGTGGGAGGAGTTCAAGGTCCCCTACCTGCCGCAGATGAACGTTCACAGCGCGCTCCAGCAGATCCAGAGAGACCCCGTCACCGTCCAGGGCAAGGAGGTGGCCCCCGTGGTCTGGGAGGCGGCCTGCCTGGAGGAGGTCTGCGGCTCGTGCACGATGGTGATCAACGGCCGCGTGCGCCAGGCGTGCTCCGCGCTCGTGCACAGCCTGGCGCCCAAGGGCGAGGTCATCACCATCGAGCCGATGAGCAAGTTCCCCGTCGAGCGCGATCTGGTGGTCGATCGTAGCCGGATGTTCGAAGCGTTGAAGCGCGTGAAGGCCTGGATCGATCTCGACGGCACCCACGAGCTCGGCCCGGGCCCGCGCGAGGCCCCCGAGCACCAGCAGGAGCGCTACCCCCTCTCGCGCTGCATGACGTGCGGCTGCTGCCTCGAGGCCTGCCCCCAGTACAACGACTCGTCGCCCTTCATCGGCGCGTTCGCCCTCAACGCCGTGCGCCTCTACAACATGCACCCCTCGGGCGCCATGCACCGGACGGCGCGCCTCGAGTCCGTGATGGGCGAGGGCGGCGTCGCGGACTGCGGCAAGGCGCAGAACTGCGTCGAGGTCTGCCCGAAGGAGATCCCGCTGGTCGACTCGATCTCCGACGTCGCCCGCGAGACCACGAAGCAGCTCCTGTTCGGGTGGCTGCTCAAGTAGAGGCGGGGCGCGCTGGGCCCCCCGCGCACACGGAGCCGTGATAAGCCGTCGGCCGTGTCGGAAGGTCTCTCGGATCCGCGCAGCGCCTCGCCGCTGACCTCGCCGGAGCTCGCCGAGTGGCTCCTGCCACTCGAGTCGGCCGGGCAAGGGCGCCGGACCGGGCCGAAGCGCGTCGGGGGCAAGGCGGCCGTGCTGGGCCGCCTCCTGCGCGAAGGGTTCCCCGTCCCGCGCGGCTGGGTCGTCGAGGCCAGGCACTTCACCCGCGAGGTCGAGGCGGCGCTGCCGCGCGGCCACGACCTCGCCACCCTCATCAAGCTCTCGCACACCCAGGCGGGCGTCGACCGGGCGGCGCGGGCCCGCGATCGGATCCTCGCCATGGAGCTCCCGGCCGGCCTCACCGCCGCGCTCGAGGCGCTCTCGACGGCGATGGACGCCGCGGCGCCGTGGGGCTTCGCCGCCCGCTCCAGCGCCACCTGCGAGGACGCGGACGAGACCTCCCTCGCCGGGCTCGCTTCGACGGTGCTCGGCGTGCGCGGGCCCGCCGCCCTCGCCGACGCGATCCGCAGGGTGTGGGCGAGCGCGTTCCTCCCGCGCGCGCTCGCGTACCTGTCCCACGCCGGCGTCCGCGACCTGGCGATGGCGGTCGTCCTCCAGCTCGTCGTGCAGGCCGACGCCGCGGGGGTGCTCTTCACGGCGCCGCCGCCGGGGCTCGAGGGCGAGCACTGGCGTCCCGACGAGCGCCTCGTCAACGCCACGCTCGGCCTGGGCGCGCCGGTGGTCGAGGGCGCGGCGCCGACGGACACCGTGCGCCTGCGGCGCGCGGGGGAGCCCCTCTGCGTCGTGGCGGAGAAGCGCCACGCGCTGAGGGTCGGCGCCTCCGGGCTCGAGGAGGTCCCCGTCCCCGAAGCCCTCGCGGGCAGGGCGGCGCTCGGGCCCGAGGCGCTCGCCGCGGTCGCGCGCCTCGCGGATCGGCTCGAGGAGCACGCCCCCAAGCTCTTCGGCAAGGCCGGGCCGCTCGACGTCGAGTTCGCCGTCGAGGAGGCGGCGGAGCCCACCGTCTGGCTCCTCCAGGTTCGCCCGATCACGGGCGGCGGTTTCCCGGAGGGGGGGCACGCCGAGACGGTCTGGTCGCGCACGAACGTCGGCGAGGCCCTCCCGGGCCCGGCCACGCCGCTCACCTGGTCGATCGCGCGTGCCTTCTCCGACAGGGGCTTCCACGAGGCGTTCGCCGCGCTCGGGTGCAAGGTGCCGCGGGGGGCGAGCCTCGTGGGCAACGTGCAGGGCCGCTTCTACCTGAACCTCAGCGTCTTCATGCAGATCGCCGGGCAGGTGCCCGGCCTCTCGCCGCGGGCGCTGCTCACCGCCAGCGGCGGCGCGAACGACGCGGTCATCGAGACGCTCGAGCGGCAGCTCGAGGGCGTCTCGCGCGGGCGCTTCCTCGTGCGGCTGCCCTTCACCGCGCCCCGCCAGATCGCGCGTCAGGCGCGCCTGGAGCGAGAGGTCGCCGCCTTCGAGACGGAGATCGACCGCGCCCGGCACGGCCTCCTGGACCTCGACCTCGGCCTGTTGCCCGACGACGGCCTCGCGACCACGCTGCGCGGCGCCGCCGACCTGCTCGATCGCACCGGCACCCTGATGCTCGCCTGCGCGTCGGCCTCGCTGGCGAGCCACCTCGCGCTCTGCCGGCTGCTCGAGCGCATCGGCCGCCGGCGCGCTTCGGCCCGCGGGGACGATCCGAGCGAGGCGCCCATCGCGGGCGCGCCGGGCACCGGGTGGGGCGCCGCGGAGCCGATCGCGCAGGCGCTCGTGGGCGGCGCGCGCGAGCTCGAGAGCGCCAACCCGGGGCTCTCGCTGGCCAAGGTGGCCGAGGTGCTGCGCGCCGATCCAGCGGCGAGCGAGCTCATGCTCGCGGGCCGCGTACACCGGTCGGCCGACCTGCCCGCCGGTCCGTCGCGCCGCGCGATGGAGGGGTTCCTCGAGGCGTACGGCGACCGCGCCGTGCGCGAGGCGGAGCTCGCGACCCCGCGCTGGCGCGAGGATCCGGCCCAGGTGATCGCCATGCTGGTGTCCGCGCTGCGCGCCCCGCCGAACGACCCGGAGAAGGCCCTCGCGCGGGCGCGCGCGCTCGCCGACCGCGAGATGGCGCGGCTGGAGACGCGTGTGTCGGCGGTGGAGCTCGCGCTCACCCGCGCGCTGGTGGAGCGGACGCAGCGCTTCACCCGCCTGCGCGAGCGCATGCGCACGTGGGTCACGCGCGTGCTCGGCATGATCCGCACCATCGCGCTGGACGTGGACCGGCGCCTCTGCCGCATCGACCCGACGTTGCCCGCCGGCAGCGTCTTCTTCTGCACGTACGACGAGCTCATCGCCGCGCTCCGCAGCGGTCGGGCCGAGGTCGGACACGTCGTGCGCCTGCGGCGCGCGGAGCACGCTCGGGACGCCGCGCGGCCGGACCCGCCCCCCACCTTCATCGGCCGCCCACCGCCCGTGGTCCTGCCGCCGGCGTCCGGGGAGCGCCTCGCCGGGCTCCCGGCCTCGAGCGGCGTGGTCGAGGGGACCGCCCGCGTGCTCGAGCCGGGCGCGGTGGGCCTCGACGCGGTGAACGCAGGAGAGATCCTCGTCTCGCGCACCACCGACGTGGGGCTCTCGCCGCTCTTCCTGGTCGCGGCCGCGGTGGTGACGGGCTCGGCGGGCCCCTCTCGCACGCCGCGGTGGTGGCGCGCGAGTACGGCATCCCCGCCGTCGTCAGCGTGCCCGGGGCCACCGTCGCCATCCGGACCGGCGACCGCCTCCGCGTCGACGGCGACCGTGGCATCGTGGAGCGGCTCGACGCGCGTCCGCGCGCGTGATCATCCTGGCGCTCGACGTTGCGCCGGCTCCGTGGGAGTAGGGAGGACCTGCGCCCCGCGCGCGGGCCCTCTCCTTCACCATGCGCCGCATCCTCCGCTCCTTCTCGTTGGCCGCCCTCGCCGGCGTCGCGCTCGCCGCCGGCGGGCTCGCCGCGCTGGCCGATCCCCCGCCGGGGGGGTACGCGCCGGACCCCACGCCCCACGCGAGCCGCACCCAGTGGGTCTTCGAGATCCGCGCGGCGGGCGGGAAGATTGGCCTGGATCGAGCCAAGTCCGTCACCTACGACAAGCCCGCCGAGACGCCGCGCGTGGTCGGCCGCTACGCGCTCGAGCTCTACATCGGGCGCGAGCTGCTCGATCGCGTGCGCTTCAACGTGCCGCTGATGGGCGCCGAGGCGAGCGAGGGGAACCGCAACCACCTCCCGAAGCCGCGCTTCGAGCAGAACGTCACGACCCACACGACCGCGCAGATGGCCGACAACCCGCGCGCCGCGTACCTGCTCCTGGTCGACCGGGAGACGGGCGAGACGCAGAAGCTCTTCTGGCCGCCGGAGGGCGACGGGAGCCTCGTGCTCTGGAGCAACGGGCTGTCCGAGGCAGGCGCGGGAGATTTCCCCGACGGCGGCGTGCGCGCCGCCGGCTTGCGCGATGGGGGTGAAGGGGCGGACGCCGGGGGCGGTTGAGCCGGCCGGCTCGACGGAGCCCCCTCGGCGCCTTACGCTTCGTCACCGTGAGCACCCTCCCGACGCCCGTGTCTGCCTGGCCCTCGGCGAAGGGCTTCCTCGGCCACTTGCGGGCCCAGATCCTCGGCGTGCGCCCCGTCTCCAAGAAGCGGAAGGCGCTGGCCTTCGCCGTCGCCTTCACCGCGGACCTCGTGCAGATCGTCCTCTGGCCGGCGTTCTCGGAGGGCGTCGCCTCGCCCTTCGACGACGCGCTCGACGTCGCCGTCGCCGTGGCCTTGTGCCTCATCCTTGGCCTGCGGGCGAGGCTCGCGTTCGCCCTGGCCCTCGAGCTGGTGCCCGGCGCCGACCTCTTCCCCACCTGGACGGCCGTCGTGGCGAGCATCCCCGCCGAGCCGGAGCCGGCGCGCGCCCTCGCGCGCGGGTAGGCCCGGCGCCCCACCCGCCCCGGCGAGACCCAACGCGGTTCACGGGAACCTGTCGAACCGTCGAGCGTCTGGCGCTCGGCGGTGGACGACGAGTACCGTAAGCTGACGCAGCTGGGAGAGGCGTGGGCGTTGGCGAGCGACGAGGAGAACGAAGCGGAGTTCGTCGCGAGGCTCGTCGCCCGCGACGAGGGCGCGTTCAACCAGCTCGTGCTCACCTATGAGCGCCGAGTCTTCGCCACCGTGTTCCGCATGCTCGGCCGCCGCGACGAGGCGGAGGACCTGTCGCAGGAGGTCTTCGTCCAGGTCTTCAAGGCGATCGACCAGTTCCGGGGGGAGTCGAAGCTCTCCACCTGGATTTATCGCATCGCGGTGAACCTCTGCAAAAACCGCTCGAAGTACAACTCGCGGCGCCACGTCGGCAAGCAGGACGACGTGGACGCGATGGCCGACCGGGCGGCCTTCACGTCGGCCAAGGGCGTGAGCGTCGGCGATACCAGCCGGCCGGACGAGCTCGTCGAGGGTATGCAGCTCGAGGCGGTGGTCAAGCGCGCGATCGACCAGATCCCGCCCGATTTCCGGGAGGTCCTGGTCCTGGCCGACGTGCAGGAGCTGTCGTACGAAGAGATCGGCGCCATCACCGGGCTCCCGGAGGGGACGGTGAAGAGTCGCATCCACCGCGCCCGTGCGCAGCTCCGCAAGCGGGTCGAGGAGGCGATGGGCGAGAAGCTGGCCGACGCGGCGCGGCCGAGCGCGTCGAAGGAGAGCGCGAAAGGGAGGACGGGCCGATGAGCGACGCCGAGAAGATGCCACCGGCGGAGCCGGAGCTGCCGGATCTGGACGAGGCCGAGGGGGACCTCGACCCGGAGCCGCCCCCGGAGGAGGGCGCGCCGTCCCTGCTCGACGACGTGGACGTACGCGACCTCCTGCGCAGCGCGCTCGCCCCGCCGCCCGGCGCCCCCCCGCCGGACATCCTCCGGGGCGTGCAGCGCAAGCTGCGCAAGCGGTCGCGCGGCAAGTTCTACGGCGACGGCTGGAGCACCTCGCGCTCGCCGCGGTCGACGTACCTGTTCACCAGCATCCTGATGCTGGCCCTGATCACGTTCGTCTTCCTGGTCTTGATCCCGTGGGGCAGCGGCGCGCTGCCTTGACGCCTTGAGACCAGGCGCCGCTGCCGCGCCCGCTACTGCGTCCAGCGCACCAGCACCGCCGTGATGTTGTCCGGGCCGCCGTTCTCGTTCGCCGCTTCGATGAGCTTGGCCGCGGCGATCTTGAGATCCTGCTGGCCGTACTCGGCGAGGATGGTGGCCATCTGCTCGTCCTTCACCGGCCCGCAGAGGCCGTCGGAGCAGAGCAGGAACACGTCGTTGAGCTGGGGCACCTCGAAGCGGGTGTCGACCTTCACCGTGTCCTTCATCCCGAGCGCGCGGACGATCACGTTCTTGTGGGGGAAGTTGGCGATCTCCTCGGGCGTGAGGCGCTTCATCTTGATGTAATCGTTGAGGAGGGAGTGATCCTCCGTGAGCGCCTCGAGCTTGCCGTCGCGGAAGCGATAGACGCGGCTGTCGCCGACGTGCGCGACGTACACGCCGTCGTTGGCCGCGAAGATGCTCACGAAGGTCGTGCCCATGCCCCGCTTCTTGGCCTCGCGCTGAGCGGTCTCGTAGATGCGCAGGTTGGCGAGCTTGATGCCTGTGATGAGGCGGTTCTCCTCGTAGCCCTTGGAGCGGTCCATCTTGTAGGGCCACGTCCGCTCGGGATCCTCCTGTGTCTGGCTGAAGAACTCGTGCATCGAGTCGACCGCCAGCTTCGACGCGACCTCGCCGGAGGCGTGGCCTCCCATGCCGTCCGCGACCAGGAACAGGCCGAAATCCGGCATGATTGCGAAGTTGTCTTCGTTGTGGTTACGCTTGCGGCCGACGTTCGTCTCGCCGGCCACCTCGATGCGGAACGGTTGTGCCACGGGTCACCAGAAGGGCGCTATGCGCGGCGAGCCCACCGGGGCTCGCGAAACGCGATCCTCACTTTTCCGTGTGGGGGGTGTCAACTGTGTGCCGCCGCGATAATGGAACGCGGCCGTGAGGCCGCCGACCGGAGCCGCGCCGGACCAAGGCCCGGGGGGTGGACGGCCGCCCGCGCTCGCGCCCGGACGGGCGCGGCTCATGTCGCCGGCCTCACGGCCGGCGCTCCATCCACTCGTTCAGTGCAGGGTTTGCGGCGGGGGCGGGCGGCGAGCCGGGGGCGCGGGGTAGGCCGGGGAAGGGTCGTAGGGGGGCGGGAGCTCGGCCGGGTTGGCGGGCGGCGCGGGCGCGGCCTTCACCTCGGGCGCGGCGCGGAGGACGACGACGACGTCCCGGTACTTGCCCTGGCTGAACAGCGTGAGGGGCACCTTCTCTCCCACGCCATGGGCACGGATGGCGTCCGCGAGCGCCTCGGGCGTCGTCACGGGGTTGCCGTCGACCGCCAGGATGACGTCGCTCTCGGAGGGATCGCCTGCCCCGGATCTTGGCGTCCTCCGCCGGGCTCTGCGGGTGGACCCCGAGCACGCGCACGCCCTTGGCGACGCCGCTGTTCTCCGCGACCCCCTGGATGCCGAGCCAGGCCGCGGGCGGGCACGGCCGTGGGCGGCACCGTGCGGAGGAAGCCCTTGATGGCCGCGATCGGCGCGCCGAACGCGACGGGCGTGCAGGGGCGGTTGTCGTTGGGCGCGCAGCCTCGGCCGAGGATGGCGACCACGCGCCCCTCCTCGTCGATGAGCGGGGTGCCGAGATCCAGCGGGGAGATGCGCGAGCCGATCTCGATGGCGTTGTCGATGGGCTTGTCGTCGCCGCCCAGCAGCGCGCGGTGCGAGCGCAGCGCGATGGGCACCGCGGCGACCTTGGCCTTGCTGAGCGAGAAGGAGAGGATCTTGGCGTCCTGGCGCACGGGCTCCCTGGACGACGCCGCGAGCCCCTCCTGCCAGCGGCCGGTCTGCGGGACGAGGAGGGCGAGATCCCAGGCGCGATCGTGGTGACCGACCTTCACCCGCGCGACGCTGCCGTCGGCGAAGCGGACGTCGAGGTCGTTGCCCGGGCCCGAGCGGCGACAGCGCCGACAAGATCCGCCCGTCGCCCATCAGCGCCACCCCGAGGCCGAGCGGCTGCCCCGCGCGCTCGACGACGACGACTCCCGCGGAGCGCCCGCTCTTCGGGCGTGAGATCCCGCTTCGCGTCCTTCGCCGCCGCGTCGGCCTTGGGCGCGGCCAGCGCGGGCGCGCCCTTCCGCGGCGGGAGCGCCGCGGGATTGCCCGGGTCCGCCAGAGCCGCCCCCGGCACCAGGAGACCGGCGCACACGAGCAGCGCTGCCGCGACCCTGTAGGAGGCCCGGGGCGCGGCGGACCGTGGAGGAGTCTTCACGGTGGGGGTGTCAAGAGAAGTACCCAGGGGGGTGTGGACGAGATTCGAGAACATCCATGGCGGCGGCTCCTCCGGGCGTTGGGGGCGAGCAGCGTTGTGCAAGGTCCGAGCCGACGAGGGCGATTGTACTGTGAAGCGAGGCAGGGGGCGAGTGCGCTCCTACACCCACGTGAGCGGCCGCACCTGGTTGGCCCGGTCGACCAGCCCGTAACGCTCGTCGTCGGTCTTCGCCTGACGGGCGCAGACCCGGAACGCCTCCTCGGCGGCGCAGCCGCAGCCCCTTCTCCGAGAGCGCCACGCCGAGGATCTTGGTGTCGGCCGGCAGCCCCGCCGTCCCCGCCACGCACCGCGCGGACGCCTCGAACAGGTCGGCCTTGAGCTGGCTCACCTTGAGGCCATCCATCACGCCTTCGAGCGCCTCGACCGCCTGGGCGGCGGCGACCAGGTCGTCGATGGGCGTGTAAAAGCGGCCCTGAGGGGGGTGACGAGGAGGCGGGCCAGCTCCATCTGCGCGTGGCCGAAGCGGCTCGAGGAGGAGGGCACGCGCCGGTACGCCGCGACGGCGGCGGCGCGGTCCCCCTTCTTCTCCAGGCAGCGCGCCGAGCCGCAACGCGGCGCTCACGAACGCGCTGTCGGCGCGGGAGACGGCGTTGTAGTAGTGGATTGCCTGGTCGAGCGCGCCGGAGGCCTCGTAGGCGATGCCGAGCGCGTGCTTGGGGGCGAGCTCGCCGGGCAGCTCGTCGACCAGGGCGTGGAAGGCGTCGAGCGTCTCCTGCGTCCGCCCTGCGCGAGCAGCGCGCGGCCGCGGTACCAGGCGAGGCGCCAGTCGGTCGGGGCGGCCTTCTGGACCTCCGCCATCGCCGCCTCGGCGTCGGGGAAGCGGCCCATGCTCACCTGCTCGTCGATCGATGCGCAGCTTGAGCTCGAGCGAATCCGGATACTGCTTCAGCGCACGCTTGAACATGGCGTAGCGCCGCTCCGGGTCGGGCACCGCGCCGGCCGCCATGATGACGCTGGCGGCGGCGTCCTCCGGGTCCACCCGGAGCTTCGGCACGCCGCCGGAGTCGGGGCCCTTGCCGGGATCGGAGCCCCTGTCGCTGTCGGGGGCGAAGATCGAGCTCTCGGCCGGGCCGAGGTCGGCGGTCTCCCCCACCACCGTGCGCAGGACGCCGACGAGCTGCTCCGCCATCTCGGTGGCGGTCTGGAAGCGCTCTTCCGGCTTGGCCCGCGTCGCCTTCAACAGGAACCGGTAGAGCGACTCGTGCTGCTCGAAGACGGGGACCTCGTCCGGGCGGCGGGATTGTGTGCTCGTACTTGCCCTGGAACTCGAAGCTCGCCACCAGCACGGCGAGGGAGCGGGCGACGGTGTAGAGGTCGGAGAGGGCCGTGGGGCTGTCGGACGCCTCGGGCGCGGTGTAGCCCTTGGAGCCGTAGACGTCGCCGCCGGTCGTCATCGGCGCGGCGCACGGCGCCCATGTCGATGAGCTTCACCGTCTCCTCCTCGACCATCACGTTCTCGGGCTTGAAGTCGCAGTAGACGAGGCCCATTTCGTCGAGGTACTGAAACGCGGGCAGGATCTCGACCACGTAGGAGATGGCCTCGGCCACCGGCAGCGGCTCGCCGCGCTCCTTGCGCAGGGTCATGAGCGTCTTGCCGTTGACGTACTCCATCACGATGAACCCCTCGCCCCTGGTGCGTGATGAAGTCGTAGATGCCCACGATGTTGGGGTGCTTGACGGCGGCGAGGTACTCGCGCTCCTTCACCGCCACCTCGAGCATCCGAGGGTCCTTGGAGTTGAGCAGGCCCTTGAGGGTGACCCAGCGGGTCAGCACCGTATCGAGCGCCAGGTAGATCCAGCCGAGCCCGCCGAAGGCGAGCGTGCCCTTGATCTCGTACTTGTCCGCCACCATGTCGCCCGGCTTCAGCGAGGGGACGAACGAGTACTCCTGGCCGCACTTCGCGCAGAAGCCGGAGTCGCGCTTGAGGGGGTTGTCGCAGTTGGAGCAGTAGCGCTTGCGATCCGGGACGACGCCCTCCACGAGCGCGGCGAGCGGGTCGAGCGCGGGCAGCGCCGGGCGCGCGAGCGGGCGGCTCCCGAGCGTGCGCGTCGATCGCGAGGTGCGGGTCGATCCGGAGCGCGTGCTCCGCGTGGATCGCGTGCTGCGCTGGCTCCGTGTCATCGGCGTCTTGCTGGAGCCCGTGCGGGCCGAGCCCGTGCTCGACGTGGTGCTCGTCGTCGCGGTCGGGGTCGCGCCCGCCGCGCCGCCGGCCGCGGCCATCCCGCAGACGTTGCAGTAGCCGTCCTCGATCGCCCCGGCGCAGCCGGGCTGGGTGCACGCGCTCATCGCTGGTTCCTCACCGCGCCCGGCCGAGACCGGGGCCTCGGAGGGTATCACCGGCGCAGCAGGAGCAGCACGGGCACGGGAACCGGAAGCGTTGCCGGCGTCGTCGTGGTCTCGGCTTGGCTCGGGGATGTGCAGGGGAGCGTACGGGGCATCCGTGCTGCGTCTCGCATGCGGTGCGCGGACCTCGCCGTAAGGCGTGCGGACCCCGCCGTGAGGCGTACGGACCTCGCCGTAAAGCGTGCGGACCTCGCCGTGAGGCGTACGGACCTCGCCGTAAAGCGTGCGGACCTCGCCGTGAGGCGCGCGGACCTCGCCGTAAGGCGTGCGGACCTCGCCGTAAAGCGTGCGGACCTCGCCATGAGGCGTGCGGACTTCGCCGTAAGGCGTGCGGACCTCGCCATACGGCGCGCGGACCTCGCCATAAGGCGTGCGGACCTCGCCGTAAGGCGTGCGGACCTCGCCATGAGGCGCGCGGACCTCGCCATGAGGTGCGCGGACCCTCTCGTGCGCGTCGTGGTCACGACCGAAGGCTGCTCGTTCGTGACTCGACGCGTCAAAGAGGCCGCGTCATTGGCGGGAGGATCACCCCGGCGGGCGGGGATCTCGCCGGTGCCAGCGGAAGCTCACCTTCTTCCCCAGCTCGAGCGTCGACCCGGCGTCCGAGAGCCGGTAGCGCCGGATGCGCTGGCCGGCGACGCGCGTGCCGTTGGTCGAGCAGAGGTCGAAGGCGAAGACGTCTTCGTGGTCGCGGACCAGGAGGACGTGGGCACGCGAGATGGCCTCGCAGAAGATGCGGCGGAGGCCGCCGTCGAAGCAGTTGAGCGCGCGACCGAGGAGGACGCCCGCGTCGAGCGCCTGGGTCGGCAGCTCGACCGACGCGCCCATGCCACCGCGCTCCAGCGTCACGCGGACGAGGTTGGTGGAGTTGCTCGGCCCGAGCAGATCGTGGATCTGGGAGACGGGGGCCGATGCGATGAACTGGGCCAGATCGTTCGGGCTGGGCGCGGCGACCACCGAGCGGGCCTGGACGAGCTCGTCGTGGATGGCCGTGGTCGGGGCGCCCTCCCCGGCGCGTCCGGAGCCGATGGGCGAGGGCGAGCCACGCGAGGCCCCCGCGGACGCGCTGGCGGCGGCGCCCTCCCCCGCGGCAGGGCCGATGGGGAAGCCGCAGACGACGTGGCGCCCGAGCCGCATCGCGAAGGGCCCGCGCGCGATGACGGACCAGCGCGCGGTGTCGTCGTCGAGGAAGAACGGCAGGTCGGTCTTGAGGTCGATGAGCCGCAGGCCCACGCTGCCATCCTCGAGCCGGACGCAGATCGCGGCGAGGTGGCGGAGCCAGATGCCTGCGTCGTTGGAGAGGACCAGATCGCAGCGATCGTGCGAGCCGAGCACGGCGTAACCGTCCCCGCCGATGCGGACGTCGATCCACGAGATGTTTCGATCGAGCACCCGCACGAGCCGGTAGCCTTGCACGCGCTCGCGCGCCGGCGGGCCCTCGGGCAGCAAATCCCGCGCCCGACCGAAGATGCCGCGCATCGTCTCCATGCCGACGCGAGGCCGCTCGATGCTGCCCTCGGAGCCCTGCCCCGAGGCCGAGATCGAGGCGCTCCCGCGCTCCGCAGGAGCCGACGCAGGCGGCGCGGACGCGGCGGGCTCCCACCGGGACGGTGCGGGCGAGGCCACGGCCGGCTCTGCCGGCCGAGAGGGTGGGGCCGCTTGCGGGTGGGAGGGTGAAGTCGCCACGACGCGGTCCATCGACTCCAGCGCCGGGCCCTTCGAAGGCGCGCCGCGCCTGCGATTGCCGGAGGTGTCCCAGCGCTCTCCCTCGGGCGGTGCGGCGCCCACCGCGACGTGAGCGAGCGCACCGTCGACCAGGAGCACCGCGCCCGCGGCCTCCGCGCCCTCGCCGAAGGCGTACGTTTCCCCGATCGTGCCGGCGATCGGATCGAGCGGGCGCAAGGGCGCCGCCTCGAGGGCGTTGACCAGCGCGTCGACGTCCGGCGCTCTGGTCATCGTCTGGAGGGGGCCCAGAACCTCTCCGACCCCCCCGTGGCCGGTGGCGTCGAAGAGATTGGCGAGGAGATTGTCCGCGTGCTCGGCGAGCGCGTCCGGGCTGGGATACGCCTCGACCCAGAAGCCTCCCCCGCGCGGGAAGATGGCGACGCCGTTGGCCGCCGGCGGTGGGCGCACCGCTGCCCGTCGCGCCTCACCCACGAGGCGGCGCTTCACGCCTTCAAGATAGGCCTCATAGGAGCGCGTGCGGCTCGCGACGGCACAGCGGGTCAGCTCCTCGTCGACCTGCTGCCACACGGCGGACTGCTCGGCGGCGAAGCGACCGTGCCGGGTGAGCTGGTCGACCATGCTCCGGGCGGTCGACCAGCGCGTGCGCACGCCCGTGCGATCGGTCACCTGGAAGGAGCGGGCCGTTTGATCGTCACGAGGTGCCCAGCGCCCAGCCTCGACGCACTTGACGGGAACCCTGGCCGAGCCGCCGCCGGGCACGATGATCGATCGCTCCACCGCGCGTGTCTGCCAGCCGCCCGACAGGACCACGTGAGCTGGTAAGAGCAGCGGGTCTCCCTCGCGGTTCTCGACCTCCAGCTCGGGGACCTGCCCCGTCTCGCCGATGTGCAGCGCGCGCGCTGCGTGAGCCATGGGCTGCTGCGCGCCGGACGCGTCTCCGCCGTGATCGCGAACGGAGCGCGCCAGCGTGCGGACGCCCGATGCCGCCGGGCCCAGGCGGAGCCATGCGACGGAGCCGAATCCGACCTCCTGCGTGCCGAGGAGCTCGAAGGTGAAGCCGAGATCACGAAGGCCGACGGCCTTCGCGCCGGAGGGGGTGCGCCTCGCGGACTGGGCGAGATTGGTCGGACTCATGAAGGTCTCACCGGTGCCGCTCCTTGCTCATCCTCTGCTGGCGGGCGCGAGCCTCCGCCAGTGTCCGGGTAGAATGCCTCGGTCCGCTGTCCTCCGCGAGTCGGATCTTCATCGGGAGGCGTGAACGATTGCACAGGTGAGTAAACTCTCCCAGGGGGCTGCCAGGGCCTGGCCCGGGTCTAGGGGCTCTTCGCGCACCGGAACCCGACGTTGTCCCGCCGGGATCCGGCCGTCTCCTCCGCCCGATTCTTGGGCGCGGACGTACCTCGGGAGGACGTTGTTCCAGGCCCCTCCCCGGATGACGCGGGTCGGCGCGGTGCACCCTCGGTGGTCGTAGGGGCAGTGGGCGTTCGCCGTCCATTCCCATACGTTCCCGCCCATGTCGAAGGCCCCGAAGGGGGATTGCCCGGCCGGGTAGCTCGCGACCGGGCACGTGCCCTGGCGTTCACCTTTGCCCAGGTCGCTCCCCTCGCCGTTCCAGCAAAGCTGCCCCCCCGGGGCGGCGGAGCCCCATGCGTACCCCCGTCCATCCGTGCCGCGGGCGGCGTACTCCCACTCCTCCTCCGTCGGGAGCCGCCGGCCGACGAACGCGCAGTACGCCGTCGCTTGCTCCAGATTGACGCAGTTGACCGGGTGGTTGTCGCGCCCCTCCTTTCGCCAGTTGCAGTACATGCCCGTGTCGGGCTCGGTGCACTTGCCGGCGGCGACGCACTTCTTGTAGGCGGCGGTCGTCACCTCGGTGGCGTCGAGCTCGAAGGCAGATACGGTCACCTGGGTGATGGGTTTCTCGTCCGGGTCGCCGTCGTTCGAGCCCATCGAGAAGGCGCCGCCGGGGATCTTCACCATCTCGCCCTCCGGGACCGCCACGGGCGTGGGGGGGGTGACGGCGGGCTTCGCCGTGGAGGCGGGCGGGGGCGCTCCCTTCATCAGGGCGCGCGCCGCGAAGACCGCGCCGCCGCCGACCAGGGCGAGGGCGCCGAGCAGGAGCCAGCGCGGGCCACGCGAAGGAGGCGCCGCGCTCGCCTGAAAAGGCGCGGGTCCAGGGCTCTCTGCCTCGCGCTTCGCGTCGGCGCCATCGGGCGCGCCGTCCCTGGTCGGTCCGCTCATGCGGCAGGCACTTTCTCACCGTCGCCACGCGGCGAGAAGGGCTTTCGCGCTACCCCTTCACGCCGCCCGCTGTCAGCCCCGCGACGAGGTGCCGTTGGCCACGTAGAAAAGCGCCATCACGGGCACCGACACCAGGAGGGCCCCGGCGGCGAAGAGGTCCCAGCGCTTGTCGTACTCGCCGATGTAGCGCTGGAGCACCACGGGGAGGGTGAACATCTCCTCGCGACCCGAGCAGCGTCGCGGCCAGGATGAACTCGTTGTAGGCGCTCATGAACGCGAAGAGCGGCCGTCACCGCGATGGCGGGCCGGGCGGCCGGCAGCACCACGCGGAGGAAGGCGCCGAAGCGCGTGGCGCCGTCGACCATCGCGGCCTCCTCGAGATCGGCCGGGATGGCCTCGAAGGCGGCGCGAAGCTGGAAGATGGCGAAGGGCACCGAGGTCGACGCGTAGCAGAGCACGAGCCCGGTGCGCGAGTCGAGGAGGTGCAGCTCGTGGAGCAGGATGTAGAGGGGGATCAGGCTCGCCACGGTGGGGAACATCTGCGTGGCGAGCAGCGCCGAGACGCTCGCGCTCCTTGCCGACGAAGCGGAAGCGCGCGAGCGCGTACGCCGTGGGGACGGCGACGGCGACGCCCACCGCGGCGGTGGCGAGCGAGACGATGATGCGAGTTCGCGGCCTGCCGCCCGAAGAGCCAGACTCGACCCCCGTCCGGCAGCGCGTGCGAGGTGGACATGACCGCCCGCACGTGCCGCGAGCGTCGGCTCGTGCGGGACGGGGACCAGCTCCGGCACGACGGGCCTGTGCGCGGAGAACGCCATCGAGACGACCCACAGCACGGGATAGAGCGCGAAGCACGTGGCCAGGACGAGCACCACGTGCGACGCGACCGACTCGAGCGGGGAGACGCGCTCGCCCTTCTCTTCCATGCTCACGCGGCCTCCCCGGCGCCGAGCGCGGCCGCCGAGCGCCGCCCGCGCCTTCGACAGGCGGTCGCTCGAGGCGGTCGCGCCCGAGAGCATGAGGAAGATGAGCACCGCGTACGCCGCCGCGTAGCCGTACTGGTTCTGCCGCGTGAAGGCCCAGCGGTACGCCTCCGCGACGAGGATGTTCGGTCTTGCCGTCGGGATCGCCGCCCGAGACCAGGAAGACGACGTTGAACATGTTGAACGTCCAGATCGCGCCCAGCGTGACGGCGGGCATGAGCGTGGGGCGGATCATCGGCAGCGTCACCAGCCGCAGGCGCTGCCAGCGCGTCGCGCCGTCGACCTTGGCCGCCTCGAGCACGTCCTCCGGCACCGCCGTGAGCGCGCCGAGCGTGACGACCATCATGAAGGGGAAGCCGAGCCAGACGTTGGTGGCGAGGTTGGCGGCGAACGCGGTCGAGAAGCGGGAGAACCAGGCGATCGGCTCCACGTGCGCGCCGAAGGCATGGTTGACGGCCAGGATCAGCGCCGTGACCGCGCCGAACTGGCGGTCGAACATCCCCTTCCACACGAGCGCGGTGACGTAGCTCGGGACCGCCCACGGCACGATGAGGAGGACGCGGTACACGGCCCGCAGCCGCAGGGTGGGCCGCGACAGGACGAGGCCCAGCGAGACGCCGATGGCCACGTGGAGGGCGACGTTGGCGACCGTCCAGAGGATGGTCACCAGGAGGACGAGGTAGAACGACCCGCTCGCCAGGAGCGACCCGCCGCGCGCCGTGAGGATGTCGACGAAGTTGGCGAGGCCGACGTAGCGCAGCTCCTCGTCGCTGCCGGCGAACAGCGACGTCGCCGCGCCCACGGCGAGCGGGACCAGCACCAGGACGGAGACGGCGATCGACCGCGTGCGCCACGTACGCGTACGCCGGCAGGCTCGAGCGCCGGATCTCGGCGCGGAAGCCGGGCGCGCGCGACCCGCCGGAGCGCGCGGAGGGCGGCGATGAGCCCCACGGCGCCGATCACGAGGCACAGCGCGGGGCGGGGGAGGCGGGCGGCGGCAGCGGGCGGCGGATGTCGTCGAAGCGGCGCTTGGCCTCGGAGAGCGCGGTCTCGGCGTCGGCCACCCCGGCCAGCACCTTGACGATGGCCTGCATGCCCGGCACCCACGCGCTCTGCATGGCGAGCGACGAGGGCATGGGGATAGCTGCCTTGGCCTGCTCGGCGAACGTGCGGATGTCGCCCTCGGGCATGATCACGTCGCTGCGCGCCGACGGCGTGGGCGTGTAGCTGCGCCCGGATCTTCGCCGCCTCGGCGCTGGCCAGGAACCGCGCCAGCGCGCGCACCTCGGGCCGCGCGGCGCCAGTCGGGGTGAGCATCACGGACTCGACCCCGAGCAGCGGCCGCATCGGCTGCCCGGTCGCGCGCACGCGCGGCAGCGTCGCCACGCGGTAATGGATTGGCTCTCCTCGAGGCTCGCGGCGAGCCACGGGCCGCTGATGACGAACGCGGCCTGCCCGGCGCCGAAGAGCTTGGTCACCAGGTCGCCGTCGGCGTCCTCCGGGATCGCGCGGCGGTCGACGAGCCAGCGGTCGAGCTCGACCGCGCGCTCCGCGGCGGGCCCGTATCAGGCCGAACTGATCGTGTCGTCGAGAGGAGCCTGCCTTCGAACGCGGAGAGGATCGCGGCGACGTAGTAGGGGTTCTTGGACTCGAACGCGAGGGGGTACGCGCCGCCCGGGAGCTTGCCGACGAGGTCGGCGAAGCCTTCCAGATAGGGAGGCACCTCGCCCGCCAGGTCCGTGTTGACGTAGAGCGCGACGCACTTCTGGGAGAGCGGCACGGCCCACGCCTCACCGTCGTACGTCACCGCGGCGAGCGCCGGCGCGGCGAAGACGCCCGGCTCGAGCGCGTCGCCGACGGGTGCGATGACCTTCCGGTGACGAAAGGAGCCGAGGAGCTTGTGCTCCTCGATGAAGAGGTCGGGGCCCTCGCCGAGCGGCACGGCGGCGGCGACCTTCGACTTGTATGCGTTGAAGGGGATCGAGAGCGCCTCGACCGGCTCCCCCTTCCAGCGCGCGAGGATGGCCTCGAGCGCCGCGAGCTCCTTGTCGCGGTACGCGTGCCAGAGCCGGATCGGCGCGGCGTGGGCGCGCGCCGGCGCGAGGAGCGCGAGGAGCGCGAGGAGGACCGGCAGGATCGCGCGCATCACGGTGCGCGGAGCGAAGCGCCGCTCCCGGCGTCGAAGAGGTGCATCGTCGAGAAGGCGACGTGGATGCGATCGCCGCGCCTGACGAGCGCGTCGGCGTCGACGCGGGCGACGAAGGGGGCGCCGCCGAGCTCCCCGTGCGCGAACGACTCCACGCCGAGCGCCTCGACGATCGACACCTGCATCGCCGCGCCCTCGCCCTCCGCGGCGAGGCGTACGTCGTGCGCGCGGACGCCGACCGTCACCACGCGCCCGGGGCGGAGCGCGCCCGTGCGAAGCGCGCCTCGTCCACGGGAGCGGAGAGCCCCTCTGCGCTCACGCCGGAAGCGCCCGCCCTCCTCTTCGAGCACGCCCTGGAAGAAGTTCATCGCCGGGCTGCCCATGAAGCCCGCGACGAAGCGCGTCGCCGGGCGCCCGTAGATGTCGAGCGGGGCGCCCGCCTGCTCGACCTTGCCCTTGTCGAGGACGAAGAGCACGTCCGCGAGCGTCATCGCCTCGACCTGATCGTGGGTGACGTAGACGCTCGTCGCGCCGAGGCGGTCGTGGAGCTTGCGGATGTCGACGCGGACCTGCGGCGCGCAGCGCGGCGTCCAGGTTCGAGAGCGGCTCGTCGAAGAGGAAGAGCTCGGGCCGGCGGACGATGGCGCGGCCCATCGCGACGCGCTGCCGCTGGCCCGCCCGAGAGCATGCGCGGCAGCCGATCGAGGAGCGGGCCGAGGCCGAGCATCTCCGAGGCCTCCGCGACGCGCCGCGCGATCTCGGCCGGCGTCGGCCTTGCGGAGCTTCAGGCCGAAGGCGAGGTTGTCTCGCACCGTGAGGTGCGGGTAGAGCGCGTACGACTGGAAGACCATCGCGATGTCGCGCTCGCGCGGCTCGAGGCGCGTGACGTCCCGACCTCCGAAGCGGATGGCCCCCGTGTCGGCCTGCTCCAGGCCGGCGAGGAGGCGCAGCAGCGTGGACTTGCCGCAGCCGCTCGGCCCGACGAGCACGGCGAAGAGCGCCTCCGGGATCTCCAGGCTCACGCCCTAGAGGACGCGGGTCTGGCCGAACTGCTTATCGAGCTCGCGAACGCTGACGGAGGCCATCGCTCGGCTCAGTTGGCGACCTGTTGCTCACGGGGACGAGCACGGCACGCCGAGAGGAAGTTGACCTGGATGGCCAGGCTGCCGTCGCCGGCGACGGTGTACGTCTCGGGCTTGTCCGCGAGGACGTCGACGAGCATCGGTGCCCGGCTCGGCGCTCACCTTCATCGGGCTGCCGGCGTCGGGGTGGTGCTGGCGCGAGTCGCGGTTGGTGTTGATCACGACGAGCGCGTAGGCGCTACCGGCGTCGCCGCCGGCGCGCTCGAAGGCGAAGATGCCCGCGTCCTCCTCGGAGCCCGTGTGCGACGTCGCCCAGACCACCTTCTGGTCGCCGTGGGTGAAGGCGCGCTTTTACGTCGGGCCGCAGCTTCGGGGGTAGCCGCCGCGCGATCCGACTGGAATCGGTCGCCGGGGTGTGGCATAGCCGGTGGGCCACAGGATCTTCGCGGTTGGTCGGGTCGTTGCCGCCCTGGAAGCCCTGCTCGTCGCCGTAGTAGACGCAGGGCACGCCCTGCTCGGTGAACATGAAGACGTACGCGTTCTCGAGCTTGAGCTGGCGGATGGAGTCGAACTGGCTCCGTGATGACGCCCTTGCCGAGGTCGGCGAGGTCGGTGGTGAAGTTCTGGTCGAAGAGGAAGCGGCCGACGTCGTGGTTGTCGAGGAAGTTGACGGGGAGCTGGCGGGCGGGACGCCGACGCCGCCCCTGGCGGGGATGTCGCCCCAGTTGCTCTGCCGCATGGACCACAGGTCCTCGATGGGCTGGGTGGGGCCGCCGTTGTGCAGGACGCCGGCGACGACCGTGTAGTACTGCGGGAAAGTAGAAGGCGCTGTCCAGCATGTCGCCGGTGAGCGGGATGTCGTCGCTGGGAGGACGCAGGCTGCTCGTCCTTGGAGGCTGGGCACGCCGAGGAAGTCTTGCGGGGCGACGGGCATCCCGGGGGTGGCGCCGTTCTGGGTGAACGAGCCGACGAGTGCGTCGTTCGCCGTCGAACGTCTCGCCGAACATGAAGAAGTTCGCTTGCCGTCCGCGGACAGCCGCTGGCGCACCTTCTGCGAGAAGTAGCGCCAGAACTCCGGCTCGACGTGCTTCACCGTGTCGATGCGGAAGCCGTCGAAGTCGGCCGTCTCGACCCAGGTCGCGTAGGCGTCGACCATCTGCTGCTTCACGTCGCAGCGGTACGTCGCCAGATCCTTGAGGCCGCCGGGGAAGTCGCCGTGGATGAGCTGGTCGCCGATGCTGTAATTGACCGTCCCCCCGCGCCGGTTGTAGACGTCCGGGTTCTGGAAGAAGACCGGAGCGGGCGGCATGTGGTTCGTGGCGGGGTCGTTCGAGAAAGATGATTGGCGCCGGGCCCGAGTAGCCGAGCGACGAGAACGCCTGGACGGGGCCGGTGGCGCTGAACTGCGGATCGTACTCGTTGACGACCTCGACCCCGACTGGCCATTCTAGCACGATGCAGTTCGGGTTCTGGCTCGAGTAGTCCGGGTAGAGGTTTGTGGTGTCGGCGGGGTCGTCCCACTTGTTGCAGCCGCCGCCGGAGATGGAGACGTCGGGCTGCCCGTTGATGTTGATGTCGTAGTAGAAGACCTGGCCGAGGTGGTTGACGACGATGTTGAGGATGACCTTCATCCCCGGGCGTGCGCCGCGCCGACCAGGCGGCGGAGCGCGGGGACGTCGCCGAAGTGGGGGTTCGGCGAGCTCGAGGTCCTGCGTCCAGTAGCCGTGGTAGCCGGAGAAGCCGGAGTCGTTGTCGACGTTCTTCACGACGGGCGAGATCCACATCGTGGTGACGCCGAGCGCCTGGATGTAATCGAGGTGCTCCTCGAGCCCCTTCCAGTCACCGCCCTGCCAGTGCGCCAGCGAGGTCGGGTCGACGTCGAAGTCGTTGCCGGCTGATCGCCGTTGGCGAAGCGGTCGATGAGCACCTGGTAGATGATCTCGTCGCGCCAGTCCTGACGTGGGTCGCTCAGGGCGATGGGCTGGGAGTCGTCGAACTGCATGCAGCCCGCCGTCCCAACGAGCAGGCCCGCGAGGGCCGCCGCGAGCAGCGGGCCCTGGACGCGACGTGAACCATGGAATCGTACCTCGGGTCATGCGTTCCTCTCTCAGCCGCCGTAGCTCGACGAGTTGAACCACCACTCGACGCCGAAGCCGAGAAATGCTCGGCGTCCGGATGGAAAAGGCGTCGTTCTGCGGATAGAGCGCCTTCGCGGCCTGGTTGCGCGCGGTCATCGCGTAGATGAGCCGGAACTGGGGGCGCGAATAGTCGCCTCGGCCCGCGGGGAGAGGAAGGGCATGACGCCGAAGCGCCACAGGCTCGGCGTGAGCGGGCCGGAGCCGGGCGACCCGTCGGCGTTGGTGGCGAGACGCCGCGCTGCTGCAGCTGGAACGAGCCCTCCAGCGCGAGCCCGCCGAGCTCGCCGAAGAAGATGTGGGGCCGCAGCGCGACGATGCCCTCGTCGACGTCGCTCGACGTCAGTCGACCGGGCGGCGTTGCGGAACGAGCGCACGTACGCGCCGGCCATCAGGCCGAAGGCGCCGATCTCGTAGTTGCCGCCCAGGGCGACGACCAGCTCCGCGGGCGCCATTGGTCGTCTTGTCCGCCGCGAGCTGGTCGGGCGTGGTGAAGTCGCCGTAGGCGGCGAGCCCGCCGGCGTAGCGGACGAAGAGGTTGACGTGGTTGTCACGCTTGCCGGAGAACGCGCCGACCTGCGCGCCGACGACCCAGCCGAGGTCGCCCGGCAGCGATCTCGTATTGGCCCGCCTGGAGCTGGTACTGCCCCGCGGGGCAGCTGGTGAAACTCGGTGTAGAGCACGCCCTTGATCGCCGCCCGTCTCACCGACGCGCACGATGTGGCTCGACTTCAGGCTCCCCTCGAGCTCTTGCCGGTTGAGGATGAGCACGTTGGCGGCGCCGGGGTTGTTGAGCGGCTGCGGCTCGACGACCGACTGGACGAAGAAATCGGTGGTCGGCTGCGCGATGCCGTACTGCGCCGCGATGTAGGTGTTCTGGCTAGAAGTCGTAGCGCGCGCCGCCGCCGAGGGTGTTGAGGTTGTCGAGCGGCCAGTAGTCGAGCAGGTAGATGTCGTCGCCGCGGTACATGCGCGAGCCGGCCCAGACCGAGAGGCTCGACCCGCCGAAGCCGCGCGCCTCGAGGTAGAGGTTGCGCACCGCATCTGGATGTTGAAGTTGCCCGTGTAGTGGAAGACGGGCGACGCGACGGCGAGCGTGGCCACGAGGCGGGTGCCCGTCTTGGTCACGTTCCACAAGTCGTCGCGGCGCAGCTCGAGCTCGACGTAGTTGCCCTCGTCGAGGCGGGAGCCGTGGGCGACGATGTTCGAGTCGCGCCCGGGGCCGCCGCGGAGATCGCCGGCGGCGATCATGCGGCCGTACGACCCGAAGGCGAACCCCGTCGGCGGGCGCGGCTCCTCGACGGGAGGAGGCTGTGGGGGAGGGGATTCCGGGGCGGCAGGAGCAGGCTCGGCGGGCGGTGAAGCGGGGGGCGAGGAGGACGGCGGGGTGGCCTTGGCGTCGGCTGCCTTCGACGTCGCCTCGTAGGGATTGGCCTCCTTGTCCGGAGCTGTCTGTGCGAAGGCGTGCCCGGCCGCGGAGGAGGCCGTCATCAACGCGATGGCTGCGAGGGGACGTAGCGGCTCGACCGGCGCACTCCGGCCACGCTACACCAATCGAGGCGGCGTCCGCCATCGAGCCCCCCGCGTCGGCGCCGCCGCGGGGGGAATCCCAGGGCACGCTTGCGTGCCTGCCCGGATCGGTGGCTTCAGAACTGCGCGGCCTCGGTCGACTCCGCGAGCGCGAGCGTCGACGCCAGGCCGCCCGACACCACCTGCGCCACCTGGTCGAAGTAGCCGGTGCCGACCTCGCGCTGGTGGCGCGTCGCCGTGTAGCCGGCTCCTCCGCGGCGAACTCGCGCTGCTGCAGCTCGGAGTACGCCGCCATGCCGCGGTCCTGCCATAGTCGCGGGCGAGCTCGAACATCCCGTGGTTGAGGGAGTGGAAGCCGGCCAGCGTGACGAACTGGAACTTGTAGCCCATGGCGCCGAGCTCGCGCTGGAACTTGGCGATGGTGGCGTCGTCGAGGTGCTTCTTCCAGTTGAACGACGGCGAGCAGTTGTAGGCGAGCAGCTTGCCCGGGAACTTGGCGTGGATGCCCTCGGCGAAGCGCCTTGGCCTCGGCGAGGTCCGGCGTCGAGGTCTCGCACCAGAGCA
Organism: uncultured delta proteobacterium; assembly: GCA_963827955.1. GTDB lineage: Bacteria > Myxococcota_A > Polyangia > Polyangiales > Polyangiaceae > CAWHDJ01. The sequence continues at coordinate 1,154,241 of CAWHDJ010000017.1, read as the reverse complement.
TGTCGGCGTAGGGCGCGTAGGCGAGGCCGCGCGCGATGGCGGTCTCCACGCCGCTCTTGATCGCGAAGAAGCCCTCGCTGCGTGCGCTCGCCCGTGAGGAACGCCCGGTCGCGCGGGTCGATGTCGCGCGTGAGCAGCTTGGCGCTGTCCGCGTCGGTGCGCGCGACGAGCACGGTGGGCACGCCGACACGTCGGCGGCGAGGCGCGCGGCGACCAGCGTGCGGACGAACTGGCGACGTCGGGACGAGCACCTTGCCGCCCATGTGGCCGCACTTCTTCTCCGACGCGAGCTGGTCCTCGAAGTGCACGCCGGCGGCGCCCGCCTCGATCATCGCCTTCATCAGCTCGAAGGCGTTGAGCGGGCCGCCGAAGCCGGCCTCGGCGTCGGCGACGATCGGCACGAGCCAGCTCGGTGCGGCCTTGCCCTCGGCGTGCTCGATCTGGTCGGCGCGCAGGAGCGCGTTGTTGATGCGCGGACCACGGCCGGCACGCTGTTCGCGGGGTAGAGGCTCTGGTCGGGGTACATCTGGCCGAGGCCTCGTTGTTGTCGGCGGCCACCTGCCAGCCCGACAGGTAGATCGCCTTGAGCCCGGCCCGGACCTCTGCACCGCCTGGTTGCCGGTGAGGGCGCCGAGCGCGTCCACGTACGGCTCGGTCTTGAGCAGGTGCCAGAGCCGCCGCGCGCCCAGGTCCGCGAGCGTGTGCTCGATGGCGGTACGAGCCGCGCAGACGGCGACGTCCTCCGCGCCGTAGGGCCGCACGATGCCGTCCCAGCGGCCGGTGAGCGGCTCCTTGGTGATTGGCTCGGCGTCGGAGGCGGTCGAAGCAGCCGTTGCGGTTCGTGACCTGGCTGCTAGTCGTGCGCTGCGGACATGGGGGTGCTCCTTCTGGCGTGTGGTCTCGTGGGGTGCGCCGGGCGGAGTGTCCCGCTGGGCGCGGGTCGGCTTGCCCTGAGGCCGATGCCGGGGCGCGACGGGATGACGGCGAGGCGCACGAGGTGAGGACCTCGTAGGCCGGCACGGTGAGGAAATCGTCGAGCACCTCCGCGGTGGAGAGGCCGCTCGAAGAGCGCGATGGCGTCGGCGAAGCGCCCCGCGTCGAAGCGCGCCGCCCCGAGGCGCCTCGCGGAGGGCCGTGCATCTCCTCGGCGAGGCGCGGCGGAACAGCTCGGCGGTGACGGCGCGCCCATCGTCGAGCGTGGCGCGGTGGTGGATCCACTGCCACACCTGGGCGCGCGAGATCTCGGCGGTCGCGGCGTCCTCCATCAGGTTGTAGAGCGGCACGCAGCCCGTGCCGCGCAGCCACGCCTCGAGGTACTGCACGCCGACGTGGATGTTGTGGCGAAGGCCCGCCTCGGTGCTCGTGCCGGTCGGGACGGCGAGCAGGTCCGATCGCGGCGACGCTGCACGTCCTCGCGCAGTTACGTCGAGCTGATTCGGCCCCTTCATGTGCGCGTCGAAGATCTCGCGCGCCACGGGGACCAGGCCCGGGTGCGCGACCCAGGTGCCGTCGTGGCCGTCCTGTCACCTCGCGGAGCTTGTCGGCGCGCACCTTGGCGAGCGCGGCCTCGTTCGGCGGCCGGGTCCTTCTTGATCGGGATCTGCGCCGCCATGCCGCCCATCGCGTGGACCCCGCGGCGATGGCAGGTCTTGATGAGCAGCTGCGTGTAGGACGCGCATGAACGGCTGCTCCATCGTCACCTGGCCGCGGTCGGGCAGCACCGCGCGCGGGTCGCTCGCGGAGCTTCTTGATGAAGCTGAAGATGTAGTCCCACCGGCCGCAGTTGAGGCCGGCGGAGTGCTCGCGCAGCTCGTGCAGGATCTCGTCCATCTCGAACGCGGCGGGCAGCGTCTCGATGAGCACCGTCGCGCGGATGGTGCCGCGGCGGGATGCCCGAGCCGCTCCTGCGCGCGCGACGAAGACGTCGTTCCAGAGCCGCGCCTCGAGGTGGCTCTCCATCTTGGGCAGGTAGAAGTACGGGCCGGTGCCCTCGCTCGAGCTGCGCGCGCGCGTTGTGGAAGAAGCAGAGGCCGAAGTCGAAGAGCGACGCCGGGGACGGGCCGGCCGTCGACCACGAGGTGCTTCTCGTGGAGGTGCCAGCCGCGCGGGCGCACCATCAGCGTCGCGGTCTTCTCGTTCAGCGCGTAGCGCCTTGCCCGTCGCCGGGATCGGTGAACGTCAGATGGTCCGCGCGGACCGCGTCGACGCAGGTTGATCTGGCCCTCGACGACGTTGTCCCACGTCGGCGAGTTGGCGTCCTCGAAGTCCGCCATGAAGACGTTCGCGCCCGAGTTGAGCGCGTTGATGATCATCTTCCGGTCGACCGGGCCCGGTGATCTCGACGCGGCGGTCGCGGAGATCGGCGGGGATGGGCGGCCCCGTCCAGTCGCCTGCGCGCACGGAGCCGGTCTCGGCGAGGAAGTCGAGCCGCTCGCCCGCGTCGAGCCGCGCTTGTACCGCCCTGCGCCTCGCGAGCAGCTCGTCGATGCGAGGCGCGAACGTGCGGGCGAGATCGGCCACGAACGCCAGCGCCTCGGCGGTCAGCACACCTTCGCTCCCGGGAACGGCCACGCCGCGGACCTGGACGCCAGCGGGGACGGACGAAGGTGTGGGTGCGACACTCATGTACAGCCTCGCGGGTCTCGGTGCATGGTCAACGCTGTGCGTCGTTACACAGCAAGTTTGCAGCCATCCACCTGTTGCAATCAACAAGCTGGAGGATTTTCCGATGTTGATCGTGTGGCGCAAAAACTTTGCCTTGCTGTAGGGTTGTCAATTCTGTAAAGATTCTGCACCCGTTGGGCTGTCGTGCAGACCGAGCGCGAGCGCGAGGCGACCATGGCTGATCCTCCCCTCCTGGGCGCGAAGCTGCGCGCCCTCCGTCGGCGGGAAAACTTGACCCAGGTCGACCTGGCCGAGCGGCTGGGGATCTCGGCGAGCTACCTCAACCTCATCGAGAACAACCGGCGCCCGCTGACGGCCCCGCTGCTCATCCGGCTGGCGCAGATCTTCCAGCTCGACCTGCACGCGTTCGCGGCGTCGGAGGACTCGCGGCTGGTGGCGGACCTGCTCGAGGCCTTCGGCGACCCGATCTTCGACAGCCACGGCCTCACCAACGCCGACCTGCGCGAGCTCGCGGTCACGTCGCCGAACGTGGCGCGCGCCGTGATCACGCTCTACCGCTCGTACGGCGCCGCACGCGACTCGGTCTCGACCCTGGGCGAGCGCCTGACCGGCGCCGACGGGCTCTCTGGCATCGACGCGAGCCGCCTCCCCTCGGAGGAGGTCACCGATCTCGTGCAGCGGCACATGAACCACTTCCCCGAGCTGGAGGAGGCGGCCGAGAGGCTGTGGCGGCAGGCCGAGCTGGACGCGGAGGACGTCTACCGCGGCCTCGTGCGGTACCTCGCCGCCGTGCACCGCATCCACGTCAAGGTCGTCCGCGTCGCGGACGAGCGCAAGGCCATGCGCCGCTACGATCCGGAGCGGCGCGTCATCAGCGTCTCCGAGGTGCTCCCGCCGCGCAGCCGCCGCTTCCAGCTCGCGCTCCAGGTCGGGCTCATCACCCAGTCCGAGATCCTCGATCGCCTCGTGCGCGACGAGCAGCTCACCACGACCGAGTCGCGCGCGCTCGCCCGCGTCGCGCTCGCGAACTACTTCGCGGCGGCGCTGCTCATGCCCTACCAGCCCTTCCTCGAGGCGGCGCGCGCGGAGCGCTACGACATCGAGCTGCTCGCGCACCGCTTCGGCGCCAGCTTCGAGCAGGTCTGCCACCGCCTGACGACGCTGCGCCGGCCCGGTGCCGAGGGCGTGCCGCTCCACTTCCTGCGCATCGACATCGCGGGGAACATCTCCAAGCGCTTCAGCGGATCGGGCATCCGCTTCGCCCGCTTCAGCGGCGCCTGCCCGCGCTGGAACGTGCACGCGGCGTTCATGACGCCGGGGATGATCCGGATCCAGCTCTCCAGGATGCCCGACGGCAACGTCTACTTCTGCATCGCCCGCACGGTGCGCAGCGATCGCGGCGGCTATCACACGCCCCACACCGTGCAGGCCATCGGCCTGGGCTGCGACGTGCGCCACGCCCGCGAGCTGGTCTACGCCGACGGCATCGACGTCGAAGACCCCAACGCCGCCGTCCCCGTCGGCGTCACCTGCCGGATTCTGCGAGCACCTCGACTGCGAGCAGCGCGCGTTCCCCGCGCTCACCCACCCGCTCCGCATCGACGAGAACGTACGAGGGGTCTCGTTCTTCGCCCCGGTCGAGCCCGATCGCGCGCCTGGACCGAGCCGGGAGCCGTCCTCACTGCGGGGGCCCGGCGCGCGAGCCCCCGCGGAAGGATCCCACCCGCCTCGGCGGGGAGACGCCAAGCCCTGAGGGCGCTAGCGCCGGTTGACGCGCTCCAGGTACTGGCCCTTCTCCGTGTCGATCTTGATCCACTCGCCCTCCTGGACGAAGAGCGGCACGTTCACCACGGCGCCGGTGGACACCGTGGCGGGCTTCGTCGCGCCGCTGGCGGTGTCACCCTTCACCCCGGGCTCGCAGGTGCTGATCTGCAGCGTGACGTGCGGCGGCAGATCGACGCCGATCGCCAGGCCGTTGAAGATGGTGACGTCGAGGTTCATGCCGTCGCTGAGCCACTTGGCGTCGTCGCCGATCTTGTCGCCCGACACGTGGATCTGCTCACCGGACTGGGCGTCCATGAACACGAAGTCCTCGCCCTCGGGGTAGATGTACTGGAGCTGACGCGTCTCGACGTCGGCGGGCTCCAGCTTCTCGCCCGACTTGTAGGTCCGTTCGAGCACGGCGCCCGTCGCCATGTTCTTGATCTTGACCCGGGTGAACGCCTGCCCCTTGCCGGGCTTGACGAACTGGAAGTCGACGACGGCGTACGGCTGGCCGTCCACCATCATCTTGAGGCCTTTGCGGATGTCGCTCGTGTCCATGCAGACTGGTTCCTGTAAAACGGAGGGCGCCGCCCTCTAGCACGGCACAGGAGCGGGCGCACAGCCCCTGGCGCACGGACGCTCCCGGCCGGGGACCCGCCCCGGTCACGATGGCCCTGAATTCGTGCAACAATGGGGCCCGACGCAGAGCTTCACCATGATCCCCACCCCCCACCGGCCCACGAGCCCCCGCCGCATCGAAGCCGAAGACTCCGGCGACGAGCTCCGGGACATCAAGCGCGAGATTGTCGAGTCGCGCGGGCTCATCATCAAGACGAACAACCTCACCAACGCGCTCGCGGCCGACCTCAAGAGCATCTCCAAGCGCCAGCTCGGCTTCGAGCGGCGCGCCTTCTGGAACAGCGCCGGGGCGAACCTCCTCTTCGTCGTGGTGGTCATCGGCGTCGTCAAGCTCGCCTGGGACGCGCGCATCGACTCCGTGACCAACGAGACCGCGGGCAGCAAGCAGAAGCTCGCCCAGGTCGCCAAGGAGCTCGAGGACATCAAGAAGCGCGACGACGATTGGGCGCACGCGGAGAGCGAGGCGGCGGCCTTTTACGAGCTCATCCGGGCCGACCGCCGGCAGGAGGTCATCGACGGCTTCGACGGCATCCGGAAGCGGCCGCTCTCCCGGGCGGAGCTCGCCTTCTTCGGCGACGCGGTGGAGAGGGCGCGGGCGGAGCTGTCGATCAAGAGCTACCAGCTCGGCCTCGATCACATGCGCACCGGCCGCTGGCACGAGGCCGCCACCGCCTTCGAGGAGGCCATCAAGGACAAGGAGACCGCGGCCCACATCCCCTCCGCGCGCCTCAACCTCGCCCGCGCCTACCGCAAGCTGAACCGCCAGCGCGACGCCATCCCCATCCTGGCGCAGCTCTCGGAGGCATCCACCGACAAGGAGGTGATGGACGACGCCACCTTCCTCCTCGCCGAGTGCCTCATCGACATCCAGGCGTGGAACGATGCCAAGACCACCCTCCGCTCCTTCATCCACCGCTTCCCCGACAGCCCGTACATCAACGACGCCCGGATGGCGCTGGCTGACATTTCCCTCAAGCATTGACCTTCCCCCGTTCGAGCCGCCCAATTTCCGGTCAAACGGGCAGGCGAAGGGAGGGGCAGCTTGGCACGTGCCCGTGGGGAAGGCTTGACGGGGTGCGAGCGATTTTTCACGCCTCCTGGTGCGTAGTGGTCGAGGCAGTCGGATGACGGAGCGAATCGGGAGAGAGCGTCTGCTGGCGCGGCTGCTGTCGGGAACCCCCGATTGCACGCTCGACGCCATCTCCTCCGTCGTCCCCGAAGACGCTGAAGATCTGCGGAGCCTCCGGGACGATCTGGCCGACTTCGCCTCTTCGGCTCCGCCCGTCGCCCCGCCTGCCCGCCTTCGGCAGCGCCTCCTCGCGGCCGGTCTCCGGCCGCTCCGCCCGCAGCGGCCGGTTCTCGTGGTACTGGACATGATCAAGGACCACCTCATGCCCGGCCGCCCCCTCCACGTCTCACGGGCCCTCGACATCGTTCCGGCGCTTCAGCGACGCCTGAGCAAGGCGCGCAGCGCGGGCGTGCCGGTCGTCTACGCCTGCGACAGCCACCAGCCCGGCGATCCGGACTACGACGTCTGGCCGCTGCACGCGCTCGAGGGCAGCGACGGCTCCGCCGTCTGGCCCGACCTCGCGCCCCAGCCCGGCGAGCGGGTGGTGAAGAAGCCGACGTACAGCGCGTTCGTGCGCTCCGACCTCGGCCCGGTACTCGAGGAGCTCGGCGCGGACCAGATCGTCCTCACGGGGTGCGCCACCGAGCTCGGGATGAAGGCGACCGCGATCGACGCGCTCCAGCGCGGGTACGTGGTCACCATCCCCCCCGACAGCCAGGCAGGCCTGAGCGCGACGGCGGAGAACATGACGCTGCTCATGCTCTCGACCATGCCGCCCTACGACCCGATCTACCTGCGCGAGCGCCGAGGGCAGCGGCAGGCGTGACCGAGCGGCTCGACTCCTCTCGCGGATCCATCGCGCGCGCGGCGGAGCGGATCCGCCGCGGGGGCCTCGTCGCCTTCCCCACCGAGACCGTGTACGGCCTGGGCGCCCGCGCGGACGACGCCGACGCGGTGCGCGCGATCTACGCTGCCAAGGGTCGGCCTCCGGGCAACCCGCTGATCGTGCACGTCGCGGACGCGGCCGCCGCGCGCGGGGTCGCCGCCTCCTGGCCGGACGCGGCCGAGCGCCTCGCCGCTGCGTTCTGGCCCGGTCCGCTCACGCTGGTGGTCGCCCGGCGCGAGGGAGAGGGCGGTGTCGTCGCCGAGGCGGCCGCCGGCGGCCCGACGGTGGCGCTGCGCGTCCCGGCGCACCCTGTGGCGCTCTCGCTGCTCGAAGCGGCCCGTGTGCCCATCGCCGCGCCGAGCGCGAACCGATCGACCGCGATCTCGCCCACCACCGCGGACCACGTCGTCAAGAGCCTCGGCGGGCGCATCGACCTCGTGATCGACGGCGGCCCGACGGGCTTCGGCATCGAGTCCTCGATCGTCGACGTGACCTCTGCGCCTGCCGTGCTGCTGCGCCACGGCGCCATCCCCCTCGCCGCCATCGCCGCGCTCACCCCCGTGGTCGACGCCGCCGCCGGCGTCGTCGCCGAGGGCGAGCGCGCCCGCGCGCCCGGCGGGCATGCCCGCCACTACGCGCCCCGCGCCCGCGTCGTGCTCGTCCCTGCCGGCGCCGTCCACGGCGAGGTCATGGAGCGGCGCGCCCGCGGAGAGCGCGCCGGCTCGCTGGAGCGCACGCCTGGGACGGTCGACGAGCCTCCGCGCGAGGCGCTGCCGGACGATCCGGCCGGGTATGCGTCCGGCCTTTACGCCGCACTGCACCGCCTCGAAGACGCCGGCTGTGACGTCATCGTGATCGCCCGAGCGCCCGACGGCGGGGCATGGGCCGCGGTGCGGGACCGGCTCACGCGGGCCTCGGCGGGTTGACCTTCCGGCGCACACCCCGTGACGCGCCCCCCCATTCCATGGCACAAACAGACGGAGAGCATGCGCTCGTCGCCCCTCGCCTGCCTCCCGCCCCTGGCCGTCGCCGCGGCGGCCCTGTCGGTCGCCGTGCCGACCGGAGGCGCCCCCGCGTCCACGGATCCGCGCGCCGCGGTGGCGACGGCTCAGCCTGGCCTCGGCTCCGCCGCGCGCATCGCTCCGCTCAACGTCGACCTGATCCCCCTCCGCGACGGCCCGCCCAAGCTCTACACCTTCAAGCTGGACGACACCTCGCGCCTCTCGCTCCTCGAAGCCTTCCGTAATCCTGCCGTCGACGTCGCGAGCGGCCGCGTCCGGGATGGCTCCGGCCTGTGGTCGCGCTGGGAGGGGCAGCCCTGGTGGGCGCTCGCGTGGTCGCCGAGCTCCGAGGCGGCTCGCGCCGCGCCCGATGCCGAGGAGGCCGACGCCACCGAGCCCTCGTGGCTCCGCCCCGCGGAAAACGCCGCGCCCTTGCTGCTCGGCCCCCCGCCCGAGGAGTCTCCCTTCGATGCGGCCCTCCGCCTGCCTCCCGCCGCGTGGCTCGGAGCCTGGCAAACGACGCCCATCATCAAGACGCCGGCGGCGGTCTTCGCGTCCAACGGCTTCGACAGCCTCTGGTCCTTGCCGCCCGCCAAGCCCATCCCCAACTGGCGCTGCCGCCGCCGTCCGGTGCTCATGATGCGCTACGGCAACGAGAGCGACCGCTTCCCCCTCGTGTACTGCGACGGCTCGGCCGCGCCGCAGGCCCTCGATCGCCTCACCCTGATGGCGCGCGAGCCCAACGCCCCCCGCCCCGGCAATCTCCTGCCCGACGAGCCGGACCCCGACGCCCTCGCCCGCCACGAGTGGACCCCGGGCGTGCACCTCGTCCACCCGCGGCTGCTCTGGGTGATCCAGCGCATCGCCGACGCCTTCCCGTGGCGCGCGATCTACGTCTTCAGCGGCTACCGGCACCCCCCGGCCGGCAGCGCGCCCCCGAAGCCCGGCACCCACCACAGCATGCACAGCGAGGCGCGGGCCATGGACATCTTCGTGGTCGGCATCCCCAACGCCGCCCTCTTCGCGGTGTGCCACAAGCTCGAGGACGTCGGGTGCGGGTACTACCCGAACAACAAGTTCGTCCACGTGGACGTGCGCCGCCCCGGCTCGGGCCACCCCTTCTGGATCGACGTCTCACGCTCCGGCGAGCCTTCGCGCTACGTCGACTCATGGCCCGGCGTGATCGAGGGCGGCGGGATGGTGTGGGACGCGGGCGCGAGGCACGGCTCCGCCGGGAAGTCGGGCGCGAGCGGGACGACGCGGCAAGTGGAGCCCTGACAGCCCCGCTGAAGAGCCCTCTCCTGCGACTAAGCCGAGCCCCGCAGGTAGCCGAGCAGCATGCGGATCACGGCCCGCGCGATCTCCGGCGACTCGTCGAGCAGCCCCTCGAACTCGCTCCTCGGCACGCGCAGCACCTCGGCGTCCGTCAGCGCCTCCACCGTGGCCGCGCGCGGCGCCCCGTCGAGGAGCGCCACCTCGCCGAAGACGGCGCCCCGGCCGAGCTCGCGCAGCGGGCGGCCGTCCTTCACGACGCGGAGCGCGCCGCTCGCGACCACGAAGAGCGCGTCGCCCGGATCGCCCTGGCGGACGGCCGCCTCGCCCGGCGCGAGCGTGACGCGCTGGGCGATCTCACCGACGGGGTACAGCTCCTCGCCGGAGAGGCCGGCGAAGAGCGGCGCCTCGCGGAGGACGACGAGCTTCTCGAGGACCGTCGACATGGGGTCGTCCGAGCCTAGCTCCCCGGCGTCGAACTTTCTGCATTTCTCCAGCCATCCGTCGAAGGCCGGCCTCGCGCCGGGGGACGGAGGGCCGGGGCCGCCGTCGCCGCGGAGCTCGAGCAGGGCGACGGTGCGGCCGGCGATGCCCTGGGGGAGCACGGTGTCGAGCAGCTCCAGCGCGTTGCCGCGGTCCCGGGCGTCTCCGCTGAGGGCGGCGCGGGCGCGGGCGATGTGGGCGCGGTTGCCGAGGACGGAGGCGAGGTCCAGGAGCTGGCTCGGGGCCTCGCCGATGCGGTGGCGGAGCTCTTCGCGCAGGAGGCCGGGGCGGGCGCTCGGGTAGGAAGCGACGAGCAGCTCGGTGTACGCCACGGTGAGCTCCATCGCGGCGTGGAGGCGGGCCGGATCGAGGGCGCGGGCCGTCGACTCGGGCACGGTGGCGAGGGCGCGGGCGAGGGCGGCGCGCGCGCGGTAGCCGAGCTCGGCGAAGCGGTCGAGCACGCGCTGGGCGGCCTCGGGCCCGAGCCGCGCGAGGACGCGGGCGGCGCGGATGGTGCCGGTGACCTGCCTGCCGCCGGCCACCGCGGTGCGGAAGGCGCCCTCGCCGCGCGTCGTGGGGAGCGCGCCGAGCAGCGCGCCCACCGCCGTCGGGCCGGCCAGCGAGAGCGCCCGGCTGGTCGCGCGGACGTGGACGCCGCCCTCGAGGTTCGCCACCAGCGTGGTCACGCCGCCCGTCGCCTGGATCAGCACGGCCGCGCGCGCCGCCTCCGCGTACACCGCGGTGTCGCTCGAGCCGAGCGCGCGCAGCACCTCCACCTCCGCGCGGCGCTCGCCGAGATCGCCCAGCGCCTTGATGGCCGCCGCGCGGCGCGGCGAGTCCGGGCCGAGCGCCGCCTTCCGGAGCGCCTTCACAGAGGCGTCCGGCTCGGTGCGCGCCATGCACGTGAGCGCCTCCGCCCACAGCCCCGCCGCCCCCGCGTCCTCCCGCGACCCTGCCCGCGCGAGCGCCCAGTCGAGGCGCGCGCGATCCGCGATCGCGCCGAGCCCGCGCGCCGCCGAGAGCACGTCGCGCTCGATCTCGTCGTCCTCGCCGGGCGGCACCATCGCGAGGAGCGTGCCCCCGTCGCCCGGGCGTGCCAGGCGCAGCGCCGCGCGCGTCGCCGCTCGCCCGATGTCGCCGCTCGCCCCGGCGGCGAAGGCGGGCGCCAGGTCCGGGAGCGCGAAGAGGCGGTCGGTCATGAGCGAGAGCAGCGACCCGGCCCGTCGCGCGTCGCGCGCGCGCACGGCGTCGGCGAGCACCGACGAGAGCTCCCCGTGGAGGACCTCCGCCACGGCCGGCGAGACGTCGAGCGAGACCCTCCCCTTGCGGAGCGCGTCCGAGAGCGCGGCGGCGTACGCCGAGCGCACGCCGAGCAGCGCGAGCACCGAGGCCACCGCCGCCACGGCGAGCGTGAGCGCGAGGAAGGTGCGCGGGGGCCCGAGCTCTCCGAAGGGGTAGAGCACGACGCCGGCGGCGAGCGCGCCGAGGGGCGCCGCGGCCGACTTGGCGAAGAGCTTGAAGCGCGTCCGCACGCGCGGCGGCGAGGGCACGAGGAGCAGGTCGGAGACCGAGCCCACCACCGACATGCGCAGCGTGGTCTCGCCGAGCTTGACCGCCGTGTTGGCCCCGACCCCGGTCGCCGCGGCGAGCGGGGAGAGGAGCACGAGCGCCGCGGGCCGCGCGCCGAGCGCGGCGAAGATGCCGAAGCGGGAGAGGAGGCGGCTGGTCAGGAAGAGCTGGGCGACGAGGACGATCGCCTCCGACACCAGGTTGAAGCCGCCGAGGTACGCCGCCATCTCGTCGCGGCCGAACTGCGCCTTGAGGGCCGCCTTGAACCCGAAGTCGACGAGCGTGAACGTCACCGTGCAGAGGAACGCGTTCAGCACGTAGATGCGCAGGATGGGCACGTCCCGCACCTCGCGCGCGCTCTCCACGATCGCCGAGACGACGCCCGGGGCGTCCATCGGGGGGATTCTTGGAGGCCCCCTGGGCGGGCGGGCCCGGGGCCGCCGCGCCCTCCTCCGCGTGGGCGCGCGCGGCGAGCCGCGCGGGCAGCGGCACGGCGCCCGCGCAGATCAGCGCGCCGAGGACGAGCAGCCCGCCCGTCTCCACCCGGGTGGCGAGGGCCTTGGCGAGCGCGCCGACGACGATCGCGCCCAGCGTGGCGGCGGCGGCGACGAGCGGCAGGAGGCGCTTGGCCTGCCGCGCGTGGAAGCACTCCATCGCCGCGTTCATGGCCACGAGCGGGAGCAGCCCGGGCAGCGTCTGGAGCGCGAGGCAGACGGGGTAGAGGAGGAAGCTCGGCTTGAAGAAATAGACGAGCACACCCGACGCGAAGAGCAGCGCCGCGTTGACGCCGAGGAAGCGGGCGTCGGCGCGCGCGCTCTGCGTCTGCTCGACGAGCGCGCCGTAGCCGAGCGAGGCGCCGACCCTGGCGACCGCCGTGACCATGTAGAAGCCGGGCAGGGCGCCGATGTCGAACGCGGTGACGAAGAGCGTGTCCGAACGCGATGGTGGCCAGCGTGAGCGCCCCGATCGCCAGGAAGGCGAGGAGCAGCGCCGGGCCGACGGCGTTCCATTCACCTTCGCGCAGATCGAGGAGCCGGGAGCGCACGCCCGCCCGAGTCTACACGATATCGCCCCCGGCCCCTTTTGACATCGCCGGGCGCATCGGCTCCCCTTCTCGGCCATGCCCGACGCGGCGATGTCCGAGCAGCCCATCGCCCTCCCGCTGCTGCGGGTGCTCGCCCGCCGCTACCCCGACGCGGACGCCGTGCTCGCGGAGATAGGCTACCTCGAAGCCGTCCGGCGCGCTGCCGAAGGGCACGGTCCACGTCGTCAGCGACGTCCACGGCGACGACAAGAAGCTCAAGCACATCGTCAACAACGCCTCCGGCAGCCTGCGCCCGCTCGTGGAGCGCCTCTTCGCCGGCCGCGCCTCGGCCGGCCGCGATCCGCGACCTGCTCGCGTCCTCTACTACCCGCGCGAGGCCTACGCGTGGCAGAGCGCGGCGCGCGGGCTTCGATCGCCGCGCCTTCCTCCTCGCCACGCTGGCGCGCGAGGTCGAGGTGATCCGCGAGCTCTCGCGCCGCTACACGCTGCGCCACGCCGAGAAGCTCTTCCCCCCCGCCCTCGCCGGCCTGTTCCGCGAGCTCACCGCGGCGCGCGGCATCGAGGGGCGCCCCGGCTTCGTCGAGGCGCTGGTCGATCCTTTCCTCGAGGCCGGGCGCGATCGTCGACCTGCTCCGCGCCGCGGCGCACGTCGTCCGCAACCTCTCCGTCGCCGAGATCGTCGTCGCGGGCGACCTCGGCGACCGCGGCCCGCGCCTCGACCGCGTCATCGACTTCCTCATCCATCAGCCCAGCGTCTCCGTCGTCTGGGGCAACCACGACGCGAGCTGGATGGGCGCCTGCCTCGGGCAGGAGGCGCTGATCGCCACCGTGCTGCGCATCTCCCTGCGCTACCGCCGCCTCTCGCAGCTCGAGGAGGGCTACGGGATCACCGTGGCGCCCGTCGAGAAGCTGGCGCGCACCGTCTACGCCGACGACCCGGCGGAGCACTTCAGCCGTCAAGGGCGAGGGCCTGCGCGACCCGCTGGTGATGGCGCGGATGCAGAAGGCGATGGCCATCGTCCAGTTCAAGCTCGAGGGGCAGACCAGCCGCCGCCACCCCGAGTACGGCCTCGAGCACCGCCAGCTCCTCCACCGCATCGACCCGCGCGCGGGCACCGTGACCATCGACGGCAAGGTGCACCCGCTCCTCGACACCCACCTGCCCACCGTCGACTTCGCCGGCGACCCCTACGCGCTCTCGCCGGAGGAGCGCGCCTGCATTGACCGCCTCGGCCAGTCGTTCCTCGCCAGCGCGCCGCTGTGGGCCAGATGACCTGGGTCGAGCACGCGGGCAAGATGCTCCTGCTCCGCCCCCCGGCCGTGATCTTCCACGGCTGCGTCCCCGTCCGACGCGTCGGGCGCCCCCCGAGTCCTTCACCGTCGACGGCGAGCCCCGCACCGGCCGCGCGCTCTTCGACGCGCTGGAGCGCAAGGTCCACCGTGCGTTCCGCGAGCGCGCGCGCAGGACGACGTCGACATGCTCTGGTACCTGTGGACGGGCCCGCTCTCGCCCCTCTTCGGCAAGGACCGCATGGCCACGTTCGAGACCTACTTCCTCGCCGACCACGCCACGCACAAGGAGACGAAGGACCCTTACTTCTGCCTCGATCCACGACGCCGCCTACTGCGGCAAGGTCTGCGCCGAGCTCGGCGCCGACCCCGGCGAGCGGGCTCATCGTCAACGGCCACGTCCCCGTGAAGATCGAGGAGGGCGAGTCGCCCCTCAAGCGCGGCGCCGCGCGGTCACCATCGACGGCGCCTTCTCCGAGGCCTACGGCGACAAGGGCTACACGCTGGTGCTGGAGGCCGGCCGCACTCGCCCTGGCGCAGCACCACCACTTCGAGTCCGTCGAGGAGGCCGTCGCGGCGGGCGCCGACATCATCCCGACGGTCGTGGACCTGGAGACGCTCGACCCGCCGAGGCGCGTCGGCGACACCGAAAAGGGGGAGGAGCTCGTCCGCGAGATCGAGGTGCTGCGCGCCCTGCTCCGCGCCTTCGAGGCGAACGTGCTGCAAGAGCAGCCTTGAAGGTCCGCCCGCCCTCCGGAGGCGCTCGGGCGGCCGGGCTCTGCGGTGCGCCCGGCGAGATGGCCCCCGCCGGCCGACCGAGGTAAGGAAGGGCCTTCCGATGGGACGCGCAAAGGACGAAGAGGACGGCGGCGAGAACGACGACGCCGCGCCGGAGAAGGACGAGGAGCGGTCGGCCTCGGAGCCGGCCGATGCACGCGGCGCACCTGGCAAGCCGGCCCCCAGGCCCCAGGCTCCTCCGGAGCCCCAGGGCGGGCGGGACTGGCAGCGGCTGGTCGCGCTCGGGATCGCGGTCGCCGTGCTCTTCCCCGTCCTGGCCAAGAGCGGCATCTGGGATCCGTACGAGCTCGACGCGGCCGACCTAGCCCGGCGCATCGCGGCGCACGTCTTCCACGCACCGTCCCTCGAGGTCCCGGGCGCGATCAACGTCATGCCGACGCTGACCGACCTGCGCATGGGGGAGCTGCCGTTCACCTCGATGGCCGTCGGGTTCAAGCTCTTCGGCCTGCACGACTGGACGGGGCGCCTCCCGCTCGCCCTCTGGGGGCTCGCCGGCGTGGCCGCGCTCTACGAGCTCCTCGCGCGCGTCGTGGACCGTCGCGCCGGGCTCTACTCGGCGATCGCGCTCGTGACGATGCCGCTCTACTTCATGCAGGCGCGCACGATGCTCGGCGACATCGTCACGATGAGCGCGCTCACCATGGCCTTCTGCGGGCTCGCGGGCGCGATGCTCGACGCGCGCGGCCGGCTCGCCTGGCTGGGCGTCGCTGCCGTGGGGCTCGTGGCGGGCTACTTCTCCCGCGGGATCCTCCTCGGGGTCGCGGTGCCGGCGCTCTCGATCGGGCTGTCGTGGCTCGCGCTGCGGGCCTCCGGCGTGGAGGACCTCGGCGCGGCGGCCGCGCCCGCGCAGGGCAAGGGGGCGTACCGGCAGCAACCCGCGACGGCGGCCCGGCCCGGCGAGGGAGAGGGCCTCGTGGAGGAGGGCGACACGATCGGCGCGGCGGCGCTCGTGCTCGGGATCCTGGCGGTGGGGCTCGGCCTGCGCGCCCTCTTCGCCGTCTCGCCCGACGCGCCGCTCTCGCGGTCCGTGGGCTTTCTGATCCAGCGCAAGCCCAGCGTCGAGGACACCTTCGATCTCGTCGTGCGCCAGCTCGGGCACGGGCTCTTCCCGTGGAGCGCCTTCCTCCCGTTCGCGCTGGGCCGCCTCTTCCGCGCCCCGGTCGAGGCGCAGGCGGGCGCGCGGGGGCGTGAGACGGCCCTGCGCGCCGCGCTCCTGGTCGGCGCGGCCGTGGCGTACGGCGCCTACGCGCTCCTCGCCCCGCGCTCGGGCCCCCTGCCGTTCGCGGCGCCGGCCCTGCTCGCGGCGGTGGCCGGGCTCGCGATCTTCGACTTCGAGCGGGGCGCCCGGCCTTCGCCGGCGATTGTCATCGGCACGCTCCTCCTCGGCGTCGTGCTCTTCGCCGACCTGTACCGGGAGCAGGAGAAGATGCTCCTCGCCTTCGTCGTCGTCGACAAGCCCCAGTTCCCCCGGACCTTCGAGGAGCCGGGGCGCTGGGCCCTGACGTTCGCGTTCGCCGGCTTCGTGGGCGTGACGGGGCTCGCGTGGCTGGAGGCGCAGCCGACGAAGCCGCTGCCCTCGCTGGGCAAGTGGATTGACGAGCTCGTCCGTGGCTACAAGGAGGGGGCCGCCGAGCTCGCGAGCATCTGGAACGGCAACCTCGTCTTCGGGACGGTGGTCGTGGAGGCCGCGATGGTCGGCCTGAGCGGGATGGTCTTCGTCGGCCGGCGCGTGGGCTGGGCGCCGGTCCAGAGCGTGCCCAAGTTCTGGGCCGACATCTTCGTCAACGTGTGGTGGATCCTCCCCGCCGTGCTGTCGGTGCTCCCGGCGCTCCTCGTCGTCGGGCGCGATCTGTTCCGGGCCCTCGTCGCCGGGCTGCGCGTGCCGCGCGCGAGCTTCACCGCGACGGCGGCGGTGATCTTCTCCGGGTGGATGCTCGGCTTCGGCTACTACCCGGGCCTGGCCGCCCAGCTCTCGCCCAAGGAGGCGTTCGAGTCGTACGCGCGCCTCTCCCACCCGGGGGAGCCGCTCGCGCTCCTCAGCGTGCGGAGCCGGGCCGCGGCCTACTACGGGGGCGGCGAGTCCCCCTCGTTCACGGACGCGAGCCGGGCCTTCGCCTGGCTCACCGAGCGCCCGAACGAGCGCCGCTGGATGCTGCTCAAGGCGGACGACCTGCCCCGCCTCAACTCGCTCTTCCGTAGCCAGGCGCACAGGAACCTCCCCATCCTCGACGGCCGATTCGAGCCAGATCCTCCTCGCCTCCAACGAGCTGGGCGGACACCCCAACGAGAGCTGGCTCGCGCACATGGTGCTCGACGACCCGCCGAAGCCCACCCGGCCCCTCGACGCGGTCTTCGAGGACCAGCTCGCCGCGTTCGGCTGGGAGGTCACCGACAAGGACGGGCACATCATCGACGGCGTGGTGCCCGCCACGACCTACCACCTGCGCGTCTACTACCGGGTCCTCAAGCCGATCACCGGCAACTGGAAGGCGTTCGTGCACATCGACGGCTTCCAGCGCCGATACAACGGCGACCACAACGTCCTCGACGGCAAGTACGCGATGAACCTGTGGCACCCCGGTGACGTCGTCGTGGACGACTTCGAGTTCCAGCTCGAGCCGAACTTCACGCCCGGCGGGTACACGGTCTACTTCGGGTTCTTCAGCGGCGACACCCGCTTCCGGGTGAGCAAGGGACAGAACCACGAGAACCGTGTGGTGGCGGGCACGCTCGACGTGCGGTAGCTCCCTCGACGCGAGAATGAAAACGGGCTACTCGCTGGACATGGGCGGTCAGGGCATCGGTGATTCCGAGAGGCCGGCCGGGCTCGATGCGGTCGAACGTACCGACCCGCGGGACCGGCGCTCCACGGAGCGCGTCGACGTGCTCTGGTCCGTCGACTGCGAGACGGAAGACACCTTCCTCTACGCGGCCATCACCAACATCTCCGAGATGGGCATCTTCGTCCGGACCGAGGAGCCCCTCCCGGTCGGCACGTCGGTGACGCTCCGCTTCGCGCCCCCGCACGGAAAGGGCGCCGCTCCATCCGCCCCGCCGATCGATCCCTTCGTCCTCGACGGCGTGGTGCAGTGGATCAACCGCGTACGCCCGCGCGAGGACAACCCCAACCCGGGGATGGGCATCCGCTTCGCGCACCTGACGCTCGCGGACAGGGAGCGGATTGTCGAGGCCATCCGCACCATCGCCTACCTACGGGAAGAGCCCCGGGTCCTCGGCGACGGGCGGAACTGAGCCGCGGTCCTCACCGCGGCGCGGCCTCGCACTCCCCGTGCGCTGCGAGCGCGGCGCGCGCCGCCTCGCGCACGGCCGGCGGCACCTCCTTGTCTACGAGCGGCGCGAGGCGCTGCGCGAGGTCGGCCGGGTGGACCTGGCCGAGGGCCGCGATCGCCGCGCTGCCGAGGCGGCGGTCCCTGTCGTCGCCCGGGCCGCGCAGGACGAGGGCGAGCTTGGTCCACGCCGAGAGCGATTGGGTGTCGCACATCCCCGCCAGCGCCAGGATGGCGTGGGCGCGGACCTCCACGTTCTCGCCGTCGTCGTCCTGGCGCGCGCGCACCGCGTCGAGGTGCGCGACGGCCCGGTGCGCGCCCAGGGCGTCGAGGGCCTGGGCGCGCACGTCGGGTGAGCCGTCGGAGAGCGCGGCGGCGAGCGCGCGATCGGTCTCCGCGTCGGCCGGGGCGGCGCCCAGCGTCCGCGCCGCCCCGGCGCGGACGAAGGTCCAGTCGTCGCGCGCGAGGCGCTCGCGGAGCGCGGCGGCCGGCACGGGGGGCCCGCCTGCGCGGCCCGCGGCGTCGGCGATCGCGTTCAGGGCGGCCTCGCGGACCCGCGGCTCCGCGTCGCCGAGCGCGGCGGCGAGGTCGGCCGAGAGCGCCGGCACGGCCCCGGCCACCGCCGCGGCGCGGGCGCGCACGTGCAGGTCCGCGTCCTCGCGCAGCGAGCGGCGCAGGTAGTCGGCCGCGCGCGCGTCCCCCGACTGCGCGAGCGCGGCGGCCGGCGCCTGGAGGAGGAAGCGCCCGCGGAACGAGGTGGCGTGGGCGGAGAGGTCGGCGAAGGCGGCGGGCGCGCCCTCGATCCGGCCGAGGCTCGGGCCGGCGGCGCGGAGCAGGTCGAGGCTCACCTTCTCGCCGCGGGCGGCGAGCTTCGCCGGGTCCAGCTCGTCGTGGAGGGCCCCGAAGGCGTGCGGGCTCTTGGCCGCGCGGGCCAGCGCGGCGCGCAGGTCGCGACGGGTCGCGTCGTCGGCGGAGGCGATCGCGTCGAGCAAGGGGGCGACCGACTCGGCGGGCGCGAGGGCGGCGAGCTCCGCGGCGGCGAGCACCTTGGCGCGCGGGGCGCCCTTCTCGATCAGATCGACGAGCGCCGGCGCCGACGCGTGCCCGCAGCGACGGATCCGGTCCCGCGCGTGCGAGAACGCGGGGTCGTCCTCCAGCGCGGTTCCCGGCTTGGCGGCGGCGCCCGCGGCGGCGAGGCGCGCCGCGAAGAAGGGCGCCTGCGTGCTGCACGGCGCGGCGTCGACCACCGTGTCGGCGAGGAGCTGCCCCCGCTCGTCGAGCTTGTCGTACACGGCGAGGACCGCGGCCACGCCCGGCCGCCCGCTGCGCACCAGCATCGCGGCCGCCGCGCGCGCCCGGTCCCCGCCGCCGGCGAGCGCGCCCGCGAGCGCCTCCGGCGTCGCCCCGTCGAAGGCCGTGTGCGCCTCGACCTCGGCGATGGTGACCCGCGCGTCCTTGGCGCTCGAGTACGCCTGGTCCAGCACGACGGCGACGCACGACGCGTGGATCTCGGCCGGCAGCTTCACCGTGTACCGCGTGCCCGCGGGCTGCCTGAAGGCGTCCTCGGGCATCGTCACCTCGAAGAGCGCGTCGGGCGTCGCCACGTAGAAGCGCCTCGGCGCGACGCCGCCCGCGACGTCCTCCGTCGGGCGAACCACCACGTCGAGCGCGCCGATGCCGACCTCCTCGGGCGCGCTCATGGTCACGAACTCCCCGCGCCCGTCCCCGGCCTTGCCCTCCGACCACGCCGTCGCGAGGTCCCCGTCGGTGATCGCGCCGAGCTTGCCGCCGAGCGCGCTCGACGCCGACGTCGCGTGGAGCACCCGCGCCTGCGACGCGGGCGCGTCCCCCTTGGCCCGCGCCGCGGTCACCTTGGCGGCGCGCGCGCGCTCGTCCACGGAGAGGTTCTGCGTCGAGGCCCCGCGGACGAGCGCGAGCGTGGCCGGATCGATCGCGCGCTCCGCGACGAGCGTGGGCCGGCCGCAGAGCGTGACGTCGGCGCGCCGCTCCCCCACGAGCACGCGCGCGCCGCCCGCGAGCGCCTCCACGACGACCGCGGCGCTGTGCTCCTCGCCCTCCTCGCCGTGGCTCACGCCCGTCCAGCCGCTCCACACCTTCACGGGATCCGCGCCGTTGCCCGCGAGCGGCGCCGCGACGAGGAGCACCCAGTCCGAGCCCGGGGCATCGCCGGGCACGTCGACGCGCGCCACGGTGCGCCCCCCTTCGAGGGTCAGGCTCACGGCCTTCGCCTGATCGAGGCGCGGCGCGGGGCCCTCGGGCGGCGCGATCAGCGTCCCGCCATCGGCGTCGCAGGGCGCGGCGGCGCAGGCGCGGGCGCGCACCCCCGCGGACTCGACGCGCAGGGCGAGGGCTTCCTGGCCCGGGCCGGCGGGGACGGCGAGCGAGACGCCGCCGGCGCGCGCCGGGGCGGCGAGCAGGAGGGCGGCGACGAAGGCGGCGGCGCGGAGCGGGGAGGACATCGGGGGGGACTCTAGAAGCCCGATGGCCCGGAGCAAAGCGGAGCCGATCGTGATCGAGCCTCGGGTATCCCCGATCGAGCCCGGGGCAGTCGTGATCGAGCTGACGACTGTCGCGGCCGACGGCAGGGTGGTCGCGACGAAGGGCACGGTTGTCGTGACCAAGGGCACGGTACGCGTGGCCAAAGGCACGGTGGTCACGACCGAAGGCACGATTGTCGTGGCAAAGGGCACGGGAGGCGCGACCGACGGCAGGGTGGTCGCGACGAAGGGCACGGTAGTCACGACCGAAGGCACGGTAGTCGCGACCGAGGGGCCGGTAGTCGCGACCGAGGGCACGGTAGTCGCGACCGAGGGCACGGTAGTCGCGACCGAGGGCACGGTAGTCGCGACCGAGGGCACGGAAGTCACGACCGAGGGCACGGTAGTCACGACCGAGGGCACGGTAGGCGCGGGCCACATCGGGACGGCGCCGGACGGTTCGGGCCGTGCCGGATCGCAACAAAATGAAAAATCGACACCAACCCGTGGCGGGAAGTCATCCGGCCGGCATCCCCTATGGATAAGGGCAGACGATCGAGGGAGGTGCCGGATGGGCCGGCGCCGACCTAGGCGTGGCTGCCCTCGGTTCCTGAGGAGGATGTCATGAACAACGTCACCGTCGTGAAGCGGTCGATCGTCGTGCTCAAGCTGGGCAAGACGGTCGGCCAGAGGTCATCGAGGTTCAAGCAGATCGTGCAGGCCGCGACCGGGAACACCTGGGTCACGAGCCTCACGCCCAGCGTCGCGCAGGCCACGCAGGACGTCGCGGCGTACGACACGGCCGTCACCGTCGCCAAGAGCAGGGCGCCGGGGGCCGTGGCGGCGCGGGAGCTCAAGGACAAGGCCTGCAAGGAGGACATGGAGGCCTGGGCGCGGACCGTCCAGGTGGCCGCCGACGCCAACCCGTCGCAGGCCCGGACCATCATCGAGAGCATGTCGATGTTCGTGAAGGTCGTCACGATCCGCGAGAAGCTGCCGCTCACCGTCGACGTGCAGCCGACGCCGGGCGCGGTGAAGGCCATCGCCAAGGCCGGGCCGAAGGGCACGCGGGTGTTCTTCGAGTTCCAGTACAGCCTCGACGGGGGGAAGAGCTGGCTCCCCGGAGGGATGACGACCGACTCGTTCATCGTCATCACGGGCCTGCCGTCGGCGACCTACGTCAGCTTCCGCTACCGGACCACGCGCAAGAACGTGCCCGGGCCCTGGAGCCAGGTCGTCACGGACCTGGTGAGGTGACGCCGCGCACGGGCCGCGGCGGTCGTGCTGCACGGGCTCGACCGCCGCGGCCCTTCGACTAAGCTCCGCCGACGTGCTCGGCCGCTTCCTCAGATCCTCGGCGATCGCCGCCTGCTTCATCGGCGCCATCGCGCCCGGCTGCACGCCGGATCCGCTCCCCCCCGCGCTACCCCTCGGCCCCCGCGCAGCCTCCGGCGCCCGCGCTCGTCGCGGCCGCTCCGCCCGCGCCGGCGCCTCCGCCCCCGGTCGACCCGAACAGCATCGATCCCGCGAGCATCCCGCTCGTGCTCGACGATCCGCGCCTCGCCGCGGTGAAGGCGGAGGCCGACCACGAGGCGTACGGCAGGGCCGTCGAGGCGCTCTCGGCGGCGCTCGCCGCGCCCGGTGCTGCCGCGCCTTCCGCGGAGGATCGGCGCGCGTGGCTCTACCAGCTCGGGCGGCTCCGCGCCCTCGCCGGGGATCCGGGCGGCGCGGCGAAGGCGTTCGAGGAGTCGGCGGCGGCCGGGTGGGCGCTCTCGGACGCGGCCTGGCTCCAGGCCGCCGAGTGGCGGGTGGGCGTCGGGCAGTTCGACGCAGCCATCGCGGACGCGGGTCGCGTGGGCGAGGATCCGGCGCTCGCGGGCGCGGTGGACCTGGCGATGGCCGACGCGTACCTCGGCAAGAACGACTTCGAGGCCGCGGCCCGGCGCTTCCGCGCCTACCTCACCCGCGACAAGCACGGCGCCCAGTGGCCGACGGTCGCCCTGCGCTTCGCCTCCGCCCTCCTGAACCACCCGAAGGAGGCGCACGCCGAGGAGGCCGTGCGCCTCGCGCGGCGGGTGCTCTGGGAGGCGCCCGGCGGGCAGGGCGCGGGGACGGCGAAGGAGCTGGAGAAGAAGGCGCTCGAGACGCTGCCCTCGAAGCGGCGCCACCACCTCGAGCACCTCTCGGACGAGGAGGTGCTCGCGAAGGCGAGGGGGCTCTCGGCCTCGGGGCAGCCGCGCGACGCCGTGATCGCCACCGACCGCATCATCAAGCACACGAAGCTGAAGAAGCCGAGCGAGCTGTCGTGCGACGTGTGGCTCGTGCGCAGCGAGGCGCTCGTCCGGATGCGCAACCGCAGGCCCGAGGCGGCCGACGCCTACAAGGGCGCCATCGAGCACTGCGAGGGGCAGCCGAAGCACCCGGAGGCGCTCTTCCTCGCCGCGCGGGCCTCGGCCTCGGCGGGGCGATCGGTGGAGGCGATGGATCGCTTCGCGGCCCTGGAGCGGCAGCACCCGACGCACCGCCTCGCCGACGACGCGCGCCTCCGCGGGGCGCGCGCCGCGCTCGCCTCCGGCGACGAGGGCCGCTTCACCGAGATGCTCTCGACCATCGCCGACGCGTACCCCGACGGCGACGTCAGCAACGACGGCCTCTTCGAGCTCGCTCCACCGGATCGAGAAGCGCGACTGGGCCGGCGCCGTGCCGCTCCTGGAGAAGGCGCTGGCCCGCGCCCCGCGCGAGCGGGCGTACTGGGCCTCGGGCCGCCTCCCGTACTTCCTCGCGCGGGCGCACATCGAGACGGGCGCGACGGCCCAGGGCCTCGCCGAGCTGGCCGGCGTGATCCGGGACTACCCGCTCTCGTACTACATGACGCTCGCGTACGAGCGCCTCGCCGCGCGCGATCGCGGCGCAGCGGAGCGCGCGCTCGCCGACGCGGTCGCGCGCGAGCCGGCCGGCACGTTCGCGCTGCCGCGCGGCCCGTGGCAAGAGGACCCGATTCGGGTGCGCGCCCGCGAGCTGCTCCGGGAAGGGGACGCGAAGCTCGCCCGCGCCGAGCTCGACCGGATGGGCTTCTCGACGCGCACGGCCCCGCGCGAGGTCCTCTGGACCGCGGCCTTTCTCTTCGCCGGGGACGGCGCCTTCACCCAGTCGCACCAGGTCCTGCGCACGCCGGTGAGCACCCCGCGGCCGCAGAACAACGAGCTGACCGACTGGCTCGCGCACTACCCCGCCGGCCGCTGGCGCGCCGCGTGGGAGATCGCGTACCCGCGGCCCTACGAGCCCGTCGTCGCCGCCGAGTCCCGGAGGAACGGCCTGCCCGAGGCGTGGATCTACGCGATCATGCGGGAGGAGTCGGCGTTCGACCCCCGCGTCGTCTCGCCGGCCAGGGCGTACGGCCTGATGCAGCTCATCGTGCCGACCGCGAAGAAGATGGGGGAGAGGCTCAGCCTCTCCCCCGACGAGGAGAGCCTCAAGCAGCCGGCGGTGAACATCCCCCTCGGCGCCCGCTACCTCACGATCCTGCGCGCGCAGTTCCCCGACAACCCGCTGCTCGCCATCCCCGGGTACAACGCCGGCGTCGGCGCGCCCAGGAAGTGGCTCGCCGAGCGGCCGGACGACGACTTCGACGTGTGGGTGGAGCGCATCCCGTACGAGGAGACGCGGAACTACACGAAGCGGGTCATCAACACGATGGCGGCGTACGAGCTGCTCTACGCGCGCGACCAGCCGAGCGAGGCGCGCAGCGCGCCGCTCGTGGCGAGCCCGGCGGCGGCGCGCGGCGCGGTGGCGGCGGCCGCGCCCTGAGCGCGCGGAGGGCGCGCGGCCCCTACGCCACCTTGCGCGCCAGCATCACCCCGTCCCGCACCGAGAGCAGCACGTTCTCGACCCGCGGATCCTCCACCACCCGGCGGTTGAACTCGACGATGGCGTGGTCGGTCTCGTGCTCCGGGGAGAGGACGTTGCCGCTCCAGAGGGTGTTGTCGGCGACGAGGAGGCCCCCCCGCCGGAGCCGCGGCAGGAGCGCCTCGTAGTACTCGACGTACCGCTCCTTGTCGGCGTCGAGGAAGACGAGATCGAGCCACTCCCCCTCGGGCAGCGCGCGGATGGTCTCGAGCGCGTCGCCGAGGCGGATGCGGATCTTGCGGCCGTGGGGCGAGCGGTCGAAGAAGCCCTGCGCCATCTTCGTCACCTTGGCGTCGATGTCGCAGGTGACGAGCTCGCCGTCGTCGGGGAGCGCCTCGGCCATGCAGAGCGCCGAGTAGCCGGTGAAGGTGCCGACCTCGACGATGCGGCGCGCGCCCGAGAGCGCGACCAGGGTCTTGAGGAGGGTGCCCTCGACGCGGCCCACCTGCATGCCCGGGTGCTCCATGCTCGCGAAGGTGGCCTCGCGCAGCTCGTCGAAGAGCGGGGGGCGCGGCCTGGTGTGGGCCTCGGTGTACGCTTCGATGGCGGGGTCGACGATGTACATGGATCCTCGCCCCGGTATGTTACGGGGCTCCCGCGCCGTCGAGGGGATCCTTCAAAAGCTCTTGCCGAAGCCCACGACGACGGCGCGCTCGCCCAGCGGGACGACCTCGGCGAAGACGTCGACCCCGCGCGGCAGCGCCGTCACCATGCCGAGCCCGAGCTGGAAGTGGTAGAGGTCGCCCGCGAGCACGCTCTTCCCCGCGTAGCTCCACAGCACGGGGCCGCCGAAGGCGCGCACGGCGGCGTAGGGGCTCAGCGTGTTCCAGAAGGTCTTGCCCACCGTGATGCCGGCGCGGATGTCGATGGCGTAGAGGGTCGCCGTCGCCGGCGTCGCGCCCAGGGGCGTGAGCTCCTCCTGCGTCCCCGCGCCGGAGGCGCCGCCGGAGACGCCGAGGACGAGGAAGGGCAGCTTCCCCGTGCCGTCGAGGAGGCGCCGGGAGTACGAGAGCGTGAGGAGCCACCCCGGATCCACCTGGAACCGCTGGGTGCCGACGGTGATCAGGCCGCCGAGGCCTGCGCCGACGCCGCCGCCGAAGGTGGACTGGGGCGAGAAGCGGTACTCGACGCCGGCGGTGACGGCGAAGCGCTCGATGCCGATCGACGAGGGCAGGTTCGAGCCCGTGAGGCCGCTCTGCATGAACCCGAACGACCCCGAGACGTGCCAGCGCTCCGCGTCGTCGTCGCCGTGGCAGGTGGTGGCGATGCCCGTCGGCCCGACGGGCGGCGAGAGGCCTCAGGCGTGCGCGTCGCGGCACGCGCCGATCCACGCGGCGGCGAAGCAGGAGGCAGCGACGATCGCGGGCGTGAGGCGCACGGGCTCGAGGACGGGAGGCTAGCACAGGGCCCCGCCCGGTTCGCGGGGCCGTCGCGCGCCTCGCCTTCGCGTCGGGGCCCGACCCGCGATAGGCTCCGCCCCGTGCTCTCCGCCGACGTCCGCTTCGAAGGCTTCACCGCGACCGACTGGACGCGCGTCCTCTCGCTCTTCCGCCCGCGCCGGCCCGCGAGCGAGCAGCGCGACCCGGCGCGCCCCCGCGGGGGCGTCGTCGCGATCCACGCGGGCAGCCGCCTCCTGAAGCTGGTGCACACCGAGGTCGGCCGCCTCCGGCTCGACGACGCGCAGCGCGCCTTCCCCTGCCCGGCGGAGGCGCTCGCCCGCAGCCACCACGCGAGCTGGAGCGCGATCGTCGAGGCCGGGACGCTCGACGCGATCATGGACCGCTTCGCCGAGCGATCGCGCCGCGGCGACGACATCGCCGCGCAGACGATCACCCTGCTCCAGGTCGCGCGGGAGGAGATGATCGCCGGCCGCATCGAGATCTGGCCCGGGAGGCTCAAGGGCGTGCCCATCCCCTCGCAGGCGGTCGTGCGGTCGAGCCTCGACTCGGTGTGCCCCGTGGGCCGCACCATGGTGGTGGGGCTCTTCGAGGCGGGGAGCTGCTGGACGAGCATCGCGCTGCGGCGCGGGCCCGGCGGCTTCAACCTCGTGCTCGGCCCGGACGAGGTGCGCGGGGACATGGGCCTCCTGGCCGGCGACTGGCGGCGCGACTACCGGCACCTCTCGCGCGCCGTCGAGGACCGCTCCGGCCCCCTCGCCTTCGGCTGTTACGCCGAGGTCGCCACGATCCGCGCGCTCGAGGTCGACCCCACCCCCGGCGCGTGGGCCCGGGCCGCCGCGCTGCGCGACATCATCCTCTCGCCGCTGCCCGCGCCCCTCGCCATCCCGCTCGGGATCGACGCGGGCTGGGCCGCGTGGAGCGCGCTGCGCGCGGCGGCGGAGCGGCTCGACCCGGTGGGCGTGGTGGCGCCGGCGATGGCCGCGCTCCGCGATGTGGCGTTCGGCGATCGCGACGTGAGCGAGGTCCTCGGGTTCCACCCCCTCGAGCTTCTGCGCAAGGTCTTGAGCCGAGAACGCTGACGGGCGATGCGGGGCCGCTCTGATACGGCTGGAATTCGTAAATCAACGAGCACGATCCTCGTTCAAGGAGCCGCTGAGCAACGTACTGGAACCCCGGGCGTGAGCCCGCGGACCGGAGCCGCATGCGTCAGCACGTGGAGGCCGCGGCACAGCCCCCTGACGTCATGGTCCCCGCGCTCACGCGCGAGGCTCCGGTCCGCGGGCTCACGCCCGTGGGTTCCATCGTTGTGTCAGGATCGCGCTCGGCCATTTAGAGCGGCGTGCGTTTGCATTGGGTACGCGCCTACCGAACCGCGAGCGCGAGCGAGCGGGTGCCAGAAGGCACGACGCTTTCGTGCCCTCGCATGCGTAGCGCTACAGGCAGCGCGACGCGGGCAAGGGCGTGGCGCGTAGGCGCCCTCTGGCACCCGCTCCCTGGCGGTCGCGGTTCGGTATGTACTCATCCCGAACGCACGCCGCTCTAGGGCACGCTTGCGTGCCCGCCTGGACCTGGCTTCCGCCGCGCACGAAACGAAGTTTCGCCGAGGTTGTGGCGGGCCGCACAGGAGGGGGGCTATAGTTGTGGTCCAACGGGGGCACTTCGTCCTCGACCTCTGCGAGCAGAATGGCGACCCGCGAACCCGAGCGTAGCGAAGCCGACGAGAGCGAGACGATCCTCGGAGCGACCATCGCCGGTCGGTACCGCGTCGTCTCCCTGATCGCCCGCGGTGGAATGGGCAAGGTCTACAAGGCCGAGCAGAGCGCCCTGGGCCGCATCTGCGCGATCAAGATCTTGAGCCCGCACTACGAGGGCAACAAGGATCCGGAGTTCCACAAGCGCTTCTCGCTCGAGGCGTCGACCGCCGCCAAGCTCCAGCACCCGAACACGGTCACGATCTTCGACTACGGCAAGTGCGACAAGCACGACGTCTACTACATCGCGATGGAGTACCTGGACGGGCGCACGCTGCACCGCCTGCTCCACGACGAGCGCACGCTCCAGGAGGCGCGCGCCAGCCACATCGCGCAGCAGATCTGCCGTAGCGTCCACGAGGCGCACCGGCTCGGCGTCGTGCACCGCGATCTGAAGCCGAGCAACGTGCTCCTCGTCGAGCGCGGGGACGAGACGGACTTCGTGAAGGTCCTCGACTTCGGCCTCGTCAAGGACGTGACCGGCAAGGGGGAGGAGCTGACGCAGACGGGCCTGTTCATGGGCTCGCCCAAGTACATGGCGCCCGAGCAGGTGATGGGCGGGGACATCTCCGTCCGCACGGACGTCTACGCGCTCGGCGTGATCCTCTACGAGATGATCGCGGGCAAGGTGCCCTTCGATCGCAAGGCGGGGATGAGCACGCTCGTGGCGCACGTGAACGAGACGCCGCCCCCCATCAGCCAGCGCAACCCGAACGCGGTGGTCTCCCCGGAGATGGAAGCCATCGTCATGCGCTGCCTCTCGAAGGAGCCCGAGAAGCGCTTCGCTTCGATGAAGGATCTGCTCAACGCGCTGAAGCGCTGCGGCGGCGATCTGAGCGAGACCTACGAGAGCCTGCCGAAGCCGCAGATCGACTACGACGCGGCGATGAAGGGGCAGGTGAAGCCCGACTTCACCCCCCAGTCGAACCGCAGCGGCCGGTCCTCGCGGCCCGATCCCTCGATCAGCGGGACGCTGCGCTCCCCGATCGTCGCCCCTCAGACAGCGAGCGGGAGCGGTCCGAACGAGTTCCCCTCCGGCCCCTCCGGGCCGACGCTCCAGGCAGCGGCGCCTCCCATCTCCGGCCCGCAGTCGGGCCCGCAGTCGGGCCCGCAGTCCGGCGTGCAATCGGGCCCCCAGACGGCGCCGGCCCCCCTGTTCGCCGCCGCGGCGCCTCCGCCGTCGTCGTCCTCCTCGTGGCGCCCCATGGCGATCGCGGTGATGGCCTCGGTCATCGGCGGCACCGCGGCCGCCGTCGTGCTCTCGCGGCGCGCCCCGGAGTCGGCCCCGCCCACGGCCACGACGGTCGTGCGCACGATTGAGGTTGCCGTCCCCGTCTCACCCTCGGCCGCCATCCCGAAGGGGCCGGACATCCGGATCGTTCGCATCGAGAGCGATCCGCCGGGCGCGCAGGTCGCCGACCAGGGCGTCGAGGTGTGCATGGCGACGCCTTGCGAGATCTACTGGCGCGCCGCCGCGTCGAAGCACGAGCACAAGCTCACGCTGGCCAAGCGGGGCTTCAAGAACACGACGGTGACGGTCGCGCCCGACGCGGAGAAGGTCGAGGCCAAGCTCGACACCTGGAGCCCCGCCGAGATCGCCGCGCTCGGCGCCGCCCAGTCCCCCACTCCGGCGAAGGCGGAGCCGCCGCCCACGGCCACCGCCGAGGCGAAGACGGCCGAGCCCGCGGCGCCGCCCCCCGCGGCCGCCGCTCCGGCGCCTCCGCCGCAGGCCGCGCCCGCCGCCGTCACGCAGGCGCCCGCCGCCGCGCCCGCGCCCGAGCCCGCCCCGGAGCCGGCCCCGGCCGCGCCCGCTCCGCTCCACGCCGACGAGGTGGACACGCGCGCGACGCGCATCTCCTGCCCGGCGGTGACCTACTCGCGCGAGGCGATGGAGGCCAAGTCGTCGGGCACCATCGTCGCCAAGTGCACCGTGACGCCAACGGGCTCCGTCTCGGGCTGCAATATTCTCAAGGCGCCGCCCTTCATGGACGGGCCGGCGCGCGCTGCGTTCGCCGGCTGCAAGTTCACGCCCGCGATGTCCCACGGCCAGCCCGTGTCGAGCGAGGTCGTGATCACGTCGCACGTCAACGCGGCCCAGTAGGACGGCGAAGCCCATCTGCCCATCTGGCGCTGTCGTTCTAGGCGCGGCGGTGGCCCTCCACGTAGGCCCGGACGAGGGCGGGCGTGCTCAGCGCGTACTCGCGGATCTTCTCGGAGAAGAGGAGCTTGACCACGCCGAAGTCGAGCTTGAGCAGCGCGGCGTACGTGAGGAGCGAGGACGAAGGCCCCCACGGGAGGACGCGGAAGTAGCCCCAGAGGTCGGCGATCTCGTGGGGGAGGGAAGGGTCGAGCCAGAAGCGCAGCAGGCCCGCGGGCTCGGGCCGCACGAGGAGCGCGTAGCCCGCGCTGCCGAGGCGAGTTCCCTGGCGGAGGAAGACGGTGAGGTCGGCCCCGCGGCGCGCGAGCAGGCGCGCCTCGAGCGTCATCGGGAGGATGGCCCGGTACGCGCCCGGATCGGCGAGGACGGCCATCACCTCCGCGGGGGGCGCGCGCACGACGGCGTAGGAGATGCCGCCGAGGCGGTCGCCGTCGGGGAGCGTCAGGTCGAGCGGCACGCGCACGAGCTCGCCGGCCGAGAGGCGCGCGACATCCGGACCGGAGAGCGGCGCGGCCGCCGCGCGGCGCGAGGGCGCGAGGGTGCCGAGCGCGGCGGCGCCGGCGAGCTGGATCAGGGATCGACGACGCGTACGTCCAGAAACCATGGCCCGCTGGCGTATTGGAAGCCGTCGATCTGGACGTAGTAAACCCCGGGGGCGAGCGTCGAGATCGAGGTAGCTCTTGTCCGGCGGATAGCCGACGGCGCACGCGTTCGCCATCTCGGTGCCCGGGCAGTTCGGGCCCTGGCGAACGTCGAGGATGGTGTTGTACGCCGAGCCCTCCATGTCGAAGATGACGCGCTTGGTCGCCGTGAGCGTGAGGATCGCCGAGCTCGTCGGGCGCCCCGTTGCCGGTGACGCCGGCGTTGTCGCACCCCGCCGGGAAGCTCGCGGTGGCGTTGGCGGTGTTGCCCTGGAAGAAGCCGCCGGTGGGCGGGATGGGGAAGGCCTCGCTGCAGCCGTTGGCGAAGGGGACGAGCGTCGGCGGGACGGCGTCGCGGACGAAGGCGGTGAGCTGCGACGTCCTCCGCGAGCAGGCTCCCGGCGACGACGCGGTACTGGCCCGCGGGGACGCCGCGCTTCTGCGCGCGCAGCGGCAGGGAAGAGTCGCTCTTGCAGAGCAGCGCCGTGGCCGCCGTGCACGCCGGGGTCGCGATGCCGACCCAGCCCGTGTCGCCCTCCGAGATGCGCTCCACGAGGAGCACGTCGGAGGCCGCCGCGAGGTCGAGCTCGTACGCGGCGTTCGACCGCGCCCGTGAGGCAGCCGAGCTCCACGGCGTCCTCGTGCGTGGAGAGCTGGACGGGGATGGTCTGGTTCGGCGTGATCGTCGGCGCGCCGGAGCAGAGCTGGTCGGGCGCCGGCGTCGTGGGCGGGGAGAGCGCGACGCTGAGGTCGATGGTGTCGGGCGCCGTGGCGGAGACGGCGACGTAGTAGGTGCCGGCGGCGAGCGACTGGCGGCGGAGGTGTACGGTGGAGGCGGTGAGGCAGGTGATCTCGTCGGACGGGAGGGCGCAGCCGGTGTCGCGCAGGGAGACCATCGGCTCGGCCAGGCCGTCGGCGGAGCTCGCGTAGACGTCGACGTCCGCGGCGGAGGTGAGCGTGAAGGTGTAGACCAGCTCCGCGAGCTTCGTGGCGCAGGCGCTGCCGACGTTCTGCGTCGTGTCGAGGACCTCGGCCGTCACCGGGACGCCGGGGGTGATCGGCGCGGCGGTGCCGCAGGTCTCGTTGGCCGGCGCCGGCTCGGGCGGGAGGATCTGCACGTCGAGCGTGACGGGCTCGCCCGGCACGGTGGCCACGTAGACGGGGTAGGCCGTCATCTGCGAAGCGCTCCCGAGAGCGCGCGCGCGGGCCCTGGCGATCTGCCCACCGAGCTGGGCCGAGAACGCGCCGCCGCACGCCAGCTCGGTCGAGGGATCGCCGCACTGACCCGCGACGGCGACGGAGACGGGCGCGCCGTTGGTGCGCGCCGTGACCTCGAGATCGACGGGGGGCCCGGCGGGCAGGGTCACCGCCGCGACCACGTCGGCCGCCCCGGGCATGTTGCCGAGGCCGCACGAGGTGGGGTAGTCGAGGTTGCAGCCGACGGTGGACATCGGGTACGTGCCCGACGCGCTGATCACGAGCGGGTCGTTGCACGTGTCGTTCTGCGGCGAGACGCAGGGGGACTCGTCGACGTGGCCGTCGCAGTCGTCGTCGACGTCGTTGGCGCAGACCTCGGGGTGGTGCGAGTTGACGTTGGGGTTGTTGTCGTCGCAGTCGTGGCCGCCGCAGTGGTCGTCGGGGTCGCCGTCCCCGTCGGCGTCGCGCGGCGCGTGCGTGCACGACTGAGTCGACTCGACGCAGGTGTCGATGGTGCACGGGTCGCCGTCGTCGCAGCCGACGGGGACGCCGGGGACGCAGCCCTGGGCTGGACTCGCAGCGCTCTACCCCGTTGCAGTAGACACCATCCTGACACTTGGAGTCGTCGGGCACGGAGCGGCACCGTCCGACCGACTTGTCGCAGTAGTCGAAGGTGCAGGTGACCATGCCCTGGCACTGACCGTCGTCGAGGCAGGGCCCGCCCAGCTCCGAGCCGCCCTCGTCGCCGGCGTCCGCCGGCGCCGCGCCCCCTGCCCCGCCGCCGCCGCCGCCGCCGTCCGTGCCCCCGTCGGTGAAGAAGGGGCTGGGCGCGCTCGTCGTGCCGCAGCCCCAGGCGAGCGCCGCCGCGAGGGCGGGCGGCACGAAGCTAGCGGCGATCCAGCGTACGTTCATGGTCCGAAAGAGGAAGTTGCGTCTAAGCGTAGCAGGGCCGCCCGCGCTCTGGCATCATCGCCGGCGCCCGCCCAGACCAGAGGCTACCGTGACGGATCGACTCACGAAGAACGAGCTCACGTGGCTGCTCACGCAGGAGGCCAGGACGGCCGCGCAGAAGCTGCGTCGTGGGGTCGGGATGTACTCCGGGGACGACCTCCCCGCCCCGGCGATGACCACCCTGGAGGAGGGTAGCGGCGGGGTGGAGAGTACGCTCAATCGCCTCGACGAGGCGGTGAGCATGCTCGCATCGCTGCACGGGCACCCGGTGCCGCGCGGCCGCCGCGGCAAGATCGACCTCGCCGCCCTGGTGTGGGAGGTCGCGCCGGAGGCGCGCGTGCAGCTCGAGATGGGCGAGGGCACCACCGTGTTCGGCGACGAGTCCGAGTTGCGGCGGATGCTGCACGTGCTCATCGGGCAGACCGGGGATCCACGCTCGGCCGGCGCCACGCCCAGCGTGAACATCCGGCGGGAAGGCGACGAGATTCGGGTCGGCGTCAACCTCGGCCCCGACACCCCCGCGGCCTTCGCCGACGAGCGCGGCTGGCTCTCGCGCATGGCGACGCGCTACGGCGGCCGGCTGGAGCTCGACGGCTCGATGCAGACCCTGGTGCTCGCGGCGGACGTCGACATGCAGCGGCGCGAGCTCGAGAACCTGAAGAAGGAGCTCGCCGCCGCGCAGGCCCAGGGCGAGGCCTACGCGCGCGAGCTCGCAGCGGTCTTCAAGGGCGGGGAAACCCTCTCCGGCCTTTCCCCGCCGGTGGCGGCCCCTCCGCCGCGACCCTCGCGCATGCCCTCGAGCAGCGGCGACGGCCTCGCAGTGCTCGTCGCGGCGTCGCGCACCCTCTCCGCCGACCTGCGCGGCATCCTCTCCGCCGTCGGCCGGGACATCGCGCCGCTCCGCGACCAGGGCGGCGAGGTGGGCGAGATCGCCGCCTCCGTCAACCGGCACGTCACCGGCGCTTCCGAGGTCGTGGCCGATCTGGCGCGGCTCGGCACCTGCCCGATCGGCGAGCTTCCCCGCGCCGCCGATCTGGCGGACCTGCTCCGCGAGGCGGTGCAGAGCGAGCGCGGGCGCGCGCAGCGACACGACGTCGACCTGCGCCTCGAGGTGCCGGAGAGCGCCGAGGAGGCCGTCGAGGTGGGCGCGGTCATGGCCCTCTTCCAGGTCCTCGTCGATCACGCGATCGAGGCCTCGCCGGCCGGCTCGACGGTGTCGATCGAGCTCAAGGAGACGCCGACGGCCTACCAGGTCTCCTTCGACGACGCGGGCCCCTCGCTGCCCCCGTCGGCGCGCGCGAGCGTGCTGAGCCGCGACTTCGACGCGATGGCGCACGGGCGCCCGCCGGGCCTCGCGCTCATCGCGGCGTCGACCATCGCGTCGCACCTCCGGCTCGCGCTCGACCTGGAGGAGGGGCCGCGTGGAGGCACGCGCGTGCGCCTCCTGATGCCGCGGTCGACGGGCTGATCGCCCGCGCCCCGAACGCCGCGGCAGCGCCCGGCGCAGCGTTTCATCCGTCCACTCCGGCCGGCTACAGCTTGGCCAGCGCCTCGCGCGACTCCTCGACCGTCGACTGGTCGCGCTGGGTCTGCGCCATGGCCATCACGCTCTCGAGCTCCCGCCGGGCCTCCGCCTTGGCGCCCTTGTGGGCGAGCAGCCTGCCGAGGAGGAGGCGCCCCTCGCGCCCGTCGCTGTAGAAGCCACGGCTCTCGGCGTACACGATGAGGTCGCGCAGGAGCTTGTCGGCGTCCGGCTGGCCGCTCACCCCGTCGAGGTACGCGAGGTGGATGCGGTTGATGGTCACGAGGCGCTCGGCGCCCAGGGCCTCGGCGACCTCCTTGGACTCGGTGAGGGCCGCGTAGGCGCGCGGGAAATCGCCGAGGCACCGGCAGTTGTCGCCGAGGTTGTGGAGCGACGCCGCGATGTCGTAGCGGAGGCCCGCGGACCGCGCGACGCCGATGGCGCGCTCGGACGACTCGACGGCGGCGCGGTAGTCGCGGGCGTAGCTGTACGCGAGGACGCGCAGCTTCTCCCGGTTGGCGGCCGCGACGAGGTCGTCCGGGCGGTCGAGCCGCTCGGCCTGGTCGAGCGCGCCCAGCGCCGCGGCGAGGTCGCCCGAGCCGGCGCGACCCATGCAGATCGCGATCAACGCGCGCGAGCTGCTTGACGGGGCCGAGGGCCTCGAGCCGCTCGATGGCGCGGATGGCGCGGGCGTAGTCGCCGGCGCGGCCGGCCATGTCGACCTCGACGACCAGCGCATCGGAGAGCAGCGGCGCGTCCTCCCCGGCGAGGGAGAACGCCTCCTCGAGCTTCTTGTAAGCCTCGTCGAAGAGGTTGATGGCCCCGAGGGCGCGCGCGACGTCGACCCGCGTGGTGATCTTGGCCTCCGGCGTCCCGGCCGCGTCGACGCGGCGGAGCACGCGCGCGCCCAGCGCCGGCAGGTCGGGCGCGGCGCGCACGCGGCCGACCGCGTCGGCGAGCGTGCCGAGCCAGAAGGAGAGCTCGGCGGGGGGGCGCTGGTCCACGTCCGCGAGATCGAGCGCGCGGCTGAGGAGGCGGACGGCGGGCTCGAGCTGGCTGAGCCGCATCTTGTGCAGGGCGGCGCGCGCGAAGAAGCCGGCGGCGCGGTCGCGATCCCCCGCCTCGTACAGGTGGTGCGCGATGCGCTCGGCGTGGTCGGCGTTCTCCTCCCCCATCGCCGAGATGAACGCCTGCGCGGCGGCGGCGTGCAGCTCCCTCCGGGCCTCGGGCGGGATGGAGTCGAGGACGATCTCGCCGTGGATGGGCGAAGCGAAGCTCACCTGAGCGGGGCCCGTGATGCGGAGCAGATCGCGGGCGAAGAGGCTCGAGACCGCGCGGGTGATCTGGGCCACGCTCTGCTTCATGAGCGCGCCGAGGACGTCGGTGTAGATGGGGTCGCCGAGGATGGCCGCCGCCTGGAGGATCGCGCGCTCGCCCGGATCGAGGCGGCTGACGCGCCCGGCGATGAGCGTGCGCAGGGTGCGGGGGACCGTGGTGGCGCCGTCGAGCTTGGCGCGCACGGTGCCGTTGAGGACGCTGATCGCGCCGGAGTCGGTCAGCTCCTTGACCAGCTCCTCGATGAAGAGCGGGTGGCCGCCGGCGCGGTCGCGGCAGAAGGAGTAGAGCTCCGGCGCGAGCACGCGCGCGCCCACGCGCATGCTGATGAGGCGGGCCGAGTCCTCCTCGGAGAGCTCGCCGAGGGGCAGGTGGTGGTGCTGCGGGTGCTTCACCAGGAGCTCCGGCGGATCGTCCCGCGTGGCGAAGGCGAAGACCGCGCGCAGGCCGCCGGTCGAGGGCGGCGTGGAGGGCGGCGAGAGCGTGTCGCCGCGCTGCTGGCCGCGGCCCGCGACGGCGAGGATGGCCTCGAGCGTCATCCCGTCCATCGCGTGCGCGTCGTCGAAGACGAAGACGTGGAGCCGGTCGTCGCAGAGGCTCTGCACCATGCGCGCGAACGCGGCGCGCAGCCCGGCGCTGGCGTCGCGCTTGGCCTGGAGCGCGACGGTGGTCGCCTCCGCCGCGCCGAGCTGGGCCAGGACGGCGCTCGACTCGTCGGGCTGCAGGCCGAGCGCGCGCAGGCGGGGGAGCACCTCGAGGATGCGCGCCTCGTCGTCGCCCTCCTGCACCCCGCAGAGCACGCGGAGCATCGCCCCGAGGCCGCTCCACTGCACCTCGGCGCCGTTCTTGGGGCAGGCGGCGACGTAGAAGCCGACGTTGTAGTTGCCCTTGGCGAGGCGCCGTTCCATCTCGGCGACCATCCGGGTCTTCCCGATGCCCTTGTCGCCGTGGATGGTGACGAGCTGCACGCGCCGGCGCGTCGCCGCGGCGAGGATGTCGCCGAGCCGCTTGAGCTCGTCGTGGCGCCCGACGAAGCGGCCGTACACCGCCGAGGGCGCGCGCGCCGAGGTGATGACGCGGCCGCCCTCGGGCGCCGTGGTGCCGGCGCCGGGCAGGTCCTCCGCGGTGAACTCGTTGCGGACGATGCGGGCGGCCAGGCGCGAGACGGCGACTTGCCCGTCCGCGGTGCGCGCGAGCACCTGCGCCGTGGCCACGAGCGAGGCCACGCGCTCGTCGCGGACCAGCGCGCCCTGCGGATCGACGAGGACGCGCGCGACGTGGACGCCGGCCGAGATCGAGGTGTGGATGGCGTCGGCGCCGGGGGGCATGGGGGGGCCGGGTGGGTGGGGAGAAACGGGACCGCCTGGGCCGGGGAGCGTGGGGGGGTCGGGTGAATGGGGTGAAACGGGGCCGCGTGTGCGGAGGATCACGAGCGCCGCGCGCACCGCGGCCTCGGTGTCGCGGCCGTCGGCGTCGCCGAGGCCGAAGAGCGCCGCCGTGTGCGAGGGCTCCTCCTCGAGGATGTAGGCGCCGTAGCGGCCGAGCACCTCCCGCGCGCGGGGGGCGAGCGGCGAGAGACTCTTCACGGGCGAGCGGCTCGACGGGGGCGCGTCGGAGCGACGCTCCTCGCCGAGGAACGAGAGGACGAGGGCGGTCACCTCCCGCCGCTCGCCGATTTCGGCGGCGCGGTTGATGAGCGGCTCCCGCTGGTCGCCCGTGAGGCGATAGAGGCCGGCGCCCGTCCCCTTGAGGGAGCTCGACTGCTGGTTCGGGTTCGGCACCTCGACGGGCGTGCGCTCGTTCGCGACGCCGGCCTCGTCGAAGACGGCGGCGCCCTCGATCTCCGGGGAGCGCTCCTCGTGGAAGCGCTCGAGGAGCTCGGCCAGCTTGTGGCTGCCGAAGCGCTCCCCGGTGGCGTAGAAGTAGCCGAGGAGCTGCTCGTGGAGCTTGCCCGCGTCCGGGAAGCGGTCGTCGGCGCTCTTCGCGAGCATGCGGGCGACGATCTCGACCAGCGGCCGCGGCGCGTCGGCGCGGAGCAGCTCGAGCGGGGGGTACTCGCCGGCCTGCACGCGGCGCAGCGTCTCGAAGGAGGTGGGCGCGACGAACGGGTTCGACCCGGCGATCATCTCGTAGAGGACGGTGCCCAGGGAGAAGATGTCGCTGCGCCCGTCGATGGCGAGGCCCTGGGACTGCTCCGGGCTCATGTAGGCGAGCTTGCCGCGCACGCGGCCGGGGCGGCCCTCGGGATCCTCCTCTCCGATCGAGTCCCTCGCCTTGGCGATGCCGAAGTCGGTCACCTTCACCTCGCCCTCCCACGAGATGAGGATGTTCTGCGGGGAGATGTCGCGGTGGACGATGCCGAGCGGGCGCGATCTGATCGTCGCGCCGGCGGTGGGCGTGGTCGAGCGCCTTCGCCACCTCGGCGGTGACGAAGACGGCCATGCCGAGGGGGATGCTGACCTTCTGCCGCCTGCAGCGCGTGAGGACGGTGGCGAGGTCGAGCCCCGGCACGTACTCCATCGCGATGAAGTAGCTCGCCGGCTCACCGCCGAGGGGGGCGCTGTCGCGGCCCGTGTGCTCGACCTTGCCGAGGTCGAAGACCTGCACGATGTTGGCGTGCGAGAGGCGCACGGCCAGCTTCGCCTCGTGCACGAACATGTCGACGAACTTGGGGTGCGCGGCGAGCTTGGGCAGGATGCGCTTGATGACGAGGACCTTCTCGAAGCCCTCGACGCCGAAGCTCTTGGCCTTGTAGACCTCGGCCATCCCGCCCTCGCCGAGGCGCTCGAGCAGGCGGTAGCGGCCGAAGGCCTGCTCGGCAGGCCGCGACGCCTGGGGACCAACCCCTCCGGACGGCGTGTCTACCTCGCGCATGCCGTTCGTGGTCTCCCGCGCCCCTTCGGGGCTTGGTCGAGCCGCCATGGCGTTCGCGTTCTGGCCCGGCGGCTCGTGGTCATGCGCCCGACCCTTCGGCGGCGCTGGTGGAGGGGTCGGCGTACATCGACTCGGCGATGCGGAAGGCCGCGCCCTCGAGCTTGGCGTAGGCGGCGCGCAGGTTGTCCAGGTCCCCGCCGCCGTCGAGCAGGCGGCGGAGCTCCACGCAGTCGCTCTTCAGGTCCGCGAGCAGGGCCGGATCCAGGAGATCGGCGTAGCCGTCGAGCGCCTGCTCGGTGGTGTAGACGAGCGTATCGGCCTGGTTGCGGAGCTCGGCCAGCTCGCGCCGGAGCTGATCGGCGTGCTTGAAGCGCTCGCCGTCGGAGACGAGGCGATCGACCTCGTCCTGGGTCAGGCCGCTGGTCGGGGTCACCCGGATCTCGTGCACCTTGCCGGTGCCCAGATCCTTCGCCTCGACGCGGACGATGCCGTTCTCGTCGATGCGGAAGGTGACCTGGATCTTGGGCAGGCCGCGCGGCGCGGGGGGGATGCCCGTCAGCTCGAAGCGCGCGAGGCTCCGGCAGTCGGCGGCCATGTCGCGCTCGCCCTGCAGGACGTGGATCGGGACGAAGTTCTGGTTGTCGACGCTCGTCGTGAAGATCTCGCTCGCCTCCGTCGGGATGGTGGTGTTGCGCAGGATGAGCTTGTACATCACGCCGCCGCCCGTCTCGACGCCGAGCGAGAGCGGGGTGACGTCGAGGAGCAGCACCTCGTCGACCTGGCCCTGGAGCGCGGCGCCCTGGAGCGCGGCGCCGACGGCGACCACCTCGTCCGGGTTGACTCCTTTGTGCGGGTCGCGGCCGAAGAAGCTCTTCACCGCGGCCTGCACCGCGGGCATCCGCGTCATCCCGCCGACGAGGACCACGGTCTTGATCGCTCCCACCGTCGATCTTCGCGTCGTCGAGCGTGGCCTTGCAGGCGGCGATGGTGCGCTCGATGAGCGGCGCCACCATCACCTCGAGCTCGCTCCGCCGGAGCGTGCGCTCGAGGTGGAGCGGGCCCCCGCCCGGCCCGACCGTGATGAAGGGGATGTTGATCTCGGTCTCGAGCGCGGAGGACAGCTCGTGCTTCGCCTTCTCGGACGCCTCCTTCAGCCGCTGAAGCGCCATGCGATCCCGGCGCAGGTCGACGCCCTTCTCGGCGAGGAACTCGTCGGCGAGGCGTGTCAGGATCACCTGATCGAAGTCCTCCCCGCCGAGGTGGGTGTCGCCGCCCGTCGCCTTCACGCTGAAGACGCCGCCGGAGATGTCGAGGATGGAGATGTCGAAGGTGCCGCCGCCGAGATCGTAGACGGCGATCGTCTCGGCCGCGGCCTTGTCGAGCCCGTACGCGAGCGCCGCGGCCGTGGGCTCGTTGACGATGCGGCGGACGTCGAGGCCGGCGATGCGCCCTGCGTCCTTGGTCGCCTGCCGCTGGGCGTCGTCGAAGTAGGCCGGCACCGTGACCACCGCCTCGGTCACGGTCTCGCCGAGGTACTTCTCGGCGATCTGCTTCATCTGCTCGAGGACGATGGACGGAGATCTCCGGCGGCGAGTAGTTCTTGCCCCGCACCTCGACCCAGGCGTCGCCGTTCGGCGCCTCCACGATCTTGTAGGGCGCGAGCTCGATCTGCCGGCGCACCTCGGGGGCCTTGTGCTTCCGCCCCATCAGCCGCTTCACGGCGAAGACGGTGTTCTGCGGATTCGTCTCGGCCTGGCGCCGCGCGACCTGCCCGACGAGCCGCTCCCCGCTGGCGGGGAAGCCGACGACGGAGGGCGTCGTCCGAGCACCCTCGGCGTTGGGGATGACCTTCACGTCGGACGCCGAGCTCACCGTCGCGCTTTCCACCACGGCTACACAGGAGTTCGTCGTGCCGAGATCGATGCCGATCACCTTCCCCATATGCCCGGGCAGCATACATCAAGCGGGCGCTGCCAGGAGGGAGGACGGGCACGGCCCGGGGGCATTTCGGGGCTCACTTTTTCGCCGGCAGCGGAGCCGTGGCGGTCTGCGGCGCCTTCGCCGCGGGGGCGTGGGCCCCCTTCCTCGGGGCGAAGACGATCTCGTCGTGCAGGTGGCCGACCACCCGCTGCACCGCCGCGCGGAAGGCTGGATAGTCCGCCGGGGCGACCTCGGGGCACGTGTTCCGGAAGCGTGTCAGCACGACCACGTGCGACCCCTTCGTCTCGACCTTGCGCGACACGGTGAAGCAGGGGTGCTCGACGCTGAAGCCCGACGGCAGGCGGACGGCCTGCTGCGCCTGGCCCGAGATCCACGTCGATCGCCAGCTCCTCTGCGCCCCGCCAGAGCCGGAGCGGGTGCTGGCGCGTCGAGAGCGCCGCGGCCCGTGCCGGGGGGAAGAAGAGCGGCACGTCGAGGCGGCGGTGCTCGTCCTCCGGCTTCACGGCGTTGCGGAGGTCGATGTCGAGGTCGATCCCGAGCGGTCGGGTGAGGTCCTGGTCGTGGTCCGCCTTCCCGGCGATGAGGGTCGTCCCGGAGAAGAGCTGGTCGGAGAGGCTCTGGTAGTACTTCTTGGCGCCCTCCCCGCTCCGCAGCGCGACCCGGACCCCGGCCGCCGCGCCGCCCCGCGCCTCGAGGCGATCGTGGCCGACCGCCTTCTCCGGATCGGTGAGATCGACCGTCATCTGGTGCTTGAAGTACTCGAGGTCCGCGCTCTGGTACGGGATGGGCACGAACTCCCAGCGCCCCGACTCGGGGTCGATGACGAGGCTCAGCGCCCCCTCGTCGTCGGTGCGTATGTTGCCGATGTCGAGCCCGTTGGTGGTGGTGTCGATGAAGAAGCCCTCGTCGATGCCGGGCTGCTTCGGCGCGTAGACGATGGCGTGGTTGAACTGCTGGTTGGGGATCTGCTTCCACACCTTGCCGAAGGGCGTGGTCCGGAGGACGGCGAAGCGAAGATCGATGCCGATCGCCTTGGCGAGGCGGATCATGAGGACGGCCTTGTCCTTGCAGTCGCCGTAGCCGCGCTCCAGCACGACGCCCGCGGAGTGGGGCTTCACCCCGGCGATGGTGTCCTCGTACTCCTGCTGGTAGCGGATCTCCTGCGCCACGTGGGCGGTGAGGCGGTCGAGCTTCTCTCGCGGGGTGCGCGCGCCGGCCGTGAGCTTCTTCGCCAGCGCGTCGAGCTCGGGGCTCGAGGTGAAGGCCTCGGAGAGCAGCGCCGCCTCCCAACGCGCGTAGGCGTCCCAGCTCGAGAGCGTGCTCACCGCCGCGGTCCAGGCTCGTCGGCGGCGGGCGTCATGTTCGGCTCCGGCGAGAGCGGCGGCGCGCCCCTCGCGGAGAACGTCCACACCTTCTGCTCGCCGACGACCTCCTCGTGGCGCTCGATCGGGCCGCGCGTCTCCACGTTGAGGGCCTTGTCCTTCGGCAGCACGAGGCGCCACCGCGAGCTGCTCCACCTGCGCGTTCGGCGCCTGGAAGAGCCACTTCCCCACGTACTCGTTCGGCAAGAAGCCCGGTGGAGGCGCGTAGTACGCGTACTTGAGCACCGCGATCGAGCCCACCTCGAGGCCGCGGAAGCGCACGGTCCCGCCCTGGATCGACGACGCCTCCTGGCGCTCGCCGTTCTTCTTGACCGAGTAGGCTTCGAGGGAGGTCACCCTCCGCGAGGGGATCGAGGCCTGGATGAGCGCGTCGCGCCCCTCCGTCGTCACCGCCTTGGCTACCATGGTGATGATGCGCTTGCTGCTGCCGTCGGGGTTGACCGTGGTCACCTCGTCGTCGAGGAGCACGATCTCGTGGCTGCCGGGGTGCACCTTCACCTTGTCCGCCGAGCGGATCGCCCGCTCGATGTCCTCGGCGGTCGGCGCCAGCCGGTCGCCGAGCGGGAGCGCATCGGGGGCGAGCGCTGCCAGCCGCTGCGCGAGGCCCGCGTTCTCGGGATCGCGCTCGAGCGCGAGGCGCCACCAGCGCTCGGCGTCGGCGCGCCGCCGGCCCTCGTGGGCGAGCTGCGCGAGCCTCTCGTACGCCCACGGCGAGTCGGGGCTCGTCGCGCGGGCCTCCTCCAGCGCGGTCGCCGCCTCGGCGGGCTTGCCGCGGCGCCGGAGGCAGCTCGGCGCCGTCCAGCATGACCTCCGGCGCGCCGGGCATCGCGGCGCGCAGCTCGCGGACCAGGGCCTCGGCCGCGCCGTAGTCGAGCCGCTGCTCCGCGAGCGCGAGGAGACGCAAGAGGACGTACGCCTCGCCGGGGGCGAGGGCCCTCGCACGGCGCAGCGCGCGCTCGGCCTCCTCGAAGTAACTCTCCGCCACCTTGCAGCGCCCGAGCTCGGCGAGCGCAGGGACGTCGTCGGGCCACCGGGAGACCACCGCGTCGATCTCCCGACAGCGATCGATGGTCCATTCGCGGGCCGCGTACACGCTCGCGAGATCCATCATCGCATCGCGCGCGGACGGCTGCTTGGCGATCACCGCGTCGAGGTCCTTCTGCGCCTTGTCCCAGAGTCGGCGCGACACGTAGAAGCGCGCCCGCGCGGCGACGAACCCGAGCGCCTCGGGGTGGGCCGCGGCGCCGCGGTTCCACAGATCGAGCGCCTTGCCCATCTCGCCACCATCGGCCAGCGCGCCAGCCGCGAAGTACACGACGATGGGGTTTTGGTGTGCGTCACGGAGCAGCGGCCCGAGGTAGTAAGAGGCGCGGCGCGCGTGGCCTTCGCGCTCCCAGAGGCGCGCCGAGAGGAAGCGCTTGCGGTTCGGGTCCGCGAGCTTGTCGATCGCGCCCAGCGGCGAGACGAGCGCGCCCATCGGCGAGGCGTGCGCGGCGGCGCGGCGCGCGTTCGGCGGGGGCGCGGCGGGCGTGGCCGCCCAGCGGAGGTCGGCGGGGACGCTGCCGTCCAGCTCCGTGAAGCGCGCCGCGAGCCGGAAGGGGCCGGACTCGTGCGCCGACTTCACGACGAGCCTGTTGACCCCCCGCGCGAGGGTCACCCGCGCGACCACGTTGTCGAGCTCCTCGTGGAAGATTTTGTCGTCGGCTGCCACGGGCTCGCCGTTCAGCCAGACGCGCACCGCGTTGGTCGTCGTCAGGCGGAGGTCGACCTGCCGCGCGCGCTCCGCGGAGACGAAGGTCTGGGCATAGGCGACCACGCCGGCGGAGGGCCACATCACGTCGCCGAGCGGAAGGGCGCCGTCGAGCTTGCCCGCCGCGAGGGGGCGGAAGCGGATGGGCACCCGCATCCCGGCGTACGTGCGCCCGAGGTCCGGATTCCGCTCGGGCGGGTACTCCGTCTGGAAGCCCTTGCCCTGGTCGTTGTCGAAGGTGCCGAGCGCCTGCCACGCGTCGACGAAGCGGAGGCCCTCGACGAGCTGCTCGGCCTCCTCGTACTCGCCCTCCCGGCGCAGCTCGCGCGCGAGCTCGAAGGCGGCGAGCTGC
This sequence comes from uncultured delta proteobacterium, assembly GCA_963827955.1. Classification (GTDB taxonomy): domain Bacteria; phylum Myxococcota_A; class Polyangia; order Polyangiales; family Polyangiaceae; genus CAWHDJ01. Next base: position 1,110,855 of record CAWHDJ010000017.1, on the reverse strand, counting down.
CGGACGGTGGGCCGCGGGTGGCGCTCCGCGATGTCGCGCAGCAAGGCCTGCGCGCGGAGGTGATCGGTCGTGGTGCGGGCCAGCGTGCGCATCTCCCAGAGGTAGAGCTGGGCGAGATCGCGCCCTGGTCCGCGGCGGCGGCGAGGAAGTGCTCGAACGCCGCGTGCTTGTCGGCCCGGGCGAGCGCGTCGTAGCCGGCGATCTCGTGCAGGCCGGCGTTCCTGGGCGCGCGGGCCAGCGCCTCGGCGATCGCGCGCGTGGAGGCGCCCTCGCGCCCGTAGAAGCGCGCGACGAGCGCGTCGGCCTCCGGCGATGGGGGCGAGGCCAGGAGCACGGGCGAAGGCTCCGGCGTGAGGTCGCGGTAGCTCTTCTCCATGGACGCGCAGGCGCTCGATGCCAGGGCGAGCGAGAGGAGCAGAGGCAGGCGCGCGCGCCGCAGGAGATCCGGTCGGAGCATGTTGCGCGGGATGGTAGCGGCGCCCTAGGGGACCGTCCACGACGCTGCAGAGCGGCGGCTCCCGACGAGATTTGCATCGGTGAGCGGGATTGCCGCACCCGTCTCCCGAGGCCTACGGTCCACCGCTCATGGGGACGACGCAACTGCGCACCTACGGCGTCCGGCGCGTCTACGAGACGACGCGGGGCGAAGGGGACACGGCGGCCCTGCGGCTCCGCGACCGCATGGTCGAGGTGGGCCCGACGGAGCTGGAGGCCTACGCCAGGCTCGTCGAGTGGCTGCCGACGAACCGCGGCGTGGACGACCTCGTGGCGGCGTCGGGCATGGACGCCGAGCGGCTCTCGCGCTTCGCGGCCAGGCTCTCGGAGGTCGGCCTCTTGTACGAGCGCGGAGCCATTCCCGCTGCGGTCACGGGCGCGGACTTCTACCGAAAGCACTTCGCGCCGGCGCTCGACGCCTGGCTGAGCGAGGCGTTCTCCCACCCGTTCTGGGCGCGGATGATGAGCGGCAAAGGCTCCGCCCGCCTCTTCACCGGCTGGACGATCGAGCTCTACCACTACACGAAGAACTGCAACCGCCACATGCCGCTCTCGTGCGCGAACGTACGGGACAAGGCGACCAAGCTCCTCCGCGCCAGGCACTACACGGAGGAGTGGAACCACTACACCTTCTTCATGAAGTCGCTGCGCCACCTCGGCTTCTCCGAGGCGGACGTCGAGGACTCCGTGCCCCTGCCGATGACGCTCGCGCTCTCCAACTTCATGCGCCAGGCCGCGCGAGAGGACGTCGTGGCGTACTCCATCTGCTCCGCCGTGCTCGAGGGGACGACCACCAATCGGAGGGCCTACAACCCGTACCACGAGCGCGCCGCGGAGCTCTACGGCATCCCCCGCGAGGCCGTGAAGCCCATCTACGACCACCTCGACCTCGACGTGCAGTACCAGCACGGTGACCTCTTCGAGGAGATCTGTCGGCACCGTCCCCACGATGTCGGCCGAGCGCGCCTCCCGCATCCTCGACTACGGCCACCAGCTCGTCGAGCACGTCTGGATGTGGACGGAGAACGTCGAGCGCTACTACGCCGACGAGGCGAACCCCGTCCTCCGCAGGCCCGTTCGACCCGTTCGTCGACTGAGATCCACGGTCACTCCGGAGAACGGCCCATGACGACCACGACCGAGACCCCGATCCTCCGGCGGAGCGCGAAGGTGGTGCGCCGCGACGGACGCATGGTGATCGAGCACCTCGACGAGGAGATCTCGCTCGAAGGCACGGGCGCTGCGCTCTTCGAGCGCATGCTGCCCCACCTCGACGGCAAGAGCACCGTCGACCAGATCGCCAAGCGGATCGAGGAGAGCCCGGCCCGCGTGCGCGCGCTCGCCGAGCGCCTCCGCGACGCGTTCGTCCTCTCGTCCGCCGACGCGCAGCGCACGATGACCGGCGCGGAGTTCCACGCGCTGCACCGCCGCTACGCGCGCCACTGGCTCGTTCCCGTCTACGAGCACCCGCTGTGGGAGAAGATCACGACCGGCGCGGCCAGCCGCGCGCAGGTGATCGGCTTCGCCTTCGAGAAGTACCACTACATCGAGGGCGCGTACGAGCACATGGCGGTCGGCGCCGCCAACGCGGACAAGGAGATGATGCCCCACCTCGCGCGGCACTTCATCGAGGAGCACAACCACGGAGACATCTACCGGAAGGGCCTCCAGAGCCTCTTCCCCGACGAGCTCGTCGTCCACGCCCAGCCCCTCCCCAGCACCCGCGCGCTCATCAACTTCCTCACCGAGACCGCGGCGAGGAGCTCGTTCGCCTACTACGCGGGCAACGAGGTGCTCCAGATGACGGAGAACACGAGCGACGACGCGGTCCGCGGCTCAATCGACTCGTTCTACGACGCGATGAGGCGACACTACCCGTGGAGCGAGCGCCTCGTCGCCTCCTTCATCGCGCACACCCACGCCGATCAGAAGCTGGGACACGAGGACGTGTTCGAGGAGATGTGCGCCAGCGTCCCGCCCCTCGGCGCCGCCGACGTCGCCCGATGCGCTCGACGTCGCCCGGAGGGTGGCGGAGCACCTCGTGCTCTTCATGGACGGGATCGACGTCTTCTACGGCCAGTTCCCCGCGGTGCCCCGCGCCCCCTGCACCCTCCTCTCGGAGTAGCCGTGCTCGACGACGCGACGATCGCCCGGATCGGCTACGACGCGGACGACCTCCGCCGCGTGCGCGAGAAGGCGGAGAAGGGGCTCGTGGCCGTCGCCGACGTCCGCCGCGTCCTCGACCGCTATCGGTTACCTCGCCGAGTGGCGGCAGGACTACCGCATCCGCTCCGTGCGCGCGTCCCTCCGCAGCGACCGGATCACCTGCGTCGACGCCGCCGTCCTCGCCTACGGCCTGCTCGAGTGGCTCCCGGGCGTGAAGCGGCGCATCCTCGCCATCCACCGCCGGGATCAGCACGGGGAGGAGTGCGGACACTGCGTCACGCTCTACTGGGGCCCCGACGGCAAGGTGGGCGCGCTCGGCAAGTCCAACTTCGCCGGCCTCGGGCACCGCGACCCGATCTACGCCGACGAGATGGCCGTGGCCGCGAGCTACGCGCGCGGCTACCTCGCGATGGGGTTCACCCCCCTCTACTTCGGCGTCACGACGCTGGAGGAGGTCGCCGGCGACATCGACTGGCGCTTTTCCATGGATGACATCAACCGCCTCTCGGCGCTCATCCAGGAGAAGTACGCGTATGCCTTCTCCACCGAGCTTCCGCGCGCCGGAGATCCGCTCGAGCCTCCGCCAAAGGCCCGCAGGCCGGCCTCGCCCGCCTCCCACGCGCGGGGGCCCTCTGACCGCGACGTCCCTGCGCTCCTCTCCCGGATGCGCGCCGCATCGTCCGCCGAGCGCGGGGAGACCGCGCTCAGCTTCTACCGTGGCCGCTCCCTCGTCGGACGCCTGACCCGCGGCGAGCTCGTCGACCACGCGGACCGCCTCGCCGCGCACCTCGCCGGCGCGCTCGACGTGCGCCAGGGCGACGCGGTGGCCATCCTCGCGCCGAACGCGCTCGAGATCCCGGCGCTCGTCCTCGCCCTCCTCCGCCTCGGCGCGCCCATCGTCCCTCTCAACCCGACCGCGCCCCCGGACGACTGGGCCTACATCCTGGGCCACTGCCGCGCGAAGGGCCTCGTCGCCTCGACCGATCTGCTCGCCGCGGGCAGGGCCGCGTATCCCGAGCTCGCCTTCGCCCTCTCCGTGGACGATCTCTGGAAGACCGACGCCGGCGTCGTGTCGCCGATCCCGGCCAGCCCCTCTCTCGCGGACGAGCTCGCCATCGTCCTCTACACCTCGGGCACGACCGGCGACCCGAAGGGTGTCAGCCTCACCCACGCGAACATCCTCTTCAACGGCTGGTCGATGGCGATGCGCTTCGGCATGGGCCACACGACGCAGCTCGCGGTGCTGCCACTCTACCACGCGCACGCCTTCGGCTTCGGCTTGATGACGAGCCTGCTCACCTCGGGCCATCTCGTCTTCACCGCTCGCTTCGACGCGCTCTCGTGGGCGGAGGTCGTCCGCCGCGAGTCGGTCGAGGTGACGAGCGTCGTGCCCACGCTGCTCGCCCCTCTGCGGGACGTTCGCCTTCACCGCGACGAGGTCCCCACCCTGCGCTGCGTACTGGTCTCGTCGGCGCCGCTCGACCCGGCGCTCGCCTGGGGCTTCGAGGAGACGACGGGCCTCCCCCTCGTCCAGGGCTGGGGTCTCTCGGAGTACACGAACTTCGCCTGCTGCCTCTCGCCCGAAGACGCGCCCGAGCGTCACCGCCGCATGCTCTTCGGCCGGGAGTACCCGAGCATCGGCTCCGCGCTCGCGTCGACCGAGGTCACGGTGCGCGACGAGCGCGGCGAGGAGGTGGGGGAGAACGTGCGTGGCGAGCTGTGGATCCGCGGCCCGAGCCGGATGCGCGGCTACTTCCTCGACGAGGACGCGACGCGCGCCGCCTTCCACGAAGACTGGCTGCGCACGGGAGACGAGGGGTTCTTCACGATGGACGGTGGGGAGCGGGTGTTCTTCGTGACCGGGAGGATCAAGGAGATCATCTGCCGGGGTGGAGACAAGTTCAGCCCCCTCGCCATCGAGCGTCACGTGACTCGTGCGCTCCCCGAGCTGTCGGCCAGGCTCGCGGTCGTCGGCTTTCCCCACCAGGTGCACGGGGAGGAGGTCGGGGCTTACCTGGAGAGCGCCGGCCTCTCCGACGATCTACGCGCTCGGATCAGGGAGGCCATCGAGCGGATGCCGGCGGACCAGCGGCCCAAGGTCGTCCTCCACGACGCGGCTCTCATCCCGCGCACGCACACGGGGAAGGTGCAGCGGAGGAAGCTGGTCGCGCTCTTCGAGCGGTATCACGACTGCCGTGGAGCGCTTCGAATCGAGCCGGCGTCGAGCGCGACGGGGTGATGTCTCGAGATCACGCGATCGTATCGTGAGCTGCATCACCGTCACACTGTCACTTTTCACCCGACATCCGGGGCAGGACGGAGACAGCGAGAGCACATCGGCTGCACGAAATCCCCCAGCCTGTAAACGTCTCCCACCGTCGCGCACCCATCGCACATTCTCCCTCACTTTTCGCATGCGCTCTGCGTACCGCCGTGGTGGATCGGGGCGCGTAACCGTCTTCGGTGAGGACTCATGAAGCTACACTTTCTCTTCGGCGCGGCGCTCTTGAGCGCAGGGCTCGGTTCCATGGTTCTGGGTGCTTGCGGCTCCCAGCCGGAGGGCACCCCCCCCTCCACCCACGACGCGGAGCAGGTCGCGCCCACGGATCAGGCGCAGGCGGCGCAGCCTGCGCCGGTCGCCGTGCGCCGGAGGGGCATGAAGCGCTTCCGCGGCGGGCTCAACCAGGACTCGCAGCCGACGTGCAATAGCCCGAAGCTCACCTACTACGGTGGGCCGCTCATCCAGAGCCCGATCATCGTCCCCGTGTTCTGGAGCAGCGCCGTCAACCCGAAGCTCACGGCGGCCACCACGGGCATGGCTCAGTTCTTCGCCGACATCACGCAGAGCACGTACTGGCCGTGGCTTCAGGAGTACGACACGGTGGGTGTGACGAACGGCAGCCAGCAGGCCATCCTGTCGGGGACCGCGACCGCGGGCGTCACCCTCTCGCCGTCGGTCTGCGCGGGGGCGGCGAGCTGCACCGTCACCGACAAGCAGATCCAGAGCGAGCTCACCAAGCAGATCGGCATGAGCGTCCTGCCGGCGCCCACGCTCGACTGCACCGGCAACGTGCAGACGATCTACATGATCGAGTTCCCGCCCAACGTCACCGTCAACGGGGGCGCGGGTCTCGGCGTCTCGTGCCAGGCGTTCTGCGCGTACCACAACACGGGTACCTACGGGACGAACAAGACCCCGCTCCTCTACGGCGTCCTCATGGACCAGTTCACCGGCCCGTGCGCGGGGATGGGCTGCGGCGGCAACCCCACGCCGTTGGAGGACTCGACCGACACCGCATCGCACGAGCTCGTCGAGGCCGTCACCGATCCCGACATCGGCCTCACGGCCAACATCGGATCGCCCATGGGGTGGTACGACGCGAGCAACCAGTGCGGCGAGATCGCCGACATCTGCGACGACGGCAGCGCGGGCGATCAGATCACCGTCAACGGGCGTACCTGGGCGGTGCAGCAGGTCTGGAGCAACAAGCAGGGCAAGTGCGCGAGCAGCGGGACGGTGCAGTCGGTCTGCACGGGGAACACGGTCACGAACTGTCGGAAGTGCTCGTGCGGCGACAACGGCAACGCATGCCCCTCGGGGGAGACCTGCGGCGGCGGCGGCACGCAGTACGCTTGCGGCGGCTCGACTTGCACGCCGCTCACGACCTGTCCGGCGCCCGACAACTGCGGGACGATCTCCGACAACTGCGGCGGCATGCTCACCTGCGGCACCTGCGCCACGGGCCAGACGTGCGGCGGCGGCGGCACCGCCAACGTCTGTGGCACGAGCTGCACGCCGCTCAAGACGTGTCCGGCCGGCGACAACTGCGGGACGATCTCCGATGGCTGCGGCGGCATGGTGGTCTGCGGCGGCACGTGCCCCACGGGTGAGACGTGCGGCGGCGGCGGCACCGCCAACGTCTGCGGCGCGAGCTGCACGCCGCTCACGAGGTGCCCGACGCCCGACAACTGCGGGACGATCTCCGACGGCTGCGGCGGCATGCTCAACTGCGGCACCTGCGCCACGGGCCAGACGTGCGGCGGCGGCGGCACGGCCAACGTCTGCGGCAGCAACACCTGCGTTCCCAAGACCGCCTGCCCGGCCGGCGACGACTGCGGCACGGTCTCGGACGGCTGCGGCGGAATGCTCGACTGCGGCACGTGCACCGCGCCGCAGACCTGCGGCGGCACCGGCACGCCCAACGTCTGCGGCTGCCTGGCGCTCGCCACCTGCCCCGCCGGCCTCGACTGCGGCACGGTGTCGAACGGCTGCGGCGGCATGCTCTTCTGCGGCACGTGCGCCACCGGGCAGTCGTGCGGCGGCGGCGGCACGCCCAACGTCTGCGGCAGCGGTATCTGCGTGCCGCTCGCTACCTGCCCGGCTGGCGACAACTGCGGCACGGTGTCGAACGGCTGCGGCGGGATGCTCGACTGCGGCACGTGCCCCACGGGGCAGACCTGCGGCGGCGGCGGCACGGCCAACGTCTGCGGCAGCAATACCTGCGTGCCCAAGACCGCCTGCCCGGCCGGCGACGACTGTGGCACCGAGTCTGACGGCTGCGGTGGGATGATCGACTGCGGCACGTGCACCGCGCCGCAGACCTGCGGCGGCGGCTCGCCGAGCAACCCCAACCAGTGCGGGTGCACGCCGCAGACCACGTGCGTCGCCGGCTACGTCTGCGGCATGGCCTCGGACGGCTGCGGCGGCATGTTCAGCTGCGGGACCTGCCCCGCGGGCCAGACGTGCATGAACTACCAGTGCGTCCCTGGCACCAGCACTTCGTCGAGCTCGTCTGGCACGGGCGGCTCGGGCGCGACCACGAGCAGCAGCAGCAGCTCCGGCACGGGCGGCAGCGCCTCCAGCACGAGCACCAGCAGCAGCTCGGGCTTCGCCACCAGCAGCTCCAGCTCGGGCTTCGCCACCAGCAGCTCCAGCTCGGGCGTCTTCGCCGGCGCGGGCGGCAACTCCACCGGGACGGGTGAAGGCGGCGGCTCCGGCGCCGGCGGCGACGGCTCGAACGGGAACAACCAGTCGGGCTGCGGGTGCGAGACCGTGGGCGACTCGAAGACGTCGAACGCGTCGCTGTCCCTCTTCGGCGTGCTCGCCCTCGCCGGTGCGTTCGGCTCGCGCCGTCGCCGTCGCTGATCCTAATCCCTCCGAAGCAGACCAGGCGGGCATCCGCGAGGCACGCCGGGGCGCGTTGAAGCGCTCGGGGTGCCGTGCTGTGATCGCTCCATGCCGAGCGCCTCCGGAACCAAGGCCGTGTTCGCCGCGTGCGCGGCCCTCCTCGTGGGGGCAGCGTTCGCCGCCGTGCCGAGCTGCGGGGGCAGCGCGGCCACACCGCCGCTCCCCGACGGCGGCAGCGGCGGCGGTGGTGGTGGCAGCGGCGGCGGTCCCGACGGCGGCCCCGAAGGCGGGCCCGACGGCGGCGGTTCCGGCGTGCCTTTCGAGCAGGGCAGCCCGTGGCCCAAGTTCCGCGGGAACGCCGCGCAGGACGGGCGGAGCGCCGTCAAGCCCTCGCAGACGGGCGGTGCGTTTTGGTCCTTTCCCACCGGGCGGGGCGTCTTCAGCTCCCCCGTGGTCGCGGCGGACGGCACCGTCTACGTCGGCTCGGCCGACCGCACCTTTTACGCCCTCGGCCCCGACGGCAAGCAGAAGTGGAGCCTCCTGACGGGCGAGATCATCGACTCGGCCGCGCTGCTCGACGACCGGGGCCGCGTGTACTTCGGCTCGGGAGACGGCAAGCTGCGCGCCCTCGACGCGAGCACGGGCAAGCCGGTGTGGACCATGGACGCCGACCCGCCGACGATCAACTCGGCGTTCATCAACTGGTTCGAGGGGAACGTCGCCATCGGCCCGAGCGGCACGCTCTACGTGCCCAACGACAACTTCTTCGTCTACGCCGTCGATCGCGACGCAGGCACTCCCACGTGGCGCTACAAGATGCCGGATCGAGACATGGTCGCTCCCCGCCGTCGACGTCGACGCCGGCACCATCTTCGTCGGCAACAACAACCTGCTCCCCCTCCTCGGCAAGAACACCTTCGCGATCAACCCCGACGGCACGACGCTCTGGGAGAACAGCTCGCTCGGCACCGTCGCGGCGAGCCCGGTGCTGACCGCGGACGGCAAGGTGATCGTCGGCGGCTTCGACGGGTACGTGCACGCGTACGACGCGAAGAGCGGCGCGCAGCTCTGGCAGGCGGCGACGCGCGATCACGTCTATGCCAGCGCCGCGCTCCTGCCCGACGGTACGATCGTGGCGCCCTCGTGCGACGGTACGGTCTATGCGCTCGATCCGGCGAGCGGCGCGCAGAAGTGGGCCTTCGACACGCGCGAGCCCCTCCGGTCGTCGCCCGCGGTGGACGGCGCGGGCAACGTCTACTTCGGGTCGGGTGAGGGGCGCCTCTTCGTGCTCAACCCGGACGGCACGCTGCGCTGGTCGATGCTCCTCATCGACGCCGACCGCGACGATCTGAACTCGTCCCCCGCGCTCGGCGCCGACGCGATCTACCTCGGCGGAGAGAGCGGCGAGATCTTCAGCGTCCCCTACGACTACTGCCTCCGCCCCTCGGCACAGAACGACCCCCGCTGCACCACGACCGCGGGCGAGGGGCTCCCCGGCGACGGCGCGACGCTCCTCTTCACCACGGCGTTCGGCGCGCTCCTGTCCACGCCGCCCGCTTCGATCGATCCCAACCAGCCGCTCGCCTTCACGCTCCTCGTCCGGCAGAAGGGCAACACCCAGCTCGCCATCCTGGACTCGTCCTCGATCAAGGTCACCGTCACCCCGCCGGCGCCCGTGGATCGTACGATCTCGGGCGACGGAAGGTTCATCATCGTCACGCCGACGACGGCGTTCTCCCCGGCCGGGGACGGCACGGTGCAAGATCTCGATCACCGGCAACTACCTCGTGAACCTCACGCGCACGGGCCTCAAGCTCTCGGGCGGAACCGTGGGGGGCTCCGTGACCGGCAGCTTCAAGCTCGCGCTGACGCCGCCGGCCACCTACTCGCTCCCGCTCCCCGTCCCACAGAAGCCGGGCGACCCGGCGGGCGTGTGGGAGGTCTCGCGCCTCTCGCTGCCCCTGCCGACCGTCCTTCCGAGCTACAACCAGATTGGCTTCGACTCGCTCATCTACTTCGTCGGGCTCGTCGAGGGGTCGGGCACGCAGGGCGTGGCCTGGATGGCCGGCGGCAAGCTGCTCGACACCAGCAACACGCCCGTCATCGACCCGGCCACGCAGGCGCTCGTGCCGCTCTCGTTCTCGTACCAGGGCGGCGTGCTCACGCTCCAGAACCCGGACGGCATCAGCGTCGAGGTGATGAGCGCGGTCATCCCGCTCGCCAGCTTCCGGATGGCCGCGAACCTGGGCATGGACGGCAGCGCCGCGGCGGGCGTGCGCCTCGACGGGAGCACCGTCTGCGCCGGCGTCCCGATGTACGGCCCCTTCCTGGAGCAGCTCGGCCTCTGCAACCCGCAGACGGACATGCTCGTCGTCCTGGGCGGCGCGAACATGGGGCTGTACAACGGTGGCACGCAGCAGGCGCCCACCGGCGTCGGCGCGGTCTCCTTCACCGCGACGGCGACCGCGATCAGCGCCACGATCTCCGGCTCCTCCATCGTGCTCGCCGATCACGTGGCCTCGATCCTGATGGTGGACACATCGACCGGCCTGCCCGTCTCCGTCGACTACGGCCTCGTCACGACGCGCACCGCCGCCGCGGACGGCACGCTCGCCACCGTGAGCGTGGACGTGACGGGCAAGACGCTCCCTGCGCAGGTCCGCGCGTACCTGATGGTCGACACCTACCCCGCAGCGGTCTCCACGCTCTCGCCGCCCTAGCGAGGCTCGTCGCGGATGAGCGCCCCTCCCAGGAGCCTCGCCGGCGTCGTCCTCTGCGGCGGCGAGAGCTCGCGCATGGGCGCGCCCAAGGCCTGGCTGGACTTCGGCGGCGAGCCGCTGCTCGCGCGGACGGTGCGGTGCGTGGCGGCGGCGGCGTCGCCGGTCGCGGTGGTGGCCGCGCCCGGGCAGGCCTTGCCGGCGCTCCCGAGCAGCGTCATCGTCGTCCGCGACGCGGTGCGTGGGCGGGGGCCGCTGCAAGGGCTCGCGGCGGGGATCGAGGCGATCGCGCACCACGCGGAGGCCGCGTTCGTGACCTCCACCGATGCGCCCTTCCTGTGCCCGGCGCTGATCCGGCGCCTCGCCGAGCTGCGCGACAATCGGCACGACGCCGTCGTCCCCTTCGCGGGCGGGCGGCTCCACCCGCTCTCCGCCGTGTACGAACTGGCCGCCGGCCCGGCGATCGCCGAGCTGCCTCGGCCAGGGCACCCTCCGGCTCACGCGCCTCTGCGAGCGCCTGCGCACGCTCTCCGCGGACGAGGCGCTGCTCCTCGCGGCGAGGAGCTTCGCGCCGCGGACCCGGGCCTCCGCTCGCTGCGCAACGTGAACACGCCGGAGGACTCGCCGCGGCGCTCGAGGAGCAGCGCCGTCAGCCCTGAGCGTCGACCGCGGGCGCGTCGGCCGCGTGCACGATGTTGGAGAAGGATGGATCGCTTCGTCGGCGAGCGGGCGGCGACGCAGCTCACATGTTCTCGACCGACTTCAGCATCTCCTGCACGAACTGGAGGCGCGGGCGGTGGAGCAGCCTGCTTCTGGCCCTGGTTGCGCGCCTGATGATCGGCGTGTTGCCGGCCATGTCCTTGCCGATCAGGCCGTCGTCCTCGAACTTGTACTCGATAGCTGTCTTCTCCCTGGGCGGGTCGGCGTGCGCGCTCGTCGCCGTCGTCCCGATCACGGCGAAGAGAGCCAGCGCCGCCGCGATCTTCGTCTTCATCGTCGCCTCCTTGCGATCCTCCGACGCACCCTGGGACACGGGCGGCCGCGCGACTTTGGATCGAAATCGCGACTACGCTCCGGCCCCGTGAAGCGCGTCGAGCTCTACTACGATTACTCCTGCCCCTACGCATACCTCGCCAGCACGCAGATCGAGGCGCTCTGCGCGCGCACCGGCGCAGAGCTGGTGATGGCGCCCCATGCTGCTCGGCGGCGTCTTCCGCGCCGCTGGGCATGCCGGACGCGCCGGCGCTCTCCCCCGCCAAGGCCCGCCTCAACCTCCTCGACATGCACCGCTGGGCCGACTGGTTCGGCGTCCCCCTCGTCATGCCCCCGCTCCACCCCAACCGCACCGTGCTCGCCCTCCGCGCCACCCTCGCCGCGGAGGCCGGCGCGCCGGCCGCGAGCAAGGCGCTCTTCCGCGCGTACTGGGCGCTCGGCCGCGACGTCTCCCGCCCCGAGGTCGTGAGCGAGGCGCTGCGCGTGGCTCGGGCTCGACGGCGCCGGCCCTCATCCGTCGCGCGGAGGAGCCTCGATCAAAGAGGCGCTCCGCGCCCGCACGGACGAGGCGGTCGCCCGGCGGCGTCTTCGGCGCGCCCACGCTTCTTCGTCACCGTGGACGGCAAGACCGAGACCTTCTGGGGCCAGGACCGGCTCCTCTTCGTCGAGAAGGCCGCTCGGCGACGCAGCCCCCGCCGTCGCAGCCCGACCAGCCCCTCGTCGAGGGCCGCGAGGTCTCCTTCTTTTTCGACTATCTCGAGCCCCTTCGCGTACCTCGCGAGCACCCGGATCGAGGCGGTCGCGCGCCGCGCCGGCGCCCTGGTGCGCTGGCGCCCCTTCCTGCTCGGCGGCCTCTTCAAGGCCATCGGCACGCCCGACGTCCCCCTCCTCGCCATGCCCGAGCCGAAGCGCCGCCTCTCCGGCCTCGACATGGTGCCGCTGGGCCGACCACCACGGCGTCCCGCTGCGCTTCGCGTCGCGCTTTCCCATGAGCTCCGTCAAGGCCCTGCGCATGACGCTACAGCTCCCGGACGCGCAGAAGCCCCCGCTCGTCCATGCCCTCTACCGCGCTGCCTGGGCCGACGACCGCGACATCTCCGATGACGCAGAGCTCGCCGCCGTCGCGGGCTCCGTCGGGCTGGACGGCGCCGCGCTGGTGGCCGGCACGCGGGACGAGGCCGTGAAGGCCCGCCTCAAAGAAGCGACCGAAGAGGCTCAGCGGGCCGGCCTCTGCGGGGCGCCCAGCTTCCTCGTGGGCGAGCTTCTCTTCTGGGGACAGGATCGCCTCGCCTTCGTGGAACGAGCGCTCCAGGGCTGGCGTCCCCCGGGGGAATGAAGGGATTCGGGGTGACATCCTCGCGGAGGGTGCGTACCATGCTACGCATGTCGAGCGTGCGCCGGCTGGCCCTCGCCCTCTCCTGACCGCGGCGCGCAGCCCGCGGTCGGTCTGGCCAGCCCCGCCCGCGTTCGCCGACGAGCGTCCGATCGAGGTTGGCACGGAGCTGATGGCGACGTGCGACGTCACCCTCCACAAGGCGGAGATCGCCAAGGGCTCCCGGGTCAGCGTGACCCAGCTCAGCCGGCGCGAGGGCCGGTCGAGAGCGTGAGCGTGGAGCTGGCGGATGGGTACGTCGTGAAGGTGTCGATGGCCCAGGTGCACACGTTCTTCCGCGTGGTGGGCGAGTAGGCCTCGTCCCGATCAAGGCCACGCGATCTGCATCCAGCGCACGCGCCCGGTGCCGCCCACCGCGTCGTCGGCGAAGAACAGCGATGTCGCGCTCGGGCCGGAGAACACCGGCGACGCGTCTTGCGCCGCGCCGGTGAGCGCGGCGATGGTCTTGACGGCCGGCTGGCCGCCGCGCCGCCTTCGAGCTCGAACGCGCCCAGCGTGATCGAGTCGATGCTGGCCGCGGTGAGCACGCCGCGGCAATGCTCGCCGGAGCAGCCGAGCGCGGCCGAGGTGACCGCGCTCTGCCCCTCGGCGCCGCGCACCAGCTGCGGAGCGCCGACCAGCTCGCCCTTCTCGTCGAGCACGGCCAGGCGGAGCCCCGCCTCGGCGCCGCCGCCGACGCCCCCGCGGGGATTGCCGCCCTCCGGTCCTCGATCCACGTCACCAGGTACCCTTGCCCAGCGGCGCGATTTGCGGCGTGCGCGAGTGGGTCGCCGAGGCGAAGAGCCGCACCTCGGGCCCCGTCTTCTTGAGCGTCGCCGCGTCGAGCCGGGCCACGTAGATGTCGCCGTTGCCCTGGTCGGCGTCGCCGCGGGCGTCGGACCAGACCAGGAACGCGTCTTTGCCGCGCACGATGAGCTGCACCTCGACCGAGGCGCCGGCGGCGGCGGTGATGCGCTGGTCGGGGACGGTCTTGTTGAGCCCGCGATCGAGCCTGGCCACGTAGATCTCGGCGTTGCCGTCGCGCGTGTCGGACCACGCGGTGATCCAGCCGTCGCCGCCGCTGCCCTCGCCGCCGGCGTAGGCGATGGCCACGTCGGCGGCGTCGCTCCCGTCGCTCTTCTTGGCCTTCTTGCGGCTGACCGTGGTGACGCCCTTCTGCGCCAGCTTCTCCCCGTCGGGGCCGACCTTGGTCACGAAGACCTGGGGCTCGCCCCGCTCGTGCGCCACCCAGGCGACCGCCGATCTCGCCCTTCTTTCCCTCGCGGGCCGGGGCGGCGGCGAGCGCCACGCCGCCCTCGGAGAACGCCTTGCGCGAGAGGACGACGAGCTTGCCGGGCGACGCCGCCTCGCGCCGAGGGGGCGCACCGTGAGGATCGCCGACAGGTCGATCGCCGTCGCTCTTGGCCTTCTTCTTCCCCCCGGGGGCGGTCGCCTCGAGGACGTAGGTCACCCAGGCCGCCAGCGAGCCGCCGCCCGGGCACCTCGGTGGCGGCCACCTGGCCGAGGTGATCGCCGTCGAAGAGCGCCGTCACGCTGGTCGCGCGCGGCGGCGCCTCGTCGCTGTCGCGCTGGGCGGGCGCCTTCCACGCCGTCTGCCGCGACGGGGAGGGAGAGCAGGGCGATCGGCGCCGCCACCGCGGGCGTCTCGGGGCCGCGGGCGGGCACCACCGGCCCATGCCCAGGTGACGCACGCCCCCGCCAGCACGAGAGGCTGCGCGTGAGGTACGGCACGCCGTCGCGTCGCCGCGAAGGCTCGGCGCGGAGCGGCTCGGAGGCGGTCACCGTGAGGTCGGCCCCGAAGCGCACGAACGCCGGCCAACTGGGGAGCGTCCCCCTTCACGCCCTGCTGCGGGCGGGGATCTCGCACGCCCGCGGGCAAATCGTTGTACGGGGCCAGGGTCACCGCGGCGAAGCCGTCGCCGTCGGGCTCGATGTCCGGCGGCCCGCGCGGCGTTGAAGACGAGCGCTGCGCGCTCCTTGCCGATCTGCGCGTCCGGGCCGACGGTGGCGAGGTGGATGAGCCGCCCCTCGCGCGGGGCGCGGAGCTGGTCTTCCCACGTCAGGAGCCCGCGCTTGCTGCGCGGCGCGTCCGGCCCGTAGGGCTCGGCGACCAGCGAGACCAGCGCCTGCTCGCCGAAGGGCGCGGTCGCCCGGTGGGGCGCGGCCGACGACCTGGCCGCCCGGGTCGACCGCGGCCAGGTAGACGCACGTCGTCGATGTTGCGCTCGTCGGTCCAGGCAATCACGTACTTGCCGGCGACCTCGGCGAGCGTCACGTCGAGCTGCGCCGTCGGCTCGCCGCTCACCAGCACCGGCGCGCCCGCCTTGGCCTGGGGATCGATCTCGGTGAGGAAGATCTTGCCGAGCGTGGTCCCGCGCGCGCTCGTCGCCTCGTCGGCGGTGCGCGCCGGCTTCTTGCGGGCGCGGCTGCGGACGGCGACGGGCGCGGCCGCCGCGTCGGTGGCGACGGTGGCGAGCGCGGCGCCGCGCTCGGTGGCCTCGGCCTCCCAGCCAATCACGTCGTGCGCGATCTCAGATGGGCTGGCCCTCGATCTTGCCCGCCTTCGAAGCGGCAGCAGCGAAGATGTCGGAGCGATCGTCGTGCACCACCTCCCACAGCACCAGCGCGCCGTGCGCGTTGGGGAGGATGTCGATCCAGTTGAGCTCGTCGGTGACCTGGGAGACGAGCAGCGGCTCGCCCCGCGCCTTGCCGTCGACGTCCAGGGAGAGGAGCTTGATGGCGTGGTTCTTCGCGACGTGCTCGACCCAGACGGCCAGTAATCCGTCGCTCGACCGGGCTGAGCGGCGCCATCGACACGTCCGCGCCGAGCCCGGCGACGTCGATCGGCGCCGGCGCCCTTGGGGGTGCCGTCCGCGGTGACCGCGCGCGTCAGCCAGCGGCCCCGGCCAGGTAGAAGAGCAGGGCCCCCTCCGCCCGCCGGGCGAAGTAGGGCGAGGCGGCTCTCGTCGTCGACCATCGCCAGCACCTTCGCGGGCAGAAGCTCCGGGCCCTTGGGCGCCGCCGGAGCGGGCGTCGCGGTGACGGGGGGCGGCGGGGGATCTCGGGGGAGACGGGCAGGGGCTTGGCGCCGCCGCAGGAGATGCGCGAGGCCCGCAGAAATCGAGCCGGCGAGGACGATCGGCCAGGAGCGCATGGCCGGGACCATGCCAGAAGTGCCCGCGCTGGGCCACCAAGCGGGATCGTGGGTTCGCGGGGCGAGCCGAAGTCCAACTCGCCCCACCCCCCGGAGCCCCTCGGGCCGGAGCCCTTCGGACTGTGGGCCGGGAGACACGAGAGGGGCGCCATCCTTGTGCCACCCGTCACGTCGCGGGCCCTGATACTATCGCTCCCTCGTCCTGCCAGAACCGACCCGCGGCAGGACCGAGGGAGACGACGACGAACATGGAGCAGCGCAGTGGGATTGTTCGATCCGGGAGCCAGAAGGCGGCGGACCCCCTGATCGGAAAGGTCGTCGCCGGCCGCTATCGCCTCGAGGCGCGGCTCGGCGAAGGGCGGCATGGGCGTCGTCTACCGCGCCCGGCACGTCCTCATCGACCGGGTGGTGGCGCTCAAGCTGATCCGCCCCGACCTCCGCGGCGAGACGCACCTCCGCGCCTGGATGCTGCGCGAGGCGCGCGCCGCCAACCGCGTCGACCACGCCCACATCATCGACATCCACGACATCGGCGAGACCGAGGAGGGCGAGCTCTACCTCGTCATGGAGTACCTCGTCGGCGTCCCGCTCTCCGGCGAGCTCGCGCGGGGGCCTCTGCCCATCGCGCGCGGCGTCGACATCCTCGAGCAGATGTGCGCCGCGCTGGCGCGCGCCCACGACCTCGGCGTGGTGCACCGCGATCTCAAGAGCGACAACATCCTGCTCACCCAGCGCGGGGGGCGTAAGGACTTCGTCAAGAATCCTCGACTTCGGCCTCGCCGCCATCGCCCGCGACCCGCGCCTCGCGCCCAAGGGCGCGGTCTTCGGCACCCCCGAGTACATGTCCCCCGAGCAGGCCCGCGGAGACGAGGCGACGCCCCAGGCCGACCTCTACGCGCTCGGCGTCCTCTTCTTCGAGATGCTCACCGGGCAGCTCCCCTTCCGCTCCAACGATCGCGACACGCTGCTCGAGATGCAGCGCACCCAGCCGCCGCCGCGGCCGCGCTCGATCCGCCCCGACGCGCACCCGCAGGGCGAGGCCATCGCGCTCCGCCTTCTCGAGAAGGACATCCGCAAGCGCTACCGCGACGCCCACCATCTCCAGGAAGAGCTCAAGGCCCTGCAGCGCAGCCTGCCCAGTCCCAGCCCTTCGACATCGAGGGCGGCGGCGAGGCGCCCGCGGCGCCCCCGCCCCCGCCCCCGCCGCAGAGCGCGGGCGTCATCGAGTGGGCCAGCCGCGCCGCGCTCTTCTCGCGCATGGCCTCGCGCGCCTACCCGTCGGGCAACGCCCCGCCCGAGGTGATGAACACCCTCGCCCAGCTCTGGGATCTCGCCGCCCGCGCCAACCGCCTCGAAGGGCGAGGTGGCCAGCTACACGCGCAAGCTCGAGGCCCTCGAGCGGCGCGGCCGCGCGCTGCGCGCCGAGATCGGCCGCAAGGTGGAGGAGCTGGCGCACGAGGAGTCCCGCGTGATGCGCGAGGCCGCCGCCGACGGCGAGGACGTGGAGAAGGTGCGCGCCGAGCTCGGCGGCGGCCGAGAAGCTCGCGGCCCAGGCGCGCCAGCTCGCCGACGCGGCGATGCGCGGGGGCACGCCCGAGCCCTCCATCTTCGAGCGCGCCGGCGCCGCCGCCGCGACGGCGCAGGCCAAGCGCGAGCAGCTCGGCCGCTACGAGAACAAGAAGGCCGCCCGCGAGTCCAACGCCCGCGACCTGCGCCGCCAGATCGAGGAGCTGCGCGGCCAGCTCCAGCGCTACGCCGAGGCGCTCGAAGAGGACCTCGCCCAGGGCCGGGAGAAGGTCGCGCTGCGCACGCGCGAGGGCCTCGGCTTCGAGAAGGCCTTCAGCGAGGGCTCCAACCTGCTCCTCGGCCACCTGCGCAACAAGCCCGAGTGCCGGGACCTCGTGAGCGAGCTGCTGAACACGTCGAACCCCAACGGCGCGACGCCGAACAGCATCTCGGCCGACGCCGGCGACGCCGGCAAGGTGTCGGAGCGTCGCAATTAGGCGACGAGGGCCCGAGTCCAGGCGGGCGTGCAAGAGTGCCCTGGAAATTCCAGGGTAAGCGTACGCCCGCCTGAATCACGGAGACAGCGGAGCGCGTCGAGGGCGCATTCGCCCTTTTCCTCAAGGGGGTTCCGTACCTAGGCCGAGCCTGGCACCGGACCCCCTCGACGGCACGGTTGTCGCGTGGTAGCTAGCGCGCGCCTCGTCGGCTCTTCTGGGCCGCCGAGGGCGAGGCTGTGCTGAAGCGTCGGCGATGAGCGCCTTGCTCCCACCGGCTGTGCCGTGGGCGCGGGGGTCTCTCTCGAAGGCGGCCAACCCCTCGATGCCCAAGGGCTCGTCGGGAGGCATCCCATCCACTCGACGGCCCCGAGTTGGAAGGAGGCACGGTTACATCATGTGGTCCAAGCGTATCCCGTGGGCGGCGGCCGCGGCGGGGGTCGTCTCGCTGCTCGTAGCGAGCCCCGCTCTGGCGGACGAAGCAGATCTCGAAATTGCCCGACCTCGCGTCGGCCCGGTTCATGGGCGGAACGGACGGGCGCACCCTGCTCATGGGGGGCATGGGGGTGTGCGTCCTCGGCATGATCTTCGGCGTGATGATCTACATGCAGCTCAGCCGCATGCCGGTCCATCGCGCGATGCGGGAGATCTCCGAGCTCATCTACGAGACCTGCAAGACGTACCTGATCACGCAGCTGAAGTTCATCCTCGTCCTCGAGGGGCTCATCGGCGCGATCATGGTCGTCTACTTCAGCGTGCTCCGGCACATGGCCTTCGACAAGGTCGCGCTGATCCTGGTGTGCAGCCTCATCGGCATCGCCGGATCGGCGGGCGTCGCCTGGTTCGGGATGCGCATCAACACCTTCGCGAACAGCCGCACGGCGTTCGCGTCGCTCAAGGGCAAACCCTTCCCCACGTACGCGATCCCGCTCAAGGCCGGGATGAGCATCGGCACGGTGCTGATCAGCATCGAGCTCTTCGTGATGCTCACCATCCTCCTCTTCGTCGACCCAAACAACGCCGGCTTCTGCTTCATCGGCTTCGCCATCGGCGAGTCGCTGGGCGCCTCGGCGCTGCGCATCGCGGGCGGCATCTTCACCAAGATCGCCGACATCGGGTCGGACCTCATGAAGATCGTCTTCAACATCAAGGAGGACGACGCCCGCAACCCCGGCGTCATCGCCGACTGCACCGGCGACAACGCGGGCGACTCGGTCGGCCCGAGCGCCGACGGCTTCGAGACCTACGGCGTCACCGGCGTCGCGCTCATCTCCTTCATCCTGCTCGCCGTCTTCCCGCAGTACCGCGTCCAGCTCCTGGTGTGGATCTTCGCGATGCGCATCATGATGATCGTGGCGAGCGTCCTCTCGTACTACGTCAACGAGACGATCGCCCAGGGCCGCTACGGCAACGCCGACAAGATGAACTTCGAGGCGCCGCTCACCTCGCTCGTGTGGCTCACCTCGATCGTCTCGCTCGTGATGACGTTCATCGTCTCCAAGCTCCTCATCCCGGATCTCGGCGACGGCACCCTGTGGTGGAAGCTCTCGGCCATCATCAGCTGCGGCACCCTCGCCGGCGCCATCATCCCCGAGGTGATCAAGATCTTCACCTCGACCGAGTCGGGCCACGTGCGCGAGGTCGTCGCCGCGTCGCGTGAGGGCGGCGCCTCGCTCAACGTCCTCTCCGGCCTCGTCGCCGGCAACTTCAGCGCCTACTGGATGGGGATCGTCATCGTCGTCCTCACCGGCATCGCCTACTGGATCTCCGGGCACGGGCCTGAGCCGGCTGATGATCGAGCGGACCGAGCCCGTCTTCGCCTTCGGCCTCGTGGCCTTCGGCTTCCTCGGCATGGGCCCCGTCACCATCGCGGTCGACTCGTACGGCCCGGTCACCGACAACGCCCAGTCGGTCTACGAGCTCTCCTGCATCGAGAGCGTGCCCAACGTCGAGGCCGAGGTGAAGAAGGAGTTCGGCTTCGACGTGCACTTCGAGAAGGCCAAGCACCACCTCGAGGAGAACGACGGCGCGGGCAACACCTTCAAGGCGACGGCGAAGCCCGTGCTCATCGGGACGGCCGTGGTCGGCGCCACGACCATGATCTTCTCCATCATCATGGTGCTCACCAACGGCCTCTCCGGGGGGCTGGAGAAGCTCTCCATGCTCCACGCGCCATTCCTCCTCGGCCTCATCGCGGGCGGCGCGGTGATCTACTGGTTCACCGGCGCCTCCATGCAGGCCGTCGTCACGGGCGCCTACCGCGCGGTCGAGTTCATCAAGGCCAACATCAAGCTCGAGGGCGCCGAGAAGGCGAGCATCGAGGACAGCAAGAAGGTCGTCGAGATCTGCACGCAGTACGCGCAGAAGGGGATGCTCAACATCTTCCTCGCGGTCTTCTTCTCCACGCTCGCCTTCGCCTGCCTCGACGAGTACTTCTTCATCGGCTACCTCATCAGCATCGCCATCTTCGGCCTGTACCAGGCGATCTTCATGGCCAACGCCGGCGGCGCCTGGGACAACGCGAAGAAGCTGGTCGAGGTCGAGCTCAAGGAGAAGGGGACGCCCCTCCACGCCGCGTGCGTGGTGGGCGACACCGTGGGCGACCCCTTCAAGGACACCTCCTCGGTGGCCCTGAACCCCGTCATCAAGTTCACCACGCTCTTCGGCCTCCTCGCCGTCGAGCTGGCGATTAAATTGGACTCGGGCACCCGCGTCGCCCTGGCGGCCGCGTTCTTCGTCTTCAGCGTCGTCTTCGTCTACCGCTCCTTCTACGGGATGCGGATCAAGACGGACGAGGCCAAGGTGAAGGCCAAGCCCGTCCAGACCGCGGCCTGAGGCAGCGCATCGATGGCGGGCCCTCTACCGGGGCCCGCCCTCCCACCCTCCGTACCGGACCCACCACAAGCGGAGCCCGCCATCGGGCTTTCTCCTCGCTCCAGAGGGGCGTGGCCCGCTTCCTCGGCCGAGCCCCGCTGCATTATAAGCCCCTCATGCGAGCACTGTGTCCCTCGTGCGGGCTGCACCACGAGGTCGTCCGCATCCTCGAAGAGGGCTTCGGCGACAACCGCAGGGACGTCTACCAGATCGCTCCCCTGGAGGTCTGCTCCCGCGCCTGGCTCTCCGACAAGGACTTGCTGGAGGCCCGCACGCGCTTCGACTTCGAAGCGATCGTGCCCGACGAGAACGACGAGTAGCCCGGGGCCGAGGTCGGTTACGATCGACCGCGGCCCCCCATGACCGCTGCGCCCGCCCGCCCAGGCGAAGTCCTCGCCGGCCGCTACCGCGTCGACCGCGTGCTCGGCTCGGGCGGCATGGGCGTCGTCGTCGCGGCGACCGATCTCGAGCGGCGCGAGCCGCGCGCGATCAAGCTCATGTCCCGGGCCGCGCTCGGGGACGCGGCGGGCGTGACGCGCTTCCTGCGCGAAGCGCGCGCGGCCGCGCGCCTCCGCGGCGAGCACGTCACCCACCTCCACGAGGTCGGCCACCTCGAGAACGGCGCCCCCTTCCTGGTGATGGAGTACCTCGAGGGAAAGGATCTGCGCACCGAGCTCGACGAGCGCGGCAAGCTCCCCGTCACCGAGGCGCTGACCATCCTGTTCGAGATTCTGCGAGGCGCTCGCCGAGGCGCACGCCGCCGGCATGGTGCACCGCGACCTCAAGCCATCGAACATATTCCTCGCGAAGTGCGAGGCCGGCACCATCGTCAAGGTGCTCGACTTCGGCGTCGCCAAGGTCCCGCCGGACGACTCGCGCGCCTTCGACGGCGAGAGCTCCGAGAGCACCGGCGTCACCGGGACGGGCGTCCTGCTCGGCTCGCCGCACTACATGTCGCCGGAGCAGATGCAGTCCAGCCGCGACGTCGACGCGCGCGCCGACGTCTGGTCTCTCGGCGTCGTCGCCTACCAGATCATCACCGGCCGCCTCCCCTTCGAGGGCGACGGCCTCGCCCAGGTCGCGACCGCGGTCCTGGAGGGCAACCCCCCGCCGCCCTCCAGCCTCGTGACGGGGCTGCCGCCCGCGCTCGACACCGCGATCCTCGCGTGCCTGGAGCCCGATCGCGAGCGCCGCTGCGCCACCGTCGTGCAGCTCGTCGTGTCGCTCTCCCCGTTCGCGCCCCGCTCGGCGAACCCATCGATCCAGCGGTTCCTCGGCCTGCCGCCCCCTTCGACGCGGCAGGTGCGTCCGAGCGCTCCGCCTCCGAGCGCTCCGCCTCCGAGCGTCCCGCCTCCGAGCGCCCCGTCTCCGCTTCGCGAAGGCTCGCAGGGGTTCTCGGCGCGCTGGATCGCCGGCGCGGTCGCCGCGCTCCTGATCGGGGGCGGGCTCGCCTTCCTGCTCCTCAACCTCCGCTGAGTCCGTTGAAGGGCGGCGTCAGGGGGCGATCCCGCCCTCGCTCGCGTGCTCGAGCGTGTCCGCGAGCGCGCACCGCGAGAGCCCGACCTCCTTCGCCTGCTCGCGCAGCATCCGCGCCTGCTCCGCCGGCTCCCTCACGCTCAGCAGCACGCGCAGCTCGATCGCGTCCGGGTGGTCGGCGTGCTCCGTCATCCAGGCCGTCCGCTTGACGCCGACCCCGACCGGATCCGCCTCGCCGGAGATCCCTGCCTTCTCGTCCACGTCGCACATCAGGCCCACGGCGGTCGCGTACGTGAGCCCGGAGGCGGTGGGCGGCGGGCACTGCGCGGGCTCGGCGGCGCGGCTGCAAGCGGGTAGGAGCAGCAGGCAGAGCGCGGGGAGAGGGAATCGGGGGAGGGTGGCTCGCATACCGCTCCGACACGGTACGGCGCGTGGCCTTTGCTCCGCAATGCAGCATCGCCCGCGAGGGGGCGCCGTGGTATCCAAGCCCGCCCATGGATCGCCGAGGTCGAACGCTGGCAGGGTCGCGCATCATGGTCACCGGCGGGGCCGGCTTCCTCGGGGGAGAGGTCGTCGACGAGCTCCGCCGGCGCGGCGCCACGGACATCGTGATCCCGCGCTCGAGCCGCTGGGATCTCACCGATCCCGCCGCGACGCGCGCCCTCTACGCCGAGGCGCGGCCCGATCTGGTCCTCCACCTCGCCGCGCGCGTCGGCGGCATCGGGGCCAACCGCCGCCACCCGGGCACGTTCTTCCGGGACAACATGGCGATGGGCCTCAACGTGCTGGAGGAGGCGCGTCGTGCCGGCACCGCCAAGGTGGTGATCGCCGGCACCATCTGCGCCTACCCCAAGTACGCCCCCGTCCCCTTCCGCGAGGACGATCTCTGGAACGGCTACCCGGAGGAGACCAACGCCCCCTACGGCGTCGCGAAGAAGGCGCTCCTGGTGATGGCGCAGGCCTACCGGCAGGAGTTCGGGTCGAACTTCGTCATGCTCTTCCCGGTCAACCTCTACGGCCCGCGCGACAACTTCGATCTCGAGGACTCGCACGTGATCCCGGCGATGATCCGCAAGCTCGTCGAGGCGCGGCTCGCGGGCGCGCGCGAGGTCGAGCTCTGGGGCGACGGCTCGCCCACGCGCGAGTTCCTCTACGTCGCCGACGCCGCCCGCGGCATCGTCGACGCCGCCGAGCGCTACGACGACCCGGACCCGGTGAACCTCGGCGCCGGCTTCGAGATCTCCATGCGCGACCTCGCCTCCCGCGTCCAGGCCGCCACCGGCTACGAGGGCGTGGTGCGGTGGAACCCGTCGCGCCCCAACGGCCAGCCCCGGCGCATGCTCGACGTCTCCCGCGCGCGCGAGCGCTTCGGCTTCGTCGCCACCACCTCGCTCGACGACGGGCTCGCGCGCACGATCGCCTGGTACCGCGAGCACCGCGACGCCATCCTCGCCGCCGAGGCGAAGCGATCGTGAGCGGGACCGCGGGGGGCTTCGCCGAGCGCGAGCTCTCTCAGCGCCGGGCGCGCGTCTCCGTCTACGACCGGATCGCCGAGGGGCGCGCCCACTGGATCCAGAAGAACCGCTACTACGCCGACGAAGTCACCCGCCTCGTCGCGACGCTGGTCGCCCCCGGGAGCCGCGTCCTCGAGGTCGGCTGCGGCCTCGGCGATCTGCTCGTCGGCTTTGATCGCGATGGGGCCGCAAGCGGCCCCAAACCCCGGGCCGGCTGTGCCGGCCCTGACCCGGCGACCCGCAGCGTGGGGATCGACATCTCCCCGCGGATGATCGAGCTCGGCCGCCGCCGCCACGCCGGCCGCTCCCCGGCGCCGGACCTCCGCGTCGCGGACGTCGAGCGCGACCCGCTCCCCGAGGGCCCCTTCGACGCCGTCGTCTTCAGCGACGCCGTGGGTCACCTCGACGACATCCAGCGCGCCTTCGAGCGGGTGCGCCCCCTCCTCGCGCCGGGCGGCCGCGTCGTCGTCACCTACTACAACTTCGTCTGGGAGCCCGTGCTCAAGCTCGGCGAGAGGATCGGGAAGAAGACGCCGTGGCCCGACCAGAACTGGCTCTCGATGAACGACCTCGAGAACCTCCTCCGGCTCTCCGGCTTCGAGGTCGTCCGGCGCGGCACCGACATCCTCCTCCCCGCGTACGTGCCGCTCGTCTCCATCGCCGCCAACCGCGTGGCCGCGCAGCTCCCCATCCTGCGGGAGGCCTCGCTGGTCAGCTACTTCGTCGCCCGCCCCGTGTCCGAGCACGACGTCGAGCCGGCGCCCACCGTGAGCGTGGTGTGCCCCTGCCGCAACGAGCGGGGCAACATCCGCGAGGCCGTCGCCCGCACGCCGCTCATGGGCCCGCGCACCGAGCTCGTCTTCGTCGACGGGCAGCTCCACCGACGGCACCGTCGAGGAGATCGAGGCCGTGATCGCCGAGCACCGGGGCCCGCTCGAGATCCGCCTCGTGCGCCAGAGCGACGGCAAGGGCAAGGGCAACGCCGTCCGCAAGGGCTTCGCCGCGGCCCGGTACGACCTGCTCATGATCCTCGACGCCGACCTCACCGTCCCCCCGGAGGACCTGCCCAAGTTCTACAAGGCCTGGGTGACGGGCAAGGGCGAGCTCGTCAACGGCGTGCGGCTCGTCTACCCGATGGAGGGGGAGGCGATGCGCTTCCTCAACCTCCTCGGCAACAAGTTCTTCTCGCTGGCCCTCTCCTGGCTCCTCCAGCAGCCCATCAAGGACTCGCTCTGCGGGACCAAGGTCCTGCACCGCCGCGACTACCAGCGCATCGCCGACAACCGCGCCTACTTCGGGGACTTCGACCCCTTCGGCGACTTCGACCTGCTCTTCGGGGCGGCGCGCCTGAACATGAAATCGTCGACATCCCGGTGCGGTACCGGGCCCGGATGTACGGGGACACGAAGATCAGCCGCTTCTCCCACGGCTGGCTCCTCCTCGAGATGACGGCCTTCGGGTTCCGGAAGCTCCGCCTCGCGCTGTGAGCGCCTCAGCCGGGGGTGCGACGCAGCGGCGGCGCCTGCGGGCCCCGGTGCGAGAGCGCCCGCCGCGCGGCTTCCACGAGCGCGTGCGTCGGGTACAGGAGGCGCATCGACCCCGTCCGGTCGAACCACGTCACCGTCGACGAGGAGCGGTTGCCCCGCATCGCACGCAGGGCCTCTTCGAGCACGTCGTCGGAGCAGAGGCGCGCCGGCTCGCGCTGCCAGTCGATCGCCAGCATCTCGGCGGCGTCGACGAGCAGCGGCGCGGCGTCCCGCGTGATCACGCCGAGGTGCTCGTCCGCATCGGAGCGGAGCCCCGCCTCGCGGAGCGCCAGGCAGAGGCTCGATGCGCGCCCCGAGGCGCGAGGGCTTGTCGGCGAGGGCGCTGCGCAGGTCCTCGATCGCGCCGCGGACGTCGCCGGTCCGGCGGCGCAGCGCGCCTCGGTAGACGGGCAACGTCCCGCCGGCGGCGGGGGTGAAGTGGTACCGCGCGTAGAGGGCGAGCACGCGAGCGCGGCGGTAGCGGCCGGTGAACGTCATCACGGCGACCATCCCGATGTCCGCCCAGCGCGGAGGCTCGCGCGGAGACGCGCGGCGCGCGGCCACGAACTCGCGCCAGGCATCGTCGTAGCGCCCGAGCCAGAGGTAGAGCTCGCCCAGGTAGCAGTGGGCGTGGGTGGAGCGCGGGTTCTGCGCGACGACGGCGGCGAACGCGGCCTCCGCGGCGGCGGGCCCCTCGAAGCGCAGCGTGTCGAGCGCCCTCACCGCCTCCGCTCGCGCCCCGCGCGGGACCTCGACCCGGACGAAGCGCCGGGATCCGTCGGGCGCCGTCTCGGCGAGCGTCGGCGAGGGGCCGAGGTTGCCTGCCATGCGGTCGAGCACGTCGTCGAGGAGCCGCGTGAGCGACGCGCGAGACGCGAGGGCGCGGTCGAGCGCGCCGGCCCCGACCACCGCCGGGAGCTGGGTCGAGAAGAGGCCGTTGAGGAAGTGCGGCTGCGATTTGGCTCGGGCAATCAGGCGCCGGCCCTCCGCCGCGCGCCGGACGTGGAGGCTGGCGACGAGGAGACGGCGGGCCATCGTCTCCCCGTCGATGAGCCCGGCGAGCGCGCGCCGAGCCTCGTCGAGCCGGCCGAGCTGGAGGAGCGCGCGCACGCGGAAGAGCGCGATGTCCTCACCGGCGCCGAGCGTCAGCGCCCGATCGAGGAGCGGGATGGCCGCGTGCGGGCGGCGATCCAGCACGTGCGCCACGCCGAGGACGCCGAGCTTCCCCACGCCGTCGGGCCCGGGCTCGACGAGCCGGCGAGCCGCTTCGACGTCCCCGGCCCACAGGCGCTCCCAGGCCGGGCTCGCCGGCGCGGGAGGCGGAGGCGAGGGCGGTGCGTCGAACAGCACGCGGCCCTGCGCCCGCAAGAGGACGTCGCGCGCCCACGCCTCGTGGGAGTGTGACGGCCCGATCTCGAGCGCGTCCGCCCACGCCCGGAGGGCTCCGGCGACGTCGGCCTGCGCGCTCCGGGCGATCGCCTCGTCCACGAGCGCATCCGCTCTTCGGCGCGCCGCTGCGTCGGGATTGGGGGCCATCGCCGGCCGCATCCTACCATCGCGAGGGGTGACGCCGGAAACCCTTGGTCTAAGATGCGCCGCCATGACCGAAGACATCACGGAGATCACGGCGCGGCACACCTACGGAACCTGGCGGGCCCAGCGCGGCTGGAAGCCGATGCACGTGACCAAGGCGGAGGGCGTCTATTTCTGGGACGCCGCCGGCAAGCGCTACCTCGACTTTTCCTCGCAGCTCGTCTGCTCGAACCTCGGTCACCAGAACCAGGCCGTCATCGACGCCATCTGCGCCCAGGCGAAGAAGCTCGCGTTCATCAGCCCGGCGTACACGTGCGACGTCCGCGCCGAGCTCGCCCTCAAGCTCCTCGAGGTGATGCCGAAGGGGCTCGACAAGTTCTTCTTCGCCACCTCCGGCACCGAGGCCAACGAGGCCGCCATCAAGATCGCGCGCCTCTACACCAAGAAGACGAAGATCATCGCCCGCTACACCTCGTACCACGGCTCCACGGCCGGCTCCGTCGCCGCCACGGGCGACCTCCGCCGCTGGTTCATCGAGCCCACGGGCAAGGTCCCGGGCGTCGTCTTCGGCCCCGAGACCAACTGCTACCGCTGCCCGCTCGGCCGCAAATACCCGGAGTGCGACGTCGCCTGCGCGGACTACCTCGCCTACATGATCGACCACGACGAGGACGTCGCCGCCATCCTGGTCGAGCCCATCGTCGGCACCAACGGCGTCCTCGTCCCGCCGCCCGAGTACTTCCCCCGCCTCGCCGCGCCACGCGAAGAAGCGCGGCGTCCTGCTCATCGCCGACGAGGTGATGACGGGCTGGGGCCGCACGGGCTCATGGTTCGCGGTCGAGCACTGGGGCGTCACGCCGGACATCCTGACGACGGCGAAGGGCGTCACCAACGCCGCCGTCCCGCTCGGCGTCGTCGCGACCAGCCGCGCCATCGCCGACCACTTCGAGGACAACTACTTCGCCCACGGCCACACGTACGAGGCGCACCCCCTCACGCTCGCGCCCGCGATCGCCGCCATCGACGAGTACCGCCGCCTCGACCTCATCAACCGCTCGGCGAAGCTCGGCGAGGTCCTCGGCGCCAAGCTGCGCGAGCTCGCCGAGAAGCACCCCTCGGTCGGCGACGTGCGCGGCATGGGCCTGTTCTATGCCGTCGATCTCGTCAAGGACCGTGCCACCAAGGAGCCGCTCAACACGCCGCAGGACAAGGCGGCGAAGAAGCCGCTCGTCATCGACGCCGTCGCGGCCGAGATGGCCAAGCGCGGCGTCACGGTGCTCGCGTGGGTCAGCCACCTGGTGATCGCGCCGCCGCTCATCGTCACCGAGGAGCAGATCGACGAGGGCATCGCCGCGCTCGACGCCGCGCTCTCCGTCGCCGACGCGCGCATCGCCGGCGGCTGACTTTCCGCGCCGGTGCAAGCCGGCCGGCCGTGGTTATCTTTCACGGCCATGACGCAGAGCTTCGGAGGCCAGTACCCACAGAATCCTCCGCCGGTCGCCCCCGCCGCGCCCGTGCAGGAGCAGCGCCTGCTCGCCGCGGCCGCCCACCTCTCGTTCCTCACGGGCTTCTGGTTCGTGGCGCCGATCGTGATCTATGCGCTCAAGCGCAGGGAGTCGCGCTTCGTCGCCTTCCACGCCATGCAGGCCGCGGTGCTGCACGCCTTCTTCCTCGCGGGCTACATGCTGGTCTTCGTGATGTTCCTGGGCACGATGTTCGCCGCCTTCGGCGCGGGGGGCGGGCAACCCGTGTTCCCCTTCCTGATGTTCGGCCCCATGCTCGGCATGACGATGGGCTTCCTCGTGCTCTTCGGCGTCCACGCGTTCGCCGCCTACCGGGCCTGGGAGGGCAACACCTGGTCCATCCCCGTGGTCGGCGCCATCGCCCGCCGCATCGTCGACGCCGACTCCGGCGCCGCCCGGGCGTGACGGGTCGGGGCGCCGGGGCGCTCCACACGCCATCCGAACCGCGCCCGGAGCGAGCCGCCGTTTACGGCGGCTCGCGGAGGAAGCGGGGGCTGCAGGTCTCCACTACGACGGTGTTGCCGAGGCGGGGGCCCCCGCTTCCTCCGCGAGCCTGCCTTCGGCGGCTCGCTCCGGGCGCGGTTCGGATGGCGTTGGCGGTTCGGATGGCGTTGGCGGTTCGGATGGCGTTGGGGGCTGCGCGGGCGCGCCTTACCGCTTGAACGTGACGGTGATGCTCCCCCTCGCCAGGGCGGCGGCGTCCAGCGCCTGGAAGAACGCGGCGTCGGCCTTGGTCGCGGTGACCGGGGCCTTGAGGGCCGTCACCTCGATCACGTAGTGGTGTGGCGCGCCGGGCGGGGGGCAGGGGCCGCCATAGCCCATCTTGTCGAAATCATTGGGAAGCTCGACCGCCCCCGCCGGCAGCGCGCCGCCGGGGCTCGCCCCCTCGGGCAGGCGGGTGGTGGTCGGCGGCAGGTTCACCACGGCCCAGTGGACGAAGTTCCTGGCGTCCGGGTCGGTCACGGTGACGGCGTAGGCCACCGTGCCCTCCGGGCCGTTCGACCAGGAAAGCGGCGGCGACTTGCCGAGGTGGTCGTTGTCCGTACACGCGTACGCGGGCGGAATGGGCGCGTTCGACTGGAGCGCGGGGGAGGCGACCTCGAGGCGTGGGGTCGTGGACGGCTTGGCGGGCTGCTGGCGAGCGTCGGTGCACGCGCCGCCGAGGAGGGCGAGGGCGAGCAAGGCGGGGCCGAACGTCCAGCGTTTCCTGCCGAGGTCGAGCATGGCGGGCTCTTAATGCCTGTCGGCTGGAGCGCAAAGCCGGGGCACGCCCAGAGTTCGACACCAGGACGGACCTGCGCTACGAGAGGCCCCTTCGCCCATGGACTTGAAGCAGCTCCTCGACATCATCCTCCACCTCGACGCCCACCTCAGCGAGTGGGGGAGCACCATGGGCAGCGGCCTCTATGGCCTCCTCTTCATCGTCGTGTTCTGCGAGACGGGCCTCGTCGTCACGCCATTCCTCCCGGGCGACTCGCTCCTCTTTGCGGTGGGTATGCTCATCGCGCGCGGTAACTTGCCCCTCTCGCTCCCGCTTATCATCGCGCTCCTCTTCGCCGCCGCCGTGCTCGGCGATGCGGTGAATTACGCGATCGGCCGCCGCATCGGCCCGGCCGCCTTCCGGAGCGAGAGTTCCTGGCTCCTCAACAAGAAGCACCTCCTCCGCGCGCAGGAGTTCTACGAGAAGCACGGCGGCAAGACGATCATCCTGGCCCGCTTCATGCCCATCATCCGCACCTTCGCCCCGTTCGTCGCCGGCATCGGCCAGATGCGGTACGCCCGCTTCTTCGCGTTCAACGTGGTCGGCGCCTTCGCCTGGGTCGCGAGCTTCAGCACGCTCGGCTACTTCTTCGGCACCCGCGAGGTAGTGAAGCGCAACTTCACCCTCGTCATCGGCGCGATCATCGTCATCAGCGTGTTGCCCGGCGTCATCGAGTACCTCCGCGCCCGCCGCGCGGCCGCCGCGACGCCCGAGCCGGCGACGAAGTAGCCTCCGTCACCGCGACGGGCGCCCTCCTCACCGCGACGGGAGCCCCTGTCACCGCGACGACCCCTCTCCTCACCGCGACGGGAGCCCCTGTCACCGCGACGTGAGCCTCCGTCACCGCGACGGGCGCCCTCCTCACCGCGACGGGAGCCCCTGTCACCGCGACGTGAGCCTCCGTCACCGCGACGGGCGCCCTCCTCACCGCGACGGGAGCCCCTGTCACCGCGACGTGAGCCTCCGTCACCGCGACGGGCGCCCTCCTCACCGCGACGGGAGCCTCCGTCACCGCGACGGGAGCCTCCGTCACCGCGACGGGAGCCTCCGTCACCGCGACGTGAGCCTCCGTCACCGCGACGACCCCCCTCGTCACCGCGACCGGGGCTCCTGTCACCGCGACGACCCCCCTCGTCACCGCGACGGGGGCCTCCGTCACCGCGACGCCCCCCCTCCTCACCGCGACGGAGGCCCCTGTCGCCGCGACGCGACTCAGGGCCCCTTCTTCGCCACCCCCTCGGCCAGCCCCCCCTCCCGCGGATCCACCGCGCCCCACGCCACCCCCGTCGCGGCGTCGACCAGGATCTCGTTCGCGTCCCCCAGCGCCGACGGCTCGGCCTGGACCGTGTGGCCCCGCGCCTTCAGGTCGGCGATGACCGCCTTGGGCAGCGGGATGGCGCGCTCGATAGCGGACGCGGTCGGGGAGGTAGGCGTGGTGGACGCGCGGGTGCTCGACGGCCTCGTCGATGGTCATGCCGCCGTCGACGACGTTGCGGAAGACCTGCGCGACCGTGTTCGGGATGGTGTCGCCGCCCGGGGAGCCGAGGACGAGGACGAGCTTGCCGTTCTCGCTCGACGATGGCGGGCGTCATGGAGCTCGCCATGCGGTGGCCCGGCGCGAGCTTGTTCGGGCCGCTGGGGGAGAAGCCGCCCATCGCGTTGGCGAGCAGGACGCCGACGCCCGGGATGACCACCTTGGATCCGAAGGAGGCCGACTGGGTGTACGTGCACGAGACGGCGTTGCCCTGCGCGTCGACGATCGAGAAGTGCGTCGTCTCCGGCGACTCGTGCGCCGCGTCGACGAGGCCCGCCACGATCGCGGCGGAGGGGGTGGCGTGGTCGTGGTCGATGGGGGGCTTGCGCGTGGCGAGGTGCTGGCCGCCGAGGAGCTTGCCGAGCAGGGCGGCGCCGCCGTCGGGGCCGAGGGCGAGCGGGTCGGCGCCGACGAGGCGGCGCTCGGCGTAGGCGCGGCGCGCGGCCTCGACGAAGAGGTGCAGGCCGAGGCCGGAGTCGACCTTCGCCTCCCAGGCGCGCTCGCGCTCCAGGGTCAGCATGATCTCGGCGAAGGCGACGCCGCCCATCGAGGGCGGCGGCATCGTGTCGACGGTGAAGCCGCGGTACGTGAACCGGAGCGGCGTGCGGACGCGCGCCTCGTACGTGGCGAGGTCCGCGGCCGTCACGAGGCCGCCGTGCTCGCGCATCGCCTTGTCGATGGCCTCCGCCACCCGGCCCTCGTAGAACCCCTTCCGCCCTCCTTGGCGATCGCCTCGAGCGTGCGCGCGAGGTCGGGCATCTTCACGACATCCCCCGCCTTCAACGGCTCCTTGCCGCGGCTCCAGAGGGCGCGGGCGACCGGGATCCTTGCGCAGCTTGGGCCAGGACCAGGCCAGCACGTCGGCCTGGTGCGCGCCGAGCTTGTACCCCTTCTTCGCCAGCCCGATGGCGGGCGCGACCAGCTCGGCGAGCGGGCGGCTGCCGAACTTCTCCAGCGCCAGGGCCATGCCGGCCACGGTGCCCGGCACGCCCGCGGAGGCGTAGCCGAGGCCGCCGGCGTCGAGCATCGCCTGGAGCTTCTCCTGCGTGGCGGCGGCGGGCGCGGTCTCGCGGAAGTCGATGGCGGTGGTCTCGCCGTTCGCCAGGCGCACGATCATGAAGCCGCCGCCGCCGACGTTGCCGGCGCTCGGGTGCGTGACGGCGAGCGCGAAGGCCACGGCCACGGCGGCGTCGACCGCGTTGCCGCCCTTGCGCAGCACCTCGGCGCCGACGTGGGTGGCGTTGGCCTCGACCGTGACGACCAGCCCGGCGTCGCCGCGCACGGCGTGCCTTCCGCCGGCGTGCAGGACGATGGGCGGGTCCGGCGGAGGGGGAGGGGGGTACGAGGGCGCGGGATGCGCTGCCGCGGTCGCGGTCGTGGCCGGCGCCTTCTCGGCGGGCGGGGGCGGCGCGGGCGTGGCGACGGGCGCCGGAGGGGGCGGCTGCGGTGCGCGCGCCTCGCACGCGCAGAGGGCGGCGGAGGCCACGATCAGCGCGGCGAGGGCCGGGAGGGCAGGGGAGGACGGAGTGACGGGCGGCATGGTCGGCCAACGCTGTCGCGGCGCTGGATACTCCGGCCGCCCGCCGGCCTGCGTCAACGCCGCCGGCGGCGCGAGACGAAGAGGCCGAGGCCCATCATCAGGCCGGTGAGGCCGGCCACGCCCCAGCGATCCGAGGCCGCGCCGAGGGAGGGCGCCGCGGAGCAGCCGACGCTGGCGGAGCAGGCCGAGCCGCCCAGGGTGGTGGTGCAGGCCGGACGCCGAGAAGCCCTGCGACTCGAGCCAGGTCAGCGCAGTCCGACCCGGCGCTGGCGAGGTCGATGTACTGGCCGTCGCAGAAGAGAGCGCCGCTCGGGGACGTGCAGCTCGCCTGGCACTGCGCGGGCTCGACGTTGACCACGCAGTTGGTCTGGCACTCGACGTTCTCCTGCACCGTGCAGGAAGTCCCGCAGCTCGTCTGGCAGCCGCGCCGAGCAGTCGACGGAGGGGGGCGTGGCCTGGCAGTTGACGGTGCAGCGGTTCTCGCAGTCGTCCTGGCAGGCGGTGACGCAGCCCGCCACGTTCGCGTTGCCGGCGCACAGGGTCGAGCAGTGCGGCTTGCAGTCCGGGTGCAGCTCGCCTTGCAGTCGAAGCTCCCGGGGTCGACCTGGCAGCTCGCCTCGCAGCTCGTCTGGCACGTGTTGACGCAGACCGTCTGCGGCATCTTGGTGCACTGGGTCTCGCAGTCGGCGGTGAAGTTGCCGGGCGTGCAGTTGGCCGTGCAGCCGCCGGTGACATCGAACGAACAGCTATCGGCGGTCAGGAAGCAGGCATCGGGGCCGCCGGCCAGCGCAGCGAAGAGACCAGCATCAGGGGCGCAGCGAGGAGAGCGGCGAAGAGGACGGAGCGGGACCGTTGCATGGGGTATTCTCCTACCGAACGAAGCACGTCGGGGGGCGAGGGGTGTCGAGAGGCCCCCGAGCAATCGGTGGACCTCCCCTCGTCTCTCCTCATTGTACGCAAAAGGGGGGCGCCATTCCCCCTACGGGTCACACGGAGCACGATCAGGACGCCATACCCTCCCGTGGGGGCGTCGGCCGGGGCGCTCAAGAACGCCATCCTAACCGCGCCCGGAGCGAGCCGCCGAAGGCCGGCTCGCGGAGGAAGCGGGGGGTGCGCCTTCGCAGTACGCGCCGTTGAGCAGACCTGCGGCCCCCGCTTCCTCCGCGAGCTGCCGTGAACGGCAGCTCGCTCCGGGCGCGGTTAGGATCTCGCTCTGCGGGAAAAGGAGCGGCAGTCAGGGGGAGAGGAGCGGTACGGTCCCGGCGCCGTAGCGGGCGATGACCGCGTTGCGGGGCTTTCCGGGCGTGGCGGGGAGAGAAAGTCGCCCCCGGCGGCCCAGAACGCGCCGTCGCCGTCGGCCCAGCACCCGTGCAGGTCTTCCCAGGGCTTGGTGGTGAAGTCGTTCATCCACGTGCCGTCCACCAGCCGCTGCTTGAGCCCGCCGAAGCCGACGACGAGGACCTCGCCGCCCGGGTTGCAGGTGACGCCGTTCACGGAGTTGCCCAGCATGACGGAGACCTGGGTCCAGGTGCCGCCGCCGTCGGAGTGGAGGACGTCGTTGCCCGCCGACGGCGTAGACGTCGGTGGCGCTGCACCCGTAGACGGTGAACAGGGTCGAGGTGGCAGGGTTCGCCTCCTGCGCCCAGGCGGTGCCCTTGCGGTGCCAGATGGTGCCAGCCTCGCCGACCACGTAGAGGTCGCTCGAGGCCGTGCCCCACACCTTGTAGAGCGAGCGGCCGAGCGGCGTGCCCGGGAGCGTCTCCTGCGCCCAGTGGGCGCCGTCCCAGTGCAGCACGATGTCGTTGGGCGCCGAGGTGCCGCCCTCGGGCGTGCCGCCGACGGCCCAGGCGTCGGTCGGGCTCGCCGCCCACACGCCCCACATGGTCGCGGTGGTGAGGGGCTTGCTCTCCGTGAAGGCCTTGCCGTCCCAGTGCGTGATGCGGCCCTGCTCGCCCACCATCCAGATGTCGCCGGGGCCGGAGCCGTGGACCCACCAGAACGAGGCGGCGCCGCCCGGCGAGAGCCTGGTCCAGGCGGTGCCGTCGTAGTGGACGGCGACGGCCTCGAAGCCCGTGTCGCCGAGGGGGCCGCCGACGACGTAGACGTCCTTGGGGCCCGTGCCCCACGCGGAGAGCACGGCGCCGCCGAGCGAGGTGTCGTCGTACACCACCTGCCACGCGGGCGGCGTGGGGGCGGCGCCGCCCGTGCCGCCGCCGCCCGTGCCCGCGCTGCCCGTGCCGTGCGTCGAGGAGCACCCCACCGCGCCGAGGAGCACCACCGCGCACGAGAGACCCGTCCAGCACCGCAGCGCGCCCATCATCCGCCTCCGTCTCCGCCGTCCCCGCCGCCTCCGTCTCCGCCGTCGCCGGCATCTCCCGCGCCCGCGTCCGCGCAGCTCTGCCCGAGGATGTAGCCGCCCATGCAGATGCACATGCACTCGGCCGCGCGGGTGGGCTCTGCGCACTCGGGCGTGACCTCGAGCGTGCTCGTCGCCGTGCGGCCGGAGGGGTCGGCGACCGTGAGCTGGAGCTGGTAGCGGGTGCCGTAGATGTTGGTCTTCGACCACTCGTTGCGGGCAGGCCGGGACGTTGGAGAACGACGAGACGTCGGTCCGGGTTGCTCTCGCCCCAGCCGTCGCCGGCGGGCACCAGGTTCACCGTCCGCGAGTCGACCTGTACCTGCTGGGTCGCCTCGTCGCGCAAAGCTCCGGTGATCTGCACCCCGCAGCCGTCGAGGTTCGTGGCGCGGGCGCCGGCGAAGATCACGCGGCCGCCCTGCGGCGGGAAGATGAGCCCGACGGTGCCGCCGTCCTCCACCGGCGAGACGCCGCCGTCGCCGCCGATCGCGATGATCTCGGGCTCCGGGTCGCGCGTCGGTCCGGTCGCCGAGGAAGCCGGCGGCGCACGTGACCGGGGCGCCGCCGGTCCCCCCGTCGGGGATGGGCACGGGGGAGGCCGGGCTGCACGCGGCGCACAGCGAACGGCCAGCGTCGGCAAGCGGACCCGAGCCACCGCCACGTCACCCTCAGAAGCAGTTCACGTCGTCGGCTTCCGGGTAGTAGTAGACGAACGCGTTGCAGTGCTCGTTCTTGTCGACCTGCGAGCCGAACGTGTAGCAGCAGTCGACCTCGGTCGCGGGCGTCATGTACTTCATCTCGTCGTACGTGTTGAGGCCCGTGCAGCCGATGGAGGGGGCGGCTCCACCCACTCGTAGGAGCAGGTGTACCAGATGCCGCCGCCCGACGGCACGGTGAGGTCGAGCGAGGGGGAGTGCAGCATGGGCGGCTCGTTCCACATCGTCGACTGGTAGAAGCGATCGGACGCGGGCGGCGTCGTGGTGCTCTTCCCGTCCCATTTGTACATGTCGAACTCCTTGCCGCGGCTGTGGAAGTGGCCGTTGGCGCCGATGATTGGCACCGGGGTCGGGCTGTTGATTTGGCAGGAGGCCGAGTACGTCGGCGTCGGGTTCGACTCGCAGATGCGGATGGACTGGTTGGTCGCGAAGATGGTGCCGAGGTGGGCCTTCACGTCCGCGTCGGGGATGTTCCAGAAGTTGACGTTGACCTTCGCGTCCTTGGCCGCGTCTGCTGCGTGGCGGCGTTGACGTAGTGGGTCTGGAGCATCAGCCACTCGTCGGGCTGGATGACGTTGGCGACCCCATCCGGGTAGCTCCCAGTCGACGTCCCCCTCCTGCTGCGAGTTGACGACCAGCGGCCAGTCCGCCCAGTTCGAGCTGACGAAGCACTGGCCCATCCCGTTCGTGCCCTTCTGCACCGCGCCGCCGGCGGGGCCGAGGTTCACGATCGTCCGGACGCGGAAGATGTTCATGTGGTGCGAGCCGACAGTCTGCGCGACCTGCACGTGATGGAGGTTGACCGGCTTGGTCGGGTCGAGGCCAGCCGCCTTTTCGAGGTCCTTGACCTGGAAGAAGTAGCAGTCCTGCTCCTCGGTCCCCGCGGGGACGATGAACTCCGGGGTGCCGAACTGGAAGCCCTGCCCGGTGGGGGGTGGGTCAAGCTGTGCCAGGTCCCCGCCATCGGCGCCCGAGCCCGTCGAGCCGCCGGAGCCACTGCCCCCGGCCCCCCGTTCGAGCTGCAAGCCGGGACCATCAACAGCACGATGAGGGGCGAGATCAGGAGCAAGAATGCTTTGCGCATGGGGCCTCGGAGGAGCGGGGATGCGATGGGCGCGCTTGCAGAAGCAACACCCTTGCCAGGCGGGCGGGGCTTTCGTGGCGAGGGCGCAAACGGGAACGAAGCTGCTAGAGTGCCCGCCCGAGGTCCCATGTCGAAGAGCGCCTGCGGTCAGCATACCGAACTGGTGTCGAACAACGCCGTCCGCGTGACGCGGTGCACCTGCGGGACGGTCCACTTCACCCTCGTCGCGTCGGGGGTCACCGTGCGCATGCCGGCGGAGACGTTCCGCGCCGTCGTCGGGGGGCTCGAGGGCGCGGTCGAGAAGCTGGAGACGTCGGCCGAGATCACCGCCACCGGGTCGACCAGCATCAACTGACGCAGCGGGCCCTGCCGCGCCCTGACGGGCGCGGCGCTGGTCGCCGGCCTCACGGCGCGGCGTTCCAAGACGGGGCCTAGCGGCGCTCGTCCATCGGCACGTAGTCGTTCACGGTCGCGCCGGTGTAGATCTGGCGCGGGCGGCCGATCTTGGTGCCGGACGCGTCGTTCATCTCCTTCCAGTGTGCGATCCAGCCGGGCAGGCGGCCGAGCGCGAACATCACCGTGAACATGCTGGTGGGGAAGCCGAGCGCGCGGTAGATGAGGCCGCTGTAGAAGTCGACGTTGGGGTAGAGCTTGCGGTCGACGAAGTACGGGTCCTTGAGGGCCGCCTCCTCGAGCTTCAGCGCGATGTCGAGGAGCGGGTCCTTGATCCCGAGCTTGGCCAGCACCTTGTCGGCGGCGGCCTTGATGAGGCGCGCGCGGGGGTCGTAGTTCTTGTAGACCCGGTGGCCGAAGCCCATCAGCTTGAAGCCGCTCGACTTGTCCTTGGCGAGGTTGACGAACTTCTGCACGTCGCCGCCGTCGGACCGGATGGCCTCGAGCATCTCGACCACCTCCTGGTTCGCCCCGCCGTGGAGCGGGCCCCAGAGGGCGCAGATGCCGGCCGCGATCGAGGCGAAGAGGTTGGCCTTGGAGCTGCCCACCAGGCGGACGGTCGACGTCGAACAGTTCTGCTCGTGGTCGGCGTGCAGGATGAGGAGCAGGTTGAGCACCTTCACCACGTCCTCGTCGATCTCGTACGGCTCGGCGGGGACGGAGAACATCATGTTGAGGAAGTTGGCGCAGTACGAGAGCGAGTTGTGCGGGTAGACGAAGGGCTGCCCGATCGACTTCTTGTACGAGAACGCCGCGATTGTCCGCACCTTGGAGAGGAGGCGGGCGATGGTGATGTCGATGAGCTCCTTGTTGCGAGACGTCGAGCGCGTCCGGGTAGTAGCTCGAGAGCGAGCAGACCATGGCCGAGAGGATCGCCATGGGGTGCGCCGTCGACGGGTAGCCGTCGAAGAAGCGCTTCATGTCCTCGTGGATCATCGAGTGCCGGGTGAGCAGGGTCGAGAACTTGCGAGAGCTCGGCCTTGTTCGGCAGCTTGCCGTAGATGATGAGGTAGGCCGTCTCGACGAAGGTCGACTTCTCCCCGAGCTGCTCGATGGGGATGCCCCGGTAGCGGAGGATGCCCTTCTCGCCGTCGATGAAGGTGATTCCGCTCGTGGTCGAGGCCGTGTTCATGAAGGCGGGGTCGAGGACCACGTGGCCCGTCTTCGCGAGCAGGCTGGAGATGTCGATTCCTCTCTCCCCCTCGGTCCCCGTGACGATCGGCAGGTCGATCGTCTGCTCCGTCCCGTGAATGTTGAGCGTGAGCCTGGCGGTATCCGACACGTTTTCTCCTCCGAAAAGGCTGCTCGCCGCAGTGCGGCGTACGCTACCACGAGGCCCGCGAGCTTCCGAGCCTGATGTGCTATGTCGTGCGTGCCCGCCCCGCACGCGCTCCCTTGCCAGGTACGATGGCCGCCTCCGCTCCCCTTCTCCGAGGTCCTCTCGCCGCCCACCCCTTGGCGCCGCGCTTTGCGGCCGAGGTCCACCGCGTCCACCGGCGCTACGCCGGCGAGGTCGTCGCGGCGAATCGCCTCTGTCCCTTCCTCCGCGACATCGACACGGGCTTCGGCGCCTTCGTGGCGATGCTGGACGCGGGCGAGCCGGACGTGGAGGCGACGGTCGAGGCCATCGTCGGGGCCGGCAACCCCGTGATCCACGTCGTTTTCCCCTTGATCCGGATCACCCCCTCGCCGTTCGAGCGGTTCGCTGGCAAGGTCGCCCAGGCCCTCAAGAAGGCGCTCCGCGACCCGCCGGTCATGGCCACGTTCCACCCGGACCTGGCAGGGGACTCGGGCGACGCGCACCGGATGGTCGGGCTGCTCCGCCGAGCGCCCGACCCGTTCGTGCAGATCATCCCCGAGGGGATGCACGAGGGCGGGACGGTCTTCGCGCCCCTCCCGGCGATCGGCGAGGCGATGCCCGTCTTCCTCCCGCCCGCGGACCCTGCGGAGGCGAACTTCGAGAAGCTCAAGGGCGACCGCGTCGGAGCCGCTGCTCGCCCTCATCGCCGAGATCCGCGCCGATCGCGATCGCAGCTATGCCCCCTTCCTGGAGGGCTTCTTCCCGGGCGGCGGCTAGGCTCGGCCCGGCTCAGGGCCCTGTCGCCGCGCTCGCGGCGGCCATCGCGCGCTCGGCGAGGAGCGGCATCACGTACGGGAA
This sequence comes from uncultured delta proteobacterium, assembly GCA_963827955.1. Lineage (GTDB taxonomy): Bacteria > Myxococcota_A > Polyangia > Polyangiales > Polyangiaceae > CAWHDJ01. Next base: position 1,071,261 of record CAWHDJ010000017.1, on the reverse strand, counting down.
GCCGGCCGCCATCGGTGTCGAGGCTCGGGGTCGAGCTGCGCGGCCAGCCAGAACATGAGCACGCAGGCGCGCTCGACGTAGAACCAGTCCTCCGGGTACTCGAACGAGCGCATCAGCTCCTGCAGCTCGCCCCGCTCCACCTCCGGGTCGACCAGCTTCTCGAGCTGCTCCGGGCGCTGGCGCATCAGCGCGGCCGGCGTGCGATCCTGGATCTTGAGCAGCTTGGCGAAGTAGGTCTTGACGGTCCGCTCGAGGAGCGCCTCGTTCCCGCCCGCGGCGACGAAGCCCATGGCGCGGAAGCCCTTCAGCACCATCGCGTCGTCCTGGGTGAAGTAGCCCTGCACGATCTCGATCATCCCGTCGACGAGCGCGTCCCGCGCCACGCACACGGCGCCGAAGTCGAGCACCACGAGGCGGAACGCGCCCGCCTTTCCGGGCTCCACGAGGAAGTTGCCGGGGTGCGGGTCGGCGTGGAAGAAGCGGTCGACGAAGAGCATCTTGTAGAACGCCTGGACCAGGCGCACCGCGACGTCGCTCATGCGCACCCCGGCGGCCTCGATCTCGGCCTTCCGCGTGATCTTGGCAGCCTTCCATGAACGTCATGGTGAGCACGTCGCGGGTCGTCAGCTCCGCGGACGGGCTCGGGGAACGCGAGGCCCGCGATCGACGGCGAAGTGCTTCGCCATCCGCCGCATGCAGTCGGCCTCGTGCAGGTAGTCCGTCTCGCGCTGGAGCATGTCGACGAGCTGCTCGTGGACGCGCTCGATCTTCGCCACCGGGACGAAGCGCTTGTAGACCTTGATGGCCAGCGCGAGGACGCGCATGTCGACGGCGATGACGCCGCGGATGTTCGGGTAGAGGAACTTGACCGCCACCTTGCGCCCGTCCGAGAGGTGCGCCACGTGCACCTGCCCGAGCGAGGCGGCGGCGATCGGCTCGCGCGCGATGTCGGCGAAGAGCTCGTCCGAGCCCTTGCCGAAGCTCTCGCCGCAGCGCGGCCTCCAGGTCCTTGAAAGGGTGCGGGGGGACCTGGTCCTGGAGCTGCTCCAGCTCCTTCGCGTACACGCGGGGGAGGAACCCGCCCATGATGGAGAGCACCTGCCCCAGCTTGATGAAGACGCCGCGGAGGAGCAGCATCCCGCGGAGCAGGCGCCGCGCGTTCCTCCGATCGACGCGCCGCCTGCGCTCGACGAGCCACGCGGGCAAGACCCGCGCGCCGTCGGCGGCGAGCTTGCCGAAGACGCGCGCCAAGGCCGAGCTGGACGAGGTAGCTCGAGAGGATGACGCCGAAGGCGTAGAGAGATCGGAGGAGACGGAGGAGGAGCACGTCGGGCCGGGAGGAGGGGATCCTATCCCAGCCCGCGCGCGGACATCACTGCATCGCGTCCTTGATCGCCTTGATCGGGCGCGCGCGCACGGACTTGCTGGCCGGCTTCGCCGCGAACATCTGGTCGGCTGCTTGGTGAAGGGGTTGATGCCCTGGCGCGCCTTGGTCGCCGGCTTCTTCACCACGCGGAACTTCGCGAAGCCCGGCATCGTGAAGACGCCGTTCTTCTTCAGCTCTTTGTAGGCCACGTCGCAGAGGGCATCGATGATGCCCTTCACCTGCTTGCGCGACACGTCGCCGGTCGCCTCGACCACGGCGTTGATGAGGGCGCTCTTGCTGATCGAACCGGGCTTCTTGGCGCTTTCGGCCTTCTTCGCTGCCATGAGAGTTCTCCTGGAAAAAATGGGTGAGCAAACGCTCAGCGCACACAACCACAAGAAAGCGTGCAGATCCAGAGGGGAACGTCATGCCGAGGCGCAGAAACAAGTGTTTCGGCGCCACCCCTCCCGCGGGCTGGCTCGAAACGACGGGGAGGCCCGCGGCTTTTCCCTGATTTGTCGAAGGTTTTGCGTGTGCGAGCAGCCTCCGGGCTCTCCGATCGTAAAAAAACAGTCTTGACGAAAAGCCATGTCTTGGTCATCGGCCCGTGTCGCGCCGAGGAGGGCCGCGTTACCATCGCCGCGATGCGCCCCTCCCGCTTGCTCACGGCATCGACGCTCGCGGCGCTGGCCACGCTCTCGTCGGCCTCGCTCGCCGCCCCCAGCGCGAAGGACCGGGCCGAGGCCCGCGCGCTCGTGTCCGAGGCGAAGCGGGCGATGACGGGCAAGCGCTGGGTGGACGCCGTGTCCGCGCTGAAGAAGGCGCGAGCGGCTCGATCCGACCCGGCGGTGGCGCTGGATTCGGCGGCGGTGCAGGTGGCGGCGGGCAGGCTGTGGCGGCGCGAGCGACGCTCGCCGCCCGTGGCCACGCCGGCGGCGGCTCCCGCCCGCCCGACCCAGGCCGAGAGGCGCGCGCGCGATGCGGCGAGCAAGGCGCTCGCCGATCTCGATCGGCGCGTGCCCACCGTGCAGGTGAAGGTGGCCGGCCCGCCCGCCGGGCAGGTCGACCACGCTCGTCGACGGCGTGGAGGTCGCGGGTGACGAGATCCCGGTCAACCCGGGCGATCACACCGTCCGCGCGCAGGCGGACGGCTTCGCCCCCGAGGAGAAGGACGTGTATCTCGCGGAGGGCGCGCACGAACGCGTCCGGCTGCGGCTCGCCCCCGAGCACGCGCAGGTCGCGTCCGCGGAGGACGCCCCGGCCGCGGAGAGCAAGCAACGGCTCGCGCGTCCCCGGCGCGGTGGTGATGAGCCTCGGCGGCGCGGCGCTGGTCGCGGGCGGCGTCTTCGGCGGGATCGCGTTCCACGACACGAGCCTCGCGAAGACGCAGTGCCAGGGCAACCAGTGCCCGGGGGACACGGCGAACCTCATCTCGCGATCGAAGATGTGGGGGAACCTCTCCACGGGCTTCCTGGTCGGCGGCGGCATCGTCGCCGCGACCGGCATCGGGCTCTTCATCGCCGCGCCCGGCGGGGGGAAATCCGACGAGGCCCCCAAGGCGAGCGTGGCGCGGGTCTCCCCCTGGGCTGGGCCGGGCAGCGCCGGCCTCGTCGCGGTGGGGAGCTTCTGAGCCCGCGGCGGCGCCCCACTTCCGCCGGGACGAGATGCCGAGCACCGTCAGCGCCTCGGGCGCCTCCTGGAACTCGAGGAGGTCGCCGTAGCCGATGTCCGTCGACGTGTCGGGCCCGTCGAAGAAGATGCGCGCGTCGTGCATCTTGCTGCGCACGACGAGCTTCACCCCGGGCGGTACGAGCGCGTGCCGGAGCTGGTAGCTCTCCCCGTGCGGCGTGTACGGCTCGCGCACCACGAGCTGGAGCTGCTTCGACGTCAGCGGCAGCACGCGGCCGCCCGCCGATCGCTGCGCCGCGGTCGACCCGGCGGCCGGCCCGATCCAGAGCCCGCTCGACTTCTGCTGCTCCTCGACGTCGCCGAGCCGCAACCTGTACCGCGACGTGGCCGCCGGCGACGCGTGGCAGAAGAGCGCGTCGTTGAGCACGCGCGCGGCCACGACGACGCCGTTGATCGACACGGCCATGCGCGTGAGCACCGTGCGCCGCAGCGACCCGCGCAGCGCGCCCCGGAGGGCGCCCTCGACCTCGCCGCTCCTCGCCCCGCAGAAGAAGCCGACCGAGTGCGAAGGCGCGCTGTTGATCGCGAGGACCGGCACGTCGTCCACGTAGTGCGAGGCGCCGAGCAGCGTCCCGTCGCCGCCGACCGTGACCACGAGGTCGAGCTCCGATGCGTCGAACGGCTCCCCCGCGAGGCGCTCGATCACCATGTGGGCGCCCAGCGCGGCGAGCGCATCCTTCACCTCGCGCACCGTGCGGACGTGCGCCTCGTGCGAGGCCCGGAGCGGCTCCACCGTGGCGTCCCCCACGTCGGCCAGCTCGCGGAGCCGCTCGTCGGCCCGCTCCTCGACGTAGATGCGCCACGCCGATCGCTTCACCACCACGGCCACGCGCGGCGCGCGCCTGGGGGCTGGTGCCGCAGCTCGAGCGCAGCTCCGCGAGGCGCCGGAGGCCGAGCTCGGTCTTCTCGTCCTCGATCTCGCCGGTGCGGGTCAACGCGATGGCGTGCTCGAGGTCCACCGAGGCAACCTTCGCCTGCTGCTCGAGCACCGAGCCGTCCTCCGTGGGCACAGAGAGACGCGACGGGTCGACCTCGACCTCGAAGAAGAAGTGCCGCTCGCCGATCACCCCCGGCGCGGGGAACGTGCTGGGCCCGAGCGCGCGGATGGCGTCGGGCGCCACCGTCGCGCCGATCTCCTCCGCGCAGCTCGCGCGCGACGCAGCGCCGCAGGCCCTCGGGGCTCCGCTCGTCGGGCTCGACCAGGCCGGCGGGCAGCTCCCAGAGCGCGCCGAGCGAGTCCTTCTCGACGATGGGGCTCGTCTCCCGCGGCCGCATCGCCACCGGCGGCCGCAGCGCGGACCGGAGGATCACCCGCCGCCGCCCGCCGGCGTCCCGGTAGTGCGCGGCCACCACGATGGCGTCGAGCCGCTCGCGATCGACGGCGTTCGTACTGGAACGGCTCGCTGCGGCTCCCATCGGCGAAGACGGCGCGCAGGATCATCCGCTTGAGGCGGAGAAAGCCGGGGGGATCGAGCGACGGCCGCTCCTCGACGAGGGCGAGGGCGTGCTTGGGCAGCTCCGGGAGCTCCATTTCGGCACGCGAGCATACGGTGACTGGGCCCGCTAGGCGAGCGCCGCGACCTGCGAGGGCCCGAGCAGTGACCCGGCGCCCCATGGGAGGCGGACGGACGAACGCTTCAGCGGCGCCAGCCGAAGCGAAGCGGAGGCGGTCGGCGCCAGCCGAAGCGAAGCGGAGGCGGTCAGCGACGCCTGGGCGGGGTGACGGTCACGCCGTCGGGTGCCTGGGACGACGAGAAGTCGCCCGCGCACAGGTCCACCTGGTGCGAGAGCCGAGCGACCTGCGCCTCGGCCATCGCGAGGTGCTCGCCGGTGCTCGACTCGCCGATGAGCGCCAGCTTGCGCATCTCGGTCAGCTTTTCGCGGACGCAGAGGGCGCCCGCCACGTCGTCCTTGCGCGTCGCCTCGTCGAGGTCGAAGGCAGCGCGACAGAGGGCGCGCGGGATGGGGAGGAGGCCGGCGCAGCGCTCTTCCTTGTCGCTGGGGGGCGCGGCGCCGAACTCCGGCGCCAGGCGCCCGCCGGCGATGGTGAGCGAGATCGCGACCGGAGCCGCGGCCGCCTTGTCCTCCCCGGGGCTCGTGGAGCGGACGTCGATGGTGATCGCCGCCGGCCCGTGCTGGATCAGGAAGGGCTGCTGCGCGCCCACGACGAGGACGTCCGCTCCCGGAGCCCGAGCCTTGGCGCGGACCGAGATGGCGTGCGACCCGGGCGCCAGGTGGAGGGTGGCGATCGTGGCGACGTCGTTGCCCTCGGGAGGAAGGGAGACCAGGCTCAACGGCTCGCCGTCGACCTCGATGGAGACCCCGTTGAGCGTGCCCGGGGACGCCACGTGGTTGGAGATGCGGAGGGCCGTCGTGCCGGGCGAGAGGCCGGAGAGAGAGGGGGCGAGGCCACGCGCGCCGGCGCACCCGCTCGAGAGCAGGGCGAGCGCGAGGGCCAGCGGCGCCAGCCGAAGCGAAGCGGTCGGCGGCGCGGTTTGCGGCGTTGTGAGCACGGTCCTTCGGTTGCCGAGCGGATGCGCCTCATTCATCCGCTCGCGACGGCACCAAATGCGATAGCGTGACCCCCTCATCATGACCTCTGTGACCCCACTCCTGATTGTCAACCCTCGGTCCGGCGGGGGCAAGACGGGTAAGACCTTCGACGCGATGCGGGTGCCGCTGAAGCGCGCTCTGGGCGACTTCGACGTGGCGATGACGGAGCGGGGCCGGCACGCGGTCGACATCGCCCGCGACGCGGCCACCGCGGGGCGCGAGGTGGTCGTCGCCGTCGGCGGCGACGGGACGATCCACGAGGTCGTCAACGGGCTGATGGAGGCGCGCGACAAGGGGACGAAGCCGCCGCGGCTCGGCGTCATCGGGCAGGGCACCGGCGGCGACTTCCGGCGGACGCTGGGCCTGGAGCACCGGCTCGATCGGTACTGTGCGGCCATCTCGGGCGGCAAGACGCAGCGTGTCGACGTGGGGCGGGCCTCCTTCGTCGCCCACGACGGATCGAAGGCGGGCTCGTTCTTCATCAACATCCTGTCGGTCGGGATGGGCGGGCTGGTCGACCAGCTCGTCGCCCAGGCAGGCCGCTCGCTCGGCGGGACGCTGACCTATTTCACCGCCTCGCTCCGCGGCCTGATCGAGAGCGAGATTGCCGTGCTCGAGTGCACGCTCAGCCTCGCCGGCTCGACGCGGGAAGAGGTGATCACGACCCGCAACCTGGCCATCTGCAACGGCCGCTTCTTCGGCAGCGGGATGAAGGTGGCGCCGATGGCCGCGACCGACGACGGGGTCTTCGAGGTCATCAGCCTGGGCGCGGCCGGGAAGGTGCGCTTCGCGATCGAGTCGACGACCCGGCTCTACACGGGGGACCACATCGGCAAGGGGGACGTCCAGCACCTCCGCTGCGACAAGATCACGGTCGCGCTGCGGAACAAGGAGATTGTCGACCGCTTCCTCCTCGACGTCGACGGCGAGCCGCTCGGGCGGCTGCCGATGGAGATCGAGCTGTCCCCGGCGCGCTCGAAATCTTCGTTCCCTGACGTTTACCCGCCCAGGTACGCCCGGCGGATCTCCTCGTCGGCGGCGAGCTGCTTCGAGGGCCCGCTCGTCGCGATCTCGCCCGTGCGCAGGACGTAGGCGCGCGTCGAGTACTTGAGCGCGAGGCGCGTGTTCTGCTCGACGAGCAGGATGGTGGTGCCCGCCTCGGCGATCCGGGCGATGGCCTCGAAGATGTCGGCCACGAGGCGCGGCGCGATGCCGAGCGAGGGCTCGTCGAGCAGGAGCATCGCGGGGCGCGCCATCAGCGCGCGGCCGATGGCGAGCATCTGCTGCTCGCCGCCGGAGAGCGTGCCGCCCTCCTGCCTGATCCGCTCGCCGAGGCGGGGGAAGAGCTCGACCACGTCCTCGAGCGACTCGGCCATGCACCGCGCGTCCTTGTGGTTCCACGCGCCGAGCTCGAGGTTCTCCTTCACCGTCATCTCGGGGAAGATGGCGCGCCCCTCCGGCACGAGGGAGATGCCGAGCGTCGATGACCTGCTCGCGTCCCGAGCCCCGCGAGGCTCACCCCGTCGTAGGCGATGCGACCCGCCGCGATGGGCAGGAGGCGCACGATCGTCTTGAGCGTCGTCGTCTTGCCCGCGCCGTTGGCGCCGATCATCGCCACGATCTCCCCGCGGTTGACGGAGAGGCTCAGCCCCTTGAGCGCCTTGATGCCGCCGTACGCGACCTCGAGCCCCTCGACGACGAGGAGCGGCGCGCCGGGCTCGGCCTTGGGCAGGGGGCGGCTCGGGTGCGCCGTCTTCATGAGCAGCTCCGCCGTCTCGGGCGCGACGTGGTCCCCTTCGGCCTGGCCCGTCGGAGAGGGTTTGGTCGGTTCCCCCGCCGCCTCGTCCTCACCCGACTCCTCGCCGAGGTAAGCGGCGAGCACCTTGGGGTGCTTGCGGATCTCGTCGGGCGTGCCGTGGGCGATCGTCTCGCCGTGGTCGAGGACGTGGATCTCCTCGCACACCCCCATGACGACCTGCATGTTGTGCTCGACGAGCATGACGCTGATTCGCGAAGTGGTCGCGCAGCCAGCGGATCTGCTTCTTGAGCCCCTCGGCCTCCCCGTAGTTCATCCCCGCCGCGGGCTCGTCGAGGAGCAGGAGCTTGGGCTCGAGCATCATGGCGCGGGCGATCTCGAGCCGGCGCTGGTTGCCGTAGGAGAGCGAGGTGGAGATCTCGTCGGCCATGGAGGCGAGATCGAAGATGTCGAGCAGCTCGAGCGCTGCGCGCCGCCATCTCCTCCTCGTCCTTGTAGAAGGCCGGCGTGCGCAGGAGCGCCGACCACAGGTTCGATTGCGCCGGTTCTCGCACGCGACGAGGACGTTCTCGAGCACCGTGAGCTGGCCGAAGAGGCGGATGTTCTGGAACGTGCGGGCCACGCCGAGGACGGCGATCTGGCTCGGGTTCTTCGCGACCAGATCGGCGCCGCCGAAGGTGATGCGGCCACCGACGTCGGGCTTGTACACGCCGGTGACGAGGTTGAAGACCGTCGTCTTGCCCGCGCCGTTGGGCCCGATCAGCCCGAAGATGCTCCGGTCCGGCACGGTGAAGCCGACGTGGTGCACGGCGCGGAGACCGCCGAACGTCTTCGACACCGACGAGAGCTCGAGCGCCATCACTCCGCTCCCTTGGGCGCGACGGCCGCCTCGTGGTCGCCGGCGGGCTCCGGCGAGGGCTTGGCCCCCCTGCGCCGCGTCGTGCCGAAGATCTCGCGCTCGCCGAAGAGGCCCTCCGGCCGCAGGATCATCAGGCTGATGAGGACGGCGGCGTAGATGACCATGCGGAGCGCGTTGAGATTGAGCGAGGGGTGCGCCTCCTTGAGCGCCTTCACGCTGTCGAGGCCCTGGAGCAGCTCGATCGTCTTGACCGTGAACGTGACGAAGATGCCGCCGACGATCGACCCGCTCACGCTGCCCGAGCCGCCGAGGATGACCATCGTGATGGCGTCGAACGAGTACGCGAAGCCGAACATGTCCGGCTGCACGGTGGGGTTGCCGTCGCGCATCGAGGAGAGCAGCGCCCCCGCGATGCCGGCGCCCACCGAGGAGATGACGAAGGAGGTGACCTTGTACCGCGTCGGGTCCACGCCCACCGCCGCGGAGGCGATCTCGTCCTCGCGGAGCGCGCGCATCGCCCGGCCCCAGCCGCAGAACTTGAGCCGCCAGGCGATGAACGTGCACAGGATGGCGCCGCCGAAGATCGAGAACGGGCCCGCGTACTGCGGCACGCCGGTGCCGTCCGTGCCCGCGTAGCCGTTCGTCCCCCCGAGGGAGGCGAGCGCACCCGCGAAGCCGCCCTGCGCGTCGCCGCCCGTCTGCGCGGTGGCGATCACCAGCCGGAAGATCTCGGCGAAGCCGAGCGTGACGATGGCCAGGTAGTCGCCCTTGAGCCGCAGGCTGGGCAGGCCCACGACGAGCCCGAAGAGCCCGGCCATCGCGCCCGCCGCGAGGAGCGTCACCGGCATCACGACGAACGAGTTCTTGAACAGCGCGTCGCCGCCGCCGAGCGCGGCGTGCACGTGGCTGGCGACGACGGCGCCCGTGTACGCGCCGATGCCGACGAACCCCGCGTGCCCGATCGAGAACTGCCCCGCCATCCCGTTGATGACGTTGAGCGACAGCGCCACGATCACGTTCACCATGGCGAAGAGCGCGAGCTGCCGCCATGCCGCGTCGGGCAGGATGTTCTCGAAGCCGAGGTCCAGCCCGAGCACGGCCGCGGTGAGCGCGAGGGCTACTAGCAGGCGCCGTAGGGTTGCGGGCATCGTGCAAATCTACCCCGGAACGGGGGTGGTTACTTGATCACCCGGAGCCAGGGAGGGATCTCCCGCTTCCCCTTCTTCCCCGCCGGCCTGTCCGGCGGCTCGCTCGGCGGGACCTCGTCCGCTTCCTTCTTCTCGGCAGCGCTCGGCTGAGCGGCAGCCTCGTCTCCAGCGGGCTCGGCTTTGGTGGGCTCCGCCTTGGTGGGCTCGGCGCTCGGCTCGGAGGGCTCCGCGGCCGGAGCCACCGCTCGAAGCGCGACCGCGGGCCTGGGAGCAGGTGCCTCCGCCGCGCTCGCCGCCGTCGGCTCCGAGTCGATGATGCCGTCGTCCTGCGGCTCGCTCGAGGCGGCCGCCGCTTGCCCGCGGCGCGCGGGCTTCGCCGCCGCCTCGCCTTTTTCGGCGGGCTTCGACCCCACGGCGGTGAGCTTGGGGCGCGGCTTCTTCCCGGGCGGCATCTTCTGCGGTGCCGGCTTCTGCTGCTGGATCTCCGGGCGGCACGTCGACCGCCCACACGCCGCCGCGCCCGTCCTCCCCCACCAGGGCGTAGATGGCCGACCACGGGATGCGGCACCAGAAGGGCGAGCGGTTGAACGAGAGGGTGCAGGTGATGCCCTCGTCGTCGATCTTCAGGTCCGGGATGGGGATGACCATGTTCAGCCCCACCTGGAGAATGAGCTGCGGCTGGCCCATGAAGTACTTGGGCACGACGACGTTCCGGGCGTCGCGGATCCAGGTGGATGTACATGCTGGACTCCTGGAGGAGAGCCAGCGCGACATCCTTCTTCGGAGGCGGCTGCGGCTGTCGCGGGGCGTCGGACATCCCCCGCCACATACCCCGGCGACGCGCGGGGCGCCAAGGGGGAGCAGCCCTCGGTCGTACGGTCGACCATCAGGTGGCCAGCAACGCCAGCCTCCCGGCGGCGCGGGCGCCTGCCCGAGCGCGAGCGCCGCTACGCGTTTCCCAGGACCTCGTTCGTAGAGCTGGCAGTAGTCGCGCACCATGCGCTGGACGCTGAAGAGGCGCTCCACCCGCTCGCGGCCCGCCGCGCCCAGGGCGGTCCGGTCGGCCCTGCCAGCGACGGCGGAGAGCGCGGCGGCGAACGCGGCGGGATTGGCGGCAGGGACGAGCAGGCCCGTCTCGCCGTCCACGACCACCTCCTGGTTCCCGCCGACGCGCGTGGCGACGATGGGCAGGCCCGCGGCCGCGGCCTCGAGGAGCGTGAGGGAGATGCCCTCCGAGCGGGAGGAGAGCGCGAAGACGTCGAACGCGGGGAGGAGCGGCGCGACGTCGGACCGCTCGCCCGCGAAGGTGACGGCCCCGGCCAGGCCGAGCGCCTCGACGCGCGCCTCGAGCGCGGCCCGCTCCGGCCCGTCGCCGATCAGCGTCAGGTGCGCGTCCGGGCGCGCGGCGCGGAAGCGCGCGAAGGCCTCGACGAGGGTGGCGTGGTCCTTGACGGCGGCGAGGCGCGCGACGCAACCGACGTGGAAGCCCTCTTCCGGCGCGCCGAGCGCGGCCCGCGCCTCGGCCTGCTCCGGCCTCGGGCGGAACTCGTCGGTGTCCACACCGTTGAGGATGGTCATGACCTTGCGCGGGCTCACGTGCTCGATCCGGATCGCGACCGAGGCGGCGTCGTCGCTCACGGCCACGACACGGTTGCAGATTGCGGAGGAGAAGCGGTTGAGGAGGACGCGGCGCGGGTTGCCGGGCTCGTCGCGGCCGTGCTTGGTGTGGACGACGGGCAGGCGCCTGCCGGTGCCGAGGCGCAGCGCGTGCGCGGCCAGCGAGCCGTAGAAGTGCGAGGCCGCGTTGTGCGTGTGGACGACGCGCACGCCCTCGCGCCGCAGGGTGGACGCGAGCCGCACGGCGACGCCGAGGTCGACGCCGGGGTTGCGGTGGACGACGACGAGGGGGACGCCGAGGCGCGCGAGGTCGGGCGCCAGGCCACCCGGCTCGTCGAGGGCGCAGACGACGGGCTCGAAGCGCGCGCGGTCCAGGCGGGCGACGAGGCGGAGGACCACGCGCTCGAGGCCGCCCATGTTCAGGGCGAGCACGACATACGCGACCTTGATCGGGCCGGCAGGCGCCACCATGGGAGAGCGGTAGCACGGCCGCCGGTGCTGTCGCGGCCGAGGGATCGCGCTCGGCGCGGCTCGCGGGCCGCCTCGGGCGGACCGCGCCGTCCGAGCCGCTTGCCGCTCACCCTACCGGGGCGATACCGTCGCGCTCGCCAGCCCATGATCCAAGAGGAGCCCACTCACCCGACCCGCAACGACGCACCCCCCGCGGAAGGCGAAGGGGGCCACGCCCCCCGGTCCTCCGAAGGCCCTGCGCGCCCGCACGCCGACGACCGATCGATCGGCGCGTTCCGCAAGGTGCCGCGCACCGGCGTCATCTACGTGATGGGCGAGGCCACGCGGCTCGGCTACCGCCACGGCGGCGAGCCCGGACGAGGACGGCTGGTGCAACCTCGGCCAGGGCCAGCCCGAGACGGGCCCCCTGCCCGGCTCGCCGCCGCGCTGTCGAGGCGGTCTCCGATCGCCGTCGACGACCAGGAGTACGCCCCCGTCGCCGGCCTATGGGAGCTGCGCGAGGCCATCGCCGACTTCTACAACCGCGCCTACCGCCGCGGCATGCCCTCGCGCTACAGCGCCGAGAACGTGTCCGTCTCCGGCGGCGGCCGCGCCGCGCTCACCCGCGCGGCGGCGTCGCTCGGCCAGATCAACCTCGGCCACTTCCTCCCCGATTACACCGCGTACGAGGAGCTGCTCGACGTCTTCCGCCTCTTCTCGCCCATCCCCATCCTGCTCGAGGCCGAGCGGGGCTACGCCTTCTCCGTGGGCGATCTCCGCCGCGAGATCCAGGGCCGCGGCCTCTCCGCCATCCTCGCCTCGAACCCGTGCAACCCCACCGGCAAGCACGTGCGCGGCGAAGAGCTGGCCGCCTGGGTGCGCACGGCGGAGGAGCTCGACTGCACCCTGCTCCTCGACGAGTTCTACTCGCACTACGTCTACGGCATGGGCGGGCCGGCGCCGATGGAGAGCGCCGCGCGCTACGTCGAGAACGTCGACCACCACGCCGGTCGTCGATCCTCGACGGCCTCACCAAGAACTGGCGCTACCCCGGCTGGCGCGTCACCTGGACGGTCGGCCCGCGCGACGTCATCGACGCGGTCGCCAGCGCCGGCAGCTTCCTCGACGGCGGCGGGTCCAAGCCGATGCAGCGCGCCGCGGTCCCGCTGCTCTCGCTGGAGCACGCGCGCGCCGAGACGGCGGCCATCCACAGGCCTTCGCGCGCAAGCGCGACCTCATGGTCGCAGGGCCTCAAGCGCATGGGCGTCACCATCGACTGCGAGCCGCAGGGCACGTTCTACGTGTGGGGCTCGGTCGCCGACCTGCCCGAGGGCCTCGACGACGGGCACTCGTTCTTCCGCGCCGCGCTCGAGCACCGGGTCATCGTCGTGCCGGGCGAGTTCTTCGACGTCAACCCGGGCAAGCGGCGCGCCCACCGGGCCTCGCGCTTCCGCCACCACGTCCGCTTCTCGTTCGGGCCGAGCGAGGCGGTGCTCACCCGGGCGCTCGCCCGGCTCGAAGCGATGGTGGCCTCGCGGCGAAAGGTGTAGTCAAGCCCGGCCAGACCAGCCGAGAGAGGGCACCCATGGGCAAGTTCACGGTCACGCACGACATCCACTGCAACGTCGAGCGCTTCTGGAAGGTCTTCTTCGACAAGGAGTTCAACACCCAGCTCTACACGGGCACGCTCGGCTTCCCCGACTTCAAGGTCGTCGAGCAGACCGACGACGAGACGACCGTCACCCGCAAGGTCGCCGCGCAGCCCAAGATGGAGGTGCCCGGCGCGCTGCAGAAGCTCATCGGCCCGGCTTCCGCTACACGGAGGAGGGCACATGAAGAAGGCCGAGGGCATCTGGCGGTGGAAGATGATCCCCAGCACCCTGGCCGACAAGCTCTTCACCTCGGGACGCGTGCGTCGGCGGAGGCCCCATCGGGCACCACGGGGGCACGCCGGCAACGAAATGTCCGCCGCATCGCCGAGATCACCATCGAGGCCAAGATCTTCGGCCTCGGCGGCCTCATCGAGGGCACCACCGAGAAGCAGATGCGCGACGGCTGGGACAAGAGCGCCGTGTTCATGAACAAGTACCTCGAGCCGACAGCAAGTAGCCGCGACCGGCCGGGGGGGCAGTCGTGGGCGCGTGCGACCGCGCGTCGTCATCCTGGGCGGCGGCTTCGGCGGCCTCTACGCCGCGCGAGCGCCTCGCCCACGCGCCCGTTCGCGTCACCCTCCTCGACCGCAAGAACCACCACACCTTCCAGCCGCTCCTCTACCAGGTCGCGACGGCCGGGCTGAACCCGTCCGACATCGCGGCGCCGCATCCGCCGCATCCTGCGCAACCAGGAGAACGTGTGCGTGCTCCTCGCCGAGGCCGAGCGCGTCGACGTCGAGGGCCAGCGCGTGCTCTCAAGGGCGGCGGCGACGTCGCCTACGACTACCTGATCGTCGCCACCGGGGCGACGCACTCGTACTTCGGCCACCCGGAGTGGGAGCGCTACGCGCCCGGCCTCAAGACCATCGAGGACGCGCTCGAGATCCGCAAGCGCAGTCCTCTTCGCCTTCGAGGCCGCCGAGCGCGAGGACGACCCCGCGTTCTTCCACGAGTGGCTCACGTTCGTGATCATCGGCGGCGGCGCCACGGGCGTCGAGCTGGCCGGCACGATCGCCGAGCTCGCCAAGAAGACGATCGCGCGCGACTTCCGCCGCATCGACCCGACGAAGGCCCGCGTGATCCTCCTCGAGGGCATGTCGAGCCTGCTCGCCGCCTACTCGCCCGACCTTCGCGAGAAGGCCAAGCACCAGCTCGAGCACCTCGGCGTCGAGGTGCGGCTCAACGCCAGGGTCACCGCCGCCGACGCGAACGGCGTGGTGCTCGGCGACGAGCGCATCGCCGGCGCGCACGGTGCTCTGGGCCGCCGGCGTCTCCGCCTCGCCGCTCGTCCGCTCGCTCGGCGCGCCCACTCGACCGCGCCGGCCGCGTCCAGGTCGAGCCCGACCTGCACCGTCCCCGGCCACCCCGAGATGCACGTCATCGGCGACGCTGCCTCCCTGCCGTCCAGACGGCCAGCCCGTTCCCCGGCGTCGCGCGCGCCGCCATCGAAGGCGGCAAGCACGCCGCGGCCGACATCCGGCAGGACCTGCGCGGCGCGCCCCACGCTGCCCTTCCGCTGGAAGAACCCGGGCCATGCTCGCCACCATCGGCCGCAACTCCGCCATCGGCGTCATCGGGCACACGAAGCTCTCCGGCTTCATCGCGTGGGCCGCGTGGCTCTTCATCCACATCATCTTGCTCATCGGCTTCCGTAACCGCTTCGCCGTGCTCCTCGAGTGGGCCCTCGCCTACCTGACCTACGACCGCGGCGCCCGCCTCATCACCGGCAAGCTCCCCGACGCGGAGACGCACGCCCTCGCGATGCCACCCTCGAAGCGGTCGGAGCACAAGCGGGCCCACGAGCACGCTGCCGGGCCCTGAGGCGCGTTCGGGCTCTCCTACCGGGCTCTTCTACCGAACCGCGACCGCCAGGGAGCGGGTGCCAGTTGGCAACGTGGTGACCAGGCCCTTGCACGCGGAGACGCCTCGCATGCAAGGGCCTGGCACCCGCTCGCTCGCGCTCGCGGTTCGGCGGTTGCTCGTCATGGGGGGTGGGGATTCAGCCCTTGGCCAGCGCTTCGGCGAACGACGTGTCGTAGCGGCCCTCGACGAACGCGGGTGCGGCGAGCACCTTGCGCAGGAACGAGAGGTTCGTAGCGGCAGGGTTGCCGGTGGGGGCGACCAGGTTGATCGTCGTGGCGGCGAGGGCCTGGTCGAGGCGCGCGATGGCGGCCGTGCGGTCGGCGCCGTGGGCGACGATCTTGGCGAGGAGCGGGTCGTAGTAGGGCGTGACGGCGAGGCCCTCGGCGATGCCCGTCTCGACGCGCAGGTCGTCGCCGGCGGCCGGCCACACGACGCGCGCCAGGGTGCCGGGCTGCGGGGCGAAGCGCTTGCTCGGGTCCTCCGCGTACAGGCGCGCCTGGATCGAGTGACCCCGCCGCGTCGGATGGAGCACCGCCTCCGCGAGCTTCTCGCCCGAGGCCACGCGGATCTGCTGCTCCACGAGATCGATCCCCGTGCACATCTCGGTCACGCAGTGCTCCACCTGGAGCCTCGCGTTCACCTCCAGGAACCACAGCTCCCCGTCGGCGCTCGCGACGAACTCCACCGTCCCCGCGCCCACGTACCCCACGCTGTCGACGATCTTCAGCGCCGACGCGAGCAGCGCCTGCCGCTTGGCCTCGCCCTCGGCCCCCGCGAAGAAGGGCGCCGGCGAGGGCGTCTCCTCCACGATCTTCTGGTGCCGCCGCTGCACGCTGCACTCCCGCTCCCCGAGCGCAACGCTCCCGCCCTTCCCGTCGCAGAGCACCTGCACCTCGATGTGCTTCGGCGACCGCACGTACCGCTCGAGGTACACGCGCGCGTCCGCGAACGCGGACTTCCCGCGGTCCGAGCACGCGGTGAGCGCGCGCGGCAGCTTCGCGGGATTCCTCGACGATCTGCATCCCGATGCCCCCGCCGCCGCCCGCCGCCTTGACGAGCACGGGGTACCCGATGCGCTCCGCCTCGCGCGCCGCCGCCTCCGCGTCGGCGATGTCGATGGGCCCGTCGGTGCCCGGCGGCGGCGAGACGCCCGCGGCGCGCGCGACCTGGCGTGCCTTGATCTTGTCGCCGAACGCCTCCAGCACCGAGGGCGGCGGCCCGATGAACGTGACGCCCGCGTCCGCAACCCGCCGGGCGAACCCGGCGTTCTCGCTGAGCAGCCCGTAGCCCGGGTGCACGCCCTGCGCGCCGGTCTGCACGGCCGCGGCGACGACGGCCTCGGCGTTCAGGTAGCTGTCCTTCACCGGCGGCGGCCCGATGCGCACGGACTCGTCCGCCTGGAGGACGTGGGGGGCGCCCGCGTCGGCGTCCGAGTAGACGGCGACGGTGCGGATGCCGAGGCGCTTGCAGGTGCGGAGGACGCGACACGCGATTTCGCCGCGGTTGGCGATGAGGATCTTGCTCAGCATGAGGGGGAGCTACGGAAGGGGCCGCGGGCCGTCAAGGGCTTGCCCGCTGGAGCGACGTGCGTTCGGGATACGTACATGCCGTGCATACCGAACCGCGATACCGAACCGCGACCGCCAGGGAGCGGGTGCCAGCGGGCACCAGCGTCTTCATGCCCTTGCACGCGCCGCGCTGTCTGTAGCGCCATGCGTGCGAGGGCATGACGACGTTGCGCCTCCTGGCACCCGCTCCCTGGCGGTCGCGGTTCGGTATGCGCGTGCCGCGGTATGCGCGTACCAAACTCATAGGGGAGCGCCCGGCTTGAACGAGGTGCCCGGGCGTGCACGAAGCGCGCGTCGACGCTCGGCACGGTGATTCGGCGCAGCGCGTGACGCTTGATGTCGCCTGCGCGGAGCCGGTAAGCTGCACGAAAGCTTTACGAGGCCGCCCTCGCGGGCGGCCTCGCAAAGTCGGAACCCCGGTCGGCGGCAAACCTCCCGGGGCTCCTGGCCCGCCAACCCACCGAACCTGGGAGACGAGTTGATGAAACGATCGCGCACAGCGCCTTCGGGCGCAACCAAGCACGCGCGTGTCCCCACATCGGACCGCGCCCACGAACGCAGAGCCCGTCAAGCAGAGGGTCCCGCACCCGCGCGAGCCCCCGAAGCCACGCCTTCGGACGCCGCCCCCGCCGCCCGCGCACCCAAGGAACCTCCGGGGACCACGCCCTCGCCCATCTTCGATCCCGACGCCTGGCTCGCCGCCGTACACGACGCCGCCGAAGATTTCATCGCCCTCGCCCACGAAGGAGGCCGCCGCCTCCGTCACCGCGTCCTCTCGCGCGCCGAGCTACGCCGCCAGACCCGCGCCGCCGCGCGATCCATGCGCGGCCTCCTCGCCCACGCCGAGGCCGTCCTCGCGCCGCAGAAGGGAGGCTGAGCGATGAAGGATCCCGACGACGACAGCGACGTCCGCCGCCTGGAGCGCGGCGAACCGATTGACTGGACGATCCCCTACGACCGCTTCCAGTGGACCAACGCCGTCCGCAACCACGTCTTCCAGCTCTTCGCCTCGCCGTGGGTCTACCTCGCCGAGAGCCGCACCCCGAAGCACCGCGCGATGGCGAAGCGCATGCACCTCCACAACGACCTCCTCCTCCGCCTCTTCTACCTCGTGGGCTTCCCCCGCGAGATGTGGGAGCACGTCCACGAGCCGTCCCCGCCGTGGCGTTGCGCGGAGCCTCCTCCGATTGGCGACGGCGTTTACGCACCGTGGCCTCCGCTCGAATGGGAGTCGACCAGGGCGCGCGAGCTCTGGTACTGGCGCCTCGACGGCCTCTGCGAGCACCTCGCCGCCCTCGCCCTCCACGTCCTCGGCGACCACGACCACGCCCTGCGCCTGCGGATCGAGTGGACGCTCACCCGCCTGCGCTCCCACATGCTGAGCGCGCGCCCCCACTACATGGGCGCCAAGCCCGTCCCCGACGAGGAGGAGGTCCCGCCGCTCGCCTTCTGGGTGGGCTGGCCACGCCTGCGCGAGGAGCTGGAGCGGTAGCGCTACAGGAAGCGCCCATACCGGAAGCAACCGCCAAGGCGCCAAGACGCCAAGACGCAAAAAGGAAAGGGAGAGAGACCTCTCTCTTTGCCTTTCTTCGTCTTGGCGTCTTGGCGCCTTGGCGGTTCAATGACCCGGCTTCGGGTACACCACACGCTTCGGTGCCCATGAACCGCGCTGCCGCTGACGCGAACGCGGCTGCAGTCGACGCGCACATGGCTGCGTCGGGCGCGAGCATGGTTGCGGCGGGCGCGCACGTGACTGCGGCGGGCGCTCGCCTGCTTGCGGAGGACACGAACGAGGCTGCGGAGGACGTTCGCCTGGTTGCGCCGGACGCGCATGTCATTGCAGCGGGCGTCCATGCTCGTGCAGCGGGCGTCCATGCTCGTGCAGCGGGCGTCCATACTCGTGCAGCGGGCGTCCATGCTCGTGCAGCGGGCGTCCATACTCGTGCAGCTGGCGTTCATGCTCGTGCAGCAGGCGTCCATGCTCGTGCAGCGGGCGTCCATGCTCGTGCAGCGAGCGTCCATCCGTCTGTGGCGGACGTCCATCAGGCTGACAAGGGGCGCTTCTCAAGAGAAATCGGGCACTTATGCCTTGCGGTCGAGACGCACCGTCCCGGGCGTGTTGCACGGCTGGAGGGCCGGGCAATACTGGAATCCGTGGCCAGCAAAAAGAAGAGCGCCCGCAAGGCAACCGACAACAGCCGCATCGCGCAGTCCGCGACCGAGGTGACCCAGCATGGCCTCAAGGCCCAGGGCCTCCTCGGCAAGTACCCACAGATCGCCGCGCGCCTCGTCGCGACGCTCGCGACCGACCTCGCGTCGGACCTCACCACGATGGGCGCCATCGTGCCGGGGACGCAGGGCGCGAAGCACGATGCGGCGCAGAGCACGGCGGCGCAGGCCTCCGCGCTCGAGGTGGGCCACAACATGATCACCGCGGTCCGCACCTCCGTCGCGCGCGCCCGGCCCGGGAGGAGCGTGGCCCTGGCGTACGGCGTCGGCGTGAGGATCAACCCCGTCCTCGTGAAGGACGTCGTGAACGGGCTGCAGAAGATCGTGAACCGCGCGACGGCGAACGCGACGGAGGCGGCGAGCTTCGGGATCCTGCCTGCCGACGTGACGGCTTTCACCTCGCAGCTCGCGGCCATCAAGCTCGCGGATCAGCAGCAGGAGCAGGCGCGGGCGCAGGCGCCGCAGACGACGAAGCAGCGGAACGCGACCATGCGGCGGATCCTCTTCGCGGTCGATCGCATCGCGGGCGCCGGGATGATCCAGTTCGCGAACGACGCGACGACGCGCGCGGAGTTCGAGGCGCTCATCCAGAAGGGGAAGTAGCCATGGCGAAGAAGGCTTCGAAGAGCGCCGTCGTCGACACGTCGGCGGGATCGAAGGCGTATACGCTCGCGGTGCAGTACCGCGCGCAGGTCGAGCCGAGGGTGCCGCAAGGGATGATCGACACGCTGGGCGAGGACCTCACGACGCTCGGCACGCCGCCCGCGCCCGCGCAAGCGGCTGCGCCGGCTGCGGCGGCATCCGCGGCGGCGGCGCCGGTGCCGACCTTGGAGCAGGCGCTCGCGACGGCGGGGAGCCTGGTGAGCGGGATCCACGAGGCGATCGCGGGTGCGAAGGCGAAGCCGGACGTGCGGAAGGCGTACGGTGTGTCGAGCCGCGGGGCACCGACGGAGCTCTGGCGGTGGTGAAGGCGGGTGAGAAGATCGTGGCGCGGGCGACCGCGAATCCGGCGGAGGCGCTGGGGCTCGGGATTCTGTCGGGGGACGTGACGGCGCTTCAGGGGGCGCTGACGGCGCTGGGCGAGGCCGAGGCGGCGGCGAAGGCGAAGGGGGCGCCGACCGGGGCGGCGACAGCGAAGGCGAAGAAGGCGGCCGAGGCGCGGATGCACGAGGCGACGGCGCGGATCGCCGGGGCGGGGGTGCTGGCGTTTGCGCTGAGCGCGGGGGTGAGGGCGGAGTTCGAGGGGCTGCGGGGGAAGAAGAAGGGGTAGGCAGGAAGGCGCGAAGGGGCGCGGGTGCAGCCTCGCGGGCTCGACCCCGACAGAGCACCAGGCCCTACCTTGCGCCCTCCGAGGGGCGCGTGATACGTGTCAAGGTCACGCGTCGAGGGAAAGCCATGCCCGACAGAGAATCCAGGTACGCGCGCACCCAAGGGGAGAGCTGGTACGACACCAAGCAGGTCTGCGAGAACGGCCACGAGATTACCAACCGTTATGAAACGAGCCCGGAAGATCGTCGAGAGAGATGCCCGGACTGTGGAGCGAAGACGCTGACGGAGTGCCCTTCCTGCCACGCAGCCATCCACGGCTACAAACATGTTCCTGGTGTCTTCTATGTTGGCGAGAGCGAGCCACCGCCGAAGCACTGCCATAAGTGCGGCAAACCGTTTCCGTGGGCCGACAATCAAGCAAAATCGGCACGGGGAGTTTCTGATCAGGAACCGGAGCCACGTCGAGCAATGAACACCATCAAATTGTTTGTCAGCCACTCGTCAGAAGACGAGGTGCTTGCCAAGGCATTCGTCGACTGTCTGGAAGGTTGCCTGGTGGTACCCGGCAACACGATCCGATGCACGTCCGTGGTTGGCTACAAACTGGATCCGGGCGATGACAGCGCCGACGTACTCCGCGAAAACTTGGAGTACTGTTCTATGGTGATCGGGCTTCTGACGGAGAAAAGTCTAAAGTCCGGCTACGTG
The DNA here is from genome assembly GCA_963827955.1 of uncultured delta proteobacterium. Lineage (GTDB taxonomy): Bacteria > Myxococcota_A > Polyangia > Polyangiales > Polyangiaceae > CAWHDJ01. Next base: position 1,050,534 of record CAWHDJ010000017.1, on the reverse strand, counting down.
GTGATGGAGCTGGGAGCCGCGTGGGGGCTGAGGAAGATCACCAGCGCCGTCTTGGCGCCAGGCGTAGATTACAGTCGCATCCCTGGACCGCTCAGACAACGGCATGCCGCCAAGGCAGCTAATAGCGAGGATGTGGCAAGCCTGATGGCAGCGATCTCGAAGAACGTAGCGCTGCCGACGAAGGACCCCGTGCGCTTCATGAGTGCAGTGAATACTTTCGCAAAGGTGGCCCAGGCGTACCCTTGAGCAGCCCGGAAGAGGATGCGGTCGCTCCTCCGGGCAAGATTCCTCCCACGCCGCCCCCTGAACGCGTCCCGTCGATGGCCGTTGGGGACGATAGCAGCCCTGTCATTAATGGATGTGGATTGGTCGCGTGCGGCTCGGAAATTCGACGTCCGTCCGCGGGTCGATTGCTCGCGCACGAGGAGTGACCGCAGCGGGAGGATTCTAGCGCGGTGGCCATGATTATGCTTGGCCCGCTGGGAGTCGCGGCCGTGCCGGCTGAGTTCGCACACAGGTTGGCCGCGTGCCTATTCGTGTCGTTCATAGGGATGGCATCCCTCACGGTCTTCGCTTCACTGTGCGCAGGGAAGCTGCACCGCCATCTGGCGGAACTCACACTGGGCGAAGGAGTCACTGCCCTCGCAGCGGCCCACGTAAGCGGACTTAATCCGCTCTCATTTCTTTCTTTCATCAAAGCGGATCCATTCTGTTCTACGTGAGCTTGGTCTGCGGGGTCGGTATCGCTGCCGATTCTACACTCTACCCCACGGCAAGTTCCCTCGCATGCAGACGGGGCTGGTCAACCGACGCGTGTGTCTACACCTGCAAGCACGGCGATGAGACGGCATGCATTCCCTCGCCAGCATCCGAGGCGACGCCCCCCGTGGCTACGCCGCTGCCATCGGACTCCACAGCAGCACCACCGCCGACGGTGGAACCGCCAATGCCTGTTGTCGGGACGGCACCATCGTCCACTGTACCCCCGTGTCCTCGAACCAGCCGTCAATCAGTTGCAACATGAGGAAAGCGTGGGGAAAGCAGCGGGACCATGCGCAATGTACTGCGGCTATGACCCCGGTGATATTAAAAAGGAAACGTCGCAAAGTTCAGCGCACTCTGACGGCCAATGCGCCCGCGCCGCAGCAGCATATTGTGCTCCCCTTGGTCCGAAAGTGATCTGCACGTACAAGTTTAGGCCAACGGACGTATCACTCCCACCTGAGCCCGAGCCGGCGCCGATCGTTAGTGCGCCCGCACAGCCGCCACTCATTAGCAACGATGAGTGTCGTAGGCGATGCGATGAACTCTGCCGCCGAAAGCGCGGCACCGGTTCACCTGTGGAAGGGCACTTTTGCTCGGACTCCGGTGATGGGCGGAGGGCATGCCTCTACGGCGACCCGGGAGTGAATCGGCCACGGTGTAACGATGCTGCTTTCCTGGGGCAGTAAGCTATTAACGAGCTAGGGGGCCGTTCGGTTTGATAATAATCCCCTGGGATTTTGTGCATGAGCGCGCTCGTTGACCGCTGCGTAGCCCGAGGGATCCACATCAAACCGAACGGCCCCCTAGACGGACGGTGGGAGCGACGGCCCAATGCCTCACGTCCTCCACCCCAAGGCCCCCAGCCTCTCCCGCGCCCCCTTCACCCCAAAATCCCCCCGCCCTCCGGCGGCACCACCGGCGCCAGCATCACCGACGCCAGCACCATCGCTGCCGCGAGCGGCGCCCTCGCATCGCCCGCCGCGACCTCGGCCCGCACCTGCCACACCCGCTTCGTTCTCGGCAGGATCGCATCGAACCCGGCCCCGCCGATTGCCCGCGCGCCCGCCACGCCGGCCGCCATCGCCTCGGGCGCGCGGTCCACGGGGACCGTGACCACGAGCACCCGCGTTGCGTTCGCTTCGCCGCGCGGCGCCACGTCCAGCTCGACGCGGTTGGCGATGGGGAGGGTGCCGGCGGGGTAGCGCTTCGTCTGGACGACGGTGAGGTGGAGGCGGAAGAAGGTGTCGGCCTGGTGGGCCCAGCGCGGTGCGTCGATGCGAGCGTCGGTCTCGGGGGAGAGGAGGGTCCACGCGTCCGCTGGCGCGAGGGGTGCGACGGCACCAAGGGCCCAGCCATTCTCGTCATACTCCATGGGCCGACGAACCTTTGCTGAAGCCTGTCTCGTTTGCAACGGAGGCTGGCCTGCCCTACCTCTAGGTGCAGATGGCCCAGGACGACCCCAAGCACCGGCCGCCCACGTCGCGCCTCGGCCGCCTCGCGAGGCTCGCCGCCCTTGCCCCGCGCGCCGTCCCGTTCGCCATCGAGGGCGCCAAGCGCGCCCTCGGCAACACGCGCACGGAAGAGGAGCAGGAGATCGCGCGCGCCAAGATGCTCGCGGAGGCGAAGAAGACGGCGGAGGCGATGCTCCGCACGCTGGGGGAGATGAAGGGGCTGCCCCTCAAGTTCGGGCAGATGGCGAGCTACATCGACGGCCTCGCGCCGCCCGGGTACGAGGAGCGCTTCCAGACCGCGCTCAAGAAGCTCCTCGACAAGGCCCCGCCGCTCTCGGCCGAGGCCGCCGTGGAGCAGGTCACGGCCGAGCTGGGCGCGCCGCCGGAGGAGGTGTTCGCGGTCTGGGAGCGCGAGCCGTTCGCGGCCGCGAGCATCGGCCAGGTGCACCGCGCGCGGACGAAGGACGGGCACGACGTCGCCGTGAAGGTGCAGTACCCGGGCATCGACAAGGCGATCGAGAACGACCTCAAGAGCGTGGGCCTGCTCGAGAAGATGGCCTCGCCCATCTCCAGCAAGCTCAACGCGCGGCAGACGCTCGACGAGCTCCGGACGGTGTTCACGAACGAGCTGGACTACGCGCGCGAGGCCGAGATGGCCGACGTCTTCCGCCGCATCAACCGCGACGACCCGAGGGTCTACGTCCCGCGCGTCCACCACTCGCTGACCACGCGGCGCGTGCTGACGCTGGAGCTGGTCGGCGGGCAGAGCTACGCGGAGTTCCTGGAGACGGCGAGCCAGGAGGAGAAGAACCGGGCGGGCATCACCATCTGGACCTTCACGTTCCGATCGATGCTCCGCTACGGCATGCTCTACGCCGACCCGCACCCGGGCAACTACCGCTTCCTCCCGGACGGGCGCATCGCGTTCCTCGACTTCGGCTGCGTGAAGGAGCTGCCCCCCGAGATGGTGGCGGGGATGAAGCGCTACATGGGCGCCGCCATCGACGGCGACTGGGCCGAGTTCGACCGCGCGCTCGTCGAGGTGCTGGGCTACGACCGGGACGACGAGACGTGGGACCTCTACCGCAGCTACACGATGGAGCTGATGGTCCCGCTCGCGAGCGACACGCCCTGGCAGTGCTCCCCTGAAAAAGCGCGCGAGCACGTGCAGTACCTCACGCGCGGGCTGCGCGAGCTGGTCAAGGCGCAGGAGGGCATCCCGAGCGTGCCCTACGTGCCGAAGATGCCGCAGGATTTCACGTTCGTGAACCGCCTCCAGTGGGGCCTCGCCTCCGTCCTCGCGGGGCTCCGAACGGAGGCCGCCTTCCGCCCCCTCATCGAGCCTTGGGTGAAGGGCGGCATGGAGCCCATCCCCTCCTGACCACGTGCTAATGTCCGCGGTCCCATGCTCGATCGCGTCGCCGCCATCGCGCTGAACACGTACCGCGAGTCGCTGCGCGCCCGCATCCTCATCGGCCTCGCGGGCGTCGCGTTCGCGATCGCGTTCTACTCGCTCGTCGTCGGCGCCTACACGCTGCACGACGCCGCGCGCGTCGTGAGCGACCTCGGCGCGGCGTCGATCTCGCTCTTCTCGATCCTCGTGGCGATCATCATCGGCTCCACCTCTCTCCACCGGGAGCTGGAGCAGAAGACGCTCTTCCCCATCCTGGCGCGCCCCATCCGGCGCGGCGAGTACCTCGTCGGCAAGTACCTCGGCACGCTCCTCACGATCGCCGTCTTCATCATGGCCGACGCCGGCCTCGTCCTCCTGATCAGCGCCGCGCTCGGCGGGCGCTCGCTCGTCCAGTGCGCGGCCGTGGGCCTCGTCTTCGCCGTGACGCTGGCGCTCGCCATGTGGCGATCCACGTGGGCGCGCACCTTCGGCCCCATCCCCTGGGCCGTGCTCCTCCTCGCGGCGGGCGTCGTCCTCGCCGGCGTCGCGCCGGACGAGCGGCGCGTCGTGCTGGGCGGCAGCGCGCTCGCGTTCATGGAGGTGGCGATCGTGGCCGCGATCGGCACGCTCTTCGCGTCGTTCTCCTCGCCCTTCCTCTCGGCGCTCCTTACGGTGTGGATCATCATCATCGGCCGCAACGCCGACATGCTGGCCCAGCTCCCCGTCAAGTACTTCGGCGAGGGCATCCACGTCATGGGCGTCGTGCTGTCGAAGGTCGTGCCCAACCTCCACGTGTACGTGCCGCCGCGCCCGCTGCTGAGCGGCGAGGCGGTGAGCGAGCCGCTCGGGCCGTACATGGCGATGGCGGCGGGCGCGTCGGTCGCGTGGTCGGCGGGGCTGCTGGCGGTGGCGAGCTTCGTGTTCCGGAAGCGCGATTTCCTGTGAGCTTCTTCAGGGTCGTCGCCGCCGTCTTCTGGACGATCGCCGCCGCCGCGATCGTCCTCGGGGCGGCGACCGCGCGCGCCGTGTACTCCGGCGAGAAGGAGGTCGCGCTCTCCACGGCGGCGCTCCGCGCTGGCGATCCGCACGGCGCCGCCGAGCACGCGCGGCGGGCGGCGGGCTGGTACGTGCCCGGGGCACCGCACGTCCGCGTGGCTTACGAGCGGCTGCTCGCGCTGGGCACGACGGCCGAGGGGCTCGGCGATCGCGAGACGGCGCTCTACGCGCTGCGCGGCGTGCGCACGGCCGCGATCGAGACGCGCTGGATCTTCACGCCGCACGAGGAGGACCTGGAGCGCGCCGATCGCGCCATCGCGCGGATCGAGGCCGAGGCCCCGCGCGCCCCCGCCCACAGGAACGATCCGCCGTCGGCCGTGGAGCGGGAGCAGCTCGACACGCTGGCACGAGACGAGGCGCCGCAGACGGCCTGGGTGGTCGCGCTCGTGGCGGGAGCGCTGGCGTTCGCGGCGGGCGCGGCCCTGACGGCGAGGGCGATCGGGCCCACGGGAGTGCTGTCGTGGCGGCGCAGCCTGCCGGGGATCGTGGCGGCCTGCGCGGGGGCCGCGTTGTGGATCCTGGCCGTGTGGCGCGCATAGGTTCCCCGCGCACCTGCCGCCCCCACTACTACCTACTACCGAACCGCGACCGCGAGGGAGCGGGTGCCAGCTGGCAAGGCGCCACAGGCCATCGCACGTTGAAACGCCTCGCATGCGAGGGCCTGGCACCCGCTCGCTCGCGCTCGCGGTTCGGTAGTGGGCAGTGGGCCCCCGGCGCGCTAGCCCGGAAGGCGGAACGTGGCGCGGGCCTTCGCGGCGCTGGGGCTCGTGCCGTTCATCACGATGCGGATGAGGTCGTTCCACATCGCGGTGATGTACGGGTAGCGCTGGTTCACGTCGATCGCGAGGGAGCGGGCGATCCAGTCGTCGATCTCGGGCGAGAGCTCCGGGCGCTCGGTCGAGAGGCGGGGGCGCGGGTCCTTGAGCACCTTCATGAAGAGACTCGAGGTTGGAGGGGGCCGAGAAGGGGACGCGCCCCGCGAGGCAGCGGAAGATGACGGCGGCGAGCGAGTAGACGTCGATGCGGTGGTCGAACTCCTGCGCGCGCCAGACCTCGGGCGCGATGTAGCTCGGCGAGCCGGCGATCATCCCGACCTGCGTGAGCTGCTCGGTGCCCGCCATCTTGACCAGGCCGAAGTCCATGAGCCGCACGCCGCCGCCGACCTCCTGCGACGACGCGGAAGATGTTGGCCGGCTTGACGTCGCGGTGGATGATGCCCTTGCTGTGCGCGGTGTGGAGCGCGCGCGCCACAGGGTCGAGCGTGCGGAGCACCTCGAACGAGCTCATCCGGCAGCCGAAGTCCTCCAGGTCGTTGAGGTATTGCTCCAGGGTCTCGCCCTCGAGCTGCTCCATGACCATGTAGACGTAGCCCTCGGCGTCGTGGCCGAAGCGGTGGACGCGCACCACGCTCTCGCCCCACAGCATCCGGAGGGACTGCGCCTCGCGCCAGAGGCGGACGGAGTACTGCGGGTCGTCCGAGATGTGCTGGCGGAGGACCTTCACCGCCACGGGCTCGTTGGTCTGCGTGTCGATGCCGCGGAAGACGACGCCGTGCCCGCCGCGCCCCAGCTCGTCGCCGAGCTGGTAGCGCCCGTCGATGATGTCGCCTTGCTTGGGATCCTCGCTGCTCACGCCGCCCCTTCGCCTCGCTGGCCGAGGGAACGAATGTATGCGAGTCGGGCGGCCTGCGCGACTTTCTCGGCAAATGGCCGTCCGGGATGGTACGCCTCTGGGGTGAGCGTGGTCGAAACGGACGCCCTGCGCCCTGCCATCGGGCGCTTCGTGGCCCACCTCGCCGAGGAGCGGCGCGCCTCGGCCCACACCGTCGACGCGTACCGCCGCGACCTCGAGCAGCTCGCGGCGTACGTCGACGAGCGCCGCGCGGCCGGGCGGCGGGCGCGCGTGGGGCCCGCGGATCTCGACGTGCTGCTGCTCCGCGGCTTCCTCGGTCAGCTCGCGCGGACCTGCGCGCCGGCCTCGGTCGCGCGCAAGATCGCCGCGGTGCGCGCCTTCCTGCGCTACCTCCAGCGGCGGGGCGAGGTCGACCGGAACCCGGCGATGGAGCTGTCACTCCCCAAGGTGCGTCGCCCCCTGCCGACCTTCCTCAACGTCGACGCCGCAACCGAGGTCGTGACGGCGCCGGACGAGGCTTCCCCCGAGGGGCTGCGCGACCGAGCAGTCCTCGAAACCCTCTACGGCGCGGGGCTCCGCGTCTCCGAGCTCTCCGGGCTGAACCTGGGCGATGCGGAGCTGTCGAAGGATCTCGGCAGCGTGCGCGTCTTCGGCAAGGGGGCGAAGGAGCGCGTGACGCCGCTCGGCTCGGAGGCGATGGCCGCGATCGCTCGCTACCTCGAGCGCCGCTCGGAGCTGCGCGATCCGCGGACGGGCGCGATCGACCCGATCGCGCTCTTCGTCAGCAAGCGCGGCCAGCGCCTCGGCGTGCGCCAGATCCAGCGCCTCGTCCAGCGCTTCGGGGCGCTCGGCGCCGGGCGGGCCGACCTGCACCCCCACGCCCTCCGCCACACCTGCGCCACCCACCTCCTCGACGGCGGCGCCGACCTGCGCGCCATCCAGAAAATGCTGGGCCACGAGAGCCTCTCGACCACGCAGCGGTACACCCACGTGTCGATCGACCACCTCGTGAAGGTCTACGACGCCGCGCACCCCCTCGCCCGTAGTAAACCTACCGGGCGATGAGCACCCCGCAGCGCCTCCGTGAGGTCTGGGCCCGCCTTTGCCGGAGCGTCCTCGGCGCGTCCGCCTGCGCGCTCGGCGCCGCCGTGCTCGACGCGGCGTGGGCGCGCGCCGCCGCCGGCGAGGGCCGCGGGCGGGCGGGCTTCTCCATCTACCTCGCCGACCTCGGGCTGATCGCCCCCGTCGCGATCGCCGTCGGCGTCGCGGCCGGGCTCGCCGGCCTGGTCGTCAACCCCGCGACGCCGCCCTCCCCGCTGCGCCTCGCCGCGGCCCTCCGCGTCCGCGCCATCGGCAACCGCGCGGCGGCGGCCGCCTTCGTCCCGCTCGCCGTCCTCGGCGCTTTCGTCTGGACCACCCTCACGGCCCACCTCGCCCGCGCGCTCTTCGCCGTCGAGGTCCACCCCGCGCTCGGCGGCGTCGCCATCGCAACCGGCGCCGTCGCGCTCGGCCTCCTCGCCGGCATCGCCGTCCTCGCGCTCACCCCGCCGCTCCGCCGGAGCCTCGCGACCGCCAGCGAGGGGCGCCCCGCGGTCGTGGACCCCGTGTACACCGGCGGGGCGGCGCTCGTCGTCGTCGCGGCGCTCTTCGCGTTCGGCGTCGCCACCGGCACGGTCTCCGGCGACGGGGGCCTCTTCGGCATCTACGGCATCTTCAAGCGCCCCGAGCTCGACCTGCGCGCGCCCGGCCTCCTCCTCGCGCTCGCGCTCGCCGGCCTCTTCGCCCCCGCGGCGACCCCGCGCGTGCGCGGCTTCCTCGCCCTCGTCCTCGGCCTCGCGCCCCTCCTGCTCACGGCGCGCGCCGCCACCTCCCTCAACGCCACGCCCGCCATCGCCGCCGCCATCGAGCGCGGAGCGCCGCTCGGCAAGCCCTCGCTCGCGGCCCTTCGCAAGGTGACCGACCGCGACCACGACGGCTACAGCGCGTACTTCGGCGGGGGCGACTGCGACGACCACGACCCGCACGTCTTCCCCGGCGCCCCCGAGCTGGGCAAGGACTGCTCCGGCCTCGATCTATCGCACTTCCCGCCCCCCGCCGCCTCGAGCGCGGCCACCGCGGCGGGCTCCGCCAAGGCCGCGCCGCGCCCCAAACCTCCGGCGCAGAAGCCAGTGATCCCGCCGGACCTGAACGTCGTGCTCGTCACGATCGACACGGTGCGCGCCGACCTGCACTACGCCGGTTACTCGCGCGACCTCTCTCCCAACCTCGACAAGCTGGCGGCGCGATCGGTCGTCTTCGACCACTTCTACTCGCTCGCCTCCTACACCGGGAAGAGCGTCGGGCCGATGATGATCGGCAAGTACCCGAGCGAGACGCACCGGAACTGGGGGCACTCCAACAGCTTCACGCGGGAGGACACGTTCCTCGCGCAGCGCCTCCAGAAGGCGGGCATCCACACGATGGCGGCACACGCCCTCCGCTACTTCGGCGCGCAGAGCGGGATGGACCGCGGCTTCGACGTCGAAGACATGCACGCGACGGGCGACGGCACCATCAAGGAGATGGAGAACAGCGTGACGGGCGACAAGCTGACCGACGCCACGCTCCAGCTCCTCGCGGATCCGAAGAACACGGACAAGCGCTTCTTCCTGTGGGTCCACTACCTCGACCCGCACGCCGACTACCTGCCGCACCCCGAGATGCCGAGCTTCGGGAGCTCGCAGCGTGACCTCTACGACGGGGAGATCGCGTTCGTCGACAAGCACTTCGGCCGGCTCCTCGACGCCATCGCGGCCGCCTCCTGGGGGAAGAGGACGGCGATCATCGTGACGAGCGATCACGGCGAGGCGTTCAACGAGCACAAGATGGTCCGGCACGGCGTCGAGCTCTGGGAGGGCTGCGTCCACGTGCCGTTCATCGTGGATGTCCCGGGCGTGGCCCCCGGGCACGTCGTCGAGCGGCGGAGCGCGATCGACCTCGTGCCCACCATCCTCGAGCTGATGGGCGTGCCCCCGCCCACCCACAAGGACAGGAACGACTACCTCTCCGGTACTTCCCTCCTCCCCGACGTCTTCTTCCCTGCGGGGGCCGAGCCGCGAGACGTCCTCATCGACATGCCGGAGGGCCCCTTCAACGACCCGCGCCGCGCCCTCATCCACGGCGACATGAAGCTCATCGTCTCGAACAACGCCCGCTTCGAGCTCTACGACCTCGCCAAGGACCCGGAGGAGCGGACCAACCTCTGGGAGAAGGGCAGCCCCGAGGCGCTCGCCATCGAGCCGTACTACGTACTCGCCCGGTCCAAGCTCCACGAGATCCGCGTCACGGGCGACCACAAGTGAGGGGCGCGTGACGTGGGGGGCCGCATCTCCACGCCTCCTCGCGCGACGCGGCGCGCGATACGGTATGGAGAGCGGGCTCGGGGGTTTGGCTGCTTGCGGCCTCCAGCGCTTTTCAATCTTGAAAGGCCCCATTTGCCGCTCGGGCGCCCTTCCGCCGCGCGTTGCCATCGCCTACGATCGCGGACGATGCAGCCCCCGACGGCGATCGCCTTCGATCTCGACGGCACGCTGATCGACAGCCGCGGTGACATCGTCGCGGCGGCGAATCACGCGCTGATCCGCACCAAGCGCGCCCCGCTGCCGGGCGCGGTCATCGTGCGCTTCATCGGCGACGGCGCGCGGACGCTCTGTCGCCCGCGCGGCCCAGATCCCCGAGTCGGCGGAGGACGTGAACGTGCTCGTCGACGCGTTCACCGAGTACTACGTCGAGCACCCGCTCGACTTCACGCGCTGGGCCGCCGGCGCGCAGGAGGCGCTGGAGGTGTTCGCGGAGGAGATGCCCGAGATCTCGCTCGGCATCTGCACGAACAAGCCGCGGGCCGTGACGGAGGCCGTCCTCGCCGCGCTGGGCATCCGCACCCGCTTCCGCGCCATCGTCGCCGGGGGCGACCTGCCCGAGAAGAAGCCGGCGCCCGGCCCGCTGCTCCACCTCGCCAAGGCGCTCCGCGTCGGGACCGAGCGCCTCGTGATGGTGGGGGACTCGGCCCAGGACGTCGAGTGCGCGCGCAACGCGGGCGTGCGTGCCGTGGCGGTCGACTCGGGGTTCGGCTCGCACGAGCGGCTCCTCGCGGCGCGCCCGGACGTGACGCTGCGCTCGCTCGCCGAGCTGCCCGACGTGATCCGGCGCTGGTGCGACGCGACCGCCCGCATTTCGGCCGGGAGCCGACGGGGGTAATCGTGCGGGTCTGCGTGCGCGTGCGCGTCCGCCTGCGCGGACGCCGCCGAATCGCGCACGCGCAGGCGCACGCGCACGAACACGAACACGCGTACGACCCGACCCTATCTCACTCGCGATGCGCTAGCGCTAGCGCGAGCCGGCCGCCACGCCTCGCAGGCCCTCCTCCGCGGGCATCGGGACGGCGATGGGGCCCTCGCCTGGGGCGAGGAGCGATTTGAGCGACTGGGCGTCGCCCCGGTTGACGCGGGAGGCGAACGCGGGCGCGCCGTACTGCTCGTCGGCCAGGACCACGAGCGTGGCCTGCTCCGACGCGCGGTGGAGCGCCTCGAGCATCGCGTCGACGTCGATTTCCCGCGCGACCTCCTTCTGGTCGATGACGTAGACGTCCGCCGGGTCGGATCCGGCGAAGACGAGCGCGTCGTACGGGTGCGCTGCGTGGCGGAGGGGCAAGGTCTCGCCGAGCGCGCGGGCGACGTACGAGACCGTATCCTTCGACCCGACGACGAGCACCGTGCGCGCGCTCCCCTTGGAGAGCTCGCGCGGGACGGAGTACCCCCACGCGCGGAGGAACTCGGCGACGTCGGCGGCGCGGAACCGGAGGTGGCGCCCCGGGGTGCGGAAATGAGGGATTCTCCCGCGATCCACCCAATTGTGGATGGTCTTGAGATCCACCTCGCAGAGCGAGGCGAGATCGGAACGCGGTCAAGAGCTTCTCACGGACACCGGCCATCGTAACGAGCTCCGCGTGGAGGGCGCCGGTACGGGAATACGGTCTCTACCGGACGACCCTCCACGGTATGGGTTGCCTTGCAATCAAACCTAGCTCTCGGGGTGTGCCCCGTCACCCTCCCATTCGTGGGATTTCTCCTGGGTTTTTCGTTTGCACCGCCTGCTTTCGAGCGGGGCGACGCGCTTCGCCAGCCGAGGCGGTACGCGTCGCCCACGCGCGCACGTCGTGAGGCATCCATGCTGCCGCCGCGCCCGTTCACCAGGTGTTCGGGCGCCCGGGGCTGGGCGTCGCGAGCGCGAAGGAGGCCGGCAGCGTGTCGGGGGCGGACGGCGTCCGTCGCGCGACGCTGAAGCCTTGCTTGGGCTTCGGCGTCGACGGAAAGGTGGAGACGGTGTTCCCGTCGCCGTCGATGAGCGACAGGGCTTCGCCCTCGTTGGAGAGGCCCTGCTTTCCCAGGTGCGGCACGGTCAGGATCTGCGTCCCTGGGGGAGGCGCGACGTCGGGGCCGCCCGCGGCCATGTATCCTTCGCTGACGACGAGCGCGAACGCGCCCGGCGCGAGCTTGGCCGGAGGTAGCGGCGTCGCGCGGGCCTCGACGAACAGAACGTAACCATCGAGATCGGCGGCGGCAGGTCCGTCGTTGACGATCTCCACCCACTCCTGCGCCGGCTCGGGCCCGAGGGGGTAGGCGAGGACCTCGTTCAGCGCCACGTGCGGCCGAGGCGGGCGCGTGGTCGCGGTGAAGAGCGTTCGCTGCACGGCGCCCGCGGTGTCGATGGCGGCGACGTCGAGGAGGATGTCGGTCGAGGGGGGGAGGCCGGCGATGACGAAGGGGTCGCCCGGGCCGGCGGCGAGGACGGTGTCCGTCCCGGCGCCCGCGATCGCCCAGAGCAGCGGGGCCGCGGGAGATCGCCCGTAGATCCGGTCGTCTGCCACGGTCGCGCAGCCGGGGCCGAAGCGGACCTCGCCCGGGTCGCACGGGAGCGGGCTCGCGGGGAGTGGCTTGCCGTCGAACCGGAGCGGGCGCGGGTCGAGGCGCATCGCGCGGTGGGGCGTGTCCGCCGACGTGACCAGCGGTGGAGGCACCGCGACCGTCCGTCCGTGCGCGTCGGGGGAATCCGCCTCGAAGCGCAGGCAGCGCTCCCCCGCGCCCTCCGCGATGGCACCCCGCCGGATCCGCCCTGGAGGGCCGCCGGGCTCCGCCGTCGCCGCGGAGTCCACCCGGGGCACGGCCGACGACGCGCACCAGACGGCGAATTCGGCCGAGCCGGACGCCCCGTCGGGAGGCCAGGCGCGCGCGAGGAACGGCACCGTGTCGCCGGAGGCGATCTGCACGCCCGTCGCCGCGGTCACGTCGGCCATCACGAGCGTGTACGCCTCCCCAGCCTGGAGCGGCGCGGTCGGCGCCAGGACCTCGGCGTCCCCCTCGTTCCAGGTCAGCGCGTCGACGATCTGCTTGCTGACGGTGGCGGACACCTTCCCCCGGTAGAACTCCTCGACCTGCCGCACCGTGAGCGTGCCCTCCACCAGCACGAGCTGCGTGGGGTCGAGCTTGGTCCCCGGCAGCTCGGCCCGGAGGCGAAGGACGCTCGGCGCCGCGCCGATGTCCGCCGGCGGGTCGACCGTCACCGAGAGCAGCCCGCCGCCTGCGCTCGCCCCTCCTGTGCCGACGGGAGGCGCGAGGAAGCCGCCGTCGACGTCCACGACCGAGGGCGCGCCCGCCGGGATGGGGAGCTGGGGGTCACAACCGGCCGCAACCGCCGCGATCGCGGCGAGGAGCGGCGCCCGTCTCAACGAGGCTCGAAGATCCATGCAGCAGCATCGACCCGAGCCCCGGCCGAGTTGCGTGCCCGCTTCGATTTTCGCCGGCCCGCCCGCCGCGTGGGCGCTACCCTCGCCGGCCCATGTCGCCCGAGGCCATCAAGGCGCTCCGCCAGGAGCTCGGCTGCACCGCGCGCGAGCTGGCCGGGGCGCTCGGCGTCGAGCAGGAGACGGTGCTCGCGTGGGAGCGGTCCGACCTGTTCCCGACCAAGCGCCACGTGGACATGATGGAGGCGCTGCGCAAGAAGGGCCCCTCCGCCATCCCCCGGAAGCCGCGCCGCAAATCCGCCCCGGCCTCTCCCGTTCACGCCCTCGCCGACCCGGCCCTCTGGCGCCTCGTCCGCAAGCTCCTCGTCCACCCGGAGCTGCGGGACGCCGCCGAGAAGCTGGCGGAGCGATACACGGACCCGGCCGACGACCCGGCTGGATGACGCGACGCGGCGTGCGGCGTTGAGCGAACCTGCTGCGGCGCCCGCCAGCCGCGTCGGCTGTGCGCCAACCGCTTCGGCGGTGCGCTTTTCCCGTGGCGCGCGCGCCCACCCCGTCGTCCGTGCGCCCACCGCGTCGGCGGTGCGCATTCCCGGTGGCGCGCCCGCCGGCCGCGTCGTCCGTGCGCCCACCGCGTCGGCGGTGCGCATTCCCGGTGGCGCGCCCGCCGGCCGCGTCGTCCGTGCGCCCACTGCGTCGGCGGTGCGCATTCCCGGTCGCGCGCCCGCCAGCCGCGTCGTCCGTGCGCCCAATGCGTCGGCGGCGCGCGTTTCCGGTGGCGCGCCCGCCAACCGCGTCGTCCGTGCGCCGACGGCGTCGGCGGTGCGCTTTCCTGGTGGCGCACCCGCCGGCCGCGTCGTCCGTGCGCCCCCTGCGTCGGCGGTGCGCTTTCCTGGTGGCGCGCCCGCAGGCCGCGTCGTCCGTGCGCCAACCCCGTCAGCGGTGCGCGTTCCCGGTGGCGCGCCCGCCCACGGCATCGTCCGTGCCCTCACTGCGTCGGCGGTGCGCTTTCCCGGTGGCGCGCCCGCCCACCCCGTCGTCCGTGCGCCCACCGCGTCGGCGGCGCGCTTTCCGCGTGGCGCGCGCCACCGCCTCATGGGCGGCTATTCTTCGTCTTCGTCTTCGTCTTCGTCTTCGTCTTCGTCTTCGTCTTCGTCTTCGTCTTCGTCCTCGTCGTCCTCGTCCTCGTCCTCGTCCTCGTCCTCGTCCTCGTCCGCCTCGTCGGTCTCCTCGCCCTCGTTACCCCCACCCTCGTCCGCGGCAGGCTCCCCGCCCTCCTCGGCTCCCCCTTCTTCTGCCGCCTCCGCCTCGGCGGCCACCTCGCCCCCACCCTCCTCCGCGGGCGGCACGAACGTCGGATCCTCCTCCAGCGCCGCCACGTCCACCTTCTCCGCCGGCGCCGCCGCGGGGGCTCGCATCTCCCCCTCGCCGCCCATCAGCCCCGCCTCGCCCCCATCCGGGGCGGACTCGCCCATCTCGCGCTCGTAGGCCCGGCGGGACTCGTCGGTCAGCTCCGTGAACTCGCGCAGCGTCGGCAGATCGCCGAGCGCCTTCAGGCCGAACAGCTCCAGGAACGTGCTCGTCGTCCCGTAGAGCATCGGGCGCCCGGGCTCGTCCTTCTTGCCGATGATGCGCACCACCTCGCGCTCCAGCAGCGACTTGAGCACCGCCCCCGAGTCGACCCCGCGCACCTCGTCAATCTCGGGCCGCGTGATCGGCTGCCGGTAGGCCACGATCGCCAGCGTCTCGAGCTGGGCCCGCGTCATCTTCACCGGCTTCTGCGCCGCCTGCTCCCGCACGAAGGGCGCGAACACGGGGCTCGTGCGGAAGACGAAGCCGCCCGCCACCTCGTCGAGCCGGACGCCGCGCGCGTGGTACTCGGCCACCAGCTCCGCGAGCAGCGTCTTCACCAGCTTCAGGTCGGCCTTGGCGATGCGCGCGAGGTCCCTCGCGGGGAGCGGGTGCTCCGACGCGAAGATCAGCGCCTCGAGCACCCCCTTGAGGTGCGCCCGGACGACCTCGCCGCCGGGGATCGCCTCCACCTGCGCAGGAGCGCGCGCCGGGACGTGCGTGCCCGCCGCCGCCTCGCCGGTCGCGCGAGGCGCGAACCAGGCCCAGGCGCGGCGGCGGAAGTCGAGCAGGGCGGGGGGAGGCCCCGCGTCGCGCTTGCCTCGCCTGCGCTTCGGCGCCTCCGCCTCGGGCGCGGCGGCAGGGCCCGGCGCCTGGGGACAATCGGAGCCCCGCTTCGACGGGGCCTTGGGGCGGGGCGCGAGCCACGCCCAGGCCCGGCGACGGAAAGCCTTTGCCGCGGCGGTGACCGTGGGCGCGGCCTCGCGCTTGCCCCGCCTGCGCTTGGGCGGCTCGGCCTCCGCGCCCTCGGAAGCCTTCGTGGCCTTCGGGGCGGGCGGGCGTAGCCAGAGCCACGCACGCCGGCGCATCGCCGACAGCCCATCAGCCTCCCGCTTCGTCGCCCTCCGCTTCTTCGGAGGCGCAGCTTCGGGCGCGCGCGGGGCCTCGCCGCCGGGGGAGCTCCGCGTCGTTGGCGGGTGCCTTGGCCTCCAGCATCACGACGGCGACGGCCGCAATCTCCACCGGCGGAGGCGCGGGCGGAGGCCCGAGACGCAGCCAGGACTTCCGTCGCAGCGCGAGAACCAGCTCCCTCTCGTCTGCCTCGGGAGCCTCGGACGCGCGCTTCGACCCGCGCCGCCTCCGATCCGTCAAGTCTCCCCCTCCGAATCGCGCTCGTCCTCGTGCTCGTGCTCGTGCTCCTGCTCCTGCTCCTGCTCGTGCTCGTGCTCGTGTTCGTGCGCGTGCGCGTGCGCCTGCGCGGCCTTCCCCTCGGACTGCGGAGACGAGCCAGCCCCCTCGCCATCCGTCTGCCCCGGCTCCTCGAACCCCTCGGGCGGGGACGGCTTCTCGACCGCGAGCTCGAGGTGGATCGTCGCCAGCGGCCCGCTCTGGTAGATGCGGAGCATCCGCAGCTTGGCCATCTCCAGGATGGCGAGGAACGTGATCACGATGTCGAAGCGCGTGATCGCGCGCCCCGGCTCGACGAGCAGATCCTCGAAGCGCATCGCCTTCCGCACCTCGAGCTTCTCGCTGAGCTGGAGGATGCGGTCGGTGATGCTGATGCGGTCGAAGACGACCTCGTGATCCAGCTTGACGTTGGTGCGCTTGAGGATCTTCTCGAACGCGTCGAGCAGCGAGAAGACGCCGGCGGGGGCGAAGGGCGCGGGCCCCGTGGGCGTCTCCTCGGTGTTCCCGCGGCCGAAGACGTCCTTGCCCAGCGTGCCGCGCTCGGCCAGCTCCGCGGCGGCGGCCTTGTACTTCTGGTACTCGAGCAGCCTGCGCACCAGCTCGGCGCGCGGATCCTCCTCTTCCTCCCCGGGCAGCCCCTCGTCCTGCCCCTCGGGCACGGTGGGGAGGAGCATCTTCGACTTGATGTGCGCCAGCGTGGCCGCCATCACCAGGTACTCGCTGGCGACGTCGATGCTCAGCGTGCGCATCACGGCGAGGTACTGGAGGAAGCGCGCGGTGACGAACCGGATGGGGATGTCGAGGATGTCGAGCTCGTGCTGCTGGATGAGGTGCAGCAGCAGATCGAGCGGGCCCTCGAACCCCGCCGTGGGGATCTCGACGCGGTACTGCCCCTCGAAGGCGGGCGCGGCGGGCGAGGCGGGCTGGGCAGGGGCAGCGGCGGCGCCCGCCCGCTCGGCAGCCTTGGGGGGCAGGTGCTTGGCCTCGGCGGGGGGCATGGGGGGCCTCCCCCCATCGTGACCGACCGTGGGCGTGGCGGAGCCCGGACGCTCGTCCGCCTCGGCGGCCTTTCGGCGCTCGCCGCGTGTCCTGGCGCTCGCCTTGGGGGAGGTCACGGTCACCGCACCCTAGCGGCCCTCCACGCAAGTCTCACGCGCTTTTTTAGTCGACCGCCAGCACGACCTTGCCGAAGACCTTGCGGTTCTCCAGCGCCTCGTGCGCGTCCCGCGCCGCCCAGAGCGGGACCACCCGATCCACGGTCGCCGAGAGGCGCCCGTCGAGGATCATCGGCAGCGCCTCGATCAGGTCGCCCTTCGACCCCATCGTCGACCCGAGGATCTCCACCTGCCGGAAGAAGACCTGCCGCAGGTCGACCTTGGCCGAGAACCCGGCCGTCGCCCCGCAGGTCACGATGCGCCCGCCCCAGCCCGCGGCGAGGACGGCCTTCTCGAAGAGCTCGCCGCCCACGTGGTCGAGGATCACGTCCGCGCCGGCCTTCCCCGTGAGCCGCTTGACCTCCGCCACGTAGTCCTGCTCGCTCGTGAGGATGACCTCGTCGGCGCCGATCGCGCGGGCCCGATCGCGCTTCTCGGGCGAGCCGGTGGTGGCGATGACGCGCGCGCCGGCGAGCTTGCAGAGCTTGATGGCGATCGACGACACACCGCTCCCGGCCGCGTGCACGACCACTGTCTGCCCCGGCCGCACGGCGCCCTTCCGGAAGACCATCTGCCACGCCGTGAGCGTGCAGAGGGGGAAGCCTGCCGCCTCGGCGAAGCCGAGCTTGTCGCCGATCTTGATCAGGTTCACGTCCGGCAGGTTCATGTGCCGGGCGTAGCCGCCCTGCGCGTTCTCCCCGAGGATGCGGTAGCTCCGGCAGAGGTTGTCGCGGCCGGACAGGCAGGCCTTGCAGACGCCGCACGAGAGGCCGGGCTGGACCATCACGCGATCGCCCACGGCCACGCCGCGGGCGCCCGGGCCCAGCTCCTCGACCACGCCGGCGATGTCGCAGCCGAGGCGGTGCGGGTACTGGAGCTTGAACGCGGGGCCGCCCTTGCGGACCCAGAGATCCATGTGGTTCATCGCCACGGCGTGCACGCGAATGCGCGCCTGGCAGGGCCCCGGGGCGTCGATCTCGATCGCCCGCCGCTCGAGCACCTCCGGCCCGCCGTGGCGGTCCAGCACCATCGCTTCCGTCTGCATGACGCGAAGCTAGTACGTCACCCGTTCGGCAGCCACATGCGGAACGCGGCGCCCCCGCCCCGGCCGGTGGTCGCGGTGATCTCCCCGCCGTGCGCCTCGAGGATCGCCCGGCTGAGCGCGAGCCCGAGGCCCGTGCCCCCCGCCTTGCCGGTGCAGAGCGGCTCGAAGATGCAGTCGGCGACCCCGGGGTCGAGGCCGGGGCCGTCGTCCTCGACCTCCAGGTAGGTGCGCTCGTCCCCGAGCCAGGCGCGCGTCACGATCGCGGCGCGCTCGCGGCCGGCGAGGGCCTCCACGGCGTTGAGGTACAGGTTCGAGAAGACGCGCTCGAGGAGGATCGGATCGCAGAGCACGGTCAGATCGGACGGCTCGATGGCGACCTCGAAGGTGAAGGACGCGGGCAGCGTCAGCCCGTGGCGCGTGGCCTCGACGAGGCGGCCCACCGGCGCGGGCTCGCGCCGCACGGGCTCGCCGCGCGCGAGGCCCAGCACGCTGCCGATGACGTGGTGCGCCTTCCGGATCTCGGCGCCGACCTGGTCGAGGTGGCGGACGAGCCGCGGGCGGTCGTCGAATCTCGCGCTGGGCGAGGAAGAGGGCCGACTCCGCGACCGCGAGCGCGTTGCGCAGCTCGTGCGCGACGCTCGCGCCGACGGCGCCGGCGGCCACCAGGCGCGCGGTGCGCCGCTCGAGCTGCCAGGGGATCTTCGTCGCCCACGGCGGGAGCATACGACATCACCCGCCGCCCTGCCCCCGGCCCGCGTAGCGCCAATTTTGCGGCGCGGCGGGCCGGGGACAGGGCGAAGGGTAGCGGACGTGGGTGCGATCGAGCAGCGAGCTACAAGGAAGGCGGAAGCGTGAAGCAAAGACGGCAAAGGAAGCGCGACGAAGAAAAGCGAAGCGAGAAGCCAAGCAAGGGAAGGGGAGGCGCGGTGGTGGCCGTGCCTCGTGGACGCGAAGCGCCACTGAGCAAGGGAGGTGCCGAGCCTCACGGACGTGGCCGGGCCCGGCAGATCACGCGTACGGCGCGAGGGCGACCGCCGCGGACCCTGATCTTCGTGTCACGGCCTGGGCAAGGGGAGGCACACGGGCATTGCCCGACGGGGCGGTCAGCCCTTGGTCGGAGCAGGGGCAGGCTTGCGGGCGGGCTTCTTTGCGGCGGGCTTGCGGACGGCCTTCCTGGCGGCCGGCTTCTTGGTGGCGGCCTTCCGGGCCGCGGGCTTCTTTGCGGCGGTCTTGCGAGCAGCCTTCTTGGCGGCCGGCTTCCTGGCCCCCTTCTTCGCGGCGCCCTTCTTTGCGGCGCCCTTCTTCGCGGTGGCCTTCTTGGCCGCGGGTTTCTTGGCGCCCTTCCTTGCGGTCGCCTTCTTCTTCGCGGCCGGCTTCCGGCGGGCGGGCTTCTTCGCCGGCTCCCCGGTGGCGTCCGAGAAGTACGTGGTCATCGGCGTGAAGTAGTGGTCGTACCAGCCGCTCGCGTACCTGGCGCCCTGGCCCTCCGGGATGTCGTCGTGCGCGATCGACACGAGCGTGTCGTCGCCGTCCGGCTCGAACGTGACCGTGATCTTCGAGTCACCGCTCTCGGCGGGGAACTCGAGCGTGCGCCACGACTGCACGATGCGCGCGCCGGGCACGAGCTCCAGCGTCTTGCCGGAGATGTAGTCGCCCCAGGCGCTGTGGCTGCCGCCGACCCTCGGGTCGATCTGCGCCCCGCCGCCGGTCATCTGCGTGTGTCGCTCCGAGCTGAGCCACGCGTTGTACACGGCCTCCGGGCGAGCGGGGATCAATGCTGTGACGTGGATGGACTCGGTTGCCATGATCCAGGCACCTCCTTGGCTGCGATTCCTTCGTCGGGCGGCGTCGTGAGGCGCCGCCCGGGATCGCGCGTCGTGAGGACGATGGTAAACGAAGAGCCGGCGCGGATGGGCTGCGGCGACGCTTGACGGCGCGCTCCCCGGGGTGTGTTGTGACGCGATGCGCGCACGCCTCTCCGCGTACCGGCGGATGATCGTCGCCGCCGCGCTGTTCGCGTCCGGCTGCGGCGGCGGCGCGCCCCCGGCGCCGGCCTACTCGGGTGGGCCCTGGGGAAGCGCGCCCGCCGAGCCTGCGCCGGGCGCCGTGGGGCTGCCTCCGCAGGCGCCGCCCCCACCTGCGCCGCCGCCGGATTGTGGCTGCGGCAAGCCTCCCCCCGTGGAGAAGCCGCCCATCCCGGCGGGTCTGCCCGGCGCGCCCTGAGCGGGTCAGGCCGGAGGCGCGTCCTGGAGCGGGGCGGGCGCCTCCTTCGCGCGCACCCCGCGCCCTGCCTGGAGGGGCGAGAAGCGGCCGGCGTCATCCATCCCGAACAGCTCCACCCGGACGGCGCGGTGCGGCGGGGCCGTCACGCCGTCGCCGGCGATCACCGCCGCGACCTCCGCCGCCTTCACGCCGCCGCTCGCCCGGATGGCGCAGTCGACGTCGATGGCCACGAGGTCCCCGACGAGCCCGGCCCGCCGGATCGCCGCGAGCCCTTCCGCTCCGGCGACCTCCGCGCGGAGCAGGTAGCTGCGTGCGTCGATCACCTTGCCGATGCCCTCGATCTGCCGGCGGATCGGGAGCGAGGCGGCGCGCATGGCCTCGGCGCAGCGGGTGGCCAGCGCGTCGATCGGCATGACGTCGCGGGGGAAGGCGATCACGTAACGCGCGCCGTCGACGGCCCTGGTGATCCCGGGCGCGCCGGGCTCGAGCTTCATCGCGCCGCGGAAGGCGAGGCCGGCCGGGCTCGAGCGGCTCATGCGATCCACGAGCGCGGCGAGCGCCTCCGGATCGAGGTCCTCGAAGAGGCGGATGTCGGCGTACTCGTCGAGGCTCGACACGCCGAGCGAGAGCGCCGGGCCGAAGCTCATGTCCGGCTTGGGGTGGAAGCCGTTCGTGTACACCATCGACGCGCCCACCCGGCGGAGGACGCGGGGCAGCTCGCGGATCACGTCGAGGTGGCCGAGGAGGGCGGTCGCCCCCGTCTTTTCATAGCGGAAGCGGTAGCGGAAGCCGGCGCGCCCCTGGGGCCGGGGGCTCGCTTTCGAGCTGCGCCCTGGAGATCAGGAGCTGGTGACGGAGGGGGCTCGTCGAGGTCGACTCCGCCGGGCGCGGAGGGGGCGTGATCCGGATGGATTGGGAGGCGCCGCTTCTCGGCGCCGAGCTTCGTCGAGGAAGGTGATCCGCTCCTCGCGCATCTGGGTGAGGTCGCAGGCGACGCCGCAGTCGTAACAGACCAGCCGGCGCTCGTCGGCGCGCGCGTCCTCCAGGTTGGTCGTGGTGGACGAACGTCGCCGGCCACCTTGCCGCAGGGCGGGCTGAGCCGGTTCTGCAGCGCCTTGCGTACTCGCGGGCGAGGAAGCCGTCCTCCAGCCCGACGTCGATGTGGCTCCACGGCAGGCGCGCGGAGAGCGGGATGGTGCCGAGGTAGCGGGCCCGGTCGACGCCGAAGTGGACGAACGCCTCCTCCCACACGTCGAGCCGGAGCTGGTCGTCCCAGGAGTCGAAGCGCGCCCCGCTGCCGCCATGCGCGCTCGAGGACGTCGGCGAGCGGACGATCGCCGCGCGCGAAGATGCCCTCGAGCACCGAGGCGTTGGCCTCGTGCGTGCGGAGCTTCACCGCCCTGTTGCCGCGCGCGGTGTCGCGGAGGATCTGCTGCTTCCGCGCCACCTCGCGCGAGGGTGTCCATGGCGGCCCACTGGAAGGGCGTGTGCGGCTTGGGGACGTGGGTCGAGACGCTCACCGTCACCTCGGCGGCGCGCCCCTTCGCCGCCCGCTTGCCGACGGCGACGGTGCGGATCCCCGTCTCGACCACGCCGCGCACGTCTTCGTCGGTCTCGGTCGGGCAGGCCGATCATGAAGTAGAGCTTCATCTTGCCCCACCCGCGCGAGAAGACGCGCTCGGCCGTCTCGTGGAGCTGCTCCTCGGTGACGTTCTTGTTCACCACGTCGCGCATCCGCTGCGTCCCGGCCTCGGGCGCGAAGGTGAGGCCGGTGGCGCGCACCTGCTTGATCTCGTCGAGCAGCTCGGGCTCGAGGCCGTACGCGCGCAGCGACGAGACGCCGAGCGAGATGCGCTCCTCGGCCAGGCGGCGCGCCACCTTCTTGATGAGCGGCGAGATGCACGAGACGTCCGCCGTGGAGAGCGCGGTGAGCGACACCTCGTCGTGGCCCGACTTCTTCGACGGCCCGCAGAGCACCGTCGAGACGATCTGCTCCGGATCGCGCTCGCGGACGGGGCGGTAGATCATCCCCGCCTGGCAGAAGCGGCAGCCCTCGGTGCAGCCGCGGGCGATCTCGATGGAGAGGCGGTCGAAGATCGCCTCCGGGCCGCCGGTCGGGCCCGTCGTCGGGGAAGGGGTACTGGTCGAGATCGACGAGCGAGCGGTCGATGGGGAAGGGGACGCCCGGCGTCGAGCGGGCGATCGACCACCGCGAGGCCGGTGTCGGCGTCGATGCGGGTGGCGTAGAGCGAGGGCACGTAGACGGCGCCGAGCCGCGCCAGCGCGACGAGGCGCTCGCGCGCGCGGGACGCCGGCGCGGCGCAGGCGGGCCCAGGTGAGGGCGACGTCGGTGGCCTTCTCCTCGCCGTCGCCGATGACGAAGGCGTCGATGAAGGGCGCGATCGGCTCGGGGTGCGTCGCCGTCGGCCCGCCGGCGACGACGAGCGGGTCGGCCGTCCCCGCGGTCGACCGAGCGCAGCGGGATGCCGCCGAGGTCGAGCATCGTTGAGGATGTTGGAGTAGGTCAGCTCGAACTGCAGCGAGAAGCCGACCACGTTGAAGTCGCGGAGCGGCCGCGCGCTCTCGAGCGAGACGAGGGGCAGGCCGCGGGCGCGGAGCTCGCGCTCCATGTCGACCCAGGGCGCGTAGCAGCGCTCGGCCAGGGTGCGCGGGTCGTCGTTGAGGAGCTTGTAGAGGATCTTGAAGCCGAGGTGGCTCATCCCGATGTCGTAGACGTCCGGGAACGCGAGGCAGAACGTGGCCTCCACGCGTCGACCAGTCCTTGACGATCGAGCCGACCTCGCCCCCGGCGTACCGGGCGGGCTTCTCCACCTGATCGAGGAACGCGGCGTAGGGATGGTCGCGCAGGAGCGGCAAGCTGAGGCGTGCGCGTTAGCATCGGAGGAGGGCCCGCGGCATCCGGGGCGGTCCGAGACGCATCCAGTCATGCCCCGGCGAGGGCGGCCTCGGTTGCGGCACCCCCGCGAACGAAACTATGGTGCCGGCTCCATGTCCAAGCGATTCGAGCTCGTCTCCGACTTCAAGCCGTGCGGCGATCAACCTCGCGCGCTGAGCCGAGATCAACGCGGCGCTACGCGCGCGGGCGACCGCTCTCAGGTCCTCCTCGGGGTGACCGGCAGCGGCAAGACGTTCACCGCCGCCAAGGTGATCGAGACGCAGCAGAAGCCGACGCTCGTGCTCGCCCCGAACAAGACCCTGGCGGCCCAGCTCTACGGCGAGCTTCGCGAGCTCTTCCCCCAGAACGCGGTCCAGTACTTCGTCAGCTACTACGACTACTACCAGCCCGAGGCCTACGTCCCCGCGAGCGACACGTACATCGAGAAGGACGCCATCATCAACGACGCGATCGACCGCATGCGGCACGCGGCGACGCACGCGCTCCTCTCCCGCCCGGACGTGATCATCGTCGCCTCCGTGAGCTGCATCTACGGCATCGGCTCCGCCGAGAGCTACCACGGCCTGCTCGTGAAGCTCGAGAAGGGCGTCGAGCTGCAGGCGCGACGAGCTCCTGCGCAAGCTGGTCGACATCCAGTACTCGCGCAACGACGTCGACTTCCACCGCGGCACGTTCCGCGTCCGGGGCGACGTGGTCGAGATCTTCCCCGCGTACGAGGAGTCGACGGCCATCCGCGTCGAGTTCTTCGGCGACGAGATGGAGGCCATCAAGGAGGTCGACCCGCTCCGCGGCAAGGTGCTGGGCCAGCTCGATCGCTACGCGGTCTACCCCGGCTCCCACTACGTCACCGAGCAGCAGCAGCTCCGCATGGCCATCCAGAACATCCGCGAGGAGCTGCGCGACAGGCTCGATTACTACGACAAGGCGGGCAGGTTCCTCGAGAAGCAGCGCATCGAGCAGCGGACGATGTACGACCTCGAGATGATGGAGCAAATGGGCTTCTGCAACGGGATCGAGAACTACTCGCGCCACCTCTCGGGCCGGAAGCAGGGCGATCCGCCGCCGACGCTGATCGACTACTTTCCCAAGGACTTCCTGCTGATCGTCGACGAGTCGCACCAGACCATCCCTCAGGTGGGGGCGATGTACCGCGGCGACCGCGCCCGCAAGGAGACGCTCGTGGAGTACGGCTTCCGCCTCCCGAGCGCGCTCGACAACCGCCCGCTCAAGTTCGAGGAGTTCGAGCAGCACTACGCCTCCGTCCTCTTCGTCAGCGCGACGCCGGGCGACTACGAGCTGCAGCAGGCGGGCGGCGTCGTGGTCGAGCAGATTATCCGCCCGACGGGGCTCCTCGATCCGCCGGTCGAGGTCCACCCCGTCGCCGGGCAGGTCGACGACCTCCTGCACCGCATCCGGGAGCGCGTGAGCCGCGGGGAGCGCGTGCTCGTCACGACGCTGACCAAGCGGATGGCCGAGGATTTGACCGAGTACTACACCGAGCTCGGCGTCCGCGTCCGCTACCTGCACTCGGACGTCGACACGCTGGAGCGCGTCGAGATCCTCCGCGATCTCCGGCGTGGGGAGTTCGACGTGCTCATCGGCATCAACCTGCTGCGCGAGGGCCTCGACCTGCCCGAGGTCTCGCTCGTCGCCATCCTCGACGCCGACAAAGAGGGGTTCTTGCGCAGCCCCCGCTCGCTCATCCAGACCATCGGGCGTGCCGCGCGCAACGTGAACGGCAAGGTCGTCATGTACGCCGACCGCGAGACGGCCGCGATGAAGCAGGCGATCGGCGAGACGAACCGCCGGCGCGAGCTGCAGCACGCTTACAACGAGGAGCACGGCATCACCCCCGCCACGGTCGTGAAGGCGATCCTCGATTTGTCGCCGACCTCCGGCGCGCGCGACTACTACGCGGTGCCGAAGGGCGCCTCCGGGGGGGCCGGCGCGGCGCCCGCGCAGGAGGTGGACCTGTCCGAGCGCGTCGAGGCGCTGCGGCAGGAGATGTTCGCCGCGGCCGAGAACCTCGAGTTCGAGAAGGCCGCGCGCCTGCGCGATCAGCTCCGGCTGCTCAAGGGCGACCTCGACGCGGCCGGGGAGCCCGCCAAGCCGGCGAAGGCCCGCGGTGGGGCGAAGCGGGGCGCGCGCGGCGCCGCACGGGCCGGCCGCTACCGTTGACGCACCTACCATTACCTACCGCTGATGCGTCGCCGATCCACCGCTGATGCGTAGCTGATCCACCGCTGATGCGCCCCTGATCCACTGCCGATCCACCACGGATCCGCCCGGGATCCGCCCGGGATCCGCGGCCAGAGCGTCCGAGAACGCGCTATCGCTCGTCCGAGCCGAGGCGTTATCCTCTTCGCTTGTCCGCGGCGTGCGTGGGCGCGCCCCTTGCTGGGAGAGAGGCAGGAGCTTCCATGAGCGAACTGGTCACGATCTCCTCGAGCGTGCTTCCGCGTGGCGTGCAGGTCCTCGGCTTCCGCGGGACTGAGACCATCTCGCGGCCCTACGAGATCGAGATCTTCCTCCTCGTCCGGCAGGAGCTCGGGAGGAGCTCGATCTCGCCGACGCGATCGGCGGCAAGGCCAGGCTGGTCGTCGATCGGCACGAGCTCGGCGTCCCCCCCTTCGTCTTCGCCGGCGTCTTCGGGAGGGTCGAGGTGCTGCACGCGTCCGACGGGCACGTCGTCGTGCGCGCCGTCCTCGTCCCGCGGCTCTGGCAGCTCGCGCTCGGGAGGCACAGCCGCATCTTCACCAAGATGAAGGTGCCGGACATCATCAAGGCCATCCTCGAGGAGAACGGGGTCACCGACCACGAGTTCCGCCTCGGCACTTACGAGGTGGAGGAGCACGTCTGCCAGTACCGGGAGAGCGACCTCGATTTCATCTCCCGGTGGATGGAGCGCGAGGGGATCTTCTACTTCTTCGAGCACGGAGACGACGGGGAGCGGCTCATCCTCACCGACCACCGCGCGTACGACGACGACGAGCTCGGCCTCCCCGTCCGCTACTTCCCCCAGTTCGGCAGCGACGTCTCGAAGGGGATGCGGTTCCGCTCCTTCACCTGCCGGCACACGACGCTCCCCGCGAGCGTGCGCCTCAAGGACTACGACTACGCCAAGCCCAACCTCAACGTGTCGGGCACCGCCAAGGTCGCCGACAACGGCACGGGCGAGGTCAACCTGTACGGCGAGCGCTTCTTCAGCCCCAGCGCGGGCGACCGCCTCGCCAAGATCCGCGCCGAGGAGATGCTCGCGCGGCAGGCCATCTACCACGCCGCCGGCAACCGCACCCACCTCCGGGCGGGCTACACGTTCGAGGTCGACGAGCACCCCTTCCCGAGCTTCAACACCAGGTACCTCGCGCACGCCGTGCACCACACCGCCAACCAGGCGAACGGGCACCCCGCCGTGCGGGCGATGCTCCAGATGGAGGGGGGCGACGACGTTTACTCCGTCGAGGTGGACGCGATGCCGGCGAAGCTCCAGTTCCGCGCCGAGAGCCTCACCGCGTGGCCGCGCATCTACGGGTACGAGAACGGCATCGTCGACGGCCCGGCCGACAGCGAGTACGCCCAGATCGACGAGCAGGGCCGCTACAACGCGAAGTTCAAGTTCGACGAGAGCACGCTCAAGGGCGGCAAGGCGACGACCTGGGTGCGGATGATGCAGCCGCACGGCGGCGACATCGAGGGCTTCCACTTCCCCCTCCGCAAGGGGACGGAGGTGGTCTTCAGCTACCTCGGGGGCGACCCGGATCGCCCGGTGATCTCCGGCGTCGTGCCCAACATGCTCCACCCGAGCCCGGTGACATCGGCCAACCACACCAAGAACGTCATCCAGACCGGCGCGCGCAACCGGATCGAGATCGAGGACAAAGCGGGGAACGAGTGGGTCCGGCTCTCCACGCCCTACGCCACCTCTTTCCTCAACATGGGCCTCGCCTATCCGTCGCACGAGGTGACGCTCAGCACGCAGCAGAACATGGGCTTCGGCGCGATGGCGGCGCTCGACATCGGCGTGGGCAACGGCATCCCGGGCCCGAGCGGCGGCGGCAACATGACCGTGCACGTGCTCAACAACCTGACCACCATCGTCGACAACGTCGACATGAAGACGACGGTCAGCTCGGGCAACGCCTTCCACACCGTGAGCCTCCGGGACGTTCACGGAGCTCGTGCAGAGCAAGGTCACGGAGACGTACAACACCGGCCACGAGTCGACGGTCAACGGGGCGCTGCGCAAGTCGACCTACAACGTCGGGCAGCAGACGACCGTGAACGGAGGCCTCACGGAGGAGACGTACAACGTCGGCCACAAGACCACCGTCCACGCGGGGCAGGAGCTCACGGTCACCGGCGGGCAGAAGACCACCATCAGCGGCGGGCAAACGATTGGCGTCACCGGAGACCAGACGATCACCATCGCGACGAACAAGGAGGAGACGATTGCGAGCGAGTACAAGCTCACCGTCGGCGGCTCCGAGGTCCGGACGACGTTCGGGGCCCTACTCGGAGATCAAGGGCGACACCCACTTCGAGCTCACCGCCGGCGCGAAGGCCGAGATCTACGCGGGCGCCAATTTCGAGGGGAAGCTCGGGGTCGACACCAGCATCGTCGCCGGCGCAGTGATGGAGATCACGGCTGCGGCCAAGCTCGTCCTCGAGCTCGGCGTCGCGCTCGAGCTGAACTGCGCCATGACGTTCGAGAACCACCCTCTCAAGACGGAGATCTCGGCCCTCAACATGAACGATCTCGCGGCCGAGATCGTCACCAGCCCGACCCACGTCCGCATGGGCGCGCTGGTGAACAAGCTCGTCGGCGCGTACATCGTCGTCTAGGCTGGGCATGCGCACGCTCAAGCCGATGGCGCTCACCGCGCTGAACGCTCCGTTCCAGCACGACGGCAAGGTGCGGCTGGTCCTCGTCGTCGGCGCGATGGTGAGCCTGGACGGCGCGACGATCGAACAGGAGCAGACGCTGTGGAGGGAGATCGCGGGGCTCCCGGGCAGCACCGGGTTCCTCGACGAGATCAAGCCGAAGGTCCGCGGTGAGGCCCTCCTGTCCGGCTTCGCGTTCGCGCCGCAGGGCAAGCCGGTGCCCATCGTTCCCGTGCGCCTCACCATCGGCCCGGCCGGCCAGCCCCTGGTCGACAAGGAGGTGTGGGCGATCGGCGATCGCTGGTGGAAGCTCACCGGGCCGACGGAGGCCGTGCCCTTCACCGCGATGCCGCTGAGCTACGACCGCGCCTTCGGCGGAGAGGGCCACGCACCGAACCCCGTCGGCAAGGGCTACGCGGTGGTCAAGAACGAGGCGGGCGAGGCGGCGCAGCCGCTCCCGAACCTCGAGATGGCGAAGAAGCTCGTCACTTCTCCGCGCGAACGTCCGCCCATCGCGGCCTTCGGCCCCGTCGATCCGGCGCTCCCGCAGCGGATGAAGAAGCTCGGAACCTACGACCGGCGGTGGATCGAAACGCGCTACCCCGAGATGGCGGAGGACTTCGATCCGACGTACTTCAACGTCGCGCCCGACGATCAGTGGATCGACGGCTACTGGCAGGGCGGCGAGCCCTTCGCCCTCCAGAACGTGCACCCGGACCGGCCTCGGATCGAGGGCACCCTCCCGAGCTTTTCGGCGCGCTGTCTCGTGACGCGCCGGGGGGCCGACGAGGGCGTGCTCGACGACGTCGCCCTTCGCTGCGACACGATCTGGTTCTTGCCGCACAAGGATCGGGTGGTCCTGCTCTTCCGCGGAGGCATCGACGTCGCCGACGAGGAGGCCTCCGACGTGGTCGACGTCCTCCTCGCGCTCGAGCGGAAGGGGGAGCCCCGCTCCCTCGATCACTACCGCGAGGTGCGCCGGCGGCGCCTCGACAAGCGCCGCGGCGCGCTCCATTCACTGCGCGAGGGTGACCTCCTCCCCGCCGATCTTCGCATCGCGAAGGCGGCGGCGCTCGCCGAGATGGACGCGATCCTGGCGCGGGAGGACCTGGTGCAAGGGAACATGCGCCGGCGGGCCCAGCGGGAGCTCGCCGCCGCGCGCGCGCGGTTCGAGGCTGCCGGGCTCGACCCCGACGCGCACCTCCCGAAGGAGCTGCCCCCCGAGCCGAAGGTGCCCGAGATCCACGAGCTCCCGGATTTCGTCGACGATGTCACGGCGCAGGCCGAGGCCGCCCGGCGCGACGCCGAGACGCGCAGGGCGGAGGCGCTCGACCGGCTCCGCGAGGCGTGCCGCAAGGTGGGGATTGACGCCGACCGGAAGATGGCGGGCGACAGGCGCGGCGGTCCGCCCAAGTTCACGGCCGAGGGGCACGTTGCGCACGTCAAGGAGCTGCTCGCCAAGGCGAAGGCGCTCGGCATCCCGCCGCCCGCGAACGCGGCGAAGATTGACGATCCTGCGTTCCTCGAGTCGCTGCGCAGGGCCGAGACCGCCATCCGGGACGCCTACCGGCGCGCTGCCCAGCACATGCCGCCCGCCTCGCCGCTGGACGAGCCCGAGGCATCGGCTCTCCGGCGCGAGGTCGAGGCGGCGCTCTCGGCGAAGGAGAGCCTCGCCGGTCTCGACCTGACCGGCGCGGCGCTCGAAGGGCTCGATTTCTCCGGGTGCGACCTGTCGGGCTCCTTCCTGGAGAAGGCCAGGCTCGCCGGCTGCTCGTTCAGGGGAGCGAACGTGGAGCGCGCGGTCTTCACGCGAGCCGACCTGAGCGGCGCCGACTTCCACGGCGCGAAGGCTTCGGGCGCCAATTTCGGCGAGGCCGATCTCACGCGGACGAAGCTCACCGGCGGGGTCGATCTCTCCGAGGCGGTGCTCATCGGCGCTATGCTCACCGGGACCGACCTGACGGGCGCGAAGCTCGACAAGGCACAGATCTCGGATGCACGGTGCGAACGTCCGACCCTGGCCCAGATCACCGCGACCGAGCTGACGGTCCTGAAGGGCGACCTTCGCGGCGCCGACCTCCGCGGCGCGAGGGTCCAGCGGGCGGCGCTGCTGAACGTGGACCTCTCCGGTGCGGACCTCTCCGGCGCCTCGTTCTTCCGTACGTCGTTCGTCGACGCCACGATTGAGGACGCTTGCCTCCGCGGCATCAAGCTCGAACGGGTGAGCTTCGTGAAGGTGGAGAAGGGCTCGTCGCTCGCGCGGAGCGACCTCCGAGGCGCCGACCTCCGCCGGCTGAACCTGCGCGGCGTGAACCTGGAGGGCGCGGACCTGCGCGAGGCCGACCTCACCGACGCGGACCTGTCGGGGGCCAACCTCCGCGGCGCCAAGCTCGAGGCTGTGCGCGCCGTCGGGGCTCGCTTCATCAAGGCCGACCTCACCGGCGCGGACCTGGCGCGGGCGGACCTGATGCGCGCGATGATGGGCGGCGCCCTCGTGGGCGGGGCGAGCTTCGAGGAGGCGAACCTGTTCCGCGCCGACGGCGCCAAGATGAAGGGTGACGACAAGACGAGCTTCAAGGGCGCGAACCTGAGGCAGGTCCGTGTGATCCCCGACAGGAGCGCCAATGGATAAGGCCGAGCTTTCGCGGCGCGTCCACGAGGGCGAGGTCTTCGAGAGGCAGGCCTTCGACGGGCTCGATCTCACCGGCGCGGATCTCGGTGGCGGCATCTTCAGCGACTGCTCCTTCCGCGGCGCCGACCTGCGCGGTGCGAAGCTCAGCGAGGCGACGCTCTCCGGCTGCGACCTCTCGTCCGCCAAGCTCGACGGGGCCGCGCTCCGCCACGCGACCTTGTTCAGGGCCAATGGCGCCGGGGCCTCGCTGGTCGGGGCCAAGATGGTGGCCGCCTCGATCGTCGAGTCCGACCTCACCGACGCCGACGCCCGCGACTCGGACGGTACCGCCGCGCGCATCCTCCAGACCAACCTGGCTCGCGCTCGCTTCGCGGGCAGCAACCTCGACCGCGCGACCGTGAGCGGCGTCGGGATGGACGGCGCCGATCTCTCCGCCGCCAACCTCTACAAGGCCACGCTCTACCAGGTCGACCTGCGCACCGCGAAGATCGAATCCGCGCGCCTTCACCACACGATTCTCATCGAGGCGAACCTCGCGGGCCACGTGCTCCGGGGGATGGACCTCGTCCTGGCGCAGCTGATCGACGCAGACCTCGAGGGCTGCGACCTCGAGGGCGCGAACATCGCGCAGGCCAACTTCAAGGGCGCGAACCTGACGAAGGCGAACCTCGCCGGCGTCGAGGGGAAGAACGCGATCTTTCCCTCCGCGCGGCTCTCCGGCGCCGTGCTCGCAGGGGCGAACCTGGTTCAGGCGATCTTCGTCGACGTGCTCGCGCCGGAGCTGGACGCGCGGGGGGCCAAGCTCGAGATGTCGATCTGGCACCGCGCACAGTGCACGAGCGCGCGCTTCGACCGGTGCGACCTGACCTACGCCGACTTCTCGCACGCGGACCTGACCGCCGCCGAGCTTCTCCGGCGCGACGATGTTCCGCACGCGGCTCCACGCGACGAAGCAGAAAGACACGGTGTTCCCCCTCGGCAAGCTCACGGCGCTCGGCGACGACGCGCTGCTCGCCGAGGCCGAGGGCTGGTGGGAGCGTCATCGCAAGCCGATCGCGACGGACACCGCGGCCGAGCCGGGGCCGCCGCCGAAGGGTTGAAGTTTCGAGGAGGAGAGCCATGGAGAGTGCAGCTCGCAAGATTGACGTGAAGGCCGTATTCCAGGAGTTCGGCGAGGTCGTCGCGGTCACGATGGGGGCTGCGCCCCCAAACCCCCGCTCAGGGCTGGTCGACGACGGCGAAGTTCTCCGCGTGCGGACGGCGCTCGCCGAGGTCACGGCCCGCCGCGCCGCGAGCTGCCTCCTCGCGCCGGCAGTGGGCGACCGCGTTCTCCTCGCCGTCGAGGAGCGCGGCGACGCCTTCGTCCTCGCCGTCCTCGAGCAGCGCGACCCCAGCGCCGCGACGCTCTCGGTCGACGGGAACCTGACGCTGCGATCGGTCCGCGGCAAGGTGAGCGTGGCGGCGCGGGACGGGGTGGAGATCGTCACCGGCGCGGCCGCCCGGATCATGGCCTCCGTGGTGGACGTGGAGGCGCAGGAGGCGCTCAACGTCCTCGGGGGCGCGCTACAGGCCGAGCTGGGGAAGGTGAAGGCGTACGCCGCCTCGCTCGACGCGTTCTTCGAGCGCGTCGGCGTGCGCGCCAAGCGTTCGCTCCGCACCGTCGAAGAGCTGGACCAGGTCAAGGCGCAGCACATCGACTACGCGGCGAGCGGCACGGCGCAACTCCGCGGGGAGAACGCGCTCGTCACCGCGCACGATCTGGTCAAGCTCAACGGCGAGCAGGTCCACGTCGGGTAAGGAGGTCACCATGTTCGCGAACGCGCAGATGGGCGGAATGGACTTCGGCATCCCCGATGTCTGCCTCACCCCGCCGGTCCCCGTGCCGATCCCCTACCCCAACTTCGCGCTCGGGCCGATGGGCGTCCCGGCCGCGTACAACATCCTCTGGTCGGGCACGCCCGCGCACAACCTCTCCACCATCATCCCGCTCACGATCGGCGATCAGCCGGGCGTCGAGCTGGGCGTGGCGTCGGGTGAGGACATGGGGACCTCGAACCGCCTCACGGCGATGTTCACCTGCCTGGTCGACGGCATGCCCGCGACGCGCCTGACCAGCATCGGCCTGCACAACGGCACGAACTGCCCTGGAGTCCGCATCGTGCCGAGCCAGCTCACGGTGCTGCTGCTGGGCCCTTGAGCTCCACCGCCGCGCCGGGCGGGAGCGCGTCCCACCGCAGCGAGTCGCCGACGAGCGGCGAGAGCAGCTTCGCCCGCGCGCCGTCGAGGCGCATGACGTAGAGCCCGGGGCCCTCGCCCGACTTGCGCGTGGAGAAGAACGCGAGCATGCGGCCGTCGGGGCTGCACGCGGGGTAGCTGTTGCGCCCCTGGCCCTGCGTCAGGCGCGCGAGCCCTCCGCCCCTCTCCCCGGTCGAGACGAGATCGCTGTCCCTGCCGACGCCGACCGAGAAGACCAGCCGGACGCCGTCGGGGTTGTTGCAGAACACCGGCGAGGACGCGAAGATCCCGTCGGGGGTCACGGCCTTCCCGTCGACGAAGATGCGCTGCCCCATGTGTCCCTCGCCCGAGAACGCGAGCTTGCCGGAGGGCGTGAAGGTGGGGTGCAGCGCCATCTTCACCTGGGAGGCCGGCTGGAGGTTGCTGAAGTCGGTCCCCAGGAAGACCCTGGGCCCGTCCTCGGCGCCCAGCGACAGGGCGACCTGCGCGTGATCCCGCGAGAAGGCGATGCCGTAGACCGAGCCCTTGTACGGGATCGGCACGAGCGCGCCCGTGGCGTTGTAGACCTGGTACACGCCCTCCTGCGGCGCCCCGGCGTAGAAGAGGGTCCCGTCCTTGCCGAAGGCGGGCGCGATCGACGACCGATCGGGCGGCGTGACCGCCTTGGCTTCGTGCCCGTCCGCGTCCATCGTGTAGACGCGCCGCACGCCCCCCGCCCCCACGACGAACGTCATGTGGCTGGCGAAGCCCCCGTTCTGCCCCGTGAGCGCGCCGATGAGGAGATCGGCGATGCGGTGCGACTCCTCGCGGAGCCGGTCCTCGGGCACGCTGTAGCGCTTGTCGAACACCGCGGTGTCGCCGTGGCTCATGAGGTAGACCTGACCGCGCAGCTCGGCGTGATCCTTGTCGTGCACCTTCCCGCTCACCTTGACGAGCGCCTCGACGCCCTTCCCGGTCCACGCCTTCACGTCGACGGGGGTGTCCGAGAGGTAGAGCCCGTCGGGCGCCGCGCTGTCGGGCAAGAGCTCGAACTCGCCGCACAGGTCGAGATCGCGGCGGACCACGCTCCGCACGGTGACGTCCTCGATCTCCGAGGCGAGCGAGGGCAAGACGGCGATCTTCGGCAGGGGGCGGCCCGCGCCAGCGACGACGACGATGTTGCCGAGCAGATCGTTCGGGTCCTGCGGGGCCGTGGCGGCGGGCGCGGGCTCGTCCGCCGCGGCGGACCCGAGGAAACAGGTGAGGGCGGCCAGGGCGGCGAAGGGGGGGATTAGTCGCATCGGTTCGCTCGGCAGACGAAGGTGACGTTGATCTGGTGCTGGGCGATGTCCGGGTAGTTCTCGGGCGGCGGGGGGAGGGACTGGCCCTTCGCGCCCTCGAGCGTCGCGCGCGCGGCGCTGTCGAACGCCGACTGGCCGCACGGCCTCATGGAGTACCCGCCCACCGTGTTGTCGGCGCCGACCGTGATGCTGGCCGACACGCGGTACTTCTCGAGGTCGGCCTTGGGAAGGCCGGAGCCGTGGACGGCGAAGCGGCTGCTGAACCACGACGCGATCTTGACGCGGTAGAGGTCGACCGCGCGCGCCTTCAGCGGATCGGTCTCGGTCCCCTCCTTCACGCCGTCGGCGGCGCCCGGGGAGTCGACGTTGGCGGGCGCCCCCGCGTCGACGACCGCGGTGAGGGGCGTGTCGACGTGCTTCGTGATCTCGGCGTCGGGCGGCGGCGGCTTGGTGTCCTTGGTCGCCACCTTCACGTCCTTCTGGGGGATGTCCTGCGCGCTCTTGCTCGCCTTGGTCGACGCGAACGCGCGCTGCTCGGCGCGCGCGCGCGGCGCCTGCCGCACCCAGCGGTCGGGGAGCTTCGCGTTGTTGCGCTTGCCGCCGAGCTTCAGGAGGGGCGCGTCCGGGTCCAGCATGGGCACCACCCGGACCGGCAACGCGGTGCCGCGGTCGATCGCGGGTGCCTGCGCCGGGCGATCGAGCGCGGCCATGCTCATCGCCAAGCCGGCCCCCGCGAGCACCGCGCACCCGAAGACGAAGGAGGCGAAGAGCTCTCCCGGCTTGAAATCGGAGAGCGCCGAGGCGCTCATTGCTTCGCCTTGGTTCCAGGGCTCGCGGGCCCGTCGTTGCTGGCCTCGGGCTCGGGCTCGACGAGGAGGTTGAGCCCCTCCACGCCCGCCGCGCGCGCCGCCGCCACCACCCGCGCCACGGCGCCGTAGTGCGCGTTCTTGTCCGCCCGGATGTAGAGCTCCTTCTCCTGCTGAACCCGAGCGTTCTGCGCGAGGACGTCCTCGATGTTCCCGGTGACGTCGTCCTCCCCGAACAGGATGCGCTCCTCCCGCGTCACGGTGACCACGAGCTTCGTGTCCTTGATCGCCGTGTCGTGGGCCTCCACGTTCGGCAGCTCCACGCGGAGCCCGGCGGTGAGGAGCGGCGCCGTGACCATGAAGACGACGAGCAGCACGAGCATCACGTCCACCAGCGGGGTGACGTTGATGTCGCTGAAGCCCTTCTTCTTGCCGAACGACGCTCCCATGCCCGCCTCCGCCTACCGCGACATCCCGGAGCCGTGCACGTTGGGGGACGAGCCCCCATGCCCCCCGGTCCAGCTCGAGGCGATGGCCACCCAGCCCTCGCTCGAAGCCTCGATCTCGGCGAGCAGGTCCTCGATCCGCTTGTTGATGGCGTTGTACGCGATGACGGCGGGGATGGCGGCGAAGAGGCCGATCGCGGTGGTGATGAGCGCCTCGCCGATCGCCGGCGCGACGACGGGGAGCGAGGCGCTCTTCTGCTGACCGATGCGGAGGAACGCGTCCATGATCCCGTACACCGTGCCGAAGAGGCCGACGAAGGGACCCGCGGAGGCGATCGACGAGAGCGTGGACATGAGGGATTCCGCGCGCTGCTGCTCGGTCACCATCGCCCGCTTCGCCGCCGCCGCGAGCACCTTCACGTCGCCCGAGCGCCTGGCGATCTCGAGGACGACGCGCGCGCCCGGGGCCTCCAGGTGGCGGCGCGAGAGGGCGTAGAGTTGGTCGGCGCTCGTCGCTTGCACCGCCTCGGCCTCGAAGCGGCGCTCCGCGACCGAGAGCCGCCCGATCTGGAAGAGCTTCAGCGCGGCGATCACCCACACGAGGAGGGCGGCGGCCATCAGGCTCCAGACCACGATGAAGATGGGCCCGGAGGAGTGGAGGACGAGCGAGACGGGATCGAGCTTGATCGCCGCCTGCGTCGCTGCGGGGGTGACGGGCTGCATCGATTAATCGGCGAGGGTGACGTTGACCTTCCGGTCGCGCGCCCAGCCTTCCTCGTCCGTGCCGGTGGCGTCCTCCGCGCCGCGCGAGGTCGTGGCGACGTGCGAGTGCGCGACGCCGTGCGCCTCGATGTAGGACGCGACGCTCCCGGCCCGGCGCTGGCCCAGGCCCATGTTGTACTCGACCTCACCGCGCGGGTCGGTGTGACCGGTCAGGAGCATGCTGCGACCCGCCAGCGGGCCGGTCGCGAAGCACCGCGCGAGCGCGCCGAGCGCGGCGTCCACCGAGGCGTCGATCTTGGCGGAGTCGAAGGCGAAGTGGGCCGCCGGGATGTTTCCACACGCCTTGAGGATCTTGTCGTCGATGTGGATCGAGCCGCTGGTCGGCGTCGCCGTGTCCTGATGCTGCGTGGCGGGGTGGCGGTTCGCGTCCGTGGCCACCGTTCCAGCGTTGGCCATCTGGGGCTCGGGTTTGGGGTCGGAGCCGCATCCGGCGGCGAGAGCCACGGTCGCGACGGCGAGGGTGATGAGGTGCGTTCGGTGCATGGTGTTCTCCTTGGAAACGAACCGCGCCCAGCCCCCTTACAGGCTGGGAAGTACACTTCTCCCACCGTGCGCCGGCCCATGGCCGGCCAACACGGACAGACGTACGGCGCACGATCGACCCGCGGGGAGGGCGTTACCACGAGGCGCGGCCGTCTGCACAGAATTGGGCTCGAAGACTCGCTCCTGGGCGGACCGGCGCCCGTGGAATCGGGCGATGAAGGGGCGCCTGTTCGCCCCGTTGCAGCGCGTCTTCCCGCTCCAGTGTGCCACCGTGGGCCCTCCAGCGACCGGCGTCGGCTTCTTATTCCGGCCGGTTGCGCGGTCGCTGTTGTCTCCGGGCGCGAGCATGCAGCCCATTTGATCACCAACGGTCTCCTTTTCAACCCCCGCCAGGAAGCCATTTCGTTCATCGTGGAACGACGAGCACGCTGTTTCCATCTTGCAGCGCGCGACGCGGAGCGAACGGCGCACTGCTCGAATCGAGGACCATGTTGCTCACATCGCGGGCTGCGCTGCTCACATCGCAGGCTGCGCTATCGATGCCCAGAACCGCGTCGCTTGCATCGAAGACTGCGCTGTTCATCTCCGGGACCACCTTGCCCGCATCGAGGGCCGCGTTGTCGACATCGAGGACCGCGCTGCCCGGATCCAGGTTCACGCTGCCCGCATCCAGGTCCGTGTTGCGCGCATCCAGGACCAGCGTGGCTCGCATCCAGGGCCGCGTCGTCGACATCCAGGACCGCCTTGCCCGCATCGAGGGCCGCGCTGCCCGCATCCAGGACTGCCCCGCCCGCATCCAGGACTGCCCTGCCCGCATCCAGGTTCATGCTGCCCGCATCCAGATTCGCGCTTCCCGAATCGAGGCGCGCGTTGCTCGCGTCGAGGTGTGCGCGGCCCGCATCGAAGGCTTCGTTGCCCGTATCCAGGACTTGCGTTGCTCGCATCGAGGCGTGCGTTGCGCGCATCGAGGAGCACGATGGCTGCACGCAGGACTGCGTTGCCTTCCTCGAGGTGCGCCTTGCTCGCATCGAGGAGCACGATGGCTGCAGCCAGGAGCGCGCCGGTCGCAACGGGGAGCGCGTTGGTCGCGCCGAGGAGCGGGGCGCTTTGGGCCAGGTCCAGGCTGGTCGACGCGACTTACCTGCCCCGCAAGCGGGGCGCTCTTCACCCTGCAGGCGACGGTGAATCGCGCGCCGGAGCATGCTACCTGTGGAGATCGCAAGCAGGAGACCCCGGATGCGGCGTCGCGCAAACATCGTGGGCGTCCTCGCCGCGCTCGGGGCCCTCTTCTCGGGGGGCGAGGCGCTCGGGTCGGGCTCGCCTCACCTCAGCGAGGAGTGGCTGCCGTCGTCGAACGGGGTGGCCGCGATCGCGTGGGATCGTACCCAGCACAAGCTGGTCCAGTTCCTGGAGCACCCGTACGCCGCCCAGTCGTCGACCACGCAGACGCGGAACTTCGCGTACGACAGCTACCCCGGCGTCCGCATCGGCACGACGGGTACGTGGCTGAACGGCGTCGCGCCTATCGTCGTCGAGTACGTGCCCGGCACGGGGATCGTGCACGCGATGCGCACGCTCGGCGGGCTCCAGATCGACGAGTACGACTTCGCGCCGCAGGGCCTCGGCGTGAACGCGAGCGTGATGCTGCTGAAGGTGACGCAGACCGGGGGCGCGGGCCCCGTCGATGCGTACGCCCTCTTCAACTACCACCTCGGGTCGGGGAGCCCTTCGCCGGGAACGGACTCGGAGAGCATCACCTACGACGCGACGCGCGACGCCTTCTACGAGACCGGCCCCGCCGGCGTCGCCATGGCGTACGCGAGCATCGTCCCCTCGACGCACCACGGCTGCACGCCGAACAACCCCTACGGCCTCCTGAACGCGGGCTCGAACCTGATGGACGATCCCGGCACCGGCGGCCCCACGACGGACGCTGTACCGGGCTTCCAGAGCACGCTCGGGACCCTGGCCGCGAACGCCAGCGCCTGGGCCGGGTGGCTCACCGTCCTGGCGCCAGACGCGAACGGCGGCGCGGCGGTGGACACGGTGCGCGCCTGGGTGAACGGGCGGTCGCCCAGCAAGCTCCTCTCCGACGAGGTGGCCGCGTGGGCCGCGTGGACGACGCCCGCGCCCAGCGGCGCGAGCGCGCTGGAGGCGGCCCTCGCCTTGCAGTCGCAGGTCGTGCTCCGCATGGGACAGGTGCAGGAGAGCGGCGGGGGGCAGGGGCAGATCCTCGCCAGCGTCGCGCCGGGGCAGTGGAACATCGCGTGGGTCCGCGACATGGCGTACGCGACGGTGGGGCTCGTGAAGAGCGGCCACTACGCGGAGGCGAAGGCGGCGATCGCGTTCCAGATGAGCGCGCAGGCGGGGACGTACCAGAGCTACGTCGGCGCGCCCTACCAGATCAGCGTCGTCCGGTACTACGGCGACGGCACCGAGTGGAGCGACTCGAACAGCGACGGGCCGAACATCGAGTTCGACGGCTTCGGCCTCTTCCTCTGGGAAGCTCGACGCCTACGTGAAGGCGAGCGGCGACACGGCGTCGCTCGCGGCGTGGTGGCCGGCGGTGAAGAGCAAGGTCGCGGACGTCCTCGTCGGCTTGCAGGAGCCGACGGGCCTCGTCGCGGCCGACTCGAGCATCTGGGAGGTGCACTGGAACGGCCAGCAGAAGCACTTCGCCTACACCACGCTCACGGCGGCGAACGGGCTCTGCGCCGCGTCCAGGCTGGCGCAGGCGGCCGGCGACGGGACGAGCGCCGCGACCTACCTGGCCGCCGGGCAGAAGTCGCGTGACGCACTGCTCTCGAACCTGCGCGCGCCGAGCGGCACGCTCGTGCAGAGCACGGAGGCGCTCGCCGCCGGCTCCGGGTGGCTCGACGCCGCCGTGCTCGAGGCCATCAACTTCGGCCTCGTGGATCCCACGCGGCACACGGCGGGCGCCACGCTCGCCGCGATCGAGGCCGGCCTCGTCCCGCAGAGCGGGCGCGGGTTCATGCGCAGCGACGCGGGCGACGCGTACTCGTCCAACGAGTGGGTCTTCATCGACCTGCGCGCGGCGCGGGCGCTCGAGCTCCAGGGCGACGCGAGCTACTCCACGAGCTTGTTCCAGTGGAACGTCGACCAGGCGAGCGACAACTTCTACGAGCTCTCCGAGCTGCACGACCCGGTCACGGCCGACTACGCGGGGCAGTCGCCCATGGTCGGGTTCGGCGCCGGGGCGTACCTCCTCCGCCTGTATGACCGCGGCGCGCCGGACACGCCCACGTGCGGCGCATACGCTTCGGAGCCCGCGAACCCCGGCGACGCCGGGCCCGATGCCTCCGGGGGCGCGAGCACGGGTACGAGCACGAGCACGAGCGCGAGCGCGAATACGAGCGCGGGAGCCGGAGCCGGCGGGCACGGAGGGGGCGCGGCGACGGGCGGAGGCGGTTCGGGCGGGAGCGGCGCGGGGCCGACGACGCCGGGCTCGACGGGCGGGTGCGGATGCACCGTCGCGCCGGAGGACTCCTATCGGGGGATTGCGCTGGCGCTCGGGGCGCTGGGGCTGCTGGTGCGGCGGAGGAGAGCGAGATGAGACTGCGCAGCGCGATGCTCATGGTGCTCACCCTCGGGGGCCTCCTCGGCGCGTGCGCTTCCGGCTCGGACCAGCCCCCGCTGCACACCAGCGCGTCGTCCTCGAGCATGATGTGGGGGTACGGGGGTGGCGGATCGAGCACGGGTGGAGCGAGCACGAGCACG
This sequence comes from uncultured delta proteobacterium, assembly GCA_963827955.1. GTDB lineage: Bacteria > Myxococcota_A > Polyangia > Polyangiales > Polyangiaceae > CAWHDJ01. The sequence goes on along the minus strand of CAWHDJ010000017.1, from coordinate 1,010,079 downwards.
GGCGGGGCGAGCACGAGCACGGGCGGGGCGAGCACGGGCGCGAGCGTGAGCACGAGCGCCAGCGGCGGCGGGGCAGCGACGGGCACCGGCGGCGCGGTCTCGATGGGGGCCTGCTACACGACCTTCCGGTACGTACCCCCCGCCGGCACGATCCCGCAGAACGTCTCGGTCAGCGGCGAGTTCAACAATTTCACCGATCCCGGCGTCCCGATGACGGGCCCCGACGCGAGCGGCGCCTTCACCGGGCAGGTGCAGCTCGACCCCGGGTTCTACGCCTACAAATTCATCGTCGACACCAACTGGGTGCTCGACCCCGCGGAGCGCTGGCAGAAGTACGTCGGCGGCATCCCCAACTCCGCCGTCCAGGTCGCGGACTGCCACGCGCCCGTGCTCTCCCTCGTCACCAACACGGTGACGCGCCCCGCGGCCGGGAGCGGCGAGTACACGGCGACGGTGAGCTTCGCCGCGGGCCAGGGCGCGCCGGCCATCGATCCCAAGAGCGTGATCGCCACGGTCCGGAGGGACGAGGTGAGCACCCCCGTGAGCGGGGTGAAGGTCGACGCCTCGGCCTCGACCATCGGCCTCGACGTCAAGAACCTCGCCGACGGAAAGTACACCGTCTTCGTCCAGGCCAAGGACCTCGCCGGCCAGAGCACGCAGAACCTGCGGCTCGTGTTCTGGGTCGAGGCCGACCCGTTCGTATGGAGCGACTCGCTCATCTACATGGCGGTCACGGACCGCTTCGAGGACGGCGACAAGAGCAACGATCCGGCGCCCACCACGCTGGGGCCGAACAACTCCTCCATCACCGTCGACCCGCGGGAGGACTACCAGGGCGGCGACTTCGCCGGCGTCACGAACGAGATCAACGCGGGCACCTTCGACCAGCTCGGCGTGCGCGTCCTCTGGCTCTCGCCCTTCCAGACGAACCCGTACGACGCGTGGCCCGCGGCGGACGGCGTCCACTACGTCACCGGCTTCCACGGCTACTGGCCCATCAAGGCGCGCGAGGTCGACCCGCGCTGGGGTGGCGCGAGCGCGCTCACGACGCTCGTGAACGCCGCCCACGCGCACGGCATCCGCGTGCTCATGGACCTCGTCGTCCAGCACGTCCACCAGGAGCACGAGTACCTCGCCGCGCACCCCGACTGGTTCAACACCACCGGGTGCATCTGCGGCACCAACGACTGCGACTGGACGGTGCACCGCCTCGACTGCCGCTTCACGGACTACATGCCCAACATCGACTGGACGAGCACCGCGGGCGCCCAGCAATGGGAGGCGGACGCCATCTGGTGGCTCGACAGCTACGACCTCGACGGCTTCCGCATCGACGCGATGAAGCAGGTCCCCGACATCGCCGCGATCAACCTCTCGACGGCCGTCCGCAGCGAGTTCGAGCCCTCGGGGACGAAGATCTACATGGTCGGCGAGACGGCGATGGGCTGGGTCGACAACACCCTCTCGGACAACCTCTCGCAGTACCAGCTCATCAGCGAGTACGTGAACGACGGGCTCGACGGTCAGTTCGACTTCGTCCTTTACTACGCGGTCCCGATGAACGTGTTCGCCAACCAGAGCTACGGCCTGGATCACGCCGACTACTGGACGCAGGCGAGCGGGTGGGAGTACCCCCAGGGCTCGATCATGAGCCCGTACATCGGGAGCGAGGACACGGCGCGCTTCATCAGCATCGCGAGCTACCGGGGGCAGTCGGCCGCGTGGGATCCGAGCATCCCCTACAACCAGTGGACGAACATCGCGGGCCCTCCGCCGGACTCGGAGACCTACGGCCGCCACCGCCTCGCGCTCGCGTGGCTCCTGGGCCAGCCCGGCGCGCCGATGGTCTATTACGGGGACGAGTACGGCCAGTACGGCGGCGTCGACCCGAACAACCGGATGGCCTGGCGCAACGGGAGCGCGCTCTCCGCCGACGAGGCGACCACGCTCGCCTTCGTGCGGAAGCTCGGTCTGGCGCGGAAGAACCTCGTCGCCATGCGCCGGGGCGCCTACGTCCCCGTCTACAACACGGACGCGAACACCCTCGTCTTCGCCCGGCAGACCGCGGCGGGGGACGTGGCCCTCGAGGCGATCTCGCGCCTGGACACGCCCACGACCGTGACGACCGCGCTCCCCGCGTCGCTCGGGCTGGCGGACGGGACGGTGCTCCACGACCAGATGGGCGGGCCCGACGTGACGGTGAACGGGAGCGTGATCAGCGTCTCGCTCGGCGCGCAGAGCGTCGCCATCCTCGCGCCTTGATCCCGCCTCTGCTCGAGCTTCGCGGCATCGAGAAGAGCTTCGGCGGCGTCCGCGCGCTCGCGGGCGCGGAGCTGTCCGCTGGGCGAGGGGAGATCCTCGGGCTCTGCGGCGAGAACGGTGCGGGCAAGTCGACGCTCCTCAAGGTGCTCTCCGGCGTGTACCCGTTCGGGAGCTACCGCGGTGAGGTGTGCGTGGGCGGGGAGGTGCAGCGCTTCCGCGGCACGGCGGACGCGCAGCGGGCGGGCGTCGCCATGGTCCACCAGGAGCTGATGCTGGTGCCGGATCTCTCCGTCGCGGAGAACCTGCTGCTCGGCCGCGAGCCCGCGCGCTTCGGCCTCGTCGACCACGCCGCGGTGGGCGAAGAGGCGCGCGCCATGCTCGCGCGCTTCGGCTTCGACGAGGAGATCGACGCGCGGGCGAAGGTGGGCGATCTCGGCGTCGGGCTCCGGCAGATCGTGGAGATCGTGCGCGCCCTCTCGCGCAGCGCCCGCGTGCTGGTGCTCGACGAGCCGACCGCCGCGCTGACGGGCCGGGAGGCCGAGCGGCTGATGGAGTGGCTTCGGGCGCTCCGGGCCGGTGGGGCGACCTGCATTTACGTCTCCCACCGCATGGACGAGGTCTTCTCGATCTGCGACCGGATCACCGTGCTCCGCGACGGCCGCACCGCGGGCTCGCGGGCGACGGCGGAGACGACGCCGGGCGAGGTGATCTCCCTCATGGTGGGGCGCGCCACGGAGCCCGGGGCAGCGCCCGCGGCGCCGGCCCAGGGCAAGCCCGCGCTCGAGGTCGACGACCTCCGGGTGGGCCTGCCGGGCGCACGGGATGGGGAGCGGCTCGCGCTCGCGGGCGTGTCGCTCACGGTGCACGAGGGCGAGGTCGTGGGGGTCGCGGGGGCGATGGGATCCGGCCGCACGGCGCTCCTCTCCACGCTCTTCGGGTGCGCCCTCGGTCCGGTCACGGGCGGCGTGCGGATCGGCGGCGAGCCCGTGACGCTCCGGTCCCCGCGCGAGGCGATCGCGCGAGGCGTCGCGCTCCTCCCGGAGGATCGCAAGGGCCTCGGCCTCGTCCTCGAGATGACCGTGGCGGACAACCTCGCGCTGCCCTGGCTCGCGTCGCCCGAGGTGATGGGGCGGCCCGCGCGCCTCGGCCTCTTCCACGCGGCCGCCGAGCACTCGCTGTCCGCCCGTCGCGTCGCGGAGCTGCGCGTCCGCGGCGACGTCGGCGCGGTGGTCTCGACGCTCTCCGGCGGGAACCAGCAGAAGGTGGCGCTCGGCAAGTGGCTCGCGCGCCCGCCGCGGGTGCTCCTGCTCGACGAGCCCACCCGCGGCGTCGACGTCGAGGCGCGCGAGGAGATCTACCGTATCCTCGGGGAAGCTCGCCGGGCGCGGCGTCGCGGTGCTCTTCGCCTCATCGGACCTCGCCGAGATCCGGAGGCTCGCCCGGCGCGTCGTCGTGCTCCGCCGTGGCCGCGTCGTGGGCGAACTCGACGGAGCCTCGGCCGCCGAGGACGCGATCGTGCGCCTTTCCACCGGCGCCGACGCGATCACTTGAGGCCGTGGCGGTCCATCTTGTTCAAGAGCCCCTGCCGCGACAGCCCGAGCCGCTGCGCCGCGTGGCTCTTGTTGCCGCCGGTCGCCGCGAGCGCCGCCGCGATCTCCCGCCGCTCCAGCGCCGCGATCTTCTCCTCCAGCGTCGCGCCCTCGGGGGCGCCTCTAGCGCTGTCGCCCCGGGCGGGCGCGGGGGCGCGCAGCGCGGGGGAGAGATCCTCTTCCAGGATCTCCCCTCGTCCTGCCGCCATCACGAGCGCGCGCTGCATCTCGTGGCGGAGCTCGCGCAGGTTGCCTGGCCAGGGCCAGGCCTCGATCCGGCGCAGCGCGCCGGGGGAGAGCGTGGCGGGCGGCGCGCGCGGCACGAGCGCGCGCGCCTGGTTGAGGAAGTGCTGCGCGAGGACGGGCAGGTCGCCGGTGCGGTCGGCGAGCCGGGGGAGGGCGATCTCGATGCCGCGCACGCGCCAGTAGAGGTCGTCCCGGAAGGTGCGCGCCGCGACCATCTCGGCCAGCGGGCGGTGCGTCGCCGAGACGATGCGCACGTCCACGGTCACCGGGCGCGAGGCGCCGACGGGGAGCACGTCGCCCGTCTCCAGCGCGCGCAGGAGCTTGACCTGGAGCGAAGGGTCCGTGTCGCCGAGCTCGTCGAGGAAGAGCGTGCCCCCGCTCGCCTCGACGAAGAGGCCGGGCGCGTCGCCCACCGCGCCCGTGAAGGCGCCGCGCTTGTGCCCGAAGAGCGTCGACTCGAGCAGCGCCGGGGCGAGCGCCCCGCAGTTGATCGCGACGAAGGGCCGGCCGGCGCGGCGGCTCCGCGCGTGGAGGTAGCGGGCGAAGACCTCCTTGCCCGTGCCGCTCTCGCCGGTGATGAGGACAGGCACGTCGGTGGGCGCCGCGCGCTCGCAGAGGCTGCGCGCCTCGACGAAGGTGGAGGAGGCGCCGAGCAGGCCGCCCCCCTCGCCGCCCTGCGAGGCGAGCGCGAGCGAGAGCTCGGCGACGCGATCCTCCAGCACCAGCCGGGCGGCCGCGCGCGCGACCACCGCGAGGAGCACGTCCGGATCGACCGGCTTGGCGAGGAAGTCGTACGCGCCACGCTGGACGAGGTGGAGCGCGAGCGGTGTCTCGCCGGCCCCCGAGGCGACGATGATCTTGGTCGCCGGGCGGGCGGCGAGCAGCTTCTCGCTGAGCGCGGCGCCCTCCTCCGCGCGGCCGGAGGGCGGGAGCATGAGGTCGAGCACCACGAGCCGCGCGCTCCCCTTCTCGAAGCGCGCGACGGCCTCGGGCGCGGAGCCCGCCGTCACGACGTCGTAGCCCTCGCCGCTCAGGAGCTCGCGGTACACGTCGCGGAACGCGGCGTCGTCGTCGACGAGGAGCAGCTCCGTCATGCCGGGCACACCGGCGCGCCGGTCTTGCAGGTCGCGGTGCCGTCGGTCGCGGGGGCGCAGTAGCGCGACGGCTCGGCGGAGGTGTGGGGGCAGTCGGCGTCGGAGCGACAGCCGCCATGGCCGGAATAGACGCAGTAGAGCCCCGCGCTCGTCCCGCAGCAGGGCTCGCGGACGGGCGCGCACACGCCGCCCGGGTACGCCTCGCAGTCCGCGTCAATCTTGCAATAGGCGGTGACGCAGGCGCGGATCTGGAGCCCGAGGGTGCCGGCGAGCCCGCAGATCTGGTTCGGCGCGCAGTCGATGTCCTTCTCGCACTGATCCGCGCCGCACTGGTTGTGCATGGGCACGGGGGTGCCCGAGCAGGTCGGCACGAGGGGGCCGGGGAGGCAAGGCTCGCCGTTCGGGCAGTACGACTGCGTGGCGGGGCAGCACTGGTCGAGCGAGCCCGTGCAGCTCGTCGCCGGCATGGGGGGCTCCAGGCAGACGGGGTACCCACCGGGGGTGAGCGGAACGCACTGCCCGCTGGGACAGTCTGCTCCGCTCTGGCAGTCGCCGGGACTGGGCGCGCCGCCGCTCCCGCTGGACGAGGACGCCGCGGACGAGGGGCCGCCGCTGGACGCCGCGACTTCCGACGTGGCGCTGAACGAGGCCCCACCCGCGCCGCCCGAGCCGGCCGAGGGCGCGCCCGCGCCCGTGCCGGGGCCCACGCTCGCGCCGCCATTGCCGCCGCCCGTGCTGGACACCGCGCCCTCGCCGCCGCTCGTGTGCGCGCCGCCGCTGGCGCTGGTGCACCCGAGCGCGAGCGAGAGGGTGAGCAGGCTGGGAGCGAGGAGGCGCACGTCGATCTCCGGAGCCGAAGGGATACGGAGATACGCCACAAAGGAGCGATCAGATCAAGGGCATGACGCCTCGATGGCCGCGGGGCCGGGGCGTACGGGGCTCACTCTCGCGTGCCCTGGGCTCCCATGAGCGTCCGCGCGCGTACGTTCTCCGGGACGGCGTCCAGGTAGCTCGCGTGGAAGGCCGGGTCGTCGATCTGGGCGGCGCGCGCCTCGATCCGACCGCAGGCGTCGGCGAGCGCCCGGCGCGCGTCGGCCTCGTCCCCGGCGGCGAGGAGCAGCTCCGCGGCGGAGACGCGGATCGTGACGTCGTTGTGCCACGTCCCGAACGGTGTCCAGGATGCGGAGCGCCTCCCTAGCGAGCGCCGCCGCGCGGTCGGGCGCGCTCCCTCGATCGAGCTCGAATCTGTCCGAGGATCGCGGTCGCGTGCGAAGCGTAGCCGGGGGACATCCGGTCGAGGACGTCCAGCGCCGCGCGGAGGTGCGCCTCCGCCCCGTCGAGGTCACGGCGACGGCGGGCGATCTGCGCCGACGCGATGGACCGGACGGCCCCCCAGAGAGCGCTCGTTACCCCGCGCGCGTCGGTCCGGCGGAGAAGGGCCTCGGCCTCGTCAATCGCGCCGCGCGTGATGAAGGCGTCGACGAGGAAGAGGCCGCCGAACTGCTCGACGAGCTGGAGCCCTCGCGCCGCGGCGGCGTCGCACGCCTCTTCGAGGCGGCGGACCCCCTGCTCGGCGTCGCCGAGCTTCCACAGCGCGACGGCCTCGTACACCTGCGCCATCTGGATCACCCGGGGCTCGCCGGCGATCGTGCCGAGCTTCAGCGCGCGCTGCGCGTGGCGGCGGAGCGCCCACGCGTCGCCCAGGGCGAAGAAGGAGTAATGGCAGCGGGCCACGTCGGGCCCGGGGGCGCCCGGGTACTGCGCCGAGCTCGGCGTCACCGGCTCGCGCGCGGCCGGATCGTTCGAGCGAGGCGGCTCGGTGATCGAGAAGCGGCGGATGAAGTCGAGGGCGAGGTCGTACTGCCCGGCCACGCAAAGGATCGGGACCGCGGCGCTCATCCCCTGCAGGGGCGCGATGGGCGATCAGATCCTCGCGCAGGCCCCTGCGGAGCATCTCGATCTGCGCGACCACACGGGTGAAGTCGCCGATGGAGGCGTTGGCGTGGAGGGCGCCGCCGATCGCCAGGTGCCAGTGGACGCTGCCCTGGAGGAGCTCCGGCAGCGCCTCGGCGTAGCGGGCGGCCGCGTCGGCGTACTGCGTGCGCCACGTGTGGACGTAGCCCTGCATCGTGAGCAGCGCGCCCTTGGTGACGTCGCTCGCCCCGGAGGCGAGCCCGCGCCCGGCCCGGGCCAGCACCGCGTCGAGGTCGCCGCCCTCGAGCGCCTGCTCGGCCGCGCGGAAGAACCACGCGACGGCCCTGTCGCGCTCCTCCCCGCGCTCGAAGTGCTCGGCGAGGACCATGGGATCCGCCTCCCCCACCTCCTCGAGCCACTCGCCGGCGAGGCGGTGGCCGAGGACGCGATCGGCGTCGGTGAGCATCCCGTACGCCGCCTCTCGCACCAGCGCGTGCCGGAACCAGTACTCGACGTCCCCCGGGAAGCGGCCCTGCTCCTTGGCCGCGATCATCTCCTGCTCGCAGAGCTCGGCGAGCCAGGCGCTCGCGCCCGTGGTGCCGAGGAGCGCCTCGACGCCCCCCTTCCAGAAGGTCTCCCCGAACACGCTCGCGGCGCGGAGGACGCGCCGCGCCTGGGGATCCAGCCGCTCGAGCCGCCCCTGGACCATCGCCAGCACGGACTCCGGCGCGGCCGTGCCCTTGCCCGCGGCCACGGCGCGGATCAGCTCCTCCAGGTAGAACGCGTGACCCTCCGCCCGGCCCACGATCGTGTCCACCGTCTCGGCGTCAATCTGCTCCCCGAGCACCTGTCGCACGAGCCGCTCGCTCGCGCGACGCGGCAGCTCGCGGAGGCGGATCTCCTGCGCGCCTCGGGCGGCCCACAGGCGGGGGAAGAGGACGTGCACCTCCGGCCGGCCGGCGGCGATGGCCATGAGCGGCAGCTCGCGCAGAGCGTCGAGGGCGGCGTCGAGGAAGCGCACGGTCGGGACGTCGCCCCACTGCAGGTCCTCCAGCACCACGAGCAGCGGGCGCGCCGAGCACTCGGCGCGCAGGAACGCGAGGAAGGCGCGGCGCATCTGCTCGCCGAGCATGACCGGATCCTGCCGGAGGGCGGCGAGGAGAGGCTCCGAGTCGTCGGCGAACGGCGTCCCGATGAGCTCCCCGAGGAGCGCGGTGACGCGCTGCGCGTCGGGGCCGAGGCGCATGCGCACGCGGTCCGTGAGCTTCTGGCGGCGCACTTCGAGGGGCTCCCCGTCGCGGATGCCGGCGGCGGACCGGATGGTCCGGGCGAGGATGCCGAAGGCCGAGCCCGCGCTCATGGAATCGCCCTGGCCCAGCCAGATCTCCGCCGGGCTGCCGCGCGCGCGGAGCCTGCGCAGGAACTCGCGCACGAGGCGCGACTTGCCCACGCCGGCGGGCGCGGTCACGAGGACCGCGCTGGCCATGCGCTCCTCCACGCACTGATCGAAGAGGGCCTCGAGCTGGAGCAGCTCCCGCTCCCGCCCCACGCACGCGGTCGGCTTGCCCAGGAGGGGCCGCTGGCCGTCGGGCTCGCTCCGCTCGCCTCGCAGCAGGAACGCGCCCCCCTCCTCCTCCACGTCGAAGCTGGGCCCGAGCAGGCCCGCCGTGACCTCGTCGACATGGACGGCGGCGCCGCCGTCGGCGGCGATCTGGACGGCGCGGTCGATCAGCTCGCCCGTGGGCAGGCGCGGGCCGAGGAGGTCGCGGCCGGAGACGATCGTGACGGGGGCGGAGGCGAGCAGCGGGCGCAGCGCCAGCGCGCAGCGCGCGGCCCGCGCGACCAGATCGGTGGCGGCATCGGCGCTGGAGAAGAGGACGAGGAGCGAGCCGTCCGCGAGGACCTCGAGCTTGCCCCGCTGGCGCTCGACCACGGTGCGGACGGCGCGCTCGCGCCCGCCGCTCTCCACGATGGGCGGCGTCCTGTCCCCGCCCTCGTCGTGCCGGCGCGCGAGGACGAGGCTCATCACGCGCCGCTCCACCGTCGGTGATCTCCGCCGGCGCGCCCGCGGGAACGGAGATCACCCCGCTCGAGACGGGGACGGCGTCCTCGATCGCCTGGAGGGCGTCGACCACGGCGGAGCCGTCGTGCGGCCGGAGGTCGCGCACCTTGGAGAGCATGCGCGCGACCAGCTCCTCGAGCTCCTGCGGGATGCCGAGGCGGCAGCTCGCGGAGGCGCGGCGGCTCGTCGGCGGCGACCTTGAGGAGCACCGAGAGCGCGTCGTTGCCGTGGAACGGCGCGCGCCCCGACAGGCACCGGAAGAGCACGCACCCGAGCGAGAAGACGTCCGCGCGGGCGTCGATGTCCGACGAGCCGTGCGCCTGCTCGGGGGCGATGTACCCGGGCGTGCCGAGCATCGCGCCGGGGATGGTGATCTGGCTGCTGTGGTCCGGGCGCCAGGCGATGCCGAAGTCGATGAGCTTGACGTCGTCGATGGCCCCGCCGCGGAGGAAGATGTTCGATGGCTTCAGGTCGCGGTGCACCACGTTGCGCTGGTGAATCGCGGCGAGCGCCGAGGCGACGCGCAGGCCGAGCGTCAGGCTCTCGCTCACCGTGAGCTGCAGGCGCTTGAGGCGCTCCGAGAGCGGCTCGCCCTCGAGCCACTCCATGACGAGGTACGGCCCCCCGGACGCAGTGGCGCCGCCCGCGATGTAACGCACGATGCCGGGATGACGCAGGTTGGCGAGCAGATCGGCCTCGCGCGCGAAGCGCTCGATCTCGACCGTCCCCACCTGGTAGAGGACCTTGACCGCGACCGGGGCGCCGGTCTGCAGGTCGCGCGCGCGGTAGACCTGCCCCATCCCACCGGCGCCCGATAGGTGCTCGACCTCGAAACGGCCGGAGATCACCTCGCCCTTTTGAATCATGTCCTCGCCGGAAGGGCGTGCACGATAGTCCCCCCGGATACGAGGAACAAGGCCGGACTTGGTGCGCCGTGCCGACCGCCTTTGCCGCCTGTGCCGGACCCCCGCCGCCGGACCTCCGGCGCCGGACCTCCGGCGCCGGACCTCCGTGCGGGACCTCTGTGTCGGAGCTGCTGGTGCAAGCGCTGCGCGGCGCCCGCAAGCCATGCGTGCCCGGTGTCCTGCGCCCTGCGCCGGCGCAAGCGCCGAGCGGCGTTGCCCGCTGCGCGTGGCGCCGGTGAGCACGTGGCACGCGGGATGCTGGGCTCGCCTGCGGAGGCACGGAAGATGAAACAGTTCTCGAAATCGACCGCAGGTCGTCTCATCGCGCTCGCGTTCGCGGTCGCGCTCATCGGTGGGGGTGTGTCCGCACTCATGCCACATGGGGCGACTGCGAGCTTCGTCTTCTGTGCGTCGCTCTTCGTGCCCGTCGTGCTGTGCGTGGCCGGCCTGCCTACTGCGGTCGAGGGCGACTGGTACCACGCCGTGCTGGCGGTGATCGTGCTGCCGCCGCTCCTCTTCCTCTGGGCTGTGGGGATCGGCGTCGTGCGCGACTTCCATCCGATGTTCGCCTACCCGTCCATCGCGCTCGGCATCGCGGCGCTCGCGCTGGCTGCGCGCCCGATGACACACGCGGGGATGTTCCCTCCGCGCCTCGCCCATCAGCACTGAGCCCTCGCGCCGTCGCGTCGCGAATTCGCGTATGCTCGCCCCCCCCGGAGCGAGTGGATGAGCGAGAACGCAGCGACGATCGCCGGCGAGGCCGGCTTCCAGAGCCCCGACTTCCGCAGGCGGCGCACGCAGAACTGGCTGATCCTCGGCCTCCTCTACGCCTTCTTCTACGCCACGCGCTACAACCTGAGCGCCCTCTCGGGCCAGCTCTGCACCTACTACGGGTGGACCAACACACAATACGGCGTGCTCGAGACGATGATGCCGTTCGTGTACGGCGCCGCCGTCCTGATCAACGGGCCGATCGCAGATCGTGTCGGCGGCAAGAAGGCCTTCCTGTTCGGCGCCGCCGGCGTGGTCGTGATGAACTTCCTCTTCGGCCTGGGCACGCTCCTGGTCGCGACCCCGGCGGTCTGGCAGGGGACGGGTAGGTCGGCGGTCCTCGTCGCGCCGGCCGTCCTCCGCCACGGCGCGAGCGCCGACTCGGTCCTCGTGATGATGGTCACGATCTGGGGGCTCAACGGCTATTTCCAGAGTTTCGGCGCGCTGTCGATCGTCAAGGTCAACGCCCAGTGGTTCCACATCCGCGAGCGCGGCACCTTCGCCGGCATCTTCGGCGTACTCATCCGCTTCGGCCTCGTCCTGGCGGGACCCGGCGCCAACCTGATCGTGAAGTACCTGCCCATCGCGTGGGCCTTCTGGATCCCGGCCGCCGGGGTCCTTGTGCTCTTCGCCCTCAACTACTTCCTGATGGAGAACTCGCCCGCCGACGTCGGCTACGAAGGGCTCGACACCGGCGACGGCTCGGCCGTCGGCGACGAGAAGCCGGCGCCGCTCCGGGACATCCTGAGGAAGGTGTTTGCCAGCCGCGCGGCCTGGATCATCGCCATCGGGTCCATCATGATCGGCTTCGTCCGCCGCTCCGCCGTCGACGCCTGGTACCCGAAGTTCTTCACCGACAACTGGCTGCCGAAGGGGACGCCCCTCTCCGACTACTGGCCCTACGAGGCCGCCGCGTGGGGCATCGCGCTCCTCGGCATCGGGGGCGGGTTCGCCTTCGGGATCGCGTCGGACCGGGTGTTCGGCACCCGGCGCGCCCCGGTGATCACCATCGGCTTCGTGGGGATGGCGCTGATGCTCGCGGCCGTGGGCCTCTCTCAGAGCACCGGCGCGGGCCCCTGGGCCGTCGCCGTCGCGCTCGCCGTCCTCTCGTTCTTCGTCAACGGCGCCCACGCGATGATCGGCGGGGCGGCCTCGATGGACTTCGGCGGGCGCAAGGCCGCGGCGACGGCGGCGGGGCTCTTCGACGGCATCCAGTACTTCACCAGCGCGCCCTTCGTCGGCATCGGCATGGGAAAGGTGATCGACCGATTCGGCTGGGGGGCGTGGGCGTGGGTGCCGATCCCGTTCGCCCTCATGGGCGCGATGGTCGTCTGCACGCTGTGGAACGTCACGCCCGGGAAGCGCGCGCACTGACGCGCCCGCACCGGTCGCTCACGCCTCCGCCGCCAGCCCGGCCGGGATCTCGACCCGGATCCCCTTCGCCGCGAGGATCTCGGGCGCGTGCGGGACCGTGAGCACCAGGGCGCGGGCGTAGAGCAGCGCGCGCTCGCGCTCGTCGAGATCGCCCGGCCGGCCCGCGGTCGCCTGGTGGAGCAGGATGGCGGCCGTCACGCTCACGTTGAGGCTCTCGGCGAAGCCGCGCATCGGGATCCGGACGCTGTGCCGGCAGGCCGCGTGGAGCGTGGCGACGATGCCGTTGCGCTCGTTGCCGAGCACGAGCGCTGGCCGGGGCAGCGACGCGAGGTCGGCGGGGAGCAGGTCGCCCTCGGGGTGGGTGGCGACGAGCTCGTGACCGGACGCCGCGAGCGCCGAGACGGCGTCGCCCACGGCGGCGTAGGCGCGGACGTCGACCCAGCGCTCCGAGCCCCGCGCGACCGTGTTCGACGCGAGGAAGTGCTCGACGCGCTCCACGACGTGGAGGCGCTGCACGCCGAAGGCGTCGCACGAGCGGATGACCGCGGCGCCGTTGTGCGGGTCGTGTGGCGCGTCCATGACGACCGTCACGGCGTCGATCCGGGCGGCGATCACGGAGCGCAGGCGCTCGGCGCGCTCGGGGCGCACGAACGCCTCGAGCACGCGGGCGATCTCGATCGTGTCGAGGTCCGCCAGGGAGGCGATGAGCCTCCGTTGCTCCTGCGCGACGGACGAGCAGTTGGGGGTGGTGCGGCGCACGGGGCGACGCTTCTAGCAGATGGTCAGCCCGCGTGCTTCGCCAGCAGCTTCGACAGGCGCGGCACGGCGTCCTCCACGTTCTTCTTCGCGGAGCCGCGCAGCTTCTCGTAGGTGCTGCGCACGACGGCGCTCTTGGCGTTCTTCGACTTCGCGTCGGTCACGGAGAGGAGCGCGTCGGCGACGCGCGACTTGTTGGCGATGAAGTGGCTCTCGGCCTTGCCCGCCGCCTTGCCCTCCTCCCAGATCGCGTCGAGCTTGTCGGCGAACTCGGGGAGCAGCTTGTCCACGACCTCGGTGATGAAGCCGGGCTTGATGCCCTTCACGGCGTGGTACCCCGCCTTGACGGCGAGCCCCGAGAGGCCGCCCTTGGCGGACACCTCCTCGTCGATGAGCGTGCGACAGTCCTCGACGATGGCCGTCTTCTTCTTCGGGTCGTTGATCGCGTCGGCCAGGCCCATGACGAAACACCTCCGTGAGAGGTGGGCGGTCTACCACAATCCGCCCGTGGCGGGGGAGCGGCTCTCGCGCGCGACCCGACGAGCAGAGCGGACATCGAAGCTCCCCGGGGCGAGCGTTCCATGGCCGCGACGTGCACGATCTGTGGGCGGGCGATCGACGCTGGACACGCACCCGGAGGGCCGCGCGCGGCGCACACTTGCCACGGCGAGCCGTCTTACCAGAGCGATCTGCGCGAGCTCATCGCGCTCGCGCAGCGTCGAGCGCGGCACGAGGACATCGAGATCGGCCTGGACGCACCCCCCAGCGTGCGAGAGGCCATACGCCTCGCCGAGCCCCTGCTCCCCGCCCCGCCGGCGCTGCCGTACCCGGCCCTGCCGGCGGTGCGGCGGAGCGTGGCGCTCGTCGTGCTCCCCTTGATCGCGGTCGTTGCCGCGCTCGCCCTCTTCGGAGTTGCGCGCGCCGTGCGGAGCGCTGCAGGGGCGGCGGCGCCGGCGCCCCCCCGCGCGACGGTGGCGGAGCCCTCGCCTCCGCCCCCGTCCGTGCGGCCGCTCGACCCTGCGCAGCCTCCACCCGACGCACGAGCTCGGCCTCTGCCGGCGGAGCAGGTCGCGTCGGCGGACTCCGACCGTGCTCCTGCCGCCCCGGCGCGGCCGGCGCGCCCACGCCCGCGCATCGCGCCGGCGCCGCACCCCCGGTCCACCGCCAACCCGGCGCCGCCGGCCGCCGGCGCGCCCATCCCGTCCGAACCGCCCTCGCTCATGCAGGCGATCACCGAAGCCGTCCGCGCGCCCAGGAGCGCGCTGCCCAGCTCGCCGCCTCGAGCTTCTCCCTGAGAGGTCGCGCGTCCCGTATGCCTGCGCGCCCGCTCGCGACGCGGAGTCATCGGAGCTCGAACGCCTGCTCCACCCCTGCTCGACGCGTGCTTGGCGCGCCGCGGCGTCGCGACGCGAGCGGCGCGCGCGATGCAGCGCTTGTCGCCCTGTGCCGCGGCGGCTAATACCGGCACCCTATGATGCGAGGCGCGCTCAGCGACATCACCAAGGCCGTCGGCCACACTCCCATCGTCCGGCTGAACCGGGTCACGGAGGGGATCGAGAGCGAGATCTACGTCAAGTGCGAGTACCTGAACCCGGGCGGCAGCCACAAGGACCGGGTCGCGATCAACATGATCAAGGACGCGGAGGCGGCGGGGCTCAAGCCCGGCGGCTCCATCGTCGAGGCGACCAGCGGCAACACGGGCGCGGCGCTGGCGATGATCGCAGCGGTGAAGGGCTACAAGTGCGTCTTCGTCATGCCCGACAAGATGTCGCAGGAGAAGGTGGCGACCCTCCGCGCGTTCGGCGCCCGCGTGGTGATGTGCCCGACCGCCGTCGAGCCGGAGGACCCGCGCAGCTACTACCAGGTGGCGAAGCGCATCGCCGAGGAGACGCCCAACTGCTTCTACGCGAACCAGTACCACAACCCCGTCAACCCCGCGGCGCCCACTACGCCTCGACGGGCCCGGAGATCTGGGAGCAGTGCGGGCACGAGCTCGACGTCTTCGTCGCGGGCATGGGCACGGGCGGCACCATCAGCGGCACCGGCAAGTACCTGAAGCAGAAGAAGCCGGATCATCCGCCTGGTCGGCGTCGACCCGGTCGGCTCGCTCTACTACGACTTCGTGAAGATCGGGCCGCATCACCAAGCCCTTCACCTACAAGGTCGAGGGCATCGGCGAGGACTTCTTCCCCTCGACGATGAACCTCAAGATTCTCGACGAGATGATCCGGGTCGACGACAAGGAGTGCTTCCTCATGACGCGCGACCTGGTGCGCCTCGAGGGCCTCTTCGTGGGCGGCTCGGGCGGCGCGGCGGTGGCCGGCGCCATCAAGTACGCCCGGCAGAGCGGCCGGAAGGAGAACATCCTGGTGCTCATGCCCGACGGCGGCGTCCAAGTACATCTCCAAGATCTTCAACGACGAGTGGATGCGCGAGAACGGCTTCCTCGAGGAGGAGAAGGGCCTCGGCACGGTCACGGACCTCCTCGGCGGCAGGCCGGCGGCGCAGGTCGTCACCGCGGACGCGGCCGCCCCGGTGCGCGACGTCATCGAGACGATGAAGCGCCACGGCATCAGCCAGCTCCCCGTGCTCGAGCACGGCAAGCTCCGCGGGATGGTGCAGGAGGTCGACCTCCTCCGTCACCTCGTCAAGGGGAGCGGCACGCTGGACAGCAGCATCGCCGACCTCATCGAGAGCGACTACGCCACGGTGACCCCCGCCACCAAGGTGGAGCTGCTCGAAGGGCGTCCTCAACGACGCCAAGATCGCCATCGTCCTCGATCGCGAGAGCGTCGTCGGCGTGGTCACCAAGATCGACCTCATCGACTACCTCGCGGGGAAGGCCACCCCCGCCGAGCGCGTGATCCCCACATGAGCGCCGACCCCATCGCCCGCTTCCAGGCCCTGTTCGAGAAGGCAAAGGGCGTCGAGCGCACGACGCCACGGCGATGACGCTCGCCACCGCGGACGCGCGCGGCCGCCCGTCGGCGCGCATGGTCCTGCTCAAGGAGCGCCGACGCGCGCGGCTTCGTCTTCTACACCAATCGCGGAGCAGGAAGGCGCGCGATCTCGAGGAGAACCCCTTCGCGGCGCTGTGCATCCACTGGCCCGCATCGCGGCAGCAGGTGCGGGTCGAGGGGCGGGTCAGCTCGTCGGCGACGCCGAGTCCGACGCCTATTTCGCCACCGCCAGCGCGAGAGCCAGCTCGGCGCCTGGGCCTCGCAGCAGAGCGCGCCCCTCGCCTCGCGCGAGGAGCTCGAGGCGCGCTGCGCGAGCTCGACGCGCGCTCCCCGGCGCGATCCCCCGCCCGCCGCACTGGGGCGGCTACCGCCTCGTGCCCGATCGCATCGAGCTCTGGTTCGAGGGCCCGGCGCGGCTCCACGACCGCTTCGTCTACGAGCGCGACGGCGCGGGGTGGACGATGACCCGCCTCAACCCTTGACCTCCGGCCGCGGGCGGTCTCCGGTCACAGCATGGATCCCGTCGGGAAATCGAGGTCGATGGTGAGGTCGGTCCCTGCCACGATGTCGATCCCCGACAGCGGCTTGGTCACGCTCTTCGCCCGGGAGGCGTCGTCGACCAGCGTCGCGTCCGCCGTATAGGTCCCCGCCGGGGAAGCTCGACGGTCGTCGAGAAGCTCTCGCACGGCGTATCGACGGTGGTCACCTCGTTGCCCGCCTCGTCGTACACGGCGAGCTCGAGCGAGCTCGCACCGTACCCCGCGCACAGTGACGCGTCGGTCGTGCCCGCCATCAGCCAGGTCACGGTGAGCGTGCCGGTCGTCGCCGCCATCTCCAGGGGTGGTGTCACGACGCCGACCGTGCAGCCAAGTGAGCCCGCCGCAAGGCTCGAGGCAAAAAGGGAAACCACGAGAGCCGCGATGCGCATCTCCGTCCTCCGCCCTTTCCGGATGCGTATCCTGCGGATCCCGCCTCCGCGCCGCCGCCGCACACACACCCTGTTGTCCGGGTCGGGCAGCAACGCGGGTGCCAGGGGGGCTCGTCCGTCCCGGCCGGCGCCGCCTCCCCACGCGCCCGGAAGCGCCTCGGAACCTGGCCCGGCCACTTCCCGTGCGGCGGTGGGAGCCGGAGAAGGAGAACGCGGAGGACGCTTCGGCCGGCAATCCAAACCACGGCCACCTGGGTTAAGACATCGGCCGATGCCCCGGAAGCGCTGGTCACACATGCTCGTCGCCGCGGCGACGCTGCTCGGCGTCGCCACGATGGCCCGGCCGGGCGGCACCCAGCCCGCGCCGGCTTCGGGGGCCGTCGGCCCTGCGGCCTCGGCGACGACGGCGGCTCCCGCCCCCGCGGCGGTCATCGATCCCGCCCCGATCCAGGACGCGATCCAGAAGCTCGCCGTCGACGTGGGGCGCCTGGGGGGCGCCGCCGGCGTCCACGTGATCGACCTCCGCACGGGCGGCACCATCGCCGCGCTCGACGAGCACCGCGCCTTCAACCCCGCCTCCAACGCCAAGCTGATGACCGCGGCGGCGGCGCTGCGAGTCCTCGGGGCGCAGCACCGCTTCCTCACCGGGCTCTACGGGCGGATCGACGAGGACCGCGTTGACCAGCTCGTGCTTCGAGGCGACGGCGATCCGTCGCTGCGCACGCAGGATCTGTGGGCGATGGCCCGAGAGCTGCGCGCCGCCGGGGTCCGGCGGGTGCGTGGCATCGCGGTGGACCAGAGCCTCGTTCGACGAGCGGTACGTGCCGCCCGCGTTCGAGCAGCAGCCGAGCGAATGGGCGCCGTTCCGCGCGCCCGTCGCGGCGGTCTCGCTCAACGAGAACACGGTCCTCTTCACGGTGCGCCCGGCGAAGAACGGCGAGAACGCGGTGGTCGAGGTGGACCCGCCGGGGTTCGTCGATTCTGACAGGCAGCGTCACGACCACCCGCCCGAACGATCCCGAGAAGGTCATGGTGGGGGTCGAGGCTCACGGGGCACGGCTCAAGGCGGAGCTGAGCGGGAGCATCCCCGAGGGGGGTAGGCTGGTCCGCGTCGCGAGGCGGGTGGACGACCCGCGCCTCTTCGCCGGCTACGCGTTGCGCGGGGTGCTGCGCCAGGTCGGGATCCAGGTGGGCGGCGAGATCAAGCGGGGGGGCTCCGGGGAGAAGGGGCTCCTGGTGGCGCACCGCTCCGCCAGCCTGGGAGAGCTACTGTGGGCGCTCGGCAAGGAGAGCGACAATTTCTATGCTGAGATGATCTTCAAGGCGGTGGGGGCCAAGGCCAGCGGGCACCCGGGCTCGGCGGAGGAGGCTGCAGAGGCGGTCCGCCGCGTGATCGAGGGGCTCGGCGCCGTCGAGGCGGGTGTGGTGGTCAGGAACGGGTCTGGCCTGTTCGACGCGGACCGGACCACGCCTGCCGCGACCACCACGCTCCTGCGCGTGATGCAGCGCGATCCTTATGCTGGGCCGGAGTACATGGCGCAGCTCTCCATCGGTGGGGTGGACGGGACGCTGCGGCACCGCTTCCGCGACTGGGAGACGACGCGGGCGATCCGCGCCAAGACGGGGACGCTCGACGCCGTGGCGGCACTCTCGGGGTACGTGCTGCCACCCCCCGGGGGGGTGCCGGTCGCCTTCTGCGTGCTCGTCAACGACATTCCGGGAAAGGTGAAGGGCGCGCGCGAGTCGATGGACCGGGTGGTGGACGCCATCGCCCGGGAGGTATGGAAGGGCACGCCGCCCCCATGACAGCGGTGTCGGGGTGTGCGCATCACTTTGGGCACAGTCCGGGCGCGCCGATGGAACGACACCCGGCGAGCAGAGGGGCACCCTGCCCGCCGGGCCTCGTCACGCTGGGGCCGCGAGCGGCCCCGAGGCCCGGGTCATGACCCGGGCCGTACCTCAGTAATCCCGCATCTGCTTGCGGATCTTGCCGAGCGCCTGCTCCTGGAGCTGGCGGATACGCTCCCGGCTCAGGTTGTACTTGTCGCCGATCTCCTTGAGCGTCAGCTCGTCCTCGTCGTCGAGCCCGAAGCGCCACCGGATGATGCGCGACTCGATCGGGGTCAGCGTGGTGAGCAGGCGCCGGACCTCGTCGCTCCACTTGCGGTTCGCCAGGTGGTCGAACGGCGAGAGCGCGTTCTCCTCCTGCAGGAAGTCGATGAACTTCCGGCCGTCCTCGTCGCCGACCGGGCGATCGAGGGAGAACGGGGTCTCCGCGTAGAAGTCCTTGACCTTGTTGAGCTTCTCTCGCGGGACGCCGGTCTCCTTCTCGAGCTCCTCGATGGTCGGCTCGTGCCCGGTGCGGGCGATGATGGCCTGCGTGGCACGCGCGACCCGGTTGTACGTGTCGAGCATGTGCACCGGGATGCGGACCGCGCGGCCCTTGTCGGCCAGCGCGCGGCTGATCGCGTGCCGGATCCACCAGGACGCGTACGTCGAGAAGCGGTAACCCCGGTTGTGGTCGAACCGCTCGACCGCCTTCATCAGGCCGATGTTGCCCTCCTGGATGAGGTCGATCAGCGGCAGCCGACCGCGGTTGTACCGGCGTGCGATCGAGACCACGAGGCGGAGGTTGGCCTTGACGAAGCGGTTCTTCGCGTCGTGCTGGACCTGGAAAGTCCTCTCCACGCGGTCGAGGTAGGCGCGGTACTCGCGCGAGAGCGGCAGCGTGGGCCGAGAGGGGCGCCCCTCCTCCGGATCGCTCACGTCGTCCTCGAAGTCGGGCTCGCGGACGAGGTTGCGGGCGATCTGGTAGGCCTTCGCCATCCAGATCCGGTCCGAGTCGGGCAGGCGGATCGCGGCGGCGAGATCGCGAGACAGCTCGACGTACTGCCGCTGCTGCTCGGCCGTGAGCTTGCCCTTCTTGGTGGCGGTGCGCGCGAGGCGGCTCAGCTCGGTGATCTGGGGCGCCTTGACCTCCTCCTCACCGGCCTTCTGCACCTGCTCGTCGAGCGCGACGAGGATGTGCTCGGCCGCCGGCGGGTAGGAGAGCAGCCCGACCCAGTGGTCGATCTCGCTCTGCTCGACGGCCCGCGCCGTATCGAGCTCCTCTTCCGGCCCCATCACGGGGTGGAGCGCCATGTCGCGGAAATAGCGGGCGAGCATGGAATCCCCGCCGCCTTCCTCGACGTCCCGGAGATCCCGCGCCGGCAGCTCGCGCGCCCGGGGAGGCTCGGGCACCCGATTCGAGGGGCGAGAACTCGAGGTCGATGAAGTCGGGCTGCGACTCCTCTGCTTCGACGACCTCGGTCGGCCGGGGGCGGACCGCGGTCTCCTCCGCCGAGTCGTCCTCGAGGAGGCCGAGCGTGTCGAGGTCGGGCGCGGCCGCGCCTTCGATTGGCGCGGGGGCCGCCTTGACGGCGGTCTGAGGGTGGTTCTTGGTCGACCTCATGGTGACTCCCTCCTCGGTGGTTGAACCCTGCAGCCGATCCCGGTGCGGGTGAGGCTCTCCCGCGGAAACAGGGCCCGGGCCCTGGCGGGTGACGCGATCGACGGAGCTGCCCTCCTGTCGCTTGGGCGCGCTGCGCACGCTCGCCGGCGACAACGAAGCGGCGCCGCTCTCCGTGACACGGTTCGCGGGAGCCGCAGCCTTGAGCGGGGGTTTGGTGGCGTAGCCCCCATCGTGAGCAGCGGGCCGAGAGCCGAGGGGCAAAGCCGCGGAGCGGCCTCCCATCATCAGCGGGTTGGACGACGGCGCGGGCGCTGGTACTTTGGATGCCGAGGGCCCGGCGGGCGCACCCGCGACCTTGGCGGGCTTCGAGGCCGAGGCCGGGGACTGGATGAGCTGGCGGCGAGCGATCGAGGTGTTCATCGTGGTCTTCGAGGGGCTGGAGGCTCTGTCGTTCACTTCTACGAGGCGCGCGTTGCGAGATTGAAACGTGTCAACCGATGTCTTGGGCTCATTCGGGGGGAGTGAAAGCTTCTTCTGGGAATTTCCGTCGTGATTGGAGCCCGTCCGGACGTTCCGATCGTTTGCTGCAACTGCCGACGACCGCTGATGATTCCGGACACCGAACGCTTCCGTCCGCCGATGAGCAAGGTTGCCCCTTCGCTCCGAACGGCCGGCTGGCCGAGCGGCCGGCGAGTGAATCGCGCGGGTTTGCTCATTTCTTGATGCAATACCGGTGCCTCTTTTCTCGGAGCCTCCGTGCTTTTCGTGACGACCTGTCTGCATCTTCGGTTCTCCCTGAAGGGAGTACGGGCGGCGCTGTCCACGCTTACAGACGTCCGGCGCCGGGCCGTTCACGATCGGGCTACCGCCCAGCCCGCATGCAAGCGAGCACCGCCGGCCTTCGCCGTGCGGAGGCGGTCGGCTCGGGGCCCGGCGCATGCGCGACGGAAACCCAGCCGGGAGAGGCGCGAGGCCTTCGCGTGAGACGGACCTCACCGGAAGGCGATTGGTTTCATGCGGCGGGATGATCCCGCAGAGAACGGCCCGACGACGGGGGCCAGCCCCAGCGATCGGGCGAAGCGAGCCGCGCCGACGGGCGGCCGACGGCTCGATTTCGGTTGGACGAGGTGGAAGGCCCAGCGATCTTCGTCTTCGGCCTTCTTTTCCTTCAATGTGCTTTGCGAGCTCTGGGGAGGTGGGTGGGGACAACCCCCCGCTCGCCATTTGTGGACCTTTTCATGGGCGACGATCGTGGGGGCGGTGGCGCACGGCGCCATGGCCACGAGCGCCGGCCTCTTGGGGCAGGCCCTCGTAGGGCGCCAATTTGTGGCTCCTGGAGCGCTTGTCGACTCCCCGCCGCTGCTCTTTCCTCCTCTGCTCCTCTGTTTCTTGGGTTTCGCCGCGGCGCTTGTAAAGGCGGGTGCGGGCGCTGTCTCCATTTACGCCCAGAAACGCGCCGCGTTTCGCGTCGGCAACGCCGTCCGCCGCGACATCGCCGCCGCGATCCTGCACGCCGGCCGCGCGTCGCCCTCCGCCGACAGCCACGCGGCCCTGGCCGTCCGCCTGCGTGAGATCGAGCGAGGGGTCGATGAGGGTGTGTTGTCGGGGATCCGGGCTGCGTTCACCCTCGTCCCCCTCGCCGGCGCGCTGATCCTGCTCTCGTCGCACCTGGCGCTCGCCGCCCTGGGCATCCTCGCGCCCTTCGCGATCGCGCTGGGATGGGCGCGTCGCCGACTCGTGTCCACCCACGCCCGCGCCTCGGCGCTCGCGGAGCGGCTCCACGCCGCGCTCGACGAGCTCGTTCGCCATCTCGACCTGTGGCGCACGTTCGGCGCCGGGCCCCGCGTCCAGCGCGCCCTCGACGCCTCGGGCGAGCGTGCGGGCATGGCCGCCGCCCGCGCAGACGCCGCCCGGGCCCTGATCTCCGGCTCCAACGAGGTCCTCGCCGCCGGCGCCCTGCTCGCCGCGGTCGCCCTCGTGGAGCGGGGCGGCATCTCCCTCGGCCGGGGCCCCCTGGTCGCATTTGCAGCGGTTTTTTTCCTCATGTACCGCCCCCTTCGGGACCTCGGGGACGCCCGGACCGCCGCCGAGGTCGGTGCCTACGCGCTCGGCGAGATTCGAGCGCGTGCGCGCCGACCTCGCGACTGACACCGCCCTGCACAGCCCAGGCCGGACGTCCGGAGGCGGAGCCCCCGCCGGGAACAGCTCGGTGCGCAGCCCTCGCACATGGGATTGGGCGCCCGCCCCGCTCGAGGTTCGCGCGCTCTCGGTCGTCCGCGGCGATAACGCCATCCCCCCGACCAGCTTCGACGTCGCGCCCGGAGAGATTGTGGCCCTCGTGGGCCCGACCGGCAGCGGCAAGACCAGCCTGATCCGCGCCCTGCTCGGCCTCGAGCCGCGCACCACGGGGGCCGTCCGCTATGGCGGCCTCGACCTGACCCAGGCGGGGGTGGGCCCCGGCGAACGCCCCTTTGCATGGGTGCCCCAGGAGCCGGCCATCGTCGCCGGCTCGCTCGCGAGCAACATCGCCCTGGGCGCCGACTTTCGCCTCGAGGAGGCCGGGCTCGCGGAGCGCGACGACCGCGGGGCCGCGGAGGCGCTCGCGTCGCTGGGCGAGCTCCCCTGCTCGGGCGCGAGGACGCCCAGCTCTCGGCCGGGGGACCGGGCTCTCGGGGGGCGAGCGCCAGTGGGTGGCCATCGCCCGCGCCATGTCGACCGGGCTCCCCGTCCTGCTCCTCGACGAGCCCACCGCGAGCCTCGACGCGGCGTCCCAGGAGCGCGTCCTCGACACCCTGGCCTCTCTACGCGGCGGACGGACCATCCTCCTCGTCACCCACCGCCCGGAGCCGCTCGCCATCGCCGACCGCGTGGTCCGCGTCGGGGAGAGCACGTTTCGGGCGCCCCAGGGCGGCGCCGGCCCCGGAGGGGCATGATAGCTTGCGACCATGATGAACGTGGCCGTTCTCGGCGCAGGTGCCTGGGGCACCGCACTCGCCAAAGTGCTCGCCGACAAGCACCACCCGACCCGCATCTGGTCGCACCGCCGGGAGGTCGCGGACACCATCAACGAAAAACGGGTCAACACCCGCTACCTCCCCTCGGCCGAGCTGCCCGCCTCGCTCCGCGCCACGCACGACCTCGAGGAGGCGCTCCACGGCGCCGAGCTCGTCGTCGTGGTGATCCCCTCGCACGGCCTGCGGGCGGTGATGCGGGACGCCCGACGCCACGTGCCCTCGGGCGCGCTCCTGTGCAGCGCCAGCAAGGGCATCGAGAACGACTCGCTCATGCTCATGAGCGACGTGCTCCTCGAGGAGCTGGGCCACGCCGTCCAGCCGCGCCTCACCTACCTCTCGGGCCCGAGCTTCGCGAAGGAGGTCGCGGCGCGCATGCCCACCACGGTCGTCATCGCCGGCACGAGCGAGCGTGAGACCGAGGTGGTGCAGCACACGTTCGCGACCGATCGCTTCCGCACCTACGCCTCGCCGGACGTGACGGGCGTCGAGATCGGCGGCGCCCTGAAGAACGTCATCGCCATCGCGGCGGGCGTCGCCGACGGCCTCGGCTTCGGCCACAACACCCGCGCCGGCCTGATCACCCGCGGCCTCGCCGAGATCGGCCGCATCGCCACCTACAAGGGGGCGAACCCGCTCACCCTCGCCGGCCTCGCCGGCATGGGCGACCTCGTCCTCACCTGCACGGGCGAGCTGTCGCGCAACCGCACCGTCGGGCTCGAGCTCGGCAAGGGCCGCACCCTCGGCGACATCCTGGCCACGCTCGGCCACGTCGCCGAAGGCGTGAAGACCACGAAGAGCGCCTTCGACCTGAGCGTCAAGCTCGCGGTCGACATGCCCATCACGACGGAGGTCTACCGCATCCTCTACGAGGACAAGGCCCCCGAGCAGGCCGTCGTCGATCTCATGACCCGGGCATTGACGAAAGAGTGACCTCGCAACGTCTCAGGTAGGTCTCGACCGATTCCGGGTGGGCGCGCGAGCCCGCCCCCGTGGAACATCCTTCGATGGGGCGCCGCCCCGGAACGAGTGGAACCGTCATGCGTACCCGCAACTTGGTCGCGTTGGCCTCGGCGTTGATCCTGACCAGCGTGGCCTCCTCGTCGCTGGCCCAGCTCCCCCCCATCCCAAGCGGCTGGCCCCTCCCGCAGCCGCAGCAGCCTGCCCAGCCGCAGCAACCCGCGCAGCCGCAGCAGCCCGCGCAGCCGCAGCAGCCCGCGCAGCCGCAGCAGCCAGCCCAGCCGCAGCAGCCGGAGCAGCCCGTGCAGCCGCAGCAGCCGCAGCTCCCCGGCGGCCTCCCGGTGCCGCAGCTCCCGGCGCAGAATCCCCGGGCAGCTCCCGCCGCCGCTCAACCAGCTCCCCGTGCCGGGCCAGCAACCCGCGCAGCCGCAGCAGCCCGCCCAGCCGCAGCAGCCGCAGCCCGGCTACGGCCAGCCGCAGTACGCACCGCAGCCCGGCTACGGCCAGCCGCAGTACGCACCGCAGCCCGGCTACGGCCAGCCGCAGTACGCACCGCAGCCCGGCTACGGCCAGCCGCAGTACGCGCCGCAGCCCGGCTACGGCCAGCAGCCCTATGCGCCGCAGCCCGGCTACGGTCAGCCGAACGCGCCGTACGCGCCGCAGCCTGGTTACGGCCAGCCTGGTTACGGTCAGCCTGGTTACGGCCAGCCGCCGGGTTACGGGCAGCCCACGCAGCCGAAGGTCCGCACCCGGCTGGAGATCGGCTACCTCTACGGCGCCGCGGCCGCGTACGGCATCGGCACCGGCGTCTGGGTCGACGCCGAGGCGTACAACGGCAAGAAGGTCGACCCCGGCATCGCCAGCATCGGCCCGCTCCTCTTCGGCGCGGCGATGCCCGCCGCCGTCTTCCTCGCCGACATGCACCCGATGCGCGAGGGCCTGCCCTCCGCCATCGCGAGCGGCCTCGTCATCGGCGCGGGCGAGGGCCTCGTCGCCGCCAACTTCGGCAACGGCCACGCGTATTCGACCACCCCGGGGTCCACCAACCCCTGGGGCTTCACCTCGTACGGGCGGGCCGAGTTCATCGGCTCCACGCTCGGCGGGGTCACCGGCGTCGCCTACGGCCTGCTCCTCCGGCCGACGCCTCAGCGCACCATGTTCATCACCTCCGCCGTCGGCTGGGGCACCATCGTCGGCTACGAGTTCGGCGCCGGCGGCACCAGCAGCGATTGGACCCCGCCGCCCGGCTGGCCGCGAACCCTTCCGCCCGCGCGGGCACCACCACCGGCGGCCTCGTCGGCTACAACCTCTTCCTCGCCGCCGCCGCGGGGCCTCCGCCTTCTGGACCGCCGTCGTGGAACCAGCTCGCCTGGATGTGGGGCATGCTTCGCATCGGCGAGGCGGCGGCGACCCTCGTCTATGCCCATCTACGCGGCGACGGGCGGCAACGCACGTCACGGCCTCATCTTCCATGGGCGTCGCCGGGAGCGCCGGCGCGATCGCGGGCGCGTTCATCGGCCACCCCGATCACGGCGCCCACACGCCCAGGAGGAGCGCGAGAAGCAGGAGTGGCTCAAGCACTTCCACTTCGCCCGCATCCGGGGCGGTGGCCTGATGCCGGTCGAGGGCGGGATGCCGGCCTCTCCCTCAACGGCCAGCTCTGGTAGCCAGCTCCGGCAGCCGGCCCACGAAGATGCGATCGCCGGCGCCGCCTGCTATGCTGCCCGGCAATGCCGACGCTGAAGTACTTCGCAGCCGCTGGGGCGCCGCGCCTCTACTGCGTCCACAAGCCCGTCACCACCATCGGCAAGGCGCTCGGCAACGACGTGGCGATCGCCGGCGCGGGCGTGGTCGACCACCACGCCCAGATCCTCTTCGACGGCCGCGACTTCCAGCTCGAGGAGCTCGACCGCGACGCCGACATCGACATCAACGGCAAGCGCAAGCGCCGCGCGCGCCTGGTCCACGGCAACCGCGTCCACCTCGGCGGCGTCGAGATCGGCGTTCTCGATGTTCTCCGACGCTGACCCCGCCCGCCCCAGCGCGACGACGACGAGCTCCCACCTCGCGCCCAACGGCAAGGCGGTCCCGAGCGAGCTCGCCGGCGTGCGCAAGCTCTTCGCCTTCAGCGAGAAGCTCATCAACCGGCGCAGCGTCGACGAGCTGCTCGAGGCCATGCTCGACGACGTCATCGAGCTCACCAGCGCCGACAAGGGCTTCCTCCTCCTCATCGAGGGGGCGGAGACCCAGGCCGACCGCGCCGTCACGATGGGGGGTCCCCCCCATACCCCCGCGCGAAGGACGGCAAGGGCGAGCGGCGCCTCCTCGTGCGCGCCTCTCGCAACGTGCGCAGGGAGGCGATCGTCAACGCCGAGGGGCACGTCTCCGACAGCATCGTGCGCCGCGTCATCGACACGGCCAAGGGCGAGATCGTCTCCGACGCGCTCAACGACACGAACTTCGGCCAGAGCGAGAGCGTGATCGCGCTGAAGCTGTCGAGCGTGATGTGCGCCCCGCTCCTCTCCCAGGGGGAGGTGATCGGCGCGCTCTACGTCGGCAACGACAAGGTGAAGCACCTCTTCGACCGCACCCAGCTCGAGCTGCTCAGCATCTTCGCCTCCCAGGCCTCGCTCATCCTCCAGAACGCGATGCTCCTCAACGCGCTGCGCGCCGACAAGGCCCGCCTGACGGCCGAGCTGTCGGACAAGAAGTTCGGCGAGATCATCGGCGCCTGTCCCTCGATGAACGAGGTGTTCCGCAAGCTGCAGAAGGTCGCCACGACCGACATCAGCGTCCTCATCACGGGCGAGACGGGCACCGGGAAGGAGCTCATCGCCAAGGAAATCCACCAGCAGCAGCCCGCGCGTGGCCGGCCCCTTCGTCACCATCAACTGCGGCGCCATCCCGGAGAACCTCATCGAGAGCGAGCTCTTCGGCCACGTGAAGGGCGCCTTCACGGGCGCGGTGATGAACCGCCCCGGCAAGTTCCAGACCGCCGACAAGGGCACCCTCTTCCTCGACGAGATCGGCGAGCTGCCGCTGAACCTCCAGGTCAAGCTCCTGCGCGCGCTCCAGGAGCGGGTCGTCGTCCGCGTGGGGGACTCCAAGCCGGAGAAGGTCGACATCCGCGTCGTCGCCGCCACGAACAGGAACCTCGAGGAGGAGATCCGCGCCGGCAACTTCCGCGAGGACCTCTACTACCGCCTCAACGTCGTCAACCTCTGGCTCCCCCCGCTGCGCGATCGCGGCGACGACGTGCTCATCATCGCCAAGGCGCTCCTCTCCAAGTACGCCGACGAGCTGGGCAGCTCCGTCAAGGGCTACAGCCCGGCCGCGCTGGCCGCGATCAAGAAGTGCCCCTGGCCGGGCAACATCCGCCAGCTCGAGAACTACATCGAGAAGGCGCTGGTCCTCTGCGATCAGACGCTCCTTTCGCCGGAGGATCTCGGCCTCGGCGCCGCCGGCGCGGAGGTCGGCATCCTGCCGCTCGAGAAGGCGAAGGAGGAGTTCCAGCGCCGGTACGTGCTCGAGGTGCTCGAGCGCAACAACGGCAACCGCACGCAGACCGCGCGCGACCTCGGCGTCGACCCTCGCACCATCTTCCGTTACCTGGAGAAGGAGCAGAACCCCATGCCCAGCGCGGCGGGCGGCGTGGCGAAGGACCCGGCGGGCGCGGGGGGATAGCGCGCAGCCCTGCGGTCGCTCCCGGCCACCGTGCCGGCGCTCCCGGCAACCCTTCCGCCGCTCACGACAACCCTGCCGTCGGCCACGACTACCGTGCCGTTGGTCACGGCAACCCTGCCTTTGGTCGCGACTACCGTGCCTTCGGTCGCGACTACCGTGCCGTCGGTCATGGCAACCCTGCCTTCGGTCATGACTACCGTGCCTTCGGTCGCGACTACCGTGCCTTCGGTCACGACTACCGTGCCTTTGGTCACGACTACCGTGCCTTCGGTCACGACTACCGTGCCGTTGGTCCCGACTACCCGTGCCTTCGGTCACGACTACCGTGCCTTCGGTCACGACTACCGTGCCCTTGGTCACGACTACCGTGCCTTCGGTCACGACTACCCCGAGCACGATCGGGGAGGTCCGAGGCTCGATTGTGACGATATGGGGCCCGATCGCGATTGACGCGACGCGTCTGGGGCGTCCCGCTGCGTCAGCGGGCGCCGCCGTCGTCGCCGCCCGGCTTCGCGTCGAGCGCGCAGCGGAACCCAATGCCGGCGTGGGCCAGCGCCGGCGGCACGACGGAGCGGGTGGCGACGCGGACCATGTCGGCCCCGTCGATGAAGCTGCCGCCGCGCACGATCCGCTTGTCGCCGGCGGCATCGCTCACCCACTCCGCCACGTTGCCGCCCAGATCGTAGATCCCCTCCGGCGTGCGGTCGGCGGGGTGCTCGCCGGAGGCGCAGGTCGCGACGGAGGCGCCCGGATCGCGGCAGCCCTCGTTCTTGTCGTAGCAGGAGCGCCCGCAGCGCGGCGGATCGGCCCCCCAGGGAAAGGCGCGCCCTTCGGTCCCGCCCGCGGCGAGCGCCCACTCGGCCTCCGCCGGCAGCCTCTTGCCCGACCACTTGCAGAACGCCTCGGCGCTCGCGAAGTCGACGCAGTTGATGGGGTGATCGCCGGCGTCTCGAGGGGCGTTGCACTTGAGCGACCAGATCTCCGCGTAGTTCGCGGCGAGCGCGGCGGCGTCGGCGTTGGCGTCGGGGTCCGCCGTGGGGCCCCAGCGGCCGAGGTCGCCCGGCGGGAGCGTGACGCGGTCGGCGGCCGAGCACATGCGCTTGGCCACGCACGCCGCGTAGGCGCGCGCCGTCACCTCCGTCCGGTCGATGTAGAACCCGCGCGCCACGGTGGCCTTCCGCCCGGCGTCGCCCTCCGTGAGCGAGCCGGGCGCGACGTAGATCATGTCGACCGTCGAGGCGGCCGGCTCGCCGATCGCGGCGGCGCTCGTCGCCGCGCTCGCCACGGGCGCGGCCGACGTGACGGGCGGCGGGTGGTGCGCCTTGGCGGCCGTGCCCGTGGGGAGGATGGGGGTCTTGAAGGTGACGCTCGATCGCGGGGGCGCAGGGCTGTGCGGCGCCTCGCCCGTGCCCCAGAGCGCGTAAGCGCCCGCGGCGCCGCCGAGGACGAGCACGCCGCCGAGCAGGGGCCACAGCGAGCGCGGGCGGGCCGCCTCCTTCTCCCGGAGGAGCGGCGCGGGAGCGGGCGCCGGCGTGCCGGCCTGGCCGATCGAGGTGCGGCTCGCCGGCAGGTGGTGCCGCTCGAAGAACGGCGTCTCGGACATCGGATCGGCCGGCGGCTTCGGCCCCACGCCCGGGACCTGGACGGTGCCCGACACCGCAGCGTGAGGGCCCGCTGCGGGCATCGTCTTCGGCGCGACGGCGGCCTTCTCCGTCGCGACCGCCTTGACGAGCGTGGGCTGCGCGCTCGACGAGACCGGGCTCGCGAGCAGCGCGGGGACCGCGGGCACGGTCGCCTCCATCTCCTTGCGCGCGGGCCGCGCGCGGGGTGACGCGGGCTTCGGCGTGGCGAGCGCGGGCGCGAGGCCCGCGGCCTGGAGGAGCGCGTCGAGCAGCTCCCCCGCGTCGGCGTAGCGGTTCTTGGGCTCGATCGCGAGCGCCTTCTCGAACACCGCCTCGACGGCGGGCGGGACCCCGGCGCCGCGCGCGTTCGGCGTCGGGCGCATCGAAGGGTCGGCCGCGGCCACGTAGAGCTGGGTGGGGTCGTCGCCCTCGAGCGCCTTCCGCCCCGTCAGGAGCTCGACCAGGATGAGCCCGAGCGCGAAGACGTCGGTCCACGGCCCGCTCGCGCCGCGCTGCTTGTTGAACTGCTCCGGCGCGCCGTACCGCGGCGTGAAGGCGGCGGGGCCCGCCTTGGTGGCGGCGAGCGCCTCCGTGAACGTCGGGTAGGTGGTGAGCACCTTGGCGATCCCGAAATCGAGGACCTTGAGCGTGCTCGCGCCGTCCGCGCCGATGCGGGTCACGAAGAGGTTCTGCGGCTTGACGTCGCGGTGCGCGACCTTCATCGCGTGGGCGACGGCGAGCGCGCGCGCGGCGGGCTCGATCAGGCGGATGGCCTCCTCGAGCGGGTAGGGCCCCTGTCCACCCTCGAAGCGCGTCGCGAGGTGATCGGCCAGCGTCTCGCCGTCGAGCCACTCGAGCACGAGGTAGGGCACCCAGGCGCCGAGCGGCGTCGTGAGCGCGCCCACGTCGAGCGCCTGCACGATGCCGGGCGTCGCCTTGGAGAGGCGGTGGAGCAGGCGCCCCTCCTCGCGGAGCTGCTCGAGGAAGCCGTCGCGCTGCTCCTGGTCGAGCGCGTGCGGCAGCTTGAGGCACTTGACGGCGATGAGCTCGCCGAAACCGGCGTGGACGGCGCGGTACACGACGCCGAAGCCCCCGTCCCCGACGACCGAGGCCACGCGGTACTTGCCCTCGATGGTCGTGCCGCAAAGATGGAATGGATCCGGGATCGTCTCGGGCTCCGACATCGGGGTGCTCCGCTCCTAGCGCGGGGCCAGGGCGGGGGCAATTTCCACCGCGCCGAGCGCGATATGGTATCGGCGGAGCATGGCCCACCGAGTCGGTCTCCTCACGGGGCGCGAGCGCTCCTTCCCCGACGCCCTGATCGCCGCCGTCTCCGCCCGCGACGCCGGCGTCGTCGCCGAGTACGCGACCGTCGACATCACCTCGATCGATCGCCCCCTGCCCTACGACGTCCTCGTCGACCGCATCTCGCACGAGGTCACGTGCTACCAGCCCATCCTCAAGCAGGCGGCGCTGGCGGGGGCGCGCGTCGTCAACGACCCGTTCTGGCGCATCGCCGACGACAAGTTCTTCAACGCCGCGCTCGCCGCGCGCCTCGGCGTCGCCGTGCCGCGCACCGTGGTGCTCCCCTCGAAGGGGTACGTGGAGGGTGTCTCGGCCGCGACGCTCCACAACCTCCGCTACCCCCTCGACTGGGAGGGCATGGCGAAGCACCTCGGCTTCCCCATGTTCCTCAAGCCGCACTGGGGGGGCGGCTGGCGCGACGTCCACCGCGTGGGCTCGATGGAGGAGCTCTGGGCCGTCTACGACCGCACCGGGCAGCTCACCATGATCGCGCAGGAGGCGATCGAGTGGACGCAGTACGTGCGCTGCATCGTCATCGGGAAGGAGCGCGTGCGCCCCGCCCTGTGGGATCCGCGCCGGGGCCACTTCGAGCGCTACACGGAGGCGGCGGCGAGCATGCCGCCGCTGACGGCGGAGCTCGAGGCGAGGGTGGTGGAGGACGCCAGGAAGCTCTGTCGCGCGCTCGGCTACGACATGAACACCGTGGAGTTCGCGATCCGGGACGGCGTGCCTTACGCCATCGACTTCATGAACTCCGCGCCCGACTTCGACGTGACCTCGCTGGGCGAAGAGCACTTCCGCTGGGTGGTGGACGCGATGGCGGACCTCCTCGTCGCGCTCGCCCAACAGAAGCTCGGGCGCACCGCGTCACCGCTGGGACGCGCTGCTCTAGGATCCCCGGCCAAAGCGGATGAGCCCCGCCCGGGCGTGTGCTATCCCGGACCGGGTGCGGGATCCGTACGACATCCTCGGCGTGGACCGAGCGGCGACGCAGGACGAGATCAAGGCGGCGTTCCGCCGGCTCGCTTCCCAGCACCACCCGGACAAGAACCCGGGGGATGACGGCGCCCACCAGCGGTTCAAGGAGATCAACGCCGCCTACCAGATCCTGAGCGATCCGCAGAAGCGCGCCGCGTTCGACCGCTACGGGGAGGCGGCGATGGGCGGCGTGGGCGCGCAGCCGGGCAACCCCTTCGGCGGCATGCCCTTCGACGTGAGCGACCTCAACTTCGACGGCATCCTGGGCGACCTCCTGGGCGCGCTCGGGATCAAGGTCGGCGAGCGCGGCACGCTCCAGAAGGAGATCCGGATCAGCTTCGAGGAGGCGGCGTTCGGGTGCACCAAGGAGATCAAGTACGAGCGCATCGAGGCGTGCGACGCCTGCTCGGGCTCGGGCTCGGCGCCGGGCGCGAAGGTGGAGTCGTGCTCGGCGTGCAGCGGCCGCGGGCGGGTGCGCTTCCAGCAGGGGCTCCTCGGCCTCGCCGTCGAGCGCCCGTGCTCGCGCTGCCGCGGCACGGGGCGCGTCGTGACGGACCCGTGCAAGGTGTGCCGCGGCGCCGGCCTGCTCGGCAACCGCGCGCGCACGATCGAGGTGACGATCCCCGCGGGGATCGAGAACGGCGCGACCCGCGTGGTCGAGCGCGGCGGTAACGTGACCCGCCCGGATCGGCCGCCCGGCGATCTCGAGCTCACCATCCGCGTCTCGACGCACGAGCTCTTCCGCCGCTCCGGCGACGACGTGATCTGCCCGCTGCCCATCTCGTTCGCGCAGGCCGCGCTCGGCGGCGAGATCGAAATCCCCACCCTCGACGGCAAGATCAAGCTCCGCGTGCCGTCGGGGACGCAGCCGGGCAGCGTGCTCCGCGTGAAGGGCCGCGGCATCCCCCACCGGATGGCCGGTGGGCGCGGCGATCAGCTCATGGAGGTGACGATCGAGGTGCCGACGCACCTCACCCCGTCGCAGAAGGAGCTCATCGCCAAGCTCGCCGTCGAGCTGGGCGAGAGCGTCCAGCCCCAGCAGGCCTCGTTCATGGAGAAGCTGCGGGCGCTCTTCGGGTGACGGGGTGCGCGGCGCTCGGGGATCAGCCCATCGGCTCGAAGTCGGCCTTCTGCGCGCCGCAGTCGGGGCAGCTCCAGTCGGCCGGGAGCTTCTCGAACGGCGTGCCGGGGGGGATGTTGGTGCCAGGATCGCCCTCGGCAGGGTCGTAGATGTGATCGCACACGGTGCAACGGTAACGTCTCATGTCCATGGGGGTGTCGCGCCTCCGCGTGCGCCTTGTAATCGTTTTGGGCTACTTTGAGAATCTCTGAGGATCGAAGAGAACGGAGCTCCGTTTGGACAAGCCACGCTACATCGACGTGCTCAGCGATTCGACCGGGGAGACGGCGGAGAAGGTGGTCCGCGCCGCGCTCCTCCAGTTTCCCCAGGCGGGCGCGCAGATCCGGCTCCACACGCGCGTGCGCACGAAGGAGGTGGCGCGCCCCGTCGTCGAGCGCTGCGCGCGCGAGGGCGCGCTCCTGGTCTTCACGGTGGTCAGCCCCGAGCTGCGCGAGTTCGTCCACGGGATGACGGCCGAGCTCAAGATCGAGGCCATCGACGTCATCGGCGCGCTCATCGGCAAGCTCGGCACCTTCCTGGAGCGCGAGCCCATCAACCTGCCGAGCGCCCTCCTGCCCCTCTCGGACGAGTACTTCCGGCGCATCGAGGCGGTGGAGTTCGCGGTCAAGAGCGACGACGGCAAGGAGCCGAGGAACTTCAAGAAGGCGGACATCGTCCTCGTCGGCGTCTCGCGCACCTCCAAGACGCCCCTCTCCACCATCCTGGCCCAGCGTGGGCTGAAGGTGGCGAACCTCCCGCTCGTGCTCGGCGTCGCGCCCCCGCCCGAGCTGTTGGAGGCGCCCCAGGATCGGATCGTCGGGCTGACGATCGGCATCGAGCAGCTCTGCGAGATCCGGCAGGCGCGCCTCCGCCAGCTCGGCATGCCGGCGGAGACGAACTACGCCATGCGCGAGCACGTCCGGCAGGAGCTCGAGTACGCGGGCGCGCTCTTCCACAAGCACCCCGAGTGGCCCGTCGTCGACGTGACCGGCCGCGCGATCGAGGAGACGGCCGTGATCATCCTCGAGGCGATGAAGGAGCGCGACGAGCGGACGAAGGCCGCCCGAACGGCGCTCGTCTGAGCCGTGTGCAACCTGGCTCGCCCGGGAGGCGTCGGGGCGTAAGCGGGCTCGCCTTCGCGGATTATTACACCCGTTTCCTCGTGCTCGGCTTTCGGCATACCCTCGCGGCCGCTTCACCGAAGGAGCCTCCGCCATGCCGCAGCACGCCCTCCGCGCCCTCGCCCGCCGGACGATCTTCCGCCCGTCCTTCCTCGTCGTCTCGACCCTCACGCTTCCGGCGCTGATCACCGGCGCGTGCTCCAAGTCGAACGGCGGCGCCTCCACCTCCAACGGGGGCGGCTCCACCCAGAGCGGCAACGGCGCCGGCAGCACCGGCTCGCTCTCGAGCAACGGTGGCGGCACCGTGATCAACTTCGACAGCGGGACGAACGACGGCGGCTGCCCGAGGAAGTGCTCGACCGACTACCACTCGGTCGTCGACTGCAACAACAACCTCGTCATGGCGTGCAGCGGGACTCAGGGGTGCGACCCGCTGCACCTCGACTGCGCCGACGCGTGCACCGTCGCGGTCGACGCGAAGACGAGCGTCGGCTGCGAGTTCTACCCGGTCAACATGGACCAGGTGAGCGCGAACCTGTGCTTCGCCGCGTTCGTCGCCAACACCTGGGACACGCCCGTGCACATCTCGGTCGACTTCGAGGGCACCTCGAAGGACGTCGCCAGCTTCGCCCGCATCCCCTCGGGCACCGGCTCGTCGCTCGTCTACGGCGCGTACGACGACACCAACGGCCTGCCCCCGGGCCAGGTCGCCATCCTCTTCCTGTCCGGGATGGGGAACAGCTCGGTGCCTTGCCCGGCGGGCGTGACCACCGCGTCGCCGCAGGGCTCCGTGATCTGGAACACGACCGGCACCGGCCCCGTCTTCCACGTCACGACCGACGTCCCCGTCGTCATGTACCAGGAGAACCCGTACGGCGGCGCCAAGGCCGCCACCACGGGCGCCTCGCTCCTGCTCCCCACGAGCGTTTGGGACACGAACTACGTGGCGGTCACCGCGGCGCCCTACGCCCCGCCGCCCGCCAACTACTCGCCGTCGATGAACATCGTGGCCGCCTACGACAACACGACGGTCACCATCCTCCCCAAGATGGCGATCGCGGGCGGCGGCGCCCTCCCGGCCGGGCCGGCGAACATGCCGTACACGTTCACCCTCAGCAAGGGCCAGCAGGCGCAGTTCACCCAGCAGGACGACCTCGCCGGCAGCATCATCTCCGCGACCAGCCCGATCGGCGTCCTGGCCGGCCACCCGTGCATGCAGATCCCGGTCGGCACGTACTACTGCGATCACGGCGAGCAGATGCTCCCGCCCGTCAAGGCGCTCGGCAACGAGTACGTGGGCGTGATGTACAAGCCGCGCGTGGCCGGCGATCAGGCCTTCTGGCACCTCGTGGGCACCGTCAACGGCACCCAGCTCAGCTACACCCCGTCCGCGCCCTCCGGCGCGCCGACCACGCTCAACGCGGGGGAGACGGCCGACTTCCAGACCGACCAGCCGTTCATCGTCCAGAGCCAGGACAAGACCTTCCCCTTCATGCTCTTCACCAAGATGAGCGGCGCCCAGTGGACCCAGCTCTCCAACACCACCGGGTACGGCGATCCGGACTTCGTCATCAGCGTGCCGCCGGAGCAGTACCTCGACAACTACGTCTTCTTCACCGACCTGACCTACCCGGAGACCCACCTCGTCGTCGTCCGCGCGCCCGACGCGAGCAACAACTTCCAGGACGTGACCCTCGACTGCATGTCCGGCCCGCTGTCCGGCTGGCAGGGGATCGGCAAGTACCAGTGGACGCGCGTCGACCTGGAGACGGGGTTCAACCCGGTGGGCAACTGCTCCAACGGCCCCCACTCGATGACCAGCAAGGGCCTCTTCGGGCTCTGGGTCTGGGGCTGGGGCACGCCCACCACCTCCCCCCCGACGTCGTACGTGTCCTACGGGTACCCGGGGGGCATGAATGTGCAGCCCATCAACGGCGTCATCATCCCGCCCATCGCGAATTGATCCAACGAGCGCGCGCTTCGGCGTAGCCTCCTTGGCAGGAGCCGTCCTGCAAAGGAGCTTCGCGTGGAGCAGAAGCGCGCCTCGTCGTGTAGGCCTCTCGTCGCTCTCGTCGGAATCGTCGTCGCGGCCGCCGCCCCGATCGCCTGCGCGGCCACCGGGGACCGCGCGCCCGGCAACTTCGGCCTGGGGGCCGCGCCGCCCGGCGCCGCGTCTTCCAGCAGCGCCGGCGCTACCGGCACGTCCTCGAGCGGCGTCGGGGGCGGCCCGTCGCAGGGCGACGCCGGCTCCGCGCTCCACCTCGTGCCCGCCGCGTGCGCGCCGGACCTGCACGCGGTCGTCGACGAGCTCGGCGAGGTGGTGGAGAAGTGCAGCGGCACGCAGGGCTGCGACCGCGCCACGCTGACCTGTGACGACGCCTGCGAGGGCGCCGTGAGCAACAGGCTCTCGGTGGGCTGCGAGTACTTCGCGACCGACATGGACCAGTTCAGCGCCGGCCTCTGCTTCGCCGCCTTCGTCGCCAACACGTGGGACGTGCCGGCGCACATCCAGGTCGATTTCGCGGGCGCCCCGCTGAGCGTCGCCGCCTTCACGCGCATCCCCTCGGGCGCCGGCCCCTCGCTCAAGTACGCCGCCTACGATCCGATCGCGGGCCTGCCGCCGGGGGAGGTCGCCATCCTCTTCCTGGAAGGAGATCCCTCGAGCGGCACGCCGTGCCCGGTGCCCGCCGCGGTGTCGGCGGGCGGGCAGGTCTTCCAGAGCACCGGCGTCGGCGAGTCTTTCCACGTCACGACGGACGTGCCCGTGGTCGCCTACCAGATCAACCCGTACGGCGGCGGGAGCGCGGCGGTCACCGGCGCCTCGCTCCTGCTCCCCACCAGCGTCTGGGACACGAACTACGTCGCGGTCACGGCGGCGCCGTACGATCCGTCGATCAGCGACGCGGGGGCGAACATCGCGCCGTCGATGAACATCGTCGCGGCGGAGGACGACACCCAGATCACGATGCTCCCGTCGGCCGCGATCCAGGGCGGCGGGGCCCTCCCCGCCGGGCCGGGGAACGTGCCGTACACGTTCACGCTCGACAAGGGCCAGCAGGCGCAGTTCACCCAGCACGACGACCTGACCGGCACCGTCGTAGAGGCGTCCAAGCCCATCGGCTTCATGGCCGGGCACCCGTGCATGCGCACGCCCGTCGGCGTGGGCTACTGCGACCACGGCGAGCAGATGCTCCCGCCCGTCCAGGCGCTCGGCAACGAGTACGTCGGCGTGATGTTCCGCCCCCGGGTCGAGGGGGACACGGCCATCTGGCGCGTGGTCGGCGTGGTCGATGGGACGGCCCTCGCCTACTCGACGGACGTCGGCGGGCCCCTCGCGATCGGCGCCGGCGAGACGGCCGACTTCGCGACGACGGAGCCCTTCGTCGTGCGGAGCCAGGACGCGGCCCACCCCTTCATGCTCTTCGTTTACATGAGCGGCTCGCAGTGGGGGGCGGAGCACGACGGCCCGCTCCTCGACACCAAGGGCTACGGCGACGCGGACTTCGTGCTCGGCGTGCCGCCGCAGCAGTACAACGACAACTACGTCTTCTTCGCCGACCCGACCTACCCGGAGACCAACATCGTCGTCGTCCGCGCCCGCGACAATCACGGGAGCTTCGCCGACGTCGCGCTGGACTGCGCCGGCGCCCTCCAGGGATGGCACGCCGTCGGGGACTACGAGTGGACGCGCGCCGACCTCACCGAGTTCGAGTTCGAGAGCGTGGGCAAGTGCTCCACCGGCCGGCACGAGATCCACAGCACGGGCCCGTTCGGGCTCTGGGTGTGGGGCTGGGGCACGCCCGTGACCACGCAGTACACCGCCAACGTCTCGTACGGCTACCCGGGGGGGATGAACGTGACGCCAATCAACTCGGTGGTGGTCGTTCCGACGCCCAAGTAGGCCCCGCGCCCGCGGCTCGCGGGATGAGATCGCTCGTCCGGGCTCGAGCCCGAGCAGACCCGTCGGGAACATGCCTTGCGTCCGCCGGGGGGCCGGGCAAATTAGGCAAAACGGGGGGTGCCGTCGATCCTCCCATGATCCTGCACCAGTCGATCGTCGAACAAACGGTGGACCGCGACGAGCGGGACCGCTTCGTCAAGGAGCTGGTCGTGGTGCGTTTCCGCGGCACCGGCGGCAAGGAGGTGCCGCTGGCGATGATCCGCAAGCGGCACGCGCCGCGGGGAGGCAACGACGCCGCCCTCGGCGGGACGCTGGCGCCGGTGCTCCTGGTGCACGGGTACGGGCAGAACCGCTACGCCTGGCACCTCCCGGCGAGGTCGTTCTCCAACTACCTCGCGCGCGCCGGCTTCGACGTGTTCAACCTCGATCTTCGCGGCCACGGCCGCTCCCGCCACCTCGGCGCGCACCGCCCCACGCACGTCACCGAGTTCGTCACCGAAGACATCCCCGCCGCGGTCGAGGAGGTGCAGCGCATCTCGGGCGGGCGGGCGATCTACTACGTCGGCCACTCGATGGGCGGGCTCATCGGCTACGCGGCGGCGTCGTCCCTCTCGGGCGCGCTCCGCGGGGTCGCCACGCTCGGCAGCCCGTACCACTTCGCGCGCGGATCATGGACGCTGACCGCGCTCGGCGGCGCGCTGCTCGCGATCGACCGGCGCGTCCCGATCGGCCACCACGCGGCGCCCCTCAAGCCGCTCGGCGAGACGATGCGCCTGTTCCGCGCCCTCGTCGACAGCCCGGTGTTCCCGCTGCCGATCCGCGGGTTCTCCGCGGGCTCGATGGAGCCGCTGGTGCTCGGCCAGCACATGTCGCTCGCGATGGACTCGGGCAGCATCGTCGTGTTGAAGAACCTCTTCCTCGACGGCGAGAAGGCGCGGCAGAGCGGCCACCGGCTGGGCGGGCTCAAGGGTACGCGAGCGCGTTCGAGGCGCTCGACCTGCCCCTCCTGATCGTCGCCGGGACGCGGGACGACCTCGCGCCGCCCGCCTCGGTCGAGCCCGCGTACGAGCACAGCCGCGCCCGCGACCGGACCTACCGCACGTTCCCCCGGGGCCACATCGACCTCATCGTGGGCCGCGACGCGCCCCTCACCGTCTGGCCCTTCCTCGAGGCCTGGATGCGCAGGCGGCTCCCGCAGGCGCCGCGGCCGCCCGGGAGCGCCCCGGAGGCCGGCCCGCCCTCGCCGTCGCGTGACACGGGCGGGCGCCGGCCTGTGCTGGCCCGTGTGACCCGTGCTAGCCTGCCGCCCGATGGCACTGAAAGACAAGCTGATGTCCGAGGGCATGAAGCTCGCGTCCAACCCCGCCGTCGCGAAGCTGATGCAGGACCCGCGCTTCATGAAGCTGGTGATGACGGCGATGAGCCTGCCAGGGCGTATGGACACGTTCTCCGTCGAGCAGAAGGAGCACTTCGCGAAGGCGATGGGCCTGGCGACGCAGGAAGAGGTGCGTGACCTGAAGCGCACGGTCGCCGCGCTCGAGCGCGCCGTCGCCCGGCTGGAGAGCGCACCCAGAGCGGTAGGGTTTGGGGGGGCCCGGCCCCCATGGGGCCGGGGGCGGGCGGGCCTGAGGGCCGCTCGGGATGACGAGCGGGGCCCCATCCGACCCGACGTCGACTACTTCGCGTCGCCGCGGGCGTAGATGCTCGCCACGTAGTCGAGCACGTCGCGCGCCGAGACCTCGTTGTAGCCGAAGTACTTGATCATCCGCGTCTTGATGATGTCGATCTTCTCCTGCGTCTCCTTGTCGATGACGCTCGACACCAGGGTCTGCAGCTTGATCGCGTCCTTCTGGTCCTCGAAGAGCTTGAGCTCGAGCGCGCGGCGGAGGCGGTCGTTCGTGTGCCACTCGAACTTCTTGCCGTCGACCGCGAGCGCGCCGATGTAGTTCATGATCTCGCGGCGGAAGTCGTCCTTGCGGTTCTCGGGGATGTCGATCTTCTCCTCGATCGATCGCATCAGGCGCTCGTCGGGCTCCACGTCCTCGCGGGTGAAGCGGTCCTTCACCTTCTCCTTCAGGGTGTAGGCCTTGATTGAGTCGATGTAGTTGGCCGCGAGCTTCTGGATCGCGTCCTCGTCGGCGCTGATGGCGCGCTGGACCTCGTTCTTCACGATGTCGTCGTACTCGCGCTTCACCATCCCGATGCACTCGGTGAAGCGCTTGCGCTGCTCCTCGTTCGTGATGAGGGAGTGGTGGCGCAGCCCCTTCTCCAGCTCGCTCATGACCATGAAGGGGTTGATGCGTCCCCTCGCCCATGTCGTTGACGAGCGCGTTCGAGATCTTGTCCTGCACGTAGCGCGGGCTGATGCCCTCCATCCCCTCGCGCGCGGCCTCCTTGCGCAGCTCCTTGACGGTGTCCTGCGTGTAGCCGGGCAGGACCTTGCCGTCGTAGAGCTTCATCTTCTGCACGAGCGAGAGGTTGTGCTTCTTCGGATCCTCGAGCCGCGTGAGCACCGCCCACATCGCCGCCACCTCCAGCGTGTGGGGGGCGATGTGCTTGCCGGCGATCTTCTCCTTGCCGAAGTCCTTCTCGTAGATCCGGATCTCCTCGGTCACCTTGGTGATGTAGGGGATGTCGATCTTGATGGTGCGGTCGCGGAGCGCCTCCATGAACTCGTTGGAGAGGAGCTTCTTGTACTCGGCCTCGTTCGTGTGGCCGACGATCACCTCGTCGATGTCCGTCTGGGCGAACTTCTTCGGCTTGATCTTGTGCTCCTGCGAAGCGCCGAGCAGATCGTAGAGGAAGGCCACGTCGAGCTTGAGCACCTCGATGAACTCGACGACGCCGCGGTTGGCGATGTTGAACTCGCCGTCGAAGTTGAAGGCGCGCGGGTCGGAGTCGGAGCCGTACTCGGCGATCTTGCGGTAGTTGATGTCGCCGGTGAGCTCGGTCGAGTCCTGGTTCTTCTCGTCCTTGGGCTGGAAGGTGCCGATGCCGACGCGATCCTTCTCCGAGAGGACGAGGCGCTTGACGCGGACGTGCTGCATCACCTTGGACCAGTCGCCGCCGTACTTGTCCATGAGGCGGTTGAAGATGAAGCGGCACGCCGGGTCGAGGTCGCCGTCGACGCGGACCTGGTACTGCGGGTTCGAGAGGCCGAGCTCCTTGACCGCGCTGGAGCGCCAGGAGGGTGGGATGAGGCGCAGCGGCTCCTCGTGCATCGGGCAGCGGAACTGGGCGCTCTCGGCGCCGGCCATGCCAACGTCGTCGAGGTTGGTCCAGTAGAAGGTGTAGAGCGCGCCGTCCGGCGTCGTGGAGTAGTGCTCGAGGCCCTTCTTGAGCAGGCGGGCGATGGTCGACTTGGAGGAGCCCACCGGCCCGTGGAGGAGGATGACGCGCTTCTCCGGCGCCGTAGCCCTCGGCCGCGGCCTTGAAGACGTGGACGAGGCGCATCAGCGGGATGTCGAGGCCGAACACCGCGTCGGCGCCGCCGGCCTGCTCGTCCTTGAAGAAGTTGTACCGGACGAGCTTCTTCTTGTTGTCCGTGTACTCCTCGATGCCGTAGCGGATGATCATGTCGTACACCCGCTGGAACGCGTTGCGCGTCACCTGCGGGTTCTGCTTGACCACGCCGAGGTAGTCCTCGAACGAACCCTCCCAGGAGAGGTCGCGGTAGAGCGCGAAGTCCTGCATCGCCGCGATCTTGTCGACCATCCCTGTCCGCATCTCGCCCATGCTCCTCACCCTCTTCGTGTTCCGCCGGAGCTGCACCGGCCGCGGCGACGCCCGCCGCGCTGCGGCGACCGCCTGGAGATGTTCGAGCTTACACCACGGATCCCATGGACGCGACCGCTCCGAACGTGTCCGCCGAGTCGACGGCGACCGAGGTCTGCGGCGCGTAGGCGAAGCACGCCTCGGCGAAGGCGCCTTCGCCCGGCGCGCGGGCAGGTGGCCGACGACACACCTCGAGCGCGCGCGCCCTGGTCACACTTTTCCGGGTCGCACCATCGCGGCGCCTCGGTGTTAGCATCGCGCACGGTGACGGATCCGAAGAATCAGGATGGGGGGAAACCCCCGGCGACCACGCACCCGCCGACGAAGCGCCCACCGCCCCCGCCGCGTCCGCCCGGGGCCTCGGGGACGACGCGGCCTGGAGCGCCCGCTCCGCCTCCGCCGCCGATCCCACCGCTGCCGCGTCCGCCCACCTTCGAAGGCGTCGCCAGGCCGGCCGACGCGCCCCCTCCGGTCGTTCCCCCTCCCCCGGTCGTTCCCCCTCCCCCGGTCGTTCCCCCTCCCAAGGTGCCGCCGCTGCGTCCGCCGCCCACCAACACGCGCCCCGGCCTCGCGGCTCCCCAGCCGCCCGTCCCGGCCGGTACGCCTGCGCCTCCGGTCGCGGTGGCGACGCTGACGGCGACCGCGAGCCTGCAGGAGAGCGCCACGAACCCCAAGCTCAAGGTGGCGTTCGAAGGGGCCGCGGGGCCGCCGGGCGCGGGCTCGCAAGCGAGCGCTGGATCCGCGCCGGGCGCGGATGAGGGGGCGCGCCCCGCGGAGGCGAGCCCCGCGGCGCAGCTCGTCGCCGAGCTGCGCCGCAGGGCGGAGCGCCTGCGCGACGCGAAGGACGCGGTGGGCGCGGCGCGCGCGTTCGTGGAGCTGGGCCTCCAGGCCGAGCACGCCGCCCAGGATCGCGCCGCCGCGCGCGCCGCATACGAGGCGGCGCGCGCCCTCCTGCGCACGCTCGAGCCGGCGCTGACGCGCCTGCGGCGTGTCCTCGACGGCCGCGCGGAGCTGCCCGTCTCGCTCGAGATCCTGGCCGACGAGATCGAGGTCGCCGACGGCGACGCGCTGAAGGCCGATCTGTACGCCGAGCGGGGGCGCACGCTCGACGCGCTCGGCCGCGCCGCCGAGGCGCGGGCGGCGTACGTCGAGGCCCTCCGGCTCTCGCCGCTGCACGCCGCGTCCTTGCGGGGGCTCGAGTCGGTGCTGCGCCGCGAGATTGGCGCGATCGACGCCCCGGCGAAGGGCGCGCGCCCCGTCGGTCCGGGTGCCGGCAGCGAGCTCGCGACCCAGCTCGCCGCGCACCTCGAGCGGATCGCGGACGCGTACGCGCCGGGGGAGGGGCGCCCCGACGGCGACGCCCGCCTCGCGGCGTGGATCCACGTCGAGCGCGCGGCGGTGCTCGATCGCCGCCTTCGCCAGCAAGAGGTCGCGCGCCTCGCGCTCGAGCGCGCCGTGGCGTTCGAGCCCGCGCCCGGCCCCGTGCGCGACGCGCTCACCCGCCACCTCGTGCGCCACGGCGAGACGGGCATCCTCGTCGAGCTCGCTGTCGGTCGAGGCGGAGCACGAGCGCGACGACGATCGCGCCTCGCGGCTCTACTACGCGGCCGCGCGCCTCGTGACCGACAAGCTCGGCGCGCCCACGGCCGTCGCCGACACGCGCTCCCGGAGCGGCTCGCCCGGCGCCATGGACGCCACCCACCTGCTCACGCGGGCCGTCGCGCGCGCGCCGCTCTCCACGCCCACCGGGGCGCGCATCCTCGCCGAGCTCGTCCGCCTCCTCGAATCTCCGCGAGCGCAAACGAGCGCGCCGCGGAGGTGCGGCAGAAGCGGCTCGCGCTGCTCGTCGCTCAGGCGGGCCACGACGCGGCGCGCCCCGCCGGCGCCGCGCCCGAGGTGATCGCGCACGAGCACGTGCGCCTCTCCGAGATCTACGACGCCCTCGGCCGCGCCGACC
Source organism: uncultured delta proteobacterium (assembly GCA_963827955.1). Taxonomy (GTDB): domain Bacteria; phylum Myxococcota_A; class Polyangia; order Polyangiales; family Polyangiaceae; genus CAWHDJ01. Next base: position 966,334 of record CAWHDJ010000017.1, on the reverse strand, counting down.
AGGCGGCCTACCACGCCGAGCGCGCGCTCGCGTTCGATCCCGACGACGTCTCCACGCGCGACCGGCTCGATCGCGCCCTCCAGCGCCTCGGCCGCCACGACGAGCGCGTGCGCGCCTGGGTGGGCGAGGCCAACGCGACGCGGCCGACGAAGGTCCGCGTCGCCGCGCTCCTCCGCGCGGCGGACATCGCCGAGCGGCACCTTCGCCGCCCCGACGAGGCGATCGCCCACCTGCGCGCGGCGTGGGCCGTCGATCCCGGCAACGCGTCGATCTTCGACGCGCTCTCCGCGCTGCTCGCGCCGCCCCCGCGGGATCCGGAGTCCGACGGGCGCGGGGTGCGCGCGCGGATTCGAGCTCTACGCGCAGGCGGCGCACGCCGCCGGCGACCGCGCCCGCAAGGTGGCCCTCCTGGAGAAGCTCGTGTCGATCTGGGAGGACGAGCTCGGGCAGCCCGCGCGCGCCGTCGAGGAGATCGAGAAGATCCTGGCCATCGAGCCGCAGCGCCGCGCGGCGATCCTCGCGCTCTCGCGCAACGCGCAGCGCGCCGGCGATCACAAGCAGCTCGCGCGCGCGCTCCAGGCCGAGGCCGAGCTGCACGGAGGACGGCGCCGTCGAGCGGCGCCTCCTGCTCCGCGCGGCCGACGTGCTCGACGGCCCCCTCAACGACCGCGACCGCGCCCTCGCGCTCATCGATCGCGCGCTCAAGCGCGCCCCCGCCGACGTGGACGCGCTCCGCGCGCGCTTCCGCGTCGACGAGAAGGCCTCGCGCTTCGACGACGCGCAGCGGACGCTGCGCGACCTCATCGCCGCCGAGCCCGACGAGGCGCGGCGCTTCGCGCTCTGGCTCGAGGTCGCGCGCCTCGCCGAGCAGCGGCTCCGCCGGCCCCACGAGGCGGTCGCGGCCTACACCGAGGCGGCGAAGCTGCGGCCGCGGCACCCCCTGCCGGCGCTCGAGATCGCGCGCCTGCTCCGCGCGGAGGCCGCCCCGGCCAAGCTGGTCGAGGCGCTCATGGCGCTCGCCGCCGCCGCACCCGACGGCGCTACGTGCTCGCGCCACCTCTTCCAGGCGGCCGAGGTGCAGGAGCTGATGCTCTCGGACGACGCCGCCGCCCTCAAGTGCCTCGTCCAGGCCGACGGGCTGCCCGGCGCCCCCCCCGATCCCGCCCTGTTCGAGGCGATGGAGCGCATCCAGGTCCGGCGCGACGCGCCCGGCGAGCTGGCGTCGCTTTACGCGCGGTGGCTCGAGCGGCAGCCGCCCGCGGCGATCGACCACAAGCTGCGCGTTTCGCTCGCCGGCGTGCTCGCCGAGAACAGCCGGGCCGACGCGATCGGCGTCCTGGAGGGCCTCGTCGCGGTCGTGCCCAGCCACGTCCCGGCGCTGCGGATGCTGGAGCAGATCCACCGCGTCGCCAGCGCGCCGGCGCCCAGCGCGTCGTCGCTCGCCGGCGTGCTCCGCGCGGAGGCCGAGGTGTTCACGAGCAGCGTCGCCCGCGCCGGCGCGCTCTGGGAGCTCTGCACGCTCGAGGAGCAGCTCGGCCTGGGAGCCACGCTCGACGCGCTGGCGCGCCTCGTCGCGGAGGCCCCGCGAGACGCGGCGGCGCTCGACGCCACCGTGCGCGTCGCCGCCCGGCTCGTCGCCGGCGTCAACGTCCCGCACCCGGCCGCGCTCGCCACGCGGGCGCGCCTCGTCCAGGCGCTCCGCGCGCGGCGCGAGCTCTCGCGGGATCCGGTGGCTCGGGCGCTCTACCAGGTGGAGGAGGCGATGCTCGTCGAGGCCCAGGCGCCCGACGACGCGAACGCGCTCCGCGCCGCGATGGCGGGCTACCAGGCGGCGATCACGATGTGGCCCGAGTGCCTCCTCGCCGCGCGGGGCCTCTCGCGCCTGGCCGAGCGCCTCGCCGACCGGCAGAGCCTCATCCTCAGCCAGCTCGTCCTCTCCAAGCTCGTCGAGAAGGCGCGCGATCGCGCCGGCCACGTGATCCGCGCCGCCGCGCTGACCGCGGAGGATCCGCAGCCCAAGGCGCAGTCCGACGCGCTCCTGCTCTACGAGGAGGCGCTGCGCACCGACCCCGACTCGGTCCCGGCGGCGCAGGCGCTCGCCCGCATGCTCGCGGCCGACGTGCCGCGCCTCGTCGATCGGCTCGGCGACGCGCTCGAGGCCACCACGCGGCCCGAGCAGGTGGTCCTCACCGGCACGGAGATCGCGCGCGCGATCCTCCGCCAGCGGGATCCCTCCGGCCATGCGCGGGGCAGCGCGCCTGCCCTCATCGACGGGCCCGACGCGGGCATCGGCGTCGGCGCCATGCGCCAGGTGCTCGCGGCGACGCCCGACGACGTGGGCGCGCTCCTGCTCATGGCGCGCCTGCTGCTGCTCCAGCGGGTCTGGGCCGAGGCGCGCGACACCCTGCTCCACGCCGTCGCCGTCGCGCCCAAGGAGGCGGTGGAGGATCGCGTCCACGCGCACTTCCTGCTGGCCGACCTCTACGAGAGCAAGCTCGGCGATCCGGTCCAGGCGCAGGCCTCCCTGCAAGCGCTCCTCGCCATCGACGAGCGGAACCGCGCGGCCCTCGAGCGCCTCGTGCAGCTCGCCACCGCGCGCGGCGATCGCGCCCTCACCGTCCAGACGCTCGCGCGCCTGGTCGAGGTCGCGCCCGATCCCGCCGCCCGGGTGGAGGTCGCCCTCCGGCTCGCAGACGCGTGCCGCGACGCCGGCGACACGGCGGGCTCCGTGCGCGCGCTCGCCGACGCCGTCGCCAGCGCGCCCGGCGACGGGCGCGCCTGGGCCACCCTCGCGCGCCTCCACCGCGGCGACTCGCCGGAGGGCGCGGCCGCGTACGCGAACGCGCTCCAGCAGGTCCTCGACATCGCCGCGGCGCGCCGGCTGCCCGTCGACGCGCGCTGGCTCACGACGCTCGGCATGCTCGAGATCAGCGCGCTCCTCCGGCCGCGCGAGGGCGTCGCGCACCTCACCCAGGCGGTCTCGCTCCCGGGTGCCACCGCGGACGCGCGCGCGATGCTCGCCCGCGGCCTGGAGGCGTCGAACCGCAACTCCGAGGCCGCGCAGGTCTTCCGAGACGTGCTCCTGCCGGACGCCGACACCTTCGCCCGGATGAGCGAGCTCCCCGCCGCGCTCGCCTCGTTCGAGGCGGTGTTCGCGAAGGACGGCCGGGTGGAGGAGCGCCTCGCCGTCGAGGAGGTGCGCGCCTGCCTGGGCGACGTGAAGCCCGAGCGCCTCGGGCGGCTCCGTGCGCGGCGCCTCCCCGAGGGCGTGCCCTACGCCGGCTCCATGGCGGGCGCCGAGATCGCGCGCCTGCTCGTCCCCGAGGCGCGCACCCCGCTGCTCGACGTCGCCGCGGCCATCGCGCCCGTGGCCGCCAAGGTCCTGCGCTTCGAGCTGAGCGGGCTCGGCGTGACTTCGCGCGATCGGCTCAGCCCCCGCGACGGGCACGTCACCCGCGTGCTCGCCGATCGCGTGGCGCGGGCGCTCGGGGTCGAGTCGTTCGAGATCTACCTGAGCCTCTCCTGGCAGGGCGCCGCGCGCGTCTACCCGGGCGACCCGCCGGCCATCGTCGGATCCACCTCGTTCGCCGAGCTGCCCGAGCAGGAGCAGACCTTCGCCCTCGCCCGCCTCCTCACGCGCGTCGCCCTCGGCCCCACCTGGCTCGACGAGCTCCCCGTCGACGCCATCGACGGCATCTTCCTCGCCGCGATGCGCGCCGTCGATCCGCAGTTCGGCGCCGGGGTGATCACCGCGGCGCGCGACGCGATGGCGTCGTCGTTCCTCGCGAGCGTGCAGAAGGCCATCGGTCGCAGGCAGAAGAAGCAGATCGAGGAGATCGCGCCCACCGTCACGGCCGACTACGACGCGCGCGCGGTGACCATCGGCGTGCGGCGGAGCGAGTACCGCCTCGCCTACGTGCTCGGCGGCGACCTCGTCGCGGCGATCGACTACCTGCGGCGCTTCGACCGCGACATCGGCCGCTCCGCGGAGGACCCGAGGCTGCTGCTCACGCACCCGGTGACGAACGAGATGCTGCGCTACGCGCTCACGGCCGAGGCGGTGGCGGAGCGGCGGCGCGTCGGCTGCGTGTGGGCCTGAGAGGCCGGGGGCCGGAGCGGCCTCGATTGACGCGCCCTCGCAGGGCATGGTGCAATGCGAAACGGAGCGATCGGCGCCTCCTCTGCCTCCGATGATCCAACGCACCGCCCTCCGGGATCCGCTCGACACCACGGTCGAGATAGAGACCCCGGAGCACCTGCGCTTCCGCTACCAGATCGCCGGCCCGGGCAAGCGCGCGCTCGCGTACCTCATCGACTTCCTCGTGCGCGCAGCCATCGTCCTCGTCGTGGCGGTGGTCGCGGTGCTCGCCTTCTCCGTCGGCGACCCCACCTCCCACGCCTCGCAGGGCCTCATCCTCCTCGTCTTCTTCCTGATCGACTGGGCGTACTACGTCTTCTTCGAGACCTTGTGGAGCGGGCGGAGCATCGGCAAGCGCGCCCTGTCGCTGCGCGTCGTGACCGAGGGCGGCCACCCGCTCCGCTTCTGGGACAGCGCACTCCGCAACCTCCTGCGCGCGGCCGACGGCCTCCCTCCGCTCTTCTTCCTCCCCTCGTACGCCGTCGGCCTGCTGGTGATGGGGCGCGATGCGCGCTTCCGCCGGCTGGGGGACCTGGTGGCCGGCACCATCGTGGTCGCCGAGGAGCGGGCCGTGGTCGCGGGCCCGCTGCGCCTCGACCCGCCGCCGTCGCCGGTGGAGCTCCGCGCGCTGCCCCAGCGCCTCCCTCTCTCCGGGGAGGAGCTCGACGCCATCGAGCTGTTCCTCCGCCGCGCCGGCAAGCTCTCGCGCGCCCGCGAGGACGAGCTCGCCGAGATGGTGGCGCCCATCTTCGCCAAGCGCCTGGGCCTGCGTTACAAGGACGCCGCGCGGCTGCTCGGCGTCCTGCACTACCGCGCGCACGAACACCACGGCGCGCCCCCCGTGCCGCCGCCCGTCTCGCGGCGGAAGGGGGCGGCGTGAGCCCCGCGCGCTCCCAGGACGACTTCGTGGCCGCGCGGACGCGCGACTGGCAGGAGCTCGACCGGCTCCTCGGCGCGAGCGACATGCTGCACAAGCTCGACGGCGCCGGCATCGCGCGCGTCGCGGCGCTCTACCGATCGCTCTGCACGGACCTCATGCGCTGCCGCGCGTCGCGGTACACGCCGGACCTCGCCACGTACCTCGACGGCCTCGCCGCCCGCGCGCACGCCGCGCTCTACGGCGCCCAGCCCCTCCACTTCCCGAGCGTCGTCGACTTCCTCGCCCGTGACTTCCCCCGCGCCCTCCGCGCGAACTGGCGCCTCTTCGCCCTCTCCTGCGCGCTCTTCTTCCTGCCCTTCGCGGTCGGCCTCCTCGGCGCCCTCGCGTCGCACGACTTCGCCACCCACGTCATGCCCGCGAGCTGCGCTCGAGGGCATGGCGCACATGTACTCGAAAAGCATGGAAGCGGGGCGGGACGCCGGCACCGACACCGGCATGGCCGGCTTCTACGTCTACAACAACGTCGGCATCGCCTTCCGCTGCTTCGCGACCGGCATCTTCTTCGGCGCGGGGAGCCTGTTCTTCCTCGTCTACAACGGCGTGGTGACCGGGACCGCGGTCGGCTACGTGATGACCGCCGGCTACGGGGGCAACATCTGGACGTTCATGTGCAGCCACGCGCCCTTCGAGCTGACCGCGATCGTCATCGCGGGCGGAGCGGGCCTCCAGATGGGCTACGCGCTGGTCGCCACAGGCGGGCTCACCCGCGTCGGGTCGCTGCGCCGAGCGGCCCCCGCGATCGCGCGCCAGATCCTCGGGGCGGCGGTCATGCTCCTCATCGCGGCGATGGTCGAGGGGTTCTGGTCCCCGTCGTCGCTCCCGCCGCCGGTGAAGTGGAGCGCGTCGGGCGTCTTCACCCTCCTCGTCGTCCTCTACCTCGCGCTCGCCGGCCGCTCGGACCGGCGTGCCCGCCTCGCGCCGCCGTCCCAGGCGCCGGCGCGCCCCGGGGAGGCCGCGTGAACCTGAACGCCTCCACGATCGTGCTCCGCCCGCGCACGCTCGCCGAGATCCTCGATCTCGCCTGCCGCCTCTCCGTCACGGTCGCCTCCGGCCTCTACGCGCGCCTCGCCGCGTTGCTCCTCCTGCCCGTCTTCGCCGGCTGCATGGCGCTCCACTACGCGCTCGACGTCCACTGGGTCATCGTGTGGATCGTGGCCATGGCGGCCGGCTGCGTCGTGCAGGGCGTCTTCACGGTCGCCGTGGGCCGCCTGCTCTTCTCGGAGGAGCTCGGCGCGTGGCAGGTGCTCCGGCTCTTCGGCCGCCGCCTCGGCTCGTACCTGGCGATGCACGCCGTCAGGACTTCGCTCCTCGCCCTGTCCGCGCTCCCGTTCGGCCTCGGCCTGCCCTTCGCGTGGCCCCGGCTCGTCTTCACCCACGAGGCGAGCCTCCTCGAGGGCGCGGGCGCCATCGAGGCCATCCGGCGCAGCGACCGCTTCATCTCCGGCCGCGGCGCGTCCGTCTTCGCGGTCCTCCTCGCGCTCCTCCTCGCGCAGCTCGCCATCGTGGTCACGACGGAGGCGCTCTGCCACGGCCTCGTGGCGGACGTCCTCCAGCTCGGCAAGCCCTTCGGCGCCCTCTTCGAGGACGGCGGCTCGCCCTACGCGCTCGCCGGCTTCCTCCTCTCCATCCCCTACGTGTCGACCGTGCGTTTCCTCGACTACATCGACGCGCGCACGCGGTCGGACGGGTGGGACATCCAGCTCAAGTTCATGGCGATCGCCGCGCGCGAGGGCGAAGAGAGGGCGGCGGCGTGAAGCGGCGTCATCTCTTGATCTCTCGTGGCGGGGCTCGCGGCGCTCGCGTCGTCGGTCCGCAGCGCCCGCGCGGAGGAGGTCGGGCAGAGCGTGCGCTCGGTGCTGGAGGACCCGCGCTACCGCTTCTGCCACGAGGACGACTACCCGCTCACGCCCGAGGAGCACGCCTGGTGCCCGATGGTCGGAGAGATCAGCGGCGCGTGCCCGGGGCTCCCCAAGGCGTGCAAGCTGCCTCCCGTCCCGCTCTCCCTCCGGTGGGGCGGCTTCCGGACGCGGGACCAGGGGGAGGCCGAGCCCGCCGAGCGCGCGCCGCAAGAGGACGGGCGCCAGCGGGCCCCGGAGTGGGACCTCACGCTGCCCGACATGAGCACGTTCGCGCGGGTCCTCTTCTTCGCGCTGCTGGCCGTGGGCCTCTTCTTCGTGGTGCGCGCGATCGTCAAGAACGTGAGGCGCGACCCGGCGCCCGAGAAGGACGACGAAGCCGCGCCCACCCCCGACGCGCCCGGCCCGGCGGAGCCCGCGGCCAAGAGCGCGGTCGAGACGGACGTGGATCGCCTGCTCGCGCGCGCGCGAGCGGCCGCGGCGCGCGGCGACTACGCGCGCGCCGTCGACGACGCCTACGCCGCCCTCCTGCGCCGCCTCGACGGCGACGGGCTGATCGAGATCCACCCCTCGCGGACCAATGGCGATTACGTTCGGCGCCTGGGCTCCTACGATGGGGGCTCCGCCCCCAAACCCCCGCTCACGGCTGGTCGCCCCGATCTCAAAGAAGAGGTGCGGTCCATCGCGCGCGACGTGGAGGGCGTGCAGTTCGGCGCCACGCCCCCGTCGGAGCCCGTCTTCCGCTCGGTGCTGGAGCGCGTGCTCCCCCTGGTGGGCCGCGCGCTCGCGCTGGCGCTCGTCTTCTTCGGGCTCTCGGTCGGGCTCTCCTGCGCGCCGCACGGGCGCGGGGGACGACGAGGAGAACGCCGACACCTCGCCCTCCGGCACGCAGGCGATCATCGAGGTGCTGACCAAGCACGGGCTCAAGGTGCACCGCCGAGCCGCGTCGATCACCGAAGCCGGATCACCCGCTCGCGCTCGTGCTTCTCCCCGACGCCCACCTCGACGAAGCGGCCTGGAAGCACCTGCTCGGCTGGGTGCGCGAGAAGGGGGGCACCTGGTGATCGCGGGGGTGCCCGGGCTCCCGAGCGAGCTGGGGCTCCGGATCGAGAGCGAGACGTCTGACAAGAAGACGCTCACCGTCGCCCCTGGCAACCGCTGGGCCGGCTTCCCGGTCCTCTCCCTCCCGCCCGGCCACCGCATCGTGGAGGTCGAGGAGGGCGCCGACGCAGGCGCCTCGTCGAGCGCGGCGGACCCGGACGAAGAGGAGGCCATCGAGGGCACCGTGCTCCTGCGCGGCGACTCGGTCGTCGCGGTCGAGCGCACGCTCGGCGAGGGGCGCGTCCTCGTCCTCTCCGACCATCGGCTCTTCACCAACCTCGCCCTCATCGTCGACGACGACGCGGCGTTCCTGCTGAGCGCCCTCACCCGCGCGGCGATCCCGCCCGACCGGGAGGTGGAGATTGCCGACGAGTGGACGGGCGCAGGCGCACAGTCGCCCTTCGCGTCGATCGACCAGGCCCACCTCACGCCGGTCATCGTGCAGCTCCTCGTGCTCCTCGCGCTGTTCTGCCTGTGGAAGGGGCGGCCCTTCGCCCGGCTGCGCGAGCCGTCCGTCCTCGCGCGGCGCGCCTTCGTCGATCATGCGCGCGCGCTCGGGCAAGCGTACGCGCGGTCGCGCGCGTCGCGGCACGTCACGGGGATGTACGCGGTCTGGGCCCTCGACCGGCTGCGCGAGCGCGTCCACCGCCACGGCCGGCAGGGGCTGATCCCGCTGGCCGAGGCCATCGCCGCGCGCACGGGGCGACCCGAGGGCGAGGTGATCCGCGTCCTCGTCGAGGCGAGCGGCGCCCGCGACGAGGCGGCCCCGCCCTCCTCGTTCCGCCCGCAAGGGGCCGCGCGCGTCCCCGCCGCGACGGGCCGGGAGGCCGCGGCGGCCGACCTCGCCCTGATGAACGAGCTGATGAGCTTCCTCACCGCCACCGGGCAGCACCGCTCCAGGCGGGCGCGCTAGCGCGCCCTAGACAAAGGCCCAACCACCCCTCGGGCACGATGAACCCCACCGATTTCGAGATCGCTTCGACCTCATCCGCCGGGAGTCCGCCAAGGTGCTCCTCGGGCAGGACGACCTCATCCTCCACACGCTCGTCGCGGTGCTCGCCGGCGGGCACGTGCTCGTCGAGGGCGTGCCCGGCCTGGGCAAGACGCTCCTGGTCCGCACGCTGGCCCACGTCCTCGGCGCGACCTTCAAGCGCATCCAGTTCACGCCGGACCTGATGCCGAGCGACGTCACGGGCGGCAACGTCTTCAACCAGAAGGAGGACCGCTTCGTCTTCCACGAGGGCCCGATCTTCACGCAGCTCCTCCTGGCCGACGAGATCAACCGCGCGCCGGCCAAGACCCAGTCGGCCCTGCTCGAGGCGATGCAGGATCTCTGCGTCACCTCCGACGGCGTGACCCGGCAGCTCCCCGAGCCCTTCTTCGTCATCGCCACGCAGAACCCCATCGAGTCGCAGGGCACCTACCCGCTCCCGGAGGCGCAGCTCGATCGCTTCCTCGTCAAGGTCGAGGTCAAGCACCCGTCCGCCGCCGTGGAGCGGCTCATCCTGCGGAGCCACGCCAACGGCTTCCAGGCCGCGCGCCTCGAGCGGGCGGAGATCCAGCGCGTCGCGACGGCCGAGGAGATCGTGGAGATGCGCGAGATGCTCGCCGCGGTGCGCGTCGACGACGGGATCATCGACTACATCGCCGACATCGTGGGACGGAGCCGCGCGCACCGCTCCGTCTACCTCGGCGCCTCGCCCCGCGCCTCGATCGGCCTGCTCGCGGTGGCGCGCGCGCTGGCGGCGAGCGAGGGGCGCGACTTCGTCATCCCGGACGACGTGAAGGCGCTCGCCCCGGCCGTCCTCCGGCACCGGCTCATCCTCCACCCCGACGCCGAGATCGAGGGCGTCAGCGCCGACGACTGCGTGGAGGACATCCTCCGCGAGGCCAAGGTGCCGAAGACGGCGGCCTAGGCCCCATGATCCCCTCCCGCGCGCTGGTGCTCCTGGGGCTCGTCCCGCTCGCGCTCGCCTTCGCGACGCTCGCGGACCGGACGCTGCTCCTGCCGATGATCGCGACCGACCTCGGCATCGCGCTGGTCGCGGCCTTCGACGCGCTCCTCGCCCGCCGCCCCCTCGTGAGCATCGCGCGCCAGGCGCCGGCCGTGCTCTCCATCGGCAAGCCCAACCTGATCACGCTCGAGGTCCGCTCCGGCGCGCGCCGCCGCCTCTCGGTCGAGCTCGCCGACGATCTCTTCGACACCGCCGAGTGCGACGACCTGCCCGTGAAGCTCGAGCTGCCCGCGCGCGGGCTCACGACCGCGCGCTACCACGTCCGCCCGCAGAAGCGCGGCGCCCACGTGCTGGGCGACCACCACGCGCGCTACCTCTCGCCGCTCGGGCTCTGGATCCGGCAGGTGAACATCGCCGCCGCCTCGCCCGTGAAGGTCTACCCCGACGTGCAGGCGGTCCGCACCTACGAGCTGCTCGCGCGGCAGGACCGCGACCCGGCGGCGATCCGCGCGTCCCGCAAGCGCGGGGGCGAGAGCGAGTTCGAACGGCTGCGCGAGTACCGCCGCGGCGACGAGTTCCGATCCATCGACTGGAAGGCGACGGCGCGCAGGCAGAAGCTCATCAGCCGCGCGTACCAGCTCGAGAGCAACCAGACCCTGCTCTTCCTGCTCGACGCCGGGCGCCTCATGACGGCGCGCACCCAGGGCCTCTCGCTCTTCGATCACGCGCTCAACGCGACGCTCATGCTCTCCCACGTCGCGGCGCGCGGCGGCGACCACGTGGGCCTGCTCGCCTTCGCCGACGGCATCAAGAGCTACGCCCCGCCCGCGAGCGGCTCCGGCGCGGCCCGCCGCATCGTCCAGGCGGGCTACGACCTGCACCCGGAGCTCTGCGAGAGCGACTATGCCTCCGCCTTCGAGCACGTGGGGCTCAGGGTCCGCAAGCGCAGCCTGGTGATCCTCTTCACACAGGTCGTCGACGACGTGGCCGCCGCCGAGCTGATCCGCCTGATGCGCGGGGTGATGCCGCGCCACCTGCCGCTCATGGTGATCCTGCGGGACGTCGAGATCGACGATCTCGTGGAGGGCGGCGGCGCCGACCCCTACGTCCGCGGCGCGGCGGCCGAGCTCGCGAGCTTCCGCGACCGGCTCGTGCGCGACCTCAAGCGCCACGGCGCGCTCGTGCTCGACGTCACCCCGGGGCAGCTCACGCCGGCGCTCATCAACCGCTACCTCGAGATCAAGGCGCGGCACCTCTTGTGAGCCGCCGGCTTGCGGCTAGGCTGCGCGCTGCATGAACGCCGCCCCGCAAGCGATCGCCGAGACCGCGCCCCCCGCGCCCGCGGGCATCGAGGCCGACCGGGCCGCCGTCTTCGCGCGAACGCCCCCCCGCGAGAAGGCCGCCCTGCTGCGGGCCTGCCTCCCGCACATCCTCGCGAGCGCACCCGAGATGGTCGCGCTCTCCTGCCGCGACGCTTCCTGTGATCAGGCGAGCCCGCTCGCAGGGGCCGCGTGGCTCATGGGCCCGGCGGCATGGCTCGCCGGCGCGCGCAGCCTGGCGCAGGCGCTCGACGACATCGCCGCGGCGGGGCGCCCCTCGCTCCCGGCGGCGGTCCTGCGCGGGCGCCTCGATGGCCGGGTGACGGCGCGGCTCGTGCCCCGGAGCTTCGCGGAGCGCCGGCTCTTCGGGGAGACGGAGGCCGAGGTCCTCTTCGCCGACGGCGTGGCGCCCGAGGAGGTCATCGCCGGCCAGGCCGCCTTCTACCGTCAGGCGGAGCCGGCCGCCGGCGTCGCCCACGTCGCCGTCGCCGGCGGCGCTCCCGCGGCGCTCCCGCTCGCGGCGCTCCACGCGCTCTTCGTCGAGGGCAAGGTGGCCGTCATGGCCCCGAGCCCCGCGCAGGCATGGCTGGGCCAGGTCGTCGAGCTGGGGCTCGCGCCGCTGGTGGAGGCTGGGTTCCTGCGGATCGACCTCGATGGGTCCTCGCCGTCATCGGGCGAAGCGGCGGCGGAGCCGCAGGGCGGGCCGGTGATCGTGGTGCCGGCGCTCTACGCGCTGGACGAGATCCGGTTCGTCGCGCGGCGTCTCGCGTCGGAGATCGCCGCCGGCGCCGCGTTCGGCGTCGCGGCGCCCCGGGAGATCGTCCTCGCCGGGGGCTGGCCGCAGCGCAGGCTCTTCCTCGAGCAGATCCAGCGCGCGTTCGCGGAGGCCCCCTCGGCGCCCGCTCTCGTGCTCGACCCGGCGCCCGACGCGGAGCTTCCGGCGGGCACCGTCGGCGTCTTCACAGCGGGGTGGGACGACCCCGTCGAGATGCTCACCGCGGCGGTGGACCTGTGCAACGCGCGCCTGCGCGGCCCGGCCACGGCGGAGATCGTGGTCCACGTGATCCACGAGGAGGACGCGGTGGTCGCGGCGGCGCTCGGGCGCGCGGTCGGCGCGGCTCCGCCACGCCGCCGTCGGCGTCAACCAGTGGCCGGCGCTGCTCGCGCTCCGCGGGGACGCGCCCTGGGGGACGCGCACGGGGGCGAAGATGCTGGCGCGCGTCGACAAGGCGATCCTCCGTGGCCCGCTCCGCACGCGGCGGCCGGCGTACTTCTGCGACCATCGCGCGGCGGCGGGGCGCTGCGCGCGCGTCGCCATGTTCCAGGCGTCGCCCAGCGTGGGCGCGGTCCTCCGCGGCGCGCGGCTCTGACGAAAATGTTCATCCGGGCCCTGTAAGGCCGCGCTCCGGGCCTCGTTCTGAGGAGCGACGGCGCCGATGCGTGCCGCGCCGCCGAGGACTGCTGCCCGCCCGAGGGCCGGGCCTCGCCTCGCACCGAAGGGACCGCCATGCGAAAGATCCTGTTCCTCTCCTTCCTCGCCCCGTCGCTCGCGGCGCTCATGGGCTGCGCCTCGACCACGAGCTACGTCCACTCGGACGCCGCGCTCGGCCGCGTGGTCGTCTACCGCAACGGCATCGCCTACTTCGAGCGCACCGCGCACATCGACGGAGACAACCTCCAGTTCGCCGTCCCGCAGGACAAGGTGGACGACTTCCTCAAGTCGCTCACCGTCGTCGACGCCAAGACCGGCGCCCCCGCGCCCATCGCGTACCCGACGAGCACCGCGCCCTCCGAGAGCGGCCTCATCGACATGAAGATCAGCCTGACCGGCCCGACCTCGCACGACCTTCGCCTCTCGTACGTGACCGAGGCGCCGTCGTGGAAGCCGAGCTACCGCCTGGTGCTGGGCAAGGACGGCAAGGTCAACGTGCAGGCGTGGGCCATCGTCGACAACACCTCCGGCGAGGACTGGCAGAACGTGCAGCTCGGCGTGGGATCGAGCTCGGCGCTCTCGTTCCGCTTCGACCTGCGCTCGGTGCGGCTCGTGGAGCGCGAGACCCTGCGGCAGACCGACCTCTTCGCGCAGGCGCCGCCCACCGGCGGGGCCCTGTTCAACCAGCTCGTGAACCAGAAGAGCGCGGGGCCCGCGGGCGGCAAGCGGATCGTGCTCGACATGTCGGACGACGCGCTCGCCGCGAACACCACCGTCGCCCAAGCCGAGGTCGTGGATGTGGGCCGGTACAAGGCGGAGCTGCCTCCTCCGCCGCCGAGTCCCGCCGTGGCGGCAAAATCGTGGCGCGGGGACTTCAGCCCGAAGAAGGCGCCCGCCGCGCCGTCGCCGGCGCAGCCGCAGCAGGCGCAGGCGAACCAGCTCCAGATGACGGCCCGGACCATCCAGTCGAGCCAGCAAGAATTACGTCGTCGAGGGCTACGCCGACAGCAAGGACGCCAACAAGTACGCCGCGTCGCTGGACCGGGCCAACCGCGCGCGCGAGCAGCTCATCCGCAGCGGCGTCGACCCGAGCCGCATCGTCGCCGTGGGCGGCGGCGAGAAGCCCGGCCACAAGGGCGGCGTGAGCGTCGAGGAGGCACCCCCGTCCGCGCCGAGCGCCGACAAGCCCGACGTCCTGGTCCAGGCTACTGCGCAGGCGACGGGGACCGAGCCGATCGGCACCTCCCACTTCGAGTCCAAGGCGCGGATGACGGTGCCGCGCGGCACGTCGGCCATGGTCTCCATCCTGGACACCGACACGGCCGGCGAGGTCGTCTACTACTACGACGCGGAGACGCCGCGCGGCAACGCCACCTACCCGTTCCGCGCCGTGAAGGTCGCGAACCCCACCGACTACGTGCTGGAGCAAGGCCCCGTCACCGTCTTCGGCGAGGGCAAGTTCATCGGCGAGGGCATGTGCGAGCCCATCCCCGCGCGCTCCACGGCCTTCATCCCCTTCGCCCTCGACCGGCAGATCGTGGTCGAGCGCAAGGACGCCGACGTCGACCACATCGCCCGCATCCTCACCGTCCAGCGCGGCGTCTTCTCCACCGAGGTGCAGCACACCCGGCGCAGCCACCTTCGTCCTCAACAACCGCCTGGCCGAGCGCGCCACGGTCTACGTGCGCCACACCGTCGCCGAGGGCTACCAGCTCACCAAGGCGCCCGACCACGCGCGAGCGCCTCGGCGCCGCGTACCTCTTCCGCGTCGACGTCGAGGCGGGCGGCAAGGCCGAGCTCGTCATCGAGGAGTCGACGCCCCTCTTCAAGAGCACCGACTCCGCTCGCCGGCCGGCATGGAGCATGGTGACGGCGTACCTCTCGTCCGCGGCGGTCGAGGGCCCGCTCAAGGCGGCCGTGAGCGAGCTGCTCAGGCTCCACCGCGAGATGGCCAACGGCGAGACAGCGGATCGCGACCACGCGCGATCAGATGGCAGAGTACCGGGCGCGCATGGACGAGCTGCACGCGCAGATGGTCACGCTGAAGGCGGTGAAGACGGCGGGCCCGCTGATGGCGAGCCTGGAGAAGAAGCTCACGGAGGTGAGCGACAGGCTCTCGAAGGCCACCATCGATTCTCGTCGCCCTCCAGGAGAAGCTGATGGTGACGCGCATCAAGTTCCAGGACGGCGTCGCCGACCTCTCGCTCGAGAAGAGCCCGGAGCCGGCGCAGCCCGAGCGGACCTGAGCGAAATTCTGTTGCGGCGGGCTCCCCCGCGCCCGACGCTTGCCCGCATGTGGTTCGACGTCGAGGCCGTGCCGCTCTCGTTCACCCAGTCTTCCCCCTTCCACATCGAGAACGTGGTGATACTCGACGCGCCCCCGGCGCGGGTCTTCCAGGTCCTCGCCACCGGGGAGGGGCAAGAGGTGTGGTTCAAGGACTTCGTCGCCAACCGCTGGAGCAGCGAGGCGCGCGGGGTGGGCGCGGAGCGCGAGGTGGCGCTGAAGCTCCTGAAGGTGAAGGAGCGCTTCCTCGCCTGGGATCAGGACAAGCGCCTCGCCTTCCACATCTATGCGATCACGCTCCCCTTCGCGGACGCGATGCTCGAGGACTGGACGATCGAGCCCGTGGGCGAGGACAAGACGCGCTTCACCTGGCGCGTCCACTACAAGCCGTCGCTCCTGATGCGCCTCGTCCACCCGATCGGGCGGGAGGAATCTTCGGCGGGATGTTCAAGGCCTCGGCCGAGGGGCTGGTGCGCTACGTGAACGCGCACCCGGCCCGGCCGGCCTGAGTCACGGCATCAGGACGCACCCATTGATGCACCCCTTCATGCTGGGGTCGCACACGACCCGGCAGACCGAGTTGCACATCGTGTTCTTGCACGGGTAGCAGCACGCGAGCCCCGCGCCGCACTTGACGCCACCGTCGCCCGCCGCGGCGGACCCGCCGCACGTCGCGCCCTGGGGTAGCCCGCCCATGCCGATGGCGTCGGGCGACACGTCCAGGTAGCCGGCGTCGCTCGGCACGCCCGTCCCGGTGGAACCGCTCGGCCCCGCGCCGCCGCTCCCCCCTCCGCCCATCCCTGTCCCGCCGGTGCCGGACGCCCCCGTCCCCGAGACCGCGGTCCCCGTCGAGGCGGAGGCGGCGGCCCCACCGCTCCCGGTTCCGCTGGAGCTGTGCGTGCCGGTCGTCGTGACGTTGCGGGTCGGGGCGCCGAAGCATGCGGCGAACGAGAAGGTGAGGGAGAGAACGAACGTGGCGGCGACTGCGCGACAAGGATCCACGACGGGGAAGGTAGCGCGCGCAGTGGGGGCGGTCACGATCGAAGCCGGGGCTCCAGTTCCGCTTGACGCCAAGCGCAGCAGGGCGAAGAGAGGGCCCATACAGCACAATGCGCATCGCGCTCACACACAACCTCAAGATCACAGGCTCGCAGGACGAGGCGGAGTTCGACAGCCCGGAGACCATCGACGCCATCGCCGGCGCGCTGGAGCGGGCCGGGCACGAGGTCGAGCGCATCGAGGTGAGCGGACCCGCCTCCCGCGTCATCGCGCGGCTCGAGGCGCTGGTGCCGGACCTCATCTTCAACACCGCCGAGGGCCACAAGGGCAAGACGCGCGAGGCGTTCTACCCGTCGGTCTTCGAGGAGCTGGGCGTCCCCTTCACCGGGTCGGACGCCTATGCGCTCAACATCACGCTCGACAAGTCGCTGACCAAGCGCATCCTCTCCGGCTACGGCGTCCCGACGCCACGCGCGCGGCTCGTCACGCGCAGCACGCTGGAGGGCGGCGCGCTCGACGACGTGGTCTTCCCGGTCATCGTGAAGCCGAACTTCGAGGGCTCGTCGAAGGGCATCTCCGGCGCGTCGAGCGTCTGCGAGGACGCCCACGAGCTTGCCGAGGTGGTCGACAAGCAGCTCGACCGCTTCGAGGCCGGGCTCCTCGTCGAGCGCTACGTCCGCGGGACGGACGTGGCCTGCTACTTCGTCGACGGCCTCGGCAACGACGGGATCCTCGACCCGGTCGAGATCGTGATCGATCCGCAGTTTGCGGGCCTCTACAACGTGTACGACTACCAGCTCAAGAACGTGAAGTCGAAGCACGTGACGGTGCGCCCGGCGCAGCTCCCCGCGTGAGGCCATCGAGCGCATCCAGGCGATCACCCGCCGCATCGTCCGCGCCGTCGACCTCAAGGATTTCGGCCGCTGCGAGTTCCGCGTCACGCCCGCCCAGGGGCACCGCCACGATGTCCACTTCCTCGAGGTGGACGCGCTCCCCACGCTCGATCCCCTCGGGCCCATCTTCGTCGGCGCGCGGCAGCGCGGCGTCGACTACGACGGCGTGATCCGCGCCATCGTCAGGAGCGCGTGCCGGCGCCGCAACATCCTCCCCCTCCTCGACGCGCCGCCGAAGCAGAAGATCAAGAAGCCCACGCTGCGGGTCGGCCTCACGTACAACATGAAGCGCATCGACCCGACGTCGAACGACGCCGAGGCCGAGTTCGACTCGCCCAAGACCATCGCCGCCATCACCGCCGCGATCGAGAGCTACGGTCACACGGTCGTGCCGCTCGAGGCGAAGAGCGACCTGCCGCGCCTCCTCGCCGACGCGATGCCGGACGTGGTGTTCAACATCGCCGAGGGCGTGCGCGGGCGGGGGCGGGAGGCGCAGGTGCCGGCGCTCTGCGAGCTGCTCGGCATCCCCTACAGCGGCAGCGACGCGACCACGCTCTCCATCTGCCTCGACAAGGGCCTCACCAAGCAGATCCTCCGCGCGGCCCGCATCGACACCGCCGAGTGGCAGCTCATCGCCACGGGGCGAGAGAAGTTCAAGCCCTTCCGCTACCCGGTCATCGTCAAGCCGAACGCGGAGGGCACGTCCAAGGGCATCACCTCGGCGTCCGTCGTGACCGACGAGCCCGCCGCCCGCGCGGCCGCGCGGGCGCTCATCGAGCGCTACGGGCAGCCCGCGCTGGTCGAGGAATACATCACGGGGCGCGAGTTCACGGTCGGCCTGCTCGGCGAGCGGCGGCCCAAGGTGCTCCCGCCCATGGAGGTCTGCTTCGTCACTCCGGGCGTGCACCCCGTCTACGGCTTCGAGGAGAAGCAGAGCGACACCCCGCGCGTGCGCTTCGAGTGCCCCGCCAACACCACCCCGGCGGAGCAGCGGCGGATCGAGAAGGTCGTGCGCGATACGTTCGCCGCGCTCGACTGCCGCGACGTCGCCCGCATCGACCTGCGCATGGCGGCGGACGGCAAGGTCTACGTCATCGAGGTGAACCCGCTCCCCGGCCTCACGCCCGACTTCAGCGACCTGTGCATGATCGCGAAGGTGTCGGGCATGGATTACCGCATGCTCATCGGCGAGATCCTCGCCGGGTGCATCCGGCGTTTGCGCGAGCGGCGCCAGAGCGCGCCTGCGGCGGCCCAGTTCGCGAAGGAAGCGGGAGCGGTTCCGGCGGCGACCCCGTCGCCCACGCCGGTCCCCGAGGGGCGCGTGGCGCTGGCGTCCGTCCCGCCGATGGCGCCGGCGCGGGGGACCAACGGCGCATAGCGCAAGGGGCGCTCGACGTGCGTACGAGGCCGCGGGAGTCGGTGCCTCGGGAAGCTCATCGAGTGCGTACCGTTCTACAGCGGGGAGGCATGGCTGTATCAAGCGACAGACCGGGCGATCGAGTTGTGCCAGGAGAAGTACCGCGGAGCTGACGTCGGGAAGTTCGAGAAGTGGCGCGCGGACCGGGCCAAGCTCGACGACGTCCTGATGCCGAAGCGGGAGACGTGCCTCGAAGGCAAGCACAACGACGACCCCGGCAAGCACGTCCCCGTGCGTGAGGTCGTGCAGGCGGGGCGCTCGCTGACCTGCTTCTTCTGGGCGCTCCACGGATGCCCCGAGCTGGCGGACGGCATCTGTCGCGGAAGAGAGGGCCTCTGTCGCGGAAGAGAGGGCCTCGCTCGCGGAAGAGAGGGCCACTCAAGCGTTGGCGCGGCGCGTCATCAGCGCCACCATCGCCACATCATCGGGCGCCCCGCGCGCACGCAAGCCACGGAGGGCCCCTTCCCGGTCCTCCGGCTTCCGGTTCTGCGACAGCTTCAGCTTCCCCTCCAGCCTCGTGATCTCGACGGCGAACCCGGCGATGGCCGGGAGCAGCTCGGCCTTCGTTTCCGGCGTGAGGTCTTCGAGCGTCCAGGGGTTCTGCTGCCCGCGCTCGTGGACGGCGGCGAGGCGGGCGAGGGCGTCGAGGAGCTCGGCCTCGTCGAGCAGGCGGGGCGTGCCTTGCGCGTGGACGACGACGTAGTTCCAGGTCGGGACCTCGTCGCGCGAGGTGTACCAGTTGGGCGAGACGTAGCCGTGCGGGCCGCGGAAGACGGCGACGACGGGGGCGCCGGTTTCGATGGCGCGAAGGACCGGGTTGGCGCGGGCGACGTGGGCGAGGAGGGTGCCGTGCGGGCCGCGGGCGCGGTCGAGGAGGAAGGGGAGGTGCGCGATCATGGGCATGCCGTCGGCGCTCGGCGTGACGAGCATGCCGAAGGAGTCCGCGTCGATGAGGTCGTGCAGGAGGCCGAGGTCGTGCTCGGCGAAGACCTTCGGGAGGTAGACGGAGGACGGCTCGTGCATGGGCTCGCGGGTAACACGGCGAGGTCAGCGCAGCACGAGCCAGAGCCAGCTCGCGGCGCCGAACATGACGCCGAGCGCGGCGAGCGCGCCGATGCCGATCCACGTCGGGCGCCGCAGGCGGGCCGGGTCGCGGCCGAAGGCCCAGGGGACGGCGATCGCGTGGGGCAGGACGAAGGAGGCTGCCGCGGGCCAGGCGAGGCGACGGACGATGAGCTGGCCGATGGCGTTCATGTCGTCGTGCAGGGCGTCGAGGTCGTGGGCGGAGAGGTGGATGGCGAGCGGGATGGAGGCGACGGCCCAGACGAAGGCGATGGGGTACGCCGCGACGTGGGCGATGACGTAGCGGGTGAGCGCCTGGTTGAAGCGCTTCACCGCGCCTCGACGAAGGCCACGGGCTCCCCCGGCCGGCGGCGCGCGAGCGCGGCCTGCGAGGCGGCGCGCAGGACGGCGAGCACGGGGTAGCCGCCCGTCGTCGGGTGGTCCGGCCCGAGGATCGATCGGCGTGCCGTCGGTGGCGATCTCGATCGCGCCGCGGATCATCGGCGCCGGGAGCGCGAGGTCCGGGCCTTCGCGCGGGACGCGGGTGCCCTCGAGCCGGACGCCCACGCGGTCCGAGTGCCGCGAGACGCGCCACGGGCCGGCGAGGAGCGCTTCGAAGGCGCCGGGCGGGAAGCGGTCGTGGTGCGGGCCAGGGTCGATGGCGAGCGGCTCGCTTGCCGCCGGCATGAACCGTTCAGCGCGCGTCACGGCCTCGGCGTCGCCCACCGGGAGGAGATCGCCGCGCCGCAGGGGCCGGCCCATGTACCCGCCGAGCTTCGCCGCGAGCAGCGTGGCGCGTGCGCCGAGGATCGAAGGCACGGCCACGCCGCCGCGCACGGCGAGGTACCGGACGGCGCGATTGGTTTCGGTCACGCGGAAGCGCTCTCCCTCTGCGAGCGTCACCGCGGGCTCGCCGTCGACCGAGATCACCGCCGGCCCGCCGCGCGCCTCGACTTCGATCGCGGCGAGCGGCACCTCGACCGCGGCGGCGTCGGGCGCGTTGCCGGTGGCAGCGTTGGCGGCGGCGAGCGCCTCCGGATCGAGCGGTCCGGAGGGCGGGAGCCCGCGCCCGAGCTGGCCGGGGCGGCCTCGGTCCTGGACCGTCGCGCCGATGGGGGCGGCCACCACGAGCAGGCCGCGGCCTGTGGTGGTGCGTGGAGGGACGGGCTCGGGCTCGGGCTCGGGCTCGGGCTCGGAAGGGATGAAGCGGACGCGGTCGCCGGGCTCGAAGAGGATCGGCGGGTCGCGGTGCGGGTCGAAGGGGGCGAAGCCGGGGGCGCGGGCGATGAGGTTCCAGCCGCCCGGCGAGGCGAAGGGGTAGATGCCGGTGAACGAGGCGGCGATGCCAACGCTTCCGGCGGGGACGCGAGGTCTGCGGCGAGGCGCGGCGCGGGAGGGCGAGGGGCCAGCCGGGCGGCGCGCTCAGTAGGCGAAGCCGGGGAGGAAGCCGAGGCAGCTCGACCATGTACTCGGTCTCGCTGTGCCGCGCGATCACGTCGGCCACGCGGTCACGCCGAGCGCCCCGGCAACGTCGTCGAGATCGGGCCGTCGTACACGACCGCGAGGGTGTGCGATCGGGGCGGGCCCCCCGCGATGGCGGGCGGCGGCGCGGCGAGGGCGCGGCGGACGTCGGCTACGGGGGCGCCCACGACGACGAGCGTGCCGGCGGCCACGCCCACGTCCGCCGCAGGCAAGGCGGCGCGCAGCGCCGCGGCGGTCGCGAGCGTGCGCGCGGCGCGGTCGGGGGCGGACGCGGCGCCGAGGTCGACGAAGGCGGCGCCCTCGCCGTACGAGAGGACGCGGATCGGGCTCAAGCCGCGCCCGCGAGGAGGCCCGCCTGGACGAGCGCGTCGCGCACGCGGCCGGCGATGGCGACGGCGCCTTCCGTGTCGCCGTGCACGCAGAGCGTCTCCACGTTGCCCGCGCCCGCCAGCGCGCAGCGCCTGCCGCGCGCACGCGGCCGGGTCGGTCACGAGCGCGCCCGGCTCGCTGCGCGGCACCAGCGTGCCGTCGGCCTGGTACGCGCGGTCGGCGAATCCCTCGCGGGCGTAGCGCGCGCCGCGCCGCAGCGCCTCCTCCAAGAGCGCGCCGCGCGGGGGGCCGACCACGGTCAGGTCTGCGGGCGAGATGGCGAGCCCGCGCGCCGCGCCCTCGATCACCGCCGCCGCGAGCGCCGGGTCGCGGGAGGCATCGTGGTAGAGCGCGCCGTGCGGTTTCATTGTCGAAGCCGGGTAGCCGAGCTTGCGCGCCACGGCTTGGAGGCCGCGCACTGCGCCTCCACCGACGCCGCGAGCGCCGCCGGATGCCATCGGCATCGTCCCGCGGCCGAAGCCCTCGCGGTCCGGGTACGAGGGGTGCGCGGCGAGGCGCGCGCCGCGGGTCATGGCGAACGAGACGGCCCGCGCCATCGAGGCTGTGTCGCCCGCGTGCCCGCCGCACGCGACGTTGACCACGGTCGCCAGTCCGAAGAGCTCGGCCGGCTCGCGGGGAAGCTCGCCGAGGTCGATGTTGAGGTCCACCGTCGCCATGGTTCCCACCGATACCGGCGCGAGGCGGTGCCGGCAATCGGGGCCGCCGCCGATCCGCGGTCGGCCGTATCCGGAGTCGGTTTATCCGGGGTCGGCCTTGATGAGCGCGAACGTCAGCGCGTGCCAGAAGGACCCCGCCGATTGGCCCGGCGCGCCGCCCACGGCGACGAAGACGAGCCCCGCGCCGTCGACGAAGCCGGTGGTGCCCACCTGGCTCGCGGAGAGCACGCTGCCCAGCATGGTGGTCGACGTGGGCGCCATGTTCCCGGGAGGGAAGGTGTCGATCTTCACGCCGGCGAGCGGGCCGAACGCCGCGAGGTCGAGGCCGCGGAAGGGCGGCGCGGGGCCGATGCCGCCGGGGGCGAGCGATGTCGTGATGAGCACGGGCGGCGCCGCGTTCAGGTTCGGCGTGACGCCGATGTCGCTGGTGGGGAGGACGGCGGAGGCGTTCACGACCTGGAGGGTGACGTGGGCCGGGTCGGTCCGGCGGGACATGCCGAGGAGCGTCAGGCTCGCGGTCGGGTTCGTCGAGGTGTAGCCCATGCCGCAGCCGCTGTTCGCGGCGCTGGGGTCGTCGTGGCCCGGGCCTCCCATGCAGCCGGTGGGCACGAGGAGGAGGCTCCCGTCGCTGTTGAGCACGGTTTGCGGGATCACGCCCAGTGCCTCTGCGATGAGCGGCCGCGGGGGCACGCCGCCGTCGCCCGTGCCACCGTCGCCTGCACCAGCGTCGCCTGCACCGCTGTCTTGCGCACCGGCGTCCGGGCTTCCACCGCCCGTGCCGCTGCCGCTCCCGCCCGTAGCGCTGCCGCCCGTACCGCTGGTGCCGCCCGTACCGCTGCTGCTGCTGCTACCGCCCGTGCCGCTGCTACCGCCGGTGCCGCTGCCAGTTCCGCCCGGTGGCTGCGCGATCGCGAGGATCTGCGTGCAGGTCATGCCCGCCGCCTTGGTCAGGTCGCCGGCGATGACCCGGACATCCACGTCCGCGCCCATCGGGAGGGCGCTCGCGATGTCGACGGGCTTGCTCGCGGCGAAGGCGAGGCCTGCCGGGCCGGGCCAGGGCGTGTCGTTCGGGAGGAAGCAGAAGACGACGGCTGGGTAGTCGTTGATGCCGTCGACGACGGTGAGGCGCGTGGGGCCCGTCG
Source organism: uncultured delta proteobacterium (assembly GCA_963827955.1). Taxonomy (GTDB): domain Bacteria; phylum Myxococcota_A; class Polyangia; order Polyangiales; family Polyangiaceae; genus CAWHDJ01. The sequence continues at coordinate 943,268 of CAWHDJ010000017.1, read as the reverse complement.
GGCCAGCGCCCACGCCGGTGGTCGACGAGGAAGCGCCGCCGGCGCCGACAGTGGCCGAGGCCGCGCCGCCGGCGCCACCCGCGTTCGCGCTCGTGGACGAGGACGAGGACGAGGAAGAAGAGGAGGCGCCGCCGAGGCCGAGGTCGTGCGATTGGCCGCAGTCGACCGCCGCGAGCGCGACGGCCAGGGCCGCCGGCAAGGCCCACGGCACGGCATGTCGCAGGAAGCGAAGCACGGCGGAGAGCTTATCGGCCCTGCGCTGCTGCCGCCACCGCCGCCAGCAGCGCGTCGTCCTCGCTGGGCAGCACGGTGCGCGCGTCGAGCAGGAGCCGCCCTTCGTGGATGCTCCCGACCACCGGCGGGTCGCCGTCCCGCAGCCGCGCGGACAGGGCCTCCGCGTCCCCCGCGATTGCCACACCGACGGAGCGCACCGGCGCCTCGGCAAGCGCGCCGCCCCCGACCTCGCCCGTGAGATCGGCCACGCTCGCCTCGATGCCGCGGGCAGCGAGCGCGATGGCCCAGCCCTCGGCGCGCGCGCGCACCGCTTCGATTCCGGGCGCCGCAGCGCGGCGAGCGCGGGCACCTCGTCGAGCCGACCCTCGAGGTAGAGGGCCACGGTCGCCTCCAGCGCGACGAGCGGCAGGCGGCCGAGCCGCAGCGCGCGGGCGAGCGGATCGCGCCGCGCCTTCTCGATCACCTCCGCGCGGCCGACCATGGCGCCGCCTTGCGGGCCGCCCAGCAGCTTGTCGGTGCTGAAGCAGACGACGTTGGCGCCCGAGGCCACGCTCTCGCGCACGGTGGGCTCGCCCATCAGCCCGTGGGGGTAGAGGTCGATGACCGCGCCGCCGCCGAGGTCTTCGATGAGGAGCACGCCGCGCGTCGTGCGCGAGGGCGGCGAGGGCGCTCGCCGGGGGGCGCTCCACGAAGCCCGTCTGGCGAAAGTTGCCCGGGTGCACGCGCAGGATGGCGGCGACGCCGGGCGCGCCGGGGTGGGAGAGGGCCGCTTCGTAGTCGGCGAGGCGGGTGCGGTTGGTGGTGCCCACCTCGACGAGCTGGGCGCCCGATCGGGCGCACGACGTCGGGGACGCGGAAGCCGCCGCCGATCTCGATGAGCTCGCCGCGCGAGACGAGCACCTTGCGACCCGTGGCGATCGCGCTGAGCGCCAGCATCGTCGCGGCGGCGTTGTTGTTGACGACGAGCGCCGCCTCGGCGCCCGCGAGCTGCGCCAGCCCGCTCTCGGCGAACGCGGCGCGCGCGCCGCGGCGGCCGGTGCAGAGGTCGATCTCGACGGAGTGTAGCGCCCGGCCGACGCCGCCGAGCGCCTGCACCGCCGCCTCGGCCAGCGGGGCGCGCCCGAGGTTGGTGTGGAGGACGACGCCGGTCGCGTTGATCACGGGGCGGGCGCGCGCGGCGAGCGCGTCGCGGGCCATCGTCGCCACGCGGGTTGCCACGTCGTCGAGGGTGGGGCACGGGGCGCCTTCGCGCACCGCGCGCCGGGCGTCCTCGATCGCGCGGCGGGCGAAGCGCGTGATCTGCCTCGGCGCCGAGCCTGCGCCGCGCTGCATCGAGCGCCGCGTGCGCGGTGACACGGTCGACCCGCGGCAGGTTGGCCAGCGGTGAGGGCGGCATCTTTCGCTCTCGGTTTACTTGGCCGGGCCGGGGGATGATAGCTTCTTCATCGCCGTTTTCGGCTCTCCGGCTCCCCCGGCCGGATCGAGGAGTCGTCCACCATGCGAAGCGTCCGCAGCTTGAAGCGTTTGTCCGCCATCGTCGCGCTCGGCGTCCTGGCGAGCCCCATCGTACACGGCGACGCGTCGGCCGGCTGGCCGCCGCCGGCGAACGCCACGTCGAAAGACATGGCCAACCCGGCGAACTGGCCGAACGACCAGACTACGGGTTCACCTCCACCTCCGACGGGCAGTGGAACTTCTACTCGTTCATCCCGAGCACGGCGACGATGATCCGGCCGCAGAGACCGCCTCGGGCATGTCGATCGATCTCGCCTGGCGGCACACCATCGGCGACGACAGCGTGCACATCGCCATCACCGACTCCGGCATCGAGTGGGACGACGCCGACCTCGTCGAGAAGGTGTGGCTCAACTACAAGGAGCTGCAGAACCACAAGCCGCTCAACGCGGACGGCAGCGCCTGCGGGGGCACGGGCGAGCTGGCCGGCTTCGACTGCAACGGCGACGGGAGTCTTCAGCGTCTCCGACTACGCGAACTCGCCGAACCTCTCGCCCCCCGCGAGCGCCGGGCACCCGCTCGGCGACAGGAACGGCAACGGCATCCTCGACCCGGGCGACCTCGTCCTCAACTTCTCCGACGGGGTGGACGACGACGGCAACGGCTTCGTCGACGACATCGCCGGCTGGGACTTCATGAAGGACGACAACGACCCGTACGACGACACGCGCTACGGGCACGGCACGGGCGAGGCGCGCGACTCCTCCGCGCAGACCAACAACATGATCGGCGACGCCGGCGTCTGCCCCCTCTGCCGCTTCATGCCGCTCCGCGCGGGCGACAGCTTCATCACCGACGTCACCCTCTTCGGCAAGGCGGTGGCGTACGCGACCGACAACGGCGCCAGCGTGATGCAGTGCGCGCTCGGCACGATCAACAACAACCGCTTCGCCCAGGCCGCGCTCGACTACGCCGCCAAGAACAACGTGCTCGTCGTCACGAGCATGGCGGACGAGAACTCGCGCCACCACAACATGCCCGGCGGTCAATAACCACACGATGCCCGTCCACGCCATCGAGTACGACGGCGACGCCCTCTCCGACTCCTCGACGTTCCTCGCCTTCAACCCGTGCTCCAACTACGGCGGGCACGGCTTCCTCTCCGTCTCCGGCACGGGGTGCGCCAGCGAGGCGACGGGCAAGAGCTCCGGCATCGCGGGCCTCATCTACTCGGCGGCGAAGGTGTACAACGTGAGCCCGCCGCTGACGCCCGGGGAGTTGCACTCGATCTTCTTCAGCACCGCCGACAACATCGACGTCCCGTCGTCGCAGATGCCGGGCTCGCAGTACTACTGGTCGCAGCCGGGCTTCTCCCAGCGGTTCGGCTACGGCAGGGTGAACGCCAACACCGCGGTCGAGGCGGTGCGCGACGGCAAGATCCCGCCCGACGTCGATATCGTCTCCCCCACCTGGTACACCGTGCTCTACGAGGACCAGGCGCAGAAGGTCGACGTCGTCGGCACCGTGTCGGCCAAGCGCGCGACCTCGTTCGACTACGTGGTCCAGTGGGGGCCCGGCGTGCAGCCCCTCGACGCGGACTTCAAGAACGTCGCGCCCCCGACGATGAACGTGCCCTCCAGCATGGTCATCGGCGGCAGCGCGAACGCGCCGCTCGCGACGCTCGACCTCTCCACCATCAACCCCGCGCACAAGCGGGACATCGACAGCCCCAACGGGGAGAACGACACCGCGATCACCGTGCGCGTGCAGGCGACGGCCCACTACGGCGGCACGATCGGCGACGTGAAGGGGGAGTCCGGCGCACGTACTACGTGCAGAAGGACCCGTCGCTCGTGAAGGGCTTCCCCATCTACGTGGGCGACAGCGGCGAGAACAGCCCCAAGCTCGTCGACATCGACGGCGACGGCGTGCGCGACATCGTGTACCCCACGGCCGGCGGCGCGCTCCACGTGTACAAGATGACCGCCAGCGGGCCCGCGGAGCTGCCGGGGTTCCCCGCGTACTCCTACCCGGAGGACGGCCTCCTCTCCCCTGCGCCCACGGCGAGCACGCCCGTGTACCAGTCGGAGGCCGCGTACCAGAGCGGCGCGATCGACCCGAAGCTCGGGCGCGAGCCCTTCGTGACGGCGCCGGCCATCGACGACATCGACGGCGACGGCAAGCCCGAGATCGTGGTCTCGACGTGGGCGGGATCGATCTACGTGTTCGGGTCCGACGGGAAGATCAAGCCCGGCTGGCCCGTGCGCCTGCCGCTCGTGCCCTCGTGCACCCTCGACGTCACCAAGACGCCGACGCAGCCGTGCATGAGCACGACCACGCGCATTGCGCGCGGCGCGTTCGCGGCGCCCGTGCTCGTCGATCTGCTGAACGACAAGACGCTGAAGATCGTCCAGGCGGCGTTCGACGGGAACGTGTACGCCTTCAACGCCGACGGCACGCCCGTCGACGGCTGGCCGGTGACCATCCACTACACCGGCACCCTCAGCCCGCCGCCGGACACCAACCGCATCCTGACCACGCCGGCGGTCGCCGACTTCAACGGCGACGGCATCCCGGACCTGCTCGTCGGCTCCAACGAGCGGCTCGGGAGCGGTGGCCAGGCGGGCGGCATCTACCTCATCGACGGCCGCGGCAACAAGGCGCCGAGCGTCTTCTTCAAGAACTGGCCGGTGACGATGACCTCGCTCCAGCTCTTCCCGCTGGTCGCGGAGGGCGTGCCCAACTCGGGCGTGGTCGGCACGATCGACGGCAAGAAGGTGGCCGTGATGCACGGCAACGCGACGCTGCCCTTCATCCTCCCCGCCGATCCGGGGGCGCAGCCCCTCATCGACGACACGCCGCCCAACGCCCTGCCGCAGCGGCCCGACCCGAACAACCCGGGGCAGACGCTCATCGGCGTCGACCCGGCCTCCATCTTCGGGCCCCTCTCCAAGGCGCCGCGGCCCAACACCATGCTGCCGCTCTTCGCCCAGCCTTCGCTCGGCGACATCGATCAGGACGGCACGCCCAACGTCGTCGCGTCCGGCGGCTCGCTCAAGCTGGCGGAGGCCCTGGGGTCGAAGAGCAACATCGACCTGCAAGGGTCCAACCTGCTCACGGTCTGGAGCGGCAAGACGGGCGCGATGCTCCCCGCCTCGCCGATGATCCTGGAGGACTTCACCTTCTTCAACAGCCAGGCCATCGCCGACCTCGACGGCGACGACTACCCCGAGGTCATCACCGGCTCCGGCGGTTACTTCGTCCACGCCTTCAACGGCTGCGGCGTCGAGCCGGCGGGGTGGCCCAAGTTCACCGGCCAGTGGATCATCTCGACCGCCGCGGTCGGCGACGTCGACGGCGACCACAAGCTCGAGGTCGTCCTCGGGACGCGCAACGGCTGGCTCTACGCCTGGCACACGGAGGGGAAGGACGACGGCATCATCGAGTGGGAGAGCTTCCACCACGACAACCACAACAGCGGCGACCTCGACGTCCCGCTCGCGCAGGGGACGCCCGGCAAGAAGGCGGCGAAGCCGCTGACCGCCGACATGTGCATGACGAGCATGAGCACGTCGTCGTCCTCGTCGTCCTCGTCGTCGGGGATGTCGTCCTCCACGGGCGGCGGCTCGTCCTCTTCGAGCACCAGCAGCGGCGGCGGCATGGTCCAGGGCTCGGGCGGCTGCGGTTGCGAGACGCCCGGCTCGTCCCCCGCGCTGCCGCTCGGCGGCGCAGGCGCGCTGGTTGGGCTCGCGCTCCTCGGCGTGCGTCGGCGGTCACGATGGGGGGAGACCCCCCATACCCCCCGGCCCAGCCGGCGGCGCGCCGCGTAAAACGGGCTTCGTCTAAGGGCGCAGCCGCTCGCCCGTCACGCCGTCGAACCAGAGCACGGCTTCCTCCGCCACCACCACCTGCACGCCGGCCCCCCGCTCGGGCGCGTCGAAGCCCGGCGCCTTGGCGTAGAGCCGCGTCCCCGCCGCGTCGAGGAGCACGTGGGTCTCCGCGCCGAGCGGCTCGTTCATCACCACGGTCGCGTCGATCACCGTCCCGCGCGCGCCCTCCCGGCGGAGGCGGACCTGCTCCGGCCGCACGCCGGCGCGCAGCGTCCCTCGCGCGCCGAGGCCCGGCGGCGGCGCCCACGCCGCGCCGGCGCCCTCGAAGCGGCCGTCGCGGGCCGAGACGTCGATCCAGTTGATCGGCGGCGAGCCGAGGAAGCCGGCCACGAAGGCGTTCGCGGGATCCTCGTAGATCGAGCGCGGCGGGCCGAGCTGCATGGAGCTCTCCGCCCCGGAGGACGGCGATGCGGTCGCCCATGGTCATGGCCTCGATCTGGTCGTGGGTGACGTAGAGCGACGTCACCCCGAGCCGCCGCACCAGCGCCGCGATCTCGACGCGCAGCTCCGCGCGCAGCGAGGCGTCCAGGTTCGAGAGCGGCTCGTCGAAGAGGAAGACGCGGGGCCGGCGCACGATGGCGCGGCCCATGGCGACGCGCTGCCGCTCGCCCCCCGAGAGCTCGCCCGGGCGGCGGTGGAGCAGGCGCTCGAGGCCGAGCATGGCGGCCGCCTCCTCCACCCGCCGGGCGCGCTCGGGCGCGGGCACACCGCGCATCCGGAGCGGGAAGGCGATGTTGTCGCGCGCCGAGAGGTGCGGGTAGAGCGCGTACCCTTGGAAGACCATGGCGACGTCCCGGTCCTGCGGGGGGACGCGCGTGACGTCGCGCCCGTCGATGAGGACGCTGCCACCGTCGGGCCCGTCGAGCCCAGCCACGAGCCGGAGGGCCGTCGACTTGCCGCAGCCCGACGGGCCCACCAGGACGAGCAGCTCGCCGTCCCCAACCTCGAGGTCCAGCGACGCCAGCGCCGGGGCCGCGGCGCCCGGGTAGCGCCGGGTCAGCTTGCGGAGCTCGACACGCGCCAAGACGCGCACGGGGTAGCTCCTCGTACGCGCTGCGTCACGACATTTCCAGACCGTACGAGCGCCGAAGCGTGGCCCGCCGTGCTAGGACCCGCCACCGAACCGTATGCTCTACCTCCACGGCCTCGGCCACTTCCACCCCGAGAACGAGATCGACAACGCCTTCCTCGAGTCGCTCGACATCGGGACCAACGACGCCTGGATCCTCGAGCGCGTCGGGATCGAGAGCCGCCGAACCGTCCTCCCCCTCGACTACATCCGCGCGACGAAGAACCGCGACCTTCGCGCCGCGGCCGAGGCCGCCGTCTACACCAACGCCGAGACCGGCCGCCGCGCGGCCCTGATGGCGATCGAGCGCGCCGGCATCGAGCCCTCCGCCATCGGCATGGTCATCGCGGGCGGCTGCTCGCCGGACACCTGCATCCCCGCCGAGGCGTCACGCATCGCCCGCGCGCTCGGCATCGCCGTCCCTGCGATTGACCTCCACGCCGCCTGCTCCACGTTCGGCGCGCACCTGCACTTCCTCGACCGGATGGGGCCCAACCTGCCCGACTACGTGCTCGTCGTGCAGCCCGAGAACGTCTCGCGCACGGTCGACTATGCCGACCGATCCACCGCCGTGCTCTTCGGCGACGCCACCAGCGCCGCGGTGGTCTCGACCCGCGTCCCGTCGCGGGTACGCGCCGTGTTCCCCACGTTCGATACGGACCCCTCCGGCTGCGACGAGGTGATGATCCCGCGGACGGGCCACTTCCGGCAGAACGGGGCCACCGTGCAGAAGTTCGCCATCAAGAAGATGTCCGCGCTCCTCAAGGAGATCGAGGACCGCGTCGAGTCCGAGGGGGGCCCCGAGCGGCGCCGGCGCGTCGTCTACGTCGGCCATCAGGCCAACCTCACGATGCTCGAGAGCGTCTGCCGGCGCGCGGGCATCCCGCCGGAGCGGCACTTCCACAACATCGTTCGCTACGGGAACCAGTGCGCCGCGGGCGCGCCCTCCGTGCTCTCGCAGCGCTGGGAAGAGCTGCGGCCGGGCGACGTCGTGGCCGTGGTGGTGGTGGGGTCGGGGCTGTCGTGGTCGAGCGTGCAGCTCGAGATCCACGAGCCGAGGGCGTAGGCGGCGACGCCTACTGCAACGGCGGGATCCACTCGCCGTCGCGATCCAACTTTTCCCGCTCGTCCTCGTCCATATCTTCCAGCGTGATCCTCTCCAGCGGCGGAGGCGGCTGGGGCGGCGCCTCTTTGGTCGAGGTCAACTTCATCGCGGCGTCGGCGATGGGGCGAGGTGCCATGGCTCAACGCTACCATGTGTCCACGCAGTAACGGAAGTCAACGCACGTTATGGGGGGCGCTTTACCCCATTCCAGGCCCGGCGGCCCCGGGCCCGGCCCAGCCGGCCGCCGCCGCGAGAGCATCGCAGATTTCCTCGATCTTCCGCGCGGCGCGCCGCTCCGCGTCGGCGACGGCCTCGCCGGCCGCGATCGGCTCCCTCACGTCGACGTAGAACTTGATCTTCGGCTCGGTCCCGCTCGGCCGCGCCACCGCGCGGCTCCCGCCCGCGAGCTCGAAGCCCAGCACGTCGCTCGGCGGGAACGCGATTGGCGTGGCCGTGCCGCCCTTCTCGGTGCGCCTGCGCTCCTGGTAGTCGCTCACCGCCAGCACCTCCGACGAGGCGAGGTGGGAGGGCGCGGAGGCGCGCAGGCGCTGCATGGCGGCGCGGATCTCCGCGAGCCCGCCGGCGCCCGGCCTCGTGATGGACCGCTGCCCGCTGGCGAAGAGGCCGTAGCGGCGCGCCAGGGCCTCGAGCTCGTCGAGCAGGGTCTTGCCCTCGGCGAGGCGCGCGGCACACAGCTCGGCGGCGATCACGGCGGCGCTGATGCCGTCCTTGTCGCGCACCATCGTGCCCACGGTGTACCCGAGCGCCTCCTCGAAGCCGAAGACGAAGCGCGCGCCCGTCTCGCGCTCGATTTCCATCGCGCGGTTCGTGATCCATTTGAAGCCCGTCAGCGTCTCGGCGTAGCGAACGCCGAGCGCGCGCGCGATCGTCCCCAGCATCGGCGACGAGACGAGCGACGCGATGACGAGGCGGTCCCCCGTTACGTCTCCACCCTCGGTGAGCAGGTAGTGCCCGAGCAGCGCGCCCACCTGGTTGCCGGAGAGCTGCACGTACCGGCCCTCGGCGTCGCGCACCGCGAGGGCGAGGCGGTCGGCGTCGGGGTCGTTGGCGATCACCAGCGGCGCGCCCTTCTGTCGCGCGAGCGCGAGGGCCAGGTCGAGCGCGCCCGGCTCTTCCGGGTTCGGGAAGGCGACGGTGGGGAACGCGCCGTCGGGCTCGGCCTGCTCGGGGACGCTGGTCACGCCGGTGAAGCCGGCCTCGGCAAGCGCCATGCGGGCGAGGCGGTCGCCCACACCGTGCATGGGCGTGTAGACGATGGGGAAGCTGCGGTCTCCGCCGGTGCGCGTCGAGATCGCGCGCACGGCGTCGAGGTACCGGCGCTCCACGTCGTCGCCGAAGCGCGAGGCGAGCCCACCGCGCTCGGCCTCGGCGAGGGGCGGGCAGGGGATCGCGTCGGCGTCGGGCGCCGCGGCGATTTGCGCGGCGATGCCCTGGTCGTGCGGCGGGATGATCTGCGCCCCGTTCCCCCAGTACACCTTGTAGCCGTTGTAGGCCGGCGGGTTGTGGCTCGCCGTGACCATGACGCCCGCGGCGGCGCCGAGGTCGAGCACGGCGAAGGCGAGGAGCGGCGTCGGGCAAAGGCGGGGGGCGAGGCGGGCCGGGATGCCGAGCGCGGAGAGCACGCAGACGGTATCCTCGGCGAGCTCGCGGCTGAGGCGGCGCCCGTCGTAGCCGACGACAACGCCGCGCGTTCGCGCTGCACCCTCTCCCGTCGCCAGGAGGTACTGGCCGAGCCCATATGTGGTGCGGCGCACCACGGCGCGGTTCATGCGCCCCTCGCCGGCGCCGAGGAGGCCGCGCAGGCCCGCGGTGCCGAACGCGAGCGGGCCGGCGAAGCGGTCGGCCAGGTCGGCTTGCGCGGACGCGTCGCCGGCCCGCGCGCGAGCGATGAGCGCGTCGAGCTCCGTCCGGGTGTCGGGGTCGGGGTCGTGCGCGCGCCAGCGTTCGGCCCGCGCGAGGAGGGAGTCCGCGTCCATGGGCGGATCCATACCATCGCCCGAGCGCGGCTTCGCAGCCGTAACACCGTCACGGAGCCGGGACAGGGGCCCGCTCATCCCTCCCGCGCGGCGATGAACCCGTACTCGATGTCGTACACCGCCGGCCCGAGCCGGAGGGCGTCCGGCGAGATGCTGGCCCCGCGGCGGATGAGGTCGCGGATCGCCTCGACCCGGCCGGTGAAGCCGTAGGGATTGGTGTCGCTGTTGCGCCGGCCCAGCACGCGGATGGCGTCCCGCAACAGGAAGCGGCGCCCGTCGCGGACCGCGAGCAGGCCCCCCACGCGGACCGCGGCGCCCGTCCTCACCCACCCGTCCACCGCGGCCTCCGAGACGAACGCGTCCTCGCCGATCCGGACGGCGGAGGCCCCGTCGTGCACCACCGGGGAGGTGACGGTCGGCGGGGGGACGGATGCTTTGTAGGCTCTCGGGGTATCGACGGCGGCCATGGAGCGAACCTTCTCGGATGCGGATGTCTGGACCGTGGGAGAGCACGCGATGTGCCATCCCGGTCTCGCCCTTGTACGGACGAGAGAACGCTCCGGTTGAAACGTCGTTCTTTCGGTGCTCCGGCGGGATTTCGTGCGCCTCCATGACGTGGAAGTCACGGCGACTGCGGCCGCCCGGGCAAGCGGCCGGGCACGCGATGGCACCGTAACGCGCGGGCAGGGCGCCCCAGCGAGCCCGTCACCGCAGCCAGACGACCGTAACGCCGTCGCCGCCCTCGCCGGGCTCGCCCGGGCGCATCCGTTCCACGTAGTGGCTCGCCCGGAGCGATTCGCGGACGGCGTCGCGCAGCGCGCCGGTGCCATGGCCGTGGACCAGGAAGGCGACCTTTCGTCCCGCCCCCAGGGTGCGGTCGAGGAACTGCTCGGCCATCGCCGTCGCCTCGTGTGCGCGCAGCCCGCGCAGGTCGACCGTGTTGTCGCTGGTCTGGATGGGCACGTCGGGGTCGGCGGCCGCGTCGAGCACGAAGCCGGGCCGCTTGCCTTTCCGGGGCCCGGGCTTGCCCCCGCCGGTGTCGGGGGGCTTGACCGATCGCACCTCCGACACGCTCGTGCCGAGCTTCAGGGCCCCGGCGGCGACCCGGAGGGCCCCGCCGGAGAGCACCTCGACGATCTCCGCCTCGCACCGCAGCCTGGGCACGTACACCTTGAGCCCCACGCGGATTTCGGCAGCGGGCACCGGCGCGCGCTCCACCGCGTGGGCGGCGGCGCCGGGCTCCAGCTCGCCCCCGATTCGAGGCCTTGTGCGCCACGGCGTCGATCGCCCGCGTCGCCGCGCGCACGTCCTCCTCCGTCGCCTTGCCGGCGCGGAGGCGGGCCTGGGCCGCGCGCAGATCCTCCCGCGCGGTCTTGATGGCGGCGAGCAGCGCTTCCCCCTCGCGCGTGACGGTGGCGCGCTCCTTCACCGTGAGCCGCTCGATCTGGCGATCGAGATCCCCCTGCCGAGCCCGTGCCGCCTCGGCCTCGCGCTCGGCGGCCATCCGCGCGATCTCGAGCGCCCGCCGCTCGGCCTCGAGCTTCTCCACCATCTCGTCGAAGGTCAGCGTCTCGCGCGAGAGGAAGCGCTCGGCCCGGTCGATCACCGTCGCCGGCACGCCGAAGCGCCGCGCCACCGCGAGCGCGCTCGACGCGCCGGGGACGCCGAGGACGAGCTTGAAGGTCGGGCTCATGGTGGCGAGGTCGAAGCCGACGGACGCGTTCTGGAAGCGAGGGTCGGCGAGGGCGAGGGCCTTGAGGCCCTCGTAGTGGGTGGTGCACGCCACGGCGCCGCCGCGCGCGCAGAGCGAGTCCAGCACGGCCGCCGCGAGCGCTTCGCCCTCGCGCGGGTCGGTGCCGCCGGCGAGCTCGTCGAGGAGCACGAGCGCGCCCGGCCGCGCCTCGTCGAGGACGGCGACGAGGTTCTGCACGTGGGCGCTGAAGGTGGAGAGGTTCTTGTGCAGGTTCTGGTCGTCGCCCACGTCCGTCAGCACCACCTCGAAGACGGCCACGCGCGACCCCTCCTTCGCGGGCACCGGCAGGCCGGCGCGCACCATCAGCGCGGCGAGGCCGAGCGTCTTCAGGGCCACCGTCTTGCCGCCCGCGTTGGGGCCCGAAACGATCATCGCCCGCCCGGTGCCGGCGACGAGATCGCTCGGCACCACGTCGACGCCGTCGAGCGCGAGGAGCGGGTGGCGCGCGGCGACCAGCTCGACCTGCGCTTCTCCCTCCGGCACCTCGGGGAAGCGGAGGCGGAGATCCTTCGCGAGCGTGACGGTCGCGGATCGGACGTCCGCGTGCGCGAGCGCCGCGGCCGCGGCCGCGATGGAGTGGACCGACCCGGCGATCTCCGCGGAGAGCGCCGCGTAGACGGCCTCCTCCTCGCGCGCCACCTGGCCGTCCAGCATCTTCTGCCGGTTGCCCATCTCCACGAGCGCGCGCGGCTCGACGAAGAGGGTGGCGCCGCTCGTGCTGGTCGCGTGGACGATGCCCGGGAAGCGCTCGTGCGCGTCCGTGCGGACGGGCAGCACGTAGCGCCCGTCCCGCTCCGTCCAGAACCGGTCCTGGAGGATGTCCTCGTGCTTGTGGATCAGCTCCTCTAGCTTGCGGACGAGCCGATCCCGCCCCGCCCTCCGCTCGGCCCGCAGCTCGGCGAGGCGGGGCGAGGCGCGGTCGGCGAGCGTGCCGTCGGGATCGAAGCAGCCGGCGAGGCGCAGCTCCAGGTCTTCCAGCGAAGGGTCGATCGTGCAGGCCGCGTCGAGGCGCGGCGCCTTGCTCTTGCGCGACTGGAGGAAGCGGCGCAGCGCGCGCGCGGCGGCGAGGCACGCGATGACGGCGCGCAGATCGTCGTGGGCGAGGGCGGCGCCGATGCGCGCGCGGTCGAGGGCGTGCGCGATGTCGGGGACGCCGGCGGCCGGGAGCGGGTCGCCGGCCAGGTCGAGATCGACGGCCTCCTGGGCCTCGCCGAGCGCGCCGAGGACGGCCGCGCGCGAAGGAGCGAAGGGCAGCGCGCGGGCGAGCGCCTTGCCGGCGGGCGAGGCGCAGCGCGCCGCGAGGGCCTCGAGGAGGCGGTCCCACTCGAGGTCGGCGCGGGTCTTCGCCGGGCAAGGGCTGGGCAGAGACTCGATGGGGGGCATGGACGGAGGGGGGCGGGATAGCACGTCGAGGGGCTCGAGGCAGTCGCCGTCCGCGACGCGTGGGTGCGCGCTCCGGGCGGTCCACGGGCGATCCGCTGCGCGCACCCGTGTGCTTCCCGTGTACGGCGAGAGGGATGGGGCGAGAGGTGCTAGGGTAGCGATGTGTCGTCTCTTGCGAACGGCGATCGCGTCTCCAGGCCCCTCATCACCGCGGACGACGTGATGGACGAGGTCCACCGCCTCTTCGACGCCGGGTCGGAGAGCCGCCTCGTGATCCGCGTCTACGGCGACGACAACAGCGACGGGCCGGAGGCGGACGCCGCGTTCCGCGAGATGCTGGCGTCCCTGCAGATGTACGACGACCGCTTCCGCACCGGCGGCTCGGTGATGGTGCAGGCGCCCTCGCGCGCGGCGCTCTCGCGGGCGATGAGCGTGCTCGGGAAGGACCAGCACCAGCGCCTCATCCTCAACCAGGTCCTCACCACCTTCGGCCGGCGCCTCATCGACCCGCTGGGCGATCTCCTCGACACGACGCCGGAGGGCGCGATTGTCGCGCGCCTCGGGATGATGCGCGACCTCTTCCTCACCCAGATCGCCGACGTCAAGCTCACCCCCGAGTCGGCGCAGATCGTGAGCGACGACGTGCGCAAGCTGCTCTCGGACGAGTACCTGGCGATGGTGGCGGAGCACGAGGAGCGCGTGCAGCGCCCCCGCGTAACGCGCGTCGCGCAGGAGGTGCTCCGGCTCATCGGCGGCACCTTCCGCCGCGCGCTGCTGCGCTGGCCCGACCACGCCGACCGCATCGCGACGACGATCTCGCGGCGCCTCTCGGGCGAGCACAAGCTCGGCGACGTGCCCACGCTCCTGCGCGAGCAGGTCACCGCCGGGGTCGAGGAGTTCCTCTGGGTCGAGACGAGCACCGAGATCCAGGGGGCGCTGCGCTCGCTCTTCGCCGAGCACCGCAACGCGGTGAAGGTGGAGCCCGCGCCCCTCGAGCGAGAGGCGTACCGCGAGTTCGCGGCCGCCTGCTGGCAGATCATCGCCGACAACTGCTAGCCCGCGCGGCCCTCACCCCCGGCCCCATACGCGTCAACCTGCGCCAGGGGCTTTCAATCCTAACCGCGCCCGGAGCGTCCCGCCGAAGGCGGGACGCGGAGGAAGCGGGGGGTGCGGCTTCGCACCAGGCGCCGTCGAGCAGACCTGCGGCCCCCGCTTCCTCCGCGAGCCGCCGTGAACGGCGGCTCGCTCCGGGCGCGGTTAGGATTGCAGGCCCCTGGTGCAGAGGGCGCGCGGGTCACGTCACCGGCATCGTAGGCGCCCCGCGCCTCGCCGCCTCCACCAGGCTCCGCAGCTTGTGCCGCGCCTCCGCCACGTGCGCGCGCGCCGTCGCCCTCCCCAGGAGCCGCCGCCCCGGCGACCTCGTCGCATCGTCCCCTGCGGCGACCGCGTCCTTGGCCGCACAGTCCACCGCGTCGAGCCACTGCTCGATCTCCTTCGCGTCCGTGAAATCGAGCGGCTCCACCTCGCTCAGCGCCACGTCGCGCGCCTCCTTCGTACACTCCATCCAGTCGCGGAGGTCTTCGAGGAAGTCGGCGAACGCGAGCAGGTAGCGCGGGCAGCCGCCGCAATCGAGCAGCGGATCCCAGGCCTCGTGGAGCGCCTCGGCGGCAGCGATGAACGCCTCCAAGCGGCGGACGACGAGGGACGGATCTCCACCTTTGCGCCGTCGTCGGCGCTGATGTACCTCGGCCATGGTCGAACCTCACTCGCTTTGGGGTCTCGGCAAGTCGCCTGGGAGAGGTCCAACTCTCTCAGGCGGCGCTTGATCTCGGGCCCGGGTCACGCCGAAGGGCGCACGACACGGGGCCGATGCGGCACACACTATAGGTCGAAAGAAAGCTTGGCAACCGGAAAATCGGCCGACGCTTTTGATCTCGTCCTCAGCCAGGTCGGCCTTCGCATCCTCAGGCGCCGGCAGAAGCTCGGCATGACGCAGAAGCAGCTTGCTGCGAAGGCCGAGATCTCGCCGGCCTTGCTCTCGCGCATCGAGCTCGGTGAGCAGAACTTCACGATGCGCACGGCTTGGCAACTGGCGGAGGCGCTCGATACGACGCTGGAGTACCTGCTGCTCGGGGCGTTGAAGGGCGAGGACGACGAGGGCTGAGCGGGAGATCCCTGCCCCACCCGCTGACGCCGGGGAACGATTCCCCGCCCTCCGGCAACGATCCCCCGCCTCCCGGCACCGGTCAGCTGCCTACCGCGCCAGGCGCGCCGTCCCGGCGCCAGGCGCGCCGTCCCGGCGCCGGGCGCGCCTTCCCGTCTCCAGGCGCGCCTTCCCTGCCGGCAGGGGCGCCTTCCC
This sequence comes from uncultured delta proteobacterium, assembly GCA_963827955.1. Classification (GTDB taxonomy): domain Bacteria; phylum Myxococcota_A; class Polyangia; order Polyangiales; family Polyangiaceae; genus CAWHDJ01. The sequence goes on along the minus strand of CAWHDJ010000017.1, from coordinate 928,023 downwards.
TCCGCCAGGCGCGCCGTCCCGCCGGCAGGTGCGCCGTCCCGCCGGCAGGCGCACCGTCCCGCCGCCAGGCGCGCCTTCCCGTCTCCAGGCGCGTGCCTTCTCGCCGGCAGGCGCGCCGTCCCGCCGCCAGGCGCACCGTCCTGCCGGCAGGCGCGCCGTCCCGCCGCCAGGCGCACCGTCCCGCCGGCAGGCGCGCCTTCCCGTCGCCAGGCGCGCCGTCCCGCTGCCGGGCGCGCCTTCCCGTCGCCAGGCGCGCCGTCCCGCTGCCGGGCGCGCCGTCCCGCCGGCAGGCGCGCCTTCCCGCCGGCAGGCACGCCTTCCCGTCTCCAGGCGCGCGCCTTCCCGCCGGCAGGCGCGCCTTCCCGTCTCCAGGCGCACCGTCCCGCCGGCAGGCGCGCCATCCTCCTCTCCAGGCTCGCGTTCCCGCCAGCAGGCTCGCGTTCCCGCCAGCAGGCTCGCGTTCCCGCCAGCAGGCTCGCGTTCCCGCCAGCAGGCTCGCGTTCCCGCCAGCAGGCGCACCTTCCCGCCAGCAGGCGCACCTTCCCGCCAGCAGGCGCGCCTTCCCGCCGGCAGGCTTGCCCTCCCGCCGGCAGGTCCGCGGCCTTCCATCCATTACCCACGGCCTTCAATCACCGGTCCGCTGCCTCCCCGCATCGGCCCACTGCCTCCCCCGAACGGCTGACATCCGCAAGGTGGCCCGACAGGGAGTGGCTCAGCGAGAGGCTCAGTCACGGGCAGCACTGCGCCGGACACGGCGCGTACGGCGCGGAGAGCCGCGGCGTCGGCACGCCGCACGTATTCGCCGCCGGAATCTTCACGCACCCCTTGCATGCGAGCGGTAGTGGAGCGCTCGGCGCCAGCGTCGCGGCGCCCGGCGGGTGCGCCGGAGGCGGCTCTTCCCTCAGTCCCGGTTGCGCGCTCGGAGCGAGAGGTTGCGGCGGCGGCGGATTGGCGGGCCGCTGCGGCTCGCAGGCGAGCGAGGGGATCCGTGCGAGGATCATGACGACCGCGAGTCTCTCCATGCGCGCAGTCTACCCGCGAAACTGCCGAGAGCACCGCGCGCGGGCCGGGAGCGGGATCGGGGCTGTTCGAGAAGCCCGCTCGTTGATCTACCATCCGGGTATGCGAACACGGCATGCCCTCCCCTGCGCGGTCGCGCTCCTCGCGGCGCCCCTGCTCGCCGGCTGCGGCGCCAGCGCCTACACCCCGCGCCCGAGCCCGCGCCTCGCGGTGACGACGGATGACGGCTCGATGGTGCTCACGAAGAACGGGCGCAAGTACCCGTTCGGCCCCTTCGGCGGGGAGATTGAGGAGGCCGTGCAGGGCGTCCCGCGCGCGGAGGAGGAGGCGCGCTCGTACAAGAGCAAGCTGGTGACGGGGTTCGTGCTCTCCACGATCGGCGCCGTGTCGGCGGGCGTGGGCGCCGGCATCCTCGTGGACAACGAGCTGCAGCCCACCCCGTCGACCCCCGTCGAGATCGGGTCGGTCACGGCCCTCGTCGGCGGCCTCGTCCTCTCGATCGTCGGCGGCGTCGTCAGCGGCAGCGCGCAGCCGCACCTCTGGAACGCGATCAACATCTACAACGACAGCCTCCCGCCCGCGTACCCGATGTACCCCGCGTGGCCCCAGCGGCCCGCCTACCCGGGCTACCCCGCCGCCCCGGGCTACGCGCCGCCTGCCTACGCCCCGCCCCGTGCTGCGGCGCCCGGCTACGCGCCGCCTTCGTACACGCCTCCCGCTGGAGCGACACCCAGCTACGCGCCCGCCGCTCCCACCGCGCCGGTTCCTCCTCCCGCGGCCACGTCCGCGCCTCCGCCGCGGTGAACGGCGCCGCGCCGCAACGCCTGGATCACCGGAACGCGCCGCGCGCCTCCCGCGTTCTCCCATCCGTGCGCGCCCTCGCCCTCTCCGCCCTCGTTCTCCTGGGCTGCACGCGCGCCGCGCCTCCGGCGCCGGCCGATCCCGCGCCCTCCCCGTCGGTAGTGGCCAAGGTTCCTCCGCAACCCGCTCCCGCTCCCGCTCCCGTTCCCGTTCCCGTTCCCGCTCCCGTTCCCGTTCCCGATTCCCGCGGCGATTCGGGAACGGGAGCGGGAACGGGAACGGGAACGGGGCCAAACGTGGCCACCACCTCCGCATCCGCCGTCGCGGGCCCCACCGTGTCGACCATCGACGAGGCCGCGAACGGCGCGGTGGCGCGCGGCGAGGTGGCGGGCGCCGTGATCGCCGTCGTCCACGGGGGCAAGACCGTCTTCCTCAGGGCCTACGGCCTGCGGAGCAAGGAGCCGGAGGAGCGGCCGATGATGGTCGACACGGTGTTCGACCTGGCGTCGCTCACCAAGGTCGTCGCCACGACGCCGAGCGTCCACCTCCTCGCGCAGCAGGGCAGGCTGAAGCTCGGGGCGCCGGTCTCGCGGTACCTCCCCGCGTTCGCGGCGAACGGCAAGGGTGCGATCACCGTCGAAGAGCTCCTCCTCCACACCGGCGGGCTCGTCGCCGACGACCCCCTCTCCGACTACCGGGGAGGCCGGGCGGAGGCTCTGGCGCGCATCCACGCGCTCGCCCCCGCGCGCGCGCCGGGGTCCGCGTACGCGTACAGCGACGTGGGGTTCATCGTCCTCGGCGAGCTGGTCGAGGCCGTCTCCGGGCAGCCCCTCGACGTCTTCGCCCGCGAGCACATCTTCGCGCCGCTCGGCATGAGCGACACGTCGTTCTTGCCGGGCCCCTCCCTCGTCGCACGCGCCGCGCCCACCGAGCGGCGCGACGGCAAGATGCTGGCGGGCGAGGTCCACGACCCACGCGCCCACCTCCTGGGCGGCGTCTCCGGGCACGCCGGCCTCTTCTCCACGGCCGGAGACCTCGCGCGCTTCGCCGCGATGCTCCTCGGCGAGGGCCGCCTGGGCGGCGAGGAGATCCTGGCGCGCGCGACGGTCCGCGCGATGGCCGCGCCGCACGAGCTCCCGGGCGGCGCGGAGCGCACGCTGGGCTGGGACGTGCTGCCGCCGCTCTCCGGCGGGCCGCGAGGGTACGGGCACACCGGCTTCACGGGCACGTCGATCTGGATCGACCCCGGCTCGGACACGGCGATCATCGTGCTCACGAGCCGCCTGCACCCGGACGGGAAGGGCGACAGCTCCCGCCTCCGGCGCGAGGTGACCGCCGTGGTGGCGCGCGGTGCGTTCGGCGGCGCGCCGGCGCGGGGGCACGTGCTCACCGGGATCGACGTCCTGGAGCGCGACGGCTTCGCGCCCCTCCGTGGCCGCCGCGTCGGCCTGGTCACGAACGCGAGCGGCGTCGACCGGCGTGGGCAGCGCACCGTCGACGTGCTCCGGGCGGCGCCGGGCGTGCGCCTCGAAGCCCTCTTCAGCCCCGAGCACGGCCTCCACGCCGGCGCCGACGGGTCGGTGGGCGACGGGCGCGACGAGCGCACGGGGCTCCCCGTGTACAGCCTCTACGGCAAGCGCACGCGCCCCACGCCGGAGCAGCTCCGCGACCTCGACGTCCTCGTCTTCGACCTCGCCGACGCCGGCGTCCGCTTCTTCACGTACGAGACCACGCTCGGCCACGTGCTCGAGGCCGCCGCCGAGCGGCGCCTCCCCGTGGTGGTCCTCGATCGGCCGGAATCCCATCGGCGGCGTCGCCGTGGAGGGCCCGGTGCTCGAGCCCGGGCGCACGTCGTTCATCGGCTACCACCCGCTGCCGATCCGGCACGGGATGACGCTCGGGGAGCTCGCGCGGCTCTTCAACGGCGAGCGCGGGATCGGCGCCGACCTCACGGTCGTGCGCATGGAGGGCTGGCGCCGCGACGAGCTGTTCGACGCCACCGGCCTGCCCTGGGTGAACCCCTCGCCCAACCTCCGCGGCGTCGACGCCGCGCTCCTCTACCCGGGCCTCGCGCTGCTCGAGGCCACCAACGTGAGCGTCGGCCGCGGCACGGCGCAGCCCTTCGAGCAGCTCGGCGCGCCCTGGATCGACGGCGCGCGCCTCGCCGCGGCGCTCTCGGCAGAGGGGCTGCCCGGCGTGCGCTTCACGGCGACGTCGTTCACGCCGGCGAGCAGCGCCTTCGCCGGCGAGCGGTGCGAGGGCGTGCGCGTCGCGGTCGAGGATCGACAGCGCGTCGAGCCGGTGCGCGTGGGGCTCGCGATCGCCGCCGCGCTGCTCCGCCTCCACCCTGGCGTGTGGGAGGCGAAGAACGTGATCACGCTGCTCGGGCACGCGCCGACCTTCACGGCGCTGCTCCGCGGCGACGCGTACGAGGCGATGGCGGCGGGGTGGCAGCACGATCTCGACGCGTTCCTCGTGCTACGGAAGAAGTACCTGCTCTACCCGGGATAGTCCGCGTGGCAAAGCACAAGAAACCCCACCACCGCCTCGATCCCGACGACGTCATCGAGGGCCGCGCCCGCCCGACCGCGCGCGACATCCTCGCCCTGATCCACGACGTCAACCCCACGGGGCACGACCTCTCCCAGAAGGAGGCGGCCCGCCGCTACGTCCAGAAGAGCCGCCTCCAGAGCCTCCTCATCCATCGCTTTCCCGACGAGATCCTCGTCGAGCCGGGCGACGAGCCAGGCGTCATCGGCCTCCGTCACCGTGCCTCCGGGGCCGACGCGTGCCACGCCGTCCTCGCCACCCTCGACGACGACGCCCGCTCGTGGGCGCAGATGCAGCTCGACCTCGGCGGCGACGACGTCGAGAGCGAGCGCGCGCTCACCCCCATCGCGCCCGAGGGCCCCGGCTCGCTGCCCCCCGACGCGCCGCTCGACGGCCTCTCGACCGCGGAGATCCTCCGCCGGGGCCGCGCGGCGCTCTCCGACTACGACTACACGGCCGCCCGCGACTGCTTCGCGGCGGCGATGGATCGGGGCGACCGGGAGGCGGGCGCGCTCCTGCTCTCGGTGCTCGTGGAGAGCCTCGGCCTCGACGAGGAGGCGCTCGCGCTCGAGCGGCGCCTTCCGCGCGAGGCGCTCGACGAGCCCGAGGTGCGCCTGCTCCTCGCGCTGGCCGCGGCGCGCGTCCACCAGCGGGAGCGCGCGCTGCGGCTGGTGCGCGCCGAGAGCGGGGACGCGGCGGCCGAGGTCTTCGTCGCCCTCACGCGTGGGGCCCTCGAACGCGACGAGCTGGATCACGCCGCGGCCGATGTCGGAGAATCCAGCGCCGGTCCCCTTCGCACCCGGCGCTCCTCGGCCTCTCCGACACCGTGAAGAAACGCCGGGCCGACGCGCGCGCGCCGCTCGAGGCGGAGGCTCGGCGCCTCTTCGACGCCGGCAGCTTCACGGAGGCGGAGGCGCGGGCGGAGGCCGTCCTCTCGCGCTGGCCGGAGAGCGCCGCCGCCCAGGGTATCGTCCGGGCCGGGCACGAACGACGCCGCCAGGAGGAGGCGAGCGTGCTCGCGCGCGAGGGCCACCAGGCGATCGAGGCCGGCGAGTGGGCCCGCGCCATAGGGCCGCTGCGCCGCGCGATCGCGATGGGGCTCGGCAAGGACGAGGAGGCGCTGGCGCAGCAGGGCCTCGCGCGCGCCGAGGCCCAGGCGCAGGAGCACGCGGAGCAGGAGAAGGCCGAGGCTGTGGCTCACCTGCTCGCCTCGGGCCACGTGCTGCGCGGGCTGTCGGAGTACATCGCCCTCGACGACAAGCGCCGGGAGGAGGTCCGCAAGCGGCACCCGCGCGACGAGCTCATCTACATGGAGCAGACGTGGATCCGGGGCGCGGGGCCGGACGCCAGGCTCGCGGCGCAGGCCGTCATGGCGCTCTCGAAGGCGATCGCGACGGCGCCGAGCGATCCGGTCGCCGCGGCCAACCTGGTCGCCACGCACTGGAACATCCTCCATTCCGTGCCGAACGCGAAGACGATCTACGACGTCGCGCAGCAATCGGCCTCGCTCCGCGCCAGGTCGGACGCGCTCCGTAGCTACACCGCCGGCATGGCGGCGTTCAACGGGACGCCGCAGGGCGCGGCCCGCGCGCTCGACCTGCTCGGCTCGGTGCGCCGCGAGGATCTCGAAGAGGCGGACCAGGCGCAGCTCGACCAGTTCGTCGGCTACCTGCGCCGGATGCAGGAGCGCATGCGGCGCTCGATCCGCGTCGGCAAGCTCCGCAGCGGGGGCGACTTCGTGGGCGCGCGCAAGGAGCTCGACGAGCTCATCAAGCTCGAGGAGGCGCACGACGACTCGACCGGCCCCTGGAAGAACGAGCCCGTGAAGCTCAGCCCGTTCAAGTGGCGCGAGATTCGCGACGAGGTCGTCCGTGACATGGCGCGGGTGCTCGACCTCCGGGTCTACGCCGGGCCGGCGGGCGGCCTGCTCGGGATGGAGGCGCCGGGCTACTTCGACGTCCCGCAGTGCGTCCGGCCGGGAGGCGGCGAGATCGTCCTCGCCGAGGCGCACCGGGGCATGCTCTTCCTGCAGCGGGTCGACGTCGCGACGGGCAGCGTGCTGCGCCGGGCGACCATGCGCTTCAAGGGGGACTTCGCGGTCGGCCGCGTGCAGCAGCGCGCGGGGCGCGCCGCGGTGATGGGGACCGCAGGGGCGTGCTTCGAGATCGACCCAGCGTCCTGGGAGATCGAGCGCACGTTCACCGTCGGCTCGACGGACGGCGGGGAGGAGCAGATCGTGCTCGCCCCCGGCGGCCGCTTCGTCTGGTCGACGAGCCCTCACGACGGCTGGTGGGCGTCGCTCACGGCGTACGACACGGAGCGCGATGCCTACAACCGGAACACGAGCGAGGTCGTCCTCCGGGTGGGAATCCGCCCGCTCACGGGCCTCGCGGAGCCGCGCATGGTCGTCGCGCGGGAGAACGGCACCGTGAGCGTGTACGAGGCGCGGGGAGCTCCGCTCGGCGCGACGCAGGAGCGGCTGCCCCTGCTCCGGCGCAGCGTCGTGGTGCACCCGAGCGGCAAGGGCCTCTTCGCGCTGGTGCGCGAGGGCGAGCGGGCGGCTCCTCGCGTGCGCTGGGCGGAGCTGGCGCTCGACGCCGCGCCGCTCCCCGTCCCTGCGGGCGAGGACCGGGCGATCCCGGACGTCGACCCGGACGCGTTCTGCGAGGCGGCGCTGGATCTCGAAGCCCGCGTGGTCTTCGTCATCGTCACGTCGCTGGCCTCCCGGGCGCGGCGCCTCCTCGCCTTCGCGCTCCGCGACGGTCGCGTCGTGCTCGCGTACGACGTGGAGGTGCCCCCGCGCGTCACGCTCGCGACGGACGAGAGCGCGCGCGTCGTCATGGCGCTCTCCCCGCACGACAGGGGGCTCGAAATCATCCGCCTCGGGACCTCGGCGCCCGGCTTCCCGATCACGACGGCGGCCGCGCTCCCCGCGCCGATCGGCTTCCACGACGTGAACCTCGCGCCGCTCCGGCCCTGCGCGCCGCGGAGCGTCCGGCTCTGGAGCGTCACGACGAGCGACGTGCCCACGGGCATGGGGATCGAGTACCTCGCCAAGGTCAAGGACGATGTCCGGCGCGAGATGATCGAGCACACGCTCGACGAGCGGTCGGCGATCGTGCCGCGCCACGCCGCGCTGTGGGTCGTCCCCCAGCCCGCGTTCGCCGAAGCGTTCGCCGCCGCGGTGGCGGAGCGCTACCCGGGCGACCCCGAGATGCTCCAGATCCCTGCGCAGCGCGCGGCGCTCGCCGGCGACTGGGCCAAGGTGCGCGACGTCCTCTCCCCCGTCGATCCCGCGACGCTCGACGGGCGCGCGGCGCAGCACCACGATCACCTGCTCGGCTGCGCCCTCCTGATGCTGGGCGAGGCCGACGAGGCGCGCCGCGTCCTCGCGCGCGGCGCCGCCCGCGAGGGCGGGTGCTGCGCGATGGAGGCGCCGCTCGCGCTGGCCTCTCTGGCGGAGGGCCCGGTGCGCGCGCTCGATCGCGCGGTGCGGGCCGCCGACGAGCGCCTCGCGGCGGGCGAGCCCGCAGGTGCGCGCGCGGCGCTGTCCGGCCTCGTCGTGCGGGAGGCGCGCGAGGTGCAGAGCCTCGCGCGTCTCTGCCGGGCGTGGCTCTCCGAGCCGGACGAGCGCGCGCCGGCCGGCGCGGCGATCGACGGCTTCCAGCGGCGCCTCGCCCTCACCGCGTTTCTCGACGCGCACGCCGAGAAGGCGCCCACGCGCCGGCGCGAGCTGCCGTTGTCGGGCGCGCGGTGGAGCATCGAGCAGCTCGACGCGCTGGCGAAGGAGGCCCAGGCGTGGCTCGACGAAGACATGGACCGGCCGCGGCCGGTGGAGGGCGGGATCGAGCCGCCGTTCAACGCGCAGCGCGCGACCGCGCCCGCCCATCCAACGCCGTCACGAGAGGACGGGTAGCAGAGGACGCGATTTCGCTGTGGCGAGAGGATTTTGCCCTCGCTGGTATCGTGCGCGCTTCGATTGACGAAGCCCGGGCCCGAGGCGCAACATCCGCCGAAATCGACCGAGATCCGTCGAGATCCGTCGAGGTCTCGCACCGGAGCGCGCCATGAACGAATCGACTCCCTGGTACGTCGCGGTGGGCGATACGAGCGTCGGTCCTGTGTCCGCCGAGCTCGTCGTCCGTGGCATCCAGCAGCGCAAGGTGCCGCCGGAGGCGCTGGTGTGCGAGGTCGGCAGCGCCGCGTGGATCGCGCTCGCGAGCGTCGACGAGTTCCACGCCGCCGTGATCCAGAGCTACCCGCCCCCGCCGCCCGGCTCCGAGGACGCGCAGTTCTGGCTCGCGCACGGCTTCCGCTTCCCCCAGCCCGCGGCCCTGCCGCGCCTCGACGACCCGCTCTACGCCGCGCGGCCCACGCCGGCGCCGCACCCGCCGCCGGCGCCGATCTCCGCCGTCGCCGCGCTGAAGCGCACGCTGCCTCCGGTCACGCCTCCGCCTCGCCGCAGCCCATCTCCGTCGCAGACCGGCGCGCTCCCCGCGCCGACCCCGCCGCCTCGGCGGAGCTGCGCCTCCGCCGCAGCTCGGCGCGCTCCCCCCCGCGGCTCCACCTCCGGCGAGGCGCACGCTGCCCCCGCCGTCGCCTCCGCCGCGTCGCAGCCCGATCCCCCCGTTGCCTCCGCCTCCCTCCTCATCGTCGGGGCGCATGGCTCCGCCGGTCGCGGCATCGCCCGTCGAGGCATCGCCCGTCCAGGCGCTGGCCGAGACCCCCACGCCGCCCCCGTCGGTCGCACTGGCGCCGCGCGCTTCGGCGAGCGACATCGTCGTCGACCTCGACATCGAGGAGGTGATCCCGGTCCCCTCCATCGACTGGACCGAGCGCTTCCAGTCCTACTTCCTGGTCGGCGAGGAGATCTCTCTCCCCGACGAGGAAGCGCTCCTCGCGAGCCTCTCGTGCGCTCCGCGCGACACGTTCCAGCACGACGAGGCGCTCTGGAACCTGGCGCTCTGCATGGCCTACGGCTCGGACGCGGTCGCGGAGGCCGCGGCGCGCACGTTCTGGGACGTGGTCGCCGAGCAAGGCAACCTCGATCGCCTGGCGTGGATGGACCGCACGCTCCTCGGCAACGGCTTCGTCCCCTCGGGCATCCCCGCGGAGGCCGGTCGGCGCGCCCACGAGCGCCTCGAGAGCGTCCGCCCGCCCGCCCTCTCTCAGCACCCGCCGCCGCCGAGCGTCTAGGAGAGCGGTTCGCGGTTGGGTTTGGTACAGCCTTGGAACCGCGCGTTGGAACCGCGCGCGTGAGCAAGCGGACCGGAGCCCCGCGCGTCAGCAAGGGGACGAGACGCTCCACCCAAACACTCCGCTTCCGCATCATCCACTCGCCCACAGCCTGCCTACGGCTCTTGGCTGCGGCGAGGTGGAAATGCGGAAGCGGGGTGCGTGTTCGAGGCGTGTGGTCCGCTTGCTGACGCGCGCGGCTCCGGTCCGCTCGCTGACGCGCGCGGTTCTACGGCGCGTACCAAACCCAAGCGCAATCCGTTCTACGGACAGAGCACCGGCACCGGCGGCGGGAGCACTGCCGTCGCCGGGGCCACCCCGACCGCGACCGCCGGGGAGCGCAGCGGGATCCCGAACGCCATGCCGGACGCCTCCGTGACATAGAGGAACGAGAGCTCCGCGAACTCGACGACGCACGGCTCCCTCGGGCCCAGGATGCTGCTCGCCCCGAACACCGGCTCCGTCGCCCGCTCCAGCGGCCCATCCGTGCCGTAGCGGGCCGCGAGCCCGATCGTGCCCATGCCCGCGACGTCCAGCGCCCCGTAGTACACGCGCAGGACCGTGCGGCCCGCGGCGGACGAGACGAGCAACGGGAAAGGCGAGCCCACCGAAGCGGCGTCCCACGGGCTCGGCCCGGCGTCGCCGCCGCCCGAGGGGGCGAGCGCGGGCCCGTCGCCGACGCGCGTCCAGGCGACGCCGTCGGGGCTCGAGGCCTCGCCGATCGCGGTCGCGCCGCCGCCGATCGCGACCTCGTAGAACATGCGGAACGAGCCATCGGCGAGCTGCACCACGCCCGGGCTCGCAGGCGAGACTCCGCCATCCCAGCCGCTCGTGGCGGGCCCGAGCACGGGGCCCGGGACCTTCGTGAAGGCGTGGCCATCGTCGCTCCTGGCCAGGCCGATACCGCCGGCGGCTGCGTAGTAGAGGAGGAACTTGCCGCCGCTGCGCAGCGCCGCCGGGCCGCCCATCACGCCCCCTTCCCACGGCGCGCTGGCCTGGAGCACCACCTCGCCGGCGCCCGCCAGCGGGTCGGCGGAGCTGACGAAGGAGCGGCCGTCGAGCGCTTCGTAGCGCATGATGGACACGGTCGGGTCGGTTTCGCCGCCGCCGTTGGCGGCCGCGGCGACGTAGGCGATGACCTCGAGGGTCGTCGGATCGCCGTCGGCGTCGAGGACGGCGATGTCGCGCCCGTAGTGGACGCCGTCCTCGAAGCCGTAGGGCGCCGTCAGGCAGTTGTAGCTCAGCTCGTCCCCGACGCCGGCGTCGCCGGCGAGCTGCGTGGACTTGGACAGCGCGCGGAAGGGGCCGGCGTTCGCGCTCGGCAGGTTCTGGTCGCCGCCCGCGGGCTCGGGGAGCGTGGCGCACGCAGCGAGGGAGAGGCAGGCGAGCAAACCGGCGGCGCGATGGAGGAGCATCAGAACACCGCCGTGAGCGTCGTACCTGCCGTCATCATGGTGCCGCTCGCCGTGTAGTCGCCGACGAAGTTGGCGGGGTTTTGCTTGAGCGTGACGCGCGCCGGGAGCACCGAGAGCGCCCCGTGTACGTCGAGCGTGACCGATCCCTTGAGCACCGAGCCCGGCGCGTTGAGCGTGAGCCCGGTGCCGAGAGAGACGGTGTGCCGGTCCGTGTCGATGTAGTTCGTGACCCCCGTCTGCGGCGGCACGGGCGTGCGCTCGTAGACGTAGCCCGCGCGGACGGGGATCTCGACGGCGCGGCGCTCGATCGGGTCGCCCTCGAGGTGGCGGAATCCGCCCGCGACCGGGATCACGTACTCGATGCCGAGGTGAGGGACGAGGCGGTTCTGGAAGTCGGGCGGGAGGACCGTGACCGGCTTCGGGCTCGGCGGGATCGTGACGGTGCCCGGTGGCAGACCGGGAGGGAGCTGGGCTTGGATGTTCGCCGTCGTGACGGCGGTGGGGCTCTGGTACGCCGCCCAGTTCACGAACGTGAAGTCGAGGTTCACGGTCAGCCGAGGCACGCGCTGGAAGCTCGCGCCCAGCACGAACTGCTGGGGGAGGAAGGCGTCGGCGGTCTGCGTCGCCAGATTGTAGGTGCAGCGGCACCGTGAGGCCGCCGAGGTCGGGATCCTTGACCTGCCCCTTGAGGTGCGCCGTGAGCTGGAGGTCGAGCTTGGTCTCGCCCCGGTACACGGCGGCGAGGTAGCCGAACCCCGGCACCTTGAAGCGGGCGCCGACCTGGGGGTAGCGAACGGCGGAGAGGTCGGCGTCGACCTCGTGGCGGAGCTGGGAGTCGTACACGTTGATGATGTCGGCGGTGCCCGAGATCTGGAAGCTGCCCTTGGTGGCGGCGAGGAAGGCGACGCCGCCGCCCAGCTCCAGCCAGTGACACGGGGCGCACGGCGAGGTTGGCGGCGATGAAGACGATGGACGACGACTCGCCGTAGAGCACCCAGCGCGGCACCTCCTGGCGCAGCGCGAGACCTGGGAGAGGCCCGTGTCGGGCATGTAGAGGCCGACGCCGAACGCGAACGGGACGCCGAGAAGCTTGCCGGGCAGCGCCAGGCCGCCGACGATGCCGTGGACGTCGGCGACGCCGTTGTCCTGGCCGTTGGTCGTGAGGTGATTCTGCGCGTAGATGTAGCCGATGGAGAGGCTCGGCCCCCGCGCGCCGACGAGCGCCGCGGGGTTGTAGTAGTTGGCGGAGAAGTCGGTCGCGTCGGCCGCGACGGCGCCCCCGAGCGCGGCCGAGCGGGAGCCGAGCCCGTAGGTGTCGGCCTCGTTGGCGCGGGCGGCCGCCGGCGCGGTACGCGAGCCAGAGGGCGGCGGGCGCGAGCAGGCCTGCGAGGGCGCGGCGGAGGGCTCGGGAGCGCATCAGAACTTCACCCCTGCCGTGGCGCCGAACACGCCGATGACGCCGCTGGTCGTCACGCTGGGGCGCGCCCGGGTTGCTCGCGGGGACGCTTGCTCGTCCTTCACGTTGTCGCGAGGGACGAGCGCGTGCGCCTGGCCGAACAGATCGAGCGAGAAGCGCGCCCGCTCGGGGCCGACCTCGACGCCGTAGCCGAACGTGATCGCCACGCGGTGGTTGTCGTAGAGGTTCGAGAGCCTGCGTCTGCGCCGGCGCGGGCGACGGCTCGAAGAAGGCGCCGCCGCGCACGTGCACGTCGACGCGCGGCGCGGGCGCGAACGATCGCTCCACGCCGGCGCGCGGCACCACGGTGTCGTGGTAGCCCGGCGCGGGCGGGGTCAGCACGTTGCACGGGCCCGTGAACGGCATCCCCGTCGTCGGGTCCGTGGTGGGGCAGCGGACCGTCGGCTCGGCGAGGCCGGGGTAGGCCGACCAGTGCTTGTAGGTGGCCGAGATAGCGAACTTCCACGGCCCGCGGGCGCGCGCGACCTCGAGCGCGATCTGCCACGGGTCGTACTGGGCGACGCCGGAGATGTTGAGCGGCGGCACCATGATCGTGCCCAGGTCCATCACCGTGATCACCACGTTGAAGCGCCCCTCCAGCGTCCCGCGGAAGGCGAGCCCGATCCGCCAGGCGTCGTCGATGTCGTAGCTCGCCCCGACGATGGGCCCGTAGCTCGCCACGAGCGTGTCGTTCACCGTCGTGCCGATGCGGCCGGAGCTGTCGGTGGCGACGAGCACGGTGCCGGAGAGCGCGGCCAGCGCCGCGAACCCGCCGCCGATGCGCACCCCGTGGCTCAGGTCTATCGCCGATGCCGGCCTGGACCGCGATCGATTGGGTGCGGTCCGCGAGCGGGTACTGGGGGACCTCGGGGTAGAGGATGCGGCCGCGGACGACCAGGTCGAACGGCGTGAAGAAGCCGAGGCCGAGGGCGATGCGGTCCTTGAGTATGCCCCCGAACGGGATCGGGAGGACGGCGCCGATGACGCTGCCGTGGAGCGGCTCGTACGAGAGCGGTGTCTGCGCCTTCACGTCGAAGACGGCGGACGTCATCCCGACCACCAGCTCGCGCTGCCGCGCGAGCGAGAGCAGCGCGGGGTTGCCGTACACCGCCTCGTACCCCTCGGCGCTCGCCGCGCCGGTGGCGCCCATCGCGCTGGAGCGGGCGCCGAAGCCGAAGATGTCCTCCGGCGAGGCGAGGGCGGCGCGCCCGCCGAGCGCGAGCGCGGCGGAGACCGCGAGCGCGGGGAGCAGGCGAGGGGGCGGCACGTGACGACGGTAGCCCCGGCCGGGGCCCGAGGGCCAGCGCTACCGAGACCCCCACAGGCTCGCCATCGCGACCACCGCGGGCCCGGCCACCGCGACGCCCGCCGACAGGGCTGCCACCGCCTCCAGCGCGGGCGCGACCCACGACGCCGCATCGCGCCGGCGCCGGAGGAGCCGCTCCAGGAGGATCACCACCCCGCCGAGCGGCAGCGACAGGCTCGTCAGCAGCAGCACCGGCCGCACCACGTACGCGTACACGCGCGGCCCCGCCGTGAGCGAAGCGCCCGCGCGCTGGAGCTGGAAGACGTGCCCGAGCCCGCCGCGCGGCGCGGGCATCGCCGCCAGGCGCACCTCGGTGAGCCGGCCTTTCACGACCTTGCGCACCACGAAGAGCACGCTCGATCCTTCGTGCGGCTCGTCCGCGGCGACCCGGCCCGTGATCTCCAGGTGCGGCCCGTCCAGGATCTTGCCGCTCACCGGCGCGCGCAGGGGGGCAGGCTCGATGTGCCTCAGGTAGAGTCCCGACTCGACGTCGAACGCCAGGGCGTCGTCGATCCGGAACGGGGCGCTCCCGCCGAGCGGGCGTCCGCCGGCGGGCGCCCAGGAGAGGTCGGCCTGCGCCAGAGGGCGAGTGGGATCCGGCCAGGCGACCGGCCAGGGCCGGCAGGCGGTCCCCTCGATCCGGCAGAGGCGTGGGGCGCCCGGCTCCAGGGGGGCGGGCTCGGCGGCGGGCAGGCCCGGCACCGGCTTGCCGGACAGGAGGCCGTAGAGCACCCAGCGGCCTCCCGCGTCGATCGTCGGGACGGCGACGTCCGGCCCGGCGATGGCCACCCCCGGCCCGCGCAGCTTCCGCCACGTCCCTGGGTTCTGCGCCACGAGGTCGGGCGCGTCGACGGCAACCCAGCGCAGGCGTGGCACGGCGATGGCGGCCGAGAGCGGCAGCCCCGCGAGCGAGGTGGCCGTCGCCGCCGCGAGGAGGATCCACGTCCACGCGGTGCGGAAGGGCGCGGCCCGCGGCGGGCGCCGCCCGGGCCGGTGCACCAGGACCACCAGCGTGGCGAGCGCCCAGAGGACGCCGATGGCTGCCCAGCGGGACACGTCACCCCGGACGAGGGCATCGATGAGCCGGTCTCGCACGCGCGCAGGGTAGTCCGCCGGCGACGGTCGTCCAATTGATTGCCCTGGCGTGCGCTTCGCTCTAGATGCGGGGCCCGGCCGTGCACCCCCTCCGCGTCAGCCGCGCCACCTGCGCCGCCGCGCTCGCGATTTCCGCCTGCGCCCCTGCGCAGATCCGCCCGGCCGCGCCGCCGACCTCGCGAGGCCGGCGCCGGCCCTCGCGCCCGCCGGATCCCCCAGCGTCGGCCAGCGCACGCGGCGGCCTCCGTGGCCGAGCCTTCTTCCCCAGACGCCGTCGAAGGAGGCGCTGGAGCCGGGCCACGGGGCCAAGATCGCCAGCATCGCGATGCGCACGTGGATCTACGTCGCGCCGAACGATCGGTCGCACGAAGCTCGGGTACCTGCGCGCCGGCGCCGTGGTCGATCGATCCGAGGCCCCGGCGGGCACCGAGGGCTGCGCCGGCGGCTGGTACCGCGTCGAGCCGCGCGGCTACGTCTGCGTCGGCAAGGGCGCCTCGCTCGCGCTGGACCATCCGGTCGTGCAGGCCGCCTTCCGCGGCCCGCTCGGCACGAGCCGCTCCCGTACCAGTACGTCACCTCACGCTCACCGCCGCCCCACCTCTACTTCCGCCTCCCGACCCGCAAGGACCAGGAGCGCGTCGAGGGCCCCACGCTCGGCGAGCACCTCGCCTCGTGGAGCCCGGCGATGTTCAGCGCCGATCGCCGCTCGATCCCGTGCCCGCCTTCCTCGCCGCCGGCCACGACCTGCCCAAGCCCTACGGCGCGGAAGAGAAGCTCCACTACTCGGTCCACGCCGGCCGCGCCAAGGAGAACTCGGCCTTCGGCCTCATCACCTCGTTCGCCTGGACGGGCCGCCGCTTCGGCCTCACCACGGAGCTCGACCTGATCCCGCTCGACCGCACCAAGCCTACACACCCGAGCACCTTCCACGGCATCGTGGTCGAGCAGGAGGGCACGCCCGCGTTCGTCATCCACCAGGGCGCGAGCAAGCTCAAGCTCGGCGCGGACGGCCGCCTCTACGACGCCGGCCTGGCCGCCTTCCGCTCGGGGTGGGTGCTCACCGGCAAGTCCCAGGGCGGCCTGCGCGAGACGACCGAGGGGATGTGGCTCGCCGCGGACGATCTGGTCATCGCCGACGTTCACGACGACCCGGTGGGCTTCGCCGCCGAGGGGCGTAAGTGGATCGACGTCTCGATCGGCAAGCAGATCCTCGTCGCGTACGAGGGCCGCCGGGCGGCCTATGCGACGCTGGTCTCCACCGGCATCAGCGGGATGGCCGACCCGGCCACCACGCACGCGACCGTGCGGGGGATCTTCTACGTCCACGCCAAGCACGTCTCCGCGACCATGGACGGCAACGAGTCGGACGACTCCGTACGACCTGCGACGACGTGCCCTACATCCAGTACTTCCACGAGGGGTACGCGCTCCACGGCGCCTTCTGGCACGACGAGTTCGGCCACCCGCGCAGCCACGGCTGCATCAACCTGGCCCCGCCGACGCCGCCTGGCTGTTCGAGTGGACCGACCCGGTCGTGCCGCCCGACTGGCACGGGGCCGTCAACGCCGAGGGCGGCACCCTCGTCTGGACGCACGGATGACCGATCGCTGACGAGCGGATGCCGCACCGAGGCCTATGTTCCGACGAGCCATGAGGCACACCGTCGCGATTCTCGGACATCCACCTCTGCGAGGTCGAGCGCACGGACGGCCTGTGGATGCGGTACCGCCAGGCCCCGTTCGCTCCCGACAAGGATCTCGCCGCCATGCTCGACGCGTCTGCGGAACGCGTTGCCAGACGCCGGCGACGAGCTCTGCCTCGTGCTCAACGGCGACGTCTTCGACTTCGACGCGCCGCGCGTCATCAACGGGGAGAGCGTCTTCCACGACCTGCCACGCACCGCGGAGTACGCCGTCCCGGCCGCCCTCGGCCATGCTCGACGACCACCCCGCCTTCATCGACGCGCTCGGCCGCGTCCTCGCCGACGGGCACGAGATCGTCTTCGTCTCGGGCAACCACGACGTCTGCTGACGCTGCCCGAGGTGCGCGCCGTCATCGCGGAGCGCCTCGTGCGGGCCGCCCGGCGGCCGGGCACGCCGCGTACCCGCGGAGGTGCGGCAAGTATCCTCTTCCGCGCCTGGTTCCACCTCACGCCCGACGGCATCCTCCTCGAGCACGGCCACCAGTACGACGGCTACTGCAACCACCGCTACCCGATGCAGTCCCTTCGGCCCCGAGCCGGGCGAGATCCACCCGACCATGGGCTCGCTCACCACGCGCAACCTCGTCTCGCGGATGGGCTTCTTCAACCCGCACGTCGAGGGCTCGTACATGCTCTCGGCCCTGGGGTACCTGGCGCACTGGGCGCGCTACTACCTCTTCTCGCGCCACTCGCTCGACGCTCGCCTACGCCCACGGCGCCGCGCGCACGCTCGTCCAGCTCGTCCGCGGCCGCTTCCCCGCGAGCCGGTCGCGCGCGCCCGCGCCAACGTCCTCGCCGCCGCGCGGGAGACGGGCGCCCCCGTCCGCCGCGTCGCCCGCCACGCCCGCCTCTTCGACACCCCGGCCGAGGATCGGCTCCGCACCGTCATGCGCGAGTTCTGGGTCGACCGCATCGCGCTCCTCGGCTTCTCCGCCCTCGTCTCGCGCCGTCTTCTTCCTGCTCGCCCACGGCGCCCTTCGTCGCGGCGCCGCGCTCGCCCCGGCGCTCTTCCTCAGGTACGAGCTCTCCGTCCCCAAGCCCCCGCTGGACGAGACCTGGAAGCGCGTGCAGCGCACCGCGCGCCGGGTGGCCGCGGGCCCACCGCGCCCGCGCCGTCGTCTTCGGCCACACCCACCACCCCGAGGGGGTGTGGGAGGACGGCATCTTCTACGGCAACACGGGCTCCTGGTCCGCCTGCGTACAAGGACCTGGAGTGCACCCAGCCGCTCGCCGACGCGCGGCCGGTCGTCTGGCTCCGGAGCGAGGGCGAGGCGCTCTCGGGCGGGCTCGTGAGGTGGCAGGACGGGGAATTCGTCTAGGCCGAGGCCTTTTCCCGCAGACCTCACCCCCCCGGCCCCCCTCTCCCTCGCTTCTTTCCCTGATCGTCTTGCCCTCCCTGATCGGCGAGGGAGAGGGGGGCTGGGGGGGGTGAGGTCTGGGCGCGAAAGGCGGCATGGCCATGTGGAAGGCCAAGGTGGAACGCCGAGGCGGTACGCCCAGGGGATTGCTACAGGCTGCACGCGTGGGCGAGTGTGGGATATTATCGTCCACTGTCGTGGACCACGTACGGCGTGTCGTCATCGGCCTCGGGGCCAACGTCGGGGATCGCCGGGCGAACCTCGACGCCGCCGTCGGCTACCTCCGCGCCGATCGGGACCTTCACGTCCTGCGGCGATCCCCAATCTACGAGACCCCTCCGGCGGGCGGCCCGCCCCAGGGCGATTACCTCAACGCCGCCGTGCTCGTCGTTACATCCCTCGACGCGCGCGTCGTCCTGGAGAGGCTGCTCGCGATCGAGCGCATGCTCGGGCGCGACCGCTCGGCCGGCGAGCGCTGGGGTCCGCGGACCATCGACCTGGACTTGCTCTGGATCGAGGGCGAGGCGATCTCCGAGGACACCCTCACCGTCCCGCACCCCCGCCTGCACGAGCGCCCGTTCGCCATCCGCCCGCTCCTCGACGTCGCGCCCGACGCCGTGGACGTGAGGACGGGGGAGCCGTTCGCCTCGTTCCCGGCCGCGCAGACGCCCCTGACTCCCATCGCCGAGAGGTGAGGCGGCCCGCGCTGCGGAGCATGCCCGTCTCGCAGTGAGCCGTGCCCCGGTCGCCTCGAGGGGCGCTCCTCTCGCGGTGACCGGGGCATCTGTCGCGGTGACAGGTGCCCCCGTCGCGGTGAGGAAGGCCTTCCTCACCGCGAAGCACCCCTCCCTCACCGCGACGGTTGCCTCCGTCGCGGTGACAGGTGCCCGTGTCGCGGTGACGCCTGCCCTCGTCACCGCGAAGGGTGCCCCCGTCGCGGTGACGGTTGCCTCCGTCGCGGTGACAGGTGCCTCCGTCGCGGTGACGCCTGCCCTCGTCACCGCGAAGGGTGCCCTCGTCGCGGTGACAGGTGCCCTGGTCGCGGTGACGCCTGCCCTCGTCACCGCGAAGGGTGCCCCTGTCGCGGTGACAGGTGCCCTGGTCGCGGTGAGGGAGGCCCTGGTCGCGGTGACAGGTGCCCTCGTCGCGGTGAGCCGTGCCCTCCTCGCTTCGAAGGACCTTTTCCGCGCCTTCCTCCGTCAAATCTCAAACAATTCCGAACGTTTTCGCCGCCTCCCGGCTGCCGCCGCGACCGCCGCCGCCAGCACCATGCCCCCTCCCGCTCCGCCGGCATCGCCCGGCACGGCGCATCCGCACGCCCGGGGCCGCCGTGGAGGCCCCTCGGCAGGCCTGTCCGTCGGGATCGCCGCCGCACGTGACGTGGGCGCCTTGGCGTCGCAGTCCCACGGCCCGTTCGCCTGGTAGCCGCACTGCTCCAGCACCGCGCCGCTCGGCCGGCGCGCGGTCAGGCTCACCCGGTCGCCGTCGACCGCGATCTCCACGAAGTGGTACGCCGCCTCGAAGCGCCGCGTCTGGGGTGCGCTGGTCTCCTTCTCGTAGAGGGGCGCGCCCGCGCCGCCCGTGATCACGTACTTGAGCCCGCCGCCCTCGCCCCGCTCGTAGATGTGATCGTGCCCCGCGAGCAGGAGGTCCACCCCGCGCTCGCGCATCATCGCCACCACGTCCCCGTTCGCGAGCGCCTTGTTGCCGCCGTGCGGCCCGCTCGAGAAGGGGCCGTGGTGCATCACGGCGATGCGGTGCGCGAGGCCCGGCTCGTGGAGCGCGCGGTCGAGCTCGTCCCGCAGCCAGGCGCGCTCGTCGCCCGTCCAGGTGTCCATCGCGTTGAGCAGGAAGAATCGCGTGTTGGACCAGCGGAAGGTGCTGTAGAGCCGGGTGAGCGGCCGCCCGTCCTGCTCGCCGGCGAAGTAGCGGAGGAACGCGACCTCGCCCTTCGGGTCGCCCTTGTACAGCTCGTGGTTGCCCACGGCGACGAAGGCACAGCGGTCGCGGAGCATGGGGCCCTCGATGGCGAAGAGCCGGCGCCATTCCGCCGGGTCGCCGCCGTTCAGCACCATGTCGCCCGTGCTGACGAGGAAGTCGGCGGGCGTGGTCTGCATCGCACGGACGACGGCGGCGTGGGCCTCGGCGTCGGAGCGGCTGTCGCCGTAGGCGATGAAGCGGAAGGGGCGCGCGTCGGTGGGCGCCGTGGTGAAGTGGCCGCGCTCACTGCCGGATCCGCCGGCGTCGACCTGGTACTCGTAGGCGGTCGCCGGCCTCAGACCCTCGACGCGGATCGTGTGGAACGCGCGTTCGCCGTCGGACGAGCGGGAGGCGACGGGATCGCGCTGGCCGGCGGCGTAGACGTCGACGCGCGCGGGCGCGGGGCGGGACAGCTCGATCTTGATGGTGACGCCGGTCGCGCCGAGCGCTTGGAGGTACGGGCCCTTCTCGATCGCGGCCGCGGGCGAAGGCGGGGCAGGGTCGGCCTTGGCGAGCGCCGGGAACGTCGTCAACGCCGCGGCGAGCATCGCGGCGAGGAGCGCGGCCGGGCTGTCGACACGAGTCATCGCCCGCCCGTTCACACGACGCCGACGCGCATGCAAGCCGCCTGCCGCCCACCTGTCAGAAAACGCACCGAGCCCTGCCGAGCCGTGGCAATATCCGCGGTCCGGGTCGGCACCGGCCCCCGGCAGCGAAGTCGCGATGGAGCAGCACGAGGCCCTGCCGAGGCAGTTCGGCAAGTACACCCTTCTCCGTCGCCTGGCCTCGGGCGGAATGGCCGAGATCTTCCTCGCCCTGCAGCGCAGCGTCGCCGGGTTCGAGAAGCTCGTCGTCATCAAGCGCATCCTCCCGTCGATGAACGACGACAAGGCGTTCATCGAGCATGCTCCTGCACGAGGCGCGCATCGTCGCGACGCTCTCGCACCCCAACATCGCCCAGACCTTCGACGTCGGGCAGACGGACGGCACGTACTTCATCGCGATGGAGCACGTCCACGGCGAGGACCTCCAGGGCATCGTCCGGGCGATGAAGAGGCGGAACCTGACCGAGTTCCCGCTCGAGCACACGCTGGGGATCGTGCTCGGCCTGTGCGCGGGCCTCGCCTACGCCCACGACGAAGCGCGACCTCGCGGGCAAGCCGCTCGGCATCGTGCACCGCGACATCTCCCCACGGAACATCGTCGTCAGCTTCACGGGGGAGGTGAAGATCGTCGACTTCGGCGTCGCCAAGAGCGGCCTCGAGCCGGGGGAGGAGACGGGCACCGGCCTGCTCAAGGGCAAGGCGCCGTACATGTCGCCGGAGCAGGCGAGAGGGGAAGAGATCGACTCGCGCAGCGACGTCTTCGCGGCGGGGGTGATGCTCTTCGAGCTGACGACCGGCAGGCGGCTCTTCAAGGGGTCGAGCGAGTTCGAGACGCTCAAGCTCATCGTGGACAAGGAGTACCCGCGGCCGAGCGACGTCAGGCCCGGGCTACCCGCCGGGGCTCGAATCGCATCGTCATGCGCGCGCTCGAGAAGGACCGCGAGCGCCGCTACCAGACGGCGCGCGAGATGCAGGCCGACCTGGAGGACTTCGTGCGCGAGGAGCGCGTCCCCGTCTCGACGGTGAGCCTCATCAAGTGGATGGAGTACCTCTTCGAGGACAAGCTCGCCCAGCAGAAGGAGGCGCTCTCGGACGTCAAGCAGCTCGCGGACGTGATCGCCGCGCAGCACCAGCCGCGAGAGGAGCAGGCCCAGGCCAGCGGGTTCTTCGAGGGCAGCACCTCGACGAGCACCGGCCCGACCTCCACCGCGACCGAGCTGCCCAGCATCCCGCCGCCGAAGCGCAGCAACGCGGCGGCCATCGCGGCGGTCGCCTTCGCGCTGGTCCTCGTCGGTGGGGGCGTGCTCTGGGTCCGCCACGAGGACGCGCGGCGCGCCGCGAACGAGGCGGAGGCGGCGGCGGAGGCGAAGCAGGCCGGCGCCGCCGCCCGGATGGATCGGCCCGCGGCGCCGCGCGGCGCGCTCGACGTCACGTCGAAGCCGGACGGTTGCGCGATCTGGATCGACGGCGACCTCTACCCCGACGCGACGCCGGCGCACATCGACAAGCTCCCGCTCGGCAAGCCCATCCAGCTCAAGCTGACCAAGGAGGGCTTCGAGGCCTACCGGGCCGACGTCACGATCACCGCGAACGAGCCGACGAAGAAGCTCGCGGTCGAGATGAGCGCCCGCGAACGGGCGGACACGGCAGCAGGGCGTGACGGTGGGCCCGGGGGAGGCGGCGCGCCTCTCGTTCAAGAGAGGCCGAGGCATCCGTGATACCTTCGGGCGCGATGCAGGTAGTCCACGAGCCCGAGGCCTTCCGCCGCGCGTGCGACGAGGCGCGCGCCCGTGGCCAGCGCGTCGGCCTGGTGCCCACCATGGGCGCGCTCCACGCCGGCCACGTCGCCCTGGTCGAGGAGGCGAAGCGTCATGGTGCCTTCGTCGCGGTCTCCATCTTCGTGAACCCCACGCAGTTCGGGCCGAACGAAGACTACGCCCGCTACCCGCGGACGCTGGCGGCCGACGCCGAGAAGTGCGAGCGCGCCGGGGCCGCCG
Source organism: uncultured delta proteobacterium (assembly GCA_963827955.1). Lineage (GTDB taxonomy): Bacteria > Myxococcota_A > Polyangia > Polyangiales > Polyangiaceae > CAWHDJ01. The sequence goes on along the minus strand of CAWHDJ010000017.1, from coordinate 905,503 downwards.
TAGTCTTCGCGCCGGCCGCGGACGCCATGTACCCGCCCGGGGACGAGACCCGGGTGCGCGTCGGCGCCACCGCCGCGCCCCTCTGCGGCGCGCACCGGCCCGGGCACTTCGAGGGCGTCACGACCGTCGTGGCCAAGCTCTTCGCGCTGGCGGGGCCCTGCGTCGCCGTCTTCGGCCGCAAGGACTACCAGCAGCTCCGCGTCATCTCGCGCATGACGACCGACCTCTTCCTGCCCGTCGAGATCGTCGGCCTGCGCACGGTGCGCGAGCCCGACGGCCTGGCGCTCTCGTCACGCAACGCGTACCTCTCGCCCGAGCAGCGCGCCGCTGCGCTCGCCATCCCGCGGGGCCTCTCGCGGGCCGCGGAGGCCTTCGCGCGGGGGGAGCGCGATGCCTCTCTGCTGGCGGGCCTCGCGCGCGCCCCCGTGGCGGAGGTGGCGACGTCGATCGACTACGTTGACGTGGCCGACCCGCTCAGCCTGCGCGTCCTCGCGCCGGGCGAGCGGGCCGGCGAGCGGGCGCTCCTCGCGATGGCGATCCGGCTGGGCGGGGCGAGGCTCATCGACAACGTTGTGCTGGGAGAGGATCCGGCGCCGATTGCGGCGCCTGGGGGTTTGGGGGGCAGCAGCCCCCCCAACGGTGACCGGTGATCGCGAGGGGTGGCCACGATGGACGCTGGGATCGAGGGCGGCGACGGCGGCGGGGGCGTGTTCGTGGTGCTGGAGGGCATCGACGGCGCGGGGACGACGACGCAGGCCCAGCGCCTCGCGGCGCACCTGCGCGGGCGCCGGCAGGATGGCCCACGTGACCCACGAGCCCTCCTCCGGCCCCATCGGTGCGCAGATCCGGCTGGTGCTCACGCAGCGCATATCGCTCCCCGCGACCCAGCGGGCGGAGGTGATGGCGCTGCTGTTCGCGGCCGACCGGCTCGACCACGTGGCCTCGGAGATCGAGCCGTACCTGCGCGACGGCTACGTCGTCATCTCGGACAGGTACGACCTGTCGAGCCTGGCGTACCAGTCGATCAGCGCCGGCGGCCGCGAGTCCCTGTACGACGGGAGCGTGCTCTCGCAGCGGCCGGGCGCCCCGACCGAGTGGATCCGCGAGCTGAACCGCTTCGCCCGCCGTCCGGACGTCACCGTGGTGCTCGACGTCTCCCCCAACGTGGCCGCCGCGCGCCGCCGGGCGAGGGGCGGCGCGGCCGAGCTGTTCGACGACGCCGAGCTGCAGGCCCGGCTCGCGCGCGCCTACCGGCGGGCCGAGGATCTGGTCCCGGGCGACCGCGTCGTCCACGTCGACGGCGACGGCGACCCGGAGGCCGTCGCGCGCGCCATCGCCGAAGCGCTGGAGCCGATCGTGTTCGATTCCGTCACCGCGCCGCGTCGCGCTTGGGGTAGCTTCCGGGAGCTTCGCCTCACGCACCCCAAGGAGGCCCGGATCGTGTACGTCGACCCCCACCTGCCCCGTCACATCTTCGGCTGGTACTCGCCCCGCCTCGGGATCGAGATGCCCATCGTCCAGTACGGCGACCGCGGCCACCCGCTCCTCGTCTATCCCACCGCGCAGGCCGATTTCCTCGAGAACGAGCGGTTTTACCTCATCAAGTCGATCGAGCACCTCATCTTCGCCGGCAAGGTGCGCGTCTTCTCCATCGACAGCATCAACCGCTTCGCGTGGATGAACCGCAACGTCTCCATCCCCGAGGCGGCGCGGCGGCAGGCGCTCTACTCCGCGTACGTGGAGGAGGAGGTCGTCCCCCACATCCGCCGGGTGATGGACAACCCGCGCGCGCGCGTCGCCGTCACGGGGGCGAGCTTCGGCGCCTTCCACGCGGCCAACCAGTTCTTCCGCCGGCCCGACCTCTTCGACACCCTCGTCGCGATGAGCGGCTTCTACGATTCTCGAGGGGGACTACACGGAGGGCTACAAGGCCGACGACGTCTACTTCAACAACCCCGTCTCCTACATCGCCAACATGGGCGACGGCCACACGCTGCACCTGCTCCGGAACGAGTGCGAGATCCACGTCGTCACCGGCCAGGGCGCGTACGAGGCGCCGCACTGCTCGCGCCAGCTCTCGGAGCTGCTCTGGTCGAAGGGCATCCCCCACGACCTCGACATGTGGGGCCACGACGTGGACCACGACTGGCCGTGGTGGCGCAAGATGCTGCCCTACTTCATCGGCGAGAAGGTGCGCTGGTAGTCGTCCCCCGCTTGTTCCCGCGCGCACGACGCGCGAACATCGCTCCATGCTCATCGTCTTCGAGGTCCACGTCGCGGCCGGCTCCGACCCTGCCACCCTCCTGTCGGCGGAGATCCGGCGCGAGACGCAGGCGCAGGTCATGACGCACGCCGAGGCCGGCCAGGTCGGCTTCGGCGGCCTGCCGGAGCCGCCCGCGGATCGCGAGGTCCGGTTCGTCGCCGTCGCCGACCGCGACAAGGCGTGGATCCAGCGCGCGCTCGAGGGCAACGAGGCCGTCGCCGGGTTCCGGGTCCACACGGTGGGCTGAAAAAGAAACCGCCCCCGCTCGGTTCGACGAGCGGGGGCGGCCTTCACGCCTCCGGATGGGGTCGGGGCCCCATCCGAGCACGTAACCGGCGGCGTCAGTTCGAGACGAGAGAAGGCGCCTTCTCGGGCTCCTTCTTCTCGGCGTCCTTGCCCTCCTCCGTGGTCGGGGTGGGCTCGGGCATGTGCTCGAGGGCGGCCTCGAGGACCTGCTCCATCCGGCTCACGAAGAAGAACTGGAGCTCGTCGACGACCTCCTTGGGCACCTCCTCGAGATCGGCGCGGTTGCGCTCCGGCACCACGATGCGCTTGATGCCCGCGCGGTGCGCGGCGAGCACCTTCTCCTTCAGCCCGCCGATGGGGAGGACGCGGCCGCGCAGGGTGATCTCGCCCGTCATCGCGACGTCGTGGCGGACCTTGATGCCCGTGAGGAGCGAGACGAGCGCCGTGAACATCGTCACGCCGGCCGAGGGGCCGTCCTTCGGCATCGCGCCGGCGGGGATGTGGATGTGCAGATCGCTCTTCTCGAGGAAGTCCTTCGCGATCCCGAAGCGCGACGCGTTGCTGCGGACGAAGCTGAGCGCGGCCTGGGCGCTCTCCTTCATCACGTCGCCGAGCTGGCCGGTGAGCTGCATCTTCCCCGAGCCGAACATCTTGGTCGCCTCGATGAAGAGGATCTCGCCGCCCACGCTCGTCCAGGCCAGGCCCGTCGCCACGCCGCTCTCGGCGGTGCGCTCGGCGACCTCGCTCGTGTACCGGGGCGCGCCCAGGAACTCGTGCAGGTCGTCCTCGTTGTCGACGCGGCGCTTCTGGGTGTCGCCCTCGGCCACCTTCACGGCGACGCCGCGGATGACGCCGGCGATCTGCCGCTCCAGGGAGCGGACGCCCGCCTCGCGCGTGTAGTGGTCGATGATCTCCTCGATGGCGCGGTCGGTGATCTCGATCTGGTCCGTGGTGAGCCCGTGCTCGCCGAGCTGCTTCGGGAGCAGGTGCTGCCGCGCGATCGCCAGCTTCTCGCGCCGCGTGTAGCCGGGGATCTCGAGGATCTCCATGCGGTCGCGGAGCGGGGGCGGGATCGGGTCGGCCACGTTCGCCGTCGCCACGAACATCACGTGCGAGAGGTCGTACGGGATCTCGAGGTAGTGGTCGGCGAAGGTGTTGTTCTGCTCCGGGTCGAGCACCTCGAGGAGCGCGGCGGAGGGGTCGCCGCGGAAGTCGTGCCCGATCTTGTCGACCTCGTCGATCATGAAGACGGGGTTGATGGTCGAGGCCTTCTTCATCCCCTGGATGATCTGGCCGGGGAGGGCGCCGACGTACGTGCGGCGGTGGCCGCGGATGGCCGCCTCGTCGTGGACGCCGCCGAGCGAGACGCGCACGAACTTGCGCCCGAGGGCGCGCGCGATGCTGCGGCCGAGCGAGGTCTTGCCGACGCCGGGCGGGCCGATGAGGCAGAGGATCGGGCCCTTCTTGTCCTGCTTCAGCTTGCGGACGGCGAGGTACTCGAGGATGCGCTTCTTGACCTTCTCGAGGCCGTAGTGATCCTCGTCCAGGACCTTGCGGACGGCGCCGATGTCGAGGTTGTCGGTGGTCGCGTTGGTCCAGGGGATGTCGAGGATCCAGTCGAGGTAGGTGCGGACGACCGTGTACTCGGCCGAGCCGACCTGCATCGTGCGCAGGCGCTTGAGCTGCTTCTTGGCGACCGTCTCCGCCTCGGTGGGCAGGTTGGCCTTGGCGATGCGGTCCTCGAGCCCGTCGAGGTCGCTCTGATCGCCCTCGTCCTCGCCGAGCTCCTCCTTGATCGCCTTGAGCTGCTGGCGGAGCACGTACTCGCGCTGGTTCTTGCCCATCTCCTCCTTGATCTGGGAGTTGATGCGCTCGCGCATCTTGAGGATCTCGAGCTGCCGCGTGAGCAGGCGCGAGCACCTTGCGGATGCGCTCCTTGACCTCGATCGTCTCGATGAGCTGCGCCTTCTCCTCGACCGGGGCGTCGAGGTTGGCGGCGACCGAGATCGGCCAGGGCGCCGGGGGCCTGGATCGAGTCGATGAGCGAGGCCGCCTCGCGGGGCAGCTCCGGCATGAGCTGGATGACCTGCTTGGCGATGTCGCGCAGGCTCATGGCGAGGGCCTCGGCCTCCACGTCCTCCGTCTGCGGCTCGTCGAGCCGGCGGATCTTGGCCTTGAGGTAGGGCGCGTTGCCCGTCACGCTGTCCAGCCGGATGCGCGTCAGGCCCTGGAGGATGAGCGAGTAATTGCCCGAGCTGTGCTTCAGGGCCTTCAGGACCCGGGCGGCGCAGCCCACGGGGTAGAGATCCTCCCCGCCCGGGTCGTCCGTGGAAGGATCGCGCTGGGCGAAGATCGCGATCACGGGGCCGGGCAGGTTGTCGACGTCCTCCACGAGCGCGACCGACTTCTCCCGGCCGACGTCGAAGGGCGCGACGGCCCCGGGAAAGAGGACGGCGTTGCGGATCGGCAGGACCGGCAGCTCGTCTCCGAAGACGACCTCCTCCTCGGAGCGCGGGGGCATGGGCGGGTTCTTCTTCTCGGACATGGCGATCTCCTGGGCCCGCGGGCGGGCCTCACCTCAGGGCTGTGCGCCCGGATCCGCTACCTACGAGCGTTGCGGCTCTTCGATGGCTCCGCGCAACTTAGACACGACGCATCCGGCATGCCAGCGAAGGGTGGGCCACCCCCCTGCTTTTTCTCGTCCTCCGGACGGCCGGATGGGGCCGGGACCCGCCCTCCGGGGTGGAGGAGCAGGTTATGGCGCCCGCGACGTGGTGACAGGTAGGATGCGGGTCCGATGCCCAAGCTTCCCTTGCCCCCTGCCGAGTCGATGCGCCTCGACTCCCTCGCCGAGGTCGCGCGCGGCGGCATGGGCTCCGTCGAGCTTGCCCGGGCCATGGATGGGAGGTTGGCGGGGCAGATCCTCGCGGTGAAGCGGCTCCACCCCAACATCGCAGAGGATCCCGAGTTCGTCTCCATGTTCCTCGACGAGGCGTGGGTGACGGCGGCTCTGAAGGACGCGAACGTGGCCCAGGTGGTGGCATGGGGCAACGACGAGCAAGGGGATGTTCCTGGCGATCGAGCTCGTCCAGGGGGTCTCCCTCTCGCGCCTCATCAAGGAGGCGCAGACGAACCAGGAGGCGTTCGCCGAGCGCACCGTCGCCTACATCTGCTCGCAGATCTGCGGCGGCCTCGTCGCCGCGCACACCCTGACGGCCCCGGACGGCTCCCCGCTCGGCATCGTCCACCGCGACCTGACCCCGGCCAACATCCTCATCAGCTTCGACGGCCAGGTGAAGATCATCGACTTCGGCATCGCGAAGGCGGAGGAGCGCATCTCCCACACGCGCACCGGGCAGCTCAAGGGCAAGCCTGCGTACATGGCCCCCGAGCAGCAGCGGGGCGGGGCGATGGACGCGCGGGCCGACCTCTTCGCGTTCGGGGTGGTGATGTTCGAGATGCTCGCCGGCCGCCGGCCCTGGACGTCGAAGGGCGCCTTCGACGTGATGATGGAGATCTCCAACGATCCGCACCCGGACCTGGGCGAGCTGCGCAAGGGGCTGAACCCGGAGTTCGTCGGCATTGCCCACAGGTGCCTGGAGAAGAAGCCGGAGGATCGCATCCAGACCGCGGCCGAGATCAAGGCGCGCCTCGACGCCTGGCTCGCCGCCAAGGGCTTCAGCGCCGACGACCAGCACTCCCTCGCCCAGTTCGTCCTGCGCAACTCGCAGCCTCAGGTCCTCTGGTGGCAGGAGGCGCTCCGCGGCGAGCACGCGAAGAAGAAGGCGCCGACCTTCAAGGAGCTCGAGGAGAAGATCGACGAGGAGCGCGAGAAGAAGGCCAAGGCCCAGAAGCGCGCCGCCGCGGCGGCCGCTGCGCCGCGCCCCGCCGCCGGCACGATGGCGATGCCGGCGTATGCGCAGGCGGGGGGCGCTCCGCCCGATTCGGGCGGCGTGCCATCGTCCGCGCCGACGTCGCCGCACCGCAGCGCCTCCGGCATGTCGATGATGGGCGTCGGCCCCTCTTCCCTCACGGCGGATGCCGCTCCGCGATCCCAGCCCCACCCCCAGGCTCCCGCGGCGTTCGGCTCCGGCCAGTACCAGGCGCCCAGGCACCAAGGGTCGGGCCAGCACCAGGCCGTCGGCCCGCAGTCGTACCCCCAGCCGGGGACCGCCGGCTCCGGCCAGTACCAGGCCGTCGCCCAGCCACCATCCACGCCGAGCCCCGCCTCCCAGTCCAAGCTGGCCCAGGCCGGGACGGAGTTCATGGCCATGTCTCCGTTCGCCGCGATGGAGGCCCAGCGTCCCGCCCCGAATCCGGCTGTCCAGCTCCCGACGCCGCACGCGCCCGTGGCCGTCACGCTGCAGGACACACCCCTGGACCCAGACGGGGGCACCATCCCGATGGGGCCCGGGCTGAAAATCGCGAGCGTGACGCAGCCGCTTCCCCCAGGCGTGCCCGTCGGCGCGCGCTCCACGGGGATGAACCTCGGTCCGCCGAACGCGCACTCGACGGGGACGAACCTGGGGTCCCAGGTCGCGCAGGCGCTGAACCAGCCGCCCCCCAGCTCCTCCCCGTCTCCCGTGCTGGGCGGGATGCCAGGCTCCTTCGCGGCGCCGCAAACGCCGGCCCGGCGCTCGCGCCTGGGCCTGGTCCTCTTCCTCCTCGTCCTGCTGCTCGGGGGCGCCGGCGCGGGCCTGTACTTCTTCGGCGATCGTGTCGGCATCAACGTCGGCCGCCTGTTGAAATGATTGACCCGATCCTCGGCCTCGGCGCCTTCGCGCTGGCGCTGCTCATCTGGCCGGCCCGCCCTTCGCTCGACCCGGGCCCGAGCCCGGAGTGCCCGGCCGACATGCGCCTGGTCACCGGCACCCACTACGACGAGGAGCAGCACCTCTGCGTCGACCCGCGCCGCGACAAGCGCGACACGCACTGCTTCGCGTACTGGGAGGGCGTGACGGCGGAGGAGGGCAAGGCGACGGATCTCCGGTTCTGCATGGACCAGTACGAGGCGCCCAACATCCAGGGGGAGAAGCCCTTGGTCATGCGCTCGTTCGAGGACGCGACGCACTGGTGCGGCGAGCGGGGCAAGCGCGTCTGCACGGAGCAGGAGTGGGAGCTGGCGTGCGAGGGGCCCGAGCGCCGGCCGCTGGCCTACGGATGGCGCGTCGACGTGACACTCTGCAACAGCGACAAGAGCTGGCGGCCCTTCGACACCAGGAAGCTCTACTCGAAGGACAAGGCGGAGCAGCAGCACGAGATCGAGAAGCTCTGGCAGGGCTCGCCGAGCGGCGCGTACGCCTCGTGCGTCTCGTCGTTCGGCGTCTACGATTTGATGGGCAACGTCGAGGAGTGGGTGGCCTCGCGCCCCGGCCGCCGGTACGCGGGCGCGCTCAAGGGCGGGTTCTGGGCCAAGCCCTGGACAGGGTGCCGCGGCACCAACGACGCCCACGAGCCCGGGTTCACGTTCTACGAGACGGGCTTCCGCTGCTGCGCCGACTCAGGCCAGGCGGGCGGAGCGCACCGGAAGCGCTGAGCCGCCCGGTCGGGCCCGGGGGAATGAACCCGGCGGGCGGCCGGTTCGATTGGTCGCAACCGGACGGCCCAAGCCGCGGCCGTCCCGCCCGTCCCTGGTGGAGCACGTATGAGAAGCTGGAACCTCGCCACACCTGCCCTCCTGGCCACGTTCGCCGCGCTCGCCCTGCCCGCGATCGGCTGCAACCGGGCCCACACCGCCCCGCCCGCCGTCCAGCCGACGCTGGACCAGACGAGCCCGCCCGCCACGGCCCCGCTGCCGCCCATCGCCACGACCTCGCTTCCGCCCGCCCCCGTCCCGGCGACGTTCGACGTCGCAGACCTGGCCGAGAAGGTGCGGCCGGAGGTCGTGAACATCACCACCACGCAGAAGGTGGCGGTGCGCACGCTCGACGGCGGCGGCGGGATGATGGACCCGTTCGAGTTCTTCTTGGGACCGCACGGCCAGGGCATGCCCCAGCAGCCGCACGAGCGGTCGATGAGGCGGCAGGCGCTCGGCACGGGCGTCATCATCGACCCGAGCGGCTACGTGGTCACGAACGAGCACGTCATCCACGAGGCGGACGAGGTGCGCGTCCACCTCGCCGACGACCGCGAGATGAAGGCCGACATCGTCGGGCGGGATCCGAAGCTCGACATCGCGCTCCTCAAGATCAGGGGCGCGAGCGGGCTGCCGTCGGCGCCGCTCGGCGTGAGCCAGACGCTCCGCGTCGGCGAGCACGTGCTCGCCGTCGGCAACCCCTTCGGCCTCGGCCACACGGTCACGCTCGGCATCGTCAGCGCCAAGGCGCGCACCATCGGCGCCGGCCCGTACGACGACTTCATCCAGACCGACGCCTCGATCAACCCCGGCAACAGCGGCGGCCCGCTCTTCAACTGGCGCGGCGAGGTGGTCGGCATCAACACCGCCATCCGCCCGGGCGCCAACGGCATCGGCTTCGCCATCCCGATCGACGAGGTGAAGGACATCCTCCCCCAGCTCCGCGAAAAGGGCCACGTCGAGCGCGGGCGCCTCGGCCTCGGCTTCCAGCCGCTGACGCAGGACCTCGCCGACGCCATGGGCCTCGACGGCACCAAGGGCGCGCTCGTCTCGCAGATCGAGCCCGGCGGCGCGGCCGCCCGCGCCGGGATCAAGGAGCGCGACGTCATCGTCGCCGTCGACGGCGCCCCCCTCGCCCACGCGGAGGAGCTGCCGCGCATGGTCGCGCGCAACCAGCCCGGCTCCGTGGTCGACGTGACCATCATCCGCGACAAGAAGCGCCGGGACGTGAAGGCGACGCTCGACGTCCTCCCGGACGACCCGATCCCCGCGTCGGCCACGCCGAACGGCTCCGACGGCGCGCAGGAGAGGTCCGAGAACCGGCTCGGCATCCAGGCCTCGGACGCGCCTGGCGGCGGGGCCCGCATCGAGGACATCGACAACGACGACGTGCGCGACCTCACGCCCGGCGACGTGATCGTCGAGCTGAACGGTACCCCGGTGCGAAACGCCGCGGGCCTGCGCGCCGCGGCGGCGAACCTCAAGCCGGGCTCGGCGGCGCTCGTCAAGGTGCGCCGCGGCAAGTCCGTTCAGTTCGCCGCCGTGCCGGTGCCCGCTTCGCCGCCGGCCCCCGCGCCGGCGCGGAGGCGCTGAGCCGGGCCCAGCCTGGCAGGTCAGGTGATGGACCTGCCCCCGTCCACCGTGATCGTCTGCCCGGTCACGTAGTCGCTCTCGGCCAGGAACACGACCGCCCTCCCCACGTCCTCCGCCGCGCCGATGCGCCCGAGCGGGATGCGCGCGCGGATCCGCTCCAGCGTCTCCTCGTCGTAGTCCGCCGGCGGCAGCACCGTCCCCGGCGCCACGGCGTTGACCCGGACGTCCGGCGCGAGCGCGAGCGCGAGCCCCTCGACGAGGTTCGCGAGCGCGGCCTTCGACGCCGAGTAGGGGACGTAGCTCTTCCACGGACGGGTCGCCGAGAGGCAGGTGATCGCGACGACGCTCCCCCGCGCGCGCCGGAGCGCCGGGGCCAGCGCGAGCGTGAGCAGGTAGGGCGCGGTGACGTTGAGGGCGAGCGCCCGGTCCCAGGCCTCGGCCGAGAGCGCCTCGGGCGCGACGCGCTCGAAGTTGGCAGCGTTGTGGACGAGCACGTCCACGCGTCCGGCCGCCGCGAGCGCGCGATCGGCGAGGGCGGCGACCTGCGCGCGGTCGGTGAGGTCGGCCTGGAGCAGGGAGGCCCGGCGGCCGAGGCGCGCGACGTCCTCGGCGACGGCGCGGGCGCCCTCGGCGTTCTTCCCGTAGTGGACGAGCGGGTCGCAGCCGGCGGCCGCGAGCGCACGGACGATCGCGGCGCCGACCCGCGTGCCCCCGCCGGTCACGAGGGCGACGTTGCCGTGGAGGTCGATGGCGGACATGGGAGGGCGAGGAGGGTATCACCAGGCGGCGGTGGTAGGCTGGGGGCAGGAGAGGCGCGGCGATGAGGATCGACAGGCTGGAGCTGGTGAACTTCCGGTGCTTCGAGCGCTGGGAGCATGCGTTCGGTCCGCAGTTGAACGTGCTCATCGGGAAGAACGGGACCGGGAAGACGGCGGTGCTGGATGCGCTCGCGCTTGCAGTCGAGCCTTTCCTTGAGGCTACTGGCGCCGGGTTCCCTTACTTTCCCAACGACGACGTGCGCATGGTCCGCTTCTCCAAGGGAGGTGACTACACGCTGGAACCTCAAAATCCCATGCGCGTGGTCTGTCGCGGCGCTCTGAGCGGCCACGCATGGACGACGGATTGGACGTTCCAGGCCGCCGTCAAGGGTTCCGGCAAGGGCCCGAGCGGGGGCGTCCGTCAGGATCTCTCCCCACTGACCCAAAGGCTCGCAGCGGCAGTGCGCAGTGGGGAGGATGTCACGCTCCCATTGATCGCTTACTTCGGGACGGACCGACTTTGGCGCCCGGCGAGGAATTCCGAGTCCACCGAGGTGCTCGGGCCTGGTTCGCGTCTCCGAGGCTACTTGGACTGCCTCCGTCCAGCGTCGAGCTTCCAGCAGCTTGCGGGATGGTTCAAGCGCATGGAGTGGATCAAGATCCAGGATGGTGCGGCCCTGCCGATGTACGACGGAGTGAGGGCCGCGATCGCCCAATGCTTGGAAGGCTGGGACGAAGTTCTCTACGATCCGCGTCTCGACAGCATTCTCGCGCGAACGTCGGATGGCAGCCGTGCCCTCCCCTTCCACATGCTGAGCGACGGCGTGCGCAACATGATCGGTATGGTCGGCGAGATTGCCTACCGCGCCGCCCTCCTCAACCCTCACCTCGGCGCCGACGCCGCGAAGAAGACCCCTGGCATCGTCCTCATCGACGAGGTGGATCAGCACCTCCACCCCTCCTGGCAGCGCCGCATCATCGACGACCTCAGGCGGACGTTCCCGGAGGTGCAGTTCTTCTGCACGACGCACTCGCCGCTGATCGTCCAGTCGGTCAGCCCCGAGGAGATGATCCTGCTCGACGACGGGCAGCCTGCGGAGACCGAGCACCGCAGCGTGGAGGAAGTCCTGGAGTGGGAGATGGGCGTACCCGGCGTGGAGCGGAGCAAGCGCTGGCGAGACATGAAGAAGGCGGCGGAGGAGTATTACCGGGTGCTGCGCCAGGCGAACGGGGCGAGCCCGGAGGAGAAGACGCGGCTCAAGGACCGGCTCGACGAGCTGAGCAAGCCGTTCGGCGACAACCCTGCATATGTCGCGCTGCTCAATGTGAAGCGGGAAGCCGCGGGGCTCGGAGACCACGGTTCGTGAGGGCAGTGGAGCGCGGCGACTGGCCCACCGATCCAGCATCGGCGCGTCCCATCCAGTTCGAGGAGTATGGTGACGCTCGACCCTACCTGATCGATCGGATCGGGCGGTACTGCTCCTACTGCGAGATGCCGATCCTGAACCTACCCGCAGTCGAGCACATCGAGCCAAAGGGCGGGAAGGCCGGCAAGCCGGAGCTCTCGCGTGCTTGGTGCAACCTGCTCCTGGCCTGCGGTCATTGCAACGCCATCAAGGGCGACACGGCGATCGCGCTCGAGAATTACTTCTGGCCCGATCGTGACAACACGATGCGCGCGTTCCTCTACGGCGCGGGTGGACTCGTCGGAACAGGAGCTGGGCTCTCGCCTGCGGACACAGCGAGGGCGCAGAGGACGATTGAGTTGACCGGGCGTGATGCGTGGAGCTCGCCGTCGATCAGAAGGGCGATCTTCAGCACCAGGACACGGAACGGATGCGGAACAAAATCATCCAGCTCGCAAAGGCGACGGGCTTCTGGTCCGTCTGGATGACCGTCTTCTCCGAGGACGTGGACATGCGCCGCCGGCTGATCGCCGCTTTCCCCGGCACGAGCCGCGCCTGCTTCGACGAGCAGGCGCGCCCGGTGCCGCGCCGGTGCGGCGCGCTCTAGCGGTTGACGACGTGGATGGCGTGGCCGAGGGCGGCGGCCGCCGCCTCCATGACCGCCTCGCCGAGCGTCGGGTGCGGGTGGACGGTGAGGGCGACGTCCTCGAGGAAGGCGGCCATCTCGAGGGCGAGGGCGGACTCGCTGATCATCGTGCTCGCCTCGGGGCCGACGATGTGCACGCCGAGCACCTGCTTGGTCTTCTTGTCCGCCACCACCTTCACGAACCCCTCGGTCTCGTTGAGCGCCATCGCCTTGCCGAGCGCCGCGAAGGGGAACTTGCCCGTGACGACCTCGATCCCCTTGGCCTTGGCCTCGTCCGCCGTGATCCCGGCGGTCGCGATCTCCGGGTCGGTGAAGATGGCGCCGGGGATGGTCACCCAGTCCTTCTCGGCCTTGTGGCCGGCGATGACCTCCGCGACGATCTCGCCCTCCTTCGTCGCCTTGTGGGCGAGGAGCGGGGGGCCGCTCACGTCGCCGACGGCGTAGATCGACGGGATGTTGGTGCGCCCCTGCTTGTCGGTGGGGATGAAGCCGCGCGCGTCGACGTGGACGCCGACCTTCTCCAGGCCGAGGCCCTTCGAGACCGGGCGCATGCCGACGGCGACGAGCACGGTGTCGCAGACGAGCGTCTCGGTCTTGCCGTCGACCTCGATCTCGACGGCCGTCGAGCCGTCGGACTGCTTCTTCTGGCCCAGCGCCTTCGCCTTCTTGAAGATCTTGCCGCCGTGCTTCTCGATCCGGCGCTCGACGACCTTGGCGCACTCCGGGTCGACGCCCGTGAGGATGTCCGGGAGCGCCTCGACCACCATCAGCTCCGACCCGAGCTTCTGGTACACCATGCCGAGCTCGAGGCCGATGATGCCGCCGCCGATGACGAGGAGGCGCTTCGGGATGTGCCGGAGGCTCACCGCCTCCTTGGCGCCGATGATGCGCGGCGAGTCGAACTTGAAGGTGGGCAGCTCGATCGTCGACGAGCCCGTCGCGATGACGATGCCCTTCTCGGCCTCGAACGTCTCCACCTGCCCGCCTTCGGTCTGGACGCTCACCGTCTTCGGCCCGGTGATCGTGGCGGTGCCGCTCATCAGCTCGGCGCCGTTGGCGCGGAGGAGGGTGCGCACGCCCCCGGTGAGGCGCTTGACGATGCCCTCCTTCCAGTCCTGCATCGCGTTGGGGTCGAGCTCCACGCTCGCCTTGATCCCCATCACGGCGCTGCTCTTCGACTTCTCGTAGAGGCCGGCGGCGGAGATGAGCGCCTTGGAGGGGATGCAGCCCCAGTTGAGGCAGACGCCGCCGGGCTGGTCCTTCTCGAGGACGAGGGTCTTCTGCTTGAGCTGGCCGAGGCGGATGCCGCAGGGGTAGCCGCCGGGGCCGGCGCCGATGACGATCGCGTCGAAGGTCTTCATGGGAGGCTCGCGAGATACAATAGGCGGGCAGTAGCGTCGACTGTGACGAGAGGTACGGGCGACGCGGACGGGGCCGGGGCCCCGTCCGGCCACTCAACCCGGTCGGCCTCCGCCGTGGGAAGGGGCGGGGGGGACGCGGCTGAGCTCGGTCCGCTGCTCGGCGAGGTGCCACGGCAGCTCGGCGTACACGTCGTCGAAGAGCGTCTCCCGGGCGGGAGGGGGCAGCTCCTCCACGGCGGCGATCGCCTCGGCGATCTCGGCGCCGAGCTCGCGCTCGAGCGCGGCGTCGACGGCGTCGTCGAGCAGGCCGCGGTGGACCAGGTGCGCGCGCAGGCGCGCCAAGGGGTCCTTCGCGGCCCAGGCGTCGACCTCGGCCTGCGAGCGGTAGAGGTTGGGGTCGTCGCTCGTGGAGTGGGCGCCGATGCGGTACGTGAAGGCCTCGATGAAGGTGGGGCCCTCGCCTGCGCGGGCGCGGGCCACGGCGTCGGACATGACGCGGTACACGGCGCAGAGGTCGTTGCCGTCGACGCGCACGGAGGGGATCCCGTACGCCCGGCCCTTGACGGCGAAGGTGGCCGACGCCGTTTGCTTGGAGGAGGGGACGCTGATCGCCCAGTGGTTGTTCTGGCAGACGAGCACGCTCGGCGTCCGGAAGACGGCCGCGAAGTTCATCGCGGCGTGGAAGTCGGGCTCGCTCGTCGCGCCGTCGCCGACGAAGCCCAGGACGACGGCGCGATCGCCCTTGAGCTTCGCCGCCCAGGCCGCGCCCACCGCCTGGGGGAGCTGCGGGCCCAGGCAGCTCGACCACGAGACGTGGTTCACGCTGCGGCCGCTCATGTGCGAGGGCATCTGCCGGCCCTTCAGGATGTCGCCCGAGTTGCCGAAGACCTGCGCGACGTACTGCCGGAGCGGGAACCCGCGCACCAGCATCATCACGCTCTCGCGCAGGGCCTGGAAGACCCAGTTGCCCGGCTCGATCGCGAGCGCGGCGGCGATGGGCGTCGCCTCCTGCCCGGTGCAGGCGCCGTAGAAGCCGACGCGCCCCTGCCGCTGCAGGAGGATCATCCGGGCGTCGAGCAGGCGCAGCCGCTTCATCTCGCGGTAGGCCCGGAGCAAGAGGTCGCCCCCGATCTCCGGGCCCTTCGCCGGATCGGCGCTGCCGTCGTCGCGCAGCACGCGGTAGAGGCCGAGATCCGGCGCCTCTACCGCGTCCGGCGCGGCGCCGCCGCCCGTGCCCTCCCGCGTCCCCGCGTGGTTCTCCGCTGCGTGCGCTTGCATGCGCGGGACCATACCGCCAAAACGGACGCGACGTCGACGGATCAGCCCGCGTCCTTCGGCGTGATCAAGGCAGCCTTCGCCCGTCAGCCCATCAGGGCCCCGTGGCGCCGTCGTCCGCCGTGGCGGCGTCGCTCGCGCCCGAGTCGCCCTCGTCCGCGCCGTCCGCGCCGCCGTCGCTCGTGCCCGCGTCCGTGCCGCCCTCGGGGACGCCTCCGTCGGGGGGAGGCGGCAGGAACATGGGGTCGAGGCACTGCGGCCCGGAGAGCGTCTCCGTGCACACGTAGCCGGGCGTCTTCGCGCAGTCCTGGTCCCCGTTCGGGCAGGTCGTCGCCGCGAAGCAGTAGCCCTTTCCGGAGCCCTGCGTCAGGCTCGGGACGCCGAAGCACCCGAAGATCGGGTTGTTGCAATCGGCCGGCGTCGTGCAGGCGTTGGTGCAGTAGCCCGTGTCTCCGTCCTCGTTGGGATCCGGGTGGAAGGCGCAGATGCCGTTCATGGGCCCGCCGCACTCGTCGTCGCTGGCTCCGCCGAGCACGCAGGGCTGCGAGCACATGCCGTAGCCCGGGTCGAACAGGATGCAGACGCCGGCGCACGGGTTGGACGCGCCGCCGTCGCTCAGGGCGCTCGCGTCGCAGGGGGTGCCCGTCGGCGCGCCCGGGGTGGCCGGCGGGTCGACACAGACGGCGCTCCTCGGGTCGCAGACGCGGCCCAGGCACTGGCTGTCGCTGCTGCACGTGGGGAGGCAGTCGTCGACGCCCTCGGCGACCTTGGTGCAGCGCACGTCGTCCCGGCCGAGGCACTTGGGGGCGCCCGCGTCGGCGTCGGTGCCCGCGTCCCCGCCCGCATCGGCGCCGGCGTCCGTGACCGGGGGCGCGATTGTGCAGGGGAGCGTGCAGCGGCCGGGCTGGCCGGACACCGCCGAGTAGCAGACGCCGCCCATGCCGGCGCAGTCGACGTCCGCGCTGCAGACCTGGGTGCAGAAGCCGCCCGGGGCGCCGCCGCCGAAGACCGGATCGTTCGCGCCGGCCGTGAGGCAGGAGAGGCCGGGGGCGCACTGCGCACTGTCGACGCAGAGGCCGCCGATGCCGCTCCCACCCGCGTCCGCGCCGCCGCCCACGCCAGCCGAGCCGCTCGTCTCGGCCGAGGCGACGATGGTCGAGGAAGTGTGGGAACCGCCCACGCCGCTCCCGCTGTCGGCCAGCGAGACGCCGCAGCCCCCGAACCCCGCCACGAGGCCGGCGGGGGACAGCAGCAGCAGGATCTTGGCAAACCTCACGAACCGCCTCCGGAGCATCAAGCGTAAGAACGAGGAAGCACGACGAGCATAGAGGAAGAACGAGGAGGCGGCCACCTCGGCCCGACCAGCGAGCCCGAGCCCGATCTCCGGCGAATCGGGCACGGGCTCGGGCACGGGCTCGGGCTCGCGGATTTCTGCGTAGCCTTGCTCAGAGCAGCACGACGCGGAACATGCGCTTCGAGTCGGACAGGTAGTAGTACGCCGCGCGGTCCCCGTCGCCGAGAAGCTCGCCGACGGCGCGCTCCATGTCGTCGGGGCTCAGCTCGTTGGAGATCTCCCACGTGTGGGCGGTCACCTCGTCCCCTTGCCAGGGGCCGGCGCAGAGCTCCACGAGGCGAGCGCGGCTCTGCTCGTCCTGGATCGAGAACGTGAGGATGTAGTCGTGCCGGACGAAGCCGCTGTAGAGCTTGTTGTCGCGGGGCATGGGGATGATCAGCCTTCGGAGGGGCCGGGCGGGGCCGGCGCCGTGTACGAGTCTTCCCCGTCGTCCTCGCCGGGGCGCGGCGCGGCGAGCGTGAAGACGTGGAGCACCACGAGGAGCGCGCCGAGCCCGGTCTCGACCTTGCCGACGAGCTCCGCGGTCTTGTGGGTCCGGTCGAGCTCGGCGCCGTCGGGGCCCACGCCGCGCTGCGCGCCCGCGCGGTGGAGCGCGAGGATGTGCGGGGTGAGGGAGAGGCCGCCGTAGGCGGCGCCCGCGGCGATGAGGACGGCGGCGAAGCGGCGGACGCGCGCGGCGACGGTGCGGGCGCGCGCCCCCGCGGCCCAGGTGCGCGCCACCTCGGCGCCCAGGAGGACGACCGCCGCGCCGAGCGCGATCTGGTCGAAGCGGGCGAAGGCGGCGCCCATCGCGTCGCCCGAGAAGGGGGCAGGGACGATGCGGAACACCATCGGCGCCGCGCACGCGCCCAGGGCGACCATCCCACCCACCCAGGCGCCGGCCGCGAGGACGGCGACGGCCGCCGCGACGCGATCGGCGAGCGCGCGAAGGTCCGCGCGGCGCTCGTCGTCGCTGGGCTCGAGATCGGCGGCGGAGAAGCGGTTCTCGCTCATGCTCGGGGGGAGCCTTCGGCCGGGGCTCGGGGAGGGGGTGAGGGGGAGGTGGGGATCACCGCGAGGGCCTCGTCGACGGCGGTCGGGTCGGCGCGGGCCGGATTGCCGCGCATGGCCAGGATGCGCTCTCGCGCCGCGACGAGGCGGGCGCGGCCGGCGGCGGCCACCGCCAGGGTGCGCACGTCGCGGCGGCGGTCGCCGAGCTCGCGCACGATCTCGCGGCAGGCGCGCGGGTGGCCCATGCGGGCGAGCGCGACGCGCGCGTGCCAGAAGAGCGGATGCTTCCCGATGCCGAGGACGCCGCCGAAGGCGCGCTTCTCGAGGCCCCTCTGGGCCGCCTCGATCCCGAGCTCGCCGCAGGCTCGATCGCGGCGGCCTCGTCCTCGGCGTCGCGGGTGCGGATCTCGCCCCGGACCACCTGCGTGAGGACGGTGACCGCGCGCGCGTCGCCCGTGCGGGCGAGCAGGATCGCGGCCGCCACGTGGACCTCGGCGCTCTTGCCCGCGTCGCCGAGGATCGCGCGGGCGCGGGCCAGCACGCGCTCGTCGGGCGAGCCGCCGTCGCACAGCTCCTCCGTCATGCGCAGGGCGATGTGGCAGACGAAGGGATCCGCGTCCGTCGTCGCGCGGAGGATCGCGTCGAGCGCGCCCTTCCGATCCGCGGAGACGCGGGGGAACGCCATCACGGCCTGGAAGCGCACCTCCGCCCGCTCGTCGGCGAGCGCGCGGCGCAGCCGCTCGGTGGCCCGGCTGTCCCCGATCTCGCCGAGCGCGGCGATGGCCATCTGGCGCACGTACGGGGCCGCGTCCTCCACCGCGAAGAGCAGCTCGGGGAGCGCCTCGCCCGCCTTGAGGTCCGCCAGCGCCGTCGCCGCCACCGCCCGCACGTCGGCGGCCTCGTCCTCGCGGAGCGCCCGCTGCAGCGCGCGCACCACTTGCTCGTGCGCCTCGCCGTCGTGGGCGACGAGATCGCGCAGCGCGCCGGCGCGCACCTCCGCCTTCTCCGCCGTGCGATCCCGCAGGGCGGCCTCGAGCGTTCGGGGGAGCGGGCGCGCGCCGAACATGGTGAAACGAGATCAGCCCCCGTCGGAGACGTAGGGGCACCACGGGGCGCCGCCGTCGGGGATGACGCAGCCGGCGTCCGGGGTGGCGCAGTGCCACCCGTTCGACCTGCACGTGCACGTCGTGGCGCCGTACCCGCACTGGAGGCCCGCGCCCGAGCAGCTCGATCCCTCCTGCGGCTGCGTGCCGGGGCACGCGACGCAGACCGGCGGGACGCCGCCGTCGTCGAACGGCATCGAGGGCGGGCCGGCGTCGTTCGTGGCCACCATGCAGACGCTCCAGCCGAGCCCGCCGTCCCCCGCGCCGAGGTCCACCACCTGCGCGCGCCGCTGGGCGATCGCCGGGTTGGGCATGTCGGGGTAGAGGTTCGGGTCCAGGTTCACGCACTGGTACGAGCCGCGGCAGTCGCTGTCCTGGTTGCAGGGCGAGAGGCAGTAGCTGCGCTCGAAACGCGGCCAGCGGCCGCTCTGGGAGGCCTGCCGCAGCCGGGTCGAGGGTCGGGTCGAAGGCCACGCAGATGCTGTAAGGGCAGTTGTCCGGTTCACAGTTGAAGACCGTGCAGTACCCCTCCGGCTGCGTCGTGTCGCAGAGCCGGTCGCCGAGCTGGGAGCAATCGGTCGAGATGGCGCAGTGCTGGCCGATTTGCGGCGGGCAAGCGATGAGCAAGGCGGCCAGCGGGATCGACCCAAGTACCTCCGGGGCACATCGGGCGCGCCTAGTACCGGCCCTCCCGGGCGCGCGCAACTCGGAAGGTGCGCCCCCTCGGGCCAGTTGCTTCACCGGCCTGCCGGAGCGTGCTCAACGTGGCGCGGGCTCCGGGTTCGGCCCCGGTTGGGCCGCCGGTCAGCCTCGCGCGGCTCGCCTCCTGGGCGGCCGGAGGCACAAGGCAGGGTGCAGCCCTGCGCGCGATTGACAGGCTCTCCCCTGCCCTCTAAAACCGCCCGATGCCGGAGTAGGAGCGAGAGGAACGAGCGAGCCCATGGCCACTTACATCACCGAAGACTGCATCAACTGCGGCGCCTGCGAGCCGGAGTGCCCGAACGAGGCGATCAGCGAGGGCGAGGACATCTACGTCATCGACCCGGACCTCTGCACCGAGTGTGTCGGCTTCTACGACCACGAGGCGTGCCAGGCCGTCTGCCCGGTCGAGTGCTGCCTGCCCAACCCCGAGATCCCGGAGACGGAGGCGGTGCTCATCCAGCGCGCCATCAAGCTCCACCCGGACGACGCGGAGCTGAAGAAGAAGGCGGCGGCGGACAACTACCCCTCGCGCTTCCGCAAGTGATGCCCCGCGGCGCCGGGAGCCGCCAGTTCGACCAAGCTCTCGGTGCCATCGGCGGCGTTCCGCGTTCCCCACGGTCCCCCGCTTTTGCTTCCTTGCTGGCCGGGTGCGGGGGCGGGGCGCCGCTTCTCCATCCTGTGCACCCCCTGCCACCCGGCGAGGTGATGGTGGGCGCCGGGCTCTCCGGCCAGCTCGCGCTCAAGCCGCTCTCCCAGGCCACCGCGGCCACCGCCCCGCTCCAGGGCGAGCTGCAGGACCTGGCGGTCGCGCCCGGCGTCGCGCCCTGGGTGGCGGCGCGCATGGGCATCCCCGGCTCCAACGAGGGGGGCCTCACCTACAGCGGGCACGCCGTGCGGCTCGACATCCGGCACGCCTTCCTCATCGGCCAGAACGCGGCGGTGTCGGTGGGCCTCGGGGGGAGCGCCATCATCGCGAGGCGCCCCGGTGACGGCGACGCGGACGGCGTGTACGGCGGCGGGGGCGACCTGCCCGTCCTGATCGGCTTCCGGACCTCCAGCAACATCTTCTCCTGCTGGTTCGGCCCTCGCGGCGGTTTCGACATCCTCGAAGGGGGCATCCAGCTCGACGAGAATTCGGCTCCGCTGCAACTCTCGGCCCGGCACTACTACGCGGGCCTCGTGGCGGGGATGCGCGTCGGCTTCCGGCACGTCCACCTCGCGCTGGAGATTGACGCGGCGTACCACCACGCCGATGGCACGTTCCAGGCTTCCCCTGTGGCAGGGACGCCGGGAACGCCGGCTCCACCCTCCTCATCGGACGTACAGCAGTTCTCGGTGACTCCAGCCGGGGCACTGGAAGTTACGTTCTGAAAGCCTTACTCGTTCCGTCGGTTCGCGCGTCGGTACGTCCGTCGGTACGTCCGCCGGTACGTCCGTCGGTCCCCCCCGATCGAGAACGAAGTCCGCAGCACGTCGGCACGCTTGCCCGCCTACCGGCTCCGGCCTAGACTCGCCAATATGTCACGACGCGCGTCCATCCTCATCATCGCCGCTGCTGCCGCCGGCTGTTCGGCGCCCGTCGTGGACGATGTGGCGGACGCGAACGGGGCCATGACCGAGGGCGTCGTGGTGGTGGAGCGCCGCGTCGGCGGCGACGGTGCCACGCAGACGAACGTGTCGGCGAAGTTCATGCGCCTCTCCACGCCGGTCGATCCGGATCTGGCCGAGCGCCTCGTCGGGTCGAAGCTCGACTGGCCGGTCTCCGCGGACCCAGCCCACCCAATCCCGGATTACGGCGTCTGTAGGGCCGTCGGTGCCGCCCAGCCCGACACCCACCCGCCCGCCCTCGGAACGATCGAGCTGATCGACGTGGGCGACGTGACGCTGAGGGCAGGTTCTTCCGTGATGCCGCTCGCGCCGCGCGCCTTCCCGGACGTCGGCGATTTGGTCTCGGGGATGTTCTACACCTCGCCCGACACGGCCAGCGACCTGCCCGTCGCCTCCACGTACACGCTCGAGGGCACGGGTGCCGGCATCATCGATTGCTTCACCGTCGACGCCGACGCGCCGCCCACGCTCGAGGACGTGCGCATCGGCGACGCCGCGCTCGTCGACGGCGTTCCGCTCGACGAGGGCGCGCCCCTCACGCTCCGCTGGAACGCCGGGCAGAACGGCGCGCGCGACCTCGTGCTCATCGACGTGGGCGCGGCGAGCGGCGCGTCCGTCCGCTGCGCCTTCCCTGACGAGGGCAAGGCCCTCCTGCCCGCTTGGGTCCTCCGCGGGGCGACGCTCGGCGCGCTCCCCGCCACCGCGACCGTCGCCGTGCACCGCGTCCGCGAGCGCAGCTTCGTCGCGCCCGGCATCGACGCGGGCGAGGTGCGCTTCGACCTCTCCGTGATCGGGCGCGTGCTCGTCACGCCGCGCGCCGCGCTCGCGCCTTGAGCGATCCCGGGTTTGGGGGGGCAGCCCCCCCAAACGAGAGCGCTGCCGAGCACGCCAGGGCGTCGATCGAGCGGGAGCAGGCCTGCGATTTCTCCGGCGCAGCGCGCGAGGCGCTGCTCGCGGGCGATCCGCGGCGGGCCGCGCACATGGCGGCGCTCGGGGGCGATCGGGCGCTCGTCGCGCAGGCGATCGACGCCGTGGCGACCCAGCTCCCTGCAGACGACGGCCTGCGCGCGGCGCGCGCGCTGGCCGCCCGCGGCTTCGGCCGCGACGCCGGCGCGCTCTTCGCGCGGCTCGACGCGCACGGCGAGGCGGGGGAGGCCTTCGCCGCCGCGGGCGAGGCCGTCGACGCCGCGCGGGAGCTCTCGCTCGCCGGCCGGCCCGCGGACGCGGCGCGCGCGCTCGAGGCGGCGCTGCGCGTGCGCCCGGGCGACGCCGCCGCGCGCATCGCGCTCGGGGTGCTGCTCGCCCGGCACGGACGGACCGAGGCCGCGGTGAAGACGCTCCAGGCGCTCGACCCCGCCGCGCCCGAGCGCGCCGCGGCGTTGCCCGTCCTGCGCCGGTGCCTCACCGATCTGGGCCTCGAGGAGGCCGCGCGCACCCTGGCCGACGAGATGAAGCGCCTGGGCGTCGCCGACGCGCCGCCGCCGTCGAGCGGAGGTCCGCCCCGCGCCGCGGGCCGCGGCGAGCGGTCCATCGACGGCGGGGCGGGGCCGCTCGTCCTCGGCCGGTACGAGGTCGCGCGCGAGATCGCCGTCACGCCGCACGCGCGCGTGCTCGAGGCGAAGGACCGCGTCACCGGCGAGCAGGTGGCGGTCAAGCTGCTCGCGGCCGTCGCCGGGGACGAGGGCCGCGACGCGCTCTTCCGCTTCGAGCGAGAGGCCCGCGCGCTCGCCGAGCTGCGCCACCCCAACGTCGTCCCGCTGCGCGCCTACCACCCCGAGGGGCCCGCGATCGTGCTCGCCTGGATGCCGGGCGGCACGCTCG
This sequence comes from uncultured delta proteobacterium, assembly GCA_963827955.1. Lineage (GTDB taxonomy): Bacteria > Myxococcota_A > Polyangia > Polyangiales > Polyangiaceae > CAWHDJ01. The sequence goes on along the minus strand of CAWHDJ010000017.1, from coordinate 882,802 downwards.
CCGAGCGGCTCCGGGCCGGCGCCGTCGCGCCCGCGCGCGCCGTGGAGATCGCCAGCGCCGTCCTCTCCGCGCTCGGCGAGGCCCACCGGCTCGGGATCCTCCACCGCGACGTGAAGCCCTCCAACGTGCTCTTCGACGACAGCGGCGCGGCGCGGCTCTCGGACTTCGGCGCGGCGCACCTCGGCGACCTGTCGAGCACCGCGACCGCGGGCGCGATTGGCACCTTCGCGTACATGTCCCCCGAGCAGCGCCGCGGCCACCCCGCCGGCATCGCGAGCGACGTCTACGGCGCCGGCGTGCTCCTCGCGGAGCTGCTCACCGGCGTCGCGCCCGGTCCGGTGAGCCCTGGCGGGGGCCAGGGCGCGGGCCACGGGCTCGATCCGCTCCCGAGCGCGTGCCACCCCGACCTCGGGGAGGTGCACGATTCGCGTCGTCGCCCGCCTGCTCCAGGAGGATCCGAAGAGGCGACCGACCGACGCGTTCGAGGCGCGCCGCCTCCTGCTCGGCCTCGCCTGGCCCGAGCGCATCTGGGAGCGCCCGCGGGCGGCGCCGCGAACGCGCACGTCTCGCCCCCCGCCGTCTTCGTCGGGCGTGCGCCTCACGGCGTCGGTCGCGGAGGCGCGCGACGCCCGCGACGCGGGCACCCTGCACCACGACGCCTGGCTCGACCGCGACGTCCTCGTGCTCGCGGGAGACGAGGCCACGCTCGCCCGCGCCCGCGCCTTCGCCCGCGCCGGCCACCCCGCGCTGCCCACCGTGCTCCGCGTCGACCGCGAGACGGGCGACGTCTGGGTCGACGCGCCGCTCGGTCGCGCCCTCGCCGACGACGCGCGCGGCCTCTCCCCCGGCGCCCTCTCCCGGCTGCGCGAGGCGATCGAAGCGCTCCACGCGGCCGGCGGCGCCCACGGGCACATCGACCCGGAGCACCTCGTACTGGCACGACGGCGAGGTGACGCTGGCGTTCCCGCGCGGGGACGTGCCGCCCGACGCCGAGGCGCGCGACCGCGAGGCGCTGGCGCGGCTCAGCGGCGAGAGCTGCTGAGGATGCGCAGGATGAAGACGAAGAGGTTGTAGGCCTGGACGACGAGGCCCAGGCAGTCGCCGACCGCGTTGTCCATCGCGCTGTTCCGGAAGATGCGGCTCGTCAGGACCAGGACGTAGCCCGCGGCGACGATGGCGCCCACGCTGGCGACCGCGAGCGTGAAGACCTCGCTGTGCAGGAAGATGCCCAGGATGCAGGCGCCGAAGACGACGGCGAAGCCCATGCTCAGGGTCGCGGAGAGGTAGGAGAAGTCCTTCCGCGTCACGAAGACGTAGCCCGTCGCGCCGGCGAAGACGGCGCCCACCATCATGAACGTGCCGAGGACGGGCGCGCCGCTCAGCGTCTTGCCCATGTGCGCGTTGTACTCGGCGACGAAGACCATCGGCGCGATCTCCACGCCCATCAGCGCCGCGACGCCGAAGAGCGCCACGAGGTTGAGCCCGCGCACCTTGGACACCGTGCGCGCGGCGAGCGTCCCCAGGAAGAGGGCCCCGAAGGCCATGTACCAGGCGACGCGGCTCCCGAGCAGGAACGCCACCAGGAAGGGCACCCTGACGTGCGTCCCGTGGATGTGCTCTACCGGCCCGAGGTTGAGCGCCGCCCAGCCCGTGCCGCAGGCGATGAGCACGCTGGCGAAGAGCAGCCCGTACACCTTGCGCAGGTACTGGACGCGCTCCTGCGTCAGCGAGGGCGTGGCGGCTGCGCGGCCGCCCACAAGCACGCCGCCGGGCGTGCTGACGTTCGAGAACGTCATCCCGCCGGGCGCCGCGTAGGCGCCGGCCTGGGCGGGGTAGGCGCGAACGCGATAGCCCCCCGCCGGCAGCGGCTGCGCGTCGAAGGCGAGCCCCCGCTGCGCGGCGGCCTGCCGGTGCTGCTCCACCGTCGCCTGGTCCGCCTGCGGGTTCCCGGTGGCGATTGTCTGCTCCCATCCGCTCATGCGGCTGAGCTTAGCCGACGGGTGAGCCCCGCGACAGGGCGGGGGCGCCCGGCTGACACCGCGCACCGCGGGCCGCGTCCGCGCACCCCGCGCCGTCTCCGCGGACTCCGCTCCCCGCGCCGCGCCCCGGCGCCGCCTCCGCGGTCTCTGTTCCCGCCGCCGCGCCCCGGCGCCGTCTCCGCGGACGCTGCACTCGGCGCTGCGCCCCAGCGCCAGCTCCGCGGTCTCCGTTCTCGGCGCCGCGCCCCGGCGGCGTCTCCGCGGACGCTGCACCCGGCGCTGCGCCCCAGCGCCGTCTCCGCGGACTCCGTTCCCGGCGCCGCACCCCGGCGCCGTCTCCGCGGACGCTGCACCCGGCGCCGCGCCCCTGCGCCATCTCCGCGGACTCCGCTTCGCGCGCCGCGCCCCCGCGCCGTCTCCGCGGACGCTGCGCCCGGCGCCGCGCCTCCGCCTCGCGTCCGCACGCACCGACGAAAAATAAGAACGCGCCCTGTCGATTTGGTGGTGTCCGATCGGCTCGCCAAACGGACTTATCTGTAGAGGGTCAGAACGGGAGCCGATGGCCGGAGATCGCCGGTCCGCCCCCCGTGCGCCCCTCTGGAAGAGAGGATAGCGCCATGTCGAACGGGAAGACGGTCCACCCCCCGCGGGTGAGGCCGAGCATTGGGAAGCCGACGAGCACGGACGCCCAGATTGTGGGTACGACGCAATCGGCGACGGCGGCGATGAAGGCCAGCCCCGACTGGTCCAACGCTCCGAACGTGCAGACGGCCGTCACGGCCTGGAACGGGGCTGCCAACGATGTCGCGACGAACGCCGCGACCATCGCGCAGCTCAAGGACCAGCTCCGTGCGGCGGTCGCGAAGCAGCACACGCTCCGGCAGGTCTGGAGCGTGGCGACGAAGCAGGTGCTGACCAGCGTGGACACGTTCTGCGCGAACTCGCTGGTCAAGATCCAGGGCTTCGGGTTCGTGGGGATCACCAACTCCCACCGCGCGCTGATCGACGCCCCCACCGGCCTCGCCACGTCGCCGGGCGCCATGCCCGGCGAGTCGCAGCTCACGTGGCCCCGCGGTCTCGCGATCCACGGGTTCGTCGTGCAGCACGCGACGGACATGGGCAACCCGGCGACCTTCTCGCCGAGCATCCCGTGCTCCAAGACGAAGTTCACGCTCGTCAACGCCGGCCCGTCCGGATCGAGCGTCTACTTCCGTCTCGCGGCGATTGACCCGCACGCTTCCTTGGGCCAGAGCCCGTGGAGCGCGTGGATCGCAGGCACGGTGCGCTGAGGGAGCGGCTGGACAGGCGATAGGGTGAGGCGCGGATCCCCTGCAAGCACCCGCGCGGTGGGGCCCCCGCCCTGGAGAGCCGTCGGCTCCGGGGCGGGGGCGCTGCGTTTGGGGTCAGTCACCGTCGTCCGCGGCGTCGTCGAAGAGCTCCCGACTCATCGTGCATGTCGTACCTCTTGGCGACCTCCGGGTCCGTGGTGACGAGGCGCGCAAACCCACCCGCGTGCGCGTTCCCGCCTTTTTTCCGATCCCGAGACGACACCGTTGGCCTTCATCGCTTCCAGCGTCGCCGCTTGCTCTCGGAGCTTGGAGATCAGCTCGTCGATGGTGCTTGCTCCGGACGTAGCCCACTCCTGGGGCCAGACGAGGACATACCGCTTCCCAACCGGCCTCGTGGAGCGCCACACCTCCGCATATTTCTCGCGCACGAACGGGTGCAGGCGCTCGGAGAAGTCCGGCGGTAGGTCGAGGATTCTTGATCAGCTCGTGCACGTCGACCAGGTCCTTTCCCCGCTCGATGCTCGTCATCCCGGACGCGAGCTTCAGCTCGATCAACGTCGGGAGCCCGATGTATTTGACGCCGTTCTGCTCGAACGCGACCGCCTCTGGATCGGGGAACGCGATGGGTTTCGGCTTTCCGTCGCCCGGGAACTGCCCGGCGATGAGGAACTCGACACGGACGCCGAGCTCCGTGTCGCGCAGGTTCTTGGCCCCGGCGAAGGGGCGCGTGTACCCGAGCCCGTCGAGCTGGAGGTGGATCTTCTTGAGGTCCTCGTGCCTGACGAGGATGTCGACGTCCTCGGTGAACCGGCGGAAACCGTGCTCGAAGAGCGCCATCCCCCCGGCGACCGCATACGGGATCCCCAGATCATCGAGGCGGCGCGCGATCTTGCGCAGCGCCTCGTTCACCGCGCTCTTTCCCTCGAAGAACCGACCGCCCTCGCTCAACGCCCACTCCGCATCCCTGTCCAGCAGGGCCTCGTAAGAGGTGCTCGTCGCTCCGCGTTGCGCCCGTCTGAGCAGCCATTCGTTCGCAGCGTCTCCCATGACACCCTGCGAGGATCCCTCGCTTCGCCTGGCTGCGCAAGCCGCCCCCGTCGGTGCTAGCGTGGCGGCCATGTCAGACCACGCGACGCGGATGGCGGGGAAGAAGATCGGTTTCGTCGGCGGCGGCAACATGGCCGGCGCGCTCATCCGCGGGCTGCTCCACTCGCAGACCGTGACGGCGGACCAGATCCGGGCCAGCGATGTGCACGGGGAGCGCCTCGCCGAGCTGAGCAAGAAGCACGGTGTCCAGACCACGACGGACAACGAGGAGATCGCGCGCTGGGCGGACGTGGTCGTCATCGCCGTGAAGCCGCAGATCGTCGACCGCGTGCTCGCCCCCATCGCCGCCGCGCTCGCAGAGGGGGACCTGGTCGTCTCCATCGCGGCCGGCGTCCCCATCGAGTCCATCGAGGCGCGCCTCCCGGCCGGCGCGCGCGTGGTCCGCGCCATGCCCAACACCGCCGCGATCGCCCTCGCCGGCGCCACCGCGATCGCGCCGGGCGCGCACGCCACGGCGCACGACCTCGAGGTGGCGCGCGCCCTCTTCGAGGCGGTCGGGCGCTGCGTCGTGCTGGACGAGACGCTCCTCGACGCGGTGACCGGCCTCTCGGGCAGCGGGCCCGCGTACGTCATGCTGATGATCGAGGCGCTCGCCGACGGTGGGGTGAAGGTGGGCCTCGGGCGCGACGTCGCGCTCCTGCTCGCGGCGCAGACGGTGTACGGCGCCGCCAAGCTCCAGCTCGAGACGGGGGAGCACCCCGGCCGCCTGAAGGACATGGTGACGAGCCCGGGCGGGACGGCGATCGCCGGGCTCCACACGCTGGAGGCCGGCGGCCTGCGGCGCACGCTCATCGACGCCGTCGAGGCCGCGTCCACGAGATTGGCCGAGCTCGGCGCGCAGATGGCGAAGAAGCTGTCCCGCGCGTAGTGCGCGCTGGCGTTACGCCGGCAGCACCCGGAGCGAGCCCTTCACGACTCCGTACCCGCTCTCTGTTCGGAGCGCGCGCCACACCTCGGCCGCCGCCGCACGCCCCTCGAGGAGCGCGCGGTACGTCTCGACCACGCGCGCCGTCTCGGCGGGCGATTCGCGGACCAGCTCGATGCGGAAGCGGCGCACGCCGCGCTCGCGGAGGGCGGGGACGAGGCCGGCGGCGCTCTGCGGCGATGCGTGGAAGACGGTGTTGCGGCAGCCCACGTCGGCCTCGACGGGGTGGTCCATGCCCGCGCGGTCGCGCAGCGAGACGCGGTGGTGCTCGCACGGCCGGCCGCAGTCGTGGTGATCGTGGCCCTCCGAGAGCAGCGCGGCGATCACGCAGTGCTCCATGTGGAAGAGCGGCATCGGGTGGTGCACCACCACCTCCGCGTAGGGGGCGAAGGCGGAGCCCAGCAGGGCGAGGAGCTGGGCGGCGTCGAGGTCGAACGAAGGGGTGAAGGCCGAGACGCCCGCGGCGAGGACGGCCGCGGCGCTGAGGCGGTTGGTGACGTTCAGCGAGAAGTCGCCGATGCGGGGGGCCTCGTCCGATCGGACGGCGGAGAGCGCGCCGAGGCTGCGCACCAGGACGGCGTCGGGCAGGAGGCCTTCGAGGTAGCGGTCGATCTTCTCCTCGCCCGGCTTGCGGATGCGCGGCGGAGCGACGGCGACGTGCGCCGCGCCCCGCGCCCGGAGCGCGCGGACGGCCGCCCCGGTGCCGGTCAGCTCGAGGAAGTCGAGGTAGACGCCGGTGGCGCCCGCGTCGATCGCGGCCTCGGCCTGCGGGAGCGTGCGGCAGAGGACGAAGAGGCCGGCGGGTGGAGGCTCGCGCGGGGGCGGCGCGGCGGCGGCGGCGAAGGCCTCGGCGGTGATCGAGGTGGTGGGCCAGGCGCGCTCGGAGGCGGCGGCGAGCGCGGCCACGAGGGCGCGGCGCGCGCGGTTGAGGGAGGAGACCGGGACGACGGCGCCCTCGGGCAAATCGATGGCGAGCGCGCCGAGCGAGAACGGCGTGTCGCCGAGCTTGCCGATCTTCTCGCGCAGCGTCTCGGCCGTGAGGGGGGCCGTGCGCGCCTGCTCCAGGGGCGCGTCGCCGACGACGCGGGCGGCGGCGCCCCGGGCGCTCGTCGCCTCCAGCACGAGCGGCTCCCCGATGCGGCCGGAGACGCGGACGTCGATGGGGACCCGGTGCGGCTCGCGCTCGACGCGCGCGGCGATCTCGCGGCCCTGCGCCGGGTCGCTCGTCTTCCAGACCCGGCGGCCCGCGGTGGCGCTCGCGACGCGCTTGTCCGGGCCCAGCCAGACGAGCACCTCCGCGCCCGGCTCGGCGCGCGGGGCGCCCTCGTCGCCCGCTGCGATCGCCCACACCCGCCCGCCGATCTCGCCCTCCCCCGCGAAGCCGCCCTCGACCAGGATGCCGTCGCCGAGCGCGAGCGGGGCCGAGAGCTGCACCGCGAGGTGAGCCTTGCCGCGCGCGTGCCGCACGCCCGAGAGCGTGCCCGCGAGGATGCCGCGGTGGTCGCACGCGCGCGCCTCGACGAGGCGCTGGTGGTCGACGCCGGCGAGGAAGCCGGGGCCCGAGCCGCGCGAGAATGTCTGGAGAGCCGCGTTTCGGGCGACGTCGAGCGAGCCGCCCTCGCCGAGCGCGGCGGCGACGGCCTCGCGGTAGAGGCGCGTCGTGGCCGCGACGTATTCGGGGCCCTTCAGGCGGCCCTCGATCTTGAGCGCGTGGACGCCGAGCTTCATCAGCTCGGGGACGAGCGCGCTGGCCTCGAGGTCCTCGGGCGAGAGCAGGTAGGCGCGGTCTCCGAGATCGCGCAGCTCGCCGTCGACGACGAGCTCGTAGGGGAGCCGGCAGGCCTGCGCGCAGGCGCCGCGGTTGGCGCTGCGGCCGCCGATGGCCTCGCTGGTCAGGCACTGGCCCGAGTACGCCACGCAGAGCGCGCCGTGGACGAAGACCTCGACCTCGACGTCTGTCTCGCGGCGGATCCTGGCGATGTCCTCGATCGAGAGCTCGCGCGCGAGGATCACCCTCGTCGCGCCGAGGGCGCCGGCGAGCGCGACCGAGGCGGCGTCGGTGCAGGTCATCTGCGTGGACGCGTGGACGGGCAGCTCCGGCGCGACGGCGCGGACCAGGCGGAGGACGCCGAGATCCTGCACGATCACCGCGTCGGCGCCCGCGCCCGCGCACGCCCGGACGGCGCGCTCGAGCGCGGCGAGCTCGTCGTCGAAGACGAGGGTGTTGAGGGTGACGTAGCCGCGCACCCCGTGCTCGTGGAGGTAGCGCATCGTCGCGGCGAGCCCCGCGGCGTCGAAGTTGTCGGCGCGGGCCCGCGCGTTGAAGCCCTGGAGGCCGAAGTAGACCGCGTCGGCGCCCGCGCGCACCGCGGCGCGGAGCGCGCCCTCGTTGCCGGCGGGCGCGAGGATCTCCGGTCTCTGGAGGGTCTCGGCCATGAGCCGAGCGCTAGCACGTGTAGGCTGGTGGATCGACCGCTCAGTCCCGGCGGTACATGGTCACGACGCAGGCGCCGCCGAGGCCGAGGTTGTGCTGGAGGGCGACCTTGGCGCCCTCGACCTGGCGCTTGTCGGCCGTTCCGCGGAGCTGCCAGACGAGCTCGGTGCACTGCGCGAGGCCGGTGGCGCCGAGCGGGTGGCCCTTGGAGAGCAGGCCGCCGGAGGGGTTGACCACGAAGTCACCGCCGTAGGTGTTGTCGCCTTCCCAGATGAACTTCTCGGCCTCGCCCTCCTTGCAGAGGCCGAGCCCCTCGTAGGTGAGCACCTCGTTCGTGGTGAAGCAGTCGTGCAGCTCCACGACGTCGACGTCGTCGGGGCCGAGGCCGGCCTTCTCGTACACCTTCCTGGCGGCCTCCTTCGTCATGTCGAAGCCGACCATCTTGATCATGCTGTCGTCCTTGAAGCTCGACGCGTAGTCGGTGGTCATCGCCTGCGCGGCGATGTACACGGCGCCGGCCTTGCCCTTCTTCCTGGCGTAGTCGTCGGAGCAGAGGATGGCCGCGGCCGCGCCGCACGTGGGCGGGCAGCACTGGTAGCGGGTGAGCGGGTCGTAGACCTCGTCGGAGGCGAGGATCTCGGCGACGGAGAGCTGCTGGTTGAAGAGGGCGTAGGGGTTGTTGGCGGCGTGCTTGCGCGCCTTCTCCGCCACCTTGGCGAAGGTCTCGCGCTTGGTGTTGTACTTCCAGCGGTACTCGCGCCCGGCGCCGCCGAACATCTGCGCGGCGGGCGGCGCCTGGGTGAAGCCCTGGAGGTCGTTCATCACGCCGGCGTGGTACTCGAGCGGGTTCGTCCGGTCGCTGAACTTGGAGCCGAGCGCGCCCTTCTCCATCTTCTCGAACCCGACCACGAGCACGCACTCGGCGAGCCCGCCCTCGACGGCCTGCCGGCCGAGGTAGAGCGCGGTCGAGCCCGTCGAGCAGTTGTTGTTCACGTTGAACACCGGGACGCCGGTGAGCCCGACGTCGTAGACCGCGCGCTGGCCGCACGTGCTGTCGCCGAACACGTAGCCGGCGTAGGCCTGCTCGACGTCGGCGTAGTCCACGCCGGCGTCCGCGAGCGCGGCCTTGGCCGCCTTGGTCGCCATGACATGGTAGTCCTCACTCGCGCCAGGCTTGGCGAACTTCGTCATCCCGACGCCGATCACGTTCACGCGACGACCCATGGCTTCCTCCTTCTCTGCGGCTTGGCCTCAGACGAGATCCTTGAAGATGGCGAGCTTGTGGGCGGGGCGCACGTCGCCGTCGACGCGCAGCTTGCCCTGCTGGTGGAGGCGGCTGGCCGGCGTGCCGGCCGTCAGCGCGACGAGATCCTCCTCGGCCAGCGTGAGGGTGGTCGCCGCCTCGCCGACCTTGCCCTCGCTCACCTTGCCGGGCTGCGTCGCGAGATCGAGCGTCCAGGTGCTGTCCGGATCCTTGACGACGACGTGAACGACCGCGCCGATCCTCGGCGGACAGGCCCGGGCTCGCCGCGAGGCGCGCGCCGAGGGCCTTGAAGATGGCGGGGGCCTTCGACGATCTCGCGGCAGGAGAGGCGGCAGGGGCGGCAGCGGCCGGAGCGGCTCCGCCCCGGGCCTTCTGGATCGCGGCCATCGCGGCCTTCGGGTCGACGCGCTTCATGAGGTGCGTGAGCTTCTGCGAGGCCATGACGTTGCCCGAGATCTTGAGCTTGCCCGTCATGAACAGCTTCTGCGGGTCGGCCTTGCCGTTCGACATGGCGACGAAGTCGTCGTCGGAGAGCTCGAGCGTGACGTCGGCGGGCGCGGTGCCGGCGGTGACGGAGCCGGCGCCGTTCTTGAGGTCGACGCTCCACGACGTGTCCGGGCCCTTGAGGTGGAACTGGAAGATGGTGCCGACCTTGCCCACGAGGTCGGCGTTCTTCTCGATGGTGTCGCGCATCGCGACGAAGACGTCCGCGCTCCCGAGCGACGCCGGGTCGACGGCTGCAGCCGGCGCGGCCGCGGGAGTGGCGGCCGGGGCCGCGCCTCCGCGGGCCTTGATGATGGCGTCCATCGCGGCCTTCGGGTCGACGCGCTTCATGAGGTGCGTGAGCTTCTGCGAGGCCATGACGTTGCCGCTGATCTTCAGCTTGCCGGTCATGAACAGCTTCTGCGGGTCGGCCTTGCCGTTCACCATCGCGAGGAAGTCGTCGTTGGAGAGCTCGAGCGTGACCTCGGCGGGCGCGGTGCCGGCGGTGACGGAGCCGGCGCCGTTCTTGACGTCGACGCTCCACGACGTGTCCGGGCCCTTGAGGTGGAACTGGAAGACGGTGCCGACCTTGCCCACGAGGTCGGCGTTCTTCTCGATGGTGTCGCGCATCGCGACGAAGACGTCCGCGCTCGCCGAGCGACGCCGGGTCGAGCGCCGCGGCGGGCGCGGCGGCCTTCGCTTCGGCGGGCGCCGGCGCGGCCTTGGGCGCGGTCTTCGCGGCGGGGACCTCGGCGTAGAGCTCGACGGCGCGCGTTGCTGATGGCGACCTTGTCGCGCTCCTTCGACCTTGGAGCGGAAGACGATCCGCTGCGGCGACTCCTTCCACATCTCGGTCACGAGCGTCTCGCCGGGGAAGACGCTGTCGGCGAAGCGGGCGCGGATGCACTTGAAGAGGCGGGCGTCGTTGCCGGCGAAGGCCTTGATGACGTGCCGCGCCGCGAAGCCGAACGATGCAGAGCCCGTGCAGGATGGGGCGGGGGAAGCCGAACGCCTGGGCGAAGGCGGGGTCGGCGTGGAGCGGGTTCCAGTCGCCGGAGAGGCGGTAGAGGAGGGCCTGGTCGGCGCTGATCCTCTGCTCGACCACCGCGTCGGGCGCGCGGTCCGGCGGCGCGTTCGCGTCGCCGCTCGGGCCGCGCTCGCCGCCCCAGCCGCCCGCGCCGCGCACCACCATGGTGATCTCGTTGTAGGCGAGCTCCTGGTCGGCCTCGTCGTAGCTCGCGCGTCTCGATGACGACGACGGCGTTCTTGCCCTTGTCCCAGATGTTCCTTGATGCGCGACTTGTGGACGAGCTTCTGGTGCGGCGGGAGCGGGCGCTTCACCTCGGTGTACTGCTCGCCGTGGAGGATGCGATCGAAGCCGTAGCGCAGCCCGGGGGCCTGCGTGCCCTGCTTGGCCGTCTCGAGGATGGAGTTGATGACGGGGACGACCGAGTACGTCGGCAGGGCGCGGAAGCCGTCGCCGTGCAGCTCGTAGACGTACTGGCAGATCCTTGACGTCGAGCGGGTCGGTCGCCGGCGCCGACGCCGAGCGCGTAGAGCGAGAGGTCGCGCTCGGCGTACTCCGTCGCGAGCGGCGGGAACTCGTAACCGAGGGCCGCGTCGACGTCGATGAACTCGTTGCCGCCCTTGCTCTTCGACTCAGGTTCGCGATGACCGGGCCCATCGACGAGGTGATGTCGGCCGGGTGCTCGGCACTTCTCGAAGCTAGTGATCCTCGGACCACGCCGCCGCGAGGGCCTCGGGCTCGATGTCGCTGCCCGAGCTTGAACGTCTTGCCCGCCGTGCGCTCCCACCGCAGCTTGGCGAAGTAGCCGCCGCCGACCTCGAAGAGCCCGCCGCTCTCCTTGCAGCTACTCGTGGCAGAGGCAGCCGACGAGCGGCGAGACGTACTCGGGCTTGAGCGCGTCGATGAGCTCCTTGGGGAGCACCGTCTCGGTGAGGCGCGAGCCGGCGATGGGGGCGATGGTGTTGACGAGGACGTTGCGCTTGCGCCCCTCGATGGCGAGCGTGTTCGAGAGCCCGACGAGGCCGAGCTTGGCCATGCTGTAGTTGGCCTGGCCGAAGTTGCCGTAGATGCCGGCGGCCGACGCGGTGAAGACGACGCGCCCGTAGCCGGCGTCGCGCATATGGTTCCACGCGGCGCGCGTGACGCGGAAGCCGCCGAGGACGTGGACGCGGTAGATGAGGTCCCAGTCCTCCTCGCTCAGCTTCTGGAAGCTCGTGTCGCGGAGGATGCCCGCGTTGTTGACGACGATGTCGATCCTGCCCCACGTGTCGAGCGCGGCCTGCACGATCTTCGCGCCGTCCTCGACCGAGTCGTAGTTGGCGATCGGCCTCGCCGCCGGCGGCCTTGATCTCCTCGACCACCTTCTGCGCGGGCGTGGCGCTCTGCCCGCCGCCGTGCATCGACCCGCCGAGATCGTTGACGACGACGCGCGCCCCGCGCTTGCCGAGCAGGAGGGCGTGGGAGCGGCCGAGGCCGCCGCCGGCGCCGGTGACGATTGCGACGCGTCCATCGAAGCGGAGCGAAGGTTGGCCATGATCGAGTCAACCTCGTGGAAGGGCAGGGGGGCACGGCGGCGACGTTTCGCATGCGAAGTATGGGCGCCGGGCGGCCGGTGTCAAGAGGACCGGTCGCGCCGGGCCGGCCGCCGGGGCCCGCGTGCCGACCCGTCGCGTCAAGCCCCACGTGGGCGGATCCCCCGCCGGATCCATGGTACGACCGCCTCCTCGGACGTACCCATGCGAGAAGCGCGCACACCTGCGGCCATGCAAGAGCCGGTCGCCTCGGGTTCGATCTTCGACTGGAACCGCGAGTCGCCGAGGGGCGTCGCGCCCCTCGGCTTCGGGCTCACCCGTCGCGTCGCCGTGGTCGACGAGACCCTCCGGGACGGGATGCAGAACGCGACCGGCGTCGCCGGCCCGATCGGCGCGAAGGTGGATCTGCTCCACGCCATGGTCCGCGTCGGCGTCGACGTCGTGAGCGTCGGCCTGCCGGCCGCCGGCGCCCGCTACGCCGCGGACACCGAGGTGCTCTGCCGCGAGATCCGTGAGGCGCGCCTGCCGCTCATCGCCACGGCGGCCGCGCGCACGGTCGTCTCCGACGTGGAGGGCATCGTCCGCGCCTCCGATCGCGCCGGCCTCCCGCTCGAGGTCTACGCGTTTCTCGGGAGCTCGCCGATCCGGATCTCCTCGGAGGGGTGGGACGAGGCGTTCCTGGTCCAGGCGGTGCGCACCGCCACGCAGGCGGCGGTGAAGGCCGGCCTCAAGCTTCTGCCTCGTGACGGAGGACACGACGCGATCGCACCCCGACGCGCTGCGCACCCTCTTCCGCGCCGCCGTCGACGAGGGCGCGAGCCGCCTCTGCCTCTGCGACACCACCGGGCACGTCACGCCTTACGGCGTCGAGGCGCTCGTCGGCTTTGCCCGCCGCGAGCTCGCAGGCCATGGGCGCGTCCCACGTCGAGCTCGACTGGCACGGCCACAACGATCGCGGCCTCGCGCTGCCCACCGCGCTCTGGGCGGTGGAGGCGGCCGTCGATCGCGTGCACGGCACCGGGCTCGGCGTCGGCGAGCGCGTCGGCAACGCCTCGCTCGAGCTGCTCGTCCACAACCTCGGCCTCCTCGGCGTGCGCCCCGTCGTCCCGCGCGAGCGCCTCCGCGAGTACGGCGTGCTCGCCGCGCGCGCCCTGTGCTGGAGCATCCCGCCCGACCACCCGCTCGCCGGCGAGCGCGTCGCTCCGCGAGCGAGGGGCGCCCCCCGCGTACCGGGTCGCTTCAGACGAGCGGGCATCGGATCACGGCGTCGCGCCGTCCACCTCGGGGGCGAAGCCGTCGAAGCCGACGGATCGCCTCGTCCCCATCACGCTGCGCATCGGCGGCGCCCCGGTCGAGCTCGCCGTCCACCCACGCCGGACGCTGCTCGAGGCGCTCCGCTACGACCTCGACCTCTACGGGACGAAGCAGGGCTGCGACAAGGGCGACTGCGGCGCGTGCACCGTCGTCCTCGACGGGAAGGCGGTGCTCTCCTGCCTCACGCTGGCGCTCGAGGCGGACGGTCGCGAGGTGGAGACGGTGGAGACGCTCGGCGGCGCGCCGCACCTGGATCCGCTCGTCGACTGCTTCGACCGGGCGGGCGGCGGGCAGTGCGGCTTCTGCACCCCCGGCATGCTGATGAGCGCGACCGCGCTCCTCGGCCGCAACCCGTCGCCGACGCGCGACGAGATCAAGCTCGCGATCTCCGGCAACCTCTGTCGCTGCACCGGCTACGGGCGCATCGTCGACGCGGTGGAGATGGCGGCGAAGATCAAGCGAGGGGAGGAGCCTTCGCAGGTCGACATGCCCGGCTCGGAGTGCGTGCCGCAGCCATATCCCTCCAACGTCTCCGAGAAATCGAGCCGCGAGGAGGCCCGCTGAGCCATGGACGAGAAGCGCGTCCCCCCTCCCGTCATCGCCCCCACGCCCGGCTCGGGCCTCGTCGGCAGGCGCACCCGCGCGCTGCTCGCGCCGCGCGTCACCGGGCAGGTCCGCTACACGGACGACATCCACCTCCCGCGCATGCTCTGGGGCCGCCTCCTGCGCTGCCCGCACCCGCACGCGCGCATCGTCCGGATCGACCCGTCGCGGGCGCTCGCGCGGCGCGGCGTCGTCGCCGTCATCACCGGCAAGGACATGCCGGAGCGCTTCGGGATCATCCCGTGGACGCCGGACGAGTACCCGCTCGCGCTCGAGCGCGCGCGCTTCGTCGGCGACGCGGTGGCCGCCGTCGCCGCGACGGACGAGCGCATCGCCCACGAGGCGGCCGAGCTCATCGACGTGGAGTACGAGCTGCTCCCCACCGCGACGGACCTCGACACCGCCATCGAGAAGCCCGCCGTCGGGCTCGGCAGGAGCGGTAAGGACAACGTCTCGAAGGAGGTCGAGCTGGAGTTCGGGGACGTGGACGGGCTCCTCGGCGGCTCCGACGTCGTGGTCGACGGGGAGTACTACTACGAGGGCTCGGCGCACGTGCCCATCGAGACCCACTGCGCCATCGGGCAGTACGACAACAACGGCCTCCTCACGGTGTGGTCGGCGACGCAGGTCCCGCACTACCTGCACCGCGAGCTGTCGCGCGTGCTCCGCATCTCGCCGGCGCGCATCCGCGTGATCCAGCCGCCCATCGGCGGCGCCTTCGGCGGCAAGAGCGAGCCGTTCTCCCTCGAGTTCTGCGCGGCGAAGCTCGCCATGATCACGGGGAGGCCCGTCAAGTTCCTCTACACGCGGGAGGAGGAGTTCTACGCCCACCGCGGCCGGCACCCGATGCGCATCGCGATGAAGGTGGGGGCGACGCGCGGCGGCAAGCTCACGGCCGTCGACGCCCGCACCCACATCGACGGCGGCGCCTACTCGTCGTTCGGCCTGGTCACCGCGTACTACTCCGGCCAGCTCCTCACGCTCCCCGCGTTCGCCGAGGGGTACCGCTTCCGCTCCACGCGCTACTTCACCAACAAGCCGCCGTGCGGGCCCAAGCGGGGCCACGGCAGCGTGCAGCCGCGCTTCGCGTTCGAGGTCTCGCTCGACAAAATCTCCGAGCGCCTCGGGATCGATCCGATCGAGCTCCGCCGGCGCAACCTGGTGGCGCCGAACGCGCGCACGCTCAACGGGATGCGCGTCACCTCGAACGGCATCACCGAGTGCCTCGACCGGGTCGAGAAGGCGAGCGGGTGGAAGGAGCGGCGCGGGAAGCTGCCCTACGGCCGCGGGCTCGGCGTCGCCGCCAGCGCGTACATCAGCGGCACCAACTACTGCATCTACCCGAACCAGATGCCGCAGAGCGCCGTGCAGCTCAAGGTGGACCGCTCCGGCGTCGTCACGGTCTTCTCCGGCCAGAGCGAGAATCGGCCAGGGCTGCGACACGATGCTGGCCGTGCTGGTCGCCGACGAGCTGGGGCTCGACCTCGGCGCGGTGCGCGTCGTCTCCGGGGACACCGACCTCTGCCCGGTGGACCTCGGCGCGTACTCGTCGCGCGGCACCTTCATGAACGGCAACGCCGCGCTCCACGCCGCGCAGCAGGTGCGAGAGAAGCTCGTCGAGGCCGTCGCCGAGAAGCTCGGCGTGACGCCGCGCGAGGTGCTGGTCACGCGCGGCGCGCTCTGCGTGGCAGCGGACCCGAGCCGCGGCGTCCCCGTGACCGAGGCCATCCAGCTCGCGGAGTCGAAGTTCGGCACGCTCGGCGCGGTCGGCTACTACAACACGCCCGAGCTCGGCGGCGACTACCGCGGCGGCACCATCGGCGCTTCGCCCGCGTACTCGTTCACCGCGCACGTCGCCGAGGTCGAGGTCGACCCCGACACCGGCCGCGTGGAGGTGAAGACGATCTGGGTCGCGCACGACTGCGGCAAGGCCCTCTGCCCGACGCTCGTCGAGGGGCAGATCGAGGGGTCGGCGTACATGGGCGCGGCCGAGGCGCTCCTCGAGGAGCACGTGATCGGCGAGGGCGGCCTGCACAAGGGGCCGAACCTCCTCGACTACCGCATCCCGACGAGCCTCGACGTGCCCGATCTCGTCGCGCTCCTGGTCGAGTCGCACGATCCGGAGGGCCCACGCGGCGCCAAGGAGGCCGGCGAGGGCCCCCTGCACCCGTCGATCCCGGCCATCGCCAACGCGATCTTCGACGCGGTCGGCGTGCGCATCGACCGCCTCCCCTTCACCCCCGCCCGCGTCCTCGCGGCGATGCGCGACAAGCGCACCCGCGAGCAACGCGCGGCCGAGTAGACGAGGACCCTCGCGCCGTGCTCCCGCTGCCCATCTTCGACTACCACCGACCCCGGACGCTCGACGAGGCGCTCTCGCTGCTCGCCGCGCTCGGGCCGAAGGCGCAGATCATCGCCGGCGGCACCGACGTGCTGCCCAACATGAAGCAGGGGCTCTTCGAGCCCGAGCACGTCGTCTCGATCACCCGGCTCGAGGAGCTGCGCGGCATCGCGCTCGACGCCGCCGGCACCTCGCTCCTCGTGGGCGCGGGGATGAAGCTCGCGGAGATCGCCGAGAGCCTCCTGGTGCAGCGCCTCGCGCCCGCGCTCGCCGAGGCCGCGGGCGCCGTCGGTGGGCCGCACCACCGCGCGATGGGGACGCTCGGCGGCAACATCTGCCTCGACACGCGCTGCCGCTACTATAACCAGACGTATTTCTGGCGAAAGGCGCTGGGCTACTGCCTCAAGAAGGACGGCACCGTCTGCCACGTGGTCAAGGGCGGCGCCAAGTGCGTCGCCGCCGCCTCCAACGACAGCGCGCCCGCGCTCATCGCGCTCGACGCCGAGATCCATCTCCTCGGCAAGGGCGGCGAGCGCCGGATCCCGGCGCGCGATTTCTACACGGCCGACGGCATCAAGAACACGGTGCTCGAGCCCGGCGAGATCGTCGTGCGCGCGGCGATCCCGGTCGTCGCGGGCAGGCGCAGCGCGTTCGAGAAGCTGCGCAAGCGGGGGGCGATCGACTTCCCCCTGCTCTCGGTGGCGGCGCGGGTGGACGCGGAGCCGGGCTCGTCCCTCCCGGCTGCCCCCGTCCTCGCGGCCGACGTCGTGGTGTCGGCGCTCGGCGCGCGGCCGCGCCGGGTGCGGGCGGCGGCGAAGGTGGGCCCGGGCGCCAACGTGTCACAGCTTCCGGAGGCGCTGGCGCAGGCGGCCTTCGCCGAGTGCAAGCCGCTCACGAACCTGGACGACGAAGCCGAGTGGCGGCGGGAAATGGTCCCGATCCTCGTGGGAAAGGCCGTGCGGCGGGTGCTGGGGTGCGTCGCCTCCCCGGACGGGTGCGTCGGCGCGCCCTAGGCCCGGGCGCGCGCAATCGTGCCGATCTCTTGCGCCGCGGCGCCGATCCCGCCAAGGTGACGGGGCGTGCGGACCGAGCGGTACACCTTTCTTGCGGCGTTGGGGCTCCACGTGGCGCTCCTGGTCGTCGCCCACGCGATGCCTCCGCTCTCGCTCGTCAAGGCCTCGGACCACCGCGACCTTCGGGTCATCGACATCGAGCTTCCCACGGCCCTGCCCGTGGAGGTGAGCGAGCCCCCTCCCTTGCTGCCCGAGGCCCCGGGCGCGACCCGTGCTCGCGAACCGGCCCCGGACGTTCGCGCCACCGTCCGCAATGCGCCGTCCGAGCGCGTGAGCCCGCAAGCACCGTCGACGTCGGAGCCCGCGGCCGAGAACCCGCCGCCCACGGCTCCCACGGCGCCGAGCTACGACAAGCTCCCCGACGAGAACACGGGCGTGCTCGGCGTCCCCGGGGTGGCGGGCCTCAGCAACGGCCCCGTGTGGGCCATGCCCGGCGTGCTCCCCGACCACGCCACGGCCGCCGCGCCCGCGCCCACGGTCGCGCCCGCGCCGCGCGAGGTCGACCGGGACATCGCCGGCAAGGTCGTCCGCGACGCGATGGCCAAGAACGACAAGAACATCGGCCTCGATCTTCCGGTCGCGGGCACGATGGCGTCGGCCGCCCGGGCTGCCGTGATGAGCTCGGACATCCCGAGCGGGACGCGGGGCAGCATCGTCTGCACCGTCGGCCCAGGGGGCGTCGTCTCGGGCTGCCGCCTCGCGACGTCGACCGGCGGCGGCACCGCCGCGTGGAACGCCGCGATGCAAGCGGCGGCGTCGATCGCGGCCAGCGGGCTGCCCGACGCGTACGCGCGCGGCGCCGTGGTCACGATCGACATCAGCGTGTCCGACACGCCGCCCGCAGGGGGCAAGGGCGGGTTCACCGGAACGGGCGCGTCGTTCGACCTCTCCAACATCGGCGCGCACAACACGCGCAACGTGCGCGTCAGCCATCGCGTCGCGGCGCGCTGATCGCCTCGGCTGCGCCGAGGCCGGTGGGAGTCCAGGCGGGCACGACGCGAGCGTGCCCGGGAACTGGCCGGTGACCCTCAGACGAAGAGCGAGCTGACCGAATCCGAGTGGTGGATGCGGCGGATCGCTTCGGCGAGGAGGCGGGCGATGGAGACGACCTTGAAGCGGCCGCTCGCCCTCGCCTCCTCGGTGAGCGGGATGGTGTTGGTCACGATCACCTCGGTGAGCGGGCTCTCCTTGATGCGGGTGACGGCGGGCCCGGAGAGGACGGCGTGCGTCGCGCACGCGGCCACGCTCCGCGCGCCGGCCTTCATCAGCGCGCTGGCCGCGTTCACCAGCGTGCCGGCGGTGTCGATCATGTCGTCGAGCACGAGGCAGCGCCGCCCATCCACCTCGCCGATGATGTTCATCACCTCGCTCTCGTTCGCCCGCTCGCGCCGCTTGTCGATGATGGCGAGCGTGCCGCCGAGGCGCTTGGAGTAGGCGCGCGCGCGCTCGACGCCGCCGGCGTCGGGCGAGACGATGACCACGTCGCCCGAGTAGTGCTGCCGCAGGTGATCGTCGAGCAGCGCCGGCATGGCGAAGAGGTGGTCGAAGGGGATGTTGAAGAAGCCCTGGATCTGCGCGGCGTGCAGGTCGACCGAGACGATGCGGTCGACGCCGGCGGCGACGATGAGATCGGCGACGAGCTTGGACGTGATGGGCGTGCGCGGCGCCACCTTGCGGTCCTGCCGGGCGTAGCCGTAGTAGGGGATGACCGCGGTGATCGACCCGGCCGAGGCGCGGCGGAGCGCGTCGACCATGATGAGCAGCTCCATCACGCTGTCGTTCACCGGAGAGCAGGTCGGCTGCACGACGTACGTGTCGACGCCGCGCACGTTCTCCTGGATCACGCAGAACGTCTCACCGTCGGAGAAGCGCGACACCTTCGACTTGCCCACGGGCAACTCGAGCGCCTGGCAGATCTCCTGCGTGAGCGCCGTGTTCGCGTTCCCCGAGAAGATGGCGACCCTCTTGAACACGGCGCGTCTCCTCCTGCCCGGTGTTGCGCTGTCCTGCCGGCCCAGCCCGTCGATGGGAGAGACCGCAGCCGGTGACGACGATCATACTCCGCGCCAGTCACGGTGGGGGAGGTGTCCCCAGCCGGTCGGGCACGAGGAGCACGATCCACCGCTCATGCGGCCAGTGGCGAAATCTCTGCTCCGCCGGCGAGGCGAAGCCGAGGTGGTCAGCTCGGGCGAGCGCGGCTCTAACAGTCGAGGGGAGGGTCGTCAAGCATTCGCCGCGCCGCGGCACTCCCGGCTTTGCGCAGCGCGCGCGTTTGGCTACGAAGAGGACTGTGGACGGCAGCGAGCACGGCGGCAGGTCGTCGCCATCGGCAACTTCGACGGCGTGCACCGCGGCCATCAGGCGGTGCTCGCGTCCGTGGTCGAGGACGCCGGCCGCCGCGGCCTCCGCCCCGCGGTGCTCACCTTCTCCCCGCACCCGCGCGCCGTGCTCGGCCGTCCGGTGCCCCCGCTGCTCACCGCGCTCCATCGCAAGGAGGAGCTGCGTGCGGCGGATCGATCGGGAGCTCACGCTCGTCGTCTGGCGCTTCGATCTCCGCGTTCGCCTCCCTGTCGCCCGAAGCGTTCGCGCGCCACGCTCGTCGCGCCCTTGCACGCCGCCGTCGTCGTCGTCGGCCACAACTTCCGCTTCGGCAAGGACCGCGCGGGCGACTTCGAGGAGCTGTCTCGCCTGGGCGCGAAGCCTGGGCTTCGAGACGCGATCCCACGACCTCGTCGGCGACGAGCGCGGGCCCTGGTCGAGCTCGCGCGTGCGCGAGGCGCTCGCCCGAGGCGAGCTCGACGAAGTCACGCGCATGCTCGGCCGGCCCCACATGCTCTCGGGCACGGTCGTCGCGGGCGACCGCCGCGGCCGCACCCTCGGCTTCCCCACGTGCAACCTCGCGGAGGTCGCCGAGGCGCTGCCGCCCTTCGGCGTGTACGCCGTGCTCGTGGATCGCGAGGTGGAAGGCGCCTCCGGGCCGGTCGCGCTCGCCGCCGGGGTGGCGAACGTCGGCGTGCGGCCCACGGTGAAATCGGGCGAAGCGGCGCCGAGCGTGGAGGTACACCTCTTCGACACCGAACGCCGACCTGTACGGCGCGCGCCTGCGGGTGCACCTCGTCGCCCGCCTGCGCGGCGAGCAGCGCTTCGCCGGCCTCGACGCGCTCAAGGAACAGATCGCCCGCGACGGGACGGCCGCGCGCGAGCGGCTGGCGGGCCTCGCGCCCGACGAGGCGGCGGGCGGGGCGTGGCGGTGACGCAGCCATCCGACGCCCCGCGCCTCATCCGCTGTGGTAGGGTCCGCGCCGATGCACCGGCAGGATCTCGAGCGGATGACGCGGGAGCAGTTGATCGAGCAGGCGGAGCGGCTTGGCATCCCGCGGCCTCGCGTGCTCACGCAGCCCGAGCTCGTCGACGAGATCATCGGGCGCACCGCGAAGGACGAGCGTGAGCGCGCCAAGGCGCGCGGGTGGCTGGGCCGCGCGCGCGACCTCCTCGCCCGTGTCGTCGAGCGCGGGCTCCACCTGCCGGAGGCGGCGCGCGTGCTCCGGCAGCAGGGCGACCAGCGCGGCTTTCGCCCGCCGCCGCCGCCGCTGCCGACCGTCACGCTCGCCGAGATCTACGCCGCGCAGGGCCACTTCGACCGCGCCGTCGCGGTGCTGGACGAGGTGATCGCGCGCGAGCCCGAGCATCGCGAAGCCCACGCGATGCGGGTCCGCTTCGCGGAGCAGGCGCAGCGATCTCGGGCGCGTGGGGTCCGCGAGAAGGAGCCGGCGGAGGCGGAGCCGGTGGACGAGGAGGCGGGCGACGCGAGCGAGGCGCCCGCGTCCGAGCACCCGGTCGCGGGTGGCGGCAGCTCCCCCGCACGCACCGGCGCAGGCCGAGCCTGCGGCAGCGCTCGCTCCTGCGGCTCCAGCGCAGGTGCCGGCGCCCTCCGATCTCGGCGGGCCCAGCGCCGAGCGGGTCACCGCGGGGGGAGAGCCCGGACACCTCCCGGCTCCGACGGTGGCACCGGAGGCCCTCGTGGCGTCGAGCCCCGTGGCCACGGCGCCCGCGGCGCTCGTGGAGCCGCCGCTCCCCGATCGCTACGAGGTCGACGAGATTGTGGCCATCTCCGTCGATCCCCGCACGGTGTACCTCTACTGGGAGGTGCGTGCGACGACGCTCGCGCGCGCACGTGCGCGTCGCCCCGACGGGGCGCTCGCCGTTCGCGTCGTCAGCGTGGTCGCGACCTGGGAGGGGCCGGTGGTCGATACGCGGGACCTGCGCGTCGACGCGCTCTACGGCGATCGCTTCCTCAACAACGTACAGCCCGGTTCGAACGTGCGGGTGAGCATCGGCTGGCTCGACGGTGGCTTCGAGCCCTTCGCCGTGGGCTCCGAGGTGACGACGCCACGCGCGGTGCCCGTCGAGTCCGTGGCGCAGGAGGTGGCGCGGTGGGAAGCGGAGCCCGTGGTGGCGCCCTTCCAGAGCCGGCGCGTCGATGCTGCGGTCGCGCCGGACGGTCGGCGGCACGCGTCTTCCGCGCCGGCCTTCGCTGCGGCGGGGCGACAAGCGGCCGCCTTCGGGGTGCGTGCGCGGGCGCCGTCGGGGCCGCACCCGGGGCCGGTGGATACGGGCGTGGAGACCTGGGATGCGCTGGCGGGAGGGGGCGCTCCGGCGTACGGCCTCGAGGCCGACCTGCCGTACGAGGAGGCTCACGACGACGCGCCGTACGAGGACGAGGGGCCGGGCTGGTACGAGCCGGGTGGATCCAGCGAGCTCGGGCGCGGCGGGCCGGGCCGGCGGGCGCGCCCGCGGCGCAGGCAGGGGCCGATTGTCCATGGCGGCGCCAGCGAGCTTCCGCGTGGCGGCGCCAGCGGGCTCTTCTGACGCCGGGCCGGCGGGCGCGTCCAGAAAACCGAAAATCGCACGAACGCACGCAACCCGCATGCTCCTTCCGCCGATGGGAGGACATGACCTTCCACCTGTCCCCCTCCGCCGCGCGACGCCTCTTCCAGCTCGCGCTGATCCCGGCGCTCGTCGCCTTGCCCGGCCGCGTGCTCGCCGGGCCTGCCGATGAGTCGATCCTCCATGCGCCGCTCGAGCTCGACCCGGGCTACGGCCTCGACCCGCGCTTCGAGCTCGACCCGCGACTCGACCCGCCCGAGCCCCCGCGCGCACGGCGCGGCGCGCCGCCTCCGGGCTCGCCCGGTCATGCGCCGCTGACGCTCTCCGTCGGCGCCACGTACGAGGAGCTCTTGCCCGACGAGCACATCGTCGGCGTGATGGCGGTACTCTCGGTGCCCCTCGAGCGCCTCGCCTCACCCCGGCTGCGCTCGTTGCACATCGGCGAGGACACACGCCCACCGCGGGAAGGCGCGCCGCCCGACGTGCCGCGGCCTCCCCCGCCTCCTCCATCCGCGCCTCCTCCCCCGCCGGTCCACGCGCCGGGCGTGCCGCCCCCGCCGCTGCGCATCCCCGTGGTCGTGACGCCCGACGTGGCCCAGGCGGCCGTGGAGGCCGCGCTGCGCCACGCTGGCCTCGTCGATCCGGGCGCGCGCATGGACGCGCTCGCCGCCCGCGCGCGCCAATCGGCAGGGCTCCCGGAGCTCCGGCTGCGGGTGCTGCGCACGGTGGACAGCGGCGAGGGGCTCTCGCCCACGCTGTACGACCCGACGCGTATCACCGGGGTCGACGACGTCAAGTACTGGCTGGAGGCGCGCGCGACTTGGCGGCTGGACAGGCTGGTCTTCGCCGAGGAGGAGGTCACGCTCGAGCGGATCCGGCAGGAGCGGACGGAGGCTCAGACGCAGCTCCGCGCCCACGTCCTCAAGGTGCTCTTCGCCTGGCAGCGCGCGCTCGCGCTCGCCGAGAACGCGGCGTCGCCGCCCGAGGAGATCCTCAGCGCGCGCCTCGCGGCGATCGAGGCGGAGGCGGAGCTGGACCTCTTGACCGGAGGTTGGTTCGCGAAGTGGGCCGCGGGCCAGCCTCTTCCTGCGCCGGGGGAATCGGCGGGGCCGCCGAACGCGCGTTGAGCCGCCGCTCGCGGTTCACATCAAGTAGGTCTTCGAGAGCACCACGTCCTTCGTGCCGACGCCGACGCTGTTGTCGGTGTCGGTCACCGTCACCTTGATGTCGAGCGGGTGACCGAGGAGCATCTGGATGGGGTACTGCTGATCGAGCTGGAAGCGGAGCCCGTAGATCTTGCAGTAGCCGCCCTCGTCCACCTCCTGGGTGAAGATGACGTTGAACGGGCCCACGTCGATGTCGAGATCGGGGAAGTGGCCGGTGATCGACGTGATCGATCCAGACTGGTGCAGGTTCTTCGTACGAATCGCGACCCAGACGTGGTGGCCCCCCTGTGGGCCCTGCTCCACCTGATCGACCTGACCGTTCATCAGCGGCAAGTAGTCGGCCTGGCCCTCGCCCACGAGCACGATCGGGGGCCCGGCGTTGGTCGGCTTGCACGGGTCGGTCGAGACCTCGGACCATGACGGCGAGTAGGGCGGGAGCTCGCTGGGGTCGACCTCTTCCGGTTCGCACGCGCCGGCGACGCACGTCTCGGGCGCGGTGCACGTCGGGGCGCTCGAGCCCGGCAGGGCGACGCAGCGTGAGTCGAGCCTCACGATGCAGGAGCAGCGTCTTCCCGGCGACGACGCTGGTCGCCGCGAGGCGGTCGAGCAACGGCGTGGTGGAGTCCCCCGGGCCGAAGGCGTCGATGGAGACCTCGACCGCGGTGCCGCCGGGGAGGTCCGTGAACGGGAGCTCGGTGGGGAGCGAGAGGTGCTCCGTGGTGCTCGTGGAGCTCAGCGTCTCGTCCTTGATCACCGCGCCGCCGGCGCGCATCACCACGTGGAGCGAGGTGATGTCGACGCCGACGCGCAGGTCGCTCGTGAGCCCGATGATGATCGAGCCCACCGAGCCGTTCGCGCCGCCGGCGCCGCCGGGCCCCGTCGAGGGGCTGCAGGACGAGAGGAGGAGCGAGAGGAGGGGGAGGAGAAGGAAGAGGACGGTGCGGAGCATACCTCGCTAGTTGACACCTTCGATCGCCGCGAGGAAAGGCTCCGGGCCGACGAACTCCTTGAAGCGCTTCCGCTCCTTGCCGCTCGAGTCGTAGATGACGACCGTCGGCAGCCCCTCGACCTTGTACTTGCCCTTCACCGCGTCGACCTTCGGATCGTCGTCGTTGGTAGCGTCGACCTTCACCGCGACGAAGTTCTCGGCGACGGCCCTCTCCATGACGCGCGGATCCGCGAAGGTCTCCTTCGCCAGCTCCTGGCAAGCTCCGCACCAGGTCGGCCGTGAAGTCGATGAGCATCGGCCGCTTCTCGCTCTTGGCCTTGGCGACGGCCAGCTCCTCCGAGTGCTCCCACGTGAGCGAGCCCTTCGGCATCTGCCAGCCGGCGACGAGGAGGAACCCGCCGCCCACGCAGAGCGCGATGCCTGCGCCCTTTCGTGCCTTGACCACGACACCGCCGTCATCCCAGTAGAGGTGCACCGCCCCGAGGGCGAGGCCGAGCGCGACGACGCCCGCGCAGATCGCCAGGAACGTGTTGTCGGGCCGCGCGAAGCGGGTGAGCGCCGGGACGGCGTTCTTGAGGTAGTAGAGCGCGACGACCGCCATCACCATGCCGAAGAACGACTTGATCCACAGCATCCACTTGCCGCCCTTGGGCAAGCCGACGGCGAACGCGCCCACGAGGAAGAAGGGCAGGCCGAGGCCGAGCGAGAAGGAGAAGCCGACGATGGCTGCCCATGACCACGTTGTGGGTCTCCGCGATCCAGGCGATCATGCCCCCGAGCACCGGGCCGGTGCAGGGCGTGGCGACGACCCCGCAGACCAGCCCGAGGACGAACGCGCCGCGGTAGCCGGCCCCGCCGACGGCGGAGACCCGCTGCATGACGGAGTTGGGCAGCGTGAGGTCGAACGCGCCGAACATCGCGGCGGCCATCGCGGCGAAGAACGACGAAGAGGCCGAAGATGACCCACTTGTTCGCCGAGCGCCTGCCCCGCACATCGTGCCGGAGAGCGCGGAGACCACGAGGAGCGGCGTGAACAGCGTGATGATGCCCGCGACGAAGCGGTCGAGAGGAGCATGGCCTCGCCGCGGCTCTTCGCCTCGCGCGCGCCGAAGACGCTCACCGTGATGGCGATCATCGGGTACGTGCACGGGCATGGCGGCGTTGAGGAGGCCGCCGACGAACGCGCCGAGCGCGCCGAAGAGGGGGCCCTTGCTTGATGAGCCGGTTGAACATGTCGGGCTCGTCCGCGAGCGCCGACGGCGAGCGCAGCAGACGGCAGGGCAGCAGCGAGGGCGATCACGAGCGGCCGCAGGCGAGAGGCCGTGCGCCGGCGCGAGGACGGAGAGCGTGGAGCACCGAGCGGGCCCGGAGTGTGTGCGTTCATGGTTGCGGGGGCGTTGCGCTTGTTCCGGCGGCGGGCGTCGCCGCGGGAAGCGCAGTGTGACCCATCTGCGCTTCGGCGCCGAGCTTAGCAAAGCCCGGCACCCGCGAAGCGGCCGTCGGCTCGAACCGGGACGATCAGCCCTCTTCGTCCAGCCGCGCGAGCGTTTTACGGGCCAGCGCGATCTCGCCGTCGAGCGCGATCGCGAGCGCCGCGCGCCCGCCTTCGCTGCGCTTCACGAAGGCCTCGAGGTAGCGTCGCGCTTCGTCCCGACCGCCGGCGTAGTACGCCATCTGACCGAGCACGAAGCGCCCGTAGCCCTGGCCGGCGGGCACCTGCGCGAGCCGGTCCAGGAGCGCGGGGAGCTCGGGCACGGCCTCCCCGCCGGCGCAGCGGGCCACCGCGAGGTGCCCCTGGTAGAGCGGCTTGTCCGTCGTGCCCCAGCGCGCCGCGCGGGTGAGCGCGCTGACGGCCTCGTCGTGTACCGGCCGGCGAGGAAGTACACGCTGCCCAGCGTCCACCAGTGGAACGCTCGCCGCTTCGCCGGGCCGACGCGCGCGGCGAGCCGCAGGTGCCCGGCCGCGCCATCGACGTCGCCCAGCGCCTGCGCCGCGCGCGCGACGTCCTGGTGGACCACGTCGGGCAGCACGTCGAGCTGCGAGGTTCTGCTCGGCGATCTCGAGCGCCTTGTCGAAGCGGCGGGACTCGTAGTGGCGAGGTAGAGCTGGCGCAGCAGCATCGACTGCGTGGTCCGATCGAGCCGCCGCGGCGAGGCGAGCCCCCGCCGCGCCCAGATCGCCCGGGCGCGCGGCGTCTCCGCGCCCATGGCGCGCTGGAGCAGCTCCTCGGGCGGCAGCGGCCCGGGGCTCGGCGCGTCGCCTTCGTCACGGCCCTCGGGTGGGAGCCGCGAGCCGCGGGTGCCCGCTTCGTGGGCCCCGGGTCCGCGCTCGCTCGCGCGTCCGCTTGCCGGTGGTCCGCTTGCGGGCGGGCCGCGGGAGGCGCGACACTCGTCTTCGACGGCGATTCGTCGAGCGGGGCTTGCCCGTCACCGCCCGCCTCGCGTCGCCCGCTTTCGTGGCCGGCTGGCCGGGCCTTTCGTCCCGGTGGACGCGGCGCCGCTCTTGCGAGCGCCCCGGGCCGCGATGCCCGCCGGCTTGGCGCGGCCAGGAGCCCTCTGCGCGGTGGCTCCTGGGCGCGTCGCCCTCTTTTGCCTTGCGCACGAGCGACAGATGTTAGCAGTACCTGCACAAGCGTCCAGAAAGTGGCAAGATCCGGGCGCCGCGGTAACCCACGGGGTAACCGTTGGGGAAGCGATGCCCCGGCGCGGGTTTTTCACGCTCGAGGCTGCTCTCGCCGTCGCGTTGCTTCCTGCGCCGCGGGAGCGCCATAAGTCACTCCCGTATGCCCTTTCCCGCAATCTCCCGATGCCTCCGGACGCGCAGCCCCGGCGCGGTCTCGCAGGCTCCTGGGCCGGCCCTGGCGCTCGTCGCGGTCCTCGCCGGCGGCTCGCTCGCTGGCTGCGGGCACCCGGCGACCGCGAACGAGTGCGACGAGCTCTTCGCCAAGAGCGCGGAGATCGAGCTGCGCGCGCAGCGGATCACCGACCCCAAGGTGATCCAGGAGAAGACCGCCGCCGCGCGCGCCGCCGAGCCCGGCGTTGCCTTCGCCAGCCACTGCGTCGGCCGGCGCATCACCACGCAGCGCCCTCGACTGCGCGCGCAGGGCCACGACGGCCGAGCAGCTCGACCGTTGCCTGTGAGCGGTTCCCGGACCGCGGCGCGCCGCGACGTGCTGGCGACGCTGGCGATCATCGGGACGCTGGTCGCCGTCCTCGGCGGCCCGTCCGCTCGTCGCGCCGCCTCTCGCCGCACCCGACGCCGGATCGCTGCGCGGCCATGCTCGAGCGCTACGCGGACCAGGAGGCGCGCGCGCGGCAGCGCGCCCCCTCGGGGGAGCGCCTGCCGCTCGACGCACCCGACGTGGCGCGCGTGCACGCGCGACCTCACCGATGCGGAGGTCGCCTGCGCGCTCAAGTCGGGCTACGCCGACGAGCTGGAGCGGTGCCTCCCCTGAGGCACGACCTGCTCCCGGCGGACTCGCCGCCGGGGGCGGATGAATCGAGGAACGCGGCCCGGTCTCGCGCGGTGACTGGAGTTCGCCCTCGACAGCGTGCCCTTGTGATAACCTCACGGTCGCCCGCCATCGTGTGACGCGTCCTCGATCGGCGCTCTGCTCGCGAACCCCGCCAGGCTCCCCGCACCCGAACGGTCGTGAAAGCTCCGTCTCCGCTGCTCGGCTTCAACAACAACGTCCGGCACAAGGGACGGGTGTTCCACATCCAGACCGAGGACTCGGGCATCCGGCACCCGCACGTCATCACGCACCTCTTCGCGGACGGGGGCCGCATCCTGAAGACGACGAAGACGTCGTACGCCGAGCACATCGGACAGGAGCGCCTCTCCGAGACGGTGCGGGCGATGATGCAGGAGCAGCACAAGGCGATGTTCATCGCCCTGCGGGACGGCCAGTTCGATTACCTCTTCGAGGAGGCCGCGGGCCCCGTCAGCGCGAAGGCGCCTACCAAGCCGGCTGCGGCGCCGGTGCCCGAGGCGGCGGCGGCGCGGATCCCGAAGGCGCCGAGCCCAAGGCCGCGCCGAAGGTCGACGAAGGCTCGGCCAGCGCGGAGCCCGCGGCGCCGCTGGACGCCGGCGCCGCCCCGAAGCACGGGGCGGCGGACGACGCCGCTGCGCCCAAGCCCTCGCCGAGGGTCGTGGCCGACGCGGCGCCCGCGGTGAAGCCCCTGCCGAAGGCTCACGAGGCGGCCACGTCGAAGCCCGCCGCAGAAGCGGGGGCCAAGCCCCTGCCCAAGGTTGCCGGGCACTCGCCCGCCGCTCCCCCCGTCGAGCCGAGCCCGGCCCCCAGGCCGCCCGCCCCGCCGGCCGCTGCCCCGCCCATTCCGCTGGTCGCCGCGCCGACCGAGCCCGCGCTCAAGCGCCCTGTGGCGATGCCCCCGCGCAAGCCGCCCGTGCGCTCGGCCCCGCACGTGCCCGCGGGCCTGGCGGATCCCGTTCAGCGCGGCGTCGTCCCTGCGGTTCCGGCCGCTCCCCTGATGGCGGAGGCGCCCGTGAGTGACGTGGCGAGCATCGCGTCCCGCCGCAGGGCGCGCCCCACGCTCGAGGTCGATCCCGGCGCCATCCACGGCGTCTCCAGCGGCGAGCCCGCGATCGACCTCGACCTCGACGCCCTCGAGCGCGCCGCCGCCGAGGCGCAGACCCCGGTCTACCAGCAGATCCAGGACCTGCCGCCGCCACCGGCCTCCGTGCTGGGCAACAAGCGCGGGGCGTCCGGTGGCACTCCTCCGTGCAGTCCCCGACTCCGCCGGCGCCCGGTCGTCGCGCCGAGCCCGGCCGCCGACCGCTCCCCGCAGGCAGGCGGCCCGCCGCCGGGCCGCCCCGTGCAGCCCCGCCCCACGGCGGCGTAGCCCCCATGGCCTCGCAGTCCGCGGGCGCGCGTTATGCACCGTCGAGACCGGCGTCCATCTTCGCGACCACGCGCCCGCAAGAAGGCGCTTCCATCTTCGGGGAGGATCTCGATCAGCGAGAAATCGCTGGACGAGGTCATCCTCGGCTACCTGGCCGAGGATCTGGACGGCCCCGCCGAGAAGAAGTAGCGATGACCGCTCGACGAAGGGGCGGACCGCCTCACATGGCGATCACACGACGGGAGCCCTCCGACGCGAGAGGATCCGCCATGCCCGAAGAGATCGAAGTCCCACCGAGCACCTCCACGAGTCGAGCAAGACGCGGCCGAGCGCCACGGCGAGGGCGGCGCCGGCCCAGCTGGATCCCGCAGGTGGCGCTCAGCGCCGCGGTGCTCGCGGTGGCCGCCGCCGTCGCCGCCCTGCTCGCCGGCCATCACGCCAACGAGGCCATCCTCGAGCAGATGAAGGCCACCGATCAGTGGGCCCTCTACCAGGCCAAGGGCATCAAGGGCTCGCTGGTCGAGAGCAAAAGGTCGACCTGCTCACCGCCCTCGGCAAGGAAGCGAAGGAGGACGACAAGGCGAAGCTCGACCGGTACGCCGAGGAGCAGAAGGACATCAAGGAGAAGGCGGACGAGGAGGAGCAGTCCTCCGAGGAGCACATGGCGCCGCCACGGCATCCTGGCGCGCGTCGGTGACGACCTATCCAGGTCGCCATCGCCCTCTCTGCGATCGCGGTCCTCTCGCGGCGCAAGGCGCTGTGGTTCGTGAGCCTGGTGCTCGGCGTCATCGGCACCTTCTTCCTCGTCCTCGCGTACCTATGACGAGCGCCTCGCATCGGTCCCCGGCCCCTCGTCGACGTCCGCCTGGCTCGCCGCCCACGCTCGACGACCCTCGCGTCCGCGTCGCCGACGTGCGCTGGTACCTCGCCGGCAAGCGCGGCGCCGACGAGTACGCGCGCGGTCACATCCCCGGCGCCTCCTTCGTCGACCTCGACCGCGAGCTTGCCGCGCCGCCCGCACGCGGCCCGGGTCGCCATCCCCTCCCCTCCGCCGCCGACTTCGCCGGCGTGCTCGCGCGCCTCGGCGTCGAGCGCGAGACCGTGGTCGTCGCCTACGACGACGCAGGCGGCGCCATCGCGGCGCGCCTCTGGTGGCTGCTGCGCTGGTTCGGTCACGGCGGCGGACGCGTCCTCGACGGCGGCCTCGGCGCCTGGACCGCGGCCGGCCACCCGCTCTCGACCGATTCGCCGGCGATTGTGCCCGCCCCGCCGCTCGACCTCTCGCCGGGCGCCGCCCGCGTCGTCGACAAGGCCGAGGTCGATCGCCTCCGCACGCGGCCGAGCGCGGTGCTCCTCGACGCGCGCGCCGCCGAGCGCTTCGAGGGCCGCAGTCGAGCCCGTCGACGCGCGCGCCGGCCACGTCCCCGGCGCGCGCTCGGCGCCCTTCGCCGGCAACCTCGTCGCGCCCCGGCGGCGCCGTTCCTCCCCGCGGCCGAGCTCGCCGAGCGCTACGCCCGCTCGGCGCGCTCGAGGCCGAGACCGTCGTCTGCTACTGCGGCTCGGGCGTCACCGCCTGCCACGACCTCCTGGCGCTCGCGATCGCGGGCCGCGACGACGTGCTCCTCTACGAGGGCTCCTGGAGCGACTGGGCGGGAGATCCTGGGCTACCGGCCGCGCTCGGCGCTTGAGCGACGAGGCGCGCGGCGTCTACTCCCGCTCGCGGATGGTCAGCGTCGAGGGGCGCGTGCGCAGTACCGTGCGACTGGAACTGCTTCTCGGTCGGCTGGCAGTCACCGCGAGGCGCCCCGCGGTGAAGGCCGACGCGAACGACGCGCCTCCCTGCGCGCGAGCGCACCGAGAGGGCCGGTAGCACGGACGTGCCCGTCTCCACTCGGTGCGCGAGGACCCACGGACGCTGCGTGCAGGGCGTTGTGCGATGCGTTATGGCCTGCGTGGTGCACGTGTCGGCCTTCACGACGTGCGCGTGGACGTACGTTGCGTGCGCGTAAGTCAGCGCGACGCGCGGGAAGGTCGTCGCGACGTGCGCGTCGACCTCCGTTGCGTGCGGGAAGGTCGTCGCGACGTGCGCGAGGACCTTCGTTGCGTGCGGGAAGGTTGTCGCGACGTGCGGGCAGGTCGCCGCGACGTGCGCGTCGACCTCCGTTGCGTGCGGGAAGGTCGTCGCGACGTGCGCGAGGACCTTCGTTGCGTGCGGGAAGGTCGCCGCGACGTGCGGGAAGGTCGCCGCGACGTGCGCGTCGACCTCCGCGACGTGCGGGCAGGTCGCCGCGACGTGCGGGAAGGTCGCCGCGACGTGCGCGTCGACCTCCGCGACGTGCGGGAAGGTCGTCGCGACGTGCGCGTCGACCTACGTTGCGTGCGGGAGGGTCGTCGCGACGTGCGGGAGGGTCGTCGCGACGTGCGGGAGGGTCGTCGCGACGTGCGGGAAGGTCGTCGCGACGTGCGCGTCGACCTCCGCGCACCACGTTCCGTCGCGACGAGCTCAGTGCCCCGCCTCAGGCTCCCGCTCGCTACCGTCCCGCCCCTCTTCGACTGGGGAGAAACCCCAGTCTTTCCGCATTGGTGGGCCATGAAGGACTTGAACCTTCAGCCAATGGATTAAGAGTCCACTGCTCTACCAATTGAGCTAATGGCCCGACGTTCCAGATTGTCACTCGGAGCGTTGACTGCGCTTGCTCGACCCTCGCTCGTGACCGGCCGGCACGCCCGGCCCGATTCAAACGGGCGACTTTCGGATTCGAAGTCCGACGCTCTATCCAGCTGAGCTACGGGCGCTCCTGCTCCGCCCCGGGGGCGGCGCGGGGAGCCTTCTAGCCGCCGCCCAATCCCATGTCAAGCGCGTGCCAGGCCCTGGTCACGCGCCGCTGCGCGCGCCGCGGTGCAGCGGAGGGCGGCTTCCCGGCTGACACGACACGCGCTAGCGTCCGCCGCATGTGGAAGAGGAGTGGGCGCGCCGCGCACGCCATGGCCGGCGCGGTCGCCATGGCCGCGGCGCTCGCCTTCGTGCCTGCCGCGGCCATCGCGAGGCCCGCGTCGGGCCACGCCGCGGCGCACACGAAGAAGAAGAAGGGCGCGCAATCGATCGGCGCGCCCAACCACGGGCACCTCGCCGGCGCCGTGCGTCTCCGGGGGTCGAAGACGCTGCGCCAGCGGGAGGGCGCGTACTCGTGGGGCCTGCCGCAGCTCGTCCACATGCTCCACCGGGCCGCGTCCGCGGTCGCGCGCAAGCACCGCGGGTCGCAGATGCTCGTCGGCGACCTCTCGGGGCGCACCGGCGGGCACCTCGACCACCACGGCTCCCACCAGAGCGGGCGCGACGCCGACGTGGGCTTCTACGTGACGAGCTCGAAGGGCAAGCCGATGGCGGTGAAGCGCTTCATCCCCTTCGACGACGCGGGCAACGCGCGCGACGCGCTCCGGCGTCCGCTTCGACGAGGCGCGCAACTGGGCGACGGTCGAGGCCATGCTCAAGGACGACAAGGCCGTCCGTGCACTACGTGTTCATCACGAACGGCCTGCGCGCGAAGCTCCTCGCCTACGCGGCGAAGAAGCACGTGCGCAAGGACCTGATTGAGAGGGCGGCGAGCGTGATGATGAGCCCGAACGACGCCGACCTCCACGACGACCACATGCACGTGCGAATCTCGTGCCCCGAGTCGATGCGCGACGTCTGCGTCGAGGAGGCGGTCGTGCGCGAGGCCCCGGCGCCCGCCTCGCCCCCCCGTCCGCCGCGGAGCCGAGGACGGGCGCGCCCGGCGCGCTGGCCGAGAGGCTCGGCGGAAGCTCCTCCAACCCCGATGAAGGGAGCGTCAGGTAGCCGATGCGGATCGCTTCCTGGAACGTCAACTCGATCCGGTCGCGCCTCGACCAGCTCACCGCGTGGCTCGCGCGCTCGGCGCCCGACGTCATCTGCATGCAGGAGACCAAGGTCGAGGACGACCTCTTCCCGCACGAGGCGCTGGCCGAGGTCGGGTACCGCGCCGTGGTCCTCGGGCAGAAGACGTACAACGGCGTCGCCATCGCGGCGAGGCTCGGCCTCGCCATCGAGGACGTGAAGAAGAACCTCGACGACGATCCGCCCGACGCGCAGCGGCGCTTCATCGCCGCGACGATCGAGGGCGTACGCATCGTCGACGTCTACGTGCCCAACGGGCAGGCGGTCGGCACGCCGGCGTTCGCGTACAAGCTCGAGTGGCTCGGGCGCCTGCGCCGCGACCTCGCGGCGGCGCACACGCCGGAGCAGCCGATCCTCGTGTGCGGCGACTTCAACGTCGCGCCGGAGGCCATCGACGTCCACGACCCGAAGAAGTGGGCGGGGAGCGTGCTCTGCACGGACGAGGAGCGCGCGGCGCTCCGGGCGCTCTGCTCCTTCGGGCTGCGCGACGTCTTCCGCGATCTCCATCCGGGCGAGGCGGGCCACTACTCGTGGTGGGACTACCGCATGGGCGCCTTCCGCAAGAACCGCGGCCTCCGCATCGACCTCGCGCTCGTCACGCCTCCGCTG
Source organism: uncultured delta proteobacterium (assembly GCA_963827955.1). Classification (GTDB taxonomy): domain Bacteria; phylum Myxococcota_A; class Polyangia; order Polyangiales; family Polyangiaceae; genus CAWHDJ01. The sequence goes on along the minus strand of CAWHDJ010000017.1, from coordinate 849,042 downwards.
GCGGCGCGCTGCAAGTCCGTCACCATCGACAAGCGCCCACGCGAGCTGGAGCGCCCCTCCGATCACGCGCCGGTCGTGATCGAGTTCGCATGACCCGCCGCGCCTTCGAGGGTCAGGGGAGCCGCGCGCGCAGGAGCTCGAAGAGCGCGTCCGGCGCGTCGACGTGGACCCAGTGCCCGGCGCCCTCGATCCGGTGCGCGTGCACGCGCGGCTCGCGCGCGGCGATGGCGTCGAGGTGCGCGCGGTCCGCGTCGTCGAACGCGTCGGACCTGCCCGCCACCACGATCTCGAAGGCGCGGGCGCCCTCGGCGCGTTCGAGCACGGGCCACGTGTCGGTGGCGACGTAGGAGGCGAGCAGCGCCTCCACGGCGTCGAGGTCGAGCCGGAGGCGGAAGCCGTCGTCCGCGCGGCGAACGTTCATCGCCAGCCACTCGGCGATCGCCCGGGGCTGCCCGAGCCCGGTGACGATCTCGAGGAAGCGCTCGCGCGACGGCAGGGGCTGAGGCACGGATCGGAGCGTGCGCAGCACCTCGGCCGTCGAGGCGGCCCGGTCGGGCCGCGCCCCCGGGGAGGCGTCGAGCACCCACGCCTGCGAGAGCTCGACCCGCGCGCGCGCCACGTACGCGAGCGCGACCTTGCCGCCGAACGAGTGGCCCATCACGCCCGCGACCGGAAGGCGCAGCGCGTCCGCGAGGCGGACCGAGATCCGCGGCGGCGGCGTCGATGGTGTGGGGTGGAGGCGCGCCCTGCGACTGGCCGTGCATCCGTTGATTGACGAGGACGAAGCCCCACGAAGGGCAAGCCTCCGCGAGCCGGCGCGCGAACGAGCGGAAGTTGGCCCCGGTGCCGAGGATGCCGTGCAGCACCAGCATCCAGCGAGAGGGCTCGCCGCCGGGCGCGGAGACGAGGGCGTGGCTGGGGAGGAAGGCCGTCACGCCTCGATGAGGCCGGTGCGCACCGCGATGCGGGTGAGCTCGACGGCGCTCTTGCAGCCGAGCTTGGCGTAGATGCGCACGCGGTGGGTCTCGACCGTCTTGGGGCTGATGGTGAGCCGCGCCGCCGTCTCCCGGGTCGACACGCCGGCGGCGAGCAACCGGAGCACCTGCCGCTCGCGCGGGGTCAGCGACTCGAGGCCGCCCGCACCCTCGCCCCCACCGGCTTGCGCATCGCGCGCACCACCGCGCCGGCGATGCGAGCGCTGAGCGGCGCGCCGCCCACGACGATGCGGCGGATGCCCTCGATCACCTCCTCGAGGCGGGACGTCTTGACGAGGTAGCCCTGCGCGCCGGCGCGCAGCGCCTCCGCGACGCGGAACTCGTCATCGTAGCCGCTCAGCACCAGGAGCTTCGCCGAGGGGAGCTGCGCGCGCAGCGCACCCAGGAGCTCGATGCCGTCGCGATCGGGGATGTTGAGGTCGACGAGCACGACGTCCGGCTTGAGCGCGAGGGTCTCCTTCAGCGCCTCGGCGGCGGTGCCTGCCTGGCCGACGACCTCCATGTCCGGCTCGTCCGCTATCGCGCGGGCGAAACCCTCCCGGACGATCGGATGATCGTCGATCAGGTAAATCTTGATCCGGCTTAGGGACGGCTCTGCCATGGACTCTCCCACCCAGCCTTACCGTACGTCGCGAGGATTGAGACGCAGCGCACGAGGAGTGTCAAGGAGCGCGGGCCTCCGCCGTCGGGAATCAGGCGCCTCCTGAGTCCTGGTTCGTAGAGCGCCCTGACCCGGCCGACGAAAAGGACCCGCCGGGCGCGTACCCGACCCGGGCGCCGGCCCGGACGGGCGGGGCGCACCCGACCCGGGCCGAGGCGCTACTCCCCGAGCGGGTTGCCGAGGTCGTCCACCAAGCCCGACCCGCCTTCGATTGGGATCGCGCGGGCCAGGGCGACCCGCTCGAGCATCATGCCGAGCTCGCCGGCCTTCGCGACGCTGGGCAGCCAGGCGCGCGTCCCGTCCCAGAGATCGATGCGGATCGTCTTCGTTTCGGACGCCGCGGTCTTCGCGGGCGGGACGAAGACCCTGTTGATCTGGGACCAGTGGAAGCGGCGCACCCTCGGCCAGCCCAGCGTCAGGAGCTCGCGTACGTCGATGCCCTCGGGGTGCAGGATCACGCCGCGCATCTGCTCGCGCAGCACGCCGGCGAGCGCGCTGCACAGGAGGATGATCGCGCACACGCTCGAAGGGATGATGCGCCCGCGGTCGCCCTCGACGACGTAGTGGAAGACGAGCGAGCTGGAGGGCGCGTGCTCGCCGTAGACGATCAATCCGGACACGCCGAGCGCGAGCGCCAGGAACGCGAACGAGGGGAGGCGGGCCCGGAGCGGCGGACCGAACGCGATGCGTCGCTCGGGCCTGTACGTCATGTCGAAGCCGGGGGGGCGGGACTGTCGCGCCATGATGGAAAGCTTACACCCTTCGCGCCGCGTCCTTGGATTCGATCCGGGGGCGGTGCCCGCGCCGTCATGCGCACAATCTCCCACCCCCTCGGTCCGCCGGAGGAGCGCCGCCCCCCGCAGGGCCGAGGGAGACGCGAATAGCGATTGCCTCGCCGCCACCGAACGGACATGACTGCCGCCATGCAAGACCGCTTCCTCCGCGCCTGCCGGCGCGAGCCGACCGACGTGACCCCGGTATGGTTCATGCGCCAGGCGGGCCGCTACATGGCGGAGTACCGCGCGCTCCGCGCGAAGCACACGCTCCTCGAGATCTGCAAGACCCCGGAGCTCGCGCTGGAGGTGACGCTCCAGCCTCTCCGCCTGGGCATGGACGCCGCGATCCTCTTCGCCGACATCCTGCTCCCGCTCGAGCCGATGGGCGCGCCGTTCGAGTTCGCCGCGGGCGAGGGCCCGGTCGTCCACCAGCCCGTGCGTACGCGCGCCGACATCGAGCGCCTGCGCGTCTTCGAGCCCGAGGAGGGGCTCGGCTACGTGCTCCAGGCCGTGAAGCTCATCCGCCGCGAGCTCGACGGCAAGACGCCGCTCATCGGGTTCGCGGGCGCGCCCTTCACGATCGCGAGCTACCTGATCGAGGGCGGGAAATCGAGCGACTACCGCCGCACCAAGCACCTCATGTGGACCGAGCCCGAGGCGTGGTCGCTCCTCATGGGCAAGATCTCGGAGGTCGTGCGGCGCTACCTCGTTGCGCAGGTCGCCGCGGGCGCGCAGGCGGTGCAGCTCTTCGACTCGTGGGTGGGCGCGCTCTCGCCGCGGGACTACCGCGAGCACGTCATGCCCCACGTGCAGCACATCCTGCAAGACGTCGAGCGCACCGGCGTGCCCGTCATCCACTTCGGCACCAACACCGCGACGCTCCTCGAGGCGCAGGTGGAGGCGGGCGGCACGGTGATCGGTGTCGACCACCGCATCTCGCTCGGCGAGGCCTGGCGGCGCATCGGGAGCGACAGGGCCGTGCAGGGCAACCTCGACCCGCTCCTCCTGTGCGCGCCGCCCGAGGTCGCGGCTCGCGCGCGCGCGGGCCGTGGTGGCCGAGGCCGCCGGGCGGCCCGGCCACATCTTCAACCTCGGCCACGGCATCGTGCCCGAGACCCCGGTCGACAACGTGAAGGCGATGGTCGACCTCGTGCACAGCATCTCGCTCCGCCCCGGTTGAGCGCGCCGAGCTCTGCTATGATCGCGGGGCTCTCATGTGCGAGCTCCTCGGGATGGAGTGCAACGTCCCCACCGACATCGTCTTCTCGTTCAGCGGCCTCCGCCAGCGCGGCGGCAAGACGGGCCCCCACGGGGACGGGTGGGGCCTGGCCTTTTACGAGGGCCGAGCGACGCGCGTCTTCCTCGATCCCGAGGCCGCCTGCGAGAGCCCGCTCGCGTCCTTCCTGGCCGCGCACCCCATCAAGACGCTCCTCGCGGTAGGCCACATCCGGCGCCGCACCCGCGGCCCCATCGGGCTCGCGAACACCCACCCCTTCGTGCGCGAGCTGTGGGGGCGCAACTGGGTCTTCGCGCACAACGGCACGCTGCGCACCGTTCGGCGGTTGCCGCTCGGCAGCTTCCGCCCCGTCGGGTCGACGGACAGCGAGTACGCGTACTGCGTGCTGCTCGAGGCGCTGCGTTCGAGCTTCAAGGACTACCCGAGGCGGGTGAGCCTCCTCTGGGAAGCGATCGCCGAGGCTGGCGCGGAGATCGGCGCGCACGGGACGTTCAACTTCCTCCTCGGCGACGGCAGGCACCTCTATGCGAGGTGCGCGACGCGCCTCTGCTACATCGTCCGCAAGGCGCCCTTCGGCGCGGCGACGCTCGTCGACGACGACGTCCGCATCGACTTCTCCGCCGTGACGACGCCGCGCGACCGCGTCGCCGTGGTCGCGACCACGCCGCTCACGAGCAACGAGCGGTGGATCCAGGGCAACCCCGGCGAGCTCTGGATCTTCGACGGCGGACAGCTCCGCGCGACCCTCCCTTCGGCGCCGCGGGGCCCCGCCGAGGGCCGGGCTCGGCGGAGTCGCCCATCGGGAAGGGCGATCTCCCAGGAATTCCGTTCGCCGCGCGCCTGCATCGTGAGGCCAGGGCGGAGCGCGTGCTCAGACCCCTCGCCGTGGCACGCGAGGTGAGACGTCGTTGCATGGAGCGCATGTCGCACAGGGTGCGAAAGGTGCGGTGAGGTGTCCGCTCCCGTGGCGTCGCGATCCGCTCCGCTTGCGTCGCTGTCCGCTCCGCTGGCGTCGCTGTCCGCTCCGCTGGCGTTACGATCTGCGCAGGAGGTGCGGCAATCCGCTCCCTGGCGCGGCTTGACGGGTGCGAGAGGGCGGCGATAGGTTACGATGAAGTGGGTTCCGGGTGGTGTACCTCCCGGGCTCGCGCGTCGCCCGACCTCGGGTCACGCGTTCGGGGGCACCTTCCGGTGCCGGATGGCTGCGAACGAACCTTCGTCAAGGGAGAAGGTCGCCAACAGGCCGGGCTGATTCACGCGTGAACGACTTCGACGAAAAGACACGTGTGACCCAGGTGGTCCAGCCCCCGCCGGGGGCCAGCAGTCCGCGGAACAGGACGGACTGCCTGGTCGTGATCTACACGAAGGAGCCCACGCTGCTCGGGAAGCGGTTCGTCCTCGAGCACACCCCGACCCGGGTCGGTCGCGGCGCGGACAACCATGTCGTCCTCGACGGCGACTCGGTCTCGCGCAGGCATGCCCACTTCGAGCAGCGCGCGGCCTCGTGGCTCGTCGTCGACGACGGCAGCACCAACGGAACGTACTGCAACGACGAGCAGATCTCCCGCGAGGTGGTGCTCAAGAACGGCGACCGGGTGAAGATCGGGCCGACCATCTTCAAGTTCCTCTCGGGCGCCGACGTCGAGGCCCAGTACCACGAAGAGATCTACCGCATGACCATCATGGATGGTCTGACGCAGATCCACAACAAGCGGTACCTCCACGAGGCGCTGGAGCGGGAGATCATCCGCGGTCGACGGCACGAGCGCGACCTCTCGATCCTGCTCTTCGACATCGACCACTTCAAGCGCATCAACGACGTGCACGGCCACCTGGCAGGCGACTTCGTGCTCAAGGAGCTCGCGCGCATCGTCCAGGCGCGCATCCGGCGGGACGAGGTCTTCGCCCGCTACGGCGGGGAGGAGTTCGCCATCATCCTCCCCGAGACGTCGCTCGACGGCGCCGTCGCGCTCGCCGAGACGCTGCGCCAGAAGGTGAGCGAGCACCTCTTCGTGTTCCAGGCAGACGCGATCCGCGTGACCATCAGCGTCGGCGCGGCGCTGCTCCAGGACAGCGACCGCACGGCGAACGATCTCATCAAGCGCGCCGACGAGCGCCTCTACCTGGCCAAGAACAGCGGCCGCAACCGGGTCTGCTCCTAGAGACCGGCCCGATCGGGCTCCGGCGGCTTCTCGACCCGTTACGATGGGGGGAGACCCCTCGGCCCAGCCGGCCTGGTGCGGGCTCGCAGCTCGCGCAGCCTGCGGTCACGATGGGTACCCCCGAGAAAAGGCTCCGTCATGCCCCTCAGCGAGTTTCCCCTCCCCGCCGCCGACACCACCGGCGAAGACCCCCCCGACGTACGCGTGCCGCCGCCCGGCCCGATGTCGCGGAGCGCGCTCGCCCGGCTCGAACAGGTGGAGTGTCCGGCGTTCGGTTCGCGGCGGGCGTCGCGCGCCGAGAAGAGCGGCGCCGAGATGCTCCCCATCGTGCTCGCGTCGGGCAAGGGGTCGAACCTCTTCGACGTCGACGGCAACCGCTACGTCGACCTCTGCGCCGGCTTCGGCGCGCTCCTCCTCGGCCACGGCCCGGCGCCCGTGCTCCGCGCCGTCGCCGGCCAGGCCGAGCGGCTGCTCCAAGCGCTGGGCGACGTGTACTCGGCCGACGCCAAGATCGCGCTCCTCGAGCGGATCGCCGCCCTCCACCCCGGCGTAAGCCCTCGGGTCCTGCTCGGGCAGAGCGGCAGCGACGCCGTCACGGCGGCGCTCAAGACCGCGCGCCTCGCGACGGGCAAGCCCGGCGTCGTCGCCTTCGAGGGGTGCTACCACGGCCTGGGCTACGGCCCCCTCGCCGCGTGCGGCGTGCGCCCCTCGTACCGCCTGCCCTTCGCCGACCAGCTCAACCCCCGCGTCGCGTTCGCCCCCTATCCCCGCGGCCCCGCCGACCTCGACCGCGCGCTCGACGCGGTGGAGCGCTCTCTCCGCGCCGGCGACGTCGGCGCCGTGCTGGTCGAGCCCATCCTCGGGCGAGGCGGCTGCATCGTGCCGCCGCCCTCTTTCCTCGGCGGCGTCGTCGAGGCCGCGCACCGCCACGGCGCGCTCGTGATCGCCGACGAGATCTGGACGGGCATGGGCCGCACGGGCGCGATGGTGCGCAGCGCTTCGGCCGGCATTGCGGCGGACATCCTCTGCTTCGGCAAGGGGCTCGGTGGGGGCCTGCCGATCTCCGCCTGCGTCGCCGCGGAGGACGTGATGATGGCCTGGGCGCGCGACGTCGGCGGGGACGGGGTTGTCCACACGTCCACGCACGCCGGGCTCCCCCCTCGCCTGCGCCGCGGCCATCGCCACCCTCGACGCGCTCCGCTTCCGGAAGCTCCCCGCGCGCGCCAAAGAGGTCGGCGAGCGCGCGATGGCGGCCTTCCGTGCGGCCGTCGAGGGCGCGCCCGGCGTGGTCGACGTGCGCGGCGAGGGGCTGATGATCGGCGTCGAGCTCGACAGCGGCGATCGGGGCCTGCGCGTCGCGCGCGCGATGCTGGAGCGGGGCTACGTCGTGCTCACCGGCGGCGAGCGCTCGGAGACGCTGACCTTGACGCCCCCGCTGAACATCCGCGAGGAGCGCCTCACCGACGCGGCCGCCGCGCTCGGCGAGGTGCTCCGGGCGCGCTGACACCTCGGGAAGGGCCCACCTTGTTCTCCGTAGCCGAAAGCGACGCGCTGCACACCCGGGCGCGGGCCTTCATCGCCGCCTCGCTCGGCGGCGCCCCGCCCACCGAGCCGTTCGACGGCCTCGCGCTCGACCTGGCCCGCTTCCAGGCCGCCAACATCCCGGCCTTCGCCCGCCTCGCGCGCGCCCGCGGCGTCGACCTCGCGTCGGCCCGCGACGCGTCCGCGATCCCGGCCGTCCCCACCGACGTCTTTCGCCTCGCGCGCCTCGCCGCTCACCCCGCGTCCCTGGACACCGCGCTCTTCCGCACCAGCGGCACCACGCAGGGCGCCCGCGGCGAGCACCCCCTGCGCACCACCGCGACGTACGAGCTCGCCGCGCTCGGCTGGGGCGAGCGCTTCCTCTGGCCCGACGGCGCCGCCCTCGCCGCCATCGTCCTGGCGCCGCCCGCCCCGGAGCAGCCGGACTCGTCGCTCGGCTTCATGCTGGACCGCTTCACCCGCGCGCTCGCCGGCCCGATCGAGCTTCCACGTCCGGCTCGCCGCCTTCCGGCGAAGCCTCGCTGGACCTCGACGGCATCGCGCGCGCCGCCGCCCGCGCGCGCGCCCTCGGCCGCCCGGTGATCGTGCTGGCCACCTCGTTCGCGCTCGTGCACCTGCTCGATCAGGCCGAGGGGCTCGACCTTCGGCTCCCCGAGCGTAGCCGCGTCATGCAGACGGGCGGCTTCAAGGGCCGCTCCCGCGAGGTCGCGCCGGACGAGCTCCGCGCCCAGGTGGCGAGCGCGTTCGGCGTGCCCCAGGCTCACGTCGTGGGCGAGTACGGGATGACGAGCTCTCGAGCCAGCTCTACGAAGGCACCCTGGCCGCGGCGCTCGGGCGCCCGGGCGTCGCGCGTCGCGGCCTGTACGCGGCGCCCCCGTGGGTGCGCGTCGAAGCGGTCGATCCCGAGACGCTCGCGCCGGCGCCGCCCGGCGAGGTCGGCATCGCGCGCTTCGTCGATCTGGCCAACGTCGACTCCGTCGTGGCGATCCAGACGGCGGACCGCGTGCGCGTGACCGGGGCCGGCGTCGAGCTGCTCGGCCGCCTCCCGGGCGCGGTGCCGCGCGGCTGCTCGATCGCCCTCGACGAGATGCTCGGGGGCGCTTGAGCGGCGCGCGGCTCGATTGGGTGCGCCGCGTGATCGCCGCGGGGAGGCGCGTGGCCGACCCGGAGGATCCGCTCGGCGTCGAGGCGCGCGCCGCGCTGCTCGTCGAGGGCGGGCTCTCCCCCGAGGGCATCGAGCTCGCGCTCGTCGAGCACCTCGAGACGGACCCGCTCCCCGAGCACCTCGAAGCCCTCCTCGCCAAGGCCGGCGCGGCCCCGCGCTGCCACGTCGTGCTCGCCGCCAACGTCTGCACCGCGGCCCTGCGCGCCCTCGCCTTCGCGGTCGCCGTCGCCCCGACCGTCGCCGTCCGCCCCTCGCGCCGCGATCCCGTGCTCGCCGTGCTCCTGGCGCGCGCCCTCGCCGAGGATCCCGCGTTCGCCCGCGCGGGCGGGGCCGTCGCCTGCGTCGACGCGATCGCCCCCGAGCCCGGCGACGAGGTCCACGCCTACGGCTCCGACGCGGCGGTGAGCGCGATCGCCGCCTCCGTCGCCCCGGGCGTGCGCGTGCGCGGCCACGGCACGGGCCTCGGCGTCGCGGTGGTGGACGCAGGGGGCGATCTCGACGCCGCTGCGCGCGCGGTGGCGCGCGACGTGGTCCCCTTCGATCAGCGTGGCTGCCTCTCGCCGCGCGCGGTGCTGGTCGACGGAGGGGCGTCCCGCGCCGAGGCCTTCGCCCGCGCGCTCCACGGGGCGCTCGGACGATCTCGAGGCGCGCGTCCCCCGGGGCCCCCTCGATGCGCCGGCCCGCGCCGAGATCGCCACGTACCGCGCGTCGACGCAGGCCGTCGGCGAGATCTGGGAGGGCCCCGGCCACGTCGTCGGCCTCGACCCGAGCCCCCGAGCGCTCCTGCTCCCGCCGGCGGCGCGCGTGGTCCACGTCGTCCCTGCGAGCGCCGCGCCCGCGCTGCCTGGCGCGGCGGATCTCCTCGCCCCGTGGGCGCGCTACATCACAACCGTCGGCGCCGGCGGCGGACGGGCTCTGGCGGAGATGGTCCACGCGCTCGCGCCGCACGCCCGCCGCGCGCGGCTCGGCGAGATGCAGCGGCCGCCTCTCGACGGGCCGGTCGACCTGCGACCGTGGTGAGGGCTGGAAAGGGTCGCGCCTCGGCCCTCTGCCCGGTATCGTGACGGCGTCCGATGTCCCGCCCGAAGAAGCCCACGCCGGAGGCTGCGCACCAGAACGGCGTCGCCAGCACCGAGCACCTGCCTCCCCCCGCCCCCGTCCTCGCCGGCGTCGCCGAGGCTGCGCTGGCGCCGCACGAGGCGCCTCCCGCCCGCCCCTCGCGCATGCCGGCCGCCGCGCGCATCCACGCGCGCGGCGAGGGGCGCCTCGATCTCGTCCTCGACTTCGTGCAGTTCGTGGCGAAGCCGATGCCCCTCTCGCTGCTCCTGGACGAGGCGCCCCGGCGCATCGCCGCGATCGTCGGCGCCGAGGTGGCGTCGCTCTACCTGCTGGAGGGCGACGGCGGCGAGCTCGTGCTCCGCGGCAACGTCGGCTTCCCCCAGGGGGCGCGCGGCACCGTGCGCCTCGCCGTCGGCGAGGGCATCACCGGCATGGCCGTCGAGTGCATGCGGCCGATCTCCGTCGGCAAGGCCCACGAGCACGTGCGCTACCGCGCCTTCCCCGAGCTCGACGAGGATCGCTACCCCGTCTTCCTCGCCGTCCCCGTCCTCGGCCACCAGCGCGCGCTCGGCGCGCTCGTGGTGCAGCGCGCCGGCGATCTGCCCTTCGGCGCCGGCGACGTCGACCTCATCGTCGCCCTCACCGCCCCCATCGCGGCCGGCATCCGCCACGCGCAGCTCCTCGGCGAGCGGACGGAGCGGCTCCTGGCGCGCCGCACCGGCGGGGGGACGCGCAAGGTCACGCTCCCCGGCGTGCCGGTCGTGGCGGGGCGCGCGCTCGGCGCCATCGCGGCGCTGCGCAGGCCCGCCGCCGTGCCCGCCAAGCACAAGGACGGGGAGGACCCGCGCCTGCTCCGCGCGGCGTTCGACATCGCGGGCAAGGCGATCGACGCGCTGGCCGCGCGCGCCTCGGAGCTCGGCCTCCGGGACGAGGCAGCCTTCCTGTCCACGTACCTGCTCATGGTGGGCGACTCGCGCCTGCGCGAGCGGGTGTTCGAGCTCGTCGCCGAGAAGCACAGCGTCGCGCACGCGCTCGGGCTCGTCGCGCGGGAGGCGACGCGCGCGGCCAACGGCATCGTCGGCGACGCCTTCATGCAGGAGCGCGCCCGCGACATCGAGGACTTCTGCGACGCGCTCGTGATGCTGGCCTCGCCCGACCTGCGCGCCGAGCTCCCGCAGAAGGCCGTGCTCCTCTGCGACCACGTCACGGTCTTCGACCTGCTCGTCTCGTCGCGCGCGCACCCCGTGGGCATCGCGCTCACCGCGCGCGACCCGGGCCCGCGCACCTCCGTGCTCCTCCGGCTCATGGGCGTCCCCTCGATCATCGACGTCGGCGGCGCCTTCCGCTGGGCGGCGCCCGGCGACGTGGCGCTCCTCGACGCCGACCACGGGTTCCTGGTCATCAACCCCTCGCGGGCCGAGGTCGCCTCCGTCCGCGCCGCCCGTCGGAAATAGAACACCGGGCGTGAGCCCGGTGACCGGAGCCCCGCGCGTCAGCGCGGGGACCATGCGGCGCATGTTCTTCACGGCGGCCACGGCCTGACCCAATCCGCGTCCCCGCACTCCGGGCACACGCTCGCGTCGAATGGCGCCGGCGCGCACTTCCGGCACCATCGCAGCTCGGGCACGCGCTGTGGGTACGCGCCCGCGGCGTCGAGGAGCCGGCGCAGCTCCGCGCTCGCCTCCTTGATCTTCCTGTCGAACGTGGGCCGGTAGACGGCCCAGTTGGCCTCGGGGCACAGCATCCACGTTGCGGTCGCCATGACCTGCTCCGCGCGGGCGCACACTTTCGTCAGCCAGTAGCCGAAGATCTGAACCTGCTCCTCGATCAGATCGGCATGCGCGTGGTTCAGCGCCGACAGCATCTGGGGCTCAAGCAGCGGGATCTCGCGGAGCGGCTCGGCGTCGCGCGCACGAGCCTCAGCGCCATCGAGAACGGGCAGCAGAACGTCACCTTGGGGACGCTGTGCCGGATCGCGGACGCGCTGGAGACGACGGTGCACGAGCTGATGTACGGGGCACCCGCGCGGCGGTAGAAGGCTGAACACCCGCCGGCTTTCGTGCGAAGATGCTCGTTCTGCACGCCACCTTGCCGGCGCAGAGGCGGGCAGCACCGTCTTCCACTTCCGGAGGTCTCACAATGCCGTGGTCCGCGCGCCACGCTTCCTCGATGACCCTCGCTCTCACCTTCGGGGCCTTCGCCGTCGCCGTCGGGGCTTGCGGCAACGTGATCGTCGACTCGGCGCCCGGTAGTGGCAGCGGCGGCTCCGCGCAGAGCTCCGGCGTGGGCCCCGTCTGCATGGCGGACGGCAATGCCTGCGCGGTGGACGGCGACTGCTGTGGCGCCTCTTGCCAGGCAGGCACCTGCACGCCGATCACGACGGGCTCCTGCGCGTCGGAGGGCGACGCTTGCGCGACCGGCTCCGACTGCTGCTCCGCCGTCTGCCAGAGCGGTACGTGTGCGTGCATAAAAGACGGCGACGCGTGTGGCAGCGGTAGTGGCTGCTGCTCAACGTTCTGCAACGACGGGGTGTGCGACCCGTGGGGCCCGTGGCGGGAGAACGGGGAGCAGTGCATGGGCGACGGCGACTGCTGCACTGGGTTCTGCGATCCCTCTACGGGCGTGTGCGCCGGCGAGACGGAGTGCTCGCCGGACGGCGCCATGTGCACGGACGCGAGCGCCTGCTGCAGCGGTTTCTGCAGCGGCTCTGTCTGCATGGGGGGCCTCTGCGAGCAGACAGGTGGGCCGTGTGACTTCGGCACCGAATGCTGTTCGGGTTCCTGCAACAGCCCGGCTGCGACCTGCGACTAGAGCGAGGCTCGGGCATCTCGTCGCCGGAAGCTCGGGCTCGTGCGGCAGCGAGGACCTCCGGATCGGCTTCCCGACCGACGGCGGGGGCAGGGCGTGATCGCATAGCGCGAGGTGCGGAAGCGGGGTGCTTGTCTGAAAACGCCTTGACCGCTTGCTGACGCGCGCGGTTCGGAATGCCGCGCGTGCGTATGCCGTGCCGGGCGCGGGCCGCGCCGCGCCCTCAGTGCCCCTCGTACTCGCAGCGCGCGTCGCTGGTCTCGAAGACGGTGACGCGCTCGAGCTGCGGGAGCGATGGCGAGAGGTGGTCCCAGAGCCAGCGGGCGAGGATCTCGCTCGTCGGGTTCTCGAGCCCCTCGACGTCGTTGAGGTAGTGGTGATCGAGCCGGGCGAAGAGCGGCGCCCACGCGTCGTGGAGCCGCTGGTAGTCGATGAACCAGCCCGTCTCCTCGTTCACCTGCCCCGCCACCGCGACCTCGATGCGGTAGCTGTGCCCGTGCAGCGCGGCGCACTTGTGGCCGGGGGGGACCTTGGGGAGCCGGTGGGCGGCCTCGAAGCGGAACTCCTGGACGAGCCTGACCTTCATCGCCGCGCGGTTCTGGAGCCGGAGGCGCCGGCCGTCAACTCTTGCCCGAGCCCGAGCCCGCCCCCGCTTCGTCGAGGCCGGCGAGGACGGCGATGGGCAGCGGGTGGTACGGGGGGCGCGGGGTGATGGGGTCGGCCACGTCGCCCCCGCGCGCCTGGATCGTGCGGGCGCACAGCGCGAGGCACCACTTGCCCTGGCACCAGCCCGTGCCGAAGCCCGTGTACCGCTTGACCGACTCGATGTCCGTGTAGCCCCGATCGAGCGCGGCCTCGAGCTCGTGCAGCGTCACGTCCTCGCAGCGGCAGACGAGGGTCTTCACGTCGCGGCCCTAGAGCTTCCGGCCGGAGGCGCAGCCCACGTTGACCGTGAGCTCGAACACGCCCTCCGACCAGTACTTGGAGATCGCGTCGTGCACGTACTTGAAGCACGTCGCCGCGACCTCCGTGTCGAGCGAGAGCAGGACGCGCATCTCCGGGAAGACCAGGAGCCTGGCGATCGGATCCTCGAGGAACTCGCGCCCGTCGCTGAACGAGACGGCGATGAGCTGCACGTCCACGTCCACCTCCGTGAGCCCCGCGTTCTCCAGCTCCTCCGAGATCGTCTCGATCGTCGGCCGGCTCGCCGCGGCGGCGTCGACGGCCTTGCCCAGGTCGGCGAGGTCCTGCCGCAGCGCGAACTCGCGGACCATGTCGTTGATCTCCGGGAACGACCCCCGGAGCGGGAGCGCGAGCAGCGCCTGGCCGCCCGTGACGAGCACCCGGCGGAGCTCGCCGAGGAGGGCGCCGCGCCCCTCCGTGTCCGAGATGGGGTGGACCGAGTACGCGTGGGTGAACGAGCCCTCCTGGAGCTGCGTGGGCATGCCCTCGTCCGCGTAGTACTGCGTCTGGACGTCGGTGAAGAGCGTCGCCTTGGCGCGCGCCATGTCGAGCGCCGCGGCCGAGCCGTCCACGCCCACGAGCACGCTCCGGGGCAGCTTCTCGGCCACGATCGGGTCCGGGTAGCCCGTGCGGCAGGCGATGTGCGCGATCTGCGCCGCGGGGCTCGGGATGAGCATGTCGGCGACGAGGTGGCCGAAGAAGGAGAGGTAGCGCGGGACCACGGAGTCCTCGAACATCGCCGCCTCGGCCGAGGTGAGCGGTTCGCCGAAGTTCACGCGTCGTCCTCGCCGTCGTCCTCGAAGCTCTGGAGCAGCTCGATCGCCTCGGACGCCAGCTCGCCGATGCTCGCCTCGGAGGTGTCCTCGCCGCCGTCGTCGGCCAGCTCGACGACGCGCGTGTCGTCCACGAGCGGCTCGAGGAGCTTCACCGCCTGCGGATCGCCGATCTCCGCGAGCACCTCGATCCCCGCGGCGACCGCGTCCGGCATCCCGGTGCGCGAGGAACTGGCCGAGGAGCCGCAGCACCCCGGGCTCGGGCACCTCGCCTAGCAGGTAGGGCAGCTCGGGCAGGGCGGAGGAGCCCACCGGCAGCCGCTTCAGCGCGCGCTCGACGCCGCCCGCGACCTCTTTGAAGCGCTCGTAGGCGAGCTCCTCCAGCTCCTCGCCGGCGGCGCGGCGCGCCTCGGGGCTGTCGGACGAGAGCACGTCGATCAGCGCGTCGACGGCCCGCGGCCCGTCCTGCTCCCCGAGCAGCGCGGCGATGCGCACGAGCCGCAGGGCCGCCTCGTCCTCGTTGGGCTCCCGGAGCGCCGCCGAGAGCGCGGCGCCGAGCGCGTCCATGATCTCGCCGGGTGGCAGGGTCGTGAGCTCGTCGTGGAGCCTGCGCACGGTGCGCTCGGCGTCGAAGAGCTCGTTCAGGGACCGGTCGATCGTCTCGCGTTGGGCCACGACAAGGAGGTACCAACGCGCCATCCAGGGGGCAACACTGGCGAAACCCGAACCCGTCCGGTAAGGGATGGCATGCACCCCCTGGTCCGCGGGGCAGCCGCGGCGGCCGTCTTCACGGCGCTCGGCAGCCTGGCCCGGCCCGCCCCGCCGCCCGACGAGCCCGGGCCCGTCCCCGGGGAGCCGCGCGGCGTGGACGGTCTCCCGGCGCCGTGCGGGCCCGGCACGCTGCCCGAAGGGCCGGTCTGCCTGAGAATCCCCGGGGAAAGCGAGGCCGCCGCCCGCGCCGCCGAGCAGGACCGGGCTCCGAAGGCCGCGCCCGCCGGCGAGGGGCTGGGCGCCGATCGCATCCCTCGCCGTCCCGAGCGCCCGGCCGACCCCGCCGCGTACGTCTACCCCGTCGGCGAGCCGGGGCGCGCTCCTCGGCTGCTGCCCGGCGGGGAGGCCGGCGTCCGCATCGCGGCGCGCCCCGGGGAGAAGGTCGTGCTCCTCGGCCTCCCGGGCCAGGAGGGGCCCGCGGAGGTGGTCTTCGTGGGCGATCTCGTCGGCAGGACGGTCGTGACCGCCCATACCGTGGCCGACGGCGCGCGCCGGCGGACGTACCTCCTGTTCCACGGCCTCCTCGACCGCGCCGCGCCCGAGGTCACGCCGGGCGCGCACCTCGAGGCGGGCGCCGTCCTCGGCTACGCCCGCGCGGAGGTGAGCGAGGGGCGCGAGGGGCTCATCGCAATCCACCTGGAGGCGCGGGAGCTGCGCGAAGGCGCGCGGCTCGACCTCGGGCAGGACGCGGGCCCGCCGGACGGGAAGCGGCTCACCAGCGCCGCGCTGGCGGTCCCGATCGACGTCCGCAACGTGCTCCCGCTGCGGCAGTAGTCCAGCGGTGCCCCTCCGCACCCGGGGGGTTTGGGGGGGTCTCGGCCCCCCCAAGCGTGACTAAGGCGCGAGCTTGTAGCCGTACCCGTAGACCGTGAGGATGTGCTCCGGCTTGTCGGGGGACTTCTCCACCTTCTTGCGCAGCTTGACGATGAAGTTGTCGACGGTGCGGTTGGAGGCGACGGCCTCCACCCCCCAGATCTTCTGCAGGATCTCCTCGCGCGAGACGGGCTGGCCGACGCGCTCGTGGAGCAGGCGGAGGAGCTCGACCTCGTAGAACGAGAGCTGCTCCACCCTCGCCCCGAGCGTGACCGAGTGGGCCGCCACGTTGACGCTGGCCGCGCCGATGGCGAACACCTCCGGCGCCGACTCGGCCGGGCGCTGGGCGCGGCGGAAGATGGCCCGGATGCGCGCCGTCAGCTCGCCGACGCTGAAGGGCTTGGTCACGTAGTCGTCGGCGCCGGCGTCGAGCCCGCGGATCTTGTCGACCTCCTGCGAACGGGCGGTCAGCATGATGATGGGGACGAGCCGGTCCCCTCGCCGCAGGTCCTCGCAGACCTTGAAGCCGTTGGTGTCGGGCAGCATCAGGTCGAGGAGCACGGCGTCCGGCTTCTCCTGCCGGGCGAGCTGGACGCCGTCCTTGCCCTTGCTGGCCGACACCACGTCGAAGCCCTCGAACTCGAGCGCGTCCGTGAGGCCGAGCACGATGTGGGGCTCGTCCTCGATGATCAGGATTTTCTTGCGGGCGGCCACGGGCGGCGCGCCCATGTTTACCACAGTCCGGCGGGGCCCCGGGGCGTTCGTGCCAACCCGGCGGAACCGCGAGGGTTTCACTTTCGCCCCGCCCCGATTTGTGGTGTCTGCCGCGCCATGTTCCGCGCGGCCGTCGCGATGCTGCCCGAGGTTCGACAGCTCCTCCACGAGGACCCGACCCAGCTCGGCGACTTGATGGAGGAAATCCACGACGAGGATCTCGCGGACCTCCTGGGTCTGCTCGACGAGGACGAGGCCGCCCAGGTCCTCCGCACGCTGAAGGCGAAGGACGCCGCGCCCATCTTCGAGCGCCTCGACGAGGACACGCAGGAGGCGATGGTCGAGCAGCTCGGCGTCGCGAACTTCGCGCCGATCGCCGCGGAGATGGCCGCCGACGAGCGCACGGACCTCATCGAGGCGCTCCCCGATGACATCGGCGAGAACCTGCTCGATCGGATCGAGAAGGTCGACCCGGAGGCCGCCGCCGAGGTCGAGGCGCTGGCCAAGTGGCCGGAGGACAGCGCCGGCGGCCTGATGACCACGGACTACGTCGCGGTGCCGGTGGACATGACCGTCGCCGAGGTCATCGAGCGCATCCGCAAGGTCGCCGCGGAGGCGGAGACCGTCTACTACATCTACGTCGTCGACGAGTCCCACCGCCTGCTCGGCGTCGCGTCGCTGCGCGACCTGCTCCTCGCGTCGCCCGGAGCCAGGCTCGCCGACGTGATGACCGAGAACGTCACCTCGGCCGCGCCGGACACGGATCAGGAGGACGTGGCCCGCACCATGGCCAAGTACGACTTCGCCGCGATGCCCGTGCTCGGCCCGGACCGGAAGCTGCTCGGCGTGATCACGTTCGACGACGTGATGGACGTGCTCACGCAGGAGCAGACGGAGGACGTCCAGAAGATTCGGCGCCGTCGAGCCCCTCGACATGCCCTACTTCCAGACGACCTTCCTCACGTTCATCCGGAAGCGCGCGGTGTGGCTCGTCGTCCTCTTCGTCGAGGAGTTCTTCACCCAGACGGCGCTCCGCTACTACGACCCGATCATGGAGGCCGTGAGGGGCGCGCTGCTCTACGTCCCGCTCCTCATCTCCACCGGCGGCAACTCGGGCTCGCAGTCCTCCACGCTCGTCATCCGCGGCCTCGCCGTCGGCGAGATCAAGCTCAGCGACTGGTGGCGCATCCTCATCCGCGAGGCCGGGATGGGGCTCGTGCTCGGGCTCATCGTGGCGGTCATCGCGTTCGGGCGCGTGCTCATGTACCCGGACCAGCACATCCACTTCGCCATCACGGTGGCGCTGACGGTCATCGGCATCGTCCTCGCGGGCTGCACCGTCGGCGCGATGCTGCCCATCGTGATGAAGCGCATCGGCGTGGACCCGGCGACGAGCTCCACGCCCTTCATCGCCAGCCTCGTCGACACGCTCGGCGTCATCATCTACGCCAAGGTCGCGTCGGTCGTGATGGCCGACGTCATCGCCGCCGCGCAGTCGGCCGTCCCTCCACACTAGCGCCGCGCCTGGCGTGCAGGCGGACAGGAGACGGGCGGATAGGGCGGCGCCCATCGAGCACGTGACGAGCCCGGCTTTTTCTCGTCCTACCTCGGCCGTTTCCCGGGTTGACGCCAGGGTCCGGCCGAGGGAAACCCCGCCGGAAGGAGCGGAGAAGTCATGGCCGAGGGGTTGAATCGCGTGATGCTGCTGGGAAACCTGGGGGCCGACCCCGAGCTCCGGTTCACGCAGGGCGGGCAGGCGGTGCTCAACATGCGCCTCGCCACCACCGAGTCCTACCTCGACAAGGACCGGGTGCGCCGCGAGCGCACGGACTGGCACAACGTAATCGTCTGGGGCAAGCGCGGTGAGGCCCTCGCCAAGATCCTGACGAAGGGCTCCTCCCTCTTCATCGAAGGCTCGATCCGCACGTCGAGCTACGACGATCGCGACGGCAACAAGCGCTACAAGACCGAGATCGTCGCCAACAACGTGATCCTCGCCGGCGGCCGCGGCCGCGGCACGCCCGCCGAGGAAGGCGGCATGCCCTCCTACGACGCCGGCCCGCCCGCCGGCGGCCCGCCCGCGGGCGGCCCGCCCGCGGGCGGCGGTGGCTACGCCCAGCGCGGCGGCTACGGCTCCCGCGGCGGCGGCGGCGGCGGCGAGGGCGGGCCTCCGCGTGGCCGCCCCGCTCCCGCCGCGGCGCCTCCGCCGGAGCCGGCGGGCGAACCGTACGGGGCTGATTACGGCGGCGGCAGCGACGACGACATCCCGTTCTGAGGGCTGTTTTCAGGCGCGGAGGCGCGCGGCCGAGGGCGGGGTGCGCGGATTCGGCGCGGGGGCGCGCGGCCGAGCGCGGGAGCAAACGGCCGAGCGCGGGGGCGCGCGGCCGGGCGCGGAGTCCCCGGAGCCGGCGCGGGGTGCGCGGACTCGGCGCGGGGACAAACGGCCGGGCGCGGAGTCCGCGGAGCCGGCACGGGGTGCGCGGACTCGGCGCGGGGACAAACGGCTGGGCGCGGAGTCCGCGGAGCCGGCGCGGGGGCGCGTGGCCCGGCGCGGAGTCCGCGGAGCCGGCGCGGGGGCGCGTGGCCCGGCGCGGAGTCCGCGGAGCCGGCCGGGGGCGCGTGGCCCGGCGCGGAGTCCGCGGAGCCGGCGCGGGGACAAACGGCCGAGCGCGGAGTCCGCGGAGCCGGCGCGGGGACAAACGGCCGAGCGCGGAGTCCGCGGAGCCGGCGCGGGGGCGCGTGGCCCGGCGCGGAGTCCGCGGAGCCGGCGCAGAAGCGCGCGCCGGTCGGGCAGAGCTCAGGCGCCGCCGGTTCCGGCGGCGGTGCTGGAGGCGGCGGCCGCGCCACCGGTCCCGGCGGCAGTCGCCGCGCCGCCGGCGCCTCCCGCGCCGCCCGCGCCACCCGTCCCGGTGGACGCGCTGCTGCCCTTGCAGGCGCCCTTGACGCAGGTGTCGCCGCTGGGGCACGCGTGCCCGCACTTGCCGCAGCTCGTCAGCGACGTCTCCGTGTTGACGCAGGTCGGCGCCTCCGTCGCGCAGTACATCAGGATCCCGGCGCCGTCCGGCGACGGGCACTCGCACGCCCCCTTGGAGCAGACGGTGCCGGGTTTGCTCGCGCAGTCCGAGAGGACGAGGCACTCGACGCACTTGCCGCTCACGGTGTCGCAGACTGCCGTCGGATAGGCGCAGTCCGGGTTGGACTTGCACCCGGTGCCCCCGCCCGTCGAGGCGGAGGTGGTGCCGGCGTCGGCCCCGGGTGGGGCGAGGTGGACGGCGTCGGCGCAGGCGCCGAAGGCGGCCATGAGGAAGCCGGCGAAGAGGACGGTGGCGGCGCGGGTGTGGGCTCGTCGGGAAGAATGGGCGCGCATCGGGCTTTGGCGATCAGAGATATCAGAGAGGCGAGCGAGTGTCGCCGTTCTCTGCCCGAGCCCGAAGCTTCCGGAGCTCGGGCCCGGGTATGCGAAGGGAACACCGGGCGTCAGCCCGGTGACCTGAGCCGCGGTCGTCAGGCCGCGAGCCACCGCGGTCCAGCGTGCGAGCCCGCGCCCTCACGGGCGCGGCTCCGGTCACCGGGCTGACGCCCGGTGTTCCCTCGCGTAGGTCCCCGTGCGCGGACGTCACATCGACGGTGAAGAGCCAGCTACGTGAGCGCGCGGGCCATTGCGTCGACGAGGCGGGGGATTTCCCTCTCGGCGACGGAGCAGAGGGCGACGCGGAGCGCGCCGGGGAGCGGGACGACGAAGACGCCCTCGGCCTTGAGGCGGGTGCAGGCGGCGTCCGGATCCTCGCAGAAGACGGTGGTGAAGAAGCCGCCGCTGTAGCGGGGGTACGGGAGCCCGGCCGGGCCGGCGAGCTGGTTCCAGCGCGCGACGCGGCGGTCGAGGAGGGCCTTGAGGGCGGCGCGCTCCTGATCGACGCGGGCGCGGAGCTCGGGCCCGAGAGGACGCGGGTGACGGCGGCCATTCCGCTGGCGTTGCAGTTGGACCACGTGCCGCGGCAGCCGTAGGCGAACGCGTTCTTGATCTGGAGGCGCTCGAAGGCCTCGGGGTGCACGGCGACGAGCGCGCCGACGCGCTGGCCGTAGGCGGTGAACGCCTTGGAGGCGGACCACGCGAGCAGGACGAGCGCCGCGCCGCCGAGATCGACGAGGCGGTCCATGAAGCGCCTCGGGTCGGACGCGCCGTAGCGGGCGTAGGCGACGTCGAGCACGACCGCGACGGCGCACTTCGCCGCCTCGCGCGCGACGACCTCGGCGATGGCCTTCTGCTCGTCGTCGTCGAAGGAGTAGCCGGTCGGGTTGTGGCAGGGCGAGTTGAGGAAGACGAGGGCGCGCCCCTGCGCCTCGCGCTGGCGCGCGAGCTGCTTCGCGAAGTCGGCCACGTCCAGCCGGCCCTGCCCGTCGAACATGCGGAACGTCTCGAGGCGCCGCTCGGACTCGTCGGCGATGGTCTGGTACGGCCCCCAGTAGAAGGAGGAGGTCAGGAGCGCCTGCCCGGGCTCGAGGAAGCTGGTGACGGCCAGGCGGAGCGCGCCGGTGCCCCCGGGGGTGGCGGCGGCGGTGGCCCAGCCGGAGGTGGTGCGGTCGCCGAAGAGATTGGCCAGCACCGCGCGGAGGAAGTCGTCCGGGCCGGCGATGGGCGCGTACCCGGCGGCGACCCCGGTCGGGACCGCGCGCAGCGCCTCGGCCACGCCGGGCAGGACCGCGAGCTTGCCCTCGTCGTCGAGGAGCGCGCCCACGGTGGCGTTGATGACCGGCTCGCCCGCGAGCGCCCGCTTCCGCGCCTCCGCGTTCAGGGCGAAGATGGGATCGTCGCCCGACCTCGCGTCGCGCGAAGGAATGAGAAAGCCCATGCCGCGCCGCTACCATGTCCGGGCGAGGACCGCCATGGAATCGCGGGGGCGCCTTACGTTGCCGGCGTAACCGTGCTTCCGGCCGACGGCCCGGACGAAGCGGATGGCAGTGATAAAACTTGGCGCTACGTTAGACGTCGGTACCGTCGTTCGTTCAAGGAGCGGTCATGTCCAACGCGCGCGTCCTCACCCTGACGACTCTCGGTCTCCTTACAGCGCTCGCCGCGGGCGTGCCGGGCAGCACCGCCCATGCGCAGGTCCGCAGCGACGTGGACGACCCGGCCGCGACCGCGACGCCGCTGCAGCAACAGCGGCGCCTGCCGGCGGAGCCGGTGGCGGAGGGCCCGATCCTCGCGACCGGCGAGCTCGATCCCACGGCGTGGGACATCCCGGGCGAGATCGTCGTCGACGCGCGGGACGATCTGGACGAGCAGGGCATCCGCGCGCTCGCGAACGACTACGGCCTCCACTTCAGCCCGACGGCCCTCGAGGCCGAGACGAAGGAGGAGATCGCCGACGTCCCCAAGGGGCTCCTGGCGTCGATCATGGACCGCCTCTCGCACGACCCGCGCGTCGAAGGGGTCGAGCCGCTCGCCCAGGTGCGCGCGCTCTACGCGCCCAACGACCCGCTGCTCAAGGAGCAGTGGCACATGGATCGCGTCGGCGCTTCGCGCGCGTGGGACTTCGCCACCGGGCGCGGGGTGACGGTGGCGGTGGTGGACACCGGGATCGCCTGCGAGAACTACGGCCCCTACACGAAGGGGACCGATCTGGCCGACACCGAGTGCGTGCCGGGGTGGAACTTCGTCACCAAGAACGAGCACGCCAACGACGACCAGGGCCACGGCACGCACGTGGCAGGCACGATCGCGCAGTCGACCAACAACGGCATCGGTGGGGCGGGCCTCGCGTTCAACGCGCGGCTGATGCCCGTCAAGGTGCTCAACGAGAGCGGGTACGGGACGACGGCGGACGTCGCCGACGGCATCCGCTGGGCGGCGGAGCACGGGGCGCAGGTCATCAACCTCAGCCTCGGCGGCCCGCGCAACTCGCGCGTGCTGCAGAAGGCGGTCGACTTCGCCGTGTCGCGCGGGGTGGTGGTCGTCGCGGCGGCCGGCAACAGCGGCGGCCGCGTGGGGTACCCCGGAGCGTCGGCCGGCGTGATCGGCGTCAGCGCCACGGGTCCCGACGACAAGATCGCGAAGTTCTCCTCCCGCGGGGACGGGGTGGACATCGCCGCCCCCGGCGTGAACGTGACCCAGCAGACGATCTGCAACAAGGGCCGCGACAAGTGCCAGCTCTTCGCCTCCTACAACGGGACCTCGATGGCCTCGCCCCACGTCGCCGGCGCCGCGGCGCTCGTCGTCAGCCTCGGGGTGACCGAGCCTCGCGCCGTGGAAGCGGCGCTCCAGAAGGGCGCGCGCGTCGTCGACACCTCGGAGGCCGGGAAGAAGCTCTACGGGGCAGGCATCCTCCAGGCCGCCAACGCCGTCGAGCAGGTCACCTTCCATCATGCGCTCACGCGCCTGCTCGCGCTCCTGGCGGTGACGGCGCTGGTCGCCCGCGCCGCCCGGAAGAAGAACGCGCGCGCAGCGAGCCCCTGGCGGCTCTCCTACTGGATCCCCGCCCTCGCCGCGGGCCCGGGCCTCTTCTTCTTCGCGCCGTGGATCCTGCCCCGCGTGGACATGGCGGTCGACCTCCTCGCCCGCCCGATCGCGGATCTCGACCTCCTCGCGGGCGTCGGCGTGCACCGCTGGCTCCCGCTGGCCAACGCGCTCATCCCGTTCGGCCTCACCGTCCTCGCCTTCGGGGTGAAGAGGATCCGGCCGGTGATCGCCGGGTTCGCCGCGGGCACCGCCGCGTACCTCGCGTCGGTCGTGGTCCTCGGCGACGCCGCTGGGCCCCTCGGCCACGTGCCGCTCCTGCTCTGGTGCGGCGTCAACGCGCTGCTCTGCGCGTGGATCGCCCGGACCAACCTCGCCGAGACGAACTGATAAGGTCCAGAACGCCCGCCCGGCCCCCTGACCCGAACGGGGCCGCCATCCTTGCTCTCGCGCCCCTCGCCCCGAGGCACGGTACGAGGTGCCATGCCTCGCGCGCTCCTCTCCTTCCCCATCCTGCTCGCGCTCGTCGTCGCGCTCGCTTCCGGCGCCTCGTGCGGCGGCTCGTCGAGCGAGACGCCCCCGCCGATGGAGCCCGATCCGGCGTCGCTGGGCATCGGTCCGGTCGGTGAGACCAAGGCCGAAGCTCCGCCGACGCTGATCGAGGAGCGCCCCGACGCGGGCAGGCCCCGGCCAAAGTCTCCATGAGCGACGAGCGGACGGGCAACTGGATCCTGCCCGCGCTCCTGTGCGCGGCGATGCTCCTCCTGCCCCTCGTGGGCTGGCTCCTGTTGCGGCACCCCCACGGCGTCGCGCCGCCGCGCGCGGTCGCCGCTCGCCCGGCGTCCCCGCGCCTGCCGCCCCCGCCCCCTCACTCGCACCACGCTCCGTTCCACCCTGCCAGCACCCCGGAACCAACGGAGTCCGTCGCTCCGGCCGCTCCGGACACCCCGGTGAGCGGCGTCGTCCTCGACCCCGACAATCGCCCCGTCAAGCACGCCTTCGTCGGCTGCGAGGACAGCGACCAGCCGTTCACGACCAGCACCGACGAGCAGGGCGAGTTCCACCTCGCGCCGGCGGCCGTGGGCTGCGTCGCCGTCGCGAAGTTCCCCGGGTTCGTCGACGCGGATCGGGTCAACCTGGTCGCGGGGAGCGGCAACACGCTGCGCCTCAACCGCATGGGCGGCATCGAGGGCGAAGTGGTCGACGAGCGGGGCGCGCCGTTGACCCTGTTCGTCGTCGCCGTCGAATCGTACCAGGGCCCGCACGCCGGGCCGACGGGGCTGAGCAAGAACATCCAGGACAAGAACGGCGCGTACGCGTTCGATCACCTCGTCCCCGGGCGCTACGTGCTCACCGCCAGCGCCCCGGGGCGCCCCCCCGCGAGCAGCGACCCGATCGACGTCGAGATGGGCAGCACCACCTCGCACGTGCGCATCACGGTCGCGCGCGGGGCGACAATCACCGGGCACATCCTCGACGCCAGCCACCAGGAAGCCCTCTCCGGCGCCATCGTGGTCCTCGACGCCCGCCACCGGGACGAGCGCCGACGGCGTGCGCCCGGCCCGATCCGACGAGCAGGGCGCGTACACGCTCGAGGGCGCGCCGACGACCGGCCCGTTCTCCCTCCGCGTCGTGCGCGAGGGCTATCGCGCGCGCATCTTCACCGGCATGACCACGCGGGGCGCCGCCACCCTGGAGGCGGATTCGAGCTCAACCCCAGAGAGGACGGCGGCAGCGGGCAGGACTTCTCGGGCATCGGCGCAATCGTGGCCCCGACGCCGAAGGGCGTCGTCTTCCAGGCTTCACCGCGGGGGGGCCCGCCGAGCAGGCCGGCCTCCAGGCCGGCGACCTCATCAAGCGCATCGACGGGGTGGACGCTTCCTCGTTCAGCCTGACCGAGTGCATCCAGAGCCTCCGCGGCCCCGACGGGTCGAGCGTCACCGTGCAGGTCGAGCGCGAAGAGAGCCTCGTGGAGATCACCATCCAGCGCCGCGCCATGCAGCTCTGAGGGGCCGGCCGTCGCAATCCCCTTGCCGCGCCGCGCGGTCGCCCCCAGCATCCCGGTATGCCCCCGCTCGATCGAGCAGAGCTTCATGAAGGCGCTATTCCACGGCGTGATCGCCGAGGACATGATCTTTCCCTACCCGGAGATGCCGGCGGAGGACCGCGAGAACACCTCGATGATCCTCGAGAGCGTGCGGCGCTTCTTCGCCGCCAACGTCGACTCGGCCCAGATCGACCTGCGACCACGAGGTCCCCGCGTCGGTGCTCGAAGGGCTCAAGGCGCTCGGGCTCTACGGCCTCCAGATCCCGACGGAGTACGACGGCATCGGCCTCAGCACGACGGCGTACGCCCGCGTGATGCAGGAGGTGGGCGGGCTCGACGGGTCCATCGCCGTGACGCTGGGCGCGCACCAGTCCATCGGCCTCAAGGGCATCCTCCTCTTCGGCACGCCCGAGCAGCGGCGCCGCTACCTCCCCGGCTCGCGACCGGCGAGCAAACTGCGCCGCGTTCGCGCTCACCGAGCCCTCGGCCGGCTCGGACGCGGCCGCCATCAAGACGCGCGCCGAGCTCGCGCCCGACGGCTCGCTGCTACGTGCTGAACGGCTCCAAGATCTGGATCACCAACGGCGGCTCCGCCGACGTGTTCACCGTCTTCGCCCGCACCTCGGCGCTCGAGGAGGGGGCGAAGCCGCGCATCACCGCCTTCATCGTCGAGCGGGGGATGGGCGTGAAGAGCGGGCCCAACGAGCGCAAGCTGGGCATCCGCGGCTCGTCGACGACCGAGATCTTCCT
Organism: uncultured delta proteobacterium; assembly: GCA_963827955.1. Lineage (GTDB taxonomy): Bacteria > Myxococcota_A > Polyangia > Polyangiales > Polyangiaceae > CAWHDJ01. The sequence continues at coordinate 823,352 of CAWHDJ010000017.1, read as the reverse complement.
CGAGGACGTGAAGGTGCCGGTCGAGAACGTGCTCGGCGAGGTGGGGCGCGGGTTCAAGGTGGCGATGGAGGTGCTGAACAACGGGCGCCTCGGGCTCGCGTCGGGCTGCGTGGGGCTCGCGACGCGGCTCATCAAGCTGGCCATCGAGCGGGTGCAGGAGCGCCGCGCCTTCGGGCGCAACATCGGCGAGTTCGGCCTCATCAAGGACAAGATCGCGACGATGCTCGCCGAGACGTACGCGCTCGAGTCGATGACGTACCTCACCGCCGGCATCGTCGACGGCAAGGTCGCCGACTACTCGCTGGAGAGCGCCATCTGCAAGATCATGGGCTCCGAGACGGTGTGGCGCGTCGCCAACGAGGCGCTGCAGATCGCCGCCGGCATCGGCTACATGGCCGACTACCCCTACGAGCGCCTGCTCCGCGACGCGCGCATCAACCTCATCTTCGAGGGCACCAACGAGATCCTCCGCTGCTTCGTCGCGCTCTCGGGCATGCAGGGCCCCGGGCGAGGCGCTCGCCGACGTGGTGAAGGCGATGCGCGAGCCGATCAAGGGCTTCGGCCTGCTCAGCGACTTCGCCGTGCGCAAGGCGCGCACCGTCCTCGGCCGCGAGCGGATGACCCGCGCGCACCCGCTGCTCTCGCGCGAGGCGGTCATCTTCGAGGAGCTCATCGGCGAGCTGGCGACCGCCGCGGAGAACGTGCTCCGCAAGCACGGGCGCGAGATCGCCGAGATGCAGTACACGCAGAAGCGCATCGCGGACATGGCCATCGATCTCTACGCCGATCGCCGCCTGCCTCTCGCGCACCACCCGCGCCATCGAGCGCCGCGGCGAGGACGGCGCGCGACGCGAGATCGACCTGACCGCCATCTTCACGGCCGCCGCGCAGAAGCGCCTCCGGCAGAACGTCTACGATTTCACCCGCAACGACGACGAGCTGCGCAAGTCGGTGGCCAGCCGCTCCTACGTGGACGGCGCCTACCCGTTCGACATCCTGTAGCGGGACACGCGGGGGAGCCGTCCCCGACGCACGCCCCGCGCCGCGAGGATCTCGTCCGCGATCCGGTTGCGCGGAGCGCGCGCGCGCGGCAGTCAATCGCGCATGGGCTTCCACGTCAGGCTCGCGCGGCCAGATGACCGCGGTTCGTTGCTCGCGCTCCAGGCAGAGCTCTTCCACGGCGAGGCCGCCGGCCGCGACCGCGCCGCCCTGGAGCGGCGGTTCAGTTGGCTCTACGACGACAACCCGCACGGCAAGGCCGTCACCTGGGTCGCGGTCGACGACGCGACCCGGCAGGTGGTGGGGACCACGTCGTTCTTCCCGCGCCTCCTCGCGCTCGACGGCGGCACCGTGCGCGGCGCGCTCGGGGGCGACGGCTACGTGCTGCCGCGGTTCCGGCGGCTCGGCCTGGGCACGGCCATGCACAAGGCCTCGCGCCGCGACATGCGCGCGCTGGGCATCGAGGTGATGTTCGGGACGCCGATGCCCAGGAACCTGACGCCGCTGAAGGCGGCGGGCTCGCGCAACGTCACGCGCGTCGCGCGCTACGTGCGCCCTTTGACCCCGCGGGCCCTCGGCGTTCGGTCCGCGGTGGTGAACGCCCTGGTCGCGCCGTGGATGGCCCTCCCGACGCGCGCGCGCCTCGACCCCGTGACCCCGGGCGACGCCCGCATCGAGGCCGTCTGGCGCGACGCGTGCGCCCGCATCGGGCTCGGCACCGTGCGGGACGCGCGGGTGTACGCGTGGCGCTTCGACGCCGCGCCGTCGCGGCGCCAGCGCGCGTTCGTGGTCATGGACGGGGAGCTCGCCCATCGCCGCGTGCGCGCTCGAGCGCGTGGGGTCGAGGCAGCGCATCGTCGAGCTGATCGCCCCCGCCGAGCGCTGGGGCGCCGCCCTCCGCGCGATCTGCGCGCACTCCCGCGGGTGCGACGCCGTCGAGCTGCGCCTCACCCCGGAGCAGGCCGCGGCGCACAGGCTCGTACGCTACGGCTTCATCGAGCGCGAGGGGGCGATGCCCCTCAACGTCGTGCTGCCGGAGGGTGAGCCGAAGGCGGACGTGTTCTGGGATCCGAGGCGCTGGTACGTCACCTGGCTGGAGACGGACCAGGACACCACCGTGTAGGCAGCGCCGGCCGCTACCCCGAGACCTCCACCCGCGCCGTCACGCTCCCCACCCGCGCCGCTCCGGCGCGGATCTCCACGCACCCTGCCCCGCGCACCACCCAGCTCACGCGCTTGCGCACGGGCGCGCGCTCGGTGCGCGCGAACGCGGGCGTGTCCGACCCCTCGTACCCGCCCCAGCCCTCCAGGTGGCCGACGGCGACCGTGGCATCGCCGCCGGTCAACGCCACGCCTTCGCCGGGGACGATCTGCGCGTGGAGCGGGTCGTTCCACGCGAGCGCCTTCGCGGAGGAGAGGACGTACGTCGGCAGGTAACCGATGTTCTCGACGATCGCCGAGACCCGCACGAGCCCGCCGCCGAGCGGCTCGGCCCGCGCGTCCGAGACGCGCACCCGCGGCGCCAGCGCGGCGATGCGGAACAGCACGCGGGCCTGCGCCGCGCACAGCTCGGGGAGGTGGGCCTCGGGCGGGTTCGAGATCCCGAAGAACGGGTCGTAGCCGCCGACCTCCACCGGGCCGAGCTGCGGGTGCACGAAGGGCCGCCACGCGCCGACGAGGCGCCCGCCGTTCTCGTCGTGATCCCATCGCGCGATCCGGACGATGTCCTCGCGGGTGCGGTGCGTGTAGTTCCGCACGAAGGGTCGGTGCATCGTGACGCCCGTCCGCTTCCAGAAGTCCCACAGCTCGCAGACCATGGAGACGGCGCCGCGCTGCGCGTACGCGAAGGCGGAGAGCTCGCCCCGGAGGGGCTTGTCGGGCTCGTACGTGAACTCCTCGAAGCCGCTCACCATCGGGTAGCCGGTGAAGGCCTCGGTCCACTCGCCGATCTGGCGGTAGAGCGCGAGGTCCTGCTGGTCCATCGCGCGGTCGGGCTTGTCGCCCGCGGGGCGGATGTAGCACCCGCCGAAGGTGTGGAGGTTGAGCCAGGCGAAGATCTCGGGGTGCCGCGAGGCGAAGGCGGCGACCGCGCGCGACTCGGGCTCGCTGGCGGCGAAGGCCCCGGCGCCGGGCTGCTTCGGCTCGGGCGCCCAGTCGTAGGGGAAGTTGCGGTTCATGTCCGTCTCGCTGCCGGCGAGGTAATCGTCCGCAGGGACCGTGAAGCCGTCCCAGTGCTCGACGAAGCCCTCGGGGTACACGGCGTAGAACGGCCCCGGATCCTCGACGCGACGGGGAAGGAGGAGCCCCGGGATCTCCGGGCTAGCGACGAAGGTCCCGGCGGGATCCTCCCGCCGCATCAGGCACGCTCGGCCGTCGCCGTCCGCGTCCGCCGGGCGCCAGAACGGCGCCGAGCGCCCGAGGCGGCTGTCGCGCGGGTTGGAGCGCACGTAGGCGCCCGTCTTCAGGATGTGCTCGGCGCCGTCGGGGCACATCCGGGGAAGCACGAAGAAGAGGACGTCGCGGCGGACGAGGTCGACGAGGTGCGGCGGCAGGCCGGCGAGGTCACCGCCGGCGGTGTGCGCGAGGATCACGTCGTCGCGCGATGGCCAGCGCCACGTTGGAGCCCGCGAGCTCGGACGCGTGCATGTTGCCGTCGACCCACACGGAGGGTCGGACGCGATCGGGCTCCGGCCCGAGGATGAGGAGCCAGAGCTCACGCCCCTCCGGCGTCGTGGTCAGGTTCTCGAGGCGCACGATCGAGGGGTGCTCGTGGGCCCAGGCGCGGACGGTGCGGGTCAGCTCGTCGTAGCCGAGGTAACGCTCTCGAAAGGTGGACATGGCGGGGCGATGTGCCGGAGCTTCGGCCGCGCCGCAAGCCGCCCTGTCGGGCTCCACGTGCTAGCCTGACGCCCTTACTTCGATCCCCCGACCCTGGAGGCATGCGCAATGAACGCGCCGGCGTCGTTCTTTTCTTTCTCTCTTTCCGTCCTGCTCCTTGCTTGCGGCAGCGCCTCGACCAGCGGGTCCGGCAACGGCGGCTCTACCACGAGCGGCATGCACGGCTCGTCCGTGGCCACCGGCACGGGAGTCGCAGGAACGACCTCCTCGACCGGCATGGGCGGCGCGGGAACGACCGCCTCGACTGGCGCTGGCGGCGCAGCGACGACCGCCTCGACGGGCGCGGGCGGCGCAGAGACGACCTCCTCGACCGGCGTGGGCGGTGCCTGCGCGACCACCCCAACCTTCGCCGAGGTGCTGGCCAAGCCCCTCTCCAACTGCTCCGGGTTCGAGCCGCCGTGCCACAACCACAACGCCGCGATGCTGAACATCGACCCGACGATGGCGGGCCCCACGTGGTCCCACCTCGTGAACGTGCCGACGTACACCGCCGGCGCCGGCGTGCGCGTCGTCCCGGGCGACCCGGAGCACAGCTTCCTCTACCGCAAGCTCACGGACCAGCTCGGGCCGAACGACGGCCTGCCGATGCCCCACAGCGGCCTCGCGACCGGATGGAAGGAGCTGCCGGCCGACGAGATTGAGATGGTCCGCTGCTGGATCCTCGAGGGCGCGCCCAACGACTGACGCGCCCGCGCCTCGACGTCAGCCGCCGAGCCACTCCGCGGCGAGCGCGAGCGTGCGGTGGTGCTCGGGCACGCTCTCCAGGAAGCGACGGCGCACGTCGGGCTCGGCGATCTTGTCCGCGTTCGCGAGGATGATGCCGCGCGCGGCTGCGATGACCTGGGCGGCGCCGTCGAGGTCGCCGGTGGCGTGGAGCGCCTCGGCGTAGATCACGCGCACGTACTCGCCGCGGAACCCGGGCGCGCCGTGCTTCGTGAGCACGTCGAGCCCCTCCTTCACGTCGGCGAGCGCCTCCGCCGGGTGGCCCTGCGCGAGCCGGAGGCGGGCGCGCACGGCGACCGCGGCGGCGCGGTCGAGCGGCCCGTGCTCGAGCTGCGCGATCGCGGTGGTGAACTCGCGCTCGGCGCCTTCGAGGTCGCCGGCGCTGACCAGGATGTCGGCCAGCGTCCAGCGCGCGCGGCCCTCGTTGGTGGCGAAGCCGAGGGCCTGGCAGCGCGCCACGAGCGCCTCCGCCACGGCGCGCGCCTCGGCGACCGCGCCCCGGTCGTGGAGCACGCCGATCAGGCTCACGGTCCGGAGCGCGCCGGTGATCCCGAGGCCCTGCTCGGCCGCCTCCGCCTCGTGCAGCTCGCGCTCGGCGTCCTCGTGGAGCCCGGTGCGCCACAGCGCCATCCCCATGAACACCTGCGCCTCGAGCGCGCCGCGGCGGTACCCCGCCTCCAGGAACGCGGCCCGCGCCGAGCGCGCGACGTGGTACGCCCGCCACGGGTCGGTGAGGACCCAGACGATGGGCTGCGCGTCGGCGAGGTGCATCCACCCGCGCGCGACGGGGCTCTTGGCGGCGACGGGCTCGATGACCGCGTGCAGCCGCTTGCGGAAGAGCTCCGCGAGCTGGAACTGTCCCCCGACGTCGAGGATGAAGATGCCGGTGAAGAGCGCCAGGGCGGTGGTCTCGACGGCGTCCGGCGCGGGATCGACGCCGCGGACGAGCTCGAGCGTGCTCACGAGCACGTCGGGGCGCTCGGTGAGCAGGGCGTAGCCGACCCGCAGCACGGCGGCGCGCACCCACGGCGAGCGCTCCCCGGCGTGGCCAGGCCGAGGACCTTCTCCCCGTGCTCGGCCGCGGCGATGGGGTTGCCCCTCCACACGTACGCCTCGCACAGGAGCCCGAGCAGGGCGGCGCGCTCCTCGTCGGGGATGTCGGCCGCGAGGCCGCGCTGCGCGCGGGCGATGGCGGTCTCCGCGTCGTTGCCGCGCAGGGCCTGCTCGGCGGCGCGCAGGTAGTGGCGGCCGGCCGCCGCGGCGTCGCCGCCGCGCTCGAAGTGCTCCGCCAGGACCATGGGCTCGAGTCTCGCCGATCCCCTCGAGCCACTGCGCCGCGAGCCGGTGCCCGAGCGCGCGATCGTCCTCCGTGAGCATCGCGTAGGCGCCCTCGCGCAGCAGCGCATGGCGGAAGGCGTACTCGCGCTCTCCGGGGAAGCGGCTCCCGCTGCGGCGGACGAGGACCTCGCGCTCGGCCAGCGCAGTGAGCCAGCCCTCGGCCGGCTCTCCCGTCGCCAGGCCCGCCGAGCAGCGCCGCGACGCCGCCCTTCCAGAACACCTCGCCGAACACGCTGGCGGCGCGGAGCACGCGCCGGGCCTCGACCTCCAGCCCCTCGATGCGCGCGCTCACCATCGCGAGCACGGTCGGCGGCAGCGCCGCCCCCGCGGCCCTCGGCGACGGCGCGGATCAGCTCCTCCAGGTAGAACGCGTTGCCGTCGGCGAGCGCGAGGATGCGGCTCACCGTCTCGCTGCCCACGCCGGTAGCCGAGCGCCTGGCGGACCAGCCGCTCGCCCGCCTTGTCGGTCAGCTCCCGCAGCCGGATCTCGGTGAGGCCACGGTCCTCCCACAGGCGCGGGAAGGTGTCGTGCACCTCGGGCCGGCCCAGGGCGAGCACCATGAAGGGCCGGTCCTTGAGCTCGCGGAGCGCGGCGTCGACGAAGCGCACGGTGGGCAGGTCACCCCAGTGCAGGTTCTCGAGCACGAGCAGGACGGGGTGCGCCGCCGTCTCGGCGAGGAGCAGCTCCTTCCATGCCTCCTCGAGCTGCTCGTTCATCATCACCGCGTCCTGCCGCGCCGCGCGGAGAACGGGGCTGTCCTCGTCGGGGAAGGGGATGCCGACGACCTCGCCGAGCAGCTCGGCGACGCGGCGGGCGTCGCGCTCCGGGACGTGCCGCGCGACGCGCGCTTCGAGCTTGGTCCGGCGGGCCTCGAGCGGCTCGCCCAGCGCGACGCCAGCGGCGCCCGCGAGCGCCTGACCGACGAGCGCGAACGCCGAGCCGGCGCGGAGCGCGTCCCCGTAGCCGAACCAGACCTCGAAGGGCGCGTGGCGCTCGCGCAACGAGCGCAGGAGCTCGTGCGCGACGCGCGATTTGCCGACGCCGGCCGGCGCCGTCACGAGCGCGGCCTCGGCTGTCGGCCCCTCGACGCACTCGCGGAAGAGCGCCGCCAGCGCTTCGATTCCGCGATCCCGACCCACGCAGGCCGTGGGCTTGCCGAGCAGTGTGCGCGCGCCCTCCGCCGGCTCCTGCTCGCCGAGCAGGAAGAGCCCGTCATCGCTCTTCACCACCTCGAAGCGCGCGTCGAGCAGGCGCGCCGTCACTTCGTCGACGGCGATCCGCGTCTTGTTCACTCTGGGCACGGTGCCGGATTGCGTGGCAGAGCGCGGGGAGGGGGGCGGCTCGTATGGGGCCTCCTCCTGCGCGGGCGGGTCGAGCGGGTGCGCACCCGAGACGGGCCTCGCGCCGGGCTTGCGGAGCCCGCCCAGCGTTCCCACCCACCACTCGTCGGAGATGCTGGCCCGGGCCGGCGCGCCCGCCGCGGGATGGACGAGCATGCGCGCCGCGCGATCGATGACCTCGCCGACCGGGAGCCGGCCCGTGACCTCTCCCTGCCCCGTGGTCAGCGAGATCGTCCGGCCGGGCGCGCACCCCTGGAGCGCGAGCGCGCAGCGCGCCGCCTGCACCGCCTGGTCCGCCGCGATCCGCGTCGTCCCGGTGATGGTCACGACCGCCGTCCCGTCGGCGAGCATCTCGAAGCGCCCGCCGCGTGCCTCCGCCCGGCGGCGCAGATCCTCGTCGATGCCGGCGCGCTCGCCCGCCGGCCCGTGCATCTCGGGCGCCGCGCTCCCCTCGGGCGGGGGCGGCGCCTTGGAGAGGCCGGACGCGGCGCGGCCGACGAGCACCACGGAGACGAGGCGTCGCTCGCCGCCCCCGAGCGAGAGGGGAGGCGGGGGGATGGCCGGCCCGGCCCCCTCCTGCGCCGGCGCGACGGCGCCCAGCGCGGCGAACGCCTGCGCCACGGCCGCGGCGTCCACGTAACGATCCTCCGGCGACTTGGCGAGCATGCGCGCGACGACCCGGTCGAGCGCCTCGGGCACCTCCGGCCGGAGATCGCTCACCCTCGGCGCCTGCTCGAAGAGGATCTTCGCCAGCACGGCCATGAGGTGCTGCCCGGCGAACGCCGGCGTGCCCGTGAGCGCCTCGAAGAGCACGCAGCCGAGCGAGAACACATCCGATCTGCGCGCTGATCTCCTGCGTGCTCCGCGCCTGCTCGGGCGCCATGTAGCTGAGCGTGCCGAGGACCGAACCCGTCTGCGTGGTGACCACCTCGTTGAAGCGAGCGATGCCGAAGTCGAGGAGCTTGACCCTCTCCACCTTGCCGCCGACGAGGAAGAGGTTCGACGGCTTGAGATCGCGGTGGACGATGCCACGCGCGTGCACCACGCTGAGCGCCTCCGCCACCCGGCGGGCGAGGGTGATGGCCTCGTCCACGTCGAGGCGCCGGTGCGAGAGGCGCTGGGCCAGGTCCTCCCCGTCGAGCCACTCCATCGCGAGGAACTGCTCACCCGACTCGATGACGCCGTGGTCGACGTAGCGGACCAGGCCGGGATGGCTCAGCTCCGCGATGGCCTTGGCCTCGCGCTCGAAGCGCGGATCGGCGCTCCCCGTGCGATCGAGGCGGACCTTCACCGCCACCATCTGGCTGGTGAGGCGATCACGGGCGCGGAACACCTCGCCCATGCCCCCCACTCCCGCCAACTGAAGGAGTCGTACCGTTCCCTGACGATGTTGCCGGGTCGCATCGCGCAACGAGGCTATCAGAGCCTCGGGGGCGCGCCGATCCGATTCCGAACCTACCCGTACTCGTGCCCGTGCCGTCCGAGCTTCGGGGACGGAGGCCGGGAAACGAGAATCAGGGGCGCGCCGGGGCCCGCTCCCCGGGCCCTGGGTTCGTGATCTCGCTGACCTTCGGCGCCGTGATGAGGTGCCCATCCTCGAAGATTTGCACGAGCCGGAACGTCGCCATGTCGAAGTGGAAGTGGTTGGTGTGTCCAGGGTATCCGGGGCCGAGCAGCACGCGGAAGACGTCGCCGCGCCCGGCGAGCCGCTGAACCAGGGTGCGCAGGAAGCGGGCGTGGACCGCGGCGTAGCCGGACTTTTTTTCCCAGTGCCCGAGGACGTGCACCTCGAAGCCGTTGGCGAACACGCCCGGGAGGCCCTCGGGCAGCCTCGCGCCCCTGGGCAGGTGGCCGAACTCGAAGCCGGCCACGTCGATGGCGTTGCCGAGCGCGTGCTCGCTCAGCAGCGTGGGGTGATCGCGCATGCGGCGACACCCGTAGCCGCCGACGTGCAGGATGCGGTCCGGCGCGCGGCCGTAGACCTCGACCCCCACGTCGCGCACGACGCGCTCGAAGGCGGCGAGCCGCTCGCGGAAGCTCGCGTTCACCCAAACCTCGGGCCGGTAGCGGATCACGTCCCCGCGGTAGCTCTGCACCTCGACCCGGGGGCAGCCGAGGTCCTCTCCCTCCGGGGGTGCCTCGGGGGAGAGGGTGTCGAGCGGGTACGGAGGCTCCACAGGAGCCTGGGCTCCAGGGGTCGCTCGCGAGCGCGCCTGGGTGACGGAGGGCTCCGGGTCGGCCGAGACCGGCGCCGAGAGCGCGCTCGCGACGAGCAGGGGCGCGAGGAGGCGAGGGGATCGCCGCACCCCGACGAGGTTATCCGAGGCGCGTGTGCGGTGGTACCCGGAGCCGCGCGGTTCGCGGCAGCTCCGTCAGCGCGCCGCGCGGCGTGGCTCGAGCGCGTCCTGGGCTTCGATCTCCGCCTGCTGCTCCAGCGCTTCGTCCGGGCCCGGCAGGTCCTTCACCAGCGGCACGCGGGCGCGCGGCGGGGGGGGCCAGGGCACCGCCGTGCCGGCGCTGGCCGTGCCGGTGCTGGCCGCGTCGGCGCTGGCCACGCCGGGGAGCACGCCTTCCCGGGGGAGCTTGGCCAGGTCGTTGACCGCGCGCTGGAGGAAGAAGATGGCGAAGGGCCAGAGGAACGGGAACGCCAGGAGGAGGTACGGGTAGTAAGCGAGCGGGATCGCGCTGACCGCGGCCGTCGTGATCAGAAACGTGCGCGGCACCCGGTCCGGCAGGCCCCGGAGGCGGAACTGCAGGTTGATGCGGTCAACGAGGCGCGACGTGTTGAAGATGACCCAGTAGATCCCGAGGTAGGGGATCAACGTGAACCAGAAGCCCTTGGCGGGCGTCGGGTCGTCGCGCTCGGCCTTCGGGAGGCGGCCGTGCAGGGTGGAGAAGTACGCGAGCGGGAAGACGCCGAGCGTGACGAAGTGCAGGACCAGCATCGCCCAGACGGGGAAGCCGTCGACGCTGTGCTTCGACAGGGCGGCGCGCTCCCCCGGCGTGAGGTGGGCGACGCCGCGCTTGTAGATGGCGCCCGGCAGCGGCGGCGGCGGCGGCAGGCCCTGACGGCGGGCGAGCAGGTCCTCGCGCATCGCGTCGTTCTGCGCCTGGAGGCGCTCCCGCTCGGCCCGGAGCTCCTCGACCTCCTGTGCGAGCGCGTCGCGGTCCGAGCGGAACATGGTGCCGAGTATAACCCTTCGGCGTCGGTGCGCCGGTGGACCGGGGGGCGCCAATCCTTCGTCGGGCGGCGGCGGAGGCCAGGCGGGCGAGCCCCGCTTCGCGCCCGGGGCGGAGGCGCCCCTGGCTCAGCGCTTCGGCGGCCCAGCGGCGTAGCGGACGACGCGCACCTTCTCCATCGTGACCAGCACGCCTTGCAGCACCATCTCGTCCAGCATGGGGAGGAGCTTCTCCATCTGCTCCGCCGTGTCCACCACCTCGATGACCACGGGCAGGTCCGACGAGAGGTCGAGGACGCGCGTCGTGTGGATGATGCTGCGGGCGCCGAACCCCTCGATCCCGCGGAAGACCGTCGCGCCGGCGAAGCCCTCGGCCCGGAGGCGCTCGACCAGCGCGCGGTAGAGCGGCTTGCGGCGCCACTTGTCGGACTCGCCGATGAAGATGCGCGCCAGCACCTGTTCGCCGTCGAGCACCCGCACGCCGTCCCCCTCCTTCACCGGCTCACCGCCCATCGCCCTGTCGCGACGCCGAGCCAGCCCGCGACGAAGCAGCCGAGCAAGGTCACCGCGAGGTACGCCGCCGCCGGCACGTACGCACGTGTCTGCACGAACTGGACCGTCTCGTAGTTGAAGCTCGAGTACGTCGTGAACCCGCCCATCACGCCCGTGCCCAGGGCCATGCGCGTGGTCGGGCATGATCATCGGTGTTCAGCCCGACGTACATGATCGCGCCGAGGAGGAACGAGCCGATCGACGTTGACGGCGAGCGTGCCGTACGGAACGCCCGAGCCGAACGCGTCTCGGCAGAAGACGGAGACCCCGTAGCGGGCAGCGGTGCCGGCCGCGCCTCCGAGGCAGACTCAGGAGGAAGCGGAGCATCGCGGGCCTTCTACACCGAGCGCGGCCCCCGTGGCCATCAAGGCACCCCGTCCTCCGCGCGCGCCTTGACGGCCAGGATCGACTCCTTGAGCCCGGCGGCGCTGCCGCTGTCGATGAAGGTCGCGGGGAGCGCGAGGTCCGGATCGAGGAAGGACTCGAGCGTGAGCTTCGTCGCGCCCTCCTCCACCTTGTCGAGGACCCAGCGGGCCGAGAACGCCTTCACGTCGCCCTGGAGGAGCTTGGCGTCGAACGACGTGCGCGAGCCCTCGACCGCCGGCGGCGATATCTCGACGCGCATCCAGCGTTTGATCACGCCGCCGAGCCCGCCGATTTGCATGTGCACCACCGTCCCGCCGGCGGGCGTCGTCCCCTCCACCCGCGCGCTCTGGTAGTTGCTGAGGAAGGCGGGATAGTTCGGGAAGTCGAGCAGGACCGCCTTCACGCGGTCGACGGGGGCGTGCACGAGCACCGAGGCGCGCACGCGGCTGAGCCGCGAGCTGGGCTCGGGCATGACTTTGACGTCGACATCGCTGTCCGCCGTCTCGGCTGGATCCTTGCGCGGCGGCACGACGGCCGCCGTCGCGTGCGCCTCGACTGCCGGCTTGGCGACGAAGCTGTCGAGCACCGCATGGCGGCCCCTCGGCTGCGCGGTGTTCATGCAGGCGAGCGCGGTGCAGGAGAGCAGAGCAGCCAGGCCGATACACCGCAAAGCCATGGTCGCGATGCTACGCCGTCACGAGGACCCGGCAAGCCGCAGGAGCGCTCGCTTCGCGCTTTTTCACCTGCACGCCCGCGCTCCGCCGTGAACGCCTCGACGACGAAAACCGGTCACTCCCGGTTGACGGCGTGCTTTGCGTTTCGCGTTTGTTTCAGCGCGCGTCGAGCTTGCGCTTGGTCTCGGCGAAGAGCTGCTCGGTGGCGATACCCTTGTCCTCGAGCAGGACGAGCAGGGTGCGCGCGAAGCTCGCGATGGAGTCCACGTCGCGCCGGAGCTCCGCGCACTTGGCCTCGAGCTCGGCGACCTTCGCGTCCGGCGCAGACGGGGCGCCGCCGGGCGACGTGCCGACGGGAGCCGCCGGCGTACCCCAGGGCGGCGAGGCCGCGCCGGGACCGGGGGCGCCGGAGGCATGGGAGGAGCGCCCCACGCCGCGGGCGGAGGCGCAGCAGGCGGAGGCGCCGCGGGCGGAGGCGCGGCATACGGAGGAGGTGCGCCCCACGACGCCGAGGGATCGGCCCCGGGAGGCGCGCCCCACGGAGCGCCGCCCATTGGAGCGCCGCCCGGGGGAGCGGCGCCCGGAGGAGGACCGTAAGGCTGTGGCGCAGCGTAAGGCTGCGGGCCGCCGGGAGGCGCGCCGTAGCCGGGCTGCCCCCACCCGCCCTGCCCGGGCAGCGGCTGCCCCGGAGGAATCATCTGATCCGTCGCCCCCACCAACCCCCTCAGCCAATCCATTCCCATCGCAGGACCTCCGGCGCGGGCCAGCATACACCGGAAGTCCCCGCTACTCGATCGGGCCCGAGGCCCTCCCCGTGATGAACTGCTCCACGATCCCGTCCGTGCAGCGCTTGAAATCGTCCTGCGTCCCGATGCAGCCGGACGACCCCCTGGTAGAGCATCACGATCCGGTCGGCGATCGAGAAGATGCTCACGAGGTCGTGGCTCACGACGATGCTGGTCACGCCCAGCGTGTCGGAGAGCTCGCGGATCAGCTTGTCCACCCGCCGCGCGCTCACCGGGTCGAGGCTGGTCGTCGGCTCGTCGAAGAGGACGTAGCGCGGGTCGAGCGTCAGGGCGCGCGCGATCGCGACGCGCTTGCGCATCCCGTCGCCCAGCTCGGGTGGGAAGCGGTCGGCGAAGTCCTGCATGTGGACCTGCTCGAGGCGCCGCCGCGCCTCCCCCAGCGCCTCGCGCGCGCCGAGGCCCTTGTGCTTGCGGAGAGGGAGCGCCACGTTCTCGGCGCAGGTCATGGAGTCGAAGAGCGTCGAGTGCTGGAAGACCATGGCGCACTTCATCCGCACCGGGTACATCTGCTCCTCGTCGAAGCGGCTGATCTCCTCCCCGTCGAGGAAGATCTCGCCTCCGTCCGGGTAGAGCAGGCCCACGAGGTGCTTGATGAGCACGCTCTTGCCGACGCCGGACTGGCCGATGATGAAGAAAACCTCCCCATCCTGGACGTCGAACGACACGTCGCGGAGGACGGCCTTGTCCCCGAACGACTTCTTCACATGGCGGAAGGAGATCACCCGGGCGTCCCGATCGAGAGCGCGCGCTCGCGCGCCTGCCTAGAATAGGCGATGATTCGGCCATGGCCAGCCCGCGATCCATCGAAGTCAAGGTCGGCGTCCTGATCCTGACCGCCCTCGGCCTGCTCGCAGCCTTCATCCTCGTGATGGGGGGCATCAATTTCAAGCCGACGTACTCGGTCACCGTCGGCTTCGACAACCCCGGCGGCCTCCAGTCCGGCGCGCCGGTGAAGATCGCGGGGGTCAAGGTCGGCAAGATCGGCGACATCCGCTTCAACGGCGCCGGCGTGGATCCGAAGACGGGCAAGCGCGGGCGCCTCGTGGTGCTCACGGTCCAGATCGAGCGGCAGTACCAGGACAGCGTCCACGAGAACTCGATCTTCTACGTCACCAACCAGAGCGTCCTCGGGGAGCAGTTCCTCGCCATCGAGCCCGGCTCGACGGACCGCCCCGTGCTCAAGGAGGGCGCGTACGTCGACGGCCTCGACCCGCCGCGCCTCGACATGCTCATCGCCGAGATGTACGAGCTGCTCCACAGCACCGTCTCGTCGCTGCGCGACCACAGGGCCGAGATTGGGGAGGCGTTCGACGGCCTGCGCCGGACGCTCAAGGGCACCGGCGACTTCTTCGAGCAGAACAAGGGGCACCTCGACCGGATTGCCGAGAACGCCGAGAAGATCACCGTCGATGCGGACGACCTCGTCCGCGGCGCGAAGGGGAAGTTCGTGGAGAACCCCCAGATTGACCACATCCTCGGCAACGCAGAGCAGGTGTCGAGCACCGCCGCGCGCGACCTGCCCCCGATGCTCGCGGACGGCAAGGTGGCGATTGCCAACGCCCGGCGCGTCTCCGACGTCGTTGGCGACCCCAAGGAGCAGCAGAAGATCCGGCAGATGCTCGACGACGTCTCCGTGGTCGCGAGCCGGGCGAAGGGGATGACGGGCGACGCGGCGGAGATCCTCGCGCACGTCAAGCGCGGCAAGGGCACCGTCGGCGCGGTCGTGATGGACGAGCAACTCTACGACGATCTCCAGGAGCTGGTCCGCGATCTCAAGCACAACCCCTGGAAGTTCTTCTGGCGGGAGTGACCACCGCCCCATCGAGCGGCGCCTCGGCCCGCGCCCCGGGCCACACGACCGACCCCCGCACGACGCCCGCGCCGCCCACCTCTGCGTCCGCTCCGATTACGCTCCCGGTCACGGTGACGCCCGGCGCCACGCGCGCGCTCGGGTGGACCCAGGCGTCGAGCCCTTGGCGCGCGAGCCAGCGGGCGTTGGCCGCGAGGTAGCTCGCGATCGTGCCGATGTCGTCCCACGCGCCCGCGACGGGGAACGTGGTCACCGCGAGCCCGCGGCGCAGCGCCGGGCGGTAGCCGTCGTCGACCAGGCAGCCGGGCTTCGGCAGCGCGGCGCGCAGCGTGGGCGCGATCGCCTGCACCCCGAGGAAGTCGCCGCTCGCGATCTCGTCCCCGAAGCGCTCGCCGCGCAGCCGCACTACGCGCCCGCCTTCGCCGATGCCGACCGTGCCCTCGCCCGGCCCGCCGCGCATGCTCACCGCGAGCGTGGCCACGGCGCCGGCCTCGTGGCGCGCCGCGACGAGCGCGCCCACGTCGGCGTAGGCGAGGATGTCGGCGTTCCACACCACGACGTCGCCTTCGCCGAGGAGCGCCGCGGCGTTGGCGACACCGCCCGCGGTCCCCAGGATCTGGGGCTCGTGGACGACCTCCAGCGCGAGCGGCAGGGCGGCGAGGCGGTGGGGCGCGAACGCTTCGGCGAGGTGATGGACGTTGATCACCGCCTCACGGACGCCCGCGGCGGCGAGGCGCGCGGCGACGTGCGCGACCACGGGGCGATCGCCGACGGGGACGAGCGGCTTCGGCAGCTCGTCGGTCAGCGGGCGCAGCCGGGTGCCCAGCCCGGCCGCGAGGATCATCGCGCGGATCAACTCGACTCCTCGGTCCGCTTCATGGTGGTTTGCGCTCGGGTTTGGTACGCGCCTACCGAACCGCGAGCGCGAGCGAGCGGGTGCCAGGCGGCGCGACGCTTTCGTGCCCTCGCATGTGTAGCGTTACAGGCAGCGCGACGCATGCAAGGGCATGAAGACGCAGGTGCCCACTGGCACCCGCTCCCTGGCGGTCGCGGTTCGGTATGTACTGATCCCGAACGCACACCGCGCTAGCTAGTTCGCCGCCGCGGGCGGGTACAGCCCCACGATCGTCTTGGCGGGGCGGTCGACGCGCTCGAGGCGGCTCGTGACGATCTGGCGGAGCTCGCCGTCGGCGTTCATGTGGGTGAAGAAGATGGCGTCGCCCGGCGCGGGGTGCTCCACGTTGGGGATCATGGCGCCGTTCGGGTAGATGCGCACGCCGCCTTCCATGCGGAGGTTGAGGGCGATGTGCGCGGCGCGGAAGGCGCGCGACCTGCGGTCGCGGACGGCGACGCAGATGCCGTCGCGGATGTGGTACTCGGTGTTGCGCGTGACGTACACGCGGTGCCGGCGGCGATCGGTTCCCTGGTAGGCCATGCCACGACGGTCGCAAATACGCCGCGGGGGGGCCAAGTTCATGCTCGGTCGCGCCACCTTTTGGGGGCCCTGCGCCTCGCGCACGTACGATCGGCGCGACGATGGAACCTCCTCGACGCCGATCCGCTTCGCTCCCCGGGCTCGCCAAGGTCCGCGCCGTGCCTCTCGTCCAGCGACGGACCGTGGAGCTCTTCTCCGCGGTGGCCGGGAGGTGGGGAGAGATTGTGGAGAGCGCGGACGTCGTGAGCGAGGGGCGCGCCGAGCCGGAGGGTGACCGCCTCGTCTACTATGGCTCGACGAGCGTTCTCCTGCTCAGACGATCCGCGGGTGGCGCGCTCCCGGACGCCGAGCTGGGCGCGATCGCCGCGCTGCTCCGCGTCGATCCCCACGTGCGCCTGCGCGTGCTGCGCCTGGCGCGCCGCGAGGCGGAGGCGCGGGCAACTTTTTGGGGAGCCCCGCTCGGCACCGTCCATGCCGAGATTGACGTCGCGCCGAGCGCACGCGGCGTCGCGCTTCTGGTAGAAGTGGTGGCTCGCATCGCCCGGGGGCACATCCGCTCGGCGAGCGACAAAGGCCGATGAGCAAGAAGGACCGCCACGCACAAGGCCCCGATCCCGACAAGGTGATCCACGTCATCTTCGGGCCAGGAGGCGGCCGCGCGCCGGAGGCCAAAGAGCGCCCCTCGGACCTGCCTCCCACGCCGCCCGGCCGCGAGCCCGTCACTGATCTCTTCACCGGCACCGAGGTGGTGCGCCTGCTCGGGATCACGACGGGCCGCCTGCGCTCGCTCGACAAGGCGGGCATCGTCAGCCCAACCGGGCGCCGCCGCGGCCGGCGCGCCTACACCTTCCAGGACATCATCGCGCTGCGCGCTGCGCGCGATCTCATGGCCAAGAAGGTGCGGCTGCGCGACGTGGCCCGCGCGATCGAGAACATCCGCGCCTCGCTGCCCAAGGTGACGCGTCCCCTCGCGGAGCTGCGCATCGTGTCCGACGGCCAGCGCGTGGTGGTGAAATCCAGCGCCTTCACGTACGAGCCGATCACCGGGCAGATGCTCCTCGACTTCGACGTCAAGGCGCTGCGCGACGACGTTGTCCGCGTGCTCCGCCCCACGGCGGGCCGCGAGCGCGCGCGCACGGCGTACGAGCTCTACGTCCGGGGGAGCCAGCTCGACGAGGATCCCGCCACGCTCGACGAGGCCGAGCGCCTCTACCAGCGCGCCCTCGAGCTCGACCCCTGGCTCGCCATCGCGTACACGAACCTCGGCAACATCCGCTTCCGCCGCGGCGACGACGAGGCCGCCGAGAAGCTTTACGGCAAGGCCCTCGCCCTCGACCGCACGCAGCCCGAGGCGCAGTACAACCTCGGCTACGTGATGCTCGAGCGCGGCTGCCCGGGGGAGGCCATCGAGCACTTCAAGGGAGCCATCGCCAGCGACCCCCAGTTCGCCGACGCGTACTTCAACCTCGCGATGGCCTACGAGCAGGCCGGGGAGCCGGCGAAGGCGCGCCCCTGCTGGCGGAGGTACCTGGAGATCGAGCCGACGGGGACGTGGGCGGAGATCGCCAGGAAGCACCTCTGAAGCCGGGGCGCGCTTCGCCTTCGGCGAGCGCCTACTTCGGGGTCACCTTCATCACGTTGCCGCTGTTCTGGTCGGTCCAGTAGACGCTCGTCGCGTCCACCGCGATCCCGTACGGAAAGCTCTGCCCCGAGGCGAGCGTGGTCGGGCTGTTGCTGCAGCCGGAGGCCGCGCACTTCACCACGGTGCCGCCGCTGTTGTTCACCCAGTACACGCTCGTACCGTCGACGGCGATGGCGCCGGGCGAGGATTGCGCCATGGCGAGCGGCGTCGGCGAGCCGCCGCACCCGCTCGTCGCGCACTTCATCACGGAGCCATCGCCGTTGGTCCAGTAGACGTTCTTCGTGTCGACGGCGATGTCCCCGGGCGTGGCCTGCCCGGAGGCGAGCTGCGTGGGCGAGGTGCAGCCGGTGGTCGCGCACGCGAACACCGTTCCGCCGGTCTGATCGGTCCAGTAGACGTTCGTCGCGTCGGCCGCGACGCCGTAAGGCTTGGCCTGGCCCGACGCGACGAACGTGGACGTGCCCCCGCAGCCGCCGATCCCGCACGACCCGACCGTGCCGGGGTTGTTGGCGTTCGACCAGAAGACGATCGTCCCGTTCGTGGCGATGTTCGTGGGGTTGCTCTGGTTCGCGACGAGCAGCGTGGGCGAGCCGCTGCAGCCGCCCAGCGGGCACGCGAGGACGTCGCCCTTGGCGTCGGTCCAGTAGACGTTCGACGTGTCGAGCGCGATGCCGTACGGCGAAGGCTGCGTCGAGGCCACGCTCGTGGGGTTGCCACTGCAGCCGCCGACCGCGCACTTGACCACGGAGCCGGTGTTCGCGCCGCCCAGGTTCGTCCAGTAGGCGTTCGACGTGTCGACGGCGATGAGCTGGGGCTTGGTCTGCCCCTGCGCCAGCGTGACCACGCACTCTCCCGCCGTGCACGTGGTGTCGCACGAGAGCCCGCAGCCCCCGCAGTTGCCCTGGCTGCTGGACGTATCGATGCAGCCCTGACCCGGGCAGCAGACGCTGCTGCCCGTGCCGCACGAGGTGCCCGCCGCGACTTGCTCGCACATCGCGCCCGCGGCGCAGTTCCCGGTGTTGCCGCATGCCGACGGCGAGCACTGGCCCGACGGCGCCGCCATGCCCGCGAGGAGGGGGTTGCACGTCCCGTCCACCTGGCCGGTGAGCGCCATGGTGCAGCCCATGCACTGCCCGGTGCAGGCCTGATTGCAGCACACGCCGTCGACGCAGAAGCCGCTCGTGCAGTCGCCGGGCGCCGTGCACGCGTGGCCCGTGCCCGAGCCACTGCTGCCGCTGCTGCTGTTGCTGCTACTGCTGGTGGCGCTGGTGGTCGTGGGGCCCGTCGCGCTGGAGCCGGAGTGGCTGCTCGTGCTGCCGCCCATCCCCGAGTGGCTGCCCGTGCTGGTGGCGCTGGTCGTGCCGCCCGGCCCTGCGGTGACCGGGCTTCCGCCGCCGCATGCCGAAAGTATCCCAAGACCAAGCCCGAACGCTCCCAGACCGACCACCACGTGGCGCATGCTCGTCCCTCCTCGTCTCTCTTGTTCTCCACTCTAGCCCGAATCCTTCTCCCTCACGACCAGACTCTCCTCCGCGCCGAGGAGACTCATGGTCGAATTGCCCAGAGTCGGCTTTGCGCGGCCCGGACTCTTCCCCGAAGGGGAAGGATCTTCCCCGCGACGGCGGAGACTCCTCTCCCTCCGGCGCAGCGCCTCACAGGAAGGGGGGAGGATCCTTTCCGTGCTGTCCGGAGTCTTCCCCGAAGGGAAAGGATCTTCCCCGCGATGGCGGAGACTCCTCTCCCTCCGGCGCAGCGTCTCCCAGGAAGGGGGGAGGATCCTTTCCGTGCTGTCCAGAGTCGTCTCCGAAGCGACCGGAGTCTTCCCCGAAGGGGAAGGATCTTCCCCGCGATGGCGGAGACTCCTTCCCCTCCGGCGCAGCGTCTCCGAAGAAGGGGGAGGATCCTCGTCGCGCGGCCGGAGACTCCTCCCCCTTCGGCGCAGCGTCTCCGGGGAAGCGGGGAGGATCCTGGTCGAAGCGGGCGGAGTCTTCGTCGCGCGGAGAAGAGTCTCCATCGAACGACCAGGAGTCTGCGTCGAGCGACCAAGAGTCTTCCCCGTCGGGCACCGTGTCTTCGAAGGCGGAGGACGATCCCACCCCGTCGGGCAAGTAGTCGTCTTCGCAGGGGAAAGAGTCTTCGGCGCGTGGCCCCGATGCGTCCCGGCAGGAGAACGAGCGCCTGCCCGAGGGAAACGAGCCCGCGCAAGAGGGAGGCGATCCCTTCCCGAAGGAACCAGAGTCGCCGGCGATGGGGCGCGATCCTCGGGCGCAGGGAGCCGAGTCGGCTCTACAGAGGAAGGGATTGTCGTCTCGCTGTCCCGGATTGTCGTCGTAACGCGAGGTCTCGTCGCCGCGGGGGAGAGAGTCGGCGACACGCGACCGGGAGTCCCGTCCGGAGGGAGCCGATCCTGCCCTGCGTCGACCCGAACCTCGACGCGGCGGGGAGGAGCGCGCCTCGCACCGTCGAGAGCGCGCGCAGTAGAACCAAGAGTCTCCCGAGCAGGGCCTATTGACGGCGCGCGCGGGCCGGCAGTACGCACGCCGCCATGAGCGAGCCGGCCGACCAGGGGAGCGGGACGAGCGACGCGGTGAAGGAGCCTGTCGCGGCGGAGGCGACGGCGAGCGCCGAGGCGCCTCCCGCGGCCGCGCCGGAGGCCGAAGCGACGCATGCGCCCGAAACGGAGGCACCGTCGCCGGCCGTCGCGGCGTTCGCTCCCACGGCCGAGCCCGAAGCTGCGGCGGAGCCTGCCCCCGAAGCACCTCCGCCGGAGCCCGCGCCTGCGCCTCCTGCACCGCCGTCCATCACCAGCGTCGAGCCCGACCACGGCCCCCTCTCCGGCGGCACGGAGCTGACCGTGCGTGGTGAGGCGTTCGCCGAGGGGTGCGCGGTGCACATCGGCGGCGCCGCGCTCGACCGCTGTGCGCGAGAGCGACACGTGCCTCCGTGTCACGACCCCGGCGCGGGACGCAAAGGGCCTCGTCGAGCTGCGCGTGGTCAACCCCGACGGGCAGCTCGCGCTCTACGAGGACGATTTCCGCTACGACCCGGCGCCCAGCGTCACGGGAATCGAGCCCGCGGTCGTGTCGACGGAGGGGGGCGCGGTGATCACCGTCCTCGGCGCCGAGCTCGCGCGAGGGTGCGGCGTCAGCATCGGCGGCGAGCTGGTCCCGTCGTCGTGGGCGAACGCCGGCCGCCTCGAGGTCGTGGCCAAAGCGCACGACGCGGGCGAAGCCGATCTGGAGGTGAAGAACCCCGACGGCCAGGTCGTTCGCCTGGCGCGCGCGGTGCGCTTCGCGGCGCCTCCGAGGATCGAGGGATCGCGCCGGCCTCCACCAGCACCGCCGGCGGCGCGGAGGTGCGCGTCCTCGGGCACGGCTTCGAGCCCGGCTGCGCCGTGCTGCTCGCCGGCGCACCCATCTCGGGCGTCACCCACGTGAGCGACGTCGAGCTCCGGTTCGTCGCGCCGCCGCGCGCCGCGCCCGAGGCGGTCGACGTCGGCGTGGTGAACCCGACCGGGCTCGCCCACCGACGGCCTCTGGCGCTCGCGTACGTGAAGGCGCCGCCGCGCGTCGACTCGGTCACGCCGGCCTCGGGGTCCAACGCGGGCGGGTCGGCGCTCGCCCTGCGAGGGCAGGGCTTCGACGACGGCTCGGCGGTCTACGTGTGCGGGATCGCGGCCGAGGTCACTTCCCGGAGCGCGGAGGAGATCGTGGTGAAGGCGCCCGCGGTGGCGCGCGACGGTCTCGTCGACGTACGCGTGGTCAACCTCGACGACCAGGCCCACACGTTGCCGAACGCGTTCCGGTACGTCGCGCCCCTGCCCCCGCCGGAGCTGCGCGAGGTGAGCCCGAGGCAGGGATCGCAGCTCGGCGGGCTCGCGGTGGCGATCCTGGGAGAGGGCTTCGCCGACGGCGTGAAGGTGCGCTTCGGCGGCGTGCCTGCGCAGGTCCGCTTCCTGACGGGCAAGGAGCTCGCGGCGACCACGCCCGCCTTCACGGGCTACGGCGAGGTCGCGGTGGAAGTGGAGAACCCGGACGGCGCCACGTCGACGCTGCCGGAGGGCTTCACGTACGAGTCCCGCCCTGCGCCCGAGATCGCGGGCATCACGCCGACGTCCGGGCCGACGACGGGCGGGACGCGCGTCGTCATCGAGGGAAAGAACTTCGGGCCCGAGTGCGCGGTGTACTTGGGGCGGGAGCACCCTAAGGACCAGGTTGTGAAGAGCGCGACCGAGATCCACATCGTGACCCCGGCGCGCAAGCAGCACGGCGTGGTCGACGTGGAGGTGGCCCTGCCCGGCGCACCGAAGGCGGTGATGAAGAACGGCTTCCGCTACGACGCCGTGCCGGCGCCCGTCATCACGTCCGTGTCGCCCAACGCGGGCGCGGTGGGCGGGGGCACCGAGATGACCATCGGCGGGAAGGGCTTCCTCAAGGAGACGGCGGTGCTCGTCGACGGCAAGGCGCCCAGGACCGTGAAGGTGATCGACGCGAGCACGATCGAGCTGAAGACGCCGCCGGGCGACGCAGGGAAGATGGTCGACGTGGTGGTGCGGAACCCCGACGGCAAGGAGGCCGTGCAGAAGCGGGCGTTCCTGTACGACCCGCGGTACCGCGGGTGAGTGGGGCGCGCGCTCAGCGCGTCATCCACGCCCGCCGCATGTTCTCCAGCGAGCTGACGAGATTGTTGGCCGCCGACTGCTTGGCCAGGTCGAGCGCCTCGCGCAGGTAGACGGTCGCCTCGTTCGCGCGATCGCGCTCGCGCGCGACGTACGCGAGCGAGCCGAGGACCATCGCCCGGTCCTTGCCGCTCGGGCCCGCCAGGTCGAGCGCCTCGCGGAGCACGCCGTCCGCGTCGGTCAGGTCGCCCGCGTGGGCGAGCGCCTCGCCCAGCTTGCGCGCGAAGATCAGCACCGCGCGCATCGGGTCGTCCAGCTCGCCGCGGAAGATCTCGCGGCGGGCCAGGTCGAGCCCGCGGCGCAGGGCGAGCACGGCAGCCCGCCTGATCGCCGCGCGCGGCGCAGCGGTCGGCGACCTGCTCGAGGAGCATCAGCGCCTCGAACGAGCTCTGCGCGTGGTAGGCGTGGAGGGCCTGCACCTCGAGCGGCAGGGGCAGCGGGTCGCCGTGGATGTCGAGCGGCGCGCTTGGCGTGCAGCTCGCGCCGGACGGCCGGCGGGGATGGTGGCCAGCGTCACGTCGCGCACCAGCGGGTGGGTGGTGCAGATGATGCCGTCGCGCTCCTCGACCAGGCCGGCGACGTTGAGGGTGGCGAGCAGCTCGTCGAAGCTGCGCACGTCGGGGAGCAGGCAGCGCAGCGACTCGTGGTCGGCGGCGTCGCCCACCACCGCCACGGCCTGCAGGGTGCGGCGCGCCTCGATGGGGAGGCGCTCGATGCGCAGCGCGATCAGGTCGGCCATGCGCGCGGGCGGATCGCTGCCGCCCTCCATGTTGAAGCGGATGAGCTGGTCGATGTAGAGCGGCGGGACGCTGGGCCCCTGGCTCGACGCGCCGCGCGGGGTGATGCCCTTGACCAGCGAGGCGGCGACCGTGGTCGAGAGGCCCAGGAGGGGCCGCTCGGCCGAGACGCGCCGTGCTGCTCGAGGGATGCCGTCGTGATCGCCGCCGCGCCAGTCCGGGTCGAAGCCGGGGATGTGGGTGCAGACGATGAGCATGGCGGCGAGCGGCGGCTCGGCGATGACGTCGGCGAGCGCGGCCCGGCTGGCCCCGTCGACGGCGTGGAGATCGTCGATGGCGAGGATGACGCGCTGGCCGCGGCCGGGGGTTGGGCACGGTAGCCGTTCTCGTGACCGGCGTTCTGGGAGCGGTAGCCCCCGTCGTGACCGCCGTTCTGGGCGCGGTAGCCGCCGTCGTGACCGGAGGTCGGCGGGAGGCTCGAAGACCGGTTGGCGCCGTCGTTGCCGTTGCGGTGCAGGACGGCGTTTTGCTGGGCGCGCATGATGGCCCAGCGCAGCGCCTCGGCGGCGATGAAGCGGCGGTCGCCGGGGGAGAGCGAGCCCGGCGGCACGCGGGCCCAGAAGGGGGTGCGCGTCGCGCGGCCGGTCGGCGGACTTGGCGAAGAGATCGACCAGGCCGCGGCGCGCCTCGGGCGTGGCCGCGCCCCAGTCGCCGGCGCCGCCGCCGTTGGGCGGGAGCCCGGCCAGGTCGATGATCGCCTTGCGCAAGCGCCAGTTGCCGACCTCGGCCCACCAGGGGTCGGGCCGCGTCTGCACGATGACGTCGCCCGGCGGCCGTGGCGGCGCGGAGGAACTCGCGGAGCAGCCGCGATCTTGCCGACGCCGTGCTCGCCGACGATGCGCACGGCGGTGAGCGCGCCGCTCACGCGCGCGGCGGCAGGCCTCGAGCCAGGCTCAGGTCTTCTTCGCCGGCCGGTGAAGGGGACGGGGAGCCGCGGCAGGCTCGCGATGCGCTGGCGGCGCGCCGCGGAGATGGAGGTCTCCGGGCGGCTGGGCGGCGGCTGGGCTGCGCGATGCGCGCGCCGCAGTCGCCGCAGAACTTCTGCCCGCGAGGGACGATGGCGCGGCACGCGGCGCAGATCACGCCTAGGTCCGGGCTCGAGAAGCGGCCCGGACACGCCCTCGCCCGCGCTCAGCGACGCCTTGAGGGCGGCGGCGAACTCTTCGGCGTTCTGGAAGCGGCGGCCCGCGTCCTTCTTGGCAGCGCCTTGAGGGTCATCTCGACGAGGCCCTCGGGGATGTCGCGGTCGGGCGCGACCACGCTCGGGTCGGGCGGCGGCAGCGAGAGGTGCATGAGCACCACCTGCGTCGGCGTCTCCGCCTCGAAGGGGAGGCGGCCGGTGAGGAGCTGGAAGAGGATGACGCCGCAGGCGTAGAGATCGCTGCGCTGGTCGATGGGATCGCCGCGGCCCTGCTCCGGGCGCCATGTAGTCCGGCGTGCCGCAGACGATGCCGGGGTTGGTGATGCCGGGGCCCTGCGCCTCCGCCTTCATCTTGGCGAGGCCGAAGTCGACCACCTTCACGAAGTCGCCGCCGGAGCGGATCGGCTCGAGCACGATGTTCTCGGGCTTGAGATCGCGGTGGATGATGCCGAGGTGGTGCGCCTCGCCGAGCGCGGCGAGCACCTGCACCATGATGTCGACGATCCGCTTGAAGGGGAGGAACCCCTCCTCGTAGACCACGCGGGCGAGGTCCTTGCCGCGCAGGTACTCCATCACGAGGTAGAGCTGCCCGCCGTTCTTGCCGAAGTCGATGACGGCGACGGAGTTCGGGTGGTTGAGGCGGCTCGCGGCGCGGGCCTCCGTGATGAAGCGGACGGAGGCGCTCTCGTCCCCGAGCAGGTGCGGGTGGATGATCTTCACCGCGACGGTGCGGCCTAGCGCCTTCTGCTCGGCGCGGTAGACGCGGCCCATGCCGCCGACGCCGACCAGCTCGAGGATGACGTAGCCACCCGGGAGCGTGGTGCCGAGGAGCGGGTCGTCGCCCTTGCGCGACAGCTCTCCGACATCGGGGAAGCCGCAATGCGGGCAGAACTTGTGGGCCTGCTCGCATGGATTACCGCATTGCGGGCAGACGACCTCCGGCACGGGCTGACACTAACACGGTTGCGCGGCGTTGGACCAGCCACGCCGCCCGTTCTCCGGCCGCCGAGGGCGGCGCGCTCCGGTCCTCCTTGTCGCGCGGGGTTTCTGTGCCGCTCTCGCCGGTTGGGCTAACCTCACGGACCGATGCCCACGCCTCGCCTGCGCCTAGGCCAGCTACTGGTCGACGCCCGGATGATCTACGCCCGCGGCCCTCGACGAGGTCCTGGCCCTGCAGCGCACCGACGGGCGGCGGCTGGGCACGCTGCTGGTGGAGCGCGGGCTCATCAACGAGACCCAGCTCACCCAGATCCTCTCGCACCAGCTCGCCGTGCCGTGGGTGTCGCTGCTGCACATCGAGTTCTCGCGCCAGCTCCTGAACCTGGTCCCGCGCGAGGTCGCCGATCGCTTTTGCCTCGTCCCCATCTACGTTCGACACGTCCGGAACCAGGGCGACACGCTCTACGTCGCGATGGACGACCCGTCGAACGAGGACGGGCTCCGCGCCTGCCGCGAGCACGCGGGCCTGCCCGTCCGCGCGATGATCGCGCCCCCGACCGACATCCGCAGCGCGATCCGCGTCTACTACGGGGTCGCGCCGCCGGCCCCGCCGCGCCCGCGGCCTCCCTCCGGTCCAGGCGCCGGCGCCGAAGCCCAGGCCCGCCGGCTCGCTGGCGGCGCGACCGAGGCGCCCGCGCCGGCGCCCGCCGCCGCGGCCGGGCCGTCCACCGAAGCCGAAGCGGCGCCCGCGCCGCCGGCGGAGCCCGAGCGGGCGGCGGAGCCCTCGCGGCGGAAGGCGTCGATGCCGCGCCCGCTGACGCGACCTCCGCGCCGGAGCGGCCGGAGGGCGGCACCTCCGCTCAGGCCGGGGGGCCGGAGCGCGCCCGAGCCGCCTGGAGGGCCCCTGATCGAGGCGGTCGAGATCGATCTCGGCGCACGCAGAGCGGCTGCAAGGGGATCCTCGAGGCTCCGCATCCGCCCGCCGCCGCCGCCCAGCTCGCCGCCGGCGGAGAACATCCCGCGCCCGCGAGGGCGGACGCCGCGCATGGTGGCGCTGACGCTCCTCGACGGCACGACCATCACGCTGCCGGCGAAGCGGCGGCGCGCGCGGCGGCCGTCGCGCCGTTCGAGGCGCCGGCCGAAGACCAGCCGGAGGCGACGGCGGGGGAGACGCCGCCGCGGGCGGGCCGTCGCCGCGTCGTCGGAGCTGCCGCCGTCGGAGCTGCCGCCGTCGACGACTCGCTCCAGGGGCTGACGGCGCGCGACCTGGTGCTGGCGCTGCGCGTCGTGGCGAACGGCGCCGACGCGAGCGAGGTGCTCGGCAACAACCTCCGCTGGGAGGCCCTCTTCTCCGCGCTGCCTCGCCCGATGCTGAAGAAGCACCTCATCGCGGACTGGGAGTTCATCGACGAGCTGAAGAAGCAGCTCTGAGCCTTTGGCCCTCACCTCGGGGATGAGGGTCGCACGGCGTCGCCGCTTGCTCGCGCCGGGTCGCTTTGCTACCTGCGAGGCGTGCATTTCCCGCAATCTGCCGGCGTGGCTCCTCTCTTCGGCGACCGTGCTCGCTCCCGCGGCGGCGCTCGCCCACGGGGGCGACGCGCCAATGCCCAGCGAGGTGCCGCCCTCGCCGCCCGGCGACGGCGCGGCGGCCCAGGCCATCCTCCGCGAGCTCGAAGCGAAGCCGCCGTCCAGCCCCGCCGTTCACGACGGCGCGACGCCCGCCCAGCCGGTCTCGTCGACCTCCACCCAGCCGGAGGCGGCGCAGGTGACGGCGGAGCCCGTGAAGAGCGCCAAGCGCGCGCTGGAGCGCGCCCGTGGGGCGCGGGCGGCCGGCGACGAGCCGCACGCGCGCATGCTCGACGCGCTCGCGCTCGAGTGGGCGCAGACGGCGCGCGATCTGCTCCGCGCCGCCGAGGCGGAGGCCGCCGCCACCGCCACGGCGAAGAAGGCGTACGAGGCGCAGACGCAGGCGGATCGGGCGCGGGCGCTGCTCGAGGAGACGCAGGCGCGCCGGGGGCGCGCTGCGGCGGAGCTCGCGCACGTGGAGGCCGAGGCCAAGGACGCCGCCAGGAGCGCCGCGGACGCGGAGGCCCAGCGGCTCGAGGCCGGGAGGAGGAAGGGCGCTTCGCCCAAGCCGGCGCCGAAGGAGAAGGTGGCGAGCCCGGCGAAGAAGGGAGCAAATGATGGCCCCCCGCTCGTCGTCCCGCGCGCGCGCCGCCGCGAAGCCCGTCGCCGCGCTGCTCTCGGTGCTCCTCTCGCTTGCGGCGTGCGCCCCCGTGCCCAGGCCCGAGGTGCTGACCCAGCTCGAAGGCGTGCGCGCCGGCGCAGCGGCGGTGGAGGCGCGGCGCTACGCGCCCGACGCGTTCGCCCGGGCCGAGAAGCTGCGTGGCGAGGCCGACGCCGCGTTCACGGCGGGCGACCTCGGGGGCGCGCAGATCCTCGGCGAGCGCGCCGTGGCGGCGTACGCGCACGCCCAGGCGCTCGCCCGCGTCGCCCGCGCGGAGGCCCAGCGCCTCGAGGCGGCGGCGGCGCTGGCCACGACGCAGGGAGAGCTCTCGGCGCTCGACGGCGACCAGGCCCGCGTCGCCGCGGACGCCGACGCGCTGGAGCTGCGGCTCCGGGTGACGCGCGACGCGCAGCCGATCCGGCCCTCCGGCAGGGCCGACCCCGAGCGGGAGAGGGCTCGCATGGCGGCGGCCGGCGCGCTCGCGGCGCAGGGGCGCCTGATCTGCTCGGCGGCGCGGCTGCTCGCCGGCGGCCCTGCGCTGGGGGCGCCCGCGCCCGGCGCCTCCGACGCCAAGCTCGTCGCGCAGGTGGACGAGGCCGAGGCGGCGCTCGCGAAGGTCGAGGGCGAGCTGCGCGGGCCCGCTCGCGCCCATCGACGGCGCCACGCGCGCGCGCGCGGGCTGCCTCGCGGCGCTCACCGCCATCCGCCGCGCCGCCACGCCGGTGACGCGCGCGCCGGGCCTGGGCGACGCCCTGCTCGCGGAGCTCTCCGCGACCGAGCAAGCTCGACCCTGCGCGCGACGATCGCGGCATCGTGGTCACGCTCCGCGCCGCCTTCGGCGGCGGCGCGGCGCTCACCCCCGCCGGCGAGGCGAGGCTCGAGGAGCTCGGCAAGATCGCGGCCGCGCACGCGTCCTTCCCCGTCGAGGTCGTGCTGCACACCGACAAGCCCGTCTCCGCGCGCGAGGAGCCTGCCCAGCGCGCCCGCGCCGAGGCGGCGGCCCGCGCGCTGATCAAGGGCGCCGGCGGCGCGGTGCGCGCGCTGCCCGTGGTCGCGGGCAACCGCGCGCCCGTCGCCGATCCCGCCGGCCCCGCGCGCGCGCGCAACGCGCGCGTCGAGATTGTCTTCGTCACGCCCGAGGGGTTTTGAGTAGCATGGGGCCCGTGCGCACCCGCCCCCGAACCATCCTCGCCCTCGCCTCGATCGCGTCCCTCGCGCTCGCCCTGGCCGCCTGCGACGAGGGCAAGATGGCCTCCGAAGTCCGCCGACGAGCTGACCCAGCCCTCGCCCCTGCCTGAACGAGGACGTCGAGCAGGTGCGGCGCGGCCTGCCCGCAGGGCGCCGTCAAGCTCGCGCGCGATGCTCGACGCCGACACCCTGGCCAGCCCCGCGGGCGTGCAGAAGGCCATCACCCGCACCCGCACCTTGGTGAAAGACCTCGACGTCGCCAAGAGCACCTTCTTCTCCTACGCCGACAACCCCGGCAGGGTCGTGCGCAGCGAGGCCGACCCCGACGTGCTCGCCGGGCAAGTCGATCGTCGCCGCCTTCCCGGCCGCTGAACAAGGCGCTGGCCCCCGGCGGGGGCCTCGCCGAGGCCTGGGGGGAGCTCAAAGACCTCCGCGGCGCCAGCCACGGCGCCGACATCGCCTGGGTCGCCGCCGCGCCCCGTGAAAGACGCCGCGGGCGCAACCATGGGGCTCTTCGTCACCGGCTGGTCGCTGCGCGCGCTACGCCCGCCGCCTGGAGAACGGCGCCAGCCGTCAGCTCACCGAAGCCTCCGACAAGGCCGGCAAGAAGAACCCGCCCCTGGTCTACGTCTTCGTGGTCAAGGGCAAGACCGCCTACGGCACGCCCGTCGCCCCCGACGTCAACGCGCACGCGATCGAGGCCCTCGACCTCGTCGGGAAGACCGCGGCCGGGCCCTATCGCGGCACGCTCGAGATCACCGGCCGCGGCTTCGGCGTCGCGGCCGTCCGCGCGCCCGAGTTCGGCGACGACGCCGCGCTGGCCGTGCTGACGAGCGAGATCTGATCCGCGCCCTTCGTCTCAACGTAGGGAACCCCGGGCGTCAGCCCGCGGACCGGAGCCGCTTGCGTGAGCACGCGGTGGCCGCAGCAAAAACCTGACGCCATGGTCCTCGCGCTCACGCGCGTGGCTCCGGTCCGCGGGCTGACGCCGGGGTTGCACGCGCGACGGCTGAAAACCGGCGGCCGACGGCGGCACCCATCCGAGCGGCCTCGGCGTCACGCTTGCTGTCGCGTGCGACGATGGTATCGTCATGCATGTCGCGGAGGGAGCACGCTCCAGGATTGGTCCTGTCGGGGAGCACCCCGGCGCCGCGATCATCAACCGGTCGCCGCAGCGCTCGCTCGTCGGCCCACGATCGAACACCCCGAGCGCCGGTTGGCGCTGCCATCGCGGCCTGGGGTGCCGGCACGCCGGAGGAGGGATGGGCACCATGCACAGTACCAGTGGCTCTAGACCGGAGGCTGGGAACCGCTGACCATCGTGAAGGCGTGACGTAGGTCGGGGCTCGGCCCCGTTCACCCGTCGCGCCGTCTCCCCGGAAAGGGAAGCGAGGCGACTCGCTTCCGAGCCGGTGAGACTCGGGTCAGAGGCCTCTGGACGAGGCCCGGAACGGGTCGGGCGCGCGGCGCCCGGCCCGTTTTTCGTTTGGGAGCAATGCCGGCGGTGGGCGGAGAGCGTGCCTACGATCGCAGCCTGGCCCGGCGAGCCGCCGCGGTCGCCGGCATGTCCACGCTGCTGGCCGGCGTGGTCGTCACGGCGACCGACGCCGGAGGCCCCTGGTCGCAGCGGCTCGGCATGACGTCGGCCCTCGCGCCGCTCTGCGGTGCGCTCGGCACGCTGGCCGCGGTCCGCATCGCGGCCGCCCGCGGGGAGCTCGCCGCGCTCGCGGCCGTGGGCGTCGAGCCTCTGCGGGCCGTGCTCGGCGCGGTCGTCGGGGGGAGCGCCGTCGGGCTACTCGGGTCGGCCGTGGCCGCGTCCGGGCTGGCCGATCTCGGGCCGCTCTTCCCCCGGCCGCCCGTCGCGCGGATGTGGGTCGGCGAAGGCGGAGCGCTCCACGAGCTCACGCTGGGGCTTCGCGCCGGCCCCCACGGCGAGCTGGCGCTCGAAGCCCCCCGTGCCGCCATCGGCGCGCTTCCGGCCGGGGTGACGACGTTCACCCTCCTCGCGCTCGTGGTCGCGGCGCTCGCGTGCCCGGTATGGGTCGCGACCGCGCCGGCGGAGCGCTCCGCTCGGCGCGCCGCCGTGGGGACGGCCGCGATCGTCACCGCCGTCGCCGCGTTCCAGGGGGTCGCCGCCGCGAGACTGCCGGCGGTAGCGCTCGTCGTTCCGCCGCTCGTCCTGCTCGTCGACGTTTTTCTGCGCGAACCTCGGCGATCCCAGCGCGAGCCTCGGTGATCCCAGCGCGAGCCTCGGCGATCCCGGCGCGAGCCTCGGTGATCCCGGCGCGAGCCTCGGTGATTCCAGCGCGAGCCTCGGCGATCTCAGTGTGAGCCTCGATGATCCCAGCGTGAGCCTCGGTGATCCCAGCGCGAGCCTCGGCAATCCCAGCGTGAGCCTCGGTGATCCCAGCGCGAGCCTCGGCGATCCCAGCGCGAGCCTCAGGCGATCCCAGCGTGAGCCTCGGCGATCCCAGCGCGAGCCTCGGCGATCCCAGCGCGAGCCTCGGCGATCCCAGCGCGAGCCTCGGTGAACGTCGCTGACGCCCGGTGTTCCTCGGCTAGCTCAGCACCGCGAACTCGAGGTACCGCCCCTCCGGCCACGCCGGGAGCGTGGGGTGGTCCTCGGGCAGCCCGTGCAGCTCGCGCAGGCAGAGCGGGCGACCGAGCGCCGCGTCGTCGAGCGTGCCGAGGAAGTCCTCGGCCGTCACGTGGCTGGAGCAGGAGGACGCGCAGAGGATGCCCCGCTCCGCCAGGACGGCGGCGGCGGCGCCGTGGAGCCGGCGGTAGGCGGAGATGGCGCCCGGGCGGGCCTTGGCGCTGGGGGCGAAGCTCGGCGGGTCGCAGATGACGAGGTCCCCAGCGATCGCCGCGGGCGCGGGCCTGATCGAGGAAGGCGAAGACGTCGGCCGAGACGAACGCGTGGGCGCCCGGGTCGACGCCGTTCGCGCGGAAGGTGCGCTGCGCGCTGGCGTGGGCCGCGGCGGCGACGTCGACGGAGGTGACGCGCGCCGCGCCGCCCAGCGCCGCCGCGAGGGAGAAGCCGCCCGCGTAGCTGAAGAGGTTCAGGACCCGCGGCGCCGCCACGCCGCGCGCGAGGGCGCGGACGCGCAGCCGGTTCTCGCGCTGATCGAGGAACGCCCCCGTCTTCTGACCGCGAGCGAGGTCGACCTCCATGGCCGCGCCGCGCTCGCGCACCAGCGACGCGATCGGGCGGCTCGGGCCCGGCGAGGGATCGGACCTTCTTCTCCTCGCCCGTCACGCGGAGGCAGATCGATCGACACCGCGCGACGCGAGCGGCCCGGCGAGCCCCGCGACCATGCCGTCCACGTGCGGCGCCCAGGCGTCGGTGTCGAGCCGGAGCACGGCGACCTCGCCGTAGCGGTCGATGACCAGCCCGGGCACGCGGTCGCCCTCCCCGTTGCAGAGCCGGTACGCGGTCGTCTCCTCGTCGAAGCGCCCGTCGCGCCGCGCGATGGCCGTGGCGGCGATCGCGGCGAGCGCGGCCGCCGTCGAGAGCGGGGCCGTGCGCGCGATCGAAGACCCGGACCGCGATCGGCGACGCCGCATCCCAGAGCCCGCGCCCGAGGAGCGCGCCCTCTTCGTCCGTGAGGTTCACCGTCGCGCCGGAGCGCAGCCCGCCCGGCGGGCGGACCAGTCCATCCCGGTACACCCACGGGTGACCCGCGCTTCACCGCGAACGCCGCCGTGCGCACGAGCTTCAGCCCCGTCGTCATACGAGTCCCGGGAACCTTCGCGAACCCCGGGCGAAACGGGCGCCGCCGTTCGACCGCCGCCATCGCGTGCCGCCGCCGAGCGCCGTGGCCGAGCCTGTCCGCCCCTCCCGCGGAGGGTCGACCTCGCCCGGTGGCAGGTGTACTCTCGCGGGCGTTCGGCCCCAGCCATGCCCGCCCCACCGATGCCTGCCGAGCCAGAGGAGACTCGACCTGGATCCCGACGACCTGGTGCCGGAGCCCGAGGGCCGGACCACGTCGCAGACGCGGAGGCTCGGCTCGAACGCGAAGGCGGCGGTCGAATCGACCTCGAGTCGCGGCCGGGTCACCCTGCGCGTCAGCTCGTCCCGCCGGCCGGACACGGCGCCGATGGTCCCCCCCGAAGTGGTGCGACGAGCTCGACCGCGCCCGCGCCGGACGGGAGCAAGCCGCCGGGCAAGCCCTACCTGCCCGGCGACGTCATCGACGGCAAGTACCGGCTCGCCCGCATCATCGGCAGGGGTGGCATGGGCGCCGTGTGGCAGGCGCACAACATCCCGCTCGACATCGACGTCGCCATCAAGCTCATCCGCCGCGATCGCACGGCCGCCGGCGCCGCCGACCGCCTGCTCACCGAGGCGCGCGCCGCCGCCCGCCTGATGCACCCGGCCATCGTGCGCGTCTTCGACTTCGGCGAGACCGACCAGGGCGACCCGTTCATCGTCATGGAGCTGCTCCACGGCGAGTCGTTGAGCGCCATCCTCCGCCGCAAGAAGCGCCTGTCCCCCGCCGTCGCCGTGCAGACGCTCCTGCCCGTCGCGAGCGCCCTCGCGTCCGCGCACGGCAAGGGCATCGTCCACCGCGACCTCAAGCCCGACAACATCATCGTGATCACCGACGAGAGCGGCGCGCTGATGCCCAAGATCGTCGACTTCGGGATCGCCAAGCTGCTCTCGCCCGACCCCGACCGCGCCGTCACCATGGCGGGGGAGGTGCTCGGCAGCCCCGACTACATGTCGCCGGAGCAAGCGCGGGGTGCCGAGAACGTCGGGGAGGCGACCGACATCTGGGCCTTCTCCGTGGTGCTCTACGAGCTGCTCACCGGCAAGCGCCCCTTCGACGGCGCCAACTACAACGCGCTCATCGCCGCCATCCTCACCCACGACGCGGCGCCCATCACCGCGCACGGCGTCGGCGACTCGGCGCTCGCCGGCATCGTCACCGCACGGTCTGGCGAAGGAGATCGGAGCGCGGTGGCCGAGCATGCGCGACATGGGCGCCGCCCTCGCCTCGTGGGCGGTCGCCGCCGGCATCGAGGACGATCTGATGGGCGGCTCGATCGCCAAGCAGTGGCTCTCCGGTGGGGCGCGCCGGGTGTTCACGGTGGTGCCCGACGACAGCGCCCCGCTCCGCTCGGGGGTCGTCTCGCCGGAGTCGACCGCGCCCGCGGCCGCGCGCCCGCTCCCACCCGCCGTCGCCCCCGGGCTCCGCGCTGTCGGATACGTCGACCAGCGGCGTGCCTCGGCGCAACGGGCGCTGGTGCTGGTGATCGCCATCGTGCTCCTGGGCACGCTGGGCGTCTGCGTCTTCCTGTTCGGCGACCGCATCGCGGAGCTACGCAGCTCGAGCCCCGCCGCATCGGCCTCGGCCCCGCCGACCGCCTCTGCCTCCGCGGCTCCGCCCTCCGTCGCGTCCGCCGCCGAGCCTCGCGCCGAGAGCACCTCCCCCGCGCCGTCGTCGTCGCCGGCTCCCTCCTCGCCGCCGGCTCCCGTTGCCGCGACGGCCGCGGAGCCGGCCCCGTCGCCGACCTACCATCCGCTCCCGTACAAGCCGCGCAAGCCCGCAGCCCCGAAGGTGCAGCGGATCCAGTTCTGAGCGCCCCTGCCCTGCCGGGCCATGCCATCGGCCGGCACGGGGCGTGCTTGGGCGGCCTCCGCTTGAACGTCGACCTCAACTTGCGCACCACGGAGGCCGGATGGTCCCGACAAGCTCATTTCCCTCGGCGCTGGTTCGCCGAGCCCAGCGGCTCGCGGTGCCCGCGGCGCTCGTGGGCGTGGTGCTCGGCGCGGTGTGCTGCGGCAAGGTGATCATCGACGGCGCCAGCGGGCAGGGCGCGGGTGGCGCAGGTGGCACAGGTGGGGCAGGCGGGGCCCTGGGCGTGGGCGGCGAAGGCGGTGGGGTTGCGGGGGATGGGGGCTGCGTGGTCGCCTTGACGAGCGGTTCCGGAGGGCTGGAGCACACGATCCAGTGCTTCGCGCCGCCGGCCGGAAGCTGCCCGAGCCAGTATGCCGCGGCGATGTACATCACCCCGGACCCGTGCACGTACCTGACCCTGGTCGATTGCGGGCCCGTGGTGGAGAACGGAGCGTGCTGCTACGTCGTGACGGAGCAGCCGCACCCGTGCGGGACCTAGGTCGCGAGGCTTGACCGCCCATGCCGCGGCGTTATTGTCCGCCGCCCTCCGGGGGGGTGCCTTTCCGTTCGAAACCACCCCGAGGCAGGAGTCCTCATGCACCGCGTCCTCGTCTCCGACAGCTTGAGCGAGCAGGGCCTCGCAATCCTCCGCCAGGGCCAGGGCCTCGAGGTCGACTACAAGCCCGGCCTCGGCGAGGCCGAGCTCGCCGCCGCGATCCGGGGCGCGGACGCGCTCGTGATCCGCTCGGGATCCAAGGTCACGGCCAAGGTCCTGGCAGAGGCCGACCGGCTCAAGGTCATCGGGCGCGCGGGCATCGGGGTCAACAACGTCGACGTGAGCGCCGCCTCCAAGCGCGGCGTGGTCGTGATGAACACCCCCACCGGTAACGCGGTGACGACCGCCGAGCACGCGATCGGGCTGCTCATGTCGCTCGCGCGGATGATCCCGGAGGCGTGCCGCACGCTCAAGGCCGGGAAGTGGGAGAAGAAGAAGTTCGAGGGCCGCGAGCTCGCCGGCAAGACGCTGGGCGTGATCGGCCTCGGCAACATCGGGCGCATCGTCGCCGACCGCGCCCGCGGCCTGCACATGAACGTGATCGGCTTCGATCCCGTGATGACGGCCGAGCGCGCCGCCGCGCTGGGGATCGAGCTCTGCCCCCTCGACGTCCTCTTCTCGCGCGCGGACGCCGTCACCGTCCACACGCCCCTCACCGCCGAGACGCGCGGGATCGTGCACTCGGGGATGCTGGGCAAGCTCAGGAAGGGCGTGCTCCTCGTGAACGCCGCGCGCGGGGGCATCTACGATGAGGCCGCCCTCCTCGAGGGCCTCACCAGCGGGCAGATCGGGGGCGTCGCGCTGGACGTCTTCGTCGAGGAGCCGCCGCCGAAGGATCACCCGCTCCTCGCGCACGAGCGGGTGGTGGTGACGCCGCACCTCGGCGCCTCGACGAAGGAGGCGCAGGACAGGGTGGCGCTCGAGATCGCCGAGCAGGTCGTGGCCTACCTCCGGACCGGGGCCATCAAGAACGCGGTCAACGTCCCCTCCGTGTCGAGCGAGATCGCGCCCCGGCTCGCGCCGTACGTGGAGCTCGCCGACAGGCTCGGGCGCTTCCTCGCCCAGGTGGACGCGGGGGCCGGGATCGCCGCGCTCGAGGTCGAGTGCGCCGGCGAGCCGGCGGAGCTGGGCCCCAAGACGATCACCGCCAGCGCCGTCGCCGGTTTCCTGAACCACTGGCAGGAGGAGGCGGTGAACCAGGTCTCCGCGCCCCACGTCGCCGCCGACCGCGGCGTCGCCGTGCGCGAGCTCTCCACCGCGTCGCCGTACGGCAAGTACAAGTCGGTGGTCGTCGTGCGCGCTCGGTGCGCGGACGGCGCCGTGAGGGTGGCCGAGGGCACGCTGGGCACCGATGGCTCCGCGCGCCTGGTCAAGTGGGGGGACTTCGAGATCGAGGCCCAGCTCGGCGGGCCGACGCTGGTCGTCACCAGCGTCGACACGCCCGGGGTCGTCGGCTTCCTCGGAACGGCGCTCGGCAACGCAGGCATCAACGTTGCCCGCGTGCAGCTCGGGGTCGCGGGGGGCAGCACGGTCGTCTCGGTGTGGAACCTCGATCAGCCCATCCCGCCCGCCGTCCTCGACGCGGTGCGCAGCTCGCCCAACGTGAGCGCGGCGCGCGCCATCCACATCTGAACAGAGCCCCAGAGGAGGCGCGCTTGGATCCAATCGTCGACCTCGCCCCCGGCGCCGAGGACAACGCCCTCGCCGTCGAGATCGCCGGCCGGATCCGCGCCAACGTGGCCCGAGATCGCAAGAAAGCCTCGGACTTTCGCGCCCTTCGCACCAGCATCCTCATGGTCGCGGAGGACCTGGCCGAGTCCTTCACGCTCCGCTTCGACCACGGCCGGCTTACGGTCCACGACGGCGGCGTCGGCATCCCTCTGGTGACCTTCTGCGGCTCGGCCGACGCGCTGCGGCGCCTCGCCGACTTTCCGCTCACCCGATGGCTCCGGCTCCCCTCCCCGGGCGCCTTTGCCCGTGACGCCCGGGAGACGTGGCGCCTCCTCCTCGGGATGCTCGCGCGCGGAGACCTCAAGGTCTACGGCCTCCTCTCGCACCCGCGCACGGTCGTCCTGCTCCTCCGGGTGCTCTCCGCTCACCACGCATAGGCCTTTTGGATGCA
This sequence comes from uncultured delta proteobacterium, assembly GCA_963827955.1. Classification (GTDB taxonomy): domain Bacteria; phylum Myxococcota_A; class Polyangia; order Polyangiales; family Polyangiaceae; genus CAWHDJ01. The sequence continues at coordinate 786,317 of CAWHDJ010000017.1, read as the reverse complement.
CGCGGGCGCGGCTACTATGTCCGGGCTCCATGCCCGCGCGCTTGCGATACCAGCTCCAGGACATCGCGTTGCCGGCGGGTGTCTTCGTCATCGGGCGTGGGGCGGATTGCCAGCTCGCGCTCGACGACGCGCAGGTCTCACGCCGCCACGCCGTCCTCCGCATCGACGCGGACGGCGCGTTGCTGGAAGATCTGGGCAGCCGCAACGGCGTCTTCCTGAACGGGGTGCGCATCGAGAAGAGCGAGCCTCTCCACGACGGCGACCAGATCCGCATCGGCGCGCAGGATCTCGGGCTTCTTCGCCTCCGAAGGCCCCTCGTCGAAGCCGGAGAGCAGCCGGCGCGAGACCATCGTCACGACTCGCGAGGAGATACGAGCCGCTCGGCCGACCCCCGCCGCGATCCGGCTGTCGGAGCTACGGCCCCATGATCCCGACGATCGCGTCGAGCTCACGCGCGCGGCGACCGGACCTTCGGGGTCCGTGCCGCCGCGCGCGGCGAACGGCCTCCAGATCATCGGCAGCGTCGCCGACAAGGCCCTCGCGCTCGGCCGTGCCGAGGAGGCGGAGCGCATCCTCCAGCGCGCGCTCGCCGAGATCCTGACGCGCGCCGAGGGAGACCCCGCCGGGCCGGCGTCGAGCAAGCGGCCCGAGGGGGCATCAATCGGTGGGTCTGGGGGGGCAGGGTCTATCGGGGGGTCTGGGGGGGCAGCAGCCCCCCCGGTGTCAGTGGACCCCGATCTCGCCGAGCGTGCGGCGGGTTATGCCATCCGCCTCGCCGCCGGCACCGGCCGGGGCGCGTGGATAGACTACGCGTTCCGCCTCTACACGGCGCTCGGGCTCCTGATGCCGGGCCGCCTCGTAGATGAACTTTACGCCGCGGTGCGAAAGGTAAAGCATACGGAAAAGCCTTTGCTGAACGCGTACCTCACACGCCTCCGCGAGGTCTCGTCGGGCCTCGGCCCGGCGGAGCGGTTCATCCTCCAGCGCCTGGAGGGGCTCGAGCGCTGGGCGCCGTGACCTATCCTGCGCGGCGCCCGAGAGCGCCGCGCGACCTGACCCATCCTGTGCGACCATCGGAACGTCATGCCCTACCGCCTTCGGTACCTAGCCCACGATCTCGAGCTCCCGATTGGAGAGTTCGTCGTGGGGCGCAGCACCGACTGCCAGCTCTCGCTGGACGATCCGCTGGTGTCCCGGCGCCACGCCGTCCTCCGGGTGCGGCGCGACGGGGTGAGCGTGCAGGACCTCGGCAGCCGGAACGGCGTGGTCGTGAACGGGACGAAGATCAGCGGCGAGCGCGAGCTCGCGGGCGGTGACAAGGTCGCCATCGGCAGCCAGGAGATGGTGCTCACGCTCTCGGCCGAGGCGCGCCCCGCCGCCAACGAGGACGTTTACCGCCGCGCCACGCAGACGCTGGGCGCCGCGTACGTGAGCGATCTGCGCGCCGTGGTGGACGGCCTCGTGGGGCAGGGGGCGGATCGAGCCCGCCCGCTCCCCGAAACCTCGGGGAGCGCCGAGAAGGTCCGGAAGGAGACGCCTCAAGCGGTCACGCCGATCTCCGCCAACGAGGCCGGCGCCAAGCCCGCCGTCACCCACCCGCCGGCGGCCCCCCAGGTAGGGTCGCAAGCGAGCCCGGGGAGCGCGATGGCCGATCCTCCGACCATGGAGGCGTCGCGCACCATCCAGTCGTTCCACCTGCTCGGCGGCGTCGCCGACAAGGCGCTCGCGATGGGCAAGGCCGAGGAGGCCGAGCGCCTCCTGCAGGTGCTCCTCCACGATGTGATGGGGCGCGCCCGTGACGGCCATTCGGTCGACACCGGCGTCGCCGAGTCGGCGGCCCGCTACGCGGCGCGCCTCGCGGGCGCGACGGGCAAGGCGTCCTGGGTCGACTACGGCTTCGATCTGTACCGGCGGCAGCGCCGGGTGCTCCCCGCGCCCGTCATCGACGAGCTCTACTCGGCGGTCCGCAAGGTGAAGAGCCTCGAGCTCGGGAGCGTCAGGGCTTACCTCGACGCGCTGAGGGAGGTCGCCCCGGCGTTTGGCCCGGCGGAGCGCTTCCTGTTCCAGCGGATCGAGGGCCTCGAGCGGCAGATTGCGCTGAAGTAGGCGGTCGAGATGGGGGAGACCCCCCATACCCCCCGGCCCAGCCGGCCTCCCCTGCCGCTCGAGCGTCGCTTGCCAGCCCAGGTTGCGGGCGGCGGCGTGCGCGATGGCGTCGCGCAGCTCGGGGTCGGCGACGCGCGCGACCTGGGCCTCGACCGCGGGCGGGAGGGGCACCTCGGGTGGGGTGGCGCGCACCTCCGCCCGCGAGGGCGGGCGCTCGGGCGCCTCGACGTGGCCCACGCGGAAGCGGAGCGCGTCCACCGCGACGCCGCGGCCGCGGAGCTGCTGGAGGATCGCGTCGGAGAGCAGCGCGAGCTCCTGCGCCCAGGTGGCCGTGGCGGTGCGGACGACGAGGACGCCGCGGTCGATGCGGACCGGCCGCGCGCGCGCGGCGATGCGGCTGCCCACGGCGGCCTCCCAGTCGCGCGCGGCGATGGGCGTGGTCTCGATGGAGTCGGGGACGCGCAGGCCCCGCTCGCGGGAGAGCACCAGCCCGAGCGGCTCCAGCCCCAGGCGAGGCCGCTTCACGGCCCGGCGCGCTCCAGCTCGTAGAAGACGAGCGGCCCACCTTTCCGGTAGTGGAGGCCGCAGCCCAGCGTCGTGAAGTGCTCCCGCAGGCGGGCTCGGTACCAGTCGCCCGGCCGCGCGTGCACCGCGACGTCGGTGCGAGAGGTGTCGCAGACCTCGATCAGGTCGCGTGCGGTGATCACCTCGAAGTAGAGGAAGCCGCGGCACATGGCGGCGATGTTCTCGATCGCGTGCGCCGCGTCGTCGTCGGTGAGGTACTGGAGCACGCCCTGGCAGACGACGAGGTCGAAGCGCTCGCGCCCTCGCCAGCGCGCGATGTCCCGCTGCTGGTGCCCGTAGCGCTCGCACGCGTAGGCGCTCACGTCGGTGGAGACGTAGCGCACGTCCTTCTTGTGGGCCGCGAACCAGTCGCGCCAGAGGCCCGTCCCCGCGCCGACGTCGAGCACTGACCGCAGATCGCCGCCGAACCAGCCGATCATCCCCGTCACGCCGCGGGCGAGGCGGGCGATTTCGCGCTCTCCATAGACGCGCGTCGCCTTCGACTCGTAGAAGCGATCGAAGTAATCGGGGCCGAAGGGGGCGGACGACACGAGGCTCGCTTGATAGCAGATTTTCGAGCGCGGGCGGAGGCGGCGCGCCACGCGGCTGCACGTCGGCGCCGGCCGGGCGCCTGGCAAAGGGATTGCCGAAGCGTCGGCGAGCCGCGCCGAACGCGAGGAAAACAAAAAATTCCACGCTCCGGAGCGCCCCCGTGGTGAGTTCCTGCGCGACACCCCGACCGGGAGGAAGCCGCCGTGCCCCATTTCGACGCTGCCACCGCCGAGTGCCTGGTCTTCACGTACAAAGAGGGCCTGCTGTCCGCGATCGCGCACGATCTCGAGATCCGCGTCGAGCGCTTCGACGTGGACGTCGACGAAGCCGCGCTCGCCGTCCGCGCCCGATTCGACCCCGCCTCGCTGCGGGTGGTCACGGCCCTCCGCGAGGGCGCTCCGATGCCCGGCGCGCTCAGCAACGCGGACAAGAGCAAGATCGAGCAGAACATCCGCGACGACGCGCTCGAGACGCGCGAGCACGCGGAGATCCGCTTCGTCTCGTCGGCGATCACGCGAGAGGGCAAGGGTGCCCGGATCGCCGGCGATCTGACGCTGCACGGCAAGACGAGGCCGGTCACGCTGGAGGCGAGGGCGGAGGGCGATCGGCTCGTGGCCGAGGTGCGGCTCCACCAGCCGGATTTCGGCATCAAGCCTTACAGCGCGATGCTCGGCGCGCTCAAGATCAAACCGGGCGTCCTCGTCCGCTGCGCCTTGCCCCTCGCCTCCCTGCCGATGCCGGGCTGAGCACGCGCGCGCTCCAGAAGACCAAAAAAACGCGACGGCGGGGGCGTTCCCGGGCATCCTCCGGGCGACCTGTCCGCATGCGCGACCGCCTCGCCTTCCTCGCCGTCGTCGTCGCCGCGACCGCGCTCGCCGCGCTCCTCGTCCTGCCTCGCGCACGCCACGAGCGTCCGGGCTCGGCGGGCGAGCTCCCCGCCCCCGTCGAGGGCGCCGCACCCGCCCCCCGCGAGCCCCCCGTCGCCCCTCCGGCCGCCGAGGCGCGCGACGCGGGCGCGCCCGAGCCGCCGCTCCCGGACTACGTCCACGTCGACCCGCGCAGCTCGGCCGAGTGCGGCGAGGGGATGGTGCTCGTCGACGGCATCTACTGCCCCTTCGTCGGCCACACCTGCACCAAGTACCTCGTCGAGGAGCGCGACGTCTGCGAGAAGTACGCGCCGGACGTCCTCTGCGAGGGCCGCCTCTCGCACCGCCGCTTCTGCATCGACGTCTACGAGTACCCGAACCTGGCCGGCGTCGTCCCCGCCGTCATGGTCGACTGGAACGACGCCCGCCGCGCCTGCGCCGTGGAGGGCAAGCGCCTCTGCACCACGGAGGAGTGGGAGTTCGCGTGCGAGGGCCCGCAGATGTGGCCCTACCCGTACGGCATCGATCGCGACCCGACGGCGTGCAACATCGATCGCTCCTGGACCCTGCCCGAGATGGAGGCGTTCTCCGATCCCTGGAAGATCTCCGAGGAGGTGGAGCGCCTCGACAAGCGCGTCCCCTCGGGAGCGCTCGCCCGCTGCGTGAGCCCCTTCGGTGTGCGCGACATGACCGGCAACGTCGACGAGTGGGTATGGAACGAGCAGGGCAAGGTCGACGACAAGCCCTACCGTTCCACGCTCAAGGGCGGCTACTGGGGCCCGATCCGCGCGCGCTGCAGGCCGATCACCTCGACCCACAACGAGTGGTTCGCCTTCTACCAGGTGGGCTTTCGCTGCTGCAGGGACGCCGCGGACGGGAGCGCCGTGGAGGCGGCGCCGCCCTCGGCGTACATCCCCAGGAAGCAGCGGATGGAAGAACCAGGGTCGACGCAGCACAGACCGTGATCCTATGCTCCGCGCCCGATGACCTGGATCCACGCCCTGCTCCTCGGCGTCCTCGAAGGCCTCACGGAGTTCCTCCCCGTCTCCTCGACGGGGCACCTCTACCTCCTGGGCGTGTACCTCGGGGACAGCGGCGACGCGGCCAAGGCGCTCGAGATCGTCATGCAGCTCGGCGCGGTCGTCGCGCTCGTGATCTATTACCGCGCGCGGCTCTGGGGGCTGGTGAAGGGCGTCATTGCCCGAGACCCGGCGAGCCTCCGGCTCCTCTGGGCGCTCACCCTCGGCTTCGTGCCCGTCGTGCTCATCGGCCTGCCCTTTCACAAGCGGATCGAAGACGTCCTCATGGAGCCCGTCCCCATCGCGATCGCGCTCATCGTCGGCGGCGTGGTGATGGTGGTCGTCGAGGGGATCCGCCGGCGGGGCGGCGCCGAGGATCCGGGCGAGGAGGGGCTCGACAAGGTCACGCCGCGGCGCGCGCTGCTCGTCGGCCTCGCGCAGTGCCTCGCGCTCTGGCCCGGCGCCTCGCGGTCCATGACCACGATCGTCGGCGGCCAGCTCGCGGGCCTGAACACGCCCACCTCGGCGGACTTCTCCTTCTTCCTCTCCATCCCCACGCTGGGCGCCGCCACCCTCTTCGCGCTGTGGAAGCACCGTCACGAGATCCAGGCCGCCCCCGGCGGCGCCCTCGCGCTCGGCGTCAGCACGGTCACGTCGTTCGCCGTCGCGTTCCTCGTGATCGCCGCTTTCCTCCGCTACCTCAAGCGCCGCGGCCTCGCCCCCTTCGGCTGGTACCGCATCGTGTTCGGCGCGGCCGTGCTCGTCCTCGCGCTCCGTGCGCCGTAGACAAAGCGGATGGAAGAAAAAGCGGCTGGAACGCCAGACAATGCGGATGGAACACCGGGCGTGAGCCCGGTGACCGGAGCCGCGTGGGTAAGCACGCGGAGGCTGCGGCAAAGCCTGACGCCGTGGTCCCCGCGCTCACGCGCGGGGCTCAGGTCACCGGGCTCACGCCCGGTGTTCCATCGCGCTAGTCCGGGACTCCTCCTGGCTGCGCTCCTCGCCGCGTGCTCCGCGGCGCCGCGGCCCCCGTCGCCGACCGTGCGCGTCGATACGGCGTCCGCGTCTCCGCCCATCCCGCCGTCCGCCGCCGCCCGCTGGATCGAGAGCAACGGCTGCACCCTCGTGGGACCGGCCCTGCCCGGAGGCACCCTCGTCCTCCTCGGCGGCCGCCGGGCGCTGGTGCGCGAGGACGGGGCGCTCGAGGTCGAGAAGATCCCGGCGCCGGAGCTGCTCTGCGGGCTCGTCGAGGTGCCGTCCGGGGCCCGGACGGTGCTCGTCGGGCACGGCGCGTACGGCGTCTACCGCTTCGACGACCCGCTCGGCGCGGCCGTCCCGCTGGCCCGTAGCCCGGAGGGCGTCGCCCGCATCGGCGCCGGGCCTTCGCGGGTGGCCGTCTGGACGCGCGGCTCCGAATCTCCCGCGCTTCCTCGACGTGGCCACCGGCGCGGAGCGGAGCCTGCCCGGCCTGCCCGAACCGCCGGCGCGCGCGCTCCTCTTCACCGACGAGCGCCGCGGCGCCGCCGTCTTCGAGGCCGCCGGGCTCGCGGTCACCGGCGACGGCGGCGCCACGTGGCGCCTCGCGACCGAGGCCGTCCCCTACGACGCGCTGCGGGTCCGCGGGCTCCGGCGGCGCGGCGGCGAGGTGCGCGCGTTCGCCGACGCGGACGGCCCCGACGGCGCGGTGGACATCGGCGGCGCGCGGCTCGGCGCGGACGAGCCCGAGCACCCCCCCGCGGGCGAGCCGCCCTTGCTCCACTGGATCCGCGTCACGTGGCGCGATCCGCTGGAGGCCGCCGCCTCCTCCGGCTTCGAATGGCCCGCGGGGGGCGCGCTCGTGGCGAGCCACGGCCTGCTCGCGCGCGTCGATCCGCGGAGCGGAGCGGTCGCGGATCTGGTCGACGTCGCCCGCAACACCTGGGCGGGCGCGTGCGACGTGGGGCGCGCCGGGCAGACGGCGTGGGTCGCGTGCGCGATGCGCGAGGACGCCGACGCGCGCCTCTTCGACCCGTTCGGCGTGATGCGCCTCCCGCTCGGGGAGGGCCCGCTCGCCGTCGCCCGCCCCGTCCTCGTGCGCAACGGCGAGGCCGAGCTGCGCGTCGCTCCGAGCGGCGGCGCGATGCTGCTCGCCGCGTGCAGCAGCGAGGAGGCGGGCTCGGCGTGCGTCCGCCAGCCCGACGGCAGGTGGAGGACGATCCCGCTCGACCTCGCCAACCGCGGCGCGGGCCCGCTCGCGGACGGCCGCGTCGCCTTCCTGCGCGGCATGTACGACGGCGATACGCCCCCCGGGCGGCTCGACCCGCCGCCGCCTGCGCTCGGCGCGCCTCCTCCCGCGGCGCCGCCGCCGGCCGGCGCCTATCTCGAGCGCCTCCACATCGCCGTCGCCGGCCCCGACGGCGAGGAGCGCCCGCTCGCGCCGGTCGTCTTCACCCCCGTGCGCGGCTACGTGCGCGTCCAGAGCCGCATCGAGGAGGATCCGGACCGCACGCTCCGCTTCGTCATCGAGGACGGCGACGGTCCTTTCGCCGTCGCGCTGCCCCCCGGCCACGACGTCGCGCAGGCCCGCCGCGTCCCCGACGCCGTCGCGGCGCGCCTCCACGCCGGCCGGGGGATCGCCGTGGGCGACGGGCGCGTGCTCGCGTCGCTCGACGGCGGCACGACGTGGAGCGAGCTCCCCGCCCCGCAGGGCGTGCTCGACGCCGCGCGCTCGGTCGCCGCCTCGTACGACGACCCCGACCAGCTCGCCGTGAGCGAGGTAGGCGCGAAGATCGGCCCGATGCTACGCATCGGTTGGGGACTTCCGAGCCCGAGCCCGAGCCCGAGCCCGATTCTCTCGGATTCGGGCTCGGGCTCGGGCTCGGAAGAGGCCGGCGACGTGATCCCGCGAGGGGCGCTCGAAGGCCCGATCCTCGCGCCTCGTCCCCCCGCGCCGTCCGCGCCCGAGCAGGTGCTCGCGTGCACCTCGCAGGGGCCCGTCGCGGGCATCCCCCCGCTCGCGACCTGGACCCAGGCCACGGACCTATTCGCCGCCGGTCACCGTGCGCCCCAGAGCCCTGCCGAGGAGCATCTCCGCGGCGTGCGGCGCGAGACGAGCACGTGGGGGTCGGGCCGGTCCGGGATGCTGGACACGATCGCGTCGCTCGACGAGGAGGGCCCGCAGGGAAGGGGCGTCGCGCCGAAGAAGTGGACCGTCCGCTGGCACGACCCGACCGAGATCGGGGGCCGCGTGCGGAGCGTCTCCATCCCGGTGCCGGACGGCGCGACGTTCGGCACCAGCCTGCGCTTCGCCGCCGCGTCCGGCGGCCACGCGGTCTTCGCCCTGCGCTCGGGCGGCAAGGTCCGCCTCGTGCGCGTCGCGCCCTCCGGGGCCATGGATGTCGCCGAGGTCGCGAGCGAGCTCGTCCCGGCCGGCGAGGTCGCTTTCGGCGATGGGAGGGGCGAGCCGCTCGCCTGGATCCGCGAGGCGCTGCTCATCGTGTGGCTCCCCGGCGAGCGCCCGCGCGTCATCGCCCGCGTCGGTCTCCACGGCGTGCGCGTCGCCGGCGCTCCCACCTCTTCCGGCGTCCCGCTCGTCGTCGGCGGCGCCGACTGGTTCCTCTTCCGCACCGTGCCCATCTCGCCTGCCGGCGCGCCCGTTCCCTCCCTTCCCCTCGACGGCTGGACGAGCCTCCCCTCGCTCTCGCGCCGCCTCGACACGCTCCGTGCCTGCGCACCACGCTCCTCGGGCGCCCGCATCGTCCTCGCCCGGCCCGCGCTTCGCGCCGAGATCGACGGCGCCGTCGAGACCGCGAGCCAGGCGCTCTACGAGGTGCGCATCGAAGGCGCCGACGCGTGCATCGCCGGCGTGACCGCCGCGCTGGTGCCCGATGGCCGCAGCCCGCCGCCTGCCTCGGGCCCGCGCGCGGCGAGCTTCGTGCGCGCCGACCTGGTGGGCAAGCACGCCGAGGGGGGCGAGCGCGGGCTGCCGCCGGCGAAGATGACGCGGATGGCGTGCGCGCTCGTGGCGCGGCGCTAGCGCGCTGGTCCGCTGCCTACGCCGCGTGCACGCCGTCGGGGAGCTTCTCCACGCGGTCGTCGTGATCGCAGAGCGGCAAGAGGACGGTCATCGTCGTGCCCCGGCCTGTCCCTGCGCTCTCGGCCTCGATCGTCCCGCCGTGCATCTCGACGAGGTGCCGGGCGATCGAGAGGCCCAGCCCGAGGCCGCCGTGGGCGCGCGCCGGCCGCTGCTGGCCTGGCGGAAGCGCTCGAAGACGTGGGGGAGGAACTCGGGGAGATCCCCATGCCGGTGTCGGCGACCTGGATGCGCGCGCGATTCGCGGAACCGATCGACGCGCACGTCGATCCGGCCGCCCCGGGGGGTGAACTTGATGGCGTTGGACAGCAGGTTGCCGGCGACCTGCTGGAGCCGGTCGCTGTCTCCGGACACCGAGCCTACCGCGGGCTCGAACGTGAACGCGAGGGAGATGCCGGCCGCCTCGGCCGCGGGCCGCGCCGCCTCGACCGCGTTCCGCACCAGCGGCGGAAGCTCGACGGGCGCCCGGCGATCACCAGCTTGCCCGTCACCATCCGGCTGATGTCGAGGATGTCCTCGATCAGCCGGAGCTGCGCCATCGCGTTCCGCTCGATGACCGTGAGGGCACGGTTCGTGCGGGCTCGGTCCATGGGCCGCGTCCGGAGGATGCGCACCCAGCCGAGGACGGCGGCCAGCGGGGTCCGGAGCTCGTGGCTGAGCATGCAGAGGAACTCGTCCTTGGCGGCGTTGGCGGCCTCGGCCTCGGCGCGGGCGCGGGCCTCCGCCTCGTAGAGGCGGGCCCGCTCCAGCGCCTGCGCGCACTGGCGCCCGAGCGCGAGCAGGTAGATACGGTCCTCCTCCTTGACGGCCCGCGGCTCGGCGAACCTCAGGCACACGCACCCGACGGGACGGTCGTCAAGGAAGATGGGCGCGGCGGCGGCGGTCTCGTGGAAGACGGGAGCCCCGCTCCGCACCGCTTCCGCGGCCGGGCATGCGTCGGTGATCAGGCACGAGAGCGGCGCGCAGGCCTCTCCCGGTCGGCCAGCGGTGCCGGCGGCGAGCTCCAGCGTCACGCCGTCCTCGCGGAGGAGGATGACCCCGCCGCAGCAAGCCCCGAGCGCGGTCATCCCCCGCTGGACGACCACGTCCACCACCTGAGCGGGGGTGACCGCGTCCACGAGCGCGGAGGCGACCGCGTGGAGGCGCGAGAGACGGTCGAGCGCGCGCTCCGCCGCCTCGCGCGCCGCCCGCTCCACGAGGAAGCGCGCGCGCTCGCCCTCGGCGCGCCGCTCCGCGGTGAGATCGCGGGCGATGCCGATGAACCCCGTGAGCGTCCCCGCGGCGTCCCGCATCGCCGTCACCGTCAGGGACGCGGGCAACCTCGTGCCGTCCTTGCGGACGTACGTCCACTCGCGCGTCTCGGCCTCGCCCCGCCGCGCCGCGGCCACGAACACCTCGAACCCCGGCGCGATCCCGAGCTCGGCCGCCCGGCGCGCCACCTCTTCGCGATCGTGGAAGATCTCCGGCATCACCCGCCCGACCACCTCGGCGGCGCGGTAGCCGAGCATCCGCTCGGCGCCCTCGTTGAAGACCGTGATCGTCCCCTCCGGCTCGGTGCCGATGATCGAGTACTCGGTCGCCGCGCGGAGCACCCCGCGCAGCAGCGCCCCCTCGATCTCGAGGCGGATCCGCTCCACCCACGCGTCCTTCACCGACGCGGCGATGTCGACGCTCCAGCGGCGGAACTGGATCTGCACGGCCACCTGCTCGGCCAGGTCGCGCAGCGAGGTGAGCTGCTCGTCGCCGAGCTCGCGCGGCACCACGTCGAGCACGCAGAGGGTGCCGATGACGTGGCGGTCCATCGTCCGCACGGGAGCGCCGGCGTAGAAGCGGATGTGAGGGGGAGAGCGGACGAGCGGGAGATCCGCGAAGCGCGGGTCGAGGAGCGTGTCCTTTGCCACGACGAGGTTGTCCGCGGCGACGACGTTGGCGCAGAACGAGCGCGCCCGCGGGACCTCGTTCACGTCGAGCCCGATCCTCGCCTTGAACCAGGCGCGCCGCTCGTCGACCAGCGTGACGAGCGCGATGGGCGTACGGCAGACGGTCTTGGCGAGGCGCGCCAGCTCGTCGAACGGCCCCTCCGGCGCCGTGTCGAGGATCTCCGCCCGGCGCAAGGCGCCGAGGCGCTCGGCTTCGGCCGAGGGCTTCTCGGGCTCTTTCACGCCAGAGCTTCATGGAGCGCGGAGAGGCACCCCGTCAACGCGGATAGTGCGGCAGATTCTCTGCAGAATGGCGCGCGAGAGGCGCTGGCGCGCGAGCGCGCCGAACGAGGGCGCGCGGGAGGTGCCCCTTCCTGCTTGGCTTGCATTCGAGCGCTTCGGCGGCCGCCGTCCGGACTCCCGGCAGCCCCTTCCGGAGGTTCGGCAGCTTCTCCAGGAAATCCGGCAACCTCAATCGGAAGCGCGCCGAGAGGGGCGAGCGCGGGCTGCCGCCGGCGCGAACGAAGCAACCTCACCCTCGCATCAACCGAATCGCCCCTCGCTTCGTTCTCCGCGCCCTCGCTTCATTCTCCGCGCCCTCGCTTCATCCGAACGCACCTTTGCTTCATCCGAGACGCCCTCGCATCATCGCGAACGTCCTCCTGCTTCAACCACGGCAGCCGTCCACGTTCGTCGACCGCGCGTTCGCTTCATCGGCCGCGCCTTCGCTTCGTTCTCCGCGACGCTCGCTTCATCCGCGGCGCCCTCGCTTCGTTCTCCGCGACGTTCGCTTCATCGGCCGCGCCCTCGCATCGTTGCGGACGTCGCCCAGCTTCATCCGCCGCGACGCCCAGCTTCATCGGGAGTCGCGCCGCTTCATTCTCCGTGACGGTCGCTTCGTTCTCCGTGACGGTCGCATCGTTCTCCACGACGTCCGCTTCATCGGACGGCGCGGCGATTCATCGCGCCGCGCCGCGATTCATCCTCGGCGACGGTCGCATCGTTCTCCGCGACGGTTGCTTCGACGGAAACGCCCCTCGCTTCGTCCTCGGCGACGGTCGCTTCGACGAGAACGACGATCGCTTCATCGGGGAGAGCGTCCCTTCATCGTGAACGACGATCCCTTCGTTCGTCCGGATGCCCGCATCGTCGGGATCGCCGCCTGCTTCATTGGCTCGCCCCTTGCTTCACCCGACCCGCCGCCCGCTTCATCCGACCCGCGCCACACATCATCCGACACGCCTCGCGCACGATCCCGAGGCGCGCTGGGTCGAGGGGAGATCCTCATCGGAGCCTGCGGAGCATAGCAGGGGCTCGCGCCCCCGGCGCCCGGCCTCGGCAGGGGGGCCTCCCGGTCAATACCCCCAGGTGTACTCGGCCCGCGCGAACACGCCGAGCGTCATCCACGGCTGCGTGGGCCCGAGCAGGAGCACCTGGAAGCGCCCGCCGACGCCGACGGCGAAGCTGCGGTTGATCTGGTAGTCGACGCCGAAGGGGACGGCGAGGTTGATGCGGAACGCGGCGCAGGGCTCGAGCGTGGCGAGCCCGCACTTCGGGTCGGTGCTGACGAGCGCCGCCGGGCCGACCTCGGCGCCGACCCATGGCACCCACTGGAGCACGTCGACCACGTACGCCGCGCCGAAGCCTCCGCTCACGACCGTCCAGTGCGCGTAGGGGTGCGCCGTCACGTCGACGTCGCCGAGGAGGTTGAACGTGTCGTTGATGCCGTACGCGAGGTGCAGCCCTCCGCCGAACCCGTTGTCGCTGGTGGGCGCGAAGAGCGCGGCGTAGCCGAAGCTGCCCCCGAAGTGCCACTGGTGCTCGAACGCGCCGGCGCGCGCGGGCGCGAGGAGCGCGGCGGCGCCGAGGGCGAGCGCGGAGATCGCGGCGGGCGCGCAAGGAAGGCGGCGCATGGTCCGCGCGTAGCGCCTGGCGGTGCATACGTCAACACGCGCTCCGCACGGCGGGGGTGCCCGCCGCCCAGCAACCGGCTTCGGCGCGCACCTACGCACGACGCCTGAGGGATGGGCAGTCCGGCACGGGGCGACGGTGGGGCGGACACGTCGCGCGGGATCCCATGGCGTGCGGCGCGCGGGACAAGCTTGTGCTTCGCGAGATCCGAACCCGGCGGACTGCGACAGCATTGCTTGATCGAGTCAAGAAAAAGAGTGCCGGAGAACACGAATCCCCTTGTCCCGCTCTCTGTTGAAAGCTACGTTCAACATCGCGAGCGTCCCTCCGACGACCATTCTTTCCCGGCACGTGGTTACCCGTGTAACCCCGCGAACCTACGGACAGATTGGCTTGCTTACCGCATGTGCTAACGGGATCGGGCTCGCTTCGGTGTGGTCAACTTGCCCCATCTCTGCCGAGTGGAAAGCCGGGTCCCGACAATGCGCAATGCCCTCCGTCGCCTCCGCTCTGCCGCGCCTCTGATTGGCCTCTTCGCCACCGCCGGCGGCGCCGTCGCATCGGCCTGTTCCAGCTCGGGCCAGACGGGCTCACCTCCGCGTCGGGCGGGTCGTCCTCCTCGTCGTCGGCAACCCCGTCGTCTTCGTCGAGCGCGTCGTCGTCCTCGTCGGGCTCGCCGTCGTCGTCCTCCTCCTCCTCCGGGACGACGTGCACCAACTTCGTCCTCGTCTTCCTCCGGATCGGTGGCCCGCGTCCCCGTCTCGATCACCGGGACGACGGACACCCGGTTCGTGACCGCGGACCACATGTTCGCCAGCGTCGAGATGCAGCTCGCCGGCGAGCCGCTCGCGGAGTCCATGGGGCGCCTGCTCACGGGGTACAGCCGCGACTTCCCGGTGCCCAACGTCTACTTCCCCGGCACCGCCCCCCGAGCGGGGCGCCTCGACGAGTATACGCCGCCTACGGCTCGTGCCCCGTCGGGTTCGCCACGGCGGTCGAGAGCTACGAGTACTCGAAGCAGCCGATGAACAACCTGGCGTTCGAGTCTGGCGCCGGGACGTCGTTCCTCTTCGCGCCGCTCGTCAACCCGAGCGGCGCGACGGGCTCCTCGGCGCTCGCGCTCCTCATCCCGCGGCTCGCTCACTACGCGCAGGGGAGCAGCGCCTCGCCGACCTGCGTCCACCGGTCGACGGCAACGACCCGACGAACCGCCTGGGCTGGCCCGGCTTCTGGCCCACGCTCCAGCCTTACCGCTCGTTCGATCCGACCATCAACCCGGTCAACACGGTGACGGAGCAGTGCTCGATCGCTTCGGACGACGACCCCAACGCATCGGGCAACGTGCTCAACCTCGACTACGAGTGCGACTACAACTCGCTCCACCTCGTCGACCGCACACGCAAATCGATCCGACCATCACGCCGGGCGCTTCGGGCTGGGCGGGGTGGAAGTACGGGCTCTGGGTCCTCAACTACCTCCAGTTCATGCACGACACCGCGCAGACGGGGATCCTGACGGTGCCCCCTGCGGGTCTCATGAACGTCGGGCAGCCCAGCAACACGGTGCTCGGGCTGACGACGTTCAACCCGCCGCCCCCCTCGCCCGTCGCCGGCACGTACCTCGGGTCGAGCGAGCATCGAGGGGTTCCAGGCGCAGATGATGATCGACGAGGTCGACAACGCCGCAGCGCAGTGGCTCACCCAGCTCACCACCGCCGACGGCAAGACGCTCTCCGGCTTCGGCTCGGTCCTCTCGGCGCTCCAGTACAACTACGCGACGCCGCTCCGCTGGTTCCCCGGCGCCATCGGGGTCACCGAGACCGCCGACCCGAGCGGTTACCCGCAGCCGACCGGGTACGCGATCAGCGACGCCGGCAGCCACCTCTTCGACCTGCTCGGGCTCGCCGGCTCCTACGCCACGATCTTCACGCTCACCGACAACGCCAACACGGGGGTGGGCGGCATCCAGCCCGTTCAGGTCTTCTTCGACGGCGATCCCTTCCCGGTCCACAACCAGATGGCCTCCGGCGCGGCCACGTTGCACGACCGCGCGCTCGGGATGCTCCGCGTCCTGGTCGTGAACATCGACCGCCTGCACCGCGACCCGGCGAGCGGCCTCCTCGTCGACGACGTGTCGTTCTCCGGCGCGACGCCGACGCGGGGCACCACCATCGACACGGCCTCGGTCGCCTATTCCATCGTCGGGCTGCGCACCGTGCGCAGCGCGATCACCTCGCAGCTCCAGCTCTACAGCAACACCACGCCGGACACCTCCGTCGCCGGAATCATGACGGCGCTCGACGGGCCGAACCTCCCGCTCACCGGCGCGCCCGGCGGCGCGACACCCGATCTCCGACCGGCTCACGCGCTGATCAACGCGGAGGCGCAGCTCCTCATGAACAGCTGACGACGAGCCGACGGCCAGGCGTTCGCCGGCTGGGACGTGCAGAAGGGCGCGACGACGAGCACGGACGACACGCTCGACGCCCACTCGGCCGCCATCCGCGGCCTGCTCGCGGCGTACCTGGCCACGGGGACGCCACGTACCGCGACCGCGCCCAGGCGGTCTTCAATCGCATGGACGCCGTCTTCTACGACCAGGCCGGCCGATCTACACGCCGCGCCGTCCCGCGGGCCACCGTCGGTCCTACACGCCGATGCGCTTCGCCGATGCTCGAGGGCGCGCTCCGCGACATGTACGAGCTCATCGGCGCCCAGCCGGCGCAGGCGGCGCTCGGCAAGATCGCTCCAGAACCGCATCGCCCGGCTCATCAAGCTGGTGCTCAACGGCTGGGACGACATCGACGCCGACCAGATCCCCAACTGCGGCGGGACGCTGCCGTGCCCGTACCCGACCGAGTGCCTGACGCATCGGCTCCGATGCCCGGGTTCGGCAACGGCGGGATCGAGGCCGCTCGGGCACGGCGGGCTCCAGATGGCCGAGCGCGCGCTGAGCGGCGAGCTCGGCAGCGTGTGCGACTCGATCGACCCCGCCGCGTGCGTCGACGCCGGCCTTCGCGCGATGCGCATTACACGCCCGATCGCGACAGCGACTGCGTCCCCGAATCAGCGCCGTCGGCCTGCCCTCGGCGCTGGCGAACCAGATCACCTTCACCATCGGGCAGTAGGCGATGAAAACGACCACGCTCCCCATCAAGCTCTGGATCGGCGCCCTGGCGCTCCCGGCCGCCACGGGCCTCTTCTCCTTCGCTTGCTCCGGCTCGCCCGGCGGCAATCACGGGACCGGCGGCGCCCCCGCGAGCACGAGCAGCAGCAGCAGCAGCGGCGGCAGCGGCAGCGGCGGCAGCACCGTCTGTACCAGCATCAGCGCCAGCACCGGGAAGCCTGGTCCGGTGGCGAGGCACTCGTCCTCGATCGCCGTGAGCCCAGACGGAGTCGAAGGTCTACGTGGTCAACGCCGACGCCGACTCGGTGTCCGGGAATCGACGCCGTGGGGCGCAAGCTCCTGCGCGAGATCCCGCTCGCCTCGGCCCCTCCCACGGTCGACGCGAAGGGCCGGTACACGCCCTCCGTCATGCCGCGCGCGCTCGCGCTCAGCCCGGGCAAGGGGATCCTCTGGGTGACCGGCGAACGATCGGGCCAGCTCCACGGGATCGACCTCTGCTCCGGCGAGATCGCGGTGACGTCCACGTGGGGAGCGAGCCCATCGGGCGTGCTCGTCGCGCCGGACGAGTCGGCGGTCTTCGTCGCGTGCTCCAACGACGCCACGGTCGTGCGCGTCGACACGACGAACCCCGCCAAGGCGGCGGTGACCGCGACGGCGAAGCTCACGGACGGGACGTCGTCCGCGCGGCTCGCCATCCAGGCCGAGCCGTGGGCGCTCGGCTGGTCGGTCGACGGCACGACGCTCTACGCGACCCACCTGCTCGCGCCCAACGTCTCCGCGCTCGACCCGACCTCGCTCGCCCTGAAGAGCACGCTGTCATCCCCGACCAGCCGAACCAGGGCAACAAGCTCATCCCGAACGGGCAGGCGCGCGGGCTCTACGACGTCGTGGCCAGACCGGGCGGCTCGGGTGAGCTGTGGATCGCCCCACATGATGCTCGCGGTCACGACGTCGCAGCCCGACCTCGACTTCGACTCCACCGTCTTCCCCACGCTCTCGATCTTCGACGAGCAAAGGGGCTTACGCCGCGCGGCTCAGCACCCAGCCGAACACCATGAGCGTCCCAGGAGCCACGGGCGGTTCTTCGACGTCACCTCGGGGCCGCACGCCCTCGAGTTCACCGCCGACGGGCGGTGGGCGCTGATGCTCGACAGCGCGAGCGAGGACGTCCTCGCGATCGACGCCCGAACAGGGCGCGGCGCCCAACGGGGTCCAGCCGCTCTTCCGCCAGTTCCCCGGCCACATGCTCGAGGGCCTCGTGATCTCCCCCGACGGCGAGCACGTGTACGTCGACGAGCGCAACACTGGAGCGAGGGCGACTCGGGCGGCGACGTCGCCTCCTCGCCGTCGACACCTCCGGCGGCACCATCGCGCTCAGCCTCGACGGGCCCGCCGTCCCGCGCCTCGCCAGGACCCGATGCCGGCGGCGATGCGTGACGGCCAGTTCCTCTTCAACACGGCGAACAGCAGCGTGGTGGGGATCACGCAGAACTTCTGGGTCGCCTGCGCGAGCTGCCACATCGAGGGCCGCACCGACGCGGTGACCTGGCGCTTCCTCCCGGGGCCGCGGGACACGCCGTCGAACGCTGGGCGGCGTCTCGGACACCGGCTTCCTCTTCCACACCGCCGACCGCCGCGTCGTGACCGACTACTGGCGCACCATCGTCGAGGAGCAGGGCGGCAGTTTCGCGAACTCCGTCGACGGCGGCGCGCCGTCCGACCCCAGAGATCAACCAGGATCTCGACGACATCCAGACCTACGTCAACTTCGCGATCCCTGCGCCGATCCCGCCGACCACCGACCCGGCGCTGGTCGCGATGGGCCAGAGATCTTCTACAGCGCGGACGTCGGCTGCGCCAACTGCCACTCCGGGCCCGCGCACACCGACTCGGGAGAGGGCGCCGGGCCCATGCTCAGCCTCGAGGGCCACATCCAGCTCCACGTCGTGGGGACGTGCAACACGGGGGTCTTCCCCGACGTGAATCACACCGACGAGGACGGCAACCCGCGCTACCCCTGCGCGGCACCGTCCGGCGCGACGTGTCGCCGACGGGACGCTCGGGTGCGTCGGCTTCGACACGCCCACCCTGCGCGGCGTCGCCGTCCTCGCCCCCCTACTTCCACGACGGCAGCGCGCCGACGATCTACGACGCGCTCGAGATGACGAAGGGCAACGCGGGAGGGACCATGGGCGCAGGCCACATGGGAGACATCACCAGCCTCACCAGCGCGCAAATCGACGCCCTCGTCGAGTACGTACGATCGCTGTAGCGCACCCCCTCACACCCGAGATCCTATGAACGACCCCCGGCTCTTCCGGCGCCGCCTCGCGGCGCGTGTCCTCGGCATCCTCGGCGCGGCCTCCCTCGCGTTCCCATCCGCGGGCTGCGGAGGCGACGATGGCGGTGGCAGTGCGGGCGCCACGTCCTCCAGCGGCACGACGTCCACCGGCGGCACGACGTCCACCGGCGGCACGCCCTCCGGCGCCGGGGCCGGCGGCGCGTCCTCCGGCGCATCGACAGGCGGCGCGGGCGGCAGCGGAAGCGCGGCGGGGTCCGGCGGCGCGGGCGGCAGCGCGGCGGGGTCCGGGGGCACGGGCGCCGCGTCGACCGGGACGACCCAGTGCTTCGACTGGCCGCCGGACGCCGGCGCTTGCCCGACGGACGGGAACATCATCCTCTTCGAGCTCACCCAGAACCTCTGCCCGGCCAGCGGGTGGGACCCGTTCAAGATCGACTCCGGCCCGACGATGAACGCGTCCGGCCAGTGCTGCTACGTCGTGGAGCTCGAGCTTTGCTCCAAGGGCGGGCGGCCGTTCCTCGTCGACGAGCGGGCGCGCGTCGCGCCCGTCGAGCGGAACGCGCGCGGTCGCGGCTGGGGCGCGTCCGGCATGGCCGCGCCGTGCGTGGAGGGCCTCGACGCCGGGGCGCGCGCCGCGCTCGCGGGGACCTGGACGGAGGCTCGCGTTGCTCGAGCACGCGTCGGTGGCCTCCTTCTCGCGCGTCTCGCTCCAGCTCCTCGCCGTCGGCGCCCCGGCCGACCTCGTGCGCCTCACGCACGAGGCCGCGCTCGACGAGGAATCCGGCACGCGCGCCTCTGCTTCGCGCTGGCCTCGGCCTATGCGGGCGAGGAGATCGCGCCGGGGCCCTTCCCGCTCGGGGACGGGGTGCACGTCGGCGCGAGCTTGGCCGAGCTGGCGGCGAGCACAGTGAAGGAGGGGTGCGTCGGAGAGACGGTGGCAGCGGTGGTCGCGGCGGAGCAGCTCGCTCGTGCGACGGACCCGGCCGTGCGCGCCGCGCTCGAGCAAATCGCCGCCGACGAGGCGCGCCATGCGGAGCTGGCATGGCGGACGGTGGCGTGGGCGATGCGGGAGGGGGGGAGCGAGGTGCGGGAGGCCGTCGAGCGCGCGCTGGGCGAGGCGCTCGCCGGCGTGGCCGTGGCAGGTGGAGGATCCGCGGGGCCCTCAATCCTGGAGGCCCACGGGCTCCTCGACGCCGCGACGGCGGCGGCGGCCTCCGCGAGCGCGCTCGCCGAGGTGGTCGCGCCGGCGGCGCGCGCGCTGCTCCGTGACAGGAGCCCCGCGCGCGCGCTCGCGTGACAAGACGCTCGCGTGACGAGAGAGACCTAGAGCTTCTTCTTTGCCAGGTACCAGTCGGAGACGTTGAGCTCCTTGTTGCCCGCGCGCTCGTCGGCGCCCTTCTGCGTCGTCGGGGCGGGCACGATGACCTCGTCGCCGGGGCGCCAGTTGGCGGGGCAGGCGACGCCGTTGGCGTCCACCGTCTGGAGCGCGTCCACGACGCGGAGGATCTCGTCGAAGTTCCGGCCCACGTTGAGCGGGTAGTAAATCATCGCCCGGACGGTCCGCTTCGGGTCGATGAAGAAGACGCAGCGCACGGCCGCCGTCACCGAGCTCGGCGTGTGGACCATGCCGTAGAGGCGCGCCACCTTCTGGTCGAGATCGGCGATGACGGGGAAGGGGATCTTGGTGCCGAGCTTCTCCTCGATGTTCCGGATCCAGGCGATGTGGCTGTACACGCTGTCGATCGAGTTGCCGATGATGGCGACGTTCTTGGCGCGCAGCGCCTCGGCGTGGCGGGCGAACTCGATGAACTCCGTGGTGCACACCGGGGTGAAGTCCGCGGGGTGAGAAAGAGGATCACCCACTTGTCCTTCTCCCACGTCGAGAGGCGGATGGGGCCCTGCGTGGTGTTGGCCTCGAAGTCGGGCGCGGGGCCGTTCAGCTCGATGCGCGGCTGCTCTTGAGCGATCGGGGGCGTGGCGTTCATGGTCATGGTGTCCTCTCTTTCGCCTGGGCGCGCGGTGCTCGCGGCCTCGCCGTATGCTCCTCGGCGCCTGCGGACGCAAGGGGGGCAAGAAAGGCGCATCGGCAGGGTCGAGATCGGGCGCCCGCGCGCCGGACCGCGCATCGCGGGGCCCAGCCGGCGCGTCGCGGTCACCCCGGTTACCACTTCGGCAAGTCGAGGTACCGCTCCGGATCCCGCGCGACCCGGAGGTTGACAGACCCCACCAAAGGAGGGCTTCATCCTCCGGTGACCCGGACCTTCGAACCTCTCGAGAAGTCGCGCCTCGCGCTCGCGGCGGCGCTCTCCCTCGCCCTCCCCGCGTGCGGCGGCGGGCTCAACGTCACCCTCATCAACTCGCAGCAGAAGAAGCCCAACAACGTCTGGGTCTTCTTCACCGTCGACCGCGGCAAGAAGGATCCCGTCGGCGGCCTCGGCCGCCGCCGACTTCAAGATCTACCAGGACGGGAACGCATCTCCGAGTTCGAGAGCAAGCAGACCATCCAGAACCCGGAGGTCGCCGCGGTGATGTACACGCTGCTGCTCGTCGACATGAGCGGCAGCATCACCGAGTCGCGGCCAGGCCGACGCCCTCGTCGAGGCCGCGAAGTCCTTCTCCGACCGCGTCGGCAAGACGCAGAAGGTCGGCGTCTACGCCTTCGACGGCGACGCCAAGCTCCACAGCGTCGTGCCCTTCACGAGACGCGCAGGGCCAGGTCCAGGGCGGGCTCGAGGGCCTCCGTCAAGTACAAGGCGAAGGACCCTTCGACCAACCTCCACGGCGCGGTGGTCGAGGCGCTGCGCGAGCTGAAGAGCTCCCTCGACAAGGACAAGAAGCCGCTCAAGTTCGGCACCCTCGTCCTCTTCACCGACGGCACCGACCGCGCCGCCCGCGTCTCGCGCGACGACATGAAGAGGGAGATCGAGGACGACAAGTACAAGGACTACGAGAAGTTCGCCATCGGCGTCGGCGCCGAAATCGACAAGGCGCCTCTCGAGGACCGTCGGCACGCGACGGCACCGAGCTCGCCAGCGACAAGAACAAGGTCAAGGAGGCCTTCGACAAGATGGCCGCCAGATCGAGGCGCACACGAAGCGCTTCTACCTGCTCTCGTACTGCACCCCGGCCCGCAAGGGCGAGCACGAGGTCGACCGTCGAGGCGCACACGAAGAACCCGGACGGCTCGGGCGCGCTCAAGTACAAGTTCGTGGCCGACGGCTTCGGCCCCGCCCGACTGCGACCCGAAGACGCCGCCCTCGTTCGACATGAAGACGGTGACGCCCGAGAGCGACGCGCCCAAGCCGGCCCCCAAGCCCGCGTACGCGCCCAAGAAGCAGTAGCCCGCTCCGGCGCCGGCAGTACGCCGTGCTGCCAGCGCTATTGGTCGCAGGGCCAGGCCGGCGGGTCCGAGCCCCTGCCGCCGGCGTCGTAGCGCGCCAGCGCGGCCTCCACCTCCGCCCGCGAGTGAACGCCGCTCCGGCAGATGCCACCCCAGTGGGAGCGGATCGACTCCACCGCGAGGGAGGGCGCGACGCCTGCGCCGAACGACGCGATCGTGGCGATGACCGTGACCGTCGCGCCGTCCTCCACGCGCCGGACGGCGATGCGCCGGCGCACCTGCTCGGCGTCCTCCGCCCAGCGCTCGAGCCAGGCAATCGTCTCCTCGTCCGGCGCGACGAGGCAGAGGCGCAGCGGCGCCAGCGCGCCGGGATCGCCCGCGGCCAACCGCGCGTCGTCGAACCCCTGCACCTCGGCGCAGCCGAGCGGACCGGGCGCGGCCGCGCCGCCGTCGGCGAGCGCGAGCACGAACCCGCGCTTCCGCTCCACGAATCCGCGACGCTGCGCCCTCGCTCCAGGGCTCGCTTGCGAGCCCGTCGGGCTTGGAAGGCACGGGAGCGACCTCGGAGACCTCCAGCAAGGCCGGCGGGTGGGAGTCGTGCTGCACGGCTCGACCATACACGAGCCGCGCGGCGGTGAGGAGAGCCGCGCCGGGTGCGGCAGCGCGTGAGCGCGCTCTCCGGGACCGCCCGTCGGGCGTGTTCTCCATGCGCACCCGGGAGGCGCCGTACTCCAGCGAAAATGCGGTCGTGACGGCGAGGCGCCGCCGGGCTAGGCGACGCGTCGTGACGACGTCGGAGCGTGAGGTCGCGGCCGGTCGGGGCGCCGTCGCGTTCGAGCGCGCCGGCAATCGCACGGTGCTGCGCGCGGCGCGCGCGACGAGCCCGCTCCAGATCCTCACGCCGAGGAACCACGGGCACGGCGCGTGGGTGATCGTCGCCAGCCTGGGCGGCGGGCTCGTCGACGGCGACGCCATCGACCTCGACGTCCACGTGGGCCGCGGCGCGGCCGCGCTCCTCGGCACCCAGGCCTCCACCAAGGTGTACCGCTGCCCCGAGCGCGCCTGCCGCCAGGACCTCCACGCGGTCGTGGAGGCGGACGGCGTGCTCGTCGCGATCCCCGATCCCGTCGCGTGCTTCGCGGGCGCGCGCTACGAGCAGTCCGTGCGCGTCAATCTCGCCGCGTCGGCGTCGCTCGTCCTGGTCGATGCCTTCACCGCAGGCCGCAGCGCGCGCGGCGAGCGCTGGGACTTCCTCCGCTACGCGTCGAGGACCACCGTCACCCGCGGAGGCGCGCCCCTCCTCCTCGACTCCATCGTCCTCGACCCCGCGCACGGCTCGCTCCGCGCGCGGATGGGCCGCTTCGACGCGTTCGCCACCCTCGTGGTCGTGGGCCCGCGCGCGGCGGAGATCCGCGCGGCCGCGCTCGCCGCGCCCGAGGCGCCGATCGGCGGGCCCGACAGGACGCCGCGCGCCGCCGCTCCGCTCCGTGCCTCGGCGAGCCCTCTCGGCGACGACGGAGCGATCGTGCGCATCGCCGGCGCCTCGACCGAGAATCGTGAGCGCCGCGCTGCGCGAGCGCCTCGCGGGCCTCGGCGCGCTGCTCGGCGACGACCCGCACGCACGAAAGTGGTGACGGCGCGCCGGCCGTGCGCGATAAGTCGGCGCGATGCGTCTGTCCCCTCGCGAGGTCGACAAGCTCCTCCTCCACAACGCCGGGTTCCTCGCGCAGAAGCGGCTCGCGCGCGGCCTCCGCCTCAACCACCCCGAGGCCGTCGCGCTGCTGGCCACGCAGATCCTCGAGCTCATCCGCGACGGCCGCCGCGTGGCCGAGCTGATGGACGTGGGCCGCCGCATCCTCGGCCGCCGCCAGGTGCTCGAGGGCGTGCCGGAGATGATCCACGAGGTGCAGGTGGAGGGCACCTTCCCCGATGGCACCAAGCTCGTCACGGTGCACGACCCCATCGCGCTCGAGGACGGCGACCTCGACCTCGCCCTCTACGGCAGCTTCCTCCCCGTCCCCTCCCTCGATCGCTTCGCGGCTCCTCCGCAGGCCATCGTGCCCGGCGAGCGCTTCATCGCGCCCGGAGAGATTGTGCTGAACGAGGGCCGGCGCGAGGCGACGATCACCGTCGTCAACCGCGGCGACCGCCCCATCCAGGTGGGCAGCCACTACCCGTTCGACGAGACGAACCGCGTGCTCGACTTCGACCGCGCCCTCGCCCACGGCATGCGCCTCGACGTCCCCGCCGGCGCCGCCGTTCGCTTCGAGCCGGGCGAGAGCAAGACGGTCCGCCTCGTCGCGACCGCGTCTTCCACGGAGGTGGCGTCGTGAGCCACCGCATGCGCCGCGAGCACTACGCGGACCTCTACGGCCCGACCACGGGCGACCGCGTCCGGCTGGCGGACACGGGCCTCGTCGCCGAGGTCGAGCGCGATCACACCTTCTACGGCGACGAGTGCAAGTTCGGCGGCGGCAAGGTGCTCCGCGATCGCATGGGGCAGATGGCCGGCCTCGCCGACGCGGACGCGCTCGACGTGGTCATCACCAACGCGCTCGTGATCGACTGGACGGGCATCTACAAGGCCGACGTCGGCATCAAGGACGGGCACATCGCCGGCATCGGCAAGGCGGGCAACCCCGAGGTGATGGCGGGCGTCACGCCGGGGATGCGCGTGGGCGTGACGACCGAGGCCATCGCGGGCGAGGGGCTGATCCTCACCGCGGGCGGCATCGACACGCACATCCACTTCATCTGCCCGCAGCAGGCGTACGAGGCGCTCGCGAGCGGCGTCACCACCTTCGTCGGCGGCGGCACGGGCCCGGCCACCGGCACCTGCGCGACGACCTGCACGCCCGGCGCGCGCCACATCTCCCTGATGCTCCAGGCGACCGACGCCCTCCCGCTCAACATCGGCCTCACGGGCAAGGGCAACACGTCGAAGGAGGAGGGCCTGCTCGACCAGATCCGCGCGGGCGCGGTCGGCCTGAAGCTGCACGAGGACTGGGGCACCACGCCTGCGGCCATCCACTGCTGCCTCGGCCTGGCGGAGCACGAGGACGTGCAGGTCACCATCCACACCGACACGCTCAACGAGTCGGGCTTCGTCGACGACTCCATCGCCGCCTTCGAGGGCCGCACGATCCACACCTACCACTCGGAGGGCGCCGGCGGCGGCCACGCGCCGGACATCCTCCGCGTCTGCGGCGAGCCGAACGTGCTCCCCAGCTCGACCAACCCGACGCGCCCGCACACCGTGAACACGCTCGACGAGCACCTCGACATGCTCATGGTCTGCCACCACCTCGACCGGGAGAGCCCGGAGGACGTGGCGTTCGCCGAGAGCCGCATCCGCGGCGAGACCATCGCCGCGGAGGACGTCCTCCACGACATGGGCGCCATCAGCATCCTCGCCAGCGACAGCCAGGCCATGGGCCGCGTCGGCGAGGTGATCACGCGCACCTGGCAGACGGCGGACAAGATGCGGGCGCAGCGCGGGCGGCTCCCGGAGGAGCGCGGCGAGAACGACAACTTCGCATCCGGCGCTACGTCGCCAAGTACACGATCAACCCGGCCATCGCCCACGGCATGGCGCACGAGATCGGCAGCGTCGAGCCCGGCAAGCTCGCCGACCTCGTGCTCTGGCGGCCCGAGATGTTCGGGGTGAAGCCGGAGATGGTGATCAAGGGCGGCTTCGTCGCGTGGTCGCAGATGGGCGACGCCAACGCCTCCATCCCGACGCCCGAGCCCGTGATCATGCGGCCGATGTTCGGCGCCCTCGGGCGCGCCGTCGGCCCGATCAGCGTCGCCTTCGTCTCGCAGCGCGCGTACCACGAGGGCACCGTCCGCGCGCTCGGGCTCGCCAAGCGCGTCGCGCCGGTCGAGCGCTGCCGCGGCCTGGGCAAGCGCGACATGCGCCTCAACGACGCGCTGCCGCGCATCGAGGTCGACCCGGAGACGTACGAGGTGCGCGCCGACGGCGTCCTCCTCCGCTACCCGCCGGCCGACCGCCTCCCCCTGGCCCAGCGCTACTTCCTCTTCTGAAGACCCTCGAGCTGCAGAGGTAACGAACCGCCAAGGCGCCAAGACGCCAAGGATTCGGATGAGCAAGGAGCCGGACGACGAGCTCTCTCGCTTCCCCTGCCTCTCCCCTTGGCGTCTTGGCGCCTTGGCGGTTTCCCCTCTCTTCTCTCCGGAGCGTTCTTGCCCAGCTTCTTCCTCTACCAGCTCGCCGACTCGGCCTTCCCGACGGGCGGCTTCGCCCACTCCGCCGGGCTCGAGGCTGCCGCGCAGCTCGGCGAGGTCCGCGACGTCGCCGCCCTGCGCGCGTTCTGCGAGCAGGCCCTCTGGCAGGCCGGGCTCGCCGCGCTCCCCTTCGTCCGCGCCGGCCACACGGAGCCCGATCGCCTCGCGGCGCACGACGCCCGCAGCCACGCCTTCCTCTCGAACCACGTCGCCAACCGCGCCAGCCGCGCCCAGGGGCGCGCCTTCACCTCGACCTCGGCCCGCGTGTTCCAGATCCCCGCCGTCGTCCGCCTCGACGAGGCCGTCCGTGCGCGCGCGCTCCACGGCCACCACGCTCCCCTCTTCGGCGCCGTCCTCCGCGCGCTCGACGTCGGCGCCGGCGAGAGCGCCGAGCTCTTCCTCCACCAGACCCTCCGCGGCGTCACCTCCGCCGCCGTCCGCCTCGGCCTCCTCGGCCCGCACGAGGCCCAGCGCCTCCAGCACGACCTCGCCCCCCTCGCCGCCGCCGTCCTCGCCGCCTGCGCGAGCCTCCCGGTGGAGGAGGCCGCCCAGCCTGCCCCGCTGCTCGACCTGTTCGGCGGGCTGCACGACCGGCTGTACGCCCGGCTGTTCCAGTCCTGAGCCGCGCCCGCCCCGGTGATGCCCCCCGGACGGGCTGGCTGACACACGACGCGGCGCGTTGGGATCTCGACCCGGCGGAGGAAACGGCGCGCCCGACAGGTCACAAGCCGTGCACGGCA
This sequence comes from uncultured delta proteobacterium, assembly GCA_963827955.1. Classification (GTDB taxonomy): domain Bacteria; phylum Myxococcota_A; class Polyangia; order Polyangiales; family Polyangiaceae; genus CAWHDJ01. Next base: position 759,555 of record CAWHDJ010000017.1, on the reverse strand, counting down.
GGTCCTTCGAAGGATCTGCCGGATCCCGCGCGTCACCTGGCAGCGCCTTCGAAGGACCTGCCGGATCCCACGCGTCACCTGGCAGCGCCTTCGAAGGATCTGCCGGATCCCACGCGTCACCTGGCAGCGCCTTCGAAGGATCTGCCGGATCCCACGCGTCACCTGGCAGCGCCTTCGAAGGACCTGCCGGCTCCCGCGCGTCACCTGGCAGCGCCTTCGAAGGATCTGCCGGATCCCGCGCGTCATCTGGCAGAGCCTTCGAAGGGCCTGCCATGCGAGGCTTCTGTCGTGCTCGGCGAGGCAAATCCGCCGGCGTGCGCATGGACTGCGACGCCAAAGCATGCCTCGTGCCACCCACTTGCCCGGCGGGTCTCGCCGCCGTATCCGTATGACGCGCTCCGTCATGCACGACCACGACCACCCCCACGACCATCCCCACGACCACACGCACGACGCCTGGTCCCACCCCGGCCTCTTCCGCGAGCGCGACCGGCCGCGCGACCGCGACTTCCGGGCGCGCGCGTTCACCGTCGGGATCGGCGGGCCGGTCGGGAGCGGGAAGACGGCGCTGCTCCTCCAGCTCTGCCGCGCGCTCCGCGACACGCGGCGGCTCGGCGTGGTCACCAACGACATCTTCACCCGGGAGGACGCCGAGTTCCTCCACCGGAACGAGGCGCTCCCCGCGCCGTGCATCCGCGCCGTGGAGACGGGTGGCTGCCCGCACGCCGCGATCCGGGAGGACATCAGCCACAACCTGATGGCGCTCGAGCAGCTCATGGAGGAGGTCTCGCCCGAGCTGCTCTTCGTGGAGAGCGGCGGGGACAACCTGGCGGCGCAGTACAGCCGCGAGCTCGTCGACTACACGATCTACGTGATCGACGTAGCCGGCGGGGACAAGGTGCCGCGCAAGGGAGGGCCGGGGATCACCCAGAGCGACCTGCTCGTGATCAACAAGGTCGACCTGGCCCGGCACGTCGGGGCCGACCTCGCGGTGATGGACCGCGACGCACGGAAGATGCGCGGCGACGGGCCGACGGTGTTCGCGGAGGTGACGCACGGCGTCGGATTGCCGGAGATCGTCGGGCACATCCTGGGCGCGTGGCGAGAGGCGACCGGCGCCGGGACCTGAGGGGCTCGACGGTGCGGGCTCCGTCGAGCCCTCCCCGCTCAGTAGCAGAAATCGGCGACGCCCTGCGGCTGCACCGAGCAGCCGGTCGGGCACACTTGGTGGACGTACTGCGTGCCGCCCATGCACTCGTAGAGCGTGCCGGGATCACCCGACACCATGTCGCCGCCACAGTAAGTCCCGTCCTGCAGTCCCGAGCACCCGAACCCCCCGCCTCCACCGAACTGGCGCTGAGCGGACTCGCCGATTGCCTCGTCGCCGGTCGCCGCCACGACGCTCTCGCCCTCCGTCGCCGGCCCCGTCGGCGAGCAATCCGCGCTGGAGGCGCATGCCGTGGCGAGTAACGCCACCGCCGCCGAGATCATCCATACCCTCGCGTCGTTCTGCAAAAATCTCATGTTCGATGCTCCCACGGCCCCGAGTGACGCCGCCGGCGGGCAACGCTCACCGCCGAGCGTCCTTCGCGCAGCGCCGTTCTACTCAGTACGTAGTGCGTCGTGTACGAACGTCCATCGAGCCGAGCGTCACGGACGCATCCGACGAAGCATGGACCAACGGACGTCATGGCCGCATGGATCCCCCGAGGCGCATCGCCGAGGAGGACGCTCATGCTCCCAGAATCCATCGGGCAAACAGGTCGACGACCCCGCTTCTCCCTGCTCTTGCGTCTCGCGTTCGTGCCCCTCGCGCTCGCGTCGAGCAGCTGCGGATCCAGGAATTCCGGCGCTCCGGAGCACGTGCGTGCTGCGCCGGGCGACGCCTTCGCCGAGGTGCGCTGGTCGGCCACCCTCCCGGCCACGGGGTACACGGTGATCGTCTCGCCGGGCGGGACGCGGATCGAAGTGACGGGCACGGCGACGCGCGCGCACGTCACCGGCCTCGTCGATGGCACGACGTACACCTTCACGGTGCAGTCCAGCACCGGAGCGGTGTCGCAGCCGTCGAACCCGGTGACGCCATCGCCCGCGGCCAACGTGATCGCCGACGTCGCGTTCCATCCGCAGGAGCGCCCGCTCACCTGCGAGGAGGCGGCCCTCCGGATGGCGCTGGAGCACGAGGGCATCGTCGTGTCGGAGGCGAGCCTCCTCCAGCGGCAGACAATGGACCCGCGGCCCTCGGAGGTGGACGCCTCCGGCACGCTGCACTGGGGCAACCCATACACGAGCGTCGTGGGCGACCCCGACGGGAGCGAGCGCGCGCTGACGGGATACGGGACGTACTACCCGACCATCGCCCGCGTCGCGACAGCGTGCGGGGCCAGCGTCCTCCGCGCCGGCGAGAGCACCGAGCCCGACACGATCTACGCGGTGCTCCTGGGCGGGCACCCGGTGGTGGCGTGGGTCGCCTACGACTGGAAGTACCACCCGGCGTCGATGCGCTGGGTGACGTTCGACGGCGCGCAGCTCTGGTGGCACGGGCCCTTCGAGCACGCCGTCACCCTCGTGGGCGTCACCCCGACGTCCGTGCTCGTGAACAACCCGATGCGCGAGGCGGACTGGGAGTGGGTGACGAAGGACGACTTCGAGGCCGCCTATCGGACCTTCGGCGACATGGCCGTCATCCTGCGGTGAGCCGGCCGCGCTACAGCCACCGCTCCTTCCGGTACCACGCCAGCGTCCGCTCCACGCCCTCCCGCACGTCGACCGTGGGGGCGTAGCCGGTGTCCGCGCGGAGCGCGTCGCTCCGGCAGGTCCAGGCCTCCTGGGCGCCCATGCGCGCCTTCTGCCGGTTGAAGAGGCGGGGCTTGCCGTCGATGCGGGTGAGCGCCTCGCCGGCGACGGCGGCGATGTCGACGAAGACCTCGGGCAGGTTCAGCGTGAGCACGCGCCGGCCGCTCGCGCGGATGATCTCCTCCTGGAACGTGCCCCAGGTGACGGGCACGCCGTCGTCCACGAAGTAGCCCTTGCCGCGCGTCGCGTCCGCCTCGGCGGCGTCGAGGGAGGCCCGCACGAGGTCGTCCACGTACACCGCGGAGAACCAGCGGCCCTTGTTGCCGAAGAACACGTTGAGCCCCCGCACGACCGACTTGAAGAGCTCGAAGTAGTCGACGTCCCCGGGCCCGTAGACGCCGGAGGGCCGGAGGATGGTCCACGGGAGCGCGTCGCCCAGGGCCTCGACCGCCTGCTCCGCCTCCAGCTTGCTCTGCCCGTAGAACTCGATGGGCCTGCGCGGGGCGTCCTCCGCGTGCGGGGCGCCGGGGCGCGAGGGGCCGTAGGCGCCGAGCGAGGAGAAGAGGACGAAGCGGCGAAGGCCGGGGCTCGCGTCGCGCAGGGCGAAGGCGAGGTTCTCCGTCGGCATCACGTTGGCGCGCTGGAAGTCGGCGTACGTCACGCCCTTGGTGGCCCCGGCCACGTGGTAGACGAAGGCCGGCTTCTCCTTCTCGACCAGGCGGCGGAGCGCGTCGCGATCCGCGTACTCGACGACCGCGGAGCGCCCGCGCCGCGGCTCCGGCGACCCGGCGCGCCGCAGCGCAACCACGTCGGCGCCCGCGTCGAGCAGCGCGTCGCGCAGGCGGCCGCCGATGAAGCCGCTCGCGCCCGTGATCAGCACCGTGCCCTGGATTTTTCGCTCGCCCATGGGCCCCGCTACTGCTCCCTCGCGCGGCGCGAGGCAAGCCCGAGGTGCCTCGGGCGTGGAGGCGCGCCGCGCTCTGCGCTACGCTGCGGGCCTTCGTTGCCCTTCCCGAGGGAGCCCCCATGTCCGCGAAGTCTCGCCTGATGGACGCCGTGGTGATCGTGCTCGCGCTCGCGGCGTTCCCCTTCAAGACCGCGGGCTGCGGCCACACCGCGTGCATCACGGTCACCTCGGACCAGCTCGCGGGCGGCGGCACCTGCCCTTCGGCCGCCGCCGCCCTCCAGCGCTTCATGGACCCGAACTGCCCGAACACGGACATCACCGGCGTCGACGGCCCCGGCGTGCTCGACGGGGAGCTCTGCTGCTACCCGGTCGAGCAGAACACCGGCGGCCCGCAGGTGTTCTGCGGCGGCGGCTTCGGCGTCGGCGGCGGCTTCTCGAGCACGTCCTTCGCGAGCCTCCGGGGTCGGGGGAGCCGGGGGAGGCGAGAGCACGGGCTTCGGGGGAGCCGGGGGAGGCAACGACAACTGTCCGCCTTGCCAGTGCGGGGGCTGCGGAGGCGGCGGGGGTGCCGGTGGCGCTGGAGTCGGCGGGGCAGCGGTCGCCACGGCGAGCACCAGCGGCACCGGGGGCGACGTCGACGCGGGCTGCGCGACGTGCAGCGCGTGGCTGTCGGGCGCAGGCTCGAGCAACCTCTGCACGAGCGCGCAGGACCTCAAGACGGCGTTGATCTCGTGCGGGTGCTCCTTTTGTACCACCGCGTGCGGGTCCGATCTCTGCGATGGCCAGGCGCCCTCCTCGCCGTGCTTGAGCTGCGTGGAGGGCGCGTGCCCGATGCAGTTCGGGGTCTGCGTGCACGACTGACGTCAGGGCGTCGAGGGCGGCTGGCACTCGCCGACGCCCGCCGGGTCGCGCGTGTAGTGCGTGCAGATCCCCTCGTTCGCCTGGCACTCGGGCGCGCCGCCGCCGGGCACGGCCTTGCAGAGGCGCACGCAGACGTTGCCCGTCATCGGCTCGGAGATGCAGGCGAAGCCGCCCGCGCAGGGGCAGGGCTGGCCCGCCTGGCCCGTGCCCGGCGCGATGCAGGCGGTGGCGCCGGTCGCGTCCACGATCACGCAGGAGGTGCCGGCCTGCGTGCAGCTCGTCGGGGTGAGCGCGTCGCACGTGTTGACCGGGTAGCAGAGCATGGCGCCGGTCGCGACCTCGCCGGAGGTGGGGCTCGAGTACGAGAGGGCCTCGATGCAGTGCTCGTCGGGGCTCCCGCACCCCGTCCAGTCGCCGCCGCAGCAGAGCTTGTGGCACGTCTCGTTGGCGCAGATGTAGCCGGCGATGCAGTCGGTCCCTTGCGTGCAGGCGGCGCCGGGGCCCGCGGTGCCGGCGGCGACGCACGTGGGGGCGACCGCGCCGGAGGCGTTCTCGATCGGGACGCACGAGGGCGTCGCGCCGGAGCAGCCGGCGCCCGTCTGGTAGTTGCAGGCGCCCGACGGGCAGAGGGCCGCGCCGTCGGGCGGCGTGGCGGCGTCCCCGCCGCCGTCGAGGTCGACCTGCACGGTGCCGCCGCCCGTGCCGCCGCCCCCGAGCGGGGCCGTCGACGTGTCGCTGGTGCCGGTGGTGCCGCTGGAGCAGGCGGCGGCGAGGGAGAGCGCGAGGGCTCCGAAGATCAAGCGTTTCATGGACCGAAAGTATCCGTTGCGCGTCACCTCCGCACCCGTTCACGCCGGACGCGAACAATCGTGCTCTCCTCCCCCTCCTCCTCCCGGCGCAGGGTCACCACCACGTCCTCCCCGAGCGGGCCCGTGAGCCGGCGGCGCGCGTCGTCGATCGAGCGCACGTCGAACCCGTCCACCGCCGAGATCTCGTCGCCAGGCTCGATCCCCGCGGCCTCGGCCTCGCTGCCCGGGGGCACCAGCAGCACCACGACCACGCCCCGGCGCTGGGCCAGCGTGACGGCCACGCTCCCCGCGCCCCTGGCCTCGCGCCCCCCGGGGCCGCCGGTGAGCGTGATCTTCACCCCATCGATGGTCCGCCCCGCGCGCACGGTCACGTCCTCGACCCGCCCCCGGCCGACGTCGGCGGCGTAGGCCTCGAGCGCGACCTGCCCGGCGGGGAGGCCGCCGAGCTTGAAGTGGCCCTCGCGATCGGTGGCGACGATGCCGCGGGGGAGCGCCCCGAAGGGCAGGTACGTCGGGGACGGCGTCCGCGCGCGACGCGGGCGCCCGCGACCGGGTGGTCGTCGCCGTCGACCACCTCGCCCTCCACCTCGCCCGCCTCGGCGAGATCGATGGTGCCGAGATCGGCGGGGTGGTCGCGGTCGCCGGTCGCGACGACCACGGCCTCGGCCTGCGCGTAGTCCGCGTGGCTCGCGACGATGCGGAGGCGGCCGGGGGCAAGGTCCTGGAGGACGTAGGCGCCGTCGCGTCCGTGCGCGCGTGCCGCGCGCCCGAGGGCGTGAAGACGGTCAGGTCCGCGCCGGCCGACGCGATCGCGCCCGTCGCGCGCGGTCACCTGGCCGCGCCCCTCCATCCCCTCGCTCAGCGTGAACGAGAGCTTGGCCGGCGCGCGCCTCCACCACCTGCACGAGCGGCGCCTTGCCGGGCCGCATGAGCGTGAAGCGGAGCGAGATGCCGACCGCGTTGGGCAGCGTGGCATCGCCGCCCGCGTCGGTGAAGAGCGTCTTCTCGAGCGCCTCGGAGACCTCGAGCGAGACCGCGTGGACCTCGACGCGATCGACGGGGTAGCCGCGATCGTCGGCGACGTGGACGCTCACCGTCTCGCGCGGCTTCGGGAGCACGATCTCCACCGTGGCGCGGTCGCGGTCCGGCACCGCCAGCGTGACGCGCGCGACCACGTTGCCGGGCGCGTCCGGCCGCGCGACGGAGAGAAGCACCTCGTCGGGCGCGGAGGCGAAGGTGAAGGTGCCGTCGTCGGCGGCGTACGCGACCTTCTCGAGCGCGCCGTGCGTCGCGGCCATCTCGATGCGCGCGCCCGGGACGGGCGTGCGATCCTCCTCGAGCACGCGGCCCTCGATCCAGCCGCCGCTGGCGCAGCACGACGTGCACGCTCGCGGTGCCGCCCGAGCGGAGGGTCACCGTCTCGGAGACGGCCTCGACGTAGCTCGGGTGACGGACGATGGCGTGCACGCGGCCGGGCGGCACCGGGTCGCAGCGGAAGGTGCCGTCGCCGCGCGTCACCCAGGGGTCGCCCCCCCCCCTGGGCTTGCCCGCGCCGAGGCGGCGGCTCTATCGCAGCAGCGAGGCGCGCGGGAGATTGGGGATGGGCCCCGGCATGACGCCGAGCTCGCCCATGGGGATGAGCGGCGCGGGGCCGGCGAGCATCACCTCGAAGTGCTCGTCGCGGAAGTCGTTCATCGTCGAGGTCTCGTCGATGGGCATGCCCTCGGCGTCGACCCCGACGACCTCGATGGTCGCGCCCGCGACCGGATACCCGCCGTCGTCGACCACGTGCCGGTCAGCACGCCGCCGCGGACCAGGCCGATCGTATCACCTCCGTGGCCGCCTCGACGATGGCGCCGTCCGCGCCACGAAGCCCCTGGCGCGCGCCGAGACGGAGGCGCGCGCCGCGACGATGGGGCCGAGCACGCCTTGCCGTCACCGCCCCGTGCGGCCCTGGACGGGGAACGACGAGAGCCCCTCCTCCACCAGCACCAGGTCGCCCCCTTGATCGTCGGCGCCCCGTCGCCGTCGCCGTCGGTGACGGTGACCGCGCACCCGCTTGCCGGGCTCGAGCGTGAGCTTCACCTCCCGCGCCTCGCCGCGCTTGACCGGGACGGCCAGCTCGGTGCGGCTCACCTCGTCGCCGAGGCGCGCCTTGAGATCGTAGACGCCGCCGTGCAGGCCGCCGATGCGCGTGGCGCCCTGCTCGTCGTCGTCGTGGTGCCCGCGCCGGCCAGAGCCCGTGCCGGCGGCGAGCACCGTGGCGCCCGGCGCGGGCCTGCCGTCGGCGCCGACCACGGTGACCACGAGCGCCGCGGGGCGCTCCAGGCGGATGCGCAGCGGCGTCGCGCCCGGGACGACGCCGGCGCGGATGATGTCTTCGTAGCCGCTGGCCCATGCACGGACGCGGTAGGGCGGCGGGCCCAGGCGATCGACGCGGGCGGCGCCGCTCTCGGCCCCGGAGACGGCGGCGTAGGGCAGCGGGTCGGCCGTGGTCACCTCGACGGAGGCGCCCGCGATGGGGTGCTCGGACTCGTCGACCACGATCACGTCGAGCGCGCGCGCCGGCCGGAGCGACGAGGCGCACCTCGCGCGCTCCGGCCGCGAGCACCGCCTGCGAGGAGGCCCGCGCCCGCCCCGCGCCGTACGCGAGCACCCACACGGGCCCGCGGGGCAGCTCGTGAACGACGCGCGGCCGTCCGCCGCCGGTGTTGCGATCGCCGGCGAAGTACGCCTTCCCGTCGCGCATCGCGAAGACGCGGACGCTGGCGCCGGAGAGCGGGTGATCCGCTTCGTCGACGACGGTCACGGCGAGCGCCGCGTCCCGGTCCTGGACGGAGGAGGGGAGGAGCGGCGCCGGCATCGACGGCAGGGCGGGCGCAAGAGCGAGACGTCCCGCAAGGAGACCACGAAGAGGAGGCAGACCAGCGCCGCGAGGACGCCGACGACGCGCTCTCCCGAGGGGCCTCTCCGCGCCGGCTCGGAGGCGGGGGCCGGTCCGGGCGAGGCTCCGTCGCGTCGGGGGCCTCCGGGGGCGTCGGGGCGGGGGTGGCGGGCACGTCCTCTCCCCAGTGCTGTACCCCATCCCGCCGGACGCGGCATGAGCCTCCCGCCGTTTCCCTCGGCCCGGCTTCGGTTACGCTCCGCCCATGCGCCCGCGCTCCCCTCGCCCTCGCCCCCCGCCGTCGCCGCGCGCCCTCGGTCTCGTCACCATCGTGGCCATCGCCGACCCGCCGAAGGGCGTTCGCCACGACCCCGAGAACAAGACGGGCATCAGCCCCTACATGGAGCTCGTGGTCAAGGGCGAGGCGGCGTTCGTCGCACGCGATCTGCCGGGCGCGATCGCCGCGTTCCAGGACGCGATCAAGGACAAGCCCGAGAGATGCTCGCGTTCTACCGCCTCGGCGAGGCCGAGCAGGAGTCCGGGCACGCTCGACGACGCGGACAAGACCTGGGAGGCGGCGCTGAGCAAGCGGTGCACGCAGGGTCAGGGGTGCGAGCGGGGCAAGGGCGCGGACGACCTCAAGGCCAAGGTGATGTTCATCATCGCGTTCCTGCGCGAGCGGCAGCAGAAGTGGCCCGCCGCCAAGGACGCGTGGCAGGCGTACGCCGCGTTCCTCCAGGGCAACCCCAAGATCCACGGGTACCCCGCCACGGCGGCGGATCGCATCAAGATGATCGACCGCAGGGTGCAGCTCGAGATCGACTACGGCAAGGTGAAGGAGCGCATCGCCGCGCGCATCGCCGAGAAGGAAAAAGAGGCGGCGGACAACGCGAAGAAGGATTGGCTCAACAAGTAGCGGTTCGGGATCGGGGGGGAGTCAGCGCTTGATCGGCTCCGGGCCCGCGTCCGTCCAGCGGTAGAAGCCCTCGCCAGTCTTCTTTCCGAGCCGCCCGGCGCGCACCATCTGCCGGAGGATCGTCGGCGGGCGGAACTGCTCGCCCACCTCGCGCTGCAGGTGCTCGAGGATCGCCAGGCGCACGTCGAGGCCCACGAGATCGGTGAGCTTGAGCGGGCCCATGGGGTGCCGGTAGCCGAGCTCCATGGCCCGATCGATGTCGGCCGCCGACGCGACGCCGGTCTCGAGCATGCGCATCGCCTCGGCGCCGAGCGCGACGCCGAGCCGGCTCGTGGCGAAGCCGGGCGTGTCGCTGACCACGATGGGCGTCTTGGCGAGGCGCTTCGCGACCGCGAGGCACGTGTCGATCGCCTGCGGCGCGGTCTCCAGCCCCCGCACGACCTCGAGCAGCTCCATCACCGGCGGCGGGTTGAAGAAGTGCAGGCCGACGGTGCGCTCGCCGGCGCCGATGCGGTGGCCGATCTCGGTGATCGAGAGGCTCGACGTGTTCGAGGCGAGGATGGCGCGCTCCGGGGCGAAGAGCTTGACCTTGCCGAGCACCTCGACCTTCAGGTCCATCGACTCGGGCGCGGCCTCGATGGCGAGATCGATGTCGCTCGCGGCGGGCCCCAGCTCGGGCGAGGCGACCAGCATGCCGATCATCTCGCTGCGCGCCTCGTTCAGCATCTTGCCCTTCTGCACGAGGCGGTCGGTCACGGCCTTGATGACGCCGATGGCCTTCTCGACGCGGGCGGCGTCGACGTCGTAGAGGTGCGTGACGTAGCCCGCGCCGGCGGTGACCTGCGCGATGCCCTGCCCCATCGTCCCGGCGCCGACGACGAGCACCCTGCGGATCGACGAGGCGTCCACCACGGGAACGGAGGAGTTGCTCATGGCGTCCTGCTCACTGCTCGGGCGGCGGCGGGAGCGGGTGATTGGGGTCCTGCGGCGGCGGCGGCGGCCTTGGTGCCCGGCGGCGTCGGCGGCGGCGGGGGCGCGGGCGAGGTGAACGCCCGGCGGCGGCGCCGGCGGCGGGGGCGGGGGCGGGGCGGCCTTGGGGCGCCTGCGCCGGCGCCACGATGTGCTCGAGGCGCTTGGCCTGGTCCGGGGAGGGCAGGCGGCGCGGCGTGGACGGCCGCCGGGCTGGGCCGCGCCCCCTGCAGCTCCGCGGGCGGCGCGGCCGCCTGCGCCTGGGCAGGCTTTCGCAGCGTCGGGGCTCGGGGGCGAGGCTGGCCGAGGAAGACGACGGCGGCGCCGGTGAAGAAGGCGAGGCCGAGGAGCGGCAGCCAGCCGGGCGTGCGCGGCTCGTCGGCGGGAGGACGCTGCACCGGCTCGCCGGTGAAGGCCTCGTGCGCGTCGTGCTCGGCGCCGTGCGCGTGCGCGTCGGGGGCGGTGCTCATGGCGGCGAGGGATGCCGCAAGTCCGCGGCGAAGTCGAGGACAACGTCGTGACGCGGGGAATCTACCAGACAGGGCGGCCGGTCCCGCCCCCGCCGTCCACGGGCTCGAGGTGCGAGGTGAAGAAGACGCGGACCGTGCCCACCTCGGCGCGCGCGCCGGTGAGGGTGAACGGGAGGTTGCGGGTCTCGCCGTTGAGGCGGAGCGTGATCGCGCCCTGGACCGTGGGTCGCCCGCGTCGCGGCCGGCGGCCCGGGTGATCTCGAGCACGTAGCTGCCCTGCGGCAGGCCGGCGATCTCCAGCGTCTCGTCGCGGGTGCTCGTGGAATCGCGCGCCGACGACGGTCGCCCTGGTCGGCGACCCGAGCCAGGAGATGCGCCGCCCCTGCGCGTCGATGAGGGCGAGGTCGAGGTCCGCGCCGCCCGCCCACTGCCGTGATCTGCACGTCCCCGTGGGCGGCGCGGGGCCGGGGGCGAGGCGCGGCGAGGAGCTTGTCGACCGCCTCGCGGACCTTGTTGGTCGTGTCGAGCCGGAGCGCGGCGGCGAGATTGACCATGCCGCGGGCGCGGGCGCAGTCGACGGCGGCGGCCACGAGCTTGGGCTCGGCGAGCGGCCATGTCGGCGAGCGCGACGCGGTGCTCGCAGGCGCAGCGCGGGGTCGCCCGCGGTGTCCCAGAGGTCGGCGAGGCGCGTCTGGACGGCGCGGTCGTTCGGGCGCACGTCGGCGAGGCCGCCGAGGATGCGCACGGCGCGCGCGCGATCGCCCAGCCGCGCGGCGAGGTCGGCGCGAGCCTGGAGCGCGTCGGGGTCGAGCGCGTCGCGGCCGGCCCACCGGGCGGTGAGCTCCTGCGCCTCGCCGACGCGGCCGAGCCGTGGAGTAGAGGGAGAAGAGCTCGACGGTCCGGTCGCGGCTGTCCGGCGTCGCCGGCAGGGCGCTCTCGACGACGGTCGAGCCTGCGCGGCGTTCTGGCCGACGAAGGTGTTGGTCTGCGTCGAAGCCCACGTGGCGATCGAAGACCTTGTGCATGGGGACGAAGCGCTGGCGGCGGGCGACGCCCTCCCAGGCGTTGTTGCCGGGGAAGGGGTCGGCGCCTCGGCGCTGAGCGGCCGCTCCTCCGCCGGGACCATGGGCTTGCCCACGGGCGGCGGAGGCGGAGCCGCGCCGCTTGTCCCTGGGCTGCTCGAAGTCGCGTCGAAGTCGCGCCTCCGTCGGAGCGGGTGCCATCGGCGCGGCCGTCGCCGCGGCCCTCGCCGCCGGGCGCGCCCGCGGCGCCGCCCCTCATGCTGTGCCCGAGGTGGCCCGAGCCGAAGCCCTCTCCGCGTGCCCGTTGGTCCTGACCCCGGGCGCGTCTGCGTTGGCGCTCCCCGTCTCTCCTGCCAGCGGGCCGAACTCGTCGCGCTTGGCCTGGTCCTGGTCGTCGGGCGCGTCGCCCTCGGCCTGCGCGGTCGCGCTCTCGGCCTGCTGCTCGCCGGTGAACGTGGCCGGGAGGCGGTCCGCTCGAGCCCGAACGCCTTGAACATCGCCTCGCTCTCGAGCACCAGCAGCGACGTGAAGCGGCTCGCCACCGCGAAGCGCCGCGAGAGCGCGACCACGGTGGGCTTCTGCGCCTCGCCGCCGGAGCGCTCGAGCTCGGCGATCTTGGCCGCCGCGTAGAGGCGCGGGACGAAGGCGTTGCCGCGCCCCCGAGCTGGCGAGCACCTTCAGCGGGTAGGTCTGCTCGAAGCGCTCGCCGGCGACCCGGCCCCGGAGCTTGAGCGTCCCCGAGACGTCGGCCGCCGGGGGCCATGCGGGCGACGAGGATCGTCTCGCCGCCGGCCCGGATGGGATCGAGCCGCGCCGGCGTCACCTGGGAGAGCCCCGCGGGCAGCTCGACCTCGGGATCGCGCAGGACCACCCCGTAGGCGGCGCCCAGCACCTCGAGCGCGGCGGTGGCGATCTTCTGCCCGGGCACGTAGGGCACCATCACGCCGCCGCCGCCGCGCGCGAGCGAGGTGAGCGAGGTGGTGTCGGCGTCGGCGCCGAGCGCGACCGCCACGACCCCGCGGCGTCGCCCGAGGGGATGGCCGAGCGCACCGCCGTCTCGAGGTGCGAGGGGCGGGTGGGGCCGACGCTGGGCGTGCCGTCGCCGAGGTAGAGGATGCGCAGCTCTCGGGCGCCGAGCGGGCCGGCGGCCGAGCGGGCGGCCGCCATCGCCGCCGCGAGATCGCTGCCGCCGTCGGGCTCGACGCTGCCGAGGAAGCGCTCGACGTCCCCGGCGGCGGCGGCCCCCGGCGCCGCGGGCTGCGGCGACGCCGCCCTGCTCGGCGTCATCGGCCGGCAGACGGTATCGCAGGCGAGCAGCATGAACGAGTCGCGGCGGTCCATCTCGCGCACGATGGCCGAGGCCAGGTGGGTGGCGCGGGCGAAGCGCTCGCCGAACATGGATCGGCTCGCGTCGACGACGAGGACGTGGAGCCGCTCCTTCGCCTCCTGCCAGCGCGGCAGCCGCGGGCGCAGCGCGATGGCCACGTAGGGCGAGCGATCGTCGAGGATGGCGCTCGCCGTCTGCTTCGCCGGCCGCGTCCTCGGCCGACCTGGCCTTCCGGGCCGGCGCCAGCACGTTCGACGAGCGAGAAGGCTGGACGAGGGCGGGACGGGATCGACCTGACGGGGCTGCGTAGGCCCACGCCGTGACGGCCTTGTCGCGATCGGGCAGGGCGTACTCCACCGTGAGATCGCCGGCAGGCACGAAGTTGTCGGCGTGCAGGGTGCGGCGCTCGCCTTCGCCCGTCGCGGCGCGGCGGCGAGGTCGTAGCCGCGCGTCTGTCAGGCCCATCGACCTGTCGAGCCCGATGCACCTGCACGTCGAGATCGAAGGCGCCGATCCGGCGTCGAGCCGCTGGGATCGTGCGCGAGCGGGTACGTGAAGCGCCGGATGCCGGCCGACTGATCGACGGTCTGCGTGTAGGTGAGCACCACGCGCCGCGAGCCGCGCCGGGGGATGGGGAAGATCTTGAGCTCGAACCGGCCGCCGCGCTGCCACTCGAGCAGCGCCGGATCGCGCCACGGGCCGGGCACCCAGAGGATCTCCTCCTTCGGCCGGGGCGCCTTGGGGGCCGCGTTCTGGATGACGCCGCGCCAGATGGCCGCGCCCTTGTCGCGATCGACGAACGCGCCGTCGACCAGCTTGCCGTCGACCTCGAGCGAGAGCTTCTCGATCTGCGCGCCCGGCGGGAGCGGGAAGCGGAAGATGCCCTCGAGCTCCTCGTCGGTGTCGTTGGTGAAGGTCTCGTCGACCTCCGTGCGGGCCATCGACGTCGACGATGCGCACCTTGACCCCGTGCCGGGCGAGGCGCACGGCGTGCTCCTTCTCGGCGGTCTGGCCCGGCTTGCGCGCGCGCAGCTCGCCGAGGCCGCGCAGGAGCAGGCGAGTCGACGTCCTCGAGCTTGTCGTCGCTCCACTCCATCACGTCGGCGAGGGTCGTCGAGCTGCTCGACCACCGGATCGGCGCTTGCCGGCGATCATCGCCTCCTCGCCGGCGCGGACGGTCGACCGTCTTGCCCGAGTCGGTCGTCACCCGCACCGAGCCGCGGGCGACCTCGACGGAGGCGCGATCGTCGGTGCCTCCGACGGTGCCTCCGACGTGCCTCCGACGTGCCTCCGACGGTGATCGCCAGCTTGGTGCCGAGCACCTCCACCTCCCCGTGGGGGAAGGCGAGGCGCGCCGTCACGCCCTCGATGTGCGCCACGTCGGCGACGACGGTCCCGCGGCGGAGGCGCGCCGCCCGGTTCTGTCCGCGCTTCGAGCTCGAGCTCGGAGGCGCGGTCGATCGCGAGACTCCGTGCCGTCTGCGAGGGTCAGGTCCGGGCGCGCGTGCGCGCGTCGGTGCGCAGCGTGGCGCCCGGGCGCACGGCGTGCCGCCAGCCGCGGTCGTGCACGGCGCGCGCGTTCGCGTCGCAGACCTCGAGCCCGCCCGTCTTGTCGGCAGACGCCCGCGCGACCGATGGCGACCGCGCCGGACCACGGCGCATTGGCCGCGCGGTGCGGCGGGAGCGGCCCCTGCCCTTGAGGTAGAAGCCGACGGCCGCGGCCGCCGCCATCGCGCCGCCGCGCTGGCGAGGAACGCGCGGCGGCGCAGCGGAGCCATGCGCACCTTGCCGCGCGGTGCCGGGCGGCTGCGCCGGGGACCGGACGGCGCGGCGCCTCGATCGGGCGGCGGGTCGCCGTCGGGCGGACGGGCGCGGCAGGATGCGGCGCGTCCCGGCCGGTGATCGGGCCGGGGTGGGTCGCCGCGGAGACACCCGCGTCGGCTGGGTCACGTCGCTCGCCGCCGGGCGGCTCACCACCTCGGCTTCGGCGCCTTGGCCTCGGCGAGCGGGTCGAACAGGGTGAGGGCCGCGTCGGTCGAACCGTCGCTGCCGCTCGAGCGCCTTCGCCGCGCGCGAGGCAGCGCAGGGCCCGAGCTCGGTGCTGCCGCTTCGCATCTGCCGGGTGGCCGGAGGACATGCGTCGGCCGCGCCGCTTCCAGCCGCGCCACGAGCTCGTCCAGAACCCGGCCGCGCGGCAGGAAGTCGACGCCGGCGTCGCGCACCCGCGCGGCCGCGGCGGCGGCCTCGTGCTTGAGATCCCGGCAAGCGTCGCACTCGGCGACGTGATCGTAGAGCCGCGCCGGGCGCCGTCCCGTCGAGCAGATTGCCAGATCGCCTCCTCGGCCTCGCGGCACAGCCCGCCCATCTCCGTCGTGCTCATCGCCATCACTCCTCGCCCAGGTCCACCCGGAGCCGCGACAGCGCCCGGCTCACCCGCTTGCGCGCCGCCGCCTCGTCCACCCCGCACGCCGCGGCCAGCTCGCGGAACGAGAGCTCGCCCTCGTAGCGGAGCACCACCGCCTCGCGCTCGCTCGGCTTCAGCTTCGCGATCGCGTCGCGCGCCCGCTGCGCCCGCTCCCGCTCCAGCCAGAGGTCGCCGGCGTCCCGGCCGCGCCCCGTGTCGTGCACCAGCCGGAGCCGCGCCTCGCGCCGGGCCGCATCTCCACGTGCCGCCCGCACAGGCGCCGCGCGATCCCGAACAGGAACGCGCGCACGCTCCCTTCGCCGCGGTACTGCGGGAACGCGTCGAACGCCGCGAGCAGTGTCTCCTGCACCAGCTCCTCGCTCTCGGCCTGCGAGCCGGTGAACGCCATGCACAGCCGCCCGAGCGGCAGCGCGTAGGCGCGCGCGCAGGCGGCGAGCGCCTCCCGGTGCTGGCCGGAGGCGACGAGCGCCTCGATGCTCCGCCCATCCCCCTCGCCCTCCGCGGGCTCTACGCGCAGACGCTCTGCCGCCATGGATCCCTCATTGCCAGCCATGTGTCGACGTCCCCCCGCTTTGTGACCGCCGCTGGCATCGAAGCCTCCGGCGCCGACCGAGGCTCCCGACCAGACGTACGACCGGGGGTTCCGATCCACCGGGAGAACGGCCCACCGGCGCCGAGCTTGCAGGCCCGGGTCGAAACGTCGCTACGGCCGAGGGGAGGCGCCCTCGCGGCCCGACGCGGAGGTGCCCGACCGGCGTCGGGCGGGCGCACCACGGCGCAGGGCGTCATCGCCCCACCGGCGAATTGGGCGGAGGGCCGCCCCCGTCCGCGTCAACGCGTGGGGCCGGCGCCCGCCGGACACCCGGCCTTCACGAGCGGCAGGATCACCGGCGCGAGGTCCGCCTGGTTGGGCGACGTGAACGCGCTCCCCTTCTTCAAGGGCTCGAGCGCCGCGAAGAACCGCGCGAAGCTCCCCCCGCAGGCGTCGAGCAGCGAAGCCAGCTCCGCGCCGGAGTTGTAGTTCTTGAACGCGGAGAGCGTCGCGTTGTTGATCGGCCGGTGAAAGTGCGTCTCCTCACGGAGCTTCACGAGGATCGCCGCCTTCTCCGCGAGCTTCTGCTCCGGCGGCTCGTCCGACGCGTAGAGCTTCGACAGGACCTCGTACGCCCGGTGCATGCGCGCGCCGCGCTCCTCCGCGCGGCGCTCGGCGTCGACGTAGGCCGCCGTCTCGCGCGAGGCGCGCCCGTAGCGCTCGTCCAGGTAGATCACCGTGAGCTTGCCCGCGACGAACTCCGCCAGGCTCTCGTTGAAGCGGGTCTGGCCGTCGACGTAGAGCGTCGCGTGCACCGACTCGTGGAGGATGACGTTCGCGAGCTCGCCGACCGCCTCGTCGCCGGCGGAGAGCATGGTCGAGAGCACCGGGTCGTCGAACCAGCCCAGCGTCGAGTAGGCGTCCGCGGCGCCCACGTCCGCGTCCCAGCCCTCTCCGCGCAGCTTCGCCGCGAAGTCGTGGGCTTCGTCGCGGTCGAACCAGCCGAGGTAGGGCACGCGCCCGACGATCGGGAACCACCACGTCTTCGAGCGGAAGCGGAGCGGCTCGGACGCGGTCACCACCCACACCACCGCGCCGCGCTCCAGATTGGCGTAGCGATGGTAGTTGCGCGTCGGGCGGAGGCTGTGCGCCTCGCCGAACGCCTTGATGCCGGAGACCTGCAGGAGGAGCGCGCGGACGCGCGGGTCGACGCCCGTGTCTCGGGCGGCCGCGTCGAGGTCGCGCGCGCGGAGCAGGATGTCGGCCTGCCCGCAGCCTGCCTGTGCGAGGTAGCGTCCGGTGGTGCAGCCGGTGACCAGGAGGAGGGCTACCAGGGCGAGGGCGGCGGCGGACGCTCGGGGCTTCAACGGATGGGCGATGTACCCCTGCCGGGGGAGCGGAGCAAACACCAACGGCGCGGATCAGGGTAGTCTCTGCCCCGACATGGAAGCGATGCTGCTGCTCTCCGCCTCGCGCCTGGCGGAGATGATCCGGTCCGGAGAGATTACTTCGCTCGAGGTGGTCGAGGCGCACGTCCGGCACATCGAGCGGGTCAACCCGACGCTCAACGCGATGGTCGCCCAGCGCTTCGACGAGGCGCGCGAGGAGGCGCGGGCCGCGGACGCGCGCCGCGCGCGGGGGCGCGAGGGTCTGCCGCCCTTCCACGGGGTCCCGTGCAGCATCAAGGAGAGCTTCGCCCTCGCGGGCATGCCGTTCACGTCGGGCCTGGTCGCCCGCAAGGGCGTGCGCGCCGAGCGCGACGCCGTCGGGGTCGCCCGGCTGCGCGCGGCGGGGGCCATCGCGCTCGGGGTCACCAACGTCTCCGAGCTCTGCATGTGGATGGAGTCGGACAACCGCGTCTACGGCCGCTCCAACAACCCCTACGATCCCCGGCGCACCGTCGGCGGAAGCTCGGGGGGCGAGGGCGCCATCATCGGCGCCGGCGGCACGCCCTTCGGCCTGGGCGCCGACATCGGAGGGTCGATCCGCATGCCGGCGTTCTTCAACGGCGTCTTCGGCCACAAGCCGACCGGCGGCCTCGTCGACAACGCCGGCCAGTACCCGCTGCCCGCGGAGGCCGCCATGCGCTTCATCACGACGGGCCCCCTCGCCCGCCGCGCCGAGGATCTCGCGCCCCTCCTGCGCGTCCTTTCGGCCGCCGAGATCCCCAATCCGGCGAGCGTCGACCTGGCCGGGCTCGAGGTGCTCTCCGTGGAGGACGACGGCCGGATTGGCGTGAGCGCCGACCTCGTGGCGGCGCAACGCGCGGCCGCGAACGCGCTCGCCGCGCGGGGCGCGCGCGTCGAGACGGCCAGGTTCGCCGGCCTCTCGCGCTCGATCGAGATTCTGGAGCGCCATGCTCAACGAGACCGCCGGCCCGTCGTTCAGCTCGATGCTCGGCAACGGGGTGGAGGTGTCGGCCGCGTGGGAGCTCGGTCGCTGGGCGCTCCGCCGCTCGCCGCACACCTTGCCCTCGCTCGCGCTCGCCCTCCTGGAGAAGCTGCCCGAGCACTTGCCCGACACCTCGTCGCGGTACCTCGCGCTCGGACGGGAGCTCAAGCGCGAGCTGGTGACGAGGATCGGGCCTCGCGGGGTGATGCTCTACCCCTCGCACCCGCGGCCGGCGCCGTACCACTACCAGGCGATGTTCCCGCCCTGGTGCTGGGGGTACACCGCGATCCTCAACGTGATGGAGCTGCCCGTGACCCAGGTCCCCCTCGGCCTCAACGCGGCGGGCCTGCCGCTCGGCGTCCAGGTCGCCGGTGTGCCGGGCAACGATCACGTCACGATCGCCGTCGCGCTCGAGCTCGAGCGCGCCTTCGGCGGCTGGGTGCCGCCGCACCTCGCGCAGCACGCGACCCGCGCCGCGTGATCACGCCGGGATGGCCCGTGGCCTGGTCCAGGCTGTACCATCCCCCTCCGTGAAGCTCCGCGGTCCCGCATCCTGGCCCTCGCTCGCCGCGCCGTTCGTCGCGGCGCTGGTCGCCATCCTCCTGTTCGCCGGCTCCGGGTCCGCGTCCGGGCCCGGCGCCCCGACGTGCCTCGGGCCCGAGGTGGGCCGCGCCCTGGAGGGGCTGGTGAAAGCCCAGGCGTTCCAGGGCGTGGTGCCGAGCGGCTTCAAGCTGGAGCGGCTCGACGTGAAGCCGGATCACGTGGAGATGGGCTACGACGACGCCACCGGCCCGGCGGTCACCGTCCTGCTCACGTTGCCGGGCGCGGAGTCCGGCCCGCCCGTCGCCGCGCACGGGCCCCACTTCGAGCACCGCATCGTCGACGAGCGTAGCCGCGCTTCCGGGCCGGACCGCGACGCGATGCTGCGCGCCGCGATGGTCGTCGATCGCGCGATCCCGGCGGAAGCGATGGAGTGCAAGGGCGGCGCGAGCGAAGCCGCGAGGAAGCGCGCGCCGACCAGTTTCGAGCTGGGCATCGGGGCGGCGGAGGCGGGGGCCGTCCTCGTCGCGGTGGCGTGGGTGGTGGTCCGGCGGCGGCAGGCGCGTTCGAAGAGCGAGCAGCAGACGCCGGAGCCGCCCCCGCCGACGACGTGAACGATCGGTCGATGCGCCCGCGACGTCCACGCGGGCGCGCCCCCGGACTTTCTAGCGTCGCGGCGGCCGCGGGTCGCGTTGACGCAGCTCGCGCAGCAGCGCGTACGAGGCCGCGAGGCCCTTCTGCTCGAGGAGCGCGACGAGCAGATCGCACCCCACCAGCAGCGTCAGCGTCGATATCGCTCCGAGCCCGTAGATCCAATCGAGTCTCATGCGCGCCCCTCCCCCGTGTCTCGATGACGGGCGCCGACGTTACGACGGCGCGTGGTGGTGAAAAAATAGGCGAAGGCCAGCATTCTCTGGTCGGGCGTTCCCGTAATGCCTGGACCGGCGTCCACGACACGACGCTCGTCATTGCCGGTAGAACCAGGCCCGGAGGTCCCCGGGGTGGGGGTCGGCACGTCGCGCGTCTGACCGGGAGACATGGCCCGGTGCCCGCGTCTGGTCCCCCGCCCTGGGCGGTGGTAACAGGCGGCCATGATCCTCGGACGCAGGGTGGCGATGGCGGCGTTGGCGAGCGCTCTACTAGCGGGCGCGCTCGGCTGCGACAGCAAGCCGGCAGGCTCCGCGCCGGAGTGGAAGGTGGGCGCCTACTTCAGCCTCTCGGGAGAGGACGCGTCGTTCGGGATCTACACGCGGGAAGGGATTGAGCTCGCGGTCGACGAGGTGAACAAGGCCGGGGGCGTCCGGGGCAAACCGTTCAAGGTGCTCTTCGAGGACGACAAGTCGAACCCGCAGGAGGCGAGCAACAAGGTCCTCCAGCTCATCGACCGCGACAAGGTTGTCGCGCTCCTGGGGGAGGTGGCGTCGGGGCGCTCCAAGGCGGGCGGGATCGTCGCCAACAGGAGGAAGGTGCCCATGATCACCCCCTCGTCGACGAACCCCGACGTCACCAAGGTGGGCCCCTTCGTCTTCCGCGTCTGCTTCATGGACGACGCCCAGGGCCAGGCCGCGGCGGCGCTCGTCGTGAACAAGCTCGGAAAGAAGAAGGTCGGCGTGCTCTTCGCCACGGACGACCTCTACTCGTCGGGGCTCGCGGAGGAGTTCCGCAAGGAGCTGAAGAAGCGCGGGGGTGAGATCGTCGCCGACAAGGGCTTCCTCAAGAAGGAGACGAACTTCACCACGTACCTGAACGAGATCAACGACGCGAAGCCCGACATCGTCTACGCGCCCATCTACTATAACCAGATGATCCTCATCGCCCGGCAGAGCAAGGCGGTGGGCATCAAGGGCGACATGTTCGTCGGCGGCGACGGCTGGGACGCGCCCGAGCTCACGCGGGACGCCGGCGAGGAGCTCGAGGGCGCGTACCTCACGGACCTCTACGCGCCCGACGTGCCCTGGGAGAGCTCGAAGAAGTTCCGCGTCTCGTACAACGAGCGCTACCACCACGACCCGTCCAGCCTGGCGGCGCAGGGCTACGACGCGGCCATGCTGCTGGCGGACGCAATCAAGCGCGCCAAGGGCGACACGCCCGACGCCATCCGCCAGGCGATCCAGGAGACGAAGGGCTTCCAGGGAGCGACCGGCCCGATCACCATCGACGCGAACCGCAACGCCGACAAGCCCGTGGTGGTGGCGCGCATCAAGGACAAGAAGTTCACCTTCTTCGCCACGATGGATAAGTCCGGCGCGCCCTCGAAGTAGGTCGCCCGCGTTCGCACCTGAGGTATCGTCGACCGATGTTGCTCACGGAGCTGTGGGGCGCGCTGCTGACCGGTCTCGCCCAGGGGGCGATGATCGCGCTCGTCGCCCTCGGCTACACGATGGTGTACGGGATCCTCAAGCTCATCAACTTCGCCCACAGCGAGGTCTTCATGATGGGCGCGTACGCCGGCCTCTTCCTCATCGGCCTGTTCGGCGGGCAGAGCGCGCCCCTCTTCGCGGGCGTCGTCGGCACCATCGGCGCCATGTGCCTCGCCGGCGCCCTCGGCGTGATCATCGAGCGCGTCGCCTACGCCCCGCTCCGCGCCCGCGGCGGCAAGTCGGCCAACGCGCGCATCACGCCGCTCGTCACGGCGCTCGGCATGAGCGTCCTCCTGCAGAACCTCGCGCAGCTCCTCTTCACGGCGTTCCCGCGCAGCTACCCGCAGCTCCTGCCCATCCAGCACACGCGGCAGATCATCTTCGTCACCGCCGTGGCCGTGATGGCCGCGCTCCAGATCCTCGTGCACCGCACCTGGACGGGCAAGGCGATGCGCGCGCTCTCGATGAACATCGAGGCGGCGCGTCTCATGGGCGTGCGCACCGGGCGGGTCATCGCGCTCACGTTCCTCATCGGCTCGATGCTCGCGGCGGTGGGCGCGGTGCTCTACTGCCTCGACCAGTCCCAGGCGTACCCGACGATGGGCGTGACCATCGGGACGCGCGCCTTCGTCGCGGCGGTCATCGGCGGGATCGGGAACATCCCGGGCGCCATGCTCGGCGGCGTCCTCATCGGCATCATCGGCGAGCTGACCAAGCTGACGCCCTACTCCGGCCTGCAGGACGTGCTCGTGTTCACCGTCCTCATCGGCGTCCTCCTGGTGAAGCCCACGGGCCTCATGGGTCGGGCCGGGATCGAGAAGGTCTGACGGTTCCCGGGTTTCCCTGCCTTGACAGGGGCGGTCCGTTCCGCCATAACGCGCCCCCCGCGTTCTTGCGGCGTGGAACGGTGCCCCGATGGGCGGAGCACGGCCGCCGGAAGCGGAGAGCACGAGGCGTCATGCCGAAGATGAAGACGAACCGGGCCGCCGCGAAGCGGTTCCGCGTCACGGGCACGGGGCGTGTCCGGCGCAGCAAGTCCGGCCTGAACCACATGATGCAGGAGAAGAGCCGCAAGCGGCTCCGTCGCCTGCGCAAGAACGACATGGTTGAGCGCGCGCTGGAGAAGCGCGTGAAGCTCCTCCTCCCCTACGGCTGAAGAAAGAGGAGAGCCACCATGCCCCGTATCAAACGTGGATTCAAGGCCCGCCGCCGCCGCAACCGCATCCTCAACCAGGCCGAGGGCTTCTTCGGCGGCCGCAAGAACCGCTTCGGCCAGGCCGTCGAGGTCGTCCGTCACGCCTGGGAGTACGGGTACGTCAGCCGCAAGCTCAAGAAGCGGGACTTCCGCAAGCTGTGGATTGCGCGCATCAACGCGGCCGCGCGCATCAACGGCACCTCCTACTCTCGGCTCGTCAGCGGGCTGAAGAAGGCCGGCGTGGCGCTCGATCGCAAGGTCCTGGCGGACCTCGCCGTGCGTGAGCCGGCGTCGTTCGGCGCCGTCGTCAAGGTCGTCTCCGCCAAGTAAGGGCGGTACACGGCCCGCGTCGGCGAGGCCGGTGGCCCCCGCTTCGACTCACGAAAGGGCCTGCCCATGACCGCCGATCCCTCCACCAAGGCCATCGACGAGGGGCTCGCGAACCTCGGCACCCGGTACCGCAGCGCCTTCGCCCAGGCGACCAACGAGCAGGCGCTGCGCGCCGAGTACGCCAAGGTCCTCGGCAAGAAGGGCGAGCTCTCCGCCGTGCTCGCCCTCCTGCGCAACGTCCCAGCGGCCGACCGCCCGGCGGTCGGCGCAAAGGTCAACGCCTTCAAGAGCGACGTCGAGGCGGCGTTCGAGGCGCGCCTCCGCGCCATCGCGCGCGTGGCGCGCGAGGCGGACCTGCGAGGCCGCCCCTTCGACCTCACCCTGCCCGGCCGGCTCGAGCTCGGGCGTGGCCACGCGCACCCGATCCTCCAGGCGCGGGACGAGCTCCTCGCGATCTTCCGCGACCTGGGCTTCGTCGTCGCCGGCGGCCGCGAGGTGGAGCTGGAGGAGAACAACTTCACCAAGCTCGCGTTCCCGCCCGATCACCCGGCGACGGACATGCAGGACAGCTTCTGGGTCCAGGCGGCGCCTCCGTCCGAGGAGGGCGGCTCGGCGTCTCCGCGGCCGACGGTGGACCCGCGCGTCCTCCTGCGCACGCACACGAGCAACGTGCAGGTGCGCGAGATGACGGGGCGGAAGCCGCCGATGGCGATCGTGAGCGCCGGGCCCGTGTACCGCCGGGACGACGACCTCACGCACTCGCCCATGTTCCACCAGATTGAGGGCTTCCTCGTCGACGAGCGAGTGAGCGTCGCCGAGCTGAAGGGCGTGCTCGGCGCCTTCGCCGAGCGGCTCTACGGCGCCGGGGCGCCGCTGCGCTTCCGGCCGAGCTACTTCCCGTTCGTCGAGCCGGGGCTGGAGCTGGACGTGGGCTGCGTCTTCTGCCGGAGGGCGGACGGCACGTACGCCGGCTGCCGCGTGTGCAAGCAGACCGGATGGCTCGAGGTGCTCGGCTGCGGGATGATCCACCCCGAGGTCTTCCGCCATTGCGGGATCGATCCCGAGCGGTACACGGGCTTCGCCTTCGGCATGGGCATCGACCGCATCGCGATGCTCCGCTACGGGATCCCCAACATCCGCCTGATGTTCGAGAACGACCCGCGCTTCCTCGAACAGTTCTAGGCGCTACGCACTGCGCTGAACCCCGGGCGTGAGCCTGGTGACCGGAGCCCCGCGCGTCGGCGCGGGGACCACGGCGCCCTCAGGCACGCGACGCCCTGAAGGCCTCGGCGAAGCGCCGGGCCAGCTCCGCGTCCACCGGCTCTCCCGCCCGGGCGCCCTTGCGCAGGCACGAGCCGACGACGACGCCGTGGGCGATGCGGAGGTCCCGGAGCGTCGCCTCCGTGACGCCGCTCGCCACCAGCACGGGCGCGTCCACGGCGGCGAGCACGGCCTCGAGATCGCGCCGATTGGCGCCGCGCCCGGTGCCGCTGCCGGTGACGAGCACGGCGTCGGCGAGCCCACGCAGGACGAGATCCTCGGCCTCCTCGCCCAGCGGGCGCGCGGCGAGGGGAGCGGAGTGCTTGACGTCGACGTCGCAGAGGAGGCGCGTACCCTCGGCGCCGAGCGCCCGGCGCTGGCGCAGCGTGACGTGGGCGCGGCCCTCGACGAGGCCCTGATCCGTGACGCGGGCCCCGGTGTGTACGTTGATCCGGATCATCTCGGCCCGCGCCGCGACGGCGACCGCGAGCGCGGCCTCGGCGTCGTTGCGCAGGACGTTGACGCCGAGCGCCACCTTCGGCGCGGCGGCGCGGACTGCGACGGCGCACGCGGTCATCGCCGCGACCGTGATCGGGGACACACGGTCGGGGACGAACGGCGCGTCGCCGAAGTTCTCGACCATGATGCCGTCGAAGCCGGCCTCGGCCAGCGCCCGGGCGTCGCGCTCGGCCGAGGACACGACGGCGGCGACGTCGCCCCCGTAGCGCGGGCTCTCGGGGAGCGGGCGGAGGTGGATGACGCCGATCAGGGAAGGGATGGGGGCGGGCATGGTGCGCGGAGGGTATAGGCCGCGGCGGACGGGCGGTCGAGGGACTCCCTCCGCCAACTTGGCCCGCCGCGCCAACGCAGGGTAACCCCGTCCGCGATGCGACAGTGGATCGCCATCGGAGCCGCGGTCGGCCTCTGCGCCGTCTGCCTGCCCTACCTCCGCAGCCCGGACTCGCAGCTCGCGGAGCTACTGGCCAAGGGCAGGAAGCGCGCAGGCGCCGCGGTCGTGACCCGGGAGGTGACGCCGCCGCCGCTCACCGACCTCGATCTCGAGCAGGATCGACGACCGCGGCGGCGTCGCGACCGCGCCCGCGCACGGCGAGCGCAAGGCGGAGCTGACCGTCTCGCCCAAGTACCAGCGCGCGGCGGAGGCCCTGCTCCGCGGCGGGCACGTCCCCGAGGGCGCCATCGTCATGACCGACGTGAAGACGGGCAAGGTGCTCGTCTGGGCGAGCGTCGTCGAGGACGGGCCGATGCGCGACATCGCCGCCGAGGCGACCGCGCCGTCCGCGAGCGTGTTCAAGATCATCACCGGGACCACGCTGATCGAGAACGGCGTCGGGCCGAACACCAAGCAGTGCTACTCGGGCGGGCTGCACGCGCTCCGCGCCGTCGATCTCGTCGACGACCCGAAGCGCGACCGCTGGTGCGCGACCATGTCGCAGGCGCTGGGGCGGAGCCTCAACGCCGTCTTCGCCCGGCTCGCGCTCAAGAACCTCGACCGCGACAAGATCACGACCGTGGCGGGCCGCTACGGCTACAACCAGGACCTGCCCTTCGACGTGAAGATCGCGCCGAGCACGCTCACGTTCCCCGACGACGAGCTGGGCTTCGCCCGCACCGCCGCCGGCTTCTGGAACTCCACGCTCTCGCCCTTCGAGGCGGCGA
Organism: uncultured delta proteobacterium; assembly: GCA_963827955.1. Taxonomy (GTDB): domain Bacteria; phylum Myxococcota_A; class Polyangia; order Polyangiales; family Polyangiaceae; genus CAWHDJ01. The sequence goes on along the minus strand of CAWHDJ010000017.1, from coordinate 733,884 downwards.
ACATCGCGACCACGATCGCCAACGGCGGCGAGATGGTGCGCCTCCACATCGTCGAGAGCGTCAAGGACGAGGTGGGCGAGATCTACAGGGGGCCGACCGCGCGGCAGGCGGTGCGCCGCGTGCTCGACGCGGACACGGCCTCCCAGGTCACCACGATGATGGAGAACACCGTCGAGAGCGGCACGAGCTACCGCTCGTTCCACGACCACAACGGAAAGCCGTACCTGCCCGACATCCGCGTCGCCGGAAAGACGGGCACGCTCATCAAGCCCGCTCAGGACGGCCCGTTCTACACGTGGTTCGTGGGGTTCGCCCCGAGCCGAAAGCCGGAGGTGGCGATCAGCGTGATGGCGGCGAACCACCTCAAGTGGCGCGTGAAGGCCACCAACCTCGCGTGCGACATGCTGCGCGTCTACTTCGCCGACAAGGGCGCGCCCGGGGTGAAGGACCCGGGCGATCACGACGCCACCGCGCGCCGCTGACGCCTGTGGCGGGGGCTTGGGGGTCTCCCCCATCGAGAACGCGCTGCCGACGGCGGCGCTCAGCCGACGGTGGGCGGGACGTCGCGCGGCTCGAAGCACGCCCGGCAGCGCGCCTCGTAGGCCTCGGTGCCGCCGACGAGGACCGTCGTCGCCTCCGTGACCAGGCGCTGCGAGCGGCTCGCCGGGCCGCCGCAGACGCTGCAGACCGCGTGTACCTTGGTGACGTCCTCGGCGATCGCCATCAGCTCCGGCATCGGCGGGAACGGGCGCCCCAGGTAATCCTGATCGAGGCCCGCGGCGATCACGCGCATCCCGCGGTCGGCGAGGCGGTCGCACACCTCGACGATCCCGCGATCGAAGAACTGCGCCTCGTCGATCGCCACGACCTGCGTCTCGTCCTCGACGCGCTCCTCGAGGCTCTGGCTCGTGGCGACGGCGATCGCCTCCACGCTGACCGCCTCGTGGCTGACGATGCGGGCAGGGTCGTACCGATCGTCGATGCGCGGCTTGAACGCCTGCACGCGCTGCCGCGCGAGGAGCGCGCGCTTGAGGCGACGGATCAGCTCCTCGGTCTTGCCGCTGAACATCGAGCCGGTGATGACCTCGACGGTCCCCGAGCGGCGCGTCAAGGGATCCAGGGAGCTCCGGAGGTGAGCAGAGGTCCAGCATCTGCCCGGATGACGCGTTGAGCCGCACGGGTGGGAGACAATCCGCCTTCCACCTGAAACCTGCAAGCACGACGCACCTTGGAGGCGGATCGCGCGTCGGGTCGGCGAAGGGCCGGGGAGCGCCTGAGGGGGCCGGCTTACGCCGCGAAATACAAACGGAAAGTGTCCGGTGAGGGGGGAGCCGAAGGGAGCGGCTCGGCGAGCCAGTACGGAAATTCCAGGGGACACCCGTGCGGCGTTCAGGTTGCCTCCACCGGTCAGTGCGCCCCTCGCCGTGCCAGGTAGCCCACCAGATGTCGCCCCATGGAGACGAGAGGAGGAGCATGTGCGCTGTCGCATCCCAACAGAAAAAAAGCGGCGATGGGGGTGCTCGTGCCGGTTGTGCTCTTCCGAGGGGTGCGTGCTACATTGTTTTTGTGCAGGTAGTGCTCCGCAAGATTGGCCGAGGATCGCGCGCGGTGATCGGGCGGTTGGTGCGCGCACCTCGGAAGGGCTCGGTCGTGGTGATCGAGTTCTCCGACGGGATGCACGAGTACGTGACCACGCCGGTCAAGCGCGTCCTGCGCCTCGCCGGGCGTGAGGTGTTCTACATCGAGACCGTCAACTCGCGATACCGGCTCGAGGTGCGTGGCCGTGAGGTCGCGCTCGACGGCGCAGTCGGCGGCGGCTCGACGTAACGACCCGGCATTTGGAGCGGTGCGCGTTCGGGATGAGCAGATACCGAACCGCGACCGCCAGGGAGCGGGTGCCAGAGGGCGCCTACGCGTCACGCCCTTGCACGCGTCGCGCTGCCTGTAGCGCTACGCGTGCTAGGGCACGAAGACGTCGCGCCTCCTGGCACCCGCTCGCTCGCGCTCGCGGTTCCATGGCGTTTTTGCGGTATTACACGGAGCGGTACGCGTCGAGGATCGCGTCCGTGCGCGCTTGCACCACGGTGTGCAGGGCCGGGTAGCGCGGGTCCTGGCGCGCGCGCTCGAGGAGCGGGCAGCGCTCGAGCCAGAAGCGGTCGATGAGCCCGTGATCGACGGCGGCGCGGATCGACGTGACGACCTCCTCGTGATCGTCGACGAACGCGCAGACCTCGGCGCGGAGCTGGAACATGAACGCCTGCCGCCGGTTGCCCCCGGCGCCGAGCTCCAGCTTCTCGACGTTGAGCAACTGCGGCGGGACCTTGCCGGTCCGCACCACCTCCAGGAAGAGGCGCGGCAAGCGCATCGTACCTTCGTCGTTGGGGAGCTGCGTGAGGAAGACCTCGGCGGTGTCGCGCTCGCGCCGCCAGAGCGCCATGCGCGCGCGCAGCGTCCAGTAGGCCGGCGCGCCCTTCTGAAGGCGTTCCGCGATCTCCTCCGACCGATCCCAGCGGCCCAGGAGCGCGTAGGCGCGCGCGAGCTCGGGGAGCATCAGCGCCGTCTCCGGGTCGAGCGAGACCGCGGTCTCCAGGCGGCGCATGCCCTCCTCGTACGCGCCCGCCTCGGAGAGGAGGCGGCCGAGGACGCCGTGCGCCTCGGCGAGGCCCGGGCTCTGCGCGACCGCGAGCCGCAGGGCGCGCGCGGCGGCGGGCATCTCGCCGAGCTGGAACAGCGCCGAGCCGAGGGCGAGGTGCGCGTCGCCGAGCTGGGGGGCGGCGGTGACGGCGCGCTGGGCCACCTCCCGGGCGCGCGCGCTGCCTTCGCCGGTGAAGAAGGCGTGCCGCGCGAGCGCGAGGGCGAGGCCGGAGAGGACGAGGGGATTGTCCGGCGCGAGGGAGAGCGCCTGCTCGAAGAGCCCGATCGATCGCTCCACGGCCTCGGGCCAGAACTTGCGGTACTCGTGCCGCCCGCGGAGGTAGAGGTCGACCGCGACGGGATTGCTGGGCGCCTCCCTCGCGCGCTCGTCGAGCAGGCGCCGATCGAGGGTGAGCGCCTCGGCGATGGCGCGCGCGGCCTCGTCGTTGATGGAGAGGACGTCCTGCTCCGGACGGTCGAAGCGCTTGGCCCAGATCTGGAACCCGTCCACGACGCTGACGAGCCGCGCGCTGATGCGGACGTGCCCCCGCGCCCGCCGGACCGACCCCTCCACCACCACCTGCACGCCGATCTCGCGCCCGATGTCGCGCGGGTCGCGGTCCTCGCCGCGGAAGCGCTGGACGGCGCCGCGCGCGCGCACCTTGAGGCCGCGCGTCATCGAGAGCGCGTCGGTGAGATCGTCGGTCAGCTCCTCGGCGAGGTAGTCGTCGTCCGGCCCGCCGGCGTTGCGGAAGGGGAGCACCGCGACCGTCTTCTCGGCGGAGGCCGCGACCGGGATCGGTGAAGGCGTAGAGCCCAGCGTCGCCGCGACGGGCTTGGGCGTCGGGGCCCCGATGACGGCGCGCGCCGGCCGGAGCGTGAGCGAGAGGGCCGCGCCGGTCTCGGCGATCGAGGCGGGGCGCTGCCCCGGGTCGCGCGCCATGCACCGCAGGACCAGCTCGGCGCAGAGGTCGGGCAGGTCCGGGCGGAGGGCGCGCGGGTCCGGCGGGGGGTTGAGGAGGCGCGCGGCGGCGACGGCGAAGGGCGAGTCGCCCGGCCAGGCGCGGTGGCCGGTGAAGAGCTCGTAGAGCACCGCGCCGAAGGCGTAGATGTCGGCGCGCGCGTCGACCTCGGGGCGCGCCTCGACCTGCTCGGGCGCCATGTACGCCGGCGTGCCGACGAGCATCCCGATGCTGTTCGACGCGCCGCCGCCCTGGAGCGCGTCGGTGAGGGCGCGCGCGATGCCGAAGTCGGTCACCACCACCCGCCCGTCGCGGGCGAGGAGCACGTTGTCGGGCTTGAGGTCGCGGTGCACCACGCCGGCGGAGTGGGCGCTGCCGAGGCCGTCGGCGATGGCGGCCGCCACGGCGAGGGCCCGCTCCAAGGGGAACGCGCCCGAGCGCGAGATGGCCGCCGAGAGCGCCTCGCCCTCGACGAGCTCCATCGTCAGGAACTTCTCGCCCTCGTGCTCGCCGATGTCGAAGACGCGGGCCACGTTCTTGTGGGTGACCCGGCGGGCCAGCTTGGCCTCCCGGCGGAAGCGGTCGAGGATGCCGGGCGCCGCCACGAGCTCCGGCCGGAGGACCTTGAGCGCGACCACGTCGTCCAGCTCCAGGTCGCGGGCGCGGTACACCGTGCCCATGCCCCCGCTCCCGATGAGCGCGACGATCTCGTAGCGCCCCGCGAGGCGCTGGCGCTCGCTCGACGCGGCCGAGACGCCGGAGGACGTCGCCGGGGCGCTGGGGGTGATGACCGTCGAGGGCGCGTTCGCCGCGTGGGGCACGGCGACCGCGATGAGCGTGGCGCCGTCGTGATCGACGGGCTGAGCCTGGTGCGGTGGGGTGGGGACGATCACTCCCTCGTCGTCGCGCGCCATCGCCACGGAGGCTACCCGAAGTCGCCCCGCGCCGCTCGGTGGACGAACCGCTTTGCAATGTTTCACGGAGGGGCCCGTGGCCCACCGCGCACCCCGGGCTCCGGCGGCCGCGCCTCGTTGTGCTAGCGTCCGGCGCGGAGGAGCGTCGATGACGACGGCGAGCGAGGCAGGCGCGGGTGGGCAGGAGTACGTGACCGACGTCGCGTACCTGCGAAACTTCGTCGACGACCTCGCCCCCGCCCGGCTCCGCCTGGTCGCCGCGCTGAACGGCTTCTCGCCCCCGCCCGAGGAGGGCTTCGACTACTGCGACATCGGCTGCGGCAACGGCGACACGACGGCCACGCTCGCCGCCGCCTGCCCGGGCTCCCGCTTCGTCGGCGTCGATCTGAACCCGGAGCACATCGCGTTCGCCCGCGGCCTCGCGGAGCGGGGCGGCCTCGGCAACGCCTCCTTCCTGGAGCGCGACTTCGAGGAGCTGGCGCGGCAGGAGCTCCCCCGCGTTCGACTTCGTCACGGCGCACGGCCTCTTCAGCTGGATCGGCCCCGCGAAGCGCGCGGCGTTCATCGACTTCGCCTCCGCCAAGCTCAAGCCCGGCGGGCTGCTCTACGTCAGCTACAACGCGCTCCCCGGCTGGGCGGCGGTGGAGCCGCTGCGCCGCCTCTTGCTCGACAGCTCCGCGGGCGTCGCCGGGGGCAGCATCGACCGCGCGCGCCAGGGGGTCCAGGCGGCGAAGCTGCTCCACGACGCGGGCGCGGCGTACTTCACGAGCAACCCGTCGGCGCGGTCGACGCTCGAGACGATGCAGAAGACCGGGCTCTCGTACGTCGCGCACGAGTACTTCCACGCCCACCACACGCCGATGTACTTCGCCGACGTCGCCGGGGAGATGGCGGAGCGCGACCTCTACTTCGTCGGCCAGCTCCCGCTCCACCTCAACTACCGCGACCTCGCCCTCCCTCCCGCGCTCTTCGCCCTCCTCAAGGGCGTGACGAACCGCGTCGCCTTCGAGAGCGTCAAGGACTTCGCCCTGAACGAGTCCTTCCGGCGGGACGTCTACGTCAAGGGCAGGGTCGGCTGCTCCCCCGCGAGCACGGCCTCGTACCTCGAGCGCACCCGCTTCGGCCCCGCCGTGGGCGTGGGGCGCATCGCGCGCGAGGCGCGGCTCCCCCACTGCACGCTCCGCTTCGCGGGCCCGATCTTCGACGCCCTGATCCCCGCCCTCTCCGCGTCCTCGGCCACGCTCGCCGAGCTCCACGGAGAGCCCGCGCTCGCCCCCTTCGGCGCCCCCGAGATCCGCGACGCCCTCATGCGGCTCGCCCTCGGCGACCAGGTCTCCCCCATGGCCGCGCGCACGCGCCCCGCGCCGGATCCTGCGGCGGGGAGCGAGGCGCGGCGCTACCGCGTGCCCTCGCCCTACAACCGGATGGTCATGGAGCAGCGCCTCGCGAACAATAGCCCCTTCGTGCTCGCGTCGCCCATCGCCGGGACGGGCATCGTCGCGCCGATGCTCCAGGGGGTGGCCATCCGCCTCCTCACCGAGGTCGAGCCCGGCGCGCGGCAGGCCTGGCTCTCCGCGTTCGTCGACCGCACCCCGCTCCGCCTCTTCGACGGCGATCGCGCCATCACGGACAAGGGCGAGCAGCGGCGCTTGATCTCGCAGGAGGTCGACAGGTTCTGCCGCGAGCGGCTGCCGGAGCTGATCCGGCTCGGGGTGCTGGAGGAGGCGTAGCGCTCCGCGCTCGAGTGCTGTCCGGAATTGAACCGCCAAGACGCCAAGACGCAAAGAGCAAAGAAGAAATCATCTCTTTGCTTTCTTGGCGTCTTGGCGTCTTGGCGGTTCAGTGCCCCTTCACCGTGTGCTTGGGCGGGGGCTGCGGCGCGTGCGACGTGGTGTGCAGCCCGGGGTGTGTGCCGTCGCTCCAGCTCGAGGTCTGGATCGGGTGCATGTTCGGCGCCGTGGCCTTCGCCGGGCCCGGGTCGCCGAGCGTGAACCAGAGCGTGATGCCGACGCCGATCCCCGCGAAGAGGACGCCGACGGCGATGAGCGGAAGGATGCTCGTCCCGGAGCCGCGCAGCGAGAAGCGTGGCCTCGGGGGCGCGGCGACGACGGGGATGCTCTCGCCCGGCGCGAGGTTCGACGAGGGTACGGGGACGGAGGCGGGCGCGGGCGGCGCGGTCCCCTGGAGCTGCGTGCGCGGGCCCGAGGCCGGCAGCGGCGTGTGGACCGCCGCCATCGCCGTCGTCGCGAGCACGTAACCCTGCGGCGCCGGCGTCGCGTTCGGCGCCGTGGGCCCCTGCACGGATCGGAGCGTGCGCTCCGCTCCGGGGGGAGCGACGCCCGGGCTCGGCGGCGTCGTGCCCTGAGGCGCCTGCACGGCGATGGGCTGCGTCGCGTTGGGCAGCGGGGCCGTGGGCGGCGGCGCCCCGGGCAGCGGTGCCGTGGCCGGCGGTGCTCCGGGCAGCGGGGCCGTGGGCGGGGGCGGCTGCGCCGGCGGGGCGGCGGCCGCGCCGGACCGCGACGATTGGGCGAGGGGCGCGCCGAGGCCGGCGGCGCCGAGGACCATCATGGCGGGGCGCGTGACCGGGTCCGCGGCCGGCGCGGCGACCTGCGGCGTCGGCGCGCTGATGGTGGCCTCCGCAGGCTTCGACGCCGGGGCGGAGAGCGGCGCGCCGAGGCCGGCGGCGCCGAGGACCATCATGGCGGGGCGCGTGGCCGGGTCGGCGCCGCCCAGGTCCGGCGCGGTGGGGCGCGAGCTCGCGTCGTCGGCCACGGGCGCGGACACGCGCACGCCGGCGGCGGCGGTCGTCGCTCCGAGGGAGCCCGTCGAGCGCGTCGGCGCGTCGCGCGTGACGGCGTTGGAGGGGGTCGGCGCGAGCACGACGGAGCTCGGCGCGTTCGCGGTCGCGTACGGAGGGGGCCGGCCCTCGCGCAGCGCGCGGACGTCGCCCTGCATCGTGCGCGCGTCGGGGTAGCGCAGCGCGCGGTCGAACATCAGCGCGCGGTCGACCACGAGGCAGACGCCGGCCGGCGCCTCGGGCGCGACGGAGACGAGCGGCGGCGCCTGCTGGCTCGCCATCTTCACGAGCAGCTCGCCCTCGCTCGGCGCCTCGTGCACCCGGCGCCGCGCGATGAGCCGGAACATCGTCGCGCCCACCGCGAAGAGGTCGGCGCGGACGTCGATCTCGGCGCCCCTGATCTGCTCCGGCGGCATGTACGGCGCCGTCCCCAGCGTCGCGCCCGTGCGTGTGTGGAGCTTGGTCTGTGCGCCCGCCCGCACCCGCGCGATGCCGAAGTCGAGCACCTTCAGGCGCCCGTCGCGCAGCACGAAGAGGTTGTCCGGCTTGACGTCGCGGTGGATGATCCCCATCGCGTGCGCCGCGGCGAGCACGTCGAGCAGCTCGTCCGTGAGGCGGAGGAGCGTCTCGACGTCGACGCCGCCGGGCGCTCGCGCCAGATCGGAGAGCGGCTGCCCGTCGAGCAGCTCCATCACCATGAAGGGCGAGCCGTCCTCGGCGACGTCGATGTCGTGCACCGCGACCGTGCCCGGGTGCTTGAAGCGGTTGACGGCGTCCGCCTCCTGCTCGAAGCGCGCGCGCACCTCCGGGTCGCGCGCGAGGTCGGAGTGGAGGATTCTGATCGCCTCCTGCCGCCCGATCTTGTGGGTCGCGACGTAGACCGCCGCCATCCCGCCCGTCCCGATGAGGCGCTCCAGCGTCCACTTGTTGCAGAGCGTCGTGCCGACGCGCCGCGCTGCCTCCGTCTCGGGGTCCATCCCTCGCCAGCGTGATCTTAGAGTGGTGCGCGTTCAGGATCAGTACATACCGAACCGCGACCGCCAGGGAGCGGGTGCCAGAAGGCGCCTACGCGGACACGCCCTTGCACGCGTCGCGCCGTCTGTAGCGCTACGCGTGCAAGGGCATGAAGACGTCGCGCCTCCTGGCATCCGCTCGCTCGCGCTCGCGGTTCGGCAGGTGGGAAGATGCGCGGTCCGGGGGGCGGGGTCAAGCTCGGCCGCCGCCGTGGACCTCCGCGCCGCGCTGCGGTACGCCCTCGGCCATGCCGGAGATCCGCCAGCCTGCCGAGGTCAAGTACCAAGCCGAGCTCGCCGCCCTGAAGATGGCCGACAAGGCGCCGAAGCCCCCGGGCTGGAGTCTGTCGCCGCGTTCCGTCGAGGCGTACGTCATGGGCACGGACGCGCCCGTCGGCGGCGTCACCATCACGCCGAAGTACATCGGCGATCGATCCATCGTGCAGGTCGCCATCGCGACGCTCGCCTCCGACCGCGCGCTCATGCTCGTGGGCGAGCCGGGCACGGCCAAGAGCTGGCTCTCCGAGCACCTCGCCGCCGCCGTCTGCGGCAGCTCGACGCTCATCGTGCAGGGCACGGCGGGGACGAGCGAGGATCACATCAAGTACGGGTGGAACTACGCGCTCCTCCTCGCCGAGGGGCCCTCGCACCGCGCGCTCGTCCCGTCGCCGATCCTCCGCTCGATGCGCGAGGGTAAGTTCGCCCGCTTCGAGGAGATCACCCGCACCGCCTCCGAGATCCAGGACTCGCTCATCTCGATCCTGTCGGAGAAGCAGATCGCCGTGCCGGAGCTCAACGAGGTGGTGAGCGCGGAGCGGGGCTTCAACATCATCGCGACGGCCAACACCCGCGACCGGGGCGTGAACGAGATGAGCGCCGCGCTCAAGCGCCGCTTCAACTTCGTCACGGTGCCGGTGGTCGAGGACCTGGAGCAGGAGATCCGCATCGTGACGAAGCGCGAAGCCGAGCTGCGGAGCGACTACCAGGTCGGCGCCGAGCCGCCGGCCGAGCTCTCGCGCATCCTGGTCACGCTCTTCCAGGAGCTGCGCGCCGGGATGACGAAGGACGGCAAGACCAAGGTGAAGCCCACGAGCTCCGTCCTCTCGACGGCCGAGGCGATCAGCGTGCTCTTCAACAGCGGAATCCTCGCGTCGCAGTTCGGGTCGGGCAAGGTGACGCCCTCCGAGCTCGCGCGGTCGCTCGCCGGCGCGGTGGCCAAGGAGGGAGGGGAGGACGTGAAGGCGCTGCGCGAGTACTGCGAGACGGTGGCCAAGGGGCGAGGAGGGGCGTGGAAGGAGCTCTACTCCGCGACGAAGGGCGAAGCTGTGACGGGCTCGCCGCTCGGGCGGGTGCACCTGTTCCCGGTGCGGCACCACTCGCCGCGATCGAGCGCGGTGCTTTCCGCGTTCCTCGGCGAGGTGAGGCCCAGGGTGGTGCTCATCGAGGGGCCCGACGACGCGACGTCGCTGCTGCACGTGCTGGTGGACCCGGAGACGAGGCCGCCGGTGGCGATCCTCGGGTACCGGACGGATGGGGTGCCCGGGTCTTCGCTGCTGGCCCTTCGCGGCGTACTCGCCGGAGTACGTCGCCGCGAAGTGGGGGGCGGAGAACGGGGCGGAGGTTGCGCTGATTGATGTGCCCATTGCGCGGGTGCTGGCGGGGCACGTCGAGGAGATGAGGGAGGACGAGGGGGAAGACGCGCACGCGCACGCGCACGCGCACGAACACGACCACGAAGACGAGCACGAAGACGAGCCCGAGCCCGATCTCCATCCTCACGAGGCTTGTGCGCGGGCGAGGGGGTTCCGGTCGTTCGAGGAGTTCTGGGAGGCTTCGTTCGAGGCGCCGGCGTACGACGCGGCGGCGTTCCGGGCGGCGCTGCTCGGGTACGCGGAGCTGGTTCGCGCGGGGAGGAGGAGCGCGCTTCACTCCGCGCGCGATGCTTATATGGCGAGGGCCATCCTCGCGCGGGTCGCTGCGGGGGTGCGGCCGGAGGAGATTGTCGCCGTCGTCGGCGCCGCGCATGCCGCCGCTTTCGTGTCGGGGGACGTCGACCTTTCGCGCGCCGATCGTCTTCCTCCGCCCGTCGCGAGCGCGGCCACGCTCATCCCCTTCAGCTTTCCGCGGCTCGCCGAGCAGCTCGGGTACGGGGCCGGCAACCGGGCGCCGCAGTACTACCAGCGCGCGCACGAGGCGGGCTGCTCGTTCACGCGCGCGACGCTCGAGGTGCTGGTCGAGTTCACCGAGCACCTCCGGCTGCGCGGGTTCATGGCGTCGCTCTCGGACACCATCGAGGCGTACCGGCTGGCGGTCATGCTCGCCGATCTGCGCGGCAAGGCCGAGCCCGGGCTCGACGAGGTGCGCGAGGCGACCATCGCTACGCTCTGCCGCGGGGACGCGACGCACGTCGACGGGTTCCTGTGGCCGAGCGTCATCGGCCGCAACGTGGGCAAGGTGGGCAGCCTCATCGGCAAGAACTCGCTCCAGGAGGAGTTCTGGCGCGAGGTCGAGGAGCGGCACCTTCCGCGGGCCGACGCGCCGGAGTCGTTCTCGCTCAAGCTGAACGAGCCGGTGCAGGTGGCGACGAGCGTCTTCCTCCACCGCCTGCGGGTCGCGGGCATCCCGTACGCCTCGTACCTCGGCAAGCAGCTCGCCAGGCGGAGCACGCGCGGCAAGGGCGGCGCGCCGGTCGAGGCGGCCGGGGAGATTGACGCGCTCACCCGCATGACCGAGGCGTGGGAGGCGCAGTGGACGCCGTCCACGGACGTGGCGCTCGTCGAGAAGATCGTGCTCGGCGACACGCTGGAGCAGGTCGTCGCCCGGGTGCTGGAGGAGCGCATCGCCTCGGCCGCGAACACCGGCGACGCGGCCTCCGTGCTCCTCGAGGCCGTCGTGGCGTCGAGCGCGCGCACCGTCTCCACGGCCCTCGCCGCGTGCGACCGCTTCGCCGCCGCCGACGACGACCTGCCCTCGCTGGCCCGCTCGACGAGCGTGCTCTCCGGCCTCGTCTCGTACGGCTCCTCCCGCGCGCTCTCCGCGTTCGGCGACGAGGCCATCCCCGCGCTCTGCAAGAAGACCTTCGACCGCGCCGTCCTCCGCGTCGCCGACGCGTGCGCGGGCACCGACGAGGCCGTCGCCCCCGTGAAGAAGGCCCTGCGCACGCTGCACGAGGTGGCGCTCGCCCAGCCCCTCGTCGACAAGGGGGCCTGGCTCGCGGCGGCGCGCGATCTCGCCACGAGCTACGCGGTGAACCCCGGCGCCTCGGGCCTCGCGGCCGGCCTGCTCTACCTCCAGCAGATCCTCGGCGACGACGACCTCGAGCGCCTCGTCGGCCAGCGCCTCTCGGACACGCTCGAGCCCTCCCGCGCCGCCGGCTTCCTTTCGGGCTTCTTCGAGGTGAACGCGCTCGCGCTGGTGAAGAGCCGCCCCGTCGTCGCCGCGCTCGACGGCTTCCTGAACGGCATCGACACGCTCCGCTTCCGCGACGCGCTCCCCGTCCTCCGCCGCGCGTTCGCCGGCCTCGGCGCCACGGAGCGGCGCTACCTGCTCGAGAACGTGCTCTCGATCCGGCGCATCGGGGACAAGGCGAAGGCGGCGCAGGCCGTCCTCGTCGAGAAGGACAAGGAGAAGCTCGTGGCGATCAGCGCCGACCTCTCCAAGGCGATGGACGATCTGGACGATCTCCTATGAGCGACGACCTCGACCCCGCGGACCAGGAGGCCCTCCTCCGCTGGCGCCTCGCCCTCGGCCCCGCCGCCGAGAAGGTCGGCCCCCAGCTCTCCCTCGACACGCTCCGCTCGCTCGCGGCGGGCCTCGACATCGACCCCGGCAGCGTGGGCGACCTCGATCAGGCCCTCTCCTTCGTCTACGACGAGCAGAAGGCCGGCCTCGGCGCCTCGCGCCCGTACATCCCCCGCTGGCTCGCCGCGATCCGCGAGCTCTTCCGCCACGACGTGGTCGCGATGGTGCAGAAGGACGCCATCGAGCGGAAGGGGCTCACGCAGCTCCTCTTCGAGCCCGAGACGCTCCCCTTCCTGGAGAAGAACGTCGAGCTCGTCGCCACGCTCCTGTCCGCGCGCGGGCTCGTCCCCGACCAGGCGCGCGAGGCCGCCCGCGAGATCGTGCGCGAGGTGGTCGAGGAGGTGCGCAAGAAGCTCGAGATCGAGATGCGCACGGCCATCGTCGGCGCCGTCCGCCGCGACCGGCAGAGCCCGCTCAAGGTGGCGCGGAACGTGGACTGGAAGCGCACCATCCGGCAGAACCTCAAGGGCTGGGACGAGGAGCGCCGGCGCCTGGTGCCGGACCGCTTCTACTTCTGGTCGAACCAGAGGAAGCGCCACGAGTGGGACGTCTCCATCCTCGTCGACCAGTCGGGGTCGATGGCCGAGAGCGTCGTCTACAGCTCCATCATGGCGGCGATCTTCGCGTCCATCGACGTGCTCCGGACGCGCCTGCTCTTCTTCGACACGGAGATCGTCGACGTCACCCCGCTCCTCGACGACCCGGTGGAGGTCCTCTTCACCACCCAGCTCGGCGGCGGGACGGACATCCACCGCGCCGTCGCCTACGCGCAGGAGCACTTCATCGAGCGGCCGGAGAAGACGCTGCTCCTGCTCGTCAGCGATCTCTACGAGGGCGGGGACCGCGCGGGGCTCCTCGCCCGCATGCGGCAGCTCGTCGACAGCCGCGTCCGCGTCCTCTGCCTCCTGGCCCTCTCCGACAGCGGCCGCCCGGCGTACGACCACACTGTAGCGGCCGAGCTCGGGGCGATGGGGATCCCGTGCTTCGGCTGCACCCCGAAGCTGCTCCCTGCCGTGATGGAGCGGGTGCTGAAGGGGCAGGACCTGGCCCCTCTGCTGGCGGAGGCCGCGAAGGGCTGAGGAACCTGTCCGAGAAAGAGATTTAACGCAGAGACGCAGAGACGCGGAGACGCAAAAAGGCAAAGAGAGAGAAGAGCGCGTTTTCTTCCCTCTTTGCCTTTTTGTGTCCTGCGTCTCTGCGTCTCTGCGTTGAAATTCTGGTCGGTCAGGCGCGGCGCGTTCGAGTCAGGCGCGGCGCGTTTGAGTCAGGCGCGGCGCGTTCAGGCCAGGCGCGACGCGCCTGAGGCGATGGCGGCGCGTTTGGGTCAGGCGTGGCGCGTTCAGGCCAGGCGCGACGCGCCTGAGGCGATGGCGGCGCGTTTGGGTCAGGCGCGGCGCGTTCAGGCCAGGCGCGGCGCATTTGAGTCAGGCGCGGCGCGTTCAGGCCAGGCGCGGCGCGTTTGAGTCAGGCGTGGCGCGCCTGAGGCAGGCGTGGCGCGTTCAGTCTAGGTGCGGCGCGTTCGAGGCGACCGCGGCGCATTTGAGGCAATCTTGGCGCGCCTGAGTCAGGCGCGGCGCGTTTGGGTCAGTCGTAGCGCGTTCAGGCCGGGCGCGGCGCGCCTGAGGCGGGCGCGGCGCGTTCGAGTCAGGCGCGACGAGCCTGGTGCGTCATGCCGGGTTAGTGCGATGCGTCACGGGAGCTTGAACGTGCTCCGCTTGACGAAGCGGCCGTCGCCTTTTCGCCCCATGTAGGACCCGTTCTCGATGACCACCTTGCCCCGCGAGAGCACGTGCGTCGGGGCACCGACCACCTCCCGCCCCTCGAAGGGCGAGTAGTCGACCCGCATGTGGAGCGTCTTGTCGCTCAGGACGTGCCGCTTCTCCCCGTCCCAGACCAGGAGGTCCGCGTCGGCGCCGATCGCGATCGTCCCCTTCTTCGGGTAGAGGCCGAAGATCTTGGCGGGCGCCGTGCTCGTGATCTCGACGAAGCGGTTCAGGCTGATCCGGCCCGTGCGCACGCCGCCGTCCCAGAGCAGGTAGAGGCGCGTCTCGATCCCCGGCATCCCGTTCGGGATCTTGGCGAACGAGTCCTTCCCCAGCTCCTTCTGCCCCTTCATGCAGAACGGGCAGTGGTCGGTCGATACGACCTGGAGGTCGTGCGTGCGCAGGCCGCGCCAGAGATCCTCCTGCATCTCCTTGGGGCGGAGGGGCGGGGTGCAGACGTACTTGGCGCCCTCGAAGCCATCGAGACCAGGCCGGGCGAGGTCGTCCTGCGACAGGAAGAGGTACTGCGGGCACGTCTCGGCGAAGACGGGCAGGCCGCGGTCGCGCGCCTCGACGACCTTCGTCAGCGCGCGCTCGGCCGAGAGGTGCACCATGTAGACCGGCGCGTTCGCCATCTCCGCGAGGCAGATGGCGCGGAACGTCCCCTCCTCCTCCGCGATCTGGGGGCGGGTGAGCGCGTGGTAGACGGGCGCGGTGTGCCCCTTGGCGAGGGCCTGCTGCACCATGATGTCGATGGGGATGCCGTTCTCCGCGTGCATGCAGACGAGCGCCCCGATCTCGCCCGCGCGCTGCATGCCGCGGAAGATCTGTCCGTCGTCGACGAAGAGGACGCCCGGGTAGGCCATGAACATCTTGAACGACGTCACGCCCTGATCGACGACCGCCTGCATCTCGGGGACGGTGCGATCGGTCACGTCCGTCATGATGAGGTGGAACGCGTAGTCGATCGCCGCCTTGCCCTCGGCCTTGTGGTGCCACGTGTCGAGGCCCTTCTGGAGCGCCTCCCCCTTGGCCTGGATGGCGAAGTCGACGATGGACGTCGTGCCGCCGTAGGCCGCCGCCAGCGTGCCCGTCTCGAAGTCGTCGCTCGAGGTCGTGCCGCCGAAGGGCATGTCGAGGTGCGTGTGGGCGTCGATGCCGCCGGGCAGGACGTACTTGCCGGTGGCGTCGATGGTCACGTCGAACGCGCCGCCCGGGCCCGAGCCGGGCGCGAAGATGGCCGCGATCTTGTCGCCCTCGACGACGAGGTTGGCCGCGTACGCGTCCGAGGCCGTGACGATGGTTCCACCCTTGATGAGCGTGCGTGTCATGGCGGCGACGATACGCCCGCCCGGCGCGGAGGGGTATGGGGCAGCGCCCGACGCACCCGGCCGTGAGGTCGGTTTGCTCAGTGGCCGTTGGTCGGGCTCGTCTTCGGGCAGAGCTGCAGCTTGGCCTGGAGAGCGGAGCGATCGGTGGTGCACGACGCGAGGCTGTCGCTGCACGTCTTGAGGGCGGCGTTGCACGACTGCAGGGTCGCGCCCGACTTGCAGTCCGTGAGCTGCTGGTTGCATGAGGAAAGGTTGCCGTTGCACACCTTGCGGTCGGCGGCGCACGTGTTGAGGCTCTCCGTGCAGGTCGCCGCTTGTTTTCGTGCCTGCACGGCGTCGTCGGCGTTGCGCTTGGCGTCCTGGAGCGCCTGCTCGAGCTTCGCCTGCGCGTCCGTGAGCTTGGCGCTGGCCAGGCTCGCCGCTTGCTCCGCTCGCTTCGCTCGCTCGTCGGCCGCGGAGGCCGCCGCCACGGCGTCTTGCTTGGCCTGCTCCGCCACGCCGCGCGCGACCTGCGCGGCGCGGGCTGCGCTGTCGGCGTCCGCGCGCAGCTTCTCCGCATTGGTGCGGAGGAACTGCGCGTTGGCCGCCTGCGCGCTGCCCGCCTTCTGCGCCTTCTCCGCCTCGTCCGCGGCTTCCTTCGCCTTCTTGGCGGCGTCGGCGGCCTCCTGCTTGAGCCGTTGCTCCTCGTTCGCGGCTGCGCTGGCCTTATCGGCCAGCTCCTTCTTGCGCTGGTCGGCTTCGTCCTTCAGCCCCTGCGAGAGCTCGATGTAGGCCTGGACCTGCGCGTTGGCCTCCTGGTGCCCGCGCTCCTCCTGGACGAGCCTGTAGGCGATGAAGAGGAGCGCGGCCAGGAGCCCCACGGCGAGGGACAGGAGGAGCCTCCCCCGCAGCGCGAGCGCCCTCCTGGCCTCGTCGGCCTGGCGCAGCTGCTCCTCCGCCTCTTTCTGCCGGGCCTCCTCGCGCACTTGACGCTCGACCTCGCGGGCCTCCTCGCGCAGTTGCCGCTCGACCTCGTGCGCTTTCCGCTCGAAGCTCGCGGGCATCCTCGTGCGCTCTCCGCTCGACCTCGCGCGCTTTCTGCTCGGCGCGCTCGCTGGCGAGGACGAACTCCAGGTCGGCACGCGTCACGCCCTTGTGCGCTATCACCCAGGCGACCGTCTCCCGGAGCTCGTCGCCGCGGAGGACGTCCGCGTCCCGTTTCCCACCGCGCTCCCAGAGCGCTCGGCGTTCAGCGTAGCGGCGCTCCCGCAGCCGCGCGTCCACCCAAGCGACGTCGAACACGGTCGCGAAGATTTTGTTCCTCGGGACGAGGGAGAGCCCGTCCTCGCTCTCTCCGACGAGGCCGGCGATGCGGAGGCCGGTCTGCACCTCGTCGCCGCTCTCGGGCGGCATGGGCTCGCCGAGGAGGATGCCCTTGTAGGGCTGGAGGAGCTTGTACGATCCGAGGATCGTGCCGCTCGGCTCTTCGAAGCGCAGCCGCGAGTCTGCGAGGATCGGGTCCTCTTCGCCGCCGCTGCGGAGGTAGATCCTGTCGACGAGGCTCTGCACGCGCATGGCCTCGCTCTGTCCCTCCGTGGGGCCGTCGAGGACCAGCTCCTCGCACAGACGCTGGGTGAACGCGGGATGCCCGTGGGTCCACCCGTAGATTTCGTCGAGGAAGACCTTCGGCTTACCGCCCAGATTGGCGAGCCCGGGGCACGCGCTGTCGATCTCTTTCCGCGAGAAGTCGCCGAGCGGGATCGGGGTGCTCTTCTTGAAAGGGTCCAGGCCTGCGCCCTCGATGAGCGTCGAAGGGACGGCGGTGCCGACGAGGCAGATGGTGAGGCGGTTCCAGACCCCGCGCGATGCGCGGGCGTCCTGCATGGCGAGGATGCTCTGGAAGAACGCGCTCCTCCGGATCTTCGCGTTCAGGACCATGTTCGAGCTCGTCGATGAAGAGCACGACGGGAGCCTCGATGCGGCCGAGCACCTCGGCC
Organism: uncultured delta proteobacterium; assembly: GCA_963827955.1. GTDB lineage: Bacteria > Myxococcota_A > Polyangia > Polyangiales > Polyangiaceae > CAWHDJ01. The sequence continues at coordinate 716,693 of CAWHDJ010000017.1, read as the reverse complement.
CGCATCAGCTCGCTCCACGCCTGGGGCAGGTCCAGCCGCTCTTGCTTCTTCCAGAACGCGTCGGTGTCGACCTTCAGGCCCAGACCACCGACGATCATTTTGACGATCCCGGAGTACCACTGCACCTCGTTGGCGCCGCGGCCGATGGCCTGGAGATCCACCTGGACGCACCGCACTCCGCGCGCCTCGAGCGCCGCGGCGGCCCGGATGCGCAGGTTGGTCTTGCCGATCTGGCGGGGCGCGAGGACGTGGCAGTGCTCTCCGCGGGCGAGCGTCTCGACCAGACGGCGGTCCGCGGTCCGCTCGATGTAGAGCGCGCCCTCCAGCAGCACCCCCCTCCCCTGAAAGCGCGGTGGCGTCCTCGTCGGCTCGGGCGTCACGGAGGTGGAGGAGCTCATCGCCGGCATCATAGCCCGGCGAAGTATCGCCGGAAGATCTCGCCGGTGAAGGTGTGGTGGCCACCTTCTTCCTTCACCACGCCCGCGTCTCGGAGGTACACGAAGAGCTCGCGATCGAGGTGGTCGCCGCTGCCGCTGGCGAGCCGCTGCACCTCGTCGCGCTGCTCAACCCCGAGCGGCGGCACCAGAGCCACGGCGTGATCCCACAGGTCCCGCCCTGGATTCGAGGTGTGGTCGAGGATCTCAGGCACGGAGGTGCCGTTGAGTGATGCATCGAACATCGCGAGCCGGATGAGGAAGGGATTGCCGCCGAGGTACTCCCGTACTGCGCGGATCTCCTCCTTGGTCCAGTGCAAGCGGTGCACCTCCGCGAGCTTCTCCACCTGCTCCTGCGTCAGTCCGTCGATCCGCACCGTGAGCGTGGTGTTGTAGACGGCCGAGCCTCCGAGCGCGTCGCGCGCCGCTGTGGTCGAAACCACGAGCACGAGCCGGAGCGACGACCACGGCGCGACGGACGCGAGTTGCCCCCAGCTACGGATGAAGTTGAGCACGGGGTCGAGCAGCTCCGGCCGGTCACCGACCACCGCGTCGAGCCGTTTGATGACGATGAGGAGCGGCCCGTCGCCCGGCAGGACGGCGTCCGCCATCATCTTCGTCAGCATCTCTCGCCCGGACCCCGGGGGCCAGGGCGCCGGTGCGGCCTCGGGAGGGAGGCGACCGGCGGCGCGGGCGAGCCCGGTCCCGATTGCGTGGAGGAAGTCGTCCTCGCCGCTCGACACGTAGCCCAGGTTGCCGAGGTCGAGCTCGATGTAGCGGAGCTTCGGGGCCTGCCGCCGGAGGGAAGCCTCCACGTGCTTCACGAACCAGGCCTTGCCCGATTGCGCCGGCCCGTAGACGACGATCGTCCCCCCGGGGGCCCCCAGCACGCCCATCGCGAGCTTCTCGTTCCGGCCGTGGGCGACGTACCACGGCGGCCCGTCGTAGGGATGTGTCGGGGATTGCGGGGCCCACGGCGGGTCGGACGGCTGAGACGGCGCCACGCTGAGCTTCGGCCGCAGCCGTGGGAAGGTCTCGCTTCGCGTACCGCGGTCAGCTTGGAGCCGGCCGTAGAACGCGTCGTCATTGAAGGTGTACTGCTTGTCCCCGTCCAGGTACGCCCGGCGCGGCCACATCCGGAAGTTGGGGGGCTCGGCATCGAGATCGATGCGGCCAATGGAGTAGCCGTAGAGTCGGTCCTCTCTGCCGCCCGTCCATGTCTCAAGCCCGAAGAGGGAGGTACCTTGGAGGAAGCGCCGGTCGTGCGAGCCCACTGCGCCCGCCCGCGTGCTCTCGCCCTGGTGCATATGGCCGTACAGGTGGGCAACGAAGCGCCCTGGGGAGTAGATATTTCCAAGCAGATGGTCGTCCCGCGACTTCGGGTCGAGCCAGGCGCCCGGATGGTGCGTCAAGAGGAGGGCGGCGTCGCAGTTCTTCGCCCACGTGGGTCCGTTGCCGCCGCACACCGCCTGGAACTGCAAGGTGTGGAGGGCAAGCTCCCCCTCCTTCATTCCCCCACGGAGCTGGAGGAATGCGCTGTTGAGCCCCACGATGCCGAGCCGCGCGCCGTCCTTGATGACGACGCCCGAGAAGTCCCCGGGCAGCAGGCCGTCCTTGAGCTCGGACGGGTATGCGAAGCCGTGCGCGCCTCGGCACCACCAGTCGACATAAGGCTGGAACGCGCGCTTGAGGAGCTTGCGGTAGACCGAGGCATCGTTCTTCCAGAGGTTGTCCTGGACCTTCGCGTCGTTGTCGACGTACCACCGGCGCAGGTTCCGGAGAGGGAGCTCGACCAGCGGATCGGGGTCGGTGTCGATGTCCCAGGTCAAATCGTGATTGCCAGGGACGGCGACTAGAATTGGGCTCGGGGACTTGTCGGAGGGGACGATGCGGCGGCGCAGGTCGCGCAGGAACTCGTCCAGCGCAGTAAACTCGGTGTCCTTCGCGCTATACGTCAGGTCGCCCGTGAATATCACGAGGTCGAAGGGCCCCACTGTCTTCTGCTGAAGCTCGAGATCCTCGTAGAAAGCTTCCCTCACTTGCTGGAGCATCCAGTCTTGCTGCGCCATGCCGAGGTGCAAATCGGTGAGGTGCAACCAGCTGAAGGTCGTCATTCGAGCAGGCTATCACCCTTGCTCAAGGGACCGGAAGCTCGACGGCGCCACGACCACGTCCCAGCGCACGTGGAGCGGCCCCACCGCGTGGTGGTGCAGGGTGAGGGCGCCCGCCTGGATGGCCTCATCGTTCGACCCGGAGACGCTGATGCGGACGTGCGTGGCGCCGCCCGGGAGCGACTCGACGAGGCCGCACGCGGTGCAGGTGGAGAGCGAGGTCTCGTCCTTCGCCTGAGGGATTGAGGCGGGCAGGGCCACGGCGCCGGATCCGAGGGAGACGTCGAGCACGGTGCCGTCGGCGAGCGTGGTGTGGCCCGCGCCGGCGGCCGGGTCGATGGCGGCGCGCACGTCGTAGGTGCCGGTCACGTCGGCGAGCCCGACGACGGTCGGGTCGGTGTGCGGCGCGAGCGTGACGACCGAGGGGTCGAGCATCGCGACGATGCCGCCGGACTCGAGGTACAGCGGGATGGTGTCGAGCGGGGCGTCGCGGGTCACCATGGTGCCGCCCTCGACGGGGGCGAGCGTCCACCAGTCGACCCACGCGCCGGGCGGGAGCCAGAAGGTGCGCGTGGTCGCGCCGCGCGAGACGACCGGCGCGACGTAGAGCGAGGGGCCGAAGTAGTACTCGACCGTGACGCCCACGGCGTTCGGACTCGGTCGGGTTCATCAGGATGGGGTGCCGGATGATGGGCATGCCCGTCTGCGTCGCCTCCTGCGCAGCGGCGTACGTGTACGGGAAGAGCCGCGTGTGGAGGAGCGCGTACTGCCCGTAGACCTGGAGGGTCTCGGCGTCGCTCCAGATGCTCCACTTGGGCGGCGCCGAAGCGTGCTCGCCCCGGAGCACGCGTTCTCGTCGTGCATGTCCGAGGAGAGCGCGCCGAACTCGGTCCAGCGCAGGTACAGCTCCTTGTCCACCGGGGGCTGGTTGATGCACGTGTAGCCGCTGATGTCGCTCCCCCAGAACGGCACGCCCGAGAGGCCCGGCGTTGATCCCCGCCCGCACCTGCGCCGGCAGCCCCTTCGCGTCGTCGAAGCTCGCGGCCGGGTCGCCCGACCAGATGACCGGCGCGACGGCCTGGATGCCCGCGTAGCCCGCGCGCGCGAAGAACATGAAGTCGTTGCCGCGCACCGCGGTCAGGTAGTTGAAGACCGACGTGTCGTACGCGATCGGGAAGGCGTTGTGCGCCTCCCACCCCGTCGTCCCGTCGAACATCACCGCGCTCTCCGGGATGTACTCGCCGAAGTCGAGCATCCAGCCGTCGTAGCCGAGGTCGAGCGCGTGCTGGAGGAGGGTGCCGTACCACGTGACGGCGCCGGGGTTCGTCGAGATCGATGGTGGCGACCGTCTGCGCGCCGGCCGAGATCACGGCGAGGTCCGACTCCGTGCCGTCGTCGAGCTGGACGAAGTAGTCGTTCTGCCGCGCGACGGAGACGAGGTCGGCCGTGGCCGCCGCACTGACGGAGACATACGGGTTGTAGTACGCGTCCGACTTGAACCCGCGGGCGTGGAGGTCGGCGTTGTACGCGGAGAGCTGCGCCTCCTGCCCCACCTCGGAGCCGATGGGGAGGAAGTGCATGGCGTCGTCGATCACCGTGGTGGGCACGCCCGCGGCGCGGAGCGCCTGCGCCTCGGGCATGCCGAGCTGCACGGCTCCGTGGTCGACGCGGCGGCGGGGACCGAAGACCCAGGGCGCCGGGAGGCTCGCCCGGCCCGTGATGCTGGTGTAGTGCGCCAGCGTGTCCTTCGGGTCGTCGTGGACGAGGACGCGGTAGCGGAGGTGCGGCTCCGCGGCGTACACGCGGAACAACCCCGGGTCGTCGGAGCCGAGCGAGTAGCCGGTGCGGTAGGTCGTCTCCAGGTAGAGGCCGTAGCCGCGCGTGGAGATGTAGAACGGGACGGGCAGGTGGGTCATGTTCGGCCCGTTCGGCGAAGGGTTCGACGGCCCCGGCGGCACGCCCTCGCCCTGGCCGATGCCGCCCTCCTCGACCCAGCACTCGTAGTGCTGCCCGCGGTGGTCGACCGTGATGAGCTTCTCCCCGAGGCCGAAGAAGTGCTCGTCGGACGGCAGCACGAAGGACTGCCCCATCTGGTTCAGCGCGCCGGTGCCGCCGTCCGGGTCGCCGAGGGCCTTCGCGCTCTCGCTCGTGATGCTCGCGTCGACGCGCACCTCCGGCCCGTCGACGGTGATGTGGACGTGGAAGGTGGTCCCCTCGTCCGCCGGGTCGAAGAGATCGATCGACGCGGCCGAGTCCGTGATGCTCGCGGCGGCGACGGAGGTCGCGTGGTGCCAGGGCTGGTCGGAGCCCACCTCGCGGTCCCACCCCTCGATGATCTCTTCCTTGAAGGTGACCGAGTGGTACGTCGCGCCGATCGCGCCGTAGGCGTCCGCCGTGTCCCCGGCCACCTTGGAGCCGCCGTCGAACGTGTCGAGCAGCACGTCGCCCGCCGCGTTCTCGATCTGCATGCCGAAGCGATTGAGGCGGAGCAGGACCTTGGCGTCGGCGCTGGCCAGCATGGCCGTGGCCGGGCCGGTGTAGACCGGGCGCCCCGAGTCCGGCGCCGGGGGCATCGAGCCCGAGGACGAGGACGACGACGAGGACGAGGAAGAGCCGGGTACGGGATCGAGGTCCTCGGGGACGCTGCACGCGCTCGCGAGGAGGAGGAGGGGGAGAGCGGCGAGGGCGCGCATGCGACGAGTGGACCAGAATCCGGCCGCGGGCCGCCACCGACCACGGCCTCTGCTATCGTCCCCCGTCGTGCCCCGCGCCCCCGTCCTGCTCTCGATCTGCCGTCGCCGCGCTCGCCTCGTGCGCCGCGCCGCTCCACGACGCGCGCCCCTGCTCCCGGCCTCCGCCGCGCCCGCGGGCGCGCCCTCTGCGATGCGGGCCGCTCCTGCGTCGCCGGGCGCTGCCGCGCGTCCGGAGGCGCCCCTTCGCCGCCGGAGACGACCGCGTCGTGCTCTCGCCGGCCTCGACTTGCGGTCGTGGCCTCGCGCGGGTCGGGCGGGGGCGGCGGTGATCTGCCGGGCGCGGTCGCGCTGGGGCGCGCCTCGAGCGGGACGGTGGTGCTGCTCTTCCGCTTCGCGGCGACGTGGCGCGACGACGCGGAGGTGTCGAGCGCGTTCGTCGTGCTCGACCCGCTCGAGGGTGCGCCGCCTTCCATGGGCGCCGTCGACCTTCGAGATGGCGCGCATCGTCGAGCCCTGGCAGCCGGGCGTCGTCTCGTGGGGGCGCTCGCCGCGGCTCGACGTGCCCGTGCAGGCGGGCGCAGGCGCGGGCGAGGCCCTCGGCGCCGCTCCGGGTCGACGTCACGCCGCTCGTGCGGACAGTGGGCGCGGCGCGACGCGGACGATCACGGGATCGCGCTGCTCGCGACGGGCGACGACGCGTTCGGCGCCGTCGTCTCGACGGGCGTGGCCCAGGGCACCGGCCCGCGGCTGGAGGTCTACCTGAAGTGAGCGTTACGGTGCGGGCTCTGCCCCGTCCACGGCAGGGACCCGCGGCGCTCCGGCGCCGGCCTTGCTCAGCGTCCGCGATCTCTCGATCTCGTTCGCCACCGAGAGCGGCGTCCTCCGCGCCGTCATCCGGCGTGTCGTTCGACGTCCCCGCGGGCGGACGGTGGCGCTCGTCGGCGAGTCCGGCTGCGGCAAGAGCGTGACCGCGCAGGCCATCCTCCGCCTCTTCCCGGACGCCGCCGGCGCGCGTCGACGCGGGGCGCCATCCTCCTCGAGGGCCGCGACCTGCTGACGCTGCCCGAGCGCGCGCTGCGCGAGGTGCGCGGCGGGCGCGTGGGCATGGTCTTCCAGGAGCCGATGACCTCGCTGAACCCGGTCTACACGGTGGGCTTCCAGATCATCGAGGCCATCGCGCCTGCACCGCCGCGTCTCCCGCGCGGAGGCGAGCAAGCACGCCATCGCGGGGCTCGCGCGCGTCGGCTTCCCCGAGCCCGCGCGCCACGTGGACAGCTACCCGCACCAGCTCTCCGGGGGCATGCGCCAGCGCGTGCTCATCGCGATGGCGCTCGCGTGCAGCCCGGCGCTGCTCATCGCGGACGAGCCGACGACGGCGCTCGACGCCACCGTGCAGGCGCAGATCATCGAGCTGCTCCAGGAGCTCCGCGACGAGGGCCGGATGAGCCTGCTCCTCATCGCCCACGATCTCGCGCTGGTGGGCGCCATCGCCGACGCAGATCGTGGTGCTCTACGCCGGCGTCGTGGTCGAGCGCGGCCCCGCCCGCGCGGTGCTGCGCGCGCCCGCCCACCCCTACACGCCGCGCGCTCCTCGCCAGCGTGCCCCCGCGCACCCACCGCACCCGCGGGCAGAAGCGCGTCGCGCCTCCCCACGCTCGAAGGCACGCTGCCCGACCTGCGCTCACCCCCGCACCGGCTGCCGCTTCCAGGCGCGCTGCGCCGAGGTGATGGATCGCTGCCGCACCGAAGACCCCGCGCTCGTGCCCGCCGCCGAGGGCTCCCCCCCTGGCGCGCTGCTTCCTCGTCGCGGCGCGGCGGGGCGCCGCATGAGCGCCAGCGAAGCGCCGCCGCCCACCGTCCGCAGCCTGCCCTCGGAGCCTCCCGGCCCGATCCGGGGCTCGGCCCCCGGCCCGGCGAGCGCGCCGCGGCCGCCCGCTGGTGGTCGCCGAGAAGCTGTCCAAGTTCTACCCGGTCCCCGGCGGCGTCTTCCGCAAGCCCGCTTCGTCAACGCCGTCGACGGCGTCTCGCTCTACCTCCGCCGCGGCGAGACGCTCGGCCTGGTGGGCGAGTCGGGCTGCGGCAAGAGCACCCTGGGGCGCACGCTGATCCGCCTCGTCGAGCCCACGCTCGGGCACGTCGTCTTCGACGGCAAGGACATCACCCGCCTGCCCGCGCCCGAGCTGCGCGCCTTGCGCCGGCGCATGCAGATCGTCTTTCAAGACCCGTACTCGTCGCTCAACCCGCGGATGACGGTGCGCGAGATCGCCGGCGAGGGCATCGCCGTCCACAAGCTCGCCAGCGACCGCCGCGAGTCGGACGAGATGGTCGCCGCCGTGCTCGGCAAGGTCGGCCTCTCGCCCGACCTGATGGCCCGCTACCCGCACGAGTTCTCCGGCGGCCAGCGCCAGCGCATCGGCATCGCGCGCGCGCTCGCCGTCGAGCCCGACTTCATCGTCTGCGACGAGCCGGTGAGCGCGCTCGACGTCTCCGTGCAGGCCCAGGTGCTCAACCTGCTCGAGGCGCTCCAGGACGAGCTGGGCGCTGACCTGCTCTTCATCTCGCACGACCTGCGCGTCGTCGAGTACACCAGCCACCGCGTCGCCGTGATGTACCTCGGCCGCATCGTCGAGGTGGGCCCCGCCGGCCGAGCGTCGGCGGCGACGCGGTACCACCCGTACACGCGCGCGCTCTTCGGCGCGATGCCGGACGCGCTCCAGGCCGACGGCAAGCGGCGGCTGGTGCTCCAGGGCGAGCCGCCGAGCGCGATCGACCCGCCGCCCGGCTGCGCGTTTCACCCGCGCTGCTTCGCGGGCGGAGAAGGGCAGGTGCGATGCGGAGGCGCCGGCGCTCGAGGAGCTGGTCGCCGGGAGCCACCACCGGGTGGCGTGCTTGCACCCCGAGGTCCCCTGAGAGGGCTCGCGCCCGGCTTTCAATCCTAACCGCGCCCGGAGCGTCCCGCCGAAGGCGGGACGCGGAGGAAGCGGGGGGTGCGGCTTCGAACGACGTGCCGTTGAGCAGACACTGCGGCCCCCGCTTCCTCCGCGAGCCGCCTGGACGGCGGCTCGCTCCGGGCGCGGTTAGGATTTCCTGCCCGTAGCGAGGCTCAGGGGATCCGCACCAGGGCGGCGCAGGCGATGTCCGCGGCGACGGCGTTCGAGCGCGGCCACGTAGCCGCGGGCGGCCTCCGTCTCGACGCCCAGCGCGGCGAGGTTGCTCGGCGTTGCTCCACGCGAGGTCGCGCGCGGCGTGGACGACCTTCATCGCGGCCCAGCCGTCGACGGGCGCCGGCGTTGTCGACGCGCGGAAGAGGCCCGTCGCCAGCATGCGCATCGCGCCGGCTCGGTCGCGTCGAGGATGGTGTTGACGCGGCCGTAGTCGCGGAACTCGGCCGTGGCGCGGCCATGGTCGGCGGGGCCCAGGGCCTGCCAGGTGTGCGCCACCGCCACGGCGAGGTCGCGGTTGATGTGCGCGCTCATCCCCGCCAGCGCGAACTGGATGGGCGCCGATGCCCGTCCGGCTCCGCCTGTCGACGAGGGCGCGCCACGCGGCGGGCGCGCTGTCGGGGGCCGGCGAGGCGCGCTCCACGCCGTCGAAGTAGAGGTCGGCGAAGATCACGTCGAGCCCGAGGAGCCAGGTCGGGTCCTCCCACTTCGGCGGCTGCCCACGCCCTCGGTCACCATCCGGTAGAGCAGGTTGAACGCCTTGAGGCCGTCGCCGGCGGGCACGATCTCCTCGATCGGCCTTCATCAGGGCGACGACGTTGGTGATGGCGCTGATGGACCGGCCGCGGAGGATCGCGAGGAGCGCCGCGTCGTCCGGCGCCGGGGCCGCGGGGGCGGGCGCGTCGCCCGGGAGGAGGGAGGCTTCGATCGCGGCCAGGCTCACCGCCGCGTGGGCGATGGACGCGCCGGCGGCGGCGGTGGCGCGGAGGAGGGCGGTGGTGGATCCTGCCTTTCGGGCGGTGTCGGCGAGGGTGCCTCCGGTCAGCGCGGCGGCCCTGACGGATGCGGCGAAGTGCGATGCGGCGAGGGCGGCGGGGCCTGCGGACGCAGGGGGCGGGGATGGATCCATCCGGGCATCGTAAGCAGGACGACGGGGCCGAACCGAGAAAAGATTCAGAAAACTGTAACGCTCGCCGCAGTCATCCGACCATGGATGCCAGGAGGAAGCATGCAGCTCGCCAACGATCCCATCCTGAGCCTCTACGCCCTCACGGCTACCCTCGTCTCGTTGCACCTCATCGTGCTCGCCGCGTACACCGGGCGCGTGCGCACCCTGCGCAAGACCTACGTCAACGCGGAGGACGCCACCGCCTTCAAGGGCAAGGAGGGGGAGGTCGACCACCCCGACGTCCTGCGCGTCAAGCGCGCGCACATGAACGCGCTCGAGAACGCCGTCCCCTTCCTCGCCATCGGCCTGCTCTACGCGCTCTCCGGCCCGAGCAAGGTGGGCGCGCAGGTGTACTTCTTCACCTTCCTCGGCGCGCGCCTGCTCCACTCCGTCTTCTACCTCGCGCAGAAGCAGCCCTTCCGCACGCTCATGTTCGCGCTCGGCGCGCTCGCCACCACCGGGATGGCCGTGCACGTCATCCGCGTCGCGCTCTGAGCCTCGCCGCGCCCGGTCCTCACGGGGCCGGCGAGCGATCGGTGCGGAAGCGCAGCGGGACGATGAAGCGGAGGTCGCCGCCGGCGGGCTTCGGGAACTTCAGCTTGCGGGCGGCGCGCAGCGCGCAAAGGGTCACCCGCTCGTCGGGGAAGCGCGACTCGACCTCGAAGGCCTCGTCGGTCTTGCCCTTCTCCGTGACGTGGAAGCGGATGCCGAGGCGCCCCCAGAGCTCGGGCGCGTACTCGAGCGCGGGGCGGTAGCAGGCCTCGAACGCGGGGAGCGCGGCCTCGACGACGGCGCGGATCTCGTCGGGCGAGAGCTCCCCGTCGCCGGCGACGATGAGGCTCGCGGGCGGCGGGACGGGCTCGTCGCCGTGGCCGATCTGGAGCTCGATCCCGACGACGGACCGGCCCGAGGCGGCGGGGAGCGCCGCGGCGCCGAGGCGCGCCTCCAGGCAGCGGTTCACCTCCTCGTCGGCGAAGGTCGTGTGGGTGATGCGCGGGGCCCTGACCTTGCCGGCGGCCGAGAGGGTGAAGACGAGCGAGGCCGTGCCGCGGAGCGCCTGGTCCTTGTACGCCCCGAGGCTGAAGCACTCGACCGCCTTGATCCAGAACTTCCGGCGGAGCACGCGCTGGAGGTCGGCGGCGGAGTGCTGGCCCTTCACGCGCGTGACGTCGAGGATGACCTTCGGCAGCGGATGGCCGGGCACCGGGGGGACGGGGCCCGCGAGCGTGCCCATGTCGCCCTTGTTCCAGCGCGTGCGGTCGGCGAGGTCGGCCAGGAAGTCGGCGCGGGTGCGAGGGAAGACGCGGCGGTCGAGGCGGAAGGCCGGCTCGAGGGTGATCGTGGGCGTGGGGGGCGCGGCCGGCGCCGGCGCCGGAGGCGGGGGCGGCGCGGCAGGCGTGGGAGCCGGCGCTGGAGGGGCGTCGGCGGGAGGCGCGCCCAGCTCGGCGGGTGGACCCGGGGGAGCGCCGGCGAAGGGCGGCGGGGCCGGTGGGACGGGGGCGGAGGCGCAGGCTGCCAGGAGCGAGAGCAGCCCCGTCGTGACGGCCAGCGCGCCGCGGGCCATCGTCAGAAGTGCAGCCCGGTGCGCGGGTCTCCGGTCATCTTCGACGCGAGCACGTCGACCGCCTTGGCGACCTCGGGGTCGTCCTCCGTGGGCACGTGGACGATGTACTTCACGTACAGATCCCCGGGCTCCTTCCCCTTGCGGGCGACGCCCTTACCGCGGAGGCGCGACAGGTTCCCGCTCTGCGTGTGGGGCGGGACCTTGATCGTCACGTCGCCGTCGGGCGTGGGCACCCGGACCTTCGCCCCGTGGTACGCCTCGCCGACGGTGATGGGCACCTCCACGTGGAGGTCGTCCCCTTCGCGCCTGAAGAAGGGGTGGGGGGTGACGTGGATGGTGAGCAGCAGGTCCCCGGCCGGGCCGCCGCCGCCGCCGGGGCCGCCCTGTCCGGGGATGCGCAGGCGGCTGCCCTCGTTGGCGCCGGGCGGGACGCGCACCGTCACCGTCTCCCCGCCCCGCTGGACCTGGAGCTGGGTGCCCTTGACGGCGGAGGCGAAGTCGATGGTCACCGAGCTTCTCCACGTCCTGCCCGCGCGCCGCGCCGCGGGGGCCGCGCCCGCCCCGGGCCCGGCCGAACAGGTCACCGAAGATCTCGCCGAAATCGCCCCCGCCCTCGGCCCCGCCGCCGCCGAAGATCTCCTGGACGTCGAACCCGGGGCCGCCGCCGCCGGCGCCGGCGCCGCGGCCCGGCCGGAACCCGCCGTACTGCCGGACGACGCGGGCCCGCTCGGCGTCGAAGCCCTGCGACAGGCTCTCCTCGCCGAACTCGTCGTACAGCGCCCGCTTGGTCTTGTCGCTGAGGACCTCGTGCGCCTGGTTCACCTCTTTGAAGCGCTGTTCGTTCGCCTTCCCCGGGTTCTTGTCGGGGTGGTACTTCATCGCGAGCTTGCGGAAGGCCTTCTTGATGGTGTCTTCGTCGGCTTCCTTGGGCACGCCGAGCACGGCATAGAGGTCCTTGGCCATGGCGACAGTCTGGGGCGGAGCGGCGATCACGCCGGGTTGCGGTTAGAGCGAGGGCAACGTAAATCCGCCGGGTTGGGCCGTCCACTGTGCGGCACGAGGCTTGCGCCCCGATCGTCGCAGGGTGAGGAGACTCCGGGGGCGGGGAAGGCAGGGCCTGCTCCGCGGGCCCGCGCTAGCGCGGGGCCACCCGCCAGGTGGTCCCCTCGGGCGCGTCGGCGACCTCGACCCCCTTCGCCTCGAGCTCGGCGCGGATCGCGTCGCCGCGGGCAAAGTCCTTCTCTTGCCGGGCGGCGGCGCGGTCGGCGATGCGGGCTTCGATCTGCTCGGGCGTGAGGCCCGACGATCGCGAGCCGCCGCGCCTGGGTCCGCCGCCGGTACTCTTCGGCCGCCGTCTGGAGGAGGCCGAGCGGCTTGAGCGACGAGATCAGCGAGGCCTGCAGCTTGGCCGCGACGAAGGGGGCCGCCCGCTGGAGGTCGACGTCCTTCTTCCGCTTCTGCACGAGGTCCGCCAGCTCGTTCGCCGCCTTGGCCAGCTCCGCGAGCACGGCGAGCGCGACCGGCGTGTTGAGGTCGTCGTCGAGGGCGGCGATCACCCGGTCGACCGCATCGGCCGAGAGCTTGGTGAAGGGGGTCAGGTCCTTCGGGATGCGGGCGGCCATGGTGCCGCCGCTCGGGCCCTGGGCCGCCTGGAGGCGCGCGAGCGCCTGGTACAGGTAGTCGACGCGACGCTCCGCCTCGACCACACCGGGGAAGACGACGCGCCCCTCGCCGAGCTGGCCGCACGCGGGGCAGGCGACGGCCGCGTCCCGCGAGGGGCGGACGGCGTTGCACGCGGCGCAGCGGTTCTCGACGTCGAAGCCGATGGGGCCGCGGTAGTGCACCGTGAGGAGGAAGTAGCGGAGCGCCTCGGGGTCGTTGCGCGTGAGGACGTCGCCGAGCGTGACGAAGTTGCCCAGCGACTTCGACATCTTCTCCTTGTCGATGTTGACGAAGCCGTTGTGGATCCAGATCTGCGCGAAGCAGCCATCGTCGGGGTGGGCGGCCTCGCTCTGCGCGATCTCGTTCTCGTGATGGGGGAAGATGAGGTCCATCCCGCCGCAGTGGACGTCGAAGCCGTGCCCGAGGTAACGGCTCGCCATCGCCGAGCACTCGATGTGCCAGCCCGGCCGCCCCCTGCCCCAGGGGCTGTCGAAGCCCCAGGCGTCCCCCACGCAGCCCTTCCAGAGCGCGAAGTCGAGCGGGTCGCGCTTCTCCTCCGAGGCCTCCACCCGGGCGCCCACGCGCATCTCGTCGACGTTGCGCTTGGAGAGCTTGCCGTACCCGGGGAACGCGCGGACGCTGTAGTAGACGTCCCGGGCGCCGCTCGCCATCTTGACCTCGTACGCGGCGCCATGGGCGATGAGCTGCTCGATCAGGGCGACGATCTCGGGGATGTTATCGGAGACCTTGGGCTCGACGTCCGGATCGGCGCAGCCGATGGCGCGCACGTCGTCCTGGTAGAGCTTCGCCATCCGGGCCGAGAGATCGAGCGGCGAGACACCCTCGCGCTCCGCGCGGTGGAGGATCTTGTCGTCGACGTCCGTGATGTTCCGCACGTACCGGACCTCGAGCCCCCGGAAGCGCAGGAAGCGCACGAGCACGTCCGGCGCGATGGCCGCCCGCGCGTGCCCGACGTGCGCGACGTCGTACGTCGTCGGGCCGCAGGTGTAGATCCCGACCTTGCCCGGGTGCTTCGGGACGAGGGGGGTGAGCTGGGCGGTCAAGGTATTGTAGAGGCGAAGGGGCTCCGGCATGGCGGCCCCTTCGGTGTATCAAGCCGGGCTTGTGGTGTCACGCGCGGGGCTCGCGGTGACCCGGTCGGACGCTCTCGGGCCGGGCCGGCGTAGACGGCGCGGCCCGCTCGCTCGTCGGGACGGCCGGGCGTGGTTATGGTCTCCTGCGATGCTCCCCATCCGCGATCGGCTGGTCCCCCGCAGGATCCCCATCGTCAATTACCTGCTCATCGCCGCGAACGTGCTCGCTTCGCTTGGGAGCAGGCGGCGTTCCTTCGGCTACCCGGCGCGCCTCCTGCTCCAGGAGTGGGGCCTCGTCCCGGCGCGCTTCTTCGCCCAGCCGCTCGCCGACCTGCCGACCGTCCTCTCGAGCATGTTCATGCACGGCCCACCGGGTGGGCGCACATCGGCGGGAACATGCTCTTCCTCTGGATCTTCGGGGACAACGTGGAGGACGCGCTCGGCCGCTGGCGCTACCTCGTCTTCTACCTCCTCGCCGGCGTGGCGCCGCGGCCGGCCGCAGATGCTTCATCGACCCGGCTCGCCGATGCCCATGGTGGGCGCCTCGGGGGCCATCGCCGGCGTGCTCGCGGCCTACGGCTCGCTCTACCCGCGCTCGCCCATCACGATGCTGAACCCCATCCCGCTTGCTGTGGCTTTTCTTCGGCCTCCTCATCGAGCTGCCGGCGTGGATCGTCATCGGGCTCTTCTTTCGTCATGAACCTCTTCTACGGGTTCGGCGTGGCTGGGCGGGCAGGCCAGCGGCGGCGTCGCCTTCTTCGCCCACATCGGCGGGTTCATCGCGGGGCTCTTGCTCCTGCGGCATCTTCTTCGACCGACCCGCGGGGCCGCAAGCACGACCGGTGGGAGGGCTTCCGGCCGCCCCCGAGGAGCCGGCCCCCCGCGTTACCATATCACGCCCCGCGAGCATCGCCCTTGGGACGGATAACATGCTAGCGTCATGACGCCCGCCCGATGCGACGCCAGCTCGTCCCCTCTGTCCTCGCCGCCGACCCTCGGCCGGTGCCGGCTGCAGCGCAGGCCTCGAGGGAACATGTACCGCGGGACTGGTTTCGCGTTCCGTATCGGGGCGACCTCCCGCGACGCTGGCGCCGCGTCGAGGTCTCCCACGCCGCCCTCGCCTACCGGGACGACCGCGACGGCTCCACCGTCGTCGTGAACGCGCGTTGCGGCCTCGACGGCGAAGACGTGCCCCTCGACTCGCTCACCCAGCACCTGTTCCTCCGCTTCACCGACCGGGAGATCCTCGACCAGGGCGTGCTCCCCTTCGACCACCGGGAGGCGATGCGGACCGTCGTCACGGCCAAGCTCGACGGCGTGCCGATGAAGTTCGACGTCTGGGTCCTGAAGAAAGACGGTTGCGTCTACGACTTCGACTACATGGCCTCGCCCCCTCGCTTCGCCGCCGGTGCCATGCAGTTCGAGCGCTTCGTCCGCGGGTTCTCCACGAACACCTCCCATGCAGACTGAACCCGTCCCCGCCCTCCTCGGTCCGCCCCCCACTCGCGCGCCTCCGCTGGAGCCGGCGCCCCCGCTCGATGTCCATGCTGCCGCCGGCCCCCGCGCCGGCCCGGGCGCGGATCTACGAAGACGTCGCTCGGGTTCCTCGAGCACCTCGGCCTGATTGGGCGCATGACGGCGCACGCGTTCATCGCCATGTTCCGCCGCCCGTTCGAGATCGACTCGACGCTCTACCAGATGGAGTCGCTCGGCGTCCGGTCGATGGGCATCGCGTCCGTGACGAGCGTCTTCGTCGGCATGGTCATGGCGGTGCAGTTCGCCTTCGGCCTGCAGAAGTTCGGCGGGATGGAGTACACCGGGCGCATCATCGGCCTCTCGTTCTCGCGCGAGCTCGCGCCCACGCTCACGGCCGTCATCGTCGGGGGGCGCATCGGCGCCGGCATCGCCGCCGAGGTCGGATCCATGGCCGTCACCGAGCAGATCGACGCCATCCGCGCGCTCGGCGCCGATCCGGTCAAGAAGCTCGTCGTCCCCCGCCTCATCGCGAGCACGCTCGTGATGCCCGTCCTCGGCGCCTTCGCCCTGGTCCTCGGCTTCGCGGGCGCGATGGGCATCACCTCGGTGCAGTTCGACATCCCGCCCGGCTTCTTCCTGCGCACGTCGCTCGGCTCCGTCAACTTCGCCGACTACTTCAGCGGCATGTACAAGTGCCCCTTCTTCGGCGCCATCATCGCGCTGACCGGCTGCCACTTCGGCCTGATCACCCGCGGCGGGACGGAGGGGGTCGGCCAGGCGACCACGCGGACCGTCGTGGCCATCTCCATCGCCATCCTCATCGCCGACTTCTTCCTCACGAAGGTCTCGATCCTGATCTTCCCCGGGAGGTGACGTGGGCGCGGCGAGGGCTCGCTCCGCCTCGGTCGTCCACCTCCTGGTGGCCCTCCTCGCGCTCGCGGGCTGCAAGGGGCGGGAGGCGCCGCCCGCGCCGCTCGAGGTCGGGAGCGCGTCGCTCGCGCCCGCGCCCAGCATGTCGGCGCGCCGCCCGGTGCGGCGGTACTACCTCGCCCGCGAGGCGACCCACTGCGAGATCTTCTTCTCCGATCCCGATCGCGACTCGCCCGTCCACGTCGTCCCGTGCCCGCTCTATCTCCAGATCGGCGAGCGCATCCGGATCGCCGGCAAGACGTGCATCCGGGAGGGCGGGCCCCCCGAGCGCGTCGTGCCCGTGGTCTGCCCCGATCCGCTGACCAACCTGGAGAAGCGAGAGCGCGGGGAAGAGTAGTAGCCGACGCATCCCGCGCGCTTCCGAGACACCCGCCGCGCCATCCAAGGGGGAACGGGGGGCTGTGGGACGCATGTCGGCATCGTGGGACACGATCGTCATCGGGTCGGGATCCGGCGGCCTCACGGCCGCGGTCGCGCTCGCGCGGGCCGGGCAGCGGGTGCTGGTGCTCGAGCAGCACTACCTGCCGGGAGGCTTCTGCCAGAGCTTCGCGCTCGGGGGCTACCGCTTCAGCCCGGGCGTCCACTACCTCGGCGGCCTGGGCCCCGGCGGCGCCCTGCGTCGCCTGTACGAAGGCCTCGGGCTGAGCGACGACCTCGAGTTCTGCGAGATGAACCCGGACGGGTTCGACCACTTCCTGATCGACGGCGAGCGCTTCGACGTCCCGCGCGGGTTCGCCCGCTACTTCGCCAAGCTCTGCGCGCGCTTCCCCCACGAGCGGGAGGGGCTCGAGCGCTACTTCTCCACCATCCGCCGAATCAACGAGGGCGTCGGGCGCTGCGACCGGATGCTCTCCTTCCCCGCCGCCCTGGGCATCCCGTTCGCGGCGCCGGCGCTCTGCGCGTGGGGCTTCCGCACCCAGGGCGCGCTCCTCGACCGCACCATCCGCGACCCGCTCCTCCGCGCCGTCCTCTCGGCGCAGTCGGGCAACCACGGCCTCGCGCCCTCGCGCGTCTCGCTCGCCCTCCACGCGAGCATGATCAGCCACTACTACGACGGCGCGTTCTACCCGCGCGGCGGGGCCAAGCGGCTCCCGCTGGCGATGATCAAGGTGCTGCGCCGGCGCGGCGGGCAGATCCGGCTCCGCGCGCGCGTGGCGCGGATCCTGGTCGAGCGCGGCCACGTCGCCGGCGTCGAGCTCGCCTCGGGGGAGAAGATCCTCGCGCCGAACGTCATCTCCAACGCGGACCCGTCGGTGACCTTCGGCCAGCTCCTCGCGCCCGAGCACGGCGGCCGCGAGCGCCGCAAGGCGGAGCGCATGGAGTACTCGGTCAGCATGATGGGCGTCTACTGCGCGGTCGAGATGGACCTCCGCCGGAGGGGCTTCGACTCGGGCAACTACTGGTGGTACCGCCGCCGGGACGTGGGCGCGCTCTACGAGCGCCTGGAGCGGAGCCTCCCCGGCGCGCAGGTGGACGGCATCTTCCTCGCCATCACCACGCTCAAGGACCCGGGCCACCGCCGCGACGGCCGCCACACGCTGGAGATGTTCACGTTCGTGCCGTACGCGCCCTTCGCGCGCTGGGCGGGGACGTCCCCGGGCGAGCGCGGCCCGGAGTACGAGCGCCTCAAGGAGTCGATCGGCGACAAGGTGATCGACGCGGCCGAGGAGATCATCCCAGGCCTCCGCGAGGCGATGCGCTTCCGCTCCGTGTCGTCGCCGCTGACCAACGACCACTACTGCAACACGCCGCTCGGGTGCTCGTACGGGACGGCGAAGACGCCCTGGCAGCTCGGGCCCTTCTCGTTCGCGACGGAGAGCAGCGTGGAGGGCCTCTACTCCTGCGGCGCCAGCACCATCAGCCACGGCGTGGCCGGGACCGCCATGACGGGGCTGCTCGCGGCGCAGCGGGTGCTGCACGCGGACCGGCCCGAGGATCTGCTCGGGCCGGCGGACGGCTCGCTCCGCGTCTACCCAGCGGAGGAGCCCGAGACGTGGCTCCGGAGCCTGCCCCCGAATCACGCCGGTGCCGCGAACGGACCCAGGCGGCGGCGTTCGAGCTCCTCGCCCAAGAGCCGCCGAGCGCGAGGGTTGTCGAAGATGACCATGAGCACCATCACGACGTAGCCGGCCGGGAGCTTGGGGCTCTCCTCCCACGTGCGGAGCGCCTGGAAGGGGCGCGCCGCGTAGGCGTGGTGGTCGGCGTGCCGCGAGAGGCCGACGAGCGCGAAGAGGGTGAACCACGAGTCGCTGTCCCACGAGTCGACGGGGCGCACCTTCCGCCCCTGCCGGCGCAGCCCGTAGTGCTCGAAGTAGTTCACCGCCTCGAGGAGGCGTACCGCGCCGTACGCCTGCGCCAGGAAGAAGACGAGCGCGGCCGGGCCGAAGGCGGCGTAGAAGCCGATGGCGAGCGCCGCGCCGGCGAGGAGGCCGTGCACCACGGCGCTCCCGAGGAGGCGCGGGTCGTTCCAGCGCATGTCCTCGTCCCCGAGCCGCTTCGCCTCGAGGCGCCACGCGCTCTCGAACTGCGCGGGCACGGTGCGCCGCCAGAACTCGGCGTACGTCTCTCCGAAGCGGGCGGTGGCCGGGTCGAGCTCGGTGCCGATGCGCAGGTGATGGCCGCGGACGTGCTCGATGTAGAAGTGCTCGTAGAGCACCGTGCAGAGCATGAGCCGCCCGAGCGCCACCATCCACCGCGACTTCCTGTGGATCAGCTCGTGCGCGACGACGATGGCGGACCAGCCCGAGCTCGCGCCGACGAGGAGCGCGGCCATCACGGTGTCCGCCGAGAGCAGGCCGCCCCTCGCCACCATCCGCGCCGCGAGCGCCACGTTGACGACCTGGAGCGCGCTGAGCGCCACCAGCATCGCGTCGAAGGGCCAGCTCGGCATCCCCTCGATGGGCGCGTGCAGCGCGGAGCCGGAGCGCCGGTCGAGCAGCACGACGACGGGCAGGGCGGCGAGCCAGGGGAGGGACGTGTACCAGGGGTGCGGGCCCGTGAGGACGAACGCGAGGACGTAGAGCGGGAGCGAGAAGGCGACGAGGTGCAGGCCGAGGACGCGGAGCGTCGCGGCGGCGGGGACCCCGGGGGCCGGGGCGGTTGCGGCGGCAGATGACATGGCGCGGCGCTCCTTCTTCACATACGGGCTGGTATGTGCGCTTGATTCTCTACATACGAACGCGTATGTCAAGCCCATGGCCGGCAAAAAGAGGGCGGCTCCCCCCGCCTCGGAGCGCGGGCGCGACGCCGAGAAGCGGGAGACGCGCGAGGCCCTGGTCCGCGCCGCGACCGAGCTGTTCTCGAAGCAGGGCCTCGACGCGCCGAGCCTCGACGCCATCTGCGCGCGGGCGGGCTTCACCCGCGGGGCGTTCTACGTCCACTTCGCCGACCGGGAGGACGCTCATCACCGCGGTGATGGAGCGCGCGACGGCGAGCTTCCTCGAGCGCATCCTCGCGGAGCGCGGGCCGGATCTCGACCTGTACGGAATCATGGACGCCTTCAGCTCCGCCGTCGCGGGCGGGCGCTTCACCGCGTTCGGCGCGGTGCCCCTCGACAGGTTCCTCGCCGCGTGCGCGCGCTCCCCGGCGCTCCGCAAGCGCTACGTCGCGATCACGGAGCGGACGCGGGACCGGATCTCCGAGGCCGTGCGCGCCGGGCAGGGCGCCGGGTCGGTGCGCCGCGACGTGGACCCGCGGGCGGTCGCCGGCCTCCTGCTCGCCGCCGCGCTCGGCGCCGGCGTGCTGCTCGAGCTGCGCGTGCCGTTCGAGGCGGGCGAGCACGCCGCGGCGATGACCACGATGCTCGCGGATCGCTGACCCGGCTACCCGCCGCGCGTGTGCATCTCGAGGTGCGGATTCTTCCGCAGCGCCTCGACCGGGATGATCGGCCCGCGGTCGGCGGCGAAGAGGCGCTCCTCGGCCCCGCGGTCGGCGCGCCGCTCCCAGGCGCGCGCGATGGCGGCGGCGACCGCCTCGGGCCCTCCGCCGCCGCGCAGGAGCGCCCGGAGGTCGACGCCCTCCTGCGCGTAGAGGCACTGGTACCAGATGCCGTCCGCGGTGAGGCGCGCGCGGTCGCAGGCGCGGCAGAACGGGGCCGTCGTCGACGCGATGATCCCGAAGCGCGTCCCGTCACCGAGCACGAAGCGCTCGGCAGGGTCCGACCCCCGCGCGCCGTCGGCCGCAGGCTCGACGCCCCCGTGGGCCCGCGCGACCGCCGCGAGCACCTCCGCGCGCGAGACCACGGCGGACGGCGCCCACCGCGTGGCGCCGCCGACGTCCATGTACTCGATGAAGCGCACCTCGGCGCCCACCTCCCGCCCGAACGCGAGGAGATCCGCGATCTCGTCGTCGTTCTGCCCGCGCATGACGACCGTGTCGATCTTCAGCGGCCCGAGCCCGGCGTCGCGCGCGGCCCGGATGCCGGCGAGCACGTCGCCGTGCGCGTCGCGGCTGGTGAGCGAGAGGAAGCGGTCGCGGCGCAGCGTGTCGAGGCTGACGGTGAGGCGCCCGAGCCCGGCCAGCTTCAGCGCGACGGCCTGCTCGGCGAGGAGCACGCCGTTGGTGGTCAGCGAGAGGTCCCGGAGCGCGGGCTTCTCCGCGAGCATCCGGACCAGGCGCGGGAGATCGGCGCGCGCCAGCGGCTCGCCCCCCGTGAGCCGGACCTTGTCGACCCCGGCGTCGAGCAGGACGTCGACGATCGCGCCGATCTCCTCGTAGCCGAGCACGTCGGCGCGCGGCAGCCACACGTAGTCCCGCTCCGGCATGCAGTACGCGCAGCGGAGGTTGCACCGATCGGTGACGGAGACGCGGACGCTCCGGAGGGGACGGCCGAGGCGATCAGTGTGCGGCACAACTCGGATCGTAGGGGAAGAACGCGCTCAGTCGATGATCTCGACATCCTCGGTCGAGACGTCGGCCTCGGCCGAGGCGCTGAGCAGCGCCGGCCCGAGGCGACCTCGGGCGTCGGCGTACGCGTCGCTGACGGAGAAGACGACCAGCTCCCGGGCCTCGGCGTTGCGGCCGATCCAGGTCATCCGATCCTTGCCGGTGGCGGGGGGCGCGTTCTGGTGGCCGCCCGACCAGGCGATGCCGGTGATGGCGACGTTGAGGTCGCCCACCGCGAGCAGGCCCGCCCGGTTGCCCCAGCCGTTGATGACGGTGTTGAGCGTGGAGGCGCGGTTGCCGATCGAGCCGATGACCTCGGCCGCGAGGAGGGAGACCTGCGGGTCGAGCCCCTTGGGCATCGCGCGGGAGATGGCGCCGTGGAACTGGTTGAGCTTGCCCTGGTCGACGCCCTGGGGCACCCACGTGGCGTTGAACGCCTTGAGGTACGCCGCGACGAGGGGCCAGAGGTCGATCGGCGGCGTCCGCGAGATGGTCGCGGCGTTCGCCTGGAGGATCTTGAGCGCGCGGTGGACGAGGAAGGTCCTCACGTCCTCGCGGGAGGAGGTGGCCAGCGCGTGCCCGAGGACCAGCACGGGCGGGTGCGTGCTCACGGGGCGGCACTCGGCGCCGAGCACCGTCGACGTCTGCACCTGGAGCCCCGGCAGGCCGTAGCCGGCCGCGATCTCGCGGATCTGATCGCCCAGATCGGCGAGCTGGGGCGCGAGCGGCGCGGCGCGGACGCCGCCCAGGTCGAAGGGCAGGGCGGTGTCGAGCAGCGGCCCCGTCTTCTGGAGCAGATCGCGGAACGCGAGGGTGATGACCTCGGGCGCGAGCAGCTCGTCGAGCTGCGGCTCCGCGGCGGAGGCGCCCGCTCCCGGGAGCGCAGCGTCGCCGCCCTCGAGCGCGGCGACCGCCGCCTTGGCGACGCGCGCCGCGTCGGGGCGGTTGCGCAGGTCGGCCACGGCCGCGATGGTGCTGAAGAGGTACGGCTCGAAGCGCCCCGTGCCCAGCGCGCGGCGCGCGTCGGCGACGGCGCGGTCGAGCAGCACGTTGGCCGCCTGCTCCTGGTTGTTGCGGAGGTAGAAGCGCGCGAGCGCGGCGAGCGCGACGTCGTCCTTCGGCCACGTCTTGCGCGCCTGGAGCAGCGTGCTCTCGGCCTTCTTCGTGTCGCCGATGGCCTCGTAGATCCCGGCGAGCTGCGTCGTGCGCTCGCACTTGGCCTCGGGCGCCTCGGCGGCGTTGACGAGGAGCGTCTGCTGCTCGATCGCGCGCGAGGAGTCGCCCATCTTCTGGTAGAGCGCGACGAGGCGCTCCCGCGCGCCCGCGTCGTTGGGCGAGTGCTTGAGGATCTCCTGGTAGGCGAGCTCGGCGCGCTCCGGGTTGGGGAGCCGCTCGTCGTAGAGATCGCCGAGGCGGAAGTAGATCGCCGCCTGCTTCTCGGGCTCGGCCACCAGCCGGGCGAGGCGGATCCACGCCTGCTCGGCGCCCGACCAGTCCTCCTCGGCGGCGGCCACGTCGCCGAAGGCGGCGAGCGCGTCGACGTGATCCGGGTTGGCGTCGAGCGCGGCGGCGAGCGCGCGCTTGGCGGCGGCGGAGTCGCCGACGTCGGCGAGCGCGCGGCCCCGGAGCACCTCCATCTCCACCCGCTCGGCCGGGTCGGTGACGGCCTCCAGCCGGCGCTCGAGGAGCGCGGCCAGCTCCGCGCGGGCGCCCGCGGCGACGTAGATCGCCTGGAGCCGCGGGAAGACGTCCTCGTACGAAGGATCGATGGCGGCGACCGCCTCGAGCGCGTCGCGCGCGTGCGGCGGGTCGTCGACCTGGTCGTGCCAGAGGATGGCGGCGCGGTAGAGCAGGCGAGCGCGCTCGGCGGGAGAGGCGCACGCATTGGCCGCCGCCTCGAGCGCGGCGGCTGCGCCCGCCGGGTTCTTGCTCTGCTCGAGCGCGGAGGCCAGCTCCAGGTGCGCCACGATGTGCTGGGGGACCAGATCGATGGCGCCGGCGAGGAAGGGGAGGGCGTCCTCGAGCATCCCGGCGCGCAGCGCGCTCTGCGCGGCGCGGAGCGAGAGGGTGGCCGCCTCCGACGGCCGGCTCGTGCGGTCGATCAAGGCGCGGTCGCACTCGAGCGCGAGCGCGTGCTCGCCCCTCGCGCGCGCGTGCGCCGCCATCTGCCGCAGCGCCCAGATGCCGCGCGGGACCTGCCGGTAGGCGACCTCGACCGCCTCGCGGGTCTCGTCCCAGTTGCCCGCGCGCTGGTGCAGCCGCGAGGCGAGCATGGCGTGCGCCACCGCCTCGGGGCCGTCCAGGTGCTTGGCGATGTCGAGGGCGATGGGCTCGAGCTCGTCGTCGCGGCCGGCCCCGATGAGGGTGCTGGCGACGCGGCACAAGGTCGGCATGTGCCCGGCCGTCTCCTCCAGGATCGTCCGGCGGAAGAGCATCGCGCTCGCCGCGTCCCCGCGCCCGCGCTCGTCCAGCTCGGCGAGGCGCTCGTAGATCTCGAGCCGCTCCACCGGGTCGGTGCTCTCGCTCGCCCGGGGCAGGAGCTGGCCGACGACGTTGCCGGCGCCGTGCCCCGCGAGGGCCGCGCGGTACGCCGCGATCGGCGCGATCCGCGACTCCCCGGCGGCGATCGCCTGCTGCGCCGCGCGCGCCGCGTTCTCGAGATTGCCGGCGCGCTCCAGCTCCAGCGCGGCGTCGAGCCAGAGCCTCGCGGCCTCGACGCCCGTCGCCTCGGCCGCGCGCTCGGCGCGCCAGGTGGCGCGGTCCGCCGGCGGCTCGGGCGCGAGGCGCTCGTAGATCTCGCGCAGGGCGACGTCCGTGGGGCGTGCCCGCAGCGCGGCCTCGAGGAGCATCGCCGCGGACGACGCGTCGCCCTCCGCCACGAGCAGCGCCTCGCGCACCAGGTCGTGGGCCTGCTCCACGGGATCCGCGCACGCGTCACGGTGCGAGCGGATCCACTCGATGAGCGCGTCCCGATCGTTCCGCGCCCGGGCGGCGCGCTCGCCCAGGTGGTGGGCGAGGGGCACCTGCGGCTCCGTCTCCGCGGAGCGGCGCAGGAGCGCGTCGCTCGCGTCCGCGTCGCCCGAGTCGGCGAGGCGTGCCGCCGCCTCGACGAGCAGCACGGCGGCGCGGCTCCCCTCCTCCAGCCCCTGCGCGTGGTCGGCGAGGATCTTCGCCGCCTCCTCGGGGGTGGCGTGGGCCGCGGCGGCGCGCGCCGCGGCCTCGTTGCCCGGGTCGGCGGCGCGCACGCGCTCCAGCTCTTCGCGCGCGCGGTCCGCCTCGCCGGCGGCCTCGGCCAGGAGCGCGCCGGCCAGGGCGCTCTCGCGCTCCAGATCCGTGTCCTCGCGCCAGGTCGAGACGGCGAGCGCCACGCGCCCGGTGGCGCCGTCCTGCACGTCGAGGTCGATCGAGAGGGCGCGGGCGAGGTTGTTGGGGGAGGCGTCGACGTAGCCGGCGACGGCGGGGCGGAGGGCCGGGCGCCCGTCCTTGGCGCCCAGCGCGCGGCCGAGCGTGACGGCGACGCGGGAGCGGGCAGAGCCCACCGAGTTCATCAACGGCTCGTCGTCGCCGCCGGCCGCCGCGCTCGCGGCGGCGGCGATGGGCGCGAGGTCGTTGTCGCTGAGCAGCGCGTCGAGCCAGGGCTCGATCTCCGCGCGCCCCCCGCCGGTGAGCGAGGCCAGGACCACGCGATTGGCGGCGCTGAACGCCTCCGACCCATGGCCGGCGAGCTCCGTCGCGGAGCGGGCGGCCTCCGCGTCGCCCAGCTCGATGGCGCGGGCGGCCAGCGCGCGGAGCGCGAGCGGGCCGTGGGAGCCGGACGCCACGGCCCGGAACGCCTCGGTCGAGCGCGCGCGCGTCTCCTTGCGCACCGCGCCGAGGACGCCCGCGAGCCACTGTGCGCCCCCGGAGAGCGCCCGCGCGCCCTTGAGCGCCTCGAGGCCCGCCACCACGCCGGCGTGGTCCGAAGCGGCCGCCGACGCGCGCACGCGGAGGAGCGCCTCGTACTGCGAGCCCGCGGGCGGCGCGGACTTCGGCGGCGGCTTGCCGACGGCGGTCGCCGCGGTCAGCCCGCGGTGGGCGAGCACCTGCTGCGCCGCCTCCGCCAGTTGGCCGAGCTCGGGCAGCTCGGGGATCTTCACGCGAGTGGCGGGCGCGGGCGCGCCCTCCTCGGGCTCCGGCGCGGCGAGGGCCTCGCAGAAGCGCTGCACGTGCGCGCGCGGATCGCCGGGCACGGTCCGCAGCGCCTGCTCCACCCGCTTCTTCGACCCCTCCTCGTCGGAGAGGCAGATCCGCGCGATCTCCGCGCCGAGCAGAAGGCCGTGGCACTTGGCCTCCGGCGTCGCGCTGGCGCGCGTCTCCTCGTCGAGCGCGTCGAGGACGGTGGCGAAGGAGCCGCCGTCGCGCGTCACCAGCCCACGGACCTGCCGGTGGGCGAGCGGCGACGAGGGGGCGAGGGCGCGCGCCTCCTCGGCGACGGCGCGCGCGGTCTGCTCCTCCCCGCTCATCGCGTAGAGCTCGGAGACCACCAGGAGCCCGCGCGCCTTGGCGGCCGGGTCCTGCTCCGCGTCGGCCTCCGCGCGGAGCCACTCCGCGCGCGCCACCCACGCGTCGCGCTGCTGCACGCGGAGCAGGAGCGCGCTCGCGTCCTCCTCGCGCTCGAACGCGACGGGCGGCGGCCGCCGCGAGGGCAGCGCCGCGGCCTTGGGCGGCTTCGGAGAGGGGGCGGGCTCCCCGGCAACGTCCACCTCGGTGGGATCGTGGTCCTCCACCGACGCGGCGTGCTCCGCCACCGGGGGCACCGGCCGGGCCGGCGGGGTGGGTGGAGAGTCGGCCTGGGCCACCGCAAGCTCCTCGCCGTCGCTGGTCGCGGAGTCGACGATCCCTCCGTCGTCGGACGCGAGGGACGACACGTCGACCTCGTCGTCGCCCTCGCTGGTCGGGGCCTCGTGCTCCGCCGCGGGCGGCGGCGGGGGCGGCGCCGGGACGCGCGGGCGCATCGGCGGGGGCGGCGGCCTGTGCGCGGGCGTGGGCGTCGCGGTCACGCCGGACTCCGCCGGCGCGGCCTCTGCGTCGGCCGGCTCGCCCCCCCGCTTCGCGTCGTCGCGGGCGTCGTCGAAGAGCATGTCGAGGAGCGCGTCGCCCTCCGGCTTCGGCTCGGAGGCCCTCGGGGGCGGCGCGTGGGCGGGCGCCTCGCGCGAGAACATCTGCTTCAACCCGCCGCCCGCGGGCGCGTGGCCGACCCGCTCCGGGCGGCGCTGCGACTCCGCGAGGAGCTCGTCGGGGACGCGCGCGAGGACCGTGGCCTCGTCGTCGTCCACGCCGTACTCGGGGTCGTTGAAGATGTCGCCGTGGGCTCCTGCCGCAGGGGGAATGGTGGATTTTTCCGCCGGCCGGGTCGCGTCGTCGTCCTTCATGTCGTCGTTGGTGCTCACCGGACCCCCATGCCGAGCGTCTTGCGGAGCTCGAGGTAACTCGGAGAAAGGACGAAGCCGAGCAGGCGTCGCGCCCGATCGTTCTCCGCCGCGAGGCCGCCGAGCTGATCGCGCGGCGCCTTCAGCACGTCGGCGAGCACGATGGAGACGTCGCCGGCGGCGATCACCGCCATGCGATCGATGCTCCGGCGTGCGGCCTGGGCCCACGTGCGCGGGTCGACCCCGCTCTGCGCGATCCGCTGGCACAGCTCGGGGATGGCCTTGCGCACCTTGCGGGGCAGCTCCTTCTTCACCGACCGCGAGACCTCGCCGAACACGGCGTAGGCGGGCGCCGGCACGTTGATGCCGGCCTCGATCGAGGTGGCGGCGACGAGCGACGCGATGGTGTTGTCGTCGCGCTGGAGCAGCGCCGTGATCCCGCGCTTGAGGGCGAAGACCTCGCGAGCGACGGCGGAGCGGGCGGCGGCGTCGAAGGGCTGGGCGATGCCGGCGCCGAGGACGATGGCCGGGATCTCGCCCGCGACGCCGTGGACGGCGCGCGGGTTCGGCCCGCCGATGTAGAGCTCGAAGTCCGTGTTGATCCCGAGCGCGCCCATCCACTCGGCGACGGCGATGCGGAGCGGGTGCCCGCCGCGCGCCTCGATGCGCTCCTTCTTGGTCACGCCGAGCCCGGCGAGCGAGGGGCCGAGCGCCAGCGTGATTGTCTCCGCCATCTGGACGAAGAGCTCGGCGATGGGGCCGCCGTCGTTCGGGTCCGCGATCTCGGCGAGGCCGCGGGCGTCGAGCGCGATCTGGGGGCGCGTGGCGACGCGGGCGTCGAGCTTGGCGAGCTCGTCGGAGACGGCGGCGGTGTTGCGGCCGAGCGCGACCAGCGAGCCCAGCGTCGCCTGGCGGAGGCCCGGGTCCTGGTAGAACTGGGCGAGCTTGGCGAGCAGCCCCACGCGGTCGGCGTCGGCCGGGTTCTGCGTGAGGGCCGCGAGGAGCGTCTGCTTGGCGCGGCCGAGCATCGCCTGCTTGAACGCGGCGTCGAACGGCGTGGCGATGACGAAGTCGATCGCCTCGCCGTCGTCGGGCGACTCCTCCAGCAGCTTCTTCACGGCCGCCTCGCCGCGCTGGGGGGCGTTGCGCTTGTCGCGCCAGATGGCCATGGCGAGGCGCGCGGCCTCGATGCGGCCCTCGCGCTTCTCGCGCTCGTTCATGAGCTGCTCGAGGATGCCGGTGGCGTCGGCCCACGCGCCTGCGCGCGCCGCGACGGAGGCGAGCCGCTCGCGCACCGCCGTCGTGGAGAGCCCGGCCTTGTGCAGCATGACGAGGACCTCGAGCGCCTTGTCGATCTGGCCGAGCTTCTTCTCGAAGATGTCGACCGCGCCGAGGCCGGAGACGAGCCGCTGCTGCTTGGGCGCCTGGTCGAGCGCGGCCAGGCGCGCGAGCGCCGGCGCCGCCTCGGCGAAGTTGCCGCGGGTGATGTAGACCTCGCCCATCAGCGCCACGGCGCCGACGTGATCCGGCTCGAGCATCGTCACGTTCTCGAGCGCGGAGAGGGCGCCGTCGATGTCGCCCTTCTTGCGCAGGACGCGGGCACGCTCCCAGTAGAGCTTGCCGATTTCCATGTCGTCCTCGGAGACGTCGAGGCGCCGCTCGATGATGTGGAGCAGGCGGTCGTCCTCGTTCCGCGAGCGGACGGCGCGGAAGAGCTTGTCGAACGCGATGCTCCGGCGCGCGTCGCGCCCGAAGGCGTTGTCGAACGCGATCTCGGCGTCGTCCTTCGCGTCCGTGTGCTCGAGGAGCGTGACGCCCGCCTGCTCCCAGAGCTCGGCGCCGCGCGCGTCGTCCTTGCAGAGCGAGCCGAGCTGCGCCGCGGCGAGCGCCACCTGCACGTGGTCGCCGAGCGCCTCGGAGGCGGCGCGGATGCCCTCCCACGACGCCACGTCGTTCGTGCGCAAGTCGACCACCGCGCGGAACGACCTGCGCGCCTCCTCCGGGTTGCCGGCCGCGAGGTCGGACCAGCCGGCGAGCGCGAGCGCGTCGATCTGCGCCTCGGCGCCGAGCGCGTCGCCGAGCCCGTGGAGGGCGGCGGCGCGGCGGCGCGGGTCGCACCCGGGGAGCGCGCAGCTCGAGGTTGACGAGCTGCGCGGGCGCCGTGTCGCTCTGCACGAAGCCCTGGGCGACGGTGGGCTGGTCGAGGAGCGAGACCACCGCCGCGGAGGCCTCCATCGCCGCGCGGGACGCGCCGTCGAAGCTCGCGGCCGCGTCCTTGCGCGCCGCCGCCTCGCCCTCGCGATCCTCCGCGGCGAGCGTGGCCCCGATCCACTCCAGCGCGGCGTAGAGCTGCGGGTCGGCCTTGGCCCAGTCCCCCGCGCGCGACACGGCGAGGCCCCGGTCCTGGTCCATCACGCGCGCGAGCCGGTAGCGCTCGGCGCGCGCGATGGCCGTCGCCTCCGCGCCCTGCTCGTCGAGCTGATCCAGCGCCCGGTCGACGGCCGTCCGGTTCTCGAGCGCGGCGGGGAAGACGATGCGCGCGAGCGCGGCGGCGAGGGCGAGGTCGCCCGACGCGTCGTTCTCGAGCGTCTCCAGCGGGCCGACGGCATCCTCCGGCGACTCGCCGAGGACGGCCTCGAGGCCGAAGCGCTCCAGGGCCACGAACGTCGGGTCCGCCCCGGCGTCGGCGGCGACCTCGATCGCGCGCCGCCGGCCCTCCACCGTATCCGGCGCGGCGCCGCGCAGCGCCCAGCCGAGGAGCGTCGACGCCGCGCGCGGCGCCTGGCCCACGGCGGCCTCCAGCTCCGTCACCGCGGCGGCCCGGTCCCCCGATTTCCACAGGAGCAGCGCCGCCTCGAGGCGCAGCGCGCCCGCGAGGTCCGGATCGTCGCCGTCGTTCGCCGACGCGGAGAGCGCGCCGGCCGCGGCGGCGAGGTCGCCCTCGCGCCGGTCCAGCTCCGACAGGAAGACCGCGACGACCACGTCGCCCGGCCCCGCCTGGTGCAGCTCACGCAGCCGGGCGCGCGCGCCGGCGACGTCGCCGAGCTTGGCGCGGCGGAGCGCCGACACGACCCAGAGCGCGCGGGCCGTCGCCGCGTCGGGCTCGACCTGGGCGAGCGCCTCGATCCGCTCCGGAGAGAGCGGCGTCCCCTTCGGCCGGGAAGCGGCGCCGTCCTCTCCCGGCGGCTGCGGCAGCGCCGTCGCGAAGGCGGCGAGCACGCGGCCGAGCCACGCGTTGTTGGCCCCGCCGTCGACGGCGGGAGAGGCGGCGAGCCTGTCGAACGCCTCGAGCGCGCCCGCGATGTCCCCGCGCAGGAGCGTGCTGCGCCCGAGCTCGTACCAGAGGCTCGGCAGCTCCGCCGCGGCGACGCCGGAGCCCTCCGGATCGGCCTCGGCGGCGGCGAGGAGCGCGCGCGTCGCCTCCTCGTACCAGCCCACGTCGGCGCGGAGCGCCGCGATGGTGCGCGACAGCCGCGCGATGAGCGCCGGCCCGACGCCCTGCTTCGCCGCGTTGGCGAGGGCCGCGCGCGACGAGGCGAGCTCGCCGGCCTGCACCCCCCAGACGTACGCCGCGACGAGGTACGCGCGGGCGCGCGCCGCGCCCTCCGAGAGCGTCTCGGCCATCGCCTCGTACGAGGCGGCGAGCGCGGCGGGATCCTTCCCGTCGGAGAGGAGGTCGATCTCGAACGTGCGGGCGAGGACGCTCGTCTTGTCGAACTGGAGCGCGTTCTGGAGCGCGGAGAGGGCAGCCTCCCGGTCCCCCGCGGCGACGGCCGCCTCGGCGAGCCGCAGCCAGAGGGCGGCGGCACCCGTGCCGCTGACGCCCTGCTCGAGCTGCTGCTTGGCGATGGCGGCGGCGCCCTCCACGTCCCCCGCGGACTCGAGCGCGCCGAGGCGCGCGCGGGCGATGACGGTCGACTCCGGCAGGCGCTGGCCGGCGCGCTCGAGCAGCGCCGCGGCGTTGGCGCCGTCGCCCTGCCGGCGCTTGATCCCGGCCGCGCGGAGCCACGCGTCCGCCGCGTACTCCGAGGTCCGCATGTAGCGCGGCACGCCCGTCGCGTCGCCGCGCGCGGTGTCCTCGATCGCCTCTTCGATGAGGTACGCCTGGCCCTCGAGCGCGCGGGCGAGCTCGGCCAGGTTGTCCTCCTTGGCGGCGATCTGCTCGAGGACGACCTGCGTGCGGAACTGCGCGCGGCCCTCCAGCGCGGAGGCGGCGCCGAGCGCGTCGTACGCGCGCGCCGTGTCGCCCGAGCCCGCGGCGAGCTCGGCGAGGTCGATGAAGAGGAGCGCCTTCCACGTCGGGTCGGCGGCGAGCTGCGCCCGCGCGTCGAGCGCGCGGAGGCGGCCGTTCACGTCGCCCTCCTTGGCCGCGCAGAGCTCGAGCTCGAGCCAGAGGGCCGGCTCCTCCGGGCTCTCCGAGGCGGCCTCGAGGAGCAGATCCTTGGCGCCGGCGAGGTTCTGCTCGTGGGCTTGCAGGTACGCGGCGCGCTCCCAGAACGCGCGGGCCCGCTCCTCCGGCGAGGCGGCGGCGCGGCAGAGCGCGTCGAGCAGCTTGCCGAGGTTCTTCACGGACTTGCGGCGCGAGAGGATCCGCACGAGCGACTCGAGCGGCTCGCGGAACTGCGGGTCCGCGTTGAACGCGCCGAGGTAGTCCTTGGCGGCGGCCGGCTCCTCACCGTGGGTCTCTTCGAGCACCCCGCATTCGTGGAGGAGGATGGCCTGCGCGCTCTTGTCCTGCTGTGCGGTCAGCTCGGCGCGGAGCCGGGCGACGAGGTGCACTGCGCCTTCGCTGTGCCCACTGGGGGTCTGGGCTGTCATGTTCTCCGACGCGCCTCCTGAGGCGGATTCCTCGTCATGGCGGAGCGCAGAGTATCGAAGGGAAGTGTGTGGCGTCCAGAGCGCACGTCAGTCGCGGCTCCGGTCCACGAAGCTATCCGTTCAGTGCCGCGCCGGATGCCCCACGAGCCCGAGCCCGAGCCCGTGCCCGAGCCCGATTCTCTGTGGATCGGGCGCGGGTTCCGGCTCGGGCTCGTGGGGAACGGGCCGTCAGGGCTTGCTGATCAGATCATCCAGCTTCTGGTTGATCTTGGACTCGACGGTGCCCTTCACGGCGCGGAGCAGGAAGGGCAGGTCGACCTGGACCCGCACCTCCTTCGGCTCCACGTGGACGGTGCCGCTCGCGCCCTTGGCCGCGCCGCTCGGCGCGTCGAAGGCGATCTTCTCGCCCTCCCACCGCCAGCGGATGCCGAGCTTCTCCTCCAGACCCTTCGCCAGCGCCTCGGCGCGGCGCTTGGCCTCTGCCATGTCGAGCGTGTGCGGCCGGCGGATGTCGATTGTCGCCATGAGCTTCTCCGTGTCCCTTCTTACTCGATCCGCTTCACGATCCAAAATCCGCGCGGCGTGTCGACCGGCTCGCTCACCCCGTCCTTGGGCAGGCTGAAGAGCACGTACTCCGGCGCGGGCTCGAGCATCCCGCGCGGCATTCGCCCCGCGTTGTCCATGGAGCCCTTGTCTCCCTTGGCGACCGCCGCCTTGAAGTCCGTCTTGGCGTCCGCGGCGATCTGGTTCGCCAGCGCGAGCGCCGCCTCGCGGCTCCGCGCGTTGGCCGGGGCACCCTGGGCGCCCTTGTACTGCACCAGGATGACCCCGAAGACGACCGACTTGGGCGCGGTCGCGGCGAGCGCGGGGGGGACGGTGCCGTCCGGCAAGGTGGTGCCGGCGTCGCTGGCGCCGTACCCGAACACCCCCAGCGGATCCACTTGCTCGTCGCCGGACGCCGCCGGGGCAGATTCTCCCCCGTCGGCGTGGGCGGCGGCGTCGGGCTTGCCCGCGTCCTGGGGCGCGGGCGGCGGCCCGGCGTCCGCGAGCGGCCCGGCGTCGGCCGAGACCGTCGAGGTGTGAGCAGCGACGCTCGGTGCCGAGCGCTCGCCGACGATCACCGCGACGGCCGCCACCGCCAGCAGGGCGAACACGACTGCCGTCCACTTCTGCATGAGAGGCGCGTGGCGTTACCACAGTTTGGCCGGAACCGGGGGCAGGAAAGCGCCCGGCGAACGGGCGGACGCAGCGCGCTGCCCGCCGCGCGGATCGATCGAACCGAGGGCGCGCTCCGTCGAACCGAGGGCGCTCTCCGTCGAACCGAGGGCGCTCTCCGTCGAACCGAGGGCGCTCTCCGTCGAACCGAGGGCGCTCTCTGTCGAACCGAGGGCGCTCTCTGTCGAACCGAGGGCGCTCTCTGTCGAACCGAGGGCGCTCTCTGTCGAACCGAGGGCGCTCTCTGTCGAACCGAGGGCGCTCTCTGTCGAACCGAGGGCGCTCTCTGTCGAACCGAGGGCGCTCTCTGTCGAACCGAGGGCGCTCTCTGTCGAACCGAGGGCGCTCTCTGTCGAACCGAGGGCGCTCTCTGTCGAACCGAGGGCGCTCTCTATCGAACCGAGGGCGCCTTCGATCAAACCGAGGGCGCCTTCGATCGAACCGAGCGCACCTTCGATCGGATCAGATCCGCACATATTGCGCGTCGCGTCGTCCCGTCTCGTAGCGGGGAAACGGCATACCGAACCGCGACCGCCAGGGAGCGGGTGCCAGGAGGCGCAACGTTTTCGTGCCCTCGCACGCGTAACGCGAAGACACGGCCCGTGCGAGGGCACGAAGACACCGCTGCCCGCTGGCACCCGCTCCCTGGCGGTCGCGGTTCGGTACGTTGGGGGTTCAGCCCTGCGCCAGGAGCGCCCCGAGCACCGCCGCGCACACCGTCTCGGTCCGCAGCGTCAGCGGCCCGAGCGTCACCCGCAGGAACCCGGCCGCCTGCGCCGCCGCCAGCTCCGCGCCGGTGAGGCCGCCCTCCGGGCCGACGGCGAGGGCGGCGGGGCGCGCGCCGAGGGTCGCGAGGGTGGGGCCGAGGGGCTGGTCGGCGGCCGGGTCGAGGCAGAGGCAGAGCGCCTCGGGGTCGCGCGCGAGGAGGATCGCCTTGGCGAACGGGAGCGGGGGCTCGATGGCAGGGGCGTCGCCGCGGCCGCACTGGCGCGCTGCGTCAACCGCGATGCGCCGCCAGCGGGCCGAACGGCCGGCGTCGGGCCGGGCCACGCTCCGCTCGCAGATCGCCGGGACGATCCGGGCGGCGCCCAGCTCGGTCGCGTCGCGCACGATGGCGTCGAGCTTGTCGCCCTTTCCAACCCCCTGCACTAGCGTCACGACCCGCCCCGGCCGCCGCCGGGCGGGCCGGACGTCGCCGACCTCGACGACCACGGCGCGGCGCCCGACGTCGGAGACCTCGGCGTCGGCCTCGACGGCGAGATCCGGGTCGAAGACGAGGAGCCGGTCCCCCGGGCCGAGGCGGTGGACGCGGGTGACGTAAGAGGCGGCCTCGGCCGGGAGCGCGCGGGGACCCGTGGCGATGGCGTCGAGGGGGAGCCGGAGGGGGGGCTTCACGTCGAAAGGAAGGAGATCGCCACCCACCCCTCGCCGCCGGCGTCGCCCCGGCGGCGGGTGTCGGTGTGGACGAGGCGGCGGGGCAGGGAGGTGTACGTGCGGACGATGGCGTCGTGCTCGCTCTCCAGGATGCCGGAGAGCACGAGCGCGCCGCCGGGGGCGAGGACGCGGACCAGCTCGGGCGCGAGGGGGAGGAGGACGCGCGCCTCGATGTTCGCAAGGACCAAGGAGAACGTGGAGACGATGGTCTCGACGCCTGCGGCGCGCACCTCGATCCGATCCGACAGACCGTTGCGCGCGGCGTTCTCGCGGACGACCTCGACGACGTCGGGATCGATGTCGATGGCGAGGGCGCGGGAGGCGCCGTAGAGGAGCGCGACGAAGGAGAGGATGCCGCTGCCGGTGCCGACGTCGAGGACGTCGCAACCCAGCACGGGCGGCGCCTCCCGCGGGGCCACCCCCACCGCGAAATCGTGGAGGACCTGGGCGACGAGGGACGTCGTGGCGTGTAGGCCGGTGCCGAAGGCGCGGCCGGGCTCCAGCTCGAGGAACATCACGCCCGGTTCGCGCTCGAGGCGCGGGCTCCACGGGGGGACGACGACGAGGCGCGGGGTGAGGGCGAAGGGGGCGAAGTGCTCCTTCCACGCGTCGCGCCAGGCGTCGCCGACCACCTCCTCGATCCGGGGCGAGCCGCCGGGGAAGGCGGCCGCCATCTCCCCGACGGCGGCGTCCGCGGCCTCCCGCGTCTCGAAGCTGCCGACCACCGTCACGCGGCCGGGGCCTGCGCCGCGCACCAGCGTGGAGGCGTCGCGCTCCTCCACCCCCGTGGCGCCGAGCTCGAAGAGGGCGGCGGCGACGTCGTCGGACTCGTCCGGCGATGCGTCGACGGCGACGAAGGGATAGCGCGGCTCGTTACTCATTCACACCCACCATGACGGTCGACGGACGGCGCGGAATGTAGCGGCTTTCCGGTGGGAGCTCACGCTAATCGTCGGCGTAACGCTTGCGCGCGGGCACCGAGACGATGGCGCCGCCGCGCTCGGCCGGCGGAGGCGGGCAGGCGCCCTCGGCGAGCACCAGCGCCGTGAGGCGGCGGCCGTAGACGCAGCCCGTGTCGAGGCCGGTCGCGTGCTCGTGGATCTGGAGGCCGCCGAGGGCGTTGTGCCCGAAGACGACGTGCGGGGGGCCGCGGTAGCGAGCGCCCCAGAGGGTGCCGTGTACGTGCTCGACCGGCTTGCCGGCGTCGTCGAGGCCGCGCATGTGGGTGAGCGCGCGCGGGAGCTGGCGCTCGATGGGCAGGCCGGGCACGACGCCGGCGTGGACGACGCGCACGCCGTGCTCGGGCAGGTCGAGCCAGAGCGGGAGGGACTCCAGGAGATCCCAGTGGCGGCGCCGCAGCTTCTCCATCGTCTCCTGCTGGGTGTCGCCGGTGGGCCTCTCGCCGGCGCGGCAGCGGAGCAGCCGCTCCTCGTGGTTGCCGCGGACGGCGCGCGCGCCGAGCCGGACGAGCAGGTCGAGCGTGCCCGCCGGGTCGGGCCCGCGCACGACGAGGTTGCCGACCATCACGAGCCGGTCTCCCGAGGCGAAGCCGACGCGCGCGAGCAGCGCCTCGAGCTCGGCGCGGCAGCCGTGCACGTCGCCGACGATGACGGTGCGGCCCATCCCGCCCAGCTTACCGGCTGCTCACTTGACCTCCAGCTTGGCGCGCTTCGGGATGACGACGATGCCGCCCTCGCTCACGTACCAGCGCTTCCGATCCTCCGCGGAGTTGTAGCCGATCTCGGTGCCTGCCGGGATCTCCACGTCCTTGTCGATGATGGCGCGGCGGATCTTGGCGTGGCGGCCGATGACGACGTTCTCGAAGAGGACGGACTCCTCGACGTGGCTGAAGGAGTTCACGCGCACGCGGTTGCCGAGGACGCTGCGGTGGAGGCGCCCGCCGGAGATGATGCAGCCGAGCGAGACCAGGCTCTCCGTCGCGATGCCGACGCGTGCGTTGGCCTCGTCGCGGAAGACGAACTTGGCCGGGGGATCGTGGTTATAGCCGGTGCGGATCGGCCAGTGGTGGTTGTAGAGGTTGAACGCCGGCTGGATGGCGACGAGGTCCATCTGCGCCGCCCAGTAGGCGTCGACGGTGCCGACGTCGCGCCAGTAGGCGTACCCCTCCTCCTCCCCCGGGACGCGGTTCTTGGCGAAGTCGTAGGTGAAGACGCGCTTGTCCCCCTTCACCATCGTCGGGATGATGTCCTTGCCGAAGTCGTGCAGGCTCGCCTCGAGGACCGCGTCCTCCTCCAGCGCGCGGCTCAAGGCGCCCGTCTTGAAGATGTAGTTGCCCATCGAGGCGAGGCACATGCCGGGGCGGTCGGCCATCTGCGGCGGGTCGGCCACCTTCTCGTGGAAGGCCTTGATCTGCCCGTCCGCCGCCGCCTCGATGACGCCGAACTCCTTCGCCTCCTGCTTCTTGACCGGGATGGCGGCGACCGTGACGTCGGCGTCGTTGGCGAGGTGCTCGGCGAACATCTGCCGGACATCCATCTTGTAGACGTGGTCGCCGCCGAAGATGCACACGTGGTCGGGCGCCTCGTCCGTGATCACGTGCATGGTCTGGTACACCGCGTCCGCGGAGCCCTTGAACCAGTCCTTGCCGGTGCGCTGCTGGGCCGGGATGGTCTCGATGAAATTATCGAGCATGGGTGAGAGGTGCCATGCCCTGGCGATGTGCTCCTCCAGCGACGCGCTCTTGTACTGGGTGAGCACCTTGATCTGGCGCAGCCCCGAGTTGACGAAGTTCGAGAGCACCATGTCGATGATGCGGTACCGCCCGCCGAAGGGGACGGCCGGCTTCGCGCGGTCCGTCGTGAGGGGGCCGAGGCGGCGCCCCTCGCCGCCGGCGAGGATCATGACGAGCACGCGGGCCGTCTCGAACGGGGCGGTGGCCAGGAACGCACCGGAGCTGAACATCGGCTGTGCCATCGCCTCCGGAGCGTACTCTGATCGAGGTCCGCGCGGGGTTTGTCTTTACGTGTCGCGCTCGCCCGTGGTAGCCCTTTCGCCCGAAACTGGGAGCCCCGATGAACGTTCGCCACGCGCTCGCCTTCGCTGCCGCCCTCTCCTCCCTTTCCCTCGGTTGCGGAGGCGAGGAGCCCGTCTACAACCCGAAGCCGGCCGTGAGCGGGAAGAAGGCGTCCCTCCCCGCGGTGCCCACGCTGCCGACCAAGGCCAAGAAGGCGGGGGACGCCTACACCATCTGGGGTGTGACGCACGACCTCGCCAGCCGCGTCCACCGCGACGACGTGAACAACAAGAAGATCACGCTCGTCGGCTACGTGGTGAAGACCAACTACGACGGCGCCCCGAAGTGCGCGATCCACAAGACCGGCAAGGGTGATCCCACCGACTGCAAGGCCGAGATCCCCACCTTCTACATCGCCGACGACAAGGGCGAGGCGAAGGACATGATCGCCGTGATGGGCTGGGCCTCCAACTTCGCCCAGCTCTTCAGCATGATCGAGGCGCTCGACAAGGCGCCCAAGGGCAAGGAGAAGGACGTCGCCCTCAAGGACGAGTT
This sequence comes from uncultured delta proteobacterium, assembly GCA_963827955.1. GTDB lineage: Bacteria > Myxococcota_A > Polyangia > Polyangiales > Polyangiaceae > CAWHDJ01. The sequence goes on along the minus strand of CAWHDJ010000017.1, from coordinate 679,331 downwards.
CTGGGCGAGCGACATCCCCAACCCGCTCCCCAACATCGGCGCCAAGGTGAAGATCTCGGGCACGTACGGGGTCACGTTCACCAAGGCCACCGGCGGCGCGGCCGCCAACCCCAAGTACGGCATCATGACGGCCGAGAAGATCGAGTACCTCGAGCCGGCCCCCGGCGATCCGGTCCGCCTGCCGGGGATGAAGAAGAAGTAGCCGCGCGGAGGGCGGGGGTATGACCCCGTCGCACCCGGTTCCGGCTCCACCAGCAGGGCAGGCGCGCCCTGGCCTGACGATCCCCGACGTCTCCGTGCTGGGGCCGCCCGCGCAGGGGCCCGAGCTCGTCGTCCTCGACGGCGCGGGCGCCTCGCGCGTCCCGCTCGGCCGGCGGGCGCTCGTCGTCGGGCGCGACCCGGGCTGCGACGTGGTGGTCGCGTCGCGCTTCGTCTCCGCGCGGCACCTGCGCGTCGAGCCCGACGCCGAGGCCGGCGTGGGCTTCCGTGTCGTGGACCTCGGCTCCACGAACGGCGTGCTCCGCGCGGGGAGGCGGCTCGCTCCGGGTGGCGCCGCTGCGCTCGCCGACGGCGACGCCCTGCGCATCGGGGATCCGACCACGGGCAGCTTCGTCACGATCGTGTTCCGGGACCCGCGCGCGCCTCGCGCGCCCGGCGGGGCGATCGTCCGGCGCTACCCGCTCGGGGGCCGCCCGGTCGTGACGATCGGCCGCGCGGGCGCCGACATCGCGCTCGACAACCCGGCGGTCTCGCGGCGCCACGCCGTGGTCGAGGCCTCGGGGGCGGGCCACGTGATCCGTGACCTCGGGGCGACGAACGGGACCTTCGTGACGGCGAGCGCGTGGGGCAGCGCGGCGCTGCGGCCCGGCGCGGTGGTGCGCATCGGGCCCTTCCGGCTGGCGTACGACGGTCAGAGCCTGTCGCAGTACGACGAGCGCGGCGCGATCCGCATCGACGCGCGCAGGCTCTCGCAGAGCGTGCGCGACGGGCGCCTCATCCTGCGCGACGTGTCGCTCTCGATCGCGCCGCGCGAGTTCGTGGCGCTGGTGGGGGGCAGCGGCGCCGGCAAGTCGACGCTGATGAAGGCGCTCGCGGGCTACGCGGAGGCGAGCCACGGCCAGGTGCTCGTGAACGGCGACGACCTCTACGCGCAGCTCGACGCCTACCGCGCGCTCCTCGGCTACGTGCCCCAGGACGACACGCTGCACCGCGAGCTGCCCGCGGGCCGTGCGCTCGGCTTACACGGCGCGCCTGCGGCTGCCCGGCGACACCGCGCGGGCCGAGATCGCCGCGCGCATCGCCAGGGTCCTCGACGACGTGGACATGGGCGCGCACCGAGGCCAGCGCATCGACCGGCTCTCCGGCGGGCAGCGCAAGCGGGTGAGCATCGCCGCCGAGCTGCTCGCCGACCCCTCGCTCTTCTTCCTCGACGAGCCCACGAGCGGGCTCGACCCCGGGCTGGAGAAGCGGATGATGTACACCCTGCGGAGGCTCGCCGACGCGGGGCGCACCATCGTGCTCGTCACCCACGCGACCGCGAACATCACCCAGTGCGATCACGTCGCTTTCCTCGCCGAGGGGAGGCTCGTCTACTTCGGCCCGCCGGCCGACGCGCTCGCGTTCTTCCGCGTGGACAGCGGAGACTTCGCCGACATCTACACGAAGCTCGAGGGCCTCGCCGACCCGCGCGAGCCCGAGCGCTGGGCGGTCGCGCAGGGCGACCTCGCCGAGGAGCTCGACGCGTTCCGCCGCGGCCCCGAGGGCCAGCGCCGCCCGCCGAGCCTCGCCGAGCTCTGGGAGATGCGCTACCGCCGCTCGCCCGCCCACGCGGCTCTACGTCGAGCGCCGCCTCGCCCAGACGCCCGGCGCCCGCCTCCTCGACCCGGATCGCGGCGTGGCGCCCGCGCCGCCCCTCCGTCTCCTCGCTGTACCAGCTCGCGGTGCTCGGCGTGCGCTACGTCGACCTGCTCTTCCAGGACCGGAAGAACCTCCTCATCCTCCTGCTCCAGGCGCCCGTCATCGGCTACCTCATCACGCTCGTGGCGCGCTCGGACGCGATGGTCGGCGCGCGGGCCAGCTCGGTCGACGCGCAAGACGATCCTGTTCATGCTGTCGACGGTGGCGGTGTGGTTCGGGATCATCAACGCCGCGCGCGAGATCACCAAGGAGGCGGGCGTGTACCGGCGCGAGCGGCTCGCGGGGCTGCGCGTGGGCGCGTACGTGCTGTCGAAGGTCCTGGTCCTGGCGGTCCTCGTGGCGGTGCAGAGCGCGGCGCTGCTCGCGGTGGTCTCTGCCGACGTGCGCCTGCCGGCGAGCGGGATCCTGATGAGCGGGCCGCTCGAGCTCGGCGTCACGACGGCGCTCACCTCGCTCGCCGGGCTCTCGCTCGGGCTCTGCATCTCCGCGTGGGCGCGGACGCCGGACCGCGCCATCTCCTTCGTGCCGCTCGCGCTGATCCCGCAGATCCTCTTCTCGGGGGTGCTCTTCCCCTTCGGCGGCGGGGTGAGCGTGACGCGCGTGCTCTCGTGGTTCACCGTGAGCCGGTGGGCGATGGACGCCTACGGCGCGACCATCCACCTCGCGCGCCTGCCGCCGGTCTCGCGGATCGCGCAGCCCGAGATCGCGCACACGGCCGAGAACCTCGTCACCAAGTGGCAGATCCTCGGCGTGTACGCGGCGGTCTGCTTCGTCGCGGCGTGCGCGCGGCTGGCGTGGCGGGACGAGGAGCGATCGTGAGCCACGTGGACCCCGCGCTGACGCGCGGGGCTCCGGTCACCGGGCTGACGCCCGGTGTTCCATCAGCGGATGCCGAGGAGCGGTCGAGATCGCAAATGGAACACCGTGCGTCAGCGCGGTGACCGGAGCCGACTGCGTGAGCACGCGGAGGCCACGGCAAAGCCTGACGCCGTGGTCAGCGAACGGTGATGCCGAACGGCACGGCGGTGAGCGCGCGCTCGCCCGAGAGGAGCGGGGACAGGGAGCCGGCGAGCGGGACGACGCCGGGGAGCGAGGTGGCCCAGCCGGGGGGCAGGAGGGCTTCGCGGGTGGCGCGGCGGGCTGCGGCCGCGGCGTGCTCCGCCTCGCTCGAGGCGTCGCCGTCGAGGCCCCCGCCCTGCTCGATCAGATCGAGCAGCCCCGACCCGCCCTCGTCCACGACCTCGACGGGCGTGTCCTTGGGCAGCTCGGCGAGCTTGATGGCGAGGTCGATGGCGTCGGAGAGGCCGCCCATGTCGTCGACGAGGCCGCGCTCCTTCGCCTCCACCCCGCCGAAGATGCGGCCCTCCGCGGAGGGCGCGACGGCGTCCACGGTGGTGCCGCGGCCCTCCGCCACGCGGCGGAGGAAGAGGGCGTAGACGGACTTCATCGAGTCGAGGACGCGCGCGCGCGTCGCGTCGTCCCAGGGCGCGAAGTTGGACAGGTACCCGACGCGCGCGGCCTTCTTCGGATCCGGCGCGGCGGCGATGGTCTCGGCGTGGACGCCGAGATCCGTCGAGGGCCTTGCCCAGGGCGAGCTTGCCGCCCACGACGCCGATGGATCCGACGATGCTGGTGGGCTCCGCGACGATCTTGGTCCCCGCGCAGGAGAGGTAGTAGCCGCCGCTCGCGGCCATGTCGCCCACCGAGACCACGAGGGGCTTCGCGGCGGCGAGCTTGCGCAGCCGCCTCCACAAGAGGTCCGACGCGAGCGCCGAGCCCCCGGGCGAGTCGATGCGCAGGACGACGGCCTTCACCGACGAATCGCCGGTGAGCTCCGCGATCTCCTTGCCCAGCTCGCGCTCGGTGATGCCGTCGCTGCCGCCGAGGAGCGAGGGCGACGAGCTCATCGCGATCGATCCGATGGCGGGGAGGATCGCGACGTGAGGGACGCCGCCTTCGGCCGACCCGGCGAGCGCGCGGAGCACGCCGACGATGCCGCGGCGGCCGCCGCTGGAGTGGCCTGCGCCGAAGCGCGTGACCACGCGCTGCGCGCCGGCGAGGCTCTTGGCCTCGTCGCGCGCCTCGTCCAGGTAGCCGACCGCGTCGACCAGGCCCCGCTCGAGGGCCGCCTCGGGCGCGAAGGGCCCGTCCTCGACCGCGTCGCCGGTGCTCAGCTTGCCGCGGCCCGCCGCGACGTGGGCGAGCCACGCGGCGCGCAGCCCTCGCAGCGTGCCCTCGAGCGACTCGCGCGACTCCGGGCTGGGCCCGTCGCGGGTGAACGGCTCCTCCGCGCCCTTGTACTTTCCGACCTGGAGGAAGTCGACGCCGACGTCCAGGCGGGAGAGCAGCCGGTTGGCGTAGAGGAGCTGCATCGCGATGCCGACCGTCTCGACGCCGCCCGCGGGGGAGACCCAGATCTGGGAGCAGCCCTGGGCGGCGAGCATCATCGTGGCGTTCGCGTACTCGTCGGCATGGCAGACGACGGGCTTCTGCCGCCGTACGTTGCCGAGCAGGGCGCCGATCTCCTCGGACGCGGGAGAGGCCGATCGACGCCCCGCCGAGGTGCACGAAGACGCCCTTCACGGCGGTCCCGCTGCCGCCCCCGTCTCCGAGCGCGCGCAGCACGCGGACGAGGTTGGCGTACGATCGGTGCGACGAGGTGCCGAGCAGCGAGCTCGAACGGCTCTCGGGCGCGCCGTGCTCGAGGTCGATCTCGACCAGCATCGGCCCGTCGAAGGAGCTCGGCTTCGCTGCGGGCGCGCTCGCGGACGCGGATGCGCTCGCGGAAGCGCCGGGCGCAGGCGCGTGGGGCATGGGGGAAACGCGCCCTTCGCACCCGGCGAGGAGCAGCGCCAGCGAGGTCACGCCGGCTGTCGCGACGAGGGGTGCTCTCACTTGAACCCGGGAAGATCCGACGTGTCGATGCCGGGCGGGGAGGCCGGCTTGGGGGCGGGCGCCGGAGCGGCCGTCGGCGCTGGATGGGGCGCGGCCGGCGGAGCTGCTGGCGGGGAGGAGGGGGGCGAGGGCTCCGCGTGCGAGGGCGGCTCCGGCGCCGGAGCTGCGGGCGGGGGCTTCACGCCGGGGAGATCCGAGGTGTCGATGGCCCCCGGGTGCACGACCGGCTCCTCCGGCGGGGGGCTCGGTGCCTGGGGCTCGACGGGCACGGGGCGCTCGCGTGGCGGCGGCTCGCGCGGTTCCCGCGGTTCGTGCGCGGCCGGCTCCCTGGCGGCGACCGCGGGCGCGCTGGAGGCGGCGGGCTTTCCGCTCGCGGCCGGCTTTGCCGAGGTGTCGGGGAGCGCGTTCGCGTTGAGCGCGGGGGACGAGCGGCCGACGAATGCGCGGAGCACGCCGAGGAGGGGGTGCACGCGAGGGAGCGCGCCGAGCTGGTCGAGCTCCGCCTTCGCGCCGCTGACGTCGCCGGACCGCGCGAGGGCATAGATGAGCATGGAGCGGGCGCGGCCGAGGCTGCCGTCCGAGTCGAGCGCCTTGCGCAGGCGGTCGAGCACGATGGGCCAGTCCGGCTTGCTCTCGGCGAGGTCGAGCTCGGCGAGGGTCAGCGCGTTGTCGGGCTGGTTGCCCGCGGCGGCGATGACCCCGATGAAGCGGCGTGCGCCCGCGACGTCGCCCGCGAGGCGGAGCGCGTCGACGCGGCTGCGGACCACGGCGAGGTCCGACGGGGCCAGTCGCCCGCGTGGTCGGCGGCCTTCTGGGCGCGCTCCGCGGCCTGCGCCAGCTCGCGCTTCGCGATCGGGAGATCGGGATCGTCGGACGCGAGGAGACGGACGCGGAGCCAGTCGACGTCGGCCTTCGTGGCCGCGAGCCGCGCCAGGTCGGCGGCGGTGCGAGGATCGCGCTCGCCGAACACGCTCGCCTTGTCGAACTTCTCCTTCGCCGTCTCGAGGTCGCCGTCGACGAGGCTCTTCTCTCCCTCGGCGAGGAGCGCGCCGACGCGCGCGTCGGCCTCGCCCACCGTGGCCGACCCCTCCGGTACGAGCATCTTCCGGCCCACCGTGGCGAACGCGAGCGCCACCATGCCGAGGAAGATCGAGGCGACGATCCAGCGCGCCGCGCCGCCGCGCCGCGGCGCCGCCGCCTGCGAGAACCGCGGCTCGAGGAGGTCGTCCTCGATGCCTTCGGTGCGGACCACGCCAGGGGTCGGCGTGAGCGGCGGTACGCTGGCCGTGTGCTGGTTCTGCAGGCGGGAATTCGAATCGTCGTCCGCCGCGGGCGCATCGTCGGGCACGCTGGCGACCGGCGCGACCGGAGGAGGTGCGGGAGGCCGCCGGAGAGGCCGCGTCGGCTCTCCGGCGGCAGGACGGGGCCGCTCCGGCGCTGCCTGCGGTGAGGGGGACCAGTCCTCCTGCGCCACGGCCCGCACGTTGACCGGATCGAGCACCTGGCCCACCTGGGAGGGCGCGGTCGGCGCGGAGACGTCGTCGGCCCTCGACGGGGAGCGAATCGCCGCGCGCGTGATCTCCGCGCGCGTGATCTCCGGCGCGCGTGACGTCCTCGAAGAACGCGTCCTCGCTGGCCGCGGCCGGTGCGGGCGGAACGGGCGGGGCGCCGCCCGGGCCCACGACGACGCCGGGAAAGCGGCGGGCGGCGAGCGCCGCGGCGGTACGGAAGGAGGGCGGCGCTGGGGCGGGGCGGCAGGATCGAGGGCCGCGTGCGTCGGGGCCGCGCGGGAGCGGGATGGCGACGGACACCTCCGGGTCCGTGGCGGAGGAGCGCCGACGCCCTGCTGCGTGGGGCGCGGTGCCCGGAAGGGCCCCGGGCCCGGATCCGTGCCGCGCCGGTCCGCGGCGCCGGCGGCCCCGTCGTAACCGGTGATGACCGGCGCGCTGGGGCCGAGGCCGAGGGAGGTGGCGTGGGAGGGGCCCGCGCCCGAACGCTCGCGAAGAACGGCTCCAGCTCGGCGATGGAGCCGAGGCGTCGGGGGCGGGAGCCGCCGCGCGAGAGGACGTCGTCGCGTGTGATCACGGCCTGGGCGATGGCCGCCTGAAGCTCGCGCAGGGCGCGGAACTCGAGCTCGCGCCCGTCGATGGTGCGGACCAGCCAGCGCTCGGGCGCGCCGAGGGGCTGGGGGCGGCGCACCTTGAACTGGTGGCCGCAGTTGGTGCACTTGACCGTGGTTCCGCGCTCCGAGACGAGGGCGTCGTCGAACTCGTAAGCGGTGCTGCAGCGCTCGCAGGTGACGTCCATCGACCTAGGAGACTCCGGAGGGAAGCCGAGCGCGGCGGGTGCGAGAGCCATGACAGCAGGGTCAAACGGTAGCACGGCTCGCCAGTACACGGGCCACTCCCCGGCCAATCGCCCCGGCGTCACACCACGCGACTGTTACGAACACCGTTACGCTGGATACCGGAGCAGGTCGCGTGGGCCAGCGGAGGGTGCCCGAGCACGCGGCGATCGGGAGAAGCGCCCCTTCGTCCGCCGTCGTTTTCCACACGCTGCTGTGGAGCGCGCGCGTTCGAAGCGGGACCAGAAGGCTCCATGGGCGCGATCCCGTGGCCACACGCCCCCGTGAACCACATTTCACGCACCGCGGGCGCTACCTTTCTGAACTGCGGGTTGGTTGGACCGCTTGTCGGGGGTACGGCGCTTGCTAATGCTCGTTCCCGTCAGGTCGCTCGCCAGGCTCGCCTGGGTCCGGCGAAGGGCCGCGTGCTTTTCTGGAGACGGTATGAAGAGACTTTCTCTGCTCGGCTTCGGTCTGCTGGCGAGCCTGCTCGCCGGGTGTCCCATCTTCTCCGGCGACGGGCAGGGCAGCAGCTCGGTCTGCGCCACCAGAGATTGCTCCGCCGATTGCACCATCACGGGCTGCCCCTCCGGCTTCGCCTGCATCGTCGACCCCAACACGGCGTCGGCGGTCTGCGAGTCCACCACGGGCGAGGGCGGCGGGTCGACCAACCCCACGACCAGCTCGACGACGAGCACGGGTACGGGCGGCTCCACCATGACGGGCACGGGCGGGTCGACCACCAGCATGACCAGCTCCAGCTCCACGATGGGCGGCACGGGCGGGTCCACCACGACGCCGGTGTACTGCGGGCACCCGTCGGATTGCCCCTCCGGCCAGATCTGCTCCAGCAACGGCACCTGCCAGCCGGGCCCGTGCAGCGCGACCAACGCGTGCATCTTCGGCTACACCTGCGGGAGCGACGGCACCTGCAAGGGCGGCGCGAACGCGTGCAACTCCGACGCGGACTGCTCGAACGGCGACCTCTGCATCGCCGGCTCCGACGGCAAGGGCGGCGTCTGCACCCCGCAGGCGAACCAGTGCTTCGACCAGTCGCAGTGCGGCGCGAACGAGAAGTGCGTGAACGGCAAGTGCGAGCTCGGCTGCACGTCCGACATGGACTGTGGCAAGGGCAGTGGCCTCACCTGCAACACGACCACGGGCGTGTGCTCGGGCGTCGTCAAGACCTGCACCGTGACGAGCGACTGCGGGAGCGCCTCGGAGGTCTGCGTCGGCGGCGCGTGCGTGCCCCGCTCGAACGGCAGCACGTGCCCCACGGGTGACGTCTGGGACGAGAACGGGTGCATCCCGAACCAGGCGGCGAGCTTCATCTGCCAGACCGACGGCATGTCAGGCGGCTGCGCGACGGGCTCGATCTGCCTGCACCACGTCTGCTGGATCTCGTGCGACCCTACGACGATGGCGCCCTGCAACGCCTCCGGCAGCCAGTTCCCCCAGTGCAAGCCCGTGGTCGACGGCTCGCAGACCTACAACGTGTGCGGCAGCTCGACGAACCTGGGCACCGATTGCGGCCCCAACGGCAACAACAAGACCTGCTCCGGCGGCAAGGTCTGCGTCGACGGCTTCTGCAAGTAGCCCCTCGCTCTCCATCCACTCTCTGCGCCCTCTCACGGGGAGCCCTCAAAGGGGCTCCCGCTCCCCCTCCCCCGGCGTAGCGCGCGCCCCGTCCGCGGTTGAGCGCCGGCTTCGCATCCCTCGTGGCACGCAGGCTGCGAGGTCTCGCCCCCGACACCGCGCAGGCGCGCCGCCCATCGGGCCGCGCGCCTGCTCGGCCATCCGAGGGGGCTCACATGAATTTCCAAGACCAGTTTTTCGACGTGCTGCCGTTCAAGCGCAAGAGCGCGGTCGACTGGATCCTCCCCGCCGCCGCAGGGTTCGGGATCGGGCTCGCCGTCGGCGTGGGCGCCGCGCTGCTCTACGCGCCCTCGACGGGGGAAGAGGCGCGGCTCCGGCTCAAGGAGGGCGCCTACCGCGTGAAGGAGCGGGCCGCCGGGCTCGCCGAGCGGGCGAAGGCGCAGATCGCCTCCACCGCCGAGCAGGTCCAGGGCCAGATGAGCAGCTCGTAGGCGCTGCCGGTGGCACGCGGGCGCGCGTCCGCGTGCTTTTGCCGCACATGAAAAAAAGGCGGAGGCGCGGAGACCGGGCGAACCGTCTCCGCGCCTCCGCGGCCGCGCACGTCCCCCCGTCAGTGCGCGGTCACCTCGTCGATTTGCCGGCGCACGGCCGCGTCGAGCGCCTCGCGCGCCGCCGCGGCGGCGTAGCGCCGGCCCGCGAGCAGCGCGAGCGACGCGATCAGCCGCGGCGTGAGGCCGCCGCCGAGCAGGAACCCGACCACGCACGCGCCGGCGATCGCCGCGTGCGGGTGCTCGCGCGCGACCTCGGACGCCGAGCGCACGAGCTCCGCGGGATCGATCTCGCCGAGCCCCGCGAGCGCGTCCCCCTCGGCCTCTGCCTCCTGCTGCTGCGTTCCGCGATGCTCCTCCATGATGCCCCCGAGCTCAGCCGAGGCGCGAGATGACGCGCCCGACGACGTATCCGACCGCGAGCGCCGTGACCAGCGCGGTCACCGGGCGCTCCTTCACGAACGCGACGATCTTCTCGTCCGCGGCCTTCGCCTTCTGGACCAGCCGAGGGAGGACCTCCTCGGCCGTGCCCAACCCGTTCAGCCCATCGAAGTGCGTCGTCCCCATGTGCCGCTCTCCGTCCAGGAGTCCGCGCCCAGGCAGAGCAACGGATGCACCAGCCGAGCTGGGCACCTCCTGCACAGGATCGCTCGGATCGTCTCGCACGGCCCGCCGCGTCACGCGTCCGCGCCGTGCGGCCTCGTCTCGTCCTCCTCCTCTTCCTGCGGGGTGCCGATCCGCCGGCGGATGGTGTCCTCGATCATCTGCTTGCACACGTGCCAGAGCGCCCGGTGATCCGGGCAGTTCGCGAGCGGCCCGAGCGGGATCTGGAACCCGCCCTTGCCCCTCCGGCCGCCGCCGTACGGCAGCCCGAGCGGCCCGACGCCGAACGCGTCCCGGAGCCACGTCGCCGGGTCCAGCGCAGGGTCGGTCGTCCGGAGCGAGCCGTCGATGCTGCCGTCGATGAGGCCGAACGTGATCACGGTGCGGATGCCCTCGCGCCGCATCAGGAAGTCGGCCGCCTGGCCGATGGCGTCGCGGTCCTGCGAACGGACCTCGCCCACGCCCGCGAAGGCCCACGTGCCCTCGATCTCCATATCCTCGAGGGCGCGTCGCATGATCCGCATCGACGACGCCGGGACGGCGTAGCGGAGCAACCCGGCCAGGAGGTCGGCGTCGATGTGCGGCGAGAGGTCGCCGAGCGCGTGGAGGTCCGCGCCGGTCGCGTGGAGCAGGTCGTCGGTGTCCGTGCGGATGCCGTAGGCGAGCGCGGTAGCGACGCGGGCGGTGACGCCGCACGTCTCGAACACGCGCGCGTGGGAGGTCCACAGGTACTCCGTGTAGATCGTGCTCGTCGCGCCCACCGCCGGGCGGATGTCGATGAAATCGGCCTCGAGCTTGCCGCCGACGGAGTGGTGGTCGACGATCGACACGCACGGCAGCCCGGTGTGCAAGGTGAGCTCGACCGCGTTGGCGTCGACGAGGCTGATGGCCTTGTAGCGCGCCAGGTCCTCCGCCGAGGTGATGCGCGTGAGCGGCAGCTCGAGCAGGTTCACCATCGCGCGGTTCTCGGCCCGGCTCACGAGCGGGAGGTGCGCGATGTCGCAGTCGACGCCGACCGACGCGGCCAGGAGCGCGTGCGCCCACGCGCTGCCGAGGCTGTCGGGATCGGGGTAGCCGCGGATGACCACCACGTGCCTCCCGTTCGCGCGGGCGCGGATCGCGTCGAGGAGCTGCTCGACCCGCGTCCGCGAGCCCCGCACCTCACGCCCGCTGGATGGCGGCCCCGAGGCGGTCGCCGCGTTCGTCTCGCGCCGCTCGCGCGGCACCATCGCGCCGTCTTGATCGTTCATCACGCGCCCCCTCGCGCCTGGGATAGCAAGCCGCACGCCCCCGCGCCGCTGCGCGGACCGCGCTGGACGGGCGGCGCCCGGTCTCGCGCCGCCGGCCGCGACCTTCGAACGGCCATGCTCGCCTCACCGCCGTGGACGCCCCTCCCGCCCGCTCGACCGGGCCGCCCGGAGGTCCGCCCATGGGGCTGCCCTGGCGGCGGACCGGAGCGGGCGGTTTTTTCACCCCGTCTGGAGGGTGGTCGATAGGATGAGCTCATGCGCTCCATCGCTCTCACCGCCGCCGGACTCGCCGCATCCACCGCGCTCCTGGTCGCGCTCGGTTGCGAGCAGCAGCAAACCCCCCAGTACCCGCAGCAGCAATACGGGCAGCCGCAGCAGCAATACGGACAGCCGCAGTACGGACAGCCGCAGCAGCAATACGGGCAGCCGCAGTACGGGCAGCCCTATCCCCAGCAACCGTACCCGCAGCAGCAGTACCCGCAGCAGCAATACCCGCAGCAGCCGCAGTACCCGCAGCAGCAGTACCCGCAGCAGCCGCAGTACCCGCAGCAGCCGCAGTACCCGCAGCAGCCGTACCCGCAGCAGCCGCAGCCGACCGCGACGCAGAACAGCCCGTTCCCGTTCCCGATCCCGTCCGGGTTCCCCAGCGCGCTCCCGTCCAACCTGCCGATCCCGTCGGGGATCCCCGGCTTTACGCCTCCGCCGAAGTAGCGGGCCTTTCCCAGGCGGGCGCGCGAGCGCGCCCTGGAATCCCAGGCGGGCGCGCGAGCGCGCCGCGGAGCTCGTCAACGGATGCAGGTGAAGCTGCCCAGGCCGCGCTCCGGCTCCGCCCAGAAGCGATAGGGCGTGTACCAGTAGCCCGCGCCGCTCCCGACGCTGGCGCGGCGGAAGCTCCCGAGCAGGTAACCGAAGTCGCGCAGCGAGCGCTGGTCGATGCTCCCGCCGATCACGTCGAAGAAGGTCCACTCCTCGAGGTACCCCGCCTGCAGCCCGTCGTCGGTGACGAGGTAGGCGGTGCGCCCGCCGACCGCCCGGACGAGCGCGCCCGTGTTGCGGACGTTGGTGTGCGTGTGATTGGCGCACGGGTCGACGAGGACGGCCGTGGCCGGGACGCCGAGGCGGCAGGTGAGGAGGTAGTCGAGCATGAAGGCCTCGTAGAGCGGCGAGTGCACCGCTCCGCCGCTCACGGTGACCACCGGCGCGACCCCCGCGGCATAGGCGTCCGCGGCACGTCCCGCGCGCAGGACGTTGACGTCGAGGAGCGCCATCTCGCGCTTGGAGAGCTGCGGGCAGGCGTCGCCCGGCCTCCACGCGACCAGCGCGCTGGTGCGCTGCTCGGAGTGGCCGAAGCCGAACGTCGAGACGGTCGCGTAAGGGTAGGGCGGCCGGCCCGCGACGCGATGGGCGAGGTCCCGGAGCGTGCGCGCGTTGACCCGCGCGGAGGCGCGGCGCACGTCCTCCGGGAGCGGGCACGCGAGCTCCAGCGGGGGCGTCCCGCCGCCTGCGCCGTCCGCGATGCGCTCGTACTCCGCGGCGCGCTGGTCGAGCTCGGCGCTCACCGTGTCGCTTCCCGGATAACCACAGCCGGGGGGCACGGGATCGGGCCGCGGCCCGCCCGGTCCGTATCGGACGGCCACGTAGCAGCTCCGCGCGGCGTCCACCTCGGGGAAGGAGTCGTGCTTCCGCGCAGCATCCCCGCCGGGCCCGACGGCGTGGTCCCAGTCCGAGCAAGCGAGCCCGGGGTCGAACGCCGGCGGAGCGTGTCCGCCCGAGGCGTCGCCCGGGGGGTTGCTCGGGGAGGGCGCGTGGTAGACCGCACAGCCGACGAGGGCCGCGGCGAGCGGGAGGGCGGCCGCGCGGATCAACGCCCGCGCATGAACTCTTCGAAGACGTCGACGTCGCGAGGCGAGCCGAGCACGAGGGGCGTCCGCTGGTGCAGCTTGGTGGGGACGATGTCCAGGATGCGCTCGGTGCCGGTGGTGGCCTTGCCGCCGGCGGCCTCGAAGACGAACGCGAAGGGGTTCGCCTCGTACAGGAGGCGCAGCTTGCCCCCCTGGCTCTTCGTGTCGGCGGGATAGGCGAAGATGCCGCCCTTGAGCAGCGTGCGGTGGGCGTCGGCGACGAGGGAGCCGACATAGCGCTGGCCGTAGGGGCGGCCGGTGGTCTTGTCGTCCCCCTTGATCCAGGCGTTCCAGCGGCGGACGGGCTCCGTCCAGAGGGGGTAGTTGCCCTCGTTGATCGAGTACGTCTTGCCCTTGTCCGGGATGCGGATGTTCTCGTGCGAGAGGAAGAACTCGCCGACCGTCGGGTCGTACGTGAAGCCGTGGACGCCGCTCTGCGCCCCGGTCGTGAGCACCACCATGGTCGACGAGCCGTAGAGGATGTACCCGGCGGCGAGCAGCTCCTTCCCCGGGAGGAGGAAGTCGCGCTCCGTGGCGGGGCCGCTGTGGTCGTGGCGCCTCAGGATGCCGAAGATCGTGCCGATCGAGATGTTGACGTCGATGTTGGACGAGCCGTCGAGGGGGTCGAAGACCATCACGTAGCGGGCGCGAGGGTCCTTGTGGAGCAGGACGACCTCCTCCATCTCCTCGCTGGCGATGGCGGCGCAGTGGCCGCGCCGGCCGAGCGCCTGGATCAGCGTCTCGTTCGCCACCTCGTCGAGCTTCTGCACCTCCTCCCCCTGGACGTTCGTCTGCCCGGTGTACCCGAGGACGTTCGCCAGCCCGGCGCGGCGCACCTTGGACGTGATGAGCTTGGCCGCGAGGCCGACCTGGTTGAGGAGCGAGGTGAAGGCGCCCGTCGCCGCCGGGTGCCCCATCATCCCCTCGAGGATGTACGTCTCCAGCGTGATTCCGACGCGTGAGCTCTCGCGCGAGGTCTCGGAGGTCATGGGGCTTGTATACCTCTTCTCCAAGGCGCTTCGACAGTGGCGCGCGCGTAGGGCTTGGGCCTGGCGCGCCGACGCGCTATCGAAGCCCCCGACAAACGAAGGAGCGACCGATGGCCCACACCGACCGCGTCAAGCAGATCCTCTCGTGGTACTCGTCCGAGAACCCGGGAACCCTCACGAACCTCGCCCGCCTGCTCAACCACGGCACACTCGCCGGCACGGGCAAGCTGGTCATCCTCCCGGTCGATCAGGGCTTCGAGCACGGGCCCGTGCGATCGTTCGCGCCCAACCCCGACGCGTACGATCCGGATTACCTCTACAACCTCGCCATCGACTCGGGCTGCAACGCCTACGCCGCCCCGCTCGGCTCGCTGGAGCAGCCCGCGGCCAAGTTCGCCGGGCAGGTGCCGCTCATCCTCAAGCTCAACAACAGCGACACCCTGGCCAAGGTCGAGCCGTGCTCGGCCGTGACCGCCTCGGTGGAGGACGCGCTCCGCCTCGGCTGCGTCGCGGTCGGCTACACGATCTACCCGGCCTCCGGCCTCCGCAACACGCAGTACGAGGAGCTGCGCGAGATCACGCTCGAGGCCAAGCGAAAGGGCCTCGTCGTCGTCGTGTGGAGCTACCCGCGCGGCGCCGGGCTCTCCAAGGCGGGGGAGACGGCGATCGATGTCTGCTGCTACGCGGCCACGATCGCGGCGCAGCTCGGCGCCCACATCGTCAAGGTCAAGCCGCCGACGGCCCACGTAGAGCAGGAGGAGGCCAAGAAGGTCTACGAGAAGTACCAGATCCCGATCGGGACCTTGACCGAGCGCGTCAAGCACGTCGTCCAGGCGACCTTCGGCGGCAAGCGCGTGGTCATCTTCTCCGGCGGCGAGGCGAAGGGCACGGACGCGGTGCTCGGCGAGGTCAAGGAGCTGGCAGCGGGCGGCTCCTTCGGCAGCATCATGGGGCGGAACGCCTTCCAGCGCCCGCGCGCGGACGCGCTCAAGCTGCTCTCCGACGTGATGAGCATCTACAAGAACGCATAACCGGCCCCTATCGGCTCCCACACGCCCTCACCCGCAGCTATCGCCGGCACGGCCGGCACGGCGGGCCACGATTGGGCCGGCGCCTCGCGCGACCGGCATCGACGGCTGGCCCATCTCGTGCTTAAGATGCCCGGCCCGTCCAGCGTGGGGGTGCCTCAGGAGCCCGAATGCCGATCAAGTTCTCCCTCTCGTCCAGCGAGCCGCTCAGCATCGCGGCCGATGTGCTCGTCCTCGGCGTGCCCGAGGGATCAACCATCAAGGAGGGGGTCCTCGGTGAGCTGGGCAAGGCCCTCGGGCCCTCCATGGCCAAGGCCCTGAAGCGCGAGGACTTCACCGGGAAGAAGGACCAGACGGTCGAGCTCACCGCCGGCGGGTCCGATCTGAAGCCGGCCAAGGTGCTCCTCTTCGGCATCGGCAACCCGAGCGCGCTCACCCCCGCCGACGTGCGCGTCTTCGCGGCGAAGGCCGCGCGCGCGGCGAACGCCGCCAAGGCCACGTCGCTGGCGGTGGAGGTCCTCGCCGGCGTCCCCGGCGCCGAGCGCGTCACGGCCGAGGGTGTGGTGCTGGGCGCGTACCGCTTCACCAAGTACCTGACGGGCGACCGCGTCCCCAAGGCCCGGATCGAGCGCGTCACCCTCGTGGTCGCGGGCAAGATCACGAAGGAGGGCAAGGAGGGGATGGTGCTCGGCCACCGCGTGGGCGAGGCCATCTGCATCGCGCGCGATCTCATCAACGAGCCGCCGAACGAGCTCTACCCCGAGGTGCTCGCCAAGCGCGCCGTCGAGGTGTCCAAGGAGCACGGGCTCGAGGTCACCGTCATGGACAGGCCCGCGCTCGAGAAGAAGGGGATGAAGCTCGTCCTCGCGGTCGGGCAGGGCAGCGCGCACGACCCGCGCGTCGTCCACATGGTCTACAAACCCAAGGGGAAGGCGCAGAAGAAGCTGGTCTTCGTGGGCAAGGGCCTGACGTTCGACTCCGGCGGGCTCTGCATCAAGCCCGCGGCAGGGATGGAGGAGATGAAGGGCGACATGGGCGGGGCCGCCAACGTGGTCGCGCTCATGGCGGCCGTCGCCGCGGTCGAGCCGGAGCACGTCGAGGTGCACGGGCTCATCGGCTGCGCCGAGAACATGCCCGACGGCGCGGCTTACCGGCCGGGCGACATCTTCGGCTCGTACGATGGCAAGACGGTGGAGATCATCAACACCGACGCCGAGGGCCGCCTCGTGCTCGCCGACGTGCTCGCCTACGCGCGCGAGCTCAAGCCCGACCTCCTCGTCGACAACGCTACCCTCACGGGCGCCGCCGTCGTCGCGCTGGGGATGACGGTCTCCGGCTTCTACGCGAACCGGGAGGAGGTCGCCGAGAAGGTGAAGCGCGCCGCCAAGTCCGCGGGCGAGGCCCTCTGGCACATGCCGCTCGTGGAGGATCTGCGCGAGGGGCTGAAGAGCGACTGGGCCGACATCAAGCACGTCGCCGACCGCTGGGGCGGCTCGATCACGGCGGCGCTCTTCCTCCGCGAGTTCGTGGGCGACACGCCGTGGGTCCACGTGGACATCGCCGGGCCCTCGATGGCGAACAAGCCGTACAACGTGTACGCCAAGGGGGGCACCGGTCACGGGGTGCTCACCTTCCTGAAGCTGATCGAGGACTACGGCGCCCAGGGCTGACGACCGATGAAGGCGTCACCCCTCGGCCGGAAGCTCGCGAAGTCGATGGCCCGCGCGGTCACCGATTTCGCGATGATCGCGGACGGGGACCGGGTGATGTGCGCCGTCTCCGGCGGCAAGGACAGCTACGCCATGCACGCCCTCCTCGTCGAGCTGGCGCGGCGGGCGCCCGTCCGCTTCGAGGTGATCGCGGTAAACGTCGATCAGGGGCACCCGGGCTACCCGGGGCACCTGCTCGCCGACTACATGGCGGCGGGCGGGCACGCGTTCCGGATGGTGGCGGAGGACACGTACTCCATCGTCACCGAGAAGATCCCGGAGGGGAAGACGTACTGCTCCCTCTGCTCCCGCCTCCGCCGCGGCATCCTCTACCGCGTCGCGCGCGAGCTCGGTTGCAGCAAGATCGCGCTCGGCCACCACCGCGACGACGCGATCACCACGCTGATGCTCAACCTCGTCTTCAGCGGCCAGCTCAAGGCGATGCCCCCCAAGCTGATCTCGGACGCGGGGGACAACGTGGTCATCCGTCCTCTCATCTACTGCGCGGAGGAGGACCTCGCCGCGTTCGCCGGGGAGCAGGCATTCCCGATCATCCCGTGCGATCTGTGCGGATCGCAGGAGAACCTGGAGCGCAAGGCCATCTCACGCCTCCTTGCCGAGCTCGACGCACGCTGCCCCGGCGCCCGGCGCAACATGCTGGCCGCGCTGCGCAACGTCCGGCCGAGCCACCTCCTCGACAGCAGGCTCTGGCAAAAGCTCGGGCTCGAGGTGGCGCGCGACATGGAGGACGTAGGCGACGCGGGCGGGTTCGTGGACGAGGCGAGCCTGGCCCGGCGCACGGCGTAGGCATGGCGGACGTCCGGGGAGGGATGGACGACGGCACGCTCGGGGTAGAGCGCTCCCTGGACGCGGCCGCCCCGGAACATGGAGAGCCGGCGGGCTCGCGCCTGGCGCAGGAGCTGCGCGAGGGGCGCGCGCCGCCCACCCTCGCGGCGGTCCTGGTCGCGTGGGCCGTGACGCTGGCGCCGGCCGGCTTCGGGCGGGGCGCGTCCGGGCTAGCCACGGCGCTCTGCCTGGGCGCGCTGGGCGCCGGGCTCGGCGGGCCGTTGCTCGCGCGCGGCCGGCCACGGCTCTCCCGCCTGGCGCGCCACGTCGGGATCTCTCTCTTCGCCGCGCTCGCCACGGCGACGTGGCTCATCGCCCCGTACTCCGTCCAGCCGATCCGGCTCGATCCCATACGCGGTGTGCTCGGCGCGGTCGCCTGGGGTGTGTTTGCGCTCTCCTGGAGTGAGCGCTGGGGCACCCACTCCGAGCCTGAGCCGGTCGACCCCGACGCGCCGCTGCTCCTGCCGCGGGCGGCGCTCCCACCGCTCTCGACGGGCATCGCGGCGCTGGGGGTGGCCTTCGCGCTGGGGTACGCGGCCCTCGCGTTCCGTGCGCGCGAGCCCGACCGCGCCCTGGTCGCGCAGGCCGCCGCGCTCGCCTGCGGGGTGGCCGTCGTCGTGGCCGCAGGGATCGTCGCCACGGTGCGCAACAAGCCCCGCCCCGAGGGCGGCCGGCGCTTGACCCCCCGCGTGGTACGGGCCCTGCTCCTCCTGGTGACGGCGGCGATCGCCGGGGCGGTGCTCACGGCGCTACGCAAGGTGGGCTAGCGCGCGCGCGGCTGTTAAGCTCGCCCCGTGGGTCGCGCTCTCGACGTCTTCGCCATCGTGCTCCTCATCGCGGCGCTGCTCGCGTTCGCGTTCGGGATCCGAGCGCTCGGCGAGCACGAGGATTTCCCCGCCGTGTACTTGCTCGTCGTCGGAGGGCTCGCCCTGCGCGCGTCGACCGAGCTGCTCAGGCCGCGCGGAGGGACGGCTTGAGCAGCGCGGGAGCGAAGCCGCTCGCGCTGGCGCTCCTCGCCGGCTGCGCCGGAGGGGGTGGGGCACCTCCGCCGACGAAGGGGCCCCTCCCGCCGGGCGTGGTCGCGCGCGTCGGCGGGCGGGACATCACGGCGGACACGCTCGGGCGCATCGTGCGCGCCCAGCGGGTGGACGTGGCGCGAGCGCGCGACATCGCGGTCCACGACGCGGTCCTCGCCCTGGGCGCCGAGCGGGCCGGGCTAGGCGAGACGCCTCCGGTGCGGAGCGCGATCGGGGCGACGCTGGCGCGCCGGCTGCTCCGGCAGATCCTCGTCGACGCGCGCACGACGCCGCCCACCCGCGCCGAGCTGGAGGAGGTCGCGGCTCGACACTGGCTCGAGGTCGACCGGCCCGAAGGCTTCCTGACCATCCATGCGGTGGTTCGATTCAACGCGGCGGACGAGCGTCAGAAGGCGCGCGCCATCGCGCTGGCCGAGGCCATCCGATCGGCGGTGCTCCCGGTCTCCGAGCGCGCCGCGACGCTGCCGTTGCCGGAGGGCGTAGCCCCCTCGGGCCCGCGGACCTCGCCCGCGGACGATCCCGATCCGCTCTCGAGGGCGTTCCGGAGCGTGGTCGCTACCGTACCGAGCGACGGGTTGGAGGTGCGGGTCGAGGTCCTGCCTCCGGTCGCGGCTTCGGGCCGCGTGCTCGAGGCGGGCGACATCTACCTGGAGGAGGCCTTCTCTCGT
>CAWHDJ010000017.1:0-655000 GCA_963827955.1 uncultured delta proteobacterium | reverse complement strand
GCGGTAGGGGAGCATTGGCAGGGAGATACACGTCGGACGGTAACGACCGATAACGGCCCTGCGAAGAGCTTATGCAGGCATGAGTAGCGATAAACCGAGCGAGAAACTCGGTCGCCGTAAGCCCAAGGTTTCCTGGGGAAGGATAATCCTCCCATGGGTTAGTCGGATCCTAAGCCGAGGCCGAGAGGCGTAGGTGATGGAAAGCAGGTTAATATTCCTGCACCACCAAGGATAGCGTTGACGTAAGCGGGGACGGAGAAGGGTAGGCCGAGCGCGCTGCGTTGGATGCGCGTTCAAGCCCGTAGGATGGACCGCTAGGACCCGGTAGGGACAAACGGCAGTCCGCGTATCCGAGAGGTGATGAGGTCAGGTCCTAGACCTGGATACTCGGTGATCCCAGACTCCCAAGAAAAGCCGCGTACCGAGCTACTTTGGTGTCCGTACCGCAAACCGACTCAGGTGGGCGGGGTGAGTATCCCAAGGCGCGTGAGAGAACCCTGGTTAAGGAACTCGGCAAAATGACACCGTAACTTCGGGAGAAGGTGTGCCGGTTGGCGTGAAGAGGCTTGCCCTCCGAGCGTCGGCTGGTTGCAGAGAAACGGGGGTTGTGACTGTTTACTAAAAACACAGGACTCTGCGAACTCGGAAGAGGACGTATAGGGTCTGATGCCTGCCCGGTGCTGGAAGGTTAAGGGGACGAGTCAGCGCAAGCGAAGCTCCGAACCGAAGCCCCAGTAAACGGCGGCCGTAACTATAACGGTCCTAAGGTAGCGAAATTCCTTGTCGGGTAAGTTCCGACCTGCACGAATGGCATAACGACATCCCCGCTGTCTCGACCAGGGACTCAGCGAAATTGTATCGGGGGTGAAGATACCCTCTACCCGCGGCAAGACGGAAAGACCCCATGAACCTTTACTGCAACTTGGCAGTGATTTTCGGGATGTTCTGCGTAGGATAGGTGGGAGGCTGTGAAACTGGGCTTCTGGGTTCGGTTGAGCCAACGTTGAAATACCACCCTGGATATTCTGGAAATCTAACCTAGGTCCGTAATCCGGATCGGGGACACTGCCTGGCGGGCAGTTTGACTGGGGCGGTCGCCTCCTAAAAAGTAACGGAGGCGTGCGAAGGTTCCCTCAGCCTGATTGGAAACCAGGCGTAGAGTGCAAACGCACAAGGGAGCTTAACTGTGAGACCGACAGGTCGAACAGGTGCGAAAGCAGGCGTTAGTGATCCGGTGGTTCTGTATGGAAGGGCCATCGCTTATCGGATAAAAGGTACTCTGGGGATAACAGGCTGATCGCGCCTGAGAGTTCATATCGGCGGCGCGGTTTGGCACCTCGATGTCGGCCCATCGCATCCTGGGGCTGGAGCAGGTCCCAAGGGTTCGGCTGTTCGCCGATTAAAGCGGTACGCGAGCTGGGTTTAAAACGTCGTGAGACAGTTTGGTCCCTATCTGCCGTGGGCGTAGGACACTTGAGAGGAGCTGCCCATAGTACGAGAGGACCTGGGTGGACGCACCTCTGGTGCTCCGGTTGTTCTGCCAAGAGCATAGCCGGGTAGCCATGTGCGGAACGGATAACCGCTGAAAGCATCTAAGCGGGAAGCCGACCTCAAGATTAGGTGTCCCGAGCCGTAAGGCTCCTAAAGACCCCTTGTAGACCACGAGGTTGATAGGCCGGGTGTGGAAGCCGAGTAATCGGCGGAGCTAACCGGTACTAATAGGTCGTGTGGCTTGACCATACTTCTAAGGCAACAGACGAGCCTCGCGCCCGGAGTTCGGGTGACGAGCTGTGCGCTGCAGCCGCGATTCGACGCAGAATCGTGTGCACACCCAAAAGTTTCCGGTGGTGATATCGAGGAGGTCACACCCGATCCCATCCCGAACTCGGAAGTTAAGCTCCTTGGAGCTGATGGTACTGCTAGGGAAACCTAGTGGGAGAGTAAGACGCCGCCGGGATTTTTAGAAGACCCACCCGGGTTTTAACTCGGGTGGGTTTTCGCTTTTTGTCTTCGCAAGCTCGCTCGCGCCTCGCCACCGAGGCGCCTTCACCTGCCGACGCCGGTGAGCATCCCAGCCCACCGTGGTCCGTCGACGATGCCCTCCGCAGCGAACACCGCGTCGGCCTCCGCGACCAGGGAGCGTCCTTCGGCGCCCCCGAGCAGTGTGCCCTGCGCGCGCCGCGTGGACGCTGCCTGCACGCTCATTTCCGCCGAGGCGTATCCCCGGGCCGCCTCGTCCAGGGCTGCCACCGCAGCGGCGATCTCGCCGCTGCTTCGCGCCAACCCGGCACGGAGGACCGCCGCCGCCGCGAGCGCGTGAGGGCGCTTCTCACGCGCAAGGCGGGCCGCGTCCGCGCGAGCGAGGCGGAGGCGGTCCGGCCCACCAGCGCCGAGCGTCGTGAGCCCGCGCAGCCGCAGGGCCTCCACGCGCACGAGCTGGACGCGAAGGAGCTGTGAGGCTCGCAGCGCGGGCCACGCAGCCTCCAGGCGTGCGTGCGCGGCGGCCGAATCGCCTTCGTAGAGCAGGCTCGATACTTCCACCACGAGCGCACAGAACTGTGGGATGCCGAGCCCGCCCCGCCACGAGAGCGCGATGGGTTGCGCCGCGGCGCGGGCTCCTGCCGCATCGCCCCGGGCGAGGACCGCGAGCGACGAGGCCACAGCCGCCTCCGCTTTGCCTGTGGAATCTCCCGCCGTCCGCGTCTCCTGCAGCCACTCCTCTGCACGCCGGGTCCGTTCACGGAGCGCGCCGAGCTCGAGCAGAGCGCGCAGGCTGGCCACGCGGTGCGCATGGCGCTCCCAGGCGAAGTCGCCGCCGCGCCCGACGAGCGGGCCGAGCGCCTCGTCCATGCGCGCCAAGGCCTCACGGAACCGCCCTGTGGAGAGCCTCGCGAGGCCCGAGCAGAACCAGGCGAACCCCGCCAGGTACGCGTCGCCGCGTCGACGCGCGAACCTCGCACACTCGTCGATCATCGCGAGACCCTGCTCCTCGTCCGCGGCCGTGCCCTGCGAAGCCAGCATGCTCCCCGCGAGCGCGAGCGCGAGCGCAGCGTGCTCGGCGTCGTGGGCCGCGTGTGCCGCGAGGCGCGTCTCGACCAGGAAGAGCGCCGAGCGTGCTGGATTGATCATCGCAAGCGCCTTGCCCGCCGACCAGAGGGCCTCGACCCGGCCCGACGCCGACGACGCCGCTTCGCCGCCCCGCGGCACTTGGGGCAGGGTGGCACCACGCAAGCGTAGCTCGAGCAGGCGTGTGGGCAGCCCCCAGAGAGCCCGGCGCGGCGTCTCCGGCCAGTGAATCCCGTACGCCGCGAGCCCAGCTACGAGCTCGTCGATGCCCCGATCGAAGTGGCCCGCCACGAGGAGGTGCTCCGCCGCACGCCGCCGCAAGGCGAGCGCCTCGTCGTGCGGCGCGCCCGCGGCGCCGTCGAGAAGAGCTCCCGCAGCCTCACTGGAGCGCCCAGCGGCCGCGAGCGCCTCCGCGCGTCGCACGAGGATCGCGCGGTACATCGGGGATTCCGCGCGGCGTGTGCACGAGCGCGCGCGAAAGGAGCGCCGCCGCACGATCGTGGTCCCGATCCGAAGTCGCCCGGTCCGCGGCAGCGCGGAGATGCACGACACCCAGCTCGGGGACGCCCGCCCGCTCGTAGCACGCCGCCAGATCTCGCCGGGTTGGAGCCCGGCCTCGCGGCGAGCACCTCCGCCAGGTCCAGGTTGAGCCGCCGCAACTCGTCAGGCTCGAGCCGCGCCACCACCACCGCGCGGACGCGCTCATCGTAGATCGCCACGCGCTCCATGCCGCACGCGCCGCAGGTCACGACGCGCAGCAACCGGGCAGCCGCCAGCGACACGAGCGCCGCTTCGCCGAGTGGCCCAGCGGCAACGGCGTCGCAGAGGAGATCGCGCTCGATCGACGCGCCCCACACGGCTGCGATCTCGACGAGCCGGAGCGCGTGCTCGGACAGGCACGCCAGACGCGCGCCGACCGCCTCCTCCACGGAAGCTCGCCCGCCGGCCTCCGCGACGTGCAGGGTCATTTCCACGACCGCCAGCGGGCTGCCGTTCGACGCGGCGACGATCTTGGCGGCCACGGCTTCGCGCCCGGGGACCTGATTCTGGCAAGGACCGCAGGCAGAGCTCCCGCGCCTCGGCCTCGTCGAGCGGGCCGAGCGCGACCCGACGAATCTCCCCGAGCTGTCCGCCCTGCGATGGCTCGCGCTTGCCCACCGGCTCGTTCGGCTCGGCCGGCATGCCTCCCGGTGAAAGGGCGCGCGCGATCTCGATGAGCGCGCGGCTGCCCATGACGTCGTCGTCGTGCGCAAGGACGACCAGCAGCGCGTGGCCGTGCCCGCCGGTAGGCACCTCGGGAGCCCGGGGTCCCGGGCCCCCGAGGTGCCTACCGGCGGAGGCAGGCGGGCGCCCCCGGCCGCATCGTGAATGGGCGCCACGATCCGGGCGAGCTCCCAAGCGCCGCGTGGGTCGGCGAGGTGCGCGTCGTCGATGCCGATCACGACCGGCCGCGCCGCGCAAGCCGCGCCAGCGCCCCTCGGAGGCACGCGAACGCGGCCGCTCCTCCTCGCTCCGAGGCTACCATCGGGCGCCCGCCTCTGCGAAGCGATGTCCGCCAATGGCCGCACGCCCTCCATCGAGGGAAGAGCCGGACCAGCTCGCACACGCCGTCCGGGAGCAGCGCGCGCACCTCGTCCTCGGGGATCGCGGCGAGGTGACGCCGCGAGGGAGTCGATCGACCGCCGTCGAGCACGCGGCGCGGGATGGCCTCGCGCTCGCCGCAGGCCCCGCGCAGGACGATCGCCAGCCGCCCGCGTGCGACCTCGTCGAGGAAGCGCGCGAGGAGGCTGCGTCTTGCCGATGCCCGGCGGCCCGTGCACCACCACGCGCGACGGGCCCGCCCCGTTCGCCAGCGGTCGCGCCGCGCCTCCTCGAGCGCTGCGGCTCGGCGGCGCCGCCCCGTGAAGAACGCGTCCGGGTCCGGCTCGACCGGGCGCGCGCGCGGCGCCGGCGCCACCCCGAGGCACGTCCAGCACCGCGCGGCATCGGGGCGCTTCTCGGGGGCGCGGCGGAGGAGCGCGATGCACAGGGCGCTCGAGATTGGCCGGCAGACCGGCGGCGAGCAGCGAGGGCGGCGGCGCCTCGTGGAGGCGCTTGTTGCCGAGCATGCGCCGCGCGCTGCCGGTGAACGGGAGCTGACCCGTGAGCGCCTCGAAGATCATCACGCCGACGCCGTACCAGTCGCTGGCAGGCGTCGCCGGCTTCGCCCGCTGCTTGCTCGGGCGACATGTACGCGGGCGTGCCGCAGGCGCCGTCGTACGGCGCGCCGGCGCGTCGCACGCGATCGCAGACGAGGCCGAAGTCGAGCACGACCACGCGCCCTTCGCGCGTGACGAGGACGTTGCCCGGGTTCAGGTCCCGGTGGAGCTTGCCCAGGTCGTGCAGCGCCGCGACCGCGGTCGCGAGCTGCCGGAGCGCGGCGCGGAGCCTGCCCTCGTGGAAGCGTAGAGAGCGCGCGCCCTCCGCGCTCGCATCGGTCCCCGTCGCTCGTGGCCCGAGCCGGGCCGGATCGTCGATGGCGTGCACGCCCGAGGGAAGGTCTTCCGCGAAGGTCTCCCCGAGGTACTCCCAGCGGCCCAGCATGCGTGCGTCGTTCTGCACGTGCTCGGCGAAGCTGTCCCCCTCGACCAGGTCCATGGTGAAGAACCACTCGTCGTCCTCGACCCCGAGGTCGTAGAGCGCCACCAGGTTCCGGTGCGAGACGCCGCACAGGCTGCGGAACTCGTTCTTGAAGCGCGCGATGCCCGACGCCGTCATCCAGCGCAGCGTCTTCAGCGCGACCCGTTGCCCGTGGGCGACGTGGACCGCCTCGTAGACGACGCCCATCCCGCCGGCGCCCACGCAGCGGAGCACGTCGTAGCGCCCGAAGCGCACCGGGCGCCCCTCCGCCTCGAAGAGGCGCCGCTGTAGCGAGGGCCGGACGATTCGGACCGCGCCCAGGCGACGAGCGGGGCGAGGGCGTGAGCTTCGGCGTCGAGGTCGGTTGCGCCCTGCTCCGCGGCGGACCGGAAGACCTGCACCAGGGTCTCGCCGTGGCCGATAGGCCGCGGTGGTAAGTCCGAGGTGGTGCGGGTCTTTTCCATGGGCCCCGTCCCTGCGCGATGCATTCGCGGAGGGCCGCGCGGGTGGCTCCTCCGCTGCGAGCCCTGCGCGGCTACTTCTTCGGCGCCTCCCGGGCTCTCGACGTGTCGTCCTTCGGCGGCGCGTCCTTCTTGGCGTCGTCCGCCTTGGACCCGTCGTGGCGGCGGTGTCGCCCGTGTCGAGCTCCTTGAGCAGCTTCGCGGTCTCGGCGTCGTCGTCCTTGGCGAGCTTGGACGTGTCGAACGTGAGCATCGGGAGCGCGCCCCCGCCGTTCATCACGGGCAGCTTGCCGTTCCACTTCTCGAGCGCGCGCCACTGCATGACCTGCGGCGACATCGAGCGCCGCAGGAGGAGGTTGGCGCGCGCCTCGGCGCGGGCGGTGATGAGCTTGGCGTCCGCCTCGCCGCGGGCGCGCTCTCGCGCCGCGTTGGCCTGGCCCTCGGCCTGCGCGACGGCCTGGCGAGCCTCGGCCTCCACCTGGGCGACCCGGTTCTGCGCCTGGATTGCCTGCTGCTTCTGCTCCAGCGCCCGGTTGATGGCGGTGGCCACGCTATCGGGGAGGCGCAAAGCCCCGTTGATGGTCAACTGATCGAGGAGGAACCCGTCCTTCCCGAGCTGGTCCTGGAGGTGCTTGGTCACGTCGGCGACCACCTGCGCCTTGCCGGCGCCGTAGATGTCCGAGACCGGCATCTTCGACGCGACGACGTTGAACGCCTCGCGGACCGCGTTTCGCACGTAGCCGTTCGCGCAGCTCGATCAGATCGTTCTTGCGGAAGCGCAGGTAGAGGTGCGGCGCCATCGTGCGCTCGATGTGGAACGAGAGCCCGATGTCGGCGTTGATGTTGGCCCCCTCCGCCGACGAGAAGGTGATCGACTCGTCGTGCGCGGCGCCCTCGTGCGGATCCCTGCTCCAGACGACGTTCTGCACGCTCGTCGGGAACATGACGAGCTGCTCCGTGAGCGGGTTGTAGAACACCCAGCCCGTGACCACCGGGATGTCGCTCACGCCGCGATCCGATTCCCGCCAGCTTGACGCGGATGCCCACGTGGGCGGCGTCGACCCGCGCCACGCAGGACGAGAAGAGGAGGAACGCGCCGAGGACGAGCGCGACGGTGAAGACCAGGCGACCGACGAGGGACCTGCCGCCGGGGCCGACGGAGCGAAGGGGGGAGCCATGTGTGCGCTCTAGCACAGCGAGCCGCCGGCGCCTTCAGCCGCGCAGCGGGGGTGGTCGGCCGCACCGGCCGCGCCGCCGGCCGGCGCTCGTCCGGCGGCTCTCAGCGGAGCATTCCGCCGAACAGCGCGAGCAGGTCCTCCAGGTCGGCGAGGGCGGCGTCCAGCTCCGAACGAAGCTCGGCCTTGGTCTTCGCGTCGGCGGAGGCCGAGGCTTCCATCCGGCCGATCAGGTCCCCGATCCGGTCGAAGAAGGGCGCGAGCGCCGGGCCGTGCTGCTCGATCGTGTTGGACTCGAGCGCGCGGACGCGCGAGAGGAGCTCGCGCGCCGCGTGGTAGGTATCGCGCGGCGGCTCGACGGCCGTGAACCGCGCCGGCATCTCGTCGGGCGGCAGATTGGTGGCCCGCTCCCAGTTCTTGCGGATCCGATCGAGGTCGAATTGCCAGCGCGTCACGGCGATGGGTCAGGTGAGTGGGGAGGCAGCGTACGACGCGTACCACGTGAGCGCGAGGTACACGATCACCACCACGCTCGCGGCGACGGCGTAGTACCTCCACGGAAAGCCCAGGACCTGGGGCCCCTTCGTGTCCTTGGGGCGCGGGTTGTGCCCCGTGGGCAGCACCGGGATGCGCTTCCTGAGCCTGTCCTTGTACTCCTCGATCTTGCGCAGGTCGCCCTGGTGCATGCCGAGGAAGCCGTCGTTGAGGCAGAAGTAGAACACCTCGAACACCAGGGGGTGCGTCTCCACCTGGCGGAACCGCTCCTCCATCGACCAGTAGAAGAGCTCGCCGCCGTTCTCGATGTTGAAGAGCTCGCTCTGGAGCGGCTCCCAGCGCGTGACCGCCCCTTTCGTCACCGAGAGGACGAGCTCGTCGCAGTAGATGACGATGGGGATGAGGACGTAATAGACCTCGTGGTCCGTCAGGACGGCGCCGAGCTCCTTCTTCAGCGTGACCAGCGTGCGGCGCACACCCTCGCGTAGCTTCACCAGATCGGCGCCGTTGGGGTGCGCCTCGCGGAAGGCCAGATCCTTCACGGCTTCCATGGCCCGCGGGTAGCGCAGCTCCTCCGGCTCCCTCGCCCCTCGCGGATCGGGCGGGGCGAAGCCGGCGCGCCCCTGGCCCATGGAGCGGACCAGCCGCTCCTCGTCTCGTGCGCGCTGCGACGTGAGCTCGGCCGCGAGCGCCTCCGTGCAGAGCTCGTCCACCTCCGTGAAGGTGTTGACGACGTGAAACCAGAGCGCGGTCGTAGATCCCATGGTCTCCTCAAGCCGCGAGCGGCGGCGGGTATTGCAGCGTCCGCTCGAGGTTCTTGACCTTGGCGGCGATCTCGACGACCTCCTCCACGCTCCACGCCGCGAGCACGTCGAGGAGCTTGCCGCAGAAGAGGTCCAGGCGTGGCAGGTCGGTGGCGTCGAGGTCTTCGAACGTCAGCTCGTAGATGTACTTGAAGCCGTGCGACTGCTTGGCGAGGGGCTTCGTGGCCACCCGCACGTCCCTGAGCGCGCGCACGATCGTCGCGAAGAAGGGCTCCCGGCTCACGCCGAGCGCGCCGAGGAGGAAGACCAGGTCCTCCGTCCCGAGGAAGCGCTGGTTCTTGATGGAGAGGAGCTGGAGGAGGCCGTCTCGATCCTCGACGAGCTCGGTCTCCCTCGGGGCGTTGAGCGGCCCCCCGCACGACCACTCGATCCCGTCGACGTAGCGGTCCGCGAGCTTGACGCGGAACTCGCCCTCTGCCCTGCCCTGGATCAGGGCTGGTACCAGAGCGCCTCGACGGCGACGCGCTCCGGCTTCTCGAACGCGCTCGGCAGGTTGAGCGCGAGGGAGGCGCGCCGCTCCTCGTCCCGCCCGTCGTAGACGACCTCGTAGCTCTCGCGCTGCGTGCCCACCACGCCCGGCTCGAGGGGGACGAGCCCGTCCTTGTCCGACATCTTGTAGACCGCGAGCAGGCGCTGCATGACGAAGCGCGCGCCGACGTCGGGGTGGTGGAGCGGGTAGCGCTCGGATTTCCCGTCGCACTCGATTGGGTCGGCCATGTCCTTGCGCACGTTCACCATCGGCACGACGTGGAGGTTGAACGCGTCGGGCGTGAGGCGCAGCTCCGTCGGCCACGTGTCCTTCATGTCGAAGAGGATCGTGAAGCGCTGCCAGCTCTTGGGGGAGCGGATCCCCTCGACGTTCAGGTAGAGCTCCTGCCGCGGGTAGTGGACGAACGAGCGCGCGAGCTGGAGCGGGTGCTCGAGGCGGACGAGCTCTTCCCGCGCGCCCTTCGGCATGCCGAAGCCGAGCTTGCAGGGCTGGCCCACCGTCTCCTCGTCGATCCGCTTGGCGTCGAAGACGACGCTCACCGCGCGGCAGTGCGACTTGAACGCGTGCATGACCATGAGCGAGCTCGCCAGGTCGTCGAGGTGGTTGACGTGGAGGTTGATCTCCCCGACCTCGTCCTTGCGGCTGTGCGCGGCGACGAGGTCGATCATGAGGCGGTAGGTGCGCCCGCGGGTCTTGAAGATGTCGATCCGCTCGAATCTCGATTGGCAGGATGCGGAGCTTCGCCAGCGTGCGCATCCGGAAGAGCCGTTGCTCCATCCGCTTCGTGTCGTCCGCGATGCGCTCGATGAGGTAGACCTCGGTCCCGCGGGGCAGCTCGGTCACGTCCACGTAGCGCGCGGTCGTGTCGGCGCGCAGCATCGTCATCGCCGGCACCGGGTCGAGCAGGTACGGGAAGTGCTGCCGGAAGATCCGGATCAGGCTCAGGTCGAGGCTCCGCTGCGCCGCGATGCGCGTGCGCGCGGTGAACATCGCCATCGCCTCGATGAGGCGGCGGATGTCCGGGTCCTCCCGGGCGAGGGGGGTGTTCTTGTAGAGCCCGGTGTAGGAGATCCGAAACTTCTCCAGCGCCTCGAGCTTCCGAGAGGAACGCCTTCTCCAAGAGGTCCTGTGCCACGCTCTCCCTCGCTACCCTTCCCCCGTCGACTCCGCCGGGCTCAGCCCACCTGGATCATCGCCCCGCTGATCTGGATCAGCTGGCCCTGGATCTTGGTCATGCTCTGCCCCACGTTCGTCATCGGCGCCGCGATCTCGGCCTTCGCCTGACCGGTGATGGAGACCTGCAGCGCCTTCAGGTCCGCCTCGGTCTGGCCCTCCAGGTCGATCTTCATCTGAGCCTTCACGCTGACGTTCATGTTCGAGGAGATGTCCGCGTCCTGCATGGAGCTGACGCTGAACTTGTCCTGCGACGACAGGCTCATCGCCTGCGTGCTCGACCCGGAGAGCTTGGCCGACGAGTTGAGCGTCATGTCCTGGGTGCTCTCCACGTCGACCTTGCCGTCCGCCTTGTAGGTCTGGTCCTTCGTCGTCTTCACGAGCACCGTGTCCGCGTCGATCTCGAAGCTCGAGACGGAGATGGTGATCTTGTCCTGCACCTGCGTGATGGTGCTCGTCTTCGACGGGCCGACCACCTTCTGCTCGAAGTGGGCGCCGTCCTGGGTCAGCGTGCTCGTCGTGTTGTTCTGCTGGTCCTTGACGGTGGTCGTGATCGTCGTCCCATCCATCTGGATGGTCTGAGTCACCTTGCCCGAGTCGTTCTGGACCGTGATCGTGATGCCCGACCCGGTTGTCTTGTTCAGCTCGACGGAGCAGATGAGGGTGTTGGAGTCGGCCATGGGGTTGGTGGACGAGCTTTCACGTTCGCATCGCGGGGAGGATCCTAGCGGTGGCGCGCGCCCGTGGCCAATTCTCCGGCGGCGCGCCGCCGCTGTCGATACCGGCGGCGCAGAGCCGGCGTACTCCGCGCTCTTGCCCGCCTCGCGCGCGCCCCTCTAGCATTCGCCCATGGCATGGCGCCGCGATCCGCGTGAGCTGTCCCGCAACGTGCAGCTCGGCTTGAGCCTCGGGGTTCCGCTCGCCGTCGTCCTGGCGATGATGGGCGGGGCGGCCTTCGCCCAGCCGGCGGCGCCCGCGCCCCCCTCCGTGCCGAGCGGGGTTCCAGCGGCCCCTTCGGCGCCCCCCATGCCCACGGGCGCGCCCACCGCCGCGCCCACCGGGCTGCCCTCCGCCGCCCCCAGTCCCCCCCAGCCGCCCCCCGCGCTCCCCCCGCCGACCCCGGGCGGGGTCAAGCCCCCCGTGGCGCACCCCCCCTACCCGGGCCGACGGACTCCGACGTCGTATTGTGGGACGTCCAACCCGACGCCGCCCAGGAGGGCCCGCCGGGCAGGGTCCCGGCGCAGCTCGGCCCCGGCGCGAAGGGGGGCGTCGTCACCGTCGAGCCCGAGGACGACCCCAAGGGCCTCCAGGCCGACGAGATGGTCACGACCCCGTCCAACCGGGAGGAGGCGTCGCGCTCCTCGCTGGGCTGGGTCATCGTCCTGACCGCGAAGGACCTGAAGAACCGCGGCTACGCCGACCTCTCGCAGATGCTCGACGACCTGCCTGGGATGGACGTCATCCGGCCCCACGGCGACACCTACGTCACCACCTACTGGCGCGGCAACCGCACCACCGGCGCGGACCCGTTCCTGCTCATGCTGGACGGGGTGCCGCTGAACCAGCTCTTCAACGGGAGCACGCAGATCCTCGCGACGCTGCCCATCTCCGCCATCGATCACGTCGAGGTCGTCTACAGCCCCGCGTCCTCGGTCTACGGGCCCGACGCGGCGATGGGCGTCATCAACGTGATCACCCGCGACGGCAAGCGGCGGCAGGACGACGGCAACTACGGCGCCTCCTTCGGCGCCTGGGTCACCTTCGGCGGCCCGCAGAGCAACTTCTCCTCCTTCGGCGACACCACCAAGATCGCCGACGCCACCGCCTCCTACGTCACCAAGGACTTTCGCATCCGCGTCAGCGCCCGCCTGGAGTCCAGCGTCCTCGACACGGGCGTCGGCAGCGATTTCAAGTACACCGGCCCCTCGTACTACACCGGCACCGGCACCTGGGGCACGGGCACGCTCAAGGACTACTCGACCCTCGCCGGCGCGTTCCACTCGCCCGACCGCAAGGGCGCCGTCGACGCGCGCGTGTACATCGGCAGGGGCACCGAGATCGGCGGCAATTTCTTCACCCTGTCGACCGGGTACGGCACCGAGTACCCCGGCGACCGGCGGCAGAACGGGGGCCTCTCGACGCAGCAGGACTGGTCCGTCTACGCCCGGCACACGGCCGAGATCGCCCCCGCGGTGAAGTCGACGACGCTCATCCAGTACCGGCAGAGCAACATCGACGCGACCGCGCTGACCACCGACGTGGGGACCGTGAAGCTCCAGACCACGGAGTCCCCCGCCTCGGCCGCGACGGTGCAGCAGGCCTTCGACATCACGACGCGCAAGGGCCTGCTCCTCCGGTCGGACCAGCTCGGCTTCAACTTCGGCCTCCGCTACCGCCACCTGGATCTGCCCGGCGCGGCGAACGGCAACATCGTCTCCACGAGCTCCTGGCCGGCGTCCGACGCGGCGCCCTCGACCATGATGCCGCCCGCCACGCCGGGCGCCGCGGAGAACGTCAGCTCCGCGCCCTTCGACGAGCTCGGGGCCTGGCTCCAGACCAAGTACGCGTTCAGCGACAACCACGCGATCAACCTGAGCGCGCGCGTCGACAAGTCCTCGGCCCGGAGCGACGTGAACCTCGCGTTCCGCGGCGGCTACGCGGGCACGTTCTTCGACATGCTCACGTTCAAGATCTGGTACGGCCACTCGATCTTCGAGCCGAGCTGGTTGCAGGAGCTCTCCGCGGCGCCGCTCGCCAACCCCAACGAGAGCAACACCCTGGCCGTCAGCCACCTGAACACGGTCGAGGGCGACCTCGAGTTCCGCATGCCGTTCCTGTGGCTCCACGTCGACGGCTACTTCACGTACGAGACCACGCCCGTCATCGCCACGGCCCCGCCGGCCACGCAATCCCTGCTCAACGTGGACAGCCGCCTGCTCGCGGGCCTCGACGCCGGCGCGCGCTTCAAGATGAAGCCCATCAACATCTGGGCCTACTACACCCACAACTTCCTCGCGCAGGACTCGCTCGGCACGCTGACGCAGCCCGCGAACGCGATCTACGCGACCGACGGCGACATCGCCTCCGACAAGTTCTGGATCGGCGCCACCGTCGAGGTCGGCCCCTTCGCGGGCACGCTCCTCAACCGCTGGGTGACCGACCGCGACCCCGTCCCCACCAACACGAGCGGCGCCTCCACCTGGTACACGACGCTCGACGCCAACCTGATGCTCCACGACCTCGGCACCCACGGGCTCTGGTTCGGCGCGCGCGTGACCAACATCATCGGCACGGCGTACGACCAGCCCGGGATCATGGGCGCGAGCTGGGCAACCAGCTCGGGAACAGCCAGGGCCCGTACAGCTCCCGCCTCCCGCAGCCGGGCCGCGGCTACTACCTCACCGCCGGGTTCAACTTCGATCCGGACAGGACCCTCCCCGTCCGGCGCTGAGCCCGACGATGCGCTCGGCGCATCGAGCGACCGTCAATCCGCTCAGTGCCAGGCGGAGGCGGTCTGGACCGGCTGCCCCGTGCAATCGTGCGTGTCCAGGAGCAGCTTCGCCTGCGCCTCGTGCTCCGCGCAGGCCGGGAACTGTGAGCCGTGCGCGCAGCGCAGGAGCTTCGCGCTCGCGGGCTCGGCGTGGAACTCGGCCTCGTCGAGGTGCCGCCCGCACGCGACGCAGTGGATGTGGTGCTCGTGCTGGTGCGCGGCCGCCGCGCCCGGCCGCGGCCCCTGGAGGGCCTTCCGTTCCCGCTTGGTGAGTCGCTTTTCCCGCTTCACGGCGGGCACCCTAGCGCACGCCGGCCCGCCGACCAAGCCTCGCGGGCGCGCGAACGCGCCCTTCCCCGTTCACTTGAAGAACCGCGGCAGCGCCCCCAGGTTGCCCATCACGTCGGCCGGCGTGTCCAGGTCGATGAGCACGGCCGGGTCGGCGACGTCCACCCCGCCGCAGGCAGGGCCGAGGGCGTGCAGGTGGTCCCTGAGGGGCGGTGGGGCGGGCTCGGCGTAGCGGGCCAGGGCGGCGCGGCGGATCGCGACCGGGTGCCCGGCGCGCCCGTGGGAGATGGGGCGCACGGCCAGGAGGGCGGGGTTCTCCGCGAGCGCCCCGAGCAGGCGCGCCACGGTCTCGGCCTTTGCCGGGGGCGTGTCCACGGGCGTCACGATGGCGATCTCGGCGTCGCCCAGGCGCGGCACGGCGAAGGCGAGCGAGCCGGCGGGGCCGAGATCGTCCGCGGCGTCGGAGGCGAGCAGGTCGATGCCGGGCCGGACGAACGAGAGCAGGGACATCATCGTCGGCTTGCGCGTCACCACCAGAACGCGGCGGCTCTCGGCGGCGAGCCGCTCCTCGGCGTGCGCGATGGCGAGCGGACGCTCTTCGCCCCTGGGCCCGGGCCACACCAGGAGCGCCTTCGGCCCCCCGAGCCGCTTCCCGCTGCCCGCCGCGAGCACGACCGTGACCACCTGCGCCGTCATGAGCCGACCGCCTCCTCTGCCGCTTCCTTTGCTGCGCGCGGACCGTCCGCGGTGACGCGGGCGCGCCAGGCGATGAGCTCGGCCGCGATGGAGACGCCGATCTCCGCCGGTGTGCGCGCGCCGATGTCGGCGCCGACCGGCATCCGCACCCGGGCGACGTCGGCCGGAGAGACGCTCTTCGCTTCGAGCCGCGTGCGCGTCCGCGCGGCCTTCGCCCGGCTGCCCACGCCGCCCACGAACCCGAAGCCGCGCGCGAGGGCCCACTCGATGACGGCCTGATCGAGCTGGTGATCGTGGGTCATCACGAGCGCGGCGGCGCGCGAGAGCATGGCGGGGAGCGTGGCGAGGACGGCCGGGTCGTCGTGATCGGCGTGGAGGACCTGGACCTGCGCGCGATCGATCCCCCCCGCCGCGTTCGGCGCGCCGTCCAGCGACGGGATCCGCTCGGGGTCGGCCGCTGCCTCACGTGAGTCGCAGAGCGTGACGCGGAAGCCCGCCGAGGCGAGGAGCGGTGCGGTGAAGGCGCCGACGTGGCCTGCGCCGACCACGAGGATGTGGACGAGGGGCTCGAGGGGCTCGATCAGGACATCCACGGAGCCACCGCAGCACATTCCGAGCGACGCGCCCAGGCGGAACGTCTCGACCCGCGGGGCGGCGCCGGGGTCGCGCTGCGCCTCGATCATGCGGGCGAGCACGACGCGCTCGACCGCGCCGCCGCCGATGGTGCCGAGGGCGGCGCCGTCGTGGAAGAGGGCGAGCTTCTGCCCCGGGGTGGAGGGGGCCGAGCCGTGGCGGGCGACCACGGTGGCGAGGACGACGCGCCGGCCCTGATCGAGCGCCTCGAGCGCCGCGCGGAGGACCTCGTGCGGGAGGGCGGTGCGCGGGAGGATGTCGGAGGCCTCGGCCACGGCGCAACGGTAGCAGAGCGGCCCGTCCGTGACCGGGGCCGAGGCACCGGCGCGCCGATTTCTCTATCGAAGGCGCCTCCTCGGTGCCAGCTTGCGCCCCGTGACCGGCAAGCGAAGGCCCGACTTCGACATCGGGGCCGCTATCCTCGACCCAGGCTTCACCCCCCGCGCCCGCGACGCGGAGGCGCTGGTCGCCCTGCTCGCCGCCGGCGACGAGGGCACCACCAAGGCCGCCGAGCGTGCCCTGCTCCGGCTCGGAACCGCGGCGATCTCCCCGGCGGTGGCGGGGATCGCGAACGTGGAGGGGCAGGGGAGGGTGGCGCTTCTGCGGCTGCTGGGCCGGCTCGACGCCGCGGATCCGGCGCTCTCGGCGGCGCTCGTCGCGGGGCTCGGCGACGGCGACGAGCGGGTGCGGCGCGCCTCGGCGATCGCGCTCGGCAAGGTGGAGCCGCCGGGCGCGGAGGAGGCGCTCGTCGCCGCCGTCCGTCGCGAGGGGTCGGCGAGCGTGCGGCGCGCGCTGATCGAGGCGCTGGGCAAGGTGGGCGGAGACGCTGCGCGCGCCGTGATCGCCGCGGAGGCGGAGCGCGGGGATCCGGACGTGGCGCGGGAGAGGGCGCGTGCGGCGCTGCGGATCGATCGGGCGGCCGCGCGGACGGAGCCCTCGGTCGTCGACCTGACGCGGACGGCGGAGTCGCTCCGCGTGTCGCTCCGGTGCCGCGCGGGGCTCGAGCCGCTCCTGCTCGCGGAGCTGCCGCCGGCGCTCGGGGCGAGGGTGGTGCGCGACGCGTCGGGCGGCGCGCGCATCGAGGGGACGCTCCGCGGCGCACCGGCCTCGCTGTTCGCGGCGCGCACCATGCTCACGTTCGGCTTCCCGCTCCCGGTGGTGCGCGCCGCCGACGACCCCGCCCCCGCCGTGATCGCCGCGCTCACCGCCCCGCGCACCCTCGCCATCCTCCGCCGCTTCACGGTGGGCCCGATCCGCTACCGCCTCTCCTTCCCGGCCGGCGGCAAGCGGCGCGCGACGGTGTGGCGCATCGCCGAGGAGGCCGCGGCGCGCGTCCCCGAGCTGGTGAACGATCCGGTCGAGAGCCCGTGGGAGGTCGTCGTCCACGAAGACCCCGGCGCCGTGCGGGTGGAGCTCTGCCCGAACGCGCCCGACCCGCGCTTCACCTACCGCCGCGCCGACGTGCCCGCGGCCTCGCACCCCACCATCGCCGCCGCGCTGGTGCGCGCCGCCGGCGTCCGCCCGGACGACGTGGTGTGGGATCCCTTCGTGGGCGCGGGGCTCGAGCTCTGCGAGCGCGCCCTCGCGGGGCCCTACGTCCGCCTCACGGGCTCGGACATCGACGAGGCCGCGCTCGCGGTGGCGCGCGCCAACCTCGAGGCCGTGGGCGCGCACGACGTGACGCTGATCCAGGGCGACGCCACGCGCCTCCGCCCGCCGCGGCCCTCGCCCACGCTGATCGTGACAAACCCCCCGCTCGGCCGCCGGGTGCAGCGCAGCGCGGACCTCGGGCCGATGCTGGACCGCTTCCTGGAGCACGCGGCGGGCGTGCTGGCGCCGGGCGGTCGGCTCGTGTGGATCTCGCCCTTCCCCGAGCGCACGCGCGGCGTGGCCGCGGCGCGCGGGCTCTCCGTCTCGCGCGTGCTGCGCGTGGACATGGGCGGCTTCCCCGGCGAGCTGGAGGTGCTGGAGAAGCCTGCTCGCGGTACGCTCCGTTCATGAGGCGCTCCACAGCGGCCGGCGCCGCGGCCCTCGCGCTCGCGCTCCTGGCGCGCCCCGGCGCGGCGCTCGCGTGCGCGGTCTGCGGCTGCGGCGACCCCACGCTCACGGTCATGGGCGACGAGAAGCCGTTCCGCGGGCGCCTCCGGCTGGACCTCGAGACGCGGCTCGGCCAGGTGCGCGTCGGCGAGCCGGGCGTCGACGAGATCGTCCTGCGCGAGGAGCGCATGGAGGCCGCGCTCGCCTACGCGCCGACGCCCTCCATCTTCCTCGTGCTCGACCTCCCGGTGCTGCACCAGTACGACTTCTTCCACGACGGCACGACGAGCAACGCCTGGAGCCCCGGGGACGTCGAGCTCCGCGTGAAGGGGTTCGTCTGGCGCGCGCGGCGCGGGGCCTTCTCCCATCAGGTCGCCATCCAGGGCGGGCTCAAGGCGCCGACCGGCCTCGTGCTGCGCGACGCCTCCGGAGCGCCCCTGCCCGCCGTCGTGCAGCCCGGCATGGGCGCCGTCACGCCCTCCGCGGGCGTGTTCTACGGCATGGGGCACGGGGTCTGGTCGTTCTACGCGAGCGCGAGCGTGTACCTGCCGTTCGCGGTCCTCGCGGCGGCCCACGCCAGCGACTCGTTCCGCAGCTCGGTGAGCGTGCAGCGCCAGGTGGGACGCGTGTTCGCCGCCCGCATCGGCCTCGACACGCGCCTCGACGCGAGCGGCGAGCTGAACGGCAAGAGCGACCCGAACTCGGGCGGCTTCATCGCCTACCTCTCGCCCGCCATCGTGGTGAGCCCGGTGACCGACCTGCTCCTCACGGCCGGCGCGTACGCCCCCTTCGGGCAGGCGCTCCGCGGGTTCCACCACGAGGGCACGATCGCCGCGCTCGGCGCCACGTACGACTTCTGACGGTCTCGCCCGCGCCGCCGGAGTGTGCGAAGGTCCGCCCGTGCCCTGGGTCCGCGCTCGCCTCCGTGGTCAAGTCATCTACGCCCGCGCCGACGCGAACGGCGCCCTCGCGGCCGAGGGCGGCCGCGTCGAGATCCGCTACAAGCCCAACGACGGCCGCCTCTACCAGGCGCGCGCCGACAACCTGGAGATCGTCGACGGCAAGGTTCTGCCGGACGACACCTGCGGGCCGGCCGAGGTCGTCACCAAGGCCGGCGCGGCGGAAGGGGGAGGGGGAGCGGGAGGCGGCCGGGCAGGCTCGGCGCGCGGCAAGCCGGCCGCCGCCCCGACGGCGCACCCGCCCGACGCGGTCATCGTCTACGCGGACGGCGCCTGCTCGGGCAACCCGGGGCCGGCGGGGCTCGGCGTCGTCGTCATCGACGGGCCGAAGCGCGTCGAGCTGAGCGAGTACCTGGGCGAGGGGACCAACAACATCGCGGAGCTGACCGCGGTGCTGCGCGCGCTCGCCGAGATCGAGCCCGGCCGGGCGACGATGATCTACACCGACAGTCAGTACACCATCGGCGTCGTGCAGAAGGGGTGGAAGGCGAAGGCCAACCAGGCGCTCGTGGCCGAGCTGCGCGACGCGCTCAAGGCGCGCCCGAGCACGCGCCTCGCCTACGTGCCCGGCCACTCCGGCGTGCTGCTCAACGAGCGCGCCGACGCGCTCGCGAGGGAGGCGGTGACGGCGCGGAAGACGCGGCGCGAGGTGTACGTGTCGAAGG
Organism: uncultured delta proteobacterium; assembly: GCA_963827955.1. GTDB lineage: Bacteria > Myxococcota_A > Polyangia > Polyangiales > Polyangiaceae > CAWHDJ01. The sequence continues at coordinate 635,929 of CAWHDJ010000017.1, read as the reverse complement.
GGCCGGCGGGGGCGGCGAGCGAGGGCTGAGGTCGGCTCGCTCCAGGCCGGCGTCCGCCGGGGCGGGCCCACGTCGAGCCGGGACACGCACACGTCGAACCGGGGCAGGCGCGCGCCGACCCGGGAAGCGCGCCAGCCGGGATGGGACGGGCGCGCGGTGTGCCCGTACGCGCCCGCGCCCGGTGGGGGCGCACGTGGGGCGAGCTTGTGCACGCGCGAGCCTGGCTTGTTCGAGCGCGGGGCAAGTTCGAACGCGCGCGAGACAGGCTTGTATGGGTTCGAGGCGGGCCGGAACGCGCGCGCAGGAAGCTGGGCCATGCGTGTGGTTGGCCTGTGCTCGCGCGAGGTGGTGCCGCGTGTGCGCGCGTCGGGTCAGTGCGCGCATGAGGAGGGCCATCGCGTACGCGTGTCAGGTCAGTGCGTGCGCGCGTCAGGTCAGTGCACGCATGAGGCGAGTCCGTGCGTGCGCGCATTGGGTCAATGCACGCATGAGATGGGCTGGAGCGTGCCCATGGTGGTGGACCATATGAATGCGGTGAGCCTGTGCGCACACGAGGTGGGTTGGTGTGTGCATGACCAGGGCCCAGATGCGCGCGGATCGAGCCGGTGGATGCGGGAACCGATTCGGGACGCGCGCGGAGCAGCTCGTCGAGGAAGGAGAACCGGAAATCGACCCACCGGAAGGCAACTTCCGCCGGCCCGGCGTCGATGACCGTGCATGCGCCTCAGGTTCGACCAGCTCGGCAAGCGGATCGGCCAGCAGGCCCTCGGTCCCTCCGGGGTCACCGTCGCCCACGACGAGATCTCGCCCGATGCCCAGCACGCGGACCTTCGACACGAGCCGGACCCCGCGCGCGAGGTCGAGCGCGCGCGGCTGGGCCTCCTGGGGCGGCTCGCGTCCGTCCTCTGCCTCATCGAGATCTACAGCCACGCCCCCGACGAGGACGAGGTGCTGGCCTGCGTGGGCAAGCTCATCGCGTTCCGACAGAAGCGGGCCCGCAGCGTCCGGAAGAAGAGGCAGGCCCGCAACGCGCGCAGGCGCGAGCAGGACGAGGGCGAGGTCGCGCCCTTCCTCTGGATCGTGGCTGCTGGACGCCCGGCGACCGCCCTGACCGCGCTCGGAGCGAGGCAGGCCCCGGGTTGGCCGGAAGGCGTGTATTTCGGCCCTGATCTCCTGCGCGTGGGCATCATCGTGGCGAGCGAGCTGCCTCGTGATCGCGCGACCCTGCTCGTCCGCCTCATGGCGGCCGGGCCGCTGTTGCCGCAGGCGATTCAGGAGCTGCACGCGCTGCCCGATGACGCGCACGAGCGCGTCGCGGCAGAGCAAATCTTGCTAAACTTGCGGCACGCGCTCGGGCAAACCCCGAGCCGGAACGCCGAGGAGCAGGAGTTCATCATGATCATGCACAAGACCTGGGCGGACGCGCGGAGGGAGGGGCGCGAGGAGGCACGCGCCGAGGCGCGTGCGGAGGGCGTGCTCACGGTGCTCCGCGCCCGCGGCATCGCGGTGTCGGAGGCCGCCCGCAAGCGCATCATGGCCCAGCGGGATCCGGAGCTATTGGAGCGCTGGCTGGAGAGGGCTGCCGTTGCCGCTTCAGTCACCGAAGTGATCGGCCGCCGAGCCGGTGCCGGTGCCGCCCAGCTCCGCGACGTAGCCGGTGATCCGCACCGCCGCGCGAAGCCCAGCCGCGCGCCCCGTGGCTGATTGCGGCCTGGCCGGCGACGCCGGCCCGGAGGAAGTCCCGGAGCACGCTTGGCAAGCACCGCCTCGGGCGCAACGCTCTGCTCGGGGGTAGCTGCGATGGCGAAGGCGATGCTGGGGATCCTCGGCGCGCTCCTGCTCTGTGCAGGGTGCGCCGCGGGAGGGGGCGAAGAGGCAGGAGATTCGCGCGGGGGGGATGGGGCGACCGAGGTCGCGACGCAGGCCCAATGTCGGCAGGTGTGCGAGACGCGGTGCGTGATGGGTAGCCTTGGTCGGCGGGTGTGCCGCCAGGTATGCCGGTCCGTGTGCCGGTGAGCCGGCTCAGGGCCCCGCGAGCCGCTGCGCCGCCTCGATGATCTTCCCGAACCCGGCCGGCGTCGAGCGACGCCCCTCCGACGAGGGCGCCGTCGACGTCCGGCTCGGCGAGGAGCGCGGCGGCGTTCGCGGCCGTGACGCTGCCGCCGTAGAGGAGGCGCGTCCGCTGCGCGAGCTCGCCCGAGGCGTGCGTGAGGACTGCCCGGATCTTCGCGTGGACCTCCTGTGCGTCGCGGGGGCTCGCGACCTTGCCCGTGCCGATGGCCCACACCGGCTCGTAGGCGATCGCCCCGAAGCCGGGCTGCCGCGCAAGCGCGCCGAGGGCCGCGCGCACCTGGCGCTCCACCACCGTGATCGTGGCCCCGGCCTCGCGCTCCTCCAGCGTCTCGCCCACGCACACGATCGGCCGCGGCCCGGTCGACATCGCGGCGGCGGCCTTGCGAGCGACCACCTCGTCCGTCTCGCCGTAGAGCCGCCGGCGCTCGCTGTGGCCGAGGATCACCCAGGTCGCCCCTGCGTCGCGGAGCATGCCGCCGGAGACCTCCCCCGTGTGAGCGCCGGAGGTGTGCTCGCTCATGTTCTGGCCGGCGATCATGACCTTGCTGCCGGCGGCGTCGAGCGCGGCCGCGACGGCGGCGAGGACGAGGAGCGGGGGCGCGACCAGGACGTCGACGCGGTCGAGGTCCGCCGCGGTACGGGCGACGGCGGCGGCGAGGGGGACGGCGTCGGGGCCGCCGGCGTTCATCTTCCAGTTGCCTGCGACGAGGGGGCGGCGCTCCGGGGTCACGCTCCGGGCGGTAGTCACCCGGCGGGGAGGGGTCAAACTTCATGAGCCGCCGTCCGGCTCGCAGGCGACTATCCCCACGCCATGACGATCTCGCGCCCCTGGCTCCTCCTCGTCCTCCTCCTCCCAGCCCTCGCCGCGGACTGCTCGGGCCCCGTGGCGCAGGACACCACGCCGCCCTGCACCAGCGGCTTCTGCGCCTGCGACGACCTCTTCTCGCCGCTCACCGCGTGCTTCGACCTACCCTTCAAACCCGACACGCTGGGGGAGATGCCGTGCACCGTCGTCGAGGCGACCGACGACGCGCCGTGCAACTGCGACGCGCCGGGGAGGAGCCCGGTCTCGGCCGCGCACACGTGCGCCGTGTCGAACGCGATGGCGGCCTCGACCGTGACCTTCAGTTGTTTCTGCGAGATCGACCAGACCGAGGGGGCCGACCTGACGTCTTGCCAGGACGACCCGCAGCCCATCCCCAGGCCGAGGGCTGGTGCTACGTCGACGCCACGGGCGTCACGTCGATCGGCAACCCCAAGCTGCTGGCGAGCTGCCCCCCGCAGCACGAGCACGAGGTGCGCTTCGTCGGCGCCGGCGCGCCCGGCCCGAACGCGCACCTGTTCATCGCCTGCGGGCAGTAGCCCAGGGCGCGAGGGCGCCGGGGCGCGGCGCGCCGGGGCGTTTGCGTCGCTCACGCCTTCCCATTCTCCTGTGTTTCGCGTAGGGTCCGCCCGCCCGCGGCCCTACCTCGATGACCCTCCCCTCCTCCTTCCCCGGCCCCGTCGTCCTCGCCAGCGATCACGGTGGCTTCGCGCTCAAGGAGGCGATCAAGCGCCACCTCGTGGCGCACGGCGTCCCGGTCCTCGACGTCGGGCACCCACTCCGCGGACGCGTGTCGACTACCCCGTCTTCGCGCGCGCCGCGGCCGAGAAGGTCGCCCGGGGGGAGGCGTGGCGCGGCGTCGTCGTCGACGGCGCGGGGATCGGCTCCGGCATGGTCGCCAACAAAGTCCCCGGCGTCCGCGCGGGGATGGCCTTCGACGTCGCCACGGCGAAGAACGCGCGCGAGCACAACGACGCGCAACGTGTCACGCTCGGCGCGGGGTACCTGAGCGAGGAGACCGCGCTCAAGATCGTTGACGTCTTCCTTTCCACCGACTGTAGTGCCGACCGCCACAAGCGCCGCGTCGCGATGATCGACGCGCTCGACGGAGGCCGCGCCCTCCCCCCCGCCAGAAGACCCCGAACATGGCAGCAGGCTCCAGCGACTACGAGTCGCTCGTCCAGACGATCGTCCAGGTCCTGACGGCGAACCCGGCCCTGCTCGCGCCCATCCTCGGCGCGGGTAACGTTGGCGTGGCGCGCCCGTCCACTGCGTCGGCGGCCAGTGCGTCGGCTGCGGCCACTGCGTCTCCAAGCGCACCAACGTGGTCCGCGATCCTTCATCGGCGGCGCGCGCGACGTGCGCCTCATGGGCTCGCCCGGCATCGACGCGGTGCCGGAGGATCTGGCCCGCCTCATCGACCACACCCTGCTCCGGCCCGAGGCGACGTACGCCGACATCGACCGGCTCTGCGACGAGGCCAAGAAGTACGGCTTCGCCTCGGTCTGCGTGAACCCGATGCACGTGCGCCGCTGCGCCGAGCGGCTCCGCGGCGCGTCCTCGGTCGTGTGCACCGTCATCGGCTTCCCCCTCGGCGCCACGCCCTCGGAGGTGAAGGCGCTCGAGGCGCGGCGGGCGCTCCGCGACGGCGCGCGCGAGGTCGACATGGTCCTCGCCATCGGCGCGCTCAAGTCGCGGCGACCTCGCCTACGTCGAGCGCGACATCCGCACGGTGGCCGAGGCCGCGCACGAGGGCCGGGCCATCCTCAAGGTGATCCTCGAGACCGCGCTCCTCACGGACGAGGAGAAGGTGCAGGCGTGCGTCGCCGCGCGGCGCGCCCGGGCCGACTTCGTGAAGACGTCGACCGGCTTCTCCAAGGGCGGCGCCACGGCGCACGACGTCGCGCTCATGGCCAAGGCGGTCGACCACCAGCTCGGCGTCAAGGCCTCGGGCGGCGTCGGCAGCATGGCCGACGCGCAGAAGATGATCCAGGCCGGCGCGACGCGGATCGGCGCCTCGGTCGGCGTGAAGATCGTCCAGGAGGCGAAGGGGCAGAAGGCTCCCCACAAGTCCGCCAAGGCAGCGGCCTACTAGCGCCGCGAGAGCACCACTCAGGATCATGGCCGACCTCCGCAGCTTCGTCTTCCTCGACTCGCTCCAGCCCCAGCTCGCCGCCTTACCTGGGGACGATGGCGAAGGGGTTCTTGCCCATCGCCGGCGAGGCGTCGCTCATCGTCGAGATCTCTCCGGGCATCGAGATCAACCGGGTCACCGACATCGCCGTCAAGGCGACGGACGTGCGGCCCGGGCATGCAGGTGGTCGAGCGCCTCTACGGCATGCTCGAGATCCACAGCCCCTCCCAGGCGCGACGTCCGCCAGGCGGGCGTCGCCATCCTCGAGGCGCTCGCGCTCCAGGAGACCGACCGCATCAAGCCGCGCGTCCTGTCGTCGCAGGTCATCAAGCACGTCGACGACCTCCAGGTGCAGCTCATCAACCGGAACCGCCAGGGCATGATGCTGGTCGCCGGCGAGTCGCTCTTCATCATGGAGGTCGAGCCCGCCGGCTACGCCGCCTTCGCCGCGAACGAGGCGGAGAAGGCCGCGGAGATCAACGTCGTCGACGTGCGCATGACGGGCGCGTTCGGGCGCGTGTACCTGGGCGGGGAGCAGCGGGACATCGACGTCGCCTCCGTTGCGGCGACGAAGGCGATCGAGTCCCTGACCGGGCGCGAGGCCAAGTCCTCGCGGAAGGACTGAGCCGTCATGAGCTGGCGCCGACATCGACCTGCGAAGCTACGTCTACCTGGACTCGCTCCAGCCCCAGCACGCCGCCTTCCTCGGGACGGTGGCCAAGGGCTTCCTCCCCGTGCGCGGGCAGGCGTCCCTCTTCATCGAGATCGCGCCCGGCATCGCCATCAACCACCTGACGGACGTCGCGGTGAAGGCGACGCGCGTCAAGCCGGGCATGCAGATCGTCGAGCGCCTCTACGGCCTGCTCGAGATCCACCACGACGAGCAGGCGGAGGTGCGCCGCGCGGGCGAAGCGATCCTGCGCGAGATCGGCAAGACGGAGGATCAGCGCATCAAGCCGGAGATCCTCTCCTCGCAGGTCATCCGCCACCTCGACGACCGGCAGACGCAGCTCATCAACCGGGTGCGGCACGGGCACATGATCGTGGCCGGGCAGTCGCTCTACACCCTCGAGGTGCAGCCCGCGGCCAACGCCGCGATCGCCGCCAACGAGGCGGAGAAGGCCGCGCGCATCAAGGTGCTGGAGATCGTCTCGTTCGGCTCGCTCGGGCGCGTCTACCTCGCGGGCGAGGATCGCGACATCGACGTCGCCTGGCCCGCCGCGGAGAACGCGATCAAGCAGCTTGGCGGTGCGAACGCACGGGCAGAAGTAGAGCCAGGGGCACTACGGGTAGGTACGGAGAAGGAAAATGGCCGAAGCACTGGGAATGATTGAGACGCGCTCGTTCGCCGCGATGGTCGAGGCGTCCGATGCCATGGTCAAGGCGGCGAAGGTCGAGCTGGTCGGCTACGAGAAGACCGGCGGCGGCTACGTCACCGCGATCATCCGCGGCGACGTGGCGGCGGTGAAGGCGGCGGTCGAGGCCGGGCAGAACGGCGCCGCGCGCGTGGGCGAGATCGTCGCCACGCACATCATCGCGCGCCCGCACGTCAACGTCGACTTGGTGCTCCCGCTCGGGCGCAAGGTCGAGGTCGAGAAGGAGCTCTCCGCGCGCGGCGGGAGGTAGCGGTGCTCCTCGCCAAGGTTGTGGGGACCCTGGTCGCGACGCGCAAGGATCCGAAGGTCGAGGGGCTCAAGTTCCTCGTCCTCCGGCAGGTGAACCCGGAGACGCTCAAGGAGGGCGGCTACGTCGTGGCCAACGACGCGGTCGGCTGCGGCGTGGGCGAGCTCGTGCTCTACGCCTCCGGATCCTCCGCGCGCCAGACGGAGGTCACCCGCGACCGCCCGTGCGACGCCGTCATCATGGCCATCGTCGACTCGTGGGAGATCGGCGGCGAGGCGAAGTACGAGAAGCACGGCCAGGAGCATGGCTACGGCGACGGGTGATGATCCATGAGCGAGATCGGCATCAGCCCCGAAGACATCCGCCGGATCGCCGAGGCGATCGCCGGCAAGCTCATCGGCGCCGCGCCCCCGGCGGGCTCGGGCTCCAGCAGCGCCGCGCCCGTCTCCCTGGGTGACGGCGTCTTTGCGACGGTCGACGACGCCGCCAAGGCCGCGCGCGCTGCGTTCGTCGCGCTCTCCGGGCTGGGGCTCGAGCAGCGCCGGGCGATCATCGAGAACATGCGGCGGGAGATGCGCGGGCAGGCGGAGCCCCTCGCGCGGCTCGCCGTGGAGGAGACGGGGCTCGGCCGGGTCGAGGACAAGATCCAGAAGAACCTCCTCGTCACCAACAAGACCCCGGGCGTGGAGGACCTCGTGCCCCGCGCCACCTCCGGCGACCACGGCCTGATGCTGGAGGAGCCGGCGCCGTTCGGCGTCATCGGCGCCATCACCCCGGTCACGAACCCGTCGTCGACGATCATCTGCAACGCGATCGGGATGGTCGCGGCCGGCAACACGGTCGTCTTCAACGCGCACCCCTCGGCCAAGCGCGTCTCGATGGCGACGGTGCGCCACCTGAACCGCGCCATCGTCGCCGCGGGCGGCCCGGCCAACGTCCTCGCGACGGTGGCGGAGCCGACCATCGCCTCGGCCGGCGAGCTGATGAAGCACCCGCTCGTGCGCCTGCTCGTCGTCACGGGCGGGCCCGGCGTGGTGCAGGCGGCGATGAACTCCGGCAAGCGCGCCATCTGCGCCGGCCCGGGGAACCCGCCCGCCGTCGTCGACGCGACCGCGAACATCGAGCAGGCGGCGCGCAACGTGGTGCTCGGCCACTCGTTCGACAACAACGTGATCTGCGTCGACGAGAAGGAGGCCATCGTCGTCGAGAGCGTCGCCGACGCCCTCAAGGCCTCGATGAAGAAGCACGGCGCCGTCGAGCTCAAGCCGAGCGACCTCGGCCGGCTCGAGAAGGTCATCTTCGAGAAGAACGCCGGCCCGCGCGGTCACGCCACGATCAACCGCAAGCTCGTGGGGAAGAACGCGTCCGCTGATCCTCCAGGAGCTCGGCATCCCCGCGGGGCCCGAGGTGCGCTGCGTGCTCGTCGAGGTGCCCAACGATCACCCGCTCGTGTGGACGGAGCAGATGATGCCCGTCCTGCCGCTCACCCGCGTGCGCACCGTGGACGAGGCCATCGACCTCGCCGTCGCGGCCGAAGGCGGCTGCTTCCACACGGCGACGATGCACTCGCACGACCTCGACGCGCTCTCCAGGATGGCGAAGAGGTGCAACTGCTCCATCTTCGTGAAGAACGGCCGCGCGGTCGACGGGCTCGCCGTGAGCGGCGAGGGCTTCACCTCGTTCACCATCGCCTCCCCCACGGGCGAGGGCCTCACCACGCCGCGCTCCTTCTCCCGGTGGCGCCGCTGCACGCTCGTCGATCACTTCCGGATCGTCTGAGTGACACCCCACCCCGCGCTGGCGATGCTCGAGATCGGCGACCTGCCCGCGGGGTTCGCGGCGCTCGACGCGCTCGCCAAGGAGGCGCCGGTCGAGGTCGTCGCCGCCGGCACGATCCAGCACGGCCACTACCTCGTCGCCTTCGCCGGGGAGGTCGAGCCGGTCGAGCTCGCCTTCGCGAGCGGCGCGGCGCGCGCGGGCGGCGCCCTCGTGGACGCCGTGCTGCTCCCCCACGCCGAGCCGCGCATCCTGCCCGCCCTCGCCGAGGGCAGCGTGCGCTTCCCCGAAGGCGGCGACGCGCTCGGCGTCCTCCAGACGTCCACCTCGCCGACCTTGCTCCGCGCCGTCGACGCCGCCCTCAAGGGCGCCCTCGTCGAGCTGCTCGAGCTGCGCGCCGCCGAGGGCCTCGGCGGGCGCGCGCTCGCCACGCTCTGGGGCAGCCAGCACGACGTGGAGGCCGCCGTGGAGATCGCGACGGCGGCGTTCGCGCGGGGCCGCTCCCAGGGGTCCAGCGCCGTGGTGATCGCCAACGCCGACCGGGAGGTCGCGCGCGCGGTGCGCCACGGCAGCCGCTTCTTCAAGGAGTTTCGAGGATGAAGCTCGGTCGCGTCATCGGCACCATGGTCGCCACGACCAAGCCCGACGGGATGCGGGGCCTGAAGCTGCTCATCGTCCGTCCGCTCACGGCCGATCTGGCCGACGAGGGCGAGCCCTTCGTCGCCACCGACGCGTCGGCGCAGGCGGGGCCGGGCGACCTCGTGACCTACGAGGCCTCGCGCGAGGCGGCGCTGCTGCACGATCCCTGGTTCGTGCCGATCGACCATGCCATCGTGGGGATCGTCGATCAGCACGCCGTTGACGATGGGGGCTTCGCCCCCAAACCCCCGCTCAAGGCTGACGACGAGGGGGCGCGATGATCCTCGGGCGCGTCACCGGGACGGTGGTGAGCACCGTGCAGCACCCGTTCTACCGCGGGAAGAAGCAGCTCATCGTGCGGGCGTGCACGCCGGACGGCGCGTTCGACGGGGACCGCTACGTGGTGGCGGTCGATCTGGTCGGCGCCGGGGTGGGGGAGATGGTGCTCGTCGAGGACGAGGGCAACAGCGCGCGCCAGCTCCTCGACGCCAAGGACGCGCCGGTGCGCTCGGTGGTGGTCGGGATCGTGGACCAGGTGACCGCGGAGTAGCCCCGCAGGTCCAGCTCTACGCGATGGAACCCCCGGGCGTGAGCCCGCGGACCGGAGCCCCGCGCGTGAGCGCGGGGACTGTGGCGTCAGGTTGTCCTGCGGCCTCCGCGGGCTCACGCCCGGGGTTCCATACGTTGGTCACCCGCTCCGTGAACGGATCCTGCTCGGCGATTCAGAACCCGAACGCGACGCCGAGCTCGGCGAGATCACGTTGCCCGGCGTGGGGAACGTGCGCATGTACTTCACGTCGAGGAAGATGCCGGCCCCGGGGGTGAACGCGTACATCAGCCCGGCGCCGCCGCCGGCCCAGCCCTGGCCCATGCGCCGGTAGGCGGTGAGCGGCTGCGACGAGGGGTTGTCCGTCTGCGAGGGGGGCGGGGGCTTGCTCGTGTCCTCGTGCACCGTGACGTTGAACGGGCTGTCCACCTGCGCGGCGCCGCCTGCGACGAAGATGAAGGGGCGGGCCCCGGCGTTCGAGAACACGTCGTCGCGGAACCAGTACGCGAGGCGCCCCTCGGCGTCGAAGGGGAGCGGCGCGTTGCCGCCGTCCGCGCGCGGGCCGAGGCCGCGCAGGACGTAGCCGAGCCGGACGCCGATCACGAGGCCGGCGACGATCACCCGGTCGTAGCCGATGCGGAGCCGCGTCGTCGCGGGCGCGAGCCCGCCGTTCACGTTGTCGCCCGGGTCGTCGAGCGGGTTGCCGTGGTACTGGCTGCCCGCCGCGCGGAAGCAGGAGTAGCTGCCGGTGGTCTGGTTCGCCTCGTTGCACACGCTGGTGCCGGCGCCGACGATCGCGAGATCCTGCTGCACCGAGAGGCTGAACCAGTTGTTGCGCGGGTGCTTCGCCTTGCGGCCGCCACCGCTCCCAGCGCAGTCGTCGCCGACGCACACGTCCTTGCAGCGATCCGGAGGCGCCGCGTCCGGGAGGTGGGGGGCCTCCCCTTCTAGCTCCTTCTTGATGGTGACGACGTGCGGATCGCTGCGCGAGCCCTCCGTCTCCAGCATCTCGCCGTCGTCGCCGAGCGTCTCGATGAAGTACTGGAGGTCCCCCTCCTTCGCCGCCGCGGCGCAGGGGATCTCCCCCGCGAAGCCCTGGCCGCTCAGCGTCATGTCCACCGACGCCCAGCGATCGCCGCCCACGGGCTTGTACCAGATGCGCAGCTTGGTCGCGGAGCCGGTGTACCCCGCGAAGATCGGGACCGGCGTGGCGACCACCTGCTCGGTGACGGGCGTGTGCACGATGCCCTTCTTCACGGGCTTCGGCGCCGCGGCGGGCCTGGCCTTCGCGCCGCGGACCTGGTCGAACACCTTCTTCAGCTCGGGCGTCGTGACGTCGGGGTCGAGGGTGAGGTCGGGGTCGAGATTCGAGCGCCTTCTCGAGGTCGCTCTTGGCGGCGTCCGCCTTGCTGAGGCCGGAGAGCTGCACGACCGCCAGGTCCCGGTAGAGCTGCGCGAGCACGCGGGGTGAGCACGCCGACTTCCCGCAGAGGGCGATGGCTTGCTGGAGCCGCTTCTCGGCGCGGATGAAGTTCGTCTCGAGGTAGTCCTTGCCGAGCGCTTCCTCGTCGATCCTGAGCACGGCCCGGTCCCTCGGGCCGGCCGCCGACTTCGCGGGCGGGGGCTTGGCGAAGCCCGGCCCCGTGGCGAGGAGGGTGGTCGTCGTGAATGCGACGGCGAGGATGCCGCGGTCCATCCAGCTCATCTTCGGGCGCCGGCGTCTTTGGTCAGTTGTCCAGCGCACCTGCGGTGAGCCTCCCGTTCCGTCGTCACGCACCAAACCGGGGAGCATTCGCCGAGTGCTGCCAGAAGCTTCACGCGATGGACGGGACGGTTCGCAGCCCGTCGTACGCCCAGCCTCCGGCCTTGCGGAGCAATGCCGGAAACGTGCTCTCGCTACCATGGTCCGCGCCGGTCGTCGTCGCAGAATGCGCGGCGCTCGCGATCTTCTAAGATGGCCGAAAATCCGCAGCGACACGGTGGGGCGTCGGGTCTCTGGGCCTCGACGCCGCCCGGGTCACGCGTCGGGGCCGGCCCCGGAGGGGGGCCGCTCCGCCGCGAGGGCGAGGATCGTCGCGAGCAGGGGCTGGAAGGCGACGTCGTAGTTGAACCGCTCTTCGAAGGCCCGCCGGGCGAGGAGGCACCTCGCCTGGTACTCCTCCGGTGGGGAGCGCAGCCCCGCGATCGCGCGCGCGACGCCCTCGGGATCCTCCGCGTTCGCGAAGGCGACCCACGGCTCGCCCTCGAGGAGCTCGCGGAAGCTCGGCCAATCCGGCACCACCACCGGGAGCCCCGAGGCCGCGTACTCGTACAGCTTGTTGGTGGCGCTCCCGAGGTGTTGCCAGTTGATGTTGGTCGGCTTGTAGAGCACGACCCCCACGGAGGCGCGCAACGTCTCCCGGTTCAACCTGGGGTAGGGGACGTAGCCGTCGTACCGGACCCGATCGGCCACCCCGAGCGCCGCGGCCTCGCGCTGGATCTCGCTCAGGAACTCCGGCGCGGCGCTGCCGCAGAGGCGCAGCGAGAGGGGCGGCTCCAGGTGCGCCAGGGCGCGCACCGTCTCGAGGACGCCGTTGTCCCGGCCGATCGCGCCGCGGAAGAGCACCTCCACGCGGCGGCGGCGCTCCTCGAGGATCGGACCCCAGTCGTCCGGCGCGGGGAACGACACGCGGAGCGGGAAGTTGGGGACCACCGTCCCCGGTCGCCCGTCGCCCACGAACCGCTGGTAGTCCGAGAGGCGCCGCTTCTCGGGCATCACGATCACGTCCGCCGACCGCCCGAGCCGCCGCGCCCAGAGGTGCACCCACCCTTGCAGCGAGCGCCGGTCCACCGGGCCGAGCTCCTCGAGATCGTGGCGGTGATAGATGATTGGCGCACGGCAGCCGCCGAGCGCGAGCGCGACGAGGGCATGAGGCTCGTAGGCGTACACGATCCGAGGGCGCTCGGCCGCCAGGGTGGAGCGCACGGCCCACACGAAGCGGAGGTACTCCGCGGCCTTCTCCGCCGGCGTCGCGGCGATCTGCTCCGCGAGGGTGCGGCGCGGCCCGATGCGGTCGACGCGCACGCCCTCGGGCCACGTCATCGACGGCGGCTCTGCGCTGTTGCGGCATACCATCCGGACCCGGAAGTGCTGGGCGAGGAGGCAGACGGCGCTGTACGTCGGCGGGTAGCGGTCCGGATCGGCGTAGAAGACGACCAGCAGGCTCGGGCGCGCGGTCACGCTGCGGCTCTTACCCGGCCTGGCGGGCGACGGGGAGGGATTTTCCGGCGCGCCGGGTCCCGATGTCGGCGAAGAAATCGTTCCCCTTGTCGTCGACCACGATGAACGCGGGAAAGTCGACGACCTCGATCTTCCAGACCGCTTCCATCCCGAGCTCCGGGTACTCGAGGACCTCGACCTTCTTGATGCAGTCCTGCGCGAGCCGCGCCGCCGGGCCCCCGATGGATCCGAGGTAGAAGCCGCCGTGCTTCTTGCACGCCGCGGTGACGGCGGCCGAGCGGTTGCCCTTCGCGAGCATGACGTAGCTGCCGCCGTGGGACTGGAACAGGTCGACGTAGGCGTCCATGCGGCCCGCGGTGGTCGGCCCGAACGAGCCCGACGCGTAGCCCGTCGGGGTCTTGGCGGGGCCGGCGTAGTAGACCATGAAGTCCTTGAAATACTGGGGCAGGCCCTCACCCCGGTCGACGCGCTCCTTGATCTTCGCGTGCGCGATGTCGCGCGCGACGATCATCGGCCCCGTCAGGGAGAGCCGCGTCTCGACCGGGTGGCGGCCGAGCTCGGCGCGGATCTCGCTCATCGGGCGTGACAGGTCGATCTTCACGACCCCGCCCGCGAGATCGTCGTGCGTGGTCTCGGGCAGGTAGTGGGCAGGATCCCGCTCCAGCTCTTCGAGGAAGATGCCGTCGCGCGTGATCTTGCCGAGCGCCTGCCGGTCCGCCGAGCACGAGACCGCGATCCCCACGGGGCAGGAGGCGCCGTGGCGGGGGAGCCGGATGACGCGGACGTCGTGGCAGAAGTACTTCCCGCCGAACTGCGCGCCGATCCCCGTCGTCTGCGCGACCTCCAGGATCCGCCTCTCCAGCTCGAGGTCGCGGAAGCCGCGCCCGAGGGCGTTGCCCTCCGTGGGCAGGGTGTCGAGGTAACGCGCGGACGCGAGCTTGGCGACCTTGAGCGTCTGCTCGGCGGAGGTGCCGCCGACCACGACCGCCAGGTGGTAGGGCGGGCACGCGGCGGTCCCGAGCGTGCGGATCTTGGCGTCGACGAACGCGAGGAGGCTCTCCGGGTTCAGCAGCGCCTTCGTCTCCTGGTAGAGGTAGCTCTTGTTCGCCGAGCCGCCGCCCTTGGCCATGAAGAGGAACTTGTAGGCGTCGCCGTCGACCGCGTAGATCTCGATCTGCGCCGGCAGGTTGTTGTTCGTGTTCACCTCCCGGTACATGTCGAGCGGCGCCATCTGCGAGTAACGGAGGTTCGCCGTGCGGTAGGTGTCGAAGACCCCCCGCGCGATCGCCGCCTCGTCCTCGCCCCCGGTGAGCACGTACTGGCCCTTCTTGCCCATCACGATGGCGGTCCCGGTGTCCTGGCACATCGGGAGGACGCCGCCGGCGGCGATGTTGGCGTTCTTGAGCAGATCGAGCGCGACGAAGCGATCGTTCGCCGAGGCCTCCGGATCCTTCAGGATCTTCGCGAGCTGCGCGAGGTGGTCCGGGCGGAGCAGGTGGGCGATGTCGCGCATCGCCTCGCGGGTGAGCAGCGTGAGGGCCTCGGGCTCGACCTCCAGGAACGTCTTGCCGGCTGCCTGCACCGTGGAGACGTGGTCCTTCGTGATCAGCCGGTACGGGGTCTCGTCGTGCCCGAGGGGGAGGATGTCCTGGTACGCGAAGTCGCTCATGGCGCGCAGCATAGGCGCGCCGCGGACGGTTTCCAGCGCCCCGTCGTCACGGGGAGCGCGCGTCCTCCGCGTACACCCAGTAGTGGAACGCCCCGAAGGTCGCCTCCCCCTCGTCGCCGCCCTCCCCGCGCGCGCTCACGACGACCGCGGCCTCGCCGCCGCCGCCCGCGGGTAGCTCGATCCAGGCCTCCTCCCAGCCCTCCCCGCCCTCCAGCGACGTCGTGCCGGCCTCCCGCCCGCCCGCCGTCACCACGAGGTCGAGCGGCGCCTCCGCGGACACCCTCATCCCCAGCCGAGCGCGCCTCCCCGCCGGGAGCTTCACGTGGAAGCGATCCCGTGTCCGGTGGACCCGGCCGCCGTCGGCGACCGCGCGTGCCCCCTCTCCTTGCACCATCACCTGGTCGTCGGTGTCCCAGCCGCGCCCCAGCTCGTACCCGTGCGCGGCCTCCGACTCGAGATCCGCGACGTCGACCTCGTCCACGAGCGAGGTGCCCGAGGGCGGCGACGCCGGGAGCGCGCCGGACCCGAGGAGGTCCCACCGCGCCTGGTAGGCGACCATGGTGCTCCCCCCGAGGATGGACTGGTCGAGGACGGTGGCCTCCGTCAGCTCGGGGCCGAGCACGGGCGGGCACGCCATCCAGTGCGGGTAGACCATGAAGTGCGTCGGCCTGCGCGCGGCGGGCAGTTGCTCGTAGTGCTCGAAGCGCGAGCCCGCGCCGGCCACCCAGTAGCGCGCCTCCCCTTCGGTCGTCAGCCCCACCACGTCGAACGTCGCCCGCCCGGACAGGTACGCGATCGCGCCGGTGTCGTTGACGCCGATGCGCGCGTCCTCGGGCAGGTTCTCGGAGGCCCATCGCCCGAGGGCGACCTGCTGGCGGGTGATCGCGCGCGCGGACTGGGCGAGGTCGTGGATGGCCCACGGCAGGCGCAGGCCGAGCGCGCCGGCGAAGGCGCCCGCGAGCAAGGGCGTCAGCGCCGTCAGGCGAGGGCGGGCGAGCCGGAGCAGGTCGCCGGCCTCGCGCGCGAAGCAGCCGGCGAGCACGAACCACGCGCCCGCGAAGGGCCAGAGGTACCGGATCCGGTTCCAGAGGAAGGTGCCGTAGGTGCAGGGCGCGAGGCTCCCCAGCGCGACCATGCCGACGAAGAGCCCGTGGAACGGCACGCGCCGCCGGTGGGCGGCGATGGGCAGGAGCGCCGCGCCGAGGAGGATGGGTACGCTGGCGTGCTCGGGCAGGAAGAGGACCGTCCAGTCGCCCCCGTCCATGAGGTTCGTGATCAGGAGGCGCGCGTTGCGCGCCGTCGCGGAGACGACCGCGGCGGCGCTGTAGTAAGGGTTCCCCACGAGCCACTTCACCTGCGTGGTGGACGACGCCGCGTGCCCCGTGAACGCCAGGTTGAGGAGCGGGGCGATCAGCGGGCCGATCAGCGGGGCCAGGGCCAGGAGGCGCCGCTTCCACGGCGCGCGCCCGAGGCCGCGCGCGAGCGCGACGGCGACGATGAGCGACGCGAGCGCGCCCTCGGGCCGGACGAGCGGGGCGGCGATGGCGACGGCCAGGAGCGCGCGCTCCGAGGGGACGGCGGACGGCGACCTCGGATCCGGCTCGCAGTACGCGGCCGAGGCGCGCGCGGCGCGGAGCAGCAGCCACGCGAGGGCCACCGTCTCCATGCCGCTCCACGCGAACCAGGCGAAGGCGCCGAAGAGCGCGGACATCGCCGCGGCCCCCAGCGCCGCGGCGGCGCCCGCGAGGCGATTGGTGATGCGGTACGTCTCGACGACGACGCCCGCGTGCGCCAGCGTGCCGAAGAGCCACGTGGCCCAGAGGAGCGAGACGTCCCGCAGGCCGAGCGCGTGGAAGGGCGCGAGCAGGACGGGCCAGAGCAGGCTGGTGGCGCCGCTCGAGTAGCCCGCGCCGGCGACGTACTGGAAGAAGTGCCCCTGGGCGAGGTTCTTCGCGAACTGGAGGTGGATGAACGCGTCGTCGAGCGGCGCGGCGGGGCCACCGGCCTCGTGGAGGATGGCGCGCACGCAGACGAAGCCGAGCGCCGCGCTCCACACGAGCGCCGGGCCGTACGCGCGGAGCACCCGGCGGACGGGGCCCGGACTGGTACTTCGATTCACGATGCCGGCCGAGCCGGGACCTACTGGTCGGGCTTGTCGGACTTGGCGGCCTTCGCCGCAGGGGCGGGCGCGCCGGCGTCGGCGTCGGTCGCCGTGTCGCCGCCGCCGTAGACGTCGCGGCTCAGGTCGGTGAGCGCCTCCTCGAGCCGCGTCTTCTCCTCCGCCGAGATGCCGCCGGGCGTGGCGTTCTCGACCGCGCGCGCGACGGCGAGCCAGTGGCGCGCGTTGGAGCGGTACGCCGCCTTGGGGTCGTTGACGGCGGAGCTGCCGCTGCTCACGAGCGAGGAGAGGCGGTAGTCCGTCATCCCGCGCGTGTAGGCGTACTGGGCGTACTCGGCGCTCGAGAACGAGTCGATGTCCGGCTCGATCACGCGGCAGAGGGCCAGCGCGGGCTCGAACTCGTTTTTGTCGTAGTGGGCGCGCGCCCGCTCGAGATCGTTCCGGTAGGTGGCGCAGCTCGCCGCGATGGCGACCATGCCGAGCGCGAGGAGCGACGAGACGAGGATGGCAGGGCGCCGCATGGGTGCGAGGCTAGCGCCGTGCCAGGATCGCGATCAAGTGGAAGCCTCAGCCCCGGCCGAGCTTGGCCTTGACCCTGGCGTCCGCCTCGCCCACGTTCTTCGCCTGCTCTTCGCGGAACGCCTCCAGGCGGGCGGCGAGCGCCGTGTCCGTCGAGGCCAGGATCGCCGCCGCGAAGAACCCGGCGTTTCGCGCCCCGCCGATGCCGACGGAGGCGATGGGGACGCCCCCGGGCATCTGCACGGCGGAGAGGAGGGCGTCCACCCCCCCCAGGGTGCCGATCGCGACGGGCACGGCCACCACGGGGAGCGTGGTGTGCGCGGCGAGCACCCCCGCGAGGTGCGCCGCCCCACCCGCCGCGGCGAGGATCACCCCGTGCCCCTTCTCCCGGGCGGCACGCGCCAGGGTGACGACCCGCTCCGGCGAGCGGTGCGCGGAGGCCACGATCACGTCGTAGCTCACGCCGAGGCTCTCGAGCACCTTCCATGCCGGCGCGATCTGGTCGAAATCACTGTCCGAGCCCATCACGATGAGGACCGAGTGAGTCATCGTCGTCCGTCCTTTTCCTCAGGCGGCAGGCCGATGTCCTGCCGGAACAGCATCCCATCGAAGCGGATCTCGCCCGCCGCACGGTAGGCCCGCCGGCGCGCCTCGTCGAGCGACGCCCCCGTCGCGGTCACCGCGAGCACGCGCCCGCCCGCCGTCGTGACCTCCCCCCCGAGCAGCGCCGTGCCCGCGTGGTGCACGAGGACGCCCGGCGTCGCCGCCGCCCGGTCGAGCCCGGTCACCACGTCGCCCGTGCGCGGCGCCGCCGGATAGCCGGAGGCCGCCAGCACCAGCGCGAGGGCGTGCGTGCCCTGCGCGACCGCCGCGGCGCCCGCGGACAGCGCGCCGCGCGCCGCCGATGCGAGCAGCTCGGCCACGTCGCCCTCGAGCAGGGCCATCAGGACCTCGCACTCCGGATCGCCGAAGCGGACGTTGTGCTCGAGCAGGAAGGGCTCGCCCTCCGGCGTGATCATCAGCCCGGCGAAGAGCGCACCGCGGAAGGGCCGCCCCTCGGCCCGCATCCCCTCGAGCGTGGGCCGCAGGATCTCCCGCTCGACCCGCTCCAGCAACCCCCGAGGGCCTTCGAGCGCGACCGGCGCGAACGCGCCCATGCCCCCCGTGTTCGGCCCGGTGTCGCCGTCGCCGACGCGCTTGTGATTGCGCGCGGGCGGGAGCACGAGCATGCGCTCGCCGTCGCACACGGCGTGGACGCTCGCCTCGCGCCCGGGGATCACGTCCTCCAGGATCACCGTCGCGCCCGCCTCGCCGAACACCCGGGCGTCGAGCATCGCGCGCGCCGCCTCGACGGCCTCCGCCTGCGTCTCTGCGACCACGACCCCCTTGCCAGCGCAGAGGCCGTCCGCCTTCACCACGATGGGCGCGCCGCGGCGGCGAATCTCGGCCTCGGCCTCGGCGAAGGTCTGCACGATTGCGTAGGGTGCGGTGGGGATGCCGTGGCGGGTGGCGAACCGCTTTAGGAAGGCCTTGGAGCCCTCGAGCTGGGCGGCCGCGGCGCTCGGCCCGAAGGCGAGGATGCCGGCCTCGGCGAGCGCGTCGGCGACGCCGGCGACGAGCGGCGCCTCCGGCCCGACCACCACGAGATCCGCGCGCTCGCGGCGTGCGAGCTCGACCGCGGAGGCCGGGGTGAGCCCTGCGGTGAGCGTGCCGGTTCGGATCGGGGCCGGCCCTGCCGGCCCGGGGTTTGGGGCCGCTTGCGGGTGGGTGGGTGAAATCGTGACAGGTGCGGAGCCCGGGACCGCGCCGGCCGCGACGCCTGCGTTTCCGGGCGCGACGATCACCTCCGCCACGCTCGGCGAGCGGGCGAGGGCGCGGGCGAGCGCGTGCTCGCGCGCGCCGGACCCGAGCACCACGACCCGGCGCTCGCCCTGTCTCGCTCCCGGAGCCACGCCTCGCCGCTAACACGCTCGGACCGGGCGCGCGATCGGAAAATCGTCGCCCTGATCGTCCGCCCGTCGCCGCACTCGCGTGCTATGAGCGACCGCGAGCGGGCGGAGCATGCACCGAGCATCCTGGGACGAATACTTCATGCGCATCGCGCGCGACGTAGCCACGCGCGCGACCTGCGATCGCAAGCACGTCGGCGCCGTGATCGTGCGCGACAAGTGCATCCTGGCCACCGGGTACAACGGATCCATCCGCGGCCTCCCCCACTGCGACGAGGAGGGGCACCTGATGGAGGACGGCCACTGCGTGCGCACGATCCACGCCGAGGCCAACGCCATCATCCAGGCGGCGCGGAACGGCGTGCGCATCGAGGGCGCCACGGTGTACGTCACCGCGTCGCCCTGCTGGGGGTGCTTCAAGATGATCGCCAACGCAGGCTGCGGGCGCATCGTCTTCGGCGAGTTCTACCGTGACGAGCGGATCTTCCGCTTCGCGACGCAGCTCGGCATCGATCTCTGCGCGCTCACGCCGGCCGAAGCGTAGCGCCCCGCGCGTAGCGCTCCGCTGAGGATCCGGCGCGACCTGAGCAACACCGCCCCGGGCACGGGCGCCCGTTGGATCTCGGCGCCGCGTCCAGTATGGTGAGATGACCCTTGCCCCGTCCTTTCCCGGGGCTCGACGCTCTCCATGGCCGGAATCCTCATCGTCGACGACGACTCGACCATCCGCGCGATGTTCGCCCGCGCGCTGGCATCCCTCGGCGAGGTCGAGCAGGCGGGCGGAGGCGCCGAGGCCTTGCGGCTCCTGAGCGCGAAGAAGTTCGGCGTCGTGCTGCTGGATCTGCACATGCCGGTCATCGACGGCTTCGTCGTCCTCCACACCCTCGGCACCAAGCCCGGCCCCAACCGCGACACCCCCATCTACGTCATCACGGCCGACGTCTCCGAGCACGCGCGCGTCCGGGCGCTGACGGACCGCGCGGTCTTCCTCCTGACGAAGCCGGTGCCGATCGCCACGCTCACCGCGCTGGTCGACTCGGTGCTCAAGAAGTCGGCCGCCCGCGATCCCGCGAAGGGCGCGCCCGGCCCTGCGGCCGCGGGCCGACCCACCCCGCCCGTTCGGCCCGCGGATCCTCCCAGACCGGGAGGCCACCGCCCCGCCGCTCCGGCGAAGAAGCCCCCGGGTTGACGCGAGCCCCGTGCGGCGGGCGCTCGCGGGAGGATGAGGCTCAGCCGGGGCAGGCGCTCGCGGCGACGCAGAGCGCGGAGGTCGTGCCGACCGGGCAGCACGTGGTCGTCGAGCCGCACGCGGCGCAGGGGCAGCCGGTGCAGTAGGGCGAGGGGAAGGCGTCGGCGCACTGGCCCTGCACGCACACCTGGGTGTTGTCGCAGACGTTGCCGCAGCCGCCGCAGTTGAGGGGATCGCTGAGGAACTGCTGGTTCGAGATGCAGCCGTTGTTGCCGCAGTTGGTCTCGCCCACGTCCTGGCACAGCATCGGCTGGCAGACGCCGGCGAAGCAGCGCTCGGTGCCGTTCATGTTGTTGCAGATGTTGCCGCAGCTTCCGCAGTTGAACCCGTCGTCCTTGAGGTTGACGCAGACGCCGTTGCAGTTGGTGAGGCCGGAGCGGCACACGCAGCTCCCGTTCACGCAGGCCTGGTTGTCGTTGCAGGCCTTGCCGCAGACGCCGCAGTCCCCGGGGGTGTTCTTGAGCGTCGTGCAGATGCCGTCCCCCGCGCACGTCGTGGCCTTGCAGGTGCAGGTGCCGTTCTGGCAGATCGCTCCCTGGTCGCACTGGTTGCCGCACGAGCCGCAGTTGTCGGGGTCCGTCTGCGACCCCGTGCAGGTGCAGTTGCCGGCGATGCACTGGTCGCCCGGGTCGCACTGGTTGCCGCAGCCGCCGCAGTTGTTCGGGTCGGTGGAGACGTCGACGCAGCCCATGGGGGGGCACGTCATGGAGGGCGGCGCGCAGCCGCACTTACCGTTCGTGCAAGCGTCCCCGTTCGGGCAGGCATGGCCGCAGCCCCCGCAGTTGTGGGGATCGGTCGCCATGTCCGTGCACGCGCCGTTGCAGAGCCCCTGCCCCGAGGGGCAGACGCACTTTCCAGAGGCGCACATCTCCGCCTGCGCGCACGCGGTGCCGCACGCGCCGCAGTTGCTCGGATCGGTCTCGATGTCGGTGCACGTGCCGTTGCAGACGAGCTTGGGCGAGGGGCACATGCCGGCGCCCGTGCTGCTGGTCGTCGCGGCGCCGCCGCTCCCGGTGGTGCTGGTCGTCGCGGCGCCGCCGCTCCCGGTGGTGCCGGTCGTCGAGGCGCCGCCGCTCCCGGTGGTGCCGGTCGTCGAGGCGCCGCTCGCGTGCGTGCTCGCGGTCGACGTGCCGCTCGACCCACCGTTGCCGAAGAGGCCTCCGACGGAGGGGCCGGGGCAGCCGGCGAGCACGGTCGCGAGCGCCATCGCCGGAGGGGCAAGCCAGAAAGCAGAGAGCCGCATCGGTGCTACCTCGTCTCGAGCCATGCGCCGTCGAGGCGCGCGGAGCACCGACCCATACTACACGCGGCCCGCGGAGGGCAGGGCGCGGTTCAGCCCCGCGGCAGCTTGCCTTCGCCCTTGAGCTTCTCCAGCTCCGAGTGACCGCCGACCAGCACGCCGTCGACGAACACCATCGGGAACGTGGGGAAGCCGGCCCAGAGCTTGAGGGCGAGCCGCTCCTTCCACTTCGAGAAGTAGCTGCCGTACTCGAGGTAGCTGAACTTCACCCCCTCGGCCTGGAGGAGCTGCCGCGCCTTCTTCACGAAGGGGTTCTGCGCCATGCCGACGACGACCACGGGATCGCGCGCCACGGCGGCGGCGACCTCCTCGACGACGCCGCGGTGGAACGACGCCACCACGTCGCGGGCTCCGGGAGAGATCTTGTCCTGGGAGAGCTTCAGAAGGTCCATGGCGGCGAGGTGTAGCGCAGCCGTGGGCCCACGCGTAGGCCGATCACATCCGGACGATGGCCGCGCCCCAGGCGAGCCCGGCGCCGAGCGCGCAGAGGAGCACCGTCTGGCCCGACTTGATCCGGCCGTCGCGCACCGCCTCGTCCAGCGCGATGGGGATGGACGCCGCCGACGTGTTGCCTTGATCGGCGATGTTCTCGATGAACTTGCTGCGCGCGAACCCGAGGCGCTGCGAGATGCGGTCCACGATGTTGCGGTTGGCCTGCTGCGGGACCACCCAGTCGAGCTCCGCGCTCGTGAGGCCCGCCGCCTTGAGCGCCTGCATCGAGTACGTGGTCAGGTGCCGGACGGTGATGGCGAAGAGCTCCTGCCCCTCCATGTGCAGGGTGTTGCGCTTCTGCGAGAGGCGCTCGTGGTCGATCGGCTCGGCCGAGCCGCCGGCGGGGATCTCGAGGAGCTTGGCCATGGCGCCGTCGGCGTGGATCCGGGTGGAGAGGATGCCCCGCCCCCCCTCCGCCGGCCCGACCACCACGGCCCCCGCGCCGTCGCCGAAGAGGGAGACTCCGAGGCGGTCGGACGGGTCGACGTGGCGCGAGAGGGCGTCGGCGCCCACGACCAGGATGGTCTTGAACGTACCGGCCGCGATGAACTGGTCGGCGATGGTCAGCGCGTAGAGGAAGCCGGCGAACGACGCCGCGACGTCGAAGGACGGGATCAGGTCCGCGCCCAGCTTCTGCTGGACGTGGACGGCGGTGGCGGGCATGGGGCTGTCGCCGCTCACCGTGGCGAGGATGATCATGTCGAGGTCGGCCGCCGTGAGCCCGGCCGCCTCCACGGCCGCCCGCCCGGCGGCGGCGGCCATGTCGCTCGTGACCTCGCCCGGCGCGGCGATGTGGCGCCGTTCGATCCCCGTGTGCTGGCGGATCCACCCGTCCGTGGTGGGCACCTTGGCCTCGATCTCGGCGTTGGTGACGGTCCTGGCAGGCACGTAACGGCCCGTGCCCAGGATCCGGGTGCGGGGCATGGGGCTGGCGGCGGTCATGGGCGGCGGAGCCTATCAGAGACCTTGAGCTTGATGGTGTCTCGGGTATTGTCCCCGGCGCCATGGCACAAAGCGCTGACCGCGACGAGAAGGACGAGAAGGACGAGAAGGGCGACGCCGAGCACGAGTCGTCCCACGAGGAATCCTCGGAGGAGGAGGCCCGCCCAGCCGCGAATGCGAGCGCCAAGGGCGAAGAGACCACCGCCAAGCCCTCCACGAAGGAGAAGGCCGACGACGACGCCTCCTCCGACGAGGAAGAGGAAGAGGCGGCGCGGGGTGAGGGGGACGACGACGAGGAGGAAGAGGCCCCCGCGCCCAAGCCGGCCGCCAAGCGCGCCGGCCGCGGGCCCGGCGCCTCCCGGGCGAGGAGCGCGTCAGCGCAGCAGGGCGGGTCGCTCGGCAAGAGCGTGCTCCTCTTCTTCGTCATCGTCATCGGCCTGGGCGTCGGCTTCGCGATCCTGGGCAAGGAGCAGGCCCCCCAGGCAGCCCGGCCGAAGTGGAAGACCGGTGAGGTGGTGGACGTGGACATCACCCTCGTCAGCACCGACGCAAAGGACCTCGCCTGTGCCTCGACCGAGCTGATCGCCGGCAAGCACTGCGCGTTCGAGGCGGCGAACAAGGCGTGGAGCAAGGGCGGCGGCACCGACGACAAGTCGACCTTCAAGCCCTACACGACGACCGATCAGGTGAACTTCGCGGCGGCGGGTCTCTGGAGCGAGCCGGCCCTCGCGCCCGGCAAGCTCCCGGCCGCGCGCTTCAGCGTGAAGTGCAAGTACAAGATCGAGGGCACGCTCAAGACGCTGGGCGTGCGCTGGCGCGAAGGCGACCAGTTCTACCCGAACGGCGAGTGGTACGCGGGCAGCGTCTCGGACTGCAAGCTCGGGAACTGAGCGAGTCGCTCCTCCACGGCATCCTCGTCCGCCCCGCCCCCAGCGGGGGCCGGGTCCTCCCGCAGCTCGACGCGCTCCGGGGCGTCGCGATCCTCGCGGTCTTCGCCCAGCACCTCGGCGACCGCTTCATGCCCTTCGTCGAGGCGGAGGCCGCGCGGGCGCTGCCCCCCGCGCTCGCGCCGTGGGTGCTCACCGTGGTGCACCACGCCCACTGGGGCGTCGACCTCTTCTTCGTCCTCTCCGGCTTCTCGCTCGCGCAGGGCTACCTCCGCGCCGTCGCCGGCGGCCCGCGCCCTCCCCCGAGCGCGCGCGCCTTCCTCCGGCGTCGCGCCGCGCGGATCCTCCCCGCGTACTACGTGGCGCTCGCGATCACGCTCGCCGCCCATCCGGCGCTCTTCCAGCGCCCCGGATTCGGCGCGGCGCTGGCGGCGCACCTCGCGCTCCTGCAGGGGTACGTAACCCCGGGAGGCCTCGCGTTCATCTCCGCGACGTGGTCGCTGACCACCGAGATCGGCTTCTACCTGCTCCTCCCGCTCCTCGCTCGCCCCCTCCTCGCCCCGCCGCTCCGCCGCGGCCTCGCCGTGGGCGCGACGCTCTGTGCGGTGGCCTGGGGGAGCCGGGCGATCCTGCACGCTGCCGTCCTGGAGCCCGGCGTCCGCACGGCGCTCCTCGAGGCGACGCAGCGGCGGTGGATCTCCAGCCGGCTCGATCAGTTCGTCCTCGGCGCGCTGGCCGCCGCGATCCACGCGCCGCTCGCTTCGTCGCAGCGCGCGGCGCGCGCAGCACCCCCGCTCCTCCTGCTCGCGGTCCTTGCGGTCGTCGTCGCCTTCCGCCTCGAGGGCAAGCTCTACATCTCGCCGGGCGGATCTTGGCCTTACGCGATCCTCTCGATCGCGACTGCCGCACTGGTGCTCGCCGCCGCGCTCTGTCAGGGCGCGGCGCTTCGAGCGGTGGCGCCGTCCCCGCTCCGCGCCGTCGGAGTCGTGAGCTACGGCGCGTTCCTGTACCACCAGCTCGCGATCGGGATCGCGGGCGTGGCTCTCCCCGGCGAGGGCTGGGGCTGCCTCGCGGCAAATGGCGCGGCCGCCCTCACGCTCGCCATCGCGGCGGGGGCGGCCTCGTGGGTGTACATCGAGCGGCCAGCGTTGCGCTGGAGCGCTTGATGTAAAGATGGAATGGTAGCGCGGCCGGGTTTACGGCCGTGCTCACCGCGAAGGATCATACCGGCGGCGACGCGCCGGATGGAGCCGAGGCTCCACCCGGCGGCGCACCGGAAAGGATCACCAGCTGCCGTGGCTGCCGTGGCTGCCGTGGCTGCCGTGGCTGCCGTGCGAACCATGGCTGCCGTGGCTGCCGTGGCTGCCGTGCGAACCATGGCTGCCGTGGCTGCCGTGGCTGCCGTGCGAACCATGGCTGCCGTGGCTGCCGTGGCTGCCGTGGCTGCCGTGGCTGCCGTGCGAACAGTGCTGAGCGGGGATGACCCCGCCCTCTTCGCCCCCGCCGAATTCCATCGCAGAGTCGACCGAGGACGCAGCCTTTGCCGACATCGCGGTCTCGTCCGTCGAGAGCATCCCGCTGGGCGTGCGTGCGAAGCTGGGTAGCTTGCCGGGACCGTTCTCTCTCGTCATCAGTGTTCCTCCTCCGTCACGATGCCGCCGAAGCCTGAATGAAATGCGTCCGCTCGCGAACCGTCATCCATCGCCGCAGGATCTCGACCGTTGTCGGGTCATCCTCCCGCAGCTTTTCGAACAGATAGTCGTTAATGCCTTTGTGCACGCTGCAGAGCGTGCTCTCGCGCATCCGGCCGAAGATACTTCCCAGCGAGCGAAGGTTGTGCTCCGGCTGGATGCCACAGTAGGGCGCGTAGGTGCAGCTCACGCAATCGGGCTGCGTCTCGCGGATGGAAGCCATCACCAGCGCGCGCACGGTGGGATGCTTCATCAGGTCGCGGTACTTGGAGGTGCGGACGTCCCCGATGTGGAACATCCCCTCGCCAGTCGCCGCCATCATCCGCCCCTCGTCGCTCGTGTAGATCTTCCCATCGAAGCTGTACGCGAGCTGCCCGATCGCGGAACCGCCGGGCGATCGGATGTCGAGGAAGTTCGGGTCGTCGTCGCCGAGGATCTTGGTCAGGAAGATCGCGGCGTACCGCTCGAGGACCTGCTCCCCCTTCTTGTTCAGGGCGAGGATGTGGTCCGTGGCCGTGCGGTAGAAGTCGCGGTACGCGGCGCGGTCGTACTCGACCACGCGCGCCGTCCTGCCGGCGAAGCCGAAGGGATCGATCGGCCGGAGGAAGATGGCGCGGCAGCCGAGCCCGACGTACGTGTCGACGATCTCGCGCGGGTACTTGAGCGCCTCGCGCGTCGTCGTGAGCAGCGCCTCGACGTGGTAGAGCGTCGGGTCCAGACCGAGGTCGATGTACGCCTTGTTGATGCGCTCGATCCACTTGACCGCGGAGGCGTGCGAGTTGCCCATCGGCAGCACGCGCTGCTTCACGTGGAGCGCCTCCGGCCCGTCGATGCTGGTGCACATCTGCACCTTGTTGTCGACCAGGTAGGCGAGCTTCTCCTCGTCCATCAAGGAGAGGTTCGACACCATCGTGAACTCGAGCTGCTTGCCGTACGCCCGGTTCCGGGTCAGCGCGTAGTTGATGATGTGCTTCACGACCGGGAAGTTCACGAGCGGCTCGCCGCCCTGGAACTCGATCGTGAGCGAAGGCGACGTGGTCGCGAGCGCGATGTCGACCGCCTTCTCGGCCGTCTCCGGCGTCATGTCCGTGTTCACCGCGTCCATGTCGGCGCGGCTCGCGTGGCAGTAGACGCACGTCTCGTTGCAGCGCAGCGTCACGACCATCACGTGCAGGTTGGGCCCGTAGTCGAGGAACCGCTTCTTCCTGCGGAGCCTCGCCCCGAGCGCGGCCGTGTCGAGCTTCTCCCGGATGAAGTTCTTGCTCGCCAGCCGCTCGAAGAGCGGGCTGCCGTCGGTGAGCCCCCCCCGCGCGAGGGTGGAGAGCTCGTCGCGGCTGATGAAGACCCAGTCGCCGACCTCGTTGGTCAGGAGCACGTCGCCGGCGACCTCGCGGAAGCGGAACGGGACGAGGTTGCCGACCTGGGGGCCGGGGGCGCTCTTGAGCGCGGGCTCGAGCTGGATCATTGGGCCACCCCCTGCTTCTCGATGGTGGCGCCCAGCGCGTAGTTCGCGAGCTCGGCGGCGAGCGTGCGCTCGTCGATGCCCGGCGCAGCGCCGTCGGACGCGACCGTCACGCGGACGACGTAGGCGTCCGACTCGCGCACGAGCTCGACCGCGCCGTACGGGCCGTACACCTTCGCCGCCTCGTCCACGGCGAAGCCGTCGTACAGCTCTTGATGGAAACGCAGCTCGATCACGTCGCGTGCTCTCCTCCGCCGGGCGGGTCGGCAGGGTGGGTGGGGGTTGGTGGATTGGGAGCCGCCTGCGGCTCCTCCTTCTTCGCGTGCTTCTCCTCCCAGCTCATCGCGATCCCGAGCGGGTCGTCGAACGGCGCGACGGCGAGGTCCGCGATCGGGTCGGGTGACGGGTCGGCCGAAGGCTGCGAAGCCCCCACGGAGGCCGCGACGATGGCCGCGGAGAGGTCCCGCCCGCGCTCCGCGATCTGCACGCGGAACGCCTGGGCGTAGAGCTCGCTGCGAAGCTCTGCCGCGAGAGCCTCGGCGTCGAAGTCGCCGGGGCTGCCGGGCGACTTGGAGCGGAGCTCGATGTTGATGTCACCGTCCACCCGGTCGAGGCGCACGTAACAACGGTCGATGAACGAGAACGCGGCGGCGTACAGCGCGTCCCGCGGAAGCTCGTCTTGGGGGAGGCACATCCCGATACGGTCGGCCCCCAGGGTGGTCCGGAGATCACTCACGATCCATGATGTTGCCATATGACGGGGCGGGACAGCCAGAGCCATCCGCAAAGAACTTACACGAAGCCCCCAGAACGGCCATTTTCGCCGTAGTGGGCCAGGCCGGACCCCGGAAAAACCGGGGGCGACCCTGGGGAAGCCCTGGGCACTCGATCAGGATTGCGCTCGACACGGTAGGTGGGCGTAGCCCGGCGCGCCACGTCAGCCGCAGCCGTACACGTACTCCGGCGGCGCCCGGATCGCCACGCAAGCCGAAGGCGGATCGCACGCCAGCCGAAGGCGAAAAGGCCGCGCCCGCTGTAGCCTTCGCCCGCCGAAACGGCCGCCGCCCTCTCGGGCATCCGAGTCCCCGCCTGGAGGCGGCGCATGGGCAGCGAGAGCTATCACGAGCCGATCGATCTCATCTCGGAGCGAACCAAGAACCTCCACCGCGGGATCGTCTCGCTGATCGAGGAGCTCGAGGCGATCGACTGGTACACGCAGCGGGCGGAGGCGTGCAGCGACGCGGAGCTGCGGGCCGTCCTGGTGCACAACCGGGACGAAGAGATCGAGCACGCGATGATGACGCTCGAGTGGCTCCGCAGGTTCATCCCCGAATTCGATCGGAACGCGCGCACCTACCTCTTCACCGAGGGGCCCGTCATCGAGGCCGAGGAGCGCGCCAAGTCCGGCCCGTCCGGCGGCTCGCTGGGCATCGGCGGCCTGAGGAAGGTGTAGGCATGGAAGCTCGACTTCCTCAGGCGAACGCTCGTCCCCATCGTCCCGGAGGCGCTCCGGCTCATCGACGCCGAGGCCGCGCGCGTGCTCGCGCTCGATTCTGGCGGCGCGCAAGCTCGTCGACTTCGACGGCCCCCACGGCCTCCAGCTCGACGCCGTCCGCACGGGCCGCCTCGATCTCGTCGACGAGCCGGTCGTCCCCGAGGTGAAGGCGGGCATCCGCCGCGTGCAGCCGCTCATCGAGGTGCGCACGCCAATCCGCCTCGACCTCTACGAGCTGCACCAGGTCGCGCGTGGCGCGCAGGACCCCGACCTCACCGCGGTGGTGCGCGCCGCGGAGCGGGCCGCCCACGCGGAGGACCACGTGGTCTTCGCCGGCTACCCCCGCGCGGGCGTCACGGGCATCATCGCGGCGAGCCCGCACGCTCCCCACACCCTTGGCGCGCCCGCCAGCTACCCGCGCGCGCTCCTCGAGGCCAAGGAGACCCTCCGCACCGCGGGAGTGAACGGGCCCTACGGCCTCGCGCTCGGCATCCGCGCGTACGAGGACGCGTACACGGCCGCCGAGGACGGGCACGCGATCCTGCATCGGATCGAGCGGGTGGTCGACGGCCCCATCGTCCGCGCTCGCGGCCTCGACGGCGCCGTGCTGCTCTCGGTGCGGGGCGGCGACTTCCAGCTCACCGTGGGGCAGGATCTCGCCGTCGGCTACGCGCACACCGAGAAGCAGACCGTGGAGCTGTACCTGACGGAGTTGTTCACGTTCCGGGTGCTGGAGCCGCAGGCGGCGGTGCACCTGAAGCACGCGGGGGCCAAGTAGCTCGAAAACGCAGGCGAGCACCTCCGCCACGTGACGGAGCACCTCTGTCACGCGAGAAATCGACCGCCGCGCGTCCGAGAGGACCTCCGTCACGCGACAGAGTGATCGGGCAGCCCGGCAAAGGGGGGCAGCGCGGTGCTATGGCCCTCTTGCCCCGTCCACCGGCCGCAAGGCGGTGATCAACGCCCCTAGCGCCGCCAGTCCCGCGGCCCCCAGCACCGCCCCCCGGAACGCCGCCGTGAACGCGCCCGCCGTCACCTCGCCCGGGTGGCCGCCGCCGAGCGCCGCGAAGACCGCCCCCGCCGCCGCGATCCCCGTGAGCATCCCCGTGTTGCGCGCCTCGGCGAGGAGCCCCGCGGCCGTCCCCTGCCGCTCCCGCGGCGCCGCGCCCATGATGCTGCTGCTGTTGGGCGAGGTGAAGAGCCCCGAGCCCAGCCCCACCAGCGCCAGCGCGGCGAGCAGGTCGGCGCGGGTGGGGGAGGGGCCGAGCAGGGCGACGCGCGAGAGGCCGGCCGCGAGCGCGACCATGCCGGCGAGCGTCGGCGCGCGCGTGCCCACGCGGTCGGAGAGCCAGCCGCTCGCCGCGGTGATCACGGCCATCACGCCCGGCTGCACCGTCATGATCGCGCCGGCCCCGGCGGCGCTCATCCCGAGCGGGCCTTGCAGGTAGAACGGAAGCAGGAAGAGCATCATGTACGCCGCCGCGTACTGGAGGAACGCGCCCGCGAGCCCGCCCGCGATGACGCGGTGCCAGATGAGCGCGGCCGAGACGAGGGGCGCCGGGCCGCGCCGCTCGGCGCGGAGGAAGGCGGCGAAGAGCGCCGCGCCGGACGCGAAGAGCAGGAGGATGGAGGTGCTCGACCAGCCCCACGCCTGCCCGCGCGTGACCGCGACGAGGAGGGTGGCGAGGGCTGGGCCGAGGAGGAGCGCGCTCGTCCAGGGGAAGGGCTGGGATCGGGCGGGCTTGTACGGATGGAGGACGAAGCGCGCGATGGGCACGCCGGCGAGGGCGATGGGCACGGTGGCGCCGAAGGCGAGGTGCCAGCCGTGGGGGCTGTCCACGAGCATGCCGCCGATGGAGGGGCCGATCGTGAGGCCGGTGTACGTCGCGGTGGCCTGCATGCCGAGCGCGCGGCCGCGCTGCGCGGGCGGGAAGGCCGCGGTGGTGAGGGCGGGGCCCGTGGACATGAGCATCGCGGCGCCGGCGCCCTGGAGCGCGCGCGCGGCGATGAGCGCGGCGAGCGTGGGGGCGATCGCGCAGAGGGCGGCGCCGGCGCCGAAGACGGCGAAGCCCGCCGCGTAGACGCGCCGCTTGCCGAAGAGGTCGCCGACGCGGCCCGCCGGCAGGAGCAGGGCGCACACGGCGAGCGTGTAGGCCGCGGGCACCCAGCTCGCGACGCCGATGTCGGCGTGGAAGTCTGCTCGAATGCGCGGGACGGCGACGTTGACCAGGCTGGCGCCCAGCGCCGACATGAAGGTGCCCACGGCCACGACGCCGAGCACGGCGTACGGGCTGGGCGCCGGCGCGGGAGTCGACGCCTCGCCCGTCATGCGGAGGGGACGATGCGCGGCGCGGTGCGATAGAGGTAGCGCGGAGCCTCGCGCGGCGACGACGCGCGGAGGCGGGCTGCCTCCACGATCCCGTGCGAGGGCGACAGCGCGCACGCCGGGTCGGTGGCGGCGGCGTCGCCGGTGAGCTGGTAGGCCTGGCAGCGGCAGCCGCCGTGGTCGACGCCCTTGCGCGGGCAGCTCGCGCACGGCTCCGGCATCCACGCTTCGCCCCGGAAGCGCTCGAGCCCGGGCGCGGAACGCCAGATCTCCGCGAGGGGCTTGTCGCGCACGCTCTCGAAGACGAGGCCGGGGAGCGTGTGGGCCGCGTGGCAGGGCAGCACCAGGCCGGAGGGGGCGATGTGCACGTAGCGGCGCGCCCAGCCGTCCATGCAGGGGCGCGGCCAGGCGGCGTAGTAGTCGGGGGTGACGTAGACGATCTCCATCCGCCCGCGGAGCCGCTCGCGCGCCTCGCCGGCGGCGGCGAAGGCGCGATCGAGCTGCTCCTTCGCGGGCAGGAGCGCGTCGCGGTTCGCGAGCGCCCAGCCGAGGTACTGCGTGTTGGCGAGCTCGAGCCGATCGGCGCCGAGGCGCTCCGCGAGCGCGAGGATCGCGGGGACGTCGTCGAGGTTGTCCCGGTGGAGGACGACGTTCAACGTGAGCGGGAGGCCCGCGGCCTTGACCCACGCGGCGACCTCGAGCTTGTGCGCGAACGACGGGTACCCGGCGACGCGATCGGCGCGCGCCTCGTCCGCGCCCTGCACGCTGAGCTGCACGTGCTCGACGCCGGCGCGCCGGAGGGCCTCGAAGCGCTCGCGGGCGAGCGGAACGCCGCTCGTGATCAGGTTGGTGTAGAGGCCGGCGGCGCGCGCGCGGGAGACCAGCTCCTCGAGATCGCGCCGCGCGAGCGGCTCGCCGCCGGTCATGTGAACCTGCACCACGCCGAGCGCGGCGGCATCGACGAACGCGCGCGCCCACGCATCGGTGGACAGCTCCTCCGACGCGGCCGCCAGCACCACCGGGTTGGAGCAGTAGGGGCAGCGCAGAGGGCAGCGGTACGTGAGCTCCGCGATCAACGTGTAGGGGTGCTCCGCGGCGGCTTCCGCGCCCGCGCCCGAGCCCGATCTCCTGGAATTCGGGCTCGGGCTGAGCTGCGATCAACCCCCTCGCAGCCACCTCCTCCAGGAACGCGACCACGTCGCGCACCACCTCGCCGGCCGGCGCATCCACGAACTCCGCCGCGACCTCCTCCGCGATCTCTGCCACGGAGCGCGCCCCGTCGAGCCGCCGCGCCACGGCGGCGGCGACGGGGTTGAGCGCGAGCCCGCGCTCCGGGTAGAGCAGAATCTCTCGACCCGACGTGCGGTCGCGCACGAGGCGCGCCTTGCTCGCGAGGAGCGGCCGGTCGTCGCGCGCGAACGGCATCAGGTGTCTCGGGGGTAAGCCGCGGCGATCCCGTCGAGCATCGCCCAGAGGATCTCGCACTTGCGGACAAGCGCGGCGATGCACGCCTCCTGCGCCGCGCGGGTGGTCGCGTGCGCGATCACGAAGTCGATGGCCTCGTGCGAGTCGGCCCGCGCGCGCGTGACGCGGCTGCGGAAGTAGTCGAGCGTGCCCGCGTCGATCCATGGGTAGTGCTGCTCCCAGGCGGCGATGCGACGCGACATGATGTCGGGGGCGAAGAACTCCGTGAGCGACGACGCCACGGCCTCGAGCAGGCTCCGCTCGCGCACCAGCGCGACGTAGGCGTCGCAGGCGAAGCGCACGGCCGGCTCGACGCGCCCGAGGCTCGCGACCTCGGCGCGGTCGAGGCCGACGCCCTCGGCGAGCCGGAGCCAGAGCGCGAGCCCGCCCTCGCCGTCCTTCGTCCCGTCGTGGTCGTGGATGCGGTGGATCCAGAGCCTGCGGAAGCTCGGATCGTCAGTCTTCGACAGGATGATGGCGTCCTTGATGGGGACGCGCGTCTGGTAATAGTAGCGGTTCAGCACCCAGCCCTGGAGCTGCCGGCGCGAGAGCTCGCCCTTGTGCATCGCCTGGTGGAAGGCGTGGTTGTCGTGGTAGCGGCGCGCGCCCTCCTCGCGGAGGCGGGCCACGAACGCCTCTCGCGAGAGGGCCTCGGGTTCGTTGCTCACAGCTCGATCTCCAGGCCGTCGAAGGCCACCTCCCAGCCCGCCGCCTCCACGGCGCGCCGCTCCGGCGAGCCCTCGACGAGGATCGGGTTGGTGTTGTTGACGTGGGTGAAGACCTTGCGGCCCGCTTCGACGCCCGACAAGAGCGCGAGGCTACCGTGCTCGCCGGCGATGGGCAGGTGCGCCATGTCCGCCGCGCGCGCCGTCCCGAGGCCGAGCCGAGGGAGCTCGTCCTCGTACCAGAACGTGCCGTCGAAGAGGCAGGCGTCCGCGCCGTTCATGCGCGCGACGTAGTCGCCCGCGGAGCCGGCCGCCGTCGCCAGCACCAGCAGCTTGCCGGTGTGCGTGTCCCGGATCCAGAGGCCGACGTTGTCCTCGGGCGACGGCACCGCGACGCCCTCCAGGTGCTTCGGCACCTTGCCGGGGAGCGGCACGGCCGTGACCGTCACCCCCGTCGGCGCGCCGCCGGGCCCGAGGAGCTCGCTCGCCGCGTCGAGCGCCAGCGCGCGCCACGACGAGTGGCCGGAGAAGCGCTGCAGGGTGCGGAAGATCGCGTTCCCCTCGACGAGCCCGCGGCGCACCGTGTCGGTGGCGTAGAGCGTGAGCGCCGTGTTCTCCCGCAGCGAGAAGAGACCGAGGGTGTGATCGAGGTCGCCGTTGGTGAGCACGATCCCGTGGATCGGCGTCGCGCGACCGCTTCGCGGTTCGAGCTCGGCATTCTGCCTGGATCTGGCGGTGGACGTCCGGCGAGGCGTTGATCAGGAACCAGACGCCGGGGGCCGCCTCGAGGGCGAGCGAGTCCTGGGTGCGGGGCCGCACCTTGCCCGTGCCACGCCGCGCCTCGGCGCAGTTGGGGCAGGCACAGTTCCACTGCGGCAGGCCCCCGCCGGCGGCCGAGCCGAGGACGCGGAGGCGCATGGGAGCGGGCTACTCGGCGTCGTCGGCGGGAGCTTGCTCGGGCTCGGCGAACGGCACGGGATCGAAGTCGTTCTGGTACGAGCCGATCTCGGCATCCATC
Source organism: uncultured delta proteobacterium (assembly GCA_963827955.1). Classification (GTDB taxonomy): domain Bacteria; phylum Myxococcota_A; class Polyangia; order Polyangiales; family Polyangiaceae; genus CAWHDJ01. The sequence goes on along the minus strand of CAWHDJ010000017.1, from coordinate 601,847 downwards.
TTGATCTCGACGAACTCGGGCTTCTCGTAGCGCATGGCGTGACTCTCCCTGGAAGCGATGAAGGCTGCCGGAGCATACAGTCCCGCCCGGCGCCGCGCCATGGGGCAGGCGTGTGCTGGGGCACGCCCTGGTTCCACCTCGGGAGCTAAATTTCGAACGCCATCGCCTCGAGGCGCGCCTGCTCGCGCACCTGGATGATCTCGGCCGCGAACGCCGCGACCGCCGCGGCCATCTGGCTCCCGGCCAGCTCCACCCTCCCCTGCACGAGGCCACGCGCGGCCTCGAGCTGCTCGGAGATGCTGCGCGTGAGCGCGCCGAGGCGGCGGTCGAGCTCGGCGAGGTCGCGATCCGTCTCGGCGACGGCCTCCGTGACCATCTGCGCGTAGGCGTGCCGCAGGCCCTCGGCCGTGCCGCTGGGGAGGAGGTGGGCGAAGACCGTCGCGTACGAGGTGGCGACGCGCCAGAGCTCGTGCGAGAGCGCGGGGTCGGGCTGCTCGCGCCGCAGCTCGGCGATCAGGCAGCTCGAGCTTCTGCCAGGCGGCGCGGTACTGGGCCAGGCGCTCCTGGTAGCCCATCTCGTCGGCGCGAGGCCAGACGTAGTGGGCCAGCGAGTGCTCGTGCTCGGTGGCCGCGTCCCGGACGTCGCCTCGCGACTCCGGCAGCTTGAGGAAGAGGCAGTCGGCGATCGACTTGGCGCCCTCGATCAGCGCCGGGCTGGCGATGCGCCGCCGGAGGCGGTGGCCGTAGTGGTCGATGAGCGCCTCCGCGTGGCGGAGCGTCAGATCCACGGCGTTGTCGAGGCTCCGCCCGTAGTCGGCGGCCCAGCGCGTGAGCTCGGCCAGGTGCTCGCGGTGGATCCGCTGCATGATGCGCGCCTCGTCGGCGAGCATCTCCCGGAGCCTCCGCACGTTGGTCTCGTAGCGCTGGCGCAGGGAGAAGTAGAAGGCGAGGTAGATCGACCCGTAGATGGCGATCCACACTGCGAAGCCGAGGAGGGTGCCGAGGTACCGGTCCGCGAGGCCCTGGGGCGCCGGGGGCGCGCCGCCGTGGTGCGCGAGCGTGGGGGCGTGGATGGCCGCCTCGATCGCGGCCGAGATGTGCCGGCGGATTCTTGAAGAGGAGGTCGAGGAAGACGAAGAAGAGCACCAGGAAGACGAGGCCCAGCCGGCGCACCAGGGTGGAGGTGGGCACGTGCACGTTCTGGCTCATCCGCGCGACGTGCTGCGAGCTGTAGACGACGTTGGCCGCGCCCGAGAAGAAGACGAGCGCCCGGCGGAGCTGGCTGTAGCGCGACCCGACCTTGAGCTCGAAGAGGCGCTTGTCGGGCGGGCGCGGCATCGGCACCGCGGGGAAGCGCAGGTCGACCGAGACCTCGTAGCGATCCTTGTCGTCGCGCCGGGTGAGCCTCCGCAACGAGAGCACGGTGGCGGGCTTGTCGGCGGCCGCGGCGCCGCCGGGCGACAGCGCGCGGCCGAGCAGGTCCGCGATGGAACGGCGGCTCGATCGCAGGTCGCCGCGGACCTGGGCGAGGCCCTCCTCGACGCGGCGGATGAAGGTGGAGGGGCTGCTCACCTCCTTCTGGCCGAGCGCGGTCGACCAGCGCGCCTTGGCGAACTCCTCCCACTCCGCGAGGCCCTGCGCGTTGCCCTCGCGCAGCCTGCGGACCGCCTCGCCGACGATCTCGCTCTGGATGCGCTTGTACTGGACCAGCCAGAGGACCTTGTGGATGAAGAACCCGAGCGCGGCGATCGTCGCGGCGTAGAAGACGTAGAGGAGCGCGTCGGCGACCGTGTCCATGCCCCGCCCGCGCGTCTACCGGCCCTGGAAGCGCGGCGCGCGCTTCTCCATGAAGGCGGCCATCGCCTCCCCGAGATCCTCCGAGGCGAGGAAGGCGGCGTTGTGGGCGGCGACGTAGGCGAGCCCCTCCGCCACGCTCTTGTCCGCGCCGAAGTCGAGCACGTCCTTGACGCCGCGGACGGTGAGCGGGGGGTTGTGGGCGATCTCCTTCGCCAGCGCGGTCGCGGCGGCGGCGAGATCCTCCCGGCTCGGGAGGACGTCGTTCACGAGGCCGATCCTCGCGGCGCGCGCCGCGTCGATGGTCTTGCCGGTGAAGGCGAGCTCGCGCGTGTGGCCCTGGCCGATGATGGGGGGGAGGCGCTGGAGGCTGCCGAGGTCGGCGACGATGGCGACCTTGACTTCGCGCAGCGAGAACGTGGCGTCGCTCGCGGCGAGGCGAACGTCGCACGCGCTGACCAGGTCGAGCCCGCCGCCGATGCAGGCGCCCTGCACCGCGGCGATGACGGGGACGGGGCACCGGGCGATGGCGTCGAACGCGCCCTGGAGGCGGCGGATCAGCGCGATCAGGTCGGCCCGGGTGCGGGCGCCGCCGCCGGCGAAGACGGCCCCGTACTGCTGGAACGCGGCGGGCAGGTCCAGGCCGTAGGAGAACGCCTTGGCGTTCGACCGGACGACGACGGCGCGCAGATCTTCGTCGTCGGCGAGGCCGCGGAAGGCCGCCTCGCACTCCGCGAAGAACGGGGGAGGCATGGTGGTGCCGAGGAGCGTGACGGTGGCGACGCGATCGGCGATCTCGACGGTGAGCGTGTCGGGCATGGGGACCTCGCGGAGAGCTTTAGCGGGGGCGCGGCGCGCCGGCTACCGGCACGCGCCGCCCCGGCGCCGATCGGGTTGACAGCACCCGGATCGGAGACTTTGCTTCGCGCCTCGATGCGCGTCCCCTTCGCCCTGTCGCTCCTCTCCATCCTCGCCGTTTCCTGCGGAGGGCGAGGGCGCCGTGTACCCGCCTCGCCCGCCGGCGACGCCGGGCGAGGCGATCGCCGACCCTGCGCCCTCGCGCGTCGTGATGCACACGACCCTGACGCGCGGCGGGCCTCCTCCGCGCGATCGACGAGGGCGTCCCGAAGACGGGGGAGGGTACGTTCCCGCTCATGGGGAAGAGAGCGCAAGTTCACCTGGGCGCGCAAGGACACGCGCGTGCGCTTCGACCGCGGGCGCGCATCGGCTCGACTGCACGTCGACGCCAACGCCGACATGCCCATCTCGAGCCTCGACATCCCGCTCGACTTCCACATCGCCGCCGAGCCCGTCATCACCTCGGCGTACGCCGCCAAGCTCCAGTCGCTGGAGGTCCAGGTCGAGTCCGACCGGCCGCCTGGTGAAGTTCGCCGACATCGTGGCGGACGTGCTCGGCAAGATCGAAGAAGGAGGTCGAGGGCAAGCTCGTCCGACTTCTCCTACGATCTCCGTCCCATCCTCGGCGAGGCCTTCGAGCGCGTCGCCAAGCCCATCGATCTCCCCCTCGGCGACGCCCACGGCTGCGCCAGGCTCAAGCTCCTCGGCGTCGAGGCCGGGCCGACCGTGCTCGCCGACGGCTTCGAGAAGGACCTGGCCATGGTGATCGCGCCCAGCGTCACCATCCCCTGCGCCGAGCCGGCAGCAGGCCGCAGGCGCTGCCCCCGCTCGCCAACGTGGCGACCCTCCAGCCCGGGCCGTTCAGCGTCAGCGTCCCCATCGCCGCCCGCTACGACGAGCTGGCCAAGGCGATGGGCTCGCCTTCACCGACGGCAAGCTCTTCTTCGCGAAGGACTTCCCCGAGCTGTACCTGTCCGATCCCGAGGTGTACGCCGCCAAGGACGAGATCGTCCTCAAGCTCCACCTCGGCGGCCCCGTCCACAAGTACGGCATCGACCTCGACCTCGACGGCGACCTCTACATGGCCGGCCACCCCGTCGTCGTCGACAACGAGCTGCGCGTGCCCGACCTCGAGCCCACCATCGAGACCTCGAACTTTCTCCTCAAGCTCAAGGCCGCCTTCGACGGCAGACACCATCCGCGACCAGGCGCGCGCGGCGCTCAAGCTCGACATCGGCGAGCGCCTGCGCTCGGTGCGGGAGAAGCTCTCCACCGATCTCGGCCTTCGGCAACGGGCAGGGCTGCGTCAAGGCTTCGCGCCGACAAGATCGAGGTCAGCGGCGTGCACGTGCACGCCAACTACCTGCGCGTCTACGTGGGCGTGATCGGGCGCGCGAGCGTGTACCTGCCCTGCCCGGCCGGGTGAGTCGCCCCGTGACACGCGGACGGGCTCGGCCGGCGTCGGCGCTTCCATCTCGCGAGCTATTGACGCCGCGCCTTCGCCGCGCATCCCTCTCGGGATCACGCGCTGGATTCTTCGCGCGAGCGGTGCTTAGGCTTGTCTCTTCAATGCCCGAGCACGACGCGCTCCAAGGCAACGGAGAGGCAACCCATGCGGCCGACGCCGGCGAGGCGGGCGTGCGCGGCGCGTCCGGCGTGCGCGGCGCGCCGACACGTCGAATCCAGGGGCGCGCTCCCGCTCACGGTCGTCGCGGCCGGCCTCGCCGTGCGCCGCGTGAGCGTGCCGCCCCCGGAGGTCGTGTTCGTGAAGGGCCTCATCGAGGCGAGTGAGGGCCTCGCCGGGGTGTTCGCCGAGCAGCGGCGGCGAGCTCTCTGTCGCCGCGCCCCCGGAGCGCGAGGCCGAGCTCGGCGAGCTGCTCGCGGATCTCGAGGAGCGAGCTCCGGGCGCGCGCGGCGTCGAGGACGACTTCCCGCGACCTAGAACCCCGTCGGGCAGGGCCCGTGATGGCCGCGGCCGATCCCCGGTTCCAGGCCGCGTGGCAGCAGTGGCTGCGCGCGCTGGCGACGGACGCCGACGCGGCGCTCGCCGCGGCCCACGTCTATCGCGACCTCGACGGCGCAGCGCGCGACGCGCTGCTCTGACCGCGCTCACGGAAGACTCGCCCGCCCTCGCCGTCCCCGGGTGGCGATCTACGCGCCGCTCCTCGCCGTCGAGTCCGATCCGGCCCGCAGGGCGCGCATCGAGGCTGGCGATCGGCAGCGACGTCGGCGCCTTGCCCGACCCGCGCCGCGTTCGCGCGCTCCGCGGCATCGCCGCGGACGGCGCGAGGGTGCTCGCGCTCGTCAGCCCGCTCTACCTGCGCTTCGTCGACGTGCTCTTCTGCCGCTACTTCGCCGACGAGGGCTTCGTCTGGGTGCGGCACGAGGCGCTCCTCGACGAGGACGACGCGCCCGACGACGGCGCGGTCGTCGACGGCGTACCCGTCGAGGCGACGCCCGCTCACGCCGGTGATCGAGGAGCTCGCCCACGCCGTGCTCGCGCAGCGCCGCCGCGGCCGCGAGCTGCCGCCCGCGCTGCAGCTCTTCGCGCACATCTTCGACGCGCGCCCCGACGACGACTCTCCTACCCATGAGACTCGGCCGGCCTCGACGGGGACTCCTCCCCGCAGCGATTGCTGGCCCCGGCGCTCGCGTCGTGCTCGCGAGCGCCGCGCCTGCAGCGGCGACCCGCGGCCGCTGGCGATCGATTCAGCCCGCGACGGGGCCGGTGCTGCGCTTCGCGTACCACGGCGCTGGACGGGCGCCCGATCTCCACCGCGCTCCCTGGCGAACCGGGTCAGCGTCATCGGTTTCCTCACGACCTACGACATGCCTCGCAGGTCGAGGCGCAGATTTCTGGACCTGCTCGAGCGCCGCCACACGCCGCGCCTCAACGTCGCCGTGCTGATGCTCGAGGCGCCCGAGAACCAGCCGCTCGTGGAGGCGTTCGCGGCCTCGCTGCGGCTCGAGTACCCGATCGCCATGGCGGACGCGGCGACGATCGCCGGCGAGGGCGCCCTTCCCCGGCCTGCACCATGTGCCCAGCGTCGTCGTGCTCGATCGCGCCGGGCGAGAGGCGTGGCGCCACGTCGGCTTCGTAGACGAGGCCGCGCTCGAGGCGGCCGTGCGCGCCGTCGAGGCCTCGTCGCCGCCGCCGGCGGCCCGACGAAGGCCGTAGCTCGAGCGTCGGGGGAGCCCGCATGCCCCCCGGCCCGGCTGGCTAGCGGGTCAGATCCGCGGCAGGCTCGAGGGAGCGCGGGAGCGCGTGCTCGTCGAGCCGCGGAAGGAGCGCGGCGACGGTGTCCAGGTGGCCCGGCCGCGGCAGGGCGAACCCCTCGGCGCCGAGCAGCACGCGCGAGGCATCACGCAGCCTCGGGCTCTGGCTGGAGACGAGCGCGTGCTCGATGCGGCGCTGGGCCTTGTCGTCGAGGCGGCGGCTGCGCGCGATCACGTCCGCAGGGATCGGCCCCGCGTGGGCGAGGACGCGGACGCGCGCGTCCCCCCACGCCGCCCGCAGCGGGCGATCGTCGGCGGGGTCGAGGTGGACGTAGGACGCGCCCACGTCGGCCGAGCCGTCGAGCACGGCCTGCGCGACCTCCTCGTGGGAGCCGGTGAAGCGGTCCGCCGCGATCGCGCGCTCGAGGCTGACGCCGAGCTCGCGCAGGCGCCCGCGGATGAGGAGGTAGCCGGACGCGCTCTGCCGATCGACCCACGCGGCGCGACCCCCGACGAGATCCTCGACGTCGCGGAGGGGCGAGTCTTCGCGGGTGAAGAGCGCGGTGGAGTAGGAGGTGACGCCGCCGCGGACCGGGAGCGCGAACGGCACGGCGAGGCCGCGGACCATCGCCGTCGCAGCGAGGATCGGCGGGAGCCATGCGACGTCGACGTGGCCGACGTCCATGGCTTCCAGCAGGCGGTGGTAGTACCAGACGCCCGACCGCCTCGACCCGGAGGCCCGTGGCCGCGGCGAGGGCTTCGCAGAACTCGTCGAGCTGGCCGCGAGACAGGCCGCTCGTGAGCGCCACGCCGACCCTGACCAGGCCGGCCGCCGACGTCACACTCTTACACTCGCAGAGATCGCCACGAGAGAAAAGGCCCGATCAGGCCGGTCGGAGCAGCGTGGCCCGAGCAAATCGGTCCGGGTAGGCAGGTCGGGGATGCAGCCGGTTCGGGAAGGGCCGGATGGGGTCGGGGGCCCATCCGCAATGCAGCTCACCTCATGACCCCGCGTCGCCCGGCGCGCCGCCATCGACGTCCGGCGGCGCCGGAGACCTGGGGTGCGGCGGGGGCTCGCCGTACTCGGCGAGCAGCTTCTTGGCGAGGGCGTCGACGATCATCTGCTCGTGGTACTGCGGCAGCGAGGGGATCTGCACCGACACACGCGTCCCGTCCGGCGATCGCACGACCTCGATCGAGCCGTGACGGGCTTCCTTGCCGCTCTCCGGGCTCGTGTAGTCGAAGAGCAGGTAGCCGTTCTCGGCGTCCTTCTCCGTGATCTTGCAGCCCAGGTCGACGCGGAGCAGCCGCAGGGCGGTGCCGAAGGTCTGCTCGAACGTGTAAGGGGCCACGTAGACGACGCTGGCGTACACGTCCTCGCTGTGCAGCGCGATCACCGCGGGTGCGGCGAGCGCGGCGAGGAGGACGATCTGCGCGAGCCTTCGCATGTCTCCGGCCGTTACCGCGGCGCCCACGCGTGGGCCAACTTTTCGGGTGCCATCAGCTCCCGCGGTAGGTCGAGTACCCGAAGGGGCTCAAGAGGAGCGGGACGTGGTGGTGCTGGTCCGGGTCGCGCACCAGGAAGGTGACGCTCACCTCGGGGTAAAACCCCGCCACGCCCTGCCGGGCGAAGTAGGCGCCGGTCTGGAAGGTGATCCGGTAGCCGCCGGCGACCAGCCGCTCGCCCGCGGGCAGGAGCGTGCGGAGCCTGCCGTCGGCGTCGGTCGGCCCCGCGCCCGATCGGGCGGTAGCCGTCGCCGTCGCGGATCTCGAGCGTCACCTCGCACATCGCCCGCCGGGCGGCCGAGGGAGGTGTCCAGCACGTGGGTCGTGATAGCGCTCATGGTTCGAGGAGCTTCTCCAGCCGGAGGTGGGTGATCTTGCGCTGCTCCTCGGCGGCGATCCCGATCTCCGTCGCCGGATCGTGGCCGAGGCGCTCGCGGAGGATGGCGAGCATCTCGCCGGCGCTCTTGCCCGTCGCGCAGACGAGGAAGATGTGGCCGAACTTCTCGGCGTACGCGCGATTCCCCTCGGCGAGCTGCGGCGAGCGTGTCGGCCTGCGCCCCGGCGACGCCGCCCTGCTCCTTCTCCGACCAGCGCTGCGCCTGGGCCCCCTGTCCGCCTCCGGCCTTCTTCTCGCCGATGCGCGGGTGGCGCGCGGAAGGCCTCGAGCCAGTCCTCGCGGCCGAGCCCGCGAAAGGCCGCGCCGGCGGCCTCGAGCGCCCCCGCGACGGTCCGGAACGGGCGCCGCTCCGCCATCGCGCTCGGCCCACGCGCGCGCGCCGCAGCACGCGAGGCAGCTCGGCCTCCGCCTCGTGGCGGACCAGGGTGTTGAGCCTGCGGATGCCCACCGAGGCGCGGCCCGCGCCGCGTCAGCGCGCCGAAGAGGCGGAGCCGGCTCACGCCGCCGTCGGGGTAGATGTTGAGCCGCACGTGGGTGAAGGGCCCGCGGTCGGCGATGGCGTCGTCGAAGACGTGCTGCGTGTGCGGCTGGAGCTTGGTGCGCGGGACATCTCGCGCCACGCCGGCCCCCTCGGCGCCTCGCCCGCTCGAGGCCTGGCAGCCCTCGAGCATGCACGTGTCGGGGTAGTTGCCCTTGAAGTGGGTCGTGTCGACCACGACCCGCGCGAGGGTCGCCTCCCCGGCGAGGCGGAGCAGCGCCCAGTCGTACCCGGGGCCGCGGCGGCGCTTGGTCTCCCACCCCTCGCCCATGTTGGCGGCGCGGCCGGGCATGATGAGGTTGTGGCGCACGCCGAAGAACATGTCGCTGCACGAGAGCACCTGTCCGCCGTTCTCGACCGCGGCGACGTCGAGGACCTCGCGCCCCGCCGCCGAGCCTGCGCGCAGTCCGGCACGACCTCGCCGTGCACCCGGAGCCGAGCGACGCCGCCGTCCGGGAAGATGTTGAGGCGCAGATGCGTGAAGCGCGCGGGCCGCCTCGATCACGAAGAGGTTCTTCGAGTCGCCGCGGAGCGGGGACCTTCGGGAGGATCTCGACCCAGCGCGTACCGGCTGGGCCGGGGGGCATGGGGGTCTCCCCCCATCGCGAGCGTACCGAGCAGATCCGCCGGCGAGGCATCGGCGCGCGCGGAGCAGGCTTCGATGGAGGCGTGGTCGGGGTAGTTGCCGCGGAAGAACGCCGTGTCGATCACCACGCCGCGGACGATGCCCGGGAGGCCCGAGGCGCACGAGGCAGAAGTCGTGGCCCGGGGTGCGCCGCCGGCGCGACTCCCACCCGTCCATCCACTTTCCGCGGTCGGTGTACTCGTGCTCGAGGAACACGGCCGCCTTCGGCTTCAGCAGGTTCTCCTTGGGCGCGAAGAAGTCGTCGTTGGCGTGGAGCACGGCGCCGCCGAGGCGCTCGGCGGCGAGATCGATCAGGTCCAGGAAGTCGCTCATGATCGCCCTCTCGAGCAAGGCTCCCTCGGGGCCGGGCGCCGAACCGACCGCGATCGTAGACGCACGCGCCGCGGAGGAAGGTCATGCGCACGGCGCCGCGCAGCGGCCTCGCCGGCGTAGGGCGTGACCTTGTGGCGGTGCTCGATCATCGCCGGCGCGACCGTGACGGCGGCGTCCGGATCCCAGACCAGGAGGTCGGCGTCCTTGCCGGGGGCGATGGCCCCCTTGCGGCCGAGGCGCGCGAGGCGCGCAGGGCCCGCGCTCATCCACTCCGCGAGATCGACCGGGCGTGCGCCCGCGCCGCGCGGCGTCCGTCCACACCACGGGCAGCCCGAGCTGCAGCGACGAGATGCCGCCCCAGGCCGCGTCGAAGTCCCCCGCCTCCATCTTCTTCAGCGCGGGCGTGCACGGGGAGTGATCCGACACGACCATGCTCGACGAGCCCCTCCCCGAGCGCGCCCCAGAGCGCCTCGCGGTTGTCGCGCTCGCGGATCGGAGGCGCGCACTTGAAGGGCGTGGCGCCGTCGGGGATCTCCTCGGCGGCGAAGTGCAGGTAGTGCGGCGTGGTCTCGGCCGAGAAGGGGAGCCCGTCGTCGCGGGCGCCGCGGAGGGTGCCGAGCGCGCCCGAGGACGAGAGGTGGACGACGTGCACGCGGGCGCCCGTCTCGCGGCAGAGGCGGACGAGGAGCGCGATGGCCATGTCCTCCGCCTCGCGCGGGCGCGAGCGGACGTAGGTGGAGTAGCGGCACGGATCGAGCCCGTGCGTCGCGGCGCGCGCCGCCTCGATGGGCCCGGGCAGCTCGGCGTGGGCCAGGAGCGGGGCGCCGGACTCCGCGATCGCGGCCATGGCGGCGCGGAGATCCCCCTCGCCGACGGCGCCGAACTCGGGCACGCCCGAGTCGACGAGGAAGCACTTGAAGCCGAGGGCGCCTGCGTCGAGCAGGCGCACGCAGCTCGCCCGCGTTGCCGGGGACGGCGCCGCCCCAGAAGCCGACGTCGACCCAGCACTGCCCGCGCGCGGCGGCGCGCTTCAGCTCCAGGCCCTCGACCGTCGTGGTCGGCGGGATGCTGTTGAGCGGCATGTCGACGAGGGTGGTGACGCCGCCCGCCGCGGCGGCGCGCGTGGCGGTGGCGAACCCCTCCCACTCGGTGCGCCCGGGCTCGTTGATGTGGACGTGCGTGTCGACGATCCCGGGCGAGACGATGTCGTCGCCCGCGTCGACGAGCGGGACGCCGGGCGGCGCTTCGTCGAAGCCGGCCACGTCGGCGATGACGCCGCCCGCGATGAGCACCGCGGCGGGCCGGAGCGCGCCGCCGGTCACGACGCGGCGGCCCCTCACCACGAGATCGATGTTCACGGGCATGGCGGTTCTACCCTCAGAGGTTGAGCTGGGCCTGGATGACGACCGAGTTGTTCTTCAACGACGTCCCGTGCAGCTCCTGGCGTCGCGTGTAGTCGAGCTGCGCCTTGAGGAAGTCGTTCAAGAGATGGTAGCTCGCCCCGCCCGTCAGGATCCAAGAGTCGCCCGGTTCGGCGGTGCCGGCGATCCGGGTGTCCGGCACGATCCGTTCGAAGCGGACCGTGACGCCGAGCCGCTCCTTGATGACGACGTAGCCGGCCTCGGCGACTCCGCCGTACGACTGCACGGTCGCGCCCTCGTTCGCCTGGCTCATGCGCAGGGGCTGCGGTGTCGTGGGGGACGTGCGGTTGGCGAGGAACTCGCCGAGGACGTGCAGGCCGCGGAAGTGGAGGAGCAGGTCGCCGCCGAGGCCGAGGACGCCGGTGGTGGTGCCGTTGCTGTAGAAGCCGCTCGCGCCCGCGGCGACCTGGAGCTTGCCGTGGTGCAGGTCCTCCGTCGTGTGGCCGAGGGAGCCGAGCGGCTCGGTGGTGAGCCGGCCCGCGTAGGTGAGGCCCTCGAAGCGGTTGCCCTGGAACGCCGGGGTTCTCGAGGTAGCCCGCGAAGAAGCCGTTGGAGGCGGAGCGCACGAGCCCGTTGTAGACGCCGAAGCAGTAGCCGAGCGCGCCGGAGAAGAAGCGGCCCTCCAGGCGGGCGCCGAGCTGGTGGAAGGGCGCCATCGCCTGCACCGCGAAGGGCCGCTCGATGAGCGCGCCCTCGCCGGCGCCGGTGAGCGCCGAGCGCGAGAAGGGCACGTCCGCCGTGCCCACGAAGATCTGGAGGTACCGGAAGCGGTCGTAGCCGAACCAGGCGTCGTGGAGGATGAGGCCCGGGTTCTTGACGATGGCGGCGTTGTACTCGGCGTTGATCTCGAAGGGGACGCGGTGGAGGAGCCGGCCCTCGAAGCCGAAGCGCGCGCGGCGGAAGCGGAAGCCGGGCTTGTCGGCCGGGTCGCCCGCCTCGACGGACGCGTCCGCGCCGAGGTAGGGGATGGCCTGCACCTGCATGAGCACCTCCGGCTCGATGGTGAGCGGGCCGGCGTGGAGGCGGAGGTAGTCCTTGAAGGCTGGGCCGCCCTCGGGGGTCTCCTCGCCGTCGACCTCGCCCTGGAGCGCGTCCGCGCGGGCCGGCGGGGGGTGGCGGGTGAACGCCGGCGAGCGCGCCGGCGCCGGCGGAGGGGGCGCGAGCTGCGCGGGCGGGCTCGCGACGGCGACCTGCACCGGCTCGTCCGCCAGCGCGCCCCTGGGCAGGATCAGCGCGGCGAGGGCGCCCGCGGATCCACAGACGATTCTGGAGACGAGAGCGCGGGCGCGCGTTGCCATCCGGACCTCCCAGGACGCCGCGCTCGTAACGCGAAGGCGGGAGGATCACAAGAGCGGCGCCCCACGCGCTGCCGCGCGGAGGGTGCGCCGCTCACCGGCCCTCAAAGGAGGCTCTTGAGCGTCGCGCCCATGTCGGCGGGGGTGGGGGCCACCTTGATCCCCGCCTCCTCGAGCGCCGCGATCTTCTCCGCGGCGGTGCCCTTGCCGCCGGAGATGATGGCGCCCGCGTGGCCCATCCGCTTGCCCGGGGGCGCGGTGCGGCCGGCGATGAAGGCGGCGACCGGCTTCTTCATGTTCGCCTTGATCCAGGCCGCGGCGCGCTGCTCCGCGGAGCCGCCGATCTCGCCGATCATGATGACGCCGTGGGTGTCGGGATCCTGGTTGAAGAGGTCGAGCACGTCGATGAAGTCGAGCCCGGCGACCGGATCGCCGCCGATGCCCACGCAGGTCGACTGCCCGATGCCCAGCGCGCTGAGCTGGAAGACGGCCTCGTAGGTCAACGTCCCCGACTTCGAGAGCACGCCGATGTGGCCCTTGTTGTGGATGTGACCCGGCATGATGCCGATCTTGCACTCGCCCGGCGTGATGACGCCCGGGCAGTTCGGCCCGACGAGGCGCACCGACTTGCCCTCGATGTAACGGCGCACGCGGACCATGTCGAGGACGGGGATGCCCTCCGTGATGCAGATGACGAGCTTGCAGCCCGCGTCCACCGCCTCGGTGATCGCGTCGGCCGCGCCCGCCGGGGGGACGAAGATGCAGGACGTGTCCGCGCCCGCCTGCTTCACGGCCTCCTCGACCGTGTTGAAGATCGGGACCGTGTCGTCGAACCTCTGCCCGCCGCGGCCCGGCGTGACGCCGGCGACCACGCTGGTGCCGTACTTGATGCACGCGCGCGCGTGGAGCGCGCCGTACTCGCCGGTGATGCCCTGGAAGACGACCCTGGTGTCCTTGTTGACGAGGATGCTCATCGCTCAAGCTCCCGCGGCGCGCGCCGCGCCTCCGATGGCGGCCACGATCTTCTGCGCGCCTTCGCCCATGGAGCCGGCCGGCTGGATGGCGAGCCCGCTCTCTCCGAGGATCTTCTTGCCCAGCTCGACGTTGGTGCCCTCGAGCCGCACCACGAGGGGGACCTTCAGCCCGAGCTCCTTCGCCGCCGGCCACGACGCCCTCGGCGACGATGTCGCAGCGCATGATGCCGCCGAAGATGTTGACGAAGATGCCCTTGACCTTGTGGCTCTTGAGGATGATCTCGAACGCCGTCTTGACCTGCTCCTTGGAGGCGCCGCCGCCGACGTCGAGGAAGTTCGCGGGCTGGCCGCCGTAGTTCTGGATGATGTCCATCGTCGCCATCGCGAGGCCGGCGCCGTTGACCAGGCAGCCGATGTTGCCGTCGAGCGACACGTACGACAGACCCGCCCGCTTCGCCTGGAGCTCGACCGGGATCCTCCTCGTCCGTGTCGCGGAGGGCCTCCCACTCGGGGTGGCGGATCTCGGCGTTGTCGTCGAGGACGACCTTGGCGTCGAGCGCGACGATGCCGCCCTCCTTCGTCACCACGAGGGGGTTGATCTCGAGCATCGAGCAGTCCTCCGCGAGGAAGGCGCGGTACAGGGAGTCGACGAGCTTGGTGAAGCCCCGCATCGTCTCCTTCGCAGCGCCTGCGGCCGGGGGTTTGGGGCGGAGCCCCCATCGTGACCGAGGCCGAGGCCGTACGCGAGCTTGCGCGCCTGGAAGGGCGCGAGGCCGAGCACGGGGTCGACGTGGAGCGTGAGGATCTTCTCCGGCGTGCTGTGGGCGACCTCTTCGATGTCCATGCCGCCCTCGGTCGACGCCATCACGGCGATGCGGCGGCGGTCGCGATCGAGGAGCAGCGCGAGGTAGAGCTCCCGCTCGATGGCGAGGCCCTGCTCGACGTAGAGGCGCCGCACCTTCTGCCCGGCGGGGCCCGTCTGGTGCGTGACGAGCTGCATCCCGAGCATCTTCTCGGCGACGGCCGTCGCTTCGGCCGCTCCGCCCTTCACCACCTTGACGCCGCCGCCCTTGCCGCGGCCACCGGCGTGGATCTGGGCCTTCACGACCACCACCGGGTTCTTCGTCTCCGCGATGAGGCGCTCGGCGATGGGGCCGACCTCGCTCACCGCCAGCGCGGGCTCGCCCTTGGGCACGGGGACGCCGTACCGGGCGAAGATTTGCTTGGCTTGATACTCGTGGATTTTCATGAGAAGGGCCGTGACCCTATCATCGACCTCGAACGCATGCGAGCGTGGAAAAGAGCCTGTCGCGCAGCCCTTTGCTGCGCAAACGTTGCGCTCGTAGCGGGCTGCCACAGCGGCGAAGCCGCGCGCCCAGCCTCGCCGCCCCCGCCGCCGGCAGTGCCTCCTCCTCCGCCCGCGCTCGTCCCTGCCGCGCTCGCGAGCGGCGAGGCGAGCCCTGCCCCGTCCGCCTCCTCCGTCGCCGAGGCCCGCGCGCCCGAGGCCTCTGCCTGCCCCGCCGGCATGGCGTTCGTCGACACGACGTACTGCACGAGGCCCGCCCTGCGCTGCCTCAGGAGCGAGTACAACAAGCCGAACCACATCACCATCTGCAACGAGTTCGCCCCCGGCCCCCAGCGCTGCGCGGGCGAGACGCGCCGGCAGCGCTTCTGCATCGATCGCTACGAGTACCCGAACCGCGAGGGCGCGCACCCGCCGGTGATGGTGAGCTGGTACGACGGCGCCGCCGCCTGCGCCGCCGAGGGCAAGCGCCTCTGCTGGCAGAGCGAGTGGGAGAGCGCCTGCGAGGGGCCCGAGAAGCTGCCCTTCCCCTACGGGCTCTCGCGCGACCCGAAGCAGTGCAACATCGACAACCCGTACGTCCGGCCCGACCTCCAGCGCGTCTACTCGCCGAGGCGCGAGGTGCAGGGCGCCGAGCTGCTCAAGCTCGACCAGGGGGCCGCGAGCGGCGAGCGGCCCGGCTGCGTGAGCGGGTTCGGCGTGCACGATCTGACGGGCAACTTCGACGAGTGGGTGAACTCCGAGGAGGGCAGGGGCAAGTCGCAGTGGGCGGGCCTCAAGGGCGGCGCGTGGGGGCACGTGCGCAACGCCTGCCGGCCGATGACGACCAGTCACCCCCCGGAGTTCACGTACTACTTCATCTCGTTCCGCTGCTGCGCCGACGCCGCGCCGGACCCGGAGGCCCAGAGCGATCCGAAGCTGTGGCGGCCGCCGCCGCAGCCCGTCCACCCGCCGCCCGGGGGCGTGGTGAGCAAGGGGTGGACGACGACCGAGCGGGGCCCCAACCGGCGGTGATGGGTCAGCGCGGCTTCGGCGCGCTCCTGATCTGCGACACCGTCCACATCCCGACCAGGTTGCGGAGCCGCTGCCGCTGCGGATCCGTCAGCGCGGCTTCGGCGTAGAGCCGCACCCGCCCGCCCTCGGACACGCCGCGCAGCGTGCCCTCGGTCACCGCGGGGGCACGCAGCACGTCCGAGATGTCGTCGAAGAGCCGCTGCGGGATGCGCCCGCGCGCGATCCTGACGCGCCCGCCGCGGAGCCGCAGGTAGAACAGCTCGTTCGCGCGCATCAACTGGACGACGAGCGGGGCGGTGACGAGCAGCAGGAGGAGGGCGATGGCGAGGGGCATGGGCGACCGCGGCCCGGCATACCGCATCGCGCGCGAGGAAGCAGCGCCGGGACGACGCCTGCCCAGGTTGTGTATGCTCGCCCGGCGATGCCATCCCCGGAGAAGGCCCCGCTGCTCGGCCGCACCATCGCGCAGCGCTACAGGCTGATCTCGCACCTCGGCTCGGGGAGCGTGGCGTCGGTCTACCTCGCTCGTCATGTCCTCATCGACAGGCTGGGCGCCATCAAGATCGTGCACCCGGAGCTCGCGCGCGATCCCGTCTGGCGCGAGCGCTTCCTGCGCGAGGCGCGCGCCGTCAACCGCATCAACCACCCCAACATCGTCGAGATCACCGACCTCGGCGAGGCGGACGGCCTGCTCTTCCTCGTGATGGAGTACGTGCCCGGCGAGTCGCTGAGGCAGGTCCTCGATCGGGGGCCCATGGGGTGGCGGCGCTCGGCGGCGCTGGGCATCCAGGTGGCGTCCGCGCTGGGGCGCGCGCACCAGATGGGCGTCGTCCACCGCGGGCTCGACGCCTCCAACATCCTGGTCGTCGCGCGCCGCGACGGCGGCGACCTCGCCAAGCTCACCGACTTCGGCGTCGCCAAGCTGGCGGACGCCGCCCCCCTCACGGTGCGCGCCGACGCACCCTTCGACTTCGCCGGCCTCGGCGATCTCGACGCCCGGAGCGACCTCTTCGCCCTCGGCGCCGTCCTCCACGAGGCCACCACGGGCGCTCCTCCACCCGCCGCCTTCGCGGCCCAGACCTCGCTCCCGCCCGACGAGCTTGCCCCGCGTCCGCCGGACGTCCCCTCCTTCTATTACGAGGTCCTGCGCACCCTCCTCGCGCCGGCGGCGGACGACCGCCCGCGCGACGGCTTCGAGGCCGCCGACCTCCTGCGGCGCGCGCTGGAGCGTGACACCCCCCCGCCCACTTCCGCCATCCCGCCGAGCCCGCGCGCGTCCTGGTGGCCCCTCCTGGAGGCAGGCATCGCCGACCTGCGCAGCGACCCGGGCGGCTCCCCTGTCGCGCGCGAGTCCGCCGCGCGCGACAGTCTCCCGCCCATCGCGCTCTCCGAAGCCCCGGCCGGTCCCCCCAGCACGTACCCTCCGAGCGGAGACCCCGGTCGGTCCGGCGACTCGGCCCGCGCCGGCGTCTCCGGCGCCGCCGTCGACCGCCTCGCCTCCCTGTGCGCCACGGCGCTCGCCTTCCTCGAAGAGAGCATCGACACGGCCGGGCGCCCCCTCGACGCCGCGGCGGACGCGGCGCTGCGCGAGGCCCGCAAGCTCTGCACCACCGTGTCCGCCGTCAGCGAGCTGTGCGCGAGCGACACGCGCACCCTCGAGGCGGTGCAGGCCCGCGGCCGCGGCGCGCGGGCCGAGCTGGGCCGCAGGCTGGACGAGGCGGCGCGCGAGCGCTCGCGCGCCCTCGGCTGGGCGGGCACGATCGCCGAGCGCACCTACCAGGTCCAGGCCCAGCGCCTCTCCGGCGAGCACCCGGTGCCGGCGATCGAGGCGATGGTGTGGGAGCAGGCCGCGCTGGAGCAGGAGGAGGATCGCGCCCGCGAGAACGCCGAGCGCTTCGCCGCCGAGATGCACGCCTGCCAGGCGGCGATCGAGCGCCACACCGAGCGGCTGGAGCACGAGATCCACGTGGTGAACGCCTGCCTCGAGGGCCGCATGGCCGCGCTCCGCGCGCTCTCCATCGAGGCGTGGGCCGCCATCGAGGACGCGGCGGCCCGCGCCGGCATCCCGCCGCCGCCACGACGGTGACGTTACGGTGTCAGCGGCAGCGATCGCACCCGCCGTCGGCCGTCGGTCGCCAGCCGTTAGCGGAATGGCGGCCCCTGGGGCGCGCGATTCCGAGGTCGAGACCGAGCTCTGACCACTGAAAACTTGCGAAGCTCCACACTTTTTGCTGTAGGCTCGCCGCGCAGGTCAAGCTTCGGGCCGGTGTCTAAAGTGCTTGTGCGGACATAGCCCTGAGAGTTATCAGAGCGCACCGGCATGGTTTCAGGAGGGCTTCGGGTTATGCGATCGAGATGGCGGGTAACGACGACGGCTACCATGATGGTCACTGGTCTCTCCCGGGCGGCGTTCGCCCGGGGGCCGCTCCTGCGTTCGCGCTGCCGCCTCCCAACCCCGCGGGGCACGCCAAGGCCGCCAAGGCGCCGCCCGCGCCGAAGCCGCTCAGTCGAGGCGCAGAAGAAGACTGCGGCGCGCAAGGCCTACAAGGACGCCGAGGCGAAGTACAAGGAGAACGACTTCCAGCACGCCCTCGAGTACTACAAGACGGCCGACGACCTCATCCCGGTCCCGGTGACGAAGTACAAGATCGCCGTCTGTCTCGACAAGCTGGGTCAGGTGAAGGAGGCCGCGGCCGCCTATCAGGTCTTCCTCGACTCGAGCCCGGACCCCACCAAGCTCGGCGACGCCCTCGTCGACGCCAAGGCCCAGCTCGACAAGCTCAAGAAGACGCCGGGCAAGTTCCTCATCGCGATCGCGCCGTCCGACGCGCCCAAGCTCGCCGTCTCCGTCGATGGCAACCCGCCCCAGCCGGCGGTCTCCCTCCCGATCGAGATGAAGAGCCCGCCGGCGTGCCCCCCGACCAAGTTCTTCGCCCTCACCCTCCCGCCCGGCCACCACAGGATCGCGATCTCGGCCGAGGGCTACGACCCCACCGCGACGGAGCTCGACCTCCCGTTCGCCACGACGAAGGACGCGCAGGTCGCTCTCCACCTGACGCCGCCTCCGCCTCCGCCTCCGCCGCCTGTCGCGCCGGTTGCGCCGCCGCCCCCGCCGCCCCCGCCGCCGCGCTCCAACGTACCGGCGTACGTCACCCTCGGCCTCGCGGGTGCCGGCGTGATCGTCGGCACGGCGTTCGGCGTCATGGCGCTCAAGGACAAGAGCGCGTTCAACGCCAAGGCCGGGGCGACGACCGACAACGCCGACAAGACGGACCGTGACGCGCTGGTCTCGGACATGTCGTTCGCGGTCGCCCTCACGTTCGGCGTCACGGGCGCGGTCCTGCTCCTCAGCAACGACACGGCGGAGCCCGCCAAGACCGGCATCAACATCCCCTCGAAGAAGCACACCATCCGTGGCTTCGTGACTCCTTACGCCGGCCCCAACGGCGGCGGCGCCGTCGGCGTCCTTAACTTCTGAGAGGATCACCGCCCATGTACAAGCACATCCCGAGCATCACGGCCCTGCTCCTCTCGGCCGGGGCCCTCACGGTCAGCGCGATGGGCTGCGAGCTCATCGCCTCCGTCGACCGCAGCCTGATCAGCAGCACCGGCGGCTCCGGCGGCAGCAGCACCACCAGCACCGGCGGTTCGAAGTCGAGCACGGGCGGCGGCGCGACGAGCACCGGCGGCAGCAAGACCACCAGCACCGGCGGCTCGACCACCAGCACCGGCGGCTCGACCACCAGCACCGGCGGCTCGACCACCAGCACCGGCGGCTCCAGCACGTCGAGCACGAGCACGGGCACCGGCGGCTCCAGCACGTCGAGCACGAGCACGGGCACCGGCGGCGGCACGTCGAGCACGGCGAGCAGCTCGACGAGCTCCAGCACGTCGGGCGCGGGCGGCTCCACCACGTCGAGCACGTCGAGCAGCAGCACGTCGAGCTCCACCACGTCCAGCACGTCGGGCGCGGGCGGCTCCACCACGTCGAGCACGTCGAGCAGCAGCACGTCGAGCTCCACCACGTCGAGCACGTCGGGCGCGGGCGGCTCCACCACCGCGTCGAGCACGGGCGCGGGCGGCTCCACCACGGCGGCCAGCTCCACCACGGCGGCCAGCTCCAGCAGCTCGTCGAGCGGGTCTGCGGATGGCACCGCGTGCTCCTCGAACGGGGAGTGCACGAGCGGCATCTGCGGCATCAACGGCACGGGCAACTGCTGCTCCGCGGCGTGCAGCACGAGCGGCACCTGCGGCGCGACGGCCTGCGACGGGTCCGGCGCCTGCCTGTACCCGGACAGCACCAACTCGTGCGGCTCGGATTCGTGCACGGGCAGCGGCTCACGAGCGCGGGCACGTGCGACGGCGCAGGTAACTGCACGAGCGGCACCACGAAGAGCTGCTCGAGGGGCCTCGTGTGCGCCGACGGAACTTCGTGCGCGACCACTTGCACGGCCGGGACGACGACGGGCTGCGCGGACACGGTCAACTCCATCTGCAACGCCGCCGGTACGGGCTGCGCGCTCACCAGCGGCCAGCCCTGCACGCTCAATCAGCAGTGCCAGAGCGGCATGTGCTTGCTGGTCGACGCCGGCGTGGGCACCTGCATGTGATCCCGCGCTGAGCGGCCATCCAGGCAAGCGCGCGAAGGCGCCCGGGCTCCCCGGGCGCCTTCTCCGTTTGTGCTGCGC
The DNA here is from genome assembly GCA_963827955.1 of uncultured delta proteobacterium. Lineage (GTDB taxonomy): Bacteria > Myxococcota_A > Polyangia > Polyangiales > Polyangiaceae > CAWHDJ01. The sequence goes on along the minus strand of CAWHDJ010000017.1, from coordinate 581,885 downwards.
GGTCGCGCTTCTCTGCGCTCGCAGTCGTGATATTAGAATGGGGCGTCCATGTACAAGCACATCCCGAGCATCACGGCCCTGCTCCTCTCCGCCGGCGCCCTCACCATGGGCGTGATGGGCTGCGAGCTCATCGCCGCCGTCGACACCAGCAAGATCCTTGGCCACGGCGGCGCAGGCGGCAGCGGCGCCTCCTCCAGCACCGGTGGCGCCGCGTCGTCGAGCAGCAGCGCGTCGTCGAGCAGCAGCGCGTCGTCGAGCAGCAGCTCCGGCACGGGTGGCGCGGGCGGCAGCTCGTCCAGCAGCAGCTCGTCGAGCAGCAGCTCCGGCATGGGTGGCGCGGGCGGCAGCTCGTCCAGCAGCGCCTCGTCTTCGAGCAGCGCGTCGTCGAGCAGCAGCTCCGGTACGGGTGGCGCGGGCGGCAGCTCGTCCAGCAGCGCCTCGGCTTCGAGCAGCTCCGGCGCGACGTGCAGCGGCGGGGCGACGGCGTGCCCCAACGGCGTGAGCGACTGCCCGACGCAGAGCACCGCGTGCATCGTCGACGACTGCACCGCCGGCTGCTGCGGGACCAGCAACGCCGACAAGGGCACGACGTGCACCGACAGCGGCGGCAGGGTGTGCGACGGCAACGGCAACTGCGTCGCCTGCAACGCCCCCGCGGACTGCCCGGATACGGGCACCGCGTGCAAGACCAACACCTGCACGGGCAACGCCTGCGGCACGTCGAACGCGAGCAAGGGCACGACGTGCACGGACAGCGGCGGCGCCGTCTGCGATGCCAACGGCAACTGCGTCCAGTGCAACGGCGACGGCGACTGCGCCGCCGGCACGGTCTGCGACACCGCGACGAACAAGTGCGTCGGCTGCAACGCGCCGACCGACTGCTCGGACTCGTGCAGCGGCGGCATGCTCAGCCCGGCGACGTGCACGAACAACACCTGCGGCCTCGGCACGGCGGCGGCGTGCACCGGCGGCTTCATCTGCGCGGACGGGACGTCGTGCAAGACGTCGTGCACCGCCGACACGGACTGCGCCTCGTCGAGCGACTACTGCTCCGGCGGGGCCTGCGTCGCGAAGGGCACCGACGGCGCGACGTGCACGGCGAACGATCAGTGCACCGGCGGGATTCTGCGGCATCAGCGGCACGGGCCACTGCTGCTCGGCCACCTGCTCCGCGACCGTCGCCGCCTGCGGCGCCACGGACTGCGACACGAGCGGCGCGTGCGTGTACCCCGGCAACAGCACGGCCCTCTCGCAGCAGACGACGGGCGACTGCAAGCAGAACGTCTGTGACGGCGCCGGCAACAGCACCACGATCGCCGACCCGAACGACCTTCCGACCCCCACCTCGGCCTGCCAGATTAACCCGGCGTGCGCCGGCTCGACCCCGCAGTTCGATCCCGCGCCGACGGGCACGACCTGCACGTCGAGCAGCGACCCCAATGCCAGCGTGTGCGGCGACATCAGCAAAGCCGCCCTCGCGGGCACCTGCGTCGAGTGCAACTCCGACAACGACTGCGGCGGCGCCGCCTTCTCCGACGCGGGCACGTCGAGGTGCGACACCACCACGGGCACGTGCGTGAGCTGCGTGGCCGCCGGCCACACGGTCGGGAGCACGTCCGAGTGTGCGACGGAGTGCTGCAGCAACGCGTGCAGCAGCGGCGTCACGTGCCAGTAGCCGGCTGACCCTTCGGCGGTTGCGTGAAGAGGCGCCCGGGCTCCCCGGGCGCCTTCTTCGCTTTTGTCGCGAACGTGAGCAGAGGCGGGGCAGCGACGGCTCTGCCCAGGGTGCCTGCCTCTCCCTGCGGGCCGCGCCCTCGACGCGTCGCTGTTGCCCGTGTAGCCTCCCACACCGTTTTCGTGCAGCTCACCCCCGGCCTCGTCATCGCGGATCGCTTTCGCCTCGTCCGCCCCTTAGGGCAGGGGGGTATGGGTGCGGTCTGGCTCGCTCAGCACACGGGCCTCGACGTGCCGTGCGCCGTCAAGTTCATCCACGAGCACGCGGCGCAGTCGTCCGAGCTGCGGGCCCGTTTCGAGCGCGAGGCCAAGGCGGCGGCCCTTCTCCGCACGCCGCACGTCGTGCAGGTCCTCGACCACGGTGTTTGGAACGGCGTGCCCTACATGGCGATGGAGTACCTCGAGGGCGAGGATCTCGGGCAGCGCCTCCAGCGCCGCGGCGTGCTCTCGCCACAGGAGACGGTCGCCGTCATCGTGCAGATAGGCCGCGCGCTCTCCAAAGCGCACGCTGCGGGCCTCGTGCACCGGGACCTCAAGCCCAGCAACGTCTTCCTGGTGCGCGACGACGAGCGCGAGATTGCGAAGGTGCTCGACTTCGGCGTGGCCAAGGTGAAGCAGACGGGCCTCGACGGCAGCACCAGGACAGGCGCCATGCTCGGCACGCCGTTTTACATGAGCCCCGAGCAGGCGCGCGGCGCGAAGGACACCGACCACCGCGCCGACCTGTGGGCGCTCGCGGTCGTCGTCTTCCAGTGCCTCACCGGGCGCCTCCCTTTCATGGCCGACGGCCTCGGCGACCTCCTGGTGAAGATCATCAGCGAAGAACTTCCCGTGCCGTCGGCGATGGCGGCCGTGCCCCCGGGCTTCGACGCGTGGTGGGCACGCGCGACGGCCCGCGACATCGAGCAGCGTTTCTAGAGCGCGAAGGAGATGGCCGAGGCGCTCGGCGTCGCGCTCGGCGTCACCGTGTCCGCCGGGGTCGACGTGGGCGTGGGCACATCCCAGCCGGTGGTACCGGGGTCGCCGCCTTCGCCGAGCCGAGGCGGGGGCACCGTCGCCATCACGCCCAACCCGACGCTTCCCCTCACGCCTGCGCCGCAGAATCACCCCGCCGCCTTCGACGTCGCCCGCGATAGCGCTCGCCGCGCCACCGCCGAGGCAGAGCGGCGTGGTGGCCGGCGTGATCGCCGGGGCGCTCGCCCTCGCGGGCATCGCCGCGTTTTTCGTGCTCCACGGGCCATCCTCCCGTGCGCCGGCGCCGGCCTCGACTTCGGCTTCGAGCGCGGCCTCCGTGGCATCACCGCTCCCTCCGCCGTCGAGCCCCGCGCCGGAGCGGGTGGCCCCGACGTCGACGCCCACCTCCACGCCGACCTCGGCGCCGAGCGCTCCCGAGCCCAGCGCCGCTCCCTCCGAACCGGCCGCGTCTGCGCAGGCGCCTCACGAAGTGACCCACACATCGGCGCCGGCCGTGCCGAAGCACCCGGCCACGCCGGCCGCCAAGCACAAGCACAACTTCGGCTTCTGAAACACCCTTCACGAGCTTCCCACCGGCCAGCCCATGCTCCTTCGTCGAACGCTCCAGGCAGCGACCCTCGCGCTCCTCCTCGTCCCTGCGGTCGCCCGCGCCCAGATCTCGGACGCCGATCGCGCCGCCGCGCGCGACCTCGCCGAGCAGGGCCAGGACGCCCTCGAGCGGCAGGACTTTGCCACGGCGGCCGACCGCTTCTCGCGCGCCGCTCAGATCGTGCACGTGCCCACGCTCACGCTCGGGCTCGCGCGCGCGGACGTCGGGCTCGGAAAGTGGGTCGCGGCGGAGGAGCTCTATAGCCGCATGGTGCGCGAGGGCGCGCCCGCGGGGTCGCCGCCGGTGTTCGCCCAGGCCGTCGCGGACGCGCAGCGGGATCTCGACGCGCTCCGGCCGCGGATCCCGAGCGTCGTGATCAACGTGAGCGGAGCGGGCGCCTCGGGGGCGAAGGTGACGCTGGACGGCGCGCCGGTGCCCGGCGCGCTCATCGGGGTGAACCGCCCGGTGGACCCGGGCCCGCACCTCGTCCGCGCGGACGCGCCGGGGTTCGCGCCCGTCGAGACGAGCGTCACGTCGGTCGAGCGCAGGGCCGAGACGGTGACGCTGACGATCGATCGCCCGGCGTCGGCCGCGGAGCTGCCGCCTCCACCCACCACGGGCCCCCTGTCGGTCCCGGCGAACGTGCGGCCCGCTCCTCCCGCCGAGCCGCCGTTGCCCCAGCCCCACGAGGGGGTCTCGCCCAGGAAGACCGCGGGCTTCGTCCTCATCGACGTGGGCGCCGCCGGTCTCATCATGGGTGCCGTCACCGGGGGCCTCGCGATCGCCAAGCACAACACGCTCGTCTCCAAGTGCTCCATGGGCCACTGCCCGACGAGCGAGGACGGCGATCTCAAGACCTATCACTTGATGGCGGGCCTCGCGGACGCCGGCGTCATCGCCGGAGGCGCGCTCGCCGCCACGGGCGTCATCCTCTTCGTCCTCTCGCCCAAGTACGCGAAGCCCAGGGACGCGTGGGTGACGCCCGTCGTCGGCGCCGGTTACCTCGGTGTGAAGGGGAGCTTCTGATGCGCGCGAGGGCACTCCTCGGGATGGTCGTCGTCGGGGTGGCGTCCGTATCTGCCTGCGCGCAGATCCTCGGCGATTTCGACGAGAACGCGCCGAAGGGATCCGGCGGCTCCACCAGCTCCCATAGCAGCAGCGCAACCGCCGGTACCGGCGGCAAGGCCAGCAACACAGCGGCGACCGGTGGCATGGCGAGCAGCACGGGCGGCTCGACCACGAGCACCGGCGGCAGCACGAGCACGGGCGGCTCCGCCACCGGGACGGGCACGGGCGGTGCCACCAGCACCAGCTCGTCGAGCAGCAGCTCCAGCGCGAGCAGCAGCGCATCGTCGAGCAGCAGCTCCAGCGCGAGCAGCGCGTCGAGCGGCGCGTCGTCGAGCGGATCCGCGGCTGGCACCGCGTGCACCTCGAACGCGGAGTGCACGAGCGGCATCTGCGGCATCAGCGGAACGGGCCACTGCTGCACCGCGGCGTGCAGCCCGACGAGCGGCACCTGCGGCGCGACCGACTGCGACGGGACCGGCGCCTGCGCGTTCCCGGGCAACTTTGTCGCCCCGCCCTCGCTCCAGGCGCCGGGCGACTGCCAGAAGGTCGTGTGCGACAGCAGCGGAGGCTCGACGAGTGTCGACGATGCCACCGACATCCCCACATCCACCAGCGCCTGCCTCATCAACCCCTCGTGCCAGGGTCCCTCGCCGCTCATCCCACACTTCGATCCCGCGCCGACGGGCACGACCTGCACGCTGGCCAGCGACTCCGCGGCCCACGTCTGCGGCAACACCGCCAACGCCAACCTCGCGGGCACCTGCGTCGAGTGCAACTTCGACGGGGATTGCCTCAGCGCCAACGAGGCGGGCACGCTCATTTGCGATACCACAACGGGCACGTGCGTGAGCTGCGTGGCCGCCGGCCACGAGGTTTCGAGTACGTCCCGGTGCGAGACGGATTGCTGCAACTTGACGTGCACCAGCGGCACCACGTGCGAGTAGCCGGCTGACCCTTCGGCGGTTGCGTGAAGAGGCGCCCGGGGGCCCCGGGCGCCTTCTTCGTTCGAAGGATCGCGGCGACGCGGTGCGGGCACGTCCCCCCGTTGCCCACGCTCCTCCACGCGCGGGCCGCGCCCTTCGCCCGTCGAGCACGACGCCTCTCCCGGCGCCCGGCACTCGCCCCCGATCGCCGGAAGACCGGCCCCCTTCCACAGCGATTCCTTCCCGCACGGCGAAGACCCTCCTCCCCGCGGCATCGACTCGGCTCCCCTTCGCGAAGACCTTCGTCCGCGAGCCGGAGGCTCGTCCTTCGAGCCAGGGCGCTCTTTCCCCGGCGTCGGAGGATCGGGGGCGCGCGCCCGAGGCCCTCGTCCGCGCGGCGAGGGATCGTCTCCCGCGCGCAGGGAGTCCTCCCCTGAGGGTCGAGGATCGTCCTCCGGCGATGGAGATTGCTCCTCCGAGCATGGAAATCGCTCTCCCGAAGGCGAAGACTCGTCTCCCGGAGGCGAAGACTCTTGCCCGCGCGGCGGCGACTCTTTTCCTTCGGGCCAGGATCCTCGACGCTTCCTCGGCGACGCTGCTCCCCGAGGGGAAGAGATTCCTCCCGCGGGAAGAGGATCTTCCCCCGAGGGCGAAGACTCCGGTTCGCCGGGGGACGACCTCGGTCCGCGGGGAGATCGATCCTCGGGCGCACGGCCCCAATCCTCCTCCTCTATGAGGAGACGCTGCTCCGCGCGGGGAAGAGGATCCTCTCCCGGGCGGAGGATGCTTCCTGGAGGGCGAAGACTCCGGTCCGCGCGGGCGGGGACTCTCTCGTCGCGGGGGCGACGCTTCTCCGTGAGGGGACGAGATCCCTCCCGCGGGGAAACGATCCTGCCCCGAAGAGGACGACTCCGGCGCGCGCGCCGGGGATCCTCTCCGCCTTCCCGGCGGCGCTGCGCCGCGCGGAGAAGAGTCTTCTCCGCCGGAAAAACGATCCTCGCCGTTCGGGGACTACACCGGGCAGCGCGAGGACGACTCTGACCGATTCGAAGCCCGATCTGGACGACCGGCAGACGATCTCGGTCGCTTCGAGGACGACTCTTCTCGACGCAGCGACGCGTCCGCCGACCTCGGGGACGTGCCCGCTGCGCCCCAACAGGAACGTGGTTCCGCGGACTTACGCCACGACGCGCAGGCGGGGCTTCGCCAATCCGACCGCCCCGCTACCGCAGCGCGTCCGCCGCGCTCGCCGCGTCGACCGCGGCGTCGTGCCAGCGCTCGAGATCCTCGAGGCTCGCGCAGCCGTCGATCCGCGCGTCCTCCTCGGCCGAAAGCGCGAGCTTGCGCCGGGCGAGCACCCGCCGGAGCGCGGCGCGCGCCTGGACGAGCCGCCCCTCTTCCCGTCCCTCGTCCCGCCCCTCGCCCTTCACGGCGTCGAGATCCTCGTAGCCCTCGCGCTGGAGCAGGTTGCGGAGGGTGTGCCGGTGGGCGGCTTCGCGGTCGTAGAGCGCGTCGACCGGGACGGCGTTCTTGAGGATGCCGGGCGCCGTGAGCTGGTCCCCTGGGTACAGCGTCCGGACGTCGGCGCCCGGGGTGTGCACCTCGACCCGACGCGGGCCGCTCAGGCGCACCACCCACACGAAGCGCGTCCCGCAGCGGAGCAGCTCGACGATCTTCTTCTCCAGCTCTCGCTCGTCCTGCCCGCGGTCGGCATACTCCACGGCGAGGGGGGGCGCAGTCGGGGACCAGCCGGGCTCGTCCGCGAGTCCGCCGACGGCGATGTCGGGAGCGCGGAGCATGGTCGGCACCGGGGCGACCCCCGCGTCGACGCCGGCGGCCGGCGCGTCGGGATCGCTGTCGAGCACCATGAACCCGGCGCCGTTCGAGCGCGAGCCACGCTGACCCGTGCCCATGCACTCGATTCGGTAGCCGTCGGAGACCTCGTACGGCTCGCCTGGCCGGATGTCGTCAGCGCGGAAGGGCCCGATGGGGATGCGCTTTTCGGCTGAGGTGGGCACAGCACGGAGGGTAGCACGGCACGGCGCCCACCGCTCCTTACGCCACGACGCGCAGGCGCGGCTCCCCGATCTCGCCGGAGGAGGGCGGAGCTCCGGGTCGGCGAACTGGACGCCGTGGCGGTCGAAGTCCCGCCGGAGCTGGGGGAAGCGGTTGGCGCGGATGTCGCGCGTCGTCTCGCGGAAGCCCATCTCGACGAGCTCCTCCCGGTAGAAGTACTTCATCGGCGAGCCTGCCATGACGCGCCGCGTGTCCGGCCCCGGCTGGAAGAGGTGGAAGGCGACGTGGGGGTACATCGCGCGGAGCGTCGGGACCGCCTTGTCGAAGCGCCCGTTGATGAGGCTCTTCAAGCCCTGCACCGCGGCGTAGATGGCCCCGCGCTCGGCGACGTGGCCGGGCTGCCGGGTCGCCACCGGGACCATCGGGTCGACGCAGGATCACGAGGGTGGCGCCCTCCTGCACCGCGACGCGCATGTTGGTGGTGCGGGTGAAGCCGCCGTCGATGTAGTAGCGGCCGTCGATCTTCTCCGGCGCGTAGAACGGGGAGAGGGCGGTCGAGGCGCGGATGGCGACGTGGATGGGCACGCGGGGCGCGTCCGGCGGCGCCGAAGACGACGTGCTCGCTCGTGTCCTGGTCGGTGGCGCCGATGAAGAGGCGGTGGGGCAGGCCCTCGAACTGGTCGATCATTCCCGCGCGCGAGAACTGCCGGGCGAGCCAGCGCTTGAGGCCGCTCGCCCGCGAAGACGCCCGCCGGGGGGAGGCGGAAGAGGGCGGAGACGGGGCTGCGGCGTCCGCGGACGACGTCCCACGAAAGGCGGGCGGCGCGGCGGCCGAGCTCGCCGACGTTCGGGTCGAAGAGGTCGCTCCGGCGGATGGGCTCGACCCTGGGCCCCTGGCCGCGGAGGCCGGCGTCGATCTCGTCGCGGGCCGATTCCGTTGGCGAGCAGGCCGCCCAGGATGGCGCCGGCGCTGATGCCGCAGAGGATGTCGACGTCCTCGATCCGGTACTGGGGGAGGAACTGCTCGAGCGCGCGGAGGACGCCGAGCTCGTAGAGCAGGCCCTCGGTGCCGCCGCCGGCGAGGCAGAGGGCGATCTTGCCCCCACGGCCGCGGGCGGTCGTCTCCGCGATCCGCTCCCAGATCGCCTCCCACCCGCCGGCGCCTTCCACCGGCACCACGCCGCCGAGGTGGAGGCGCCCCGCCTCGAATGCCAGCGCCGCGCTGCGCGGCTCTCCGTCGACCACCATCCACGCCTTGTCCCGGCTGATGCACCCGCGGCAGGTCGTGCTCGCCGAAGAGGCCGCGGAGGAGCGCGAGCGAGCCGAGCTCTCCTCGATACAGCCCGGCTCGCCCCGGGCGTCGATGATCAGCGCGTCGCTCCCCCCGCTGCGGAGCTTGGCGAGCGCCCGCGCCGCGCTCTGCTCGTAAGGCGAGATGGACCTTGCTGCCGCCGCTGCGCGGACACCCGGCGGACAGTGCGATCGAGCCCCTCTCGGGCGGCGTCCAGGGCGGCGCGGGAGGGGTTGGCGACGAAGTAGAGAACGTGATCCATCCAGAACCCCGCTCCACCCCCGGGTCCAACGGATAGACCACGCGTCCCGGGCGAAACGCAAGCAGGAACGCCCGAGCAGCGGCGTGGGCATCGTCCCGCAGGCCTCACCCCCCGGCGCTCCTCGTTCCCGGACCTCACCGCCCCCGGCCCCCCTCTACCCCGAGGTGCGAAGTTCCGTTCCCCAAACGTGAGCTGCGGGGGAGAGGGAGCCGACCGACGGTTGCGCCCGCCCCTCGCCCTCGCCGACTGCGCTTGGGAAGGCACGACGTTCTTCGAGGGAGAGGGGGGGCGAGGTCTGGGGATAACCGGGACGAGGCCGGGCCCTACGCCGACTTGCGTTGCGCTCCCGCGCGCTTGCCTCGGTAAAGTAGGGCCCGCGTCGTCCGTCTCCGGAACACCTTATCTATGTGGAAGCTGACGATCGAAGACGACGAGGGGAAACAGACCCAGCTTCCCCTCGCGCACGAGGAGTACGGCGTCGGGCGTGACGAGACGAACTCGATCCGGCTGACCGACCGGAACGTCTCGCGTAACCACGCGGCGCTCCGCAAGAACGGGCAGGCTGGGTCCTCAAGGATCAACCAGAGCTACAACGGCACCTACGTCAACGGCGTCCGTGTCATCGGCGAGCAGGCGCGTCAACAGCGGCGACGTCATCCAGCTCGGCGATTACCGCTCGAGCTGCTCGACGAGGGCCTGGCGCACGCAGGCGCCGGAGCGGCGGCGCCGCGCCGCCGTCCCGCCCGTCCATCAGCGGCCGAACCGGCTCGTCTCGGTCGTCGGCCCCTCGCCCGGCGCCGAGTTCCCCCTCGACAAGGAGCACTTCACCATCGGCCGGTCGGAGGAGGCGACGATCTCCGATCAACCACAGCTCGGTGAGCCGCGTCCACGCGGAGCTGTTCGCGCTGGGGAACGGCCGCTTCGAGATCGTCGACAAGGCGAGCGCCAACGGCATCCGCATCAACGGCGTCGAGCTCAAGCGCGGCGATCCTGGAGGCGGGCGACGCGCTCGAGCTGGGGGACGTGCGCCTCCGCTTCGTCGGCGCCGGCAAGATCTTCCGCGCCGACATGACGCTGAACCTCCCGGCCGTGGCCGGCTTCGACATGTCGCGCTCGGTGGCGGCCGCCGAGAGCCGGTCGAGGATGGGCAAGCTCATCGCCATCGGCGGCGCGATCGCCCTGGCGGTCATCATCGGCATCGTCGCCATGGTCGACTCGCAGCGGCCCCGCGGCGCCGCCGACGGCCAAGCCCCGCGTCGTCACGGAGAAGAGCGCCAAGCAGGTCGACGACGCGCTCAAGCTCCTCGCCGGAGGCGACGTCGAGGCCGCCCACAAGAAGCTGATGGAGATCCCGGAGGACGACTGGCCGACGGACGACGCGAACTTCCAGAAGGTGGAGGGCGCGTGGGCCGACGTCCGCTTCCAGCGGGTGAACGACACGCCCGACAACGACTCCGCGGGGAAGAAGACGATCCTCAAGGAGATCGCCACCCAGGGCTCGGTCGACGCGCAGCGGCGGCGGAAGGCCAGCCAGATGATCAGCGAGATCGAGGCGAAGGAGCCGCCTCCGCCCCCGGTGAACGAGCCGCACGTCGGCAGCGGCGCGGGCGCATACCCGCACCCGGCCGCGGCAGAGCCCACGGCGACGGCGACGGCGAAGGCGGGCCCGACGGCCACCGTCGTGCAGAACGGCCCCCCCCCGGCGCCGCCGGACCAGAACGCAGATCCGCCGTTCGCTCGAGGGCAAGGTCCGGAGCGGCAGGGCGTCCGTCGACGAGATCAGGATGCTCAAGGCGGTCTGCTCCCACATGGGCGACCGCGCGTGCCGCAACATGGCGGCCGAGGCCGCGCTCGAGGCCAAGCAGGGCTGGCAGACTCGCCCCCAACGGCGTTCCGCGCGGGCGAGGGGGCAGGAACGGGCTGTTTTCCGTCGCGCCTCCGGCGCCCGTGATGGCGATGGCGCTCGCGGCGCTGGTCGGGCTGCCCTAATCGCCGTGCCCGGTTACGCTCGCGCCCGCGGCTCGTCGCGCCGCTCGCCGTGCTCGTCGCCCTCCGCTCGCCAGCCCGCACCGCGGCGCTTCGCGCTGTTCACGCCCCTGCCGGGCGGCCGGCGCCGCGGCGCCGCCCCCGCGGAGGCGCCCGTGGGCGAGACGCGGCTGGTCATCGAGACCACCGAGCAGGCCGAGCTGCGCCAGCCCGAGGTCGTGGCGCTCCCCGCCGCCGCCCGCGAGGCGCTGCCCGCCGTGGTGGAGGACAAGCCGCCCCGCTCGCTCGAAGACCCCTCGGGCCACGCGCTCGACCCGTTCTTCGCGGCGCTGTACGCGGTCGAGCGCAAGGACCCGGGCGCCATCGCGCGCGTCACGTATTACGGCGACTCCATCGTCGCGAGCGACTTCGTCACCGCCACGCTGCGGCGCCGGCTGCAGAAGCGCTTCGGCGACGCGGGGCACGGGTTCATGCTCATGGCCAACCCCTGGCCCGGCTACTTCCACAACGACGTGGTCCGCTTCGCCGCGCCGGGCTGGAAGGTGAGCCGCGTCGTCGGCCCCTTCGCGCAAGGACGGCCTCTACGGCCTCGGCGGCGTCTCCTTCCGATCCGAGGGCCCCGGCCTCTTCTCGCGCTTCGCCACCACCACGAGCGGCACCTTCGGCCGCAGCGTCTCGCGCTTCGTCCTCGATTACCTGGAGCAGCCCGGGCGGCGGCACCATCGGCGTGAAGATCGACGGCGAGGACCAGCAGACCATCGAGACGCGCGCCGACGCGACCAGGCAGCGCGCTCGAGATCCTGAATCGTGCCCGACGGGCCGCACGAGCTCGAGGTGCGGGCGCTCACCGCCAACGTGCGGGCCTTCGGGGTGTGGATGGAGCGCGAGGGGCCGGGCGTCGTCCTCGACTCCATCGGCATCCAGGGCTGCCGCATCCGCTTCCTCGATCAGAGCGACGACGCCCACTTCGCCGAGCAGCTCCGCGCTGCGCGACCCCAGCCTCACCGTCTTCGAGTACGGGATGAACGAGAGCGAGGACGGCGAGCTCTACCCGCTCGACCAGTACGAGGCTGACCATGAAGGCCGTGCTCCAGCAGGTGAAGACCGCGCTCCCCCGCTCGGCCTGCCTGCTCGTCGGCCCGCTCGACCGCGCCGAGAAGAAGGGCGACGGCTTCCGCAGCCGGCCCGTGATCCCCAAGCTCGCCGCCATCCAGCGCAAGGTCGCCGCCGAGGTCGGCTGCGGCTACTGGGACACGCTCGGCGCCATGGGCGGCTTCGGCGTCGATGGCCACCTGGTACCAGCGCGGCCTCGGCGGCGCCGATCTCGGCGCACCCGTCGAGCGCCGGCGCCGATGTGCTGGGCAACTGGGTGTACCTGGCACTGATGGAAGGGTACGAGGGCTACAAGGCGCGGTCGGCAGCCCACTAACCCGTCCCACCCCGCTCCCGCTCCCGCTCCCGCTCCCGCTCCCGCTCCCGCTCCCGCTCCCGCTCCCGCTCCCCAGAGGATCGGGAACGGGCACGGGCACGGGTTTTCAAATCGTCGGGCACGGTCATACGTCCCAGGGCGTACCGGGAACGAATCGGTCATCCTTTTCGTCATCTCCGGAATGCGGGCTCCCACGCCCGCGTTCGGTCCCCCGCGCCCGCTCTTCGAGGCTTTCATGACGCAACCCCCCATGCCCCCACCTCTGCCCACACAGTCGTTGCTGCACGGCGACGCGCGGGAGGTGGGGCGCGTGGTGGCGTCGGTGCTCCTCGCCGGCGGGGCGGCGACGCCCGAGGAGCTGGAGCGTGCCAACCAGGGCCTCGCGCGGTTCGGGCGCCCACCGCTCGCGGAGCGCGACCTCGTCGTGACGACGCCGGAGGAGATCGCTCCGGCGATCCCGACCGAGATGCGCTTCGACCTGGCCGAGCTGCTCCTCGAGGTGAGCGGGAGCGATCCGCTCCGCCGCCGCGTGGCGCTGGCGTACGCTGGGCTCTGGGGCATCATCCAGCTCGCAGAGCCTCTCGCTCGTTCCGCGCAGCCTCCCCGACCGAAGCCCACCGCCACCTCTGCCATCGCGCGCTGGATCATCGGCGCGCTGCCGCGTCACCAGCAGACCGGGATCCCCCAGGAGAGACCGATGCAACAGGCCATTTACCGGCAGAACGATCCAGAAGCGCACATCGCGCCCCCGGTGCGTGACCCGCTCCGCCTGCGCGTCGAGCGGATCCGGGAGGAGGCCAGCGCGGTGGTGGCGGCGGTGGAGCGCGTCATCATCGGCAAGCGCGACGTGGTGGAGCGGGTGCTGACGGCGATGGCGGCGCGGGGGCACGTGCTCCTGGTGGACGCGCCGGGCGTGGGCAAGACGCAGCTCTGCAAGGCGATCGCGGCGGCGCTCGGCGTGCGCTTCGGGCGCGTGCAGTTCACGCCGGATCTCCTGCCGATGGACCTGACAGGGGCCTCGATCTACGAGGCGCACGACAAGAGGTTCGTGTTCCGCCCCGGGCCGGTGTTCACGAACCTGCTGCTCGCGGACGAGATCAACCGCGCCACGCCCAAGACCCAGTTGGCGCTCCTCGAGGTGATGGAGGAGCGGACGGTCACGGTCGACGGGGCGACGCACCGGATGGCCGACCCCTTCCAGGTCCTCGCGACGATGAACCCGCTCGACCACGAGGGCACCTACGCCCTCCCCGCGGCGCAGATCGACCGGTTCATGGTGATGCTGGAGATGGGCTACCCCGCGCCCGAGGACGAGGTGCGCGTGCTCGACGCCCACCTCGCGCCGGACCCGGCGCTCGCCTCCGTGCAGCCGGTGATCTCGGGCGACGCCTTCCGGGAGTGGCAGGCGACGGTGCCGCTCATCCACGCGTCGCCGGAGGTGAAGCGCGCGGCGGTCGAGTACGTGAACGCGCTGCGGCGCGGGGCGGAGTCGGCGCACATGGTGAGCCCGCGCGCGACGCTGGCGTGGATGAAGGCGGCGCAGGCGCGGGCGATGCTTTCGGGGCGCGAGTTCGTGACGGTGGAGGACCTGCTCGACATGTCCGCGGACGTGCTGCGCCACCGCCTCTGGGTCTCCGCGGCGGAGGTGCGCGACCGGCTGCGCACCGTCTCGCTGGCCATCCCGGGAGCCGGTGGAGGTGCTCGATGAACGCTACGGATGACACCCCCACGGCCCTGCCGAAGCCGCCGTCGCAGCCGAGGCGCTGGCCGATCCAGGCCTTCCGCATCGCCTCGCTGGTCGTGCCCTCGGCGATCGCGTGGCACGTGGCGTTCTCCGCGCCGCACCCGAGCAAGCTCGACGACGCGGTGACGTACGCGCTCGGGCCGCTGTGGATCGTGATGGCGGGCGCGCTCGTGGCGCGCAGCCTCGACGCGCTCTTCCGCCGCCGCGCGGCGGAGGGGCCCTCCGTGCTCGACCGGATCGACGTGCTCACCGCGTCGGGCTCCACGATGGCATGGCTCGGCGCGATGTCCGTCATGGGCTCGGTCTGGCTCGGGTGGGCGAGCCTCGCCGTCGTGGGGCTGATGGGCCTCGTCGTGCTTCACGTCGCGGTGATCTGGACGCTGCTCCGCGCCGGGGGCGACGACCCGTTCCGGCGCGCCTCGCTGTCGCGCCGCTTCGTGCCCGAGAGCGTGGTCGAGGGCGATCCGGTGATCGAGGAGGTGCGCTTCGCGGCGCCGCGCATCCCCGCCGGCTTCCGGCTCTTCGCGCGGGGGCGCGTCGGCGCCCGCTGGGCGACGAGCCGCTACGTGGTCGACGACGACGAGTCGAGCGGCGAGGTCGTGCTCCAGCGCGACGTCGGCCCCGCGCTGCGCGGGGAGCACGAGGCGGAGCCGCTCGAGGTCTGGCTGCAGGACGTGCTCGGGCTCTGCCACTCGGTGCGCGTGCGCGCCGGCGCCGCGCGGCTCCTGGTGCTGCCGCGGCAGCGCGAGGTCGAGGGCGCGGAGGCGCTCGTGGGCAAGGGCGGCCACGATCACCTGCCGCGGCCCGCGAAGCACCTCCCGACCGAGGGCAGCCTCCGGCTCCGCGAGTACGCGCCCGGCGACGACGCGCGCCGCATCCACTGGGCCCGATCGCTCTCGGCCGGGCAGATCGTGGTGCGCCTGCCCGACGAGATCCCCCCCGATACGCCCGCCGTGGAGCTGGTGCTCGACACCTTCCTGCCCGGCACGGAGGCGCTCTCGTGCACCACGCCCGCCGATCTGCTCGACGCGCTGGTGTCGGTCTGGCTCGGCGTGGGGCGCGCCCTGCTCGATCGCGGCGTGCGCGTGACGCTCGTCACGGCGGCGCCTGTCACGATGGGGCCGCAAGCGGCCCCAAACCCCGGGCCCGCTGGGCGGGCCACAAAGGACGGCACCGTCGCCGCCTTCCGCCAGCGGCTCTCGCCGCGCGCGATGGCCCCTGCGCTGCGCCTCGGCGCGCGCGCGCGCTGGCAGGGAGAGCTGCCCGCGACGAGCCTCGCGGGCGAAGACGGCGATCGGCGAGGGGCGAGGCCGGGGGTGGAGCGGATCGTGGTCTCGTGCCGCCTGCCCTGGCCGGACGCGCCGGGAGAGCGCTGCATCATCGTCCCCGCCGGGGTCTGGGCGAGGCTCCATCAACCCGCCCCGTCCTCCGCGGTGGGCAGGTTCCACCACCCCATGGGGGCCGCCGAGAACCGCGCCTCGCGCCGCCGGCAGGAGCGGGCGCGCCGTGACCTCGCGCGCAAGGACCACGCCGCCTTCACCAAGCTCTGCGCCTACATCCACGAGAAGCGGCTGGGCAGCTTCGTGGCGCGGCCCGCCGGCCGCGCCGGGATCCATCTGGAGGAGCTGTCATGAGCAAGAAGAAGGCTGCTCTCCCCGCCCTGCGCGGCGCCGCCTCGGCGCCGCTCCTCTACTGGCTCCTGCTCGTGTGCGGCCTCGCCGCGTTCACGGTGCTGCGCATCGACGAGCTCGACAAGGCGGCGCCCCTCTGGGTGGGCACCGTGCTCGGCGCAGGCTTCGGCCAGCTCCTTTCCTGGCGGCGGATCCGGCTCTGGCTGGCCGCCTTCTTCGTGCTGAACGCGATGTGGGTGCTCCCGCTGATGGTGCTCCCCATCCTCGCGCGGGGGAACGACGCTCCGTGGGAAGAGGTGCAGACGGCGCTCATGGCCTTCGCCCCGGCGGCCATCTGCGGCTACTTCTCGCTCAGCGAGCGCTCGGGCCTCCTGGCGTTCTGGTTCCCGGCGTCGCTGTGGATGCTCACGATCCTCGATCGCAGCCCCGCGCTCTCCAGCCGCGAGGGGTGGGTGATGCTCGGCGCGCTGTCCTTGCTGCTGGTCGCGTTCCTGCGGGCGAGGGAGACGCGGCGGGCCGCGATCTGGACCCGGCACGCCGCCGTGCGGCTCGCCGCGCCGGCAGGGCCCGCCGTCGTCCTCCGGCGTTCGCCGCTGCGCGCGGCCGCCCAGCTCGCGTGGGTGCTCTCGCTGGGCGCGGCTTCGCTGGCGCTGACGGCGTGGATCGCGCCCCACCTCTGGCAGACGGAGAAGCTCCCGGGCCACCACGCGGCGACGAGCGCGGCGGGGCAGGGGCAGGGGTACGCCGGGCAGCCCTACGCATGGGCCAACGACGCGGCCTGCTGCCCGGACGAGGCGACGGTGGTGGACGTGCACCGGCGCAGGGTGAAGGAGTACCTCCCGCTCCTCCGCGCGCACGACGAGGCCACGCCCCCGTCGCTCCCCTCGCGGTGCACGGTCTGCCGCGACGGCGTCCCGATCCGCGTCGCCGCGGGCCGAGGTGCGGTGGCGAGCCGCGCGGGCTACGGCCCGTATTCAGGGGGTCCGGGGTGGCACGCCGGCCCCAGCGGCGCCGCGTCGCCGTCGGTGGCCTACCCGCCGAGCGAACCGACGCCCGCGCCCACGACGCACGTCGTCGCGGAAGCGCCGTCCGCCCTCCCGTCGGTCCACGAGCCGCCCAGGCCCGCGCCGGTGGCGTCCACCCTCCCGAAGGCGCCGGTCCCCACCGTCGCGCAGCGCCCGCACCCCTCGCCGGTCCCTCGTGCGGCGGCCGCGGCGTACGTGCCTCCGCGCCCTGCGCACGCCTGGCAGCCTCCGCGTCCGCCCGCCGTTCAGGCCGAGGCCGGTGAGACCCATCCGGTGGCCTGGCTGCTGACGTTCGCGATCGTCGGGCTCGCGCTCCAGGCTGCCATGCGCCCCCTCCGGCGGCTCTTGACGGTGCGCCACCTGGGCCGGCCCCTCTGGCCCGAGGCGGTCGACCAGCGCGTCTCCAACCTCTGGCAGCTCGCGCTCGTGGGGCTGCGGGACGCCGGCTGGCACGCGATCCCCGGCGAGCAGCCGCGCGACCTCGCCCGCCGCGTCGGCGTCGAGGGCATGGAGACGTGCGCGACGGTGCTGGAACGCGTGCGGCACGGCGTGCGCGTCGACGCCGAGGATCTCCAGGCGATGACGCGCGCCGCCCACGACGTCTACCGCGCCGCGCGGCGCGGCGCCGGCTGGGGCGCGCGCGCCTCCGCCTGGCTGCGGTGGCCCCTGGCCTGATCCCATCCTTTCAGAGCCCGCGCCCGCGCCGTGCTACGTCCTCCGGCATGCCGCGCGATCACCAGCGTCCCCCCAACGTCAACGCCGCACCCGCGGAGCCCACGCCCACCGATGCCACGTCCGCCCCGCGCGCACCGTCGCACGCGGAGCGGTGCCGCACCCTCGCCGCCCGCGCGCGATCCGCGACCCTCTGCACGATCGCGCGCGACCCGGCCGGCTTCCCGTACGGCTCGCTGGTCACGGTGGCGGTGGACGTGGAGGGGCGCCCGCTCCTCCTCCTGTCGGAGCTCGCCGAGCACACCCAGAACCTGGCGCACCGCGAGGACGCCTCCATCCTGCTGGCCGAGCCGATCGACCCGTCGCGGAGCCCGCTCGCGGTGGGCCGCCTCACCCTGCTCGGCCCCTGTCGCAGCGTCCCGGCGGCGGAGCGGGACGGGGTGCGCGCGGCGTTCCTCGCCGCCCAGCCGGACGCTTCGTACTACGTCGACTACACGGACTTCGCGTTCTACCGGCTCGATCCCGTGGCGCTCCGCTACGTGGGCGGCTTCGGGCGCATGTCCTGGGTGAGCGCGGAGGACTACCGCGCCGCCTCGCCGGACCCGCTCGCGCCCGACTCGGCCGGCATCCTGGCGCACATGAACGACGACCACGCGGACGCCGTGCTCGCGTACGCGCGGGGCCTCGGGCGGGTGCAGGGGGCCACGGCCGCGACCATGACCGCGGTCGATCGCTACGGCTTCGAGCTGCAGGCGACGACCCCCGAAGGGCCCCGGGCGCTTCGGCTGGCCTTCGACGTGCCGGTCTCCACGCCGGACGAGGTGCGCCGGGCGCTGATCGCCATGGTCGCGTCGGCGCGCGCGGCGATCGCAGGCGGGTGATCTTCTCGAGCCCGAGCCCGAGCCCGAGCCCGAAATCCAAGAGATCGGGCTCGGGCTCGGGCTCGGAAAGCTTCTCTCACTGCGCGTCCGCTGCACTAGCCTGTTGTCCTGGCTCGCCCGATGCGCCTCGGCATTCGCCTCCAGCTCCTGCTCGCCCTCGGCTCGCTGCTCGTGCTGGCGTTCCTGCCCCTCTTCTTCGCCGTCGCCAGCCTGACGCGCGCGTCGCTCGAGCAGGTCCGCGAGGCGAGCGCGGCGTCGCTGGGACGGGCGGTCGCAGGGCACGTGACCGCTCGCGAGGCGCGCGGCGGCGACCTCTCTGCCCTCCTCGACGCGCAGATCGGGCCGGAGGGGGTCGCCGCCGTCGGGGTCTACGACGCGGAGGGCGCGCTCCTCGCCGAGCGCGGCGAGGAAGGGATGGCGCCCGCGCTCCCGCGCGCGGTGGCGCCGGGGGTCGAGCGCAGCGCCAAGGTGCAGACGAGCCGCGGGCGCCGCGCTGCTCGTGGTCGTGCCGGGCGACGGCGGAGGGGCGGTGGGCGTCGTGGTCCGGACCGACCTCGCGACCACCCCGAGGCCGCCCTGGTGCGCCTCTTCGCGCTCTACACGGGCATCGTCGCGCTCGCGCTGCTCGTCTTCGCCTACATCTCGATGACGCGCCTGGTGGTGCAGCCCATCGACGGGCTCTCGCGGTCGGCGAAGCGCGTGGCGGAGGGCGCGCGCGGCTCGAGGCGCCGCGGCAGGGGGCGCGCGAGCTGATCGAGCTGGGGCCGAGCCTCGAGCAGATGACGGAGAGGCTCCGCTCGGACGAGGAGGCGCTGCGCGCCAAGGTCGCCGAGGTCGAGCGCTACGCGGAGGACCTCGCCCGCGCCCAGGAGCGCCTCGTGCGCTCGGAGCGGCTCGCGTCGGTGGGCCGCCTCGCCGCGCGGGCTCGCGCACGAGATCGGCAACCCCATCGCCGCCATCCTCGGCTTCGAGGACCTGCTCCTCGACGGCGGGCTCGACCGCGCCGAGCAGCGCGACTTCCTCGTCACGGATGAAGCGCGAGACCGAGCGCATCCACCGCGTCCTGCGCGACCTGCTCGACTTCGCCCGGCCCGCCGTGCAGCGGCGCGCGAGGGGAGCCGGAGCCCGCCGGCGACGTGCGCGAGGCCGCGCACGACGTGCTCGCGCTGGTGAAGCCGCAGCAGGCCTTCCGCGACGTGGAGGTGCGCGCCGAGCTCGCCCCCGACCTGCCGCGGGTGACGCTCCCCGCACCAGGCCATCGTGCAGGTGCTCCTCAACCTGCTCCTGAACGCGGCCGACGCCGCGGGCGCGTCGGGCACGGGGCGCGTCACGCGTCGGCGCGGCGCTCGGCGAGGGGAAGGTGCGCGTCGAGGTCGAGGACGACGGGCCCGGGCATCGCGCCCGAGGTGGCGACAGGCTCTTCGAGCCCTTCGTGACCACCAAGCCGGTGGGGCAGGGGACGGGGCTCGGGCTCGCCGTGTGCCGCGGGCTCGTGGAGGCGGCGGGGGGGACGATCGGCGTCGAGGCAGGCGGGGCGCCGGGGGAGCCGCCGCGCGGGGCGCGCTTCGTGATCGAGCTGCCGGCGGCGCCCGAGGTGAGCGGGGCTAGTTGAGCGCGCCGCTGCCGGAGCGCCACGGCGCGTCGCCGCCGAGCGCCCGGATGCGCGCCCGCTGCGCGTCGCTCGGGGCGAGCACCTGAAGCCGCTCGAGGACGTCGCGGAGGCGATCGTCGTCGTGGCGCGCCTCGTAGATGCCGCGCAGGTTGTGGAGGATCCGCGTCAGGATCTGCGTCTTCGTGGCCGGATCGAGCAGCGCCGGCGGCGGGTCACCGTCGTCGCCCGTCGCCCGCGCGAAGAGCGCCCGCAGCTCGTCGCGCGAGATGGGGCGGCCCGCGAAGGGGTCGACGACGATCGTGCCGCGCGGCAGGTCGGCGCGGACGAGGAAGTGGCCGGGGAACGAGACCCCGCGGGCATCCACCCCGGCGCGCCGGCAGACCTCCGTCAGCACCACGGCGAGGGAGATGGGGATCCCGGTGCGCCGGTCGATCACGTCGCTGAGGAAGCTGTTGCGCGGGTCGTAGTAGTCGTCCTGGTTGCCGTGGAAGCCGGCCTCCTCGTACACGTACCGGACGGCGCGCTCCAGCCGGCTCTCGGCGGGGCCGCCCGGCGCGCTCCACCGCGGCGCGGGCGCCCCGGCCGAGCTCGTCGATCGCGCGGACGTAACGGGCGATGTCGAGGCCCGGGTGCTCCGTCTCGGCGATCAGGAGCGCCGCCTCGACGAGATCGAGCTCGTCCTCCGGCCGGGCGCACAGGTGCGCGAAGAGGGTGAGGTTCAGGCGCGCGCTCATCAGGCAGGATTACCGCGGAAGCGCCTCCGGCGGTACCTCGCCGTGGCTGGTCTCGGGCGCTCCCGCGGCACGCGTCCGGGTCGGAGTCGTGCATCGTGCCCCGCCTCGGGCGCGGGCTACTTCTTCCCCCAGTCGAACTGATGCTCGCCCGGGCGGCGTGACGTTGGGCATCACGTGGTAGGGTCGCGCGCCAGGTCGGGCAGCGGCCAGCACGCCTGCTCGCCGAGGTTGTTCGACTCCTCGCGGGGGTCCTCGATCACGTTGAAGCAGTGGTACTCGTTGTCCCACTCGCGCGCCTCGAGCTTGAGCGGCCCCTGCATCATCCCCCAGTTGCGGAACTGCGCACTCCCAGAGCCAGGTGCAGTTGGTCGAGCGGCACTGGCTCCAGGTCCGCTCGCGGCGGGTCATCGGGTGGCCCATCATGCTGGCGCGAAAGGGGGCGAACGCCGGGTCGTCCCAGATGCCGATGAGGTCGAAGAAGGTGGTCGCGAGATCGAGGTGCCACACCAGCTGCTCGCGCGGCACCGCGGAGGCTCGCCTCCTCCTCGGGCGCGAGCGTCCCCGGCGGCGCGTCGATCCAGCCGGGACGTGGACCTCCTCGTCGTAGAGGGAGCTGGTGTGCCCGAGCTGCCAGTGCTCGCGGAACGACTCGCCGTGATCCGAGGTGTAGACGATCACCGTCCTCGGCCCACGTCGGGCTCTCGCGCACGTGGCTGCACCAGCCGCGCGACCGCCCGGTCGGAGAGGTACACGACGTTCTTGTAGTAGTTCTTGAACGTCTCGCTCTTCTCCGCGCTCTTGTCGATCTCGCTCGGCTGGAAGGGCGCGAACGTCTTCGTCGTACACGTAGGGGAAGTGCACGTTGGAGTAGTGCGCGACGGCGACGAACGGCTCCTCGAGCTCGCCCCACTCGGCGATCACGCGGTCGGAGAGCAGCGCGTCCTCGGCAGCCGGTGTCGAGGTCGGCCTGCGGTGTCGAGGTCGGTCGCGACGCAGCGGTGGGAGACGGGGATGTCTTGCACGTAGAGCCGCGCGTTGCCGAACATCAGGTTCTGGCTCGTCCAGTAGGCGGTGTCGTAGCCGGCGGCGTGCGCGTAGTCCCAGAGGAGGGGGACCGAGTGCAGGACTCGCGCCCCTCGGTCGGACGCACGCCGGACCAGAGGTTGGAGATCGGAGATGGCGGTGGTGGAGGCGTTGCTGCGGAGCTGGAGGAGCGGGAACCGGTTGGGGAGGAGCGGGTTGGTGAAGCGCGTGGCGAGCTTGCACGTCGGGGTCGTACTCGATGCACGTGACGTCGGCGCGCTGGCTCTCCTGCAGGATGAAGAGCACGTTGCGCGGTCGCGCCGGGCGGGCCGTGAGGCTTCGGCACCGGCTCGGGCGAGCGCTTCTGCACGCGCAGGTCCGGCGAGTCGTGCGTGTAGCCGAGCGTCTCGCGTGCGATCGCGCCGATGCCGTGGAAGTAGATCATGTCGAAGAGCGTCGACTGGAGCGTCCGGTAGCTCACCGGGATCGTGCACACGGCGTAGAGGACCGCGGGCCGACAGGCCCACGGCCGCCACCACCGCCACCCGCGCGCGCGGAGGAGGCGGCGCCCCTGGTGGATCAGGAGCGCGGCGACGCGCCGCGGCGACGACGTATGGCCGGCGACGACGGGGCGCGTGAGCGGCAAGGTGCCGACGATGGACCAGCCGAACGACTTGGTGTGGATCTGCCCGTCCATCGAGAGATAGATGTTGTAGAAGGCGTGGAAGCCGCCCTCGACCCCCATCGCCAGCGTGAAGAGCACCACGAAGACGAGAGCCGGCGAAGGCGCGGCCCCACCGGCGCGCCGCGAGGCCGCGTAGAGCAGCACGCCCCAGAAGACGATCGACTCGACGAACGAGGCGGCGTAGGCCTTCCGGTGCTCGAGATCGAAGGCGGCGATGTGGTGCGCGCGGCGGATGACGTCGCGTGACCCCGGCCCACGCGGTCGGGACGAAGAGCAGCGCGAAGCCGGCGAGGCGGCGCAGGCGGCGGGCGCGGAGGCGCCGAGCCGGGGGGGGTCGGGGGCGGGCGCGGCCCCTTTTTCGGGGCCCCCTGTGCGCTGTTGGACTCTTGGGGCACGGTCAATGCGAGCTGGGAGGCCCCCATACACGCGCTGCGCGACTGCGGGTAGATCCCCGCAGCCCTCGGTCCGAGGTCGCGCGCCTCGCGCGGGTCCGCGAGCACGTCGTAGCAGTGCCACGGCTGTCCCACTCGCGCGCCTCGAGCTTGCGCGCGCCGCGCATCAGCCCCTAGTTGCGGATGGCGCAGCCCCAGATGCCGGAGCAGTTGGTGATCTCGAAGAGCCTCGTCCGCGGAGGTGGCGCGGCGCGCGCAGCAGGCTCCCGCCGACCATCGCGGCGCGGTAGCGGGCGAGCTCGGGCGCCTCCCACAGGCCGAGGAGATCGAGCACCGTGGGCGTGACGTCGGTGTGGAAGGAGAGCCGCCCGCGGCGCCGCGTCGAGCGCGGCGACCTCGGCGTCGGTGAGCGTGCCCGGCGGGGCGTCGATCCAGAAGGGGACGTGGATCTCCTTCGTCGAGGATGGCGTCGGTGTGCCCGAGCTGGCCATGCTCGCGGAATGCCTCGCCGTGGTCGGAGGTGAAGACGATGACCGTCCGCGCGCCGAAGGGCTGGGCGCGGATGAAGCGGATCATCTCGCCGAGGGTGCGATCCTGGAGGAAGACGGCGTTGCGGTAGAAGTTCTGGTAGCCCTCGTTGTCGGCCGGATCCTTGCTGACGAACGACGGCTGGAAGGGCGACACGGCCGGGTCGACGCGGTAGGGCGTGTGGGTGTTGCCGTAGTGCACGACGCCGAAGAAGGGCTCGTGCAGGGTGGGCAGCTCGGCCTCGACCCGGGCGGTGAGCAGCTCGTCCTGGCCGCCGAGGTCGATGTCGGCGAGGGGGTCGAGATCGGTCGCGCCGCACTGGTGGGCGGTGGGCAGGTCTTGCACGAAGAGGCGCGAGTTGGCGAACATCATGTGGTGGCTCGTCCAGTACGCGCTCGTCACGCCCGCCGCGTGCGCGTAGTCGAAGAGCAGCGGCGCCGTGTGGAGCGCCTCGCGCGACGCCGTGGGCTGCAGGCCCGACCACAGCACCGCGAGCTGGATCGCCGTGGTCGACGAGTTCGATCGCATCTGCAGGAGCGGGTGGCGAGCGGGGGCCGCCGCGTCGCTCTCGGGGGCGACCGGGCAGGGGCCCACGTGCTCCGAGCAGCTCGCGTCGGAGCGGACGCTCTCGGTGAGGATGAAGACCACGTTGCGCCCGGGGACGGCGGGGCGCGGCGTGATCGCCGGCAGCAGCGGCGGCGTGCGCAGGCCCGGCCGGATCTGCGCTGGCGTCCCGCGCCGCTGCTCAGCTGCTTGATGAGGCCGCCGAGGGCATGGAAGTAGATGACGTCCGGCGTCGACGCCTGCACCCGGCGGTACGAGCAGGGGATGAGGAAGACGAGGCCCACCGCCGCCGGCATCGCCAGCCGCGCGGCGAAGGCCGGCCGCGATCGCCGGGGCCGGAGCCACGTACGCGCCCCAGCCACACCAGCGCGAGCGGAGCCCACCAGCGGCAGGGCGATCGACGAGAGAAAGTTGCGCCCGTCGGCCTTGAGCTGGCCGAAGACGCTCGCCGAGACCGAGGTGCCGAAGAGCGTGGCGTCGAGGTTGAGGTACGTGGAGTAGGCGCGGTGAAAGTAGATCTGCCCCCCCAGCGCCAGCGTCGCCAGGGCGACCAGCAGCGCCGCCGCCACCCAGCGCAGCGCGCCGCGCCGCGCCGCGGCCACGTAGAGGAGCAGCCCCCAGAGCACGCCGCTCTCGACCACGGCCGCCGCGTAGCTCGCGGCGTAGCGGGGCCGAGCGTGACCAGCCGCTCGCCGCGGATGCGCGCGTCGAGGAGGACGACCAGCAGGGCCGGCGCCAGCAGCAGCCAGGGCGCCACGCGGCGCCGCCAGCGCGCGATCGCGCGCAGGCGGCGGAGGCGAGCGCAGCGCGCGCCGGCGGGGCGTCGGGACGGTGTCGACCGGGTAATTCTTCGTGGACACGGCGGCGCGGATCGCGATTCTAACCCCAGGTGGGGGCCCGATGGCGAGCGCGTGACGGAGAGCGGCGGACGATTGACACGGCGCGCGCCGCGCGGAAAGGGACCAAGCGAGAGGAGCCCGCGCGGCCGGCGCCGCCGGGACCGGAAAGGACGACCCCTTCCGTGACGCAGCCCCCGCCCAGCGCCCCCCGCGCCGAGGCCGCCCGCCTCGGCGCCGAGCTCGAGGCGGCCCTCCTCCGCGAGCTCCGCTCCACCTACCAGGATCTCAACCACGCTCTTCTTCCGCCGCAGGCTCGCGGGCGCCCGCCATCGAGCTCTCCGACGCCGGCTCGCGCCTGGGCCGCTGGGTGCCCGACGTCCGCACCATCGAGATCGCCCGGAGCCTGGTGCTCGAGCGGCCGTGGGGGACGGTCGTCGAGGTGCTCAAGCACGAGATGGCGCACCAGTACGTGCACGAGGTGCTCGGCGACGATCGAAGAGAGCGCGCACGGGCCCGCATTCCGCGAGCTGTGCGAGCGGCTCGGCATCGACGGCGTCCGCGGCGGGGATGCCGGCGGCCGGCGCCACCTCGCCGACGACGCGCGGGTGCTCGAGCGGATCGCGCGGCTGCTCGCGCTCGCCGAGAGCGCCGAACGTGCACGAGGCGCAGGCGGCGATGAGCGCGGCCCAGCGGCTCATGCTCAAGCACAACCTGGAGACGCCGCGTCGCCGGGCGCCGGGCGGGCTACGGCTTCCGCCACCTGGGCAAGCCCACCGGCCGCGTCAGCGAGGCGCGCGCGCCTGCTCGGCACCATCCTCGGCAAGCACTTCTTCGTCGAGGTCATCTGGGTGCCCGTGTACCGCCGCTCGAGGGCAAGCGCGGCAGCGTGCTCGAGGTGTGCGGGACGCCGGCCAACCTGGAGATGGCCGCCTACGTGCACGCCTTCCTCACGCACGCGGCCGACCACCTCTGGCGCGAGCACAAGCAGGGCGCAGAAGATCCGCGGCGACCGCGAGCGCCGCACGTTCCTCGCCGGCGTGATGGTCGGCTTCCTCGAGAAGCTCAACGCCCAGCGCACCGAGAACCGCCAGGAGGGCCTGGTCTGGGTGGGCGACGCCGACCTCGACGGCTTCTACCGGAAGCGCCACCCCCGCATCGTCCACGTGCGGCACGCGGGCAGCCGCCGCACGCAGCGCACGCCGAGGGGCGCGAGGCCGGGCGGCAAGATCGTGCTCCACACGCCCGGTGCCCGGCGGGCCCTCGGGCGGGGTGAAGCTGCTGTCGCAGGCGAACCCGCTTGATGCTCCGCGAGACGGCCGGGCCTTCAACGCGCATTATGGAGCGGAGCTGGGGCAACTCGTGTCCGCGAAGTCCAGAGGGCGCGCTCGCGTGTCCGCCTGAAATGGGTGCTCGGAGAAATAACCGCAGCGTGAATCGCGGCGCGCTTCGTCGCGGCCGCGTGCGAGAGAGCTCTTGACCCTGCGCCGCGAACAGCGGCACTTGGGCGGCCCCAGGTCGAAGGGTGTCACTTCATGGCCGTACAACGAGCCCCTTTGCGCCGCGTTCCCGAGCGCTCTTCCCCTCGCTCGTCGCCCCTCGCTCACGGGGCCAGGACAGCGCCCCAGCGACGGCGCTTCCGACGCCAAGGACGCGAGCTCCGCGGACAAGGACAAGGACTCTCGGACAAGGACAAGACTCCTCGGACAAGGACAAGGACAAGGACAAGGAGCAAGGAGTCCCGAGCAGATCGAAGAAGTCCAACCTCGTCGGGCGGGTCGTCGAGCGAGGTGTCGTTGTACTCCGACACCGAGGCGCGTGACGGTCGTCACCCCGACCATCGGCGCCAGCCTCGAGAACCCGCTGGCCGAGTGGTCCGTGAGCGCCCGCTACCTGGTCGACGTGGTCTCCGCGGCCAGCGTCGACATCGTGGCCACCGCCTCGCGCCGCTGGCGCGAAGTGCGGCAGGCGGCAGCTTCAACGGCTCCTACAAGACGGCTCGTCGGCCTCGGCGCGCACCGGCAGCTTCTCGGTCGAGCCCGACTACGTGGGCTGGGGCGCCGGCGGGACCGTCGCATCGACCTCTTCCAGAAGAACGCGACCCTGCTCGCGGGCTACTCCTTCGGTCACGACATCATCGGCCGGGCGGCACCCCGTTCGACGTCTTCTCCCACCTCATGCTCAACCACACGGTCAACGCCGCGCTGACGCTGCTCGTCAACCGCGACACCATCTTCTCCGTGGTCGGCGACGCGATCATCCAGGACGGCGACACGTCCAAGCCCTACCGCTATATCCCCCTCTTCGCGCTCCGGACGCCAACAAGGTCCCCGTCGGCGCGTCGATCGATCTGGTGAACGAGCACCGCCTCAACCTGCGCCCGCTCGAGCAGCTCCCCACCTCCCGCGACATGTTCGCGGGCACGGTGCGCCTCGCGCACCGCTTCAGCTCCTCGACGCTGCGCATCTCCGAGCGCTTCTACCGCGACACGTGGGGCCTCACCGCGACCTCGACGGACGTCCGCTACATCTTCGACGTCCACCCGCGCGTGTCGCTCTGGCCGCACGCGCGCCTGCACCTTCAGACCCCCGTCGCCTTCTGGCAGCGCGCCTATTCCGCGACGCAGAGCTCCACCGGCCAGTGGATTGTGCCCACCATCCGCACGGGCGATCGGGAGCTCGGCCCGCTCCGCGGCCTGACCGGGGGCGGCGGCCTCCAGATCCGCGTCGGGCCGGAGGCCTCCCCGGCGGACTTCACCCTGAGCCTGCAGGGAGAGGCGGTGTGGACGGCGTACCTCGACGACCTCTACATCACGAACCGCGTCAGCGGCCTCGGTCTCATCGCGATGGACGCGGTGTTCGAATGAGCCGCCACGCCTGTCTACGATGGGGCCGCAAGCGGCCCCATACCCCGGGCTCCTGCGGAGCCCTGCTGCTCCTCCTCGGCGTCCTCCTCGCGGCCGCGGGCTGCAACGACCCGGTCCACGACAACAGGGTCGCCTCCCTCGGCCCCGAGGATCCCAACGTCCCTCCGGGCCCGCTCCATCGTCCGGGCCAGCCCTGCATGGCCTGCCACGACGGCACCGGGCCGGCGGCGCTCCAGTTCGCCACCGCGGGCACCATCTTCCAGGACGGGACCAACCCCTTCCCGCTCGTGTCGGCGACGGTCCAGATCACGGACATCTACGACAAGACGATGAGGCCCGAGACCAACTGCGCGGGCAACTTCTTCATCGAGGCCGTGGACTTCGACCTGACCTACCCCCTCAATACCCAGGTCTTCTACGGCGGCCAGAACGTGCAGATGCTCTCGCACATCGCCAAGACGGGCGGCTGCGCCGACTGCCACGTCAGCCCGACCGTGGCCATGAAGCTCGGCCTGACCGTCGATCCCCAGGCCAGCACGGGCCAGATCTACATGAACTTCGCCTCGCCGTGCTCGAGCAACGCTGCCTGCCCGAGCGGGTTCGGTTGCCTGAACGGCGTGTGCCTCCAGGGGTGCGCGGTCGCCACCGACTGCGAGAGCGGGTTCATCTGTGCGGACGGCGTCTGCCAGTATCCTCCCAGCGGGTGCTCACAATGATCGGACGAACGCGCGTACCCCACCGCCCTCCGCTGCGGGGGCTCGCCTCGCTCGCCGGCCTGCTCGCCTGCTTCGGCGCCGCCGGCTGCGTGATCATCAACGACCCCTCGCCCAGCAGCACCACGCCCATCGACGGCCCGCCGCGCGACCAGTTCGACGATCTCGGCCTGCTCATGGGCAAGCGCTGCGGCACCCTCGACTGCCACGGGCAGGTGGGCCGCAACCTGCGCATCTATAGCCAGGACGGGCTCCGCCTCTCGACGGCCGACGTCCCCGGGGGGAGGCCGACCACGACGGCGGAGCTCGACGCCGACTACGAGTCGGCCATCGCACTCCAGCCCGAGATCATGAACCAGGTCGTCAAGGATGGCGGCAAGGACCCGGATCGGCTCACGCTGGTGCGCAAGCCGCGGGCCGAGGAGCACCACAAGGGCGGCCAGCTCTTCGTCATCGGGGATCCGCAGGACATCTGCATGACCTCCTGGCTGGCCAGCAACGTCGACACGGCCAACTGCACGCTGGCGATCAAGACGTATCCCTGACGCTGGGCGGGTCTCGTCGTCCTGTTCGGCCCGGCTCGGCGGGGAGCCGTGAGGCGCCGCAGTGTGCTCGCCCGCTCGTCCCTTGACGGGCCCGCTCGCCTCCCTATAGTTGACCGGCCAGTCAACAATGCCGAGTCCTGCCGACCGCCGCGCCAAAATCGAGCTGCTCCGCGCCGCGGAGGCGGTCTTCGTCGAGCACGGCCTGAGCGCCGCCAAGGTCGAGGACATCACCGCCCGGGCCGGCGTCTCCAAGGGCGCGTTCTACCTGCACTTCGAGAGCAAGGAGGACTGCTTCCGCCAGATCGTCGAGGGCTTCGTGGCCAAGCTCGCCACCTGCGTCGGCGATTCCCCTCCCATCGACCGGCACGACCTCGGGAGCCTCGTCCGAGCTCATCGCCCACTGGCACGCCCACGACGTCGAGATCTTCGAGTTCTGCTGGCAGAACCGCGGGCTGATGGGGATCCTCTTCTCGGGCGGCGGGGGCGCCGACTACGGCTACCTCATCGACGCGTTCGCCGAGCGCATGGCCGAGCAGATCCAGGCGTGGGCACGCCAGCTCATCGCCGCCGGCATCTACCGGCAGGACGTCGACCCCGCCGTGCTGCCGGCGCTCATCTCGGGCGGCTACGAGCGGCTGCTGCGCGACATGATCAAGCGGCCGAAGCGGCCCGACATCGTCGCCTGGGCGCGCCAGGCCGCGGGCCTGTACCTGCGCGGCCTCCTGACGGACGAGGCGCGCGCCGCCTTCGACGTGGGAGCGCAGCTCGGCTCCGTTTCACGTCCACCCACCCACCCGCAAGCGGCCCCGAACCCCGGGCCTGCGGGGCGGGCTACCGCCACGGACGTTGTTGACCGCGAGGTCAGGTTGCGTCCGGACCAGGACGGGGCGCCGCCCCAGCCGAACACCATGCACCTTGGAGCGAGGGAGCGATGAGCACGACCGGGACTGGAACGGCGCGAAGCCGGGGCTTCGCGGCGGTGGCGGCGTTGCTGCCGGCGTCGGGCTCTTCGCGCCTGATCGGCGCCCGGGTCCGGGAGAAGCTCACGGCGAGCGCAAGGCGCAGGCCGCCGAGCTGGCCGAGCAGGTCAAGGACGCGCCCAAGCGCGCCGGCGTCGCCGTCGTGCACGGGGTGGAGAAGACCTGGCGGCCCAGCATCCCCGTCACCGGCACCCTGGATCCGGTGGAGGAGGCGGAGATCGGCTTCAAGACCGGCGGCAAGCTCGTCGCCGTGCGGGTCAAGGTCGGCGACCGGGTCAAGGCCGGGCAGCTCCTCGCCGCGCTCGACGTCACCGAGGCCAGCGCGCAGGCCGCCGCCACGAGCGCGGGCGTGCGCGCCGCCACCGTCTCCTACGACATGGCCAAGGACGCCCAGAAGCGCACGGCTCGCGCTCTTCGAGCAGAAGGCCGTCAGCGACGCCGAGAACCTGGGGGCGCAGAACCGCGCCGCCCTGGCGCTCGCCCAGCTCGAGCAGGCGAGCGCGCAGGCGCAGCTCGCGCCGCGGGCGTGCGGAACGGCAGCCTGGCCGCGCCCTTCTCCGGCCTGGTCACGCGCGCGCCGAACGGCATCGGCAAGATCGTCGGCGCCCGGGGAGGCGCTCTTCCACATCGAGGACACCTCGGTCCTCAAGCTCGTCGCCACCCTGTCCGAGGCCGACGCCCGCCTGGTCGAGGTCGGCTCCGTGGTCACGGTCGAGGGCGGCCGGCAGGGCAAGGTCACCGCCGTCCTCCCCTCGCTCGACCCGCAGACGCGCCGCGTCCCGGTCCACGCCGAGATCCCCAACGACCCAGCGAGCGCCGGTTACGATGGGGGGAGACCCCCCATGCCCCCCGGCCCAGCCGGCCCCTCCTCTACTACCGCGTCCACGCCGCTGCTCGCGGGCGCCTTCGTCCGCGCCGCCGTCCTCGGCCACCGCCATAAGGTCCGGCTCGAGCTGCCGCCGGGCGCGCTGCGCCCCGGGTCGCAGGACGAGGTCGTCGTCCTCACCGGCGGCAAGGCGCACATCAGTCCGCGTCGTCTTCACCCAGGGCGAGGGCGGCGCGCTCCTGGTCCGCAGCGGCGTCACGGCCGCCGATGCCGTCGTCCTCAATCCGAGCGCCGAGGTCCGCGAGGGCGAGCCCCTCGAGTAACCCGCCGCGCGCCGCGCCATCCTCCCGAAGCTCCAGCTCACTGACGGTCGCGGTCCGGATTGCCGCTTTCTTCGCCCGAGGATAACCTGATGAACCTCTCCGCCATCGCCATCAAGCGCCCGGTCTTCACCGTGATGGTGACCCTGGCCCTCCTGGTCCTCGGCGGCGTCGGGCTCACGCCGGCTCGGCACCGACCTCTTCCCCGACGTCTCCTTCCCCATCGTCTCCGTCAACGTGGTCTACCCGGGGGCGAGCCCGGCCGAGGTGGAGAACCTCGTCTCCAAGCCGCTCGAGGACGCGATCGTCTCGCTCAACGGCCTCGACCGCGTCATCACCCAGTCGCGCGAGGGCCTCTCGACCACCATCATCTTCTTCAAGCTCGGCGTCGACATCCAGGAGGCGGCCACGCTCGTGCGCGAGCGCGTCGCGCAGACCCGCTTCAAGCTCCCGACGGAGGTGAAGGAGCCGGCCGTCACGCGCCTCGACCCGGCGGCGACGCCCGTGCTCATCTACACGCTGCACGGCCAGGGCTCGCTGAGCCAGATCCGCAAGTACGCAGAGGACGTGCTCCGGCCCGCGCTCGAGCAGGTCGACGGCGTGGCCGCGGTCAACGTCAAGGGCGGCGCCGACCGCGAGGTCCACGTCGACCTCGACCTCAAGACCTCGACGCCCTCGGCATCGGGCCCGAGGCCATCGTCGCCGCGCTCCGCGGCGGCAACGTCACCGTGCCCGCCGGCCACTACGACGAGTCGACGCGCGAGATCAGCGTCCGCGCCGTGGGCGAGCTGGGGACGGTCGAGGCCATCCGCGCCCTCGTCGTCGCCACGGCGAAGGACGGCTCCGCGGTGCGCCTCTCCGACGTGGCCAGCATCGAGGACGGGTGGGAGGAGATGCGCACCCGCATCCGGTCGAACGGCGACGAGGCCGTCTCGTTCGAGGTCGTGAAGCAGTCCGGCCGCAACACCGTCGCCATCGCCGACGCCGTGCGCGAGCGCCTCGCCGTGCTCGAGAAGGCGTTCCCGGCCGGGATGAAGGACGCGATCATCCTCGACAGCTCCGAGTACATCCGCGAGAACGCGGAGGAGGTGGAGACCGCCATCGTCTTCGGCGGCGCGATGGCCATCCTCATCATCCTGATCTTCATGCTCGACCTACGGTCGACCATCATCAGCGCGTTCGCGCTGCCGACCAGCGTCATCGCCACGTTCTTCCTCATGTACGTGCTCGGCTTCACGCTGAACATGATGACGCTCCTCGGCCTCTCGCTGGCCATCGGCCTGCTCATCGACGACGCGGTCGTCGTCCGCGAGAACATCTTCAAGCACCTCGAGCGGGGCGAGCCCCCGCGCGAGGCGGCCCTCCGCGGGACGGAGGAGATCGCGCTCAGCGTCCTCGCGACCACGCTGACCATCGTCGCCGTGTTCGTCCCCGTCGCGTTCATGAGCGGCATCATCGGCCAGTTCTTCCGCCAGTTCGGCCTCACAGTCTCGGCGGCCGTGCTCGTCTCGCTCTTCGTCGCCTTCACGCTCGACCCGATGCTCTCGTCGCGCTTCTCGAAGGCGATCGACCACAACAAGAAGGACGCCTTCGCCGTCGTGAAGCGGCCCTTCGAGGTCGTGTTCCGCGCGATGGACGACGTGTACCGCGGCATCCTCGGCTGGTCGCTCCGCCACAAGCTCGTCGTCGGCCTGCTCGCGATCGGCGCGTTCGTCGGCACGATGCAGGTCGCCGGCATCATGGGGTCCGACTTCGTGAACGCGGAGGACCGCAGCCAGATGGTGCTCGAGATCGAGCTGCCCGCCGGCACGGCGCTGGACGAGACGAGCCGGACCAGCGCCGGGCTCGAGAAGCAGCTCCTCGCCGACCCGCTCATCAAGACCGTCTTCGTCACGCTGGGGCCGAACGGGGACGTGAACAAGACGAGCCTCCGCATCCTCACGCGTCCCCAAGCAGGAGCGGACGGTGGGCCTGCTCGCCATCAAGAACAAGATCCGCGCGATGGCCGCGAAGATCCCGGGCGCCAAGGTCGCCATCACCGACCCGCCCTTCGTCGAGGGCGCCGGCACGCAGGCGCAGATCATGATCGACTGCCGCGGCTCGTCGTACGACACGCTCGCGCCCTACGCCGAGGCCGTGGGCGACGTGCTCCGCAAGACGGCGGGCGTCACCGACGTCCAGGTGCGCTACACCCCCGGCAGGCCCGAGCTGCGCGTCGAGATCGACCGGCAGCGCGCCGCCGACCAGGGCCTCTCGGTCGCGCAGGTGGCGATGGCGCTCCGCACGGCGATGGAGGGCGAGGAGGCCGGCAAGATGCGGCAGGGCAAGGACGAGGTCCCGCATCCGCGTCCGCCTCCGCAGCAAGGACCGCGCGGGCGCGGCGGACCTCGCGCGCATCTCGCTCCGCTCGCCGAAGGGGATGGTCGCCCTCGAGGACATCGCCCACCTCTCGCGCGGCGAGGGCCCGCAGGTCATCGAGCGCGAGGCGCGCATGCGCCAGATCGCCATCTGGGCCACGCCGAACGGCAGGTCCCTCGGCGACATCGTGAACGATCTCCAGCCCCGCCTCGACGCGTTGAAGCGCCCGCCCGGCGTCACGTTCGCCTACGACGGGCAGATCAAGGACATGAAGGACACGAACACCAACATGGGCCTCGCGCTCCTGCTCGGCGTCGTCTTCATCTACCTCGTCCTCGCCTCGCAGTTCGAGAGCTTCATCCACCCGCTCACGATCATGATGACGCTCCCCCTCGCGATCGTGGGCGCCATCCTCGGCCTCTTCGTCAGCAAGAACTCGATGGCGATGGGCTCGATGATCGGCATCATCCTGCTCATGGGCCTCGTGACGAAGAACGCGATCCTCCTCGTCGACCGCGCCATCGTCCGCGTCCGCGAGCACGGCGAGCCGCCGCTCCAGGCCATCCTCGAGGCCGGGCCCGAGCGCCTCCGGCCCATCCTGATGACCTCCGCGGCCATGGTGCTCGGCATGCTGCCCACCGCGCTCTCCAACGGCAACGGCAGCGAGTTCCGCGCGCCCATGGCGATCGCGGTCATCGGCGGCGTGGTCAGCTCGACCCTCCTCTCCCTGGTCGTGATCCCGGTGCTCTACCTCACGATCGAGAACGTGAAGGGCTGGCTGTGGAGGCGGATCGCCCCCTCCCAGCCGGTCACGATGGGTCAGGCAGGGGGCG
The DNA here is from genome assembly GCA_963827955.1 of uncultured delta proteobacterium. GTDB lineage: Bacteria > Myxococcota_A > Polyangia > Polyangiales > Polyangiaceae > CAWHDJ01. Next base: position 547,844 of record CAWHDJ010000017.1, on the reverse strand, counting down.
AGTAGCCCCATATCGACGATGGTGTCGCTCTCCGACATCCCCGTCGATGTCGAGATCATCGCTCGATATCCCGCAGAAAGCGGCCCTCTTCGGCGCTCGGGCAGCGGACCGGTAGGCCGCATGACCACGGTCGCGTTTGCCTCGCTCGGCCGTACAGCGATACGGCACCGCATCGACGTCACTTGAATGCGGTGCCGCACTTGGCGTTATCGTTGTCCCTGACGCCAGGCCGCGCCCACGTGGGAGCGGCGCCGACGAGGAGGACACGATGAGTTTGGCGAGATGGCTTATTGGGGCGGTAGCCGGCGCTGCGCTGGCGCAGACGGCGATCGGCTGCGGCGGCGGTGGGGGCACGAACACGACCAGCACCGGTACCGGCGGCGCGAGCTCGGTCGAGCTCGACCGGCAAGACCACGAGCAGCTCGACCGGCAAGACGACGAGCTCGTCGACCGGGAAGACCACGAGCAGCACGACGGGCACCGGCGGCACGATGGGCACCGGCGGCACGATGGGCACCGGCGGCACGATGGGCACCGGCGGCGCGGGGGCGTGCAGCGGCTCCAAGCCGGACAGCTGTAACGGGACCTGCACCGACCTGCAGACGGACCCGGCCAACTGCGGCGCGTGCGGCACGGCCTGCCTCATCGACGGCACGTGCACCGCAGGTCAGTGCGGCTGTACCGGGGCGAACCCCAATGCGTGCAGCGCGGTCTGCACGAACTTGATGACCGACGTCGCCAACTGCGGGGCATGCGGCAACGTGTGCCCGTCCGGCGACACGTGCACCGGCGGCACCTGCATGTGCACGGGCACGGGCGTGACGATGTGCCCGGACGGCTGCGTCGACGAACAGACCAGCACCACCGACTGCGGCAACTGCGGTGTTGCATGTGCCATCAACGGCGCCTGCACCGCCGGCAAGTGCGGCTGCCCGTCGAACCTGCCGAACATCTGCGGCAACGCCAACGGCAACCCCGGCACCTGCGTCAACTTCTCGAGCGACAGCTTCAACTGCGGCGCGTGCGGCACCGTCTGCCCCATGGGCTCGACCTGCCAGACGACGACGGGTAACCCGCCCGTTACGGCGTGCGCCTGCAACACGGGCCTCACGTCTTGTTCGGCTGGCTGCACCGACACCACCACGGATCCGAACAACTGCGGCGCCTGCGGCTTCGTCTGCGACGCCGGCGCGACGTGCGTGTCCGGCAAGTGTGCGTGCCCGAACGGCACCACCGACTGCAACCCGGGCATGGGCAAAGGCACGGGCGTCTGCTCCGACACGCAGACGGACCCGAACAACTGCGGCGCGTGCGGTACGCCGTGCGTGATCGGAGCGACCTGTTCGGGTGGCACGTGTGGGGCGTGCCCGAACGGGGAGGTCAAGTGTCCACCGAACGGGAGCCCGGGCACGTGCACCGATCTCGGCGGCGACCCGAACAACTGCGGCGCGTGCGGCAAGATGTGCGTGACGGGCGAGAGCTGCGTCAACGGTGCGTGCGGCTCCTGCCCGACTGGCCAGATCTCGTGCAACGGGGCGTGCACCGCCGGCAACATCAACACGAGCTGCGGCACCTGCGGCAATATCTGCGGTCCCAACTCGAACTGTGCCGCGAACACCAACGGCATGCCGCCCTTCACCTGCCAGTGCGCCACCGGCTCCGGTGAGACGTACTGCGGCACCGGGCTCGGATGCGTGAGCGAGCAGACCGACCCGAACAACTGCGGCGCGTGCGGCCACCAGTGCGAGGCCAACGCCGTCTGCGCGGGCGGCACCTGCGGATGCCCGACGGGCGACGTCGACTGCGGACCGATGATCGGCTGCATCGACGTGGGGAACGATCCCAACCACTGCGGCGCCTGCGGCAACGCCTGCCCGGCGGGCGACACGTGCGTCGCCGGCAAGTGCTCCTGCCCGGCCGGCGACATCATGTGCGGCAACGGTGTCACCAACAACACCTGCACCGATCCGAACACCGACCCCTCTCACTGCGGCAACTGCAACACGGCGTGCGAGCAGGGCGACGTCTGCACCGGCGGCATGTGCCAGTGCGACGCGGCAGGTATGATGTGCGGCACGGGCGCCAACGCCATCTGCACCGACACGCAGGATGACCCCGAGAACTGCGGCGCGTGCGGCACGACCTGCGGTGGAACCCAAGCTTGCCTGACGGGCAAGTGCGCCTGCCGGCCCGGCCTCACGAGCTGCAACGGGACCTGTGTCGACACCCTCCATGACGGGAACAACTGCGGCGCGTGCGGAAAGGCGTGCGGGTTCGGTCAGCACTGCACCAACGGCACGTGTGGCGGCGGCATCGGGACGCTCGGCTGCGGGGCCAACATGACCCAGTGCGGCGGCGGCGCCGTCGGTGGCGGCAACGGCTGCTACACGCTCGCGCAGCTCGAGTCTAGCCCGCTCCATTGCTCGAACCAGCAAGGCAACTGCGGCACGGCGTGCGCCGCCAACCAGGTCTGCGCGCAGGGCACCTGCACGGCATTCTTCGTGTCCGCGTCCTGCACCACCTCCCCCTGCCCCGCGTGCGGCACCGGCTACACGAGCTGCGCGTACCCGGGGACGACGGAGGTCATCTGCGTGAAGGGCAACACCTGCCCGCAGTGACCTGACCCCTCGGCGCGCTCCTCCTCCGGTGCAACGCCGGAGGAGGAGCGGTCCCGCCTCTCCTTCTTCCTCCTCTTCGACGGCTTCACCCTCCCGGGCGTCTCGCCTGAGCAGGGCCATGCTGCGCTTGCGGTGCCGCTTGCGCACGGACATCCATGCACGAGATGCAGACGCCTCCGAAGCACAAACTACGGGACCGACAAGGCCGGCGACGGAACGGTCGTGAAGGTGCCCATCGGCGGTGGCTCGCCAACGACGCTCGCATCCATGCAAGCGAATCCCACTGGGTACCGTACCGACCACACTCGCCATGCAGCAGCGTGGGCCTGCTGCATTTGCCGTCGACCAAAACAATCTCTATTGGACGGATTACACTGGTGGCACGACGGTTGTCAGTATGATGCCGAAGGGTGGAGGCGTCAGTCCTACCGTCCTCGCGATGGGTGAGGGGCTCGCCACTGCGATCGCCATCGACGCGACTACGGTCTACTGGACTGAGGGCCCGTACCCCGACTCCTGATCCGGGGCACGGGAGAAGCCGGCCACGGCCACGGGACGTTTGGACGGTCAGTCTCGCGGGAGGCCCGGAATCCGACGCCGCCCGGTCGACCTGGCGATCCGGCGCGCGGGTGCGTGGCTCGCAACCTGCCTCGGCCTGCGCACCCTTGGCCGCCTTCACGCCCGCCGCTCCCACCCCCTTGCGCCGCAGGGAAGCCGAGGCGCGCGGCGCGACGGACGCCTCGCCTGGCAGGACGGGCTTCTCGCTTGCCAGGCAAGATCTCGGATCCGGCAGGGACGACATCGGTGCGGCCGGAGCCCGCGTCGTCTCCGGCAGGTACGACGTCCGGCCTGCCGCGCGAGGCCTCGGATCCGGCACGTCCATCGTCCGCTCTGCCGTGTACGACCTCGGATTCGAGCAGGTACGACGTCTGTTCTGCCGCGTGAGCTCCTGGTAGTCGGCGTCGACTGCCTCGCCCGCTTCCCGCCTCAGCGGGAAGCATCGCCCGGCGCCTCTCGGGCGACCCACGGCCACGCCGCTCGCACCACCCTCACCACCCGGTCGTCCACCAGATGCCCGATGTTACCCGCGGACACCAGCTTCACCTCCACGCCTGCACGCGCGAGGGCCGCCATCGGGCGTGCTACCTGGTTCTCGCAGAACGCGGTGGAGCAGACGAAGAGCACGCGCTTTCCTCCACCCTTCGCGAAAGCGGTGACGCGGGCCGGCGTCCACTGCTCCCAGCCGCCCTCGTCCAGCACCGCGATCGGGAAGCGTGCCGGATCGCTCGCCACGATCTGCACGCCCATGATGGCGCCCAGCGAGATCCCCGCGAGGATGATGGGCCCCTCCGCGACGTAGCGATCGAACCGCGCGCGGAGCGCGGCGAGCCCCGCGTCGATTTCGCGTCGCGTGCGCTCTGCTCCTGCGAAGACGAGCCCGGCCTCGGGCGGAGCGTCCACCGGGACGCCGTGCGGGCAGAGGATGAAGGGCCGTGCCTCGGTGATCCCCCGCCACTCGCCGCACGCCCATTCGGGGCGATCGTTCCGGGCGTGGACGCCGACGACGATGGGCCGTGGCCTCGTCGTGCCCAGCGGGACGGAGACGGCCGCCTGGCCGAAGCCGTCGAGCGGGAGGTGCACGAGCCAGTCGCCCCCGAGGGGAGGCAGCTCGACTGCGGGAGTCGACGTCGCGGGGGGCGCAGCGTCGGGCCCGATCGAGGGGGCGACGTCGTGGTTCGAGCGGCAGCGGCAGAGGCAGGCGAGCAGGGCGAGGGCGGCACCGAGCGCGACAGGCGGGCAGCGAGTCTTCGACGTCGCGCGCAAGGGCATCTCGAGTAGGATCAGCGCGCCGCGATGCCGAGGAGCTGCCTCGCCCGGTCCGGATCCGACCACCTCGCGCCCCACGCTCTTGGCGTACGCCGCGGCGCGCGCCACGAGCGGCGCGCTGCCCTCGGCCAGCACCCCCTTCTCCAGGTAGATGTTGTCCTCGAGCCCCACGCGCGCGTGGCCGCCCATGCGGATCGCCAGCTCCGTCATCGGCCGCTGGTGCCTTCCCACCGCGGCGACGCCCCACGTGCTCCCGGACGGGACCTGCGAGGCCATGAAGCGGAGCACGTCCTCCCGCGCGCCGATGCCGCCGGGGACGCCGAGCACGAACTGGAAGTGCAGGAGCGCCCCGAGGAGCCCCTCCGACGCCAGGGCGAGCGCCTCGTCGATGTGGCCGACCTCGTAGCACTCCAGCTCCATCACGCTCCCCGCCGCGCGGATCCGCGCCGCGAGGTCCCGGATCAGCGGGCGCGAGTTGACGAAGACGTCGTTGCCGAAGTTGAGCGTCCCGCAGTTGAGGGTGGCCATCTCCGGCCGGCAGTCGAGCGGCTGCGCCCGCTCGTCGACGCCCATCCCGACCGCGCCGCCGGTCGAGGTCTGCACGACCACGTCGGTCTTCTCCCGGATCGCCGCGATGGCCTCGGCGAAGAGCTCGCGCGCCTGGGACGGGGTGCCGTCGGGGTTGCGGACGTGGAGGTGGATCACCGACGCCCCGGCGTCGCGGCAGCGCGCGGCCTCGTCCGCGAGCTCCCGCGGCCGTGACGGGCAGCCACGGCGTCTGCGCGCGCGTCGTCTCGGCGCCCACGATCGCGGCCGTCAGGATGAGCTCGGCGTTCGCCGGGGTGACGATCACGTGGGGCGGGGGCGTGATGATGGGGCGCGGCTCGGGCAGCTCGGCGAGCTCGGGCGGGGGCGCGGAGAAGGCGGGGAGGACGAGGCGCGGGCGGCGCTGGAGCTCCTTCGGCACCACGCAGGTGCCGAGGGCGCGGCAGACCACGACCGGCTCCGGCATCGCGTCGGCCGCGGAGGCGGGCACGCCATTTACGGCGTCGCGGACGTTGGCGATGACCTTGCGCGCCTCGAACGCCATCGTGCGCGACGTGTTGCCGACCTTCGTGATGACCCCGGTCGCCTCCATGTAGTCGCCGGCCCGGACGGGGGCGAGGAACTCGATCGCCTGGTACGCCCGGAAGAGCCCCTCGTCGCCGTCCAGGCGGATGAGCAGCTCCGTGGCCACGTCGCCGAACAGGGCGAGGATGCGCGCCCCGTCGACGAGCTCGCCCGCGTAGTGTGCGTCGTGCGCGCCCATCCGGACGCGCAGGGTGACTGTGAGCCCAACGCCAGTGTTCATGGATGGCGACGTTCCATGGCCTGGCCCCTCCCGTCAATGGGCGCCTGCTCGGCGGGCCCGGGGGACCCCATCACCACGATGCCTCCACACCGTTTCCGCGCCGCCTGCCCGAGACGATGCTAGGAAGGTCGAGCAAGGTGAACTTCGTCGAAGCCAGGAACCTACCTCGCCACATCGGCATCATCATGGACGGCAACGGCCGCTGGGCCGAGTCTCGCGGCGAACCGCGCGAGGCCGGGCACAAGGCCGGCAGCAACGCGGTGCGGCGTATTGTCCGGATGTGCCGTCGCCTCGGGATCGAAGCGCTGACGCTCTACGCCTTCAGCGAGCAGAACTGGGCGAGGCCCATCGGCGAGGTGGACGCCCTCATGGGCCTGCTCCGCGAGTTCCTCGTCTCGGAGCGCGGCGAGATCCTCGAGAACGACATCCGCCTCGTGGCCATCGGCGATCTCGGGCGCCTGCCGGAGGCGGTCCGCGAGGTGCTCGACCCGCTCCGCGGCGCATCCTCACGCAACGAGAGGATGACCCTGGCCCTCGCCCTCTCCTACGGCGGGCGGGAGGAGATTGCCGCCGCCGCGCGCCAGCTCGCCGTCGAGGTCGCGCGTGGCGAGCTCGATCCCGGCCGCCATCGACGCCGCCCTGCTCGGCGCCCGCCTGCCCAGCCTCGGGGTCGGCGACCCCGACCTCATCGTCCGCACGGGCGGCGAGTTCCGCCTCTCGAACTTCCTCCTCTACGGCGCCGCCTACGCCGAGCTCGCCTTCTTCGACCGCCTCTGGCCCGATTTCACCGAGGACGACCTCTTCGCCGCGATCGGCAGCTACCAGCGCCGCGAGCGCCGCTTCGGCCTCGTCGGCAAGAAGGTTCCGGTCACGGTGAGCCCTCCCCGCCCCGAAACTTCCAAACCGGCGAGCCAACCGGCCCCGTCTCCGACGACGAGCGCGTAAGTGGGAAAGAGCAACCTCCTCGTCCGCCTCGTCACGGGCTTCATCGGCGCGCCGCTGATCGTGCTCCTGCTCTACCTCGGCCCCGCCTGGGGCTGGGCCCTCTTCGTCGGGCTCTGCCGCGGCGATCGGCGCGTACGAGCTCTTCGGGATGACGCACCCCGGCGACCGCATGGGGCAGGTGATCGGCGTGCTGCTGACGGAGGCGGTGATCGCCGTCGCTCTGGTTCGCCACGGCCGACCCGAAGGCGATGCTCACGCTCCTCGTGCTGGCGCCCATCGCCGGGATGCTCCTCGTCCTCTGGCGGCTCGGCGACATCCAGACCGCCGCCGTGCGCGTCATGGCCAACACCTTCGGCCCCCTCTATGTGGGCGGCGGCTTCGGCGTGCTCATCCTCCTGCGGCGCGACGGCGACGTGCTCGGCTCGCACGCCGGCGCCGGGTTCGTCGTCCTCGCGCTCTCGCTCGCCTGGGCCTCGGACACGGGCGCATACTTTGCCGGCCGCTTCCTCGGCAAGCACAAGCTCTACGAGGCGGTGAGCCCCAAGAAGACGGTGGAGGGCGCCCTCGGCGGCCTCGCCGCCGAGCGTGGCCAGCGCGCTCGTCGCGCACTTCTGGTTCCTCCCCGCGCTGCCGCTCGTTGGGGGGCTCGTCGCTCGCGCTCGTGGCGGGCGCGCTCGGACAGGCCGGCGATCTCGGCGAGTCGCTGCTCAAGCGCTCCTTCGGGGTCAAAGACTCCGGCGGCATCGTCCCGGGGCACGGCGGCATCCTCGACCGGGTCGACGCGCTGCTGGTGACCGAGCGCGTTCACCTACCTCTACGTGATCTGGCTCGCTGATCGCAACCCTCTGCCATCACGGATTTCTTCCGACTCTCGACGCAGATCGGCCACGCCCGCCGAAGCGAGCGCGAGCGTGACGCGGCGCGTGGTTGAACCGCCCACCGGAGCGCACTAGAAGTGCCTCCCATGAGTCCCACGCCCGAAGAAACCCCCTGCCGCGAGCATCACGACCCGGCAAGCCCCAGAAGTACGAGTTCTTCAAGGTCGTCCAGGGCTACCTGGAGGAGGCCGGCAAGATCGCCGAGATCCCCGAGTACATCACCACCATCCTGAGCCAGCCGAAGAACGAGATCATCGTCAACTTCCCGGTCAAGATGGATGACGGCTCGATCCGGCTCTTCAAGGGCTACCGGATCCAGCACAACAACCTGCTCGGGCCGTACAAGGGCGGCATCCGCTACCACAAGAGCGTCAGCCTCGACGACCTCAAGGCCCTCGCGGCCATGATGACGTGGAAGTGCGCGCTCATGAACCTGCCGCTCGGCGGCGGCAAGGGCGGCATCAAGTTCGATCCCGAACGAGGTCTCGCGGGACGAGCTGCAGCGCATCACCCGCCGCTTCATCCACGCGCTCGGCTCCAACATCGGCCCGGAGACCGACGTCCCCGCGCCCGACATGGGCACCGACGCGCGGACCATGGCGTGGGCGATGGACACGTACATGAACACCGTGGGGCACGTGTCCAAGCAGGCGGTCAAGGGCGTCGTCACCGGCAAGCCGGTCGCCTCGGGCGGCACGCTGGGCGCGAGAAGGCGACGGGCCAGGGCGTCGTCCACTGCATCACCGAGTGGGCCGAGGAGAGGACTTCAACCTCGGCGGCTCCACCCTCATCGTCCAGGGCTTCGGCAACGTCGGCTCCAACCTCGCGGTCATCCTCTCGAAGCTCGGCGTCTCGACGATTGCGGTCGGCGACCACACCGGCTACATGTACAACCCCGAGGGCTTCAACCCGCACAAGCTCCAGGAGTACGTGAAGAAGCACCGCTCCATCGCGGGCTACCCCGGCGGCAAGCCCATCACCCGGGAGGAGTTCTTCCGCATCAAGGCCGACATCTTCGCCCCCTGCGCGATGGAGAACCAGGTCGGCGTCGACGAGGCCAACGGGCTCCAGGTCCGCCTCGTCGCCGAGGGCGCCAACGGCCCCTGCACCCCCGAGGGCGAGAAGGTGCTGCTCGATCGCGGCATCGACATCCTCCCCGACGTCCTCGCCAACTCCGGCGGCGTGACCGTGAGCTACTACGAGTGGGTGCAGAACAAGCGCTCCGAGTCCTGGACGCTCGAGGAGGTCGACGACCGCCTGGAGAGGGCGATGAAGCGCGCCTACCGCGAGGTCGTCGAGCTCGCGCGGCAGAAGAAGTGCTCGCTCCGCGTCGCCGCCTACGCGGTCGCGCTCGAGCGCATCGCGGCGGTGTACGCCGAGCGCGACATCTTCCCCTGACACCACCATCGGGGCTCCTCCCGATGACTTGAAGCCCCTATCGACGGCGCGTGGCGGGCGGCGTAAACAGGCCGCCCGCCATGAGCACGCCTGCCCCTCCCGAAAGCGCGATCCGTCGCACCGCCGTCCCCCTCGCCCTGATGCTGGGCTGCCCGCCCGGCGTCCTGGTGCTCTGGATGATCTGCGCGCACTATGACGGCTCGGTGCTCGCGTTCCTCCGGGGCATCTCCGTCGCCAAGTTCATGGCGCTCTGCCCGCATGCCGAGCCTGACGGCGTTCTCGATGATCGCCGTCTTCGCCGTCCTGGAGGGCCTCCTCCTCGTCCTCCTGCCCGGCAAGGTCCACTACGGCCCCGTCACCCCCGCGGGCAACCGCCCCAGTATCGCCTGAACGGCGTCCCGCGTGGTTCGTCACCCACGGCATCATCCTGCTCGCCGCCTACCCGCTGGGCCTCTTCAGGTTCGGCGAGATTCTACGACAACCTCGGCTCCATCCTCGCGACGACGAACGTCCTCGCGCTCCTGCTCTGCTTCGTCCTCTACCTCAAGGGCATCCGCGCCCCGTCCAGCTCGCGACAACGGCAGGACCGGCAACTTCGTCTGGGATTACTTCTGGGGCGTCGAGCTGCACCCCACCGCCTTCGGCGTGTCGCTCAAGCAGTTCGTCAACTGCCGCCTCTCCATGATGGGCTGGAGCGTCATCGTCCTCTCGTGCGCGGCCAAGCAGTACGAGACGACGGGGCACGTCTCCAACACCATGATGATCTCGCGCCGCGCTCCAGGTCATCTACCTGCTCAAGTTCTTCTGGTGGGAGAGCGGCTATTTCGGGTCGCTCGACATCATGCACGACCGCTTCGGCTTCTACATCTTCTGGGGCGTCGCGGTCTGGGTGCCCTGCGTCTACACGCTCGTCTCGCAGTTCCTCGTCCTCCACCCGGTGGACCTTCCCCTGCCGCTCGCCGTCGCGATCTTCGTGTTCGGCATCCTCTCCATCTGGGCCAACTACGACGCCGACGCCCAGCGCCAGCGCGTGCGCGAGACGGGGGGCAAGACGACCATCTGGGGGAAGCCGCCCGAGACCATGGTCGCGAAGTACGTGACGGCGGACGGCCAGGAGCGCGAGAGCCTGCTCCTCCTCTCGGGGTGGTGGGGCCTCTCGCGGCATTTCCACTACGTCGCGGAGATCGGCCTCGCCCTCGCGTGGACCCTGCCTGCGGGCTTCGCCCACATCGTGCCTTACACGTACGTCGTGTTCCTCGCGGCGCTCCTCGTGGACCGCGCCGGGCGCGACGATCGCCGCTGCCGCGCGAAGTACGGCGCCGACTGGGAGCGCTATTGCGAGCGCGTCCGCTGGCGCATCGTCCCTTACGTGTATTGACTCTCCGCGCGAGCGCGCTTCCGTCTAGCGGCCGCTCGGCTGGGCGCCTTCTTTGCTTCCTGTTGGGGGCGAACAGGGAGGTACCCATCATGCACACCCTCGTGAAAACCGCGTGCGCGATCCACAGCCTCGCGCTCGCCACGTCCTTCGGCGCGCCCTTCGTCTTCAGGGCTCTCAGGAAGGCCACCATCAAGGAGATCAGCGACGAGAAGCAGCGCGGGCGCGTGCTCGCGTGCACCGCGACCAAGTTCGGCAAGGTCAACCTTCCCGCCCACCTCATCTTCACGGGGACGTGGATGATCGAGCGGAAGGCGATCAAGAAGCTGAACGTCAACCAGCACACGAAGCGCCTGATCGGGCTGAAGGACGTGACCATCGCCGGCGCGCTCGTCGTCGGCGTCGCCAACTACGCCGTCTTCAACCAGCTCAAGAAGGACTACCCGGACGGTGTCCCGGTGCGCGAGACCGAGACGACGCCGGACGCCAAGCTCGAGCGGTACCGGAACTACTACAGGGTCATGGGCCCGCTCCACATGCTCCTCCTCGGCAGCTCGATCGTCCTCGGCGGGGCCATCGCGGGGAGCATCATTCGCCAGGAGCACAAGGCCCTGAACAAGCTGCTCGGCTAACCCCGAGCAGGTGCGCGCGCGGCGGGTTTCGTGCCACAGTCGGCGGCGATGCCCCGCCACGCGCCCCTCGCCGCCCGCTTGCCCCCTGAGACGGGCGAGGTCTTCTCCGACGACCTCCTCGACCGTTTCCTCTCCTACGTCGCCGACGGGGGGTTCGAGCTCTACCCCGCGCAGGAGGAGGCGATCCTCGAGATCGTCGGCGGCAAGAACGTCATCCTCGCCACGCCGACGGGCTCCGGCAAATCGCTGGTCGCGGCGTTCCTCCACTTCGTCGCCGTCGCCGAGGGCAAGCGCTCGTTCTACACGGCGCCGATCAAGGCCCTCGTCAACGAGAAGTTCTTCGCCCTCTCCCGCGAGTTCGGGCCCGAGCTCGTGGGGATGATGACCGGCGACGCGTCGGTGAACCCGGACGCGCTGATCGTCTGCTGCACGGCCGAGGTCCTCGCCAACAAGGCCCTGCGCGAGGGCGCGGAGACCCAGGCCGACTACGTGGTGATGGACGAGTTCCACTACTACGTCGGACAAGGAGCGCGGCGCCGCGTGGCAGATCCCGCTCCTCGCGCTGCCGCGCGCCACCTTCCTGCTCATGAGCGCCACGCTCGGTGACACCGCCTTCTTCGAGCGCGCCATCACGCGCCTCACGGGCCGCGCCACGGTCACCGTCCGCTCCCGCCACCGCCCCGTCCCGCTCGACTTCGAGTACCGGGAGACGCCGCTGCACGAGACGGTGCTCGACCTGATCCGCAAGGACAGGGCGCCCATCTACATCGTCAATTTCACCCAGCGCGCCGCCGCCGAGGAGGCGCAGAACCTGATGAGCACCGACTACTCCACGAAGGAGGAGAAGAAGGCCATCCACGCCGCGCTCACGGGGGCCCGCTTCGACAGCCCCTACGGCAAGGAGGTGCAGCGCTTCGTGCGCCACGGCGTCGGCCTGCACCACGCCGGGCTCCTCCCCAAGTACCGCCTCCTCGTGGAGAAGCTCGCGCAGCGGGGCTTCCTCAAGATCATCTGCGGCACGGACACCCTCGGCGTCGGCGTCAACATCCCCATCCGCACGGTCCTCTTCACCAAGCTGTGCAAGTTCGACGGGGAGAAGACGGCTATCCTGTCCGTGCGCGACTTCCAGCAGATCAGCGGGCGCGCGGGGCGCAAGGGCTTCGACGACCGCGGGACGGTCGTGCGTGCAGGCGCCCGAGCACGTGATCGAGAACCTGCGGCTCGAGGCCAAGGCGGCGGGCGATCCGGTGAAGAAGAAGAAGCTCGTGCGGCGCAAGCCGCCGGAGAAGGGCTACGTGCACTGGGACAGGAGCACCTTCGACCGCCTCGTCACGGCGGAGCCGGAGCCCCTCGTCTCCCGCTTCTCGGTGACGCACGGGATGATCCTCAACGTCCTCGAGCGCCCGCGCGGGGGCTGCAAGGCCATGGTCAAGCTGGTGCGGGACTGCCACGACAACGATCACAGGAAGCGCGAGCACAAGAAGCACGGCAAGCTGCTCTTCGAGTCGCTGCTCGGCGCAGGGGTGGTCGAGTGGGCTCCCGGGGAGGACGGCGCGGGCAAGCGCCTCCGCGTCAACGTCGATCTCCAGGAGGACTTCTCCCTCAACCACGCACTCTCGCTCTACCTGCTCGAGGCCATCCCCCTGCTCGACCGCGAGAGCCCGGAGTACGCGCTCCAGCTCCTCACGCTCGTGGAGTCGATCCTCGAGGACCCGGAGCTCGTCCTCATGAAGCAGCTCGATCGCCTCAAGACCGAGAAGATCGCGGAGATGAAGGCCGCGGGCGTGGAGTACGAGGAGCGGATGGCGGAGCTCGAGAAGCTCGAGTACCCGAAGCCGCACCGCGAGTTCATCTACGGGTCGTTCAACGCCTTCGCCGCCAAGCACCCCTGGGTCGGGTCGGAGAACATCCGGCCCAAGAGCGTGGCGCGCGAGATGTACGAGGAGTTCTACTCGTTCTCGGAGTACATCAAGGAGTACGAGCTGCAGCGCGCCGAGGGGCTCCTGCTGCGGTACCTGAGCGACGTCTACAAGGCGCTCGCGCAGTCGGTGCCGGAGCTGGCCAAGGACGAGGCCGTCGGCGACATCGTGACGTACTTCGGCGCCATCGTGCGGCAGGTCGACTCGAGCCTGCTCGACGAGTGGGAGCGCCTCCGGGAGGGCGCCCCCACGCCCGATCAGCCACGCGCACAGCGCCCCGCGCCCGACACCTGGGACGTCACCCGCGACGCGCGCCAGTTCACCGTGCTGGTCCGCAACGAGATGTACCGCCTGCTCCGCGCGCTCTCGTCCAAGCGCTGGGACCTCGCCGCCGAGATTGTCGCCCCTGGCACCCCGGAGGGGGAGGAGGCGTGGACCCCGGCCCGGATCGAGGCGAGCCTCGCCCCGTATTTCGCCGAGCACGGAGAAATCCGCACGGACCCGAAGGCGAGGAGCCCCCGCAACACGATGGTGGAGGCGCGCGAGGGGCTCTGGGACGTGAAGCAGATCGTGTGCGACCCGGAGGGACACGACGAGTGGGTGATCGAGTGCGCCATCGATCTGGACCGCTCCAGGGAGGCGGCCGCGCCCGTCCTCCGATTGACGAGGATCGGGACTTAGCGCCCGCTCGGCGCCGTGTTAGGGAGTCGGCTCACCATGCGCACGCTTTCTCTCTTCGCCTTGCTCGGCCTAGTTGCCTGCTCCAGCGCCAGCTCCTCCGGGGGGAATACCTCCCAGGGCGCCGGCGGCTCGACCTCCTCGTCCCACACGTCGACCTCGGCGACCTCGTCGAGCGGGCCGAGCGGGACCGGCGGCACCGGCAGCTCCACCACCAGCAGCGCCGCGGGCACGGGCACCGGCGGGGCCGGCACCACCGGCGCCGGGACCGGGGGCATGCCCTTTACGCCGGGCCAGCCCATCACCGCCCCGGCGGAGCAGTGGACGTGGGTGCCCTTCGACGACGCGTTCTGCGCCAACGGGAAGTCCACGGGCATCGGCGTCAACCTGAGCAGCACCCCGAACGCGCGCGTCCTCTTCTACTTCGAGGGCGGCGGCGCCTGCTGGAGCGACATCACCTGCTACACGCTGATGACGGCGTCGTACTTCACGTCCGGCTACGGCGAAGCGGAGTTCCAGGCCGAGTCCAGCGACAACACGTATCTCGCCATGCCCGGCGGCTTCTTCGATCGCACCGCCGCGTCGAACCCGTTCAAGGACTACAACTACATCTACGTGCCGTACTGCACCGGCGACGTCCACGCCGGCGACAACCTCATGAAGTACACGAGCACCCACGTGGCGCACCACGTCGGCTACAGGAACGTGACGGCGTACCTCGATCGGATCGTGCCCACCTTCCCGAGCACGGACCGGGTGATCATCGCGGGCAGCAGCGCGGGCGGCTTCGGCGCGGCGTTCAACTGGTGGCAGACGCAGCAGGCGTTCGGGAGCAAGATCCGCGTCGACCTGCTCGACGACTCGGGCACGCCGATGCCGCCGGACATCGAGGCCGACGGCTACGGGGAGGGGAACCTGCGCACGGCGTGGAACCTCGCGGCCACGCTGCCCCCCGGCTGCACCCAGTGCAAGCAGAGCCTCGTGGGCCTGCTCGGGTTCTACGAGCAGCAGTTCCCGACGCACCGGCTCGCGCTGCTCTCCTACGTCCAGGACTCGGTGCTCCCCTCCTTCTTCGGCATCACGGAGCCGGAGTTCGAGCAGGGCCTGATGGAGGATCAGACGAACTACTTCGGGGCCAGCACCAACGCGAAGTACTTCACGGTGAACTCCGCGGACCACGTGCTCTTCTTCGGGACGATCCCGAGCACGGATTACGCGCCGCTCCAGCAATTCGTCACCCAGATGGTGACGGACGACCCGAGCTGGGCCAGCCAGGCGCTCTGATTGCTCGCCGTTCGCGCACGCGGGCGCTTGCCCGCCCCCCGGGCCCGCGCTAACGCCTTGCCCCTCATGGCCAACCTCGAAACGCCGGAGCCCGAGGCGCAGCCGTCCGACGGCGCCCCTCCTGGAGGGCGCACGGGAGCGCCCTCCGACGAAGAGCTCCTGGAGCGCGCCGCCGAGGCGACCCGGCAGCTCCGCGCGGCCATCGCCTCCGCCGTCGTCGGCCAGGACGCCGTCGTCGAGCTGATGCTCGTCACGCTCGCGGCGCGCGGGCACGCGCTCCTGGTCGGCGTCCCCGGGCTCGCCAAGACGCTCCTCGTCGCGTCGCTGGCGCGCGCGCTCGACCTCTCGTTCGGGCGCGTGCAGTTCACGCCCGACCTGCTCCCCGCCGACATCACGGGCACCGACGTGCTCCACGAGCGTGACGGGCACAAGAGCCTCGCCTTCCAGCCCGGCCCCATCTTCCACAACCTGATCCTCGCGGACGAGATCAACCGCACCCCGCCCAAGACGCAGGCCGCGCTGCTCGAGGCGATGCAGGAGCGCAAGGTCACCGTGGGCACGGCCACCCACCCGCTGCCCGACCCGTTCCAGGTCTTCGCCACCCGCAACCCGATCGAGCAGGAGGGCACCTACCCGCTCCCCGAGGCGCAGCTCGACCGCTTCCTGCTCGAGATCCACGTGGGCTACCCCAGCGAGGCCGAGGAGCGGGAGGTGGCGCGGCGCACAACCTCGGGCAAGCCCGCCGTCATCACCCCCGTCCTCCACGTCGACGAGGTGCGCGCCCTCGGCACGCTCGTCCCGCGCATCCCCGTCACCGACGAGGCGGTAAACCTGGCGGTGAGCCTGGCGCGCGCGACGCGCCCCGGGGACGGGCGCGCCGCGTCCGAGGTGCGCGAGTACGTGCGCTACGGCGCCGGCCCCCGCGGGAGCCAGGCCCTGGTGCTGGCGGCCAAGGCCCGCGCGGCGCTCCGCGGAGAGGCCGCGGCCGACGTGGACGACGTGCGCGCGCTCGTCGTGCCGGCGCTGCGCCACCGCATCGTGCTCTCGTACCGCGCCGAGGCCGACGGGGTGAGGGACGTCGACGTGCTCAAGGTGGTCGAGAAGGCCGTGCGGTAGCCGCCTCCCACGGCGTATCCTCCCGGCGCGATGCCCGTCGAACAAGCCTCGCCTGCGCGCGAGGGTGCCATCCTTCTCAAGTGGGGGTTCGAGAAGTACCGCTCCGGCTTCCGCCGCATCACGCGCGCCTCGCAGCGTCACTTCGAGGCCGCGGACTGGCACGGGGTTCAGCGGGACATGCGCGAGAGGCTCCTGCTCTACACGAGCGTGGTCGAGAAGGTGGTGGCGTCCATCACCACGCTCGTGCGCGGGCGGGAGGACCTCGTGTGGGCGGGGATGAAGGAGGAGTACTCCCGCCTCATGGCCGGGCGAGGGGACCTGGAGCTGGCCGAGACCTTCTTCAACTCGGTCGCGCGCAAGGTCTTCGACACCGTGGGCGTGCACGCGGATCGCGAGTACGTGCGGCTCGGCGAGGGCGACCGCCGCGCGCCGGCGTGGACGGTGCCGGTCCGCACGTACCCGGCGACGCTCTCGGCGTTCCCCGGCCCCTTCGCCGAGGGCTCCGTCGGCCGCCGAGATCCTCGACGACTACGCCTTCTCGGTCCCCTACGCCGACGCGGAGGGCGACGCGCGCCTCATCGCGCTCGAGATCGAGAAGGCGACCGCCTCGGCCTGGCCCTTCTCGCCGTCGGCGTTCGACTTCGTCGAGATGCTGGAGCCCGTCTTCTTCCGCGGCAAGGGCGCCTACCTCGTGGGGCGCGTGGTCCGCGGCGCCCGCGCGCTGCCGCTCATCGTCGCGCTCCTGAACAAGGGCGGCCGCATCTGGGTCGACGCCGTGCTCCTCACGGAGGCCGAGGCGGGCACGGTCTTCAGCTACACGCGCTCGTACTTCCACGTCGACGTGGAGGCGCCGGCGGGGATGATCCACTTCCTCAAGGCGCTCATGCCGCGCAAGCCCGTCGCCGAGCTCTACGCCGGCCTCGGCTACGACAAGCACGCCAAGACCGAGCTCTACCGCGACCTGCTCCGCCACGTCGAGCGCTCCGGCGATCGCTTCGAAGTCGCCCGCGGGGAGAGGGGCCTCGTGATGATCGTCTTCACGATGCCGAGCTACGACCTGGTCTTCAAGGTCATCCGCGACGCCTTCGGCCCGACCAAGACGGTGACCCGGAGCGGCGTCATGGAGCGCTACCGCTTCGTCTTCGAGCACGACCGGGCCGGGCGCCTCGTCGACGTGCAGCCCTTCGAGCACCTCACGTTCCACAAGGACAGGTTCGAGCCCGCCCTCCTCGCCGAGCTCTGCGCGGAGGCCAGGGACAGCGTCGTGCTCGACGGGGACCGGGTCGTCATCCGGCACCTGTACACCGAGCGACGCGTCACCCCGCTCAACCTCTACCTCCGCGAGGCGCAGGAGGACCACGCGCGCGAGGCCGTCCTCGACTTCGGCAGGGCGCTGCGCGACCTCGGCGCGACCAACGTCTTCCCCGGCGACATGCTCCTCAAGAACTTCGGCATGACCCGGAGCGGGCGCGTCGTCTTCTACGACTACGACGAGCTCTGCCTGCTCACCGAGGTCGATTTCCGCGAGCTGCCGGAGGACGACGGCGGCCCCTCCGGCGAGGCCTCGTTCTACGTCGGCCCGCGCGACGTCTTCCCCCAGGAGTTCATCAACTTCTTCGGCTTCCCGCGCCCGCTGCGCGAGCTCTTCGTCCGCGTCCACGGCGACCTGATCGAGCCCGCCTGGTGGAACCGGATGAAGGAGCGCCACCTCCGCGGCGAGATCCTCGACGTGTACCCGTACAAGCCCGCCCGCCGGCTCCACGGCCGGTACCCCGGCGACGGCGAGGATACGGGCCAGCGCCTCCGCTGAGGCCGCCGACACCGTGGCAGAGCGCCCTCGGCCGGCGCGCCCGGGCCGGTGTTGCAAGGCCGGGTGGCGCGCGACTAGGATGCGCCGCGCTGGAGGTCCCCTGACATGGCTGAAACCGAAGATCACCGTCCCCTCGGGCGGCGCGAAGATCCACATCGAGCACGGCAAGCTCGTCGTCCCCGACCACCCGATCGTCCCCTTCATCGAGGGCGACGGCACGGGGCCCGACATCTGGCGCGCCAGCGTCCGCGTGCTCGACGCCGCCGTCGCCAAGGCCTACGGCGGCAAGCGCCAGATCAACTGGATGGAGGTCTACGCGGGCCAGAAGTCGTTCGACCAGTTCGGCTCCTGGCTGCCGGACGAGACGGTGAAGGCGTTCCAGGACTACCTGGTCGGCATCAAGGGCCCGCTCACCACGCCCATCGGCGGCGGCATCCGCTCGCTCAACGTCGCGCTGCGCCAGCTCCTCGACCTCTACGTCTGCCTCCGGCCCGTGCGCTGGTTCAAGGGCGTCCCCTCGCCCGTCAAGCGCCCCGACAAGGTCGACATGGTGATCTTCCGCGAGAACACGGAGGACATCTACGCCGGGATCGAGTTCCAGGCCGGGACCGAGGACGCGAAGAAGGTGCTCGGCTTCCTCAAGGACAACTTCCCCCAGATGTACAAGAAGGTCCGCTTCCCCGGCACGACGGGGATCGGCATCAAGCCCGTGTCCGAGGAGGGGACGGACCGGCTCGTGCGCGCGGCGATCGAGTATGCCATCGCCAACAGCCGCAAGAGCGTGACCTTCGTCCACAAGGGCAACATCATGAAGTTCACGGAGGGCGCCTTCCGCAACTGGGGCTACGCGCTCGCCGAGCGGGAGTTCGGCGACAGGACGTACACCTGGGATCAGTGGGAGCGCACCAAGGCGGCGAAGGGCGAGGCCGAGGCCAACGCCGAGCAGAAGGCGGCGCTCGCGTCCGGCAAGGTCCTCATCAAGGACGCCATCGCCGACATCACGCTCCAGCAGGTCCTCACGCGGCCCGACGAGTTCGACGTCATCGCCACCCTCAACCTCAACGGCGACTACCTCTCCGACGCGCTCGCCGCGCAGGTGGGCGGCATCGGCATCGCCCCCGGCGGCAACATCAACTACGTCACCGGCCACGCCATCTTCGAGGCCACCCACGGCACCGCGCCCAAGTACGCCGACCTCGACAAGGTCAACCCGGGCTCCGTCATCCTCTCGGGCGAGATGATGCTCCGCCACATGGGATGGACGGAGGCGGCCGACCTCGTCATCAAGGGCATGGACGGCGCCATCACGGCGAAGACGGTGACGTACGACTTCGCGCGCCTCATGGAGGGCGCGAAGGAAGTGAAGTGCTCCGAGTTCGGGACGGCCGTCATCAGCCACATGTGACGCGCCCGGCTCATTCGTGTGAACATGGAGGGCGGACATGCAGCCCACCATCCGTCTGAGCCTCGGCACCTCTCTCCTCTTCGTAGCCTCCATCGCGATCCTCCCTCTGGCCTGCGCGCAAGGCCAGGGGGCGGGGCTCGTCGGGAGCAGCAGCGCGAGCAGCGCTCAAGCATCCAGCACGGGCTCCGGCGCCACGGCGGGGGCGGGCGGCGCCGGAGGCTCGCCCTCGTCGAGCACCACCGGCGCCGGCGGCACCACCGGCGCCGGCGGCTCCGCGAGCTCGTCGAGCGCGACCGGCACCGGCGGCGCGCCGACCTCGTGCGACAACAACGCGGGCGGCTGCAACGGCTGTCAGGCGTGCGCGCAACCCGGCGCCTGCGCCACCCAGTGGCTGGCGTGCCAGACGTCGGTCGGCAACGAGTGCCTGACCTACATCGACTGCATGAACGGCTGCGCCGGCAGCGTGCCCTGCATCGAGAACTGCGGCGCGGTCTACGTGCAGGGCGTGACGCCTTACGACGCGTATGCGGGGTGCATGTGCCCCGTCTGCGCCCACGACTGCAAGGGAATGGACGGGTGCTGAGCGAGCCGCAGCGCCGCGGAGGCGCCGCGCTGCGCCGGTGTCAGTAGCAGCAGACCGAGCCCGTCGAGCCTGCGTCCGGCCCGCTGCACGGGTCGCCTGCGTCCGCACCGCCGTCCCAGGTCGCGGGGGTCACGCAGTCCAAGCTCGGCGGGGTCAGGTCGGTGCACTTGCTCAGCGGCGAGAGGCCCCAGGTGCAGTAGTCCAGGTACACGAAGCCGGAGACGGACGTGAACTGCGGCGTCGTGCTCATGAACCCCGGGCCGTTGTAGCAACTGTCCGTCGCCTTCAGGTAGCCGACGTAATACAGCTTGTCGCCGACCTGCAGGCCGTCGTCCATCAGCATGTGGCCGTAGGAGTCGAAGGTCATGCCCTCCTGAAGCACGGCCGTCACGTTCTGCACCGTGACCTTCACGCCGCCCCACTGGCCGAGCAGGTTCTTGTCGGTCCCGTCCGCGATCGCCTTCACCTCGGCGTCCGTGAGCACGGCGGGCGTGGGGACCGGGCCGGCCTTGCTCTTCCGCGTCACGGTGGTGAGCTTGGTGAGCTGGTACTGGGGGACGTTGCTGTTGTCCGGGGGCGCGGCGTCGGGGGCGCCGCAGGTCGAGGGCACGTAGTTGCTCGCCTCGCCCACGATGTCGAACACGTCGCCCGGCGCGGTATCGTCGGGGAAGAGATCGCCCGCCTTCATGCCCGCCTGGGGGACGGGGCAGTACTCCGTGCCGGCGTCGCCCGAGGCGGTGGCCGGCGTCCCGTCGTTGACGATGAGGAGGCCGGTGTTCGGCCCGGTCGTCGTGAGGCCCGGCGCGGAGACGAACACGCCCCAGAGGCAGGCCCCGCTCGACTTGCTCTTCGAGACCTCGAACTTGGTGCTCATCGCGACCACGCCGCTGAGCTTGACGTACGCGTTGGTGACGTAGTTCGGGTCGCTCGGGTTGGTGATCTGCTGGATGGTCCTGTCCAGCGCCGCGACGCCCCCGCCCGCGCCGGTGGTGGACGCGGAGGTCGTCGTCGTGCTGCTCGAGCTCGCGCCGGCGCCGGTGCTGCCGCCGAAGCCGGGGGTGCTGTTGTCACGGCAGCCCTGCAGGCTGGAGCCGACGATCAGCGCGCCGGTGAGGGCGCTCGTGCCGAACAAGTACAACGTGGTGCGATGCATGATCTCCTCCAGCGTGCGGCGTGCGCCGCAAAGCAAGGCGCCCCCGCGGCCCGCTGCGGGTACACTGCGGTACGATCGGGGTCAAGGGTACCGAGCGCCCCGACCACGGGGCGGAGAGGTCGGTGACGCGCTTCACGTGCTCCTGTCGCGCGGCGTCGACGGCGTCGCAATCGTGCGATCCATCCCGGAGAGCAGGACTGCGTCGAGCGCGCCGACGTTGCAGGGGCCACGCTCTGCAACATGAAGATCGCTCCCTTTGCCTCCGCCGTCGCCGGTGTCGCTGTCCTCGGTCTCGTCGCCTGGGCGAAGCCCGGCGTGTCCTCCTCCGATGCGCCGGTGCGCTCGGACGTCGTCGCCGAAGACACGCCCGCCGCGCCCACGATGCCCCTCCCGTCGCCGACCCCGAGCGCCGCGCCGTCCACGCCCGCGCCGTGGGCCGCGATCCTCCCTGCGCTCCAGCGCATGCAGCCGGGCGCGCCCCAGCCTGCCGCACCGCAGCCCACGACGCCGCAGCCGTCCCCGGCCGCGCCGCAGCCTGCCCCGTCCCAACCCGCCGCGCCGCAGCCTGCGGCGCCCACGCCCGGCGCCGCGCCCGCGCAGCCCTTCCCGCTCCCCGCCGGCCTGCCCCCGCTGCCGCTCCCCTCGGCGCTGCCCAAGATCCCGAGCCTGCCCGCCATCTTCCCCACCGCGCAACCGCCCGCGCAGCCTGCGCCCTCGAAGTAGATCCAGAGAGGCGGAGTCTACTCTCGGCCCCACGGATCCGCTCTATCCTGGCCTGCGCTTGCCCCGCCTGCTCCGTGTACGGCTCATCGCCTGCGCGTGCGCGATCGCGGCCACGATCGGGTGTCGGCGAGGCCCCGCCGTCGCTGGGCGGATCACCGGAGGGGCACCCGCACCGCGCCGACACGACGCGAAGATCACCGCTTGCAGGTGTCCGAGAGCCTGAGGATGGTCCTTTTCTCGGTCACCCTCGCGTCCTCCAGGCCCTTGATCGCAGCCTTGGCCGCGGGCTCGTTCCCTGCCTCCACCGCGGTGGCGAGGGACTGGTAGCGGGTCGCGAGCTCGGTCGCGGCGCGCCGGTACTCGCTCGCGAAATACGAGCACTGATTGTCCTCGAGGTCCGGGTGCTCGAGGTCGGCGGCGAGCCGTGCATAGACGTCGCCCACGGCGGAGAGCGTCGCCGCGGCCGTCGTGTCGTCCTTGTTGCCCTGCTCGATCTCCCGCGCCTTCGAGAGCCGCGGGGCGAGCACCTCGCCTAGCCGTGCACAGTCGCGGTGGCGATGGGTCGAAGCGCAGCCGAAGAGGCTCGCCGCGAGAAGCGCACCCGCGGCGACGCGCGCCCAGGTGCTCACGATGCCCCCGGCCCGCGCGCCGGCGCCCCGCGCGCGTCGAGCGCCCGTCGTACGGCCCGCCACACGGCGTCCTCCGCCGCCTCCCGATCCTCGTCGACGCCGAGGACCGTGACATCGACGGCGGGAGGGGGGAGCGCGGTCTGCGCCTTCAGCAACGGCGTCGCGTCGATCCGCGGCAACGTGTCGACGGCGAGCGCAGCGGACGGCACGAGGGCCGCGAGCGTCGCTTCGGCCTCTTTGCCCAGCGCCGGTAGGGCTCCGCCCGCCGGCGTGGAAGGCGGGCGCCAGGCGGCCGACGCGAGCCAGAGCAGGCGCACGCCGAGGAGGATCGGCACGACGAGCGCGGCGACGGTCAGTGTGGTCACGTCCTGGACCCGGTGATGTGGTGCATGAGCTCCTGCTCGGCGGCGAGCGCGTCCGCCAGGTCGTCGGCCACGATGGAGCGCTTCATCCTCGCGATCGACGCAGAGACGGCCGCGGAGGCGCGCGGATCGCCGGCGCACGAGGCCTGCGCGTGCGCGAAGAGCACGGGCGCACGCCCGCGCAGCCCCGGCGCCGGCAGCGCGCTCTGCGCCTGACGCCGCGTGACGGGGGTGCCCGCGCGCCCGTCCGGCGGCGGCGCCTCCAGCGCGAGCACCTGCCCGAGGTCGCTCGCGAGCGACCGCCGCGCCGCGCCCCACGAGCGCCGGAGCGCCGCGAACCCCACGCGCTTCGCCTCGAGCCCGCGGTGCGCGCGCTGGTAGGCGCTCGCGAGCGCCCTCTCGACGAGCGTGCCCGTGACGGCGGAGCGCGCGCCCTCGAGCACCTCGACGCCCGCCGCCGCGCCGCGGGCGGCGATGGCCACCTCCGCGACCAGCACCCGGAGGAGGGCGTTCGCGGGCGCCGCCTTCGCGGCCCGGACCAGCTCGGCCTCGACCTCCGCGAGGGGCTTGTCCCCGGCGCACAGGTGCACGGCGGCCTGGAGCGCCGCCACGTCCGGATCCGCGCTCCAGCGCAGCGCCCCGAGCGCGGCCTGCGCCGCCGTGAGCTTGCCCTCGGTCAGCCGCTCCCGCGCGAGCGAGAGCGCGAAATCCGCTTCGAGCAGCGCGAGCCACGCGGCCCCGTCCGGGCCCGCCTCGCGCGAGAGATTGGCGACCAGCGTTCGCAGCTTCGGGGCGTCCGCCGCGCCCTCGCCCAGCTTGATCCCCTTCGCGTCGACCGCGCGCTTGAGCTGCCCGAACGCGGCGATCCGCGCCGCGGCGTCGGCCAGGCGCGCGCTCTCGGTCCGCTTCGCGAGGGCGCACGCCTCGTCCACCTCGCCCTTCGCGAGGTGGGATCGCGCCACGGCGAGGCGCGCGACCTCGGGGGCGTCGCCGAGCGAGGCCAGCTCGGGATCCGCGTCCACGGCCGCGTCGAGCGCCACCGACGCGGCGTCGGGGAGGTCTTTCAAGAGGGCCACGAGACCCCACGCATAGGCCGCGAGCGGCTCGTCGGGCGGCTCGGAGAGCCAGGCCGGGAGAGCGCCCACCGGCGCGCCGCCCTGCGCCAGCGCGGCCAGGACCAGCGGGCGGAGGGCCTCGGCGTGGCGCGCGGAGGGCGGCGCCGGCAGCGCCGCGAGCTCGGCGGAGAGGGCCGCGCCGTCGCCGCCCAGCGCGAGGGCGGCGAGGGAGAGCGAGGCCACGGCTGGGTCGGTGCGGGGCGCGGCGCGCAGCGCCTCGGAGGCCCGCCCGGCGTCGCGCTCGATCAGCGCCGCGTACGCCTTGACGACCGCTAGCGGCGTGGGCGCCGCGCCCCGCGCCTCGGCCTCGCGGACGAGATCGAGGGCCTCCTCCGGGTTGCCCTCGCGGGTGAGGGCGAGCGCGAGCGCCGCGACGAGCACCTCTCGCGTGGTGTCGGACAGATCGGGGCCCCACGCGTCGAGCAGGCGCCGCAACGCAGGAGCGCCCGCGTCCTGGGCGATCGGCACCGCGGCGTCGATCGCCTCGCGCCGCTCCTCGGGCGCGAGGCGCTCGGCCTCCGCGAGCGTCGCCTCGACGTCCTGCCGGGCCACGGCCGCGAACAGCCGGTATCGCGCCGGCGCGCCGGCCCCGATGGCGCCGACGGCCTCGATCGCCGGACGGCGATCCCCCTCGACGAGCGCGAGGCGAGCGCGCATCAGCGCCGATCGCACCTGGAAGCTCCGGGGGCCCCAGACTGGGGTCGAGCCGCTCGGCGACGGTCTTCGCGAGCGCGGGCAGGATTGGCTTCTTCCGCCGCTCGGCCGCGATCAGGACGACGAGAGGGAAGAGCGCGGACTCGATGGACGACGGGGGCTCGGCCTCGCTCTCGAGCGTGCCCCGCGCGAGGACGGCCTTCACCTTGCCCTTGCGCGCCGCCACGCACCATTCGGCGCACGCAGCCGCGGCGATGCCCTCGGGGGTCACGGCCCCGTCGACGAGCGAGGCGGCGGCCGAGAGCTCTTCGCCGTCGCCCGAGAGCAGGGCGCAGAGGGCCGTGCGCGCCGCGACGCGCGCGTCGAGACCGCGGAGGGGCGGGCTCACGGCCGCGATCCGCGTCGCCAGGTAGGCCCGGCACAGGCGGACCGCGGTCGCGATGTCGCCCTGGAGGAGCGCGCGATCCACCCGGCGGAGGATGACGAAGGCGCGGAGCGGGAGGAGCCTCTCGAGCATGGTCGTGGCGCTCAGGGGCGGACGTCGAAGAGCGTCTCCATGAGCGCGTCGCCCGCGGCCTCGACGGCGCGCGGGTTCCCCAGCCGGGCGGCGGCGTCGAGCCCATCGAGCGCGGCCTGGAGGCGCGCGGCGGGCTCGGGGGCGAGCTTGGGCAGCAGGGCCTTGGCCCGCTCGACGAACTTCCTGTGCTTCTCGGAGAGCGCCGGTGCCGCCGGTGCCGCCGGTGCCGCCGCGACCGGCTGGGCCGGCGCGGTCGTGCCCGAGCCCTGGGAGCGGGCGCTCGGCAACAGGGGCGCCGACGCGGGGGTGCCGCCCCGGCCGTACATGTCCTCGATGACGATCTCGCGCTGGCGGCCGGTCAGCGTGTCCTTCGCGGTGATGGTGAGCATGCCGTTGGCGTCGAGCAGGAAGGTGACGTCGATCTTCACCTGGCCGGCCGGCAGCGGAGGCAGCCCCTCGAGGTGGAACGAGCGCAGCGCGGTGTTGCGCTCGACGAGCTGGTGCTCGCCCTGGTAGGGCTGGATGTGCACGGCCGGCTGCTTGTCGACCATCGTCTGGTACGACTGCGTGACGTTCGCCGGGATGGGGCTCTGCTTGGGGATGAGCACCGACATGTACTTGCCCTGGACCGCGATGCCGAGCGAGTGCCCCGTGACGTCGACGACGAGCGGCGCCGCCTCGAGCTTCTCCTCGTACGCGGCGCGCTGATCGGCCGGCACCTGCGAGACGTCGACGTGCTTGAGCGCCTCGTGCGCGGCCCCCAGGGCCACGCAGAGGTTGGGGTGGATGTCGGTGCGCGGCTCCTTGCCGAAGTGGCGCGCGAGCGCCTGCTTCACCAGCGGGATCCGCGTCGAGCCCCCGACCAGGATCACCTCGTCGATGTCGCCGATCTTCATCTTGGCGTCGGCGATCGCGACGTCGACGCTGCGCAGGGTGTCGTTGATCTTGCCCGCGATCATCGCCTCGAAGGTCTTGCGCCCGAGGTCCAGCTCGACGTCGACCACCTCGCCGTTCTTCGGGTCGACGACGAGCGCGGCGAACGACATGTTGACGGTCTCCTCGGACGAGAGCGCCTTCTTGTGGCCCTCGGCCTCGAGGCGGAGCCGGTCGAGCGCCCGCTTGCCGCGCTCCCCGTCCTTGCCCTTCGCCGCCGCGATGGCCTCGAGGTCGACCCCGTAGCGCGCGCGGATCTCCTGGACGGCCCAGGCGGAGATGGCGCGGTCGAAGTCGACACCGCCCAGGTAGTGGTCGCCGTGCGTGCTCCTCACGCGGATGTTGCCCTTCTCGACCTCGATGACCGAGACGTCGAAGGTGCCGCCGCCGAGGTCGTAGATGACGAGCCGCCGCGGCCTCGTGTCGGCGTCCTCGTCCTCGTCCTCGTCGGCGGTGGCGTGGTCGTGGCCGTAGGCGATGGCGGCCGCGGTGGGCTCGTTGATGATGCGATGGACCTCGAGGCCCGCCATCTTGCCGGCGCGCATCGTGGCCTGCCGCTGGGGCTCCTCGAAGTAGGCGGGGACCGTGATCACGGCCGCGGTCACCGGCTCGTTCAGCGCGCGCTCCGCGGCCTCCTTCAGCTCGCGCAGCACGTAGGCCGAGATCTCCTCCGGGGTGTGGTCGCGCCCGGCGAAGCGGACCACGTACGGCTTCCCGCCCGGACCGCGCTCGCCCATGTGGCGCTTGATCTCGGCCACCGTGCTCTCGGGGCTCAGGAGCGCCTGGCGCTTGGCGGTCTCGCCCACCACCACCTCGCCGCTCTTGTTGACGCCCACGACCGAGGGCGTCGTCTGCTGCCCCTGCTTGGACGGCAGCACCTCGAAGACGCCCTTCTTCTCGTTGAAGTACGCCACGCAGGAGTACGTCGTCCCCAGATCGATGCCGATGATGCGCCCCATGCCTCAGCGTCCTCCTATCCTCGTACGACGGCCACGCGCGCGCAGCGCAGCACACGGTCGCCGAGCGTGTACCCGGCCCGCTCGACCCGGGTCACCGTCCCCGCCGCGAGCTTCTCGTCGCCCTCTGCCCCGTCGTGCGGCGTGCCCTCGTGCACGTGGGGATCGAACTCCGTCTCCCCGGCCTCGACGGCGATCTCCTCGATGCCGAGCCGGCTCAGCGCGTCGCGCAGCTTGCGGCGCACGAGGCGCACGCTCGGCGCCCCGCGCGTCTCGCCGAGCGCCTCTTCGCGCAGCACGTGATCGATCTCGTCGATCGCGGGCACGATCGCCTTCCACAGCTCGATCGCCGACTCCCGCGTCATCTCTTCGCGGAGCGCCTCGGCCAGCCGGTCGGTCTCGCCCGTGATGTGGGCGCGCAGATCGAGGAACTGCTGCTTCCGCTCCTGGTCCGAGCGCGACGACGCCTTCGCGGTCGCCTGGAGCATCCCCACGAGCGGCTGCACGGCGGCCTCCACGCGCCTGAACGCGTCGACCGCCTGCGCCAGGCCTGTGACCACGATCCTCCGGTCCGGCCCCAGCTCGAGGCCGGGCGGAGGCCTGCCGTTCCGGGGCGCGGCGGGCTCGCACTCGGCCGTCTCGGGTGGAGGAGCCTCGCTCCGAGGAGCCTTGCTCGGCGGCGGAGCGGGCTCGAGCTCGGGCTCGTCCGGCGCCTCCGAGCGGCCCTCCGGCTCGGGCCCTTGCTCGGGCCCCTCGGGCCCTCCACGCAGCCAGTCGAAGATCTTCATGTGCCGGCGCCTCCTCTGCCGTTGCCGGGCTGGGGCCCCGTGGGCTCGTCTCCCAGGAGAGCTTGCCGGCGGAGGAGGCGGTCCGGCGCGGGGACGTCGAGGAGCGTGGCCGCGCGCACGGGGTCGTGCTCGCCGGAGAGCCAGGCGCGGATCTGCGAGAGGCGCTCGCCGCGCGTCACGGGCAGCGCGTGCGCCGGGTCGGCGAAGCTCTCCCAGAGGGCCTGGGGGCTCTGGGCGTAGGCGGCGCGCCTCGCCGGGTCGAGGAGCACCGCGCGCGCCTCGTTGAGGTGGCTCAGCACCGCGGTGGCCGCGGCGTCGCCCAGGTGGGCGCGGTGGTCGTGCGCCTTGCGGACGGCCTTCTCCGCCTCGCCGATCTCCTGCTCGGTCGCGCTCTCGGCGACGCCGAGGACGTCGTAGTGGCCCGCGGTGAGATCGATCTTGGTCGCTTCTGCCATGCCTCGCTCCGTCCTCGGGCGGCCCGCTACGCGAGCCGGGCCTCGTCCTTGCCGAGTGTCTCGAGCAGCCTCATGGCCGCCTGCGCCAGCGGCTGGGTGCCCGGGTCGCCGCGCGCCTGCTCCGCCGCGTACCTCGCCCACCTCGCGGCCCCGGACGTGACCGAGCGCGCGAGCGACTTGCGCTGCTCGACCTCGATGCGTGTCGTGGGCCGCGTGGTGTTGAACCAGCTGACGACGTCCTCGCGGAGCGCCTGCGCCACGCGGAAGGCGAAGCCCGGCGGCCCCGCCGGCGCGAGCGGGAACGCGCTCGCCCTGGGCGCCCGCGTGGGCATCGGCTTGCCGCGGTAGCCGGGATAGACGTCCCAGAGCACGGCCAGCGCGTCGGCCGTGCGGTTGTGCTCGAGGAGCTTGCCCGCGCGCACCGTCGCGACGCGCTGAGCGATTTCTCGACGGGCTGCTTCGCGAGCCCCTGGATGTCCGCCGTGGCCTGCGCCGGGTCGCACCAGCGGGAGAGCCGGACCGCGTCGCGCGCGTGCGAGAGCACGCCGTCGGCCACCTGCCACACGCTCCCCTTCCCGCCGTTCAACAGGACGGCCGTATGGAGGTGGTGGACCGACGCCAGATTCGAGCGCGACGCCGAGCGCGCGCTGGGAGGCGTCGAGCTTGGCGCAGAGGTCGATGGCGGCGTCGACCTCGCCCTTCTCGAGGAGCCGGAAGCCCTGGGAGATGAGCCCGGCGTACCGCACGCGCTGAAGCGCCCACACGAGCCAGCCCTCGTCCCGCAGCCCCACCGAGAGGTAGGGCCCGATGACGACACGGGGGATCCGGCCGAGGAGGGTCGCGAGCGGGCCGCGGTCGGCCTCGCCCTCGTCGGCGACGAAGCACGACAGGTCCACGAGCCGGCGGAAGCCCTGGGCATGGCCGTAGCAGAAGTCGGCGCGGGGCGCCGGCAGGGTCGCGTCGTCGTAGCGCGCGCGGGTGGCCGGGTCGAAGAGGATGCGCGTCGCGGTGAGCCCCCGCTCGATGAGCCGCTCGTAGTCCGCCGTGGAGACGCCGACCCGCCGCCGCTCCGCCATGTCGCGCTCGAGCTCGGCGCGCCAGTCGTCGCGCGCCTTGGCGAGGTTGGCGGGGCTCACGTTCTTGGTGGCGCCGAAGTAGCCGTACGCGATCGGCGGCTCGCCCCCGAGGGGCCGTGCCAGGATGGACAGCGCCGACTCGAGCACGCTCTTCGGCGCGCCCGAGATCAGCGCCGCGACGGCGCTCCCGCCCAGGTCCACCGCGAGCGCTGGCTCGAGGACGAGGCGCCTCTGCGCCTCGGCGCGCGCCCAACGGTGGACGAGGTTGGTCATCTCGGCGACGGACGGCTTCTTCTCCTGCTTCTGGAGGCGCTCGAGCACCGCGTCCATGTCGGCGTCGAGGGCGAGCTTGGCGCGCGCGGAGGCACGCACCAGCACGCCTTCGCGCCCAGCCTCGGCGTACAGCCCCCACAGCTCTTCGAGGCGGCGGTCGAACCGGGCGGCGCCCTGGGTGTCCCCCGCGTGCATCGAGAGGCGGAGGAGGTTCTGGTTGACGGCCGGGCTCTCCGGGTCGAGCGCCAGGCAGCGCTGCCAGGCGTCACGCGCGGCGGCCGTGTCGCCCTCGACGACGGCGCGCTTCGCCGCCAGGTGGGCCATCGAGATGTAGTCGTGCGCGATGCCGTCGAGCGGCGGGATGCGCCCCATCGCGCCGGCGAAGAGATTCGAGCCGCTGCGATGTGTCGGCCACGTCGGCGAGCCGCTCGCGCAGCAGCATGCGCAGCACGCGCACGTCCGGGATGAGGCGCGCGTGCTCGGCGACGCGGGCGCAGATCTCCTCGGCCGACTCGCACTTGGCGACGGTCGCGTCCGCGATGCCGGCGAGGGCGGGATCGGAGGGGAACGCGTCCAGCCAGCGGCGCGCGACGTCGGCGACGTCGGCCATCGTCTTCTTGTTCTTCTGGTCGACGCCCTTGGCCTTGCCGACGCGGAACGCGAAGATCGCCTGGTAGAGCAGGCGGGTCACCGCGGGTCGGAGCGCCTCGGCGGGCGCCACCCTCGCGAACAGGCCCGGGAGCGCGTCGCGCAGCTTCGTCGCCTTGCCGTAGAGCGCGCTCTCGATCGCGCCCAGCGCGGCCGCGGCGTGCCCGGGCTCGATCGCGAGCGTGGCCTCGAAGTGCTCGCCCGCCACCTCGGCCAGCTCGGCCGCGTCGTCGTCCGGCAGCGACGGGCAGCGCGCGGCGTCGAGGAAGCCGAACCCGCAATGGAAGCGGATCTCGGCGTTCTTCGGCGCCAGCGCGGCGGACTGCTCGTAGCGCTCGAGCGCCTCCGCGAGCCGCCCCTGCCGGTGGCTCGTGAGCGCCGCCACGAGGTACGCCTCGACCCGGTAGGGATTCGAGCTCGATGGCGCGGTCGAGGAGCTTTCCGGCCTTGTCTCCGGCGCTGCCCGTCACGACCAGTCGCAGGTGCGCCTCGGCGGCCGCGATGCGCTCGGCGGCGCGGCTGCGGTCCTCGTCCACCTCGGCGAGCAGCTCGACGGAGCGGCGCTGGAGGGCCGGCCCGTCGACGACGAGGCCGTCTCGCCGGGCCACCGCAGCACGGGGCGCTCCTCGCTCCTTTCCGGCTCCGGCGGCGGCCGGCCCGAGAATCGACCTTCGCGAGGATGCGGTCGACGTCCGGCTCTCCGCCCTGCGCGGCCGGCTGCGCGGGGGCGGCGAGCTTCTCTCCGGTCTCGGCCTCGAAGGCCAGGAGGCTCGGGTGATTGGGCGCGATGACCGCGAGCTTCTCGAACCAAGTGCGCGCCCGCCCGACGTTGCCCAGGTTGCGCCAGCGCACGGCGCCTGCCTGGGCCAGCCAGTAGGGCGACTCGCCGTGCTCGCCGGCCAGCATCTCGGCGAGCACGGCGACGCTCAGCCAGTCGCGCTGCTTGGTGCCCCACATGTCGCGCAGGTACGCGAACGCGCCCACCTGGCGCGGGTCGTTCCGGAGCGCGGTCTCGAAGAGCTCCACGCTGTGCGCCCGGACCTGGTGACGCGCGGCCCAGCGCACGCCGAAGCGGTACGCGGCCTGGCCCCGGGCCTCGTCCGGGAGCAGCGCGAGCGCGCGCCGCTGCGTCTCCAGGATGTCCGCCTGCCGGCCCTTCTCCACGAGGAGCCGCTCGTAAAGCACGGCGGCCTGCTCGTCGCTCGGGTCGGCCAGGTACGCGGACGCGAGCAGAGACTCGAGGTCTTCGGGCGAGAACCGCCTGGCGATGCGCGCGGCCCGCACGAAGAGCCGCGCCTTCGCCGCGGGCGAGCCCTCGTCCTTCGCCTGGGCGGTGAGGCCCGCGATGCGCGTGCGCCACCCGCTCCCCACGACCTCCACGTCGCCCAGGGCGGCGCGCGCCTCCTCGCTCCGCCCGCCCGAGATGCCGAGGGCACGCGCGTACGCCGCGGCGGCTTCCTTGGCGTCGCCGCCGTCGACGAGCACGTCGCCGAGCTCGACGAACAGCTCGGCGGCGACGGGGGGCTGCTGGATTCTCGAGATCCAGGAGCTTCTTGACCATGTTGGTCTTGGCGAGCATCCAGTAGATTGCGCGCGCCTGGCGGAGCGCTCCCCCGAGCTTCGGGTCGAGCTTGTACGCGTCCTGGAAGCTCTGCAGCGCAGGGACGACCTGCCCGAGCTTGTCCTCCTGGATGCGGCCGAGCCGCAGGTGGAGGGCCGCCTTGGCCGTGACGTCGTGCTCCGAGGCGATCGCCTTCCCGAGCGCGTCGGCGAGCCCGTCCCAGTCATGAACCGCCTCGAGACGATCCATGCGGTCGTACCCGGACGACGGGGACGCCCCCGCCGCGGCGCGGGTCCCTGTGGCGGCGGCGCTCATGGCCACCGCCCTGGCACGAGCGGGCCCCGGTGGACGTAGCCGGCGCCGGGCACCGGCTTGCCCGAGCTCGACATGAACCTCACCTCGATCTGCCACCGGCCGAGGGTGAGCTCCACGTAGGGCTCTCCGGAGCGATCGCTCGTCGTGAAGAGCCGGATTGCTTCGTAGCGGGCGTCGCCTGCCATCGCGCCGGCGCGCTGGCAGAGGTCATCCATCAACGTCTGCGCGTCGTACGTGCCCGTATCGTTCCCCACGACGCGGAAGTAGACGACCTTGCGCGCCGTCCCGCACCGGGTGCGTTGCACCGCGTGGAGCGTGTGCGTCAGGGCGGTGTCGCCCGGCTGGTCGACAATCCTGGCCGCGCACAGCGCGTCGAGCCGCTCCTGTACGCCTGGCCGGGCCTCGTCGGCGTCGTACGCATCGAGGAACGCCCGCACGGCGTCCTCGCCACCGTCGCCGCGCGCCGCGGCGAGCAGGTTGTCGTGCTTGTGTCGAGCGAGCGCCCGGCGCGCGCTCGCGATCAAATGGTCACGCGCGTCGTCCACCCCGGACGCGGCCTTCACCACGGCGGCGGTCTTCTCCTCGCCGTCGTGGACCTGCGACCAGTGCGCGTCGAGGGGCCCCGTCTCGATGAGCAGCACGGTCGAGAGCAGCAGGGCCGCGCTGGCGAGCGTCGTGGTGCCGGCCGACCAGATGGCGAGCGAGGGCACCGGCCGCGCCCCTGCCGCCGCGCGCCGGTACCGATTGGCCTCGCGGACGCTCGGGTCGGCCTTGGCCTTCTCGATCAGCTCCCGGAGCTGGGCCGCGTCGTTGCCGCGGATCCGCCCGACGGTCTCCTTGCCGAGCTTGATCGCCTCGCCCTTGAACTCGAGCGCCTCGGCCGGGAGCACCCGCACGCAGCGCTCGTCGGCGACGACCAGCGAGCCCTCCCCGAAGATCATCTGCCGCCCGAGGTGCGCGCGGAACCCCGGCCGGAGCGTCGCGAGCGCGTGCCGCAGGACGAGCCACCCGCCGACGAGGAGCAGCCCGAGACGGGTCAAGGAGTGGAAGCCGGGCGCGTCGTTCACCGTGAAGAGGTGCAGGAGCGCGAACGAGAGCAGCCCCAGACCCACGAGGAACGCGTTCGTCTTGGACTCGGGGCGACGGTCCTTGGATGCAATGGGCCCCGAGGTCCGCAATACCTCCAGTTGGAGGTCGACGGGCAATGACCCGATGGGTATCCACCTCGCGTCTTGCAAGGTCATCGGCGGCTCGAAGGCGCTTTGTCAGAGACAGGCATGGCTCGGAAACTGCGACCATAAGAACGGCGCGCCAGGCCTGTCAACGCCTCGTGGCTAGTATGACATCAGGCGTATCAGCGCCGGGGGCGCCCGGGGTGCGTAGCCGGTGCGCCGATGACACGCGCCGGCTATGCTCGCGCAACGGTCGCGCTATGCTCGCGCGATGGCGATGACAGGACGCGTCGGGCTCGTCGATGACCGATAGGCTCCGCATAGGAGTGTGGTCGGATCCGGGCGCGCAGGGCACCGCCGGTGCTTGGGGTGCCGACGAAGAGGCAGGGGTCTTCGTCCTGGCCGACGCCAGCCGGTGCGGGGCGCGCGGCGCGGACGCCGCGCGCGCCGCGGTCGACGCGGTGTCGGCGCGGGTCGGCGCGCGCCACCCGCACGAGGACGCGGCGGCCACGCTGAGAGAAGCGATCGGCACCGCGCACCGCGTCGTGCAGCGGATCGCGCCCTCCGCGACCGAGGGCGAGGGCTTGATGCTCCTCGCGGCGTTGCTCGACGAGGGGCGCCTCTCGATCGCGCACGTCGGGGTCGTGCGCGCCTACCTCCTGCGCGCCGCCGCTTCGGGCGCCCCCTCGGTCCCCTCGCACTCGCGTTACACGCCGTCGATCGTCCTGCCCGACGGATCGAGGCTCACCTGTCTGACGCGCGACCACGGCGACGTCGCGGACCGGGTCGAGCGCGGCGAGCTGACGCGCGAGGCGGCGCGCGAGCACCCGGAGCGGGGCCGCCCGAGCCGGGTCGTCGGCGCGGAGGCGGCGCCGGTCCCGGACGTCGTCGTCTTCGACGCGGCGGTCGGCGACCGGTTTCTGGTCTGCGGGGAGGGGACGTGGGGCGCGCTCGACGACGGCGCCCTCGCGAAGCTGCTCGAGAACGCCGGCTCGGCGCAGGCGGCGTGCATCGCCGTGGCGCGGGCGGTCGGCGGCGGCGCGTCTCCCGTGAGGGGCGGCGCCACGGTGGCCGTCCTCGACGTCCCCAAGGAGCTCCAGCCGGCGGCGGGCGTGCCTGCCGCCGCCGCGCCGCCGCCCAAGCGCACCGGCCCGGGGGCGATCCTCAACGAGGTCGGCCGCGACCTGACCGCGCTGGCCAAGGCCGAGAAGCTCGATCCGGTCGTCGGTCGGGAGGACGAAATCCGACGGCTCGGGCAGATCCTGCTTCAGCGCAAGAAGGCGAACGCGCTGCTCGTGGGCGACGCCGGGGTGGGCAAGACGTGCATCGTCGAGGGGTTCGCCCAGCGCATCGGCGGGCCGGGCGCGCCGCCCGCGCTCCGCGGCAAGCGCATCGTCGAGCTTCTCCGTGGCCGCGCTCGTGGCCGGCACCAAGTTCCGGGGCGAGTTCGAGGAGCGGCTCCAGGGCGTGATTCAGCGCGCCGCGGAGGAGCCGGGGCTGATCCTGTTCATCGACGAGCTGCACACAATCATCGGGGCGGGGGCGGGGAGCGCCGAGGCGCTCGACGCCGCCAACATCCTGAAGCCCGCGCTGGCGCGCGGCGACCTCCGGCTGATCGGCGCGACGACCACGCAGGAGTACGACCGCCACCTGGCGCGCGACGAGGCGCTGGCCCGCAGGTTCGAGGTGGTCCGCGTCGAGGAGCCTACCCGCGCCGAGGCCATCGCCATCCTGACCGGGCTGCGCCCGCGGTTCGAGGGGCACTACGGCCTCACGGTGGGGGACGACGCGTTCGAGGGCGCGGTCGACCTCGCCATCCGCTACCTGCCGGAGCGCCGGCTCCCCGACAAGGCGGTCAATCTCGTCGACCAGGCGTGCGCGCGGCGCGCGCTCGGCGAGTTCGGGGAGGCGGGCTCCGCGGCGCCGGAGGCCGAGGGCGAGAGCGCGCAGATCGGGCGGCGCGACGTGGCGACCATCCTCTCGGAGCGGTGCGGAGTGCCCTTCGAGCTGGTGAACCAGGGCGACCGCGAGCGGCTCCTGGGCTTGCATCGCTTCCTGGACGCGCGTGTGTTCGGGCAGGCGGCGGCGACGGCGCGCGTCTCGGCGACCTTGACCAAGGCGTACAGCGGCCTGCGCGACCCTCGGCGTCCCATCGCGTCGTTCCTGTTCGTCGGGCCGACGGGTGTGGGCAAGACAGAGACGGCTCGGGTGCTGGCCGAGTACCTCTTCGCGCGGGCCGAGTGCCTGCACCGCATCGACATGACGGAGTTCGGCGAGAAGCACCAGGTCGCGCGGCTCCTCGGCGCGCCCCCCGGCTACTTGGGCCACCAGGAAGAAGGGTTCCTCACGAGCGCGGTGCGCCGGCGTCCGGCCTCGGTGGTCCTGTTCAACGAGGTCGAGAAGGCGCACCCGGACGTGCTCCAAATCCTGCTCCAGCTCCTCGACGACGGCGCGCTCACCGACGGGCACGGCAAGCGCGCATCGTTCCGCGAGGCGATCTCGTGATGACGACGAACGTGGCGCCGGACATGCGGGGCACGCGGACGGTCGGCTTCCACCGCGGCGACGGCCCGCCGCGGGGGACGGCCCCGAACGAAGCCTCCGACGACGCGCTTCGCGAGGGGCTGCGCGACCGCTTCCGGCCCGAGCTGCTCGGACGCATCGGCGCGGTCGTCGCGTTCCGCCCGCTCGACGCGGCCGCCGCCACCGCGATCGCCGACAAGACGATCGACGCCGTGCTCGCCCGCCTGGAGCCGCACGCCCGGCTCGCGGCGCTGCCCGCGGACCTCCGCGCGCGGATCCGCGAGCAGGCCGCGACGCTCCGCTTCGGCGCCCGCGACATCGAACGCATCGTCGAGCAGGAGATTGGCCGGCTGGTCGAGGGCGCGCCTCCCGCCGGCGATCCCCCGCGCCGCCGGGCTGACGGTCAGCCCGGCCGGTTGCGCATGAAGTCGGCGACCTCGGCGAAGCGGGCGTCGAGGAAGGTGCGCAGCTCGCCGTCGACGGCCTCCTCGTCGAGCGCCGTCTTCATGGCGCGGAGCCAGGCGTCGCGCATGGCGACGTCGACGGCGACGCGCGCGTGGCGCATGCGCAGGCGAGGGTGGCCGTGGGCGGCGACGTAGTCCTGCGGGCCGCCGAGCCAGCCGATGAGGAAGAGGGCGAACCGGTCCTGGTTCGCCTGGTCGACGCGGCCGTCGTCGTCGCACGGGTGGAGGCGGGCGAGCACGGGCTCGTCGCGGGCCATGGCAGCGTAGAAGCGATCCACGATGCGGCGGACGACGGGCTCGCCGCCGAGGAGATCGTAGGGGGTGCGCGTGGCGTCGAACATGCGGGCGGGTTGTAGCATCGCTGTGCGACGGCGCTTCGTGGCGCTGCTCGACGCGCGTCTCAGCGCGTGATGCGGGCGAGGAGCGTCTCCGCCCCGGCGGGCGAGGGCAACGCGACCTGGAGGACCGCCTTGCCGTCGCGGGCGGCCGCCGGGCCCGCGTGCAGCGCCTCGTGCGCCCGCTCCGCCTGGGCCACGTCCGGGTAGCGGTAGAGCTTGACCTCGGGCCGGTCATGCCCTGCGCCGGCGTGTCGATGGTCCACGTCGTCACCCCTCGCTCGTGCTCTGACTGAGCACGTGGTGCGCGCCGGCGTCGATGCGCGCCCGGATCTGCTCGTTCGTGAGCGAAGCGAAGTGCGCCCTGCCCGCCCTGTGCAGGCCGGCGAGGTGAGGCCGATCACGAAGAGCACGCCCGCGAGGGCTGCGAGCACGAGGACGCCGGCGGCCACGAGGAAGGCGACGCGGCGAGAGGGAGGGGGCGCGGGCGCCGGTGGCTGCGCGCCGGGGACGATGTCGACCGCGGAGGGCAGGGTGGGGAGCGACGCGATGGGGATGGCCTCGGTGGGCGCGGTGGCGAGGGCGTTCACCGCCTGGGTGGGCGCCGTGGCGATGGGGGGGACGGCGATGGCCTGGGTAGGCGCGACGCCGAGCGCCACGCGGTCGACCGCCATCGTGGGCGCGTGCTGGATTGCGGAGGGCGAGGCTCCGGCGGAAGGACGGCCGGGTCCGGGAGGCTCGTCGGCGCCGGGCATGACGAGAGGGTCACGCCGGAGGCCGCTGCGCGTCAAGGCGGCGCCGATGTCGCGTCCAGGGCCCGGGGCGCCGGAGCGCGGGCCTCGATTCTCCACGTGTGGAGCCGTTCCGCCACCTTGCGAAGCGCCGCACTCCAGCGCGTTGCTCGATCCGCCACGCGCGACGCCGCTCCCCTCGTCGGTGAAGCCGCTCCTCCACCTGCGCGCTGCTTCCCCCGCGGGGGCGCGGCGCATCCTCCCCCCGAGGCAGCGCTTCCCGCTACCGCTGCTCCGCTTCCTCCCGCGCCGCAGCGCTTCGCCTCGGCGCGGAGCCCGCTCCCCCGAGCGCGGATGCCCTTCGTCCGCGCGCGTCGCGCTTCCCTCCGTCTGCGAAGCGCCGCGTCGGGGGTCGAACGCCTCTCCCCCGGCCGCGACGCGCATCGTGCACGCCGGTAAGCCGCTCGCCCGACGAGGAAGCCGCTCCCCTCACCGGCGCAGCGGCGCGTCGTTGCGTGAAGCAGCTCGCCCCCTGCGTGAAGCGGTGCGCTCCCTGCGTGAAGCGGCGCGCCCGTGTAGGAACGGCCTCTCCTCGCGGAGGATCGGGCCCGCCCGTCTCCGCAGCGCTTCCGCGCAAGGGGGAGCGAGCTACCACGCGTGCCGAAGAGGCTCGCACGCCGACGCGTTCGCCCGGCGCCGGTGACGCGCGCCCCTCCGGTGATTCCGTGGTCCGCCCAGCGTCGCCGCGCCGCCCGGGACCGCGCTACCTCGGAAACAACGCGCGCAGGTGCCCCGTCCACTCGTTGAAGGCGCTCGCGTACGCGGTTTGGTCCTCCGGGTGCGGTTACCACCGCACCGGCAACTCGTAGCGTCTCGACCCCGGTCCGTGCAGGCGCTCCGTGCATTCCGCGAAGGCGCGCGCGTACGCGGGCCCATCCTCCGGATGCTCGGCGAAGTGCTTCTGCCAGTGCTCGTTGAGCGCGCGGTGCGCCGCCTCGTGCGCCACCTTGTGTTGATGTCGACCCAGTCCGGATAGGTGGGCCAGAAGGCGAGCTCGGCCTGAAACGCCGCGAACTGCGCGAGCGACATGGGTGGGATGTGGACGGTGGCCGTGCCGACGGTGTTGCCGACGAACGGGATCGCCCTGAGCGCGACCGCGAAGCGGTCGTCCCCGAGGGGTGCCGTCTCCTTCATGTCGTTCTTTTCGACGTGGATCACCGGCAGCTCCTGCGTCTTCAGCGCGGGGCCTCGCGCGGGAGTGTCGGACTTGGGGGGCGACACGCTGGGGGTTCGGGCTCCATCGGGAACCGCTGCCGGTGCAGTGCTCGCGAGGTTCGCGGGCTGGCGTACGACCGGGGGCATGCCGGCCGACGGGGGCGGAGCGACGGGGGCAGGCGCGGAGGGGACCTCACAGGGCTCCCGGGCGTACCCGAGCGCGGTGTCGATCGCGTCGAAGAGCCGGCGTTCCATGAGCGCCTTATCCTCCCGCGTCAGCGGAGGCAGGTCGCGCACGTCGTCGAGCAGGGACCGGAGGGGCTCGGGCTCCGGCCCGTCGAAGTAGATATAGCCTTCGGCGTCGTTCATTCGTCGCCTCGATCGCTCGGTGGCAGGACCTCCCCCGCCAGAGCACACATCTCGCGCTTCGCGATCCGGAGCCGGCTCTTCACCGTCCCCTCGGAGATGCCCAGGAGGTCCGCAGCCTCCTGGTGCGTCAGCCCGTAGATTTGCACCGCCTCGAACACCGCTCGCTGCTCCGGCGTGAGCCGCCGCGCCATCTCGTCGTAGAGCACGGCGCGCTCCGCCCTCCGCCCGCTACTGAGGGGCTTCATGGACCCCGAGGATGGCAGGCCGACCGATACCGCGGCCAGAGCGACCTGCCTGTTGCGCAGGTGGGTCAGGATCCGATGCTTCGCGATCGTGTAGATGTACGTCGCGACGTTCTCCGGGAACCCGAGCTTCTACGATCTTGAGGAAGGCCGTCAGGAAAGTCTCCTGGAACAACTCTTTCGCCTCTTCCTCCGCGAGGCCGCGCTTCCGGAGCTGGTCCCAGACCCGGTTGAAGTTTGAGCTGAAGATCGCCGGGAACACCTCCCGCAACTGGTCGGCCTGGATCTCGGTGAACGGCGAGTGACACTGCTGGAGGTGCTCGATCGCCCACTGACGCTCGGCTGGCGACATCCGGAGGCGCCTCCTGGGTGCCGTCGGCCGTAGGGTCACTGAGTTCGCCACTTCCCGCGCTCCTCCGCCGGCCGAGCAGGCACAGCCCCTCGAACATACCAGCGGGGCAGCGCGCGCGCACTTCGGTTGCTCCCTCGCGATCCCTCCCCGCGCTCGCCGTCGACGCTCGCGTCACGTCACCCTGGCGGCTCACCCGAGGCGGCGCCTCTGTCTGTGGACGTCTCACTTCGTGGGCGAACGTGCGCGCGCAAGGCGGCGAGGCAATCCATCTCGCCCCTATTTCAGCAAAGTGCAGGGCGCCGAAATCGGAACCCCGAGCTGGCGCGCCCTACCTCATAGAGGCGGAGCGAGCCGCCCCCGAGGGACCCCGCAACCGCGGGCAGGGCTCCTGTGTTCTCGCCGCGGCTCAGTGTGTCTGAAGGAGCCTTCCGTGACACGCAAGCAGAAGAGGTCCATGCGCCCCGCCCGTTGTCTTTCCCTCCTCACCGTCTTCCTCTGCGTGCTCGGCTGCAACGATGGCACGTCGTCGTCGACGGGGCCCCGGGTCGCCGGCGGCATCCTCGGGCCGCCGGTCCCCGGCGTGAGCGATGTCTCGTGCCCCGCCTACCCAGCGGACGGCGCGACGTCGCTACCACCGCGGCTCGAGCCCTCGAAGACGCCGGCGGCCGGCACCGCCGCC
Source organism: uncultured delta proteobacterium (assembly GCA_963827955.1). Lineage (GTDB taxonomy): Bacteria > Myxococcota_A > Polyangia > Polyangiales > Polyangiaceae > CAWHDJ01. The sequence continues at coordinate 507,785 of CAWHDJ010000017.1, read as the reverse complement.
GGAGCCTTCGCGGTCTCGCCGAGCGGGCAGGCCACCTACACCATCCCGCTCGTCGTCCCTCCGGGCCGGCTCGGCATGGAGCCGAGCCTCGCCATCGCCTACGACTCCTCGCGCGGCGAAGGGCCGCTCGGCGTCGGCTTCGCCTTGCAGGGGCTATCGGCCATCACCCGCTGCCCGTCGAACATGGCGCAGGACGGGCGCATACGCTCGGTGCGGTACGACAGCGAGGACAAGTTCTGCCTCGATGGCATCCGCCTGGTTCCCGTCCCGAAGAGCGACGGCGCCGACGGCGCCGGCAGCAAGGAATGGCGGACCTTCCCCGACACGATGCGAAAGGTGATCTCGCAGGCCAGGGAGGATTCGAGGCTGGGGCCCGAGTCGTGGCCCGAGCAGTGGACGGTGTACGAGAAAGGCGGGAACGTCCTCTCGTACGGCGCCACGGTCGACAGCCGCGCGATGGCGACGGGTGGGGTGGTGGCGGCGTGGCACTTGTCGACCGAGGCGGACCGCCACGGGAACGCGGTCGACTACACGTACGAGAACGACCTCGATTCGGGCGACGGGCACAGCCCCGAGGTGCGGCTCTCGCACATCGATTACACGCGGCACGGGTCGCGGGCGGCCACGCAGCAGGTGGCGGTCGACTACGAGAAGCGGACGACGAACACGCTCTTCGAGGGTGGGCTCCGGTTCACGCAGTCGAAGCTGGTCAAGCGGATCCGGACGCTCTCGAGCGGCACGCTCGTGCGCTCGTACGAGCTGCACTACGACGAGAACCCGCACACCTCGCGACGGCGGCTCACGGACGTACAGGAGTGCGCGGGCGATGGGACCTGCAAGCCGAAGACGAGCTTCGCGTGGAGCACGATCGGGACCGGGTTCAGCGGCATGGTCACGCCGCAGATGTCGCCACCGGTGCCGCTGGGGGACGGGCTGGCTCCAACCGTGTGGCGCTGGGTGCTCGCCGACGTGAACGGCGACGGGCTCGACGACCTCGTGGTCGTGATCCCGGACGGAGAAGACCTGAACGACGACGGCGTCCTGACCTACAACTGGATGGTCGCGCTCAACAACGGCGGCGGCTTCGACTCACCCACCGTATGGCTGAAGCTCACGAACCCGGCGACGGCGACCGGAGCTGATCGCGCTGCGGCAGTGGCCGAGAACCTGGTCCATCACGCCGATGGACTACGATCAGGATGGGCGCACCGACCTGTTCATCGACACGCCGAACCCGCGGGCGTCGAGCTGGCCCCACTACCGTGTGCTGCGGTCGGACCCGGAGCACAAGCGGTTCGTGCTCATCGACACGGAGGTCGTCCACCCCGACGCTACCCCGTTCGACGCCGACAATACGGTCGCGCTCGCAACTGGCCAGCGCGAGCACTACCGCTTCGTCCGGCTCGGGGACCTCAACGGGGACGGCGTTGCCGACCTCATCGAGTGTCTCAACCCCACGGCCGACTTCAGCGACCCCTTGGCCCCCCAGCCGGGCAACCCCAGCTGGAACGTTCACGTGTGGGAGCAGTCCCTGCCGGACGGCAGCGGCCCTGGCTGGGATCCGACGCCGATCCCCATCACGCCGATCGACGGCAAGGACGACTGCACCGTCGGGCTGCTCCGGGATCCGATCGCCGATCTCGACGGCGACGGTGTCTCGGAGATGGTCGTCCAGCTCGTCAACGGGACGTTCGGCGGCTTTCGCCTGGAGGGGAAGACCTGGAAGGAGAGCCTCACCAACCTGGCCGTAGAACCCAACCCGCCATCCTTCCACAAGATCCACTTCCTCGACCTCAACGGCGATGGTTTGAGCGACGCGCTCGTCAGCAGCGTGGCGCGCGGCCCCACCCTCTACCCCTTGCTCCCCGTGGACCGGCCCGCGGACTTCGGCCCCACGGCGCCGGCCGACGTCCCCTACCACGCGCTCAACGACGGCAAGAGCTTCAGCGCGCTGAACCCGACGCTGAGCAAGTCCCTGCTGCCAATCAAGGACAACCCGGACAGGTGGACGGACTGGTGGGCCGACTATGCGATCGGGCTCGATTACAACGGCGACGGCCGCATGGACTTCGCCATGCCGGTCGACCCGTCCGGCAACGAGAGCGGGATCCCGTCATGGTACGTCTTCGTGTCGAGCCCGACGATGAAGGGCAACTTTTCCTTGGGCAGCGTGCTCAACAATCTCGGCGCCGGCGACATGAAGGCGATCCCGCTGGACATCCCCACGATCGTGGACGGCATCAGCGGCGTGCCCGTGACCTGGTTCCTGCCTCAGGTCTCGGACGTGCGGGGCCGCGGGCGGCACGATCTGGTCTACCCGAACCCGAACAGCGACGGTACCTTCGTCGTCTATCTCAACGGCGACGCGCAGGACCAGCTCGTCAGCGTGACCGACGGCATGAGCGCGCTCGACCCGGGGGATCCTGGCTTCGTACCGACGGTCTCGATTGACTACGAGAGCCTCGTCGACACGTCGATCACGCACGACATCTCTACCAGCGATCCGCTTTACGAGAAGCAGACCTACATCAAGCGCTCGAACCCCAACAACACCTGCACGTACCCGCGCACGTGTGTCGTGGGTCCTTCGCGCGTCGTCTCGTCGTACCAGATCAACGACGGCCAAAATCAACCCCGGCACTTCTCGGTCGAGTACCGCGACGCCCGCTACCATCGCCTCGGCCGCGGCATGCTCGGGTTCGGCGAGCGCATCGTCGTCGACGACGAAACCGGCGCGGGCACGGCCGAACTCTACGACAACATGACGTGGGACCAGGCGCTCGAGGTCTTCCCCTTCGCGGGGCAGATGGTGGAGTCTTGGTCGTGGGGTCCGGCGAGCGCGGTTCCGCCGAAGTCGAGCGGACAGCCCGGGAAGCCCACGCAAGTCGAGCTTCGTCTACGACAAGGCGACGCTGCAGGAGGTGCCGACCAATCCGAAGACGTACTTCGCGCTCCCGATCGTCGTGGAGCGGAGACGCTCGGAGGCGATCTTCGAGGCCAACGCAGGGCAGACGCTCTATCGCTTCGCCGATACCACGCGCAGCGACACGAAGGCCGTACTCGGCGACGTGCTCACGGTGATCTCCAACTACGACACGTTCGGCAACGTCCTGCAGGAGGACACGACCGTGAAGGGGATGGCCTTCGACGACAGCGTGACGCGCACCGTCGAGAATGATACGGCGCACTGGTTGCTGGGTGAAGCGACCTTCGAGGATGCGTGCAGCGAGGGGGCGGGCGGGACACGCTGCCGCACGACTTCGCGCACGTTCGACGGGTACGGCGACGTGACGGGGACCGTCACCCGCGACCCCAACGACCCCGAGACGCAGCTGAGCTCCCGGGTACTATCGCGACGCGTTCGGGAACGTGGTGCTGACGATTGCCTACGACGTCTCGGGGCACTACCGAACGGCCTGCACCTCGTACGAGCCCCAGGGCATCTTCCCCTACGCCATCCGGAACCAGCTCGCCCACACGACGCTCTTCGACTACGACCGTGGTCTCGGCGTTCTATGGGGCACCGTCGATCCCAACGGCCTCGCCACGCGCCTCCGTCACGACGGCTTCGGCCGCCTTACGGAGGAGCTTCACCCCGACGGCAGCTCCGCCACGTCCTGGCTCTCGCGCGAGAAGAAGGGCGGCCCCACGGGCGATTGGTGGGCCCTCGAGGTCAAGACCGCGATCGGCGGCGGGCCGCAGAGCACGCGTGAGCTGGACAGCCTCGGGCGCCCGGTGCACGCCTGGGCGCACGTTGCCGACACCAGGGCTTGCGATGGCCCCCACTGCGTCACGATGCTCCGGCTGGAGCAGGCGACGACGTACGATCACTTTGGGCGCATGACGCGGGCGACGGCGCCATGGATGGAGGGCGACAGCCTCACGGGCAAGTACGCCGACAGCTACGATTACGACGCGATCGGGCGGGTGACGGAGCACGTCGAGCCGTGGGGCCGCAAGACCACGTACACGTACGGAGGAAACAAGGTCACGGCCACGGACTGGCTCGGCTCGACGACGCGCGAGGTCGACGCGCTCGGGCGCACCGTCAAGACCACGGACAAGGCGAAGGGCGCGGTCGAGACCCAGTACGGGCCGTTCAGCCAACCGTTCACCGTCACGCGCTTCGGCAACGAAAAGACGACCACGCATCGCGACGCCTACGGGCGCGTGATCGAGGAGGACGACCCCGACCGCGGCACGACGAGCACGCACTACGACGGCTTCGGCGAGGTGCTCACCGTCGACGACGCGGCCGCGAGGCACTTCGCGTTCACGTACGACGAGATCGGCCGGTTGGCGGAGCGCGACGACACGGTGAACGGGACGACGTCCACCACGACGTTGGCGTACGACAGCGCTCCGCACGGCGTCGGCAAGATCGCGCAGGTGACGAGCCCGGACGGGCACGTGGACGCCTACACGTACACGCACCTCTCCCAGCCGCACACGCACACGCTCACCTTCGGCGACACCGGCGAGAGCTTCTCCTCGACGCTCTCGTACGACAAGCTCGGCCGCGTCCTCGTCGTCGAGTATCCGCACCCCAGGGAAATCGATCCGCTCGCCGTGCGGCGGGAACATGACGACTTCGGCAACGTCGTCGCGTTGCGCGACGAGGCGACGGCGGCGACGTACTGGAAGCTGGAGGAGCTGGACGGCGCGGGCCGACCGACGAAGGAGGTGCTCGGGAACGGCGTCACCGTGCGGCACACGTACGCGCCCGACAGCGGCGTGGTCGGGCACGTCGAGGCCGTGGGGCCGGGCTTCCCCCATACGCCGCCGCTGCAAGGCCTCGAATACGAATACGACGTCGGCCTCCGCATGACGTCGCGGACCGACGAGCTCCAGCACGGGCTGCTCGGCCCGCTGAGCGAGAGCTTCGGGTATGACGCCATCGACCGGCTCACGTGCATCAATTCCGGGCTCTTGCTGAGAGGGTGCGCGAGCCCCATCGAGTACGCGCCCAACGGCAACATCAAGACGAAGGACGGGCTCGCCTACACGTACGACCCCGCGCACCCCCATGCCGTGAAGACGGTGGGCGCCGGCTCGTACCAGCACGACGCCGTCGGCAACCAGATCGACAGGCCGGGCGCGACGATCGCCTACACCCCGTTCGACCTGCCGGAGAGCTACACGTTCACGGGCGACGCGAACGTCGTCCAGCCCATCGCCACCACACAGTTCGCGTACGACGGTGGGCAGCACCGCATCCGCAAGACGCTGCGGACGCCGGCGGGCGCAACGCTTCGAGAGACGGCGTACCTCGACGAGCTGTACGAGCGGGTGCGCGACGAGAGCGGCGAGCGGCACCTGTTCTACGTCGGCGCAGGGAGCGCGACGGTGGTGCTCACGCGCGCGGAGCATGGGAACGATGATGTCGCCTACGCGCTGAACGACGCGCTGGGGTCGGTGGACGTGATCACCGACGGCGGCGGGAAGGTGATCGAGAAGCGGAGCTACGACGCGTTCGGAGCGCGGCGCGACCCGGCAGGGTGGGTGCCGTGGCAGGGGCCGCTCGCGTCGGACGTGACCACGGTCGGCTTCGAGGGGCTGGAGGCGGACGACGAGGCCGGGCTCGTGAACATGCGGGGGCGGATCTACGACCCGAAGATCGGGAGGTTCCTGTCGACGGACCCGCTCGTGTCGCGGCCGGGGTTCGGGCAGAGCTGGAACCCGTACAGCTACGTGCTCAACAGCCCGCTCGACTTCATGGACCCGAGCGGGTTCGAGGACACTCCCGCGGGGCCGAATCGTCAGCCGCTCCTGCCGTCCCAACCCATGCCCGGGTGCGGCACCAACATGAGCTGCAAGGTGGTGAAGGCCGAGCCTCCGCAGCAGGTGAACGCGTGCACGGCGCAAGCGGTCACGGTGGCGAAGGACGGCGTGCGCGACGATGCGGTCGCGAAGACGGTCACCGTGAACAACGAACCGGGTTTCGCGCAAGGCCCGACGATCGGAGCGGCACCACCGCCGCCGACGACGGACCCGAGGTACCCCAATCCGAAGTATCGATTTCTCGAAGGGGCGGCGGCGCCGCCGCCGAGCTCCGTCCCGATTGTGTCTCCCCAGGGTGTCGTGGGCATGGTGAGCACGCAGACCTCCGACGGGACCTGGAGGGTGGAGACATTCCCGGAATACCCGGGCTATTCGATCAGCGTCAAGGAGCCGGACACCAAGAAGGTCGAGGTGTTCGCCACGATCACGATGGCCGTGGTTCCCGTCGGCGTCGAGATGCTTGCGCTGCGTGGAGGGGCGACAGCTCTCGCGGCCGAGCCGGCGCTGGCGAAGGCGGGGGAGGAGGCATTGGGAACCGCCGAGGGAGTGGGCGCTTGGCCTGCTAGCAAGCCGTTCCTCGACACGAACCCGAAGAGTGTTCCAACGTGGGGTCACACCTTCTTGCGCCATGGCGAAGGTGCGAAGATCGCGCGCAACCTCATCGGCAGGGCGGCGAACACCGGTGATGCCCAGGGCCAGTGGCTGTCGAACCAGGCGGCTGCCGAGTGGTTGGCAGGTCAGCGACCTTACATTCAGGGCCCGGCGAGCACCGTGCTTCCGCCTGGAATGGGAGAGGTGATTCTCCCGAACGGAACGACCATCCCCGCGACTCATGTGACTCTCATCCCGGACAGCTCGGGCGGCCTCGTCACCGCCTTCCCGACCCAGTGAACACCATGAACACCTGGACCATCTCTCTCGATCAAGTTGCCCCGATCCCCATCTCCCACGAGGTGAAGCAATACGATCAAAAAAACGACAGCATCACGTCCATTCTGTGCGACATCTGTGACGCTCTAAGCGAGGAAGGCGGCATCAGGTTCCTCGTCGGAGGATTCGGACAGGAGCGGTGGCCCGTAGACGTTCGCACCGATCTGGCCGTCGTCGTCGAACAACTGCCGGCCGCACTCGACGCGCTGCGCACGGAAGAGCCCGCCACTCTGGGTTTCTACGAGCAAGGCATTCAGCGTTTGCTCATCCTGACGCCTTCGGGAACCCAGACGATCGTGGAGTGCCAGAGCATGACGGCGTGGCAACCCAATCCTGGCGTCATCCGGATGGACACGATGGATCTGTTGAAGATGCTCGCGGCATTTTTCGATGCATTTGTCGAAAAAACTCGCCAATGCTGCCCCGGCGTCGTTCAGCATCCGTGGTTTCTGGAATGGCTCGGACACAAGTCGGGCTGAGGCCTGCTGGACTCAAGCAAGCAGGAGCGTCATGGCAAGGACAGCTCGTATGACCACGTTCCCCTCTCACCGCATCGTTCCGCTCGCGCTCGCCGCAACGCTCTTTGCCACCCCCGCCCACGCGGGCCCTACCCTCGCCGCCGACCTCGACCTCGGCACCTCCGTCGACACCTTCAAGGCCGCCTCATCCCCCTCCAACTACCTGGGCGTGCAAGTTCCGCCTGCCCTCTACGACGTCGGTTTGCGCATCCGCGCGGGCTGGCGCTTCGACCTCGGGCACATCTTCATCGTGCCCGAGGTCGGCGTCGGCTACGACATCGAGCGGGAGTCCTCGTTCAGCACGTCGACGACGAGCGACAACGTTCGAGCTCGTCCGCATCCTCGGCGGCGCGCGCGCGGGATGGTCGCTCCCCGTCCTGCCGGCGCTCCGCTTCGAGCCAGCGATTTACGGCCACCTGGGGTATGCCCGGTACACCTCGCCGAGCGAGGTCCCGAACGGGCTCGCGAACGACGTCGGGCTCGCGCTCGACTTCCGCTTCCTCGAGCACTTCACGGTCGGCGCGCACCTGGGCTACGACGTCGTGACGACTTGGCGCCCGCCCTCGGCGGGCATCTACCCGCCCGGCCCCACATCGGGCTGCGTCAAGACCACGACGGGCTGCGTGCCCCTCGCGTCCGGACCGGCGCCTGGAAGCACGGCCATCGGCGACGGGTGGCTGGCCTACGGGGTTCAGGCCGGCGTCGTGTTCTGGTGACGGTTCCGCTGCCCGTCCAGTCCTCTTTGGGTGAGCGGGGAACGTCGCCCGCGCATTCACAGCACACGCACCTTCCCCTCGACGAGGTACGAGATGATCCTACGCCGTCATCTGCTTCGTGTAGCTTCGTTCGCGCTCGCCATCGGCAGCGCGGCCATCGGGTGCCGCGGCACCATCGTGACGGAGGCCGCCGCCGGTGCCGGCGGAGCCGGCGGCGGGTCGATACACGCGACCACGGCCGGTACGACCGCCGCCGGGACGACGACGGGCACCGGCGGCGCCGCGAGCACGTGCACCCCCGATTCCCACGAGTGCAGCGACGACGGCGCGTGCTGCAACGGGTCGTGCCTGGGCGGCATCTGCGTGGTTCCGAGCGGGTGCAGCGTGGATGGCTCCGCATGCACGAAGGACGGCGACTGCTGTAGCCGCGTCTGCGACAAGGGCGACGTCTGCCGCCCCGCGGGTGGGGAGATGTGCACGCAGGATGGCTACGCGTGTCTCACCGATGCCGACTGCTGCGGCAATCGTTGCGCGCACGGCCGCTGCGCGTCGCCTGGGGTGCCCGCATCGTGCATCGAGGCGTTCTCCTTCTGCACCGCCGACTCCGATTGCTGCAGCGGGGTCTGCGACAGGGGCCACGGCACCTGCGCGACGTCCGCCTGCGTCCGGAAGGGCGCCTGCGCGACCGACGCCGACTGCTGCTCGTCGGAGTTTTGCAACGACAACGGCAAGTGCGCCCAGTGCCGCGAGTGGGGGGAGCCGTGCACCGCCGCCGTGCAGTGCTGCTCGGCAGTGTGCACGAACGGAGCCTGCAGGACGTAGGTCACCCTCGAAAAAAAAGTTTCGCGCAGGCGGCTGAAAACCATCCAGCCGGAGTCCCCATAGGCATGAGGCAGACGGTCGAGGGCCGCTCCGGATGCGCCGGGCGGCCCGGGACGCGCCTGCCTCCACAAGGAGGCCGCCATGGCACGTCAGAAGAAGTCGGGGTCCGCCCCGAAGAGAACGAAGCAGAAGAGGACCAACGTCGCGTCACGCCTGCCGAGGAGCCCGCAGCCGCTCTACACGCGCTGCACGGCGATCTGGCAGGCGGTGAAGGCGGATACGACGCACTTCGCGAGCCCGTACCCGCCGGCCACCCAGATCGAGGGAGACCTCGGCACCCTGGGCACGGCGCTGCAGGCCGCGGAGGGCGGCGACTCCGCCGCGAAGGCGGCGGTGCTCGCGGCCGCGCAGAAGGTCCGTCAGGACTTTCGGCAGCTCCGCGAGTACGTGCAGGGGGTCCTCCAGGGCCTGCCGCCGGAGGAGGTGCCGCCGATCCTGGCGGCCATCCTGCTCTACGAGAGCATGGTCGGCATCCGGGCGCCCAAGCCCCCGCTGGCGATCAAGCAGGGGCTGTCGGGGAGCGTGATCCTCTACGCGCTCGCGATCGTCGGCGCGCTCACGTACGAGTGGGACCTCAGCGCCGACCAGGGGGTCACCTGGACCGTCTTCGGCAAGACGGGCCAGGCGCAGATCACCATCACGGGGCTGACGCCCGGGAAGGTGTACTACTTCCGCTTCAATGCGTTCCAGCGTGATGGAACGTCGACGGAGTACGTGATCGCGGGGCCCTTCATGGTCAAGTGAAGGAGAGGGCCGCCGGCGCGCCGAGCGCCGGCGGCCTGCCCATTTCGTGCTCCGCGCGCGTGGAGCACCAACGTTTCCTCCGGCGTTCCGTCGAACGCGAAGAGCACCCTTCCTCGTGAGGAGTCGTCGTCATGCAACACCCCATCCCCATTCCCAACCCCGTTCCCGTCCACGATCGTCGCGACATCGCGGCGGAGCTCGACTCGCCCGAGTTCCAGAAGACGCTCCCACTACTGGTCGGATACGTGATGAATCGGCTGCGCTTCGCGTGGCGGCGAGAGCCGACGCGGGCAGAGATCGACGAGGTTGTCCAGGATACGATCGCCGGTGCGCTCGGGGGGCGCTCGTGGCGCGTGGGCGATAGCTTCTGGAAGTTCCTCTGCGGCGTGGTGTGGAACGTGATTTGCAATCGCGCCCGCGCCGAGCGGCGGTATCGCAGGATGGCTGTCGCCGCCGACCCCGAAACGGTGCCGGAGCCCCCCGCGCCTTCCTCACGGAGTGAGCCCATCATCGAGGCGCGGGAACGCGTGCGCGCCATCGGGGCCGAGGTTGACGACGACCCGGAGCTCGTCGCGCTGATGCGTGCCGTCTTGCAAGGCAATGAAACCCACCCGGCGATCGCGCGCGTGCTCGGCTGCGATGCGGCGCACGTGGCCGCCCTGTTCAAGCGGCTGCGACGTCGGGTCGATGCGGCGGGTCTCCGCCCAGGGAGCGACGGATGAACGACAATGACGATGGATTCGAAGCGCACGAGGCGTTGCGCCGCCTGGGCGATGCGCTCGCAGGGCCGCCGCCGGACGAAGAAGAGTCGCGGCGGATGTGCGCCGAGGTGGGTGTGGATCTCGACGCGCTGTACGCGCGCGTGATGGCGCAGGTGAGAGCGCACGAGGCGGCGGCGAGCGAGGAGGAGGCGTCTCCGAAGAGTGGGCCGAGGAGAATGGACGCGGATCGCGAGGCGCCCGCGTCGGAGCAGGAGGCGCCCAGCGCGCAGGTCCTCTCCGTGGCGGCGGCGCGGACGGGGAGCTCCTGGTGCACGGTCCGCGTGGGCATGGGCATCGCAGTGGCGGTGGCGGCCGGGGCGGTGTTCTGGATGCGGATGAACGCGCTGCCCTCGCCGGGCATGGCCACGGTGGGGGCGCCCGCGCCGCCGGCGCCGAGCGCGGAGCTGCCGGATGCAGGGCCGCCGCCCGAGAGGCAGCCCCGCGGTACTCCGTGACGCAAACAGCCCTCCCGCGGGAGCGGCGCCGCGATACCCTGCCGCCGTGCGGCTCGCCCACGCCCTCCTGATCCTCTCCCTCGCCGGCTGCGCGCCCTCCGCTTCGTCCTCGGAGCCTGCGCTGCCCGCGCGCACCGGCAACGCCTGGGCCGACTGCTACCGCCGCTTCGAGCCCAGCGGCGATCCTGCTTCCGAAGTCGCGCGCCTGGGCGAGGCCTGCGCCTTGCCGGCCGGCTTCTCGCCGCTCGGCGCACCGCACGTCGGCGCCGAGCAGGGCCAGGGCGACCCGCCCGAGCGCTTCCTCCTCCGCTTGCGCCGCGGCTGCTACCGCGCCTTCGCCGTCGGCGGGCCCGGCGTCGACGACCTCGACGTCGCCATCTACGACGCCGAGGGCCGCATCGCCGCAGGCGACGTCTCGCGCGACCGCTGGCCCGTCGTCCCGCCGCGCGGGCCGCTCTGCGTCGAGGGGGGCGCGTACACGGTGGCCGTCGCCGTCGCGCGGGGGCGCGGGGAGTACGTGATGCAGATTGGGGCGTGGAGCGGCGGGAAACGGCGGAGTAGTCAGCTCCCGGCGATGGTCATGGCCGAGACGCGCAGCGTGGGCGAGGCGGTCGCCGTGCGCTGGTCGAGGTCGTCGCCGACCGCGTCGATGCGCTGCCAGAGCTGGTCCACGTTGAGCGAGATGGTGACCTCGCTGACCGGGAACGCGAGCTTGCCGTCCTCGATCCAGAAGCCGGAGGCGCCGCGCGAGAAGTCGCCCGTGACCGCGTTGAAGCCGAAGCCCATCATCTCGGTGACGTAGAGGCCGCGCTTGGTCGAGGCGACGATGTCGGCCGCCTTCGTGCTCGTGGGGAGGAGGAGGAAGTTCGACGTCGAGGGGCCGACGCCGCCGCCGCCGCCGCGGGCCGCGCTGGCGGTCGAGGCGCGGGAGAGCTTGCGCGCGCTGTAGCTGTCGCAGAGGTAGGTGCGGAGGATGCCCTGCTCCACGACGACGTTGCGCCTCGTGGCGAGGCCCTCGCCGTCGAAGGGGCGCGAGCCGGGCGCCCGCGGGACGAGCGGATCGTCGACGATTGTCACGAGGTCGCTCGCCACGCGCGTGCCCTCGCGCCCCACGAGGTAGCTCGACTTGCGCCAGATGGACCCGCCGTTCGCGCACCCTGCCATCATGCCGAGGATGGCGCGCGCCGCGTCCGGATCGAAGACGACCGGCGCCTCGCAGGTCGGGACCTTGCGCGCGCCGAGCTTGCGCAGCGTGCGGCGCGCGGCCTCGCGGCCGACATCCTCGGGGGCGTCGAGGGCGCCGAGGTAGCGCTTCGCCGTGTAGTGGAAGCCGCGCCGCTTCTTGCCGCCCTCGTCGTCGGCGACGGGGCTGACGACGAGCGACGCGTACGAGTGCGCGTAGCCGCCGCGGAACCCGCCGGAGAGGACGAGCGCGAAGGCGCCGGCGCTCCGCGAGAAGGTGGCGCCGTCGCTGTTGGTGATGCGCGGGTCGGCGTCGCGCGCGGCCTGCTCGCCGCGCTTGGCGAGGGCGATCGCCTCGGCCGCGGTCACCTCCCCTCCGGCCGGGTCGTACAGGTCGAGATCGGGGGCCGCGCCCTTCGCGATGAGCGCCGGGTCGGCGGGGCCGGCGAACGGGTCCTCCTGGGAGATCTCGACCAGCTCGAGGGCGTCCGCGACGAAGCGGGCGAGGCCGCGGGGCGTGAGGTCGGACGTCGAGGTGAGCGCGACCTTCTTGTCCTTGATCACGCGCATCCCGAGCCCGCGGCTCTGCGCCTCCTCGACCAGCTCGGGCTCGCCCAGCCGCACCTTGGTGGTCAGCTCGGAGCCCGAGCGGGCGATCGCCTCGGCCACGTGGGCGCCGCCCGCGAGCGCGCGGTCGACGACGTCCGCGGCGAGCGCCGTGAGGGCCTGGATTTCGTTGTCCATGCGGGATGCGCCGGTGGTCATGGCCGGGCAGGGTGGCGGAGGAGAGCACGGCCCGCAAGGGAAAGGGCAGGCGGGCAGGCCCAGAGGGTCGGCCAAGGCAGGAAGTGGTCCCACGTGCGGTGGACCTCCGGCGCGCGGGGGCGGCGCCCCGCGGCTTGCGACTTCATGCGTAGACGATCGAGCCCGACGGAGGCGCCCGCCATCGGCAGGCCCCGTACGGCGGCGTCACGCGAAGCCGTCGCGCCCGAGGAGCGTGCCCGCGCGCGTGGCCGCGAAGAGCGTCCCGTCCGCGCCCGCCAGGGCCCTCGCGTCCGCCGCGTCGCCCATGGGGATCCAGTCGCTCTCGCTCCGGACCGGCGCGCGCCACGCGAGGCCGCCGGAGGCCTTCACGGCGTAGAGCTTGCCGTTGATTGTGGTCATGGCCACGACGCCGTCCGCGCGCCCGACGGCCTGCCACGGGACGTCGTTGCCCGCGTAGGGGCGCGCGAGCAGGCGGCCGTCGGCGGTGGCGGCGAACAGCCAGAAGTTCGCGGCGGCCAGCGCGACGACCCCGGGGGCCGTGCCGATGGGCTGCCAGAGCACCTCCTCGATCACCGGCTCGCGGTAGAAGAGCCGCCCGTCCGCAGTCATCAGGAAGAGCCCGACGGGGCGACCGAGCGTCGCCTCGACGGAGCTGGCCAGCGCGACGACGCGCGGGGCGGGGCCGATGCGCCGCCATCTCAGATTCTGGCGCGAGGGCACACGCCAGAGGAGCGCGCCGTCGTCGGTGACGGCGAACATCCGCCCCTCGGCGACGGCCATGGAGATCACGCGCGGGGCGTCGCCCACCCGCTGCCAGCCGTGCTCGGGGTACCTCCGGGAGAGCCGCGTGATCACGTTGCGCGTGATGCGGTCCACGACCTCGGAGCCCATGTCGAGGGCGTTGGACCAGTCGACGCTCGCGGCCGTGAACACCGTGCCACCGGCGCGGTAGAGGCCCATGGTCGCGAGCCCTCCCTTCCCCTGGGCACGCCAGGTGCCGAGGTCGGCGACGGCGAGCACCACGAACGTCGGCGGCGTGCCGTCCCGCCCGGTCGCGCGCGCGATGCCGTCCTCGTACACGATGTCCGCGGCGTCGGTCTCGTACCCGACGGCGCCCTCGCCGAAGGCCTCCCCGAACGAGAGCCGCGTCCCCTCGAAGACCCAGTGCTCGGGGAAGTTCACCCGGTACGCGGCCCCCTTCCAGCCCACCTCGTCGAGCCAGTACCCGGCGCCGTTCCGGTAGCTCACCCCCGTCATGGTATTTTCGGGGCGATCGACCGGCGCGCTCGCCCACTGCACCGTCACGCGGTCGTTCTCCACGCCGGCGAGCGGGTCCTCGACCGCGTCGCGGTAGCAGACCAGGGTGCGGCCCTCGTCCTCGTAGCGGACCTGCCACCCGCTCGCGTCGCCGCTGAAGAACGCCGCGTTCCCGCCGGCCCTGACGAAGGCCTCGACCCGATCGCGCATCTCCATCGACCAGTACTCGTCGTGCCCGGCGCTGATGAAGAGCTGGTAGTACTGGAGGAGGCCGGGCTCGGCGTAGAGGTCCATGCTGGTGCAGTAGTCGACCGCGATGGCGCTCCTTTCCAGCCAGCGGACGAAGGCCAGCGTGTCCCTCGGGTTCGTCCCGGCGGGCCTCTGGAACGACACTTTTCGCGAGCGGTCCGGCGAGTCCCAGGGGTAGAGGCTCTTGCCGCCCCAGTCGTTGTACGCCTGCGTCGTGTTGAAGGGCACGCAGACGAGGATCCGCGCCCCTTCGCCTGGGACGGAGGCGCGGACCACGAAGCGGATCCGCTCTTCGTCGGCGTCGGCGTTGATGAGGGTGGCCAGGTACACGCCGGTGGGCCACGCGGCGGGCACGGTCAGCGTGTACGCGGCGGGCCAGCCGCAGCCGACCTGATAGGCGTCGCGCGGGGTGTCGTGCGCGCCCGCGGAGAAGCTGGTCGACAAGACGAGCGGGGACTCCGCGGCCAGCCGCTCGATGGTCATCCGGACCGTCGGGTCCGGCGCCGAGGCGGCGTTGCTCACGTGGAAGCCGAGCTCCTGTCCCGGAAAGATCGACTTTCGAGAAGTGTACCCGTCGATGGCCATACCACGCCCCCCGCGCGGCCCGGCCCGCGCCCCCCGCGCAGGATTGCCGATGCCTGATCGAGCATGCGGTCTGGTCCGTGGCTCTGTCGAGCGGCTCGCGTCGAGCGGCTCGCTCCGGCACCCCCACGCCGGGCCCACCGGGCGGCCTCCGCCTTCTGGTTGCTTTTCCGCCGCTGCCGAGTAGTCTTCGCGCCCCCAATCCGCCTGGCGGCCTTGCCGCCCCGGTCGTCGCTCCCGACCGGCCCCAGGGAGGCGGGGAGGCCGCGTTTTTGCGGGCCGAGAGGCGACTTGTCACGCAGTTTCCCAGGAAGTGGAGCGCGAGGACAGCCATGAATCAGAACCCCGGCATCATCGGCAAGAAGATCGGCATGACGCAGATCTTCGACGAAAAGGGCGAGGTCATCCGCTGCACCGTGGTGCAGGCGGGGTGCGTCGTCGTCGGCAAGCGGACGGAGGAGAAGGACGGCTACAGCGCGCTGATTGTCGGCCTCGGCGCCCGCAAGGCGCAGCGCACCAACAAGCCGTTCGAGGGCCAGTTCAAGAAGGCGAGCCTCGCCGCCCCGCAGTTCGTGCGCGAGCTTCGCGCGCCCGCAGATCACGTCGCCAAGTTCGACGTCGGGCAGAAGCTGGCCGTCGACCAGATCTTCGAGGTCGGGCAGTGGGTCGACGCGCAGGGGACGACGCGCGGGCGCGGCTTCAGCGGCGTCGTCCGGCGCTGGAGCATGGCCGGCTTCGTGCAGACGCACGGCACGCACGAGTACCGCCGGCACGGCGGCTCGATCGGTACCAACATGACGCCCGGCCGCACCCTTCCCGGCCTCAAGATGCCCGGCCAGTACGGCAACGAGACCGTGACGGCGCACAACCTCAAGGTCGCCCGGCTGATGCCGGAGGACGACCTCGTGCTCATCGAGGGCGCCGTCCCCGGGCCGAAGAACCAGCTCGTGATCGTGCGCGGCGCCATCAAGAAGAAGAACGGCGGCAAGAAGAAGGCGTAGCCTCGCCGCGCGGGCGCGCGAGCGCGCCCTGGACCCGGGCGTGAGCAAGCCCAAGAACCCATACCGGCGGCCGGACACCTTCACCAAGGCGGCGAAGGCGCGCGGCTATCCTGCGCGCAGCGTCTTCAAGCTGGAGGAGATCGACCGTCGTGTCCGGCTCCTCCGGCCCGGCCAGCGCGTGCTGGATCTCGGCGCCGCGCCGGGCTCCTGGTCGCTCTACGCCGCAGAGCGGATCGCGCCCTCGGGCAAGCTCCTGGCCGTCGATCTCAACCCGATCACCGTGACGCTCGGCCCGCACGCGACCTTCTCGCAGGGCGACGCGCTCTCCCTCGCCAACGAAGCCCTCGCCCTCTTCGCGCCCTACGACGTCGTTCTCTCCGACATGGCGCCCTCGACCACGGGCAGCAAGCTCGCCGACCAGGCCCGGAGCTTCGAGCTTCTTCATGCGCGCGCTCGCCGTCGCCGAAGCGCTCGGCACGAAGCCTGCCGAGGGCGGGCCGGGGCTCCCGCCGCCGGGCGGCGCGTTCGTCGGCAAGCTCTTCATGAGCGACGATTTCCAGCACGCGCGCGACGCGCTGCGGGGGCTCTTCTCCGAGGTGAAGGTGATCCGCCCCGAGGGCACGCGGAAGCCTCGAGCTTCGAGGTCTTCCTCGTCGGCCTCGGGAGGAAGCGGGCGTGAGCGCGATGACCCCGGTTTTTTGACCCTACGCGTGGCGCCCGGATACGACTCCGGCCCCGGCGCTCGGCGCGCCGGGGAGAGGAGACGTGCTTGGGAGCTTCTCGAAGGATCCATCTCGTACTCGAAGCACTACGTCCGCGGCGACCTCGCCGAGGACTTCCGCGACGCGTTCGTCGAGAACATCCGCCTCCGCGCCTTCCGCCCCCTCGGGCTCGACGACGACGAGCCGCGCGTGGGCTGGTGCTCCATCGAGGACAGCCTCGACTGCGACCTCGGTCACGACAAGATTCTACTTCAACGGGTACCTGAACCTCGGCCTGCGCGTCGACAGGTGGCATATCGCAGGCCCGCTCTTCAAGGCGCACTTCGCCGAGGCGGAGCGCGAGCGGCTCGCCAAGCGCGGGCGCGACAAGCTCGGCAAGAAGGAGAAGGAGGAGCTGGCGGCCGCGGTCTCGCGGCGGCTGCGCAAGCAGATCGTGCCGACGATGAAGGTCGTCGACCTGTCGTGGAACCTCGACGCCGGCGTGGTCCGCTTCTGGAGCCAGTCGCCGCGCCTCTGCGAGACCCTCGGCGAGATCTTCGAGGCCACCTTCGGCGTGGACCTCGTGCCCGAGAGCCCGTTCACCGCCGCGGATCGCCTCGGGCTCGCAGAGGCGCACGCGCGCGCCATCTCGCTCCTCTCGCCGTCCGTCTTCGCCGCCGTCGCCTGAGCTTGGAGGCCCCATGGATTTGGTCGATTTGATCGAGAAGCGCCGCTTTCTCGGGCGCGAGTTCCTGGTCTTTCTGTGGTTCGAGAGCGAGATCTTCGACGGCACCATCCCCGTCGAAGGCTTCGGCCCCTGCGAGGTTCGCCTCGAGGGCCAGCTCACGCTGACGTGCGACAAGGAGCAGGCGCGGCTCAAGGGCGTCGCGCCGAGCGCCGAGCCCGAGGCGCACCAGGCGCTGCGGCAGGGGAAGCTCCCGTCGCAGGCGCGCGTCCGTATCGCCACGGCCGAGCGAACCTACGCCTTCACCTTCCTCGCCGATGCGCTCGCGCTCGCGTCCGTCAAGATCCCGAGCGTGGTGAACGCCGAGGTGGACGAGCAGTTCTACGAGCGCATGTACCTGGTCGAGGAGCTCGAGGCGATCGTCTCCGCGCTCTACGCCAAGTTCGTCGCCGTCCGGCTCTCACCCGCGTGGGAGGAGCAGGTGCTCCCGGCCGTCCGCGCCTGGGTGAAGGGCGACGCCACGCTGCACCCCGACGTGTACGCCAAGCTGCGCGCCCGCATCCCGCCGCTTCGCGGCGCGGACCGTCCGAAGACGGCGCCGCCGCCGGCGGAGAAGGCCACGCCCCGCCTCCGCATGAGCGGCTGACCGGGCCCCTTCGAACCCGCAGGGCATTTGCTCGACGATGGGGCCGGTGGAGGCTCCATCGTCGAGAACGTGCTTTCCCGCCCCGAAGACCTGGCCAAGACGAAGCCGCGTCGGAGTTTTGCTGTCCGGTTTCGTCGCACCGCCGATGGTGCCATCATGGTCGCCAGAAACGAGGTCCACATGCTCGCATCCAAGGTCCGCTGGGTCATCCTCGCCGCGCTCGTCGGCGCGTGCGCGCCGCTCGCCTCCGGCTGCTACGCCGAGGTCCAGGAAGAGCCGGTGGTGGTGGAGGGCTACCGGCCGCTCTACTACCAAGGCCGCGTCGTCTACTACGATCAGGTCGGGGCGCCGTACTACTACTACAACGGCGGAATCGCCTACATCCCGCGCACGTACGCGGGCTACGGCGTGTACGTGAACCACTACAACACGTACCGCGGCGCCTACTACCGGTGGAACGCCGGCTACGGCGTGCGCTACCGCACGTACTACCGCCGGGGCCGCTAGGCGAAGCGCACAAACGATTGGTGGACCCCCGCGGGGGAGGGCAGGGCCTTCCCTCGCGGCAGAGGCCGTCCACCCGCGAAGGCGCTCAGCGGGCCTTCGAGGGGAAGAGTTCCCCGTAGCGCTCGGGGTCGAAGCCCACGAGCACCTCGTTCTTCGTCACCACGACGGGGCGCCGGACCAGCTTGCCGTCCCGCGCCAGCGCCGCGACGATCTCGGCGTCGCTCATCGCGTCGACGCGCGCCTTGCCGAGGGCGCGGTAGCTCTGCCCGCTCGTGTTGAGCCACCTCCGGACCGGGAGCTTGCTCCGCGGGATCCACGTCGCGCAGCTCCTGGGGCGTGGGGGGCTCTTCGACGATGGGCCGCAGGGTGACGGCGACGCCGCGCTGGCCCAGCCAGGCAAGCGCCTTCTTGCAGGTGCCGCAGCCGGCGTACGAGAGGACCACGGGGGAGTCGCGCATGGGCGCGATGCTACCCGATTCGATCGTGATGCCGGGCGAAGAGTGGTGGTAGCGTGCCGCCATGCGCTCGACCCGCCCCACGCACGTTTCCCTGCTGGCCGCGTTCCTGTGCGCGCTCCTCGGCGCGCTGCTCCTGCCCCGCCCCGCCCTGGCCGCGGGCAGGGTCACCATCAAGAGCCGCGAGGTGATCGAGGTGGACGGCAGGTGGAAGCTCGACATGGCCATCGACTACGGATCCATGCCGCAGATCCCTCACATCCCGATGATCTTCAACTTCCAGCCGATGGTCCTCTACGAGCGAGCCCTCACCGACCAGTCGCCGAAGAACCCGGTGCTCAACAGGATGCCCCTCCAGAACCAGACGCCCATCAACGAGAGCATGGACGTCGGGTTCTCGGACGCGTCGGGCAAGGTCTTCAAGGTGACCAAGTTCGACTTCGTGATCCGGCGCGACCACGGCTTCGAGGCCGGCGAGTACGATTTCAAGATCACCCGCGAGGACGACGGGGTGCAGATGGGCCAGACGATCCACCTCGTCCTCAAGGGCGACAACCCCATCGTCGACCGCCGCGCCATCGTCTTCGCCGGCGACAAGCCCAAGAAGAAGGCCGACGCCGACAAGCCCGCCGACGCCGACAAGCCCGCCGACGCCGACAAGCCCGCCGACGCCGACAAGCCCGCCGAGGGCGGGGACAAGCCCGCCGCGACCGGTGACGACGTGCCGAAGGTGCCGCCGAAGCAGGGTGGCTGCGGGTGCAAGGTGGCCGGCGGGGAGGGGGCGCCCGGCGGGGCCCTGGTCGCGTTGGTGGCGGCGGGCGCGATTGTCGCGCGGCGGCGTCGCGGGCGCTGAGGCGCGCGGAGGCTCACCTCACGCTCCGGCGTCGGACCGCGCTGGAGACCTCTTCCTCTCCGGGCTCGTCCTCCGCCTCGACAGGCTGAATCCGCGTACGTGACGGCGCCTCTCGCGCCGAGGACGCGGCGGCGATTCGCACCCCACTTCTGGTCGCCACGCGCTTGCGGAAGCCCCACCGCAGGGAGGCAAGGACCGCCACCAGGAAGTTGAAGCCTTGCCACGCGACGACGGCCAGGGCCGTTCCCCCTCTCCGACGTGTCAGCCTCCTTCGCGTCAGTGCATGCCGTCGGCGAGGAACCGCTTCAGGTAGCCGTGCGCCCCCGCGTAGCCGCTGCCCATCGAGTTGCACGTCGCCGACGCGGCGCCCGCCGCGCAGTCGACGTCCCGATCGTACGACCAGTAGTGCACCCCGGCCGAGGCCCTGGGAGATGGCGAACGCGGCCACCGTGTCGGCGTCGCCCAGGCTGAACCGCTCGCTGCTCACGTCGTTGCCCCCGAGCATCGGCGTCAGCTCGATGTGGCTGTAAGGCACGCCCCAGTGGTCGTGGAGGTCGTACGCCGCCTGGATCGCCGACTGCCCCATCTCGCACGTTCCCGCCGCTGACGACGCAGACGCCCGCGCTCGCGGAGCCGTAGTCCATCGTCATCAGGTTCACGGTCACGTAGCTCGGCCAGCTCGAGGGTCCCGAGAAGCCGAGGGCACTCTTCACGGCCGACATCACCTCGTCGCCGTAGTAGTTGAAGCTGTCCTGTGCGCCCGCGCCCAGCGACGCGGCCTTGGACGCGCCCTGCTGGCTCACCGCGAGCGTCGCCAGGGTCAGGCTGAAGCGGAGCGCGGGGTGGCTCGCGTGGGCGGCCGCGATGCGGGCGACGAGGTCCGCGATGACTGGCTCTGCGACTGCCCCGCCTCGATGTCGAAGTCGACGCCGATCAGGTTCGACGAGGCCCACCGGCCGAGGAACGTCTCCATCCCCGCGTCCGTCGCGCACGAGAAGATGCCGGCCGCGCCGCCCGTGGAGACGATGTAGTCGACGCCGGCCTGCTCGAGCAGCTGCACGTTCGCAGCCGCCAGCGCGTCGCCCGGCACGCCGCCCCAGCTCTCGCTCCCGCACTCGCCGGTCGCGAAGGCCAGCGTGATCCGCTTGCCGCCGTTCTGCGAGAGGTCGGTCGCGAGCGGCCTCGCCGATGCCGGACACGCTGGTCGAGATGACGTTCGTGTTCCAGTTCATGTTGATGCTCGTGTCCTTGTACGGGCTGAACACCAGCGTGCCGCCCGACGACGAGCTGGTCGAGCCGCTGCTCGACGACGAGCTGCTGCTCGACGATGACGCGCCGGAGGACGAGGTGCTGCTCGACGACGCGCTGCTCGAGGCGCCGCTGCCGCCCGTCCCGTTCGGGCACGTCGCGCCGCCCGGCTCGCACCCCGTGCCCCAGCTCACGGACTGGCAGTGGTACCCCTGCCCGAGGTTCGTCGTCGTCCAGCCGCACGACTCTCCCACGTGCCCGACGCACGCGTTGGCGTCGCTCCCCATGTACACCCACGCGCTGGCGTCGCACGTGGCCCCGCCCCCCGTCCCGGAGGAGCCGCTGCTGCTTGAGCTGCTCCCCGAGCCGTGGCTTCCCCCCGTGCCGCCGCTGCTGGACGACGTGGAGGTCGACGCGCTGCCGGAGCTCGATGACGACGTGGCGGTGCCGGCGCCCGAAGGGCAGGTGACGGGCTCCCAGAGCGCGGGGACCGCGCTCGGCTCCCAGCCGGGCTCGCTGGTGTGCGCCTGGAGGCAAACGTAGGTCGCGCCCTGGTACGTCACGATCGCGCCCGCCGCGTACGCCGTCCACGTGGCCCACGGCTTCGCCGCCGCACACTGCGCCGCGGTGACGTCCTCCGTGCGGGTACCGGGCTGCTCCGGAGCGGAGGTGGAGGCGGTGCAGGCGACGATGGACGAGGCGAGGACGAGGAGGACGGGGCAGCTTCCTGCGAGGGTGACGGGGCGTGCCATGGACGAGCTCTCTTTCGCGGACTGTTCGAGGTCCGCGGAGCCGCCCTTCGCAACTGGGATGCCACCGCCGGCACCTGCGGAAGTGCGCGGCATTTCCGCGAGGAGCGTCCCCGCGGGCGCTGGCGTCGCGATGCGCCGGATCGCACCCGCGCACGCCGCCCTGGATCCCGCCGATCACCCCCCGAGCCCGATGACGGCAGTCGGCGTGGCCGGGAATGCCGTGGGTCGAACTCTACAGTGCCACGGCAGGGTATGGACCCTGCACGACAGCGGACTAAGCTCGACCGAAGGAGGAAGTCATGCCCACCCCCCGACTTGCCCTGGCCTTCTTTGCTGTCCCCTGCTCACTCGCCGTCGCCTGGTCCGCCGGGTGCGGGAGCAACTCCGGAAACCTCTTCAACACCACGACCCAGGGGGCCGGCGGCAACAGCGGCGCAGGGGCCACGAGCGGCGCCGGAGCCACGAGCGGCGCGGGCGCAGGGATGAGCCTCCACCTCGACGGTGAACTTCACCGGCGTGACCGGGACGAGCGGGAGCGGGATGGGGTGCACCGGCATCCAGTGCGACGTCCACGCGTGCTCGGGCGGGGGCTCGACGACGATCAGCGGCAAGATCTACGACCCCGCGGGCAAGAACCCGCTCTACGGCGTCGTCGCCTACATCCCCAACAGCAAGCCCGCTGCGATCCTCTCGGGCGCGTCCTGCTACTCGTGCTCCGACCTCTACACCGGCGACCCGATCGCCACGGCGATCACCGACGCGACCGGCAGCTTCACCCTCCAGAAGGCGCCGGACGGGAAGGACATCCCGCTCGTCATCCAGGTGGGCAAGTGGCGCCGGGAGTTCACCATCCCGAGCGTCGCGATGTGCCAGAACACGGCGCTCCCCGACGGGATGCTGGCCCTGCCGAAGAACTCGAGCGAGGGCAACATGCCCAACGTCGCCATCTCCACGGGCAGCGCCGACACGCTCGAGTGCCTGCTCATCCGCGTCGGCGTGGACCCGGCCGAGTACGCCCCCGGGGGCACCGGGACCGGCCACATCCACATCTTCAGCCCGGGCGCCGGCGACACCGGCGCGCCGAACACCAACCCGCCGGGGGCCGCCGCGCCGGCGGCGCTCTGGGACTCGACGGCCGATCTGATGAAGTACGACATCGTGATGTTCTCGTGCGAGGGGCAGGAGACGACGGATCAGGGCGGCGCCAAGCTCTCCGCGCAGTCGCAGCAGAACCTCTTCGACTACGCCGCGATGGGCGGGCGCGTCTTCGCGTCGCACTACCACTACGCGTGGTTCAATACCGGCCCCTTCGGCTCCGCCAACCTGGCGACGTGGTTCGCCGGCAGCAACGACATCGGGAACATCAACGGCAAGGTCGTGACCACCACCTGGAGCGGCATGCCGTTCCAGCGCGGGCAGGACATGCACGACTGGCTGGCGAACGTCGGGGCGCTCACCAACGACCTCTTGCCCATCCAGGTCGCGCGCCACAACTCCAACGTGGCCGCGACGAACACGCCCTCGCAGCCGTGGATCGTCCAGTCGGCCAACACCGCACGCGCGCAGGACTTCACCTTCGACACGCCCATCGGCGCCGAAGCGGGCGCGCAGTGCGGGCGCGTGGCCTACAGCGACATGCACGTGGGCGCGGCGTCGAACGACTACCCCGGCGGCCAGGGGCACACGCCGCAGGGCTGCGGGATGGGCGACCTCTCCCCCCAGGAGAAGGCGCTGGAGTTCATCTTCTTCGACCTGTCGTCGTGCGTGACGCCGAACAACATGGTCCAGATGCCGCCGCCCCCGCAGCAGACGCAGTAGAAGCAGCCATCCGCGTCAGCCATCAGCCCGTTCTCGCTGATGGCTGATGGATGCCGGCTCATCCCACCAGCGGCAAGGCCTTGCGCCCCGGAACATCAGGGGCGCGCTGCGCCGCCGGCTCCACGGGGAGCGTCGCGTGCTCGTCGACGACGAGCCTGTCCTCCGCCCCCGCGGCCTCGTCGCGCGCGGTGCGGAAGCGTTGCATCCCGCCCTCGATCTTCAGCTTCGCCAGCCGGTTCTGCATGATGTTGAGCGGGAAGTAGCCGAGCGTCTGGATCCAGCTCGACGAGCGGCGCACCGTGAAGCGGTCCCAGATGGATCGCGGCGCGTAGAAGCGCTTCCACGCCCGCACCCAGCCCTCCCGCAGATCCTCGCGGCTCATGCGCGTGGGGACGAAGTACGGGGAGCCCGCGTCGTGGTCGCGGCGCAGCCACCAGCGCTCGTCGGTGAGCCGCTTCTCGGCCTTGAGCCGCCTGTACAGGGCGGTGCCGGGGTACGGCGTGAGGATGGCGAAGAGCGCCATGGTGAGCTGCATCGCGACGCCGAACTCGACCGTCCTGTCGAAGACCTCCAGGTCGTCGGTGTCGAAGCCGAAGACGAAGCTCCCCCACGTCGAGATGCCGTGCTCGTGCAGCATCTCCATCACCTCGCGGTACTGCGAGGGCTTGTTCTGCCGCTTGCCCGTGAAGCGGACGGTCTCCTCGTCCACGCTCTCGAAGCCGATGAAGAGCGCCTTGCACCCGCTCTCCGCCATCAGCTTCACGTTCTCGATCCGCTTCACCGCCGCGAGCGAGCACTGCCCGATCCAGTGCTTCTGGAGGGGGATCGATGCGGGTGAAGAGGTCCTTCGAGTACGCTCGGTGGATCATCACGTTGTCGTCGCCGAACATGATGAGCTTGCCCAGCGTGCGGAGCTCGGCGAGCACGTCGTCCGCCGGGCGGAAGCGCATGGTCGTGCCGTTGGCGGTCGACACGCTGCAGAACTCGCAGGGGTAGGGGCAGCCGCGCATGGTCTGCACGACCTGGAAGGGGATGTACTTCTTCGACCGGAAGAGGTCGCGCCGCGCGTCGGGCCGGCCCGCCAAGCTGGGCAGCTCGGTCTTGTAGACCGGCTTCAGCCGGCCATGCTTGAAGTCGTCGAGCAGGACGGGCCACACGTCCTCCGCCTCGCTCAGCACCACGCTGTCGGCGAACTGGATCGCCTCCTCCGGCACCGCGGTGGGGTGGATGCCGCCGAGCACGACCTTGACGCCGCGGCGGCGGTAGGCCGTCGCGATCTCGTAGCTGCGGCGCGCGGTCTTGCTGTCGACGCTGATGCCGACCAGATCGACGTCCTTCACGTCCTTCTCGAGGTCGAAGGGCCGGACGACGTCGTCGGTGTAGACCACCTCGTCCTCCGGCGGGGTGAGCGCGGCGAGGATGCCGAGGCCGAGGCGCGGGAGGATGGCCGAGTCCTCGCTGGCGGTGGCGATGAGCTCGATCTGCATGGCATGCTGTTCTATCACGGAGGCCGCCCGGCCCGGCATTCCGCCTGGCGCATCCCGCCTCCCCAACTTGCCTCGGTGTCCGGTGGTGATTTACGAAGCGCCGCACCCGCGCTATGCCCGCCCGATGCGTGCGCTGCACTGGGACGGCTCCGTCGCCAAGGTGATCGATCGCGAGGTCCCGACCGCGGGGCCCGGCACGGCCGTGGTCCGCGTCATCTGGGCGGGCGTCTGCCGCACCGACCTGGAGCTGACCCGGGGCTACATGACCTTCCGCGGGACGCTCGGGCACGAGTTCGTCGGGAGGGTGGTCGACGGGCCCGACGAGTGGAAGGGCAAGCGCGTCGTCGGCGAGATCAACTTCGGCTGCGGGCTGTGCGCCGACTGCCAGCGCGGGATGGCGCGCCACTGCGCGCGCCGGACGGTGATGGGCATCCTCGACGCCGACGGCGCGTTCGCCGAGCACATCGAGGTCCCGGTGGAGAACCTCCACGAGGTGCCCGAGGGCGTGCGGGACGAGGCGGCGGTCTTCACCGAGCCGCTGGCCGCCGCGTTCGAGATCCTGGAGCAGATCCACGTTCACCCGGGCATGGACTGCACCGTCCTCGGCGACGGCAGGCTCGGTCTCCTGGTCGCGCAGGTGCTCCAGACGACGGGCGCCCGCGTGCTCTGCGTGGGCAAGCACGCCTCCAAGCTCGCCTTCCTCGCCAAGCGCGGCATCGCCACGACGCTGCTCGACTCGTGGTCGAAGAAGAAGGCGGACCTGGTGGTCGAGGCGACCGGCTCGCCCGCCGGCCTCGACCTCGCCATCGCCACGACCCGCCCGCGGGGCAAGCTGGTGCTCAAGAGCACCGTCGCGGCGCGCGCCGACACCCCGCGGCCGGACCTCGCCGCGCTGGTGGTGCAGGAGGTCACGCTCGTCGGCTCGCGCTGCGGGAGCTTCGCGCCCGCGCTGCGCGCGCTGGAGACCAAGGCCGTCGACGTGATGCCCCTCGTCGGGGCGCGCGTGCCGCTTCGCGAGGCGGAGCGGGCGCTCGAGATGGCGGCGCGCCCCGGCATGCTCAAGGTGCTGATCGACGCGTCCTGAGGCGGATCGCTTCCATCCGCGCCCCCGTCGCTTCCGTTGCGCGCTCCCTCGCATCCGGCGAGCCGCCGCCGACATGTGCCTACATCGGCGCTACCGCGTCGGCGGGGGAGAGCGGCGCGCGTGCTTCAGAAGGCGTCGTTGTGGTCGGCGGCGCGCGGCATCGGCGCGGCGGGGGCGCGCGGGTTGGGCGCCCCCATGGGGGGCTTGGCCTTGGCGGCGGCTGCCGGTGCGGCGGTGGCCGCGGGCGGCGCGGCGGCGGGTGCCACGGCGACGACGGCGGCGGAGGCGGAGGCGGCCGCGGCCCGATTCGGCGGGCGCCTGGCCCGGCTCGGCGGCCGCGAGCTTCCCGCTCGGCGCGGTCCTTGTAGCCGGTGCCGCGCAGCGTGCGGAAGAGCGCCTGCGCCTTCTGCGCTTCGCCGATCTGCTTGTAACAGCTCGCCTCGTCCCACATCGCGTCGGCGGCGGCCTGCGTGCCCGCGTAGCTCGAAGCCACCGCGCCGAGCTTGGGCACCGCCGCGGCGCACCCGCTGCCCTCGCGCACCGCGCGCGCCTCTGCGAGCGCGGCGCGCGCCTCGTCCGCGCTGCGATCGGCGCTGCCGGCGGCGGCCGCCTGGGCCTGGCCGTCGTCGTCCTTTTCTTTCTTGAAGGCGCGATGCTCGCCCAGCGGTGCGGCGGCATTCGCGGCAGGGGCCGGGGGCGGGGGGGGCGCAGCGGGCTCGACGGGATCGGGGCCGGGGATGCCGCGCTCGGCGACGCGCGCAGGGCCGACGGCGCCGGGGCGGGCCCGGAGCAGGAGCAGGCTCGAGCCGATGACCAGGAAGAAGAGCGCGGCCATGGCGAGCTGAGGGCGCATCGCGTGGCTGCCGGCCCAGGCGAGCCCCCGGAGCAACCGACGGTGCCAGGGCGCCGCCAGATGTGCGATCGAGACCGCGTCGAGGATGCGGGCTTCCAGATCTGCCGGGGGCTCTTCGAGCGGGAGGATGCCGACCTCGCGCGTCGCCCTCAGGCCGGCGTAGACGCCGGCGCAGCGGGAGCAGCCATCGACGTGGCGCTTGAGCGCCGCGTGCGTGAGCTCGTCGAGCTCGTCGTAGAGCTCGTCGATGACATGCTGGTCGAACCTCTCGCAATCCATGAAACCGCCTCGTACTGCTCACCCTGCGCCGGCCGATGTCCTCTTGCCTGCCCTCTCCACTTTCATAAGTCGCCCGGGGGGCCGGCGCGCCCTCGACCATACAAAAAACGCGCCGCCGCGTGGCCTGCCGCGTCGTATTTGTGCTGGAAGCGTGCCCGGTCGCTTCCGGTGTGGCTCGATGAATCAGCCCCGAGTGTGAGGCGGGGCGCCTGCGCCCTCATCGTGACGGGCGTGACCCGCCGGCGATCTAGTGAACCATCCGGCCACGGCGAGTACTCTA
Organism: uncultured delta proteobacterium; assembly: GCA_963827955.1. Taxonomy (GTDB): domain Bacteria; phylum Myxococcota_A; class Polyangia; order Polyangiales; family Polyangiaceae; genus CAWHDJ01. Next base: position 480,314 of record CAWHDJ010000017.1, on the reverse strand, counting down.
GTACAGTTCGTGAAGGGACCGCGACCACTCGGCGAAGGCCCGTGGGGTTGCGCACCTCCCGAGCCCGAGCCCGGGCGAGGTCCGGGGCGGGGCGTACCCCGTGTTCGCGTCGGGGGGCGCCCCAGCCGGGGGGGCGTTCGGTCGTTGCGCACGTCAGGGCCGGCCCACTACACTGGCGCCTAGGTCTTGGCTGCGTGCGCCCTCGCCGGGGGGCCGGAAAAGGGATTTCTTCGATGCGATTCCACAAGCCGCTGATCGGGGTCGGGGCCGCGCTGCTGTTCGCGCTTCCGCTGGCCGTGCAACCCGCCGCCGAGGCGGCGCCCCCGCCGTCAGCGTCCGCAGCGCCGAAGGCCGGCCCGCCGGCGGCAGCCGCATCCAGCGCGGCCGCCGGCGCCGTGGTCCCTGCAGCCGCTGCCGCCGCCTCGGCCAAGCCGGCTGCGGCGGGTCCGCCAGGGGCGCCGGCGCCCCCCGGTCAGGCCGCAGCGCCAGGCGCCCCCGCCGCCCCGGCCATGGACGGCCCCACGTACGCCGTGCGTCTCCGCGACCTCGAGAACCGCATCGACGAGCTCAAGGAGCAGATCCGGCGCAGCCACACACGGCTCTCGCTCCTCAGCGACACCATCCTCTCGGGAGGCGCCGCCGGGTCGCGCGCGGCCATCAAGTTCGAGAACGAGCTCTCCAGCGCGTTCCGCGTGACGCGCGTGCTCGTCGTGCTCGACGGGGCCGTGCAGTACAACAAGACCGACCAGTCGGGCGCGCTCTCCGATCAGGCCGAGATCCCGATCTTCAACGGGTCCGTGCCGCCGGGTGACCACACGCTGCAGGTGCTCGTCAACCTGCAGGGCAACGGCTACGGCGTCTTCTCGTACCTGAAGGGGTACCACTTCGAGGTGCGGTCGACCCACTCCTTCACCGCGGTGGAGGGCAAGACCATCAACCTCGACGCGATCTCCTACGAGAAGGGCGGGGTCACCACGCCGCTCGAGGAGCGCCCCGCGGTGCGCTACGTGGAGAAGGTCACCGCTGGGCTCAGCGACTCGTCCGGTGCGCCCGCGCCGGCGGCCCAGCCCGCGGGCGGGCAGCCGGCGCCCGCAGGGCAGCAGCCGGCCGCGCCGGCGGCCCCGCCGGCAGGCCAGAGGTGAGGCAACCTCGTCACGAAGGCGGTAGCCACCCCCGAACCCAGGCGGACACGCGAGCGTGCCCCAGGCACCCAAGTGGGCACGCAGGCGTGCAGTAGAACCCCGAGAAGCACGGTCGAGGCAAGGATGCGATACGGTGTGTTTCGGAGGTCGATCCTCTCTGGCGCGACGGCGGCCCTGGTCGGGCTCGGCGCGCTCGCGGGGGCGCCGCGGGCGGCGAGCGCGCTGGAGGCCGAGCAAGCGCTCACCAGCGCCAAGCAGCAGATCGCGGGTGTCTCCCAGGGCCTCGACAGCATCCAGCAGGCGGTCCGCAACTCGCAGGCGCATGAGCGCACCCCGGCGCAGCGCATCGCCGACGCCGTGCTCCTCCTCGGCGCCAAGGACTATCCCCGTGCGATCGTCGTCCTCAACGAGGTCGTGGAGAAGTACCCGGACCACCCGACCGCGTACGCCGACGCGCTCTCGCTGCTCGGCGAGGCCTACTTCCGCGCGAAGCAGTACTACTCCGCGCGCCGCTCGTTCAAAGAGATTGTCGACAAGAGCAACGACCCCCGCTTCACGTCGTACGTCCCCAAGGCGCTGGGCCGCCTCGTCGACGTGACGATGCGCATCAAGGACTACGACAAGCTCGACGCGATCTTCGCTTCGATGAGCAAGGTGCCGCCCGGTGCGGTGAGCAGCGGGCTCGCCTACGCGAAGGGCAAGGGCCTCTTCGCCCGGAAGGACTTTGCGGGCGCGGCCGCGTCGCTCTCCAGCGTCGACGCCCAGAGCGAGTACTACCACCAGGCCCAGTACCTGCTCGGCCTCATCGAGGTGAAGCTGGCGACGCCGCCGCCGGTGAAGCTCGCCGACGACGAGGCGCCGCCGCCCGTGCCGCCCACGCGCTACGTCAAGGCGATCGCGCAGTTCCAGAGGACGGCGGCGCTCCCGCCCGACACCCCCGAGCACCGCCAGGTGATCGACCTCGCCTGGCTCGCCGTCGGCCGCCTGCTCTACGAGGCGGATCAGTGGTCGCAGGCCGTGCTCGCGTACAACCACATCGATTGGACGTCGCCCGAGTTCGGCACCATGCTCTACGAGCTCGCGTGGGTGTACGTCCGGCTCGGCGACGTGGAGCGCGCGCAGCGCGCGCTGGAGATCCTCTCCATCGCCGAGCCCAACAGCCAGAACATCGCGGACGGCTCGCTCCTCCGCGGGGATCTGATGCTCCGGGCCGGCCAGTTCGACAAGTCGCTGAAGGTCTACGAGGGCGTGCGCGCCACCTACGATCCGATGCGGGAGAAGGTCGACGCCTTCCTCGGCTCGACGAGCGATCCGGCCGTCTACTACGACAAGCTGAGCCAGGAGCAGCTCGAGGCGCTCGACAACAACTCGATGCTCCCCCCTCTCGCCGTCCAGTGGGCGCGCGAGGCGGAGGACGGCCCGCTCGCGTTCGCGGTCATCGACGACGTGAACCAGTGCCGCGACCTCATCAAGCAGTCGAACGACATGATTGAGAAGCTCTAGGCCGTGCTCAGCTCGCCGAACCGCGTCCGCGCGTTCCCCGAGCTCAAGGCCGGCGAGGAGAGGGCGATCTCGCTCCAGAACCGGGTGGCGCTGGCGCGCCTCTCGCTCGGGCAGGGCATGGACGACACGGACGAGGGCGGGCTCTCCGGCGACGTGGGGAGCTGGCGGGCCAAGCGCCGCCAGCTGGAGAAGCGCCTCGGCGTCGTGCCCGTCACCGAGGCCGACTTCGCGGATCGCGAGAACCAGGCGCTCCGGCAATGGAACTCGGCGTCCCAGGCCCTCCAGCGGCTCAACCTCCAGGTCGACTCGCTCCAGGCGACCGTCAACGGCCTCCGCCGCGTGCTGCGCGAGGGGCCGCAGTCCGGCGTGGTGCGCGACCCGGCCAGCGTCGCGCGCTTCGAGCAGGAGCTCTCGCAGAACGAGCACGAGCTCACGCAGTACCGCGCTCAGATCGATCAGCTCCGCAAGCTGGTGTCCGCGGGCCGCGTCCAGGTGGGCTTCGGCGACCAGCGCTTCGTCGAGGACTCCGAGGTGCGCCGAGCCTACCGGGAGGCGCTCGAGAACGAGGTGGGCCTCGCCGCCCAGGGCCAGGGGGGCGCAAAGCTCCAGGCCTACGCGCAGCGCATCGCGCCGCTCCTCCAGCAGGCAGCCGACGCAGACTCCAAGGTCGAGCTCGCCATGGCCGAGCTCGAGCGCGAGGTGGGGAGAAAGACGCAGGAGATGCGCGATCAGGTCCAGCGCGAGACGACCAACATCGTCGGCTACACCATCCAGCTCGACAAGCTGGACAGCGAGGCGCGCCTGGTCGTCGGCGAGGTGGCGATGCGCAACTTCGGCTTCGTGCGCGACCGCCTCCGCAACATCGTGCTCCGCGCCGACGTCGGCATCACCGAGGAGGCATGGGAGGTGCGCGAGGAGCAGCAGACCCGCGTGCGCAGCCTGCAAGTCGAGCGCGCGCGCGAGGATCGCCTGCTGAAGGAGGAGCTCAACGAGGTCCTCGACGACAGCGGCGACACGGATGAGGAGGGGAAGTGATGAGGAGTCGTAGTCCTCGGGTCGCGCTCGCGCTGCTGGCGAGCCTCGCGGTGGGCATCGGCGTGGCACCGGGCGCCCTCTCCCAGCCGAGCCCAAAGCCGGGCCAGCCGGCCCAGCCGCCGAGCGGCGCGCCGAGGGGGCCCGCCTCCGCGTCGGCCTCCGCGAAGCCCGCCGCCCCGCCGCCTCCTGTTCCCGCCACGCCCGCCGCGCCTGCGCCGTCCGCGCCCGCACCCGCGCCGTCCGCGTCCGCCGCCGACGTGCCCATCATCCCCGTCCCCACCGTCGCGCGGAAGGTCGTTCCGCCGCCCCCCGCGCCGACGCCCCAGCAGCTCGCCGGGCTCCAGGAGCTGGAGCAGGAGGCGGACGCCTACGAGAAGGATGCGCGCGACTACCGCCGCACGATCACGGGCATCATCAAGCACCACTACGAGGACCAGCGCCGCCGCGTCCTCTCGGCGCTCGACAACGAGATCGCCATCGAGAAGAAGGGCCTGCGAGACGCGCGCGACGAGGCGATCCGCCGCCTCGAGGCGTTCGTCGCCAAGTACAGCGGGCCGAACGCCCACCCGGAGAACACCCCCGACGCGATGTTCCGGCTCGCCGCGCTCTACGAGGAGAAGGCGCGCACGGACACCGACTCGAGCGAGGACCTGGCCGTCCAGCTGAAGCCGGCGATCTCGCTCTACAAGAGGATCATCCGGGAGTTCCCCCACTACCGGGAGCTCGCGGGCATCTACTACTACCTCGGCCACGCTTACAACGACTCGTCCCGCCTCGCCGAGGCGCAGCAGGTGTGGCGCTCGCTCGTCTGCCACAACCTCTACGCCTATCCGACCCAGCCCGACCCCAAGGACACGGACAAGGACGTCGTCGTCCGGCTCCCGCAGGACCACGATCGCGACTACTGGACGGGGTGGGACGTGCGCCACCCGACGCCGATCGGCGGCGGCGGCCTCGGCAACGGCAGGAGCGCGAGGCCGGCCCGCGCCTTCACGGCGCCCAAGAAGAAGGGCAAGGAGGTCGCCGGCAACACGTCGCTCGACGACGAGGTCACGTTCAGGAACCCCTACACGGAGGCGTGCCGGCCGATCGCGCAGAAGACGGCGCCGGGTGCCGAGCCGCGCTACCTCGCCGAGGTGTGGTGGCTGATCGGGGACTACCACTTCAACGAGGTGGACCCGGCCGGCGGGCCCTTCAACTACAACCGCGCCGAGGCGGCCTATCAGCAGTCGATCAAGTACAAGAAGCCGCCGGTCCACGGCGTCTCGATGTACAAGCTCGCCTGGACGTACTTCAAGCAGCAGCGCTACGAGACGAGCGTCCACGAGTTCGTCGACCTGCTCCACTACACGGACCAGATGGAGAAGGAGACCGGCGACACGCGGCGCCGATTTCCGGGCCGAGGCGTACACGTACATCGCCGGGTCGCTGACGTACCTCGACTTCACCGGCCCCGCCGCCGACGAGCCCTACATCCCGCGCAACGACATCCTCGACATCGAGACCGACTCGCGCATCGCCGAGCAGAAGATGCGGATCGCCATCGATCGCGTGCAGGATCCCAGGCTGATCCCGCAGAACGAGAAGTGGACGGTCGACATCTACAAGGCCCTCGCGCAGGAGTTCAAGGAGCTGCCCAGCTCCACAACAACATCGAGGTCGACGAGCTCATCCTGAAGAAGTGGCCGATGCACCGCGACGCGCCGGTGGTGCAGAACGAGATCGCCGATCTCTACGACAAGCTCACCGCGCAGTCGCGCGAGGGCACCGCCGAGCGGAAGGAGAACGCCGCGCGCGCGCTCGCCGCGCGCACCAAGCTCTCCGCCTACGTCGGCAGCACGCCGTGGACCGACGCCAACAAGAACGATCCGGAGGCCCTGCAGACGGCCGACCGCCTCGTCCACGGCGGGCTCCGCCGGGCAGCCGCCGACCACACCAACGCCGGCAGCGCGCTCGTGCAACAGGCCATCGGGATCGGCGACAAGACGTCGCGCGATCCCATCCTCGAGCGGGCGCTCACGGAGTACAAGCTCGCGGCGCAGGGCTGGGACGGCTACCTCAAGCAGGACACCAACGCGTCCGACGCGTACGAGAGCCGCTACTGGCTCGCCGACGCCAACCACAACGTCGTCGTCGTCCTCGTGATGCTGGATCGCTCGCCCTCCCCGAACGAGGTCGACGCGGCCAAGCGGACGGCGGTCGACGTGCGCGACTCCAACGAGGACGACAAGTACCTCCAGCCGGCGGCGTTCATGGTGGTCGACACCGCGCAGCAGGTCCTCAACGACCAGTACAAGCTGTGGGACCGCAGCCACGGCGCGCAGGGCATCGAGAAGCGCGACGCGGTGAAGACGACCGGCGAGGGCGATACCCAGAAGGTGGTCAAGGATACGGTCCCGGCCCCCGTGATCGCCGCCATCGCGGCGCGCGAGGAGTACATCCAGCGGGTTGCGCCGTCCATCGACCTCCCCGTCCCGGCCAACATCAAGGAGGGCGGGAAGAACGCCGACCTCTACGCGTACGACACGGCGGACTTCTTCTTCGTCTACGGGCAGTTCGTCGAGGCGAAGAAGAGGCTCGAGCCCATCTACCGGGAGTGCAAGAAGAACAAGACCGCGTGGGGGTACAAGGCGTGGAGCCGGCTCATGGACATCGCCGCCCTGGAGCACGACGTGCCCGGCAGCCGGAAGCTCGCGGAGGAGTACGAGAAGGACGCCTGCCCGACGACCCCGGAGCAGAAGCTCGTCGCCGACCTCAAGGCGAAGGAACATCAAGTCCAGCGGCTACTACATCGACGCCGAGGCCGCCTTCGAGCAGGCCGAGAAGATGCCCGACGGCCCCGAGCGTGTGAAGCAATGGCGCAAGGCCGGCGACGCTCTACCAGGTCGCGCTCAAGAACGCGCCGGCACGCGATGAGGCGCCGGAGGCCGCGATCAACGGCGCGTATCGCCTTCAAGCAGGTCGGTGACTACGACCAGGCCATCGAGATGTACACCTTGTTCATCAAGGAGTACGGCAACGAGGAGAACCTCAAGAAGCTGGAGCGGGGCGACACGTCGGTGACGCCGCCCAAGGCGCCGAACCCGAGTCCAGTACGCCAAGCGGGTGAAGTACCTCAAGCAAGCGTACGACGCCCTCTCGGCCGCGTACGTGCTCTTCTTCAACTACCGCTCCGCCGCCGAGACCTCCGACACGATCGCGAAGAACACCCGGTTCGAGAAGCCGGCGCGCCGCGAGGCCGCGCTCGAGCGGTGACGCTCTACGCGAACATCGGCGACGAGCCGAAGATGCTCGGCGCCCGCACCGTCTTCATGGGCCTCGACCCGCCCCCCGAGAAGAGGGCCGAGATCGACTATCAGGTGGCCCTCGCCGACTTCAAGGGATGGGACGAGCACGGGCTCGACGAGGGGGCGAACCACACGGAGCGGCTCAAGGCGCAGGCGGCGATGGACGCCTACTACGGGCAGAACAAGTCCAAGAACGAGGCCGCCGCGTACGTGGTCATGGCGGCCTACAACAGCGCCAAGCTCCGCAAGGCCGGCAAGGACCCGAAGTCGGCCGAGTGGTGCAGGAACACCATTGGGGCGTTCGAGAAGTTCCGGACGACGACTCCAGATCAAGGACGGCAAGAACACGGCGCTCGGCTCCCCGCAGGCCGACATGGCGGCGGAGTGCGCGTTCGGCGTGATCGACGAGCGGATCCACGCGGAGTTCGACTACGAAACCGGCCACCACCGGTACGCCGGCGTCATCGACAAGGTGAAGAAGACGTTCGACGAGGACATCAAGAAGGCCGAGGGGTACTTCAACCAGCTCCAGGACGTTATCTCCAAGTTCGAGTCCCGCCCGTGGTCGGTGGCCGCCAAGGCGCGGCAAGGCTCCCTCTACGACTCGTGCCGCACCGGCCTCTACAACGCGCGCCCGCCCGGCCTGAAGCTCTACACCGACAAGGAGGAGAAGCTCCTGAAGCTGGCCGAGACGAGCGGCCGCGAGGACCTGCAGGAGCAGGCCGACGCCATCCGCCAGAAGCGCCGGGAGGACTGGCGCTCCGCCCGCGAGCGCTCGCTCAACGACGCCGACAAGGCGATGGTCAAGTTCTACACCGAGGCGGTCGTCTTCGGTCGCGCGTTCAAGGTGCGGAACGCCGCGGTCGACACGGCCATCCAGCGGCTCGCGTTCCTCACCAACATCCTCGGGGATCAGAAGCTCCGCGAGTACAGCCAGGGCGTCGTCGATCCGGAGACCAAGGCTCCGTTCCACGTACACCGACGGCGTCTTCCTCCGGACGAGGCCGGGCATGGCGCCGCCGCTCAAGTCCGACGATCTCCCCGCGCCGCTCCCGGTCATTCCATGAGAGGCTCCGCCCGCCGATTCCTTCCGAAACCCCGGGCCCTCGCCGCGCTGGCGCTCGCCTGCTTGCCCGCTGTGATCGCGGCCTGCGGCGACGCGCCGCCCCCGCCCAAGACGCCGACCCAGTCCACCGTGGCGGGGGCGAAACCCCACGCCGGGGCGGCCGCAGGTCGGCATGAGCGACACGTCGAGCGCGGTCGCGCCCCGGCGACGCGCCGGCCGCAGCGCGCCGCGGGAGGTCCTCTCCGGGCAGGCGTCGGGCGTGTACCAGCAGGCGCTGAAGGCGTTCGCCGACGGCAATCTGGTGCAGGCGAAGCAGCTCTTCGAGCAAGCGACGCAGGCCGACCCCCGCTCGCACCAGGCGTTCTACTCGCTCGGCGTCGTCCAGGAGCGGCTGAAGGACCCGGCCGCCGCGGCGAGCTACCGGCAGGCGTTCACGCTGGTGCCGGACTACGAGCCCGCGATCATCGCCTACGCGATGATGCTCGCCGAAGAAGGGGCAGATCTCCGAAGCCGATCGCTTCCTCACCGAGAAGCGCGGCCAGATGCCGAAGAGCGCGGCGGTGGCGGCGACGCTCGCCGAGGTGAAGAGCCTCCAGAAGGACACGGGCTCGGCGCAGCGGCTCGCGCAGGAGGCGCTCAAGCTCAACCCCGACTACCGCCCCGCGATGGTGATCATCGCGCGCGATCACTATCGAAACCGCCGCCTCGATCTCGCGCTGTACGCGCTCCAGGCCATCCTGGACGGGTTCGAGCCGGTCGCCGACAACCCGCCTCGGGACAAGGACAACGGCGAGGCGCTCCTCCTCCGCGGGCTGATCTGGAAGGAGCAGGGCAACCGCTTCGGCGCCATGGACCAGTTCCGCAAGGCCGTCGCCAAGCGCCCCGATCTGGTGGAGGCCCGCATCCAGCTCGGCTGCGGCGCTGCTCGCGTCCGGCGGCGCCGACGAGGCGCTGCCCATCCTCGAGGGCGCCGTGCGCTACGACGCCGACAACCTGGCCGGGCACCTCGAACCTGGGCGACGCGTACCGCCTCGTCCAGCGCTACGGCGACGCCAAGCGCGAGTTCGAGTGGGTGCTCGCGCACGACTCGAGCCTGCCGCAGGTCCACTACGACCTGGGCCTCCTGTACCTCTATGCGCCGAGCATCCCCGGGATGACGGCCAAGCAGCAGATCGCGGAGGCGATCCGTGAGCTGACCAAGTTCCGCGAGATCCGCGCGCGCGACGAGAAGGACGACTCCGAGGAGCTGCTCAACAGCGCCAAGATCAAGGAGGGCGAGATCGAACGCCGCGAGCGCGCCCGCCGCCCCCCCCGCCGCCGCCGACCCCTGTGGCTCCGGCGGCCGATGGAGGCGCGCCTGCGCCGCCCGGCGGCGCCATGGCACGAGACGGCGGCGCTGCGCCGCCCAAGAAGCTAGACTTGGAACCATGCCCATGGCTGTGCGGAGGATGGTGATGCGAACGATGGTGGCGACCCTCGTGGCCTTCGCGCTGGTCTCGGTCGGCGCGACGGCCTCGGCCCAGGACAAGGGCAAGAAGGCAAGCAACGCGGCGTGATCACGCTCGCAGAAGTGACGATCACCGGCCGCATCCAGAAGCCGATCGCGGCCGTCGACGTGAGTCGCATCGCGCCCAAGCTGACGCTCGCTGAGCTGAGGCAGCCGTTCCTCGATCGAATCGAGCAAGCGATCTACAAGGATCCCTTCTGAGACGTGGCGGGGCCCATCTTCCTCGCGCTGGCGGTGCTCGTCAGCGTCGGCTCCGCCGCGCTGGCATGGAGCCAGGTGCGCCGGACGGCCACGTTGACCAAGGGGGATCCCGCCGCGCTCTGCGCGTGCGCTCCGGCGTCTGCCCCCCGAGGAGCGCATCGAGGAGATGCGGCGCCGGACGGAGCCCGGCACCTGGGAGCACGACCTGGCCGAGGAGCTTCGCTCGATCCCCGAGGAGGCGGCCCAGATCGCGGCCGTGAACGCGGCGCTCTCCGAGCTGGAGGGAGCGCTCGCGGAGGGCGCAGACTGGCCACGCTCTGCGTTGCGGATCTCGCTCCTCGGCGCGCTGCTGATGGCGTTCGGGGCCTACCTGGCGGACCCGAGCCAGCTCAGGTGGTCGCTCGCCATCGTCGCGACGGGCGGCGGCTCGGCCCTGCTTTGCGTCGAAGCGGCCCGGGCCGCCAAGCGGAACGAGACGAGGCAGCGCCGGGTCGTCGACGAGCTCGTCGCGGTGGCGTTCGGCGATCGGCTCGCCGATCGTGGAGCCGCAGAAGGCGCGAAATGCCTCGGCCGCCGCCGACCGTGCCACCCGCGGCTCGTCTCGTGGCTCGTCCCGCAGCTCGGGGGGCCGCCGGCGCCCGTGAGCCGTGGAGGTGGACCACCCGCGCACCTCCGTGTACTCTGGGCGGGAACTTTCGCTCCACGGATGTCTCTCAGCGGCTCGACCAGACTCGTCGGCAGATGGCGGCCGCCGCCCCAGTCCAAGCGGCCCCGTTCCGGAGGCTTCGGAATGACGCAGCAACAGCAGCAGACGGGACCCACGAACCGACCGGGGCAGATGACCGCCGTGATGCGGGCAATGCCGCAGGTCACGGGGCCGAAGGTCCTTCGCATCGGGCTCGTTCAGGGTGGAAAGGTGATCGAGGAGCGCGTCATCAAGCAGCGCACCCACGTCACCATCGGGCCGAGCGAAAAGAGCATGTTCGTCATCCCGAGCAAGGCCATCCCTCCGAACTTCAAGGTGTTCGAGCTGCAAGGCGGCGAGTACTACCTGAACTTCCTGGATGGCATGACGGGGCGCGTCGCGCTCAAGACCGGCATCTCGGACCTCGCCGCGCTGAAGGCGCAGGCCAAGCGCGTGCCCTTGGGCAACCTGCAGGCGTACCAGGTGCCGCTGAGCGAGGAGGCGCGCGGCAAGGTCGTGGTCGGCGAGACCACCTTCCTCTTCCAGTTCGTCGCGCCTCCCCCGGTGCAGCCCAAGCCGCAGCTCCCGGTCTCCGTCCGGTCCGGGCTGGCGAGCGACATCGACTGGACGACTACCATCATCGCCGCCTTCTCGTTCCTCTTTCACTTCGGCGCGGTCGGCTCGATCTACTCGGACTGGATGGACCCCGATCGTGGACGACGAGGTGAGCGTCAACCAGCTACTCGAATCGGTGAAGGCAGCTGCCGCCTCCGCCGCCCGTCGAGCAGCCGAAGGAGACCGATCAGACGGCCAGCACCGCGACGGCCGCGACGGATGCTCCGAAGGCGGCAGCGCACAGCAGTGGCGGAGGAAAGGGTGCGGGCTCCAAGGGCAAGGGAGCATCGGGGATGCCCGCGCCGCAGCGATCGCCAGCGAGCTGCGCTTCCTCGACGTGGCGATGGTCGGCGCCCTGAACTCGCACGGCGGGGCCACCAACAGCGTGCTCGATCGAGGCGACACGCCGACCGGCCTGCTCGACGGAGCGGCCGCTACCGGCGCGGGTGTCGGCGCGGGCGGGGTGGCGGGCCTGCACCTGGGCTCCGGCGGTGGCGGCGCGCTGCGGCCCGGCGCGGGGGGCGGGGGCGGGCTCGCGGGCATCGCCGATCGTGGAGGCGGCGCGGGCAACACGAACACGGGCACGGTGGCGAAGGTCAAGGGTCCCGTCGGCAACGCCAGCATCGGCGGAGCGGCGGTCTCCGGCGGAAGTGTGGCGAACGCGTCCGCCGTGGTCGCCGGGATGGCTGCCGGTTTCCGTCGTTGCTACAACAAGGGCCTGCAAGAAGACCCCAACATGAAGGGCTCCGTCCGCATCACCGCAAGGATCGGGCCAAACGGTGAGGTGGTCAGCGTCAGCCCGTCCGGCAGCGGGCTCTCGGGAACGGTCGTCTCGTGCGTCGCCGCGCGCGTCTCGAGCGCGCAGTTTGCGCCGCCCGAGGGCGGGGGGGCGACCATCGTCATCCCGGTGACGTTCGTCAGCCAGTAGCGTTCGCGCCCCTGGGCTACTGCAAGCTCGACCCCGAGCCCCGCGAGCGGGCCGGGGTCGAGGCGTTTTTGTGTCCCGGGGGAAGCGAACTTGCTTGAACGCGATTCTCGGATCGCGGCAACGAACCAAGCAGCGGGCACTACTATTTCCGACCTGATTTCGGGGTCGGGATGGGCACGGTGGTTGCGTTGACACCCCGTACAGCCCCCCATATAGTGGGGGCGTCCTTCGGAGGGTTGAATGCGGCGTCAAAGGTTCCTCGGCTTCACCGCAGTAGCAGCCTTCGCTCTGTTGGTTGGCCATGGCATCGCGGCGGCTCAAGCCCAGAAGGACGGGGCGCGCCTTCCTCCCGACGCTACCGCGGGTCTCACCCGTCAGGTCAGCCTGTCGCCCGCGGAGGAGGTTGCCCAGAGCGAGGGGTTCTTGTCCCGGATGGATGCATCGCGCACCGGCGTGCGCCGCCAGCTCGAGACGGCCCGCGCTCAGCGCGACGTGGTGAAGACCCTCTGCCTGAACGACAAGCTCAACCAGATCGACGTCGCCATCCGCTCCGCGCGCGAGCGGAAGGAGTCGCTTCAGGCCGCGGCGCAGCGCGCCGATGCAGACCTCGCCAACCATGAGTTCACCATCCTCAGCGTGCTGCGTCAGCGCACCGACCAGCTCACCGCAGAGGCGAACCAGTGCATCGGCCAGGAGGCCGGCTTCGTGGGTGAGAGCGCGGTGAACGCCACCATCGACCCTGGCATCGCGCCGGACCCCGGCGCGTTCGTCCCCCCTTCTCCTGTCGTGGAAGATCCGCCGGTTCCCACGCCGATCAGCGCGATCAAGTAACGCGGATGCCGCATTTCTTGATGTTCACCGCTGGAGCGACTGCCCGAGCAGGCGATGAAACCTAGTGTTTTTCTTTCCACGGCCGTCGGCGTGTTGCTGGCGCTCCCTGCTGTGGCGTCCGCCCAGGACCAGGTGTGGCTGAAGGATCGGTCCCTCACCGAGGGCCCCGGGTACCGGGTAGGTGACTTCGAACTCCACCCCGGTGCAGCGCTCGAGTTCGGGTACGACTCGAACTACCTTCGCCGGCCCCCCTGCAACGGCACGCCTGGAAGCCCGAGCTGCCTCGGGGGCGACGTCCTCGGCTCGCTTCGCCTCCGCCTGACGCCGTCCTTCTCGTTCTCGACGCTGGGAACCCAGCGCATGGAAAGCGGCGGGACGCCGCCTGACCGTCCAGTTCCGCGGCGGCGTTTCGCTCGGGTACAACGAGTTCATCCCGATCATGGGAACCGACGCTGAGAAGTCGGAGATCAGCTCGCAGCGCAACCTCGGGGGCAGCCTCGACCTCGCGGCGACCATCTTCCCCGGCCGGCAATGGTCGGGCGTCCTGAACGCGTCCGTCACCCGCCAGATCACCGCCGGTGACGCGGGCCAACCCGCCTCCTTCAACTCGGGGGATACGTTCAACCGCGACGTCCCTTCCGCGGGGGCGGAGGTGGCGTGGGCGCCGGGCTCCGGTCTGGTGGAGTGGCGGCTCGGCTACCAGTTCACCGGGAATTTCTTCGAGTCGCTGACCACCCTCACCAACGTCCAGAACCGAGATCGTCACCCGTGGACGCTGGCGGTTCTTGCCGCGCACCTCGCTGGTCTTCGACGGGCGTTTCGGCTTCATCGACTACACGGCGCCAGGCGCCATGGGCAAGACGGCGTCGCATCCGATGCGCGCTCTGCTCGGGGTCAACGGCCTCGTGACGTCGCAGTTCGCGGTGCTCGCCATGGTGGGCTGGGGCGCGAGCTTCTACACGCTGCCGTCGTCCACGACGCCGGCCGAGAACTTCGACAGCGCGATCGGCCAGGCTCGAGCTCAAGTGGTTCCTCACGCCGAGCCCCTCGGTCGAGCCGACGCAGACGACGATGACGATCTCCGCGGTCTCCGTCGGCTTCCTCCGCGACTTCTACGACAGCTACATCGGCACGTACTTCGAGCGCGATCGTGGGTACGCCGCGCTCTCGTACGCCTTCGCGGGCAAGTTCCTCGTCGTCGTCGATGGCGGCGCGGCCCCCATCATCTATCCCGCGATGCCCAACTTGAACATCAATAACTCCTTCACCGACATCCGCCTCGACGCTGGTTTGTTCGGCGAGTACCGCATCAAGGACGCGTTCGGGATCAACGCGACCTTCCGGTACAACCAGAACATCAATCACGAGCAAATCGTGCTCGCCAACGGGGAGAACGACGTCTCCTTCCTGGAGGTCGAGGCGTACCTCGGTGCCCGTTGGATGATGTGAAGTCGCCCAGTGATGGGGGCAAGGCCCCCGAGAACCTGTCGCCCGGTGGGGCTCGGCGCGTGAACGCAAAGGCGCCACCCGCACGTCCGTCGAGATCGAGGGGCCTCCTCGCGCTCGTGCTCGCCTCGGTCCTCGCCGCCGGCGCCTGCGGGCCTCCGCCCAAGCCGCTGGATCTGCCGCCGCCGGTCGAGGTCACCACGCTCGGGGTGGGCGACGTATTCGAGGTTCACGTCGTCGGGGAGCAGGCCCTGCCCGTGGCCTACACGGTCGCGCCCGACGGGACCATCGACTTCCCCTACATCAAGCGGATCCAAGTCGCTGGCCTCGAGCCGCAGGACCTCGCCTCCCTCATCCGCAAGAAGCTGATCGACGGCCAGATCCTCAACGACCCGAGCGTCTCGGTCAGCATGAAGGAGTACAACTCCAAGCGCATCGAGGTCATCGGCGAGGTGATGAAGCCGGGATCCCTCCCGCTCGTTCCGGGGATGACGCTGCTCCGCGCGATCTCGATCGTCGGAGGGTTCACCCCCATGGCCAGGCGAACGGACGTCGCCGTCCGCCGCAAGGTCAAGGACGGCACGCGCGCCGGCACCGTGTCGGTGCAGGACATCATCGACAACCGGATCCCCGACCCGCTCCTGCAAGCCGGCGATTCGGTGTACGTCCCGCCAGCGGGTGTTCTGAGCGCGTTTGCCGGTGTCGGCGTCCTTTGCTAAAGGCGTCCGCTCGATGGATCGCGACGCCGCGACGAGGGGCGCGCCCAGCCCGTCCGGAGCCGAGGGCGAAGGGGCGCGGGATGCGTCGGCCGCCCCTCGCCGCGTCTCCTTGCTGCGACGCCACGGCCTCAAGCTCGCCGTGTCGCTGCTGCTCGGCGGCGTCGTCGCCTGGGTGCTCGCGCGCGGCGGCCTCCCCAATCCTACCTGGCGCAGACGCGTTCGCGTCGGTCCGCCCGTGGACGGTCGTCGTCTACGTCGCGTCGCTCGCGGTCCTTCATGTTCTCCGCGCCGTCCGCTGGCGCCACCTGCTCCGCCCCGTCGGTGGAGCATCGTTGCGCAACATCGTCGCCGTGTCGTGGATCGCCTTCGGCGCCATCCTCCTCTCGCCCCTCCGCAGCGGCGAGATTGTCCGGCCCTACCTCATCACCAAGCGCAGCAACGTCACCCTGTGGGAGGCGACCGGCACGGTCGGAGCCGAGCGCGTCATCGACGGGCTCATGCTCAGCGTGATGCTCTTCATCGGGCTCCAGCTCGCGACACCGCTCTCACCGCTCCCCGATCACGTCGGCAACCTCCCGGTCTCGGTCGCCGACGTGCCGAAGGCCGCCTACGGCGCGCTCGCGCTCTTCGTGGTCGCCTTCGCTGCGATGGGCACCTTCTTCTTCGCGCGTCGCCTGGCGCACCGCGCGACGGTCGCCGTCATCGGCGTGGTCTCGCGCCCCCTCGCGGAGCGCCTCGCCGGCATCGTCGAGGGCGTCGCCGACGGCCTCCGCTTCCTCCCATCGCCACGCCTCCTCGTCCCCTTCACCGTCGAGACGACCGCGTACTGGCTGGTCAACGCGGTGGGCGTGCAGCTCCTTGCCTGGGGCTGCGGGCTCGGCGGCCTCACGCTCGCGCAGGCGGCCGTCGTGGTCGGGTGCCTCGGCGTCGGCGTCCTCGTGCCCGCGGGGCCTGGGTTCTTCGGCGCGTTCCAGGGTGCCGTGTACATGGCGCTCGCGATGTACTGCCCCGAGGCCAAGCTCATCGGGCCGGGCGCGGCCTTCGTCTTCCTCCTGTACGCGACCCAGGTGGGCTTCCACATCGTTGCCATGGCAGCCGGGCTCGCGCTGGACCGTGCCGCGCCGGTCGAGAAGCCCCTCCCGCGCGAAGGCGCGTAGAGACGCGGCCCTCCGCGGTGTCGCGCCTCGGTCCGCCGTGGGACCGCCTCCAAAGCGCGAGGCCCCACCCCCTTTCGGGAGCAGGGCCTCGCGGTCGCAGGGAGCGTAAGCCGAGTTCTGTTGCGCGGTACGGTCACCCGACGCCCGCGCCGGCGGTCATTCCTCTAGGACGCGCGTCGCCGCGCGCCTCAAGCAGCCAACCCGGAGGCTCGGGCGGGCAACCCTTTCACCGTGGACCCTCGCGGGCCCGCGGCATCGCCTCCCTATGCGGCCTTGCTCCGGGTGGGGTTTGCCGTGCCACCCTCGTCACCGAGGGCGCGGTGGGCTCTTACCCCGCCGTTTCACCCTTACCGAGCGGGCCCTTTCGAGCCGGTTCGGCGGTCTGTTCTCTGTTGCACTTTCCTCGAGGTCACCCTCACCGGGCGTT
This sequence comes from uncultured delta proteobacterium, assembly GCA_963827955.1. Classification (GTDB taxonomy): domain Bacteria; phylum Myxococcota_A; class Polyangia; order Polyangiales; family Polyangiaceae; genus CAWHDJ01. Next base: position 463,765 of record CAWHDJ010000017.1, on the reverse strand, counting down.
ACCCGGCACCCTGCCCTGTGGAGCTCGGACTTTCCTCCCGCGGGGGACGGCCCCCGCCGGCGATCGCCTGCTCCGCTGCGACCGGGGTACCCTACTCACCGCGGAAGGTGGCGTCGAGAGCGGCTACTCCGCCGCCTTCTTCTTCTTTTTCTTCTTCTTCCGAGGCTTGTCCGCCGCGTCGCCGTCCTTCTCGGTCCTGAGGCTCGCCGCCTTCACCCCCTCGGCCTGCGTCTCGTCGGCCTTGCCGTCGTCCTTGCCGTGGAAGCGGGTCATCCCCATCCGCTCCGTCCAGCCGTGCTCCCCCGTCTTGCCCGGCTCGCGCGCCTCGGTGGTGCCGCCGCCGGGCTCGGGGCCGGAGGCGCCCGGCGTGTGGATGTCGGGCCCCTGCGTCATCACGAGGTACTCGTCGACCACGTACTCGGGGTGCGCGTCGTCCACCGCCTTGAAGTTGTCGTCCTTCGGGCCCGTGCCGACGTGGATGATCTGCGTCGTGGGCGGGTAGGTGTCGCTCCACTTCTCACGCACGGCGTAGGCGCCGTCGCGCACCACCCGCGAGCTCGATGGTGCGGAACCCCGGGATCCCGCGCTGCGCGAGGACGCGCACGCCCTCCGGCAGCTTGGGGGTCTTCCGCTCCACCTCCTCGAACGGGACCACCTCGTCGACGTGGCGGAAGTAGCTCACCGTGAGCTTGCGCTCCTGGCCGAGGATCTCCGCGCGGACGACGCCGTTCGCCACCGTCTCGTGGAGCACGATGGGGAAGTCGAAGCTGTTCTTGAAGCGGAAGTTGATGGTCGGGTAAACCACCGTCGCGTCGAGGCCCATCTTGATGTACGAGCTCGGCCGCGAGTGGGGGTAGCGCTCCACCATGGGGAGGCCGGAGAAGAAGGCGGCGCCGTGCAGCGTCCCGCTGATCTGGCAGGTGCCGCCGCCCAGCCCGTCGACCAGCTCACCCTGCGCGATCACCGGCGCGACCCGGTAGCCATGCGCCTCGTCCCGCGGGCCGACGGTGGCGTTGAAGTCGAAGATCTGCCCGGGCATCACCACCGTGCCGTCGAGCTTCGACGCGGCGAGCCGCAGGTTGTACGTGCGCTCCTTCGACTTGCCGCCCTGCGAGTACCGGGTCTCGAAGTAACCGAGCACGTGATCGAACTTCACGTTGCCGAGCTCTGCCGCGGTGAGGCGCGGCGCGATGGTCTCCACGGCGGCGTCGACCGCGCCGTCGCCCTGCCGGAGCGCCGCGTCGATGCGCGCGAGCGTGCCGTAGACGTCGAGCCGATAGCCCACGGCCTCGGGCTTGAGCTGGCGCTTGTCCAGGTCGATGTAGGCGTCGCGGGCCGGCGTGTCGACCTCGGCCTTGATGTCGAGGAGCCGTGAGATCGCCGTCGGGGCGTCCACCGTCACGGGCAGCGGCACGTCGAGCGGATCCTCCGGCCGCTTGGCGCTGTCGTGCGCGCGCCGCACCGCGCTCGCCGGCTTCTCCGCCTCGTGCACGTAGGAGGCCAGGCGCACCCGGTCGATCTCCGCGCCGAGCGCGCCCCACTTCACCTTGCGCGTCGTACCGTCGGGGAGCTTGATCGTGATCTCGCCGGCGGCGTACCGGCGCACCCGGTCGAGCGCGCCGGCCGCGAGGTCACCCCCCGGAGGGACCACCATGCCGGCGACGCGGAGCGGCGGCATCGCGGGGGGCTTCCCGTCGTCCGGCGCAGGGGGCAGCAGCAGGTACGTGATGGCGAGCCCCGCGACGACGAAGATCGCGAGCATGCCTCCGAAGCGGAGGATCTCGGGGGATCGCCGGAGGATCATGACCGGGGCGCATCTTGAAAAGCGCAGCCGGAGCCGTCAAGCGCCAGCCCCTGAAACAGGGGCTCCGCAGGCGCCCGGGGTTTGGGGCCGCTTGCGGCCCCACCGTGAAAAGGCCTCGCTTGCGGGGAGATGGGCGTGTCTGCCCCTTTACGCGCGCGCGTGAAAGTGCCGGCGGGCGGGGCGGGGCGGCGGGTGGAGGCGCCGGTCCTGGTCCAGGCCGCGGAGGACGGCGCGCACGAGCTGGCGCGAGTACTTCCGGTGATCTCCGCGGTGGGGTGGCAATCTGACGCCCAGGGCAGCGGCGAGGCGTTCGAGGTTTTCGACCCGGGCTTCCTGAAGGCAGTCGACGGAGAGATCCATGCGCGGGCGGCTACATAGTCGTCTCGCGTACGTTTGTCGAGAGCGATGCTTCCGCCCTAGGCGCCGCCGGTGGGCGTGAAGCGCAGCGAGTAGCTGACGGTGGTCGTCCCGCGCTTCGGCTTGAGGAAATCGATCTCCTCGAACGTGTGCAGCACGCAAGCCTTGAAATCCTTGCCCTTGAGCGTGGTGCGCGGGTGGCTCACCCGCGCTTTGCCGCCCGCGCGATCGATCCGGAGGTCGACCCCGAAGTCGCCTGCCTTCTTGGCGTCCTCCACCTGCGCGAAGCAGCGGCGAAACTCGTCGAAGTGCGGATGGACCGAGCGGCGGATGGGATCCTTGGTGACGTCGTTGTTCGGCCCGCCGCCGATGTGCATGCCGATGTTCGACACCTTCACCGCGGGCAAGGGCGCCTCCGGCGGCGGGGCCGGGGCGGCTGAAGCGTCCGCCGAAGCGGAGGGCGGCGCCGGCGGGGTAGGGTCGACCGCGACGGGGGCCGCGGCGCTGGGGGCGGCGGTGCCCAGGCCCACGGCCGGCGGCGTGGCAGCCTGCGCCGCAGAAGGAGCGGGGACCGCGGTGGACGTTGCGACCACGGCCCCCCCCGACGCCGAGACGGCGGGGGTCGTGGAGCACGCGGCGAGTGTGAGGGCGGCGACGAGGGGGAGGGGGCGCATCATGGCAGGGCCTCGGCGCGCGCAAGCTCGCACGCGGGGCCGCAGGATGGCAAGCCGGGCGCGCCCGAGCGGCTCAGGGCGCGCCGTGCGCCAGGATCCTCGCGATCTGCTCGAGCAGCCTGTCCACCTCGAGCGGCTTCTGCAGCACCGGCGTGGCGCCGGCGTCCACCAGGTCTGTGGTGGCGGTCACGATCAGCGTCTCGGTCCGGTCGAGCAGCCCGCACGCCGCCGCCTGCCGGAGCATCCACGCCCCCGTCTGGTCGGGCAGCGCGTAGTCGCTGATCACGAGGTGGAAGCGACGCGCACGCAAGCGCTCGAGCCCTTCGATCGCGCAGGCGGCCACGTCGACGTGGTAGCCCTCGCCCACGAGCAGGGCCGACAATGCCTCGCGCTGGTCGCCGTTGTCCTCCACATAGAGGAGCTTGACGCAGGCTCTCGTCTCCACGACCTCCCCCTTGAAGATGCGAGGATAACCTCCCTCGCCGCGCGCGTGGATCGGGGCCTCACTGCTTGTCGGCGGCGCTCTCGCCCGAGACGGCGCGGGCACGGCCCGGGTGCGGCCGGGATCCACCCGCGGTGTGCCCTCGCCCGCGGCGTCATCGCTGCGAGAGCAGCACACCGGCCACCACGGCCGCGGCGGCCGCGACGGCGATCGCGGCCGTGCGGCGGTCCTCGGGGCGGAGGCGCCGGGCCGCCGGGACGCCGGCGACGACGGCGGCGCCGACGGGCACGAGCGCGGGGATCGCCGCCTCGAAGTGCGCCGAGAGGGCGCCCGCGACGGCGAGGCCGGCGGCCGCCGCGGCCACCACGCGCGGCAGGGAGAGGCGGTGCGCCGCGGCCACGCCGAAGACGAGGGCGAGGAAGACGAGATCGCCTGCGCCCAGCGTGGGCGCGACTTCACGCGTGCCCGGTACGGGGAAGCCGATGGTGAAGAGCGAGAGCGCGCGCTCGCTCTGTGCGATCGCGTGGGTGGGGCCCGCGGGGTGGAGGACGGAGGCAAGGTCCGCCGCGGCGGCGACGGCGCACGCCGGGAGCAGGTGCCCCGGGTGTCCGACGCGCCGACCGATCGACCCGCCCAGAGCGTGGGCGACGGAGACGAGCGCGAGGTTGACCAGCATGGCCGCGATCGCCGGCCGCGGGGCGCCGAGGGCGAGGCCGGCGAGCACCAAGGCGCCTGTTCCCAGCGCGACGGCGGCGCGCCGGCCTAGCCTGGCGGGGGCCGCGAGCGCGAGCGAGAGCAAGACGACCGCGGCCCCGCCGGCGAAGGTGAGGGCGGCGGCCTCGGCCTCGGGGAGGGGGAGCCGCGGCGCGATCGCGGCGCCTGCCGCGGTGAGCGCCGGGGCGGCGAGCAGGCCGAGCGCGGGCAGGGCCTCCCTCGGCGCGCCCTCCGCGCTCACGGCGTGCGGCCCCGCTGGATGGCGTCGTTGTGGGCGTCGAACGTCTCGCTGAAGGTGTGCCGACCCCCGCCGGTCGCGACGAAGTAGAGGTAGCGCGTCGTGGGCGGAGCGAGCGCGGCCTCGAGCGACTTCGTGCCGGGGTTGGAGATGGGCCCCGGGGGCAGCCCCGCGTGGGTGTAGGTGCTGTAGCGGTTCTTCGGGTCGCGGTTCATCGCCGGCGTCGGCTTGCCGGCGAAGTCGGAGCAGCTCGGCGCCTCGCCGGGCCAGGCGACGCAGCCGTACGAGGAGGTCGGGTCGGACTGGAGCCGGTGCGTCTTGAACTCCGGGTTCATCAGGCGGTTGATGAAGACGCTCGCGATGAGGGGCCGGTCCTCGTCGACGGCCGCCTCCTTCTCGATGATTGACGCCAGCACGACGATCTCCCGCCGGCCCCAGCCGAGCGTGGAGCGGAGCCGCTCGGCGCTGTCCGCGTGCCGGGCGAAGAGCGCCTCCCACCGCTTGTCGGCCTCGGCGACGAGGCGGCGCACGACCTCGCGCGGGTCGGAGTCGAGCCCCAGCTCGTACGTCGCGGGGAAGAGGTACCCCTCCGCGCTCTCGGCGGGCACGATCTTGAGCTCTGCGAGCAAGGCCGGGTCCGCGCTCGCGGTGAGGAACGCCTGCCGGCCGGCGACGCGGAGCCTGGCGAGGCGCGCCGCGATGTCGAAGCGGGTGAAGCCCTCCGGGATCGTCACCTTGGCGGAGGGGCGGAACATGGACCGGCTCAGGAGGCGCCGGATCTCCCAGGGGGAGGCGCCCTCGTAGAGCAGGTGGGGCCCGGGCACGAACTCGCCCGTGCCGCCCGTGGCGCGGAGGAAGACGGCCATGGTGTCGCGGCTGTCCACCAGCCCTCGGTCGGCGAGCAGCGCGGCGGCCTCCTCGCACGAGAGCCCGGCGGGCCACTCGACCTCGACGGTGTGATCGCCCCCCGATCGGGAGCGGCCGTAGCCGAGCAGGAGCGCGCCCAGCGCGAGCGCGAGGGTCAAGAGGAGGGAGCCCGCGCCCCAGAGCAGGCCGCGTCCGCGCGGCGTGAGGGCGGATAGGCGCGCGGCGAGCCCCTGACCGCGCTCGGCCCTCGGCGCCCGCTCTCGCTTGCGCCTGCGCGGCGGCGTGGGACGCGCGCTTTTCTGGGGGCGTAGGGGCGCGGGCATCGGAGGGCGGCCGACGATTGGGGGCGGCGCGCCGATTGTCAACCTCGGAGGGCCGTACGGTGTCCCGACCGGAGACCGCCGTCCCGGCCGCGCAGTCTTCGCGCGGTGCGCCTCGATTCCGACGGCGCCCTACGGCGAAACCGCGCGCCTCCGGACGGCCACGTGGCGCGGCGGGTCAACACTGGGGATGCGCGGGCCGCCGCCAAGACGGGGACGGGCCGCGCAGCACGGAGGAGGCGCCCCGATCGGGCTTGCAGAGATCCTTCTCGGGGATGGCGGCATCGGATGTGACGAACCATCGTCCGACGCCCCGCCGGTCCGCGCTCGGCGGCCTGCGGCGCGTCAGGGAGAGAATCGCAGCGCGCTTGAGGAGAATTAGCCCTTGGACGACCGCTCTCCAATTCTCGTCGTCGACGACGACCCGGACATCCTCGACACCGTGGGCGAGGTCATCGCCGCCGAAGGGATCCCCGTCGTCGTCGCAGCCAACGGCCAATCCGCGCTCGACCTCCTCGCGGGCGGGCTCCGCCCCTCGCTCGTCGTGCTCGACCTGATGATGCCCGTCGTGAGCGGCTGGGAGGTGTTGGCCGCCATACGCGCCGACCGTGCGCTCGCGGACGTCCCCGTGGTCGTCCTCTCGGCCTCGGGGGCGCGAGCCCCCGCGGGCGCCACCTGCTTCCTGCGCAAGCCCGTCGAGCTCGACACGCTCCTCGAGGTGATCCGCGACCCGCGCGCGCGGACGCGCCGGCGCGAACGCCTCCCCTCGACGCCGGGCCGGATCGCCGTGTAGGGCGCCCCCGGGCGCGCGCTCACCCAGCAGCTTCGTGTAGTGCTCGGCGATCGCCGTCCCGCCGAGGCGCGAGAAGAAGCTCGAGTAGCACATCCAGATCGCCAGCCCGTTGAGGTCCTCGAAGATCGGGCGGCAGGAACGGGCGGCGGCTTGACGATGCCGTCGGTCACGTGCGCGTAGAGGATGGGCACGTCTTCGTGGGCGACCTTGCCGACGAAGAGGAAGGGGATGAGCTGCGCCCGATCGAGCTGGATGGCCGCGCGCATGAAGGCGTAGTTGAGGACGATGCCCTTGCAGTAGCAGGCGTCCTTGGTGAAGGGGCGCCGCCCCCGAGCAGCCCGCCGCGGAACACGCGGCGCGCGTTCTGGAAGCACTCGGCCTCGTCGTAGCCCTCGGTCCGGTACCACTCGAACACGTCGAGGAAGCTCGCGCCGTCCTCGGCCTTGTCGACGGCGAGGATGCGGTCGTTGAGCTTCTTGGCCCGCCGCGGCGTGCTGCGGAAGGTGAAGATCTCCACGAGCGCGGCCAGCCCCTCCTGCACGGCGGTGGTGCGCGGCGGCCCCTTGGCGAGCCAGCGGGCGACCGGCTGGGCCTGGCCGTTGAGGCTGGTGGCGACGTGGACCCAGCCCTCGTGCGCCTCGAGGATGTCGATGTCGCTCCGCGAGAAGGTGGCCCCGCTCCGGATCTTCACGTAGTCGCTGCCGGCGGCGGCGTCGGCGAGGAGCGAGTCGTCGACCTGCACGCGGATGGGCGCCCCGCCGAAGAAGCGGTCGAAGCGGGCGTTGAGCTCGAGCGCGGCCGTCTCGGCGGTGATGTCCCGCGGCTGCGCCCGGCCGAGGCGCTCGCCCCCCACGGCGGTGAAGAGGTCGTAGAGCACGAACCCCATGTCCCGCACCGTCGTCCGCCCGTCGGGGAAGGTGTCCTTGGTCGAGCCGTAGAGCTTGCGCGAACAGTCGTAGAACTCCCGCTTGCCGCGCGCACCCGAGCATCCGGACCACCTCGCGGTACTCGTCGACGGTGGCGCGGAGGATGCCGCCGAGCCGATCGGCGGGGCCGAGCTCGCGGTCGGCGTCCCGGAGGATCTCGTCGAGCTCGCGCACCTTGGCCTCGGGGTCGAAGCCGAGGTCGGCCGCGTACGTGACCTTCGGCAGCTCGCGCTGCTTGCTCCGGAGGAACTGCTCCTCCACCTCCGCCTCCCAGCGCAGCGCCTGCAGGATGCGGATGGGCCGCTGCGCGTCGAGCAGCCGCTGCGCGAGGCCCGCGAGGATCTCCTTGTACGAGCGCCACGGGCCCGCCGTCGGGGAGGCGGGGACGTGGGGGATGGGCTCGTCGCGCAGGCTGATGGCGTCGAGGGGCGCGACGTGCGGAGGCGGCGCGTCGTTGGCCGGCGTCGGCTCCTTCGTCTCGCGGGCTTCGGCTTTCTGGCCCATCCCGGTAACTATCGCAGACGCGCACGGGGCCGGGCAACGAGGCGCCCTGCCGGCGGCGCGATCTTCGCCTAGAGTACCCCTGCCATGCCCGTCTTCGAGAAGCGCACCCGCATCGCCGCGCCGGCCGAGCTCGTCTTCGCGTTCCACGATCGGCCGGAGGCGCTCACGCTCCTGATCCCGCCCTGGGAGCCCGCGCGCGTGGTCGAGAAGACGCCGGGCCTCGGCGTCGGCGTGCGCGCGGTCGTCGAGATCCGCGTCGGGCCGAAGGTCCACCGCATCGTCGCCGAGCACACGGCCTGCGAGGAGGGGCGCATGTTCCAGGACACGATGCGCGACGGCCCCTTCCGGCGCTGGGTGCACACCCACACCATGGATCCCGACGGCGAGGGCGGCTCGTGGCTGACCGATCGCATCGAGTACGAGCTGCCGCTCGGCGTCCTCGCCGATCTGGGCGTCGGCTGGTTCGTGCGGCGGAAGCTCTCGAAGATGTTCGACTACCGCCACGAGGTGACCAAGAAGGCCTGCGAGGCCGAGGCCGCCCGGCGCGCCTCGGATCAGGGCCGGGGGTGGTCGTAGAGGAACTGGATGATGTCGGGCGTGAACGCGTTCGACAGGTTGGGGATGTGCGACCCGCCCGTGATCGTCCACAGCTCGGCGTGCCCGCCCGGCTTGCACCCGGCGGCGTACTTGGTGACCGTCGTCTCGTCGCCCGGGAGCACGCTGTCCAGATCGAGCGGCGGCGAGGTGGTGTCCGGCGTGCTGGAGCAGCCGTCGAACGTGACCCAGTTGGCGACGGTGGTGGGCACGGCCGGGTACGCGCTCCCCGCCGGGTACGCGGGCCCCACGATGACGCCGCCGTCGTAGGCGATCTCCGTGTCGGCCGTGCCGTGGATCTCGAGGATGCTCACGGGCTGGCTCGGCTTGCACTTGGACGGGTCCTCCGACATCGCGCCGGCGAGGCTGACGATGGCGGCGATCTGGTCCGCGTGGTCGCAGGACATGCGGTACGACATGAACGCGCCGTTCGAGTGCCCGACGAGGTAGACCCGCTTGGGATCGATGGTGTACCGCTGCTCGATCTCGGTGATCACCGAGCTGAGGTAGCTCGAGTCGTCCACCGGCAGCCGTAGAGATTGCAGCAGGCGTCGGTCGCGTTCCAGAACCGGTTGCCGATCTTGTCGACCGTCCCGTTCGCGCGGGCGTAGATGAACCCACGCTTTTCGGACTCCGGCGTGATCTGGAGGTAGTCCTCCTCGAGGTCGGCGCTCGCGGAGTAGCCGTGGAGCATGAGCACCAGCGGCACGGCGGTGCCGGGCGTGTAGCTCGCGGCGGACGTGGATCTCGACCGGGCCGATCGCCGCCGATGGGGCCGGCGTCCACGCCCGCGTCGCCGCCGCCGGTGCCCGCCGCCGATCGCCCCGTGCCCGTGCTGCTCGCGGAGGTGGAGTGGCCGCCCGTGCCGGCGCCGGCCCCGCTGCCGAGCGTGCCCGTCGCGCCGTTCGAGGAGCAGGCGAGGAGCGGGAGGAGGGGGAGACACCGCGAGCAGCAAGCGAAGGTGCGCGCATGGGGCGCGGAGTATAGGGAAGGCACGCGGCCTCGACCACCGGCGCCGCGGCGCCCCGGGCTCATCCTGCGCCATCCTGCCGCGCCACGCGACGTCCCGTCCCGGATCTGCTAGGCCCGGGGGCATGAGCTACGTGGTGCTGGCGCGCAAGTGGCGCCCGCAGTCGTTCGCGGATCTGGTCGGTCAGGAGCACGTCTCCACCACGATCGGCAACGCCATCGCGCAGAACCGGGTCGCGCACGCCTTCCTCTTCACGGGCGTCCGCGGCGTGGGCAAGACGACGAGCGCCCGCATCCTCGCCAAGGCGCTCAACTGCGTGAACGGGCCCACCGCGACGCCCTGCCAGGTCTGCCCTCAGTGCCGGGAGATCACCGTCGGGGAGCGACGTCGACGTCCTGGAGATCGACGGCGCCAGCTACAACGGCGTCGACGAGGTGCGCAAGCCTCCAGGAGACCTTGCCGTACCGCCCGCAGCGCGACCGCTTCAAGATCTTCATCGTGGACGAGGTCCACATGCTCTCGAACGCGGCGTGGAACGCGTTCCTGAAGACGCTCGAGGAGCCGCCCCCGCACGTCAAGTTCATCTTCGCCACGACGGAGGTGCACAAGGTCCCCGTCACCATCCTCAGCCGCTGCCAGCGCTACGACTTCAAGCTCATCAGCGCCGGGGCCGTCGCCGCGCGGCTCCGCTTCGTCCTCGACCAGGAGGGCATCGGCGCCGACGACGGCGCGCTCAAGATCCTCGCGCGCGAGGCGGCGGGGAGCATGCGCGACGCGATGAGCCTGCTCGATCAGGTGATCGCGTGGCTCTCCGAGGGCGAGCGGCTCACGGCCGAGGGCGTGGCCAAGGTGCTCGGCGTGGCCGACAGCGTCGTGCTCCACCGGCTGGCCGAGGCGCTCGTCGTGGGCGACGCGGCGGCGGCGCTGCGCATCGTCGGCGAGCTGGCGCAGCAGGGTTACGACCTGCCCCACACGGCCCGGGACTTCCTCGCCCACCTGCGCGACCTCGTCGTCGCCAAGGTCGCCGACGACCCCGGGCGCCTGCTCGACCTCGCCGACGAGGAGCTCGCCGACGCGAAGGCCCTCGCCGCGCGCGCCGACGTGGACGACCTCACCCGCCTGCACCAGGGCTTCTCGAAGTCGTTCGACGACATCGTGCGCAGCGGCCAGCCGCGCGCCTCGCTCGAGATGGCGCTCGTGCGCCTGGCCCGCCGCCCCCCGCTCCTCCCCGTCGACGAGCTGCTCCGCCGCCTCGGGGATCTGGAGCGCCGTCTCGGCGGCGGTGCCCCCTCCGGCCCGTCCGGCGGCGCGCCCCGCGGAGGCGCCCCGGGCCCCGGCGGCCCCGGTCCCGGCGGCCCCCCGCCGGGCGCCCCGCGCCGCCCGGGCGCGTCCGCGGAGCCCTTCGCTCCTCCCGCGCCCGCATTCTCCCCGCCCGCGCCAAGCGCCCCCGCGCCTCCTCCCGCTTTCGTCGCGCCCACGCCTCCTCCTGCGGCTCCCGCGCCCGCCGCCCGCCCGGTCGCCCCGGCCCCCGCGCCCTTCGCCGCGCCCCGAAGCGCCGCGCCTGCCTTCGCCGCTCCCGCGCCTCCCTTCGTCGCCCCCGTGCCCCGCGCCCCCTCGGCGCCTCCCCCCTCGGCCGCGCCGATCCCGCCTCCCCCGCGCGAGCCCGAGCTCTCGCCGCCCCCCAACCTCGAAGGCTGGCGCGCCGTCCTCGCCGTGGTCCGCAGCCGCCGTCCTGCGCTGGCCAGCGTCCTCGAGCACGCCGCGATCCTCCGATTCGACGCCGAGCGCGTGGCGCTGGGCTACGAGGCCACGTCGTTCCTGGTCGGGCAGGCGACCGAGGCGTCTGCGAAGGAGATCCTCGCGAGCGCGCTCGCCGCGCACTTCGGCAGCGCACCCGAGCTCGCCTTCGAGACGATCGGGGCCCGGAGCGGCAACGTGACGGTCGCCATGATCGAGACCGCGGAGCGGAAGTCGAAGCTGGATGCCGCCCGCCGTGCGGTGGCCACCCACCCGCTGGTGACGGCGGCGATCGAGGTGCTCGGCGCGGAGCTGCGCGATGTGCGGCTGGCCGAGGCCGAGGCCTAGCAGCCGTCGAAGAACCCCGGGAGAGACCGCAAGGGCGCAAGGGGCGCAAGGGAAAGAAAAAATGAAGGGGCGCGGAAGGCGGGCCCGGGATCCCCGTGGCCCGCGCCTCCGCGCCCCTCGTCTCGTCACGGGATCGTGACGAGCACCGGCGTGCAGAAGTCGCTCTGCACCTCCCCGCGCACCCTCGCGGCCCGCACCCAGATCTTGGTGCCGCTCGCGCCCGTCAGCGTCCGCGACTTGCCGGTTCCCACCAGGGTCGTCCACGTGGTCGGCCCGTAGGGATCGGGGCTCCACTGGATGACGAACTGCCAGTGCGCGCCCGCCGGCGTCTGCACGGACGTGGTCGCCTTGCCGTGGCTGTGAGCGCTCGTAGTTGATGTCGGTGCCCTGCCCGAATCCGTGTCGGCGACACGATGCCCCGCCCCCTCGACGTTTGCGGGCCGGCGCTCTGACCGGACGCGGCAAGGTCACACGGCGGCGACGTGCGCTTCCGCTTGAGCGAGCCGCTCGCGGAGGTCGATTCGAGCGTCCTCGTCGAAGCCGTCGCGCTGATCGGGCCGTTCGGTGAAGGCGAGGGCGCGCCGGTAGTAGGAAACGGCGAGGACCCAGTCGCCGCGCGCTTCGTGCACCGTGGCGGCGCGCTCGAGCCCATCGATCACCTCGGGGTACTTGCGTTGGAGCTGGTCGCAGACCGCGAGCGCCTCATCGAGGCGGTTTTCGTGAATGAGATCCACGACGGAGTTGGACAGCTCGTCGAGGTCGTCGTCCACCAGAAAGCTCGGCGTGGCAGCCGTCGGTCGTTGGGCCTCGGCAACAGCACGCGCCTCATCACGCGGCTTGCAGCATCGCTTGTACTTCTTGCCGCTGCCGCAGGGGCAGGGGTCGTTGCTCCGGATCTTGGCCATGCCCCCGTGTAGCCGCGATCGATCACGGCATGACGGAAGATCTGCCTGCTGCGGTGGTTGCTCCCGCCCGGGAGCGGCCGTCATCGCGCCCGCCGCCGTGTTCTCGGTGCGCGGGGATCTGCTGGTGGAATGGGTGGCGGCTCGTGCGCCCCGTGATCGCCACCGAGGACGGCGCCGCCCAGCGCGTCGAGCAGTGGCTCGCCCGCGCCAGGTGCAGCGCATGCCGGACGAGCTTCACCTGCTACCCCGACGGCTCTACCCGCGCCGGCAGTACCAGCTCGACGTCGTCGCCCAGGTCGTCGCAGAGGTCAGCCTCGGCGACCAGGGCGCGCCCGCCGCGGCGCGCGAGAATGGCGCGAGCCCCACGAGCGTGCGGCGGTGGTTGGGGTGGGTTGCCGGGCTGGTGGAGCCGGGCGAGCTGCTTCGCGCGACGGTGCATGTCGATCCGACGGCCCCCGCAGGCAGCGGCATCTCGCGCCACGTGGGTGACGACGTGCGCGGTCGCGCCGCGCGCGTACTCGATGCCCTCGAGCAACTCGGCGCCGCGCTCGCGAGGCGCGGCGTCGCGCTCGCCCCGCGCTCCGGCCTCGGGCGCGTGCTCGGATGGCAGCGGTCGCTCTTCGGCGATGTCGTCGGTCTCGTCTCGGAGCCGAAGACCCTCTCCCCGGCCATGGTGCTCGGAGGTGGCCCGAGCGGTCGATAACGTCGACCGCGGGATGGCCGATCGAGACAATCTCGACGACGCGCGACTCGCCCTTGCGCTCTTCCGCTACCGCCTGATCGCCGACGCGATCATGGCGCCGCGCGGAGCGCGTGCCGAGCTACTCCGCAGCGTTGCCGAGATGGATCACCAGGGCCCCTCCGGCGACGCCGTGCACGTCACCGTGCGCACCCTGGAGCGATGGATCAGGGCGTACAAGCGCGACAAGCTCGTCGGTCTCGCGCGCCGGCCGCGTAAGGACCGCGGCGCGACACGTGCGATCACCGCCGCGGCGCTCGAGCGTGCCATCACGCTCCGCAAAGAGGGCCCCGACCGCTCAACGCCAACACTCATCGACATCCTGGAGCGCGCCGGCGAAGTCGCGCCCGGCGCCCTGCGGCGCTCCACGCTCGACCGGCTCCTCGACAAGATGAGCGCGAGCCGGCGCATGCTGCACGTGCTCGGCGACAAGCGCCACGTGAGGCTCTTCTTCGAGCACCCGCTCGACTTCGTGGTGGGCGACTTCCACGCCGGCCCCTACGTGCGTACCGACACGGGCGAGCTGCGACGCGCCGAGCTCGGCGCCTTCATCGACCACTGCTCCCGTTACGTCCCCGAGTCGCGCTACTTCCTGACCGAGGACCTGATGGGCGTGCGCACGGGGCTGCGCGCGCTGTGCACATCGGCCGGCCCGCCGCGCCGGCTCTACGTCGACCATGGGCCCGGGTACCAGGCCGGTCGCTTCCACTTCGGCTGCGCCCAGATCGGCATCGACCTCTGCCAGAGCAAGCCCTACGTGAGCGAAGGGCGCGGCCTCATCGAGCGCTTCAATCGCACGGTCAAAGAAGCCTTCGAGACCGAGGTGCGCCTGCGTGTCGAGCCTCCGACACTCGCCGAGCTCAACGCCTTCTGGCGCGCGTGGCTCGACGAGCGATATCACCGCAGACCGCACTCGGAGACGGGCGAGCCGCCGCTCGAGCGCTGGCAGCGGCTCTGCGCGACGACCGAGATCCGCCGCGTCGACCCCGTGCTGCTCGACGAGGTGCTGCGCCTGCACGCCCGACGCACGGTGCACGCCAAGACCTCGACCGTCGAGGTCGGGGGCGTGCGCTTCGTCGTCGACACCTCGCTGCGCCGCCGCAGGGTCGACGTGCTCTACGACCCCAACGACCTCGCAAGCGTGCTCGTCTACTTCGACGGCCGCCGCATCCAGCGCGCCGAGCCGCAGCGTCCGGGGGAGACGCCGGTCCAGGCGCCGCCGCGCGCCGAGCGCACCACGCAGAGCGTCGACTACCTCGAGCTGCTCCGACGCGATCACGATCGCCGCCGCACGCAAGGCTCAGCACCCTGCGCTTCCGCACCAAGGTCTCGGAGGACGGTCGCCTGACCCTGCCGGTCCTCATCGAGCGGTTGCGGACCTGCTCCGGACGCGCGCTCGGCGACATCGAAGCGTCCCACGCTGCCGCGACGCTCGAAGCGCTCGCCCCGCTCGAGACCGCGATCGCCGACGCCGCCCTCAAGCACGCCGTGGCCACGCTCGGCCACGGCCTCCACGCCTCGCAGTACTGCCGCGCGCTCACCGAGCATGTGCTCGCCGCGCGCAAGAAAGGAAAGCCATGAGCATCATCGAGGACCATTTCAAGTTGCACCGCGCCCCGTTTCCTCAATGCGCCGAGGGCTCTGCGCTCCTTCAGCACACGAGCCTCAAGGAGGCCAACGAGCGGCTCCGCTTCGCGATCGATCGCTACGGCATCGCCACCTGCACCGGCGAGAGCGGCTGCGGCAAGTCCACCCTGCTCGGATGCATCCACCGCGATCTCGACCCCGCCTCGCACCTCGTCGTCTACTCCTCGCTCACGACCCTCGGGCCCTTCGGCCTGCTCTCCAGCCTCGTCGCCAAGCTCGGCATGCGGCCCCGCCGCTTCAAGGGCGAGACCGCCCAGGATCTCATCGCGCACCTGCGCGGCTCGTCCAAGAGCGTCGTCCTCGTCCTCGACGAGGCCCACCTCATGCCCGACGCCTCGCTCGACGACCTGCGCCTGCTCACCGCCGACAGCATCGACAAGAAGAGCCCCTTCGCTCTCGTGCTCGCCGGTCAACCGCTGCTCCGCGAGCGGCTCGCCGAGCCCCAGCACTACGCCCTCGCGCAGCGCATCACCGTGCGCGTACGCCTGCGACCGCTGACCGAGAGCGAGGCCGTGCTCTTCCTCGACAAGCACATGCGCGCGGCCGGTGCCACGAAGAACCTCTTCGAGCCCGACGCCGTCACGCTGCTCTTCCAGCACAGCCGCGGCATCCCGCGCCTGCTCCAGAACCTCGCCCTCGGCGCCCTGCTCGCCGCCGCCAACGCCAACAAGAAGCTGGTCGACGCCGACTCCGTACAGCAGTCGTTGCTCGACGCGGAGGCGCCATGAAACACACCGCCCACGCCCACGCCGCGCGGCTGCCTAACCCCGCTCCGCTGCTCGAAGCCACGCTCCTCGCCAGCGCGCAGATGCTCATCGCGCGCCACCCCGATCTGCTGCTCCCGCCCGACGTGACGGTGCTTCGCCCTCCGCCGCCCCTGCGCGCCGCCCGCGCCGTCCTCGGTCTCATCGACACCCTGCTCGGCGCCCTCGTCGACTACACCGCGATCGAGACCCCGCCGCTCCCGTCGCCCACCGCGGACGACGAGATGCCCTTCTAACTCCCCAATCACCGACAAAGATCCCGAGCGGTCCCTCGCGCCGACAAAGGTCGTGAGCGGTCTCGGCGCTGACTCGCCCATCCGGCGCGCCGACACCGATCGCGAGCGGCCTGCCGACAACGATTGCGGGCGGTTACACGTGGCCCTGCTTGGGGTACTTGATGTCGATGCCCGTGGGCACCGGCGGCGCCCCCTTGGTGACGGGCGGCGGGACGTAGGGCTTGAGCCCCACCGCGGCGATGTCCGCCGTGGTCTGGGCGGCGTTGCCCGTGAGCGTCGAGAGCGTGTGCAGCTCGGTGTCGAAGGCGGCCCGCGCCGCCGTCTCGACCTCGGTGTCGGCCTTGAGCTTCTGCCGGTCGTTGACGACCGTCGTGTTGCTCTGGGCGAGCGAGGCGTCCTTCTTGGCGAGCGAAGCGACGCTCGCCTGGATCGACGGGCTGCCCGTGTAGAGCGCGCTCGTCGGCGCCATCTGCGCGACGTTCGCCGCGATCTCGTGACGTTCGGGATCCGTCAGCAGCCCTCGGTTCAACTCCACCCGGAGCGGGTGGTACAGATAACTGGCCATGGTGTCCTCCTCTCCTTTCTTCGGGAACGTGCACGAGGCCCCCGAAGGGAGCCGGAGGACGACGGTGGCCTCCCCCCTGTGGGGCGACCTCCCGCCGTGCTTCTCGTCCTCCTGATCCCTATCTGGGTTGAGGGTGATTTCGACACCACGCCCGGCGTCGATTTGTTGGGAGGTGCGCAGGGGGTGGGGGTGGCGGACGGGATCGCCGAGGTGGCGGACGGGATCGACGAGGCGGCGGACGGGATCGACGAGGCGTCGGACGGGATCGACGGGGCGTCGGACGGGATCGAGGAGGCGTCGGACGGGATCGAGGAGGCGTCGGACGGGATCGACGGGGCGTCGGACGGGATCGAGGAGGCGTCGGACGGGATCGAGGAGGCGTCGGACGGGATCGAGGAGGCGTCGGACGGGATCGACGGGGCGTCGGACGGGATTGAGGAGGCGTCGGACGGGATCGACGAGGCGTCGGACGGGATCGACGCGGCGTCGGACGGGATCGAGGAGGCGTCGGACGGGATCGACGGGGCGTCGGACGGGATCGAGGAGGCGTCGGACGGGATCGACGGGGCGTCGGACGGGATCGACGGGGCGTCGGACGGGATCGACGAGGCGGCGGACGCAATCGACGAGGTGGCGGACGCCATCGCCGGGGCGGCAGACGGTGCGGATCGGGCGGAGGGCGTGACGCCGCAGGCCCGAACCAGGAGGGGGTCAGTGCGCGGTGGGGTCGGCGAGCCAGGTGGCGAGGGCGGCGGCGTCGAGGTCGATCACGACGTCCCCGAGCCGGTCGCTCCCCAGCGCGGCGAGGCGCTGGGCGAGGACGGCCTCCTCCGCCGCGTCGAGGGCGCGGCCCAGCCGGTGCTCGAACTGGTGCCGCACGCTTCGCAACACAATCTCGTCCGCCGCTTCGGGAACCTGGCGCAGCCAGCGGCGCAGGACCTCGATGTGAATGCGCCGCTGCTCCTCCGGGGCCGTGGGGATGTGGAGATCCTCCCAGTTCTCGGTGGCCATGGGTAGCTGTTGTACCATCGGGGTCCGGAGCGGGACGCGTTCCTGACGCAATGCAAGGCAGTGCGGTGCCGGAGTGTGCTCAGGCACCCGACGGGGGCGTGGCTCCGGCCTGCGCGAGGTCGCGTTCGAGGGCGGCGAGCTCCCTCGTCGCGGCGGTGGTAGCCGGTGGCGGTGATGAGGGCGCGGGCCTTGTCGAGGTGGGGGAGGGCGGCGGCAGGGGTGCCTTCGGCGAGGGCGAGGCGGGCGTAGGCGAGGTGGGCGTCGCACTCGTGGAGGCGGAAGCTGCAGCGGGTGGCGAGGGTGAGGGCTTCGGCGAGGTCCTTGCGGGCGAAGGCGAAGGCGCGGGTGTGGGTGTGGAGGGCGGCGCGGGCGAGGAGGCCGAGGGGGAGCATGTGCTGCGTGCCGGCGCGGCGGAGGCCGTCAACAGAGGCTGCGAGGTGGGAGGCGGCCTGGGCGATGTCGTGGGCGGCGCCGCACTGGGCGGCGAGGAGGTGGGCGCGGCCGAGGGTGAGGTGATCGAGGGCGATGGAGAGGAGGTCGATGTTCGCTTTGAGGACCCATGCGAGTGTTTGCGCAGCGCGTCCCCGCACGTCGGCATGCCGACCCTGATCGAGCAACAGGTCGCAGTACTGGAAGCCCCGCAGCGAGTAGAGCAGCGGATAGGCACGCTGCATCTCCTTCTGCATCAGCTCGGCTTCCTCGAACAGCTTGGCGGCTTCTTCCCGGAGGCCCAGCGCGTGCCGGGCCGCGGCCAGCGCCGTCCGGCGGGCCATGCGCTGGAACGCATCGCCGCTCTTGTCGGCAAGATCGACGCTCTTCCCGGCCTGCTCCAGGGCCTCGTGGAGCTCGCCGCGGACCTGAAGACTCTCGCTGAGGTTGGAGGCTTGGATGGCGGCGTTCTCCCAGTTCTCCTGGGCGATTAGCCGTTCCAGTCCCCCCCGCATCAGCCCCATGGCCTCCGGCAGCCGACCCAGCGCCCGTAGATCGAAGCCTACTTCATTCAGGACCCAAGCCTCGTCTGCCGCGCTCAAACCCGGCGCGAGCCGCTCCCAGGGGGGATCGAAGAAGGCCGAGAGGATGGCGACCTCGCTACCGAGGGCTCCGAGCTTAAGCGAATTGTAGAACTTATCCCCGCGCTGGATGCGGTCCCGATAGATCTCTTCGCGCGCCTCTGCATTCTTCCCCGCCAGGCACCCGTGCACCACCGCCGTATAGAGCGGCGCCATCTCCTCGACGGTGTCGGGCAGCGGCTTTGCCTTCGCCTTGAGATGCTCGTACAGCCGCCGGTGCCCCTCCCGCCATGCCTCCGTCTGCTCGCGCCGGAGCTGCTCCCCGAAATATTCACGCACCAGCGGGTGGGCATCGAGCCTCTCCGCCTCCTCCGTCTCCGCCCCGTCCGCGAGAAGCCCCACGTCCCGCAGCGCGGTTACTGCCTTGTTCCAAGCACGCTTCGGCAATCCATCCAGCGCATCGGTAAGGCCCATGACGACCGGCGCCGCCCGCAATGCCGCGATCTCGTCCTCCGGCGCGGGCCTGTCGAAGAGCCCGAGCATCCGCAGGATCGCGAGCTCCGGCTTGCCCGCGAACCAGCGCTCGTAGATCGCCATCATGCGGTGCGCCGGCTTGTCTTCGAGCGGAGGGATGTCCTCCCGCTTCCGGATGTCGCTGCTCTGCGTCTTCCGGATGTACGTGCCCAGCAGCGTCAGCGCGAGGCTGTGCCCTTCATATTCCTTCGCCGCCGCGCGTAGCTCCTCCTCCGTCCCATTCGCGCCGCGTGCTCTGAGCAGCTCCGCGCCTGCCTTCTCGGAGAGTTTGTCGAGCCCATGCGCCTGCACCTTCCCCCCGGCAAGCGCCTCCAGATCCGTCAACTCAATCCGGCTGGTGATCACGCAGAGCCCAATGTTCTGCGCCCCCAGCTCTTTCACGAGCGCCTGCAACGCCGGGTCCTTGAGCTTCCCCTGCTCCACCCCCGGCCCCCATTGCAGCGGCTCCACCCCGTCCAGCACCAGGATCGTCCTCTGCCGCCTCACCAGCGCCGCCAGCCGCTCCCCCTTGTCCCACGGCGACCCCACCTTCGGGTCGGCGTCCCCGAACCACCGCAGCGCCACCTCGACGAACTCGTCCGACGACGACAGCCGGTCGGTCCCCTGGCTATAGAACGACCACCCGAACACCCGCTCCGCCCCGCGCCACCCGTCGTCCCGCAGCCTCGCGAGCCAGGCGTTCACGAGCGCGCTCTTCCCGACCCCGCCCCAGGCGACGATCGACGCGACGTGGACGCCGTCGTTCCAGCACTGGTCGAGCCAGGCCAGCTCGTGCTCGCGGCCGAAGAGGTCGCGGCTGGTGACGGGGAGGCGCGAGATGGAGACCTGCAACGCCCCGTGCGCCGCGCCCGGCCGAAGCATCGCGGCCAGCTCGGGCAAGCGGTGCTGCGCTTCGAGGATGCGCACCACCTCCGCGGCCCGCGTGGCGGGTGCCGCTGAGGCGCCGGGCAGGAACTCCAGGCGCAGGCCGAGCTTGGCGACCACGGCGTCGAGCTCGCCTTGCGGCGTCGCGCAGAGGGTGTCGAGGATCTCGTCCCGCTTCATCGTGCCTACCTCACGGCGCCGCCGACGTCGACGATCAGGCGGGCCACGTCGGCGAGGCTGCCTCGTTGCTGGGCCCACCGGAGGATCTCGGTGCAGCGTGTGGCCTGCGGGGCCGTCGAGGCCGAGAGGTACGCCGGGGGGACCGCGAGCTTGAAGACGAGGGCATCGAGCTGCGCCGGGAGGAGGGCGCAGAGGGCGTCGAGGAGCCGGTCTTGCTCCGGCCGGGTCGGGGCGGGCGTGGCTCCTCCCGAGGGATGCGGCGGCAGGGGATGAGGGGCGGCATGCTCCGCGGCAGCGGAGCGGCGCTTGCGGAGGTCCTCGATGGCGCGGCGGAGGCCCCTGGCCACGTCGGTCCAGGCTTCGTCCTGGTTGCTCCACGTGGTGACCGGCTTCGCGTCCCTGGGGAGGCCCTGGAGCTTGGCGAACCGGGCCCCGGACCAGTCGCAGGGGCGGAGCGCGATGGGGACGACGAGGGCCTGTCCTGCGTCGTGCCAATCGAGCGCGCACGTCATCTCCTTCTCGTAGCAGTAGTCCGACGCGATGAAGTCGGCGCTGACGAGGAGGAGGATGACGTCCGCCTTCGCGAGGTTCTCGTCGATGACGTCGGCCCACTTGGCGCCCACGGGGATCTTGCGGTCGTGCCAGCCCTCGATGAAGCTCTGGCGCTTCAGGAGCGAGAGGTGCGTCTCGAGCGCGTCGCGGAGGGCCTCGTCCTTGTGGGAGTAGCTGTAGAAGAGCTTGATGGGTGCGGTCATGGCGGGGCTCGGCGTGGGTGGAAGGGGCGGCGGAGGCGGTTCGGGCATCGCTGCGGCCTCGGCTTCGAGCTGCGCGAGCTCGTCATCGCGGCGGTGGTACTCCGTCTCGTCGATGATCCTGCGGGCGCGCGCGAGGTGGTCCCGGGCCGCGGCGGGGTCGACCTGGGCGAGGCACAGGCGGGCATGGCCGAGGTGGGTGTCGGCCTCGTGGAGGCGGAAGCCGTGGCGGGTGGCGAGGGTGAGGGCCTCGTCGAGGTCCTGGCGGGCGAGGGCGAAGGCGCGGGTGTGGGTGTGGAGGGCGGCGCGGGCGAGGAGGCCGAGGGGGAGGTAGTCCTGCCGGCCGGCGCGGCGGAGGCCGTCGACGGATGCCGCGAGGTGGGAGGCGGCCTGGGCGAGGTCGCAGGCGGCGCCTCGCTGTCTGGCGACGAGGTGGGCGCGGCCGAGGGAGAGATGGTCGACGGCGATGGAGAGGAGTGACGCCTTCCCTTGACGCCACTCCAGCGTTTGCGCGGCGCGTTCCACCACTTCAGCATCCCGGCTTTGATCGAGCAGGAGCTCGCAGTACCGGAAGCCCGGGAGCGAGTAGAGCAGCGGATAGGCCGGCTGCATGTCTCTCTGCATCCGCTCGGCTTCCTCGAACAGCTCGGCGGCTTCCCCCCGAAGGCCCATCGCGTGCTGGGCCGCAGCCAGCGTCGTCCTCTTGCCCATGCGCTGGAAGGCATCGCCGCTCTTGTCAGCAAACCCGACGCACTTTTCAGCCTGCTCCAGGGCCTCGCGGAGCTCGCCGCGGGCCTGGAGAAGCTCGCTGAGGTTGGAGGTGCTGATGGCGGCGCTCTTCCAGTCCTCCAGGACGATGTCCCGCGCCAACGCCATCCTTAGCAGCTTCGCCGCCTCTGGCAGCCGGCCCAGCGCGCGGTGTGCAAACCCCGCGTGGTTCAGGACGGCGGCCGCGTTCGCCTGGCTGAGCCCTGGCGCGAGCCGGTCCCAGGGGGGATCGAAGAACGCCGAAAGCACGGCGACCTCGCTGCCGAAGGCTCCCAGCTTCTTGATGCTGAAGGCTGCATCTCCGCGCCGGACGCGCTTCCACCACACCTCGTAGAGCGCCTCCGGTCCTCTCCCGGCACGGCACCCGTGCACCACCGCCGCATAGAGCGGCGCCATCTCCTCGACCGTCTCCGGCAGCTCCTTCGCCTTCCTCTTCAAATACTCGTACAGCCGCCGGTGCCCCTCCCGCCACGCCTCCTCACGCTCCCGCCGCACCCGCTCCCCGAAGTGCTCCCGCACCAGCGGGTGCGCATCCAGCCTCCCATTTCCCACCCCCACCGCTTTCTCCAGCAAACCCACCCGCCGCAGCCGCGCGACTGCCGTGCTCCACTCCCTCCCCCCGAGCCCTGCCACCGCATCCGTCAACCCGACCACTACCGGCGCTGCCCGCAGCGCCGCGATCTCCTCCTCCTCGGCCGGCCAATCGAACAGCCCCAGCATCCTCAGCACCGCGACTTCGGCGCTCCCGCTCCCGAACATCCCCTCGTACGCCGCCATCACCCGCCGCGCGTGCCCGCCAAGCCGATCGTCCCCCTCCAGCGGCCCCATCTCCTTCCGCCGCCGCACGTCCCCTTCCGCGGCCTCCTCCAGGTACGAGCCCAAGAGCGCCAGCGCCAGACCGTGCCCCCCGTACTCCTGCACCGCCTCGCGCAGCTCCTCCTCCGTCCCCTTCACGCCACGCGCCCGCAAGGCTTCCACGCCGGCCTCGTCGCTCAGCTTGCCCAGGTCGAGCTTCCGGCTCTTCACCGCCGCGAAGTCCGCCACCTCGCGCACCGGCAAGCGGCTGGTGATCACGCACAGCCCCGGGTTCTTCTCCGCCAGCTTCTCCACCAGCGTCGAGAGCGCCGGGTCCTTGATCTTGCCCTCCTCCGGCAACCCGGGCCCCCACTGGAGCGGCTCTACCCCGTCCAGCACGAGCAGCGTGCGGCGCGCCCTCACGAGGCTGGCCAGCCGCGCGCCCTTGTCCCACGGCGAGCCCGCGCTGGGGTCCGGATCCCCGAGCCAGCGCAGCGCCGCGTCGACGAACACGTCCGCGGAGGTGTGCAGGTTCGTCGTCCCCTGGCTGTAGAACGACCAGCCGTAGACCCGCTCCGCCCCGCGCCACTCATCGGCGAGCATCCCCTGGAGCCAGGTCCAGACCAGCGAGGACTTCCCCATGCCCCCGGGCGCGACGACGGTCGCGACGTGCGCGTGGTCGCGCCAGCAGGCGTCGAGCCACGCGATCTCGGCGGCGCGGCCGAAGATCTCCCCGCCGGGCCTCGGGAGGCGGTGGATGTCGACCGTCTCCTCGCCCGCGCCGCCGGTTCGATCCCCGCCCGCCATGCCAGTGCTCCAGCGTGCAGCGTACATGAGCCCCGCCCGCCCGGTAAGCACGTGCGGCAGTACGACACGCTCGCGTGGCCTACGCGATCAGCGCGGCGGCCAGGGCCCGGTTCGGCTCGGGACGAGGTTGGCCGCGAACCACGCGCGGACTTCGTCGTAGGTGACCTTGCCCTCGGCGACGTCGAGACAAAGGTACGCGAGCGCGAACGGGTCGACGTCCGGCCGGAGCGAGCGCCCCTGCGCGTGCGCGGCTCCCACCGCGAGGCGCTCGACGAAGGCGCTCCACAGCGCCGGGGGAAATGCGCGATCGTGCCGTGAGAAGGCGTAGGAGAGCGCGGCGGGCTCGTCGGCTTCGTGTCCCGCGGCCAGCGCTCGGGCTTCCGCGAGCGCGGCGACCACGTGGTGCCGCACGTACTTCGCTAATTCACCGTTGCGGCGCGCGACGAACGCATACCCGTCGAGGAGGGCCTCGAGCCCAGGAATCATCCCGTGGGCCGCTTCAGCCGGCAGAGCGGATGTGTGCCGTCCGCGAGCGCGGTACGCGCGCGAGCGTGGTCCCGGCCATACAGCCTCCCCGCCTCGACGAGCGCGCCCTCGCGGTCGTTGCCGCCGAGCCCGCCGAGCACCCGCCGTGCATTCTCAGCGGCGCGCGGCTCGTCGCCGGCCGTCCAGACCTCGTACGGCTCGTCGTCCTCGGGCATGCCGCCGCTCGGCTTCACAGGCGCGCTCACCGTCGGGCGCGACCGCGGCGTCCTTTCGATCCGCTCCACGTTGCCGGTACGGATGCTGCTCACGGCCATCAGGGTAGCACACGTGGGCCTTGCGTGAGGCGCACGGTGCCCGCGAACGTCGTCCCCGACCTCACGCTCAGCAGCTCGCCCGCCACCGGAGCTTCACTCCGGTCCGGCACCGCACCGCGCCCGGCATTGCGCGCGAGGCTGCGTGCGCGAGGCCCCTCCCGCCTCCCCGGCGGTGCTATCCTGGCCCCGATGTCGCCGCCCGCCTCGCACGCCTCCCGGCCGCAGCCGCCGCGTCGCCGCCCCTCCGCGCACGGTCCCTCGGGGGCGATGCCGGCCGTGGACGATCGCCTGGTGATGCCCGAGACGCGGTACGAGGTCATCGACGGAAAGGTCTCCTACGTGTGCCCCTCGGACGAGCCGCACGGGACGTACCACTCCAAGATCGCCGCGCTGCTCGCGGCGCACGTGGTCGCCGCGTACCGGGTCGCCGTCGACATGCTCACCCGCACGTCGGAGAAGAATGACATGGCCCCGGACGCCAGCGTCTTCCCTGCGGCGCGGGACGACGAGACGGGGGGCCGCCGGCTAGAGGAGCTGGCCTTCGAGGTGGTGAGCACGGAGAAGCTCTCGCACGCCGCGAAGAAGGCGCGCGCCCTCGTGGAGCGCGGCGTGCGCCGGGTGTTCGCGGTCGACGTGGAGCGCCGCCGGGTGCTGGAGTGGTCGCGGCGGACGCGGGCGTGGGAGATCCTCCCGCCGGAGGGGGCCATCGAGGATCCCACGCTCGTGCTCCCGCTGCCGCTCCACGCCCTGGCCGAGGCAGTGCAGGCCGACGACGCCGTGGCGCGGGCGCTGCTCGCGAAGAAGAACCCGGTGATCGAGGACGCGCTGCGCTCCGCGAAGGGCGAGGGCAAGCTCGAAGGGAAAATCGAGGCGCTCCTCCAGATCCTCCGCGCACGCGGAGTCCGCGTCGCCAAGAAGGCCGAGCAGCGCGTCCGCGCGGAGCGGGACGAGGCCGTCGTCGATCGCTGGCTGGGGCGCGCTGCGCGCTGCGCCAGTGTCGAGGCGCTGCTCAAGTAACCGCGAAGGGGGCGGCGGCCCCTCGGCTCACGCAGCCCGCATGGCGATGGCGATCGCCTCGTCCAGCGTCTCCACCAGGTGGAAGCACAGATCCCGCTTCACCCCCTCGTCGATCTCGTCGAGGTCCGCCTCGTTGTCCCGCGGCAGCAGCACCGCGGGGATCCCGGCCCGGTGGGCCCCGAGCACCTTCTCCTTCACACCGCCGATGGGCAGCACCCGCCCGCGCAGCGTGATCTCGCCCGTCATCGCGAGATCGCTCCGGATCGGCCGCGACGACAGCGCGCTCAGCAGGGCGAGCGCCATGGTCACGCCCGCGGAGGGGCCGTCCTTGGGGATGGCGCCGGCGGGGACGTGGACGTGGAAGTCGCGGCCCTCGATCCGGTTCGCGGGCACGCCGAGCTCCGGGGCCCGCGTGCGCGCGTAGGTCAGGGCCGCGCGGCCGCTCTCCTTCATCACCTCGCCGAGCTGCCCGGTGAGCACCAGCTCGCCCTTGCCGGGCAGGATGCTGGCCTCGACGTGCATGATGTCGCCGCCTGCCTGCGTGTAGTACATCCCCGTGGCCACGCCGGGCTCCTCGCGCCCGCGGCGGATCCCGGGGTACACGAGGGGCTTGCCGAGCAGGCTGCGCACCGACGCGGGCGCGTCGACCCGCACCGAGGGCGCCTCGCCCCCCGCGATGCGCCGCGCCACCTTGCGGGCGATCGACGCGATGGCGCGGTCGAGCTGCCGCACGCCGGCCTCGCGCGTGTACTGCTGGATGACCCCGTGGAGCGCGTCCTCGGCGATCGCGAGCTCGCCCTCGCCGAGGCCGTTCTCCTCGATCTGGCGTGGGACCAGGTACCGCTCTGCGATCTCCACCTTCTCCGCCTCGGTGTACCCGGCGAAGACGATGGGCTCCATCCGGTCGAGCAGCGGGCTCGGGATGTTCTCGCGGAAGTTGGCCGTGCAGATGAAGAGCACCTCGGACAGGTCGAAGGGGACCCCGAGGTAGTGGTCGACGAAGCCGCGGTTCTGCGCCGGGTCGAGGACCTCGAGGAGGGCGGAGGCCGGGTCGCCCTGGAAGGAGGCGCCGAGCTTGTCGATCTCGTCGAGGAGGAAGACGGGGTTCTTCGACCCCGCGTGCTTGATGCCGGAGAGCACGCGGCCCGGCATCGCGCCCACGTAGGTGCGGCGGTGGCCCCGGATGTCGGCCTCGTCGCGCGCCCCGCCGAGCGAGACGCGCACGTACTTGCGGCCGAGCGCGCGGGCGATGGACTCGGCGACGGAGGTCTTGCCCGTGCCCGGCGGGCCGAGGAAGAGCAGGATTGGGCCGCGCGACACGGCGCGGGCGCGGTCCTCGCCGCCGCGGGCGTGGTCGGCGCGGAGCTTGCGCACGCTGAGCAGCTCGAGGACGCGATCCTTCACGTCGGCGAGGCCGAAGTGGTCCGCCTCGAGGATGCGCCGCGCCTCGTCGAGGTCGACGTGGTCCTCGGTGCGCTCCTGCCAGGGCAGCTCCGCGATCCACTCGAGCCAGCTCACGAGGAGCTGGGCCTCGGACGAGGTCTCGCGCCCGAGCCGCTTGAGCCGCGAGAGATCGCGGCGCACCTCGCCGAGCACCTCGGCCGGCAGGCCGGCGGCGGCGATGCGGGACTCCATGCGCTGGAGCGCGTCGCCTTCGTCCTCCTCGCCGAGCTCCTTCTGGATCGCCTTGAGCTGCTCGCGCAGGTAGAGCTCGCGCTGCCGCTCGCCGATCTCCTCCTGGACGCTGACCCGGATCTTCTCCTGGGTCTCGGCGATCCCGATCTGGCGGAGCAGGTACCCGCTGAGGAGGCGGAGCTGCTGCTCGATCGAGAGCGTCTCCAGGAGCGCCTGCTTCTCCGTGGTCTGGAGGTCCAGGTAGAAGGCGATGTGCCCGACGAGCGCGCCCGGCTCGTCGATGGCGCCGAGGAGCTGCTTCAGCACCTCCTCCGGCGCGCCGCGGCGGCGGCCGTATTCCATGGCCTGCTCGCGCACGGAGAGCGCGAGCTTCCCGATGGCGGCCGCGTCGTCCGGCCGCAGCGGAAGGTCCGGCAGCGGCGCGGCGGCGGCGAGCATGACACCGTCGTGCTCGCTGTACCGGAGCGCGGTCGCGCGGGCCTCGCAGCCGAGGACGAGCTGCAGCCCCTGGCCGTAGCGCTGGACCTGCGTGACGCGCGCGACGACGCCGACGCCGTACAGGCTCTCGACGGTCGGGTCCTCCGTGCCGTCGCGCTGGGCGACGGCGAAGACGCGCTTGTGCTCGCCTTCGGCGCGGAGCGCGGCCTCGACGGCGCGCAGCGTCTTCAAGCGCCCGGCGGTGATCGGCGCCGCGATGGCCGGGTAGAGGACCGTCTCCCGCAACGGGATCACGGGGAGCGTGAGACGTTCGGGCATGCCCGACGAGGGTGCGAGAGCCATGCCACGCGCCCGCGGCGCGAGCCGGAGCTTCGCCTTCCAGATCGGCGGGGACGCGCAGGGCGGACCCTGCCGTCCCCGTTGGGAGCCGCGACCTACTCGACGGCCTGGGCCTGCTCGATCGCGTCCTCTCGCCGCTCGCGCTTGTTGCAGGCGAGCACCTTCTTGCGCACGCGGACCGCGTCCGGCGTGACCTCGACCAGCTCGTCGCTGTCGATCCACTCCATGGCCGTCTCGATGGTGAGCAGGCGCGGGCTCGCGAGCAGGACGTTGTCATCCTTGCCGTGGTTGCGCACGTTGGAGAGCTTTTTCTCCTTGATGGCGTTGACGTCGGTGTCGTTGGCGCGGTTGTGCTCCCCGATGATCATGCCCTCGTACACCTCCACGCCCGGGACGAGGAAGAACGTCCCGCGCGGCTGGAGGTGGTCGAGCGCGTACGGCGTGGAGACGCCGGGGCGGTCGGAGACGATCGCGCCGGTGGGGCGCCGCATCATCGGGCCCGCCCCAGGGCGCCCAGCCGTCGAACATCGTGTTGAGCAGGCCCGTGCCGCGCGTCGACGTGAGGAACTCGCCGCGGAAGCCGATGAGCCCGCGCGAGGGCACGCGGAACTCGAGCCGGGCGCGGCCGAAGCCGGGGTTCGTCATCTTGACCATGCGGCCGCGGCGCGTGGAGAGGCGCTCCGTGACGATGCCCACGTAGGCCTCGGGCACGTCGATCGACCACGAGCTCGAGCGGCTCCATCACCTGCCCGTCGATCTCGCGCGTGACGACCTCGGGGTTCGAGAGCTGCATCTCGTAGCCCTCGCGCCGCATCGTCTCGACCAGGATGGCGAGCTGGAGCTCGCCGCGGCCGAGGACGAGGAAGGTGTCGGGCGAGTCGGTCGGCTCCACGCGGATGGCGAGGTTCTTCATCGCCTCGCGCTCCAGGCGCTCCTTGACGTGGCGGCTCGTGAGGAACTTGCTCGCCTTGCTCTTTCCGGCGAAGGGCGAGGTGTTGACGCCGATGCTCATCTTGATCGTCGGCTCCTCGACCACGATGCGGGGCAGCGCCTCCGGCGCCTCGCACCGAGCCGATGGTGTCGCCGATCGTCGCCGCCTCGAGCCCGGCGATGGCGACCACCTCGCCCGCGCTCGCCTCGTTCACGCTCACCCGCTTCAGCCCTTCGAAGACGAAGAGCTTCTTGACGCTGGCCTTCTCGTTCCCCTTCTCGCCGATGACCATCACCTCGTCGTTCGCCCGCAGGGTGCCGCGCATGATGCGGCCGACCGCGAGCTTGCCGACGTAGTCGTCGTGCGTCGTGTTGCAGACGATCACCTGGAGGGGGCCCGCCGCGTCCCCCGGGGGGCGGGGACCTTCTCGAGGATGACGTCGAGGAGCGGCTTGAGGTCCGTGATGGGGCGCTCGATCTCGAGCTTGGACTGCCCGAGCTTCGCGATCGCGTACACCGCCTGGAAGTCCATCTGCGCGTCGCCGGCGCCGAGGTCGCAGAAGAGGTCGAAGACCTCCGAGAGCACCTCGTGCGGGCGGGCGTCGCTGCGGTCGATCTTGTTGATGACCACGATGACCGGGAAGCCGCGCTCGAGGCACTTCGAGAGGACGAAGCGCGTCTGCGGGAGGGGCCCCTCGGCCGCGTCGACGAGGAGCAGGGCGCCGTCCGCCATCATCAGCGTGCGCTCGACCTCCCCGCCGAAGTCGGAGTGGCCGGGGGTGTCGACGATGTTGATCTTGACGCCCTTGTACCGGACGCTCGTGTTCTTCGCGAGGATGGTGATCCCGCGCTCGCGCTCGAGATCGTTCGAGTCCATCACCCGGTCGGCGACGACCTCGTTGTCGCGGAACGCGCCGGTCTGTCGGAGGAGGAAGTCGACGAGGGTGGTCTTGCCGTGGTCGACGTGCGCCACGATGGCGATGTTGCGGAGGTCGTTTCGGGCCATGTAGCGCCTGCTTTTTCGTGCCCACCGGCCGGCGGGCCGCGCGCCATCTAGCACGCGGGCGCACAAAGGGCCATGGTGGGCGCATGGATCTCGGAATTCTGCGCCAAGTAACCGAGGAGCTGATCCCGTTCAACAAGTTCCTCGGCGTGCGCGTCGCCCTGATCGAGCGCGGGCGCGTGGAGCTCGAGATGCCCTTCCGCGACGAGCTCATCGGGGATCCGGTGAAGCAGGCGATGCACGGCGGGGTCATCGCCACGCTCGCCGACGCCGCGGGCGGCATGGCCGTCTGGGGCGCGGTCGAGAACCCGTCGGCCCGCGTCTCGACAATCGATCTGCGCATCGACTACCTCCGGCCCGGGCGCGCCGAGACCCTGGTCGCCGAGGCCGTGACGGTACGGGTCGGCCGCTCGGTCGGCGTCACCGACATGCGGCTCTTCCACCCTTCGGCTCGCGGCGACATCATCGCGACCGGCAAGGGCGTCTACGCGATCAAGGCCCCGCGCGCGCGGCCGTAGGGGTCGCGGAGCCGGGCGCCTGTGCTACCGTCGCGGCGCTCCCATGCCGCGATTCTTCTTCGTCGCCGTGCCCGCGCTCGCGCTGGGCCTCGGCTGCGTCGGCGCGGTGCCTCCTCCGGCGGCGCCCGCGCCAGAGGCGCCCCATCCCATCCTCCCGCCGCCGCCCTGGCAGCTCCACGGCTCGGTGGCCGAGGGCTGGGAGGCGAAGCCGCCCTCGGGGCCGCCGGTCGTCATCCGCGGCGCGACGCTCATGCTCGGCACGGGCAAGACGCTGCCCCGCGGCACCATCATCCTCGACAAGGGCAAGATCGCCGCCGTGGCCGAGGGGGACCTGCCCGCCCCCTCCGGCGCGATCGTGATCGACGGCACCGGCAAGTTCGTCACGCCGGGCCTCATCGACGTGCACTCGCACATGGGCGTCTACCCCATGATCGACACGGCCGGCATGGACGACGGCAACGAGATGAGCGCCCCGACGACGCCCCAGGCGCAGACCGCCGACGCGTTCTGGCCGCAGGATCCGACGATCGAGCGCGCCGTGGCGGGCGGCGTCACCACGGTCCAGGTCCTCCCGGGGTCGGCCAACCTGATCGGTGGGCGCGCCATCACCATCAAGCTCCGCCCCCACGCCTCCGCCCGGGAGATGCACGTACCCGGCGCGCCCGACGGCCTCAAGATGGCCTGCGGGGAGAACCCCAAGCGCGTCTACGGCAGGGAGCGCCACTCGGCGCCGATGACGCGCATGGGCAACCTCGCCGGCCAGCGCGCCGCCTTCCTGAAGGCGAAGAAGCTGGAGGCGCAGTGGGCGCGCTGGGCCGACGAGGAGTCCCGCCGCATCGACGCGGACTCGAAGAAGCGCGCCGCCTACGAGCAGAAGCGCGAGGAGCGGGCGCGGCGGGACGCGCAGTGCCGGGCGAACGGGGAGCCGGACCCGTGCGGCGAGTGGCGCAAGCAGTGGCACGACCAGCCGCTCGAGGAGCCGCAGGCGACCGAGCCCGTCCCCACGCCCGAGCGCGACCCGGGCACCGAGACCCTCGCCGCCGCGATCGAGGGCCGGGTGCTCGTCCACGTCCACTGTTACCGCGCCGACGACATGCTCGACATGCTCGCCCTCGCGGACGAGATGGGCTTCCGGGTGCGCTCGTTCCACCACGCGCTCGAGGCGTACAAGATCCGGGACGTCCTCGCGGCGCGGCAAATCGCGGTCTCGACCTGGGCCGACTGGTGGGGGTTCAAGATGGAGGGCTGGGACGGGATCCCGGAGAACGCCGCGCTCGTGAGCGAGTCGAACGGGCGCGCCATCATCCACTCGGACTCGGAGGAGGGCATCCAGCGCCTGAACCAGGAGGCGAGCAAGGCCATGGCGTCCGGGCGGCGCGCGGGGATCGGCATCACGGAGGAGGAGGCGCTCCGCTGGGTGACCATCAACCCCGCCTGGGCCCTCGGCATCGACCACCGCGTCGGTTCGCTCGAGCCCGGCAAGGACGGCGACGTGGTGCTCTGGAACCGCGACCCGTTCTCGGTCTACGCCCTCGCCGAGAAGGTGTGGGTCGACGGTGTGATCCTCTACGAGCGCGGCAAGCCGCACTGGAGCGACTTCGAGCTCGGCCAGGGAGGCAAGCCATGAGACGACGAGGCTCCGCCCGCGCCCTCACGGGCGCGGCTCTGGTCACCGGCCTGACGGCCGGTGTTCTATTGCTCGTGCTGGCGACGGGGACCGCCGCCGCCCAGCCCAAGCCCGCGAAGCCGAAGCCGCCGATCGATGCCGTCGCCGAGGCCCCGCCCATCGCGTACACCGGCGCGACCGTGCACCTCGGGACCGGCGAGGTGGTCGAGGGCGCCACCGTGGTCGTCGCGCGCGGGAAGATCGTGGCCGTCGGGAAGGGCGTCGCGGTCCCTGCGGGGGCGCAGCTCGTGGACGCGAAGGGCGACGTGATCACCCCCGGGCTCGTCGACCCGCTCACCTCGATCGGCCTCGTCGAGGTCGACCTGGAAGAGCAGACGCACGACGATCGCCAGGCCGGCGGCGACCCGATCCGCGCCGGCTTCCGCGCCGCCGACGGCTACAACCCGGCCTCCGTCGTCATCGGCGTCACGCGCGCCGAGGGCCTCACCTCCGCCGGCGTCATCCCGAACGGCGGGCTGATCTCCGGCCAGTCGGCCTGGGCCGACCTCGACGGCGCCACCGCCGCCGAGGCGCTCGCCGCTCCCCTCCTCGCGCTCCACGTCCACCTCGGCGCCGGCGCCGCCGGCGGCCACGCCACGGCCATCCTCCGCGTCCGCGAGGCCTTCGACGACGCTCGCACCTTCCAGAAGAACCGCGGCGCCTGGGAGCGCAACCAGTCCCGCCGCTTCGCCCCGAGCCGCCTCGACCTGGAGGCCCTCGCCGGCGCCCTCGACGGCAAGCTCCCCGTCGTCTTCCACGTCGACCGCGCCGCCGACATCCTCTCCGCCCTCGGCGTCGCCCGGGAATTCAAGCTCCGCCCCGTGATCGCCGGCGGCGCCGAGGCCTGGAAGGTGGGCAAGGAGCTCGCCGCCGCCAGGGTCCCGGTCATCGTGTACCCGCTCCAGCAGGTGAGCACCTTCGACGACATGGGCGCCCGCGAGGACAACGCTGCCCTCCTCTTCGCCGCAGGCGTGAAGGTCGCCATCTCGACGGGCGACACCCACAACGCCCGCAAGCTGCGCCAGGTGGCCGGCAACGCCGTGCAATCCGGCCTTCCCCACGACGCGGCCGTCGCGGCCATCACGAGCGTACCCGCCGAGGCGCTGGGCATGGGTGCCCGCTACGGGGCCCTCGCACCGGCAAGGTGGCGAACCTGGTCGTCTGGTCGGGCGACCCGCTGGAGTTCTCCTCCCGCGTCGTCGACGAGGTGATCCACGGGCGACACGTGTCGCTGCGCAACCGGCAGACCGCGCTGTTCGAGAAGTACCGGACGCTCACGCGCTGAACGGCGTGCGTCGGTTCAGGCGGAAGGAGCGACCCTGCCCACCCCAAGCCGCCGGCTGGTCGGCGAGCGTGCAGCGGTCCTGCACCACGTCGATGCCGGCAGCCTCGACGGCGCGGGCGAAGGCGTCGTTGCGGATGCCGAGCTGGAGCCAGACGAGGCGGGCGCGCGGGGCCATGGCGAGGATGTCGTCGAGGTGGCCCGGGAGGAGGTCGGGGCGGCGGAAGACGTCGACGATGTCGACGGGCTCGCCCAGCTCGGCCAAGGTCGCGCGCACGGGCTGGCCCCAGAGCTGCTTGCCGGCGAAGGCGGGGTTCACCGGGAGGATGCGGTAGCCCTGGGCGTGGAGGTAGTCCGGGACGTAGAACGCCGGGCGGCTCGGCTCGTGGTGGGCGCCGAGCACCGCGACGGTGCGCGCGTTGCGGAGGACTTCGAGGATCCGCGGGTCGGAGGCGATCTCGGCCATGGCGTCGTCTCGTAGCCTACCGCGTTGCCAAAGCCCCTGCCGTCGAAGCATGCTCCGGCCGTGCCCCCTCCCCGCACCCGAAGCCCGCCGCCGCCCCGCCGGCCCCGTCCGGCGCGGCGCAGCGCGCGCTCTTCGCGTCCGCGCCGCCGCCGCCGGCGCCCGGCGGGGTCGTCTCCGTGGAGGGGGAGGTGGCGCGCGTCACGTACGAGAACGACGCGACGGGCTTCCGCGTGCTCAAGGTCACGGTGTCGGGGCGCGCCGAGCCGGAGGCGTGGGTCGGCGTCTTCCAGGCGACGCCGGAGGGGACGCGCGTCCGGGCGACCGGGCGCTACGTGAAGGACGCGAAGCACGGCGAGCAGCTCAAGGTGGAGTCGCTCATCACGCTGGCGCCCTCGACGCTCGGCGGGATCGAGCGCTACCTCGGCTCCGGCATGGTGCCGGGCGTCGGCCCCGCGTACGCCAAGCGCATCGTCGAGGCGTTCGGGATGGAGACGCTGGAGGTGCTCGACCGCTCGCCCGATTCGGCTCTCGGAGGTGCCCGGGCTCGGGCCGCGCCGCATCCAGGCGGTGGTGGCGGCCTGGCAGAAGCACCGCGCCGTGGGCGCCATCATGATCTTCCTCCAGCAGCACGAGGTGAGCCCGAACCTGGCGCTGCGCATCTACAAGCGCTTCGGCGCGCAGGCGATCGAGCAGGTTTCGAAGAACCCGTACCGCCTCGCGCTCGACGTGTGGGGCGTGGGGTTCAAGACGGCCGACCGGATCGCGCGGAGCGTGGGCATCGGCGCCGATGCGCCCGAGCGCGCCCAGGCGGGCGTGTTCCAGGTGCTCCACGATCTGTCGGCGAAGGGGCACGTGTACACGACGCGCGGCGAGCTCGCGCAGCACGCGGCGCTGATGCTGGAGCGCCCGGTCGAGGACGCGGACCGGGCCATCACGGCGCTGACGGAGGGGTTGCGCGTCGAAGATGGAGCGGATCGCGAGCGGGGAGGAGGCGGTCTACCCCGTCGCGCTCCACGCGGCGGAGGTGAGGCTCGCGCAGCGGCTCCGCGCGCTGATGGGGTACGAGGGGTGGGGCGGGGCCTGCTCGAGTCCTCGATCGAGGGGGCCTTCGAGCTGTTCCAGCGGCGCGCCGGGGTCGAGCTGGCGCCGGCGCAGCGCGAGGCGGTCGCGCTCGCGGCGCGGCACAAGGTGCTCGTCGTGACCGGCGGGCCGGGCGTCGGCAAGACGACGATCGTGCGCGCGATCATCGCGCTCTTCGACAAGGCGCGCGTCAACGTGCGGCTCGCGGCGCCGACGGGGCGCGCGGCCAAGCGGATGACGGAGGCGACGGGCCGCGAGGCCGTGACCTTGCACCGGCTCCTGGAGTTCGACCCGAAGCAGCGCGGCTTCGCGCGCAAGCTCGGGCGGCCGGTCGAGGCCGGCGCGCTCGTGGTGGACGAGGCCTCGATGCTCGACCTGGAGCTGGCGGACGCGCTCCTCCAGGCCGTGGGCGACCAGGCGCGCCTGATCCTCGTCGGCGACGTCGACCAGCTCCCCTCCGTCGGCCCGGGCGCGGTGCTGCGCGACGTGATCGGCTCCGGCCAGGTGCCGACGGTGCGCCTCTCGCAGATCTTCCGCCAGGCCGCAGGCAGCCGCATCGTCGAGAACGCGCACCGCATCCACGACGGGGAGCCGCCCCTCGGCGAGTCCCGCCCCGACGGCGAGTTCTACGTCCTCGAGCGCGACACCCCCGAGGGCGCCGCCGAGCTGATCCTCGAGGTGGTGACGCGGCGGATCCCGAACCGCTTCGGCCTGAACCCGAAGTCGGACGTGCAGGTGCTCACGCCGATGCACAAGGGCGACGCGGGCGCCATCGCCCTGAACGAGCGCCTCCAGCAGGCCCTGAACCCGGTCGGGCAGAGCGTGACCCGGGGGCATCGCACCTTCCGCGTCGGCGACAAGGTGATGCAGCTCCGGAACGACTACGACAAGGAGGTCTACAACGGCGACGTCGGCTACGTCGCGGGCATCGACGAGCAGACGCGTACGCTCGCCGTGCTCTTCGACGAGCGGGAGGTCGTCTACGAGGAGGACGACTTCGACGAGCTGACGCTGGCGTACGCGACCAGCATCCACAAGAGCCAGGGCAGCGAGTACCCGGCGGTGGTCGTGCCCCTGCTGCGGCAGCACTACATGATGCTGTCGCGGAACCTGCTCTACACGGCCGTCACGCGGGGCAAGAAGCTCGTGGTGCTGGTGGCGGACCCGCGCGCCGTGGCGCTGGCGCTCGGCGAGACGCGGCGGGAGGAGCGGCGGACGTACCTGGCGGATAGGTTGAGGGAGGGCAGGTAGGTCCGTTCCGGGGACCGCGGCGCTTGCGAGGGGGGCGCGCTCCTGTTAGCTTCCGCGCCCCTCGATTTGGGGTTTTTCCCCGGCGTATGAGGGGGCGGAGCAGAGCATGGCGTCGAACAACGGACAGCAGGGCGCGGCGGCGGGGCTTCAGATCCAGAACGGGGGCGCGGCGATCGTCGCGCCGGTGAGCGCGTTCCCCAACGGCGTCCCCGGCAATGCGCTGATCGTGATCCCGGTCAACAAGCCGACCGACGAGCTGATGAGCCAGCTCGAGAAGGGTCCGCTCGCGATCACGCCGGATCAGATGTGGAAGCTCCTCGGCTTCAACGGCCCGGCCGTGCAGGTGCAGGACGACCAGGGGCGCCCCCTCGCCATCGGCCTCGAGGACCTGCTCTCCGGCCTCGAGAAGCACTGGCAGGAGCAGCCCGACGACCTGAACCGGGGCCGCATCTTCGCGCAGGAGCTGCTCAAGCACGGCCGCCTGCAGCGCGCGGAGCAGGTGCTCTCCAAGGTCGTCGCCAAGGGCGGGACGGGGGAGGACTGGCTCGCGCTCGGCATCTCGCAGCTCTCGCAGGAGAAGCTCGACAAGGCCGAGGGGACGCTCAAGGGCGCGCAGAACCTGATGAAGGACAGCCCCTACCCGGCGCTCCACCTCGCCAAGCTCTACCAGGGCAAGAAGGACGACGCGAAGGAGAAGGAGCAGGTCGAGAAGGCGATCTCCCTCGACCAGGGCTGCGTCGACGCGTGGGCGTACCTCTACCAGTTCACGAAGCAGCACGGGGACGAGGCGAAGGCCGTCGCCGAGCTGACGACGCGCGGCAAGCAGAGCAAGGCGCCCGCCGCGTTCGTGGCCCTGCAGGGCTTCTACGCGAACGAGGACGAGACCCGCGACAAGGCCATCGAGTACGCCAAGATGGGCCTGGATCTCGCCCCGGACGAGCCGCTCCTGCTCCTCGTCGTCTCGGCGCTCTACGGGCAGAAGGGCGACCTCGAGGCCGTCATCCGCCTCCTCTCTCAGCACGAGGGCAAGATGAGCCGCGACGTGCGCCTGGCCAACAACTACTTCGAGGCGCTCTTCCAGTCCCGGCAGATCGAGAAGGTCACCAAGCTCCTCAACGCGCTGGCCGGCTCGCCCAGCAAGGAGGTCAAGCAGTTCGCCATCGAGCGCTCCCGCGCCGTGGCCCAGTACCTCCAGCAGCAGCAGGCGCAGCTCGCGGCCGGCGCGCAGGGTGCCCAGGCCGCTCCGCGCAAGGCCTGATCCGCCCGTCACGCCGCAGCGCCGGGGGTTTGGGGCCGCTTGGCGGCCCGCCTGCGGCCCCAGCATGACCAGCCTCATCGTAAATGGTCGCTTCCGCTACCGGTTGACCCTGTTCGCTGGTTGGCGCACTCTGTAGGTGGCCGTAAGCGCCTTCTGGAGCCTGACCTTGCAAGCGGGAGATTTGATTTCCGGCAAGTATCGCCTGCTCCGGCTCCTCGGCTCGGGTGGGATGGGCTCCGTCTGGGCTGCGCGCAACGAGCTGACGGATCGCGACTTCGCCATCAAGTTCCTGCACGGCAAGCTCGCGGACAACAAGGAGGCGCTGCACCGCTTCTTCCTCGAGGCGCGCGCCTGCGGGCAGATCAAGCACCCGGCGGTCGTCGACGTCTACGACATGGGCCAGGCCGAGGACGGCTCGCCCTACCTCGTGATGGAGCTCCTGGAGGGGGAGGGCTTCGACCAGCGCCTCACCCGCGCCGGGTGCTTCCGCCCCTCCGAGGCGGCGATGTGGCTCGCCTTCGTCGCCCGTGGGCTCGAGGAGGCGCACGTGCGCGGCCTCGTGCACCGCGACCTCAAGCCCGGCAACATCTTCTTCGCGCTCGACGACCGCGGCGACGTCATCCCCAAGCTCCTCGACTTCGGCGTCTCGAAGGCCACGAACGCCAACGGCGCCGCCGAGCTGGTC
This sequence comes from uncultured delta proteobacterium, assembly GCA_963827955.1. Taxonomy (GTDB): domain Bacteria; phylum Myxococcota_A; class Polyangia; order Polyangiales; family Polyangiaceae; genus CAWHDJ01. Next base: position 426,532 of record CAWHDJ010000017.1, on the reverse strand, counting down.
CTGACGAACACGGGCGTCGTGCTGGGCTCGCCCGCGTACATGAGCCCCGAGCAGGCCCGCGGGGACCACGACGTCGACGGGCGCAGCGACGTCTGGTCGCTCGGCGTGATCCTGTACGAGGCGCTCACCGGCAAGTTGCCGTTCGACGCGCCGAACTACAACGCCCTGATGGTCGCGATCATCACGCGGCCGCACCGCCCCCTCTCGGATGTGGCCCCCGGCGTCCCGGGCGAGCTCTCCCGGATCGTCGACCAGGCGCTGGCGAAGGACCGGAACGAGCGCATCAGCACGGCGCGCGAGATGGCCGAGCGGCTGGAGGCGGTCGCCTCGCGGATCACGGAGACGGCTTCGCCGCTCTACGCCATGCGGACGCCGACGCTGATGGGCGGGACGCCCGTCCCGCGGTCGAACACGCAGAATACGTGGAGCGAGGGCCGCACGACCCGCAAGGTGCAGCGGCGCAGCCCCACGACCACCCTCGCCGCGGGGCTCCTCGGGATGGCCCTGATCGTGAGCGGGCTCGTGGCGTATTTCCGGACGCGCCCTCCGCTCGTCGACGTCGCCGGCCGCAGCAAGTTCGCCCTCGCGGCCAGCCTGGCGCGCGTCAAGGCGGAGGTGGGGCGAGAAGTGCAGGCCGATCGCGAGGGGGGCAACGCCCCCAAGGCCCCGGCGAAGGTCACGGCTGCGCGGGACGACAAGCCCTCCGTGCCGGCCAGCGCGGCGCCGGTCAGCCCCGCCGACCTGCCGCCCTCGCACGGCTCGACCGTGCCCGCGACGGTGGGCCCGTCGTCTCCGGCTCCCAGGGCGCCCGGTGCCCCGAGGTCGGGCAAGAGCAGCATCCCCGTCTCGAACCCCGGGTTCTGAAGGAGGTCAGGCGCGCGGCCTGGGGCGCCGGCGGAGGAGGAGCGCCACGGCCGCGATTGACGCGGCCGCGAGCACGACGGCCGCCTCCTGCGGGTGCTGCGCGGAGAGCAGGAGGGCGCGCGCCACGAGGCCTGGGGGCGGGGCGTCGAGCCACGCGCCCCGGGCCTCGGCCGCGGAGATCAGCGCCTCGCACGCACGCCCGGGGGTGGGCTCGGTGCACACGGCGGTGCAGGCGATCGCGGCGCGCGGCTCGCCCGCGAACCCGAGCCAGTGCCGCCCGTGCACGGAGAGCGCATCGCCCCCGCGCCGCAGCGTGCCCACGAAGCGCTGCTCGAAGCGCGTCCCCACCGCCACCGCCTCGCCCACGTCGAAGCTCGTCACCTCGCCCTCGAGCGCGCCCCTCGCGAGCTGCGAGGCGCGGCCGAGCACGATCTCCTCCACGCCGGGGGCCCACCCGCTCGCCGGGGCCGCGAGGCACGCCGCGCGCAGCGTGAGCGGGCCGCTCCGGTAACCGAGCCGCGCCGCCGTCCACGCCCCGGGGAGACCGGGCACCGCGACGACCGGCAGCGCGGTGTCCGCCTCGCGCACGGCGCCCTCGGGTACCTCCAGCGCGAGGCTCGCGCCCGCGAGGACCGGGACGGGGACCGTCACGACGAGCGGCCGAGCTCGTCGAGCAGGGACACGAGGTCGCTGCGGATCGAGAGGAGCGCCTCGCGCATGCGGTTCGCCTCCTCGCTGCTCACCCCTTCGGCAGGGGCCGCCGGCTCGATGCCGCCCTCGCGCAGCTTGCGCCGCGCGCCGGCGATGGTGAAGCGGTGGGCGTAGAGCAGATCCTTGACCTTGAGGAGCGTCTCCACGTCGCGCCGCGAGTAGACGCGCTGCCCCTTGGCGGACTTCTGCGGCCGGATGGAGCGGAACTCCGTCTCCCAGTAGCGCAGGACGTGAGGCTCCACCCCGACGATCCCTGCCACCTCGCCGATCCGATAGTAGAGCTTCGCCGGCAGCTCACGGCGCCCGGCCTGGCCGGTGGGGGGCCTCCCCCCATCTCTACCGCTCACGCGCTACTCCTCGGCCGCCTCGTTCACCCGCGGGTTGAGCGCGTGCTTGAGGATCTGGCTCGCCTTGAAGTTGAGCACGCGGCGCTCCGTGATGACGATCGGATCGCCGGTCTGGGGGTTCCTGCCCTGCCGCTTGCGCTTGTCGCGCAGCACGAAGTTGCCGAACCCGGAGATCTTGACCTTCTCGCCCCGACCGAGCGTCTCCTTCAGCGTCTCGAAGACGAGATCCACGAGATCGGCGGACTCTTTCTTCGAAAAACCGCCGAGCCGCGTGTACACGGCGTGAACGATCTCCGCTTTCGTCATGGTGCCCTACCCCGTCGTGTCGGAAGAATATGAGGGCCCCGGCGGAAGATCCAGGGAATCGAGCGTGGGCGAGCCCTCACGCGATGTCATCCCTGCCAGGCGAAGGCGATCAGCCTTGCCAGGCGAAGGTGATCCGCCCCGCAGCCGAGGTGATCCGCACGTCACCCGGGGGCAATGAGGCGCCGGCCGGTAGCGACGCTGACCAGTCAGGCCGCGAGGTTGGACGTGGTGGGCGACTGGGGCAGCGCGTCGGCGATGCCGACCCACTGCTCCCCGGAGGACGGCGGGGGCTCGCTCGGCGTGGCCGGCGCATCCGCCGCAGGGAGCGGGGCGGACAGGGGAGACGCCACCGCCGCGGCGAGCGCAGGGAGTCCGCTGGACGCTTGCGCCCTCGCCACCGTCCGGTGCGCGATTCTCGCGCCGGCGGGTGGCCTGCTCGCGGACGAGCAGGACGGCGACGTAGGCGTAGCCGATCGTGAAGAGCAGCGCGAAGGGCGTGGCGAAGTAGTGGCCCGTCTGGATCGAGGCGACGACGGAGACGAACGAGAGCGCCGAGAGCGCCGTCTCGAAGAGCGGCAGCTCGGCCGCGGCGCGGTAGCGGCCCTTGTTGTCCCCCTGCTTCGGCGTGCGGACGAACTCGCCGGCCATCTGCCGCCAGCCTTCGAGCACCGCCCGCGTCAGGTGCGGGGCCAGGCCCGTGCCGAGCGCGATGACCATCGGCAGGCGCGCGAGGGCGCCGGCGCGCGGGCGGCCCTGGGCCGACTCGGCGAGCATGTAGAACGCGGCGAGCGAGCCCGTCGTCGCCGTGCACAGCGGCAGGTCGACGAGCAGCATGTTCGCCGCGCTCGTCGCCGGCATCAGCACGAGCGCGGGCAGGAGCATCACGCTGAGCAGGACCAGCAGCGGGTACGCGAAGTGCGGCGTCATGTGGAAGAACGCCTCGACGCGCTGGTGGAGCGTGAGATCCGACGAGAGCACCCGCTTCATCAGCTTGCGGGCCGTCTGCACCGTGCCCTTGGCCCAGCGGTACTGCTGGGCGCGCACCGCGGAGAGATCCTCCGGTAGCTCCGAGGGCGAGACCACGTCCTCGCGGTAGATGAACTTCCACCCGGCGAGCTGGGCCCGGTACGACAGATCGAGATCCTCGGTGAGCGTGTCGTGCTCCCAGCTCCCGGCGGAGAGGATGGCCTCGCGCCGCCAGATGCCGCCGGTCCCGGAGAAGTTGAAGAGCAGCCCCGCGCCGAAGCGCGCCCGGTTCTCGACCAGGTGGTGGCCGTCGAGCATGAGGGCCTGCACCCTGGTCAGCATCGAGGCGTCCCGGTTGATGTGGCCCCAGCGGGTCTGCACCATGCCCACCTCGCGGTCGGCGAAGTGGCCGACGACGGCGCGGAGGAAGCCAGCGGGGGGGATGAAGTCGGCGTCGAAGACGGCGATCGAGCGCGCCCTTGGCGACCTTGAGGCCGTTGTCCAGGGCGCCGGCCTTGTAGCCGGTGCGGTCGACGCGGTGGATGTACACGGCGTCGACCCCGCGCTCGCGGAGCCGCTCCACGTGCGCCTCGACGAGCGCGCGGGTCTCGTCCGTCGAGTCGTCCAGCACCTGGATCTCGAGCAGGTGGCTCGGGTAGTCCATCGCCGCCACCGCATCGAGGAGCCGCGCGGCCACGGTCGACTCGTTGAAGAGCGGGAGCTGGATGGTGACCAGCGGGAGATCCTCGTCGCGGATCGGCGGCGTGTGCATGGCCGAGGCGATCTTGTGGCGGTGCCTGGCGCACAGGAGGACCAGGTGGAGCCGGTGGAGGCCGTACGCGCTCAGGCCGAGGAGGACGGTGAAGTACAGGATCGGGAGCAGAGCGTAGAGCATCTCTGCCCGTTGCCTAACATCCGGCGTTCCCCGAGTTGTCACGCAGTTGTAATTCGTTGCACTGATGTGTCGCGCTGCGCCAAGAGCTTGACGGGACGCGGCGCATCGTCATGCCCAGCGATCGCGCGTACCATTCGTCCACACGAAAGCCCATGACCGTGCGCCTCCCTTGCCGTGCGATCGCGCTCCTCGCGCTCGTCTCCTCCTGCGTGATGGACGAGGCGAACGGCCTCCGGCTGACCCCGGGCGGGCCCGGCGCCACCGTGCGCTTCGACCTCGCGCACAAGCCGCTGCCGGACATCCCGCTCCCCAGCGACACGGCCACCTGGCCCGACCCCACGAGCCGAACCGGGCTCCGCCTCAACGCCAGCCTGCTCGCGCCCACCACCCTGGAGAGGCAGGCGCGCCTCCGCTTCTCCCAGCTCGAGGGGTGGGGGACGTTCGCGCCCATTACCGTGTCGTTCGACTCCGATCCGTCGTACGTCGGCTACACGGGGCCCGCGCTCGACCTGGACAACATCCGGAAGCGCCACCAGGGCGACGACTACGATTTCGCCGACGACGCCGTGTACCTCGTCAACCTCACGACGGGCGTCCCGGTCGCGCTCGACCTCGGTGCCGGCAATTTCGACTACACGCTGAAGGAGCTCGGCACGTACTGGGCGAACGACACGCGCGTCACGGAGCGCAACCTGCTCTTCGAGACGATCGACGAGAGCAAGGGCGGCGCGATCACGCCGGCCACCTTCACCCCGGCCGACGACACCGACTTCGACGGCGTGCTCGATCGGCCCGACCTCGACGACCCCTCGGCCTGCCCGGGCCCCGATCCGGTCTGCGACGACGCGAACGACCCCGCCTACGAGACCGCCGCCTGCCTGCAGAAGCGGAGGGTGCGCGATCGCTGCGTCGCCGACCACCTGCTCACCTGGTACGAGCGGGAGAGCGACACGCTGATCATGCGCCCGCTGTTGCCGCTCGACGAGATGACGCGCTACGCCGTCGTGATCACCGACCGGACGCTCGACGCTAGGGGCAACCCGGTCAAGTCGCCCTTCGACTTCGTCTACCCCGCGTCGATGGAGAGCGCGGCGGGCCGGGTGCGCGACATCCTGAACGACCAGCGCCTCGCGGCCTACTGGGGCGACATCGCGGGCACGGGGCTCGCCCACGTCGCGTTCACGTGGAGCTTCACCACCCAGCCGACGGTGGACGACATGAAGCGCCTGCGGGACGGCCTCTACGGCCAGGGCCCGTTCGCGCGCTGGGCGAGCCAGTATCCGCCGCGGATCGAGCTGAACCGCGCGGTCGGCATCGTCTCGGGCCTCCTCGACGGCACCAGCACCGACCCGCCCGGCTGGCAGACGAGCATGGAGGCGCAGATGGCCGGCTGCGCCCCGATGCTGAAGAACCTCTACGTCATCAAGTACGCGGACATCCAGGCCGCGATGAAGGCGATCGTGGAGGAGGGCTTCGGGTTCCCGCCGGGCCCGGGGACGGAGCTGCTCCTGAAGGGCTACCAGAACATCGACCACATGGTCATCGGCACGTTCGAGTCGCCCTTCCTGATCGAGGATGGGCCCCGGGGGATCGATCCCGAGTCGTCGTTCAACCTCGACTTCACGACCGGCCAGGGCACCGAGGACCAGGACACCGTGCAGTTCTGGATCGTGGTGCCGAAGGAGACGGCGCAGTTCAAGCAGCCGTTCAACGTGAACGTCTACGGCCACGGCTACACCGGCAACTTCTCGGAGATGCTCGTCTACGCCGGCAACATGGCGCAGCACGGCCTCGCCACCGTCGGCTTCAACGCCGCGTACCACGGGCTCGTCGTCGGCGACGTGCTCCAGCAGAAGCTCGCGGCTTCGCTCCTCGACTTCTCGTGCGTCGGCCCCTTCTACGACGCGATGACCCAGAGCCGCGCGCGCGATCTGAACGGCGACGGCATCCCCGACCCGGGCGGCGACTTCTGGTCGAGCTACCTCTTCCACACCCGCGACGCCGTGCGCCAGTCGGTCCTCGACGAGTATCCAGCTCGTGCGCATCCTGCGCGCGTTCGGAACGCCGGAGGGGCAGATGCTCTGCCGGAACGAGGAGACCGGCTGGGGCAAGCCCGCGACGCAGCCCTGCGACGTCGACGGCGACGGCAAGGTGGACGTGGCCGGCGACTTCGACGGAGACGGCGTGCCCGACCTCGGCGGGCCCAGCGCGACGATCGGCTCCTGGGGCGAGTCGCTCGGCGGCATCCTCTCCGGCATCCACGGCGCCCTCGACCCCAACGTCACCGCTGCGGTCCCCGGCTCCGGGGGCGGCGGGCTCTCGGACATCGGCGTCCGATCGTTCCAGGGTGGCGTGGTCGAGGCGGTGCTCCTCCGCCTCTTCGGCCCGCTCGTCGTCACGGTGCCCTCGAGCGCCCGCCCCACGTGCGGCCCGTCGTCGCAGGAGAGCGACCACTGCACGGTCTGCACCGCGGGCCAGCTCTCGCTGCGCTGGGTGATGCCCGACGTGAACGCGACGGGAGAGCTCGAGATCGGCTGCTTCGACGCCAAGGCGCTCTCGGGCACCACGGTGCTCGTCCACAACCTCACCGAGGACCACGTGAGCTGCGCCGGCGTCAGCGACGCCGGCCTGGTCCGCATCGGCGTGCCCGCGTCGATCGGCGACGGGGTGAGGATCGACTTCTTCACGGGCCCGAACCAGGTCGACTCCTACGCGACGTGCAACCCCACCTTCGCGGAGGGCACCAAGCCGGCCGTGAGCGTCTCCACCTGGGGCCGGGGCTCCTACCCCGAGGGCTCGCACAACGACCTGATGTCGGCGACCTGCAAGGGCCCTTCGTGTGTGCGCTTCCAGGACGTGTTCTTCGGCGAGGGCACGCCCCTCGCCGCGCCCGCCGAGGGCCTGGGCCTGATCCGGCAGACGCCGGCGCTCCGCCGCTTCCTCCAGCTCGCGCAGGTGGCGCTGGAGCCCGGCGATCCGGCGAGCTTCGCGCCGTACTACGCCGTCAAGTCGATGACCGACCCCACCGGCAAGGTCATCGCGCCGCACGCGGTGCTCACCTTGAACACCATCGGGGACATGAACGTGCCGCTCAACGCCGGCATCGCGTTCGCCCGCGCGGCCGGGGCCCTGCCCTTCATGCGCCCCGACCAGGCGGCCCGCTACCCCGACTACGCGAACTACGCCACGCCTCCGGACCTCTACGCTGCGCTCGGGAGCACGACGCCGAACCAGGTGCTCGTCGCCGACCACGCCATCGAGGGCGTCGCCCCGCTGGCGCGGTACCCGTCCCTGTTCGAGGCGTGCCCCGGGAGCTCCAACGCGAAGCCCCCCGACGCCACGTTCTCCTACGCCGACGGCACGACGGGCCAGTGCTATCCGACCGGGTGCTCGAAGGGCATGAGCTGCTGGGAGAACACGCAGTGCGACGCGGCGACCGACACCTGCGTCCCCGTCCCTCTCGGGCAACGGACGTGCGACGAGGCGCTCTTCGACGTCGACGTGCTCGATGAGGGCGCCGCCCGGTACTTCCAGCAGATGGCGCCCGTCCCGCTCCGCCTCGCGCGCTTCACCCAGGCGGCGACCCCGAGCACGCTGGCCGCCGTGTGGGCGCCGCGCCTGCGCGGAAAGCCCCACGGGGCCGATCTCGCCTGGGCGCCGGACGGCCGCCCGATCACCGCGCTGCTCGACGCGTACGTCGTCCCGCAGGGCGTGCACACCTTCGTCAACGGCGAGCCGTGCCAGAGCTTCGACGCGGGGACGTACCTCACGAACCTCACGGCGCGCTTCTTCATGACGAACGGCGCCGATCTCTACTACCTCTCGCACCCCGCGACCCACCACTGTCTGGAGGACGCGGCGACCTGCGGCTACCTGCACTGACCCATGCCGGCCGGTCACGATGGGGGGAGACCCCCCATACCCCCCGGCCCGGCCGGTGTTGACGGCCCACGCAGGGCCGGCCAGAACGCTGCCGATGGCAACCCTGACCCCCGAGATCCTCGCCGAGCTGGAGGCCCGCCACGTCGCGTTCCTGGAGGCCCGCCTCGTCTCGCCGGAGGCCGCGGCCGAGTTCCGCGCCAACGCCTCCGCCGTGCACGACGCGCTCCTCGCGGCGCGCGTCGCCGACGTCGTCGACGCGCCCGCGCTCGTGGCCGCGCTGGACGCCGCGCTCACCCGCGACGCCGTCGAGCGCGCCGCCCGCCCGCTCGCCCGGCGCCTCCTGCCCGTGGTCCTCGCCGAGCTCCGCGCCGAGCAGGGGAAGGTGAAGGATCGCGTACCGGCCTCGGCGCGCGAGCGCCTCGACGCCCTCCTGGCGCGGCCGGGCATGATGCCGGAGCGGCTCCTGCGCGAGGTCGCCGAGCAGGACGCGGTCGACGAGATCATGCGCGACGTGCTCTACGACGGCTTCAAGGAGTTCTCGGAGAAGGTGAACCCCTTCACCGCGGAGTGGGGCGTCCCCTCGCTCCTCAAGCGCATGAGCGTCCTCGGGGGCACCGTCGCGAAGGGCCTCGACAGCGTGAGGGTCGAGTTCGACCGCCGGCTGGAGCCGGAGATCCGCCGGTTCCTGGCCAGCTTCTCGCGCCGCGGCCTCCGGCGGATGGTCGACGTGACCATCGCCCGCTCCGACGAGCCCGCGTCGGTCGCCGTGCGCAAGCACCTCATCGCGTGGGTGCTGGAGCAGGAGATCGCGGCGCTCGCCGGCGCGGCGGACGAGGAGGCGATCGCGCTCGCGCAGGAGATCGGCCTCGACGTCGCCGCCGCCGAGCTCGCCCGCGAGGCGGGGCGCGCGCGGCGGCGGGCGCTCGTCGAGGCGGCGATCGAGGCGGTGAAGAGCGAGACCGTGGGCGGGGCGCTCACCTCGCTAGGGGTGACGATGCGCGTCGACGCCGACGCGCTCGCGGCGGCGGCGTGGCCGGCGGTGAAGGCCGCGCTCGTGAGCCCGCCGGTGAAGGCCTGGCTGAGGAAGGTGGTGGGGGAGTTCTATGCGGCGGAGCGGGCGCGGCTCTCCTCCGCCTAGGGCGCTACCGCTGGGGGAGGAAGTGCTTCCTGAGGCGCCGCAGGATGAAGGCGCCGAGCAGCAGCGAGCCGAAGATGAGGTCGACCGGCAGCGGCGTCTTCTGCTGCCGGATCCGCACGATGGGCGGCGGCCTCACGGGATCCTGGCTCGCCGCCTTCGCGAAGAAGAGGTCGTCCGTCCCTGGGCGGGGCGAGGCCCGAATCCTCGAACGTGGTGAGCCACGCGCCTTCCGGGATCGGGAACGGCAGCGGGCCCGCGGCCTTCGCGTCGAAGTGGTCGGACCACACCGTCCTGCCGGGCCACCTGGCGCCGGGCGCGCCCGCGCCGCCGATCGTGCCTTCGACGCGCCCGGCTCCGAAGACGAAGATGCGCAGGAGCCGATCGGCGTGCGACGCCTGCGCAGCCTCCCGCTGGTCCGAGGGCTCGCGGTACGGGAAGAACGGCCGGTCCGCGGTGAAGCTCATCCGCACGGCGGAGGTGCCGACGGCCGGCCCATCGCCGCCGGATGGGGCCGGGGGGTGGGCGGGTGAGACCGACGACGAGACAGGCGCGATCTTGAACGCGGTGACCTTCCACTTCGCGGCGACGTACGGCGCCAGCCACGCCGAGAGCTCCGCCCGCTCCGCGTAGCCGTGGGCCTTCAGCCAGTCGGCGAGCGCGCCGGGGTCGTCGGCCGCGAGGACCACCGCGTCGTAGCCCGCCACGCGCCGTCTCTCGAGCACCTGCACGGGCGCCGCGGCGCCAGACACCGCCGCCTTCCGGTTCAGGAGGAACAGCGACGCGCAGAACAGCGTCGGCTCCACGCCGCCCATCTTCACCTGGTGGATCACCTCGGGGCTCGTCGCCGAATCGAGGCGCGCGAAGACCTCGTCGGGCACCTCGGCGAGCTCCGGCTTGCCGGGCGTGGGCACGAGGAAGCCGAAATCCTTGCCGGAGGTGCGGAACGAGGCACGGCGGATGAAGTCCTCGCGGTGGGCCGCGGCGTCCCAGGCGATGATCGCGGTCTCGTCGGCGATCTGCACCGTGACGCCGGGCGGTGGCGCGGGTGCGCACGCCTGGGCGGGGCGGGCGAAGGCTCCGAGGGCGAGGGCGGCGGCCAGGGCGAGGCGGCGCATCGTGCGTGTACTCCTACCCTCTCGGCCCCGTGGCCGCTACGCTCGGCGGCGATGTCGCTCACGGTCCGCCCTGCTCTCCTGGGCTCGCCCGAGGCCCAGGCGCTCATCGCCGCGCTGAACGCGGAGCCTCTCCGTGCGCTACCCCGAGCCGGGGGCGAACCACTTCCGCCTCGACGAGGACGAGGTGGCAAGCGGCCGCGGGGCGTTCCTGGTGGCGTACCGCGAGAAGGGAGACCCTCCAGCCCAGCCGGTCACGATGGGGGGAGACCCCCCATACCCTCCGGCCCAGCCGGTGGGCTGCGGGGCGGTGCGCATGCTGGACGCGACGACCGCGGAGGTGAAGCGGATGTATGTGTTGCCCTCCGCCCGCGGCCTGGGGCTGGGGATGCAAATCCTCGCGGCGATCGAGGCGCGAGGCGCGTGCGCTCGGCGCCTCGCGGCTCGTGCTGGAGACCGGCGACCGGCAGCACGAGGCCCTGGCGCTGTACGAGCGCGCCGGCTTCGCGCGCATCGCGCCCTTCGGCGAGTACGTCGGCTCGCCGCTCAGCGTCTGCATGGGAAAGTCGCTGTCCGCGTGAACGCCTAGGCCTGGGCGTTGATCTCCCGCGCGTGGCAGTCCGCGCAGGTGCCGTACATCTCGTGCTTGTGCGAGGCGATCGTGAAGCCGTGCCGCCGGGCCACCTCGTCCTGCAGCGCCTCGATGCGCGGCTCCTCGAACTCGGTGATCCGCCCGCAGCTCACGCAGATGAGGTGATCGTGGTGCGCGCTCGCCTCGTCGGCGAGCTCGTACCGGCTCAACCCGTCGCTGAACTTCCGCTCCGACGCGACGCCGCACTCGGCGAGCAGCTTGAGCGTGCGGTAGACGGTCGCGTACCCGATGCCACGATCGCGCGAGCGCACCTCGTTGAGCAGGTCCTCGATCGTCATGTGCGACGCCCCCTCGAAGAAGGTGTCGACGATGAGCCGCCGCTGCGCCGTCGAGCGCAGGCCCTTCTTCACCATGTAGCTCGCGAGGCGCGCACGGAGGCGCTCGACGCTCTCGGCGTCGGCCTTGTGGTGCTCTTCGGCGTGGGCCACGCCCAGCGAGGAGCTGTGCTCGGCCCTGTCTCCTCCCACCGACATGAGCTCGTTATCCCGTCCGGGCCGGGGGGCGTCAAGAAGGTTCCTGACGCTCGGGCCGGTCTTCCCCGGGTGCTCGCGAGGCTCGCTCAGTCCGCGAGCTGGGCGACGTAGCTGACCCGGGCGAGGCTGCCGCTCGCGTTCAAGCCCAGAGGGGCCAGCGGGTTGAGCAGCGCGGGGAAGGGGCCGCCCTGGGCCTGTGCGCCGGTGTTGTCGATGACGACGTAGTAGAGGCCCGGGGGCAGGTTGTAGCGGCGCGTGTCGACCGGGCCGGGCGCCACGGGGTTGGTGTAGAGCACGGGGCCCGGGGGTGGTCCGGATGGCGGCGCGCCGGTCTGGTACTGCTCGCGCCACAGGTCCCCCGTCGCCTTGTCGACGACCACGACGTTGACCCCGGCCCCCTGCACCGTGGTCGAGAGGAAGAGCGCCTGCCCGCTCTTCGCCACCTCGAAGGGACCGAGGAAGTCGCGCTCGCCGGGCTGCACGTCGGTGACGTCGTTGGCGAAGGTGAGGCGCTCGCTCGGCAGCACCGTGAAGGGGTGGTGCGGCCGCTCGGGCGGGTAGATCAGGCCGAGGGCGAAGTCGTCGCCGTGGTCGTCGTGGATGACGGTGAAGCCGAGCGTGAGCGAGCGCGACACCGCCTGGTTGCCGAGGAAGTTCGCGGCGCTCCCGAAGGGGGGGAGGTTGCCCATGAGGTCGACGACGGGGTTCTCGATGTACCCCGTCTGGAAGTGGGGGCCGTCGACGATGCGGTTCACCTGCGCGTGGACGTAGATCTGGTCGCCGGCGATCACGAAGTCGGGCCGGTACTCGACCGACGCGGAGACGGCGAAGCCCACGCGCCGCGCCGGCGCCACGTACCCGTAGCCGGTGCCGGAGACGCTGACGACCATGACGCGGCGCGCGCCGTCGATCGCCGTGTGGCACGTCTTCGGGAAGAAGCGCCCCGTGGCGGGCCCGCGGTCCTGGAGCCGGATCGGGACGCTGGTCTTGAGCAGCTCGGGGCAGACGCGGCTCTCGCCGAAGCGCGAGAAGAGGGTCCAGCGGAGGTCCGGGTCGTTGTTGATGATCCGGGTGCAGCCCGAGAGCGCGGAGGCCAGCGCGGCCAGCACGAGCAGGGCGACGCCGGCGGCGGCGCGGTCGGGGCGGAGGTGGGGCATCGGGGTGGGCATGACGTGGCTCCCTCCCTCCGTGGTACGGCAGGAAGCGCCGCGCGTCGCCCCCAGATCGGCGCAGAGCAAGATCTCAACGCACCAGGTACCAGCGGACCCCGGGCGTGACCTCGAGGTGGAAGTGATTCCGGTGCGCGCGGTCGTAGCTCGGGGTCAGGATCGTCGTGAAGATGTGCTGGTCGACCGCCTCGCAGGCGATCGATCGCAGCTCGCGCGCCTTGGGCGTCGCGGGCGCGGGCGGCGCCGCCCCGGGCCCGCAGGGGGCCACGCCGAGCGTGCCGTGAAAGTCGCGCTCCACGTCGAGCCAGACCCGCTCGCCGCCGTCGACTGCGCGCTTCCCGAAGCGCCGGGCGTCGATCGCGAGCCCGCCCGCATGCCGCGTCCCGGGCTCCCCCCCTTCCTTGAGACCGGCGGCGGGGCGGTACGCGGAGAACATGCGGACCTCGTCCACGTCGTGCGCGCGGAGGATGCGGCTGAAGTCCGAGAGCGCGAGCACCAGCCGGCAGTCGAAGATGTCGTACGGCGTCCTGTCGCGCAGGTAGGCGGGGGCGTCCGTCCGGTAGACCACGCCGCCCACGTCCTTGGGCAGGCGCACCGGCGTGACCACGCCGGGCGCTTCGGCCACCCGGGTGACCGCCACGCCCCGCCGCGACAGCTCGGCGAGGCAAGCGTCGCCGCTCATGGCGGCGTAGCGCGTCGAGGGGAGCCTCTCCCAGTCGGGGGCGTAGCGCAGGTGGGGGCTGCCCTTCCGGGCGCGGGCCTCCCCCGGCAGGCCCAGGGCCGCCAGGCCGCCGGCGAGGGCCGCCAGCGCGAGAGGGAGGAGGCGAGGGCGCAGCATGACGAAGGGGAACGGAGGGGCAGGGGTCCAGGCGGAGCCGGGGCCACGCGGAGCCCATCCAGGCGGGGTCCCGTCGGGGATTTGACCACGTTTCGTCATGGGCTTACAACATTGGGGCAGCGACCATGCCAGAGCTCCCGCAGCGTGACCGCAAAATCCTGTTCGCCGTGGTGACGGAGTTCATCGCGTCCGGCGGCCCCGTGGGCAGCCGCACGCTCGCCCGCAAGTACGGGCTCGACCTGTCCGCGGCGTTCCATCCGCAACGTCCTCGCCGATCTGGAGGAGGGCGGTTACCTCAAGCAGCCGCACACGTCCGCCGGCCGCGTCCCGACGGACAGGGCGCTGCGCCTCTTCATCGACCTGCTCATGGAGGTGCGCAGCATCTCGCCGGAGGAGAAGGGCAAGATGGGGGCTCGCTTCGCCGAGATCTACGCGCGGGCCGAGGATCCCATGCGCGAGGCGGGGCGCTACCTCTCGGAGCTCTCGGGGGCCGCCGCGGTCGTCACCGCGCCGAGGAAGGAGCTGCGCTCCCTCGCCCAGCTCCGCTTCATCCCCACGCGGCCGGGCCAGCTCCTGGCGGTGCTCGTCTTCTCGGACGGCGCGGTGGAGAACCGCTTCGTCCCCGTCGACGGCCCGATCAGCGAGAGCGAGCTGATCCGGGTCCACAACCTCCTCGCCGACGTCGTGGAGGGCCGCACGCTGGGCGAGGTGCGCGACCTCTTCGCCCGCCGCCTCGCCGACGAGCGCGTCGCCGTCGACGCCCTCCGCCGCCGCGCCTTCGAGCTCGGGAGCCGCGCCATCCCCGACGTGACGGGCCGCGAGCAGATGGTCATCGAGGGCCAGACCCGGCTCATCGATCTGCCCGAGTACACCGACGTGTCCAAGCTCAAGAACCTGGTCCGCGCGTTCGAGGAGCGCGAGGAGCTGGTGGGGCTGCTCGAGCGCACGCTCGCCGCCGGCTCCGTCACGGTCTTCGTCGGCAGCGAGGCCGGCGAGTTCGGCGGGGGCGAGCTGAGCCTCGTGGTGGCGCCGTACGCCGACCGCGGGCGCGTGGCCGGCGCCGTGGGCGTCATCGGCCCGACGCGGATGGACTACGCGAAGGTGATGCCCCTGGTCGACGCGACGGCCACGGCGATGACCGAGGCCATCGCGAGGAACACCGGGGGCAAGTAGCTACTTTCTCCGCAGCCGCGCCAGCGTCTCCTCGAAATCGGCCGGGGGTGGCTCCTCGAAGAGCATCGGGCGGCCGTCCACCGGGTGCTCGAAGCCGAGCTCCGTGGCGTGCAGCATCAGGCGGGGCGCCGGGATCGGCGAGCCCCGGTACTCGCGGACGTAGACCGGCTCGCCCACCAGCGGGTGCCCCTGCTCCGCCAGGTGGATGCGGATCTGGTGCGTCCGTCCCGTCTCCAGCCGGCAGGCCACGAGCGTCGCGCCCGCCAGCCGCTCCAGCCGCTCCACGTGGGTGATCGCGAGCTGCCCCTCCCGCCGCTGCCCGCGCGCCGACCCGCGCAGCCCGTCGCCCCGGTCCTCGACCAGGTACGACCGCAGCGTCCCCGAGGGCACGTCGCCGTGGGCGATCGCCAGGTACCGCCGCCGCATGGTGTGGAAGCGGAGCTGCTGCCCCAGGCTCTTCTTCGCCGCGAACGTCCGCGTGAACACGATGAGCCCGCTCGTCGCCCGGTCCAGGCGCTGCACCACGCCGAGCGGCGCCCGGCCGCGGATCGCGTCGCGCCTCGCGATCACCTCGCGCACCAGCGCGTCGAGGGTCATCTCGCCCGGCGCCTCGTCGCCGAAGGGCACGGTGCTCACGCCCGCCGGCTTGCGCACCACGGCGACCGCCGGGTCGACGTAGACGAGCAGGTCGCCCTCCAGGCCGAGGACCCGCGCCGTCTGCGGCCTCGGCGCCCGCATGAAGATCGCGAGGCGGTCCCCCGCGCGGACCTTGCGGGTCGGGTCGGTCACGACCTCGCCCGCGACGCGGACCTTGCCGGTCTCGACCAGCCGCCGCGCCTCCGACCAGGGCACCTTCGAAAGCGCACGGACGACCCCATCGAGCGGCCGGGTGTGAAGCTCCCGGGGGATCGTCCAGGATTGGTCGGGTTTGGCGGCCTTGGGCGGGGCTTCGGGGGCGGAGCCCCCATCGCGGATGAGGCGGGTCGGCGGCATGCGGTTTCCAGGGTGGCCCTCCAGGAGGGCCGGCGTTTCGGGGGGAAGCGCGCCGCAATGTTGACACATCGCGCGGCGGAGCCCGAAGATACGCCTACCCGTCTACCCGCATTTAGGGGGGCGCCCCCGCGAGGGCCCACCTCCTGGCGGGCCCTCGCAGACGAACAAGGAGACTTCTTCCGTGGCCAGCACCCTCCTCGCCGTCGACGACAGCGTGACCATGCGCAAGGTTCTCGAGATCACCTTCGCGGGTCCGGACTTCCGCGTCGTCACGGCGAACACCGCGGACGCCGCGCTGCAGAAGCTCAAGGGCGACAAGCCCGACCTGGTGATCGCCGACATCTCGCTCGATCCCATGAACGGCTACGACCTCTGCAAGGCGATCAAGAAGGCGGCGCCCAGCACGCCCGTCCTGCTCCTGTCGTCGAAGCAGAACGCGTTCGACGCCGCGCGGGGGACGGCGGCGCAGGCCGACGACCACATGGACAAGCCGTTCGACACGCAGCAGATGATCGACAAGGTCGAGAAGCTGCTCGCGGCCCAGCCCGGCGGCGCCAAGGCGGCCGCACCCGCCGCCGCGCCGGCGCCTGCGGTGGCGGCGGCGGCGGCGGCCGCGTCCACACAGCCGTCCATGCAGGCCCCGGTGCCCGCGAAGCCTGCGCTCGGCTCGACCATCCCCGGCACCGTCAGCGCCCCCGCCGGCCTGCCCCCGGCCACCTCCGCGGCCGCCAACGCCCCTCCCCAGCGCGCCAAGACGCTCATCTACAACCCGCCGACCGGCGGCGCTCCGGTGGCCCCCGCCCGCGTCCCCGCAGGGCCCACCCCCGTCTCCGGGCTGCCGACGCAGCCCAAGACCGTGCCGGCCGACGCGCACCCTGCACCTGCAGCAGCAGCCCCCATCGCTGCCCAGGTGAACGGCCAGCTCGCCTCGAAGCTCGAGCAGATCGGCCTCACGCCGGCGCAGGTCGACGCCGTGCTCGCCCTGTCGCGCGAGGTCGTCGAGCGGGTGGTGTGGGAGGTCGTGCCGGTGCTCGCCGAGACGATCATCAAGGAAGAGATCACCCGCCTCACCAAGTAGGGCGCCGCGCGCGGCGTCGCCCTGTGACATTGCGTCGCGCAACGCGAGCCGTCCCACAGCGTCCCACAATCACGTTGCGGCCCTGGGAGCCCTCCCGTACGCATGAAGCATGCGTAGTGCTTCGCTGATCCTTCTTGGCTCCGCTCTTCTCACGCCCGCCTGCTCCAGCAACGGCAACACCACCTCCGGCACGTCCAACGGCGGCTCGTCCTCCTCCAGCAGCACCTCGACGAGCCACACCTCGACGAGCACGAGCACGGCCTCGACGAGCACGAGCACGGCCTCGACGAGCTCGAGCATGGCCTCGACGAGCTCGACGTCGACGAGCACGACCTCGACGAGCGCGAGCACGACGACGACCAGCTCCAGCACCGGCGGGCCGCTTCCGCTACCCGACGGCGGGATCCAGAACCCCTGCCAGCTCCCGGGCTCGGTCATCTACCTGCAGAGCGGCGCGACCACCACCATCCCCGGCGGCAATCCCACCTGGCCGGACCTCAGCTTCCTCAAGCTCCCCGCCGGCTTCTGCGCGCACTACTACGGCACCGTCGGCAACGCGCGACAGATGCGATTCGCCCCCGGGGGCGAGCTCTTCGTCGCCTCGCCGACCGCCTCGAGCACGGGCGGGGGCCCCGGCGGGATGGCCGCAGACGTCATCCTGCCCGACGACAACCTCAACGGCGTCGCCAACTCGGTCATCACGTTCCTGAGCTTTCCACCGCCCGCGGGGCAGGTGGGGGCGGCGATGAACCAGGGCATCCTCTTCGCCCCCGGCTACTTCTACTACCAGGACGGCACCCCTCCCGGGACGAAGATCATGCGCCTGCCCTACGCGACCGGCGACCGCAAGCCCTCGGGCACGGCCGTGCAGGTCGCCGACATCAACGTGTACACCTCGGGCCTCCACTGGCCCAAGACGCTCGACAGGGCCGACGACGGATCCATCTACGTCGGCAACGGCGGGGATCAGGGCGAGCTCTGCAAAGAGCCGCACCCCTTCCACGGGGGCATCCTCAAGATCGATTCGGACCCCGGAGGGATGTTCCCGAACGGCCAAGAGATCGCCCAGGGGTTCCGCAACCCCATCAACGTCCGCTGCGCCAAGGGCCACGACAAGTGCTTCGCGCTGGAGCTCGCCCTCGACTACAGCGCCGGCGAGAAGGGCCGGGAGAAGCTCGTTCCCATCCGCAAGGGTGACGACTGGGGCTATCCGTGCTGCGCCACGGCGAACACCCCCTACACCGGCGTGACGAACATGAACGGCGCCACGCCCAACTGCAGCGGCGTCGCTGCAGACAACAACTCGTTCGTGATCGGCGACACGCCCTTCGGCGTCGACTTCGAGCCGGGATACTGGCCGGCGCCCTTCACCGGGAACGCCTTCGTCGTGACGCACGGCGCGGCGGGGTCGTGGGTGGGGGCGAGGGTCGTGGCCATCCCGATGGATCCGAGCACCGGGCTGCCGACGCCGAGCACCAACACGGGTGGGACCGACAAGGGCATGGTGGACTTCGCGACGGGCTGGACGAGCGCGAACTTTCCCGCCGGTCGTCCCGCGGCGGTGGCGTTCTCGTCCGACGGGAGGCTCTTCGTGGCAAACGACAACAGCGGCGTCATCTTCTGGATCGCGCCGGCGATGTGACGGATCGCGGGGCGCCCATTGCGTGCCCCGCTGCCATCCTTTAGGCATGGATCATGCGACATACTCCGCTTCTCTTCCTTGGCGCCGCGCTCCTCACTCCCGCCTGCTCCAGCAACGGCCCGGTGACCTCCTCGGGCATGTCCACCGGGGGCTCGTCCTCGTCGAGCCACACCTCGACGAGCACGGCGAGCACGAGCCACACCTCGACGAGCACGGCGAGTACGAGCACGAGCACGGCGAGCACTAGCAGCACGAGCACGGCCTCGACGAGCAGCTCCACCACCGGCGGGCCGCCTCCCGACGGCGGGATCCCGAACCCCTGCCAGCTCCCGGGCTCGATCGTCTTCACGACGAGCGGCTCCACCGTCGTCCCCGGCGGCGACCCCACCTGGCCGGACCTCAGCTTCGTCAAGCTCCCCGCCGGCTACTGCCTGCACTACTACGGCACCGTCGGCAACGCGCGGCAGATCCGCTTCGCCCCCGGGGGCGAGCTCTTCGTCGCCTCGCCGACCGCGTTGAGCACGGGTGGCAACGGCAACGCCGGGCTGGCCGCGGACGTCATCCTGCCCGACGACAACCTCGACGGCGTGGCCGACTCGGTCATCACGTTCCTGAGCTTTCCACCGCCCGCGGGGGTGGCGCCGGCGGCGATGAACCAGGGCATGCTCTTCGCCCCCGGCTACTTCTACTACCAGGACGGCACCATCCCCGGGACGAAGATCATGCGCCTGCCGTACGCGACCGGCGACCGCAAGCCCTCGGGCCCCTCCACGCTGGTCGCCGACATCTCCGGCACGGTCTCCGGCACGAACATCTACACCTCGAGCCTGCACTGGCCCAAGACGATGGATATGGCCGAAGACGGTTCCATCTACGTCGCCAACGGCAGCGATCAGGGCGAGGAGTGCCTCCAGCCGCACAAGTTCGTCGGTGGCATCGTCAAGATCGACCCTTCGAAGCTCGGGAGCTTCACGTTCGTCGCCAAGGGCTTCCGCAATCCCATCAACGTCCGCTGCGCCAAGGGCCACGACCAGTGCTTCGCGGTCGAGCTCGCCCTCGACTACAGCAGCGGCCTGAAGGGCCGGGAGAAGCTCGTCCCCATCCGCCAGGGTGACGACTGGGGCTTTCCGTGCTGCGCCACGAAGAACACCCCCTACACCGGCACGACGCTGTGGCAGACCACCACCACGCCCGACTGCAGCGGCGTCGCCGCGGAGAGCAACTCGTTCGTGATCGGCGACACGCCCTTCGGCGTCGACTTCGAGCCGGGATACTGGCCGGCGCCCTTCACTGGAAACGCGTTCGTCGTGACGCACGGCGCGAACGGATCATGGCTGGGGGCGAGGGTCGTGGCCATCCCGATGGATCCGACCACCGGGCTGCCGAAGCCGAGCTCCAACACGGGTGGGACCGACACGGGCATGGTGGACTTCGCGACGGGCTGGACGAGCCAGAATCACGCCGGCGGTCGCCCCGCGGCGGTGGCGTTCTCGTCCGACGGGAGGCTCTTCGTGGCAAACGACAACAGCGGCGTCATCTTCTGGATCGCGCCGGCGATGTAGCACCCCGCCGAAGATGCGGCGCCTGCTCAGGGCGCCGCGATGCCCATGATGTTCACCGGCGCGGGGGTGCCGAAGCTACCTGCGTCGACCCAGTACACCGCGCCGCCGGCGGCGACCACGTAACCCTCTGCGGTCAGGAACGTGCCCATTCCCGACGTGAAAAACTCCGTCGGGGTGCTCGGGCTGCCGCTGCCGATGGGCGCGTAGTAGAGACCCGCGATCCCGCAGAGGTTCAGCGTGCCGAAGTAGACATTGGTGCCGTCGGAGGCGACCCCCACGATGGGGAGCGGGCTGCCCGCTCCGGTGCTCGTCACCGTCCGCGGCATCGTGCTGCTCGTGAAGCTCTGCGGCAGCGCGTAGACCTGGAAGGGAGGGTTGCCACCTGGCGAGCTTCTCCCCGGTGACCCAGTAGACGTTGGTTCCGTCGATGGCGAAAGCCTGGGTCGGTACCCCGACGCTCACGGTGTTCGTGGGAGCGCTGCCCATGAAAGCGTTGCTGTTGATCGAGGAGGTCGCCCAGAAGGCGGTACTTCCGCTTACCTGGAACAGCGCGGCGTCGCCGGTGTCGAGGTTGTATGGCCCGCAGGGCATGCCGTTCAGCGGACAGCTCAGGAACTCGTTCCCGCCGATGCACGAGCCGGAGACGTACGCGATGGTCCCGTTCGGGTCGAGCGCCATGCCCGCGGCCGTGCAGCCGTTGAACGTTGCTTCCACCTTCGCGCTCGTATTGCCCTCCACCACGGTGTCCACGAGGTTCGAGGTGGCGTCGACGAAGGCGAGGAGGCCACCCCCGAACCGAAGCCCGACGCCTGCCGCGGACTGCTTCGTCGCCGTGATGGCCGTGCTGGTGGTCCCCCCGGCCGCCGGGACCTGGTGCACGTTTCCGGACGAGTCGATCCAAGCAACGTACTTGCCGTCCGCTGCGATCTGGTTCGCCGTGTAGAATCCGACGGCCCCATGGAGCGCCACATCCGCATTGGGCACGACGGTCCACGCCTGGCACATGCCGGCGGCGCACTCCCCGTACAGGCAATCGTGCTGGCACCGCCCGCAGTGGTGCGGGTCCGTCGCCGTGTCCACGCAGCTCCCCCCGCACTCGGCTAGCCCCGCGTCGCAGCTCGACCCACCGCCGCCCGTGCCACCCGCGCCGCCCGCCCCGCCCATCGACGACGACGTGCTGGCCGAGCTGGTCGCGCTCGACGTGCTGGTCACGCTGGCCGAGGCGCTCGACGTGGACGTCGTGGAGGACGTCGCGCTGGTGGTGTGGGCGCCGCTGCCGCCCGCGCCGCCCGTGCCCTTCGGCGCCGCCTTCCCGGCGTCGAGCCCGATGATTCTGGTTGCAGCCCACCGCAAGCGCGACGGCGGCGAAGGGTGCGAGCCTCGTCGTGATCTTTCCTGCCGCAGCCATCGTCACCACCTCCCCGTGAGCTGAACGCTCCCCGGCCCGACCGAGAGGCCCACGGTCGGCCGCGGGCCCGAGGGCGCGGTGAAGAAGACCGCGACGCCCGCCACGATGGCGGCGCCTCCCGCCGCGAAGAGCCCGGTCGCGATGTTGCCCGCGCGCAGCCCGTCGGCGCGCAGACCGAGCCCGTTCGAGTTGCAGACGTCGGTGCTCGCGTTGCACCCGTTCGCGTTGCTCTGGCTCTTCTTGCTGATCGCGATCCCGCCGAAGGCTGCGCCCACCGCCAGCCCGACCACGCCGACGCCCGCGACGCTCGCGCCCGCGATCCGCTGCGTGCTCCAGAAGGCCGACGCCGCCGCGTTCCGGAGCGAGGGGATCGGTACCTTCGTCACTCCCGGCGTTGCGGCGATGGTGACCCTCGTCGACCACACCAGCTCGCCGCCCGACCAGGCCTCGAGCGTGTGTGCGCCGGGATCGACGGGGAACGCCGTGTCCCACCCGGCCTCCGGCATCTCGATGCCGTCCCGCTTCACGATCAGGCCCGCGCCGCGGTTGTCCGGCGCCATGTCGAGCTGGATGCGCGCGAGCCTCGGCTCCAGGAGGGCGGCGCGTCGCCTCGCGTCGGTCTCGCGCTCGTCGTGGATCCGCCCGGCGAGGATCGCGGCCTCCTGGAGCAACGCGTACGCCGTCGCCGTGCGCCCGAGCTTGTCCTGGCACTCCGCGAGGTTGAGCAGGATGCCCGGGCTCGGCACGAGCTTCTCGGCCGCGTCGAACTTCGCGCAGGCCTCGGCGTACTGGCCTCGCTCCAGCAGCGCCCGGCCCTCGCGGAACAGGATCGCGCCGGCGCCTGCGTCCCCGCCCTGACCGAGCGCGGCGGGCGCCACCGCCAGGGAGGCAAAAAAGGCAGCGACGAAGAGGGGGCGTCTAGGCATGGAGGGGCCGGATGCTATCACGGGCGATGCGTGCCTTGCAGCCGCCGTTCGATGCGCTAGCGGTGTCTAAGTCATTGAAATTACGCAGCCTTATCGCGCCCGCTGGGCACGTGGGTCCGCACGCACGTCGTGACGACCTTCCCGCACGCAACGTAGGTCGACGCGCACGTCGCGACGACCGAAAGGGAGGCAACGAAGGTCGAAAGCGAGGCAGCGACGACCTGCACGCGCTTCACGTAGGTCTACGCGCACGTCGGACGAAGCCGCACACAGCGCATGCGGGTCCTCGCGCGCTGAGCGGAGGCGGGCGCGCCCGTTCTGCCGACGCTCTCGGTGCGCTCGTGGTCGAGCGGGCGCGTCGTTCGCGTCGACGTTCGGCGCAAGGCGCCTCGCGGTGACTGCCAGCCGAACGGGAAGCACTTCCAGTCGCGCGTTACCGTGCAGGCGTCCCTCGACACGCGTCGAGGGTGGCACCCCGCCCCACGGGGGCGCCCACCGCTGGACCCTCCACCCCCGCGCGGCTACGCACCCCTCGACCCGATGGGCGCGCGCAAACCCGTCATCGCCGGCCTGCTCGTCGCCCAGGCCGTCCACGCCATCGCCCGGCACAAGGGGCGCACGGCGCTGACGGCGCTCAGCATCGCGGTCGGGATCACCGCGGTGGTCTGGGTGGTGGCCATCGGCAAGGCGGGCGCCCAGCGCACCGAGGATCAGCTCCACAACCTGGGCGACAACCTGGTGTGGGTCGAGGCCGGCTCGCGCAACGTGAACGGCGTGCGAACCGGCAGCCATGGCATGGTGACGCTGACCGTCGAGGACGCGGAGGCGATCCTGGCGCAGGTCCCGCGCATCAAGAGCATGACGCCCCAGATGGATGGGAGCGTGATGGTGATCTCCGCCACGTCGAACTGGCAGACACGCTGGCGCGGCGTCGCGCCGTCTTACCTCGACATCCGGCGCTGGCAGATCGCGGAGGGCGAGGCGTTCACGGACCAGGATGTGGCGAACGGCGCCGACGTGTGCCTGATCGGCCGGACGGTGCGCGAGCAGCTCTTCGGCGCCGCGAGCGCGGTCGGACAGGACGTGCGCATCGGCGCCCAGAGCCTCCGCGTCGTGGGCGTGCTCGCCCCGAAGGGCCAGTCGGCCTCCGGGCGGGACGAGGACGACACGATCATGCTGCCGTACACGACCGCGCAGCAGAAGATCCGGGGCAAGGGGTTCGCGTACCTCGACGACATCATGTGCTCGGCGGCGACGCCCGACGCGGTGGCGCCTGCGGCGGCGGACATCAGCGCGCTCCTCCGCGAACGGCACCACCTCGCCGTCGGGCGCCGACGACGACTTCAACATCCGCCACCCCGAGGAGGTCATCGAGGCGCAGCTCGCGGCCGCGAGGACGTTCGCGACGCTGCTCGTCGGCATCGCCTCGGTCTCGCTCGTGGTGGGCGGCGTCGGCATCATGAACATGATGCTCGCCTCGGTCGCCGAGCGGACGCGGGAGATCGGCCTCAGGCTCGCGCTCGGCGCCACGGAGTCGGCCGTGCAGGCGCAGTTCCTCGTCGAGGCGGTGATGCTCTGCCTCTTTGGGGGCGCGGCGGGCGTCGCCGCGAGCGTGGCAGGGTCGTTCGCGCTCGGGCGCGTCCTCGGCTGGGCGCTCTCGATCCCGCCACAGGCGATCCTCCTGGCGCTCCTCTTCTCGGTCGCCGTCGGCGTCTTCTTCGGCTTCTACCCCGCCCGCCGGGCCGCGCGCCTCGACCCCATCGCAGCGCTCCGTCGGGACTGACAATCCGGGCGCGTGGCTCGTCACGGACGACCTCGGACGGTCTGAAGTTCCATCCGATCCCGGAGCGCGCCGCGTCCGCGCAGGACCGGGCTCGTCCTGGCATCGATGACGCTCGCCGATCATCCGAAGGTGATGCTGCCGATTATCTTCTACAACCTGGTGCAGCAGATCGTCGCCGGCGTGGTCGACGGGCGCTCCTTCCGAGATTCCGACCCGGGCAGCGACGTCGTGGGCGCGCGTGCCTGAACGGCTCGACCCGGGCGGGCACGGCGGTTGCACTTCGCGATCGTCGCCATGATCGTCTTCGATCGCGCGCCGCGCCCCGGCAGCGGCGAGATGTTCGACACCATCGCGCCGCGCTACGATCTGCTCAACCGCATCATCTCCCTGGGCCTCGACCAGGGGTGGCGGCGCCGCACCGTCGCGGCGATGGCGCTCGGCCCCGGCGAGACCGTGCTGGATCTCGCCACCGGCACGGGGGACCTGGCCCTCATGATCCGGCGGATGCACCCCGAGGTCACGGTGCTCGGCACCGACCCGTCGCAGGGCATGCTCGACGTCGCGGAGGCCAAGGGGCGCGCGCTCGGCGGGCGCGTCCGCTTCGCGCTGGGCGACGCGCAGGCGATCCATCTCCCGGACGCGAGCGTCGACGCGGTGTGCATGGCGTTCGGCATTCGCAACGTCGTCGACCGCCCCCGCGCCCTGCGCGAGATGGCGCGCGTGACCAGGGACGGCGGCCGCGTCGCCATCCTCGAGCTCAACGAGCCGCGGCGAGGCTTGCTCGCCGCGCTGGCGCGCGTCCACATCCATCAGGTCGTGCCCCGCATCGGCGGCGCGCTCTCGAGCCCAGGGGTGTACCGCTACCTCCAGCACTCCATCGCCGCGTTCCCGCCGCCGGAGATCTTCGCGGCGACGATGGTCGAGGCGGGCCTCCGCGTGCTCGAGGTGGAGCCGATGACGCTCCACGTGGCGTACCTCTTCGTCGCCACGCCGCGGAGGGGCCCCCTGGATTCCGAACCGCGACCGTGACGCGCGCGGTTCGGAATCGAGGGGGGATGGGAATGAGGAGGTGGATCGGGCGCGCGCGTCACCTCCGATCGGGGAAGAGGTCGGCCGGGCTCACTGGGTGGCTCGCCGGGGCGTGCACGACGGGGGGCCTGGAGGACGCGGGCGGGTGCGGGTGCCCCGTCGCCGTGTGGGGCGCCGACAGGGCCGGCGCCACGTCGGGAGGGTCGACGACGGTGACGGGCCTGGCCGGCGCCACGGGCTCGACCCCGGCAGCGGTCGGAGCCGCGGGCGCGGCCGCCGCGGAGACGATGGGCGTCCCCGCCGGCGCGGCTTCGGTGGCCGACGCCGGCGCTTGCGAGGAAGGAGGAGCGCCGCGCCAGAGCAGCCACGCCGAGAGGGCGAGAAGGGCGAGCGCGGCGGCGATGGCCGGCGCAATCCACGCCCGGTGGCGGCTCCTCGTGAAGGAAGCGAGCGTCTGCGACGAGACGGGCGCGCCGGTGTGCTGCGGCGCCAGGGACAGGCCGGTCGGGCCCGGCGTCTGGGACGCCGACGACGCGAGGGTGGGGGCGGTCTGCAGCTCCGCGCGCGCGGACGCAGCCGGCGCGGCGCTCACCTCGCCACGAGTGAACGGAGCCGTGTCGCAGATCGCCGTGACCCCCTGGTCGGGCGGTGTCCCCTCGTCCGCGGCCCTCGATGCCGGGGAGCGCATCTCGCGCAGCGCCGCCTGCATCGCGCTCGCGTCTGGCCACCTCGCGGCCTTGTCGTGGAGGAGGGCGCGGTCGACCACCGCCGCGACGGCGGCCGGCACGTCGGGCGCCACGGAGCGAAGCAACGGGGGAGGCTGCGTCATCGACTGCACGAGCAGCTCGGGGACCGTCTCGCCGTCGTACACGCAGCGCCCTGCGAGCAGCGTGAACATCGTCGCGCCCACCGCCCAGAGGTCCGACCGGGTGTCGACCTCGCGCCAGCGGCCGCGCGCCTGCTCGGGCGGCATGTAGGCGGGCGTCCCCATCATCGTACCCGTCGTGGTCGCGCCCTTCTCCGTGCCGTTCCTCTCGCGGAGCCGCGCGATGCCGAAGTCGAGCACTTTGACCGCGCCTTCTCGAGTCAGGAACATGTTCTCGGGCTTGAGGTCGCGGTGGACGATGCCCTCCGCGTGCGCCACCGCGAGCGCGGCGAGCACCTGGTCCATCGCACCGACCACGTCGGCGACGGGCAAGCGCCCGCCGGGAGACCGCTCGCGGCGCGCCTCGAGCGTCTCGCCCTCGAGCAGCTCCATGACGAGGAAGACCGCCCCGTCCTCGGTCACGTCGTCGTCGTCGACGCTGACGGCGCCGCGCCCGACCTTGTTGGCGAGGTAGCCCTCCCGGACGAAGCGCTCGCGGATCACCTGGTCGCGGGACAGCTCCGGGTGCAGGACCTTGACGGCGACGCGCTTGCCGTTCCGGTGGGTCGCGGCGTACACGGTCGCCATCCCGCCGGCGCCGAGCTGCGCGTCGAGCCGCCACTTTCCTTTGAGCACCGTCCCGATGCGCGGGTCAATCGGATCCAAGAGCCACCCTCGGCGAGCCGCCACGATGCTACACGATGGCGCGGCGGGTCTGCCTACTCCCTCGCGGCTCCTCGTCGTGGGGTAGCGCGCCCCGCCCACGCCGCCCACCCGTGCGCTACGATGGGCCAGTATGGCCCGACCCTCGAACGACGATCTCGACGCCGTCCAGGTGCTCGACCACCTCGTGCGGCGCGCGGTGGCGATGGAGGCGAGCGACATCCACATCGAGCCCAGGCGAGACACGCTGCGCGTCCGCTACCGCATCGACGGCGTGATGGTGAGCCAGGGGCAGCTCCCCATCGACGTCGCGCCCTCGCTCACCACCCGCGTCAAGGTGCTCGCGCGCATGGACATGACCGAGCGGCGCACGCCGCAGGACGGCCAGTTCAGCCTCGAGTTCGGGTCTGCCAACCTGGTGCACCTGCGCGCCTCCACGTTCCCCGGCATCCACGGCGAGACGCTGGTCTTCCGCGTCCTGCTCGGCCACCAGGTGCTCCCCATCGAGCGGCTCGGGATGTCGGAGGCCGACGTCGAGGGCGTCTCGCGGCTCGTCACGCGTCCCAGCGGCCTCATCATCGTGTGCGGGCCGACGGGCTCGGGCAAGACGTCGACGCTCTACTCGATGCTCCAGGTCATGAACACCGCGGAGCGCAGCGTGGTGACGCTGGAGGACCCGATCGAGGTCGAGTTCCCCGAGATCACCCAGGGCCAGACCAACGTCCGCCAGGGCTTCACCTTCGCCGCCGGCCTGCGCGCCATCCTCCGGCAGGACCCGGACGTGATCCTCGTCGGCGAGATGCGCGACCCGGAGACGGCGCAGATCGCGCTCCAGGCGAGCCTCACCGGCCACCTCGTCCTCACCACGCTGCACACCTCGGACGCCGTCGAGACGGTGATGCGGCTCGTCGACCTCGGCGTCGAGCCGTGGATCGTGGCCAACTCCCTGCTCGCCGTCATCGGCCAGCGCCTCGTCCGCGTCATCTGCGGGGCCTGCGCCAAGCCCTACGATCTGCCGAACGAGATCACCGGCGCCGACGACCGCGTCCTCCTCGCCAAGGGTACGCGGCTGATGCGCGCGGCGGGCTGCCCGAAGTGCCACCAGACGGGCTACCGCGGCCGCATCGGGCTCTTCGAGCTGCTCGAGGTCGACGACGACCTGCGCGATCTCGTGAAGACGCGCGCCACCAAGCGCGCCTACGCGGACGCCGTCCGCGCGGTCGGCCTCGTGCCGCTGCGCGAGGTCGGCCTCCTCCGCGCCAAGGCGGGCGTCACGTCGCTCGAAGAGGTGCTGCGCGTCACCTGACCCCTGGAACCATGCGTTAGAACCGCGCGCGTGAGCAAGCGGACCCGAGCCCCGCGCGTAAGCAAGGGGACGAGACGCTCCATCCAATCACTCCGCTCCCGCATCATCCACTCGACCACCGCGTGCCTGAGGCTCTTGACTGGAGCGAGGTAGAGATGCGGAAGCGGGGTGCGTGTTTGGGGCGTGTAGTCCGCTTGCTTACGCGCGCGGCTCCGGTCCGCTCGCTGACGCGCGCGGTTCTATGGCGTTTTGCCTGCGCGTCACCTGACAGGATCAGAACACGCCGATGGAGAAGTGGAGGGCGCCGATGTCCTCCCACGGGCGGCGGTTCAGGTTGAACCCGCCGTCGAGCGCGAGGGGGCCGATCGGGGTCACGAGCCTGAGGCCCGGGCCGGCGCCGAAGCGCATGAAATTGCTGTCGAAGCGGAGCTGGCTCGGGTCGAGCCAGAGGTTGCCCATGTCGCAGAAGAGGGCCATCTGGACGGCGCCCCACGAGGTGGGAAACAGCGGGATCCGGAGCTCGACGCGCGGGTTGATCGAGAGGTCGCCGCCGCGGAGGGAGACGTCGCTGATGGTCAGGGCGCGCTGGGCGGTGGGCAGGCAGCTCATGGTGCTGCTGGGCACGCAGCCGGCCGTCGGGACCGTGCCGCGGACGATCTTGTCCGCGATGTCCTGCGGCACCATCGCGCTGTCGAGGAAGGCGCGGTGCGTGTCCACGCCGCCGAGGAAGAAGAGCCGGTCCGGGTACGTCTCGCTGCCGCTGAAGAGCTGGACGTTACCCCCCATCGCCAGGCTCGTCGCCAGCGTGACCCCGAAGCGGGTGGCGTAGCCGGCGATGCGGCCGTTGAAGCGGAGGAAGTGGCTCTGCACGTTGGCGGGGTTGAACCCCTGCCCGACGGGGAAGGCGTTGACGTGCTCGACGCTGGTCGTGAGGAAGATGCCCTTGGTCGCGTTGAAGGGGTTGTCGCGGAGGTCGAGGATGAAGCCGAGGCGCTCCGCCAGCGCGACGGTGAGCCCCTCGGGCGCGCGGAGCAGGAGGGAGGTGTCCGAGAGCGTCGACTCGTCGAAGACCGTGACGTCGTTGAGCTCCGTGGAGACGCCGAGCTGCGTGGTGACGGGCCGCAGCGGGCGGTACGTGAGCGTCGGGACGATGGCCTCCTTGGTGATCCGGTAGTCGCGCTGGTTGTCGTTGAGGTCGATCGCGTCGAGCGACAGGCTCACGAGCGGCCCGAGGCCGATCTCGTGGAAGACGAAGGAGAGCGTGTCCCGCCGCTCGAGCCGCTCCCCGAGCCCGAGGGTGTCGAGGTTCTTGAGGACGGTGGGGTCGAGGATCAGCGCGTCGGGGAGGTAGCCGAGCTGGATGCGCAAGGTCGCCGCGATCCCGAGGCCGCCGAGGTTCCTGTGCCCGTACTCGAAGGTGAGGCGGATGCCTTCGCCGGTCGAGAAGCCGGGCCGGACCTCCAGGTACTGCGGCTCGTTCTCGACCACGGTGATGACCACCCGCTTGCGGCGCTCGGGCACGTCTGCGTCCTCGAGCGCCACCGTGACGCTCGAGAACGTGCCCAGCGTGGCGATGCCCTCCTCCGTCTGGCGCGCCCAGTCCGAGCGGTAGGGCGCGTTCTTGTGGAGCGCCACCCGGCGGAGGATGAGCGCCTCGCTCGTGCGCGTGTTCCCCTTGATCACGAACGCCGGATCCCCGTCACGATGACCCGCTCCCGCTCCGTCACGTAGAAGCGGACGCGCGCGCGGGTGCGGTCGGGCGAGGGCTCCGTCTCGGCGCGCACGTCGGCGTAGGCGAAGCCGCGGAGCCGGTACGCGTCGAGCACGCGGAGGCGCGCGGCCTCGAGCTCCACGCTGGAGAGCGGCGAGCCCAGGGGAAGCTCGGCGGTGTGGGCGAGCACGGCGCTGCTCAGCGATTGGTTGCCGTCGAAGGCGAGGTCGTAGAGCGTCGTCTGCGGGCCGGGGGCGATGGGGATGCGCAGGGTCGCCTCCGGCGAGCAGGTGACGTCGTGCGCCGGATCGGGCTTGCAGGTGAACTCCTCGGGGACGGCCGGCTCGGGCACGGGCAGGCCAACCGAGTCCTTGGCGCAGCGCGGCTTGAGCTTCGTCTTCGGCGGTACGGGGATGCACTGCCCGGCCGGTGAGAGCCGGCTGCACGTGTCCCGGAGGAGCGCCGGGGGCCCCACCACGGCGTTGAGGTAGCCCTTGCTGTGGAGCACGTCGCGCACGTGCTTCAGCGCGCGCTCGTAGGTGTCGGGGGCGTAGGTCAGGCGCGGCCGGAGGTCGGCGGGCACGCCGCGCCCGCCCGCGCCCGACGTCGGCCCCAGGAGCGCGCCGATGGCGCGCGGGTCGACGGCGCCGAAGGGCTCCGCGCCGGGCAGCTCCTCGACGAGGAAGCTGTCGATCTCGCCGCCGATGTCGTCGGGGGAGAAGCTCCCCCTGGAGGCAGGTGAAGAGCCGCCGGGTGACCCGCACCTGCTCGTGCTCGCGGAGCGTGAACGCGAGGTAGTGGACCGGATCCTCGGGCCGGCCCTTCTCGAGCATGCTCACCTCCACGTCGAGGAAGCCGCGCGTGACGTAGAACGTGCGCAGGCGCTCGACCAGCTCGCTGCCCCTCGCGTCGGGGACCTTCTTCAGGTCGAGCGCGGTGACGAGGCCTTCGGCGTCGAAGGCGCGGTTGCCGTCGAACGAGGGCACGAGGCGCGGGCCGGAGAGGACGCGGACCTCGAGCGTGCTCCGTGCGCCGCTGCCCTCGACCGTGTGGTGCACCTCCGCGCGGAAGAACCCGTTCTGGCGGAGCACCTCGCCGAGGTCCCGGTCGGCCTCCGCGAGCGCGGGCTCGTCGGCGCGGGCGCCGCGGGCGACCTTGTAGCTGTTCCTGAGGTCGCCGACCTCGTGGTCGAGGGCCGCGTCGGGCACGAACACCGGCTGGGCCGGGGGGTGTGGGGGGTCTCCCCCCACCGTAACCGCCTGGGCCGGTGGGTGTGGGGGGCCGTACGCGCCGACGAGGAAGACGCGCTCTGCGACGGTGCGTGGATCGCCCGGCTTGATGTCGAGCGTGAGGATCACGCGGTCGGGCTTGTCGGTGTCGGCGGCCTCGGCGTTCACCTCCGCGTTGGGGAACCCGTGGCGCTCGTAGAAGCGGCGCACGCGCGCGGCGATCGTCGGCAGGTACGGCGCGGTGAGCTCGCCGCCGGCCGCGACCTCCGCCGCGTCGAGCGTCTCCGCCCGGTCGAGCACACCGCCGTTGATCTTCACAGGATCGTCGATGAGCCTGCGCGGGAGCACGTCGACGCGCAGCACCACGCCGCTCCCCTCGGCGAACGCCTCCACGGCGGCGCGCGCGTACTGGCCCGTGCCCAGCGCCTCGCGCATCAGCCTCCGCGCCGCCCCGGGGCTCGCCGCTTCGCCCGGGCGCACCGACCGGAGCGTGAGCGGCGCCGCCCAGCGCCCGCCCACGGTGACCACGTCGATGCGCTGGATCGGCTTGCCCGCGAGATCGGGCGCGGGCGCCTGCCCCAGAATCCGGTACGGACGCGCCCAGGCCGGGATCCTCTCCGCTCAGCAGCTCCGCGGCGCCGGGCGTGGGCGCGTCCGAGGGCGCGGGAGGAGAGGTGGCGGGCGCGGTTGCGCTGGGGAGGGGCTTCGACGGAGCCTCCGGCTCGGCGCGCGCCGCTGCCCCCAGCATCGCCGCGGCGAACGCCGTAGCCATCATCGCGGCACGGAGGGGGCGGAGCGAGGGCAAGCGAAATGCCGGGGCTCGACCGGGACTCTAGCGTGCCCTGCCAGGCACCGGAACCGGGGAGCACACTGGAGCGCACCGGCGCCCTCCCGGCGGCCCTACGGCCGCGCGCGGACGCGTGCTACCGTCCGGCGGCTCCTATGCCCGACACCACCATCCTCCTGGGCGCCGTCGCCTACGACGTGAAGGCGCTCACCCTGTGGGAAGGCATGCGCGAGCACTGCCGCGCCCAGGGGGTAGCCCTCGAGTTCGCGCTCTTTTCCAGCTACGAGCGGCAGGTGGAAGCCTTGCTCGGCGGCCACCTCGACGTGGCCTACGACGACCCCCTCGCCCACGTCCGCGTGAAACGGCGCACGGACGGGCGCAGCGTGACCCTGGCGATGCGCGACATCGACCGCGACTTCGCCACGAAGATCCTGGTCCGCCGGGACGCAGGCATCGGCGCGCTCACGGACCTGCACGGCAAGACCGTGGCCACGGGCAGCCGCGACTCGGCGGTCTCCCGCATCCTACCCCTCTTTTTCCTGCGCCGGGCCGGCGTCGAGGTCGACCGCCTCAAGCTCCTATCCTTCGAGCACGATCCGGGGAAGCACGGCGACACGCCCCGCGCGGAGCTGGAGGTGCTCGCCGCGTTGCACGATGGCCGGGCCCAGGTCGGGATGGTGGGGAGCATCGTCTGGCACGCGGAGCTGGCCGCCGGACGGGTCGACCCGCACCGGGTCGAGACCTTGTGGACCACGCCCGCCTACGACCACCACGCGCTCGACGCGCTCCCGACCCTCCCCGAGCAAAAGGCCAAGGATCTCACGCGCGTGCTCTTCGAGATGCGCTGGAACAACCCCAAGCACAAGCGCCTGCTCGAGATCGAGGGCTTCCGGCAATGGGTGCCCGGCCGGGACGAGGGGTACGCCCAGCTCGTGGCGGCGCTCGACGACCAGCGCGGGTGGTGAACCGCCAGCCTTCGCCGTGCGGAGGCGGTCCGCCGCTCAGAGCGGGATGTCGCGGAAGGGCACGGGCGGCATCTGCACGCGCGCGAGGACGAAGTTGGCGGCCTCGACGCCGGAGTTGACCGCCGCCTCCATGCCGATCGTCCCCTTCGTCGTCCAGTCGCCCGCGAGGTAGACGCCCTGCCCGACGTCGCGCTCCGTGGGCTTCTTCGACCACTCTCCCTTTTTCCACGCGGTGTAGAGCCGCTCGTTCTCGGGGTGGATGGCGTAGGCCTCGATCGTCAGCCCGCGCTCCGTCACCTCGGGGAAGAGGCGCCCGAGGTCGTTGTGGATCATGTTGATCACCACGCTCTCCGGCGTGGCGAACCCCTGAGGCAGGAGGTCGGCGTGGCCAATCTCGAAGCGGAGCACGGTCTTCCCCGTGCCCTGGTACTCGGGCCAGAACTTGGAGAGGTCGGTCACGACGCTGAACACCCACTGCTCGCGGCTCAGGCCGTACTCGCGGTCGTCGCTCGGCCCCTTCTGCAGCTCCCCCGAGAGGCGCACGACCACCGTGAGCACGGGCGTGACCTTCGCGAGCTGGGTCCACGGCTCGTGCACCCACGGGACGAGGGGCGCGGCCGCGCTCGGCGCGGTCGCGAGGATGACCTGATCGCAGGCGATCGTGCGCGCCCCGCCGCCGGGCAGCGTGTAGGTCACCTCCGTCTGCGCCTGCCCGTCGGGCCGCGAGATGCCCGTCACGGTCGCGCTCAGCACGAGCGTGCCGCCCCACGCCTGGATCTTCTTCCGCGTCGGCTCGGCGACGAGCTTGCCCAGATCGCCGGCGGGGAGCTGGTAGTGGAGGCCGTCCGGGTAATCGATGAGCACCTTGTGCTTGGCCCAGAAGAGCGCGCCCGACTGCTCCTGGATGAAGAGGTTGGTGAGCCCGAGGGACGCCGAGTTCCACGCCACCGCGCCGAGCTCGGTGTAGCCCGAGGCGAGCGCGAGCTCCTTGGACGTCATCTGGTCGAGCTTGCCCATGTCCTCGTACGTGTGGGAGAGGACGCTGAGCGCGCCGACGCCGACGCGGAGCCGGTCGAGGAGCGGCAGCCACGAGATGTCGAGCATCGACGGGAAGACGTTGAACGGCACGGGCAGCACCGGGCCCTGCGTCATCGTCGCGACGTTGCCGTAGGCGTCGACGATGGTCCAACCCGGGACGGGGGCGAAGGCCGGCATGTCGGCGGCGAGGTCAGGGTCCGCCCGCAGCTCGTCGATGAGCTTGATGATGGTGTCGTAGAACTGGAAGAAGACGTGGCTCCCGTGCTCGACGACGAACGGGTCCTCCCCGGTCAGCTCCTGGCCGTCCGGGCCCTTCGGCTGGATGGGGAAGGCGCGCGCCTGGCCGCCGGCGGCGGTGTCCGAGTCGAGGAGGGTGATCTCGAACGGTGTGCCCGCCCCGCGGCCTTGCTTGAGCAGCGTGTACGCCGCCGTGAGCCCGGCGAGCCCTGCGCCCACGATCACGATCTTCATGTCGCGCGACGTTATCACGCTCGGCCGGCGTTGGACGCGGCCGCGTGTGGGGTGCTAAGGCTCCGCCCGCATGACGAACCCCAAGCCCTGCACGCCGCGGCGCCTCGTCCCGCTCCTGGCGTCGGCCATCCTCGCGGCTTGCAGCAGCGGCAGCCCGCCGCGGGACGCTCCCCCGGCGGACGCCGCGCGCACCACGCCCACCGCGTCGAGCAGCGCCGCGCCCTCGCTCTCCGCGTCGAGCGCGCCGGCGCCTTCCCCGACCCGGGCGACGCGGGGGCGCCCGCGGACGCCGCGGCCCCCGCCGACGCCGGGCCTGCCCCCATCGTCGCCGACAACAAGGTCTCACCCACGGAGGGCGAGGAGCTCACCGCCCGGGCGAAGGGCCTCTTCGAGGCGATCGTGAACGACGAGCCCGAGCGCGGGGAGGCGTTCTGGTTCCCCAAGGAGCCGTTCATCCCGCTCAAGGACGTGAAGGACCCTGGCAAGTACTGGGCGCAGCTCCACCGCGCGTACGTGAACGACATCCACAAGCTGCACAAGGAGCACAAGTCGTGGGAAGGCGCCGAGTCGTCGGGTTCGACGGCTGGTCTCATCCCAAGTGGGTGCCGCCCGGCGACGAGGCGAACCACATCGGCTACTACCGGGCGTTCCGCGGCAAGCTCCGCTACCGGCTCCACGGCAAGGAGCACAGCGTCGAGGTGCACACGATCATCACCTGGCAGGGGCGGTGGTACGTCACGCACCTGCGCAAGTTCAAGAAGTGATCGGGTCGGGTGGGTGAGCTCGGCGCGCGCGGCGCCACGCTCACGTCGCCGCCGCCATGTCCCGCTTCGCCGCCTCGACGATCTCCGACGCGAACGAGGCGATGACCTTCTCGTCCTCGCCCTCGACCATCACCCGCAGCTTCGGCTCCGTCCCGCTCCAGCGCACGAGCACGCGGCCCCGCTCGCCCAGCACCTGCTCCACGCGGTCGACCGCGATCTTCATCGTCCCCATCGCGTCGAGGGGCTTGCGGGTGAAGAACGTCGCGTTCTCGAGCACCTGGGGCACGCGCTGCATCGCCGCCGAGGCCAGCTCCGAGAGGGGCTTGTTCTCCTCGATCATGATGGCCAGGACCTGGAGCGCGGCGACGATGCCGTCGCCGGTCGTCGCGTGGTCGAGGAAGATGAGGTGCCCCGACTGCTCGCCGCCGAAGCGTGTAGCCGCCCGCGCGCATCGCCTCGACCACGTAGCGGTCGCCGACGTTGGTGCGCACCACCCGCCCGCCGGCCGCGTGCACGGAGCGCTCGAGGCCCGAGGTTCGACATCACCGTCGTCACCACGGTCTCCTTCGGCAGCCTGCCCTGCGCGAGCATCCTCCGCGCGCAGAGCGCCATCACCGCGTCGCCGTCGACCACCTGGCCGCGCTCGTCGAGCATGATCACCCGGTCCGCGTCGCCGTCGAGCGCGATGCCGATGGCGGCCCCGCGGCGCACCACCTCCCGCGCGACGTGCTCGGGGTGCAGCGCGCCGGCGTCGCGGTTGATGTTCTTGCCGTTGGGCTTGACGCCGAGCGCCGTGACCTCGGCGCCGAGCTCGGTGAAGACGGCGGGCGCGACCACGTAGGCAGCCCCGTGCCCGGCGTCGACGACCATCTTGATGCCGTCGAGCGAGAGCCGGGTGGGGAAGGTGTTCTTGCAGAAGACCACGTAGCGCCCGCGCGCGTCCTCGATCTTGACCGCCTTGCCGATGGCCGCGCCGGTGACGCGCGCGTCGTCGAGCTCGTGGCTCGCCATGAGCCGCTCGATCTCCTCCTCCTGCGCGTCGGGGAGCTTGAAGCCGTCGGGGCCGAAGATCTTGATCCCGTTGTCCTGGTACGGGTTGTGGCTGGCGCTGATGACGACGCCCGCGTCGGCGCGCATGCTCTGCGTGAGGTTGGCCACGGCCGGCGTGGGCACGGGGCCGCACAGCATCACGCGGCCGCCCATCGCGCAGATGCCCGGACGCCAGCGCCGTCTCGAAGAGGTACCCGGAGAGCCGCGTGTCCTTGCCGATGACGATGCGGACCTGCCTGCTCTTGCCGCGGCCGGCGACGAAGGTGATCGCCCGCCCGAGGCGCAGCGCCATCTCCGGCGTCATGGGCGGCTCGTTCGCCGCCCCACGGATGCCGTCCGTGCCGAACAGCTTCCTCGCTTTGCCGGCTTCCTGCTCTTTCCTGGTGTGCTTGACCACAGGCCCTCGCGTCGCAAGGGGCTTACCACGACCAGGCGGCCCCGTGGGCGCCCATTCGGGTAATCCCGGCGTCACCGGGAGAGCAGGCCCATCTCCGTGCAGAGCTCTTCCACCCGCCCGCGGAACCGCTCGTAGGCGTGCTCTCGTTCGATGCGCGCGCGCGCGGCGGCGCCCATTCGTTTTCGTAGCGAAGGATCTCCGGCGAGCTCGAGGACGCGCGCCCGCTGCGCGTCGAGGTCGAAGCTGTGCACGACGAAGCCCGTCACGCCATCCTCGGCGGCCTCGTGCGAGCCGTCCTGGTCGCCGACCAAGATCGGCTTGCCGCAGGCGGCGGCCTCGAGGGGCGTGAGGGGGATGCCCTCCCCGCCGCCGTAGCCCCCGTGGGTGACGAGGGAGAAGACGTCGCACGCGCGGTACAAGGCGGGCAAGTCGCGCTCGGCGACCGAGCCGGTGAAGTGGACGCGGCCCGTGAGGCCGAGGGCGTGGGCGCGCGCCTCGAGCTCCGCGCGACGGGAGCCGTCGCCGGCGAGGACGAGGCGGACGGGCGCCGACGCGGGGATGCGGGCGAAGATCTCGATCAGGCAATCGTAGCCCTTGTACAGGGTGTCCGGGCTCATGCGGCCCAGGGTGAGCACCGTCATGGGGGGTGCTCCTCCCGGGGGCGGCGACGGGACGCCGTAGCGGCGGAGTACGTCGCCCGGGTCTCCGGGGGAGAAGCGCTCGACGTCGACGCAGTCCCAGTGCACCACGGTGCGCTCCGCCGCGCGCAGCCCGTGCTCGGCGAGGTAGGTGCGCGCGTTGTGGCAGTCGCTCACCACGTGGTCGGCGCGGCCCAGGGCGGCGATGCGGACGCGGGTGAGGTCGGTCCAGAGCTCGGTCCCGTAGACGTTGAGCACCGAGGCTGCCCCGAGCGCCCGCGCCAGGGGGTGCGAGATCGCCGAGAGGTGCACGTGCGCCGACCAGACGACGCGCGGGCGCTCCCGGAGCGCAGCGGCGGCCGCGGCCATGGCGAAGAGCGCCCGCCCCTCGAGCAGCGGGCCGAAGCTGGCGAAGTCGACCGGGAACGCGTCCTCGAAGCCCGTGGTGCGCGGCGGCTCCAGCGAGAGCACGCTCACGGCGTCCGGCCCGAAGAGATCGCGCAGGGCGCGGACCTGGAAGCGGCAGTAGCGGCTGATCCCGCCTTTGTCGAAGACCCCTGGGGTCAGGTAGACGAAGCTCTTCATGCGCGGAGGGCCCGCTCCATGGGCCCGGGGTCTCGGGCTCGCCCGCGCCTCCGTCTTCCTTCATCCGCCGCGCGAGCGCAAGCGGTCGGCGGCGCCTCCTCTGCGTGCCCGCCCGGTGGGCCGCACCGCTCCGGAGCTTGGCGCGGCGGGCCCTCGCGCCTACGACCCCCTGCCGGTGCCATGAACGACCGCCTCCTCCCCGAGCTGCCCATCCCCGTCCCCCTCCGAGGCGCCGCGCTCCTGGAGCACCCGCTCCTCAACAAGGACGCCGCGTTCACGGACGACGAGCGCGAGCGCTTCGGCCTCCGCGGCCTGCTCCCCCCGCACGTCGCGACCCTGGACGAGCAGGCGGCGCTCGAGCGCGAGCGCGTGCGCGACGAGGGCTCCAATCTCGAGCGCTTCATCGGGCTCGCCGCGCTGCTCGACCGCAACGAGGCGCTCTTCTACCGGCGCGCGGGAGGTGACCGAGGAGATGTTCCTGACGGCAGCGACGACGCTCGCGGAGATGGTCCCGCCGGAGCGCCTCGAAGCCGGCGCCCTCTACCCCTCCGTCTCCTCGTTGCGACAGGTCTCCCGCGCCATCGCGGCGAGCGTCGTCGCCGCCGTCCGCGACGCTCCTCCTGGCCAGCACGAGGGCATCCTGCGCGAGGTGGACGCGGCGATGTGGGTCGCGGGGTACGTGGCGTACCGGGCGGTTTGACGTGCGAGAGCGGCGATCCGCCGGGCGGAATGAGCGGCCCATCGCGTGTGCTCGACGCCAATCGGCTCTCGACACGCTGTGTTGCGCATGAGTAAGCTCCCCGCCATGTCAAACGTCGAGGATCGAATCCGTTCCAGGGTGGAAGCCTTCGCGACCGAGCTGGCCGCGCTCGTGCGGCGCGCGGCATTCGAAGCGGTGCAGACCCAGCTCGGCGCGCCGGAAGGGGCGCCCCGCGCGAAGGCGGCCCCTGCTCACCGGGGGGCGCGCCCCGGGCGGCCTTCTACCCGGCACGCTGCGCCGGCGAGGCGAGGCTCGATGGCGGCCGAGGCACCGAAGGCCGCTCCGGCCGGAAGGCGCGGCGCTCCGGCGAAGCACGCCGCCGGCCTCGTCCGTCGGCCCGGGGAGAAGCGCGACCCGCGCGACCTCGCCCGGCTCGTCAATCGCCTCGCGGACTACGTAAAGTCGAACCCCGGCCAGCGGATCGAGCAGATCAACCGCGCGCTCGGCGTCCCGACGAAGGACCTGACCCTGCCCATCAAGAAGCTCCTCGTGAGCAACCGGATCACGTCCAAGGGCGAGAAGCGGGCGACGACCTACTGGCCGAAGTGAGGGGCGCGGCTCACCGCGATCCGGCGACGCCGGACACCACGCGGTCGAGCCCGCCGTAGTCGTGCCGGACCTCGACGCCCGAGAAGCCGGCCGCCGCGAACAGGGTGCGCACGGCGGCGCCTTGCTCCGACCCGATCTCGACCGCGAGCGCGCCGCCCGGGGCGAGGAAGGCGGACGCGCTCGCCACGATGCGCTCCAGGATCGCGAGCCCGTCGCCCCCACCGTCGAGCGCGAGCGAGGGCTCGTATGCCCGGATGTCGACGGAGAGCGTCGGGATCTCGCCCTTCGCGATGTACGGGGGGTTGGCCGTGATGACGTCGAAGCAATCGTGGCCGGGGCGGAGAGCGGCGAAGAGGTCGGAGAGGACGAAGCCGAGGTTGTAGGCGCCTAGCCGCAGGGCGTTCTCGCCGGCGACGGCGAGGGCGTCGGGGGAGACGTCGGTCGCGAGCACGCGCGAGGTCGGGCGCTCGCGCGCGAGCGAGACGGCCACGCAGCCGGAGCCGGTGCACAGGTCGAGCGCGCGCGCCGAGAGCGAGAGGTGGCGTGTCCGCTCGAGCGCGACCTCGACGAGGATCTCGGTGTCGGGGCGGGGGATGAGCACGCGCCGGTCGACGCGGAAGGTGCGGCCGTAGAACTCGCGGACGCCGAGGAGGTAGGCGACCGGCTCGCCGGCGCGGCGGCGCTGGTGGAGCTCGCGGTACCGGGTCAGCTCTTCCTTGCGGAGCGGTCGGTCGGCGTCGATGACGAGGCCGATGCGATCGACGCCGAGGACCTTGCCGAGGAGCAGCTCCACGTCGAGGCGCGGCGAGGTCACCCCGCGCTTCTTGAGATCGTCGGCGGCCCAGGCCAGGACGCGGCGGATCGTCCAGACCTCCGCGCCCTCGGCGCCTTCGACCTCGCTCACGACGGGCTGCCCGCGCGCCGGATGGAGTCGGCGACGGCCTCCTCGACCTCGCGGCGGATCTCGTCGCGGCGCGCCTCGGACCGCGCCTCGAAGCGCAGGACGAGGACGGGCTGCGTGTTGGACGCGCGGCACAGGCCCCAGGCGCCCGCGCCGAAGTCAATCCGCGCGCCGTCGATGTCGACGACCTTGTGCGTGGGCCAGTAGCGCGCGAGCACCCGGCGCACGACGTCGAGCTTGATTGCGTCGGGGCAGTCGACGCGGAATCTCCGGCGTGACCCACGTCTCCGGCACGTCGGCGAGCAGCTCGCGGAGGCCCTTGCCCTCGCGCGCGACGATCTCGAGGAGGCGGACCGTGGCGTAGACGGCGTCGTCGAAGCCCGGCCACCGGTCGGCGAAGAACATGTGCCCGCTCATCTCGCCGGCGAGGAGCGCGTTCTCCTGCTTCATCTTCGTCTTGATCAGGGAGTGGCCCGTCTTCCACATCAGCGGCCGGCCCCCGTGCTGCTCGATGTCGGCGTAGAGCACGTCCGAGCACTTGACCTCCCCGAGGATGGTCGCCCCCGGGTGCTCGCGGAGCAGCGTGCGGGCGAAGAGGAGCAGGAGCTTGTCCCCCCACACAATCTCGCCGGTGTCGTCGATGGCGCCGATCCTGTCCCCGTCGCCGTCCCACGCGACGCCGAGCCGGGCGCCCGTGGAGAGGACGCGGCGCCGCAGGGCCTCGAGGTTCTCCGGCACCGTCGGGTCCGGGTGGTGGTTGGGGAAGCGGCCGTCGATGTCGCAGTAGAGTGCGCTGTCGTCGGGGAGGTCGAGGCCGAGCGCGCGCAGGGTGGCGACGCCGAGCGGGCCGGCCGAGCCGTTGCCGCCGTCGACGATCACGCGCACGCCGTGGGGATCCAGCCGGCTCGAATCTGCGCACCGACTCGATGTAGTCGCCCGAGATGTCGCGCTCCTCGAAGCCGCCGCGGGCCGGGGCCGCGCCTCTGTCGCCACCGCGCTCGATGCGGTCGGCGAGGGCCGTCAGGTCCGCCCCGAAGAACGACGCCTTGCCGCGCATGAGCTTGAACCCGTTGTCGGGCGCGGGGTTGTGGCTGGCGGTGATCATCACGGCGCCCTCCGTCCCCAGGTGATGGGCGGCGAAGTAGAGCAGCGGCGTCGGCCCGATGCCGACGGAGACGACGTCCGCGCCCGCCTCGCGCAGGCCCTCCGTCAGCGCGGAGAAGAGCCGCGGGCTCGACAGGCGGCCGTCGCGCCCGACCGCGACGCGGAGAGGGCCAAGCGTTTCAGCGTCGGCGCCGCGCTCGTCGCGCAACGTGAGCACGAAGGCCCGGCCCAGCGCGCGGGCCAGCTCGTCGGAGAGGTCGGTGTCGGCGACGCCGCGGATGTCGTACTCGCGGAAGACGTGTCGGGGGATCTTCATGGATCGTCGTGGCCGTGCGCGGCCCTCGCTCTCTGACACGGCCGAAAGCGTGGTGAAACGGAAAACGCTCTCCGCCGCGTGCGCCCGAGCCCAGGCGGGCGCGCGGGCGCGCGCTGGAAGCCGCGTGCCCGGAATGAGGCTTGCAGCTCGGCCCCACCGTGAACCGTCTGAGTGACCTGCGCCAGGGGAGCGACACCCTCGTGCCCGTCGATCCGGAGCGACACGCGCTGGAGCAGCGCATCGAGCTCGCGAAGGCCCGCATCGCGGAGGACCTGGACCGCGCGTCCGGGCTCGTCCGCGGCGTCGTCTCGCGCGCCGGGCGCGGGCTGGGCCTGCTCGGGCTCTGCGCCGCCGGGCTCGTCCTCGCGGGGCTCGTGACGGCGGGGTGGAGGCGGCGCAGGCGGCGCATCCGGATCATCTGGCGCTAGGGAGCGAGGCGACCATGGATCGAGACAGGAACGGCTCGGGGAACGGGGTGGCGTTCGGCGACGTCGCGCGCGACGTGATGGACCACGCCTCCGCAATCGTGCGCGACGAGCTTAGGCTCGGGAAGCTCTCGGCGCGGCGCTACGCCGAGCACGTCCGCCGCGACGTGGCGCCGCGGGCCGCCTTCGGCCTGGTGACGGGCGTCCTCGCGGGGTTCGCCGTGCTCTTCGGCCTGATCGCGCTCTTCTGGGGCATCGCGAGCGCGCTCGGCTCGGTCGCGTGGACCTTCGTCATCTACGCCGCGGCGTTCGCCGTGGGCGCGGTCATCGCCGCCAGCCTCCGGGGGAGGCCGCCGCACCGGGAGTCGGCCGACGAGATCGCGCGCCGCTTCCCCGCCGCCCGCACGAGGGAGGCCTACCCCGAGCACCAGCTCGTGATCCAGGAGACCAGCCCGGAGGCCCACGCGAAGGAGATCGAGGAGGCGCGGCGGGAGGCCCGGCTCTAGCGCGGGCCCGGGTCCGGTTCCCCGGCGAGGACGCTCTGCAGCTTGGAGATGATGAGGTCGAGCGCGACCTTGTTGTTGCCGCCCTCCGGGATGATGAGATTGGCCCAGCGCTTCGACGGCTCGACGAACTGGAGGTGCATGGGCCGCACCGTCTTGTAGTACTGGTCGCGGATCGACTCGAAGGTGCGCCCGCGCTGCTCCATGTCGCGGCGGATGCGGCGGAAGACGCGGATGTCGGCGTCCGTGTCGACGAAGATCTTCATGTCCAGCCGCTCGCGCACGCGCGGGTCGACGAAGACGAGGATGCCCTCGACCAGCACCACGCGCGCGGGATCGACGCGGCGGGACTCGGGCCGGCGGCGGTGGGTCTTGAAGTCGTACACGGGCACGTCTACGCCCGCGCCCGCCTTGAGCTGGTCGAGGTGATCGACGAGCAGCTCGATCTCGAGCGCGTCGGGGTGGTCGAAGTTCGTCCGCGCGCGCTCGGCGAGGTCGAGCTCGGGCCGGTCGCGGTAGTACGCGTCGAACTCGACCATCGCGACCCGATCCTCGGGCAGGGCGAGGGCGATGGTCTTGGCGACGGTCGTCTTCCCGGAGCCGGTGCCCCCCGCGATGCCGACGACGAGAGGCGCCATGTCGGGCTCGCCCATAGCACGGCCTCGCGTCGATCCAAAAGCAGGATGTTGGGGTAGGATCGCGGGGTGCCAGGGATGGGTACGCGTGCCGCGCTCTTCGACATGGACCGCACCCTC
This sequence comes from uncultured delta proteobacterium, assembly GCA_963827955.1. Lineage (GTDB taxonomy): Bacteria > Myxococcota_A > Polyangia > Polyangiales > Polyangiaceae > CAWHDJ01. The sequence continues at coordinate 383,803 of CAWHDJ010000017.1, read as the reverse complement.
GTCCGCAAGGAGACGGCGAGCCTCTACGTCCGCTACCAGATGGAGACCGGGCGAGGCGACGTGGGTCGACATGCTCAAGACGCTGTACTGGGTCGGCCGGTACACCCTCGGCGTCCTCGACCACGAGCGGGTGGCCGCCATCGTGGTGGCCGAGCTCCGGGGGATGCCGGAGACGGTGATGGCCGCGCGCTGCGACGACTGGTTCGCGCGCTGGGTCGAGCCCCACATCACCGACGGGGGGCGGGAGGCCGTCCGCCGCCACCGCGAGGCGGGCGACCTCTGCGCCATCGTCACCGGCGCGTCGCCCTACGCCGCCTGGCCGCTGGCCCGCCGCCTCGGGATCGACCACGTGGTCTCCACCGTCTTCGAGGTGGACGCGGAGAGCCGCTTCACCGGCCGCCCCGAGATGCCGCTCTGCCTGGGCGCCGGCAAGGTGGAGCGCGCCGAGCGCCTCGCCCGGGAGCACGGCTTCCGCCTCGAGGACGCGGTGTTCTACACCGACAGCATCAGCGACCTGCCCCTCATGGAGCGGGTCGCCGAGCCGATCGCGGTGAACCCCGACCCGCGCCTCTCCCGCGTGGCGGAGCGGAAGGGTTGGCGCATCGAGCGGTGGTGACGATCGCCTACTTGCTGTTGTTGCCGCGGTACAGCTCGCTCATCGCCTGGTGGAAGCGCTTGAGCCGCGTCTCCACGCTGCGGAAGAGGGAGCCCTCCGGGAAGTGGCCGTTCTCGTCGGCGACGCCCGCCGGCACGCCGGTGAGCAGCTCGATGCCCTCCTCCACCGTCGACACGGCGTGGACGTGGAAGCGCCCCTCCGCGATCGCCTCAACCACGTTGATGCGCAGCATCAGGGCGTCGCGGTTGCGCTCGGGGATGATCACCCCTGCCGCCCCGTCAGCCCCTTGGCCGCGCAGAGATCGTAGAACGCCTCGATCTTCTCGTTCAGCCCGCCGACGGGCTGGATGCCGCCCTGCTGGTCGACGCTCCCGGTCACGGCCAGCTCCTGCCGGAGCGGGCAGCCCGAGAGCGCGGAGAGCAGCGCGTAGAGCTCGCTCGACGAGGCGCTGTCGCCGTCGATCGCCTCGTACGTCTGCTCGAAGACGAGCGACGCGCCGAACATCGGCGGCTTGGTCTGGCCGAAGCGCAGGGCGAGGTAGCCGGAGATCACCAGCACGCCCTTGCTGTGCAGGGGCCCGCTCATCTCCACCTCCCGCGCGATGTTCACGGGCCCCTCGACGCCGGGGTAGACGACCGACGTCACGCGGCACGGGCGGCCGAACGTCTGCGGCCCGTCGGAGAGCACGCTGATGGCGTTGACCTGCCCGACCCGCTCGCCGGTCACGTCGATGCGGATGGTGCCGTCCGCGAGCAGCTCGTGCACCTGGTCGCGGAAGTGGCTGCCCCGGCGGCGCGCGGCGGAGAGCGCCTCGACGACCTCGGCGCCGTCGATGCTGTGGTGCCCGCGCTGCTGCGCGCGGTAGCCGGCCTCGATCGCCACCTCGGCGATCAGCCCGAGCTGCGCCGTGACCTTGGTCTGGCTCTCGGCCAGGCGCCCGCCGTAGAAGATGCAGCTCCGCCACCGCGTCGGGCGTGAGCGGGGGCAGGCCGCGGTCGCGCGCGATGCCGGCGAGAAACGAGGGGTACGTGGACATCGCCTGGCCGAGCGGCAGCGTCGGCTCGAAGCGGGCCTGCACCTTGAAGAGCTGGGAGAACTCCGGGTCCGCCTCGTGGAGCTCCTGGTAGATCAGCGGGCTCGTGATCAGGATCACCTTGAGATCGAGCGGGATGGGGGGAAGAGCAGCTCCTCCGACGTCCCGCGGAAGTACGAGGGGTTGTGCTCCGGGACGATGAACTTGCCCGCGAGCAGGCAGGCCTTGAGCTGCTCGTAGAGCGACTCGTTCTTGAGCAGCGCGCCCGCCTGGAGGATGAGATAGCCCCCGTTCGCCTCGTGCAGCGCGCCGGCGACGGCGAAGCCGGGCTCCGGGGGGAAGTCGGAGTCGGGCGGCGCGTGGGTGCGGCCGAAGAGGGCGGTGAGCGTGGGGTAGGGCAGCTCGACGACGGGGGCGCCCGAGCCGGGCCTGTGCTCGGTGAGCAGCGTCGGGATGACGACCCCGCGGGAGAGCGAGGGCGCGTCGTCCCCCTTCGGCTCGTCGACGAGGCGGCGCAGCTCCCGCGTGACGGCGGTCTCCACGTCGGCGAGGAACGCGGCGATCACGTCGCGCCCGGCGAAGCGCGTGCGCACCGGCAGGAAGCTCGACTTCACGGCCTCGATCAGGAGGTGCTGCACCACGCCTCGCAGCTCGGTGTCGGCCTCGTCCTGCACGCTCGCCAGCCGGGTCTCGAAGTCCTCGATGCTCGCGGCGACCGCCGCCAGCGCGTCCGCGCTCGGGGGCCCCGCGGCCTCGTCGGCGGCGGCGATCTGCACCTCCTCGTCCGTCCGGTTCAGCTCCAGCCCGAGCTTGCGCGCGCTCTCCTTGAGCGCCTCCTCCAGCCGGCTCTCCTCGGTCGCCACGCGCCGCCGCATCTTCGCCCGCGCCTGCTTGAAGCGCTCGCCCTCGGTCAGCCCGCGCAGCCCGTCGACCAGCTTCGTGTAGAGCTCCTCCATCGCGTCGACGAAGGGCCGCCCCTCCCCGGGCGGGAGCGAGAGCACGCTCGGCTCGCTCGGGCGGCGCGGGTTGGGGAGCAGGAGCACGTCGTCCGGGGTGGGGCGCAGGGCGGCGATGCGCTTCGCCACGGACCGCGCACAGAACGTCCGCCCAGTGCCCGACGCCCCGACGACGACGACGTGAAAGCGCGGCTGGCGGATGTCGAGGCCGAACGCCAGCGCCGCGAGCGCCCGCTCCTGCGACGCGACGCCGGAGAGCGGCGCGACGTCTTCGCCCGCGGGGACACGGAGAGATTCGGGATGAACGATCTTGCGGCAATCGCTGGCGGAGAGCTGTTGGCCCGGCATGAGGGGGGCCACCATATCACCTGGGCCGGGGGAGGGCCGCCGGGCGACCGGGGCGACCCTGCCGTACACCCGGTGGAGCCTCTCGTGCGGTGCGCGCATGGCGCCGTGCGGTGCGCGTATGGCGCCGTGCGGTGCGCGCATGGCGCCGTGCGGTGCGCGTATGGCGCCGTGCGGTGCGCGTATGGCGCCGTGCGGTGCGCGTATGGCGCCGTGCGGTGCGCGTATGGCGCCGTGCGGTGCGCGTATGGCGCCGTGCGGTGCGCGTATGGCGCCGTGCGGTGCGCGTATGGCGCCATGAGGTGCGCGTATGGCGCCATGAGGTGCGCGGACCCCGCCATAGGGTGCGCGGACCCCGCCATGAGGTGCGCGGACCCCGCCATGAGGTGCGCGGAGCCCCTCATCGACGGCGTTCATGTCTTCGAAAGGGGTCTGGCACCTGTCTCCCTACACCCCCTGCGCCTCGGCCCCCCAGATCACCTTGTGCATCTGCACCTGCACCCGCACCGGCAGCGCGTCCTCCAGCGTCCACGCCACGAGGTCCTTCGCTGCCAGCTTGCCCCAGACCGTCGACGCGAGGAGCGCGACGCCGAGGGTGTCGAGCTTCCGCTCGCCGATGACGCGGCGCATCCACTCGTAGTCGGCGCGGTCGGCGAGCACGAACTTGATCTCGTCGCCGGCGTGCAGGTGCTCGAGGTTGCTCCAGCGGTTCCGGCGCTCCTCGCCGGAGCCGGGGGCCTTCAGGTCCATGATCTTGTGGACCCGCGGGTCGACCCGGGAGACGTCGGCCTCGCCGCTCGTCTCGACGAGCACGGTGCGGCCGGCGTCGCACAGCTCGCGCATCAGCGGGATCGCGCCGGGCTGGAGGAGGGGCTCGCCGCCGGTGAGCTCGACGAGCGGGGTGCCGAGCGCGAGCGCCTGGGCGAGGACGTCGGCGCGGCGGAGGCGGGTGCCGCCGTAGAAGGCCTGCGGGGTGTCGCACCAGGTGCAGCGGAGGTTGCAGCCGGTCAGGCGGACGAAGGTGCAGGCGAGGCCGGCGAACGTCGATTCTCCCTGGATGCTCCGGTAGATCTCGTGGACGACGAGGGTGTCTTCTTTCACTGGGGGAGGGCGAGCTTACCGCCTCCGCTCCGCTGCGGCTCGCGCGGCTTGGCCCGTACCTGAAACGTTGTCCATCGCACGCGCGGAGGCTGACGAACGTCAGCGACGCGATGCGTCCATGAAGTCTTGACGGGCGTCATCGTTGTGGCCGACAACGCCTCTCCATGGTTTCCGAGTTCTTGCTTCGCTGCGTGATCAGCGGGTCGATCGCCTGCGCGCTCTACTTCGTCTTCGCGGGCATCATGTCGCGGTACTACAACCGCAAGGTCGGCCGCGACGTCGTGCGCCACGACATCAAGCTCGGGCTGATCTCGCTCCTCTGCGGCTCCCCGATGCTCCAGGCGTTCGCCCTCGCGCACGAGAAGTGGGGCATCAGCCGCGTGTACGCGGACGCGGGCGATCGGGGCTGGCTCTGGCTGGCGGTGAGCATCCCGGTCTACGTGCTGCTCTGGGACCTCACGTTCTACGTGACGCACCTCATCCTGCACGTCCCGTTCGTCTTCCGCATCTCGCACTTCCGCCACCACAAGTGCCGCCCGCCGGTGCCGTGGTCGGGCATCGCCATCGACCCGATCGAGACGGTCTTCTCCGGCATCCTGCCGTACATCGTCCCGCTCTTCGTGCTGCCGTTCCACATCTACACGGTGTACGCGATCAACATCGTCCTGATGGGGTGGGCGACGCTCGTGCACTCGTCGTACGACTGGTCGGGGAGCCCCATCTTCATGACGCCGAAGGACCACAACCTGCACCACCACTTCGGCCTCAAGAACCACAACTTCGCGGCGGTGCTCACGTTCTGGGACCGGATCTTCGGCACGCTGAACCGCGTGGACAAGCCGGCCTGGTGGGGTGTCGAGGGGTGGACGCCGAAGGTCGGCGCGCCCGCCGCGCCCGCGCTGTCGCGCTCGGCCGACGAACCGGCCGCCTGAAGGCGGTGCGGTGCCGCATCGCCGTCGCCGTCGTGGCCGCGGCGATGCGGTGGTAGAGAGCCAGGCATGAAAGCCGAGGGCCCGCGCGTCCGGATCGAGGAGCTACGGCTCCGCGGCTTCCGCGCGTTCGAAAACGCCCGGCTGACGCTGGACGACCTGACGGTGCTGGTGGGGAGGAACGGGGCGGGGAAGAGCACGATCCTGGATGCGTTCGACTTCATGCGGGAGGCGCTGAGCGACTCGCTGGAGAACGCGGTGGAGCGACGTGGAGGCATCCAGGCGCTGTTCCACAAGGGGCCGAGGGCGGCGCGGAGCATCTCGATCGCCCTGAAGCTGCGAGTTTGGAGCCACGAGGGCAGCGCGCGCAGCAGGGAGCACGCATTTCTCTACGGGTTCACGCTCCAGAGTGCGTCCAACACGGCCGGGGATCTCGTCGCACGCGAGGCATTCATCTCCACCATGGACGGCTCGCGAAGGCCGGAGCCGCTCCAGTTCCATGGGAATCGGACGCGCGACTTCTTGGTGTTGCCGCTCTGGGGGCCGAGCGACCCAGCGGGTAGCCTCCTGCTCGACGCGCTCCGTACGAGCATTCGGACGTACAGCCTGCATCCCGCTGCGATCCGCGCCGAGCCGGAGATCGGTCGGGCGATCCCGCTGAGCCGCAATGGCGGCAACGCGGGCGATGTCCTCAAGCGCTTGGAGAAAGACAAGGAGAGCCTCGTCTGGATCGTCAAGCATCTGGCCGCGATCACCCCTGGCATCGTCGACATCAAGCCGGGCACCGCTGCAGGCCGCCGGATCGTGCAGTTCCTGCAAAGCACCGGCCGGAAGAAGAACCGCTTCGAGATCGCCGACATGTCCGACGGCACACTCCGAAGCCTTGCGATGCTCCTCGCGCTCCGGCAGGAGCCGGCTCCGGCGTTGGTGTGCATCGACGAGATCGAGGATTCGGTCCACCCGTCCGCGCTCGCCGTGCTGCTCGACGCAGTGCAAGCGAGCACAGAGCGTTGCCAGGTGCTTCTTACCTCTCATAGCCCCGAAGCGCTCAGCCACCCGGCCGTGACGGCGGGCCGAGTGCGGGTTGTCGAATGGCGCGACGGGAAGAGCGAGATCTTCCGGTTGAGCAAAGGGGCGGAGGAGATTGCCCGACCGCCGGGGTCCGTCGGCGAGCTGCTCCGCACGAACGCGCTCTTTACGGAAGAGGAGCCGGAACGCGTCGAGGGGGACTTCTTCGAGGGCGGATGAAGCGCTCGTACCGCATCCTCGCGATCGTCGAAGGCGATGGGGAAGAGCGCGCGATCCCCATCCTCCTGCGACGCTGGTTCCAGCACCGGCGCTTCCGCAACTTCGAGACGTACCCCCTCGCCATCTGCGCGCACGGGTCGGGGAGGCTCAAGTGCCCCTACGATCGGGCGCGACGGCGAGGGATCGAGCACTACGTTGCCATCGCGGCAGCAGCTCGCCCGGACGGCATTCTGATCGTACTCGATGCGGACGACGAGTGCATCGAGCGCGAAGGATCGTCCAAGCCTCCCCTTGGGCCCGAGCTCCGCGATCGAGCGCGAACGGTCGCGCCTCACATCCCCCTCGAGGTCGTGATCGCGAATCGCGAGTACGAAGCCTGGTTCCTCGCCGGCGTCGCATCGTTACGGCGCGTTGGGAAGGTCCCGCGAGACGCGCGCGTGCCGGCGATCGAGCAGGTCGAGCAGATCCGCGACTGCAAGACGCGTCTCCGGCGCCTGCTCGGTCGGCCTTACGAAGAAACGACCGACCAGGCGGACTTCACCGAGGCGCTCCCCTTCACGCCGGGCATGGCCGCTCGCTCTCGTTCTTACCGCAAGCTGATGAAGGCGCTCGACGCGCTCACCCAGGCCGCCCGGGCGAGGCGCCCCCCAGCACCACCTCCCCCGCCACCACGGCCGTGACCTCGCCCCCGCCTCCCCGCACCAAGAGCCTCCCCTCCGCGTCGATCCCCTCCGCCGTCCCCCGCAAGCCCCCCACCTCCACCTGCGCCCCCCGCAGCGCGTCCATCCGCGCGAGGTCCGCCGCGAAGCTCGCGAGCCGGTCCTCCTCGTAGCGCGCCGCCGCGTCGCCGATCGCCGCGAGCAGAGCCGCCGCGAGCGACGCCCGGTCCAGGCCCTCGCAGCCGAGCAGGGCGAGCGAGGTCGCGCGCGCGGCGATGTCGGGCGGGAACGTGGTCGTGAGGACGTTCATGCCGACGCCCGCGACGAGGCTCGATACCGTGCCGCCGCGGAGCTGGCCCTCGACGAGCACGCCCGCGAGCTTCTTCTCCGGCGACCCCGACGAGCACGTCGTTCGGCCACTTGACCCGGACGGGAGCACGGCCGGCGACGGTCGCCTCGACGACGCGGGCCACGGCGACGCCGACGGCGAGCGCGATGGGGGCGACCGCGGCGGCCGGGACGTCGGGGCGGAGGATCAGTGGAGAGGTAGAGGTTCTCGCCGGGGGGCGAGTGCCAGGCGTGGCCGCCGCGGCCGCGGCCGGCGGTCTGCGCGTCGGCGACGAACGCGGCGCCGTGCGGGGCGCCGGCCGCGGCGGCGGCGCGGGCGTCGTCGTTGGTGGAGGCGGTGATCTCGGAGACGACGAGGGGGCGGTCCCAGGGAGCGCCGAGGCGGTCGAGCGCGCGGGCGATGGCCTCGCGCGTGAGGGGCGGGCCGGCCGTCAAAGCTCGAGGTCCAGGGCGATGTCGGCGGCGGGGGCGGAGTGGGTGAGGGCGCCGCACGAGATGATGTCGACGCCGGCGTTCGCCAGCTCCGGGATGCGCTCGAGGGTGATGCCGCCGGAGACCTCGACGACGGGATGCCAGGAGAGGAAGTGGATGCGGCGGACGGCCTCGTGGACGTCGCCGAGGGTGAAGTTGTCGAGCATGATGATGTCGGCGCGGGCGGCGATGGCCAGGTCCAGCTCGGCGAGGGAGGCGACCTCGACCTCGATGCGGGAGGTGTGGGGGGCGCGGGCCCGGGCGCGCTCGATGGCGGCGGTGATGCCGCCGGCGGCGACGATGTGGTTGTCCTTGATCAAGACGGCGCTGCCGAGGCTGTCGCGGTGGTTGTGCGCGCCGCCGATGCGCACGGCGTAGCGCTCGAGGGCGCGGAGGCCGGGGGTGGTCTTGCGGGTGTCGGTGATGCGGGTCGTGCTGCCCTTGGGCAGCGCCTCGACGTACAGGCGGGAGGTGGTGGCGACGCCGCTCATGCGCTGGACGAGGTTGAGGGCGCTGCGCTCGCCGGACAGGAGGGCGCGGGCGGACGCGCGGACGCTCCAGAGGACGGCGCCGGTAGGGACCGAGAGGCCCTCCTGGACCACGCCCTCGAAGACGGCGGTGGGATCGAGGCGCTCGAAGATGCGGCGGAAGACGGGGCCGCCGCAGGCGACCAGGGGCCGCCGGGCGACGGCCTTGCCGACGGCGCGGGCTCCGGGGTCGACGCAGGCCTCGGTGGTGAGGTCGCCACCGGCGAGGTCTTCTTCGAGGGTGCGGTCGATGAGGGCGTCGAGGAGCGGGGGAGCGAGCATGCGCACACCCTACCATGCGAGACGGAGCTTGCCGGACGGGCGCGGCCTGGCCAAGCTCGCGCCGTGAGACCGAGGTCCCGATCCGAAGGCGCGTCCCGGGGGGAGGCGCGGCTCGTGGCGCTGGGGGAGGTGCTCGAGGACGTGCGCTCGCGGTGCGACGTGGCGGCGCGGATCAAGTCCGACCCGGTGGAGATCGTCCACCGATACCGCGATCCGGAGGACCAGGAGCTGGTGGCGGTGCTGGCGTCGGCGCTCGCCTTCGGGAACGTGAAGGCGTTCCGCGCGAAGATCGAGGACGCGCTCGTCCGCATCGGCCCCTCGGTGGCCCGCGCCGCCGACGACCCCGCCGCCCTGCGCGCGCGGCTCGCGGGGTGGAAGCACCGCATGTACCTGGGACAGCACCTCTCCGGGCTGCTGATCGGCGCGCGCCGCGTGCAGCGGGCGTCCGGTTCCCTGGGCGCGGCGCTGGCGTCCGAGCTCGCGCGGACGGGGAGCCTGCGGGAGGCGCTCACGGCGTGGACCGCGGCGATCCGGCGGGAGGGCGGGCTCGATGGCGGGCGGCGCGGGGGGGCGCACATCCTGGCGGATCCGGGGAAGGGGAGCGCGGTCAAGCGCCTGATGCTGCTGCTCCGTTGGATGGTCCGGCCGGCCGACGGGGTGGACCTCGGCCTGTGGCCCATCCCACCCGAGGAGCTGCTCATGCCCGTCGACACCCACGTCCACAAGCTGGGGAGGAACCTGGGCCTGACCCGGCGGGCGGACGTCTCCTGGAAGACCGCCGAGGAGATCACCGCCGCGCTGCGTCGTTACGACCCCGCCGACCCGGTCAAGTACGACTTCTCGCTGTGTCACCTTGGCATGCTGCAACGCTGCCCTTCCCGGCGGGATCCGGTCCGCTGCGAGGGTTGCGGGGTGCAGCGCGTGTGCCGGCACTGGGCGCGGGGCTGAGGCAGGACGGGCACCCTTACGGGCACCTGGGGTGTTCAGTGGGTCCGGCTGAATGGGTCGGATTGCGATCGTGCAAGGTGACAGCGCGTCCGGGTCGTGCGACGCTCGCCGCCGACGATATGGCCAGGGAACGCGTCTTTGCGCTCGACGCGGTGCGGACGGACGGGTGGTTCGAGCGCATCGGGGATGGGATCGGCAGCTTCCAGGCCCTGTGCGACATCGTTGGCGAGGCCTTCTTCGCCTTCTCGATGATCACGGGCGCGCGCATCACGGCGCTCACGGTCGACCGGCGGAACCCGGACAACACGCTCGTCGACTTCGTGATCACCGCGCCCGGGGAGGACGAGGGCGACGCCGACGTCCAGCGCCTGACGCTCGCGGACTTCCGGCACCGGCTGGTGGGCGCGCTGCTGACGGACGACGCCATGCCGGCGGCGCCCGAGCGCGAGACGGACGTCGAGGCGCTCCAGCTCCACATCGGCGTCCGCTACCTGCTCCTCGCGCCCCTCTACGGCTACAGCCTGCGCAAGCTGCTCGTCGAGGGCCGCTCGTCGAAGCTCTCCCTCCTCCACGACGGGGTTGAGGAGACGTACGAGCTCAACGAGTTCCGCGCCCGCATCCGCGCCCACATCCGGGAGGAGCTCGACCGCGCGTCGGCCGGCTCCCGCTCCGCGATCGATCTCACGAAGGTGGCCGAGGCCGAGGTCGCCGCGAACAAGAACGACCACACCCGGGTCATCCAGCTCCTCGGGGCGTGGCCGGCCCCGCTCGCCATCTTCCTCCGCACGCCCGAGGGGCAGATGCTCACCCCGGACGCCCGGTCCCTCATCGCGAAGGGGCTCGGGATCCTCGGCACGGCCTGCGTCAAGCTCGGCGAGCAGCAGCAGGGTGAGGAGGTCATGCGCCTCGCCGTGCAGTACGCGCACGACGGCGCGGCCGCGTCGGACATCTTCCGCCGGCTGGGGGAGGCGATGCTCGAGGACGGGCGGGCGGGCGAGGCCGTCGGCCCGCTGCGCCGGGCCGCCAACCTGGGGGCTTCGCCCAAGCTCATCTGGCCGCTCCTGGCGCGCGCCTTCGTGCGGCGGCAGCGCTTCGTGGCCGCGCTCGCCTGCGTGCGCGAGGCGCGCCTGGTGGGCGTGCCCGACAGCGACATGGTGGAAGAGATCCGCGAGATTGAGCAGGCCCTGGGCACCTCGCTGACCGCCTGGCGCGGGCTCGTCATCGCCGCGAACAGGTGAGCCGATCTTTCCGAGCCCGAGCCCGAGCCCGAAATTCCGGAAGATCGGGCTCGGGCTCGATTGCCGGGTTACGCCCGCTTCCGTGTCGGGCCCTCCATTGACACCCCCCGGCCCCACGACTACATACGCGCGAAATTCCGCCTGATTTCTGCATCCGAGGCGATTCATGGCCACCTACGTCCCGCTCCTTCTGCTCTTCGCCGTCGGCGCGATCATCACGGTCGCGGTGTTCACGCTGACGTCGATCCTCGGCCCCAAGAACCCGACCGCCGAGAAGATGATCCCGTACGAGTGCGGGAGCGAGACCACGGGCGGCCGCTTCGTCAAGCCGAGCGTCAAGTTCTACCTGACGGCCATCCTCTTCGTGGTCTTCGACATCGAGGCGGTGCTCATCTACCCGTGGACGACGCAGTTCACGGCCCTCGGCTGGGTGGGGCTCGCCACGATGGCGAGCTTCCTCGCCCTCATCGTGGTCGCGCTGGCGTACGTGTGGAAGAAGGGAGCGCTCGAATGGGAGAGCTGAGCAAGCGAGGCGGCTCCGGCGGGGGCAGCGTGCAGGTGCTCGAAGGGTCGGAGCACGGCTTCGCCACGACCCGCGTCGACGCGCTCCTCAACTGGGCCAAGAAGTACTCGCTCTTCCAGTACCCGTTCGTCACGGCCTGCTGCGGCATGGAGTTCATGGCGCTCGCGAGCCCGCGCTTCGACATGGCGCGCTTCGGCGCCGAGGCGCCGCGCTTCTCGCCGCGGCAGGCCGACCTGCTGTGGGTGGTCGGCACCATCAGCCAGCGCCAGGCGCCCGCCCTCCGGCGCATCTACGAGCAGATGGCCGACCCGAAGTGGGTGCTCGCGTTCGGCACCTGCGCGTCGAGCGGCGGGTTCTACGACAACTACACGACGGTCGCGGGCATCGACAAGATCGTCCCCTGCGACATCTACGTGCCCGGCTGCCCCCCCCGCCCCGAGGCGGTGATCGACGGCATCCTGCTCCTCCAGGACAAGATCGCGAGGGGCGACCGCACCCCCGCCGTCGTCAAGCCGCGCACGGATCCCGTGACGACCGAGCAGCCGCTCGTGCAGCTCGGGAGAAAGCCGGTGCGCTCATGAGCCGCAAGGTGCTCGACCTGCTCCAGGCCAAGCTCGGCGACGCGGTGCTGGAGACGCACTCCCAGTTCGGCGACGACACGGCCGTGATCGCGCCGGACCGCTGGCGCGAGGCCGCGCTCTTCCTGCGGGACGATCCGCGCATCGCCATGAACATGTTCGTCGACCTCTGCGGCGTCGACTTCCTCCCCATCGGCGCGAGCCCCCGCTTCGAGGTCGTCTGCCACCTCCGCTCGCTCCAGTACGCGCACCGCGTCCGCATCAAGACGCGGGTCGGGGAGGAGGACGGCTCCGGCGCCGAGGTCGACTCGCTGGTGCCGGTCTGGAAGGGCGCCGACTGGTTCGAGCGGGAGACGTTCGACATGATGGGCATCACGTTCCGCGGCCACCCGGACATGCGGCGCATCCTGATGTACCCGGAGTTCGTCGGGCACCCGCTCCGCAAGGATTACCCGGCCGACCGCATCCAGCCCCTGGTGACCTTCCGCGAGGGGACGGTGGGCAAGCTCCCCCCCTTCGGCCCGGACGAGGGGATGAGCTTCGGCCGGCAGACGCATCTCGCCATGATGGGCGGGGCCGAGAGCCCCCCCAAACCCCCCCAGATCGCTGCGGGGGCCGAGAGCCACGAGCGGGAGAGCTGAGACCCCATGGAACCGTTGGATCTCGACATCGAAGAGGGCCAGCTCGAGCTGCCCGCCGAGCCGATGATGCTCAACATGGGGCCCTCGCCACCCGGCCATGCACGGCACGGTGCGCATCGTCCTCGAGCTCTCGGGCGAGAGCATCCTCAAGGCCGACGTGCAGATCGGCTACCTGCACCGCGGCTTCGAGAAGATGTGCGAGCGCGGCGACGTGGACGCAGGTCTTCCCGTACGCCGACCGGCTCAACTACGTCTCGCCGATGCTCAACAACGTGGGCTTCTCGCTCGCGGTGGAGAAGATGCTCGGCATCACGGTGCCCGAGCGCTGCCAGTACTACCGCGTCGTCCTCGGCGAGCTGGCCCGCATCTGCGACCACCTCATCTGCTCCGGCGCCATGGCGATGGAGCTCGGCGCCTTCACCCCGTTCCTCTACTTCGCCGCGCGCCCGCGAGGTCATCTGGGACATCTTCGAGGAGGAGACGGGCGCGCGCGTCACGCACAGCTTCGGCCGCGTGGGCGGCATGGCGAAGCCGCCGACGTCCGACTTCAAGGAGCATGGTCCGCGCCGGCGTCCCCCGCGTCATCAGCCTGGTGACCGAGGGCGAGAAGCTCCTCCTCAAGAACCGCATCTTCCTCGACCGCGTCGAGGGCATCGGGCGCATCAGCGCGGAGGACGCGCTCGCGCTGGGCTGGACGGGCGTGTGCCTGCGCTCCACCGGCGTGCCTACGACGTGCGCCGGATCGCACCCCTACATGCTCTACGACCGCTTCGACTTCGACGTCCCCGTCGGCACCAAGGGCGACAACTACGACCGCTTCATGTGCCGGCACGAGGAGATCCGCCAGTCCGTGCGCATCATCGAGCAGGCGCTCGAACAGATGCCCGACGAGGGGCCCGTCGACATCGACGACCCGCGCATCGTCCTCCCGCCGAAGGACGAGGTCTACACGACCATCGAGGGCACCATCCAGCACTTCAAGATCGTGATGGAGGGCATCAAGGTGCCGGCCGGGCGAGTGCTACTCGTACACCGAGGCCGGCAACGGCGAGCTCGGCTTCTACCTCGTCTCCGACGGCAGCGGCACGCCCTACCGCGTGCGCATCCGCCCGCCCTGCTTCGCGCAGGTGCAGGGCCTCAAGCAGCTCATCACCGGGCTCATGATCCCCGACGTCGTGCCGACGTTCGGCTCGCTCAACATGATCGGCGGGGAGTGCGACCACTAGTCTCGTTTGGGGGGGCTCCGCCGCCCCAAACCCCCCGAGAATCTTTCCCAAGACGAGTGGACTGACATGGCCACCATCAAGATCGACGGTCGCGAGATCCCCTTCGAGCAGGGCGACACCATCATCCGCGCCGCCCACCGCGCGGGGATCGACATCCCCCACTACTGCTGGCACCCCGGCCTCTCGGTCGCCGCCAACTGCCGCATGTGCCTCGTCGAGGTGCTGCCCGCCGCCCGGCCGCCCCGCGATGACGCTCGACATCCTCCGCTGGGACGCGGAAAAAGGCGCCTACGTGCCGGCGAAGAAGCCGAAGCTCTTGCCCGCGTGCCAGCAGACCTGCGCGCCCGGGATGGAGGTGCTCTCGGAGTCGAGCCCCAACGTGGACGAGGCGCGCAGCGCGGTCCAGGAGCTCCTGCTCCTGAACCACCCGGTCGACTGCCCCATCTGCGACCAGGCCGGCGAGTGCCGCCTGCAGGACTACTGGCTCGAGCACGACCGCAAGCAGAAGCGCATGCGCGAGGAGCCGGTGCACAAGCCCAAGGGCGTCGTCTTCGGGCCCACCATCGTCTACGACGCCGAGCGCTGCATCGTCTGCACGCGCTGCGTCCGCGTCACGGCCGAGCTGGCGCACGATCCCGTCCTCTCGATCCGCGAGCGCGGCAACCTGGGCGAGGTCACCGTCTCCCCCGGGCGCCAGCTCGACAACGACTACACGCTGATGACCGAGCACGTCTGCCCGGTCGGCGCGCTCACGTCGTCGGACTTCCGCTTCAAGGCGCGCGTCTGGTTCCTCCGCAGCGCGCAGACCGTCTGCCAGGGCTGCGCCACCGGCTGCAACGCCTTCCTCGACTACGACCCGCGCAACAACACGCCCGTACCGCCACCGCCCGCGCGAGAACATGGCGGTCAACAAGTACTGGATGTGCGACGAGGGCATGCTCTCGTACAAGCGCGCGGTCGAGGGCAGGCTCCTCACCGCGCTCGTCGGCGGCGACGACGCCACGATCGAGGACGCGCTCGCCGCCGCCAAGCACCAGCTCAAGGGCCACGGAGCGAACCCGTCGCAGCGTCGCCGTCGTCCTCTCGGCGCAGCACTCGAACGAGGACAACTTCGCCATGGTCACGCTGGCGAAGACCTACCTCGGCGCGGGCGACTTCTACGTCTCGGGCCGCCCGCTCGGCCGCGGCGACGACATCCTGATGAGCGACGACAAGAACCCCAACACCCGCGGCGTCATGCAGATTGCGTCGACCACGCCGCCGCGCCCGATCGCCGAGCTGCTCGACGCCATCGACGCCGGCACACTACGACTACGTCATCGCGCTCGGCTCCGAGCTCGAGGTCGACGAGGCCGAAGGCGCGCAAGGCGCTCTCCAAGCTCAAGGGCGTGGTGACCATCGCGGCGCACGACGGGCCCGCTCGCCAAGGCGGCGCACATCGCGCTGCCCGCGTGCGCCTGGGCCGAGGTCGACGGCACCTACGTCAACCGCCAGGGCACCGCGCAGCGCAGCGAGCGCGCGCTCCTGCCGCGCGGCGACGCCCGCCCCGGGCTGGGAGCTGGTCGCCCGCCTCGCCCGCGCCCTCGGCTACGCGATGGACTGGAAGAAGCTCGCCGACGTGCACCGCGCCATGGCGCCGGAGGCCTCGGCGCGCACCTCCATCCGCCGACGCAGCGCCGAGCCCCCAACCCCCGGGCTCGCTGACCGACAGACGACCGAGAACAAGGCGGAGATCAGGGCATGAGCGCCGCCGAGATCATCGTCATCCATCATCAAGATCGCCTCGATGGTGGGGTTCTTCCTCAACATGGCGGCGATCGGGATCTGGGCAGACCGCCGGCAGAGCGCCATGGTGCAGGACCGCGTTGGCCCCAACCGCGCGGTGCTTCGACCTGCCCAGCAACGTCGCGCGGGTCATCGTGCTCCTGCCTCCGACCGTGCTCGCCGCGCTCGCCGTGCTCCCGGCGCATCCCCCTCTTCGGCGCGTACCACGCGCTGAAGCTGCCGTCCGAGTGCGTCCTCGGCACCGACTGCAAGAACGCCTTCGAGATGCTGACGTACACCACGCAGCTCGCCATCCTGGTCGGCTGGCTGAGCGTCGCCATCCTCGCCGGCACGGTCCGCCGCAGCGAGCGCGCTCAACGCGCTCGAGGCGGCCCTCTCCGACGTCGACCCGCGCACCATCTTCTACGCGGGCGTCGCGCTCCACGCGCTCGCCTTCGCGTTCACCAGCCTCCTCTCGCCGGGCCTCGTGGTCACCGACCGCGCGCGTCACCAGCGTCGCTCCTCGCCGCCGTCCTCTGCGTCGCAGGCGTCTACACCGCGTCGCGCGTCCCCGACGGCCCCATCCCGGTCCGCCTCGCCGGCCTCGTCCACTCGCTCGCCGACGTGATCAAGCTGATCATGAAGGAGGACTTCGTCCCGCAAGAACGCGGACCGCCTCCTCCACGCCCTGGCGCCGATGATCGCGCTCTTCCCCGCCTTCGTGACGATGGCGGTGCTACCCTTCGGGCCGAGCCTCTGCGTCGGCACGGGCACCCCCCCGGCACGCCGCTCGACCTTCGGCGACCTCTGGCCGCCCTCGCCCACGCCATGGGCCGCACGCGTGGACCTGCTCGGGCCACACGATCGGCCTGCAGATCGCCGACCTCAACGTCGGCATCCTCTACATGTTCGCGATGGGCGGCACCGGCGTCATCGGCGCCGCGCTCGCCGGCTGGGCCAGCGACAACAAGTTCTCCCTCCTCGGCGGGCTCCGCGCGGCGAGCCAGATGGTCAGCTACGAGGTGGCGATGGGGCTCAGCCTCGTCGGCCTCTTCATGATCTACGGCGTCGTGCGGCCGAGCATGATGGTCGAGTGGCAGGGCGAGAACACCTGGGGGATCTTCGTCCAGCCCTTCGCCTTCTTCCTCTTCCTCGCCGCGCTGGTCGCAGAGACCAAGCGCATCCCCTTCGACCAACCGGAGGGCGAGAGCGAGATCGTCGCCGGCTACTTCGTCGAGTACTCGGGGATGAAGTTCGGCATGTTCTTCATGGGCGAGTACATCGAGCTCTTCGTCTCCAGCGCGCTGCTCGTCACGCTGTTCTTCGGCGGCTACGCGCTCCCCTTCCTCCACAACGACGGCCTCACGATCGCCTTCGGCGACACCAAGCTCTTCGAGTACAAGATGCTCCACACTCGCCGTGGTGCTCATCGGCGCGCTCACGTTCTTCGGCAAGACGATGCTGATGGCGTGGCTCCAGATCTTCTTCCGCTGGACGCTCCCCCGCTTCCGCTACGACCAGGTGATGAAGCTGGGCTGGACCAAGCTCCTGCCGCTCTCGCTCGCCAACATCATGGTCACCGGCATCCTCGTCCTCGGCGGCGAACCAGGCGGGGCCCGGCGTCTCCGCCGTCCTCCGGGTGGCGGCGGACGTGACCCAGGCGCTCGTCGCCGTCGGCGCGGTGGCCGCGTTCGTCGCGCTCGTCGTCGGCCTCCTCGAGCCGGTCGAGCGCAAGAAGCTCCTCGCGTCGACCGCCGCGCGCTTCGCCGCAGCCGCGGGCGGCACCAAGGCAGCCCCGCAGCAGGCGTAGACCACCATGGCCCACGAACACCCAAGGCCCCTGGACGAAGCCCGCGAAGGCGAAGATCGCCGTCAAGCCCATCGCCCGCCCGGTGCGCACGGCCGACGTGCAGGCGTACATCCCCGAGATGGTGAAGGGGATGGCCATCACCATGCGCCACTTCTTCAAGAACACGAAGGAGATGGTGCTCGGGCAGAAGCCCGATCCCGTCCTCGAGGCGATGGAGGACGGCGTCACCACCATCAACTACCCGGAGGAGAAGCGCCCCTACCCCGAGCGCTTCCGCGGCCTCCACCGCCTCACGCTCCGCGACGACGGCTCCCCCCGCTGCGTCGCCTGCCTCTGCTGCTCCACCGCGTGCCCGGCGCAGTGCATCTCCATCAAGCCCGCCGAGTACCCGGAGGGCGACGAGCGCCGCGGCTACGAGCGCTTCCCCGAGACGTTCGTCATCGACGAGCTGCGCTGCATCTTCTGCGGCTTCTGCGTCGAGGCCTGCCCCTGCGACGCCATCCGGATGGACACGGGCATGCACGCGGTGCCCTACGACTCGCGCGACCAGTTCATCTACGAGAAGGACCTGCTCATGCGCTTCAGCGGCCGCGACGGCGCGCACAAGACGGAGAACCCGCGGCACGAGCCGGGCGACCCGACGCACCCCGGCCTCACCCGCGATCACGAGTCGCACTGAGGTCGCCGGGCCCCTGGAACCCGAGGCCGGCAGGCCCTATGCAACCATCCCTGCCCGACCGGCCCCGATGATCCACGAACCCCGCTACGGCCGCCTGCTCGACGACTTCGTCCCTGGTGACGTCTACGCCCACCCCTGGGAGGTGACGGTCGACGAGGGCATGGTCGCCCTCTTCGCCGCCTCGTTCCAGGACGCCGTCCCCACGTACGCCAGCCGCGCCGCCGCCCGCGCGATTGGCCTCGGGGACCGCCCCGTCCACCCCCTCCTCCTGCTGAACCTCGGCCTCTCCTTCAGCGTGCACGACGTCAGCGAGCGGGCCATCGCCCACCTCGCCTACATCGACGCCCGCTTCCCCGAGGCGTGCTACCCGGGCGACACCGTGCGGGCCAGCTCGCGCGTCATCGCCGTCAAGCCCGTCTCGTCCGGCGACAAGGGCGTCGTCCACGTCCGCACCCAGCTCGTCACCGACGCAGGCGCCCTCGTCTGCTCCTTCGAGCGCAAGGCCCTCGTCCGATCCGGCCACGCCGAGGGCCGCCCGCCGGACCCGCCGCACGACCCCATCCAGCAGACCGACGACCCCGCCCGCGCCCCCGCCGCCCTGCGCGCCGCGGTCGAGGGCCCCGGCGCGGCGTCCGCAGAGCGCCCTCGCCACGGCGGCTTCCCCTGGTTCTGGGAGGACCTCGCCGTCGGCGACGTCTTCGCCCACGCCGTCGGCCGCACCATCAGCGAGGCGGAGCACATGCAGCTCACCACGCTGGCGCGGAACTCCCATCCCCTCCACGTCGACGAGGGGTATTGCAAGACGGGCTCCTTCGCGCGCACGCGCGTCGTCTACGGCGGGCTCGTCCTCTCCTGGGTCCTCGCGCTCGCCAGCCGCGACACGGCCGGCAACGCCCTCTGGGACCTGGGCCTCGACGAGGGCGCGCACCCGAGCGGCGTCCTCGCCGGCGACACGCTCTACGCCGCGACGCGCGTGGTCGCCAAGGAGCCGCGTGGCCCCCGCGCGGGCAGCGTCACGCTGCGCGTCGTGGGCCTCAAGAACGTCCCGGCCAAGCCACTCCTCGACCAGGGGGCGGATCTCTTCACGCCCGAGCTTGGCAAGGGCTCGGGTAAGGTGACGGAGAAGGTGGTGGAGGTCACGCGCACGCTGCTCGTGAGGCGTAGATGATGGGGAAACACCCCCATGCCCCCCGGCCCAGCCGGTGCGGCGGCTGAGGAGGAGAGCGATGAAGATCAAGCGCATCGATCATGTCGCCGTCGCGGTGCCGAGCATCGACGAAGCGTTGCCGAAGTACCGGCAGGTCCTGGGCCTCGAGGCTGGGCACCGCGAGGTTGTCGCCACGCAGAAGGTCGAGGCCGCGCTGCTGCCGCTAGGCGACGCCGCCATCGAGCTCATCGAGCCCAGGGGCAGCGACTCCATCGCCCGCTTCCTGGAGAAGCGCGGCCCGGGCCTTCACCACGTGGCGGTGGAGGTGGAGGGGATCGAGGAGGTTCTCGCCCTCCTGACGTCGCTCGGCGTCCCCCTCATCGACCAGGCCCCTCGCGCCGGCGCGCACGGCCACAAGGTCGCCTTCGTACACCCCAAGGCGACGGGCGGCGTGCTCGTCGAGCTGGTGGAGCCTACCGCCGACGCCGCCGCTCATTCCTGACCGCGCGCGTGAGCCGGGCCGCTCGCTTACGCGCGAGGCTCCGAATTCTGCGCCACCCGTGCCCACACCGAGGCCGCCTCGGGGTGCCCCGTCGCCGCCGAGAGCCTGGCCAGGAACAGCGCGCACGCGTGCTCCCCGTGCGGGTCGCCCGCCTCGCGCGCCCGGGCCAGCGCCTCCAGGGCCTCCAGGAGCGCGCTCTCCGTCCGCCCCGCCGACGCGAGCGCCACCCCGTACGCCAGCGCCGCCCGCGCCCGCTTCACCGGCTCCTTCGTCGCCTCCGTCGCCGCGCGCAGCCGCCGGAGCGCGTCCGCCGTCGCCCCGCGTCGCAGCGCCACGAACCCGCTCATGCGCTCGACCAGCTCCGCGTGCTCGCCGCTGTCCTGCAGCTCCAGGATGAGCTTCTCCAGCGCCTTCACGTCGCCCTGCAGGAGCGCGCGCTTCGCCATCTCCGTCACCGGGTCCTGCGCCCGCATCGAGATGGGCGCGTCCGGGCGTGAGGCGCGGCCGTTCGGCTCGAAGGGGGGCTCGCTCAGCATGGGGCGGCGGCCCACGGGCGCGGGGGCCAGCACCAGGCGCTTGATGCGCTCGCCCTCGGCGTGGAAGCCGAGCGCCTCGATCGCATGCTGGCAGCGCGCCAGCATCTCCGGATCGATCAGCACCTCACCGGCGCTCGCCGCGCGCGAGAGCGCCCCCGCCGTCACGAGCGGCAGCCCCCACGCCAGCCCCGCGAGCGACCCGCGCTCGCCGACCGCGCTCATCTCGCCCTCGGCGACGCCGACCCCGAAGCCCTCCTCGTCGAACGCCAGCGAAGCGAGCGTCATCGCCTCCTCGAGCTCCTCCGGCTCGAACGCGAAGGAGAACGTCCACGCGCTCCAGGCGCAGAGCGTGGCCCCGTGCGCCTCCGCCCGCTTCTTGGTGCTCAGCGCCCGCTCCAGGTAGCGCGTGCCCCCCTCGGCATCGAGCGCCACGGCGCCGCGGAAGCTCACGATGATCTGGCGCGGCATCGACCCGGCCCCTCAGCCGATCCGGATCTTCTTCTTGAGGGCGGCCAGCTCGTCCTCGATCTCGGGGTTCCCCGACTTGTCGAGCGGCGCCTTGGCGCTCCCGCCGTGCTCGAGCTGCGCGAACTTCGCCTCCAGATCCTCGCGCGAGAGCCCGCCGTCCGTGAGCGCGTCCTCCACCTCCCGGTGCGCGGCGACCTCGGCCACCTGGCCCTCGATCTGATCCTCCATCCGCCGGAACTCGGCGAACGCGCCCCCGCCCGAGCCCTTGGCCCCGAGCGCCTCGGCGCCGCCGCCCGCGCGCGCCTGCTTGATCTGCGCCGACAGTGCGCCCTTCCGCGCGGCCAGCTCCTGCTGCTTCGCCTCCATCCGGTCGAGCTCGGCCTTCATGTTCAGCACCGCCGAGCGCTGCTCGCCGCGGAGCGCCTCCGCCCGGTCACGCTCGGCGACGACGCGCTTCTTCTGCACCAGCGCCTCGCGCGCGAGCTTCTCGTCGCCCGCCTTGAGCGCGAGCTCCGCGCGCCGCTCCCACTTCTGGGCGTCGGCGTCGAGGTCGTCCACCTTCTTCCGCAGCACCTTCTCGGCGGCCACGCCCTCCACGAGCTCCTTCTTCGCCGCTTTGATCTGGTCCTTCATCTCCTCGACGATGAGGTCGAGAGACTTCCGGGGATCCTCCGCCTTGTCGAGGAGCGCGTTGACGTTGCTCGAGATGACCCTGCCCATCCGGTCGAAGATGCCCATGGATTCAAGGTGCCTCGGGCGCCGGTCGGGAGCAAGACGATAGCTGTCCGCCTCCGGCTCACGGGCGCGCGCCCACCTTGGGCTCGCGGGTGCCCACCTCCGGCTCACGGGGGCCCGCCGCCGGCTCACGGTGCGCGGGCAACCGCCCTCTGGGTCTCCCGTGCCCGAGGGCGCCCCTCGCGCGCCGACCCCGATCCGCGCTCCCACGAGCGTCGGGGTGCGCCGCACGAATCCCTAGGTGCTCCGACGGATGCTCCGACGGACGCGACGAAGGAAGCTGCGCGGGGGCGCCAAATCCGGCATGACGTGCTCCCCCCTCGGCGGTGCGTGCAGCACGAACGCCGACCGCTGCGTCGGCTCCTGCGCGGGCGGAGCCTGTATCGACTAGCGGGTCGCCGGCCTCACGTGCTCGTGCGAAGGTGAGCGCTGCTGCTGCCCCGTGGGGCGGGCGCGGCGCAAGCTCGCATGTCGCCACTGCCCGGCATCATCGGACTCATCGTCTTCGTCTACGTCCGGCCGCAAGAGTTCTTCGCGCCGCTCAAAGAGATCAACTTCCTCTACATCTTCCTCGCGCTGGCCCTGATGGGCATCGGCTACGGCCTCAGCCAGCGCCGCCTCGTGGTCGCGGCGACCCCGCACCTCAAGTGGGGGCTCCTCCTCGGGCTCTGGTGCGTCGTCACGCTGGGCATCCGCAAGCCGACCATGATCACCACCAGCACCGTCGGGATCACGGTCGACCTCGTCCTCTACGTCGTCATCGCGCACGGCATCCAGGACGTCGCCACCTTCAAGCGCGTCCTCGCGGTCGTGTTCGCCTCCGGCCTCTTCGTCGCGTACGTCGGCATGGACCAGGGGCTCTCCCCCTACCAGTGCGCCATGTACAACCCGGGGGACAGGAACTCCGTCTCCTTCCCGGACGGGCGCGAGTGCATCATGGTGGAAGAGGACGGGACGCCGCACGACGGGACGCTCGACTGCATCGCGCGCGGCCAGCCCGGGGTCGCGTACCAGTGCGAGCGGGCCGGGCTCTTCGGCACCACGTCGGTCGGCGGCGGCCGGGTGCGCTACCTCGGCGTGCTCCTGGACCCGAACGAGCTCGCCCTGGCGACGGCCCTCGCCGTGCCCCTCGCCTTCGCGTACCTCGAGATGAAGCGCTCGTTCTTGCGCCTCTTGCTCCTCCTCGCGACGCTGTTCATCGTCGGTTTGGAGATCGTGTTCACCCAGTCGCGAGGCGGGCAGATAGCCTTCGGCGCGGTGCTGGGGGCATACTTCATCAAGAAGTACGGGTGGAAGCGCGGCATCCTCGTCGGCGCCGTGCTGGCCGTGCCCATGGTCATCCTCGGCGGGCGGGGCGGCGAGGGCGCCAGCGAGTCGACGCTGGAGCGCCTCGGCTGCGCGGCGGCGGGCATCAAGATGCTGATGAGCTACCCCTTCACCGGGGTCGGCTACGGCCAGTACACGGAGTATCACCCCCTGACGGCGCACAACGCCTACGTCCTCGCGTGCGGCGAGCTCGGCCTGCCGGGGATGCTCCTCTTCGGCGTGCTCATCTATCTCGGCGTCAAGGTCCCCATCCTCATCGTGCGCCACCCGATGATCGACGGCCCGGAGACGAAGGAGATCAAGGCGCTCGCGATGGGCCTGCTCGCGGCGTTCGCGGGCCTGGCGGCCGGCATCTTCTTCCTCTCGTGGTGCTACCACTTCGTGCTCTGGATCCACTTCGGGCTGATCGGAGCGCTCTACGCCTGCGCCAAGCGCCTCTACCCGGACTTCGAGGTTCGCCTCTCCCGCAAGGAGCTGCGCAACATCTTCTTCGGATACATCGTGATGCTGATCGTGTGGTCGGCGTACATCAAGCACAAGGGCGCCTGGAACTGACGAGCGCGGGGCTCGTCAGCGGCCGATGCCCAGGGCCATGACGAAGGGCGTCTTCAGGATGACGCTGAGCTCCGTGTACGCGTATGACGTGAGGCTCTCCAGCGCGGCGGAGTACGCGAGGTCGAAGAGCAGCTTCATGCGCATGTCGTCGGCCACCGCGCCCTCGGCCTCCTCGAGCTGGAACGGGTTCGTCAGCACCGCCTCGAACGCGGCGATCGCGCTCGTCGCGGACGCGCGCCCCGTGTAGCCGAGCGACACCTGCGCGAGGCCGGTGATGCCCGGCTTGATGTCGCGCATCCGCTCCTCGAAGAACGGGATCGCGAGCGCGAGGTTCACGAGCAGCTCCGGCCGTTCGGGGCGTGGGCCCACGAGGCTCATGTCGCCCTTCAGCACGTTCCAGAACTGCGGCAGCTCGTCGAGGCGCGTCTTGCGGAGGAATCGGCCGACCTTCGTCACGCGCGGATCGTTCTCCGACGCGAGCACGGCGCCCGTGAGCTTCTCCGCGTCGACGCGCATCGTGCGGAATTTGGCCATGTGGAAGACGTCGAACTCCGGTGTCCCCACGCCGTCGACGAGCTTGTGGCCGCGGAGCGTCCCCGCGCGGCGCTGGCGGTAGAAGACGGGGCCCGGATCTTCGATCGTGATTGCGAGGGCGATGAGCGGATAGAGCGGCACCGTGACGGCGAGGCCGACCGTGGCTGCGCAGACGTCGATGGTTCGCTTCAAGAGGCGGACGCCCGGAGCCACGCCTAGCTTCTAGCTCATCTTCGACGGTCCGTGGTACCGTCTGACAGGGGAGGTCGACATGGCCGATGTGGGCGGAACGTCCACGGTCGCGCGCGCGGCCGGGGGTGCGGGCATCATCGGGCTGCGCGTCCCGGGCGTCATTGCCTATCGACACCTCGCGATACGACTCGTCAGCACGGCATGCAAGATGGCGCTGGAGTCCGACCGCGACGGCACGGACGAGGGCTTCGAGGCCGAGGTGATCAGCGCCTTCGGCGAGGCGTTCAACAACATCGCGATCCACGGCTATGCCGGCGTCGCGCCGGGCCCCGTGCACATCGAGGTGGGCTGGGACGAGGAGAAGCTCGTCATAACCTCGATTGACGAGGGCAAGGTCTTCGACCCCGAGGCCGTCGCCCAGCTCGACCTGGAGGAGCTCCACGAGCACGGGATGGGGCTCTTCATCATGAAGAGCTGCGTGGACGAGGTTGAGTACCGCGCCGGCCCGCCCAACGTCCTCCGGCTCGTGAAGCGGCGGGTCCGCGGCGGCGGCGAGGTGCACGCGCCTGCCGCCTCGGGCGATCGCCGAGAGTCTTGCGTGGATGGAGTTGCCACTGCCGGCGGAGGACGTACACCTAGCCCCGATCGGCGTGGCGGCGTTGCGTAGGCCAGGGGGGGCGCGAGACCACGATGAAATACGCGAAGACTGCCGGCGAGGCCGGCGAGACGATGGTCACCATCGAAGGGACGCTGGACGCCGTGACGGCGCCCGAGCTGCGCGAGGTCGTGGACGAGCTCGTCCACGCGCAGTGCGCGAGGGTCAAGCTCGATCTCTCCGGGCTGCGGCTCATCGACAGCTCCGGGGTGGGTGTCATCGTGTCGCTCTTCAAGCGCGTCAAAGCATTCGGGGGTCAGGTCTCCATCGTAGGAGTCCGCGACCAGCCCCTCGCCATCTTCAGGCTCCTTAGGCTCGACAGGGTTTTCCCGATGTAGCCCGCGGATCGATGGCAGGGGGCCCTTCCGAGGCCGTCGTGCGATGATGACGCTCACGGAGGGTGAACACTACGATGGTGTCCAATTCGAACCGGCACGCGGGTCGATGAACGCTCCGATGGGGAAGAGCAGCAGCGGCCGCCCGACCGTGGCGAGCCTCGCCTCGACGCCGCGAGGCACGCCGGGGGTTACGCCCCTGGGCGCCGTGCCGGCGCCGCCCCCGCCGGGCGCGCCGGACATCGTCTCCGATGATCCGGCGAGTGCTCGCGCACCTGTGGGTCGTGGCGCTGACGCTCGTGATCGGCGCCGTCGTGACGGCCCAGGTCGTGCGGGTCAGGAAGCCGCTCTACAAGTCGGAGACGGTCATCATCTTCCGGGAGGGAATCGCCCGCAACGTCACGGGCCCGAGCGACTCCATGGAGAACATGCGCGGCCTCGGGGGCAAGCTGAAGGAGCTCCTGACCTCGAACGTGAACCTGAAGCGGCTCATCGACGAGTTCCACCTCTACCCCGAGATCGTGCAGCGGTCGGGGTACGCGGACGCGGTTGACCAGATGCGCAAGCGGACGGAGTTCAAGGCGCGCACGCTCGACACCTTCGCGATCGCGTTCGAGGGCACCGACCGCGACCAGGCGCAGAAGGTCGTCACGAGGATGGCCGAGCTCCTCATGGCGGCGAACGCCGAGCGCATGGCCGAGGACACGAAGAGCACGACCACCTTCCTCGTGGCCGAGAAGAAGCGCGCGGACGAGGATCTCGACAGGCTCGAGCGCGACATCTCGAAGTTCCTCCAGGAGCACCCGGAGTTCTCGACGGGCAAGGAGGGGCTCGGCAGCGAGACGCAGGCCCTCCGGCACAAGGAGGAGGACGAGCGCAAGGCGAGGCTCGCGGCGGCGGCGGCGCGCGGCAAGGGCTTCTTCCGGCGGCGCGAGGGGGCGGGGCCCGCTGCGCCGGCGCTGGGGCCGGTGGACCGGGTGCCCGCCGTCGACCCGGTGCTGCTCGCGGCCAAGAACCAGGCGCAGACGGAGATGTTCGCGGCGCAGAAGGACCTGGCCGACAAGTCGCTCCGCTTCACCGACCAGCACCCCGACGTGCTCGCGGCCAGGGAGCGCGTGGCGGCGGCGCAGGCCGCGCTGGCGCAGGCGAACGCGGCTATCGCGGCGGCGGCGCCCAGGGAGGAGCCGCTCAGGAAGCCCGCGCCGCCGGTCGACGATCCGTACGGAGAGCCGCCCGCCAAGCCGGTGGTGGCGGCGGCGCCCGTCGACCTGGATCGCGAAGAGCGGGAGGTGCCGAAGCCCAAGGCGGACGAGGCGACCCAGGGCGCCGAGGTGGTGTCGCTCGAGGTGCAGTGGTCACGCCTCACGCGCGCGCTGACGCTCGCCCGATCCCACCAGTCGGATCTGGAGCAGAAGCTCTACCACGCGGAGATGATCGCGAGCACGGCCGAGAGCGGCTACGGGAACAGCCTCGCCGTGCTGGATCCGGCCTTCCGCCCCGGGGGGCCCTCCAACGCGCCGCCGCGGACGGTCATCTCGCTCGGGCTCGCGGTCTCCATCGCGATAGGGCTGTTCCTGTCGGCGGCGTGGGGGCTCTTTCTGGACGACCGGCTCTTCGCCGCGAGCGAGGTGGAGGTGAGCGTCATGGTGCCGGTGCTCGGCGTCGTCCCCAGGTCGCGGCGCAAGGCGAAGGGCAGACGCGCGTCGCGCGACGAGCGAGGCCACGCCCGTGCCTAGCGCCGATGACAGGCAGAGGCCGTCGTCGCTCGGCTTGCTCGAGCGCACCCTCGACCGCGCGATCGCCGGCTTCACCGCCGGGGCGCAGACGCGGGAGGCGCGCGCGCTGCTCATCGAGGCGCGCCGCCTGCGCAGCTTGATTGCGAACTGGCGATGCATCCCGCCGCCCGACAACGTGCGCGACGAGATGATGGACCGCGTGCTCCAGCTCTCGGCCAGCGTGGGCGCCGCGTCGGAGGCCTCCGATGGGGGAGGGGAGAAGGAGGCCAGGGCGGCGGCCGATCGGAAGGCGCGGGAGCGTGCGAGCACGCTGAAGGTGCCCGTGCAGGCGATGCCCGTCGACGACGAGATGGACGCCACGAGCGACGAGGGGCGGCAGGACGCCTACGACACTTACGACGCGGACGAGATGGAGGCGTACTCGATCGACTTCGAGCCGCGCCTCTACTCGTTCGAGGGCGGCGCCGCGGCTCCGCCCCCTCCGGCCGAGCCCGCGCCCAGGCCCGCCGCGAGGCAAGCCTCCCCCAAGCCGTCGATCTTCACGGGCTCCGCGATCGCGACGCTCCGGGCGGACCTCCAGCCCTTGGCCCGGGCGAGCGCCGCCCGCCGGAGCGACCCGCCCCCCCGCGCAGAGAGCCGTCCGCCCACGGGCGTGCAGGCTCCGGAACGCACGCCCTCCGTCCCGCCCCCGTCGATCGTGAGCCTTCACGAAGGGGGGCGACCACCCCCCTTCGTGCTGAGCGAGGAGCGCCTCTCCCCGCCGCCCCGGCCGTCCCCCGTGCCGGAGCGCGCCCCCTCGGTGCCGCCGCCCTCGGTCGCGATCGTGCTGTACGACCACGACCGGGAGCGAGACGAACTCGGGGGCTCGCAGACGCGGATCGTGACGAGCCCCGTCAAGATGGCGGACCCGCCGGACCCGCTCCTGGCCCAGCTCGTCGACCCGCTGTCGCCGCGCACCGACGCGTACCGCGCGATCCGCCGCAAGCTCGCGGCCGGCTACGGTCACGACGCCTCCGGCCCACCCGGCGCGCGCGTGCTCGGCGTCACGAGCGCGGGGCGCGGCGAGGGCAAGACGGTCTTCTCCCTCAACCTCGCGCTCACGCTGCGCGACGGCGCGCGCGGCGGTGTCCTCGTCGTGGACGCGAACCCCTTGGCGCCGGGCGTCGCCAAGCTCCTCGGCGTCACGCCGCCCGCCTGCTTCCTGGCCCAGCTCGCCCGCCACGCGGACGACCCGAGCGCGCCGTGGGTCGTCGCCGAGCCGCTGCCCAGGCTCCACGTCCTCGCGATCGACCCGAAGGTGAAGCACCCGCCGATCCTCGACCCGGTGGCGTTCTCGCAGGGGATCACGCGCCTGAAGGAGGCGGGCTACGAGCACATCGTCGTGGACGCTCCGCACGTGCTCGGGAGCGGGAACGGGAACGTGATCGCGGACGTGGTTGACGCCCTGATCCTGACGGCGCTCCCGATGAAGTCGGTGCGGCGTCAGATGCGCAAGGCGGTGGAGCAGCTCGAGCCGGCGCCGATCCTGGGGGTGGTGGTGCTGGAGGGGTGAGGTCTGGGGAAAGGGGCTACGGCTCGCTGCGTCGTGTCTCGTCGTCGAACTGGACCAGATCGCACCACGACCCCGGATCCGGGATCCCTCGCACCGCCCCCATCTCCTGCCCGCAGAAGGTGAGCATGTAGTGGACGTCGCTGCCGACGCCGACGAAGGTGAAGCCCTCGTCGATGCGGGCGCGCGCGGACGCGGCGTCGCGGCAGAGGGTGCCGAGCGGGATCCCGCGCGCGGCGGCGGCGGCGCGGATGCGCGCGACGGCGCGGGCGAAGGCGGGGTGGTCGCTCCAGAACTTCGCGGGGGCGCCGAGCGCCAGGTGCAAGTCGTTCGGTCCGATGAAGCAGAGGTCGACGCCGGGCACGGAGAGGATCTCGTCCACGTGCTCGACGGCCTCGGCGGTCTCGATCTGCACGCCGAAGAGGACCTCGGCGTTGGCGCGCCGCAGGTACTCGGGGCGCGGAACGCCGAGGCCGAGGTGCGCGAGCAGGGCACCGCAGCCGCGCTCGCCCTCGGGCGGAAAACGCGCCCAGCGGACCGCCTCGCGGACCTCGTCCGGGCCGTGGATCATCGGGACGACGACGCCCAGCGCCCCGGCGTCGAGGGCGTGCTTGACCGCGCCCATCGTCCCCGACGAGACGCGCGCGAGCGGCGTCACGCGGCCGGCGCTGACATCGGAGACGGCGCCGCAGATCGCGGCGGCGGTGGGGAAGTCGACCGGCGCGTGCTCGAAATCGACGAGGAGCCAGTCGACGAGGCCCTGGGCGGCGAGGACGCGCGCCACGGGGGCGCTCCCGAGCTGGAGCCAGGCGCCCAGGGCGGGCTTGCCTTCGCGGATCAGGGAGAGGGCGCGGTTCTTTCGCATGGGTCAGACGACACGGAGGGCCACGCGCGGCTCGGGGGCGCGCTGGACGTCGCCGATGGCGCGCACCATCGACTGCGGAGCGACCGAGACGGGCTGCGGGGTGAGCGCCTCCTGCTCCTCGAGGAGCGGGACGACCTCTCGGGCGAAGCGGCGCATCGAGTCGACGGCCTGGCGGTGCTCGAGTGTGATGAGGTTGAAGGTGCAGAGCGCGTGGCGCACGCCCACCTGGTCCGAGAGCTCGAGGAGGCGCGTCGCGCAGCCCTCGGGGTCGTCGAAGATGCAGAATCTCGCGCGCCAGGGCCTCGAAGGAGGCCGCCCGCTCGCCGAGCCGGGACGCGAGGAACGCCCGCAGATCGGGCGCGCGGCGCTCCATGAACTCGCGGAAGGGCTCGCGCATCACGTTGTGGGCGTGGGCGCGGCTCTCGCCGACGAAGACGAAGCGGTTGACGGGGATGTCGACGGCCGCGGCGTCGAAGCCGGCGGCCGCGGCGCGCGTGCGGTAGCGCGTGAGCGACTGCTCCAGGTCCGCGAGGCGCATGGCGCCGTTCATGAAGACGGGGAGGCCCTCGTCGGCGGCGGCGTCGAGCGAGAGGGGGTTGTTGGCGACCATGTACAGCGGGGGGTGCGGGCGCTGCACCGGGCGCGGCGAGGGGACGACGCCTTCGATGTCGTAAAAGCGGCCCTTGTACGAGAACGGCCTCCCGCGGAAGAAGAGCCGTACGACGGCGAGCGACTCGTCGAAGCGGGCGCGCGCCTCCTCGCGCGGGGCGCCGAAGGCCCGGTGCGGGGCCTCGTCCATGCTGCCGCGCGAGAGGCCGAGGTCGAGGCGGCCCTCGCTCAGGATGTCGAGCGTGCACGCGTCCGCCGCGACATGGAGCGGGTGGTGGAAGGGCAAGACGCGCGCCGCCAAGCCGATGCGGATGCGCCGTGTGTGCGCGGCGAGGTACGAGGCCGCGAGCATCGGTGACGGCCAGAGCAGGTCGCCGCTGGCGAAGTGCCGCTCCGCGAGCCACACGCCGTCGAAGCCCAGGTCGTCCGCCTCGATGACTTGATCGATGGTGTCGGCGTACGTGCTGTCCCTGCTCCCCATCAAGAAGATGCCGAGCTTCAATGTCGCCTCCCCTCTCGGCTCACGCGTCTACGATGTCGGATCGGGATCGACGGGCGCGTAGCGGCGTGGCAAGGCGCGGCGCGCGGGGCGTCGGACGGAAGGAATCGCCTCCGCGCGGACGCGCGATGGAGCGGCGCCCGCCCCGGGGGCCGGCCGTGCCCGGGGACGTGGCGGGAGGCGCCTGACGCCTTCGCCGCGAGCGGGCGGGCGGGGGGTCAGTGGTCGTCGATCGTGACGGAGATGTCGCGGTGCAGGGCGGAGTTCACGCGCTGCGCGAACTCCCTGAACTGCAGGTAGCTCGACGGCTGGATGCGCCCCGCGGGGAAATCCATCACCCGGTCGAGGACGAGGGTGTCCGCCTCGACGTGGTCCGAGACCTTGGCGAAGCGGCTTCCGTCCTCGGCCGAGGATGGCTCGAGCGTCGTCCGCACGTGCGCGCCCTTGGGCAGCTTGATGCGCAGCTTCATGGCGACGCGGTTGGCGATGCCCTCCGAGATGTAGAGCGGCGTCTCCCGGTGCGGGAGCGAGGTGAGGGCGGCGAGGTGGATGGGGAAGCTGGGCGAGAGCAGGAGCTCGCCGCCGAACGGCCGTGCGAACGTGCTCATCTCGAGCTTCATGTGCAGGACGAGCGGCGCGTCGAGGTCCGACAGGTTCACCACGTCCGCGGAGATCATGCGCGCGCCGGGGAAGGACTGCGGCAAGAGGCGCGACTCCACGAAGTCCTTGAACTGCGCCTCGGGCAGCGTCTCGAGCACCTCGCGCAGGGCGATCGCCATCTTGCCCTCGTAGCGCTGGTCGACGGTGAGCCGGGCCGACCCGTCGCGGGCGAGCTCCACCGTCCCCTCGTTGGTGATGCCGTCCACGGAGCCCGTGGTCGGCGTCCGCTCGCGCGGGGCGCCGGGCACGAGCACGAAGGCCTCCTCCCCGCGCAACGAGCTCGGCATGTAGCCGTAGGGCGCGAACTTGTCGCGCACGACCATCCAGCGCGGGCCGTGCTCGGTGGTGAGCCGCACGGCGATGCCGCCGAACGTCTCGATCTCGCTCATCGGCCCCGTCGGCGGGGGCGCGAGCCGGTCCTTCACGAGGCCCAGCTCCGCCTCGATCCCGGCGAGCCGGCACAGGTAGAGGAAGGCCTCGGTGCGGTTGCCGCTCTTGCCCACGACGGCGCGCCGCCCGTCGCCCTCGCGCCCTGCCTCCACGTTCTGCAGCACCCAGCGGTAGATGCGCCGCGCCCGATCCTCGATCGAACCGGGCCCGGCCGCCTTCTTCCCGGGTGCCGCCTCGGCCTCGTGCTTCGCCCCAGCCTCGGCGGGCTGCGCGGCCCCGGCGACGGCCGGCTCGCCCTCGCCGGCGGCGATGCGCGAGCGCGCGCCGGGCGAGGCGCGGGTCGCGCGGGGTGTCGTCGGACGCGGAGTCGATGGCGTGCGCCACCGTGTCCTCGAGGTTGATGCCCCAGCCGATGCGCACGTTGGGCACGAACTCCTGGAGCGGCGCGCTGGCGAGCTCCTCGGGCAGCGCGGGGCTCTTGTCCATCCGCCAGCGGCGGATCACGAGCGCGCCGCTCTCGGTCACCTCCGGCGGCGGCACGGTGCCGCCCGTCTCGATGTCGAGCGGCCGGTTCTTCGGCGAGATGGTGATGAACTCGCTCCGGAAGTACGGGATCTTCTCCTCGCGGAAGAACCAGCGCGGGCCCTCGAAGCGCAGCCCGCCCTGCCCGTCGCCCCGCATCGTGGTGATCGTCTCCGTCTCGATGTAGTCGCCGATCTCCAGGTGCGGCATCGTGATCGTCTCCTTGTTGGGGACGATCTCCGGCTCGAGGATGGTGCCGTCCTTCTTGATGGTGCGGATCTTCAGGAGCAGCCCGTGCGGGCGCTGCTCGGCCTGCTCCTGGATGCCCTCGCGCGACTGGATGTAGGAGGATCTCGTGCTCCAGCATGCGCGCCGACCCATCGGCGTGGATCCAGATGGCGGAGTAGTCGAGGACGCGGGCGGCGGTCCCCGGCATGTCCACCTTCGCCGCCTCGAACTCGGCGATCACCTTGCGCCCGTCGATGCGATAGGGCGACAGCTCGGTCATCCCCTCCACGAGCTCGATGGCGTCGCGGAGCACGCTCGTCTCCGCGCCCGCGTGGATGGAGTCGACCAGCGCCCGGCGGAGCGCCGACCTGTCGTCGCGGGCGAAGCGGGCGTCGGCGAGGGAGAGGCGGGCGTCGGCGTCGGCCGGGTTCTTCTGCACCGCGGCCTCGAGCTTCTCCATCGACTCCTGCGACGAGCCCGCGCGGGTGAGCAGGTCCGCGAGGCGCGCGGTGAGGTCGCGCCTGTCCTTCCGGAGCTTGCCGATGCGGCTCGAGCTCGCGGATCGCGGCGGGGAAGTCGCGCCGCTCCAGGGCGCGGTCGAGGTCGACCTCGGCCTCGGGGTCGATCGCGCGGATGCGCGCCGCCACGCCGTCGGCCGCGGCCCTGTCGCCGTCCTCGTCGGCGAGGTGCAGCAGATCCTGGAGCGCGTCGGTGTCGTGGGGGAAGCGCTCCGCCGCGAGGCTTGATGGCGCGGTGGTGCTCCGGCTTCCAGCCGAGGCGGCCGTAGATGGCGGCGAGGCCGCGCAGGATGTCCGGGCACCTCGGGGAAGTGGTCGGCCAGCGTCGCCATCTTCGGCGCCACGCTGGGCCAGCCGGCCTTGTCGCCCTCGTCGATCAGCAGCCAGTAGCGCGGCGACCACAGATCCGGGTCGCTCGCCGGCGGCCGCTACGCGCGCCTCCTTCTCGCAGTTCCTCGCCTGCGCCGGCGGGTAGATCGGATCCTTCTCGACCATCGTGGCGGCCAGCGCGAGCGCCGGGCCCGTCGCCTGCGCGAGCCAGCGGCTCCCCGCAGCGGTCGCCGCCGCGGGCTCGCCGAGGTCGCGCACCACCGGATCGAGGAGCACGCTGCCGAGATCGTCCTGCCCCTCGATGCTGGCGATGTAGGCCGCGAGCACGCGCGCGATGGGGTCGACGTGTCGCGGACCGCGAACGGCTTGGGCACGCCCTGCTGCGGCGGAACGCCGGCGGCCGCCATGAAGGGCGCGAGGGCGTTCGGATCTTCGAGCAGCGTGGGCGGCGTGATGCCGTAGGGGGGCGCCGGATCGTCGGAGCCCGTCACGCCGAGGGGCGTGCCCGAGGGGGCCATCAGCGCGGATGGAGGCCTCCGCGCCGAGGACGCGCGCGAGGATCCGGTGGCGGCCCGCCTCGAGCCGGACGTGGGTGGCGAAGCGCGGCCAGATCCCCCACGTGCGCGTGTCGCGCGTCAGCACCTCCACGTCGTCGACGAGGATGGCGTACGCGCCCTGCACCGCGATCGATCGACCTCGCGATCGGCGGGCAGGTCGATGAAGCTCTCGATGTAGTAGATGCCCGGCGCCGCGCCGGGGGACCGGAGCGCGCAGCCCACGCGCTCGGCGGGGCGGACGCGCGGCGCCTCGAGGCGCAGCGGGTCCCGCGGGAAGACGGCGGGCCAGGGCCCTGCGCGCTCGGCCTCGAAGTGGACGCGGAGATCGGTCGTCGAGAGGTGCCCGAAGGGGCCTGCGAGGCGCGCCTTCTCCAGGCAGCCGAGGAGCCTGGCGGTGACGTCGCGCGGGCTCGTCGGGGGCGCGTTCGCGGTGAGGAGCTCCCCCAGCCGGGCCGGAGGGGGCGCGTCCATCGCGCGGAGCTCCTCGAGAGCCGTCGCGGCTCAACCACTCCACGAGGTCGCTCCGCGCGCGCCAGCCGAGGTTGCCCGGCTCCTCGATGGTCTTCTTCACCACGTCGCGCGCGCGCGACCACAGGTCCGCCACGCTCGACCGGAGCATGAGCAGGTGCCTCGTCGCCCACCAGGCGGCGAGCTGGGTGTCCGGGTGCTGGCTCACCCGCGCCGCGGTGACGGCGTCGAGGTACTCCATGGCCGCGCTGCGGAAGCGGCCGTGCACCTCGTCGTCCTCGGCGCGCGCCAGCGACGCGAAGAGCCCCTTCCTGGCCTCGGCGCCGAGCCCCTCGAGCCGCTTGCGCGCCTCCACCGCGCGCTCGGGCTTCCCTCCAGGGACGTAGCAGCTCCCCGAGGAGCCACCGCCCGACCGCCTCGCCGTCCGCGCCCTCGGCGCCTGCGGCCCCGCGCAGGGAGGCGAGATCGGTGGGCGCGGGCACGGCGCCGGCGCACGCGCCCAGGGCAAGGACCAGGGCGGCCGCGGCGGCTACGCGGGCCAGGACGCCGGCCGGCGCGCGGCGCAGGCGGTCGGCGGCGCCGGGGAGGGAGGTGCGCATGCGGCGGGCTTAGCGCGGTTCGGGGAGCGGGGCGAGGGCGGCGTTTCGGCGAAAAGTCACGGCTGTGACGTCGGCGCGCTTCCCGTGGCGTGCCCCCCGAAAAGCGTCTAGGCTCCACGCCCCCGCGCTGCCCAGGCGCCTCTCAGGAAGCCTTCCAACGTGCGACAGCAGTACGCCTCGTCCGAGAACGCCGAACCGTTGCCCTCCCCGCCCGCGGGTGAGCTGACCCACGCGCCGGTGGCGCCGGAGGAATCGCCGGCGCACGAGGGCGCGATTGATCGGTGGGAGTGGGTCATCCGCGCAGCGATCGTCGCCGGCCTCGCGATGCTCTCGTACTCGGCCTTCTCGCCCCGCGCGCTCCGGACGCTGATCACCGAGGTCGAGTCGTCGCAGTGGGGTGCGTTCATCGAGAAGCCCAGCGTCCTCTGGGCCGCGATGGGCACGCTCCTGCTCCTCTTCCGCACGGTGCTCTGGTTCCGGTACCGCCCGGCCCGGCCCGTGACGATGGAGGAGGCGCCCTCGCTCACCGTCGTCATCCCCGCGTACAACGAGGGGGCGATGGTCGCCACGTCCATCGACTCGGTCGCCGCCGCCCGCTACCCGCGCGAAAAGCTCGAGATCATCGTCATCGACGACGGGAGCAAGGACGACACCTACGAACACATGAAGGCCGCCGCCGCGCGCCACCCGGGCATCGTCACGCTGATCAAGTTCGAGAAGAACAAGGGCAAGCGTGAGGGCCTGGCTGCCGGCTTCCGTACGGCCAAGGGCGACGTCGTGGTCACCATCGACTCCGACAGCGTCATCGAGCCGGGCACCCTCCTCCACATCGCCGGTGCGCTGCGCGACCCGAAGGTCGGCGCGGTGGCCGGGCGCGTGGCCGTCTACAACCGCCACGCCGGCGTCCTGCCCGCGATGCTGCACGTGCGGTACACCCTCACCTTCGACTTCATGCGCGCGGTGCAGTCGACCTACGGCACGGTCTACTGCTGCCCGGGCGCGCTCACGGCGTACCGCACCTCGATCGTGCGCGAGGTGCTCGACGAGTGGCTGGCGCAGACCTTCCTCGGCGCGCCGTGCACGTACGGGGAGGACCGCGCGCTGACCAACGCGATCTTCTCGCTCGGCTATGACGCCGTGTACCAGCGCACCGCCATCGTCCACACGATCGTGCCGTTGACGTACAAGCAGCTCTGCAAGATGTTCATCCGCTGGGACCGGAGCTACGTGCGCGAGGAGATCCGCTTCGCGCGCAACGTCGTCTGGAAGCGCCCCCTCCGCTCCCGGATCATCGCGCTCATCGAGACGACGATCACCAACTTCCGCTACCCCATCGCGTACGCGAGCCTCGCGCTCCTCGTCACGCTCGTGGCGCGGGACGGCTGGGTCCTCGCCCGCGTCGGCGCCGCGATCGGCGCGATGGCGCTGTTCAACATGCTCTACTTCCTGCGCACCGAGCGCTCGTGGGCGTTCCTCTACGGCGTGCTGTACGCGTACTTCTCGTTCCTGACGCTGTTCTGGATCTTCCCGTACGCGGCGCTCACCGTGCGCTCCCGCTCCTGGATGACGCGCTGAGAGGGGGCCGGGGGGTGAGGGCGCCCCGGCACACCGCTCGCAGGCCCGGGGCATGCGCTCGGGGAGGCGACTCGGTCGTGCACCGTGTCCTTCGTCCAGCACGCTCTCGCGCCTGGTCGCGTACGGCGTCGGCGGATGGTGCCTGGAGGTCGTCTTCACCGCCCTGAGCGGCGCGATCGGCGCGGGTGACCTCTCGCTCCGCGGGGAGACCTACCTCTGGATGTTCCCCATCTACGGCGCCGGCGGCCTCCTGCTCGAGCAGATCCACCGCCGCCTGGCGCCGCGCGTCCTCTGGCCGATCCGCGCCGTCGCCTACACGGGCGCCATCTACGCCGTGGAGTACGGCTCCGGCTTCCTCCTCCGGACGCTCCTCGGCGCGTGCCCGTGGGACTACCAGGACCGCGGCTGCAACGTGAGCGGCCTGATCCGCCTCGACTTCATGCCGTTCTGGTACATCGCCGCCCTCGCGTTCGAGCCCATCCGGGAGCGGCTCGCGAGGCGGGTGGACGTTGCGACCGACGTGTAGAGCCCCGGGCGCGCGCCCGGGGCTCCATCGTCGTGTCCGTCAGTGGGGTCCGCTACCGGGCCATCCGACGCCGCCACCCTCGTAGCCGGGCCCGCCGCCGCCGGGCCCGCTGTCGCCGGTGGGTCCGCCGATGGTGGGCTCGCCGATGGTGGGCTCGCCGCCGCCGGGCCCGCCGATGGTGGGCCCGCCGCCGCCGGGCCCGCCGCCAATCAAGACGCCACCCTCGTGGGCGCCGCCGGTCCATACGCCGCTCCCGTGACCAGGGCTGCCGCCGGACCATCCGCCGCCTCCGTGGCCGGGCCCGCCGCCGGACCATCCGCCGCCTTCGTGCCCGGGCCATCCGCCTCCGCCGCCGGGAGGGAGGCCGAGCGGAGGCTCGCCCGAAGGCCGGGCGTAGCCCCAGCGTCCGAAGTCGGGACGCCCGTGCGGGGGAGCGAAGCCGGGGAGCGGCACCTGGTAGCCGAAGCCGGGCGGCTGTGCGTATCCGCCGCCGTACGCGCCGCGGAAGCTCGAGGACGGCCACCCCGCCCAGACCCAGCTCCACCCGTCGTTCTGGGCCCAGCCCCAGGACCAGTAGCCTCCTTCGTGAGCGAGCTTGTCTTCGACCCAGAGCCAGTTCC
This sequence comes from uncultured delta proteobacterium, assembly GCA_963827955.1. Lineage (GTDB taxonomy): Bacteria > Myxococcota_A > Polyangia > Polyangiales > Polyangiaceae > CAWHDJ01. Next base: position 346,645 of record CAWHDJ010000017.1, on the reverse strand, counting down.
ATCCGGGCTGGCCGGCGAAGCCCCAGGCCCAGGAGGACTGGGCCTGCGCGGCCTCTCCCGTGGGCGTCTCGCTGGTGAGCGCGTCGTGCGAGGGCAGGGTGGCTGCGTCGTCGATGCTTCCGGGTGCTTCGCCTGCGCACCCGATCGCAGCGAGCGCCGCCGGGAGCACCAGTCGCGGAATCGTTCGTCCAAAGTAGCTCATGTTCCCCCCGGGGGCGGACCGCTCCGCAGTCGCTGGAAAACAGCGACGATCGGCTCCGGCCGCCCCGTGGACGGGGATATGCGGTAGGCCCCTGCCCGCGTCCATGGGGGTGCGCGCGCTTACCGCGATGCGCGTTCTCCTCGCGACGTTTCCGTCCGTCGCTACCCGTCTCCGTGCGCAGGCGCTTCGAGAGGTGCGGCGCCTCGTGCTGCGATCGAAGGCGGGGAGGTTGGTGTTGGGGGCGTTGAATCCCGAGCACCCAGGCGACTCGGTGCTCACTCGGTGGTCGCGGCGCCGGAGCTGCGGAGGGCGGCGAACGTCGCCTCGCGCTCCAGGAGGGAGCGGGAAGGGCGCCGGTCGAGGGCTGCGCGGCGCTTGCGGAGGTTGCGGAGGCAGCGGCCCGTTTCGCGCTCGAAGGCCGCAGGCAGGCGCAGGAAGAAGGGCCAGATCGTATCCAGTGCCTCCACGGCCGAGGCCAGCGCCGCCTTGCGCTGCCCCAGCTCGTTCTGCATGTAGCCCAGGTTGTCCAGGCTCATGGCGAGGTCGGGCAGGAACGCCTCCGGACGGGACTGCGCCAGCTTGCGATAGAGGTCGACCGACTCCTGTGTGGAAGCCAGCGCCGCCTCGGATTGATCCAGCTCGCTCTGCATGGCGCCCAGGTTGTAGAGGCTCAGGGCGAGGTCGGGCAGGAACGCCTCTGGACGGCCCTGCGCCAGCTTGCGGCGAAGGTCGACCGCGTCCTGCGTGGAAGCCAGCGCCGCCTCGCGCTGCCCCAGCTCGCTCTGCGTGGCGCCCAGGTTGTGGAAGCTTCTCGCGAGGTCGGGCAGGAACCGCTCCGGATGGGCCTGCGCCAGCTTGCGGCGGAGGTCGACTGCCTCCTGCGCAGACACCAGCGCTGCCTCGTCCGGCCCCAGATCGCACTGCCTGATGCCCAGGTTGTCGATGCTTCTGGCGAGGCTGGGCAGGTACGTCTCCGGACGGTCCAGCGCCAGCTTGCGGTAGAGGTCGACCGCCTCCTGCGTGGAAGCCAGCGCCGCCTCGCGCTGCCGCAGAGCGCCCTGCTTGTTGCCCAGGTTGTCGAGGCTCCTGGCGAGGTGGGGCAAGAGCTCCTCCGGACGGTCCTGCGCCAGCTTGCGGAAGAGCTCGACCGACTCCTGCGTGGAAGCCAGCGCCGCCTCGCGCTGCCCCATCTCGCTCTGATCGCCCCCCAGGTTGCCGAGGCTCCCGGCGAGGTCGAGCAGAGCGCCTCCGGACGCTCCTGCGCCAGCTTGCGGAAGAGCTCGACCGCCTCCTGCGTGGAAGCCAGCGCCGCCTCGCGCTGCCCCAGCTTGCCCTGCCAGACGCCCAGCGCGCACAGGGCCCGCGCCCGCTCCTTCTCCGCCGACCCCGCGGGCAGGCTCGCGAGCCGCTTGGTCTGCACCCAGCGCCCCACCTCGCGCAGCGACACCGTCTGGTCCGCGTGCGGCAGCTCCCGCTCCAGCCGCTCTGCAAGCTCGACCGTTCCTTCCCGCTCCAGCGCCCGGTAGAGCTCCATCCCCAGCGCCGCGTGCGCGGTCCTCTCGCCCACGGTCTTCGCGGCCGCCATCGCATCCATCGCCCGCCCGGCCACATCGCGGGCGAGCACCCGGGCGATCCAGCCTGCGGCCTGCTCGTGATCCTCCGAGAGCCGCCCCAGCACCGTGAACCCCGTGCGGACCGCCTGCGGCTCCGCGCCCTCGAATACTCGGTCGAGCCAGGGCCCCGCGGCGGTGCCCTCCTGGCTCAGGGCCCGCCATACCATCGCCTCACCGAGCAGGTCGGGCTCCAGCCCACCGATGTAACGCTGCCCGGCGCGCCCCGGGTAGAGGTCGCGCAGCAGCAGCGCCATGTCCTCGTCGCCGGCGATGGTCTCCGCCTCGGCCTCGTCGCGCGCGCCTCCCTCGAGCGTGAGCGCGGCGACCGCGAGGCGCATCTTGTTCACCGCCCTCCGTTCGCCGGCGCGCCCTCGATCGCGAAGCTGCTCCCGCCAGAAGCGCTCCTCGTGGTCGAGCGTGTCCTCCATCAGCGCGTCGACGTGGACCGGCCGCTTCTCCGCGGTCGCGAGGGCGGCCGCATGGACATACAGAACCCTCTCGTACCTGGGATGCGCCAGGCTCGGCAGCGGGCCTTCATGTGCCTTACCGGCGAACGCGTTCACCGCCTCGCGGAACACGGCCTCCCGCTCCGGCGTGACGGGCGGCAAGGCCAGCGGCTCCTCCTCCGAGAGCATGTCCTTCACAGCCGCATCCGAGCGGAGCACGTCCGTCCACCACTCGCCGGCGTTCCGGGCGAGCAAGACGACGCGCACCGCCTTCTTCCCACGCCGTCCCGCGACGCCCTCGAGCACCTCGCGGAGGTCGGGCCGGCTCTCGGCATAGTCGAGCACCGCCAGCACCGGCCGGTGGCTCTCCAGCAGCTCGGCGAGCCCGGCGCCCTCCCGCAGGAACCCCGCGCGCCACCTCGCCTCTCGCATCTGCTTGCACAGCTCGATCGCGAGCCTGGTCTTCCCCATCCCGCCGGCGGCGTGGATCAGCCGGGCACGCGTCCCGCCCTCGCGCTCGCACCAGCGGCGCAGCCCGTCGAGCACGCCCTCGCGCCCGTGAAACGGGACCACCTGATGGCGCGCGTTCAGCAGGGCGGCGGGGCCCGCGAGCCTGGGGAGGTCTTCCGTGCCCGGCGCGAGGATGGGGTCGTCCCGGGTGGCGCGCGGGGGGACGTGCTGCTTCACGAACGCGAGCAAGCACTCGGCCGAGGCGCGCGCGGCGAACGACTTGAAGTTGTCGCTCTCGTCGGCGCCGGCGTGGTCCATGACCGCCTTCATCACGACCGAGTATTCGAGCCCGGCCGCGTGGGCGAGCGCGCCGATGGCGGCGGCCTCCATCTCCACGCCGAGCACCTTTCGCACCGACGCCGACAGGTGCTCGAAGACCTCGCCGTCCTCCACCACCTGGCTTCCGCTGGCGATCGGTCCCACGTGGACCTCGAGCGGCTTCGGCGCCGGGAGCGCGTTCCGGTTCATGAGGAGCGTGCGGCCGATGCGCTTCTGGCCCGCCTCCGTCAGGTCGAGCGTCCCGTCGGCGAGCAGGCCCTTCTTCCAGAGCCTCGCGAGCGCCCCGTCGATGTCGGCGCACTTCGTCTTGCCGTCCGCGTCCGTGGTGGGATCGGCGCCGTGGAATAGCCGCTCCAGGATCCAGTCGCCCTGCTCCTCGTAGCTCCTCGGCCGGAGCGCGAGCCACCCGGCGTTCGGGTCGATCCGGAAGCGCTCCGCGGCCTGCTTCCAGGCCGGCGGATGGATCCGGTACATCTCGATGTCCTCCTGCTCCTTCACGACGCGCCTGCCGCGGATCTTCTCGGCCTTGCGCTTGCCGGCGCCGTACTGCCAAACGCGGTCGGCGATGATGACGTCGCCGAGCGCGACGTCGCCGTGGCGGCCGGCGCAGACGCCGCACATGGCGAGGCAGCGGACCTCGTACTCCGCGATGGCGTTCGCGGCGGCGATGACGGCGTTCGGGCCGCCCATGCCGAGGGCCTGGGTGACGGCGATGGTGAGGGAGCCGCCGCCCTCGGCGTCGATGTCGCGGAAGGCGACCGGGAGGCCCATCGGCCCCTCGTGCTGGGTCCACGCGCCCGCGCCGCCACCGGCTTCGAGGACGGCCTGGTGCTCGTCGACGACGGCGGTGACGATGAGGACGTCGGCGCGGAGCATCCCGGCGATGATGCTGGGGAGCGGGAGCGCGGGTCAACGGAGCGCGCGGCTGCGGCTACGTCCCCTTGGTGGGCGTGGCCGCGGACGTCGCCGAGGCCGCGGGCGTCGTCGCCGTCGGGGCGGCGGCGGCCGACGCGGCCGTCTTCTTCTTGGCTTGCTTGGCGGCCTTCTGCGCGTCCTTGGTCTTCTGCTTCGCGGCGGCCTCTTCCTTCTTGGCCTGCGTCAGCGCCGCGGCGGCCTCCTGCGCCGCCTGCCTCTGCGCGGCCTTCGCCGCGGTCTTCGCGTTCACCGTCGCGAGGTGCGTCTGCGCGGCGTTCACGGACTTCGTCAGGCTGTCGATCTTCGCCTGGATGTCCTTGGGGTTGGTGAGCGCGGTGATCCCCGTGCGCCCCTCGTGCGGGAAGAAGCGGTCCGCGAAGTCGCCGGGCAGCATCGCGGTCGGGTTCTGGTGCGGGAGCGCGGCGAGCGCGCCGTACACCGTCTTGCGGAGCGCGTTGAATTCGTCCACGAGCGCCTTCTTGCCGCCGATCGTGTCGTAGTCCTTGAGCGCCTGGTCCGCCGCGAGCTTGCCCGCCACCGCGGTGTTGGCGGCGGCCACCACGGTGATGAGCTGCGGGGCGAGGGCGGAGAGCGCCGCGATGGTGGACGCCTGGAGCGTCGGCACCCACGCGCGGCACGTGGTCAGCTCGTCCGAGAGGATGGGGCGCTTCAACAGGTACGGCGCCTTGTCCCCGAAGAACGATTGGTACTGCGGGGCCGTGCGGTCGTTCTTCACGACGATGAGGAGCGTCCGGTCGAGCAGGTCGACGAAGTTGTCGAGCGCGGCGTCCGCGCCCTCGACCGCGCCCTGCGCCTTCGCGGCGGCGATGACGAGGGCCGTGCGCGCCTGGTTCGCGGTGGTCCAGTCGGTCAGGAACGCGTCGAACTTGGGTGTGTAGGTCGCGGCGAGTGGGTGAGACGCCAACTGGCCCAGTGTGTACGAGGCGGCGTCCAGGATGTCGGTCATGCTGGCTTCGTAGGGGATGATTGCGAGGGGCATTCGTGAACCGTACGGGCGGCCCCGACAGATGCAAGGCGCGGCCGATGTCAGCTTTCTCCCGTGCCAACCCCGGGCTGGCGTGGCGACGGTTCTTCGTCATGTCGGTCGCGGTCGGAGCGGATCGGCGACCGACACGGCCTTCTCCGGTGCCCGGCGGCGCAGATCGGCGACTGAATTCGGTTTTGTCGACGTCCGGGGGCGCGGATTGGCGACCGATCCGGATTTTCCGACGGGCCGGCGGAGGGGATCGGTGGCCGATCCGGATTTTCCGACGTCCGGCGGAGCGGATCGGCGACCGACACGGCGTTGTCCGACGTCGATTTGCTCGGCAGGAAAATTTCCCGAGGGTTTTCGACGGGGAGGGAGGGCTCGGGAGGAACCGATCCGGGTTCCCCGGCGGTCGGGGCGAGGGGATTGGTCGCCGATCGGGGCGGCGCGACGGGCTACCTGGGGCGGGCGGGGACTTTTTCGGGAATCCGGTGGGGGGAGGGCGCGCCGCGGGGTTCTTGGAAGGTGCCGGCGGCGATCGGGGCCTACTTGGAGGGAGACGCGCCGGAGTTGCGGAGGGCGGCGAACGTCGCCTCGCGGGCCAGGAGCAAAGGGGGAGGGGGGCGGCCGAGGGCTTCGAGGCGCTTGCGGAGGTTGCGGAGATACAGGCCTGCGGAAGGCGACCGGGCCCATGGACCCTTGGTGCTCGGTCCACGGGCTGGCTCCTCCACCGGCGTCGATGACGGCATGGTGCTCGTCGGCGACGGCGGTGACGATGAGGACGTCGGCGCGGAGCATCTCGGCGATGATGCTGGGAAGCGGGAGCGCGGGTCAACGGAGGTGGGATCCCGGCTGCATCACTGACTCACTGAGAGAGTGGGACGCAGACCGCGCACCTCTACTGCATCGAGCAATAGCTTCCGGCGAGCGGGCGCCGGCTCAGCGCTTCGCCTTGACGGAGAGGGGCGTCGCGATGCGCCGCCCCAGCGCGGACGTCACCGCCTCGGCCCACGGGAAGCCGGACCAGTCGACGGCGCGCGCGGAGGTGACGGGCGCTCCGCGGGAGCCGTGGAAGGTCACCTCCGCCCCGGCGATGCGGGGAGGGTGACCGTCACGGTACCAAGCGTAGAGGAGCGCGAGGCGCTGGGGGCCGGTGGCCTCGCGGGTAACGGCCGCCAAGCGCCCGCCGGTGTGGACGGCGAGGGAGCTCCAGGGGACGGGTGACGAGGAGGGTACGTGGGGGGCCGCCAGAGCGAGCGGGGGCACCCTCGGGGAAGGCGGGGCCGGGGGAGGCTCCACGTGCTGGGTGACCGCCGGGGTCCCGGAGCTGAGCTTGCGATACTTTGAGCGGAGCATAACCGCGGAGCGTCGCACGGGGAGTCGTCCGTCGTCTACGTCCATGTTGGACGTTTCCGTTGCGGCCCCGTTCGCGGACGTAGATGGCGCCGCATCCCACACGTCGCCCGAGGCAGCGAGCCCTCCTGAATCACCGAGCGCACCGAGCGCGATTCTGACAAAACGATGGAACCCGCGGGCTCACGCCCCCGACGCGTGCGCCCTCTTCAGCAACTCGCAGGCTTCGGTGTCCGAGACCGGCGGGTACGTCTCGTACCAGAGGCCGACCGAATAGACGGGATCGCGGATGAACAGGTACACAAGGTCGCGGACCTTGTTCTGCGATCGCGTTGCACGTGGCGTACGACGCGACGGGGACCGCCACGACGATCCCAGCCGGTCGCCGCTCCGTCACCGCCGCGACCGCGGCGCGCATGCTGGCCCCCGTCGCCATGCCGTCGTCGACGACGATCACCGTCCGGCCACGCAACTCCAACGCCTCGCCGCACGCGCCGCGGTAGAGTCGATCGCGGCGCTCCACTTCGGTTTGCTCCTTCTTCACGATGTCGCGTACGACCTCGGGCGGAAGGCTCAGCGCCCGGCACAGGTCTTCGTCGAGGAGGGCTGGGCCACCGCCCGCCGCGGCGCCGATCGTGAACTCGTGGTTCCAGAAGGCGGTCAGGCGGCGCACGACGAGCACGTCGAGCGGTGCCCGCAGCGCAGCCGCCACCTCGTACGCGACCGGGACGCCGCCGCGGGGGAGCGCGAGCACCACCACGTCCGCTCGGTCGGCATAGGCCTCGAGCTTGTCGGCGAGCTGGCGGCCGGCATCGGCGCGATCGTGGAACGGCATGGCTCGTTGGTACGTCGAGCAGCGGGGGCGCACCTGCAAGCCGCCCGAATGGTGCTCGGCGGGCACGGGCCGCCTCCTCGCTGATCTTTACCGACGGGGGCGGCTGCGCTTGACGCTCGTGGCTCCATCTCCAAGCTCAGGCATTGCGCGCTGTGAGTCCGCTGACGCTCCCTCGTGATGACCCTGCGCACCTGGCAGCGCTCCACCGGGGTGTCTTGCTGGAGAGGCCCCCCGAGCCTGCGCTCGATGACCTCGTCAGGCTCGTCGCGCGCGCCTGCAACACGCCGTGCGTGTCCGTCACTGATGCAGCTCCGGGTCTGCGGCGAGCGAGGCTCCCCCGCGCTTCCGTTCGGGTGAAGGATGATGCGCGTTCGGGCGGATCCCGGCCGAAGAAACCCGGCCAGGGAGCAAACGCCCCACCCCGTCTCTCCGGTCGACCGAGCGATTGCATGCTCAGCGATCACTTCACAAAAATCGACCTGCAGCGCCGCCATCCGTGGAGCAGACTTCCCGAGGCCACCATGTCGTTCGCCGACGCTGCCGGGATGATTGCGCGCCTCCCCGCCTTCGCCGATCTCGCCGATGCCCAGCGAGCGGCGGTGGCGTCGCTCGCGCGCGTGGAACAGGTCGCCGCGGGCACGACCGTCTTTCGCGAGTCGGAGCCCGCCGATGATCTCCGCTTCATCGTGGACGGCCGCGTCTCGCTTGGCATGCGTTTCGGTGGACGTGGTGAGGTGATCGTCCTCTCCATTGGGCCAGGCGAGCTCGTCGGCTGGACGGCTCTGCTCGGCACGACGTGGACGGCCACGGCGCGCGCGGTCGAACGATCGACCCTGCTGCGGCTGCCGGGCGCTGCACTTCGTAGCGCTCTGTGAGCGCGAGCACGACATCGGATACGCCATCATGAAGCACCTGTTCGCCGCGATGGCGCTGCGCCTCCACGACACGCGCCTGCAGCTCCTCGACATGTTCGGGAAGGAGCCGTGCTGAACCATGCAGGCCCTCGCGCGCGCGGACCTTGGCCGTCTCTTCGACGCGCTCCACGCCGATGGGTACCGCGTCGATCGGCCCCACGCTTCGCGACAGCGCCATCGTCTACGACGAGATCGAGGGGCCCGCGGATCTCCCCGATCGGGTGGACCGACGAGCAGGCGCCCGGCCATTACCGCCTCGCACGCCGTGATGACGACGCCTATTTCGGCTATGTCGTCGGCCCGCACTCGTGGAAAGCGCGCCTCTTCCCCTCGCGCGAGCCGCTCTATCGGGCGCGGCGCCGCCCGGACGGCCGCGTCGGTTTCGATGCCGTGATCCCCGAGGAGCCCAGGAAGCCTTCCTCGGCGTGCGCGCCTGCGAGGTCGCCGCCATGGAGGTGCAGGATCGCGTCTTCCTCGAAGGCCCGCGCGCCGAGCCGCGTTACGCCGTGCGCCGGCGAGGCGCTTTCCTCGTCGGTGTGAGCTGCCTCGAACCCGGCGCGCTCTGCTTCTGCGCGTCGACGAACACAGGCCCGCGCGTCGATCACGGCGTCGATCTCTCCATGGTCGAGCTACCCTGGATCTTCCTCCTCGAGTCGGGCACCGATCGCGGGCGCGCCGTCCTCGACCGGCTGCCCACGCGGCCCGCGACCGACGAAGAGCTGCGCGGCTTCGACGAGGGAATCCACGCCGCACGCCGCCGATGGGGCGCGCGTTGGACACGCGCGACCTGCCCGAGCTGCTCTTCGGCAACCTCGATCACCCGCGCTGGGAGGCCGTGGCGCAGCGCTGCCTTGCGTGCGGCAACTGCACGTCGGTGTGCCCGACGTGCTTCTGCACGTCGGCGCACGAGGAGTCGGATCTCGCGGGTAGCGCGTCACCGCACGTGCGTACCTGGGACTCGTGCTTCTCGGAGGAGCATGCCGCGATCCACGGCGCGAACTTCCGCCCGACCATCGTGGATCGCTACCGCCAGTGGCTCACGCACAAGGTCGGCTCCTGGGTCGCGCAGTTCGGGACGTCGGGCTGCGTCGGCTGCGGGCGCTGCATCGCCTGGTGCCCGGTGGGCATCGATCTGACCGAAGAGCTCGCCGCGATCCGCGCCGACGCCGCCGCGCCCGCGGCGATGCCCGCGCACCGCCCACCCGACGGCGGCCACGGACGACGCGCTCGTTCCGCTCGCGCGCCGAGGTGATCGGCGTGACGCGTGAGTCGAGCCGACGTGGTCACGCTGCACCTCGCATGCGATCCGCCCCTTCGCTGCCACTGCCGGGGCAGTTCACGATGCTCTCGCTCCCGGCCGTCGGCGAGGCGGCGATCTCGATCTCGGGCGCGTGGGACGACGCGCTCGAGCAGACCATCCGCGACGTGGGCGCGGTCTCGAAGGCGCTGACGGCGCTGCGCCCGGGCCAGCAGCTCGGCATGCGCGGGCCCTACGGCAACGGCTGGCCGCTCGACGAGGCGCGCGGGCGGCCCGTGGTGGTGATCGCGGGCGGCATCGGGCTCGCCCCGCTGCGCGGCGCGATCCGGTGCATGATCGATCATGCGGACGACTACCCCGAAGTGCGCCTCGTCTATGGTGCCCGCACGCCGGAGGATCATCCTCTTCGTCCGCGAGATGCTCGGCTGGGCCGGCCGCTCCCGACTTCCGCCTGGAGATCACGGTGGATCGCGCTGACCCCTCCTGGCGCGGTGACGTCGGTGTGGTGACGCGCCTGCTCCGTCGGGCGCCGCTGCCCACGGACGCGACCTACCTGATGTGCGGCCCCGAGATCATGATGCGCTTCACGGTCGATGCGCTCGCCGCAGCCGGCGTGCCGGCGCGATCGGATGTTCCTCGCGATGGAGCGCCACATGAAGTGCGCCGCCGGCTTCTGCGGCCGCTGCCAGTACGGCCCCTACTTCGTCTGCAAGGACGGGCCGATCTTCCGCTACGACCGACTCGCCCGGCTCTTCGGTCGGGAGGGCTTCTAGCCATGGGCGCTCTTGCGACAGGCCGCGCCTCGGCGTCTTCAAGCTGGCCTCGTGCGACGGCTGCCAGCTCACGCTCCTCGATTGCGAGGACGAGCTGCTCGCCGTGGCCGGCGCTGTCGACATCGTCCGCTTCACCGAGACGACCTCGCGCGCCGACGACGGCAGCCGCGTTCGATTCTCACGCTCCTTGAGGGATCGGTCTCCACGCCCGAGCAACTCGCGTTCGGTGCACCGCCTGCGCGCCCGGTCGAAGAGGCTCGTCACCATCGGCGCCTGTGCGACCGCGGGCGGCATCCAGGCGCTGCGCAACTGGGCCGACTCGGAGGAGTTCGTGCGCGTGGTCTACGCGCGGCCGGAGTACATCGCGATCGCTCGCCACCTCGACGCCCGTCGCGGCGCACGTGCCCGTCGACTTCGAGCTGCGCGGCTGCCCCATCGCCAAGGAGCAGCTCGTCGAGCTGATCGCCGCGATGCTCGCGGGTCGCAGACCGAGCATCCGCAACGAGAGCGTCTGCCTGGAATGCAAGCGCCGCGGGAACGTGTGCGTGACGGTGGCCCGCGGCGAGCCTTGCCTCGGCCCGGTGACGCACACCGGCTGCGGTGCCCTCTGCCCGAGCTACGATCGCGGCTGCTACGGCTGCTTCGGCCCGCGCGAGCGCGCCAACACCGAGCTCGCTCGCCGACTGGTTCATCCGCGAGGGCATGGTGCCGGAGGAGGCGCTGCGGCGCTTCCGCGGCATCAACAACTGGGCCGAGGCCTTCCGCGAAGAGAGCAAGCGGCATGAGCGCTGAGGAGAAGGTCTACAAGGTCGACCTGCTCGCGCGCGTCGAGGGCGAGGGCTCGTTCTCCCTGCGCGTCCGTGACGGGACCGTGGAGGAGGCGCGCCTCGCGATCTTCGAGGCGCCGCGCTTCTTCGAGGCTTTCCTCCGCGGCCGATCGATCTTCGAGGTGCCCGACATCGTCGCGCGCATCTGCGGAATCTGTCCGGTCGCGTATCAGATGAGCGCGCTCGCCGCGATCGAGGGCGCGCTCGGCGTCGCGCCGGCCGAGCCCATGCGCAAGCTGCGCCGCCTGCTCTACTGCGGCGAGTGGATCGAGAGCCACGCGCTTCACGTCTTCCTCCTGCACGCGCCGGACTTCCTGGGTTACCCGAGCGCGATCGAGATGGCAGCGGACCACCGCGACGTCGTCGAGCGTGGCCTCGCCCTGAAGAAGACCGGCAACGCGCTTATCGCGCGGCTCGGTGGCCGCGCAATCCACCCGGTCTCGCCGCGCGTCGGCGGCTTCAGCAAGGTGCCACGCCGACGCGAGCTCTCCGGCCTACGCGAGGCGCTCCAGCGCGGCCTCGAGGGTGCGCTCGCAGCCGTGCGCTGGACGGCATCGCTGCGCGCGCCCGACTTCGAGCAGGACTACATCTTCGTCGCGCTGGCGGGGGGCGATGCGTACCCGCTCGAATCGGGTGATCGTGTTCTAGTGAGCGGCCGCGCCGACGTCCCGGTCGCGGACTGGGACCAGCACTTCGTCGAGCAGCAGGTGCCGTACTCCAATGCGCTGCAGTGCCGGCTCGCGGACGGTACGCCCTACCTGTGCGGGCCGATGGCCCGGCTCCACCACCATGCCGAGCGGCTCCATCCTGTCGCTGCCGATGCACTGAGGCGGTCCGGGCTGGTGTTGCCGGTGAAGAACCCGTACCGATCCATCGTGGTGCGTGCGATCGAGATCGTGCACGCCTTCGCCGAAGCGATCGACATCATCGACGGCTACGAGGAGCCGGATCCTCCCTTGGTGGAGGTCGTGCCGCGAGCGGCCGCGGGTGCCGGCGCCACGGAGGCGCCGCGCGGCCTGCTCTGGCACCGCTACACGCTGGGCGTGGGTGGCCTCGTAGAGGACGCCCGCATCGTCCCGCCGACGTCGCAGAACCAGGCCCGCATCGAGCGGGATCTCGCGGGCCTCGCCCCGGCCCTCCTCGCGCTCCCGCAAGACGCGGCGACACTGCGCTGCGAGCAGCTCATCCGCGCGTACGATCCCTGCATCTCGTGCGCGACGCATTTCTGAAGCTCAGCATCGAGCGCATCGGCGAAGAGGCGCGCTCGTGAGCAGCGTTCGCGTGGTCGTGCTCGGCAACGATGCCGCCGGCGACGACGGCGCCGCGATGGCCGCCGGGCGCATCGCGGCGACAACAGGCGGCGATCTCGACGTCGTCCTCGCCGGCCGTCCGGGTGTCGAGCTGCTGGAGCTGCTGGACGTCGGCGTGCCGGTGGTGCTGGTCGACGTGGTACGGACCGGCGCGCGCCCGGGGGCTCTCGTCGAGCTTCCACTTCACGCGATCCTCGATCGCGCCGTCGCCTCGGCGCCTGCCTCGTCACACGGCTTCGGTCCGTCGGAGGCGCTCGCGCTCGCGCGGAGCCTCGGGCGCCCGCTGCCGTGCGGCGTCTTCCTCGGCGTCGAGGGGGCGCACTTCGAGGCCGGCGCGCCGCTCACCGACAGCGTTGCAGCCGCGGTCCCCGCGCTCGCCGTTGCCATCCAGCGCGCCGTTGCCGCGCTCGGGATCGACACAGGCAGGAGCACGGGTTGATCTGGCGGCTCCTGGATCGCGTGCTCGCCGTTCGCGAAAGTGAGCTCGCGCGCTGGGCGGTCAAGCAAGAAGCGTGATCATCGCCCCCCTCGCCCGGTCGGCTGCGTGGCCGGATCGGCTGCGTCATGCTCGCGATGAGACAGCGCTCACGTCCGGGCATGCCCGCTTGCCGGGAGCGCTCCAGACATGAACGATCCGACGCACTTGGCCGACGCGGCGAGCGCAGCAGCCCAAGACTCGCTCGAGCACGAGCTCGCTCTCCCCTCCGGCTCCGGGGTGCTCGACGCGATCGACGCGCCGGTGTGCACGCTCGACGGGGAGGGGCGCATCCTCTACTTCAACCCGACGTGCGAGCTGATCTCGGGGTGCACCGCCGGCGAGGTGAGCAATCGACCCTTCTGGGAGGTGCTCGTCCCGAAGGACGATGCGCAGAGGGTCGAGGAGGCCGTCCTCCGGCTCGTCGAGGGCCGGCTGCCCGAGGCGCTGGAGAGCCCTTGGATCACCAAGAACGGTGAGCGGCGGCTCATCCGCTGGCGCGGCACGGTCCTGCGCGGCGGCGATCACGTCGTGCGCGTGCTCGTCACCGGCGTCGACGTCACGGAGCAGCGGCGCCTGGAGGTGGAGCGGGACGGGCTCGTCTTGGAGGAGCGCCGGGCGCGGGCGCTGGCAGAGCAGTCGGAGCACCTCACGGCGTTTCTGGCGGAGGCGAGCCGCGTGCTCTCCGCCGTGTTCGACGACCCCACGCGCCTGCTCGACGTGCTCGCGCACCTCGCGGTGCCGTACCTCGCGTCCTGGTGCGCCGTACGCGTCATCGACGAGCGCGGCATTCTCACGACTCCGGTGTTCGTCCACACGGACCCGAAAAAAGAGGCGCGCCTCGCCAAGCTCGCGCCAATCGTCTTCACTCTCCCCGCGACGCAGGGTCTGCCTGCGGTGGTCGCCGAAGGTCGAGCGCTCCTGGTCAACGGGGGCGCATCTTGCCTGGCCCGGTTCTCTTCGGCCTTCCCACTGCTCGAGGGCCCGGTTCGCACGCGGGCAGCCGCGCTCCTGCTCGATGCCGGGATGGCCTCGTTCATCATGGTCCCTCTCAAGGCCCGCGGCCGACTCTTCGGGGCCATGCTCCTGGTGTCGGCGGACGAGCGGTGCCCGTACGGCCAGGTGCAGCTCAACCTGGCCGAGGCGCTGGCGGCGCGCGGCGCGCTCGCCATCGACAACGCCTGCCTCTACCTGGAGGCGCAGCGGGCGCTGCAGGCTCGGGAGGACTTCCTCGTGAACGCGTCGCACGAGCTGAAGACGCCGCTGACGTCGCTCCAGATGGCCCTCCAGGCGCTGCTCCGGCAGGTGCGCGAGGGGGCGCCCTGCGGCGCACCGCTGCTCGCCCTCGCGGAGCAATCCAGCGCGCGGCTGGGTGCGCTGATCGACGATCTGTTGGATATCGCGCGCTTCACCGCCACGCCGCCCATCCCCTCGCTCGAGGAGGTCGACCTGTGTGCCGTCCTCGCCGAGGCTACGGAGCGCTCGGCCGAGGCACTCCAGCGCGCGGGCTGCGCGCTGAGCCAGGCCGTAGAGGGCCCGATGGTGGGGCGCTGGGACCGGCGCTGGCTCGTCCGGATCGTGGGCCACCTGCTCTCGAACGCGGGCAAGTACGGGGCCGGCCGGCCGATTGAGCTGCGCGCCGACGGCGACGAGCGCGCCGTGCGCCTCGTGGTGCGCGACCACGGCATCGGGATCTCCGCGGAGGAGCAGGCGCACATCTTCGAGCGCTTCGAGCGCGCCGTACAGGTGCGGCACTATGGCGGCTTCGGGCTGGGGTTGTGGCTGGTCCGGCAGCTCGTCGAGACGCTGGGCGGGGCGGTCCGCGTCGAGAGCCGGCTCGGCGAAGGAGCGACCTTCACGGTCGAGCTGCCGCGACACCTTGCCGAGCGTCCCCCGGATGTGATGTAGCTGAGGCGATGATCCAACATCCCACGAGCGCCTCGTGACCACGGCGCGAGCGCTCCGCACGGCCTCCACGCGCGCCCTCCGCGACGCCGTTGCTGCTGGCCACCCTGTCGACCCGCGCGCGATCGAGGGCTGGGCCTACCGCGGCACGAGCCTCGGCCTGCCGGAGGCGATCGAGCGGCTCACCTGGAAGACGTTCCAGAAGACGTTCTACCGCGACCAGGAGACGGGGCGGCTACTCGGCTACAACGTGCGGCTCGAGCAGGACGGCATCGACGCGCCCAGCCGGCCCAGGACGCGGCGCGGGCGCCCGGTGACGGAGTGGTACTACGAGGTCGTCTCCCCGGGGGGCGTGACCGCGCCGCCGGGCTTCGACCGTGGCCTGATCATCGACTACGCCCGCGGGCCCAATCCTCCCGGCGTCGTGCGCCTGGTGAAGGATCCGCTGGTCGCGCTCGCACCCGGGAGTGCCGACGAGCTCCTGGGTGTGAGCTACCTTATGATCGGGGGGCGCTGCATCGAGACTCCGACGTACTTCACCCTCGAGCGCGATCACCGCCTCGACCCCGCGCAGATCCCCACGCCTCCGGCGAAGCTCGTCGACCCGCTGCGCCTCACCCGCGTCGAACGCGCGTGGGCGGAGGCGATCTTCTCCTCGATCGTCGGAGCCGTCGACCCCGCCCGGGCCGACGGGCTGCCCCCCTTCGAGTCGATCGACCCGGCCGCGTTCTGGACTCGCTTCGACGTCGCCGCTGCGCCGCTGGTGCGCGCTGGCCTCCGCCCCATGCTGTACACGATCACCTTTCTTCCCGTTGCGTCTGGCTTCGGCGCGCCTTTTTACGCCCTCCCTCCGGATGCGCGCGCCCGCTTCCTCGCCGAGGCAGCGCGCTCCCGGCGCGCGTTCGTCCGCCAGTCCGTCGCCGCGTTGAAGACGCTGGCGTGCTTCGCCTACTTCGACGACCCGGCCGTGCGCGCCCGGTACGAGGGCGCAGCGTGAGCGCCCCTCTCTGCGCGCTCGATGGCCGAGACGTCCGCCGCCCGCTCCGAGACGAGGCCGACGTGGTGGTGGTCGGCAGCGGGCCGGCCGGCGCCGCGGTGGCGCGGCACCTCGCGCTGCGAGGTGTGCGGGTGCTGGTGGTCGAGGAGGGGCACGAAGCGCCGCTCGATCGGCTCCAGGCCAGCGGCGTGCGCGCGATGGCCTCGCTCTACCGCGACATGGGCACGTCCATCGCGTTCGGGAACGCGTCCATGCCGTACCTCCAGGGCTGCGCCGTCGGCGGCACCTCGGTCGTGAACGGGGCCATCTCCTGGCGCTTCCCGCCGGAGGTGCTCGCCGAGTGGGCCCGGGACGATCCGGCGCTCGGCGAGGCGCTCGATCCCGCGGCCGTCGGCGCTGCCGAGGATCGCATCGAGGCGCGCCTCCATGTCCACCCGACCGAGGAGCGCGTCGCCGGGCCCAAGAACCTCCTGCTCGCGCGCGGCGCGGAGGTGCTCGGCGTCGCGCACCGGCCGATCCGCCGCAACGTGGACGGCTGCGTGGGCGAGGGCCGCTGCCTTCAGGGCTGCCCGCACGGGCACAAGCTCTCGATGGACCGGAGCTTCCTCCCCGACGCGGTGGAGGCCGGGGCCCGCATCCTCGCGGGGATGCGAGTCACCCGGGTGATCGTCGAGCGCGGCGTGGCGCGCGGCGTCGCGGGAGTCTCCACTGCGGGCGCGCGCTTCGAGGTGCGCGCGCGTTGCGCCGTGGTCCTCGCCGCGAGCGCCGTCCAGACCCCGTGCCTGCTTCTCCGCAGCGGCCTCGCCCAGGGCCCGGTCGGCGCGGGCCTCGCCGCGCATCCTGGCGTGTCGGTCACGGGCCGCTTCCCCGAGCCCGTCCGCGCCTGGCGCGGTGCCACGCAGGGGCACGAGGTCACGGGCTACCGTGCCGAGGGGATCAAGCTCGAGGCCCTCGGCTTCGACATCTCCCTCCTCGCGAGCCGCGTCCCCGACGTCGGCGAGCGCTTCGCCCACCGCCTGGTCGAGCTGGACCGCTACGCTTGCTGGGGCGCGGCGCTGCGCGCGGAGGGGCGAGGCCGGGTGCGGCCCGGACGGATGGCGCGGCGGCGGCCCATCGTCACGCTACTCGCTCGACGCCCAGCGACGTGCGCAAGGCGCGCCGCGGCGTGCGCGTCCTCGGCGAACCGATGCTCGCAGCGGGCGCGGTCGAGGTGTATCCCGGGCGTGCCGGGCTTCGATGCCGTCGTGCGCGATCGCGCGGCCGATGGCGCGCTTCGAGCAGGAAGGCTCGCTCTCCGCGGGCGACTACACGATGTCGATGACGCACCTCTTCGGCACGGCGCGCATGGGAAGTGACCCCGGACCAGCGTCGTCCGCCCCGACTTCCGTCACCACGCGACCGACCGCCTCTACGTCGCCGACTCCAGCGTCTTCCCGGCCAACCTCGGCGTGAACCCACAGATCGCCATCATGGCGCTCGCGGACCTCTGCGCGGCGAGCGTCGCGAGGGGGTGACCCAGGTCCATGGCCCGGCGACCGACCGCTGGCGTCGGCCGCGTGCATCCGGTCGGGCTCCACCAGCGCCAAGCCGGCGTACACCCGGAGCCGCACCGCTTGCGGCGTGCCGCAAACGGTGCGCGGCGACGAGCCGAGCTTCTCGGGCGATCGGTTCCACAGCGATGGTACGGCACTTGCGTCGAGCGCTCCACGCCACGCTGGAGGAGAGACCATGGAACGCACGATGAAGGCCGCAGTCGTCCGAAAGTTCGGTCAGCCCCTGACGCTCGAGGAGGTCCCGCTGCCCAGGCCCGCCGCTGGACAGATTGTCGTGGCGATCGTCGCGAGCGGCGTTTGCCACACGGATCTACACGCAGCCCGCGGTGACTGGCCGGTCAAGCCGACGCTCCCGTTCATCCCCGGTCACGAGGGCGCCGGGTACGTCGCCGCGGTGGGCGATGGGGTCACCTCCGTGAAGGAGGGCGATCGCGTTGGCGTCCCGTGGCTCCATAGCGCGTGCGGCGCGTGCGATCACTGCCTCACAGGGTGGGAGACGCTCTGTCCCTCGCAGCAGAACACCGGGTACTCGGTGAACGGGGGCTTCGCAGAGTACGCCCTCGCGGAGGCCGCCTACGTCGGGCGCATCCCGGACAAGCTTGGCTTCATGGAGGCCGCGCCGATCCTCTGCGCCGGTGTGACCACCTACAAGGGACTGCGCGAATCGGAGGTGCGCCCCGGCCAGTGGGTGGTGATTCCGGCGTCGGCGGCCTCGGCCACCTCGCGGTCCAGTACGCGCGGGCGATGGGCATGCGTGTCGTCGCCGTGGACGTCAGCCTCGACAAGCTCGCGCTGGCCCGCTCGCTCGGCGCCGAGGTCACAGTCGACGCGCGGGGCGCCGACGCAGGCGCGGAGGTGCAGCGCCTCGTCGGCGGCGTGCATGGGGCGGTGGTCACCGCGGTCTCGCCGGCCGCGTTCAGGCAAGCCATCGGCATGCTCCGCCCCGGAGGTACGTGCGTGCTCATCGGCCTGCCACCCGGCGAGTTCGCCACGCCGATCTTCGACGTGGTGTTGAAGCGCCTGACGCTCCGCGGCTCGATCGTCGGGACGCGCATGGATCTCAAGGAGGCGCTCGATTCCGCGGCCGCCGGCGCCGTTCGAGCGACCATCGAGGTCCAGCCGCTCGCCATGGTGAACGACGCGTTCACCCGGATGATGGAGGGCACGCTCTCCGGGCGGGTCGTGCTCGCGGTGCGGCACCCCTGAGCCGAGCGGCCGGAACGAGGCGACCTGAGCCATGGAACCGCTGGAAACACGCTATCGGGGAAGCTCGCCACGCCCGAGCAGGCCATGCGCGCCGTGCTGGCAGGACGGCGCATCTTCATCGGATTCCGGCGCGGCCGAGCCGAGCGTCCTCGTCGACGCGATGGTCACGCACGGAACGCACCTCGCCGACAACGAGATCGTGCACCTCATGACCCTGGGCCCGGCACCCTACGTCGCCCCCGAGCATGCGTCGCGGTTCCGGCACACGGCGTTCTTCATCGGCGCGAACGTGAGGAGCGCAGTCCAGGAGGGCCGCGCGGACTTCATGCCCGTCTTCCTCTCGGATATTCCTCGCCTCATCACGTCGCGCCGGGTGCGCATCGACGTGGCGCTCATCCAGGTGAGCCCGCCCGACGCGCACGGCTACTGTAGCCTCGGCGTCTCCGTGGACGTCGTGCGCGCGGCCGTCGACTCGGCCGATGTCGTGATCGCCCAGGTGAACCCGAGGATGCCCCGGACGCTGGGCGATTCGTTCATCCACGTCGATTGCCTCGCGCACATCGTCCCCGTGGACTACGAGCTGCCGGAGCGTTTGCCCGAGCCGCTCGACGAAGCGGATCGCGCCATCGGCGAGCACGTCGCCTCGCTCGTCCCCGACGGCGCCACGCTCCAGCTCGGGATTGGCCGCCTCCCAGACGCCGTTCCTCGCCTCGCTCACCCGTCATGCAGACCTCGGGGTCCACACCGAGATGTTCTCCGACCGCGTGATGCAGCTCGCCGACGCCGGGGTCATCAACGGGCGCCGCAAGACGGTGCTCCCCGGCAAGATTGTCACCTCGTTCGTCATGGGGAGCCGCGCCCTCTATGAGTGGGTGCGCGACAACCCGGCCGTCGAGATGCGCCCCTCGAGCTACACGAACGACCCCGCGGTCATCGCGCGCAACGACCGGATGATTGCGATCGAACTCGGCGCTCGCGGTGGACCTCACCGGCCAGGTCTCGGCCGACACGATCATGGGGCGCTTCTTTTCGGGTATCGGGGGACAGGTCGACTTCATCCGCGGGGCCGCGAGGAGTACCGGGGGCAGGCCCATCATCGCGCTCCGATTGACCGCGAAGGGCGGCGAGGTGAGCCGGATTCCGGCCGGGGGTGGAGGAGGGCGCGGGCATCGTGACGAGCCGCGGCGACGTCCACTACGTCGTGACCGAGCACGGCGTCGCCGACCTCTGGGGCAAGAACATCCGCGAGCGCGCCATGGCCCTGATCGAGATTGCCCACCCCGATCATCGCGCCGAGCTGCTCGCCGCCGCGAAGGCGCGGCACTACGTCTTCCCCGACCAGGTCGCGCCGAGCCCCCGATGCCCCTGGGAGCAGCCGGGCGCGGTGCACCTCGCCTCGGGCGAGACCGTCCTCGTGCGTGCGGTGCGCGTCTCGGACGAGCCGGCGGTCCAGGGCCTCTTCTACCACCTCTCCGACGAGAGCACTTACCGCCGCTTCCTTTCGCACAAACGCACGCACGCCCACGAAGAGATGCAGCGCTTGTGCAGCGTGGACTACGCTTCGAGCATGGCGCTCGTGGCCTGCGCGGGCGACGCGCTCGAGGACATCGTGGCCCTGGCGCGATACGACGTGGACCCCGCCACGAACCTCGCGGAGATCGGGATCGCCGTGCTCGATGCATGGCAGCGCAAGGGTGTCGGTACGCTCCTCTTCAAGCGGATGCAGGAGATTGCCCGGGCGCGGGGCCTCTCCGGCATGTCGGCCGACCTGCTGGTCGACAACAAGCCCATGCTGAGCATCTTCCAGAAGAGCGGGATGGATGTGACGCTCGAGGCCGGCGCTGGGACCTATGCGATCACCGCGCGCTTCGACCGAGGCACGAGCCCGCCGACGCATCCTGACGGCGCATGACCCGCGTGCCGCAGGCTCCGCGCCCTTCGAGCCGGAGCTGGAGGCGCAATCCGTGCGCCCGACGGCACAGACTGCGCGGTAGACCCGCGTTCTGTCCCCCGATCCTCTTCACAGTCGACGGGCACGGCGATTGCTGATAGCCGGCCGGGTGACGATCCATTCCCCGCAGCACCCCAAAGGCTTGCCATGAACATTTCACGACGCCTCAAATACATGGTGCTCGCCGCGGCGCTCGCGGTCCTCGGTTGCAGTGGATCCGTCGGACCGACGGGGCCCGAGGGGCTCCAAGGCCCCCAGGGCCCTGCCGGCCCAGCGGGTGACGCAGGGGCGAAGGGCGATGCCGGCGTCGTTCCTCCGCTCACGAACGACGTCTCCGGCACGGTGACCACGGACGACCAGACGCCGCTCTCCGGCGTCGCGGTGACCGCGACGCCGGGCGGAGGCACGACCACCAGCGACGCGAACGGGGCCTTCTCGTTCAAGGGCCTCGACATCGGCGGCTACGACATGACGTTCCACCTGACGGGCTACGTCGACCAGACGGTGGCCCTGGGCGTGAACCTCTCCGGGCCCACCAAGGTGAACGTGGTGATGGTCCCCGCAGACGCCGGCGCCGGCCCCGGGCCGACCGTCAGCGTGAGCGACCAGCTCAGCGTCGGCTTCGCGGCGCCCGTCACCATCACTGCAGCTGCGACGGGCAGCGGCACGCTCACCTACGCATGGACGCAGACGGGCGGCCCCCCGGTCACGCTCAGCGGCGCAGACACCGCGACGTTGAGCTTCACCACGCCCGACTTCGTGACCTCGATCGGGTACGCTTACCCGGACAGCATCGCCGACGGCGGCATCGTGGTCGCCAACGCGCGCTGCGGCGTCCGCGGCATCGACCGCGACCAGGCGGCCCACGCGGTCTTCCAGGTCGTCGTCACCGACGGCAACGGGGTTAGCACCACCTCCTCGGTCCAGGTGTACGCCACGCGCCCGACGCAGGGCGTGCGAGACGTGCCGATCGGCATCCCGGTCTGGCTCGAGGGCAACGGCCCCGACTTCACGCTCGACGGAGGCGCGACGCAGGCGAGCTGGAGCTGGCAGCTCACCGCGGTTCCAAACGGCTCCAACGCCACGCTCTACGCGGCCGACGGGCCGCAGCAGCCCTACGCCAGCGGCGCGACGGGGCAGTACGCGTACTTCGTCCCCGATGTCGCCGGCATCTACACCCTCACGGAGTCCGTCTCCAACACGGGCAACACACCGTGCAGCTTCAACGTCTACGCCGGCACGTGGCTCGGCATGATGACCCTCACCGGCTCGAACGACAACCCGCCGGTCCCGGTCAGCCCCACGCTCGCGGCGATCAACTGCCAGCAGTGCCACAACAACGTGACCGCGCCGGACTACTTCACGCCGTGGTCGAAGACGAACCACGCCACCGCGCTCCAGCGCAAGATCGAGGGCTCGGCCGGCCCGCACTTCGGCGAGAGCTGCCTGGAGTGCCACACGGTCGGCTACGACAAGACCGCCGCGAACAACGGCTTCGACGACGTTGAGAAGGCCGCCGGCTGGACCTACCCGGCGCAGAACGAGCCGGGCAACTGGTCGGCGCTCGAGAGCATCCAGAGCCCAAACGATCTGGCGGACCTCGCCGGCATCCAGTGCGAGAGCTGCCACGGGCCGCAGGGCCAGGTGAGCAGCGAGATCCACGCCACCGCGGCGACCGACGGCGCGGCGCGCATCTCCTATTCCGAGGAGCTCTGCGCGAGCTGTCACGAAGAGTACGGCAACCACTACTTCCCCTCGCAGTGGGTGGTGCAGGGTGACTACGGCGCCCACTCGAACCGCGCGCTCGCCATCTCCGAGGGGAGCGTCGAGAAGAGCCCCGTCCCCAACCACTGCGGTCGTTGCCACTCCGCGCAGGGCTTCCGTCGCTACGCCGCGAACCTGCCGGGCGGCTACTACGCGTACCTCACCACCGACGGCAAGCCGCTCGATCCGACCTACCCCGCCGCGACCGCGTCGAACACGCCCGCGACCACGGCCTCGCTCACCGCGTGGGGCATGAGCCAGGCGACGGTCGAGCCGCAGACCTGTGCGGCCTGCCACGATCCGCACGACAACACCGCAGGCGGCACCTGCCCGAACGGGCAGCTCAACGGCGTGGACTGCAGCCAGCTCCGCGTCTATGACGCGCTGCCCGCGCTGCCCAACGGCATGACCAACATCAGCGGCATGGGCGCCGGCGCCATCTGCGCGACCTGCCACAACTCGCGCAGCGGTGAGCACACCGACTTCCAGACCCAGATCACCCAGTCGGTGAACACAGGCACCTCCACCAAGCCCGTGTGGACCTCGACGGGCGAGATGGTCCAGGGCCCGCTCGCGACGTTCACCACCCCGCACACCGCGTCGCAGGCCGACATGTTCTTCGGCTTCAACGCCTACTTCGGTCCGCGCATGGCGCCCTCGGCCCACATGGCGGTCGCCGACTCCTGCGCGGGTTGCCACGCGAAGGTGGTGACCGCGTCGCAGACCGCGCTCAAGGAGACCTCGAACCACTCGTTCGTCGTCGACAGCACCGTGTGCGCGAACTGCCACACGAACAACGTCGACGGCGTTGCCCTCCAGGCCGCCAACCAGACGCAGCTCGGTCAGCTCCGCAACCTGTGGGCGAGCAAGCTGCTCACCAACCTGAACGCGGCCATCAACACCCAGGGCGTCGTGGTCACGGCGCGCGCCTACGACCCGGCCACGGGCTACTACACGAGCTCGACCAAGTCCCAGTACATCCCGATCACCCAGGTCACGGCCATCACCTGGGCCAACATCGGCACGGTGACGGGCTCGCCCTCCTACGGCGGCTTCGGTGCCACAGCGGGCCTCACGCTCACGCTGGCGACCCCGGCGACGAACGTGACGTTCTACGACACCGCGACCCCGCCCAACCCGCACGTCACGGCGTCGATCACGAACCTCACCGTCACGCTCTCGTCCGTGACGACGAACCAGGCCATCCCGGCCACGCCGGGCTACAACGCCGCGAGCTTCACCCCGTGGACGGGCGCGGTGGACTGGACCGTCAACGGCCCGGTCGCGTACCTCCCGCCGTGGGTGAACGGCGACATCCAGACGCTCCTCAAGGCGTACTGGAACCTCACCCTGCTCAGCTACGACAACACGTTCGGCATCCACAATCCCTCCTTCTTCAACAGCGTGATCGCCAACACCTCCGCCCAGCTCGAGGGCGTCCAGTAGGCGCGAGCCGGAGGCGCCACGAGGACCCGCGCCATGAGCGCCATCAAGTGGAGCGCCGCGCTCGCCATCCTCCTCGCCCTCGGGTGCAACGGCCCCGAGGGCGCGGCGGGCCCGAGGGGTCCGCGGGGCCAGGCCGGGCCTCCTGGACCTTCCGGCCCCCTGCCGGCGACCAACACGGTCCGCGGGACGGCGACCGACGGCGAGCGCCCGCTCCGCGGCGTCGCCGTGACCGCACAGCCCGGCGGCGCGACGGCGACCACCGACGGCGCGGGCGCCTTCTCCCTCCCTCCACTCGACGTCGGCGTCTACGACATCTCCTTCCAGCTCGCGGGCTTCGTCGAGCAGACGGTGAACGTCGCCGTGCCGGCCGGCGCTCCGGTGAATGTGAGCGTCGCGCTGGATCGCGAGGGCGACGGCGGCGCGGGTGGGCCCGCGGTCACCGTGTCCGATCAGCTCACGGCGGGGTACGGCACCTCGGTCACGGTGCCGGCGCACGCGAGCGGCAACGGACCCTTCACGTATGCGTGGACCCAGACGAACGGTCCGGCAGCGACGCTGGCCGGCGCGGACACCGCGACGCTCGGCTTCACCACGCGAGACATCGCCACCTCCCTCGGCCCCCGGGCCATCGCAGACGCGCGCTTCGACGCCCTCGGGATCGATCCGGACCAGTCGAACGCCTACGCTTTCCAGCTCGTCGTCACCGACGCGAACGGGCTCTCCACGACCACGACGGTGGCCGTGAAGCTCGACCCGGCCGACCACGGGACTGCGCATGGTGCCCATCGGCGTCCCGGTGTGGCTCCAGGGCAACGGCCAGCTCGTGCCCATCGGGACTCCGCCCGCGCCGCAGACGACCTGGACCTGGACGCTCGACGCCTCCGGGGCGGCGGGATCGGCGGCGACGCTGAGCGACGTGTCGTCCAGTTCCCGCGCTTCACCCCCGACGTGCCCGGCGTGTACGTCGTCGGGGAGACCATCTCCGGCCAGAGCATGCGCATCTATGCGGGCACCTGGCAGGGCGAGATGACGCCCGCCTCGCAAACCGACTGCGCGCTTTGCCACACCGGCACCATCGCGCCCGACGTCTTCACACCGTGGGAGAAGACCACGCACTACTCGGCCATGCAGCGCAGGATCGATGGTGCCGACGGGCAGGGCTTCACCGAGGCGTGCCTCCCGTGCCACACGGTGGGTTACGACCCGAGCGCGAAGAACGGCGGCTTCGATGACGTCCAGGCAGCGACCGGGTGGAAGCTCCCGGCCAAGGACCAACCGGGCAACTGGGCCGCGCTCGAGGCCGTCCCGGGGCTCGGGCAGCTCGCAGGCATCCAGTGCGAGAGCTGCCACGGGCCCCAGGTCACGACCATCGCCGGCCCGCACGCCAACTCGACCAACCTGGACAGCGCGGCGCGCATCAAGTGGTCCAGCGGGGTCTGCGGGACCTGCCACCAGCAGGGGCCGGGCTACTACGACGCCGCGCAGTGGGCGCAAGGCACGCACGCCAATCTCGGGCTCGCGATCGGCGCGGGCTCGGTCGAGAGCAGCCCCGACGCGGCGGACTGCGGGCGCTGCCATGCGGCGCAAGGATTCGCCCGCTACGCCGCCGGTCTGGCCCAGGGGTATTACGGCTTCCTCACCAGCGACGGCAGCCCACTCGACACCGGCCCCGCGCCGGCGAACCACGTCGCGACGGCGAGCGAGATGACCGGGTTCGGCATGGGCAAGGCCACGGTGGAGCCGCAGAGCTGCCCAGCCTGCCACGACCCGCACGACGCGACGCTGCCGGCCCAGCTCCGCCTCTACGACGCGGCGGCCGCGCTGCCGAGCGGGCTCACTGACGTCTCCGGGCTCGGCGCGGGCATGATCTGCCTCTCGTGCCACACTTCGCGCGACGGCGAGCACACCGACTTCGCCACACAGGCCGCAGGCCAACGGGATCCTGGCGCCTGCGTCGCTGATGTCGTTCTCGACCCCGCACGCCTCGGCGCAAGGCGACGTGCTCTTCGGCTTCAACGCCTACTTCGGGAGCCGCCTCCAGCCCTCGCCGCACCTTGCGGTCGCCGATTCGTGCGCCGGGTGCCGCTACGCGAATCCCACCGCCTCCGAGCAGGCCGCCGGACAGACGACGAGCCATTCCTTCGTCGTCGACGGCACGATCTGCGCGAGCTGCCACACCCCAGGCCTGGACCCTGCCGCGCTCCAGGCGAAGTACCAGGCCGGGTTCGACCAGCTCCGCGGCCTCTTCGCCGCGAAGACGCTCGCCCCGATCGCCGCTGCGGTCGCCCCACCTGGTGCAACGCTGGTGGCCCGCGCGTACGACCCTGCGACGGGCCTCTACTCGAGCGCGAGCCCGAGCACGCTGAACGTCGTGATCGCCGCGGCGCCGGTCGCGGTTACCTTCACGCCCATCGGCGCGACCCCGGGCACGGCGTACGGCCCCTCCGTCGGCGCGGGGCTCACGCTGGACCTCCCCGCGCCGGTCACCGTGCAGTGGGTCGACGCGAGCGGCAGCCCTGTCGGGGCCCCGGTTCCCGTCTCCAACCTCACGGTGCCAATCGCGTCCCTGGCGCTACCTCCGCCTGCGAGCGGCCCGCAGCTCACGCCGTTCAATGCCCCGACCGCGAACGCGGACGACGTCCAGATCCTATATAAAGCGCACTGGAACCTGAGCCTGCTCGACCATGACAACACGCTCGGCGTCCACAACCCGGACTTCTATGATGCAGTCTTTGCCGGCACGACCTCGGCGCTCTCCAAGCTCCCGTGACCGAGCCCGGGCGAGCAGCCCCCCGCGCGCGGGACCTGCGCGCAGGCGAACGGTTTGCGCGTGTCCGTCGTGCGCGAGGACGCGGGATGCTGCGCGCGCTCGGGCAGGAGCGAAGTTGCTTTGGCGCAGGCGGAGAGCATCACGATGAACACTCCGAGCGAGCGCCGCCCCCGCCCCGCGACCGAGAATGCGCTGAGCGCCCGGCGCGCGGCGCGCTGGAGCGCCCTCGGGCTGCTCCTCGCGCGCGACCCTCGCGCTCCTCGGCTGCGCGGGGCCCGCGGGGCCGGACGGCTTCGCGGGGCCCGCTGGGGCCTCCGGGGCCCGCGAGTGACGCGGGCGGCCCGCCCGGGCCCCCGGGCCCAGCCGGCGATGCCGGCGCGCCGGGGCAGAACGCTTACCTCGTCGGACCTGGCCTCGTCCTCACCATCAGGGCGCCGCCGTCGACGCGAAGGGCGTCGTCACGGTCTCCTTCCAAATCACCGACGCGAGCGGCCTCCCGCTCGATCGCCGGGGCCTCTACACCGAGGGCGCGGTCGACGCCTCCTTCGTCCTCGCATGGCTCGCCCAGACCCCATCCGGACAGGCGCTCCAGTACACGTCCTACACGACCGCCTCCGTGACGAGCACGCTCACGGACATGACCGCCACCCAGGCGACGGCGGATCCCGGCGGCGTCTTCACCGAGAGTCGACCCGACGCAGGGCCTCTACACGTACACGTTCGGCAGTCCCATCGTGGTGGCCGATCCCCACGCCACGCACACGGTGGGCGTGTGGGCCTCGCGACAGTTCCAGGGTGAGCGCTACGTCGCGAACGCGACGTTCGACTTCCTCCCCGCAGGCGGCAAGGTCACCGTCACGCGCGACGTCGTCGAGACGACCGCGTGCAACTCGTGCCACAATCCGCTCGCGGCGCACGGGGGCGACCGGCGTGACGTCAAGCTCTGCGTGCTCTGTCACTCGCCGCAGACGAGCGGACCCGACCACCGGCAACGCCGACGACTTCAGGGTGATGGTGCACAAGATCCACCAGGGCGCGTCTCTGCCCAGCGTCGACGGCGGCACGCCTTACCAGCTCGCCGGCGACATGCAGCAGGTCTCCGACTACTCCAAGGTGGTCTTCCCCCAGGACACGGGGCGCTGCGTCGCGTGCCACCAGGGGAGCGAGGCGGACAACTGGAAGAACGTCCCGACGCGCGCGGCCTGCGGCTCCTGCCACGACCGGACCGCGTTCGTGACGCCGGCGCCCGCCGGGTGGACGGCGCACGAGGGCGGGCCGCAGGCGGACGACTCCAAGTGCCAGGTCTGCCACCCCGCCGGTTGCCGGCCTCGCGGGGGTCGCGACCGTGCACGTCACACCCGCGACCGACCCCTCGGCGCCGATGCTCTCGCTCTCCATCGTCAGCGTGAGCGGCACCGCGCCGGGACAGACGCCGGAGGTCGTCTTCACCGCGAAGCAGAACGGCGCGCCTCTCGACATCTGCTCGCGAGCCCGTTGCCCGATCTCGCGGTCACGGTCGCGGGCCCCACCGCCGACTACGCATCCTACACGCAGGAGACCATCCAGGGCGCCGGACGCCACGGGCTCGCTGGCGCTCGAAGGCCAGGTCGGCACCTACCGCTACGTGTTCGCGTCGCCGATGCCGGCGAGCGCGACTGGCACCTACGCGTTCGGGCTCGAGGGCTACCTCCAGCCCGGCGGCCCTGGCACGGCGGAGTACGGCGCGCTGAACCCCATCGCCTTCGCCGCCGTCACCGACGCCGCGCCGGTCCCGCGCCGCAAGGTCGTCGACGTCGGCCAGTGCAACGGCTGCCACGACAAGCTGGAGGCCCACGGGGGCCTCCGGCAGGAGGCGCAGTACTGCGCGTTCTGCCACAACCCCAACAAGGCGAACGACCAGCGCGTGGCGCGCTTCGAGGTCCCGACGACGACGGCGCAGTCGGTCGACTTCAAGGTGCTCGTCCACAAGAATCCACATGGGCGCCTCGCTCACGCAGCAGCCCTATGTCATCGGCGGCTACCCAGGGCCCACGCCGCAGAACCCGGGCGGCACGCCGGAGGACTTCGGGGCCGACCTTTACCCTGGAGACCTGAAGGCATGCCCCGCCTGCCACGCGGGCGCGACGTACGTTCTGCCGCTCGGCGACGGCCTCCTGCCCAGCATGAGCGAGGTCCTCGCGTGCGACGATCCCTCGCTCGACCCGACGAGCTACTGCCAGGACCGCGTCGTCGCATCGCAGACGTTCACGCCGCCGACGACGGCGGTGTGCACGGCCTGCCACGACGCTCCCTACGTCGTCGCTCACGCGGAGACGAACACGGCGCCGGGCGGTATCGAGGGGTGCGCGACGTGCCACGGACCCGGGACGCAGTGGGACGTGCAGCTCGTCCACGCGCCCGCGCCTTGAGGATGGAACGTGATCCTCGGCGCGCTCCCTAGCGATGGCCGTGCTGGCGCTCGCCGGCTGCGTGCGTCCCCCGCGACGTCCCACCAGGGGACGGCGTGCACCCGGATGGCTGGGGAGACCCTCACGAGCCCCGCGTTCCACCGCAACTACCTGCGCGCGAGCGGCGACGACCTCTCGCCCTGCCAGGAGTGCCACGGCTCCGACTTCCAGGGCGGCGCCGTCGGCGTCCCATGCACCTCGTCCGGTTGCCATACACAACCGGGCGGGCCCGGGTTCTGCGGCACGTGCCACGGCGGCGCCAAACGGCCCGCTGCCGAGCACCGGAGCCCACGCGCTCCACGCCGCGTTCTGCAACGACTGCCACGACGTCCCGACGAAGTTCGACGACCCCGGCCACATCACGGGCGAGGCTCCGCGTCGCGTTCTCGGGGCTCGCGCGCGACGACGGCGCGAAGCCCACCTTCGACGCGATCGACGAAGACGTGCTCGGGCGTCTACTGCCACGTGAATCAGAGCCCGGTCTGGCAGACCCCGCCGGCCAAGATCGCCTGCAACGGTTGCCACGACGCTCCGCCCCCGCAGCCACGAGGCGTGGAGCCGCGTCGCCACGCCCACGAGCTGCGCGACATGCCACCCGGTGCCGCCCGCGGCCACGCACGTCGACGGCAAGGTGGAGCTGAACGCCTCCATCGCCTGCAACACCTGCCACGGGCACGACGCGACCGGCGCGCCTCCTGTCGGGCTCGACGGCGCGACCTCGCCCACCGCGCCGAGCGTCGGCGCGCACGCCGCGCACCTCGACCCGTCGCTCCCCAACCGCATGGGCCGCGTCGTCGCGTGCGCGACCTGCCACCCCGTCCCTGCCTCCGTCACGACGCCGGGGCACCTCGATCACCCGCTGCCCGCGACGGTGACGCTCCCGCAGGGCGGCGCATACGACGCCTCGACGCAGAGCTGCAACGTCTGGTGCCACTGGAACAAGACCCCCGGCCCCCGGTGGACCGACGCGAGCGGCGGCGCTATCGCGTGCGACGCCTGCCACGGCTTCCCGCCCAAAGTGATGCGCGACGGGACGCCGCACACGGCCGCCCAGCCGGTGTTGAGCGCGTGCCTCGCCTGCCATCCCTGGAGCCCCGACACGCACGTCGACGGCACCGTGGAGCTGATCCAGTGAGGGCCGCGGCGGCCTGCTCCGCGCTGCTCGCCACGGCGTCACTCGTGGCGGGGAACGCCTCGGCGCAGTACCAGCTCCGCGCCGACGCGTACTTCGCCGGGGCCGAGTCCAGCACCGGCCTGATGGTGCTGACCGGGGAGGCGCGGCAGCCCTCGTGGCTCACCGCCGAGACGGTGGTCTGGCTGGGAACGACGGCGGATCACCCCGGCGACGTGATGGTCGCGTCCGTGCGTGCGCGGCATCCCGACGGCGTACTTCGAGGCGCGCGCGGGGCGGATGCTCGTGACGGCGGGCGCGATCCGGCCCGTCCACCTGGACGGGCTCGACGCTGACCGCGCGCGCGCCCTGGGGGACGAGCGTCGAGGTCTTCGGCGGCGATGCCGGTGGTGAGCGACTTCCAGCCGCGGGACTACGACTGGGCCGCTGGGCGGGCGCGTCGGGCAGCGCGTCGCGGACGTGGCCACCGTCGGGCTCTCGTACCTCCAGCTACGGCAGACCGGCGTCATCGCCTACGACGAGCTCGGCCTCGACGGCGCCGTCCAGCCGACGCGCTGGCTCGACGCCGCGTTCACGAGCGCGGTCGACCTCGACGTCGATGGAGGTCACGGACGCGCGCGCCTCGATCGCGGCGCGCTTCTAGAGCGTGCGCATCGAGGTCTTCGCCGTGCGCCGCTCGCCCTCGCACCTGCTGCCTGCAACGTCGCTCTTCTCCGCGCTCGGCGATGTCCCCTCGCGACCGCGCCGGCGCCTCCCTGCTCTGGCGTGCGGCGCCGCGGCTCGACCTGCTCGGGGAGGGCTGCGATCGAGTCGCTCGGCGGCGAGGTGGGCGCCCAGGGCCTTGCTCTTCCGGCGCACCCTACGCCTCGACGACAAGGGCGCCGGCGCGCTCGGGCTGGAGCTGCGCCGCGAGGGCATTCCCGAGGCCTCGTGGACGGGCATCCGCGGCACCGCGCGCCTGCCCTTCTCTGCGCGCGTCTCGGCCTCCACCGAGCTCGAGCTGGTCCGGCCCGACGACCCGCGCGGGCGCGGCGCCGTCTGGCCGTGGGGGCTCGTCGCGCTGCGCTTCCGGCCCGAGCCGAAGTGGGAGATGGCGGGCGCCCTCGAAGCGAGCGCCTCGCCCACCGCCGCCTCGTCGGTGAGCGGGCTCTTCCGCGTCTCGTACCTGTGGGGGAGCAAATGAAGCGCGCCCGGTCCTCGCGCCTCGCGCGCTACGGCGGCCTCCTCCTGGTCGCCGCCCTCCTCGCCGCATCCGGCATGGGCTGCGCCGAAATCCTCGGGTTTCCGCCCCCCGGGTCACCAGCCCTTCGAGCACCGCGCCCATGTGCTCAAGGGCATCACGTGCATGCGCTGCCACGCTGGCGCTCGCGACCGCAGGCGACGAGGGCCCGCTGCACATCCCCGGCACGGCGGACTGCAAGAAGTGCCACGAGAACCCGCACGACGACCGCCACTGCGGGAGCTGCCACGGCCTCCCCTCGACGCGGCGCCAGCGCCCTGCGCGCCCGCGAGATCCTGCGCTTCTCGCACGCCACCCACGTGCCGCGCGCCAAGCACAACTGCGTCCGCTGCCACGTCGACATCGAGAGCGGCGCCGACGTCCTGCGCCCGCGGATGGCGACCTGCGGCGAGCTGCCACAAGCACCAGGCGCAGCTGTCAACGAACTGCGATGCGTGCCACGTGAACCTGCGCGAAGAGGACGCGAAGCCGGACGATCACCTGATCCACGGCGGCAACTTCCTGCGCGAGCACGGCCTGCGCGCCGCCGCCGACCGGCAGATCTGCTCGAGCTGCCACGCGGAGCGCTTCTGCGCGAGCTGCCACGGCGTGACGGTGCCGGCCCTGCCGGAGAAGCTCGCCTTCGACGACCCGATGAAGCGCCGGGCGTCCACCGCGCCGGCTTCCTCGCCCGCCACCCCGAAGAGGCCAAGGCCGACCCGGGCCTCTGCACGACCTGCCACCACGCCGACGTGCTGCAACGACTGCCACGCGAAGAATAACCTGGGCGCCCGCGGGCGGCGCGAAGAGCCCGCACCCCGCCGGCTGGCTGGGCCCCCCCGGCAGCCCAACGACCACGGCCGCGCCGCATGGCGTGAGCCGGAGCCTGCGCGGGCTGCCACGGTGGCGCCGGCGAGGCGCTCTGCGTGGGCTGCCACAAGGTCGGCGGCGTCGGCGGCAACCCGCACAACGCCGCGTTCAGCAGCCGCAAGCGGCCGAAGACCGACCGGCCCTGCCGGATGTGCCACGGGGTCCTATGAGCGCGCGCCACCGCCGTCCGCTCGTGGTGTGGGTGCTCGTCGCGACGCTCCTCGTGCTCGCCGCCGCGTGCGGCTCGAAGGAGGAGGCCCCTGCCCAGCGCGTGCAGCCCGCCGCGAGCGGCGCCGCCCGCGCCGGCCACGAGGTCGGGCTCGCCCCGCGCGCCGACGAGGGGCACCTCGGCCCGGGATCCATCCGCTGCTCGCGCTGCCACACGCCGGAGGATCGCGACCACCCGAAGTGGCGCGAGACGGCGATGCACCTGGGCCACGACGTCCAGGCCCGGCTCGCGGAGCGTACGACATGCAAGTGCTGCCACCTCGGCGAGGTGAAGGGCTTCGGCGAGCCGCTCGACCGCGTCTGCTCGGAGTGCCACGACGCCATCCGCGTGACCATCCCCGCGATGGGCGCGACGCACTGCGTGGCCTGCCACGACATGAACGCGGGCAGCGGGAGGGCCATCCGGGAGAGCGCGTGGGAGTGCAAGAAGTGCCACGACAAGGACCAGGGCGGCTACGCGGCGATCGACGTGCACTCCGGCGTGAGGTGCTCGAACTGCCACCGCCCGCACCAGGAGCCGTGGACCTTGCCCCGCAAGTGCACCGACTGCCACGAGGGGCACGAGACCTTCCACGGCGCGGCCGCGCGCGACGCCGACGGCGGGGCGCCGCACGCCGTCGCCCCGCACGTCCCCGGTACGTTGTCGGGCGAGCCGATGGCGTGCGCCACCTGCCACAAGCCACACGAGGTCGGCGGGGCGGCGTCTGGCAGGTGCTTCGAGTGCCACGCCCAGCGCGAGCCCGAGACCTTCACCGCGGCGACCACGTTCCCCGGTGGCCACGAGCGGTGCACGACCTGCCACGCACCCCACGGAGGTGAAAACGCCGGCCCGCGCGCCTGCCGGAGCTGCCACACGGGCGTGGTCACGATGGACGGCCGCGCCTCCGAGGCGCACGCGAAGTGCGAGAACTGCCACAAGCCCCACGAGGTGCGCGCCTCGGCCAAGAGCGCCTGCACCGGCTGCCACCTCTCGGTCCACCCCGAACACCCGACCCCGGAGGGCCAGGGCTGCACAGGCTGCCACGAGGTCCATCCCGGCACCCACACGCGCGCGGTCGTATCCACTGCACCGCCCTCGACGCTGCCCGACACAGCCTTCCTGAGGGCGCCCTCGCCGGTGCAGTGCAGCCGCTGTCATACCCAGGCCGGCGACAGATCTCGGCTTCCACGCGGGGACGACACCGTGCAAGGGTTGCCACCAGCCGCACCAGTTCACGAAGGCGAGCGCGCAGGCCTGCTCCACCTGCCACGCGAAGCAGGCCGCGGCGGCGACCGCCGCAGGGGGACACGGCCACACGGAGTGCAAGACCTGCCATGAGCCCCACGCGCCCAAGGCGCCCAGGCCCAGGTGCGAGAGCTGCCACGCGCAGGAGGCGGAGACGGCGCCCGCCGGCCACGCGACCTGCCTCGCCTGCCACGACGCGCACCCCGACCAGCGCGCGCCGAAGAAGAGCTGCACCACCTGTCACGTGCAGAAGAAGACCGGCCCCCACGGCCCAGTCCCCTGCATCAACTGCCACCGCCCGCACGGCCCCGACGCGCCTCAGGGCCCGGCGGGCCCCGCGAGCAAGCCCGCGTGCAGCACCTGCCACGCCCCCGCGACGCTCGGCGGCATGCACGTGGTCGGCGGGCACGCGACCTGCACGAGCTGCCATGGGGCCCACACGGCGCCGAGCAGCTCCCGCGCGACGTGCCTCGCGTGCCACGCCGACCGCAAGGATCACGAGCCGACCGCCACCGTCTGCTCGGGCTGTCACGGTTTCGCCAAGGGAGGCAATGCGCGATGACGTTCGATGCCGGTCACCTCCTCAACTACGTTGCGCTCGCCGCCGCCGCGGGGGCGGCGAGCATCCTCCTCGCCTACCTGATCCGGCGCCCGGTGCTCTCCTTTCGGACGAAGCTCTGGCTCTTCGCGGGGCTGGGCCCGCTCCCCATTGCCGCGGCGATGATCGGAAACGTCGCGAACTTCGAGGTCACCAAGGATCGCGAGTTCTGCGCGCGCTGCCACACGATGACGCTCTACGCCGAGGACGCCGCCGACCCGAACAGCGGCACCCTCGCGGCGGTGCACAGCAAGAACCCGATGTTCGGCGGCCAGAGCTGCTACGTCTGCCACGCCGACTACGGCATGTTCGGGCTCGCCGTGACGAAGCTCGGGGGCATGCGGCACGTCTGGTACTACTACACCGAGGACTGGGAAGCGCCCGACCACCCGCCGCCCAAGCTCCTCAAGCCGTACTCGCACGAGGCGTGCAAGCAGTGCCACCCGCCGGACCGCGCGCGTCAGCCGATCGAGCACCAGGTGCACCGCGAAGCGATCCTGAGCAACGCCGTCGGGTGCACGGCGGCGGGCTGCCACGGCAGGCCGCACCCGCCCAATCCAAAGGCCGCGACACATGCAGCGTCGCACGAGGAACCACGATGACACAGGCCCACGACACCACGGACCGAGCCGGCCACGAAGGCTCGCGGAGGACACACCGGCTGCGGGCGCGATCGAGAGGCGTGTGCGAAGGGCGTGCTACTTCGCGCTCGTGGCGCTGGCGCTGATCATCTGGTCGCTCGTGCAGCCGGCGCCGCTTCCGGTCATCGGTGCGATGTCCGTCGGGCAACTCCTCGGCACGCTGTCGTTGCTCTTCTTCCTCTACGCGATTGTGGTGGACCTGCGCCCGGCGCTCGCGGGCGTGCGCGCGCTGGCGAAGAAGAGCGCCTCTTCGGACGTCGACGAGTAGCGACTCTCGCCAGGACCGCCTTGCCCGCACCGAGGTCCGCGCTGCCCGACGTCAGGACCGCCTTGTCCGCGTCCAGGATTGCCGTGCCTGCATCCAGGGCTGCGCTGCCCAGAGCCAGGACCGCCTTGCCCGTGTCGAGGATTGGCGTGCCTGCATCCAGTTCCGCGTTGAGCGCATCCGGGAACTGTCTTGCTCGTAGCCACGTTCGCGTTGCGTGCATCGAGGTCCGCGCTGCCCCACTGCAGGACCCCCCTGCCCGCATCCAGGACTGCCTTGCCCGCATCCAGGTGCGCCTTGCCCATGTCCATGGCCGCCTTGCCGGCATCCGGGGCCGCCTTGCCCGCGTCGAGGTCCGCCTTGCCAGCATCCGAGTCCGCGCTGCCCACATCGAGGTGCGACTTGCTCGCATCCAGGGCTGCGTTGCCGGCGTCCACGAATTGTGCTGCCCGCATCCAGGGCTGCGCTGCCCGCATCGAGAAGCGGGGCACTTTGTGTCAGGTTTGGGCTTGTCGCGGCGAGGTGCCCGCCCTGCAACGGGGGCGATCCTGTGCTTCGCACGGGCGCCCCGTCTCTCCGCGCCGGCTGTCACCATCCCGGCGGCGCCCATGAGGCGCGCGCAGGGTCGTATCAGCCCTGGTCCGGCGTGGACGCGTACACGGTGGTCTCCGCCGCGTAGATCCCGTTGCTGGCATAGGAATAGGTGTGCGGCGCGAGGTAGTGCCGCTCGGAATGACGCGCGCACCAGGCCTCGGCGTCGCCGGTCGCGCGACGGATCTCGAGGCACGCCGGACACGGCGGCTCGAATCTCCGGCACGCGTTCTGCCGTCGGATGGTCCTTCGGACGGATGATCCAGACCGGGCAGCGCGCCAGGTGCGAGACGCGCTCCGCGACCGAGCCGAGGAAGAGACGCTTGACGCCGCGGCGGCCGTGCGAGCCGACGACCACGAGGTCGGCGTCCAGGCGAGCGGCGAGCTGCGCGATGATCTCCGCGGGAGCGCCACGGCCGAAGTGCGCCACGACGCATCGGATCTGGCGCTTGCGCAGGCCGGGTGCCATCGCGTCGACGCGCTTCTGGGCGTGCTCCTTGATCTTGGTGATGGCCGCGTCCGCGTTGATCGCAGTCTCGATCGCCAGGGGCAGCGACGCTTCGCCCGGCACGTCCGGCTCGACGTAGAGGACGTGGACCTCGGATCCCTCGCGCAGGCTCGCCATCTCGAGGGCATGATCGATCGCGCGGTCGGCGAGCTCGGAGAAGTCGGTGCCGACCACGATGGTGTAATTGTGTCCGTTCGACATTGGAGCCTCCTCGCCCGGTGGCACTGCACGCGGCGCGCCAGATCGTCGCGACGTGGAATGGGCTCGCGCAGCCGGGGCGCCTCGAAGCGCGCCGCTCGGCGGTGGCGCAAGTTCTCCGTCACGACGCAGCGATTGCGCCTGACGGATCCGGCGCGGGAGATGGGAACCACAGCGTGAACGCCGTCCCCTTCCCGAGGCTCCGACTCCAGCGTGAGCTTGCCATCGTGGCGGCGCACGAACGCGTAGACCATCGCGAGGCCCAGGCCCGTGCCCTCGGCGCCCTTGGTGGTGAAGAAGGGCTCGAAGATCCGGGCCTGGATTCTCCTCGGGGATCCCCGGCCCGTCGTCGCGCACGCACACCCACGCGCCCCCGTCGCCCGCGCCCGTGCTCACCGTCACGGTGCCGCCCTGGAGGGCGGGATCCATTCCCTGCACCGCGTCGATGGCGTTCGAGACCAGGTTGAGCACCGCGGCCACGAGCTCGCTCGCCCGGGCCTGGATCATCGGCGGGCCACCGAGCTCCTGGACGAGATGGACGCCGCGGGGGGCGAAGGTGGTCTTCCCGTCGGGCGAGCGGCGCGTTCCGGCCATCCGCGGGCGGGCCAGCTCGACCGCCTCGTGGACCAGGGTGTTCAGGTCGACGCGCTCCATCCGCGACTCCGGCGCCTGGCGGCTGAAGTCACGCAGCCGCTCCACCGTGTCCACCCCGCGGCGCACCACCTGCTCCATCTCGGCGATCGCCTCCTCGGCCCCCTGGGCACCGCGCTTGAGGATGCGCTTCATGAGCTGGAGGTGGAGGGAGAGGGGGTTCAGGATGTTCTTGAGATCGTGGGAGATGCCCGCCGCCATCTGGCCCAGGGCACGGAGCTTCTCCGTCCGCTCGAGCGCCGCGCGGGAGGCGCGAAGCTCGGCGTACGAGCGGCTGAGCGCCTCGTACTGCTCCGCCTTGCCGATCGTGACGGCGGCGAGGTCGGCGAGCGCCTCCGCGGCGGCCATGCGGTTGTGGAAGGTCGGGACGGCTTCGGTGGACCAGGCCGCGGCGCTGCCCTTGTCGGCGAGCAGGAGCACGAGCGCGCCGAAGAGGTCGCCCCCGCTCATCAGCGGTAGCGTGCGGGCGTGGCCGAAGCGCCCCTCGCACGCGGCGAGGAGGCGGTCGCCGATCTCGGCGTCGATCACGTCCACCTCGGCTCGCCAGCCTGCGAGGTTGTCGGGCAGGCCACGCGCCTCCACGAGCGCCACGATGTCCGGGTCGCCGCCAGGCTGGACCGTGACGATGGCCACGCCGTCCGCGCCGAGCACGGTGTGACCGGCGTCCGCGAGGGCCCGCAGCACCTCCGCCCGCGAGCCGGCGCGGACGATGTTCTTGAAGGCGGCGAGGACCACGCGGGCTAGTTAGCGAGGCGTCCGGCGCCGGGTCAACGCAATAAGTAGCGTTGCGTCACCGCCTCTTCGCCGCGCCCTTCCTGCTGCGGCGCCCGCCCCGTGCTGCTATGGACGCCCGTACCATGAAACCCCGGGACCATCTCGCCAAGCTGAAGCTCGACGAGTCGGAGGTCGCGAGCCGCCGCGCGTTCTTCGAGCTGCACGGACGAGGACCTCGCGCGCATCGCGTCGCTCCGCCCCTTCGCCGAGGCGCACACGGACGAGATCATCGAGGCGTTCTACGATCTGCTCCTGCGCCACCCCGAGACGCGCAAGTTCTTCCCCGACGAGACCACCGTCCGGCGGGTGAAGAAGGCCAGCGAGACTACTTCCTGAGCCTCTTCACCGGCGCCCTCGGCGCGACGTACCTGGAGCACCGGGCGCGGGTGGGCGAGGCGCACGAGCGCATCGGCATGCCCCCCAAGTGGTACCTCGGCGCCTACCGCCGCTACATGGCGCTGCTCCACCAGAAGCTCCTCGCCCACTTCGCCGACCCGGCCGAGGCGCACGCCGCGTACCACAGCGTCGAGAAGCTCGTCTTCCTCGACATGTCGATCGCGATCGACACGTACATCGCCAGCAACCTCGACGCGATCAAGCGCCACCAGGCCGCCATCCGCGAGCTCTCCACCCCCGTCATCCGCGTCCACGAGCGCGTCCTGCTCCTGCCGCTCGTGGGCACGATCGACAGCCTCCGCGCGACGCAGATCATGGAGACGGTGCTCACGAAGGTGAGCGAGGAGCAGGCCAAGGTCCTCATCCTGGACATCGCCGGCGTGCCCGTCGTCGATACCAAGGTCGCCGACCACCTGCTCAAGACCACCGCCGCTGTCCGCCTGCTCGGCGCCAAGACCATCCTGACGGGCATCTCCGCGCAGGTCGCGCGGACCATCATCCAGCTCGGCGTCGACATCTCGTCGATGGAGACGCAGAGCCGGCTGCCAGGACGGCATCGAGCTCGCGCTCTCGATGGTCGGCAAGGCCATCACCGCGAAGGGGGCCTAGGTGGCGCGGGGCTCGATCCCCATCCTGCGCGTGGGGGACACGCTCCTCGCCACGGTGCACGTCGACCTGCGCGACGACGTGGCCGAAGCGTTCCAGGAGGACGTCCTCGACCGAGCTGGAGAAGCGCCGCGCCGCAGGGCTGCTCATCGACGTCAGCGGCCTCGACATGGTCGACACGTACGTCGCCCGCATCCTCTCCGATACGGGGCGGATGGCGCGGCTGATGGGCGCGGACACGGTGATCGTCGGCATCCGCCCGGACGTCGCCGCGACGCTGATCCGGATGGGCTACGCGATGGACGGCGTCCTGACGGCGATGAACGTCGACGACGGGATGGCGACCCTGGCGGCCCGCGCCGCGGAGAGGAAGCGCGGATGACGTCGGGCGACGTGGCGGTGCTCCGGCGGCAGCGAGATGCCGATCCGGGACGAGGACGACGTCGTCCTCGTCCGCCGCAAGGTCAAGCAGCTCGCCCAGGCGCACGGCTTCGACGCCTTCGCCGCCGCCGCCATCACCACCGCGACCAGCGAGATCACCCGCAACGCGTGGGTGCACGGCGGCGGGGGCCGCGCGATCATCGAGGAGGTCTCGGACGGCGATCGCATGGGCCTGCGGCTCGGAGGTCCAGGACGAGGGGCCGGGGATCGCCGACCTCGATCGTGCGCTCGCGGGCGGCTACAGCACGGCCCGCTCGATGGGCCTCGGCCTCTCGGGCAGCAGGCGGCTGGTCGACGAGCCTCGCGTGGAGACGGCCGTGGGACGTGGCACGATCGTGCGGATGGTGAAGTGGACGCGCTTCTGATGGACGCGTGGATGGCGGGCGCGGACGCCGTGCCCACCATCGACGCGGCGTCGGCGGCGCTCGCACGCGAGACGGTGCGGGAGCGGGGCGCCGCGCTCTGCATGCCGAAGCCGGTCGTGGAGGGGTTGGCCGTGGCAGCGAGCGAGCTGGTCGCATAACCAGCTCGTCCACGCGCGGCGCGGGCAGGTGGCGCATCCGCGAGATCGCGCGCGCGGGCGTGCCGGGCCTGGAGGTGGTCGCGGCGGACCTGGGCCCGGGCATCGCCGATCCCCACCTGGCGCTCGAGGGGCCGGGCCCCACGGCGCGCTCGCTCGGCGCCGGGGCTCTCGGGCGCGCGTCGCATGGTGCACGAGCTGGACGTGGACGTGCGCTGGGGGCAGGGCTCGTGCCTCTGGGCTCGGGCCTTCGCGGAGCCGGTGCGCCGGCGGCGCGAGATCGGGGTGCTCGGCAGGGCGTTCCACGAGGAGCTGGTGAGCGGGGACCACGCGGTCTTCGCGCGCGACGGCGACGCCCTCGTCTGCGCCGTCATCGACGGCATCGGCCACGGTCCCCTCGCCGCCGACGCCTCGGTGGCGGCCGCCGCGGCGACGCTGGCGAAGATCGGGGCGCCCCCTGCCGAGATTCTCGATGCGTGCGACGCGGCGCTTCAGGGGACGCGCGGGGCCGTCGTGACCGTGCTGCGGCTCGACGAGGCCACGGGCATGCTCGAGCACGCCGGGGTGGGGAACGTCACGACGAGGCTCGAGCGCCCTCGCGGGAACCGGGGCTTCCTGGGCGCGTCCGCGCACGCTCGGCGCACGGGGCAGGAAGCGCGCGCCCGTCGTCGAGACGGCGCTCGTCGAACCGGGCGAAGTGATCGTGGCCTACACCGACGGCCTCACGAGCCGCGTGTCGCTGGAGGAGGAGCCGGACATCTTGCGCGAGCACCCGATCGTGATCGCGCAGCACCTGCTCCAGGCATTTGCGCGGAACAGCGACGACGCGCTGGTGCTGGTCGCGAGGTAGCGGGGCCTTCCTACACCTCTCCGGCGCCGCGCTTCTTCATCGCGACGCCGTACTCGTGGAGCCGGTACTGGATGGTGCGGACGCTGATGTCGAGCATCTCCGCCGCCTTCGTGGTCGAGCCGCTGGTCGCCTCCAGCGTGGAGAGGATGGCGAAGCGCTCGATCTCGGCCATCGTCGCGCCGGGGATCCGGACCGCGCCCTTCGCGACGGGCGCCACCTCGATGGGCAGGTGCTCCTCCTCGATGCGCTGTCCCTCGCAGAGAACGACGGCGCGCTCGATCGCGTTCTCGAGCTCGCGCACGTTGCCGGGCCAGCGGTGAGCGACCAGCTTGGCGCGCGCGCGGTCGCTGAAGCCGTCGATGCGTACGCCGGTTGTCGGCGGCGA
The DNA here is from genome assembly GCA_963827955.1 of uncultured delta proteobacterium. Lineage (GTDB taxonomy): Bacteria > Myxococcota_A > Polyangia > Polyangiales > Polyangiaceae > CAWHDJ01. Next base: position 305,810 of record CAWHDJ010000017.1, on the reverse strand, counting down.
ACTTGCGGAGGAAGTGGTTCGCGAGCAGGAGGACGTCGTTGTCTCGGACGCGGAGCGGGGGCATGTCGATGTGCACGACGTTGAGGCGGTAGTAGAGGTCCTCGCGGAAGCGGCCCTCCTGCACGTCGGCCGCCAGGTCTCTGTTCGTGGCGGCGACGAGGCGCACGTCGACGGAGATCGGCTCGTTGCCACCGACGCGCTCGAAGGTGCGCTCCTGCAGCACGCGGAGGAGCTTGACCTGTGTGGCCTGGGGGATCTCGCCCACCTCGTCGAGGAAGAGCGTGCCGCCGTGAGCTTGCTCGAAGCGCCCGATGCGCCGCTTGTCCGCGCCGGTGAAGGCGCCGCGCTCGTGGCCGAAGAGCTCGCTCTCGAGCAGCGACTCGACCAGCGCGGCGCAGTGCAACGCGACGAAGGGCGCCTTGGCGCGCGGGCCCCTTGCTGGTGGATGGCGCGCGCGAGCTCGCCCTTGCCCGTCCCGCTCTCGCCGGTGATGAGCACGGTCGCCCTCGCGCCGGCGACCTGCTTGGCCGTGCGGTAGACCTTCTGCATTGCCGGGCTCGCCCCGATCAGCCCCCCCAGCCCATCGCCCTCCCGCTCGCGCAACTGCCGCCGCAGCTCGTCTGCCTCGGAGCGCAGCTCGCGCCGCTCGATCGCGCGCTCGATGGACACGAGCAGCGCGTCGAAGTCGACGGGCTTCGTGAGGTAGTCGGCCGCGCCTGCGCGCATCGCGTTCACGGCGGAGGCGACGTCGCCGAAGGCGGTGACGACCAGCACGGGCAGGTCGGGATCCTGCGCGCGGAGCTTGGTGAGCAGGGTGACGCCGTCCATCTTGGGCATCTTGAGGTCGGTCACGACCACGTCCGGCGGGCTCTCCGCGGCGACGACCAGCGCGTCCAGACCGTCCGCGGCGACGTCGACCCGGTAGCCCTCCTGCGCCAGCAGCTTCTCTAGCCCGGAGCGTGCGCTGGGCTCGTCGTCCACGACCAGCACGCGGGCCTTCACTCGGGCTTGGCCTTGCGAGGCCGGGGTGATGGTGCCTTCTGCGTCCATGTCCTCTTCTCTTGCGTCAGGTGAGCTGGATGGGGAGCGTGATCCGGAAGACCGTGCCCCTCGGGCGGGTCAGGGCGTCGATTGTCACCGCCGTGGTCGGTGATGATGCGGTGCGCGATGGAGAGGCCGAGGCCGGTACCGTGCGGTTTGGTGGAGAAGAACGCGTCGAAGATGCGGGGCATCGGGGCTCGGGAGGCCGGGGCCGTCGTCCTCGATTTCGATCAGCGCCCGTCGCGGCTCCCGACGCACGCGAAAGGTGACCGCCCCGCCCTCGTCCGGCGTCACCGCCTCGACGGCATTCTGTAGCACATTGAGCAGCACCTGCTCCAGCTTGGGCGCGTCGACCTCGATCTCCAGGTCGTTCGCCGGGAGATCGAGGCGTACGGCGACGCCGACCGCCTCCGCCGCGTGGGCGACGAGCTGCACGGCGCGCTCGCAGATCGCGCGCAGGAGCAGACCCTCTTGTCGAGCGGCTTGGGGCGGGCGAAGTCCAGGAAATCGCTGACCAGCGCGCCCAGCCGGCGGATCTCGTCGCCGACGACGCGCACCGCGTCGAGCGTGGCGGCGTCCTCGACGCCGGCCCGCCGGAGACCCCGCTCGAGGACGGTGAGGTGGAGGTGGGCACCGTTGAGCGGATTCCTGATCTCGTGCGCCAGACCGGCGGCGAGCGTCCCGACCGCCGCGAGCTTCTCGCTCCGGCGCACCCGAGCGGCGAGGGCCTTCGCGTCCGTCGTGTCCTGCCCGACCGCGAAGAGGACGACCTCATCGTCGGCCTCGGAGGGCGCGTACGCGAGCTGCCAGTGCACGTCCCTCACCTTGCCGCTCTTCGTCCGCACCGCGCCGTCGAGCACGTCCGGTGTGCCGCCCGCGCCGCGGACCGCGCGGGCGACCAGGGCCCCGTGCTCCTCGCGCAGCGCTTCGGGGAGCAGGTCCTCGAAGCGCGTGCCGAGCACCTCGTCCCGATCGAAGCCGGTGACGCGCTCGGCCTCGCGGTTGTAGAGGCGTACCGTGGTGTGGGTGTCGAGCCCCACGAAGAGCACGCGCGCGAGCTCGACGGCGTGCTGGTAGCGGCGCTCCGTCCGCGCGAGCGTCCTGCCCACCTGCTCGCGCTCCAGGCGATCGACCCGCTGCACCCGCGCCACGAATTCGTCGCGGTAGGTGCCGAGCATCACGGCGAGCTCGAGGTCGAGCACGCGGTTCACGGCGTCGCGCGGCGGCCGCGACTCGGCGGGGCCGAGCGCGTCCTCCGCGATCCCCAGGAGAGCGAGCCGGATCCGCGCCATCGCCGTGAGCATGTAGTGCTGGGGCAGGCCCACACGGACGTGCGATCCGGCCGATCTCGGCGGTCTCGTCGTAGTAGTCCTCGCCGTACGAGCCCGAGCAGACGCGCGTGAGCCACTTCACCAGCGAGCGCTTGAGCCGCTCCACCTGCGCTTCGTCGGTGAGGACGTCGTGCGCGCGCTCGTGCTCGCGGATGGTGTCGTAGAACTGCACGGCGATCCGCTCGAAGTGCGGCGCGACGTGCGGGCGCAACGCCAGGAGGGCGCGGGCGTCGGCGTCCGTGAAGCCGACGTAGCGCTTGAGCTCTTCGAAGTGCGACTCGTCGGGTACGTTGGGCACGTGGGTTGTGGGGCATCTCCGTGCACGTGTCGTGCCGCGCGCGATAGCGGCGCCTCGACGCGACTCCAGGCGCAAGCGCCGCGCGCTCGCGCAAACCGTGCGCGCTTGAATCGCAAGCACCTCCGCGCGCCTCCGACGAGCGGCAGCGGGCACAGGGGTTGCGACAGCGCCGGGCATGTCCAAACGACACGTCGCCGTATGGCTCGACCACAACGAAGCTCGCATCTTCCACGTCACCCCGGAGACCTTCGACGAGGCGACCATCGAGTCGCCCGGAGCGCACGTCCAGCTCCATCGCCTTTCAGGCAACGACGACGGGCACCGCGCCCGCGAGATCCCCCACTACTACCACGAGGTCATGCTCGCGTTGCGCGACGCCGACGAGATCCTCGTGCTCGGGCCCGCCACCGCCAAGCTCGAGCTCATCAAGCACGCCCACGCGCACCACCGCGATCTGGTCTCCCGGATCGTGGGCGTCGAGACGGTCGACCACCCCACGGGTCGTCAGATTGCCGCTTACGCTCGCCGCTATTTCGAGGCGGCCGACCGGATGCACCACGCAGGGGCAGGGTCGGCGTCGGCAGGAAAGTGAGGCCGGTCCCATGGCTACCCTCGCTCCGACTTCCTCCTTGCCGTCGCAGACCGCTCCGGCCCAGCGCGCCGCACCCCCCGCGAAGCACGTCCACACGTGGGCACGCTGGGTGCGATGGGTCGCCCCGCTCGCCGCGGCGGGCGCGCTCGTCGCGGGCGTCCGGATGCTCGGCTCCCGCACCGCGACGCCGATCCACTACGAGACGCTGGCGATCGATCGCGGGCGGATCGACGCCAAGGTCACCGCTACCGGCACGGTCTCCGCGATTGTCACCGTTCAGGTCGGGGCCCAGGTCTCCGGGCGCATCGAACGGCTCTTCGTCGACTTCAACTCGCCCGGTGAAGAAGGGGCAGGTGCGTGGCCACCATCGACCCCGCGCTCTTCCAGGCCGCCGCGGAGCAGGCCCGCGCCAACCTGCTCGCGGCGCAGGCCGCGGTCGAGAAGTCGAAGGCGCAGCGGGTGCAGACCGAGCGGCAATACGCCCGGGCCGTGCAGCTCGGCCGCGAGGGCCTGATGTCACAGGCCGACCTCGACGTGGCCGAGGCCAACGCTCGGACCTCGCGCGCCGACGTCGCCTCTGCCGAGTCGCAGGTGGCGCAGGCTCGCGCGAGCCTGAACCAGGCCGAGCTCAACCTCGGCTACGCGACCATCATCTCCCCGATCGACGGGATCGTCGTCTCGCGCAACGTCGACGTCGGTCAGACGGTGGCCGCGGCGCTCCAGGCGCCGACGCTGTTCACCATCGCGCAGGACCTCACCAAGATGCAGGTCGACACCAACGTCGCGGAGGCCGACGTGGGCAAGCTGCGCGAGGGCATGGACGTCAGCTTCAGCGTCGACGCCTACCCGGGCCGGCCCTTCCCCGGGAAGGTTCGCCAGGTGCGCGACGCGGCGCAGACGGTGCAGAACGTCGTCACGTACGACGCGGTCATCGACTTCGACAACGCGGAACTCCTCCTCAAGCCGGGGATGACCGCCAGCGCCAGCTTCGTCTACGCGCAGAAGGCGGACGTGCTCCGCGTGTCGAACGGCGCGCTGCGCTTCAAGCCGGATCGCGCCACGGCGGCGGCGATGAGGGTGGAGCCCGAAAAGAAGCCGGACGTCGCGCCGCCTCCAGGGAACGAGCCCGCGCTCGCCGCGGACGAGCGCCGCGTGTGGATCCTCCGCGGCGGCCGGCCGTACGAGGCGACGGTGAAGATCGGCATCACCGACGGGACGATGACGGAGATCGTCGCCGGCGATCTGCACGAGGGTGACACCGCCGTCACGGAGGCCCTCCTCGACGCCTTGGCTCCGAAGCGCCCCTGAAGCACGAGCAGACAAGGAGGCTACCATGGCCGTCATCCCCTTCCCCGCGCCCCTCGTGGCGGCGCAGGATCTGGTCAAGACCTACGTCCTCGGAGACGTCGCGCTGCACGCCCTCGACCACGTGAGCCTCACCGTCATGCCCGGCGAGTGCGTGGCCATCATGGGCAACTCGGGGTCGGGCAAGTCGACGCTCATGAACATCCTCGGCTGCCTGGACCGGCCGACGAGCGGCAGCTACGTGCTCGACGGGCGCGAGGTGAGCCGCCTCTCCAAGGGTGAGCTCGCCGAGGTGCGCAACCGGACCCTCGGCTTCGTGTTTCAAAGCTTCAACCTTCTTTCGCGTACCTCTGCGCTCGAGAACGTGGAGCTGCCGCTGGTCTACTGCGATGCCGGAAGGCGCGAGCGCTCCGCACGAGCCCGGGCCGCGCTCGAGCGGGTGGGCCTCGGTGACCGGCTCGATCACCACCCCGCGCAGCTCTCCGGTGGGCAGCAGCAGCGCGTCGCGATCGCGCGCGCCATCGTCACGGAGCCGAAGCTGGTGCTCGCCGACGAGCCGACCGGCAACCTCGACTCGAGGACGAGGCTCGGCGTGATGGCGCTCTTCCAGGAGCTCTGGCGGAGCGGGCTCACCCTCGTCTTCGTCACCCACGACGCGGAGGTGGCGCGCTACGCGTCCCGCCTCATCGTGCTGCGCGACGGGCGGATCGTCGCCGACGAGCGGCAAGAGGCGCGGTCCGCGGCACGCGACTACGAGCTGGCGGTGGCCGCATGAACATGCTCCACACCTTCCCCATCGCCCTGCGCGCGCTCGTGCGCAACAAGACGAGGGCGTTCCTCACCACGCTGGGCGTGATCATCGGCGTCGCCTCCGTGATCTCGATGGTCACCGTCGGCGAGGGCGCGAAGGCGCGCGTCGAGGCGGCGTTCAGCAGCATGGGCACGAACCTGCTCATCGTGCTCTCCGGGTCGACCACCTCCGGAGGCGTGATGGGCGGCTTCGGCTCCATGCCCACGCTGACCTACGACGACCTCGCCGCCATCCGGCGGGAGGCGCCGGCCGTGGCCCGCGCCGCGCCCCAGCTCCCAGCCAAGCTCACCATCCTCTCGGACGACGCAAACTGGACGACGTCCGTCAGCGGCGTCACGCCCGAGTACTTCCCCATCCGCAACTGGACCATCGCCCGCGGCTCCTTCTTCGGCGACGAGGACGTGAGCTCGGGCACCAAGGTCATCGTCCTCGGGCAGACGGTCTCCGATCACCTCTTCGGCTCCGGCGTCGACCCGATCGGCCGCACCGTGCGCCTGCGCTCCATCCCATTCCAGGTCATCGGGCTCCTCGAGCGCAAGGGCCAGTCGCCGATGGGCACGGACTACGACGACGCGACCTTCGTCCCGTCCACCACCTTCCAGGCGAAGATCCAGGGCGGCCTGCAGAACTTGATCGCAGGGATCATCGTGGTCAGCGCCAGGAGCGAGGGAGAGACCGCGCGCGCGCAGAAGGAGATCACCGCCATCCTGCGCGATCGCCACCACCTCGGCCCGCGCGACGATGACGATTTCTCCATCCGCAACCTGACCGAGATCGCCGCAGCGCAACAGCAGGGCACCAACGCGCTCACCGGCCTCCTCGCGGCCATCGCCGTGGTGTCCCTGGTCGTCGGGGGCATCGGCATCATGAACATCATGCTCGTCAGCGTCACCGAGCGGACGCGGGAGATCGGCGTGCGCATGGCCGTCGGCGCCAAGCCCTGGCACATCCTCGCGCAGTTCCTCGTCGAGGCCATGTCGCTGTCGATGATGGGCGGGCTCATCGGCGTCGTCGCGGGCATGGTGGCGGCGCGCGTGCTCGCCTCCCGCCTCGGCTGGCCCTTCGCGACGCGCCTCGACATGGTTGTCGTCGCCTTCGCGTTCAGCGCCGCGGTTGGTATCGGCTTCGGCTTGTACCCGGCGCGCAAGGCGTCGCAGCTCGATCCGATCGATGCGCTGCGATACGAGTAGTGGTTGGTCCCCGCAGTGCATAGGATGGACGCTGATGGCTACCGCACACGATGAACCCCTCCTGTATCCTGCTCCGAAGCTCGTCGTCCTGACGGGAGGTCCCGGCGGAGGAAAGACCGCCGTGCTCGAGATCGTGCGCAAGCACTTCGGCGAGCACGTCGTCGTCTTGCGGGAAGCCGCGACGATCGTCTTCGGCGGGGGCTTCCCGCGTGAGCCGAGCATCGCCGCTCGCCGCGCCGCCCAGCGGGCGATCTTCCGGGTCCAGATCGAGCTCGAGACCATGGCCGTCGAGGAGGGGCGCGCCCCGGTCGTGCTCTGCGACCGCGGGACCGTCGACGGGGTCGCGTACTGGCCCGAAGCCCCCGAGACGTACTGGCGCAGCCTCGGCACGACGCACGACGCCCAGCTCGCACGCTATGCGACGGTGATCCACCTGCGCACGCCGACCGCCGAGGGTGGCTACAACCACCAGAACCGAGTCCGGTCCGAGTCGGCGCGTGAGGCGGCGTCGATTGACGAGCGGATCGCAGCCGCGTGGAGCCGCCACCCGCGCCGCTTCTTCATCGACAACGACAAGGAGTTCATGGTCAAGGCCGGTCGCGCCCTCGAGCTCATCGGCGCCGAGGTCCCTGCGCTCGGCGCGCGGGAAAACGCACGATAGAACCCCGGGCGTGAGCCCGGTGACCGGAACCCCGGGCGTGAGCGCGGGGACTGCTGCGTCGGGCTTTGGCGCAGCGTCCGCGTGCTGACGCAAGCGGCTCCGGTCACCGGGCTCACGCCCGGGGTTCTATACGTTGGGGGCCTCACGCCGCGCCGGGCGCCATCTCCGGGTGCCCGCGCACGACCAGCACCGACTGCTTCGCGTGGTTCACCACCTTGGCCGCGGTGGTGCCGAGCACCCGATCGAGGCCCGAGTAGCCGTGCGAGCCGATCACGATCACGTCGGCGTGGTGGTCGTCGGCCGCGCTGCAGATGGCCTGCCAGGGCGCGCCGATGTGCACCACCGACTTCTCCACGAGCCCGGCCGGCACCTTCGCGGCCACCGCGTCGAGGTACTCCTGCGCGTTCCGCACGAGCAGGTCCGCGAGGTCGCCGGGCGTCCTCGAGTACGCGTCCACGGGGATCTCGTGCGGGATCCCCACCACGCGGAAGAGGACGAGCTTGGCTCCCGTCGCCCGGGCCAAGTCGGTCGCCGTCCGGAGGACTCCTTCGGCCTGCGGGGAAGCATCCAGCCCTACCAGGATTCGATTCATGACTTCGCGTTCTCCTCTTGCCTCTCCGGGGCTCGGTCGAGCCGCACTGCCAGCGAGGCCTGCGCAGGGGGTCTGCACGCCCCGATCGATCCGGCCGCGCTCGTTTTCCGGCGCTCACGACCGCTATCGTGTTCGCCCCGTCCCGCCCCATGCGCAGCCGATGCGCCTCCGCGCAAGGCGCGCGCCCCCTCGCCGGCCGCCACCCCACCGCCGTGGCGATGCCTCCTTGGCCGAGCCCTTGCTTGGTAGCCCGTCCGAAAGGCGATCCCATGTCCAAGACCATCCCGCACGTCGACGAGTACATGACCCCGGGCCCCCACTCCATCGGCCGGGAGCAATCGCTCGCCCACGCACACCACCTCATGCGCGCTCACCGGATTCGCCACCTGCCGGTCCTCTCGGCGGGCAAGCTCGTCGGCGTGATCTCGGATCGCGACCTCCACCTCGTCGAGACCTTGAGCGACGTCGACCCGGACAAGGTGAGCGTCGAGGAGGCCATGACGCCGATTGTCTACACGGTCGCGCCGGAGGCCTCGCTCGAGGAGGTGGCGCGCGAGATGGCGCGCCACAAGTACGGCTGCGCCGTGGTGGAGGACAAGGGCAAGGTCGTCGGTGTCTTCACCACCATCGACGCCATGCGCGCCCTCGTCGATTCGTTCGACAACCGCGTCCACCACTGACCCGCCGAGAGCGTGCGGCTACGTCCCCTTGGTGGGCGTGGCCGCGGACGTCGCCGAGGCCGCGGGCGTCGTCGCCGTCGGGGCGGCGGCGGCCGGCGCGGCCGTCTTCTTCTTGGCCTGCTTGGCGGCCTTCTGCGCGTCCTTGGTCTTCTGCTTGGCGGCGGCCTCGTCCTTCTTGGCCTGCGTCAGCGCGGCGGCGGCCTCCTGCGCCGCCTGCCTCTGCGCGGCCTTCGCCGCGGTCTTCGCGTTCACCGTCGCGAGGTGCGTCTGCGCGGCGTTCACGGACTTCGTCAGGCTGTCGATCTTCGCCTGGATGTCCTTGGGGTTGGTGAGCGCGGTGATCCCCGTGCGCCCCTCGTGCGGGAAGAAGCGGTCCGCGAAGTCGCCGGGCAGCATCGCGGTCGGGTTCTGGTGCGGGAGCGCGGCGAGCGCGCCGTACACCGTCTTGCGGAGCGCGTTGAATTCGTCCACGAGCGCCTTCTTGCCGCCGATCGTGTCGTAGTCCTTGAGCGCCTGGTCCGCCGCGAGCTTGCCCGCCACCGCGGTGTTGGCGGCGGCCACCACGGTGACGAGCTGCGGGGCGAGGGCGGAGAGCGCCGCGATGGTGGACGCCTGGAGCGTCGGCACCCACGCGCGGCACGTGGTCAGCTCGTCCGAGAGGATGGGGCGCTTCAACAGGTACGGCGCCTTGTCCCCGAAGAACGATTGGTACTGCGGGGCCGTGCGGTCGTTCTTCACGACGATGAGGAGCGTCCGGTCGAGCAGGTCGACGAAGTCGTCGAGCGCGGCGTCCGCGCCCTCGACCGCGCCCTGCGCCTTCTCGGCGGCGATCACGAGGAGCGTGCGCGCCTGGTTCGCGGTGGACCAGTCGGTCTGGAACGCGTCGAACTTGGATGTGTTCGGCGCGGCGAGTGGGTGAGACGCCAACTGGCCCAGTGTGTAGGAGTTGGCGTCCAGGATGTCGGTCATGCTGGCTTCGTAGGGGATGATTGCGATTGGCATGCTTCAACGGTAGGGGAGGCCCCGCCCTCGACAAGGGCGGTCGCTATCCGTCTGGTGCATGCCAACCCCCGAGGCTCCGAGGTGACTGCTATTCGTCACCTCCCTCGCCGCCGGAGCGGATCGGTGACCGACACGCGCTTCCCCGGTGTCTGGCGGAGCGGATTGGCGACTGACACGGCCTTCTCCGACGTCGGGCGGAGCGGATTGGCGACCGACACGGCGCTCCGCGACGCCCGGCGGAGCGGATGGGCGACCGATTCCGGATTTTCCGACGTCCGGCGGAGCGGATTGGCGACCGACGTGACGATGTCCGACGTCGGTTTGCGCTGGGGGAAAATTTCCCGAGGGTTTCCGACGGGGAGGGAGGGCTCGGGAGAAACCGCTCGGGGTTCCCCGGCGGTCGGGTCGAGGGGATTGGTCGCTGATCCGGTCGACGCGACGCGCAAGTTGTGGCGGGCGGGGACTTTTTCGGGAATCCGGTGGGGGGAGGGGGCGCCGGCGGGTTCTTGAGAGGCGGCGGGGGCGATCGGGGGCTACTCGGGGGTTGGGGCGCCGGAGTTGCGGAGGGCGGCGAACGTGGCCTCGCGGTCCAGGAGCGAGGGGGGAAGGGGCCGGCCGAGGGCTTCGAGGCGAAAGCGGAGAGTGGCGAGCATCTTGCCGGTGCTGCGCTCGAAGGCGGCGGGCAGGCGCCGGAAGAACGGCCAGATTGCATCCAGCGCCGCCTGGGCCGAGGCCAGCGCCGCCTCGTGCTGCCCCAGCCGCACCTTCTCGGCCTTGCGCTTGCCGGCGCCGTACTGCCAGACGCGGTCGGCGACGATCACGTCGCCGAGCGCGACGTCGCCGCGGCGGCCGGCGCAGACCCCGCACATGGCGAGGCAGCGGACGTCGTAGTCCTTGATGGCGTTTGCGGCGGCGATGACGGCGTTCGGGCCGCCCATGCCGAGGGCCTGGGTGACGGCGATTGTGAGGGAGCCGCCGCCCTCCAGGGCGATTTCGCGGAACGCGACGGAGATCCCCATAGGGTCCTCGTGCTCGGTCCACGCGCCTGCTCCTCCATCGGCTTCGAGGACGGCCTGGTGCTCCTCCGGGACGGCGGTGACGATGAGGACGTCGGCGCGGAGCATCCCGGCGATGATGCTGGGGAGCGTGGGTGCGGGTCAACGCGCCGCGCTCGGGCCTGCCATCGTGCGCTGTTCGTCTGCTCCCGTGGCGCTCGCCGCCGAGCTGGGCGACGCTCAGGGGATGCGCGTCCTACTTGCCGCCGCCGTGCTTTTCGCCGCCGTCCCGACGCTCGTCACGGCTTGTAGCTCCGGAGCCCACACCAACAACTGCACCCCAGGTGAGTCGTCGGCTTGCACCTGCACCAACGGCGCCCACGGCGCGCAGGTGTGCGACTCCAGCGGGCAGAGCCTCGGTGCGTGCAAGTGCACGGGGAGCGGCGCGGGCGGCGGGGCGACGAGCAGCTCCAGCGCGACGGGTGGTTCCAGCTCGGCGAGCAGCTCCAGCGCGACGGGTGGTTCCAGCTCGGCGAGCAGCTCCAGCGCGACGGGCGGCCCCAGCTCGGCGAGCAGCTCCACCGGGACGGGGGGCACGGGCGGGGGCTGCCCGGGCGATGGGGTGTGCTTGGGGGGCTTCATCTGCGCGAGCGCGACCACGTGCAAGACGGCGTGCGGCACGGACTCGGACTGCGCTCTGTCGTTCGATTACTGCAAGGATCCGGGAGCCTCGGGGACCTGCGTGGCCAAGGTCGCCGCGGGCACTGCTTGCACGGGGAACGACCAGTGCTCGAGCGGCGTCTGCGACGTGGCGGGCGGTGGCCATTGCTGCGCGGCGGCGTGCAGCTCGGTGGGCGGCGAATGCGGGGCCACAGGCTGCGACGCCACCGGCGCGTGCGTCTTCCCGACCACGGCGACGACCTGCATGGGCGTCGAGAAATGCGACGGCAGCGGCCACTGCGTCCCCGGGTGCGGCGGCGCGACCGGATCCAAGTGCGTGTTCGTGAGCGCCGCCCAGCCGGTGGCCGACATGGGTCCAGTCGTCGCCTACGACGACCTCTGCGGCGGCTACGCGGCCGCGGCCGGCCTGAGCGGGACGTTCAAGGCATGGCTGAGCGACAGCACCACGTCACCGTCCACGCGCTTCACGCAGCCGACCGTGCCCTACAAGAACGTGGCAGGGCAGACCGTGGCCATGGGATGGGCCGGGCTGACGAGCGGGTCGCTCCAGACGGCGATCCTGTACGACGAGACCGGCGCAGCCGCGAGCGGTTGGGCGATGACCGGCACCACCGCGTACGGGACGGCCACGACGAACAACTGCGGCGACTGGATAGCGGACGGCGCGGCCACGGGGACCGTCGGCGTCCCCTTCGATGCGACGGCGGCCTGGAGCAACGACGCCAACGAGTATTGTGGGACGCAGACCGCGCACCTCTACTGCATCGAGCAGTAGCGGCCAGGCGCGTTCATCCGGGGAGCCTGAGCTTCGAGAAAAGCGGGGAATCTGTTGTAGGCGCGATTGGGTTCGAACCAACGACCCCTACCGTGTCAAGGTAGTGCTCTACCACTGAGCTACGCGCCTGGGTGCTGCAACGAGCGACGAAACGGAGTCGCTCGGGTACCAGGGGGCAGGCGCTCCGTCAAGGCCCTCGCCGGATCGCCCGGTTCGCGGGCGGAAAGCGCGGCGAATGGCCCGGGGCGTGATGTTGCGGAGTGAACGGAAAGGTGAGACCCTCGGCAGGCGCCTCATTTTCACCCGTTTCCGCCATGAGCGAGCCGAACCAGCCCGAGTGCCCGGTCCGTGAGGGCGACGTCCTCGCCGGGAAGTACCGCGTCGAGAAAATCCTCGGCGTGGGCGGCATGGGTGTGGTCGTGGCGGCCATGCACACGGAGCTCGAGGAGCGGGTGGCGCTCAAGTTCCTGCTCCCCTCCGCGGCGCAGAACCCTTCGGTCGTGGCCCGCTTCCAGCGGGAGGCGAAGGCCGCGGCCAAGATCAAGAGCCAGCACGTCGCCCGCGTGAGCGACTGGGGCAAGCTCGAGGACGGCACCCCGTACATCGTGATGGAGTACCTCGAGGGCATCGACCTCGCGGACATGCTCGACCGCGACAAGACCCTGCCGTACGGGAGCGCGGTCGACTACGTGCTCCAGGCCAGCGAGGCGCTCGCCGAGGCGCACGCCGCGGGCTTCGTCCATCGCGACCTGAAGCCGGCGAACCTCTACCTCGCGAACCAGGCCGACGGGACCGCCATCATCAAGGTGCTCGACTTCGGCATCTCGAAGGCGGTGATCGCGGAGGACCCGGCCTCGACCAAGCCGGGCGCGCTGACGCGGACGACGGACATCTTCGGCTCGCCGATGTACATGTCGCCCGAGCAGCTCAAGTCGGCGAGGGACGTCGACGCGCGGGCGGACATCTGGGCGCTGGGCGTCATCCTCTACGAGCTCATCACCGGCCACGCGCCGTTCGACCGGCCCACCGTGGCGGAGACCTTCGGCGCCATCCTGTACGAGAAGCCGGAGTCCATCCGCAACAAGGTGCCCGAGGTGCCGGAGGGTCTCGAGCAGGTCGTCTTCCGCTGCCTGGAGAAGGACCTCGCCGCCCGCGTGCCCAACGTGGCCGAGCTGGTGAAGGGGCTCTACCTCTTCGCCGCGAACGCCTCGCGCGCTTCGGTGGAGCGGACCTCGCGCGTGCTGCGCAGGGCCGGGGTGGCGGTCGACTCGGTGCCGCCGCCCGCGGGAGAGGATGCGCCGCTCTCGCTCGTCGTGCGATCCGTTTCGACGCCCGTGAGCTCCGCCACCCCGCCCGCGAGCTCCGTCTCCCCCGTCGTCAGCTCCGTCGCCCCTCCCGCGCCGCCCGAGAAATCGGCGATGGCGAGGACGAGCACGCCGGTGGGCGCGCAGACACGCACCGCCTGGGATGGGGACAGCCAGCAGGCGTCCCGCCCGCGGGCGAGCAGGCGCGCGGCGCTGGTCACGGGCGCGGCGGTGGTGGTGCTGGGGGGCGCAGGGCTCGTCGCCTTCCTGCAGTGGGGGCGGCCCTCGGCGGCCAACGCGAGGCCCGACGTCACCCCCACGACCGAGGCGACGCCGCCCAGGCCCGAGCAGCCCACGGCAGCACTTCCCGGCGCGGGCCTCGGTGCTCCGCCGGCGCCGGCCAGGCCCGCGGTGACGCCTTCGGAGCCTCCTCCGGCGCCGGAGCCTCCCACCGCTTCACCGACCTCCACGCCGGCGCCGCCGGCGGCCGAGGCCCAGGGCAAGCACGGCAAGGGCGAGCCGAAGGCCGCCCACGTCGGAGCCACGAAGGTGCCCGCGAGCGCGCCTCCCGCGCTTCCGAAGGCCGCGCCCACGCCGCCCACTCCGCCGCCTGCGCCGGCGAAGCCCGCGACCAACCCGGACGACACCGATGGCTTCGGAGATCGCAAGTAGCTTCGCGGGCGTCGCGTTTGGCTCGGGCTGCAACCCGCGGCGGCTCGTCGCCCGGGTCGTCCAGATCGCGGCCGTCGTGGGCCTCCTCGGCGCGCCCGCGGTGGCGCGCGCGGACGCGAGCGCCGGCGACAAGGCCACGGCCGAGGCGCTGTTCGAGCACGCCAAGAGCCTGATGAAGGAGCACAACTACGCCGAGGCCTGCCCCAAGCTGGCGGAGAGCCAGCGCCTCGATTCAGGCCTCGGCACGATGCTCTACCTGGCCGATTGCTACGAGCACAACGGGCAGACGGCGAGCGCGTGGGCCCTGTTCCTCGAAGCGGCGAGCCTCGCGCACACGTCGGGGCAGGCCGAGCGCGAGAAGAAGGCGCGGGAGCACGCCTCGGCGCTGGAGCCGAAGCTGAACCGGATGTCGATCACGCTCGCGGCCGGCGCGGAGGTCCCGGGTATCCAGGTGAAGCGCGACGGGCAGCCCGTCGACAAGCCGGCCTGGGGGACGGCGGTGCCGCTGGACCCGGGCGAGCACCGCATCGAGGCGACGGCGCCCGGCAAGTTCGCATGGTCGGTCACCGTGCGGATCGAGCGATCTGGACACGAGCGTGCGATCCATCGAGGTGCCGGTCCTCGTCGACCTCCCCAAGGCCGCGCCCACCGAGCCCAAGCCCGCGCCTGCCGCGCCGCCGCCTGCAGCGCCTCAGGTCGCGCCCGCGCCTCCGAGGCCGCCCGTGGCCGCGCAGCCCCAGCCTCTCCCCGGCCCTCGCGCCGCGCCGCGGGGCCTGCCTCCCGTGCCGGCGGAGCCGCCCACGAGCTCGGCGCGCGTCGCCGGGTACTCGATGATGGGGATCGGCCTCGCGACCGCGGCGGTCGGCGGTGTCCTCGGCGCCGTGGCGCTGCTCGACAAGAGCGACGCCACGTCCGGCTGCCGCGAGGACAACGTTTGCCTCCCCGACGCCGCCGGCTCGCGGAGCGACGCGATCACCATGGCGAGAGGCTCGACGGGGGCGTTGATCGCGGGCGGGTCCGCCTTCGTCGTCGGCATGATCATCATCATCGCCACCAAGCCCGCGGAGAGCATCGACCGGCAGGCCTCTCGCGTCATTCGGCGCCTCGGGGCAGGCCCCGGCGGCGCCTCGCTCGGGGGGTCGTTCTGATGCGCGCGGTCGCGGTCCTCCTCGCGGCCGGAGCGCTCGTCCAGGGGTGCTCCCTCGTCGCGGGCATCCAGGACGCGGACACGTCGCCGTCCAAGCAGCACTGCATCGACGGGCGGCGCGACGCCGACGAGGTGGACATCGACTGCGGCGGGAAGGACTGCCCGGCGTGCGGCGACGCTCCGTGCACGCAGGACTCGGACTGCCAGAGCGGGACGTGCACCGGCGTGAAGTGCCAGGTCCCCACGTGCTCCGACGGGGTGTGGGACGGCTACGAGTCGGCGCTCGACTGCGGCGACCCGCGCGGCCAGCTCATCGAGTGCCCGAAGTGCACGGACGGCGTGCACTGCTGGAACGGCTGCAACTGCGAGAGCGGCTTCTGCGATCCGTCCACGAGCACCTGCGGGGAGGGCACGCCGAACTGCGACGGCTGCGCCGACGGCGTGATGGACGGCGACGAGACCGGCGTCGACTGCGGCGGCACCTGCGCGACGATGGGCAAGCGGTGCCCGGCCGGCGCGGGCTGCACGGTCGACGGCGACTGCGCGCCCGGCCACCACTGCGACGTGAAGGGCGACACGCACACCTGCGGTCCCTGACCCGGCGGTCATGATGGGGGGAGACCCCGGCCGGACGGGCGGCGCCGCGCCGGCCTCGCCGCAGGCGGCGCCGGGGTGTATGAAGCCCCGGCCATGGCCACGCTCTACGGCGACTACGAGTCCGTGATCGGCCTCGAGGTCCACGCCCAGCTCCTCACGCGCACCAAGGCCTTCTGCGCCTGCGCGACGAGCTTCGGCGATCCACCGAACACGCACACCTGTCCGGTCTGCCTGGGCCTGCCCGGCGCGCTCCCCGTGCTCGGGGAGGAGGCGGTGCGCATGGCGGCGAGCGCGGCGCTCGCGCTCGGCTGCACGCTCCACGCGCGCAGCGTCTTCGCTCGCAAGAACTACTTCTACCCGGACCTCCCCAAGGGCTACCAGATCAGCCAGTACGAGGAGCCGCTGGCCACCCACGGGCACCTGGAGATCGAGACGGAGGCGGGCAAGAAGCGCGCGCGCATCCTCCGGGTGCACATGGAGGAGGACGCGGGGAAGAACCTGCACGGGCTCGGCGACGAGTCGGTCGTCGATCTGAACCGCGCGGGCACGCCGCTCATCGAGATCGTCGGGGAGCCCGACCTCCGGAGCGGGGTCGAGGCGGCCGAGTACCTCAAGCGCCTGCGCGAGGTGCTGATGTTCGTGGGGGTCAACGACGGCAACCTGGAGCAGGGCAGCTTCCGCTGCGACGCGAACGTGAGCGTGCGCCTGCGCGGCGAGCACGCGCTCGGGACGCGGACCGAGCTCAAGAACATCAACTCCTTCCGCTTCGTGGCCGAGGCGATCGACATCGAGGCGCGCCGTCAGATCGCGCTCCTCGAGCGGGGTGATCGCGTCCGGATGCAGACGCGGGGCTACAACGCC
Organism: uncultured delta proteobacterium; assembly: GCA_963827955.1. Classification (GTDB taxonomy): domain Bacteria; phylum Myxococcota_A; class Polyangia; order Polyangiales; family Polyangiaceae; genus CAWHDJ01. Next base: position 289,275 of record CAWHDJ010000017.1, on the reverse strand, counting down.
GACAAGCGCGAGACGTACGTGCTGCGGGACAAGGAGGGCGAGGCCGGGTACCGCTACTTCCCGGAGCCGGACCTGCCGCCGCTGGTGCTCGACGACGCGTTCGTGGAGGACCTGCGCGTCCACCTGCCGCCGAGCCCGGCGGCGCGCAGGCGGCGCATGGTCGAGGATCTCGGCCTCACGCCGCAGGCCGCCGCGGTGCTCACCGGGCACCCGCAGCTCGCCGCCTTCTTCGACGCGACGGTGCTGCTCTACGCCGAGCCCGTGAAGGCCGCGAACTTCATCCAGAGCGAGGTGCTCCGCGACGCGCGCCTGAGCGGGCTCGCCGCCGACATCCCCGTCTCGCCCGCCCAGGTCGCGGAGCTGCTCCGGCTCGTCGATCGCGGCACGATCAGCGGCAAGCAGGCGAAGGAGGTGTACGCCCGCATGCGGGGGACGCGCGCGCGCCCCGAGGACATCGTGCGCGAGCGCGGGATGAGCGTGATCAGCGACGAGGGCGCGCTCGAGGCGATGGCGCAGAAGCTCGTCGCGGACAACGCCAAGCAGGCCGAGAGCTACCGCGCTGGCAAGACCAACGTGCTCGGCTTCTTCGTCGGGCAGATGATGAAGCTCACCGGGGGCAGCGCGGACCCGGCGGCGGTCAACAAGGTGCTGAAGCGCGTGCTCTCGCCCGGCGGCGATCCGGGCGTCGAGAAGGTCGCCCCGACACCGCAGAACACCGGCACGCTGCGGCCGGCGTCGCGCGAGGAAGAACGGGGATCCGGCGCCAAGCGCTCGCCGGTCCCGTCCGACCCGTCCGCGCCGGGCTCCGGCCGGCGCGACCGGGACGATCAGAGCCCCATGGCGCACAGCGTGCCGCCTCCGCCGCCGCTCGGGCCGCTGGAGCACACCACGCTCACCAGCGCGTCCGCCTCGACGGCCGTCCTGGCCCCCGCCTCGGATCACGGCCCGGAGGAGGTGTTCGCCCGCCTCGACCTGCGCGTCGGCCGGGTGATCTCGGCGGAGCGGGTGCCGCGCCGGGACGGGCTGCTCGAGCTCGGCGTCGACGTGGGCGACGAAGCCGGCCCGCGCCGCATCCTCGCCAACCTCGCGCTCTCGTTCTCCCCCGCAGAGCTCGTGGGGCAGCGCGTGGTCGTCTCCTGCGCCGTCGCCCCCAGGGACATCGGCAAGGGGCTCACCTCCGAGGGGACGATCCTCGTGGCGGCCTCCGGCGAGGGGCTCGCGCTCGTGACCGTGACCGGGGGCGTCCCGCCGGGCACTCGCGTCAGGTAGGCATGGAAGTCACTCATCGCGCCCCGATCCGCACGGCCGGGTTCATCGGCCTGACCTTCACCCTGCTCGCCGGGTTCGAGTCCGAGCGCGCCCTCGCGCGCGACGACCGCGCCCGCGACGACGTGACCTACAAGTGGATGGCGCGCTACGGGCGGGGCCTCCTGCGGCTCTACGGGATCGAGGTCACGGCGCGCGGGCCCCACGTGGAGGCGGAGGGGGGCCGCTACCCGGCGCGCGACGCGTCCGGGCGCGGCCGCCTCTTCGTGATGAACCACCGGTCGATGCTCGACATCTTCGTCGACCTCGCCTTCGTCGAGGCCAACATCGTGAGCCGGGCGGACCTCTCCGGCTGGCCGGTCATCGGCCTGGCCGCGCGCCGGGTGGGCACGCTCTTCGTCGATCGCAAGAGCAAGCAGAGCGGCGCGGCGGTGATCAACACGATGTGCGACGCGGTCGCGCGCGGGCGCGCCGTGATGGTCTACCCCGAGGGGACCACCTTCTCGGGGGACGAGGTGCACCCGTTCCGCCCGGGCGCGTTCCTCGCCGCGCAGCGCACCGGCGCCGAGATCGTGCCCGTCGGCATCGCGTACGACGGCGACGCCGCCTCGTTCGGCGACGAGTCCTTCGTCCAGCACCTGCTCCGCGTCAGCAACGCGCAGAAGACCCGGGTCGGGCTCGCGGTCGGCGAGCCCATCCGGGGCGACGGAGCAGACGTGGACGCGCTCCGGGCCCTCGTGCACGAGCGCGTGCAGGCCCTCGTACACACCGCCCGGGCGAGCATCTCCGAGGGGCGGGCCGCGTAGGCGTTGGCCTGCCGCCTTTCTCGCGCAGACCTCACCCCCCCGGCCCCCCTCTCCCCCGCCGATCCACGTTCCATCCCCAATCTCAGCGACGGGGGAGAGGGGGGAGACGTAGACGGGCTCCCCCCTCTCCCTCGCCGTATTCGTTCGGGTGAGAAGAACGCAACTCGAGGGAGAGCAGGTGTATCTCGAGTCAAGCATTTTCTGCTCCTTCGGCGAGCAACGGCGGGCTCCAGGGCCGACCGTCACGGACCATCGCGTTCAGCATCGTGAGGAGCTTGCGCATGCACGCGACGAGGGCGACCTTTACGAGCTTGCCTCGGCTCACGAGCCGCTTGTAGGTGGCGGCGATGACAGGGTTGTGGGTCGCGGCGACGACGGTGGCCATGTAGAGGACGGAGCGGACCGCTGCGCGGCCTCCCCAGCACGAGCGGCGCCCGCGCTTCGTACCGCTATCGTTGTTGAAAGGCGCAACACCGACGAGGGCTGCGATCTGCTTGCGGTCGAGCGTGCCCAGCTCGGGGACCAAGGCCATCAGGGTCCTCGACAGCACGGGGCCGACACCTTTGGGGGACTGGAGCAGGGCGTCCTTGGCGCGCCACGCCGAGTTCTTCTTGATGCGCGTGTCGATGTCGCGGTCGGTCTCGTCGATCTCCTTCGAGAGGAGCTTGATGACCTTCTCGATGCTCGGTCGGACGATCTTCGGCGCGAGGTCGCGGCGGGCCATCTCCGTCGCCCGCATGTCGACGAGCTGCCGCCGGCGGCTGACCAGCGCCTCGAGGCCGCGCGTTTCCTCGTCCGGGATCTCGCGAGGCTCCGGTCGGTTCGCCTCGGCGAAAGCCGCGAGCATCTGTGCGTCGATCTTGTCGGTCTTGGCCAGCTTGCCGCGGGACTTCGCGAAGTCGCGAATCTGCCGCGCGTTGACCACAGCGACCGGGAGCTTTGCTTCGACCAGCGCCACCACCAGCGGCCTCTCGTAGCCCCCGGTCGGCTCGAGGACCACGAGGACAGCCTGCCCGCGCAGCATCTCCACGATGGCCAGGTGCCCCTGCGCGTCGTTGCTAACGCGGAGCTGCTTGTTCGTAGGACGGGTTGCAACGTCCAGGTTCTTGCTCGACACGTCGATGCCGACGAATACGTTCGGTTCCACGGCAAATTCTCCAAGCGGCGAATGACAAACGGCTCCCAGCGCGGCCCAACCTTGTGTTGCGGCTCGCTGACGCGGGCAGGTGTACGGGCTCCTCCGGGAACCTAGGATGCGGCGGTCACGCTCTCCCACGGCCTTCACGACCCAGGGGGGACCGACCTGCCGCACCTAGTTCTCCACCCCCTGCATGGAGCACGTTCTCCACAAGTTCACAAGTTACCAGTCTCCCCCCGGCCCCCCTCGGGCCCTGCGGGCCCCTACGACGACGGGATGAACCTTCGGTTCCCAGAGCCCGAGGGATATACAAGGGGGGCCGGGGGGTGAGGTCTGGTAGGCGCCGGGAGACCGGCAGGAGGAAGCAGGTGAGCTGGATGAGGAGACGTTACCGAGTCGAGCAAGTCCTGCCCCGGGAGGAGTCCACCACCCGGGAAGCCCACCCTTGCGCAGCGTGGGGCGACCCACGAGGCGAAGCGTAGGGGGGTGCGTGAGCGGGCCGGGCGATAGAGCCTCGAAACACCCTATTCCGGGCACAGAAGCCAACGCCGTCAGACCAGGCGGAAGGCCATGGCAGGGGTCCGAACAACGTGGACCTGGACCTGCTGCTGACGCGGGGTCGTGGAGTTCGGCAAGCTCACATATGCCTCACGCACGGGAACCGGGAGGCCTCGGAGGGGGCCCGCCGTCGATGGTGGACGGTGGGCTGCTGCGGGAAGGCCAGCAGGCCGTAATCCGCAGGGGCTCCGAGGAGTCGGACGCGGGCGTAGTACCGAGGAAGTCGGCGAAGACGTGGGTAACGCCCGTCGAGCCGATGGAGGAAAGGCCCAAGGCCAAGGGGAAGTCCGCCCATGGAATGCGCGCCGGGCACAGGACCGGGAACGCGCGTCCACGCGAGTGGAGCGGACCGGAAAGCGAGCGGGGAAGGAGGAGGAACGACCACCGGCCGGCTCACCACCGACGGTCTTCCCTCAACCTCGCGCTCCGTCGACCCGAGGTGGGAGCCCGGTGCGGGAAATCCGCTCGCCGGGTTCTGTCCGGGGGGCGGCCCGAGCCGACCGATGAGGGTCAGCGAAGGGCCGTCCCTACCGGGACTGGGAGACGGGCCGCCGGCTACGCGGGGCCTGCGTCGCCCCGGCCCACGTAGCGCGCGAGCCAGCCGAGCACCTCGCCGTACCAGTGGAGCGAGTTCCTGCGCTTCAGGATCCAGTGGTTCTCGTCCGGGTAGTGCGCGAGCCGCGCGGGCACGCCCTTGGCCTTGAGCATGCCGTAGAGCTCGAGCCCGTGCTGCACGGGGCAGCGGAAGTCGTTCTCGCCGTGCGTGACGAGCGTGGGGGTGCGGTAGGTGCCCGTGTGGGCCGCGGGGTTGTGCCGCTCGATCGCGTCGCGGGCGCGCGGCATGTCCCACGCCTCGCCGCCCATCTCGCGCTCCACGCCCTGGGTGATGTCGCCCGAGCACATCGTCAGGGTGTCGTAGACCGCCGCGTGGACGACCGCGCACTTGAAGCGATCGGTCCGCGTCGGGAGCCATGAGGCCATGTAGCCGCCGAACGAGCCGCCCGCGACCGCGAGGCGCGCCGCGTCCGCGAGGCCGCGGGCGACGAGCGCGTCGGTGGCGAGGAGGATGTCGTCGGCGGCGCGGCCGCCCCAGTCGCCGAGCACCTGGTTGGCGAAGGACTCGCCGTAGCCCGACGAGCCGTGGAAGTTGACGAGCGCCACGCAGTACCCCGGCGCCGCGAACGCCTGTGCGTTCCAGCGCCAGTGCCAGCCGTCGCCGTGCATGCCGTAGGGGCCGCCGTGGATCACCTGCACGAGCGGCGGCGCCGGCGCCCGCCCCTCGTACCCCGGCGGGAGCACGACGAGGACGTGCACCGGATCCCCGCCGGCGCCCGGGATGGTCATCTCCTCCACGTGCCCGAGCTCGAAGCCCGCGATCGCGTCCGCCGTGAAGCGCGTCAGCCGCTCGACGGCGGGGTGGGCGGGCGCCGGCTCGACGGGGCAGCGCGCGATCTCGGGCGGGCGCGCGAGCCCGTGGTGCTGCGCGTAGACGAAGCCGTCGCGCGCGGGCCGCGCGCCGTGGAGGGTGCCGTCGCGGGCGACGAGCGTCGGAGCGCCGCCGGCGGAGACCGAGAGGCGGTAGAGGCAGGTGCGGCCCCGCTCCTCCACCTCCAGGATTAGCGTGTCCGCGCCGGCGAACTCCCACGCCGAGGGGGAGGCGTCCCAGGCCTCCGTCAGCGTGACGTGCTCGCCGGTCGCGCGGTCGACGCGCACGATGCGGACGCGGTCCGCGTAGTTCGTGATATCGCGCTTCGCCCCGTAGACGAGCCAGCGCCCGTCGGGGCTGTAGCGGGGGCGCATGTCGTCGGCGGGGTTCTCGGGCGTGATGCAGACGGGCTCGCGCGCGGCCGAGGCCGAGGTCGGGACGAGGAAGATGCCGGCGCGGAGCTGCTGGTACGGCGGAGCCGTGGCGTTGGCGGAGAACGCGACCTCCTCGCCGCTTGGGGCGATGTCGTACTGCCCGTCGGGGTCCATCAGATCGAACCAGCGCTCGGACGTGGGGATGAGGTCGCGCGCGGCGCCGGTCTCCGCGTCGACCAGGAAGACGTGGTGCACCTCGCCGTCGTCGAGCCACCGATCCCAGTAGCGGTAGACGCGATCCTCGGTGACGTGCGGGCGGGCGCCGGCCTCCGCGCGCTGCGCGTGCAGGCGGCGCGTGGCCTCGACGTCGAGGGCGCCGCGGTAGAGCGGGGAGAGGACGAGCACGTGGCGCCCGTCGGGCGTCCAGCGCAGGTCGCCGGCGCCGAGCGGCAGGTCGGTGAGCCGCCGCGCCTCGCCGCCGTCGAGCGGCATCACGTGGAGCTGCCCGACCTGCGCGCGCCCGGGTGGAGCGGCGCCGTCCTGCGTGGGTTTGCGTACGAAGGCGAGCCGGCGGCCGTCGGGGCTGACGCTGGGTTGCGAGCTGGAGACGTCGGGCGCGGTGAGGGGGCGCGGCGTACGGTCGCCGGGGCCCGTCGGGACGAGGTACAGGCGCTCGGTGCCCTTGTCACCGTCCGCGGGGTAAGTGGTCACCGGAGTGACCACGAAGCTGCCGTCGGGCGCCGGCGCAGGGACGCCGACGCGCGGAATGGCCCAGAGATCCGCGGCACCGAGGCGCTTCCGCGTTGCTGTTTGGCTCACCGGCGGAGCAGACCGCGGGCCCGTCGCGCGGTCAAGCCGGGGCACGGCGCGACGCGGATGAAGCGTGGGCGTGCGTGGGGGATCAGCGATTCCTGATGGGCACACCATCTCCGCCCCGACCGGCAGGGGTCAGGCTTGCGTGTTACACCATGATCAGGGGGATGCCATGCAGAGAGGCAGGGTGATCGCCGGGAAGTATCGGCTCGTATCGCCGCTTGCTCGGGGCGGGATGGGATCGGTGTGGACCGCGCGCCACGTGCTGCTCGACCTGCCCGTGGCCGTGAAGTTCATCGTCGCGGGCAACGCGACCGCCGGGCGCCTCCGCTTCGAGCGCGAGGCCAAGGCGGCGGCGATGCTCCAGAGCCCGCACGTCGTCCACATCCACGACTACGGCGTCGACACCGACGCGCCGTACCTCGTCATGGAGCTGCTCGAGGGCGAGGATCTCTCGACGCGGCTCGCCGCGCGCACCCGGCTCTCGCCGCGCGAGACGGCGGCGATCGTGATCCAGGTGGCGCGGGCGCTGCGCCGCGCCGCGGAGGCGGCGATCGTGCACCGCGATTCTCAAGCCCAGCAACGTCTTCATCGTCCGCGGCGACGAGGACGAGGGCGGCGAGATCGTCAAGGTGCTCGACTTCGGCGTGGCCAAGGCGCCGCGCATCACGCTGGACGGCGAGGCCACCAAGACGGGCACCATCGTCGGCTCGCCCCGCTACATGAGCCCCGAGCAGGCGCGCGCCCACGCCGGCGTCGACCCCCGGAGCGACCTGTGGTCGCTCGCCGTGATCGCGTACCGCGCGCTCACCGGGCGCGTCCCCTTCCCGGGCGACGATCTCCCGGGCCTCGTCCTCCGGATTTGCGCCGGCCGGCCCCCGTCGCCGTCGCAGGTCGTGCCGGAGCTCGGCACCGCCTTCGACGCGTTCTTCGAGCGGGCGCTGCAGCCCGACCCGGACCAGCGGTTCCAGACGGCGCGCGCCTTCGCCGCTGCCTTCGCCGCCGCCGCGGGCGAGGAGCTGCCGCCCCTTTCGACGAGGGCTCCCCTGGACCAGCGCCCCGCCGGAGAGCCGTCGGAGCGCTCCATGTCGTCGCGCGTCCTCGCGTCGCCGGCGAAGGCCGAGGCGTCCGAGAAGCCCGAGCTGCCGCCCGCCGTGCCGCCCGTGGCCCTGGAGGAGACGCGCTCGTCGTGCGTCCCCCCGAGCGCGCGGGAGAGCCCCGGCGACGAGGCCCCGCACGGCGGCGCGGAGGCGCGCTCTTCGGAGCCCTTCATCCTGCCGCAGCGGCCCTGGTCCTCGATCCCGGAGGCGCGCGCGGCGGACGAGCTCGGCGCGACGTCCCGCCCGGCGCGCCGACCGTGGCACGTCCGGCTCCGTCAAGGCATCGCAGGCGCCGGCATCGCGTCCATCGTCGTCGGCGGCGGCATGTCGGCGCTCCTCTTCCGGCAGCGCGCCGTCGAGGGGGCGACCGCGACGGCCCCTGCCGCGCCGCGGAGCGTCGCCATGCCGCGCGCCCTGCCGACCTGTGTCGTGGTGCCCGCCGCCGTCACGAGCGCGCCGGAGACGGCGGCGCTGCACGCGAGCGCCGAGCCGCCCGCGCCCGTCCCGCCCAGCGTGCCCGAGCGCCGGCGGTGGAGGTACACGCCCCTGCGTCCATGATCCTCGCGCCGGCCTGCAAGGCTTGCGTCGCGGCGCACGGCCTGCGGTCGCACGGCGCGGCGAGGGCCGGACACACCTGGGGATGAACGCACGGGATTGGAAGTTGCAATGTTGGGTTGCAACGCTGGATCGATGCGGGGAGGAAAAGATGAGCGCGCCCGGCAAGACCGTGAGGGTTCGGGACATCATGACGACCGACGTGATCACGCTGGCCGCCAGCACCTCCGTGGAGGACGCGGCGAGGAGCCTGACCTTCCACCACGTGAGCGGCGCGCCCGTGCTGGAGCACGGGCGCATCGTCGGCGTGGTCACGAAGAGCGATTCTGGTCGACCCCCGCTACCGCAGCTCGGAGGCGCGGGCGCTGGCCGTGCGCGACGCGATGACCAAGGCCGTGCGCGCCGTGCGCCCGGGCGATCCGGTGATGATGGCCGTGCGGCTGATGGTGGACGAGGGCGTCCACCGGGTCGTGGTGGTCGACGACAAGGGCAAGCTCGCCGGGATTGTGTCGTCGATGGACGTGCTCCACTCGCTGGCGCGAGGAGATCGCGTCCAGGAGCACGACGCCGTCTTCGAGGATCGCCAGGAGCGCCACGGCGAGCCGGCGACCCTGACCTTCGTGGACCTCTCCGTGTACGAGGTGAACGAGGGCGCATAGCCCGACCGCCGGGCCCGGAGCTGCGCTATAGCGGCCCCGATGCTCCCCGCCGACCCGCTGGCCCTCCGCGCCGACATCGTCCGCGCCGACAAGCGCTTCCTCTGGCACCCCTACACGCCGATGACCCGTTACCTCGACGAGGTCGACCCCCTTGTGATTGACCGCGCCGAGGGCGCGCGCCTCTTCGATCTCGACGGTCGGAGCTACATCGACGCGAACTCGAGCTGGTACGTGGCCGCGCTCGGTCACGGCCACCCGCGCCTCGTCGCCGCGCTCGAGCGGCAGGCGCGGCGCCTCGCCCACACCTCGCTCGCCGGCGTGACGCACGAGCCCGCCGCGCGCCTCGCGGAGGAGCTCTGCGCGGTGGCGCCGCCCGGCCTCGCGCGCGTCTTCTTCAGCGACGACGGCTCCACCGCGGTCGAGATCGCGCTGAAGCTCGCCATCCAGCTCTGGCACCAGGGGGGCCGCCCCGAGCGGCGCCGCTTCGTCGCGCTCGAGAGCGCGTACCACGGCGACACCATCGGCGTGGCCGCCCTCGGCGGCGTCGAGGTCTTCCGCCGCCCCTTCGCCGGCGTGCTGCTCGACTGCGTGCACGTCCCCTCGCCCGCCGACGACGCCTCGTTCGGGCGCGCGTTCGAGGCGCTCGAGGCCGCGGTCGCCGCGGGGCGGGACGAGATTGCCGCCGTGGTGCTCGAGCCCTTGCTCCAGGGCACGGCCGGCATGCGCGTCTACCCGCCCGAGTACCTCCGCCGCGCGCGCGCCGTCTGCGACGCGCACGACGTGCTCCTCGTCTTCGACGAGGTCTTCACCGGCTACGGCCGCGCCGGCGCGATGTGGGCGGCGGACGTCGCCGGCGTGCGCCCCGACATCCTCTGCCTCGCCAAGGGCTTCACCGGCGGCATGCTCCCGATGGCCGCCACGCTCGTCACCGCGCGCGTCTTCGACGCCTTCCTCGGCCCGCCGGAGCGCGCCTTCTACTACGGCCACTCCTACTGCGGGAACCCGCTCGGCGCTGCCGTCGCGCGCGAGGTCCTGGCGGTGTACCGCGACGAGCGGATCATCGAGCGCGCCGCCGCCAAGGCCGCCCGCATCGCGTCCGCCTTCCATGGCTTCGCGGCGCTGCCCGGCGTCGCCCGCACGCGCTCGCTCGGGATGACGGGCGCGCTCGACCTCGACACGGGCGGCGGCTACCTCGGCCGCGCCGGCTGGCGGGTGTACGAGGAGGCTCGTCGCCGCGGGGCCTACCTACGCCCGCTCGGCGACGTCGTGTACATCGCGCCCCCCATCAACATCCCCGACGCCGACCTCGACGAGCTGCTCGGGATCGTCGAGGAGAGCGTGCGTGCCGTCATGGGCTCGCCCGGCTAGCAGTCGGTCGGGCAAGTCAGCGGGTTCTCCCCGCACGCGGGCTCGCAGATGAGGTTGCCGCAGACGCACGCCAGGCTGCAGTCCTGGGGGCAGGTCTGGACCGTCTCTCCGCACGCGGGCTCGCAGGCGCCGTCGCCGCAGAAGCAGCCCCCGGTGCTGCCGCCGCCGGCGCCGGTGCCGCCGCAGTCGATCGGGCAGGTCTGAGCGTCCTCCCCGCACTGCGCCTGACAGATGCCGTCCCCGCAGGAACAGGCCGCGCCGCAGTCGGCCGGGCACGTCTGCGGGCTCTCCCCGCACGTCGGGTCGCAGAACCCGTCGCCGCAGAAGCAGCCGCCCCCGCAGTCGGTCGGGCACGTGAACTGGCTCTCCCCGCACCAGGTCTCGCAGATCCCGTCGCCGCAGAAGCAGCCTCCGCCGCAGTCCTCGGGGCAGGTCTCCGCGTTCTCCCCGCAGGTCGGGTCGCAGATGCCATCGCCGCAGAAGCAGCCGCCCCCGCAGTCGGTCGGGCAGGAGAACTGGCTCTCCCCGCACCAGGCCTCGCAGATCCCGTCGCCGCAGATGCACTGCTGGCTGCAGTCCTGGGGGCAGGTCTCCGCGTTCTCCCCGCACGCCGCGTTGCAGAAGCCATCGCCGCACAGGCAGGTCGGCGCGCAGTCCTGCGAGCAGGAGAACGAGCTTCTCCCCGCACTGGGGCTCGCAGACACCGTCGCCGCAGAAGCAGCCGCCGCCGCAGTCCTGTGGGCAGGTCCCCTCGGCCTCGCCGCACCAGGCCTCGCAGACCCCGTCGCCGCAGAGGCACTCCCCGCCGCAATCCTGCGGGCAGGTCTTCGGGTTCTCCCCGCACTGCGTCTCGCAGACGAGATCGCCGCAGACGCACGCCTGGCCGCAGTCGGTGGGGCAGGTCTCCTGGTTCTCGCCGCACGCCGGATTGCAGATGCCGTCACCGCAGATGCACTGCTGCTGTCCGCAGTCGAACGGGCAGGTCTGCTGATTCTCGCCGCACGCCGGGTTGCAGATGCCGTCGCCGCAGATGCACGGCTGGCCGCAGTCGGTCGGGCAGGTCTCCTGGTTCTCGCCGCAGGACGAGTTGCAGAAGCCGTCGCCGCAGGCGCACGGCTGGCCGCAGTCGAGGGGGCAGGTCTGCTGCGTCTCGCCGCAGGACGCGTTGCAGACGCCGTTGCCGCAGACGCACGCCTGGCCGCAGTCGAGGGGGCAGGTCTGCTGCGTCTCGCCGCACGACGTGTTGCAGAAGCCGTCGCCGCAGACGCACGGCTGGCCGCAGTCGAGGGGGCAGGTCTGCTGCGTCTCGCCGCAGGAGGGGTTGCAGAAGCCGTCGCCGCAGACGCACGCCTTTCCGCAGTCGGTCGGGCAGCTCTGCTGGGTCTCGCCGCAGGACGCGTTGCAGACGCCGTCGCCGCAGACGCACGCCTGGCCGCAGTCCTTCGGGCAGCTCTGCTGGGTCTCGCCGCAGGACGCGTTGCAGACGCCGTCGCCGCAGACGCACGTCCCCGCGGGGCAGTCCTTCGGGCAGGTCTTCTGGCTCTCGCCGCACTGGGGGTCGCAGAACCCGTCGCCGCACTTGCAGGTGCTCCCACCGCCCTGGCCGCCGCCTCCGATGGTGTAACCCTCGAGCGGCGTGCGCGCGTCGCAGCCCGCGACGAGGAGCGTCGCGAGGAGCCAGCAGCACGACGCGATCCAAGCGAAGCGAAACATCGGGTACCCCTTAGGAAAGCGTACAGCGGTAGCTCGGTCGACCGAAAGAAACTTGCGGTGGATGACGCCCCTACGGAGCGCACAGGGTGGCACAGGAGCGCGACCACACGATCACGGGCGGTGCCTTCGGTACCAGCGCGGCTCGGCGTGCGCTCGCCACGGAGCGCCCCGGAGCGGCAAAGGGTGTGCCGGCGGGGAGAGCCCGAGCGCTCGCAGCGAGCGCACCTCCGGCGACGCCGGATGCCGTAGGGGAACGCGGCAGTTGCACACGCCTGTCGGCGGCACTACTGACCGCTCCCGGACAGGAGGCGACCATGGCTCGCGACGCGAAGAACTTCGACCATCTCCTCGGCGGCAACGCCAAGGGGCTCAGCGACCTGCAGCTCAAGGCGCACTTTACGCTCTACCAGGGCTACGTGAAGAAGCTCAACGAGATCCGCGAGAAGCTCGGCCACGCGGACCGGAGCGCGCCGAACTACTCGTTCAACGAGTACAGCGAGCTGAAGCGCCGCGAGCCGGTCGCCTACAACGGAACCGTGCTCCACGAGATGTATTTCGAGAACATCGGCAACGGCTCCACGCAACCCGACGAGCACGCCAAGAAGCTCATCACCGACAGCTTCGGCAGCATGGACGCGTGGGTCGCGGACGCCAAGGCGTGCCTCATGAGCGCCCACGGCTGGCTGGTCACGATCTTCGACTACTCGGACAACAAGCTCTACAACAACCTCGTCCGCACGGAGCACGACGTGGGCCTCTTCGCCAACGTACACGCGATGATCGCGATTGACGCGTGGGAGCACGCGTACTTCGCCGATTACCAGACGGGGAAGGCCAAGTACGTGGAGAACATCCTCTCCGGGCTCGACTGGCGCACGCTCAACGCGCGGTTCAAGATGGTCGGCGGCCACCCCGCGAAGTGACCCGGGCGTCCGCCGTCGCGGACCGATCCCCCTTCCGCATCGAGAGGCCCCTCCCAAGAACGCCGGCGTCGCGTGCCTCAGGAGTCTTCGGGCTTGCTCTCCTCGCCCTCGGCCTCGGGAGCGGACGCCTCGCTGCTCGGCGGGGTGGTCGCGCGCTTGCGTTTGGCCTTCGCCGGCTTGGCGGCGGCCGTGACCTTCGAGGGGCCGTTGCGCCCGCGCTTGAGCTTGCGCGGCGGGAGCAGCTCCTCCTCCGCGGCGACCTTCTTGGCGAGGAAGATTGCGGCGTCCAGCTTGTAGAAGCTGCGCGCGCGGTAGAACGTCAGCGCGTGCATGTTGTTCTCGGCCACCTCGAGCACCAGGTGGGTGCAGCCCCGCACGCGCGCGAGGTGCTCGAGCTGCTCCAGGATGAAGCCGCCGATGCCGCGCCCCTGGTAGCCCGGGTGCACCGCCAGCTCCTCCACGAAGAGCGGGCGCATGTCGTGCTTGGTGAAGTAGCGCTCGTTCATCCAGTTGTCGGTGCCGGTGATCTCGAAGGCGCACTCCGCGTAGCCGACGATCTCCGCCGGCTGGGCGTCGGTCGCCTCGAAGAGGAGCTGCTCCACCCCCTCCTCCTCGTACACCTCGAGGAAGCGCTTCTTCGACCGGGGCCGCTGGTACTCGACCGTCTCCCGGTTCACCTCGCGGAAGACGAGCTTGAGAAACTCCCAGACCCGGTTCAGATCCCGCCGGTGGATGCGGCGCACGCGGACGACGGGGTTGTCCTCGTGCTTGCGGGAGGACGAGGGGGCCGGCTTCGCGGGTGGGGTCGTCTTTCGCTCGCCCATGGGGGGGCGAGCTTAGCAGAGCTAGCAGGCCTGGGCGTCGAACGGCTCCGCCAGCACCTTCCTGTAGCGCTCGGCCTCGCGCACCAGATCCCGGACGCGTGAGGCGCCCTCGCCCGGGCGCGCGAGGGATGTCGGCTCGACGAAGGAGAGGTGGACGGTGTCGCCCTCGACCGAGAGGCGCTGCGTGTCCATCGCCTGATCGTTGAGCGTCAGGAGGCAGCGGTAGAACGGCTCCTGGTTCGCCGCGGGGACGCGGAGGAGCGCGATCTTGCCGCGGATCGTGGCGCCGTCCTCGTCGATCGTGAGGACGACCTCGGCGGCGGCGCCGCGGCTCGAGGGGTAGGAGAAGTGGAAGGCGCGTGGGCCGACGCGGCGGCTCGCGGCCACCGCCCCGAGCTCGGCCAGGAGATCGCGCACCAGGCGCTCGGCGCCGGCCGTCGCGGCGCCGCGGGCGCCTTCCGCGGGCTCCCAGCCGTGCGGCAGGAGGCGGCCGCACGCGGCGCAGCGATTGTCGCTGCTCTCGAATGGCTCGTTGCAGGAGGGGCAGCGGTAGGTGGGGGTACGGCCCTCGAACTGCTCGGCGGCGACGTCGGCGCTGGCGAGCGCGCGGGAGAGCGCGACGATCGGGATGGCCAGCGCCCGGGGCTCGGACGAGGCGGAATCCGCGCGGCGGGCGGCGCCGCGCGGGAGGTCGAGGCCGCCGACGCCGATGACGCGGCCGTCGAGGTCGACGATCGGGCCCCCTCGGGAGCTGACCGCCGCGTCGAGCTCGAAGCAACGCAGCGCGCCGACGCGGACGTCGATCGCGCTCACCACGGCGGAGACGACGCGGCTCGGCGCGTCGGGCACGGCGCCGAGCGCGAGGACCGGCTCGCCGAGGCGGGGCAGGTCGGGCCGGGCGAGGAGCGGGGGAAGGGAGAGGCGCTCGGCCGGCAGGACCATGGCGAGGTCGCGCCCGACGTCGACCCAGATGACGCGGCCGTCGCACTGCCGGTCGCCGACCTCGAGCCGTACCGCGGCCTCGTAGCCGACGGCCTCGTGGCTCGTCACGACGAGCCCGTTGCCGAGCGCGACGAAGCCCGTGCCCACCGAGGCGCCGGCGCGCACCCCGACGAGCGATCGGCGGGCGAGGGCCACCACGTCTGCGGCCGCGCGGATCCTGGCGCCTTCCGTGCTCACGCGTTGATCCTCTGGAGCGCGGTCATCATCAGCTCGAGCGAGGTGCCCCGCGCGCCCTCGCGCTGCGCGTGGGCGAGGATGTCCCGGAGGCGCTGATCCGTCTGCGGGGGCAGCTTGGTGCGGACCAGGAGCTCCGTCAGCGCGCCCACGGCGAGGAAGTGGCGGAGCGCGGCGTCGTTGGGGGCGCGCTCGATCTCGCTCAGGTACCGGGCGACGTGCTCCCTGGCCTGCGCGGCGCTGGTCATCGGCTCGATGGCGAGCGGCCGCTCCTTCGGCATCTGGCCGCGGGCCACGATGATGCGTTCCATGACCACCAGCACCGGCTCCGTGGCCTGGAGCTGGCCCGACGTGCGCGAGGCCGGCGCCTCCCTGGCCACGCCGGTGCAGCGGTAGAGGTGCGCGATCGCGTCGGGCAGGAGATCCCGGTACTCGTAGATGGCGCGGAAGACGGCGGAGCGCACCACCCAGGTCATGGTCGGCGGGCGCTCCTCGAGCGCGAGCGAGGCGAGGGACTGCGCGGTCCGGAGGAGCATGCAGAGCCGGTCCGCGGGCGGGAGCCCCGGCGGCTCCGCCGCTTGCGGGGGTGTGGTGTCCATCGCGATCGGCACACGGGGCGTCTCGTCGAGGCTGGGCGTGACGCGCCTCGGGATGCGCTGGGTGTCGGCGCGTGAGCGTGCTTCCCTGGAGAGGGCGGGGGCCACGACCGGCGAGACGGGCTCGGGCGCGATCACGGCGGCCATGGCGGGCCGGCTCCGGCTCTTTTCGGCCTGCGGAGGGGCGCCGCCCGCGTCGGCGAACAGGATCTTCCTGGGGCGTCCGATGGCGTCGAGCCCGGCGGGGAGCGCGTCCAGCCCCGCAATCATCAAGCCCGCGTAGCGGGTGGCGAGGTGGCCCACCTCGCGCAGGTGGTGCCGCAGCACCGCGGGCGTGAGCCGGGAGAGCCGGGCAGTGAAGCGGAGGAGCAGGATCTCCCCGCGGAGGCACGCCCGCGAAGCGGCGGCTTCACACGCGCACAGCTCGAGCGCGAGCCGCAGCGCGGGGAGGCGCCGCCGAGGAGGCAGGCGCGCTATGGGGGCCTCCAGCGAGAGCTCGTCGGCGCCGGCCGGGCCGGATCTCCCCCCGTCGTAACGGATCGTGACGAAGACCGGCGAGCCGCGCACCACGGCCGCCCACCCGGCGCCGTCGACGCCTGTCACGGAGCGGAGCGTGGCGCCGGCCTCGCGTGCGAGGACCATCTCGACCGCGCGGGGCAGGTCGCCGGCGCGGAAGGCCTCGGCCGCCTGCTCCAGGCCGGCCCCGTCGGCGTCGGCCGGCGACGCGTAGGACCGGAGCCGGCCCGGGTCGACGGGGCCCTCGTCCGGCGCGCGACGCGCCTCGACGGTGGCCCCGCACGCCTCACAGCGTGCGGGTGGGCCGAGCGCCCCCCGGAGGGGGAAGCCACAGACCGAGCAGAAGTCTCGCGCCGATCGGGGAGCGGGGGCGTTCTGCACGGAGGCTCAGGATAAGCGGAGCGTACCGCGGAGGGAAACTTCCCCTCACAGGAAGGGGTTCAGGTGCACCGGGGCGCGCGACTCGCGGACGTTGAAGGCGACGCGGCGCACGAAGTGGACCATGAGGTAGGCCCAGACGCCGAACGTGGTCAGGCTGATGACGAGCTGGATGGTGCTCGAGATGGGCACCACCATCCAGAGCGCCGTCAGCAGGAAGGCGCCGAAGGAGAGGGGGACGAACCACTTCCAGCAGAGGTTCATCATCTGATCGATGCGGATGCGGGGCAAAGTCCACCGGATCCACACGACCACGAAGATGAGCACCCAGCTCTTGATCAGGAAGACGACGGCGCCGAGCACCTGCAGGCCGAAGTGCGCCTCCTGCTGCGCGGGGGAGATGCCCGGGATCTGCCAGCCGCCGAGGAAGAGGGCGCTGGCGATGCCGGACATGACGAAGACGTTCGCCCACTCGCCGAAGAAGAAGAAGAGGTAGCGCATCCCCGAGTACTCGGTCGAGTAGCCGGCGACGAGCTCGCTCTCGGCCTCGGGCAGGTCGAAGGGGGCGCGGTTGCCCTCGGCCAGCGCGGTGGTGAAGTACAGGAAGAAGAGCGCGAACGTGATCGGGTTCTTGAAGAGGTACCAGTAGTAGGGCCAGCCGCCGGTGGTGAAGATCGAGCCGCCCGGCCCGCCCTGCGCGCCGATGATGTCCTGCATCCGGAGCGAGCCCGTCATCATCACCAGGCAGACCACGGCGACGGCGCCGGGGATCTCGTAGCTGATGATCTGCGCCGCCGAGCGGATGCCCCCGAGGAGCGACCACTTGTTGTTGGACGCCCACCCGCCCGTCATGAGGCCGATGGTGACGAGCGAGGTGACCGCGATGACGAAGAGGATGCCGATGTCGAGGTCCGCGGCGATGAGGTACTGGCCGAAGGGCATGACCACGAAGGTCGCCGAGACGCCCATGAAGACCAGGTAGGGCGCGAGGCGGAAGAGCGGATCGTCGCTCTCCGTGGGGATGATGTCCTCCTTCATGATCGACTTGATGCCGTCGGCGAGCCACACGAGAAAGCCCTGCGGCCCCGCGCGGTTCGGCCCGATGCGCGACTGCATGCGCCCGGCGACGCGCCGCTCGACCCACGTGATGATGCCGGCCGTCGGCGCCATGAAGAGCATGATGATCGCCGCGGCGATCGCGAGCACCAGCCCGGCGCCCAGGAGGTCGGCCGGCGGGCGCACGTCGAAGCCCTCGAGCGAGATCTGATGCTCCTCCAGGGGGCCGCCGTCCCCGCGTTTCACGACGATGGTGGGCAGGCGCACCGACCCGCTCGGCGCCATGTCGCCGACCGACTCCACCTTCACGCCCTCGAAGCTGACGATGGTGGCGCCGCGGGGGAGGTTGGCCCGGTCCGCCGGGCTGTTGGGCGTGATCTGGTCGACCATCAGCCCGCCGGCGGGCGGCGAGTCGCCCGCGAGGACGATGCCCATGAAGTTGAGCGCGCGGTGGCCCTCCTTGGCGCGCGCCTCGATGACGGCGCGGCGCGGGGTGGGCGGGCGGAAGCTGATCTCGACGTTCTTCACCGTGCCGGTGACCGGCGCGCCGCCGCCCGCCGCGGGGATCGTGACGGTCACGTCGCCCGAGAAGGTGGTGTGGGCGGCCCCGTCGCCGTGGCCGCAGAAGCGACCCTCCAGGCCCTCGGTGAAGATCATCGAGACCTTGTCCGTGGACATCTGGGCCTTGTCGACCGTGATGTCGACGTCGCTGAGGGTCCGGCCCGGGGCGCCGGGAGGTGCCCTTGAACGTGACCGACGCCTCCTTGGCGAGGCCCGTCGGGAGCATCGTGCCCAGCACCTCGATGCGGTCACCGACGTCGACCTCGCGCGGGGCGACGTCGATCACGTTGAGGTACTCGCGCCCCGAGGGCTCGGCTGCGCAACCCAGCAGCCCGAGCCAGAAGGCGGCGACGGCGGCGGCGAGCGCGAAAAACGAGAGGACGCGGGGCGGACGGGAGCGGGCTCCGGGCATGGCCGCCCGCTTATAGATCGCATCCCCTGCGAAGGTCGAGATCGGCGGGAGGCTCGGCGACGCCGGGCGCGGCTCGTCAGCGGCGCCAGGCGCAGCCGGTCAGCGAGGCCGGAAGGGGAGGAAGTACCGGGCGCCGTCGAGCTCGTTGACGCCGACGTAGAGCTCGGTCTCGAAGACGTCACGGAGGCGGTGGTACGTCATCACCTGCTCCACGGGGCCCTCGGCCACCATTCGCCCGCCTTTCAGCAGGACCACGCGGTCGGCGTAGCGGGCGGCGGCGTTGAGGTCGTGGAGGACGGCCACGCAGGCGATCGCCCTCCGCGAAAGCTCGCGCCGGACGAGCTCGTGCACGGTGATCGTGTGGCGCACGTCCAGGTGGGCCCCGGCCTCGTCCAGCACGAGGATGGGCGCCTCCTGGGCCAGGGCGCGGGCGATGGCGACGCGTTTTTGCTCCCCCCCGGAGAGCTCCGCCACGGGGCGGCCGGCCAGCTCCGTCGAGCTCGCACGCCTCGATCGCGCGGCCCACCGCGGCGTGGTCGGCCTCCGAAGCCTGCATCCAGGCGCCCTGGTACGGGGCGCGGCCCATCATGACCACCTCGCGGACCGAGAAGCCCAGCGCGGCCTCGATGGCCTGGGGCACGAGTGCCACCTTCCGGGCGATCGCCCGGCGATCGAGGTGAGCGACGTCCTCCCCGCCCAGCAGGACCTGGCCGGTCCGCGGCTGGAGCGCCCCGGTGAGCAGCCGGACCAGCGTCGACTTGCCCGCGCCGTTGGGGCCGAGGACAGCGCAAAGCTGCCCCCCCTCGACGCGGAGCGACACGTCGTGAAGCACGTCCGCCCCACCGTAGCCGGCGGAGACCTCTCTGATGTCGACCTTCGCGTCCGTCATGCGCCCGCGCGTTCTCCTGTTCCCGGCACCCTCACACCCCTGTCGCCTCGACGGACCCCTTCGTCGCCCCGCCGGGTGCCCCTGTCGCCCCGACGGCCCCCCTCGTCGCCTCGACGGGTGCCCCTGTCGCCCCGACGGGTGCCCCTGTCGCCTCGACGGACCCCCTCGTCGCCTCGATGGGCGCCCCTGTCGCCCCGACGGGTGCCCGTGTCGCCTCGACGGCCCCCTTCGTCGCCTCGACGGGTGCCCCTGTCGCCCCGACGGCCCCCCTCGTCGCCCCGACGGGTGCCCCTGTCGCCTCGACGGGTGCCCTCGTCACCGCGACGGGTGCCCCTGTCGCCTCGACGGGTGCCCTCGTCGCCTCGACGGGTGCCCCTGTCGCCTCGACGGGTGCCCTCGTCACCGCGACGGGTGCCCCTGTCACCGCGACGGGTGCCCTCGTCACCGCGACGGGTGCCCCTGTCACCGCGACGGGAGGCCTCGTCGCCTCGACGGGAGGCCTCGTCGCCCCGACGGGTAACGACGCTTGCGCGGAGGGGGGCGCCGGTGGTCCAATCCTGCGACATGGAGACGGTGATGGAAACCTCGGGCGCCGGCGAGAAGCCGCGGCGCGTAATCAAGCGGTACTCGAACCGGAAGCTCTACGACACCCAGGACAGCCGCTACGTCACCCTCCAGCAGATCGGCGAGATGGTGCGCGCCGGCGAGGAGGTGCAGATCATCGACAACGCGACCAAGGAGGACAAGACCGAGGTCACGCTGGCGCTGATCATCTCCGAGGACCTGAAATCGCAGCCGCGGAGCGTCCCGCTCGGCACGCTGCGGGACCTGATCCAGGAGCGAGGGGAACGGCTGCTCACGCAGCTCCGCGAGGGCCCGATCGGCCGGCTGATCCCCGGCGGGACGGCCGAAGAGGGCGACGCCCAGCCGGCCCCGGCCGAGGCGGCGCCCGTCCCCGCGGCCGTGCCGGCGCCCGAGCCCTCCGCCCCGGCCGGTTCCTTCGCGGACGCAGACAAGCTGGGCGGCGCCAAGGGGCGGCTGACGGAGATCGTCGAGAGCTCGAAGCAGACGCTCGATCACTGGCAGCAGAACATCGACGAGCGGATCCGCGCCATCTTGCCGGGGGTCGGGCACTTCCGCGAGCTCAAGGACGAGGTCAAGCGCCTGACGCAACGTGTCGAGGAGCTGGAGTCCAGGCTGAACGGGGCGAATCCGTCCTCCCCGGGGGGTGCATCGGGGAGCGAAAGCATTAAGAAGGAATAGCCGTGCCCGTCTCCCGGTTCGGTGGGGTGACGGGCAAGGCCGAGCGCCAGCACGCCCCCCAAGACCGTCAACGGGACTCCCATGCCGTTCTTCTTCAGTAAAAAGCCATCCTCCGTCGCCCAGGACGTGGGCGTGTACGGGGACGATCCGCCCCCCATCGACTCGTTCGAGGTAGAGCTTCTCGGCCACCTCGACGCGCTCTATGGGGTGAGCTGCCGCATGACGCGAAGCACCGCCGAGGCGGAGGATCTCGTCCAGGACACGGTGGTCAAGGCGATGCGCGCCCGCGACCAGTTCACGCCGGGGACCAACCTCAAGGCGTGGCTCCTGCGCATCCTCACCAACACGTTCATCAACCGCTATCGCCGCGGCGGCATGGAGCGCGAGCTCTTCGAGGGGCCCGAGGCCGACTCCCTCACCGACGGCTGGATCGGCGCCAACACGATGCGCGCGATGCGGGATCCGGAGACGCAGGCGCTCACGCCGCTGGTCGAGGCCGAGCTCTCGCGGGCGCTCGACGAGCTGCCGCCCGAGTTCCGCCTCGCGGTCGTGCTTTCGGACGTCGAGGAGCTGTCGTACAAAGAGATCGCCGACGCGATGGGCTGCCCGATCGGAACCGTGATGAGCCGCCTGCACCGCGGCCGCCGCTTGCTGCAGAAGTCGCTCCGCGAGCACGCGGTCGCGCTGGGCATCGTGAGCGAGAACGACGCGCCCCCGAGCGCTCGCGCCAGGGAGAGCTCGCCCGCCGATCTCGCCGCGTACCGCCGCCGGAAGAGGGGGGTCGCATGAGCTCCGCGAGCCGCAAGGTGATCGACGACTGTATGCGCTTCTCGGCCTGGGTCGCGCCCTACGTCGACGGCGAGCTGGATCCGGGCCACGCGGTCGAGATGGAGGCCCACGTCGTCGGCTGCGCGACGTGCGCCGAGCGCGTCGCGCTCCTCCGCGCCATGCGCGTCAGCCTCCGCCGCGTCGCCGCGCCCGTCGCGCCCGCCGCGCTCTGTGCCAAGGTCCGCGCCACGATGCAGCAGGAGCGCCGCCGCTCCGGCGTCACCGAGCCCGTGTCGCTCGGGGAGCACAGGCTCGCGCGCCTGCAGTACGCGCTCGGCCTCGCGGCGGCGGCCGGCATCGTCTTCTCGCTCGGCCTCTCGCGCTACCGTGACTCGTGGTCGGGCCTCAGCCGGCAGGCGGCCGGGTGGAACGAGGCGTCGAGCGCGTCGGACACGGCGTCGACGTCGATGAGCATCGACAGCCTGCTCGAGGAGCTGGTCGCCCTGCACGCGCGCCCGCTCCCGCCCGACATCACGGATCCGGACCAGCTCACGCGCTTCGATCCGCTGCTCGGCGTGCAGGTGCGGCGCCCCGCGTTCAAGCCCTTCGGCGCGAGCTTCGACGGCGCGCGGGTCCACCCGCTGGCCGATCGCGCGTTCCTCCAGGTAGAGTACACGGTGCAGGACGGCAGGCACCTGACGATGTACGTGTTCAACCCGCGCGTCGTGCCGATCCACGCGACGCGCCTCCAGCCGCGCATCGTTCGGCGCCATCCGATGTTCGTCGGCAGCCTCCGCGGTTACTCGGTCGCCGCGCTCGAGCAGAGCGGCGTCGGC
Organism: uncultured delta proteobacterium; assembly: GCA_963827955.1. Classification (GTDB taxonomy): domain Bacteria; phylum Myxococcota_A; class Polyangia; order Polyangiales; family Polyangiaceae; genus CAWHDJ01. The sequence goes on along the minus strand of CAWHDJ010000017.1, from coordinate 267,301 downwards.
TACGCCTTCGCGTCCGACCTCGACACGGACGAGAGCACCCAGATGGTGCTCGCCGCCATCCAGCAGTAGCCGTCGTCCCCCGCCCACCCACCGCTCGCAACGCTCCGCCGGGATCCCGGCGGGGCGTGCTCACTCGACGAGCGCCGCGCCGCCCTTGCGCGGGTCCGCGGCCGCGTCGAGGTGCCGGACGCCGTCCTTCGAGCCGACCGCGATCGCCTGCACGGCGCTGAAGCTGGGCACCGTGGCGTCCACGACCTCGCCGCGCCGGACGAGGTCGGCGAGGAGGGCCGGCGGCGCCGCGGGGTCGATGGTGAGGCCGCCGGTCGGCGGCGTGTCGATGCGCGGCTCGGCGACGGCCTCTGCCAGGCTGCGCCCGAACACGAGGCGCGAGAGGAGCACCTGCGTGGTGGCGGTGGGGATCTTCGATCCCGCCCGACCCGCCGAGCGCCAGCACCGGCGCGCCCGCCTCGAGCACGACCGTGGGCGTCATGCTCGACGCCGGGCGCGCGCCGCCGCGCGGCGAGTTGGGCCCGTGCCCGGCGCGGATCCCGAACCGCCGCTCGATGGATTGCGGGGTGAAGTCCGAGAGCTCGTCGTTGAGCACGAAGCCGCCCCTGGTCACGAGCCTCGCGCCGAACATGTGGTTCACCGAGCTGGTGATGGATACCACGTCGCCCTGCTCGTCGACCACGACCGTGTGGCTCGTCCCGCCCTCGTCGATCGCGAAGCGCTCCGCCGGCCTCGTCTCGGTGAGCGAGATCTGCGCGCGCCGCGCCTGCATCCGCGCCTCGGAGGCGAGCGCCTGGGCGTCGACCCTGACGAAGCCCGGATCCCCGACGGACACCACGCGGTCGGCCACCGCGCCACGGAACGTCTCGGCGAGCAGGTGCAGGTAGCTCCCGCTCCCCGCGCCGAGCGCCGCCAGCGCGGCGCGCGGGTGCATGCGCAGCGTCTCGAGCAGGAGGAGGCCCCCGCCCGACTCGGGCGGCATCGTGTAGACGTCGTAGCCCTCCCACGCGGCGCGGAGCGGGGCGCGCTCGATCACCTTGTAGTCGTGGAGGTCCCGCAGCGCGAGGTGCCCCCCGGCGACCCGCGCGGTCTCCACGACGTCCGCCGCGATCGCGCCCTCGTAGAACGCCGCCGCCCCCTCGGCGGCGACGCGCCGGAGCGTCGCCCCGAGCGCCGGGTTCTTCACCGTCTCCTTGACGGGCAGGAGCGCGCCCCCCGGCGCGAAGAGCGCGTACCGCGGCGTGCTCCGCACCCACGCCTCGTTCCACCTCAGCGCCCGCTCCATGTGCGCCGAGAGCGGGAACCCGCCCTCCGCCACGTCCGCCGCCGCTTTCACGTCGTCGGCCATGGCGAGCTTCCCCCACCGGGCGTGCAGCTCGTACAGGCCCGCGACCTCGCCGGGCACGCCGGCCCAGACGCCCCGCTTCCTCTCCACGTGCTTCCAGTGGTCGCTCGGGTGGAGGCCCAGCGGCGCCGTCTCGCGGAAGTCGAGCGCGTGGACCTGCCTCGTCTTCGCGTCCCACACCAGCGCGAAGCCCCCGCCGCCGATGCCGCTCGAGACCGGGTGGGTCACGCCGCTGGTGAGCACGGCGGCGATCGCCGCGTCGGCCGCGCTGCCCCCGCGCTCGAGCACGTGCATGGCCACCCGCGCCGCGGTCGCGCTCTCGGTCGCGACGGCGAAGCGGTGTGGACGCGGCGGCGGCGCGGGCTTCGGGGCGGGCTCGGGCGGAGGCGGCGCGGGCGGAGCTTCGCGCCCCGCGGCTCTGTTCGGGCCGGGCGGCGGGGCCCCCGCGCACCCCGCGGGAAACGCGGCGGCGAGCAGCAGGCCGGCCGCGGCCGCGAGGAGCGGCGGCGTGGAGCGGGCGAGGAGCGTCACGGCGGGATAGGATGCGACGACCACTCGGCCGGGTGCAACCCGGCCGCCTCACGAGACCGAGGGAGAGCGCATGCGCTTCGTCTTCGTCATGGATCCGCTGGATCGTGTCACGCACGACAAGGACACCACGTTCGCCTTCATCCAGGCGGCGCAGGCGCGCGGGCACACGTCGTACCACTGCCTCCTCCGCGACCTCTTCATCCAGGATGGCGACGCGTGGGCCATCGTCCACCCGGTCGAGATCCTCCCCGCGCCGCCCTGGATCCGGCTCGAGAAGGAGGGCGGCTCCGAGAAGGTCCGCCTCGCCGACGTCGAGGCCGTCTTCATCCGGAAGGATCCGCCCTTCGACCGCGCGTACCTCTACGCGACGCTCGTCCTCGAGCGCGCGCGCGGCCGCACGCTCCTCGTCAACGACCCGCGCGGCCTCCGCGACGCGAACGAGAAGCTCTACGCGCTGAACTTCCCCGAGTGGACGCCGCGCACCCTGGTCACCGCCGACCGGGACATGATCCACGAGTTCTGCCGCGACAGCGGCGGGGTCGCGATGATCAAGCCGCTCGACGGCGCCGGCGGGATGGGGGTCATCCAGATCAGGACCGGCGACAAGAACGCGCGCGCCATCGTCGACATGCTCACGCACGAGGGCCATCGCCTGACGATCGTGCAGGAGTTCCTCCCGTCGGTGAGCGCGGGGGACAAGCGCGTCCTCCTCCTCGACGGAGAGCCGCTCGGCGCCATCCTCCGCGTGCCCCGCGGCGACGACCTCCGATCCAACATCCACGTCGGCGGCAGCGTGGTCCCGACGGACCTGACCCCGCGCGAGCGCGAGATGGTCCGCGCGATCGCGCCCCGGCTCCGCGCGGACGGCCTGATCTTCGTCGGCCTAGACGTGATCGGGGAGCGGCTCACCGAGGTGAACGTCACGAGCCCGACCGGGATGCAAGAGCTCGGCCGCTTCACCGGCACGCGCCCGAGCGACAAGGTCATCGCCTGGGCCGAGGCCCACGCCGAGAAAGCCCACGCAGGGAAAGCCCACGCAGGGAGCCGCTGAGGCGGAAAATCGAGCCCTCAGCGCTTCGGGCTTGCCCCCGGGGCCAGGCTCCGGCAGAAGTACAGCCCTTTTGCGGAGACCTCGTACCGATGGGCAAGCGCGATCGCCGTCACTCGTTGAAAATGAACCGCCGCAAGGCGCAGGCGAAGAAGAAGATCCGCGAGAAGAAGCCGAAGTCGGCCAAGGCACTGGCCGCGGCGGCCTCCGCGGCCACGCCCGCACCGGCGAAGCGGACCCGTGCTGCCAAGGCAGCGCCGCCCGCCGAGCCGTCCGCGGGCTGAGGCTGGTCGCGTAGGGGCGAGCCGCCTTCGGGGGCTCGCCTCCATCGCCACCTATCACTGCTCGTAGATCACGCGCGTCTGCTGCCGCCGGATCGGCGTCGGCACGGGGGCCGCGTCGTCGCTCTTCAGGCTCGCGATGTTGCTGATGAGCCCCGGATCCCCGCCGCGCTCCTCCTCCGAGACCAGCGCCCAGCTCACGCGCCTGGGCGTCCAGAGCTGGTAGAGCTCGGTGTTGCGCATCGTGGTCTCGTCGAAGCGCTGCCACGTGATGGTGACGGTCACGTCGGCGTCGCCGTCCTTGCGCATCTTCAGCCCCGAGACCTCGTAGTCGACGATGCGGAGCGCCTGCCCCCAGGCCGCGTGCTTCTTGGCGTACTCCTCCACGTAGGTGTCCTTCACCGACTCGAGGGCGATGTCCATCCGGCCGAAGCGGGCAGCGGTGTTGAGGTCGTAGGCGGACTCGGCCAGGCGCTCGGCGGCCGTGGGCGGGATCGCGCAGCCGGCGAACACGAGGCATGCGGCGAAGGCGAGGGCGACGTGGCGGGGCATCGTCCGGCTGTACCGGGCGCCGCGGGGAGGGCCAACTTCTTGGCCACGCCCCTCCGTGCCCGCCTGGCGCCGGCGTCAGAACGCGGCCGAGGCGATGAAGTACGGCTGCCCGTTGGGGATCGCCTCGGGGCTGAAGCCGTAGGCGTAGCCCACGCGAAACTGCACATCGAGGACGTAGCCGAGCGTCGCGCCGATCCAGAGCTCGGCGCCCACGGCGGCGTGGAGCTGGTCGGTGTCGATGAGCGCGCCGTGGGAGAAGAAGCGGATCGCGCGGAGGTCGAGGCGATCGAAGGCGCCGCCGTAGTCGACGAAGACGTTGCCGCTGAGGCGGCGGAGGTAGAGGGGCAGGGTGGAGATGCCGTGGTCCGCGTACCAGAACGGGAAGCGGTACTCCAGGTTGCCCAAGAGGTACTCCGACCCGGAGTAGACGCCCGGCGGGTAGCCGCGGAGCACGAACGAGCCGTCGAAGACCTTCGAGAGCACCGTGTCGGGCAGGCTGTGGTCGGTGAGGTCGTAGCCGCCGACGTAATACGCGCCGCCCCGAGGGTAGTTGCCGAAGGCGGCCGCCGCCCCGAGCTGCAGCCCGAGCGTGTGGTGCCCCGGCCAGGGCATCGGCAGGTAGCCCGTGAACGACCCGTTCACGTCGAAGGTCGTGAAGCTCGAGCCGGTGTAGGGCGACGCGTAGTCGACGGAGAAGCCGAGCGCGACGCCCCGCACCGAGCCCGACGCGTCCGAGCTGCCCTCGATGTTGGAGAAGCCGTAGCCGACGTGCACGACGTTGATGGTGCCGCTGCGGCGGCACCGCCTGGAGCGGCGCATACGGCTCCGGCGGGGACCTTGGCGGGGTGTCGCCCTTGAACGTAGGCGACGCTGAACGAGAAGCCCGAGGCTGTGCTGGGCGAACGCCTCCTGGTGCGTGTAGTAGACGCCCGTGGAGATGCCCGTGTCGTGTCTCGTTGTACGGGGTCGTCTGGCCGTTGACCACGTAAGCCCTGCCCGGCACGACCGAGTAGAAGAGGTGCAGCGCGAGGTCGACCGGCAGGCGGCCGTACTGTAATCGAGGCGACCGTGGGGAGGGCGCCTGGGATCGAGGAGGAGGGCGCCCGAGACGCTGTGGTTGCCGACGACGTCGCCGCCCTTGCGGTGAACGTGATCGCGTCGGGCCCGTAGTTGCCGGGCGCGATGTTGAGCAGGTAGCTCCGCGGCGCCACCGTCGGGAGCGGGCTATACGGGTGGCGGCGGAGGGGGACCTCTTCGGGCTCCGGGGGCGGTTCGGGCCGCTCGGCCTCCACGGGCGTTCGCGGGCAGGAAGCGCGACGGGTCGATGGGCATCTCGTAGAGGTCGTGCCCGTAGGTGCTGTAGCCCACGTACACGAGCGTCTTGCCGTCGTCGCTCACCGCGGGCATGAACGCGCCCGTGCGCACGTTGGTCACCTGCGCGAAGGTGTGGGCGGCGAGATCGTACGCGTAGACGTTGAAGATGCCGCTCCGGTCCGAGACGAAGTAGAGCGTCTTTCCGTCGGGCGAGAAGACGGGCGTCATGTCGAGCGCCCGATCGTGCGTCAGGTCGTAGAAGTGGCCCGTCGCGACGTCGACGACGCGGACGTCGCGGAACCCGCCCGCGGTCCACACGCTGTACGCCAGGGTCTGCCCGTCGGGGGAGAAGCGCGGCGTGTACGCCTGCTCGAAGCGCCCGCTGGGGACGAGGTCGCGCTGGTCCTGGATCGTCCCGTCCGGCGCGAGGTCGCCGATCTCGAGGAAGGAGGTGCCGCGCGCGTCGACGGTGAAGGCGACGCGGCGCCCGTCCGGGCTCACGTCCGCGAACGAGGCCCTCCGCCCTCGTGAGCTGCCGCCGCGCGCCCTCGTCGCCCCCCGGCGAGGTCTCCCCGTGCCGGAGCACGAACAGGTCGTTCCTGTCGTAGTAGTTCTTGAAGGGGACCACGCCGTTGAAGACGAGATCCCCCGCGGGCGTGAAGGACGCCGGCGTCGGCCCCACGGCGCGCGCCACGAGCTCCTCGTCCCGGTCCACGCGCGCGGGCGCGATGATCGGCAGCCGGTAGAGGCCGGGGCGCGCGTCGCCGTCGTCGCGGTAGTAGAGGATCTCCTCCTGCGCGGGGTCGCGCCGCGCCACCTTGGGCGTGAACCGCGGGTAGTAGACGTTGCGCCCGTGGCGCGTGATGCGCGTCCCCTCGCGCAGCCCGCGGGCCTCCACGGCGCGCATCTGCTCGCCGTAGAGGCGCTTCAGGTAGTCCTTGAAGCCCTCGTAGAGCTCGACGTACGTGCGCCCGGTGGCGCGGCGGATCGATCGGTTGATGCCCCAGGGGATGGGGTTCGCCCCGTACTCCGCGGCGACGGCGCGCATCGTGTTCGGCCCGTACTCGTTCGTGATCCAGCTCAGGAAGCGCGAGCCGTAGAGGTACCAGAGGTTGCCCCCCGGCCAGCGGTACGCGTTGCTGGAGAACTGGTCGATGCTCGCGATGCGCCCCTCGATCACGTCGGCGCGCAAGTACATGTCGAAGAGGTTCGACCGGATGCGGCCGGCGCTCGTGTGCTGCGACTCGCTCACCACCGCGAGCCCCTCGAGGATCCAGTGCGGCTGCACCTGGTTCGGCGCGAGGGTCTTGCCGAGCACGGCGTTGATGATCGTGGGCACGCCCGAGATGTTGTCGGTGTGCGCGATGTGCGTGTACTCGTGCGTGACGAGCTCGGTGTACCAGTCGTCGTAGTCGCCGATGGTCGAGAGGTCGCCGGGCGCGGTGACGTAGAGGCGGATCGTGTTGAGCGGCAGCGCGGTCGCCGACCCGTTGGCGTCCTCGGAGTCGTCGGTGAGCACGATCTCCGTCGTCTGGGTCGGGGTGTACCCGAGGCTCTGGGCGACGCGCCGGTGGATGGTCTCCGCGAGGGTGGCGATGCGCTCGGCGATCGGCTGGAGCGGGCGATCGTAGTGGACGTGGAAGTGCTCGGTCTCGATCGTCCACCAATCGAGCTCGGGGTCGCCGTACGCGCCCGCCGCGGGCGCGACGGCGATCGACGCCGCCGCCGCGAGGGCCGCGACGGCGAGCCTGCCGGCGCTCCGCTTCACAGATCGTCGTAGAACATCGGCTCGCGATTGCGCGTGTAGCGGTACACGAGCTGCCGCCCCTCGGGCGAGATCTGGTTGAAGCGCGCCCCGTACCCCGGCTCGCTCGTACCTCCCTCGCGCACCCACTGCACCACCGCGCTCGCCGTGAACTCGTAGTCGCCCGGGAGGAGCACGCGGAGCTGCACCGACGAGCCGATCTTCAGCACCTTGTACGTCGCGACGAAGAGGCCGCCGTGCTCGATGACGTCGTTGCCGCCGAGGCCCTTGTAGAAGTTCGACGTGCTGTGGATGCCGAGCTCGACGTCGACGCCGCCGCTCCCCAGCGGCGCGCCCTTCGCCGCGGGCTTCTGGGCCGGCGATTGGGCGACCGGCGTCGCGGCCACGGTCTTCGCTGCCTCCAGCTTGGAGGCGACCGGCGGCGCGACGACCGCGGGCGGGGGCTGCCTCGTCGCGGGCGGGTCCGAGACCACCGGCGCGATCGAAGGCTGCGTGCTGGCCGCGGCCTCCCGCGCGACGGCCGGCTGGGGCGCGACGACGGGCTGCGGCGTGATGACCGGTTGAGGCGAGATGACAGCCTGCGGCGTGATGATCGGCTGCGGCGTGATGACGGGCTGCGGCGTGATGACGGGCTGCGGCGCGATGACCGGCTGCGGTGCGATGGCGGGCTCGTGTGGCCACGGGCTGCGGGGCGGCCACGGGCTGCGGGGCGGCCACCGGCTGCGGGGCCGGGGCGGGCTGCGGCGCCGCGGCCGGCTCCGGCTTGTAGCGCGCCAGGGCGTGCACCTTGCTCAGCGACGCCGCGATGGCCTCCATCACCTGCTCCACCGCGGGGTGGTCCGACGTCACCATCTGCACCCGGTTCAGCGCCGTGCGCACCGCGACGAGCGCGTCGTCCCGCCCCTCGAGGTTCTGGCCGCTGGTGCGCTCGATCCGGTGGAGCACGCCCATGGCCTGGGCGACGGGCTCGGCGGCGTCGACGAGCTCGTCCGGCGCGTCGCTCGTCTGCAGGGCATTGAGGGCGGTGGCGAGCTGTTCGCGGGCTGCCTTGGCGAGCTGGACGGGTTCCGACATGATCTCCGCTGGCGAAAGGAGGGCGCGGGGGCCAGCCTAACCCAAGGAGCGACCGCGAGAGAAACAGCGCCGCGAGCTGTTCCTTCCCTGCCGGTGCGCCGTCGATCTCGGCCTTCAACAGCTCCACCGCGCCGTCCGCCGTGCGCACGAGCACGCGCCCCTCCACGACGGCGCCCTCCCCCGGCTCCAGGCACCTTTGGAAAGGCCGCAGCCGGGGCGGCCTCGATCACGACGACCTGCGCGCCGCCGATCTCCGTCCAGGCGCCGGGCGCCGGCGACAGGGCGCGGACGTGACGGATCACACGCTCCGTCGGCCCGCTCCAGGGGATGGCGCAGGCCTCGTCGTCCGGGAAGGGCGCCGCCGTGGCGAGCGCCGGGTCCTGCGGGGTGCCGGGGACGGGCTCCCCGCGCGCGAAGCGCGCCACCGTGGCGCGGAGCAGGCGGAGGCTGGGCCGGTCCAGGGCCCTGGCGAGCTGCCACGCGCTCCACGACGGATCGATGCGGAGGCGCTCCTGCGCGAGCATCTCGCCGGTGTCGTACTCGGCCTCGATGCGGTGGACGGTGACGCCCGTCTCCTCGTCGCCGGAGGCGATGGCCCAGTACGTCGGATCCGGCCCGCGGTGGCGCGGGAGGAGCGAGGGGTGCGCGCCGATGCCGCCCAGGCGTGCGGCGCGCACGAGGGTCATCGGCAGGCGCGTCGTCCAGAACCAGCTCACGAGCAGGTCGGGCGTGAGCGCGCGCACGCGGGCGTAGAGGTCGGGGTCGCGCGCGCTCGGCTTGACGAGGACGTTGCCCTCGCCGAGCACGCGGCGGCGCGCGGCGGAGGCCCAGCGCGTCCGCGAAGGGGGAGGCGGCGAGCGCGATCTCGTGGCCGTCCTCGGCGAGGAGCAGGGCCGCGAGCGGGAGCCCGAAGAACACGATGCGGAAGCGTCCGTGCGCCACGTGGGGGGCATAGCCATCTACGGGCGCCGAAAAGTTTCCCGCCCCGGGTCACGCTGGTACGGAGGTGTGCGATGGCCGCGCCCCCCACCCAAGGCCCGTTCCGGCCCGCTTTCCGCCAGGGTCCCCGTTACGACCCCCTGGCGGCGCGGCGGCCCATCCTCGTCTTCGAGGACGTCTACAAGAGTTACCAGGCGGACCAGCCCGTGCTGCGCGGGATGTCGCTCGCCATCGAGCGCGGCGAGTTCGTCTTCATCACCGGCCCCTCGGGCTCGGGCAAGAGCACCCTCCTCCGCCTCGTGCACCGCACCGAGCGCGTCGACGACGGGCGCATCCTCTTCCTCGGCCGCGACATCGCCCGCCTCTCGGACGGCTCCGTCCCGGCGCTCCGCCGCAACATCGGCTTCGTCTTCCAGGACTTCAAGCTCGTCGGGCCGTGGACGGTCTTCGACAACGTCGCCATCACCCTCGAGGTGCTCGGCCTGCCCACGCGCGTCATCCGCACCCGCGTCGGCGAGGCGCTCGAGCGCGTCGGCCTCGCCGGGCGCGGCAACGACGCGGCGCAGGTGCTCTCCGGCGGCGAGCAGCAGCGCGTCGCCATCGCCCGCGCCATCGTCGGCGAGCCCGCGCTCATCCTCGCGGACGAGCCCACCGGCAACCTCGACCCGCAGCTCGCCATCGACGTCCTCGGCCTGTTCGAGGACATCCACGAGTCCGGCACGACGGTGCTCTTCGCGACGCACGACCGCACGCTGCTCGACGTCCGGCCGCGGCGCGTGGTCGTGCTCGACGACGGCAAGGCCACCGACGTGCCCAACGGGCTCGGCGAGGCGCTCGCCGACGACGATCTCGAGATGGACGTGGAAGACGACTTCGACGCCAGGAGCGGCGTTCGGGGCGCGGCGTAGCGGAGGAGCGTGACCGTGATCGGACAAGAAACGGCGGCCCGGAACAGGACGTGGCGCGCGGGCCGGGGCGCCGCGCGCGTGCACCTCCTCTCGATCTTCTCGCTCGCCGTGGCGTTCGTCTGCCTGGCCTCGGCGCTGCTCGTGGTGACCAACGTCGCCGCGGTGCGCGACCGGTGGGCCCGCGCCGGGCGCGCCACGGTGTACCTGCGCGACGGCGCCTCCGACGCGGAGGTCGCCGCGATCACCGCCGCCCTCGAGGGCACGCCCGGCGTCCGCAGGGTGCGCCACGTGAGCGCCATGGAGGCGCGGCGCGAGGTGATCGCCGACGAGCGGGACAAGGCCCTCGCGGCGCTGCCGCCCGCGGCGTTCCCGAGCTCGCTCGAGGTCGGCTTCGAGGACGACGTGGCCGAGGACCAGCTCTCCGCGATGGCGCTCAAGCTGCGCGCGCTCCCCGCCGTGGACACGGTCGAGACCTACCAGCGCTGGACGGAGCGGCTCTCCTCCCTGCTCGGCGGCGGCGTCACCGCGGCCGCGTGCCTCGCCGCCATCGTCCTCTGCGCGGTCGTGAGCGTGATCGGCTCGACGATGCGCCTGCTCCTGCACCGCCGGAAGGCCGAGGTCGAGGTGCTCAAGCTCGTCGGCGCGACCGACGCCTTCGTCCGGCGGCCCTTCGTGGTGGAGGGCGCGACGCAGGGCGCGGCCGGCGCGCTCGCCGCCATCCTGATGCTCGGCGTGCTCTTCCTCATCGTGCGGGGCCGCTTCGACAACGAGCTCTCCTCGCTGCTCGGCGTCACGCCCTCGTTCCTCCCCTGGCACCTCACCTTCGGGATGATCGCGCTCGGCGCGGTGCTCGGCGCGCTCACCGCGCTCCTCAGCCTGCGCAAGATGGTGAGGATCTGATGAGCGCCCGCCGGCTCCCCCGGCCGACGATGGGGGCTTCGCCCCCGAACCCCCGCTCATGGCTGCTCCTCGCGGTGCTCGCGCTCGCGGGCGCTCCCCGCCCACGCGGACGAGCCGCGCCTCCGGCACCGCGGCGGCCGTGCAGCAGACGGAGCTGGAGCGTCAGCTCGCCCACACCGAGGCCGAGGAGCAGCGCCTCACCGCCGAGCTCGAGGAGGCGCGCCCCCGGCTCGAGCTGACGCGCCGGCGCATCATCGCCCGCGGTCGCGCCTACTACCGCCTGGTGCGCGCGGGCCTGCTCCCGGCCGGCGGCGGCTTCGACGCGCTCGTCGACTACGCCGCGCACGTCGAGCGCGCCCGGCGCGCGCTCGAGCGCGACGTGGCCACCGAGGCCTCGCTCGTCAAGCGCATCGCCGAGATCGAGGGCAAGGTCGCGCAAGCTGCGCGTCGACAAGGCGCCGCTCATGCTCCAGCGCGAGGCGCTCCAGCGCGCGCGCCAGGCGCTCCAGGAGGCGGAGGAGCGCCGCGCCGCCTTCACGCGGGCCTTCGAGCGGAGCGTGCGCCCCGACTCGGTCGCCGTCTACGGGACCGACATGGGCCTCGCGCAGGATCCCGCAGGCCGGCTTCCGCGCGCTCCGCGGCCGGCTGCCCTTCCCGATCGCCGGGCGGGCCGAGGTCGAGCGAATGACCCGCGGCGGCGGCCCCGGCGTCGAGCTCGCGGCGCCGAGCGGCACCGTGGTGCGCAGCGTCGCGGCGGGCCGCGTCGCCTTCGCCGACCGGCAGGACGAGTACGGCCTCACCGTGATCCTCGACCACGGCGACCGCTACTTCTCACTCTACGGCGACCTCGGCAGCGTCGACGTCCACGTGGGCGACACCGTGGCCGCCGGGGCGCGCATCGGCACCGTGGGCAGCCTCGGCATCGGCGAGCGCGCCGCAACCTCTACTTCGAGATCCGCAAGAACGCCGTCACGCTCGACCCGGGCTCCTGGCTCGGGCTCTGACGCGAGGTAGCCTCTCCGCCGTGAACGCAGCCTCGACCGCCGCTCCCTGCTCGCCGGCGGCGCCGCGCTCGCGCTCGGCGCGTGCAGCAAGAGGGCGCCCTCGGGCCCGCCTCGAGCGCGCGCCCGATGGCCCGCCGCCCGCACGGCACCTGGAAGATGGAGCGTTCCCCGCGAGCGCCGACATCCCGAGGGCGAGCGCGCGGTGATCCTCGACCCCTGGGAGAAACAGCGCCTGCCCCGCCCCGAGCACCGCCCCCTCCTGGTCGCCCTCCACGGCCGCGGCGAGTCGGGCCCCGGCGACTCGGACGCCGGCCTCGAGGTGGGCGCCACCGCCTGGCCGGAGACCTACGACCTGGAGGAGATGAACCGCCGCCTCTTCGAGCCGCCCCTCGGGATGGCCGACCTCCACGGCATGACGAACGACGAGCGGCTCGAGAAGCTCAACGCGTCGCTCGCCAGGAATCCCTACCGGGGCCTCGGCGTCGCGTGTCCCTTCACCCCGCTCGTCCGGAGCCCGATGGAGGACGGCTTCGGCCACTGGGTGGCCGTCGATCTCGTGCGCCGCCTCCGCGACCTGACCGAATCGAGGGTCGGCCGCGAGGGCGTCGGCATCGACGGCGTGAGCATGGGCGGCCGCCTCGCGCTCTTCATCGGGCTCATGCACCCCGAGGTCTTCGGGGTGGTGTCCGCGCTCCAGCCCGCGCTGCAGAAGGGCGACGCGGAGCAGCTCTCGCTCCTGGCGAAGGCGGCGAGGGCGAAGCACAACGTGAACCTCCGGCTCGTGACGAGCGACGACGACTGCTTCCTCGGCGTGGTGGAGGAGGCCTCGGAGCGCCTCCGCCTGGACGGCGTTCACCACGAGCTGCTGGTCATCCCGGGCTCTCACGGTTACGAGTTCAACCGCGGGCCGGGGGGCGCGGAGATGCTGCTCTGGCACGAGCGCGTGCAGCGCGGGCTGGCCGAGCCCGGCGCCGAGTCGCCGGACGGGGGTTAGCCGAGCTCGGGGCCCTGCACCCTCGCGCCTCCTGGCGAGTCCTCTGGCTTACATCCGGCGGACTCTTGTACCCTTCCGCCCCGACTGCGTGCGCGCCCCATTCCGTCCCTGCGCACGCCCTCGGGAGGTCATGGTGCGTTCATCCGTCGTCGTCGTCGTCTCTGGTTCGAATCCTGGCGGCCGTCTCGCTCGCGGCCGGCTCCGCGCGCGCCGGCAATCAAGAGTATCCCGTCTCCTACGTCGAGCGCCCGCTCACGCTCCCGAAGCTCACCCTGGCCCCGCAGCTCGAGCTCGACGTCGACCGTATCCCCTTGAGCGCGACCGTCGGGACGGGGGGGGCCGTCCTGAAGGCCAGTGGCACGGTGGCCGCCGGGATGCAGATCGGAGCGGCGTTCGGGATCACCAACGATCTCGAGGTGGGCGCGATCGTGCTGCCCGTGATGTTCACCCCGGTGGGCGGGTACGGCGGCCCCTTCGTCGGCGAGGAGGGGACGGTCGGGGAGCCAACGATCTACGGCACGTACCGCTTCCTCAACCGGGAAGCCTTCGACCTCGGCGTGCGGCTCCGCGTCCAGTTCCTCGTGCCGATCAGCGGCTCGGGAGCGGGCGCCATCATCGAGCCGAGCGTGCCGTTCCTCCTCCACATCGGAAAGAAGCTGCGCTTCGACGCCGAGGTCGGCCTCCCCATCGAGGCCGTGAGCGGCCACGCGGGCGTGGGCCTCGACGTGCCCCTCAGGCTCGCGTTCGACATCATCGAGCCGCTCCACGTCGGCGTGAGCACGGGCCTGGTGGTCGACGACTTCACGGACGCCGGTACGACCACGAGGATCCCGCTCGGCGTCTTCTTCGGCTACGCCGTCGGCGAGAAGCGCCCGATCGTCGACATCGATCCCTTCTTCAGCTTCTTCCAGTTCATCACGCCCGGGGGCGGGCCCCTCGGCGACACCGTGAACCCAGGCCTCTTCGTCGCCGGCGTGAGCGCCCGGGGCTACTTCTACTTCTGAGGCAGGAGCGCCCGTCGCCTCGGGAGGTGCACCCGTCGCCTCGGGAGGCGCACCCGTCGCCTCGGGAGGCGCACCCGTCGCCTCGGGAGGTGCGCCCGTCGCCTCGGGAGGCGCACCCGTCGCCTCGGGAGGTGCACCCGTCGCCTCGGGAGGGGCGCCCGTCGCCTCGGGAGGCGCACCCGTCGCCTCGGGAGGTGCACCCGTCGCCTCGGGAGGTGCACCCGTCGCCTCGGGAGGTGCGCCCGTCGCCTCGGGAGGCGCGCCCGTCGCCTCGGGAGGTGCACCCGTCGCCTCGGGAGGCGCGCCCGTCGCCTCGGGAGGCGCGCCCGTCGCCTCGGGAGGCGCGCCCGTCGCCTCGGGAGGTGCACCCGTCGCCTCGGGAGGCGCACCCGTCGCCTCGGGAGGCGCGTCCGTCGCCTCGGGAGGGGCGCCCGTCGCCTCGGGAGGGGCGCCCGTCGCCTCGGGAGGCGCGCCCGTCGCCTCGGGAGGCAAACCCGTCGCCTCGGGAGGCGGGCCCGTCGCCTCGGGAGGGGCTCCCGGTCAGAACCAGGTCTGCCATCCCGCCCCGGTCCGGACGGCGTGCGCCGTCGCCGAGATGCGGTCGAGCGGCCCGCTGGAGGGGCAGATCTGGTGCAGCCGGTAGCTGTCGACGATCACCAGGTCGCCGGCGCCGTAGGCGATCACCTCGCTCCGGGCCGAGCCTGGCTCTTCCTCGCGGTCCTCGTCCTCGTACACCTTGTCCCACACGCGGAGGCCGCCGCCCTGCGCCGCCGGCTGGAGCATCAGCACCGCGGTCACCGCCTCGGCGCGCGCCGCCACGTCCTCCTCGGCGAGCCCTTCGATGTCCCAGTGAACGTCCCCGCCGTGGTGCGACACGTGCTCGCCCGCCGGGAAGACGTGTACCCCCGGGCCGCAGAACCCCGGCCGGCGCGAGACCTCGGCGCCCAGGCAGCGCCCGAGCAGCGCGATCACCCGGCCGGCGAGGCCAGGGACGAATCGGTCGACGGCGGCGTCCGCCGCGGCGGCCTCGGCGAAGTACTCGTCCTCGCGGTCGGTCTCGAGGTGGACGTAGTACGCGCGGCCAAGGGTGAACTGCACGCCGTCGAAGTTCGGCACCCAGGCATTTCGGCCGGCGTAGACGCCGCGGGTGTGCTCGACGCACTCGCGGCGGGTGATCACGCCCTCGAAGTGCAGGGCCAGCGCCTCGCGCAGGCGCGCGATCGGCGGGGGAGAGGCCGCTCCCGCGGTCAGGACGTGCCCCGGAAGCCGGAGCACGGACGGGGAACGGGTCATGTCGCGGCGGCAGCCGGAACCCGAGGTGCTACGGCGCACGTCTCCGCGCCCTTCTCGAGCGTGAGGACGAGGCCCTCGTGCGCCACCGTGGCGACCGTCTCGCTCTTCTCCCGCCGGAGGATCGCCTGGGCGCGCCAGCCGAGGTGGTCGAGCGCCTCGTCGTCGCGGTCCGGATCGTGGTGGAAGAGGACGAGGTGCGGTGTCTCCGCCTTGGTGCCGAGCTCGAGCACGCTCTCGAACGACGAGTGCCCCCAGCCGCGCTTCTCGTGCATCTCGTGCTCGTCGTACTGCGCGTCGTGGATGAGCACGCTCACCCCCGAGGCGAAGCGGGCGAGCGCCTCCGTCGCGTCGTGGTTGGAGCCGGCGGGCGCCAGCTCGTTGTCCGTCAGGTAGGCGATGGAGCTGCCGTCGTCGTCGTCGAGGCGGAAGCCCTGCGCGCCGCCGGGGTGGTTCAGCGCGACGCGGCGGATGCGGGCGGAGCCGATGCGCCACTCGCTCGTGTCGTGCTCGAGCACGTCGAGGCGGGAGGGGATGTCCTGCCCGCGGACGGGGAAGTGGACGCCGTCGAAGAGCGAGCGGCGGCGCGCCGAGTCCCGGTGGGCGTCGTTCGCCAGCGGGTAGATGTTGACGACCGTCTCCTTGTGCCAGAGGGGGCCGAAGAAGGGCAGGCCGATGATGTGGTCCCAGTGGACGTGCGTGAGCAGCAGCGAGAAGGGGCCCTTGTGGTGCTCGGCGAGCAGCACCTTGCCGAGCTCCCGGATCCCGGTGCCGCCGTCGAAGATGATGACGGTGCCGTCCGCGAGCCGCGCTTCCACGCAGACCGTGTTGCCGCCGTAGCGGACCGTGGCGCTCCCCGGAGTGGGGACGGAGCCTCGCACGCCGAAGAAGCGAAGTTGCATGGCTGACGTGATTGGAACACGAGCGCCCGGAGCGGTCCAGCGTCGAGGCCACGTGCCCGCGTACCCGCGCTACCGAACCGCGACCGCCAGGGAGCGGGTGCCAGTGGGCACTCGC
Source organism: uncultured delta proteobacterium (assembly GCA_963827955.1). Classification (GTDB taxonomy): domain Bacteria; phylum Myxococcota_A; class Polyangia; order Polyangiales; family Polyangiaceae; genus CAWHDJ01. The sequence continues at coordinate 251,326 of CAWHDJ010000017.1, read as the reverse complement.
GCGGACATGCCCTTGCACGCGTCGCGCTGCCTGTAGCGCCCCGCGTGCGAGGGCTTGGAGACGCCTGGCTTATGGGCACCCGCTCCCTGGCGGTCGCGGTTCGGTAGGCGCGTACCCAGGCGCAGCGGCGCTAGAGCGAGCGGCGGAGCGCGGTGATCTCGTCCTTCGCTCGCAGCTTGTGCTTCTTCGAGCTCCGCCACCTCGACCTGCTCTCTCGGGGTCAGGTAGGGTCGGCGTCCCAGCTCTCGCAGCCGATCTTCGAGCTCGCGATGGCGCGCTTCGATCGAAGTCAACCGGTGTTCGAGGCCTCCGCGAAGAGTGACGGCTTGCTTCATCGTGCCCACCTCCGAAGGAACCCGGGGGGCCCGGGCCCCGAGAGCAGCCGCTCGAAGGAGCAGCCGCTGGACATCGAGCCGAGCTTACTCGAAAAAGGGGCGTTTGCGGCGGGCTATTTGCGCGGCTGTCGCCCTGGTAAGACCGGAGACCGGCGGGGACCGGAAGAGCGGAAGGGGCCGGAGGAGGCCGGAGATCGGCGAGCAGCCTCGCGAATTCCAGCAGTTGGCGAGCCGCCCGGAGCGCGTCTTGCTCGAGGCCGCCTTAGGGGATCGCTCATTTTCCCTGTCGGGGGCGTGCCCTTGGGAACAAAGCGAATCCGCAGCTATCCTTTCCACCATGCGCCGCCTTTTCCACCCCGCCGGGGCGTGCTTCCTCGCGGTCGGCCTCTTCGCCTTGCTCACCGGGTGCGCCGCGGCCCCCTCGCTTCCCCCCACCCAGCCCGGCCGCGCGCCCTCGGCCGCGGCGGCGCGGGTGACGCCCGCCGTCGAGGTGGCGCCGATGGTGGTCTCTCCGTACTCCGAGCTCGAGCTGGAGCAGCAGTTCGAGCAGGCCCGCGGGCTCCTGCTCCACGAGCAGTACCGCGAGGCGGCCGAGCGCTTCGATCGCCTGGTGAGGCTCGCGCCCGAGGGGGAGACGGCGCCGCCGAGCCTGTACGACGCCGCCCTGGCCCACGAGAGCATGGGCGAGCGCGACGCGGCCGTGGAGCGCTACCAGAAGCTGATGGCGCGCTTCCCCGAGCACGCGGTCACGCGGGGCGCGCCCCTCCGCCTCTCGCACCTGTTCGGCTACCTGGAGCGATGGGGCGACCTCGCGGCCAACGCCGACCGCATCCTGGCGCTGAAGGACCGGAGCGTGCTCGAGACGATCGAGGCCTACGGCGCCAAGGGGCTCGGGCTGGTGGAGCAGGACCACCTCGACGAGGCGGCGCGGCAGGTGGGGCTCGCGCAGGATCTTCGTCGAGCAGTACCGGCTCGGCGAGTCGGGCAACCCGCCCGTCGAGCTGGCCCAGGTGAAGTTCGCGCTGGGCGAGGTGCGGCGGCGGCGCAGCGAGAAGATCGTCTTCGACCCGATGCCGCCCAACTTCGCCGACGTGCTGGAGCAGCGCTGCCAGGGCCTCCTGGACGCGCAGAGCGCCTACACGGACGCCATGCGCAGCTACGACGCGCACTGGTCGGCCATGGCCGGCTACCGGGTGGGCCAGCTCTACCAGCAGCTCCACCGCGACGTGATGGCCATCCCGCCCACCGCCAAGAGCGACACGCTGAAGAAGAAGCAGCTCTTCGAGGGGGCGATGCGCCTGCGCTACCGGGTGCTGCTCGAGAAGGGGCTCAAGATGATGGACGGCACGGTGCGCCTCGGCCAGCGCACGGGCGAGGACTCCGTCTGGGTGCACCGGGCCGAGGAGGCCAAGCGCGACATCGCGCTGGCCCTCGACGACGAGAAGCGCGCGCTCGCCAAGCTGCCGTACTCCGAGGCCGAGCTCCAGGAGGCGCTCGACCGGCTCCGCGGCAAGAAGGCGCCTTGAGGCTGCCGGGGCGGGGCATGAGGCTGGTAGGCGCTCGCCGCCGGTAGACGCGTACCGAACCGCGACCGCCAGGGAGCGGGTGCCAGGAGGCGCGACGTCTCCGTGCCCTCGCACTCGTAGCGCTACAGGCAGCGCGGTGCGTGCGAGGGCATGAAGGCGCGGGTGCCCGCTGGCACCCGCTCCCTGGCGGTCGCGGTTCGGAAGGTCGTGCTGAAGGCCGTGCCGAGGCGTGATCAGGAAGGGTGCGCGGACGACTGCGCGGCGCGGCGCTTGCGCTGGAGCACCTCGGGCGACTCCGAGACGGCCATGCCGACGAGGCGCGCGCCCTCCAGGAAGTGCTTGGCGCCGAGGCGGATCAGCTCCGCGTTCGTCTCGCCGACGTGGGGGTAGCCCTTCCCTTCCGCGTCGGTGGGGACGTTGCCCCAGTTGGCGAAGAGCTTGCCCCAGTCGCTGCGGAGCGCGGCGTTGATGTGCGTCTGGCCGTTGAACGGGTACCAGAACATATCGTGGTACATCACGCTCGCCACGTACGCCCAGGGGGCGAGCCAGGTCTTCAGCGACCACTCGACGGGCTTCTTGAGCGGGCCCCAGTAGATCCGGTGCTGGTTCTTCGACGCGAACGTCATGTTCTTGAACGGGCCCTCGAAGTTCCAGTTCTCCTGCGCGGCGTCCACGTCGCCCACGATCTCGATGTCGCGCGGGTCGCCCACGCCGAGGCCGAGGTCGTGCGCCAGGCGGACGAACTTGCAGTCCTTCATCGGGTCGAAGCCCATGAGCTTGGCGGCGACGGCGTCGATGGAGACCTGATCGGCCGAGGCGAGCAGGACGTTCTTCACGTGCGGGACCATGCACCGGGGGCCGGGGCCGTCGCCGGCGAAGGTGCCGTCCATCACGGCGAAGACGCCGCGGTGGATCTTCTTCTGGATCATCAGGAGATCGACGAGGGTCTCGTGGATCACCGGGTGGGTCCAGTGCCGGTGCTCGTTGAGCAGGCCGCCGAACGCGTTCTTCATCGCGCCCGTCGTGGTGGTGAAGATGTGCGTCTTGACCGTCGGCAGGTGGATGACGTTCTCGCCGATGAAGCGGCGGGGGATGCTGAAGCCCTTGGGGTACACCTCGTTGAGGCAGAGGAACTTCTTGGTGAGGTCGCCCACCGCGTCCCCGATCGGGATCCAGGGCTCGCCCTCGTAGAGGTGCACGTTCCTGAGCCCGTGCGCCTGGACGACGTTGACCTGCTTGTTCTCGCGCTCGCCCAGGTGCGCGTCGATGACCACCGTGCGGTTGTGGCAGGCGTGGATGAGGTCGGGTGAGTAGCCGTCGGCCTTCATCGCCCGGATGACGCCCTCGAGCTGCCAGGGGGTCGTGGAAGACGCGGGGTAGAAGAAGTGCCAGGAGATGTTGACCTTGAGGCCGGTGTCGGCGCTCTTGTCCACCACCTCCTGGTAACCGGCGAGGTTCATCAGCCGGTGGTAGTCGGCGAGGACGGTGGCGGGGCGGGTGCGTACGATGGCGACCTTGGACCGAGGCATGGGGGGGAACCTAGCACCGGGTCCGGGGGGTAGCGCATGGAAGTCGCCCGTAGGGTCCGTGGAGGAACCGGGGAGGGCACGAGGAGCGAGGACACGAAAGCGTTGCGCCCGGCCCCGCCACCGGGGAGGATTCCGACGTGCCCTCGAGCGACCGTCCCCGCGCGCGATCCTCCCCTGAGAACGTCGAGGTGTCACGCCCGTCGCGAATCCTGATCGCGGACGACGACAGGCTGGCGCGCGAGCTGCTCGCGGGCATCCTCCGCAGCGCGGGCCACACGGTGGAGGCGGTCGAGGACGGGCAGGCGGCGGTGGAGCGGGTCGGCCAGGGCGGGATCGACCTGGTGCTCCTCGACGTGGTGATGCCGCGGCTCTCGGGGGTGGAGGCGTGCCGGCTGCTGAAGGGGATGACGCTCGACTCCTTCCTGCCCGTGGTGCTGGTCACGGTGAAGGCGGACACCCAGAGCCGGGTGGAGGGGCTGCGCATCGGCGCGGACGACTACGTGTGCAAGCCCTACGACGAGACGGAGCTCCTCGCGCGCGTGGCGAGCATGCTCCGGATCAAGCGGCTGCACGAGCAGGTCACCGTCCAGAAGGCCAGATTCGAAAGGCTCAGCGTGCACGACGAGCTCACCGGGCTGTACAACTTCCGCTTCCTGCACACGCGGCTCAACGAGGAGTTCAAGCGCGCCGAGCGCTACCACGAGCCCTTCGCGTGCGTCCTCGTCGACATCGACCAGCTCCGCGCCGTCAACGACATGGGCGGGCGCCCCGCGGGCGACGCGGTCATCCGGAAGGTCGCCGACGGCATCCGGCGCTGCGTGCGCGAGGTCGACGTCGTGGCGCGCTACGGGGGCGAGGAGTTCCTGGTGGTGCTGCCGAGCACGCACTTCGCCGGCTCGGTGGTGGTGGCCGAGCGCATCTCGCGGGAGACCAGCGGCTACGCGGTGGACCCCACCGACGCCGAGCGGCGGGCCACCCCGTCGGGCCCGCCGCCCCCGGCCACGAGCGGCGAGGACGGCGGGCGCGTCTCGATGACCGATCTGCGCTGGGCCGAGGGGCCGCGCCGGATCACGGTCTCCATCGGGGTCGCGCTCTACCCCTCGCGCGACGTGCGCAGCAAGGACGCGCTCATCCGCGCGGCGGAGGCGGCGCTGGTGCAGGCGAAGCGCGAGGGCGGCAACCGCATCTGCGTGTTCCAGCAGTCGGGGTTCATCTACTCCCCCACCGTAGGCGCCGCCCCCGTCGGCGCCGCCCCCGCCGGCGCGCCTCCGGCCGGTGCCGCGCGGCCCGCCCAGGACGGCCCCCCCTCGTCGCGCAACGGGCCCACCTCCTCGCGCCCGAGGAAGGGCACCGAGTCGTGGCGGCCCCCCGACGACTCGGAGGGGCGGCGTAGGGGCTCATGACGTCTCCGGCCGACGGCGCGGCGCCCGTCGAGATCGGCGCGAGCGTCCCCCCGCACCCTCGAAGCGAGCCACCGCACCAGCCGGTCACGTTGCCTCCCCCCAACCCGAGGCCCGCCGGGGCGCCGCCCGCGCACGTCCTCGTCGCCGACGGCGAGCCTTCGCAGCGGCGGTCCCTGGCGCGCGCGCTGATGGCCCGCGGCCTCGTGGTGGACACGGCGGAGAGCGGCGCCGCGGCGCTCGACCTGATGCGCGCGCGTCCGGTCGACGTGGTGCTGCTGGGCAGCGAGCCGGCCGAGGGAGCGCGCGGCCCGGTGCTGGCGCAGCTCCGGCGCAAGCACCCCGAGGTCGAGGTCGTCCTGGTCGCGGCCCCGGGCGATCCGGAGGCCGCGACGGCGCTCCGCGCGGGGGCGTACGCGGTGCTCGACGCGCCGCTCTCCGCCCCAGAGGCGGCCGTCCTGCCCGTCGAGCGCGCCGCCGAGCGCCGGCGCCTGCTCGCGAAGACGCGGGTGCTCGAGAAGCAGCTCGCCGAGCACGAGCAGCTCGGCGAGGTCGTCGGGGCCTCGGCGGCGATGGCGGATCTGATGCGCCGCGCCGGCACCGCGGCCGCGTCGGCGGCGCCGGTGCTGGTGCTGGGCGAGCGCGGCACGGGCAAGCTCCTCCTCGCCCGCCTCCTCCACCGGAAGAGCCGCCGCGCGCGCGCGCCGCTCGTGACGTTTGCGAACGGGAGGACGGACGAGGGGGCCGCGGTCGCCGAGCTCGCCGCCGCGCTGGAGCAGGCCGACGGCGGTACGCTGCTCGTGGACGATCTGGGCGCGCTCTCGCGGGCGGCGCAGGCGGAGCTGCTGCGCGCGCTCGCCGGTCCGGTCCGCGCGGACGTCCGCGTCATCGCGACGGCGCGGCCCGAGCTGCGCGAGCAGGTCGCGCGCGGAGAGGTGCGGGAGGACCTGTTCTACCGGGTCGCGGCGCTGCTGCTCGAGGTGCCCCCGCTGCGGCGGCGGAGGGACGACGTGCCCCTCCTCGCCTATCACTTCGCGGCGAAGTTCGCGGCGCGGGAGGGCAAGGAGATCCGGCGCATCAGCGCCCAGGCGCTCCGGCTCCTGCGGGCGCACGCCTGGCCCGGGAACGTGGCGGAGCTGCGCGGGGTGATGGAGCACGCGGTGGTGATGGCGCGCGGGGAGGTCGTCCTGCCCGGGGACCTGCCGCTCGGGCAGGAGGAGGACGAGGACGAGCGCGTGGGGATCGCGGGAGGAGAGGTGCTCGATCTGGGGTACGCGGAGGCGAAGGAGCGGGCGGTGGACGCGTTCGATCAGGCCTACGTGGAGCGCCGGATGAAGAAGGCGAGCGGGAACGTGAGCGAGGCGGCGCGGACGGCGGAGATGGATCGCTCGAACTTCCGGCGGCTGCTGAAGAAGGTGCGGGCGAGGGGCGGGGGCTGAGAGCGGTCAGCGGCGCGGAGGGGGCACGCCGGCGTCCACCGCGCTCGTCGCCGGCGCCGGAGGTGGAGGCGGACCCTCCGACGCCGACGTGACGCTCGGCTCACCACGGAGCACTGCGCAGACCGTCGCCCCCGCGAGGACCGCCAGCGCCACGATCAGCGCCCACCGGGCCCAGCGCCCGTTGCGCGGCGCGGCCGCCGCCTCCGCGACCACCGGGACCGCGGACGAGCCGCGGGACGCGGAGGGCCGGACCGGCTCGGGCGACGGCGGCGACGGCGGCGGCGGGAGCATGGCGTGCGAGGGGCGCGACGATGGGGGGCGGCGGGACGAGATGGGCTGCCGCGACGAGATGGGCTGCCGCGACGAGATGGGCTGCCGCGACGAGATGGGCTGGGGGCTTGGCAAGACGCCGACGCGGGGCGGGGGCGGCGGGTAGGCGGAGCGGTGGGCCTCGGGGGCGTGCGTCCGCGAGGGCGGCGAGCTCTCCGCCTGCGGCCGCGTCGAGACCGGGACGGCGGCCGTGAACGACCGCCGTGAGCGAGGGGGCACGCTCCCGAGCCCGATCAGCGTGGCGCGAGAGGTCGACGCAGGCGTCGGGGGCAGCTTGGCCAGCACGTCGCGGAGCCCGTCGGCGAAGGCGCGCATCGTGGGCAGGCGCCGCGCCGGATCCTTGGCGAGGGCGTGGTGGACGAGCGCGGCGAGGTCGTCGGGCACGTCGGGCGCCACCTCCTGGACGGGACGGGGCTCGTCGAGCAGGTGCGCCTGGAAGACCTCGAACACGCTCGCCTCCTCGTCCGCGAGGCCGAGCGGGTGCACCCCGCACAGCGCCTGGTAGAGGATGACGCCCATCGCGTACACGTCGGTGCGCGCGTCCGTCGCGCGGCCCTGGAGCTGCTCGGGGGCCATGTAGAGCGCGGTGCCCACGAGGTGATCGCTGGGCAGGCTGGCCACGCGCAGCTTGGCGACGCCGAAGTCGATCACCTTCACGAGGCCGGACGCGGTGACGAGGATGTTCGCGGGCTTGAGGTCGCGGTGGATCACGCCCACGCGGTGCGCCTCGCCGACGCCCTCGCACGCCTGCTGGATCCAGCGCACGATGTCGTCGATCGCCGCCAGCGCGTAGGGGTCGCTCATCTTGTGGCGGAGGGTGACGCCGAGGACCAGCTCGAGGACGATGTACACGCGATCGTCCTCCACCCCCGCCCCGTGGACCTGCACCACGTTGACGTGCTCGATGCGCATGAGCGCCTCGATCTCGGCGGCGAAGCTGGAGCCGGAGCTGGCCGCGTCGGCGGAGGAGCGCACGATCTTGAGCGCCCGCAGGGCGCCCCCGGGGTCGACGGCCTCGTACACCTCGGAGAAGCCGCCCGCGCCGAGGAAGGCCACGATGCGTAGCCCTCCGCACAGGTCGCCGCTGTGGAAGAGGCGTTCCATGCTTTCCACCTCCGGGATAGCACGGCCGGAGCAGCGGCGAGATGGAGAGGCGGTGGTCACGCCGCTGACCGGCCGCGCAGCGCGGCGAGGTGCTGCAGCGTGGGGGCGTGTACGACACCTCGTGCGTGCCGAGGCGTACGCTGCCCGGGGGCGTGCCCCCACGGCCGCGGTCCGGAGCCGTCACTCGTGGATGATCACGAGCGTGCCCTCGCCCATCTCCTCGCCGGCGATGACCGCGTGCCAGCCCTCGGGGAGGGGCGGGTCGGTCCAGAAGAAGATGCGGTGCGCGTCCACGGGCGACAGGTTGACGCAGCCGTGGCTGCGCGGCGTGCCGAAGACGTCGTGCCAGTAGGCCGCGTGGAGGGCGTACCCGCTCTCGAAGTACTCGATGTACGGCACGTCGCGGAGCTGGAAGGTGCCCTCGCCCCTGCGCTTCGTCACGCCGTACTCGCCGTCGCCCTTGCGCGGGACGACCTTCTCGCCGGGCTTGCCGCCCTTGTCGCCCTTGGCCGCGCTCGCGTGCTGCCCATCCTTGCCGCTCTTCGCCTTGTGCGCGGCGACCGGCTTGTCGCCGTCGTCATCGGCGCTGGACGAGCCGCCGCCGCGCGCGGAGGTGGCGGCGTGGCCGCCGACGGCGGACCGCTCGTTCGAGTCCATCATGGCGGAGACGTGCTTGTTGCGGATGCGGAACGAGCCCCGCACCGTGGCGGTGGAGTGCTTCGGGTCGTCGAGGCCGTCGTGCCCGGTCGAGACGAGCGTGGCGTAGACCGGCTTCTTGCCCTCCCACAGCACCAGGGTCTGGTTCGTGATCGAGATCTCGATCCACTTCTTGCCCTTCTCGGCGTCCTCCGGCCACGTGGAGGGCGCGACCGCGACGCCGACGTCCTGCGCGGCGAGCCAGTGCTTGTCCAGCGTGCGGTAGTACCTGGTCCCTTCGACCGTGCGCACGTGGCCGTTGAGGCCGTAGACGCTGCGGTACTCGAGCGAGTCCGCGGGCATCACCTTGCCGTGCGAGATCTTGTACGAGCGCGCGCTCTGCGATCGGATGAAGGCGAGCGGGAGGGTGAGCGCGTTGTCGAGGGGGACGCCGTGCCAGGCGGAGCCGGTGTCCGCCTTGATCTTGGTGGCGGGCGCGAGGCGGAGGTCGGTCGTGATGGCGAAGCGGCGGCTCAGCGAGTCCGGGCCGGCGACGAACGAGCCGACGAGGGCGAGGCCCGTGTGGCGGCGCGCGCGGTCCGCGAAGACCTCGAAGCCCTTGATCTTGTAGTCGCTGATGTTGGGGATGAGCCGCTTGCCCCCCTCCAGCCAGAACGGGATGGGGTCGTTCTCGGTCTCCCCGCCGAGGAGCTGGCCGGGGCCGAGCCTCCTGCGAGTTCTTGGCGAGGCCGAGCTCGCCGAGCTTCTTGTCGGGGAGGGGCACGCCGTGCGCGTCGATGGGCACGTCGTCCGCGCCGAGGAGGGACCTGGTGACCTCGGCCTCGTTCTGCTTGTACCAGTCGAGGTGATCCTTGAGCTTGAACTCCGACTTGTACTGCTCCTCCGCCGTGGGCACGCGCACGTAGAGCGGGAGCACGGCGCGCACGAAGGCGTAGCGGTACGGGAGCGCGGTCTTGAGGTCCGGCGGCTTCTCGGCGCGGAGGATGGGGTTGTCGAGGTCGGTCGTCGCGTCCTCCCCCGCGCAGACGTAGCCGCGCGGCTCGATCGCGTACCAGCCGCCCGAGCAGCCCGCCTTGCCCACCGGCTCCGCCGAGCGCGCGACCCGGGCGCCGACGCGGAGGTAGCCGAGCTTCTTCGACGTGTCGCGGGGCTCCTTGTACACCGTGGCGACGAAGGCCGTGACGCCGAGGAGGGGCTTGCCGCTCGCCGTCGCCGTGCCCACCTCGCCGCCCCCGCCGTCCGGCCCGGCGACCACGCCGGTGGGGCCGACGGGATTGGGGCCGGCGCTGACCGCCGCCGGCGTGAGGGCCGCCCCACCGTCCGCCGCCACGCCCGCGCCGTCCTTGCCAGCGTTGTGGCAAGCCGCGAGCGCGGCCACGCAGACCGACGCTGCGAGCGCAGAGGAGAAGACGCGGGCTCCGCGATGCCGGCCCATGGGCGCGTCATGCCAAAAAGAACGCAGGGAAGCAAACGCGGCGGACACGCGCGGTGGGGCGGCGAGGGCCGGATTGCTGCGGAGGCGTTCAGCGTGGGAGCCGCACGGCGGAGGCGGCGTCTGGCTATTGCGGGAGCGAGAGGTCCCAGCCGCAGCCCATGTTCGCGGCGACGATCGCGCCCTCCGCGGTGCACTTGAAGCTGTTCGAGTTGAAGCGCGTGCCCGTCGTCGTCTGATCCGTGCCGCACTGGCACTGGAAGTTCCCCGCGGGGTCGAGCGAGCAGGTCATGTCGTAGACCCCGACGTCGCACGTGAAGGAGATGGCGCACGCCGCGGTGGGGCCAGCGTCCTGGGGGTAGGACGCCGTGCAGTTCGTGGCGTCCTCCGAGTCGTCGGTGCAGGACGCGCCCGAGAACACCGCGATCGAAAACGCCACGAGCGTGAGCGCAAGCATCCAGGCCAAGCCGGTTCTCATCTCAATCCTCCGCGGCGGCGGAGCCTAGCCCAGGCCGAGCAAAGGAGCAGCCCTCCTCGCGGCGTGCCGGCCCACCGCCGCACCCCGGGGCAGGCTTCCGCGCGACAGGGCGCTCACGGCGACTCCTCCCAGCCGAACCACCCGGGCGTCCGCGCCCGCTGGCGGCCCAGGGCCTCGCCCACGCGGCGGGGGCCGTCGGCGGCCCAGTGGGCCGTGAACGCGTCGCGAAGGGCGAGCTCGGCGAGCTTGCCCCGCGGGGAGAAGCCCCACTCGGCCTCCTGCGACACGTCGTCCGGGTCGGCGTAGAAGCGCCAGACGAAGAAGCCGGCGCACCAGCGGGCGTCGAGGAAGGGGGCGATGATCGCCTGGTACGCCTCGGCCTGCGCGCGCTCGTCGGTGGGCACGTCGTGCATGGAGTCGGGCCACTCCCAGGGCCGGACGGCCGGGTCCGGGCGCGTGGTGTAGCCAATCTCGGTCAAGAGGACCGGGCGCTCCATGCGGCGGGCGAACGCCTCGATCCCGGCCGCGACCCGGCGCCCGCCCGCCCGGAGCTCGGCCACCGTGGCGCCGTCGTGCTCCGCGAGCGGGTAGAAGGCGTTGATGCCGATGAGATCCAGCGCGCCGAAGATCAGCGTGTCCTCGACGTCGTCCCAGTTCGCCGAGTAGGTGAGCGGCCCGGGGTAGACGCGGCGCACGTCCTCGATGATCGCCAGCATGCGCCAGGCGTGCGGCGTGGTCACCCAGCCGCGCATCTCGACGCCCACGCTCAGGAGGTCCACCTGCCCCTCGCGCGCGACCTCGGCCCACGTGAGCAGGAACGCGCGGTACGCCTCGGCCCAGCGCGCCCAGCCGGCCTCGCTGCCGGGATCGATGAGCGCGCGCCAGTCGCCGCTCTCGACCCACAGGTGCGGGACGAGGAAGACCCGGAGCCCGCGCGCGTGCGCCTGCCGGATCGCGGTGAGGACGGCGCGGCGGTTCTCCTCGAAGGGCGCCTCGAAATTCAGGTCGATCCCGGTCGGCTTCAGGTCCCACACCCGGCCGAAGGGCGTGAGGCTGATCCACGTGCCTCCCATGCGCGCGACCTCGTCGAGGGTCCGCTCGTACGCGGGCGACCCGTAGCCGACGCCGGGGTGCCGGAGGCTCTCGATGGGGCCGATGGTGATGCCGCGGATGCCGCCCTCGCCGGACTCGGTCCACGACTCCGAGCGCGCCGCGGCGCCCTCGGCGGGCTGCGGATCCAGCGGCGGGAGCGGCTCCTCCGGGGGTGCGCCGGCAGCGGGCGGGGCGCCGGGGAGGGGGGCGTGGGATCGGGCGCACGCGGCGGAGAGCACGCAGACGGCCAGGGCCGCGGCGGCGGACCTGCCCGCGAATCGAAGCCGGAAACGCCTCGCCTCGGGCACGGCGGGGACATAGAGCAAAACGGCGCCCCCGGGCTACCCCGAAGCGCGGGGGATCACCTGGCCTGGAGCGGGTGCGCCCGCGCGAGCCGGTCCAGCTCGGCCGCCAGGTCCTCCGCGGCCTCGTCGAGCTGGACCGCGACGCGGTACGGCCAGAGGCCCTCGGGATCCTCGTGGTTCGGCCCGGCGCGTACGACGTGGCCGGAAGCCGCCCGCTCTCGCGGTTCTGCGTCCTCACCGGGAACCTGGAAGATCAGCGTGACCCGGGCGCCGACCGGGAGCTCCACCCGCGCCAGCATCAGCACCCCCTTCGCGCTGGCGTCGTAGGTGACGGCGAGCCCCTCGCCGTCGTCCGACTGCAGCCGGACCGGCAGCCAAACCCGCGCGCGCTCCCGCTCCCGCTGCTCCACGGTGACCACGGGGCTGAATCGGACCCCCGCGACGGGGATCCGTCAAGGGGCGTCCTGCGTAGCGCGCGCGAGCCCGAGCCCGAATTCAGGAGTATCGGGCTCGGGCTCGGGCTCGGGCTCGGGCTCGGGCTCGGAAGCGGCCTTACTCCTTCGGCCCCTCGTTGTACCCGCGCGGCCGGTACTTGGGGTCGACCCCCTTGTTCTTCTCGTGGTTCGCGAGCGTGTCCGTGATGAGGTACGCGGCCCACGAGCCGTCGTGGTCCGCCGCGATCGCGCGGAGCTCGTCCTCGTGGGCCATGAGCGCGTTCTCGTCGTAGAGGCACTGGAGCGCGAGCGAGATCAGGCTCTGGTCGTTCGGCCCGTCGATGAAGCCCTCCTTGTAGTAGGGCCAGGCCTCCTCCGCGCGGTGCATGCGGCAGAGGGTGTCGCCGGTGTAGACGTGCGCCATCGCCCACTTCGGCGCGAGCGAGAGCGCGATCTTGCTCTCCGCGAGCCGGGTCGCGAGGTCCTTCCGGGCGCCCTTCATCACAGAGTAGTTGAGGTGCGCCTTGGCGCTGCGCGGCACCGCGTCCTTCGTCGCCCGCCAGAAGTCGACGTCGCTCCGGTAATCCATGGCGTGCGCGTACGCCGCCACGCACTGGAAGAGGAGGAAGGGGACGACGATCGCGGGCGCGACGTAGCGGGCGCCGCGGGCCTTCGCGACGTCGTGGATCCAGGTGAAGAAGACCGCGAGCACCATCGCGGACCCGATGGCGGGGAAGTACCAGAAGCGCTCGGCGCGCACGGTGGGCAGGACGACCGGGATGTTGGAGTGGGGGAAGTAGCTGACCACGATCCAGGTGGCGCCGAGCGCGACCAGGAGGATGCCGGAGAAGGTGAGGGGGCCGCGGGCCTCGACGTCGCTCCACGGGGCCCGGTACGCGGACCCGAGGGACGGCACAGCGCGCGGTCCCGTCGTGAGGGGAGCCCAGCCCTCCGTGAGCAGGCCGAGGCCCAGGGCGCCCGTGGGCACGGAGGCGACCCAGAGGGGGATGGATCGCCACGCGAGCGCGAAGCCGCGCGGGCGGAGGACGACGATGTCCAGCGCGACGAGCGAGAGCGCGAGCAGGACGAGCGCGAGGCCGGAGACGCGCAGGGCGAGGCGCTCGCCGTCGGTTGGCCCTGGCGTCACGGGGGCGGGAGCGCCGGTTTTTAGCGCGCGCGCGGTCCGCTCCCGGAAGAGCGCGATGATCCAGAGCACCAGCGACCAGAGCGGCGGCATCACGAGGAACGCGGCGCCGGCCACGCTCTCGGGGAAGACCAGCCGGTCCGGGATCGGCTCCTGCGGGAACGAGTAGTCGCCGGCGAGCGGGTGGGGGAAGACGATCTGGCGGAGGCCGCGGAAGTAGACGCGCAGGGCGCCAGCGATGCGGTGCGGCTTGTCGGCGTCGACGAGCGGGTTGTTGAGCGGATCCTTCGGCAGGGGGGCCTGGTGGAACCAGACGAGGAAGTCGTGCGCGAGGTGCGTCGTGAGGGGCGCGTCCCAGGGTGGGCCCTCGGTCAGCTCCTTGGGCAGGGGCGAGGGGAACCAGCGCTTGCGCAGCTCGACGTAGAGGTAGAAGGCGGAGAAGGCGCCGGCGAACGCGAGGGCCGCGCGCACGAAGCGGGCAGGGCGCGAGGGGTGCGTGAGCGGGGCGACCAGGAGGGCCGCGAAGGGGACGAGCGGGACGCAGACGAGCGCGCTCTCCTTGGAGAAGAGGCCGAAGGCCACCGCCATGAAGACGGAGAAGGGCATGGCCCATGCGGGGAGCGAGAGCGCGGCGAGCGCGAGCAGCGCGCCCATGCCGCCGAGGACGTCGGCGATGCCGACGATGCCGCTCACGGCCTCGGTGAGCACGGCGCAGGCGGCGAAGATCAGCCCGGCGAGCCACGCCTGCCCGCGGCGCTTCGTCCACGCCCAGACGATCATCGTGACGAGCGCCGCGTTGATGGCGTGGAAGAAGACGTTGTAGATGTGGTGGACGAAGGGCTGGCGGAAGATCCCGTCGGCCTTGGAGGAGAGCTGCCAGATGGCCCGCCAGAGCATGTCGGGGATGGGCCGGTACGAGCCGATGCTGCGGTCCGGTGGGAGGCCCCAGAAGTCCCGGTGGATGGCGTCGATGTAGCGCAGCCCGCCGGAGGCGTTGACGTACGGGTTGCCGAGGAGCGCCTCCTGCTCGTCGAAGATGTAGTTGGTGGTGGGGAGGCGCGAGAAGAGGATGGCGGTGAGCGCGGCGAAGGGGCCGAGCGCCGCGAGGAAGGTCGGGTCCTGTCCGAGGAAGCGGTCGCGCGCCCACCCGAGGAGGAGCTCGAGCAGGTCCCCGACGTAGGAGGGCCGCCGGGCCGCGGGCGGAGCGGGCGCTGTCGGGGGCGCCTCCATCGCCCCCCCGTCCTCGCTCCCCTGGCCGCTCGGGTGCTCCTCGCTCATGGCGCGCCCGGCGGAGGTCAGGGCCCGGGGCCGGGCTCGGGGATCATCCAGATGTCGCCCCAGAGCGGCATCCCGCCGTCGATCCCGTAGAGCGATCCCGTGACGAAGTCGTTCATGTCACTGGCGAGGAAGACGATGACACGCGCCACCTCATCCGGCATGCCGAGGCGCTTGAGCGGCGTCGCCTTGCGGGCGAGCTCGAGCATGTCGTCGCCGTACTGGGCGGTGCCGCTCGACCGGATGTTGTTGCCGGGGGCCACGCAGTTCACCTTGATCCGGTGCTGCGCCCACTCCACGGCGAGCGATCGTGTGAGGTTCTCCACCCCCGCGCGCGCCGCGCCGGTGTGCGCCATGCCGGGGAAGCCGCGGGCGACCATCGCCGTCACCATCACGATGCGTCCGCGGCGGGCGCGGGATCATGGCGCGCGTGGCGACCTCGCGGGTCACGAAGAACGTGCCGTTGAGGTTGTTGCGGATGACGGCCTCCCAGCCGCGCGGCGACATCTGCTCGGCGGGGCTCGGGAACTGGCCCCCCGCGTTGTTCACGAGCACGTCGATGCGGCCGAAGCGCTCGAGGACCGTGCCCACGAAGGCCGCCACCTGATCCGGCTCGCGGATGTCGCAGGTGCCGCCGAGCACGTCGTCGTCCGCGACGCCGTCGGCCGCGAGCGCGGCCCGGGCGGCCTCGATCTTGTCGGCCTTGCGCCCGCAGACGGCGACCTTCGCCCCGAGGTACGCCAGCTCGCGCGCGGTCGCGAGCCCGATGCCGCTGCCGCCCCCGGTGACGAGGGCCACCTGCCCGGCGAACAGGCCCGGCGCGTAGATCGAACGGATGCGGTCCACGCGCGGGCGTTTACAACGTCGGCCCCGGGGGCGCCATCGGGTCCTCTCCTCAGCCCAGGCCCGCGATCTTCTCCCGGCACACCCGCTCGATCACCTCGCCCAGCTCCCGCACCCGCGCCCCGAGCACCCCCAGCTCCTGCGCCGTGATGCTGTACTTCGTGCTGTAGCGCGCATCCACGTACGCCTTCTTGAGCAGCTCGAAGAGCCGCTCGTCCTCCGGCTCCTTCCGCGGCAGGAGCGGACGCATCTCCGGGTGGATGTGCGCGGCCATGTCCGCGAGCTTCTCGATGTTGTGGCTCTTCGGCATGTACGCGATGAACGCGAAGTCGTGCACGATGAGGTCCACGTCCGGCCAGCCCTTGGGCATGCTCAGGAAGCGCTCCGTCGCCTTCGCCCAGAGCGACACGTCGTCGGCGACCTCGGCGGTCTTCGTGACGACGAGGATGTCGAAGTCGCTCTTGAACCCGGTCGCGAGGTCGTTCTCCTGCGTGCCGCGCGCGTGGCTGCCGAAGAGGATGACCATCTCGACGGGCCCGGTCTCGCGCAGGACGTGCAGGATGTGGGCGAGCCGCTCGCGGGTGTACTGCGGGAGGTGGTCGAGGGAGGTCCTCATGGGGACCTGCTCAAGATAGCAGGGGCAGGGGTGCGCCCACGCCCTCCTGTGCCCTTCGCCGGACGGGCAAGCCCCGTGTACCGCCCCTCCCTGCCCCACCCGCCAACTCCCGGGAACGATTCCCCGCCCTCCGGGAACCAGCCCCCGCCTCCCGGCACTGGTTCCCTGCCTTCTGTCACCGGTCCCCTGCCTTCAGGCACCGGTCCGCTGCCTTCCGCCGCTCCCTCACCGCCTCCCGTCACCGGCCCGCTGCCTTCCGTCGCTTCCTCACTGCCTTCCGTCACCGGTCCGCTGCCTCCCGTCGATCGCTCCCTGCCTTCCGGCAATGGTCCCCTGCCTCCCGTCGATCCCTCAGCGCCTCCCGGCACCGGTGCCCTGCCTCCCGTAGTGGACCAGGGGTCCCCCGACGGGATCTTGCGCAGGCGGCGGCGGAAAGGCGACAGCCGGCTCGATCCTCGCTTCCTGCCTTGGACGTGCGCACCAGGCGCACAGGGGAGGGGCCGACGATGCATTGCGCGTGGATGGTCGGGCCGATGCTCGCCGTCGCGCTGGGCGCCTGCACTGCCCAGCCGGGGAGTGATGACGCGACGTCGAGCGCGAGCACGCCCGCGGGTTTCGATGTGTGGCTCGCCGAGCAGTGCCCCGATGGCGCCGCGCTCGAGGTCGGCGAGCCGGGCCACGTCATCGCGTGCGAGAGCGTACGGGAGAGGGCGGTCGCTGACCCCGTGGTGCGCAGCCGCCTCGTCGAGGTGTACATGGGGCGGGCAACCGAGCAGGACGTCGGTGAGGCCAGGGAACGGCTCTCTCCGCTGGGTGGCCTCCTCTGCGCCGTCATGGCCGCCACGCCGGCGATGTTCGCCACCGGCCCGACCGCCGACGTCGCCTGCCGCAGCCCGCAGCTCACTCCCGACGAACAAGCGCGTTGCTCCGACGTGACCGGGGGCGGGTCGATCGCGCTTGGCATCCTCTGCGCGCTCGCCGCCTTCTTCTGAGCCGTTCGATGAAACGCACCGCGCGCTTCATCGGGATGCTGGCAGCCCTCGGGTGCTTCGTCTGGAGCCTCGCGAACTTCCGCGCGTCGACGTTCGACACGGGCTGGTACCGCTTCGCCGTGCTGATGCTCGGTACGTTCGGCCCGGTCTGTTTCGCGCTCCTCCTGCGCGCCGAGATCGACGAGCACCGCGCCGCGAAAAGGTCGAAGGAGAAATGAGCCCGCGCCGCACGATGGGGTGCGCGGTGTCGCCGAATGGATGCCCCTGCGGGGAAATGGCAGCGACCACCTGGGTCGCGACCGCCATCACGACCGCCCCTCGTCAACGGCGACCACCCCGCCGTCGTCGCGATGACGGGTAGCGGAAAGCCGCCAAGAACGCAGCCGCCCGCTCACAGCAGCGTGAACGTACACCCGACGCGGAGCGAGATCGCGAGATAGGGGACCTGCGGGCTAAATGGCCGAGCGCGATCCTGACACAACGATGGAACCCACGGGCGTGAGCCCGCGGACCGGAGCCTCGCGCGTGAGCGCGGGGACCATGACGTCAGGGGGCTGTGCCGCGGCCTCCGCGTGCTGACGCGTGCGGCTCCGGTCCGCGGGCTCACGCCCGGGGTTCCATACGTCGCTCAGCGGCTCCTTGAACGAGGATCGTGCTCGTTGATTTAGAGCGGCGTGCGTTTGCATTGGGTACGCGCCTACCGAACCGCGAGCGCGAGCGAGCGGGTGCCAGAAGGCGCGACGCTTTCGTGCCCTCGCATGCGTAGCGCTACAGGCAGCGCGACGCGGGCAAGGGCGTGGCGCGTAGGCGCCCTCTGGCACCCGCTCCCTGGCGGTCGCGGTTCGGTATGTACTCATCCCGAACGCACGCCGCTCTAGGCGGGAGCTCGTCGCCGGGCATATAGCCGGGAATCAGGAGGTCCGGGCCGGTGAAGAGGAGCGACGTGAAGGCGACGGACGTGGACACGCGCAGCCAGCGCCTGAGGTGGATCTCGGCGCCGACGATCCCCTCGATCCCCGCCTGCCCCGAGGCCGCCGGGATCGATGGGTCCGACACCTTGATCGGAACGCCGCCGACCGTCAGGCCAACGAAGCCGTCCACCGGGCCGTGGCCCAGGAGGTAGCCGCGCATCGTGAGGCCGATCAGCCCCGTGTACAGGGTCCCGCCCGGAGAGAACGACGAGTATCCAGGGTACGGGAACACGAGCGCGTCGCCAGCAACCCCGACCGCGAAGTGGGGGAAGGCGCGGTAGAGGATCGCGCCGCCCGCGGTGCGCCCGAGGTTCAGGTCGCAGTCGCGGCACAGGGATCCCACGATGCCCAGGTGCGCCTCGACGTCGAACCCTCTCCGGCGTTCGGGAGTGGCGGGGCCGGTGGGGTCGGCGCGGGCGGAGCCATGGACGACGACGAGCCCGGCGGCGACGAGGAGCGCCGCGGGACGCAGGAAGGAAGGCATGCACCGAGTGTACACGCCGCCGTAACGGAGCCCCTCACCCCTCGGGCGCGACGGCCTTCGCCACGATCTCCCGCGTGATGCGCAGGAGCCTGTCGTACCCCTCCGGCGTCGGGCTCAGCCCTGCGTAGTAGACCATGAGCCCCCCGGGCCGCAGCTCCAGGTGCCCCTGGAAGCCCCAGCCCGCCAGGAGCTTGCGCAGGCGGCGGTGGAACGCGGCCGCCGCCTCGCTCGGCGAGGCCGCGAGCGTGACCACGTTCTGGTCCCAGACGGGATCGCCGACCTGCACGGTGGGCGGCGGCGGGCTCTCGATGTACGCCGCGCGTGTGAGGAAGTGACCGCCGACCCGCATCGCCGCGCGCCGGCGCAGCGCCGGGTGCACCGCGAACGCGACGACCGCGCGATCGAGGGGCTCGGAATCCTCGGCCGCGTACCAGGGCTCCACGGCGACGACGTGGCCCGGCTCGGGCGTCGCGAGCCAGGTGGCCGAGTTGAAGAAGAGCTGGGGCGGCGCGACGGCGTCGTGCGGCTCCCACTTCCGGAACCACGTCTCGTCGGGGTGCGGCTCGTAGCCGAGCCGCGAGCGGTTGGCCCACGCTGCTATCTCGTTGGACCCGGGAGGAAGGCGAGGCGGCACGGCCCCGAGGGTATCTGGACTTGGCGGCGGCGCCACGCGTCACGTCTGCCCCGAGGGGCTTGCGACGGAGGACCGACTTCTGCTCCCCTGATTGCATGCAGCAGCCGCCTGGAGGGCCGCCCGGGGGAGGCTATCCGCCGCCTGGTGGTGGGGGTTACGGTGTCCCGCCGGGGGGTGGCTACGGCCAGCCACCGGGAAGCGGCAGCTACGGCCAGCCCCCGGGGAGCGGGCCTCCCATGGGCGGCTTCGGCGGCGGCCCTCCTCCTGGAGGCTACGAGCCTCCGCCCGGCTACGGCCCCCCGGGCATGGCGCCGATGCCGGGCCCTCCGAAGCGGGGCGGGATCAGCGGCGCCGCGATCGCGCTCATCGCGGTCGTCGCGTTCGTCGTCCTGTTCGGGGGCTGCGTCGCGTGCTGGGCGCTCACGAGGCACCGTTCCAGGGAGGCCGACGAGCCGGCGCCCCAGCCGGTCGCGACGACGCCGGCGAAGCCGAGCCGCCCCCACAAGGAGCGCAAGGAGAAGGAGAACAGCGACCACTGGATCAGGGCGGAGCGGCCCTACGTGCAATTCCACCCCCCCGCGGGGTGGTCCACGGAGATCACCTCCGACAAGGAGTGGGGCGTCTTCAAGCCGCCGGCGCGCGACGCGGTCTACGCGTTCACCACGTTCAACCGCCCCGGCGAGTCCACCCAGCGCCTCTCGCGGGCCGCGTCGGTGCTCGGCGTCACGGACATCGACTGGCGCCAGCCGCGCGCGGGCTACATCGGCCGCGACCGCTTCTCGGCCCACATGGCCGACGGCTCCTGCAACTTCCGCGGCCCGGGCGGCTACATCTGGTACGCCACGGTCAACGCCGGGACGGCGGATCAGATGCTGCTCATCTTCGCCGTGGCGGCGGGCGCGCCCAAGGCGCGGCGCGAGGAGGCCGAGGCCGCCATCGATTCGCTCCAGCGGCGCCCCTGACGGAGGCTCCGCCGGGGGCGCAGGCGGGCCTCGATCCGCGGTATACAAAGCCCCCGTGCCTCCGGCATCGCCCACCGCCTGCCCCCACTGCGCGGCCGCCCTCCCGCCGGACGCTCGCTTCTGCTCGAAGTGTGGCGCGGAGATCCCTGCGGCGCTCGCGGCGACCTTCTTCCGCACCACCGCTCCGACGTCGTCCAGCGATTTGCCGCCGATGCGCCTGCCGGCGGGCACGCGCGTCGGGGTCTACCGCGTCGAGGCGGTGATCGGCGAGGGGGGCATGGGCGTCGTCTACCGCGCCCGCGACGAGGCGCGCGACCGGACCGTCGCGCTCAAGTGCCTGCACACCAACCTCGCCGGCGACCGCGAGATCCGCCGCCGCTTCGCCCGCGAGGCCAAGGTCCTCGCCTCGGTGCTGCACCCCGGCGTGGTGCAGGTCTACGACGTGGTCGAGCACGAGCACCTCTCGGCCATCGTGATGGAGCTGGTCGAGGGGGCGAGCCTGGTCGGGCACCTCGCCAAGTGGCGGGGGCGGATGCCCTTCGCCGAGATTGGCGCGATCTTCGGCGCGGTGCTCGACGCGGTGGGGTACGGCCACGAGCAGGGCGTCGTCCACCGCGACCTCAAGCCCGACAACGTGCTCGTCACGTACGGCGACGGCGTGCCCAGGCCCAAGGTCGTCGACTTCGGGATCGCCAAGATCCTCGAGGGCACGACGTACACGATGACCGGCGCGCTGCTCGGCACGTGCCGCTACATGTCGCCGGAGCAGGTGCAGCGCCCCGAGCACGCCGACCACCGATCCGACATCTACTCGCTCGGCGTCACCCTCTACCAGCTCTGCACGGGCGAGGTGCCCTTCGACAGCGCGAACCACTTCGCCGTGATGATGGCGCACGTCCAGCAGGCAGCCGCGCCCGCCCTCTTCGATCCGCGCACCGACATCCCGCCCGCGCTCGAGGCGCTCATCCTCGACGCGCTCGCGAAGGACCCGGAAGCCCGGCCGCACTCGTGCGCCGAGCTTCCGCCGGCGCCTCGACGCCGCGCTCGCCGTCTTCGCGCCGGAGATCCCCAAAGAGGCCGTGCTCGAGCCCGTGCTCCGCGGCAAGGACGTGGGCGACATGGTCCTGGTCCCGGCCGGCCCGTTCGCGATGGGCCCCGATCGGCGCGAGGTACGCCTCGACGCGTTCTACATCGACCGCTCCCCGGTGACGAACCTCGAGTTCGCGACCTTCGTGTCGATCACCGGCTACCGCCCCGCGAACGACCCGGCCGCGCGCTTCCTCAGCACCACGGGCGTGGGCTCCCGCGTGCGGCAGCCGCCGCCCGCGCTCGAGCAGCACCCCGTCGTCTACGTGTCATGGGACGACGCGCGCGCCTACGCCGCCTGGGCCGGCAAGCGCCTCCCCACCGAGGCGGAGTGGGAGAAGGCGGCGCGCGGGACCGACGGCCGCAAGTACCCCTGGGGCCGCGCCGAGCCCGGGCCGACGCGCGCCAACTACGGGCGAAGCTGCGGGGGCACGACGCCGGTGGGCGCGTTCCCGGAGGGCGCGTCGCCGTACGGCGATCCTCGATCTGTCGGGCAACGTCTGGGAGTGGTGCGAGGACTACGACGACCCCGCCTTCTACGACGACGGGCCCGCGTACAACCCCAAGAACACGCGGCGTCCCGCGAAGCCGCTGCTCGTCATGCGGGGCGGGTCGTGGATGTACGGGCCGCGCTCGCTGCGCACGTTCTCCCGGACGGGGTTCGAGGCGCACTACCGGTTCGCGGGCGGGGGGTTCCGCTGCGCCCGGAGCGCGACGGTATAGGGCGCTGCCTGAGCGGCGCCATCGGCGCGCGACGCTTCCCGTCCCCAGCGCTCCCGGTGTGCTAGAGAGGGTGGGTGGGCGAGTTTCACGAAGACGGCCCAGGCGCATTGGACAGCGGGGACGGTATCGGCGATCCGACGCCCCGCAGACGCCTGGACATCGTGGACGTCTGGCTCGCCCACACGCCCGGCGAGGTGATCGCGGACCGCTACCTCCTGGTCAAGAAGCTCGACCAGGGTGGCATGGGCGTCGTGTGGGTCGCGCACCACCTTGGGCTCGACGTCCACGTGGCGCTCAAGCTCCTCCAACCCACCGTCGACATGGCCGAGGCCGGCCAGCGGCTGGTCCGGGAGGCGCGGGCGGCGGCGCGCATCGACCATCCGGCCATCGTGCAGGTCCACGACGTCGGCCACACGGCCGAGGGCGACCCCTTCCTGGTCATGGAGCTGCTCGAGGGCGAGCCGCTCGGCGACGTCCTCGCCCGGGAGAAGCGCCTCGGGCCCGTCACGGCCATGCAGATCGTCCTCCCCATCGCCGGCGCGCTCGCGGCGATGCACGCGAAGGGCATCCTCCACAGGGACGTCAAGCCGGACAACATCTTCCTGGCGCAGGACGACGCGGGGCGCTGGCAGCCCAAGCTCATCGACTTCGGCCTCGCCCGGGTCGAGGCGAAGTCGCTGAGCCCGATCACCCAGCGCGGCATGGTCGTGGGCACCCCCGTCTACCTCGCGCCGGAGCGCATCTGGGGCGAGGACGCGGACCCGCGCGACGACGTTCTGGTCGCTCAGCGTCGCCCTCTACGAGATGCTCACGGGCCACGTCCCCTTCGAGGGCGACCATCCGGCGCAGATCCTGCTCTCGGTGCGCGCCGGCGAGCCGCCCTCCCTCGCGTCCCGCGGCATCGACGATCCGGAGCTGTGGGCCATCCTCAAGCGCGGCCTCGCCCGCCGCAACGCGCGCTGGGCGTCCGTCCGAGAGCTGGGCGCGGCGCTCGCCCGGGAGCTGTGGAAGCGCGGGGTCACGCAGGACATCTCGGGGGTCTCCCTCTGGCCGAGCTGGGTCGACGGCTCCGACGACCTGCGGCGCACGACGGACGCGCCGCCCCCCGGGCCCGCAGAGCACCCGCACGGCCGCACGTCGACCGGCATCTCGGCGCAGGCCGCATCGGCGGTCGTGCCCGCGGACGCGAGCTCCGGTGCCGGGCCCGCAAGGCGGGCCCCGCTCGCCGAGACCATCGACGCCGAGCGCCCGGCGTCTCTCCGTGTCTCGATCAAGCGGCCGGCCTTGACGTCGCGCCCCTTCACGCCGCCGGCCTCCATGGCACCGGCGTCCTCGCCACCGCCCCCCACGCCCCCCACCGCGGCGCCGCGCCGCGGCCGGTCGCCCGCCACGTGGCTCTCCGCGGGCGCGTTGGTGCTGGCGGCGCTCGTCGCGACCTTCGTGCTCGGCAGGCGCTCGGAGCGCTCCGAGGCGCCGACCGGCGCGCCCCTCGCGTCCACGACCGCGCCGCCCCCCACGCTCGTCGTGGAGGCGGCGCCTCCGTCCACGAGCGCGCGCGAGGGCACCTCCCCGGCAGCAGCCAGCGCGCAGACCGCACAGGCCAACCCGTTCACGATGGGGGAGACCCCCAAACCCCCGCCACAGGCGTCGCCTCCGAATCCGCGCGAGCGGGCCGTGGTCACGCCGCCGCCGCCGGTGGTCACGCCGCCGCCGCCGGTGAAACCTTCGCGTGGCGCGGACGAGGATCTCAAGAACCCGTTCCACTGAGGGCCACGCTTTGTGACCTCGCTGCCCATCGGCGCGCCGGCGCGCGACAATCGTGCGATCGCACACCTTTTCGCGCTTGAGCTCGGATCTCCCGGACGTTAGACCCGCAAGCGCGAGGCCTCTCGGAGAGGCCGCCGGGAGGTTCCATGAGCAGCCTAGAGCGACGCGAAGAGAAGAGGCTCCAGCGCGTGTTCCGGAGGGCGCTCCTGGTCGCGCTCGTGGCGCCGGCCGCCGCGCCGATCGCGTGCTCCCAGGGGTCGAAGGCGACAGGTAGCGGCAGCGCGCCCTCCGGTAGTGGGACGAGCACGGGGACGGGCGCGAGCACGGGGACGGGCGCGAGCACGAGCACGGGGACGAGCACGAGCGCGGGGACGAGCACGAGCACGAGCGCGAGCGCGAGCGCGACCACGGGGACCGGGGGGGCCGGCGGAGCGGGCACGGCGATGGGGACCGGCGGCGCCGGAGGGGGCGCGGTCGACGGCGGCGCGGAAGCGAGCTGCGCGCCCTACGAGTTCACGCCCAACCCGCCGGACACGTGCGGGAACTACGTGCGGCTGCCCTGCGGCCTGCCCGCGGACGTCATGCCCGGCAGCGACTGCTACCTCTACATCAGCGACTGCGCGAAGTTCTGCCCGGGCTCGTACTTCAACTGTCACGCCGTGGACCAATCGTGCGCCGACGGCGGCGACGAGGGCGGCATCATCGTCAACGATCCGCAGGGCGGTGTGGACCTCGACTGCTCGATCTGCGCGGGCGGCGTCGGCCGCGTGCCCGCGGGCCTCGCTCCTGCGCCGAGGCGCCGGACGGGCTCGTCGCTCGGGGACCACTTCGCCGCCGCGGCGCGCCTCGAGGAGGCGAGCGTCCACGCCTTCCGCCTCCTCCACGCCGAGCTCGCGGAGCACCGCGCGCCGGCGGCGCTGCTCCGGGCCGCCCGCCGCGCCGAGCGCGACGAGGTGCGCCACGCGCGCGTGACGGCGAGGCTCGCGCGGCGCTTCGGGGGCGCGCCCGCGCCCGCGCGCGTCGCGAAGGTGGCCGCGCGCCCGCTCGACGAGGTTGCGCTCGAGAACGCGGTGGAGGGCTGCGTGCGGGAGACGTTCGGCGCGCTGGTGGCGGGCTTCCAGGCCGAGCGCGCGGCGGACCCGACGATCCGCCGGGCGATGAAGGGGATCGCGCGCGACGAGACGCGGCACGCCGCCCTCTCGTGGGCCGTCGCGCGCTGGGCGTCGCGGCGGCTCTCCGGAGGGGCGGAGGCGCGCGTCCAGGCGGGCTGCCGGCGTGCGATCGAGGCGCTCCGGCGCGAGGCCGGCGTGGGCGTGGACGGCGAGATGGCGACGCGCGCCGGGTTGCCGAACGCGGACGAGCAGCGGGCGCTCCTCTCGGTCCTCGAAGCGCAGCTCTGGCCGGGCCTCCCGGCTTAGGGCCTCCAGGCCTAGCGCCGACCTGGCGGCCGTTCTCGCCGGTTGCGCCGGGGCCGGCTTCGCGGCATACGCTTCGCCCTCATGAATTTCCGCGGCGGGATGAACGAGCTGGTGCGCCAGGCGGCGCGCATGCAGCGCAAGATCGACGACGTCAAGAAGGGCCTGAAGGACAAGGAGGTCTCGGGCGCAGCCGCGGGTGACAAGGTAACGGTCGTCGTGACCTGCGAAGGCAAGCTCCGGTCCATCAAGATCGATCCCGGAGTTCCTCGCCAGCGAGGGGCTCGAGATGGCGCTCGACGCCGTCGTCGCCGCCACCAACGCCGCGCTGGACACCGCCGACAAGCTGGTCGACGCCGAGATCACCAAGGTCACCGGGGGCATGAAGCTCCCCGGCATGCAGACCTGAGCGTGCGCCTGCTGCCCGCGGGTCCGGCGCGCAGCCGTCCTTCCTCCGGGCCGCGATCGCCCCGGGGATGCCCGAGCGCCTCGGGCGCGCCGCCGCGCTCCTCGCGCGGCTGCCGGGCGTGGGCGAGAAGACGGCGCAGCGGTTCGCCCTGTTCCTGGCCACCGCGGACGAGTCGGTGGCGCGCGAGCTGGGCCGGGCGCTCGTCGAGCTGCGCGACCACGTCCGGCCGTGCACCCGCTGCGGCAACATCGCCGAGGGCGCCGCTCCGTCGACGATGGGGGCAGAGCCGAGCTCTGCCCCCAAACCCCGGACGAGCCGGCCATCTGCGCCGTCTGCCGCGACCCTCGGCGCGACGACGCGCTGCTCTGCGTGGTGGGCCGGGTGCAGGATCTGCTGGCGATCGAGCGCAGCGGGGCCATGCGGGGGCGCTACTTCGTGCTCGGCCGGCTGCTCTCGCCGCTCGAGGGGGTGGGCGCCGAGCAGCTGCCGCTGGACGCGCTGAAAGAGAGGGTGCGGGGCGATCAGGTCACCGAGGTCCTGGTGGCCACCCCCCCGTCGGTCGACGGCGAGGCGACCGCCCTCCTCGTCGCGCGCGAGCTGCTGGCCCGGGCGCCCGGGTCACCCGGATCGCCAGCGGGGTGCCCCACGGGGGCGACCTGAGTTCGCCGACCAGGTGACGCTGGGTCGGGCGATCGAAGGACGCAAGTCCTTCGGGTGAGGCGAAAGCCGTGGTACAGCCCCTCCCCGGTCACGATGGGGGCTCCGCTCGGCGCAGCGCCGAGCTCTGCCCCCAAAACCCGTGCGGCTCGCGAGTGCGCCGCCCCTGTCAACCCGGAGTCCGCGATGTCCAAAGCCGCCATTGCAACCGACCGGGCGCCCGCCGCCATCGGCCCCTACTCCCAGGCCGTCAGCGCCGGCGACTTCGTGTTCACCAGCGGGCAGATCGCGCCTCGATCCCGAGACGGGCGCGCTGGTCGCCGGGGGGCGTCGAGGCGCAGACCCGCCAGGTGCTCGACAACCTGACCGCCGTGCTCGAGGCGGCGGGCGCGGGCTGGCGCGACGTGGTCCGCACGACCATCTACCTCGCCGATCTGGGCGACTTCGCCCTGGTCAACAAGCTCTACGGCGAGCGCGTCGGGGTCGGCGTGCTGCCGGCGCGCTCCACCGTGCAGGTCGCCCGCCTGCCGCGCGGCGCCGCCGTCGAGATCGACGCCGTCGCCCACGCGCCCGCGCCGCGCTTCACGCGTCCGGGGAGACCCCCGCACCCCTGGCCCCGCCGGTCAGGACTGATCCTCGACGGGGGAGGCGCCTCCTCGCGGTGCTCGCCGCGAGCCCCTGGGTTCCATCTGGCCGACAGGCCCCATCGTCCCGCGAGGGACCCTCGAGTTTTCACATGAGCAAGGACGACGAGACCACCCGAGAAGCCCACCGAGGAGCCCAAGGCGGGCCGCTCCGCGGCAGCGCAAAATCGTGCGCCGCTCCGTGAACACGCGTGACAACCCGGCGTTCGTCGAGCGCCGCCCACCGCCGCCGAGGCGGGCAGGCCGCGCCGCCTGCCGCTGCCGGCGCGGGCGCGCCCAGCCCCTCGCCGGCGAGCGCCGGTCGGCCCACGCGGGCGGGCGAAGCCGGCCCCGCCGCGCCCGCGCCCGGCGCACGCCCGCGCGCCACCTTCGACGCCCGCGCGCCGCGCCCGCGCCCCGCCGAGGCGGCGCGCCCCGCGCTCCCGCGACGTTCGCCCCGCGCGCCCCCCCGCGGCGGTCGCGGCGACTACCGCCCCCCGCCCGCGCGCCCCGTCGGCGCTCCGCCCCATCCCGGGCGGCTCGCGTGCGCCCGCCCGCGAGGGCCGCGGGCGGCTACCGCCCGCGCCCGCGCGCCCCCTCGGCGATCGCCGCCGCCCCCGGCGGCCCCTCGCGCCCGGCCCATCCCGGGAGGCCCGCGCGCGCCGCCGGAGGAGCCCGTCGCGGCCGGGGCCCCCGAGGTCCCGCCCCGGCGCCCCCGCCCGAAGGCAGCCCGCGCGTCACCGCCCGCGCCGCGACCGCCGCGACCGCCGCCAGCGCCGTGGACGCGTCCCGCTTCCCGACGCGGCCGCACGCGGCCCCGCGCCCAGGCTCCGCGGCGGCCCGCGCCCCGGCCCGCGCCGTCCACCGCCGCGGCCGCCCCGCCGCCGAAGCCCGCCGCCGCGCCCGCGGCTCCCCCGCCGCGCCCCAAGGCGCGCGCCGAAGCCGATGCCGGTCTTCATCCCGCTGGCGCGCGCCGGTCAGGTCGCGCCCGCCAGCGCCAAGCCCGCGCTCACGCCGAAAGAGGCGCTCGCGCCGAAACCAAGGCGCACGCCGGCAAGGCGGCGCCAAGCCGTGGTCAAGGCGCCCGAGAGCGCGCCGCTCCGGCACGAGCTTCGACGCCGCGCTGGTCAACGCCGGCGCCGACGAGGCCGTGGCCGCGCTGGTCGAGTGCCGGCGACGCCGCTGCCGCGCTGGTCGACGCCTGGCTGCGGCCTCCAACGCGGCCGCCATCGCCGAGGCCGCCGAGTCCGAGGCGGCGCCCGGGCGCGGCCCGCAAGGCGGCGCGCCGGGCGCTCAACGTGCTGCGCGCGCGCGGCGTGGCCCTGCCCACGCGGACCAACGCGTCAAGATGGAGGAGCGCGCCGAGCTCGTGACGAGGCGACTTACGCCGCGCCGACGCGAGGGCGCGGTCGCGCTTCATCTTCACGCGCAAGAACGCGTCCGGGCGCTACCACCTCGCGCAGGTGCTCGTGCGCGAGCACGGTCGGCATCCTCCAGGCGGCGAGCGGCTGGGTCAGCGGCTCGCAGCTCAAGGAGAGCCGCGGCCCCGCGTCGCGGAGAGCTACGGCGTCCGCCCGTCGCCGTGCCGCTCGCGTGGGCGCGCGCCGCGCATCGCCGAGGCGCGCAAGCTCAACGCCGCCTCGGGGCAGGTGCTCCCGCTCGGCTCGAGGCTGCCGCGACCTCCTCGAGCCCGTCCCCGAGGCGGCGCCGCCCGCACCCGGTCGCCGATCTCGAGGCCGAGGTCACCTCCGAGCGCGCCGCCGCCGCCACGCCGATGTCGCTCGCAGCTCCACGCGAGCCGATTTCGGCGACTGGCTCGCCCGACCGCGCGCGCCGCAGGAGATGCTGTCCAAGGACGGGCGAGCGCCTCGGCCCGAGACCGCCGAGCGACCCGGCCGCCGTCACGCCGCCCTCCTGGAGGAGGAGGCCAGCGCCGCGACGGACCGCTTCTTCTCGCCCGAGGTCCGCGCGATCGTCGCCGAGCGCATGCGCGACTCCGCCATCTCCATCCGCGCCCGCAAGGGCGATCGCGCCGCCGCCGAGGTGCTCGGCGTGGCACGCGCCGTGGTCGAGGCCGGGCTCATCACCTCGCCCCCGCGGGAGATCCCCTTCCTCGTGGCCTTCTTCCAGAAGGGGCTCAGCTACCTGGCTGCAGCAGAGGGCGGGGGCCAGCTCCGGCTGCCCGTCCCTGCCGCGGCGCCCCAGCCGACCGAGGCGCCCCCCGCTTGAAGGATCTCCCCGTCACGATGGGGGGAGACCCCCCATACCCCCCGGCCCAGCCGGCACCTCCGTCCAACCCGGGGCGGCGCGGTCCGGGACCCCTCACCCCCCGGTCCCCTCTCCCGCTCGCGTGAGAGGGGAGGGGGGCCCATCGGGCTTGCCTCTCCTGGTTTTCGAGCAAGGATGGGTTCCGGCGAGCGGCTTGGGAGTTGAAGATGAAGCGATTGCACTTGGTCACGGGTGTCGCCGCCCTGGGCGCCATGCTCGCGGGCACACGGCAGGCGCGCGCGGACTTCGCGCTCGCGGGCGACTTCGACGTCGCCCTGCCGATCCTCCAGCAGACGCCAGTCAACTACCTGAGCACCGGCGCAGGCTTCGACGTCCGCGTCGGCTGGCGCTTCCGCGTCCCGTACCAGCCGCTCTGGTTCACCCCGGAGCTGGCGGCCGGCTACACGGACCTCTCCGCCAGCGTCGTCCGCGTGCGCCCGGGCCTGCGCGTCGCCTTCGGCAACTTCGTCATCCCCTTCGCCTACGCCCACCTCGGGCTGGGCTGGACCAGCTACGACCCGCTCGGCGTCAACGACCGGCTGGCCACGGCCAGCTACGTTCTCCGCCCCAGCGGCCTCGCGTTCGACGCCGGCGCGGGCGTCGACTTCGCCGTCCTCCGCCGCCTCACGGTCGGCGCCCACCTCGGGTACAACATGGTCGGCGTCGGCGAGGTCCGCACCGAGTTGCCGGGGTTTCGCGCCAACTGGATCAACGTCGGCCTTAACGCCGCGTTCCACTTCTGACCGCGCACGGCCGGCGCCCCCGCGCCGGGTATGTGTGGATCGCCGAGGCGTATGTGAGGATCGCCGAGGCGTATGTGAGGATCGCCGAGGCGTATGTGTGGATCGCCGAGGCATATGTGTGGATCGCCGAGGCGTATGTGGGGATCGCTGAGGCGTATGTGGGGATCGCCGAGGCGTACGTGTAGATCGCCGAGGCGTACGCGGGGATCGCCGAGGCGTACGCGGGGATGGCCGAGGCGTACGCGGGGATCGCCGAGGCGTACGCGGGGATCGCCGAGGCGTACGCGGGGATCGCCGAGGCGTACGCGGGGATCGCCGAGGCGTACGTGGGGATCGGCAGGCTGGCGCCCGTGCCCGCTACACTCGCAGCTCCCCGTCCAGCACCGTGATCGCTCGCCCCCCGAGCTTCACGCGGTCGCCGGCGAGGCGGACGCGCACCACGCCCTCCCGCGCCGAGGCCTGGAAGCCGAGCATCTCGGTCTTGCCCAGGCGCTCGCCCCAGAACGGGGCGAGGACGCAGTGCGCGGAGCCGGTGACGGGATCCTCGTCGATGCCGACCTTCGGGGCGAAGAAGCGAGAGACGAAGTTGTAGGGGGCGCGCTCCGATCGGGCCGTGGCGATGACGCCGCGCACCGGGACGGCGAGGAGCCGGGCGAAGTCGGGGGCGAGGCGGCGGACGGCGGCCTCGGAGGCGAGCTCGACGATCTCGTCCTCGGCGCTCTGGCCGACGTGGAGGACCGGCTCGCCGAGCGCCTCCACGAGGCCGGCCGGGACGGGGATCGGCGTGGACGGACGGGAGGGGAAGTCGAGCTCGATGAGGCCCTCGGGCGTGCGGGAGGCGCCGAGCAGGCCGCTCCTGGTGTGGAAGCGCGCCGCCTCGCCGGGCGCGAGCAGGCCTCGCTCCCAGAGCACGTGCGCGCTCGCGAGCGTGGCGTGGCCGCAGAGCGCGACCTCCACCGCGGGGGTGAACCAGCGCAGGTCGTAGGATCCATCGGCGCGGCGCGCGAGGAAGGCCGTCTCCGAGAGGTTCATCTCGCGGGCGACGGCGGCCATCCACGCGTCATCACGCCGCGCGTCATCGCCGGCCGCCGGCGTCGGGAGGAGGCAGACGGCGGCGGGGTTGCCCCTGAAGGGGGCGTCGGCGAAGGCGTCGACCTGAACGAGCGGGAGGCCCATGGCGGGGCACGCTAACACACCGTTCCATTTCCCCGCGCCCGCGCCCGAGCCCGAGCCCGAGCCCGATTCGCTGGAGATCGGGCTCGGGCTCGCGCTCGGGCTCGGGCTCGGAAAACGCCGTTGCCGCCACGTGGCGGCTGGGCTTAGATTCGATGGAATCTTGGCGAACGTTGCACCCTCGCCGCCTTCTCTTCACGAGGTCGCAGCCCCCTCGTCGCTTGCGGAGCCTCGTCATGACGACGGCGCGCTGCGCGAGGTGGACGAGCTGGTCTGCGACGGCGACGCGCACGGGTTCGTGCTCGTGCAGGCCATGGCGGGGGTGCTCGAGGCGGTCGCACGGCACGTGGAGCGTCGCGCGCGGGCGCTCGGGCGGCCGGTCGTGAAGGTCGACGGGCTGCCGATGGACGACGCCTGGCGCGAGCTCGCGAGCCGGATGCCGCCGCCGGCGCCGGGGATGGGGCCCGTCCCGCTCACGGACGCGCGCGCCGCTGCGCGGGCCGTGATCGATCGGGCAGGCTCGTCGATCCTGCTGGTGCGCGAGGGCGCGCCCACCGAGTTCGGCCGCACGTTCTGCTCAGAGCTTGCGGTCACGTTCGGGGGGGCCGAGACCCCCCCAAACCCCCTGGGCGCGGGCTCCATTCGTCCGCTCGTGCTGGCGCTCGTGGACGAGGGCACGACGGGGGCGCTCGGGATGGGCAGGTCCTTCCCGTCGTCGCACGCCCACCCGGAGGCCCGCACGATCGAGATCTCGGGCGATCTCTCGGGCGACGATCTCCGGCTCTGGTGGGAGGCGATCGCCCGCGATCCCGGGCAGCACCCGGGCGCCGGGCAGGGCCGGCTGGACGCGCTCGAGGCGTGGTGGTCCGCCGCGCTCGCGACGCCGCCGGACCGGCGCGAGCCCGCCGCGTCCCTCGGGCCGGAGGCGCACCGGCTCCTCGTCCGCATCGCGCTCTCGCAGCGGAGCTGGGCCGCGGCGCAGGTCGGGCGGCTCGGGCTCTCCACCGCCGCCGCGCAGGAGCTGGTGCGCACCGGCGCGCTCTCGCTGGATCTCTCGGGCCGGCTCGTCGCAGGCGCGGCGTCGCTGCCGTCGCTCTCGGCGGATCCGGATGACGCGCGGGCGGTGGCCCAGGCGCTCGACGGGCTCGTGGATCCGTGGGCGGCGGCGCGCGCGAGCGAGCTCTACGCGGCGGCGGGGGCGTTCGAGCAGGCCGAGGGCGCGGCGGCGCGGGCCGTCTCGGCGTTCGCGGATCCGGCGGCGCGGGCCGATTTCTGGCGGCGCTGGGGGCGCACGCTCGCGGCGCTGCCCGAGGCGGAGGCGGTGCCCCGCCTGCTGCGGAGCGCGGAGCTGGCCCTCCGCTCCGGCGACGTGGAGCGGTCGCTCGAGCTGGGCAGCGCGGCGCTCTCGCGGCGGCCGGAGTCGTTCGCCGCCCTGCTCGCCCTCGGCCGCGCGAACGTGGCGAGGGGCGACCTGTCGACGGCGCGCTACTGGCTCGGCAAGGCAAGCGCCGCCGGCGCGTCGGCACAGTCCGCCCAGGCGGGCACGCAAGCGTGCCCTAGACGCGCGAAGGTCGAGGTCGAGCTGGCCGAGGTCTCCCACATGGAAGGCGACTTCGAGCAGGCGCGCCGCCACGCGCGGGGGGCGATCGACGGCGCCGGTGACGCGGAGACGCGCCTTCATGCGCGCAACGTGATCGGCAAGCTGCTCCTCGCGGAGGCCGCGTGGCGGGAGGCGGAGGCGCACTTCGCCGCGGACGCGTGCGAGGCGGCGCTCTCGGGCGACCTGACGGCCGAGCTGCGCGCCCGGCTGAACCGGGCCATCGCGCTCCTCTCCAGCGGCCAGCTCGACGACGCGCGGGCGATGCTGGGCGCGGTGCTCGAGGAGGGCGAGGCGCGGGGCGAGCTGCGCGCCGTGGCGTACGCGCTCACCAACCTCGCCACCATCGCGACGCTCAAGCGGGAGTACCTCGCGGCCCTCCGGCTCAGCGAGCGCGCCTTCGAGGCGCGCCGCAGGCTCGGGGACAAGGTCGCGCTCGCGATGCTCATCACCAACCTGGCGGAGCTGAAGCTCCAGCTCGGCCTGGTGAGCGACGCCGAGCAGACGCTGGCGTTCGGCCGGCAGGCGTGCGGGCCGGGGGTGTCGGCGGACCGCGCCTCGCACTTCGCGTACACGGCGGCGCTGATCCACCTGGAGCGGGGGCGGACGGTGGAGGCCGCCGCCGAGGTCCGGGTGGCGATCCGCAACGCGCCCGGGTCCGGGCACGGGGCGCGGCTCGGCGAGTGCCTGCGCCTCGCGGCCAAGGTCGCGCTCGAGGACGGGGACCTGACGGCGGCGAGGGCCGCGCTGCGGCAGGTGACGGTCGCGGTGGAGTCGTCGCGCGAGCGGTCGTGGGTGGCGGTGCTCGAGGCGGCGTGCGCGCGGGCCGCGGGCGAGCCCTTCGCCGACGCCGCGGAGGACGCGCTGGTGAAGGCGCGGGCCACGGGGGATCCCGAGGTCCTGCGCGAGGCGCACCTCCTGTGTCACCACGCCGCCGCGATCGAGGGCGACGTGGTGGTCGCGCGCGCCCACCTCGACCTGGCCGCGTCGCTCCGGGACCAGATCGCCGACTCGCTCCCGGAGGACCTGCGCAAGCACTTCCTCGCCCGCCGCGATCTCGCGGAGCTTGGACGGCTGCTCACGATGGGGGCTACGCCCCCAAACCCCGTCAGGGCGCCGGAGGAGCCGCTCCGGACCGCGAGCCCGCCGCTGTCCGTTCGAGACCCTGGGCCACCCTCCCGCGCTCGCGTCGGAGGGGCCACCGGGGAGGCGCTGCTGCCCGCGTTCCGGCGGATGGTGGGGCGGACGTCGACGATGGCGGCGCTCTCGACGGCCATCCGGAAGGTGGCGCAGACCGACGCGACCGTGCTCGTGCACGGGGAGAGCGGGACGGGCAAGGAGCTGGTCGCGGAGGCGATCCACGAGGCGAGCGCGCGGCGCGCCGGGCCCATCGTCAAGGTCAACTGCGCCGCGCTGGTGGAGACGCTGCTGCTCTCGGAGCTCTTCGGGCACGAGAAGGGCTCGTTCACCGGGGCGGCGGCGCGGCGGCGCGGCCGCTTCGAGCTGGCGGAGGGCGGGACGCTCTTCCTGGACGAGATCGGCGACATTTCGCCGCGCACCCAGGTGGCCCTGCTCCGTGTGCTGCAGGACAAGACCTTCGAGCGCGTCGGCGGCGTGACCCCGATCCGGGCCAACGTGCGGATCGTCTGCGCCACCCATCGGGACCTCGGCGCGATGGTGTCGCGCGGCGATTTCCGTGAGGACCTCTACTACCGCCTCCGCGGTGTGGTGCTCGAGGTCCCGGCCCTGCGGCAGCGGCTCGCCGATCTGCCCGTGATCGCCGCGGCGATCCTGGACCGGATCGCCGCGGAGCGTGGCACGTCGCCGCGGCGCCTGTCCCCGGCTTCTCTCGACGCGCTGGCCCGGCACCCGTGGCCCGGCAACGTGCGTGAGCTGGAGAACGCGCTGCGGGCCGCGGCGCTCTTCGCCGAGGGCGATGCGATCGAGGTGGAAGACTTCACCGCCAACGTGGACGGCCTGCGCGGGCTGGCTGCCGAGCCCCGCATTCCCCCCTCCCCAGCCGGTAACGCTCACGAGTGCCGCACTCGGATCCGCCGTCGCAGCGCCAGCGCATCTCGTCGAGATCGTTTCGGAATCCGCTACCGATCCCGTGGGTGGCACGGATGGTGCTTCGGAGACGGCTGTCATGACGCAGCCGTCAAAGATCGCACCCCTCACGTCTTTCTCGCCTTCGGGCGGAGCCCCCGGCTCCCCGACCGAGGTCGCGTACGCGGCGATCCGAGGAGGTCTCAGCCTGAGCGAGCTGAAGCGGGACATCGAGCGCGAGTGCATCTCGCGTGCCCTGGCGGAGACGGGCGGCAACATCACCCGGGCGGCAGGGCTGCTCGGGATGAAGCGCCCGAGGCTCTCGCAACTCGTGAAGCAGTACGGGTTCGGCGCCGTCGACGACGGGCCGAAGTCCCGCTCGGATTTCGATGGGGTCGGGAGCCCCGCCAGTGGTGGGGCCGCGCCCGAAGTGGAGGACGACAATGATGGGTAGACTCGCAAGGTGGGTCGGAGCGGCGCTCCTCGCCACCTCGGCAATGATGCTCGGGGGCTGCGTCGGGGATGCGACCGACACCGACGACGACGACGCCGTCCCCCAGGCCGCCACACCGGTGACCCTCGAGCCGACGCCGAAGGTGCTGCTCGACTCGCACCAGGTCGACAACGGCGCGCCCCCGCCGCTGGATCCGGTGCTCTCGAACGGCAACCCGGCGGACCCTCAGCCCCAGCCGTGGGTGCCGCCGCCCGACAACGAGCAGCAGCAGGGCACCGGCACCGGCACCGGCACCAGCAACCACCCGCAGCTTCGCTAGCTCTCCGGAGAGGCTCCACCGCCCTCTCGTTCCCCCAGACCTCACCCCACCGCCCGACACGCTGCTAGGCTGACCCCGGGCGGCCCTTGTACGACATCCGGACGCAGACGAGGCTCGTGTGCGGCGCGCTGGCCGTGGCCATCGCCGTCTCGGCGCTGCTCCGCGGTCGCGTCCGTACCGTCCACCTCCTCTTCGCCGGCTTCGCCACCGATCTCGGCCTCTGGTACCTCTCGCAATCCGCGTTCTTCGGCTTCGAAGGTCGCCCGGCTGGCAGGCGGTCATCGTGGTGCTCGCCATCGCGCTGCCGCAGTTCGCGCTGCGCCTCTTCGAGGCGATGGTCCCGCGGGAGGAGAGCAGGCCCCGCGCCTGCTCCGCTTCGCGGGCGTCCTCGGCCTGGCCGTCCTCCCGGTGGGGCTCCTCGTGCTGCGCCCCGACCGATCGGCGTTCGCGCGCGGGACCATCTTCCTCTACGTCTTCGCGCTCCTGACGGCGGGCCTCTACACGCTCGGCCAGCGCGGCAAGGCGAGCCGGTCGCGCGACACGCAGCGGCGCATCCGCTTCCTCGTCGTCATCGGCGCGGCGGCCGGCCTGGCGAGCGTCGTCGACTTCGCCTGGTTCCTCACCCCCACCCTGGGCGGCCCGCCGTTCGGCGCCGTGCTCTCGATCGTCTTCCTCTTCCTGCTCGCCGAGGGCCTCCGCCACGAGCGGCTCCTCGACCTCTACGAGCTGCTCGCCCGCCTGCTCGTCGCGACGTCGATCGCGTTCCTCATCGCGCTCATCTTCTATTTCCTGGCCGTCCGGCTCGGCCAGTACCGGACGATGTACCTGAACGTCGTCCTCGCCGGCATCGTCATCATCCTGATCTTCGATCCGCTCCGCGATCGGGTGGAGGGCGCCATCCAGTGGTTCTTCCGGGAGCGCTTCGAGCTCGAGTCCTCGCTCGCGCTGCTCCGCCGCCGCCTCGCCCACATCCTCGAGGTGGACGAGATGGGCGCGATCGTGATGGCCGCGCTGGAGCAGTCGCGGCGCGTGACGGGCGCGGGCCTCTACCTCCGGGACGAGGACGGCACCGGGTTCGATCTCATCGCCTCGCTCGGGCAGCGCGTGCCGAGGCGCGTCGAGGTGGCGACGGCGCGCGCGCTCATCGACCGGCTGGAGGCGGGGCCCCTCTCGCTCGAGGACGTGGAGCGCGAGGTCAAGGATCAGCGCGCGCGCGGCGAGCACGACGACGCCGGGGCCGCGGTCCTGGCCGCCGCCGCCGTGCTGGGCAGCCTGAGCACCGGCGTCGTCATCGCCATCCGCGACGAGGAGCGCGAGATCATCGGGCTCTTCGTCGTGATGGACGACCGCGCCCGCGACGCCTTCGCGCCGGAGGAGCAGGCGCTCCTCGCGGCGACCGCCGCCCAGATTGGGGTCGTGGTGGAGAACTCCCGCGTGTACGCGCAGATGAAGGAGCGCGACCGCCTCGCGGTCCTGGGCCAGATGGCCGCCGGCCTCGCCCACGAGATCAGGAACCCGCTCGGCGCCATCAAGGGCGCGGCCCAGCTCCTCGCCGACCCTGCGCCGGGCGCCTCCATCGATCCCGCCTCGCGCGAGTTCCTGGGCATCATCCTGGAGGAGGTCGACCGCCTCGATCGCGTCGTCGGGTCGGTCCTCGACCTCGCCCGGCCGAACGAGGGGAGCGCGGTGCGCCCCACCGACGCGAACGCGGTGGTGCGGCGGACGCTGCAGATCATCTCCGCCGAGCCGGGGAACGAGGAGATCCAGGTCGAGATCAACCTCGACCCCTCGCTGCCGCGGGTGATGATCGACCCGGAGCAGCTCCGTCAGGTGCTGATGAACCTCCTGCGCAACGCGTCGCAGGCGATGAAGGGGCGCGGCCGGATCATGGTGAGCAGCCGCGTCCGCTTCGGCCGCGGGACCCGCTCGGGGACGGGCGCCTCCGACGAGCCCTTCGTGGAGCTGACGGTGGCCGACAACGGGCCCGGCCTGTCGCAGAAGGTGCTGGAGAACCTGTTCATGCCCTTCTTCACGACCAAGGAGAAGGGCACCGGCCTCGGGCTCGCCATCAGCCAGCGGATCGTGCAGGGCGCGGGCGGGCGCATCGACGCGCGCTCGTACGAGGGGAAGGGGAGCACCTTCTCGGTGGTGCTCCCCGCCGCGGCGGACGCGCTCGGGACGCCCACGCCGGGGCCCGCGAAGGCCGCCGCGAAGGCGCCCGCGGCGGACGGGGGGGAGTAGCCGGGAGGGTCAGACCCGCCTGAGCTCGGGCGCCTTGGCGAGGAGCCGGTCGAGCCAGGCGTTGGAGATCTTCTCCTGCGCGGTGTTGGCGCGGAGGCGCGCGTTCAGGTTCTTGAAGTCGACCTTGTCGATCTCCTGATCCTGGTTGAAGCAGGTGAAGATGATGGTCTCCTTGCCCGTGGCCGGGTCCACGTGCTTCTGCAGGCACTGGGCGCAGACCTCCTTCATCATGCACTGCATCGGCGAGTTGATGCTGGCGATGCCGACGTGCTTCGGGTCGAGGTGCGGCGCGAGGACGCCGTGGCGGGCCTCGCGCACCGCGTTCATCATGCGGTCCGAGCCGATCGCGATGATGCGCTTGACGTCGCTGAGCTTGTAGCGCTCGCCGCCGAGGCGGCCCTCGGCGTAGGCCAGCATCGCCTGCACGATGTTGCCGCGGAAGTGCCTGTCCTGCGGCCGCCTGGGCGCGATCTCCGCGCCGGTGTCGGTGGTCCACACGACCTGGTCCGTCGCCACCTCGATGTCGTCCTGCTTGAAGAGGTCGACGCCGTTCTTGTACCCGGCGAAGTAGACGACCTGGTCGCCGCGCGCCTTGAGCGCCTTGGCGATGGAGAAGAGCACCGCGTTGCCGAGGCCGCCGCCCGCGAGCAGCACCGTCTCGCCCTCCGGGATCTCGGTGGGCGCGCCCGTCGGGCCCATGACGACGACCTGCTCGCCGGGCTTGAGCGCGGCGAGCAGGCGCGTGGACACGCCCATCTCCAGCGCGATCAGGGAGAGCAGGCCCTTCTCCTTGTCGACCCAGGCGCCGGTGAGCGCGATGCCCTCCATGCAGAGGCGGGTGCCCTCGATGACCCGGGAGCTCACCTCGAAGTTCTGCAGGCGGTAGAACTGGCCGGGCGAGAAGCGGCGCGCGGCCGCGGGCGCGCGCACGACCACCTCGACGATGGTGGGGGTGAGGCGGACGACCTGGTGCACCACCGCCACGAGATCCTCGTCGAGCCGGCCGAAGAGCGCGCGGCGGCGCGCGTCGCGGGCGGCCTGCGGCTCCTCCCCGAGGCGGGCGAGGTCGTTGCGGAAGAGCGCGACCACGTGCGGGAAGGCGTCCTTCGCGCTGGCCATGGCCTTGACGACGCTGCCCGCGTAGTGCGGGTGGTTGTCGCCGTAGTAGCTCACGGCGTGCTTGCCGTCGTCGAAGCTCGTGAAGAAGCCCTCGGCCGGCTCGCAGGGCGTGACGGAGAGCTTGCCGTCCTCGCCCACGACGGCCTTGTGCGCCTGGAAGAACTGCTTCCACTTGTCGAAGACGAACGAGCCGGGCTTCTCCTTCTCGTACGTCACGTTCGGGCTCGTGCCGGCGGCGACGAGGACCGCGCGGGCGGGGAGCTCGACGAATCTCCCCCGTCCCCTTCCACTTCCCACCGTCGAGCTTCTGCCGCTCGAAGGTCATCCCCCGGACCGCGCCGCGCTCGTCGAGGAGCGCCTCGACCGGCGCCATGTTCTCGATGTAGCGCACGCCCTCCTCGAGCGACTTGATGACCTCCTCGTGGTTCAGGCGGTAGGCGGGCGAGTCGATGACCCGCTTGCGGTAGACGAGGGAGACGCCGCCCCACTTGTCGAGGAGCGGCTGGAAGAAGGGCAGCCGCCCCTCCTTCGCCGCCTTCTCGCGCTCGGCGCGCGCCTCGGCGGCGTGCTGCCGCTGCTCGACGATGAAGCCGCGCTCCTCCTCGTCGAACATCGCCATCACGGCGGCCTCGCCGCGCTCGGCGACGAGCGTGTCGATGCGCCCGGCCGTCTTCTCGACCTGCTGGATGTAGTAGGCGAGCAGCTCCGTCGCGGTGTCGATGGCGGTGAGGCCGCCGCCGATGACCACCGCGGGCAGGCGGATCTGCAGGTTCGCCAGCGCCGAGCGCTTGTAGGCGCCGGTGAGCTGCAGGGCCATGAGGAAGTCGCTGGCCTTCCGGATGCCGCGGGAGATGTTGTTCTTGAGCGGGATGATGGTGGGCCGCCCCGCGCCGGCGGCGATGGCCACGTGGTCGAACCCGAGCCGCCAGGCGTCGTCGAGGTCGATCGTGCCGCCGAAGCGGACGCCGCCGTACATGCGGAGGAGGCGCTGCCGCGCCAGCGTCACGTAGAGGACGGTGAGGAAGTTCTTGTCCCAGCGGATCGTGATGCCGTACTCGCTCACGCCGCCGAAGCCGAGCAGGATGCGCTCGTCGAGCTCCAGGTACATCTTCGAGAAGTCCCGGATGGGGCGCGGGGGGTGCGCCTCGTCGCCGGTCAGCTCGACGGGGAGCGGCTCGATCTTGAGGCCGTCGATGCCCACGACGGCGAAGCCCTCGCGCGTGAGGTGGTGGGCGAGCGTGTACCCCGCCGGGCCGAGGCCGACGACGAGCACGTTCTTGCCGTTGTAGGGCAGGGGGTTGGGCTGCCGGACGTCGAGCGGGTTCCAGCGCGAGAGCAGGCCGTAGATCTCGAAGCCCCAGGGCAGCGCGAGGACGTCGGTGAGCACCGCCGTCTCGATCTCGGGGATGTTGACCGGCTCCTGCTTCTGGAAGACGCACGCCTTCATGCAGTCGTTGCAGATGCGGTGGCCGGTGCCGGGCAGCATGGGGTTGTCGACGCAGACCAGCGCCAGCGCGGCGATGCTGTCGCCGCCCTGCCGCATCAGGTGCATCTCGCTGATCTTCTCGTCGAGCGGGCAGCCGTTGAGCGGCACGCCGAGCGGGTTCGGCTTGATGGCGCCCGTCTTGTTGTCCCGGAGCCCCTTCGCGCACGAGTCCTTGTCGCGGTCGTGGCAGTAGAGGCAGTAGTCGACCTCGCTCTCGATCGCCCGCACGTCCTTGCGCCGGTCCGTGAGCTCGAAGCCCTGGCGGCGGCGCCGCTCGTCCTCCGGGCCGACGAAGAGCTCGGGGAGCGCCTCGTCCGCGCGACGGAGCTGGACGAGGTTCATGTGATCGATGTTGGCGGGCGCCTTGAGCGAGGCCCACAGGTGGGCGGGGTCGTGGTGATCCGCCCGCCGCGCGGCGAGCCACGCCTCGACGGCGTCCATCGCGTACGCCGCCACGGCGCCGTCGTCCGCGCTGTCCTGGCTGGAGAAGCGCGCGACGTCCGCCCCTTCGGACGAGCCGGCGAGCAGGGCCGGCTCTGCCGGCCCGGGGTTTGGGGCCGCTTGCGGCCCCATCGTGACAAGCGCGGAGCGCACGTCGGCCGCGCGCGCCCGAAGAGCGTCCGTCCACTGCGCGCCGCCGGCCTTGGCCACCTTGCGGGCGGTGTCGTCGACCTCGTGGAGCCGGAGCACGGCCTCCGCGACGGCGAGCTCCTCCTCCGCAGAGCCGGTGCCGAGCAGGCTCGCCGCGGCGCCGAGGGCCGTGAGCGATCGGTGCGCCACGCGGGCCGCCTCTTCCTTGCTCCCCTTCCACCCCGCGCCGGCGTTCGCCTTGAAGAGCCGCTTCTTCGCGAAATCCTTCTTGAACGCCCAGAGCGGCCCGCGCCCGTGCGCCCCGTCGACGAGCGCCTGGGCCTCCCGCTCCACACGGAAGAGCTGGGCCACGAAGCGGCTGAGGTGCGGCGCCCCGGCGAGCAGCGCCTCCGAGATGGCCTCGGGCTTCATCCCCTCGCCGCGGCAGGCGCGGTACGCCGAGAAGCGGGCGTGCCCTTCCGGATCCGCGGCGCGGAAGCGGGCGTCGAAGCGCGACGTGAGCTCGGCCAGCCGCTCGGGCACGAAGAGATCGGGGTAGGTGAAGCCGTCCTCGCCGAGCACGAGCTCGGCTGGATTGGACGTGGCGCGCACCCAGTCGGAGAAGTCGATCTGGGGGCTCGGGTCGGTGGGCTTGGCGGTGCGTTCAGCGAGCGACGTGGGTTGCATGCGGCGGCAGGGTCTCCTCGGGCCCGCTGTATTGAGGCGGTCGCGCCGCGGCGTCAAACATCGGGAGCGTGGTGGTGACCGCGTTGAGCGAGGGCCCGAGGCCGCTGCGGCCCCTCCACGATTTCCCCGCCTCTTCGGGGCGACCTCGCCTTGCCCCCCCTCGATCGCTCGTGTTAGCGTCGCCGCGACGGTAGTCCGCGCTGCATTTCGT
Source organism: uncultured delta proteobacterium (assembly GCA_963827955.1). Classification (GTDB taxonomy): domain Bacteria; phylum Myxococcota_A; class Polyangia; order Polyangiales; family Polyangiaceae; genus CAWHDJ01. The sequence continues at coordinate 209,750 of CAWHDJ010000017.1, read as the reverse complement.
GCTGCATAGCGAGGCGACCTAGTATGCTTGTCCGACGAACGGCCTTCGCTATCCGGCGCTTCGCGCCTCGCGTGGCCTGCGCGTTCGTGACGCTCGCGGCGCTGGCCTGCGCAGGGTCGGCGAGCGCCGATCCGGTCATGATCCCCACGTCCGTCGCCGACGCGCTGCAGGGGAAGGGGCAGGGGCTCTGCGTCGTCAACTCCATCTCGACGATGCCGGCGAACGACTTTCCGCAAGCGGCGGACATGTACAACGAGGGGATCAACCAGTTCCTGCTCCAGACCAAGGCGAACTGGGTCCAGTTCGTCCAGCGCACCGTCTTCGACCTCAGCAACAACCAGGACACAGGGCCCAAGATCAGCTGGGGCGACTTCACCAACGCGATGTCGCCTCAGTGCAAGACGGGCGGCTGCGGCTTCTTCGCGAACGACACGACGACGTTGTTCGCCTCGCGCTTCCGCGGGTTCCTCAACGTGACGAGCGATCTCGTCAACAAGCCCGTCCACATCGGGTTCTATGCGGACGACGCGGTGAGCCTGACGTTCTGGGACAAGGCCGTGGTGTCCCACTCCGTGATCATCCAGCCCCCGGTCCTCGGCGCCCCCACCTGGCGGATGACGCAGGAGGTGCAGTTCGGCGAGGCGGGGCTGTATCCGCTGGAGATCCTGTACGCCCAGATCGTCGAGCACGCCGCGCTGGAGATGAGCTTCTTCGTCGGCGATTTCACCGATTTCCAGTACCCGGCCCAGCTCGTCCCCGACGCGGGGACGAACCCGAGCCTGGAGACGGCCGGGTTCAAGCTCTTCGAGAACACGCAGTTCTTCCAGACGCTGAGCGGCGCCCCGTCGTTCCCCAGCCTGAACAAGTGCGAGCAGTGCGACCGGCAGTTCGTCGGCCAGGTCGGCAACAACGGCTGCGACTCGGGTTACTACTGCAACGAGGCGGCGCTCTGCGCGCCGTGCGACACCGCCATCTTCTGCGGGCCGAGCTGCTCGCCTTGCGGGGGGAAGACGCCGTTCTGCATCAACGAGAACGGCAAGGAGCAGTGCGGGCAGTGCCGCAATGACAACGACTGCAAGGCCGGCTTCACCTGCAACCTCGTGACGCACGACTGCAACGAGTGCAGGACGGACGCCGACTGCCCGCGGGGCAAGGAGTGCGTGCAGCACAACTGCCAGTGGTGCTCCGAGGCCAACAAGTGCGCGGGCAACTCCTGCAACTGTTGCCCCGACGGGGCGAACGGCAAGCAGATGCAGTGCGTCTCGCTCGGCTCCGGCGATCCGCCCGAGTGCGTGGAGTGCACGCAGGACGCCGACTGCACCGAGGGCGGGGTCTGCGACAAGCTCATCGGGCAGTGCGTCCCCTCGCTCGCCACGAACGAGCGCGCCGACTGCTGCGGCAGCGGCTGCGCCAAGTGCCCGGCGGACGATCCGCTCTGCCTGCCGGGCCCGTTCGGCACCGCGTGCAACGCGTGCCGGAACGACATGGAGTGCCCGGACGGGAACTTCTGCATCGAGGGCGGGTGCTCGCCCTGCACCACGGCGCGCCACTGCGGCCCGCGCTGCGAGACCTGCGCGGGCGACACCCCCTTCTGCCTCGATGCCCAGCTCGTGAAGGACTCCGTTCTGCGTGCGCTGCACGGACGACTCGCAGTGCGTCGGGGGCAAGTGCGACCAGGGGACCCACGACTGCAAGCCGACCTGCCCGATGAGCTGCGCGCCGGGCACGCCCTACTGCGACGGGCAGAGCTGCGTGGGTTGTTACGCCGACACCCAGTGCCCGTGCAACGGCACCTGCGACCTCAGCAGCCACACGTGCTCGACCTCGTGCAAGGGCAACGCCGACTGCCTCGGCGACCAGCACTGCCAGCACGCCGACGACGGGTCGGGCAACCAGTCCTGCTCGCCGGGCCCGCTCCCCGACGACGTGGCCTGCGGCAGCACCCTCGCCAACATCTGCTCGGGGAGCACCATCGGCACGCTTGGCACGCGAGCGTCGAGCCCGGAGCCGGCGAGCGGCGTCGCGGCGATCGGGCTGCTCGCGCTGTTCCTCCGGCGCCGGTCACGTTTGGGGGGGCCGAGACCCCCCCAAACCCCCCGGTCTGCGGGACGAGCACGGCCTTGGAGGAGGCCGTGAGGAGGGCGCTCGGGGGGGTGGGGGCGGCCGCGATCCTGGCGCTCGCCTCTCACGCGGGCGCGCAGGAGAAGCAGTTCAATGCCCTGGTGTTCCGCCCGGCGGCCGGCCCGCGCGATCTGGTGATGGTCCAGAAGTCCGAGGTCATCGGCCACCTCTCGCCGATCGTCGGGCTCTACACGGACCTCGCCTTCAACCCGCTCGCGCTCATCAACAACGACACCATGGGCGACCTCAAGGTCGTCACCGCGCAGCTCACCTTCACGCCCACCGTGGGCATCGGTTTCTTCAACTGGATCGACGTGACCGCCGCCATCCCGCTCGTGGCCTGGCAGACGGGCGCGAACCTCCGGGACATCGGCTCGGAGGGGGCCATCGCATCGAACGCCGTCGGCGACATGCGCCTCCAGGCGCGGCTCGCCATCCCGTACCTGAACCGCAAGTCGGAGGTGAAGAGCGGGTTCGGGATGGCCGTCGCCGGCAACGTCAACCTGCCCACGGGCAACCCCGCGGCGTTCACGGGAGACGGCACCGTCACCGGCGGCCCGGTGCTCATCATGGATTACCGCTTCGGCTTCGGCCTGCTCCTCGCGGCCAACGCGGGGGTCTGGCTCCGTCCGGGCGGCGAGTTCCTCGGCGTGAAGCTGGGGGACATGGCCTCGTTCGGCGTGGGCGCGGAGGGGTACGTCCTGCAGCGGTACGGCATCTCCATCATCGGCGAGGTGTACGGCTACCCCTCGCTCACCAAGTTCCCGACCCAGCCGTCCGAGGTCCCGGCCGAGGTGCTCCTCGGCATCCGCTGGCAGAGCAAGTGGGGGATCACCATCACCACCGGCGGCAGCTTCGGCGCCGCGTGCGGGTTCGGCGCGCCGGCGCTCAGGCTCTTCAACTACATCACCTGGCAGCCGGAGAAGAGCCGCGAGCAGGAGGAGATCAACCGCATCCTCCTGAAGGAGAGCGACGACCCCGACGGCGACGGCCTCATCGGCGACGCCGACCGCTGCCCCAACCAGGCCGGCCCGCCGGAGAACCACGGCTGCCCCGACACCGACTCCGACGGCGACGGCGTCCCCGACCGCCTCGACGATTGCCCCGACATCCCCGCGGGCCCGCACGGGAAGAGGGGCTGCCCCACCGCGTACGTGAAGGGCGACGAGATCGTCATCCTCGACCAGGTACACTTCGCCACCGACAAGGACATCATCCTCCCCGAGTCGACGCCCACCCTGAGCGAGGTGGCCAAGGTCCTCCAGGACAACCCGGAGATCCGCGAGGTGCGCATCGAGGGGCACACGGACATCCGCGCCTCCGACGCGTACAACATGAACCTCTCCCAGCGGCGGGTGAACAGCGTCATGAAGTACCTGACGCAGGAGGGGATTGAATCCCGCGCGCCTGACGGCCAAGGGCTTCGGCCACACGACGCCGGTCTACGACGATACCGGCTGCACGGCCCCGGACGAGCAGCTCACCGCGACCTGCCGCGAGATGACGTCGAAGAACCGGCGCGTCGTCTTCCGCATCGTGCGCCGAGGCGCGCCGCCTCCGACCGCCATCACGGGCGCGCCCGACTCGTCGGTGCTGCCGACGAGGGACACGGTGCTCCCGAACGCGACGGTGCTTCCCACGCAGACCAGCGTCCTTCCCACCAGGAGCGTCCTGCCCACCAGCGTCCTGCCCGGGGCGGGCAACAACGCCGGCCTCCCGCAGCAGAACCGCGCGCTGCCCGACAAGGGCGTGCTCCCGCGGCAGGGGACGATCAAGCCGCCGCCGGAGGATCCGAAGGCGCCGCCGAAGACACAGCCCAAGCCTCCTGCGCAGGACCCGCCGAAGCGGCAGCGGTTCGACACGCAGAACTGAAGCCCCGGCGCGCGTACGTCCGTCGTCACTCCTGCGCGCCCACCGGAGATCCCGCGTTGAAGAGGGTCGCCCAGGAGGCTCTGGAGAGGCGTGGGGCGCCTTTCCTTGAACCCCGCCTTGGAAGTGCCAAGGCGGCGGCAAGGATGTCCTGGGCCGACATGACGCCAGCCTCCCCCTCCTCGGCCTCATCGGCGGACAGCGTGCCTCCACCGAGCGCGGCCCAACGGCGGGCCACGATGCGCTTCAACGGCGGTCCGCGCCCTCGCCGCTCGACGACCGTCGAGCAAGTTGCTCGCGAACCGTCCGTCGTAGTTCGTCGAGACGGAACGGTTTGTCGAGGCGCGCGATGCCGGGGCGACCGAGGAACGCGGCGGCCTCGGGCGTGCAGGCACCGGCGGTCATGAAGACGATGCGCCCGACCAGCTCCGGCGCGAGGGTGTGGAGCCGGTCGTAGAAATCCATCCCGGTCACACCTGGCAGCCTGAGGTCACAGAGAACGAGGTCGAACCGCTCCCCGCCGGCGATGTGGTCGAGCCGAGGGGCGCCCGATGCGCTCCTACGCGGGGAATCCGTCGAGCGGAGGGGATCGATCTCGAAATCGAATCGCAGGCCCACTTTTTCGGAGCGGCCGGCTGGCGTCGCGCCTCGACCCGAGGGCACGCCCCCCAGCCTGGATGTGGTTCACGACGCCGCTCTCGTGCGCACGATCGCGCCGCACGACGACGTCGCGCCGCGTGAGCGGGCACCGTCACCAGAAGATCACGCCGGCCTGGACCCCGTAGGCGAGCCAGCCGTCGCCGGCCGTGCGTCCTGGGTTGGGCTCGCAGAGGAAGCTCGGGCTGGGGGCAGGGCAAGCGGCCCCCGGGATCCACTGCGTCACGACGTCATAGCCCAGGTGCGCGCCGACGGTGAGGAGCTTGAAGAAGCGAAGGTCGAGCGCGAGCCCTACGTCGTTCGCGAGCCCGTTCGTGTCCGCGTGGATATTTCGCGCATACCCCAGGTGACCGTAGATCGCCGGCTCGAAGCGGAGCGCCGGCAGGAGGGGGAACGACCAACCGGCGCGGGCGCCGCCGAGGACGCGGATCAGCGTGTCGTTGGTGACGAACTGGATATCGTTCGAGGTGTAGCGCTCGACGTCGTAACCGAAGCCGACCTCGGGGACGATGAAGAACGGGCCGAGGTCGAAGCGCCAGCCCGCGCGGATGCGGAAGCCGACGTCGTAGAGGGCGGATCGACGAGGGTCTTCACCCCCCAGGGTGTTGGAGGGGTGGCTGAGGGTGTACGTGGAGGTGCCGAGGTCGAGGTCGGCGCCGAGGGTGGGGCCGGCGTGAGCAGGGGTGGTGAAGAGGGTTGCGGCGAGCACGAGGGGCGCGGAGAGGGCGCGCAGAGTGCGGGACGACAGTGATGAAGAGACCATGATGTATCCCTTTTCGCCGCTGGCTCGCGCCAACGCGTCTATCACGCAATCACGCGCATGAAGTGTACCGGCACGACATCGGCCAGCCACACCTTGTCGTTCCCCACGTAGAAGGGCACACCCGACGCGTGTGCGGCTCGCGCATCGATCTCCAGGAGCACCGGCGTCCTCGACTTCCTCCGCCCCACCTCCCGAGCCACCGCCGTGTCAACCGAGAGGTGGACGTACTGTCTCGACATCGGCTTCAGCCCGTCGCACATGATCACCTTCACCGCGTCGGGTGAGGTGCCGTGGAAGAGGACGGCGGGAGGCGTGCCGCGTTCACGCCGAAGCTTACCGGGCACGCTGTGTCCGTACAGGGCTCGGATGCGATCCTCCACGATCTCATGTCGGCGCTTCGACGACGACGCGACCACGCGCGCGACATCCTCCCTCGACAGATCGCGCCACTCGGCTCGCTCCGCGTTCAACGCGCCGATCACGGCATCGAGTGACGCCCACCCCTCGTCATCGAGCTCCAGCTCGTAGAGCCAGGGCGCGTGACGCAGAGCATGCGACAGCACCTTGCTCAGCTCCGCATCGTTCCGCTCCGCGCTCATTCGAAGAGCACCATGTCCTCGACAGCAGCACGAAACCAGTCCCAGAAAGAGCCGTAGCGCTCGCGCAGCTCCGCGCCTTGACTTGCGAAATCATGGACGATCACAATCTCGTCAGGCCGTGCCGGATCGATGCACGCCAAGTCGTCGTTGTCCTGGCGGTAAGCGAAGGGGACATACTTGCACGAGTAACGCTGCCGCAGCCCGCGAAGCTTCGTCAGCGCGAGGTCTCTTGGCATCACGTGCCAAGGCGTCAGGTCCACGAGGTTCTGCTTCAGGATGCGCAAGAGGCCTTCCGGCAGCTGTACCGACACATCGAGGTCACTCGGCTCGTACATGTGCACTCCACTCACGGTTTCCCCACTCCCACTGCCACGGAACCGCCGGGGAAGCGAGAGCGGTACGCAGCATTCTGATTAGCGATCCGATACTGCACAGCTTCTCCCCAGGTCTTCGCGCTACCGAACCGTCCGGACATCGACTCGGGAAGCGCTTCCTCCGCACCGTGGACGATCGCTTGGACCGGTGTGCTGGTCATGTGCGACGCCAGGAGGCGCGTGTTGTCGACCGTGACGATGCCGTCCCCCATCTGCACGACGTCGATGGGTGGACCGGCCCATCCCTTCGCAGCCATGCTCTCTGCGATCTCAGCGACCCCGTTCACCGAGCTTTGGCTGAACCGGATAGCCGACGACTCGAGCGTCGTGACGCTCTGCGCCGCCTTCGCCAGCGCGGGCTCGCCCGCGATGGCTGCTTCCGCGCCCCAAGCCGCGAGCGTCCCGACGCCGCCGGGAACCACGACCATCGCGACGGAGGCAAACGTCTCGACGTTCTTGGTATCGGGCTCCTTGACGCTGATGGAGTACCCGGGGTACTCCGGAAACGTCTCGTCCCTCCAGGTGCTCTCCGCCGTGCTCCCGGGCGGCACCACGCCCACCACACCCTGGGGAGACACGATCACGACGGGACTCGCCGGCGCCGCCGCCGCCCGTTCGAAGTATCGGTACTTCGGATCGGGATACCTCGGGTCCGTGGTCGGTTGCTGCGGCGCCGCTCCAATCGTGGGCCCTTCCACCACGGCCGGGTCGCTCTTCGCGGTGACCGTCTTCGCCGGCGCGTCGTCACGTGCCCCGTCCCTCGCGACCGTGACCGCTGTCACCGTGCACGCGTTCACGAGCCGAGGAGGCTCGGCCTTCACCACCGTGCAGCTCATGGTGCTGCCGCACCCGGGCATGGGTTGGGGCGGCAGGAGAGGCAGACCGGCGGGAGTATCCTGGAACCCGCTCGGGTCCGTGAAGTTGAGGGGGCTGTTGAGCACGTAGCTGTACGGGTTCCAGCTCTGCGCAAACCCCGGCCGCGACACGAGCGGGTCCGTCGTCAAGAACCGCCCGATCTTCGGGTCGTAGATCCGCCCCCGCATGTTCACGAGTCCGACCTCGTCGTCGGCTTCGAGCCCCTCGAACCCGACCGGCGTCACGTTCGACGTGAGCGCCCCCTGCCACGGACCCCAGCCGACGGGGTTGCGCCGCGCGCCGAACGCGTCGTAGCTCCGCTTCTCGATCACCTTCCCGCCGCCGTCGGTGATCGCGTCGACGGACCCCAGCGCGTCGGTCAGCGCATAGGCGACTTGATTGCCGGCGCCCGCCGCGCGCGTGAGCACCACCATCGCGCTGCCGGCGGCGACGTAGAAGCGGTGCGTGTTGCCGTCGGTCCGCACACGCTCGTACAGGTCGTCCAGGTAGACGGTCTCCTCCAGCGCTCCCGCGTCGGAGTTCACCAGCGTCTTGAGGATCCGGTGCTGGTCGCCGTCGTACTCGAACCGCGTGCCCGTGAAGGGCTGGAGGTTGGTCGTGCCGGCGAACGTATAGCTCTCGATCGAATCGAAGGGCGTGTAGGCCATCGTCGCGCCCGGCCGCGCGTTCTCTATCCGAGGGCGGCGGGCATTGGTCGCGCCGGACCCCCGTGGTAGGGCTCTCATGTGCGGACGCGCGCCCCTCTCCTCGTCTCCGTCCCCTTTCTCGTGCTGGCGGTCGAGGCCTGTGGCTCGACGCCCGCCGGCGGCATCTCCACCACTGGAACTGCGGCCGGAGCGTCGGCGAGCGGCACAACTGCGGGCACGACTTCGAGTATGGGCGGTACCGGGGGCATTACCGGCTCGGGAGGCACGTTCAGCGCGGGTGGCGCCACGGGCACTGGGGGCTCGGGCGGGGTGGACGGGGGGCCGCTCCCGGCGGGCGCGGCACTGATCCGCGTCCACTACCCGGCCGGCGGCCACACGATCACCGTTCGCGGCAGCGCGGGTGGCCTCTCGTGGTCGGCGGGGCAGTCCACGACGGCCTCGGGCAACACCTTCACGTACAAGGTCACGGGTCTCTCCGCTCCCGCGGAGTGGAAGCCGCTCCTCGACGACATGACCTGGGCCCGGGGGCCCAATTACCACGTGGCCCCGGGCCAAACGATCGACGTGTGGCCGCACTTCAGTTCGACGATGGGCCAGGTGGTGACCCTGATCCCGACCTTCCACTCGACCCTGACCACGCTGTCGGATCGTGCCATCTACGCCTATCTGCCGGCGAGCTACACGGAGAACACGGAGGCGACGTACCCCGTCATCTACATGCACGATGGCCAGAACCTCTGGGCGGCGATGCCGCAGCTCGCTTTTGGGGGCAACCCTTGGAACGTCGACACCGCCTTTGACAACGCCGCGGAGACGGGGACCTGCTCCGCGGGGGGCCTGGTGGGCTGGGCGGCCCAACCGTTCGGCGGCATGCCAACGACCTGCACCGGCGACGGCGACTGCCCGTCACACGAGTGCAGGACGTTCCCCGAGGCGATCGTCATCGGCGTGGACAACACACCGAACCGCATCTACGAGCTGACACCGACGCAGGATCCGACGACCCCGGGCGGTGGCGGAGCCGACCTCTACCTCCAGATGCTGACCATGGAGCTGATGAAGGACCCCGCCGTCCAGGCGCTCCGCAGGCGCACCGACGTGGCCTCGACTGCGATGTGCGGCAGCTCGCTCGGAGGGCTCGTCACTGCCTACGCGGGGCTCAAGTACCCTACGGTGTTCGGCCTGCTGGGGGAGATGTCGCCCTCGACCTGGTGGGACATGACCGTGATCATCGGCGACGTGCAGAAGACGCCCGCCGCGCCCGACCGCCCACTCCGCGTCTACGTCGACTCGGGCAAGAACGATCCAACGCTCATGCCACCGTTGGACGACGACCAGCCCGACACGGACGAGCTCGCAGCCGCCTACCTCGCGCTCGGTTACATCGACGGCACGAGCTTCCGGCGCGTGACCCAGGTCGGCGGCTACCACAACGAGACGTTCTGGGCCGAGCGCTTCCCTGGGGCCATGCAGTTCCTGCTCGGCGTGCGCTGACCGTCGCTTGCCTACCGCACCAGCTCGGCCACGAAGACGGAGTGGCTCGTCTCGCTCGCGAGCGGGACGCCTCCGAAGTTCAGCACGCCCTCGAAGATGCCCCCGATGAGTACGTGACAGGAGGGGATCGATGCTGAGGACCACAGGCACGCCGTTCCCGGTATCGGCCGGCGCACCGAAGAGCTTCGCCCATCGAAAGGTCCCGGCGTCGTCGAAGCTCGCGGCGAAAACGTCACCGCTGGCCCCGGCGCTCGTCAGCGTGCCACCGCCGAAGTCGACCGTGCCGACAGCCGTGCCAGTTACGACGACGTTGCCCGCGGCGTCCACCCCAATCCCTTCGCCCCTTACCCCCGCCCCGCTCGAGCCAAATGCTTTGCCCCAGACCGGCGCGCCGCTTGTGTCGAGCTTCGCGACGAAGAGGTTCCGGGTCGCCGTGCCTGCGACCGCCCCGCTCCCGAAGTCGATGGTCCCGGGGCCCGGGAACGAGCCGGTGACGACGACCTGCCCCGAGGCATCCGCCGCGATGGTCTTCCCAAAGGTTACCGCGGCGGAGAACGTCCTGATCCAGACGCACCCACCCGTTGGATTGAGCTTCGCGACGAACGCTCCCCCCGTCGTCGACGGCGCTCCGCAGCCAAAGTCGGCGCCGCTGTCGGTATTACCCGTGACGAGCACGTTCCCCGACGCGTCCGCAGCGATGGCGATTCCACCCGGGAGGCCGTTGAAGAGGCCATCGGCAAGCCTTCCCCACACCGGAGACCCACTGGGGTCGAGCTTGGCGACGAAGACGCTCCCCCCCGGGGGACTGGTCAGCGAATGACCTGCGATGTCGACGGAGCCGACAAGCGCACCGAGCACGAGGACGTTCCCAGAGGCCTCGACCGCGAGGCCGGGCCCGTACCCTCCCCCGACACCCTCCCCAAAGCTCAGTCCCCAGAGCGCGGTGCCGGTCGGGTCGAGCTTGGCGACGAAGAGCCCCCCGTTGGCACCCTGGCCGTTGCCGAACGAGATCGCGCCGCCCGAGCCACCTGTGAGGACGATGTTGTTCGCCCCGTCGATCGCAACACTCCCGGCCCACACCCCAACAGGACCGCCATCGCCGCCGCCCTGACCGTTGACGAATGCCTTGCTCCATAGGCAGGCACCTGTCGGATTGAGCTTCGTCAGGAACATGCTCGTGCCCGTGCTCGGGCCGGTCAGCGGGCCGCAGCCGAAGTCGACGGAGCCAACAAAGCTCCCGGCGACGATGGCGTTGCCGTTGGCGTCGCTCGCGACGCTCACCGGGGTCCCGGCAGGAACGACATCGGGCACGGGCCCAACCTGGCTGCTCCACACGTGTCCCCCGCCGCCGAGCCCGGCGGCGCACGTTCCAGCATCGATGGGGCCACCCGTGCTCGATGTGCTGCTGCTGCTGCTACTGGTTGCACTGCTGCTGGTTGCGCTGCTGCTGCTGGTTGCGCTGCTGCTGCCGGTGGAACTCGCGGTCGTCGTGCTGGTGGTGCCTGCCGCAGCCCCTGGTGTGACGTCCGACCCGATGTAGAGGTAGCTCACCTGGCAACCCGCGAGCGCGAGCAGCACGGCGAACGTGGGGCGATGCAGGGACGACGGAGAGCGGGCCATGGTACTTTCTGTGGGTTTGCTCCGGCGCGATCCCACCGGCGTCATCTCGTTCATCTTACCGGGCTCCACCTGGGGCTTGCACCTGGTTCGTGAGGAGGTGCTCGCGAACCGTCCGTCTTAGCTCGTCGAGCCGGAAGGGTTTGTCGAGGCGGACGATGCCGGGGCGACCGAGGAATGCGGCGGCCTCGGGCGTGCAGGCACCGGCGGTCATGAAGACGATGCGCCCGACCAGCTCCGGCGCGAGGGTGTGGAGCCGCTCGTAGAGATCCATCCCCGTCACACCGGGCAGCCGGAGGTCACAGAGAACGAGATCGAACCGCTCCCCGCCGACGATGCGGTCGAGCGCCTCTCGCCCGTTCGTCACGACGACGATGTTGTGTTCCGGTTCGAGCACACGCACGATGAGGCGCCCGAGCTTGACGTCGTCCTCGGCGACGAGCAAGCGAGCGCGACGGTCCTCCCCGGGATCCCTCATGGCACGCTCGCGAGCACGACCGTCACGTTGTCCGGTCCACCGCCCTCGTTCGCCAGGTCGATCAACTTCACCGCTGCCCGGGTGAGGTCCCTCTCACCAAGGAGGGTGGCCGCGATGGCGTCGTCCTCCACGACGTCGTGGAGGCCGTCGGAGCAGATCAGGAACGTGTCGCCGGGCTCGACGGCGACGACCCGCGTGTCGACCTCCATGGGCTCGCCGAGCCCGACCGCGCGAAGGATTCTGCCTCGAAGCTCCGACCTCGCTGCCTGCTCCGCCGTCATCACGCCGGCCCGCACGCACGCCGCGACCGCCGAGTGGTCCTCGGTGAGCTGGCGCAGCCGCCGCCCTCGCACGAGGTACGCCCGGCTATCCCCGACGTGCGCGAGGACGGCGTGCTCGTGGCGGAGGAGCAGACCCGTGAACGTGGTCGCCATCCCCGTCATGATCGGGTTGCTCGCGGCAGCAGAGCAGACCACGGCGTTCGCCTCCTCCACGGCACGCGCGAAGAGCGACGACGCGAAGCTCGCCTGCCAGGCAACCTCGTGTCCGTCGCCGGGGTCCGGTCGGCCGGAGGCGACGTCTCCGAAGAACGCGACGACCGAGTTGACCGCGAGCCACGCGGCCACCTCCCCGGCGGCGTGGCCGCCGACGCCGTTGGCCACGACGTAGAGCCCGAGGTCTTGCGCCAAGGCGTACGCGTCCTCGTTCGTCTCGCGGAGCAAGCCCGGGTCGCTGAGCCCGAAGGCTTCGACGCGGAACGAGGAGGGACGGAGCAGCGTTGCGACGCGGGGATGCGGTGACGAGAGCGGAGACGACGCGGACATGGAAACCCTCTCCGGAGCACGGCGCGGCCAGGGCCGAGCGGCGTTGCTCGGTCGAGCGGCGCCCGATGCGCTCCTACGCGGGGGATCCGTCGAGCGGAGGAGATCGATCTCGAAATCGAACGAGACGGGCGATTCTTCTTGGATGGGCCGGGAGGAGCGCGCGTGAAGGCGGGCGCCTCACCAGAACAGGACGCCCGCGTGTGCGCCGTAGCCGACCCACCGATCGGCGAGCATGAAGGTCTGCGCCGGCCCGGCTTGGTTGGGGTAGACCTGGGGCACGCTCGCCCAGGAGGTGACGACCTCGTAGTCCACGTGCGCGCCGACGAGAAGGAGCCGCATGATCCGGAAGTCCAGCGCGAAGCCGACGTCGTTCGCGACCGCGTCCCCCCGATGGCCGCCCCGTCCGAGCTTCCCTCTTCATGGGCGTAGCCGACGTGCCCGTAGAGCCCTGGCTCGATGCGGAGGAGCGGAGAAAGGGGCAACGACAAGCCTCCGCGCGCGCCCCCGAAGACGCGAGGCAGCGGCGTGGTGGATCCAGACGCGTACCGCTGGACGCCGTAGCCGGCGCCGAGCTCAGGGACGAGGAAGACGGGGCCGATGTCGAAGCGCCAGCCGGCGCGGACGCGGAAGCCGGCGATGTAGACCGGCGAGAAGAGGGCGGGGTTTTCCCGGCTGACGGTGTACCCCTGGCACTGCGTCGGGCTGGGGGTGCCGAACGCGGTGGAGCCCCCCGAGCATCCGCCCGAGAGGCCGGAGGACAAGACGGAGTCCCGTCCGACCGAGGTGCCGAGGTCGAGGTCAGCGCTGACGGTGGGGCCGGCGTAGGCCGGGCTGGAGAGGAGAACTGCGGCAAGCGTGACTGGGGCGACGGCGAGTCGCATCGCGTGTCCGGTTCGGTTCACGGCAACTCCTCTGGACGTGGCGGACGAACGCAGGACACGGCGCTGGGAGACGACGCTCCGAGCTTGCGAAAATTCGCTCGCGCCTGGTTCAGGCTCTCGCTGTTCGCTCCTCCCTCGTAGTCGGGATCGGCGAACTGCACGCTGTCATCCTCCCAGTAACACACCGGGCACAGCGTGTACGATCCAGGTGGTGGTTGCAGGAGCGTGAGAAAACCGCAACAGGGGCACGGGTAGCGCTGTTCCATAGGGCCATCATTTCAGATTCAGGAAGTAGTCTCTTCCATTTTTGGGTTTGAAGAAGGTTCCAAGGTCACCAGCAGCAGGATTGTGAATGAGCACGGTCTGCGTTGCGGGGTTCCAGTACGCGGTCCGGCCCTTTGAGAGCTCGCGCACCTCCGCGTCGGGAGAGAGGATGGTGTTCTTGGCCAGCTCGGCGAACTCTGCGCGTGTGGTCACGCCCGGGAACTCACCCTGTTGGATGACGTGCTTGTCAAAGGCGTGACCGTTCGCGATCTTGTTTGCGAGAAATTCCGCGCCCGCCGGTGTCGGACGCTGGGGTTGCCAGTCGTGCGGCAGGAGATTCCCGTCACCTGAAAACGTGACACCGCCGGCGAGGATGACGAGCGCACCGCCAACGATGCCTCCGAAAATGCTCCCCGGAGCCTCGGCGACGGGTGCCGGAAGCCCGGGTGCCTCCACCGGAACTGCCCCGGGGGGTGGCGGTTCGACAAACGATCCTGGCTCGAATGCCCCCGGCTTGAACGGCCCCGGCGCATTCAGCGGTCCGGTCAGGGGCGCTCCCGGCGTCACGATGGGCGCTCCAGGGGCGCCCGGAGCGATTTGCGGAATCGGCAGGAGAAGGGGCGCCGCAGCGGCGACAGGGCCGGGGTCGCCGCTCGGCGTCGCGTCCTGCGCGGCATCTTTCACCTGCTCCTTCGCGACGGTGACGGTCTGGGTCGTGCGCTGGTCGACGTGCGTCGTGGTGCACTTGAGCACCTGGCACGACATGTTGGGCCCGCAGACGTCGTCGCTCGGCGCCGGCGCCGGCGCGACCGCGCTCGACGGGTCCTCCGCGGGTTGGTTGTCCGGCTGCGGCGCGGCGGCCTCCCCCGTTCCTGCGCCCGCGTCCGGGGGCTCCGCGGTGGGGTCGAACCCGCTCGGATCCCGCAGGTTGAGCGGGCCGTTGAGCACGTAGCTGTACGGGTTCCAGCTCTGCGCGAAGCCCGGCCGCCCCACGATCGGGTCCGTCGACAGGAACCGCCCGATCTTCGGGTCGTAGATCCGCCCCCGCATGTTCACGAGTCCGACCTCGTTGTCGGCTTCGAGCCCCTCGAACCCGACCGGCGTCACGTTCGACGTGAGCGCCCCCTGCCACGGACCCCAGCCGACGGGGTTGCGTCGCGCCCCGAACGCGTCGTAGCTCCGCTTCTCGATCACCTTTCCGTCGCCGTCGGTGATCGTGTCGACCGACCCGAGCGCGTCGGTCAGCGCATAGGCGACCTGATTGCCGGCGCCTGCCGCGCGCGTGAGCACCACCATCGCGCTGCCTGCGGCGACGTAGAAGCGGTGCGTGTTGCCGCCGTTCTGCACGCGCTCGTACAGGCCGTCCAGGTAGACGGTCTCCTCCAGCGCTCCCCCGTCGGAGTTCACCAGCGTCTTGAGGATCCGGTGCTGGTCGCCGTCGTACTCGAAGCGCGTGCCCTGGGCCGAGGGCAGGCCGGCGAAGCCGTGGAACGTGTAGCTCTCCGGCAGGTCGAACGGGGTGTAGGCGATCGTCGCGCCCGGCCTCTCGATCTGGTTGCCGACGGCGTCGTGGTGGTACGCGTCGGGGCCGACCGTCTTTACCGCGTGGGGGTGTGCGGGGTCGTAGGCGTAGGCGAGCCCGTCCTTCGTCTTGATGTTGCCGTTGGGCGCGTAGTCGATCGGGCTCGCGCACTTCTCCTGCCAGAGCCCCGAGTTGATGCACGTCAGCCGATCGATCGCGTCGTACCCGAAGCCCTCGCTCAGCGGGCCGGTCAGCCCGTTCTGGAGCTCGTCGGTCCGCGACGTCATGCGGAGCCCGGCGTCGTATTCGTAGCCGAGGCTTTGCAGCGGCGGCGTGTGGGGAAAGCCCGGCCCCTCGGCGTCGACGTGCTGGACCACGCCGCTGTCGTGCGCGTACGTGTGCCGGACGGTGACGCCGTTCCCGAGAACCTCCTTCGTCGGGCGGCCGGCGCCGTCCAGCTCCGAAAGCCTCCAGTAGGTCGCCGCCGTCGCCTCGTCGTGCAACGCGACGACGTTGCCGAAGTCGTCATGCTCCCGCCGCACGGCGAGCGGATTGACGTCCCTGGGGTGCGGGTACTCGATAACGAGGACGCGGCCGAGCTTGTCGTACGAGAGCGTCGAGGAGAAGCTCTCGCCGGTGTCGCTGAAGGTGAGCGTGTGCGTCTTCGGCTGGGAGAGGTGCGTGTACGTGTAGGCGTCCACGTGTCCGTCCGGGCTCGTCACCTGCGCGACCTTCCCGACGCCGTGGGGCGCAGTGTCGTACCACCAGCGCGTCACGGACGTGTTCTGGGCAACCGTGTCGTCGCGCTCGACCAGCCGCCCGATGCCGTCGTACGTGAACGCGAAGTGCCGCGCCAATGCGTCATCGACGCTGAGCACGTCGCCGAAGCCGTCGTAGTGCGTGATCGTCGTGCCGCGGTCGGGGTCGTCCTCTTCGATCACGCGACCGTACGCGTCGCGGTGCGTGATGGTCGTCTCGTTGCCGAATCGCTTGACCGTGTACGGCAGGCTGAACGGGCCGTACTCGGTCTCGACCGTGCCCTTCGCCTTGTCGGTGGTCTCGACCGTGCGCCCGAGCGGGTCGACCTCGCGCGTGGCCGTGCCCAGCCAGTCCGTGGCGGAGAAGACGTTGCCCTGGTAGCCGTACGTCGTCTTGCGCCCCCAGGGCTCCACGTGCTCCGTCACCCGCCCGATCGCGTCGTAGCGGTAGGTGTCGGCGACCTTGCCGGTCGCGACGTCGCCCTCCATCCAGGGCACCGTCGCCTGCGTCAGGCGCCCGAAGTGGTCGTACGTCGTCGCCTGCTCCAGCCGGAGCATGGGCACGCACTTGTTGGAGGCGCCGCAGCTCTCCGTGCCGGCGACGTGCGCCCATGCGTGGACGGGGCGGCCGAGGCTGTCGAGCTGCTTGGTGACCGACGGCCCGCCGGCGGCGTTGGTCTCGACCTCGACGACCCACCAATCGCCGCTGGGCCCGCCGTTCTTCTTCCGTTCGAATGAGCGCGTCGTGGAGCTGCCGTCGGGGTTGTCGACCTCCGTCGAGCGGCCGAGCCCGTCGTGGCGGTAGCGGGTCACGAGGCCGTTGGGATCGACGGTGCCCGTGGGCACGCCGAGGCCGGAGTCGAACGCGAAGCGCGACGTGTGCCCGGCCGGGTTCACCGTCGCATAGGGAAAGATCCCCTCCGGATCGTACGAGGTACACGCCGAGCGGGAGTGCCCGGCCTGATCGTAGGCCGTGGTCAGCGTCACGTTGCCGAAGCCGTCGCGGTAGTACGTGGTCGAGAGCTGCGTCTCCGGGTCGGTCGGGTCACCGCTCTCGACGCTGGCAACCTCGCCGTAGGTGTCGAAGGTGCGCGAGGTGGTGCGGCACTGCGTTGCCGGGGATCCCTGGCTGCACGCCTGCTCGTAGGTGGCCTGGCCGAGCAGCCAGTGAGCCGTGTCGTTCTCGACGGTGCGCGTCAGGCTGTCGTCGAAGTCCGTTCCCGGCACGATGGTGTCCTGCTGGAGGACGTCGCCGAAGTCGGGGTCGAAGCTCGAAACGACCACCTGCACGTCGCCGAGCACCGCCTTCGCGTCGCTGCGCGTACTGTCGGCGAAGCGGTAGAGCGTCTGCCCCGCCTTGGCCTGGAAGGTCGCCTCGGAGCGCTTGCGCTCCACGACGACGGGCAGCGTGAAGAACGTCTTGGGGTCGGTCGGCACCTCTCGCAGCGTCGTCTTGCCGTAGACGAGCTCGACCTGCGTCGGCTTGCCGGCTGGATTGTCGACGTCGACCGGCACGGCGCGCGCGGGGGCCCACGACCACGACTCGACCATCTGGCCGGCGAAGGGGAAGACCTGGAGCGCGTCGTCCCATGTCGTGTTGTCGTAGAGCTCGGCCCGGCCGGCGCCCGTCTCCTGGTCGATCACGATGCGCTCGCCGAAGCCGAGCATGCCGCGGCCGAGGCGGTGGTAGCGGCCGTCGCGGTACTGGACCAGGAAGCGGCGTGGCTGGTTCTGGCCGTCGTTCAAGTTGTAGGAGGAGACGACGCGGCCGGGGCCGACGACGCAGGTGCGCGGAAAGGTGCACGTGTCGTTCGGGTCCGCGTGCTTGAGGTAGGTCTGCCAATCCCGCGCCGGATCGTGGGGGGCGATGTCGGTCGTGATGGAGTTGTCGACGAGGCTCGCGTACTCGATCGAGACGGTGGGCTCGAAGCCGGGGTCGCTCGGATCGAGCGCGTTCATCCCGTCGGTGACGGCGACGAGCAGGTCCTGCGGGCCGCTGTTCTGGTAGATGGTGAAGGTGCCGTCGCCGGCGATGCTCGGTGCGACGAGATCCTGGCGGCCGTCGCCGTCGACGTCGGTGACCTTGGGGTCGTACCAGGTGTGCGGGACGCTGGTGACGTCGTTGACGATCTCGCCGATGGCCGTGGGGATCACGTCGGCGAAGCCCGTGGTGACGGTCTTGTCGGCGTCGTCGGCGACCCCGCGGACGGCCTTGGGGGATCGCAGCACCACCCAGCACGCGTGGTTGGGATCCTGGTCGGGGCACTGCCCTCCGATGGGGAGCATGAAGTCCAGCCGGCCGTCGCCGTCGAAGTCGAGCGCGATGCCCTGGTCGCCGAACGCGTCGGTCATCCACCGGCCGCCGAGGCTCTTGCCCAGCATCCCCTTGGGCTGAAGGAATTCCCCGGCTCCGTTGTTGACCGACAGGAACGGGACGTCGTAGGGAAAGCCGGCGAATTGAGCGCCCTGGTTCCAGTTGACGCAGCCGACGCCCGGTTGGCAGGTCTTCTGGGCGTCGAGGCCCGTGTAGATGACGTCGGGTACGCCGTCGCCCGTGGTGCCGAGCCAGTGGATCCTCCGGCTGTTCGGCTGCACGTCGAGGGCTGTCGCGAGCTTGATCCACTGGCCCTTCTCGAGGCGGAGCGCACCATACCGGCCGCCGACCTCGGGCATGACGATCGAGGACACTCCGCTGCCGTCGATGTCGACGACTTGTACGAAGGCGAGCCCCATGGAGCAGTCCACCCCGTCGGTCCCGGGGATGGGGATCGCGTTCGCTTCCCACCCCGGCCCGCCCACGCCTGGCACGTCGTCGACCCAGAGGTGCACGGTCCAGATCGGCTTGCCCGCCGTGGGGTTGTAGCCGTAGTCGGCCCAGGTCGGGTTGGAGCACTCGATCAGGTCGCCGATCCCGTCGCCGTTCACGTCGCCGACCCGCGCGAAGCGGCGGCTGTACATGGCCTGGGGGTCGTGGTCGTACAAGCTCTGGTCGAGCTGGATGCCCGGCGGTTGTGGGACGGCCGTAGGCTTCAGCTCGAAGCCATGCCCGGGCTTCGCGCCCGGCACCGACTTGAGCCACATGTACTCGTGCCACTGCGAGGGGTCGGGGTTCGGCGTGTCGAGCAGGATGTCGGTGATGCCATCCTGGTCGTAGTCCATCGGCGTGAGGATCCAGTTCTCCTCGTTCAGGTTCTCGTCGCTGGAGATGCTCGGGCCCGTGAGCGTCGCCGGGTGCGGAAGTGTGGCCCACACCTCGGGCTCGGCGAAGAAGCCCCCGCGGTTGAGCGCGACCCTCCAGTCGTCGATCCCCACGTTCTGCTCGTTGGGGAAGACGACGACGAGATCCTCGAGCCCGTCCCCGTTCACGTCCGCCAGCGTCCACTTCCCGAAGCCCTGATCGAGCTGCACGCTCTGGCGATCGGGCGGGAGCATGACGGGCGTCTTGCTCTGCGACAGGGCCGGAGGGTCGTCGGTCCAGGTGAACTGCGTCGGCGGCTTGCACACGCCGTCGCCTGCGCACTCCGCGACCGAGACGAGCCTGCTCCGGCGCGTCGCCTTCCCTCTCTCGTAGTCGAGGCGGTAGGAGCGGACGAGGGTGTCACCCGGCTCCGTCGCCACGCGGACCGTCCGGAGCACGTGCGACTGGATGAACGAGAGGCCGCCGGAGAACAGCGTCCTCGGCTCCGTCAGGTCGTACTCGAACGTCAGGCGCCGCGTCGGGGCTTCGCCGTTGTCCTGCCGGGTGTAGCGGATCTCCCGGACGAGGATCTCCTGCGTGTGCCCGTCCGCCACCGCGTCGTTCTCGTACGCGTAGTCGACCGCGTTGCCGCGCCGATCGCGCTCGCTGGAGAGGTACCAGGCGGCGATGGTGCCCCGCCTCGCCTTGGCCTGGCTGTCGGACGTGCCGCCATACTCGCGGATGTCCCCGTTCCGCTCGTAAACTGTCCAGCTCTGGGGCCCATCCTCCGAGATCGGGCCGAAGTGCGCCAGGAGCTTGCGCTGCGTATCGGGGAAGGTGCGCGCCTCGATCGTGAAGGGACCCTGTGCGCCCGTCTTCGTCCCCACCTCGACGATGCGCAGCCCGTCGAGGCAGAAGCGATCCCCGTTGTCGTATACGACGGCGCGGATGCGCCCGTCCTGTGCCATGTTGGACGGGCAGCGGGTGATCGCCGAGAGTCCCTGCAACGCGAAGCCGACGCCGAGCGGGCCCTCGCCGCGCGAGGAGTCGTACGCGATGGCGAGCCTCGGCTCCATGCCGAGGCGGCCCGGTGGGACGACGAGCGGGATGGTGTAGCTGGCCTGACCGGTCGGCGAGACGGCGAAGGATCCGGCGGCGGAGCCGGCGGCCATGGTCTTCGAAGGCGCGAGCGCGGCGGGGAGCTTTCCGGCGTCGAAGGCGGGGCAGGCTGCGTTGTCCACGCCGGGGAGCGGCTGCCCGACGATGCCGCTGGGTGGGGCGCCGCTCGAACGCAGGGAGGCGACGCCGAGCGGATTGGCTCCGGCCGACGGCGACGAGCCGTGCTGGCAACCGGAAAGGCAGAGGAGCACGAGGAGCAAGCCGAAGGCAGCTCGGCGTAGCGCAGGCGAGAGTGAGCGCGGCATGGTGCTTCTCCTGTCCCGGGCCCGAGCCTGAACCACGCGCAATGGCGGACCGCCATTACGGCCGATTGCGAGCGGCGCAGCGACCAGCAAGAGCGAGGCGAGCACGCGGAGCTTGGCGAGCATGGGGGTCTCCAGGCAAGACGGGATGCGGAGCGCGGCGCACGTGTGGACCGCAACTCGGGAGGGCGATCACTGCCCTCCTGGGTTGGGAATCCGTCGAGCCTCCCCGATCGATCTCGGAATCGACGGGCTGGTGATTTTCCTTCAGTCGTCGGTCCCGAACACGCGGTGCGATTTGTTCCCCCCGTCGGCCACGCCGGGCGATGCGGTCAAGGCGGCGTCCAGCTTGGCGCGCAGGTGCTCGGCCTCTGCGCCCAGCTTCGCGTGTCCCGCCGGGAACAGCCGCGCGTGGTCGGCCAGCGCCGCCCTCGCCGCGTCGAAGTTGCCGCGCACGAAGGCGGCCTGCGCGCGCTCCACGATCCGCTGTTCCTCGGGGTCGATGGCGTCCCCCGGTGGGGTGTGGGCGGGCGTGCTCGCCGTGGCGGTCGGCGCGGCTACGACGCGGGGCGCGGGAGCACCGCCCGGCGCTTCCGTGCGTCCCGTGCCCGCGCTGCCGGTCGTCGGCGGCGCGGGTGGCGGAAGCGGGGCCGCGGTCGTGACCATCTCTGGGGCCCGCGCGATCGACAGCGGAGGGGCGGGCCGCGGGCTCACCAGGCCGAGCGCGAAGAGCGCGCCGGCGACGACCGCTCCCCCGACTGCGAAGCCGGAGCCGAACAGGGCACCCGCCGTCCCCTTGCCCACCAACCCGCTCCCTGTAAGGAGCCCAGCGGCAGCAGCCCGCGCGATCCCGCGGAGCGTTCCGTTCCAGATCTGCTCCCGTGCGCCCGGAGGGGGGTCGTCGAAGAGGCGCCCCACCTCCGCCCAGCCCCCGAGGCCGAACGGGAGGAGCATGGCGGCCGGAGCACGACCCTCCCGCGCTTCACGGGCCTCCATCCGCGACACGGCGGCCGTGATGTCTTCACGCGCCAGGCGCAGGCGCGTCGTCACCGTGCCGAGTGGCTTGCCGAGCGCACTGGCGATCTCGGGCAGACTGTGCCCGTCGACGTCGTGCATCTCGAAGACGACGCGCCGGTCGGGGTCCACGCTCCCCATGATGTCGTGGTAGCGGCGGCGCTGGCCCACCGCCTCCTTGGTAGTAGGGCCGGCGGCGGCCTGCCCTTCAAAATCAGGCTCGCCCATCGGCTGCTCCTTCTGGGTGCGCCGGAGCGCGACGTAGCGGAGGCCGAGCCGCCACGCGATGGCGCCGACCCACGCCGACTCCGGCACCTGGAGATCACGAGACGCCAGCTTGCGGTGGACGACGAGGTAGACGTCCTGCGCGACCTCGTGCCGCTCCGCGGTGCGCCGGATCCCGACACGCCCCAAGATGCCCCACACCCGCGCAAAGGTGCGGGCGTAGAGGCCGGCGAAGTCCTCCTCCGGCTCGGGCTCGATGGTGCTGCTGCGCCTCATTGCCCTGGGGATCCGGTCAGGAGGTCAGATCGATCTCGAAATCGTCACGAGCCACCCCCGAAGCGCGCGACGACGCCGCCCCCGAGCATCGCGGCAAACGGCCCCGACCTCCACACTTCCTCCCTGCCCGCTTGAAAGGCGACCTGGGTCGCGAGCGGGTGCAGGTTCACGAGGACGTCGGCGGAAGCGCGAAGGGCAAACGCGGGCACGATGGGCCACTCGATCCCGGCTCGAACCCCCGCGGCGGCGTACACG
This sequence comes from uncultured delta proteobacterium, assembly GCA_963827955.1. Taxonomy (GTDB): domain Bacteria; phylum Myxococcota_A; class Polyangia; order Polyangiales; family Polyangiaceae; genus CAWHDJ01. The sequence goes on along the minus strand of CAWHDJ010000017.1, from coordinate 187,637 downwards.
CCCGCGTCCTGCGCGGGGTGAAGCACGTTCACGCCCTCCGCGTGCAGCACCCCGACGGAGACGAGCGCGCACCCGGCGAAGAGGCGGTAGTGCCCGCACGGTACCAGCGATGCCGCGAGCACCGAGGTCCGCGCGCTGACCCCCATGGAGACGCTCCCGGTCGCCGGCACGTCCGCGCGCCCCTCGACGGCGATCGAGAAGAGGCGCCACCCGGAGCCGATGTCGGCCGTGATGGCGGCGGTGGGCGCGGGGCCGACGCCGAAGGCGCCTGCCGCGCGGACGCCCAGACGGAAGGCGGGCCGAGGAATCGACGACGAGGGGGGAGGCTCCAAGGGGACCGGAGCTGCCGGCGCCATGGGGGCCTGCTCGATGGGGGGCGGGGGTGCCGCCGTAGCCTGGGAGGACGCGGTGTCGATGGCGATGGTGACGGTGAGCCCTCCGATCACGCCGGCCAGGCGGCGGCAGTCGCTCTCCGCCAGCGGCGGCCGGGACCAGAGCACCCGCCCGGACCTGTCACGTAGCTCCACCGCGCCGACGAAGCTCGGGCCCCGGCGGCTGATCGCGATGCGCAGCGCATACGGCGCCGCGACGCCGGGCGATGTGAACGGGTCGTACCCCATCCGCGCGGCGACGATGTCGTGCAGTTCGTTCTCCGACGGGCAGCCCTGGGCCGCCGAGTAGTCGAGGTGCACGGCGACGCCGGGGTGCGCTGGGTCGTCCTTCTGCGTTGCGAAGAGTCGGTGCGGCGTAGCCTGAGCGTGCGCCTGAACCGGGGTACCCGCGACGGTCGCGAACGCAAGTAAGGCGCAAGCTGTAGCGCGCATCACCAAGACCCTATGCCAAGCACGAGGCGAGCGCCAACGGGCCGAACGCTGGGCTCGGCCCGGTAGGCGCGCGGTCGCCTTGCCTCAAGGAGGAAGCTCTGCCCGCCCCCGCGCCGGCTCTGCTTGCCCCCGCGCCGGCTCTGCCCGCCCGCACGCCGGCTCTGCTTGCCCCCGCGCCGGTTCTGCCCGCCCGCACGCCGGCTCTGCTTGCCCCCGCGCCGGTTCTGCCCGCCCCCGCGCCGGCTCTGCTTGCCCCCGCGCCGGCTCTGCCCGCCCGCACGCCGGCTCTGCTTGCCCCCGCGCCGGTTCTGCCCGCCCCCGCGCCGGCTCTGCCCGCCCCCGCGCCGGCTCTGCTTGCCCCCGCGCCGGCTCTGCTTGCCCCCGCGCCGGCTCTGCTTGCCCCCGCACCGGCTCTGCCCGCCCCCGCGCCGGCTCTGCTCGCCCCCGCGCCGGCTCTGCTTGCCCCCGCGCCGGCTCTGCTTGCCCCCGCGCCGGCTCTGCTTGCCCTCGCGCCGGCTCTTCTGCCCGCCCCCGCGCCGGTTCTCCTTGCCGGCGTGCCGGCTGTGTTAGCCGCGACGCGTCACTCGGTGCTCATGACGCGCGCCTCGGCAAGCGCGTCGCGTCGGTCTTCCGTTCGTGCCGCCTTGCGCTTTCGTCCGGCCCTTTCGAGCATGCCCCTTGACTCCGTCTGGAACGTGATAACCCTGAACCACATGCTCCGAGTGACCATCGGCTTAGACAAGGACAAGATCCACGAGCTCACCACGGGCTCGCAGACCATCCACGACAAGATGAGCGGGGACGCGACTACGTACGGCGGCGCGCCGGTCGCGATGGCGGACTTCCAGACCAAGATCACCGACGTCATCACCAAGCACCAGGCCACCAAGACCAACAAGAATGCCACGGGGGCGCGCACGGCGTCGGTCAGCGCGCTCTGGACCGTCCTCGAGACGCTCTGCACGTTCGTCCAATCCTTGATGGACAAGGCCACGCCCGAGAACGCCCAGGCGATCGCCGAGGGGTCGGGCTTCCACGTCATCCAGGGCGGGCACGCGCAGAAGAACCTCATCAACGCGAAGCTCACCAACAACAAGGGCGAGGTCGAGCTGGACGCCTACGCCAGCAAGCTGCAAGCGCCCTCGGGGAAGCCGGGCAAGCAGCGGACCTACCACTGGAGGGGCTCGCAGGACGGCTGGAAGACCACCCAGGACTTCGGCACGTCGCCCACCCACAAGAAGGTGGTCCAGGGCTTGCCGCTCAACTCGGACTGGGAGTTCGAGGTCGCCGTCGAAGACGACACCGGCATGAGCCAGTGGTACGGGACGGCGAAGATCCACGTCTTCTAGCCAGAGCACGGATCCAGTCAGGCCTGCGCTCGTCGCTTCACGACGCGGGCGATCGCCTCCAGCGCCCGGGTCGCGGCGAACGGCTTCTCCAGCACCGGGCGGCCCGACTCCGCCAGGAAGCGCTCGACGTCGGCGCCGAAGCCGACGCCCGTCATGAACACGAAGCCTTCGGCAGCGTGCGGGGCGTGCTCCAGCACCTTCGCGTAGAGCGCCTCGCCCGACATGCCGGGCATCCGCAGGTCGCAGAGGATCACGTCGAAGCTCGCCTGCTCGAGGAGCGCGAGCGCGGCGTCGGCGCTCCGCGCGACGACGGTCTCGTGGCACCGCCCGAATCTCGTCGGCCAGCGCGCGCGCGAGGGCGGGCTCGTCCTCGACGACGAGCACGCGGGCGGAGCGGGTGGACTCCACGGGCATGGGAGAAGGCGGCGGATCGGTCGGCGTCTCGCCCTGCCCCGCCGCGGGGAGACGGATGACGAAGCGCGCGCCGGGCAGGGAGGAGGGCGGCGGCTCGCCCATCTCGACCGGGCTCTCGACGGAGATGGTCCCGCCCGCGCGCTCGACGATCTCGCGGCTGATGGAGAGGCCGAGGCCGGTCCCGACGTCCGGGCCCTTGGTGGTGAAGAACGGCTGCCAGATGCGCGCCATGTTCTCCGCCGGGACGCCGACGCCGGTGTCCACGACCTCGATCTCGACCGTGTGGCCGTCGCTCCGCGTCGAGACCGTCACGTGGTGGTCCCCGTCGTAGCTCCTGGGGATCGCCTGCGCGGCGTTGACCAGGAGGTTCACCATGATCTGCCCGAGCCGGCCGTCGTCCATCACCACGGGCGGCACGTCGCCGAGGTCCCGCTCGATGCGCGCGCGCTCGAGGAGCTGGCCGCGCGTCAAGCTCAGCGCCGACTCCACCGTGCGGTTCACGTCGACGACGGCACGGCGGCCCCCGTCCGAGGCGGGTGGGCTGGCGAAGAGCCGGAGGTCGCGGGCGATGTCGACGATGCGCCGGATGGAGTCGCGCAGCTCGCGGAGCGTGCCGTGCGCGCTCGCGGCGAGCCCCTCTTCCATCGAGACCCCGGGGCTCGACAGGAGCCGGTCGAGCAGATCGAGGCCGAGGAGGATGAACGCGGCGGGGTTGTTGATCTCGTGGGCGACCCCGGCCGCGAGCGTGCCCAGCGTGGAGAGCCGATCGGTCTCGACCAGGCGGGAGCGCGCCGCGTGCTCGGCGCTCACGTCGGCGAGCACGCCCTCGATCGCCGCCACGCGTCCGCCCTCGGCGAGGAGCGGGTAGACCGTGCCGCGCACGGTGATCTCTCCGCCGCCGCTCTGCCTCAGCCGGGCCTCGTAGGGCCCCCCGCGCGTCCCGCGGCCGGCCTGCGCGACCGCAGCGTCGAACGCGGCGACGCCGGCGGGATCGGCGTGCGCCGCGCGGAGGAAGCCCGGCGTCCGGAGCGCCTCGGGCGTGGGCACGCCGAGGAGGCGCTCGGCGTGCCGGTTGAGGTAGACGAGCTCGCCGCGCGCCGGCTGGAGGCGGAAGATGATGAGCGGCGCGTTGTCGAGGAGCGTGCGGTGCTGCTCCTCGAGCTCGTGGATGCGGGCGAGGCGCGCCTCGGCCTCGCGCTCGGCCTTCACGACCTGGGAGAGATCGCGGAGCAGGGCGTGCGTCGCCACCAGCGCGTCGTGCTCGACGGGCGTGACGGTCGCCGCGACCGTCACGCGGCGCAGGCCCGAGGGGACGCGCGCCAGGAGCGAGAGGCGCGCGCCCTCCGTGACGGGGTGGGTGGCGGCGCGCGGCACCGGGTCGAGCAGCTCGGCGACCGAGGTGCCGATGAGCTCGCCGCGGGGCCGGCCGGTGAGGACGACGGCCGCGCTGTTCGCGTCCGTGACGCGGCCCTGCCGGTCCCACGCGAGCATCGCGTCGCTGGAGGTCTCCAGGATCATCGCCAGCCGGTGCTGGCGGGAGAGGTGCGCGGCGCGCTCGATGGCAGGGCCGATCGCGTCGGCGATCTCCTGGAGCAGGTCCGCGGGGACGTGGCGCGCCTCGCCGACGTCCGGATAGCTCAGCACGAGGAGCGCGACCGCACGCGGCGCCTCCGTGGCGCCCTCCCCGCGCCGCATGGCCCGCGGGCGCGGCCCGTTCACGCGGCAGGGGAACGCGACGTACGAGAGCAGGCCGCGCTGCGCCACCCTCCGCTCGACCGCGTTCCCGACCCGCAGATCGTCGCAGTAGGTGGGCCGACCCTCCACGAGGAGCGTGGTCCAGTCCGGCTCCACGCCGGGCACGCGCTCGCCGAACCCGAGCGTGTGCGTGGGCCGCGCCGAGACGGCGTAGACCCGGAACCAGAGCGGCCCGTCGGGGACGAGCACCGAGATCTGGCCGCGCCCCACCGGACCGGCCATCGCCTGCACCAGCTCCTCGAACGCCTCCTCGTCGAGCAGGTTGGGGTGACGCGCGGCTATGCGGAGCACGGCGTCGAGCGTGGCGAGCCTGTCGTGTCGATCCATCGGGTCACCGGCCATCGTACGCGGCCTGGGGCGGCGGGGCACCCGCGCAGCGCTCGACCAGCGCGCGGGCGGCGCCCCGCCTCGCGACGCTCACCTCCGGGTGAGCCGTGTACGCTCGGAAAAAGCGATCCGCCCCGCGCGCGTCGCCGACGGCGCAGGCGATGACCATCCGGAGCCGCTCCGCCTCGACGAGCGCGCGCTGCGGCCGGATCGGCCCGGCGAGGGCGCGGTCGAGGCGATCGGCGGCGTCGTCGTACCGACCGGCGTTGAAGTACTGCCGCGCGAGGAGGTAGAGCGAGAGCCTGCGCCGGCGCTCCGCGCCTCGCCCGCGGGCGCCGGGCCCAGCGCGGCCCTCTCCAGCAGCTCCATGGCCAGGCCGCGATCCGGGCCGCGATCGCCGCGCCCGATGAGGAGCGCCACCACGGCGGGCCGCAGCGGGGGTCGCCCGCGGCCTCGATCTTGATCTCCAGGTTGCGGAGCGCGTCCTCGTCCAGCGTGCGCCCCATCACCTCGCGGTAGCGCGACGTCGCCTCGTCGCCCCTGCCCTCGGCCAGCGCCATGTCGCCGAGCTCCTCCAGCGCGCGGTCGCGTACGTGGCGCGACACCGCGGGATCCGCCGCGAGGCGCGAGAGGAGCGCGACCGCATCGCCCTCGCGGCCCTGGCGAACGCGCGTCATCGCGATGGCGACGCGCGTGCCGTCGTCGTGCGGATCGAGCGCGAGCAGATCCTCGAACGCGGCGACCGCGCCTTCGTAGTCCCCGTCGCCCCGGAGCCGGTCGGCGCGCACCCGGCAGGCGTCGACCACGTGCGGGCAGCGGCGCCCGAAGATCGCCGGGCGATCGAAGCGCGCCTTCGCCGCCGCCCGCGCGGCCTCGGGCAGCGTCTCGCGGTTGAGGTCGTCGTGCCAGCGCCGCTCAAGCTCGGCCCAGGGCACGCCCGTCGCCTCCGGGAGCGGGCGGCCCCCGTACCACGCCCGGACGACCTCGGCGCCGAAGCGATCGTGGACCCACCCCACGAACGCGCCGCTCACCGTGTACGCCACGCCCGCGTTCTCGCCCAGGAACCCGAGCGTGAAGAGGCGATCGAGCTTCGGCAAGAGGCCGAGGTCCTTCATCGCCTTCGCCCACTCGCGGGGGAGCAGATCGCCCGCGGGGGGCTCGGCGGCGACGGCGGTCCCCTCGACGATGCCAGGGTCCGGGAGCAGGCCACCGAGGCCGCCCGCGACGCGGAAGGGCCCGCGCCCGAAGGCGCCGGCGATGACGTGGGCGAGCTCGTGTCCCAGGACGGGGTGCGGGTAGGCCGCGGACTGCACGTAGATCTCGCGGCGCCATGGCTTGGCGATGAACGTGTCCGCTGCGCCCATGAGCGCGCCCTTCTGCGCGCTGCTCTCGAAGACGAAGGCGGTGATCTTGCCGGGGCCGGGCGCGCCGAACCACCGCTCGAGGACGGCGACGTGGGCGTCGCAGTCCCGGGCGAAGCGCTCGGCGTCGTCGGGCCGCATCGATCGCGCGTGCACGACGGAGCAGCGCACCCCCTCCGTCCGCCCCCCGAGCGTGGCGGCGATGGTGGCCGACGTCTGCCAGTGCCCGAGGCGATCGCCGTAGACGTTGGCGAGCAGCCCGGCGAGGCCCGCCAGCGCGCCGGCGAGCGCGAGCACCGGGCGGCCCACGCTGCGCAGGCGGAGGTGGCCCGCGGCGTCGCGGCCTAGGTGGAGGGCGAGCACGACGATCGCGAAGAGCGTCGCGGCCGAGCCGGCGCGGTAGCTCAGGAGGCCGGAAAAATCGATGAGCGTGTCGTAGAGGGTGCCGCTGAAGTAGCCGACGAACGGGTCGTAGGCGAAGATCATCGGGCTCGTGTAGAAGCGGCCCACGCTCACGAGGATGGAGGCGAGCGGGCCCGGGATGATGGCCACGAGCGTGGCCACGAGCCGCCGGCGGCGCCGCCCGCGAGCGACCTCGCCGGCGAGCGCGCCCCACGCCCCCGCGAGGAGCGCGCCTGCGCCGGGCCCCAGCGCGAAGGCTCGGAGCCGGAGAGCGCGCCGCAGAACCCGGCTCGCAAGCCGTGGGCGAGCGTGGTCAGCCACGCGGCGAAGGCGAAAAGGGCCCCCGTGGCGAGGCCGCGCGACAGCGCGTCGATGGGCGCCGGAGCGCCCTCCCGCGACCCCGGCGAGAGATTGAGCGCGGCGGAGATCGCGACGACGAAGGCGAGGATGATCCCGGCGCCGAGCGCGCTCTCGTATCCGGGCCCGTCGAAGAGGGGGACGAACCCGAGCGCGCCCATGGCCACGACGACCACGGCGAGGCCGATCTGGAATCGGACGGGATCGGATCAGCGGTCCCATGGGCGGGAGGACCATAGCGCAGCGGGGCGGCGCGGTGGCGGGCGGTGAGGCCCGTCAACGCCGCCGTTCTGCGGCCCTGGAAGCGGCCGCGGCCTCATCCTCGCCCGCCGCCTCGCGCTCCGCTGCCGTCGCGTCCGCCGTGATCCGCACGCGTGGCGCCGCACCGCCCTGCGCCGGGGGCGGCGCGGCGATCCGCTGCCCCAGGAGCCGTCCCGTCTCGAGCAGCGCGGCGGCCCCCTGGTCGAGCGCGCGCTCGACCGCCTTCGAGCGCTTCTGCTTCTTGCGCTCCTTCCTGTCCTGCTTCTCCTTCTCCTCGCGCCAGTCGTCCTCGTCGGCCGTGAAGGTGCGCAGGCCCTTCCACGCGAGCCAGATGGCCCAGAACACGCCGGGACCGAGGAGGAAGCCCCACGCATCCTTGTCCTTGTCGGCGAGGCCGAGCACGATGAAGGCGACGTTGACGATCACCCAGATCCCGACCTGCCGGTAGAAGGCGCGCTTCTTCTTCCGGAGCCAGGCGTCGCGCTCGGCGGCGGTCACCTGCTGCGCCTCTTGCTGCAGCCGCAGATCGCGGGTCGCTGCGCGGAGCACGTCGGGATCGACGCCCACCTCGCGCGCGGCGGCGACGAGGTTGTCGAAGCCGAGCCGGCTGTCGCCGCGCTGCGCCTCCTGGCGCTCCACCGCGCGCGCCAGGATCTCGCGCACCTCCTCGGTCGAGTAGCGCTGGAGCTGCGTCGCGAGCGCGCGGTCGATGGGCGGGAGCGGCGCCGCCGGGCGGGGAGCGGGTGGGGTAGGGGGCGAGGGCGGGTTGGGGGAGGCGCCGCGAAGGGGCGCGGAGGCGGGCGCCTGCGCGGGGGCGCGGTCCCCCGACGGCTCGCCCTTGAGGGCGGCGTCGAGGGCGCGGACCACCTCGTCCATCGACGCGAAGCGGGCGTCCGCCCTCTTCTCGAGGGCGCGCAGCACCACGGCCTCGACGTCGGGCGGGACGCCGGCGCGCGTGAGCGGATCGCGCGGGGGCTCGTCGGTCAGGATCGACGCCACCGCCGCGAGCGGCTCGCCCGCGCCGCGCCAGGGGAGCCTGCCCGAGAGCAGCTCGTACGCGAGCACGCCCCACGCGAACTGATCGGCGCGCCCGTCGAGCACGTCGCCGCGAATCTGCTCCGGCGCCATGTAGAGCGGCGTGCCGACCTTGACGCCCTCCTTGGTCAGGGTGGGGAGCGCCGGCGACTGCGTGGGCGCGCTGGCGTCGACGGTGCCCACGCGCCGGGCGATGCCGAAGTCGAGCACCTTCACCACTCCGTCGTCGCGCACCATCACGTTCTCGGGCTTGACGTCGCGATGGACGAGGCCGCGCCGGTGGGCCGCCGCGAGGGCGCGGGCGACGTCCGCGAGCCAGGCGGCGCGGGTGGTGACCGGCACGCCGGCGTCACCGACCACCTCACGCAGCGTGCGGCCGGGGACGAGCTCCATCACGATGTAGGGCGCGCCCCCGACCGCGCCGACATCGAAGATCGAGACCGCGTTGGGATGATCCAGCGCCGCCGCCGCGCGCGCCTCGCGCAGGAGCCGGGCGTCCGCCTCCTCCCGCTCCGCGCCGTCGACCCCGTCGGAGATGACCTTGAGCGCGACGCGCCGGTCCAGCCGTGCGTCATGGGCGCGGTAGACGCTGCCCATCCCGCCTTGCCCGATGGCCGCATCGATGGTGTACCGCTCGAAGGTGTCGCCCGGCTTCAGCATCGGCGGGCGCGAGCGTAGTGGACCGGGGGCCCACGCACAACGCGCGCTCCCTCGTCCTAGCGTCGCGCCCCGCGCCGCGCGCAGCTCCCTCCGCCAGTAGAGCACCCCGGCCGCCGTCCCGAGCGCCGCCGCCGCCACGAGCGCTGCGGGGAGCGCCGCCGGCAGCTCCAGCGCCGCCATCACGGCAGCGAACTGCGCCGCCGTGGCCAGCTTCCCGGGCCCGATGGATCGCACGTCGACGGGCTCGCCCCCATCCTCCCGCGGCCGGATCAGCACCCAGAAGAGCAGCGGCGCCTCCAGGATCTCGCGCGCCAGGAGCGCTGGGATCCCCACCGCGGGATCCTGCCCTGCGCGATGAGGGTGCTCACCACCGAGAGCGCGAACACCTTGTCGGCGATGGGATCGAGCACCGCGCCGGTCGCCGTCACCTGGCGGTCGCGCCGCGCCAGGTAGCCGTCGAGGACGTCGGTGACGCCCGCGAGCGCGAGCACGAGGAGCGCCCCGTCCTCGGATGCGGCCGCGAACGGGAAGATCGCCGCGAGCGGGAGGCGGAGCATGCTCAGCAGGTTCGGCGGGAGCAGGAGCTCCTGCGCCGAGAAAAAGCCCGCCGGGGTCCGGGGCAGAGGCATCCGGGTCAACGTGAGCGCGCGCGGGACGCGGCGCAATCCTGTCCGGGTCAGGGTAACTGGACCGGGTGCTCGATCACCAGCACGTCGACCTGCGTTCCGAACGGCGCGTAGCGGAGCGGCCTGGCGAAGGCGTCGGAGGGCACGCCGCGGGCGACGAGGGCTTCGTGGAGGTGCTCCCAGCGGCGCTGGGCGAGCACCTCGTCGGAGAAGCGCAGCCCCTCGACGTCGTCGAGGACCTGCAGGAGCACGTCGCAGGGCGGGCCGCTCCGCAGGGCCTCCGCGAGCGCGTCGAGGCGGGCGCCGGCTTCGTTGCCGAGGAGCGAGGTCCCGCTCAGGAAGAGGTGCTCGGCGCCGATCCGGAAGAGGAGCCCCTCCGGTCGATTCGAGGATCTGGTCCCCGGCGCGGCGCGCGCGCTCGAGGGCGGCGCGCCGCGCCGTCGCTACCCGTGCGCGCGCCTCCTCCAGGGCTCGCCGCCGGTTGGCCTGGTCGACGAGCGACGCCTGCCGGCGCTCGCCGTCGTCGGTGAGCCGGCGCACCGCGCCGCGGGCTTTCCGGAGCGCCTCCCGCTCGGCCTCGTAGAGCATCGCGATGCGCGCCCGCTGGGCCATCCGCAGGGCCACGTAGGCGTCGTCCTCGGCGTTCCACCGGCTCCCGCTGTCACGCAGGGCCGCGCCGAACGTCGCCTCGGCCTGGTCGAGCGCGGCGTCCGCCTCGGCGATCTCGTCCGGGGCCCACTCCGTCTGCGGGCTCGCCCACACGCGACCGAGCTCGCTCTGCGCTTTCAGCAGGTCGCCGGGCGGGCCCGGTACGACGGCGGCGCACCCGGCGCACCCGACCGCGCCCGCCAGCGCCGCCCACGCTGGCACGCGCCTCACGGACCCCGCCCCGTCCCCGGCCCGAAGCCCCCGGCGTCCAGCGCCCGCGAGATCGCCTCCGCCTCCTCCTCGGTGTGCTGCGCGGCCGCGCGCGTCGCCCGCTCCACCGCCAGGATGCGCGCCACCTCGGCGTCCGCCCACGCCCGCCGCGCCCAGCCCTTCGCCCCCGCGGCGTCCCTGACACGGAGCTCGATCTCCGCGCGGGTCAGCTCGTGCTCCGCGAGCCCGAGGTACCCCCCGGCCTCGGGGACCTCGCGCGCTCCGGCCTCGTCCGCCGCCTGAACGCCCCGCGCGGCGCGCTCGACCTCGGCGGCGCCGGTCGCGACGACCGGGGCGCACGCGCCCAGCGCGACGACGGCGGGGAGCAGGTACGCTGCACCCATCCCTCTCATGGCCGGGGCGGTGTTGCATCGACCGCGCCACGTCCCCTCGGATTCTAGCAGGGGCGTATCCCGAGGGATGCGTGCGGGCGCTGGACGGGCACGGAACGGGCGTGCCCCGCCTCGTCTCCCATTTGTTCCGTTCCCCGTCCCTCGCGCTACGCTGTGGGCGTCGGCTGTGACCCTATCCTCGAAGCTGCTCCGCACCACCGTCGTCCAGGCATTCGCCCGGACGGTGGCCGACGACTCCCGCCGCACCGCCGTGACCAAGCGGGACGGCCTCCCCGGCTTCACGCCCGAGCCGCCCACGTCGGTCGTGCTCCCGGACGTGGGCGACGTCGTGGGCGGGCACTACAAGCTCGTCCGCCTGCTCGGGCAGGGGATGTTCGGCAAGGTCTACGTCGCGCAGCGCATCGACGTGCCCGAGCACCAGGTGGCCCTCAAGCTCCTGCCGCGCTCGCTGTACGCCGGCCGCAACGTGGAGCGCGAGCTCGTGATGCTCGCCACCGTCGGGCACCCGAACGTCGTCCAGCTCAAGGACCACGGGACCACGCCGGACTACGTGTGGCTGACGATGCCCGTCTACAGCGGCGAGACGCTCGCCGAGCGGCTGGAGAAGAAGGGGACGCTCTCCCCGCGCCAGGCATACGACATCTTCCTCCCCATGGCGCGCGGGCTCGAGGCGCTGCACGGCGCCGGGCTCCGGCACCAGGACGTCAAGCCCGAGAACATCTTCCTCGCCGTCTTCGGCGGGCGCGTCCATCCCATCCTGCTCGACCTGGGCGTCGCCGCCGAGAAGGACGCCACCTTCGTCGCGGGCACCGCGCTGTACGGCGCGCCCGAGCAGGTGCAGGTGCTCTCGGGCATGCCCGCGTTCGAGCCGCTGAGCGAGAAGATGGACACGTACGGGCTGGCCGCGACGCTCCTGATGGCGCTGGTCGGGCCGAAGGACTTTCCCGGCGAGCACGCGACGGACCGCAGCGAGCTCGCCGAAGCGCACGAGCTGCGGACGACGGATCCGCTCCGCCTCACGGCGCTGCCCGACGTGACCGGCCACCCGCGCGAGCTCGTCGCCGACGCGTTCCGGCGGTGGCTCGCCTTCTCGCCCGAGCAGCGGCCCACGATGCGGGAGCTCGCCGAGCAGCTCGAGGTGCTCCTCGAGCCGGACGCGGAGGACCTGCGGCAGGAGGAGCGGCGGCGGGCGCGGCAGCAGACGACGATCCTGTGGTTCAAGATTCGCGCTCGGGGGGATGCTGCTCCTCGGCGCGGCGGGCGCGGCCGTCGCCTTCAAGCAGCGCGAGACGCTCGCGATCGCGGCCGATTCTCGAGAAGGCGCGCTCCGACGGCGCCAAGAGCTTCACCAAGCTCGAGACCTGCAACGCCGCGCACACGAGCGACCAGGAGGCGCTCGCCGAGTGCCGGGTATCGGGCGACAAGGCGCGGGACGACCTGAAGCAGCAGCTCGAGGCCGTGATGCGCACCGGGTCCACCTCCCAGGCGGAGCACGCGCGCGAGGTGCAGAAGTTCCTGGGCCGGATCCGGACGTGCGAGGAGAACGCGACGACCGCGAGGCGGGTCTGCGACGACGAGACGTCGCGGCTCGTGGCGCAGGCGGCGAACGACAAGACGGTGGCCGCGGACCAGCAGAAGGAGCTGCAGAAGGCCGTGGATCAGACCCGCGCGGATCTGCTCGCGGCGACGGCGGAGCGTGACAAGGCCCGCACCGAGCGCGCGGCTTGCGTGGAGGAGCGCGACGCGTGCAAGGCGGCGGAGGCGAAGGCGGATCCGGGCTCGCCGTCGAAGGCGCCGCTGCGCGGGCCGGCGATGGCGCTGCCCAATCCGTCGTATGCGAACGAGGACCCGGTGACGCCGCCCCAGCTCAAGGACGCGGAGCCCAAGCCGGACGCTCCCACGGCGCCCGCGTCGGCGAAGCCTGCGGCTTCGGCCCCGCCTCCGGCGAAGACCGCCGCGCCCAAGACCGCGGCGGCCAAGTCGCCGGCGTCCAAGGCGCCCGCGTCCAAGTCCCCCAAGGCGGCCAAGCCGTTCGCGGACGACCTGCCCTGAGCGTGGGTCCGCCGGCGCGAATCAGAACGCTTCGTACTGATAGAGCGAAGGCAGCGGCACGACGCGGTATGTCGCGATCGGGCCGCCACCCTGCCGGATCCTCCCCTCCCAGATGAGCGCCCCGCTCGGATCGACCTCGTCGAGGACGCCGAACGTACCGAAATCGACGAGCGTGTTGCCGTTCTCGAGCCGGTTCGCGGCGCCGATGACCGGAATGAAGATTGCGGGGGTGCGGCGGTACTCCCAGACGAGCGTCGCCGTGCCGTTCGTCGGGTCGAGCTTGTACTCCGCGGCGCGGCTCTGCGCGGGCTGGTGGCGGATGCCGTTGTCGAACATCAGGAGGTCGCCGTTCTTGATGACGTGGGCGTAGTGCTGGCCGTAGAAGGTGCCCAGCGGGTCGTTCACGACCTTCATCGTCGCCTGCTTGCCGCCGACCTGCCAGATGACCTTCCCCGTGTTGTAGTCGACCTTGATCACCGCATCCATGTTGCGCAACGACACGATGTAGTTGCCGTCGGTCGGGTCGATCGACATCGCGTTCATGTGGTCGAAGTCGCTCGGGAGCTGCTCGAGGTCGTCGGCGGCCGTGAAGCGCGACCAGGTCTTCCACTCGAACTCGACGGCGCCGTGCGCGTCTTGCCGCTGAAACGTGTGCCACGCGTCGAGGGCCGTGTTGGTCGCCGACACGGGCCGGATCTCGTACCCGATCATGTGGAAGTGCTCGTTGCCCTGCGCGTCCTTCGTGATGTGGAAGTCGTGATCGTCGCAGTACACGCTCGGCATCCCCATCTCGCTCGTGTCCGGCGAGGCCGGCGTGTACATCCCGAGGATGGTGCCGTCAGTCGAGCAGCGCACGTTCGCGCCGGGCACCTGCTGATAGCCCATCGTGAGGCCGACGAACGTCGTGATCGTCCCGTCGGGCTGCATCTGCGTGTCGCCGGTGGCGCTGTCGAACAGGCGGTACCAGCGGACCACACCCTCGCCGTCGAGGGCGAACGAGGCGTGATCCCACCCCGCGACGAGGTAGTACCCGGTCGACGGCGGCATCCCTTTGAGCGGCGTGACCTCCATCGCCAGGCCCTCGAGGCTCCGAGGGCAGCGGGGCCGTCGAGAACGAGACCGGGGCGGTCTGCTTGGCGTCGCCGTTCACCTCGACCACGAACTGGTAGGTGGTCGAGGCGGCGAGCCCGAGCACCGTGATCTTGCCCTGGCCCTTGCTGTCGACGTCGATCGTCGGCGTCGTCAGCTTGTCGTTCCCGCCCGTCGCCACCACGCGCGCCGTCGTCGCGCCCGGCATCGTGAACGTGACGATCGCCGAGCAGACGCTGTTCGGGTTCGCCGTCACGTTCACCATGTCGGTGTCCGACGTGCCGCCGGACGACGAGGTGCTGGCGCTCGACTGGGGCTCGGTGGTGCTCCCGCACGCCGCGGCGAGCGCCGCGAGGCCGACGCAAGCGATCCCGAGCAAGGGGGAGCGAACCATCCTCATCATCCTCTCCATCATCCTCTCTGGCAGTCTGGGCGTACCGCGCCCTACCGAAGTGTTACCAAAATCTTCCTCGGCCGTGGGACAAACAGGCCTGTCACGGCGGGGCACTCATGCGTGACTCGCGCTCCTGCACCGTGACTCGCGACAGAAACGCGCGGTGCCTCCACGGCCTGGGCAGCCGTGCGATCACGCGGGTGGCGCAACGGCCCCCGGAGGGGCGGGATGCCGTCAGATGGAGATCTCGGCGAGGACCCCGTAGTGGTCCGTGCCGCAGATGCCGTCGACGACCTCGTCGAGCACCACGCGCGCCGCGAGCGGCTTGCCCCGCACGGCCTGGTCGGGGCCCCGGACGAAGACGTAATCGATGCGGCGCGGCGGCTCGTGCGTGGGCGCCGCGAAGGGGTTCCGCGTCGCGTCGAAGGTGATGCCGCGCCCCTCTCCGGTGATCCCGAAGCAGTCGGCGAAGTAGGTGCTCCGGCCTTCGACGGCGTGCAGGCCGCGGAGGAAGCGGATCTCGGTGGCGTCGGGCTCGGCGTTGAAGTCGCCCACCAGGATGGGCGGCAGCCCAGCGATGGGCGCGCTCTGCTTGACGTGCTCGGCGACGGAGACGACCTGCTGCTCGCGGATCGCGCCGTGGTGGAGCTTCCAGTTCAGGTGAGTGACGAAGAAGGGGATCTTGCCGTACGGCGAGCCCACCTCGGCGAGGAGCATGGATCGGTGCTCGTCGCTCGCGCCCGTGGGGAGGGGGAAGACGTGGGAGGACGTGATGGGCCAGCGCGCGAGCGCGGCGTTGCCGAAGCGGACGCCCCCGCCGAGATCGTGCGCCGCTCCGAACGCCGAGCGGTAGCCGAGCCCCTCGCCGATCTCGTCGGCCTGCGTCCGGCCGCCCACGTCGATGACCTCCTGCAAGCCGACGAGGTCGGGGTCGAGCCGCGCGATGCCCGCTCGGATCAGGCCGAGCCGCTGCTCCCAGGGGCCCTGCCGGTTCCAGATGTTGAGCGTGAGGACGCGCAGCCGGTTCATGTCCTCTGGCCTACGTCACTACAGTCGACGAAGGAAGCCCCCATCACCCCGGAGAACCGTGATAACAAGCAGCGACGGAGGATTCTGGAACATGCGCTCCCGTCGCTCTCTCGTCAGGCACGCCTGGACTGCCTTCTGGCTCGGCGCTCTCCCGCTCGGAGCACCAGTCCTCGTGGCCTTTGCCGGTGGCTGCTCGAACAACATGGACCCGAAGGAGTGCCTCTCGCTCCGCTCGGACGCGTTCGAGCTCCTCAACAAGGCGCAGCACTGCAACAACGACTCCGACTGCCGGCAGAGCGACTGGCCCGGCTGCTCCAAGCCGCTCAGCAACGAGACGTTCGGCAAGATCAAGCCAATGAAGGAGAAGTTCCAGAAGGGTAAGTGCGAGGAGCAGAAGGATACGTGCCGCGAGGCGCCCGAGGTGTACTGCAAGCAGGGCCTCTGCGTGCAACGGGAGAAGGGGACGCCCGAGGGCGCAGGCAACACGCCGCCGGATCAGATCATCGTCAAGTAGCGGGCTCGTCGGCCGCGCCGAGGCCTCGCCCCTTTACGGCTTGGCTCCGCTCTTGAGGCGGTAACCGACGCCGCGCACGGTCTCAAGCATCGGCGCGTGCTCACCGAGCTTGTCGCGGATGCGGCTCACGTGGACCTCGAGGATGTTCGAGCCGCTGTCGAACGAGGCCTCGAAGACGTTCGCCATCAGGTCGGTGCGCGTGACCACCTTGTCGGCGTGCATGGCGAGCCGCAGGAGGAGCGAGAGCTCGCGTTGCGTGAGCGTCAGCTTCTGCCCGGCCAGGTACACTTGCCGCTCGACTCGGTCGATCTCGATCTCGCCGCACCGCACGCGAGCATAACCGACGGATCGCCGCACCAGGGCGCGCGCCCGGGCGACCAGCTCCTCCACGTCGAAGGGCTTGGTCAGGTAGTCGTCCGCGCCCGTCTCCAGGCCCAGGACCTTCTCCCCCACCTGCCCGCGGGCGCTCAGCATCAGGATGGGCGTGACGATCCCGCGCCTGCGCAGCTCGCGGCAGACCGAGAGGCCGTCCACGTCGGGGACCATCCAGTCGAGCACGATGAGCTGGTACCCGCCGAGCTCCGCGAGGCGGAGCGCGTCTGCGCCCGTCTTGCACAGGTCGACCGCATAGCCCTCCTCCTGCAGCACCTTCGCGACGAAGCGTGCGATCCGGGCGTCGTCGTCCAGAACCAGAGCCTTCATCGAAGCAATGACACCCAGCGCGCGCCTGGCGGGATTGCCCCGCCCGGTCCGCGAAGGGGGGAGCATGAAAGAAACCCGGGGCGATGACAACCTCCCACCGCCCCCTCGCCGCACCGTTTGGCGCACATTTCGGGCCTCGAGCGGCTGGAAACGGGGGGAGAGGGTCGGCGGGCGAACGCTTAAGCAAAATTAATCTTGTTGCAATGACCCCCCGAGAGCCGGCAGACAAGCTTCCGCCATGCCCCGTCGTTCACGCCTCCTCATCGTGCTCGCGCTCATCGCGGCGGGCACCGTTGGGTCCAGGGCCGTGCGCGCGGACGAGGCGGCAGAGGCCGCCGCGCAGGTCGGCGTGCCGCCCGACGTCGCGATCCCGAGCCCGCTCTCGCTCGACGAGGCGCTGCGGCTCCTCAGGACCCGCGGGCTCGACATGCTCGTCGCCGACGCGTCGGTGCGGACGGCCGAGGGCGGGCTCCAGTCGGCGGCGGCCCTCGCCAACCCGCAGGTGAACATCGAAGCCGGGCCGATGCTCAACTACAGCGCCTCGGGGGCGGGGTGCGCGGGCTGCTCGCAGGCGGTCGTCAACTGGGGCGTCGGCGACAACGGGGCCATCTTCGGCGCGATCGCCGGCAAGCGGGCCCTCGGCGTGGATGTCGCGCGCGCGGCCCTCGCGTCGGCGAGGCTCTCCAGGGTCGACGCGCTCCGCAAGCTCGAGTTCCAGGTCAAGCGGCAGTACGTGCAGGTCGTCCTGGACGCCGAGACGCTGGACCTCGACCGCGAGATCCAGAAGAGCTTGCAGGCCACCCTCGCGGTGAGCCGCCAGCAGTACCCGCGGGTGCTCGACGAGGGCGGCCTCTCGCGCATCGAGGTGCAGAAGCTGGAGGGCGATCAGGCCGTCTCGTCGGACGTCCAGACGCTGCGGCAGGCCAAGGCCGCGCTCGCCTTCCTCCTCGGCGCGCGCCGCGTCGTGCCGGACTTCGAGGTGGATCGCGACACGCTCAAGTTCCGCGTGCCCGCCGCGCTCGAGGGCCTCGCCGGCCGCGTCGCTGCTGCGCCGCGCCGTGGAGCTGCGGCCGGACGTCGCCGCGCTGGGCTACCAGCGCGAGCGCGCGGGCGCGGCGCTCGCGCTGGCGCAGCGGCAGCAGCTCCCGGACATCGACCTGAGCCTCCAGTACAGCTCGTGGGGCACGGGGCAGATGGCGGTCACGCCGCCGAACGTCATGGGCCAGATGTCAGCGAACATCCCGGTCTTCTACCAGCAGCAGGGCGAGATCCGCCGCGCCCGCGCCGACATCGCCACCCAGTCGCTCCAGTACGCGAAGGCGCTCGCGCAGGTGACGTCGGACGTCGAGACGGCCTTCACGTCGTACAAGGGGAACCGCGAGCTGGTGGAGCGGATGGAGTCGAGGCTCCTGGAGCGCGCCAGGACGGCGTTCTCCGTGGTCGAGAAGCAGTACCGCGCGGGGAGCGTCGGGCTGAACGACTACCTCGACGCGCTATCGCACGTACATCGCCACCCGCCAGGAGTACCTGAACGATTTCTCGGCGTACTGGTCGGCGGTCTACCAGCTCGAGCAGGCCGTCGACGCGGAGCTGCGCCGATGAGCCGCTCGCGTCGCCCCCCGCTCACCCCGACCCCCCATACCCCCCGGCCCAGCCGGCACCGGAGCATGCTCGCGGCTCCGGCCGCGCTCGCCCTCGCGGCGACGCTCGGGCTCTCCGCCCCGGCGCGCGCGGACGGCCCCGCACCGGCCGAGCCCGTCGAGGCCGAGCCCCTCCCGGGCCGCGATGCCGTCCCGCCGCCGGTGGACCTCCCCAAGCTGCTCACGCTGGACGATTCGGTGCGCCTCCTCAAGACGCGCGGGCTCGACCTCCTCATCGCCGGCGCCTCCGTGATGAGCGCGGAGGCGGACCTGATCAACGCCGCCGCCGTGGCCAACCCCAACGCCTCCGTCGCGGTGGGCTCCGCCCTGAACTACGACCCGTCGGTGCCGGGCTGCTCCGGCTGCTCGCGGCTCGCCGTCAACTGGGGACTCTCGGACAACGCGGCGCTCATGGACTTCATCAGCGGCAAGCGTGGGCTCCGGGTGAAGGCCGCGCGCGCCGCGCTGGCGGCGGCGCGCATGGGCCGCGCCGACGCGGAGCGGAACCTCGTCTTCCAGGTCAAGCAGCAGTACGCGCAGGTGGTGCTCGCCAGGGCGACGCTCGACTTCGACCTCACCGTCCAGGAGACGATGGGCAAGACCCTGGAGCTCAACAAGCTGCGCTACCCGAGGATGATCGACGAGGGCGGGCTCGCGCGCGTGGAGATCCAGAAGCTCGAGGCCGATCAGGCCGTCTCCACCGCCACGATGAACCTGCGGCAGGCCCAGATCGGCCTCGCCTTCCTCCTCGGCGTGCGCAACAACACGCCCGACTTCGAGGTCGAGAAGACGCTGCTCAAGTTCCGCGTTCCGGCCGCGATCGAGGGCGCGACCGAGCGCTCTCTCTTCGAGCTGGCGCTCGCGAACCGGCCCGACCTGAAGGCGCAGGGCTACCAGCGCATGCGCGCGGAGGAGGCGCTGAAGCTGGCGAAGCGCACCCAGTTCCCCGACGTGGCGCTCAACATGCAGTACAGCCAGATCGGCACGGGCCAGAGCGTGGCGAGCCCGATGGCCATCCTCTTCGGCGCGTCGATGAACCTGCCGGTCCTCTACCAGCAGCAGGGCGAGATCCGGCGCGCGCGCGCCGACATGGACACCCAGGCGCTCCAGTACGAGAGGACGATCGCCCAGGTCGCGAACGATCTCGGCAGCGCGTTCGCCGCCGTGAAGGCCAGCCGCGAGATGGTGGAGCGGATGGAGTCGTCGCTGCTCGACCGGGCGAAGACGGCGCGGGACATCCTGGAGAGCCAGTACCGGGCCGGCAGCGCGAGTCTGATGGATTTCCTCGACGCGGAGCGCACCTACATCGCGACCAACGTCGAGTACCTGCAGGATCTCACCGCCTACTGGACGGCGCTCTTCCAGCTCGAGCAAGCCGTCGGCGTCGAGGAGCTGAAGTGACGCGCCAGAATCGGCATCACCCTCGTTCTCGCGGCCGCGTGCGGAGCCGCGCCGGCGCTCGCCGCGGACCCTCCGCCGGGCGCGCCCCCGCCTGCCGCGCCGCCGCCCGTCGCGACCACGCCGCCGGCGCCCGCGTCCCCTCCTCCGCCGGAGTGGGCCCCTCCCGGCGACGGCCAGAAGGGCGGCGAGGGCAACCTGCGCGGCGCCCCGCTCCTCGCCCCCACCGGCGAGCCGCGGCACTTCACCCTGACCTGGAACCCGTTCACCCTCTTCGCCGTCCGCGCGCAGCTCATGCTGGAGGCGATGCTCACGGACCACCACGTCATCAGCGTCTCGCTCTACTACGGCGGGACGCGGACGAACGAGGTGTACTCGCCGAGCTGCATGGCCATGAACAGCGCCCATAGCTGCGCGAACACGACGCTCTTCCAGGGCTTCGGCGGCGAGATCGGCTACCGCTGGTACTCCGGCACCGCCGGCCCTCGCGGCTTCTACATCGGGCCCTCGTTCCTCCTCGGGCACTTCGACGCGACCCCGACCGTGGGCGCCGGGACGAGCGCGCAGATGAACGGCCAGAGCACCCAGTTCTGGAACATCGGCGGCGCGATCGACGCCGGCTGGCAGGCGCTCATCGCCGACAGGTTCGTCGCCGGGCTGGGCGGGGGCCTGGAGTACACGGTGCCGACCCAATCCTTCCCGACGCAGGAGCTGCCCGGCGTCGGTGTACGCCAACCGCGGCCTCCACCCGCGAATCCTGCTCGGTCTCG
Organism: uncultured delta proteobacterium; assembly: GCA_963827955.1. Classification (GTDB taxonomy): domain Bacteria; phylum Myxococcota_A; class Polyangia; order Polyangiales; family Polyangiaceae; genus CAWHDJ01. The sequence continues at coordinate 167,407 of CAWHDJ010000017.1, read as the reverse complement.
GGGTCGCGTTCGACTGAGGGGCGCCCTTGACGGGCCTCTCCCGTGCTGACAAACGCCCACGCTCCGGGTGCTCCGGGGTGGCGAAGCTTCGATGAGGGTGCGATTCATGTCGAGAGCTCGATACTTCCTGCGGTCCGCTCTCCCTCTGGCGTGCGTCGGGCTCGTCGCGCTCGGCACCGCGTGCAAGCCTCACGCGGCAGACGGCGAGGCGTCGGCCCCCGCGGAGAACCCCGGCGAGGTGCTGCTCGCGCCCGATGAAAATCGCCGCGGCGGGGATCGTGGTGCAGCCGGTGGCGGAGCAGCCGGTCGAGGACACCATCGTGACGAGCGGCACCGTCACCTTCGACGACCTGAAGGTGGCCCACGTCTACTCGCCGGTGAACGGCAAGGTCACCCAGATCTTCGCCCAGCTCGGGCAGCACGTGAAGGCGGGGGAGAAGCTCTGCGCCATCCAGTCGCCGGACATCGGCGCGGCGGTCTCCGACGCGCACAAGGCCGACGCGGACTACGTCGCCGCCAAGCACGACTACGAGCGGCAGATCGATCTCTACAAGAAGCACGCGGCCCCCCAGCGCGACGTGGAGCAGGCCGAGGACCGCATGCGCCAGGCGAAGGCGGAGCTCGAGCGCGCGCAGGCGAAGGCCAACCTCCTCCGCGCGGGCTCGGTCGACACGGTGACGCAGACGTACACGCTCGCCTCCCCGATCGACGGCGAGGTCCTCATGCGCGCGGTCAATCCCGGCATGAGGTGGCCGGGCAGTACTCGAGCGGCACGGCGGTGGAGCTGTTCACGGTCGGCGAGATCGATCACGTCTGGGCGATTGGCGACGTGTACGAGGTCGACATCCCCCGCGTGAAGAAGGACGACCCCGTCTCCATCAAGGTCGTCGCCTACAAGGACAAGATCTTCAAGGGCAAGGTGGAGTGGATCCAGCACGTGCTCGACCCGGTGACCCGCACGGCCAAGGTCCGCTTCAGCTTCGACAACCCCAACAACGAGCTGCTCCCGCAGATGTACGGCACGGTCTACATCAAGGTCGACCAGCGCAAGGCGCTCGCCATCCCGAGGAGCGCCATCCTGCGGCTGGGCGACACGCGCGTCGTCTTCGCCCAGACGGGCACGGCCCCGGACGGCCGCATCAAGTTCGAGCGGAGGCCCGTCGACGTCGACGAGTTCACCGCCGACAACTGGCTCCCCATCCGCCACGGCCTCGAGAAGGGGACGCAGGTCGTCACCAAAGGCGCCGTGCTCCTCTCGGAGATGTGAGCCGCCATGATCGCGAAACTGGTCGCAGCCGCGCTCCGCATGCCCGCGGTCGTGCTCGCGCTGGCGGCGGCGCTCGTGTGCTCGGGGCTCTACTGCTACTCGGTCCTCGACGTCGAGGCGTACCCCAACCCCGTGCCGCCGATGGTCGAGGTCATCACCCAGCCCAACGGCTGGAGCGGCGAGGAGGTGGAGCGCTACGTCACCGATCCCGCTGGAGATCGGCCTCGCCGGCATGCCGGGCCTCGACCACATCCGGACGCAGTCGCTCTTCGGCCTCTCCGACGTCAAGTGCTACTTCGACTGGAACACGAAGTACGGCGACGCGCGGCAGGAGGTCATCAACCGCCTCCAGTTCGTCCAGCTCCCGCCCGGTAACCAGGCCACGATCTCGCCCTGGAACGCGATCGGCGAGGTGTACCGCTACACGCTCGAGGGCAAGGGCTACTCGCCTGAACGAGCTGAAGGCGGCGGAGGACTGGATCCTCGAGCGGCAGTTCAGGCAGGTCCCCGGCGTCATCGACGTGACGAGCTACGGCGGCGAGACCAAGCAGTACCAGATCGGCGTCGACCCGTTCCGCCTGCGCGCCCACGGCGTCACGCTGCAGCAGCTCGTCCAGGCGGTTCAGAACGCGAACCAGAACGTCGGCGGGCAGCGGCTCACGATGGGCGAGCAGTCGTTCGACGTCCGCGGCATCGGCCTGCTCGGCGGCGGGGCCGCGCTCGGCAACGCGATCCACGACATCGAGGACATCGTCATCACCGAGCAGAAGGGCGTCCCGGTCCGCGTCCGCGACGTGGCAGAGGTCGAGATCGGCCACGCGCCCCGGCTCGGGATGGTCGGCAAGGACGATCTGAACGACGTGGTGCAGGGCATCGTGCTCATGCGCTACGGCGGGGAGACGCCCGCCCACGCTCCAGGGGATCCACGAGCGCGTCGAGCACATCAAGAAGGCCAATGTCCTCCCCCCGGGGATGGAGATCAAGCCGTACTACGACCGCGGGGATCTCGTGGGCGTCACGATGCACACGGTGAAGGAGAACCTCACTCGTCGGCATCGTCCTCGTCGCGCTCACGCTCCTCCTCTTCCTCGGCAACTGGCGCGCGGCGCTCATCACCGCGCTCAACATCCCCCTCGCGCTCCTCTGCGCGTTCTGCGGCCTCGTCGGCACGGGGACGAGCGCGAACCTCATCTCCCTCGGCGCCGTGGACTTCGGCATCGTCGTCGACTCCACCGTCATCATGATGGAGAACATCTTCCGCCACCTCGGCGACCACGGCAAAGGCTCGATGCGCCAGCGCATCCTCGCCGCCGCGCGCGAGGTCGGCACGCCGATGTCGTTCTCCACGCTGATCATCGGCGTCGCCTTCCTCCCCCTCTTCACGCTCACCGGCGTGCCGGGCGCGATCTTCGCCCCCATGGCGCGCACGTACGCGTTCGCCATCGGCGGCGCCATCTGCCTCGCGCTGACGCTCACGCCCGTCCTCTCCCGCATGTTCATGCCCGCGAACCTGGAGGAGAAGGAGAACTTCCTCATGCGCGGGCTCTACAGGATCTATAACCCGCTCTTCGCCGCCGCCATGCGCTGGCCCACGCAGCGCGTCCGCGCTCGCGATGGTCCCGGTCATCGCGTGCGTCGCCCTCTTCCCCCTGCTCGGGTCGCGAGTTCATGCCCAAGCTGGAGGAGGGCAACTTCTGGATCCGGGCCACGTTCCCGATGTCGATCTCGCTCGAGGAGTCGTCGAGCTTCGTGCCGCGCATGCGCGACATCCTCCGCGGCTGCCCGAAGGACAAGACCGTCCCCTGCACCGACAAGAACCGCAAGCACCCGGAGATCACCACCGTCGTCTCGCAGCTCGGCCGGCCCGACGACGGCACCGACGTCGAGCGGCTTCTTCAACATCGAGTTCTTCGCCCCGCTCGAGCCGTTCGACGAGTGGCCGAAGGGGCTCACCAAGGAGAAGCTCACCGACGAGCTCCAGGGCGAGCTCCAGGCCGAGTTCCCGGGCGCCATCTTCGGCTTCTCCCAGTACATCAACGACAACGTGGAGGAGGCCGTCGCCGGCGTGAAGGGCGAGAACTCCGTCAAGGTCTACGGCCCCAGCCTCGAGGAGAACGAGCGCATCGCGGCGCAGATCATCAAGGTGATGGAGCACCGTCCCCGGGGTGAAGGACCTCGGCATGTTCCACTCGCTCGGGCAGCCCAACGTCAAGATCACCCCGATCGCCGGGCCTGCGCCCGCTACGGCCTCAACACCGGCGACGTGGCCGCGGTGATCCAGGCCGCCATCGGCGGGCAGGCGGTGACCCAGGTCTACGAGGGCGAGAAGGTGTTCGACCTCGCCGTCCGCTGGCTGCCCGAGTACCGCGGCTCGATCGAGGCGATCAGCGAGATCACCGTCGCCACGCCCGACGGCAACAACATCCCGCTCGCGCAGATCGCCAAGATCGAGGAGGTCGACGGGCCCCGCCACCGTCTACCGCGCCGACGGCTCGCGCTACGCGCCCGGTGAAGTTCTCGGTGCGCGGTCGCGACCTGGCCAGCACCATCGCCGAGGCCCAGGCCAAGATCAGCCAAGCAGATCAAGCTGCCCTACAACACCCACCTCGAGTGGGAGGGCGAGATGAAGGAGCTGGAGTCGCGCCCTGCGGCGCCTCACCATCGTCGTCCCGCTCACGCTCCTGCTCATCATGCTTCCTCGTCTTCACCGCGGTGAAGAGCTGGGTCGACACCGTCGATCGTCCTCGTCGACATCCCGGTCGCCTGCACCGGCGGCATCCTCGCGCTGCTCATGACGAGGACCAACTTCTCCGTCTCCGCGGCCATGGGCTTCGTCTCCGTCTTCGGCATCGCCGTGCAGGACGCGCTCCTGATGGTCAGCTACTTCCAGCAGACCCGCGACGCGGGGCTGTCCATCGAGAAGTCGGCGCGCGAGGCCTTCGACAAGCGCTTCCGCCCGGGCCTGATGACGACGCTGGTGGCGACGCTGGGCCTCACCCCGGCGGCGATCTCGCACGGCATCGGCTCCGAGTCGCAGAAGCCGCTCGCCATCGTGGTCATCGGCGGCTCGCTCGTCCTCGCCGATCCTCACCCGGCTGCTCCTGCCGCCGCTCATGGTCGTGGCCCACCGCTGGCGCGAGGGCTGCGCTGGCCCGCCGCCGCCAGGGCCCGGCCAAGTCCTGCGGACGACGACGACGAGGACGAGGGGGACGACCCGGACAAGGCCGAGGTCCGGCAGGAGCGCATGGCCCACCACGGGGAACACACATGAAGAGACACGACGCGCTGCTCGCCCTCCTCGCGGCGTTCGCGTGCGGCACGCCCGCGTGCCTCGGGGCCGACGTCCTCGACAACCCGCCGCTGCCCCCGCCCCCGCCCCTGCCGCCGCCGCCCATGCAGACGGTGGTGCAGGCGGTGAAGGAGGCCGTGAAGGTGCCGACGCCGCCCATCGACGCGATCGTGGGCGGCCGGCAGGTGAGCTGCGCGCTCCTCTCCGATCACACCGTGCGCTGCTGGGGCGACAACACCTCCGGCACGCTCGGCAACGGGAAGCCGGACGACTCGCACGTCCCGGTGCAGGTCGCCGGCCTCGACGGCGTGACCGGGCTGTGGTGCGGCGAGGATCACCTGTTCGCCCGCACCATCGACGGCTCGGTGCGGAGCTGGGGGAACAACGATCACGGCGAGCTCGGCGACAAGATGACCGACGACGTGCGCACGCCGAAGGTGATCGACTGGCTGAAGGGGACGACCCAGATCGCCGCCGGCAAGTGGCACACCTGCGTCCTCGACGCGGGGAGCGACGTGCGCTGCTGGGGCTACCAGGCGAACGGCGAGCTCGGCAAGGGCCCCTCCACGCGCGACTCGAAGGACCCCGTGAAGGTCAACGTCCCCCACGACGTGACGCAGATCGTCGCGGGGAACTCGCACACGTGCGTGCTGCTGAAGGAGGGCACGGTCGCGTGCTGGGGCTCGGGCTCGGACGGGGAGCTCGGCATGGGCCACCCGCTCTCCAGGCCGCCCACGCTCGTGTCCAAGCTCAAGGACGTGACCGAGATCGCGCTCGGCGGCTATCACACGTGCGCGCTCCTGAAGGACGCCACCGTCCGCTGCTGGGGGCGCAACTCCGACGGCCAGCTCGGCGACGGGACGACGCAGGACCGGGACGGGCCCGTCGAGGTGAAGGGCCTCGACAAGGTGATCCACCTCGATCTCGGCGAGGCGCACAGCTGCGCGCTGATCTCGGACGGGACGGTGCGCTGCTGGGGGAACAACCCGCTCGGCCAGCTCGGCGACGGGACGTCGGACGACAAGTCCACGCCGGTCCTCGTCAAGGGGCTCACGGACGTGAAGCTGATCGCGGTCGGCTTCTCCCACTCGTGCGCCCTCGACAAGAAGGGCGACCTCTATTGCTGGGGGTCCAACACCCAGGGGGAGCTCGGCGACGGGACGGTCGAGGATCGACACACGCCGGTCGCCGTGAGGTGGTAGAGCGCCTTGGATGGTGCGCCGCGTGATGCGACGCGTCGTGGGCGCCACGAACCATCGAGGAGGTTCGTGTCATCGTCGAGGAGATGACGCGAACCGTCGAGGAGGTTCCTGTCGTCATCGAGGAGATGACACGAACCGTCGAGGAGGTTCCCGTCGTCGTCGAGGAGATGACACGAACCGTCGAGGAGGTTCCCGTCGTCGTCGCGGAGATGACACGAACCGTCGAGGAGGTTCGTGTCGTCGTCGAGGAGACGACACGCACCGTCGAGGAGGTTCGTGTCGTCGTCGAGGAGATGACACGAACCGTCGAGGAGGTTCGTGTCGTCGTCGAGGAGATGACACGAATCGTCGAGGAGGGTCGTGTCGTCGTCGAGGAGACGACACGAACCATCGAGGAGATTCGTGTCCTCGTCGAGGAGACGACACGAACCATCGAGGAGGCGGGTGGAGGATGTGACGTGCTGCGGCTACGCGGCGAAGATCTTCGCCAGCAGGGGCCGGGGGGCGGCCCCTCCGAGGATTTGCTCCAGCGCGTCGAACGTCGCGGCGTTCACTCTCGCCTCCCGGGCGAACTCCACGACCCGCGGGGTGAGCGCGATCGCCTCGACGCGGAGCTTCGCCTCGGCGACCGCTTCGTCCAGCGAGTGGCCGCGGGCGAGGGCGCGGCCGATCACGACCTCGGGCCGGTCCGCGAGGCGGATGGAGGCGAGCAGGTCGCCGTAGCCGCCGAGGCCGAGGATGGTGCGCTCGTCCGCGCCGGCGGCCGCGGCGATGCGCGCCGCCTCCTCGACGCCGCGTGAAATGAGGGCGGCGAGGAGGCCCGGGCCGGCGCCGGCCTGGTCGGCGTAGCCGACGGCGATCGAGAGGCAGCCGACGAGCGCGGAGGCCCACTCGAGGCCGCGCAGGTCGGGCGTGCCGTAGACGCGCAGGGCGCCGTGCTGGAAGGCCGAGGTGACGGCCGCGAGCACCTCGGGGAAGTGCGAGCCGCAGACCATGGCCGAGGGGCGGCCCTCGTGGAGCTCGCTCGCCTGCACCGGCCCGCCGAGCGCGCCCAGGCGGCGCACCGGCGTCTCGCGGCGCACGATGTCCGAGACCGTCTCGAAGTGATCGACGGAGAGGCCGCGGATGCCGTGGACGACGAGGTGCGCGCCGTCGAGGTGGTCGCCGAGGGCGCGGGCCACGTCGCGCACGACCGTGGTGGGGACCGCGAGCACGACGAGCCGCGCCCGCGCAATCTCGGCGTAGTCGGCGGTGACGTGCACGCCCGGCTTCGCGTTCGCTTCGGCCCGGCGCGAGTAGAGCGTCACCCCCGCGCCGGTGCGGCTCGCCGCGAGCGCGAGAGCGATGCCCCACGCCCCGCCGCCGACGACGCCGACGGCAGGCCTGGTCGAGACCTCGGCGCTCACGCCGCACCTCCACCCGTGACCGCTGCCGGTTGGCCCGGGGGCGTTTGGGGGGGCTCGGCCCCTCCAAACATGGGAACGGGCCGCATGCCCGGCGGGGCAAGGGTATCCCAGGCGAGGCCGTGGGCGGCGAGGCGGTTCTGGTAATAGAAGAGGAGGTTGGTGTCGGAGATCACGAGGCCCTCGGGCACCGGCCGCAGCGCCGGCGAGGTGTGGAAGGCCCTGAACGCCGCGAGCGCGCTCTCGACGATGTCGCCGCCGGAGGCGCGGCGGACGAGGTCGCTCGCGATCACGGCGCCCTCCCGCTCCAGCGCGAGGAGCGCGTCGCGGATCCGGCAGACCTCCCTGGCCAGATCGTCGCGCGGGACGGTGACGACGTCGCGCTGGCGGAGCACGGTGAAGAGGTCGGCGGCGGGCGCGCTCGATCGCAGCCGGGCGAAGCAGGCCGCGGCGGTGATGTGCGTGGGCATGATCACGGTGTCGCGGGCGTAGGCACGGCAGATCTCCTCGCCGAGCTCGCGCGTGTACTGCCCGTCGCGCGCGTGGTCGATGACGACCTCTCCCCGCGCGTTCTTCACGTAGCTCGCCGGGTCGACGGGGCGGCCGCGGCCGTCGTGGGACACGCCGTCGGCGTCGACGCGGTTGCCGAAGGGGTCGATCGGCTGGGAGAAGCGGATCACCACGGCGCCGCGCATGCCGAGCAGCTTCTTGATGAACGCGCCGACGCGCGCGATGCGCGTCGACTCGTCGTCCTCGATGATGAACCGGCCCTTGCCCGCCTCGGAGAGGAAGTCGGCGATGAGGGTCTCGGCCTCGAGGGTGATGAGGTAGTTGATGGTCGCGGGGACGAAGAAGATGCGCCGCTCCTTCCCGGCGAGGAGCGTGCGGGCGTACGCCTCGATGGCGCTCCCGACCAGGCCGAGCTTGAGGCGGCGCTCCACGCCGCCGGAGCGCGAGCGCGTGCCGCCGGGGAAGAAGAGGGAGTGGTAGCCGCGCTCGAGGAGCACGCACGAGTATGTCTTGAGGACGTCCTTGTAGAGGTTGTGCTTGATGCGGCGGTCGACGCGGTAGGCGCCGAGGTTGTGCATGAAGAAGGAGAGGACGGGGTTCGTGAACAGGTTCTTCCCCGCGCCGTAGGTGGCCGGGGGCAGGCCGGCGCGCTCGAGGGCGTAGCCGAAGACGATCGAGTCCATGTTGGAGAGGTGCGTGGGCACGTAGACCGCCGTGCCGTGGCGGACCAGGCGCTGCATGCTTCGTCGATCGGGCCCTCGACGATCACCTTGTCGTCGAGCGCGTCGAGGCTGACCATCTTCGACGGGCGTCCGGCCAGGTGCGCGAAGGTGCTCGGGGCGAGCAGCGCGGTGACGAGCGGGGGCATCAGGCGCGTGGCGACCTGGAAGACGCGCGGATCGAAGTTGCCGGCGACGTCCCAGCCGTAGCGCTCGCACAGGCTCCCGCAGGCGCTTCTTGCGGTCGGCGTCGCTCATGCGCGACGAGGCCCCTGGCGAGCCTCTGCCACTCGGCGAGCTCGCGCGCCTGGCGCTGGCCCTTCGCCCCCTCGAGCCGCTTGGTCTCGTGGTACGCGGCGTCGTTGAGGGCGAGGAGCGGGTCCTTGGTGCCGAGCACGACGCGGTCGATCACCGTCTGCACGATGTCGGCGCGCGCGTCGTTGAACCCGAAGATAGGGGCGTCCTTCTGCATCGCGGGGGCCAGGGTACCAGCATCGCGGCGCGGAGGAGCCGGCAACCGCCCGGCCTCTTTCGCCGGGCTCAGGCCGCCTTCCGGGGCCGCTCCGCGTCCGCCACGCTCGCCTCGAGCGCGCCGCCGAGGTCCCTGGGCGGCCGCCGGCGCGGCTCGGGCGGCGCGGCGGGACGCGGCGCGCGCGGCCTTGTCCACAGGTAAGCGAGGAGCTGCTCGCGGTGATCGTCGCGGTAACCGCTCCGGCCGGAACTCGCCCGACTGCGAGGCGACGAGCCGCTCGCCAGAGCGTGATCTTCGCCGGTCACCCCGGCGCGGGGGCCCCGGGGGCCCCGAGCTGGGCAGGGGGACATCTCGTCGGCGAAGACGAGGGTCGAGAGCGCGAGCGCGGGCGGCCCGCGTCGGCGCGGGGCGTCGGGCGGATCACGGCGAGGTGCCGCCGGGTGCGCATGGTGAAGCGCGCGACGGCGACGCGGCCGGCCCTCTCGAGCGCGGCGGCGAGCACGGCGTACGGCCATCGCGCGCCCTTCGTCGGGGACGAGCCAGTACGTCCGCTCGTAGTAGATTGGGTCGATGTCGTGCGGGTCGACGAAGGCCGCGATCTCGATCGGCGCGAGACGCCGACGGGCTCAGCGCCTGGCAGCTCGTCGGCCGTGACGGTGACCCAGCGTCCGCGCTCGACCTCGTCCCCTTGCACGATGTGCTCGCGCGCCACGGCGGCGCCGTCGAGCGAGCAGACCGCGCGGCGGCGGATGCGGCCGCCGTCGTGGCCGTGGAGCTCGTGGAAGCGCACCTGCCGGCGCGCGACGGCCCGCCTCAGGCTCACCGGGATGCTGACGAGCCCGAAGGCGACCGTGCCCTTCCAGAGCGGGCGGCGGGACGACGTGGGCTCGCGGTCGTTTGCGGTACGGCGCTCGGACATCCCCCGAGGAGAGGCAAGGTGCGCGCCTCGGGCGTCGTTGACGCCTGGGGCGGCGCCGCGTACCCGTCGGGGCCATGCGCGCCCCCCTCCTCGCCTGCACCGCCGCGGCCTTCTCGCTGGGCCTCGCCAGCGCGTCCTGCGCGAAGCCCTCCGACGCGCCCGCGCCGGCGGCGACCTCGAGCGCTCCCGCCGCCGGCACCGCCGTCGCCGCCGCGCCGGCGAGCGCCGCGCCGGTTCCCGCGGCGCCCGCGGCGCCCGTCGTGAGCATCCCCGCCGGCAAGCTGGTGGCCGGCACCGCCTGCGGCGACCACCCCAAGCTGCCCGGGGAGGAGCTCGCCGGCGAGGCGATCGATCTCGGCGCGTTCGACATCGACGCCTACCCGTACCCCGACGACGCGTCGAAGCCGCCGCTCACCGGCGTCTCGCGCGGCGAGGCGAAGAAGCTGTGCGAGGCGCGCGGTCGCCGGCTCTGCACCGAGCTCGAGTGGGAGCGCGCGTGCAAGGGGCCCGCGAACACGCGCTACGAGTACGGCGATCGCTTCGACGCCAGGGTGTGCCCCACGGGGCTCGGCGCGAAGCCCGCTCCGTCTGCGTTCGAGAAGTGCGCGAGCGGCTTCGGGGTACACGCGATGCACGGCTTCGCGTGGGAGTGGACCGCGAGCGAGTGGAAGCGCGGCAAGGCGGAGGGCAAGGGCGTGCTGCGCGGCGGGTTCGGGAACCAGCCGTACGCGCACATGCGTTGCAGCGGTGCGCGCGAAGAGGATCCGGGGGCCAAGGAGGCGAGCGTCGGCTTCCGCTGCTGCGGCGGGGCAGCGAGCGCGCCGGAGGTGATCATCCCCGCGGACGACCCCGCGCCGGGCGCGCTCGTCGAGGAGACCACGCCGGACGCCGCGCTCCTCAGGCGGCTCGGGCGCGCCCTGGTGAACGGGCAGTTCAAGGATCCGGAGGGGGTGACCTCGCGGTTCGCGAAGGTGTGGCGCTGGCACCCCGCGCCGAAGGAGGAGATTGTCCTCGCGCGCTACGAGAGCAAGGCGGCGGACGGCGCCGCCTTCGTGCAGCCGATGGTGATCCGGCTCTGCGACAAGACGGTGCAGCTCCTCGGCCGCCTCAAGGGGCCCGTCACGAAGATGGACGATCCGGCGGTGAAGGACGGCGCGCCGGGCACCGCGGTCGTGCGCGTCGAGGGCGCCGGCAACAGCGGCGAGGTGAAGCTGACGTACCAGTTCGCTCAGGTGGCGATTGACGCGCCCGCGTGGGTCAAGGCGGGCGCGCCGCCGGCCGCGAGCGCGGCGCCCTCGGCCGGCGCCCCGCGGTGAGGTAGCGAAGTTGGCAGGGCGCGAGGGGCGCTGCCACAATCACGCGCATGCGGACTCTGTGGCGCGGGCTGGGTGTGCTCCTGGTGGTCATGCTCTTCGCGACCGCCGCCGGCGCCGCGCTGCCGCGCTTCGCGTTCCAGCTCCTCCCGCCTCACACCGTCAAGCGCTCGGGCGCCGTGCTGGACAGGGCGCTCGAGCGCGCCTTCGACGCGAGCGTCGCCAAGGCCGATCCCTCGTCGGTCGAGGAGGCGATGGACATCTCCCTCGCCGCGAGCGACAGGATCCTCCACTTCGGCCTCAAGCACCCGACGAGCATGTCGTTCGCGGCGGCGGAGCGGGAGGGCAACTGCACCGAGTACGCGCACCTCTTCGCGCGCGTCTTCGACCGGGCGGCGGCGCGGGCCAAGCTGGACGCGCGCGCGTACGTCGTCCACAGCAGCAAGGCCGAAGTGCTCGGCCACAAGCTCCCCTGGAAGGGCTTCGAGGACCACGACTGGGTGCTGATCCAGCAGGGGAGCGGCGAGGACGCGAAGCGCTGGTACGTCGATCCGACGATGCACGACGCCGGCCTCGGCTGGGACATCTCCGGCGCCGTGCAGGGCACGGTCAAGCTGCCGAGCTGACGCGCCGGGCCGGTGAGGTGGCGGCCGATGCCGCTCGCGGCTACGGGCTGTCTCGCACGCCGAGCGCCGCGAGCGCCGCCTTGGCGTCGGGCACGTAGGCGTTGTCCTTGGGGGCCAGCTCGAGGAAGCGCTTGTAGTTCTTGATCGCCTTCTCCTTGAAGGCCGGGGAGGGCCGCAGCCCGTCGGCGAGCAGGTAGTGCGCGTCGAAGACCCAGGGACGCACGACGTCGCCGGGCTTGTCCCCGAGGGTGACGGCCTGCTCCAGCTCGGGGAGGGAGGCGGCCTTGTTCCCGTGCCCCGAGAGGAGCTTGCCCAGCCGGTAGTGCCACTCCGCCACCTGATCGTTGCCCGCGATGGCGCGGCGCCAGGCCTGCTCGGCCTCCGTCCACTTGGAGAGGTCCTGATCGCAGACGGCGATGGTGGCCCACGCCTCGAAGCGCGAAGGGCGCTTCTCCAGCGCCACTTGCAGGTCTCGGAGCGCGTCGACGGTGGCGCCCTGCTTCTGCCGGAGGACGCCGCGCTGCCAGTAGGCGTCGCCGAGATCGTGATCCAGCTCGATCGCCTTGTTCAGCGCCGCCGTGGCCTTGCCCTGCTCGTTGACCTCGTTCGCCGCCCAGCCGACGTAGAGGTAGTACTCGGCGCGGTTGGCGTCGAGGCCGACCGCGGCCTCCAGGTAGCGCAGCGCCTCCTGCGGGTTCTGGTTCGTGAGCAGGAGCGCCCGGCCGAGGAAGTGGTTCGCCTCGGCGGAGTTGGGCCGCTCGTTCTTCACCTCCCGGAGGAGCTTGAGCGCCTCTTCGGGGTGGCCGGCCATGACCTGGTTGGAGCCGACGTGAAGCTTGAGGTCGACGTCGTTGGGCGCCTTCTCCAGCGCCGCGCGGTACGACGCGAGCGCCTTGTCCCGCTGCCCGGAGTCCTCGTAGTAGAGCCCCCACTCGAGCGTGAGGCCGGGGAAGTCCTTGTCGACGGTGGAGACCTTCTCGAGGATCGCCTTCGCGTCGTCGAAGCGGCGCATCCTGCGCAGCGTGACGCCGAGGCGGAAGAGGGTGGCGAGGTCGTCCTCCTTGGCGAGCGCCGCCCGGAGCTCGCGCTCGGCCTCCTCGTACCGACCCATCTGCAGCGCGACCTCGCCCTTGGCGCGGTGCAGGGCGGGCAGGTCGGGGAACTTCTGCGAAGCCTCGGCCAGCTTGGCGTTCGCCTCGTCGGATTGGCCGCTGCCGCTCAGGAGGTGGGCGAGCGCCACGTACGCGTCGACCGCCGCAGCCTTGTTCCCGCCCAGCTTGATCGCGTCGGTGTACGCGGCGGTGGCCTCCTTCCGCTTGCCGAGCGACTCCTCGATGTGGCCGAGCCAGAGGGCGACGAGCGCGTCCTTCGGCTTCTCTGCGCGGAGCTTCTTCAGGAGGTCCTTGGCGTCCTTCGGCTTCTCGAGCTTGAGCCACGTCTTGGCCGTGCCCACCCTGGCGACGACGTTGTCGGGCTCGGCCTTGGTCGCCGCGTCGAAGCGCGCGAGCGCCTCGGAGTAGCGCCCCGAGGTGTAGAGGAGCTCGCCGCTCCCGATGAGCGGGCGCACCGCGAGCGGGGAGCGCTTCAACGCGGCGGCGAAGGCCTCCGCTGCCGCGGTCACGCGCGAGCGCGCCAGGTGGATCATGCCGAGCTCCGTGAAGGCGTCGACGAGCTCCCCCTCGCTCGCCGCCTTCCCCGCCTCGCCGCCGGTGGCCTCCTCGAGGAGCTTGATCGCGTCCTGCTCGTGGGCCGTGTCGTACCCGATGAGCGAGGCGAGCAGCGTACGGGCGCCGGCGTGCGCGGGCGAGGCGGCGAGCGCCGCACGGGCGCTGGCCTCGGCGCCGGCGGTGTCGCCTGCGGCCTCCAGCGCGCGGGCCAGGCCGTAGAGCGTGCGCGCGCTCTTCTTCATCGAGACCGCGTGCTGCCACGCGCTGACGGCCGCCTTGACGGCGGCCTTGTCCGCGAGCTCGACGTACGCCGCGACGACGGCCACGTCGACGTTTCCCGGCGCGCGCTGCGCGATCGCGGCCACCTGCCCGCGCGCCTGCGCCTCCCGGCCGCCGAGCACGTCGAGCGCGGTCTTCGCGAGCGCGGCGTCGTCGCCGCCGCCGTCGGCGGCCACGGTCAGGAGCTGCTGGGCCGAGGCCTCGTCGTCGGCGCGGTGGCCGAAGCGCAGCCCGCGCTGGAGGGTGAGCTCGGCGCAGTACGCGGCGGTGGGGCGGTGGCGGGGCATCTCCACGCCGGCGGCCTTGCAGCGGTCGATCGCCGTCGACACGGACGCGTACGTGTCCTCGTCGAGCAGGGTGCCCGTCGCCTTGCGCAGCGCATCGAGCGACGCCGCGTACTTTCCGGCGTTGATCTTGATCGCTGATGATGTGGGCGCCGAAGGGCCCGATGGACGGCGACATCGTGAGCGCGCCGCCCGTCAGCGTGAGCAGCACCGCCGCGACGAGCGCGGCCCTGCGGGCGTTGCTCTTCTTGGCGGGCGCTTCTGGCTCGCGTGAGCGCCGCGGCGCCGCGACCTGCGCGGACTCCAGCGGCGCCGCCAGAGGCGCGGCGAGGTCGGCCTCGTCCCCGACCGTCACGGGCAACGGATCCGCGACCACGTCGATGCCGACCGGGCCGGCGGGCGCCGCCGTCGGAATCCATCGCGCCCGGCACCGCGCGGTCGGAGTCGTCGAACGCGTTGGATCGGCCCTGCGGGCCGGCGTCGAGCGGGATCTCGTCGCCGAACGCGATGTCTCCGAAGGCCGGCGCGCGCCCCGCGGCGGGGCCGTCGCCGAACGGCTCCGGGAAGCCCACGTCCACGGGCGCGGGAAGGCCCGCCTGCGTGGGCATCGGCAGGCCCTGGCCCTGCGCGGGCATCGGCAGCCCACCGCCATACGCCGCGACCGGCAGGCCCTGGCCCTGCGCGGGCATTGGCAGCCCACCGCCATGCGCCGCGACCGGCAGGCCCTGGCCCTGCGCGGGCATCGGCAGACCGCCGCCATACGCCGCGACCGGCAGGCCCTGGCCCTGCGCGGGCATCGGCAGACCGCCGCCCGACACCGCCGTGGGGAACCCCGCGGCTTGCGCGTGCACGGGGAGCCCAGCGCCCTGTGCGGGTGTGGGGAGCCCCGCGGCCGGTGCAGGCGCAGGCAGGCCCACGCCCGCGGGAGCAGGCAGGCCCACGCCGGCGGGAGCAGGCAGGCCCACGCCGGCGGGAGCAGGCAGGCCCACGCCCGCGGACGCGGGGAGATCGGCGCCGACCAGGGGAAGATCGATCTCGCCGAAGCCGCGCGCCGCCGGCTCGGGGAGCTCCGCCTCTTCGGGCAAGGCCGGCAGGTCGATGTCCCCGAAGTTCACGGTGCGCGCGCGCGGCTTGGCGGGCGTCGCAGGGAGGTCGGCGGGCGGCGCCATCGGCAAATCGATGTCGCCGAAGTTGACCGTCGGGCTGCGCGTGCGCTGCGGGGCGCCGGGGGGCGCGCCGCGGCCCGCGAGGAGTGGAAGATCCGAGTCCCTCGCCGCCGGGAGGTCCGCGTGCCCGGACGGGCCTGCGACGGCGGGGAGGTCCGCGTGCTCGATGGATCCGGCGGCGACGGGGAGGTCGTCGAGCTCCTGGGTGGGCAGCGCCGGCAGGTCCGCCTCGTCGTCGTCCTGCGGGGGCGGCGCGAACGCTGCCGGCTTTGCCTTGGGGATCGGCGGCGCGGGCTTTCGGACGAGAGGCGGAGCCCCGGCCGGGCGCGTTGCGGGGAGGTCCGCCGCCGGCGCGGGCAGGTCGACCGCCAAATCAATCTCCCCGAAGCCGGAGCGAACCGCGGGCAAATCCGCGTCGGAGGCGAGATCGAACCCGGGATCCTCGTCGAGCGCGACCGGAGCCGCAGCGCGCGGGGGGGGCACCTTCGCGGGGGGCGACGGAGGCTTCGGCGGCGGGCGCGGGGGCGCCGCGCGGGGGGCCGGAGGGGGTGCTCCCGGCGCGCGCTGCGCGGGCGGGACCGCGACGGCGGGCAAATCCGCGTCGGCGCCGGGAGCGCCCGCGCCGCCTTCGGCGTCGCCGGGCCGCTTCACGAGCAGGTTGGTGCCGCACTTGGGGCACCGCATCTTCAGCCCCGTTGGCGGGATGCGCTTCTCGTCGACCTGGTAGGGGGCTTTACAACCGTCGCACTCGACCTTGACCATGCTCCATCCAAACTCTTGCTAGGAACGCCGGTGGCGGCACCGCGAGCGCGACGGCCGCCGAGGTGAAGCAAGGCGGGCAGGGACGCATCGAGCCAGGGTAACAGCCTTCCGGCGAGGAGAAACCGGGAAGCGCCTCCCGGGAGCGCGGCAGGGTTGACGGGCGCCGAGCCTTCGGATTTCCTCGTGGCCGTCCAGGGAGGCGCGGAGATGGGCATCGAGGCGGTCGTCACGGGGTTGGTCGTCCTCGCCGCGACCGCCCGCGCGGCCCTCGTTCACCACGCTCCCCCAGGCCGCGGGGGATCGCGCGTCGTCGTCCTCGGCGACTCCGTGACCAAGGGTGATCGGCACTACCTGAAGCCGGCGCTCAGCGCCGTCGGCTGGGCCGACGTGAAGGTGGACGGGGAGCCCTGCCGGCGCATCCCGGCGTCGGCGAGCGAGCCGTATTCGGGCGTGAAGATCGTGCGCGCCCTGCGCGCCGCGGGAGCGTCGCCCGACGCCTTCGTGATCGCGCTCGGCACGAACGACATCGGCTTCGTTGTCGAGTACCACCAGACGCCCAGGAAGCTCATCTCGGAGATGCTCGACGCCATCGGCCCCGGCCGCCGCGTGCTCTGGGTCGACGTCGTGCAACCCGATCTGCCGGAGGGCGCAGCGTGGTTCAACCGCACGCTCGCCGAGATGGCCGAGGAGCGCCCCGGGCAGCTCCTCGTCCTCCGCTGGTCGCGCGCCGCCGCCGCCCACCACGAGTGGTTCCTCGACGACGGCATCCACCTCTCCGAGATTCGGACACGCCCAGCGCGCCGCGCTCGTCGCTCAGGCCAGCCTCGCCCTCCGCCGTCCCGGCGCCCCGCCCGCCTTGCCGCCGGTCCCCGCCTCGCTCTACCCCGCGTCGCGCGGCCTCTTCGCCTGGCGCGGCGCGCCCGCCTGGGCGCGCGCGTGGTGAACGCTGCGCTACGGGCGCCGCTTCGCCTCGCTGGGCGTGTTCGGGTGCGCGAGGAGCTGGTTCTTGAGGTGCGGCTGCCGCTTCACCAGCGGCTGGCGGAGCAGGTGCGCGATCAGCGCGGGCGGCGTGGCGGGGAAGCGGGCGAGGCTCTGGACCAGCATGATTGATGCGTAGGTGCGGGAGCAGAGGATTGAGGTCGTCCGGCTGTCGAAGGTGAGCCCCGTCATCGCCGTCAGCACCCGCCCCTCGGTGGCCCACACGACGTCGACGCGCTCCTCCGCCGAGGCCGTCGCGAACCGGGCCCGGAAGAGGGCGCGCGCCGCCACGCGGGTGCGCTCGGGGACGTCGCGGTCCATCCCCAGCTTGTGCACCTCGAGCAGCCGCTTCGTCCCCACCAACCGCCGCAGCGTGGTCTCGCCGAGCGCGGGGTTGCGGAGCAGGCGCCGGTGCACGAGCGCGTCTGCGGCGAGCGAAGGGCGCGCCGCGACGTCCTCCAGCCCACGCGCCGTGCGGTGGTGGAAGGCGACGAGCCGCGCGTGCTCCAGGGTCGCCGCCGGGTTGCCGATCACCGCCGCGATCACCGCCGGGTCCGGGTCGAAGCAGAGCGCGAGCAGGTCCGCCGCCGAGGCCTTCTGCGCGCGCGCGACCCGGGCCCCCGCCGGTAGCGCCCGCAGCTCCAGCTCGAACCGTCGCCGGTGCCGGTCCGCGTCGGCGTCCGCGTCCGCGTCGACCTCCCGCGGTGCTTCGCCGCTCCCGTCCACCTCCTCCGCGCCGCCCGCGGCCTCCCCCTCCGCCTCGCGCTCGCGTGCCTCGCCCCCGGGGACGAGCCCCACGACCGCCGCGTCGATCAGCTCGACCAGCGAGTCACGCGCGGCCTTTGGGTCCTCCACCTCGGGCGCGGCGAACGCGGCGGGCGTCTCTCGCCGCGCGCCGTCGAGCGGGATGAGCGGCACCGCGCCCGGCTCGATGAGCCCCAGCCGCGCGAGCCGCGCGATGATGGCCGCGACGCGCGTGGGCGAGAGCCCCGTCGACGCGGAGAGCGCCTCGGGCGGCGCGCCCGCGAAGCAGCCGAGCATGACCGACGTCTCGTCGGCCGAGAGCTCAACCGGCGCACCGTCGTGCTCGGGCTGGTCGGCCATGGCGCGGCCAGCATACCAGCCCCCGGGGCGCCGCTCCTGTGGTACCTCCATGAAGGAGCCCCCGCGCATGCCCGCCCTCTCCAAGCCCGGTCCCAGCGCAGCCCTGGTCCTCGCAGCCGCGCTCTCGGCCGTCAGCCTGGGCGTCGGTCAACCCGCGCGCGCGGACGCGCTCGACGCGTCCATGCCCCGCGTGGTCGCTGGTCGGCGCGCCGCGCGGCCCCGCGCCGAGCGACCGGCTCGACCCGTATCGCACCGGCCGGGCGAGCACGCGCCTCCCCGCGTCCCCCGTGGAGATCTGGCGCCGTCACGTCGCCGGCAGCGTCGACGTCTCGCCGATCGTCGACCCCGCCGGCAACATCATCGTCGCCCTCACCATCCCCGAGATTGTCAAGCTGGCCCCGGACGCGCGCGAGATTTGGCGGGCCCGCCTCGGACGCATGGCCGCGCTGGCGCCCCCGACCTTGCTCAGCGACGGGACGATCGCCGTCGTCACCGCTGACGGCATCGCCTGGGGCTTCACCCCCGCCGGCGCCGTCCGCTTCGCCACCCCGCTCGGCATCCCGCGCCGCGACGCCGACACCGCCCCGCTCGCGCTCTCCACGGCGGGCTGCTGGTCGCCGCCGGGCAATGCGCTCGTCGAAATCGACGCCGACGGCGTCGTCCGTCGCGCGCGCGCCCTCGACGAGCACGGCAGCGAGCGAGCGCGCCCGGCGCCGTCCTGGAGGCCACCCCGCGACAGCGCGCCCTCGTCACCACCGCCACCGGCAACGTCTACCGCTTCCGTCCGCCGGCCCCGCCGCGCAGCATCGGCTCGTTCGGCGGCACCACGCAGCGCGGCGCCGTCGTCGCCGATGCGCGCACCCTCCTCGCCGTCGTCGACGCCCACCGCCTCGTCGCGCTCGACCTCCCCACCGGCATCACCCACGTCCGCGCCGGCGGCCTCGCCCTCGACGGCCCCCCCACGCTCGCGCCCGGGCTCGACGCGGTGCCCCGCTCGGCACCCACCCCGGCGGCGTACCCAAGGCCCCCGTCTCCCAGCCCTCCGCCCCGAGACCCTCACCCAAGGCTGCCGCCGTCACCCTCGTCGCGACACAGTTCGGCATGCTCCTCGGCATCGACGCCGCCGGCAACGAGCGCTTCACCTCCAGCTCGACAGGCCCCCGCCCTCGGCCACGTCCGGGTTCATCCTGATCGGCCCTTCGCCACGCTCGAGCTCAAGCCGAGCCCGCCCCTCGTCGTCGACGCCGCCGGCCGCGTCGCGTTCGCGCGCGGAGCGGGCGCGCAGGCGTCGTCTCGCCGGACGGCCGCGTGGAGATCGCCGGTGACCGCAGCATCTGCGCCGCCCCGATTGCCGTGCTGCCGGCCGGCGACGGCGCCTGCTCGTCGCCTGTCACGACGGCGGGCTGTGGATGTTCGGCGAGTGATCTTCCGGCTCGACAGCGCCTCCGCTTCCCCTCGCCCGATCTCGCCGAGAAGGCGGCCTGCTCGCCGTCGGCGGCGATCTGCGCCCGGAGCGCCTGGTCCTCGCCTACGCGCAGGGCATCTTCCCCTGGTACGACGACGAGACGCCGATCCTCTGGCACTCGCCCGACCCGCGCATGGTGCTGCGCGCCGGCGAGACTCGAGGTCGGCCGCAGCCTGGGCAAGGTGATCCGCCGCGGGACGTACGAGGTGCGCTTCGACACCTCCTTCCGTGCCGTCATCGACGCCTGCGCCGAGGCGCCGCGCCCGGGTCAGGACGGCACCTGGATCACCCCCGCGATGGTCGACGCCTACGACCGAGCTGCACCGCCGCGGCCTCGCCCATTCCGCCGAGGCGTGGCGAGACGGCGAGCTCGCTGGGCGGGCTCTACGGCGTCTCGCTGGGCAGAGCCGCGTTCTTCGGCGAGTCGATGTTCGCGCGCGCGCCGGACGCCTCCAAGGTCGCCTTCGTCACCCTGATCGAGCAGCTCGCGCGCTGGGGCATCGATCTGGTCGACTGCCAGGTCCACACCGAGCACCTCGAGCGCTTCGGCGCGTCCCTCTGGCCGCGCGCCCGCTTCCTCGAAGCGCTGCGCGCCGCGCTCGAGGAGCCGACGCGGATCGGCCCCTGGCAGCTCGAGCCCGTACCTTGCTAGTCTGCGCGGGTGAAGCCCTGCCCTTACTGCGCCGAGGAGATCCAGGACGCCGCCGTCAAATGCCGCTTCTGCGGCAGCATGCTCGACGGCTCCGCGCCCGCCGCGGGCATGCAGCCGTACGGAGCCGCGGCGATGGCGCCGGCGGCGGTCATCTACGACGGCGTCCCCGAGCTGGAAGGCGTGGTTCTGGTCGTACGTCTTCGCGGGCGTCCTCTGCCTCGCGGTCGTCGGCATCGTCTGGATGTTGATCATGAACATGCGCCGCAAGGCGCGCCGCTTCCGCGTCACGACCCGCAGCATCGACTACGAGGTCGGCGTCTTCTCCAAGCGGGTCGAGTCGCTCCCGTTGTGGCGCGTGCTCGACGTGGAGATGCGCCAGTCGTTCACCGACCGGCTGCTCGGGATCGCGACGATCGTGTTGCTGACGAAGGACCAGGTGACGCCCCAGCTCGCGATGAGGGGGCTGCCGGCTTCGAGGGAGATTCTACGACAAGCTGCGGGACGCGTGCGAGCTCGCGAGGCGCCAGCGGGTCGTCGAGGTGGTGTAGCAGCCTAGAGCGGGGGTTTGGGGGCGAAGCCCCCATCGTGAGCAGCCTTGAGCGGGGGTTTGGGGGCGAAGCCCCCATCGTGAGCAGCCTTGAGCGGGGGTTTGGGGGCGAAGCCCCCATCGTGAGCAGCCTTGAGCGGGGGTTTGGGGGCGAAGCCCCCATCGTGAGCAGCCTAGCGCTTGACCCGCTTCATCCCTTCGGCTGGCGTCGGCGTCGTGCGCGACCCTGGGGCGGGCATCGGAGGGGGCGGCGTGCTCCCGACCTTGGGCGACGCGCCGGAGACCGTGACGCGGCCCGGCGGAGGTGTCGTGTGCGTCCGGGCGCGGGCGACGCCCCCCGCATCGACCTCCACCTCGACGCCGAGCGCGCGGCAGCGACGCACCACGCGCTCGAGGTCGACGTCGGGTAGGACGAGGAGCCCGCCCGGGGGCGAGGGGTCGATGAAGAGCTGCACGCAGGCCGGCGCGTGCGGAGCAGCTCGCGCACCTCTGCGTCGTCGACCCAGAGGAAGCCGGCCGCCTGCACCATCGCGGCCCGGCCGATGATGGCGCTCGCCTGGATGAGCATGCGCGAGATGGTGTCCGGGAGGGGCGCGACCAGCTCGATGCGCGCGCGGAGCGAGTCGCCCTCGAGCCCTGCGGAGAGGGCGCGGGCAATCGCCTGCGGGGTGAGCAGGACGTCGAGCTGGTCGCCGACGCGGCCCAGCTCGGCGAAGGGCGCGAGGCCCAGGACGTGGGCGATCCGCGCCGACTGACCGACGCGCAGCGCGTGCGTGTCGACGAACTTGCTCGGCGTGGGGTCGACGGTGGCCTTCGAGCCTGCCAGCAGCGCGCGCCCGCGGGGGGTGAGGCGCACGGTGAGGCCGCCGAGCGTCGCGTGCTCTCCCGCGACCCTGCCGTCTCCGTCGGCGGCGGCCGCGCGCGCGCCCGAGTCGGCGGACCCGGCGCCCCTCGAAGCAGAGGAGCCGTCGTAGGCGGCGCCCCCGAGATCGATGATGCCGAGCGCGGGCAGGGTCTCGAGCGCGATGCGGCGGGTGGTCGCGAGCACGTCCGGCGGCTCGACGCCGGCGCGGTCGGCCCAGCGACGGAGGAGGCGTTCGATGCCCGCGACGCGCTCGTCTGCGGCGAGGTAGCCCTCGAGGGAGTGCCAGGGAACCCACCGGCCTTCACCGAGATCCTGGAGCGCGTCGATGACCATCTCACGCAGCGCGCCGATCGGGCTCGCGTCGCGGCTGCTCTCGGCGACGCGGAGCACCTCGCGCTCGGGGCGCGCCTCGTCCCAGGCGCCGCCGCGGCGCCAGGTGCTGAAGAGGATCTGGGTAGCTCGTACATCGCCAGCGAGCCGGGAGGCGTCGCGGGGGAGGCGGCGGTCGGATCCCATAGACCGACCGCGCGGGAGAGGGCGGCGAGCAGCGCGATGGCGTCCACGTCGCGGCCGAGCCGCTGCGACAGCTTGACCAGGAGCGAGCGCGGCGTCCCGACGCCGGCGCGCACCTCGTTGCCCGGCTCGCGCACGCAGAAGGCCATGGCGACGGCGAGGAAGGCCGGGTCCGACGCGAAGCGAGCGCGGCGGGGGGCGTGGTCCTCCTCGAGGACGAAGGTGCGGATCTCCCGCGCGACGCAGCTCGCGCGCCTGGCGGCGGTCGGCGCCGACGATCTGCGCGACCTCGGTCGGGATGACGTGGCGGTTCGGGTGGATGGGGATGAGGAAGGCGCGCCGCTCCAGGGAGAAGCCGGCGCCGCGGCGGGTGGCGTTGACGCCGCCGGCCCCGCGCACGCGGAGCGGCTCGCGCTCCAGATCGAGCAGCTCCTGGGTGTCGACCTCGCCCCCGCCGCTCTCGATGCTCTCCAGGAGCTTGCGCTCGACGGGGGGGACCTTCTCGATCTCCGCGCGGAGCCGGGCTGGATCGCTGAGCTGCTCCCACGCGGCCTCGAGGGAGAGGGCGATGGGAGGGTTCGCCGGGCGGCCGAGGTAGTGCGAGGCCACGGCGCTCAGGGTCTCGAAAGGAGCCTGGGCGAGCAGGGCCCGGAGGGCGCGCGGGTCCTCGCCCTCCCAGCTCTTGAGCTGCAGGAGGAAGGCAGTGGGTAGGACGAGCTCGATACCGTGGCCGACCTTGCGGCCGAAGACCACGCCGCGGGCCAAGAGCGGCTCGAGCCCGGCTGGCAGCGTCGGGACGCGGAGCGCCCCGCCGGCCTCGGCGATGCGGTGGAGGAGCTCGCGGCTCGAGGCGGACAGGCGCGACGTGTCGCGCACGTCCGGGATGCCAACGAGCGCACGGGCCACCTGCGAGGGGACGTCGATCCGCTTGCCCGGGTCGATGCGGATGCCCATGCGGGAGATGAGCGCCTTGAGCTTCCGACTCCGGGACGGAGCGGAGGATCACGTCGAGTCGGCGGGGAAATGCCTCGTCGTCGCGATCCGCCTGGTGCGGGGGGGCGTAGGCTCCGTCGTGGTCGCCCGCAGCGCGGCCGGCCGTGGAGGCGGCCGAGCGAGACCGATCGGAGACGCCTGCCGCAGAGGCCGCGACCCGCTCCCCTGAGGTGGCGGAGCCCCCCTTGGCGACCGTTCCGAGTCTCTCGTTGGCCATGCTCATGTTCCTGTCGACCGCAGGCTGCCAGATGGCGCAGGGCGAGCGTACACACTAGCATTGGCGCGGCGCGGACCCCACGTAAAACTGCCGCGATACGATGGGCAAAGGAGCCCGCGCGAGCGCTCCTGTCCGCGGCTCGGGCCACGTTTTGTCCCGTGCTTCGGGATGCACCCATGGCCTCTGTGGCGCGTACGCCCGTCGGGCGTTGCACCAGACGTGTCAGGCAGCGGAGGTGGGAAGCCCCGCGAGCCGCAGCGGAGCGGAGGCGGGACGCTGTTGGGTCGATTGTCGCGCCCACGGCTTGCGGGTCCGCAAGGTCGAGCTGAGAGGGGAGATGTCACGTCGGGCTTGGAGTGACGGCGCGGGCACGTTATTCCGGGTCGAGGCGCATAGCGCTGGTAAAGAATTGCCCTACATTCCCCCAGGCGGCCTCGAAGCCTGCCCACACGTTCCCTGGACCCCATGATCCTGCGCGACCCCATCCATGGCCTCGTGGCCTTCGAGAGCGAGGAGGACGCGATCGTGACGCGCCTGCTCGCGACCCGCGAGGTGCAGCGCCTCCGCCGCATCCGGCAGCTCGGCCTCACCTCCTTCGCGTTCCCGGGCGCCGAGCACACGCGCTTCGCGCACGCGATTGGGGCCGCGCACGTCATGCAGCGCTTCCTCGCGCGCCTGCGTCAGGTGGACGGCGACCTCCCGTTCTGGCAGCGCGTGACGAGCGAGCGGGCGCGGGACGCCATCGCTGCCGCGCTCCTCCACGACCTGGGACACGGGCCCCTCTCCCACCTCTTCGAGGAGGCGATGCCCAACGCGCCCAGCCACGAGACCTGGACGGAGCGCATCCTCCTCGACCCGTCGGGCGAGGTGAACCGCGTCCTCGTCGCGGATGACGCCTACCTGCCGCAGCGCGTGGCCGACCTCATCCGCGGCCGGCACCCGCTGCCCTACCTCTCCAAGGCCGTGAGCGGCACCTTCGACGTCGACCGGTGCGACTATCTGCTCCGCGACGCGCACGCGACCGGCGTGAGGTACGGCGAGTACGACCTGCCCTGGCTCCTGCGGAGCCTCCGCTTCGACGAGGGAGCGCAGCCCGGGCTCGCCATCGACGGGGTGAAGGGGCTCGCCGCGATCGAGGCCTTCATCCTCGCGCGGTTCTTCATGTTCCAGCAGGTCTACTTCCACAAGTCGACCCGCTCGGCGGAGTGGATGATCGGGGCCATCCTGCGGCGCGCCATCTCCCTCGTGCGCGACGGTGTGCGCCTGCCCGCGCTCCCGGCGGCGTTCGCCTCGGTCGCCGCCGGCGACCAGCCCTCGCTCGGCGAGTACCTCGAGCTGGACGACCCCATGCTCCTCTCCGCGATTCACGAGTGGGAGGGCGCGTCGTGCCCGATCCTCGCCGACCTCTGCCGGCGCCTCCGCGCGCGCGCGCTCTTCAAGACGATCGAGATCTTCCCCGAGTCGGACGGCGCGCCCTCCCTCCCGCAGGAGACCGCGCTCGCGACGGCGAAGGATATCGCGCGCGCTGCGGGGCTCGATCCGGAGGTCTACGTCGGGCTCGACGTCGCCTCGGACACGCCGTACGCGGACGACGCCTCCCTCAAGGTGATGTTCCCCAAGGGCCGGTCGCGCCTCCCCTCCGAGGTGTCGTTCCTGCTCGATCGCCTGCGCAACGAGACGCTCACGCGCGTTCGCGTCATCTTCGCGCCGGAGCTGCGCGACGCGATGCGGGAGGCGCTCATCCGTTGAGACCCGCGGCGCTCGTGGCCGGCGCGGCGCTCTGCGCGGCGCTGCTCTCTCCGGGCCGCGCATACGCGCAGGGGTCGGACGGGCTCTACGGCCGCTTCGACGGCGACCTCGATCTCCGCGCGCACGCGGGCGTCGCCTTCGCCAGCGGCGGGCCGGCGATGGCGGCGAATCTGTCGCTCGTCTACCTCGCGACGGCGGGCGTCTACGCGCAGTACACCGACGCGCTGGGGTCGTCGGCGCCCGCCGTGGGGCGGTCGCTCGCGGTGGGCGTGCACGTCTCGCCGCTCTTCATCGCGCGTTACGCGACCGGGAAGGAGCAGGGCCCGGCCTTCATGGACCTCGTCATCGACTCGCTCGCCTTCGAGATGGGGGCGTTCTGGGCTGCGCCGAACCGGAGCGCGTGGGACGAACACCCCGGCCTCGAGGTGGCCCTCGGCGCGGGGTTGCCGCTCTTCGCGCGTGCGACGGGGCTCTTCCTGGGTGTGCGCGCCGCGCTCCGGTGGCGGCCGGAAGACTTCGTCGCGGGCGGCCCTGGGAGCTTCGTGGACCGCGGCGCGGTCCTCTGTCTCACGCTCGGCTGGCACCAGGTGCTGCGCACCCACGTCGTGGACGCGGGCGACGAAGTGCTGCCGTGAGCAGCCGCCTCGAGGAGCTTCGCGGCGCCTTGGCGGGGGCGTTCACGGACGCGCTCACCGCGCTGGATCCCACGCGCCTGGTGCACGAGGCGCTGCCGGCCCTCCCGCCCAAGCGGGCGCGGGTGATCGCGATCGCCGCCGGCAAGGCGGCGCCGGCGATGGCGGCGGG
This sequence comes from uncultured delta proteobacterium, assembly GCA_963827955.1. Lineage (GTDB taxonomy): Bacteria > Myxococcota_A > Polyangia > Polyangiales > Polyangiaceae > CAWHDJ01. Next base: position 141,642 of record CAWHDJ010000017.1, on the reverse strand, counting down.
CGCGCTCGCCCACTGGCCGGGGCGGATCGAGCACGCGCTCGTGGTCGGCGCGGCGCGCGGCGTCGAGCTCCCCCGGCGACGTCGACCACCGCGTGGCCGCGCACCCGATCCCCGACGCGCGCAGCGTCGCCGCCGCCGAAGAGGCGCTCCGCCTAGCGGCCTCCCTGGGGCCTTCGGACCTCTTGCTGGCGCTCGTCTCGGGCGGGGCCTCCGCGCTCCTCGCCGCGCCGCCCGAGGGCCTCGATTTGGCGGGCAAGCAGGCCATCCTCGCCGGTCTGCTCGACCGAGGCGTGCCGATTCGCGACGTCAACCTCGTGAGGAGGCACCTGTCGAGGATCAAGGGGGGGCGGCTCGCACGCGCGGCGGGCGGCGCCCGGGTGCTCACGCTCCTCGTGAGCGACGTGATCTCGGGCGGGCCTCACGATGTCGGCTCTGGCCCCACGGTGCCGGATCCGACGACGGTCACGGAGGCGCGCGCGGTGCTGGAACGGGCAGGGTTCCCCGTGCCGCCGGGCCTCGTCGAGTCCGTGAAGCCGGGCGAGATCCGGGCCAGGGCGCGGTACCCTCGCGGATCCGCGGGCCTTCGCGGAGGCCGTCGCGGGGGCGCTCGCGCGGCGTGGCCTCCACGTCACCGTGGACGCTCCGGAAGAGGGCGACGCGCCCGCCCTCGCCGATTGCCGCGTGGCCCGCGCCCTCGCGCTCGGGCCGGGAGAGGCGGCGGTGATCGCCTGCGAACCGACGGTGCGCCTGCCCTCGGAGCGAGGCCGAGGGGGCCGCGCCGGGTGGGTCGCGCTCTCCGCGATGGATTGGCTACCCGAGGGTGTCGCCCTGCTGTGCGCGGCGTCCGACGGCGTCGACGGGAGCTCCGGCGCGGCGGGGGCGCTCGTCACGCGCTCGGACGCGGAGCGTGCGGGCCGCGGGACGATCGAGGCGGCGCTCGCGGCGTTCGACGACGCCACGGTGCACGAGGCGCTGGGCACGCACCTGCCCGGCGGCCCCACGGGCCACAACCTCACCGATGTGCACGTCGTCGCGCGCGTGGATTGACCACGCTCACATGGGCGGGACGGCGGCGGCGCCGGTGTCGCCCATCGCCTCGCGCACCGCGAGCGCGAGCGCGCAGCTGTTCGCCTGCCGCTGTCGCGCCGCGAGGACCTCCGAATCGGCCTGAGGCGCCATCCCGATGAGCTCGCCACCCGACTCGCGGCGGACGCGCAAGAGGACCTTGCCGTCCGAGAGCCGGAACACCCCGATGCGCGCCTGGTGCGACACGCCCTGCACCGCCTCGGTCAGCGCCGCACCGCCGTCGGGCTTTCCGGCGCCTTGCGCTGCGAGGCCGGGGGGCGTCTCGTCGAGCACGACGAGCAGGTACTCGGCCTGCTGGAGCAGCTCCGCCGCGAGGCGGAGGTCGTCCTTGACCGCGTCCTCGAAGCTCGTCTCGTAGAGCCGGATGCGCAGCTCGCTGTCGGCGGCCTGCACGTCCCGAACCCACTCGTCGCTGAGGATCTGCATGGTGCGGTACGCGACCCGCAGGTTGAACGGCTGCGCCGGCCGCGAGCAATGATCCTGTTCGTTGCAGAACTCGCGCGCAGGACAGTCCCGCGTGCGCTTGCACTCCTTGCCCTCGGTGGCGCTCGGGTTGGGCACGCGCATCAAGCAGGCGGTGAAGCCGTCGCGGAGCGAGTCGCGCGCGCCCTTGCGGACGTCCTGCGGGGTCTGCGCGTCCTCGACGCGGAGCCGCAGGTAGAGCCCGGGGCGGGTGCGGAAGTCCCACTTGGCCAGGGCCGCCTTGTCGATCACCTCGGGGCCCGGATCCTTGGCGAGGCCCGTGACCCACCCCTCGATGCGCTCCCGCAGGGGGAACCAGCGAGGCCCGAGCTCCGCGGTCACTCCGCGCTGATCGGCGAGCAGCTTCTGCTTGGTGTGCTCGATCTCCGCGTCGGACCACTTCCAGTGCAGGATGAAGCCGATCGCAAGGACGAGGCCTGCGTACGCCCAGAACTTGGGCGCAGGCATCCGCGCCTTGCCCTCGGCTCGCCCTTCCCGGGCCTTCTCGATGGAGGGGAGACCCCGCGCCCTGGGTTTTTCTTCGTTGTCGGGGGACGCAGGCATGATCTTCTAGGGCACGCTCGCGTGCCGGCTTGGACCAGCGGCACGCTCGCGTGCCTGCTTGGGGGTGAAAGGGGCGGCTACTCGCCGCCGCCGCCGCTCTTCGGGAGCTTGCGGACCATGAAGCTGACGTTGGGGTAGCCGGCGAACGCAGCCGTCTGGAAGACGCTCTTTACCACGCAGCGCGGGCACCTGCGAGTCGACCTGCAGGATGCACACGCCGGGGAAGGGCTTGCTCGGCTGCACCTGCTTCCAGAGCTCACGCTTGCTCTTGAGCACGGTGAAGAGCTCGTCGATCTTCTGCAGCCGGCCGAGCTCCTCGACGGCGCGGGTCGAACCGGCCTGCACACCGTCGACGAGGATTTGGTTGCCGCTCACGGCGACCATGGGCGCGTCGATGACGTCCTCCACGTTCTCGGCCTTGGGGAGGTGGACGTTCTTGTCGACGATGATCTCGCCCGACGCCGAGAACGACGAGAGCAGGAAGATGACCGTCACGACCAAGAAGTCGATGAAGCTCACCAGGTTGAGCCCCGCGTTGGGGCTGCGCTTGCCGTGACCCGACGCCTTGTTCCACACGAACTTCAGCTTGATGTGGTGCATCAGCCGCTTGCCGGGCTTGTGGATGACGTGCGCGTGGGGGTTCTTGTGATGCCTGGATTCGAACCGGTCCATGGTCGGACTCCTCTATCGCGGGACTTGGAGGCGGTTAGCGCACCGAGAAGGTCATGTTGAAGACCGGGACCTTCTTCACCTCGCTGCCCAGCTTCATGTCCCGCTTGGGCGCGTACAGCGCGTCGATGACCGCGACCAGCTCGCGGAAGGGGGTGCGGTTGTCGCTGTAGAGAAGGGCCTGATCCAGCTTCCTGTCCGCGACGTCGGAGTGGTTCCTCTGCTGCTTCCACTCCTCCTCGATCTTCTTCGCGAGGTCCGGGTAGCGGATGATCTTGCTCCCGTCGCCCCCGTCCAGCTCGACCGGGGTCTTGGGGTACTTGTTGTCGAGGACCACCGTCGCGCCCTGCTTCCAGATCAGCTCGAACTCGCTCTCGAGGATGTGGAGGTGGAGCACCTTCTCCGGCGTCTGCGGGTCGACCGGCTTGTTCGGATCCGGCGGGCCCGGGACCTGCGCGTCCGCGTTGATGCGGGAGTTGGTCACCCAGACGGCCGTGATGAGGAGGAACGCGATGGTGCACATCAGCAGATCGATGAACGGGATCATGTTGATGTCGCTGTTCATCGACCGCTTCTTGCCGCCACCGCCACCGACGTCTACGCCACCCATGGTCTCTCCGTGCTGCTCGGGGCCGGACGCGCTCCAGTGGAGCGCCCCGTCCAGATGATCAACCTGGGCCGCCAGCGGCCCTCATCATCGACGCGCTGGGCGCCGACCCACGTTGGATTCCCCGCCGTGGGATTTGTTCCTGAGCATGCTTCCAAACGGCGGCGAGGGTCGGACGGGGCAGTCGCCCCCTCCGACCCTCGGCTCGACGCACGTCACGCCGCCTGAACGGCCGCGACGTTGACCTTCTGCCGGTTGGAGACGACGAGGTTGAGGATCTGCACCGACGCCTCGTTGATGTCGTCCTCGATGCCCTGCGTCTTGCCGTTGAGAACGGCGAAGCCGATGAGGCCGACGATGGCCACGCCGAGGCCGAAGGCCGTGCAGTTCATGGCCTCGGAGATGCCGTTCGCGAGGATCGTCGCCTTCTGGCTCGGGTCGACGGATGCACCGGCGACCGCGCCGAACGCCTTGATGAGGCCCGTCACCGTGCCCAGCAGGCCGGAGAGCATCGCCAGGTTGGCGAGGAGCGCGAGGAACTGGGTCCGTGCGCCGATCTTGGGCAGCTCGCGGAGCGCCGCCTCGTCCATCGCCGCCTGAACCTCCTCATCGGGGCGGTTCACTTTGACCAGGCCGGCCTGGACGATGCGCGCGAGCGGAGCGTTGGCCGCCGAGCACATCTTGACCGCCTTGGCGACGTCACCCGCGAGGATGCACTTCTGCATCGTGGCGAGGAAGACGTCCTTGTTGATCGACGAGCCGAACAGGAAGAGGGCACGCTCGACGATGATGCCGATCGTGAGGATCGACCAGAAAAGGATGGGCCACATGCCCCATCCACCCTCCTTGAAATGTTCGTATGCTCCGTGCATCGTCCTGCTCCTCCAGTTCGCCTCGCGCCCAAGTTGAGGCTCGATCGGCGGGATAGGGCCCGCCTCCCAACGCCACTCCGAAATCCAAGGGCGCGCTTGGGCGCCCGCCCGAAAAGCCGACCGTCACCCGTGGGCGACGGCGCGGGAATCTGCTCCGTGATCGGCCAGGGGAAACCCAGCGCGCCGAGACGGTACCCGAGGATCGTTCGCGGCTGCAAGCTGCCGCGGGTGTTCAGCCGTGCACAGGGGCACGGGGGTGAGACCCCCACCCGGGGTGCACGCACGACCATCGCCGCCATCGCGAGCGCGCGAGGCCCCAAACTCTGCCACCTGCCTGCGCACCATCGAGATCACGCGGAGTTCCCGTATCATCGCGATTGAGACCCGCCGACGTCAAGCGGGATTTTGGTACTCCTCGACGTTCGCACTACGCCAGAACTTTTCATGTTTTGAAGGGGTTCGGCGCGGGCGTCGTCACGTCGTCGGAGGCCAGCCCGAGGCGGTCGGCGAGCGCCTGCCGGGGGCGGGAAGCGAGCGCCGACCGCAGGGCAGTGCAGACGATCAGCGGACGGATCGGATGCGCTGCCTCCCGCGCTGGTGCCCCCCCACGCCCAGGGGCATCACCATGTAGGTGATGGTGGACGTATGGCGCCTCGCTCCGGGTCGCACACGATGAGGAGGAGGAGGAGCGTCGCGTTGCCCCGCTTCGCTCGCGTCCGAGGCTCGGAGGGCGCCGGCCGGTGCGCCGCCCCGGGCGTCGCCAAGCTTGCGTCCGGGATCCGACGGCGGCTATAGTCGCGTGAGAAGCGTGAAATCACGCTGTTTGGCGTCGTGGTGGAAGGCGAGCGATCGGCGGCGCGGAGAAAGGGACATCGAGGATGCATCATCTGCTGATGTTGGCGGCCGAAGGTGGGGGCGAAGGTGGAATGCTGTCCGCCGTCAAGGACAACCCCACCTTCTTGTTGTTCAACGTGGCCGTGTCCGTGGTCGTGATCACGATCATCGTCGAGCGAGCAGCCTTTCAGCTCAGCCGATACCGGGTCAACTCCAAGGAGTTCTTCGCGCAGATCAAGAAGCTGGTCGCCGCGGGCAACATCGACCGCGCCATCAAGCTCTGCGACGCGAGCGACTACCCCATCCTCCAGCTCGTGAAGGCGGGGCTCACCCACGCCAACAAGGGCCCGGACGAGATTGACGCCGCCCTGAGCGAGAAGCTCTCGGAGCTGAAGCCCCAGGTGGAGAAGCGGGTCGGCACCCTCTGGTCGCTGGCGAACATCGCGACCCTGATCGGCCTCATCGGCACGGTGTCGGGCCTCATCCGCACCTTCGGCGCCATCGCCGCGCAGGGGCTCTCCCAGGCCGTCAAGCAGCAGATGCTCTCGAACGGCATTTCCGAGGCCATGTACAACACGGCGTTCGGCCTCAGCATCGCCGTCATCTGCATGATCGCGCACGTCTTCCTCCACACGCGGAGCAAGAACATCCAGCACGATCTCGAGACGACCACCGAGCGCGTCTTCAACCTGCTCACCGTGAGCGGCAAGTCCGGCTACTGACGGACGGCCGGCTTTCCCATGGCCGAAACGGATGACGCCCCGCTCAGCGCTGCGCAGCGCTCCAGGATCCGACGCCTCTCCCAGCCCAAGGAGCCGGAGCCTGGGGACGAGGCGGGCGAGCTGAATGTCGTACCCTACCTCGACATCATCACGAACATCATGATGTTCGTGCTGGCGTCGGTGTCGGTCTCCTTCATCGGAACGATCGACACCACCCCGCCCTCGATCGGCGGCAACCGCGTGCGCGCCGACGTGTCGTCGAAGGCGCTCAACCTCTCGGCGTGGATCACGACCGGCGGCGTGTCGTTGAAGACGGCGGGCGGCAACATCGCCACGGGCTGTCAGGACGTCGGCGCCGGCATCACCGTGCCCAACGTCCACGACGGGTCGGGGCAGGACCTGGTCGACTACAAGGCCCTCACGGCCTGCGCCAAGCGGCTCAAGGACGCGAACCCCTCGTTCAAGGAAGAGACGCAGGTGACCATCACGGCGAACCCCGGCACCGAGTACGCGACGGTCATCGGCGTGATGGACGCGCTCCGCGCGGACAGCCAGGAGGCAGCTCTTCCCCGACGTCCACTTCGGGGTGGCCCGATGAGCGGCGGTCCCAACGCGCCTGGCACCCGTGGGGGGGCCGAGACCCCCCCCCACCCCCCGACCGGGCAGGACGCGCCCGCGCCCGCCCGCACAGGCGGCAGCGGCCGTCCGCCGCCGCCGCCCAAGCAGGCCAGCGTCGTCCGGTACAAGGCGGCGCTGCGCAAGGCCATCCGCGCCAACGCGCGTGAGCCGGAGATCGACTTCCTCAACATCACGGCGATGCTCGACCTGATGACCATCATCCTGGTCTTCTTGCTCAAGAGCTTGTCGGCCTCCTCCGCGTCGATCCCGCAGTCGAAGGATCTGACGCTCCCCGAGTCGATCATCACCACCGAGGCCGCGCAGGAAGGCGTGGTGATCAGCATCTCCAAGACGCAGATCCTCGTCGGCGACGACCCGAACCCGGTCGTGCTCCTGCCCAGCCGCGAGCAGCTCGCCCAGTCGGGCGTGGACACCCGCTACAAGCGCAGCGGCCCGAACGATCTCTACATCGTGCCGCTCGCGAACGCGCTGACCAACGCGCGCGAGACCGACAAGCGCATCCGCCAGGCGAAGGGGCAGGACACGTCCTCCTCCGAGGCGGTGATCGTCGCGGACACGGCGACGCCCTACCGCCTCCTGATTGAGGTGCTCTTCACCGCGGGGCAGAGCGAGTTCGGCAAGTACCACCTGATGGTGCGCAGCGGGAAGAAGCACCTGTAGCCTGCCGCGTCGCCGCCCCCCTCTCCACGCCGGAAGCCAATTCGGGCGGGCACACGAGCTTGCCCTGGAAATCCTGACCGCTCCCTTCGCGAGCGGGGGCTTCCGCTTCATCCATACAGTCGCTGTGGAGACCAGCAGCCCCCGCTTCCTCCGCGGCCCGCCTTCGGCGGGCCGCTCCGGGCGCGGTCAGGACGTCTTGGGGGATGGCGCGGTGCCGGACCAGGCCCGGACGCCGCCTCAGTCCACCGCGAACAGCTCCTCCAGGTCCGCCTTGGTGAGCTTCTTCGCGCCGCCCTGGTCCTCGGAGAGGACGCTGGCCACGAGCTCCCGCTTCTTGCCCTTGAGGAGCTGGATCTTCTCCTCGATCGTGCCCGCGGCGACGAGGCGGTAGGCCGTCACGACCTTGGTCTGGCCGATGCGGTGCGCCCGGTCCGTCGCCTGCTGCTCCACCGCCGGGTTCCACCACGGATCGAAGTGGATCACCGTGTCCGCGGCCGTCAGGTTGAGGCCCGTCCCGCCCGCCTTCAGGCTGATCAGGAAGACGGGCACCGTCGGATCGCCCTGGAAGCGATCCACGCGCTCGGCGCGGTCCTTGGTGGACCCGTCGAGGTACTCGTAGGTCACGCTGTCCTCCTTCATCGCCTTCTCGATGATCTTGAGCATCATCACGAACTGGCTGAACACGAGAACCTTGTGGCCACCCTCGATCGCGTTCTGCACCAGCTCGCGCAAGGCGACGAGCTTGCCCGAGTCCTCGTCGGTGAACTCCCGCGGAAGCCCGAGCAGGCGCGGGTCGCACGCCGCCTGGCGGAGGCGCGTGAGGCCGGCCAGGATCTGGAGCTGGCTCTTGGCCAGGCCCACGCGCTCGACCTCGCCGAGCACCTGCGCGCGCACCTCGCGCGCCACCTGCTGGTAGATCGCCCGCTGATCGCCGGTGAGATCGCGAATCTGGTCGGTCTCGATCTTCTCCGGGAGATCCTTCGCCACCTCCTGCTTCGTCCTCCGGAGGATGAAGGGGTGGATGGTGGCGCGGAGGCGCTGGGCGGTCTTGTAGTCGCCCGCCTCGATGGGCCGGCTGAACCGCTGCTCGAACTTGTCGAGCGGGCCGAGCAGGCCCGGCGAGACGAAGTCGAAGATCGACCGAGATCTCCGAGAGGCGGTTCTCGATGGGCGTGCCCGTGAGCGCGAGGCGGCGGCGCGCGCGGAGGCGCTTGGCGGCGGCGGCGGTCGCGCTCATCGGGTTCTTGATGTGCTGCGCCTCGTCCAGGATCGCGTACGACAGGTCGAGGCTCGCGAGGAAGTCCTCGTCCCGGCGGAGGAGGGCGTAGCTCGTGATGATCACCTCCGCCTTCTTCACGGCGTCGACCTGATCCTTGCGGTCGGCGCCGTGCCACAGCGCCACGTCGAGCGTGGGGGAGAAGCGCTCGAGCTCGCGCTCCCAGTTGGTGACGACGCTGGTCGGCGCGACGATCAGCGCTCGGACCGCCTTCTCCTCCTGCTTCACGGCGAGCAGGAGCGCGATGGTCTGCACCGTCTTGCCGAGGCCCATGTCGTCGGCGAGCACGCCGCCCGAGCTGATGTCGTGGATGAACTTCAGCCAGGAGAGCCCCGCCTCCTGGTACGGGCGCAGCGTGGCCTTGAGCGCGCGCGGCTTCTTCGTCGCGCCGATCTCCTCGATGTCGCCGAGCTTCTGGAACAGCTCCCGCGCGCCCGCGCTCACGTTCTGCCCGCTCACGTTCTGGAGCAGCTCGGCGAGCCGGCCCGCCTGGGCGAGCGGCAGCCGGCCGCTCTTCCCGGATGCCGTCATCAGCTCCACCTCGCGCTCGAGCATCGCCTTCACGGCGTCGGCGTCGAAGGGGGCGAAGGAGCCGTCCTCGAGGCGCACGTAGCGCTTGCCCTCCGCGAGGCAGCGGCGAAGCTCGTCGCGCTCGACGCCGATGCCCTCGCTCTCGTACGAGAGCTTGACGTTGAGCCAGTCCATCCCGCTCGTCACCTTGGCGAAGACGCCGATGGGCTTGTGGCGGACCTGCGTGTCGACGAGATCCTCCGGGACGAACAGGTCCCAGGTGTCGGGCAGCTCGGCGAGGCCCTCGCTCCAGAAGCGGATGGCGGCGTCGCCGTTGGCCACGAACATCTGCCCCGTCTCGTCCGGCTTGAGGCCGAGCGCGGAGAGCCTGGTCGCCGCCTCCTGCTGCGCGGCGATGTCGACGCGGATGCAGCGCGCCCGCTTCATCCCCTCCTCCGGAGGCTGGACGAGGATGGGCGGCGTGATCCCGTCGGCGCGGACCTGGATCTCCGTCTCCCCGTAGGCGGCGTGGAGCTCGACGTGCGCCTCCACCAGCGCGCCGCCTGCGCGCATCCGGAACGTCGGGACGAAATCGACGACCTCGGCGATCTGGCCCAGGTCGGGCAGCTCGGCGCCGATCTCCAGCGCGACCTTGGGCAGGCCCTGCATGATGAGGCGCCCGAGCTTCGCGCATCGGCTCGCCGATGGTCGGCGAGCGGAGCAGCCGCCGCATGGCCGCGGGCGAGACGCGCTTGTCCACGCGGCGGGCGATGCCCTCCTGCGTGTCGATCTGCCAGCTCGGCCAGCCGTCGAACCACCCGCCCTGCATCAGCGAGAAGCGGCGCTTGTCGCTCGTCCGCTCGAAGCTCGTCTTGACGATGATCGTGTCGCCGCCGACCAGCTCCAGGTCGAAGCGCGGCTTCACCGGCTCCTCCGCGAAGCGGAGCTGCATCAGCGCAGGCTCGAGCAGGACGCGCTGCCCCTCGAGCATCGGGAGCAGCTCGGCCACGTCCTCCCCCCGCACGTCGACCGCGGGGTGCCTCGGGTTGCCGCTCTCGAAGCGCGCCAGCAGGCGGAGGGCGTCGCGGTCGGGCGTGGGGTAGAGGGATTGCCAGGCAAGCGCGATCGAGGGCAGCACGGGCACGCGCGCCTCGGCGTCGAGCACCGTCACGGTGAGCGCACCCTGCCGGACGTGGAGACGGAACTCCACGCGCCGCGCCCCCTGCAAAATCCCCTCGGGTGGGAGCCACGCCCCGATGCCCGTCTGCTTCGCCGTCGCATCCGCCGAGGGGACGACGCCCGGGCCGCCCAGAGCAGCCATACCGCCGCCGACGCCGGTTGGGGCCGGGGCCCCACCCGACCACGAGGCTGGAGGCGCCGATTGCATCTCCTGCGGCGACCCACGCCGGTCCCGCCTGCGCACCCGCTTCAGCGCGTCCCCGCCCGCGTGCGCGGTCTGCGGGAGCATCGCGGGGAGCGGCGGCTCGCGCCGCGGCGAGGCCGCGCGGGCCTGGTCCCGGATGCTGATGAGCAGCGCCGCGACGTGCTTGCAGTGCTGCCCGCCCTTGGAGAAGGCCGGGCAGGAGCACTGGGACTTGATGCCATCCGGCGTAAGCTCGACGCTGACCGGGTAGGGCTCCGAGTCGCTGGCCCGCACGGTGCCGCTCGCCGTCATGTCGTTGACGGAGATGTCCTCCACGACCTTGCGGCGGAAGTACTCCAGGCCGCGGAGGAACGTTCGGGCGCCGAGCAGGCGGCGGAGGCCGCGGTCGCTCAGGGTGGACAGGGCATCGGAGATTTGGGGCACGGTTTGCTTCCAGGGCACGCTTTGCGTGCCCGCCTGGATCCGGTGCGGTCCGCTCCCTGGCGGCCCGCAGGATGGTGTCGCGGTCCGCTCCCGGGCGGGCCGCAGGATGATGTCGCGGTCCGCTCCCTGGCGGCCCGCAGGATGGCAAGAAGCTGAGACGAAGAACGGCAAGAAGACGATGGTCACCACGGGCAGCATTTTCACGAGGACGTGCATCGAAGGGCCTACGAGATCCTTGAGCGGATCGCCGACCGTGTCGCCCACCAGCGCGGCGACGTACGTCGGGTTGTCCACGCGCGCGCCGGACTCGTCCACGAGGTGGCGACCACCGTGCGCGCCGGTCGCGATGTACTTCTTCGCGTTGTCCCAGGCGCCCCCTGCGTTGCCGACGAGGAGGGAGCCCAGGACGCCGGCGATTGTCCCGGCCATGACGAGGGCCGCGACCCAGTTCGGCTGAGGAGAGTCATCCCCGGCCCGGGCGAAGCGCAAGGCCACACCGACGGCGAGCGGGGCCCCCGCCGCCACGACGGCCGGGGCGAGCATGTGGCGGAGGGCCGCGCGGGTCGCCACCTCGATGCACGCCTCGTGGTCGGGCGCGCCACGGATGGCCGGTCCAGGAGCTGGCGGCGGACCTCTTCCACGACACGGCGCGCGGGCCGGGCGACGCCGACGATGCAGCGCGAGGCCAGCCAGACGACCAGGAGGACGCCCAGCACCGCCGCGATGGCGACCTCCGGCCGGTCGAGGTGGAGCACGAAGCCCTCCGCGGCGCTCGGGGGGACCGCCGCCACGGCCCCGGCCGGGGAGGGGAGGGGGTGGGCGGGGGCGCCGAGCCGCCGCTGGACCTCGTTGAGGTAGGCGGCCACGAGGAGCACCGACGAGAGCGCCGCCGCCCCCGCCGCCCAGGCATTCGTGAGCGCCTTGACCGTGTTGCCCACGGCGTCGAGCACCACCGTTCGCCCGCGGACGTCCGGCCGCTCGCGCGCCACCGTCATCTCCACGATGCCCGCCGCGTTGTCGGCGATGGGCCCGAGGCATCCATCGCCATGAAGTAGGCGGCCGGGCCGAGCATGCCCATGGTCGCGATTGCCGACCCGTAGAGCCCCCCGTGGACGAGCCCGGTGCGAGCGCCGATCTGAACGCCGCGAGGAACGCCGTGAGGATGATGCCCATCGGCACCAGGGCCCCCTCGAGCCCGGCCGACAGGCCGAAGAGCAGCGCGAACGCTGGCCCCCGAGCGGGCGGCCTCGGCCACCTCGCGCACCGGGCGGTAACGGTGCTCCGTATAGTACTGCACCACGTGGAGGAAGGCCACGCCCGCGAGCACGCCGTCGATGCCGCACGTGAAGAGCCTGAGCCACTGCGGGCCGAGCGCCACTTGGCCGCGCCGGCGAAGGCGACGGCGTGGAGCAGGGCCGTGACGTAGAGCCGCGGCCGAGCGCGCTGCGCGGATCCTCCGGTCGTCGGTGCGCACGACCATGACGCCTGAAGTTGGCCTTGATCGGCCGCCGAAGGCGCGCGTGACGAGCGGGAAGAGCATGACGGAGAGGCCGCTCTCGATCTTCGGGTTGTCCCGGAAGAACGCGAGCGCCCGGGCGACCATGGCGCCAGGTTCTCGGCGATGCTCGACTCGAAGATTGCCGCGGCGCGCCTGGCGCAGCCGCCGACCACGTCGCCGGCGAGGTCGGCGATGGTGGCGGGGTTCTTCGGGTTGTCCTTGTCGAGCCGACGCCCTTGCGGTCCGCTCCGAGGTCGGCGCGGAGGTCCGCCGCCTTGGCGAAGGTGCCGCCGCCGAGCTGGGCGAGGAGCGCGGCGACGAAGCGCCCAGCGCGTAGCCGGCGATCAGGAACGGGATCGGGCGCGAGCCGCAGCGCCGCTGACGGATCGCGCCGAGCCCGCCCTTGCGGATGAACGCGGCGCCAGGGCCGCCATCCCGAACAGCCCGGCGGACGTCGACGAAGAGCCCCGACACCGCGCCGCCGCGCAGCGCGATCTGCACCGCGCGATCGGTCGATCGCCGCACCCCCGCCGCCGCGCGGATGCCCGTGCGCACCGCGATCCAGACGGCGACGTGCCCCGCGGCGACGGAGCCCGCGACGCCGAGCGCGAACGAGGCCGTGAGCCACACCCCGAGCTCGAGCGCGGGCACCGGGTCCGCCGCGCTCGCCCGGCGGAGGCCGTACGCGAGGAAGATGGCGCCGCCGAGCACGGCCGAGACCGCCGCGATGGTGCTGCTCTGCTTGCGGAAGAACGCCTCGGCGGCCCCCCGCACCAGCCCGGCCACGCGCGCCATCTCGCGATCGCCGGGCGCCGCGGGCGGCGGGGTGACGTGGCGGAGGCCGGGGGGCGTGGGGGCGGGCGGCCCGCCGTCGTCGGCCGGCGGGCACGCGAGGACCCAGCTCGCGAGGTAGACGGCGAAGGCGAGGCCGAGGACGCCGGAGACGATGACGATGGCGAGCTCGGTCATGCGCGCCCGGGCGTGTAACATCCCGGGCGCGCGGAGGGAAAGGCGTAGCGCGAAGCGGGCGGGCGGGGCCCCGCCGCCGACTCACTCGCAGGAGACGCGCTCGAACGCCACGGGCGTGTTGTCGTAGTTTCCGCCGTCGTTGTTCACCGACCGGAAGACGCCACCCTCGGAGAGGCCGGTGAAGTGGTCGGGGTTGTAACCCCACTGGCGGCTCGCGCAGGAGCCCTGGTCGATCTCGCCAGGGGCCGGCGTCGAAGCGGAATCCCCCGTCCTCGGTGCGGCGCCCGGTCGCCTGCATGACCACGCGGTAGTCCATCTCGGCCTCCCCGCAGGCGTCCGGCGCCTCCTCGGTCTCGTCGCCGCTCCACACGTGCGCGCGCACCGTGCCGGCGAGATCGCCCGGCTGCGCGCCCGGCTGGACGTGCAGCGTGAAGATGTGCCAGGCCGAGCTGTTCTGCGGCGTGGAGACCCAGGTGCCGACGGCCGGGTCGCTGCACGCCGGGGCGCGGGCGCCGAGCGACGAGAAGCTCGCGTAGCGCGGGTCGTGGGCGGAGAAGGGCTTCGGAGCGCCGGCGGCCGCGGCCGCGGCGGCGACGTCGGAGGCGTTGACGTCGATGGCGTCGATTGCGGTCACGCCCTCGAGGTCGCCCAGGTGCGAGAGGCTCTTGAAGAGCCCGGGCGCGCGCACCTCCCACGGTCCCTCGCCGCTCACCTTCGCGTCCAGCGCCGACGCGAGCGTACGCACGCCCTGCTCGCTGCCGGACACGCGCACGGCGTCCCCGTCGATCTCCGTCGAGAGCGTCCGCGGCACCAGCGCCCCGCGCTTGCCGGTCACCACCAGCACCTCCCCCGGCGCCCCGGCCAGCGGGATGCGCTGCCCCGGCCCGACCAGCGTCGTGCCCTCTTCGAGCTCGATCGGCGCCACGGGCGTGACCCGGCCCTCGGGCGTCACGAGCGAGAACCCGGCCTCGCGCGCCTCCCCGTCGAGCATGACCAGCCCCGGCCCCCCTCCCTCTTCCGCCCCACCTCCGGCTGCCCCCGTACAGCCGACGAGCCCCACGCTCCCCACCACCACCGCGACCCCGAGCCAGCTTCGCATCGCCGCACCTCCGTCCGAGTCTGCCGTGTTCGCCGAGTGTAACCCCGCGGCCCCGCGCCGCTTGGCGTGCCGGCGGCGTGGAGAACGCCGCCGCCGGGGCAGGGCATTCCGTGCGGCGGGGTCGGATGTGCGACGAGGGCGGAAGTTCCCGGCGGGAGGGTTTTCGGGCGAGGCTGGAAGCGCTCACCTCGCTGGCGGGGGAGGCCGAATCGCGCGCCCCCACAGCGCCCGCACGTCGGAGCTGCCCCCTCGCGCCGCGACCTCCGCGATCCACTCGGCCCGGCACCGCTCCTTGGGTTTGCCGGTGACGCGCGGCGCGAGCTCCTCCACGAGCCACTTTCCGTCGAGACGCGCGTGCTGCTCGTCGAGCGTCGCCCTGAGGAGCTCGGCGACCTCGCGGCGGTAAGCTTCCACTACATCCCGCTTTGGGAGGAGATGGGCCTGCGCCTTGAGCTGACGCATGACGTCGCGATTCTTCCGGAGCGGCTCGCCGAGCTTCGGCTGCTGGAACTGAATGAGGCCGAGGAGGGCCAGATCATTGCGTACTTGCACGTTGACCCGGTTCAGCGCGACGTATGGGGCGTACCGGCGGAGCACCATGGGCCACCTCGGTTCGTGCCCCCAATGCGCAGGCCAACCCGTGCGCACCAGCAGGTTCTCGATCGCGTATGCCTTCCACCGGAAAAGCGGGCCCGCGTAAGGAGGGTCGAACTCGCGCGCCAGCCGCACCTGCGATTCGCCGTCTCCATCGACGAAGCCGTATATGGCCCGGCGACCCTTCTCGTGGGCGACCTCCACGCGACGCCGCACCGCCGTGGCCCCCGAGCCACGGTCGGCTGGGAGCCCCCGCACCAGAACGCCTTCATGGAGGAACGCGCCAAGCCCGACCTGGAGGGGCACGCCGACCCCGAGCAGCGCGAAGAAGGCGGCGGGGTCGTCGGCCCCTTCCAGGTACACCACCCCGCGGCCACCGGAGAGCTGGAGATCCTGATCGATCTCGGCGAGGAGCGCGTCGTCGTTCATCGAAAATCGCGGCCGCCGAGGAGCACCCTGGAGGAGGCGTCCGCGAGACCGAAGAGCTGTGTGCTCTGCGTCGCGACGATGAGCTGCCCGCCGCGCTCCCGCTGCCAGCGCTTCAAGAGATCCCACAGCTTCGCGAGCCAGACGGGGTGCATGTGGGACTCTGGCTCGTCGATGAGGAGGAGCGAGCCGGGACGCCATCGCCGGAGCAGCTCCGAGACGATGATGACCACCTGCTTCTCGCCGCTGCTCAGCGCGTCGAGCCCATGACGCCCGCCGTCGGCGAGCCGCACACACAGCTCGCCGTCTTCCCACTCGAGCCGCTTCCCTTCGAAGAACGTGGAGAACGCCTCCGCGTACACGTCGAAGTTGTGCTCCGTGCGTCCGGCGGCGAGCGCGTTCAGATCGGCCCAACGCGCGGCGTAGAGGACGGCTTCCAGCGACTCCGTCCACTTGGTGGGGACCTGGAAGCGATGGGTGAACGTCGGCGGGGCGCGCAGGTTGCCGGCGGCCTTGTAAGGCTCGTCGGGGATGACGAGGGCGCGATCGCTGGGCAGGTAAATGGCGCTCGGCAGGTCGGTGGCCGCGAAGCGTTCGCCATTCGATGCGAGCAGCTTGTGTACCTTGAGCGAAGTGCTCGCTTCCCCATCGCCGCCGTGGCCCCACTCATCGCCCCTCCGCACGAAGCACAACGAAGTCTTCCGGCGGTGATGCGCGATGAAATCGGCATCGCCGACAACGAGCCGGAACACCTCGTCGAGCCCGGCGCCGCGGACGAGGAGGTCGACCCAGGCGTTGACTGCCCGGCTCGACTCCCACACGAACGTCCCGGCTCTTCCGAGCGCGCGCACCGTGCCGAACAGCAGCTCGAGCAGCGTCGTCTTGCCGCTCCCGTTCACGCCGCCGATCACGACCGTATCCGGCACGGCGCCGCTCCACCCCATCCCGTCGGCCGGCCAGTCCACGTTCCGGAGCGCCCGCAGCCCCTCCACGTGCAGCCCGACAATTTTCAGGAGCGGGGTCGTCGCCTCCACGCCTTGTAGCTACCAGCGGGGGATCGCCTCGACAAGGAATGGCTGCCGAGCACGCCCCCTCGTTCACATGAGCAGGGGCGTGGAACGCGGAACGGGGTGGGTGGAGCGCCGCGGCGGGGGCATGGAGCGTGGAAGCAGGGGCGTGAAGCGCGCCTCGGGGGACATGAAGAGCGGAAGGGGGCGAGTGAAGCGCGGAAGGGGGCGAGTGAGGCGCGGAGGGGGGCGCCCGTTGCGCCGAAGGGGGGCCCTGCGGCACGAAATGGAAAAAACTGAGCGTCGAAATGGGTCGACTTGAAGCACCGCGAGGGCGATTGAAGCGCGGGCGCCCCCTCCTGAAGCGCGAAGGGGGTCCCCTGAGCAGCGGTCGCGGGCTTCGGGGACGCGGAGGGGGTCGACCGGGGCGCAGGGCCCGAAAAATGAGTCGCGGCGTACCTCGCCTTCGTGCGCGGAGGGGGTGTCCCGGTGCGCGGGGCAGGGCGGGTGAAGAGCGGAGGTGGGCGCCTGGAGCGCCGAAGGGGGCGACCAGAACCAGAAACGCGAAAAATGAGCTTCGAAATTCCGCGAAATGAGTCGCGGCCCGGGCGCCTGCGTCCCGGGTGCCCCCTCCCGCGCTTCAGGTGCCGCCTCCCGCGCCTCAGGTGCCGCCTCCTGCGCTTCAGGTGCCGCCTCCCGCGGCCTCAGGTGCCGCCTCCCGCGCTTCGAACGCGCCCTCCCGCGCTTCGCGTTCGCGCTCCCGCACTTCGGTCGCGCCCTCCCACGCTCCGACGCACCGCTGCTGGGACGCGCGAGGCCGCTTCCGCACCCTCTTTGGCCTCGTGTGCGCTTCCGGCGCGGGCGCGCAGGCTCCACGCGCCCGTACTCGCGCGCAGGGAGCGGGCACCCGTGGTGCGGGGGGCGTCGGCCAGGTACCGTGGACGCTCGGGGCCTCCGCGCGATGTCGACAGCGACGCGAATCGAGTACGGCGACTGGCAGACTCCGCCGAGCCTCGCGGAGCGCGCGTTCACGCTGGCGGTCGCGTCGATGCCGTCGCCTCCGCGCACCGTGCTGGAGCCCACGTGCGGCGAGGGGGCGTTCCTGGTGGCGGCGGCGCGCCACCTCCCCGGGGCGGAGCTGGCCGGTTACGAGATCCACCCGCGATACGTCGACGTCGCGGCGTCGAGGGTTCGCGGCGCGGGGGGGCGGGTTCGCCGGGCGGACTTCTTCTCGACCGACTGGGAGCGTGAGATCGCCGGGATGCGCGGGCCGATCCTCGTCGTCGGCAACCCGCCCTGGGTGACCAGCGCGGATTCTCGGGGCGATGGGCGGCACCAACCTGCCGGCCAAGAGCAACTTCAAGGGCCTCGCCGGCCTCGACGCCCTCACGGGCAAGAGCAACTTCGACGTCTCGGAGTGGATGATCCTGCGGCTCTTGCAGGCGCTCGCCGGCCGGGAGGCGACGCTGGCGATGCTCTGCAAGTCGGCGGTGGCGCGCCGCGTCGTCGAGCACGTCGCCCGGCGCGGCTGGCCGGTCCTGCCCGGCAGCGTCCGGAAGATCGATGCGAGGCGTCACTTCGCCGCCGGGGTCGATGCGGTCCTGTTCACGTGCCGCCTGTCGCCGGAAGCAACTTCGAGCACGTCCTCGTGGCCTGTGTACGCCTCCCTTGAGGACACGGCGCCGGAGGCCGCCTTCGGCATGGCGGACGGCGCCCTGGTCGCCGACCTCGCGGCCTACCGGGAGACGCAGGCGCTCGCCGGAGCATCGGATCCGGCGTGGCGCTCGGGGATCAAGCACGACTGCGCTCGCGTGATGGAGCTGTCGCTCCGCGGCGATGCGTGGGTGAACGGCGCCGGCGAGGTCGTCGACGTCGAGCCCGGCTTTCGCCACCCCCTGTTCAAGGGCTCGGACCTCGCCAACGGGCGGACCCGCGCGACCCGGGCGGTGATCGTCCCCCAGCGCCTCCTGGGAGAGGACACGACCGCGCTGCGCGAGCGCGCGCCCAGGCTCTGGGCGTACCTGAGCCGGCACCGGGACCTCTTCGACGCGCGCAAGAGCGCCGTCTACCGCGGGCAGCCGCCCTTCGCCGTCTTCGGCGTCGGCCCGTACACATTCGCGCCGTGGAAGGTCGCCGTCTCGGGGTTCTCCAAGCGCATGCGGTTCTGCGTCCTCGGCCCCGAGGGGCAGCAGCCCGCGATGGTCGACGATACCTGTTACTTCCTCCCGTTCGCGAGCGCGTCGGAGGCGAGGCGGGTGGCGCGGGCGCTGGAGGCCGAGCCGGCGAGGAGGTTCTTCCAGGGTCGCGTGTTCTGGGACGCGAAGCGGCCGGTCAACAAGGGCGTGCTCCAGGCGCTGGACCTGCGCAAGCTGATGGCTGCGGCCACATAGGACGGCGCGTTCGGGCTCCTTTACCGAACCGCGACCGCCAGGGAGCGGGTGCCAGGCCATCGCACGCGAGGCGTCTCAGCGTGCAAGGGCCTGGCACCCGCTCCCTGGCGGTCGCGGTTCGGTGGATGGACCCCAGCGCGCGGTGGACGGACCCAGCGTGCGGTGGACGGACCCAGCGCGCTTACAATCTCCGCCGCCGCCTCCGCGCAGCCCACGCCGCGAGCGCCAGCGCCGGCACCGACACCAGCGCCGCGTCCGGCCCCTCCGCGAGCCCGCACCCGCAGCCGGCGCTGCTCCTGGGCGTGGTCATGGTCGGCTCGGGGTCGCTGCTCGGGAGCGGCAGCTCCTGGTCTTCGAGGTCGAAGGCCCTGGGGTCGGTGAGCGCCATCGCGGAGAGGTAGAAGAGCACGCCCTCCCAGACGTGCGGCGTGTCCACGCGGTTCGACCACGTGACGGTGCCGTTGGGACCGAGGCTCGAGACGTAGACCTCGCCGAAGTGGGCCGTGTCGGGCGTCGCCACGCCGGCGAGGAGCTGCACGGCCTCCTTCGCCTTGTCGCGGGAGCCGCCCGCCTTGCCGAGCAGCGCCGCGGCCAGCACGTTCTTGGCCAGGTACCTGCCGCCCTCGCCCTGCCCGTGCAGGATGGCGAGCACGTGCGTCATGTCGGCGTCGAGCTGCGCTTCGAGCCGCGGGTCGTCCGGCTCGAGGACGCGGCCGGGCCACGCGAGCCAGGCGGTGTCCTCCAGGTTCGCGTCCACGGGCCCTCCCTGCACGTCGCGGAAGAGGCCGGCGTCGGGGTCGTAGTAGTGCTCGAGGATGGCGTCGTGCAGCTCGGAGGCGCGGGCGAGGTAGTGCGCCGCGCGGGCGTCGTCGCCGGCGGCGTGGGCGAGGCGGGCGCCGGCGACGAGCGCGGGGTAGACGGTGGAGGCGCCGTGGAGCGTGGAGGTGATGGCGTAGTCGTCGTCCTCGTTCGCGCCCGCGGGCAGGCCGGTCTTCGGGTTGCGCCAGCGGGCGAGCAGGTCGAGGGCCTCGCTCGTCGTGGGCCAGACCTTGGCGAGGAATTGAGCGCGCGCGGTGCCCGTGAGGTTGGCGGTGTGGGTGACGGTCGACCAGACGTGGAGGGCGGTGTTGTCGATCTCGAAGCGGATCGAGCCGCCGCGCTGCCCGTCGGCGAAGTAGTTCATCTCCCACGCGTCGGCGGGGAAGAGCTGCTCGCCGGTGTCGGGATCGGTCGGCACGTTCGGCGTGAGCAGCGGGTTGCCGGCCGTGAACGTGGTGCGGATGAGGCCGGTGTACCACTCGTGGCGCTCGGTCACCCAATCGTGGAGGCCGGCGATGTCGAGGGCGGCGGAGATGAAGGCGCCGTCGCGCGGCCAGTCCGGGTAGTAGGGCGCCTGGCGGTTGATGCTGGCGGCGATGGCGCCCACGGACGCATCTCGCGCGACGTACACGTTCACGAGCGCGCGCTGCGCGACCTCTCGTACGCGGGCGCCGAGCGAGGCGTCGGGGAGGGCGGCGGCGCCGAGCACGGCGTGCGCGGCGGACTCGGAAGCGGCGAGGCGTGCGGAGAAGGGCTGCTTGGTGCCGGCGGCGAGGGTGGCCTTCGCCTCGGCGAGCGTCTTGCCGAAGACGAAGACGGCGCTGCCCTCGGCGCTCCCATTCGTGAACGTGAGCGGCGTGACGAGGGCGCCGTTGGTCTGGTCGGCCGCGAGGCGCGAGCCCGAGAGGGTGAGGTCGTCGGTCAGGTCCGCCAGCGCGTCCTGGGGCGTCCACACCCAGCCGTTCGCGGCCTGCACGTCGGGGAGCGAGTCCTTGCAGCGGAGGAGCTCGCGTACGTCGTCGGGTCGACCACCAGCTTGGTGTTCGGGAACTCCTTGGGGAGCGCGAGCATGTTGGTGGCGAGGGTGTCCATCTGGCCACAGATGGGTGTGGCGTCGCTGCCGACCTGGAAGGAGGAGGGCGGCGGCTCCGTGGTGACCAGCGCGGCGACGCCCGGGCCGTACGCGGCGTCGAGGCCCGCGAGGAAGGCGTCGACGTCGGCGTCGCTGGGCGCCGGCGACTTCATGAGCGCGTTCACGGCGCCGAAGTCGACGCCGGTCTGGGAGCCGAGGATGTCGGTGACCTGCGTGAGCACTCCCTCGTTCGCCGGGTGGAAGTGGACGATGGCGTGCGCGTCCCGGTCGTAGGCCGCGAGGTAGTCGTTGCGGCTGTCGAGGGCCCAGTCGGTGACGGGCAGCTCGGGGATGCGCGAGAGGGTGGGGGAGAGGTTCTCGTAGACGACGAGCCACGCGCCCTTCACGGGCGAGCCGGTGGCGCGCTGGACGAGGACGTGGCGGGTGAGCACGTCGGCGTCCGGGGAGACGACGTCGGTGAGCGTGACGGTGAGGCCGAGGTCCGCGCGGGCGAAGGTGGTGACGGGCACGGGCGCGTCGGGCTTCGTGTACGCCTGCGAGGCCTTCCAGGCCGCGTCGCGGAGCCAGGTGAGCTGCGGGCCGGCGGACGTGGTGACGATGAGGCCGAGGTACGAGCCCATGCCGTCGAGCGCGCCCATGTGGGGCTGGGATCGGACGTCGAGGGCGTTGCTGCTGACGTAGGCGAGGTGGTCGTACCAGCCGGGGCCAGGCCAGGCGAGGACGGTGAGGTCGCCGTCCGCCGAGATGCCGGCCGTGAGGCGGCCGTGCCCCGCGACGGCGTTGACGTTGGAGGCGCCGAGGAGGTGCTCAACCATGTCGACCGAGGTCGCCGCCGAGGCGGGCGAGGCGACCAGGGAGAGGGCCAGGAAGGCGAGGCTCGGTCTCATCAGGACGGCCGCCCGGTGCATCGCGTGTGCCATGGTCGGTCCGCACGATACCCCGGCGCAGTCCGCTTCGTCTGCGCGCCGTGCGTACGGGTGCACACCTTGCGCGCTTGATCCCGGGCGCGTTCTCGCTTTCATTCCTCACCCATGCCCAGGCTCGTCGAAGGCATCTCCCGGTTCTTCGGCCGCGTGGAGATCTTTGCCCTCGGTCTCGAGGGCGAGCGCCAGGCGGCCGAGTCCGCGCTCGCCGCCGGCCAGCCGCTCGAGGCGCGGGAGCACGCCCGCGCCATCGTCGGCGCGCTGCCGGACTCGCCGCTCGGCCTCGCCCTCTGGGCCGATGCGGCCGAGGATGCCTGGCTCGACCACGAGGCCGCGACCGCCCTGCACGAGCTGGCCAAGAAGGTGCCGTGGCGGGCGGACGTCTGGCTCCGCCTCGCGCAGGCGGGGCGCCGCATCGACTGGCCCGGGGTGCGCGAGGCGCTGGAGCGCGCGGCCACGGCGCCCGACGAGCGCGACTCCGCCCGGCTGGCGCTGCTCGACCTGGCCGACCTGGACCTCGCCGCGGGCGACCCGGCGCGGGCGCAGCGCTGGCTCGACCGCATCCCGCCGCCGCTCACGGGGGTGGACCGGGAGGTCGCGCTCCGCCGCGCCGAGTGCGCGATCGCGCGCGGGGACCTCGCCCTGGCGAAGAGCGAGGCCGACGCGGGGCTCGGCGAGGAGGACCCGATCTCCGGCCGCGAGGCGCTGGTGAAGGCGAGGCTCTCGCTCGCCGAGGGCCAGCCGCTCGCGGCGCTGGATTCTCGCGATCCGGGCCTTCATCCTCGAGGCCGACGGGGCGGGCGAGCAGCTCGCCGCGCTGCTGTCGAGCCAGCGGGACGTGGTGGTGGTCGACCGCGTGCGCCGCATCGTCTCCGCGGCGCGATCGCTCGACGACCCGATGTGGGCCGCCGCCTTCGCGTTCGCCGAGGGCCGCCGCGACGACGCGCGCAAGGCCCTCGCCCGCGGCCTCGGCAAGGGCGACCGCAGCGCCGCCGCCGCGCTCCTCGCGCTCGCCACCGAGACGCGCGACCTCGACGCCCTGGACGCCCTCGCCGCGCGCGACCCCGCGCTGTTGCCTGCGCCGATCGCCGCGCTCCGCGACGCCGCGGCGGCAGCCGGCGCCGGGAAGGAGCGCGAGGCCCTCGACCGCATCGACCGCATCGGCGGCGACCTCTCCGGCTGGGCCGCCGAGCTTCGCCGGTCCGTCTTCGCCCGCTGGCTCCCTGCCGCGCCTCCGGAGGGAGCGCCTGCCTCCGCGGCGTGGCCCGAGCTGCTCCAGGAGATCCGCCGCAGCGCGCGCGCCCTCGACCGGGTGGACCTGCTCGGCGCCGCGGAGACGCTCGCGGTGGAGCGCGAGCGGCCGCTGCGCGTCGCGGTGGTGGGCGAGTTCAACGCCGGCAAGAGCACCTTCCTCAACGCATTGCTCGGCGAGGACGTCGCGCCCACCGGCGTGCTTCCGACGACGGCCACGCTCCACTGGGTGGCCTGGGCGCCCGACCCGTTCGCGCGCGTGGTCGTCCGCGGCGCGCCCGACCGCGTGGTCCCGCACGCCGAGCTGAAGGCCACCCTCCTCGGCCTGCGCGACGCCAAGGTGGAGCGCGTCTACATCTACGCGCCCATCGAGCGCCTCAAGCGCGTCGAGATCCTCGACACCCCCGGCTTCAACGCGCCCGACCCCGACCACATCGCCGCCGCGCGCGCCGCGTTCGAGGAGGCGCACGTGGCCATCTGGCTCCTCGACGCGACGCACCCGATGAAGGAGACCGAGCGCAAGGTGCTCGCCGAGATCCAGGGGCTCGGGGTGCCCGTGCAGATCCTCGCCAACAAGGCCGACCGGCTGAAGCCGGACGAGCGCGCCGCCGTGCTCGCGCACGTACACGACGGGCTCGCCGCCGTGGGCCTGCGGTCCCAGGCCGAGCCCATCGCGTTCTCGGCCCGCCTCTCGCTCAAGGGCCGCCTCGGCGACGCCGAGGCGCTCGCGGCGTCGGGCTGGCCCGAGGTGGAGGCGCTCATCTCGACGCACATCGTCGACGCGAGCGAGGCGCTGCGCGAGCGGGCGCTCCGGCGGCGGGCGAGGCGGCTCGCGGACGAGCTGTCGGCGGCGGCCGCCGCGCGGGCGGCGCAGGACCGGGAGGAGGCGCGCGCGGCGCGGGCGCGGCGCACGGCGTGGCTGGAGGCGGCGGCGCGGCTGCGTCGCGAGCGGCAGGCGATCGCCGAGCGGGCCGACCAGGCCATCGAGCCGGCGCGCGAGATGCTGCGCGCGGACCTCAAGCCCCTCGGCGCGCTCCCCGAGGAGCGCCAGCGCGGCGACGCCGGCCTGCGCGAGTACCTGCGCGAGCGCTTCGTCGCCCGCCTCGCCGACCCGCTGGTGGCCGAGCTCTCGCGCGGGATGACGGCGGCCCCGCCGCGCGGCGCGGCGGCGGTGCGCGCGGTGCTGATGGGCGCGGTGGCCTCGCACGACGCGCCGGCGTACATGCTGGAGCGGCCGCTCGACCGGGTGATCGAGGCGGCGGTGGAGGCGTTCGCGACGGCGCTGGTGGTGGAGGCTTCGCCGCCGGAGGAGGACGCGCCGAGCGCGGCGCTGGAGGTCCGGGCGATGGCGCTCCGGGAGGCGTTTGGG
Source organism: uncultured delta proteobacterium (assembly GCA_963827955.1). Classification (GTDB taxonomy): domain Bacteria; phylum Myxococcota_A; class Polyangia; order Polyangiales; family Polyangiaceae; genus CAWHDJ01. The sequence goes on along the minus strand of CAWHDJ010000017.1, from coordinate 117,496 downwards.
GGTTGAGGGCGCGGGGGCGCGCTCGTCAGCGGGAGGAGGCGCCGGGGCGTCATCTTGGTTGGAACCACGCGTTGGAACCGCGCGCGTAAGCGAGCGGACCCGAGCCCCGCGCGTAAGCAAGGGGACGAGGCGCTCCATCCAATCACTCTGCTTCCGCATCATCCACTCGCCCACGGCCTGCCTACGGCTCTTGCCTGGGTGGGGTGGAAAATGCGGAAACGGGATGCTTGTTTGGGGCGTGTGGTCCGCTTGCTTACGCGCGCGGCTCGGGTCCGCTTGCTTACGGGCGCGGTTCTACAACGCGTAGCGGATCCAACCGCGAATCGAGCGCACGGCGCGCTGCCAGGCGCCGGCGCAGCTCCGCGAGCTCCGGCCTCTGCGGAGCACCCGACGCCTGCTGCTCGACCTCCTCGCGGCAGCGCGCGACGTACGCGTCGACCTCCGCCTGGTTCTCCAGGTAGAACCCGAGCGTCTTGTGGATGAGCGCGAGCGATAGCGTGGGGAGCTTCTCCGCCAGCATCTCGGGCGAGTACCCCTCGCCGTAGAAGTGGACGATGTGCTGGATGCCGATGCGGTGCCCGCGGAGGTGGATGAAGCCGTCCGTGTCCTGGACGAGAAAATCCGGAAGATCCATTGCTTCGCCTCTCCCCGAGCCTACCACGGGGGGAGCAGTCCGAGGCGGAGGGGCTGGAGGTGCGGGCGATGGCGCTCCGGGAGGCGCTCGGGGCGTGAGGGGGAAGCTGTCGACGGGCTCCCGGCCGACGCGACCCTCGCGGGGGAGGGGGCCGGCGATGGGTCGTTCGGTGCGTTACCAGGCGGCCGCGCCTGCGTACTGACGGCAGCGAGGCACGGAGGGCTCCTGCGGAGCCTGCTCCGTCCGACGCGCCGATGCGCGTGCCCTCGCTCGATCCGAAAAGGAGAACGAAACGATGTTGCGAAGCCACGCATGGTTGGTGCTGTCTCCCTCTGTCTTCTTGGCCACGCTCGCCGCGTGCGGCGGCGGGTCCACCGACTCGTCGAAGGAGACGTCGATGGGATCCGGCGGTGGTTCGACCAGCAGCAGCAGCGGCACGGCGGCCACATGCGGCGTGACCGCGATCGACAGCTTCTACGCGGCGGCGGGGACGTCGGTGCCCTCGGACTGCTCGAGCTGCGTGGCGAGCAACTGCTGCGCCTCCGGCGACGCGTGCGACGGCGACCCGGAGTGCGTGAGCTTCATGGCCTGCGTCGGCGGGTGCTCGGCGAACGACGAGACCTGCATCAGCAACTGCGCGAACACCTACGGGGGCACGAGCGGGAACGCGTTCAACGAGTCGGATGCGCTCCTCAACTGCGCGGGGAGCTGCTCTTCGTGTACTTGAACGCGCTCCTGGTGCCCAGGGAGTGGATGGGAGGCTGTCGGAAGGCTCCCGGGTAAACAGGGAGGAACGAGGTTATCCTCGTCGCAATGGTCCTCGTCTACGGCAAGCGCGTGTACGGCAAGATCAGCGAGGTCGGGTCGAGCTTCATCGTCACGATCTTCTTCCAGATGCAGCTCCTGCCGCTCTTCCCCATCGAGTCGCACCTGGTGCTGTCGAAGCAGCAAGCGGTCCCCATCCCGCTCCGCTGGCGATCCGTGCTCGCGGGCTACCTGCGCGTGTGGGGGCCGATCGCCGTGGTGGCGCTGCTGATCCGGGCCGTCGTGGGCATGGACGGCGAGCCCAGCGACCTGGTCGCGCTCTGGCTCGTGGCGGGGCCCCTCGCGTTCCTCGCGGCCACGATCGCGGCGTACACGTGGATCGGGAAGCCGTCGCTCGACGAGCTCGCGCAGCGAGTCGTCTACGCGAAGCACGCGGGGCACCCGGTCGACGTCGCCGACCACGACATCGTGCGCCACCTCCCGTTGCGCGAGAGCCTGCGCGAGCGCGCCCCCGCGCTCCAGGCGACGACCTATCGCGCCGCGCCCGACGCCGAGGACGCATGGCGCCGCGTGGCCACGGATCCCTCGCTCGGCGACCGCGCCTTCCTCGAGGACGCGCTCACCCTCGTGCGCCTCGAGTCCGCGGCCGCGCGCGGCCCGGAGCGCGCCGCGCGCCTCGACGACCACGCGCGCATCTGGAGGACGCTGAAGAAGGTCGCGCCGGACCTGCTCGACAAGGCACGCGCCTACCGGCCGTCGGGGGCGCGGCGGATCCTCTCGGCGGCGCTCGCCACCGCGGCAACGGCCGCGGTGCTCGGGATGCTGGGAACGACCCTCGCCCAGCGCATGGAACAGGGCTATGGCCGGCTCTCGGAGGTGCTGACGTCCCGCGGGCCGCAGGTGGAGCGCGAGCGCACCTCCACGCTCTCACCGGGCGATCCGGTCGGCGCCGAGACCCCGCTCCGGCGCGGGCAGGAGGTGTTCGCGCTCGTGCGCCCGAGCGCGTGGGCGGCGCGGCGCTGGTACCTCGCGACCGTCGCGGAGAGCACCGCGAGCGGCGACGTGACCGTGATCGTGGGCCCCGACTTGGACCGGCGCGCCGTGCCGCGCGGAGATTCTCAGGCTGGCGCAGTAGGGACGCGTGGTCCGGGAGACCCAGCAAGCTCCCCGGTGCTCCGGTAGTGGGCGGGAGGCTGTCGGAAGGCTCCCCGGTGCTCAGGTAGTGAGGGGGAGGTTGTCGGAAAGCTCCCCGGTGCTCCCGTAGTGGGCGGAGGGCTGTCGACAGGCTTCCGCGATGCTCAGGTAGTGGGCGGGAGGCTGCGGACAGGCTTCCCGGTGCTCCGGTAGTGGGCGGGGGACTGTCGACGGCCTCGGGGGAACACTGGAAGCGCCGACGTTGCCCGGATTTCAACGCAGAGACGCAGGGACGCAGAGACGCAAAAAAGCAAAGAGAGAGGCCACTCTCCCCTGCCTTTTTGCGTCCCTGCGTCTCTGCGTCTCTGCGTTCCCTCCGTTACGGGCGCTTCCTGTGGCGCTCCCGCTCCAGTTCCTCGCGCAGACGTGGCCAGCCGACCCAGAACGCGAGCGGCGGGACATCCTCCTCGTCGGGCACGGGCATGGCGCCCATGTAGTGGGGCCGGGCGCTCATCAGGTGGGAGCGGAGGCGGGTCAGTGTCCACTCGATGCGCAGGCGCACGTCGTGGTCACCGAGGACGTGGAGGGCGAGGGCGGCGAGGTGCTCGCAGAGGCCGTCGAGGCGCCAGTACCAGAGCTCGCGGGCGCTGGTCGACTCCCATTCGAGCGGAGGCCACGGTGCGTAGACGCCGTCGCCGATCGGAGGAGGCTCCGCGCAGCGCCACGGCGGGGACGGCTCGAGGGCGCGCTCCCACGTCTCGCGGGGAAGCCCACGAGGTAGAAGAGGCGGAGGAGAAGGTCGTTGTGGAGGTGCATGCGTTTCGCCACCGCGCGGTACCTCGGGGTGCGGCTCTCGGAGAGGTAGAGCCACGCCTGGCCGAAGAGCCGGAAGACGTGCTCGCGGACGGCGTTGGTCCACTGGAAGCGGTCGTAGGGGATCGTCCAGTCGATCGGCCCGCCGCGCTCCAGGCGGCGGACATCGCTGTCGTCGTCGCGATCCTTCATGGGTCAGCCTCCCTTCTGCGGCGCGGGGCCGGCTTCGGCGTGGGCGAGGAGGCCGCGCATGGATCGCGCGGCGGCGCGGGTCTGGCGGCGTAGCTCGGCGCGCGAGAGGACGCGGTGCTCGAGGCGGCGGGCGCCTTCGTGGGCGAGGGCGATGAGGTCTTCGGCGGCGTCGCGCACGGCGGCGAGCCATGCGACGGGCTCGAAGAAGGGCGAGGGCGTGGTCCCCGGAGGTTCCTTGGGTGCGCGGGCGGCGGGGGCTGCGCCCGAAGGCTCGGCTTCGGGGGCTCGCGCGGGTGCGTGACCCTCTGACTGGCGGGATCTGCGGGATTGCGCGCCGTCCGAACGGGGGACAGGCGCGCGCTTGGTTGCGCGCGAAGGCGCGATGCGCGATCGTTTCATTAACTCGTGCTCCGGTCGTGCGGGGTTTCGGGCCAGGGACCCCGGTTGGCGCCAACCGTCCGGGGTTCCGACTTTGCGAGGCCGCCCGCGAGGGCGGTCTCGTAAAGCTTATGTGCAGCTTACCGGCTTCGCGACGAGCGCGGCAAGCGCTTCGGCGCTCGGATCACGCAGCGCGCTTCGCGCCCTTGCGGCGGACGCGGGAGCTCTTGCGCTGGACGCCCGGTCGGCTGGCGCGCCGTGGCGTCCGCGGGCTGGGGGGAGCCTTTCCGATCAGCACGTCCGCGGGGATGTGCATCGCCTCGTGGATCTTGCGGATCATCTGCAGGGTCAACGCGCGCCGCCCGCCCAGCACCTCGGACACACGCGCGCGGGAGCCGAGGATCGGCTCGAGATCCTTGCGCGTCCAGCCGAGCTGCTCGCAGCGAGCGCGGATGGCGGCGATCGGGTCGAGCGGCAGGATCGGGAACTGCTTGCGCTCGTACGCGTCGACCAGGGTCGCGAGGGCGTCCAGCTCCTGCTCGGCAAGCGAGCCGGGCTCCGCGCTCCAGAGCTCCTCGATCCTGCGCAGCGCGCGGAGGTGGCTCCGTTCATCCACGATGGGCTCGATCATGGTTGCTCCTCAGACCTTCGCGGCGTCGATCTTGTCGTACTCGGCGTGCGTGCCGATGAACCGGACGTACACGAGAAAGAGCGGGCCGTACTTGATCTGCGCGATCAAGCGGTAGCTGTTGCCCTTGACGTCGAAGATGACGCGGTTCTGCTTCAGGAAATCTGCGCTGCCGAACACGGCTCTCACGTCGGCGGGACCCGTCCAGGATGCTCTCTCGACGATCGAGAACCAGAGCCGAAGCGGGGCCTCCGCGTCCGGGTGCTGGCTCCAGAATGCGACGAGCGTGCTCCGGTTGAAGATCCTCACCGCCCGTGGAAGCTAGCATGCTCCCACGCTGGGAGCATGCTGCCCGCCTACGCCCCGCCAGGCGTCGCAGCGCTCGCCACCGGCGCCGCCTTCGCCGCCGTCGTCGCCGGAGCCGGTGCCGCGGCAGCCCCGGCCGCGGGCGCCGCCGCCTTCTTCGCCTTCGGCGCCCGCACCGCGGTGAGCAGCGACGGGAACCGCTGGTGCCGCTTCGGATCGAACCGGAGCAGCCACAGCCCGGCCTCCTGCACCTCCGCGTACGTCGCCTTCAGCAGCGTCCACGCCCGCTGCATCTGGTCGTACGCCTGGCTCGCCTTCGGCGTCATCGCGGACGTCATGTACGCCATGATCTGGCCCGCGAGGCTCCGCGCGTCCGCCATGTCCGTCGCCACGTAGTTCGGGTCGCCCGCGACCGCGATCTGCGCGTGGTGCGTCTCGTAGATGTCCGCGTACCCGAGCAGGTCGTTCGCGAGATCCGCGTGGCCGGTCCCGGGCCGCAGCATGTCGAGGATGGGCGCCACCTCCGGGTCGGTCTCCAGCGCGTACTCGCACCGCTTCTGCATCCGCGCCTCCACCTGCTTCGCCTGCGTGACGAGCGCGGCCGGCACGGTGGCGCTGGTCGCGAACGCGCCGGCCGCCTCCGCCTGCGTGAAGGCGTAGAGCGCGGCGAGCGCGACCTGCTCCAGGTCCTGGAGCGTGCTCGTGCTGAACAGGCCCGCCGCGTCGAGCGCCTCGAACTGCTTCTGCACCGCCGTCGCCTGCTCGACGAAACCGTAGACCCCGAGCGCCACCAGCGCCATCCCCTGCACGTCGGCGCGGGCCGCGATCACCTGGTCCGCCGGGATGGCCGAAAGCCTGGTCGCCAGGCCGTCGAACGCCGCCTTGCCCGTCGTCGGATCGTACTTGGGCGGCTGGACGGCGATGCCGGCGTAGGTCGCCGGGAGGTTCGTTACCGCGGCCGGCGCGATGGCGAGCGGTCCAGCCGCGGGTGTGGTCGGCGCGGCCTTCTTGCGCTTGGGCGCGGCCTTGGGCGCCTTGGCCGGAGCGGCCTTGGTGGCGGGCTTGGCTGGGGCGGCCTTTGCGGCGGCCTTGGCCTTGCTCTGTGTCTTGGAAGCCTTGGCGGTGGAGTGTCCGCCGGAACCCCTCCTGGGCGCGACTTTCATGCGTACAAGCGTACGGGGCGGGATGACCCCGGGCCAGGCGAAAACCGCACGACGCGATGTCAGCCAAGCGCCTTGCTCGCCACCACGATCCCGTCCTCGTCCGCGCAGAGCCACTCCCCGGGCGTGAACGTCACGCCCGCGAACGTCACCGGCACGTCCCGCTCCCCCCAGCCCCTCTTCGCGCTCCGCCGCGGGTGGGAGGCGAGGGCCTTGATGCCGACCTCGACCCTGGCGATCGCCTCGACGTCGCGGACGCAGCCGTGGATCAGGATCCCCGCCCAGCCGTTCTGCGCCGCGAGCAGCGCGATCTGCTCCCCGAGCAGCGCGCACCGCAGCGAGCCGCCGCCGTCGACCACCAGCACGCGCCCCTGGCCCGGCTGCTCGAGCGCGGACCGCACCATCACGTTGTCCTCCGGTACCTTCACCGTCACGATGGCGCCCGCGAACGCGTGCAGCTTGCCGAAGTCGCGGTAGATGGGGGCGACGACGTGGACCGCGTCGCCGTGGGCGTCGCAGAGATCCGCGGTGAGAAGAGGCATCCGGGGAATCTATACGCCGCGTGGAGCTTCGTGAACCGGCTTGACCGTCTCGCATCGGCCTCCGAAAATGTCGAAGAGGAGCCCATGCCGAGCGATCGGACCGATCCTGCACGCTTCGCGCGCCACCCCTTGCGCGCCGGCGCGCGTGCGATTGCCGTCCTCTCGCTGTGCGCGTGCAGCGCGTCGAGCCCCGCTTCCTCGGGCTCGCCGCCGAATGCCGGCGCCGGCGGCGCTGGAGCTGGAACTGACGCCGGCACGAGCGCCCTGGGGGCGCCCCGCGAGGGCATCGATTCGGCAGCATTCGAGCGCGGCAAGGCCCTCTTCACCAAGACGTTCTCGCCTCCGGGCTGCTACAACGACGTCTCCTGCTCCAACTGCCACGCGATCCCGGCGGCGGGCGGCTCGGGCGACTACGCGCACCGCAGCTACGGCGTGGGGACGTGTCGCTTTCCCGCTCCCGGGCACATTCCGGCCGGCGCGCCCTATCGCCTCGCGCCGCCCGTCTTCGGCCTGGGGTTGCTCGACCCCAGCGCCATCCCGGACTCCGCGCTGCACTGCGGGCTCCAGGGTCGCATGCCACACACGTCCGACGAGCACCACGCCGTCGCACGCTTCGGGCAGAAGCCCCTGGTCGAGACGGTCACCGCGTTCTGCGCGGGCGCGGCTTTCATCGAGATGGGCCTCACGAACCACGGCGGCATCGTGAACGAGCCGCTCGAGGATCGCGACGGTGGCCCCGTCCTCATGTCCGACGCCGAGGTCGACGATCTCGGCGCGTACGTGGGCGGTCTCGCGCCGCCGGCGCGCGGCGCGCTGCCGAGCGACGCGGTGTTCGTGGCGACCGGCTGCGAGGCCTGCCACCAGCTCCCGTATGGCACCGACCTTTGCGTGCACGACATGGGCGCCGGCCTCGACGACGGCAGCGGCGACGGCAGCGGAACCCCGACGGGCGTCGCGGGATGGGAGTGGCGGACGATGCACCTGATGGGCGTGCGCCTCCGGGTGACGCTCCTGCACGACGGCCGCGCCACGACAATCGATGCGGCGATTCGTGCGCACGGCGGCGAGGCCGCGCCCGCGGCGCTCGCGTACGCGCGGCTCTCGGACGCGGACCGGAGCGCGCTCCTCGCGTTCGTCGAGGCGCTGTAGCCTTCATATGCTCGAAGCGGGCAGCCCGCTCCTCGAACCGACCACCCGCTTCGACCTCGGCGAGACGCGATGGACATCGCCTCTCGGTGGGCTACCATCGTTGCGCCATGCGAACACTGACCCCGCTCCTCCGTCTGGTCGCGGTCTCGGTCTGCGCGAGCACCCACGCGGGCGCGCCGAAGCGGGCGCCGGAGGGCATCGAATGAGCGCCGGCCCTCTCGGACCCTTTTCAGATGACGAGATCGATCACTTCGAGACACACGGCTACGTGTGGCTTCGCGGCGGACTGGACAGCGGAAAGGCAATCGAGTGGAGGGATCGGATCACCCGACTGATTCGCACCGATCCGAGCGTCATTCAACATCTCAGCCCGCGGAGGCACGCGAACCGATTGTCAGCATTCGACCCAGTCGCTCCGCGGACCTGGAGGTGGCAGGAGATCAGGGCGAGCACTGGAGCGGAATCGCCGATCCGAGAGTTCGCGCCGCGCATCGGGGCGGCCGCCGCACAACTTCTCGGCGGTGAGGATCGGATCGCGCCGCAAGAATGGAAGGACCTGATCGTCATCAACTTGGGCCGGTGTTCGTACTGGCGGCGACGGCTCCGGGCGCTGCGGGCGCGCGTTCCTGTTCGCGGCTGGCACAACGGCTGGCACTGCGACGATCCCAGAAAGCGAGCCCCGATCGACTCCTTTCGCATGGGACTGACCGTGTTCGTCGCACTCTCCGACAGCCTTCCCATGGGGGGCGGAACGCTGTTCAGTCCGCGCTCTTTTCCGCGAGTCGTTCGCCATGTGAAGAACCACCCGGAGGGCGCCGACATGAGCAACCGCGCGCTGCGGCGCATGGGCGAGTGGTTCGGTGAAGAGATGGTTGCCCGGACGGGCGACGTGCTGCTGACGCACCCATTCGTACTGCATTGCCGGGGCCCCAACCAAAGTATGACCGCCCGCTACATGGCGAGACAAAACTTTTTCCTGAAGGAGCCGATGCGCTTCACGCGGCCAGAGGGAGACTACTCACCGGTGGAGCGGGCCGTCGTGCGCCTCCTCTGACTCGGGCTGAGATGTCGTCGCTGCTCGTGCTGACCAGGGCCGACGCTACTGGAAGCCCGGCTGGCCGCCGGGCTCACGTCGCGCCAAGACCGGGATAGCGCAACTGGCAGCGGGGGGCGACGCCGACAAGGTGATCGCACCGCGGCGTACCGGGGCTCACCCCTGGGGCAGCGAGGACCCGGAAACGCCTTGACGCAGGGGGACGGCTCGATGTCCCATCTCCGCGTGCCGCAGCGCTTTTTCGACATCGGGGGGCACGATCTCGGGTGCCCGGCGCGCGTCGTGGCCGTCCGGACCAAGCAGGACCTGCGCGCGGCGCTCGCCGAGGCGGCCGCGGAGCAGCGGCCGCTCGCCGCGATGGGCCTGCGCGCCACGTACTGGCACAACCTCTCGATCGACGGCGCCGTGGTCGCCGACCTCGCGGGTTACGACCGCATCGTCGAGACGAACACGGTGGACGGTTACGTGACCGTCGAGAGCGGGATCTCGCTCCGACGGCTCGACGAGCACCTCCGCGCGCACGGTGGCCACCTCCCGATGCACCCGGACGCCTACGGCGACACGCCGGTGGGATCCGCGTTCGCGAACGGGGTCACGGCCGGGATCGGCATGCTCTGGGGGAGCTTCGCCGATCAGGTCCTCGGCCTGGAGGTGATGCTCGCGGACGGTTCCACGGTCCAGATCGGGGCCTCGCGGATGCTCCGCGGCAAGGGGGGGCCCATCGGCCAGGGGCTGCCCGATCTGCGCAGCCTCTTCTTCGGGGCGGAGGGCGCGGTCGGCGTCGTCACCGAGATCGACCTGGCGCTGATCCCGCCTCCCTGGGAGGCGCGGCTCTCCTGGCAGGTGGAAGAGGACCGCTTCGAGCAGGTCCTGGCCTCGGGGCTGCACTGGCGACGCCGCGGCTGCGTGGAGACCATGCGCTGGCTGTGGACGGGGACGGGAGAAGCTCGCGGTGACCGTCACGAGCCGCGTCAGCCGGGCGAGGCTCGCGCCGCGCGTGGCCGCGGTCCGGGCTTCGCTCCCGGGCTGGCCGGTCCCTCGCGGAGACGTCGCGAGCGAGGCCGAGCGCCGGGGCGAGGCGCCCGACTACGAGCGCCGGTGGCCCGGGCCGCCCGGCTCGACCTGGAGCCGCGCGGCCGCGCGCCCTTTCGCTGGCATCGACGCCTTCATCCCGTACAGCCGCGCCCGCGAGGCGTACGACTGGGCGCGACGCCTCGCGCCCTCCGTGCCGCACGAGAAGCGCCTCGCGGCCTACATCGGGCGCGACGGCGTGAACCTCGGCGTCCACTGCACCTTCGACGACGACGACGCGCGCACACGGGGGCGCGCGGAGCTGGAGGCCCTCCTGGGCGAGCTCGCCGCCTTCGAACGCCGTCCCGTACCGCCCTGGCGTGGTCTGGATGGATCGCCTCGGGGGCGCGTGGGACGCGCGGACGACCGCCGCCCTCCGCGACGTCGCGCACGCCCTCGATCCTCTACGCTCGCTGCCGGGCGCGGGCGTGTTCGAGGGGTGATCGCCCGCGTGATAGAGGCCGTCCATGAGCACTTCGTCGGAGCCCAATCTCGTCGTCGTCGGAGGCGGGCCGGCCGGGTCGAGCGTAGCGAGCCTCGTCAAGAAGTACGCTCCCAGCGCGGACGTCGTCCTCGTGGAGCGCGAGCGCTTCCCCCGCCACCACATCGGCGAGAGCTTCGTCGCCGACGTCAACCGGCTGCTCCACGACCTCGGCGTGTACGACAAGGTCGCGCGCGCCGGCTTCGTCCCCAAGCACGGCAGCACCTTCGTGTGGGGGCGAGACAACACCCCCTGGACGCTCGAGTTCCAGGACCTGCAGAAGATCCCGGGCTACGACGTCGGCCGCGGCTACCAGACGGGCCACACCTGGCACGTCCGCCGCGACGAGTACGACGCGTTGCTGCTCGACCACGCCCGCGAGCTCGGCGTGCGCGTGTCGACGGGGACGTCGGCCAACATCGTCTTCGGAGAGGGGGACCGGGTCGAGTCCGTCCGGCTCTCCGACGGGCGCACGCTGCGGCCGCGCTTCCTCGTCGACGCGACCGGACAGAACAACCAGATCGCGCGGCGGATGGGGACGGTCGTCGTCGACCCCGAGCTGCAGAACGTCGCTGTCTACGGCTACTACCAGGGCGCAGAGCTTCGCCCCGGCCCTCTCGGGGACGTGGGATCGCACGCGCATCGCCGTGGTCTCCATCGACGTGGGCTGGATCTGGTACATCCCGCTCGCCCAGGGCCTGATCAGCGTGGGTGTCGTGACGAGCCGCGACGTCCTCGTGAACCGCAAGCAGGCCTCGATCACCGAGTTCTTCGAGGAGCACCTCCGCACTTGCCCCGAGCTGGCGCCGCTGCTCTCGGGAGCGACGCGCGTGCGTTACCCGGGCGCCGACTCGGACGTGCTGGTCATCAAGGACTACTGCTACTCCGTGTCCCGGCTCCACGGCCCCAACTGGGCGCTCTGCGGGGACGCGGCCGGCTTCGTGGATCCGATCCTCTCGATCGGCTGCTACCTCGCGCACGCCGCGGCCTCGCACCTGGCGCACGCCCTCGGCTCCCTGCTCTCGGGGGATCCGATCGATCAGGCGCTCTGCTTCCGCGCGTACGAGGAGCAGGTCCAGTTCTCGCTCCAGGCGTTCCGCCGGATCACGTACATGTTCTACGGCTTCAACGACTCCAAGGAGAGCTGGTGGTGGGAGGCCAAGCGCATCCTGAGCGCGCGGGCGCTGCCTGCGTCCGTGCCCAGCAAGGCCGCGTTCCTCGCGCTCGCCACGGGCTACGGCATCAACCGGCCCGTCTATCAGGAGGCCATCTCGGATTTCGGGGTGAACATCTTCTCGGACTTCTATCGTCACCTCGTCTCTTCCGAGGGGATTCAGCCCACGCGCGGCGAGGCCAGGATGGACCGCGTCTACCGGCGGCGGTTCTCTTTCCACGCCGAGCCCTGGTGCGTCCCCGTCGAGGGCACGGGGCGCATGCGCGAGGTCTCCCGCGTCACCTTCCACCCCCTCGAAGGCGAGGGCGCGCCCGCCGGCGAGCCCCCGGCGCGCCTGCTGCTTCCGCCCGCATACTGGCGCTTCCTCCAGGGGCTGGACGGGACGCGGCCGGCGGACGCCCTCGGGAGCCTGGCGGCGGACAATCGTGTCGCCGTGGAGCAGTGGCTCAACCCCTTCCTGCACGGGCTCGTCGACATGGGCGTACTGACCGTCGAGTAGCGCTCTCTGCTAGATTGGCCCCATGTTCCCGGGCCCGCGGTGCGAGGGGTGTGGATCGCGCGATGCTTGCGCGCTCGTCGGCGCGCTCCGGCCGGAGTACCCGCGCTGCCGGTCTCCGCTGCGGGGCGTCGATCTCGGCCGGATGGCGGCGCTGTTCGAGTGGCTCGGACGCGCCTCCTCCGCCCACGAGGCCGGCGCCGGGCCCGCCTCGGCCCTGGAGCGCGCCGTGATCGATCGCTTTCGCCGCGATCGCCTGGTCTACTCGGACGTGCTCGAGCACTCGTTCTCGTGCGAGCGCGGCGGGGGGTACGTCTATCGCTTCTCGTACGCGTTCCCCGGTCACGGGGGAGATCCGCAGGGCGTGGCCGCCACCCTGCTCGGCTTCTGCCGGCCGTTCGGCGCCCAGGCCGAGCAGGCCTGCCGGGCCGTGCTCCGCGCCGCGCAGGCGCGCGCCGTCACGCAGGTCATCTTCGGCTTCGCCCACGATGGCGACGCCTACCGCGTCAAGCTTTACCTCCAGTTCCACGCGAACGAGTCGCGGGCGGCGCGCGATCTCACCGCGAAGATCCTCTCGCGCCCCCTCCCGGAGACGGACGCGCCGCTGCACCTCCTCTGCCTGGACCTCGGCGCGCACGGGCTGACCGGCGCCAAGGTCTACCACGTGATCGATCGGCTCCGCGTGGACGACCCACCGGCGTTCCTCGGCCCCGTGGAGCTCCTCTCCGGCCTGCGCGATCTCGGCGCCGTCGAGCTGCGCGACGTCCTGTTCATCCACCGCATCGCCGGCCGCGAAGAAGCGTGGACGTCGCGCCCGCAGGAGCTGGATTTCTCCATGCCCGACAACGAGCTCCGCTGGAGCGACGTGAGCGCGCTCCCTCCCGTCCGGGCGCTCCTCGCCGAGTCGCCCGCCGTGACGGAAGCTCCAGGAGCGCTTCCGCCTGGCCATGCGGCGCCTCTCCGTCTCCGTCGGGGAGGTGCGGAAGCTGAACGTGTACTACGTGCTCGCGGAGCCTGGCCCCGACGCGCCGGCGCCGGGCGATCCGCTCCGCGGAGGGGCTTGACGGGGGACCAGGATCACTGCGGCTTGAACGACGCCATCCCCTTCGGCACAGGCACTGCCGCGTTGGCCTCGAGGATCTTGGCAAGCGCGAGCGCGAGCCCCTCCCCCCGGCCGGACGGAGCGCCGCCGGTAGCGTAGAAGACCGCGTAGCGCCCCGCGGTGGCGGGCGGCTCCGGCCCGCCCTCGCCCTGGAGCGCCACGGTGAGCTTCACCTCTGCGGATCCCTTCCGGCACACGAGCCGCAACTGCCCGGACGCGTCAACGGCGTCGATCTCGGCCACGTCGAAGCCGTCGAGCGCGCCGCCCTCCTTCAGCGGAGCGAGCAGCGAGAGCTCCGCGGCGCCGGCCCGCGGGAGGGCGGGTGGAGGCGCCTGTGCGCTGCCGGCGTTCATGGGTTGCACCGGAGGTGGCGGCGGAGGTTGCGCCGGCGGTGGCGCGCTGCCGACGCTCGCGGCTTGCATCGGAGGCTGCCCGGGTGGGCGCGGCGGGGGCTCGTGGGAGATCAGGTACCCGACGCCGGCGCCCACGGCGATCGAGGCGCAGGCAATCGCGAGCGAGCGGGCGAGCCCACCCACGGTCCACGTCGGCGGGGAAGCTCGAGGCGGTGGTGTCGTCTTCGGGGGTCGTCATCGGGCGAGCTCCGGGTACCGTGCGAGGAGCGCCCGCTCGATCGCCTCGGCGGCGAGGCGGTGCGCCCTCCCGTTGGGGTGGATGATGTCCCGCCGCGGCTTGAGCAGCGCGTCGAGCGGCTCGTCCTTGTACGCCGCCTGCGAGAGGTCGACGCCGACGAAGCCGTGCCGCTCGGCCTCGCGCACCACCTTGGCGTAGATCTCCCGGTACTCGGGCAGGACGGGCGCGACGAAGAGCGGGAACACGGCGACGACGACGGGCAGGTGCCGCGCGTCCGCCACCGCGCGGATGCGATCGAACGCCGCCACCACGACGGCGTCCCACGACTCCGGGCTCTCGTGGAGCTGGCGGAAGAGGGAGCTGAAGGGATCGAGCGGGGGGCCGACGATCCGCCAGGCGGCGAGGTAGGCGCCCTTCCAGAGCAGGTGCTCGAACTTGAAGTGCCCGGGGAGGTAGTGGCTGACGGCGAGCTCGGGGCCCGGGTCGTTGAGCACGTAGAGCACCACGATCACGTCGGGCGAGAAGGGGAGCGCCTTCACCTCCAGCGAGCGCGCCTCCTGCATCGAGTTGTACCCGGGGACGGAGAAGTTGAGCGCCTCGACGGGCTTGCCCCCGCGCGCCGCGCCGAGGTCCCGCCCGAGCACCGCGCAAACGTTGTCGTGGAACAGCTCACAGTCGCCGCCCACCGAGTCCCCCAGGCAGGCGACGCGCAGCGTCCCGGGAGGTTTGTCCCGCTGGAGGGGCACATCCATCATGCCGAACGAGTTGGTCACGTCGTCGCCGCAGGAGATGCCGGGCTTCATCTCATAGCGGAGGAGCGGGTCGTCGACGAAGTGCATCCTCTGCTCGGCGTACGCGCGCGCGGCGATGGCGTTCTCGTGCCGCACGGCCAGCTCTCCCCCGCCGAGGACGAGGACCAGCACGGCGAGCGCCTCGACCACGCGGCGGACGCGCGGCGCCTCGGACCAGAGGCCGGCGACGCCGGCGGCGACGAGGGCGGCGCCGAGGACGCGCGACTCGTCGGGGAAGACGCGGTTCGCCACGACGACTGCGACGCCGACCGCCGCGACGGCGACGGCGAGGGCACGGGCGGGGCTCGGCGGGCGCATGGATTAGAGCGGGTACAGGAACACCGAGTAAGGCGCGAGCGCCCCGGTGGCCGCCATGATGGAGACGATCAGGAGGACCAGGAAGATGGGCAAGAGCCACAGCCTCTTGCCCGAGAAGACGAAGCGGAACAGGTCCTTGAAGAAGCGGAGGCGGCCAGGTGCGCTCATCGAGGCTCTCGGTCGATCCATAGCGTGCCGAGGACGAGGCCGTCGAGATCCGCGGTCCGGAAACAGCGGCAGGCGTCCTCCGGGGAGCAGACGATGGGCTCGCCGGCCACGTTGAACGAGGTGTTGAGCAGCACGGGAACCCCGGTGCGATCCTCGAAGGCGCGGATGAGGGCGTGGAAGCGCGGAGAGTCGGCGGCGCGCACGGTCTGCACGCGCCCGGTCCCGTCGGTGTGGACGACGGCGGGGATGCGCTCCCGCTGCGCGGGGCGGACGGGGAGGATCTCGGTCATCCACGGCACCGGGCGCGCCTCTTCGAAGAAGTCCCCCACGCGCTCCTCCAGGATCGCCGGGGCGAAGGGGCGGAACGGCTCGCGGTGCTTGATGCGGGCGTTCACCACGTCGCGGACCTCGGCCTTGCGCGGGTCGGCCAGGATGGATCGCCCGCCGAGCGCGCGCGGGCCGAACTCCATGCGCCCGTCGAGCCACCCCACGATCGCGCCGCCGGCGATGCGCTCGGCGACGTACGCGTCCCCGCCGAGCGAGGCGAGGGGCTTCGCGGCGAAGCCGGCGGCGCGCGCGGCGTCGGCGCAGGCCGCCTCGTCGAACGCAGGGCCGAGGAAGGGTGTGGCCTTCCCCACGCGGCTCCGCGCGCCGAGGCCCGCGAGGTGCCAGCCGACGTAGGCGGCGCCGATGGCGGCCCCGGAGTCGCCGGGCGCGAAGGGGACGAAGAGCGGCCGCCGGCGGGCGAGGCGGGCGTTGGCGGCGCCGTTGAGGGCCACGCCGCCGGCCACGCAGAGCGGGCGGCCGGCGGGCAGCGTGGCCTCGATGCGGAGGAGCGCCTCCTCCAGGCGGAGCTGCGCGCTCTTCGCCAGGTCGCGGTGGCGATCCTCGATGGGCGCGCCCGGGGTGCGCGGCGGTCCGAGGAGCGTGTCGAGCGCCGCCGTCCCGAGCCGCTCCCTGCCGGCGGGATCCACGAAGCGGCGCTCGAGGTGGAAGGCGCCGCCGTCGGCGAGGGGGAGCAGCGCTTCCATCTCACGCGCGAAGCGATCCTCCCCGTAGGACGCGAGGCCCATCACCTTGTACTCGTCCTCGTTCACGCGGAAGCCGAGGTGCGCCGTGACCAGCGAGTAGAAGAGGCCGAGCGAGTCCGGGAAGTGAACCTCCCGCTCCGGCGCGATCCCCCCGGGACCGGCGGACCACACGCTCGTGGTGACCCACTCCCCAACGCCGTCGGCGACGAGCACGCTCGCCTCCTCGAACGGCGAGGCGTAGAAGGTGCACGCCGCGTGGGAGAGGTGGTGCTCCGCGAAGAGGATCTCGCGGCGGAAGCCGCCCTGCTTCGAGAGCCAGCGGCGCAGGTCGAGCCGGCCGTCGAGGTAGCGCGCCATGCTGCGGACGAAGGCGGTGAACGACCGCGGGAAGCCGCGGATCCAGGTGTCGAGCTGGCGCTCGAGCTTCGGGAGCGTCTTCTCGTAGAAGACGACGGCGTCCACGTCGGCGGCGGAGATGCCCGCGGCCTCGAGGCAAGCGGCGATCGCCAGCGCCGGGTAGCCGTGGTCGTGCTTGACGCGGGAGAGCCGCTCCTCCTCGATCGCCAGCACGATCTCCCCGTCCCGGAGCAGGCAAGCGGCGGCGTCGTGGTAGAACGCCGAGAGGCCGAGCACGTAGGTGGGCATGGGTCGTCAGAAGAGGGAGCGGAGGCGCTCGATCGAGGCGAGGGCCGGGTCGTCGCGGAGGCGCCAGCCGCCCGGCGCGGGCGCGCCGAAGAGCCGGCGGGCGGCGAAGAACCAGGGCAGGACCACGATGTAGGTGACCGCCAGGAGCGCGAGGACGATGGCGCGGTAGATCGCGCTGCTCGCGCGGCGGACGGCGGCGAGGACGCGGGCGAAGAATCCGGCGCGGGGACGCGGGGGCACTGCGGAGAGCGTAGGCCGGGACGGGCCTTTCGCGCGAGGGCGACGGCGGCTGCCGGGGGGATTGGCGCAGCCTGCGGTGCCGTGCTGTACTGCTCGCGTGCCCGCTGGCCTGAAATTCGCGCTCACCGGGGCCGTGATCGTTGCGGCCTGCCTCACCCTGGCACCATGGCCGGACGCTGCCGCGCAGGGCCCGTCGCCGGCCAAGAGCCTGGCGGCCGGCCGTACCCGCACGGATCCCCGAATCCGGGCTCGATTTCGTCTCGCTGTCGGGGGGGGCGTTCCACTTCGGCTGTGAGCCCCAGGACAACGACTGCAACGACGACGAGCGGCCTGGGCAGCAGGTCACGGTCGGGCCGATGTGGCTCGGCAAGACGGAGGTCACGGTCGAGGCGTACGGGCGCTGCGTGTCCGACGGGGCGTGTCAGGCGCCCAAGTCGGGGGGCGCCTGCAACTGGGGCGTCGCGGGGCGCGAGCGGCACCCGATCAACTGCGTCGACTACGACCAGGCGAGCACGTTCTGCGCGCACATCGGGGGCAGGCTACCGACCGCCGAGGAGTGGGAGTACGCGGCCAAGGGGGGCGAGAGCCGCGTCTTCCCCTGGGGGGACGATCCGGTGACCGACAAGCGCGCCAACTTCGCCGACGTGCAGTTCAAGAAGAAGTACCCGCGCAGCTTCGATGTTCCCGGGCAGGACGACGGCTGGATCGAGACGGCGCCGGTGGGCACGTTCCCGGCCGGCGCCACGGCCCAGGGGCTCCTCGACATGGTGGGGAACGTGATCGAGTGGACGTCCAGCGAGTACCTGCCAGGGCAGATGGAGGCGCGCGGTGGAGGCTGGGCGACCGACACGGTCTCGCGCCGGCTCCGCCCGTCGTACCGCACGGGCCGGCCTCGCTCGTACTGGCACGCGACCTACGGGTTCCGCTGCCGCCTGTCTCCGTAGGCGGAGCGCGCCGCCCGAGGCCCTCACTCGAGGCCCACCCGCCCGCCCTGCGGTGTCGAGGCGCCGCCGGCGACGCCCCCCGTGCGCGCTCCTCTCGCCTGCAGCGCGCGCTGCGCCTCGTTCGCGAGCACGTCGAGCGCCTCCAGCACGCGCAGCTCCCCGCGGTGGTCGAACCACGTCACGATCGAGGACGATCGATTGCCGCGCATCGCGCGCAAGGCCCCTTCGAGGACCTCGTCCTCGACGAGGCGCGCCGGCTCGCGGCGCCAGTCGAGCCCCCGGGCGTCGGCGACGTCGACGAGCAGCGACGCGGCCTCCCGGCCGAGCACGGCCTCGTGCTCGGCCGCCTCCGCGGGGCGCCCCGCGGCGCGGAGCGCGAGGCAAAGCTCGATCCGGGCGCCGATCCGCGAGGGCTTGGCCGCCACCGAGAAGCCCAGGTCGTCGATCGCGCCATCGAGATCGCCCATCCGGCGGCGCAGCATCCCGCGGTAGACGGGGAGCGTCCCGCCTGGGATCGACGAGAAGTGGAGCTTGGCGTAGACCGCCATGAGGCGCGCGCGCTGGAGGCGTCCGGTGAGGGTCAGGATCGCGACCATGCCGATGTCCGCCCAGCGCGGCGGCTCGATGCGCCGCGCGGCGGCGAAGTCGCGCCAGGCTTCGTCGTAACGGCCGAGCCAAAGGTACAGCTCGCCCCGGTAGCAATGGGCGTGGATCGAGCGCGGGTTCCGCCGGAGGATGGCGGTGAGCGCGGCCTCCGCCGGGGCGGGGCCCTGGTGCCGCAACGAGTGGAGCGCCTCCACCGCGTCCTGCCTGGTCAGCCTCGGGAGATCGAGGCGGACGAACCTCCTGGTGCCGTCCGGGCCGACCTCCGCGAACGTCGGAGAGGGGCCCAGGTTCCCCGCCATCCGGTCGAGGACGTTGTCGAGGAACCCGGTGAGTGATCCCGGGGACTCGAGCGCGTGCGCGACCGCGGCGCGCCCGACGAGCGCGGGCAGCTCGTTCGAGAAGAGGCCGTTGAAGTGGACCTGGCTCTCCACGACCGCGCGGGCCCAGCGCCGGAACGTCGGGAAGGTGTGCCCGCTCCGGACGCGCACGATCGCCATGAGGACACGACGCGCGAACGGCTCGCCCCCGTCGAGCGACACGAGGGCACGCCTCGCCTCGTCGACGCGGCCCAGGTGGACGAGCGCGCGCGTCCGGAAGAGCGCGAGGTCCTGGCCACCACCCAGCGCGAGCGCACGATCCAAGAGCGCGACGGCGGCCTCCGATTGGCGCTCGAGCACGCTCGTCGCGCCGAGCACGCCGAGCTTCTCCACGTCGTCGGGCCGGCCCTCGACGAGCCGGCGCGCCGCCCCCAGGTCTCCCGCCCACGCGCGTTCCCAGGCCTCGCTCGCCGGCTCGGCGGGCGCGTGCGGAGCCGGCGGCACTCCCCAGAGCGGGCGGCCCTCCACGCGCTCCATGATCTCACGTGTCCACGCCTCGATCGGGGGAGACGGGTCCACCTCGAGCGCCGCCCTCCAGGCGCCGAGCGCCTTGCTGATGTCGCCTCGCGCGGTCGAGGCGAGCGCTTGCTCGACGAGGGCGTCGGCAGGGCTTGATGGGCGGGGCGCGTGATCCAAGGGGCGCGTAGAGCCTAGCAGATTGGGTGTCTCATGACGGCCGCGCGACGCGGGGCGGCGCTACGGCTTCCCGTGCTGCGACCACGTTGCCGTCGCGATGGGCTGCGGGTCGACGAACACGTGGAGGTCGGCGACGATCCGGTCGATCTCGGCGCCGGCGGGGACCTTGATGTGGCCCTTGAACTCGCGCGCCGAGCGCGGGGCGACGAGGCGCTCGTTGTCGGGCTTCGGGTCGACCACGGAGGCCATGATGAGCGGCGAAGCGCAGCCGAAGTCGTCGCTGTCCCTGGGCGCCGGGGTGTGCCCGAGCACCTTGCCTGCGGCGTCGAGGGCCTGGAGCTCGACCCAGCCGTAGCGCAGCTTCGTCTCCAGCGCCGGGAAGTAGTGGCCGATCAGCTCGGTTTGGACGCTGACGGTCACGTTCACCACGTCGCCCTCCCGCGCGACGCGCGAGACCGCGACCTTCGCCGCCTGCGCGTTGAGCTCGTGCTCCTCCACGGCGAGCTTCGGGTCGCCCAGCGTCTCGGCCATGCGGACGTTGCCGCCGAGGAAGAGGTGCGAGCGCGCGTGGGGTCGAGGCGGCCCCCAGGGGACCATGCTCGCCCACTCGTTCACCGGCTCGCCGGTCATGCGCCGGACCATGTGGCAGTCCTGGCACTCGACGGTGGTCTTCGGGTCATTCGTCTTGTAGCTGCTGTGCTCCCAGCCGTAGTACGTCATGTGGGGGACGTCCGGCGAGTCCATCCCAAGCGAGTGGCAGGGGAGGCAGCCGCGCGAGTCGTCGAGCACCGGCGAGTGGTAGTCGCGCGCGTGGACCTGGGGCCGCCAGCGGATCAGCCAGTTCGAGATGGCGTGGGCGAAGCGGTTCTTGCTCCCCTGGCCGAGGTAGCGGCGGACCGTCTCCGGCGCGGACACGAAGAGCGGCGCGCGCGACATGACGCCGAAGATGTCCTCACGCGACAGCTCGCCGGGCGTGGGCCTCGGGCCGGCGGGCATCGCGGCGGGCGACGTCGGGTCCGAGGGATCCGCGGGGAGCGCCGGCCGAGCGCCGCGTGGAGCCTCCAGGAACGAAGGCCCCGTGTTCGAGACCCGGACCTCGCGCAGCGTGTGGCAGAAGGAGCAGCCCGTCCCCTCCGACGTCACGCCCTTGGGGCGGGGGAGCGACGGCTTGCCGTTGCCGTAGAAGCTCACGGGCGCGTGGCACGAGCCGCAGGCGCCGAAGATGAGCGCCGCGGAGACCGGGCGGTCCGAGTCGCGCTCGGTGAGGATCTGGCCGATGTGGTGCAGGTCCTCGCCGAGCAGATCGCGCGCGCGCTCCATCGACTCCTGGACCGTGCTCATCTCGAGCGTCCGCGCGTGGACCGATCGGCGCCAGTCCTGGTAGTCCTGGACGTGGCACTCGCCGCAGTTCTCGGCGGGCTCGTAGAGGTTCTCGGGGCGCGTCTCGTACGCGAAGGCGGGCACCACCGCCTCCGCCGGCGCCGGCGGGAGCCAGCGCCGGGCCGCCTCCGCTCCCGCCGTCGCGGCGAGGAGCAAGCCCACCGCGCCGAGCGCCGGCCACTTCCGCGACGCGATCCACAGGTGCGCCGCCAGCGGGATGGCGACGACCACGCCGCAGGCCGCATGGATGGTGGCGGTCGAGGCGATGTCCCCTCCCCGGAGCGCGGCGAGCCCGGTCGCCGCCGCGACGATCGCCGCGCCGGCGAGGATCCACCGCACGGCCTTCTCGCCCAGGGGCGCGCGCGGGCGAGACGCGCGCATTCCGCGGGCGTGCAAGACGACCCACAGGACCGCGGCCGGGATCGAGATCAGGGCGAGGCCGACGTGCGTGAGGGTGACGACCTGCGCGGCGGTGAAATCGAGGTGATCGGGCACGACCAGGAGCCAGGTGCCGAGCACGAGGTGCGGGCCGAGGAGGATCGCGGCGCCCCAGCCGGCGCGGGACGGGTTCCGCGGCGTTCGGCGGCGCACCCAGGCCCAGAAGGCGATGGCCCCGGACCGGATCCGCTCGCGCAGCGCGCCGAGGGCTTCGGCGCCGCGCTTCGACCGGAGCCACCGGAGCGCAACGAAGGCGGCGCCGGCAAAGGCCAGCGCGAGCGCCGCGAACAGGACGGGGCGCAGGGAGCGGGCCTGGATCGGCGGCTCCGGTGCTCGGCTCGTGGCGTCGGGAGTCGGGCCCGGTGGGGCCGGCGGCGGGGGCGGGGGCGGGGCCGCGTGCGCGACGAAGCCGTCCCCGGTGACGATGGCCGAGAGCGCCTTCACGCCCGCCGGGCAAGCCTTCGCCGTGGAGGGAGGGACGACCGTCGAGAGCACCTTCCCGCGCGTGGTCGGCGCCTGCACGCACGAGGTCGGGCTGACCACGACGCCCTCCTGCAGGGTGCCGCCCTTCTTCCAGAGCACGTTCACGTGCGAACCCTCGGTGTGCGCGCCCTCGAGCACGCACCCGTCGTCCGCCTTCGCCTTCTGCAGCGCCTCGAAGATCCTCTGGGCGTCCTCTCCGCTGATCCCCTCGGCGCAAACCCCGGGCGGGGGCGGGGGTCCTGCTGCCACCGTGTCCGCGAGCCCCGGGCGCGCGATGGTCGAGAGGGCGACGAGCAGGAGGAGCGGCGCCAACGAAGGCGCGAAGCGCAGCAGCGAGCGGTACATCCACCGCCAGCATAGGTTGGCCGGGTCGCACGCGACAACTGGGCCGTTCTGCCTGATTCCGGCCGCCCTTCCGTGGTAGCATCGGGCGGAGAGCATCGTGAGCGAGACGTCCCATTATGCGCGCGCCAGCGCCGACCTCCGGAGGTCCCTATCACGCGCCCTGCCTCCCGACGTGCTCCGCGATTCTGACGCGCCGGCGGCCCGCGCGGCACTTCCTCGTCGTGGCGCGCATGTGCTGCGTGCTCGCGGCGAGCGTGGCCGGGGCGGCGAGCTTCGAGCGGTGGTACCTCTGGGTCCCCTGCTCCATCGTGTCGGGGTTCACGATCTTCGGCTTCACGGTCCTGCTCCACGAGGTCGTGCACAACGCGGTCTTCGACGGCAAGCCCGCGGCGAACCGGGCGCTGGGCTGGCTGTACGCGTTCCCGAGCGGCATCTCGCGCGGGCAGTTCACGCGGTGGCACCTCGATCACCACGCCCAGCTCGGCGACGCCGTCGCGGACCCGAAGCGCCACCACCTGTCGCCGAAGCGGAACGCGCGCTGGCTCAAGGCGCTCTACCTGACGCCGGCGCTCTTCTTCATCTACTTCCGTGGCGCGGCGCGGGAGACGGCGACGTACCCGGCCGATCTCCAGGCGCGCATCCGGCGCGAGCGCCTGGTGACGATCGGGGGGCAGCTCACGATCCTGGCGGCGCTGATCGTGCTCGCCGGGCCGTGGCTCGCCTTCAAGGTGTACATGGTCCCCTACTTCCTGGTCTTCCCGGTGGCATTCGTGCTCAACCGCCTCGGGCAGCACTACGACATCGACCCGGCCGATCCCGCCCGCTGGAGCACCCTGATGGCGCCGTCACGACTCTGGGATTTCGTCTTCTTGTGGTCGAGTTATCACCTCGAGCACCACTATTTCCCGAGCGTGCCGTTCTACAACCTGCGCGAGCTGCACGTGCGGCTCCGCCCCTTCTTCGCCGAGCGAGGGATGGTCCCGACCACGTACCGGCGCCTGCTCTGGCAGTGGTTCGTGGAGAACCGGCCCCCTCACGCGAACTGGCGCGACCCGGCGGGCACTCCCCGAGACGACGCCCACCCACAGCAGGCGCACGCGCTGGAGCGCGCTTCGTGACCGTCGAGCAAGCTGGCTGCGCCGACCCTGATCCGGCGCCGGCGGCGCTGGACTTCTCCGCGTACTGGTCCGCGCTTCAGGCGCGATACGCGCCGTTGCTCGTCGATCGCCTCGGCCTCGACGCGCCCCTTCGCGACGTGGCCAGGTACGCGCTGGCCGGCGGGAAGCTCCTGCGGCCTCTGTTCGTCGAGCTCGTCGGCCGGGCGGTCGGCGCTCCGCCGGCCGCGGTGACGGAGGTCGGGATCGCGGTCGAGTACCTGCACACCGCCTCGGTCCTGCTCGACGATCTCCCGTGCATGGATGACGCTTCCACGCGCCGTGGCCAGCCCCCGGCGCACGTGCGCTTCTCCGAGGCGGAGGCGATCCTGACCGCGGTGGCGCTGACGTCGCGGAGCTACGCGCTCCTGCTCGCCGCGCCCGTGGCCCGGCCGCAGGCCAATCAGGCGATGGCGCGCCTCGCGTGCGACACGGTTGCGGGCGCGATGGCGGTCGGGCAGGCCATCGAGCTCGGGTGCGACGCGAGCGCCTCGCCCGAGCGCGTGCGGACCATCCACGAGCACAAGACGGCCTCGCTCTTCGGGCTGGCGGGGAGCCTTGCGGCCGCGGCCGGCGCGGCGAGCCCGAGCGTGGCAGAGCCCCTCGTGCGCTGCGCCACGCTGGTCGGGCGCGCCTACCAGATCCTCGACGACATCGAGGATCGGCACGAGCGCGTGGAGTCGAGCGGCAACCTGGCGCGCGCGGTGGGGCTCCCGGCCGCCGCGACGGAAGCGCGGGAGCTGCTGGGCGCCGCGCGGCGCGCGGTCGCGGATGTCCACGGCGCCGATGGGCTGCGCGCGTGCGTCGAATGGTTCGAGCGGAGGCTCGATGGCGCCTCCTGAGGTCCCCGCCCACCCGGAGACCCCCGAGCCGGCCTGGCGCGCCGTGCGCGCGTCCTGGGAGGTCGCCGGCGCAGCAGCGATCCTGCTCGCCGTGCTCGCGATAATCGACGTCGGCGCGGCGGGGGAGCCACGGCTCGTCCTCTCCTTCGGGCCGCTGGTCTTCCTGATCGTGGCCGCGCTCGCGCGGCTCACGCCCACCTTGATCGTATCGTGGGGCGCTGGGTGGGTGGCCCTCGCTGCCACGGCCGGGGACGCGCGGTACGCCGGCCTCGCGTACCCTGCGGTCGCAGTGGCGCTCCTCCTCGCCCTCCACCGCGTCCGGGGAGGGCGACGTTGAGCCCGGCCGCGCTCCTCTTCCGCTCGGGCGCCTTCGTGGCGCTCGTCCTGCTGATCGTCTACGCGATGCGGACGGAGGGCAGGCGCGTGGGTGGCATCCTCGTCGCCTACCTCGTGGTGATGGCCAGCGTCCGCGAGTGGGCGGTCGCGAGCATCTCCCACGCGATCGACCAGCAGGTGCCCTACCAGCCGAACTCGGCGCTGGGGCGCATCGGGATGATCAACGTCGTGGTCGTCTCCGGGTGGGTGTTCACCGCGCTCCTCTCGTTCACGCTGGCCAAGATGATCCAGCGGAGGAACCTCCCCGGCACGAACATCTTCCTCACGCTCGCGCTCACGGCGCTCGTGACCACGGCGATCTCCTACGCGGTCGAGCTGACGGGGATGCGCATCCATCTCTGGCATTGGCACTCGCCGCACCCGGTGGAGTGGCTCCCGTTCGAGTGGCCCTTCGACGCATTCGAAGGGTGGGCCGCGACGACGTTCATGCTGATGCTCGTGTACTGCGCGGCGCGGTACCGGCTCTTCTCGAAGGATCCCTGGCGGTGCGCCGCGGCCACGGTCGCCCTGGTGGCGGTCTTCGGGTGCTCGGATCTCCTGCAGCCTTGGCTCGGGCCGGAGTCGCCGCGGAAGAAGGTGACCGTCGTCTACCTCGCGGCCGCGGTGCTCCTGGGCTTCTGGGCGCCCCGCCGCCTGCTCGGGTCGAGCGACGAGGCGCTGTGGGGCGAGGACGGCGCGGCTCGGGCTCAGACGAGGTAGGCGATCATGAGCCCCACCTGGAGCGAGAACATCAGGTAGTACATGTGGCGCCAGCTCGGGTGGTTCTCGGTCACCTGGGCGTCGGGGGCGCGCTGCAGCATCCGCACGACGGCGTGCCCCCATGCGGCGCAGACGAGCCCGAGCACGATCAGCGCGATCCGGTTGCCCGTGAAGATGCCCGCCGCCGCGCCTGCCGCGAGCAGGAGGAAGGGGAGCGTGAAGAAGGGGTGGATCATGCGCGTCGCCCGCTGGTGGCCGTAGACGACCGGGAGCGTCCGGCACCCGTTGGCCCCGTCGCCGGCGACGTCGGCGAAGTCCTTGCTCGTGGTCGCCCCGAGGAGGAACAAGCCGAAGACGGCGCCGATGAGCCAGGCCTCGGGCGCGAGGATCGACTTGGTGACCGACCACCCGGCCACCTTCAGCAGCGTGCCGCGCGGGATGGCGATGGTCACGTTCGCCCACCAGCCGAAGCGCTTCGTGCGCATCGGCGGCGCGCTGTAGATCACGGTCGCGAGCGCTGCCAGCACGAACATCGCGAAGACGGCGGCGTTGATCGTCGCCGCCGCGGCGAGCGACGCGAGGTAGAGGGCGGCCGACAGGACCAGCGCGGCCCGGACCGAGATTCCGCCCGCTCGGGAGCGGGCGCGACGGCTTGTTGATCCGGTCGATCGGCAGGTCGTAGACCTGGTTCAGCGCGTTGGACGCGCCGTTGAGGGTGCCGGCGGCGAGGGCGCCGACCGCCACGTCGGCGGCCCACGCCCCGAGCGACTCCCTCGCGTGGACGAAGCGCGGGCGGGCCCCGTAGGCCGCCACGGCGCCGCTGACCAACCCGAGCGCGGGCGCGATGAGCGTGAAGGGGCGAACGAGGTCCCAGCCGGCCACGAGCGCGCCGAGCAGGCCCCCCGTGTCGCGAGACGGAAGGGGCACCTCGGGCTGCGTGTCGTTCGCCATTCCGCGGCGGCATCTTGCTTCGTCCCCCTCCGGAGCGCAACGCCCGCCCGTGCGGAGCGTCGAGCCCCCCGTCATTGCTTTCCAGGGCGCGACAGCGGACAATGACCACCAATGTCAGCCGAACCGACCATCGTCGAGCGCGTCTCGCGGCAAGCTGAGCGGGTGCACGTCTCGATCGGCGCGGTGTGCAACAACAACTGCGTCTTCTGCATGGAAGAGGATCGCGACGGCCGCTACGTCAACAACTCCGCGATGACCGCGGAGCGCGTGAGCTGGATCCTCGAAGAGAACCGCGGCGCGGAGGAGGTCTGCTTCACGTCGGGCGAGCCCACCACCCGCCCCGAGCTGCCCGACTTCGTCGCGCAGGCGCGCGCGCTGGGGTACGGCCGCATCAGCACGATGACCAACGGCCGGCGGCTCAGCCACCTGCCGTACGCGGCGCACCTGGTCAAGGCCGGGATGAACCGGTTCTACATCTCGATCCACGGCCACACCCAGAAGCTCCACGAGGGCCTGACGCGCACGCCCGGCAGCTTCGATCAGACCGTGGCCGGGCTCGACACGGTGACCCGGCTCAAGCGCTTCGGCGTCGAGCTGCACACGTCGACCGTCATCACCGATCGCAACCTCCCGTACATGCTCGACATCTACCGCTTCCTGCGCGGGCACGGCGTGGACCAGGTGGTCTTCAACGTGATGCAGGCGAACGGCCGTGCCAACACCTACTTCGAGCAGATCTTCCCCCGGTACAGCGACATCGCCGCCACGTTCTCGCGCTTCTGCCAGGACGTGGGCGAGAGCCGCCCGATGGCCTTCCTCGTCGACATCCCGCTCTGCACCACCGAGGGCATCCCCGACTTCAACCGCGGCTACGTCGAGCGCTACCGCCACTTCGACCTCGCGGAGCAGGCCGCCGTCCCCCAGGCACAGGCCCCCGAGCGCGCGCAGGAGGGCAAGGGCCGCGGCCTCGTGCTCGTCCTCCGTGAGGACTCTCGACGACGTCGCGCGGGACAAGCGCGCCGAGTGCGCGCAGTGCCGCTACTTCGGGACCTGCGAGGGGGTCTGGCGGAACTACCTGAAGCGCTACGGGTGGGATGAGATGGTGCCCGTGCCGGCCAAGGCGGGGGAGACCGAGGCGGTCGCCTCGCACCCTGCCCCGCCCACGGCCGCCGAGTAGCTCTGGTAACGGTCGCGTCGCAATCGCTCTAAATGGCCGAGCGCGATCCTGACACAACGATGGAACCCGCGGGCTCACGCCCGGGGTTCCATACGTTGCTCAGCGGCTCCTTGAACGAGGATCGTGCTCGTTGATTTAGCCGCCGCGCTCAGCCCGCCGCGATCTGCCGGCCCGTGCGCCCGAAGCGCCGCTGCCGTCGCGCGTACGTGGCGAGCGCCTCGTCGAGCGTGGCCTCGGTGAAGTCCGGCCAGTACGTCTCGGTGAAGAACAGCTCGGCGTAGGCCGCCTCGAAGAGCAGGAAGTCGGAGAGCCGCCGCTCGCCGCCCGTGCGGATGATGAGGTCGGGGTCGGGCAGCTCGCCGGTCGTGAGGAAGCTGCGCAGGCTGGCCTCGTCGATCTCCTCGGGCATCACCAGGCCCGCGCGAGCCCGGATCGCCAGCGCGCGCACGGCGTTCACCATGTCGCGCCGCCCACCGTAGTTCAGGGCGAGCGCCAGCGTCATCTGCGTGCCCCCCGCGGTCTCGTCGATCAGCCGCTCCATGGCCCGCCGCGTCCTCGTGGGCACGTCCTCCAGCTCCCCGGCGATGAGCACGCGGACGCCGCGCCGCACCAGGTCCTCCCGCTCGCCCTCGGCGAACTCGGTGCAGATGCGCATGAGCGCGTCGACCTCTTCCTTCGGGCGGGACCAGTTGTTGACGCTGAAGGCGTAGAGCGTGAGGTACCGGATGCGCCGCTCGTGCGCGCCCCGGACGGCGGTGCGCACGGCGTTGGCGCCGCGCTCGTGGCCCTGGGTGCGGGGGAGGCCGCGCTTGGCGGCCCAGCGGCCGTTGCCGTCGAGGATGAGCGCGACGTGGAGGGGAAGGCGGGTGCTGTCGTCCATGATTTCAGGGGGAACTCTGCCGCCGATGCGGGCGGGCAGGGGGGTGCGTCGGTGATGCGATCGTGCAGGTTCCGTGGAGAAGACACTGACGAAAGTCCATCCCTTGCGGTCGCCGCTCACGTGATTCTACGAGCCGCCGGGGCGCCGCCTGCCCGCCGGCGGCGGTCCAGCGCGCCCGGCCGCGCAGGGGCTCTGCCCGTGACCGACGACATCACCTGCGACGCCATCACCGCCACGTTCCGCCTCTTCCAGCGCCGGCGCGGGCACCGCTTCTCGCTCGACGACCTGGCCACTGCCTGGGAGGCGGCGCGCGCCCGCCCGGAGGCCTCGTCGGTCGTCGATTCTCGGCTGCGGCGTGGGCTCCGTGCTGCTCATGGTGGCCTTTCGCCTGCCGGAGGCGCGCCTCTTCGGCGTCGAGGCGCAGGAGGTCTCGTTCGCCCTGGCCCGCCGCAACGTCGCGGAGAACGGCCTCGGGGCGCGCGCGACGCTCATCCACGACGACCTGCGGGAGGCTTCGCTCGCCTGGCCTCATGGGACCGCCGCGCTGGTGACGGGTACGCCGCCCTACCTTCCCCCGGGCACGGCGCTGGCCTCGCCCGATCCGCAGCGCGCGGCGGCGCGGATTCGAGCTCCGCGGAGGCGTCGAGGACTACCTCGCGGCCGCCTCGCGGGTGGTCGCCCCGGGGGGCGCCGTCGTGGTGTGCGCCGACGGGCGCGCCCCGGAGCGCGTGCTCCGAGGCGCGGCGGCGGCCGGGCTCTCGCCGCGGCGGCGCCTCGACGTCGTGGCGCGCGCCGGGGCCGCGGGGCCGCTCTTCTCCGTATGGACGTGCGCCCCGGAGCCTACCGCCGCCGCTTCCCGGCGGCTCGCGGGACCCGGCGCGCTCGAGCACGCGTCGGTCGTCATGCGTGACGCGCAGGGCGAGCGGACGGCGGCGGCGATCGAGATGCGGCGCTTCTTCGGGCTCGACTGACGGCCGTCACCTTGCTCGTGCGAAACCCTTTCAGTTGCCGTAGCATGGTTTTGTGAAGCGCTGCCCGACCTGTGGCGCCGCCTGCGCGGACGACGACGTGTTCTGCGAGGTGGATGGCACCAAGCTCTCGCCGGCGGAAGGCGCCTCGACCGCAGCGCAGGGCCACCCGGCACCGACGAAGACCCCCGCACCCCACGCGCCGCCGGGCAACTGCGACGCGTGCGGCGCCGAGCACGCCGACGACGGCGACGGGTACTGCAACGTCTGCGGGCACAAGCTCTCCGTGGGCGTCCTTCGACCCACGCCCGCGCCCTCTACTCCCACCCACTCCCGCGTCCAGCCGGGGATGCACCTCGGCGGGTACGTGGTGCGGCAGGCGTCCGGCGATCGGGTCACGGGGTCGTCCCCGGATGGATCCGAGGTGCTCCTGGTGCTCGGCGAGCGCGACGCGCTCGCGCACGAAGCGGACGCGCTCGCGAGGATCGGGGAGCACCGATCGTTCCCCCACGTCGTCGATCGCCTCGACGACGACACCGGCCCCTTCCTCGCGCTCTCTGCGCCCTCGAACGCCTCGCGGATGCTCGCCGACGTGGTGCAGACCCGCACCGTGGAGGAGACGGTGGCGGCGATCGATGGGCTGCTCGACCTGGTCGCCGTCGTGGAGGCCGCCGGGTACGCTTTCGTGCCCTCCTCGAGCGACCTCTTCGTCGCGCCGGACGGCGCGGTGCTCCTCTGCCGTATCCGTGGCGCGCGCCCGATCCGCGGCGGCGAGCGCATGGACGTCCGGCGGGTCCTGGAGTCGCTCGGCGAGGTCTTCCTGGCGCCGGCGATCCTCGGGCCCACGCGCCTCGTCCGGCTGCTCGCGCCCAGCCGCGAGCCGGGCGATCGCACGCTCGACGCGGCGCGCGCGGCCATGGTCGCCGTGAGGGAGGATCTCCGCCGCGCCCCACGCGCACGCGCCGGTGGCGGAGCTCTGCGATGCAGGTCTCTGGCGGCCGTACAACCAGGACGCGACCGCGGTGGCCCAGGGGCTCACCCGCGGCGGTGAGCCCTACGTCGTGCTGGTGGTGTGCGACGGCGTGTCCTCCTCGTCGTTCTCGGAGCGCGCCTCGCGGATCGCGTCGCGCGCCGCGCGCGACGCGCTCAACCACTTCGCCCGCTCGCCCGACATCGCCCACGACTCGGCCGCGGCGGCCGTGGGGCAGGCCATCCGCGCCGCCCACCTCGCCATCTGCGCGGCGCACGTCGCCGAGCCCGTCGCCGATCCGCCCGGCACCACCATCGCGGCCGCCCTCGTCTTCCGCCGGCGGCTCACCGTGGGCTGGGTCGGCGACAGCCGGGCCTACTGGCTCACGCCGCGCGGCGCGGAGCTGCTCACGCACGACCACTCCTGGGTCAACGAGGCCATCGCCCGGGGCGAGGTCCGCGACGCGGACGAGGTGCAGGGCGCCCTCGCGCACACGATCACCAAGTGCCTTGGCCCGCTCGAGGTCGGCGACGTGCCCGCCGAGATCGAGCCCGACGTGCGGTCGAGGGACCTCGCCGGCCCCGGCGTCGTGCTCCTCTGCAGCGACGGGCTCTGGAACTACGCGCCCAAGGCGGGCGACATCGCCGCCGTCCTCCGGGCCGCTTCCGACGAGACCAACGCCGTCGACGTCGCGCGCCTCCTCGTGAACTACG
The DNA here is from genome assembly GCA_963827955.1 of uncultured delta proteobacterium. Taxonomy (GTDB): domain Bacteria; phylum Myxococcota_A; class Polyangia; order Polyangiales; family Polyangiaceae; genus CAWHDJ01. The sequence goes on along the minus strand of CAWHDJ010000017.1, from coordinate 86,674 downwards.
CCCTCGCCCGCGGCGGCCAGGACAACGTCTCCGTCGCCGTCTACGCCCACGGCTAGTCACGTTTGGGGGGGCCGAGACCCCCCCAAACCCCCCGGAGTTTCCCGGGGCCTCGCGCTTGCAACCCCCCGGAGTTTCCCGGGGCCTCGCGCTTGCCGAGCGCGCCGCGGCGACGGCTTCCTCGCCTGCCCGGCGCTGCGCTAGGCTACGCCTGGGCTTCTGCCCGGAGACAGCCATGCCCTTCAAGATCGAAGCGTTCCAGAACCGCTACCTCGCGCCGGGCGCCCGGCGGGTCGACGCCATCGTCTCGGTGACGGCGGACCCGAACCAGCAGGCGGCGCGCGATCTGGTGGTGGGGTTCATCATCGACAAATCGGGCTCGATGGCCAACGGGCGCATCGAGGCGGTGCACGGCGCCGTCGCGCAGGCCATCTCCATGCTCGCCGACGGGACGTGGTTCTTCGTCGTCGCGTTCGACGGCAACGCCTACGTGGTGGTGAAGGAGACGCAGGCGAGCCCGGGGTCGAAGCAGTGGGCGGCGACCGTCGTCTCCCAGGTCTCGGCCGCGGGCGGCACGGCCATGTCCACGGGGCTGCGCGCCGCGCGCGAGATCTTCCAGCGCGCGCCGAACGCCATCCACCAGGCCGTCTTCCTCACCGACGGAAAGAACGAGGGCGAGAAGCCAGCCGCCGTCCTGGAGGAGCTCAGGCGCTGCGAGGGCGTCTTCGAGTGCGACTGCTGGGGCGTGGGCACCGACTGGCAGGTCGGCGAGGTGCAGCAGATCGCGGCGGCCCTCCTCGGCAAGGCAGCGCTCATCCCCTCACCGGAGGGCGTCGAGGCAGCGTTCCGCGGCGCGATCCAGAAGGCCAGCGGCAAGGCGCTGAAGGACGTGCGCTTCCGCCTCTGGATGCCGCAGGGCGCGACCGTCGGCTTCGTCAAGCAGGTCAACCCGACCATCGAGGACCTCACCGCCAAGGCGCGCGACGTCTCGGCCCAGGTCCACGACTACATGACCGGCTCGTGGGGCGGAGGCGAGACGCGCGACTTCCACGTCACCGTCGACGTCAAGTCCGGCCACGCGGGGGAGGAGATGCTCGCGGCGCGGCCCAGCGTGGTCTACCTGGAGTCCGGCCCCTCCGGCTGGGTCGAGAAGGAGGACAAGGCGCCCGAGGCGCGCATCTTCGCGACCTGGACGGCGGACGAGACGCTCTCCTCGCGTCTCGACCACCACGTCGCCCACTACACGGGGCAGGACGAGCTGGCCGAGGCCATCCAGAAGGGGCTCGAGCAGCGCGAGCAAGGGCACGAGGCGCAGGCGACGCAGCTCCTCGGCCGCGCCGTGAAGATCGCCCACACGTCGAACAACGTCGAGATGACGCAGCGGCTCAGCAAGGTCGTCGACGTGGTGGACGCGCAGAGCGGCACCGTGCGACTGAAGAAGGACGTGAAGAAGGCCGCGACCATGGATCTGCAGCTCGAGTCGCGCACGACCAAGCGCGTCGCCAAGCGCTCCGACGGGGGGTCTGCCGCCCAATGAGCGCCGTCTGCCGCGAGGGGCACCTCTCGGACGAGCCCGATTACTGCTCGGTCTGCGGCGCGCCCATCGTCTCCGGATCCGGATCCCCGACGCCCGCCGCGGGGACGCCCATCCCCATCCCCTCCTCGGCCCGGTTCCAGGACGTGTCGAGCTCCCACGCCGCCTGCCCCTCCTGCGGCGAGCCGCGGGAGGACGCGAGCGCGCGCTACTGCGAGGTCTGCCGCTACGACTTCCTCGAGCAGCGCCCGGGCCCGCCCCCCGTCGCCCGCGGCGCCGCCGCCCGCCCCGCGGCGCCGGCTCCCGCGGCGCCCGCGCCGGCCCCTGCGGCCGCCGCGGCCCCCTCGCCGGCCCCTGCGCCCGGGCGCAAGTGGGAGCTCGTCGTCAGCGTCGACCCCGCGCTCGACACCGATCCCGATCCGCAGACCCCTTGCCCCGTGGGTCAGCCAGAGACCGTGTTGCCGGTCGAGAATGCCGAGATGCTCGTCGGCCGCCACGACGAGACCCGCGCCATCCACCCCGAGGTATCGCTCCACGATCCCGGCGCTTCGCGGCGGCACTCGAAGTTCGTCCTCGAAGCCGACGGCACCCTCGTGGTGCAGGACCTCGCCTCCACCAACGGCACGCAGGTGAACGGGCAGGACCTGCCCCCCGGCACCCGGCGCTCGCTGCGCGAGGGCGACAAGGTCACGCTCGGCCGCTGGACGCGGATCACCGTGCGGGTGCGGGCGTGACCGCGGCTCCGCCCGCGGCCATGGTGCCAGGGAGCGCCCGCCTCGCGCAGCGCATCGGCCGCGCCTCCACGCCCTCGCGGCTCAGGGCCTTCCTCTACGGCGCGTGGGCCCTCGCGGGGCTCCTCTTCCTCGTCGGGGAGTCCGCGGTGCTGGAGGCGGCCCACGCGATGAAGACCGTCGGGCACGACACCGCGCCCAGCATCATCGCGGCGGAGGAGGTCAGCTCCGCGCTGGCGGACCTCGACGCCAACGCCGCGAACTACCTCCTCGGCAACAAGTGGCACCAGGCGCAGGCGACGAAGGACTTCGAGCGGCAGCGCGCCGTCGTCACGGGCAAGCTCGTCGAGGCCGCGGAGAACATCACCTACGGCGAGGCCGAGCGGCAGCCCGTCAAGGCCATCTTCGACGGCCTCGGCCGGTACCTCGAGCGAGTCGCGGAGATGCGCTACCGGAAGGACACCGGCGACGCGAACGGCGCCCTCGTCTCGTACACGGCGGCCAGCGACGTGATGCACCGGGAGATGCTGCCCGCGTCCGACCGCCTGGACACCGCGAACTACGCGCACATGGACGCCGAGTACAAGAGCCAGCGGGTGCAGAGCGAGGCCGCGGAGGTGGCCGCCGGCGCCGTCGGCCTGGGCCTCGTCCTCGTGCTCGTGTGGGCGCAGATCTTCCTCTTCCGGCGCACGCGGCGCGTCTTCAACGTCCCTCTCCTCGCTGCCACGCTCCTGGCCACCGGCTTCGGCATCTACCTCGTGCGCTGCATCGACGTCGCGCGGGAGGACCTGCGCGTGGCGAAGGAGGACTGCTTCGAGTCCATCCGCCCGCTCTGGCAGGCGCGGGCCCTCGCCTACGACGCCAACGGGGACGAGTCCCGCTGGCTGCTCGACCGCCGCAACGCCGAGACGCTCGACCAGGCGTACCGCGACAAGCTGAAGAAGCTCGCCAGCGTCCCCCGGCCGGACGAGTCCATCGATCACGGCGCGCAAGGTCCCGCCGAGCTACCAGGGCCTCTTCGCGGCGGAGCTGCGAAACATCACCTTCGCCGGGGAGCGGGAGGCCGCGCTGGAGATGATCCGCGCCTTCGCCGTGTACGACCGGATCGACGGGAAGATCCGCGGGCTCGAGGCGAACGGCCACCACGATGACGCCGTCCAGCTCTGCATCGGCACGGGCGCGGAGGAGTCGAACGCCGCGTTCGACCGCTTCGACAAGGCGCTGCAGAAGGTCATCGCGATCAACCGCGAGGTCTTCGACCAGACCGTCGCCGGCGGGGAGAGCGATCTCGCCGTCGCCGAGAAGGTGCTCCCCCTGGTGTCGCTGATCGTCGCCGCCCTCGCCCTCCTGGGCATCCGGATGCGCCTCCGGGAGTACGCCGCGTGACGCAGCCGACCCCGCTCGATCAGATCGACCTCTTGCTCGCGGCCTGGGACGAGCGCCTGCGCCGCATGGACGAGAACCTCGTCGCCCTGGAGAGCGAGGCGATCTACCAGATCCTCGCGGGCAAGGCGGGCAAGCGGCCGGCGCTCGAGGGCGTGACCAGGGAGCGCGTCGGCCCCGCGCTCGACGCGATGAGCGAGCTCTTCGAGGATCGCGAGCGCCTCGCCGCCATCGTGGCGAAGGCGAAGGAGGTGCGGGCCTCGATCTCCTCGCTGACGTTCTGGGAGAAGGACGACAAGATCGCCGAGATCCACCGCCTGCTCCGCGGCACCTCCATCGAGCTCGGGCAGAAGGTGGTGGCGCTCTCCGAGCGCAACCTCCTCGACCAGAGCTACCACGACGTCCTCGTCGCGCCGGAGGAGCTCCTCGCCCGGATGGCGACCCGCTTCCAGGAGGCGCGCACCGTCCTCCTCGCCGTCTCCCGCGCGTGGGAGGAGCTCGACCCGGAGATGACCCAGATCGAGGCCAAGATGACGGCCCTGCGCGCGCTCGCCGCCGAGCTCCAGCCGGCGACCAAGGGCGCGATCACCGGCGACGTGCCGAAGGACGCGGCCGAGCTGGCCCAGGCCGAGAGCGAGCTCGTGGCCCTGCGCGCGAAGGTCGCGAAGGATCCGCTCGCCGCGCAGGGGGGCTTCGAGCAGATCAAGGCGCGCCTCCTGGCGCTCAAGGTCCGCCTCGACCGCACGGCCGAGGCGCGCTCCCGCGTGCTCACCGGGATCGTGCACGCCCGCGATCTCTTCCGCGGGCTGCGCGAGGCGCACGACCGGGCTGTCCGCGCCGCCGCCGAGGCGCGGCGCGACGTCGCCGGCGCGGCCGTGGCGCGCCTCCCGCCCGCGCTCGACGAGTCGCTGCTCGCCGGCCTCGAAGAGTGGCTGCACAAGCTCACGGGGACGGTCGAGGCGCGGCGGTGGTCGCCGGCGGAGGTCGGGCTCACCCGGTGGCGCGCCACCGCCGAGGAGTATGCCGGCGTCGACGCCGCGGCGTCCTCCGCGGCCGAGGCCCTCGTGGCCCAGCCGAGCGAGCTCTCCGGCCGTCTCTCGGCGCGCCGCGCGCAGGCCGCGGCGTTCGCCGCGCGCGGGCTGACGATTGATCCGGCGCACGAGGCGAGCGCGCACGAGGCGGAGGCCTTGCTCCGCCGGCGGCCCGTCCCGCTCGACGAGGCGGCGCGCGCCGTCGAGGCGTACGAGGCGGCGGTGGTGGCGCTGGGCGCGAAGCGCCACGGTTGAGCCTACGCCTCCGAGACCCCTGCCGTCGGCGCGCGCCCGGCGCCGGCAGCCTCGGTCTCGGCCGCCGCGCGTTCGAACGCCGCCGTGAGCCCCGGCGTCACGGCCTCGATCCACTTCGTCAGCTCCGGATCGCGCCGCAGCTCCGCCCGCAGGCGCGCCGCCTCGGCGACGCTGCGCGCGGCGGGCCTCCCCGCGAAGCGCGCCATCTCGCCGAGGAGCTCATCGTGCGCGGGCAGGAGCATCGCGGCGTCGCGCTTCTCGAAGACCCGCGCCGCTCCCGCGAAGTCGTCCGCGAGGAGCCGCGTCAGGAGCGCGACGCGGTGGATCGGGAACGCGTCGGGGAAGCCCTGCGCCCACGCGATCTCCGCCCACGCCTCGTCGCCGCGCCCGAGCCCGGCCAGCGCGTACGCGCGGTCGGCGGCGACGACGCGGGCGAAGTCCCAGCCCGGCTTCTGCCCCTTGGGAGGCGCCGCCGGCGGCGTCACCTTGCCCCCCTGGATCTGCGCCAGCACCACGAAGGCGCGATCGCAGCGCGCCAGCGCCTCGCCCATCTCCCCGCGGCGGAGCGCGATCTTCGCCTGGAAGTGCGCCGCCTGCGCGCGGTGGTTGGGGAACGAAGGCTCGAAGTCCAGCGCCGCGGCCGCGCCCTCGAGATCCCCGACGCTGATCGCGCGGGAGGCGCCCGCGATGCGCCTCGCCTCGCGGTTCGCGCGGCGCACTTTCCTGACCACCCAGGCGCCCATGCCGAGGCCGACGACGGCGATCAGCAGCCACTCCGGCAGGGGTGCGACGGACACACCGAACCAGACCCACCCGGCGAGGAAGGCCAGGATCAGGACCACCCGGAGCGCGAACGCCTTCAGGGACCTCGGGTCCTTCGCGCCCTTCGGCCGCGACGCCTCCACCTTGCGCCGCGCCTCGTCGGACGGCGCCTCCGCCTTGATTCCTCTCCCCGTCGCCCCCGCGGCGGCCGCCGTGCCCGTGCGCACGAAAGGCGCCGCGCTCGGCGCGTGCCAGGCGACCCACGCCGCGATCTCCGCCGCGTCCTCGCCCGGCGCTTCGCGATCCCCCTGCTGCCGGTAGACCGACGCCGGGCTCGACTCGAGCATCGCCTCGTAGGCGCGCAGGAGCGCGCGCTCGCGCGCCGGCGCCGCGGCGAGGATCAGCGCCCGGTGCCGCGAGAGGAGCTCGCCGAGGGCCGCGCGATCGCCCGCCTTGTCGAGGAGCATGGCCTCCGCCAGCGCCGCGCGGGCGAGCTGCGCGGGGGTCGCCTGCGCGTCGGCGCGGAGGGTCGCCACGTCCTCGCGCGCGCCGGCCTCGTCGCCCGCCGAGGCGCGGAGGAACGCGCGGAGCCCGCGTGCCGCGCGCACGACCCCCTCTTGCGCGCCCCGGTACCAGCGACCCACCGGGGCTGTCATCGCCTCGTCCAACCGCGCCGTCGCCTCGGCGCGATCCCCGCGGCGCGCCGCGATCTCCGCGCGCTGCGCGTGGTACGCCCGGCGGAACTGCGGGAGCCTGCTCCGCGACAGGCTCTCCACGGCCTGCTCGGCCTCCTCGTATCGCCCGGCCTCCAGGTGCGCCGTCGAGGCCTGGAGGGCGGCCTGGTGGCGGGCCGACGCCGCGTTCACGCGCCGGCCGCGGAGCACCAGGGCGAGCAGCCCGCCGCAGATGACCAGCGCCGGGAGCATCGAGGGGAGCGCGGAGAGGAGCCAGGCCCCGAGATCGAAGGGCTCGCTCGGCCCCGGCCTCGAGGGCGCGAGCGCCTGCCAGATGGCCAGGAACACGACGATGAGCGCCACCCAGGCCGCGAGCTTCTTGTACGCCGGCTTCATCGTGCCTCCTCGCTAGCGGAGCCCTCCGCGGGGCGGAAGCCCACGCCGCGAGCCGCCTCAGCCCTCGCCGCCCGCCCGCCCCCGCGCGCGCTTGCGCTCCGAGGTCTGCCTCTTCTCGTCCAGACGCCGCTTCACCGCCCCGCGGCTCGGCCGCGTCGGGCGGCGGGTCGTGGGCACGACCAGCGCCTTCGCCACGAGAACCCGGATCTTCTCGTACGCGTCCTGGAGGTTCTTGCCCTGATCGCGCGTCTTCTGGCTCGTGACCTGGAGCTTCCCGTCCGCGTCCAGCCGGTGCACCACGATGCCCCGGAGCCGCGCGCGCGCCGCCTCGTCCAGCCCGGCGATGCCGGCGAGATCCACGCGCACGTCCACCTTGGACGCGACCTTGTTCACGTTCTGCCCGCCGGGCCCGCCCGAGCGCGCCGTGGACACCTCGATGGCGGCTTCGGGGACGACGACGTGCGTGGTGACGACGATGGGGGCGGGCATGGCGCGGGAGGGATACGGGCAAGAACGCTCGTTGTCGAGGCGCCTGGCCGCGCCCCGCGCGCGGGGCACGAGCGGCAATGGCTGGTAGCGGATCCCATAACCATACGTAAAGCAACAGGATCTGCCTCGTCTTTGCCGCCCTGATCACGTTGGGGGCGGCGATGACGACGTTGGGGCCACCCGTGAAGACGTCGGGGCCGCCGATGAAGATATCGTGGGCGCCGATGAAATCGTTGGGGCCGCCGACGTAGCGGTTGGGGGCGCCGATGTAGAGGTCTGGGGCGCCGATGAAGACATCGTGTGCGCCGACGTAGAGGTTGGGGGCGGGGATGAAAACGGCGGCGGCGAGGACGACTCCCGAGGGGGATGCGTTCAGTAGCCGGCGGAGCCCTTGGAACCACGGCGGCGCGCGAACGTCCCCGCAGCCAGCACCAACCCGAAGAGCCACAGTCCCGAACCTCCGGCGGGCCCATGCCCCGCCGTGGAGACCGCGCAACCGCTCGATTCATTGGCGGTTCCACCGCCGGTTGCGGCGCCGCCGTTCGAGGATCCTGCCGTCGCGACATCGCCGCCCGCCCCGCCGGTGCCCGACGCACCGCCCGCGCCGGTCGTCGTTCCGCTGCCGGTCTTCCCGCTGCTGCTGCTCGTCGTCTCGCCGCCGGCCGTCCCGCTGCCGCCCGTTCCGCTGCCGCCCGTCGCCGCTCCGCTGCTCGACGAGGCGCTGCCGCTCGACGAGGCGCTGCTGCTGCTGGTGGCGGGGGCCGCGACGACCTGGATCTTCACCTCCAGATCGCTGTCGGGCGGCCCGCCCTGGCCCGGGTCGCTGAACCAGGCCACGCTCTCCTCGACGACGCCGAAGTGCTCGTCGTAGAGGCCGGGCGTCATCGGCGCGGCGAGGTCGAACGTGAACTTGTACGTGCCGCCGGGGGCCACCGTCCCGCTCACGCGCGCCGGCCGGTTGGGCGCCACCCAGGTCTTGTCCGCGAAGGCGCTCGTGCGATCCCGCGGCTCCGTCGTGCCGATCTTGGTGTTCGAGTCCCACGTCGTGGAGCCGGTGTTCTTCAGCTCGATGTACGACGGGATGACCTGGCCCGCCGTCATCATCAGCGTCGTCGTGGCGTACGGGAAGCTCTGCGCGACGAAGGTCGCAGCGTAGGGGACGCTCCCGTACGCGTCGTAGACGGCCTGCGCGTCGTTGACGCGGTTGGTGGCGTCGCAGGTGCCGCAGATCTCGAAGTCGGTCATGAACGCGTTGGTGGCGCCGCTGATCGTGGTCTGCGACTTCAGGTTCGCGAGGCCGTAGCCGGGGAAGGTCGTGAGCTCGTACCAGATGAAGTCGAGCTGCGGGTTCAGGTTCCAGATCTGCGACGAGCCGCCGTCCTTGCTGGTGACGAACCAGTTCTCGTTGTCGTTCGCGTCGGTGTCCCACCGGCCGCCGGTCGACCACTGGGCGACGCCCCGCCCCGGCCCGCCGCCGTACTGCACGGCGGTGGGGTCGTCGCCCGACTCCTGATCGAGGTTGCCGACGATCCCCGCGGCCTGGACGGCGGTGAGGCCCTTGCCGACGAAGTAGTCGAACGACGTCTGGTCGTTGCCGAAGATGGGCTCGGAGGTCTGCGCGACGGGCTCGCCGTCGCCGGCGCTCGGGGCGCCGCAGCCGGCGGCGACGGTGACGACGCCGGCGAGCACGAGGAAGGAGCCGAGGCGCGTCGCGTCGCAGGAAAAGCGCATGAGCGTAATGCTCGATCCGAGAGCTGCTCCGCAGCAAGACAAGACGAGGGGGACGCCGCCGTTTGCCCACCCTCGCTACAGTGGCGGCATGATGTTCCACTCATGCGAGGAGCGTCGCCGAGGCGTTGTGCTGACGGTCGTCAGCGCGCCGGCATCAGCGCCGCGCCGACGTGGAGCGCGAGCGCGGCGAGAGGTACGAGCGGCTCGCGTACGACCCGCGCTACGGCGCCACTCGGACCACGGTCCCCGTGTAGTTCGTCCAGTAGACGCCCGTCGCATCGACCGCGATGTTGTTCGGCCCGTCCTGGTTCCCCGCGAGCACCGTGATGGGCCCGCCCGTCTTCGGGGCTGTCGACACGTCGCCGTTCAGGCCGCCGCCCAGGTTCACCCAGTAGACGTTCGTCGCGTCGATCGTGACGTCGACCGTCACCTGTTGCCCCGACACCAGCACCATCGGGAGCCCGGGGCCGGTCTTGTCGGCCTTCGCTACTTCCCCGTCGGCGGTGCCGTAGTGGCTGCACCAGTACACGGACGTGTCGTCGACGGCGATGCCGGTCGGCACGTGGTCGGCGACCGCGAAGACGTTCGTAGTGCCACCGTCCTTGGGCGCGTACAGGATCTCGGGCCCGTTCGCGCCGCGGTTGCTGAAGTAGACGTAGGTGTCGTCCACGGCGAGCGGGTTGCCCGGGAGCGCACCCCCCGGCGTGGGCACGTCGGTGACCGTCGTGATGGGGCCGCCCGCGAGCGCGCGGCGCAGGATCTGGAAGCTATCTCCCAGGTCGACCCACTGGATCCAGTAGACGTACGTCGCGTCGAGCGCCAGGCCGGTCGCGGGGTCGTAGTCCCCGAGGGGCGCGACCATCGAGGGCGGACCGCCGGCGAGGGGGATCTCGAAGAGCCCGCCGGGGCAACTGACGTAGACCGCGTTGGGGCCGACGGCGATTCCCCCACCGGGCTCGTCGAGGCCCGTCGCCAGGACGGTGGGCGCTCCTCCGCACTTGGGCACGCGTTGCACGGTGCCCGTGGTGTTGTTGGCCCAGTACGCGTAGGTCGCATCGAGCGCGAGCCCCATGACGCCCTCCGCATCCATCGCGATCACCTGGGGCACCGGCCCAGCCGGCCCGCACCCGCCGGCGCTGCTGCTCGCGGTGCTGCTCGCGGCGGTGCTGCTCGCGGCGGTGCTGCTCGTGCTGGCCGCGGTGCTGGCGCTCGTGGCCATCGCGGCAGAGCCGCCGGTGCTCGTCGTCGCGGTGGCGGTGCTCGTCGTCGCGGCCGTGGTGCTCGTCGTCGCGGCCGTGGTGCTCGTCGTCGCGCCTCCGGCGCCCCTCGTGCCATTGATCGCGAGGTCCGTGCGCGCGCCGCAGGCGACGGCGGTCGCGAGGGAAGCGGCGATCGTGAGGGTGCTGGCGCGCCGGAGCACTGGGCGCATTCTCGGGGGGCGTGCGCGCGCGGGCAAGCCGGTGGAGGCGCGACAGCGACGCCGGCCGGCGCTCACCCCCCCCGCGCTTCTCGACGGCGCGTCAGCGCACCGGCATGAGCGGCCGCGCCGACGTGGAGCGCGAGCGGGGTGCTCGGTCTGCGTTGCAGAGGAGGGCGAACAGGGACCGTCAGCGCGCTCGTTCCCGTCGCGCTGCGGCGACCGTCTCCTCGGCGGCGGCCTCCACCGCAGCGATGCGCATTTTCTCGGGCAGCGCCCTCGGCACATCCAGCTCCCCGCCGAGCTTGCCCTGGAGCAGCCCCTTCAGGTACGCGACCTCCGCAGCGAGCTCGTCGACCTTCGCATCGCGCTCCGCTGCGTGCGCCGCCGCGGCCTGCCTCTCCGCGCGATCGCGCAGATCCTTGTAGACGTCCCACGCCTTCGACGCGACCGTCACGATGAACGTCGCCAGCCCCAGGATGACCATCTGCTCCGGGGATCGGGTTGTCCCCTCTCGCTCTTGGCCCTCGGCGAGCGCGCGCTCCACGCGCGCGGGGAGGCTCAAGTCGGTCGTGGGCGCGAGGCGCTGCGCGACGCGGCGAGCGATGTCGTCGGCGGGGTTTGACATGCCCGCAACATAGCGCAAGCCTGGACCCCGAGACGCTGCTCGTACCGTGCCTGGAGAGGGACCGTGCCCCCGCTCTTCACCCTCGACGTCGACCCTGATCCCTCCACCCTCACCGCCACCCTGCGCCTACACGGCGAGGACGGGATCCACCTCGCCCACCACCAGGTCGCCGCCGCCTCGGAGCCGGCCCGGTGGGCCGCCCTGACGGACGCTCGCGCCCACGTCCTGCGCATGGCGCGCGGTGACCGCCTCGCGGCGGAGACCGAGCTCGCGACCCTCGGCGGCTTCCTCGGGGAGCGCATTTCGGCCACGAGATCCTCCGCTGCCTTACCCAGGGCTCGGGCCCACGCACCCTCCTCGTCCGCCTCCCGGACGCTCCGCAGGATCTCTTCACCGCTGCCTTCGCCCGTATCCCGTGGGAGATCGCCCGCGCACTCGGCGACCCTCGCGACCTCCTCCAGCGCGGCATCATCGTGCGCATCGCCTTCAACCGCGACGCGCCCGGAGAGCACACCGTGCGGCCGGCTTCCGGCGAGCCCGTGCGCGTGCTTCTCGTCTTCGCCGACCCGCCCGGCGTCGACCCACTCGCGGTGCGCCTGGAGCGCGAGCGCCTGCGAGAGCTCTTCTTCAAGGAAATCCTCCCGAAGCGCAACGTGGAGGTGGACGTGATCTGTCACGGCGTCACGCGTGCGCGCCTGTGCGAACGGATTGGCGAGCGAGGCGGGTACGACGTGATCCACTGGAACGGCCACGGGCTTCCAAACGCGCTCCACCTGGCCGACGGGCCGCTGACCGGCGCGGAGTTGGTCGCGCTCTTCCAGGAGGCGAACGCGACCGTGCCTTCGGTCATGCTCCTGGGCTCGTGCTACTCGGGCGGGCTGGCGCCGCCGAAGGACTGGGAGTCGTTGCGGCGGTCGTCGGAGGAGGAGGCCGAGAGGGGCGAGGGCGGAGGCGGCTACGCGGGGACGGCGCTTGCGCTCGTGGGCGTGGGCGTGAGGCAAGTGGCGGCGATGCGGTGGAAGGTGGGGGACCGCTACGCGCGGCGACTCGCCCGGCGGTTCTACAAGCACCTGCTCCTCGATGAGGCGCAGCACACGGCCGACAAGGCGCTCTCGCTGGCGCGGGGGGAGCTGGCGCGGGACGGGAAGCGGAAGGGGGAGTACCACCCGGCCGATCACGTGACGCCGGTGATGTTCGGTCACGAGGCGGTGAGGGTCGCCGCCGAGAAGAAGACCAGCCGGCAGATGGAACGGCGGGAGCCGAGGCCGAAGCCGCTGCTGATGAACGGGAGCAAGGAGCTGGACCCGCCGTGGGGGTTCGTCGGGCGAGGGGAGGAGCTGAGCAAGCTCCTCGGGGCGTGGATGGAGCCCCGATCCAAGTGGCCGGTGGCGTTGATCCAAGGGCTGGCAGGGCTCGGGAAGACGTCGCTGGCGGCGGAGGTGGTGCACCTCGGGTACGAGCACTTCGATTACGTGCTGGCGTTCCAGGCGAAGGGCACGCCGCTCGGGATCGAGGACCTGTACCGAAGGATCGACCACCGGCTTGCACAGGCGAGCCCGGCGTACCGGGAGCGGTGCAAGGACAACGAGCGCCTGAAGGTCTTCCTGGACGCTGAGGATGGCTTCAATGGCAGCGACAGGTACGAGCAGCTCGCGCACAACCTCGTCGACGCGATGGGGGCGGAGCGCGTGCTGCTCTTGCTCGACAATTTCGAGACGAACCTGCTTCCAGAGAAGGGCGCGTACCGGTGCGCGGATCCAGCGTGGGAGCGGCTTCTCGAAGTCCTGTGCGATCGGCTCGGAGAGACGCGCTCGCGGGTGCTGGTGACGAGCCGGCACAGGCCGGCGGTGCTGGACGGGAAGGCGTTGTGGATCCCCATCGGTACGCTGCCCGTCTCCGAGGCGAAGCTCTACTTCGAGAACCATCCGGTGCTCCGGGCGATCTGGAAAGGCGGAGAGGATCCCCTCGGGCTCGCGCGGCAAATCCTGGGCGTGAGCCGCGGGCACCCGCTCATCCTCGCGAGGATCGCGGACCTGGCGAGGCGCCACTACGACGAGGCGACGGGGCTCGCGCCGGAGGGCCGGGCGGCGCTGGAGGAGGCGCTGACGAGGATCCGGGGCGATGGGTACAAGACGCTGCCGGATGTATTCGCGGGGGTGAGGGACCCCAAGCAGAAGGAGCAGGAGCAGGCGTATTTGGCCGAATGCGCGATGGGGGCGGTGGATCTGCTCATCGAGCGGCTCACGCTCGATGCGCGGCGGCTGCTGTGGGTGGTGACCCGGGCGGGGGAGCCGGTCTTCGAGAAGATGATCGAGCATGTATGGGGGACGTCGCCCGCGGCTCTGCTGGGGGAGCTGTGCGGCACGGGTTTGGTCACGCGCGACGGCAAGACGTACATCTTTCACGAGCTAGTGGGCGAGCGCGCGACCGAGTGGATGAGGGAGCATGAACGTGAGCGTGGCGAGCAGAAGGAAGCCGATCTCTGGACGGGCTATGGCGAATGGCACGGCGCATTTTACGAAGCGCTGCTCGCCTCCCGGGAACCCGACTCTCGTGACGTTGCTGCCGAGATAGGTGGCATCGGGGTTCGTTACCTCGCTCGTGCCCGCGCCTTCGACAGTCTCGCATCCTTCGCGAGCCGTGTGGTCACGCGAACCTCTGACCCTGTGCCCCTTCGGCAGATGATCGCCGATCTCCGGACTGTCGCGGCCAAGGCACCCGCGGGCGAGATGCGGTGGTGTCTGCGGACTTGCCTTGCAGACGCGCTGAACAACGCTGGTCAGCCCGAACAGGCAATTTTGCTCTACGCACAAGCAGCTGAGGAGGCCGAAGCCGCGGCCGGCTGGTGGGACTTGGCGTGGGTTTACAATAACTGGGCGAATGCCCTTCAGCACGTCGGCGAGCCCGAGCAAGCCTTTAGGAACTACCTTCGGAGCGCGGAAGCAAAGCGCCGAGCGGGGCGGTCGCGCGTGTCGATCGTCGGGAGCGAGCTGGCCGCCTTACGGATCGCAGTGACCCAGGGACGCGCAGCGGAGGCAGCTCCGCAGATTGAAGCTCGCCTCGGCGAACTGCGATGTTGGTGGGCCTTGCGTCGTGCCGGTGAGCCCGTCCCCGAGATCGAGGACGACGAAAACCTTGCCGATGCCCTCATGATGAGCCTGGATCTTGCTCGCCAGACAAATGCCGCGCTCGAGTGCTGGCAAGCTTGCCTCGATCTCCATCGAGACATCGAACAACTGCAGCGTGACCTCGGCATGAGCGAATACGAGATCGCTCGGGTGCGCATCAATCTCTACGCTCCGCTTGCAAAGCTGGGCAAGCTGGAGGAGGCTCGCGTAGCGCTCGAGCATTGTCTCGAGGTCGTGCACGACAGGGAGGACATTCGATCGGAAGTCTGTGCCCTCTCCGCGTTGGCCATTATTTGGCACGGGCTTGGCGCCCCCTCTCACGGTGCCACCCTCGAACGACAGGCGCTGGTTCTTCACGAGCGCCTTTCCGATCCTGGCGGTCGTGCCGCGTCCCACACCACCCTGGCGATGTGTCTCGACGCGACGGGCGAGCTCACGGGGGCACGAGCACACCTCCTCGCAGCACTCAGCTATTGTCTCGTCACGGACCTCGATGCGAGTGTTCCGCTCAACAACCTCGCCGTCGACGTTGCTCGCTCTTCTGCCCGCAACGAGCCCTTCACCTTCCCCCGCCTCGTTGACCTACTCACCGACCCCGCATTCTCAGCCCTCCGCACATTCCTCACCGACCGCGCCGTCGACCTCCCCACCCTCCACGCCCGCATCGACGCCCTCGTCGAAGAAGCCCGCGTCGCAGCCGCCTCGCCCCCGTAGCCCCCCGCCGCCCACCAAGCTACGCCTGCCCGCGTGGGCCAGCTCGAACAGTTCGCCAAGCAGATCTTCGCCGAGGAGACCGAACAGGTCACCGGCGGCGCCGCGATTCGGCAGCCGCCCCCGGAGCTGAACCTCAGCGAGGTCCGCCTCGACGGCGTGCTCGTCGTCCGGGACCGTGCCCGCCTCCTCACGCTCCCGCCTCCATGGTCCGAGGTCGGCGAGGGGGCCGACGAGATCGTCCTGGAGATCGAAGATGGCCGGCGACCACGTTGACATGCCGGCCGTCCAGCGCACCTTGCTCCGACGTCAGGCTCGTCAGGTCCAGCGCTGCGAGATCCCGCGGCGCCCTTCGACGGCGAGGTCCCGCTCTGGATGGTGGCCCCGCACCTGCCGCGCACGCTCGCCGACCGGCGCGCCCTCGACCGTGTCGCGCCCGGTTGCTACCGCGTCGGCCCCTCCGCGTTCCCGTTCCTGTGGATCTCCGCCAACGAGCTGCCTCTCCGCGACGAGCTGATCCCCTTCCTCCTCGTCCGCTCCGGGCGCCCGCTGGACGAGCTCTGCCTGTGGCTCGAAGGCCGCCGCCCGCCCTCCTGGCTGGAGCGTGTGGTAGAGTTCCTCCCGATGTCCGCCGAAGCACTCGAGCGCCTCGCTCAGTGGGTCACGACCAAGAGCGAGGATCCGGAGGTCGCCCAGAGGAAGCTCATCGTCGCGCGCGCCATCCTGAAGAGGACGCCGGACGTGGAGAAGGTGGCGGCGCTCGCCACGGCGGAGAGGATGCTGCGGCTCGTGCTGGCCCACAAGAACCTCGTCCCGACGCCGGAGGAGGACACCCGCATCGAGGCCTGCTGGGACCAGGGGACGCTCGAACGCTGGCTCGACCAGGCGATCGATGCGCGGAGCGTCGCCGAGGCGTTGCGCTGACGGCGCGTCAGCGCGCCGGCATCAGCGCCGCGCCCACGTGGAGCACGAGCAGGGCGACGGCGATCGCGAACGTGACGATGTGCAGCGGGAGGCCGGCGCGCAGCGACGCGGAGGAGCCACCGTTGCGCCGGGAGGGAGCGCAGCTCGACCACGACGCGGGAGAGCTCGGCGAGGCCGGCGAGGCGCTCCTTGCCGCGGCCCTCGAGCACGACGTCGATGCGCGCGCGCAGCGCGGCCTCCTCCTCGCGCAGGCGGCGGCCCGAGGCGAGGAGCGCGAGCGGGCCGATCGGGCTCCTCGCGTAGGGGAGGAGGATCTTCTCGAAGATCTTCTTCACCAGGTCGCTCTTGCCGCTCGCCTCCCGGTAGAGGCGGTCGAGCAGATCCTGCCGCGCCCGGGCAAAGTCCTCGGGCAGGGCGGCGCTGCGCTCGAGGCGCGCGAGGCGGGCGGGGATCAGCCGGTAGGCGGCGGCGACGAAGGCGCCGGCGATCGAGGTCGCGGCGAGCGCGAGGAGCAGCGCGCCGCCGTGGCCGCCGCCGGCGGGGGCCGGCGTGCGCGACGCCGAGGCCGGCCGTCACGAGCCCGAGGGCGAGGTGCCACTGGAGCTGCGGGCGGACCACGCTCGCGGGGCGTGCCTGGGCCGTGCCCGCGGCGCGGGGCTTCATCCACGCCGGACGCGCCGCTTGGGGATGGCGTACGCGAGGAGCGCGAGCATCCCGAGGCCGGCGAGGACGCCCGCGGCGAGGCCGAGCCGCGCGCGGGCTAGAGCAGGCGCCGCGGGCCGCAGAGGACCGCGCCCGCGATGCGATCCCCGCCGCGGCGATGGCCGCGCCCGGTACGAGGAGCGGGGCGCGGCGTCGCCCGCGGCGGGGCGGGCCACGGAGGGGGCGCGCGGGCCTCGCCGCGGAAGAGGGCGCGCACGTCGGCGATCTCCTCGGCCGGGTTGAGGCGGAAGATTGATCGCCGTCGGGCACGCCTGCACGCACGCCGGGCCCTCGTAGCCGCGGCAGAGATCGCACTTCACGGCGATCTCCTCGTACGCGTCCGCCCGCCGGCCCCGAGCGGGCCGCGCGCGGCCAGAGGGCGCGGCGCCATCTGGATGTTGTCCCAGGGGCACGCCTTGGCGCACGCGCCGCAGCCCGTGCACAGCTCCTCGCGGATGAACACCTCCCCGCCCGGATCGCGCCCGATGGCGCCGGTCGGGCAGCCCACCATGCACGACGGGTTCTCGCAGTGCTGGCACGAGTTGGGGAGCATCAGGTGCTGCGGCGCGCCCGCCTCCCCGTGCCCGTCGACGCGCGCCACGACCTTGTCGCCGCGGCGGACCAGGCGGGCCACGCCGTACATCTCCGAGCAGGCCCAGGCGCAGTGGCCGCAGCGCACGCAGCACTCGAGGTCGATCACCAGCAGCGAGCGCGCCACCTGGAGGCGGTACAGATCGCGGAAGACGTGCTGGGTCGCGTTCGCCGCCGCCCCGGCGACCACGGCCCGCTGCGCCGCCTCCTGGTCCGCGGCGACGCGGCGCAGGCCAGGCAGGAGCGCGGGGTGGCGGGCGGCGAGGTCGCGGACGACCGCGCGGGCACCGCGAGCAGGAGCGAGGCCCCGCTCGCCACGGCGCTCGCCTCGCGGGCGCGCCGAGCCTGGATCTCCTCGTCGCCGAAGAAGTCGCCGCGCCCGAGGTAGGCGCTCACGTGGAGGCGGTCGCCCTCCTCGACCTGCATCTGCACCATGCCGTCGGCGATGAGGAAGAGCTCGGTGGCGGGATCGCCCTGCCGGTAGACGTGCTCGGCGCGCTCGACGCGGCGGTGGACGATGGCGTCGAGGAGCACGTCGAGGTCGCGCGGCGCGAGGTCGCGGGTGAAGGCGAGGTGCGCAGGAGGTCGGCCGTGGCGGTGCGGGTGAGGGAGCGCTCGAGGCGGGCCGCGACCTCGGCCTTGCCCGAGCGGGCGACGGCGCGGCGGAACACGTGGACGGGGATCTCGGCGACGGCGCCGGGCTCGAGGGCGACGGCGGCGGCGCGGCGCGCGAGGCCGACGGTCGACTCCTCGCCGAACGACTCGCCAGGGCCGGCCGCGCGCAGCTCGGTCTCGCCGCCGTCCCCTCGGCGCACCGCGCGCAGCGAGACCCTGCCCTCCGCCACGACGAAGAACGAAGCGCCCTCGTCGCCGGCGCGATAGACGACGCCGCCCTCGTTCACGGAGACGAGCCGGCCGGCGTCCTCGATCTCACGACGCGCGCGGGCGTCGAGGCCGCGGAGAACCGCGGCGTCGAACACGATCGCGGGCCAGGAGTTCCATCCAAGGGGATGCTGAAATCAAGGAGCGCGATCCTCGGTCGAACAACGTGTAGAACCCCGGGCTCACGCCCGGGGTTCTACCGCGCGTTGGCGCTCCGGCCGCTCTCGATTCACTTCTTCTCGTAGATGCACCAGGCGAAGCCGTCCTTGAGGGGGACCTTGCCGCTCAGGTGGTACTCCGGGCGGAAGCGCCTGTCGTTGAAGATCGCGATGGATCCCGAGACCGAGGGGTGCACGCAGTCGAGGTTCGACGAGATGATCAGCACGTAGCGCGGCTTCTTGTCGAAGAGCCGATCGAGGAAGCCGAGCTTCTGCGTGTACCCGCCGGGGAGCTTGCTGATCACCGGGTCGACGAGCCCGAGCAGGTCGAGGATGGGGTAGTCCGTCGCCCAGCCGACGTAGCCGATGTCGCCGAGCGCGAGCTCGCCGGGCTGACCGTGCTTGAGGAGCCAGTCCGCGGTCCCGCCGGCGGCCATGTCCCAGAACTTCTTCTCGTTGTTGAGGAAGTCGTTCTGCGCGTCGCGCAGCGCGCCGGTGCGGTACACGATCGTGATGACGGCGAAGAGGGCGAGCGCGACGTTGGTCACGCCGTCGCGCTTGTCGACGGCGCGGCGCACGCCCAGGTCGACGAGCAGGAAGCAGAAGGGCTCGAACGGCGCCATGAAGCGGAAGAACTTCATCCAGTCGCCGCCCACGATCACGATGTAGCCGAGGACGGCGATGGAGATGACCGCGAGCGCGATGACCTCGCGCCGGCGGCGCATGATGCCGATCGCCAGGCCGAGGAGGGCCAGGTAGAGGACGGGGCCCGCGTAGCTCGCGTAGTTCTGGATGTACCCGAGCCCGGCGGCAATCTGGCCCTGCAGGTTGCCCGTCTTGGCGAGCGCGGTGTTGGGCACGAGCTGCCCGTAGTAGCGATAACGGAACGCGAGGTGCTCCATGATCGGGACGGCGAACACCGCGCCCCGGAGCAGGTTCTGCCGCGAGAAGAAGCGGCCGGGGACGAAGGCGATCGCGCGGAGCCACGCCGGCGCGCTCGGGTCCGCGGGCCTCGCGCAGAGCATTACAATCATGAGGAGCCCGAGGAACATCGGCGCCTCGGGCCGCGTCAGGCCGGCGAGCGCGAAGACGAGGCCCGACCAGGGGAACTCGCGCAGCCAGGCGTTGGGCCCCGCAAGGGCCCGGGGTTTGGGGCCGCTCGCGGCCCCATCGTGAGAGGGCTCGGTGGCGGCCGGGCGCTCCTCGATCTCGCGCAGGAAGAGGTACGTGCCGGCGAGGATCAGGAAGACGAAGAGCCCGGTCTCCAGCCCGAAGATGCTCCAGCCCGAGAAGACGATGCTGGAGGCGAGGAGCCAGGTCGCCGTGCAGGGGAGCGTGCGGTAAGGCAGGATACGGCCGGAGATGGACTGGGTGAGCCAGAGGGAGCCGAACGCGGCGGCGCCGCCGATGAGCTTGGAGAGGGCCTCCGGGTCGATCCCGAGCTTGATGCCGCCCGCGAGGATGACCGTGAAGAGGAAGTTGGTGTAGCCCTCGACGTGCTCGCCGCGGTTGTAGACGAGGCCCAGGCCGTGGGCGAGGTTCCGCGCGTAGCGGTACGAGATGAAGCTGTCGTCGACGGTGAACGAGTGGACGCGCCACATGTTCGTGGCGAGCAGGACGGCGGGCAGGACGAACCCGACGATCAGCATGATCTCGCGCGGCATCGGCCGCCTTGGTGAGCCACTCGCCGACCCCCGCGGGCGGTGCTTCATCGGACTTCTTGCGGCTCTTGGAAGAGTAAGGCGTCGCGGACATCGCGCCCCTCCCTAGCACCGCGGGGCGCGGGCGGGGCAAACGTAAGGGGGACGGCAACCGCGCACGTCTGGCGCGTACCGCGCGCCGAACTGGAAAACTTCGATTCGAAGGCACCTCGGCTGCGTGCTAATCGTTCGCGGGAAGTAGGACTCGGGGCACCGCCCGGGCCCTGGGGAGGGCCGCTTGATTCCGCTCTGCGAGAGAACGGTGATCGCGGGCAAGTACCGGCTCGAACGGGAGCTGGCGAGCGGCGGGATGGGGGCCGTGTGGGTCGCCCGCCACCTCCAGCTCGACGAGCTCGTCGCGATCAAGTTCATGAGCACGACGCTGCCGGAGCCCCGCGACGCGCGGGCGCGCTTCGCGCGGGAGGCCAGGGCGGCGGCCCGCCTGCGCGGACCGCACGTGGTGGAGGTGCTCGACCACGGCGTCGACGGCGACCTGCCTTACCTCGTGATGGAGCTGCTCAGCGGCGAGCACCTCGGCGACAGGCTGCGGCGCGAGCGGCGCCTCCCGCTGCGCCAGGCGGCGGAGATCGCCGCGCAGGTCGGCAAGGCGCTCGGGCGCGCCCACCGCGCCGGCATCGTCCACCGCGACCTCAAGCCGGCCAACATCTTCCTCGCGCGCGTCGACGACGAGGAGATCGTGAAGCTCCTCGACTTCGGCATCGCCAAGGCCCTGCGCGACCCGGGGGGGGCTCGGCCGACGTACCGGCAGCGACGTGCTCATGGGCTCGCCTCAGTACATGAGCCCGGAGCAAGCCCGAGGCTCGCGGTCGCTCGACCATCGCGCCGACCTCTGGTCGCTCGGGGCCATCCTCTTCCGCGCGGTCACCGGCGTGCCCGTGTTCGACGGCGCCTCCGCGGTCGACGTCATCGTCCAGATCTGCACCGCGAAGCCCTCCCGCGGCGAGCGTCGCCGCCCCCGGCCTGTCTCGCCCTGCTCGACGGCTTCTTCCACCGCGCGCTGGCGCGCGATCCGGCGTTCCGCTTCGCCTCCGCGCGCGAGATGACCGAAGCGTTCGAGGCGCTCGTGGACCGCATCGAGGCGACGCCGCCCGCGGAGGTGCGGATTGCGGACGCCCCGCAGGCGAGCCCTCTACCCCCACCGATCCCACCCGACCTGCAAGCGAGCCACGGACAGCTCCCCCCTGCGGCGGCGACCGAGGGCGACGAGATCGAGGGGCAGACCTTCGTCATGGACCGGCGCGCGGGCGCAGGCCCGGCGGGCATGCGGGCGCGCCTCATCTCGGCGAGCGCCGGCGAGATCGACGCGCTTCGTGGAGCGGGCGTTCGGCGTCCTCGCCTCCGACGCCGTGCCGACGTCGGAGGAGGTCGAGATCGTCCCGCCCACGACCCGCTGCACGCGCGCATCCGACGCTCCGGCGGGGCTGGTCTCGATCGGGTCGGGGTCGTTCGGAGAGGGGGCCGGCTCGCGGCCGCCCACCTCGCCCTCGCTCTTCCAGGGCATCAGCGGCCTCCGCCCCCTCCAGGCGGATCCGGAGGGGAGGGGGCCGGCCGAGGGCGCGATCTCCATGCTGATCGAGCAGGGCTTCCGGGCGCTCCGCCGGGGCGAGGCCGACTCCGCGCGCCGCGCCTGGCAGGAGGCGCTGGCGCTCGACCCGTCGAACCGGATGCTCGCGCTCAACCTGCGGCGGCTCGACGCGATGAGCGCCTCGTCCGGCGGCAGGTAACGCCATCTCCGAGCCCGAGCTCGACATCCAGAAGATCGGGCTCGGGCTCGGGACCTGACGAAGACGTAAGCCTTTGGCAAGCATCGCCTTCGCCGCTGGTGCACACTGCGCGCCCCCACCATGCGCGCGACCTCCCTGTGCCTCTTCCTCGCCGGTGCCCTCGCCATCGTCGCCTCGCCTGCCCTCGGCTGGGCCGGGACCGGCGGGGGAGGCGGCGCCGGAGGCGCGGGGGCGGGCGGAGAGGGCGCCGGCGCCGCGGGGGCGGGGCGCGGGCCGGGCGCGGGGAGCACGACGGGGGTGTGCGACGGGGGCTTCACGGCAGAGGATGGTGGGGTGCCCATCTGCCCGTCGACGACGCCGGACTTCTTCTCGTGCGCCGCGCGACCCGGCAGCTCCGGCACGGGCGCCGGGCTCCTGCTGCTCGGCGCCACGGTGGTGGTGGTGCGTCGGCGCAGGCGGAGCGCGCCCTGCCGGGGGTGATCCCCGTCAGTAGGGGCAGAACCCGGGGCAGCGCGCCTGGAGACAGGCCGTCATCATCCCGAAAGTCGGCTGCGCCATGGGGAACTGCTGGGAGCAGGCGTCGAGGCAGGTGTTGCTTCCCCCCGTGGAAGGCGGCGGGCAGTTCTGCTGGCAGCTCACGTAGCCGAAGCAGTCCGAGACGTTGAAGCAGGCGACCGCGGCGTCGCAGCAGCTCGCGGAGAGGCAGCCGAGGCAGGCGGGCGTGAACGTCTCGGCGAACGGGGTGCAGGCGCCGGCGTCGACGTCGGTCGGCCCCACGTCGGGCGCAGGGACGACACCGTGCGGGTTCGCCGCGAGGTCCTGGAGGAAGTCTGCCGCCTGCTCGCGGGCGGCAGGCACGTCGAACACGACGAAATGGCCGTCGTCCCCCGCCGGCACCGGCCACTGCGCGAGGATGCCCGAGGCCGCGCCGCCCGCGAGGTTGCCCGAGAGACCGCCGGGGGGCACGGTCGTCGGCTGCGGCCCGCCCCACGCGACCTGCGGGATGGCGTGCTCGTCGGGGAGCTGGAGCGGCAGGCCGATGGAGAGGGCGTGCGCCTCGATGCCCGGCGGCGGAGCGTAGGTGTCGCCCGTGCCGTCCGGGTTGATGCCCTCGGTCATGTAGACGCTCTTGGAGGCGAAGCCGGGGCGCGGCTCCGTGGCCTGGAGGAGCCCGTAGTTGAGCGGATCCTCGACGTCGATGAGCGACTGCAGGAGCGACATGGTGGGGTGGAAGATGTCGAGCTCGGACGCGTCCGACGGGCTGAAGCCGAGCAGCGCGCGCACGATGTCGGCCACGCTCGGCTGGGGGCTGGTCTTGTCGAGCAGGGCGATGGCGATCTCGGCGCCCGAGCCGGAGAACACGCCGCCGCGCGCCGCGGGATCGACGGCGGTGAAGAGCGGGCCGTTGAGCCCGCCCTGCGAGTGGCCGAAGACCATGAGCTTGCTCGCGTCGAACGGGATGTCGGCGCTGCTCGTCGAGACCGACGCCGGCACCACCATGTTGCTCTCCGTGAAGAGGCGCGCGCGCTGGACCTCGTCGATGGCGCTCTGGCGGCCGTTGGTGCGGGCGGCGATCGGGTTCTGGAAGTTGTAGAACACGAGCCCGATCTGGGCCTCCGAGGCCCCCGGCATCGAGCCGGGGCGCGTGCCCTGGAAGATTCTGATCGACGCCCATGACGGCCAGGCAGCGGGAGGTCAGCGCGGGGCCGGTGCCGTCGGCGATGTAGGTGCGCCAGTCGCCGCCGGTGCCGTGCGCATAGAGCACGATCGGGTAGCCCGCGGCGGGCACCGGGCACGCGGTCGCGTCGGGCACGCTCAGCGAGAAGCGGAGGACCTGGGTGCTCTGCACGACGGGCAGCCCGTTCATGAACTGGAACGCGCCGCCGTCGCCGTAGTTGATGAACGGGAGCTTCCCGGCCTGGTAGTTCGGCGACGGCCCGTAGCTCCCCTGGTACTCCGTGTACGTCGCGTTCGAGCCCGCGACCGTCCACTTGGCCGGGTCCGCCGTCGGGGGAGGGGAGGTCTTCGCCACGCCGTCGCGCACCGCGATGAGCTCCTTCGTGGGATCCGCGGTGGTGAACACGGCGAGGTGCACGATGTGCGCGCGCGCGATGCCGGCGCCCTCGACCTCGCCCACCGCCGCCGCCAGCGCGGCGCTCGCGGCGCTCGTGGTGGCGTCGGGCGGCTCGGCGCCGACGAGCATCGAGACCGTGGCGCTCTGGCGGATCGGCGTGCCGTCCTTGGCGTGCAGCGCGTCCGTGACCACGAGCGCGTAGCGCGTGTGGGGCCGGAGGGGGAAGCCCGGCGTCGGCATGAACGCCAGCGTGTCGGGGAGGTAGTAGAGGCCCTTGTCTACGTGGAAGGAGAGGGAGACGAGCTTGCGGTGCCCGTGCTCGGGAGAGGCTCGGGTCGATGTCGAGGAGCTGCACGCCGGCGGCGGGATCCGATCGCGGCCTTGGGCGTGACGGGGAGCGAGTGTGTGTCGATTGCGCCCGTGAAGCGGAGGTAGCCCGCGCCCGCCGGGGAGAAGCCGTCGAGCAGGCCGTTCAGCGTGTCGATGTAGACCTTCAGGATGGGCAGCCCGAGCGGGTTGTAGTAGCCGGTGAAGCGCGGCGAGCCCTTCTCGAGGCGCAGATCGCTCGGCCATGGGTGGTCGAAGAAGGTCTCTCCCGAGAGGGCGTCGAGCGACGCGGGCACCGTGTAGATGGCGAAGACGGGCGACATCTTGCCGGCGTCCGCGCCGCCGTTGCCGCCGGCGCTGCCGCCGGCGCTGCCGTTGCTGCCATTGCCGCCGGTGCCAAAGCCGTTTCCCGCCGCACAACCAGCGGCATGCGCCGTCAGCGCGGCCGCGAGCGCGAGCGACCCCAGCGCGATGCTCCCGGGCTTCATCGTCGCGAGTGTGCCAGACCTGGACCCGGCGAGCGAGCGCATGCTCGGGTCGGAGTGGATGGAAAGGCGCCCCCGGGGGAGGGCCTTAATCACCCACCGGAGCACGCCTCGCCCTTCTCCTTCGCGAGCTTACCGAGCGCGTCGTAGGCGGCGTATTTGTAGCACTCGCTCAGCGTCGGATAGTTGAAGACCATCTCGATCAGCGTGTCCACCGTCCCGCCGAGCATGATGATGCTCTGCCCGATGTGCACGAGCTCGGTCGCGCGGTCGCCGATGCAGTGCGCGCCGATGAGCTTGCGCGTGGCCCGCTCGAAGACGAGCTTCACCTGCCCGCCGAGGTCGCCGATGATGCGGCCGCGGGCGTTGTGCTTGTAGAACGCCTTGCCGGCTACCACGTCGATGCCGCGGGCCATCGCGTCCTCCTCGGAGAGGCCGACGCACGAGACCTCCGGGATGGTGTAGATGCCGTAGGGCAGGAGCTCGCTCACCTGGCGCTTGTAGGTGAAGCCGAAGGCGTGGCAGACCGCGACGCGGGCCTGCTCCATCGACGTGGAGGCGAGCGCGGGGAAGCCGATGACGTCGCCCGCGGCGTAGATGGAGGGGATGCTGGTGCGATAGTCCCTGTCGACCTCGATGTACCCGCGCTTGCCGAGCTTCATCCCCACGCCTCGAGCCCGAGCCCCGCGGTGTTGCCGCTGCGCCCGGCGGCGAAGAGCAGCTTCTCCACCGCGATCTCGCCCTTCGGCGCGCCGGCCTGGCCCTCCGGCAGCTTGAAGGCGGGGCCGCGGCCGATGTGCTCGGCGCTCGCGTAGGTCAGGTTCACGACGATGTAGTCGCCCACGCGCTGCACCTTGCCGGCGCCCGTCTGGAGCCGGACGTCGATGCCGTTGTCCACCATGGCGACGCGCAGCGCCTCGCTCATGTCGGCGTCGAGGAAGCTGAGCAGCTCGTTGCGCGGCTCGATGAGCGTCACCTTGGAGCCGAGCGCCGCGAACATGGACGCGTACTCGCAGCCGATGACGCCGGCGCCGATGACGCGCCAGCGACTCGGGCAGGCGGTCCATGTGCAGGATGCTGTCGCTGTCGTCGATGTCCGGGTCGTCGAAGGGGATCTCGGGCGGGCGGTGGGGCGTGGACCCGGTGGCGACGAGGATGAACTCGGCGGTGAGCCGCCGCGGCGCGTCCGCGCCCTCGGTCGTGATCGTCGACGGTGTGCGGGTCCGTGGACCTTGGCCGCGCCGTGGAGGTAGTCGACGTGGTGGCGATCGAGGTTCCAGTGGATCCGGTCGACCTCGGCGCTCGACCACGTGGTCCTTGCTCGACATGAGGCGCGGCACCGCGAGCGCCTTGTCGAGCGAGACCTTGACGCCGTAGAGCTCGGCCTGACGATGGCCGGAGAGGAAGAGCGCGGTCTCGCGCAGCGTCTTCGACGGCAAGGTGCCGGTGTGCACCGCGGCGCCGCCGGGGGCGGGGGCGCGCTCGACGACGGCGACGCGCTTGCCGAAGTAGGCCGCCTGAGCGGCCCCCTTCTCCCCGGCAGGGCCGGAGCCGATCACCACCAGGTCGTAGTCGTAGGCCACGGGGGCAGCGTACCCAAAACGGGGGGCGGGAGGCAGAGCCTGTCCGCGCGCCCGATGCGTTGCGCGAGCCGTGTGCGGCGATTAGGCTGCCTGGCCCATGGCCTGGTTCGGAGACATCGCCGCCGCCGTCGATCGGCGGGCGCCCGCACGTCATCAACGACTCCAAGACGCCCTCCGGCAAGGTGCACGTGGGCGCGCTCCGCGGCGTCATCCTGCACGATGCCATCTTCCGGGCGCTGAAGGCGCGAGGCTTCGAGGTCAAATACCTCTTCGGCGTCGACGACTACGACCCGCTCGACGAGATCCCGAAGGGCCAGGGCGAGCACTTCGAGAAGTACCGGGGCGCGCCGCTCTGCAACGTGCCGGCGCCCGCCGGCTCCTCCGCGCCGGACATGGCCGAGCACTTCATCTCGGAGTTCTTCGACATCTTCGGCGAGATCGGCGTCGAGGCCGAGCGCTACCGGATGCGCGACAAGTACCGCTCCGGCGCGATGAACGAGTCGATCGACCGCATCCTGGCGAAGGCCGACGTGGTGCGGCAGGTCTACAAGGACGTCTCCGGGTCCGTGAAGGGGCCATCGTGGCACCCCTTCCAGACGGTCTGCGAGAACTGCGGGCGCGTCGGGACCACCGAGGTGGTCGCCTACGACGGCAAGGAGGTGGAGTACTTCTGCCGGCCCAACATGGTGAAGTGGGCCAAGGGGTGCGGCCACCACGGCAAGACGTCGCCCTTCGACGGGAAGGGGAAGCTGCCCTGGAAGCTCGAGTGGGTCGCCAAGTGGCGCATGTTCGGCGTGACCATCGAGGGGGCCGGGAAGGATCACACCACCAAGGGCGGCGCGCGCGACGTCTCCGGCGCGTGCCTCACGGCGCTCTTCGGCGAGGCGCCGCCCTACAACGTGCCGTACGAGTTCTTCCTCTCGAAGGGGAAGAAGATGCAGCTCCTCGAAGGGCGTCGGCACGTGGGCGCGCGACATGGCCGACTTTCTCGCGCCGGAGGTCCTGCGCTACCTCATCCTGCGCACCCAGCCGCAGACGCCGGTCGACTTCCCCCTCGAGTCCGGCGCCCCCGCCCAGCCGGACCGGACGTTCCTGGCGGAGGAGTTCATCGTCAAGCTCTTCAACGATTTCGACCGGCTGAAGAAGCGCGTCATTCACTCGATCCCAAGGCCCGCGACGACGAGAAGGAGCTGTACCGGCTCTGCGAGACCCACCGGGAGGACGACTTCTTCGAGGCGAGCTTCCAGCTCGTGCTCACGTACGTGCAGATGCCCCACGTGGACATCGCGGCCGAGATGGAGAAGCGCAAGGGGAGCCCGCTCACGGAGCTCGAGCGCAAGCACCTCGACGAGCGGGTGCGGTCGGCGCGCTTCTGGCTCGAGAACTTCGCCCGCGACGAGGAGCGCACGACCCTGCAGGAGGCCCTGCCCGCCCGCGCCGAGGAGCTCGGGCAGGTGCAGCGCGCCTTCCTCCGCCGTCTCGCCGATGCCGTGAAGGGCGCCGAATGGAAGGAGGACGTGCTCCAGGCGAAGGTCTTCGACACCGCCCGGCGCACGCCGATCGCGCAGGGGGCCGCCTTCCAGGCCATCTACCGGGTCTTCCTCGACAAGCCCCAGGGCCCGCCGGCGGGCGCGCTGATGGCGGTGCTGCCGCGCGATTTCGTGGAGAAGCGGCTCGGGGAGCTGCCCTACGACGACGACGCGTTCTGGCGCGAGACCGCGGTGACGCTGGAGCAGGTGCAGGCCGCGGTCGAGAAAGAGAAGCTCAAAATCGAGCGAGTCGCGACGATGTCCGTCGGCGAAGAGCGGGCCGAGGTCGAGGTGACGCACACCGACGGGAAGGTGTACGTGCACCGGTTGATGGGCTCGGCCGCGAAGGAGATGGTCGCGCGCGCGGGACAGCCGTAGGGTAGTAACTGCGTTCCAATGGCAACGAAGGCGTCCGCGGCGGATCTCAAGGCCAAGGCCCAGAAGTGGGATAGGGTCAAGCTCGGCGCCGTGATTGATGATTTGCTCGCCGGCAAGAAGATTCGAGGGTGGCCTCAGGGGCTGGCGCTCGAGCACTCGATCCTTCGCGCGTTCGAACTGGACGGGGCCGACGTCACGTGGCCGTTCAGGGTCGAGATCGAGGGCCATACCGTCGAGCAGATCGATGGTGCGGTCCACGCGCGGCACCTGTCCTGCCTCATCGAGGCGAAGCATCTCGACAAGCCCGCGAATATTGAGCCGATCGCCAAGCTGAGGACGCAGCTAGCGAGGCGCCCGCCGAGTACGTTCGGCGTCGTGTTCTCTGCGAAGGGGTTTACCGAGCCCGCCAAGACGCTCATGCGCCACCTCGCGCCGATGCAGGTCCTCACTTGGGAGGGCCCCGAGCTCAAGGCCGCTTTCGACAAGAGCGCGATGGTTGCAGGCCTCGTCAAGAAGCACCGGCACGCCATCGAGCACGGCCTGCCCGATTTCTCACTCCTCTAGGAGGCGCGTCGATGATCTGTCACGTCGTAGCGGAGGGAAAGACGGACACGTTGGTCCTCCAGCACCTCTTGGAGCCCGAGGTACCCCGAGGCGATGCGCGCGTTCGCATCATCGGCGCCGGAGGGTGGTCGCTGGCAGACTCTACCGCGCGAACGATCCTTGCGGTGCACCGTGAGCCCGTCGCGCTCGTTGTCGATGCGGACGCCACCTCACCGGATCGGGTCGATGAGCGTCGTCAGTTCCTCGAGTGGTCGCTGCGATCGGTGGCGTCCTCTCCGAGTCTCTTCCGCGTCTTCCTCTTCGTTCCACAAATGGAAGCGCTTTTCTTCGAGGGCGACATCCCGAAGCAGCTGCGCAGACACTTCAAGCCCGGTGTCCGCTATCCGCTGACCGCCGAGATGAAGCTCGAGGCCAAATACGCCCCGAGGCGGGTCCTGGAGGAGGTGGGGCTTGGCGCTGACAGGCTCGCGCGCGTGCTCCACGAGATCGACCTGGGAGCGGCGAAGGCAGCCCCCGTGGCAGCAGATTTTAGGAAGTTCGTGCTCGAAAAATCGGCGCGCTCCCGAAGCGACGCGCTCGCCAGCGCTGAGCACGCCCACCACGACATCCTCTACAGATCGATGTGGTAGTCCTTGATCTTGTAGAGCAGCGCCCGGTGGCTGATCTCCAGCACCTCCGCCGCCCGCGTCCGGTTGCCCTTGGTCTTCACCAGCGCGCGCCGGATGAGGATCTCCTCGATGATCCGTGAGGTCTTCTTGATCGACAGCTCCCCGCTCGTCAGGTGGAGCTGGATCGGGTCCTTCGCCTCGCGGACGCGCTCGGGCAGATCGTCGGCGCCGAGCGTGTCCTTCTCGGCGAGCACCATGGCGCGCTCCAGCGTGTTCTCCAGCTCGCGCACGTTGCCGGGCCACGGGTACTCGAGGAGGAACCTGCGGGCCTCCGTGTCGACGCCGCGTATGCTGGTGCCGAAGCGCGCGTTGTTGCGGGCGACGAAGTGGTCGATGAGGATGGGGATGTCCTCGCGCCGCTCGCGGAGCGGGGGGATGGTGAGGGGCAGGACGTTGACGCGGTAGTACAGGTCCTCGCGGAAGCGGCCGGCCTTGATCTCGGCCAGGAGGTCGCGGTGCGTGGCGGCGAGGATGCGGACGTCGATCTTGATGTCCTTGTTGTCGCCGAGGCGCCGGATCGTCTCTTCCTGCAGCGCGCGGAGGAGCTTGACCTGGAGCGGCAGGGGCAGCTCCCCGATCTCGTCGAGGAGGAGCGTGCCGTGGTTGGCCTGCTCGAAGAGGCCCACCCGGTCGACGCTCGCGTCGGTGAAGGCGCCCTTCTTGTAGCCGAAGAGCTCGCTCTCCAGGAGCGACTCGGGGATGGCGCCGCAGTTGACCGCGATGAAGGGGCCGCCGCGTCGGTTCGACCGGCGGTGGATGGCGCGCGCGACGAGCTCCTTGCCCACGCCGCTCTCGCCCGTGATGAGCGCCGTGGTCTTGTAGTCGGCGACCTTGGCCACCGTCTTGAAGATGGCCTGCATCTGCGGGCTCTTGGCGAGGAGGTCCTCGAAGAGGTGCTCCTTGCGGATCTCCTGGCGGAGCGCGCGGTTCTCGCGGCGGAGCGACTCGCGCTCCTCGGCCTTGCGCAGGGTCAGGACCATCTCCTCCGCCTTGAAGGGCTTCTGGATGTAGTCGTACGCCCCGGCCTTCATCGCCTCGAGCGCGAGGTCGACGTTGCCGTAGGCGCTCATGACGATGACCGTCGCCTCGATCCCCTTGGCCTTGAGGGTGGCGAGCAGGTCGAGCCCGCCCATCTTGGGCATCCGGACGTCCGTGAGGATGACGTCCGGCCCGAAGGCCTCGACCCGGCCGAGCGCCTCCTCCCCCGTGCTGGCGACCTCGACCTCGTACCCCTCGCGCTTGAGGATGGTGCGCGTCACCAGCCGCAGGTTCTCTTCGTCGTCGACCACGAGCACGCGGCGCATCGGGGGGATCCTCGCAACTTTTTCTTACACCTGGGGGCGCCGCTACGCAACGAGTTGCGAATTGCCCTGTCCGGTGACCACCCGGGCTGGCCGGCGTGCGTGCGAAGAGGGATTCGCTCTCCGTGGAGCGCCGTGCGCGGCATGCACGCTGGTTTCTGCGGGAAATCGGCCTGGAACGGGCCGCGCATGTTGACGCTGGCGCGTCGGGCTGCCATTGCCCGCAGCCACTTACGGAGCCCTCATGAGCCTTCGAGATCGACTGGTGGAACGGGGAAAGCAGATCGCCTCGTCCGGCGTGGTGCTGCGCCTCATCAGCAACGACCGCGTGATGGCGGTCGCGACCGGCGTCATGGACGCCAAGAACCGCTTCTCGGCCGCGCGGGGGCCGGCCTCCGAGGCGCTGACCATCCTCCTCAAGGGGCACGCGCTGCCCACCATCGACCCGGCGCTCGAGGGGGAGCCCGACGCGACCGGCGCGCCTGCCGCGAGGCGCGAGAGCAACGGGGCAGCCGTGAATGGCCAAGCGCACGCCCCGGCCCGGGGGGCGGCAGCTCCCCACGGCGGGGGTGGGAACGGCGTGGCCGTGGCCGCCGGTGCCGGCGCGGTGGAGGTCGTGAGCGGGCCCACGCCGACGGCCGCCGAGCAGAAGCTGAAGAGCCAGATGGCGGCGCGCACGTCGCTGGCGCGCATCGGCGGGCGCGACGTGTTCGAGAAGTGCTTCAAGTTCATGACCGCGGACAACGCCCGATCCATGGGCGTCTACCCGTTCTTCCGCCCGCTCGACTTCAACAACGGGCCGGAGGCGCAGCTCGAAGGCAAGCGGGTGGTGATGCTGGGGTCGAACAACTACCTCGGGCTCACCACGCACCCCAAGGTGCGCGAGGCCGCCAAGGCCGCCATCGACAAGTACGGCACCAGCATGACCGGCTCGCGGCTGGTCAACGGGACGATGAAGCTCCACAAGGAGCTGGAGGACAAGCTCGCCGCGTACCACGGCAAGGAGGCGGGGCTCGTCTTCACCACCGGCTACCAGGTGAACATCGCGACGATCTCGGCGCTGCTCAGCAACAAGAAGAGCGTCGCCGTCATCGACAAGGACGATCACGCCTCGATCTACGACGGCGTGCGCCTCTCCCAGGCGGCCGGCGCCAAGATGGTGCGGTACAAGCACAACGACCCGGCGGCGCTCGACCAGGCCCTCTCCGAGCTCGAGGACGCCGAGGGCGCCCTGGTGGTGACCGACGGCGTGTTCAGCGCCCAGGGCGAGATCGCCAACCTGCCCGGCATCGTGGAGGCCGTGAAGAAGCACAAGGCGCGGATCCTGGTCGACGACGCGCACGCGCTCGGCGTCATCGGCGACAAGGGGCGGGGGACGGCCTCGCACTTCGGCATCCAGGGCGAGGTGGACCTCATCGGCGGCACCTTCAGCAAGTCCCTGGCGTCGATCGGCGGCTGGCTCGTCGGGGACCGCAAGGTGCTCGATTATGTGCAGCACTTCGCCTACAGCTTCCTCTTCGCGGCGAGCGCCGCGCCGCCGTGCGTCGCCGCGGCGATGGCGGCCCTCGAGCTGATGCAGGAGGAGAGCTGGCGGCAGGACAAGCTCCGCGAGAACTTCACCTACATGCGGACGGAGCTTCGCCGCCTGGGCTTCGAGCTGGGCAAGACGGAGACCGCGGTCATCCCCATCTACATCCGCGACGATCTGAAGACGGTGATGATGTGGAAGTCGCTGCTCGACGACTACGCCATCTACGTCAACCCGTTCATCACGCCCGGCGTCGCGCCCAAGCAGCAGGTGCTCCGGACGAGCTACATGGCGACCCACGAGCGGGTGCACCTCGACCGGGCGCTCGACGCCTTCGAGAAGGTCGGCAAGAAGTTCGGCGTGATCCACTGAGCTGGGGGTAGCTCCTCACCCCCCTTCCGGGGCGCTCCACAAGCGCCATCCTAACCGCGCCCGGAGCGTCCCGCCGAAGGCGGGGCGCGGAGGAAGCGGGGGGTGCGGCTTCGTACGACGGGCCGTTGAGCATACCGGCGGCCCCCGCTTCCTCCGCGAGCTGCCGTAAACGGCAGATTGCGAAGGGCGCGGTTAGGATTGCGGGTTCCTGGCGCAGGCTAACGGTGCATGAGGGCGGCCGGAGCGTCAGCCCTCGAGCTTGGCCAGCTCCTCCTCCGGGACGTCGAAGTCGGAGTAGACGTTCTGCGTGTCGTCGTGGTCGTCGAGCGCCTCGGCCAGGTTGATGCAGAGCTCCGCGTCGCGCCCCGTCACGGTCTTCTTGTTCTTGGGGACGTAGCCGGGGCTGTACGACTTGACCGCGATCTTCACGTCCTCGAGCGCCTTGACGACGGGATCGAGCGACGGGACGGGCGTGAGGATCTGCCACTCCTCGCCCTGGTCGCTGTAGTCGTCCCCGCCGGCGTCGGCGACGATCTCCATGAGCTGGTCCTCGGTCGCGGCCTCCTTCGCGAGGGCGATGATGCCCTTGCGATCGAAGGCCCACTGCGCCGTGCCGCCCGCGGCGAGCGCGCCGTTGTGCCGTTCGAAGACCTTGCGGATCTCGGCGACGGTGCGGTTCTTGTTGTCGGTCATGATCTCGACGAGGAAGAGCGAGCCGCCGGGCCCGGTGCCCTCGTAGAGGATCTCCTCGTACGTCACGCCCTCAATCTCGCCGGTGCCCCGCTGGATCGCCCGCTTGATCGTGTCCGCGGGCATCGCGTTGCCCTTGGCGTCGTCGACCGCCTTGCGGAGCCGAGGGTTGCCGTTGATGTCCCCGCCGCCCATGCGCGCGGCGACGGTGATCTCCTTGATGAGCTTGGTGAAGAGCTTGCCGCGCTTCGCGTCCAGCGCGCCCTTCTTCCGCTTGATCGTGGCCCACTTGGAATGGCCGCTCATGATCCCGTCTCTCCGTGCCTTTTGCCGGGGAACAAGCCGCCCCGGGGAAAAAGGCGCCGAAGGCTAGCGGGCGCGCTCCGGCTAGTCAACAGGGGCACCAGCTCACCTCGCCGGGTCGAACGTGGCCGGGTCGAACCGGTCGAACGCCCTCCCCAGCCCCAGCAAGGCGAACCCCGCCTGCAGCGCCACCACCGCCGTCCCCGCGAGCGCCCCCACCGGCAGCGCCGCGCCGCCGAGCGGCGCGTGCAGCAGCCACGCCGCCAGCGGCGACGACCACCGCCGGGATCAGCCCCACCGTCACGGCCACCATCGTGCCCACCAGCGTGAGCAGCCGCTGGCCGATGGCCTCGACGCCGCGCGGCGGCCCGCTCCCGGACTCGACCCACGCCGGGAACAGCAGCGCGGCGGCGTTCTGCACGATGAGCCCGCAGAGGGTGAACGCCGGCAGCGCCACCATCGCCGCCGGCAGCAGCGCCACCCGCCCCTGCGCCCGCGACGAAGTCGGGCGGCGCCAGCACGGCGGCCGCGACGAGGAAGATCCACTACCCAGCGTGAGCACCGTGAACGGCGCCAGCACCTCGGCGAGGGCCAGGTCGACGGCCGCGGAGCGGGTAGCTGCGGAGGAGATCGATGTTGTCGAGGTCGAGGCGGAAGTCGATCCGGTAGATCTGCACTCCGAAGAACCCGATCGAGGCGGAGCCAGCGAGCAGGCTCGCGAGGATGGCGCCCAGGCCGGTTCAGCCGCCCGGCCGAGAGCGCGCCCACGGCGCCGACGACGACCGGCAGGAGGAGGACCACCGTCACCCGCAGCGAGAAGAGGCGCACGGCGGCGGTGAGGTTCTTCCAGTAGATGGCGAACGCCGGGTGCCCGAGGGGCGCGAGCGGGAAGGGAGGGCGAGCGCCGGCGCGGGCGCGGAGCTGCCCGCGGCGCATCCCGTCGAGGCGCTTGCTGCGGCGCTCGGCGGCGGCGATCGAGCCCTGCTCGAACGCGGCGTCGGTGGAGAGCGCCCACAGGTAGTGCGCGCCGAGGACGCCGGCCGCGGTGGCAGCCACCCCACGAGACTCGGCGGGCGCCCGCGCGAGCGCGACGTGGACGGCGGGAGCGAGGAGCATCCCCACCCAGGAGAGGGGCGGCGCGGCGAGGAGGCGCTCCGCGTAGGGCGCGACCTCGGCATAGCGGGTGGCGCCAGGGTGCGCGGAGGACGCCGACGGCCAGCGATCCGAGGATGGCGGCCGGCACGAGCAGCGCCACGGCGCGCCGCAGGGGCCCGCGCACGCCGTGCTCGAGGAGGCTGAGGCGGGTGAGCGAGGCGGCGACGCCGTGGAGCGAGACCGTGGCCACGCCCAGCCAGGCGCCGAGGGCGAAGAGCGCCGGGCTGCCCGTCATCCGGCGCCCCAGGCTGAGCGTGAGGATGAGCGCCGCGATCAGCGCCAGCAGCAGGCTGCGCAGGAGCTTGTAGTGGACGAGCTGCCGGCGGGAGAGCGGGGCCGGGAAGAGGAACTGGATCTCCGCCTCGGAGAAGGCCAGCGCGCCCTCGTCCCCGCCGAAGAGCCAGGTGAAGAGGACCATGAGCATCCCCACCGCCGACGAGCCCCCCGGAGACCAGCGGGCCCGCCGTCGGCGCGGCGCGGGCGTGACGCGCCGACGACCCCATGCCCCGGCTGGACGAAGAGGTGACCACGTAGAAGAGGCCGAAGAGCGTGGCCACCAGGTAGCGGGGCTCGCGGATGCGGCGGAGCTGGCGGCGGATCATGTTGCGCGCGTGGCGGAGCGGCGAAGAACCCTCAGCGGGCGGAGAGGCCCTTCACGAAGGCCGCGGCCCTCCGGCGCAGGCCGTGATGAGGAGGAAGAGATCCTCCAGGCTCCTCCGGACCTCGCCGCCCGCGCGCCGCGGATCTCGGCGATGGTCCCAGCGCCACGGCGCGGCCCTGGACGATGATCGAGCACGCGATGGCAGAGCTCCTCCACCAGGGGGAGCAGGTGCGACGAGAGGACGATGGCCGTGCCCGCGTCCGCGCGGGCCCGGAGCGATCGCTTCATCTTCCGGATGCCGATCGGGTCGAGGCCGGTGAGCGGCTCGTCGAGGATCACCAGCGCGCGGGTCGTGGAGGAAGCCGCAGGCGATGGTGAGCTTCTGCTTCATGCCCGCGCGAGAGCTCCCCGGGCAGCGCGCCGGCCTTGCCGTCGAGCTCGAGCTCGGCGAGGAGCGCCTCGGCGCGCGCCTCCCAGTCGTGCACGCCGTAGAGGCGCGCGACCAGGTTCAGGTGCTCGCGCACCGTGAGGTAATCGAACAGGCGCGGCTCGTCCGGCAGGAAGGCGAGGTGCGCTTGGCCGCCACCGGCTCGGCGACGAGGTCGCGCCCGGCGACGCGGATGGTGCCGTGCGTGGGCGGGAGGATGCCGCCGAGGCAGCGCAGGGTGCTCGTCTTGCCGGCGCCGTTGGGCCCACCAGAGCCCAGCACCTCGCCGCGCGCGACCTGGAACGAGAGGTCGTGGACGGCCGTGAACGCGCCGTAGCGCTTCGCCAGGCCCGTGACCTCGAGCACCGGCTCTGCCGGGGGGGTGGGGGCGTCGATCATCCCGGGATGCTAGCGCCCCGCCGCGCGCCGTCGCTAGCGCCCGCGCTCCTCGTAGCGCAGCTCGACGTCGCCCACCCGGAGCACGTCGCCGGGCGTCAGGGGCTCGGGCTGCGAGAGGACGTGGCCGTTCAACGCGCTCGTGTTCGTGCTGCCCATGTCCATGGCCGAGAACCGCCCGTCCTGCCCGGTGATCATCACGTGCTGCCGCGAGACCTTGACGTCGCGGATCACCATGTCCGCGCTCGGCGTCCGGCCGATGATGGCCTTGGGCTTGTGCAGCGGGAAGCGCTGGCCGGCGAGCTCGCCGTTCAGCACCACCAGCGCGCGCCCCGGGGAGCGCGCCGGCCACGCGCGAGATCGCGCTGTCCGCGCAGTGCGTGCTGGCGGGCGCGCTGGGCGAGAAGCCGCTGAGCATCGTCCCCTTGCGGAACGCGTTGTACGCCTCCTGGCTCGGCCTCCGCTCCATCGCCGTGGCCTCGTCGACGAGCTGCTCGACCGCCTCCGCGAGCTGCGAGCCGTCGTTGGTGACGAACCAGGGCTCGGTCTGGATGGCCTCGATCATGCCGGCGCAGCACCGCCGCCGCGCCCTCGAACTGGCGGCGATCGGCGAGCGCGCGGGCCTCGGCGCGCACCTCGTCGCAGCGGGCGCACAGGACCTTGGCCCGCGCCGCAGGGTCGACGGACCGCGCGGGCGTGCCGGCGCCGCGGTACGGGTGGCCGGAGACGGCATCGCCGACGTCGACGGAGAGCCTCGCCTCGAGGGCTGAGCCATCTCGCTCGCCCGCGCGGCGGTAGCCGAGGGTGGCGCGGAGCGGGCTCCACGGGCCCGCCCTCGCGCGGCGGGGTCACGTCGGCCTCGGCGACGACGAGGAAGCGCGAGCCCTCGAGCAGGTCGGGCACGCCGATCTTGAGCCCCGCGGCGCCGAAGCGCACCTCGCGGCTTGCCCAGGAAGCGGGCGATCTCCACGCCCCGGCTCCGGGACGAGCGCGAGTCTCGACGTCCTCGGCCACCACGTCCCCCTGCGCGCCGAGGGCCTGCGCGAGCTCCATCTCGCACACCTTGGGGTCGGCGATGAAGTGGTAGCGGCCCGCGCCCGCGTCGCTGATGGCCTGGAGCAGATCCTCGTGGTGGCTGGGGGCCGTAGCCGAGGGTGGAGATGCCGACGTCGGGGCGGAACGAGCGCGCGAGCGCGGTGAGGTCGGCGGGGCTCGCCCGGCCGATGTTCGGGGCGCCGTCGCTGAGGAGCAGGACCACCTGCCGCTCGTGGACGCCGCGCGGCGGCATCATCGCCGCCGCGCGCGTCAGGCCGGCCTCGATGTTGGTGCCCCCGTCCGCGGACAGGCGGTGCACGCGGCTCGCGACGAGCCTGCGCGCCGCGCCGTCGGCCAGGGCGAGCGGCGCGACCTCGTACGCGTTGTTGGAGAAGCCGACGACGCCGATGCGGTCCGTGGGCTCGAGGAGCGCGAGGAGGCGGTCGATCGACTGGATGACGTGCTCGAGCGGCGGCCCCGCCATCGAGCCTGACGTGTCGACGGAGAGGACCACCGAGAGGGGCGGCCGGGCCCGCTCGATGCCCGGGAACCATGGCGGTAACCTCGGCGACGAGGTGCACGCGCACCTTCGTCGCCGGGTGGAGCCCCCGCTCGTCGAGGGCGAGCGAGAGGCCGAGGGCGTGGGTCGTCATCCCACAAGCGTAGCGCTGCGCCGGCGATCGGCTAGGCGAGGGCTAGGCGAGCCGCGTGAACGCCGCCCCCTGCGCGCGGAGCCGCGCCTCGGTCAGCTCGACCGCGAGCGGGCTCTGGTCCCCCGCGACGAAGCGCCGGTCGAGGCGCGCGGCCACCGCGGCCG
Source organism: uncultured delta proteobacterium (assembly GCA_963827955.1). GTDB lineage: Bacteria > Myxococcota_A > Polyangia > Polyangiales > Polyangiaceae > CAWHDJ01. The sequence continues at coordinate 48,872 of CAWHDJ010000017.1, read as the reverse complement.
TGGTGCCGCTGCCGCACATCAGGTCGGCCACCGTATGACCCGGGAGGCTCGACGCGCGCACCACGCGCTCGAGGAGCCGCTCCGGCTTCTGCGTGGGGTAGCCCGTGCCCTCGCGGCGGATCGGCGTGTTGGCCACCATCGCGGGGATGTCCGTCCACACGCTCCCTAGCCGCCGCCCCTGGTCCGCGTAGTAGCGGTACGCCTTGCCGTTGATCACCCGCTCGCGGTACCGCCTGCCCTCCTCGTCCACGTTGCGGAAGTGCATCGCGAGGCTCGTCTCGGCGTAGCGCTCGCGGAGGTCCGGGATCCGACGCGTTGTAGACGACGCTCTTCCGCTCCTCGGCGCGGCGCGCGTAGACGAGCAGCGTCTGGTGCGTCACCGAGAAGCCGCGCGCCCCGCGGGCGCCGTTGCCGGGCGACCAGATGATCTCGCCGAGGAAGGCACCGCGCCCGAAGATGCGGTCGGCCGCGACCTTGACCTCGTGGACCGCGCGGTGGTCGAGGTGGACGTAGATCGTCGCGCCGTGCGCCATGCGATCGCGGACGGCGGCGAGGCGCGGCGCGAGCATCGCGACGAGCGCGTCGGGGTCGCTCCGGTCCTCGTACGCCTCCGGCCCGCTCTCGGGCCGCCGCCGGCCCCGCGCCTGCCCGGCCTCGACGCGCGCGGTCATGGAGGCGCCGACGCCGTAGGGGGGGTCGAGGTAGACGAGATCGAAGCGCTCCTGTTCGGGCAGGGCGGCGCAGACTTCGAGCGCGTCGCCGTGGGCGAGGAGATTCATCGCTGCGCGTGCCCCGCGGGGCCGGGGAGGAGATCGCCGACGATCGCCTGCGCCAGATCCATGTCCGGAGGCGTGGCGAGCTGCGGGAGGCGGGGGAGCCACGGCCAGTAGGGGCCGCCGCCGAGGCAGCCGGCGACCGCCTCGTCGGGCGTGCAGGCGATGCGCAGGTGGAGGTGATCGTCGTGCGCGGCGCTGTCGCCCGGCTGGAGCAGGACGCTCTCCGCGTACCACACGAGCTCCGGGTCCTCGCCGCGGGCGCGCGCGTACTCGATGACGAGCGCCTCCAGCCACCGCGCGAAGAAGAGCCACTGCACGTTGGCCTCGCGTGACGTGATCAGCGCCTTGACGAGCTGCCACTCCCGCTCGAGGTCGATGCGCGCGTACTTGCCCTTCGCCAGCTTGGCCAGCCCGTCCGGGCCGAAGCGGGGGAAGCCCGGCGAGGGGATCGAGTGCCCCTCGGGCGTCACGATGTAGATCAGGAGGTCGGCGTCCCGCCCCGTGCGGTGGCTCCGGTGCCCGCTCGCGGCGCCGCCCCAGCGCGCCGACATGTCGCCGATCATGAGCGGCGCGCCCCCGGGCCGCGCGCGCGCCACCGCCTTGGCGGCGTCCTCGATGGCGGCGACGAGCCGCGGGTTGCCCCAGTTGCGGCCGTTGTTGCGGAGGAGCGCGTAGCCCACCCCCCGCTTCGGCAGCGCCACGGCGTTCGTGATGACGCCCGCGTGCGGGAAGCCGACGGAGCCGCGGATGCCGGGGGCGAGCGGCGTGGGTGTGCCGACGCAGCCCGCGATCGCGGGCGTGATCGCCGCGAGCAGGGAGAGCATCCAGGACCGGCCAGACATCGGGCCGGCATCCTATCAGGTCCCGTCGCCCGCCCGTCGCAAGAGATAGCTCGCCACGCGCGCTTCGATTGTCTCGGCCGTCTCCTCGGACGCGAACGACTCCGCGAGCACGAGCTTGCCGTCCTTGCGCTTGAGGTACCCCTGCTCGATGAACGCGGTGAACGCGTTCTCCAGGGTGGTCTGGCTCACGGCCTCGCTCCGCTCGATCTCGCCGCCGAGGAACATCCGCTCGCCGACCCGAAGCGCGCGCTCCGCCAGCTCCTTCTCGGTCAGCGGCCCGCGGGTGAGCAGGCGCGCCGCCCTCGCCGCCACGCGGTACGCCTCCAGGAAGTTCCGGACCACCGAGGCGTAGAGCGTCACCCAGCCGCGGCCGTCGAGCCCGTCGTGCCCGGGCCCGAAGCCGAGCCCCTCGCCGCCGTCGACGACCGAGAGCTCGCCCTGCGCCACCATGTCGCCCACCGTGTCGTCGAAGATCCGCTCGAAGGGCGCGTCGGCGCGGAACATGAACTCCAGCTTGAACAGGCGGGAGAGGGACTGCACCCGCTCGCGCACCGGGGCCCGCGCGGCCGGCGGGCCCGGGGGCGAGAGGAGGGCGACGCTCACCAGCGCGCGGTCGACGAAGAGGTGCACGATGATGTTCTTGGAGATGTCGAGCATCAGCCGCTGATCGTCGGGCACCGTGTAGATCACGTCGTCGCCGGTGTAGATGCGCGCCCGCCGCCGCGCCGGGCCCGTGAGCGTGTCGCCGGGCACGTGCTGGCGCACGAGGCCGCCGCGCACGTAGAGCTGGACGGCCTCGCGCACCGCGATCTCTCGCAGCTCGCCCCCGGGCCGTGTGAGCGACGGCGCCGTCCGCGCGCCGAGGCGCTGGACGAGCTTCACGAGCCGCCGGCAGTGGTCGACCAGGTCGGCGTGCGAGAGGCCGCGCCGGCCGTGGCAGAGCAGGAGGAGCGCCGCGAGCGAGCCCGGCGTCACGGCGGTGACCCGGTTGATCTCGCTCATGACCAGGTGCGCCAGGCGGGTCACGAGCGCGCGCCGCTTGGGCGGCGGGAGCGGCGCCGTGCCTTCGCCGAAGGCCGAGCGCAGCTCGTCGAGCGCGATCACCTGCCCGAACTGCACGTTGGCGCGCCCGTACTTTTCCCGCAGCACCGCCCCCACCTTGAGGAGCGCGGCCGCGTCCTCCTTGCGCTTCGCCGCGCCGGACAGCTCGCGCGCGTACGCGCCCTCCTCCATCATCCGCTCGTAGCCGATGCTGACGGGGACGAACGACACCGTGCGCCCCTCGAGCCCCAGTGCGGCGTCGACCACCATGTTGAGCAGGCCGAGCTTGGGGGGCAGCAGCTTGCCGGTGCGCGAGCGGCCGCCCTCGAGGAAGAACTCGACCGCGTTGCCGTCGCGCATCAGCCGGCGGATGTACGCGTCGACGACGGCCGCGTAGAGCCGGTCGCCGCGGAAGCTCCGCCGGATGAAGAACGCGCCGGCGCGGCGGAAGAGCGGGCCGATGGGGAAGAAGGCGAGGTTGTCTCCGGCGGCGATGACCGGGAGCATCAGCCCGTTCTTGCGCATGATGAAGGACATCAGGAGGTAGTCGACGTGGCTCTTGTGGCTGGGCAGGAGCACGATCGGATCCGCGCCGCGCCGCCTCGCGCACGCGCTCGAGCCCCTCGCGATCCACGTCGATGCCGGCGTACACCTGCTCGGCGAGCGTCTCGGCGACCGCCTCCAGCCCGCGCAGGGTGCCGGGGTCGGGCGTCGTCATGAGCTGGCGCAGCATCCCCCGCGCCTTGTCCTCGAGCAGCGCCTGGGCCTTGGCGTCCGAGCCCGCCAGGTCGCGCAGCACGGCCTGGAGCTTCGGGCTCTTCAGCACCTCCTCCCGCACGCGGTCGGTGGGCTTCTGCACCGGGCCGAGCACGCTCCGCCGCTCGCGCTCCACCTTGCGGAGGAGCGCGTAGCCCAGCCGGCGCGCGATCGGCGCGTCGTCTCCCCCTCCGTCTTGGGCCAGGAAGTCGCGCAGGCTCACGGCCTCGCCGGCGCGGATGACGGTGTTCTTGTGGTTGAGGAGGAGCTGCCCGGCGGCGCGGAGCTCGCCGGGAAAGTCGGCCGAGCCGAAGAGCGTGTCGACGACGGAGAAGCCGAGGCGCTCGGGCCGTGACGTCCACACCAGCGTCTCCGGCACCAGGATGATCTCGGCCGTCATCGACCGCTGGAGGTCGATGAGGACGCGGAGCAACTCGTCGCCCTCGCTCCGGCCGCGGTGGGCCGCGCCCACGCGCGCGAGCACGGACGGGTGCCGCTTCATGAACAAGAGCGCCGAGCGGCCCTCCCGGACCGCGGCGCGGAGCCGATCGGCCGGGTGGCCGCGGAGCACCTCCGGCCCGAGCCAGCCGCCGAGCTCGTTGGCGAAGCCGAGGCGCGGCAGGCCGAAGCGCCGCGTGAGGTGGTCGAGCGCGAGCAGGTCGAGGAGCGAGACGTTGCGGACGAGGTGCACCACGACGCCGCGCGCGGCCGCCTGCTCGACGGCGCGGACCCAGCTCTCGTCCACGGGGATGTCCCGGAGCAGCCGCTCGTAGGCGCGGCCGACGACCCAGGCGGGCTGGAGGGGACCGGAGAGGAGGGGCATCGCCTGCGGCGACTCTAGCACCGAGCCCGCGAGCCTCCTCCACTACTCCTCCACTACTCCTCCACTACTTGCTACTCGTCTTGCTACTCGTCTACCGAACCGCGACCGCCAGGGAGCGGGTGCCCGTTGGCAAGGCGGTCCACAGGCCCTTGCACGTAGAGACGCCTCGCGTGCGAGGGCCTGGCACCCGCTCCCTGGCGGTCGCGGTTCGGTAAGCGGGGGGGTAAGCGGATGGGAAGCGGAGGCTACGGCTGGGAACAGAATCGCGTCGCAGCCCGCAATCACGCACTTGGCCCAGGCGAAGCAATCCCCGCCGGAGCAGCACATCTTCGCGCACGCGGACGTGCCCATGGACTGCTGCAAGCAGCCCTGGAAGCAGGACATGGCGCTCGCGCACGTAGTGTCGTTCAGGCAGCTCTCGGTCTGGTTGCAGCACTGGTCCACGATGCACTCGCTGCACGGCGTGCCACCCGGGTCGATCGAGCAGGTCCCCGCGTCGATGGACACGCCGCAGTGGCCGCTGTCGCACGCCAGGCCCGTGCAGCACTGCTGCGAGGTCGTGCAGTTCGAGCCCGGCGGCAGGCAGGTCTCCGCGCCGCAGACGCTGTTCTGACACACCATGGAGCAGCAGTCGCTCGGCTGCGTGCACGCGAAGCCGTCGATCGTGCAGCTCCCCGTCCCGCAAGTGCCGCCGTTGCAGACCCCGCTGCAGCAGTCGGTCGGCTGCGCGCACGGGAAGCCGTCGGCCGAGCACTGGCTCACCCCGCAGGTGCCCGTGGTGGGGTCGCAGCTCCCGGAGCAGCAGTCGGTCGGCTGCATGCACGGGTTGCCGTCCGGGCCGCAGTTGAACGAGCCGCAGATGCCCGTGTTGCTGTCGCAGATGCCGTTGCAGCAATCCGAGTCGACCGCGCACGGGTCGCCGTCCGGGAAGCACGACGAGACGCCGCAGGTGTTGCTGCTGGGGTCGCACGTGCCGTCGCAGCAGTCGCTGTCTTCGAGGCAGAATGAGCCGTCCTGAAGGCAGTTGCTGCAGGTGAACGCGCTCGGGTCGCAGATGCCGGTGCAGCAGTCGGAGTCCTCGTTGCACGAGTTGCCGAAGGAGAGGCAGGTCACGCACGTCCCCATGTTCACGTCGCAGAGGTCGGTGCAGCACTCGCCGTCGCCTCCGCACGGGCTCCCGGTCGCGCCGCACATGCCGAACCCGCAGACGCCGGCAGTGCAGTCGCCGTTGCAGCACGGGATCGTCTGGCTGCACAGGTCCCCGTCGGGCGCGCACGCCGCCGTCCCGCAGACGCCGTTCGTGCACGCCTCCGCGCAGCAGTCGGTGGGGACCTTGCAGCTCGCGCCGCTCGGCGAGCAGGTGGGTGCCACGCAGCTCCCGGACTGGCACGTCATCGAGCAGCACTCGCCGGGGCTCGCGCAGGCCGTGCCGGGCGGGCCGCAGGAGGCGGTGCCGCAAACGCCGTCCGTGCACGAGCCCGAGCAGCAACTGTCGCCGCTCTGGCAGAAGAACCCGTCGGGCTGGCAGGCGCTCCCGCCGCAGAATCCCGCCCTGGCAGGTCATGTCGCAGCAGTCCGCGTCGGCCACGCACACCGCGCCCAGGGGGCGGCACGTGAGGCTCCCGCAGAACCCCTCGGGGCTGCAAATCATGTCGCAGCACTGGCTACCGTCGCTGCAGGCGGCGCCGTCGGGCGAGCACGAGGTGCCGCCGCAGAAGCCGTTGGCGCAGGGCTCTCCGTTGCAGCACGGGCTCTCCCCGGTGCACGCCGCTCCGAGCGGCGTGCACGAGGTGCCGCCGCAGAAGCCGCTCACGCAGTCGAGCCCGCAGCAGTCGTCGGTGAGGGCGCACGCGACCCCGTCGGGCTTGCAGAGCTGGGCGGGCTTGCAAATGCCCGCGAAGCACGTGAGGCCGGCGCAGCACGCGCCGTCCGTCGCGCAGGCCTCGCCCAAGACGAAGCAGGAACCGCCGCCCCCGGCGCCCTGGGTGCCGCCGCTGCCGCTCGGCCCCGAGATGGCCCCGCCGTAGCCCAGGAGCGACGTCCGGACGCCGCAGGCCGGGAAGGCGAGGGCGGCGAGGGACGTGAGGAGCACGGCGAAGGCGGCACGCAAAGGAAGGCGGGACAACATGGCCCGAGCATAAAATCCCCCACGGGGGGCGAGCAGCATTCTCGTGGATGCGCTAAGCCCTCGCTCCCATGGCGCGCGGCCTTCGCGAACCGAAAGACGTCTCCCGGCGGGAGCGGCTCCGCATGGGCTCGGGCTCGGGCTCGGGCTCGGGCTCGCGGTCGGGCTCGGAGCGGCCCACCCTGCCCGACGAGAGGCTCCCCGCGCGCCCTGGGCGATCCCCGTGGTGCTGAGCCTCGCCGCCATCGCGTTCGGCACCTACCGCGCGATCAAGGCCCCCCCACCCGACGCCCCTCCGCCGGCCGACGCCTCCTCCGCCGCGCCCGCCGCGCCGGCCGCCGTCCCCCCGGCGCCGCGCTGCGTGCCCGTCTCGCCCGAGCCCTTCGTCGTCGGCGACCCGCCGCGCCCTCCGCCGGCCGACCCGCTGCCCGGCGCGACCGGGATGGTGCCCGCCTCGGATTCCGCCGTGGAGGCCGACGACCCCACGGCGCCCTTCGCCGTGGAGATCGGCCGCGGCACCACGTACGACGGCGGCTTCGCCGCGGGCGCCCGGCGCGACGCGGAGGGCGGCGCGGTGGCGATGGTGGCGACGGTCGGCGCCGACGGCCGCGGCGGCAAGCTCGTGAGGCTCGGCCGGTCGCGCGGCGACCTCGACCCGCCCGTCGTCGCGGGCGCCGGCGCCTCGGTGCTCGCCGTGATGATCGAGCCCAACGCCGGAGGCCGCGCCCTCAAGTTCGCCAAGGTCACCGGCGGCGAGGTGGCGTGGGGCCCCGAGTTCGCCGAGGGGCGCGACGACTCGCTGGCGGTGGACGTCGCCGCCTCCGGTGGGCGCGCGGCGGTGGTCTGGGACGACCTCGCCCCGGGCACCGCGCAGCCTCTCCGCTCCAACGTGATGCTCGCGCTCGTCGACCTCGCCACCATGCGCCCCGTCGCCCCCGCGCGCCCCGTCTCGAGCCCGAGCCTGGACGCGGTCCCCCCCGCGTCATCCCGCGCCCGGGCGGCTACTGGCTCGCCTACCTCGCCCACGGCGAGGAGGACCCGAAGCAGAAGAAGGCGAAGGCCGCGCCGGACGACCAGGGCGACGATCAGGGCGAGGAGATCACGACGAGCTGGATCGAGGTGGCGCCGCTCGACGAGGGCGGCGCGCCCTCGGGCGCCGCGCGCGCCATGACGCCCAAGGGCGGCCACGTGACCGCGTTCGACCTCGCCCCGGGCGACAACGGCAACGCGCTCATCGCGTACCGGGACGAGGACGGGCCGACCGGCGCCGGCGGGGGGCGGGTCAGCTCCGTGCTGGTGCAGCTCGGCGGCGGCGGCGCGCCGCACGTGCTCGTCGAGCGCGCGGGCACGGCGGGCACGCCGGGCCTGCTCCGGGGCTGGATCTCGCTGGCGAGCCTGAGCGGCCCGACCCGCATCGCGGCCATCACGCCCTCGGGCGAGCTGGTCGACGAGCTGGCGCCGGAGCCCTCGCTCGGCGCGGGCGAGCCCGTCGCGTCGACGGGCGACGCGATCCTGTGGGCGCGGCCGATGGGGAAGGCGATGCGGCTGAGCGTGGTCCGGTGCCAGCCGAGGGCGGCCGGGGACGCGGGGGTGCAGTAAGGGGGTGCCAGGTGACGGTCTGGGAGTGCCCGTAGCGCCGCAGGGAGTGCCAGGTGACGGTCTGGGAGTGCCCGTAGCGCCGCAGGGAGTGCCAGGTGACGGTCTGGGAGTGCCCGTAGCGCCGCAGGGAGTGCCAGGTGACGCTCTGGGAGTGCCCGTAGAACGTCTGGGGGTGCCCGTAGCGCCGCAGGGAGTGCCAGGTGACGCTCTGGGGGTGCCCGTAGCGCCGCAAGGAGTGCCAGGTGACGCTCTGGGAGTGCCCGTAGCGCCGCAGGGAGTGCCCGTAGCGCCGCAGGGAGTGCCAGGTGACGCTCTGGGGGTGCCCGTAGAGCGGCAGGGGGTGCCCGTAGCGCCGCAGGGAGTGCCAGGTGACGCTCTGGGGGTGCCCGTAGGCCGGCAGGGGGTGCCCGTAGCGCCGCAGGGGTGCCAGGAGACGGTCCGGGGGTGCCTGGATCCGGAATCAACGCCGTCGGAAATTTATTTTCCGGGAAAGCGATCCGTTTTCGAGGCGTGCTCCGACTAACCAAATAGGGGGCGGCAAGCGCCGCCTCGCACCGACCCGGAGGATCGCCATGCCCAACGAAGCTCAGACGCTCATCCTGTTTCACACCCTCGTCCATGCGCTCATCGCCGGGCTGCCCAACCTGCCGGCGTCGGTCACCGCGCTGTCGGTGCAGAACCAGACCTGCACCCCGGCGGCGCTCGGCACGCAGCTCTCGACGCTCGTGGCGCCGTACGACGCCGTCGTGAAGGCGGAGCAGGAGCTCGCGGCGGCGGAGGCGACCGTCACGCTCTCGGACAAGCAGACGCGCAAGTTCGTGATGGCGGTCGTCAAGGCGCTGAAGACGGCGCTCGGCACCACGTCGCCGAGCCTCAAGAACCTGGGCATCGAGCCCGACAAGGTGCCGCAGACCCCCCCGGCAGCGAAGAGGGCCGCCGCGGCCGTCAAGGGGCAGGCGACCAAGAAGGCGCGCGGCACGCTGGGCAAGCGGCAGCGGGCGGCGATCCACGGCGAGGTGCCGGCGGCGGCCCCCGCGGCCGCGCCGGCGGCGGCGGCGGCGCCGGTGAAGACCGGGAGCTGAGCCTCCATACCGAACCGCGACCGCCAGGGAGCGGGTGCCAGTGGAGCGGGCGCCACCCGAGCACGCAACTCCGCGTCCGCTCGCGTCGATGCACGGTCCATGAGGCCGCTCGCATACCTCGTGACCTTCCGCTGCTACGCATCCTGGCTCCACGGAGACCAGCGCGGGTCCGTCGATCGACGCCACCACGACCCTCGCACGGCGTACGCGCCGCCGTGCGTCCCGCTCCACATGTGGACCGTGCGGCGGTTGCCCCAGCCGCCCTTCCTGCTCGACGCAGCAGCGAGAGCTACCGTCGATCGCGCCATCCGCGACCAGTGCGCCCATGCTGGCTGGTTTCTTCGCGCGCTGCACGTCCGGACGAACCACCTGCACGTCGTGCTGAGCGGCGCGGAGACGCCGGAGCGCATGATGAACCAGATGAAGGCGTGGGCGACACGGCGGCTGCGCGAGGCCACGCTGATCGACAACAACACCAGCCCATGGGCGCGGCACGGAAGCACGCGCTACCTGTGGACGCCCGAGGCCGTCGAGGCCGCGTGCCGCTACGTCGTGGAAGGTCAGGGCGCCGCCCTGCCGTGAGAAGCGCTTCCGAACCGCGACCGCCAGGGAGCGGGTGCCAGTTGGCCACCGCGTCCCCAGCCCACCGCGTGCAGCGTGCTGCATCCAGCGACGTGGGCGCGTGCGAGGGCCTGGCACCCGCTCGCTCGCGCTCGCGGTTCGGTAAGCGTGTGCCGAGGGCGCGCCCGCGCCTTTTGTTGGCCATCCGACGTGCGACCTGCCATGGAGAGGGCCCGTGGAAGCCCCCCTCCGTGCAGTCCCCCCGGTCCTGACGCCCCTCGCCTCACGCGTCGAGCCACGGAGCTCCGCCGCGAGGGCCTCGCTCCCCGACGTCGAGCCGGCGACCATCCTTCCCCGGCGCCTCGGCCGCTACCACCTCTTCGCCCACATCGGCCGCGGCGGCATGGCGGACATCTACCTCGCCCAGGCCGAGACGGGGCTCGGCGACGCGCGGCGGCTCGTGGTCATCAAGGAGGTGCTGCCGCTCCTCGCCGACAGCGCGGGGTTCTCCGAGATGCTGGTCGGCGAGGCCAAGCTCGCCGCGCGGCTCAACCACGCGAACATCGTCAAGGTCGAGGATCTGGGGCGCGCGCAGGGGAGCTTGTTCATCGCGATGGAGTACGTGGAGGGCCTCGACCTGCGCGAGCTGCTCCGCCGCTGCGCCAAGGCCCGGATCGCGCTCCCCATCGAGTTCTCGCTCCGCATCGTCATCGAGGCCCTGCGCGGGCTCTCCTTCGCGCACCGCGCCCGCGACGAGGCGGGCCGCCCCCTCGGCATCGTGCACCGCGACGTGTCGCCGTCCAACGTGCTCCTGAGTTTCGAGGGCGAGGTCAAGGTCTGCGACTTCGGCATCGCCCGGGCCCACGCGCTCGCCGGCGACCTGCCCGAGGAGACGATCGCCGGCAAGGCCGGCTACATGAGCCCCGAGCACGCGCGCGGCGACGTCATCGACGCGCGGGCGGACGTGTTCGCGGCGGGCATCATCCTCTGGGAGATGCTCGCGGGGCGGAGGCTGTACAAGGCCGGCGAGGGCGAGCGCCTCCTCGCCGTCGCGCGCGCCGCCGAGATCCCGCCGCTGCCCTCGCGGGACCTGCCGGACGAGGCCGAGCTCTACGCCATCGTGGCGAAGGCGCTCGCGTCGATCGCGGGGAGCGCTACCCGACCGCGGCCGCCATGCTCCACGATCTCGAGGAGTACACGGCGTCGGCGCGGATGACGGCGAGCCAGCTCCGGTTCGGCGAGTGGCTGATGGAGAGCTTCGGGCACGAGGTCGTCCGCGACCGCCGCGCGCGGGAGCGGGTGATGCGCGCGCTCGCGAAGGGGCCCGCCGCGGTGATCGTGCCGATCTACCCGTCCGCCCCGCGGGACGAGAGCCGGCCGGAGTACGACAACACCCCGAGCACGTTCCCCGTGGTGCGGAGCGCAGATCCGCCGGCGGTCCGCGAGGCGACGCCCGCGGCCTCGCCCGCGTCCACACCGGCGCTGGACGAGCCCGTCGCCGAGCCGACGCCGATCGCGCCGACGCGGCCGCTCGCCCGCGGCGACGAGGGCGTGTCGCTCTTCCGGCCCCGGGTGCTCGCCTACGCGGTCGTCCTGGCCGCGCTCGCCTACGCGGCGCTGCGGATCCTGCTCCGAGCCTGAGCCCGCCCCCTGGGGGCTCAGCCCTTCGGCTTCCTGGCGCGCTTGTCGGACGGACCGCCGCGCTCGGGCGCGGGCGCCTTGTCCCCCTCGCGCTTCTTCTTCACCTCGGCGAGGCGGGAGGCTTGCTCCTTCTCCAGCATCTTGAGCCCGCTGAGGATGACGGCGCGCAGGACGTCCGACTGCGTGGCCTCGTGCCAGTCGGTGCTGAGCACCTCGCGCAGGATGTCCAGGCGCTCCAGGGTCGGCGGGTCGAGCCGGACGGCGACGTGATCCTTGGCTGCCATCGTCGGCCACCGTAACGCCGTGGGAGGGTGGCAAGCGGAACGTTCACCCTGGGGTATGGGGTCAACCCCGTTGATGCGGGAGCCTGCCTACCCGGACTGCCACGCGAGCGAGCCGCAGGCCTCTGCGGACGGCATCCGGGCGCGAGTTGGGCTATGTGTCTCGCGCATGAGCTCCCGAGACCCCGCCCTCCGGGCCCCAGGCTGCCCCCAAGCCGGCCGAGAAGCCGGCCGAGCCCGGCCGCTACAACCACGCCGAGGTCGAGGCCCGCTGGCAGCGCTACTGGGACGAGCACGAGACCTTCAAGGCCGCTCGAACGGCCGGCCGGCCGAAGCGCTACGTCCTCGACATGTTCCCGTACCCGTCGGGCGCCGGCCTCCACGTCGGCCACCCCGAGGGCTACACGGCCACGGACATCCTCTCGCGCCACTGGCGGATGAAGGGCATCGACGTCCTCCACCCCATGGGCTGGGACGCGTTCGGCCTGCCCGCCGAGCAGCACGCCATCAACACCGGCACCCACCCGGCCGTCACGACGCGGCAGAACATCGCCACCTTCAAGCGCCAGCTCCAGTCGCTCGGCTTTAGCTACGACTGGTCGCGCGAGATCGACACGACCGACCCGGGGTACGTGCGCTGGACGCAGTGGATCTTCCTCCAGCTCTTCAAGAAGGGGCTCGCGTACCAGGACGACAAGGTGACGGTGAACTGGTGCCCGGCGCTCGGCACCGTGCTCGCCAACGAGGAGGTCATCGACGGCAAGAGCGAGCGCGGCGGCCACCCGGTCGAGCGCGTGAAGCTGCGGCAGTGGATGATGGCGATCACCAGGTACGCCGACCGGCTGGTCGACGACCTCGCGCTGCTCGACTGGCCCAGGGGCACGCTCACCATGCAGCGCGAGTGGGTCGGCCGGTCCGAGGGCGCGCGCATCGTGTTCGCGGTCGACGGCCGGGACGCGTCCACGATGGGGGAGACCCCCAAATCCCCGCCACAGGCGTCGTTCGAGGTCTTCACCACGCGCCCCGACACGCTCATGGGCTGCACGTACTGCGTCCTCGCGCCCGAGCACCCGCTCGTCCCCGTCATCACCACGGCGGAGAAGCGCGCCGCCGTCGACGACTACGTCGCCACCGCCACCCGCAAGAGCGACCGCGACCGCACCGCCGACGCGAAGAAGAAGACGGGCGTCCCCACGGGCGCCTCCGCCGTCCACCCCATCACGGGCGCCCGCGTCCCGATCTGGGTCGGCAACTACGTCATCGGCACGTACGGCACCGGCGCGGTCATGGCCGTCCCCGGGCACGACGAGCGCGACTTTGCCTTCGCGAAGACCTTCGGCCTGCCCATCGTCGAGGTGGTGAGCCCCGACGGCGCGCTGCACGGGAGCCTCGACACGGCGTACGTCGACGAGGGCGTGGGCGTGAACAGCGGGCCGTTCGACGGCCTGAAGACGCCCGAGATGAAGAAGGCCATCGTGCAGAAGCTCGCGGACATGGGGCGCGGCTCGGCCAAGGTCACGTACAAGCTGCGCGACTGGGTCTTCTCCCGCCAGCGGTACTGGGGCGAGCCCATCCCGATCTACTTCCCGGTCGAGACCTCGGGCGACCCGCGCAAGGGCGACGCGCACACCATCCGCTACGACCAGCCCATCGCCATCGAGGAGGCCGAGCTCCCGCTCCGCCTGCCCGAGCTCGAGGACTACCGCCCCGGCAACGACCCGGCGGGCCCGCTGGCGCGCGCCGTCGACTGGCGCTTCTTCCAGAAGGACGGCAAGTGGTACGCGCGCGAGACCAACACCATGCCCCAGTGGGCAGGCTCGTGCTGGTACTACCTGCGCTTCATCGATCCGAAGAACCAGGCCGAGGGCTGGTCCGAGAAGGCGTACGACGACTGGATGCCCGTCGACCTGTACGTCGGCGGCGCAGAGCACGCCGTCCTGCACCTGCTGTACGCGCGCTTCTGGCACAAGGTGCTGTTCGACATCGGCAAGGTGAAGCACCCCGAGCCCTTCGTGCGGCTCGTGCACCAGGGGATGATCCTCGGCGAGATCGAGTACACCCTCTACTGCGACGCGGAGACGAAGGAGGCGGTCGACCCCAGCGACGTGGACGAGGACCTCGTTCACAAGAAGACCAAGCGCGCGGTCGTGGCGGAGCGCGTGGCCGAGGCGGACGTGGAGAAGGTGGGCGGGGTCTTGGTACTCAAGGTCGACGCGACGGCGCGGGTCGAGGCGCTCGCCCACAAGATGAGCAAGTCGCGCGGGAACGTGGTCAACCCCGACCACGTGGTGAAGGCCCACGGCGCGGACGTGCTGCGCCTCTACGAGATGTTCATGGGCCCGCTGGAGGAGGTGAAGCCCTGGCAGATGTCGCAGATCCAGGGCGTGGCCCGCTTCCGCGACAAGCTCTGGGCGCTCGGCCAGAAGCTGGCCTCGGACGAGATCGACGAGGGCACGAAGCGCCTCGTCCACAAGACCATCAAGAAGGTGACGGGCGACGTCGAGGGGATGGCGTTCAACACCGCCATCAGCGCCATGATGGTGCTCGCCAACCACCTCGGCGGCCTCCCGGTGGTCCCGCGCGAGGCGATGCGCGCCCTCACGCTGCTCGTCTCGCCCTTCGCCCCCCACCTGGGGGAGGAGCTGTGGCACCTCCAGGGCCACGAGAAGTCGCTCGCCCACGAGCCCTGGCCGACCTGGGACGAGGCGCTCTGCGTCGACGACGTGGTCGAGATGGCCGTGCAGGTGAACGGCAAGGTCCGCGGGCGGGTCACCCTGCCGCGCGCGGCGGGGGAGGACGAGGCCCGCGCCGCGGCGCTCGCGGCCGAGGGCGTCGGTGCCCACACGGCCGGCAAGGCCGTGAAGAAGTTCATCTACGTGCCCGGCAAGATCATCAACATCGTCGTCGGCTAGGCCCCCGCCCCCGGCCCCCACGCAATCCTAACCGCGCCCGGAGCGAGCCGCCGTTCACGGCGGCTCGCGGAGGAAGCGGGGGCCGCAGGTATGCTCGACGGCGCCTGGTCCGAAGCCGCACCCCCCGCTTCCTCCGCGTCCCGCCTTCGGCGGGACGCTCCGGGCGCGGTTAGGATTGAAAAGCCCCTGGCGCAGGTTGACGTTCATGGGGGCTCGAGGGGTGAGGGCGCGCGGGGAGAGGGGCTGGGCGCGCTGCGGGCGGAGCACGTTCCCGTCGCACGGACCCCCTTGGAGACGCCCGGCAGGCGCGTCATCCTGTTCGTCAGGATCATGCGCCTCTCCATCGCACCCTGCTTCGCCGCCGTCGTCGCCTTCGCCACCGGGTGTGCCACCACCGCGCAGCGTGGGTACGCGCCCCCCCAGCCCTACGCCAACCCGGGGCAGTGGGCGCCGCAGCCCTACGCCAACCCGGGCTACGCCAGCCCGGGGCCGTGGCAACCGCTCCCCCAGCCCGGCTACGCCCCCCAGCCCGGCTACGCGCCCCCGCAGCAGGGCTACGAGCCCATCTTCCGCCCGGTCAACGTCCCGGCCCTCCTCGCGCTCCAGGGCCGCATCCCCTGTGCCCCGAAGGAGGTCGCCCCCGGCACCTGGGCCACCTTCGACTGCGCGCCCTTCGAGGCCATGCAGCGCGTGCTCCAGTACGTGCCGATGGTCCGCTACAACTTCCTCCCCACCGGCCCCCTCGCGGCGTCGGTCGACCACCGCACCGAGGGCAGCGAGGGCCCGGTCAAGGACCAGGGCGCCGTCGGCGACTGCACCGCGGTCTCGCTCTCCACGGCGATGGACAACGCCATCCGCCGCATGGGGCGGCACGACGTGACCTCGGCCCTCCACATCTGGTCGAGGTACGGGATCGGCGTCACGGGGCGCGCCGGCGACAGCAACGTCGAGAAGACCGTCGCCCTCGAGGAGACCTGGCGGTACGACCCGGCCAAGGCCTGCAAGCTCGCGCGCTCGCCCTTCGACACCTGCTCCACCGCGTACGGCGTCGCCTCCGGCTCGGAGTCCTTCGACACCGCGCTCCGCGCCGAGCACGACCACGCCGACGAAAGCGGCCGCTACAAGCTCGCCGCCATCGAGCAGCTCCACGCCAGGCCCGCCGACCCGAACGAGATCGCCGGCGTCCTCTCCAGCGGCGACGACGTGTGGATCTCGTTCTCGGTCGACGACCAGGCGTGGATGGGCCGCTCGCTCAACAACGCGGTGATCCCGGACTACGAGACGTCGAGCGACGTCGGCCACGCCGTCGTCCTCGCCGGGTACCGCACGCTGGCGAACGGGACGAAGCAGTTCCTCATCCACAATAGCTGGGGCCAGCGCTGGGGCGAGGGCGGCTACGGCTGGATCTCCGAGGCGATGGTCGCCAAGTACGCGCGCGCCGCCTACCACGTGCGGGTCAGCGACGGCGCGGGCGCCGGGCCTTCACCGGCTGCGCCGGGCGCGCCGCCGGCGTCCTCGGGCTGCCCCGCGGGCCAGGTCAAGGAGCCGATCTTCGGCGCGTGCGTGCCGAGCGGCCTCCCCGGCGGCTTCCCGGGCATGCCCGGCTTCCCCTCGCCGAGCCCCGCCCCCTCGCCGAGCCCCGCGCCCAACCAGCCGAAGGCGAGCTGCCCCGCGGGCCAGGCGCCCGACATGATGACGAACCAGTGCACCAACACGTGCTCGGGCGGCAGCCCCACCGTCGGCGGCATGTGCCTCCCCGTTCTGCCGCTGAAGCCGTAGCAGCGCTCGCGCTCGGGTTGGGTATGCACGTTACCGAACCGCGACCGCCAAGGAGCGGGTGCCAGGAGGCGCGGCGTCCTCATGCCCTCGCACGTGTAGCGCCACAGGAAGCGCGGCGCGTGCGAGGGCGTGTCCACGTAGGCGCCCTCTGGCACCCGCTCCCTGGCGGTCGCGGTTCGGTATCTGCTGATCCTGGACGCAAACCGCTCTAGGACCCCCCCTCAGGGGACGGCCCGCACCTCGTCCCCGCCCATCACCTCGACGTAGTCGCGCCGGAGCCCCGGGCACCTGTCGAACCACTTGCACCCCTGGCAGCCCGCCGGCTTCTCCCCCCCGGTCAGGCGCGAGGACCGGAGGTCGAAGATGTCGTCCGGCGTCACCACCCGCACGAGGTCCGCGCCCGGGTGGCGCACGTGGTCCTCGTACCCCGGCAGGAAGCACCGCGGGACGTGCAGGGCCACGACCTCGTAGCCCCCCTGCCTCGCGTCGTCGAAGGCCGGCGTGATGTACGGCACAACGTCCGAGATCCGCGGGAGCTGCTCGACCTTGCCCGCGTTCTGGTCGGTGAGCGACACCAGCCAGAGCGCGAAGCGGCGCACACCGAGGGCGTGGAGCGAGGCGATCCACGCGCGGGCGTCGCGGTAGGTGTCGTTCTTCAGGATCAGGTCGGCCACCGGGTCGAGCCCGCGGGCCACCAGGTTCTCGATCCCCGCGCGGCGGTGCGGCGCCGTGCCCTCGCGCCGGACGGTGGCCTCGTACGCCGCGTCCGAGAAGGCGTGCACCGAGACGTTGAACTGGTCGACCCCGCAGGCCACGAGGTGGTCGAGGTACGGCGCGTGGGCGTACCTGAGGCCGTTCGAGGAGACCTTCACGTGCTCGAACCCGCGCTTCCGCGCGTGCTTCACCAGCGCGGGCAGGTCGCTCCGGATCGTCGGCTCGCCGCCCGTGAAGGCCACGTCCTTGAACCCGCGCGCCGCGGCCTGGTCGATCTCGCGCGCAATCCGCTCCGGCGGGAGGGCGCGCTGCCGCATCTCGTCCGTGATGGTGCAGTACGTGCACCCGAGGTTGCAGTCGTAGCCGAGGACGATGTCGAGCAGCGGCATGGCGAGCGCAGCTTACCAGGCTCCGCGCCCTCGTCAGAGCGTCGGCTGTACCCGCTCCGACTCGCCGAAGAGCAGCGACGCCGCCTCGCCCTCGGGGAAGCTCGCCTCCACCCGCAGCGCCACGCCCGTCACGCCCTGCACCAGCCCGATCACGCGCCCCTCGGCGCCGTCCGGCGATCCCGGCAGGTCGAGCCGCACGACGGGGATCGGCCCCGGGACGAGCCACACGTCGTCGAGCGAGTACGCGCCCGTCACGTTCGCGACCCCCGTCACACGCACGCCCTTCGCGAACCCGCACAGCACGGTGAAGCCCCCGAGCCCGTCGTGCTGCGCCGCACAGCGCGCCCGCTGGCTCGCCCACGCCTCCGCCGGCTCCGGCGCGCGCGCCGCTCGCAGCTCGGCCGAGAGCCTCTCCCCGTCGCCCGAGAGCAGCACCACACCCCGCGTCGTCTCCAGCGAGTCGGGCCGCGTCGTCTCCCAGACGAGCCGCCCGGCCGTCGCCCCCTCGCCCGGCTGCGCCGTGACGCGCACGAGGGCCCAGTCCTGCCCGGCGGCGCGCGCGGTCTCGTTGCGCAGCGAGACCAGGTAGCCGCGCCGCCGGACGCGGACACGGTGCCCGCCGCGCTCGTCGGGGACGACCTCGACCTCGACGTCGCGCGGGGCCGGATCCGCGAGCGCCTCGATGCGCGGCGTCGCCGGCGATGCCCGGAGCGCCGGCGCGTCGGGGGACGCCGCGGGTGCGCTCACGGGTGGGCGCGGCGGTGGAGACGCGGAGCGGGTCGAAGGGTCGACCGAGAGGGTGGCCGCGAAGAGGGCGGCCGCGGCCGTGAGGACGGGACGCGGCGTGCTCATAGCGTCCGGAGGAAGGCCGCGAGGGCGCGCAGGTCGTCGCGCGAGAGCTGCGAGGTCTGGCCCATGCGGTCGAGGTTGTCGTCGAGCAGCGCCTCCAGCGAGGCGTAGCGCCCATCGTGGAAGTAGGGCGCGGTCGACCCGACGTGGAGCAGCGGCGGCGTGCGGAACGCGGGCGAGGCGTCGCCCTTCGCGCGCGACCCGACGTCGTGCAGCTTCCGGTCGCTGAAGTCCGTCTCCGGCCTGGTGGCACCCCGAGCAGCCCACCGCCTCCGACGTGAAGAGGGCGCGCCCGCGCGCCGCCAGCGCGCTCGCCGTCGGCGCCGCGCGGCCGTGCGCCGGCGCGACGAGCCCCTCGCGGACGAAGCGCGCGAGGCGTGACAGCTCCACCTCGGGGAGCCCGCTGCCCCCGAGGCGCGACATGGTCTCGCGCACGTTGTCCTCGAGCCGCGCGTGCTTGGCCTGCCAGCCGAAGGGCCCGCGATCGAGGCGCCCCAGCAGCGTCGGCGTCTGCCGCGGCCCGGCGCCGAGCTTCCAGACCAGCCCGTCGTCGCGGCCCTCGGGGTGGCACGCGGCGCACGCGCGCCCGTCGCGCGAGATCCGCCGGTCGCGCTCCGTGAAGAAGAGCCGCCGCCCCGCCGCCACCTCGGGCGGCGAGCGGATCGCCGCCGAGCACGCGCCGGTCCACCGTGCCCGAGCCCAGCGACATCACCGCGACCTCGTGCGAGAGCTGGCTCCACACCGCGGCCACGTCGCCTGCGGCGTCCACGCCCTTCGGCCCCTCGCCGACCGCGAAGACCCGGGTCACGCTGCATCGCCGGGTCGAGCGCGCGCGCGTCCAGCTCGAACAGCTCGCCCGTCCCCTGCGACGCGACCAGGAGCCGATCCCCCGCGATCGCCGCCGCCCGCGCCTGCCTGTGCCCCGCCGGCAGCGGCGCCACCGCGAAGTCCGCAGGCGCCACGCCCACGAACGCCGCCTTCTCCAGCGCCTGCGCCCGGCGCGAGCCCCGCGCCTCCGCCCACGGCGCGCTCCTCCTTGGTCTCGACCACCGCCACCGACGCGAACGACGTCTCCTCCTCCACCGGCACGCCCCCGTACGCCGCCGGGATGGAGCGCGTCGTCGACGCCCCGTTCTGCTCGGCGAGGTGCGGCACGAAGAGCCGGCCGCCCGAGGGCGAGAGCACGGCGGCGTACGCGAGCGCCGCCGAGGGGTGGAGCGTGCCCGCGCCGATCGCCGCGTCGACGCGGTTCCTGTACAGCCCGCCGAGCGCCCGCACCCTCCGGGGCGTGGGCTTCGGATCGTCGAGGTCGAGCACCGTGATGGCGTCGCCTTCGAGGTGGGTGACGAACGCGCGCCCGCCGTCCACGGTCGAGACGACCGCGCGGGGCTCGCGCGCCACGTCGACCGACCAGCGCTCCTCCAGCGTCCCGGCGTCGAGGGCCGTGACGGCGTGGCAGTACGCGGACGTGACCAGGATCTCGCGCTGGGGTGTGACCGCGAGCCCGAAGGGATCGCAGGGCACCTCGGCCGTTGCGGCCACGGAGGCGCTCCCGTCCGGCGCGACGTCCAGCAGAGCGACCTCGTTGCGATCGCGCAGCGTGACCGCGAGGCGCCCGTCGCCCACGACGGCGATCTGCTCGGGCGTGCCGTCGAGCGGCGTCGTGACGGCCTCGAGCGAGACCAGGTCGACGCGGTAGAGCGCGTGGTTGTCCGCGTCGGCGATCCACGCGGCGAAGCTCGCGGGATCGATGACCAGGCTCCCCCCGTGCGCGGGGCGGGCGCCGGGGAGCGCCTCCCGGACGGCGGCGCCCTCGGGGGCCGCGGGATCCGCGCAGCCGGGGCCGGCGCACCCGCCGGCGGCGCAGCCGAGCACCGCGCCGAGGAGCAGGACCCTGGGCAGGAGGGGGCGCATCGGGGGAAGCCGGACAGCGGACGGGCGGCGAAGTTCCGGCGAAGGCGCGGGGCCCGGCGGGTGCCCGTCGCCGCCGCCTTGTGATAAGCCCCCGGCGTCATGAAGGCTTCCTACCGCTGGCTCGCCGCCCTCGTCCCCGGCCTAGACGCTTCTCCCCGCGAGCTCGCGGACCGCTTCTCCATGGCCGGGATCGCCGTGGACGGCATCGAGGAGTACGGCGCCGGCACGGCCGCCCTCGTGGTCGCCGAGGTCAAAAAGATCGAGCCACACCCGAAGCGGGAGAAGCTCCAGCTCGTCACCGTCGACCGCGGCGGCGTGGAGCAGCGCGTCGTCTGCGGCGCCCCCAACGTCCCTGCGCCCGGCGGCCTCGTCTGCTTCGCCCCCCTCGGCACCACGCTCCCCGCGGTGGGCATGACGCTCACCCCGCGCGAGATCGGCGGCGTGGTCAGCGAGGGGATGCTCTGCTCGGAGCGCGAGATGGGCCTCGTCGCCGAGGGGAAGAAGGAGGACGACCCCGGCATCCTCATCCTCCCCGCCGGCACGGCCAAGGCGGGCACCCCGCTCCGCGAGGCGCTCCCGGCCGTACACGACTGGATCTACGAGCTCGACCTCACCCCCAACCGGCCGGACGCCCTCGGCCACGTCGGCCTCGCCCGCGACGCCGCGGCGATCCTCGGCCGCCCCTTCGGCGTCCCGCAGCCTGCGGCGCCCGCGCGCGTCGCCGGCGGGAAGGGCATCGACGCGCTCGCGAGCGTGGTCATCGAGGACACCGAGCGCTGCCCCCACTACGGCGCCGCGATGGTGGTGGACGTCTCCATCGGGCGGTCGCCCCTCTGGCTCCGCTACCGCCTGGAGAGCCTCGGCGTCCGGTCCATCTCCAACGTCGTCGACATCACCAACCTCGTGATGCTCGAGTTCGGCCACCCCATCCACGCCTTCGACTTCGACCTCGTGCGCGGCGGCAAGATCGTCATCCGCCGCGCCAAGGAGGGCGAGAAGCTCAAGACCCTCGACGGCGTGGATCGCACGCTGGTCGCCGACGACCTCGTGATCGCCGACGGCGAGGGCCCGACCGGCCTCGCCGGCGTGATGGGCGGCGAGGGCAGCGAGATCCGCGCCGGGACCAAGCGGGTGCTCATCGAGTGCGCCTACTTCACCTCGCGCGGCGTCCGCCGCACCTCGCGCCGCCACGCCCTGCACACGGACGCGAGCCACCGCTTCGAGCGCGGCGTCGACCCGTCCGACATCCCTGACGTCCTCGCCCACACCGCCAGCCTGATGACCGCACTCGCGGGCGGCAGCGCCGTGCCGGGCACCATCATCGCCGGCGTCCCGGTCGCGATGCCCGCGCCAATCCGCCTCCGCGCGCAGCGGATGAACGCGCTGCTCGGCGTCTCCGTCCCGTTCGCGGAGGCGACGGGCATCCTCGACCGCCTGGGCTTCACGGTGCGCGAGGCGCGCGGCGAGGGCGAGTCCGTCGAGGCCGAGGTCGTGGCCCCCACGCACCGCCCCGACATCGCCGGCGAGGCCGACCTGATCGACGAGGTGATGCGCGTCCGCGGCGTCGACAAGATCCCCACCGAGCTGCCGGCGATCAAGCCGCAGGCGCCGCGCACCACCGGCGCGACCGAGGGGCGCGCCCGCCGCGCCGCCGTCGAGATCGGGCTCTCGGAGGCGGTGACGTACGCCTTCGTCAACCCCGCGGACATCGCCGCGCTCGGCCTGCCGCCCGCGCCCGTCACGCTCAAGAACCCGCTCGGCGAGGAGCGGAGCGCCATGCGCACCTCGCTCCTCCCCGGCCTGCTCGACGCCCTCCGCCGCGCCCGCCGCCGCGGGGTCCGCGATGTGCGCCTGTTCGCGATTGGCGCCCGCTTCGTCGAGCCCATCGACGCGACCGGCCTGCCCGACGAGGTGCCCACCTTCGCGGCCGTCGTCGCCGGCAACCGCCGCGCCACGCTCGCGAAGCCGGAGGCCGTCGACGTGTTCGACGCGAAGGGCATCGCCGTCGCCCTCGTCGAGCGCGTCACCGGCATCCGGCCGGAGGTCGCCGCGCAGCCGCTCGAGCACCGCGCCACCTTCCTCCACCCCCGCGCGGCCGGCGACGTGATCGTCGAGGGCAAGCGCGTCGGCTGCTTCGGCGCCCTCCACCCCGACGTCGCCGACCTGCTCGACCTCGGCGGCTCCTGCGTCGTCGTCGACCTCGACCTCCGCGCCCTCGACGCCCTCGGCCTCCGCACCCCCAGGTTCGTCCCCATCCCGGTCCTCCCGCCGGCCACGCGCGACATCGCCCTCGTGGTGAGCGACGACGTGAGCGCGGGCGCCGTGGGCGAGGCGATCCGCGAGGCCGGCGGCGACATCTGCGAGTCGGTCGAGCTCTTCGACCTCTTCCGCGGCGAGAAGGTCCCGCCCGACCACCGCTCGCTGGCCTTCCACGTCGTCTACCGCGACCCGAAGGCCGCGACCGACCCCGACGCCGCCAAGACGCTGACGGACGAGGAGGTCGACAAGAAGCACGAGAAGGTGGTCGAGGTGGTGAAGCAGCGCTTCGGGGCCGTGCTGCGGGCGTAGGGGCACCCGGCGAGCCCGTCCGTGCTTCACGGGCCCGCATTCTCCAGGCTTTGCTGCCCGAGGCCGTCGGGGCACTATGAGTGAGTGGAGGAGGTGCCCATGAACCGCCTGAGCCGGCTCCGCGTCTCGGGCTTCAAGTCCATCCGTGCGCTGGACCTGGAGCTGGGCCCGCTGAACGTCCTCATCGGTGCGAACGGAGCGGGGAAGAGCAACCTTCTCTCCTTCCTCCGGATGCTCGGCGCTCTCGCAGAGGCGCGCCACTCGCGCTTCGTCGCCCAGGAGGGAGGAGCCAACATGCTCCTTCACCACGGCCGCAAGCGCACGCCGCAGATCGCGCTCGAGGTTACTTTCGACGTCGGGCAGAGAGACGCTACCTACCGCGTCACGCTCGTCGGAGCCCCCCCGGACACCTTCTTCCTCGACGGCGAAGAAATCACCTGGACCACCGCGGACGGCGCGCGGACCGCGCTGTCGAACAACCCGAAGATGGCCGTCGCCTTCTCCCTGCTCACCCATTCGATGGGCGCGGACGAGCAGGAGCTTGCCCGCCTGATCCGGGGGCTCACGCACCACCACTTCCACGACACCTCTGCGGAGGCGCCAATCCGGCAGCGCAGCGCGGTCGACGACAACCGCTCGCTCCGCGACAACGGCGGGAACCTGGCGGCCTTCCTCTACATGCTCCGGCAAACGAGCCCCCGCCACTACGAGAGCATCCGCGACACGATCCGCCTGGCCACGCCCTTCTTCGACGACTTCGTCCTGGAGCCGTCCAAGCTCGACCCCAAGACTATCCAGCTCGAGTGGCGCGAGCGGGGATTCGGACATGCCCTTCTTCGCGCACCACCTCTCGGACGGCACGCTCCGCTTCATCGCCCTCGCGACCGCGCTCCTCCAGCCCGACCCGCCCGAGATCCTCTCGCTCGACGAGCCCGAGCTGGGGCTCCACCCCTACGCGATCACCCTCCTCGCCTCCCTCGTCCGCTCCGTCTCACGGAGGCGTCAGGTCATCGTCGCCACGCAATCCGTCACGCTCCTCGACGAGCTCGCCGAGCCAGATGAGGTGATCGTCGTGGAGCGCAAGGGGTCGGAGCGCGAAGGCTCGGAGTCGGTGTTCCGCCGGCTCGACCCCGAGGCGCTCCGCGGCTGGCTGGAGGACTACACGCTCGGCGAGCTGTGGGAGAAGAACGTCCTCGGGGGACGCCCGTGAAGCGGGTCCTCGTCCTCGTCGAGGGGTGGCCGGGGCGCTCGCGAGGAAGGCGGCTCATCGCCGCCAGCGCTCGATGGTCACGCCGGCGAACGACTCGAAGTCCCGCGGGTTCTCCGTGACGAGGGTGAGCCCGTGCGCCTTGGCGACCGCCGCGATTTGACCGTCCGAGAACGGCGGGGTGTGGCCTTCGGCCGCGAGACGGGCGCGCTCCCGCGCGTGCCATTCGGCGGCAGCGTCGTCGTAGGGCAGGATGGGCACGCCCGGCGCGACGACGTTGAAGAGGAAGTCGTGCACGGCTTGCCGCCGCTTGCCCTCCGGCATCCTGTAGAGCCCGAAGAGCGCCTCGTGCCACGTGGTCGAGGCGATCGCGATCTGGCCCGTGTGGGTACGCAGCCGGCGCATGAGCCCGGGGTGCGGGGTCGGTCGCAGCGGCTCCGACAAGGTGCTCGTGTCGAGCAGGAACCGCATGCTCACCACTTGGCGGCGCCACCCGGTGAGCGATCGGCAACGTCCCCGAATACGGCGTCCACGTCCAGGTCACCGAGGTCGGTGCGCTCCCGGAAGTCTTGAACGGCGCTCCAGAAGTCCGGGCGGGAACGCGCCAGCCGCTCGTACTCCGCGAGCGACATGAGCACGGCGACCGGCTTTCCCCGTCGGGTCAGCTCGACCGGCTTTCCCTTCTCTGCGTCGTGGACGATGGCCGTGAGCTGGTTGCGCGCTTCGGCGATCGAGTACCGCTTGCTCATCGAACGCTCCAATGGCCATTCATATGGCCATCGCCGGTCCGGAGCAAGGCAGCCCTCGACGGGCGCCTACTTCGACCCGACGGCGGGCAGGCCGACGAGCTTCTGCACCATGGGCGCGAGCAGCTCCTCGCTCGCCGTGGGCTTGTCGAGGAGGAAGCTCCACTGGCCCGCGGCGTCCCGCTCGATGTGGAGGTGCGTCTGGAGCGCGAGGAGGACGGCCACCGTCACCGCGATCCTGTTGCCGGCGGGCTTGCCGAAGTGCGGTGCCTGCGGGCCGTCGAGGAGCTGGGTGAGGATGGCCGCGGTGGGCGGGTCGCTCGCGAGGAAGGCGAGGGTCGCGCGGGCGAGGTCTCCCTCGGAGGGGGCGGTGGAGGCGCGGCCGTAGGCCGAGGCGAGGGCAGCGCGCAGATCGGCGGTGAGCGAGTCCTGGAGGCCGTCGTGGCGGAGCCTCGGGGCGGCGTAGGCCGTGAGGAGGTCGAGGGCGGTGGCGTCGTCGAGGGTGGCGAGGTGGTCGTGCATGGTGGGTCCGAGGGGTCAGGGTTCGGGTTCGGGGGGCGGGGGGAGGTCGCCGAGGCCGGCGGCTTTCCAGAGGGCTTCGAGCTTGGCCTGGTCGGTGGGGGGTGCGTGTTGGTGAACGAGGGCGAAACTGCGGGCGACCTGGTTTGTGTGCTGGGGATCGTTGTAGCGCGCGAACGCGAGGATGGACTTGATTAGCCACCGTCCTGCGTCCTCGAAGTGCCCCTGGTAGGCCGCGAGGATGCCAAGCTGACCATGGACGGTTGCGGCGCGGTGCGCGTCGCCGTGCTTCTCAATGATTGCAAGCGATTTGTGATACCATGACTCTGCGGCCATAAGGTCGCCCCGCTCCTGGGCGACTCTTCCAAGCTGGTGATACGTCATGGCGGCACTGTGCTCGTCACCTTCTTTTTCTCTGATTGTAACCGACTTGCGGTACCACGCTTCGGCGGACCCGAGGTCGCCCAGCTCCTGGGCGGTTCGCCCGAGTTGGTGATACGTGATTGCGGCAGCATGCTCGTCTCCCTGCTTTTCGAATACCGTCAACGCCTTCTGATACCATGCTTCGGCGGCCACGAAGTCGCGCTGCTCCCCGGCGATGATCCCGAACTCGTGATACGTCATTGCGGCAGCATGCTCGTCTCCCTGCTTATCTTGGATCGTCAGGGCCTTACGATGCCACGCTTCGGCGGCCGCGAAGTCACGCTGCTCCTGGGCGACTTTTCCGAGCTGGTGATATGTGATTGCGGCACCGCGTTCGTTGCCTTGCGTCTCTTTGAGCGCCAGCGATCTTCGATACCATGATTCGGCGGCCACGAAGTCGCGCTGCTCCTGGGCGACTACCCCAAGGTGGTGATAGGCTGCCGCCTCGCCATCCAGATCGCCGGCCTCTTTCCGCGTTCTGGCGAGCCGCTCGAACAGATCGTTCGCTTCCGCGAACCTGCGCGTGTTCTGCGCGTAGGCTGCGAGTGCTTGTGTAAGCGCCGCCACGTCCATTGCCATCCCGAGGCGCACCGCATCGCCCAGTGCATGGTAGAAGTTGGTGCCGTGGACGAAGAACGGCACGCGTTGCTCGTGGAGCTCGCGAGGCGCGAAGGCATCGGCCAGGCTTCCCATCACGTCGACGAACGCCCGGCTCCACTTGTCGTACAGCTCCACGGATGCCATCTGCCCCACCGTTGCCCGCAAGAACCCCGTCAGCGCCGGGTGCATCTCGTGAATCGACTGCCCGAGGTCGCGCAGAATCCCCACGTTCGCCAGTGCACCGAGGAACCGATCCACCCGGTCCCGTTTCCAACCTTCGTCGACCTGCTTCGCCATCATTTCGAGGTAGTCGCTGTCGACGAACCGCTCGTGCATCCCCAGCGGCACCAGCAGCTCCCTCAGATCCTCCGGCACCACCTCCTCCGCCAGCCGCAGCGTCGCATACAGCTTCTTCAGCGCCTCGTCCCCGCCCTCACCGAGCGCAGTCAGGTTCGACCGCAGCGCCTTGCACAGCTCCCCTGCGCTCTTTCCCCCATCCTCCAGCCGCGGCAGCACCACCCGCATGGCCAGCGGGTGCCCATCGAGCATCTTCATGAGCTCGACCAAATCCTTGTCCCCCCGATCGATCTTCACTCCGAGGTCGCCCAGGATCTTCTCGGCATATTCCCACCGCTCCTCGCCATCGAGCCCGCCGAGAGCCACCTTGCGCCGCTGCTCGGTCCCGAGCCACTCCTCCTCGCTGCGGCTCGTAATGATGACCTTCGTCGCGCCCCCGCGCAGCTTCTGCAAGAAGCTCTTCAAGTATCCCCGGTCCACCTCCGAGAGCTGCGCCCGGAACTCGGCCACTCCGGCGACGACCTCGAAGTTGTCCCATACGAGGATATGCTTCCGCTTCCTGAGAACCGCAGCGAGCGGCTCAATCTTGTCCTCGACCTTCCCCGCCCCGAAGGCGCCCCCGAACAACTCCTCGCCGATCCGGTTGAACACATATTCGGCGCTCCGGATCTCCTGGAACGAGAACCAGAAGCACCCTTCCCCCAGCCCCTCCGTCGCGGCCAGCCACTCCAACAACCCGCGCGCCAGCGTCGTCTTCCCCACCCCGCCCAGCCCGTGGACCAGCACGGCCGGAACCGGCCGCCGGAGCGCCCTCTCGATCTCCAGTACGGCCGCGTCACGCCCGACGAACCCGTACGGGTTCTCCCCGTCCGTCGCCCCCTCGGGCAGCTTCCTCCGCGCCACCGGCGGCTCGCCCGTCGCCTTGAACGACAGCTCCCCTGCCTCCTGCTGGTAAACGACCGGCACGACCCAGTCGTGGAGGTCGTACCGCCCGCGCGCGCAGACCCGCCCGCGCTCCTGGAACATCTGCCCGCGCCCCGCCCGCGCCGCCTCGGCGAAGGATCCGGTCTCGAAGAGCCGCTGGTAGAAGGCGGGGAGGAACTCCTGTGCCCCGCTCACGTAGAGCGCGTACGCCATGGCCACGACGCTCCGCGTCCCGGCGCGCAGCAGCGCGGCGGCGACCGAGGCGAACGGATCCGCCGCGCCGTCGAGCATCGCCGAGCGGCAGGCGTTCATCACCACGGCCGGCACCTTGTGCTCCCGGAGCAGGACGCTCAGCTTCTCCGCGCTGACCGGATCGCCGCTCCCGTCCTCCTTCTCGAAGAGGAGCGTGCCCTCCGGTGCGCAGAACGCGTGCGGCCCCGCGGACGCCGCGGCGACGCCGTACCCGCCGTGCCCGTCGAAGTGGACGAGGTGGTAGGTGCCCGGCCGCTCGCGCAGGTGCTCCCGCAGGTGGTCGAAGGTGGGAGGGCGGAGGACGTGGACGTAGGCGGGGAGGTTCTTCGTCTCGATCAGCTCGACCAGGGGGCGGGCGATGGAGCGGTACTTGACGTCGTTCACGCTGGGGCGCGCGATGACGAGGAGGACGTTGACGCGATCGGTCGGGAGCCCCACGGGGACGGGCGCGGGGTCGAGGACGGCGTTGAGGCGGCGTTCGATGCGGGATGCGGGGGCGAGGAGGCCGGCCTGGGGGTCGCGCAGCGCTTCCCACGGCCACGAGAGGATGCGGGCGTCGTCGCTCCAGATCTGGAGGAGGAGGTCGGCGTGGCCGTTCCGGGTGGCTTCGTCGAGCGCTTTGCCACCCTCGCGGCTGCCGAAGAGGGCTGAGAAGGCCTGCTCGCCCCAGGCGCGAAGGGACGCGAGGACGCGCTCGGCGTGCTCGGTCTCCGGGGAGAAGGGGTAGTCGAGGAAGGCCTCGAGGTACCAGGCCAGCTCCCGTACGAGGTCGCTCTTGGGCCGGCCCTCGACCGGGAAGCCGGCGGGGGACGGGACCTCCGCGGCAGGAGCGGCCTTGCCGCCCTCGCGCTGGACCTCGAAGCGCGCAGGCTCGCTGCCGGCGACGTGGCGGAGCTGGAGCGTGGGCATCGCCTTCGAGCATACAACCGCGAGCCTCGCCCGGCGCGTCCCGGCCACGGCCCGACCCCGCACGCCCTCCCGGACGCAGCCCACTGCCTCCATGGACGCAGCCCGCTGCCTCCATGGAGGCAGCCCACTGCGTCGCGGAGGCAGCCCACTGCGTCGTCGAGGCAGCCCACTGCGTCGCGGAGGCAGCCCACTGCGTCGCCGAGGCAGCCCACTGCGTCGCGGAGGCAGCCCACTGCGTCGCGGAGGCAGCCCATTGCCTCCATGGACGCAGCCCACTGCGTCGCCGACGCAGCCCACTGCCTACATGTAGGCAGCCCACTGCGTCGCCGACGCAGCCCACTGCCTCGCGGACGCAGCGGGCTGCCTCGCGGACGCAGTGGGCTGCCTCCGCGAGGCCCTGCCAGCTTCCGGCGCGGCTCACAAAAGTTTTTCGTTGCAACCCAGGGAAGGTTTTGCCTGCCCCGTCCGTAAGAAGGAATGCGACCCCAAACGGCGCAGAGAGAAGGCAGCAATGGCCCAGCGACAGAAGCCGAAGCCCCTCACGAAGCACGTCGACCGCACCACCACCCCCTACGGCGGGCTACTCACGCTCGACCTCACGTCCTTCAAGACGCTGCTCGTCACGCTGCCCAAGGGTGCGCGGAAGGGCCTCCGCACCGAGCAAGAGGGCCTCGCGGACGTGCTCGCCGAGCTGGCCGTCGCCATCCCCGCGAACGGCGCCGCCGCCGGCGTCCCGGCCGCGCTCTACACGGCCCTCACGACCAACAACACCAACATCACCCAGCTCAAGCCCCTTTTGCAGACCGCGACCCTCATCGTCGAGGCCCTCGGGGCCACGATTGCCGTGGCCGAGGACCTGCGCGAGCAGCAGATCAGCCAGATCGCCGACTGCGTCCAGTCGACGGCGAAGCGGATGAAGAACGAGGGCATCAAGACGCCGTTCAAGCAGACGCTGGCCTACAAGAACAAGGCGGCCGAGAAGGCGGTGAAGACGCGCGCGGCGAAGAAGACCACGGCGCCGACCGCGGCCACGACGACGCCCGCCGCCGCGGCCCCCGCCGCGACGACGCCCGCCGCTGCGACGGCCCCCGCGGCGACGAGCACCTCCGCGTCGGGGCACTGACATCGACTGACGGACGCAGTCACCCGGGGCCGGGCTTCGGCAGCTTCAGCACGCTGGCGTCGCCCTTCGCGTCCACGCCGCAGAAGTAGAGGCTCGTGGCATCGACCGCGATGCACGCCAAGCCTTCGACGTGCGAGGCGACGACGCGGGCCGCGCCGCCCCCCGCCGGGACGCGGACGATCGTCCCCGGCGCTCGCTTCGCAGCGTCGCCGCCGTCCCCGGGGCCGCCGGAGCCCCCGAGCGCCGCGTAGACGTCTCCCCCGTCGACGGCGAAGTCCACGAGATCCCCGTGCCCGTCGAGCACGACGGTCGTCGCGCCGCCCGCCCGGTCCACCCGCTTCAGCGCGCCACCCTGGAGGTAGTAGACGTGGCCGCCGGCGAGCGCGAGGTGCCTCGCGCCCTTCGGGCCGCTCACGTCGGCGACGTGGTCGGGATGGTGGCCTTTCCGGCGGAGACACGCGATCTCGGGCCGCTCCTCGGAGATCCAGCAGATGCCCTCCGCGTCGGCGACGACAGAGCGCACCTTCCGCACGCCGGAGGCGAGCTTCTCCGGCTTGGTCCCGGTGGTCATGAAGAGATCCCCGCCATGGCTCCAGACGGCGCGCGTGGCGTCGCCGCCGAGGCTCGCGTCGTCCGCCTCGGCGACGCCGCTTGCCCTCCCGTGGTGGAGGCCGTCGAGGGGGATGCGGTAGAGCCAGTGCGTGTCCTCGTCGGTGTAGTAGAGGCCCGATCGCGTCGGCCAAATCCCCGTGATGTCCTGCGGCACGCCGTGGAGCGTCTGGACCTTGCCCCCCTGCGACGGCGCCGCGTAGACCATGCTGCCGACCGATGCGCTCCCACCGAAATAGAGGTTGCCGTCGAAGGGGATGAGCGACGCGCCCGCCGGTCGCCGGCCGAGCACGACCGGCGCCACGGCCAGGAGCGGCGCCTCGCCGCGCGGCCCGGCCGACCCGCTCGCGAGCGCGCTCTGCGTGGGGATCGGGGCCGGAGCCTCGGGAGCCGACGCCTCTGCCGTCTCCGTCTGCGAAGCGTGGCTCGCTCCGCCCGGCTCCGGCGTCTGGCACCCCGCCCCCATCCACCCCAACGCCAGCACGCAAACCCTCGCGCGCATCCGCATCGCCGTCCCATACCACGTCGCCCGTGCCCGGGCGCGCCATGAGGCGTCACCGATCGTGGCACCGTTGCACGTCTATGGCAGCGCGGGAGGCGGCGGGATGGCTCCGCCGCCGCGCACGAAGTCGACCACAACCTTGCTGAGCAGATCGTCGAGCTTCACGCACTTGAGGCTCACGTCGCCCATGGTGGCGCCTTTGCACTCCTTGCGCCGGTCCGTGTACACCTTGTTGATCTTGGGGTCGGCGAGCAGCGCCGCCTGGATGTTGTCGGCGAGGTACTTCCACGGGATCTTCGCCGCCTGCGGCGTGGGGGAGGTCTTCAGCGTCACCTCCTCGTCCGACAGCGAGGCGCAGCTCCCGTCCCAGCGCAGCACGTCGTAGCCGCCGCCCGCGCCGCTCACCTGCATGCCGCCGGTGTCGGCCGCGCGGTGGGTGAGCACGATGAACTCCTCGTCGAACACGAGCTTGTCCTGCGAGGACGCGCCGCCGGAGGCGTTCCACGCCTCGGCGCTCTTCACGCGCAGGTAGCCGCGCGACCAGGGCGTGCCCTTGCCGAGCATCGCCAGCGCGACGTCCGGGGAGCCCTTCTCGCACAGGCGCTTCACGAACGCGGCGGGCGGGAGGCAGACGTTGCCCTTTGTCTCGCACGTGTCCGGCAACTTGTTGTCGGGCTTGTCCGTGTCGGCGACGGGCGCGGCGCTGGGCGACGCGGAGGCCTCGGCGGTGGGGGCCGGGGGCGCGGCGGGCGGAGGCGAGTCTCGAGCAGGAGGCGAGGAGGGCGGCGATTGGCGCGAGGCAGAGCGCGAGGGGCGACGAGGCCCGGGAGCGAGACATGGGCGTGGAACGTACCGGAGAGCTGCGCCCGGCGGCAACGAGGGACGGGTAGGGCAGAAAGACGCCGCGCCGACGGAAGGCGTACGGCGAGTGACTGAGGCGCACGTGCGCGGAGCCCCAGAAAAGCCCCGCGCAAGCGTGGGTCCGTGGCTTGACAAGCCCGTGGCAGAGGCGGACCCTCGTGCCCTCCGTTACCTACGCAGCCTCGGGATCGATCATGCGCGCTTACAATCGCCTCTCGTCGCTGGTCCTAGCCGCCCTCACTTGCTCCGTCGCTCTCGGCGTGAACGCGTGCGGCACCGCCGGCTCGACGTCGGCCCTCTCGGGCGGCGCGGGCGGGGACACCGCGCTCACCGGCGCCGGCGGGGGCCACGTGAGGACGGGCACCGGGGTCACCACCGTCACGACGAGCAGCGCGGGCGCGGGCGGGCAGGGCGGCTCCACGGGCAAGGGCCCGCCGTATCCGTTCGTGCTCGCGCACGGCTTCTTCGGCTTCGAGACGTTCGCCGGGCTCGACTTCGAGACGTACTTCTACAACGTGAAGCAGCACCTCGCGGCCGAGGGCGAGGACGTGGACACGCCCGCGGTCGACCCGTTCAACGACTCGGACACCCGCGGCGCCGAGCTGCTCGTGAAGGTGCAGGAGTTCCTCCAGCAGACGGGCGCGTCGAAGGTGAACATCATCGGCCACTCGCAGGGTGGCCTCGACGCGCGCGTCGTCGCCAACCTGCGGCCCGACCTCGTGGCGAGCGTGGTCACCATCTCCACGCCGCACCACGGCAGCCCCGTCGGCGACGTGGCGATGAAGCTCATCGACGCGACGGACAGCCAGTCGGTCATCGACGCGCTCACCAAGCTCGTCGGCGCGGCGCTCTACACCACCACGGGCAACTCCACGAGCGTCACCAAGTCGTTCTACCTGTTCTCGCAGCCGGGCATCACCGCCTTCAACAAGGCCCACCCGGACTCCCCCGGCGTCTTCTACGCCTCCATCGCGGGCAGGAGCGACCTGGCCTCCGGCGACGACGACTGCAAGCCCACGCGCGCGCAGCCCTTCATCACGGAGTGGAACGCGACGGTCGATCCGTTGAACCCGCTCTTCGACGCGTTCGTCCCCATCCTCGAGGGCGACCAGCTCTACGTGAACGACGGGCTGGTCCGCGCGAGGGACGCGCAGTGGGATGAGTTCTGGGGGTGCTTGCCGGCGGATCACATCGACGAGATCGGCCAGATCCTCGGCGAGCCCCCGGGGGCCGGGAACGACTGGAAGTACCTCGACTTCTACGACGAGCTCATCAAGTACATGCGCTCCCGCGGGTTCTGACGCGTCACCCGTGCGCCTGCTCCGGCGCGGCTCAGCCGTCGATGCAGAAGTTGAAGATCACCGTCTCCGGTGCCCCCGACGGCGGCGTGATGGTGAACGTGTTCTGCCAGACGCCGGGCATGAAGAGGTCGATCAACGTGACCTCGTACGTGCCAGGCGTGCTCATCGGCTTGATCTGCGGCGTGATGGACGATCCATGGCCGTGCTCGGGCATGAAGGGCTTGAGCGAGATGCTCGCGCTCGAGACGGGCTTCCCCTGAGCGTCGGTGACCTTGATGGTCCAGGTGTTGAGCCCCTTCTCCGGCGGGGCGGGGTTCGCGTCCAAGAAGGAAACCGTGACCTTCTTGTCCATGCTCGTCGCGCTGAGACCGATGGCATACGCCTCCGGGTGCGGGCCACCGTTGCAGAGCGACGGGTCGCCGCCGGTGGAGCCCCCCGGCGCCCATGGCGCCTCCGGTGCCGCCGCCGTTGGACGACGCGCAGGCGGCGAGGGGGAGCGCGAGGAGCGCGAGCCCTGCGGTGAGCAAGCGAAGCTGCAGCATGATCCGTCCTCCGTCCTTGCCGAGTACGCGCGGCGGGCACAACGGTTTCGCCAATGCCGCGTCAGGTAGGATGCCAGCGCGCAGGGATCCGGTCCACACAGGCACGTTTGCCCTTGCGGTGGGAACGGGATCGGCCCAGCTTCCCGCCGGCGTAAGCCGGAGGAGGAAGACGATGAGCCTGACATTCTATTACGCCCCGATGACCAGCGCGACCCGCGTCCACTGGGCCCTCGAGGAGCTGGGCGTCCCCTACGAGAAGGTGAAGCTGGACCTCGCCGCCGGCGATCAGAAGAAGCCCGAGTACCTCGCGATGAACCCGAACGGCAAGGTGCCGCTCCTCGTCGTGGACGGGGTGCCCGTCTTCGAGAGCCTCGCGATCCTCGTCTACCTGGGCGAGACCTACGGCGTCGAGAAGGGCCTCTTCCCCGCGCCCGGCGTCGCTCGCGCGGAGGCGCTCAAGTGGATGGCCTGGGCCAACGTGTCGCTCGGCGACGCGATCATGCGCACCATCCGCAACGTGGGCGAGCGCTTCCCGGCCGAGCAGCGCAACGCGGCCGCCGGCGAGCAGGCGAAGAAGGACCTGCTCGAGCTGTGGGGGATGGTCGACCGCGCGCTCGAGGGCAAGGAGTACCTCGTCGGCAAGGCGTTCTCGTTCGTGGACCTCGCGGTCGGCGGGTTCGTGATGATCACGGCGCGCTTCGGCGTCGACCTCGGCGCGTACAAGAACGTGCAGGCGTGGTCGGCGCGCTGCAACGCCCGCCCCGCGCTCGGGCGCGTGATGGGCGAGTACATGGGCGGCGGGCGCTGAGCCCGCGGGCCGCGCCTACGCCCACCTGCCCGCACGCTTCAGCAGCACCAGGAACACCGGCCCGCCGATGAGCGCCGTCACGGCGCCCACCGGCGGCTCGGTGTGGATCCAGCGGAACGAGATCCGCGCACCCAGGTCGCACGCGACGAGCGTCGCCGCCCCCGCCGCGAACGAGAGGGGCAGGACGAGGCGGTGGTCCGGGCCCGTGAAGCGGCGGACGGCGTGCGGGACGACCAGGCCGACGAAGCCGATGAGGCCCGTGACGCTGACGATGGCGCCGACCACGCACGAGGCGGCGAGGAAGGTGCGGCGGGTGAGCGCGCGGACGTCGAGGCCGAGGGCGGAGGCGGTCTCGTCGCCGAGCGCGAGGAGGTTGAGGCGGGCGGCGTCGCGGAGGAGGACGGCGGAGCCCGCGACGACGTAGAGGGCGACGGCCGCGAGGCCGAGCGGGGTGGGCAGGTCGATGTAGCCGGTGAGCCAGCGCAGGAGGAGCGTCGCGCGCGACGGGGGGACGAAGGTCTTGAGGAAGGTGATGAGCGCGGCGGCGATGGCGTTGACCATGACGCCGGCGAGGAGGACGGACGTGCCCGAGGTGCCGGTGCGCGCGTCGC
This sequence comes from uncultured delta proteobacterium, assembly GCA_963827955.1. Classification (GTDB taxonomy): domain Bacteria; phylum Myxococcota_A; class Polyangia; order Polyangiales; family Polyangiaceae; genus CAWHDJ01. The sequence goes on along the minus strand of CAWHDJ010000017.1, from coordinate 13,986 downwards.
GGGCGACGCCGTACACGAGGAGCGTGGCGCCGAGGCCGCCGAGGAGGGCCGCGCCGGGGACGAGGGCGGCGCCGGCGAGGCCCGCGAGGGAGGCGCCGAGCGCGATGGCGCACGTGGCGCCGAAGGCGGCGCCGCCCGAGACGCCGAGCAGGTAGGGCTCGGCGAGCGGGTTCTTGAGCAGGGCCTGGAACGCGCCGCCGACCAGCGCGAGGCCGGCGCCCGTGAGCGCGGCGAGCGCGACGCGGGGGAGGCGGATCTCGAGGAGGATGGTGCGGTCGAGGCAGGCCGGGTCGGCGATGGCGCGGGAGAGGTCGACGGGCTCGGCGCCGAGGGCGACCGCGAGCGCCATGGTCACGAGGACCGCAGCGGCGGCGCCTGCGGCGACCAGAGGTCGCTTCAAGCGCCGGCGCTCGGGGGCGTGGAGGGGGGCGGCGGCATCTTGGAGAGCGAGACGTGCTCGTTGCGCTCGTGGATGAGGCGGAGGCCGGTGAGCGTGAGGTCGTCGTCGACCTGCTCGATCGCCTCCGTCTGCGGGGCGATGAGGCGGGCGAGGCCGCCGGTGGCGACGACGCGGCAGGGGTAGCCCAGCTCCTTCTTGAGGCGCGCGACGAGCCCGTCGACGAGGCCGGCGTAGCCGTAGACGATGCCCGACTGCATCGAGTGTACGGGGTTGCGCCCGACGACACGCGGGGGCAGGGCCAGCTCCACGCGGGAGAGGCGCGCCGCGCGCGAGAAGAGGGCCTCGGCGCTGATCTGGACGCCGGGGGTGATCACGCCGCCGAGGTACTCGCCCTTGGGCGTCACGCAGTCGAACGTGGTCGCCGTGCCGAAGTCGACGACGATGACGGCGCCCTTGGCCCACTCGTAGGCGGCGACCGCGTTGACGATGCGGTCGGCGCCGACCTCCCGCGGGTTCTCGTAGAGGATCGCCATCCCGGTCTTGATGCCGGGGCCGACCACGAGGGCCTCGCGGCCGAAGGCGCGCCGCGCGAGGCCGACCATGGTGTCGGTGAGCGTGGGGACGACGCTGGCGACGATAGCGGCGTCCACGCGGTCGTGGTCGACGCCGCGCATGGCGAGCATCTGCCGGACGAGCACGGCGTACTCGTCCGCGGTGCGGGCGCGCGCGCTCTCGCACCGCACGTGGTGGAGGAGCTTGTCCCCCTGGAAGACGCCGAAGCTGATGTTGGTGTTGCCGACGTCGATGACGAGGAGCATGGCGGACGACTCTAGTACAGCTCGCGAGGCGGGAGGGGCTCAGTGGAGCGTCAGCAGATCCACTTCCTTCGGCCCGCCGATCCGCCTCGGCGGGATCCCCGGCCCGCGCACCCAGAAGTAGGCGCGGTACACCTCCGTCCCTGGCCGCTTCCGGATCGCCACCGGGTCGGTGTAGAGGAAGCCCTTCTTCCACCGCTGCGGGGGGATCGCGAGCGGGATGCCCACGTCGCGATCGAGCGGGTCGGCCATCGTCGTCGACCAGGCCGCCTTCGCCGTCACCTTCGACTTGACCGCGAGCTGGACGTCCGCGGTCGTCGGCCCGCCCGCCTCGACGAAGATCGTGAGCAGGTCGCGCGTCCCCTCGTGGAACGTGGTGCCGAGGATCTGGGTCCCGTCGTCGAACGCGGCGTGCACGGGGGTGAGCTCCCGCTCAATCTCCGCGAGGAGCGCGGCGGCCCGGGGAGCGTCGCCCGCCGCGACGGCGGCGTTGTGGGCGATGCGCTTCTGGTCCAGCGTGACGGGGGGCGTGGTGGGCACCTGCGCTTCCTGGCCGAAGTGCGTGCGCAGCTCCCAGGTCAGCCACGGGTCAGGGACGATGTCGCGGTGGGGCTCGGTGCCGGAGACGAAGTACCACTCCCACCACGAGGGCTCGCGCTCGACGATCGCGTACGCGTCGATCGGCGCGGCCGGCTCGCCCGTGAGCACCTTCCAGAAGGGCCCGACCGCGGTCACGTGGAAGCCCTTCGCGAGCTGGCCCTGGAGGTCGCTCAGGAGGAAGCGCGTGTCGGCGAGGTAGACGGCGTTGCCGTGCCCGTGGCCGGGCAGGGGGCGGCTGCCGGAGACCCGGCGCCCGCCGAGCGCCCAGGTCTGCGCCCAGGTGTGCTTCATCCCCTCGTGCAGGTCGACGGTCGCGTTCTTCGGGAGCGAGGGCTCGATGAAGTGGAGGAAGGCCGTCTTGGCGCCGTCGGAGTGGATGAGCAGGCCCTTCTCGTTGAAGCGCCCGCCCGTCTCGCGCGCGTAGCGGAGCGCGGGGACGCCGTCGCGCGCGATGGCGAGGAGGGGGAGGACGGCGAGGCCGAGGGCGGCGACCGGGCCGCGCTCGCGGCCGAGGCGCGGCACGAGGGAGAAGAGCGGGGCCAGCGTGGCGACGACGGCGCCCATCGCCAGCGCGAAGTAGGCGCCGAAGTACTGCGGCCAGAAGATGTGGATGTCGGCGCCCTGCTTGAAGACGACGTACTGCACCGCCGCCATCAGGAGCACGGCGAGCGGGATCACCTCGTGCTCGCGCCGGAGGACGAGGAGGCGGATCGCGGCGAGCACCGCCGCCGCCTTGCCGATGGCGATCGCGATGGGGGTGAAGGAGAGCTCGATCCAGTAGCGGCGCGAGTCCAGCACGCGGCGGAGCGCGTGCCAGAAGCCGGCGCCCTCGACCGCCCGCTCGATTGGCTGCGAGCCCGACGATCGCATGGCGTATGCGCCGGTGAGGTCGTCGAGCTTGCCGGCGGACTTGAAGACCGCGATGTAGAGGCCCAGCGTGAGGGCGGCGCCGACGACGCCGAGCGCCCACCACTGGGCGTAGCGGCGCGCGTGACGGAGCGGGCCGAAGAGGCCCGGCAGGAGGAAGCCGCGGACGAGGGCGAAGCCGAGCATGGTGCCGGCGAGGACGTAGGCGGGCCAGTCGGCGTGGAGGGAGAGCAGGGTGCCGGCGAGGGCGGCGGCGAGGTGGCGGCGGCGGCCGGTCTGCGTCATCCGGACGAAGCCCCAGAGGCCGACGAGCGACCAGGCGATGACGGGGACCTCGAGGGCGTTGAAGTTGGCGAAGGCGAGCGTGATCGGGAGGACGACGAAGGCCGCGGCGGCGGCGGCGCCGGCGGCGGGGCGCCAGACGGCGCGGCCGATCGCGGAGAGGAGCGGCGGGGTCGCGGCGCTGAGCAGGACGGCGGGGAGGCGGCAGACGAAGTCGTGCCGGCCGAAGACCTCCATGGCGGCGGCGGTCTCCCAGAAAATGCCCCAGGGGTGGTGGCAGTAGTACATCGCCGGGCTGGGGCGCGCGGCCGTGTACTCCCAGACCGGGCCCGGGATGTGCCAGCGCAGCATGTTCTCCGCGATGATGGCGTTGCCGCCCATCGCCGCGTAGTGGCCGGCGAGCACGGGGCCGAACAGCTCCCACGCCGCGACCAGCGCGAACCACACGCTCGCGACCCACGTCACGAGGCGCGCGGCGCGCTCTTCGAAGGGGCTCGCGGTGGGGAGGCCATCGAGGCCGCGCGGGGGCTCGGCAGGGCGTGGGAGGCGGACCATGGGCGGGCGCGAAGCGGCCACACGCTAGTACAGTCCGCCGCTCTGGGCACCCGTCTTGGCGGTGCCCGTGCTAAGCGCTCGCCCCGTGAAAGACACCCTCCAGGCGCTGCTCCGCTCGCCAGCCATCGGTCGCGGTGCCCGCGCCGCCTCGGATTGGGTGGATCTCCAGCTCGTCCACGTCGTGAGCTCGCTCGCGCGCCTCGCCCCCCGGGCCAGCGGGCGGATGCTCGACGTGGGCTGCGGCGACAAGCCGTACGAGCACCTCTTCCTCCCGTACGTGAGCGAGTACATCGGCATCGAGCACGAGGCGACCTTCGCCGCCACCTCCGCCGGGGCGCGCGGCAAGGCGGACCTGCGCTACGACGGCCGGCGGCTCCCCTTCGCGGACGAGAGCTTCGACACCGTGATGAGCGTGCAGGTGCTGGAGCACACGCCGGAGCCTGCGGCGCTGATCGCCGAGATGGCGCGCGTGCTCCACCGCGACGGCCTGCTCATCCTCAGCGCGCCGTTCTCCTTCCGGCTGCACGAGGAGCCTCACGACTACTTCCGCTTCAGCCCCCACGGCCTCCGCAAGCTCTGCGGCGACGCCGGGCTCCGCATCGAGGAGATCGTGCCGCACGGCAACCTCTGGAGCTTGCTCGCGCACAAGCTCAACAGCTACCTCGCGCTGCGCGTCGGGCGCATCGGCGGAGCGGCGCAGGAGATCGGCAAGCTCGGCCACGAGGCCGGCACCTCCGAGCGGCCGCGGCTCTGGGCGCTGCCGTTCGTCGGGCCGGCCATCGTCGGCATCTCGGCGAGCGCGCGCGTGCTCGACCGCGCGCTGCCCGACCCGACCGAGACGCTCGGGTTCACGATCGCCGCGCGGCGCGTCAGGGCGTGACCCACGCCACGGGCTCGTCGCGCAGCCAGGTGCGCTGCCGCCGCACGAAGACCCGCGTCGCTCGGACGATCGCGCCGGCCAGGTCCTCCGCGGGGATCGTCCCGGCGAGGTGCTCCTGGATCTGCCGGTACCCCACGGATCCCATCGCCCGCGCCTCGCCGTAGCCCCGCGCGACGAGATCGCGCACCTCGTCCACCCACCCCTCCGCGAGCCAGCGCGCCGTACGCGCCTCGATGCGCCGGTCGATCTCCTCGCGCGGGCGCGCGACGCCGACGAGCCGGGCCTCGTGGCGCGTCGCGCGGAAGCCGTGCTCCGCGAACCATGCGCTCTGCGGCTTGCCGGAGAGCTCCCAGACCTCCAGCGCGCGGCTCACCCGCACGAAGTCGTTGGGCGCGAGGCGCGCCGCGCTCTCGGGATCCACCGCCGCGAGCCGCGCGTGGAGGGCGGCGCGCCCCTCGGCCTCGGCGACGGCGGCGTGGCGGGCGCGCACGGCCGGGTCCGCCGGGGGCGCCGGCGCGAGGCCCCGCACGAGGGCGCGCACCCAGAGGTAGGTGCCGCCGCAGACGATGGGCACGCGGCCCCGCGCGCGGATGTCGGCGATGGCCTGGTCGGCGAGGGCGGCGAAGCGCTGGGCGTCGAAGGGCTCGAGCGGGTCGGCGACATCGACGAGGTGGTGGGGGGCGCGCCGCCGCTCCTCGGCCGTCGGCTTGCCGGAGCCGACGTCGAAGCCGCGGTACACCTGCACGCTGTCGGCGCCCACGACCTCGCCGCCGAGGCGCTCGGCGAGGCGCACGGCGAGCTCGGTCTTGCCGCTGGCCGTGGGGCCGACCACCACCAGGAGCTCGTCGGGGGTGGGGGGGGCGAGATCGTCGAAGAGTAGAGGCGACGGCGCCGTCATGCGTTGCGGAGGAGGACTTGCTGGATGGCGAAGGAGAAGGATGGCAGGCGACCCGCCTCGTCGGGGGCGTCGTATCGAGCTGCCTCAGCTCGCCACTCGTCGGGGGACATCCCCTCCAGCCTGGTGAGGGTTTCCTGTATGAACCGGGCGCGGGCGGCGACGAGCTTGGGAACGTCGAGGCGAAGATTCCGGATCGTCGCGAGGGCGGCGTCTCGCTTCGCAGGATCCCTCGTCGGCCTGATGGCACCATCGGACGCGAAGACGAAGTACGTTCCGCAGTCGGGGACGTAAGGGGTGACGGGGACCGGCTTCGTGCCGCGAGCGGCGCCGCAGTGCTTCGGGACTCGCGACGTCTCTTCCGTACCCATGCACGAGCCCAGCATGTTCCCGTAGTCCGTGAGCAGATGCTTTCGTCCGGTCTCCTTGCACTCCTTCTGGGCGATGACGTGCTCGATGTGGCAGTCGCCGACGCGGCTGCCGCAGTAGCCGCAGAGGTAAGCCTGTTCTCGCGCCAGGGCCTTGATGAGGGCCTCCTTGTCGGCGCCGGTGAGGTCTTCGTAGACGGGCTGCCAGTCCTCGTTGGCGCGCGAGGTCCACGCAACCAGCTCCGGCGGCGCGGGCCCCTTCTCGACGAACCTCACGGGCGAGCAGCCTCCCGGCGGCGCAGGAGCACGTCTGCCGTGACCAGCCCGGGATCCAGAGCGCCGAGCGTGGTTGCGAGCGTGGTGTACAGGGCCCGCGCCTCCGCCGTCTGGCCGTCGTCGATGAGCTCGTAGAGCTTGGTGAGCTGCGTCCCTGAACTCGGCCGGGCGCGCGGGGACGTCGAGCACGTCTTCGAGGATCCGGCTGACCTCGGCACCTCTCGACGCGTCGGGGTGAAGAACCTGGAGGCCGTCGGCCTCCGGCTTGAGGATGAAGACGGAGTCGCGGTCGACGTGGCCGAGGACAGCGGGGGAGTGGGTCGTGAGGATGAACTGGACGTTGGGGAACGTGCGCTCCAGCGCCGGGATGACGCGCCGCTGCCAGCCGGGGTGGAGGTGCAGCTCGATTTCGTCGATGAGAACGACGCCGCCGCCTTGGAGCGGGTGGTCCGCGTACGGATTGGCGGTCGCGAGGCGGCGCGCAATATCCCCCGCCAACGCGAGAAGGCACTTCTCGCCATCGGAGAGCTGGTCGACATAGAGCGGTTGCTCGCCCTTGTTCAAGAACAGGCGCAGAAGAGCACGCTGCACGCGGAGGTTCTCGAGCCCGGGGACGAACGCACGGATCGCGTCGCGGACGGCCTGGAGCTGATGGTCGCGGTGGTTCGAGTCGTGGATCCGGAACTCGTTCTCGAGGTCCTCCCGCTGCCTGAACCATTCGAAGAAGAGGCGAAAATCACTTCTCCCCTCGGTCAACGCGCCATCATATGCCTCGATGGGCTCGAAGCGGTGCGCCTCTCGAATGCCAAGCGGGACGTGGAGGACGGCGCGATTGACGGGGTAGTGAAGGAGGAGCGGGATGCATTCCCCAGCGTCGATCCGGTCCGTCGCAAGGAGATCTGCATTCGCCCTGACGAGCTTCTCTTCAGTACTCTCGTAGCCGCCACGCCGGCGCCACAAGCTCCATGTCAACTCTTCGTTCCCAAGCGACGCCTTGGCGGAGAGTTCGGTGTCGTCCTCACCGTTCTTGATGTCATCGTCCGTCAGCTTCGGGCTGTGTTCGGTCGAGTTCAGGATCGTCGTCATGACCTCCCCGAGCAGCAGTGCCGCCGCATCAAGAAGAGTTGTCTTGCCCGATCCATTCGCGCCGACGAGCACGTTCGACCTCGTTGGGGCCAGCGAGAGTGCCAAGCGCTCGATACCCCGAAAGCGCTGGAGGACCATCTCGTGGAGGCGAAGGGAAACGCGCTTCCTCCGCAGGCGCAGGCGCAACTCGGCCGCGCCGATCAAGTCGTCCAGGATGCCTTCGTCCGGGAGCCCGTGCGGGGCGTAGTCTCCAGGGCGGGCGTCGAGTGGGGGCGGTCCTTTGTCTCGATTCGAAGCGAATCCAGATGCAATCGCCCCCAGACCAAGACCCCGGCGATTGTAGAAGCGCGTCGCGTCGCTCCTTCACGACGGACGACAGGAGGTCGTCATCGACCTCGTCGGGGGCGAGTACATCGAGCCTGGCGACTACGCGAAACGGCAGTCCTCCTACGCCGAAGGCGCCGCCGTCCACGTCGATCAGTCTGCCGGGGACCTTGAGGAGCGACTCCGGCGTCGCCTCCTCCGGCCAAGGAATGGTCCCATGCAGGCGCAGCTCCGGGTGCGTCCGCTTATGGTTACCGGCTCGCTCGAGCTTCGTGACCAGGAGCATGGCCCTGCGACCCTACCCCAACTCCCCCGCCCTGGCGAACCGGCTCACTTCCTCCCCACTCGGTGCTCCAGCTCTCCCCATCCGATCCGCATCACCACCGGCCGCCCGTGCGGGCAGTGGCCGGCGAAGTCCACCTCGTCAAGCGAGGCCAGGAGCGCCTTCGCCTCGTCCGGGCCCACCGGGTCGCCGGCGCGCAGCGAGCCGTGGCAGGCCATGGTGGCGATCGCCCGATCGATCGCGCCGGAGAACGCGCGCTCGCCCGCGTGGCTCACCTCGTCGAGAAGGTCCCGGAGCAGGCGCTCGGGCGGCGCCTTCGCCAGGAGCAGCGGGACGCCGTGTACGGCGACGGACGTCGGCCCGGCGGCGCGCGCCTCGAGCCCGGTGCGGGCGATCGCGTCCTGCTGCTCTTCGACCAGCGCGGCCTCCGAGGGCGACACCGGCACGATGGTGGGGAAGAGGAGCTTCTGGCACGCGATCTGGCGCGCGTCGTACCCGCGCTTGAGGCGGTGGAAGGTGACCCGCTCGGCCGCCGCGTGCTGGTCGAGGAGGTAGACGCCGTCGCTGCCTTCGCAGACGAAGAAGGTGCTCCGGATCTGCCCGACGAAGCGGAGCGCGCCGAAGACGACCTTGCGGTCGCGCGCGGCGGCCTCGGCCAGCTCGAGGGCGGTGGGATAGGGGACGGGCGGCGGCGTGGGGACCGGCGGTGGGGCAGGCGCCGTGTCGGGGGCCGCCTGGAACCCGAGCTCGCTCGGGGACACGAGCGTGATCCGGTCGCCGCCGGAGGGCGCGACGGGGGGCGCGACGGGGGACGGGAGCGTGACGCGATTGAAGAGGCCGCCGTGCTCGCGGGCCGGAGGAGGCGCGGGGGAAGGGACCGGCTGGAGCTGGAGGTTGGGCGTCGTGGGGACCTCGGCGCTGGGGGGAGGCCAGGCGACCGAAGCCGGCGGGGGGACGAGGGCGGCTCGCTCCGGGAAGACCGCCGGGCCGCCTGGGGCGGGGGGCATGGGGGGTCTCCCCCCATCGTGACCGGTGTCGAAGACCCAGGAGCTGGCGGGAGGGCCCGCGGGCTCGTCGAAGAGCTTCTGCTTCTTGCCGGGGTAGCTGCCGGCGTCCGGCAGGCCGAACGCGGTGCGGACGGCGGCGCCCACGATCTTGAAGAGCGCGTCGCTCACGGCGCGGCCCTCGGCGAAGCGCACCTCCGCCTTCTGCGGGTGGACGTTGACGTCGACGAGCTCGTGGACGAGCTCGAGGTAGACCGCGCCCACCGGGTAGCGGCCCGGCTCGAGGACGCTGCCGTACGCGAGCGCGACGCTGCGGGCGAGGGTGCGGTCGCGCACGGGGCGGCCGTTGACGAAGAGGAGGAGCTGGGTGGCGCCGGTGCGGGCGCGCTCGGGGCGGGAGAGGTACGCCTCGACGGCGAGCGGGCCGCGCTCGCCACGGCAGGCGACGAGCTCCTCCCCGGGGAACATGCTGCGGGCGCGCTCCTCGCGCGTCGCCGCGCGCAGCCACTCGCCGACCACGCGCCCGTCCCGCGCGAGGACGAACGTGACGCCGGGCTCGCCGAGCGCCGCGGCCTCGACGACCTCCGTCACGCGGGCCGACTCGGTGGCGGTCGACTTGAGGAACTTGCGGCGCGCGGGCACGTTGAAGAAGAGCTCGCGCACCTCGACGATCGTGCCGGCCGCGGACGAGGCGGGCGCGACCACCGGCTCGGCGCCGCCCTCGATGCGGATCAGCGTGCCCTCCGCGTCGCCGCTCCTGCGCGTCCGCAGCTCGAACCGGCTCACGGAGGCGATGCTGGGGAGCGCCTCGCCGCGGAAGCCGAAGCTTCGGATGGCGGCGAGGTCCTCGAATCGACCGGATCTTGCTCGTGGCGTGGCGCAGCACGGCGAGGCGCGCGTCCTCGCGATCCATCCCGGAGCCGTCGTCGGCGACGCGGCAGAGCTCCACCCCGCCCGCCTCGAGGTCGACGCGGATGCGCCGCGCGCCGGCGTCGAGCGCGTTCTCCAGCAGCTCCTTGACCACGCTGGCCGGCCGCTCGACCACCTCGCCCGCGGCGATCTGGTTGGCCAGATCGTCGGGCAGGACGTGGATCCGCCCCCCGGCCCCCGCGCCCTCTGCGCTCACGGCTCGTCCGGGCTCTTGGCCGCCCGGGCGACGGCTTCGAAGAAGACCTTGGTGCGCGCGCGGGTGAGCGCCAGCACGCCGAGCGCCAGGGTGCCGAGGTCCCAGATCACCAGCTTGAGCCCGAGGACCCAGTGGTAAAACTGCGGGTTGGAGAGGATGGCGCGCTCCTCCGGCTGGAGATCGACGGACTGCACCGCGTGGACGACCCCGGCGATGTACGCGGCGCGGACGCCGGACGTGAGGACGAACGTGCCCACCGCGAGCAGGGCGTTGGCGGCGATCGCCTGCAGGGCGAGGCTGCGCGCGCCGCGGCGCCCGCTCATGGCGAGGCCGCTCGCCACGACGAGGAAACCCGCGAGGATCAGCTCGGCGACCGAGAGCGGGAACATCAGGTGGACGTGGTCGAGCAGCGCCCGGAGCTGCTCGATGGCGGCGACCTGCTTCAGGTCGGCCATCGTCAACGCGCCGGACGAGGCGGCGGGCCCGGCGGGGAGCGTCCCCGACCGCAGGAACGCGGCGACGGTGAACCCCTCGTTCATCCCCTGGACACCGACGAACCACGTCAGCATCATCGCGGCGATGAGGTACCACGGCCGGAGCTTGCTCCGGAGAGGCGAGAGAGAGGGCGGGGGTGGGGAGGAGGAATCCACGGCCAGCCCTGCCGTCTAGCACGACTCCGGCCCCCTGCGCAGGGCGCGACGTCGAAGTCCAGGGGGCGGGGCGCCGGCGCCGCGCCCGTGAGGGAGCCGGCGAGGGTGCGAACGAGCGCGGCGGAGGTGGCGGAGGCCGGGAGAGCTGTACTAAAACTGGCGGGAGCCAGGAGTCGAGATCGGGTGGCCAAGAGCAAGATCGAGCCGCGGAAGACGAAGCACGCCCCGGAGAACAAGGAGCCGGCCGGCGAAGCGCGCGCCGCCGCCCACGGGGCGGAGGCCGCGGGCGCCGCCGTTTCCCCCGCAAAGAAGCCCACGCGTGCCGCCGCCAAGAAGAAGGTCGCTGTCGCCGACGATGGGGGCTCCGCCCCCAAGCCCCCGGCCGCCGGCGCCAAGCCGAAGGCGGCCGCGAAGCGCGGGAAGGCGGCCTCGCATGCCGGCCGCCCCAAGGCGGGGAAGGGGGAGCCGCGCCGCGACCTGGCCGACGAGGAGCAGGCGGACGGCGAGGCCCGGGAGGGGCACGAGCAGGAGGAGGACGGGGGCTCGGGCGACGAAGAGGTCGTCGAGGTGGTCGGGGAGGTCGTCGACGAGCCGACGATCGACGGGGAGGACCTGGAGGGGACCTCGCCGGGAGGCGACCACGACCCGGGGCTCTCCGGCGAGGCGGCGCTCTCGCGGAGCGACCCGCTCCAGGCCTACCTGCGCGAGGTCCAGCGCCACCCCCTCCTCACGCCCGACGAGGAGAAGGAGCTGACCCAGCGCTACCACAAGGACCAGGACGTGCGCACGGCGGCGCGCCTCGTGACGTCGAACCTGAGGCTCGTGGTCAAGCTCGCGTACGAGTACCGCCGCGCCTACAAGAACATCATGGACCTGATCCAGGAGGGCAACATCGGCCTGATGCAGGCCGTGAAGCGCTACGACCCGTACCGGGGCGTCAAGCTCTCCTCCTACGCGGCGTGGTGGATCCGCGCGTACATCCTCCGGTTCATCCTCAACAACTGGCGGCTCGTCAAGCTCGGCACCACGCAGGCCCAGCGCAAGCTCTTCTTCAACCTCAACAAGGAGAAGGCCAGGCTCTCCGCGCTCGGCATCGAGCCGACCGCGGCCGAGATCGCGCAGCGCCTGCACGTGGAGGAGAAGGAGGTGGTCGACATGGACCGCCGCCTCTCCAGCGGCGAGGCCTCGCTCGACGCGCCCGTGGGCGACAACGACGGGCGCGCCGTGTCCCGCCTCGAGATGATGCCCTCCGCCATGGGCGGCCCCGACACCGCCTTCGAGGCGCGGGAGATGGGCGAGCTGGTGCACGACCGGCTCACCGAGTTCCGCACGACGCTCAAGGGCAAGGACATCGTCATCTTCGACAAGCGCATGACCGCGGAGGACCCGCTCACGCTGCAGGAGCTCGGCGACGAGTTCGGCATCTCGCGCGAGCGCGTGCGGCAGCTCGAGGCGCGCCTGACGCTGAAGCTGCGCGAGTACCTGAAGGAAGAGCTGGGGGACGCGATTGGCGCGGGTTGATGGGTCCCGTCGAGCGGTCCATCGTCGCCGAGCTCGCCCGGGAGCGGGCCCCGACCTTTCGCGAGCGCACGGCCGCCGCCGGCGGCGGCACACTGCGCATCCTCGAAGGCGGGGACGGGCCGCCCCTCGTGCTCCTCCACGGCCGCGGGAAGCTCCGCGACCACGTGGTTCCCCCTGATGCCGGCCCTGGCGCGGGCGCACCGCGTGCTCGCCGTCGACCTGCCCGGCTTCGGCGCCTCGACGGGCTTCCGCTTCCGGGGCGGGGTGGACGCGGCGCGCGCCTTCTTCGCCGACCCGATCGCCGCGTGGCTCTCGGCCGAGGGGATCGAGGCCCCCGTCCTCGTCGGCCACTCGCTCGGCGGCCTCGTGGCGCTGGAGCTCGCCCTCCTCGACGTCGCGCCCGCCGCCCTCGTGCTCATCGCCTCGATGGCCGCCGGCCCGGAGATGACGGCCCCCGCCCGCCTCTTCTTCCGCGCGGGCCCCGAGCGCCTGGCGCGCGCGCTCGGCCCGAAGGCCATCGCCCGCCTGGTGCCCTCGCCCGGCCCCGAGGGCCCGCGCCTCTCGGCCCTCTCGGGCGAGCTGCTCGCCGTCCCGGGAGGCCGCCCGGACGCCTCCGCCGCCTTCGACCTGCTCGTCCCCCTCGCCGGCCCGGTGCCCCACCTCCGCGCGCGCCTCCACGAGATCGCCGCGCCGGCCCTCGTGCTCTGGGGCGCCCGGGACGAGGTGCTCCCCGCGCCGCTCGCCATCGCCGCGTCCGCCGCGCTCCCCCGGAGCGTGCTCCACATCGAGCCGGGCGGCCACGCGCCGCACCACGAGGATCCGGCGAGGGCGGCCCGCGTCCTCGGCGATTTCCTGGCCCGCGTCTGAAGCAAGCCTGGCGAGGGCCCCGGCGCGCCCCTACCCTGTGCGCAGGCCATGAGTGACCTCGCCACGCCCGCCATCGACCCGCGCCTCGACCTCGAGGACGAGATCCGCCGCCTCAAGCAGGAGCGCAAGGCGGTGTTCCTCGCGCACTACTACCAGGAGGGCGAGATCCAGGATCTCGCGGACTTCCTCGGCGACTCGCTCCAGCTCGCCCAGGCGGCGAAGAAGACGACGGCCGAGGTCATCCTCTTCTGCGGCGTCCACTTCATGGCCGAGACGGCGAAGATCCTGAACCCCGATCGCGTCGTGATCGTGCCGGACATGGCCGCGGGCTGCTCGCTCGCCGACGGCTGCCCGGCCGACAGGTTCCGCGCCTGGCGCGCGCGCCACCCCGACGCGGTGTCCATCACGTACATCAACTGCTCCGCCGCCGTGAAGGCGGAGAGCGACTACATCTGCACCTCGTCCAACGCCGAGAAGATCGTGCGCGCCATCCCGGAGGGCAAAGAGATCCTCTTCGCGCCGGACAAGAACCTCGGGCGCTGGCTGATCGAGAGGACGGGGCGCCCCATGCACCTCTGGCAGGGGAGCTGCGTCGTCCACGAGACGTTCAGCCTGCGCAAGATCGTCGCGCTCCAGGAGCAGCACCCCGACGCGAAGCTCATCGCCCACCCGGAGTGCGAGGAGGCGATCCTCCGGCGCGCGGCCTACGTCGGGTCGACGACGGCGCTCCTCCAGTACACGATCCGCGACGACGCGCGGCGGTACATCGTGGCGACGGAGAGCGGCATCGTGCACCAGATGCGCAAGGCCTCACCCCACAAGGAGTTCATCGAGGGCCCGCCCGAGGGCACGTGCGCGTGCAACGAGTGCCCGTACATGCGGCTCAACACGCTCGAGAAGGTGTACCTGGCGCTGCGCGACCTCACGCCGCGCATCGAGATGGACGCCGCGCTCCGTGAGCGCGCGCGGGTGCCGATCGACCGCATGCTCGCGCTGAGCTGACGCTTCTCTCGAACCGCGCGCGTACATCCAGATGCTCGGGAAAATGCGGTGGAACCGCGCGCGTGAGCAAGCGGACCCGAGCCGCGCGCGTCAGCAAGCGGACCACACGCATCAGCCCCGCGACCCGCTTCAGCACCTCGGAGCGTCACGTCCCCTTGCTCACGCGCGGGGCTCGGGTCCGCTCG